>NZ_JAESVA010000059.1 GCF_020621385.1 Acidisoma cellulosilyticum | reverse complement strand
CGGACAGCCTCTGTCGTTGTGGCGCTCCCGTGTAAAACCTGGCCCATAGTGCCTCCCTCCATTCAGAAGAAAAGATCGCACCATCAAAGCCCGGGATCAAACACCTACGGACGGGGGCTCCTTGGGCAGACATTCCGCAGCGCTATGGGCCGCATACGACCTGCGTCAACCGGTTCAACCGTTGGCGCAAGGCGGGCGTTTGGGCA
>NZ_JAESVA010000058.1 GCF_020621385.1 Acidisoma cellulosilyticum | reverse complement strand
AACAATTGCCTTTGCCGGACATGGAAATCAGCGCGCCGTGTTTTCTCAGCTCGCTCTGATAATCAATGGAACAATATTGGCTGCCGCGATCCGAGTGGCAGATGGGAGTGTCAGGAATTTCGTGTTTGGCCGGTGCATAGTGGGAAAGAAGGAGAAGCCCGATGGCACGCCGCAAAGAGCCTGCGATTCCTGATGCGATATTGGAC
>NZ_JAESVA010000057.1 GCF_020621385.1 Acidisoma cellulosilyticum | reverse complement strand
CAATGCCGTAACGGATCACATAGCGTAGGGCATTGAAAAGTTCCCGCAGCGCATACTCCCGCTGCGGCGCATCTTCCTTCATCAAGGTCAGATACCCGACCACAAGCGACCACTCTTCGTCGCTGACATCAGATGGATAAGGCTTGCGGGCCCGGGAATTGCTCATGCCCTCGATTACGACATCGCCACCGGAAAGTACATGACACCCTCTAG
>NZ_JAESVA010000056.1 GCF_020621385.1 Acidisoma cellulosilyticum | reverse complement strand
AAGAGGCCACCGTTAAACGCTTCTACTACCAAAGCCACGATCAACTGCGGCGCCACCTGATGGACTTCGTCTCAGCCTATAACTTCGCCCGAAGGCTAAAGACGCTTAGCAGGCTGCGGAAAAGCTAGCAGCGCTTGGCGATAAAGGAGGATTCGTCGCCGAGGTGGAAGCGGATATCGCCGGTGAGGGTTCCATCGTCCTCTAGTTGTGCGTCGCCGTCGCCGGAGGCCT
>NZ_JAESVA010000055.1 GCF_020621385.1 Acidisoma cellulosilyticum | reverse complement strand
ACAATTACGGCACGCTGGCGAATGCGACGCTGGTGCTGGACGGCGGCACGCTGGGGCTTGATGTCAGCACCTTCCAGGCCGACACGATCGAGGGCGTGCTGACTATCGGGGACGGCGACACGGTCGTGGTCCAGGGCGGGATCACGGTCGAGAACGCGGACGGCACGCCGGGCACCATCGCGCTGACCGGCGCGGATGCGATGCTTGAGGTCACGGACAGCGAGACGATCGACA
>NZ_JAESVA010000054.1 GCF_020621385.1 Acidisoma cellulosilyticum | reverse complement strand
CGTGCCTCCTGCCTTACCCAGCCGCGGCAACGCTGAACAGCCTGTCATACGGGCGCAGATTTACCGTGCCTGCAGCTTGAAGTGGCGAACATGAGAGGTGTTTGATCCCGGGCTTTGATGGTGCGATCTTTTTTTCTGAATGGAGGGAGGCACTATGGGCCAGGTTTTACACGGGAGCGCCACAACGACAGAGGCTGTCCGTCGAGCGATACAGCATAGTCAAGAGAGCCTGAGAG
>NZ_JAESVA010000053.1 GCF_020621385.1 Acidisoma cellulosilyticum | reverse complement strand
AAGAGGCCACCGTTAAACGCTTCTACTACCAAAGCCACGATCAACTGCGGCGCCACCTGATGGACTTCGTCTCAGCCTATAACTTCGCCCGAAGGCTAAAGACCCTAAGAGGCCTGACCCCTCATCAGTTCATCTGCAAAACCTGGACAAATGAGCCAGAAAGATTCAGAGTAAATCCACTCCACCAAATGCCGGGACTAAACACCTCTCATGTTCGCCACTTCAAGCTGCAGGCACGGTAAATCTGCGCCCGTATGACAGGCTGTTCAGCGTTGCCGCGGCTGGGTAA
>NZ_JAESVA010000052.1 GCF_020621385.1 Acidisoma cellulosilyticum | reverse complement strand
CGGTATTGGTGAAGGTATTGAGATAGGCGATCGTCGCGGTGGAGGCATTGCCGATGGTGAGCAGGCCGGTATTGGCGAAGGTGCCGTAGGGGGTGATCTCGAGGTCCGCACCACCTTCGACGGTGATGGCACCATTGTTGATGAAGGCCGGGCTCTCCAGATCCATCTCGCCGGAAGCCGCGTCGGCGACGATGCTGCCGTCGTTGATGATGGTGCCCGCGCCGTCGCTGGCCAGCGCGACGTCAAGGAAGGCCGTGGTGGTTGTCTGGACGACGACGCCGGTGCCGAGCGTCAGGATGCCGCCGGCGCTGAGGCTGTCGAGGCCGCCGGCGCTGCCGA
>NZ_JAESVA010000051.1 GCF_020621385.1 Acidisoma cellulosilyticum | reverse complement strand
CGTCTCAGCCTATAACTTCGCCCGAAGGCTAAAGACCCTAAGAGGCCTGACCCCTCATCAGTTCATCTGCAAAACCTGGACAAATGAGCCAGAAAGATTCAGATTAAATCCACTCCACCAAATGCCGGGACTAAACAGCTAGAGCAGATCCCGGTCAGATGATTCCATCTGACTGTGATCTGCTCTAGGACAGGAACCCATAAAGAGCTTTGAACGGCTCGGCGGGGTGTGATTCGATTTCTGAAAGGAGATCGAACCATGGCCCGCTTTGATCTGACTGATTACGAGTGGTCAGTTATCCAGCCTCTACTGCCGACGAAGGTGCGCGGAGTGCCTCGTGTCGATGATCGACGGGTCTTG
>NZ_JAESVA010000050.1 GCF_020621385.1 Acidisoma cellulosilyticum | reverse complement strand
TCGTTGAACAGCAGGGTGCTGTCCGCGCCGTCGATGGTGATGGTGCCGGGGCCGGTGCCGTCGATGCCGGTCGCGGCGAAGGTCCCCTGGATCTCGGCCGTGCTCTCGCCGTCGACGGTGAAGTTGCCCTCGACCGTGTCGTTCTTGAAGAGGCCGAAGCCGATGCCGAGCGATCCGCCGTTGAGGACGAGGGTCGCGTTCTCCAGCGTGCCGTAGTTGAGGATGGTGGAGAAGGGGCTGTTGGTGCCGATGTTCAGCGTCTCGCCTTCGGCATTGAAGAGGCCGTCGATCTCGACGAGGCCGCCGGCGGTCTGGGCCTGGGTCAGGGCCGAGGCATAGGTGTCGAGGTCAAGCTCGCCGCCGCCATTGATCTCGATGGAGCCGGTATTGGTGAAGGTATTGAGATAGGCGATCGTCGCGGTGGAGGCATTGCCGATGGTGAGCAGGCCGGTATTGGCGAAGGTGCCGTAGGGGGTGATCTCGAG
>NZ_JAESVA010000049.1 GCF_020621385.1 Acidisoma cellulosilyticum | reverse complement strand
CAACCTATACCGTCGCCGCATCTGCAACCGCTCTGCCCGCAGCCGGTGGATCATCCCTCGCATCCGCACAAAACCTCGGAACACTCGGAACTGTCTCAACAACCCAATCTGGTTGGATCGGCGCGATTGCCTCTAATGACTATTACAGCTTCACTTTAAGCGATCTCTCCTCCGTCGCTTTGAAGTTTTCGGGCCTGAGTAATAACGGCGCTTATCTTTATGTGCTTGATGCCTCTGGCAATCAGGTCGGCTATGCGACGCCAACCTATGACCCCGCGCAACCCATCACGCTCAATCTGAATCTAGCTGCTGGCCATTACTTCATCCTTGTCCAAGATAGTTCCAATACAGCCTATACGCTGACGGCGACATCGGATGGTGTAACTGGGACAGCTCCGGTTGCGATCTCTGGCACTACGTTATCGACCGCCAATCTGTTAGGTGCGCTGACGTCGGCGCCTGTTGTTTTGTCTGATTTTGTTGGTTCGTCTGAGCCGAATGGTTGGTATCAGTTCACGCTGGGATCTTTGTCGGATGTATC
>NZ_JAESVA010000048.1 GCF_020621385.1 Acidisoma cellulosilyticum | reverse complement strand
CCTAGAGGGTGTCATGCACCTTGCATGAGTATCGCAGCTTGTTTGAGCATATATCCGACGAAGGCAATGACGTGGAATCCGGCCAAGGTGGTCGCAACGCGTTCATAGTCCTTGACCAGTCTGCGGCACCGCGTGGCCCAAGCAAAGGATCTTTCTACGACCCATCGTCTGGGTAGGAGAACGAAGCCTCGCTTAGCCTCGGGTAGTTTGACGACCTCCAGCCTGATCCCTTCCGCGGCGGCCGCTTTTGCCACGGCCTCGCCTGTGTAGCCCTGATCGACATAGGCCAGAGACACCGCATCCCCCGTGGCATCCTGGATATCTGCCGCCAGGCGTGCGACAGCCTCTCGATCACCGACGTCGGCGGCCGTCACGTGCAAAGCAAGCAGATGGCCGAGCGTATCGACCGCCAGATGAACCTTCGATCCGCGCTTCCGCTTGGCGCCGTCATATCCGGCACGGGTGCCGCTTTCGGGCGTGGAACGCAGAGTGCGGCTGTCCATGATCGCGGCCGTCGGCTCCGCCTTGCGTCCTGCCGCCAAACGCAGGACAGCGCGCAAATCCTGC
>NZ_JAESVA010000047.1 GCF_020621385.1 Acidisoma cellulosilyticum | reverse complement strand
CTAGGTCACCGACTCATTATGACGCAGCCAGATGCGGATTGAGGCGAGCTGAACAGAGGCGAGGAAGTTGTCGTCTCGTTTGTCATACCGTGTTGCGACGGCACGGAAGTGCTTGAGACGATTGAAGAAACGCTCGACGAGGTTGCGATACCGATAGAGGAAGGGACTGAAGGCCGGGACGTTTTTACGGTTCGGCATAGGTTTGATGTTGGCCCAGGCACCGCGCGTTGCCAACTCAGCGCGCAAGGCATCGGCATCATAGGCACGGTCTGCCAGCAGAACGTTGCCAGCACCCAGGCTGGCAAACATGGTCTCGGCGCTGCGCCCGTCATGGGCTTGCCCCGGGGTGAGCTTGAGCATGATGGGCAAGCCCTCGGCGTCGACCAGGGCGTGGATTTTGGTTGTCAGGCCGCCGCGCGAACGACCCATGCAACCGGATCCATCTTTTTTTGGGCGTTAGCGGCATGCTGATGGACGCGGATCGAGGAACTGTCGATCATCTGGATGTCACCATCATAAGCCTTTGATACCGCGTCTAAAATCCGTGCCCAAACGCCCGCCTTGCGCCAACGGTTGAACCGGTTGACGCAGGTCGTATGCGGCCCATAGCGCTGCGGAATGTCTGCCCAAGGAGCCCCCGTCCGTAGG
>NZ_JAESVA010000046.1 GCF_020621385.1 Acidisoma cellulosilyticum | reverse complement strand
GTTGTTGAGACAGTTCCGAGTGTTCCGAGGTTTTGTGCGGATGCGAGGGATGATCCACCGGCTGCGGGCAGAGCGGTTGCAGATGCGGCGACGGTATAGGTTGTGTCGGTGGTATCGTTGACATGGATGTAATAGGTACCGGCGTTGAGATTGGTGGCGAGTTCGGTGAGCGTCTGCCCGGGATAGCTGACGGCGCTGATCTGGTTGCCAGCGCCATCGAGCAGGGTGACGGTGCCGTAGAGATTGAGCCCGGTGAGGTTGAGGGAGACGGCCGAGGCTGCATTCAGGGTGAAGCTGTAATAGTCATCCGGCGCGGCATTGCCGACCCAGTCGGACTGGCTTACGGCCGCTGTGGTCAAGCTGCCCAGAGTAGTGGCGGCAGCCAGTGTCGTGCCGGCGGCATTGGGCAGCGTGGTCGGCGTCGCCAGCAGGCTATAGCCGGTGCCTGTGCCATAGACGTCCGAGACATCGACATAATAGGTGCCACTCGCCAGATTCTGCACCAGCGAGGCAGGATCCAGCTTGGTGCCGAGAGCACTGCTGCCGATCGCGGTGCCGGCGGCATTATAGAGCGTGAGATAGGCATCATCGCTGGCATTGAGACCGGAGAGGCGGAAGGCCACCGTCGAGAGGCTAGACAAGGTAAATTTGTAATAGTCATCGGTATCGGCGGACGAGACCCAGCCCGCCACAGTCTTGGCCAAGGTGGTCAGTGCAGCAAGTGATGTCGTATTAGCAGCCGCGATCGTATTGCCGGCATTGTCGGCTGCGGCGGCCGTTGCCACCGCAGGCAGGCCCGTCCAGGTCGAG
>NZ_JAESVA010000045.1 GCF_020621385.1 Acidisoma cellulosilyticum | reverse complement strand
TTCTGAATGGAGGGAGGCACTATGGGCCAGGTTTTACACGGGAGCGCCACAACGACAGAGGCTGTCCGTCGAGCGATACAGCATAGTCAAGAGAGCCTGAGAGTTCTGGCAAAGCGCTACGGCATCAACCAAAAAACGGTCGCCAAATGGAGGAAGCGGGACTCCGTCACCGACCTTCCTACCGGCCCGAAAGATCCAAAATCCACGGTTTTGTCGGTGGAGGAGGAGGCAATCATCGTTGCTTTTCGTCAGCATACGCTGCTGCCGCTCGATGACTGCCTTTATGCCTTACAGGCCACTATCCCCCATCTGACCCGCTCCTCATTGCATCGTTGCCTGCAACGCCATGACATCTCCCGTTTGCCCGATGTCGAAGGAGACATTCCTTCCAAAAGCAAATTCAAAACCTACCCAATCGGCTATTTCCACATTGATATAGCCGAGGTGCAGACCGAGGAGGGGAAGCTCTACCTGTTTGTTGCCATCGATAGGACTTCAAAATTCGCCTATGTCGAACTGCATAACAAAGCGACCCGCATGATCGCGGCACAAATGCTGGAAAATCTGGTTGAAGCCGTGCCTTACACCATACATACGGTGCTGACAGACAACGGCATCCAGTTCACCCATATGCCAGGAACCTCGACCTACAGCATCCACTCCTTCGATCGCGTCTGTAACGCTCACGACATCGAACATCGGCTGACCAAGGTAAAACACCCTTGGACCAACGGGCAGGTCGAACGGATGAACCGGACAATCAAAGAGGCCACCGTTAAACGCTTCTACTACCAAAGCCACGATCAACTGCGGCGCCACCTGATGGACTTCGTCTCAGCCTATAACTTCGCCCGAAGGCTAAAGAC
>NZ_JAESVA010000044.1 GCF_020621385.1 Acidisoma cellulosilyticum | reverse complement strand
CAGCCTGCGCATTACCTTGTTCTGGAGGATTGCATTGCGGTGATCGAAGCCGCGACGACCCGGCGCGATCGTCTCGAAGCTCATATCGAGGCTGCACTGCCGCACTGGTCGCTCGGGCCGGTCGTTCAGGCGCTGCAGTCCCTGCGCGGCGTTGCTCTGGTGGCAGCGGCAACCCTGGTGGCGGAGCTTGGCGACATGACGCGCTTTGCCAACCCACGCCAGCTGATGGCGTATCTGGGCCTGGTGCCGTCCGAGCATTCCAGCGGCAGCAAGCGACGCCTGGGAAGCATCACGAAGGCGGGAAACGGTGCAGGACGTCGCATGCTGATCGAGGCCGCGTGGACGTATCGCTTTCCGGCACGGATCAGCGGGGACCTGTTGTTGCGCCAGGAGGGTCTGGCGGCATCCATCCGCGAGACGGCGTGGAAGGCACAAACACGCTTGTGCGGCCGCTACCGCAAGCTTGCTCTTTCGGGCAAGCCGATGAATGTCGTGAGCACGGCAATTGCCCGCGAGCTGGCTGGGTTCGTCTGGGCAATTGCTAAACAAGTCCAGCTAGCCGGCACCTGATCCAGACGAATTGGTTGAACACACCTCAAGGAGATCATTAGTCCTTCAAACACATCCAAAGCTGAGCAAGGCTGGAGGCACGGTCACGGCCAGGAGAACCCTCGAAAACATCTACAGCCGGATCTTATCCGACGCTGGTTTTCTAGACAGAGGACGCTCCGCGACGCATCACCGGTCCGGCGGTAACCAACCCGCGCATCAGAGCATGATCAACCGTCGTTTCATGATCGTGCCTCCTGCCTTACCCAGCCGCGGCAACGCTGAACAGCCTGTCATACGGGCGCAGATTTACCGTGCCTGCAGCTTGAAGTGGCGAACATGAGAGGTGTTT
>NZ_JAESVA010000043.1 GCF_020621385.1 Acidisoma cellulosilyticum | reverse complement strand
TCGATCCTCTCGGCTTCGGCCTGGGAGATACGCAGGCCGAGTTTGGATCGGCGCCAGAGGATGTCCTGGCTGGATCGGACCCATTCATGGGTGACGAGGTAGTGCAGTTCGGCCTCGGTCAGGTCGGCGCCGAAGTTTTCGCCTAGATCGGCCAGGCTTTTGGCATCGCCGAGCAGGATGGTGACGCGCGTGCCGTATGCGCGCAGCAGGCGACGGAGGTGACGTTCGGGCAGAAACGGATAGCACGCCGCCATCGTCGCCCGCAGCGCCTCGAACCCCTGCATGGGGAAATCCCCGCCCGGCAGGGTCTCGCGCCCCGTCCAGCCGGCGGGCTTGCCGCTCGCGGCCGGCAGGAGCGGCGCCAGTTGCGCCAGCGCCGATTCCGCCAATCGCCGAAAGGTGGTGATCTTGCCGCCATAGACCGAGAGCAGGGGGGCGGCGCCGTCCGCCGCGTCCAGCTTCAGCACATAATCCCGGGTCGCCGCCTGTGCTGCCGTATCGCCGGCCTCGTCATATAGCGGCCGCACCCCGGAATAGGTCCAGACCACCATCTCCGGCGTGATCTCCCGCGCCAGATAGTCGCTGGCCGAGCGGCAGAGATAGGCGATCTCCTCCGCACTGGCCCGCACATCGGCCGGGTTGCCCTGGTAGTCCTGGTCCGTGGTGCCGATGAGCGTGAAATCCTGCTCATAGGGAATGACGAAGAAGATGCGGCGGTCGTCATTCTGAAAGATGTAGCAGCCGGCATGATCGTACAGTTTCGGCACCACGATATGGCTGCCCTGGACCAGCCGCACGGGCGCACGGCTATTATTGTGCAGCACGCTCTGCCCGACATCGCCGACCCAGGGACCGGCGGCATTGACCAGCGCGCGGGCGGTGATGGCATAGGTCTCGCCGGTCGCTTCGTCCTGAAGGGACAAGCGCCACAGCCCGTCAGTCCGCACGGCCTCCAGACAGCGCGTGCGTGGACGGATCACCGCGCCGCGGGCCGCCGCGTCCATGGCGTTGAGCACGACGAGGCGGGAATCCTCGACCCAGCAATCGGAATATTCGAAAGCATGGACGAAGTCGGGTTTCAG
>NZ_JAESVA010000042.1 GCF_020621385.1 Acidisoma cellulosilyticum | reverse complement strand
ATCGACGCCGCTTATCGCGCGCAGAAGGCCTGGGGCGCGATGCTGGCCAAGGATCGCAGCGCCATCCTGCGCCGTCTGTTCAATCTGATGATGGAGAACCAGGAAGACCTCGCCATCATCATGACGGCGGAACAGGGCAAGCCGCTGGCGGAAAGCCGGGGCGAAATCGCCTATGCCGCCAGTTTCATCGAATGGTTCGCGGAAGAAGCCAAGCGCGTCTACGGCGATATCATCCCCGAGCCGGCCCCGAACCGCCGCATCCTGGTGACGAAGGAGCCGATCGGCGTCTTCGCCGCCATCACGCCCTGGAACTTCCCGGCCGCCATGATCACGCGCAAGGCGGGTCCCGCTTGGGCCGCGGGCTGCGCCGGCGTCATCCGCCCCGCGACCGAGACGCCCTTCTCGGCGCTGGCGCTCGGCGTGCTGGCGGAACGCGCGGGCCTGCCGGCCGGCGTCTGCAATATCCTGACCGGTCCCGGCCGCATCATGGGCGCGGAACTGACCGCCAATCCGCGCGTGCGCAAACTCTCCTTCACCGGCAGCACGGAAGTGGGCGCGCTGTTGCTCGCGCAATGTGCGCCGACCATCAAGAAGACGAGTATGGAGCTGGGCGGCAATGCGCCCTTCATCGTCTTCGACGATGCCGATCTTGATGCCGCCGTGCAGGGCGCGATAGTCTCCAAATTCCGCAATACCGGACAGACCTGCGTCTGCGCCAATCGTATTCTGGTGCAGGACAGTGTCTTCGAGGTTTTCGCCGAGAAGCTGAAAGCGGCAGTCGAGGCGCTGAAGGTCGCCAACGGGATGGAGCCGGGTGCGACGCAGGGTCCGCTGATCAACACCGCCGCCGTCGAGAAGGTTGAGGAGCATATCGCGGACGCCGTCAGCCGTGGCGCGCGCGTCGTGACAGGCGGCAAGCCGCATGCGCTCGGCGGCAATTTCTTCCAGCCCACGGTGCTGGCGGACGTGCCGCATGATGCCAAGATCTTTGCCGAGGAAACCTTCGGCCCGGTCGCCCCGCTGTTCCGCTTCAAGACCGAGGCGGAAGCGATCCAGCTTGCCAATGACACGGAATTCGGCCTCGCCTCCTATTTCTATGCGCGCGACGTCGGTCGCATCTTCCGCGTGGCCGGCGCGCTCGAATACGGCATCGTCGGGATCAACGAAGGCATCATCAGCACCGAAGTCGCCCCCTTCGG
>NZ_JAESVA010000041.1 GCF_020621385.1 Acidisoma cellulosilyticum | reverse complement strand
AGTCGTCGATGCCCATTTTGCTTCCTTGGTCAAAATCCGCCAAAAAGGAGGCTCCCAGATGCCCCGACGGAAAGCGCCTGCGATCCCAGATGAGTTGCTGGACAGCTCCTGGCTGGTGCGGATGCCAAAACAGCGTTTGACGCCAATGGTTTGCTCGACACCCTGAAGAAGGCCCTTGCCGAGCGGGTACTGAACGCCGAGATGGACCATCATCTGGCGGTAGAAGATAGCGGCAATGGCCGCAAGACGGTGACGACAGAGACCGGGCGGATGGAGCTTGAGATTCCGATGGATCGGCAGGCGAGCTTCGATCCGCAGCTCATTGCCAAATACCAGCGGCGTTTTCCTGGCTTCGATGACAAGATCGTATTGATGTATGCGCGGGGCGTGAGCGCGCGGGAGATTGTCGGTCACCTCCGTGAGATCTATGGCATTGACGTTTCACCGGATCTCGTCAGCGCCGTGACCGATGCCGTGCTTGACGAAATCGCCACCTGGCAGGCGCGGCCGCTGGAGCCCGTCTATCCGCTGGTTTTCTTCGACGCCCTACGGGTCAAGGTCAAGGGGCGGGACGAAGGCACCGTGCGCAACAAGGTCGTGCATATCGCGCTCGGTGTCCGCGCCGATGGAGCCAAGGAAATCCTAGGGCTCTGGCTGGAGCAGAGCGAAGGCGCGAAATTCTGGCTGCGGGTGATGAACGAGTTACGCAATCGCGGCGTGGAGGATATCCTGCTGGCCGTGGTCGATGGGTTGAAGGGTTTTCCAGACGCCATCCGCGCGGTCTTCCCCGAGGCGACGGTTCAGACATGCATCGTTCATCTATTGCGCCACAGCCTGGACTTCGTCTCCTACAAGGATCGTAAGGCCGTCGCTGCCGCACTGAAGGACATCTACCGTGCCCCGTTGATGCCGCAGCCGGAGAAGCGGCGCTGACGGCCTTCGAGGGCGAGGCTTTGGGGCCGCCGCTATCCGGCCATTGCTCAGAGTTGGCGACGCGCCTGGAGCGAGGTCATTCCCTTCTACGCCTTCCCTGATCAGGTGCGGCGCATCCTATATACGGCGAACGCGATTGAGGCTTTGAACTCAAAGCTGCGCCGCGCTGTGCGTGCTCGCGGGCACTTCCCCAATGACGAGGCCGCCATGAAGCTTCTCTATCTGGTCTTGAACCGATCGGAAAAGGAGTGGAAGATGGGCCCCCGTGATTGGATCATGGCCAAGGCCCAGTTCGCCGTTCTCTTCGGCGAGCGCTTTACCAAAGCCATGGCAGCCTAAATGTTCAAACCGTCGTCCCACACGAAATTCATGACACTCCCG
>NZ_JAESVA010000040.1 GCF_020621385.1 Acidisoma cellulosilyticum | reverse complement strand
GGGAGTGTCAGGAATTTCGTGTTTGGCCGGTGCTGTCGAACATTGCTATGCGGCTGCCCGTTTGAGGCGTTCGCCGAACATGACAGCAAACTGAGCCTTTGCCATGGACCATTCACGCGGTGGCATAATCCATTTTTTCTCGGCGCGGTTCAAGACCAGATAGAGAAGCTTGAGAGCCGCTTCGTCAGTTGGGAAGTGCCCCCTGGCCCGAACGGCGCGTCGAAGTTTTGAGTTAAGAGCCTCTATGGCATTCGTGGTGTAGATCAGCCTGCGAACATCCGTGGGGAAGGCAAAGAACGGGATGACTTCGGGCCAAACCCGCCGCCACGCCATACCGATGGCGGGATATTTTTGCCCCCAGAAGCCAGCCTCAAAAGCGGCGAGCGCGGCCTCGGCGGCCGGCGCATTGACCGCCCTGTAGATATCCTTCAAGGCTCCGGCCACGACCTTGCGGTCCTTGTAGGAGACGAAGTCCAAGCTGCCACGGAGCAGATGGACGATGCAGGTTTGAACCGTGGCCTCCGGGAAGACTGCCGTTATCGCCTCGGGAAAGCCCTTGAGGCCGTCGACCACGGCGAGCAGAATGTCATCAACGCCGCGGTTGCGTAGCTCGTTCATCACCCGCAGCCAGAACTTAGCGCCCTCGTTCTGCTCCAGCCAAAGTCCGAGTATTTCTTTGCCACCATCGTGTCTGACGCCGAGAGCGATATGCACGGCCTTGTTGCGAACCAGACCCTCATCGCGGATTTTGACCCGCAAGGCGTCGAAGAAAACCAGCGGATAGACCGGCTCCAGAGGACGGGCCTGCCAGGCGGCGATCTCATCAAGAACGGCATCCGTTACCGTGCTGATCAGGTCCGGCGACACGTCGATCCCGTAGAGATCGCGTAGATGACCGACAATCTCCCGGTTGCTCATCCCGCGCGCATACATCGAGATGATCTTGTCATCGAAGCCGGGGAACCGGCGCTGGTATTTGGCGATCAGCTGGGGATCAAAGCTCGACTGCCGATCCCGAGGGATCTCCAGCTCCAACCGGCCTGTGTCGGTCGTAACAATCTTGCGGCCGTAGCCATTACGGCCGTTCTCAACCCCGCCTTCTCCGCCGAGATGGTGGTCCATCTCCGCGTTCAGCACCCGTTCCGCCAGGGCCTTCTTCAACCCATCCAAAAGGCCGCCGGGGTCAAAGGCGGTCTTCGCCTCCGCTCCCGCCAGCAGTTGGTCCAATATCGCATCAGGAATCGCAGGCTCTTTGCGGCGTGCCATCGGGCTTCTCCTTCTTTCCCACTATGCACCGGCCAAACACGAAATTCCTGACACTCCC
>NZ_JAESVA010000039.1 GCF_020621385.1 Acidisoma cellulosilyticum | reverse complement strand
CAGGGCGGGATCACGGTCGAGAACGCGGACGGCACGCCGGGCACCATCGCGCTGACCGGCGCGGATGCGATGCTTGAGGTCACGGACAGCGAGACGATCGACAATGCAACGATCACCATGGGCAATGCCGGTGATCTGGATACGCTGCAGGTCGATGATGTGCTGACGCTGGGCGAAGGCATTCTGCTGCAGACGGCGGACAGCATCACCACCGATATGATCACTGGTGCGGGCAGCGTCATCAATGACGGGTCCATCCTGGCGGACGGCACCGGCGGCACGGTCATTCTGGAGACGACGGACTTCGTCAACAATGGCTCGATCACGGTCAATGGCGGCGATGATCTGACGATCGCGGTCTTCGGCACTTTCGCGAATAACGGCCTGCTGGCGATCAGCAATGGCGGCACGATATCGGAGCAGGAGGCGTCGGCCTTCACCAATACGGGGTCGATCCGCATCGGCACGGGCTCGGAATTCGACCTCTATAATTATTCACCGGATATGTCGCAGAGCCAGACGGTGGGCGGCACGGTCGAGATTGACGGTGTGCTGGATGCCGGCGGCAATACGATCGATGTGAACGCGACCGGGGCATTCTCGGAACTGGACAATTACGGCACGCTGGCGAATGCGACGCTGGTGCTGGACGGCGGCACGCTGGGGCTTGATGTCAGCACCTTCCAGGCCGACACGATCGAGGGTGTGCTGACCATCGGGGACGGCGACACGGTCGTGGTCCAAGGCGGGATCACGGTCGAGAACGCGGACGGCACGCCGGGCACCATCGCGCTGACCGGCGCGGATGCGATGCTTGAGGTCACGGACAGCGAGACGATCGACAATGCAACGATCACCATGGGCAATGCCGGTGATCTGGATACGCTGCAGGTCGATGATGTGCTGACGCTGGGCGAAGGCATTCTGCTGCAGACGGCGGACAGCATCACCACCGATATGATCACTGGTGCGGGCAGCGTCATCAATGACGGGTCCATCCTGGCGGACGGCACCGGCGGCACGGTCATTCTGGAGACGACGGACTTCGTCAACAATGGCTCGATCACGGTCAATGGCGGCGATGATCTGACGATCGCGGTCTTCGGCACTTTCGCGAATAACGGCCTGCTGGCGATCAGCAATGGCGGCACGATATCGGAGCAGGAGGCGTCGGCCTTCACCAATACGGGGTCGATCCGCATCGGCACGGGCTCGGAATTCGACCTCTATAATTATTCACCGGATATGTCGCAGAGCCAGACGGTGGGCGGCACGGTCGAGATTGACGGTGTGCTGGATGCCGGCGGCAATACGATCGATGTGAACGCGACCGGGGCATTCTCGGAACTGGACAATTACGGCACGCTGGCGAATGCGACGCTGGTGCTGGACGGCGGCACGCTGGGGCTTGATGTCAGCACCTTCCAGGCCGACACGATCGAGGGCGTGCTGAC
>NZ_JAESVA010000038.1 GCF_020621385.1 Acidisoma cellulosilyticum | reverse complement strand
CAGCGCTTGGCGATAAAGGAGGATTCGTCGCCGAGGTGGAAGCGGATATCGCCGGTGAGGGTTCCATCGTCCTCTAGTTGTGCGTCGCCGTCGCCGGAGGCCTCATCCATTTCGTCGTGACCTGTCCAGGTGAAGTGGATGCTGGCTTGCCCATAGTTGCAGTCCAAGCCGCCCTGGACTGCGCCAAAGACAAACTCGCCACCACCTTCTGGATCGAATTGGATGTAACCTGGCCCGAGCAGATCGATGAAGTCGCTATCCCAGAGTTCCATTTCCGTGATCCGCCACTTGCCGATCATCGGGTGCTCCAGCGCCGTCATGACGGGGTACCGAGCAGTTTTGGCAGCCGGATCAGATTGGCGGCCGTCGCGGTCAGTGTCACGATCCATCCGACACGGCCAAGCCCTCGATGACGGGTTTTCCGCAATCCCGCTGTGGCTTTGATCCAGCCGAAGGGCTCCTCGATCCGCTTGCGAATGCGCTGGCTGATCGCGTAGCCGGGATGGCGGGTGGTGCGGCCATCGATGGCAGACCGCCGACCCGACAGGTTCTGAGCCACATGCGGTGTGACGCCGATCGCGCGCAGATGAGCGACATGCTCTGCAGCGTCGTAGGCTTTGTCGGCACCGAGTGTAACATGGCGGCCGCGTGCCGCCGCCGCGACCATGGTAACGGCCGCCTCGCGTTCGGCCCGACCTGTCGCATGCGTTGTCCGGACGTCGACGATCAAGCCGTTCCTGTTCTCGATCAGGAGGTGCCCCATATAGCAGAGCCGCGACGGCTGTCCGTTGGACTTGCGATACAGCCGAGCGTCCGGGTCAGTGACCGAGGCATGCGTCTCGTTGCTCCGCTTGTCACCGTGGAAGTCACGCTCGGCGTTGCGACCGGCGCCAGACGGATCATCGTCGCTGCCATCCTTGCGCCGGAAGCTCTTCATTGAAGCCCATGCGTCGATCAGCGTGCCATCTACGGAAAAATGTTCATTGGACAGCAGCTTTTTGACCGCCGGATCACCCATGATCGACAGCAGGAAAGCAACGGCGATATCACCGGCCAGCAAGCGTTCCCGGTTCTTCGTGAACACCGTCACGTCCCAAACCGGCGCATCCATGGAAAGCCCGATGAACCAGCGGAACAGCATATTATAGCTGACCTGCTCCATCAGTTGGCGCTCGGAGCGCACACCGTAGAAGGCTTGCAGTAACAGCGCCCGAAGCAATTTCTCCGGCGCGATCGAGGCGCGTCCTCCCGGCGAATACAGTTGGGAGAACCGCGGCGACAGACGATCAAGAGCCGCGTTGACCAACGGCCGGATCGCCCGCAGCGGGTGATCCACCGGCACCAACGCCTCCGGGCTCAGATAGCTGAACAAGGCCCCTGTCTGCTCGTCTGTCCCACGCATCTGACACTCCAATCCCAACAGAACCAGAGAATCAGATCAGCGCCCGTCATGCATCTAAATTTCCGCAACCTG
>NZ_JAESVA010000037.1 GCF_020621385.1 Acidisoma cellulosilyticum | reverse complement strand
GTCCAGCAACTCATCTGGGATCGCAGGCGCTTTCCGTCGGGGCATCTGGGAGCCTCCTTTTTGGCGGATTTTGACCAAGGAAGCAAAATGGGCATCGACGACTCGCCAAACTAACATTAAGACGGAATCTGGTTAGCCTGCATGATGCTGATTTTCTATCGAATTTAATGGGATTTTCTATCTGATGAAAGTATTGATTTTAGGAACCTCAAATTGCCTGCTAAAAGGTGGAGCAAGAGAGGCCATTGAGCAATATTTTAGCAAAGAAAATGTCACCAACATTTCGTTAGGTGGAACGTCCGGAACCTTCTTAGCTCTTTTTCGGTTTATAGAGGGAATAAATTTCTCAGAATTTGACTACGTATTTTTTGATTTTATTGTTAATGAACAATGGCAATTGCGCGCCGGGCGCTCCCCTAGTCATCTCATGAAAATTGCTCGTATTTTTTATAGCCTCCTTCCTCCTGGAGTCCGTTATTGTCACTTGGGATTTTCGATACGTTCTAATTTTTTTCACCCTAATATCGTCGAACATATACATAGATCATTATGTTTGGAGTTTGGAATAACATTTATTTCGATTAGGCAAATACTTATAGAATTCGGAGCCAAATATAACATTGGCGTCGAAAAATTGTTTGTTGAAAACGATGTTGGGCACTTTAATACAGGTTTAGTGAACGCTATTGTCTCTCAAATAGCAAACGTAATCCATACTTTTCCTCCAAAAGACTGGTCTAGTGCGATTACGCGAGACATTTTTTTTATTCAGGATTTTAAAAAAGAGACCACTGAGAGAGTGAGCTACTCGACTTCATTGCGAAATCAAGAATATGGTTTGTTTAAAAATAATACGAAAATTAAACTATCTTCCGGATCATTTTTAGGTTTTGATTACGCTGAAATAGGTACAGAAGCATTTATCTACGTAAACGCCAACCCATTTTTGGTGAAATCTCTTCACTTTAAAGTGGACAAGCCATGGATGAAGATTACTGCCTTTCATAAAGAGATTTTGACGAATTCAGAATCAGACCTCACTATTAGTGCTGTCCCCCCAGCAAATATGAGCGCAGAGTTTACTGATGCAATTTCATCTTCTATAGACGATCTATCCGGGGATGCAAAACTGGCTAGCGCCTACTTTTTAAAAATTCCCATAAACGAAACATTAAAGGCATTCGATTTGAATTTTCTGCGCAATTTCGAGGAATGTTATTATTTCGAATCATTAATTTTTGATAAAATTTCTAGCGATTTTAATTCTATAAAAGACCTGGCCTGGGGGAAATCAGTATGAAGTTAATAATTAAAAAAGATTGCTCCGTTGTATGGGTCGCTTACGCGTCAGCTTGACGACGACCAAAACCTACGCCCTGGTTGACGCTGAAGGCTTGCCCATCCTGCTCAAGCTCATCCCATGATGGGTGCGCCGAGACCATGTTCGCAAGCCTTGGCGCCGGCTGTAGCGCGATAATCTGAATGAGAGACGTGTTGGCCTTGCCTCGAGAAAGTGGAGAGTATCCGTCTTGGTCAAGCCGATTTTGGCGTCCAGATGCGGTCGTCGCGGATGAGTGCGTTGGCGAGAACGATGAGTTTGCGCATGGCGGCAACGATGGCGACCTTGGCATGTTTTCCGCGGGCTACGAGGCGTTCGTAAACACGCTTGATGTCTGGTTGAATCGCATAGCGACAAGAGCGGCATATAGAGGGCTTGCCGGAGAGCACCTCGGCCACCTCGGATTGTGCTTTTGTAAGCATGCGCCGTAGGCCGCATGAGGTTGCCGGGGATCACTGATCTGGCTGATTTATCTTGAGAGGACGGCTGAGCTGTTAGGCTGCTGCCTGGGCGACTGTCGCTGGTCCAGGCTTCCAGTACCACGGGAGAAGTTCGTCGACCCGATGAGCGGGATGGCCGGCGATCCGAGCGAGGACAGCCTGCGCATTACCTTGTTCTGGAGGATTGCATTGCGGTGATCGAAGCCGCGACGACCCGGCGCGATCGTCTCGAAGCTCATATCGAGGCTGCACTGCCGC
>NZ_JAESVA010000036.1 GCF_020621385.1 Acidisoma cellulosilyticum | reverse complement strand
GTAAGCGGTCGTTTATCGCCGGGTCGGGGACTACGGGCGAGCGGAGGCTGAGTTACGCTGCGGCTTTGGCTTCAGCGACAGGCGGCTGCCAAGCCCAAGGCATGAGCTCATCAAGACGACTATTTGGCCAGCCCTGCACGATTTTGGTGAGAACATCGGTGATGTAGGCCTGAACGTTCACGCTGAGCATTTTGCAGGTCTCGACGATCGATGCGGTGACAGCCCAGTTTTCGGCGCCGCCATCACTTCCGGCAAAAAGGCTGTTTTTCCGGGTCAGGCATAGGGGCCGCAGAGCACGCTCGACAGTGTTAGAGTCGATTTCCACGCGGCCATCATCGAGGAAGCAGATCAGGCCGCTCCAATGGTCGAGTGCATAATCAACGGCCTCCTCAAGGGATGAGCCTTTCATGACCTGGGCTTTGGTCGCGAGCAGCCATTGCCGGAAGCTTTCCACAAGTGATGCCGTGCGTTCTTGCCGTACAACCTGACGATCTGCC
Organism: Acidisoma cellulosilyticum; assembly: GCF_020621385.1. Classification (GTDB taxonomy): domain Bacteria; phylum Pseudomonadota; class Alphaproteobacteria; order Acetobacterales; family Acetobacteraceae; genus Acidisoma; species Acidisoma cellulosilyticum. The sequence goes on along the minus strand of NZ_JAESVA010000036.1, from coordinate 2,058 downwards.
GCTGAACGGCCGCGGATATCATCCTCAATAGCGTAAAACGCGCGGATCCGCCTGACAGCCTCCTCTGCAAGAGGCGTTGATCCATCAGTCTTCATGAGTTTGAAGAACGCCCGGCGGCAATGGCTCCAGCAATGAGCGAGCCGCAATTCGGGACGTTCCTGGGCCAGCGACTTGTAGACGCGATACCCGTCGCATTGCGCGACACCGGCAAAGCCCTCCAACGCGCGCCTGCCGTGGAGAGTGGCGCGGCCGGGGCCATAGGCAAAGACCACCGTCGGCGGGTCCTGGCTGCCATAGGGCCTACCATCCCGGGCAATGGCCCAGAAGTAGCTGACCTTGGTGCGGCCGCGTCCGGGATCGAGGACGCGCACCTCGGTTTCGTCGATAAAGAGATGCGAACCGCTGAGCAGGATCTCGCGCATTCGCCGCCAGATCGGCATCAGTTCCCCTGCACCCCGCCCAGCCCAGCCGGTGACCACGTTGCGGTTGATGCGGATGCCCTGCCGCGCCATGGCCTGCACCTGCGTGTAAATCGGCACGTGATCGGCGTGCTTGGCGACCAGGACCTGGGCCACCAAAGCCTCGCTCGGTAGGCCGCCCTCGACGACATGAGCGGGGGCTGGGGCCTGTATGATCTGGCCGTCGCAGGCCCGGCAGGCGTACTTCGGCCGCACCGTACGGCGGATGAAGTATTGCACCGGCACGATGTCCAGGCGATCGGCGCTCGTCTCCCCTATCCGGTGAAGCGCCCCATGGCAGCAGGGGCATTCCAGGATTTCGGGCTCCAGCACCTCTTCCACGACCGGCAGATGAGCAGGCAGCGAGGCCCTGGCTTCATGAGGATCACGGCGGCGGCGCTTGCCACCCGTTAAAGCCTGCTGTTCGTCTTCGAGACGTTCGATCTGGGCTTCGAGCGCAGCTTGGGTCAGGTCGATATCTTCGAAGCCCAGGGCCAATTGGTCAGCATGCAGTTTCTCCGACCGTTTGCCGAATTTCAGCGCGCGCAGTTCGTCGTTGTTCTTCTTCAACTGGCCGATCAGGGTCTCGAAGCCGGTGATGATCCCTTCGAGGTGCCTGACCTTCGCGCGCAGACCGTCAACCGTCTCTGCATCCAAAGGCGTGTCGCCGGGCTCACTGCGGGCGGGATCGGCTTGGGTCATCTTGCCGATTTTGTACCACACGCAGCCTACTTGGAGAAGAAAACCCAGTCCAGATAACGGGTTTTATCTTATAGCACTCGGTGCCATCGCTGGGTCCTGAGGATAAACTCGTCGCCACTCAAGCCCTTCGAAGAGGGCAGCTCCTTGAGCCGCGGAGAGACGCATACAGCCGTCTACGATGGGCGGCCACCGGAAGGCCGCGCCCGCCAGCGACTTCCACACCATCACCAATCCAGTCTGATCCCAGGCGATGATCTTGACCCTATCGGCCCGGCGGGACCGGAAGATGACAATCACCCCCGCAAAGGGATCTTCCTTCAGAACCTCCTTCGCCAATGCCGCCAGGCTCTCGCCGCCGCGACGGAAGTCCACGGGTTTGGCCGCCACGACGATCCGAGCCCCCGCCGGGAAGCTGATCATGCCGGAAGGCTCCTGAGCGCCTGCACCACCCGGACCACAAGGCCGATATTCGTCTGGCCCGTGACGCGGACCGTCACGCCATTCACCGACAGGTTAAGGCCACCATGATCAGGCGCCGCGCCCGTTGGCTCCCCAAGCCCTATCGACACCTCCGCGAAGGTCATCTCGTCCGTCACTGGAACCGCGAGTTCGCCGCTACGCGCTTGTCGGCGCCATTCGAAGAGTTGCTGAGGGCTGATATCGTGCCGCCGGGCCACATCCGACGCCGTTCGGCCTTTCTCAAAACTCTCGGCGACAATCCGCCCCTTGTCTTCTTCGCTCCACCGGCGACGTCGGCTCGAACAAACCTCTCCGCGAGGCAACATCACCACCGAGCTTTTATCATTAAACATGACATTACCTACAAAAGCTGTCTCACAGCTTCCGTTGTCATGTCGTTCGCACCCGTTTCGCTACGCGCAGAAAAACGACCGCTTAC
>NZ_JAESVA010000035.1 GCF_020621385.1 Acidisoma cellulosilyticum | reverse complement strand
GATACATCCGACAAAGATCCCAGCGTGAACTGATACCAACCATTCGGCTCAGACGAACCAACAAAATCAGACAAAACAACAGGCGCCGACGTCAGCGCACCTATATTACCTGCGTCAAAAAGAGACTGACCGCCTATGCCTTTTTGCGGTGAGGATCCAGACATTGGAGTCAACTCCCTCATGTAACTAGTCTTGCCGCAACGTTAGATGCTGCCAGCTATAATAGTTTGATAAAATAAATCGATTTAGACACGTGCAAGCATCCCTTCACTGGGCAAGCAAAGAATGCTTCATATTTGTTTATAAAAGGAAAAATATCAGAAATTAAATGAGATGGCCTGCTTACTTTATCGAAAAGTCTAATTGAACTCCAAAACAAGTCGATTCTTACAAAGAAACGCACAAAAATCTTCTAGTGATTTTCCGATAACATATCCGTTACGATTAGTCAATGTGATGTCAATAAATATCTAATGCCAAAAGACGATACTGAACCTCATTAACTCTAATATGAAAAATAATTTTCTTATAATGATATAAAAACTATTATGGTATCAAACTTATTATAAAGAGCGAATTCTGAAGGTTTACCTGTGTTAAATGCTAGGTTTATTCCGAGAATAAACGCTTGATTATATTGGAAAATTTTCGAAACTATCTAGAAAAATCCCACCTCAAAAACCAATCTAAAATGTTTATCGGAAACTCATTGTTACTCATCTTGAAACGCCATGAGCCGTAAAGAAATAAACTTACTCACCTTAGTACAACCGGGCGTAGGTTTCCGCCCCTCCCAAATAGGGGGCAAATTACTACGGGGGCACTTCCCATAGCGCTGCGACGCTATGGGTAAGCAATGCTACTGCTTCCGACTGGCGTGAGGCTCCGGTTTTGGCAAGAATGCTTTTGATATGCCAGCGCACTGTTCCAATCCCGATCCTGAAGGCCAGCGCAATAGCCTCGGGTGATCTTCCACGGCCGAGATCCGCCGCAATGGCCGCTTCAGTTGGGGTCAAACCAAAGAGATCGCGGAGCCGGTCGAGGCGCAAGGTCAACTGCTCAGGGTCTTTTATGAACACAAGCGCCAATGGCCCTGGATCAGTCCCTTGGGACCAGCCTGACCGCAGCGGCGCCACTGACAAAGTCAGTGGCAAACGCCCACTACGCGTGATAGCCAGTGCGGATGGCAACGCTTGCAATGATTTTCCAGACGCCAGATCAAGAGCGCCTTGGAGAATCATTGCAAAATGCTCGTGAAGACTTGGTTTGCATAAATGAAAGCGACCATAAAATGATCTGATATCGATGCTTTTTTGCAATACATGATTTGCTAGCGCATTGACGTAAACAATACGCCCCCCTCGATCGAGAACGACGACACCGCTATCCAACTGGTCAAATGCGTCAAGAGCTGCGGCCTGTAAAAAGCTGGCCTTTGTTAGTTGCCGGCCAAGCCGCACGGCTCGCGCCAAGTGAGGTAGGAGCAGAGCAGTGCTTTTTTGGTCAAATGCATCATACGGCGAAGCATCCTCAGGTCGGTGAATGCCAAGGACACCAACCCTCCCTTCTCCCGCAGTGAAGGCAGCACCGACGACATGGAAAATATCATACTCGGCTAAACATTCTCGATAGAAGCCGCTGCTCCGCTGTTCCTCCGGCGTCACAAGCATGTCAGCGGTAACAATTTGGTCCATTCCATATGCGACGGCACGGTCTACCCATAGATCGTTGCGGTGCCAGTAATCTTCCCATTCTCGCTTTTGTTCCGAGAGACGCATGTTTTCTGTCGCTTCTAATAGTTCTATTGCCCCATCTGCACCGTGGAATTTAACGATAGTGCTGGTGGAATTGAATACTTGCGCAATTCGACTAGCCATGCCCTTCCATAAGGACGGGTCTATCGCAGCATCGTAAAGGTGGCCGATCAGATCATTCGGAGGAACGACATTCATACTGCAAACCTAAAATGCTGGCGAAAATATTGTTAGCATAAGGCTCTCCCTCAATCTATGTGGGGGCTGGGAAGGCGAAGCGGAATCATTCGAGCGCGAAGGAGTTCGGCGCAAGCGCGGCCTGGACCGGCTCTGGTGCAAAATTCTATCGGTGTGGTAATTCCGGGGGATAATGGTTGGATGCGGATGCTGGTCTTGAATAGTTTTTTTGGTTGTCATTTTGATCGTGAGATCATCCTCCTCTGTATACGGTGGTATCTGCTGACCTGAGCCCCAACTCTCATCCGGAATTGTGGAGAGTCCGCAGGTTGATTTCTGGGGCGGTAATCCTCCCATTTTCTGTGGGAGCGAGAAGTAGAGCTACGCGGCCATGGCCAGCCGCTGTTTGGGGGTGATTGGACTTGCTTTGGAAAAGTGGAGAGCTGTTTCGGGTCAAGCCGCCTGCCTTTGGTAGGCAGCAGGGCTGATGAAGTCCAGCGACGAGTGCCGCCGGACAGGATTATAGAAGCTGTCGATGTAACGACCGATGGCAGCTTCGGCGTCTGCTCGGGTCATGAAGACAGTCCGCCAGACGAGTTCGGATTTTAAGGTTTTGAAGAAGGTCTCGACAATGGCGTTGTCGTAACAATTGCCTTTGCCGGACATGGAAATCAGCGCGCCGTGTTTTCTCAGCTCGCTCTGATAATCAATGGAACAATATTGGCTGCCGCGATCCGAGTGGCAGATCAGACCTGGATCTGGACGGCGAATGGCAAAAGCCCGACGCAGCGCAGCCAAAGCAAGATTGCGATGCAGTCGGTCACCGACAGACCAGCCGATAATGCGGCGCGAGAACAGGTCCATCACGATGGCCAGGTAAAGCCAGCCTTCTTCGTCGTGCTCTCGTAAAAGATCGCACTGCAACGCTAAATCGTCTGCAAATGCTTTCAATTCAAATCCTCAAGCGCCATGCCCAGCATCGTCTCAGACAGATCGCAGCTCAGATTATCTCCATCGATAGTGAGCTCGAGACCTTGATCTCGACCGACCCTGTTCTAGGGCGGCGGCATCAAGTCCTGAAAAGCATTCCCGGTCTAGATGTTTGATCCCGGGCTTTGATGGTGCGATCTTTTCTTCTGAATGGAGGGAGGCACTATGGGCCAGGTTTTACACGGGAGCGCCACAACGACAGAGGCTGTCCGTCGAGCGATACAGCATAGTCAAGAGAGCCTGAGAG
>NZ_JAESVA010000034.1 GCF_020621385.1 Acidisoma cellulosilyticum | reverse complement strand
CCGTGAGGGTGAATTTGTAATAGTCAGCCGGGGCCGCGGCACCCACCCAGTCGCTGACACTGGCGACCGTGGCGACCGGGGCCGCCAGGGCGGTCGCCGCCGCCAGGGTCTGGCTGGGGCTGTTCGGCAGGGCCGTTGCCGCCGCCGTCAGGGTGAAGGGCGTGTCCGTCGTCGCATTGATGTGGATGTAATAGGTGCCGGCTGCCAGATCGGACAGCGGCGTGCGGATGGTGCCGGTATCGCTCGACGTGGCGGTGATCTGATTGCCGTCGGCATCGGTCAGCGTGACGGTCACCGGGCCGAGCAGGCCGGAGAGGTCAAGCGAGACGTTGGACAGGGATGCCAGGGTGAACTGATACCAGTCATCCGGGGCTGCCTGCCCGACCCAATCCGTCTGCGTGACGGGCGTCGCGCCCAGATTGCCCAGGGTATTGGCTGCGGCAAGCGAGCGCCCTGCCAGAAGGGCAGAAGCCGTCCCGGCCGCGGTGCTGGAACTGGCCGTTAGCGTATAGGTGGTGTCGGTGGTGTCATGCAGGTTGAGGTAATAGGTTCCGGCGGCCAGCGTTGCCGTCAGGGCGGCGCCCGAGAGCGCGGCATAGGGCGTGACCGATGTGATCTGGTTCCCCGAACTGTCGAAGAGCGTGAGGGTCGCACTGCCGTTCGAAGTCCCGGCCAGGGAGAAGGCGACCGTCGAGAGGCTTGAGAGCGTGAAGCTGTAATCGTCGTCCGGGGCGGCCGTGCCCACCCAATCCGAGACGCTGACAGCGGTCGTGCTCAGGGTGCCGAGGCTGGTGGCCGTGGCGAGCGTGGTGCCGACCGCATTCGGCAAAGCGACCGCTGAAGCGGAGAGGCTATAGCCCGAATTGGTGCTGCTATAATCGACGACGGCGTAATAGGTGCCGGCGCCGAGATTGTCGGTGATCAAGCCGTTATAGGTCGCACCGGCATAGGTCGCGGTGACGAGCCGGCCGTCCGCATCGTAAAGCGAGACATAATCGGAGGTACTGGCAGCCAGGCCGGAGACTTGCAGGGTCACCGCTGAGAGAGAGGAGAGCGTGAACTGATAGGCGTCGCGGGTATCGGCAGCACCCAGCCAATCCGCATAAGTCTGAGGGGTGGTGGTCAGCGCACCGATGACCTTGGCGGCGGCCAGCGTATTGCCGGCACCATCCGTCGCCGCGGTGCCGACCGTTGGTTTGCCGGTCGAGAAGGTCAGGCTGTAATTCGTGTCGGTACTGTCCGTAACCTCGACGTAATAGGTTCCGGCGGCCAGCGTATCGACCACCGAGGCTAGGCCGCCAGTGCCATATGATGATACATCAATCTGATTGCCCGAACTGTCGAGCAGATAGACCGTGCCGCTGCCGATGGCCGTCGCCAGCTTGAGCGTGACGGCTGTGGAGGCGGCGGAGAGCGTGAATTTGTAATAGTCGTTCGGCGCGGCATTGCCGACCCAGTCGGATTTGGTGACAGCCGTGGCGCCAAGTGCCCCGACGCTCGTTGCTGTCGCGAGGCCTGACCCGGCGGCATTGGGCAAAGCCGTCTCCGACGCCGCCAGCGTGTAGGTTGTATCGTAGCTGTCGATGATATGGATGTAATAGGTTCCGGCCGCCAGATCGGCCGAGAAGATGCTGCCATTGGCAGGATAATAGGTATAGGCGATCTGATTGCCCGAACTATCCAGAAGATAGAGGGTCTCATTGGGATTGCTGAGACCGGTCAGTTGCAGAGCAACCGTGGACAAGGAGGAGAGCGTGAATTTGTAGAAATCTTCCGGTGCGGCGCTGCCGATCCAATCTGATTTGCTGATCCCGGCCGCGGTCAGCGTGCCAAGCGCGGTCGCTGCCGCGAGCGTGGTGCCGATGGCATTGGGCAGCGCAGTCTCGGACGCCGACAGGGTATAGACGGTGTCGATACTGTCGCTGACATGGATGTAATAGTTACCGGCAGCCAGATTATCCGAAAGCGTCATCCCGCCAGGCGCAAAGTAGTTGTATTCGAGCACATTGCCTGCGGCATTCAGTAGAGTGACGACCCCGCTCGCATTGGTATTGCCGGTAAGGGTAAGCGAGAGGGAGGACAGACCCGCGAGGGTGAATTTATAATAGTCGTCCGGTGCGGCATTGCCGACCCAGTCGGATTTGCTGACCGCTGTGGTTGTCAAAGTGCCAAGCGCCGTCGCCGCGGCCTGGGTCTTACCCGTGACATTGGGGAGCGCGGTTGGTGTCGCCAGCAGGCTGTAGCCGGTGCCGCTGCCAGAAGCATCCTCGACATCAATATAATAGGTTCCGGCTGCCAGATCCTGCACGATCGAGCCAGGATTGATATTTGACCCCACCACGCCGGCGACCTGTGTACCGGTCGCATCATAGACGTAGAGATAAGCGTAGTCGGTGGCACTGATGCCGGAGAGACGGAGGGAGACTGTCGAGAGGCTTGCCAGGGTGAATTTGTAATAGTCATCGGTATCGGCGGACGAGACCCAGCCCGCCACAGTCTTGGCCAAGGCGGTCAGTGCAGCAAGTGATGTCGTATTAGCAGCCGCGATCGTATTGCCGGCATTGTCGGCTGCGGCGGCCGTTGCCACCGCAGGCAGGCCCGTCCAGGTCGAGAGCGTATAGGCTCCGTCCACGGTGCCTGTGACCGCGACATAATAGGTGCCGATGGTCAGGGCGTCGGACAGGATCGGGTAGCCCGTGCTGGAGGACGTAGCGCCCAGCTGGTTGCCATTGGCATCGTAGAGCGTCAGCGTATCGGAGGCATTGGACAGCTGCAGATTGACGGTCGCCGCTGCCGTGAGGGTGAATTTGTAATAGTCAGCCGGGGCCGCGGCACCCACCCAGTCGCTGACACTGGCGACCGTGGCGACCGGGGCCGCCAGGGCGGTCGCCGCCGCGAAATTCGACCCCGCCGCATTCGGCAAGGCCGTTGCCGAACTCGTCAAGGTGAAGGGCGTGTCGCTGGTCGCGTGAACATGAATATAATAAGTACCGGCTGCCAGGTTCGTAAAGAACAAGGCCGGGTCAGCGGCCGAGGCAGAGGACACATTGATCTGATTGCCGTTCGAATCCGTCAGCGTGATCGTCGCCGACCCTGATCCTAAGGGATCAGCCAAGGCCAGCGATACATCCGACAAAGATCCCAGCGTGAACTGATACCAACCATTCGGCTCAGACGAACCAACAAAATCAGACAAAACAACAGGCGCCGACGTCAGCGCACCTA
>NZ_JAESVA010000033.1 GCF_020621385.1 Acidisoma cellulosilyticum | reverse complement strand
GGCCAAGGCCCAGTTCGCCGTTCTCTTCGGCGAGCGCTTTACCAAAGCCATGGCAGCCTAAATGTTCAAACCGTCGTCCCACACGAAATTCATGACACTCCCGGCTTGGCGAGCCTACGCTCGCCGCCTCTCTCTGCATAAACTCTGCCAAAGATATGGGCGATGGACAGGTTTTCGGCCCTCTTGTCGTGCTGGACAAACTGCACATCATTGTCGGTCAGCACGGTGTGGATCTTGTAGGGAACCGCCATGAGCAATGCTTTGAGGAAGCCAGCCGCGACGAGCTTTGTCGCCTTCCGATAAATCCTGGCGAAGACTAGTTTGGAGGTGCGATCCACGGCCACGAACAGATAGGCCTTGCAGGTTGGCGTGGGTCAGATGCGGGATGACATCCTTCAAAGCAACAAAGACATCGTCCAGCGGCAGGTCTGCCTGCCGCTGAGGGCCATGATGGCCGCCTCCTCAATGGCCAAAAGAACGGAACTGCGTCGTTCCTTCGGACCCATGGCGTCGTCCTCGATCGTCTCGCGTTCCCGCCACTTCCTCACGGTTTTTTCGTTGATCCTGAACCGCCGCGCGAGCGCCGTGGCTGAAGCCTGCGATCGCTGTAGTTCCGCTCAAACAGCCTGCGTGGTCGTGGCGCTCCCATGAAGAACCTGGCCCATAGCGCATTCCACTCCGGTTGCGATAATGATACGCTATCACACCCTGGGACTAAACACTTAAAGCCATCACAGATTATGGGCAATCTGCATCTCTTTGCTTGACACAGATAACGCGGGGGAATTTGCTACAGAATAGTCGCTAGCCCACAACATTACACTCGACGCTTATCCAATTGAAGGCTATATTTCAAATATTTCGAAATGAGAGACGATCGACGTGGATGCAGATTTAATTCATCAAGCTCCGGGGGCTTTGCCACCAATCGATGAAAAAAAGGCGGCTGGTGTCGCAAAAATTTTGGAAGAGTCGAGTAAAGCCATCGCCAATGAAAATGTGGAGAAGGCGTTGGGATTGCTTAGAAGCTATTTGGAGGTCCAGGACCATCCAGATGTCTGGCTCAAGCTAGCTAAAGCTTACCGCATCACAGGGGACGAGCTGATTGCTCGCTCGATGATGCGCAATGTTATTCTCAGGCTCAATCGTCCTCATATTATGGATATAATAACAGCCAAAATCCCCTATACTAAACTATTAGTGCTTGAAAATTTGAAATTAGTCTATGTTAATATACCTAAGTGTGGATCCTCTTCGGTAAAAGACGCAATTCTTGTTGCTTCAAATAAGCAGCGGCGCCTCGAAGCATCTCATTTTCATGTCCAAGAGTTTGAAAAAATTGTGCCCTTTCAAGATCTTGATGGAAAGTACAAAAATTACACTAAGATAGCTATTACTCGTCATCCGTTAGATCGACTAAGATCTTATTTTCGGAAAAATGTTCGAGAAGCGCAGAGCCTAGTGCGGGAAGCTCAAGGTAAAAACACTTATTACGGGCTTAATACAAATCCAGAATATGCCGAAATAGTAAGTAATTTTCAAGATTATCGTCGCATTTTTGATGACTTCAGGCACCATACTGATTCGATGGTGGGATATCTTGGTCTTTCCAAATCAAGGTATACAAGTTTGTTTGATGTCTCAAAGACTAAAGAAGCTATCGGGTTACTCAAAAATCTTACTGGGGAAGATATTCCAGATATTCATAATATGCGATCTGAACAGTCAGCTCTTCCTATTACAAAAGAAGATGAGAATCTCGAAAAGCAATTAGTTGATTCTTTTTATAAAAGAGAATTAAATGTTTATTTTTCTGGATCTTTGTAAGATTTTATAGTGAAAAATGCTAGATTAGCTCCATCTATTTAAATCCGAGCACGCCAAGTAAACTTTTTCTGCCAGAGGAAATACGGGCATCGATTGCAGTTAGAGTAACTTCTGACTGCTGTCGAGCCACAAAGATGTATAAGATGATGACTGGACTTGCTTTGGAAAAGTGGAGAGCTGTTTCGGGTCAAGCTGCCTGCCTTTCGTAGGCAGCAGGGCTGATGAAGTCCAGCGACGAGTGTCGCCGGACGGGATTATAGAAACTGTCGATGGAACGGCCGATGGCAGTCTCGGCATCTGCACGGGTCATGAAGACAGTCCGCCAGACGAGTTCGGATTTCAGAATTTGAAGAATGTCTCGACAATGGCGTTGTCATAGCAATTTTATCTGCCGGACATGGAAATCAGCGCACCATGTTTTCGTAACTCGCTCTGATAATCAATGGAACAATTGGCCGCCTCGATCCGAGTGGCAGATCAGACCGGGATCTGGACAGCGAATGGCAAAAGCCTGATGCAGCGCGGCCAAGGCAAGATTACGATGCAGTCGGTCACTGACAGACCAGCCGATAATGCGGCGTGAGAAGAGGTCCATCATGATCGCCAGGTAAAGCCAGCCCTCTCTGATCCAGATGTAGGAAATGTCGGCCGACCATTTCCGGTTCGGCGCCGTGGTGGTGAAATCCTGACCGCGCAGGTTCAGCGCGACGGGTCAGGCATGTTCGCTGTCCATCGCCCGCTTGAAGCGGCGCTTTTGCCGGGCGCGCAAGCCGTTGTCCCGCATGAGGGGCGCCGTCCGTCGACGTCCCACAGCCAGGCCTTGATCACATAGTTCCCTGGTCATGCGCGGACTGCCGTAGGTGCCGCTCGACAAGGTGAAGACCGACCGGACGTGGGCAAGTAGCACCAGCCCTGCCGTTGCCGACCGCTCGGAGTGCGCCCCCGCCCATGCGAAATACCCGCTCTGTCTGGCACCCAACACATGGCACAGCCGCTGGACAGGGAAGTCTTTCTTCGCCCATTCGATGAGGTCAAACCTCATCGAATTCCCTCCTTGGCGAAAAAAACCGTGGCCCGCTTGAGAATATCCCGCTCCTGGCGAAGGATTTCATTCTCTTGCCGCAGGCGCTTCAACTCCGCCGCCGCATCCTCACCGGGAGGCCGCCGTTCCGGCTCATCCATCTCCCGGTCCCGGCTGCGGGACGCCCATCGCGTCAGTATCGACAGGCCGATCCCGAGATCCGCCGCAATTTCCCGCTTCGTCCGTCCGCTAGTCCGCGATAGGCGGACAGCTTCATCCTCAAATTCCTTCGTAAACCGCTTCTGGACGCCAAAATCTGCTTGACCAAGACGGATACTCTCCACTTTTGCGAAGCAAGTCCAACCCATCCCGTGTTTAGTTTAGGACATGAACCCATAAAGAGCTTTGAACGGCTCGGCGGGGTGTGATTCGATTTCTGAAAGGAGATCGAATCATGGCCCGCTTTGATCTGACTGATTACG
>NZ_JAESVA010000032.1 GCF_020621385.1 Acidisoma cellulosilyticum | reverse complement strand
CTTTTATCATTAAACATGACATTACCTACAAAAGCTGTCTCACAGCTTCCGTTGTCATGTCGTTCGCACCCGTTTCGCTACGCGCAGAAAAACGACCGCTTACCACCTTCACCGCCCTCGCTCGGCTTGAGCATCGCCATGATCTGGCTATCGGTGAAACGAGACTTCTTCATCCAGAACTTCCTCCATATCGAGAAAATTCTACCTCTCACGCCACCAGATTTCAGGGGGATTACCCCATTCAAAACCACCCCTCAGCGCCTCGCCAACAACCTTGCCTATGAGGATATGCCTTGGTCGCCTTGCCCTTCCGCCGGAGGACGCACGCGTTCGACTTTGCCGCGGCTGACCATCGCATGTCGATCCTAAGAGCCATTGCCGATTCAACCATAGGATCTCATGCTAAGTGCTTAGGTTAGCGTCATTGCGGCTGACGATGGTTCCCTTTTCAATCATAATGGCAATCATCTTTGAAAGAGAATCACTCATCGCGAGGAATCCTTCGATTGGCATGACCAGCCGCCGGCTAAATGCTAGAGAGGGTTGGTTGTGCTTCTCTTTTTCCAAAGGATCAATATTGGCAAAATCTAGGCGCACGAGCGTGCCCGTTACCACAATATCAACCAGCCTGTCGGCAAAGATATCACTAGCCATCGATTGATCCTACTCTCGTTAAAAAGTCAGTATTCGGTCCTAGTGCGACGAGACAGTAAAGGAGGTCCACGAGCTCCAGCTTCCACCGTCATAGGCTCGCACGGCCAAAGTATCGAGCGACCCTGCTGCGCCGGCAACAAAACTCGCGGTTGGAAGCACCGATGCCGCGAAATCTATGGTTTGGTTGGCCAGCTGGACCGCTGACCCAAGTGCAATATGACCACTGGCACTAGAATTTGTTAGATCAATAACCTGATATTCACTGATCGGCAGATTGTTGGGATCGATAACCGAGAAAAGAGAACCCAAAGATGCACTGGTATTTGCCGCGAGACTGGTATTGTTTGCCAGGACGGTTGGCGGGGTCGTGCTAGCCCCAGAGGTTTGAACCTGAACATCAGTCCAATTTCCGTAGCTGACACCGTCTGTCGCACGAACCCAGATATCATCCTCCCCGACCGAACTTCCGCCGATGAATTTTAGGTTTTCCAAGTTGTTCGATGCAATATCTAGGACAGATCCCGAGATCTGAGATTGATCATTCAACTGAAAATACCCACTTGAGTTGGCTGTGGTAGCGTCGATGAATTCATAATTCGTTATCGAATCGCCATTGGCGACACTGGCCGTAAACAGGCCTGATGCGGCAATCGATCCACCCATGGGGACGGTCGCATTATCGGCAGTGAGGGTCGGCGCGTTATATAATGAAAAAGTCAGCGAGGCCGCCCCTGTATTTCCGGCGGCATCCGTCTCACTGGCAGCAATGGTATGCTGCCCGGCGGCAAGCCCGGTCTGCAGGAATGACCATGTTCCCGCTGCATTCGCCGTTGCCGTCGTGGACGAAGTCACACCGTCGACTGTGAAATGTACGACCGCATTAGGATCGCCGCTCCCAGCCACTGTCGGATCAGATGTCAGCTTATCGGTGGGAGAGGAGCCCGTATCATTTGCCAAAGCAATAGTCGTCGCTGGTGCGGTGCTATCAAGCGTGAAGGCCAGTGATGCCGACCCCACATTGCCTGCGGCATCCGTCTCACTCGCGATAATCGTATGCGTACCATCGGCAAGGCCCGACGGCGTGAAGCTCCATACTCCGCTCGCATTGGCGGTAGCCGTCGCACTCGACGCAACCCCATCAATGGTGAAATGCACGGCAGCATTGGCGTCGCCTGTGCCCGTCAGTGCCGCGTTCGAGGTGATGAGATCCGTCGCAGAACTGCCAGTATCAGCAGCCAATTTTTGGGTAACGGTAGGTGCCTTTGTGTCAAGCGTGAAGGCTAGCGATGCCGATCCCACATTGCCTGCGGCATCGGTTTCTGTTGCCACAATCGTATGGGCACCATCTGCCAAGCCGGTTGGTGTGAAAGTCCATGCACCGGTTGTACCCGCCGTGACCGTCGTGCTTGAAGCGACACCATCGACCGCAAAATGCACGGCAGCATTGGCGTCGCCTGTTCCCGTGATTGGCGATTTCGATGTGATATGGTCGGTCGTGGACGTGCCCGTGTCAGTCGTCAATTTTTCTGTAACGACTGGCACCTTGGTATCAAGCGTAAACGTCAAAGACGTCGAGCCTATATTGCCGGCAAGATCGGCTTCACTCGCGACGATGGTATGCGCACCATCGGCAAGCCCTGTTGGTGCGAAAGTCCAAACACCGCTGGCATTGGCCGTGGCCGTGGTGCTCGACGCAACACCGTCGATCACAAAGGACACAATGGCATTGGCCTGACCGGTGCCAGTCAGGGACGATTGCGATGTTATCTTGTCAGTGGTGGAGCTGCCGGTGTCACTCGCAAGCGCTTCCGTGATGACGGGCGGCGTCGTGTCGAGCGTGAAGTTCAGCGATGCCGACCCCACATTGCCTGCGGCATCCGTCTCACTCGCGATAATCGTATGCGTACCATCGGCAAGGCCCGACGGCGTGAAGCTCCATACTCCGCTCGCATTGGCGGTAGCCGTCGCACTCGACGCAACCCCATCAATGGTGAAATGCACGGCAGCATTGGCGTCGCCTGTGCCCGTCAGTGCCGCGTTCGAGGTGATGAGATCCGTCGCAGAACTGCCAGTATCAGCAGCCAATTTTTGGGTAACGGTAGGTGCCTTTGTGTCAAGCGTGAAGGCTAGCGATGCCGATCCCACATTGCCTGCGGCATCGGTTTCTGTTGCCACAATCGTATGGGCACCATCTGCCAAGCCGGTTGGTGTGAAAGTCCATGCACCGGTTGTACCCGCCGTGACCGTCGTGCTTGAAGCGACACCATCGACCGCAAAATGCACGGCAGCATTGGCGTCGCCTGTTCCCGTGATTGGCGATTTCGATGTGATATGGTCGGTCGTGGACGTGCCCGTGTCAGTCGTCAATTTTTCTGTAACGACTGGCACCTTGGTATCAAGCGTAAACGTCAAAGACGTCGAGCCTATATTGCCGGCAAGATCGGCTTCACTCGCGACGATGGTATGCGCACCATCGGCAAGCCCTGTTGGTGCGAAAGTCCAAACACCGCTGGCATTGGCCGTGGCCGTGGTGCTCGACGCAACACCGTCGATGACGAAACGCACGGTTGCGTTTGAGTCGCCCTTACCGGTCAACGACGGGTTTGACGTAATCAAATCGGTGGCAGAGGATCCGGTATCATTGGCGAGCGCTTCCGTCACGACCGGCGGAGTCGTATCCAATGTGAAGCTGAGGGATGTCGATCCCGTGTTGCCGGCGATATCCGTCTCGCTGGCAATGATCGTATGCGCGCCATCCGCCAATCCGGCCGGTGTGAAACTCCAGGCGCCCGCGGCATTAGCCAAGGCCGTCGTACTTGACGCCACGCCGTCGATCGCCAAGTGAACGATGGCATTCGCCTCGCCGCTACCCTGAAGATCAGCGTTTGCAGTCACCAGGTCGCTCGCTGAAGCACCAGTGTCGTTCGATAGCTTCTCCGACACAATCGGCGGTGTCTTATCCAATGTGAAGGTGAGCGATGCGCTTCCGACGTCGCCAATCGGATCAGCCTCCGTCGCCACGATCGTATGAACGCCGTCTGCCAATCCGGTCGGCGTAAAAGTCCAATTTCCGGTAGCATCGGACATTGCCGTCGCAGTGATGGCAACGCCATCGACAGCAAAGTGGACGACGGTATTGTCATTGCCTGCGCCGGTGACCGTCGGCGCATCGGTAATCAAGTCCGAGGCGCTCGCACCGCTATCGGTCAGAAGCGCTTCCGTTATTAGCGGTGTGGTCGTGGCTAGCAATTGGTAGGTAGTATTGACAGCACTTCCCGAAACTTCGGCAAAATATGGGCCGGGTGCGAGATTGGTCAGTATGGTTGCATACGAGTTCACGCCACCTGAGGTCGCTTCGATCTGATTTCCGCTTGCATCCAGCAAGGTCAGCGTCGCACCGGCCGAGAGCCCCGTCAGTTGCAGGGCGATCGCACGCAGGGTTCCAACGGAGAAGCTGTAGTAATCCGTCGGTGCATTGGCGGTGAGCATATCCGTTGTTGAGACAGTTCCGAGTGTTCCGAGGTTTTGTGCGGATGCGAGGGATGATCCACCGGCTGCGGGCAGAGCGGTTGCAGATGCGGCGACGGTATAGGTTG
>NZ_JAESVA010000031.1 GCF_020621385.1 Acidisoma cellulosilyticum | reverse complement strand
CTCGTAATCAGTCAGATCAAAGCGGGCCATGATTCGATCTCCTTTCAGAAATCGAATCACACCCCGCCGAGCCGTTCAAAGCTCTTTATGGGTTCATGTCCTAAAGCGCTCCATGTGCGGGCGCGCGAACACAGATCTCCTGCGAGCCCGCATGTTACCGCTTCTCAGCCCACACTTTGAGGAAGACCCACTACAGCGCGCCAGCCGTGGTCAGTGCTTGATCAAGATATCTCGTATGCGAGGTCACCGGAGTGGCATGGAGATTGCTTCGCTTTCCATTGTCTAAAACGGGAGCGATGCCATGAAGAAGCACGTAGCGGGCTTGGTTGCGACGGCGGTCCTTGCCGGATCCGCCGCTTTCGGGGGCATTTCCACCGCGCGGGCGGATGACCTGTCATACTTCCAGAAGAAGCTCGATCCCTATCTGAGCAAGCCGCAATTCGTGGCTCCAGGCCCCGCCTTCGATGCGGCCAGTTGCATGAAAGGCAAGTCAATCCTCAGTATCCCGGTGTCGAGCGCCAATCCGTTTACCGCAAATATCGAAAAAGCCATGGCGGCCACAGCCCAGGACGTGGGTTTCAAGTTTACGACCTGGGAAAACCAGGGCCAGAGTTCGCAGTGGGTCCAGGGCATGACGACCGCCATCAACCAGCATTACAGCCTGATCGACCTGCTTGCCGGCAGCGATCCACGCGTGCTAGTGCCGCAGGTCAATGCTGCACGGGCCGCAAAAATTCCGGTCATCCCGTCGCACTACAATGGCGTCGAGCAATCGGCCGAAGTCCGTCACTATGCGGACGGAGATGTGCCGATCGATTATGCAAAGGCGGGCAGACTGCTGGCTGATTGGGCAATCTTGCGCACGAGCGGCCATATGGATGCGCTGGTTCTGATTTCGACCGGTCCCCTCTCGACCGATTCCATGGTCAGCGGTATCAATGCCGAGCTGAAACACTGCGACGACTGCAAGACCAAGACGATGAACTTCGCTGTGACTGACTGGGGAACGCGTATTACCCCGGCCGTTCAGGCGGCTCTGCTGTCCGATCCCAAAATCAACTACATCATCGTCATCTATGACAGCATGTCGCAGTTCGTGACGCCCGCTGTCACCATCACGGGTGCCTCCAAGCGCGTGAAGATCGATGCCTTCAATGGCACGCCGTTCGTGCTCGGCCTGGTTCAGCGCGGCGCGGTAGAGATGGATATCGGCGAGAATCTTGATTGGATCGCCCATTCCATCCTCGATTCCGAGATGCGGCGGCTGTGCGGTCTGCCGCTGGTGAACGATCCGAAGATCCCCTTCTACATTTTCACAAAGGCGAATGCGATGGACGCGGGCACGCCTCCCAAGCTGTCGCAAGGCTATGGCGACGCCTACAAGAAGGGTTTTCACGATCTCTGGCAGATGCACTGACCTTGCAAGGACCTGAGAGCGTTTGAACGATGGACGCGCCAGCTCCCCTTGCGTTGCGTCTGTCCAATCTGAGCAAGACGTTTGGCGGCCAGAAGGCACTCGATCAGGTGGCGCTCGATGTCGCGCAGGGCGAGGTGCATGGTCTGCTCGGCCAGAACGGCTCCGGCAAGTCGACCTTGATCAAGGTGCTGGCCGGGTTCCACCCGCCCGATGCAGGCAGCCTGTTGCAGGTCTGCGGTGTGGATGTTCCGCTTCCGCTCGCGGCGGGGGCCTTTCGCCTGCACCGGATGAGCTTCGTTCATCAACACCTCGGGCTTATTCCGGGTTTGACGGCGCTCGAAAACCTCTTGATCAATCGTCTGGCGCGACGCCACGCCTGGGCAATCAACTGGCGCGCCGAACACCGCAAGGCGATCCGGCAATTTGAGAGTTACGGCGTGCCCATCGACCCTGGCGCGCTCGTCTCCGATCTGCCGCCGGTTGAGCGCGCGCTGCTTGCCATTGTCCGCGCCGCCGGCGAACTAAGTGCCGGGGACGGAGCCGGCAATGGGCTTCTTATCCTTGACGAGCCGACACCATTCCTGCCCAAGCGTGACGTCGAGCAGTTGTTCCGCCTGGTGCGTTCTATCGTCGCCACAGGAGCGAGTGCGATTTTTGTCTCCCACGATGTGGACGAGGTGATGGAGATCACGGATCGCGCGACGATATTGCGAGACGGTCGGGTCGCCGCAAAACTCGACAGCAAGACCGCTACAAAACGCGACTTCGTACAGGCCATCGTGGGTCGGCAGCTCCTGGCGACTACGCCGCCGCGGCTCGCCGAGGCCCAGGCACCGAGCCACATCGTCATCCAAGGCCTTTGCGGCGGTAGCATTGTTGACCTCTCGCTAGCGGCTGGGCGAAGCGAGGTCATCGGCCTGACGGGGTTGATCGGCTCGGGGTATGATGAGGTCTGCTATCTGCTCTATGGGGCCAAACGGGCGACTCAGGGCCAACTTGCCATCGGCAAGCGTCACGTCGCCCTGCCCGCCATTTCACCAAAACTAGCGATCGAACAAGGAATTGTACTGATCCCTGGGGATCGCGCCACGGCCGGCGTGATCGACGTGCTCCCCGTCAGCGATAATGTGACGATGCCGGTGCTCGGCTCCCGATTCCGCCCCTGGATGCTGGACAGGCGCGCGATGGTGAGGCGCGCCGGCTCATTGGGAGAGACCTTTGAGGTGCGCCCCGCCAATCCCACATTGCCGATGTCAGCGCTCAGCGGCGGCAATCAGCAGAAGGTCGTATTGGCGAAGTGGTTCCAGCAGAAGCCGGTGATGATCCTCCTCGACGAGCCGACCCAGGGGGTCGATATCGGCGCGCGCCAGAATGTTTTTAGCCATATCGCCAAGGCGGCCCTGGAAGGCGCGACCGTATTATGCGCCAGCTCTGATTATGAACAGCTCGCCGCAATCTGCAGCCGCGTGCTGATCTTTTCCGGCGGGCGCGTCGTCGCGAGCCTCGCAGGCGCGGAGATCAGCAAAGACGCCATCGCTGAGCGGTGCCTGTTCAGCGCCGCACCCGTCACGGCAGAAGGAAATATGGCCGATGTTGCCTGATATAGCGGTCACTGCCTCCACTGGTCCCGCGCGGGGCCCCTCTCTCCTCATCAAGCGGACGGAGCAGTTCGGGTTGATTGTCGTGTGGCTGCTGCTCGTTGCTGTTTTCGGCGCGCTGCGGCCGGACACATTTCTGACCTGGGCAAACCTGTCCACTATCCTCGGCTCGCAGGCCGTGCTGGTGGTGGTCACGCTCGGCCTCATCATTCCGCTCACGGCCAATGACTTCGACCTGTCCATCGCCTTCGTCATGACACTTTCCTCGATGACGGTCGCGGTGCTGAACGTAAACTACGGTGTCGGAATCGGATGGGCGATAGCGGCCGCACTCGTGCTTGGCCTCGTCATCGGCCTGATCAACGGCTTGTTGATCACAACATTCCGCATCCATTCCTTAATCGTAACACTCGGCACCGGCACCTTCATCCACGGCTTCACGCTATGGATGAGCGATTCGATGACGATCAGCGGTGTCTCGCCGATTTTGATGAACGGCGTCATCGTTGATCGCCTTTTCGGTATTCCGCTGGAATTTTATTATACGATCGGTCTTGCGGCGCTCATCTTTTACCTGCTCGATTACACAGCCCTGGGGCGTCGTATCCTCTTCGTCGGGCGTGGCCGCGAGGTCGCCCGGCTGAGCGGGATCAACACCAATCGCATTCGCATTTCCTGCCTCGTCGTCTCAAGTTTTTTCGGGGCGCTCGCCGGCGTCCTCTACGCCGGAACCCAAGGTGCGGCGGATCCCGTCTCGGGCGTATCATACCAGTTGCCGGCCTTCGCGGCGGCCTTCCTCGGGTCGACCAGCATCGTTCCGGGTCGCTTCAATCCCTGGGGATCAACGGTCGCCGTCTATTTTCTTGTCACCGGAATTACCGGTCTTGTGTTCCTCGGCTTCAGCTCCTTTATCCAGGAGATGTTCTATGGTGGCGCACTGGTGGTAGCGGTGACCCTGTCGCAGCTCGTTCGCGGGCGGCAGGAACAGCAGTTTTGACGAGGGACGATCACCCATGACCGCACAATTGCTCGAACGCGACTTCATAGGCTATGGTGCCAGCCCGCCCGACCCGAAATGGCCGAACGGGGCGCGCATAGCGCTGAACTTCGTCATGAATTACGAAGAGGGTTCCGAATACAGCATGATGGATGGCGACGGCTGGACCGACGCCGGCCTCACCGAATTACCCAATGCTGCCGTGCCCCGCGGCGAGCGCGATCTCGCCGCCGAATCGATGTTTGAATATGGCAGCCGTGTTGGATTCTGGCGCCTGATGCGGGTGTTCGCGAAGCACGACTTCCCCATGACGGTCTACGCCTGCGCGCTGGCGCTGGAGCGTAATCCTGAGGCCGCCCAGGCGATCGCTGCGGCAGGCCACGACATCTGTTGCCACGGCTGGCGCTGGGTGGAGCACTTCAAACTCAGCGAAGCGGAGGAGCGCGAGCATATCCGCCTCGCGATCGAAAGCCTGACCCGCACGATGGGCGCGCGACCGCTCGGCTGGTACTGCCGCTATGGACCCAGCGTGAACACCCGCCGGCTACTGATGGAGGAAGGCGGATTCCTCTACGACAGCGACAGCTACAATGACGAACTGCCCTATTACGTGATGGCAGAAGGGCGTCCGCAACTGGTGGTGCCATACACGCTCACCACCAATGACGTGAAGTGGGGCACCGCCAATTTCGGCACCGGGGACGACTTCTTCGTCTATCTCCGCGAGAGTTTCGACATGCTGTATGAGGAAGGACTCCTGGCACCGAAGATGATGTCCATCGGCATGCATATGCGCCTGCTCGGCCATCCCGGCCGGGCCCTTGGGCTGGCACGGTTCCTCGATTACGTCGCATCCAAGCCTGATGTATGGGTGTGCCGGCGGCTGGAGATTGCACAGCATTGGTTGTCGCTGCATCCTTTCGCGGGATTGCCCGCATGACGATACACCTGACGCTGGAGCCGATCACGGCGGAGGCTTTTGCGCCGTTCGGGCTTCTGTTGCCGCCGCCTGTCCTCGGCGGCGCCCGGTTGGAATTGATCGCGGAGTTGCAGAACCTGAGGCCCTCGGCGAGGGCCCGCCTCAGCCTCGCGACCGTCGCGGCCCAGTTGCTGCCAATGGAAGCGATCGAGATGGAACGGCACATCTATTCGTCGCAGGCTTTCGTGCCTATCGACTGCGCGTCCTACATGCTTTTAGTGGCGTTGCACGGACCGGATGACATGCCCGACATGGCGACACTCCGCGCCTTCCGCGTGCCAGGCGACACCGGCATCAACTACAAGGCGGACACGTGGCACTATCCGCTGTCGGCGCTGGAGCGCACGGCACGGTTCACGGTTCTGACCTTCATCGACGGCACTACGGCCGATGAGCAATTCGTGCCGGTACCGCAAGCCGTGCGTATTTCAGCCTGACCCAAACGTGCTCAGAAATCCGCAGCGACGTGGCCGATTTAAGCAAGAGTCTGCCCGGGGTTCTCTTCAGTCCGAGACTCTGAGATGATTCATATGCCAGTGCTGCGCGATTTCATCCCGTCGGCATAACCAGACATCGGAATGGTTCGACACATAATCGAGAAGTCGCTCGAGCGCTGTCGCACGCGCCGGGTGGCCGATGATGCGCGCGTGCAACGTATCCCTACGCCGTGGACCGCGGCATCAGTTAGAGCGTTTCCTGTTGGTTCTGAATCGGATTTTTGATTCCCCGACGCGGGGTTGATGTGATTCAAGATGCTGGCTGAAGGGAGGTCAGCATCGATGGCCCGAGCCTTATCGAATGATCTGCAGGAGCGTGTGGTGTCTGCGGTTCAGTTCGGCGAGACGAGCTGGGCTGTGGCTGCTCGGTTTGGGGTTGCGGTATCGTCGGTGGTGAAGTGGTCCCAGCGTCATCGCGCGACCGGTTTTGTGTCGCCCGACCGCATGGGCGGGAACCGCCCCCGCGTGCTGGAGCCGTATCGCGCCTTCATCGCCGAGCGGATCGGCCAAGTCCCGTCGCTGACCCTGCACAGGCTGAAGGCGGAACTGGCCGAACGCGGTATCTCCATCTCGCACGACGCGATCTGGCGCTTCCTGCGCCGGGAAGGACTGCGCTTCAAAAAAAGATCTTCGCCCTTGAGCAGGCGAGACCCGACATCGTGCTTAAACGCAGACGCTGGCATCTCTGGCTGCGGGGCATTGATCCGAGCCGCCTCATCTTCATCGACGAGACCTGGATCAAAACCAATATGGCGCCACTCCGCGGCTGGGGTCCGAAGGGCGCTCGCCTCCGAGGTTTCGCGCCTCATGGCCATTGGCGCACGCTGACCTTTCTCGGAGCACTCCGCTCTCAGGGTCTCACGGCTCCCTGCGTCTTCGACGGGCCAATCAACGGGCGCTGCTTCCGCGCCTATGTCGACCAGCAATTGCTGCCGACGCTCAACCCAGGCGATATCGTCATCATGGACATGTGTGGACGCCCCCTGCGGAGCAAGCGGAATCTTCAATAACGAGTGGCGTGCGGATCGGGTGCTGACATGTGTCCGGCCTTTGATGCGGCCGTGACATGCCGCGGGCCCGTATGGGAGTTCGCGGATCGGGGCCAAAGCAATCTGGCGCGCTTGGATAGCGCTTGTCCATGAACTGGCTTACCCGACCCCGTCTCACGACCGTTGCGCCATACTCTCCTTCGACCTCAGCCTGCTTCACGGCACCCCACGACCTTGACGGCTTACCCCGCCACGGCCGGAGCTCGGTAGACCCCGCCATGGGCGAGAAGCGCCCAGACCGTTCGGGCCATCTTGTTGGCAAGTGCGACCTGGACTTGCTTTGGAAAAGTGGAGAGCTGTTTCGGGTCAAGCCGCCTGCCTTTCGTAGGCAGCAGGGCTGATGAAGTCCAGCGACGAGTGCCGCCGGACAGGATTATAGAAGCTGTCGATGTAACGACCGATGGCAGCTTCGGCGTCTGCTCGGGTC
>NZ_JAESVA010000030.1 GCF_020621385.1 Acidisoma cellulosilyticum | reverse complement strand
CCGTCGCAACACGGTATGACAAACGAGACGACAACTTCCTCGCCTCTGTTCAGCTCGCCTCAATCCGCATCTGGCTGCGTCATAATGAGTCGGTGACCTAGTGGGGCAACTCCACTGCAAATCAAGCATGTCTAATTTTGGTCAGCTACCGATCAAATAAACTATCATAATGTATTTCTCCATTACGCCTAGTGTTTTTAAACGCTAAATTCATTTTTAAAAAATGAATTTTTCCAGGTTACTCTAAAAAGAGATTTTTTGTGCGTCTGCGAACGTGCTAACGACCTAAGACCTTGCAGTCAGATAGCTGGATACCGTATTTAAGATGCCTGATTGATCAATTTACCGTTAATTGAGGGTTCGAACTTTGCCGTCTAAGCCCAGCAAGCGCACATCTCCAGCGGTTCAACGCGCAAAATCCACCACAGCCTATGCCGAACCCTCAAAACGGTCAGCGAGGCGGTCTACAGCTATCTCTGTTGCAGTCCCATTAGAGGAAGCGCAGCACGTTTTTGAATCTGATGCAGCCTCATATCTAGCTAATATGCCGTTTGAAGAATTCGACGTAAGTTCGATAGCCCATGAGGACTACTCGATTAGCGAAAATTTAGATCTTGAATTTTATAGGAATTTTTACGCTGATCTATTAGGGCTATCCCCCAGTGACCTCGTGAAACATTGGCGGAGCTTTGGTTCACAAGAGGGACGCTTTCCAAGCATGTCAGTTTGGCTCGCGCAAACCGATTTGGATCTTAAAACGCTGCCTGAAGATTTTTCAATTGGTTTTTACCGAAATCTTAATCCGGATCTAAACGCTGTTCTTAATTCCAACTTTGATTTTTTGCGTCATTTTTTGACCACTGGAGTAAATGAAAGCAGAAAATATTCATTAGATCAAAGTCTTTTGATTTCTACGGCTGAGAATCCACAGTCTCAGTTAGATCAGGATTATTTGACGCTTCAAGCTATTGTAGGCGACAAGTCTGCCACAAAAATTTTTGAAACTCATGGAATTTACTCCGGAGATTTTCTTAAACTTTTCAATGTTGACGATTATCAAGCTCGTGTTGGCGTTTCGGTATGCAAAAATCGACTTGAGTGTATTTTTCATTTTATTTCGATTGGGCAGTATAAAAATTACCCTATCTCATCTGAACATTATATCGACCAAGTCTTCTATGCTGAATTTGCCCCAGAGACCAGCGTATTATCGCACGTGGAGGCATATCGTCACTGGCTAAATAAGGGTGTTGCGAATGGCTTTCCGGTAAATCCCTCGCAGCTGATGAGCGAGATCGGTCTCACAGGTGCTTTGGAAATGCCTGATGGTTTCGATTGGAAGGTATATCTTAATTCAAATCCTGATTTGGCAATGTCCATAGACTCGCCATGGCGTGCCCTTCAGCATTACGCCAGAAAAGGGATAGCCGAAGGTCGACCGGGCTGTCTTGCAACTGAGTCTACTGCGCCTCTTTATGTGGCAGCCGCAGATCGACTGGCAATGTCAAATGAGTTATCTCCAGCACGCCAACTATATGAAACTGCTTTGCTGGCCGCACCTACACATACCCGTGGCCTACGCCACTATGCAGATTGCTTGATGAAACAGGGCGATTTATTTGGTGCTGTAACAGTATATCGCCGAACAATCAAAGATAAACGTTATAATGCCTGGACTTTTCTCAATCTATCGTCCTGTTTATTGCGTTTAAATAGGCGTATTGAAGCTATTGAGGTCCTGAAAGAACTAACTCTGTTGATGCCTGGAGACCAGTACATTAGGGACCGTTATCTTCAAGTTTCTGAAGAATGCTTTAATGCGCTTAGCAGCGATGCCAATAGACTTGCCAACGCAGGTCTGGTCGATGAAGCACGTCTTAAGATGGAAGCGGCAGTTAGTTTTCTGGCAGGTACAGTGCCAGCAGCAGCACCACGCCCTCTCCGGATTGGCGCAATTCGGCGTATAGGCATTGTTGCCGATATGAGCATTCCTCAATGCAAACATTATCGCGTACTACAGAAAAGTGAGCATTTAATTCATGCTGGTTTTCAGATAGAAATTTTCGACCAAGCCAAAGATTTAGGCGTCTTTCATACACGTTTGCCGTTCTTAGACTGTGTTATTTTTTACCGTGTCGCGGCACTACCAGCTGCTGTTCGCGCGTTCCGCGCCACACGTATAGCAGGCATTCCAACGGTTTATGATATTGATGATCTAATCTTTGATGCGGATCATTTTCCAGATAGCTTCGAAAGCTACGGTGGACTAATCAGTCGACAAGTTTACGGTGGTCTCGTCACAGGAACAGCTTTGTTTTCAAAAGGAATTGAACTTAGCGATTTTGCAATGTCGTCAACAACGACATTAGCAAACGAAATGCTCCCCTTGGTAGCCCAACACACAGCGTTTGTGCACCGTAACGCTCTTGATGCTGTTCAAGAGACAATGTTTTTAAATATTGATTCTCAGGCGGCATTGTTCAATGATGGTGAGCGCCCTGTTCGAATTTTTTATGGAACTGGAACGCGAGCGCATAACGAAGATTTTGAGCTGTTTGCTGTACCTGCTCTTATTCGGCTACTTGAGGAATATGGTCCGCTTATTCAAGTAGTGATAGCGGGATATATCACACTTCCAGAAAGTATGACTCGTTTTGAAAAGCAAGTAATCAAAATTGACCAGATTTTGGATAAAGAATCCTACTGGCACCTGCTTAAAGGAATGGACATCAATATAGCGGTATTGAAGCCTGGAATCATCTCTGATTGCAAAAGCGAGATAAAGTGGATGGAAGCAGCCATGCTGGCAATTCCGTCTGTTGTATCAGAAACCGCAACGTATAAAGAAGTAATTTCTCATGGAAAGACGGGATTTTTAGCCAAAGATGTAGATGACTGGTACAAGTATCTAAATAATCTGATTAAGAATCCGTCGATTCGCAAAAAAATCGGTGCAGATGCAAAACTGTCTGTGAAACAAAAATATTCCACTGCGACTTCTGCGCAAAACATACGCAACATTGTAACGTCAATTGAGCAGAAGCTTTCTCTTTATCCAACAAAAGCCAATTTACGAGTTCTAGTTGTAAATGTTTTCTTTCCTCCGCAGGCAATAGGCGGGGCAACTAGAGTTGTTGCCGATAACGTAGCTGACCTCCAAAGAAATTTTGGTAAAGATGTAGAAATTGAGGTTTTTACTTCAATTGAAGGTGGCCAAATACCTTATGAAATGAGGAGCCATCAATGGAACGGAGTCAAAATCACGGGGGTGACAACGCCCGTTGACCCGGATATCGATCTGCGAACCTCTGATAAGGAAATGGCTCGGGCTTTTGGAAGCTACTTGGACCATTTCAAGCCGCACATTGTACACTTTCATTGCATCCAACGACTGACTGTCTCTATTTGTTCCGAGGCTACTTCAAGAAACATACCTTATGTAATTACAGTCCATGACGCTTGGTGGATTTCAAAAAGTCAATTTCTGCTGGACAAAAATAATAATTTTTCTATTTACAAACCAAAAGAATCTCTTTCAGAAATTAAGATCAATGGTGTGCAGCATCATGTTCGAATGCAAGAGCTTTTGACTGTTCTGACATCTGCTAAGCGCGTATTGGCCGTGTCTAAATCTTTTGCAAATTTGTATCGTGATTACGGGATTGCAAATGTAAGCGCCGTTGAGAACGGTGTATCTAATATCGAAATTTTGCCGCGTCGCCCCAAAGCATCTTCTGTAAGAATTGCCCATATCGGCGGAAAAAGCTTCCATAAGGGCTACAATATTCTAAAGTTAGCTCTTTGTGAGTCTAATTTTCATAATATTGAACTTCTTCTTATTGATCACGCAATGTCGGAAGGAGAAGAAGTAGTAACTAAATGGGGTGCATCTAATGTTAAAATTCGTGGTAAATATTCGCAATCAAAAATTGCGGAGCTTTACGCATCAATTGATGTGCTTGCTGCCCCTTCTGTTTGGCCGGAAAGTTACGGTTTGGTTGTGAGAGAAGCCATCCAAGCTGGGTGTTGGGTGATTGCATCCGATCGTGGCGCATTGGCCGATGAAGTGGATGACAGTTGTGGATTTGTCGTGCCTGTTGATGATTATCATGAACTAAAAGATGTGCTCGACCGTATAAATTCTAACCCAGCCCAATTCACGGCGCCCCCACAGACTAGCCCAAAGCTACGAACGAGTGACCAACAAGCCAAAGAATTGCTTTCCATCTATCGCGAATTTGCGCGAAAGGACTAAATTTCACCGGACGATTTTCCCAGACGGGTGTTTGTTTTCAGCAAGCGCCCGTCTTCTGGAGCTCCATCGCTAACCAGGCTATCTGCCTTCTTCAGCAGAGCGGTTGCGAGCGAAGCGCTGTACCAAACGCCAACAGCGACGAAGCTGATCGTAGCCGACTTCGTCAATGCGCATTGCCATGGGCTGAACGCTCTTACGGTCCCGTAGGCCAATCAGACCGGCAATGTAAGCTAGACACATCCGCGCTCTCGCCTTGTGCTCGAGCGCAGAGACAAACGGTTCAAGCCAGCGGTCGAGATCAGCCTGCCAGTCCGGGTCCATGGATCGGCCCTCCACGAGCCGCCCCTATGAATCACGCAAGCTCGCCCTTGAGAGTTCCAAAAATCTCAAAGACACTAAAAATCTGCCAAAGTAGTGCTAGGTCAATAGAACTACTCAAATGGGGGGTTTTACTTACCCAAGATCTCAGTTTAACAATATTATATAAGTGGCTAAGATAGCGTATACCAGCACAAAATAAATGTGCAAAAAGGAAAAAAGCCGATGATATTTTCTGTGCGAGGAGAAGAAATATCCAGTGGTCGAGGAGATTGGGAATTTCTAACAGTGCCGACAAAAGGAGATCGACTAGCGTTACCTTCAGGTGCTGGTGTAGAAGTTGTTGAGGTGCTTTATCTGGAGCATGCTCCGAAGCCATCCAACGCCATATCGAGTTTTGGCCCTTTAACAATCACAGTTGTAGTTAAAACCCACCATTGGGTCGATATTCCTGGCGGTAAACCAAATTCTAACTGAATCATTTTTTGAGAGCCAGACTTGTAGTTTTTTGGCAAATAATATCCGAACGATGTTAACCTGAAGGACTAGTTGTTCAGTGCCAGTGTGATGATGAGCAGGATCTGCTCATTACAACTCATACGGTAATCCCCCCATTTTCTGTGGGAGCGAGAAGTAGAGCTACGCGGCCATGGCCAGCCGCTGTTTTGGGGTGATGCCGCCCAAGGCCATGTGCGGGTGGTCATGATTATAGGACCACATCCAACGCGTGGCAAAGTCCTGCATGTCGGCCAACGTATCAAACTCATACGCGCCAGCCATTCGTAGCGCACCGTCCGGTTGAAGCGCTCGACATAGGCATTCTGCTGTGGCTTCCCGGGCTGGATGAAGTCGATCCTGATCCCCTGCATCTCAGCCCATCCCAGCAGTGCGCCACTGATGTATTCTGGGCCGTTGTCGCATCGGATCGCTGCCGGTTGCCGCGCCACTCAATGACCTGGTCGAGGCTGCGGATCACCCGCAGCGCCGGTAGGGGAAAGTCCACGTCAATGGCAAGAGCCTCGCGGTTGAAATCGTCGATGACGTTGAACAGGCGCACACTGCGCCCGTCGCTGAGCTGGTCATGCATGAAATCCATCGACCATACCTCGTTCAAGGCCCTCGGCCCTGCCAAGGCTTCCGGCTTCTCACGGACCATGCGCTTCTTGGGCCGTATCCGCAGGTTCAGCTCCAGCGCGCAGTAGATCCGTTCAGGCCAAAGCCCCAATTTCGGTGATTGTCCGTCAGCCGGATCAGCCAGTCCGCGATCTCATCGTTTTCTCCACCGTGCTTTGGTGCATACCGATAGCAACTTTCGCTGATCCCAAACGCCGCGCAGGCAAGTCGGATCGACACTTTCTTGTCGGCTACGGCTTCTTGGGCCATCTCTCGCCGTCGAGATGGCCTTATCCTTTTTTTGCCAAGGCCTCTGAAATAATCTCAGCCTTCAGTTTCTCATCCATATACATCTTCTTCAGCCGGCGGTTCTCATCCTCCAGCTCTTTCATCCGAGCCATCATGGATACGTCCATGCCGCCGAACTTGGCACGCCACTTGTAAAACGTCGCCGTGCTGATGCCGATCTCACGGCATAGGTCGGGAACACCTTCACCGCCCTCGCTCCGCTTGAGCACCGCCATGATCTGGCTATCGGTGAAACGAGACTTCTTCATCCAGAACTTCCTCCATATCGAGAAAATTCTACCTCTCACGCCACCAGTTTTCAGGGGGGATTACCAACGGTCCGCTATTCATTCGGTAAAATTTTCAATTATATTGATAAATCAATCATTTTTGATAATATCAAAAAACAAAAATAAATCCTGCTCGATGCGAGCGCCAGCTACTTGTGCTCCAGAACCGCCGTGCTCTTTAAGCATTGCGGCATATTCCATTGCTCTGGCTTGCATTTTATCTATATCACCCTCAGCCAATGTGCCGTTCTCTTTCAGTTGTGCTATAAGCGATTGTAATGCCATAGTTGCCGCACTAATTTTTGTTAGGACGTTGTCCATATTTGATCCGGGGAATGCCATTTTAATCTCCTATAATGAGGTAAAACACTGAGTAGTTATCGATTTTAGGATTACACAGAGGACTTGTGAAGTCTAGCTGTCAGGATGTGCGACATCATTGGCGTAAGCCATGATGTTATCGGCTCTGGTGCAAATTGGGAGGTCGGTTGAATGGGGCAACGATGTGGTCGCAGTTACTCAAGCTGACAGCACTGCATTCCAAATATCGGGCGTGGTTGTGCCTTCGATGCGCAATTTTCCGAGGTCGAATTGTCCTTTGTATATGCGGCGCATCAATTCAATTTCGGCAAGTGTAATCGAGGCTGCCTTAAAACGTTTGAAGCCGAGCATCGACCCTGCTCGGGCCTTTACGGGAGTGTCATGAATTTCGTGTGGGACGACGGTTTGAACATTTAGGCTGCCATGGCTTTGGTAAAGCGCTCGCCGAAGAGAACGGCGAACTGGGCCTTGGCC
>NZ_JAESVA010000029.1 GCF_020621385.1 Acidisoma cellulosilyticum | reverse complement strand
CCTGTCTGCTCGTCTGTCCCACGCATCTGACACTCCAATCCCAACAGAACCAGAGAATCAGATCAGCGCCCGTCATGCATCTAAATTTCCGCAACCTGCTAGAGGCCAATCCAGAGAGCCGTGCCTTGGAGCATGCCGAATGGCTGGGCCTCCTCGTCGAACAGGAGGCGACATTGCGCCAGCAGCGGCGATTTGCCGCCCGCGCCCGCAGTGCCAAGCTGCGTCATGCCGCTACCATGGAGGATGTCGATTATCGCACGCCCCGCGGTCTGGACCGGACTATGTTCCTGCGCCTGGGCGCCTGCGACTGGATACGTGAGCACCGCCACTGCCTGATCACCGGACCCTGCGGCGCGGGCAAGTCCTGGTTTGCCTGCGCACTTGGTGACAAGGTCTGCCGGGAGAACCTATCAGTGCTCTACCAGCGCAGCCCGCGATTGTTCGCCAGCCTGGCGCTGGCCCGCGGCGACGGGCGCTATGCTCGGCTGATGCGGCAGTTCGCCCGCGTTGATCTGCTGATTCTTGATGGTGTGGACGGCTTCTCCTGACTTGCATCAAGATGTCGGGGTGATCGTAAGCACGAGACATAGGGAGATTGTTTATGAAGAGCTTCATCAGAGTAGGCGTCGATCTTGCCAAGAATTACTTCCAGGTCCACGCGCTCAGCGAAGAAGGCAAGCCTGCTGTCTCACGCAAGTTGACGCGAGCGAAGCTGCGGGAGTTCTTCGCGCAAACCGAGCCGTGTCTCGTGGGAATGGAGGCATGCAGCTCCGCCCACTACTGGGCACGTGAGCTGAGATCAATGGGCCATACGACGCTGCTCATTCCACCTACCTACGTTAAGCCATACGTCAAGCGCGGCAAGAATGATGTTGTCGATGCCGAGGCAATTTGTGAAGCAATGTCGCGGCCTCAGATGCGCTTTGTGCCCGTCAAGACGCCTGAGCAACAAGCTACGTTGATGCTGCATACGGCGCGCGAACTTCTGATTAAGCAACGGACGATGGCGGTAAACGCCATCCGCAGCCATCTTGCAGAGTTCGGCATCGTTGTTGCCAAAGGCGCCGGCCATGTTGAGGAGCTTTTGAAGATTGCTGAAGACGACGATTGCCTCCCGCAGGCCGCTCTGGGGGCTGTAACAATCCTTGGAAACATACTCGACCAGTTGGACAAGTCGTTGGCGGAACTGGATGGCAAGATTGCCAAGGAACATGCAAAAAGCGGCATGAGCCAGCTGCTTGTGGAGGTTCCGGGGGTGGGCAAGCTTATTGCTACGGCGATAGTTGCCCATGTACCAGACCCGGCTGCATTTAAATCCGGACGAGATTTTGCAGCTTGGCTCGGTCTAACGCCCAGGCAGAATTCCAGCGGCGGAAAGCAGTCTCTCGGCGGCATAACTAAGCAAGGCAACCGGTACATGAGGAAACTGCTCGTCTTGGGAGCTACATCTTTGCTTAATATAGTAGGCAGGCGAGTTGGTCCGCTGAGTGAATGGACTGCGGGTTTGCTAGCGAAGAAACCTGCACGGCTGGTGACTGTAGCGCTGGCCAACAAGATGGCCCGCATAATTTGGGCAATGATGAGCACAGGCGAGGGCTTCCGCACCGAGACCTTCGCAAAGGCATACTGAACCGATGGCGTCAACCAGAAGGCGATCGGAAGAAAGGAAGAGTAACCAGGTTTAAGTTTGGTAGGTGCTTTTGACGTGATGAACGACAACGGTTGCACCGAGGACCAGGAAAAGCCCGACCAGTCGTCTGAGCTGCGAAGCTCGCATCCTTGATGGGAATCCTGGTTGTCGGACTTCATCAAGGCCAGTGGAGATGCTCCGCATCAGTAGGCCGGACATATGACCGCAACAACCAAAGCGTTCGAAGCTGAAAAAGCACTTGCCATCGGGAGCCGTCCACATACGACGACTGGGGCCCCGAACCACTGACCGCCGAGCAGCGCTGCGATCTTCTGGAAATTGTCGAGGACCGTTATCAGACCGGCTCACTCATCATCACCAGCCAGGTCCCTGTTGAGCGTTGGTATGAAATTGTCGGCGATCCGACTTTGGCCGATGCCATCCTCGACCGCCTCGTTCACAACGCCCACCGCATCGAATTGAAGGGCGAAAGTCTGCGCAAAAAGCGCACCGATGCTTGACCCGGAATACGCGATTATGAAATGACCAAATCGACCTGCCGAGACGATCTCAGGTGGCCGCCATCAAATCGGAATACATGGCCGCGATCGGATTGGAATGGGTGGCCGCGATCATCGGAATCCGCACGCGGTCAGGACAGCGCGCGGTTCCTGCGCCGGTAGCGATTTGCAATGCACGGATCGGAACCAACCCAACCGTATCAATTGGGCAATGCCTAGCGCATCTTTACGGTCAGTCTTCACTGGCATCGCCTTGAACGCATCCCGCACATGCCGCGTCTCAAGCAATTCTACCGTGAGCCCCGCATCGCGCATGCTCGCATAAAGCCACTGCGACAAAGGACCTGCTTCAAGGCCAATGCGCGCCAGGTCGAACTCCAACCCCTTGAACCAAGCAAGCAGTGCAGCCGGTTCGCTTCCTACCTTGGCTTCCCGGATGATCCGGCCGCTTCCATCGACAACGCAGACGCTTGAGCTTTCCAGCGACACGTCGATCCCGGCATAGTATTCCATGGTCGTCCCTCCGTGATGCATGGAGCAGGTGCTTCCCTGAACTCCGGTCAATAACACCATCACTCTGAGCGACGACGACCAATTCGGCCAATTCTGGTTCGGCCAGCCCGTTACGCCATCTAGGACCTAGCAGCGCCGGTTATCTTTGCGGTTGTTTAGGATATCATATTACGATGATCAAAGTGCGCCAGCCGATAAGCCTAGGGTCAAGTTTCGATCTAGTATAGTCTAGCAAGGCATGTGATTACGAAAGAGAACTGTGTGACTATTTCTGAATCTGAACTTGGTGCTTATGTCAGCAATATCGTATCTGCCTATGTCGCGAACCATGAGGTCGACACCGGAGGTGTTCCAGAGCTTATACAGTCCGTCTACGGCGTGCTTAAGCGTCTAGGTTCAGCTCCGGCCGGACTAACAGAACCTGAGCTGGTACCTGCGGTGCCGATCAAGAAAAGCGTTTTCCCCGACTACATTGTCTGCTTGGAAGACGGAAGGAAGCTCAAGATGCTCAAGCGGCATCTGAAGTCTGCCTACAACATGGAACCTGACGAGTATCGTGCCAAATGGGGGCTGCCGGCGACATACCCGATCGTCGCTCCGAACTATGCCGAAAAGCGCTCGGGCCTGGCAAAGCAGAACAAGCTTGGCCACAAGGCGACTGTAGAACCGCAAGCCCTGGTCGAACCAGAACCTGTCGTACAGAAGATCCCTGCTAGGCGACGTGGCAAAAAAGTGCCCGGCGCTGAGGGCGCTCGGTGAGCAAACAAAAGCGCTTGGGCGATGCTACCGAATTCCTGCGAGACCGGATTCTTGATGCGGTTCGATCCGAAACCCGAGATCTCAGTCTTCGACAGTTCGCCGTGCTGCTTGTGTGCTTCACGGCCGATGAGCCTCAGACGATCCGGGGCCTGGCTGAATTTCTGTCGATCCCCAAGCCGTCAGTCACAAGGGTGGCTGATCGTTTAGAGGTTGCGGAACTCATCCGGCGCAGAATAGACCCCGCTGATGGCCGCAGCGTGCTGCTCTATATTTCTGCCGCGGGTAAGCGGTATTGCAAGGCGTTTGTGGCCAGTCCAACAGAACGTTAAGGCCGTAGAACAGCCGTTGACCGCGGCCGAGCAGGTTGCCGGTAAGCGGCGAGGCTGACCTGATGCACAAGCCGTATGAATGTTCAGCCCTGCGTCCGCGCTGTGCGTGGTCGTCTTCGCCGGCTGCGTCTGGGTCCAGGCATCCGGCCTGTGGCTGCCGCGCCTAAACACCTAGCCTTTTGTGGCCATTGAGCACGACGACCCGCGAGATGTTGGCGTTGCGGAGAAAAGTGTCGGTTTGTTGATCGTAGATGGCATGCCGCAGACCAAGCCATTGAGCAAATTCTCGCCATGCATCCATCCATCTTAGCAACAGAAACGGGTGACCATGGCACGGCCAAAAAACTCGTATCATCTTGAGAAACTCACGCCAGCATATTGCTTCCCATTGATGGGAAGAGATTCGCGCAGAGGAGTTAGCCTAACCCAGCACCTAAACAGCCGACCGGCGCCACGAGGGCGCCGCGGGGATTAGAGCCGAGGCTTCAATAGAGCGGTTTGTGGTACCCCACCCTATCGGAGAACCGGCTAAAAAGGCAAGTTTCTGCTGTTGGAGAATTGCGTCCTGCTGCAAGCCTCATTCGTGCCTCGGTCTAACCGAGGATACGCCAGCTAAAGACGAGATTGGTGTTCACATCGTATTGACGCGCGACCATCAACACCGATGCGCCCGGCACAAAGGACGCCGCCACGATCTTACGCTTAACCGCCTCCGGCCAAGACTTATGCCGTCGCCGCACCCGCAACTTTGTGCCCATTATCTCGATCATGGACACTTTCCACCTCTAAATCCTGAAGCCGGATACCTTCCTCAAATTGAAAATGATGAAGGGCGGTCTCTACCGTAGGGAGACGTTATCGTGCATGAACTGCCAGATGTTCTCGACGGGATTGAGCTCGGGGCATTTCGACGGCAACGGCATGAGCGTGATGTTCGGCGGCACGAGGAGCGCGTTGGAGCCATGCCATCCAGCCTGATCGAGCAGCAGCGCGGCGTGTGCGCCGGGCGCCACTGTGGCAGCGATCTCGGCCAGATGAAGCTTCATTGCCCTCGGTGTTGCAGCGGGGCAGGACGAGGCCCGCCGCTTTGCCTTCGGCTGGACAGATCGCGCCGTAGATGTAGGCAGACTTTGGTTCGCTGATCCTTTGGCGCCGAGGGGCGTGTCCCGCGCCGGGCCCACCGGCGTGTGATGCCGTTCTTCTGGCCGACCCGAGCCTCATCCTGCCACCAGATCTCTATGGGCGTACCGCGTGGGAGCGTCGCCCGGACCGCTGCCAACTGGGCGGGGAAGGCTTTTTAAAAGCGGGGATAGCGTCATCATCCTGGGCATGATGTCGCGGGCGCGCTGAGAGTTTGCGATAGCCAGATTCGCGAAGCTCGCGGCTCAGCGTCTGCTTGCTGATCGAGACCCTGAACTCGTCCCAGACCATTGCGCCAGGTCGACCAATCTCCACCGCACCATGCCATGTGACGCCGGAATCGGCCCTACCTCGACGATACGAAGCAGCGCTTGGCGTTGTTCCGCGCTGAGCAGCGGCAGAGCGCCCGGTGCTTTGCCGTCGATCAGACCATCGGGGCCGTGCTCGTTGAAGCGCACCACCCAGTCCCGCACAATCTGGAGACCGACACCGCCGATGCGGGCCGCCTCGCTCCGGGCGCCCCCGTCATAGATCGCCGCCAGAGCTAGAAGCCGACGGACCTGCCGACCGTCCTTGCTTGCCCGCGGGATGCGACGCAAACCATCCCCATCGAAGTCCGAACGAAGATCGATCGCCGCTGCCATCGCAAGCCTCCTCCAGCCTACGATGTTGAATCAGATCGAACCCACTTTGGGAATCCCCGACGTGAGTCAGCCTCTCGTGGATTTGGTATTACATCTATTTTAGAGTAGCTAGTTCCAAAATTGGAGGTATAAACTCTTATTTCCTGGCGTTATAGGAACGCAAAGCAATGGCTCAACTTTAAATTTTGGAAATTCCCAATGGTCCTGCTTCTGTCATCGCCTGATCGTATAAGATTAATTCAGGATGCTAAATATCAGTTTAGATTGGCAAACTGGTCTATACAAGAAGAAAAAATTCAAGGGATTGATTTTTCGATTAAAAAAAATGACTTTCTTTTTTTTATTCAATGTATAGATTCGGGCATCAAAAAAATTTCATCAAATGAATTATTGATAACTCAAATGTCTGCGGACGTTGGAGATTTGAAAAGACGAAAAAGTGTCAGGCTTGTTCATATAATAAATTTTGATTTCCTGAATAGTTCGTTGAACGATCTACTCGCCTTTGATATCATTGCCTTTCACATACCTGATATAAATAGTATTGATAAAATATGTAAATTTGAAAATGTCCCTGCAAATCTTACCCCACGCGAGCTTGCATTGCTGCAATCGAATCGGGAAGGATGCTTACGTGTTTCACGCTACTACATAGATATCAAAAATATTGATGACGCAATAATATGGGCAAGACATACGGTAGCTGCAGATAGAGCACCAGCTAGTTCTTATGCTTTTTTATTAAAACTTTTAGTAGACCATGGTTATACGAACGAAGCAGAAAAAGTGTCAAAAACCGCTCTTTCGCTGGCACCCGAAAATATAGGAATACTAACATTAAGTCAAAAATTGGCCCAGCAGCAAAAAAATACCGTTTCCGCAGAAGAATTTTCGCGTAAAATTCAATTCATCAAGGAAAGCCCAGCTTACAAATTTAGACAAAGCTTTACAAAAAGCAAAACGGAATATAAACTGCCCACTATACCGCTCTCGTCTAGCTCGTTATCAAAATGGGATTTAGCTGCTCCCAAACGCTGGATCAAAAAGCTCTTCTCTTAAAGCAAATCATGACCAATTTAAGCTTGGGTTGAACTTCATTTCGAAGAACAACCCATTTCCTATTTAGAATTTTACTTAGTGAAATGCGTAAATATCAAAAATCTAACTTATACCTAGGATCATCTCCAGGGCGAGTTTTTTTCCCCAACCATCGGTCAGCCAAAGACCCAATATCCAGGGCTATGCCCCCATACTCCTTTATTTTTGAAGCATAAAGTTTGCCCAAAAACCCTCCAGCTATCAAAACAAGCTCTCCACCCCAGGGCTTCTCCAGAGATTTCAACAAATCCTTATAAACCTCAGGATAGTGAGCTGCAAAGCTCACTTGGTCTCCCAAGGCAGCGCGAGATCCCTGCTCGCCAGGTATTTGGATAAACGTAACTTGGCTTATTCCGAAATAATTTCTAAGAAGTGTAGGTAGATCTGGCAGGCAACTTATAACCGTCACGCGCTTAACAACTCTTAATATTACCTCGAAATGCCCATGAATCTGCAACTCTTTCGCGGTGCTTGCGGTCGTAAAATGCATTTTTTCAGGGGTTTGCATGAACTCTGAGCAAAATCGCACTATATTGACGAGCGAAGGAATCCCACTTTGACTGGATATAGAATATCCGTTACGCAACCAAGCTATGTCTGGAATAGCTAAAATATCGCATGATTCTATTGCTTTAACCAAAGCAAGACTATCTTCGAAAAAGCCATTATTACGCCAGTCAAAATTTGAACCAAACCACATCGCCATTCGGTTTTGTCTATTAGCATCGTATAGATTCGCGTAGCGAGATTCGTCCTCATTGTTAAGACGAAGAAAAGCTCCCTCTCCATCTCCCACGCGGATCAAAGAAAATCCCGAACGAGTCTCGATAGCATGAAGGATTTTAGAAGCTACCTGATCATGTTTAAGCCATTTCAACCCAGATTTGATTAAACTGTGATTTTTCTCAGTAGATTGTCTCGAAAATTGCTCTAAATAATCGCCAAACTCTGACATAGAATGAAAGAGGTCCATTTCCGAAGATTTTGAGGATGCTAGAGATGCCATCGCGACCCTCGCATCCTCGAATAACCCAGAAGCAAAAAGCATATGTACGTAATTGAGCTTAGTAGTGAAGCGAGATTTTGGTAGCCGTGCTGCAATTGAGAAGTACTCGGCAGCCGCTTGATGATCGCCTGCTATTCGCTTTTGGAAAGCGAGCTCCACATATACCTCTTCATTGGGTTCTGCCGTATTTTTTATATATTGCTCGAGCAATATACG
This sequence comes from Acidisoma cellulosilyticum, assembly GCF_020621385.1. Classification (GTDB taxonomy): domain Bacteria; phylum Pseudomonadota; class Alphaproteobacteria; order Acetobacterales; family Acetobacteraceae; genus Acidisoma; species Acidisoma cellulosilyticum. The sequence goes on along the minus strand of NZ_JAESVA010000029.1, from coordinate 948 downwards.
GCCGGATTGGGCTAAACCCCTTTGCCGCGCCTTTATTGCAAGTTGGGCCAATAAACGAGGCGGGATGGAGGATTCGATGCAGAGCCCCCCAACTCTGAGAAATTCATCAGCTTGTAAATTATCTATAGCATTATTTGCGTCTCTGACGAGATGCTCAATGTCGGCAGAATTATGCATAAGGCCACTTCCGGGCAGGGTGTTAACATAGCTGACGCATTATACCCGACTAGATAAAATCATAAACCAGTTTTTGCGATTTTCTGATAAGAACCAGATTTTTAGGAATTTCTAAGAGTCCATTTCGAATCGATTGATCAACGGTCCAGCCTTCGCAGTAGGATGATGGTGGAAGCGGCGTAGAGAAGGCCTCGACGCTCTCGATCGTGGCCTCGAAATCTTTTGCAAAGCGCCTGTTCCGGTTGATCCAGGCGAAGAACCGCTCGACGACCCATCGCCGGGCAATGACAGCAAAGCCGACCTGGCTGTCGGCCTTGCGCACCACCTCGATGCGGATCGGGCTGGCTTTGGCCACACGGGAACCAGTGTAGCCGCCATCGGCATAGCCCAGTGCCACGAAGGGCCAACTCGGACGCGAGGCCAGCAGCAGCGGTCCTGCCCCGTCGCGGTCTTGGATATTGGCGGCATGGGCCTGTAGCTTGAGTGCCCGACCGTCCGTGTCGACCATGGCGTGGCGCTTGCGGCCCTTGATCTTCTTGCCCGCATCGTAGCCACGGATGCCGCCGCTCTCGGTCGTCTTGACGCTCTGACTGTCGATCATGGCGGCTGTCGGGCTTGCCTCACAGCCAGCCCGCTCGCGGTCGAGCATCACCAGGTGGTGGTTGATCGTAAGCGGTCGTTTATCGCCGGGTCGGGGACTACGGGCGAGCGGAGGCTGAGTTACGCTGCGGCTTTGGCTTCAGCGACAGGCGGCTGCCAAGCCCAAGGCAT
>NZ_JAESVA010000028.1 GCF_020621385.1 Acidisoma cellulosilyticum | reverse complement strand
TTGACCCGGACAAGGGCTTCCGTCTGTCCACCTATGCGATGTGGTGGATCCGTGCAGCGATTCAGGAACATATTCTTCATAACTGGTCGCTAGTAAAGATGGGCACGACCTCTGCCCAGAAGAAGCTGTTCTTCAACCTGCGTCGGCTGAAGGGCCAAATGCAAGCCATCGAGGACGGTGATCTGCGGGCTGAGCAAGTCTCTGAAATCGCGCGCGTTCTTGATGTGCCGGAACAGGACGTGGTGAACATGAACCGCCGCTTGTCCTCCGGGGATAACAGCCTGAATGCGCCGGTTCGCGCCGATGGTGAGGGCGAGTGGCAGGATTGGCTGGTCGATGACAGCGATAGCCAGGAGGTTGCGCTTGGCGAGCATGAGGAGCTGACGGATCGCAAGGCGCTCCTCGCCAATGCGATGCAGGTGCTGAATGACCGTGAGCGACACATCCTCATTGAACGTCGCCTGAAAGATGATGCGACAACGTTGGAAGATCTATCGCAGCGCTATAATATTTCCCGTGAGCGTATCCGCCAGATCGAGGTGCGCGCCTTCGAGAAGCTGCAGAAGTCGATGAAGACGCAGATCGCCGATCGCCGTCAGCGGATTACGCAGCATGTCGGCGTCGGAAGCTTTGTGAGCTAAAAGTCATCAATCTCTTCTTCATCAAAAGACCCGGTCCAATGGCCGGGTCTTTTTGTAGCCGTTGCGCTGCCCGTGATTCTCCGCAGCTTATCATCAGGAGGACGCACTCATGACCTTGCTTTTGATCGTTGTCATTATTTTGCTTTTGGCCGGCGGTGGCTATGGCTATGGCCGAGGTGGCTCGGCGTGGACCTTATGCAGGCGGCGGCATCGGCGCGATAATCATCATCTTGATTGTTCTATTACTGCTTGGATACGTGTGACGCCTGCGTGATCATTAGGGAATGTGATCTAAGGTAGTCTACAAAGTGCTTTTCAGGCGCACATTATCTCTTACCAGAGCCGTAGTTCGCGGCACAGTAAGGAGAGTGAGATGAGGTATATCCCAATGACCGTACTGGCGGCGGCAATCGCAATGGCACCGATTGTCAGCGTTTGGGCAGATTCAGATAATGCGGTTCAAACCAAAAGCGCCGCTGTCGCCGGGGCTCGCGTCGGTTCGTCCAGCGTAAGCAAAAAACCAACCAGCGGCACATCTGGTGGTGGAATGTCGACTGCTAGCGGTAAGAAGGCTGGCGGTCTGTCAAAGCAGAACAAGTCTACGCTGACCGGGGCATCTAACTAAAGTTTTCTATCCCTTGATGAAAGCCTGGTCACAAAATTGACTGGGCTTTTTCTTTGTGAAGTATTGGCCTAATGTGAAATAAGCTACCAATTTCTTTTTGGCCATTTTCAACTTGCGGTTCTCCACTGCCAGGCACCTGACTGCGCCAGACCGGCTTGATCACGGAAACTTAGCTCTAAGCCCTCTTCTCCCAAATGTTGGTCGAAGAGTCTGAACACCTCCCCGACCGATTATTGCTCCTTTGTTCGATCACCGGCTCGATCGTTAATCCGACAAGGATGTCACCAAGGCAATGAAGCAAGACATCCTTGTCTTTGTCGACCCTGCCGCGACCGGGAGAGTTTATAATGTAAGCGCTCATGCACAGCCTCTTTCTGCTGCCTCGATCTCCTTGGCCACGAGGTCATACAGCGTGTCGTCCCGCCATTGATCCGTGATCATGACAGTCAAATAGCCCTGCGGTCGCCGCGTCGGCTCCATGTGATCAGCTTCGACGCGCATGAATTGGGCGACGGATGCCGAAAGGCAAGGTCCCAGAAGTCTACTTTTTTGTGCCTGAAGGGGGGCTCAACATCACGGCGCTCGCGAACGCTTTGAACGCCGCGCTTGTCGGCCGAGATCAGGCAGCGCTGCACAAGGGCCGCGTGCAATGCCGCTTGGGCCACGGTGCGACTGGCTGGTCATCGCGACAGCCCTGACCCTGCCGCGTTATTACCGGCTTGCTGCGGGCCTGCCTGACACTCATCGTGTTGCCGAAAGATGAAGGTGCCCTACCGGGCGCCACCGCCTCCCGTCTAGAGGGTGACCAACGCGATCGCCCGGATCAGCCAATGGCTCGCGCGCGTGCCGGGGGAAGGGTGCCCACTCTCTGTCTTCGAACCACTGATCGACGTGGTGCCGGCGGGGCTCGAACTCGCGCGGGACGGGCAATATGCGCTGGCGCAGTTGCACCCGCATCGACGTGCGCTTCCTGTGTCGCTGCGCTGGTGTCGGCTAGCGTGGCATAAGGACCAATGACCTTGCGGCCGGCATCCTCAAGATAGTCCTGCAACAGCATGCGAACGGGCGGTTCATCTTCGGCAACGAGAATACGAAGCCCGGACAGAATGGATTGCGACTTAGACGAGCCTCCAGCACGACCGACAGTCGATTTTTCCCTGCAACCGGCCATTTTCAAGCGATAAGCCAGCTAGGCTATGCATGGGCAAGTCGGCTGAGTCTAGTAGTGGTCTCCGGACCCGAGTAGGTCTCTTCCTACGGCAAAAAAATGATGCGTACCGTAAACCGAGATGGACGAGTTTCCCGCCGGAAGCCTCGCCACCGGTACAATCGGAGTTCGACCCTCCGAGACCGTGTTCGCAACTCATGAAACCGCGCTTTTCTTTATAAAAAATACTCACTTGGTGAGAAGGATCGCGGCCCAAACCGTATTCAGCCAATCTAAAGACTTAATACTTTGGAGATTGATTCCGTCTGAGCTAGCAGGGTAGTCTAATCAAATTAGGGAATGGGAACGCGCTGGTGTCCAGCTACGCATTGACCGAAATTACCTATCCTGGTGCATCTGCAACGGAAGTATCAGGCATTAACGCCTTCGGCGTGGTAACAGGGCTCTATATCCCAGCTGGCCAGCAGACGGTCCTTTCCTTCATCTGGTCGCCGGCGGACGGCTATATGTCCCTTCCTCCGGCGCCCGATGGCGGTACAGAAGTTCAGACTGTCGCAATACTCAATGATGGCGCTGTCGCCGGCTTATACGAGATCCCAAACGACGCTGGCATCCAAAATATCGGCTTTATCTACCAAAATGGTGCCTACACGATTATCGCCCCTCCCAACGCAGTTACGTCGGGCGTGCTGGCCGCCAATTCTTCCGGCGAGCTGGTCGGTTATGCGGAGTCCGAAGCTGGCTTCACTGCATACAGTTACATGAATGGCGTCTACACGACCCTGCCCAGTTTTCTGAACACTTACCAAACCATACCGCACGCCGTGAACGCCTCCGGCGTGATCGTAGGAGATATGGAGAACGAACAGGCCGTTACACGAGCCTTCCTTTATGACGGCACCCGCCTTCTCGACATCAGTGACCCTCTCGGGGTCAATTCCGTTGCAGTTGCCGTCAACGCAACCGAAGAGGTCGTCGGCCAATATACTGACGCCTCCGGCAATACCTTCAGCTATACCTACAGCAACGGCGTCTTCGCCCAGCTAGGTGGTCCCGTCGGCGCTCAGGACATACTTGCCACTGCAATAAACGATAGTGGCACAATCGTCGGCACTTATACAGACGCATCCGGACGTCAGCTTGGCTTCGTGGACAATAATGGAACATACACGACGGTGGCTGTCGATGACGATCCCCTTACTGAGATAACCTCCATCAATGATGCTGGCGAAATTCTGGGCATTGCCGAATCCAGCAGCAACCAGTTATATTCCTTCACGGCAGAGCCCAACTGCTTTCTTTCCGGAACCGCAATAGCAACGATTGCCGGCGAACAACCTATCGAAACATTGCAAATCGGCGACCTCATCATCACAGCGGATGGCGCTGTCTGCCCCATACGCTGGATCGGTCGCCGCACACTGTATGCTCATGGCCGCGATGGCCATGGCGGCCACCGTATCGCAGATCCAATAAAGGTCAGCCCAATTCGGATTATGGCCGGTGCGCTCGGAGGAAATCTGCCGTCGCGCGACCTGTTTCTCTCGCCGGACCACGCGATCCTGCTTAACGATATCCTGATCCAAGCCGGCGCCTTGGTTAACAACGCTACCATAATGCGTCTTGCCCGGCCGCCGGAGTGCTTTACTTATTACCATATTGAACTTACCCACCATGCCCTCCTGCTCGCCGAAGGTATTCCGGCCGAATCGTTCGTCGACAACGTCGACCGTCTGGGGTTCGACAATTGGGCTGAACACAAGGCACTGTATCCAAACGCCGCACCGATAGCGGAAATGAATGTCCCTCGGGCTCAATCTTACCGTCAGATACCACATCACTTACGCGAACAGCTTGACATTCATTCAAGAGAACTTGCCGGAAAAGATCGGACGGCAGCGTAGCTTGACGCGGCTAATCTTCCTATCTCTTTGAGGATCTTCATGTGGCAAGCCATGGCATTCCTCGCGACATGCTGCCCTCTGCTGCAATCAACGACATCCTACTGCAGCTTGATGCGCTCTGTGGAACTGGAGTTGTGCTGCGCGAATCTATGAGAATCATCTCGATTCTAACTATTTATTTTATGTAACGGGCTCTTCCTCAACGAGTGTGACGGGCCGGCAACTGGCCCGAAATCTTGCGGGACTGAGAAATTTGGCGCCAGCAACGTGCATGAGAAGCTCGACCAGGCTGACACATAGATCGTTTTACTATGCCCACAGGGCTACATGTTAGTCTGTAAAACGTCCCCGCTCCGCATACGGGAGCAGAGCGTTTCTCGCGCGTTATATTCAATTTGCCAAAAGCACGACTCATTGATGGAAACGCACCGACTTTCACACGAATCGAGGACGAGCCGGTACGTTTGGGCACCAGCCGTGATTGCCATCAGCCTGATTTGTTAACATCACTACCCACCCACTTCGGCTCGTCCAAGTTCACTGTCCCGTTCTGGCTGATGAAGGCTAACTCCTGCCCTTGGCTCTGCCGCTGCGAGACCCTGTTGATGCGGTGGCCTCCAGTGTCCGTCGTCGAAAGGTTCTGGACTTTGGGGTGTTATGATTAAGGGGGGATCTGGTTCATCAGGGTACATGTTTAGGCGGCGCTTTGGTGTGGATAAAGCGTCGATTTTGGATGGTTCGCCGTCTGATGCGTTGGCGCTCGCGTAGCATGGTTGTGCCGCACCCGGTGTAGACGTCGACCGGTGTGAGATTGTCAAGGCTTTCGTGATAGCGGTGATGGTTGCAATGATCGATAAAAGTCTCGATCTGACTTGCGAGTTTGCTGTGTAAATAGTGGTGCTCGAGAAGCAGGCGCCTTTTCAGCGTCTGATGCCAGCGCTCGATCTTGCCTTGCGTTTGCGGATGACAGGGAACGCCACGGATATGATCCATACCGTTTCTGTCCAGCCATTTCGCCAGGTCCTCAGCCACGTAACTCGGGCCATTGTCCGAGAGAAGCCGTGGTCTTTGGCGGATAGAGGCCTGATCCAGCCCTCCGCAGACGGGCAGGGGCGAGCCACGCATTGGTGCTGATCAAGAGCTACGTCTCGCACATACGATTCGCGAGATTTTACCTCCAGATTTATGATAGAGCGCTCTCAGTCGAAATCCACAGTGCGGCGGAAGTGCAATGAAGAACGAAACAATTCTCGACGACGGTCTTCAAAATGACCTGAAGCCCGGGCGGCCTCGGCTGTATAAGGCAATCCTGGTGAATGACGATTACACACCACGGGAATTTGTGGTCAATGTTCTGCGGGCTGAGTTCAGACTGGCCGACGAACAAGCCACCAAAGTAATGAGCACAGCTCATCAAAGGGGAGCCTGTGTCGTTGCCGTCTTCACAAAGGACGTGGCCGAAGCCAAGGTCATCAGCGCTACCGACGCTGCGCGCAGAAATGGCTTCCCGCTTTTATTTACTTCTGAGCCCGAAGAGTGAAACTCTGAGTGCTGGCAGGGCTCTCGCATTTGGACTAATGCTGTGGCGGACCACAGTCGTCGCTCACTGATATGCCTGGGTTCGAGAATGGCATTGGGGGTTGATCAGCGATGCCCTCGTAATGGCGTCGTGGAAGGAGGTTGTACGGCAGGTCGGTCCGACCGCTGGCGTCATCCATAGCCAATCGGTCAAGACCACCGAGAGCGGCGGTCTTCGCGGCTTCGATGCGGGGAAGAAAATCAAGGGCCGTAAGCGGCACATCGTCGCCGATACTTCTGGTTACTTCGTTGGATTGATTGTGCACATTACCAGCGATCGAAGATCGGGATGGCGCCGTCGTTGCGGTCGGCCAAGCAACACATGCTTCCTCTGTTTATGCAGGATCGCGTAGCCGCTGAGGGCTCTGGTGCAAAATTCTGTCGGTGTGGTAGTTCCGGGGGATAATGGTTGGATACGGATGCTGGTCTTGGATCGTTTGTTTTCAGGCCGTCATTTTGGTCGTGAGATCATCCTCCTCTGTATACGGTGGTATCTGCGCTTCAAGCTCAGTTTCCGCGATTTGGTAGAGATGATGGAGGAACGTGGCCTACCGATGGTGCACACCACCATCATGCGATGGGTGCATCGCTATACACCTGAATTCGAACGGCGCTGGCAACGCTTTGCCATTCCGTCGGGGCAATCGTGGCGGGTTGATGAGACCTATATCAAGATCAGGGAGACTGGGTGTATCTTTATCGGGGGGTTGATAGGTCTGGCCAAACCGTGGATTTCCGCCTGAGCCGCCGGCGCGATGTGGCTGCTGCCAAAGCGTTCATCAGCAAAGCGACCAGACGCCAAGGATCTGCGCCGCGGACGATCACGTTGGACGGATATCCGGCCTCCCACCGGGCCGTGCGTGAGATGAAGGAGGATGGCTTATTGCCGGCCGGCACGAAGCTGCGGTCATCCAAATATTTGAACAATTTGATCGAGCAGGATCATCGTGGGGTGAAGGCCCGGACAGGGCCGATGCTCGGCTTCAAACGCTTCAAGACAGCCGCGATTACACTTGCCGGAATTGAATTGATGCGCCGCATATACAAAAGACAATTCAACCTCGGAAAATTGCACATCGAAGGCGCAACCACGCCCGCTATCTGGAATGCAGTGCTGTCAGCTTGAGCGACTGCGACCACATAGTTGCCCCTTTCAACTAACCTCCCAATTTGCACCAGTGCCCCTTTTCACACCAGCGAGCCCGTGGGGACCGCTGGTTTGGTGCCTGTGCTTGGCGGGATCGGCGTGACGTGGATTGTCTCCAATTTTGCGCCGGAAGCCAAGGGCCACGGGGTTCCCGAGGTGATGGACGCGATTTACTACAAGGGCGGTGTTATCCGACCTGTGGTCGCCCTCGTGAAGTCAATTGCGTCAGCGCTTGCCATTGGGAGTGGAAGCGCCGTCGGCCGGGAGGGGCCGATCATACAAATTGGGTCGGCTTTAGGCTCCACACTTGGCCAAATCATTCACATGCAGGCAGGCCAGCGCATAACGCTTGTTGGGGCGGGGGCGGGCGCGGGCATCGCGGCGACATTTAATACGCCGATCGGTGGTGTCCTCTTCGCAACGGAACTCATGCTGCCCGAAATAAGCGTCAACACGTTCCTGCCGGTGGCAAGAGCCACAGGCACAGCAACATTTATTGGGCGCCTTTTCTTTGGAACACAGCCCGCCTTCGACGTGCCGTTTAATTTAGCGGCGATCCCAAACGAGCCCAGCAGTGTGCTCACGCCCATACTCTATGCCATGCTTGGTGGTATCGTTGGATTGGCTGCGGCTGGTTTTGTTCGAGGGCTGCACTACCTTGAGAGCGGCTTCGACGAGATTTCTGGCCGTTACTTACGCCACGCCATTGGAATGCTCATCGTTGGCATCATGATGTATGTCCTTTGGGTGGCGGCGGGGCACTACTACATTGAGGGCGTTGGCTACTCGACAATTCAAGCTATTTTGCATAATCAGCTGCCCGCTGCCCCTTTCCTATTAGTGCTTTTTGTCTGCAAGTTGCTGGCGACCTCGGTAAGTCTTGGATCTGGGTCTTCGGGTGGCGTGTTTTCACCGTCGCTTTACATGGGTGCAACACTGGGGGCCGCGTTCGCGTCTATCGTGACAATGCTCTTCCCAGGCGCTCCAGTCAGCCTGCCGGCATTCGCGATGGTTGGTATGGGCGCGATGGTTGGCGGTGGCACCGGAGCGGCCATGACAGCCGTCACGATGATCTTCGAGATGACCCGCGATTATAACATCGTTCTCCCGATGATCCTCGCAGTGGCTGTGGCGCTTGCTGTGAGGAGAATGGTCTCTCATGAGAACATCTATACGCTCAAACTCGTTCGGAGGGGTCACCCCATCCCGAAAGCCCTTCATGCCAATATGTTTTTGGTCCATAGCGCTGCCGACATCATGGAGCGTGATTTCTTAGTATTGGATGGCGGCACATCTTTCGCAGAGTACACTAAGCTAGCTGCCGCTCAAGGTGGCTCTCGGCACGTCGTGATCACGCAGAATGGCATGATTGTCAGCGGACTGCTTGTCGACGCGGATCTTCTTCAGATGTTCAATGCGGCGACAACGGATGTTCGACTAGATGCTCTCATCCAGAAGAATTTCACAATTGTCGGAGAATGTGACGTCGCCTTTGACGTGATCAATACGATGTCGAGAATGCGCGCCATGATCGCCATCGTCGTGAGCCGAGTGACCGGCCAAAATTCACAACGTGTCGTCGGTGTAATCACAAAAGAACACGTTGCAGACGCCGTGGCAAAGAGCGTCAAGATTTATCCTGGCTGATGCGCCGCAGGGATGAAAGGATTCCCGAGATTATGCCGGTTCACTGCCCCCCACTGAGTTGGCCCTCAGAGCTTCTTGAGGAGGGTCCTCCAGAGGATCCTACGATACTTTTGACCGGAGAAGCCAAAATCGCCGGTGCGCCGCACCGCGTGTACGCCATCAGAATGGGCCCTGTTGATCTTCAGCCGGATTTTCTTCCGGAATTTGACGAGGCACTTTACGCGGAAGCCCGGATTGAGGTGATGTTCGAGGAGCTGGAGTTTCTGGACGATTTCGATCGATCCTCCCTCATCGTGATTGACTCTGGGAGTTATCTAGGTCACCGACTCATTATGACGCAGCCAGATGCGGATTGAGGCGAGCTGAACAGAGGCGAGGAAGTTGTCGTCTCGTTTGTCATACCGTGTTGCGACGGC
>NZ_JAESVA010000027.1 GCF_020621385.1 Acidisoma cellulosilyticum | reverse complement strand
TGCCGTCGCAACACGGTATGACAAACGAGACGACAACTTCCTCGCCTCTGTTCAGCTCGCCTCAATCCGCATCTGGCTGCGTCATAATGAGTCGGTGACCTAGTGTCTTCAGCCGGTTGATCTGGCCTTCTACTTGACCATTGCTCCAACGTTCCCGGATAGCATTGCGAACTGCGGCTATGTCATTTTGTAAAGTCAGAGCAAATCGCCGTAGGCCATAGAGGCCGGAGCGATGTGCTTCATTCATCCAGCCATCGAGGCGATTTGGCTCTTTGGCACGTAAGATACCGCGGAACTGCATCGCAAGGCAGCGCATCGTTCAAAAGCTTGGCGACACCTGTTTCAACAGTGCCACGCGCGCTGTCTGTTCTTCAGTCAGCAACTTCGTCGGCTTGATACACAACGATGCCGCGGGGATGGGAGGCACCGGAAGCACCCCAGGCGATAGGGTGGCCGTATTGTCTCCAGCGAGATCTGTTAGGAAGCCAGCGTGGTCTGCGCGCCGCCATTGGCCAAGCAGACGTTCCAGATGGGTTTGGCTGCCTGTGTAACCGCGAGCCTTCAGCTCCGGCAGCAGATGGCGGGCCGACCTATGCCCCTCTGCCCATCGCTTTGCCAAATAGTCCCCAAATTTTGCCGGCGTCGTTGCTTTGGGCGCCATGGCCCGGCGCTCCGGCAAGGCGTCGAGGGACAGCCATTTTGTTGTGGTTTTCCAGTGCAAGCCGACCTCTCGCCTGATCGATGAGGCGGTCCCGCCGGCTCTCTGCAGTTCCTTAGGGCGATCGAACATCGCCTGCCATTGCGCACGGCGGCCGCTGCGCGCGAGATGGCGATGGCGAACGAGTTCGGGCTGTCTACCGTGGCCCTGATAGTCAGCCATCGTCGCCGGTGTGATCGGATCACGTGGCAGCCGAGCACGCTCCACACCCCGCTGTTCGTGGCTTAGCTGCTGCTCAATGGTCAGGCGCAAATTGTCCAGCAGGTGGAACCTGTCCGCGACCTGCCGCGCCTGAGGGGCACCACGCGCCGTCCGTGCGCATAGAGCCCGCATCGGTCACGGCTCACAATCCCAATTTCAGGACGACGGCTGAGCCAATCCGCCGTGGCGTCGGCCGAGTGCTCGGGCAGAACATCGACGACGCCGCGTCTTTCGAGATCGACAATGACTGTGCCGTATCGGCGCCCCTTCAAACAGCTCCAGTCATCAATGCCCACAACTCTTGGGCTCTTGATGCGGCGAATACTGATGGTTTCTTTTAGGCTGCGCAGTACCGTGTCGTCGCTTTGCGGCAATCCCAGCTGCCCGAGAATTCTCTCCGTCGGTCGACCGCCGACGGAATAGCCGATAAGGCGCGTCGGTTCTGTCATCCGATGGGTCCGCCGCGCGTGCGGGTGCGCAACATCGGGCAGATGGGAGGCGGTGTCGATGATCCGGATCGAGAGGCCGTATCTGGCCAGTTCGGCGGCCAGCCTCACCGGCCGGCCAAGGGCGGGCCAATCACATGCATTATGTCAATTCTCTCGATTTCCTGTCCCGGTGCGCCGGAGTTAATCGTAACCAATTACTGTTAGGGCGTCTTCGTCGATGCCAACTCAGTAAGCCCGAACAGGCGTAGACGCAGACTGTCCAGCACCGCCGTCGGCAGCAGTCGGGGAAGCGTGGCTAGCAGCCGCGCGTCGCGCCCTGCGGGATAGCGCAGTTTTGGGCTCTTGCTGGCAAGCGCATGGCAGATTGCCTCAGCGACCACGTCAGGCCGGCTTCCACGCACCTCGCGCGCCGTTGCCTTGGTCGTGAACCGACGAAAAGCCGCGCCGTAGCGCTGCTGCATGGGCTCAGACCAGCGGGCGATCGTCTGATCGATACCACCCAACGTTTTCTCCACGGCCGGGGTGTTAATCGATCCGGGTTCGATCAAGCACACGCGAATGCCCTCCGACTTCAACTCCAGACGCAGTGCATCGTTGAAGGAGGTGAAGGCCGCCTTGGCTCCGCACAGCGCACCGCCAAAGGGGATCGTGATCCGTGCACCAACTGAGCCGAGATTGATGATCCGCCCGCGCTTCGGGCGCAGCAGGGGCAGAAAGGTCTGAATCACGGCAATTTGCCCGAAGGCATTTACCTCGAATATGGCGCGTAGCTGTGCGAGGTCCATGACCTCCATTGGCGCTGAAATGCCAATGCCGGCATTGTTGACAAGCCCGTCCAAACCGTCACTTCCGGTTGCCGCTTGAACGATTGCGCAGGCTGTGCGGATGCTCTCCTGATCCGTTACATCCATGGTGAGCGGAACGATTCGACCCGTCACGGCCTCGGCCGCAACTGCCTCTGCATCAGTCTGTTTGCGACAGGCGGCAAAAACCCGCGTGCCCCGCCCAGCAAGCGCGAGGGCGGTGGCCCGGCCGATCCCACTAGAGGCCCCTGTCACAAGGACATTGCCTGTCCAATTCTTCTCCGACTGCGTGCCGCTCATGTTTCCGCTCCTGCGAGTGTTTTTATGTTGCTGATAAAGACCGAATGTCGGTGCGCTGTCGACTGCTTAGACACGGACGCGCCGCTCCGAGCTCCGCCAAAGGCGCTACCTTTCAATCGTTGTCAGGATGGCGGTGCTGCAAGACGACAAACATGGGCTGCCCTGCCCTGTTGTGCTGCAGAGCGGGAAGGCCATATGCGGACCTTAGGCGCTGTCTGCTGCTCCAACCACGAAGCGCGCGTTCTGCTGATTTCCATTTTTGAAACGGGAGCTAAACTCAAGGTGCCATCGCGTCACCATCCGTCACCTAGAGCGACAGAAAATAGGGGGTGTGACGCTGCTATCTGTAAGGCGATCAAGATTGACAATCTGCTGAAAGGCAAAAAAATCTCAATCCAACTTCGATTGGAAGCTGCTGTTTAACTAAGTTTTCTTCATGACAACCTGATTGCGGCCGCTATGCTTTGCATCATAAAGCGCGTTGTCAGCTCGTAGCATTACGCTGTCAATCGTATCGTTAGGTAAACGACACACACCTCCAATACTGACGGAAATATTCAGCATTGCTCCCGGAATCTCGAAGGGCTGGCTTTCAATCCCTGCCCGCAAGCGTTCAGCAACGCTGCTTGCTGTCTTGTAAGTGGTCCGCGGAAGAAGGATCGCAAACTCTTCCCCGCCAAGGCGTGCTAGTTGGTCACCACCACGCAACAGGCTAAGGCAGCGGCTCGTGAACTGTTGCAGCACAAGGTCGCCGACCGCATGCCCGTAGGTATCGTTGATTTTCTTGAAATGGTCGAGATCTAGCATCAAAATGGCAAAAGAGCGGGGACCATCTGCTTCGAAGATCGTCTCCATCTCTTCAAAAAATAGTCGTCGGTTTATGGCTCCGGTCAGAGGGTCAGTTCCCGCCAGCCTTTTTAGTTCACGTTCGTAAGCACGCTCGCGGGTTACGTCGAGAAACAAGTTGATGTTAAAATTGCCGATCGTGCGATGGCGAAATTGAATTGTCCGGATCTCGCCAGAAGCCGCCGTTACATCCAAATCGAACGGCGTCATTTCTCGGCCTTCCAACCTGGCTGTCTCTATTTCAGAGTACCATTTTCTCCTTGCAAAATCTCGATATGCTGGATCCGGATAGGCCAGCTGCCACCAATCAGCAGTCGTCTCAAGCTCATGCTGATAATAGCCAAAAAGCCTGCGGCAATGGGCGTTGGCAAAGTGAATTTGGTCGTCGTGATCCGCAATTTCAAATCCGAACGGAAACCAGTTCAAGATGTCCATCATGTTGTCCTGCCATCCGGCTAAAGCGACAGATCCTTTCGGGGGAGCGTCGGTGAAAGTGAAAAGACGCAACATTTCTCCGTCCACAACGAGACGGCTCAGTTGGACCATCAGCATCCGTCGCTCACCGCTCAAATGCCCATGAATTATGACTGCTTCACCGGCCCTTCCTAGTGGCGATCGACTCCAGATCTGCGTGAGCATCTGTTCGGCGTCCAAACCAATAACCTCACCTACAACACGATTCGTGAGTTGATCACGCCCTGTCCGAAAGAAGGTTGAGGCGTAGTCGTTGGCGTGACGTATGAAAAGGGTGTCCTTCTCGACCACCAGCACGGCGGCCCCAAGGCAGTTAATCCAGAAAAGCATTTCTTCAGCTGTCTTTGACTCCGCTGAAGCGGATACGAGTTTACCCTCGCCCATAGAAGATTCTGCGCCGACCTCGCCATGCGTAGGCTTGTCTCCCGACATCAATGGATTTCGCCTCCAACATGAGTTAGCATCTACGCACAAACCCTCTAATTGGGCCGCTGCCAATAGCCAGTCACTTTCGAGGATATCCAAATTGTTGGGCTTGCTGCTCTAAACCCTAAACATTTCCTTTCGGCGATGCCACCCTGTGGCTCCCTCGCCGCCAGAAATGGGCATGTGAGCGGCATTCGGCCCAAAAACCAACCGGTTTCTGATTACTTTTGACCGATGTTACGCTAGTCTTCACATATTGGTGGGTCGCCGGCAATGCTTGAATTCCTGGGATCGTCGGGGTTCCGTGCGTCGGTTTAACGGCCAGCTCATCATGAAAGTAGGGCCGTTTATGATCAATCCAACTCAGAACGCGACAGCGTCAGGCACGCACACCTGTGTAACCCTCTTCGCCCGAGCACTGTCAGCATTAGCCTGACGATCAAGTTAAAGTGCAGCGTAGACGCTGAAAAATATCTGCAATGATTGGTCGGTAGGAGTTCATCTCCAGATGCACATCCTGGGCACTGACGCCACAACTCTTCTTTTTCGACCGTTTCCTCAAATATACGATGCGAGCAGACTCAAGTCGGCTCCACCCAGGCGGTCATCGGCCTTATCTCGTTGATCCCAATAGGGATATTGAAGCCAAACGAGTGCCATTTGAGCGGCCGAAACATTCCGACTGCCTGCAATCTCGATCAACGTCTCGACAATTGTTCCACGGTCGATCTTCGTCGCGGATCGGCGGTTGTGTCCATCCGGAGAACTGACGCGTGCCTTTGGGCGTCTGCTGATTGCGACGCATCTCAGTCGCCAAAACTATGCCGACGTCATTCCTTAGACCATTCGATTGGATTCAATGTGTTCGTGAAGCTCATTCAGGAAACTCCAAAGACAGTCGGCGGATTCAAGCTCATTGTGTGGGAGCGTATAGGGAACCGGGAGAGCCACGCGCGGTGAGTGCCGCTTAGCCTTCATTTGAACAACCAACGTTAAAATATCCGGCCTATGCTGTCGGGCATCTATCGGTCATAACACTCAAGACCGTTGTCGTGACGTCTCTTGTAGAACCATACCTAGGCCGACGGTTTCTGGCAGAACTGGCCATTTGCAAAGGATCTTTCATGTCACGTGTCGTTCGCTTTCACCGCTTGGGTGGGCCCGAAGTGTTGCAATTCGACGAGCTAGACATCGGCAATCCCGGCCCAGGCGAGGTTCGCATTCGCGTTCGGGCACTCGGTCTCAATCGTGCAGAATGCATGTTTCGCCGTGGGGTTTACCCCGAGGTTGCTCTCCTTCCGGCAAAGATTGGTTATGAGGCATCCGGGGAGATTGAAGCGGTCGGCTCGGGAGTGGTCGATCTTTCAGTCGGCGACAAAGTCAGCACAATCCCAGCCTTCTCTTTAAACCAATACGGCGTCTATGGAGAAGCGGCGATCGTGCCGAGCTTCGCCGTCGTCAAACATCCATCCAGCCTTTCCTTTCCAGAGGCAGCCTCGATTTGGATGCAATATCTCACCGCTTATGGCGCAGTAGTGGAATACGGACGACTGAAAGCCGGAGAGACCGTTCTCGTCACGGCAGCGTCAAGCAGCGTTGGACTCGCGGCTATCCAAGTCGCCAATAGTCTCGGTGCAACCGCAATCGCGGCGACCCGCTCCGCGGCAAAGCGAGATGCCTTGCTCGCGGCCGGAGCCTCTCGCGTCGTCGTGACCGACGAGCAAGATCTCGCCACGGAAGTCATGCGCCTCACAGATGGAAATGGGGCAAACCTCGCCGTTGATCCAATTGGCGGCCCCGCGATGGACGCGATCATAAACGCCCTCGGCGAGAACAGCGTTCTCGTGCCGTACGGCATCATGATAACGGAGCCTACGATCTACCCTCTCGTTACAGCTCTCGCCAAGAATTTGACTATTCATGCGTTCACGCTTCCCTTTCTGACCCGCGATCCCAACCGCATGAAGCAAGGCAAGGAGTTCGTTCTGAGCGGTGTTGAGGCCGGGCAGCTCAAGCCGATTATTTCCCGGATTTTCCCGTTCGAAGAAATGGTAGATGCCCATCGATTTATGGAATCCAATCAACAGGTCGGAAAAATCGTCGTGACGATTTAACGCAATCGCTGGCAGATTTTGTTGGTCGTGCAACCATAATACGATCTAGCGCATGGCATTAGAACGACGCGATGAGCGCTGCTCGCCCGCAACATTCCGTGAAAGCCGACTCTGGTCATAGCAAAACGCAGAACAATCGTTGGTGCGAAGTAAAGTTATCCTAAGTATATTTATTGACATTCCTGGTTGACTACGCCCTTTGTGAGTGCTGCGGATCGGCGTGCAGATTTATTTAACAGAGAAGGGAAAGATATGGCGTCGCAAGATTCTCCTGTGTGGCTTATCACCGGTTGCTCGACCGGCTTCGGCCGGGAGCTTGCAAAGCTCGTTATCAACCGTGGGTGGACAGTCGTGGTCACCGGGAGAGACAAAGCTCGGGTCCAGGACCTCATAGCTGGCGCCGAGGACCGGGCCATGGCACTCGATTTGGACGTCACCAATACTGGGCAGATCGCCGCAGCCGTGAGAGAAGCGGAGGCAAGGTTTGGCGCGATCGACGTTCTCGTAAATAACGCGGGCTATGGCTACCAGGCCTCTGTCGAGGAGGGCGTGGACGCGGAGATCCGCAGCCAGTTTGACGCCAATGTCTTCGGCCTTTTTGCGCTGACGCGAGCGGTCCTCCCCGGCATGCGAAACCGCCGAAAGGGCCATATCTTGAACGTTACCTCAGTTGCTGGCTTCGTTGGTTTTCCAGGCTCCGGCTATTACGCGGCTAGCAAACATGCGGTCGAAGGATGGTCTGACGCATTAGCGGCCGAGGGTGGGCCGCTTGGTATCAAGGTCACCTGCATCGAACCCGGGCCGTTCCGCACTGATTGGGCTGGTCGTTCACTCGTTCAAACTCGGAGCAAAATTCCCGACTATAATGACACGGTTACCGCGCGGATGAAGGGCATCGTCGAAGTCAGCGGCGATCAGGCCGGCGACCCTGTGCGTGCAGGCAAAATCATGATCCGGATAACCGAAATTGAAAATCCGCCACGCCACTTGGTCCTCGGCGCAATCGGCTACCATACGGTCACGAAGAAACTCAGGGCTGCGCTCACTGAGATTGAATCCTGGCAGGAAACAAGCGTATCTGCCGATTTTCCGAGAGCGTAGCAGTTTGATGACCAACCCTGTCTTCGAGCTTTACGGCTTCTGGCGTTCCTCTGCGACCTATCGCGTCCGGGTGGCCCTGGCCCTCAAAGGGCTTGCTGCCAAAGAAATTCAGGTGAACCTAGAAGACGGGGAGCAGTTCGCACCTGCCTTTCTCGCCATTAATCCGCAGGGCACGTTACCGGCGTTAGTCCAACCCGATCACCCACCCCTCACCCAATCGATGGCAATCATGGAGTATTTGGAGGAGCAGTTTCCTCTCCCGCCATTGCTGCCCGCAGGGGCGCACGCGCGGGCGCGAGTGCGGGCGCTCGCAGCGTCTATGGCGAGCGACACACATCCGCTGATCGTGCCACGTGTGCGGAAATATCTGACCGGACCTGGTGGGTTAGATGCCACCGCTTGGCGCGCTTGGCAGACTACCTGGTTCACGCGCGGGCTCCAGTCGATGGAGAACCGGTTATATGCGGACGCAGCCACCGGTGCTTTCTGCCATGGTGACCACCCGACGATGGCCGATATCTGCCTCATGAGTGTCGTGGCTGTCGCTAAGGTGTTCAAGATCGAAGTAGCCGATATCCCGACCTTGGACCGCATCATCGCGCGATGTAACGATATGGAGCCATTTGCCCGCGCCGAACCGGCACTGCAGCCAGGCTCACCTCGCGAGATCTAGACCGTGCCCATCTTCTGTTGGCTAGGTTGGCTCGGCATCTGAATGAAGTATGGCTTGTTTGGTGCCGAACGACTTGGAGCTTCGTAAGGGGTGTTTTGAACAACGCGCAAGTTACATAGATCCACTTGGGCACCATAGAATTTTTCGTCTATGTGTCTTCGCAATCACGACCGCTGTTAACGAAGCTCAAAGCCGAGCTGAGCGAGCGCATCGCGAAGGCGGTCTCTCCCCGCAAGTTGTGACACTTTGGACATACGCGAAAAAACGCGATCTTTCCAAGTCGTTCGCATCGTTTCGTTGCGCGCGCTGAAGGCGGCCATGGTCTGGTCGTAGCCTTCGAAGATCTCCGTTTCGACGGCATTGTCGTACTGGTTATGACTAAGAACGGCTTTCTGTGGCAGTCTGGGCTTTACGTCGGGAAGAGCGTCAGGATTGGCATACCCTACGCACAGCCCAAAGACCGCAAACGAGCGAGACGGCAGATTGAGAATGTCAGCAACTTCCGTCGGGTTGTTCCTCAACGCGCCGATATAGACTGTAGAGAAGCCAAGTGACTCAGCCGCAATAACTGCATTCTGTGCGGCGAGTGCAGCATCAATCGACGCTACAAGAAAGGTCTCGAGATATGGCAGCGCCTCGAGTGAAATTCCCCTTTGGTCGGCCAGCTGCTCATTCCGTGACAGGTCTGCCAACCAGACAAGAAACAGTGGGCATTCCATGATGTGCTTTTGCCCTGCAGCCACTGCGGCCAAGCGGCTTTTTAGTTCGTTGTCCATGACTGCTACCACGGACCATGTCTGAAGGTTCGAAGAGGTTGCCGCCGATTGGGCGGCCGCAATGAGTGACTGCAATGAGCCGGTCGGAAGAGGATCGTTAAGGTAGGAACGAACAGAACGATGGCGTAGCAGCAGATCAAGGGTGGAATTCCACGAACCTGTCGGGGACGGAGGCGGGGCTCCATATCGCGCCCTCATCGCGCGATCTGAAGAACCTCGGGTTTCGGTCATTAAAAAACCTTTCATGCGGGAGTGTCAGGAATTTCGTGTTTGGCCGGTGCTGTCGAACATTGCTATGCGGCTGCCCGTTTGAGGCGTTCGCCGAACATGACAGCAAACTGAGCCTTTGC
>NZ_JAESVA010000026.1 GCF_020621385.1 Acidisoma cellulosilyticum | reverse complement strand
AAGCCTTCGAGAATTTCAGCTCGTCCTCAGCCGTCAGCATCGGGTATTTCCGTATGTCCTGCAGATAGCGGGAGAGGTTATCTTCTGGCGCAAATTTCAGCATCGCGAGAGCCATAGGACACTCCTGTTGTTTGGAGACGGCTCGGTAAAGCACCCGCCTACTCAAAAATAGTCAAACTCGTTGACCCTCTATGAATTGGGATTAGTAATTCGTCTCTTCACGAAGCGGAGATCGTCTCTAATGGAGCAGTAACCATTCAGTGATGACTGCCAATATCGAACAAGTTCCAATCCAGAAAAATTATCCAGTCAAAGGTGTTCTTCTAAACAGTCACCGATTAATGGGCTGCTCACGCGCTATATTAATATGTATCAGTCGAGATCGGCTTTAACCGCTTTGCACAGACTTTCCGCGAATGACACCTGCCCGCAACGCGGCAGCAGCCCGACGCTCCCGCCCAAGCCAGACGTCGGAAGCGCATTGCTCATATTGTGCCAAAAGCTGCAGCTCGAGCAGATAGCACGGGGACGGTCTAACCCTTTCATCGACGAGCTGATTCGAGCGACCAATCGTCCCTGATGGGCGAAGGCCCCGCAGTATCTCCGATACCCTCTGCTTTTCCTCTTCCGTCGGCGGCGGCCGCCGCCGTGCACTACTGGCCTGCTTCCGGCTCCATCGATCTGTCGCCATGCTGACAACACCTCCACGACAATCTGCGACCGCTTCTCCGACAGTGCACCGCCTCAGGTCAGGCAAGGCTCCCTGGAGAAGAAATTCGTATCCAAGCGGCACCACATAAAGAACATAACAGGAACATCGTGGCTCGACAACTGCTTTAAGCCCGTTCGTTTTATGTTTCTTACGACGGAAGAATTTTGAGATCTTGCTACCCTAGAGAAACCTCATCTTCAGCCGCAACCGTCGGAGCGCGGCAAAACGGTTCCTAGCAAGCGATCAGCGGGTCAGCGCGCGTCCGACGCCGGGCTCGCGGTGCCTTGGCTCTTAGCCCATGACAGAGCCCCTGTGTGATGACAAAGGACGATATGGCTTCCTAGGGATCTAAGCGGGTCATCTATGCCGCGCTCGCCGGCAATATGATGATCGCCGTGTCGAAATTCGCAGCGGCCTGGCTGACCGGAAGTTTCGCGATGCTCAGCGAAGCTATCTATTCGCTCGTCGATACCGGCAATCAGGGCTTGCTGCTGCATGGCATGCGCCAAGCGGCTAAGCCCCCTCAGTCGAGCATTCGTTCAGGCACGGGCTGAAGCTGTATTTCTGGACCTTCATCGTCGCCATCTTGATTTTCGGATTGGGAGCGGGTGTCGCGTGGTGGAAGGTATCAATAAGATCCTCAATCCCTATCCACTGGGAAACCAGATCATCAGCTATGGTGTGCTGGCCGTGGGGGTAGTGTTCGAGGGGCTGACCTGGCTGGTCGCGTTGCGGGAATTTCGGGGCAGTAAGGGCCAGCGCCGCTGGATCGACGCCATCAAGTATTCGACCTTCCGGTGACGGACGGCGTTGCCTCGGTCGTCATCGGCCTCCTCCTGGCTATCACCACTGGACTGCTTGCCTCTGAGAGCCAGAGCCTGCTGACTGGCGAGGGCGTGCAGCCTGAGGTCAGGGCGAGCCTGCGGCGTCTAGCGGAGGCCGAGCCAGGGGTTGTGCGGCTGAACGAATTGCCGACCATGCATTTCGGCCCAAGAGACGTGCTGGTGGCGCTCAGCCTGGACTTCGAAGACAAGCAACCAGCCTCCGCCATCGAGCAAACGGTGAGCCGACTGGAGCAACGCATCAAGACAGCGCACCCGGACGCGACGCGGGTCTTCGTCGAGGCGCAAAGTTTCGAAGCGAGCCGACGCGCGGCAATTCCACAGTCTTCGTGCCCATGAAGCCGTGATCATTCGATAGCACCTTGCCTGGGAAGACGAGCGCGTTGCTCCAATATGCTGATTTCAATTTATCCCATTATCCACAAATTTTTTTCAGATCGATCTAGATAACGCACGACACCTACCTATTTGCACCGATGGCGTAGATTACAAATCTCGCGAACAGAGGGAGGCAGGAATGACCAAACATCCAAATGGGTGAGCTATTTTAGTATGGGTAGCACGAGGCGCTACGCCTCCAGACACCGCATTCAGGGCAGGATCGCCATTGCCCTCTTCAACTGCCGCTCATCATTCGGATGTCCAGTCCGCCGTCAACGAGGCCATGCGCATTTTGTCGAGCGGCTTGTCCCATGGTCGCCAGCCTTGGATTCTGTCTCAGGGACATCTATTGGGCCCTGATGACATTCAACTCGCTCATGGACGCACACCGTCGCATCTCACCACCATGACGCATTATTGAACGCATTACCACAAATGGGACGGCACCTAATTCCTTTCATCTAGGCTTCTGCTTCAAGGTTTTGCTTTGCCGAACCGTTATCGATAGAGCGGTGCGAAAGATGTTCGTAGCGCGGTGCCCGATGTCACAGCCATTAGTGCGATTACTACAATCTCTCAGAGAGTTGATTGCACGCCAATCGCCTTTCTTCCCGACTGACTATGATGCAGCATAGCCACGCGGACCGGCGGGAGGTAAGGAGTTTGCACCTCTTCCAGGCGGTCCATGGCTATCCAAATAATGTTGGCTCTTTTCACACATCGCCGGTCGGCGCTCGTTCGGGTTTTTACTGGGGATGATCACTCCGATCTAGCTGCTTTTGAATAAGCGACCTCTATTCGGTCTTGCCGGCGTTATCGTCACTGCCTTGGCGAGCGAGCTTAATGACCAGGTTGGGTCAATCGCTTTGCCGGATATTCAAGGTGGGTTGGGGCTTAGCCATGATCCGGCGACGTGGTTCACCAGCCTATATATATCCGGTGCCTGTTTCGGCATGGCTATCTCGCCCTGGTGGTCGGTCACGGTGTCGTTCCGCCGTTTTATATTCTTCGTGATCGGGCTGATGAGTGTCACGACACCCCTTGTTCCCTTCGCACCGAACCTCACGATCCTCTATGGCCTGAGATTGCTGCAAGGTATCAGCGGCGGGTTCGTCATTCCGATGTTGATGTCGGTCGCGCTTCGCGTCCTGCCGCCCGCCATCCGGCTCTATGGGCTGATCGCCTACGCATTGACGGCGACCTTTTTTCCTAATCTCAGCGCGCCAATCGCTGCCCTTTGGACCGATCTTGTCGGCTGGCGCTTCGTCTTTTTCCAGGTCATCCCGCTTGGCACCTTGGCGGCGGTTTTGTGCTGGTACGGCATGCCGAAGGATCCTCCGCAATATGCGCGGCTGAAAAAAATAGACTGGCGGGGCATGCTTCTCGCGGCGATTGGCACGGGCGCTTTGACCACGATGCTGCTACAGGGCGACCGCTACGACTGGTGGAATTCGTCCCTCATTTGCGTTCTCGCTCTAGTGGCCGCCGTGGCGTTGCCGCTGCTGATGATCAACGAATGGTTTCATGAAGTTCCACTCTTCAAGCTTCAGCTTCTGTCGCGTCGTAATCTTGCCTATGGCGGCATCACGCTTTTCTGCTTCATCCTCATTGGCTCCTCCTCTTCGACATTGCCCTTTACCTATCTGCAGGAGGTGCAGCAGTTCCGGCCGGAACAGCTTTTCTATCTGTCGGCGATCATTGCGGCTTTGCAGCTGATTTTTCTTCCGACGGTCGCGCGGATTCTGGATTTCGCCTGGGTCGATGCGCGGGTCCTAAACTTCATCGGTTTTAGCTTCATCCTGGCCGCCTGTATCGGCGATAGTCTGCTGACCAGCGCCTGGAACGCCTCCCAGTTCGTGCTTTGGCAGGTCTGTCAGGCGGCGGGCGACGCCCTCGTGGTGATGCCGTTGCTGATGATGGCGACCAACAGCATTCAACCAGCGGAGGGACCTTTCGGTTCCGCGCTGTTCAATACGCCGCGTGGTGTCGCAGAAGCCGTCGGGCCCTGGCTGTTGCAGCTGATGACGCGCTGGCGTGGCTCGCTCCATTCCGACCGCATCACCGATCAGATGGGCCAGGACCGCTTTCGGCTGATCCAGGCGCAGGTCGTGGACCCCCGCTATCCGGCAGCGATGCTGCCCGACGGCATTCCACGCTCGGTCGGCGCGGTGTCAGCCCTGTCCACGGCCGTGAAAACGCAGACCCAGGTCATGGTGCTGAGCGACACCTTTGTCGTCATGGCCGGGATCGTCGTTTTTCTGATGATCATTCTGCTCATCCTCCCGCAACGCACCTACCCTCCCCGTATCACTCTGGCCTCGAAGTAACGGCAATGTCCGACACATCTAAAGACAATGACCGCGACGGGGATGAAGATGCGCCCCGCGCGAAGCGGAGCCCGATCTGGCCCTGGCTGCTCGCCGGCGTCATCATCATCGGATTCATTGTTACCGTGCTGGCTGTCATCTTCATCCCTAACCCAAATGCCTGGACGGATGATGCCTATGTGACGGCGCATTACGGCACGATCGCGCCACGCGTATCGGGTCAGGTTGCGACCGTCGATGTGCGCGACAACCAGACCGTTCGTCAAGGCCAGATGCTAGCGACGCTCGACCCAAGAGATTTCCAGACCTCGGTGGATCAGGCAGCCGCACAGCTGGCGCGGGATCAGGCACAGGTGATGAACCAAAGCGCCTTGATCGATCGCCAGCCTTCCGAGATCAATCAGAACAGCGCCCAGGGCGACGAGATCCGCGCCCGCATCACGCTCGCGCAGCAGAATGCCGAGCGCTATCGCAACCTTGCCAGCACCGGCGCCGGGCCGCGACAGGCCTGGCAGCAAGCCGAAAGCATGCTGAAGGAGGAAGAGGCCCAGCTCGCCGCCGCCGAGGCCGCATTGGAGGCTTCAAAACACCAGCTTGATGTCCTGAAGGCACAGCACGCAGCCGCCGAGGCGACCGTCCAGGCGGATCAGGCTGCTTTGGACCAGGCCAAGCTCAACCTGTCCTATACGCATATCCTGGCACCGATGAGCGGCATGATCGGCGAAAAATCCGTACAGGTCGGCGATCTAGTCAGCCCCGGGGCTGCCTTGATGGTTGTTGTGCCGCTGGATCGCATCTTTATCGAAGCCAACTACCGGGAGTTGGTTCTGCGGCACGTTCTGCCCGGCCAAGCCGTGCGCATCCACGTCGATGCCTATGGTATTGACCTCAACGGCGTCGTCGACAGCGTGCCGCCTGCCTCGGGTGCGGTATTTGAGCCTGTGGCCCCCACTAATGCCACGGGCAATTTCACCAAGATCGTCCAGCGTTTGCCGATCAAGATCCTGGTTCTGCCGAACCAACCGCTCGCGCGGCTACTGCGGCTTGGCCTGTCAGTTGAGACCACAGTTCATACCGGATTGGCAAATGTCGTCGGTCGCGACTCCAGTGCGGCTTCGGGAACGGCGGCACCGTGATCAGCCGCATCGCCTTGCGCACCGCGATCATCGCGCCACTGCTTGCCGGCTGCACCGTCGGGCCGAATTTTCACGCGCCGCAAACGCAAAGCCCGCAGACTTGGGCCAGCGAGCCGAAAAACGTCGGCAGCACAACCTTTGGCGGCCCAGTTGAGGAAGACTGGTGGAAAAGCTTTCATGATCCGGAACTGGCGTCGCTTGAGGCGCGCCTCGCGCCTCAGAATATTGACCTGCAAACGGCCGCCGAACGCGTGAAACAGGCGGAGGACGTGACGCAGGTCACTGCGTCGCAGGGTCTGCCCCAGGTCAGCGGCACGTCGGAATATACTCGCGAGCGGGAGAGCCCGAATGGTGCCGTGTCGCTCGTGGAGCCGGCACCGGGCGCGCCACTTGCTTTCGATACCTTCGAGAACCTTCTGCAAGCATCCTGGGAGCTCGATCTTTTTGGCAAGGTCGGGCGCGCGACGGAAGCAGCCCATGCCAATACCACGAGTGCTGTGGAAGCCCGCCACGCGATCGCACTGAAGGCGATCGCCGACCTTGCACAGGATTATATGGAGCTTCGCGGCACGCAGGCGCGATTGGCAATTACCGAAGACGACCTAGGCTTGGCACAGCATAATCTTGCCCTCGTCCGCGATCAGTTTGCCAATGGCGTGGCGACGACGCTAGATATTGCCAACGCGGAGGCACAGATCGCGACGATTACTGCTTCCATCACGCCGTTCAGGGAACGGATTTCACGACTGATCAATGCCATCGGTTTTCTGCTCGCTTTGCCGCCCCGCGCTTTGACGGATGAGCTGGCCGAGCCAGCTGCCCTGCCGATGGTGCCGCCGCAGGTGCCTGTCGGGCTGCCCTCCACCTTGCTGCTGCGCCGACCGGACATCCGGGAGGCAGAAGCGAAGCTGCATGCCGCCACCGCCGAAACCGGTGTCGCCGTCGCATCATTCTATCCGGACATCACGCTCGGCGCCCATGCTGGGCTTCAAGGCCTGCAGCTTGGCAATGCTTTCTCTTTACCCGACCTCGAATATACGATTGGCCCGCAAATTACGGTTCCGCTGTTCGAGGGTGGCCGTTTGACGGGAACGCTAAAGCTGCGCCGGTCCCAGCAGAAAGAAGCGGCGCTGGATTATCGCCAGACGGTACTGCAAGCTTGGCAGGACGTGGATAACGCACTTACGGCCTATGCTGACGGTCAAGAGCAGCGCGATCAGCTTGCGAATGCGGTCGACAAGAACCGCACGGCCTTGTTCGCTGCGCGCCAGAACTTCGCGCAAGGGACTGTCGACTTCCTGAACGTAACCGCGGCACAATCCGCGCTTCTCAATAGCCAGGATGCGCTTGCCCAGGCCGACACAGACATCAATGTCGATCTGATCGGACTCTATAAAGCGCTCGGCGGCGGGTGGGCGGTCGTGGACGACGCGCCTCAACCCTAAGCCGAGAGATGGAGCCTAGAGCGTTTCATGTTTTGATTGAAGCGTAACCGGCATTGGCGATGTAATTGGCGCATTCGGCGGGTTGGATCGTTGCGACGAGAGTGCCGATGTGCCGCCAAGTTTCTTCGATGGTGCGTCTCTGTGCATCGCGCATCCAGTGTTTGATCTTGGCGAAGGTCTGCTCGATCGGATTGAGATCGGGTGAATAGGGCGGCAGGAACCATAGCCTGGCGCCTGCGGCCTGGATCAGATGGCGGACGGCAGCGGATTTATGGCTGCCGAGATTGATGGGGTGGACGCCCCCCAACGGCATCTGTGTGCCAGAGTGGTGGTGTTGCAGACCACCAAGGAGGCGTCAGTGGAACAGATTATTACAGTCGGGCTGGATTTGGCGAAGCACGTTTTCCAGGTGCATGGCGCTGACGGTAGCGGTGCAGCCGTGCTTCGGAAGAAGGTTCGGCGCGAGCAGTTGATTGGTTTCTTCGCGGAACTGCCCCGCTGTACGGTCGCGATGGAAGCGTGCGGCGGCGCTCATTACTGGGCACGCGAGATCGGTCGGCTCGGTCACGAGGTGAAGCTGATTGCGCCGGCGTACGTAAAGCCGTTTGTGAAGCGGCAAAAGAACGACATGGCCGATGCCGAAGCGATCTGCGAGGCGGCGCAAAGGCCCACCATGCGGTTCGTGGCGGTGAAGAGCGAAGCGGCGCAAGCGTCGGCGCTGGTGTTCCGTACCCGCGACCTGCTCGTCCGGCAGCGTACCCAGCTGATCAATGCGCTTCGAGGGCATATGACCGAATTCGGGATAGTTGTCGCGCAGGGCCCGATGCACGTGTCCAAGCTGATCGCCGTGGTTGATGACCCAGCCTCAGGCCTTCCCGAGCCAGCGCGCGTCGTGCTTGATGTGCTCATCGCCGAGTTGCATGCGCTCGATGAGCGGGTTCTGAAGCTTGATGCCGAGATCGTGCGCCGGGCGAAAGAAGATGCGGTTGCGAGGCGATTGATGACCATTCCGGGCATCGGCGCGATCACGGCGACAGCGCTCGTCGCCCTGGCTCCCTCAGCGACGACCTTTCGGCGAGGGCGTGATTTCGCCGCTTGGCTGGGGCTCACGCCGGTTCAGCGATCGAGCGGTGGGAAGGAACGGTTGGGTCGCACATCCCGGATGGGCGAGCGCACGCTACGGCGCTTGCTCATTATCGGGGCGAGCGCAGTCGCTGGTTGGGCGTCCCGCAAAGGCGCGGCGCCCGGAACGTGGCTGGCCAGCATGATGGAGCGCAAGCCACCGATGTTGGTACGGGTCGCACTTGCCAACAAGATGGCCCGAACGGTCTGGGCGCTTCTCGCCCATGGCGGGGTCTACCGAGCTCCGGCCGTGGCGGGGTAAGCCGTCAAGGTCGTGGGGTGCCGTGAAGCAGGCTGAGGTCGAAGGAGAGTATGGCGCAACGGTCGTGAGACGGGGTCGGGTAAGCCAGTTCATGGACAAGCGCTATCCAAGCGCGCCAGATTGCTTTGGCCCCGATCCGCGAACTCCCATACGGGCCCGCGGCATGTCACGGCCGCATCAAAGGCCGGACACATGTCAGCACCGAACCGCACGCCACTCGCCATTGAAGATTCCGCTTGCTCCGCAGGGGGCGTCCACACATGTCCATGATGACGATGTCGCCTGGGTTGAGCGTCGGCAGCAATTGCTGTTCGACATAGGCGCGGAAGCAGCGCCCATTGATAGGACCATCGAAGACGCAGGGAGCCGTGAGACCTTGGGCACGGAGCGCGCCGAGAAAGGTCAGGGTGCGCCAATGGCCATGAGGGGCGAAACCCCGGAGGCGAACGCCCTTTGGCCCCCAGCCCCGGAGCAGCGCCATATTGGTCTTGATCCAGGTCTCGTCGATGAAGACGAGGCGGTTGGGATCGATCCCCTGCAGCCAGAGACGCCAGCGTCTGCGTTTAAGCACGATGTCGGGTCTCGCCTGCTCAAGAGCGAAGATCGTTTTTTTTGAAGCGCAGTCCTTCGCGGCGCAGGAAGCGCCAGACTGCGTCGTGCGAGATGGAGATACCGCGTTCGGCCAGTTCTGCCTTCAGCTTGTGCAAGGTCAGCGACGGCATGCTCGATCCGCTCGGCAATAAAGGCGCGATGCGGTTCCAGCACGCGCGGGCGGTTCCCGCCCATGCGGTCGGGCGATACCGAACCGGTCGCGCGATGACGCTGCGACCACTTCACCACCGACGATACCGCAATCCCAAATCGGGCCGCGACCGCCCGGCTCGTCTCGCCGGACTGAACCGCAGATACCACACGCTCCCGCAGATCATTCGATAAGGCTCGGGCCATCGATGCTGACCTCCCTTCAGTCAGCATCTTGAATCACATCAACCCCGCGTCGGGGAATCAAAAATCCGATTCAGAACCAACAGGAAACGCTCTAGGAAGCGCCCCCGCTCGGACCGTCCTGCGTACCGGCACCGGCGGCTCCGGGCGCCGCCAAACCATTCTGGCCGCCAATTTTATGGGCTGATGCCAGATGCGGCGGCTTGTTCATCGCACAGCCGGCAACTGCCAGGGATAGCGCAATTAAACCTAGAGGGTGTCATGCACCTTGCATGAGTATCGCAGCTTGTTTGAGCATATATCCGACGAAGGCAATGACGTGGAATCCGGCCAAGGTGGTCGCAACGCGTT
>NZ_JAESVA010000025.1 GCF_020621385.1 Acidisoma cellulosilyticum | reverse complement strand
CTTTTATCATTAAACATGACATTACCTACAAAAGCTGTCTCACAGCTTCCGTTGTCATGTCGTTCGCACCCGTTTCGCTACGCGCAGAAAAACGACCGCTTACAATTCAACGGTATGGCCGAAGCCTTTGTGCGAACCTTCAAACGCGACTACGTGGTCTTCAATCCCAAGCCAGACGCCACGACCGTCGTCCAATCGCTGCCCGTGTGGTTTGAACATTACAACGCATTGCACCCGCACCGGGCGCTCGGCTATCGATCCCTCAGGAGTTCATGGCTCTCAAAGCAAGTTCAATTGGTGAGGTCGCACTGTCCAAAAATTGAGGAGCAGCAAAAATATTCTATTTTGTCGAAATATTTACAGAAGAATTTCTCGTGCGTTGGGACATGTCCTATCATGCGACATTGAAGCTCGCGCAGCCTTTTAATGCTAAGATTCTCATACTTCGCAGAAACTTGAGCATCAACTCTTAGACGGCTAAGATACATTTTTGTGCTTCTTCGAAGGCGGATCTGTAATGCCGATAAAATTTATCTCCAAGGCCAAAAATGCCATGAAGTGTTGGCAGGCTGTCAATTTTTCAGCAGCGATGTTGCTTGTCGTTATATTGGCAGTTGTTTTTTTATCAAAGCCATTATTTGCCGAAAATGAATCAGGGAAAATACCAGCTATTGAAGACTCTTCGAAAAATATAATGCCCGGAAGTATCAGTATCCGAAAATTTACTGATGATGGCGGCCCATTTGTCAATCCTGGCGCTTCAATCTCTATTCGAAAATTAGAAAATCTTTCTTCAAATTATCGTTTCGTGTCCAGAGACTATGGCCCTAGTTTTGGGGCAACTCAAGCTGATGCTACCATAACACTTCCGAGTGGATTGTATGAGATTGGAGTTCAGGTTCCCGACGGGCTCTCAGTTGATGTATCAGGATGTATGGACTGTGAGAAAAAAATTATTGAGTTCCCACCTCGCTCCGATGGGTCTAAACAAAATCGTATCTTAGTAAAAATAATTCCAAATCAAAATAAAATTCTTACTTTCATTTATAAGCAGACAAAATTATTTTCTGATGCGTCACTGGATACGAGCGAGACTTTACATTGTAATATTGCCGGCGTTCCCAATCAGATGCTACCCACAGATACTTTGTTGTTTAAAGGATCGGATGCTTGGGTCAAAGTTGGAATCAATCGTACAATAGGAGACGTAATCGTTGCTCTTGACTTGATAAATCCCCAAGATCCTAATTTTCCCGTAAATTTAATTGACTCCCGTAGTGCTGGTGGCGCCGCTTGGCAGATTAGCATGGGGGGAACTAACGCGGTATCGGGTAAAATAATTCACTTCAACCAAGCAGCGGGTAACAGTGCTCGAGTGTGGGGATATGAAGCCCCTCTCGGCTACTCGCCCAATGGTTTTACACAGTTAACTTGGTTACCGTTGTATTCTAATGACTATCGCCCGTTAGGAGCTAACCCAAAGTTATCAGAAAACACCAGCCCCTGCTATAACACAGGCGTTAGGTTTGGAGATGGGCGCTTCGCATTGGAGTCACAGCAGATTTTCTTAAACGATAAGTCTCATATAACTCGTCTACTTTATCGCTATTCGGTTAGGCATAAATTTCAAACCGATTGGAAAAGATTTCAATTTGATTATGGAATTTATTTCATGCCGGAAAATAGAGATTTAAGGATTTATATCCCAGAAGATGATCATATTTTTGGGCCAATTTATCCTTACCAGGACTTGTCAAAGACACCTCGTGGCGAAGTTAGGAACGTTGTCTGTCAAGAGGAAGATTGCATGGTTGCTACCAAACCTATTTCTTATGTGGTTATGGTGTGGAAAATACATGGAAAGGACATTGCAGTTGCAATTCATACGGTCGATAAATCAAAGAAATTTGATGGCTTTGTAAGGTTTCGTCCCCACGTGACGTGCGATGATGGAAAAAAATGTGGTGGTGTTCAATGGCATTCTGAGGTTGTTGATAGTCAATTGCATCCAGAGCAAAAGGCTTCTTTTGGTCCCGGTGAAATAACGAGTTACCAGTTGGACTATGACATTGGTACTCCTAGTCAATTAGCACAACTGGGTTTTTTGATAAAATAGGTTAGACTAACAGAGATCTTTATCCGGCTCGAGGTTGTGTAATTTTGTTTCTAAAAGGAGTGAACGTGCCCTAAAACCTCTGCCTCTTACGATACCACTGGCCCCGTGGACAACAAGCCGTTGCCGAGCTTCGAGCTCCGTGCGAGTTCATCGGCAAGAAAAATCCAGGCTGGCGGCCGGAGGAGGTTTCGCGCAGTCAGTCCACGGTAAAGGGAAATTCAGGAATTATGACCTGGGTTACGTCCATATCGACATAAAACACTTGCCGAAGCTGCGAACTGCTAACGGAGAGACGCGCAAGCGCTATCTCTACGTCGCTATCGACCGCTGTTCCGTATCCGCCCGGTGAGTGCCGCCTTGCAGCGTTGAATGACCCCCGTGATCTTAAGGGCGCTCTTAAGAACGTCCTTAAGGACAGGAATGGGATCAGCGGTGGAGATCATCACTGGGGTTGGGCGGCGGCGGCGATGGCGGCCTGAAGAGAAGTCGCGGGTCCTGGCGGAATTGTAAGCGTCGCGGCACTGCCACATTGCGTTGCGCCTGAACGCTGTGATGCAAAACGCGGATGGACGAAGCGCCTGACATCATTGCCGCGGATGAGAGCAGTCATACGACCAATCGTAGGAGCGCTCGGAGTGCGCGGGTGGAGATCATCACCGGGGTCGAACGGCGTCGGCGTTGGACTCTGGAGCAGAAGCGCGACATCGTCGCCGAGAGCTACGGCCCGGACCTGACGCCGACGGAGGTTGCGAGCAAACACGGCATCAGCTCCGGGCAGCTTTACACATGGCGGCAGGAGGTGCTTGGCGTGCGGTCAGCGGTACTGACGCAGGCCGCTCCGCGGTTCGCGACGGTGGAGGTTGCGGCCACGGCGCTGACCATCGAGCCTGTCGCACCGGCACCTGATGTGGCGGCTGTGCGGGCAGCCGCGTGCTCCGCCGGGCGCATGGAGATCGTGCTGCCGGGTGACATCCACCTGCGCATCGATGCGCAGGTGGACCGTGCTGCACTACGGCGTGTGCTGGATGCGCTGAGGTGGCGATTATCACCCTGGCATCCGGGCTGCGCATCTATCTGGCCTGCGGAGTGACGGACATGCGCCGCGGCATGACCGGGTTAGCAATGCTGGTGCAGGAGAGCTTTGCCGAGAACCCGTTTGATGGCGCCGTCTATGCATTCCGAGGCCGCCGTGCCGGGCTCATCAAGCTTCTCTGGCATGATGGGATCGGTCTGTGCCTGCTGATGAAGCGGCTGGAATACGGCCAGTTCGCGTGGCCGACCGTCACCACGACGGGACGAATTCAACTCTCGCCGGCGCAATTGGCGGCGCTGCTCGATGGCTGTGAATGGCGGGCACCGGTGAAGCCGCGACGGCCGGAACTAGCTGGATAAATCTAGCACTTTGTCGACATTGTCTCTGGATCCGACACGGCGAACTCGTTCATCATCGCCGCGTGCAGATCGACCCCAATGCCCTGCCGGACGACCCGGCGCTGTTGCAACAGATGCTGCGGACCGTGCTCCAGCAGCAGGGCGAACTGCATGCCGAGAATGACCGACTGCGTCTGCTGATCCAGCGCTTGAGCCGCCACCAGTTCGGCCGCCGCTCCGGGCGCATCTGGCCGGGTTCGACGGTGTGCTGCAGGTGGACGGCTATGACGGGTTCAAGCGGCTGGCGGGCGAGCGCGCTGACGGCTCGGTGCGGTTGGCTTTCTGCTGGGTGCATATGCGACGCGCCTTCTACCAGTTCTACGCCTCCACCAAATCGCCCGTGGCGGCGGAACTGCTGGCACAGGTCGCCAGTCTCTACGAGATCGAGGCCGAGATCCGTGGCTCTCCGGCCGAGCATCGGCACGCGGTGCGTGATGCCCGAAGTCGGCCGATCGTGACGGCTCTGCACGCCTGGCTCGAGGAGCAGTTGCCGCGTCTGCCAGGCAGTTCCGACCTCACCAAGGCCATGCGCGACGCGCTGCGTCACTGGCCCGGCCTGGTAGCCTTCCTCGACGACGGTCGCATCGAGATGGACACCAACGTTGTCGAGCGCGCGATCCGTCCGGTAACGCTTAATCAAAAGAATGCCCTTTTTGCGGGCAGCGATGGCGGCGCCCGCCACTGGGCGATCGCAATGACGCTGATCGCCACTGCAAAGCTGAACGGCGTCTGACAGACGCCTTGGAACGTGTCGTCTCAGGACGCACCAAGGCGAACGAACTGGACAGTCTGCTACCGTGGAACTGGAAGGCGCGGAAAGCCCAAGCCACGACCGCCACCATGGCCGCGTGATGATCGACCGCCCCTAACTCCGTCACGCTCCCGCCCGTCAAACCGAGGCCCTGTGCTCACGCCGCGATGCTTACGCGGAATTGGAGACGCCAGGCGCCTCTGTCGCCGAGGTAGCGCGGCGGCATGACATCAGTCGCAGTTTGTTATGGGGTTGGCGCCGCCAGGCACGCCGACGGCTTGGCCCTGCGTATACGGGCGCCGGTTTTCCGCCGATGCGCATCGCACCGGACACCATGCCGCTCGCACCGGCGCACGGCGGCAGGTCTGAGGCAAATAGTGACAGCGCAATCGAGATCCGGCTTTCGGATGGCACTACCCTTCGGGTTGGTAGCGATGTTAGTGCGGCTGCGCTGCGGCGCGTGCTGACGGTTCTGCGGGGATGATCCCTGTTCCTTCCGGCGTGCGGGTCTGGCTGGCGACCGGCGCCACCGACATGCGGCGTGGCATGAACGGGCTGGCGCTGCTTGTTCAAGAAGGCCTTCGCCGGGATCCTCACGCTGAAGATCTTTACGTGTTCCGTGGCAACGCGGCGACCTGATCAAGGTGCTTTGGCACGATGGCCTCGGCATGTCGCTTTATGCCAAGCGGCCGCGCTCCAGCCGCCAAGCGGCTGGAGCGCGGCCGCTTCCTGTGGCCGTCGCCTGCCGACGGCGTGGTGCCGGTCACCGCAGCCCAGCTTGGTTATTTGCTTGAGGGAATAGACTGGCGGAATCCGCAGCGGACTTATCGGCCGGAAGCGGCCGGATAACAGTACACAAGCGTGCCGGATTATGGTTGAATCCTCGCGTGAGCCAGGACGCAGCCCCCGCATCGGATGAGGTCGCCGCCTTGCGTGCCGCATTGGCGGCCGAGCAATCAGCGCGGCGTCAGGCAGAGGCCCGCGCTAGCGGCGCCGAGGCGATGGTGGCTCACTTGAAGTTTCTGATCGCCAAGCTGCGTCAAGATCGCTTCGGCGCATCGTCGGAGCGCGGCCGCAAACTGCTGGATCAGACGGAGCTTGAACTCGAGGAGCTGGAAGCCGCAGCCAGCGAGGATGCCGCACAGGTCGAGGTTGCTGAACAGGATAATGTCAGTGGATTTACTCGTCGGCGCCCCGTACGCGGCCCGCTTCCCGCCGATCTGCCCCGAGAACGGGTGGTGGTACCTGGCCCCACGGCTTGCCCATGCTGTGGCGGAAAGCTCGCGAAGCTCGACGAGAGCAATCACCGAGACCTTGGAGGTCGTGCCCCGCCAGTGGAAGGTGATCCAGACTGTCCGCGAGAAGTGGAGCTGCCGGTCCTGTGAGACGATCACCCAGCCACCCGCGCCCTTCCACCCGATAGCGCGCGGGTGGGCTGGGGCCGAATTGCTGGCCATGGTGCTGACCGGCAAATTCGCTGACCATTTGCCGCTCAATCGCCAGAGTGAAGCCTATGCGCGCGAGGGCATTGAGCTGGATGTCTCGACGCTGGCTGACTGGATCGGTACCTGCGCTGTCACGCTGGCACCCTTGGTCGTACTGATCAGAGCCCATGTGTTGGCGGCGGCTCGCATCCATGGCGACGACACGATGGTGCCGGTGCTGGCCAAGGGTAAGACAAAGACCGGCCGATTATGGACCTATGTGCGCGATGACCGACCCTTCGGCGGGGACGCTAAGCCAGCAGCCCTGTTCCGCTACTCGCCGGACCGCACCGCGGCTCATCCCCTCCCGCACCTCGCCGGATGGTGGGGTATCTTGCAGGCTGATGCCTATGCCGGATTCAATGGCCTTTACGACGGGGCGCGCCAACCTGGGCCGGCCACCGAGGCAGGCTGCTGGGCTCACGCCCGCCGTAAGTTCTTCGAGCTCGCGGACCTGGGCAAGGCGCCGTTGGCTGTCGAAGCCGTGCGGCGGATCGACACCATCTTCACGGCGGAGCGCGAGATCACCTGCCAATCCGCCGATCGGCGATGTGCCGCCCGCCAGAAAACGATCGCGCTGCTCGTGGTCGATCTGGAAAACTGGATGCGCACGACACGGGCCAAGCTCTCGTGACATGCCGATGTCGCCAAGGCCATGGACTATATGTTGAAACGGTAGGAGAGCTTCAGCCGCTTGCTTAACGATGGGCGTATTTGCTTGAGCAACAACGCAGCAGAACGTGCGCTTCGTGGCATCGCCCTGGGCTGGAAAGCGTGGCTATTTGCCGGATCAGACCGCGGCGGAGAGCGCGCGGCCGCGATGTATTCCCTCATCGTCACCGCACGTCTGAATAACGTCGACCCGCGGGCCTGGCTCGCCGACGTCCTGCGTCGCATTGGTGACCATCCCGCTTCCAAACTCCACGAGCTGCTGCCCTGGAACTGGAGCCCGGAAGCTCAGGAAATCTCCGCAGCCTGACCGTCACCAACGGCGCCCACCGGACGGATACGCTGTTCCCGCTACGTTCATCTGGCAATCTTTGATGCCGAGAATGCCGAAAACGCTGTTGATTTCCTCACGACGGTGAAATCTGCCTTTCCTTTCCGGGTGACCCACGTGCTGACAGATCGCGGCTCGTGTTTCACCGCCGATGCCTTCGAAAAGGCCTGCCAAGACGATGGTGTAAACCGCCGCCGGGCACGCGCCTACTCGCCACAAACGAACGGTATGGTCGAACGCTTCAATGGGCGTATCGCGGCCGAGGTTCTTCCGATCAATGTCGCCAACCATGCTGATCTTGAGACACTCCTGCACGGGTTCAACCAAGCGTACAATCAGCGTCGGCAGCGTGTTCTCGGCGAGCTGTCACCAGCGTCAAAAGTCGACGAACGACTGAAACAAAAACCACGCCTCAGAAACCGACAATGCACGTCGGCAGCGGACGAAAACATCATGAGTGACGTCGACGATATTATGGAATATGCCAATGACTTCTCACAACCTGACAGCTAGAGCGTCTTTCGTCATAGCATCGCCGACAACGCCCACCCGATCCAGACCATGGAACTGATTGACCGATGAGCGATTACACCGGCCCAAGCGTCGACCCGACCAATCCCGCCATGACGCTGCGGGCGACTGCCGAACTGATCCGCAACGGCGATGTCGCGACAGCCGAGCAGCTGCTCAGCTGGGCCTTGGATTTCAATCCGGAGCATCCAGGGCTTCTGCGCCGCCTCAGCGACATGCGCTGGGAGGAAGGAAAGCCCGAGGAAGCGCGGCAATGGGCGGAACAGGCCGTGACGGCGGACCCTGCGGACGCCGAGAGTTACGCCCATCTCGGTCAAATTTGCGCACGCTGCGGGCAATACGCCGACGCGGCCGAGCTTCTTGTCCGTGCCGTCGAGATCAGGCCTGACAATGCCGGATATCTGCGCCGGCTCGCGGATATCATGGTTCATCTCGGCCGCCGCGACGACGCACTCGCCCTGGCGGAGCGTGCGGCGCAGCTAAGGCCGCAAGAAGGTCAGGGTCATCTTTTCCTCGCCAACCTGCAGCAACGCTATGGGGATTTCGACGGCGCGGAAGCGTCGATCCTGACCGCGATCGATGCGGCGGCGGAGAATGCCCCGGCGCTGCGGCGCATGGCCGAATTCCAAGCCACCCGTGGCGATCTCGACACCGCCCGCGTCTGGGCGCGGCGCGCGCGCGAGACCGAGCCCGATGGCCCGGCCAACTACGATCTCGAAGCCCGTCTGGCTGCCTCCGCCGGCGATCACACGGCCGCGGAAGCAGCGCTGCTCCTGGCCGTTTCGTTGGATTCAGCCGCAGCCCAACATAAGCGTCGCCTGAGTGATACCTTGATGCGCCGAGGGGATTGGGACGGCGCCTTTGCCTGGGCCGAGCGCGCCATCGCCGATCACCCTGTCGATCTCCAGAACCATAATCATCTGGCCAGCATGCATAGCGCGCGCGGCGCGCGTGACGATGCCTATGCCGCGCTGGAAGCGGTGGTCGCGCAAGCCGGTAAGCCGAGCGATGCCGCCTTTCTGATGCGCCGGCTGAGCCAGATGGCGCAGCAGAAAACGGCTCAAGCCGACGCACTGGCCTGGGCGGAACGCGCCGTCGCCGCCAATCGCTTCGATGCCGATAACCATGCCCATATCGCCGGGATCTATCTGCAGCAGGAGAAGCTGGCCGAAGCTCGTCAGGCCGCGGACCGCGCTGCCCAACTCGCCCCCGGCAATCCCGTCCATCTGCGGCGGTTGAGCGATCTCGCCTCGCGTGCCGGTGAGCAAGGTGAAGCGATGGACTGGGCCGCCAAAGCCATTGCGATGCACCCGACCGATGCGGCGAACCACAACCATCAGGCGATCCTTCTGATACGCCAGAATCAGACCGAGGCCGCCGAGGCACCGCTCGCCCTTGCCGTCGAACTCGCGCCGGCCGACGTCGCCCTTCTGCTCAGGCTCAGCAATCTCAAAATGCGCCTCGATAAACCGGGCGAGGCTGTTGCCTTGTCCGAGCGGGCGATCGCCGCGCAGCCGGGCGATCTCGCGGTCTATAACCATC
This sequence comes from Acidisoma cellulosilyticum, assembly GCF_020621385.1. GTDB lineage: Bacteria > Pseudomonadota > Alphaproteobacteria > Acetobacterales > Acetobacteraceae > Acidisoma > Acidisoma cellulosilyticum. The sequence continues at coordinate 3,156 of NZ_JAESVA010000025.1, read as the reverse complement.
TGGCAAGCTTGCATTTGCGCCAGGATGATCTGGGCGCAGCCGAGATCGCGCTGAACCGCGCCCTCGAAATTGCGCCGACGAATGTGCCGCTTCTGCGCCGGCTGGCCGATGTGGCCTTGCGCCGCGGCGATGAAGCCCAGGCCGCGACATGGTTGCAGCTCGCCATCGAAACGGATCCAAACGACCCCAACAACTACAACCAGCTGGCGTCGCTGGAATTCGCACGTGGCGATGACGCCGCAGCGGAAGGGGCCCTTACGCAGGCAACCGCCGTCGCGGGCGGTAACCCGGCCTTCCATAGCCGGCTGAGCCATAGTCTCAACCGGCGTGGCGACGAGCCGGGGGCCTTGTATTGGGCCGATCGCATGGTGCAGGATTTTCCATCCAATCCTGCCGGCTTTCAGCAGATCGGCACGCTTCACCTCCAGGCCAACCGGCTGGACGAGGCCGAGGCCGCGTTCCTGCAGGCGCATGCCATTGCCGCGACGCCCGCTCAGGTGGTCCTACCCTTGCAGCGTCTGAGCGATATCGCGATGCGCAGACAGGACATTGGCGCCGCTCTCACCTGGGCGATCAAGGCGACCGAGGAAGCGCCGGGGGAAGCCTCGGCCCATGGCCATCTTGCCAATCTTCACCTCAATGCCGGTAACCTGCCTGCGGCCATGACCGCTGGCCAGACCGCCGTGGATCTCGCGCCCGCCGATGCCGGCGCGCTGCGACGGCTGAGCGATATTGCGCTGCGCCGGGGCGAAGCCGGGCAGGCGCTGGAATTCGCGCGCCGTGCGGTCGCGGCCAATTCGGCCGATTCGCTGAATCACTACCAGCTCGCCAATGTCCTGCAGGCCAATGGCGACACCGCGAATGCCCTTCTGTCCGTGGAACAGGCTCTCAAGCTTGCGCCGAAGAATGCCAACTACGCACGCAGTGAAAATTATCTGCGAGCGTTAAGGGCTGTGTAAAATCACTAAATGTGAATTTAAACCCCCCATTTTATAACCATCGGCTTTATTTTCCAGAAAATTTTCTTTTCTACTGCTAAAAGGTGATGCTTTTTATGAAAAATTTACAAGTAATTTATTGTTTCTTTATCAACAAATAAATTATCGGTTGAATTTTATCACGAATTTTATGTAAAATATAATTATGCATTCCCGCATCCGAAGAAAATGGTCAACTGCAGATAAATTGAGCTTCGTTGTTGAAACCTATCGCCCGGGAAGTTCAATAGCCAGTGTTGCAGTAAAACATGGCCTCCACAAAAATCAACTGTTTCTTTGGCGTAAACTTTCAGCCAAAGGCCTCTTTGATATGGCCCAGCTAGAAAAAAGGCGGGAAGAATCTATACAATCTCTTGTCATTTTAACTCAGATTGAAACAGGCATTTCCATTAAAGGCCGACGCAACTGGTCCAAGGCAGAAAAACTTAAAGTTGTATACGAATCACATCAATTTGGATCTTCAGTTAGCTCTGTAGCCCGAAAATACAGCATAAACCCAAATCAAATTTTTAGCTGGCGGCGACTAGCCGCCAAAGGTGATCTCAAATCTAGTCCGCAAGAAAACGCGATAAATAAAAAAGATGATGAAAGAAACACTCGAAACTTAAAACCGCGCCAAAGACGGTATTGGCCGGACAGTAAAAAACTGGAAATCGTTGAAGAAAGCTTTTTTTCCAACGAGTCAGCAAGCAAAATAGCGAGGCGCCACGGCATAACTCCAGCGCAGCTATTCAAGTGGCGATTTATGCTTAAACGATGATCTGGTTTTCGCAGAGAAATTTTATTATTCACTTAAAATTGCTCTGCCAACAGTAGAGCCACAACATTTCATAGACAGGCATTCGAAAATAGGGATAGCAACGATGAGCGAAATGGCTTTTAAAAATTATCTTACCTTCGACCAGGTTCAGAATCGGCTTTGGCTTTTGCGTGACTTATCACATGCACAAATCGGTCAACGTATCAAGCTACTGGCTGGGGGAGCAGTTGAATGTGCCATTCAAGAAAATATAAAGTCTTGGGATATTCAAAATAACCGGCTTCAGCTTTTACACGCCACCGGACAGTTGGCTTTTGAGTTTGTTTTAGGGAAAGGCAATAATGGAAAGCTTGAGGGTCAAGGCTATCGACTGTGTGGCAGTGATTCACCATTTAGCCTAACGGAACTAAAAAGTACTCTTCGCTACAGCAAAACCAAAGAAGTCTTTGCTCAACAAATAGCTCACTATGGATGGTCTATCGGTGAGCATACTTATGGTAATCCTGAGGTTATTGAAGAGAATCTCGCAAATTTTACCGTTGGTAAATATTGTTCAATAGCTAATGGTGTAAAAATTGTACTTGGCGATCACAGATCTGACACAATGACCACTTACCCTTTTAAAGTCTTAGCCGAATATTGGGAGCATGTTCCGCCGGATGCTGATGACCATATTAGCAAAGGAGACGTTGTCATAGGGAACGATGTATGGATTGCCTCGGATGTCTTTATAGGCTCTGGCATTACTATTGGCAATGGTGCAATTATCGGTGCCAAGGCAATAGTAACATCTAACGTTCCGCCGTATGCAGTCGTAGTAGGAAACCCTGGGCGAGTTATTAGGTATAGATTTGAAAAGAATGTTATTTCTGAGCTACAGCTACTAGCTTGGTGGGAACTTCAAGACGAGATAGTTGATCTTCTAATACCTCTGCTACTTAATCATAATATAGATGCCTTCCTGCTTCAGCTTCGAATGATTCGTGATGAAATTTCACTGACCTGCCCCTGATCTTTCATCCGGCGCGGACCAGAGTCTCGATGTTGGTTACGCCTTGTGGCGCGGTGGGAACAACGGGCCGGCGCGCGGAGCGTTCAAGTTGCGCAGCGGGTCGAGCTGTTGCGGTCAGGTTAACTACATATGAAGTGGACCAGTCTTCGGGGGATTGCCACCCGTGGCAACACCACCAGCGAGCTTTTATCATCAAACATGACATTACCTTGTATCTGATGAGCGTTGCGGGTTATTCCTGGAACACGAGGCCGGGAAAGTACGAACATTACCTGAGACAGATAGTCGTCGATGCCCATTTTGCTTCCTTGGTCAAAATCCGCCAAAAAGGAGGCTCCCAGATGCCCCGACGGAAAGCGCCTGCGATCCCAGATGAGTTGCTGGAC
>NZ_JAESVA010000024.1 GCF_020621385.1 Acidisoma cellulosilyticum | reverse complement strand
GGCAAAGGCTCAGTTTGCTGTCATGTTCGGCGAACGCCTCAAACGGGCAGCCGCATAGCAATGTTCGACAGCACCGGCCAAACACGAAATTCCTGACACTCCCGGGTGATCTCAAGGATGAGGCTTTCTGCAAGACTTTAGTTCAGCAGTCCCATTCCGCCTTGAGCGGCATCGACATTCTGGTCAATGTCGCTGGTAAGCAAACGGCGGTCGAAGATATCGCCGATCTGACGACTGAACAGTTTGAAGCGACCTTCCGGACGAATGTTTTTGCCATGTTCTGGCTATGCAAAGCCGCTCTTCCGCACATGAAAGCGGGCGCTACTATCATCAACACGACGTCTATCCAAAGTTACAGTCCTTCGCCCATGCTGCTTGATTACGCGCCGACCAAGGCAGCCATAACGGCGTTCACTCATGCTCTGGCGAAACAGGTCGTTGGGAAAGGCATCCGGGTCAATGCCGTGGCGCCTGGCCCGGTTTGGACACCGCTGCAATCCTCGGGTGGTCAACCAGCCAAGAATATTCCGGATTTCGGGGATGAAGTTCCCATGAAACGGCCTGGCCAACCGGCCGAACTCGCACCCGTTTACGTTCTATTGGCCTCTCAGGAATCGAGCTACGTTACAGGCGAAGTTTACGGGGTCACCGGCGGAAATCCGATTTCCTAAGGTTGCAGCGGAGCTCTAATCGGAGCTCCGCATATACCGGAGCTAGCGATCCAATTTCTGGCGACCTAAGCCCGGGCTAGGCAAACCCGTGGTAGCAGAATTGGGGGCCGAAAACGCCCGGTAAATTGTGCCTCACTAACGGCATCCGAAGTGACACCAAAAGCAAATCTCCAAAATAGAGGGCTTTATTATGAAACTACGCAGCACGATTCAGCTTGGATTTGTATCCGTTGCTCTGGCGCTCGCCGGATGCGCCATGAATGATTCTTCCCATTTGGCATCGTCACACAAGGTAGGGGGTGCCTCCGGGAATATCGACCAATCCGGCGCAGGGGGCGCAGGAGATGCTGATGGACCAACGGGCGGCGCAGCCAGCCCCTAATGGAATTGATTAAGATTTCGCGGGTGACTGTGTAGTAGATCAGACCTTGATGTCAGATTCCCTGTTATCATGAGACAATGCCGCTAGTTTTTGAGCATCGTTCCCTTGTGATCAGTTTTTCCCACAGTGATCCAATCAGCGCGAACCAGAAAAACTTCTGTCGACTTGTGCACACGCACCAATCTTTGAAGTCTGATTATTAAAAGCAACTCAAATCTCGGACTTTGAAAGACCATATACGGTTGGCCTTGATCGCTAGCCGTCCTTCTTTTGGTTGCGGCGGTCGGTGTAATCTCGTCGATAAAAAAGGAAAACAGAAATGTTTGAAAAACTTCGCATTAAAGAGCACATGGAAATTTCTGGATCCGACGGTGAGCATGTCGGGACAGTCGACAAACTGGAAAATGATCAGATTAAACTCACGCGGACCGATTCTTCGGATCGGCAACATCATTTTCTTGCGTTTGATCTTGTCGATCGTGTCGAGGACAATCGCGTTTACCTCAAGGTTCCAAAGAGCGAAGCCATCGCGGCGCGCATCTAAAGAAGCCGATGGGTTGCCCGGATTTCCACTCGGGCAACCCGTATGCTTCCTCAAAGCCGACGGTCTCAGACGAGACAATGTCAGGGCCCAAATGTAAGACGTAAAGCGACTCACGAGGTTCCGATGTAATTGGGGAGACGTTTGCAGCTTCTACATTGGCTTGGCGCTTTTGTGCGGCCTCTCTTCTCACATTCTCGTCGATTGCGTTGAACCAGAGATTGCAGTTGGAACTGCGAATAGTCCCAGGACCGCCGAAAGGTGGATCAGTTCCGCAATGCTCGACGTGACTGAATCAAAAGATAACCAATGACAAAGCCAAGACCCGTGGCACCAAGCACAGCCGTTCTTGGATTAAGCTTTGTGAATTCTCCCAACTGATAGGCGCCATTTTCAAGTTTTGTAGAAAACCTGATTGCAGTTGGCATAAGCGACGGGCTTATCACATGGTGAGCACGCGCGAATGCCGTTTGAGTATTTGACACTTCACTCTCCTCAACGCATTTCTGCTTCTCACATATGGGCAAAGCTATGCGATTGGACAAGCACGTTCTCTTGTAGGGAGTGTCGGAAAATCCCATATTCCACCAGAAAATGGGCTGCAGGAGGACTGGATTTTGCAATCTGTCAAACACAAGCCCTATCGTGGTCCCTCGGGTGGCTGGGGTTCTGTGAAGTCTCTCGCTGACATCTTGCGTCGCGAAGGCGTTCCGCTTAGCGGTCCCCTTATTCTGGAGCGCCAGAACAAGGCTGATGGATTTCAGTGCATCAGTTGTGCGTGGCCCAAACCTGCCAAACCTTTGCCTTTTGAATTCTGTGAAAACGGCGCTAAGGCGACGGCTTGGGAAATTACGACCCATCGTGCCACTCCGGAATTCTTCGCCCGTCATTCGGTTGAAAAAATGCTGACATGGGCGGATTACGACCTCGAGCAGGCAGGACGCATCACCGAGCCGCTCCGCTACGACCAGGATAGTGACCGCTACGTGGCCGTATCTTGGACAGACGCATTCACGGAAATCGGCCGTCAACTCAAAGACATTGAGGATCGAAAGAAGGTTGTTTTTTACTCTTCGGGAAGAACGTCAAACGAGGCCAGTTATATCTACGGACTATTCGCCCGGCTCTTCGGCAATAACAACCTGCCCGACAGCTCAAACATGTGCCATGAAACAACATCGGTCGCCCTGCCTGAGAGCATCGGTGTTCCCGTCGGAACGACAATTCTCGAAGACTTTGCAAAATGCGATTGCCTGTTCTTCTTCGGCCAAAATGCAGGCAGCAATAGCCCGCGCATGCTTCATGCTTTGGAAGAGGCTAGCCAGCGTGGTGTTCCGATCATCACCTACAATCCCCTCAGGGAACGAGGATTGGAGCGCTTCACAAATCCTCAATCCCCAATGGAAATGCTCACCCTCGATGAAACCCGTATCAGCAGCCAATATCATCAGGTCAAGGCAGGAGGCGATCTCGCAGCATTGACGGGTATCTGCAAATGGCTGGTGAATATGGATGATGAGGCCCGCGCGGGTGGTGGGAGGCCGATCCTCGACCACGAGTTCATAAAAATTCACACCCATGGCTTCGAGACCTTTATCCAATGGTTAAGAAATGAGAGTTGGGAAAATCTAGAGCGCGAATCCGGCCTGACCCGTTCAGCCTTCGCCGCGACCGCGACCGTCTACGCCAACTCCTCCGCGGCCATGGGCATATACGGTATGGGTCTGACACAGCATCGGGCGGGCGTAGAAACCGTGCAGATGTTGGTCAATTTGCTTCTTCTGAAGGGCAATATTGGCAGGGAGGGTGCGGGAATTTGCCCTGTCAGGGGTCATTCGAATGTACAGGGCCAGCGCACCGTGGGGATTACGGAGAAGCCGGAGCTTTTGCCGCTCGATAATCTGCGGAAACAATATGGCTTCGAGCCTCCGCAGGAAAAAGGCTTGAATACCGTCGAGGCGGTTGAGGAACTTCTCGCCGAAAACCTAGCTGGGTTCATTGGGCTGGGCGGAAATTTTGCTCGGGCCATACCCGATCAAGGTCGGACCGACCCTTGTTGGCGTAAGCTCCAATTGACCGTGCACATCACGACGAAGCTCAATCGGTCGCATCTCTTGCCAGGTAGGGTTTCCTATCTCTTGCCGGTTCTCGGGCGCACGGAAATCGACAAACGTGCAAGTGGCCCTCAAGCCCTTTCAATGGAAGATAGCACGTCCTGCATCCACGGCTCGCGCGGTGTGCGGCCCGCCGCTAGTCGGCATTTAAGAAGCGAGGTCGAGGTTGTCGCGCGGATCGCTATGGCTACCCTCGACCCAAATCCTAAGGTGCCTTGGAAGGCCTGGATGGCCGATTATAGCACTATTCGTCGGTCAATCGGCGAAACCTATCCCGAGACGTTTTATGATTATGATCAACGCATGTGGGAGCCCGGGGGCTTTCATCGATCATTGCCCGCCCGTGAGCGTAAATGGAAAACCAAAACGGGGAAGGCCAACTTTATTACCCCGAAAGGTCTCGAAGAAGACAAGGACTTGCGCGAGATTGGTCCCGATGCTTTGCGACTGATTACGCTCCGGAGCAACGACCAGTTCAACACAACCATCTATGGCTATTCTGACAGGTTTCGCGGCATCAGCGGTAGCCGCATGGTTGTTTTCATGAACCGTGAAGATGTTGAGCGTCTTGGGCTTTCTGGCGGCGACGAAGTCACGCTCGTCACCCAGTCGAATGACGGACACCATCGGGAAGCGCCAGGATTCAAAATCATTCCTTATGGCATTCCCGTTGGATGTGTCGGAGCTTACTATCCAGAGACCAATTTGCTTTTGCCGATTGGCCATTATGCGGAAGGCAGTAAAACCCCTGCTGCCAAATCCATTCCCGTCACGATCCGGTCTATGGCTCCAACCATGCGGATCGAGCGCGCCGCGTCAGATATAAACCCCTCATCAGCTTGAAAACTTGCATGAGCTAGGTTGTCATCGGGTGCATCACTTCGGAGCGAGGGCCATCGGCCATGCTGGCTCGCATCCCCAAACTATAAGAATCGCCGATAATCGGCGGCTTAGAAACGGCGCGGTTCGCGAATCACGCGACGTCGCTTAGCCTTGGAGCGATACAATGCCCTTCGTTAAAACTCGCGACGGCGTGAATTTGCACGTCAAGGACACGGGCACAGGAAAGCCCATCGTCCTCATCCATGGATGGCCTTTGACGGGCGACATGTTTGAGTATCAGACTTTGGCATTGCTCGAAGCCGGTTACCGCGTCATTACCTATGACCGGCGCGGTTTCGGGCAATCTGGGCATCCTGTCGGCCCTTATAACTACGACACCTTTGCGGACGATCTCGCCGCTGTGCTTCATGAACAAAATGTCACTGGGGCCACATTGGTCGGCTTTTCGATGGGAGGCGGGGAAATTGCCCGTTATCTGCGGCGCCATGGGGCCGGACGTGTCGAGAAAGTCGCGCTTATTTCCTCAGTCGTTCCCTATCTTCTAAAGGACGATAGCAACCCTCAGGGCGTCGACGAATCTATCTTCGATGAGATGAAGGCGAATATCCGCCAGGACCGGTTCGAGTTTTTGCAGACATTTGCAAAGCAGTTTTACGGCATCGGCCTCGTGTCGCGGCCCGTGAGCGCCGCGCTGCTCGATTGGACATTTCAGCTTGCTGTTATGGCAAGCCCAAAGGCCACGCTCGAATGCGTGGATGCCTTTGGCAAAACGGATTTTCGGGCCGACATGGCATCATTTACTATGCCGACTCTTGTCATTCACGGGACGGGTGACAAGACAGTGCCGATTATTCCGAGCGGTCGTGCCGCTGCAGCGGCGATTCCCCACGCAGAATTTATCGAATATGAGGGCGAACCGCACGGGTTGTTTGCAACTGCGCCGGATCGGCTATCCGGCGATCTTCTCAATTTCATCGGGCTCTGAGCCAGCACCAAAGCTAATTCAAATCATTCACGGGAAAAACCGCGAAGGCGTTTTGTATAATGGATCGCAAGACGTCTCTGCCTTCATTGGACGAACCCCTGCGGCCCAAAAGCGATTCGACGTTCATGATGGCAGTGAGGTTGTTCGTAAAAGAGCGGCCTAAGATGAATGGAATTTCCCATTCGGAAGTGACTTGAAGCCCCGCACATTCCGCCCTGTTGGGGCAATTGGAGTTGACAATGCCGATCGTTAGAGCTGGCGATCTCGACATCGCCTACAACGTTGGAGGGCCTGTCGACGGCCCCATTGTGCTACTTATCCATGGTTGGCCAGACACACGGCCGGGTGTGAAGCCGCATAACCATCCAGGGTGATCGTGCGGCGCCGCGCCTTGCCCTTTGAGCGCCGTGCGGAAAACGCCTTGGCCGCCGCCACATTGCGCCTGCTGCTCAGTCGGAAATCAACCGTCCGCCCTTCGCGGTAAACGGCCCGATACAGATAAACCCACTCGCCCCGAACCTTGATAAGTCTCATCCATTCGCCATGACGCCCCAGCCGTTTGGCCAAAGCGGTTCCAGTGTCGCTCAAATTCCGGCACACAGTGACGCACCCAGCGCATGATCGTCGTGTGCGCCAACTTAAGACCGCGTTCCGCCATCATCTCGACCAGATCCCGGAAACTGAGCCTGAAGCGCAGATACCAGCGAGCGCAGAATGATGAGCTCGCGATCAACGTGTCGCCCGGAAAACAACGCATCCACGCCCAGAAACCTAGCCACCCGCTAGCCCTAAATCAATGCGCCCGCCCAAGCATGCCATACCAAGATATTTTTACACCATAGCCCACCAAATATTGTTCAACCGCGACAGGGTGATCTTGAGGGGCCGGTGGAGGTCGCCAGGCCGGGCAGGAGAGCAGGCAAACCGGCCGTTGAAGCGCGCCATGATATCTGGCAAATGCGCGTTGGCCGTAGCGATCGTCGTGATGCCCTCCAGCATCAACTCTTTGACCAATCGATCCTGCAGCGTGCGGTTAGCCCGTTCGACCCGGCCCTTGGCCTGGGATGAGTTGGCACAGAGGATCTCTATGTTCAGCTTCGCCAAGGCGCGGCCTAACTGCGTCATGCCTTGACCGCCAATCGCATCAGGTTTGGCAGTCCGGAACACCGTGTGCTTGTCCGAATAAAACCCACCGGGCAGCCATGCCGCGTCAGATAGCCCTCCAAAGCGCCAAAATAGCTGTGCGTGCTCTCGCTCGGCACGAACTGCAACTGCATCAGCTGCCCCGTCGCATCGTCGATAAAAACCAGCAATGTGCAGGTCGGATGATCCGACCCGAACCAGCGATGCTCGGACCCGTCGATCTGCACCAGCTCGCCGAAATGCTCCCGCCGCGGCCGCAACTGGTGAAAGCGCCGACGTTGAACCCGGGTCAGCCAAAGACCGGCCTCGCGCATCCAGGTGCGGAGCGTCTCGCGCGGGACATGCAGCCCATGGCGCTCGTGTAGCGCCTCAGAGGCCAATGTGGGCCCATAGCCGCCGTAATGCGCCTGCACGAGCGCCAAAACGCCGTCACGCTCGCGGATCCGAGTTTGCGTCTTATACCGTGTTGAACAAGCAGCTCGGCCTGACGAGCTACTTCTGCGCGCCCCAAGCGCCGTGGCAAAAAGGAACAGCTGAAAATACCAATGGCCGCCTGCGGCGTTTTCTGCCGCTCGATACAGACCTGGCTCGGAGATGCCGCTCATAATGCCCGCGGAGTGACGGCTTGGATTGCTCGCCAGGATTAGATAGCGGCTGGAGCGTTCAACCAAAGTTGTCAGTTTATGTTTGCCGAATTCCAGCCTGAAGCCGACCAAATCGCACTCCCAATGCCCGAAGCTGGTTCGTTGCCCAATCTCAGCCGGCCGGTGTTTGATTGTATTTTCATCCGGTATGTTCAAGCGTCTCGGCTTTCTGGCATAGCGAGCTCGGCGTCGCCGGCGACGTGAGGGTAAGAGGCGGTAAAGATCCGCTGCTCGACCCGCCGGCCCATAAACGTATTGATAGATTGTCTCGTGGCAGACTGTGCCAGAAACGCGGCCTTCCTGTCGCAGGCGTCCGGCGATCTGTTCTGGTGACCAAGCGTCCCGCAAGCGTGCGACGATACTAGCCGCCAGCATGTCATCTCGTTGCAGCTTGCTTAGGCGATACCGGCGCCCGGCGGCGGCGTTCTGAGCGACAGTCGGATAATAGCCGCTGATTTTGGGCGTCTCGACGTCCTTGTGCCAGTTGCGCTTCAACTCCCGATAGATCGTCGATGGATGAAACCCTAATCGCGACGCGATAGCCGAAGCCCCGAGCTTGGCTTCTCTCAGCCGAAATACGATCCGGCGGTCTTCCAGCGTGAGGTGACTGTAAACTGTTCCCATCGGGGCAGGCCTCCCAAGAGCGAAGTGACTGATAAGCCACAAAATTCGCACTTCGAGATAGAATCCACCGCCCACCGCATCGAATTGAAGGGCGAAAGTCTGCGTAAAAAGCGCACCGATGCTTGATCCGGAATACGCGATTATGAAATGACCAAATCGACCTGCCGAGACGATCTCAGGTGGCCGCTATCAAATCTGAATATCTGGCCGCGATCAGATTGGAATGGGTGGCCGCGATCATCGGAACCCGCAATGGTCCTCTGGTTCAGGTTGTGTCTCGACAACCCAACCCTTGCCCAAGATCATCGCGATGGCCACCAATCAGCCTGCCTGCGCCAGACACTTGGCGGTCGCTCCGGCAGGCTGATTAACCGCCTCCTACACGACGTCCCGGGACACGACCTATCCAGCAGCCAGGCCAAAGCGGCGCCGGTACGGCTCCTATCTGGGGGAGATCAGTCCGGCGCCCGAAAACCTCATCAATCGAGACTTCCTTGCAGCGGCACCGAACGAGAAGTGGCTGACCGACATTACCGAGTTCCAGATCCCGGCCGGGAAGGTATATCTTTCGCCCATTATCGACTGCTTTGACGGCCTAGTCATCAGCTGGTCCATTGGAGCCCATCCAGATGCTGAACTGGTTAATACGATGCTGGATGCAGCCATTGAGACGGTAATTGGCGGCAAAGCCCGACCCATCGTTCATTCAGATCGTCGGGCCCACTATCGCTGGCCCGGTTGGCTATCGAGGATCCGGGACGGGAAGTTGGTTCGCTCGATGTCTCGCAAGGGATGCTCACCTCACAATGCGGCATGCGAAGGCTTTTTCGGACGGCTGAAAACGGAACTGTTCTACCCGCGCGACTGGAAGACCACGACCATTGAGGAGATTATTCAGGTCGTTGATTCCTACATCCGCTCGTACAATCAGAAGCGGATCAAGATATCCCTTGGCTCTCTCAGCCCCATCGAATACCGAGAGAGCCTCGGACTTACGGCTTAACCGAGTCCAAGTTTTTGTTCGCATCACCCGGTCTGGCCAGACCTATCAACCGCCCAATAAAGATACACCCATTCGCTCCGGACCTTGATATAGGTTTCGTCGACGCGCCAGGACCGTCCAGCCTGAGTGGCGAAGCGCTGCGCGCGCCGGTCGAATTCGGGTGTATAACGGCGCACCCATCGCATGATGGTGGTATGCGCCATCGGTAGGCCGCGCTTTTCCATCATCTCTACCAAATCTCGGAAACCGAGCTTGAAACGTAGATGCCACCGTATACAAAGAATGATGATCTCACGATTAAAATGCCGGCCGGAAACCAAACATCCAAGACCAGCATCCGCATCCGACTGTTATTCTGCGAAATTACCACATCACTAAAACTTTGCTCCAGAGCCCTATCAAGCGACACGTAGGGTCACAGATTTGCTAAAGACTTCAATTGGTCGGGCTGCATGATTTGTCATAAATCATTAAGAAAAAAAACATTTTTATTTTGTTTTAGGCATGCCTTCATGCGGCCGCTTTTAAACCGCGTATCACGCCAGAAGCTGTTCGATACGAATTGGCAGATCACGGATCCGGGTGCCCGTTGCATGATATACGGCATTGGCGATGGCAGGTGCGGCGCCCACCATGGGGAGTTCTCCGATCCCTTTGGTCCCGAGAGGATTGCTTATGGGGTCGATGCTGTCGACGATGATCGTCTCGATCTCAGGGACGTCAGCATTAACCGCGACAAGATAGTCTGAGATATTGGCGTTGGTGATACGCCCCGTGTTGCGGTCGATACGGGTTTCTTCAAACAAAGCCATACCCATACCGTAAATGATGCCGCCGATGAGTTGGCTTCTTGCCGTTTTGGCGTTCAAAACCCGACCGCAATCGAAGGCGCCAACCCAGCGGCTAACGCGCACAATGCCGAGGTCGGGGTCAACGCGGACCTCAACGAATTGCGCACCGAAGGCGTGTTTAGAGTAATCGTTGGCATCCGGAGCCGGCTGCGCGCCGGCGGTCGCATTCAGCTGCTTAATTTTCGCGAGGGTGAATAGCTGGCCGATCCCGATACGGCCGGCCGGGCCGTCGACCGCACTATCGATCAGAGTCAGCACGTCTGGCGAAACGCTTTGCCATTGAAAACCACCATGGCTGATCGCCAGCGCAAAAAGCTGTGCTTTGACGCCTTGTGCCGCGGCCTGAACGGCAGGAACAACGCTCGCTGAGGTCATGGATCCGCCGGAGACTGGGGCAGGCGGCAGGCGGCTATCACCCAGCTGCGTGCGTACTTTGCCGAGGGGCAGCCCGAGCTCGTCCGCCGCGACTTGTGCCAGCGTCGTGTAGGTGCCGGTACCGATATCCTGCGTGCCAGATCGTACCAGCGCAGATCCATCCGCCGTCAGGTGGACGGAGGCAGACGCCGGCATGCGGTTCGTAGGGTAGCTCGAAGTCGCCATACCCATGCCAACCAGCATATGTCCGTCGCGCATGGATCGCGGCGCGGGATTACGCTTTTCCCAGCCGAAGGCAGCGGCACCCTGAGCATAACATTCACGAAGTGCCTTGCTTGCGAAGGGGAGATCAGCGGTCGGGTCACGCTCCGCGTAATTGCGAAGTCTGAAGTCGATCGGATCAATCTTGAGGGCGGCAGCCATTTCATCCATCGCAGATTCGATGGCGAAGGCACCAGAAGATTCGCCCGGACCTCGCATATAGGTCGGCAGCCCGTGATTGACCTGCACCAGCCGATGCGAGGTGCCAATGCTGGGAGCCGAGTAGAGCATGCGGGTGATAAGGGCCGAAGGTTCTGCGAATTCCCCAACCTCAGGCATTGATGTCTGGGTCTTAACGTCATGCCGCACCGAAAGCAGCCTGCCATCAGGATTAGCGGCTAGCTTGATCCGCTGTACTGTCCTTGGTCGGTAGCCGTTGGAGGTGAACATTTGTTCGCGCGTCACGACGAGCTTGACAGGCCGATTGACCTGACGCGTTGCCATGGCAGCCAGCACCGCCGGGGGCCAAGTATTACCCTTGCTGCCAAATCCTCCGCCAACGTAAGGGCATATCACTGTCACGTTCTGTGGCTTGAGACCGAATAACGATGAGAGGGCTTTTTGTGCCCCGCTAATGCCTTGGGTTGCTGTCCAGACAGTCAGCTGCTCGCCAGACCAGTGCGCGATGGTCGCGTGCGGTTCCATCGGATTGTGATGCTCAATCGGTGTTGTGTAAATCTGCTCGACGCGAAGCGTGCCGGACGGCAGGATCGGAGACGTTTCACCAATCTGACTGTCCGGCTTAGCACGACCGTTGGAGAAGTTTTTAGGGGTGACGGACTCAGAAAAGGCCTGGTCCATCGTGGTGACTGCCTTAGTAGCCCGATAGTGGACGCGAACGGCGGCCGCGGCGGCTGTCGCCCGCTCAAAGGTATCTGCCACAACAACGGCGACATGTTGCCCGTTGAATTTGATGTCTGCATTTTGCAGAAGGGGATAGGTGACCTTCTGTTGCGCAGGTTTCAAGTTATGAAGTTTCTCTGCATTGTCTGGCGTGATGATCACAAGAACGCCAGGCATTGCCTTTGCGGCAATAAGATCGAAGCCTAAGATCTTGCCTGCGGCAATCGTGCTTTGCACTAGCACGGCATGCGCCATGTCAGGCAATTCGAATTCTGCGGCGTATTTGGCACCTCCCATGACTTTCTCCTTGCCATCTAGCCGATCGACACCTTGTCCAACATACATGTTGCGGTCCTCAGGCGGAGATTGCTTGTAAGGCACGCACAACCGTCCTCTGCGCGAGCTTCACCTTGAAGGCGTTCATCTCTGTGGTCTGAGCGCCTTCTCCGATCCGGAGCGTGGCTAATTCAAATACGCGATCGCTCGGCTTTTGCCCGCACAGTGCAAGTTCCACCTGGTGTACCCGCCAGGGCATCGTGCCGACTCCCCCCAGGGCGACGCGCGCATTCTTTATCAAGCCATCTTCAATATCGAGCGCCACGGCTGCAGAAACGAGCGCGAAGGCGAAGCTTGTACGGTCGCGAACTTTTAGATACGTTGAGAGGCGACCGATCGCTTGGTCGGCCAAAATGACAGCTGTTATGATTTGGCCTGCCTCAAGGTTGCTCTCTATATGCGGTGTTGTCCCTGGCAATCGGTAGAACTTGGACAACGACATCCGGCGGGTTGTGCCCTCAGGCGTCAACAACTCTAACTCCGCATCAAGCGCCATCAGGGCTACCGGCAGATCAGAGGGATGCGTTGCAATGCAATGCGGACTTGTCCCGAGAATCGCAAGATCACGGCTGTCGCCGGGGATCGCTGGACAACCGCTGCCCGGTGCGCGCTTGTTGCAGGCGAAGCCTGTATCGCGGAAATATAGGCACCGTGTACGTTGTAACAAATTGCCGCCCATCGTGCCCATGTTACGGACCTGCGGTGAGGCCGACAATAAAAGAGCTCGAGAGATTGCGGGCCAATTCTGTCGCACTACCGGATGCGCTGCAACATCGGCCATCGTCGCCATGGCGCCCAGCCGCAGCACGCCATTTTCGCTCTTAATTTCAGATAAGCTAAGCTTTTCCAGATCGATGAGCTTGCTGGGTGTGATGACATTATTTTTCAACAGCTGCATCATGTCGGTGCCGCCTGCAATAAACGCAGTGTCAGAATTTTGACCCGCGGCTGCGGCAGCAGGAAGGTTACTTGGGCTGGTGATTGAGAAATTTTGCATCTCACCCTCCCTCAGTCACATTGCCCGACGCGTCTTGAACAGCGGCCACAATATTCGGATAGGCGCCGCAGCGACAGATGTTGCCGCTCATCCATTCGCGGATCTCGTCAGCTGAACTTGCGTGACCCTCCTGGATCAATGCCACGGCGGACATGATTTGGCCGGGTGTGCAATATCCACATTGGAATCCATCGTGATGCAGAAACGCAGCTTGAACCGGATGAAGATCGCCACCGTTCGAAAGACCCTCAATCGTGACGATTTTCTTGCTTTTGCAGCGGGCCGCTAGCGTCAGGCAGGACACAATGCGCCTACCATCAACATGAACAGTGCAGGCGCCACAGGCGCCGTGGTCACAGCCCTTTTTAGTGCCTGTCAGGCCAATTGTTTCGCGGAGCACGTCGAGAAGCGAAACTCTTGGTTCCAGAGTAACCCTAAACTGCTGCCCATTCACCTGAAGCGTGACATTCTGAAGACCCAAGCCCCCAGATACGGCATCAGGCTCAGAGATGTCTGCTCTCGACACTGTGGGTAAGGCTGCCAAGGTTGCAACAGTGCCGAGAATGGTCCGACGTGTGGTGTCCGGAAGGCTCATGTTGCTGTGCCAGATTTGTTGTAATTAAAACAGACGACGTTACAAACTAGATGCCGCATCATCATCCTACCAATCATGTTCAGGTGAACGATTGGATCTAATTGTAACGCTGATCGACGAAGTCTGACTCGCCTTCGTGAGGGCTGATGCTAGGTGTCGCCGAGATCTTCAAATTTCTGGCTGGATTTTTCTAGCATTGAATTTGCAACATTTACTATTTGCCCTGTGTCAAAGCGTCTTGTCAGAAAGATTAAAATCCGCGTCGTCATGCTAGGGACTCGCAGACCGCGCATTCTCCGCTGATCGCTCGTGTGCTCCAGCTCCTCCTGTGCTCCTGCGCATTAACCCCGAGCCCAAAATCCCGACTGAATTTCGACACTCCTTTGTAATACGAGGCCATTATCGATATGCCCAGCCAGGCACTTGAAGACAGTACCCCATGTTTGCCCACCCTTTGAGGGAGACCCGTTTACTTGCTCCTCGGTCTGGTCGAGCGGCAGCGGATCGACCTCGGCCGGATGTCGATGCTCCTTCTTGTCGAGCAGTTCCTGGCGGCGTTCGAGCAACTGCGGGATCGTGTCCCGATCGAGTGCCGGGCCGATTGGCTCGTCATGGCCACCCGCCTCGTCCTGCTCCGTTCGCGTTTGCTCTTCCCAGAGACCCCAGAGGCAGCCGTCGCCGCGGAGCAAGAGGCGGCGACAGATCTGCGGCGGCTCGACGAGTTGGTGGCGA
>NZ_JAESVA010000023.1 GCF_020621385.1 Acidisoma cellulosilyticum | reverse complement strand
TGCCCAAACGCCCGCCTTGCGCCAACGGTTGAACCGGTTGACGCAGGTCGTATGCGGCCCATAGCGCTGCGGAATGTCTGCCCAAGGAGCCCCCGTCCGTAGGCGCCAAAATATGCCGTTCAAGACCCGTCGATCATCGACACGAGGCACTCCGCGCACCTTCGTCGGCAGTAGAGGCTGGATAACTGACCACTCGTAATCAGTCAGATCAAAGCGGGCCATGATTCGATCTCCTTTCAGAAATCGAATCACACCCCGCCGAGCCGTTCAAAGCTCTTTATGGGTTCATGTCCTAGTCTGGATGGTTCCATCATTGCCCGGGAAGCATTAAACTTAATGCAGATTGAAGGAGCAATACGCCAATGTGATGTGGCGGCAATCGCTAGGATGATTAACTCCACGAAAGTCGTTGCAGAGTGCTATGCCAAAAATTGCAGTGGTTACTGGGGCTGGGGCGGGGGTTGGACGGGCAACGGCTGAAGAGTTCGCGCGCCACGGTTACAGTCTGGCGCTGTTGTCGCGCGATCTCGAGCGCCTCGAGACAGCTGCCACGGCTTTAAGACGCTATGGAGTTGCGGTGCTTCCAATACCGACTGACATGGCGGATGCGTCTGCTGTGGAGGCGGCAGCCAGTCAGGTTGAAGATGAGCTCGGCCCAATCGATGTCTGGGTCAACATCGCCATGGCTACGGTGTTTGCGCCTGTCAGCAAATTAACCGCGAAGGAAATCGAGCGCGGCACACGCGTCACATATCTTGGTCAAGTCCATGGCATGATGGCGGCTCTCTCACGCATGCGAACGCGCAACCGGGGCACCATCGTGAATGTTGGGTCGGCGTTGGCCTACCGTTCTGTTCCTTTGCAATCGATCTATTGCGGTGCGAAAGCAGCGATCCGGGGCTTTACTGACAGCCTTCGGTCAGAAATTATCCATGATAAGCTTGACGTTAACATTGCCATGGTGGACCTCCCGGCCGTGAATACACCGCAGTTTGACTGGGCGTTGAACAAAATGGGCAAGCGGGCGAAACCCGTCGCGCCGATTTATCAGCCCGAAGTTCCCGCGCGCGCCATTTTCTTCGCGGCGACGCATAGACGGCGCGATATTTGGGTTGGCTTTCCGACGATAAAGGCAATTCTAGGCAACCGTATTGCGCCTATTTTGCTCGACCACTATTTGGCGGATGCAGGCTATTCTGGACAACTTTCTGACGAGCCGGAGGCTGAGGACAAACCCGCAAACCTGTTTGAGCCTGTCCCTGGGCCATATGGCGCTCACGGGCGCTTTGATGGCAAGTCGCGCACCGGTTCCTGGGAAATGTTCACTGATAGACATCGTGCCGCATGTGTCGCGGTTGCGGTGATTAGTGCTGCAGGCGTTCTTTGGAGTGCGCACAAAGTTGCCAAGCGTCTTGGAATTTAGCACGCACCGGCCTGCCACCTTATTTCTCCGCTAGGGCAAGGAGGCGAATTTCCGGGAAGATTTTAATCTGCGGTTATTTCGAATTTCGACTTATCCCAATCGTCTGCCGCCTTTTGATTTAGCGATTCAAGCAATTTCGCTGGACTATCCCCAAGGGTTTCGGGCGCCCATGTCTTTTGCATTTCAAAAAGCTCTCCAAGAGCAGCGGTGTCTTGGTCTCGCCCAACGCCTGCGGCTGCAAGAACCTTTCCGTCTTTCACATAATAGGAAAGGAACTCGAGCTTTTTGATGTCGCCATGGATGATGAGGTCGTCCCACTCTCTGGCTTGGCCGATATAATCGAGACGCTTGAGATACTGAATGGTCCAGAAGACTGGCACGGCGTCGTAGCGCTTGGCTTGCCCTAGCATATTAAGGGCAGCAATACGGCCTTGCTGCTGAGCGACACGCCAATGCTCGACCCGGATCGGATCTTGCTCACCACTATACGGAAAGCACGCGATGTCTCCCGCCGCATAGACCGTATCGGAAGCCCGCAACCAGCTATCGACCAAAATCCCGCCATCATCTGTACGAGGGAGCTCGCTTGCGAAAGTCGTCGAAGGCGTCATTCCAAAACCAAAAATGACAAGGTCAGTTGTAATTTGCTCGCCACTCTTCAGCAGGACGCTGCGCACGGTCTTGTCACCTTGGAGCGATGCGATTTCGCTGTTCAGCCGAAATTCGACGCCTTTTTGCTCATGCAATGCTTGAAATGCTTTGCCGACAGGTTCGCCGAATCGCGCCGCGAAAGGGACCTTATCCTTCGCAACGACCGTGACGGCCAATCCACGTTCCCTCAGACTAGCTGCGACCTCCATGCCAATAAAACTGGCGCCCACCACCACGGCACTGGCGCTGCGTTCCGCTTGGGCTAAGATGGCATCCGCGTCGGCGCGGCTTCGCAGCACAAAGGCATTGCCGAGGTCAGCGCCCGGCAGTTGCGGATGCGTTGGAGATCCGCCACTGGCAACCAGGGCTGCGTCATAGCTGATACTGGACCCATCTGAGAAGTCGATGCGACGGTCTCGAATATCGATATGTTGAACGGTCGCTGTAAGCCGCTCTATGCCTTTATTATTATAAAACGATTGTGTCTGTAGTGGTGACTTTTCACCGGACTCTGAACCGGCAAGAAAGTATTTGCTCAGAATGGTGCGATCGTAGGGAACACGATTTTCGTGGTCGAGCATTACGATGCGGCCGCCAAATCCGGCCTCGCGCAAAGTTTGCGCAGCCACGGCGCCAGCAGCACCCGCGCCTATGATAACGAAGCAGCGCTTGTCGTTGCTTGGCTTGGGCAATACTGGCTTTGCCGGCGGCACGGATACAAGCACGTGTCCCGCTTCCACGCGAACTGAAAAACTTGGTAAAGAATCAACGGCTGGAGGGTCTAATACTTCGCCAGTGCGGTTGCAAAACGCCGCCTTATGCCAGGGGCAAATTATGCGATTTCCGTGCCTCACACCCTCACTAAGCGGGCCCCCAGCATGAGTGCAAGTGCCGCTTACGGCGGTGACCGAGCTTCCGTCGCGCAACAAAAGAACTTTTTCACCATCGACTTGGACAGCCAACATTCCACCGTCTGGAATTTGCGCGAACGAGGCGACACTATGTGCTTTTTGCTGCATTTTCTTGCTCCTGGACGGTTGAGATGCCGGTGTGATTAAAGGACGCCATCTGCGCCGTGACTAATTAAAGTAACAATGGCGCACGCAACCAGGAACTGGCACTTTCACCCTGAAAAGTCCGCCAGCAAATGGTTCAGCTTGGCGACGTGCCGGGCTAAGGCTGTCTGTTGACGATGTAATATAGAGTTGGTCGAGATCTCTTCCACCGAACGCACACATTGTCGGCTGACTAATCGGCAACATGAATTCTTGATCAAGCAAACCATTACTGCGATAGCGCCTTAACCTGCTTCCCCCATGGACGGCGCACCAATAGCCACCTTCAATGTCGACGGCAGCACCGTCTGGCAGGCCAAGTTCCTTCGGAATTTCGACGAAGCGATTGCGCCTACCAAAGCTACCGTCATCGATCTTGTATGGAAACTGGTAGACGACCCCACGGTTGCTATGCGCCAGATAAAAGGTCGTCCCGTCTGTCGACCAAGCCATCCCGTTGTGGAGTTCTCCTTCGTCTGAGACGGTGTGGAGGCCGTCTGAGCTTGTGAAGTTATAAAGGCCCCCAGGGATTGGCGTCTGGGAGGAGGGGGGAAGGGGATCGAACATGGTGCCGACCCAGAAGCGGCCCAGGCTGTCGCAAGCTCCCTCGTTGAACCGGTGAAGCCGCCCGTCAAATGGTGCATCTGCAATGCGTTGCAGGCTGTCATCACCGAGGCTAAGCACGAAAATGCCGGTTCGAAGGGCTACGAGTGCCTTTGAGCGATCGGAACTCAGGGCAAAACCACCGATATCGCTGGGCAAAGTCCAAGTTTTGGTTGCAGCGTTTGCCGGATCAAATCTATGGAGTGCTGGGGCTTTGACGTCGATCCAGAAGAGAACATTGTCGTCCTGCACCCAGGTAGGCGACTCTCCAATCGTCGCCTGGGCATCCAACACTAATTCGATATCCATATCTCTTAGCTCCAATCAGCCATTTGAGAATGGTTAGCCACCCGACAAAACCTAGGGAGAGCTTGAAGTCGTGATTGGAAAATTGCCGTTAGACGCCATCTCTCCTGCATGGGCGCCCGGCCAAAGCCGGGCAACGCAATTTGTCAGTGGGACATCACAAAAATGGCATCCATGAACGTCAGTGAATTTGTATGGAAAAGGCTCGACGAATGGGGTCTGAAGCGCGTCTACGGCTATCCTGGTGACGGTGTCGGCGGCCTGGATGTCGCGCTCGAAAAAGCCAAGGAGTATATGGAGTATGTTCAGGTCCGGCATGAGGAAATGGCCGCGTTCATGGCCTCGGCTCACGCCAAGTTCACCGGAGAAGTAGGGCTTTGTTACGCAACCTCCGGCCCCGGCGCCATTCATCTTCTGAACGGGCTCTATGACGCCAAGATGGACCACGTGCCGGTGGTCGCAATTGTCGGCCAGCAGGCGCGCATGGGGCTTGGTGCCAGCTATCAACAGGAAGTCGATCTACAGAATCTGTTCAAGGACGTTGCGGGCGATTTCGTCATGCAAGCGAGCGTTCCAGGACAGGTGCGTCATCTGATCGATCGTGCCGTTAGAATCGCTAGTGCCCGGCGGGTCGTCACTTGCGTAATTTTGCCGAATGATCTGCAATTGATGCCCTACCAGGATCCGCCGAACGCCCATGGGGCGACCCATACCGGCGTCGGCTATGCCGGTCCCGCTAAACTGCCCGATGACAAGGTTCTGCGCGAGGCGGCCGCTGTCCTTAACTCAGGCAAGAAGGTCGCCATGCTGGTCGGCGCCGGTGCCTTGCAGGCGACGGACGAAGTCATCGCTATCGCTGACAAGCTGCAGGCCGGCTGTGCCAAGGCGCTACTTGGCAAGGCCGCACTCCCGGATGATCTGCCTTGGGTCACGGGATCGCTTGGTCTGCTCGGCACCAAGCCGTCCTGGGATCTCATGCAGGGCTGCGACACTTTTCTGATGATTGGCTCCTCCTTTCCCTACAGCGAGTTTTTGCCGAAGCCGGGTAGCGCTCGCGGCGTCCAGATCGATATGGATGCTGGTGCATTGAGCCTACGCTACCCCATGGAGGTCAGCATGGTGGGTGACAGCGCGGTCACGCTCCGCGCTCTGTTGCCGCTGCTAGAGCAGAAGACCGATACGTCGTGGCGCGGCTCTGTTGAGAAGGGTTTGCAATCCTGGTGGAAAACGCTCGAAGAGCGCGCGATGCAGAACGCGGAGCCGCTTAACCCGCAGCGCGTCTTCTGGGAGCTGTCGCCGCGGCTTCCCGAAAATGCGATCATCACAGCGGATAGTGGATCGGTCGCGAATTGGTATGCGCGCGATCTCAAATTTCGTCGTGGGATGAAAGGCTCGCTGTCCGGTGGTCTCGCTTCGCTCGGCGCAGGCACGCCCTATGCCGTTGCGGGCAAAATGGCATTCCCGGATCGCACGGTCATCGCCTGCATGGGCGACGGGGCGATGCAGATGAACGGCCTCAACGTCATGATCACGATCAGCAAGTATTGGAAGCAGTGGTCCAACCCCCGTCTCATCGTGCTTGTGCTGAATAATCGTGACCTCAATCAGGTGACATGGGAGGAGCGAGTGCAGCTGGGCGTCGGTAAGACCGAAAGCACACAGAGCATCCCGGATTTCCCATATCACAAGTATGCAGAACTGCTTGGCCTGAAGGGCATCTTTGTCGATCATCCCGACAAAGTTGGTGCGGCCTGGGACGAAGCACTGTCTGCTGATCGCCCGGTGATTTTGGAAGCCTATACCGATCCCAACGTGCCGCCGCTGCCACCGCATATCACGCTGAAAGATGCGCGCAACTTCATGACATCTTTGATAGACGAGCCGGAACGCGGCAGCGTCATCGTCAATAGTGCCAAGGAAATGCTGGCGGGCGTTCTGCCTGGCCGAAAGAGCTGATCGATGCTCGACGGTTTGCCCGTTCAGGCTGTATCGGCGCGGGCCTATACGATACCGACGGATGCGCCGGAGGCTGACGGCACGTTTACTTGGACCAAAACGACACTTGTTTTCGTGGAAGTCCAAGCAGGCGGAAAGACGGGCATGGGCTACACATACGCGGATGCCTCCGTCGCCGAACTCATCGAGAGCGTGCTGGCGCCGGCTACCCTCGGTCGTGATGCGATGAACGTCAGCGCAGCCTGGACGGGCATGCAGAGGGCGGTTCGTAACCTTGGCCGCTCTGGTCTCGCGAGTTGCGGTATTTCGGCGGTGGACATCGCATTGTGGGATTTGAAAGCCAAGTTGCTGGACCTGCCGCTGGCACGTCTGCTCGGCTCGGTTCGTGACAGCGTGCCGATTTACGGCAGTGGCGGTTTCACCACCTATAGCGATGAGCAGCTGCGGGCGCAGCTTTCCAGTTGGGTGGAACGTGATGGCTGCGGCGCTGTCAAAATGAAGATCGGCACACATCCCGAGCAGGATCCGCATCGTGTGGCAGTTGCGAAGAAAGCGATCGGCGCGGCTGCATTGTTTGTCGATGCGAACGGGGCTTTGTCGGCACGTCAAGCTCTGCATTTCGCGACGATTTTCGCGGGGAGTGCCGACATCCGCTGGTTTGAGGAGCCGGTATCCTCGGACGATCTGCCGGGACTTCGCTTCGTCCGCGATAATGCACCGTACAGCGTCGATATTGCGGCCGGAGAGTACGTCTATACGCAGGATGATGCGCGTAACATGCTTGGCCGCGGAGCCGTGGATGTGCAGCAGGCGGATGCCACCCGTTGCGGTGGCATCACCGGTTTCCTCGCCATCGGGACTTTATGCGAAGCGCATCACACCGATCTGTCAGGGCATTGCGCACCATCGCTGCATGTGGCTGCTGCCTGTGCTATCCCGCGGTTCCGCAATCTTGAATGGTTTCATGATCACGTTCGGATTGAGCACATGCTGTTCGAGGGTGCTCCGGTTCCTCGCGACGGCAATATCAAGCCTGACCTGTCCCGACCCGGTCTCGGGCTAGCCTTCAAAAATGCCGATGCAGAGCAATATGCAGTTTGAGATGAGAGTATATCCATGACTAACACGAGGCCTACGGGCGACGTTGCAACGGCATTTGCGCTCATCTCGGGGGCAACGGTGCTCGGCGGCATTGCTCTAGCACTCCGCAAGCCGAATGCGCCGGCTGATCGGGCGCAAACGACTGTGCGATCCGCACGCCGGCTCAATCGCGCCGCCGGCACTTTGGCCGCGTCCGTCCTTGTCGATAGCGCGATCGAGCACTATCGCGGCAATTTTCATAATAAGGCGATGATAACGCCCTTGGTGACGGCTTCACTGTCTTTGGCCGCTAGTCTGCATGGCACGGCGGATGGACGGGGTGAAGCCCATATCATCCGCGATCTTATCTATGCGGGAGCTGGCCTGACTGGCCTCGTCGGCACGGGTTTCCATATCTACAATATTAGCAAGAAGCCGGGCAGGTTGAGCTGGCAAAATCTCTTCTATTCGGCACCGCTCGGGGCGCCGGCCGCGATATCGCTGTCAGGCATGCTTGGCTTCCTCTCAGAGCGGCTTCGCGACAATCCACCCAACAAGCCGCCGACGATATTAGGCATCCCGGCTGGCCGCATCATCGGCGCCATGACTAGTCTGGGACTGATGGGGACGGTCGGTGAATCCGGGCTGCTGCACTTCCGCGGTGCCTATCACAATCCAGCTATGTATCTTCCGGTGACGATGCCGCCCGTAGCAGCGGCTCTGCTGGGGGCCAGCGCCCTCGGCAAAAGCCACACCCATCGGCCCATAACGCGGTGGTGGCTGCGCGCGACAGCGCTTTTGGGTTTTGCCGGCACGGCATTCCATGCAGCGGGCGTCGGCCGTAGTATGGGCGGCTGGAAGAATTGGCGCCAGAATCTTGTTGATGGGCCACCTATACCGGCCCCACCGAGTTTTACGGGTCTTGCGCTCGCGGGCCTCGCAGCCTTGGCACTCCTTGAGGATCATCCCGATGACTGACCGCTTTCCGGGCTACGATGTTCTCGCGAAGCGGCGCACGCCGTCCTGGAATGAGCCAACGCGGCAAGTGGTCAATCGGCGGCTGGCGGTTCCACGAGAACCCCGGTTCCTGACCTCTGACTTGTTCGTGGTCCTCGATGCCGTCTGCCAGCGCATTGTGCCGCAGCCCAAGGACCGGCCGCCGGTGCCGCTTGCGGCACTTGTCGATACCAAGCTGTTCACGAACCTGCAGGACGGATTTCGCTACGCCGAGATGCCTGATCAGGGGGAGGCTTGGCGGCGTGGCCTGGCTGCTCTGGATGAAGCGGCCAACACCCATTATCAGCTCGGCTTTGCGAAGCTCGGCGGTGAACAGCAGGACGATGTTCTCCGGCGCATGGAAAGCGGTGAGCTTGCAGGTGGCGCGCTGGGGGACATGCCGGCGAAGCTATTTTTTGAACATCGTGTCGTGCTTGACATCGTCACCTTCTACTACGCGAACCCCACTGCTTGGAGTGAAATGGGCTATGGCGGCCCCGCTAGCCCGCGCGGCTACGTGCGCATAGGGCTCGACCGTCGCGACCCATGGGAGGCAGCTGAAGCGTACGAGGGCGATGACGCGAAAGCGCGGCGGGAGAACGGCTTTGTCGGCTGATCCCTTCTTGGCCGATCCATTTGTCGAGCCTCGCGCGATTAATGGACGAGCGCCCGATGTCTTTAAACCCGGTGCTTGGCTCGAGATGAGCCAATACGATGATAATGACGAAGTCGACTTTGTCGTCGTCGGCACCGGCGCTGGTGGTGGACCGCTTATCGCCCGCCTTGCCGAACAGGGGTTCTCGGTTGTCGGTTTCGATGCCGGCGCCTATTTCCGGCCGCTGGAGGATTTCGCCTCCGATGAGATTGAGCAGCAGAAACTATACTGGCTGGATGAGCGCATCATCGATGGTGCCAATCCCATTCGCATGGGTGGCAAGAATAGCGGCAAGGCCGTCGGCGGCAGTACTGTACATTTCGCCATGGTCTCTCTGCGCTTTCGACCCGAATGGTTCAAATCCCGCAGCCAACTCGGCTATGGTGCGGACTGGCCACTCGATTGGCGTGAGATGTGGGATTATTATCGTCGCGCCGAAAAGGCGCTCAGCATCTCGGGGCCCGTTAACTATCCGTGGGGCCCGCATCGTCCACGCTATCCCTATCGCGCGCATGAGCTAAACGGCGCCGCCGAGATCCTCGCCCGCGGCGCTGAGGCGATGGGCTATAAATGGACGGCGACGCCGCTTGCAACAGTTTCCGCGCCACACGGCGATTCGCCGCCCTGCGTCTATCGCGGTTTCTGTCGATTTGGGTGTTCAACTAACGCAAAGCAGAGCCAGCTCGTTACTTTTATTCCGCGCGGCATCGCGGCAGGCGCAGAAATTCGCGACCTCGCCATGGTCGGGCGGATCGATACAGGGCCTGACGGCCGGGCGACCGGCGTGCATTACCATCGCCAAGGGCGCTGGCGATTCCAGAAAGCGCGCAATATCATTGTTGCGGGCTATGCGATCGAAACACCGAGATTGCTTCTGGCCTCAGCTAACGACCGCTATCCCGACGGTCTCGCCAATAGTTCCGGTCTGGTCGGCAAGAATCTGATGACCCAGGCCAACCAGGCCGTGTTCGGCGTGATGGATCAGGAGGTGCGCTGGAATAAGGGACCGCCGTCGCTGAGTATTACCGAGCACTGGAACTACAACGATAACAAGGATTTTCACGGCGGCTATTGCTGGATGGCGCAGGGGCCTTTGCCGGTCGAATGGGCGAGTATCGTCACTGGCTCGCGGAAGCGTTGGGGCGCGCCGTTACGGGAGGAGATGATGCGATACAACCACCAGGTCGGGCTCAAGATGGTCGGCGAAATGCTGCCGGATGAGCGCAATCGCGTGACCTTGACGGATGAAGTTGATCAATATGGCCTGCGCATTCCACGGATCACCTATAGCTGGGGTGAAAATGATAAGGCCCTGATTCAGCACGCGCTCGGTGAGATGCACAGAAGCATGGAACTCGTCGGTGCCAAGGATATATTCCGGCAAGAGGATGACACCAACCATTTGGCCGGAACAGCGAAAATGGGAAGCGATGCGCGCGACAGCGTCGTCAATGCTGATTGCCGTAGCTGGGATATTCCAAATCTTTGGATATGTGATGGCTCAATTTTTCCGACAACCGGCGGCGTCAATCCGTCCCTTACAATCACGGCGATTTCTCTTCGCACGGCCGATCGGATCAAGGCCCTGGCAAACCGAGGTGAGTTGTGACGGATATGCGCTGCCACCGCTAGCATTTGGCGGCGGCGTTCCTCTTTTGCGTAGCAGCTCCCTTGCGCGCGGCGGCTGAGCGGGTGCTGTCAGGTTGTTGAACTGCGTGTGGTTTGGGCATGAATGGTTGCCAAGTCACGGTGTGATTGCGATGCAGGCGACATCCCGCCATGCGCGGAAAGCCGCGTCACGAAAGGAGCGATAATCGGCTGCGGGAATGAGATGGCGGCGAAGCTGGAAGTGGCTGTGCATACGGCTATGAGCGGAGAGGAAGCGTTGTGCTTGCCGTATCGATTTGAACCGCTGCATCTGTCGCTCACGTCGTCGGGTCGGTTGATGCGAAACCTCTATTCGGTTGTTCAGATAGCGGCTTTGTCGGTGTTCGACCTTCGGTAGGATGTCTCGTTTGGCCGCCGCGTAACTTTTCAGCTTGTCCGTGACGATCACCCGAGGCGCTTCAGTTCCACCGCTGATCAGCTTTCGGAAAAACCGCTTGGCCGCATTCGTATCACGATGTTTTTTGCACCAGAATGTCCAGCACCACCCCGTTCTGATCGACAGCACGCCAGAGATAACGGATCTTCCCACGGATCCGGATAAACACTTCATCGAGATGCCATTGATCCCCGGGTTTTCGGCGACGGCGCTTGAGAGCGGCTGCGTATTGCCGGCCAAAACGGATGCCCCAGTCCCGGATGCTCTCGTAGCTGACGGTCACGCCCCGGGCCGCCAGGATCAGTTCGACATCCCGCAGGCTAAGAGAGAAACAGTAATACAGCCAGACCGCATGGGCGATGATCTCCGGCGGAAAACGGAAGCCTCGGTAGGGGTTCTTGGATCGTCTCATGCGCAGAGTTTGCCCGCGCCTACCCTTCCCAGCAACCTGACAGCACCATTTTAACACCTCACGTTCAACGATATCCAGGCTGCTTAAGCAGGCGCATGAAATCGGCGTGGTGGAAATCAACGTACGCGCAAATGCAAATGTTGCGCACGATCTTGAGGTGCAATTTCAAAAGCGGTTCGGCATTACACGCCTTTTTTGCGCGGTCGATCGCCCGGATGTCGATGGACAAAGGATGGATGTTGCTGCCCTAGTCGCAAACTATCTTGCCAAAACACTTGTAAATGGGTCTGCTGTTGCAGTCGGTATGGGACGTAATGTAAGCGCAATTGCCGACGCCCCTGGGACACCAGAACCACGAGATGTTTTGTTTGCATCAGCGATCGGTGGCTCCACATTGGGAGGAGAGTCCGTCAATGCTGATCACATTGCTCGTCGTTTGGCGGCCCGATATGGCGGACGAAGTGAGACGCTCTACGCGCCTGCGATCGTCGCCGACCCTGTTATGCGAGCAGGCCTGCTGGAAGACGAGAGTGTCAAGAGGACGTTGGACCGGGCACGAAAGGCCGATGTCGCGCTGATTGGCGTCGGGGATTTGACCGAGGATAGCAACATGATTCGTATGGGATGGCTGACACCACATGAAGTGTCGAAAGCCCGCGCGACCGGGACGATCGGGAATGACTTCCTGGATATTCAAGGAAAACCTTCACGAACAATCGTGCAAGGCCGCGTTATCGGTCTTACTATTGCGGAACTAGGACCCATCCAGGATGTCATTGTCATTGCCAGTGAGTCGACTAAGAGTGGGATTATCCTGGGGGCCTTGCGCACCGGCGTTGTGAATACGCTTGCGACAAGCCTATCGAACGCTCGAGCGGTTTTAGACTTGGATGATAGCACCTCAGAAATGGCTCATCCGTAACTGCAGCATAACCGGATTTCTGGAAGAAGAAACATGAGCTCGTTAGAGAAAATCCCGGATGCGGCACAGTACGGCGCGCCGATCTCGCTGGAGATGGCCAAAGCTGTCATGCAGGCGGCTGAGGCGGAAGCGGTGCGAGAACAGTGGAATTTGGTAATAGCCATTGTCGACTCGGGTTGTAACATGATTATGTTACACAAAATGGATCATGCTCAACTGGGAAGCATACCCCTCGCTCAGCAGAAGGCGGAAACAGCGGTGCGGTTTCGGCGGCCGACGGTCGCGTTTCAGGAGCGGCTACGGCAAGATACGCAGGAGCTCAAAATGCTAGCCATGCCAAACGTGCTGCCTGTCGAAGGTGGCATTCCGCTTATTCTAGGGGGAAAGATTGTTGGCGGAATAGGTGTGTCTGGTGCAAGGTCGGCGCAGGACGCGCAGGACGCGCAGGTAGCAGTGGCAATATTGGACAACTTCGTGCATTAAAGCTAAGCTGACAAGTTGTTTGCGCAAAGCATAAACCTAGAAATTCATCTAGTTCATTTTCAATGCCCTGTGGAGAGACTTTCGCCGGTATCGTCCGGTGCGGGTTGATCGGGTCGCTCAACAGTGCGAAGATCTTGGTCTGCATAAAGCGATCGGATTAAAACCGGCCGATGATCTGCCGCTGACGAGCAATCTGCACCTTACCCGCCGCATATGACCCAGGAGATGCGATCGGGAGTGTTCAGTTCTAAATAAGTTCATTGTTCCAACGAGAAAAGCGATGATTTTTCCTAATCTTCTCGTGAGATTGGCGCCTTTCCGTCTGACATAATGTCGGCCTTCGTCACAAATCACAAAATTTTGGCCTCTGATCTTTCCGGCATTATCCGCTAAAGATGCTCAGACGGTATTTGGAAGCGGCCTACATTTGGAGCCCGACGGATATCGTGCCCAATCGGGCAACAGTCGAATTGGCCAAGCTGTGAGCGGCCCCAAAGCCATCCATCACTCGTGCAATTGATCGGCTTGAGGCAGAGGGACTTATTGTACGCAGGGCGGATCCTACAGACCGCCGAAGCGTGTTGTTGGCCGTCACCGCGGCGGGTGAACGCTACTGCGAAATCTTCGTTGATGCTTCCTTATGAGGCGCTGCAGCGTCTCGGCCGCCGCCTAGGAGCATTGTCATGAAAGTGACAGCGTTGAGGTGCTGGTGCCACCTTGTCGATATCAGTCTTCCATATTACAAGAATATTGAACTATCTGAGGATTGCGTC
This sequence comes from Acidisoma cellulosilyticum, assembly GCF_020621385.1. GTDB lineage: Bacteria > Pseudomonadota > Alphaproteobacteria > Acetobacterales > Acetobacteraceae > Acidisoma > Acidisoma cellulosilyticum. The sequence continues at coordinate 2,924 of NZ_JAESVA010000023.1, read as the reverse complement.
GATGGTGCGACCCCTTCGGCACCCGGCCGAGGTCGAGATCACGTTGGATGGCGTGTTGCACGCGCTGTCTGATCCTGATCGGCGTGAGATTGTGCATCGTCTCATGCAAAGCGGGGGAATGAATTGCAGCCAGGCCTGCCAAAAACGTCCGGCATCAACAGTATCTCATCATCACCGCATTCTGCGCGACGCAGGCCTTATCGTGTCGGAAAAGCGGGGTGTCGAAGTCTTTAACAGTGTTCGGCGTGAGACGATCGATCGACGTTTCCCGGGTTTGTTGGACGTGATTTTCAAAACGCCTAGTTCTTAGGAGAAAACCGATGGAATATCGTCAGCTTGGCCGCTCGGGAATGAAAGTGCCGGTTTTAAGCTTTGGCACCGGTACGTTCGGTGGTTCGAACGAGTTTTTTAAGCGTTGGGGAACGAGCGATGTCGCGGAGGCAATGCGTCTCGTCGATATTTGCCTAGATGCGGGCGTTACACTTTTTGATACGGCTGACGTGTACTCACAGGGCATGGCTGAGGAAATTTTAGGGCAAGCAATAAAGGGTCGACGTCAGCAAGTTCTTATATCGAGCAAAGCGACGTTCCCGACAGGCGACGGCCCTAACAATAAGGGTTCCTCTCGATTTCATCTTATTCGCGCCTGTGAAGCGAGCCTCAAGCGTCTTGAGACAGACCATATAGACCTATATTTCATGCACGGCTTTGACGCCCTGACGCCCGTTGACGAAACTCTGCGAGCTCTGGACGATTTGGTGACAAGCGGCAAGATTGGATATATTGGCGCCTCCAATTTCTCCGGCTGGCACCTCATGAAGTCGCTGGCGACTTCTGAGAAATATGGGCTCGCCCGCTATGTTGTGTATCAGGGTTATTATTCATTAGTCGGCAGAGATTATGAATGGGAGCTCATGCCCCTGGGGCTGGATCAGGGCGTTGGTCTTATGGTCTGGAGCCCACTCGGCTGGGGCCGACTGACCGGCAAGATCCGTCGGGGAGAGTTGGGTGGTAACCGAATTGCCGCCGGCGGTAGCGAGGGCGGCCCGCAGGTCGATGATGAATACCTGTATTCTGTCGTCGATGCTCTCGATGTCGTTGCAAAGGAAACTGAAAAGACGGTTTCGCAGGTGGCGTTGAACTGGCTGCTGCAGCGCCCGACTGTTTGCAATATTGTTGTCGGTGCTCGAACGGAGGAGCAGCTAAAGCAAAACCTCGGCGCTGTTGGCTGGACCCTTTCGGCTGAGCACGTTGCGTATCTCGAGAAGGCGAGTTTCAAGCAACCCGTTTACCCCTACTGGCATCAAATAGGATTTGATGAGCGGAACCCCAAGCCGACGAGCTGGATCGCGGGATAACGTCCGAATTGGATCAAGCTTGCTTCTGAAGCACGTGGCCTTGGCGTTTCGACACGCTCGAGGTCGCTGCTTTTGGGTCATCTAGGACTGGCCCTCCATGTTCCTCAGAGCCCGGTTGCACGGGAAATTTGGCAAACATGGCTTCCATACTTGTGGAAAGCTTGGCGGCTGACCTTATGCCTTTTGGAACCAATCATGTCTTCCAATACGAATTGCTGCGATTTGCCTTCTGAGGCATCTGGGCAAGAATGGATGGCCGTCGCCTCTGTGGCCCTCGGCACGTTTACACTCGTGACTAGCGAGTTGATGCCCGTGGGGCTGCTGACAAAAGTCGCCACCACGGTCCATGCCTCCGAAGGTGCCACGGGCTTGATGGTGACCATGCCCGGGATTATCGCAGCCTTCGCTGCCCCCGGTGTGATGCTAGGCGTAGGTCGGCTTGATCGGCGCATTATCCTCTGGGTTCTGAGCGGTCTTTTGGTCGTCTCCAATGCCATAGTGGCACTAGCCCCAAATTTGCCAATCTTACTGGCGGGGCGCGTTTTGCTCGGTATCGACGTTGGCGCCTTCTGGGCGATCAGCAGCGTCATCGCACTAAAGATGGTCCCTCAAGCTTCAGTCGGTCGGGCCAACGCCATCATCTTTGCCGGCATTTCCGTGGGGACCGTGGTTGGTGTGCCGATGGGCAATCTCATTGGCGATGCATTTGGTTGGCGCGCCTCCTTCGGCAGCCTCTCGGCGTTCGGCGTCCTTGTTTTAGCGTTACAGCTGGCGTTTCTTCACCGTCTACCGCCTTCCGAAGTTGTAAGCCGCCACCACTTGATAGCGCTTTTTCGGATTCCGAAGGCGCGGTTAGGCTTGCTCGCGATGCTATTGGTCGTCACAGGTCAATTTGGCGCCTACACTTACATGGGCGCGTTTTTGGAACAGGTGACGAAAACACCGGCAGCCATATTATCCTCTCTGCTGTTGGGTTATGGCATTGCCGGGTTTGTGGGTAATTTTGTCGGAGGTTCGGCGACTCAGCGGAACGCACGAGCGACTTTGGCGGGCACCTCACTTCTGCTCGGGTGCTCCATTTTCCTTCTTCCCTTGATTGGGCAGCTGGTGTTTCCAGTAGCGATCATGATTTTACTTTGGGGGTTCTCCTTTGGTGCGCTGCCCATTGCGATGCAAGGTTACATGTTGAAGGCCGCGCCCGAAGAAATGGAGAGCGCGAGTGCCATGTTCATATCGGCGCTGCAGATCGGTCTTGCATCTGGCGCGTCGCTGGGAGGGGTCCTTGTGGACCACGTTGGTCTTGGAGCCACATTGCTGAGTTCTGGCGGCGTGGCTCTGATTACGGCTGGCATGCTTTGGATATTCGGCTGATGACAGCCGTGCCGCGGCAGGATCGGACGTAACGGTGAGCAGCGGTCAGATGATTCGCGGGCGATGAGCAGATCGCTCTGAATAGCATGAAAGGGAGTGTCAGGAATTTCGTGTTTGGCCGGTGCATAGTGGGAAAGAAGGAGAAGCCCGATGGCACGCCGCAAAGAGCCTGCGATTCCTGATGCGATATTGGAC
>NZ_JAESVA010000022.1:12500-16360 GCF_020621385.1 Acidisoma cellulosilyticum | reverse complement strand
TATAGTTATGGTTGCGGGGACAGGATTTGAACCTGTGACCTTCAGGTTATGAGCCTGACGAGCTACCGGGCTGCTCCACCCCGCGGGGGTGAGTTTTAAACGGTAAAGGGTGGGTTGGATGACCTGGCGGCGACCTACTCTCCCGCGCCTTAAGACGCAGTACCATGGGCGCTGGGGTTTTTCACGGCCGAGTTCGGGATGGGATCGGGTGCGGGCTCCCCGCTATGGCCACCAGGTCGTCCAACCCACCCTTTGGGTGTGGTGAACGTGGGTCTGGCGCGAGCGCAGGAAGGTTTTCTTTTTTGAAAAAAAGAACCAAAAAACTTCTATTCTTTAAGGAATGAAAATCTTTTGTTTCTTTTCTATAGAAAAGAAGATCTTGCTTAACGGCTCTAGCGTTTTGGTTTGAGAGATTTGGATGTGCTTATTTGTGTGTGTTTGTCATCTGTTATCAGCGATCGGTTAGATGATTGCTGTGCGAGGTGGTGAGTAATTTGTAATGAGCCTATCGGGTGATTAGGACCGGTTAGCTGAACGCGTTACCGCGCTTTCACATCCGGCCTATCGACGTGGTGGTCTACCACGACCCTCAGGGAGACCTAGTTTTGAGGTGGGTTTCCCGCTTAGATGCTTTCAGCGGTTATCCCGTCCATACTTAGCTACCCGGCTGTGCCACTGGCGTGACAACCGGTGCACCAGAGGTATGTTCATCCCGGTCCTCTCGTACTAGGGACAAATCCTCTCAAGTCTCCTTCACCCACGGCAGATAGGGACCGAACTGTCTCACGACGTTCTAAACCCAGCTCACGTACCACTTTAATCGGCGAACAGCCGAACCCTTGGGACCTGCTCCAGCCCCAGGATGTGATGAGCCGACATCGAGGTGCCAAACCTCCCCGTCGATGTGGACTCTTGGGGGAGATCAGCCTGTTATCCCTAGAGTACCTTTTATCCGTTGAGCGATGGCCCTTCCACGCGGGACCACCGGATCACTATGGCCGACTTTCGTCTCTGATCGAGCTGTCGCTCTCACAGTCAGGCGGGCTTATGCCATTGCACTCAGCAGCCGATGTCCGACCGGCCTGAGCCCACCATCGCGCGCCTCCGTTACACTTTGGGAGGCGACCGCCCCAGTCAAACTGCCCACCATGCAGGGTCCTGAACCGGGATAACCGGTCTCAGTTAGACATCAGAAGCGCCCAGGGTGGTATTTCAAGGATGGCTCCACCAGAGCTAGCGCCCCGGCTTCAAAGCCTCCCACCTATCCTACACAGTGCTCCCCTGATGCCACTGCAAAGCTGCAGTAAAGGTTCATAGGGTCTTTCCGTCTGACCGCGGGTACCCCGCATCTTCACGGGGAATTCAATTTCGCTGAGCCCATACCGGAGACAGTGGGGAAGTCGTTACGCCATTCGTGCAGGTCGGAACTTACCCGACAAGGAATTTCGCTACCTTAGGACCGTTATAGTTACGGCCGCCGTTTACCGGGGCTTCAATTCAGTGCTTGCACACCTCCTCTTAACCTTCCGGCACCGGGCAGGCGTCAGACCCTATACGTCATCTCTCGATTTCGCAGAGCCCTGTGTTTTTACTAAACAGTCGCTACCCCCTGCTCTGTGCCACCCGCCCATGGTTGCCCAAAGACGGGTCTCGCTTATCCCGAAGTTACGCGAGCAATTTGCCTAGTTCCTTCGATATGGTTCTCTCAAGCGCCTTGGTATTCTCTACCAGTCCACCTGTGTCGGTTTCGGGTACGGTCTATATGCTGGAGCTATTTCCTGGAATGCGCCAAAAGCCAGAACAATCCAATAAGTTCTGACAACATCTTGCATTCGTCACTTCCAGCAGGCTCAGGAATATTCACCTGATTCCCATCGACTACGGCTTTCGCCCTCACCTTAGGGGCCGGCTAACCCTGCGCGGATTAACCTTGCGCAGGAACCCTTGGACTTTCGGCGACAGTGTTTCTCGCACTGTTTGTCGCTACTCATGTCAGCATTCGCACTTCTGATACCTCCAGGAGGGGTCACCCCATCTCCCTTCGCAGGCCTACAGAACGCTCCGCTACCGCGTAGATCACTCTACACCCGCAGCTTCGGTGTGTGGCTTGAGCCCCGTTACATTTTCGGCGCAGGATTTCTATTAGACCAGTGAGCTATTACGCTTTCTTTAAAGGATGGCTGCTTCTAAGCCAACCTCCTGGTTGTTTTGGAATTCCCACATCCTTTCCCACTTAGCCACAACTTGGGGACCTTAGCTGGCGGTCTGGGCTGTTTCCCTCTCGACCACGGACCTTAGCACCCATGGTCTGTCTGCCGGGCTATACTTCTGGGTATTCGGAGTTTGGTTAGGTTTGGTAAGGCTTTGGGCCCCCCTAGCCCATCCAGTGCTCTACCCCCCAGGGTAAACACCCGACGATCTACCTCAATAGATTTCGCGGAGAACCAGCTATTTCCGAGTTTGATTGGCCTTTCACCCCTAGCCACAGCTCATCCCCGACTTTTTCAACAGGCGTGGGTTCGGCCCTCCAGTGCGTGTTACCGCACCTTCAGCCTGGCCATGGCTAGATCACTCGGTTTCGGGTCTTCTACCTGCAACTTGTCGCCCTATTCAGACTCGCTTTCGCTACGCCTACACCTAACGGCTTAAGCTCGCTGCAAACAGAAACTCGCTGACCCATTATACAAAAGGTACGCCGTCACCGCAGTTGCGGCTCCGACTGCTTGTAGGCGTCCGGTTTCAGGTCTCTTTCACTCCCCTCGTCGGGGTGCTTTTCACCTTTCCCTCACGGTACTTGTTCACTATCGGTCACCAGGGAGTATTTAGGCTTAGAGGGTGGTCCCCCTACGTTCAGACAGGATTTCACGTGTCCCGCCCTACTCAAGGATTATAAGCAAACTCACCGCATACGGGGCTATCACCCGCTCAGGCCGGACTTTCCAGACCGTTCTGCTCACTCGCTTATAACCACTGGCCTGATCCGCTTTCGCTCGCCACTACTGACGGAATCTCTGTTGATGTCTTTTCCTCCAGGTACTGAGATGTTTCAGTTCCCCGGGTTCGCCTCCTAACCCTATGTATTCAGGTTAGGATACCCATCGCTGGGTGGGTTTCCCCATTCGGATATCCATGGATCAACGCCTGCTCGCGGCTCCCCATGGCTTTTCGCAGCGTGCCACGTCCTTCATCGCCTCCTGGTGCCAAGGCATCCACCGAACGCCCTTCTCATGCTCATTGCCTCGCGGACAAACCTTCTAGGGAAGGTTCGTCCCCACCTTGCACAGGAACCATCCAACCCATCCAAAGCCGAAGCTTTGCACAAGAGGACCTATCCCCATCCAGATGCTGTCCGTCCAAAGGCGTTGCGAGAACAATCCTTCTTCCGAACAGACGCACAAATATGCACATCCATTCTCTCACGCTTCTGAACAAACTTGCTGCGGGGATCCGGGCTTACGCCCTCGTCCGGTCAGACATGCAACAAATTCGCGCAGATGCGCCAAACCCTGATTCACGATTTAAAGAACACTGTCTTTCCAAACCCTCAGGCCTGGAAATAAACACAGCAAAGCTCGCTTGAACCAAAGCTCAAACGCTCGATGCCATGATTTGCTGTCCCTACCGCGACGGAGAGTGAATGAAAGTCTTTTGCTTCTTTTCTTCAGAAAAGAAGAATTACTTACTTAATGAATTAAATCAGTAACTGTTCTTTTTTATAAAAAAGAACCAAAAAATTTCCACTCCCTAAAGCCAGTCAAAACATCCAACCTTAGGATTGGTGGGCCAGGGAGGATTTGAACCTCCGACCCCACGCTTATCAAGCGTGTGCTCTAACCAGCTGAGCTACTGGCCCATACCCA
>NZ_JAESVA010000022.1:2500-10000 GCF_020621385.1 Acidisoma cellulosilyticum | reverse complement strand
TGCCGTCGCGGCGGAGGAGCTTGGCGCCGACGGTGCCTATTTCCGCGTGCATCACTTCGCCCGCCAGCTCGCCGCACCCTTCCCGCTGCTCGCCGCCGTCGGCGCCAAAACGCAGCGGATCGAGCTCGGCACCGCCGTCATCGATATGCGCTACGAGAACCCTCTCTATATGGCAGAGGATGCAGGCTCGGCCGATCTCATCGCCGGCGGCCGGCTGCAGCTTGGCCTCAGCCGCGGCTCCCCGGAACAGGTCATCGATGGCTGGCGTTATTTCGGCTATCAGCCCGTCGAGGGCGAGACCGACCAGGATATGGCGCGCCGTCATACGGAGGTCTTCCTGAATACCCTGCAGGGCAAGGGCTTCGCGCAACCCAATCCGCGCCCCATGTTCCCCAATCCACCGGGCCTTCTACGTCTGGAGCCGCATGCGGAGGGACTGCGCGAACGCATCTGGTGGGGGGCGGGGTCGAATGCGACGGCGGTTTGGGCCGCACAGCGCGGTCTCAACCTGCAAAGCTCGACGCTCAAGGATGATGAAACGGGCGAGCCCTTCCATATTCAGCAGGCCGCGCAAATCCGCGCCTTCCGTGCCGCCTGGGCCGAGGCCGGCCATACCCGCACGCCGCGCGTCTCCGTCAGCCGCAGCATCTTCGCCATCGTCAACGACCATGACCGCGCCTATTTCGGCCGCAGCGGGGAGAGTGAGGATCAGGTCGGCTTCATTGACGACAAGACCCGCGCCATCTTCGGCCGCAGCTATGCGGACGAGCCGGATAAGCTCATCGCGCAGCTGCGGCAGGATGAGGCGATCGCCGAAGCCGATACGCTGCTGCTGACGGTGCCCAATCAGCTGGGCGTCGCCTATAACGCCCATGTCATCGAGGCCATTCTCACCCATGTGGCGCCTGGCCTCGGCTGGCGCTGAGGCGCCGGTCAGAACCGGGGTCTGATATCCTTGAGCAGCACGAAAAGATGCATGGGGTCGCTCGGCGCCGGGATGAAGTCGAAATGCGCGTAGAAGGCGCGGGCTTCCTCATCCTTGGCGTGAACGGCGAAGGCGCGCAGCCCGGCGATCTCGGCCGCCGCCAGCGTCCGCCCCAAAGCATCTTTCAGCAGGCCTGACCCGAGCCCCTGCCCGCCCCAACCGGTCGCGACCGCGAGACGCGCCAGGATCATCAGGGGAATCGGATGCCGGGGGACGCCTTTGCGCAGCCGTTCGGGCGCATCGTCAAAATTCACGTCACCGAAGGTCAGCGTGTAATAGCCGACCACCGCCTCTCCCTGCAGGGCGAGATAGGTCTGGGCGCTGTGAGAGAGCTGGCTTTGCAGGGCGAAGCGGATGAGGAAGCGGTTAAGCGGCTCCTTCCCGCAGTCAAAACCGTCAACGCGATGATCGCGCCGCAGTTTCTCGATTTGAAAGCCCATGGGTCAGCTATCGCTGGCCGGGCCGGACTTGTCCTGCTCGAAGACGCTCGGCGTGGCGAGCAAGCGGCCGAGCCGCGGCAGCGGGCGGGCCGGCGCGTCGAGCGCTGTCAAAAACGCCTCCCACTGTGCCGCATCCAGGCCAAAATGCTGGCGATCGGGCAGCGTCTCCTGCGCACGGGCGAGAGCGCTTTCCAGCACGAAGTCGCTGACCGACCGCTGCGAGGCCCGCGCGGCCGCGTGCAGCATGCGCTTGGACTCGGATGTCAGTCGCAGATCGAGCTTTTCAGAACGGGTAGCGCTGGCCATGCTTGTCTCCTTGGCAGCCTTCATAACACGGCGCGAGAGACTTGTCATGACTTTGTCGGGCGATCACCCAAAAGCGGCGTTCTGGAGCAGATCCCGGTCAGATGGAACCATCTGGCCGGATGAAGATGCTCGCAAAAACAATAATCTAGAGCGGCGTCTGTGAGCGTGAGCGAACAGGAAACGCTTTAGTCGGGACAATCCGATAAGAGCAATGCCCTCAACCAGTCCTGCCCGTCCTTGACCGGAAGGCGTCGCGCTACTTCGTCAAAAACTTTTCCACTGGCCTGCCACTCCTCGCGGTTGCCGAGGATATAGAGACCACGTTTTGCCCGCGTCGCCGCCACGCTCAGAAGATTGGGCGTGCTGCCAGCCCAACTGCGGGCACCGGGTTTAGCGCCCCTTCCCGCCCCGAGCATCAGGATGACGGCCTCGGCCTCCTTACCCTGAAAGGTATGGACCGTTCCGACCCGCTTTTCGATCCAATCCGCGCGCTCCTTCGATGGGCGCCCGGGCAGGATACCCGGCGTCTGGAGCAACAGCTTGCGCAATTCGAAGGACGGTGCCCGAAACGGTGAAATCACATAGAGATCGGGTGCTTCAGCAAGGCGGGAACAGAGCGCCGCTATGGCTCGGGCAATGAGCAATCCCTCCTCTCGAACCCATTTGTCGCTCGTCGGCGCGTCGACATCGATCCAAGCCGTATCACCGAGAAGGCCACGTAAAGCGGATGGCCCCGCGGCGGTCGCAAAAACCATTCGATCGGCATAGGCAATATGATTTGCAAGATCAAACATGGGCCGGTCGCACCGTCGGTGCACCAGCAGCGGAATGCCGGTCACGCGCATCTCCTGCCCGGCGGCCCCATCCTCAACCGGGAAATGCCCCTGTATAGAACTTGCACGGTCGGCCAGCGTCTGCACGGACTCGTCAGGTGCGGTCCAGCGCGTAGGATCGATACCCTGACCTTGGAAAATCAACCGCGTCGTGCGCTTGGGCAAGCTGGCGACGGGCTTGATCTGCAGCGGATCACCAATGACAACCGCGCGCCTTGCCCGCCAAACGGCGCCAACAGCCTGTTGCGGTGCGGCTTGTCCTGCCTCATCGATCAGCAGCCAGCCAATCGATGATGCCTCAAATCCGCTGAACATCCGGCCGATCGAAGCAAAGGTCGTCGACACGACCGGAACGAGGAGAAAGAATACACCCCAATGCCGCACCGTCGGCTTAGATGCATCCGGGTCGCCGAGCGCCGCCCTGGCAATCGTATTGAGGGATGGTTTCAACGCATAGGCGCCGGCAACAATGAAAGCACGATGCAAACGCATCGCCGCCGCAACAGCGCGTCGCGCGCGTCACGGAACCGGCCTCCATTCCAGAGGTGATCGCTCACCCTACCAAAATGGTTCCGGATGGCGCGCTTCAGCATTTCTTCAAAATCGGTTAACGTCTCCCGCTGACAATGACCGCGACGCAGACGTTGTCGCGATAAACCGGGCAGGCTTACTTATCCGTTATCAGACGAGGCGGATCGGCCCAGGATAGGCCTGCACGGCGGGATCATGGGTCAAGAGCAGCATGCCTTCGGCTTGGGCCTGCGCGACCAGCATGCGGTCGAAGGGATCGCGATGAAGGGTGGGCAGCGCACCAGCGGCAAGGGCGTGCCGCCCCGTGATCGGCAGTTCCTCATAGCCGTTTTCAATCAACCCGCGCCGCAGAAGATGCGGATCGACACGAAAATCTGTCCGCCCCAGCCCGGCTTTGATGGCAACCTCCCACAGGCTTGCAACACTGAAGACGAGCGTATTCTGCGCGTCTTCCATCAGAGTGAGGGCATCCATCGACAGCTTTTCCGGCATGCCGGCGGCCCAGAGCAGCAGATGCGTGTCGAGGAGAAGCTTCATGCCTCGCCGTCGAACATTGTCTCAATGACCTCTTGTCCCATCCGGTTGAAATCATCCGGCACCTGAACATGGCCGGTGAGAAAACCAAGCCGCCGGATTTGGTGCGCCTCAGGCGCCGTTATCGGCAAGACCCGCACCGCCGGGCGTCCTGCCTTGGCGATGATAAAGCCTTCCCCATGCACCAGGGCCTCGTCAATCAGACGGGAAAGATGGGTCTTAGCCTCATGGATATTCACACTTCGCATCTTACTATTCCGTCAGCCTAGACTTAGTCTAACAGACTTAGTCATGAACAATCGACAAAATAAAACCCCGGCATCTGGAAGATGTCGGGGTTGGTCTAGTTATGGTTGCGGGGACAGGATTTGAACCTGTGACCTTCAGGTTATGAGCCTGACGAGCTACCGGGCTGCTCCACCCCGCGGGGGTGAGTTTTAAACGGTAAAGGGTGGGTTGGATGACCTGGCGGCGACCTACTCTCCCGCGCCTTAAGACGCAGTACCATGGGCGCTGGGGTTTTTCACGGCCGAGTTCGGGATGGGATCGGGTGCGGGCTCCCCGCTATGGCCACCAGGTCGTCCAACCCACCCTTTGGGTGTGGTGAACGTGGGTCTGGCGCGAGCGCAGGAAGGTTTTCTTTTTTGAAAAAAAGAACCAAAAAACTTCTATTCTTTAAGGAATGAAAATCTTTTGTTTCTTTTCTATAGAAAAGAAGATCTTGCTTAACGGCTCTAGCGTTTTGGTTTGAGAGATTTGGATGTGCTTATTTGTGTGTGTTTGTCATCTGTTATCAGCGATCGGTTAGATGATTGCTGTGCGAGGTGGTGAGTAATTTGTAATGAGCCTATCGGGTGATTAGGACCGGTTAGCTGAACGCGTTACCGCGCTTTCACATCCGGCCTATCGACGTGGTGGTCTACCACGACCCTCAGGGAGACCTAGTTTTGAGGTGGGTTTCCCGCTTAGATGCTTTCAGCGGTTATCCCGTCCATACTTAGCTACCCGGCTGTGCCACTGGCGTGACAACCGGTGCACCAGAGGTATGTTCATCCCGGTCCTCTCGTACTAGGGACAAATCCTCTCAAGTCTCCTTCACCCACGGCAGATAGGGACCGAACTGTCTCACGACGTTCTAAACCCAGCTCACGTACCACTTTAATCGGCGAACAGCCGAACCCTTGGGACCTGCTCCAGCCCCAGGATGTGATGAGCCGACATCGAGGTGCCAAACCTCCCCGTCGATGTGGACTCTTGGGGGAGATCAGCCTGTTATCCCTAGAGTACCTTTTATCCGTTGAGCGATGGCCCTTCCACGCGGGACCACCGGATCACTATGGCCGACTTTCGTCTCTGATCGAGCTGTCGCTCTCACAGTCAGGCGGGCTTATGCCATTGCACTCAGCAGCCGATGTCCGACCGGCCTGAGCCCACCATCGCGCGCCTCCGTTACACTTTGGGAGGCGACCGCCCCAGTCAAACTGCCCACCATGCAGGGTCCTGAACCGGGATAACCGGTCTCAGTTAGACATCAGAAGCGCCCAGGGTGGTATTTCAAGGATGGCTCCACCAGAGCTAGCGCCCCGGCTTCAAAGCCTCCCACCTATCCTACACAGTGCTCCCCTGATGCCACTGCAAAGCTGCAGTAAAGGTTCATAGGGTCTTTCCGTCTGACCGCGGGTACCCCGCATCTTCACGGGGAATTCAATTTCGCTGAGCCCATACCGGAGACAGTGGGGAAGTCGTTACGCCATTCGTGCAGGTCGGAACTTACCCGACAAGGAATTTCGCTACCTTAGGACCGTTATAGTTACGGCCGCCGTTTACCGGGGCTTCAATTCAGTGCTTGCACACCTCCTCTTAACCTTCCGGCACCGGGCAGGCGTCAGACCCTATACGTCATCTCTCGATTTCGCAGAGCCCTGTGTTTTTACTAAACAGTCGCTACCCCCTGCTCTGTGCCACCCGCCCATGGTTGCCCAAAGACGGGTCTCGCTTATCCCGAAGTTACGCGAGCAATTTGCCTAGTTCCTTCGATATGGTTCTCTCAAGCGCCTTGGTATTCTCTACCAGTCCACCTGTGTCGGTTTCGGGTACGGTCTATATGCTGGAGCTATTTCCTGGAATGCGCCAAAAGCCAGAACAATCCAATAAGTTCTGACAACATCTTGCATTCGTCACTTCCAGCAGGCTCAGGAATATTCACCTGATTCCCATCGACTACGGCTTTCGCCCTCACCTTAGGGGCCGGCTAACCCTGCGCGGATTAACCTTGCGCAGGAACCCTTGGACTTTCGGCGACAGTGTTTCTCGCACTGTTTGTCGCTACTCATGTCAGCATTCGCACTTCTGATACCTCCAGGAGGGGTCACCCCATCTCCCTTCGCAGGCCTACAGAACGCTCCGCTACCGCGTAGATCACTCTACACCCGCAGCTTCGGTGTGTGGCTTGAGCCCCGTTACATTTTCGGCGCAGGATTTCTATTAGACCAGTGAGCTATTACGCTTTCTTTAAAGGATGGCTGCTTCTAAGCCAACCTCCTGGTTGTTTTGGAATTCCCACATCCTTTCCCACTTAGCCACAACTTGGGGACCTTAGCTGGCGGTCTGGGCTGTTTCCCTCTCGACCACGGACCTTAGCACCCATGGTCTGTCTGCCGGGCTATACTTCTGGGTATTCGGAGTTTGGTTAGGTTTGGTAAGGCTTTGGGCCCCCCTAGCCCATCCAGTGCTCTACCCCCCAGGGTAAACACCCGACGATCTACCTCAATAGATTTCGCGGAGAACCAGCTATTTCCGAGTTTGATTGGCCTTTCACCCCTAGCCACAGCTCATCCCCGACTTTTTCAACAGGCGTGGGTTCGGCCCTCCAGTGCGTGTTACCGCACCTTCAGCCTGGCCATGGCTAGATCACTCGGTTTCGGGTCTTCTACCTGCAACTTGTCGCCCTATTCAGACTCGCTTTCGCTACGCCTACACCTAACGGCTTAAGCTCGCTGCAAACAGAAACTCGCTGACCCATTATACAAAAGGTACGCCGTCACCGCAGTTGCGGCTCCGACTGCTTGTAGGCGTCCGGTTTCAGGTCTCTTTCACTCCCCTCGTCGGGGTGCTTTTCACCTTTCCCTCACGGTACTTGTTCACTATCGGTCACCAGGGAGTATTTAGGCTTAGAGGGTGGTCCCCCTACGTTCAGACAGGATTTCACGTGTCCCGCCCTACTCAAGGATTATAAGCAAACTCACCGCATACGGGGCTATCACCCGCTCAGGCCGGACTTTCCAGACCGTTCTGCTCACTCGCTTATAACCACTGGCCTGATCCGCTTTCGCTCGCCACTACTGACGGAATCTCTGTTGATGTCTTTTCCTCCAGGTACTGAGATGTTTCAGTTCCCCGGGTTCGCCTCCTAACCCTATGTATTCAGGTTAGGATACCCATCGCTGGGTGGGTTTCCCCATTCGGATATCCATGGATCAACGCCTGCTCGCGGCTCCCCATGGCTTTTCGCAGCGTGCCACGTCCTTCATCGCCTCCTGGTGCCAAGGCATCCACCGAACGCCCTTCTCATGCTCATTGCCTCGCGGACAAACCTTCTAGGGAAGGTTCGTCCCCACCTTGCACAGGAACCATCCAACCCATCCAAAGCCGAAGCTTTGCACAAGAGGACCTATCCCCATCCAGATGCTGTCCGTCCAAAGGCGTTGCGAGAACAATCCTTCTTCCGAACAGACGCACAAATATGCACATCCATTCTCTCACGCTTCTGAACAAACTTGCTGCGGGGATCCGGGCTTACGCCCTCGTCCGGTCAGACATGCAACAAATTCGCGCAGATGCGCCAAACCCTGATTCACGATTTAAAGAACAC
>NZ_JAESVA010000021.1 GCF_020621385.1 Acidisoma cellulosilyticum | reverse complement strand
CCAGGGCCTCCCCATCGGCCCGCTTGCCCGCGAGGATGGAAGCGATCTGCGCGGTGCTCGGCACACGCGCGGCATCAAGGCCGAGAATATCGGCCGGGCTCTCGGTGCCCTTCTGGATCTGTTTGCCGGGGATCGCCGCGCCGTCCGTCCGGCTGCCATTGAGGAGGTGCGCGATCTCGTCGCGTGTCGGTACCCGGTTGGGATCGAGCCCCAGCAACGCGGCCAGGCGCGGATCGAGATCCCGCCGTGGCTCCGCCACCGTGACGCCCGGCGACGCCGCTTCCAGGCCCTGCTGGTAATACCGGGCGAGTGCGGCCTGCTCCGGCGTCAGCGTCTGCTCGAGCAGGTGGTCGGCCATCCCGGCCGCGGCCGAAGGCGCGCCGGCGGCTCCGGTGCGATAGGTCAGCACAGATTAAGGCACCTCACCCAGAACCGCGCGCAACCCGCCCGCGACCTCGCGGCCCACCTCTGCCGGCAGGCGCTCCAGGTCGCGGCCGACCGCCTGCAACAGCAGGGTCTGGGCACCGATCGTCGCAGAGAGTTTGGTCAAGGCCTGAGCGACGGGGCTTTCCGCCGGCGCCGGTTGGGACGCCGCTTGCAGCAGCTGCCGCAGCATCTCTCCCTGCGCCGCCTGGGCTTCCAGCATCAGCGTCAGACCTTGGGCGAGCCGGTCCACCGACAGCCGCAGCGCCTCGATCTTGTCGTCGATCTTCGATCCTGCCTGATCGTCCGCCGCTCCGCTCATGGCGCTTGCCCCTCTCCCTGACCTAGACCATAGTCTATCGCGCTTTCACGCGAAGGTCAGCACCAAGGGTGCCTTGGTCTGTAGGAATTCAGCTGCCTTTTTGCTTACACGCTTCCTACGCGGTTTTTAAGCGGAACTTAGGCGCTTTTAACACGCTCTCCTCCACGTTAGAATGACGGCGCAGAAGCCTCACGTGGGGGGAACCGGATGATAAAGGGCAAGCAGGACAAGGTCAGTCATCTCATCGCCGCCATGCATGAGATCAGCGCCTCAGGCCATTCCGCGCTCTATCTCTGGATGCGGCAGAATCATGATCGCATTGCCGAGGGACTGGACGGATTGCGCCCAAGCTGGCGCGCGCTCGCGACCCGTCTCGGCGAGATGAAGATCCACGACGGCACCGGCAAAGCCCCCACCCCCGACGGCGCACGCGGCACCTGGTACCGGGTCCGCCGTGACCTCGCGGCCGCACGGGCCAGACAGGCTAAGAACCGCCGCGAGCCTGCTTCTCTGCTCCCAGGCGAGATCGCGGCCGGCGTGGTGGCCGCCGTACCCACCTCATCGGCAAATCCTTCACCGGGTGAGCCAGGCAGCCGTGAGGCTGACACCTCCCCGCCGCCCCGTCGCGCACTCGATATCCGGCCTGCCCGGCCGCGCGGGGAGGTCTCGGCGCCGCTGCCAGCCGTCCCGAGCACGACCTCATCCTCGGCCGCTCCGGCCGGTGCTGCCCCTGCCCCATCCCAGGAGCCGGCATCCGCACAGCTGCGCCGCGTGCTCGATGCCATGGCGACCGGCACCACGCCTATGCCCCGCATCGTGCCGTCGAAGCCGAAGCCCTAGCCGGGTGCCCCTGACCGGGCGTCCCCAATGCCGTTCGCAATGAGCGCGTGAAGAATGGCGCTGTGATCAACACGGAGTTCTCACCATGGCCCGTCCTGCGACCGCCACCGATACCGTCCCTCAGACAGAGATCCCCTCTGCGCCGCCCAAACTCATCGTGCCCCTCGGCCGCGGTTCTCGCGGCAAGTCCTGGTGGGCAAGATGGGCGGTCGAACGTGCGCAAAGCCAAGGCCGCGAGGTCGTGGTCGCCGACGCCGACCGCACCAACCCCACCCTTTCCAGCTATTTCGACGATGTCGTCACCCCACCCTCCGCCGACGATCGCGACGTGCGCGAATGGCTGGCGACCTTCATCGAGGCGCAGATCGAGCAGCGCTTCACGGGCGTGCTCGATCTCGGCGGCGGCGATCTCATCCTTAAGCGCATCGCCCGCGAGATGAGCCTGGTCGACTTCCTGGGCCAGCACGGCATCCAGCCCGTTGCCGTGCATCTCCTCGGCCCCGATGCCGATGACCTTGCCTACCTCCGCGATGTCGAGACCGACAACCTCTTCGCCCCCGAGGCGACCATCCTCATTTTTAACGAAGCGCTCGTGCCCCTCCACCGCACGCCCCGCGCCGCCTTCACCGAGACCGTGCAGGCCCATCCCATCCTGGCGAAGACCCTGGACCGTGGCGCCAAGCTGGTCTGGATGCCGCGTCTGGAACCGGCCCAGGACATCGACACCAGGCGCCTGACCTTTGCCGCTGCCGAGGCCAGCCAGGTCAAGGACGGCCAGACACCCATCGGCCCGTGGAAGCGTCAGCAGATCGCGACCTGGCGCCGCGCCATGGAAACCGCCTTCGCGCCCGTGGCGGATTGGCTGCCGTGAGCAGCTCCATGGGGCGCAGGACCGCACACGGGCGGGGGCGCCTGACCGGTGCCGCGCTCGCGCCGGCCGATGGCCGGTCTGCGCCCTCCCCCGTGCCCGTCTCCAAGGATGCCACGGAGGATGTCGAAGCCCTGATCGCGGAACTGCGCGAGGCCGCGCGTCACGCCGGCATTCAGCGCGACGATCCGATGATGCCGCTGCTCACCACCCTTGCCCATCAGATCCGCTTCCTCGCTAACCGCACCGCCACCAGCGACAGGGTGGCAACGGAGACGAGTGCGAGAATCATCGACGCCCTCCAGCAAAGCCGTCAGGCCGCCGACACCGAAATCGCCCGCTTCCAGGCCGGGATCGCCGAAACGGAAGCCGTCACCATTGAGCGTATCGCCGACAGCATCGCCAAGACCGCCGATCGTGCCCTCACGCGGCGCGTCGCGGTCTTTCAATGGCAGCTGGTTCTGGGAGCCGCCGGGGTTCTCGTGCTTGTCGCCGCTAGCTGTCTTGGCGGCGGTTACTGGTGGGGTCGCGACAATACCCTCGCCAGCGTCCACGAAACCGAAACCGGCTTGCAGACAGCCTTCGAGCAAGGCGCCGGCGCCGCGCAGAAATGGCTCAACCTCATGCAGTGGAACCCCATCACCGACGCCTTAGGGCAATGCACAGGCGCCCTCGTCTCCATGCAGGATGGACGCAAAGCCTGCAACGTCCCCCTCTGGATCGAACCCCCTCACCCAGGGCCTCCTCCTCAGCAATAACGATCAGATAGGTGGCAGAGCGAAAGGCCAAATCTACGCGGCTGGTGAGGAGGGCAGCGAACGATCATATGGCAATCAGGTTCGGACTCTGGTGACGCCCCCTAAGCGTCGCTCGGCTACCGCCGGTGGTGAAGGATATAGCTTGAGGCCCGCGTCACCCGCTTCCAAGATGGCCTCAGGATAGGCCGCAAGGGCTAGCGCCAGGGGTTCCTTAAACTTCGCCTTGAACTGCCGGACATGCTGGTAGCCCCCGCCGAATTGGTCGTGGAGAGCCTTCCAAGTGATCGCCGTGGGTTTGGATAGTTGGTGGAGACGGTAGGCAAGCCACACGTAGATATCTAAGGCCATGCTCCGATGCCCGATTTCACGGATCGCGGCCTCTCGGACAGGGAGTGGGTGATCGATTAGGCTTTGGAAGAAGCCTTCATCCAGCCGAACGGCTTCACGCCAGAACTGGAGCTGATCGGTGTCTCGGCTGGGCAGGATGGCGTCGCGAACGAAGCTGCCGTTGGTGATGATCGTGGCTTCGTCGGTCACTCGGTAAAAGGTCAGGCGGCAAAGGCTGAGGCGACGGGACTGCTCCCGCACGAGTTTATAGGTCTTGCCGCCGTTATCGATCCCCATCGTTGTCAGCCAATGGTTCATCGAACGGCCAAGTTCGATATCGCGTGACTTGGTCTTAACCGCTTCGGTTTGCAGGTAGAGCAGGATGATCCTGGCAATGGCGCCAAAAGGCAGCCCTACGACCTTGTCGTCGGCATCCATGCCGCTTTCTAGCCGCAGCTTGATGTTGTTGCCTTGCCTAACCCAGATCGTCTCGTCGATCGCTTTGTGGGGCAACGCTGTCATGGCAAATCCGGCATGCATGATGCCAATCCGCTGCTGCTCGTCGCTCATCACCGCAAATGCGGTTTCGACGCACTGACGCTCGAGCTTATCAGCTGTTTGAGCCTTAGCTTCGTCAATGCCCTTGCTCAGAATGAGCTGGTGAACTTTGCCCATCTATCGATAATTCCATTCAACTACTTATCAACAACTCCAAGTCAGTGGCTTAGGTCAATTCGGACTCTGGTGACATGAGCTATTTGGAGTGTTTAGAGATTCTATTATTAGTTTCGTCACCAAAGTCCGGGGGATAAGTGCGAGTCGCGTCACCAGAGTCCGAATTTGCCGTCACCAGAGTCCGAATTCCGCCCTGTGGATAACCTTCCACATTTGATCGGCGGTCACCAGAGTCCGAACCCGATTCAGGCGGATAGGCATTCCCGAGTCGTAGGTATGATCGCCTGGCCGGGGCATGCACCGATCAGCTTGTAGTAGTTCGCCGGGGCAGGAGAGCTATCTGGTGCGAGGGCATTCCTCGATCACGGACGCTGTAATTACATCATTACGCTATTACGTAGTTACCTTATTATTTAATAGTATGATTACGCCTTTACCTAATGAGGTTGCGGCGTAGTTGCTTAGTGATGTAGTGATAATTCATGAAGGTTCTCGGTCTACTTTCCCGCAAAGGTGGCGTCGGCAAGACGTCCCTGGCGATTCACCTGTCGGTTCTGGCCCAAGAAGGCGGCAAGCGCGTCCTGCTGATCGACCTCGACCCACAGGGATCGGCTGCCGCGTGGTGGCAAGCACGGGAAGCGTCTGTGCCCCAGCTCGAGGCCACGACCCCCGACAAACTGAGTGCGCTGCTTGATGCCGCCCGTGCCAATGGGATCGATCTCGCCATCATCGACACCCGACCGTCGGCCGAAGCTGACGCGGTCCAGGTAGCGGCCCTGTCCGACTACCTCCTCATCCCTACCCGCCCCGCAATTATGGATCTTCGCGCAATCCTCAGCACGCTGGACATCGTGAAGGGAGGCCGTCATCGGGCTAGCATCGTCCTAAACGCGTGTCTGGCGCCGCGAGGAGTAGGGGAGGCGTCCTCCACCAGCGAGGCGCGGCTAGCACTGAAGGCGTTCGGCGTGCCGGTGGCGCCGGTGTCGATCGGGCAGCGGGCAGGGCTGTCCCACGCCCTGCTTGGAGGCCTGGGCATCACCGAGGCGGACCCCAGCAGCAAGGCGACCAAGGAAATCCGTGCGCTCTGGCGCTACGTCGAGAAGGAGTTGAGCAAGTGAAAAAGCCATCGTTCTCCGCCGCCCTGGCTCAAGATCGAGCTCCGCCCGTGGAGGAGCCGCTTCCCGCGAAGGCCGACAAACCCAAGGATGAGCGGATAAACACTACGCTGCGGATCAGCCCTGAAGGCCTAGAGGCGCTCAAGAACGTTGCTGCGGCCAAGCGCATCCGGGTCAACGATCTGCTGCTTGAGGGCGCGGAGCACGTCCTTGCTCTTAATGGACGGAAGATGCAGTTGCGTAAAACTGCAACGGCGTAATGGCGTAGTGATAGCTTTCTCATATGGGCACCCCCACCTATCACCTCTTCGTTGACGACAGCGGCTCCCGTTTCATCGATCATCCCTCGACCCCGAGGCATGACGGTCTTGACCATTTTGCGATGGGTGGCCTCCTCATCAAAGCGGAAGACGTGGACGGGGCATCCGAGGGGCTTAAAGCGCTTCGGGCTAGGCATGCGATTACCGCGCCATTCCACTCGACTAAAATACGAAGCCGGAAAAAGGAGTGGGCCTGGCTCGGCGTCGATGTGAATCGAGCCAATAGCCTCCTGACGGACCTGGGCGACTTCCTCTGCTCGATTCCTGGTTTTGCGACGGCCTGCGTGGTGCATCGGCCTGGCTATGAGACCCGTTATTCCACCTATGCCGCACACGAGCGTTGGCAGCTCTGCAAAAGCGCCTACGCCATCCTAGTGGAGCGCGCCGCCAAGATTGCCGTCCGGGATGGTAGAAAGCTGGCAGTTTATGTCGAGCAGACCGGACCTAAAGAGGATAGAGACATCCGCGGATATCACCGACACCTCCGCGGGGAGGGGATGATCTTCAATCCCGAGACTTCTGGTAAGTATGCGCCCCTCGAAGCCGCCTCTTTTGCGGCGTCATTACTGGAGAACCCAAACTTCTTCGACAAATCATCGCTGATGGGGCAGGTTGCGGACCTACTGCTATATCCGCTGGTCAAGGGGCGCTACGACCCCTCCTACAGGCCGTTCTGCGATTTGAAAGCGGCGGGCCGCATAATCGATTCCACGCTGGTGCCTGAAGAGGAGAACCTCGGTGTGAAATATTATTGCTTTGACGAATTGTAGATAGACAAAAGGCCCGGATTGCTCCGAGCCCTACTGCCCCGCCGTCATACGACGACGCCCGGCCTCAATTGGCCCTGCTGCTATATACTCTCAACAGGGAGCGAGTTTCAACCCGTGATCGCAGTAACGGCCGATTTCCCTTGGCGCTCAAATTATTTCCACATGCGTTGAGCGATGTCCTGCTCTTCGGCGCCCACGGCATCGGCATAGATGGCGGTGGTGGAGAGCTGGGCATGGCCAAGCCATTTCTGAACGAGATTGAGGGGGATGCCGGCAGAGACGGCTGTCACGCCAAAGCCGTGACGGAGCCCCTTAGGCGAGGCCTTTACGCCTGAGAGCTTGGCAGCTTCCATGACGGCGTGGACCTGGCGCCAGGCGGTCATGCGGCTCCAGGGCCAGAGACGAACATCCTGGCCTTTGCCGCGCTTGCCCTGCACCTCACGAATGCCATGCACCAGGTCAAGCGCCTCAAGGAGGGCAGAGGGGACGGGGACGGCGCGATAGATGCCGGGGCGGCGCTTCTTAAGGCTCTCAAAGACGAGGACGCCCGCGGCGAGATCGATGCGATCGGCGGTGAGGGCGAGAGCCTCGGAGAGGCGGCAACCGGCATAGGCCAGGGTCATGCAGAAGGTCCGGGCATCGCGATCGCCGCGCTCAGCGGTTTTCAGGAAGAGGTCGCGCTCGCCGGCAGTGAGGTATTTGCGGGCGCCGTCCAGAGTATGGAGCTGCATGCCGGCCGGCGCGGTTCGCGAGGCTGAGGCCTTCGTCGACGGAAGGCGGGGGCCAGGACGTGCGGCGTCCGGGCGGCCAGGGGTTCCCGGCGCGGTGCGACGCGCCCCTGCTTTCTTTCCGGCGGGCTTCGCGGCGGCGATCGGCTTGCGGGTCATGACTGACGATCCTGATAGCCACGGCGACGCTTGGCGCGGAGAATGTCCGCGAGCGCATTGCAGGCGGCGCCGGGATCAGGGTGCGGATCGAGGCGGCGGCGGCCTTCGGTGCCGACGCGGCCCCATTAGCGCATGAGCAGCGCACGGCCGAAGAGGTCGGGCCAGACTTCCATCCGGTAGAAGCGCCGCATGTTCCGCTCGGGCTGGATGCGGATGAGGGAGGCTTCCTCCGCGAAGAGCGGCAGCTGGACGGGCGCGGGCATCTGGTGTCGTTTGGGCTTGATCACCCGAGAAGTGTAACGCCTTTGCGCCGCCGGTACCGCAAAAATCGGCGTTCCGGGGCGGATTTAAAGGAGATGAGCGGCCCGAATGTTACACTATTACCTATAATGTATCAGCTTTGTCGCATGGACATCTAACCATCCAATAGCAAGATTCTAACTATGCCGACGCAAATCATACCAATCCCATTCAGAAAGCGTAGGGACAATAATCTCTATTTCGCAACGTCGCCTTATGTGTTTATGTTCTATCAAGGGTTAGAGGACACCCTGAGAAAACGTTGAGTTTTGACAACTTGTCTGACGAGATTCTGATGAAGAAATCCACTATCGGCATGCACCGACAATGTGACTCCCACGCCTGTCGGCGGCAGCAGAGCCGATGGTACAGTGGTTGAAGGGTTTCAGTTTGGAGCATTCGACAAGCCGGTAGTTGACTGGGCCGCGGCCGATGCAGACGCCAAGGAACGCTGCCACGCATGGGGGTACACCAATGCGGAGCGGTTCGCTGGGTTACAAAAGATATGCCAGGAACGAAACGGCTATGGCATGTGTATGCAGACCGAGGTACATGTGACCTGCCAATGCACTGGACCTGCCCCAGGACAGTAAAGCTGAGTCTGCCGCACAAAACTGCAAGTAAATAAGAAACTTGCAGATAAATAGTTTCTTTTACAAAACACAGGAGGATATCGTGCCAGACAATCTTAAGATCAAAGAACCCGACGACGGCAACAAAGTGAATATCCACGAGCCTTACGAGGTTAATTATTGGTGCAAAAAGTGGGGAGTTACCAAAGCCCAGCTTGAGACTGCGGTGAAGGCTGTTGGCACCAGTAAGGCGGCCGTGGCAAAACATCTCGGCAAATAAGCGATGCCACCTGGATGGATCATTGGTAGCAATGCTCCATCCGGATGCAGCGGCACAAGCGGAGAACTCAGGCAGAGCGGCAGCCGGAGGTCGGCATTCATGGCAATGGCGAGGGAGGTTTGCGGCTGGGTGGGACCGCGATCATGCTGTATCCGCGGAGACCTTCCTGCTCCGTCTGAACCACCCACATGTTATGCCAAGGCCTTCCGTCAACGCGGCACACTCAACCTCAACTAGATTAGCTGAGAGAACTCAGAATTATAATGTCTACACAAATCCTATAGAATATAGAAAAGCTTTGCGTTCTTAGAAAAATCTTTTATTGTTGAATCGTTTTAACATTCCGGAATAAAGAAAATGGCTGAGTTCTGGATTTTAGTGATGGAGCCGTTTGAGAAGGATCCCGATCAATGGCGAGCATCCGAGGTAGCTAGTTCTTTAGCTGAACTAAGGCACTTAAATTGCTATTCTTCGGATCAACCGATCCCCTACTCAAAAGCAATCTATCAATCAACCTATCAAGAACCTATTGCTTCCCCAATTCCATCTTGTGGTGGGGGAGCTTCGGCAATGGGAGTGATTCATCGGTTAGTCCATGTCTAAGCTTTTAGCAATTCTCGCGGCATTTTTGATTGTGATACTCGCTGGATGTAGTGGCGATCAAATTGTAGGCCGTTATAAAACAGCTATTTGTGAAGATGATTCTACAGATTCGAACCATGTTCAAGTTGACTGCTCTAAGGCACAGCCCAAGGCTGTCGCTTTTGCTGAAAGCTTTGCAACATCCGCAAACACAACTTCTCCCTCTATAACCGCTCTTAGCGATAGAGGTCAGGCTGCCTATATCGTAGCGGTGGCACACGAAAGCAAAGATATTACTTCTCTTCAGCAAAATCTTGCCACCCCTCTCAAGTCTGCAACGACGGATACCGAAATTAATAGAACTGTTTTTCACAGAACAATCGTCGTTACCGTTCGCCGTGACGGCGCCTTTAATCCAGCCGACCGGTTGGAAGCCACTGATGTTCTTATTAATCTCCCAAATGGCCGTTTTGATAGCTGGGATACAGTGGCTACGGCGTATACTACCATCAATGCAGGATCTATCACGTTAACTCAGACCCATGGTACGACTGAGGGTCTAACTGTTGGGGCTCCAACTGGTGCTCCCGTATCTGGAAGTGTTAATCTCGCCGCCTCGCAGAGTGAAGCACGTGCCGAAACATTAAATGCGAGCAACCAGGTTGAAACTCTCACTGTGACGGTAGAGGGGAACAATAATCATAGTCTTCGTATCCATCGTCAAGGTGGCTATGGAATAGACCTTACGGGAAACACCGTTGTAAAGGTCGACATAAGCTTAGATCCTGAAAATGGCTCAGGGAACCCTGAGTGGAGTTATCTGTTTTCTGCAAAAACTCAGGACAGTAGAGGCAACCCATTACCCTTCCAGCAAGCTAAGTTGCTTTCAACTAAGTTAATTAGCCTTCCCCCTGGAAAACCACTCCAGGCTGACGTCACGCTTCTTTATACGCTACGCCATGTGCTACGCGGCGGATCAACCTACGAAGAAAGAGACGATGATGTTCTTGAGCATACCTTCGCTCCTGTAAAGGAGACAGTGAACCTCATCCCATCTCAAGATGTTTCCCCACCCGGATTTTCTTTCCATCTTGCTAAATCAAATTCTATTGTGATGGCATTGTTACCTGAGAGGACAAGACCTAATATTCTTTGTTTTAAAAGTTACAGCGATGCTGAAGAATTTTTTGACTATCTGAAATTTATCGGCAGTCCGGAATATAGAAATATTGGTAGAACTACGATTGGAGAATCGGACGGCCCTCCGCTTAACGAATTATCTCCTCTCACGTACTCGCAACTTGCCAATGGTCACGTTGAAAGTGGCTGTTAGAAATCTCGACCAAGCTCTGCATGGCCTCCTGATATCTGGGTCCTTGGCCCATTAGAGATGTTCTGCTTCCGCGGGATCATTTTGCAGGTCATATAATCCCCTTCAAGGGCTTGCCTTCTTCAGAAGCCAATCAGAGATGCCTTACGAAATCCATCCGGCTATGCAGAATGCGGACGATTTCCACGTCACCTTCGACGACGCGATAGAAAAGGATATGCGCCTGGCACGGAAAGCGATGATAGCCGGCGCGGATTTCGGGGCAGGGGGTTCCGAGGTCCGGCTGGCAGGCGATCAACGCCATGTGCTGCCCAAGTCGCCTCACATAGGTTTCGGCCTGGTCGATGCCCCATCGGTCAGCGCTGTAGTCCCAGATCTCGTCGATATCGAGCTGGGCACGCGGGGAAAGTGTGAGGCGGCCTGTCATGCCGAACGGCGCCGGCTCTCCCGCTTCCGCGCAATGAAGGCTTCCACGTCGAACGGCGTGGCCTGGCCGCTTTGCTCGCCTTCGATGAGGGCCGCGCGGAGGGCTGCGAGTTTGGATTCATGTTCTTCCAGCAGCCGCAGGCCGGCGCGCATGACGTCGGTCGCGCTGCCATAGCGTCCTTCGCTGACCTGGCGTTCGACGAAGCTGGCGAAGTGATCGCCCAAGCTGACGGATGTGGTTCTGGCCATGGGTCCTCCTCCGCCGAATGTACTAAAAATTAGCACATTTGCCAAGTGCGGCGTTTCGGAGGCGTCACCTGCACTGCCAGGGGCTCCGGGCAATTCTATCGCACATAATGTCCTTTATGTAGGATAGAACTTGGGTATGCTGGCCTATCATAAGCAATCCGGAGCAAAAAACCTTGGCCCCTCGCCGTCCCAGCCCTCAGCGTGAGCCACCACAGCTAACGATCGAACAAAAGCGGAATCGTATCACGCGTCTGGAGCGGTGCATCGCGGAGCTTGAAGCCTTTGACATTCAAACCATTCAGAAGCGGTTCAGCAGCGAGGTTTCGGTGCTGCAGACGGACATCGAGCAGGCTCTAGCCGCAGCCTTCGGGGAGGGCACGCCTACTTTCCAGCGCTACGAGGGAGCGGCGCGGCTAGATCAAGCTCCCGTTTTCCTTGGAACAACTGGGGGATGGCACGGTGGATCCGATGGCTTTCAAGACATTCGGGAGACAGAGGAAGCTCGCAAGAATCTGAGAGAAGGCCGCACGCGATCAATTGCTTTGTTGCGGTCCGCTATTCAGACTCTGGAAGACGAGATTGCGGATGCGTCTCCAGCAATCCGAACTTCACCACCTACTATCGGAAACAAGGTGTTCGTCGTGCATGGGCACGATGAGGGTGCGAAACACGGTGTTGCGCGCTTTCTTGAGAAGCTTGGTCTTGAGGCTATCATTTTAGGCGAGCAGCCTGATCGAGGGCGCACCATCATCGAGAAGTTTGAAGATCACGCGGGCGATGTCGGTTTCGCGGTGGTCCTGCTGACGCCAGATGATGTTGGTCAGTCCAAAACGGTCGCCACCGGGCAGGAGCGTGCCCGGCAGAATGTCGTTTTTGAATTGGGCTATTTCGTTGGCAAGCTGGGAAGGGGCCGCGCCTGCTTGCTGCGCAAAGGTGCCGTAGAGATACCCTCCGACCTGGCGGGAGTCATCTACACGGAGATGGATGACCATAACGGCTGGCAATCAAAGCTCGTGCAAGAGCTGAAAGCCGCCAAGATGGAATTCGATGCGAACCGGCTGTGGACATGAACCAGCTTGTCCCTCTCTCTCCTCCAGCTCTGCCATCTCTGATCTCCGCGGCCGGCGATCGAGCTGCTTTGCGCTTCGTCGAATTTTTCGCCGCCAATATCCGCAACCGCAATACCCGACGGGCCTATGGCCATGCGGTGTTCGACTTCCTGACCTGGTGCAGCACGCTCGGCGTGACCTCGATCGCCGCGGTGCAGACGCTGCATGTGGCGAGCTGGGTGGAGCTGCGCACCTGCGAGCATTCCGCGCCGACGGCCAAGCAGGGGCTCGCGGCTCTGCGTCACCTGTTCGACTGGCTGGTGGTGGGACAGATTCTCCCGGTGAACCCGGCCGAGGCGGTCCGCGGTCCGGCCTACTCGGTGAAGGTCGGCAAAACACCCGTGCTCGATGCGGCCGAGGCTCGCACCCTACTCGACTGCATCGACACGACGACGCCTGCGGGGCTACGCGACCGTGCGCTGATTGCGCTGGAGGTCTACAGCTTCGCGCGCGTGTCGGCCGCCGTTGGCATGCGGGTGGAAGATGTCTACGTGCAGAAGCATCGCCTCTGGGTGCGGCTACACGAAAAGGGCGGCAAGGAGCACACCCTGCCCTGCCATCACACGCTGGAAGAATATCTGCGCGCCTATATCGACGGCTGCGGACTAGCTGACGATCCGAAGGGGCCGCTGTTCCGCACTATCGCGCGGGGTACCGGCCATGGCAGCAAGGCCCAGCTCACACGCACAGCCATGCGGCGTGAGGACGCCTATGCAATGATCCGCCGCCGGGGTGCCGCTGCCGGTATCGAAACCCGGATCGGCAACCACACCTTCCGCGCAACCGGCATCACAACTTATATGAAAAATGGCGGGGCGCTTGAGGATGCGGCGGCGATCGCCAACCATTCCAGCACACGCACCACGCAGCTCTATGACCGCCGTCGCGACGAGATCCACCTGGACGAAATTGAGCGCATCCGCATCTGATTCACCTTCAGGCCACTCCGGCTGGCAGCTGCAGTTCAGCCTGATACAGGACTTTTATCCTTCACAGCGAGTGGGACGTGGCGAGAAACATGTCTGGGTTAAGAGACTTTTCAAAGATGCTGACCGAAGCAAGCCGCGCGCTTGAATCGTTGGGCGGTAAAATTACCCAGCTTCGGTTCAATCCTCACGATGCTTCCAGCGTCGCGGGAGCGATCGTCGATATGGAGCAAGCAATCAACCAGAAGCTTCGATCTTATGAGGGGAATCTCCTAGTTACTAATCTCGCCAACCAAATGAAAGCAGCTTATCGCCAGCGAATCCTCGATCGAGCTGCAGAACTTCGTTCAATCCAAGAGACAGAATCCATGAGCGTATCTGAAAATAGTCAAACCCTGTTTCGCCAAATTGAAAATACGGTTAGTGACTTAAGGCGTTCAGAACATACAAGTTTTGATCGGCACATAAAAAAGCTGTCTCGGCTTTTACATTCCCAGGAATTAGAAGAGATAACACAGCAACTAGCAAGTAGAGTGGATTTGGAATCATGGTTAGCAGCTGGCCACGCTACTCAGGGCGGATTTACAGGAAGCGCAAAACTAGAATGGCCAAGTGATTTATCAGACGAACTTGGAACAGTCATTCAGCTTGTTGATCGCTTCTCCCAAGAGCCCCGAGAGGCTATTAATTTCTCTTACACTTTTTATAATGCTGGCAACAACATCACCAACAATGTCCAGCGCATGGTCGCAGAAGTGATGATCCCTTTTGCAAGAGACTATATCGACTATGTAAAAGATCGCACTGGCGCTGTGGAAGCAACCTTGATACCTCAGAGGAAAGGTCCTGCAGCCCGAAAGGTTTTCGTTGTTCACGGGCATGACAATGGCGCTAAGGAAGCGGTTGCGCGGTTTTTGACAAAAATTGATTTTGAGCCAATCATTCTTCATGAGCAGGCCAATCGAGGCCTCACAATTATCGAAAAGATCGAATCTCACAGCGATGTTGGCTTTGCTGTTATCTTGCTCACTCCTGATGACGTTGGAAATTCTTTAAAGGGAGCACCGCAGGCACGGGCGCGACAAAACGTTATATTGGAGCTAGGATATTTCATTGGTCGGCTTGGGCGAAGCCGCGTTTGTGCCCTAAAAAAAGAAAGCATCGAAATCCCTTCTGACTTTGAGGGAGTAGTCTACATAACCTTTGACGACAATGATGGCTGGAAGACCTCTCTGGGGCGCGAACTGGATAGCGCAGGTTTCGAGATCGACTGGGGCAAGGCAATGCGGCCATGAAGCACCTGACGAGGCAACGCGTGAAGAAAAACACCCCACCACAGTCCACTAGCCGTTTCTAAAGTAGACGCGGAGTTCCAAATCAAAAAGTAAAGAGGGTACTTATCCCGTACGACAAAGGACGTTATCATGCGCAAAACTACTACACGGACGGGAAGGCGGGTACCTGATTTGTTCACTATTCCCTTGTACCGCGATCCTGCCTCCGGTAAGTTTTCCCAACTCATGAGACGATTGGATTCGCTGCGATGTGGCTCGAGTCAGGCCATCCCCAACACCGGCGCTCTCCTACGCAGGAGACGCCGGCCAGTGTGACCTTCGGGAAACAAACGGTCGTCATCGGCGACTGCCTGGCAGGCCTGCCCCTTCTCGCTGAGAAGTCGATCGATGTTTGCGTGACCTCGCCACCCTACAATATCGGCGTCGCCTACAAAACGCATCACGACCGAATGCCAAAAGAGGATTATCTCGCCTGGATGGGGAAAGTCGCCCGTCAACTCGCTCGCGTACTACGCGATGACGGCTCTCTGTTTCTCAACGTAGGGCAGACGAATGTTGATCCGTGGATTGCCTACGAGGTTGCAAATCAGTTCCGTGACGTTTTCGTCCTACAGAACAACATCTCCTGGGTGAAATCGATCAGTCTGGGCGACGACACGTTTGGGCACTTCAAGCCCATCACCAGCAAGCGCTTTCTCAACAACAACTTTGAATCACTCTTTCATTTTACCAAAACCGGGCATGTTCAGATTGATCGCCTGTCCATCGGCGTTCCCTTCAAAGATAAAACAAACATCGAGCGATGGGGCCACACACGCGACCTGAGATGCGCGGGAAATGTCTGGTTCATCCCTTACAAAACGGTTCAATCTAAAATCGATAAATTCGATCATCCGGCGGGATACCCGGTCGACCTACCAAAGCGCTGCATGCTTCTACACGGGCGACCCGAAGCAACAGTTTTGGACCCGTTTCTCGGAGCCGGCACGACCCTGGTGGCAGCTGAGCAACTTGGAATGTCCGGCATTGGATTTGAAATCGATCCCTCCTATGCTGAAACTGCAATGGCTCGCCTTAACGCGGAAACAAAAGCAGGCCGATGACAAAAGCGCCAATCGTTGTAGTCGAAGCTGAATTCAGCTTAGATGAGATTGCCGCGGCCCTCAAACTTCTCCCTGGGGATGTTTTATCGAAGTTTAGGGATCCTCGAATCACATCCTGGTTCGCCGAGATTTGGGGAGAACGCCTCTTCGGATACAAAAAGCACACGAGCAGTAACCATCCCGGCTCTGATGGCGCAATGTCCCTGGGCGACATCGGTCGCTTTGACATCAGCGTACGGTGCTTCAACACCAATGGGATCAAATTCCAGAAATCAAAATTTATAGGCTCCGGCCGACGCGCAACACCTGACGATCTTCTTGAATCGCTTGAGAGCGTGGAGTGCTATGTTGTTGTGGATCTTCGACAATTTCCCCTGCTGCGCTTCTACCCTATCGATTCCAAGCTTTTGTTGCGCCTCGTTCGCCAAGGCAAGCTCACCGCCTCCGGCATTACCTCAAAACGCTTCGACGCATGGATCGCAGAGTCGTTCTTTACAACGACGCACCGAATATCCTTGGGGCAAGAAACCGGCGCTCTAGGTTGACTATCTATTCCTACTAGGGCCCGCAATACCGAGACATCATGCTCAAATCTCACAGTGTTTGTAGTTGTTTCAGATTTTATTAACATATTGTAAATTTTTACTGGAACGATCTGGTCAGTTTGCATTATCTGATTTCTGTTGAATCTCTCTGCAGAGAAGGTAAAAACAATGCCCACGATTCGCTTCAACTTTGAGCTGAAGCCGCTTTTCAACAAAGCCTATGAGGAATGGCGGCGCCAGTTACCTCGCGAGCACGGGCAGCTTGGCGAAACGCAAACTATGACCATCGAGGGGCCGGGACCTGTTATCTGGCCAGGTGGGGGTGATCCCAATTGTTCGATAACAATTCCGCATGACTTTCTAATATACCTGCAGCAGCGTTACCATGAATTAACTTTAGAGGATTTACGGTAAATCAAATATATCTATATCAACGGAAACATTTTGAATATTAACGTAGTTAGCCTTACGGCCGGAATAGGCCGGGGCACGCTAGCTGCAACATCAACCATAGTGTTGTTCTGAACTTTTTCTTCCCTGAGTAATGGTGCTGATCGCAACTTCATTTTTTGTGCGCCGGAAATAATCTTTGTA
The DNA here is from genome assembly GCF_020621385.1 of Acidisoma cellulosilyticum. Classification (GTDB taxonomy): domain Bacteria; phylum Pseudomonadota; class Alphaproteobacteria; order Acetobacterales; family Acetobacteraceae; genus Acidisoma; species Acidisoma cellulosilyticum. The sequence continues at coordinate 8,380 of NZ_JAESVA010000021.1, read as the reverse complement.
GTCTGTTGGATCGGCTTCACGCGCAAGTGGAGGTAAACAGCCTTCCTCTGTAAGGAATTGTGAAAAGTGACACCGCATAGGCGCGTCAGCTCTGTGTTGATGCCTTGCTAAAAGTATTTCTCTACCGGGGTTGGACGATGTTGTCTCGGCAAGCTCAGTTGGCGAAAACACCGGGACACCCCGCTCGGCCGTCCGAGCGATCAGTATCGTCCTAACGCACCACACGATCCGCCGAGCGACAACAGCAGCCGCCAACGCGTCTGCGTGTCGCTCAAGGAACCATCCCAAATCAGACGCGCGGTTGATGTCGTGGCTATAGCTTGTGCGGAGTTTAAAAGAGGCGCGTAGCCGGTCGAGGCGACCCTCCGGATCATAAATTGGCTTAGCTTCCCGCGTTAGATGGCAAACGAACAACTCGCCGTTGCTGGCGTCAGCCAGTAGCTTGGACCAAGGATAGAAGAACATGGACAATTGACCGAATGAGCAGTGCTGAGGTCTCCCCGGCGGCGCGATCAGAAGAATGTCCGTGTCAGAGTTCCTCTCATTGTCCCCGCGCGCGCGACTGCCAAACAGCAGGACCGCTCTAACCCCGGTAAAATTGGGCTTTTTGTCGCTCAAGCGGACGCTCGTGCGACCGCGGCTGTAGAGAGCTTACGAGCCGTCTCCCTCGCTGCCACGACCTCAGACCGGTTGAGAAGGACTAGAGGCTGCTTTCCTGGAATGAGCACGTTCGGTTCGACGTCCAAGTTATTCTCAGTCATGAGATAAAAGCTCTGGCTAAGCCTGCTAGTCACCACAAGCTTCCCATCGGTCATCCCATACTCCATGGCAACCGCAGCACGCTGCGTTTCCAAGAGCACTGGATTAGGAACGATCTCTAGGTCGATTCGATGCGACCACTCGTAATCCAGCGCCGGGTCGGTCACCGATGTTCCAATTGCACTAACGCTTTCAATGCGGAACAGGTTGTAATCGCGGAAGTCACGGTGCTCACCAGACCAAGCACGAACGTACCACCGACCTCCAGCGTGGAACAGCGCATGGGGCGCGATCAGCCGCTTTGGCTCGGGTGAGCCGGTGATCGACTTGTAGCGAATCTCCAACTGACCCCGTTGATTTATGGCATCCAGAATCAGCAGCAGGATGTCCGAGTCCGTGCGTTTGCGCAGCAGGGAAACGTTCTCGATTGGCGGAGGCTGATCGAACCAAGTGTCTTCCTTGCTCATCCAGCGGTTCTCAATGGCGACAAGCTGAAGGAGGTAGCGTTCAGACGACGCCCGCATCAGAGTCGGCCTATAAGCCGACGTCCGCACGTAGGTGCGCGCTCCGGGATCGTAGCGAAGATTGGCGGGCGCCTGGGCAGTGTAGAGCGCGATGTCGGCCGAGGCCTGCTGAGCGGAGATGCCGAACGTGTCTGCTAGGTCCCGCCGGTTGAACCGACCGTCCCAAAACAGCCGGAAATCAATGAATTCAAGGCGCCGGCGCACGCCCCAACGCACCGAATCGCTATCTTCAATGCTCATATACCCTCCTTAAAACTAGACGATATAAAAAATACCAATCCAGTTTCTTGACTCTTAAATGGTGAACCCATATATCTTATGGACGCAACTGCTCCGTCCGGCAACCGCCGAGGCGATTTGCGGGATGGAGATCAGCATGCCGAAGAACTGGAACTACGATCGCGCGGCCAAGCACATCGACCGCAAAATCGAGGAGGTGGAGACGGTCTCCATCGTCGACTACCATCGCGACATGTCGCTCGAGAACATCCCGGGCAACAAGGCCTACCGCGTCGATGCCGTCCATCTCTACGCCGATATTCTCAATCTCGACGACATGCTTCACGTCACCGCCGAGGAAGGGGTGACGTGTCACAAGCGCACTCTCAGGTTCCTCAATCTCCACTACCGAGCCGTGCATCGGATTCTGAGCCGCTGCGAGGCGCGCCGTGTAGATTTTCACAATCAGCGCCTCCACGCGCTAGTCGCGAGGCCCTCGAATACCGAGAATAATGCCGAGACGAAGCGCATCCGGCGGGCCGTTGCGATCGCCCAGCTTATCATCGACGTGCTGGAGGAGACCGGTGATTCCGATGAGTTTATCCCGAGCGCGAAGGTCCGCGTTGGCATCGACGCGGGCGAGGCGCTCGCGGTGAATAACGGGCGCCGAGGCGGCCGAGAACCACTTTTCCTCGGCGCTCCAGCAAACCATGCGGCGAAGATGTCGGGTGGCGGCAGTCGCGTCGGGATTTATCTCACCAACAACGCGCGCACAGTGATTGGCCTCGCGACGGTCGATAAGCCGGCGGCGACGGCACTAACGACCGCGGAGATTAAGGAGTGTCAGGACGAGGCCCGCCTCGGCGTATCGAAGGATACGATCGTTAAGGAGTGGAGGGAGGACCTCGAAAAGAACCCAATCGGCACCTTCATCTTCTCGCGTCACACGCCTCCTCTGCGCACACTCGACATCACGGCACTCACTCCATCGAACTCGAAGCGGCAGGAAGCTGCTTCGGTGTATGCGGATATCGACGGCTTCACCGCCTATGTCGCCAAGCACATCGATGACGCCGCCGAGGATGTTGTGCGCGTTTTCCACGTCATCCGCGCGGAGCTCGACCGGGTCCTTACCTGTGACTTTGATGGCCGCCGCATCCGCTTCATCGGGGACTGCCTGCACGGGCTGCTTTGCGACGGCACAGCGCACAGCACCGACGATCCCGAGAGTGTAAGCACCGCCACGCTCTGCGCGGGTGCCCTCCGTTCCAGTTTCGAGCTCGCGCTGGAGAAGCTGCAGGATCAAGGTATTGATGTCGACGGGCTCGGTCTGGCGATCGGCTTCGAGTTCGGTCCGATGACGGTCACCCGTCTCGGCATGCAAGGCGACCGGGTCCGTTGCTCCGTCAGTCGGGGCGTGCTCGCCTCGGAAACCGAACAGTCACGTTGCGGAGGCGACGAGACGGCGATTGGCGCGTCAGCCTACGACGCCGGCACCCAGGCAGTTCGTGATCTCTTCGGGACTAAGAGAAAGGTGAACGCACTAGACTACAATGAGGCCGTGGAAGCGCTTTCGCAGAAGGGCGACAAGACGGCGGCTCTCGCCAAGCGCGAGGCGTTCGCACTGGTTGCGCCAGCCATCGCGTCCGCCTCGGATCGCATAGTCCGGCCCTATACGGAGAGCAAGTGACCGGCACCCTCGCCTCGACCATCGACACGCTCGCGGCCTGCCTACCGGCCCTCGGCGCGACCGAACTCGGCCGCGGTTCCGGCGGCGAGTTAGACGTCGCGCTACCTGTGACGCTCAGCGATGGGCGATGTCCCGTGTACCATCTTCGAGTCTCGGCCGCAGGCGCGTCAGCCTCGGCTAGCGAGGTAACGCCGACATTGCTTCCGACTTTCTGTCCGGAGCGCCACATCAATGTCGATGGCAGCTTCTGCCTGTATTGGCGCCCCATCGACGATATCGTCATCGACGGCCCCTCCTCTGCAATGATCTGGTGGGAAACTTTGGTCCGCTTCCTCCAACTCCAGACCCGCGCTGCGCGCCGTCGTCACTGGCCCGATGGACACGGTCGCGCTCACGGTGCAGCCGCGATCCACCAGTTCCGTGCCGAACGTGCGGCGGAACGTCTGGGAGATCCGTTGTTCACCGACATGCGGGATGGTCGCCTGTCGGTGGTCATGCATGGGAGTGGGGCTGAAGGACCCGGGATCCGGGTCCTGCGCGATGGTCAACGGGTTTTCGCGACGTGGCTCCGCAGCAGGCGAGTAGTGAACCTGCGCAGGCCCTGCCTGTGTACTGCGGGCCAAAAGCCGCGGCCACGAGTTATTCGATCGTGCGGCGACCATGCCGCTGCAGCGGCCAGGCTCGCGCTAGAATTACACAAAATGGCTGAACAGGAACGGGACTTCTGGAAGGACTTCGAAGGTCATCCCTGTTGTGGCACCATGGATGATTGTCCACTGGCGCAAAAGTCTATCATTGAAGCGACACGAGTCGCACAGCCGGAAGCCGTCTAAGGGAGAGAATAGTGGCTAGTTTGAAAGATCGCTTTGATCAAGACGGCATCGTGGAGGCTCTGCTGCGGCAGCGGCTTGTCCGAAGTGATCGAGATCTAGCGCAGAAGATCGCGGAGGCCGGACAGACCGCTGAGTACACAAAGGGCGCCATCTTGATCGAGCAAGGAAGCTGGGAGAACGACCTCCACTTCATCCTAGCAGGGGAGTTCGAGGTGCTCGTGAACGGCCAGTACAAGCAGACGCGCGTAGCCGGTGAGGCTGTCGGAGAACTGGCAGGACTCAACCGTTCGCGGCCGCGGACCGCGACGGTAATAGCGACGAAGGAGAGCTTGGTACTAAACATTAGCTTGACCGAGCTCAACCAGATCGTCGGAAATGACGTGGACTTTTGGAAGGCGACAGCTGACGCCGTAGCAGACCAGTTGGATCATCGTAATCAAGAAGTCGGTGCAGCGAACGAGTATCCGAGGATCTTCGTAATCTCCTCAAAGGAAGGACTTCCGGTCGCTCGCCAAGTTCGGCAAAATCTCGATAGTGACGAGATGCCGGTCTATCTCTGGGATCATGGGACATTCGCTGTATCTGAATATCCGATCAGCTCGCTGGAGGATGCGATTGAACGCGCCGACTTCACTATTGCGATAGCTAAAGCCGACGATATCCTCGTCATGCGGGGCGAAAGCAGCAAGGTGCCCCGCGACAATGTGCATTTCGAATACGGCATCTCGGTCGGCCACTTGGGTCGCGAGCGTTCTTTTCTGCTAGTTGAGGCGGACGCTGAAATTCGTTTGGCATCTGACCTAGCCGGGCTGACGACGCTGAGATACCAGGGCAGTGATAAGGACAAAATGGAAAGGTCTGTCGCAAAAGCGTGTGACCAGGCCAGGGAGCGAATCGAATTCGTTGGTGTACGGCGAGACAGAAAGGCTCGATAAAGTCCCCGCCACATGCACGCGTACCCACTAGGTGTTTAATCCAGCATGTGGTGGTCTGGTTTGAGGATAAGCACGGCAGATGTGGTCTGGGTTGCACCGGAAGAAAAATGGTTACCGGCTCATACTGGGGCCTGAGCGTTGACGCTGCGCGGCGCGCTCTTGCTTTGCTTGCCGCTCCCGGCGCCATTCGGCGGCAGCGCGGTGCAGATCGGCTTTCGGCATAGCGCGGATCTCCTGGCCCAATCGTGCCTGCGCTGCCTGTTCGGTCTCGGTGGTCGAGTTTTGTCTCTGCCCCTGCCGCCATTCCCCCATGCGGTGGTCGAGCAGTTGCGCCCGCACAGCGGTCAGGGCCTGCCGCTCTCGTAGCGCCTCGGCCGCTTGCCGCAGCAGCGGTGCGGCACCCTTGACGGTCTCCCGAACAGTTTCGCGGATGGCTAGCACAGCTTTGGATAGCCTCTGCTGGAGACGACCCTGCTCCCGGGCGACAGCCTCGATCTGCTCCGTCATCTCCGCGACGCGCTCGGCGTCACGGTGTCGTTGCAAGGTCTCTCGCAGGGTGAAGGGGTCGCGGCCCTCGGCCTGGCGCTGCTCGGCCGGTTGAAGCCCCGCCTGCAGACTCTGGACGGCGCCGCGCCGCAGATCGCGCGCAACCTCCAGAAAGTCGAGCGCGCTGGCCTTCTCCGGCGCCCGCGCGAGATTGCGCGCCATATTGGCCCAGACATCCGCCTCGCGGATCGGCCGTGGATCGCCAAGCGGCCGGCGGCCGGCGATCTCCCGCCGCTCGGCGCCATCGGAAGTCACCAGCCAGCTTCGCTCGCGATGCCGGCTCGCCTGGGTATAGGCCTTGTAGGCATTCACGGCCTGGCTGCCCGCCGGCATGGCCTCGATATGCTCGGTGCTGGTCAGCCCCTGCGTCGCATCGATCGACAACACGTCGCCATAGCTCAGCCGGATGCGTTGACTGTCCGGGTCCCGCAGCGTGTCCCATTTGACAAAACCCTCGCGGCCCTGGGCATTGCGCAGCGTGATCCCACCGGCACCAATCCCCTGCACCGCGAGGACGGAACCGTTATTGCCTATGATGCCGCGGCTCTTATCGGCATAGGCGGCGTTGGTGCGGGCGAAGAGCCGCACGCGGTCACCCACCGCGAGCGGCAGATCGTATTGGGCGCCCATCTGGTCGGCGGCCTTCACCACCACCGCGTCCGGCCCCAATTCGCCGGCCGCGCGGCGATGCACTCGGATGGCCGCCGCGATCTCGCGCGCATCGGCATTGGTCGGCGCACTGACCGTCAGGCTGAAGGTGGGGTCATGCGCATGCGCTGCCCTGCGGGCCTGCCAGAGGGCTGCCACCTGCGCCACCGCCTCCCGGTAGCCGCCCGGCACCAGCAGCGCCGTGCCGTCCTCCCGCTTGCGCGCCAGCGCCTCCGCCGCCTGGCCCTCGCGGAACAGTAGGCTCGTCTCCCGCTCGCGTTCAGTGCTCTGGCGAATGGTCGTCAGCAGCTCGGGTATGGCCTCATCACCAAGGGCCCGGCGGAGGAGCCCGATCACCGGCCCCGCCTCGATCGACTGGCATTGCTTGGGGTCGCCCACGGCCACCAGCTGGAAGCCCTGCTCACGCTGCAGGCGCAGCAGATCGAGCAGCTGCCGCGTGCCGAGCAGCCCCAGCTCGTCCACGACGACGACGCTCTGACGATCGAGCGTGATCTGCCCCTTCTGGGCGCGATCCAGAAAGACCGACATCGCGGACAGCCGTTCGCGTGCGATCCCGGCCGCCGCCAGATCCTCGGACTGCCGCCAGGCCAAGGCCGCCCCATACACCGTGCGGCCCTCTTCCGCCCAGGCCTCCACCAGAGGCGCGAGTAGCGTCGATTTGCCTGAGCCCGCGACCCCGATCGCGATCGCCAGCCGGCCACCCTGTCCCAGTTGATCCATCACCGCACGCTGCTGCTGACCATGCACGCTCGTAAAATCGCGCTCGCTGCGCGCAACGGCCGCGGCGATCACTTGCGGTGACAAAGCGGCACTCCGGTCGGATGCCGCTGCCTGTGCCAATCCCACCAACTCCGCTTCGCGATCGGCATGCAGCGTCGTCGTCAGCTTGACCGCCTCCTGGCCGCGGGCATCGGTCGCCATGCCCCAGACCAGACCGACCTCCTGCCCGTCATGCCGCACCCCGCGCTGCGCGAAGGCTCGCGTCACCGCGCCGATCTCGTCCGGGCTCTCCACACCGCTCGCGATCAGGCCCCGCGCCGCTGCCACACGCGCGTCTGCCCCGTCCAGCACCGCCCGCCGCTGCAGCTCCCGATCAAGCAGGTCGCGCCCGACCGCATAGGCCTGTTCGAGCCGGGCCTCCCGGCTGGCGAGCGCCTGGACGTGATCCGGCCGCAACACGCTCGCGGGCTGCCAGCCAAGACCCTCGGCCTGGCCGCGCCATGACGCCCAGTCGCTCAGATCGTCCTGCTTGACCTGGCGGGGATCGCCCTGCACGCCCTGCTTGGCGAGGCCGATCTTGCGCTCGGCATCGAGACTGTCCCAGTCCAGCCCGAGCGACCGCGCATAGGTGCGCGCCGCCTCCGTGCCCTGCTGGGTGCGTTTGGAGAAGGCATCGCGCACGGTCTCCGGGATCGCCGTCAGCCGCGCTGACCCGGTCGCCGGATCGAGCGCCACCTCCACCCCATGACGGCGCAGGTTGGTCGCCAGATGCGCCTGGTAATAGGCACCGAATTCCTTCACGCGGCCTTCCAGTCGTTGCAGGTCGAGCCCGCCCACCCGGCCCCCCTCCGTCAGCACGACATTGGGGATCGCCACATGGGTATGGAGCTGCGGGTCGCCCGCGACCTTCAGCGTCACCAGCTCGGTATAGGCCTCGCCGGTTGCCCGATCGACGCGCGGCACCTCGACTGTCGGCCGGCTCGCATAATGATCGAAGCGCACCCAGCCGATCTGTCCCGGCTCGGCACCATCCTGCCCTGCCTTCCCGCGCCTGGCCTGGCCGATCTCCGCTTCGACATAGAGGAGGGCGGAGGAGACGGCGTCCCGATGCGCCTGGGCGATGATATTCCGTTCGGCCTCGGTCGGCGCAAAGGCCCAGGCCAGCGAGACCGATTTGTCGGCCGACCAGCAGAGATCGACATAGCCGATCCGCGCCCGTGACGCCGCGAGCCCCTGGCTCAGCGGACCCAGCCGCTGGTCCGTCCCGTCCGCGCGCTGTCCGGCCCGGATCTCGTCCAGTTCCTCGGCTGAAGCCTCCCGCTCCCGCGGCACGCCATAAAGCTCCAGGAAGCGGCTCCTGGCCGCCCCGGCCGTCTTCTCGGCCAGGGCCTCCCCATCGGCCCGCTTGCCCGCGAGGATGGAAGCGATCTGCGCGGTGCTCGGCACACGCGCGGCATCAAGGCCGAGAATATCGGCCGGGCTCTC
>NZ_JAESVA010000020.1 GCF_020621385.1 Acidisoma cellulosilyticum | reverse complement strand
CGGTTGTCCCTTGATGACCTCCTGACTGGGGTAAGGGCTAGGAAGAACGAGCTGGGTATTATCGATACTCCGGCCTCGGTCGAGGCTATGCGCAATAAAGGCGCCGATCGCACGCCCGAGAAGCGTGCCGCTCTGGCGTCAGCCGAACAGCGCGCTCGTGACGCTGGCAGGACGCCGATCCCGGCCCACTTCTGAATCCCCCTCATGCGTGTGCGGGCTGGTCGCGAAACTCACGCCGGCAGCCGCTCCGGTCAGGGTCATTTTCAACTGGCGATTCTTCCCTGGCGAGCGCATGTTTCGCTCAGGGAGAAAAGAGATGGAAATCATCCGCGGCGCCCTGATTGCCCTGTCGCTCTATACGATCACGGCTGGGCTGATCGCTGGAATCATACAAATCCAAGATCATCGACATCGATAGGGCGCTAGCGCCGGTCGCTACAACCGCGCGTCCTGGCCCCTGAGTGGTATCTGCGTGCTGAGACGATGGGCAAAAGACGACGAGATGCGCGCCCTGTCATTCTGCATTCGTCATCACCACCTGTCGGCTTCCCACAGCGGAGAGCGGACATGGCCAGCGACAGCGAAGGTGAACCCGGAAGATCCTCCGACGAGGCCTGGGAGGCGCTTGGGATGATCCGGAGCGCTCTGGAAGACGTCTTGCCGCCCGGCTGGCTGCGTCCGGCAGACGAGACCGCGCACGTGGTGTCCGCCGAAGTGGAAGCGATCATCGCGGCCATACACGAGATGGCGATCGTCATCCCGGCCGAGGATCTGGTCGACCGCGTCGTATAAGACGGTCGTGACATTGGCAGACTTCCGGGGGCAGACGAAGCCGGAAAGCTGCGGGAGACGGTCGGGACACCAGTGGCGTATGGGTAAAACGGGGAGCGGTCCCATAGCCATCGCACCCGCCCGCAGGCCGTTGCCAAGGCAGGCGCTGCGCCACGAGGAACGGCCATGAGCGACATCAGTATCCAGCTCAGCGCCCCGGTCGTTCTGGCGGTGCTGGCAATCCTCTACTGGCCCGTGGGCCTCATCGCGGGACTGGGCCTGGCCGTTGCTGCCGTTGCATTGAAGGGCGTCGGTCGAGGGGTGTGCGCTGGCCTGGCGGTGGCAATTGCAGCTGCCTACGCCGCCGCGCTTTTCCTGATGTATGGCTAGGCTGGCGACCATCTGTAGCGGCATCCGACCTTCCCCTTCCCCTGTGTCAGCTCTCGTGCCCGTGATCTCTGTCGTCGCGTGACCAAAGTCACCGATGGTGCATTGGTCCATATGGCTCGCTCTGCTGTCCCGCTCCCGTCTCGCATCGGTAGCGCCAGCGTCCCGACCGTGTCCCGACTTGCGGCAAGGGTGTCGGTATTGCCGACACCCTTTGTGGCTGTCGCCGTCCTGTCGCCTCGGCGTCGCCGTTCTATCCCCGCCGTGTCGCCGTCCATCTGGGATACATGGACCAATGCATCATCGCTGCTTTTTGCAGAGGCTCCTGAGAGGTGACTGCGGCGTGAGGATTGGAGGGGGCAATAGCGAGGGTAATGGAGGGGTGAATAGAGGGGTGGTCTAATCCCCGCGGTTCAATGTCTTTCGGATGGTCCATCTCCAACAGACCAAGGCACCCTAGGGTGGGCCAGGTAAAGACGCCGATGACGGTGGCGATCGCGCCGATGATCACGGACGCCGCCGTCCATTTGGCGGCATGCTGGTTGATCTCTGCCGATTGCGGGAAGGTCTCAGGTGGCCATGAAGTGCTCGGCATCATGCAGTCGCAGCGAATTCCTCAGGCGCCGCGGACGAGGCTACCCGTTGAGACGGAGCGACCTCGTGCTGTGGTGAGCCAGCGGCTTACGTAGCCAGTGGCGCTGCCGCGACTATCGAACGGTAGCAAATCGCAACGAATCACTCAAGGTGAACTGGAGCGCCACCTTCTAAGCGCCGCCCCCGCTTCGGGCGCTTTCGTTGCTTGTGGGGATGGTCGGGGCGAGAGGATTCGAACCTCCGGCCCTCTGCTCCCAAAGCAGATGCGCTACCAGGCTGCGCCACACCCCGACAATGGGCACGGTAGGAATCGAACCCACAACCAAGCCGTTATGAGCGGCCAGCTCTAACCGTTGAGCTACGTGCCCGCTTGGCGCGTGAATGGCATGTCGATGGCCGCAATGCAAAACCGACACTCGGCGGTCGGGACCGTGCTTCGGAAATGGCCGGTAATGACGCGGCTCAATCGGGCCGACCAGGGCGACGATGACCCGACGATGATTGAGCGTTATGCTGCTCGACAGATACCGGATGCCATCGCAGCGGACTGCCGGGCTATTGCTGCTCGCGTACGGCTAAGAAGAGGCCCGGATACGACCAACGGAGCAAAGCCAACGCTTTCCCACATAAAATGTTGGTCGGGATGAGGCTCAAATTGAGGATGAAACGTGGTAGCCTCGCTGCTATTGTCGAAGGCGCAGCGCTGACCGCTTTCTAGATAGGTCTCGCAAGGCAATCCCTCGGCAAAAATGATGGAGTGTTCTTCCAGCTCTATATGGAAGTAGGTAAGGGTCTCGACCTTTACCTGCCGAATAGTCGTGCCATTGATAAGGTGTTTGATTGGTATCAAAACGCCTTCGACAAATACGCCATGGTCAGGAGAAAGGAACAGGCTGCTTCCCGGTAGCCCCGATCCAAAAGCATTTGTCTGGATTTCGACGGGAAGTACTTTGGTGGGTACAGGATGCCGCTTGCAGTCGACGTGACGGTGACCAATCCATTTAACCGGCTTGGAAACCCCATCGATGGTGAGAAGTGTGTCACCAATAACAAGGTTCTCAACGCATATAGAACCTTCTGCGGTCTTAATCCGAGTTCCCGATAAGTAACAGTTTGGTTCGAGGCTGATGTATCTGGCGGTGTAAGCCGGACCAGGAGAATTGTAAGTAATGAATGTATCCGCAGGTATGTAGGAAATGGAAAAAAGGTCATATTCATTTCCTGATGAATCAGAAAATCCAATTCCGTTTGTATCCGCATATGGCGCCGAAGATACAAAACGCTGATCTGGCAATCTAAGTTGCTGATCAAAGGTTACGTTGTTGCCAACGGTGTCTTGCAGTGCCGTTACAGTGGTTTCTTGACCCAGAGCGCTGATTATTGTGCCACTCGCGTCGGTTACCAGCCCATGCGCGTCGACCGTCAGGATCAGATCAAAATCATAGCTCATTCTATTCAGAAGAGCTGAGAAGGTGAGTTCGTCGGTGGGCATTAGATTACCTTCTCGTAGATCGGTAGTTATTCGATAAAACTGAACGCGAAAATGGCCCAGTCTTAGCCTTAAGCCTGGATGAGGAAGTGCTAGGCTGTCAATGATCGTTGCGCAACAAAATTGGCGAGGCAATGGGCCCATGTCGTTCTCACGTCACCCTTTCCTGCGCCAGGGCGGTGAGTGTTGCCCCTATGCGGACCATGACGCCTTCATCGGAAACAACGGTCGCCTGCAAAAAGCTCATCAGGTTGTCGGCGGGTGGCGCGCCGTTGCAGGCCTTTCGGAACATGATCCTCGGTGCGCGCTGATGGTCCCGCTGCAGGTCGAGGACCGCCTGCCAGGCTTGCCGTTGCGCCGGGCTCGCTGGTGCCATGGTGTCGATGAAGCACATGGTCATGACGCCCTCCATGTCCATGCATCAGCAGGGTCGAGAACCAGCACGGCGGCAACCAGCGGCGCGATGTCGCTGAAAGACAGTCCTGTCGCTCCCGCCAGGATAGGCACGAGCTGGTCGGCTGATATCCGGCGCCGCAGGACGCAGTGAACGCCGGCTTTCGTGTGTTGTTTTACCCACGACCGCTCGAACGGTTGACTACAATTACCCAGCTCGATCAGCATGATCGAATAGCTCGAATGCCTCCCCGACCAATTGCCGCACCTTGGTAGCATCGCCGGCACGGTCGTTGATCTCGATCAGGATGTCCTTGATACAATGGATCAGGACATCTCTGTCGCTGACAGCCTGTCCACGCTCAGGGAAGTTGATGATGTCGGCGCTCATATTCGCCCCCTTTCCAACATATTGACATCTAGCACGTTGCAGGTCGCGACAACGATGCCGAGCACCAAAGGCCGGAACCGGCCAATTGGAATCACCTGACCGTCGGCCGGATGTCGATCGTGGGTGATGCGTATCTGGCCGCCGCCGATATGCTGACAGCGATAGACCACCGACGCGCCAAGCACTTCCAGCACATAGAGCGTGTCATAATGCCACCTGTCCGTGGGCATGACCGCCACATAATCGTCCACCCGCAGGGTCGGCATCATGTAGTCGCTGCCCATGCGCATGAAGCGCGCGCCGGGAGCTTCGAGGGTGATGGCCGGGAAGCTTGTCGCGGGTTCACGCTCAAACGGGGTCGTTGCCATCACACCGCGCTCCCCGCCGCCGCTTCCCGCAAGGCGTTGAGGATTAGGTCGTAGCAAGCCATCTCATCACGAATGCTCGTTTCTTGAACCCAAATTGACAAAGCCGCCGCAGCTTTCGCCCTGATACCTTCGGGTGTCACAGCCGCAGCGTCGGAAATTTGATCATAAAGATCAAGGCTTTGAAGACTTAGCTTGTCGCTAAGCTCGCGAAGGGCAGTGCATTCAGACAAATCGGGATCGTCCCGGTGCCAATCCGCAAATGTAACGCCAACAGTTTTCCCCGGCTTCCGTGATTCTATCAGAAGGCGAAGTTCGTTTTGTTGATCAGAAATCTGACGGTGCCTCTTATTGAGGGATTGGGTTTCGATCCAAAGCGCGACGACCGGATCAACGAGCGTTACCTCATGCCGCGGCACCGTGAGCGGCGCAGCACCGAAGGCAGCGAGTCCCAATGTCTTAGCCGCAGAGCGGCGGGATAGATTGGTCATCAACCGACCCTCCCTAGAATGTCACGTGCCAAAGACGCCACGAGAGCAGCCTGCGGATTGTAAGAGACGGGGAAACGGTGATCCGCCGCCCCCCTGAAATCGGCGAAGACCACAGCTGCCTTTGCGCTCAGCCCTTCCGGCGTCCTCGCTTCCAGGTCGGCCATTTCCTCGCGAATTTCGCGGCGACGATCAACCAGAACCGCCTCGCGGCCCCGTATTTCCGTGACGCGGGGATCATCACTGGAGAGTGCCTCATCCTCGGCAAGAAGATCGTCCAATTCCCGGCCGGTGTCTTGGAATTCGACCTTGAGTGCAAGGATGTCACCGTCCAGTTCTTCGGCCTTCGCTTGACCGGCCGCCGCAGCAGCGAGCACCAGCATGGCCACGCCGCCTGCAGCGGCTGAGCGACGGGAAACAGATCGTGTGCTCATGCTGCCACCCCTATCCGCAGGAAATCTCTGATGACGCTTTCGTAAAGCGCGATACTGGAGCAGCAGTGCATGGGATTTCCGTCTCCCATGACGAAGATGGCCTTCATCTGCACGCCAATGCCAGTCAGAGCCTGGGTGCGGATAATAGCGTCGATTGCAACCGTCAGTGTGTCGGTCTCAGCGGGAGACAGTCGGCTGCCCAACACCGGCGCGTGACGATCAATGAGCCCTGTCGCGATCGCGCAGGCTTTGAGCAGATCAGCATCAGGGTGGCCATCGATGTCGACGAGCGGAAAAGTCCCGACCAGACCTACCGGCCGGCCAGAGCTTCTCCCTCTTCTCGGTGGGGGCAGCTTCACGTCGGGAGACGGAAGCATTCTTTTTCTGGCATAAGCACGGTCAGCCTTGGACATGGATTAGGGTCCAGTCTCTGGTTAGGCACGAAGAGTGAATGAGCCCACTCTTCGTGCCGCATTCACCGGGAACTGCCCGGCGCAGTTGAAGTCAATCGCTTCATGTGACATAAATTAGTTCATATTTGAATGTGAGTCAATTAAATTATGTCATATGATGTAAAATGGTTCTAACTGCAGGACAGATCCGTGGTGCCCGAGGGTTCGTGGGCTGGTCGGCGCGAGAGCTTGCAGAGGCAGCTCAACTTGGTCTTTCAACTGTCCAACGTGTCGAGGCTGGAGGGGGCATCACTGCCGCCAATATGTCTGCCATCCGCGCCGCCCTCGAAGCCGCCGGCATCGAATTCATTCCAGAGAACGGCGGGGGCGCGGGCGTGCGCATGAGGAAGGGAGACGGCGTATGATTAGGGTGTTCATCCCTATAATAGTCGCCACCTGTGTCTTAGCGACCATGAGCCTAGCTGAAGCCGATAGCATCTGGGGAGCTGGCGTAGGCAAGGAGAGTTGCGAGACTTGGTTGACAGCGGATACTCCTCTCGAAGTGGTGTCTGGTTCCTGGATTCTTGGGTTTTGGTCCGGTCTTAACGCCGGGGCGAAGACGGCACAGCTTGAAATCGACGGACGGCCGCTCGACAATTTGGCTATCGTTGATCTCGTGAAAGCGGAATGTCACATCCATCCAGGTGAGAGCCTTTGGACGGCGACGATTAGAGCGAGGGAGCAGGAAGCCTTTTATACCCGGTAGGCGGCTCCGCGTTGCAATCACGGAGCCTGAATTATTAGGTTGGGACAGATGGCGGTAGGCATCGATTTCATCCCCGAGAATGGAGGTGGCGCTGGCGTGCGCATGCGGAAGCCGTCGATTTGAGGCGGCTGACTGGCCGGTCTAGCGTTGAGATCCCGCTTGCGCCGACCTACGATGTTTCCCGCTCAGTCAACGGACAACGCCTATGACGAGATTCTATGCTCTACTATTCAGCTTGGCCTTCTGGTCGTCAGCTCACGCACAGCCAATCAAGGGCTTCTACGCGCAAGGTGCTGCGGGAATAGCACTTCCGTCATCCCAATCCGTTACCTCAAACGCGCCGGCGGCGAACGTCCATAGCAGCTCGTCCGCTGCGGCCATGGCTAATTCCTCGATCAACAGTGGAACCGGCACAATCCAAAGCGGAAGCGCGGGATTTGGCTTTGGCAACGGTCTGCGGGTCGAAGTTCAGGGTATGCATTCGCAGCAGAGTGGAAACGGAAATAGCCCGTAATGCCTTGCTGTGGACCCAATTTTCTTTCAGCGCCCGGACGCCCTCAGCTGTGCATGTTTGGTGATGGCCACAGCGGCCTAATTGCATATTTGACGATCTTCTCCCACCATGGCGAGCCCGCCGGTTATGGGCGAGCTGAGTTTTAAGAGCGATTAGGAAGCGAGCCGAAATGGCAATTGGTACTGTTAAGTGGTTCAACACGGAAAAGGGATTCGGCTTCATACAGCCGGAGAACGGCGGCACAGATATCTTCGTGCATATCTCAGCCGTGCAGCAGGCTGGACTTAGCACTTTGAACGAAGGCCAGAAGATCAGCTTTGATGCGGTAAAGAACAACCGTAGTGGCAAGATGGCAGCAGAAAATCTGAAAGCGGTCTGACAGCTGCTTGCTGAGAACAGGGAAGCGCGCTGCTCGGACGCGGCCGCTTCTTTAAGCCCAGTCTGCTGACACAAATTGGCTGGCCATTTTCTAAACCATCGCCCACGGGCAGCGCTATATGACCAAGCAAAAGCCGTTGCCAGACGATAATGCCGAACTGCTGAAGACTCGCATTATCGCTTTGGTCCACGACGACACCCGAGATCTCAGTCTTCGAGCGCTTGCCGTGCTGCTGGTGTGCCAATCGGCCGATGAGCCTCAGACGATCCGGGGCCTGGCCGAATTTCTGTCGATCCCCAAGCCGGCGGTGACCCGGGCGGCCGATCGTTTAGACGCTGCGGAACTCATCAGGCGCAGAATAGACCCCGCCGACGGCCGCAGCGTGCTGCTCTCCATTTCTGCCGCGGGTAAGCGGTATTGCAAGGCGTTTGTGGGCAAGCCGTTCTGAGACGTTAAGGCCGAAAAGCAGCCGTTGACCGCGGACAAGCGGCCGAGCAGGTTGCCGGTAAGCGACGAGGCTGACCGGATGCACAAGCGGTTTTTCTGGGGACCATGGATGTTCAGCCCTGCGACGGTGCTGTGCGTGGTGGTCTTCGCCGGCTGTGTCTGGGTCCAGGCATCCGGCCTGTGGCTGCCGCGCCTGGCCCTAATCTACATCGGCGGCATTGAAGGGGCGTCACTCGTTGGCGCGCTCATGTGCTCCGCAATCAGCATCAACCGAGTATCGCTTTCCGCGCCAGCAGATACTCGCCCGGAGCCTTTGGAGGAGAGCCAGGGCCTGTCGAGAAATCCAACGACCGGAGATGCTTACCCGATGTCTGCACCGGAGCCAGAGCCAGAGGGGCGCAGTTCCAATGACATCAGCCCGCAGGGCCGGGTTGTTAAGCTGGACGGCTATCGAAGGCGGTAGCAGGCGCTGTGCTCGTGCACGAGAGGAGAAGAACGTTAGCTCGGGCGGCAAAACCCCGTATTTAACAAACGGAGCCAATAGAACCGTTTCATCGAAATTTACCGTCTGTTCAAACCGAAATCGGAACGGCTACCGTTGCATCACAAAAACGGGAGCATCCAGTGACTGGCTACATTACCCAAAGCGAGGCTAA
Source organism: Acidisoma cellulosilyticum (assembly GCF_020621385.1). Taxonomy (GTDB): domain Bacteria; phylum Pseudomonadota; class Alphaproteobacteria; order Acetobacterales; family Acetobacteraceae; genus Acidisoma; species Acidisoma cellulosilyticum. The sequence goes on along the minus strand of NZ_JAESVA010000020.1, from coordinate 26,501 downwards.
GGTGCCGTCGCTTATCCTCAAATTTGAAGGGGGAGATGCCGATCAGCACCTAATCGGAATGGGTTCTCTCGGGCAGGCTTTGATCGGGATTGATCGGATAGCCACAGCTGGAATTATCGCGATCGATCATAGGCACATGCCGCGCAACCGTGAGCGATCTCAGTTGATCGTTAAAGCTAGACAGCCAGTCAGCGGTTCATTGGAAATTTGGGCAGACGTTAAAGCTGCCTTGGGCGAATTGCCTCTTGCCGGGCAGATCCTCCGTCAGAGTGGCGGAGAATTTGTTGTCCATTTTTTATCGTATGTTCTAAAATCGTTTGGCGGTAGGAAGAAGGACGCGCCCCAAAACATGGACGCAATTCTTCAGATGTTTCAGAGTACGCTGTCACACGTCGAACGATCTGAGATCCGACAGTTTGAAGATCAGGCTAAAGTCCGCGAGCTACTTATCAATGTAGCCTCCGGCTTGAAAAAGCCAGCCATTGCCGCAGTTGCTCCCATTGGTAGAACCGTCAGTTCTTTGACGATATGTGCGGGCGAACTGACTGCAGCAACGGTTGACGAGCCCATGGCCGATGCTATCAGAGACAAGGGAGATCTTGAAATAGGCGACCTTCAGACGATGGCATTAGTCACCGATGGGTGGGTCTATCACAACCAAACTCTTAGCATTCACCACCCAGATGTGCCGGGCAAGTTTATTGCCGCCAAGGTCAAAGATCCTCTCGCTGAGTTTGGTCCAAATCCGTATGCCGATGCGGCGAGCATGAAAAGAACCATTCAGGTTCGGGCCAAGCCTGCTTACAGGGACGGCATGCTCGAAACTATCTACATCCTAGATTACATCAAAACCTGAGTCTTCCCCTTTGTGGCTGAAACTTTTGCGCCATGTCACCATGGATATCGCCTGGCTGGCGGCTCACCCAACGGATCATGTAAATCATCAACTTCAGGGAAAAGGGCCAATTCTTCGAATTGGGTGGCGGCAGCCTTAATGGTCGTCCGCTCGTCAAGATCAAGCAAACGTTCGTTCGCCCAAATGAGCATACGCCCAAGTTCAGTTGACGACTCTTCTTCAGCTCCATGAGGAACAGTCGCTAACCATGCTCTGATTTCACCCGCTTCTCGTTGTAATTGCACCAGTTCCCGCAGATAGGCGACACGCCGATCCTCGCGTTCCTTTCTCTTCTTAGCAAGCCCATATCGGCGTTCAAGATCAACTCGCTTGCGCTCGTCATCTTCCCGCTGCTGCCGCCTTTCTTTTTCAAAAATAAGAATGGCTTTAATGCACGCAACGATGCTTTCAAACATTGACTCGACACTCTGCATCTTTCCGTCAGACCATGTCTTCCGGAAGCCGTTGTGCCACGCGACAAATTGAAAGATTAACTCACCTGTATAAATGATATCATGATCCGGCCAAGGTTTTTCATAAGGAAGCGTCCTATAGAGCTCCCAGTTCTGGCGATCCGCAGCGCGCTGGCGCCTAATTTGCTGCTGATTGTAGAGCGCTTCTTCCTCTTTAGTCGGAATATGTTTCTGCCGTTGGGTGCGCTCGATCAGTGTAAAACTGACTTTGTCAGACCCAACCGTGACCATCATGTTGTTGCCATTGGGTTGTAGTAGTAATTTGTCAGCTTCAAGTTTAGTCGTCAGTGCGTGAAGAAAAGTCACCGTTCGTTGAGCACGGTTTTTGTGTACAGTGACTCCGCACATTCCATCACCGACGGCCGAAATAGCCCCCCAGCGATCAGGTTTGGCCTTTAGAAGCTCTTTTGCTGTGGCAGTGATAAAGCGATGGGGCTTCTTGAGCGGCTCGGCCGGATCAATCAGATTTTTGGGCACACCCTTCTTTTGCTCCGCGCTCTCCGCTTTGGCCTTCTGTAACATTTCACGCGTTTCGTCCGGTAGATTTCCGACGGCTGACACTATTTGAATGCGATCAAGCGCGGGATTGTTGATCTCGCGAAAAAGAGGGGGCGGAATTTTCTGCCCGGCCCGGATGCGCGCCCAGTAGCCACGGGACGGATTTGGCACGTCATGGCGGATGCATATTTTAGCAAGCCCGCGATCCGATATGCCCAACTCTTGGGCGATGGTCTGCGTTGGCTTGGACCAGACGAGATCGAACAGCTCACGCCGAGTAAATATGCGAACTGCGTCACTCATCTTGAGCCGCCGTGAGGCTAGAATTTTGCAAGGAACTCAAGCCTTTGCTTGTTTGCGCCGTCCTGGATATCGATATCCCGCAAGTCCGCCTGATCGCAACCGCATGGCTGAGAATTTGGCGATGTCGGGCTAACGGTCGACTCCATCAAACGACGCGGCAACAACCCCTCGCCTAGCTTCAGCTTGCAGTGCAAGAGAAGAAGCATTATCTTGCACTCGTGACCCGACCCATTCAGGAGCCCTGAAAACCTATGGCCAAGCGCGGCGTAGCGATCCTGCCCCCAGAGCCTGCCCAGGGTGCGACGGCGGTCGCACCCCAGGAGGTGTCGAGCGACGACCAGCTTATCTCTCTTTGGCTGCATGGGCGAAGTGCCAGCACGCGGCGCGCGTATGAAGCGGACGTAATGGCATTTCGGGATTACGTGCAGACGCCGTTACGTAAGGTTGCTTTGGGCGACGTGCAGGCTTTTCAAGACTCCTTGGCCGATCTATCAACGGCCAGCCAGGCCCGGAAGCTCTCGGCGGTGAAGTCGCTTCTAACCTTTGGCCAGAGAACCGGCTACCTAGTGCTTAATGTTGGAGCGCCGGTGCGGCTGCCCAAGATCAAGCAGACCCTGGCCGAACGCATCCTCGACGAGGATTCAGTGCTCCATATGCTGGCGCTTGAACGGAACCCGCGGAACAAGGCGCTGCTCCGGCTCCTGTATCTGGGCGGCCTCCGGATCAGCGAGGCGTGCGGCCTGAAAGTCCGCGATCTCCAGGTGAGCCGTGATTCTGGTCAGATTACGGTCTTCGGGAAAGGCGGCAAGACACGGGTCGTGCTTCTCAAGCCGTCGATCTGGGCCGATCTTGCCATGATGCGCGGAAACGACCCCGAGGCGGCCGTGTTCCGATCCCGCGAAGGCGGTGGCCACCTCAATCCATCTCAGGTGCATCGCATCGTTAAAAAAGCGGCCGCTCGTGCCGGGTTGTCGGAAGCCGTATCAGCTCACTGGCTCCGGCATGCCCACGTGAGCCATGCTCTCGACCGCGGAGCCCCTGCCCATCTTGTCCAAGCGACCGTCGGCCATGCCAGTCTGACGACGACGAGCCGATATGCTCATGCTCGACCGACCGACAGCAGTTCAAAGTATTTAGCTGGTTGATTGATCTATTTAACAGGGGCCATATTTTTCATTCGACCCAATGCAGTTCACCAGCGACCATTTTGTATCAACACTTGTCGGCCACTCTCGATTGCCTCGACCATTTTTTCTGCCCACCCTGCAGGTAGATCGATAACTAACTCGTAGTGATACGGCCCGACAGGGTTTTCCTCAGCCAATATTGACCGGATAAATTTGGGAATTTCTGGAAATCGTGACAAAACATGTAAAACACTTTCACTGAGCAGAATCGGCACACTTTTAAAATTCTCTGGAACGATCGTGAAGGCCGTTTCTTCTGCTATTTGCAATAGCCTGTTCGCACATCGAGCATATAGCTCGCACGCATGAACAATTCTTTTCACGTCGCCCGGCTCGCCGAGCGGCCCCCATGAAGCTACAAGTTCACCAAGCAGATTTTTGAGTGTCTCTACAGAGTTAGTGACCTCGGTCATTTTGTCGGAACTCCAGTTCGGGAACTGCTCTGGCTCCAATCGTTTTAATGGATCATTCAAAAGGCTACTACGAAGATATCTAGCCTTTCGTAGGACTGGCGACAAAAGGCTATCCAGTAATTCGACAGTCAGAAGATATTCCCACTTTTCCGGTTTGTCTTTTATGATCTCACGAACTAGTGGGGGTAATTGCTTGAAGTCCTCCATATCCTTTTCAATGAGGTTGAGTCTGAGCAAATCACCAGGCTTTCCTATTTCTCTTGTAATTTTTGCATCATGTGTTTCTTTCCATAAAAACAACAATTCAACAGGAAATCGCTGTTCGTCTTTATCGACAAGACCGTGGCAATCTCGGCACAACCAAATTCCATTGCTTATAGCGGCACGTTCGATATTAGACATTTCGATACGAAATCGAGCGGATCCGGCGTTCGCTCCATAAATATGAGCAGCTTCACCGATATTCGTTGACTTATTTAGGTCCGTATTCGGACCGGTCGTAAGCTTGTCACAGTCTGGATTAGCGCATCTCAATGCCGAGCGCCGTGACAGCATGTCGATTGTTTTGACACTAAATTCAGATGCCACGATTTTGTTTTCCACCTCTGGAAATGAATGGCGAGAGCGTTCAAAAGAGTAATGTTATCAAAGTAATCCAGATCGCGCCCGCAGAAATGCCACACTTTCCGCCAGCCCCTGCTGAGCCAGCGTATCCAGAAAGTCCTCAACCGTTTTAGGCGGGGTCTTAAGAGCTCCCCTCGCCTCTCTCACTGCTGAAAAGGCGACTGCCTCGTCCAGATCCAGCGTGTGCCGTATAAATTTGTCCGGGTGCTGCGCATCTATGCGAAACGGAGCGAGCCTCTCCGCGGGGAAATCCCGAATGTTTAGTGTCACGATGACATCCGCCCCACCGACGATCGCCGCGGCCAAGACATGTCGGTCGTCTGGGTCCGGAAGTGTGAGCGCGGGGATGAGGGTTTCATAGCCTTCAACCAGGCAGTCATCGATCGCGCTGTTCAAGAGCGCCCGGGTCCGCGGAAGCCGATCGGCGAGCTCTGGCCTGGTCCGGAGGAGCGCGTTGGTCCATTCGTCGTTGATTTTCTCACTCCAGCGCGCCCGGAAGAGCCCGGTGCGCGCAAGGCGGATGAGAAGGTCACGAAGCGGAGCCGGGTAGAGGACATTCGCGTCAAAGAGAGCGACGAAAGCCACAGGTTAATAGCCCATACCCAGTTCCTGAGCCTCAGTCGCGAGTTCGTCCATGGCACGGCCAGTATCCCGATGCCGGCGCGCCTTGAAGGCGATGACGTCTTCCAGAAGCAGACGACGATGGGTGCCAACCATATGGAAGGCGACAGCCCCCTCCCCCATCAGCTTCACCAAATGCGGCCGCGAGACATTCAGTATGTCAGCGGCCTGGCGCGTCGTGAGTTCGGCATTCTCGGGCATGACGGACACGGCTCGACCATCTGCCAGATGCACAAGCATGTCCGTCAGCAGGCGCACGGCCGCAGCCGGCAGGACAAAAGTCTGATGGGAACCGTTTGCGGCCTCGGCCTCAACATGCACACTGCCGCGGCCGCTGAGCTGGGCCAGCGCACGGCTAGCGTCCTGAGCAGCGCGTTTATCGGTCTCTGAGATGCTGCTGGGCTCAACCGTCTGAAGCATCGAGAGGGTCATAGCTTGTCTCCTTCGATGCTTAGATAGGGTAAGAATACCTCTAAGTGCAATAAATGAAACGCATCGCTGATAAGCAATGCCAGCATCACGTAACGACGTAGCGCCGTAACGGTTTTTGCAGCTTCAAGCTCTCACAAAGGGAGTGCGCAGCGATAGGTGCTGTACAAGATGCTTTTGTCAGTGCTTTTCGCTTCTCGGGAAATGAGACGCCCATCAGGCACAGAAGAGGCGAACCACGCACGAAACGCAGCTTCCGCCTGGGCGAGCTGAGCGTATGCGGGGTAGCCGCTATCAGTCGGAGCGCCTGCTACTTCCACCTCTCTGTCGAGGGTAAACTGGGAAGAGCCAGCGCCAACCTGCGACGGCCTGTAGAAGGTATATGTGAAGGTGATCTTCATAGACTGGACCGTCCCCGATTATTTTCCCCGAGCATGCATAATGTCGGCGGTAAGGGGAAGATCCGCTGCCAAAGCTGGCATTCCGTATAACGCGAGCACCCGCTCCCCTCTCCTGCTTTGACCCGAATCACACATCGGTTTTTGATCGGCTATACGTAACGACGATTGCACGTAAGATCGTCCTGATGATGCTGCCGGCGGTCGCCGCGGACGGTCCCGCAATGCCCCCTCCCCTCCAGCATCGCCCTTTTGGAATAATCAAGGAGGGGGATGTTTCTTTTTGCATACGATCCCTATTTTCCATCTCAGAAGCAGGACAACTGCTCGAAACGGGATCAGCGAATGCCATGAAAGCGAATTCTCTGAACGCAGCTCAGCGCGAAGTCGCGGAGGCGGAACTAGCTTTAGAGGACGCGCGTATGGTTGTCCGTCGAAAAAAGTTGGCCCGGGCAGGCACCCAAATAGAACGGGCGCGCTTGAGGGAATCCCGCGAGCGTCTGGACCGTGCAATTGCCCTCCTAAAAGAGTTGGATCTGAAGTCGCCCAAATGACGTGGCGTCGCCTAGTGTTTTACGGTTATACGTAACGTCGAATTATCATCGTTACATCCACACGATGGTGCGTATAGACGCACCACGAAATATCGTGCCCCCTCCCCTGCCCTGTCTCGACGCTCCGCAAAACGAAGGCGAGCTTGCCGCTTGAGCCAACTCGGTTCTGACAAGGATAAGAGAGACAAGTGCATATTACGTAAGATCGTAGGTTCGGTGATACGTAACGTCGTATTGCCGTTCATCTGGTCGGTATTTAAGACGTCGCGTTTCGCCGTGCGCCGCTCCCACTGCTTGACCCGAATCGCATGTAATGTCTTCTCTGCGTCAAGACGTAACGACGCTCTGACGTAGGAACATCAGCATGACGGTGCTTACCGTTGCCAGCAGCAAAGGCGGCCCTGGCAAGACAACGCTCTGCCAGGTGCTCGCCGGCAGTCTTGCGGGCCAGTGTAGACTGGTCGTTCTGGATGCCGATCCCACGCAAGCCCTCTCTCGTTGGGCCACCTCCACCTATGAAGGCCCTGCCTTTGAGACTTTCGCCGAACCGGATGAGACGCAGCTCGCTCATTTGATTGGCACAAAGGCCGAAACCGCCGATTTGGTGCTGGTCGACACTGCCGGCTTCGGGAACCGGGCAGCCACAGTCGCCATGACCTCCGCCGACGCTGTTCTGGTGCCGACGCTGGCTGGCGAAGCCGACATCACCGAGGCCGAGAAGACCATCCGCCTAGTAGACGGCCTGGCTCGTGCGGCGCGTCGCGATATCCCGGCGCGGGTTCTGTTCAACCGTGTGCGCCGCACTTCGCTGGCCAAGCATGCCGAGGCTGAGGCTGATCGAGCCAAGCTGCCGCGGCTGGCCGGCTCGCTATCCGATCTCGTGGCCTACGGTGAGATGTCTTATTCAGGCCGGCTGCCTACGTCCGGGCCGGCCGCGGCCGAAGTTTCGGCTCTCATCGAAGAGCTGAGCAAGTTGGGCTGGATACCGACGTTCGCACGTAACGACGTATGAGTGTGCGCACATGAAGGCACCATTGAAAGCGCGCCGGCCATCTCCTGAAGAGGCCTTGGCTATCGCCACCAGCACGGCCCCTCAGCAGCCACCGGCACAGATCGTCCACCAACCGGCGCCAATACAGCCTATCGGGGCAGGGGAGGGGGCTTATGCAGCTCCAGCTTCGCATGCGCCGGCCGCACCGCCGCCGGACCCTGCGACCACGCTCAATCTCCGCCTTCGCAACTCGACGATCGACGCCATCATGTCAGCCGCGAAGGATAGGGGGCTTACAATGAAGCAGATCGTCAGCCACGCGCTCCGTGACGCTGGCATTGCGGTTGCAGAGGCAGACTTGGAAGACCGAACACCGCGACGGAAGTGACTTTACGCCGATATGTCTGCACGTAACGCCGTATTTGATATTAGAAATTAGCCTGCGGGCGCCGCGAACTGGACGAGTCGTGTTTTCACCAGCGACCGGCCATGTTTCGCAAATGGCATTCTGAGCCGGCCCGGGGTGAGGACTATAGCGGGAGAGGATGAGGACTTTCGCGGGAACAGGCACACTGCACGACTCGCGACTTTCCCATGAAATCACCGACTTATCCCGAGGACTCTACCAGGACATACTAATAGACTAACCAAATATCCCTTCCCTAGAAGCTGTCCCCGCCACAGTCCTCAGCGACAAATCCTGCTCGATCCGCCAAAGTTGGTTTTGAGAGATGGGACAGCCGAGTCGATGGGAACCGTTCACGATCTTCTGGTCCAGAAAGGCCGCCAGCAGACCCTCCTGTTCGACTTCGACAGGCGAGTGGTCGATGTCGCCGCCAATTTCCTCGCAGACGAAGAGGCCGGAACTGCCTTCCTATTCTCAGGTTGGGCTCAAGCAGCGCTTCCACACAAGCGCCTTCCCGATGATGCCCCCTGGCAGCTCCGCACCGAACGGGTAACACTCTTGGTAGAGCCCGGCCGTCGGACCATGCCGTCTGGGCCGCCAGTATCAGTGGGCGTGCCCTACGGCTCTCGGGCGCGTCTCATCATGCTCTATCTGCAAAGCGAGGCTCTGAAGACCAATAGTCGATCGGTCGAGCTCGGGAAGAGCCTGAGAGATTGGCTTGGGAAAATGGGCATTACGCCTGGCGGTAAGAGCATCCAGTCGATCCGTGAGCAGGCAGAACGCATCACCCGCTGCCGGATCTCCTTCCACCTGCATTCCGCCGGCAAGGAAGGCCTTATCCAGCAGCACATCGTCGATACCGCCATGTTTGGCGAGACCTCCGTCTATCCAGGTGAGGACTCTGCCGGGAACGAAAGTGAGGACTCTGGCGGGGCGACTCGAAATACCTCAGGGTTCCTCGAAACTGTCCGGCTTTCAGAAACCTTCTTCGAGCAGCTCAAACGGCACCCAGTTCCCGTCGATGACGCGGCGATCCGAGCGATCAACCGGCATTCCATGGCCTTGGATATCTATTGCTGGCTTGCCTACCGGCTCCATGTGCTCTCCACGGACCGCGAGATCACCTGGAAGGCCTTGCACGCCCAGTTCGGGGGAGGGGTCACGCGCCTTGATCACTTCCGGACGGTCTTCGTCGAGAACCTCAACCTGGCGCTGGCAGTCTACCCGGATGCGAAGGTCGAGGTTGGGGGCAGGGGTCTTACCCTTCAACCGTCCCGGCCGCCGATTTCCCCCAAGGTGAAGGCAGCGGCACTCTCCCGCTAGAGTCCTCGGCCTCGCAATCATCGACCAGTCGAACTTGGGTCAAAAACAAGTCGCAACTCGGGATTTCCAAGGTGAAGGATGTCCCGGCTCGCCAGGGGAGCAATCTCGACACTGGGGGCAGTCGCGCCACCGGCATCCCGACTTCATGACCTGGATAATTCCACTGATCACGCAGCGATCGTCAACGCGCCGCGCTCCAGGCTGGTTCTTTGGCAAATATACCTCAATCGCCGTCCACTGTGCGTCGCTCAGCCAAAACTCGTTCGCCTTGCTCCAATCTCCGAACCCGTAGAGTTTGAATCACAGGCCTAAACAGCTTTCAAGAGATTGATTGGGTACAGACCTTGGCAGGTCTTTTATTGAGATTGCGTTGCCTTTGTCGCGCGGATCAAGCCGCGACCGACCGCCCCGAGCCGAATAGCATAGCCGCGCGCTCGTTCAGCCGCGCGTGAATCTCGACTGGCACTTGGCGATGGGACTGCGCACGCGGGCTGGCCATCTCCGTGATCGGCGCGTCGCCATATAGCGTCTCGTGCTCGTCCCAATTGTCGAAGGCCATGCGGCTGACATTATCGACGAAGCTTTCCGCCGCCACCCCCTCGGCCAGAATCAACGCGTGCTCTGGCATTTCGATATGGTAATAGATGAAGGTCTCGGGCACGTCGCTTTCCCGAATGATCGAGAGGCCGTTCACCAGGGCGCCCGCCTGGATCAAAATCGCATCGATCCGCACCGCATGCTGAGGTGACACGAGAAGATCGCGCCCGGGCAGGCCGTCCGCCAGAGCATCGGCCTTGATGCGAATCGGCGAGACCCGCAGGGGATCGGCGAAGCGGGTCGAGACGGTGTTCCGGCCGATCCAGCGCACAGGCATCACACGGCCATCCGCGAGGACGAGATCGTCGGCGATCTTCAAGCTTTCGACAGCGACATCGCCGGATGGCGTACGGATGCCCGTGCCGGGATAGTAGCAGACAGCCGCCTCCACGATCAGGCTGCCGTCGGTCGCGGCACTCAATTGGAAGCTCTCATCCCCCGCGCCATCGACCGTGAAGACGTAGCTCGTGCCACCTGCTGTGACGGTGAGCGTATCGCCGGCGGCGGTAAAGCTGTCATCCGCGGCGGAGGTGACGAAGGCGAGATTGATGCTCTCGCCGGGCGCGAAGCCGGACAGAACGGCGCTGGAGGCTGGGATGGCGCTGGCGCCGTCAACCTTCATTACTCCACCGCTGCCGGTGAATAGCACACCGCCGCTGGTGATTGCGCCGGGCTCCAGCTCCAGCACGCCGCCGGCGATGGTGGTGGCGCGGGCGGCGCCGTCCGATTGCACCACCTCGACGCCGCCGGCGCCGATCGTGGCGCTGACCGACAGGCTGCTTGACCCGACAAATTCCAGGCCGCCGTTCACCACGGTGTCGAGCGAGGAGCCGATGACAATCTCCAGCACCCCCCCAGCGTTGACTGTGGCGCTCGTCGCCGATCCGGCGGCGGCGACCACTTCAAAGCCGCCGCTGTTGACGATCGCGCCAAACGAAGTGCCTGCAGCAACGACTTGCGTGCCGCCGCGGTCGATGGTCGTGCTGATGGAATTGCCGTTGAGGGTGACAATTTCAGAGCCGCCGGCTGCTACAATCGTGTGGCTCGCAGTCCCGCCGCCGAGGACCTCCAGGATGCCGCTATCTGTAACGCCGACGGCGCGCCCGGAGGTCCCGAGTAGGCCGCCGGAACTCAACACGCCACCGCTCGTGACGCCACCCAGCTCCACCAGTTCAAAGGAGCCATTACTGACGATAGTCCCGCTTGCGACGCCGCTGGAGAATATGAATTGCTCGCCGCCGCTGACCAGCGTCGCGCCGCTTGCCGCGCCGCCATACAAGACAAATTGGACCGAGCCGGAATTGAGGATGGTCCCCCGTGCGACGCCGCCGGCGAAGACGTAGTCGTGGCCGCCGGAATTGACAGTGGTCGCAGAGTCGATGCCGGATCCTAAAAGCAGACCGCCATTGCTGACGACAGTGTTGCTCGCAGTCCCGCCGGCCTGCAGCACCAGAGCGCCGCTGCTGCTGACGGTGGTGGTGACGGCTGCGCCGCCGCTGGCCACCGTCAAGGTGCCGCCAGAGACCACTGTATCGCCGGTCTGGGTGGTGCTGATGGTTGTCGCGCTGGAGATGACGGTCATGATGCGCGAACCTGCGCCCGGGAGGCGACGATCGTAATCAAACGGTATCCTCCAATAACTCCGGCCTCTGCACCGGACGTTACGCTATTCATTTCAAGATTAACATGAAATTGATGGTGAGGCTGCCGTGGTTGAAACGCGCCGCTACATCTATGAGGTGACTGGGCCTTCAGGCGGCTCTCTCAGGGTGGGGGAAAGCTGTTACGCTTCCCCCGGCACCCTTCCCCTTAGTAATCTTCCGATTAGGTCGCCGAGGTGTCTCTCGATGATGCGAACGAGAGAAGCGAAAGGGCAATTAGCCGGCTGGAAAAACATGCGGCTCCCCGAACGGTCGATTGATGACCGATAGAGCTTCCGTCGCGACGAACAACCGATTGCGTTGGTATCCCGTGCGTTCGGTCAGAATACCAGTCTCGCTAAGGCGTTGATCTCCCCCGTGGGTGGGACAAGCCGCATGAAGACGACCCCGCGGCCGGGAAACGGTTAGGTCAGAACGGGCAACCCGTTCATCGCGTAAGCGACGACAGCGCATTCATTTGCTCCGCAGGCGGAACCCATCCGGCATCAGGGGCAGGAGCATTGTATCCCGTCTCGTTGGCCTGACCCGCGAAGTTTACGGCCGCGGCGCGCGTGACAGCATGAGAGAGCGCGCGAAGGATGCGTGGCTCGGTCTCGGGTGTGACCTTCGACATGAGGATGCGCGCTACTTCGGGGTGAAGCATCGCCTCGGTTACCAGATCATCGACCCTGCGGAGACCGGCGTTGCGAAAAGACTCCATCACGTCCCGCGCGATGGCGGCGCTCGTTCCAACCATGATGCCTGTCAGGGCGTTGCCCTCGCCACCCATGATGCCGAGAGTGCCACCTGTGGCGAAGGTCTGAGCAGCGATAGCCTTACCAATGCGCTTGGCGAGGGTGAACTTCATCTCATCGGCCTGATCGCCGGGCGTGTTCGACTCTCCGGCCAGGCGAATGGCATCGCGGGAACGAAGGGACCGTTGGATGTCCTTGCCGAGGAGATCCATCGTGTTGACTTCGTTTTCGGTAAAAAATTGACGCAGGGCCGATTGGTTCTGCCGCATGAAATCTTGAAAGGAGTTCGCCGCGATCCTCCCCTGGCCTGAAGTGCCGGCCTCGGTGTTGGAAATAAGATGCGTCTCCATATGCTGCACGATGGCTCGGCGGACGCCATCGGTTGCGGCTTTGTTGCCCTTGGTCAGGCGCGCGAGGTCAGCGAACTGGCTGGTTGAATTGCGTGTTCCGAATAGCGCGCCGATCTGGCGCACGACATCATCGGGCGCATTGGCTCGCTCGAACCGGCCGGCGACCGATGCGCGATACTGGCTGCCAACCTGCTTGGCGGCGAGGATCTGTGCGGCCGCCTGTTGGTCATGGGCAATGACAGCTTCCTTTGCCCGCGTGGCTGCTTCACCTACCGCACGCTCTGCGCCTTCAGCTGTCTGAAGCGCCTGGTTGAGCGGCTGCATGGCAGGGTGAGACAACGCGCGCCCGTAATTGCGGCGGAAACGGGAAAGAGCACCCGGATTAAGGGAACCATCTGGCTTGATGGCGTTCAGGCGCGCGTGCATGGCGAGAGCGTCGCGAGCGGCCGTCATATCGCCGCCGGCAGCGTCATAGGCGTTCAGAGCTTCGCGCCCTCTGGCGCCAGGCTTCAGGATGCCTTGAGGCACGCTGGCGTCGGATCTTGAGAAACCGCCCTGCGGGCTGCGGCGCAGCATGTCGCCAACGGAGCCCACCATGAAACGCTGATGATGCGCATTGCTGAAATCGACGGCGCTGCGGAGACGGCCGGCTGCATCAGCATCGAAATTCACCTGTGGGGCACCATCGAAATCGCCCGGCGGTTCGCGCATCGCAAGCAACCCCTGCTCAGCACCGGGCTTCACACCCGCCGGTCCCATCTGCTGCAGCGATGTGTCGCGTGTCAGTGCCGCCTGGTCGCCGTAGCGCACAGCATGATCGATCGCGTCATAGGGGTGCATGCCACGCATCACCAGATCGGTCGCATGGTCAGTTTCGGCCGGCGTCAACCTGATGCCGGTATGGTCTGCCGCCATGCGGACATCCTCGCGGGCGCCGATCATCGCATCCGAATGCTGGTCGGATTCGCGGGAGGCCTGCGTCGCCAAGTCGAGAGCCGCCTGTTGCTCAGGCGGATAGACCCTGCGCCCAGACAGCTCGGTGCGGATCGCTTCCAGCAGATCATTCGTGGAGGAGCCGGGCTTTAGATAGCCGGCTTCTTCAGCCGCCTCACGCGCATAGTCGAGGGAGAGGCCGCCATTACGACGCGCGAAGCCAACGCGCTGCAGGCCGGCATCCATGGCAGCGAGATCACCGCCCGGGTCGTTGACGCCGCCGCGCTGCGTCAGAAAGGTGAGGAGGGAGGGACCGGGCCGTTGAGCTGCTGATCCAGCCGCCAATCCCGGATGGCGTCCAGCATCTCCTGGTCGCCCCGCGCCCTGGCTCGCTGTTCCACGCCCGCCAAAAACTCTATCTGTTTCTCTGGCGCCACCTGCGCCAGGGATTGCGCCACTGCTTCCTTGCCCTTGGCGTCCGGATGTATTCGAGGCGCGGGTGGCATGTGCATCATTCTCCCGCTGCAACCTTGCCGCGATAGTATTGCCCGGCTGCATCCGGCCTTCGGCAACCGCCTGAGCCTCGCGCTGCGCATGGCGTTCAACGGCGCTATCGATAGCATTGTCGACAGCTTTCTTGAAGCGGGACAAGCGGGCATAGGCAGGCGTGCGACCGTGCTCCAGTTCGCGGGCGATCGCGGCATTGATGTTCTGCCGCAAATCGCTGACTTCCTTGAATTTTTCACCCGCACGGTAAGACGCCGCGACACCAAAGATCTGTTTTTCCGCGCTGCTGAGTGGCGCCGCCGATTTGGTGTGCTCATCCTGGATCGCTTTCGCCTCCTTGCGGATTGGTGTCACGTCCATGACCAGTTTGCCCTCAGGATCGACGGCATTCCACAGCGCCGTCTCCTGTTCCCGGCCGGCCAGTTCCGCGGCATTGGGCTGTGCGCGCATGGCGGCACCATAGGTTTCGGGCGTCTGCTGGCCGCCAAGACCCGCATTCGCTTGGTCGGCTGCGCCGCGAGCGCTCCCGATCTGCGCATCACCTGCCTGAGCCACACGAGCACTTGCAGAGGGTGCCTGTGCTTGGAGGTCCGACACGGTCTTGTCGATGGCATCGAGATGAGCACGGACGACGGCCCGAACCTTATCGGGATCGCCGGTTCCGCGCATCTGCTGGAGCGACGCGAGGCGCGCGCTGTTCTGGTTGGCGACCGTCTGGTTGAATTTACCCCGGCTGCGGGTGGCGACCGCACGTTCAAGGCCACCGAGACCCATGTCGCCGGTCTGCTGAAATGTTGTCGGCGTCGAGCCTGGCACGATCTCGTTCGGGCCGCCGGCAAGTGCCGAGCGCACCGCATCCGGGTCATCGGCTGCATTGATGATCTGGCGACCGGCCATTTGCGCTTGATTGGCCGTAGCCATGACGGGTTGGCCGGACTGGCCAAGAACTATATTGCCGGCAGCGTCGGTCAGCGCATTGGAGCGGCCAAGCATCGGGGCCGCATATGCACCCACGGCGCGCGCCGCGCCTCCAACCGTGCTGCCGACAGCGGGAAGCGCCGCACCAGCCGTGCCACCGAGCAAGAAACCTGTCAGCGCATTCGGCACGATGTCAGCATTCGTCGGAGCGTCCGATGCCCCTTGCGCCGCGCCCTGAACGGCACCTGCGCCGGCATAGCGAATGAGCGCCGGCAGGCTCGACAGCGCGTTGAGCGTGGGCGCGACGGCCGGGACCGCGCTTGCCAGCGCATCGGCGCCGACACCAACAACGCCCCCGCCCGCTATTGCTGCCCCGACATTGCCAGCTATCTCAGCGGGCACGCGGATGATGGCCGGGATCGAGTTCAACCGGGCAAGATTGGCCTGCAGGTTTTCCTGATAGCGCTGGCCGAAGGTCTGCGCCTGGCTACCCTGGCCAACCAGATAGCCGAGAGCGGCATCCGTCGCCGCCCCAACCTCATCAACGCCGGGGATCTTATCAAGGCTGGCGAACGCGGCATCTGACGCATCCTGCAGCGCACCGCCCTGCGGTTGCTGCGGCGGTTGTGCGGGGCTGCCGCCGATGAGCATGGGCCCAGGTGTCTGCGAGCCCGGCTGCTGAGGCGCAATAAGCTGCGGCCCAGGCACTCCCGGCACGACAGAAGATTGGGCGCTCCCCGCTTGAATTGGAGGCGCGGGGTAAGGGCGAACCAGCGGATTAGAAATCACCGGAGCTTGCTGGGGAGGAATCGGTGACGCTGCTGTGGCAGGTGCCTGCGTGACGGGTATAGACGCCTGCTGTGGCAGACCCTGAGGGGGCGCGGGGGACGCTGCAGGCGGCTGAGCAGGAACCGTCGCGGCAGTCCCTACATTCCCGCCACCGCCACCGACATTCGACAGCGCATAGCCGGATCCAGGTTGGCCGATAGGCGCGTTGGCCGAGCCGCCCACGTCGATCACCGGAACGTCGGCCTGTTGCGGCGCCGGGGGCGGTTGCGAAACGACGGGGTCTTTCAACCAGGGCTGAGCGGCGGCCACGGCTGCGGGCGACGGCTGCGAAACAATGGGATCATTCAGCCAGGGCTGCGATGCGTCGGCCATTACTGCTTCACCCTCATAACGCCATCCGGCGAGACATATTGAGATCCAGCAGGAACGCTGGCGTAATCGGCCGCGCTTGCGACGTGATAGACGGCTCCGGGGCGCCGAGATGTTCCAGGCTGCGGCTGGGATGCTGCCTGCTGCATCTGCGGCGGCTGTCCCTGTTGCGGCTGAGGCTGTTGCGGTTGCTGAGCGCCCTGCAACTGGCTGTCAGGAACAGAAGCCAACGCCGGATTATACCGCCCACCGGGAGCCCGAGCTGTTGTCCAAGCTTGAAACGACGGCTGACCGGTTGCTACGACAATCGACCCCGGCGAAGTGCCCCACGCAAGGGTCGGCACATGGTCGTTGTAATCATTCCACAGTTGCTGAAACCCACTAAGGGTGCCGTATTGCTGCACCCACTGAGCGCGGGCCGTGCGAAGAGCGATGTCGCGCTGCGCACCTGCGATCTGAGTGTTTTCAACGCTCTCATTGGTTTCCCTTGGCTTGTTTGTTCCAACCTGGGCAGCCTGAGAGGCTTTGATTATTGGCAAATCAATTCTGCTGAAGGTGGTCGGCAGGTTAGAGACCTGCTGCTGAGCAGTGATTTTATCCATGGTCGCATAGTCGTGGTTGCTGCCGAACCAGCCAGGCGCTACGGCACGAGCAGCCCAGTTAGTAACATTTTCGGCATTCGGCCCCGTAGTGTTCTGGCTATTCAACTGCCGGAACTGCTGCAATTGTTGGATGGAATCCACATTCCTTTGGATGATCGGAGCGTCTGCCGCGACAACATCGTTCGCTGCTGTCCGGTCATCGTTCATCCTCTTGGCCAAGGCCGCGTTGTTGTTCTGACCTGCGTAAGGGTCGGTCGGTGGCAGGGGGAAAGGTCCGCCTCCTGGTTGTTGCGGAGGAGCGACAGCCGCGCCCCCTGGGATTGGGCCGTCCGCTGCCGCGGTCGCTTGAGCCGCTGCGCCCTTATTCCGCGCTATGACAGACGCATCAGCGGGGCCACCGGGGATCGCCACCCATTGACCGTTGACTATCTGGTATCCGGCATCTGCTGCCGCCTTAGTCTGCGCTTGCTGAGCCACAACGGCCGGGTCGGCTGGGCCGCGCGGCATCGGGAACGACACGAGATTGCCGCCCGCGTCCTTCCCGAGCTGATAGCCCGGTTGATTGGGCGCAACGGCCGGGCTGCCGTCGCCATGGAGCAGAGGCGTGATCCCGGCCGGAATTCCTGTCGGTGTCGACGCGGGAAGAGGCTGGGCTGTTCCAGCACCGGGAGCGACCGGTGGCGTGTAGGACGTAGTCGCCCCCGAACTCGACCCCTGACCTGAGCTGGTGTCATCAGGAGAGCCTGGCGCTATCGTCGGCGGCAGCGAAGCCCCCTGCGCGGGGGGCGGCCCAGACGCAGTCGGCATGCTGGCGATAAGAGTGTTCGGCGGCTGAGTGACGCCCGCCATCTGCGTCCGGATGCTACCCAGAACAGTCCCCACCGTCTGGTTCGCTAGGCTGGGGTTTGCCTTGATGACGGCCGAGGAAACGATCGATGTCATCGGCGTATTCGGGTTGTTGTTCTCGGCCGCATAGAGATCAACCGCCCCCTGCGGCCCAAAGTGATGGGCGACGGCGAGGGATGCCGGCGTGATTGGGATGCTGTGCTGACCCAACACCGACGAATTATCCTGCGCATAGTCGTTCGTGATTTCGGCCGAAAGGTTCGGATCGTTCCGCATCGCGAGGATCTGCGCCTGGGTCTTTCCAGCCACCAAATCGGGGCGATGGGTTGCCAGTTCCTGTTCCCACGTCCCGGCCAAGAACTGATCGGCCCCAACCGCCGACGATGTCGTGCTGGTCGCGTTTGGATTGCCGCCGCTTTCCGCGCTGCCGATGGCACCGGCATAGGCCGTAAGAGCATTCAAGCCAGAAGTAGGGGCTGCGGCAGGCGTTGCACCTCCGGACGAGGTCGGGCCAGACACAATCATGCCCTTCAGATAATTGACCGCGTCCCCGGAATTCAGGCCCGCAAATGCCATCTGTTTTGTTGGGCCGTCACCGGGATAGTCTTCCGGCAGCGACGCGCCGAGCGGGCCGAGCTGCGCACGCGCCGTCTGATAGGCGGCCGGACGGTCGGCTGGGTCAACGGCTAGAAGACCCTGAGAAACCTTGCCCAGTAGCGCGATGCGGCTCGTTGCGACGGCGTACGGCATCTGCTGATCGGCAACGATATTCGTGCGCGCATTCGTAGCTAAGGTGGGGTCGATAGCGTTCAATTGGCTGAGGGCATTCATATCACCGCTGGCAATGCCGGGCCGCAGGTTTACCTCTTGCCGCATGTCAGCGATTTGCTGAGCCTGCGTCGTGAGAGCGTTATTGTTTTGCTGGATCGTTTGGGCATTCAAAAGATCACTTGGCAGATCATACTGGACAGTGGGCGCGGGGCTGGTGATCGGGGAAGCGGTGAAAGTTGCCATTGTCTGTTCCTATGCGTCGTCATCGCGACGGGCAGTGAAAGCTGAGTTTTCCGGCTACCAATAAGGGTGCGCCGATCATCATGTTCATTATCGCGGGGCCTGAGGTTTTGCCGTCCAGCCCATTGGACTCAGCAGACAGCCGATGGCGAAACCCCTCGGGGCGACAAGCGCCCAGAAGCAGTTTCATGAGACTATCGCTGTAGCGACGCTGCGTCACGACGTTGCCTTCGGCGTCGTAGATAAGGCCATCCTTGCACGTCACATACTCGTCGTAACCGACGAACGCCCGGCGCCGTGCCTCGGCCTCAAGTGCATCGAGGGCCTCCTCAAGCGCATCGTCCCAACAAATTCGGAAGTCAGAATCTGACTTGCGGCGAGCATAGACGGTCGAGCGAGACGCGTGCGCGGCATGCGCCGACGCGGAAATGTTCGCGGTGATCGAAAGGTGCTGAAGGAAGCGCCCGATCTGGGCTTCCGTAAGAGCGCGCCCCTGCATCTCAGGGGGTTCTCGAATTATTCGGACTCTGAGCATCCATAATTTCGATCCTCGCGGCGTCATCTCGACGGGCTTGAGCTCGAACATAGTTGCATACAATCGCTTGATAACAAACCACCTTTAGCTAGTGGCGCGTCACACCATCTGGTCTCCATCGAACATCATGGAACACTCTTGAACGAAAGAGGAACATTGGGCATATTCGGCTTTATAATTTGGAGCCGAAATATTGTTCGATCCTGATGGCTATTGGACCCCAGCATTTGCCGCATTAGCGGTCGCGGGATGGGGAGCTCACGGGAAGCTTCCGAAGAAATGGGGCTTCGATCAGGATAAGGACGAATTCAATTTCATCGGCCATCCCAACCAAGCTACCGCGACTTATCTTATCGGCGAGAAATTAGCCGCTGGGTTAATAAGGAGTTGGGCCAGAGAGTTGCTCTCAGGAGAAATGCTGCCGATCCCTGCTCGATGCTGGAGAATACAGCCAGCCCTTTATGATGTCTTCAAAGATGGTTCGCAAGAAAAGCCGTCAATTCTGATGAGCCAAGTTGGATACCGAGATTTGCTCATCGATTCTCCTGCGCGCATTTACTTAAATACGGATGAACTTCTCTCCTGCCTTGGGTTGACGATAGTTGATGATGATCCCGTTGAACCGCAAACGTTTGCCGAAGAAGGAGTCGACCAAGTTGAGACTGAGCTCAGTAGCGAAGTTGATGCGGCTGCATCTGCGGAGATAGAGCGCCAAAGCGACGGTTACGAACCCTTTTCAGCCGTCGCTACACGGGCAGATCTTGAACACTTCGGGCGTAAACCGCCGCGAGCACCTCAGCGCGATCCCTCCTTGCTGTCCGGAAAAACTGTGAGCGAGGTATTCAGTAAATGGTCGGCTTTACAGCCGAGCACAGGTGGCAAACCGCATAAATTGCCGCGCAAACCATCTGGTCTTGACTACAGAGAACCCGACTCACCCCTAATTACAGAAGCGTTGATAGGCATTCATTCAGGGATATATAAAAATCCAATGGATGCCGCTCGTGCCCTTGCCGGAAAGGCTGTGGGAAAGGGGTTGTCCGCCAGCAAGACTACCAGACTAGTCAGTCAGATCACGAAGGCCCTGAAACCGACATAACATCGACAGCTCGGAACTTAGTCCTGAAAGTGCTCAGTCCTGAGCGGAATGATCAGGACTGAGTGAAAATATCACGACACAGTTCCTCCGTGTTCACCAAGAACCGGAGCAATGTCGCAGTGATCCACACCATAGAACCTCTCGCCTACACCATCCCCGCGGCAATAAAAGTCAGCGGCGTCGCGCGCACCAGCCTTTATCGTCTCATGTCCGAGGGGCGGCTTGTCGCAGTGAAAAACGGCCGGCGCACGCTGATCCGTGCTGACAGCTTGAAGCAGTATCTAGCTTCTTTGCCCGTTGCTGATTTCCGTTCTTCCAAGAAAATCACCGCATAGAAAACCCCACAACATGCCGGTTGCAACGGCAAGTGCAGGGTTTCTCTGAAGGCTTAACGCTGACGGCTCTACAACAGGCCGGAATCTAGCAAAGTCTCAGGCGAAATCAAGCGTCGTTTGCGATTGGCTCTAAAAAGGAGCCTGGAATGATGAGACGTCGTTCCTTCATTGACCTCCGCGCGGGTGATTTCGCGCCAACGGTTAATCTCGCCATCACAGCACGTGATCTCGACCGAGAGGCTGATATTCAGCTTGCTCTCGGACACCATCTCATTGCCGAACGCCTGTCTCGCCACGCTGAAGAGCTTCGGGATGCCGCGCAATGACCGATGGCACGCCCAAGGAAAAGGCCAGCCACGCCACGCTAACCATCACGGGCCTCGAAAACTTAGATGCCAAGACGCTTTACGCGATTGCTCGGCAGCTCAACGACGGTGCGCGGTTCTGGCGCTATGGCAAGCGCGCCCAGGCCGAGTTGGTGCAATTTGCTGAGGTCTTCAAAGCAGAGCTCCAACGACGCGGCCCAGAGGCGTTAGCCAAACCGGGTTCAGCCAGGCGCAACGGCACCGGAAAGCAAGGCCCGCAACCATGAGCGCCGCGGTCTTCGCCCCTTTTGGGCGGCTGGTCGCGGGCAAGCGCTCGGCATCCTTTAATGCCCTGATGTCGCGACTCGTCTATGGGCGCCTCATCTGTGACGCCGAAGTTGAGTTTGATCCTCGCGATACCCGGCCTGACTTGATCCTGATGCTGCCGAAGACGGGGCTGCTGCCACTCTCAGCGGACTTGCTCGCCCCCTTGGTCAATTGCCTAGACACCGGCGGCTTTGTCACCGTTCGCTCCCGCAATCTGTCTGAGATAGATGAGGCCGCCAAGCAGATCCTGACGATGGTTGGAGGAGGGTGTGCTTGATCTCTCCCCTCAGGACCAACGTAAGGTCCCCCCGCCAGCAGTTTCGGACGAGCACAAGGGCTGGCGCTCCCTGGTTACGGCCAGCCTTCAATATCCTGGGTTGCTCAGCGATTGGGAAAAGCAATTCCTTCGCCAGATGCTCGCCCGCAGCTCTGTCTCTCCGCGGCAATGGCAGAAGGTGACGCAGATCGCGGAGCAACTCCGGGGCCGGCGCGCCTGGTGAGCCTCACCGAACCAGAACAGGGGGACGGCTCAGACTGGCGTGGCTTGATTGCGGTCTGCCTGTCTCACGAAGAGCATCTGTCGCCGCGCGAGCGCGAGTTTATCGGCTCGATCCGGTCTCGCGCCACCCTGAGCGCGAAGCAACGCGCGTGGCTGAACAAGATCGCAGCCGACGCGCCGGGCCGTGACCTCGACACTCTCAAGGAAGCGCTTTCAGCGCGGCTTGAGGAACTGGCAGAGAGCCTGCTCGGTACACCGAATGCCGACACACGCCGGCGTCGGGAATGGCGATGGGGCTCGAAAGGCTCGGTCGCGCTTGTCATCGAGGATCATGGCGGCCGGGCGCGCGGTGACTTCTTCACCCATAAGAGTGGCCGCGGCGGTGGCATCCTCGATCTCGTCATGCATGGGCGGTCCTGCGGGCTTGGCGATGCCATCAGGTTCGCGAAGCACTGGTTGGGCTGGGATGTGCCTGACTATGTGCCGCGCCCGATCAGCGAAAACGTGCTGGCTGCCCGGACCGCGAAACGCGAGCAGCGACAGAGGTAAGCAGATGAGGACACGGCAAAGCGCGTCGGCCTGGCCCGGCGTCTTCATGCGGAATCCGTGCCCGTCGGCGGCACCGTAGCGGAACGCTATCTGATCGAGACGCGGGGCATTCCCGCACCCGGCGAAGGATGGCCAGAAGCCGTCCGGTATCATGAGCCGAGCCGAAGCCTGCTGCTGGTTGCCACGGCGGCCGGTGGCGAGGTCCAGGCGGTCCAGCGCGTCTATCTAGACGCCAAGGCCAGGAAGATCGGTGAGGCAGAGCTGCTGGCCAGGAAGCTGCCGGCCGTCAAACAGACCAACGGCGTCAGCGATGGCGCCATGGTCAGGCTGCCCGGGGATACGAAGGGACCGGTCCTGGCAGCGGAGGGCCCGGAAACGGGTCTCTCGGTATGGGCGGCAACTGGTCACGAGACATGGGTTGCCCTTGGCAGTTTCCGCAAATTGGATCCCCCAATTGGGCGCCCCTTCGTCATCTGTCGTGATGACGATCGACGCCACGCTCCTGCGGATACGGCGCTCAAGCGGGCCGTTGCCGATTGGACACGCGGTGGCCGGGCCGTCCTGATCGCCACGCCCTGGGAAAACCGCCGCTTCGACAAGAGCGACTTCAACGACGCAATCCAGGAGGCGGGCGCTGCTGCCGTCCAGGACCGGATCGAGCGCACGATCAATCCGGGGCGCGTGCTCAACCGCCGCCAGCCGATCGCCGCCGTCCGCCAGGCGCTCGATGTCGCCGTGTCGGACTTTTTCGATGCCGCGGAGACCTGGGAAGCGGACCACGAGGAGAGCAAGGACCAACCTCCGCCTGTCCATGCCATCCGCGTTGATGTCGGCGCCGGCAAGACGCGTGCCGCCTACCGCTATGCCGCGCGCCGGTTGGAAGCGATGCGGATGGTTGGCGACACGCGCGTCATCGTCGTGGCCGTGCCGACGCACAAGCTGGCGGATGAACAGGCTCAGCTCTTCAACACCATTGCCGCAGAGCGCGGCAGCCGACTGACGGCCCAGGTCTGGCGCGGCATGAGCGCGCCTGACCCGGACCATGAGGATGCGCGAGATCCCACGATCGCGGACAAGCTCAAGACCAAGATGTGCCGCAACCTCGAAGCTGTGGCCGCGGCGCGCGAAGCCGGTGTTGACGTGCAGCAGGCGGCATGCCGGAAGAAGGAGAAGGGCCAAGACCCTATCTGCTGCCCCTTCTATACCGAATGCGGCTATCAGCGGCAGCGCCGGGCAAAGGCAGATCTTTGGATTGTTCCGCACGACCTGTTGTTCCTGTCCAAGCCCCGAGCCCTTGGCGACGTGGCGCTTCTGGTCGTTGACGAATCCTGCTGGGCGGACGGCTTAGAGGGCGCGAATGGCCGACCGACCGGCATAACCATCGATGATCTACGCCAGCCCGATCGCATCCTGACCGCCGAGGGCGCCACGCTGCAGATTGACACCGATCGGCTGCACTACCTGCGCGCCCGGTTGCTTGACTGCCTGCAAGGCCAGGAAGACGGCCCGCTGCAGCGCGAGGCGATGCATGGCGACCTGAACCATGACAATGCCACCGAGGCCCATCGGCTCGAATGGCGGCGGCTGATCGATCCTGATCTGCACCCGGGCCTGTCCAACCAGGAGCGAAAGGAGAGAGCCCGCTCAGCCCGAGGCAACGCGCAGACCATGCGTGTCGCCCGCATGTGGAGCGCTGTCGTCGCCCTGCTGCGCGACGGTGGCCCGCAGGTGTCCGGTTGGCTGTCTCTCGCGTCAGAACCCGACGAAGAGGCGCGGCTGGTGCGTGTCCTGCACATCAAGGGACGCCGGGACGTGCGCAAGGGCTGGCAGGTGCCGACCTTGCTGCTCGATGCCACGATGGATGTGCAGTTGGTGCGTCCCTACTGGCCCCAGGTCGAACTGACCGCCGAGCTGCTGGCCGAGGCGCCACACCAGCACGTGCGCCAGATAGTCGATCGCGCGCTGTCGAAGAGCATGATTGAGCCGCTTGACGAGGCAGAGGCGGAAGCCCGGCCCGATATCGCGAAGCGCCGGTGCAAGAACCTCCGCACCGTTCACGCCATCCTTTGCCGCGAGGCGCGCAGCTATGCGCCTGGCCGCGTGCTGATCGTGGCGCAGAAGCGCGTGAAGGAAGCGTTCCCCAGTTTCGGGCCGCTCCCAGCCAATGTCGAAGTCGCCCACCACAATGCCGTGTCAGGGCGTGACGAGTGGGGCCCGCAGCCCGACAGGGATGGCATCCGGGCGCTGATCGTCGTCGGCCGCACCGCGCCCAGCCCGGGCGCCGTCCATCGCCTGGCCGAAGCTCTGATGGGATCTGCCGTCGAGAAGCTCGCCGGCGGTTGGTATGAGCGCGGTGACGCCGTGCGCGAGCGTCTTGCCGGCCACGCCGACGCCATTGAGGCGGAACGCCATCCGGACACCATAGCCGAGGCCATCCGCTGGCAGATCTGCGAAGGCGAGCTGCTCCAGATCATTGGGCGCGGCCGCGGCGTTAACCGCACGGTTGAGAACCCGCTCGATGTCCTCGTCATGACGGACGTGCCGGTGCCGACGCCGGTGGCAGAAACCATCGCCTTCGCGGACCTCGATCCTACGCCGGACGACCAGATGATGGCTGCGGCCGGGATCATCCTTCGGAACGCCCGGCATGCAGCCTCGGCGTTTCCTGATTTTTGGCCCAGCCATAACGCCGCGGACCTGGCGCTTCGAAGATCCAGGGTCCGTCAAACCTGTAAAGATAATACCTTACTATACAGCGATGACGGACCCTGGAAGCGGGCGACCTACCAACTGGCCGGCGCCAGGGCTCAGCCCTCAACAGCGATCTTCGACCCTTCGACCTGCGCTGATCCCGAAAGCTGGCTGACCGCCAAGCTGGGCCCGCTGGCCCGGTTTGAGGTCGAGCCGCTGCAGCCCGATCTACCGTCCCCACCATCACCGGAGCCCACCATGAAGCCTGAAATGCTTCCGGCCGGCCGCGTCGAGCGCGTGCCGCCGGGCTGGATGCTTCCCCGTGTCACTGACGAAGCAACTGCGACGATGCCCATCTTGGGGCTCTGGCACGTCCACAGGGCCGGGATGACGATAAAACGCGTGGAGGAGGCCCCGGAAGGCTGGAAAGGCGTCCAGACCCATCAGGAGCCGTTTTTCCCGACACCGATGGAAACCATTCTTCGGCTCGCCCGCCTCGAACCCGTTCAGGAGCATCGACTATGACTGATACGACATCCCTCGCACCGCCACCGCCGGCTCCGATCCTCCACGACCAATGGGGCCGGCCCTATGTGCAGCAGCATCCAATCCCAGGCCTGAGCGCCGTTCCGGTGACAGTGCTGGAACTCGTCGAGCTATGGCGTCTGAACAGCCACGCCGCAGCCTATTGCGGCTCACAGGGGCGGCCGGAGGAATGGGCCCACTACACCCGGCGCGCCCAACACCTCCTCGACAACGCCCGCGGCTTCAATCCGCTGCTGGTCCGAATGTTCGAGCAGCCGCCGCATTACGGCAGCGAGGGGAACGTCTGATGGCAGTGGAAGCTTTCACCAAGGGTCCGCACAATAAGCGGACCCTTCTCATCGGGTTCGCGCGCACGCGCATACTGGTCCGAAAACGCCGGGGCTCACGCACACGCGCGATGTCCCGAGAAATGCCCTCGCGCACGCCTGCATGATGGACGTGTCCGAGGTGTGCGGATAAGGCGCCCTCAGTCCTCGTGTTCGACCTCAGCCGCGACAGTCAGCCCGACGCCTGAGATGATGGCCATAAGCTCATCGTCACTCATGTCTTCGAGCTTGCGCTTGACCGCAACCTCACCAGAAATTTCAAACCCTTTGGGCACCAAGGACGCGACGATCCGGATATAGGCGACCGGATCGCTTTGGCGGGCAGCCGCTATCGCCGCCGCTCCATGCTCCGTGAAATCCTCCTCCAAGGCCCTGAGGAAGCTCTCGGTGACGCGGCTCCTGGCGCCTTTCGGACGCCCCGCGGGATTCCCCGACTGCCCCGGCTGAAAGGGGCGCAGGTTTCTCTGTTTCGTCTCTGTAAAAACAGTGGGTTGGGTCATGTTCGGAACGTACCATCTCAGGCCGGCCAATGCAGCAATATTTCCGGCAACCGGCGGCAGGTGCGATACTCTGCCCCAGGCTCACCCAAGGTTCCTGACCGTGACCGGCTCGTTCTGATCACCACGCCGCGGGATGGCGAGAACCATGTTTCTGCTCGCAGAAAGCCCCGACATTCCCTATTTACGAAAGTGAGTGAGGCAGGAAGGGGGCGACCTCTCCCTGCTCGGTCCGAATGTGAGCGAGAACCATGATCCGGTTGTCCCTTGATGACCTCCTGACTGGGGTAAGGGCTAGGAAGAACGAGCTGGGTATTATCGATACTCCGGCCTCGGTCGAGGCTATGCGCAATAAAGGCG
>NZ_JAESVA010000019.1 GCF_020621385.1 Acidisoma cellulosilyticum | reverse complement strand
ATGCCTTGGGCTTGGCAGCCGCCTGTCGCTGAAGCCAAAGCCGCAGCGTAACTCAGCCTCCGCTCGCCCGTAGTCCCCGACCCGGCGATAAACGACCGCTTACTGAAGGTGTTCCCGACCTATGCCGTGAGATCGGCATCAGCACGGCGACGTTTTACAAGTGGCGTGCCAAGTTCGGCGGCATGGACGTGTCCATGATGGCTCGGATGAAAGAGCTGGAGGATGAAAACCGCCGGCTGAAGAAGATGCATATGGGTGTTGATTTCCGCGGAGATCTGGGCTCTTCCGCATAAAGCGTGCAGGCTGGGAGGAATATTTTAGATTTCCGCAGATTTTTCCTCAAGGTTTCGCGCAGACGACATCCCGAAGATGCTTCTCTCCTGCCGCAATGCCTGCTTGGCTAAAAACGGCGTTAAAATCGACAAGGTCGGCCATTCGAGTGTAAGCGTCCGGGGAATGCATTTGCGGTCGTCGAGACGCATTTTAGGGATGGCGTTTTAACTCGTCCGCCAGGATGCGCTCGGTGATCTCAGAATCGCATTGTTCTCTTACGAGGAACTTCCGGATTCCACCATCCCATGTGCGTATGTCCGCGAGAAGCTCCTGCAGCTCGTTGACGCCGTTCTCGGTCAGACCCGTCGTGCCATGTTCACTGCCATCGCTGACATAGAACATTTGTCCTTCGCTGACATTGTCGGGGTTGGCCGTAATTTCCTCGAGCAGTTCAAGATTCTCCCCAATGATGGTGGCAACTTCTTTAAGCGTGTAAATATGATTGGAGCGAGCCATCACCCTGCCTCGTGCACTGCCGTCGGCGCCCAATTCCACGGCAATAGCTCATTAAGACGGTCCGTGGGGTAATCCTGGATCCTGGCTAGGATGTCTGTCAGATAGACCTCGGGATTATGACCGTGCAATTTGACCGTCTCGATGATGGTCAGGATATCGGCGATGCGCTCGCCCCCTTTGTCTGACCCGGCAAAGAGCCAGTTCTTTCTTCCAATCCCAAGCGGACGCATTGCGCGTTCCGCTATAGAGTTGTCGAGCTCAACTCGACCGTCATCGATGTATACGCTCAATGCCGTCCATCGCGACAGGGCGTATCGCATTGCTTCTGCGAGCTTCTGTTTTTGTGGCAAGGTAGGAAGCGTCGCTTCAATCCAAACCTTCAGATCTTCAAGAACAGGTTTTGCGTGGAGTTGGCGCATGGTGCGCCGAACATCCGCCGACATGCCGCGGATACGATTTTCAATATCGTAAAGCACGCCGATACGCGCCAACGCTTCGTCGGCAATCGGTGACGGCTTGATCTTGATCACATCATGGAACTTGCGGCGCACATGAGCCATGCAGGCCGCCTCGACAATCTTATTGCCGTAGAGCTTCTTGTAACCACCATAACCATCCGCATGCATCACGCCGCTAAAGTTGGCGAGGTGATCGGCCGGATGCGCGCCCTTACGGTCAGGGCTATAGTAGTAGGCGATGGCTCCGGGCGTGGGATCTTGATAACCGCTGCCATCGAACACATAGACCCAGACCCTCCCCGTTTTGGTCTTTCCGCGCCCAGGGTCGAGAACATCGACGGGGGTATCGTCGGTATGTATTCGGTCAACCGCTGCGATATGAGCTCTGATGAGCAAGATGAGCGGCTTAAGCAGGACTGACACACGCCCCACCCAGTCCGCCATGACAGAGCGAGAGATATCTATCCCAAGCCGGTCATACATCTCGGACAGGCGGTAGAGCAGTATGTGATCGTCGAATTTGGCGACCACAATATGGGCGAGGAGCCCCGGTCCTGGCTTGCCGCGCTCGATCGGTAGGGTCGGCATCTCGCCCGACACCGTCGTATCGCAGTCCCTGCAGATCAGGCGCTTTTCGATATGGCGGACGATTTTCACGGACGCCGGCACGTGCTCCATCACCTGAATGACCCTGTCGGCGGCCTGCAGGAACGACATGCCCCCGCAGGTTGGACAATTGCAGGGCGCCGCATAGACCCGGTCTTCGGTTAAAAGGCCGTCTGGCAATGGCCTGCGCTTCGGCTTCTCGGATGCGTCGTCCAGCGCGGGCAAAGGGGGCTTTCCGGAGCGCAATTCAGCCTCGGCGCGGGAAGCCTCGATCTCCTCCAGCATCAGTTCGAACTGCTCGATCTTCCGATCTATCTTTTCCGAAGAAGCGCCATGCTGCTGATGACGGAGGAGTGCCAACTGCGCACGCAGAAGGTCAATGATAGAGTCGCGCTTGC
Source organism: Acidisoma cellulosilyticum (assembly GCF_020621385.1). Lineage (GTDB taxonomy): Bacteria > Pseudomonadota > Alphaproteobacteria > Acetobacterales > Acetobacteraceae > Acidisoma > Acidisoma cellulosilyticum. The sequence goes on along the minus strand of NZ_JAESVA010000019.1, from coordinate 40,327 downwards.
TAACTTCCGCTTCTTGTTCGCTGATTTTCGCCGCCTGCTCAGCAACGAGCATTCGTAACGCGACTAGCTCAGCCTGGCTGTCTGGCGGCATTGTCTCCATCAACGCAAACCTATCCGATTTGCGCCCGGAGTACCAGTATTTTGCGCGGATTTCCCTACAAAGGCGGCCTTTATCCGGCTCGCTCTGGTGCGGACGTCCATGCCGGTCGACGCCAATCAATTCCTTCAACAAGCATGGACATCTGAGCCTGCGTCAGATGTGCAACGCCATCTTTGGCCGTCGGCCAAGGAAAATACCCTCGCTCAAGAACCTTGTAGAACAGGCAGAAGCCTTGGCCATCCCACCACAGTAACTTGATCCGATCAGCGCGTCTCCCACGGAAGCCGAAGACAGCACCAGATCCCGGCACCTCCTTCATCACCGCCTTGACGATGGCGGAAAGCCCATCGATACCGCGCCGCATGTCGGTCACGCCGCAGGCTAGATAAACCGGCACATTCCCAGAAAGTCCGATCATGCTGCCTCCACACAAGCAACCAGCGACGACAGCACCTCGAGATCGATTTCCGCTGCAATTCTCAGTAAGCGTCCATTCTTCAGGAGAATTTCAACGTCTTTGCATTTCAACCGAACGCAGCTCCGCTTGGAACTGTCGCCTGACCTCTCCGATCCGCCGATAAGCGAAACGGGGATGAATAATGCGATCTCGGGAGCGTTCAATTTTGGGGGTGAGAACTTCTTCCGCCAAGCATATATCTGTTGCGGAAGTACGTCGTGCCGCCGAGCGACATCCGTAACGGTGCCATCTACGCCGAACGCCTCTTGCAATATGAGAAGCTTCTGCTCTGTAGACCACCGACGCTGTCGCTCGACACCCGTCAGGATTTCAACCTTGGCCATTCATACCTTGTTACGTCACAAATGAATCATCTGTGACGTAACTTGTGCTACTTTCGCACCCAGACAAAATTGGCTCACCGGACGCTCACATTCGAGTGCGGGCTTTTGCACGCTTTATGCGGAAGAGCCCAGATCTCCGCGGAAATCAACACCCGTGGAACTGGAAGCCTGCGCCAGCGACAGTCGCCCGGACAGCAGCCTAACAGTTCGGCCGTCCACTCAAGATAAATCAGCCAGATCAGTGATCCCCGGCAACCTCATGCGGCCTACGGCGCATGCTTACATTGAAGCCACAAACCAAATGAGATGTCCGAGCATGTGGATGGCCATCAGTCGAGAGATGAAGGATCGCGTATCCCTCTCTCGATACACGGCTCACTGCACATTTTATATCGTCGTGTTATCAAAATTTAGTCCGCGCACAGGTCTCATTATTGCCGGCCGACACGAAGCTGCAGTCATCAAAATATTTGAACAATTTGATTGAGCAGGATCATCGTGGGGTGAAGGCCCGGACAGGGCCGATGCTCGGCTTCAGGCGCTTCAAGACAGCCTCGATTATACTTGCCGGAATTAAATTGATGCGCCGCATATACAAAGGACAATTCAACCTCGGAAAATTGCGCATCGAAGGCACAACCACGCCCGCTATCTGGAACGCAGTGCTTTCAGCTTGAGCAACTACGACCACATCGTTATTCTATTCAACCGACCTCCCAATTTGCACCAGAGCCTAGAATTTAATTTTTATGCGCGCTTTGCCTTCAGGCGCTGGAAGGCTTCCTTGTGCCAATGGCGTCCCTGCCGTTTGTAGACCGCCGAACAATGAATCGCGACCACCGGGCATAGGTCGAATTCGCTGATGACATTGACTTGCTCCAGCCAGGCTGACCACTGCGCACCCGCAGCAGCTATGTCCTGCGCGAAGCAGCGAGTGATCAGACCGGGGCCAGTCAGCATCCAAACTTTGTCGTGATCTCCGCGATTGATTGCGGTCACCGCCGTTACCAGTGCACGGCGCATAATCGAGTGGTCTGGCACAACAGCCATAAAATTGTTGCATATATAGCCACTTCTCTCCTGCCAGAACACAGCACGGTCGCTGGTCCGGAACAGCTGGCCGATGGGCTTTTGGCAACGGTCGTCCATATCCGACCAGACACCGCCATCGAGTGCCAGTACTGCTAGACGGAATAGGTCTGCCCGCGTTGTCGGGTCCCTGGCACGAATGTAGGCATACAGAACGGGTGGTGGCAGCCGCGCCTCCAAATAGGCGCGAGCCGTGGCGTCATTGAACAACCGATATTCAAAACCGGGATTAATCTGCTGCCAGCTCTCTGAATAAGCGCGCAGGTCGCGGGGCAACTCCGCCGCGTCCCAATACTGGGCGACCCGTTTTGGGATGTGGACATTCGTCTCCGATGCCATGGCCACCATCGGGGGCCTGGTGAAACGGCCGGCCTCCGCCAATGTGACTACAACCGCCTGGGCCGTCGGGATATGATCTGGTCGTTCACGCACAAGCTGCATCAGGCGGCGAAGCTGGCCGCGACTGGTGCCGCTCCGCGCCAATTCCAGACCTTCCATCGCTTCCGGGTCCAGCATCATGTCATTGATCAACTGACCCGTATGGGATTGCGAGGCATTCGTCGTCTCGCCAGCCATAAGGCGCTCCGGCACCGAGAGCTGCGCCAGATGCAGGTGATGCCGCTTTGCGTCAGCCAGATCATTGCGCCACTGGCTCAGCAGGAAGAGCGTAAGGATGGTGCTGCGATTGTGCGGGTCCCGTTTCAGCGCACCTTCCAGGATACGCCTTGCCTCATCATGTCGCCGCCTACGGATGGCGAGCATGGCGCGGTGCATGGTGACGATCAGCTCGTCTCGGCGGTTCTGCGCGGGCATGCTCATAAGGACTCGCTCGGCCTCGGCCGCTGAGCGTATCTGCAAGGTAAGGCTGAATACATCGCTCCACAGGATGAAGGACGCAGGATAGGCAGCGATCGCCGCCTCCGCCGCGATCAGCGCCTCCCCGAGCTGGCCCGCATCGCGAAGGTGGCGGATCTGCTCGCTCCTAACTTCGACGATCGCGCCGAACCGAGCGACACAGGCTGCCATCACCTCATTCTGCTCGTCGCTATCCATGGTCTGCAGCAGCCGAACCAAACGCAGATGATGGTGGACATGTTCCGGTGCTATCTCCAGAACGCGACGGAAGAAGTGCCGGGCGGCCGGATAGTCCCGATCCCTTAGTGCCTGCTCGCCCATTTGATCGAGCGCCACGGTAGATTGGGGATCGCTATCCAATGCATGCGCGACCTCAACCGCAGCTTCAACGCCCTCACCCAGTTTGCGCAAGGCGCGCGCCAGATCCAACCGCGCGTGAGCGTCCTTAGGCTGCAGTGCGACCAACTGCGTCATCAGCATCTTAACTGCGAGGTCGTCTTCCTCTGCTCTCGCGACATCCGCCATGGCGCGCAGGTATTGAAGACGAAATTCCCCTCCTTTGTCGAGAATACGTTCGGCTGCCGTGCGAGCAGCCGCATAATTCTCCTGATCGATTTCGATACGGAGAAGCCGCATTAAGGCGTCCGGCCGTTTCGGCTGCAAGCGATCGGCAGCTTCTGCGTGCAGCCTTGCCGCCTCTGGGTCCCGCAGCGCGAGCGCAAGGTCGCTACGCTCCAAGAGCACCGCCACCGTCTCTCGACAGCCGGCCAGAAGCGCGTCTGCTTCCTTATTGCGGGCAATGCCTCGATATTCGCGCGCTAACGCCAATATGCAGAGTTCCGAGGTTGGTTCCGCCATCAGCCCTGCCCGAAAAGCGGCAATTGCCTCATCACGCTGCCCCTGGGCCAGAAGGACCACGCCGCGCGTATGGGCGACCGTGGCAGCTTTCTCATGCCCTTGCACCGCAAGCTCAGCCAAGACCTCCAGAGCCTCATCGAAACGGCCCAAGCGGCGATACAACGTGATCAGCCTGTGGAAGGCAGCCACGCTCGGCGTCTTCTCCGCCGCCAATGCGGCACGATAGAACTCCACAGCGCCATCCAATTTTCCATGCTGTGCGGCCAAATTGCCGCGCGCGGCTAACACAGACGGCGTCTCTGGTTTGCCTGCCAGAAAAGCGTCAGCGGCCGGATAGCGACCAATATGGGTCAGCGCGATGGCGCAATCTATCGCCGCGTCCTCGTCTGCCTGGTCAAGCGCAATGGCTTCCTCAAAAGCAATCGCCGCCCGGGCATTGTCGCCCGTCAGCCAGGCACAATATCCCACACCGAGGCGGGCATGGATGTGGTGCGGAGTTGCCGCCAGCATGCGGGTGAAATTTCTTTCCGCCGCTTCGATCTTTCCCTGAACCTGAAACAAACGCAGTGCCTGAAGCATGTCAGCGCCAAAGCCCAATCGATGGTGAACCGGCGATATCCCGTCACCTCCACACAACGAGCTTGCGAGGCAACGGGCCATCCCATACGGCTACTTATAGGAATTGTTGGCAATTGTTGGCAATTGTTGGCAATCGATTTCCTGTCCATCGGACAGACGATCGTCATCCGAACGTGTCTCAGGTGGCGAGCACCAGTTACGAACCAGTCTCAGAACCGAGATTACTCCTAACTGAACCGCGCCGAGTTTCCCGGAGGCCATTTGATTTAAGTTATGCGGCCAAGGGCATCTGGTCCAGGGCTGCATAGTGGCGTGCTTCGGCCTCGGCAGGCGGGATATTGCCGATGGGCTCAAGGATGCGGCGATGATTGAACCAGTCCACCCATTCGAGGGTGGCAAATTCTACAGCCTCTGTGTGGCGCCATGGCCCCTGCGATGGATCACCTCAGCCTTGAACAGGCCGTTGATGGTTTCGGCGAGGGCATTGTCATAGGAATCACCAACGCTTCCGACTGATGGTTCGATCCCGACCTCTGCTAGGCGTTCAGTGTAGCGAATAGACACGTATTGCGACCCACGATAAGCCGACGCCTTGCGCAGGATCTCATTGGCCTGTCGCAATTCCCGAACTTCCCGTTCAAGAGCCTTCATCCGTTCCGCCACCTCGGAAGGAACCCCCGAGGTTCGAGCGGACTCAATATCCGCCTTCTTCACCCAGTCCATGAGCGTGTGGGTCGAACAGCCAATCTTCCCGGCAATCGACGTCGCGGCCGCCCATCGCGACGGGTGTTTCCCCTCATGTTCCAAAGCCATCCGTACCGCTCGGGTACGGAGCTCAGGGCTAAATTTGTTCGTCGTCTTGCTCGTCATGGCTCCACTCTACTAGGAAGTTGGAGCCTCCGGGAAACTCGGCGCAGTTCACTACCGGAAAAGCGCTACTGGCCAAGGCTGACCAAAAGTTGTCATATTTTGGCCAACCTCAGATATTTTCTCTGACCAAAGATGACCTTACTAGTCCACAAAAGACGGGCAGCAGTCGCGACTATGAATGATACCGCGCATAAAAAAAAGACCATCACCTCCACGCAGCGCCGCCGGCAGTGGTCGCTTGATGAGAAGATACGAATGGTCAATGAGACTTATGCGCCTGGCGCCTCCGTCAGCCTTATCGCCAGGCAATATCGGGTTAATCCAAATCAGATTTTCACCTGGCGGCGCCTAGCTGATGCAGGCACCCTATCGGAAACGAATTTGGGAGAGGCCATAGTTCCAGCTTTAGAACACCATGCGTTGCGGAAGCAAATTCGTGAGCTTCATGGAATTCTTGGAAAAAAAACGCTGGAGGTAGAGGCCCTTAAGAAAGCATTTCAATTGGCCGAAAATAAAAAAAATTCCGGTTCTACAGAACGGCGTTCTTCCTTAGGAGAACAAATCATTATTTTATCACAAAACGACAATCATGATCTCAGTTTACGCCAATTGGCAGTGCTAGCACTTTGCTTGCAAGCTGAGTTGGGTCAAACAGTTCGTGCCATGGCCTCGAACTTGGAAATTCCGAGGGCTTCAGTCACTCGCGCTGTCGACCGTCTTGAACAGGCGGGATATGTTCAAAGACTTAGTGATCCGTTTGACGGCCGAAGTGTTGTGGTAATCGCCACACGATCAGCTACATCATTTCTTGCGGATGACTCATGATGCACGTCACAGGCACTCTCGAATACCAAGCCGGAATATTAGCCGCTCTGTAGGAAAGTAGGTGTGTGTGTTAGAAAAATTAATAAAATATACTCGGACAAACCGAGCATATTAACTACCGATCCGAGGATTATTTTTTGGGTAAAGACAAGAGGAAGCCGCGCGTTTGAGATCTTAGCGCAGGCTTCCTCTAATCCTATCTCGATCTACTAAGCAGCGATAGACACTCTTTCTCCAAAGAGACGAACGGCTGTTTCAGAAATCTTCATGCGGATTTGTGACGGAATTTGACGAGCGGACTGGGCTCGCGGATAGTCCATCTCTGGGATAGACTCCTTAATTCCGAGAGCCTCGTATTCATCCCAGTTGTCAAAACCCATGCGATCAACATTGTCTACAAAAGTCTCAGTGGGAGCACCTTCTGCAAGCACCAGACAATGATTCTCAACCTCAATATGATAATATTTGAAGGTTGATGGCATATCCGTTTCGCGAACAATCGAAAGACCGTTTACCATGGCTCCTGCTTGAACCAAGCAACCATCCATAAACATGGCATGGTCCGGAGAAACCAAAAGATCTTTGTAAGGAAGATCGTTTCCGAGAGCACCAGCCTTGATACGAATCGGGGCAACACGCAGCGGATCAGCAAACCTTGTCGATACGGTGTTCACACCGATCCATCGTACCGGCTTTACCTCACCGTGAGCAGTCACGATCACATCGCCAATCTTCAATTCTTCTACAGGCAGATCCCCGGCAGGAGTGCGAATTCCAGTTCCCGAGAAGAAACAGAACGTGGTCGAAAGAGATCCATTTGCCTCAACCGTGAGGTTTAAAGGCCCGCCGGGAAGTCCAACAGTGTGATTGCCCAAGGACGCGGCTGTGAAAGTGCCTGATGCGAATTTCTCAGAGCCGAGAGATGTGCCATTTACATTATAGTAAGTCACCGTTTGAACACCATTTCCAGCTTGCGTAATGGTGTACGAGTGTACTGAAGCTCCGTTAATTGTTTCGTTATCAATAACTTCACTACTGCTAGCAAAACCAACGATGGGCGCAGTAAAATTCAAAAGTTGAACTGATAACGTCGGAGAGCCGATGACGAGCGTATCAACTTTTCCAGCTGTAGCAGCACCGAAGGTATAGCTGGAGTTGCCGAGCAGACCTAAAAAAGTGTTGTCGGCTTCGAACGTGCCGCCGTTTTGGATAGTTATGGCTTGCGAGCTGGCGACGGCCGCGGTTGTCGATGCCTCGATAACCCCTCCGTTAGCGTTAAATACAAATGCACCGCCGACACTAAGGCCTTCTTGTACAATAGCGGTCGCGTTGTTGGTAACATTGAACGTTATGCTGCCTAACGCTATTGTGTCGACAAATGTAACGGTCGGAGCAACCTGCCCTGCGGTTGTGGTAAGATTATTTGTAAGTGGTGAATTAAAGGTAATCGCCGATACGACCTGCGTTATGTTTTGGCCGTTATTGGAAGAATTGTAGTTATTGGTTGTTGCTGGCATGAGCGTCCCTGACTATCCGGTGATAATTTGAAATTCACGCAAGTAAATATTCCGCTTGTTGTTACATAATAACAACTTCCAACAAACGGATGACGTCCACATCATCGCTCAAAATATGACTAAAAACCTGTGTTTTTGGCCAACCCATTAACCGATGCTACACCCAAACTTTTGCTATCTCTAAGCTTTTTTGAGTATAGATGCAAATTTTTCTTTCTAATACTTTATGTTTTTAATCGATTAATCCTCAATAACTAAATCTAGTGGGTGTTTTTACTCATCTAACGGTCAGATATTTGAGATTTTTCTTCGTGAGAACGAATTTTGTCTTATTGGACTAGTTCTTTAAGTATAAAAGCATTACACCAAGTAGTTATTTTTGCGAAGTTTGTTTGGTTCTATGGACATCATACTAGCGGCGATGTTCGTTGCTCGTGTCGCTATGATCAAGGTCAGCAACTAACTAAGAGACCGTTTGAAGCGTTGGCCTTGGCTCAAGCACTTGTTTGCCGATGGCGCCTACGACCGAACCAAATTGCTCGACAAAGCCGTGTTCCAAGATTTCGTGTTGGAGATTGTGCGCCGAACAGACAAAGACCCGGGCTTCAAGGTATTGCCACGCCTAGAGTCCGTCAGGTTTAGTTGGAAACGCCACTAAATCTGTCGTGCGCGGGCCCCGACCCGCGCATCTACCCGGCGGAGCAAGCAATCGGCCGGCTGGGCGCCGCGGCGGGTAGGTCCGCGCAACAAGTGCGCCGATGACAAATTATCTATTAAAACCTGACAGACTCTAGAGCGCACTTTCGGCTGGATGACACGCGGGCGCCGTCTCGTGCACGACTACGAGGCCCGCCTCGATGTGTCCGAAGCCATGATACACGTAGCTATGGGGAGCCTGCTTCTCCGCAGGATTGCCCATATCTGACAATTCTCAACAGTCTCTACGATCAGCGGGACAACGACTTAAGTCCGCTCGGTGGCCGATTCAGACTTACGCGCGGCATCATAGAGGCCATTGAACCTGGCATAGGCATCGGCCCGCAGAATACCACGCCATCCGGTAAGATGCTGAAGGGGAGCGAGCTACGATGCGGCCCGGCGAATGGTGGAACAAGGCTGCCGGGCGGGGAGAGATTGCGGCTCCCCCCGCATCCAGTTCAAAGATACGACGACTTACATAGTCAGTGGCGTCATCACGGCATCGCAATAATAGGGAAATCGCCTATTGAGGTCTACTATCCTAGCGGACTAGATCAAGGCTGTAAAATTTGCATTGATTCTCTATCGCTTGTCCAATTTCCACTGGCTTCTAGATCCGGAGCCAACCGACCAGCCAGGTTTCATTCGCTGTCCAGCACGAAACATGGCGCTTGGCGCTGCCACGCAATTTTCATCCCCTTTGGTCAAGCAATAGCCTTGGCAACCGTCACCGGCCACCAAGGCTATATCAAGCCTAGAAAAGCTTGTGGTCGATGCCAGCCAGAGTGATGGTCGTGCCATCGCTCAGGGTAATGACATCGCCAAGCGAACCGACCGCTTCGCCCGTGACCGTCAGGCCCGACCCGAAGGCAACATTGTCCTTCGCGTTGAAGCCGATGATGGTATCGGCGCCCGGCGTGCCATTGCTGACGAAAGCGAAGACATCAGCGCCGCTGCCAGCCTGAACCACGGCATGAGAGCCGCTGCCGCCAACAAAGGTATCGGCGCCGGAGCCCATGGTGGCCTCCATCTGGCCGCCACCAAACGGGTAGGTGGAGATGGTCAGCGGGCCGGTGGTGCCCGAGGCATCGATGATGCTCACGCCCGTGCCACCCACGAGCACGTCGCCCGAGGACGAACCGGTCAGCAGCATGTTCGTAACGCCAGAACCGCCGACCAAGGTGCTGTTACCGCCGCTGCCACCGAACAGGGACGTGACGCCGGAACCCGCCGTGATGGAGTCATTGCTGGAAGACCCCCCCGAGAAGGTCAGGCTACCCGTGCTGCCATTGATCGTGGTCGAGCCGGTGCCGGCATTGACCGTGGCAGACCCCGAAGAGGCAAAAATCGTCGAAGGCGCAGCGCCGGTGTTCAGAACAATGCCACTGCTGCCGTTCAGGAAGGCTTGGAACGGGGTCGCATCCCCAGCCGTAACCGTGTCGTTCTGACCGGAAATGGCGATGGCATTGGCGCCGGACAGGGTGACCGTGATAGCCGGGGCGGTTACAGCCACTTCCGACGGAAAAATGCCAGTGCTGCTAAAGCTATAGGCGCCGCTACCAAAGACGTCAGAAACGACAGTGGAAGAATTGAAGAAACTGGCGAAGGCGGTCTGCCCGGCACCAGCACTGAAATTCGACGGGATAGTCCCGCCGTTAACCGTCATAATGTCGCTCATCATCAACTCCAGCTAGAAAAAAGGGGACGCGTTAATGGGTCAGGCTCTTGCCGATGGTCGAATCGCGCCCAAAAGGCACGGACCGGCAGTTCGAAGGCACAAAACTGATCACCGACAGCCAGATCGTCAGTGCCTTAACACCATCTCTTAAAAAAATAAAACCAATTGGATACTGATGAACTACTCGAGGTTAGTCACCCTTTTTCTAGGTTCCCTCGCAGTTAGGTCACATGACGTTCCGCGAGCAGCGCTATCTGAATACGGCTGGTCGTACCTGTTTTTACGATAATGTTGTGCACATGAGACTTAACGGTGCTGATGCTCATGTTCAGTATCTCAGCAATTTCCCTATTGGATTGCCCCTGGCGAATATGGTCCAGCACCATGCGCTCGCGTGTCGTTAGGTCGAACATACCGGTCACGGATGAATTCGATTTCTGCTTAGGCAAGCTGTATTTCTGTGTCATCAAAGGATCATATTTAGGATAGCTAGCGCTCTGGCTGCGGTAATGAACCATGAAGAAAGTTGAGAGGGTTTTTTGTAGACTAGAACTTCTCGCCTGAATGACAGCGGCCAACCGGGTTTCGAATTGATGCAAAAAAGGGTCGTTTTCTGCAAACAATGAGTGGGAGATCACGATCAGACGCTGTGGCGGAATGAGGCGAAGAATGGCAGTGATATCTTCAAGTCCGACTGATGTGGGGTCGTGATGGACATAGGCAACAAGATCGACCGATTGCATCGAGCTGCCAGCGAAATCTCCAACGGATGAAAAAGGCGTGAGAGCGATCAAAGGCTGCATCGAGAATGCGGCGCTGATAAAGCATTCCTGCGTAAATTTGTGTCCGTCGATCAGGGCGATATGTATCATTTGCGGCACCGACATTCTATGTTCGGATGATAAGTTCGTATCGCTCAACTGCTGTTTTGGAAGGTAATCCATCCTATAAGGAAGGGTTCAATGTGGTGATCCTTAGAACGCACCGCGATGGTTACACCCCGGTAGCAAAGAAACTTGCGAAACATCCATCTTCCTGACTAGGTCGATCGATCAAATTAGGAACATTCTCCGAGAACGAATTGCCGTTTAGTATGCCCTGCTTTAGGCCTAGATAAAACCCAATAACATTGGCCGTCGAATTCTTTTTGCGGCAACAGATGCATCATACGAAGTGATTTCATATTCGGATGCGCGAGGGAAAAAAATATTTTTGGACAAATCGTTCAAAAATAATCTAAGCGATAAGATGATTTCTTTATAGAAATCTATTCTAAAGATTTAGACCAAATGGTTGAGCGGAAAATATGACCAATTGATCAGGTTTGAGCTTGCGGCTAGATCCTAACATTTAGCGCCACTTGAATCTTCTGCGTACAAAAATTAAAAATATCTTGATCCTTGACAGGACACCAATCAGTTTCCTATTCAGATTGAGGACAAAATGATTGATCTTTCAAGCGCGATAGCGTCCTAAGATCTAATTTGTGGCCAAAAAAACCTTTAGACCTAGACTTTCTGGCCATATTCTGGACGATAAAGTTTTTTATCCTGTTGAGATCTCGGTGGTCATCTGGAGCTGTGAAGCTCAGCAAATTGATCCCTACTCAGACGTGCTTGCGCTCTTGAGCCCGACGGGCTGACCTGAGGATGTTACCCGCTCTGGTAGGCAGACCGGGTTTTCTCAACTTCGGCAACCTTTTCGATGTATGGGTTAGGAGTTGATGCTCGGAATATGACCGGTAAGATTGCCACAGGGTAAAAAAGGCTATCCGTGAGGCCTGGGTGTTGCTGGAAGAGTCGGCGCTATTGATACGGGTCTCAAACGCTGCCGCCCCAGATTTGGAGGCGACACACATGAAGCAAAGATCAAGGGGATCAGCGGCACCCGTCTCTTACGAGGCCGTGGCTGATTCCTCGCGCGGGCAACCGTCTTCTCACCCGCATAATCGTTGGGGACCTCATCGCAACATCCCTTATCTCTATGAAGGCGAGTTAGATAGAAATCTTCTCAATTTCATCGAGCGAAATCTCGTCACTCCGCCGGTCATAGAGTTTCGTGGTGCGCGGGGAGGAGTGGCCGGCAATTGTCTGCGCGTGTTCAAGAACCCCATTGTTTTTGAGGTAAGCCGTGATGCCGGTCGCCCGGAACGTATGGTTTCCGATCCGTGTTTTGATATTGGCCGCTGCTGCGCGGCGCTGGATCATGCGATAGGCATCCTGCTGCCACATCGGATGCGCCGCACCCGTTTTTCTGCCAGTCGTACGGAACAGCGGGCCGTCCATGTCGTCGACGATGCCCGCAGCGGCGATATACTCGTCTAAGAAGCGCTCAAGCGTGTGGTGGCAAGGCACCTCGTGCTCTTTGCCGCCTTTCTCATGGAGGCGCACCCAGCCCCGGCGTCCCTGTATGAAGTAATCCTTGACCTGCATATCGAGTACCGCATTCACGCGGGCAAAGGTATAGACCATCACTCCGACGAATGCTCGATCGCGCAGGCCGGTGAGGGTCGTGGCGTCGATCGCGTCGAGCAGAGCGCGCGCTTCGTCCGTTTGAAGGACAGGAGTTTTTCCTTTCTTCACTACATATTTTGGCCCGCGAACGGCATGGGCCGGGTTCACGTCGATGACGTGGCCCGTGACCAGCCAGTCGAACAGTGTGCGGATGGCGGCCAGGTGCTGCTTCACGGTTGGCGGACTAAGCTGAGCCTCAAGGTCTTTGATGAAGGCCGCGACATGAATAGGCTTCACGGCAGCGAGTTGATCGATGCCGTGAGCTGTGCACCAGTCTGCGAAGCGACGGGTCGCGTTTAGATAGGCGCGGCGGGTGTGGTCGTTGTTGATCTGAGCGGTAAAAAACTCCTCGACACGTTCGCGCGCCTTCGGCGTCGGCGCATAGAGAAGAGCAGGGACCAGCGCAGGTGAGGGGGAAAGAATAAGGTTGACGGTCATGTGCTGACCGTTTGCTTTCTCTCATCCCCGGCGCGGAAAAGCGCATCCTCCGGTTTAGGGGGCGGGTTTGATCCAAAAACAGACAGATCGTCGTCGCTCATCGTCCGGCTACCAACAGAGTGTGATAAAGGACGTTATCACACTCTGTTGGTAGGATGCACTTTATCTCTACCCTTCAGCACGGCAAAGGACGTTATCATGCGGGACTCGCCGATAAGAGCTACTAAGAAGTCAGCGCCAAAAATTATCTCTGAATCATTCCCTGCCCTGCAGAAAAAGCCACGCGATCAATTGACTTCAGAAACGTACACGCTTTAGCTCTTTAAAAAGTTCAAAGTTAAGTCCAATATGGCGATTCATTTCTTATCTGACGTGGAAAATTTTGTGAGTTTTGTCTCTTTGAGAGCGGTTATTATAACCGCTTCAATGTTACTGACTGATGTCACCAATAATAACAATGCGAGATATATTGCCCCAAAGAGGCAACACAAAAACGCAATACTATGTGTCTTGGTACTTATTTAAATTTTGTCAAAATCCTTTTTTAATAGGATGAGGACGTCTTTCTATGACTCGTTCTGACGAAATCATCGATCAGCTGAGGGCGGAGTTGGCTGCCTGCCAGCAGTCAAATAAACGCTGGTTGGATTTCATTGCCCTAGGATCCGATTTCATAACGGAAGTAGATAGTGACTTTCGAATCGTTAGATCGTTGAATACGCAATCGATGGATATATTTTCTAATCCATCATTAGAGAGTTTACGTGCTTCTAATGGTACTTTTTCTCTTTTTGAAATTCTGGATCACGCTATTTCAGATGATTTAGTTAGGACTGATCATATTGCAGATCTTAAGGCGCACAAGCCTTTTCGAAATCTGATTACAACTATGCCTGGGCCAGAGGGGAAATTAATCTGGTTTGAAATCAACGGCAATCCCGTTTTCAGCGAGAGCGGCGAATTTCAGGGGTATCGCAGCGTTGTTAAAGATATTACCCAACGGAAGGAAGACGAAGCAAGAATAGCATTTATGGCGCATCATGACCTTTTGACTAATCTCCCCAACCGGACAACATTTTATAATCGGATCAAAAGTGAATTTGCCCAGACCGATCGGGGCGGATGTTTCGCTTTGTTGTTTCTAGATCTTGATGGTTTCAAGCTTGTTAATGATACGTTGGGACACCCTTCTGGAGATAACCTGCTGCAACAGGTGGCCACGAGACTGAATGCCTGCGTCCGGAAAAGTGACCTGGTCGCCCGTCTAGGGGGGGATGAATTTGCTGTCATCCAGAGTGCTCTGACAAACCTTGATGATGCACACCATTTGGCGCAGCGCATCGTCGACACCATCGGCGAGCCTTATGATCTATTTGGCAGCCGCACTGTTATCGGAGCGACGATTGGTATCGCCATTGTTCCGCATGACGGCAACGAGATTGCCCAATTGCTAAAAAACGCGGATATTGCGCTATATCGTGCCAAATCCGCTGGTCGTGGTAGATACATGTTTTTTGAAGCTGGCATGGATACAGACAAGCAGGGTTGATAGTTTTTGCGCTTGTCGTAAAACCTGCAACAAGCAAATCCAGGGAGGAAGCGCACTTTCAGGTCTTGGCTTAAAGCTGCAATAGACGGCTACCAGAGCATTCTATAGCGCCCGATAAACTGGATTATCGGGAGCTTCCGTCGAGCTGCTTGGACGGATGAAAAGCGGAAATTTCAATTAAGTGCTCGGTTCAATGCTTACGCCGGAACCAGAATGCATCTGAAATTCGCTCCATTCCGTTTCTCTCGTAAAATCCGGTAGCCTGAGGCACAGATGCAAGTATCAAACTAACACTCGGACCCAATTGTTGCTTTACTTCCTTCAAAAGGGCACGCCCTACGCCGAGCCCCTGTGCCGAGGCTGAAACTGCCAGCTCGGATAGATAGCAGCACCAAACAAAATCTGTGATGCCCCGCGCCACGCCTAGTAGGCGACGGCTTGGCTGATTGAGCCGAGCGGTTAGAATCAAATTGGAACCATTAATCATGTCGCTTAGGCGTTTGTCATCTGATACGGGGCGTGATGCTCCAAGGCCCGACTCGATCAGCACCTGTTTGAATTCGGCGACATCTAAAGATGTTTCTCGGGTGTAGAGAACTCTTGGACTAGCGGTCATTTTCACGATACTTCTTTATGCACAATACTGTTGTGGAATTTATCTTTAATTTTTTATCAAAATAAAATGTTTTTTAAGCTTGGCAATTTCGTCTATTTTTGCTCGGCAGTTTTTGATAGCGATTTTTCAAGCGCTCTGCTTTTTTTTCTGGAATAGCATAACGTTGGCATCAGTTGCGCCAAGGGCACGCGTGCAGTTCGAAATGACTTTGAGCCGCTACGGCTCGACGCTCTTCTGGAGAATCAGGATCTTTTGGATTTTTTGGAAAAAGTGATTGCCGCAAATCGCAGGTGATCGATGTCCTCGGAACGCCAAGGCTTACCAATATATCTGATAGCGCCCTCTCCCGTCTGATGGGAAGATCGCGATAAGTGTCCCCTTTAACTTCGTTCGCTGCCATATGACCAGAGACAGCGATATAGTCGTGCGGCCCCCAAAGAGCCGGGATCGCGAACATCTGCTTGACCTTTTCTCGGCATGAGGGCTCGGGTGTCGAACTCCTGTAGGCGAAAAAGCAGATTCCCAGGGGTGGTGGAGGATACTCTGTCGGCAACTGAGGGCGGCGGTTAGTGCAACTCATGAGAAGCAACAATGCGCCAACACTTGTGAGTAAATGTCTTCTAATCATTGAGGTTATAAACTTTTGGTTATAGTTAAGCAATAATTTTACCACGAATAGGCTCATTTAACGTTTCAAAATACATTGCTCTCGACTGAACTAGTGTGACTGTTACATTTGACTGGTTCGCTTTCGCTTGGCCATGTCTGCTTTGGGGATTACCCGAGTGGCGTCCGAATGACGTGAAAGAGTCGATAACTGCCTTATCCGCCCACTCACCAAGTTTGAGTTTGAACGTACCAGTGTCCGATCAAATGCGTTGTGGTGATAATTTCCATATTCTCTGCTCGCTCGTCGTCATCCCCAATTTTTTTGGCAAGCTCGCCAGATGGATCATAAACCAACGATCTCTCGTAATGGGAAAGCAAGCCCACGGCTCCCCAGTCAAAAGAAGTTTGGGTGTTGCACCCCGAGCAATAGATTTTCGTTGCGTAGTACGGATAGGCAACGGCCAAGGCAAAATAATCGCTCGCTCGGGAACAGCCATAGGCCATAGGCCAAAATATAACGAATGCCCCAACTAGGGACATTCCACGCTTCCAAGATCGACGCCAGAGACAAGATATTCCGGTCGCTAAAACGAAAAACAACCATGCAAGGATAATCGGTATGGTAATGAGAGAGACCGGAAAAAATAGAACACTACCTAGTGAACCCGTTATGCCTAGAAGCAATATCGCTGCAAGAGGTATGATAATTGGCCAAACTATAAGCTGATCAATCGGTTCAGCGGCAACGTCTAGCTTGTCGATCACGCTGATTCCAATTTTGGTTTACGAGAATTCATCTGACTTGCGTTACATCCAACGGTCTCGCACGCTTCATGGCCGCGAAGCCATCCGGTGCTTGGCCGGCGACTTTGCCACCCCAGTGTCCGAAGCAATGCTATTGACGGTCTTCGCAGCAATGGCCTGGGCGCAGAATTCCACCGTCTGTGTGCCGCAGGTGTTGTAGAGGGTTACCATCTTCTCCCAAGAGGCACCGTCGGCCTCGCGCAGCATTTCCTGCCCGGCATCCCACTTGTTGCCCGCGACCGGCACCGCCGCCAGCCAGGTGCCCGCCCCCCAGGGCAGATCTTCAACCACCAAGGTCCAGAGACCCATGCCGAGCACGATCCCAAGGATACCTACCGCAACAAGCCATTCGCGCTGGCCGCGCTTGCTGCGCGCCCGGCCGAGCATCTCCTTCAGTTCCTCGGTCGCCTGTCTTTGTGCCGAGGCGCCTTCGCTCATCGCCTGGCCTGCCATCCGGCCGGCGAAGCGGCCCATATCTTCGAGCCGCTCGCGGTAGACCTCCGGCGTCATCGCCAGCGCCGGCTGGCCCTCGATCGCCTCCAATCGCCCCTGCACTATTTGCAGGGTCTTCTGCATCTGCCCAAGCGTCAGGCTGTAATCGACGCTACTCTTCGTCTCACCTGCCTTGGCCCCTTGCCCTTGGCGGTAAACCAGTTCGATCCCCTGCCGCAGTTGTGCCACCTCCGCACGCAAAGCCTCGAAGGCGGTGGCTGCGCCGTCCTCTTCGTCCGCATCGCCGGAATCCATACGATCCATCCGCTACATCCCCAGGCTCATTCCACGGCCATGCCTTGGCCCATGGTCGATGCCGATCTCCCGGGCCAAAACCCGATCCAGGTCCTTCGCCTGCACCACACGGTCCAGGCGCGACCCCTCGGCAATGCCAAACTCGGGTCCGCGCTCCTGCAGTAGCCGTTCCATTTGCGAATGGCGCTTCAGGTCCTTTGCAAACGCGACAAGCTCGCTTCCAACCTGGCGCTGCGCATCCCATTCATAGGCAGCACCCGCTTGGTCGTAGCGCTTTTCGACCGCCGCCCAGTGCCGCACCACATCATGCGCCTGCTTTTCCAATGCCGCCCGCTCATCTCGCGTCTCCTCAATGGCGGCGATCGCCGCGGCCCGCCCGGAGCAGTTCTCAGCGGCCGGCGTGATCAGCTCCGTTCGCGTGTTAAAAGTGCCCACGACATCGGCCCGGCTCAGGAGGTGTCCGGCCGTCAGGATGGCATCGATCCCCGCGTCCATGGCCGCCTGCTGATGCGGCAGCACGGGCAGCTGCTCTCGCACCATCACCCGCGCATCCTCGACGGCTTCCGCGAACCGCCCGACGGCCCGCGACAGGGCGGACTCAACCGGTTCCCGGCTGGCAACCCGTGCGGCAGACGACTGCTCACGGCCATGCGGCGCTTGGCTTAGGGGCGCCCGGGTAAGGGGCTCCGCATTCAACTTCAGCCCAGCAAATTTGCTTCGTCGCGGTACCGGCGCTGGCCCAACCTGATGAACGGCTTCAGCCTCAGCGAACTGCGCCTCGGACTGCCGCTCCGCATGCTCTCTGGCGGCGATATCGGCCGCCGACACCAACCCGCGTCGCTCGGCATAGCCATGGGCGATGGCTGCGGGATCAGAGTCGTGCGACTTCCACTGACTCTCGCGTTCCTCGAACGTTCGCCCTGCCGGCGCGTAATCGAGACTGGTGTCCTTCAGCCGCTCACGACCGAGCCGGGTATCCAGCCCCGCGCGGCTGCCCATCTCGTCGGGGCTCCAGTGCAGCGTCACGCTCTCCCGGTGGCGCGACAGCCCGACATAGGCCATGTGCCGGTCTAGCCCCGTCGTCGCCAGCACATGCGCCCGATCCACGGTGATGCCCTGCGACTTGTGCAGCGTCGCCGCATAACCGTGATCGATCTCCGCATAATCCTCCATATTAAAAGATAGAGCACGGCCCGTTCCCTGTCCGTTCGCGCTGCTCGTCCCATCGATCCGCACCACCAAAGACGCGCCGTCGCCGTCACCCTTGATCTGTTCCACCGTCCCAAGCGTGCCGTTCTTCACCCCAAGAGATCGCTCGTTCTTCAGGAAGTAGATCCGGTCCCCTTCCGCGAAGTCGCGCGCCCCCCGCTCCGTCATCAGCCGGTGATCCGCGCCCAACTCGCCGGCCTCCCGGCGCAGCGCCCGCGCTTCCTCGTTCAAGGCGCGCACATCCACCCGCCGATGCGCCAGCATGATCTGGGTGACCTGCGGACTCTGCTGACGCACGGCGTTCCACGCCGCCACCAGCCCGCTTTGTGCCGCTTCCTGGGTTGCATGCTTACGCACTGTGCCGGCCGCCTCGTAGCGGCTGAGTGCGGCTGCCGTCCGACCTGTCGCCAGCTCCCGCGTCGCCTGCTTCTGCCAATCCTCGCGCTGTCGGACCACCGTCGTAATCTCAGCCGAGCCCACGCGCTCCGCGACCATCCGGAAGGCGGCGCCAGCCTCGATCGCCTGGAGCTGCTCGGCGTCACCGATCAGTACGACCTTGGCGCCGGCAGCCTTGGCAGCCGAGAGCACACGCTCCATCTGCCGCGACCCGACCATGCCCGCCTCGTCCACCAGCAGAACATCGCGATCGGTAAGCGCGTCCCGCCCCCGCGCCCACCCATGCTCCAGGCTCGCCAGCGTCCGGCTTTCAATCCCGGAGCCGGTCTCCAGACCTTCGGCGGCAATGCCGGAGAGCGCCGCCCCGCGGACCCGGTAGCCCGCACCCTCCCAGGCCGCGCGCGCTACCCCGAGCATCGTGCTCTTCCCCGTGCCGGCGTAACCCACGACCACGGCGATATCCGCCCCCACCGTCACATGCTCGAAGGCTGCCCGCTGCTCATCGCCCAGAACGCGCTCGGCCCGTGCAAGCGCTCGACCCCGGATGCTGCCACCCACCTGATGGCCAGCACGCTCTGCCAACGCGTAGGACGTCGCTTCCAGTCGCTGCTCTACGCCCAGCATCTCGCGCGTCGAGAAGCGCGCACGCCCTCGCCCGTCCAACCCAACGCGCACTAGCTCCGGGGATGCCTCCACCACGGCCATCGCGGTTGTGAACTGATCAGCATCGGCCGTATGGCGATCGACGAACCGCGCCAGGTCTTGGCGGGTGAAGGTGCTTTGCTGGTGGGTCAGCGCCACCAGCACACGCTCCGGCTCGGCGATGATCCGATCGCCGTTCCGCCGCGCGATGGCCTCATGCTCATCCGCCCGTTCGGCTGCCTCCGCACGGTCCTCGCGGCGTGCACCGGCCGGGCCAATCTTGTTCTGCGGTTCAAGCATGATGCCCTGCGCCGCATAGGTCCGGTGATCGATCCGGAGATCGAGATCAAGCGCGAGCAGCCGCTCATTGGTCAGCGACGCCCATCGCTCCCGCCACGTCTCCAGAAGCGCGGTCCGGTTCCAGTCGCGCGCCTTCTGGCCGAACCCGTCGGGTCCCACCGCCCGCGTCGCCAACATCACATGCGCATGCGGCTTCGCCTGGCCGTCGGCACCGATATCCCAATGCACATTGAGATCGGCCGCCATCCCCCGATCGACGAACTGCTCCTGCACGAAGTCCCGCGCCAGCCGGATGCCTTCATCCTTCGCCATCTCCCGAGGGATGGAAAACTCCAGCTCGCGCGCCAGCTGGGCGTCCTTCCGCTTCTCGATGCGCTCCACCTCATTCCACAGCGTGGCACGATCCAGCAGCCGCGCCGGGGCGCCGTGCGGCAGCAGGATTTCCGAATGCACGACACCGGATTTATTGGTGAAGTCATGCGACCGCTCCAGCCGCTCGTCGGCCAGCTCTGAGGCCGAGCGATAGGCGGCAGCCGCCACCGCGCTACGGCCGGTCGCTCGGCTGATTACCTTGGCATGGAGATGATAGATCGCCATACCCCAAACAATAACGGCCCAAGCCGCGCACGTCACGCAGTGACGTATAAGCGCGCACTCACAATTCGATGAGCTCTGTCGTTTGCTCAACCGCAAAGAGTGACGCGGCTTCAGCCTGCAGCTATCGTCGCAGCATAAGACATGCGGAGGAAACAATCATGCGCAAACCTCGGGATATCGACGCTGAGCTCAAGACGCTGCAAGAAAGAGCCCGTGAACTTAAGACCCGGAAGACCATGCAATTGGGTGAGTTGATCACAGCAACCGGTGCGGACATATTGCCCTTCGAGACATTGGCTGGCGTCCTCCTCGCAGCAGTCGATCAAGCAAAGGAAAAACCTGAAGCACTCGTGAGGTGGACCGAACGCGGACAGGCCTTCTTTCAGGAAGGGGGAAGCGTCCGCGTCAATCAGGCAAGGGCATTCGGTCGGAAGCCCGGGAATGGCAGCAGCGCCGCGACGAACGGCACTACCTCTCCGACGGGAGATGCAGGACCTGGATCGTCGTCTCCGTAAGCTGGCGGCCTTCAGAGCGAGGCTGCTCAACACCAAGGCACGCACCGACATGCGGGATTGGGCCAAGACACGGCGGGAGCGCACCCGCCATCTCATCGAACTCGGCGGCCTCGTGCAAAAGGCGGGCCTGGTCGATCTTACGGATGACGACCGGGCCACCATGCTCGGTGCCTTCCTCGATCTCGCCGATCAATTGCGGATTGGGCGCGAAGGCGATGATCGCTCGCCGCAACAACTGGCCAGCGGCTGGCGACGACGCGGGCTGCGTGCTTTTGACGCCGATGCTGCGGCCATGACCCAGAACGAGCACGGCCCCATCACAGAAAAGGAAAGAGGGCTTTCGGGAAAAAAGGAACTTGAGTGATGCATCCTCACCCAAAAGCCGCTATACTTCTCTCCAGTGATCCAGTGCTTGTTTTCTCATGCGCCCGATGAATCGCAGAGACCGTGTTCACGCACCCTGTCCTTCCCTTACACACCGCCCTTTGTGTTGTGTTCACGCCACCTCAGACGGCGTGAACACGGGTCGTGAGACTGCGTGTTCACACTCTTCCTAAGCCGGATCGTCTCGATACCATCCCAAGTCGCTACTCTCGGAAGATGGGGTCAGAGGCCGTCGTGTTGGTTTCCGCGCCCAGGCCCAGAAGACAAGTAACATCGGAATCTGGGCGAGCAGGCAGCGCATAAGGATCTGAAATTTGTTGTCGCTCTCAGACTAATCGGCGGGCGTTAGGATCGTCACCTGAAGCCACATCGCGAAGCCGCACATAGGCAGCAACAGCAGCAGACTGACCACGGGAAGCCGGCCAAAGGCTGAGCAAGCTGCTTTGGCTCCTAGTGCTCCCAACGCAATCGAAATTGCCATGGTGAGCATGACAAAAAGCGGCAGCATCAGAACCGCTATTTCGGCATGGTGGATCACGCCTGGAGTGGCAAACCCGAAGCCCGACCAGAGCAGATATGCGCCTAAAGTCACGGAGCTCGCCGCAAACCCCAGACACGCGAATGTCGTGAATCCTCGGCGAACAAACAAGGTGCCCGTAGCCGGCGCTATTAGCTCATTCATTGAACAGAGACAGGAACGACCTGGGCTTGGCCCGTCGCAAGTGCCGTCTCACGGGCGAGCAGGGTGTCGACATTGAAATAGACCCCACCTTGGCTGCCAGTCCGGGTATCGATGACCGTCAGCACATCGAAAGAATGACCGTTTATCCTGACCAACCTCTGCTGGATTTCTTTCAAATGGCCGAGCGCCAGCAGCACATGTTCCTCACTTGCACCGAGAACGTGCGGTGCCGTTTCCGGAGTCTGGCCATCTCCTGTCGCGTGGATCGCACGTATGATGCCTTCCGCCGCAAGCAGATCTGGGTCAGACGGATTGGGACCATTCAGGCCGACCTTGGCTGTAGCTGCCAACATATGACCCCGCAAATCCATCCAGTTGATCCGAAGGTCGGCTTCGGCCTGCTCAAGTGCCTCTGACGAGTTTCCTGCCTGCAAGGCTGCGATACTGGCTCGGATGGCCTGGCTCTGTCCCACGGACGGATCAAAGGCGGGGCTTGCCGCATAGGCCGCACGCAGCGCCGTCCAATCAGTGCCGCCAGGATTGGTCTTGGCGACGACGAGCATCGCAGCAAAGTCGCCGGAGGGGGCGGAAATGGCGACCGCAGTAGTCGGTTGAACAAGGCCCCAAGGAGCACTGGCCGGCGCGCTCGCCCCTCCCGTGCAACCCGACAGCAATCCGGCCACACACGCCAAAGCTAGCCATGATCTCATTGCTCGATCCTGATCCGAAACATACGGACCTAGTGATCGGCAAAGCCTCCTCTGACAAGCAGCAGATAGGTTTGCGAATGAACCCCGCAGGATAAGCGAGCAAAAACCCGGCCCCAGCTTGCCTAATAGAACCGTTGCCATCCGCAGATTTAAGGGGGCAAGCGAACTAAACTCACACTTTCGTGATGCTCATATAGAGGGCGTCGCTATCTCCGTTCGCAGAACTTTTCCCGACGCTGATGCCGTCATCAACGGCTCAGGAACCTGTCCATGTCCGCCCCTCGCCCCATCTCTAACCCCAACCAGCACCCCAATCGCGAAAGCTGGCTCAACGATGTCGCCAGCCGCCTCCGCCCGGCCTTCGTCCAACTCGGCGCTCCCCTTCCCGACCGGCTGCGCATCGCGATCGGCTTCCCCTCGACGGGCCGGCGCGCCAAAGCCACAGGCGAATGCTGGGACAGCACTGCCAGTGCGGACGGCACTTTTGAAATCCTCATCCGGCCCGACCTGGCAGAAGCGGACGGTGCCATTGCCCTGCCGGTCGCCGCTGCCCTCGCCCACGAACTGGTCCAGGCGGCTGTCGGAATCCAAGCCGGCAAGGGAGTGGTGTTTCGGCGCGTGGCGCTCGGCATCGGCTTGACCGGGCCGATGCGAGCCACGATGCCAGGGCCGGCCTTCCTGGCTCTGGTCGCGCCGATCCTTGAAACCGTTGGTCCGCTGCCTCATGCGCGTCTGGAGGCGGATAAGAAGGCTGGAGAGGCTGATCAGCAGGTCGAAGGTTCTCTTACCACCACGGCACCGCGCAAGCAGGCCAACCGGCACGTCAAATGCACTTGTGGCACCTGCGGCTATGTCGTCCGCACTGCCCGAAAATGGATCGATGATGTTGGAGCGCCACTCTGCCCCCAGCATGGGCCGATGATCGCTGAGGCCACGACGATGGCCTGACCGACGACGAACGGAGACAGGTTGCCAAGCCCCGCGACAAGCCGGGAGAGTGTGTTCAAATCGCACAAATGTTTCCACCGCAGCAAAATGTGATTGCTGCGGTGCGGCAAAATGATTGCGCGGGGGAGGTTGGAGATCTAATTTCTGAAGCAGCAGCGACGGCGGTCTTAGATCGTGTTGCTGCTTTCTTGGACGTTTCCTCCCTAAACTCGGCGGCGCTTCGGCGTCGCTTTTTTTGTTTAGGGCTTCCCTCTAGAGCATGTGAACGCTTTGTAACCAACTCAAGATCACGTTAACAGACCTGCCACAAGTCTATGAATTAGATCGTAATTTCAGAAATATATGAAATAACGATATACGTTGATGATACAATTCTATTATCTGGGAAGATCGTAGACGTCGAAGATCACCTCGTCTCCGTCGAGATCGACCTCCAAAACCCGATTAACGGGTTCGCCAAGATGGGACAGCTCGTCCAAGACGCTCAGGAAAAGCTGCTGTTCACGATACGGCCAACATTGGGAATGATGATAACCAGGCCAGCATGAAGCGCCTCGTCGGCATAGAGGCGACGAAAATCGCTGGCATTGTTAGTAACGAGGATGAAATCGCCCTCATGGGCATGGCGGACGACATTCCAGTCTTTCCAGCCAGCTTTGCCGATACGGGCGACATGCTGGGCCTCGTGCCCGGCCTTATGCGCAACAGATACCAAGTCCACGCTGAGGCACGCATCGATCAGAAATCTCATGCCACCGCGATCGTCGCCAGCTTCCGGCGGGAGCGGTGAACTGGCTGCCGATCGTGCCAGGGCTGTGTCCGAGGGCGCCCTCGGATGGGGTAAGCCGCGGCATAGATGGGAGCAAGCTGGACCATCTCGGTGGTCAGGCGCGGATAGGCTTCCAGTAAATCAGCCTCACTTGACCCCTGCCCTACGAGAGCTGCGATCAGATGAACCGGAATCCGCGTGCCCCGAAACACGGGATCTCCGCCCATGATCTCCGGATTGCTGATGACCAGGTGACGGGCACGGCGCAGCGCACGAAGCGAGATCGCCAGTTCGCGCCGCGGTTCGCGGAGGTCGAGCTTCAGAAAACCGCCTTCAAGTGTCACGGTATCGCGTGACGCACTGCCGAGCGCGTCAAACACCTCGCGGCGGAACTCCGGCACAAAACGATCGGCAAGGCGTCTCTCGAGTGACAGCGACATTAGCGCCCGGAGATCGAGGAGACGCATGGCATGCCCTTCGCGCCTTCCAGTGATGGCCGGCACGGTCTTTTTGTCGATCGCATTATTCACCGCCTTGACCGACAACCGCGTCAAAACAGCGGCCTCGGTCGGCGTGAAAAGCGGGTTTTCTTGGGTCCGCATGATGCACCATTAAATATTCTCTGTTGGGAGAATGTATTAATTCGCCTGAAAATGCAAGGTTTCTGGCCTTCTGCATCCTTCGGCCTGAACCTCGAGTTGCCTCATCTAAAATGCTCCCTTGCTGCAAACAGGAGGGGCTTCTTTCGTCTAAGCGCGATGGCATCGACGACTACCCCCAGCCCTCAATGATTCGAGCCAGGCTGCCTTCGTCGACCAAGTCCGCGGCATCTTGCACCTTGAACCAGGCTCGCTCCCTTTGGGATTGTTCCCGCCACCCGCGCTGGCAAAGCTTCCTGGCTAATACGACCCAGCAGTTCTTCGGCGCCGCCGATTACGACACCGCGAAATATCTCAGTGACGCGATGGGGAAGTTTACCGTCTGCTACCGAACCAGCTGCCAGTCCGCACAGACGGACTTCAGCACGCGGCCAGGCGCCGGATCCGCAGGATCGGGCGAGCCCCTCCAGGGACGGTCTCTGATGACCCCGGCCGATCGTCATGATCTATGGCCAAGCCCCTACCCCCTCAACCGACTCAACTACCTGACCGACGCGCCCTATGTCGGCCGCTTCGATCCGAGCCCCATGCATCAGGCGCAGGAAGCTGCTCGATGAGCGGTATATCTCGTCGCGCCAGTCCCGCTTGGGGCTTTGGTCATCGGCTGGGCGGCGGGTTGGAGCCCTCATTCTCATCGCTGCTTGTCTATCTCTCGGTTTCGGTATCGCCTTCTGGGGCATGTGGGACGCCTGGCAAATGCGGCAACGAAAATGAAACTCGTGAATTCAGATTCAGGCTCGGGGCTGCGCTGATGGATATAGCTTCATGAATTTCTTGCGCGCTTGTGCACAAGCGCGCATATATAAGGAATGGCGTTTCTTTCCATCAGAGTGCCCGACGATGTCCGAAACCGCGTGAAAGCGGTGGCCGCTGCGCGTGGCGAGAACCTGCAAGACCTCATCGGCACTCTGCTTGAGCGCTTCCTGGAGGAGGCCGACCGCAAGCCGCCTCAGCTGGCGGAAGTGGTGCGCACCCTTCGTGAACTTGAGCCCAGGCTGCGCGAGCGCGGTGTCGCGGCTCTTTGGGTTTTTGGGTCGGTTGCGCGGGGAGAAGCCGGTCCGGGGAGCGATGTGGATCTGTTATTTCAGTTTACCCCAGACAGGGAACACTCGCTTTTTGAGATCCAGCGAATCAAGGATGAGATCCAGGCAGTCATCGGGCATACCGTTGATCTTGGCGAGCGCTCGACGCTGATGGCGAAGGCTGCCGAAACTGCCGTGCGTGACATGGTTAGTGTCTTCTGATGGCACGATCACTGGAAGAGCGCCTGCACGACATCCGCCAAGCTGCTACCGATCTTCGAGATTTCATTGCTGATATGGGGACGGCTGCCTTCCATGCGCTTCCCCATGCCGATAGGATGGGCTTCCGAGCGATAAAAAACGCTCTGACGGAGCTAGGCGAAGCGGCAAAGGCAATGCCGGAAGAAACCCGAACCCGGTATCCTGAGGTAGATTGGAAAGGGTTTGCTGGACTTCGGGATATGATGGCGCATCAGTATTTCGTAATCGACACTCGAATGCTGCTGCCAATTATTCGTGACGAAATTCCTGCCTTGCTCCGTGCAGTCGAAAGTGAATTGCAGCAGCTCGATTCGTCTGAAAGCTAACGCGATTATGATTGCTACGCCTTCGGGAAGTAAAATGGCGCTTAAACGGGTTATATCGGCAGATTAGGAACGCTCCCCATTGCCAGTGGAGTTGCCCCGTTAAACCGAACACGAGGCGGGTTGGACTTGTTTCGGAAAAGAGGAGAGCGGTTTTGGGTCAGGCCGCTTGCCTCTCGTAGGCAGCGGGGCTGATGAAGTCCAGCGACGAGTGTCGCTGGACGGGATTATAGAAACTGTCGATGTAACGGCCAATGGCGGCTTGGGCGTCTGCACGTGTCATGAAGACAGTCCGCCAGACGAGTTAGGATTTCAGGGTTTTGAAGAACGTCTCGACGATGGCGTTGTCGTAACAATTGCCTCTGCCGGACATGGATATCAGCGCGCCATATTTTTGCACCTCGCTCTGATAATCAATGGAACAATATTGGCTACCGCGATCCGAGTGACAGATTAGACCGGGATCTGGACGGCGAATGGCAAAAGCCCGCCGCAGCGCGGCCAAAGCAAGATTGCGATGCAGACGGTCACTGACGAACCAGCCGATGATACGGCGTGAGAACAGATCCATCACGATGGCCTCGTCGCCCGCGGAAAACATGCCCAGGTCGCCATCGTTGCCGCTATGCGCAAACTCATCGTTCTCGCCAATGCACTCATCCGCGACGATCGCATCTGGACGCCAAAATCGGCTTGATCATCACAGATACTCTCTCCACCTTTCCGAAGGCAAGTCCAGTGCCACCCGTATGGTGTCTGAGGTTGGGTTTGGGTTCTGTTGTTGCCCCTTAATTTTCGGACAGTGCGACCTCACCAGTTAAAGTTTCTTTGAGAGAGCCATGAACTCGCGAGGGGATCGATAGCCGAGTGCGCGGTGCGGATGCAACGCGTTGTAATGCTCAAACCAAGCGGGCAGCGATTGGATGACGGTCGCGGCGTCAGGCTTGGGGTGGAACGCCACATAATCTCGTTTGAAAGTCCGCACGAAGGCTTCTGCCATGCCGTTGGACTGCGGGCTTTCAATAGGCGTGCGCAGAGGAAGGAAGCCGATATCGCGCGCAAACCGACGCGTGTCGGCCGCCGTGTAGCACGAACCGTTGTCGGTCAGCCATTCAATAGTCTTGGGCAACCGGTTGAGACGGCCGAAGCGCTGCTCGACAGCCGTGACCATCAGATCGCGGATACCCGCGGATAGCCATAGGACGGCATCTCAGCGATCACCGCCATGATCTCGCTCAGCAATGGCTCTTCGGTCAGAGGTGGGCGCCCCCTGCGCTTGGAAGGCTCCTGCGCGACACAGCGCGCGATATTTGATCGCGCCACACCGAGCGTCTCGCAGACAGCCGTCACCGGGAACTGTCCCGTGGCAGCGATAGCAGCCGCAACGGCCGTTTTTTTGAGTCCGTCGCGACCTCGAGCGCCTCTTTCAGGATCTCGGTTTCCAATGTCTTCTTACCCAGAAGGCGCTGGAGTTCGCGGATCTGATCCTGCTGTGCTCGGAAGGCAGATGCCGGGACGACCTCTTCCTCGGCCCGGATCGCCGCCAGGGCCCCTTGTTCGGCCAGGCGTAGCCAAGTGAAGAGCTGGTTTGGTGACACGCCGCGCCGACGCGCTACAAGGCTCACCGTGGCCCCTGGCTCACGGGTCTTATCCACCATTGCCAGCTTCTCCGCCACAGACCAACGCCGTCGGCGTTCCGGTCCAGGCAAAACCTCAGTCCGAGGATACGAACCAGTCATAGAACCGACCATATAACCAACCCTTAGCTAAGGGTGAGTCACGTCCGAGGATTTTGGGGGCAGCTCCGGGTTCCGAGTCGCACACTATATCCACACTATGACTGGGATATTTTGCATCATTGTTCGGGAACTTTTGCATCAGACCGCCAAAATCTAAATCTTTAAAATCAATCGCTTGCCGATTTTATCCCGAGATATTTTGCATCGAATACTAGTAATAAGAAATCTAATATCCTTCCTAGTAACCCTGATTCAAAAGTGCCCAAGGACAAACCTAGAAACCTGATCTAAATCAGTAAGCTATGGGAATAGTGCATGAAATCTTAACTGAGCGTGGGAAGCAGCAGGCGCTGCAGCTTGATTTTGCTCGTGAGGTTGTCGATGCAGCGTCAGCGTATCTCAGCGACGAAGATGCAAGCATTGGGTTCCTGTATTCGGGGTGGTGCCAAGCCGCCCTGCCCCATCGCCGCCTAGACGACAGTGAGGGTTGGCAGGTCGAGAGCGACCGATACTGCCTCATTGTTGAGCCCGGAATGCGGCGCGGCCCAGAAGGCACTCCTATCCACGTCGGTGTTCCATATGGTTCACGAGCCCGCCTCATCTTGATTTACCTGCAGTCCGAAGCGCTCCGCACCGGCTCGCGGGAAGTCTCGCTCGGGGGCTCCCTTCGAGACTGGATCGCCAGAATGGGGATTCCTCAGGGCGGTAAAAACCTGGCAGCCGTTAGGGACCAGACTGACAGGATTTCTAGATGCCGACTGACGTTTGAAATCCGGCAAGGGTCTCGAATTGGCCTTGCGAATCAATCAATTATGGATGCCGCCATCTTCCTGGAACCGACCGGAGAAGAAGCCCAAGGAAGCTTGTTTTCCCAGAAAGCGCGGCTGTCTGAGGCTTTTTATGAGGGTCTGAAGAAGCATCCGGTGCCGATTGCCGAGGCCGCAATTTCAGCGATTTCGAACAACAGCCAGGCGATCGACATCTATTGCTGGCTAGCCTACCGCTTGCATTCCCTGAATAAGTCGACCCCAGTGTCTTGGGCTGCCTTGAAGATCCAGTTCGGTGCCGGGGTTAACGCCATGAACAACTTCAAATTGCGGTTCATCCCGAACCTAAAGCTGGCCATGGCCGTATATCCCGAAGCCAAAATTGAGCTGGCTGATGACGGTAAAGGGCTCATTCTGCATCCTTCGCGGCCGCCAGTCTCGCCGAAGCAAGCTGCTGTAGGCAGCTAAGCCTTTCAGATTCAAAAGATCGCACGCCTGGGTCGATCCAAGGTTTACCTGTGTCAACTTCGGCTTCTTTGATTCAAAATATCCCGGAATAAGCATAGAGTGACATTAATGTGGGATATTTTGAATCCTGATACCTGAATAATATCGGATATCATTAAGCTTTGGATTGCCTATAGAGTTGAATAAGATGGCTTAAACAAGCATCGGCGTCATCGAATTCGGTCACAAGTCGTTTGAAGTCGTTTTGTGTTTGCAGGCTCAACCGCATATTCATCTGTGACTTGTTCTTTCGGCGCAGAGTTCGGCCATCGACTTTCTCAACGGGCGCACGGGCGTCGAAGCCTAGGCGTTTGCCGACTTCAATGGACGCGCGCTCCTGAACAGGGTCTAGTGCTGGAGCACGCCCTTTGGGCGCGAAGCCTGATAGGTCTAACCGAGCGGCTTTGCGAGGTTCTTCAGGCATTTATCGAGCCCCTTCCCTTGCCATCAATATGTCGCGGACTTCGGAGGCGAAAGCTTCTGCGTTGTCGATAGCGGCTTGGGGATTTCGGACATCGGCCTTGCCCATGTCGTACAAGGATGCACCCAAGCGGAAAGGAACCCGGAATGCTTCGCGCTCCATAATTGACGTTTTCATCAACGGAATTTCGTATTCTTTGAGCTGCGCATGGATGTCACGCATGCCTTTGCTCTCGATGACCGGTGAGGTTCTTGTAAAGAATACGCGGAACGGAATCGTTCGCCGGAAAACATCTTCCTGCGTCCGGATGAGCTTTACCACGTTCGCCGCTTCATCAGCATCAAGCTGCGAACCTTGCATGGGGATTAGCGCTAGGTCTGCGCGTCCAAGGCCGACACTGACGTCGACGTTCTTGGTGCCCTCCAAGTCGACGATGACGAACGGATTGATTTGGGCGGCTTCGTCAATCACTCGAGCTGCGGCATTCCCGACAGCACCCTTAACTGTGAGGCCTTTAGGGATGCTGTCGGGAAATCTCTCGGCCCACCGCGTCAGCGGGGCATTCGGGTCCGCGTCGATGAGCGTGGTCCCTGCCCCGGCCTGGGCGAACACGAATGATAGCGCCAGGGCGCTGGTCGTCTTTCCAACTCCACCCTTTGATGACGCGAAAACGATGGTCGGCATATCGGATATCTCTCCGCTATCTGATATCATATGATTATCGGTTATCGGAAAAATAGGCAATATTGAAAAGATAGTATAAATTAAAAAATATTAAATATTATGTTGATAGTGGAAATTTATCGATCAAGATATCGATAAGCTATCGGATATCATTTTTTGAATTTGATGACATTGCTTCTATCACACAGATATCAGGTGAATATCTGATATCAGATGCTGATCAGAGAGTGGTATCGTGTTAGTAGACGATATCAAATATTACGGTTCGCTAGAAAATGGTCGATGACATCTCTGGCTCATTGTATAGGAGTGGATGTTGTCCTCCATTACCCATTCGGATGGGCCCGATTTGGTCAGCGAAAAGGGTTTTTTGAGGCCGAAACTCAAAAATTACTACCGATAATATGTTATTATCAGTAGTAGGAGGTTCAGATAGGATGCTTGCCTCAATTGAACCGAGAATTCATGGTGCTCAGGGTGTTTTAGAGGTTGGCGGTGACGGCGTTTCAAAGACAGCTTCAGCAACTTGGCGCCCAGGAAATCCCGATTTCCGGCCAAATCGTTGCCCCCGAACTCCTCGCAGACCTGGCGTCCGGTCCCCTGTCGGACTCCCTGCAGCGCGCCATGCGACTGGCCGCCGCCTCACTCTCGGCCCCCACGGAGCGCGCCTACAATGAGCACTGGGCCGCGTTTTCGGCCTGGTGTGAGCAAGGCAAGGTGCGCCATCTGCCAGCGGATCCGGCCGTCGTCGCGACCTATCTGGCAGAACGGTCGCAAACGGTCGGCAAAAGCGCGCTTCGGGTGACGCTCGCTGCCATGGCGCATGTCCATCGCCGGTCGGGATATGCCTGGTCGTCAGGTCATCCGATCATCGCGTCCGTTCTCAAGGGGATTTTGCGCGAGCAAAAACGCCCCGTGAAACCATCCGCGGCGCTGACCTCAACCGAGGTGCGGGCCATGCTGGCCGAGATGGGCGACAACCTGGCTGGGCACCGCGACCGCGCTCTTTTGCTCATCGGTCTCGCCGGTGGCCTGCGGCGGTCTGAGTTGGT
The DNA here is from genome assembly GCF_020621385.1 of Acidisoma cellulosilyticum. Taxonomy (GTDB): domain Bacteria; phylum Pseudomonadota; class Alphaproteobacteria; order Acetobacterales; family Acetobacteraceae; genus Acidisoma; species Acidisoma cellulosilyticum. The sequence continues at coordinate 8,593 of NZ_JAESVA010000019.1, read as the reverse complement.
GGCGCTCGATGTCGAAGATTTTCAATGGGTCAAGGACGGCCTGGTGCTGCGGATCCGATCCTCGAAAACAGACCAGGAAGGGCAGGGGGCCAATCTCGGCATTGCGCGGGGCTCGCGGCCAGAGACCTGTCCGGTTGAAGCCGTCAAAAACTGGCTTCGCAAAGCTCGGATTGAATACGGGCCAGTTTTTAGATCCGTGCATGGTTCGGGGCGGGTCGGGGATCGACTGACGACGGATGGCTTTCGTCATATCCTGTTGACGAGGGCCAAGGCCGCAGGCGTCGAAGCGCCCGAGGGTGAACGCCTATCGCCGCATGGTCTGCGTGCCGGTCTGATCACCGAAGCCTATTTGAACGGCGCGCTGGATGAGGTCGTTGCTCGCCATGCCCGCCATAAATCGATCCATACCACCCGAGCCTACCGGGTACGAGCGAAGGTTATTATGGAGAGCCCGAGCAAGCTGCTCGACTTGTAGATGAGCAGTCAGTCGGGTAAGGCGCCCTCAGTCCTCGTCTTCGATCTCAGCCGCGACAGTCAGCCCGACGCCTGAGATGATAGCCATTGGCTCGTCGTCACTCATGTCTTCGAGCTTGCGCTTGACCGCAACCTCACCAGAAATTTCAAACCCCTTGGACACCAAGGACACGAGGATCCGGAATAGGCAACCGGATCGCTTTGGCGGGCCGCCGCTCCATGCTCCGAAATCCTCCTCTAAGGCCCTGAGGAAGCTCTCGGTGACGCGGCTCCGCGCCCCCTTTGGACGCCCTGCCGGATTGCCGGACTGGCCCTCCTGAAAGGGGCGCAGGTTTCTCTGTTTCGTCTCTATAAAAACGGTTGGGCTAGCTCATGTTCGGAACGTACCATTTCCGGTGGGCCCTTGCAGCAATATGGACTTGCTTTGGAAAAGTGGAGAGCTGTTTCGGGTCAAGCCGCCTGCCTTTCGTAGGCAGCAGGGCTGATGAAGTCCAGCGACGAGTGGCGCCGGACAGGATTATAGAGCTGTCGATGTAACGACCGATGGCAGCTTCGGCGCCTGCTTGGGTCATGAAGACAGTCCGCCAGACGAGTTCGGATTTTAAGGTTTTGAAGAAGGTCTCGACAATGGCGTTGTCGTAACAATTGCCTTTGCCGGACATGGAGATCAGCGCGCCGTGTTTTCTCAGCTCGCTCTGATAATCAATGGAACAATATTGGCTGCCGCGATCCGAGTGGCAGATCAGACCGGGATCTGGACGGCGAATGGCAAAAGCCCGACGCAGCGCAGCCAAGGCAAGATTGCGATGCAGTCGGTCACCGACAGACCAGCCGATAATGCGGGTGAGAACAGGTCCATCACGATCGCCAGGTAAAGCCAGCCTTATTTCGTCCAAATGTACGAAATATCGGCGAACCATTTCTCGTTCGGCACCGCCGCGCTGAAATTCTGGGCCAGCAGATTGGGGGCGCCCGGCTAGGGCGACGGGCCAAGCATGCTCGCTATCCGTCGTTCGCTTAAAGCGGCGCTTTTGCCGAGCTTGCAGGCCGTTATCCCGCATGAGGCGCGCTGTGCGTCGACGCCCCACGGCTAGGCCCTGATCCCGCAGTTCCCGGGTCATGCGCGGACTGCCGTAGGTGCCGTTCGACAAGGTGAAGGCCGACCGTACATGGGCAAGCAGCACCATGTCCTGCCGTTGCCGCAGGCTCGCAGGACGGGCCGCCCAGGCGAAATACCCGCTCTGACTGACACCCAGCACCCGGCAGAGCTGTTGGACAGGGAAGTCTTTCTTCGCCCGATCGATGAGCTGGAACCTCACCGACTTCCCTTGTAAGGAGGCCACGGTATCTGCGATGGCCATTGCCGATACCGTGGCGGTGAGCTTGTTCTTCCCTGGAGCCGAAAACTCGTCAAAGAGATGAAGCCGCGCCATCGCGGCCACTTTCTGGCTGAACAGTATGCAGGGCACCGGCGCAGCCGGAAAGCCTGGTTACAAGGAAGGCCGGTAGACGGTGGTATTAGGTTAGAAGCACAGAAGATATCATGGACATCCTTGACGTAGACGTCAGCAAAATGAAGTTTGATGTTGCACTTCTGAAGAAAGATCATACCAAACACGGAGTCTTCGCGAATAATGAGGCGGGGTTTAAGCATCTTTGGTCTTGGCTAGAAAAACATCGATCTAGCGCAGCCGATGGCATACATGTCTGCCTGGAAGCTACAGGAAATTGGGGCTTGGACCTCGCAGACTTTCTTCACATGAAAGGCGTGAAGGTCAGTGTTGTAAACCCGGCTCGCGTCAAAGCGTAAGGTCAAAGCGAACTCGCCCGAAACAAGACAGACAAACTCGATGCTAGCCTCATTGCTCGCTTCTGTAGGGCTCATTCCCCTGCAGCTTGGATCCCTAGCCCCGCCAACATTCGCGTTTTACGCGAATTGACTCGTCGATGCGACGCTCTAAAAGCCGCTCGCGTGCAAGAACTCAATCGCCAAAAAGCAGGCTTCGCCTCGGCAGCAGTAGCAAAGTCGGTTGCCAACCACTTGGAATGGCTGGATGCTCATATTTTAACTGTCATGGCAGAGATGCGTTATCTCATAATCGAAGATCGAACTCTAAGTATAAACCTGTCGCTCCTCCGTAGCATTACAGGATTTGGCGAAATCTCGGCCATCGTCTTGTTGACCGAGCTACCCAATATTGCAGAATTTACTCCCATGGCACTCGCCGCCTTTTCTGGTTTATCTCCGGGAGAGCATAGCTCTGGCTCATCAGTTCGGCGGCCAGGGAAGTTAACCCGCATCGGGTCAGAACGTCTCCGGTCTGCACTCTATATGTGTGCCCTCAGTGCCAGGAGAACAAACAAATCCTTTGCCGAATTTGTTCATCGTCTCACTGCAGCGAGCAAACCGCCTAAAGTTATTCTGATCGCTGTCGCCCGCAAGCTCCTGATGCTAGCGAGGGCCGTTATTAAAACTCAACAGCCCTTTGATCCTTTATATGGAATGCACCGCTAGGCTAACCTTGCGCCATCAGCCGCAATCTCCGCCCCGCAGAGCGATCAGATGCTTGCCCCTGAACACAGTATCTCTTTGGCGAAAAAAACCGTGGCCCGCTTGAGAATATCCCGCTCCTGGCGAAGGATTTCATTCTCTCGCCGCAGGCGCTTCAACTCCGCCGCCGCATCCTCACCGGGAGGCCGCCGTTCCGGCTCATCCATCTCCCGGTCCCGGCTGCGGGACGCCCATCGCGTCAGTGTCGACAGACCGATCCCGAGATCCGCCGCAATTTCCCGCTTCGTCCGTCAGCTCGTCCGCGATAGGCGGACAGCTTCATCCTCAAATTCCTTCGTAAACCGCTTCTGTGTCATGCCCGGAAAACTCCTCTCTCAATGCGTCAGGAGCCTTCACTTTCTCGAGGCAAGTCCAGCCGCTTTCGGGCGTGGAACGCAGAGTGCGGCTGTCCATGATCGCGGCCGTCGGCTCCGCCTTGCGTCCTGCCGCCAAACGCAGGACAGCGCGCAAATCCTGCGCCAGGGTCTCGAAACATCCCGCCGCCAGCCACCGATGGGCCTGCTGGTGAACCGCATGCCAGGGCGGAAAGTCGTTCGGCATGGCGCGCCACGCAATGCCGTAACGGATCACATAGCGTAGGGCATTGAAAAGTTCCCGCAGCGCATACTCCCGCTGCGGCGCATCTTCCTTCATCAAGGTCAGATACCCGACCACGAGCGACCACTCTTCATTGCTGACATCAGATGGATAAGGCTTGCGGGCGCGGGAATTGCTCATGCCCTCGATTACGACATCGCCACCGGAAAGTACACGGCACCCTCTTCTGTAACGGGCCCCTTGGTGTCAACCCCAGAGCGTGTAATCCTGTCGCCAATATCTCTCTTCTGTCCGTGGTCGGCGCAGGGCCGCCACCCTGATGGCGTCTGATGAGGATCGGCCGGCCAATCTAGTGAGGCGCAATCATCCTTGCGGTGTCGCTGAGGGTGTCACGACCTGGCCTGATCCATCGTCCTGGCGACAGGACCTCCTCCGGACGGCTGCTGTCGATAGCCGCCCGAACTCTTAATCTCTCCCTATACCGCCATGGCAGCGGCTTTCTCGGCGACGAAGGTTGGTCCATCGGCGAGCATCCGGTGGAGGAAAACCGCGAGTTTGCAGGCCAGCGCAACCCTCGCCTTACGCATCCCGGCACGCTTGGCGATCCGCAGCGCCCAGCTCTTCAATGTTGATCCTTTAACCGGTCGCGTCAGGATGACATTCGCCGCTTCGTAGAGCGCCGTTCGAACACTGGCATCACCGATCTTGGATATCCGGCCAGTGACATCGGTCTCGCCGGATTGATACTTCTTCGGCGTCAAACCAAAGTGCGCACCGGTGGCCTTTGACGATTAAATCGTCCTGGATCATCAATGGCGGCGACATAGGTAAGCGATACGAGAACGCCAACGCCTGGTGCCGACATCAGTAATCTTGCTCGCGGGTCATTGCGTACTAGCGATACCAGCCGCTTATGCAGCCTATCCAATTGCTCAGCGAGGCTCGCTCGAGCGATGAGCAAGGCATCGGCAATCTCCTCTAACATTGCCTGCCCACAAACCAACTCTCTGATCCGGCTCTCAAAGCTACGGGGTATTGTTGGGCCCACCTTGTCGCGCGACACCACTGATGGCCGGTTAGCGACACGATCGGATGGCCGGTTTGGCTGACCGCAGGCTGGGCGTAGCCCGGCCGTAGGTTAGCCAAACCGGCGACGTGGAATTTGAGCCCGTCTGCAGGCCGCGGCGCGTGCGGGCACTATCGGCGCCTCGATGATCGAGGCGAGGAACCGAAGTGCCCGGGCGACACGTCACGCGTCAGCAGAAGAGGCTTTTCATGGAATCTCGTCATCACCATTCCCAGTCGGTCGCCGCGGCGAAGGGTGGCTTTAGCGAACGAACCGGACGCCGCATCGAGACCGAGCATCGACGACCGTCACCCCCACCGGGCGGACGTCGGGTGCGCAAGACCGCCGATCCGTTCCAGGGGCTGTGGGACAGTGAGATCCGCCCCATGCTTGAGGCCGAACCAGGTCTGCGGGCCGTCACCTTGCTTGAAGAGATGCAGCGCCGTCATCCCGATCACGATTGGGATCGCCTGCGCCGGAGCCTGGAGCGGCGGGTGCGGGCCTGGTCGGCAGAGCATGGCGCCGAGCGCGCAGTGATCTTCCGGCAAGACCACATCCCCGGTCAGCAGGGTCTTTCGGACTTCACCGACATGGGCGATGTCGCGGTCAGCATCGCCGGTCAGCCCTTGGATCACCGGCTCTATCATTTCGTTCTGGCCTATTCTGCGTGGGAGCATGCCGAGCCCGTGCTCGGAGGCGAGAGCTTCACGGCCTTGGCCGTCGGTCTTCAGAACGCCTTATGGGCTCTGGGCGGCGTTCCAGCGGAGCACCGGTCCGACAGTCTGTCGGCCGCCTTCCGTAATCTCGATCATGATGCCCGCCGCGATCAGACTTGCCGCTACGAGGCCTTCTGCGCCCATTACGGTATGACGCCGACCCGCAACACCACGGGGGTGGCGCATGAGAACGGCGCCATCGAGAGCCAGCACGGCCACCTCAAGCGGAGCATCGCGCAGGCGCTGCTACTGCGGAGCAGCCGCAACTTCGAGAGCCTGGACGCGTATCGCGCCTGGATCGCTGACCTCATTGGCCGCCGCAACGCCCGCCGTGCCAAGATGGTGCGGCTGGAATGCGCGGCGCTGAGCGAGCTGCCACCCCACCGCATCTCGGATTATGACGAGGCGACGGTTTTCGTGACATCCAGTAGCGGCTTCGTTCTGCGCAAAGTCTTTTACTCTGTGCCATCGCGGTTGATCAGCTTCCGGCTGCGGGTTCGGCTGTACGATGATCGGCTGGAATGCTTCCATGGCGGCAGCAGTCCGGTGCTGACGCTGCGCCGTGGCCGCAGCCATGGTAACGGGCGGCGTGGTCACGTCGTCGATTACCGCCACGTCATCCACAGCCTCCGCCGCAAGCCGATGGCGTTGCTCAACCTGGTCTATCGCGACGCGCTGTTCCCGCGCCCGGCCTACCGATTGGCGTGGGAGCGGCTGATCGCCGTGGGCGACACGCGGATTGCCTGCCGAACCATGGTGGCCCTTCTTGCCCTCGCGCATGAGCGCGGCTGCGAGGCCGAACTCGCCGCCGCGCTCACGGAACAGATGCGCGAGGCACCGGACGGCGCCTCGGCTACCGCCTTCACCATCGATGTGTCGGCATTGCGGGCGCGCTTCGCACCGATACCCGCGCTGATGCCCGACATCGTGGTCAACCTGCCTCCGGTCGCCGGCTACGACGCGTTGCTCCCTTCCCTGGGGGTTGCGGCATGAACGACAACATCAGCGACACGATCAAGGTCGATACCGCCCGGCTGCCCCTTCTGCTGAACGAGTTGCGGCTGCCGACGATCGCCGCCCTGTGGCCCGACTTCACTAATCGCGCCGATCGCGAGGGTTGGCCCGCGGCACGGCTCCTGGCGACTTTGGCCGAACTCGAACTCGCCGAACGGTCTCAGCGACGCATCCAGCGACATTTGACCGAGGCCCGGCTGCCGCCGGACAAAACTTTGGACAGCATCGACTTCGCGGCCCTCCCGATGCTCAGCCGCGCGCACGTCACCGCTCTGGCCAGCGGTGACGGCTGGATCAGCACCGGCGGAACAATCCTCCTTTTCGGGCCAAGTGGCTCAGGAAAAACCCACCTTGCCGCCGCCTTCGGCCACACTCTGGTCGAGAATGGATACCGCGTCCTCTTCACACGAACCACCGATCTCGTGCAGCGACTGCAACAGGCCCGCCAAACCCTAACGCTCGAAAGTGCCATCGAGAAGCTCGACAAATACCACCTGCTGATCCTCGACGACCTCTGCTACGTCCGCAAAGATCAAGCGGAGACCTCGGTCTTGTTCGAGCTTATCGCAGCCCGCTACGAGCGGCGCAGCCTCATGGTCACCGCCAATCACCCCTTCGGAGAATGGACGAGCGTCTTTCCCGATGCCGCTATGACGCTGGCTGCTGTCGATCGCCTTGTTCACCACTCAACAATTTTCGAAATGAACGTTGAAAGCTACAGACGCAGAGCCGCTATCGCCCGCACAACACGAAAGCCCAAGGCGCTCAGCGACACCAAGCGCGACACGGGCGAATAGAACTCAACATCTCGGGCGACACGACCAACGACACCTAACTTCTTCCCTTGTCTCGCGCCGATAGAAAAGTCATCTTCCACACGCGCAGCGACCGGCCATCTTCGTGTCGCTAGCCGGACATCATTCCTGTCGCGCTACACACCTTCAGTCCGAAGCCACGCAGAATTCCACGGAGGCTCATCTCGACGTCCTGGCGCTTGCTTTGCACCAATTTGCGCGCGGTTGCGGATTCCGATCGAAGGCGGCCATGTATTCCGATTTGATGGCGGCCACCGTTCCAACATGATCCCGGCCACCATTCCGATTTGATCCCGGCCACCCCGTGGGGGGCCGGGGGGACGAGATTGTCTCGCAGGTCAGTGTCACCTGGCTTCCAGTTCACCATCGCAAACGATGGAGGGCTGAGTGCCGACGGAGAGATTGTCCATGCGGCGGATACGACAGGTTCTGCAGTTGCACTTCGGCGAGCGGGTCAGCGCCCGGCTGATCGCCCGGGAAGTCGGGGTCGGACGCAGCACCGTGCAGGACTATGTGGCGCGGGCTACATGCGCGACTTACGAGAGATCGACTATGAGTATGCCGAGTGGCACCTCGCCCGCGTTGGCATCGACTATCATGTCGAGGTCGCGGGCTTTTATTATTCGGTGCCGCATGCGCTCATCCGCGAGCAGGTCGATACCCGCGCCACCGCGCGCACCATTGAAGTGTTCCACCACGGCCGACGGGTGGCGGCCCACACGCGGCGCTATGGCGGCCCGCGTCACGGCACCGACCCTGACCACATGCCAAGCGCGCACCGGCGCTACGCCGAATGGAATCCGGAACGGTTCGCTCGCCAGGCGCGCGACATCGGGCCGCATACCGAAGCGCTTATCCTGGCTGTCCTGGCGCGACGGCCGCACCCTGAGCAGGGCTTCCGGACCTGCATTGGCATTCTGCGCCTGTTCCGTGGCCTGACCGCTGATCGCGCCGAGGCCGTCAGCCTGCGTGCAGTCGAGGTCGGCGTCCTGTCCTATGATTCCGTCACCTCGATCCTGCGTCACCGCCTCGACCGCCCAAGCGCGCCGCCCACCGCGGACGGCGAACCCCTGCTGCACGCCAACATCCGCGGCTCCCGCTACTTCCATTGAGGAGACATACAGTGCTGAACCACCCGACCCTGGAGCGCCTCACCGAACTTGGCCTTGATGGCATGGCCAAGGGCTTCCGCGAGCTAGAGCGTTTCCTGTTCGCTTGCGCTCACAGGTGCCGCTCTAGACTATTGTTTTTGCGAGCATCTTCACCCTGACAGATGATTCCATCTGACCGGGATCTGCTCTAGCAGGCTGCGGAAAAGCTACCAGCGCTTGGCGATAAAGGAGGATTCGTCGCCGAGGTGGAAGCGGATATCGCCGGTGAGGGTTCCATCGTCCTCTAG
>NZ_JAESVA010000018.1 GCF_020621385.1 Acidisoma cellulosilyticum | reverse complement strand
TCCCTATGCATTAAGGCTCTGCGCCAGCCTATCCAGCGCAACCCTCGAAAACCTGCATATTGTGAGACGGGTCACCCCTTCTCAGGCGAACATCTGGTCTAGGCTGACCGAGGGAAAAAGGGGGCGCAAATTGCGCCCCCTGGCGATCATCAGCCTCAAGAGAAAAAGCATCAAGGCTGCGATGCGCGAGTTCGGCATTGACCGCCTTGCGCGTCGCCTCGATCGCTGGCAGGCCTAACCGCCTGCTTTCGTGGTGCTTCCGGCACAATTTCTGCGTGAAGGCGGAACCTATCTAAACATCTGATTTGATTTGCGGACCCGACGCGATTCGAACGCGTGACCTTTGCCTTCGGAGGAGCAATGCTCAATCCAAACGATACACTCGGGTCTTGCCCTAGCCGTCAAAGCCTGCACCTTCCCGCGATGCGGGTTCGTTCTTCCCCCAGATTGCTCGTAAGCGGCAGAGCGACCGCCGGCCCTTACCGCCGCTGGCGGGGCTTGCGTATCTGATCTCGCGTTTCTGTCCTGTCTTGAGTCATGCGTGTCCCCGTGGCGACATTGTGCCAATACCCCTCTTGCTCGCGGCTGACGCTGCGTTTCCGCCGGGCGACGTCCGCCAAACGTTCGGCCAAGGCCGCGGTCTGCCACGCTGCACGCGCGATGCTCTCGCAATGTCGGCGAAATCGCTCCGCAAGACTGGGCAGCCGCTCGACAAGGGCTTTCGCGAAACGGCGCTCGCGGATCTCCCCCGTCAGCGGGCTCGCCGGTTCACCGGCCGCTTTGCGGCTCTCCATCCGTTCCATGGTTGGCTGGAATGCCTTGATCGTGCCGCGGCGCAAATTGGCGGCCCGGTCGATCAGCGAATGGGCGGTCTCCTTTTCATCCTGGCGGGAGAGGTTGCGCGTCACGTTTGTGAGCACATCGCTGGCACCAATCGCACGGCGATCGCCAAGGGGGCGGCGGCCGGCTATCTCAGCTCGCTCGGCCCCGTCCGACGTCACCAGGAAGCTCTGCTCCTTGTGACGGCTCCCTGACGTATAGGCCCCGAAGGCGGTCACCATACGGCTGCCACTCGGCATGGCATGGATATGCTCACTGACCGTGGATCCTTGGGATGTGTGGGTGGTCAGCGCTTCGCCGTAGGCGAGCTTCACAAGCCCGTTTCGATCCTGAAGGGTCTCCCAGGGCACGAACCCGGCCCGACCTGCATTAGTCCGCAGCACGAGGCCATCGTCACGGATGGCCGCCACCTCCAGCACCGAACCATTCCGGCCGATATTTCCGTGTGTGCCGGTCTCGATGAAAGTGGCGGTCAGGCGGTCAAACAGCCGCACGCGGTCACCCTCGGTCAGCGGCAGACTATACTGGCGCTGCCCCGTGCCATCGGTTGCTGTCAGAATTTTACGATCAGGCCTTAGGTTGCCCGCGGCTCGTCGCCGTTCGCGAATGGCCATGGAAATGTCATGCGCTTCCGCATTGGTCGGCGCGCTGACCGTGACGGTGAATGTTTCCCGGTCCTTATTAGCCTCGCGACGCTGCTGCCAGAGATCGGCGATCCCCTCGATCGCCTCCCGGTAGCCGCCGGGTATCACCCGGAAGGTGCCGTTCTCTGCTTTCCGCTGCATGGCCTCTGCGGTCTGGCCATTGCGGAACATCAGCACCGTCTCGCGTTCTTCCGCGTCTTTTTGCCGCACCGAGCTCGACAGCTCCGGCACGGCATCTTTGCCGAGCCCACGGCGTAACAGGTCGATGACGGGCCCGGCCTCAACGGCCTGCATCTGCTTGGGGTCGCCAATCAGCACGAGCTGAAATCCAGCCGTCTTCTGCAGGGCGAGAATGTCATTGAGCTGGCGTGTGCCCAAAAGGCCGACCTCATCGACCACGACAACGGTGTTCTGGTTGAGGTCGAGCTTCTGGCGTTGGGCCGCATTCAAAAATGACGCGATCGCGCGGGTCCGATGTTCGATGCCCGCCTCAGCCAGGTCATCAGCCTGGCGCCACGCCAGGGCGATACCGTGAACCGTGCGACCTTCCTGCTTCCAGGCTTCAACAAGAGGCTTTAGCAGGGTGCTCTTGCCGGACCCCGCAACGCCGATAGCGAGACCGACCCGACCGCCCGTGCCCAGACTGTCCATCACGGCGCGCTGTGCGCGGCCATGCTCGGTATTGAAATTCAGCTCGGGGAAGGCGCGCATAGCCGCGTCGATCTGGGCTTTGGTCAGGGCAGCGCTCTTGTCCCGTGCCCCGGCGCGCGCCGTGGCGATCAGCGCCTTCTCCTCGCGCTCTTCCAGTGTGGTGGTGACCGCCACCCGTTCGCGGCCCTGCTTGCCTTTGACGGTGCCCCAGACTAGGGCCGCCTCCTCGCCCCGGCGCCTCACGCCGCGCTCCCGGAAAGCTCGGGTCACGGCGCTGACCTCCTCGGCCGCCTCAATGCCGGCGACAATCAGTGCTTTCGCGGCCACCGTGCGGGCGTCTGAACCGTCGATGACGGCCCGTCGGTCAAATTGCTTTTCGAGGATGGGCATGGCGGCCTGATAGGCGGCTTCGAGGCGTTCCTCGCGGCTTTGCTCCCGTTTGGACGCGTCAGGTCGCAACACGCTGCGGTGCTGGTAGCTGATCTCGGCAGCCGAGCGGCGCCAGGTTGCAAGGTCGCTGACGTCATCCGTCTTGGCACCGCGCGGATCTTGCACGCCGGATTTGAGCAGGCTGATTTTGTGCTCGGCATCCATGGCGTCCCAATCAAGGCCGACGCTCTGTGCGTACTGGCGCGCGGCATCCGTGCCGCCGGTGGTGCGCTTGCTAAAATGCGCGATGACACTCTCCGGCACGGAGACAAGCCGCGCCATGTCACTCTGGTCGAGCGCGATCTCGACCCCGTGGCGGCGCAGATTCTCGGCCAGGAAGGCCTGATAGACCGCGCCAAACTCATGGATGCGCCCTTCGAGCTGGGCCAAATCCAGACCGCCCACGCGGCCGCTCGGGGTTTCAACTGCATTGAATACCGCAACATGGGTGTGAATCTGCATATCGCCCGGTACGCGGCCGGCGGTCCCGGTGAGGCTGTGCAGCTCGGTGGCTGCCTGGCCCGTCTCGTCCTGGGTGACAACCGAGACCGTCGGCCGAGCGGCATAGTGCTGGAAGGACACCCAGCCGATGGCGCCCGGTTCATAGCCATCCTTGCCACCATCGCCCTTCCGCGCGCGGCCAATCTCCTTCTCGATGGTCTGCATGACGCTCTCGATGGCGTCGGTGTGGGCCTGATGCAGCATGGCGCGCTCGGCACTCGTCGGCGCAAACGCCCAGGCGATGGACAATGACTTCGGCGCGGAAAAGGTAAAATCGATATAGCCGATGCGGGATGCGGAGGTTTCCAGCGCCTCCCTATAGGCGCGGTCGGACACCGTCCGGCCGTCGGCCATCCGCCCGGACAGAATATGACCGCGCGCCTCGGCCGAGAGGCCCCTGCCCTTCACACCAAGCGCCGAATGAAGACGGCTCACGGCATGAACCGCCTCCTTCTCCGACAGCGCTTTACCCGCCGCGGTCTTGCCCTCCAGCATGTGCTCAAGCTGGGCACGCGTCGGCTTCTCGTCGTCAGGGATGGCAAAAATCTTGGTGAGGGAAAGCGTCGCGGAGCGCTGCTGCCTGCCGTCAATCTCGCCGCCATCCGCTCTTTGCCCATTGAGCAAGAAAGCGACTTCGCCTGCCCTCAGACCTCGGTTGGTGTTTATCGCAAGGCGGTGTGCCAGAGCCGGGTTCATATCCCGGCGCGGGATCGCCGCCGCGCTGGTGTCATCCCGCTCGGTCGTCGTGGCCGTGATCACATCATCAAAACGCTGCTCGAACCCCTCCCCCCTGAAAAAGTTGGGCGATCCGGCAAGCCGGGCGAGCGTGGCCATCCCCACCTCCCGCGTCACGAGCCCGGCGCCGACGAGGGCCGCCACGGCCCGCATATGCAGTTCGACCGGATCGGGCGCGGCGCCATCCGGCGCAAGCGCACTTTCGCCAATGCGGATGGCTTCGGCTTTTACCAGAGCGTCAAGGGCCCCGCCGCCGGGGAGTAAACCATTCACCGCCAGGCGGCTGTAGCGGCTATAGGCCGCCTCAGCCGTGGTCGGCGGTGTGACGCCTTGCTCGTAATAGTCGGCCATCACGGCCATCTCAGGCGACAAAGTCTGCTGCAACAGATGCTCGGCCATATTGCGGGCCGCCGTCGGCGCACCCGCGCTGCCGGTGCGGTAGGTCAGCACGTCACAGCCCCGCGGGCTCTGCTGCGCCTTCCGGCAATGGGTTGTCATCGAGCGCAGCGCTCAACGCCGCGGGCAAGGCGTCCAACTTCTCATGCAGCACGTCGACCCCGGCGCCCATCGTCTCAACGGCGGCCGTCAGGTCATTAATGGCTGCGACAATGGGCGATTGACCGGGCTCTTCCCGCACGGCAGCGGCGATTTCCGCCAGGAGATCCGTCTGTTGCTGGAGGGTGTCCACCAACAGCCCGAGGGCTTGGTTCATGAGCGACTGCCCGCTCTCGAGCGCCTTGAGACGGGCGGCAATTTGGTCGGCGGGGTCAGTGGGTGGCAAGGGCATCTCCGGAGATGACAGGACATCGTCTGCGGCTCTGCCCGGACCGTAGCTTGACCCCAAAGGGGCCGCAACCAAGCATCCGCTAGGATGCCTTGGTCTGTTACAGCTGCACCTTCCGAAACTCATCATAATACGGCATTGGGCACCCTCTCTATTGCCCACTCAATTCACCACTCTATGTCCCTCTGTATAACCCTCGCCATCCCCCTCTCTTGAATGGATCGTGATCTCTCGACATTTCAAAAAGCGACAAAGCCGCAATAGCCTCCAGTCCATGAGGTTCAGTCCAAGTTTCACTGCTGAGGAGATTTCCGCATTGGCGCAATCACTGAAAGACCGATGGCGACCAGGCGCGCTGATCGATCCGTGGCTGCGAGAGAATGCCGAAATGCTGATTGGGCTCGTGAGAAATCACCATTGGTCGTGGACCGCTGTTGCTGCAGCGATGACGGAAGCCGGCATAACGTACAGGACCGGCAATCCCTGGTCCGGCCAAACACTGCGGTTGCAGATCCGCAGGGCTGCACGACCGTTGAAGCGGTCTCTCGCCGCGGCGATCGCTACGACGCCAATCCCGCTGTCATTGGCGGACGTCTCTGCGAACAAGGCGAACGCGCCTGACGCGAAGGCTGTACCGCGTCGTGTTCGCGTGCCGGTCGTAAAAAGAGTTCTTGCGCCAGCTGCGCCGCTCGGTGCCGAGGATCAAACGCCGCAGGACGAGCGCGCGCACAACGCTCGCGAAGCCATGCGCAGCGAAGACTGATTAATTTTGAGAGGGTGATGATGCACGAGCAGAAGATCGTCCAGGCCACAAAACCGCAGCCGCGCATTCGTCGGCAGGTAGTGACATCAGTCGAGGAACAAAGCCGTGTGCCCGTGCCAGCGGCCATCCAGCGTGTCGCGCCAAAGATCGAAACAGGTATCGACCTTGCCGGAAAGCCCAAGATCGTCTTTGCCGCCGGCCGCGGCAAAACAGGCAAGACCACGCTGCTGCGCTGGATGACGGAGACAGCCCTGGACCAAGGCAGTTCGGTCGTTCTCGCCGATATTGACCCCACCAATTCCTCCTTCGCCTCTTATTTCGAAGGGGTCGAGCAGCCGGAGATCGATGATCCCGCCGGGGTTAGACGGTGGTTACTGGATCTCATCGAAGATTGTATCGCATCCAAGCAATCGGCCATCATTGATCTTGGCGGTGGCGATACGACCCTGCGATCTTTAGCGGGCGATCTGCCGAACTTCGCGGGCGAGATTGAGAAAGGTGGATTGTCGCCTGTCATATTCTACCTGGCCGGCAATCAGCCTGAGGATCTTCTGCCTGCCCGCACTCTGATAGATCGCGGTTTCTCCCCGCAGGCTCAGGCCATCGTTTTCAATGAGACCGCGATCGCCACGGGGCTGACCCGGGAGCAGACCTTCGCGCGTGTGGCAGCGTCACCTGATTACCGAATGCTGACCAAACGCGCGATTAGCCTCTGGATGCCGCGGTTGTTTCCGATGGAGGCGCTCGAAGCGCGGCATTGCCATTTCCTCGATGCGCGCGATCGCACTGTCACGCCGCAGCTTGGCCTCTTCGAGAGTGCGGGCGTGCGCGCTTGGCTTGACGCTATGAATGCACGTTTCGCCGGCGTCTCCTCATGGATACCGTGATCCCAAGCCTCGAGGCACTTCGCATCAAGGTCGAAAAAGCGTCCGGCGCATTACAGCAGGCCGCCCTCGCCGCCCATCTGAACGATGATCCCCTCAAGGAACAGTTGCAGGCCATGGCGCTGACCATGACCGCGCTTATGGACGTCAGCCAACTCGGCGCACGGATACAGACGGACATTGCCGTGTCGCTGGATCGCAAGGCACAGGCAGTGGCCGAGGAAGCGATCGCGCGTGTTCAAACCGCCGGCATGGGCATCCTCGACCAGTTGACGCCATGCCTGGTGGCTTTGGTCGAACGCTCCTCTCGGCAACGCTTGGCCGTATGGCGCACGCGTTCGATCCTCGGCCTAGCCACAGCAGCGCTGCTAACCCTCACCGTATCAGGTGGCTATGTTTATGCGATCGGCTACACCGCCGGGCGGACTAACGGCGAATTGGTCGGACATACCATCGCGTCTGCGATGGCCGCCGGCCCGGAAGCGGTGGCCGATTGGGCCGAACTCATGGCCGCTAATGATCCACGCAAAGCGCTGACAAGTTGCAGGAGGTCGATCATGAACGACGAGCATGGGCGCCGCTACTGTCAGATGCCCGTATGGCTTGACCCACCATTGGAACCACAAGCGAGCTCGTAGGAAAGGGACGCGCATACGCATGTGCCAAGGCGAACCGAGCGACGCTGCTGTTCAAGGGTGATGATTTCGGCAAGACGGATATTCGCACGGCTGGCCGGTGAGAAGGAGAACCGATGGACGGGTCTTGCCATTGCGGCGCGGTGCATTGGCGTTTCGAGGGTGTGCCGACATCGGCGACGGGCTGCAATTGCAGCCTTTGCCGACGCTACGGCGCGCTCTGGGCCTATGGCTTTGAGGGCGAGGCCTTCACGGTGTCGCGTGAGACAGAGACCTATGTCTGGAATCGCAAGTTGCTTGCGTTTCACTTCTGCGCCCGGTGTGCGTGCGTGGTGGCCTGGTTGGCCACAAGTCGCGGCCAGGATGAGCGCTTTACGGTGCGGTCAATCTGCGCCTCGCGGAGGATGCCGCGGCCGTTGCCGCCGTTCCGATTGTCCACCACGACCCGGTCACCATGAGCGGTTTTCCGCGCGACGAGCGATGTGTCGGGGATATGTGGTTTTAATCGCCGTTGTTGTTGAGCCTGGTTCGAAGCAGCCGGTAGCCCGCTGTCTCATCGGTGCAAAACGCGGGCGAGCGTCAAATCGTGAAGCGAGAGCGGTAATCTTGCGGCGTGACGGCGAGCAGACGCAGGAAGCTGCGCCGCATCGTTTCCTCCGAGCCAAATCCGCACCGCTGCGCGACCCGCTTGAATGGCACACGTGACTCGCAGAGCATCTGGCGAGCTGCTTCCACTCTCAGGCGCTCAACAGCGCGGGCCGGTGTTTGCCCCGTCGCCTCCGCGTAGTGGCGACTGAAACTGCGCTCGCTCATACCGGCCTGTTCGGCCAGGACGGTGAGCGAGAGCTCGACGGCGAGGTGATCGTTGATCCAGTCATGGAGCGCGCCGAATTTGTCCTCCGCCGCTTGCAAGGCCAGCGCGGCGCTGAATTGCGCCTGCCCGCCGGGACGCTTGAGGAAAACGACCAGATAGCGGGCCACAGCGAGCGCTACGGAACGGCCAAGATCCGCCTCCACGAGCGCCAACGCCAGATCGATTCCGGCGGTCACCCCGGCCGAGGTCCAGACTGAACCGTCGCATAGGAAAATCGGATCGGGCTCGACCCGGATCGCGGGAAAGCGTTGGGCAAGCCTTGCGGCAAACCTCCAGTGGGTCGTCGCTCGACGTCCGTCGAGTATACCCGCCGTGGCAAGCACGAACGCCCCTGTGCACACAGAGGCGACGCGGCGCGCAACGCTCGCCCGCTGCTGCAACCAATCGATCATCGCCGGGTTCGCGGCTACAGCCTCAACCCCTGAACCTCCGGGGACGATCAAGGTATCGACCACCTCCTCGCGCCGGCTCAACGGCACCGTCGCAAGCCCCACGCCAGCCGTAGAGGTAACGCCACCGCCATCCTGCGCCATCAACCTGATCCGGTAAGGCCTCGCGCCGCCCGCGGCTTCGACGGCGTCGTTGGCGGAGGCGAACACCTGAAAAGGCCCTGTGACGTCGAGCAGTTGCACGCCCGGAAACGTGAGCATGTCGATGTTGCGGACCGTGTTTGGCTGGGATCGTGGGCTCTTTGGCATTTCCGCCAAACGATGCCCGCGTAGTGTCGTCTTGTCTACTGCTGAACTCGGAACCGGAGACGACTATGATTCCCCATGACACTCATCTGAACATTGGCTCCCTCCTATTCGAGGGCATCGATCAGATCGATCTGACAGGGCCGTTCGAGGTGCTGTCGCGTATCCCGAACTCGACCTATCGCATTTACGCCAAGACCATGGCGCCCGTCCGCGACGTGAAGGGACTGTGGCTTACGCCTAACGCGACCCTGGCCGAAGCGCCGCCGTTGGATGTCCTGCACGTGCCGGGCGGGTTCGGCCAAGAAGCGTTGATGGAAGACAGCGAAGTGCTCGGCTGGATCAGACGGCAAGCGGGGGGCGCTTGCAGCATTTTCTCGGTGTGCACAGGCGCTTTGTTGTGCGGCGCGGCTGGGTTGCTTAAAGAGCGCCGCGCTACGACACACTGGTCGGCGTTCCACCTTTTGCCGTTCTTCGGAGCGATTCCTGTCAACGAACGTGTAGTGGTTGACGGAGCCTGGATCTCCGCCGCCGGTGTTACCGCCGGTATCGACGGTGCTTTGCGCCTTGCGGCCGAATTGCGTGGAGACGAGGCTGCCCAGGCTATTCAGCTTCACATGGTCTACGCGCCGGAGCCGCCCTTCAACAGCGGCACGCCGGAGACAGCCCCAGCCGCGATCTTGGAAGCAGCGCGGCGGTCCGTGCGAGGTGTCACTGCGCAGCGCGAGCAAACAGCGCGGCGTATCGCGGCCAAGCTGGGCATTGCCGTCCCAGCCCTGAGTGCGGAATGAACCTGCGCGCGGATGATTTGGCGAGAACCGAGGGTCTATTGGCACATCCGCCACCGACCGAGCGTTTAGATAAGTTTGTATCAGCCAAGTCAAGGCACCGGCTGCGATGGCTCAACCTAACCTTAGTGAAGGAACCAATATGACACTCTTTCCCATCCATACGATCAAATCTGCGCCTGAGGGCTCGAAGCCGGGGTTGCAAACTTTGCAATCGGCATTCGGAATGTTGCCGAACATCGCCGGCGCGATCGCCACGTCTCCTTTACTGATCAACAGCCTCGTTGGTTTGTTCGGCAATGTTCATGGCGGCAGCTTTACGGAGCCGCAGATCCAGATCGTGCTCCTCACTGATGCGGTGACCAACGCGAGCACTTGGGCTGTCGCATTCCATACGGCTTTGGCCCTTGAGGCAGGGATCGATCCCGCGGACGTGCAGGCCATCCGCAACGGCCGCCTGCCGAAGGACGGCAAGCTCTCCGCGCTATCGGCTTTGGCAAGGACAATGATTGAAAAGCGGGGGCGTCTCGACGATCAGGATGTCGATCAATTTATCGCGGCGGGCTTCGGCAAGGACCATGCGCTCGAGGTCATCGCCATCGTGGCCGCGTCCACAATCACCAACTACACCGCCAGCATCACGAGGCCCCCGCTCGAAGCGGCCTTTCAGGCCCATGCCTGGGCCGGGTGATCGTCTTCAGGAAGAATGGCTGCGTTAATCCATCAAGCCAGAGGACGGGTCCCCCACATCAGTCACAGGGTGGGGGCCGCTCCTCTAGGAGAAAATATCAAGGCATCTACCAACTAAGGCGTTGTTATTTTCCGCGCAAAGCACCGAAATATGTGACCCCATTTTAGATACTGAGGCAAGCTATGTCCGCTCTATTTTCTAAAGCGTCGCTCGGTCCACTATTGTTACAAAACCGATTGGTGATGAGTCCTTTGACACGTAACCGTGCGATCAACAATGTACCCAATGATCTCATGGCTGAATACTATGCGCAGCGAGCCACGGTGGGCCTGATCATTACCGAAGGCACTTCCCCCTCGCCAAATGGTTTGGGTTATCCGCGCATTCCGGGGATTTTTTCACAAGAACAGGTTCAGGGGTGGAAGCGTGTGGTCGACGGCGTCCACGACAAGGGCGCGAAGATCTTTCTCCAGCTCATGCATTGCGGCCGCATCGTGCATCAACTCAACTTACCCAAGGGCGCCCGCGTAATTGCACCCTCAGCGATCGCGGCGGCGGGCGAGATGTATACCGACGCGGAGGGCATGCAGCCGTTTGCAACCCCGCAAGCGATGTCGGAAGCCGATATCAAGACCGCGATAGAGGAGTTCGTGCTTAGTGCGACGAATGCTATCGAGGCAGGGTTCGACGGCGTGGAATTGCACGCTGCGAACGGCTACCTGCTGGAGCAATTCATTCGGCCGACGAGCAACCAGCGCGGCGACAAGTACGGCGGCCCCATCGAGAACCGCGCTCGCATGGTGCTGGAAACCGCGGAAGCCGTCATTCGCGCAATCGGCAAGGACAAGGTCGGCGTTCGGCTTTCGCCTTTCGGCGTGTTGAACGATATGACTGATTACCCAGAGCAGGAGGCCGACTACGAGTACCTCGCTCAACATTTGACCCAATTGCAACCTTTGTACCTGCACCTGGTCGATCACTCGTCGATGGGCGCGCCGACCGTGCCAGTGAAAATCAAGCAGACGATTCGGAAATTGTTCAAAGGGTCACTGATTTTGTCAGGGGGCTACGACGCGGCGCACGCGGAGAAAGATGTCGCCTCCGGCGCGGCTGATTTGATAGCCGTTGGACGACCGATCCTATCAAATCCGGATCTGGTAACACGCTGGCAAGGCGGGGCAGGCCTCAATGAACTGGATATGGATACGTTTTATACGCCAGGTCCTCATGGATACACAGACTACCCCTATCTGACGTAATGACCGGCCGCGTACCCGGAAAATTCAGTCGAACCGCGAACTGGATCCTTTTGGCGGTCGCCCATGCTGCTGACGTCGATCAGCGGACCCCATAGCGGCGAGCTAGCAGGGCCCGGCGGCAATGGGTGAAGCCAATTTAGATCGCAGAGTTGTTCCTGGACGCCGCAGCCGTCATAGCCGGAGTCACCATCGCAAAGGCGCAAGCTGCGGCATTCGAGAGCGATAGTCAGTGTACAAAAAGGGATGCGGTTATGAAAATCAGGGCAGTGATATCTTTGCCAGATTCACAGATGGTAAGCGAAGCACGAGACCTAGCACAAAATTCGTCTGAGCTCTATCTGTTTAACCACGTCATGAGGTCATGGATATTCGGTGCGTTATTGGCCGAAAAAGACGGATCAAAGCCAGATCCAGAGCTTCTTGCTGTTTCGGCCTTACTCCATGACCTTGGTTTGACCGATACATACATGACAAATGACAATCGGTTTGAAGTCGACGGCGCAAATGCGGCGAGGTCTTTTCTTCAAACCTACGGTTTGTCGCCTATCGATGTGCAACTTGTGTGGGACGCTATCTCTCTCCATTCGACACGTTCCATAGCGCTTCACAAAGGTCCGGTAGTGTCATTCTGCCACTCAGGGGTGCAGGTCGACGTCTCAGGCAACCGTTATGATGCAATCGAGCCGTCCCTGATGGAGCAAATCTTGCAGGCCTATCCCCGTCTGTCGTTCAAGGAAAACCTCACCAACTGCCTTTGCGGAATCGTTCGCCGGAAGCCGACCACAACGTTCGATAACTTCATGCATGATTTCGGAGAGCGGTTCGTTTCTGGGTATCAGGCGGTTTCGTCTGTAGATCGCCTCAACGACGCTCCGTTCGAGAGTTAAAACTAAGCTTAGCTGTCCTGGTTATCCTGGTCGGCGAATTCGATGCCCTCGTAGATTTCAGCGACCGGGATTTCGATGCCGATTTCGGGCATCCGGAGGATATCGCCGTTGCTGAGCGCTGTAGTTTGCCAGGCTTGTTCGAGCGAGCTGCGTTCGAGCACCAGGAGCCCGACAGCGGTGGCTTCCAGGATCACGTAGCGCCGGATGGAAGAAACTGCCGCGTATTCACGCACTTTGACGACACGATCGGTGGCGCCGGAAGATGGGCTGAGAACTTCGAAGACAACGACGATGCCGGGGATTTTGCGCACGTTGGGATCAAACTTCGTGCAGGTGACGACGGCATCCGGATAGCGAACGGCGTTATTGATGGTCTCGACGCCGGCATCAGAGCCGAGATGCAGGCATGAACTGCCATTGAGACGTGACCGTAGAGCGAAGAACAGATTTCCGCCGATCATGCTGTGGCCGCCTGTGCCGCCAGTCATAGCCACGGGTCGGAGACCATCGAATTCGAAGTGGCCTTCCTGGCGTTCTGCCCAGGAGAAGAACTCTTCCTGTGTCCAGGGTTTGCGAAGGGGCGCGTTCATGGCCTCAGTCTCAGCATGAGCTGGCATGTTTGGCTTCCTTTTCGAGATGAGTGTTGGAAATCAAGCGCGTAGCGCTGGTATGCAAGGTAGCGGCGCAGGGCTGCGGAGGCTGTGGGGCGAAGCCCTGCAGGCGAGCGGGCCTGGGCTGCGCACTCGAGCGTGCCCCTTCCCTCTCCTTCCCAAGGCCGGGCATCGAGAACATGAGAAGAGGCGAGGACCTTGCGGTCCCCGCCTCTCTGTCTCAGCCGAGGGCGTCGATCTGGGCGGCTGCGGCCTGTGCGCTGACGCTGCGGGACGGGGCGATTGGGGCCTCGTAGGGCTTCCATTCTTCACCGGTCAGCCCGCGGAAGGCGTGAACGGCGCCGGTTGCGGAGGCGTGAAGGGCGTAGGCGGTGAGGCCGGCCTGAGCGGCGAATTCGCGGGCGCGGGCTGCTTTGCCGTCGAAGCCGGAAACCCCGTCCCGATCTTCGTCGCGGTCCTCGTTGGCGAGCTTCATGGTCATCTCGCAGGCGACCGTGACCTTGCTGGAGTAGAAGGTGGCGGCGCCGTGGGCGGACCCGACACAGGCCCCGACGATGCGCTGGAGGTGGATGCGGAGCGCCGTCTCGTTGACGGTGGGCTGGAGGGCGTCGGCGTGCTGGGTGAAATGCGCTTCGGTGGTTTCGCGGATGCCGTCGAAATCGACGGGATCGAGGCCGAAGGCGGTGCTGAGCTTATGGGCCTGTGTGGCGGTGGGGGTGAGGCGGGCGACAAGTTCGAGGGTGATTGCCTGACGGCACTGCGGGGCGCGAGCGAGCTGGGGAGCGGACTTCTGAGCGTTCTTGAGGGCCATTTTCGATCTCTATAAAAGCCGGGGGATCCAGAACCCGTTGTCCTGCTCTTCCGCCTCGGTGCGGATCGACCAGGCCGGGAAAGATGAGGGCTGCACCCCTGAGAACGGCAGTGGTGCGGGAGCGCAGCGACTAGGTGCCGTTCGAACCGGAAACGCTTTGCCCGTCAGAACAGGCGCGCATGCGCCTGGACGGCAAAGCGGGGGTAAGCGGCCCGAGACGGCCGGCCTAGATCAGCGCAACCGAAGGCCGGAAAGCAGAGCAATGGGTTTGTCATCCCTTCCCCCGGCTTTAGAGAGATTGGAGATGGCTTCCAACGCCAGGGGTCGGTCCGTTCCCTGCCCGCCCCCGCCTTGCAACGGCAGGCACCATCCGGCTTGGCGCCGGCCCCCACAAGCCGTGGCAAGCCCAAGATCGTCTTCGCGGCCGGCCGCGGCAAGACATGCAAGACGACACTGCTGCGCTGGATGACCGAGATTGCGCTCGAACGCGGCGCGAAGTGCTGCTGGCGGTTATCGATCCCACCAATTCCTCGTTCGCCTCCTATTTCGAAGGGGTCAAGCGGCCAGAGGTCGACGATCCTGCGGGTGTCCACCGCTGGCTCTTGGACTTGATCGAGGATTGCATCGCGTCAAAGCAGTCAGCGATCGTCGATCTTGGCGGCGGAGATACGGTGCTACGATCTTTAGCGGGGGAGCTTCCGGGCTTTGCCCAGGAGATCGAACGCGGTGGTCTTTCTCCCGTAATCTTCTATCTCACCGGTAACCAGCCAGAAGATCTTCTGCCTGCGGTGACACTGAAGCAGCGTGGGTTCTCTCCGTGCGCGCAGGCCATCGTCTTCAACGAGACAGCAATTGCCACCGGGTCGACGCGCGAGCAGACTTTTAGCCACCTCGCCGCCTCTCCTGAATTTCGGGACATGAGCATAGTGCCTCACCTAATGGTCATTGATGTGGTGCCCCGGCACCAGGAACCTCTCTCAGACGGGAAATTCCCAGCCTGGATCGGAAGGCGCTGTCTTGAAGCGGCCCGGCTTTCGGTCTATGTGATGTGTGATGATTGATGCACGATGATGTTGAGGCCGGTCATGAGAACCACCCTTGCGATTGATGATGATGTACTGCAGGCGGCCAAGGCGCTTGCCCAGCAGCAGCATCGGCCCCT
The DNA here is from genome assembly GCF_020621385.1 of Acidisoma cellulosilyticum. Classification (GTDB taxonomy): domain Bacteria; phylum Pseudomonadota; class Alphaproteobacteria; order Acetobacterales; family Acetobacteraceae; genus Acidisoma; species Acidisoma cellulosilyticum. The sequence goes on along the minus strand of NZ_JAESVA010000018.1, from coordinate 49,873 downwards.
GGGCGAAATCATTTCGGACCTCGCGCGCCGGTCCCTGCAGCGCCCGGTATCTCAAGCGTCCCGCAATGGCATACCCTTATTGGCGCTCAAGCCCGGCACGCGACGGGTGACGCTGGATATGGTGAACCGGCTGCGCGATGAGGCGCCGTGACCTATCTGCTTGACGTCAACGTCCTCATTGCCCTGATCGATCCGGCGCATGTGGCCCATGAAGATGCGCATCATTGGTTCGCGATGGTCGGGCATGAAGCTTGGGCCACCAGTCCGATCACTGAAAATGGCGTTATCCGCATTCTGGGAAATTCGAAATACCCCAACTCTCCCGGTTCGCCCGCGGCCGTGGCAGACATCATGCGGGCCTTGAGAGCGCTGGCCGGACACCAGTTCTGGCCTGATAACATCAGCCTTGTCGAAACGCCGGGCCTCGATGTGGCGAAGATTTTGACGGCCGGGCAGGTCACCGACACCTATCTTCTGGCGCTCGCCAAATCCCGCGGGGGTCTCCTCGCGACCTTCGACAGAAAGCTCTCCGTCGCCAGTGTCGTGGGCGGTAAATCCGTGCTCTGTCTTATCCCCAACGCTTAAAATAACCTGGGTTTCGGACAGGCGTTGCGTCTTTCCCTCCTTTCAGACATCGCCGCTCCGGGCCGAAGGTTGGGGACCGGCCAGCATTCGTTGAACGTCGAGTTTTGAAAGCACGCGATGTGGACTTTTGCGAGTCGGGCCTTACCGGACGGCGGCGGCTTTCTGCGGCACGGGGGATTTGGACGGTTTGAGCGTCAGCCCGCGTTCATCCACATCCACTTTTGCGTCCGGATAGACAGCAAGCGCCAGGTTGAGATTTTCAAGGAAACGGGGCTTGAAGTGAAACTGTTCTTTGTAACCGCTACCGAACTGACCCATCAGCGCTTTCCAGGTCACCTGCCTTGGGCCTGACAGGACGTGCAGGCGGTAGGCCAGCCAGCAATAGATATCTAGCGCCATCGAGTTGTTGTTGATGGCTCTGATCGCCGCTTCTTCTAGGGGCACAGGATGTTTGCGCAGCTGCTCGAAGAAGACTTCAGACAGGCGTGCGGTTTCCAGAAACAAGGTGCCTTGACCGGGGTCGGCGCCATCCACGAACATTGCGGTATCCATGATGTTCTGATTGACGAGGCCCGCCCGTCCGGCAGTCTGTATATGAAAGGTCAACCGGCAGCGCGAAATGCGCTCAGCTTGTTCCCGGACATCTTTTAGCGACTTGCCGCCGATCGAAATACCCAGACGTGTCAGCCAAGCGCGTAAGGATTTTCCGAGTTCGATCTCGCGGCTGTTGGTGCGTAGCGCTTCCGTCTGCAGATAAAGCATGATGAGACGAGCGCGCGACCCATAGGGCACGCCAACCCAGGTCGGTTCCCCGAAATCGTTGGCCCGGCGCCCAGGCTCGATCAGTAGCTTCACATGGTCGGACGTGATCTGCCAAGTTTGATCGTCTTTCAGACGACGGTGCGGGAGGGCAGCCTGGGTCCAGCCGGAATAGACAAAGCCAATGCCGTTGTCCTCATCAGCCATATAGGACGCAGCAGCTTCGACAACGCGACGGTCAACATCCATGGCAAGGGTGCCAAGGCGTCCTCGCATCTCGATTAGGTCGTGAACCGTCCCCATTGCCGCACCCAATCAGCGAATGGAGGGAAAACTGCCAGAGGATGAGGTAAATGTCGCCGTGGACTTTAGGGAGGCAAACTATTTGGGAAGTTATTAGAAGTCTTTCTATTAGTTTGCTCGCGACAGTCCACGGGATAACGTAGCTAAGTTCTTGATTTAACGTCAGGGCCTCTCGCAACAGTCCACACTTGCCTCGCAAGGGTCCACAGCAGGCTTGGGGATGAGTCGCTGTGGCTGCGGCCTCTAGGTTTCGGCGACTCGGAAGCCCGCGGCCCCTGACGGCGAGTGCGCGAAGGGCGGTTTGCCCCGAAGATCATCGCAAAAGTCCACGGAGCTGCGCCGCTGTCGCGGCCGGTACGATGCGCAAGGGGAGGTTGCCGTGGCCGCCATCGCAAAAGTCCACGGGCGAATGGCCAGCGGCGCAGTTGTCCATTGCGGTGACGGCGTTTCGCGTCTCGCGAAAGTCCACGCTTCAGGGGCTTTCGTAGGCCGCGATCAGCGCGGGCAGATTTTCAAGCAGGTAGCGATCCAGACCAGGGGCGAGTTTCAGATCGAACAGCAGGCGAAACCCTGCGGCCGTCGGCTCTGCCGTGCCCACGGCCCTGCCCTGGGCATCGCGAAAGGTAAAAGGTGCGTCCGCCGGTGCCTTGGTGGCGCGCAGCCGCGTCAGCGCCAGGTCAAAGCGCGTGTCGGAGCCGACTTTCCGGAATGCGGGCTCTTCGATGATGGCGACAAGCCGCTCGCGCGCGCGCGCATCAGCTAGCAGAGCGGCAAGCTCCATCCAGCGCGGACGTCCCGCCCGTGGTGCCGGGCCGATCGCCGCAATGAAACTCTTGGGAATCTCACGTGCGATGGCCAGCAGCCGCGTCATCTCTGCCGGATGGACTGCGAGCGCGGATTGGATGACGGAGCGCTCGAACCCTTGGCTTTCCAGATGCGCGGCGAAAGTCGCACGTTCGATAAAGGATAGGTTGCGGCGCTCGGCATTTTCCTTGCCCTGGGCTATGACCAGATCGGCGTCGCTCAGCGGTCGCACCAGAGCCTTGACGTTGCGCTGCAGCTCGCGGCAGGCAGTCCAGCGGCGATGGCCGTAAGCGACCTGATAATAGCCGGGCTTACCCTTATGCGGCCGCACCAGGATCGGCACCTGCTGACCCGAGGCCGCAATGCTCTCGACCAGCTGACGGAAATCCGGATCGGAGGTGCGATCGATCCGGTCATCCACGAAGGAGGGTTCAATCAGCAGCGGGTCCAGCTCCTGGACGACCTCCCCGCGTGCGATTTGCTCGGCGAAGGTTTCGGCTAGGGCCGCGTTGGCTTCGATCCGGTTAAGGCTGAGCCCCATGGCCCGAATCGCGCCGGACGGCACGCGGGCGGTTTCGGCAAGCGGACTCCCTGGCGGCACGGCGTCAGTGACGGGTTTGTCGAAGGCCGCTTTCAACAGGTCTTTGCGTTTCATCATGATCCACGGCCCCAGCTTGCCTTGATGAGGGATTCGACTTCGCCGTTCACCGCATCCAAAGCTTCGATGGCGCGGCTATAGGTTGCACGGCCAAGGCTTTGGCGGCTGATTTCATACAGCGTCTGCTTGGTCAGCCCGGCGTCTGAGACAGCAGTGGATTTCAGCATAGGTGTGGTCAGCACCCGCTCGCCAAAAAGATTCCGCAGGAAGCCGACGATTTGGGTCTGCGGGCCGTCCTGCGGCTCGTAACGGGTGATGAGATAGCGAAGAAAATCGTATTTCAGCTCACCTCCGGCATTTCGCACCACGCTGAGCAGATCGGCGGTCATCAGCAAAAACTGGGACATGCTGGCAATATCGAGCATCTGCGGATGAACGGTGACAATGACGCCGGTCGCGGAACAGAGTGCCCCAAGCGTGAGGAAGCCAAGCTGCGGCGGACAATCGACGACGATCACATCGTAGCTGTCATTGGCTTGGGCGAAAGTTTCCTTCACGCGGCTGAAGAAAAGGTCGTGCTCGCCCCGTTTCGCCATGGCCAGAATGCGCGGTGTGTCGTGCTCGAATTCCTGCAATTCGAGATTGGCGGGCACGATGTCGATGCCGGTGAAATAGGTCGGGCGGACAATCTCTTTCAATTTCCGCCGTTTGTCGTCGTAGCGTATGGCCGCATACAAGGTCTCGTTTTCCGAGAGATCGGTTTCCGGCTGAAAGCCGAAGAGGGTCGATAGGCTGGATTGCGGATCAAGATCCACCGCCAGGACGCGGAAACCGCGCAAGGCCAGATATTGGGCAAGATGGGCGGACGTGGTGGTCTTGCCGGAGCCCCCTTTGAAATTCGTGACCGCGATGACCTGAAGATGCTCACCATCTCGGCGGCGCGGGAGATAGGCGCGGCCTTCACGGGACAAAATTTGGCGGTATTCGTTTATCTGGGCGAGGGTATAAGAGCGTCGGCCGGCCACCACACTTACCGGGGCAGGCCCTACTTCCGCCAAGGATAGCTGCCGCAGATAAGCATCGCTGATGCCGATAATCGATGCCGCCTCGCCGCTAGAAAACAGGCGCAACGGCTTGGCCGAGCTTGGCGGAAACAGTCTTGCACGCAGGTTGAATAATTCTGAACTCAGCGCCTGAGCGTCGGCACGGATTTCTTCGTCGACGTGACTTTTTTCAGGAAGCGCGCCTTTATCCAGCATCTACGGAAAACTTCCATAATTCGATGAATATCCGTTAGTAGCCGCATCGTGGCTGGTAGCGCAATCGGCTTTTGTCGCCTGCCGCCAAAATTGGGACGGAGATCGCGTGTAATGGCGCCGCCTATCCCTAGAAAAACGCGACGTTTTTGACAGCTGTCAAGAATACCTTTGGGCAAAAGCGAAAAAGGAGCTATCGGTCTGTCTCGGTGGCGACGGAATTGACAGCTGTCAAAAGCGTCGCGGCTTTGACAGCTGTCAAACCCCCGGTCAGTCCCATAGCAGATTAACGTCCAACGAAACCGGGCAGTTGCACCCTCGCCGGCACCTTTCGCTTGTAGTCGGCATAGAGGGATTTCCAGCTGGCTCGCCAAAAAGGAGCCGGAACCGACTGCAATCGTCTCTTCGTAGAACGAAATTCTTCGGCGAGGTATAAAGCGTGCCAGCCCGGCGGCCCGAGCGGCTGAGGATACGGTGCGGACCATAGTCTAAAACGGCGGCGTGTGGTTTTGGGTCCGGCTAGGCCAAATACCGGTAGACCCGCTCGACCCTAGTATTGGAATCTGCGGCGCGGGACGTGCCGCTCTCTATTGCCAGCCTTACCGGGCAGTCCGCGGCACGACGGGTCCAGGCACGGCCGAGTTCTGTCTATTGCAGGCGCCCGATGGTGGGTGCTGGGCCTATCCGCCTCTATGACATCGATGGGACAACCACTCACATTTTCAGCGGCCGGGGCAGAGTGGTTTTGTAATGGCCATGCTTGTATCATGGTCGGCCGGTTGTAACCTACTACCAGAAGGGCAAAGGTGAAGAGACTGCGCTCGACAAAGGTCAGATCGGTGCGGCTGTATTTTCCTGACTCTGGGCAATGCCAGCTGCCGATCGCTCATTGGCCGTAAGGCTGCGCACCGGGCGGCCATGTCCGAAGGCGGCTTGATAACGGCCGGGCTCGGTGGGGTGCGGGCGCACTGAATGAAGCCTGGCCATTGCGCGCGATGCAATTGCATAAGGCCGTATAACGGGCGTCATCCTGTTCCAAGCGGTCGTAGAGAAAGGAAGGGTCGATCAGCCCGGGGTCAAATACGCCGCTTCCCCGTGATCTTCACTTCTCTAGGCCGCTTCGGTCTCCGTCCGTCCGCGGCATTGCGCGCTATTCGTCCTTGGTTGGAGATTAAGCCGGATTGGCTGCGGGCTAGGCTGCGGCAGCATGGGCCAGGTGAGTGATTCGGAAAATCCCTCCGATTCCGGGGATGCAAAGCGATCTGCTCATCATGCGGCGCTTCATGTGGAAGGAGACGCCCCCTGCCTTGCGTCGGCCGCGAACTGGTCACGCGGGCCTACCTGGCCGTAGCCTCATGATCGCCCGTTTATGTCGGTCTTCCCTGCTGATTTCAGTAAAGCGCCGTTGGCGCTTCGGTGAAGCCGCAGACCTCCCGGTCTTTGAGCTAGTCTATAGGTGACTGTCTACCAGGCGCAGCGACGCGGGCCGCCTCATAAGCGGCATTGACGCGGTTCATTTGCGCTTGAAAGCCGCCGGTGTCCCAGTGAGAGAGGAGCGCCAGTTTGATCATCGCTTTGCGGGAGTTTCGATGTTCACATCCGACGGTATGCCGAGAGTTTCGTGCCAGCTGAAGGCGGCCTCCTTGATCATATCGCGCGCGCTTCCAGGGTGAACCCTATCCGCATTGCGGCTCACTGGGGCGCGGCTGCTTGGCTGCAGGACCAGTTGTTTATCTGGCGTGGGGTGGCGGCGGTGATGCGGGTGAACGTAATCTATCGGACGCCGCGGAAGAGCGCGGCGGATGCGGTGGGCAGAAGCGATTTCACGGCGTCATTTATATAGGACTCACATCTCTTCCAGCGATAAAATTTCAGTTCTTATGTTATCTAGACGTAATAACCCGGTATAGCATTGTGCGCTGGACAAGTTACTGATCTAATTATCATTTCGGCATTTGGATTTGCTTACGAGGTGAGGTCTCGCCGGTAGAAACACTGGCGCCATCACATCAGACCGCTCAGCGGGTGCCCTTCGAACGGATCTCCGAATTCGAGATAGGCATCGAGCACCGCGTAGGTCTTGTGCCGCCCAAGCTGCTTCAGCCGCGATGGGTGGATGCCCAGATCCTTGCCGGTCGTCAGTGCGCCGCGCTTGAGACTGTGGCCGCTGAGGATCGCGGGATCGAACCCGGCGGCCTGGGCGCGTAATTTGATGATCCGGGCAACGGTGCCCGGGTCGAGGGCCTCAGTGCCGACCACGACAGCAGGCCGGACAGCGTCGGGTGCTTTGGAGCGGGTCGGAGGCTGCCAGATCCTCCGGAATAGAGGCCCCTCCGTGATGCCGGCAGCCGCCTGCCAACGGCGCAACGCCCTGACCGGGCAGAGCGCGGTGGTCCCGTAGGGAATCGCGACGATGACGGGTTTGCCCGTCCGTTCGCCCTTGGAGTGGGGCAGGGTGAGATGCAGGCCGCGGTCACGGGTCTCCAGATGCTCGATCTGGATGGCGGCCAGTTCCGATCGCCGCAGGGCGCCGGCAAAGCCGGTCAACAGCAAGGCACGATCGCGCAGGCCCACAAGATCGTCTCCGATCGGTGTCAGAATTTGACCCAGGATCGCGAAGGTGGCGGCGAGCTTGCGCGTGGGCATCTCGCCTTGGGCGCTCGCGTGGCGCTGGATGCCGGCCATGGTCTCGGCGACGCGCGCTTCGGCCGTCGGCACAGGGAGGCCTGCGATGAAATGCAGGTAGCGTATGGCCGCGCGGCGAAGGGTGAGGGTGCTGACACTCGCGCCCTGGCCGCGTTCGGCTGCGAGGAAGGCTGCGATGTCGCCGGCAGACGCCGGCAGGCAGGGGAGGGCGTGGGTCTCGCACCAAGCGCACCAGGCGCGGACGCCGGCGCGGTAGGCGCGGCGGGTATTCTCGGCTTTGGCGTGGCGGGCATACGCGTCTGCGGCGTGGCGGGCCGTGGCGAGGGTTCCATCAGCTAAGGGAATGGCAGCTTTGGCGGCCGCATCGAACCAGAGGCGAACGTCCTCCGGAGGCTGTCCGACAGGGGCTTCGCCGACTGTGACCTGGTTCATTGAAACCGAGAGAGCCACGAGGGGGAGGGCCGGGTCCTCCGGGCCCTTGGAGAGAGCCGGATCGTGGTCTGTGCGACGGTCATTCATGGCGTGCTGAGCGTGTTCCCGTGCGATTCAGGGGCTCAAAATGCGCCAGATATGGTCGCACGACAAGGATATTTATCGGGCATACATTCCTTTTGGTCTGCTTACCGCGCCTGAGCATGGGCTTGCCCCAATCTATGAAACCCGGCAGGGTCCCTGGGCGCGCTACCGCTCCCCAAGGTTTGCCGATGTCAGTCCCGAAGACCGCCGCATCCGTCCCCGCATCGCCCGCCGCTGAAACCGCGCGCCTCTATGCCGGCGATTGGACCGCCTTCGCGACCTGGTGCGACACGACCGGTCGCACCGCGCTGCCGGCAGACCCCACGACAGTCGCAGCCTTTCTCGCGGAGGCGGCCGACCGCCTCAGCTATGGCACGCTTGCGCGGCGATGTGCGGCGATTGCCGCGATGCATCGCCTCCGCCACCTCCCGCCGCCGGGTCTCCCGTCAGAGGCCAAGGCCTTGTTGCGTGGTCTTCGAGCTAGACCGCCGCGTCGCAAGGCGGTCGTCGCCTCATTACAGATGCTGGCGATGGCGCGGCGCTGCGGCGGCGATCTGCGCGGCCGTCGTGATCGCGCGATTCTGCTGTTGCTGGCCGCTGGACTGGGACGCAGAGTGGTGGTGGCGCTCGACGCCGAGCAGGTAAGCTGGACGCCGGCCGGCATGGCGATGACGGTGCAACCAGACAGCACCGGCGCGGGTCACGTCGTCACGGTTCCGCGGCACGCGGAGGGGCCGGTCTGTCCCGTGCGCAGTCTGGAAGACTGGATGCGGGCAAGCGACACAGGTTTCGGTCCCTTATTCCGGAAGGTCGACCGGTGGGGCAATGTCGAGCACAGCCGCCTCGGCGCCGATGCCATCCGCCGGATTCTAACCGCGCGATCCCTCCGCCTGAAACGGACAATCCCGCCACGGAAAGCCGGGCAGGGGCGGGCAGGCGACGAGCCGCCCGCGTCATGAGCCAAAAGGCAGCCGCCCCGGTCAACAACGGTCCCGCCCTGTGCCTCGCCGATCCCGACTGGCTGTATCACCGGCTGATGGTCACCGGGCCCGCCGGCGATCTGGCATCCTTGCGTGCGGCGGCGCGCGGGGCCGGTCTTATTCCGTGGCGCCTCGACCTCGATGCACTCGCCGAGGATTGGTTTCATCGGCTGGTGGCGCCGGGCGGCTCACCGACCGAGCGCCTGAGCGTCGCCGGCGCCCGTATCCTCGCCGATCGTCTGCGCGCGGCCGTCGAGCGACGGCAAGCGGTGGCTGCCAGTGCCGTCGGTCTGTCCCAAGCCTGCCCCTTCGATCTGCACAGTCTGGTGCCGGTACCCGGCGACATCCTGCGTCTCGGACCGGATGACGCAGAGGCCAAGGCCTGGCTCTGGACGCAGTGGGGCACGACCGTAGCGCTCCGTCATGTGACGGAGGTCGCGCCCGATCCAGCGGGGCCGGCGGCCGCTACTGTGACCTGGACCTTTTGGTCGGCCGATTGGTCACCGTGGCGGGCCGTGGCACAGCTGGCCGCGCGATGGCCCGGGCTGCAGTTCGCGCTCAGCCCTGTCTACGACATCGCATGATGGGCGGAGAGCACGATGCTGGTGATGTAGCCGGGGTGGTGCCGGGCGACGGTGTCTGGGAGGATCCGCGGCCGCGGCCAGCGCGTGATGCAGTACCGGTCTTGTCAGTCGCGGGTTTCGAGGGGCCGCTTGACTGGCTGCTGGAGATGGCGCGGGCGCAGAAAATCGATCTCGCCCGGCTGCCGATCGTGGCTCTGATCGATGCCTTCGCGACCGCTCTCGAAACGGCGCTGGCTGGCCAGCACCGTACTGCACCGCTTGGGCTGTGGGGCGATTGGCTGGTGATGGCCACCACCTTAACGCTGCTGCGCTCCCGGCTGTTACTCCCGGCCGATCCAGCCGATGCCCGGGCAGCTGAGGACGAGGCCGATCGCTTGCGCCGGCAGTTGCTTGATCGCTCTGTTGTCGCAGCGGCGGCTGACTGGCTGGAGCACCGTCCGCAGCTGCTGAGGGATGTTTTTGCACGCGGGCAAATCACCCGGACCTTGCCGGAACGGGCCGGCGATATCACGGCGCTGCTGCGCGCCTGCCTGGCTCTCATCACTCTGCCTGAAGGCTCGGAACCCTATCGGGCGCCACCGCCACCCGTTTGGCGGGTGACCGACGCCATCGCCCGGATCACCCAATGGCTCGCCGATGTGCCGGAAGGCGGCTGCCCCCTTTCTCTGTTCGAACCGGCGATCGACGCGGCCTTGCCGGATGCCGCATTCCGGCAACGGGTGGCGACCGCCAGCACATTCTTGGCCGGGCTGGAGCTTGCGCGGGATGGGCGGATCGCCTTGGATCAATCCAAAGCCTGGGAGCCGGTTCTGCTGCACCATCAACCAAGTGGGGCTGGTCGACAGGCGACCGCCTGAGCCGCAGGGTCGCGGTGAGAGGCGGCTCAAGGGACGAGAACGAACCTGATGGTCCAGCTACGCCCCTTATAGCCCGGGCTTCCGGACGTGACTCCCAGTCTCAACGATCACCGGGGCATCGTTGGCGCTAAGCGGCTGGTGCGGCGTTGAGATGACGATCGAGAGGTCGCCGGTCTTGAAAGCCAGGAGGGAAGAGGCAGACTGCAGTTGAGCCATGGGGATTGTCGCTCCGACCGAAACGGGTGGTCCCAGTCATACTGCAGCGTTTGCAAAGCTTGATTGAGATGCGTCTGCCCAGTCATCGTAGCCGCGCCGGCGCTTGCGATCGGCATGGCGGGCAAGGGCTGCCGCAGCGGTCGCCCGATCTGGATAAGCGTCGCACCTCAGCTGGCCGTCGGTGCCGATGCGGCCCCATCGCCGGCAGAGTAACAGAGTGCCGAAGAGATCCAAACTCACCTCGAGTCGGTAAAAGCGCCGTTCGTTACGGAATGGGCGGACGCGGCGGAGCGACACAGAGACTGTGTCCATCGGCGGTATCTCCTCTGGGGTGATGCGATAGCGTGCCCAGAAAGACGCTACCGCACGGGGCGCGCCCTCAGCCGAGTCATTTGAGAATCCCGGTGATTCGGGTAGTGCATGGCACAGCGCGCATCTTCGGATGTTTGAAGGATCGCCCATCCACACGGAACCGAGATTGTGCCCTGGCGCGTCGACGGCGCCCACATCGAGGACGACATTTTCAACCTCGCTGTCTCTCAAGCGAAATCCGTCCGGTCTCCGACGGTGAAAGACAGCTGCCTTCTCGCGCTGCAATTCCGCGAGCGGGCAGAGGAGCGCGCTGCGCGCGCCACCGCTTTGATGGGGCAAAGCACGGCCTGCCGCCGCGCCCGTCTCTTTGACCTCTCCACACTGCTGCCGGTGCCGGCGGATCTCTTGCTCTATGAATTGACCCATCCGAAGGCCCGGGCCTGGCTGTTGGACCATTGGGGGCTGTCCGACCTGCCGCTGCATGCGACCTGACGCCCCGATGCGAAACCGGGACAGCGGTTGCCGGCTGGCCACAGCGTGCTCGGCTACGGCTTCTTCGCCCCAGGCCGAACGCCGCATGTCGCCGTGGCCGAGATTGCCATCGTCTGGCCCGCGCTGCGTTTCGTGCTGTAGCCTCGGCTGCCACCGCGGCCGGCGACGTGAGCCAGCGAGACACAGACGACTGGGCTGGCGGTGCGGCAGCCCACGAAGCTACGATCTTGGACCTCAGCTGGGAGGATGATCAGCCGCGCCTCCGTGCGTCCACAATTCCCATGCTGCATCTTGACGGCTTCAACGGACCGATGGACCTGCTTCTCGACCTCGCGGAGCGGCAGCGGATCGATCTCGGCCGGATGTCGATCCTTACCCTCGTCGAGCAATTCCTGATTGGATTCGACCAGATGCGGGATCGCGTCGCGTTCAAACGCCGGGCGGACTGGCTCGTCATGGCGACCCGACTCGTGTCGCTGCGGTTACGGCTCCTCTTCCCGGAAAATGCGGAGGCCGCACAGACTGCCGAGCACGAAGCAACGTCTGAGGCCCGGCGGCTCGACCGCGTTGGTCTCCATGCGGGCCGACGCCGCCTGGCTATCCGCGCAACCCACCTTAGGTGGGACGGTCTTTGCGCGCGGACGGCTGGAGCGAACCGGGCTACAGATGGGCAGCACGCATGTGGTCGACGTCATCGCCTTCCTCTGGGTGAGAGTGGCCCTCTTCGAGGATGATGCCACGGCACCGGATACCGTCGGCCGCCACCGACCGTCCTGGAGCGATCTCTACTCCGTCACGGAGGCGCGCGACCGCATTTTCCGAATCCTGGGGCACGGGGTGATGGCGCGACCTTTGACCAGAGTTTGCCTGAGATTCGAGCTATTACCGATGACGAAGGTACGTAGGCTGAAGATGCTTTGCACCGCTCATCGGCTTGGGCGACGACGCTTCAGCGTCAGCCTTGAGTTGGCGAAGCAAGGCGACGTCACGCTGGCACAAGCCGAACGCTTTGCGTCGGTGCGTGTCCGGCGCCTCGAACACGGCATTTTGTAATTTGTCTCGAGACGGTGCCAGGAAGCGAAATTCATAAGAGCACCATCCAAAACTAGACGGTCTGGAGAAAACCACATGGTCGCCCGATAAAAGCTGCATCACCGACCTCAGACATTTACGCAAGTTTCGTCAACATGCCACGACCGGCGGCTCCGATGCCGAGCCCCGGTCACATCTCCAACAGTTCCGCGAAAGGGGCTCCGGTGTTATCCTTCAGTCATCTTTTGTATCCGCTCGGTCCAGTCCTACACCTGCGTCCAGCGAGTTCCCACTGAACCGCTAGACAAACGTCAAGTGGCACATTACTCAATGCTAATAAACGCGACGAGAAATTGTGGATGGATGCAACCTTGAGTACGCATTTGGAAGCGCAGCCGGTCTTTCCGGAAGGTGATTACGTATCTCCTGGCCTTGCTCAAATCATGCCCGACGTTGCCTTTCCAAACATGGAAGTGGGCGATAGTTCGCAGATAGCTTGGCCTTGGTTGCGCCGTTGGGTAGAACATAACTGGTACGTCGATCGGCGCAACCCAGAGACCGGGTTTTCCAGCCGTGATGAGGCGGCAATACTTTATAACAGCGCGTTACAGTTCAAAGATAAACCCTGTTTGGAGATCGGGTGCTGGCGGGGGTGGTCGACCGTCCATCTGGCCTTAGGTGCAGGTTCGCTAGACGTGATCGACCCCATGATCGGAGATCCAGATTTTTTGGAATCCATTCGCGCTTCCTGTGAAGCGGCTGGTGTTGCCGGAAGGGTAAGTTTGCATTCTGGTGTCAGCCCGACCGCCGTTGATGAACTGGCGGCGGCAACTGATAAACGTTGGTCCCTGATTTTTATTGATGCAAATCATGAGGGCGATGCGCCGCGCATAGATGCTGAGGCAGCCATGCGAAATGCAGCAGATTCAGCGTTGGTGCTTTTCCATGACTTAGCTTCACCTTACGTGGCGTCAGGTCTCGATGCGATGCGCAATGCGGGATGGCGCACCATGGTCTACCAAACCATGCAGATCATGGGCGTTGCATGGCGTGGCGACGTGGAACCTATTCAGCATATCCCCGATCCCCGCATCACCTGGACCCTCCCCAAGCACCTTTCCAGCTATGAGGTGAGCGGCTGGAAACGCCCGTGCTTTCCGCGAACGGATGGTGGCTGGTGGCGCAGCATGACGGCTGAAGATCGGCTCTTTGCTGCGGCATCACGGGCCCAGGTGGCGGAAGACAAATTTGCCACCGCCGTTCTTGCTCTTGCGGCTGACCAGCTCCGCTCAAGTAACGCGCTTGCAGAAGCCGGGCAACAAGTCGCAAAATTACGTGTTGAGCATGAGGCAGCAAAAACCATCACCGCAGCCGCGATTGAGGATGTCGAGCGCCGAAGCGCTCAATGGCAAGCTGAGCGTAAGATCCTTGCACAAGAATGGGGTCACCATGTCGATCTTCTTCGTGATGAGATTGCCATTGCATCCGCTCGAATCGAGGAACTCCTCGGCCATAGCTCTCAATGGCAAGCCGAGCGTAAAGTTTTCGCCGAAGAGCGGGATCAGCGTATCGATCATCTGCGTGGTGAGATCGCCATTGCGGCGGCTCGTATTGAGGAGCTCATTACTAGCAGGGCAGTTTTGGAGCATGAGCGTAACCAGGGCCTGCGACGCGCTTTCGCAGCGGAGAGATCCGTCGCGGAACTGGCAGAAGCCAATAAACGCCAGGAGGAGAATTTTCAAAAGAGCAATCAGTTGAACCGGCTAGACGCCCGGGAAGCATCTTTTGGCAAGTATCAGACTGCACAAGTGCTTACATTCTGCCGTTGGGCAACGCGTAAACGCGTTCTCCTTGGTCTATTGCGCCGGTCCGAATCGGACCGCGCTGAAACGCTTAGGACTCAGGCAGAAGCACTGAATATTAGCCTCGCAATCACTGCTGGCATTGTCGCAATGCTTACAAGGCGGCGTATTTTGTTCGGGTTATTACGTCGGGGCAGCTTCGAGGGACTGGCGCTTATCTACGTCCAGTTGCTCCCGGCGATTGAGACTGCACAAAATATGGGAGGGGATACGTTCTTCTCTTCATCGCATTTGGATAATTAATGAATTTCATATTCCAAATTCTGCCGAGCAAGAGGACGCTTAAGTGAACGCTATGGTGGAATATACTGAACCACGGGCTAGCTTAACAGCGTTGGAATGGGACCTGTCTCTGGCGGTTTTTTCTCCAACGTTTTATCGGGTGATGTTGGGTGATGAGGCTGGTGCGTCGACCGGTCAGTTGTTTCGGCACTTTGTTACCTTCGGTCTTGAAGAAGCGCTACCGCCTTCACCGCTATTCGATCCTCTAATCTATGAACACCGTTCGCGCTTGGCAGGCCACAGCTTTGCACCGTCCGAGACGCCGTGCTTTTTCCATTGGTTGAAATATGGCAGAGTACGTTTGATCGTGCCTTGCGCTTTTTTTGACGAAGCCTTTTATCAAAGTGCCAATCCAGACGTCGCTGCGGCTGGGGTCTTCGGGTACGTGCATTTTCTTCTTTTGGGAATGCGAGAAAGCAGGGCGCCAAACGCCAGCTTTGATGTTTCGGCCGCTGCGGCACGCCTCGTAGCCGCGAAAGGCAATTGCTGGAATCTTGTCGATGCCCATGTACAATTGGAGAACTTGGCACCCGACCTTGCTTACCTACTGCCAAGGGTGTTCGAAGAAACTGCTGCGGAAAAGGACCAACATTCGAACGGAGAATCCTCCACCCTGCGTTGGCGCTCAAATTTAGCCGGCGCGCCGAATGCGCTAGATGATCCGTTTGGCAAATATTTCACTGCCATCCCTCCAGATGGCAATATTATCACTGCGTGGGCGAAATTGCGGCCATCCCCTTGGCCGCGGCCCGAGCAAATTGAGGCCTATACCGCGCAGGTGGCTGCCTGCGAGTTGTTCGATGCGGAATACTATCGCCGACATGCTGGCCTGGAAGATCAGACACTCGATTTGGCGTTGCATTATTTGCTTATCGGCGAAGCCCTTGGTCTGAGCCCATCGGCCGGCTTTAATCCGCGGTACTATGCGCAGCGCTACCCTGATCTCGCGCGTGCCGGGTTGAGTTTGCTTCTGCATTTCGCCAATCACGGGCGCGCGGAAGGCCGCCGCGCAACGATGACCTCGACTTCAAACGTCAATCCACCATGTTTTAATTCAGCTCGCGAGAATGTTGTCATTGTCGTGCATGAGGGATCGCGGACTGGCGCTCCTATTCTCGGCTGGAACATCGCAAAGCACTTGGCTGAGCAATATAACGTGTTCACTGTGATCCTAGGCAAGGGTGAGTTGATCAAGGACTTCGAAGCGCTGAGTGCGGAAACTTTCGGTCCTTTCGAACTGGATCAGCGCGAAGAGTTGGATCTGGAAACGGGACTTCAGCCGCTCTTCAACGGTCGCGTTTTTCGTTATGCGATTCTAAATAGTTCTGAAACGCGACGGTTGGTAAACATTTTTGCGCGTCAGTTCGTGCCGACACTTTTCCTCGTGCATGAGTTCGGCAGCTACATTCAGTTTGCCGCTGAACTTCGGTCTGCCTTCGACCATGCGTCGGAAGTCGTCTTTCCAGCTGAAATTGTGGCGCGGTCGGCAGAAAAACTACATTCGCCTTTGGCTGATCGCCGGATCAGAGTATTACCGCAAGGTATGTCAATAGTCCCACCGGGGCGCCCCAGCACAAAGCCAAAACCGCTGGTTAATTTGAAGGGATTGGTTGACGCGCGCAAAGCGGGCGCCTTTATCGTCCTCGGCGCCGGTTCGGTCATTTTCCGTAAAGGCGTGGATTTCTTTCTGGCTGCTGCGGGGACAGCTCAGCGCAACCAAACCAACCGCCCTATTCACTTTCTTTGGGTTGGCCATGGATACGATCCAATTAAGGATCTGGGGTACTCTTCTTATCTCGAAGAGCAACTTCAGCGCGCGGGATTAGAGCACCATGTAACTTTTTTGAACGAGGTCACCGATCTAGAGCCAATTTATGCATTGGCCGACGCGTTCTTTCTCTCCTCACGCCTTGATCCACTGCCCAACGTGTCAATTGATGCAGCATGCCGGGGCATACCCATCTTTTGCTTTGATAATGCAAGTGGTATGGCGGAGCTGCTGCTGAAAGATCCGCAAACGGCGGTCGGTGTCGTTCCCTATGCCGACGCCGCTGCTGCGGGAAGCTTAATTGCCCGGTTGGCCGACGACGACGGCGCTCGTCAGGTAATGTCTCAGACGACATTGGCGTTTGCCCGGCGGGTTTTCGATATGGGACGCTACGTTGATCAGCTTGCCAATCTCGCCGAAAATCATTTGTCAAATGCGGCTCAGTTTTTTGCTGACTACGAAACGATTATTGCCGATGAAGCGTTTGATGCGGATTTCTTCCTGGGAGCGCGGCCAATCATCGAAACGCGCGCTGCGACAGTCCGTCGCTATTTGGCGAATGCTTCCGACGCCGTGGCTCTTCTCGATGAGAGCGGATTGGATTCCGTCTCCGAGGTTGAACAGAAAATACCGGCGACACTTCCGTATCCGCGCAGGCCAGCGCCCGGTTTCGACCCCAATAAATGGATTGCAGCGCATCCAGATCGGCTGCGGAAATCTGCCGATCCTTTTGCCGAGTTTATTCGCAGTGGACATCCCGAAGGACCGTGGCAGACGCCTGTGCTACGGCCGTTCGCGAGTAGAGCGGATACGCCAAACCCAGCGATGCGAACCCTGCTGTGTGCCCATATTTTTGAAATAGCTTTGGGTATCGACATGCTTTCGCATCTGGCACTCAATAATGCCAATTTTGATCTTTACCTTGAGACAGAATTTGAATTGGACGCACAACATTTGCGCCGCGCAATAGGACGTTTCAAAAATGGAAAGGCACGTGTGGAAGTCGTAACCAATAAATTTTCATCGCTATTTTCTAGACTTTCATCGATTGCTGCCGATTATGAGGTTATCGGACTGCTTACTACGGATTTCAGAACAACCCACGCGGGCTGGCGGGAATTTCAATGGCAGACATTGCTCGGCGGACGACACGCGATGGTAGACAGGATTTTAAGTGCTTTCAACGAAGCCCCGGCACTAGGCGCGGTTTTCTCTGCTGATCCCTATCTCAGGCCTGACGTTGAAGCTGATGGTATTGTTGAGGATATGTTTTGGACACGCAGTGTTATAATGCGCAATCTGTCGGCTTTGGTGCTGCAGGCAGCTGCTCCGGCCGGTAGCGGTATGTTGCCCGCTGCATGTGCGCATGCGGGGCTTTTTTATAGTATCGCGACCGTGCCGTGCATTTTATGGTGATAGGCCATCTGCGGCTCATCATCACCTCTCAGGTTGAAGCGTGAGCGAACATCATCTTATCCTTGGCGGTTGCGGGTTCATTGGCCGGCATGTCGGCGTTATGCTGGCACGCGCGGGACATCGCGTCACGCTGGCTTCGCGCCATCCACTTCCATTCCCACCACCCTCGGATGTAGTCGACCAGATCGGTTTTTGTACCTTGGAGCTTGGCACAGCCGCCTGGGATAGTTTGGTGGAGGATGTCGATGTCGTCCATCACTATGCGTGGGGGTCGATCCCGGCCAGCGCGAATTCCAATCCCGGCGGTGATTTGAGGATCAATGTCACATCCAGCATCGACCTGCTGGACGCGCTGCGCCGCCGGGGCGGCGGGCGTGTGGTATTTGCGTCCTCTGGGGGGACCGTTTACGGCAAAGTCAAAGAAACGCCCGTCTCTGAAGAACATCCCATGTCGCCGATCACGGCCTATGGCGCGGGGAAGGTCGCCGCTGAAATCTATCTTGGCCTCTATCGCTCCATGTACGGCCTAGACTGTCGTATCGCACGCATTGCCAATCCTTATGGTGCCGGCCAGGATATCGAGCGTGGTGTTGGCGCTGTAACGACCTTTCTGCATCATGCGTTGAACGGACTGCCGATCACCATATGGGGCACCGGAGAGGCAGTACGTGACTATATCCACATTTCAGATTTAGCGAATTGCCTTGTCACGCTTGCCGATGCGCCACGCAACGACACGTATATTTTTAACGTCGCGAGCGGGGTTGGGATCAGCTTAAACCAGATTGTCTTGGAACTGGAAGCGCGATTGGGCTGCGTGTTGAATGTCTCACGCACAGAGACGCGGGCGTTCGATGTTCCGGTTAGCGTGTTGGATATAAGTCGCGCCAATGCGGTCCTTGGCTGGGCGCCCCGTCTTTCTTTCTCCGAAGGAATTGCATTGACCTTGGAAGATTTGCGGAAAAAAGTGCATTTTTCTACTTTGCGTTGGGGCTCATGGTGACCCGGGTCGTGCGACTTGCTAGGCAACGGCAATCGAGGATCGCAGATGTCTAAGACAACCGGCTGGCTAGAGGATTTCGAAAGTATCGGCGATAATTGTGAATTTGGCTTCGTCCAGCGTGCCCTTGGAGGTGAACGCAGTTCACTACTGCGATGGGTATTTATTGATAGCGTCGATGCGACGGTTGCAGCTATTCGCGGTGAGTTCGATGGCATGTTTGTCTTCGAAAATCTCCAGCCAGCGGGGGCTGGCGCGATGGTAAGGGATGTGACCGCCGGCATTGCGTTTCACACCGAAATGAAATCAGAACAAAAGGGCGAAGACTGGTCGTTTATCGATACGGAGTGCGAGCGCCGTGCGATGCATGCGCACGAAAGACTGAAGCTGGAGTATTTGCTCGGCAAGTTTAAGGAAAATATTGCTGGTTCGCAGCGCATCTATGTTGTGAAACGCAATACCGGCCTTACCCGGTCGGACGCAGATGCAATTTTTGAAGCCATCGCTAGCAAAGGCGGTGGGCGTCTTCTCTATGTAACGGTAGCAGATCGGCTTGAAAAAGTCGGTAAAGTCGAATTGATTCATCCTCGGATGGCGCATGGGTGGATCGATCGCTTCGCGCCGTATAATCAGGCCAATAACGTCTCGTTGACGCATTGGGAAGAGATCTTACGTGCCGCCGATCACTTGTTCGCAACCCAACCGGTTCCGGTCGCTGTTCAGCCTCAGGAGAAAGCCGTTCGAGATTTTTTTCGAAAAATACTTTCTAAATTGAAGGCAAAAATAAAGCGCACAGAAAAAGCAACACCTGAAAGTCATCCCATAGTTAAGGCCGAAGCCAATAATCGAGATCAGCAGGATCAGCACGCACAGGCACAAACAGAGAAGCATGTTAGTTCGATTGAGTCAGCGCTTTTTGATCCCTTAGTTTACGAAGCCCGCTACGTCGCAGAAGACGGATGTTTTAACTCTAATGAAGAGGTTACGATTAAGCACTGGCGTGAATATGGGATGCCGCTAAAAATCGTTCCGACCTCATTTTTCGATGAGGGCTTCTATCTCGCGACTTACCCGGACATCGCCGCCCTTGGCGAATTAGGCTTCGCACATTTTCTAGACTTTGGTTTGCGTGAGGGAAGGGCTCCGAATATCTGGTTTGACCCAAGTTGGTATGCGTTTCAGACTCAAGATGAAACCAGCAAGCATTACGATCATTTTCTAAAGCATGGGGTCCGCGAGGGACGATCACCAAGTTCTTTGGCCAAATTCGTCCATGAGATTTTTGAGCCACAAATTCCCTTGACCCTCGATACCTACGCAGAGATGGTGCAAGCATCGCTCGGCTGGAGCAGCTTGGTTACGCCTGATTCAATAAAGCTGCTGGCGAATCTTTTCGTACCTGCTTGGCACAAACCAGCGGCGTCTCCGTTGCGGGCATTTATCGATTATCTTCGCCATGGACTCATTCAAGGTGTTTCTCCAGGGCCGCTTTTCGATCCTGCCCTGTACGCACATCGTGCCGCCGAAGCTGGGCTACCGCCTTTGGCGGCTAGCGAAAATTTGGTCATTCATTGGCTTCAGTATGGAGTGCCAGCTCGCATCATTCCGACGCAACGCTTCGACGATGCATTCTACCGGTCGAGAAACGCCGATATCAGCGAAATTCCAGATTGGGCGTTTTTGCACTTTCTGCGTTTTGGCATTGCAGAAGGCAGGATCCCAAGTCCACAAAGGAGATTTCGGCAGGCACGGCATTTCTTTCAGACAACCGAGCAGCCGATTCAGGAGCTGTATCGGCATTGGTACGCGATTGATTTTCCCAATCAGAAAGCGGGAGAAGTCGACCTTGTGCCCGCGTCTTCTTATAGGCGTTTAGAAGAAGTCTTAGCATCCGAAAATTTGCAGCGTTTGTTCAAAGAAGCGCAGGCCATCGAGCCAGCGATTGGCGAATTAGCATCTATTTCGGAGTTTCTGCTGCTACCCTATTATGACCCATTATCGGCCATCCATGCCGAGGCTAAGCGTCGTATTCCAAGGACCAATTATGACAGCATTATCTGTGTTCCTTGGATAAGGACCGGGGGCGCAGATCTTGTCGCCGGGTTACTTGCCGCTTCACTTTTGCGTATCCGTCCTAAGGAGCGTGTGTTGGTGCTTCGTACCGATGCTCCGCATTTCGAGCGAGCTGATTGGCTGCCCGATGCCGCGGATGTCGTCGATATTTCTGATTTGACGAAGGCCATTACGGAGCAACAGGCACAGCATTTGCTTCGTGTGATCTTTCGTGGATTGACGGCGGCCCGTGTTTTTAACGTCAATAGCCGGCTATGCTGGACGACATTTCGGAGCCATGGGGCTAATTTAGCTTCGACGTTGCACAGCTACGCTTATTTGTTCTGCTGGGACCAGACAGCTTCGGGCTTGCGTGTAGGCTACCCATCGGAGTTCTTTTCTGAAACAGTCGCGAATATCACTGGCTTTATGACGGATACTATCTTTTTGCGGAATGAACTCACAAAGATGTACCGGTTGCCCGACACAGTATCGAAAAAGATCTTTCCTTTATATACACCTGCGCAATCAGGCGCCTGGACTCCCTCGGCCGCGAGGCAGGTTCACGATGCTTCCGATCCGGGTAGCAGAAAGCTCGTATTGTGGGGCGGTAGGCTTGACCGTCAGAAGCGCTTTGATCTTGTGCAGGACATTGCGCGGTGCATGCCGGATGTAGAATTCCGTTGCTGGGGTACAGCGTTGATCGATGCATCACCAGACCTGACTGGCTTACCCGGTAACATCACGATGCAAGGAGGGTTCGCCAGCTTCGACGATCTTCCACTTACGAAAGCTGGCGCCTGGCTATTTACATCAGCCTGGGAAGGAATGCCGACGACCTTGATCGAGCTCGCGACGCGTGGCGTCGCGGTGGTGGCGAGTGCTGTCGGCGGTGTTCCCGAATTGATTACGGATGAAACGGGGTGGGCCGTCCCACCAGATGGCGATGCTAGCCAATATGTTTCAGTTCTCAAGGAAGTTCTGCAGAACCAAACCGAGGCAATGCGGCGGGCGGAGGCACTGCAGGGCCGGGTTCTCGCAATTTATAGTCAAGCGAATTACGATGCCGCGCTCGATGCAGTTCTGGCGCGAGAGGAGCCAAAATGAGCACCAAAGTCGATATTACCGCGATTATGACTGCACATACCGAAGGCGTTTTGGCTGGACCGTCGATCATTAGCTTCGAGCAGGCGATTGAGACGGCCAGAGCGGAAGCACTGATTGTTGAGGGCGTGATCGTCTTGGACCGGCCGGATGTAGCAACGCTTCAGCAATTCACCTCCTTAGAGGCGCAGTACCAAATCATTGTAACGGATGAGGGCGATCCAGGCTTAGCGCGTAATGCTGGCGTTCGGGCCGCACAGGGTAATTTTGTCGCCTTTTTGGACGGAGACGATTTGTGGAGCCGCAACTGGCTGGTAGAGGCTCATCGTGTTGGTGTGGCCTCGCCAGATAGATTGGTGGTGCATCCAGAAATCGATGTGATATTCGGTGAAATTAGGGCGATGTGGTGGCAGGTAGATTCACGAAATCCGGATTTCGATGTAGATCTTTTGCGATTTGCAAATCACTGGGACGCCATGTCCTTTGGGGCCCGTTCCATCTATCTTAGTCATCCATTTGTAGAAAACGATCTGGAACAAGGCTTCGGACACGAAGACTGGCACTGGAACTGTGTGACGCTTGCAGCCGGTATCGACCACTGTCCGGCCCTTGGGACCGCCCACTTCAAACGGCGCCGGAAAGGCTCTCAACTCAGCCTATGCGAGGCTGTTGATGCCGTACCTTGGATGACACCCGTTGCGTCATATGATTGGCTCAAGACCTGCAAGACTGACGTTGGGCCGGCCCGCTGACATCAGGGTCCGCCCTTCAAGAGAGGAGAATTGGCTTGATGCGTGTTTCACATTTTGCTGGTGCGTTTTATCCGTGAACGTTCGTCAGCATGCGGATTCCACCGACACGCTCGATAGCGCCCGCCGCCTAGAAGCCGAGATCAGCCAGAGCAATGCGATTTGCCTGAACAGGAAGAGATTTTATACGATAGCATTGGCGCTTGTCGTCATGCTGTTCGTAGCGGTCAACGCCCGCTGGATTTGGCTCTATCGTCATGGTGGTGTGTATGACATCGATGAATCGGGTTATCTTACGTTAGCGCTTTTTGACTATGCGGGTCTGATCAAGCATGGGATTCTGGGCTGGATTTCCGCCATTGAAATGCCAAGTATTCAAGCACCATTGACCACCACATTGGCGTCGTTGGTTTTTGTCGTTACCGGGGCACATGTCATTGCCGGCTTTGTGGTTACAGTCGCGGCAGGCGCCGGCTGCGTTGTGGCTGCCTATGCATTAGGTTGCTCTGTCGGCTCACGCGGTGTCGGATTGGCAGCTGCAATATTGACCGCGTCCTGCCCGGTCATTGTCAATTATGCCCGGAGCTTTCAATTTTCAACGGTGGCAACACTGATGGCGACGCTCACGGTGATTGCGATACTTCGCTCACGCCAGTTTCGCAGTATCGGCTGGAGTCTCCTTTTTGGTATCTTTCTCGGCCTAATGCCGCTCGCGCGGACGATGCTGATTTCCTTTATTCCCGGCATCGTTGTCGCAGCAGTCATTGTCGCGTCTGTCGACTCTGGTCAGCGGTTGCGGCGGTTATTCACTTTAGTAACCTCGGGCTTCATTGCTGTGCTCGTGTCTGCGATCTGGCTCATACCGAATGGACCATTGGTCGCGCATTATCTGCTCAGCTACGGCTATGGTGTTCAAGCTAAGGAATACGGGCCGCAGGTCTCCAAGTTTGGGCTTGTTGCCTGGCAGGATACGGCGCAGGCTTTCAGTTCCCAAATCTATATCCCGCATTTCCTGCTGATCATTCTTGGGATGATGGTATTGTCTGCAATCCTGCTTCGGTCTGCGGTACAATGGGGACTAATTTCTACCCTGCGTCGTGTGACTGTGTCACAGATTTTGCCAGTCGTTATTTTTGTCGCCGGTGCCCTCGCTGCGCTCACCAGTTCCGGCAATAAGGGAACAGGTTTTTTTGCTCCCATTATCCCGGCCTGCATGGTTTTAACGGCCTGGGCGTTTTGGCACGTCCATAAATCGCGTGTAAGTAGAGCAGGGTTTGCCATAGTTATGATTGCTATCGCGGTAATTGCGGTAGTACCTTTGCTCGATCTTCACACGGTCTTTGCGCCTGAATGGTCAAAGAATTTCCCAATTCTCGGTGGTACGACGATTACCAATGGCAAAGGGACGATCCAGACCTACGAAATGGTGGCAGGCTACGGAACGCGTGATACGATGGAGCCGATCAGTTCCGCTGACGGTAAGGCGTGGAACAATCTCTCTGGCTGGACCGCGGATCTTCTCACCCAGAAAGCTGGTCAGAAGAGTGATGTCGCTTACGGTTTTCGAAGTGTTTTGTACAACGTGAACACCATCAATCTCCAACAATTCCTTCGTCATGGCACCGTCTTCAGTGGAAGAATGATCGAGCCAACGCTTACCGGAAAGTCCGTGTCTGGTTATCTCGGCTGGTTACAGCAGCAGGCCTCCGATGCTTGTGCCCTGCTCACCTCGAACAGGGTTCGAGGTGATTTCGCTCCGGAAGTAGATCCCGTCATGATGCAGATCGCCGCTCGTCAGGCAGGCTTCATCCCAATACAACAATGGCCGGCCCCTGACGGGCAGCTCATATCGCTATGGAAACGCCGAATGCGGCCACTTGCTTGCCCTTAGATTCCAGGTATCTGAAAATGGTGCTGTCAGGTGGCTGGGAAGGGTAGCGCGGGCAAACTCCGCGCATGAGACGATCTTAGAACCCCTACCGAGGCTTCCGTTTTCCGCTGGAGATCATCGCCAATGGCACGCCACCCGCGCGGGCGACCTTGAGCCTGAGCGCCAATGCCACCCCTGCGACGCCCACAATGCAGCTTCGGTTGCAGGCGCCGTCGCTGCCATTGTCATTCCTGACGGGGCGGCTTGGCCTTCCGGGCTCGGCCACCGGCAATCTCGCTCTCGACGCTAATGTGACAGCGCGTGGCAGCAGCTCTTACGCCATGGCCGGCAGCCTGTCAGGGACACTTGCCGTCGGCATGGGCCAAGCCAGCGTCAGCAATGTGACGCTGCGTCTGCTGGCTCAGGCATCGCTCGATGCGCTGCATATCACCGTGCCAGCGGCGGGGCAGACCGTCATCAGTTGTTTCGTGATCAACGATCAATTCACCCAAGGCATTAGCGTTTTAAAAACCATCGCGCTCGATAGCACCTATCTGCAGCTTGTTGGCGCCGGGCAGGTGAATATGGGGGCCGAGACGATGGCGCTGCGGGTACACCCGATGGCCCGCTTCGTGGGGTCATCGGTCGCTGTACCTGTCGTTGTGGAGGGGCCATGGCGTACGACCCATGGCACGTTGGACGCATCAGGCTTGGACAAGATCGGTCTTCTGCTCGACGGCGACACGGCCAAGGGGTGCAAGGTGCCGGCGGGTTCGTCTTAAAAGGTCGCGGCGGCCGGCGGCGTCTGGCAAGACTTACCACAAATCTGATATCGGAAGAATGCAGTTTCTCACGAGATCAATGAGGCAGGCAAGATCGCGCAGAGGGCGGCGGCTGACCCATATCCGTTGAATAACGTCCAAAAGCCGCCACAATGAGCACCCATCTCAGCATTGCCCCGCCGGTTTCCATCGAAGATTGCCTCGAAGCAGGATACCATTTCGGGCGCCTTAGGAGCGATCTTGCTCTGATTGCCTTCACCCGTGAGCTTAACGTGCAGCTAGATGGGCTCACTGGCCTGGTTCAGACGAAGTTCCTGAGCATAGAGCCTGCTTTGACCACGTTTACGGAGGCGGCATGGGACGGCTGGGAAGACTACGGCGGTGCCAAGGCTGCGTGAGTCGCTTTTAGTGGCTGACCTGTCACCTCACGCCTCGGGCTTCAATTGTGCGCACAAGGATCAGGAGAATGCATGAGGATTCTTAGCTGGAATCTTTTGCATAAGGGGGGCGCCAGCCTCGCTGACGTTCTGTCACTGATCGCCAGCCAATCTCAGGACCTTTTACTGCTGCAGGAAGCGACATCGGCAATCGATGGTTTGCAAAATCTGGGCGGAAGCTATATCCGCTGTCTAATGCCCGGCCGGTTGAACGGGCTCGCCGCCTGGAGCGCCGCCGGCTTCCTCCATGTCGATACGCTGAGCCTGCCGCCAGGGTCGAAATGGGATCTGCGGCCGATCCGGCCTAAATGGGGACGTCCGCGCATTGCGCTCATCCTGGAAGCTTCGGGCATCCAGATCGCGAATGTTCACCTCGATCATGGGCAGCGCTGCAATCGGCGGCAACTGCGCCATATTGTGCAGGCGCATCCCGGTGTTGACGTGATCATGGGGGATTTTAATATGGTCGGGCGCACGCGGCTTGCCGGCTTTGCCGATGTCGGCCCGCGCGGCGTCACGCATATGGCGAGAGGATTTGCGCCGTTTCGGCTTGACCGCTGCCTGAGCCGGCGGCCCGTTTCACCCAACTCCGGCCGTGCGCTTCCCCGCGGCCCGTCAGACCACCGGCCGATCGTGATCGACCTTCCTCATCCTTGACCCTCCGGGCAGGGCGGGTTGCGCCTGCGGGCGGCAAAGCATACCGTCCAGGCTTTCGGTTCGCATTTGATCAGGTTTGAGAGACTATAATGTCCACACCCGGCATGTCGCCCATCTATATCGACTACCTCAACCGTCTCGATATCGAGGAGTTGAAGATGACGGACGCCGAAATCATCGGCGCCATCGAATCCTCTCTCGGTGAACAGGGGCGGGGCGAGACGGTGATTGAACCGCGCGTCCATCTGGAGCCTGGAGTGGCCCGTGGTCATTTCAACGTGCTACGCGGTTCTATCGGTGGTGCGATCGACAGTGCAGGCGTCAAAGTCGTCGGCGATTTCGTCGACAATTACAAGATCAACTTCCCGTCCGAATTTGGGGTCCTTCTACTCCTCAACCGGTATAATGGAACGCCGAAAGCCATCCTCGATGCTTCGGGCATTACCGACATGCGCACCGGGGCCGTTACTGCAGTTGGTGCTAAGTACTTGGCCCGCAAGGATTCCAAAATCCTTGGCCATATTGGCGCGCGCGGAACAGCCTATTGGAATGTGCGCCTTCTCGACAGCCTTTTCAATTTTGATGAGATCCGTGTGCATTCCCGCCGTCCTGAAAGTTATAAGCCATTCGCGCAGCGGTTGGAGCAGGATCTCGGAAAGCCGGTTTTCGCGACGAAAGACTGGCAAAGCTGCGTCGAAGGCGCCGATATTGTGGTTGAGGCATCACGACTTGATGCGCCAACACCGATGCTACGGACCGAGTGGATCAAACCTGGGGCGTTGGTGATGCCCTATGGCACGATGAGCGCGATAGAACTGTCGCTGACCGACATCATGAGCAAGCTGGTGGTTGATGATTGGGGCCAGTGCAAGGGTGGCAAGTTCGGAAGCCTGCGCGCTCACGTCGAGGCCGGCAAGCTCTCAGAGGAGACCTTGCATGCGGAAATGGGCCAGATCGTCGCCGGTCTCAAGGCCGGCCGGGAATCTGAAACAGAGACAATCCTTTTTTGGCATCGCGGATTATCGCTGTCGGATATCGCGCTTGGCCACGCCATGCTGGAGAAGGCTAAGCGGCTCGATATCGGTCAGCGTTTGAGGTTTGCTTGATCGACCAGTTGGAGATCGGTGATCAACCGATCGATCTAGCTGAGATCGTTGCGGCATCCGCGGGTGCAACACAGATCCGGTTGAGTCTGGACGCCCTTGCCCGCGTAGCTGCGTCGCGGGCGGTGGTTGAAGCCTATGCCGAAGGCGATGAGCCGGTCTATGGGCTCAACACCGGCCTTGGCGGCAATCTCGGCTTTCGGCTCGACACTGCCACCCTCGCAGATTTTCAGGTCCAGATGATCAGAGGCCGGACGATCGGCGTGGGCCCACTGTTTTCGCAGGGGGTCGGGCGTATCCAGCTGCTCTGCCGCATCATCGGCCTTGCTCAGGGTGGCGCCGGCATATCACCGGCGGTCTTGGACGGGATGATTGCGATGTTCAATCGCGGCGTCACGCCCTGCGTTCCGGGACGCGGCTCGATCGGTGCGGGGGATCTCGGCCTCGCTGCCCATATAGGGGCGGTCGTCATCGGGCACGGTCAGGCCTGGTTCGACGGACAATTGCTGCCGGGCGCGGAAGCTCTGGCGGCCGCGGGATTGTCCCGCGTCGCGCTCGGGGCCAAAGACGGTCTTGGCCTTCTCAATACCAGCGCGATCAGTTGCGGTCATGCGGCCGTCGTTTTGGCAGAGCTGGCGGACCTGCTGATCTTCGGTACCGCGACGGCCGCCCTGTCGCTGGAAGGCTACGCAGCCAATCCCGGGATCTTTGATGCGCGCTTGGCCGTTGCCCGCCCGGCCGGCGGCCAGGTTCGAGCAGCCGCGATGTTCCGGCAGCTTCTGGCCGGCAGCTATCTCTACGACGGATCATCACGCTCGATTCAGGATGCGCTCTCCTTCCGCGTCCTGTCGCAAATCTATGGACCGGTGCTCACGGCTTTCGATACGGCGGCAGAGGCAGTGACGCTTGAAATCAACACGGCGTCCGACAACCCTCTCGTCCTCGCCGATGATCGCACCATCCTCTCGACTGCAAATTACCATACGCCTGCCATCGCTCTTGCCTTCGACAGCCTTGCGATCGCGCTTTGCCATCTCGCGAGCGCGAGTATTCAGCGGACGGTCAAGCTTATGGATGCGCGCCTGTCCGGCCTGCCCAAATATCTCTCACCCGTCGGTGGGCCCTCAGTCGGGTTCAACGCGCTCCAAAAGACAGCGTCCTATCTCCATGCGGAAATTCGGCTGAAGGCGACGCCGGCCAGTCTTGATTCCATCCCGGTTTCCGAGACGGTGGAGGATCATGCACCACATACGCCATTGACGATCCGTAAGCTGGAGGAGCAGTTGTTGCCGCTGCGCCTGTTGATCGCGATTGAGGCGATGACGGCGGCGCAAGCGGTGGACCTGCGCGGCAAGCCGATCCTCTCAGTGCCAACGGCCATCCTTTATGCCGCTATTCGCGCGCGCGTACCGAAGCTGGACGAGGACCGGGAGACGGGCCCGGACGTCGACCTCATCACCGCCATCGCTCAGGACGGTGCCCTATTGACGGCTTTGCGCATGAGTTTCCGCGGATTGTCGCTCAACCCATTGCTTGCAGACGCGTGACGGCAGCGCGCCGAAAACGTGCCAGATCGGCGGCCGGATTGATAAGCATCGCTGCGGTCAGACCTAAGACGACGACGAGGAGCCCGGCATCGATATAGCCGGTCCGGAAGCCGGCCACCGGGTCGGTCCCGATATCGACGACGAACCCCATCGCGATTGGGGCGAATAATCCCGCCAGCGTATGGAAGGAATTCATGATCCCGAGCATCGCCGCCCGCTGCGGGGCTGGCGATATTTCGCCGATCAGCGTGGCGCCAAGGGTAAAGATGACGCTGCCGATTGAGAAGCTTAGTCCCACCAGAACGACTTTGGCGACGCCCATGCCGACAATCGAGAGGCAGATCATGGCACCGCCTGCGATGACTACGCAAGCCGTGCCGAGCAAGCCACGCGACACGCGTGTCGAAACGCCAAAGGCGGTCAGCTTCTGCGAAAGATAGGCAAGTGCCGGCGCAAGGATCATCTGCAGGATAGAAGGCACGGCGATGATCCAAGCGGCTTCGCCCGGGCTGAGATGCATGGCTTTGATGAGGTAATTGGCGAGCCAGACGATATTCAAAGCGATGATCCAATAGGCGGCAAAGCCGGCGAGGCAGACGCCGATCATTGTGCGGCTGAAAATCAGCCGCCAGTAGGAAATCCGTGTTACCAACGCGTCGCTTTCAGCTGACGAGGCCACGGGCCCGTCGGCACCGACAAGCAGCCAAAGCACCGCCCAGGTGAGGCCGACGACGCCCAGAAGGCCGAAAGTCGCGTGCCAGCCGTATTGCGTGATGACCCAGGTGAGAAGGGGGGCAATGACGCCCGTGCCGACGGCCGCGCCGCAAGCGACGAGGCTGGTCGGCAGCGCCCGATGGCTGTCTCCGAACCACTTGTAGACGGCGTGCACGGCGATCGGGAAGGCAGGACCTTCCGCCGCGCCGAGCACGACGCGGCTCCAAAACAGGGCCGAGAAGGTTCCAACAAAACTGAGAGGCAGCAGGGCTAGCGCCCAAACGATGCTCATGCCCAGCATGATGCCTTTAGTATTGGCACGATTGGCGAGGAAACCGATGATGACGCCGGAGATCGAAAATAGCAGGAAGAAGGCACTCCCGAGCTGGCCGAATTGGGCGTGGCTGAGGTGAAGATCCTTGATGATATGTGTGCTGGACAGTCCGAAGACGGCTTTATCCGCGTAGTTCGTCAGCATGAACAAAAAGACGAGGACAGTGATTGTCCAGGCCTGCAGATTAGGGCGCTCGCTCAACTTTGCAACTCCACGGCTTGCTCGACACAAGCCTTAAGTGTGAATGCGAGAAATTGCCTTAGCAAGCTCAATTGGACCCAGAGTAGGAGGCAGGTATTTGCTTCAGCAGTAGCGCAAGAGCATCGAGACTGACTGAGCCTTGCTACCTTGTGCCACGCTCCACGGGAAGTGCAAAAACCTGGTCAGACTGATGCCAGATCGGGAAGATTAATCTTCGGCGACATAGGAGTGTCGCTGGCGGAGTAATGTGGGTCTTCCTTAAATTGTGGGCAGAGAGAACCCCGAGACGCCGGTAAAATTTTGAAAATATAGAGCTAACCCGTGTTTTGGTCTGCATCCTTCGGCCCACAGAAGCTGCCTCCTTAGACGCCGGGATGTTCAATTAGTACTGCAAATTAAGCTTCCGTGGCTCTGCCGAGGTGCCCACACTTTGAGGAAGGCTTCTTTAAGGAATATCGACACGGCCAACCGCCGCTCGCGCTCCGAACGGACAAACACTCGCATTGTTGAGCGATCAGACGACCTCATCCGAGCCATCGACAGCTGCTCGCTTCCCCGGGACATGGCAAATACTTTTCCCAAAGACCGTCAAATATTCAATGGCGTCACGTTCGATTTCGGTCATTGCATCGTGGCAGGCCCAGATGATCTCTCAGAGTAATGCCTTGATAATCTTTACGAAATAGGCCTCGATGTTGCAGTTCTGGCACGACTTCATCGACAAATTCTTCAAGCGCACCGGGATGAAAAGGTGCCAAGATATTGAACCCATCACATGCTCCCTTTTTGAACCAATCTTCCATGAAATCAGCAATTTTTACTGCCGTGCCGACGATGCGAAGATGCCCGCGATTTTGTACCATCTTCACCGCGAGAGATCGTATGGTAGTACCGGCGACATTCGCTTCATCCAAAATCATCTGCCGTCGGCCCATCTCACCATTACTTGCGGGCAGGTCCGGTAAAGGTCCGTCTATAGGATAATGGGTTAAGTCGTGCTGCACGATGTCAGAAAGATAGGAAACAGCGAGAGACTCAGGAACAAGGTCTTGGAGGGCGCGATCCTTCGCGTCTGCTTCCGCTTGAGTTCGCCCGATAATTGGTAACGGGCCGGGCATAATTTTCATGGCGTCTTTGCGCCGTCCTGCTGCTACTACACGCTTCTGCGCAGCAGCGTAGAAAGATTGAGCCGAGGCCAACGACCGCTCCACGCTGAAAACAATATCGGCTACATGCGCAGCAAAATCCTGACCATCTGCAGACACTCCTGCTTGAATGATTATAGGATGCCCCTGCGGTGGCCGCGGAATATTTAGTGGTCCACGCACAGACAGGTATTTACCCCTAAAGTCGATAGCGTGAATGCGTGCTGGGTCTGCGACCCGGCCACTTTCTTTATCAAACATGACTGCGCCATCCTCCCAGCTATCCCACAACAACTTTAGGATATCGACGAATTCTCGTGCACGTTCGTACCGTGCAGCATGGGACAAATGACGGATTTGGCCAAAATTTTGTGCTTCTTGGTCGGTACTGGATGTAACAAGATTGAGTGCAGCTCGGCCATGACTTAGAAAGTCCAACATCCCGAGCTTCCGGGCAATGTGATATGGCTCGTTATAAGAGGTAGAAATGGTCGCAGCCAGACCTACGCGCTTTGTCACGACGGAGAGCGCTGACAGAAGCGTCAATGGCTCAGGTCGAATCGCAACCGTATGGCGTAGGACTGTGTCATAGCTGTCGTTGATGCCAAGGCCGTCAGAATGAAAGATAAGATCGAACTTCCCGCGTTCAGCAGTCTCGGCAAGATTTCGATAAAACTCGAATTCCATCAACCCTTCGGTTGGCACGCCTGGCATTCGCCAGCCTGCGATATGATTGCCCAGATTAAAGAGAAATGCACCAAGATGCATCTGCTGCGTCATTCAAATCTCCCAGACTGGTATAGGTATCGATAATCTGTTCACAGTAGACGATGTTATCAAATGTCTAATCAATAGCACAGTCTGCATACTGAAGGGCGTAATATTGATAATCTTCACCTTTTGAAAAGGAGTTTGTTAGCCGCCTTTTCAGGGGAAAGAGTTCAAAAATCGACTTCGCTATTGACCGATCACGGTAATAATGCCTCGTTAGTTTGACGATGTTTTTTGAGCAGCGTCGTTAAGCTGATAGCAGCGGGCCCATTCAGTGCCCCGCTGCTATCGACCGCCGAACACACGATACGGCACATAACACTAAAAAAGCGACGACACTTTACCGAACTAAAAAATTGCAAGACGTCATCGCTTGAAAATTATTTGATATTATGGGCCTTTAGCCAATCCTTTGCGACTTCGTTGAAGCTCTCATGATTGCCGAGAGCGACGTTCATCTTGATCAGATCATCGGTCGTCAGCGCGGCGGAGACGGCATTGAGCGTCTTGATTACAATTGGATTTACTTTCGCAGTCGCGATGATTGGCACGACGTTCTGCGCCGGGAAGAGTGACTTGGGATCGGACAGCGCGACAAGATGATCGGCAGCCATCGACGGATCAGTCGAATAGACATCCGCCGCCTGCACCTGGCCGTTAACAAGAGCAGATAGCGTCAGCGGACCGGCTTCGTCCAAAGGCTTGAAAGACTTAAATGTGACGCCGTAGATCCTTGTTAGCCCGACCGCCCCTTCCTCCCGTGTCTGCCACTCAGGTGCACCACCCGATACCAAATCGCCCGCAACCGGCTTCAGATCGGCGATCGACGCCAGGTGATACTTCGTGGCCGTCGCCTGCGTCACTGTAACGGTATCTGCGTCCTGGGCGGCAGATGGTGTCAGGATCGAAACGCCTTTGGGCAGCGCTGCCTTCAGCGCGGTCGCAACATCGGTCGGAGAACTCGCAGTGGCGTTTTTGTCGAGATAGGTCAGCATGCTCCCAGAATATTCAGGCAGCAGGTCGATGGATCCATCGATCAGCGCGGGGATATAGACCTCCCGGCTGCCAATGTTCATGTGAGTTTCGACAGGAACGCCGGCACTTTTCAAAGCCTTCGCATAGATTGTGGCAATCAGCTGGCTTTCCGGAAAATTAGCGGAGCCCACGATGATGGTTCCCTTGGATTGGCGCTTCGGTGCAGCTGTGCCGAAAGGATCGGCCGCCAATGCAGGCAGGGCCATTAAAGAAAGAGTGGCGCAAGCATAGACTGCGTTGCGCAATAACGATTTGGTCATCTCAACGATCCTGATTAGGTTTAAGACGGCACCCGCACATTAGCGCATTAACCCGCGAGATAGGGTGAAGCGTGAGGCGAGCGCAATGAGAAGGTCGACGACAAGCGTAAGCGCACCGACAAGGACGGCGCCTGCTACCATTTCGAAATAGTCGCGTTGAGCCAGTCCATCGATGATCAGCCGGCCAAGGCCCCCAAGCGAAACATAGGCGGCGATCGTAGCTGTGGAGATGACCTGAAGGGTCGCGCTTCTAAGCCCCGAAAAAATTAGAGGCAGCGCGCAGGGCAGTTCGACATGCAGCAGCACACCAAGCGAACTGTATCCCATGCCACGGGCCGCATCGACGGCGGCTGGGTCTACGGCCGCGATCCCAGCATAAGTATTTGTCATGATTGGGGGTACTGCTAGGAGCACTAATACGATCACGCAGGGTATCAAGAAGGCTAGGTCTGAGGCAAAAACTGGCCCGAAGAGGATTACAAGCAACACGATGAGGCCAAGGCTCGGCAGGGCGCGCAGTGCATTCGCGGTGCCGGCCACCATCACCACACCGCGCCGCGTATGGCCCACATAAAGCCCAATGGGAAAGCCGATCAGAACCGCGATCGCCAACGCGACCGCACTGTAAGCCAGATGCTGACCGATCAGCAGTGGAATTGCGTCCGACCCGGTCCAGTGCTGGGGATTGGTTATCCAGGAAATCATGGAGTCAGCTCCGCGGTTGCCAGCGTGTCAGCTGGCGCGTGAGGAAGATGACAAGGCCGTCTAACGAGACGGCTAGGGCGACACAAAGAATGATTCCCGTCAGGATCGGTGTGAGAAAGTGCAATTCCAGGCCCTCGGTAAAGAGCGCACCGAGCTGCGGTGTGCCGATCAGCGCCGCGATCGAGACAATACTTACATTGGAGACGACAGCGACCCGAAGACCGGCACCGATGACGGGCACCGCCAGTGGCAACTCTACCCGGAAGAAGCGGGAAAAACGCCGGTATCCCATGGCATTCGCTGCTTGGAGAACATCGGCCGAAACCGCGTCCAGGCCGTCGCAGACGGTTCGCACCAGCAGGGCCAATGTATAAAGCGTCAATGCGACAACGACGTTGAGCGGATCAAGAATTTGGGTGCCGAGGACAAGCGGCAAGAGAACAAAAAGCGCGAGTGATGGGATGGTGTAGAGCAGGCCGGCAATGCCAAGCAGCGCGGGGCGTAGAACGCCCGACTGCTTGACAAGCCAGCCAATTGGCAGCGCCATCACCAGTGCTGCGACCACGGGGATGACGGACAAAGCCGCATGCCAAGCGAAGAAATTACCAATGTCCCCAGCTTCTCCTGCGAGCCAGTCAAAATTCACGACCGCGCTCCCATTCCAACGGCCTTGGCCGATTCGATTGCCGTTACAATCTCTGCCAAGCGGACCGAACCGAGCAACGCGCCGCTCGTGCCTACGATGACGCCGCGGCCGGATGGCGCGCTCAGTGCGGCGTCCAGCACCTGTCGCAGATTGCCACTTTGAGACGCGAGCGTTCCACTAAGATTAAGATCGCTTTCGCGGATCGGGCCGGTTTGCTGGTCAAGATCTACCCAGCCCATCGGCTGTGCAGCCGCGTTGGTGACCAGTATCCAGCGGTCCCGTGTAAGTGCCCGGGCCGTCGACGGTTCGGTTCCAAGTGGTGCGGCGGGCTCCGCGGCCACCGCAAGCGAAGACGTGGCGTCGACAAAGCCCAGATATCGATAGCCGCGATCTCGACCCACGAAATCAGCGACAAAAGCGTCGGCGGGTTTGGAAAGCAATTCTTGCGGCGACGCTATCTGCGCTAAAATGCCGCCAGTGCGCAGCACCGCGACCTGATCGCCGAGCTTTAGCGCCTCGTCGATATCGTGCGTCACCATGATGATGGTCTTGCCGATGTCGCGCTGCAGTCGCAGAAACTCTTCCTGTAACTGATGACGCACGACCGGATCGACCGCGCTGAAAGGCTCATCCATCAGCATGAACTCAGGATCTGAAGCCAATGCGCGCGCAACACCCACGCGCTGTTGTTGGCCGCCCGAAAGCTGCCAAGGGTAGCGGTTCGCGAAAGTGCGATCGAGCCCAACGCGTTCAATTAATTCGGAGGCAATGCCCAGAGCCTGCTTCTTGGCGATACCGATGAGGCGGGCGGTTGTCGCAATATTTTGCACAACGGTAAGGTGCGGAAAGAGCCCGGCATGTTGGATGACGTAGCCGATCTTACGCCTTAGCCGCGCGAGGTCTATCGCCTCCGTGGGCTGACCATCGAGCATGATCGTGCCTGAGGACGGCGTGATAAGGCGGTTGATCATGCGCAGAGACGTTGTCTTGCCGCAGCCCGACGGTCCAACGAAGATCGTGATTTTTCCTTTTGGTGCCTCAAGCGACAGATTATCGACTGCGATAGTGCTGTTGTCGTAGCGTTTGGTGACGTTCTTGAACGTGATCATGCAATAAAACCGGTGGAAAGTGAGCCTGCGAACGACGGGATAATGGACGGCAATCGTTAGAGAGTCAGATTGCCAAGGGCAAGCTCAGCATCAGCAGTGGTATTCGCAGGGCCGCATGGCGACGATTGAGGGCATAGCGGAGCGAGCCCGAAACAGCAGTGCTTCAAAGCTCGCCGCGGCCGCCACGCCGTGCGCTACAGCCAATCACAAAGGCAGCCTTCGAAGATTAGGTTTATCGCGCTGCTCGACGGACGCGTAGAAGGCGCCCATCTTGATGTGGATAACTTTTCGAATTTTGCGCCTCAGCCATGGTGCGAGGTTTAGCACGATACGAACAAATAAGGAACATGCGCCCGATTTTTGCGACTTTCCTGCGGTTAGGGTGGGCTTTCAGCTCCTCAGAAAACGAGGCTAGATGCTTTGAGCGCTTAAAGTGCTAATGCGACGCGACAGACTGTGGAGACGGAGTCCTTCCGTTGGAAATGAAGCGCGACCGCATGTCAGATGACGGGATGAAGTTTGGGGGCAAGACGGTCGGCGTGTGTTCGATCCTCCGGTTACGGTCGAGGAATGGCGGCTGGCGGGACGCCAGTTCGGTGGTGTGTGGGCCGGAACGCCGCGCATCGCGTTCGAGGAGGACTTGGTGGCGCGGCTGGCAGGTCTTGTGGACGCACTGAGGACGAGTGTGGAGGATATGGACGAAGCGATCGCCGCGTTCGATCAAGCGGCTTGGACGGCCTGGGAAGCTGGGGCAAAGGGCGACGACCAAGATGCCCAGGGCGTGTCCGTTCCCGTTGACCGCACGGATATCGAATAGGCCCCTCCAATGAAGCAGCCCGTATCCTTGCCGCCCGCGTCGCCGGCTCCTACCTTTACCACCGGCGAGCGTGCGCTGATCCGCCAGGCATTTGGTCTGCATTTCGGTCAATATCCCCGCGTGGCTGACGGCATTTTCCTCCGGGTCTGGCGCGGCGGGCTGGAGGCGGGTCAGCCCAAGCTCCCGCCGGCGGTCAAGTCGATGGTCGAACGCCAGCTTCTCGAGATCCGGCCCATGGCGCCATGGCCGCGCGCCTTTTTCACCAAGTCAGGGCTTGCCGCCCTGCGCGCCTTGGCGGCAGACTCGCGTCATCTGGATCCGAAGGCCTACGGGCATATTGCGCGCGAAATGGCCGAAGGCGGCGAGGGGTGAAACGGGTACGGTTACTGCACGATCCGCCACCACAGGTATGGTGCGGCTGATCTGATAGCTGGCTTGGGAGCCCAAAAGCTTTGAGCAAGGGTGGGATGCAGGGCGAACGAGGGCCAGAGGTGCCCCACTACGGTAAGCGGGTCTAGCTTTGCTTGAGGAATCGATGATCCAACGCGCTATTCAAGAGGCGGCCACCGCCATCCTCGCCGCCTATCTGTCACGCCATGAGATCGAAACGGCGCACCTTCCGTCGCTGATCGCAACAGTTGGGTTGGCTTTATCGCCGGTTCCGGACGTTGAGACGCCACTGGCGCCCGTCTCCCAACTCGGTCGCCGCAAAGGCAAAGCCAAGACCTCGACAGCGGCTGACCTGGAATTCCGCCGGATCGAGCACGTCGATCAGATCGAGATGCTGTGGCAGGACGAGGTTGTTGTGGCCAAGAGCGGGGAGGGTGAGGCGGCCCATATACAGGGTCACTGGGTGCCTGAACCCGACGCCGCGCCCGTACCACCCGTAAAGACGGAGCCGGACGCGACACCTTGGGAGGCCGGTGACACGGATCAGCCAGAGGTCGCGACGGAGGCGGGCGTGACAATCACGCGTTTCCCAGAAGCCAGGCGCGGACGGAAGCGGCTCGGTTAACGCGTTACCTACCGGGATCTGTAGGCGAGATGGATAGACGCCGGGTTACGCCCGACCCGGCACGCTCCATTGAATTGGGATGACAAGGGAGAGCGGCGACCCAGGTGGGTTTGACCCTGGCAAGAAGATCAAGGGTCGCAGACAGTACATCGTCACCAATACGGCCGGTCATCTCGTCGGATTGGTCGTGCATATCGCCAGCATCAGGGTCGAGATGGCGCTGTGAGGGTGCTGGCGTCCATTTGCAGGTTCTATCCTTGGCTAAGATAGATCCTCGCTGACGGTGGCTACGCCGGTAACAAGCTGCGTCAGGCGCTGCACGCATTCTGGCGCTGGACGGTACAGATTATCAGACGATCCGACACGGCTTCGGACTTTGAAGTCCTCTCAAGGCGATGGGCTGTCGAGCGGCCATACGCATGGCTCGGAAGATGTCCCAGACTGGCTGAAAACTTCGAAACAAACGGGACCAGTTCGACAGCGTGGACGCTTGTTGCCCGTGTCCGACGTCTACCGCGCAAACGAAGATCTTCCGATTGCCTTCCTGCAATGCATGCCGTCCCATCCCAAGCATGCGCAGTGAATTAGATCGCCGCCGTCGGGGATAAACTTTTGAATCGGATCGGTCAGCAAGAGCTCTGGCAACGTCATATTTCCGCACAGCCCCTTGGGATCAGCACCGTCTACTTTCTCGAACATGCGGCTCGCTAGGCAAACATTCAATCCATCGGAAGCGGACATCGGCTTTGAAGCAGATAGACTAAAAACGAAAATATGCCCTGCCAGTGAATGAGGTTTAGAGATTTCAGCTTTTTCTCTTCTTTGGCAAAATTCGCTAAGTTTCTGAAAGGAATAATTTTGTTGTAGAAATCTATGGAACAGGCGCTTGAACAAGAGTAAAATCCAACCAGTTTCTCGAATGACTGAGAGATCAAACTTGATACTTTTTTAGAAAGGTCATCCGAATGGCTCGCATTGCTACAAAGGCGAAGAAAACCACGTCTGCCGCCCGGGCTCCTACTAAGACTCGTGCCGCAAGCAGCACGGCGACAAAGAAAACCGCCACCCCAATCGTTCGCAAGGCCAAAGGATCAATAGCGTCAACGCGTACAAAGTCTGCGGCACCCAAGCTGCGCATCGCGGCCACGAAGGCCTTCCGCACGAAGACTGTAAAAGCAACGACAGCGCCCAAAGCTGCTCCTGCGGTTAAAATGAATAAGGCCGATCTCGAAATCCACGTAACGAAGCTTGAGAAGACGATCATCAAGCTTCGTGAACAGATCAAAGAGCATAAAGCTGCTGCAAAGACCGCAGCATCGGTTAACGTGAGTCCTGTAAAGGTTACCGCTGCTGCGAAGTCCACGAGGGCTCTCAAGACAAGCCGCACCAGCAAAGTCGCCGCCATCAAGGCTGAGACGACGGAGAAGCTGAAGCGCGCCGTATCGAAAAAGCCGGGGCAACGCTCCCCTAAAGCTCGCAACATCAAAGCCGAAATGTTGCCCGATCCGGCAGCGGCCGAAACCGTCTCCATTGCTGACAATAGCGAGATAGCGTCGGCAGCCTAACTTTGCCACCCTGACTAAAACGTCAAGAAAGGCCCGGGGCAGCAAGCTGCTCCGGGCCTTTTTGAGCTGGCTCCAGGATTTCGGACAGGGTGATAAGCTATTCCCGCGTGAGCAAGAGACGGGACGTTATGGGCAAGGTGACACGGAGGCGCTACGGGGCTGAGTTCAAGGCCAAGGTAGCGCTGGAGGCGATCAAGGGCGAGCTGACTCTGGCAGAGTTGTCTGCCAAACACGGCATTCATCAGACGATGATCGCAGCCTGGAAGCGGCAGGCGATCGAGGGGTTGGCTTCGACGTTTTCCGGCAAGGCGGAAGCAGCCGTCGCGACGGGGGAAGCGGAACTGACCCGACTGCACGCCAAGATCGGCCAGTTGGTGGTGGAACGGGATTTTTTGGCGAAGGCCTCTGGTCGATGAGCGTGGAACGAAGGCGCGCTATGGTGGACGGGTCGCATCCGCAGTTGTCGATCGTGCGGCAGTGCGCACTGCTCCAGATCAGCCGGTCTGGCCGCTATTACCAGCCGGTGGGCGAGAGCGAACCGACGCTGGCGTTGATGCGGTTGATCGACGAGGCGTTTTTGGATTGCCCGTATTACGGCTCGCGCCAGATGATGCGGCATCTGCATCGGCTGGGCCACCGCGTTGGCCGTAACCGGGTTGTCGGGCTGATGCGCAAGATGGGGCTGCGGGCGATCTATCAAAAGCCAAATACCAGCGCGCCGCATCCCGAGCACCGT
This sequence comes from Acidisoma cellulosilyticum, assembly GCF_020621385.1. Classification (GTDB taxonomy): domain Bacteria; phylum Pseudomonadota; class Alphaproteobacteria; order Acetobacterales; family Acetobacteraceae; genus Acidisoma; species Acidisoma cellulosilyticum. The sequence goes on along the minus strand of NZ_JAESVA010000018.1, from coordinate 10,251 downwards.
GTGTATCCGTATCTGCTGCGCGATCTGGCGATCGTGCGGCCTAACCAAGTCTGGTGCTCCGACATCACCTATATCCCCATGCGCCGCGGCTTTTTGTATCTGACGGCGATCATGGACTGGCACAGCCGCCGGGTGCTGTCGTGGCGGCTGTCGAACACGATGGACTTGGCCTTTTGCACGGAGGCGTTGCAGGAGGCATTGGCCCTGCATGGCACGCCCGACATCTTCAACACTGACCAGCGCAGTCAATTCACCAGCCTGGCGTTCACTCAGATGCTGGCGGATGCGAACGTGCGGATCAGCATGGACGGGCGGGGCCGATGGATGGATAACGTCTTCATCGAACGGCTGTGGCGTTCGTTGAAATACGAATGCGTTTACCTGCATGCGTTCGAAACGGGTCTCGCATTGCATGCCGGTCTGCGGAAGTGGATCGGCCATTACAATACGCGGCGGCCACACTCTTCGTTGGGCGGCCAAACCCCGGAAGAGGCTTACAACGAGATAGGCTCAACGGTGTCGAGCCTGAAGCTGGCGGCATAAGAGGAACCAGGGAATAGCTTATCTTTGCCGCCAAACTGTCCAGCCAACCGGGGCCATCTCATTTTTAATTTAACGTGGCCATTCTTAGGCCAAGGTGTCAGCTTCGCAGGCCTCGCCGAGTGACTTGCTGAAGTCTCAATTTCCGCGACGCAAACTTGCAGGGCATGCTGGCGAGCGAGTGAACCATTGACGCGCGGGACCGCACAGGCACTCACACGAAATAAGGAAGGGTGGATTCAACCGGTCGACGCATTTAATTTCAGAAAATAAAAATAACTTTTGCTATTTCTGCCGCACTGCTCTGAATGGACTCTTCCTCATATCAATGAGTCCTCCAGAAAGTAAGTGGCTCTTGTCGATGTTCCTTAAAGGGTGTTGAATTCCACCGAGAGGTGACCGGGGTTAGGGGAAATTTTCCATTGAGAATTGACCTATGTTTGAATTTTCTCCCTGCTGAGAGCAGCGGGGGATCCAGAAGTGATCGACATGGCCTTGCTGAGCTCGATCCGGCGTTGGGCGTTTCGCGATAAGCTACCGAGTCGGGAGATATCGCGACGAACGGGGCTGTCGCGGAATACGATCTGAAAGTATCTCCGGGCGGGTTTGGTGGAACCGAAGTTCACGGTTCCGGAGCGGCGGAGCAAGCTGGACGCGTTCACGGAGCCGCTTTCGAATTAGCTCGGGGCGGAGGCCGCGCGATCCCGGAAGCAGAAGCGCACCGTCAAGCAGCTTTACGCGGAATTGGTGGCTCTGGGCTACGCGGGCTCCTACGGCCGTGTGGCAACGCCGAGCTTGCTTTGCAAGTGAATGAAGGCCTTGCAATTTCACAATTTGAAGCTAGGTCGCTCTGACGATCTCCTATAGCACTAACCAAAAAACAACATTGAAGATGCTCCAGTGTCTGACAAGCCATCCAACTTCAAAGCTTTCTCGACATCCTTAGAAGACGAGGTTGCAATCCTGAGGGCCGATGTTGTAGCGCTTTCGCAGAAACTAAATACGGTCATGTCAGCCCAGCAAAACCGCGCGGTGAATGACGGGACCAATACGCTTTCGGGCAGGGCTTCGGAGATGTATAGGACAATTTCAGAAGGTGGGAAAAATCGCCTGGAGGAAGTCTCGACCTATGTGAGGGCGTAACCCAATCAACGCATTACTTCTGGCTGCAGCGGCTGGTTTGATCCTCAGTAAAAAACTGTTCCGTTGATGAGACATTTAGTGTTTTTGTGAGCATTATTTTTTACTTAGCAACTCACAGCTTCGGCAAGCCGCAACAGCGTACAACTGATGCGCTATAGGTGGCAAGCGGCCACATCAATGCCATGGCATGGAGCGCTAGTCACGCATATTGCGTACTGTGATCGCATCCGCGTTTTGCGATGTTGCGTTATGGCCGATCCCGCAATGTCCGGCTGCCGGATTCTGATCCTGGAGGACGAAATGCTGATTGCCGTCGACGGAAGACGTGCTGTCAGATCAGGGGTGTTCTGTGGTGGGACCGTTCCCTGGGGCGGTCAACGCCCTAGAGGCTGCTGGGGAGTGGGAAATTGATTTCGCGCTGTTGGATGTTAATGTGGCAGCTGAGCTTAGCTATCCTTTGGTCAAGCTCCTAAGCCAGCGGAAATTGCCTTTGATGTTTTTGCCGTTGGCATTCCGCCCTTCGCTACAGCGGCCATCCCTTTCTATCGGCCTTGCGCCGCCGGGCAGGAAAAACGCCCGCGCGATGGCCTGATCGTCTTACGCCATGCCGGAAATGAGCGGAGATCCGAGCGATCGTGCCAAGCAGCGTCGCAGCGAAGCCGCTCATACTGAACTGAAGGCCGGCAACATTGTCCGTCTTACGGAGGCGGCTGATTTCTTCCGGCGTCGGCTGTGATGGCACAAAAGCAATGCGCTCTGGCCCCATATTGAGCGGTGTATCGTTAGCCAAAGCTGGCAAGAGCGATGGTGCGGCAGCAACGCGGTCGGTCAACGGCGACCCGAGGCCGAACAACTCCTGCACGGTCCTGATGACACTCGTGTGGTCAAAAGGCGCTCCCTCAGGATCTGCAGGGCGAATGACGCTACCGGCAGGAATATGGGGTGAAATGAGCACCGCGGGCACGCGCGCCCCGTAGCGGTTAAAGGTAAAGCCGTCAGGGTAAGGACCGCCTGGAGGCGTCGCAGGCGGCGGCGCTACATGGTCATAAGTGCCGCCATGTTCGTCATAGATGATGATGAACAGGGTTTTGGTCCACTGAGGGCTTTGCCGAAGAGCGTTATAGGTCTCAGCGATTAATTGTTCAGCATGGATGATATTGGTCGGCGGATGTTGGTCGTTGGGAACCTTGGCCCGGAAGCGGCTTACCAAATAGCGGGGCTCAATAAAGGTATAGGCGGGCAGGATGCCGTTGCGCGCATCTTCCGCGAACTCGTGCTCATAGAGCCGGAAGTCTGGTGTCGGCAGACGGGACCAGATATCAGTTAGAAGGGCCGTATTTGGCAGGTCGTGGAAATAAACGGCCCAATCCTTTCGGTGCTCTGTGAGGCGACGGAACAGGCTCGGCATACGATAGGGAAAGTGTGGAGGGTCATTATTCACCCAGCCTCCCGCGGTCCCGGTATGGACGAAAAAGCGGTTGGGCCAGGTCTGACAGGGAGCGGATGCGAACCAACGGTCAGACACTCCAAAGGAGCGCGCGAGCTCGCTCAGGACCGGAACCTGGGTGGGTGAGAAACAATGCATGATCGCGGCCGGATCGGGGACGGAATCATCCAGCCCGCGTGGCTGCCGCATATAGCTATCGACGAAGCCGTTCATGGAAGGGATGCCAAGCCCTTGACCATCGGGCGTCATGCCGGCGGCCCCGAAGAATTGCGCTTCCATGTCGTGGAAGAGCTCACCTGGATCTGGATCGGGCCCCGCTGCGGTCGCGCGGCTCAGACCAGCATCATTCCAGACTGGGACCATGACGCGACCGTCCTGCCGGTGCCATGGATTGGCCTCTTGCCCCGTCAGTCCATCAAAATCGGGACGGTCCGGGTAGAGCCGACCAAGCATTGAGTCGAAGGACCGGTTCTCCAGCATGAGCACCACAACATGCTCAATAGGCCTCACGGACTGCGTGTCATTATTATCTGACGGCATTGGGCGATCCGGTCGCTGTTCAGCGTTCATGTAGTGTCGCACCGTCCCCCGTCACTATCCGGCGACTAAAAGCCGAGATTGGGTGACCCGCGGCCTTCAATGAGGCGGCTTTAGCACGTTACCGACAATATCTGCCTCCCGGTCACCATGTCCTGATTGCGGTCTGCAACTGGCTAACCCTTCGTAGCCAAATAGCCGAGCTACTCAACCATGACCTCAAATTCGCCCCCACTCTAGCATCACGCCCGCCATTCGCCGTCTTTACCAGTAGACAACGCTCGATCCAGATAAAAGGCTGCGCTGATCAATGCTAGGTGGCTTAGGCCTTGAGGGAAATTGCCCAGGGCTTCGCCGCGTGGGCTCAATTCTTCGGCGAACAACCCTAGGTGGTTTCCATAGCTTAAAATGCGCTCAAATTTCATTCGAGCTTCCTCAAGCCTTCCGGCCCGGGCAAGGCATTCGACATACCAGAAGGAGCATGCGGTAAACGACCCCTCCTGACCCGGCAATCCGTCCTCCTCATGATAACGCCAAACCATTCCGTCATCGGTGAGACGTTCCGTGATCTGGTCCAATGTCGCAGACCAACGCGGATCAGTTGCCCCAATGAAGCGTACGAGAGGCATCAACAGCATCGCGCCATCGACAACGGTATTGTCTGTGCACTGGGTGAAATGGCCGCAATCGGCATTCCAAAAATCGACGTGAATACTTTCGTAGATTTTATTGCGCGCATTGGTCCAACGCTCGAACGGAGCAGGCAGCGAGCGTTTGGTCGCGAGCCGGATCGCGCGATCAACAGCGACCCAGCACATGAGACGGGAATGAAGAAAATGCCGAGGCTCGCCACGGAATTCCCAGATGCCGTGATCCGCTTCTCGCCAGTGATCAACAACATAATCGATCATGTGCGTCACATTGCCCCAGCTTTCCCAGCTTATTCCGCGACCGTATTTGTTTTTGAGGTAGAGGCTGTCCATCAGCTCGCCATAGATATCGAGCTGCTGCTGGTCAGTGGCGGCATTGCCGATGCGGACCGGTCGGGCGCCATAATAGCCTTGCATATGATCGAGTTCGACTTCGGGAAAGTCTTTGCTGCCGTCGAAGCGATACATGACCTGAATGCTGCCGTCGGTGCTACGATCAGCGACGCGGGCTTCGACCCAGTTCATGAAATTGGACGCTTCTTCAACGTAACCGAGCCGGATAAAGGCATAGACGGTGAAGGAAGCGTCGCGGATCCAGGTTGCGCGGTAATCCCAGTTCCGCGTACCGCCGCCGGCTTCCGGGAGGCCGAACGTCGGTGCTGCGATGATGGAGTGGTGGTGCCTAGACGTCAGGAGTTTGAGCACGAGGGCGGAGCGCATCACCGTCTCCCGCCAACGACCGCGATAGGTCGACTGGCTGCTCCAGTGCTGCCAGAACATGGTTGATCGTGCGATCATGTCTTCGAGCATGGCCGGCTCGACGATCTCGCCCTCATCCCGGCTGCTCAGCAGAAATAGGGCTGATTGTCCGGTTTCCAAGGTGAAGGTGGCTGTGGCATCGCCATCGCCTGCTTTCAAAGCTTCATGGCCGCTCAAAACAAGATTTTCGACTGCGGCTGAGCGAAAGGTGACGGAATCTTGGTTTGCCTCGGCCGTCGGCGTTTCGCGTCCATAATCGGGGCGTGGCCTGCACAGGAGCCGGAAGGTAACCGATCCGCGCGTTGCGGTGGCCCGGCGGATAAGACGGGTCGGGCCGCCATAGGGGCCGTCCTTGGGTACCAGCAGGTCTAGCACCTCGGCGCTCCCCTCATTGCACAGCCAACGTGTCACCAGGATATTGGTGTCCGGGACGTAGGCCTGAATACGGCGGGCGTCGGTCAAATCGGGTTGCAGACTGAACACGCCGCAATCCGGGTCTAATAGCTGCGCGAAAATGGTGGGGCTGTCGAATTCAGGCCAGCACAAAAAGTCTATCGCCGCATCGTGCGACACCAAGGCGATCGTCGCGCGGTCGCCGATGACGCCGTGGTCGCCAATATCGGCAAAAGCCCGGATGGGCTCAACCATTGCCGCGAAATTCTGGATACAACGCCATGCCGCCGTCGACGAACAGCGTGGTGCCGGTGATGTAGTCGGACTGATCGGAGGCGAGCCATACCGACGCGCGGCCGATATCGGCGGCGTCGCCGATGCGCCCATAGGGGATGAGTTTAAGCAGCGCCTTGGCCTTGTCGCCCTCGGTCTCCGCCTTGTTGATGCCCGTGCGAATGGCGCCGGGGGCGATGGAATTGACGCGAATACCCTTCTCGGCGACTTCCTGCGCCATCGTCTTCATCATCAGCAAGATGCCGCCCTTGGAGGCAGCATAGTTCACGTGGCCGGCCCACGGGATGATCTCATGAACCGAACTCATAGAGATGATCTTACCGCGCGCCCTAGAGACAGTGCGGTCGGTTTGTTTGAGGAACTGGCGGACGCCGGCCTGGGCGCAGAGAAACTGGCCCGTCAAGTTTACGTTCAGGACCTTTTGCCAATCCTCCACCTTCATCTCCACCAGTGGCGCGTCCTTCTGCATGCCGGAATTGGCGACGACGATATCGACAGCGCCGAAGGAGGACAGCGCCTGAGCGAAAAGCCTTTCGACATCTTCAGGTTTGGATACATCGGCACCGATCGCTATGGCGCGACCGCCAGCTTTCGTGATCTGCTCGGCCAACTTTTCCGCTGGCTCCGCGTGGCTGTTGTAATTGATGGTGACGGCAGCGCCAGCTTCGGCTAGAGCCTCGGCACAGCCATAGCCGATACCGGAACTTGCTCCCGTCACGATGGCGACCTGTCCATCGACACGACAATCCATGGCGCTTTTCCTTTCTGCACGCGACCGCCGGAAGCCGGCCATCAAGCTTTGATTAAGGTTGGGTGTGCTGCCCCGGGAACAAGCGGCGCAGAGTCTGCACATCAGCAAATGGAAAACACCTGAAGTTGATCGATACTAACGGAGGTGTCTGCCGGGCGGCCTTGCTGCCTGCCTCTGCCTTTCCAATCTGCCGTCAGGATTGGAACTCTACAAAGAGGAGAGTAAACTATGGCCACAAGCGCACAGATTGACGTCAAGGCTAGCGAGAAGCCGACGCCTGGCGAGAAATTCATTATCCAGCTTCAGGAAAATAGCGAGATGCTTGGGCTGCTTAATGACGGCCGCACCTTTCGCTTCAAAACGCCATCCACGACCGAGCGAGACTACCAGCAGGAAAACAAAAGCCTGGTCGTTGTCGGACTCGATCTGGACGACGCTGATAGCCGCGAGGAACGGTTGGTCGGCGTGCTCAACTACCGCTCCTGATCATTTTCGATCAGGTCGATCCATTAGAGTGCGTGGCGCTCTTGCGCGGCGATGAGCTTAAGCGTTGTAAGAGCGCCTTTCAAAACCGTTGTACGCGAGATCGGAAAGAGGGATGAAGCTATATGGCTTCTCCTCTTGTTTCCGACGAACTCTGGGCAGTAATTGAACCGCTCCTTCCTGTCATTCCTTCCCGTCCGAAAGGTGGTCGTCCTCGCGTTTTCGACCGAGAGGCGCTGACGGGGATCCTGTTCGTGTTGCTGACCGGCATTCCATGGGAGATGCTGCCTCGGGAGTTAGGCTGCGGCTCTGGCGTCACATGTTGGAGGCGTCTTCGGGATTGGCACATAGCTGGAGTATGGGGCAGTCTACATCGCGAGTTGCTGACACGCCTCCATCAAGCTGAGCGGCTGGATTGGAGCCGGGCGTGTATGGATAGCGCGTCCATCGCAGCAAAAAGAGGCGGCGAAACCACCGGGCCGAGCCCTACGGATCGCGGGCTCCCGGGCACAAAACGGCACATCATCACCGATCGACAGGGCATTCCAATTACAGTCCTTTTGAGTGGCGCCAATGTTCATGATAGCCGCATGCTTGAGCCACTCCTTGATGCCCTTCCATCTCTTCGCGGAAAGCGTGGCCGCCCACGGCACCGGCCTGGGAAATTGCATGCCGACAAAGGATATGATTACAGGCGCTGTCGCCGGGCATGCACATACCGCGGCATCAAGCATCGTATTGCCAGGAAAAGGATCGAAAGCAGCAGCCATCTCGGAAAACATCGTTGAGTCGTCGAGCGAACCTTTGCCTGGCTCTCTCGGTTCCGGCGCCTCACTGTCCGGTACGAACGAAGAGCCAACATTCATCTCGCCTTCACTCTGATCGCATGCTCTTTGATCTGTATGCGCGCACTCACATCTTGGTTTTGAAATGCGCTCTAAGACGCTGGCAGACCGCGGGGAGTTGTGGACCGCCTGCGGGCAGCTAGGCATGACTCTCTGACGTCATCTCGAAGGAGAGAATGCGGTATCGGGAGGAAATGATTGTCAGAAGGTCAGGCGGAAGATCATCCTTATCCTTTTGTATCCAGCCGATATCGTATTCAAGCGTTAGCGTTGATCCGCCCCCCGCCAGTCGCTGGGCATAGAATCGGGTGTTTAATCCGTGGGTTTCCAGCAAGTCCGGAAGTGCAGGAATAGGCAAGGGATCGTCCGCGGCTTCAAGGACGATGCGCGCTCTGCGTTCGCGTGGAATGCGGACCTCAAACCATCTAAGCGCTGCCAGTGTAATGATAACGAGCACCGACGCGGCAAAGCCCAGATCCAGTTGGCCTCCGCCGAAGCAAAGGCCGATGACAGTGACCACCCATAGTGTTGCGGCCGTCGTGACGCCCGTCACAAGATCGCCGCGTCGCAAAATCGCGCCACCCCCGATGAAACCCACGCCCGTAAGGATGCCCAGGGGCAGGCGCATCAGATCCATGGTGCCGAAGGAGGTTGGCGTCTTTCCGCCGACTGATAAAAGCATATTGGCCTGCATCATCGCGACAGCAGCCGCTAGCCCGACCAGGATGGTCGTCCGAAAGCCGACCGCATGACCGCGGGCGCCGCGATCGAACCCGATGGTACCGGCCGCCAGCATCGTCAAAGCCAGTCGGACCAGGCCATCGATCCAGGTAAGGTGAAGAGGCATGTCAGACAACCACTATCACTTGTTCGCTGCATTTCTTTTGCGCGTGGCAGCCGCTTTGCGGGCGGCGGCGGCGCGGTCCGCTTTCGGTCGGGCGGCGGCGGCCGCGCCACCGATGTGGCCACCTTTGCGAGACGACGCATGCGATACGGGGTGCCCAACGCCTGAACCGCTCTTTTTACCGCCGCCGTCTTCTTTGTTCACGGTTGCCCAAGCACGACGTTCGGCTTCAGCTTCGGAAACGCCGCGGCTTTCATAGCTTTCGGCGATATGGGCTGCTTTACGGTCCTGCTTGTCCGTGTAGGCCGACTTATCACCACGAGACATTACACTTCCTTTCCGCTCCAAAATACTAGGAGAGGTCATGCGGCTTGATACAGATTCAAGCCAGGTCGCTGCCTTATTAAGGCTCGAGACAAGATCAGCCTGACACGCTTTCTTTAGCGCGGCTGACACAATTCCTTGTGCTGCATTGGCGCCGGCTGCCACGTCTCTCATGTCTTTCGTCATCGGCGCACGCCAGCATGAAAAGTGAGATGATGCTATGACCAAAAATCCGACCACGCTGTACAAGCAACCGCCTTTCGAGGTTCAGCAGCAGGGCTTTCCAGGCAAAACCAGACCGATGGTGCCCAAGCCGGACCATGGCGAGGAAAGCTACAAGGGCAGCAAACGCTTGCAGGGGAAGGCTGCGCTCATCACCGGTGGCGATAGCGGTATCGGCCGCGCTGTCGCCATTGCCTATGCAAGGGAGGGCGCTGATGTCGCTATCGCTTATCTTGAGAGTGAGGAAGTTGATGCACGCGAGGTTGAGGCGTTGATCACCGAAGCGGGCGTGCGAGCTTTGCTGATACCGACGGATATTTCAAAGGCCGCTGAAGCGCGGTCGACGATCGCAAGGGTCGTCGAAAAATTCGCAAAGTTGGACATTCTGGTGAACAACGCCGCCTTCCAGGTTCCGACCCCGTCACTTGAAGATACGTCAGATGAGGATTGGGAGAGGATGTTTGCGACAAATGTGCATGGCACATTCTACGTGACTAAAGCAGCTGTCGGCGTGATGTCACCCGGTGGTTCCATCATCAACACGGCTTCGGTCAATACCAAGCATCCGACAGCGGGCCTATTCGGGTATTCGGCCACCAAGGGAGCGCTCGGCAATATGACAGTCGCTTTCGCCCAACTGCTGGCCGATAGGGGCATACGCGTCAATGCTGTCCTGCCGGGTCCGATCTGGACGCCGTTCATCGTCGCAGGCATGGAGCCTGACGCCATCAAGTCGTTTGGGTCCAAAACACCTTATGGCCGGCCTGGCCAACCGGTTGAGGTGGCACCGCCCTATGTCATGCTAGCCTCGGATGAGGCGAGCTATATGTCAGGTGCGCTCGTCACTGTCGCAGGCGGGATGCCGATTTTCTAAACAACAGTGAGGTTAACAATGACTGTTCAAGATCTGTCTCGACTAGAGGGTGTCATGTACTTTCCGGTGGCGATGTCGTAATCGAGGGCATGAGCAATTCCCGGGCCCGCAAGCCTTATCCATCTGATGTCAGCGACGAAGAGTG
>NZ_JAESVA010000017.1 GCF_020621385.1 Acidisoma cellulosilyticum | reverse complement strand
CCGCGCCCGCCGGACCCGCCGGTTTGCGTGACGCTGGCATAGGCCGAATGGCCTGTGGCGAGGGCCGTGCCGCTGGCCGCGCCGCCCGCCCCGCCGGTCTGGCCGGTGCCGGACCCGCCACCGCCGGCCCCGCCCGCGACATTGACGGTCATACGGGCCGGCTGACTGGTCGAGGTGGTTTCGTCCGAGCCGGTCGCCGTGGCCGTCCCGCCGACGCCGCCATTGGTCGAGCCAATGCCGCCGGCCCCGCCGGTGGCCGAGGCCTGGCCGGTGACGCTATTGGGGCCGGTCAGCGTGACGGCCGCCTTGGCCGCGGTACCGGTCAGACCGGCGCCGGCATGGCTTTGGCCGGCATTCCCGGCATTGGCCGTGCTATTGCCATAGAGGGAACTGGCGTGGGTGGCACTGGCCGTATCGTCGAAGGTGAGGTTGGATATGGCAGCGCCACCGGCGCCGCCCAGCGTGGCGCCATAGCCGCCTGACCCACCGCTGGCGGTCTGGGCCAGGCGCAAGGTACCGCCGGCTGTCGAAGCGGTGACGGCGTTGGTCAGCGTGCTGGCAGCCCCCGCACCACCGGCGGCCACGTAACCCCGGCCGCCTGACCCACCCGTCTGATTTGCCGTGGCAGATGCGCTGAAACCATCGGCCGTGGCGGCAATCTTGCTGGCGACGCCGCCGGCGCCACCCACCTTGCCCGCGCCGCCGCCCCCACCCACCGCGGTGGCGACTGCTGACGCAATGCCCCCGGTCGCGGTTGTGCTGGTCGCGGTCGCATAGGTTCCGGTCGCAGCACCACCGGCACCGCCATTGGCCGCGCCGCTGCTGCCACCGCCACCGGCGCGCGTCATAGCGCGCGCATAGGTCGAATAATTGCCTGTCGTCTTGCTCGTACTGGCGACCGTGCTTGTGGCGGTGCCGCCGACGGCGCCATCGGCCGTGCCGGTCCCGGTGCCACCCGATCCGGCATTGGCATAGCCGCGACCGTTCACGGCAGCCGCCCCTGTCAGGGCAACCGCGGCATTGGCCGCACCGGCCTTGCCCGGTGTGGTGCCGGTGCCACCCGCGCCGCCATTGGCCGTGCTGGCGCCGTAGAGGAAGCCGGCGGTCGTGGGATTGGCCGTTGCGTCGTCGAAGGTCAGGCTGGCATTGGCCGCCCCGCCCGCGCCACCCGTCCCCGTCGTTCCGCCATAGCCGCCGCTGCCGCCATTGGCCGTCTGGTTCAGGTTGAGCGTGCCGCCGGTGGAGGATCCGCTCACCGCATTGGTCAGCGTGCTCGCTGCCCCGGCACCGCCGGCCGCGCCGCTTTGGCCACGTCCGCCGGACCCGCCGGTTTGCGTCAGGTTGACATAGGCCGAATGGCCTGAGGCCGAGGCCGTGCCGCTGGCGGCGCCACCCGCACCCGCGGTCTGGCCGACGCCCGATGCGTTGCCACCGTTCCCACCCGCGACATTGACGCTCATCTGCGCCGTCTGGGTGGTCGATGTGGTCTTGGTGGAACCACTCGCCTTGGCCGTTCCACCCGCCCCGCCATTGGTCGAGCCATTGCCACCGGTCCCGCCGCTGGCCGAGCTCGATCCGTTGACGCTATTGGCGCCGGTCAGCGCCAGCGTCGCCGTCGCCGCCGCACCGGCCAAGCCCGCTCCGGCCTGGCTTTGGCCACCATTCCCGGCATAGGCGTTGCTGCGGCCGTAGACAGAACTCGCATGGGTGGCGTTAGCCGTATCATCAAAGGTGAGGTTGGAGGTGGCTGCCCCGGCGACACCGCCGATCGTACCGTAGCCGCCGGCGCCGCCGCCGGCACTTTGATACAGGCGCAAAGCACCGCCGGTCGTCGAAGCCGTGACGGCATTGGTCAATGTGCTGGCCGCGCCCGCACCGCCGCCGGCGCCACCATAGCCGCGTCCGCCTGACCCGCCTGTCTGGAGAACCTTGGCCGTCGCGCTGAAACCTGTCGCTTGCGCGGTCGTACCGCTCGCGATGCCGCCCGCGCCGCCGGTTTGGCCGGCGCCATAACCACCGCCGCCCGCGCCGCCGGCGACATTGGCCGTGCTGTAAGCGGAGTTGTTCGCCCCGGTCGCATTGGCGATAGCGGTCGCCGTCGCGGCGCCGCCACTGCCTGCCGCCGCGCCGGCCCCTGTATTGGCGGTATTGGCATTGCCCGGCGCGCTTGCGGCGCCACCGCTACCGCCATTCGCCGTCGCGGAAACTGTCAGGCTGGCCGCGAGCGTCGCATCGGTCGTGGCTGACGCCGCGCCGCCCTTGCCGCCCGCACCGGCCGCGCCACCGATGCCGGCACCGCCACCACCCTTGCCGCCACTGCCACCGGCGCCACCACGGGCCTCGGTCGAGTCGAAGGTATCGACGCCGTTCCCGCTATTTGTCAGGGTTTCCGCGCCGCCAGGCCCGCCGGCTTGCCCCGCGGCTCCGCTGGTCAGCCCGTTCGCGCCCGAGCTCCCGGGCGAACCTGTCTGATTGACATCCACAGCGTTCGCTCCCGAAAGGACTCGCGGATCGACACGCCTGGAAAGCGGGCGTCATCTGTTCCGTTGGCAGAAAACGTAACGAACGGTTTCGCTTGTGTAAACCAAATGTTTACCTAATCGACCGATTGATGAATTGCGGACGTGACGCCGTTTCATCACTTCGAAGGCAGAGCGCCGAAATAGACTGAAATCATCGGACTTATGAAATCGCTTGAACCTGTCACAAACCTTAATACAGGTAATGAACGGTCTAATTTACGATCTTGCCTGTGAAGATGAGTCTTTTAAAATATCACTTTGTATTTGCACTTTATTCGTTTCAATTATGGGTCAATAAAAACGATCCATAAGCCCAGGCTGTCCGCATTCGGCCATAGTCGCCTTGCCCCACCCGTCCAGCCAGACAAGACCCATTGCCTGGTACCGGACGAAACGAACTTCTCAATTTAGCTGCTTAAGACAAAAAGCATCATAAATCAGTAATACCGGCCCAGGAATTTGCGCCAATAGTGGTAGAGGGTTCAGCGGGTGAGCTGGATCATGGAAACGCCACGCAGATTGGCATCGGGCCAACGCCAGAACATGTCATTCTCGAACCGTTCGAACAGACCCGGTGGCAGCACGGTCTGGCGGTCCACCCACTCCACCCGACGGCGGACGGTATGCAGGCCCCGGGCGCCCAGGGCAGCGTCGAAATCCTCGGCCTCATATTCAACGCTTTCGAAATCATGCTCGAACGGCGCCTCGCCCAGCATGTCGTACAGCAGGCGCATGGTATCGGCCGGTGCCTGCGTCAGGGCGCTGTACTCGACCAGGATCAGTTTCGACGCCAACTCGCTGTAATAGGCCTCGCGCAAAGCATCCAGGGCAAAGCCCACCAGCCCGTCGCTGGCCGCCAGGCGGTTGACGCGCGTATAGACCGTGCCCGCAGCCTCGAAACCGAACATGCCCGACAGTTCAAAGGCGTTGCGGCGGATCAGACGTTCGACGGAATCCATGATCCAGGCGATATCACGCACGCAGCAGATGAAGCGCGCCTCGGGAAATAGCTGCACCAGGGCAGGCAGCTTCGTGCACCAGGCCCGGTTGGTATCGAATACCAGCTTCTGCGGGTGAAGCTGCGCGTAGTAGCTGGAAAACAAACCCCGCAGCATATCGCGTCGCTGCGGCTCCGTGATGAAGACGGCGGTTTCGTTGCGCCGGCTCATAGCGGTTTCCATCGCCATATAGATAGAGCCGACAGGGCTGGTCATTCCGGCATGGTAGCGCGGGTTCTGCCGCAAAATCCCCGCCAGCAAGGTGCTGCCGGAGCGGGGCAAGCCAGAGATGAAATTTATCCCGCTATCCATCTCTTTGCCTTTGCCTAAGGGTCGGCCCAGACCAATTGTCTAGTCTGCGGGATGTCACGGTGTAAAGCGACCGCCACCAGTGAGGGATGCCCCTTGGCCCGGGTTTTTACGAGGGCGCGGCAAACCAAGAATGGCCGTGACGACACCACGGTATCGACCGCATCCAACCCCGCCAAGATGAGCCCCTCGCGCGGCTAGAATCGTCGGGGTAAAAGAGGGCTCTGCAAGGAGCCTCGCCTTGACCCCCGTCTTCACCCACGCCTTCACATGGATGGAGTCCCCCATCGGCCGGTTGAAGTTGGTTGCCAGCGACCGCGGGCTGGCGGCGGTGTTGTGGGAGGTCGATCGCCGCGCCTATCGCCATCTGACAGACATCAACGAAGATCCATCGCATCCGATGCTGGTGGAAGCTAAAGCGCAGCTCACCGATTACTTCGCTGGCACAGGAAAAACCTTCACCATGCCGCTCGATTTCGAGGGCAAGGACTTCCAACGGGACGTCTGGCAGGCGCTGCTCGCCATTCCCTACGGCGAGGTCCGCAGCTATGGCGAGATTGCGCGCCTGATCGGCCGCCCGAAAGCCGTGCGGGCCGTGGGGGCTGCCGCCGGCATGAACCCCATCGCGGTCATCGCGCCCTGCCATCGCGCCATCGGCACCAACGGCGCCCTGACCGGCTTTGCCGGCGGCCTCGCCGCCAAAACCAAGCTTCTCGCCATCGAAAGCGCCGAGACCCAGCCGAGCCTCGCCTTCTGACGATGGCAGAGCAATTCTCACTGTCGCTCGATAGCCCTTTGCCGGTTTCTGGCCTCAGCTTTCGTGCGGACGCGATCAGCACGGCAGAGGAAGCGCGCCTGATCGCGGCTATCGACCGGATCGACCTGCCGCCATTCGCCTTCCAGCGATGGACGGCCAAGCGCCGCACGAAATCCTTCGGCTATCTCTATGATTTTCGGAATGCCGATTTTGGCCCGACCGAACCCATTCCGGATTTTCTGAACCCGGTCCGCACGATCGCCGCCGGTTTCGCTGGGGTCGCGACAGAAAACCTCGTCCAGGTCTCGATCATCCGCTATGACCCCGGCGCCGGCATCGGCTGGCATCGGGACCGGCCGGAGCTTGATGCGGTCATCGGTTTTTCGCTCGGCGCACCAACGGTCATGCGCTTTCGGCGCCGGCGCGGCACGGCGTTTGAGCGGGCAAACATCGCATTGCCGCCGCGCTCGCTTTATCTGCTCGCCGGCGAAGTGCGATACGACTGGGAACACAGTATCGCGCCCATGGACGCACTGCGCTGGTCGGTCACCTTTCGGGGCCTCGCTGCCCCGCAGCCGGGTTGACCATGGGCCTTTCCGTCGACCAGTTGCGCGAAGCGCTGACCGCCCTCGCGCGGCTCGACCCGGCCATTGCCCGCGCCTTGGAGCGCGCCGGCCATCCGCCGCCGCGCATCTCCGCCCGCGGCTATGAGACTTTGCTGCGCACGATCATCGGCCAGCAGATCAGCACGGCCTCGGCCCGCGCGACCTGGACGCGGATGCAGACGATGCTCGGCGATACCGCCTCCCCTGCCGCCGTGCTGAGCGCGTCGGACGAGAGCCTGCGCGCCGCCGGCCTCTCCCGCCAGAAGGCCGGTTATGCGCGCAGCCTTGCTGGCCTTGTGGCGACCGGCGACCTTGACCTCATGAACCTGCCGCCGGACGATGAAGCGGCGATCGCGGCGCTGATCCGCATCAAGGGCATCGGCCGTTGGTCGGCGGAAATCTATCTGCTGTTTTCGGAAGGGCGAGCCGATATCTGGCCGGCGGGCGATCTCGCCATCCAGATCGCGGTCGGGGATATCCTGGGGTTGGAGGGCCGTCCTTCGGAGACGCTGGTGCGAACGCTCTCCGAAAGCTGGCGGCCGCATCGCGGTGCCGCTGCCATCCTTGCCTGGCATCACTACAGCATGCGCGGGAAGATTAAGGCCGACGCGATGCCGCTGTAAGATCTGGCTTAAGCTCTGGTTTAAGATCTGGCCGGTTTGCCCTGAGGATATAGTCGAAGCTTGAACCAAATCTGAATAAACCATTAGTCAAATTGGGCAGGTAGATCATTCATTCCGAATAAAATACGAAAGGAACTCGGCTAAAAGGGAAGAATGATGGAGCCGGATAAGGCGGGTCATCAGCATATTGCGGCATTGGACGGTCTCAGAGGTATCGCCGCTTTTGCCGTCGTTTGGTACCATATGACGGGTCAGGCCCATGGCGGGGTCTCGACGCCATTTCATGGCTATCTCGCGGTCGATTTTTTCTTGATTTTGAGCGGGCTTGTCGTTGCCAGGGCTTATGAGACGAAATTGCGCGCCCATATGACGCTGCTGCGTTTCGTTAAAATCCGGCTGATCCGGCTTTATCCGATGATCCTGCTGGGAATCGCCTGCGGTTTCGCGTCGAAGCTGGTCGCATCCTACCATTTCTCCCCGGCCGTCGATATCGACCGGTCGCGAATTTTTATCGCGGCCATATTTGGATTGCTGCTGATCCCTTATCCGGACAAGCAAACCTTCGGCGGAGCGTTATTTCCGCTCGACATCCCGCTCTGGACGCTGATGCTGGAGGTTTGGGTCAATATTCTCTATGCGGCCATCCTCGTCCTGAAAAGCAGAACAATTCTGTTCGGCATGACGATCCTCGCGATCACTCTTGGGTCGGGCGCCGATATTGTCTTCGCGATCAAGCAACATTATCTGAATGGCGGCAGTGATCTATCAACCCTATCGACCGGCATCGCCCGTATCGGCTGCGCCTTCTTTATCGGCGTCGCCCTGCATCACCTGCTGACGCCGTCGCGTGTCGCGGTGCTGCCCTCAATACCCTTCCCCGTTCTGGCACTGTCCCTGCTGGGCATCATGTTTATGGGTCCGGCATTCGACTGGCCGTTTGATATTCTGGCCGTCCTGGTCTTGTTTCCGGCCATTGTCGTTCTGGGCGTAAAGGATCGGACAGGGCGAAGATGGCGGAAACTGGCAATATTCGCCGGAGCCGTCTCCTACCCGGTCTATGTTCTGCACGAGCCGACCTTTGCGCATTTCGCGCATATCAAGCATTTGCCTGCGGTGGTGGAGCTGGCAATCTTCAGCGCCGCTTTTGGCGCGATCGTCGCCGTCAGCTATGCGGCCTCCCGCTTCTATGACGAACCTGTTCGTCACTGGCTGAACCGCAGGCTTCAGACCAAGCCTCGCGTGCCAGCCTTCGCGCCGACCAACGGCGGCAAACCGACCTGACCGGCCTCAGGGCGCGGGCAAGGCGCGGCCGGCGAGGCCTAGCCGGGATCAACCAAAAATCACTCCCACTCGATCGTGCCAGGCGGCTTGCTGGTGATGTCATAGGTCACACGGTTGATGCCGCGCACCTCGTTGACGATGCGATTGGCAACGCGGGAGAGGAAAGACACCTCGAACGGATAGACATCCGCCGTCATGCCGTCGGTGCTTGTCACCGCACGCAGCGCACAGGCAAGGTCATAGGTGCGGCCGTCGCCCATTACGCCGACGCTGCGCACCGGCAACAGCACAGCGAAAGCCTGCCAGATGGCGTCATACAGATTGTTGAGCCGCAGTTCCTCCAGGAAGATCGCATCGGCCCGGCGGAGAAGCGAAAGCTTCTCGCGGGAAATGGCGCCCGGAATGCGGATCGCGAGGCCCGGCCCCGGGAAGGGATGACGGCCGACCATGCTATGCGGCAGGCCGAGTTCCAGGCCCAGCAAACGAACCTCGTCCTTGAACAGCTCACGCAGCGGCTCCACCAGCTTCATGCGCATCCGGTCCGGCAGACCGCCGACATTGTGGTGCGACTTGATGGTGACGGAGGGGCCGCCGGTGAAGCTCACGCTTTCGATGACGTCCGGATAAAGCGTGCCCTGCGCCAGGAATTCGGCGCCGCCAAGCTTGGCAGCCTCCTCCTCGAAAACGTCGATGAACAGCTTCCCGATCGTCTTTCTTTTCTTTTCCGGATCGTCGACGCCTTCCAGCGCGCCCAGGAACATGTCGGACGCATCGCGATGGATCAGCTTGATATTGAAGCGGCCACGGAACAGGTCCACGACCTGATCGGCCTCATTCTCGCGCAGCAGACCATGATCGACGAAGATGCAGGTCAGCTGATCGCCGATCGCCTCATGGATCAGCGCGGCCGCGACGGCGGAATCGACGCCACCGGACAGGCCGCAGATGACGCGGCCACCGCCGACCTGTTTACGGATCGTGTCGATCTGCGTCTGGCGGAAGCTCGCCATGGTCCAGTCGCCCTGACAGCCGGCGACACCATGGGTGAAATTGCGGATGATGGCGGCGCCATGCGGCGTATGGGCAACTTCCAGATGGAACTGCACGCCGTAGAAACGACGCTCGTCATCGGCGATCGCCGCGAAGGGGGAGCCGTCGCTGGCACCGACCGACCGAAAGCCCGGCGGGATCTTCGTCACCCGGTCGCCATGGCTCATCCAGACCTGCTCGCGCGCGCCAGGGGCCCAGCCTTCGTCGATCCCGTCGAACAGCGCGCAGTTATCCGTCACCTCGACATAGGCGCGGCCGAATTCCCGATGGTCATGCCCTTCCACCAGCCCGCCCAGCTGCGCGCACATCGCCTGCTGGCCGTAGCAGATGCCCAGCACCGGCACGCCCATCTGGAAGACGATTTCCGGCACGCGAGGCGAGACCTCCTCGGTCACGCTGGCCGGGCCACCCGAGAGGATGATGCCACGCGGCGCGTAATCGGCGATTTTCTGCGGGTCGGTGTTGAAGGGCCAGATTTCGGAATAGACGCCGCTTTCGCGCACGCGGCGAGCGATCAGCTGCGTGAACTGGCTGCCGAAATCGAGGATGAGGATACGGTCTGCGGTGATCTGTGCCATGTCGCGATATGAACCTGTGCCACGGTGGAGGCAAGAGATTCGCGCGCAAACCTCCTAGAAAATGGCAGCAGGGAGGAGAGTCAGACGATCTTTCTTTTTCTGAAGAAAAAGAAACAAAAAGACTTCATTCAGAAGATTTTTTGGTTCTTTGCGCAGGGCATCCTGTTTGCAAAAAAGAACTGCTTAAACGGCCAGCAGCCGTTCGATCGGGTCCCAAACGAAAGCCGTCTGCGGCTGGTTCTCTCCGCCGACACGGACCTGGCCCTCCATCGCGCGGACCCCGCCCATCCGCTCATAGAACCAGCGGCTGGGATTCTGGCTGAGCACCCAGACGAACAGGCTGCCGCAGCCCTGCGCCGCCAGGTCCACCGCCGCCGCCCGCATCAGCGCGCGACCCACGCCCTGTTCGCGGAAATCATCCAGCACGTACAGCGTCTCGATCTCGCCTTCGGCGATGGTCGGATGCGCCAAGGGGCCGGCCGTCACGAAGCCGATGACGGCAGGGCGCGGCGGATCATCGGCATCCGGCACGGCGACATGAACGATATGCGCGGTGCGGATCAGGCGGGAATAATACAATTCCTGCTGATCCGGGTTGAGATGCGTCAGCGTGCGGTCCGGCAGCATGCCGGGATAGGCGCTGCGCCAGGCCGCGACATGAACCGCCGCAATTCCGGCCGCATCCGTCACACGGGCGGGCCGGACGATGCTCACTTGCGTTCGAGCACGGCCGCGAAAAACCCGTCCGTGCCGTGGCTCGCCGGGGTCAGATGCACCATGCCGTTGCGGGCAAGCTTCGCGGCCTCGGGCCGACCAGGGTCGACCAGAGCGAAATCCTCGTTCGCGGCCAGGAAGCGCTGCACCTGTTCCTCATTCTCGGCCGGCAGAACGGAGCAGGTCGCGTAGACCAGCCGCCCGCCCTTGCGCAGAAAGCGCGAGGCCTCCTGCAGGATGCTGGCCTGCTTGACCACAAGCTCGGACAGGTCCTGCTCCGTCAGCCGTCCCCGCGCATCGGGGTTGCGGCGCCAGGTGCCGGTGCCGGTGCAAGGCGCATCGACCAGCACGCGGTCATAGGTCTCACGACGCCGCTTGGCCCATTTGCCGTCGCCCGGGACCAGCAGATGCTGCTCGACATTATGCACACCCGCCCGACGCAGCCGGCGCACGGCGCCGTCCAGACGTGGGGCGGAGGTATCGGCCGCCAGGATATGGCCTTTGTTTTCCATCATCATCGCCATGGCCAGCGTCTTGCCGCCGGCGCCGGCACAATAATCCAGCACCCGCAGACCGGGCTGGGGCTCGGCCATCAGCGCCACGATCTGGCTGCCTTCGTCCTGGATCTCGACAAGCCCGCTCTGAAAGGCTTCACCGGTCACGACGGGACGGCGCCCTTCCACCCGCAGGCCCCAGGGGCTGAAGCGACCGGATTTGGCGGCGATGCCTTCGGCTGCCAGGGCGTCCATCGCCTGCTGGCGCGTGCCCTTCAGCATATTGACGCGCAGGTCCAGCGGCGCCGGGGTCAGCATGGCCGCCACTTCCCGATCGGTTTCCGCCCCGAAACGCGCTTCCAGAAGCGGGTAAATCCAGTCCGGCACTTCCAGCCGCACGGCGGGCGGCATGGCCGGATGCTCGATCGTATGATCCTTCAGGCGGCGTAGCGTCTCCGCCTCGTCCGATTCCAACGGCTGCGGCGCGTATTTCCCGCCGGAGAACATGGCGCAGACATCGCCGTAGATCTGGCCGCCCAAAACGGCGGCGGCGCTGACCAGCATGCGCCCGCTGGCCTGGCCTTGCGCCCGTTCGATCCACCAGGTCAGGCGGCGATGCTGACGCATCACGGACCACGCCTGGTCGGAGACCGCGCGGCGATCGCCGCTGCCGATATAGCGACGGCTGCGGAAGAAATCATTCGCCACCGCGTCGGCAGGCTTGCGGGGGGCGGCCGCTATCGCGTCCAAAAGCGCGATAGCAGCCTCGAAACGGGCATTGGGGGTCAAATCAGGCCGCCTATGAGAATGGTCGGTCGCGCAGGAACTCAGTCGCGACGGTAGTTGGGGGCTTCGCGCGTGATCGTCACGTCATGGACATGGCTTTCACGCAGACCGGCATTGGTCACGCGGCGGAAGCGGGCGCTGCGCTGCAGCTCGGCAATGTCCGGGCTGCCGGCATAGCCCATGCCGGCGCGCAGGCCGCCGACCAGCTGATGCACAACGGCCGAGATCGGGCCCTTATAGGCGACCTGACCTTCGATGCCTTCCGGCACCAGCTTCAGCTGGTCCTTGATGTCCTGCTGGAAGTAGCGGTCGGCCGAGCCGCGGGCCATGGCGCCGATGCTGCCCATGCCGCGATAGGCCTTGTAGCTGCGGCCCTGATACAGAAACACCTCGCCCGGCGCTTCGTCGGTGCCGGCCAGCAGGCTGCCGATCATCACCGCGCTGGCGCCGGCCGCGATCGCCTTCACGACATCGCCCGAGGTGCGGATGCCGCCATCCGCAATCGCCGGCACGCCCATCGTCCGGCAGGCGGCGGCGGTTTCCAGCACGGCGCTGAACTGCGGCACGCCGACGCCCGCGACAACGCGGGTGGTGCAGATGCTGCCCGGTCCAATGCCGACCTTCACCGCGTCCGCGCCGCTATCGATCAGCGCTTCGGCGCCGTCCGGCGTCGCGACATTGCCGGCGACGACTTCGACGGAATTCGACAGGCCCTTGATGGTCTCGACCGAGCCCAGCACGCCGCGCGAATGGCCATGCGCGGTATCGACGACGATGACATCCACGCCCGCCGCGATCAACGCGCGCGCCCGCGCCTCGCCGTCGGCGCCGACACCGGTCGCCGCCGCCACGCGTAGGCGGCCCAGATCGTCCTTATTCGCCAGCGGATAGGCTTCGGCCTTGTCCATGTCCTTGACGGTGATGAGACCGACGCAGCGATATTGCGCGTCCACCACCAGCAGCTTTTCGATGCGGTGCTTGTGCAGCAGGCCTCGTGCCTCTTCCGGCTTGGCACCTTCGACGACCGTCACCAGACGGTCATGCGTCATCAGTTCGGACACGCGCTGACCGGGATCGGTCGCGAAACGCACATCGCGGTTGGTGAGGATGCCGACCAGCTTGCGCGTCTGCTGTTCCACCACCGGAATGCCGCTGATGCGGTTGGCGGCCATCAGCGCGCGGGCTTCGGCCAGCGTCGCACCGGGATGGATCGTGACCGGATCGACGACCATGCCCGATTCGAAGCGCTTGACGCGACGGACCTGGGCGGCCTGTTCCTCGATCGTGAGATTCTTGTGGATGACGCCGATACCGCCCAGCTGGGCCATGGCGATCGCCATGGCCGATTCCGTCACGGTATCCATGGCGGCGGCAATGACCGGGATATTGAGGGAGATGTTCCGGGTGAAGCGCGTCGCGGTGCTGACGGTGCTGGGCAGGACCTGGGAATAGTTCGGCACCAGAAGCACGTCGTCGAAGGCAAGCGCTTCTTCGACCGGCGGCCGGGTCACCACCTGGCGGCGAATGTCGAGTGCCTGTTCCATCGAATTGTCGGGGGTCAAATCACTGGATGCCATGGCCTGCCTCTAATGTCCCTGCGAAACCTTGGCGAGGCCACATACTCCGCACTGTGGTGCGGTGCAAGAAAACGCAGCGCGACCCTGGCCTGCTTATCCATTTGTCAAGTAATTGACGCGCGCGCTTTTATACGCGTGCTGGGCTGCCCAAGTGACGGGGGTTGTTTGTCCTCAACTCGGCCGGTCAGGCCGTCGCGGATCGCTGCATGAGGGCGGACGACGTGAGGCGGAGTGCCGCGCCTGCATTCTGGCTCACCCTGGCGGCATCACCCGCGCCGGGCTATCTCATGCCCGGCAAGACAGGCCGCCGAGAAAGACTGAGGAAAAACCCGAGATGGCGAAAACTCCCCCCTCGGGCAGCAAAGGCAGCCATGCCCGCTTCCTCACTGGTTCGATCATGCGGCATGTCACGGTCATGGCGCTGACCGGTGGCATCGGCATCATCGCCGTCTTCGCGGTCGATCTGCTCAACTTCTTCTATATCTCGCGGCTCGGCGAAAAGCCGATCGCCGCCGCCGTGGGCTTCGCCGGCGCCATCGGCTTCTTCCAGATTTCCATCGGCATCGGCCTCACCATCGGGATCGGCGCCGCCGTCTCCACCGCCATCGGCCGGGCGGACGGCATCAGCGGCAGCACCGCCCCGCGCATCGCGACCACCAGCCTGATCGTCATGGCCGTCATCACCCTCGCCCTCGGCCTGTTCACTGCCGCCGCCCGCAACCCGCTGCTGGGCCTGCTGCAGGCGACCGGGGAAACGAAATCCATGGCCGCCACCTATCTCCTCATCATCTCCCCCGCCCTGCCGCTGATGATCCTCGGCATGTGCGCGGGCGCGCTGCTGCGCTCGGCGGGGGCCGCCAAACGGGCGATGAACGTGACGCTGTTCGGCGCCCTGGCGGTCGCCGTCATGGACCCGATCTTCATCTTCGCGCTGCATCTAGGGCTGGAGGGTGCCGCCATCAGCACCGTCATCTCGCGCGGCATGATGGGGTTTCTGGGCCTCTATTACGTGCATAAGCAGGGGCTGCTCGGCCGGCCGGATTTCGCGCAGGCGCGCGAAGACATGGCACAGGTCGGCCGCGTCGCCGGTCCCGCCATCCTGACCAATCTGGCCACCCCGGTCGGCTCCTCCTACGTCACCCACAGCATGGCGCATTTCGGCGTCGCGGCGGTCGCGGGCCAGGCCGCGATCGACCGTATCGTGCCCGTCGCGTTCGGCACGCTCTTCGCGCTGACCGGCGCGGTGGGGCCGATCATGGCGCAGAATCTCGGCGCCGGCCGCACGGATCGCGTGAAGGAAACGCTGCGGGCGAGCCTGATTTTCATGGTCATCGCCGTGGTGATTGCCTGGGCGATACTGGCCAGCGTGCAGGATCTGCTGGCCCTCGCCTTCCAATCCAAAGGCGTTGCGGCCGATCTGCTGCATTTGTTCTGTAGCTGGATTGCCGGCACGGCGATCTTCATGGGCGGGCTGTTCGTGGCCAATTCCGCCTTCAACAATCTCGGCCGCCCCGGCTACGCGACGGTGATGAACTGGGGCAGGGCCACGCTCGGCACCATCCCCTTCGTCCATTTCGGGGAACAGTACGGGCCGCTCGGCGTGCTCATCGGCCAGGCCGCCGGATCGGTCGTCTTCGGGCTGCTGGCGATCGTCCTCGCCTTCTGGACGGTCGACCGTCTGCACCGCGACACCATGGCGCGCGTGCCGGTGCCCATCATCGCGGTGCCAGGCGGGCGCAACGCCGCCAGTAATTTCGAGACGGACGAGGGGTGAGTATTGGGGGCGTTTCCGACTAAACCTGACGAACGTGAAGAAGGACAACCCAATCCTTGTCTTGCGCGCCCGCCGCGAACGGCTGAGTCAGCACCGCCCAAAGCCCCCTACCCGCCAGCCACCTCATAAGGCGAGCGTTCCAGCAGATCCCGCAGCCGGACAATATCGCCACTCATCGGCCGGTCATCCGCATAGGTCGGCACCATGGCGCGGATGGCGCCGCGCAGGGCGGCCGTCGCCGGTGCCAGCGCAACACCGGGCTGGCAGTCATAGGCCTGGGCGGCCGTCAGCAGCTCGATCGCCAGCACATCGCGGAGGTTGTCGAGAATACTCAGAAGTTTTAGCGCCGCCGGGGTGGAATGCGGCAGCATATCCTCCTGCAGGGCCGAGGTAATGCCGCCGTCCAGGCTGGCGGGCAGCGACAGGCGCCGGTTCTCGGCCACCAAAGCAGCCGCCGTATATTGCGCGATCATATAGCCGGAAAACACACCGCCCTCGGCCGCCAGAAAGGCAGGCAATCCGCTCACCAGCGGGTTCACCAGCCGGTCGGTCCGCCGCTCCGATATCGCCGCCAATTCCGCCGCCGCCGGGGCCAGCGCATCCAGCGCCAAAGCGAGACCGGTCGCGACCGCATGGGCTTCCGACCGCACCACCGGCGCCTCGGGCGTGCCGCCCACCGCGGGATTGTCGGTGACACTTTGAAGCTCGCGGATCACCACCGCCTCCGCCGCCACGAAAGCGTCGCGCGCGGCGCCATGCACATGCGGCACGGCCCGCAGGCTGAGCGGGTCCTGCGTGCGGCTGCCCAGCCGCCCGGCCAGCATCGCGCTATCCGCCAGCCAATGCCGCATGGCCTGCCCGACGCGCTGCAAGCCGTCCGACTTGCGCAAAGCGAGCGTCACCGCATCGAAAGTCCCGGCCTGCGCGCCGAGGTTTTCATAGGTCAGCGCGGCGGCGGCATCCGCCCAATCCAGCAGGCGCTGCAGACGGTCCAGCGCAACCGAGGCCAGGCCCGTCGCGCAAGGCGTGCCGTTGACCAGGCTCAAACCCTCCTTCGCTTCCAGCACCAGGGGCGTGCGACCGATCCGCGCCATGGCCTGGGCACCGCTGATCCGCTCGGCGCCCACCATCGCCTCGCCCGCGCCGATCAGTACCAGGCCGATGGCGGCGGCATGGGTCAGATAGCCGACCGAGCCGCGCGACGGGATAACGGGGAGAATATCCGCCCGCAAAAGGTCGATCAGCGCGTCCACCACGTCCAGCCGCACGCCGGACGCGCCATGGGCGAAGCCCGCGATCTGGGCGGCCATTACCGCGCGCGTTTCCACGCGGCCCAAAGCCTCCCCCAGACCGGCCGCATGGCTGAACAGGATATTGCGCGACAGCGCCTGCTGCCTTGGCCGGTCGATCAGCACATCGCACAAAGCGCCGACCCCGGTATTGATGCCGTAGCCGCGAATGCCCTGTACGGAGAGCGCTTCCACAATCAGCCGGGCATGGCGGATGCGGCCGGCGGCCCCCTCCGACAGGGTCAGCCGGGCGCCGCGCGCGACAGCGGCGATAGCGGCGGGCGTCAGTGGACCATCAAGCCGGACTTCACGGCAGTGACGACCCCAAGTCGATTGTTCGGCGAGAATGAGCGAGCCTCCGAAGCTTAGGCGAAGCAGGCGTCACATCTCGCCTCAACGTCCCGCCGATTTTCGCGGAGCCTGGGCAGGCTTGCAAGCCGCAAACGCGGCACCCTATCCCGGCTGGCCCGCCTTATGGGCCAAAAGCGCCATCAACCGCCGGTCCCGCCAGGTCTGCCGCGCGCTCTGCTGATCGGCCGGCAGCCTCTCCCGCTGCGCTGCATGCAGGCCGCCGATCAGGTCCTTGGACCAGGACGGGGTCTTGCTCGCGGCCATCATGGCCCGGAAAGGGCCGCCGTAGCGGGCGCAGTAATCGGCCAGACCGTCGGGCGCATTAAGGTCGATCGTCTCGAAAGGCCCCATGAAGGACCAGCGCAGACCAAGCCCCTCGCGCACCGTCGCGTCGATATCGGCAGGGTCCGCATAGCCTTCCTCGACCAGATACATCGCCTCCTGCAGCAAGGCAGCCTGCAAGCGGTTGAGCAGGAAGCCCTCGATTTCCTTTTTCACGATGGCCGGCACCATGCCGGCCGCTTCCATCAGCGCGCGTGCCTGCTGCACGATAGCGGGATCGGTCCAGGGGGATGGGCCAAGTTCCACGATCGGGATCAGATAAGGCGGATTGACGGGATGGGCGACCAGGCAACGCTGCGCCCCGGGCAGACCCTCGCTGAACAGGCTGGCGCGGATGGTGCTGGTGGAACTCGCCAGGATCGTCTCGGGGGCCGCGATTTTGTCCATGCGGGCGAAAAGCTCCCGCTTGCGCAGGACATCTTCGGGTCCGTTCTCCTGAACATAGATGGCCCCGTCCAGCACCTGTTCCAGGCTTGCTGCCCCATGCAGGCGGGACAGGATGGCAGCCTCGCTCTCGCCCCGCAGCAGATTTGCGGCGGTCAATTCGGGCAGGCGCGCGGCGATGAAATCGCGCGCCGCCGAAACGGCCGAGGCCTGCGGGTCCCAAAGCCAGACGTCATGCCCGGCGCGGGCGAAGACGATGGACCAGGCGCGGCCGATCAACCCTGCGCCGACGATTGCGATTTTTGCCATCTCTATCTCCCGCTGCGCCGTTCGCCGGCTTCTTCAGTCTTGCGCGATCTCAGCATGATCGCGGTAGCGTTGCCAATTGCGGATATAGCTATCCGTGCCCGCACGCATACGCGCAGCCTGTTCGGCCGTCACCTCCCCCACCACCTTGCCGGGAATGCCCTTGACCAGGGCATTGTCGGGAATGACCTTGCCCTCCCCGATGAAAGCCATGGCACCGATCAGACAATTGCGACCGATGCGCGCACCGTTGAGGATAACGGCACCGATGCCGATCAGCGAATTCTCCCCGATCGTGCAGCCGTGCAGCATGGCCTGATGGCCGACGGTCACATGCGCGCCGATATCCAGCGGAAAGCCAGGGTCGGTATGCAGCACGGCATTGTCCTGCACATTGCTGCCCTGTCCGACGGTGATGCGCTCATTATCGCCGCGCAGCACCGCGCCCCACCAGATTGACGCATCACGGCAAAGCGTCACCCGGCCGATGACGGTCGCATTCGGCGCGATCCAGTAATCCTCGTTTTCCGTCTCAACGCCGATGCCGTTCAGGACAATGCGCATCAGGATGCCTCAGCCAAGGAAACGGGATTCGGAAATGCCCTTCACGCCCAGGCCATGGATCGCGAACAGATGGCCCGCCATCGGCCCGTCCTCGGGGAAGCGCGGCAACGGCGGACGCGCCATGGAGGTGACATACATGACATCCATATCGGGACCGCCGAACATGACGCTGGTCGCCTTCAACACCGGCGTCTTGATGATGCGGTCGATTGTCCCGTCCGGCGCGAAACGCACGATCTGCCCGGAATAGACCGCCGCTTCCTGCACCTCCGTGCCCTGTTCCGTGCAACGAAAGACCTTGTCGCCGAAACTGTCGATCCAATACAGCCGCTGCTCCTCCACATCCCAAAGCGGGCCCTCGCCCAGGATGTTCTTGCAATCGACCAGCACGCGAATATCCGCGTCCCCGCTCATACCGCTCTCTCCCGTCTTTTTCTTGGTGGATCCGTTCAGAAAGCGACCTTGTCGCCGCCCTTCAGCTCCAGAATCGCCCGCGCCTCATCGGGCGTCGCGACGGACAGGCCCAGACCGTGCACGATCTCCGCCGCACGCTGAACCTGCTCGGCATTGCTGCGGGCAAGTTCACCCGGCCCGATCCACAGACTGTCTTCCAACCCGACGCGAATATGCCCGCCCATACCGGCGGCCATCGCCGCGATCGGCATCTGCATGCGTCCACCGCCGAGCACGGACCAGCGATAATCGTCACCGAACAGCCGGTCCGCCGTGCGCTTCATATGCATGACGTCTTCGGGATGCGTGCCGATACCGCCGAGAATGCCGAAGACGGTCTGCACGAAGAAGGGCGGCTTGACCAATCCCCGATCGACAAAATGCGCGAGATTGTAGAGATGGCCGGTATCGTAGCATTCGAACTCAAAGCGCGTGCCGTTGCCGGCGCAGGCCGCGAGCGCGTATTCGATATCCTTGAAGGTATTGCGGAAGATAAGATCGACGCTGTTTTCCAGATGCGACCTTTCCCACTCATGCTTGAAATCCTTGAAGCGCTTCAGCATGGGAAACAGGCCGAAATTGAAGGACCCCATATTGAGCGAGGCAACTTCCGGATGATGCGTCATTGCCGGCCCGATACGCTCATCGATCATCATATAGGGCGCACCGCCGCTGGTGAGATTGATCACCACATCGGATGCCTGCTTGATCCGCTTGATAAAGGGCAGAAAAGCCTCCGGGCTCTGATCGGGCCTGCCGGTCTCCGGATTGCGGGCATGAAGATGGACGATAGCGGCGCCGGCTTCCGCCGCGCCGATGGCGGCCTCGGCAATCTCATCCGCCGTCACCGGCAGATAAGGCGACATCGAGGGCGTGTGGATCGCACCCGTGACAGCGCAGGTGATGATGACTTTTCTGGCAGCGGCCATGCGACCCTCCTGTTTCTCAGCTTATCTCAAAGGCTTTCGACATTGCCGCAGACGGCAATGGATTGGCCGGAAATATTCCACCCGGCCTGGGTGCAAAGGAAGATGGCGGCGGATGCGATATCATCCGGCGTCACCATATGGCGCAGCGAAATGCGCTGAAGATATTCGGCCTCCATCGCCTCGTAAGGCACGCCGGTCTGTTCGGCGCGAGCGCGGATGACGCCTTCCATGCGCGGGCCTTTGACGATGCCGGGCAGGATGGCGTTGACGCGAATACCGTCCGGACCCAGTTCCTTGGCCAGGCTTTGCGTGAAGCCGACGATCGCCCATTTCGACGCGGAATAGGGCGTGCGATAGGCATAGCCGAAACGCCCGGCCGAGGAAGACATATTGACGATCGCGCCCTCGCCCGCCGCCCGCAGATGCGGCACGGCGTAATGCGCGCAATAGAACTGGCCGTTGAGGTTGATGTCGATCGTGCTGCGCCAGGCGCTGGTCGCGATTTCGTCCACCGTCCCCGTGGGGCCGGCGATGCCCGCATTATTGATCAGCACATCAAGACCGCCGAGCGCCGCGACGGCCTCGCTCACCATGCGTTCGACCTGCGCCTCGTTCGAGACATCGGCGATGGAGGTCGAGACGCCCAGCACCGCCGCGCATTCCGCGAGAGCGCTTTCATTGACGTCGCAGACATGCACTTTCGCGCCGTCCTCAACGAAAGCATCGGCAATGGCGCGGCCGATGCCGCTTGCCCCTGCGGTGACGAGAACCCTGAGACCGGGCTTAACCTGACGTTTTTGCATGATCCGTTCCTATCCAACTCAGCCGGGTGCGCGTTCGCGCAGCGCGACAACCGCTGCCAAGACGACAGCGCCATAAAGAATTTCGCGTATGGCCGGCGGTGTCGTCGTGCCGGCCAGCAGGGTTTGCAAGGCCGTCAGCAGCAGCACGCCGCCGACCATGCCAAGGTAATGGCCGCGCCCGCCGGTAATCAACGTGCCGCCGACCACGACGACGGCGATGGAGGGGAGAAGATAATCGTCCCCCATGCCAAGGCTCGCCTGGCCGCTGAAACCCGCCAGCATGATGCCGACGAGCGAGGCGCAGACCGCGCTCAGGACATAGACCCCGATGGTAGTGCGCCCGACATTGACGCCTGACAGCCGGGCGACGCGGGGGTTGTTGCCGACCGCGTAGATGCGGCGGCCGAAACTCGTGCGCGACAGTAGCAGGCTTGCGGCAATGATAAAGGCCAGCACGAACCAGATGGCAGGCGTGATGCCGAACAGTTGACCGGTCATGATCCAGCGCAGCGCTGGCGGCGCGAAGCCCGAGGGCGTGCCGCCGCTATACAGCAGTGCCACACCCTGCAGGATGCCGTTCATGCCGAGTGTGACCACGATCGGCGGCAGGCCGAACAGCACGACGCCGGCCCCGTTGACGACGCCGATGGCAGCCCCCACCAGCAAGACCAGCGGCACGGTCCAAATCGCGGCATCCGCGCTGCCCTGGGCGAAGCCGGCGACAAGGATGCCGGCAAGGCCAATGGTCCAAGGCACTGACAGATCGAGCCCGCCGGTCAGGATCACCGCACCCTGCCCGAGGGCGAGGACGATCAGGAAGGAGCAGAGCACGGCCAGCACGCCGAGATAATGCGGACCGATCCCGCCGAACATGAAGCCGGTGACGACGAGCACGATCAGGAAGCAGAGATAGGCCGGCAGGCTGTAGCGCAGCACCTCGCCATGCCGTCGCAGCCAGGGCACGCGCGGCACCACCGTCGCTGGCCCATCCATGCCGAGCCTGACGGTCGGCGCCGCACCACCCCGACGCGGCTGCCAGGCCGGCAGGCGGGGGGCCGCCAACCAGCGTGCCACCGGCAGATTGGCGTTGGCGACGCCGCTGAAGGCGGCGAGGATCAGGATCAGCCCTTCGACCACCGTGCCGTAATAGGCCGGCACATTGAGCACGAGCAGGATATTGACGATGAGCATCAGCGCATAGGCACCGAAGACGGAGCCCACGCAGCCGCCGCGTCCACCGCCCAGCACGGTGCCGCCGATGACGACCGCCGCAAAAATTTGCAGCAGCAAGGGGTCGCCCACCAGCGGGTCGCCGGTGCTGGTCTGCGCCGTCACCATGACGCCCGCGAGGCCGTAAGCCGCGCCCGACAGGGCATAGGTGATGAAGGTAGTGCGCGCAACCTTGATGCCGATAAAGCGTGCGGCATCGGCGTCGCTGCCGATGGCATAAAGCGCGGTGCCGAATCGCGTCTGTTTCAGCAAGCCCCAGATGACCAGCACGGCGACGATCAGGATCAACGGCGCCGGCAACAGATTAGGGATCGCGCTGCCCGTGAAAAAGGCGGCGAAATCCGCAGGCACCGACCCACCGGGCTTATCCATCACCAGCAGCGTCACGCCCTCGGTCACGAACATGACAGCCAGCGTCACGACAATCGGCTGCAACCGCAGCAGTGCCACAAAGAAGCCGTTGACCGCGCCGACGAGCGCGCCGACCCCGATGCCCACGACGGCCCAAAGGATTTCGGAACCCGGCGTCGTGCCCAGATGCGTCGCCAACAGAACATTGACGAGAGAGATCACGGCCCCGGCGCTGAGATCGAAACCGCCGGTCAGAATAACAAGCGTCTGCCCCACGGCGGCCAGCGCCAGCGGCGCACCGCCGGATGAGAGATAGGAGACGTCGAAATAGCCCATCGGCGCGGCCGAGAGCAGATTGACGGCGATCAGCAGCAGCAGAAAGACCGCAATCGCGGTCAGCAACCCACGCTTGCGCAGCAGTTCCGGCATGAAGCTGCGATGGGATGAGACAAGGCCACTCATGCGAAGGCTCCGACGCGCGGATGGGTTTCAGGCTGCGCGCTCGGCGCATCATCGCGATGGCCGAGCGCCGCCGCCATGATCGCGGCCTCGGTTATATCCTGGCCGCGCAACTCACCCGCGATACGCCCGCCATAGACCACCATGACGCGATGGCTAAGGCCGATGACCTCAGCGATTTCCGTCGAATAGAGCAGCACGGCACCACCGGCGGCGGCGAATTCCGCAATCAGCTGGTAGATCTGATGCTTTGTGCCGACATCCACACCGCGCGTCGGATCGAACAGCAGCAGGATGCGGCTGCCGGCGACGAGCGAGCGGGCCAGGACGATCTTCTGTTGATTGCCGCCGCTGAAGGATCGCGCCGGGCGGTACAGCGCCCACAGATCCACCTGCACGCGGGCGAGTGCCGCCGATACCGCCGCACGCTCCCCCGCCACATCGATGAAGCCGGCGCGGGTAAAGCGCTCGATCACCGGCAGGGTGGTATTGGCGCAACCGTCAAGCTTGAGGAACAGGCCTTCGGTCTTGCGTTCCTCGGGCACCAGATTGATGCCGATCCGCGCGTCGATCGCGTCGCGCGGGGACCGCAGCGTGACGGGCTTGCCGTCCACCAGAATCTCGCCTGTCCGGGCTTCGATATCGCCGAACAGCGTCAGGAAAAGATCGCGCTGGCCCATGCCCTGCAGACCGGCGACACCCAGAATTTCACCGGCGCGGAGGGTCAGATCGGCTGCCTTCATCTCACCGCCGCCAAGACCCCGCGCCTCCAGCACGATCTGCGCCGCCTCCGCTGCCAAGCATTTGGGCGGAAACGTCGCGGCGATGGACCGGCCGATGATACGCTCGATCACCTCCGCGTCGCTAACGGCAGACACCGCGAAAGTGCCCACACTCTGGCCATTGCGTAATATTGTGAGATCATCGCAGAAGGCCCGCACTTCCGGCATGCGGTGAGAGATGAACAGGATCGTCGTGCCCGCGGCCTTCAGCCGGGCGATGATATCGCCCAGCCAATCGATATCGTCGCCCGACAGCGCCGAGGTCGGCTCGTCCAGCAGCAGAATGCGCGGCTTGCGCATCAACGCCCTTGCGATCTCGATCTTTTGCCGCACCGCCAGATCGAACCGCCGGATTTCGGCGCGCGGCGAGACTTGGCCGAGGCCCAGGCTTTCCAGATGTGCCGCCACCTGCGCCTGCCCCTGCCGCCGCTTCAACAGGCCCGTCATCCCGATCGGCTGATAGGGGAGCAGCATATTCTCCCAAACCGTCAGGTCAGGCACCTGCGTCAGTTCCTGAAAGGCGGTCGCCAGGCCCGCGCGATGGGCGTCGCGCGGGCTGGCGAAATGCACATCCTGGCCAAAGATCGCGATCTGGCCTTGATCCGGCTGCACCAGGCCGCTCAGCATCTTGACCATGGTCGATTTGCCGGCGCCGTTCTCGCCCAGCAGCGCGTGAACCGTGCCGGTTGCCGCCGCAAAGCTCGCATCCGACAAGGCAACCGTCGGGCCATAGGCTTTGCGGATCTGGCTGACGGCAATCGCGGATTGATCGGCCAAGGTCATGATACTGTCGCCTTCATTCTGTCGGCTCAGTTCTCGGGCGTGCCATGCAGCGCGGCCTGCAGGCCGAGCTCCAGCGTGTCCTGGGAATAGATGGCCGCGAACCAGCCCGGATTGCTGATCAGCGCAGGCTGGAACACGTTGCAACCCTGGCTCATATCGTTCCAGGTGCCGGTCGTGCACAGTTTCACGGTCTCGTTCTTCACCAGCGGCAGCGGCAGGATGATGTTATGCGGCAGGGTCTTGCCCTCCAGCGCCTGCACCGCCAGCTTCAGCGCCAATCCGCCGGAATAGGGCGGCGAGGCATAGGAGATGCTGGGCAGACCCATCGGGCGATAGTCGCCCTGGGCACCCTGAACGGTCGTATCGGCCGCCAGCATCTGCGTGCGATGGCCGTTTGACCCCTCACCCGCACAGGGCTTCAGCGCATTGTCCGCGATGCCGGATTCCTTTTCCATCGACGTCGCGGTCAGGCAGCCGACCTGCATCCACAACCCGTCGATGCCGCTCCAGGGATGCGTCGCGATGACCTTGGACAATTCCGTACGGGCGACGGCCTGGCTCCACATGCCGACACCTTCGGCGACGATGTGAATGCCGGGATATTTCGCGAACACGGCCTTGGCGGCGGCCGTGCGGCCGGTATCGACGGAGGTGCCGGGCACGCCGTCCATCAGTACGATATTGCCCTTGCCCTGCAGTTTGTCGGCCAGCCATTGCGCCGTCACGCGGCCGGCTTCGGTCTGATCGATATGCACGTTGTAGGCGCAAGGTTCCGTCACCTGCGCGTCATAGGCGATGACGACGACATGCCGCGCGCAGGCCGCACGGATGACCGGGTTCAGCGCGGTCGGCGAAATCGGATAGACCACAATTGCCTGCGCGCCCGCTTGCACCATGGCGTTGATCTGTTGAATCTGGCGCTGCGCATTGGGGCCAGAGACCTGAACGTCCAGCTTCACCTTGTCCTTCAGGGCGCTGGATGCGGCCATGGCGCGGACCATATTCTCGGCCTCGGCCTGCCAGTCATTCCCGATATAGCTCATGCTGAGATAGACTTTGAAGGGTTTGGCCTGCGCGGTGGCGCCCCCGGTCAATAGTGCGGCGCCAGCCAAAAAGGCTGCGGCCAAGCGTGCAAATGGCTTCATTACTTCCCCCGTTGTTATCGCGCCATTGATCGGCGCTTTTATTTTTTTCAGGTGTATTCAGGCAAAATCAGGCGCTATTCGGCAGACCCTCTCAGTTTGATGGAGAAAGGCAGCGGGTCCGCCGGCCCTGCCTTGCCGGTGCCGTCCCATAGGCGGAACAAGGCATCGGTCACGGCTGCGCCAAAGGCATCGTACGGAATATGGATCGTGCTCAACCAAGGCGCGGTCCAGTCATTGAGCGGATTGTCGTCAAAGCCGAAAATCGCGATATCCTGCGGCACGCTGAGGCCCAATTCGCGGCAGCGACGGAACAGGCCATAGGCGACCAGATCATTGCCGCAGAAGATGGCCCGCGGCCGATGGCTGCCCGCCAGCATCCGCGCGGCTTCCCGGTAGCCGCCTTCAAGCGACAGACCGCCGTCCAGAATATGTGCCGGCAAAGGCGCGCAGCCAGCCTCGCGCAACCGGTCCATAAAGCCTTCGAAACGCTCCCGGCTGGCCGAGGAATGCAGTGGCCCGTGAATGACACCGCAACTTTGAAAGCCCTTGGCCAGAAAGTGCTCGGCGACGGCAAGCCCGGCTGCCCTGTTGTCGATACCGACGAAGACGCCGCCACCGCGCGGCGGCTTGCGGTTGACGAAGGCGATCGGCAGGCCGGAGGCAAGCGCCTGGTCCAGCCCGTCGCTTTCCACCGCACCCAGCAGCGCGACGCCGCGCACGTGATAGGCCTGCATCTCCCGCAAATAGAAATCCTGCAAATCCGGGTCTTCCCCGGTATTGCACAGGATCATGGTGTGATCGCGGTCGCGCAGCGTCGTTTCGATTGACCGGGCAATCGCAGAATAGAAGGCATTGGCGATATCGGGCATCAGCAGCGCCACCAGCCTGGTCTGGCGCATGCGCAAGGCCCGTCCGGCATGGGCCGGGCGATAGCCCAATTCCTCCGCCGCCTGCCGCACGCGGGCGCTGGTCTCCACCCCTGCCTTGGTGCTGATGCCGTTGAGCACGCGCGAGACGGTCGCGATGGAAACGCCGGCACGCGCCGCCACCGCCTGAATGCCGGCGGGCTTTGCTGTCTGCGCCTCCATGCGCGGGGTTGTGCGATCGCGTAGCAGGGACAAATCCGTCACCGGAGCGGTTTTTTCATTGTGAGGGTAAACGTTTACCCGATTTCCTAAGTCCACATCATTCCAGGCCTGCTTGTCAAGCCTTCACGCAACCGCTGGGTGATTTTTACATCCTTGCGGTCAAGCCGCGTGCTTGGAGCGACAGGCTGGGTTCAGAGCCCCATGATAGCGACCGCTATCCGCTTTTTGATTCTTTCGACGACAACGTCCAGGTGATCAAGCTGTTCCGGGTTGGCAACCGCCCTGGCCCGTTCCAAAGCCTCCAATGCGGCCTGATTTCGGCCGAGCTTATGCAGCAGACCGGCATAGGTCCAAAGGAAGGAGAAAATCGGCGGTCCCGAGACCGTTCGTTCGGCCGCCTGCAAAGCGCCCTCAAGATCGCCCAATGCCTCCAGCGCGTTGGCCAGATAATGCTCGTGCAGGTAGGAGGGCCGGTCGCCCGCCAACCGCCGCGCGGCCTGGACGACCAGAACCATCTCCCGCGCATCCTTCGGATCGCGCAGGCAATTCGCTTTTTCGAAATAGAGCCGGTAGTCGAGCGGATCCGCTTTCATGGCCTGGTCGAGACAGATCAAGGCTTCCGGCACGCGACCGGCCAGCCGCAAGGCTTCCGCCGCGATCAAGGCCCAGGAGGGTCTCGCGTCCGGCAGATGCGCCTGCCGCTGCAGCCGATCGGCCGCCTCATGCGGCGTCAGCCGGCCCAGCGACCAGGCGGCCCAGCCGGCATAAAATGCAGCGCCCCAGACAGAGGGATTGCAGGCGATCGCCCGTTCCGCCGCGACCAGCATGTCCTGCCATTGCCCTTGCAAGGCGTACCATTGCGCCAGCTCGACCAGAAAAGCCGCGTTTTCAGGGTTGGCGGCGATGGCGGCCGTCAACTGCGCGACCGTAAACCGGCGTTCAATCCCCAGATTATAGTCATCATGCGCCACACCCAGAACTTCGATGGTCGCGCGGCGATAAGGGCGATCGATCAGCCCGGCGTCAGACAATATCGGCACCCACAGCAGCGGGTCGCCGAAGCTTGAATCATCCGTCCCGATGACATGGGCCTGGCCGAGGGGCGTCGTGAATCCAACCCCCTGGTTGAGCAGATAGAGGAACCGGACATCCGCGTCGGGGAAGGTCGTCTTGACCGCCCGCTCCAGCCGCAGCGCCTTGTCGTAGTCGATGACGCGCCGCACCAAAGTCACCGGCCTGGTCGCCATATAGGTGCGAAAGCGGTCCGCCAGATACTGGAACTTCTTGATGAAGGCCGGATAGTGCAGCAGAAAATCCGGCTGCACATGGTGCGCATAAAGTGGAAATTGATGATGGAAGGTGACGCCGGTCACCACGTCCTGCACGCAATGGGGCGTGTGATCCAATCTCAGCGTGAGATGTTCCGGGTGAAAGACGTCGAAATTTCTTTCGATGATCCTGATCAGCCCGTCGATCGGCGTTGCCAGCCAATCAAAAAAATGCGCGATATTTTCGCTGCCATGCATTCTGAGCTGAAATGCCACGTCGCATCTTTGCCCAAGGCTGATCAAGGATCTGGTCATATCAATCCATTATCAACATGATCCATGGCAAACAGAGCCTCACTTCCCGCGCGCAACGTCCCTGAGACGAGACAGGGACAAAACGATCCGTCGATAAAACGATCAGTCGATCAAACGACAAGAAGAGAGACCCGCCAGCCTTCCGACCAATCCTGTCGGTGTGATTATCCTTTAAAATTCTTAGCAATTACATAAAGCTCGCTCGATTCCTTGCGGCTCGCGGGCGGCTTTGCGTGCTTCACGCTCTCAAACCGCAGTTTCATCGGGTCCAGCAGATGCTTGTCGGCCCCGCCCTGGAACAGTTTCGCGACGAAAGTGCCGCCGACCGGCAGCAGGTCGAAGGCAAGATCCAGCGCCATTTCGGCAAGCGCCACGATGCGGATGTGATCGGTCGAGGCATGGCCGGAGGTATTGGGCGCCATATCGGACAGGAACAGGTCCGGCTTTCCGCCCAGCAGTTCGATGATCCTGGCCTGATTTTCGGGGTCGGTCGCATCCCCCTGGATCAGCTGTGCGCCGGGAATAGGCGGGATTTCCAGCAGGTCGATGCCGACGACGACGGCCGCCCCACGGTCCAACGCCACCTGCGTCCAACCGCCGGGGGCAGCCCCCAGATCCAGCACCCGCATGCCCTTCTTGATGATCTGGAAGCGGTCATCCAGCTCGATCAGCTTGAAAGCGGCGCGTGACCGCCAGCCCTGCTTTTGCGCGGCCGTGACATAGGGGTCGTTCAACTGCCGCTGCAGCCAACGCTGAGAGGCGACGCTGCGCCCCGCCGTCCGCTTCAGCGTGACTGTCAGAGCCCGTCCTGCGCCCTTGCCCGGGTCGCCGGGCGGGCCTTTGCGCCCATCTTGGGCCATAAAATTCTGCCTTTGTCAGCCGGCGGGCGAAGCGGCGATGGATGTCTGCAAAGCCCCACCGCCGCAACCGCGACGGCTGTCCTTACGGCGCCCCCCGCGGATCTGCCGCAGAAGGATGCCTTCGCGCAAGCCACGATCGGCGACCCCCACCTCCGGCGTCGGCCAGACGGAGCGGATGGCGGCAAAGATCGCGCAGCCCGGCAGCACCAGATCGGCCCGGTCCTCGCCGATGCAGGGATGGGCCGCCAGGCCGGCGCGGCCCATGGCGCGCAGGCTTTCCACAGCCTGATCGGCTTCCTCGCCGGGCAGTACGATGCCGTCCACCAGCGGCCGGCGGTAGCGCGGCAGTTTCAGCGCCACACTGGCGACCGTCGTAATCGTACCGCTGGTGCCCAGCAGGCGGACGCCGGCGCGATTGATCTCCCGCCCGATGCGGTGGATGTCCTCGAACTCCCACAGCTTCTCCTCCACGGTCTCGACCATGGTGTTGAAGCCGTCCTCGGTGAAGCAGGTCTGCTCGGTACAGGCCCGCAGCGTCATGACCCCGAAGGGCAGCGAGACATAGCTGATCAGCGTCGGCTGGCCGGCATCCAGTCTGACCCAGGCGATTTCGGTGGACCCGCCGCCGATATCGAAAACCAGCGCCCGCGGGCCGGCATTACGCAGCAAAGGCGAGCAGCTTTCCAGCGTCAGCTCGGCCTCCTCCCGGCCGGAGATGATCCGGATATCAAGCCCGGTCTGCTCGCGCACGCGGGCCAGGAAGTCGGCGCCATTGGTGGCCCGGCGGCAGGCTTCCGTCGCGACCGCGGTCAAGCCGCTCAGCCGGTAGCGGGACAGCCGACCGGCGCAGGACCGCAGCGCATCCATCGCACGGTCCATCGCGCATTCCGCCAATTGGCCGGTTTCTGCCAATCCCTCGCCAAGACCGACGGAACGGCTGAAGCTTTCGATGACGCGAAAACCGTTGCTGCTCGGCACACCCAGCATCAGACGGCAATTATTCGTGCCCAAATCGAGGGCGCCGAAAATTGGCGCGCCGGACCGCTTTTCCGCGATCGGTGCATCGCCGGCCGCTCGGGGCGTGGAGATGCTGGTGTCCATGGGTTAATAGTCGTCGCTAGATCAGAGGTTCGACAAGTGTCAAATGTTTAAGATAGGCCTGCAAGATGAGAGGCATGCCTTATTGCCCACCGGTCCGAGAATACTTTTTATCACCGCGACGCGGATCGGCGACGCGGTGATCAGCACCGGCATCCTGAAACATCTGCTGCGCCAGAACCCGACCGCCCGCGTCACGGTCGCCTGCGGCCCGGTGGCGGCTGGGGTTTTCCAGGCCATGCCGCAGCTGGAGCGGCTCATTCTGATGCCCAAGCAGAAAATGGACGGGCATTGGTTCAAGCTATGGGGCCAGACCCTCGGCACGCGCTGGGATCAGGTCATCGACCTGCGCGGCTCGGGCACCGCCTTGTTTTTGCTCGCCCGTCACCGCCAGATTCTGAAGGGCGGCCGCCGCCCTGGCTCCCGCCTCGGCCAATTGGCGGAAAGCATGGGGATCGCCCCGCCGCCGCTGCCGATCGCCTGGTATAGCGAGGCCGATCGCGCCCGCGCCCGCGCTTTGCTGCCGAACGGCGCGCCCTATATCGGTCTCGGCCCGACCGCGAACTGGGCCGGCAAGGTCTGGCCGCCGGAGCGGTTCGTGGCACTGTTCCAGCGCCTGCGGGCGCATGCGCTGCCCGATGCGCGTCCGGTGATCTTCGCTGGTCCCGGCCCGGCCGAGGCCGCGCTGGCACAGCCTGTGCGAGACGCTTTGCCGGACGCGATCGACCTCACGGGACGTCTGACCCTGCCGCAAGCCGCCGCCTGCCTTGCCCGCACGGCCCTGTTCGTCGGGAATGATTCGGGTTTGATGCATCTGGCGGCGGCAGCCGGCGCGCCGACATTGGGGCTGTTCGGCCCCTCCCCGGTCGACGAATATGCGCCCTCCGGCCGCCGCACAGCGGTCGCGGTCGCACCCGGCCCCGCCGGGAAGGCGCCGATGGACGGGCTGACGGTCGAGGCGGCAGCAGAGGTCGCCATGGCTTTACTCAAGGATGAAGGGCGGATCGCCGCATGAAACCAATCTATGATCTCATCATCCGCGGCGGCACCGTCGTTCTTCCCTGGGGGTTGGAGCGCGCCGATATCGGCGTCGCCCTCGGCCGTATCATCACCCTCGCCCCTGGCGCGGATGCCGAAGCGGGGGAGGTTTTCGACGCGACCGGCCTGCATGTCCTGCCCGGCCTGATCGACGCCCATACCCATCTGCGCGACAATCCCGAGGTCGAGACCATCCCCTCCGGTACCCGTGCGGCCGTGCTCGGTGGCCTCGCCGCCGTCTTCGACATGCCGAACGGCAATCCCTCCATCACCACAGCCGAGCGGCTGGCGGTGAAGAAAGACTATGCCGCCACCCGCTCCTGGTGCGATCTCGGCCTTTACGTCGGCGCGTCGCGCGACAATATCCCTGACCTGGCGGCGCTGGAGCTGGAAGACAGCGTCTGCGCCGTGAAGGTCTTCGCCGGGTCCAGCACCGGCGACCTGCTCATCGAATCCGACGAACTTCTGGAGCAGGTGATGCGCAGCGGCCGCCGCCGCGTCGCTTATCATTCCGAGGACGAATATCGCCTGCGGGAGCGGAAGGATCTGTTCCACGAGGGCATGCCCTATGCCAATCACATGGAATGGCGCGACGTGGAAGCCGCCTTCCTCGGCACCCGCCGCCTGATGGCTCTCGCCCGCAAGACCGGCCGCCCCGCCCATATCCTGCATGTCTCGACCGCCGAGGAGCTGGATTACCTGGCCGATTACCGCGACATCGCGACGGTGGAGGTGCTGCTCAACCACCTCACGCAATGGGCGCCGGATGCCTATGACCGGCTCGGGCCTTATGCGGTGATGAACCCGCCGATCCGCGACAAGCGGCATATGGAAGCGGCCTGGGCAGCGGTGCGGGACGGCATGGTCGATGTCGTGGGGTCGGATCACGCGCCGCATGCGAAGGCCAATAAGGAAAAGCCCTGGCCGGCGACCGCCGCCGGCCTCACGGGCGTGCAGACCATCGTGCCGCTGATGCTGGACCATGTCTCGGCCGGCCGGCTGTCCCTGATGCGCCTGGCCGACCTCATGTGCGCCGGCCCGGCGCGGGTCTACGGCATCCTCGGCAAGGGCCGCATCGCGCGTGGCTATGACGCCGATTTCACCATCGTCGACATGAAGAAGACCCGCACCATCGAGCAGGACTGGATCGCCAGCCCCTGCGGCTGGTCACCCTTCGTCGGCACAAAGGTCCAAGGCTGGCCGGTCGCGACCATCATCCGTGGCCGCACGGTGATGCGCGAGGATGAGGTTCTGGGCGAGCCGCAGGGCCAGTTCGTCAGTTTTACGGGTTAGGATTTCCGCGCGCGCGACCTGCCCGGCTTCATGCCGGGCATCCACCCGCCGCGCCATGCAAAACGGCGGGTGGCAACCGCTTAGAGTCTACAAGCTTTTAACAAATAATTGGTCGTCCGCGCACGTGTTGCGCGGATCTACCCGCCCCGGCGCCCAGACGGCTGCTTGCCTGTTCGCAGGGGTAGACCCGCGGAACAAGTCCGCGGGCGACAAATTTGGGGGCGTTTCCAACCAAACCTGACCGCCTAGAGTCCGTCAGGTTTATGTGGAAACGACCCCTTGCCCCGTCATGGCCGGGCTTGACCCGGTCATCCAGTCCTTGGGCGCCCCAACGAATGGATGCCCGGCTCGGGCGCCGGGCATGACGATATTAGGGACAAGCTTCAGTTAAAATCAGACAAACTCTAAAACAGCAGATACCGCGTGGGATTGTCCGGCAGGTGCCAGGCGAAACCGGCCTCGGCGATCACGGACAGAATATTGCCGACGATCACCAGCCCGAGCAGAAGCGCGGTCACCCGGGCGATAGCCGGCGCGCCCTGCGCTTGGCCCTGAAACCAGGTCAGGCCGCAAAGCTGAAGGGCAGCGGCCAGGATGGTGCAGACGAAGACGACAAGGCACCACGTATAGAGGTGATAGCCCAGCATCGGCGCGCCAAAGCCGGGATCGCCGGGCAGGATATGCAACAGCACCTGCCGCGTGGCGATACAGGCGCCGAGCAGGCTCGCCAGGATCGCGATCGACGCGCCCACCGCGATCTCACGCGATGACAAGGCGCCGCGTGCGGATGCGACCAGGACCGATAGCGGGCCGAGGGCCGCCATCATCATGGCGATGCGCTGCATCAGGCAAAGCGGACAAGGCGGCTCACCGGACAAAAACTGCGCCGCGAAGGCCGCCAGCAGCACCAGCGCCAGGCACCAGGCCGTCGCGACATTCGCCAGCACATACAGGCGCGCCATCACGACCCTCACAGGCTTATCGTCAAAGGCGTCGTCATGTCCTGGTAGAAGACGACGGCGGTGATGATGAGCGCCAACAGAAAAAGTGGCACCGCCGCACGGCTGCCGCGCCAGAAGGCGATCAGGCTCGCCAGAATGATCAGCATGATGATGGCGAGGATCATGGCTAGCCGACCGACCAGATCGCCGCATCCACCGCCTCGCCCAGAATGTCCACGATAAGGTCGATATCGGCGGCCGTCGCGATATAGGGCGGCGCGAGCAGAACATGATCGCCCATGCGCCCGTCGATGGTCCCGCCCATCGGGTAGCAGGCCATGCCGCGGGCGAAGGCTTCCGTCTTGATCCGCTCATGCAGACGCAGACCGGGGTCGAAGGGGGTTTTGCCGGCGCGGTCCGCCACCAGCTCGATCGCCTGGAACAGCCCACGCCCGCGCACATCGCCGATATGGGGGTGATTGCCGAAGCGCGCGCGCAGCCGCTCATCCAGCCGATGGCCCATGGCGCGGACGTTGGCCAGCAGATCGTCCTCCGCGATCACCTGCTGCACAGCCAAAGCCGCCGCGCAGGCCGTCGCATGGGCCAGATAGGTATGGCCATGGGCGAAAGCGCCGGACCCATCGGCGAGGGCCGCGATGATGCGGCCATGGATCAGAATGCCGCCGATAGGCTGATAGCCGCCGCCCAGGCCCTTGGCGATCATCTGAATATCGGGCGCCACACCTTCCTGCTCCCACGCATGCAGCTTGCCGGTGCGGCCCATGCCGCACATCACCTCATCCAGCAGAAGCAGCGCGCCGTGGCGGTCGCAGACCTCCCGCACGGCCCGAAAATACCCGGCGGGCGCCGTCGCGGCACCCAAGGTTGCGCCCACCACGGGTTCGGCGATGAAAGCGGCCACCGTCTGCGGCCCCAACCGGACAAATTCGGCCTCCAGCTCGGCCGCCAGACGTGCCACGTAATCGGCCTCGCTTTCGTCTGAGCCCTGGCCGCGATAGGCATAGGCGGGCGAGACATGGCTGAAGGCGTCGCTCAGCAGCGGCTGATACAGCGCCCGCCTTGCCATATTGCCGCCAGCCGAAAGCGCGCCCAGCGTATTGCCGTGATAGCTCTGCCGGCGGGCGATGAAACGGCTGCGGTCAGGCTGTCCGATTTCCACGAAATACTGCCGCGCCAGCTTGATCGCCGCCTCATTCGCCTCCGACCCGCCTGAGACGAAATAGGCATGGGTCAGGCCGCCCGGCGCCGCGCCCACCAGCGTTTCAGCCAAGGCCTCCGCCGGCTCGGTCGTGAAGAAGCCGCTATAGGCGAAGGCGAGCGTCTCCGCCTGGTCCCGCACGGCCGCGATGACCCGCGGATGACCATGGCCGAGACAGGAGACGGCGGCCCCGCCGCTGGCGTCGATAATCTCCCGCCCATCGGCCAGTCGGACAAGCAAACCTTGGGCGGAGACCGCCTGCGGCGGAATATCGCGCAGCCCACGATGCAGAAGATGGCTCATAGCGTCAGATCACAGCCTCGATAGCGCGTTGCAGCTTCTGGGACTCGGGGGCGGTCTTGCTGGAAAACCATTCGGCCAGGCTGCCGTCGCGCCGCGTCAGGTATTTGTAGAAATTCCATCGCGGCTTGCCCAGAAACCCGGCCTGCTCGCCCAGCCATTGGAACAGCGGATGCGCCTGCG
Source organism: Acidisoma cellulosilyticum (assembly GCF_020621385.1). Lineage (GTDB taxonomy): Bacteria > Pseudomonadota > Alphaproteobacteria > Acetobacterales > Acetobacteraceae > Acidisoma > Acidisoma cellulosilyticum. Next base: position 48,080 of record NZ_JAESVA010000017.1, on the reverse strand, counting down.
CGCCTTTCACATGGGATTTTTCCATCATGGCGAAGGTGACACCGTAATTGCTCTCGCAAAACGCGCCGATCGCCGCCGCCTCGCCCGGCTCCTGATTGCCGAAATCATTGCTCGGCACACCGATGATGACAAGGCCGCCGTCCTGCCCGCCCCATGTCACCTGCAACGCCTGCAGCCCGGCATATTGCGGCGTGAATCCGCATTGGGAGGCGGTATTGACGATCAGCAGCGGCCGGCCGCGTAAAGCGGCGAGCGGAAAAGCCTCTCCCTGAAGGGTCCTGAGGCTGAAATCATAGACGGTTTCGGCCATTCAGCCTCCAATTTCGCTTGAGGTTTGCTCTCGCTTCACGCCGCCGCTATGGTCCGGCCCCGTTTGCGGCCGGTGAGGAAAACCCCTCGCGGGGCGCAATTTCAAGAGGTTTGCCGGAGGCGTAGCGTGGTCGATATTTTCGACGAAGTCGATGAGGATCTCCGGGCGGAGCGGCTCGCGCGTTTCGCGCGCCGCTATGCGGTCCTGCTCGTCGGCGTCGTCGTGCTCGTTATTCTGGGTGTCGCCGGCTGGCAGGTCTGGTCCTGGCATCGCGGACAGGAAAATGCCAAAGCGGCCTCGGCCTATCTGGCGGTCATGGAACAGGCCGGCCAGCGCGGATCGGCGGCCGACCGCCAACGCCTGGCCCAATCCTTCGGCGCGGTCGCCCAGTCCTCGCCGCAAGGCTATGCGACGCTCGCCAAGCTCAACCAGGCGAGCCTTCTGGCCGATTCCGGCCATCTCAAGGATGCCGAGCCGATCTGGGATGGGCTGATCAATGACGGCCAACTCAACACCGTGCTGCGTCAGGTCGCGACGCTGGGCTGGGCCTCGCACGAACTCGACACCGCCGAGCCTTCGCTGATCCAGGCGCGGCTCGAATCGCTGGCCGCCGACGGCAGCCCCTGGCGCCCGATCGCCCTGCAATATCTGGCGCTGCTGAGCATCCGCACCGGCCACAAGGATCAGGCGATCAAGACCCTGCAACAGGTCGCCGACGATATTTCGACGCCCACCGATATGCGGAACATGGCCAACGCCATGGCTCAGGCGCTCGGCGCGCCGCCGCCCGCACAGTGATGTCCCCGGGCGCAAGGCGCCATGCTCCCTATCCATGGGCGAAGGCGCCATGCTTTCGCCACGCTGCCCCTCTCGTAGTCAGCCTCGAAAAGATTGGCGTTCCTGAATGAGCCGCATGATTGCCCGACCCGACCGCTCTATCCCTGCCGCCGAGGCCGACCGATCGGTCCTGACGCGCCGTCAGGCGCTCGGCCGGGCCGCGGCCTTCGGCCTGCCCTTGGCGCTGACCGCCTGCGGCTTCCTCGGCGGTAACGAATCGCCGCCGCTGCCCGGCACGCGCATCAATGTCCTGAGTTCGTCCGCTGCCTTGGTCGTCGACCCGACCTTGACCCAGGCTGTGACCCTGCCGGTGCCGGTGGCCGGGCTGGAATGGGCGCAGCAGGGCGGCAATCCTGCGCATGATCCGGGCGTCAGCACCATCGGCGCCAACATCAGCCAGCTCTGGTCGGCCGATATCGGTGAAGGCACGGCCTATCGCCACCGCATCCCCAACCCGCCCGTCGTCGCGAACGGCATGGTCTTCAGCATGAGCGCGGATGGGCAAGTCAGCGCCTTCGACCTCAAGACCGGCGACAATATCTGGCGTGCCTATGTGCGCCCCAAGGGGTCGCGCAGCTTCGATGTCGGCGGCGGTGTCAGCTATGATGGCGGCCTTGTCTATGCCGCGACCGGTTTCGGCGAGGTCATCTGTTTCGACGCCAAAAACGGCAATATTCGCTGGCGCAAGCCGCTCGGCTCGCCCGCGCGCACCGCACCGACCGTCGCCGGCAACCACATCTATGTCAGCCTGATCGATGCCTCGATCGTCGGTCTCGACATCCACGACGGGAGCACCCTGTGGTCCCGTGAGGCGCGTAACGTGCAGACCGGCGTGCTGGGCCTGCCGGCGCCGGCCGTCGCCGGCAGCGTCGTCGTCGCGGGCTTCAGCTCGGGCGATCTGCTGACGCTAAATACCGAAAGCGGCGAAGTGCTGTGGTCGGACAATCTGGGCGCCACCGGCAGCGGCCTCTCCCAGCTTTCGGCCATCGTCGGCATGCCGGTGATCGACCAAAGCCGCGTCTTCGCAGGCAGCCTGGGCGGCATCGTGGTGTCGATCGATCTGCCCACCGGCCGGCGGTTGTGGGAACGCGACTTCGCCATGGACCAGACCCCGTTCCTGGCGGGCGACTGGCTGTTCACCCTCTCGACCGACCAGCAGCTGGCCGCACTCTCCGCCACCACCGGCCAGGTCAAGTGGGTGCATCAGATGCCGCCCTTCAAGAACATGAAGAAGCTGCGCAATCCGATCTATTGGTGGGGCCCGGTCGTCGCTGGCGACAGCCTGTTCCTGGCCAGCAACGACAAGCGCCTTGCCGTGGTGAATGCCGTGACCGGCGATGTCACCATGATGATCGACCTGCCTTCGCCGGCCGCCGCCGCGCCTATCGTGGCCGACGGTCGCATTCTGGTGACGCTGAAAAGCGGCGACCTGATCGCCTTCGGCTGACCGGCACAGGCGAAGACGGCAACGCCCGGGGCAAAGTGAACGCCGCATGATCGTCTCTCGCGGCATTCACATGGGCTGGCTGCTGCGCGAAAACGCAGCCGCCCTTGGCATTCTGGTCAGCTACGACGTCGCCGTAACCTGCGCCTATCTTTGGCTGCACTGGCATTGGCTGTCGATCCCGCTGCTGCCGCTGCCTTTGCTGGGCAGCGCCATCGCGCTCATCCTCACCATCCGCAACAACGCGGCCTATGCGCGCTGGTGGGAGGCGCGCACGCTCTGGGGTGCCATCCTCAACAATTCCCGCAACTTCGCCCGCGGCGTCCTGGCGCAGATCGATGACGCGGCGCTGGCGCAACATCTGATCCGTTGCCAGATCGCCTATGCCTTGACGCTGCGCTGCCATCTGCTGCGCATTTCCAATGCGGATGCGCTGGCAAGCTATCTGCCGCCGGACCTCGCCGAAAGCTGCGCCAAGGCCGCCAACGTGCCGATGGCGATCCAGGCCGCGATGGGCCGGGCACTGGCCGCCGCCAGGCTGGGCGGCAAGCTCGATACCGTCGCTGTCGGCAATCTTGACCGCACGCTGGCCGCCGTCGTCGATGCGCAGGGCGGGTTGGAGCGGATCAAGAACACGCCGCTGCCGCGCCAATACAGCGCCCTGCCGTTGGTCTTCAGCCGCGCCTATTGCGTCATGCTGCCGCTTGGGCTGGTGAAGGGGCTGGGGCTCGCCATGCCCCTGGGCTCGGCGCTGATCGGCTTCATGTTCCTGATCCTGAATGAGGTCGGCCTCGATCTGGAAGACCCGTTCAGCAATAACATGCATGACTTACCGATGAAGGCCATCACCCGGACGCTGGAAATCGACCTGCTACAGACGATCGGCGCAGAGGAGATTCCGCCGCCGATCACCCCGCAGGCGGGCATTCTGGCTTAGAGTCTGTCAGGTTTTAATAGATAATCCGTCATCCGCGCACTCGTTGCGCGGACCTACCCGGCGCGGCGCCCAGACGCCGTGTTGGCGCCTAACTGGGTAGACCCGCGGCATGAAGCCGCGGGCGACAGATTTGGGGGTGTTTCCAACTAAACCTGACAGAGTTTAGGCTGAAAACCCCGGCCGAGACGCAGGATGAAGCGCCTGCGCTCGATTTGAGACAACCGGCCTATGGCTTTCCGGATGATCCGCGTTAAATGCCCGACAATGTGGGGGGGCCGCGCCGGCCCGGCCAAAGGGAAAAAATCGGATGGCCAATCACGACCCGGAGGCGCCTGATTCCGCCAAGCTGAAGGCGGATTTTGGCTTTAAGGGCGCCGTTCTGACGCCGTCGGATCCGGGTTTCGATGACGCGGTCTTCGGCGGTCTGTGGAACAAACTGCGCCCCGCGCGGCATCCCGCCATCATCGCCCAGGTCGAGGATGAGGACGATGTCGCCGCCGCCGTGACATTCGCACGCGCGGTCAAGCTGAAAGTGACGGTCCGTGGCGGTGGCCATAGTTGGTGCGGCACGTCGCTGCGCCGCGGCAGCCTGCTGATCGACCTGACCAAGCTCAACAAAATTATTTCGGTCGATCCCTTGGCCCTGACGGCCGTGGTCCAACCCATCGTCACCAACCGGGAGGTTCAGAGCGCTCTCAACCGCGAGGGTCTCGCTTTCCCGACGGGCCATTGCCCCAGCGTGAAGGTCAGCGGCTATTTCCTCTCCGGCGGCATGTCCTGGAATCACGGCGTCTGGGGTCCCGGCGTCGGCAGCGTCAAGGCGATCGAGTTGATCACCGCCGCGGGCGACAGGATCACGGCCAGCGCGACTGAGAATCAGGACTATTTCTGGGCCGCCCGCGGTGCCGGAGCGGGCTTCTTCGGCGTCGTGCTGCGCTATCACCTCACGCTTTATCCCTTGCCGAAAGCCATCACCAGCAGCGTGTATTACTACCCCTATGAGCAGGTTGAGGCGCTTGCGGGCTGGTTGGACGGGCTGGTGCGCAAGCTTCCCCCCAGTGTCGAGTTGAGCCTGTTTGTCGTGCATGCGCCGGCTGACCTGGCCGAGAGCGCTGTCTCCAGCAATGGCAAGCTGGCTTTGGTGACGGCCACGATGTTCGCCGACGTGGCAGAGGAGGCCGTTCAGACTTTGCGCCTGTTCGACAGCTTTCCGTCGATCGATCAATGCCTGCAAAAATTTGTGGCCCAGCCGACGACGTTCGAGGCGCTGTTCGACGCCTCGGGCGCGCTTTGGCCGAGCGATCTGCGCAGCCTGGTGGATGCGCAGTTTTACCGCGCACCGCTGGTCGAGGCGGTTCGGGCGGTCAAGGATCATCTGATCACCACCCCTTCCGCGAAGACCGTGTTTCTGTTCTCCGTCTATACGGGGCCGGATGCCGCGCCGCCGACGCCCAAGGATGCCGCCTTCTCCGCGACCGGGCCGATGTATGGCGGCCCTTGGACGATGTGGGACTCCGCCGACCAGGACGCGGAGAATCTCGCCTGGCACGAGGAATGCGTGGCCCTGCTGCAACCCAGCGTCGTTGCGCATTATGTCGGCGAAACGAATATCGTCGGGCATCCGGACTATGCCGAGCAATCCTTCGGTCCGGGGGTCTGGCAGCGCCTGCAGGACCTCCGTCAGATGCATGACCCGGACGGTCTTTTCTTTGGCTTTACCGAAGGGCTGACCTGAACATCTAGAGACTGTCAGGTTTAGGTGGAAACGACCCCTTGCCCCGTCATGGCCGGGCTTGACCCGGTCATCCAGTCCTTGGGCGCCCCAACGAATGGATGCCCGGCTCTGGGGCCGGGCATGACGATATTAGGGACAAGCTTCCGTTAAAATCAGACAAACTCTAAACCGGGGGCCGGGGCTTGTCCGACATCGTCACCCGGTTCCTGACGCTCGGACGCGCCTGCATTCCGACCCACCAGGCGGCAAGGGCCTCGCAGTCCTGCGGCAAGGCGAGCTTCACGATGTTGGAAAAAATCAGGCCGCCGATGACGGTGATATCGGCCATCGAGAATCGATCGCCGGCAATGAAGGCGCGGTCCCGCAGAAGGGAATCGAAGTAGCGCATGCCGCGCAAAGCCTTGTCGCGCTGACGCAATCCCCATTCGGGATTCTGATAGATCTCCACATCCGGACCCAGCCCGGGCGTCGCGTGATGGAAATAGACGCTGACCGCGTCAAGCAGTTCCAACTCGGCGCGCTTGCTCATCATATGGATGAGACCCTTTTCGCGCGCCGTCACGCCGGTGAGGATGGGTTCGCCGTCCAGCGCGTCGAGATATTCGGTGATGGCGGTGCATTCGGCGAGGAAGGTGCCGTCATCCATTTCCAGCACCGGCAAAGTGCCGGAATAATTCTTGGCGAGAAACGCGGGCTGTTTGTGTTCGCCCTTGTAGAGATCGACCGTCTCGAACTGCACGCGCGATTGCAGCCCCTTCTCGGCAATCGCGATGCGTATCCGAGCCGGATAAGGGCCGGTGGGAAAATCCAGGATCTTCATGCTATCTACCTGTCACTTGGTAGAATTCACATAAAGCCCCTTGCCTCCTCGATCAACCCTTACCTGCCACTTGATAGGTTTAGACCAAAAAGCCCTAGAGTCCGTCAGGTTTAGGTGGAAACGACCCCTTGCCCCGTCATGGCCGGGCTTGACCCGGTCATCCAGTCCTTGGGCGCCCCGACGAATGGATGCCCGGCTCGGGGGCCGAGCATGACGATATTAGGGACAAGCTTCAGTTAAAATCAGACAAACTCTAGTCAGGCCGACCGCGCCTAGCCGGCTGCACCGCGTGCGACGGCGGCCTTCAGCGCTTCGATATTGCCGGCGTAATGGGTGGGGCCGCCCTTGAAGGCGGAGGAGCCGGCGACGAAGACATTGGCCCCGGCGCGGGCGGCAAGCTCGGCCGTCTCGACCGTGATACCGCCATCGACCCCGATATCGATCGGACGGTCGCCGATCAGCGCGCGAATGCGGCGGATCTTTTCCAGCGTCAGCGACAGGAAGGCCTGACCGCCGAAGCCGGGGTTCACGGTCATGACCAGAACCTGGTCGGCCGCGTCCAGACTATAGCGCAGGGTCTCTTCCGAGGTCGAAGGGTTGATCGCGATGCCGGCCTTGAGGCCAAGACCGCGAATCGTCTGCAATGTGCGGTTGAGGTGCGGGCAGGCTTCGACATGCACGGAAATACGATCCGAACCCGCCTTGGCATAGGCTTCCAGATAGCGGTCCGGCGCCTCGATCATCAGATGCGTGTCGATCGGGCATTGGCTTACCTTGCGCACCGCCTCGATCACGCCCGGGCCGAAGCTGATATTGGGGACGAACATGCCGTCCATCACGTCCAGATGCAGCCAGTCGGCGCCTGCCGTTTCGATCGCCCGAGTCTCCTCGGCGAACTGGCCGAAATCGGCGGAGAGGATGGAGGGATTGATGATCAAAGGACGTGTCATGCGCCTATCCTATCGCCTTAGCCGCGGCTGCGACAGGGGCCAAGACCATGACAAGCGCCGAACAGCGCGTGACTTTGGCAGCCGGGATGGCTGGGCCTGTCCCTCGGCGCCATGAACTGGCCGGTCGACCGGATCGGCTCCATAGTGTTGCTGCGTAATTTGAGCAAAAGACATGGCGAAGCCGCCGGCACCGCATCCCATCCTCCTTACCCCACGTCTTTGCCTGCGCCAGTTCCGCACTGACGATACGGACGCCATGCACGCTTGCTTCGCCGATCACGCGGCGATGCGCTTCTGGGACGGGCCCGCCCATACGAAACGGATCGAGACCGAGCGTGCCGTCCGCAGGTTCATCGCTTGCCATCCGCCGCGCCATCAGTCCTGGGCCGTGGCCGATGCGACGACCGACCGCTGCCTTGGCCTGGTGAACTATCATGATCGCCACCCCAGCTTTGAGCGCGCCACCCTCGGCTATATGATCGATCCTGCCTGCCAGCGGCAGGGTATCGCGACCGAGGCGCTTGGGGCGCTGCTCGACTATTGCTTTGGCCCGCTCGGCCTGCATCGTGTTCAGGCCTTTATCGATCCGGACAATACCGCATCGCGCCGGCTGGTTGAGAGCATGGGTTTTCGCGCCGAAGGCGTGCTGCGGGACAGCCTGCGGGTGGGGAAGGTCTGGCGCAGCGACATGCTCTACGCGCTTCTTGCGACCGACCCGCGCGCCAGCACCTAGAGTTTGTCTGATTTTAACTGAAGCTTGTCCCTAATACCGTCATGCCCGGCCCCAGAGCCGGGCATCCATTCGTTGGGGCGCCCAAGGACTGGATGACCGGGTCAAGCCCGGCCATGACGGGGCAAGGGGTCGTTTCCACCTAAACCTGACGGACTCTAGACCAGGGTCAGGGCCACGGCCCAGGCCACAACCGGCACGGGACTTGCTTCGCCCGGCCCTTGCCAGCCGCAGCGCGCCCAGGCAGCCTGCGCTGGCTTTTTGTGTCCGATAGGTTTCACTATGAACGCGCATCCATTCCTCATCGAAGGCTTATCACTTGTCGGGTGAAGCTGGCGTCAAACTCGCGATCCGGAATCTCAACCATAATTTCGGGTCTTTCCGAGCGCTGAACGATGTCTCGCTCGATATCAAGGATGGCGAATTCGTTTGCATCCTGGGCGCATCCGGCTGCGGAAAAAGTACGCTTTTCAACGCCGTATCCGGCCTGCTGACAATTTCCGCCGGGCAGATCCTGCTCGACGGAAAAAACATCGCCGGCAAGCCCGGACAGGTCGGCTATATGCTGCAAAAGGACCTGCTGCTGCCCTGGCGCACAGTGCTGGGCAATATCACGCTGGGTGCCTCGCTCACCCGCGGCGCCCACAAAGCCGATCGCGAAAAGGCCGCCGAACTCGCCTATCATTACGGGCTCGGCGATTTCCTGCGCCACTATCCGCGCTCCCTCTCAGGCGGCATGCGCCAGCGCGTCGCCCTGATGCGCACCATCGCCGCCGGGCGCGAGTTGATGCTGCTGGACGAGCCCTTCGGTGCGCTCGACAGTCAGACCCGCATCGGCATGCAGCAATGGCTGCTGGAAATCTGGCGCGAGATGAAACGCACCGTCATGTTCGTCACCCATGACGTGGATGAGGCGATCTTCCTGGCAGACCGTGTCGTCGTCATGCTGCCCAAGCCCGGCCGCATCGGTTGGATTTTGGATATCGAGATCCCACGCCCCCGCGCGATGGACTGCATGACCTCGCCCGCCTTCGTCGAGATCAAGCGTCAGGTCATGGAAATGCTCTACAGTCAGGCGACGCTGCATGGTGTCCCCGGCGCCCAACCTGGTGGATTGAAGGTGCCGGCATGAGCCACGAACCCTCGCCGCTGCGCGACTACGCGCGGCATGTGGGCCTTTGGATCGTCGCCATCGCGCTGATCTTCGTCGCCTGGGAACTCGTCCTCGTCGCGACCGGCCTGCCCGCCTATGTCATTCCGCCGCCGGGCAAGGCGATCGGCGTCATCTTCGACAATATCCCGCTGATGACGCAGCTTACCTCGCAAACCCTGAGCGAGACCTTCTACGGCTATATCGTGGGCGCTGTGCTGGGCGTGGTGCTGGCCGTCATCATGGCGCAGGTCCCGATCGTCCATCGGCTTTTGTATCCGGCGCTGATTACCTCGCAAGCCGTGCCGATCGTCGCCATCGCCGCCCCGCTCGTCATCATCTTCGGCTTCGGCCTGACGCCGAAGCTGATCATCGTCGCCTGGATCGTCTTCTTTCCGGTCGTCGTGAACGTGCTGGACGGTCTCGCCAGCGTCGATCACGATCAGATCAATCTGGCGCGCCTGCTGGGCGGCACGCGGCTGCGCACCTTCATGATTGTGCGTCTGCCGGCCTGTATCGGGCCACTGTTTTCCGGCCTCAAGATCGGCGCCTGCTATGCCGTGACGGGCGCGGTGATCGGCGAATGGACCGCCTCCTCCCATATCGGCCTCGGCACCTATCTGCTCACCGCCAATGCGCAGATGAATACCGCCGGCGTCTATGGCGCGATGCTGCTGCTGACGGCGATCGGCATCGGGTCCTTCCTGTTCGTCGTCATCGTCGAGCATTTCGCCACACCCTGGCGGACGCGCATGACCGCGCCCGCCTATTTCGGCGGCAATATTCCCCCCCACGCCTCCACCCAAAAGCAAAAGGTCTGAGATGAAGCCTCTCCGTATTCTCGCGCGGCTGCTTGCCTCCACAGCCGCCGCCGGCGCGCTCATGCTGGGCCTGCCCCACGTGACGCCGAAGGCCGATGCCGCCGATCTCACCAAGGTCACGCTGACCTATGACTGGGTGACGCCTGATTTCGAGCTGATCCCCACGGCGGTCGCCCAGGCCCAGGGCTTCTACAAGGATGCCGGGCTGGACGTGTCGGTCGTCTTCCCGCCGAACAATTCCACCACCGTGCGCATGCTGGGCTCCGGTGCCGGCGATATCGGTTTCGACCCGGTGACGGACGTCGCCTTCGCCGCCGCGCAGGGCATTCCGCTCGTCTCCATCGCCGTCTATTCGCAGTCCAACAATTGCGGGCTGTTCGGCCGTCCGGGTGAGCCGGTCGATCTCTCGACGCTCAAGGGCAAGAAGATCGGCGTCTATACCGACAGCTGGACCAAGGCGATGATGCCCTACATCCTGAAGAAGGCGGGCATCACGGAAAACGATATCGAGCAGATCATCGCGACGGATGATGACATCCCGATGCTGCTGACCAAGAAGATCGACTACGCCACGAACTGTGCCAATTACGCGCTGGCCGATATGGTGCCGACGATCAAGCAGGAACCGACCATGCTGCTTGGCCCGGCTGGCGGCATGCCCGATGTTCCGGTCTGGGACTTCACGGTCATGAAGGCTTACGGCGAAGCCCATGCGGATACCGTGAAAGCCTGGCTGGCCGCGACCCAGAAGGGCATGGAATGGGCGACGGCCCATCCGGACGAGGCGGTCGCCGATCTGCTGAAACTCTACCCGGCCGCCGGCGACAAGGCTTACAACACGGTCGGCTGGAACGCGACGATCCCGCTGCTGAAGGGCCCGAACGGCTATTTCGTGCAATCCGATGCGCAATGGGACGGCATCGCCCACGCGCTGGCCGACACCAAGCAGATCGACAAGGTGCTGCCGCCCGCGACCTATTACACCAACGCCTATCTCAACTAAGGCTAAGCTCGTGACTCCACGCCGGATTATTCTTGATTGCGACCCCGGCGTGGATGACGCCTTGGCTATTCTTCTCGCCTTCGCCACGCCTGAGGCCGTCACGGTCGAAGCGATCACGACCGTGATCGGCAATGTCATGCTCGACAAGACAACTGCCAATGCGCTGCGCATTCGCGACCTCGCCGGCCGGTCGGATATTCCGATCTATGCCGGCTGCCCGCGCCCCATCATGGCGCCGATCGAGCGTAAACAATCGGTCCATGGCGGTGACGGGCTGGGCGATATCGACCTGCCCGCGCCTGCCAGCGCCATAGAGGCCGAACACGCGGTCGACGCCATCATCCGCATCGTGCGGAACAATCCCGGCCAGATCACGCTTTGCCCGATCGGGCCGATGACCAATATCGCCCTCGCGCTGATCAAGGCGCCAGATATCGCGAAACTGATCCCTGAGATCGTCTTCATGGGCGGCGCCGCCTTCCGGCCCGGCAATTCCACGCCCGCCGCCGAATTCAATTTCATGATCGACCCGCACGCGGCGCAGATCATGCTGACGGCCGGTATTCCGCTCACCATGTTCGGGCTGGACGTGACGGCGCAGGCGCTGATCACCAAGCGATGGATGGACACGGTGGAGGCCGCTTCGGGTAAGGTCGGCCGCGCCGCCATCGCCATGCTGCGCGCCTATGGTTTCGGCGATCCCTGCCTGCATGACCCTTGCGTCATCGCCCATCTGATCGAGCCGAGCTTGTTCGACGGTGTCGATGCCTGGGTGGAGGTGGAAACCACCGCCCCGCTCACCCGTGGGCAGAGTGTCGCGGCTGTCGCACCACGCCATCGGCCGGGCCATGAGCCGAATTGCCGGGTCATCACCAGCCTGGATTCTCCGCGGCTGTTCGATCTGCTGCGGGAAAAACTCATCAGCCTGGGTTGAACAACAGCGCGCGACTTCAATCTTGCGAATAGCCTCGCGCCGCGCCAATCTTCATCCCATGGATGGAATCGTCAGCCTCTCCAGCGTCCGTGAAGACCGGTTCTGGGCCGTGATCGCCTCGATCGGACGCACCCGCCGCATCGCCGAGATATTTTCAAGCCGGGAGGCCGCGCTCGCCGACCGCGCCTGGCGGGAAGCCCAGCTGCGCGCCTATGCCAGCCTGCTGCGCTCCAGCCGCCAGCCACCGCCGCATTATACCGTCGAGCCGATGAAACGCGCGGATATACCCAAAACCTGGCGTCCGCTGCCCGCGCTCGGCTTCCTGCGCGGTCAGTTCATCTGACGGTCAAGGCAGGCGGCCCGGCGTGGCACACTTCGTCATCCGCGCACTCGTTGCGCGGACCTACCCGGTGTGGCGCCCAGACGGCCGCTTGCCAGCACCCAGGGGTAGATCCCCGCGACAAGCGCGGGGACGACAAGTTTTGGGGGCGCGGCTTCCGCTCAAACCCTGACGAAATTCAAATCAGCGGATCGTAGTCGTCATCCTCGTCCGTAATGCCGCCATTGGCAGGCGTCGGCCCGGATTCGAGGTTGCCCTCACGCGCGGCCCGACGTTGATGCGCCGGACGCGGCGGGCGCTTGCGCTTCTTGCGTCCGCCGGACGGCTGACCGTCGGACCCTGGGGCCGCTCCCTGCTGCGGCGGCGCGGCAGGCGTCGCATTCCTCGGCATCGGACCGCCCAGATAGGGATCGTAATCCTCATCCTCGACCACCGGCGCCCGGATAACCGCGCGCAATATCGGTCGTGGCAACGGGGCTGGCGGCGGCGCGGCCGGCTCAGGCGCCACCGGCTCAACTACAACTGGCTCGGGTGCGGCCAACGCGGCCTCGGCCGGCACGGGCTGTTCTTCGGGCAAGTCGGCAGGTGGTGCGGCCGGCTCAGGTGCGGCCGGCTCAGGTGCGGCCGGCTGAGGCGCGGCCGCTGCTTCCGGCGCCGCGTCGAGATCGAAAATGGTCTGGCTTTCCGCGACCGCCTTCGGCTTCCGACGGCTGACGCTTGGCTTGGCTGCCTTGGGGGCAGCCGGCTCAGGCGCGGCCGGCTCAGATGCGACCGGCTCACGCGCAACGACTTCAGGCGCGGCGGCCTCTGGCTCGGGTATTTCTGGCGCGGGCTCCGGTGTCGGGAGCAGTTCAGCCTCCGCGACCGCCGCACCCTTCCGGGCGCGTCTTGCGCGGGCTGGCTTCTCCGGCTCTACGGGCGTCACGGGTTTTGCCGCTCTTCGCGGCTTCGGTGCCGGGGCCTCAGGCGCGGCCGGCTCAGGCTCAGGCGCGACCGGCGCAGCGGCGGCTGGCTCGGGGGCAACCGGCTTGGGGGCAGCCGATTTGGTCACCTTGGCTTTCGCCGCCCGGCGCGGACGCGGCGCCTCCTCCTCAATCTCGACCAGCGCAACCTCTACTGGTTCGGCATCATCCTCTGCCTCGTCCATCTCATCATCCTCATCCCACGCATCCTCGGAGACAGCCTCCGCGATGGATGAAACCTGGGCTAGGGCCGTCGGCATGACAAATCGCGGCAAGCCGGCCAGACCAGGGTCGCGACGTTCCACCAAAGCCGTCAGCACAGCCGTCAGCGTCGCGGCAAGCTGTGCTGCGGCCGCGGCCGAAAGTTTATGATTCGCAAGATAGGCGGCCAGGATTTTCTGGGCCGCCACAGTCGCCGGAGGCGTCTGGATCAGGAACGGAATCTCGGGAAAAGAAGGCAATTGTCCTGGCTCCGTAGTCAGAAAAAAACTTACTCGTCTTTTGGTCCAGAGACGCGGCGAGGACTAGCCCCTTCCGTTCAAGGCCGGGCAAAGTTTTTGCCCAAGCAATAAGACCAAAATCCGGCGCTCGCCTCGGCCTATCGGTGCAGGATCATAAAGGCAAGCTTTTGACCGGACTTATTCCTTTTTAAGAAATTCCTCCAGCCGTGCCACCTCGGCATCCAAAGCGCGCCGGAAATCCTGACTGCGCGGCGGGTTGTCGATCCATCCTTGCTCCAGATGCATTTGGCCCTCGGCCAAGCGCACGTTCACCCAGCCCAGCATCCGGTCGCGCCAAAGGACCGGCAAGGCATAATAGCCGAATTGCCGTTTGGGCGGCGGCGTATAGGCCTCGAAGCGATAGACCCAGCCCCAAAGATGGGCGAAGCGGCGCCGATCCCAGACCAGCGGGTCGAAGGGGGCCAGAAAGCGAACGCCGCGCGGCGGCGGCGCATCCGTTTCCAGCGAGGCCGGCCAGAAATAGACCTCGCGCTCCAGGCTCGCCCGCTCCACCTCGCCGGACGCGAGCAGCCTGTCGAGCGTCCCCGCGAAATCGCCCAGCCCCGGCGCGCCGCGCCGCAACAAAGCCAGCATCCCGATCAGACTGGGGCGGGAGACCGGCGCGAAGTTCCCAAGCAGCAGCAACAGCAACCGGCGCCGACGCTCCTCCGCAGGCAGCGGCGCATGCGGCAGCTGGACCGCGCCATAGATACGAATGCCGTCCTGCCGCCGCACGACGCGCAACAGCCCATGATAATGCAAGCGATGCAGAACCTGCGTCGTTTCCTTGGAAAACCCGCCCCAGGCATTGACGGCGCGATCCCGCCCGAAGGCTGCTTCCAGATCGCGCGGATGCGTCTCCTGTCGCGCCGACACCAGCGCCAGCACATCCTCGGCCAGACCGCGCGGCCGATAATCGGCGTCGGGGTCCTCGGCGTCGGGCCGCGGATGCAAAAGCTGCATCGTCTCCCGCGGCATGAAGCCATAGGCGTAGAAAAAATCCTCTTCCAGGCCGAGCCGGGTGAAGCGCCGTTCCAGATCGCCCGGCCGATAGCCCGTCACGCGCTGGCGAAGGATAAGATCCTGCGCCCGCGCCGGTGCGCGGATCGGATCGGCCTGAACGAAGCCCATGGCCTCCACCACACTGCCCAGCTTGCCCATGGCCGGGAAGGCCTGGGCAATCGCCAGGCGGCGCAGCCGGTCAGCGGGATCGGTCATGGTTCAACCACGGCAGCACAGTCAGGCCCGCCGCTTCGCCTCAAGCCCCGCATCGCATCCTCTTCGCCCTATCCATACAGCTGGTCAGGCAGCATCCATCTCAATGAGCGATAAATCCACAGGCTGAAGAGAAAACCAAACCGCATCCGTGCCGCGCGCGCTCGCGCGCAGGATCGGCTTGATGGCCGAGAGCAGATCGTCGATCGACCGGAAGGGCGTCATCGTCTCCTCCCCGTCTTCGGTGCGCATGACCAGACCCATGCCCGGTTTGGACAAACGGGCGCCCAGCACCGGTTTCCGGTCAGGGCTGGGTGTCGGCTCAGGCAAGAGCCGCTCCGTCGTCTGCGGCACGATCGCGAGTTTTGCGGCGGCCGGTCGCTCCAGCATTGTCTCGGCCGGCACCAAGGCTGACACTGGGACCGCCGCCTCAAGCGCAAGGGATTCGGGCTCAGGCGCATCGGCCCGCGGCTCCAATCCCAATCCCAATCCCGGCTGGGTGGAGATCATCGCGGGCAGATCATCATCCTCGACCGACTCAGCAGCGCCGGCACCCGCCTCGCCCGCCGTCGCGCCCCGCCGCATCTTGGCGAGCAGGCTGTAGATATTGGCCGCCGTACAGCCGAATTCCGTCGCGATTTCTCGTACCGCGCGGCGTTCGACATCGACCAGATGCAGAATCCGCGCGTGGTCTTCCTTCTTGATCCGCGCCATGCCACGCTCCTTACCTGTCCCGAGGTCAAACAAGAACATAATAGGAACATGCGCAAATCTGGCCTGCGGGTCAAGCCTCACTGCGCATCGTCAGCGTTTGATCAGCCGCATGACAGAGACGGGCTGCACGGGAATATTGACCACCGTTCCGGCGGGCAGCGTCGCGAAACGCAGCGCCTCATCGTGAAACACGCGGTCGGCAGGCAGAGGTCGCAGCGCCCAGTCATGCGGCAAGGCGATCAGCAGCGTGACGGCGATAAGGGCTAAAGCCGGCGCGCGAAACAGCCAGTTGCGGTCGCCGCAAAGACAGATAAGCACGGCGAGCCAGGCCAGGACGGGATGAAAGAAGTAGCGGCAGCTGATGGATAATTCCAGTTCCAGCCAAAGCGGCCGCTGATCGTTGCGCTGCCCTGCCGTCAGCACCGCCGCGAATTCAAGCGCCGCGAACAACAGGAAGGCCCGCAGAATCCAAGGCCCGCGCCACAGCGCGCGCAGCAGGAAAGCCGTAGCCGCCAGCATCAGGATGACGTTCAGGATCAGCGCCGCCGGGCTGCCGAGCGTCAGCCAGCCGCGGGAGACATCCCAGTAATGGCCCATGAGTATGCGCCACCCGAGGGTCGCGACCGCCAGGACATCGGTCACGACGATATTGCTCAGCGGATGCAGACCGGTTCCCAGCACCGTGGCGATGCCGCCGCGCGACTGCTGATGCCGGATGACCAGATCGAACTGAAGCGATGCGGAGGCCGCCAGGACAGCCAGCCGCCATAGCCGCCACCGTCCGCGATAAAGCCACCACCACAGTGCAGCGACGGGCGCCAGAAAGATCGCAAAAGGCCCGCTGAGACCCGCGACCACCAGCGCGACACTGTCGAAGACGGCCGCCCCGACCCGTCCGGCCGGGTTTGCGGTGATGATCAGAAAAGCCAGCAACGCCAGATGCCACTGGGTATTCGTGACATTGACATAGACCTCGCTCATGCCCGGCACGGCTATCAGCAGAACCGCCAGAAAGCCGCGTAGCGGCAGCGACGGCAGCGCCGCCGTCATCCGCGGCGAGAGCAAGAAAATAGCGGGGGAGGCCTGCAGCAGCAAAGCCGCGACGGCGAAGACGGTCGGCGCCGCCGTCAACGGCCAAAGCTGACTGAGAAGCGCCACCAGCATCGAAATCGTCTGCAGATAGCCGGAATGATCGAAGGTCAGGCAGGCCAGACCTTGCGCATAGCAGGTTGGATACCAGACCCAGCCATCCTCCCCCCAAAGGCGGGCATGGCTGATGACGGTCGGACAGCGCCAATACAGCAGCAGGACCAGACAAGCCGCCGCGATGACATAGCCGGCAGCCCGGCCAGACCGTCGGCGGTCGTACAACCCAATGGCCATGGCCTGATCCCTTGCCTGCAGCGCCCATCTATCGCCGCGGATTGCTAAGGACATCTGAGGCCGAGCGCCACCCTGCGTGAGGCGACGACGGGACGGGCCTATTGGCAGCGGGTCCCTTCCGGCTCGCCGTCGTGACATGGCGGAAGCGACCCACCGCTCCCTTGGACCGCCCCAGGATTGCCGCGGAGTTGTGTCAATCCGGTGGCATTACGTTACCCATCGTTTCCTTCGGCAATCGACCGCTTGACCTGACAGCCTATCCGCACGAGCTAGAGGCCAAGTCAGATCGCCAGTTCTGACGACGATCGACAAGCGGAGGATGACTATGAAAACTTATCTGCGTTTCGCGCTGATGCTGCTGGGCATCGCGGGGGTTTCCGCCGGCACCGTTGCCGCGGCCCATGCCGACTATTATCACAACCACAAGCACTATGGGCATCGCCAGTGGGTGAAAGACCACTCCCACCCCAAAGGCTATTATCGCTACTACTGATCAGGATCGATCGTTGAAAAGGCACCTTCGGGTGCCTTTTCGTTTTGCGCTCAACCTTGATCGCCGGATCGACGCTTCGCCCCTCATCGACGACCGCAACGGCGGCGCGGCCGGCCAGGCTTCTATCCAATCCTGACAGAATCCAGCGACCTGTCTGTCATGGAGAGGACCGTTGGCTGGCCGCAATTTAGTGCTATGACGTCAGCTGAGATGGTCCGTCGCGTTACCCCTGCCGGTCGGTTCGTTCAGCGCTTTTTGCTGACGGCGATGCTCGGTCTAGCGCTGGCGAGCCGTCTGGCGCTGGGGGCGAGCGTTTCGACTGGCGTTCCGGCCGACACGGCGGCATCGAGCGCCGTCGCCCGATTGCAGGCCGTCATGGTCATGTGCGATCCGGGTCAAACGTCTAAACCGCCACCGTCACAGCACCCACAGGCATCCTTCGACGATCTTCTGGTCCTAGAACTCGCCGACAACGCCCATGCCCTGCCTGGGGCGCCGGTGCCGCTTCCCCTTGCCGCTTCAGTCTGGCTGACGGTTGAGGTCTCGTCGACATCCTTGTCCGATCCACCGATTCCATACCGGGCTGCCCAGCAGCCGCGCGGGCCGCCAAGCATCCTGTGATGCAGGGCGTTTTGTAGCGCCCCTACGCGACCAATCCTCAATTGATTCGGCTTGGCCAGATGCAATGCTTTTGCGCGGCCAATTCAGGAAGACAGCGTTATGAACATCCGCATTTTGGCGGCAGCCTTTGTCGCGACGATTGGTTTCTCCACCGGCGCTTTCGCCCATGCCTATCCCCAGACCGAATCACCGTCCAAGGGCAGCACGGTCACAACCGCACCGACCGCGCTCTGGATCGAATTCGACGACGAACTCGAACCCAAATTCACCGGCGTGACGGTGACGGATTCGATGGGCATGCGGATGGATGACGGCAAGGCGGCGGTCTCCCCCACCGACGCGCATCATCTCAGCATCGGCCTGAAGCCGCTGGCGCCCGGCCAATACACCGTGACCTGGCACGCGACCGATACGGACACCCACAAGACCCACGGCACCTACACTTTCACCGTCGGTCAGTAAGCTTAAGGACAGCGATCCCATGGTCGTTCCCAGCTTCGACCTGACGGATAGCGGCGGCATCGGTCTTGTCCTTATCCGAGGCTTGACTGATGCCGTCGTGCTGACCTTGTTCGGGACGCTCGCCTTCCGGGCGCTGGTGGCACCCGCAGGCTTCACTGGACTGGGGGAGACAGGGGCGCTGGCGTTCCGCCGGCGCCTCGCCGCCCAGACCCGCCTGCTGGCGTCGCTGGCGCTGGTCGTGCTCGCCGTCTGGCTGGTGTTGATCGCGCAATCTCTTGCCGAGGTGACGGGGTTTGCGCCGACCGTGGGTGCCGTCTGGACCGTCATCGGCTCCACCAGCTTCGGGCATATCGTGATCGCCGAGGCCGCGATGCTCGTCGCCGTTCTGGCGACGCTCGCCCTGCCGGAACCCTGGGACCGCTCGGCCCTCGCCTTCGGGGCGATGCTGACGGCCTTGCAGGCCTGCCACGGCCATGCCTTTGGCATGGGCAATCCCCTGCTCCTCGCCTGTCTTGTCGCGCATCTGCTGGCGGCGGGCGTCTGGCTGGGGTCGCTGCCGGCACTCGCGATCAGCCTGGCCCGTCTGCCGCATCCCGTGGCCGCCCGGCTGGCTCAGCGCTTCTCGCCGGTCGGCATCACCTGCGTGTCGATCCTGGCTGTCACAGCCCTCTATCAGGGCTGGGTGTTGATCGGCAGCTGGGGCCTCCTCGCCAGTAGCGCCTATGGCTGGGCAGCGCTTCTCAAGATTCTGCTGTTTGCCCTTTTGCTCGCTTTGGCAGGTTTCAACCGGATCTACGCGACACCGCGTCTGGCACTGATGAAGACCGACGGCGCGGGTCGGCCCGCTTTGCTCTACGCTGTGGGGTTGGAGATCGGTCTCGGCATTGCCATCATTCTGGCCGCGGGGCTGCTGGCCAGTCTTCCGCCGCCGGGGATGAAGATGTGATGGCCAAGACCCGGCCGACAAAGCCTGTCCGCGGCAGGCCAGCAAAGCTGACGGCGGGTCTCATTCTTGTCGCGATCTTCGCGGTCGCGATCGGGCTCTATGCCTTGATCGCGACCCGGGAGCGGCAAAGCCTGGCGGAGACGACCATCGGTGGCCGCTTCGCACTCGTCGACTCCGCAAATCATACGGTGACGGATCGCACCTTTCGCGGTCAGTACATGCTCGTCTATTTCGGCTATACTGATTGTCCTGACATCTGCCCGACCACGCTGACCGCCGTCACCCAAGCCCTGGCGCAGCTCGGCCCGCGTGGCGATGATATCCAGCCGATCTTCATCACCGTGGATCCGAAGCGGGACAGGCCGAGCGTCATCGGCCGCTACACCGCGGCCTTTTCACCCAGGCTGATCGGCCTGACAGGCTCGCTGACGCAAATCCATCACGCCGAAACCGCCTACCATGTCGTCGTCGAACCGGGGTCCAATGCGGCGGATGACGCCGCACTGATCAATCACAGCGCGGTTCTCTATCTCATGGCGCCGGACGGGAGGTTCGTCGCCCCACTGCCCGCGGACAGCACGGCAGCGGTTCTTGCGGCCGATCTTGCCCGCCTCATCCACTGAAAGCGACGCGAAGACGATCCGGGCGATACATGGCGGCTCCCTCCAAACACCCGGAAACGCGGGTTTTGGCTTCAGTTCGTCCGCTCGCAAGGAAGATTTCCCCGATTCGCGATGAGCGCCGCTGGCGAGCACGCCCCTGGGCGCAAGCTGGGGAGTCCGAACACCAATTCCTCCAGGCCATCTGCCCGTCGCATCAGCTCTCCATGTTCGACCTAGCGTTCCAGGCCAGCGGAAGCTTGCTCGGGGCGGCAGAACAAGTTTGCCCAGCGGCTCTATTCGGCCGAAAGCGTCGGTCGCAGGGCGTGACCAGAGGTGGCGCGGTTGAGGCCGGACGTCATGAGGCACGCAAACATTGGATGGGAAGCCACCCGTAAAGCGACATACCGGCCATCTCCATGGAGCCCAACAAGACGGTAGAAGC
This sequence comes from Acidisoma cellulosilyticum, assembly GCF_020621385.1. Taxonomy (GTDB): domain Bacteria; phylum Pseudomonadota; class Alphaproteobacteria; order Acetobacterales; family Acetobacteraceae; genus Acidisoma; species Acidisoma cellulosilyticum. The sequence goes on along the minus strand of NZ_JAESVA010000017.1, from coordinate 27,729 downwards.
AGCAACCCGGCCCCCCCCAAACGGCTGATCGTCTGGGATGGTGGCGTATGATGGGTCATGGCACGATGTCAGCTTGGTTGACCACAAACTGCTATATTCGAGAAGCATGAGCGACATCCGAAACGCGGCTGAGAATGATCAATTGGAAATTCTTGATGAGATGGCGTCACTGCTCGCCCAGCAAAAGCTCGTGCCCGTCTTCGGGGCTGGGATTTCGCGGCCTCAGCTAGGTTTTGCCGCCTTCGGAATAGCTCAGAAGCTCGCCCAGCGCTTGAACGCTCCAAGTGACACTGAGCTTTCCAAACTTGCGGATTTGTATATCGACACGTTCGGGGCCGAGGCCTTCTGGCCGACACCACCGCCCATGACAATCAAGCCTGGATCCATGACCCCGATGATCGCGGCGGCTAGGCGGCCAATTTCAAGACCATAAGCTTCAACCATGCCACGAGCAGCCGCGTTTCCTGATTCGGCTGCCGCAAAGAGTGCACGAACGCTATCGGGTCGCGGGCCACCGGACTTGGTCCACTCCTTGGTCACACGCTCCAGCAGAGCGGCAGAACCGAGCCTCTCGTCCAAAGCGCCTCGAACCGATTGTCCAGTCGGAGTCCAGGGATAGGGGATACGTGCCACTTCCCCGGCCGCACCATTCGCGCCCCGGTAGAGAGCACCGTTATGGACGACACTCAGGCCGATTTTTACGCCGACCTGGAGATAGGCAAACGAGCGCCGTCCCTGCGCTGCACCACGCCTCATCTCTGCGACGGTGGCGCAATTGACGTTATTCTCGATGAGCGGGGAAACACCTCCGAACGAAAAGGTCTTCCTTAGGTCCGCCAGCCAAGCGTTGCTGCTGAGTTGGGGATGATTATCCGACACAATGACCGGAACTCCGATGGCGATCGCCCGCATTGGACCGTGCAGCTTCGACAACTGCCGAAGAGATTTTTCAGCAATCCTCGAGGCGCTTTTTGTTACCGCGCTCATGTCGAAGGCTTCGCGCCCTGGGATATCTTCGTTAATTTCGGCGATGACGCTTCCATCGAGGCTTTCAGCAATCAGGCTTACCTGCGTATTGCCAAGATCGATGCCCATAACAAATCCAGAGTGACGTCCCAGCCCATAGACAATGCCGGGGCGCCCCGCTCCTCCCCCATCTTCCTGACCGAGAGATTCAACCAAACCGAGGGCGATTAATTCATCTATCGCCGCCGTTAGAGTCGGCTTTGAGAAATTTAGATCCGCTGCAATTGCTGGTCGGGTGCCCGGACCAGAGCTGACGAGGTGGCGCAATAGGGAACGCGCACTGTCTGTCTGCGGAGCGCCTTCAGGAGAATTGGGCATCTAGCGAATATTACTACTTCGGTATCTTGGCTAAAAGAAGAACGATAGCCAAGCAGTTCGTTAAATTCAAACCGTCGGTAGAGACGCGTAGCTCCATATCTTCGACTGGGTCCATCCAGTCGATCATCCCGGTTAATGGAAGAGTCACTCGGGATCTGTCGCGCCAGACGCATTTGCTGGTCTAGTGATGACCTCGGCGTCCCACATCATTCCCGAATGCCAAGGGCTTCGGACCCCACAAGCTCCAAAAGTGTCCGGTTCTCGGTAGCTTCCAAGACCGGACACTTTTCCATCTAGTTCAATTGATCAAGCTGAGACCGCTTGTTTTATTTAGCCGTCTCGCATGCATCCTCACCTCGATAGAAGGTAAAGACATTTTCGAGATCACCGCTCTCGGGCTCGGCTACTTTGACGACGATTGGCCGATCTCCGTCAGATTGAATTACGTCGACGTTATCTTCGATGCCGTTAGCCCTATCCATAGTGATCAAGGCAGCTGGTGAACTCGGATCTTTGGCAGCTATGCAGTCTCCCGAACGCGTTTCCAAATACCAAGCATTCTCTTTCTGCTGTTGGTATGCAGCCGTCGCGGCTTGAATGCTTTGCTGTTGAGCGGCAGGATCAAAACCCAGCGCTGCACTTTGAGCATCAGTTATGTAACCCCACTCCACCAACTGATATGCCAAAGCCTCCGGAAAAGAAACGTTTATCTCTTCATCGGATGGGCAAACGGGCCCCTCGCCTTTGTAAGCTCCTGGCACCCAAACGCTTTGATCCACCATACATTGTGACAGACCATTGTCGCTGGAATGGTCATATGAAGCCAGCATTGTCTGCCAAGTGTCGTTCAGCTGGCCAACAAGAACCTTTTGAGCAACCCAACCGGCTAGGTAGCCATTAGGCTCTCCGCTGTCACTTTTCTTGTAAAAATCCTGCATTTCGGCAAGCTTGAGTAACATGTAGCCACGAAAACGTGGGTCTTTGCTAACGTCCTGGATGCCGTGGCTGCTGAGCGTCCTGATGCGAGTAGGCGTATATGAACCGGCATAGGACGAAAATCGGTAGTTGAACCGCCCGTCAAAATCGACGAACTCGACCGACTTGTCGCCAAGAATATCGACGTAGTTGAGGCCGATATCCGAATCCGTCTCACCCAAGGGAACATCTTCCCAATTTCCGGGCGCATGTTCGAGGAATGCTGCCGTGCTGGTGCAACAGTGAGCGCCACCGGTATAGGCTGATAGGACAATCTGTGGTTCATCGACGTCGGCTGCGAGCCGTCTGACGTCGACATTCAGGGCGAGTGAGTCAATAGAGACTTGGTTGTCGAGCAAAAATAGAGGCACTTTGAAATCCGACTGACCTTTTTGAGAGATGGTCATAAAGATCGCATTGCACGGGGCCGATTGCGGAGTGTCTACAACCTGAAAGCCCAGCGCTCCTTTGTTTGACGCTGAACAAACATCAGTATCGGTGCTTTCCTCGTTGTCTATCGAAACCGACACATCTTATTGAACAGCGAGAGCGGTTTGCCTGAAAAGACGCCTGTTGCAAGAGGGGCGCTCTTGTAGTGGTCCAGCGCTTTCTCTTGTGGAGATGGTTGATCGGTATCTGCCGAAGACGAGCTTGTCGATGCGGTAGCGACCCCGGCTGCGGTCGGAGCATGCCAAGGCGGCGGGAGTTGAGTAAAATCTGCTGCCTCGGTGCACTGCCCGAGTTTGGAGATAGCTGCAGAAGTTCCTGTCAGGTCGACTTTCTCTGCTTCTAAACCGCTCGCTTTAATGAAGAGCGAATTTCCGGCCGTGAACCCATGAAGAAACGGTGGGAATGTTATGGCATCCAGAGCAATGGCTATTGAGTTCGACTTCACATTCCCAGCCAGGGTCTGGCTGCCCTTGTCATAGGCGAGCGTGATTTCCTGGCCTCCGTCGCTCGGGAAAGGATCGGGTCGGGTGATGTTCAACGTGAAGACTCGCGGTTGGGCCATATCGGCCATGAGGCTCATCCGCCAATTGCCGCTAAGGTCAGCTTCCATGCCACAGGTTTTGGAACCTGACGCTGAAATCGTATTTGTCTGGACCCACTGTGGAATCAGTGGCGATTGGGCTTCAGAGTTTACCGGGAATGTTGGAGAAGACGCCTGGGAAAGCGAAACACTCCCTGAGATTGCCTGCGAGGCCGCTGGGGCCGGAAAATATGCCCCCGCAGGAGGTGTCGGCGCCGAACCGTCGTTTTGTGCGCGCGCAGATACAAACGACGTCAAGGCCAAGGCAAAGCCCAACGCGATCGCTAGTGTAGTTTGGTCACTCATAAGTCCCTCCGCGTGGCTGCTGCCTTATCGCGCTATGGTATCATGAACGGTGAACGGATGATGATGAGCGGTCAGCTTGATAGCTAGATTTTCTGAACAACTCTCAGTCTGACGAAGCATAATTGGATAGCCTCTGCTCTCGGACGGTTGCCGACATTCCTCGCTAATGCACCAGTGAGGCCGCAATCCAAGCTGTAGCGGTGCCCTGTCGAATTTCCACCCACCCACGGTCTTTTCCGACGATGTCAAGCTCGTCACCCGGTTTCGCCCGATTCACTATCGCATCTTTGACACTTGGCCCACTCCGGATATTCGCCATTCGCAGGACAGTGACGGTTCGCGGCGGAGCGGCTTCTGTCGGTGCGACAGGACTGGACACCGCTGCCGTCGGCCCGCTTGTTACAGTCCCCGTCTGCCCATCTGCGGGAGCATCAGCGGCAGCGGGACCAACCGGAGCAATGGACACGCTTTCCGTCGTGCTGCTTGGAGAGCTGTTGAACCAGGCTACACCAGCAACCAATAAGACGATAACGCCGAAGCTGCATGCTCGCGCAATACCTTTATGCACCAAACTTGGCTGGATGTTGGGTGACGAATTCAAATGAAGTGACGGCGATGCTGCTTCGGAATGCCGATGCGCATGCTTGTGGGCAGTCTGATAGGATATCCCGGTGCCCGGGATACCAAACGTCGCCCGGGTGCCCTTTTTGCTAATGTTGAATGTTGCGCCTTTTCCGCCAACGCTCAGGCTTGGGCCTGACTTGGACAGATTGAGTCTAAGACCTGGTGCAATCCTAACACTGCGGCGAAAGCGAAAACCCATTTGGATACCTATTGGGGACGGTTGAGATAGTAAGAAGCTAATATCTCGGCGAGATTGTTCTTTGATTTGCAATTCTGTGCCCTGAGCGCCCGGCCCTTAGGAGCTTCTGTAGCTCCTGGATCGCGGCACCAAACGCTAGACAGGGTTCGACTCTACTGGTCATAAACGCCTCGTTCAGGCCGCCTTCTGTCGACATTTTCAGGTCGCCATAAACGGCAACAGGGATTTCGCGATTGTCTTTAAAACGGCGATCTCTTGAGCCATCTTTGTTGGATTTCGCCCAGGTTTTTCCAATGACGGCAGTGTCTCTCGGGGCCGCTTCAGTTTCATTGAATTTGGCCGTGGTCACGCTCAACTGCAGTTCCGCCAGATCCACGAGAGCGAAATCTGATCCATTATTGGCCGCGACGAGAACAAACCCCGGGTAGAAATAGGCTGTGCTCTTTCCCCCTTGAGCGGGCAACGCCATTGGGGCTTCGCTCGTACTTACCAGCGGGTCAGCTCCATGGGAAAAGCCTATCGCGCGCCTACCTGACACGTAGGCCGCTGTCGTTCGCGCTCTCACGCTATCAATCAACTGGGTCGATGAAACAGACCAAATCTTCTCACAGGCAAGCATTTGGTCGAAAGCAGCACGGGAACGCCGATGCGGCGAGGCAACCTCGCTCTCCATATCGAAATCCACGTTAACGACTGAAGTCTCTAGGTTCGCTCTCAAAGTTGCCAGCTCCGTCCGTCGCTGCACAAGGCGTCCGTTGGCGCCGCGTCGAACAGGCATAATCGCACATGCTAGCGTTGCCCAACCCAGCGCTCTTACTGTCCAGGCACCGGCGACCTGCAACCTGCCCTTTCTGATATCTGCTTGGATTTCTCGCTTTCTCTGGTTTGTAGCAAGCAGGAGTGCCTTGAAGCTCGCCAACCCTGATGAGGTCATATTTGACACATTGCCCGTCCCGAAATCCGTTCGCGTACCCGGGATCAGGAAGGGATCGGTCGGCAGCTGACCAGCGAGGTTAGGGTTGCCAATACTTTGGAGGCTCGCGAGCCATCGAGCTGAAGTTGGGTTCCAGTTGCCTGACGAACCTATCGTCGTGGAAAGTCCCGCGCGACCGACGGCTATCCGGACCCTAGGAACGCTGGTGATGGCATTCCGAAATCGACCATTCATGGAGGGAGACCTAGTTCAATCAGAAGGAAGCTGAGTTATCGGTTTGACCCACAAGTCGGTGCGGGTGGCTTAAGGCAAAACACGCACGAAAGCCGAGTAGACCCAGCCAACGGGACTTGCGTCGCCAACCTGGACCCAGCCCTGCGACTTTTGGAATACCTGGAAGACGGCGCCTGCGTTGGCCACTTGAACGACGGACGAAGAGGTGCTGGGGCCGGACCGAACATTAGCCGCGTGGGTCATTATAATTTTCTGATTCCCAGCAACGGTGCTCGTAGATGTGTCAGCGGTATGCTGGGCCGGTGCCTGCTGCGACACCTGCCCAGAGGATGGGTCACTTCCCGAGGACTGGGCAACGGCATTGGAACTGCCAGTATCTAACGCAGACAATCCTGCGACAACAAAAAGCACAGCTGCGGCAGCCATACGCCTCTTGCTTGTCGGCGTATTACCACGCGCAATCAGAGCATCCGCACGCGCTTGTGGGATTTTCGATTCTAGTTCAGTTCGTGTTTTTATAAGGGTATGATTGCTAGCCGATTGAAGGAAGCTCGTATTTCGAAGCCGGGAGACATTCGCAGAAAGGAGGCTTTCAATTCGACTACGATTCGCCATTATATCGCGCTCGACATTTGCTACGTCAGCCGCCGCCACCCCGCGGCTCCCGTCAAATCTAAACGTCCGCTCATGGCTTTGTCGCCAGTCATAGAGACGCTGCGTCAGATGGGGCCCAAAACCCGGCAAAGCCATAATTCTCGGAACGTTTACGTCAAAAGCCGTGTCGATGCCGTAACTCGTTAAAGTGGCGATTTTTGCGTGTTTGATTCCAGCGATCCCCGCCTGAGCAATCGTAAAGCGATCAAGGTGCTCCTCGAGTTGCTTGTCTCGCCGCTTGTCATGGAGAACCTGCAGGCGCCTCAGGCGTTCGTTTGACAGACCATCGTATTCGGACTTTAGGCTCACGCAAGTTTGCTTGATGCAGGTAAAGCCCTGCGATTCGACTGCCTGCCGCCATGCCTCACATAGCGTCGACCATTCAGCTTGGACGTCGAACAGCGCCTGTTGAAAAGGGCCTGCCTTCGTTTTCTTAGCCTTCCCCTGGATGACGCCAAGCGCACAAATCAGACAAAAGATAAGGACTGCCCGGGCGGTGGCATTACCGGCGAAAGTCATGGCAACTCCGGCAGCCACGGTGAGCCACGAAAGAAGCAATAAACTTACTTCCTTTCGGTTGATGGCCTTTGCAGCATCAGAGGCGTTCCTACTCGGAGCGGGGATGGTGGGGACCGGGCCAATTGCAGGTGGAGAGGGAACGGACTCAATCTGCTGCCAGATTGCGGCAATAGATGTGGTGCCGCTGCTTCCTGGAGTGAAAATTACGGGGAACAAGGTGGTGTTCGTCGAAGACTCGATTTGGCACCAGGGGCACCCCGCATATCCCTTTCGATAAAAATGCGATTGATTTGAAGCGCAGGGGCGCACCTCGCTTTGGAGGCTATCGAGCGCGGTTACCCATTCAGTTGCGGTTGGGCGACTGCCGTTGCGACCGGACGGAGAAAACGCCTTCTCGAACATACCCTGAAGTTCGGGGCCAAGCGCATCGACAGGTAGACTGCCCAGAGGCGGCTTCAATCGTGTTCGCGCACCTTCGATGGAATGCGCATATCGGGAAGCCGCAATAGCATCTTCCAGTGTAGGGATATCTTCTGACCCACTAGGCCTCCCGGCAAACGGATGCTTCCCGATGCAGAGCAGCTGGAAGATGATGACCGCTAGGCCGAAGTTGTCATGGTTCGTGCTTCGACGTACTGTTTTGTAGCTGGCCAATCCTTGCATTTCGGGGGGCTGATGGGTTCCAACCCCGACTTCACAAAACCAAATACTATTGCCGCTCGATACTTGGAAGCTATCGCAGTCAATCATTCGGACGGTTGCGTCCTGGCTGACGACAAGGTTCCCGTGATTGACATCTCCGACCACAAGCGATGCGGCGTGAACAGTAGAAAACGCCCGAGCAGTGTTAGCCGCGGCATGGATCAAAAACCGCCAATCCGCTTTCGGAAACTCCCTTAGTCGCAACTTTGGGCCGTAGACCTTAAATACAGGTTCATGACCCAGAACCTTCGGCATTATAAAACCGACAACCTGCCGACTATGATCGTGCAAGGTATCCAACGGCATTGCAGCTATCCGCAGCAATTCCGGCGTCGTCAATGACGTCATGGCAGTTAGCTTCTGCGCATGATCGCGAGATAAGGGTTTGAAGTTTATCTTTGCGACTTTGTCAGGATGTCCGATTATCTCGGAGACCGCTCCCTCACCACCCTTTCCGATCTCCTTTCCTAAGGAAATGGGTGCGCCACGGGAGTTAAACAGCTGCTTCGACATTTTCCGGCACTGCAGCAAGGCGGCGGGTCGCCATTACAAGAGACTTATCATCGTCAGTGCGACTATTAATATGCTTAGAGGCCAGATAACTTTCTAAAACAGGCGAAGGCAGCCCGCTCTGGTCCTCTTCAAGCGTCGCCAACCAGCTAAAGATTGGCTGAAAAGCGGGGCCGTGGACTGTCCGCTCACTCATGTTCAATACGAGGCGTTCAATTCCATCAGAAAATATCGCAATCTCATCGACAGGAGGGCCTTCTGCCTCAATCTGCAGCAATTCCTCCACGCCCGGCTGAGTGACGAAAAAAGTCGAATTTGCGTATTCCCCGTTCTGGGGCCAAAAGACCCAGGCATAATCATCGCCGCCTTCCGTGGCCACCACAATGGCGCCATCACCTAACTGAACGTAGATGGAAGCCGTGCGGGCCAACACCGCTCCCAGGATTGTGCATGAATAATCGCGCAGTTCGTGCCCGTTTCTAGTGGCCGTATCCTTGAGGGACTCCACTAAAGACCGAAACCACCTTTTTACAGAGGTTGATGTAATGGTTTCGAGCGTGGCATCTCGTTGCGCTACTCCAGAAAAATGCTCCAAGAACTCCGAAACGGTTTGCTTCGAACCGATTTCTGAGTGTGCCGCCGTGCCAGCCCCGTCGCTAACCGCCGCAATGAGAATTTGCTCCCCATTCAGATCTTCCACGACTCTGCAGTCGGCGGCGTCCTGACAGGGACTTCCCGTTTTTTCATGAGAGGTTCCGATCGAGGTAGCGAAGGCGGTTCTCCACCACCTGTCGCTCGTCATACGGCCGACCACCCGGAGGGCGGCGGAAGGGCAACCATCGTTCCAGGCTGAGAGCGTGCGACGCCCCCCAAGGAGTTCGAAAGCCAACTGAACATTTCCCGGAAACTGAGCCCTTGAAGCTTCACTGGCGTCCGATGCGGGCTGCAGATTTGAGCCAACTTGCTCATGTCGGCTCCCTCAACCCCAACGGCGAAGAAGCTAAAGGACTTGCGCTCGTTGTTATCCCCTTGGTGAACGCGCTCAGCTGCGGCCAAATAGGCATCGGTCGGAGCGCCGTCGGTCACCAGAAGCACCCAGGGGCGATAGTAGGCGATCCCGGCCGCCTTATAGACCGCCTTTCTTTGGTCAAGTAGGTCCAGGGCCTGCATGATGGCCGCACCTAGCGGTGTATCACCCGTTGTGGTCAACTCCGGCGGTTGAAACACGTCGGCGCTCTGAAATTCCGACAGGACCCTAACAGGGCCAAAGGTGACGATCGCCACCTCAACCCGTTGGGCCGCCATTGCGTCGGAGGTCAGCTCTTGCTTGAACGTCCGCAAACCCGAGTTTAGCTCGGTAATCGGGCGCCCGTTCATCGACCCCGACGTATCCAAAAGGAGCACGCAGGGGCAGCGTGGCTCCGGGTTCTCCACTAATTCAGGGGGGACAAAGGGAAGTTGCTCGAAGCTCATAAGCCGCTCACTCGCTAAGGATATGCGAGTGTTACCTCGCAATTGGGATTGGTACACTAGACGTAAACGGCAGCCTGATTCATCCTTAAATTGTAACTATTTTCAAAATTCATCTGAATGGATTAAGTGTTGCGTAAGAGCGACGCTCACAACGCGCTTTTCGGCCGAACCGTTTCGCGGATTTTCCTCATCTCACGCTCCTCGCCCCATTCAAAATGTGCCCTCAACAGACCCGCTAGGCTCATTGGAGCACCATTGCTGACGCCCCCAGGGTCAGAAATTTCAGAGCGATAATGATGGAAATCACGGCCAGGTCAGAGCGATAATGGTCAACGACCATCGCCGTTTAAAAAGGGGCAAGCGGCCGCAGCACTCGAGTATCCCGCCAAGCTCGCTGACGGCGTTAGCGCATAATTACTGCGCATGTTTGCAGCTGATCATTATGGAACAGCGGCACGCCGGTGATAGCTGGCAGATCAAGTTTCAGTCTTCCGTAATCCAAGAACTGCAGCGATGTGTAGGACGGTCATAAAATGATAGTTCTCCTGGAATCCATCCGGAAAGCATTCGTTGATCAGCGCGCAACAGCAAATGATAATATCAAAGTTGCTCAGTTCTCACTGGCTTATCCAGCGATAGGCGTTGCCGAAAAGAGAGGCCGAGCGTTTAGATTTAGTTCGCCTTAGTCTGAGCTTTCTTGTAGGCGTAGCCAGAACCTGACAAACGGCGTTTCCTTGCCCCGAAACGCGGACCAGCCATAATCCAGATGAAATACCAGATGATGAAACCCTTGAAGAACTCGCCGCTGAACTCCGTTGCTATAGATGTTGAATTCCACTGAGAGTTGGGCTCTTCCGCATAAAGCGTGCAAAATCCCGCACCCGAATGGCCGACCTTGTCGATTTCAACAGCGTTTTTGGTCAAACAGGCGTTGCGGCAGGAGAAAAGCATCTTTGGGATGTCGTCCGCGCGAAACCTTCCGGACAAATCTGCGGAAATTTAAAATATGCCTCCCAGCCTGCACGCTTTATGCGGAAGAGCCCAACTCTCAGTGGAATTCAACACCTCGCCAACTCACCATTCTTTGGCCTCCCTGCAAAAAGATCTCTCCTAAGCTACGCGTCTTTATAGATCTTCTTTCCGCACGCCTTCGCTAACCGAGCGGAATGAGCAGATAAGGCAATGTCTGCTTTAAAGACGAGCCGCTTCGGTGGTCGATGTTGTAGTTGGGTCGATAACGGCTGGTGCGGCTTTGGGGGGAAAGCGGTCACTCAGGGTTTCGGCCGGAATGGCCGCTTGGCGCCCAGTCCGGCATTCGGGCGCGATGTCAGGGGCGCAAAAAAGCGGACTAGTCGTGAGTGCCAGTCGCAAGCATGTGTTTAACCCCTGGCATAGGAAGGAGCTTACCGACAATAACCTCGGACGCATCCTCCGTGAGATGCGTCTCACTGCGCTTTCTCGCCATCATCATTGTCCGTAAAGGTTCGGAAACTTAAAAGTTTTACTGAAGTTTCTTCGGAACGACTGTATTGTTCTGTACGAAATGCTCACCAAGCAGGTAGTTAGCTGATAGAGCAAATCGCACCTGAGCAGGTTCATTCAGTCGGTCTTTTACCGAGTGAGCAAAGCTCCGTACCCGAGCCTGTAGTGTGTCGATCTGCACCTTCGTCATGACCTTGAGGTTCGGCGGCGGGGTTGCCAGCGCGTCTAGCGTCGCGGACGGATGAACGATTACCGGCGTTGCCCTGAAGGTGTGGTCATACGCCTTGGCGAACCAATTTGCAGAACCGCTAACTTCATCACTGTAGGTCTTAGAAATCGTCGCTGACACTGCCCCGCTTTTGCAGCGCAGCAGGAGGTAGACGCCATGTCCAATCCCCCACAGAACATCAAGTTTGGTGACACCCTCTCTTTCTGGCCGTTGGGCTCGGAAGCCGATGTGCAGACCCAATTCATAGAGAGCTTGCTCAAATGCCTCAGATTCCTCTCGTACGAACATGAGGTCGTTCAGGGCGCCATTGACGCCGATCATGAGCCGATTGGCATCGCCGCCGTAAGTGTCTTTGAGATACTGGATGGCCTGTCGCGCCTGATCCATCCCCGTCGTATCGACGCGCTTGTAGACGACCCCGCCGATGGGCTTCGTTACGATGCCGTTGCTATCGATGGCCGATTGGAGAATTTGCTGCGACTTGCCTGGGTCCATAGGATGCACAGCAGCGGCGATCTGATCGAGTAGCCACCCCTTCACCCTCCGGTCCGTCGAACCAGCTTCGGCAGCCCGCAAGGCCGTTTCTGCAACATCGTATCGCCGAAGCCGGACAGCATCGAATGCCTGCCGCTGCGCTTTTGCGATGGGGTCGACAGTTGTTTCGTCTGAGTAGGTGATTTCAATGAGGGCGTTCTTAGCAGCAGCCATCCAATCCGGATCGCGGTGCCACTGATCGTAAAAGGCTTCGTGGACCGCAAACATTCCGCGGTTGGCTACCTGGGTGCTCACCAGTCTCGACAACTCCACCTGAGCTGCCGCGGCAGGCGAGAAGTGGGCTGACGCGCCGGTAGCATAGAGGGAACGTATAAGCTGCGGCCCCATTAGCGTGACGGCACAGTAGTCGTCGTTGGATCGAATGCCCCGACCCATACCCTGTTCGATTCGTTGAATCTGACCCGCCAGCGTCCGGTCGCTGTCATGAAGCGTGCCTTGGTCATAGCGGTCCAGAAGGCTGCGCGTGTCGGGAACACCATCGATTACCAAGAGGCGACAGGCGTCATCTGGGAGGTCGACACCGTCGTACTTGTTCACCAGAGCTGCTAGGTTCCCGATCGAGGAACGCAGACGCTCTACCCCTTCCTGGAGGTTGTTCGCCAGCAGTGTCATACCCGGCGTCGCCACATCTGCCCAATACGCGGCACGCTTGGTCGACGGCACAATTACCACGACGTTGAGGTAGGGCCTGAAGTGCTCCGCGATGAACGCCTTCACTTCATCGTCTTTTAGGTTCGTATTAAGTTGCTGAGGCACGAGGATCATGCGTTCGCCGAGATCAGAGGCTGACTTCGGCGTTATCGGCTTCGACACCGTGGCGGCATCAGCGCCGAAGTTGGTTACGAGAATCGAGTCATCCGAAAGTGTGGCTTTGCCGCCGCCCCGACCTAGCCCTGACGACGATATTCCGTTCTGAAAGACGCGGCTCGCTTCCATTTCGGTTAGACCATGTCTGCTTCCACGGGTGCGACGGCTCGAACCGGCCACTCCGCTTTTCCCGATACCGGACATTGAGAGTGCGCTATGTAATGTCCTAAATAGGTCGATAGCTGACCCATGGTTTGCGACGAGACGTAGTGGCTGTCGGTCCCCTGGAGGTCTCGTTAATTGGTAGTGTAATCCCGATCCGCGGCTGGGGCGCCCCTCTTCATTACTCCGATGTCTCCATATTGAAAGGAATGGCGGGACTTTGTATGCCCGTGGCTGATACCATTGAGGCAAGAGGTCATGGAGCTAAGGCACCTTCGCTATTTTGTGGCTGTTGCGGAGGAGGGAAGCCTGACCGTTGCGGCTGAGAAGCGCCTTCATACAGCACAGCCCTCGCTCAGTCGGCAATTGAGGGACCTTGAAGAGGAGGTCGGTGCGCAGCTCTTCACGCGGAGCGCGCGAGGGATCCAGTTGACGCCCGCTGGAAAGGCCTTTCTGGAACATGCTCGCCTTGCACTGGCGCAAGCTGAAGAAGCCATACAGGCCGCCCGACGCGCCTCCCGCCCCGCCAAAGCCGTCTTTTCTGTTGGCTTCCTGACCGGCCAGGAGGTTGACTGGCTACCCCAAGTCACAAACATCTTGCGGGCTGAACTGCCACGTATCGAGTTCAAGGTTACAAGCCTCTACTCGCCGGATCTCGCCGAGGCGCTTCAGCGTGGCGAAATCGACCTTGGCTTCCTGCGGGTCGAGCCCAGGCCGGGCGTCACCTATCGAGTGATTGCTAAGGAGCCTCTGGTTGCAGTTCTCCCTAGCGACCATCGACTTGCAATTCTGAAAGAGATCGACCCTCACGATCTGGAGTCTGAGATCTTCATCGGCTTTTCTGACGTGCCGCATGTCCTGCGTGAAGTTGTCGACGACTATCTGAAGCTACACGAGGTCACCATCACGCCGAGCCATTTTATTGATAATTTCGGCACAGGCGTCTCTCTTGTCGCCTCGACCCGTGGAGTAGCGCTGCTCCCGACCTATGTCGAACCCTTGCTGCCCTGGTCCGTTGTAAGCCGTCCGCTAAAGGGTGACGCTCCGACGATTGACCTTGCCATCGGCTATCGTCAGGACAATGCCTCTCCTGTTCTGAAGGCATTTTTGGCAGGTCTCGACAAACTCATTGCAGCCGGGCCAGTTGGTGCTCGACTGAGGACCTGATGCCTCTCTGCGACTTTCTGACGTAGGAACCAACTACTTTCTCGCTCACCGTCACAGGTCATGAAGCTAAAATGGCCTAATCGCGCAGAATACGGAACATCCACAAGCGTGTTTCGTCGACTAGGCAAAATGCCTGAGGAGAAGCGAGAAATTAGACCCTCCTCAAACCATCTATCTCGTTAAAAATCGTGAAGCCAATCTTCACTTCGCCACTGACGATAAAAAATCTTCTTCAATGCCAGCGTTACAGTGCACCCGTGAGAAACTGGGCTTCACCACGTCCGAATGACCAGTCCTCGTCCGAATTTTGCACGATGGAGATAATAAGGTCAGTGGGTTCGATTTTACAGTAAAGGGCCAGATCGTCGCTCATCTGTTTGTAGAATTCTGTCTTCTCAGTGACCGAGCGAGGGCGGCTGAACATCTGAAGAATGAGCAGATTCGCCGACCGATTAAAACCTAACCCAGTATCTTCAGCTATCAGGTGCGCCATAGGCCTCTGGTTGATGATCTGGTATCGGTCTCTTGGGTGAACCTTGAACGTTCTCACCAAGACTTCGTGCGCGACGTCGGCGATATTTCTTACTTCTGGTTCAGAACGACCCTGAACGAGATTGAAAACCAACAATGGCATGACAGCTCTCTCTATTTGAATTTGGGGCGTCGCAGTATCCGCTCAATTTGAACTCTCGCAGACGGACATTAATATTTTTTCAAATCGAACTAAGGTGCTTAGTCTGATTTCTAATGACCTTTACTCGTTCATCGGGTTCAACTGCAGGCGATGGGCTCTCTTTAGTGCAGCGGACACGGATCGCTATTGGACGAGATGACTGCAATCTGCCGAAATAACGTCGTCACCTTGGGGGCGTACTGCCACTCCAGATTTGCACGTACCATCCAAAATACGAGACGGACGTCCAATCCAAATCTGAGCCTTTGTCTAATTATTCCGGAACGAAAAGCCTGAGCTCTTGGCCCTGCCTGGCCGGTTAGCTGAGGCAAACCTGCAGCGAAGGAAATGGGGGCAGAAGCCGCGCGGACGCTTTGACTGTGTCACGTAAGGCTCACACCCCTCCATGCTTTGGCTATTGACGGCTGGATAGCTGACCTCACGCCCCATGCCTCATAGGCATCGGTCACGGACTAACAAAGTCTTATCCAAGTCCTCGTAGATGCATCAGAGATTGCGTCAACGGAAAGCCGCAGATGCCGACCGCTTCACCATCGGACGCTCTCTCAATCAAATCTGAGCGGCTATTTTAACAATAGAGATCATGAGTTTAGCCATGAATAAGCAAGTCATTTTGATCACAGGCGCCTTGACCGGCATCGGCCGGGCTGTGGCTTTCGCAGCGGCCCATCAAGGCCACAAGCTGGTCATCGCTGGTCGCAATGCCGAGACGGGCGAGGCATTGGCTGCCATGCTGCGAGGTCTGGGCTCCGAGGTGGCGTTCATCCGCGCCGATGTGCGTCACGAAGAAGACGTGCGTGCGTTGGTCGATGCCACGGTCGAGCGCTTCGGCCGCATCGACGCGGCGGTGAACAATGCCGGGACGGAGGGCAGGCCGGGACCGATCAGCGAACAAACGGCGGAAAGCTACGCCGCTACTTTCGACACCAACGTTCTCGGCACGCTGCTCAGCGCGAAGCACGAGCTTCGTGTCATGCAAGCTCAGGGCTTCGGCAACGTCGTCAACGTGTCTTCCACCTATGGGCATGAAGGTGCGGCAGGTGCTTCGATCTATGCCGCAAGCAAGCACGCGGTCGAGGGACTGACGAAATCCCTGGCACTCGAGGCTGCCCCTTACGGTGTGCGGGTCAATGCCGTCGCACCTGGTCCGACCGACACGGGCATGCTGGACCGCTTCACCGGCACCGAGGAACGCAAGGCAGCCCTGGCCTCCGGCGTGCCGCTTGGACGGGTCGGTCGCCCAGAGGAGGTGGCCGCGGCCATCCTGTTCCTGGCTTCGCCCGCCGCTTCGTTTGTCACAGGTCAAATCGTCACCGCCGACGGCGGCAAAACCGCCGGTTAATCAATCTGAAAATGAGGAGGGCATCATGTCCGAAGTTTTGAAACTCCATCAGTCGAATGCGTCGCCGAATTCCCGTCGCGTCCGCATCTATCTCTCGGAACGCGGCATTCCGGCCGAACTGGTTCCCGTTGATCTTGGGTCCAAGGAACAGTTCTCCGACGCCTATGCCATGATCAATCCGCGAAAGGTCGTTCCAACCCTGGTGCTGGAAGACGGCACAGCGATCGGCGAAGTGCCAGCGATCCAGCGCTATCTGGAGGAAGCTTTCCCGGCGCATCAGCTTGGTGGCACCACACCGAAGGAGAAAGCGCTGATCGGCATGTGGGATCGGCGCATGGAACTCGAAGGCTTCGCCGCCGTGATGGAAACGGTGCGCAACGCGGCCTCCGGTCTTGCCGGGCGGGCGATCTCGGGTCCGCACTTCTATGAGCAGATTCCGGCGCTCGTCGAGCGTGGGAAAGAGCGGGTTCGTGATTTCTACGCGGATCTTGAGCAGCGACTGGCCGCAAACAACTTCGTCGCTGGCAATACGTTTTCAATCGCAGACATCACTGCGGTCGTGACTGTCGACTTTGCGACCAAGGCCCTGTCTATCGCGATCCCTGGCGAAAACGAGGCAACGCATCGGTGGTACGCCGCGGTGAGCGCTCGCCCCAGCTTCTCCGCCTGAAGACACAGTCACACATCGCACAGAGAATAGCCATGTCTCACACACATCAAACGGCACCGACGCAGTACACTGAAGCAAACGGCATTCGCTTTGCCTATCGCCGCTTCGGTAAAACAGGCGGCGTGCCGCTCGTCATGAATATGCATTTCACCGGCACCATGGATCATTGGGATCCTTTGGTGACGGATGGGCTGGCTGCAGGCAGGGAAATTATCCTCTTCAACAACGCAGGCATCTCAAGCTCGTCCGGTGACGTGCCGACGTCGATCGAAGAGATGGCGGCCAACGCCGTTGCCTTCATCCGAGCCTTAGCGCTCGATAAGGTCGACGTGCTCGGCTTCTCGCTCGGCGGATTGATTGCGCAGGAAATCACGCTTCAGGCGCCGGACCTTGTGCGCAAGCTCATTCTGGTCGGCACAGGCCCGCGCTCCGGCGACGGCATGGCAACACTGACGCCTGAGGCACAGTCGATCTTCGGTGCGACCTATAGCGAGCCAGACGAACTATGGGCGCATGTCTTCTTCACGGAATCGAAGAAGAGCCAGGCCAAGGCGCATGAGTTTCTGAAGCGCTTCCGTCTGCGCGTCGAGGGACGTGACCCCGAGGTGAGCGAGAAGGTGGCACCGGCCCAAATCGCAGCGCTCGGGAAATGGGGGGAGCCGCGTGAGAATCCGTTTGTTTATCTGAAGGCGATTACGCAACCGACCCTGGTCGTCAACGGTGACAATGACGTCATCATCTACACGTCCAACTCCGTGATCCTGCAGCAGAACATCCCGGACGCGCAGCTCATCCTCTATCCCGACGCCAATCACGGATCGCAATACCAGTATCCCGAGATCTTCGTCGCCCATGTCGGCCTGTTTCTCGACGCCTGACCTCTCTTAATTCGACACCAATCCGCGCCGGTCTTCATGACCGTGACGCATCAAGACAAGGAGTTTCATCATGACACCCTGCAACGGAAAAACTGCTCTCGTCACCGGCGGCTCGCGCGGCATTGGCCGTGCTGCGGCCCTCGCTCTCGCCAAGGCCGGTGCCCAGGTTCTGGTCCATTATGGGCGTAACGCTGCCGAAGCGCAGTCGGCCGTCGAGGAGATCCGGGCAGCCGGTGGCCGCGCCGAAGCAATCGGCGCCGACCTTGCCGCGCCCAATGGCCCGCATGAACTGGCGGCCAAGGTGCGCGAGATCGTCGGTGAGCGGCTCGATATCCTGGTTGCCAATGCCGGTATTTCGACCGGGGCGACGATCGAGGAAACGACGGTGAAGGATTTCGATGCGCAGTTTGCCGTCAATGTCCGCGCGCCGTTCTTCCTGGTGCAGCAGTTGCTGCCGATCTTGAAGGACGGCTCCAGCGTGATCTTTACGTCCTCGCTCGCGGCGCATGCGGCGGTCGGCAATCTCTCGGCCTATGCCGCGACCAAGGGCGCGATCGACACCCTGGTGAAGCATTTCGCGGCGATCCTCGGGCCGCAGGGCATTCGGGTGAATGCGGTCGCCCCCGGCGTCGTTGCGACAGATATGTCGAATTTCGCGAAGACCGATGCGGGGCGCGATTTCACGCTCGGCATCCAGGCCCTGAAGCGTGTGGCTCAGCCTGATGATATTGCGGGCGCCATTGCCTTTTTGGCCTCCGACGCCGCTCGCTGGGTTTCCGGCGATACGCTCCGTGTCGACGGCGGATCCAAACTCTAACGTTTCCATCCCACAAGGGGCCAGCGTGACCGTCATCGGCCACGCTGGCCTGTCGGAAGGCCTATCAAATGTCCAATCTCTTTTCACCCGTCACCATAGGGGCTCTCACGCTACAGCACCGCGTCATTCACGCGCCGACAACGCGCCTGCGTGCTCTGGATGACGAAACGCCAAGCCCGATGATGGTGGCGTATTATGGCCAGCGGGCGTCCCAGGGTGGCCTGATCATCACGGAGTCCGCTCACCCGTCCCATGACAGCCGCGGCTATATCGGTGCGCCCGGCATCTACACGGACGCCCATGTTGAGGGCTGGCGCCAGATTACCGATGCGGTCCACGCCAAGGGCGGTCTTATGGTCATGCAGATTGCCCATGATGGTCGTCAAAGCCATGTCGACCTCAGTGACGGCAAAGCGCCGATCGCGCCGTCGGTGGTGCCCTTCGAGGGCCAGGCCCTGACCCAGAATGGTTGGGTCCCGGTCTCTCCGCATCGTGCCGTGGACATCGCGGAAATCCCCACGCTCGTTGAAAGCTTCCGCCAAGGCGCGCTGCGCGCGAAAGACGCGGGCTTCGACGGCATCGAACTGCACAACGCGAACGGCTATCTGGCCGATACATTCCTACAGGACGGCACCAACAAGCGGACGGACGCCTATGGTGGGTCGATCGCAAACCGGATGCGCTTCTCGACGGAACTGACCGAGGCCCTGATCTCAGTCTTCGGTGCTAGCCGTGTCGGAGTCCGTGTCTCGCCGAGCGGTACATGGGGTTCAATCTCGGACAGTGATCCCGAGGCGACCTTCGGCGCCTTCGCGGGGCATCTGAACCAATACGGTCTCGCTTATCTGCATATCATCGAGCCGCGGGTAAGCGGCGTGGAGACGATCCACGAGGGCCAGGCGCCGGTCGCGTCGTCCTTCCTACGCGGCGTGTTCAAAGGGCCAATCATCGCCGCCGGTGGTTTCGACCACGACGGTGCAGAGGCTACCGTGGCACGCGGTGATGCCGATGCAATCGCTTTCGGGCGCTATTTCACATCCAATCCGGATTTGCCGCAGCGCTTCCTGAAGAACCTGCCTCTCACGCCCTACGTGCGAGAGGCATTCTGGGGTGGAGACGAGCGTCATTACACCGACTTTCCGTCCTACGACGCCGCTGTGGCGGCCTGATCGGAGACAGCAGCCATGACAATCAGCGTGACCGAAGCGAACAAAGCCTTCGTGATCCAGGCATTCGACACTTTGTTCAATAAGCGAGATTACGACACGGCCTGGCATTTCTGGTCACCTGACTACATCCAGCACAGCGCCCATATCGCGCCGGGGCGTGAAGGCCTTTTCGACTTAATTCGTTCGGTACCGAACACGCTCCGCTACGAGCATGGACTGATCCTCGCCGAAGAGAACTTCGTCATGGTTCATGGGCGTTTCTCCGGAAATGGCCGTCCGGCTGCGTGGGTTGGTGTTGATATCCTGCGCATTGAGAATGGTCTGCTCGCCGAACATTGGGACGTCTTGCAGGATGAAGCGACGCTGGCGTCCTCGGTCAGCGGCCTCCCCATGTTCGGCAGCAATTTCCCAAACTGATCGATATCCATCGACAAGCAAGGAGACGACCCTTGTCTACGAAAACGATTAAAATTCCTGGTCCTGATCATCCCATTACCATTGAGCGGAATCCAAAGCGTGTCACCGTGATGCTTGGCGGGACCGTGATTGCCGATACGACTGACGCTCTGATTCTGCGTGAAGCGCACTATCCCCCGGTCCAATACATCCCAAGGAAGGATGTTTCGATGGACGCATTGGAGCGTTCCGCCACGGAGACCTACTGCCCCTACAAGGGTGATGCGGCGTATTTCTCCATACCCGCAGGTGGCAGAGGTTCGACTGACGCAATCTGGACCTATGAGGCGCCATTCGAAGCGGTAGCGGAGATAAAAGATCATCTCGCGTTTTATCCGGAGCGCGTGGACGCGATCGAAGAAAATCCAGTTTGAGGAAATAGGAGGGTAATCGCTATGGCAACCTTACTTTCTCCGATTCAGATTGGAGCATTTGAGCTGTCTCATCGCGTCGTGCTCGCGCCACTGACCCGCATGAGGTCCAGAACCCCTGGGAACATTCCCGGCCCCATGATGGTGGATTACTACGCCAAGCGGGCAACGCTGGGCGGACTACTGATTTCAGAGGCAACCTTCATCACAAGACAGGGGAATGGTGGCTACGGCTCTCCTGGAATCGAGAATGACGAGCAGGTAGCGGGCTGGCGTAAAGTAACTGATGCCGTCCACGCGAAGGGCGCCAAAATTTTGCTGCAGCTTTGGCACGTCGGGCGCGTATCGCATTCCGACCTACAACCTGGTGGCGGGTCTCCGATAACGCCATCGAAGTCAGACTTGACCCTCAATGCGTTGCTGGAAAATGGTCCGGGACCGGTCACACCGGCTCGGGCCATCGCGACGGAGGAAATCCCGACAATCGTTGGGCAATATGCCCAGGCGGCCGTGCGGGCGAGGACTGCAGGGTTCGACGGTGTCGAAATCCATGCCGCCAATGGCTATCTCATCGACCAGTTTCTTCAAGATGGCTCTAACGAAAGAGCCGATGCCTATGGCGGCTCAATCGAGAACCGGGCGCGCTTCCTGTTCGATGTCGTGGATGCGGTCGCGGCTTACTGGGGGCCAGGGCGGACCGGTGTGCGCCTAGGGCCGAGCGGCAGTTTTAATGGTATGCATGATAGCAATCCTGAGGCTTTGTTCAGCTACGTCGCCCGCGGTTTGAAGGCACGGGGTGTTGGATACCTGCACATTATCGAACCCCGCATTGTCGGAAATACTGAAAAGGGCGATCAAACAGCGGTCGCCGCTGCTGCCCTGAAGTTCCACTTTGGTGGGCCGATTATTGCTGCGGGTGGCTTTGACCAAGCGAGTGCCGAGGCAATCATCGAAGGCGGAGATGCGGATCTAGTGGCCTTCGGTCGACACTTCATCGCTAATCCAGACTTGGTTCGGCGGTTTCGTGACGGTCTTCCACTCAATCCCTATGATCGGACAACCTTCTACTATGGTGGGTCCAAGGGATATACCGACTATCCCCTCTATGAGGAGGTCGCTGCCTAAGACCAAAATGCCTGAATATTGTCAGCAGAGCGGTCATATCCATTCCGAGATGTGCCGACAAAAATCGCGCATTCGTTCAATAAAAATTCCCAGGCGATTTTAAAATAAAATGCGCAGTCAAAGTCGGTGGAGAACCATCTTCATGCGCTGCCGATTGAAGAAAATTCCGAATCAAATTCGAGGCTGCGAACCTACCTTCAGTCGGCGCATTTTTAAGAGAAAGAACACAATGTCTCGGATTATAATTGTCGCGACACTCAGTGCCTTTGTTCTTGCAGTTCCGATGTCATTCGACTCGGCTTTTGCTCAAGTTACAGGTTCGCCTGTGGATAGCCAGGGCCATCCAACACTGGAAGGTGCTCCATATAAAAAGGCTCATAAAAGAAAGCATAAAAATTTCTACGGTAAACATTATAATGTCTACCAACACTCTCACGGAGGTCACTGACACTCTCGGAGTGTGAGCGCGGCATACAGCCAATCAGTGTGCCGCGCTTGGGGAGGTTCGCCTTGAGTTTGGCGACCTATATGCAAGCCGTCTCGAGATGGCTCGATACGCTCGGCGTATATGCAGGGGCTGAACGGTGCCGACGACGCCACGTCCCAGGGGTAGTTCCGGCATGGCTCAGAAATACACGATTGAAGTGGCTTTGATCTGCGAAACCACACCGAACGGCAATTTCTGCGAGCGTGAGTTTATCTTTCAGAAGCAGGTCTCTGGCATGTTCCACACGGCGCTGTTGAAGCCATCGATGGGGAGGAAAGCCTGTCGATTGTTTGAACGCCCGGGCAAAGTGGCTTCGGGACAGGCGACATTCTCGGGCGACGTCAGCGAAGGAGATATCCCCCTCTAACCGTGATTCCATCATTTCAGTCGCACGTTTTGTTTGCCACGGGGCCAAGCCTTGGTTCTTGGTATAGCGAGGCTGATTCAGCCCTCCGTAAATGGTTGCGACATGGGCTCTAAAAGCAAGGGAGATATAATCCAGGAAAAGATGGTTAACAGTCTCGGGGTGTTCGACGGCGGGCAGCAAGCTTTGGCCGATGTTCTTCAAGACTGCATCATCAACTGCGACGCCGTGGCGGAAATTGAGATGCGTTATAGTGGCCGCTCCGATTTCATCAGCAAACTCATCTAAGGCGGCGCGCGGCAAATCAATCCTGATACAGTCGAACGGGCTGCTCACGCAGCAAACGAGGTCTCTGCGTAAATCCAGCATACATGTTGTGCCAGCTTCATAGGGAGCTTTCGGCGTAGGCTTTCCATCGACCCAAAGCGCTCGCAGTGGAACCGACCGCAATTGAACATTTGCTGCCCAACCGTCGTCATTCGGTATCGAGATCCGCCTACCTCCGCGATTTTCATCGCATCGCAACCGTGTGATTGAAATTTGTGGGCTTTGCCGACCGTCCGGTTGGAGCGTGATGGTTGGCCCGAGATGTAGTGTTCTGGCGAGAGCCTGAGCAGAGTGGTCTGCGCTCTGGCTACTGCTCCATTGGGGCAGTGCATACGTCGTCATGGCAGATCCTTGACGTGAAATGTCACGCCAATCTGGATGAGAACCTGACGGTAGGCGTGTTTAACGATGTTGTTCTTTATGAAAGCGGAGATCACCCGTAGCTACGGCGTTTACGGTCCCACCACCGTATGACGCACCTAAGGCCGCAAAATGCTTCCGATAATCTTATCTTATCAGATAGTTAGGTTTGAGCGGTCGATACTGGCAAAGGAGGCTGCGTCGAATTTGAATGGCCCAACAGATGCTGGGCGGCGCGCAGGTCAGCGGTTCCGAAGCCCTCAGTGAAACGTTCAAAAACGGAGCGCAAGCCTCCAGCAGGGTGAGGTTGAGTTCCGCGGCGGAGGCAGGCCGTTTCCTGGCTCGTCACGATTCGAAGCTCCCAGGCGAGCGCTTGTTGACGTCGCGCGGTCGTCAGCGCTTCGTCAAGGCAGGCAGTGGCAGCTAAACTATCTGGTTGCGCCATTTCGAGTAGCATTCCCTTTAGCCGGAGCAATTCAGGGCGACACCACTGGTCACCTGTGCGGTCGCAGTGCTGCAGCGCGGTCTCCACTAGGTTTATGCCGGTCACGCTCTCACCCGCATTGAGCGCGGCCTGGGCCATCAGGCATGAGATCCAAGGTATATGCGCTCCGTGGCCGGTGCGCAGTGCTGCTGAAACCACCTCGGCGAACTGGCTAGGCGCTACGGTCGCCCCCTCCATCGCTGCAATGGCGATTTCTGCACCGTTGGCAACCTGTTGCCAGGTGGCCAAACCTCCTTGCGATGATGTCTCCTGAAGTAGCGCCAACGCACTTCTCGCTGCCTCCCACTCCCCGGCAAAGCAAGCCACCGGGATCGCCGCCTCCGCCAGAAAATAGCACAAGGTAATCACCTGCCCCTGCACAACGGCAGACTTGAGAGATTGTTCTGTTAGCTGCTTAGCGCGGTCGGGCAAGCCGACGAGCCACAATACTCTGGCAAGCGTCGCACGGACCATAAGACCCTGATCGACCTGGAAGCCTACAGTATGCCAACGTAAGTTCTCATGGTCGTAAGTCGTGGCCATTCGTTCGAGGCGTCTAAGCGCGCTCCGTTGCTTGCCTGCCATATGGAGACCCACCCCAAGCAACCTATCGGACTGCCGTCGCTTATCCTCATCCCGGATGCGAAGAGCCAAATTTCGATAGCGAACTCCAATTGAATATGCTTCGCGGGGCCGCCCACCATAGATAGCCGAAGTCCATAATCCCCAAAGCGCACGAGCTTCAAATCTGGTCTCAGACAGAGCTCTGGACAGGCTTACGACCCTTTCCCAGACTTCAACCGTTTTGGGAATCGGTCCCGGCGTGTACATCATCGCGGAACCAAGGGTCGTAAGCAGGCGCATGGAAACCGGCTCATCGACCACTTGTTGCTCCGCGAGAGCATCTAGAGCTTGCGAAGCTCGCCGTCGGCTTTCCTGAACCATCGACAAATCGAAGAGCATCGGGGCAGCGGCTGAAGCTAGCTTAATCGCCAGTTGGGTGTCGCCGCTCTCAGAAAATGCCCAATCCAAAGAAGAGCGAATATTGCCCATCTCTCTGCTGAATGTCGTGACCCATACCGCTGAAGGCGTCGTGGTCCAGTTTGCCTCTGCATCCAGCAAAATCGCGATATAATAGTGCGCATGACGTAAAAATAGCGCTTCTAGTTCGCCACTTTCTGTGAGCCGTTCAATGGCATAGTCGCGTGTCGTATCGAGTAACCGATAATGAATGCCAAGAGAGCTGACCTCGGTTGCTACGAGAGACTTGTCGACTAGATTCGTCAGACTTGCCAGAAGCGTATCATCGTCCAGGATACCGTCCGCGACGATTTTCCGGGCTGCGGATAAAGTTATGGCTCCTTTGAAGACCGCGAGACGCCGTAGAACCATGCGGTCTTGGTCCGAGGTCAAAGCATAACTCCAATCGAGAACGGAGCGCATGGTTTGATGCCGTGGAACCGCTGTGCGGCGCCCCCGTGAAAGGAGCTTGAAACGATTTTCTACTAGAGACAGCAAAGTGCGAAGGTCGAACGTTCCAGCATGACCGGCCGCGAGCTCTATCGCCAGTGCGATGCCGTCCAGGCGGGAGCATAAATCCGCAATCACGGGTGCGTCTTCATCAACCAGCCTAAACGCACTGTTCACGGCGGTCGCACGTTCGACAAAAAGTTGGACCGCTGGATAGGAAATTGCCTCCGCGGCAGTCATATTCGACTTGAGCGGTGGCATGGCTAGAGATGGAAGGTTGAGAACCCACTCGCCTTCAGCTCTCAATCTTTCGCGGCTTGTGGCGAGGATATGCAACCCACTGCTGCATCGCAGGAGTTGCTCAGCGAGTACATTGGTTCCGTCTATTACCCGCTCGCAATTGTCGAGGATGATCAAAGCCCGTCGGTTGGCGAGCTTGGCAAGGACACCTGGGGTCGGATCGTCCGCGAACGTCGAAATTCCTAGTGAGACGCCGACAGCGGCTGGCACTCTGCCAGGATCATCTAACACAGCCAAATCGACAAAGAAGATTCCGTCGGGATAAACGGATGTCACTGCTCCTGCCACTGCAAGGGCCACGGCCGTTTTACCGATACCGCCTGGGCCAAGAAGGGTTACGAACCGCCGCGATGCTAGTTGAGCCACCACAGCGGCCACAATTTCCTCACGACCGATTAGGTGATCAAGAGGGAATGGAACAGCGGACGCTACCGACCGAGGTTGAGGCGCTTGAGGGGCTTGCACGGAGTTTGTGTCATCGACGGGGCAGACAAAACGATAGCCGCGCCCCGGCACAGTTACCATAAATGCTCCGCCCTTCTGTGTTTCACCAAGGGCTCGTCGAAGCAGAGAGATGTGTACGCGAAGGTTAACCTCATCAACAGTCGTGTCTGGCCAAACGCGGGATATGAGTTCGTCCTTGCTAACGAGCTCGCCTGGGCGTTCCAGGAAGGCGAAGAGCAAATCTAGTGCCCGACTTCCCAACCGCACGGGCTCATTACCAAGCATCAACCTCTGTTGTGCGGGAAAGCACGTGAATGGACCAAATTTTATAGTCCGCTCAGACATTGTTCGGAGCAACCTCTCGGCGAGCGGTGATTTGCCGCGCCGTTCTGTGTGAATTGGAACCCGGGCTTCAACTAGGCTCGAACAAGCTAATTTCGAAACATTTCTCTACAACGCATCTCTGAAAGACCTTCCAGCACGTCCTCTTGCCTTCAGGCTAGAAGTCACCCTGATCGGCATCGATAAAGGCGAAGAGATCTTCGTTCAACTTCTCCTTATGTGTCAGCCAAATAGCCTGCGGCGCATCATTGTAGACCGCCAATACCGCATGCGGAATGGCCTTCTTCAACTCAAGGCCCGCGTCTGTTTCGCCCAAAAAGCTTCGGCCGCCGTGCATTATCAGCGTCGGTAAGTCAAAGCGCTGAAAATCTGCACTGAAATCAGCTTCGCAGAGAGCCGTGATTGAGTCGTAGGTCGCCCGCGGCGAAGCTTGGACAGCCATAGCAAAGGTCCACTCAAGGACGCCTGCCGGAACAACTGCGCCGATCTGCGGCGCTCGATATAGGCCGTGACCGTAATTAGACAGAAAGCTCTGTCGATTTTCGGCGATCGATGCGCGCACTTGGTCAAACATCGCTTTTTCTACGCCACTGAGATTTGCCGCAGTTCGAAGGGGATTTGGCGGCAATCCGCCGATCAAAACGGTCTTAGCCAGTCGGCCCGACCCATGCCTGCCGATATATCGGGCGACGTCCCCGCATCCCGTATATGAACCAATCAAGACACCGTCGATGACATCCAGGGATTGCATCAAAGACGCTAGATCGTCGGCAAACGTGTCGTAGTCGTAGCCGCGCCAAGGCTGGCTGGAGCGGCCAAAGCCGCGACGATCATAAGCGATGCAACGGCACCCTCGATCGGCAAGGTATGTCATTTGATATTCCCACATATCGCTGCTCAGCGGCCATTCGTGGGCGAAGATCACAGGTCTTCCAGTTCCCCAGTCTTTGAAAAACAGTTCCGTGCCATCACGAGTGATGTGTGTATTCATAGAGGCTCCATCTTCTCGGGGCGCGTGTCGTTAGACCGGATTTCAGAAAGCTCGGCCACTAAGGTGGAGGCCGGATGTTATTCTCCTGTCTTGGACAATTTGATCATTTCCCGGCCAGGCAAGCGGTGGGCGCGGGAGGAACCACCAAGCTAATGCCCGACGCCAAAGACGAGTTTGCCATGGCTATACTCGCGCGGATCTTGAGATTGCTGCATGCTGAGAAGGGCAATCGAATCATGGCTCTCACCCAAACAGACGCTGCCGTCGCGAGACTGCGCACCACGTCACGGCGCATGAAGATGACCCCGGCGCCCACGAAGCCGATGCCGGAGACAACCTGGGCGGCCACACGGGAGGGGTCCAGACGACACGATAGGTCTCGATGACGTCCATGAAGCCGTATTTCGAGACGAGCATGAACAGAGCGGCCGCCACGCCAACCAGCGTAAAGGTCGGAAGACCGGCGTTTTTCTGCCGGATCTCGCGCTCGAGCCCGATCAGCGCGGAGAGGACGAAGGCGAGGCCGAATTTCCGACAGAATAAAGTCAAATACACCGAGCAAAACCGCTCGCGATCCCTTTAACTGACGCTCGGCCAGTTCACCGCTCAATCAGCCTAGCCTAGCCTAGCCTAGAGGGTGTCATGCACCTTGCATGAGTATCGCAGCTTGTTTGAGCATATATCCGACGAAGGCAATGACGTGGAATCCGGCCAAGGTGGTCGCAACGCGTT
>NZ_JAESVA010000016.1 GCF_020621385.1 Acidisoma cellulosilyticum | reverse complement strand
CGTTTGCTCTTCCCAGAGACCCCAGAGGCAGCCGTCGCCGCGGAGCAAGAGGCGGCGACAGATCTGCGGCGGCTCGACGAGTTGGTGGCGATGCGAGCGGCCTCCGCGTGGCGCGGCGATCAGCCCATTCTGGGCGAGACCGTCTTCGCTCGCGGCCGCCCGGAAAGCATAGGCCTGCTGCGCGGCACCGAACACGAGGTCGATGTTATTGCTTCCCTCTGGGCGAGCCTCGGGCTTTTTGAGGATCACGCCGCTGAGCCGGATCCGTCCATCCTGGAGCGACCTCTAATGCGCGACCGAGGCGCGCGACCGGATTCTTCGTATGTTGGGGGAGGGAGGCGACGCCCGAACGCTCGACCACTTTTTGCCGGATTTTTCAGCGGTTACTGATGAGGACGGTACGGCAATTGAGGCCGTGCTGCACCGCTTATCGGCTTGGGCGACGACCTTCAGCGCCAGCTTGGAATTGGCGAAGCAAAGCGATATCACTTTAGCTCAACCGGAAGCCTTCTGCGTAATTCAGGTCTGTCAGTCAGCCGGGACGAGTCAAATTGCGTCGGGTCCGGCAGCGTTTTCAAGCGCTTAAACCGCTCTGCTGCCTTTACTGGAAACGCTCCTGAAGCAGCCGACGCAAAGCACGAATGTTTTAAACCGGCTCCGCGAAGGGTGGCACGTCGACCAGCGACGCGATCAGCCGGAATAGCGCCTGATGCTCCGGACTACCTGCCCCCGCTCGCAGAAAATCCCCGAGCTCGATATGAGAGAGGTGTCCGCCTGACGGCCCGTTAGGCTGGTGGATGATGAATGCGCGCCCGTCCGCGGGTTCACGGCCCAGGTACCAGATGTCGCCCTGTGGGCTGCGGTAAAGCTCTCGCCGGTTAGACATCGGCTAACTCCATATTGCGGTTGAGGCCGTAGCACTGGGCATATTCGGCTTATCGCCGAATCATAGAGATCACGCTTTGAGAGCATTCGCAGATCAAGACTGAGCGGCCTTGAGGTCGGAAAGGCTCTTTCCTAAGTGGGATCTGCTGCAGCGGCGCCAATGGCTATCGTAAATTGTCGATACCAGCCTGAACTGGGTGCGAGGCGCAATTATAGTAACGCGCCCCGCCTGCGGCATCGGCTGCCAGAATAATCCGGCACCAGCACCGACTGGAGCCTAGATAGCCTTAAGATTGCTTGCCGATTCCTTGCCCCGGTCTTGCACAATGTCGTAGCTGACTTTCTGATTTTCATCGAGCCCACGCATTCCGGCCTGCTGGACCGCCGAAATATGCACGAACACGTCTTTGCCGCCGTCCTGGGGCTGGATAAAGCCAAATCCCTTGGTGGCGTTGAACCACTTAACCGTACCGATCGCCATGTCATTTTTCCTAGTAGACAACTAAAGCCGAAGCCGCGCGCACGTGCGCGCCGCGGACGCTCAGGCTTTACAAGCGACGCGTCAATAGCTGCTGTTTTCACGGAAACGTTGGGGGTCCAGCCATGTCAACGCACCCAGCCCGGCATCGCCGTCATCCGCCCTGGTCGGTCGGAGTCAGTCTTGTCCGTTTGAGCTGCAAACACTGGTGCTGGCGGATCATACTCTACGAACTGACCGATTGGGGTCTGTCTGACCTCCCGCGGCTGGTTGGGCTGCGCCCTGATGCGAAACCGGGTCGGCGGTCGCCGGCGGGCCATACCGTCCTCGGCTATGTCTTCTTTATCCCTGGTGATACGCCGCATGTGGGCGTGGCCAGGATCGCCGCCGCCTGGCCGGCGCTACGTTTCGTGCCGTGACCCCGGCCGATCGATTGATGTCGGCTGATAGGGAACACAGTGGCGGCGTGCCGGTCGCCTGTGAGACGTTGGACCTCAGCTGGGAGGGTGACCAGCCGCTTAGCCGTGCGCCCACAACCGGCAAGCCGGCCGCTGGACTGCCGGCCATGCCCATGCTGCATCTCGACGGCTTCGATAGGCCGATGGACCTGCTGCTCGATCTGGCGGAGCGGTAGCGATCGATATCGGTCGGATGTCGATCCTGATGCCTGTCGAGCAGTTCCTGGCGGCGTTCGAGCAACTGCGGGATCGTGTCCCGATCGTGTGCCGGGCCGATTGGCTCGTCATGGCCACCCGCCTCGTGCTGCTCCGTTCGCGTTTGCTCTTCCCAGAGACCCCAGAGGCAGCCGTCGCCGCGGAGCAAGAGGCGGCGACAGATCTGCGGCGGCTCGACGAGTTGGTGGCGATGCGAGCGGCCTTCGCGCGGCTTGGCGATCAGCCCATTCTGGGCGAGACCGTCTTCGCTCGCGGCCGCCCGGAAAGCATAGGCCTGCTGCGCGGCACCGAACACGAGGTCGACGTCATCGCCTTCCTTTGGGCAAGCCTGTCCTTCTTTGAGGATGACGCCACTGGTCGCCAAACTTCCACTTGGCGCGAGACATGACAGAATCATAAGGATGGTCTTTTGATTCAGTTTAATAATGACTTTGTAACGGAAATTCGGACTTGCTCCCGGCATATAGTCGTCCACACTCTCCAAATGAAAGAAGGCACTTGAAAGTGCTATAGTTACTTGAAAGAGAGTGTCGGATGCGTGCATTGGCCAATTTCACGACGGCGGAGATTGAACGGGCGAAGCGCTACGCTTCCGCTATACCTCCGGCCGATCTCGACCCTCGGATCGGAGCGCTGGTCAATGAGTTGATCGGGCGGGTTGCTGACAAGTGGACCATGATGATTCTTGAAACCTTGGCGGAGCAGGGGGAGTTGCGGTTCACGCGCTTGAGCGAATTCGTGAAAGGTATCAGCCAGAAAATGCTGACCCAGACCTTGCGCAATATGGAACGCGACGGACTTGTTATTTGTACCGTGCATCCCGTGGTGCCGCCGAAAGTCGAATATCGCCTTACCGGCCTGGGCCTGAGGCTCGGTTCTGCGTTTTGTGGGGTTTGGGTCTGGGCCGCGGAGAATCTCGACCACGTTGAGAAGGCACGCCAGCTTTTTGACGGCAAAGCGAAAGCGGGGTCCTGACCCTCTTATCGACAGCGGCATTTAGAGGGTTTGCATTTAAAGAATAAGTTATAAGATATTATTTGACTGCGTTCACATCCGAAGGAGCCTGTCCATGGGCATGCGAGACACGCGAGGATTACCTGGCGGCGTGACCGAGACATGGCGTGACCCATGGGGAATTCCCCATATCAAGGCGCCGGGCCGACACGAAGCCTTCGCCGCCCTCGGCTATGTGCATGCCGAGGATCGCCTGTGGCAGATGGAGGGGCTGTTGCGCCGCGGCACCGGCCGCTATGCCGAGTGGGTGGGGCAGCCGGCTGTGGCAGGCGACATGCTGGCGCGCCGGTTGGATACCGCAGGTGCGTCCCAGCGCGATTTTGCAGCACTTGGCGACGACGCGCGGACGATGCTGGAAGCCTATGCAGGCGGCGTCAATGCCTTTATCGCGACGGGCCGCCGTCCGGTGGAATATGGCATTCTGAACGCCGAGCCGCAGGCTTGGTTGCCTTGGCATTCCATCGCCGTGATGCGGCAAATCGGTTTTCTGATGGGATCTGTCTGGTGGAAGCTGTGGCGCGCGGCCGCCCTACCCATTGTCGGTACAGACAATGTCGGCAAGCTGCGATTTGACGACGGCGGCAACGAATTGCTGTGCCTGCCACCGGGCGCCGACACCGGCGCTTTCACAGCTGATCTAGCAGCGCTGAAACCCGGTATCGAGGCATTGCTGGCGGTCGCCGCCCAGGATGTCAGCGGCGGCGGCAGCAACAATTGGGCGTTATCGCCCGAGCATACGGCGACCGGGCGCCCCCTGCTGGCCGGCGACCCGCATCGCGTGCTGGAAATGCCGAATATGTATGCCCAGGTTCATCTCGCCTGTGACGAATTTGACGTCATCGGGCTGACGGTGCCCGGCGTGCCGGGCTTCCCGCATTTCGGTCACAACGCGTCGGTCGCCTGGTGCGTCACGCACGCCTTCGTCGATATTCACGACATTTACGTTGAACGCTTCGGGAATGGCGGCGCGACCGCGTTGTATCAGGACCAGTGGGAACCGGTGCGCCAACGGCAGGAAACGATTGCCGTCCGGGGCGGCGCGAATGTCCTGGTGGATGTGGTGGAGACCCGTCACGGTCCGGTGATTGCCGGCGACCCGGCCAAGGGTTCCGCGCTCGCCCTGCGCTCCATGCAGTTTGCGGAAACAGATCGATCCTTCGACTGCATGATCGCGATGATGCAGGCGAACACGGTCGCTGGCCTATACGAGGCGACACGCGACTGGGGGTTGATCGACCATAATCTTGTCGCCGGTGATACGGCGGGGACAATCGGTTATCGCGTCCGCGCCAAGGTGCCGAAACGTCCGCGCTCGAACGGCTGGTTGCCGGTGCCGGGCTGGACCGGCGCGCACGAATGGGACGGCATGGTGCCGTGGGAGGCGATGCCCGCGGCCGTCAACCCGGCCGGCGGCGTCATTGTGACCGCAAACAACCGCGTCACACGCGATGACGGAGAGCATTATCTATCAACAGACGCGATGCCGCCACACCGCGCGCGCCGGATTTGGAGCCGGCTCGCCGCGCTCGGGAAGGCGAATATCGCCGATATGGCGGCGATTCATCGCGACCTGGAGACGATCCCGGGCCAGGAGTTGCGGGATCGACTGCGCGGTCTTGGCGGCATCGACGCCAAGGCGACTGACGTGCATCGCCTGATTCTGGCGTGGGACGGCCGTATGAGCACCGAATCCGAGGCGGCGAGCGCCTATATCGCCGTTCGGCTTGCCCTGACACGGTTGGTCTCTGAGCGTTCCGGACTCAGCGAGGTGACGAAGAGCCCATACACGCGGGTATCGCCCAATATCATCCCGGAGAACCAGCTATGGTGGCTCGTGCCCGGCCTGCTGCGGGCCGATGATACGTCAATATTGGCTGGCGCTTCCTGGGACGACCTGTTGCGAATCGCTTTGAGCCAGGCATCCGAAAGGGTGGCAGAGCCTTGGGGCAGGCTTCATCAGCCTCAGCTGACGCATAGTCTTTCTGCAGCCTTTCCCGACCATGCGGCTGCGCTCGATCGTCTATCGGCGGAAGTCGGTGGTGACAACGATACGGTATTCGCAACCGGCTGCACGGCGACGGTCGGCACGCGCGCCGTCTACGGTTCGCTTTGCCGCTATGTGTTCGACGTGGGCGCTTGGGACAATTGCTGCTGGATCGTCTTTCACGGTGCTTCCGGCGAGCCCGCCAGCCCTTGGTATCTCAATCAGAACGCCCATTGGGCGGCTGGCGAGATGGTCCCGATGATGTATGACTGGGAGCAGATCTCGGTCGAGGCGGTAGAGCGGCGCGAATTGCAAATTTGATCGCGCAACGGCCGGTTTGTTACTGCAACAGATGGCTTTGACAGTCTCAAATTATATGATATAACTCGGCTGAATTTGGTTGGTAGGCCGTCATGGACATGCATATCGACACAGGCGATCAGGCGCTTCGCGCCCGTGCGCTGCGGGTTGTTCCCGGTGGTATGTATGGCCATATGCGAACCGCCACGCTGCCGGCCGGCTATCCGCAGTTTTTTGAGCGGGGCGAGGGCTGTCACATTTGGGATGCCGACGGCCGCCGCTATCTCGATTTCATGTGTGCGTGGGGGCCGATCGTGCTGGGCCATCGGCATCCCGCCGTCGAAGAGGCCGTTCAGCGCCAGATGGCCAAGGGTGACCTGCTCAATGGTCCCACTGAACGGATGGTCGAACTCGCCGAACGTCTGGTGCGATTGGTCGCCCATGCCGACTGGGCGCTCTTCGCCAAGAATGGCACGGACGCGACGACGACGTGCGTCACATTGGCGCGGGTCAAAACCGGTCGGCGCAAGATCGTGGTCGCCAAAGGTGCCTATCACGGTGCCGTGCCGTGGTGCTCACCTTCTGTCTTGGGTGTAACGGCCGAAGATCGCGCGCATCTTTCGACCTACATCTACAATGACATTGCCAGTCTCGAAAAGGCAGTGGCGCGTGCCGGCGATGATCTTGCCGGCATCGTGGTTTCTGCCTTCCGGCACGATTACGGCTTCGATCAAGAATTGCCGGATCCCGCTTTCGCCAAGTGCGCCCGCGCCTTGGCTGATGCGAGTGGAGCAGCCCTGATTCTGGACGACGTGCGCGCGGGGTTCCGCCTGACCCTGGCCGGAAGCTGGGATCTGGTCGACGTGCAGCCTGATCTCTCCGCCTGGAGCAAGGCCATAGCGAATGGCCACGCTCTGGCCGCCGTGACCGGAAACGACGAGTTCCGAGACGCTGCCTCGCAATTATTCGTGACCGGTTCTTTCTGGTGCGGCTCCGTGCCGATGGCGGCGGCGCTTGCCACGCTTGATGAGCTGGAGCGGATTGACGGGCCGGCGCAGATGCATGCAATGGGAACGCGTCTGCGCGAGGGATTGGCAGCACAAGCCGCCGCCGCCGGCATCGGCATTCGACAGAGTGGGCCGCCGCAAATGCCCACGCTCATGTTCGAGGACGATCCGGATTGCGCTAAAGGCTTTCTGTTTTGCCAGGAGGCGCTCAAGCGCGGCGTTTACCTGCATCCGCGTCACAATATGTTCCTGTCCGCGGCCCATACCGCGGCCGATATCGACGAAGCGCTTGCGGTGACGCGTGAGGCATTCGGGGTTCTTGACCGTTCCTAGACGTGGATTAACTTCGGATAAATCGCCTTATTCTGCTCCGGTTTTGCGATGGGAAGACAAATCTTCCCATCGCAGGAATCTTCCTGATAGGATGTTGCTCTGACAGCGGCGAAGGAAGTTGCATGATGGTTCAACCCACGCGTCGCAGTATTTTATTGGGTGGTGTAGCGCTAGGCGCATCGGGCTTGCTTCCGCCTGCCTATGCGCAGACGCCAAGCAAGGGTGGTACGCTGATATATGCGACCGTCTCCGGCCCGGGCACGCTAGACCCGCATGTGTCTTCCAGCCTCGTCGAACTTGAAGTGATACACAACGTGTTCGAGGGGCTCGTCGCGCTGGATCACGCGAACGCGACCAAGACCATGCTGGCGTCGACCGCCACGGCATCCGCCGATTCAAAGACCTATACTTTCGTGCTGCGCCGGGGTGTGAAATTCCATACCGGTGCGGAAATGACGTCCGCAGATGTCAAGGCCTCTTTCGAGCGTTATCAGCGTGTCAGTCCGAATGCTGAAAACTTCAGCGTCGTCGATCACTACGAGACGCCCGATCCCTATACCTTCGTGGTCCACCTCAAAGCACCAAACTATGTGTTTCTCGACATCCTGAAATCGCCGATCTTTCCGCTCATGATCCTGCCGGCCTCGGAATCGGCGAAGCCGGCGCGCGGTATCGATATTGTCGGCACCGGACCTTTCGCACTGGGCGAATGGGTGAAGGACGGTCATCTGACCATCAAGCGGTTCGACGGCTACGCGGTGGACATGAGTTCGCCCGGCCGCGATGGTTATGCGGGACGCAAGATCGCCTATCTGGACGCCGTCCGGTTCAATTTCATACCTGAAGCGTCGACCCGGATTGCGGCATTGCAGACGGGCGAGGCCCAACTGGCGAGCAATATCCCCAGCGAGCTGCG
The DNA here is from genome assembly GCF_020621385.1 of Acidisoma cellulosilyticum. GTDB lineage: Bacteria > Pseudomonadota > Alphaproteobacteria > Acetobacterales > Acetobacteraceae > Acidisoma > Acidisoma cellulosilyticum. The sequence goes on along the minus strand of NZ_JAESVA010000016.1, from coordinate 92,146 downwards.
CCATCAGGTCGAGAGCCAGAGCAAACTCGCCATCCACGAGGTCTTTCCGGTCGGTGGCTCATATATCATTCTCAATTCCCAATATGGCCTGACTTCCAATGTGCTGATCCGTCAGGCTGTTGCGGCGGCGATCAACATTTCCGATATCACGGACGCGACCGGCGGTCTCAACAAGCCCAATCCGTGGATGTCGTTTCCCAATACGCCATACTATCTGGGAACGACGACACCGACGCCCTGGTACAATCAGAACAACCCCGCCAAGGCCGCTGCTCTTTTGAAGCAGGCCGGCTATAACAACGAAAAGATCATCATCGAGACCAACGACAACTATGATTGGATGAAGACCACCATGCTGGTGGTCCAGGCGCAATTGCAGGCGGCGGGCATGAACGTGGATGTGCGCGTGGTGGATTGGACCACGAATGCCGCCGACATGCAGGAACATACCGGCCAGTGGAACCTGTCCACGACCTTGTTCGGACCGGACCATATTCTGGGTCCTCAGGAGTGGCGGCCGCTGCTTTATGGTTTTCCCAATATCAAGGGCAACACGGCGCTCGACGATGCCTATGCCGCGTTCTTCGCCAGCCCCGGGCTGGACGCGCGCCGGGCGGCCTGGCTCACCATTCAGCAGCAGGTTTTGGGTGGCGGCTACATGGTCAAGATCGCCGACTCGGGGCGTCTCTTCGGCTACGCGAAAACCCTGCACGGCCAGACCGATTATCCAGGCATTCTTCAGCTTTGGGGGTTGTCCCTTGCCTGACCCGCATGCCGCGGCACGTCGCCGGTGACCCCGGCGATTCGCCTGATCCTGATCAAGCTGCTCCAGGCGGTGCCGGTCGTCCTGATCGTGTCGATCCTGGCGTTCCTGGTTCTGAACCTGCTTCCGGGTGACCCCGCCGTGATCATCGCGGGAGACCAGGCAACGCCCGCCGCAATTGAGGCGGTGCGGCACAGTCTGGGGCTCGACCGGCCGTTTATCGTGCAGCTCGGCATCTGGTTCCTGCACATCGTCCATGGCAATTTCGGCAATTCGCTGGTGCTCAACCAGACTGTCGCGAGCGCGATGCTGCAGCGACTGCCTGTCACGCTGTCGCTTGCCGGACTTTCTCTTGCCATCACGCTGCCCATCGGCATCGGCCTCGGTTCATTGGCCGCCTACTACCGGGGAAGCTGGATCGATTCGTCGGTGATGACGGTAGCGCTTGTCGGCGTCTCCGTGCCGTCATTCTGGGTTGCCGGCCTTGCCGTCGCATTGTTCAGCGTGGTTCTCGGCTGGTTCCCCTCCAGCGGATACGTGCCCTTCGCGCAGAACCCCGCGCAGTGGCTTCGTGCCTTGCTGCTGCCGTCAATCATTCTGTCCCTGTTCGAGATTGGGTTCCTGTCCCGCATGACGCGCTCCGCCATGCTCGACGTGTTCGGTCAGGACTTCATCCGTACCGCCCGCTCGAAGGGCATCAGTGAGTGGCGGATCGTCAGCAAGCATGCATTTCGCAATGCCCTCGTCATGGTCATCACGGCGACCGGAATCTTGCTCTCTGCGGCGATCGGCGGCTCCGTGGTGATCGAGCAGGTCTTCGCGCTGCCGGGTGTCGGCCGCCTGGTGGTGGAGGGCATCCTGGCACGCGACTATCCCCTGGTGCAGGGCGTCATGCTGATCTACGGTCTCACGTTCGTCCTGATCAATCTGATCGTCGATCTTGCCTATAGTTTTGCCGATCCGCGGGTGCGCTATGATTGAGGCCTCGACGGTTCCGGAATTCGCAGCGACGACGCTGGCACCGCGGCAGCGTTCGATGATTCTGCGGCGGCTGGTCGCACATCGTTCGTTCCAGATCGGCTTTTTTCTGGTCGGTGTCCTGGCAATTGCCGCCGTGCTGGGACCGATGCTGACGAACACCAAACCGTCCGCGATGCATATAAGCCATCGCTTCAGCCCGCCCCAGGCGAAGTTCCTGTTTGGCACGGATATGTTTGGCCGCGACATCTTTACGCGGGTGCTTTACGGCGCGCGCGTCTCTCTCTGGGTCGGCTTCGCCGTCGCGGCGATCGCGGGCGTTTTCGGAACCACCCTGGGCGTGCTGGCAGCGCAGTTCCGCAGCCTGGAAGGCGCGATCATGCGTCTGATGGACGCGCTCATGTCGTTCCCGGCCATCCTCCTGGCGCTCGGCATCACCGCGGCCTTGGGACCCAGCATGAACAGCGTCATCATCGCGCTGTCGGTGGCCTATGTGCCGCCCGGCGTGCGGATTGTCCGCGCATCGGCACTGGTGGTGCGAGAACTCGACTATGTCCAGGCGGCGCTAATCGCGGGTGCGCGAGCACCGCGGATCATGCTGCGCCATATTCTGCCGAACAGCATCGGCCCATTGCTGGTGCATCTGAGCTTCGTCTTTGCTTATGCGATTTTGGCCGAGGCGGCCTTGAGCTTCCTTGGTGTCGGCGTGCAGCCGCCGACGCCGAGCTGGGGCAATATCATCGCCGAGGGCCGCGACTACGCGTTGCAGGCATGGTGGATCGTGCTGTTCCCGGGCATCGGCATCAGCCTCGCCACGATCGGCCTCAACCTGCTCGGCGATGGTCTGCGGGACGTGCTCGACCCGAAGCTGAAGGGATGACGATGCCAGCTGACGCGCTCGTCTCAATCCGCGACCTGACCGTGCAGTTTCGCACCGATCGCGGCTGGGTCAGCGCTATCGAGGATATATCGCTCGATATCAATGCCGGCGAGTGCCTGGGCGTGGTGGGCGAATCCGGCAGCGGCAAAAGCGTGACGGCGCTGTCGATCCTGCGACTGCATGCGCGCGGCACGGCCCGCGCGGCACGCGGCAGCATCATGCTGGACGGCCGTGACCTGCTGCGGGCCCCTGAGCGGGACTTGCGCCGCGTGCGCGGCGGCGACATTGCGATGGTATTCCAGGACCCGATGTCGTCGCTCAATCCCGTGCTCACGATTGCGGATCAGATCTCGGAATCCCTGCGGCTGCATCAGGGGCTGTCACGTGCCGAGGGGCGCAGCCGGGCGATCGAGCTGCTCGACCTGGTCCGCATCGCCGATGCGCCGCGCCGCGCTGACGAGTATCCGCATCGTTTGTCGGGCGGCATGCGTCAGCGCGTCATGATCGCGATTGCGATCGCTTGCCGGCCCCGTCTGCTGATAGCCGACGAACCGACAACGGCGCTCGATGTCACCATCCAGGCGCAGATCCTGGAACTGTTGCGGGATTTGCGTGCCGAGCTTGGCATGGCGGTGATGATGATCTCTCACGATCTCGGCGTGATCGCGGAGTTCGCTCATCGCGTCGTCGTCATGTATGCAGGGCGCATCGTGGAACAGGCCCCGGTTGGGACATTGTTTAGCGCGCCGCGGCATCCCTATACCGAAGGACTGATGACGTCCCTTCGCGGACGCGACATTCCCGGGCAGCGGCTTGGTTCCATTCCCGGTCGGGTGCCCGACCCGGACGAAAGCATTCCTGGTTGCCGCTTCGGCCCCCGTTGCGCGCATGTCGAAGCGGTCTGCCGTGCGGCCGTCCCCGCACTCGTATCAATTAGCGAGAATCACGACGTCCGCTGCACCCCGCGCTCGCAAGCCCTGGCGCCAGCATGCCTGTGACCAGCGAAACCTCCGTCGAGGTCCGCGATCTTACCATGAGCTTCGGATCGGGAGGCGCGGGTAGACGCCCGACCATGGTCCAAGTTCTGCACGACCTGACATTCGACATTGGTTCTGCCGAGACGTTGGGCCTGGTCGGCGAATCCGGTTCCGGTAAATCCACCGTGGGGCGCATTCTCGTGGGCCTGCTGAAACCAACAGGCGGCAGCGTGCGGCTGTTTGGGCGCAGTGTCACCGGGGCCGACCGTGCGGCGAATTTCGCCGCTGTGCGCTCGCGCGTGCAATTCGTGTTCCAGGACCCGCATGCAGCATTGAACCCGCGCATTCGCGTCGGTCATTCGATTGCCGAGCCGATCGATATCGCCGGCAAACATTCCCGCCGGGATCGCGATGACCGGGTGCGGCAATTGCTGGAACTGGTCGGCCTGCCGCGGGACAGCGCAGACCGCTTTCCGCACGAATTCTCGGGTGGTCAGCGGCAACGTATCGTCATTGCCCGCGCGCTGTCGCTCTCGCCCGACTTCGTGGTTTGCGACGAACCGGTTTCGGCGCTGGATGTGTCGATGCAGGCGCAGATCGTCAATTTGCTCATGGATCTGCAGGACCGCTTCGGTCTGAGCTATCTGTTCATTGCGCATGACATGACGGTGGTGCGCGCCATCGCCCGACGGGTCGCGGTGATGTATGCAGGCTCGATCGTCGAGATTGCGCGGAACGCCGATCTCTATGCCGACCCGCTTCACCCTTACACCCGGGCGTTGCTCGATGCGATGCCCCGCCCCGATCCCACACGGATCAGGCCGCGCACGATCCCGGGCGAAGTGCCAAGCCTGCTGGCGCCACCATCAGGCTGCCGGTTTCACACGCGCTGCCCGCATGTCATGCCACGCTGTCGCGACGAGAGTCCGCGCCTGCTGGAGATCGCGCCCGGGCGGCAGGTCGCCTGCCATCTTTTCACCGCAGCCGAAACGACGGAGCCATAGCCATGCATAGCGACGAGCTCGCCTTTGTGCCGGCAACCACCGCCGCTGCACTGATTCGCAGCAAAAAGATATCGCCGGTCGAATACATCGACGCCGTGCTGTCACGGGTGGAGGCGCTGCAGCCGACGCTAAATTGCTTCGTCACGGTGACCGCAGAGCATGCTCGCGAGGCGGCCAAACTGGCGGAGGCGGCGGTGATGGCGGGCGAGCCCTTGGGTCCGCTGCACGGCATTCCGGTCAGCATCAAGGATTTATTCCGGACACAGGGCATCCGGACCACCTTCGGCAGCATCGCCCATATTGATCATGTGCCGGACCATGACGATGTGCTGGTCACCCGTCTGCGCGCAGCGGGCGCGATCGTGATTGGCAAGTCGACCACACCCGAATTCGGCATTAAGGGGCAAACCGACGCGCCGATCTATGGCAGGACGCTGAACCCCTGGGATCTCGGTCGCACGCCTGGAGGATCGAGCGGCGGCGCGGCAGCCGCGGTTGCTTCCGGCCTCGGGCCGATCGGTCTCGGCAGCGACGGAGCCGGTTCGACCCGCATTCCGGCCGCCTGCTGCGGTCTGGTGGGTTTCAAGGGCACGACCGGCGCCATTCCTTTCCAGGATTCGCGGGATGCTTTCGGCAATGTCGTAGCCGCCGGCCCGCTGACACGCACCATCGCCGATGCGGCTGTCATGCACGCCTGCATGGGGGGGGCCGATGCGCAAGACCCGTGGACGGCGAATGCCTCAGCGCTGGGCCCTGTCTCTCCAAGGCTGCTGGCGGAGACGCTGTCAGGTCTGCGCATCGGCTATATCGCCAAGGCCGCGAACAAGGCGGTGGCGGCCGATGTGGAGGCCAATACGCTCGCGTCGATCGGTGCCCTGCGCGACCTCGGTGCCGAGGTCGAGGAGGTAACCGCCGCCATCGACTGGATGAGCGACGACCAGCGCGTGCTCTATCTGTGCTCGATCGCCCATAATCTCGGGCCCATCGTCGAGCGGTTCGGCGACAAAACAGACAGCGTGCTGCGAGCCTATGTCGAGGCCGGCAAGAAATACGATGTCGCCGCCTATATCCGGGCGATCGGAGCACGGACACGGCTGTTCCGGGCGGTGCAGGATCTGTTCCTGACCTACGATCTTCTGATCTCTCCGACGCTGACCCGCACGGCCCTGCCAGCGACCTTTGACGGCGCTTTCGACAGCGTGATGATCGATGGCCAGTCCATGGGTCCCGTGCAACCGCAATGGACCGGCTTCGTCTATCCCTTCAATCTCACCGGGCATCCTGCCTTGAGCGTGCCCTCTGGCTTCGCCAATGACGGCCTTCCGACGGGTGTTCAGATCGTGGGGCCGCGGCACGGCGACGCTGATGTGCTTCGCGTCGGAGCCTTGCTGGAACAAGCACGGCCTTGGGCAGATTGCATGCCTCCGCTCGTCTAAAGCGCGTTGAGATAGCGCAGAATGCCGGTGCCGCCTTCGGTCAGATCCTGTTCAAGCGCGGCGCGGGCGCGCACGGCATCGCGCACTTTGAGAGACGCGATAAGGGCTGTGTGCCGATCGGGAATTGACGCATCGGCATTTATTTCCTCGTGATAGACTTTCAGGATCGGTCCCATGGAAACCCAGAGACTTTCAATGTGATTGACCAGAATACTCATCCGGGATAGGCGGTAGACGCCGAGATGGAAATCGCGGTTGAGCTTGTTCTCGGAGGCAAAATCCTTTTTCTCCCGGGCCGCCTCGAATTTTCGCTGAATTTCGGTCAGACTTTCGATGTCCGCCTCTTCGGCAAGGCCGGCGGCGAGTTCCACCGCCAGGCCCTCCAGCGCCAGTCGAATGGTCCGAATTTCCATGTAGCGCTCAAGCGTCAAGTCTGGCACGGTCACAAAACGGCCCGAGCGAAGTTCGAGGCCACGTTCGCTGACGAGGCGAAGACAGGCCTCACGCACAGGTGTGACGCTGGTTCCCAGCTTCGTGGCAAGCTCGTGGATGATGATCCGTTCACCAGGCCTGAACGAGCCCTCCGTCAGAGCGTCCCTGAGCATAAGATAAACCCTGAAGGAAAGGCTACCCTGGTCTACCGCGGCTATCACGTCACGCTCCTTGTTTCTCCGCATCGACCAAGCCACCGTGCGGCTTAAATTTCAAGTGACGAAGTATATGATATACGTTAAGCACAGCCTATCGGGTTGTAAGGGAGATGGTTGCCATGTGGCAGGGCGCACGGACCGGCTTTGTTGCGCTTTTGGCTAGCACGGGGGATTCTGGTGCAAACTGAGTGTTTGGTGGATTGCACAAAAATATGGTCTCATATCCTCATGCTTCTAGCACTGCATTCCAGATAGCGGGCGTGGTTGTGCCTTCGATGCTCAATTTCCGGAGGTTGAATTGCCCTTCGTATACGCGGCGCATCAATTCAATTCCGGCAAGTGTAATCGAGGCTGTCTTGAAACGTTCGAAGCCGAGCGTAGGCCCTGTTCTGGCCTTCATCCCACGATGATTCTGCTCGATCAAATTGTTCAAATATTTTGACGACCGCAGCTTTGTGCCGGCCGCCAATAAGCCGTCCTCCTTCATCTCATGCACGGCCCGGTGGGAAGCCGCATATCCGTCCAACGTGGTCGTCCGCGGCGCAGATCCTTGGCGTTTGATCGCTTTGCTGAAGAACGCTTTGGCAGCGGCCACATCGCGCCGGCGGCTCAGACGGAAATCCAAGGTTTGGCCAGACCTATCAACCGCCCGATAAAGATACACCCATTCTCCCCGGACCTTGATATAGGTTGCGTCAACTTTCCATGATTGCCCGGCCGGAATGGCGAAGCGCTGCCAGCGTCGTTCGCATTCGGGTGTATAGCGGCGCACCCATCGCATGATGGTGGTGTGCGCCATCGATAGGCCGCGCTCCGCCATCATCTCTACCAAATCGCGGAAACTGAGCTTGAAACGCAGATACCACCGTATACACAAAATGATGATCCGAAAACAACTATCCAAGACCACCATCCGTATCCAACCATTATCCACCGGGATTACCACACCGACAGAATTTTGCACCAGAACCCTCCAGCTTGCGTCGTCCCTGCAGAACGATCACGCCGCGCTCGAGAAGAAGAGTGCGTAGTTGATTGATCAGAGCTGTCCGCTCACTAACCAGCCGATCGCGTGCACGATGAAAGCTCTCCATGTTGAGCCGCGTCTCGCTCTTTAGCTCGACGAACCGCATCGCCGGCCTGGTGGCGGCTTCGGCAATTGCCTCGGCATCCCGGTCGTCGTTCTTCTGTGCCTTAACGTAGGAACACACATATTCAGGTGGCTTAAGCCGGACCTCGTGCCCTTGATCTTGCATTTTCGACCGAGCGGCGCTGACGGGGATCTTGTTTGTGTTGCTGACCGGCATTCCATGGGAAATGCTGCCTCGGGAGTTGGGTTGCGGTTCTGGCGCGCCCTGTTGGATGTGTCTTCGGGATTGGCAGATAGCCGGTGTGTGGGACGGTTTACATCGTGAGTTGCTGACGCGCCTCTATCAAGCTGACTGGCTGGATTGGGGCCGGGCCTGCATGGATACGCTTCGACTGCAGCAAAAGGGGAGCGAAGCCACAGGACCGAGCCCTAGGGATCGCGGACGCCCGGATACGAAACGCCACATCATCACCGATCGACAGGGCGTTCCGAATACAGTCCTTTTGACTAGAGCCATTATTCATGATAGCCGCATGCTTAAGTGACTTCTTGATGCCCTTCCATCCCTGCATGGAAAGCGGGGACGCCCAAGGCGCCGGCCGGGGAAACTGCATGCTGACAAGGGATATGATTACACGCGTTGTCGTAGGGCATGCACATACCGCGGCTTCAAACATCGGATTGCCAGAAAAGCGATTGAAAGCAGCAGCCATCTTGGAAAACATCGTTGGGTTGTCGAGCGAACCTTTGCCTGGCTCCCTCGGTTCGGGCGCCTTACTGTCCGTTACGAACGCAGAGCCAACATTCATCTCGCCTTCACTCTGATCGCAGGCTCTTTGATCTGTATGCGCGCACTCACATGATGGTTTTGAAAAGCTCTCTTAGCCTTCAAGATGTTGGGGCGGCACGATATCGGGTCGCCGCCGCTGTAATCTTGCGAGTGCCGGGTTGTCTGTCCGCAGAATGTCTCGCGGACAGGCCACTCGCGTGCCATAGGCGTTCGGGTTCAGAGCTTTCAAGTAAACTATGACTATACCCATACTGGAAACCAAACGCCTGCTGATGCGCCCGCCCATCGCGGACGACTTCGACGCTTGGGCCGCCTTCCTGGCCGACGAGCACTCGACACGCTTTCTCGGCGGTCCCCAGACCCGCACCCAAGCCTGGCGCAGCATTGCGATCGCTGCCGGTTGCTGGTCGCTGCAGGGCTTCTCCATGTTTTCCGTAATCGAGAAAGAGACTGGCCAGTGGATCGGCCGCATCGGCCCCTGGCGTCCAGTGGGCTGGCCCGGCAACGAAATCACTTGGGGCATCACCCGTGCTGCCCAAGGGCGGGGCTTTGCCCTGGAAGGCACCATTGCCGCGATCGATTGGGTTTTCGCGACGCTCGATTGGACGGAGGTCATCCACACGATTGAGCAGGCCAACGAGGGCTCGGCAGCCCTCGCTCGGCGATTAGGCTCGGTTCTGTGCGGGAAAGTGGATCGGCCGGAACCTTTCGTTGGGGCAGAGGCGGATCTTTGGATGCAGACGCGGGGGGAGTGGTTGGGACGGAGGGCTTAAACGCACCTCCCATCAACGGTCGAGGCGGACGGTAAGATCTCAAGACGTCAATATGCCTTCGGGAAGGCTCTGTCGTGTGTGTGACCATACACCGCCACGCGGGTGCAGGCGTGGCTGGGACCTGCGACCAATTCATTGCTTGTGATTCAGGATTGCAGTTTTGATCAGCCAGGCCAAGGGGGAGTTGGCGCTCCCAATTTTGAGTTCTTCCGCATAAAGCGTGCAGATCGACTGGCTATTGAATGCAGAATCCGAGCGCGAAGGAGTTGGAATCCTGCGCGGCCATGCATTGTGCGCTTGATCATTTTTAGCTTGTTGATCTGCCCTTCGACCGGGCTGGTGGTCCAGGGTGTCGCCGGCGCATTCTTGATGGCATTGACGTCGCGCCTAAGACTTGTGGCAAATCTTGCAAGCGGCGTCGTCTCGCCGATCTCAAGCAGGGTTCTGCGCCGCCCGAGAGGGGGCGGCCTGGGCAACGATCTGGACCGCGTCGCGGCGTAGTTGTTCGATAAAGGCTATCAACAGGCATCCGCGAAGGTTTACCTCAGCCGATTGGGACGGTTCAGCAAAGTCGTTTTGGGATTGGATCAAGGAAGGTTATTTCTCAATCTGTGATCGACAACTTTCTCGCCGAATATACAACCAACGCGTCCCGCGTCGGCGCACGGACCGCGGTCGCCCTGACAGGTCGGCGAGACGGTTTGTGTACCTACCACGACGAGGTACGACCTCATCGAGAGGTTCAATAAATGTCCGGCGCCCGCAAGCCGATTGGGAACATCGGAGACGTGGTGCTAAGACGACCAGGATGGTCCGTTGCCCTTGCCAAGGCCGATCGGAAAGCTTTCGATGATAGCGACTGTGAATTTGCCGCGAATGATCGCCGCAAGCCGGACAGCGCGCAGACCGCGCCCGCGGTTCAACGTCGATCCATACGCCATCGGACTTCGAAGCAACCTGGCATAGTAACAAGCACGAGGGAATTTCGAGAGGATGACGACAAAGCACAGCGTACAGGATCCAATGAGTTGTGAATCCCTACGCTCTCAGATCTTGACTCGGAGTACAACCCATATCTGCACGCTTTATGCGGAAGAACCCAAAGTTCGCTAGCAGACCCACCGTGCTGTCGATTCATCCTGGGTGGGTGTCAACCGAAATGGGCACGCTCGTAGGCACCGTTGAGGCTGAAATGGCGCTGGAGCCGAGCGTGCGCAGCGTTGCTGATGTCGTCGAGCGCCACATGGCTTCGGGCGAGAGCCTATGTCTCGATTGGGAGGATTATTCCTTCGGGTGGTAGCGACTGTCGCTCCTCCGCGCTGCCTGTCGCCCGCCCGACCGCTTTATCGCGTTTCCACCCTGGAGTGGACAGACCGGTAACCACCCGATGTTGCGAGGCCGTATGCCAAGGGGCAGCGATATTACGGAGCTGCTGCGGGCCTGCCTCGTGGTCCTCAAGCTGCCCGAGTGCGTCGAACCGTATCGCCCGCGGCGGCCGCCGATCTGGCACGTCAGCGACGCCATCGCCTTCATTGAGGCACGCCTCTGCCGCGTGCCAGACCAAGGGTGCTCCTCATGGCCTTGCCGCCCCCGATCGATGCCGCGGCACTTCAGCCAGCTGCATTTCAGCGGGAAGCCCGTTGTCGCATCAGGCATCCCCCTGTCCGACCGATGCTTCGCAACCCATCTCCCGAAGCATCTCGCATATCCGCAGGGCGGCGGGCTTCAAATGAGCCATAAATCGGACTGAAAGACGCGGAACCGGCCGCTGCCGTGCATAGATCGCGACAAGGTCTACGGGGATCGTCGGCCTCACTTCCCGAATGACCAGGCCCTGTCCAAGGCCAGAGAGGAGAACGACGGGGTCCGTGACAAAGATGCCAGTGCCGCTGCGTACCATGCTCAGTGCTGCAAAGGACAGATTCGTTTCGACTACGCGCCTGATCCGCACACCGGTTTCCTCGATGCGCCGATGCAAATATAGACCGGGCGTATTCAGCGGATCGAGCAGGATTACCTGCTCATCGGCGAGATCCGTTAGTTCGATCTCGGTTCTGGCTGCGAGGCGGTGGTCCGGTCGCAGCACGCACACCATCGGCGCCCGGATTACTGGTTCGATAGCAACGGCCGGGTCGTCCACGGGGGCATAGACGAAGCCTAGGTCCGCTCCTTCCTGCCGGACCTGCCTTACCACTTCCCTGATGACGTAAGCGTTGAGCTTTACGTTTACGCGCGGCCGCTCTTTGAGAAAACTGGTAACAGCGGCAGGCAGGATGCAGGCGGCGACGTTCGGCATCGAGGCGATCTGCAACGACCCTGCTCCGGCATCCCGCAACTCCGTGGCGCGGCCCTGCAGCACGCCCATTTGCCCGAGAAGCCGCTCAGCCTCCGGCAGCAGCAGCCGGGCCTCCCCTGTCGGGCTTATGCGGCTTCCAAAGCGTACAAACAGCGTCAGGCCCAGCTGCGCCTCGAGCTCCTTAAGCGACTGGCTGACGGCCGGCTGCGAAACGCCGAGCAGCCGTGCTGCTTCGGTAAGATTCCGCGTGAGCATAATCAGGCGGAAGACCTCGATCTGGCGCAAAGTGGTCGACATAAACAAAACTTATCACAGGATACCTAATTCCTGGTAGACCTTAGTGCGCATCTGGCCAAGATTGTGGGAGGAAAAGCGGCTCAGGAATCTTATGGCTCAAGCAACTCAGCCCACCATCGATATGTTCACCATGGTGGTCTTGCGTCGCCGCTTTGAAGCCATCATCGGGGACATGGTCAACGCGCTCTTCAAATCGGGCCGTTCCGGGGTTCTGAACACGGCCAAAGACTTCACCTGCAGCATCACGGACGCAAAGCTGCAGACGGTCAGTGCCGCGGTCGGTCTGCCGGTACACGCGAGCGCGATCGACCTCATCCCACGTGCGGTCGTCGAAAAATATGGCGACGACATTCGGCCGGGGGACTGCTTCGCCAACAACAGCGCCTACCACGGCAATACCCACTGCGGCGACTTTACGCTGTGTGCGCCTGTGTTCTTCGAGGGCAAACTTGTGTTTCACACAATTGCTCGCGCCCATCTGGCCGACATGGGCTTCCCCACGCCCACGACCTACGGCCCGCTCGCGCGGGACGTTTATGAGGAAGGATTGTTGATCCCCTGCGTCCGGATCCAGCGCGAGCGTCGCGATGTGACGGAGGTCATCGACATCTGCAAGGCAAACATCCGAGCGCCATCGCAATTCTACGGTGATTATCTTGCCTGCCTTGCCGCCGTTCGCACCGGGGAACGCGGTATCGAAGAGCTGTGCGTCCGGTATGGCCGGGAGACTGTACTAGCCTTCCTCGATCAATATCAGGACTATGCGGAGCGTATGACGGTCGAGGCCATCCGGCGCCTGCCAGCTTTCAGAGTTGAGAAAGAGGCTTTCCACGATGCCGTCATCCCCGGTGCGCCAGGCATTCCGGTTCGCGCCATTCTGACGATCGATCCTGACGCCGCGATGATCGAGATCGACTTGCGCAATAATGTCGACAATCTTCCGCTCGGCATCAACATGAGTGAGAGTACTACGACGGCGAGCTGCCGCAATGGGGTGCTCAGCATGCTCGGTCCTGACATTCCGCGCTGCACCGGCGCTTACAGGCGGATCCGCCTGCTGCTGCGTGAAGGGGCTGCGGTCGGAAAGCCACGGTTTCCGGCAGCCACGTCCGCCGCGACGACGAATTTGTGCCAGGTGCTGTCGCCGCTGGTGCAGTCGCTCTTTGCCGGTGTCGCGCCGGGTCTTGGCGCCGGTTTCGCTACTGTCGGCAATCCAGCCTCATGCGCCGTTGTCTCTGGACGTGACATGCGCCATGGCGGGCGCGCCTTCGCCAACCAAATCATCATGGGCTACTGGGGCGGCGGCGGAGTCCATGGTCATGACGGGTGGCTGACCAACGGCGGCAGCGGGGCTGCGGGTGTGCTCAACCAGGCAAGTGTGGAAATCGTCGAGCAACAGCAGCCGATCATCGTCGAGCGGTTGGAAGTCGGCGAAGACTCCGCCGGACCCGGCCAATGGGATGGTGCGCCGGGCGCCCTTTGTGTCTATCGCGCGCGGCAGGATGAGGTCCGGTTCACAGCGAACTCCGGCGGTCGCGATCATCCCCCTGCCGGCATCGCCATGGGCCGGGCAGGGGGCTTCAACCGCACCTGGAAGATCGACACTGACGGCAGAAAGACGGAAATGCCCGCGTTCCTCGATACCGTGCTGCAGAAAGGCGAAAGCCTGGTATCGCAGGCCTGTGGCGGAGGCGGCTTCGGCGATCCTCTCAAACGCGATCCTGGACGGGTGGCGCAGCGGCTGGAGGAGGGCTGGATTTCCAAGTCCCATGCCAGTGAATTGTACGGCGTTGTGACCTCGTACGACGGAGAGAGAGTCCTGGTCGACGTGCCCGCGACCGAAGTCCGGCGCGCAAGCCTCGGTGAGGACATCCGCCAGTGAGCGCCGTTGCCATATCATTGGACATCGGCGGAACATTCACGGACTTCGTCGTCCGTGATGCTGAAGGCGGAATTGAGACCTATAAATCATCCACGACGAACGGCCGCATCTCTGACGGCATCTTCAACGGCCTGACGATGATCGCCGAGCGGCGGGGTGTCCGCCTCAGCGGCCTCCTTGGAGAATGTCGTAGCTTCGCCTGCGGCACGACTGTTGCCACCAACGCCATTCTTGAACGCAAAACGGCGAAGACAGCGCTGCTCTGCACCGAGGGATTTCGCGATACTCTCCTCATCAGGGAGGGGGGCAAGGCGGACACGTATAATCTATGGGTCGACTTTCCTGAGCCCTTTCTGCCTCGGCGACTGACGTTCGGGATCACCGAGCGTATGAACGCGGAGGGCGGGATGGAGACACCCCTTGACGAAGCCCAGGTGCACGCCGCCATTGCGCAGATGAAGCATTGGGGGGTGGAGGCGGTCGCGGTCTCGCTGCTGTGGTCGATCTCCAACCCGGCGCACGAGATCCGCATTGGAGAAATCATTGCGGAGACCTGGCCTGAGATACCTGTCTCCCTCGGCCATCAGGTCCACCCGACGATCCGGGAATACCGGCGCACCTCGGCCACGGCGATCGACGCCTCGCTGAAACCGATCGTCTACCGCAACGTCAACGAACTTCGGGCGAGGCTCGAGACGAGCGGCTTCTCCGGAGTGCTGACCCTCGTCACCTCGAACGGCGGCCGCACCTCGATCGAGGAGGTGATGGCCAAGCCCGTCTACCTGTGCATGTCCGGGCCATCGGCCATTCCACATGCCGGCAGCGAGATAGCGCGCATGGAGCGCATTGACCATGGCAACATCATCACCGTCGATATGGGTGGAACCAGCTTCGACGTGAGCGTCACGACGGCTTGGCAGACGCCCATGCATCGCGAGGGCATGATCGGCGGTGAGCTTTTCGGCGTCCCTTCTGTGGAAGTATTGACCATTGGCGCTGGCGGAGGCTCCATCGCCCGCGTCGATACCGGTGGATTTATCCACGTTGGGCCAGAGAGCGCAGGTGCTTTCCCGGGCCCCGCATGCTACGGCCGCGGCGGCCAGCGGGCCACGGTCACCGATGCCAATCTCGTGCGCGGCCTGATCGATCCCGACGGTTTCGCGGATGGCCAGATGCAGCTTTCGCGGGCCGCAGCCGAAAAGGTGATTGCCGACGACATCGGGATGCCCCTTGGCATGACGGTTGCCGAAGCCGCCAGCCTTATTTGCCTGACGATCGAGCAGAACATGGTCGGCGCGATCGAGGAAATAACGGTGCGTCGCGGTGTTGATCCTCGCGATTTCCTGCTTGTCTCCGGAGGGTCAGCGGGCGGCTTGCATGCAGCGGCCATCGCGCGGGAACTCGGCATTTGCCGGGTCATCGTGCCCCGCGCCGCTGGGGTGCTCAGTGCCTTCGGAATCGACCGCGGCGATGTTAAATTCAACTTCGGCCAGAGCTTGTTCACAAGCAGCCTCGGTTTCGCGTACGAACGGGTCGGAAAGGTGCTCGCTGAGTTGGAGAGGGAGGGGCGCGCGTACCTTGACCGCATGGGGGTGCCGGATCAACACCGTGAGCTGCAGTTTACGGCAGAGGCCCGATACGCCGGACAGGTCTGGCAGCTTTCCGTGCCGCTTGCACGGCCGGAGATTCGCGACGAGACGGACCTTGCGGTGTTCATAGAGGCGTTCCATAGGCTGCATGAAACGCATTATTCGGTGCGGTCGCCTGAGGATGCTGTCGAGATCACCGAATTCAACCTGGTCGCAATCGGTCGTGGTGAGCCACGAGTTGAGAGCGACAAGATCGCCAAAGTCCAGTCCGTTCCACAGCCGAAGTGGCGGCGCGTCTTCCTGAAGGAGGAGGGCGGCGAAATCGACCTCGCGGTCTATGATCTCGAAACGATGCCGTTCGGCCATACGGTCGAAGGGCCTTGTCTGATACAGGATAAACTGACGGTCTCACTCGTCCCGAGTGCCGCGAAAGCCTACGTTACCGAACATCATAGCATACTCATCGATCTCGTGAATCCGGAACTTACGCCGGCCACAAGTCAGACGGCGGCATCGTCCTGAGGACACAGACTAACCCAGATCCTCCGGCGAACGATCCGAGAATTCGTGAAGGAGCTAATATGCGCAAAATCTTCCTGCGGTGTATGGTCACCGCTCTCGCCTTCCTTCCTCTGTCGGCGATGGCCCAGAAGGAACCTATCAAAATCGGCATCGTGCAGGCACAGACCGGCGCGCTGGCCGATTCTTTCGGCATCCCGTCCGCGCAGGGGGCGATCCTGGCCATGGAGCAGATCAATGCCCGCGGCGGCATCGACGGGCGCCAGTTGGTCGCGGTGTCGCGCGATGACCGCACGTCCATCGAACCGACGGTGATCGCGTTCCAGGAACTTGTGCGCGATCCAGATCTGCTGGCCATTATCGGGCCGAGCACGTCCGGTGCCGCAATGGCGGTCCGCCAGATCATCGACGAGAACCAGATCCCGGAACTGTCCATCGCCTACGGCACTGCGCTGACGGCAAGCAATTACAGCTGGTATTACCGGGTCGGGCCGTCGCTCGAAACCGGCAATCAGGCGCTCCTCGCCGCCATCGTCAAACACCTTGGCAAAGGTCAACGGCTTGCAACTCTTGCCCTGGCTGACGCCGGTGGCAATGATGGTGCACGAGATGCGAAGCGCCGCGCGCCGAGTTACGGGATGACCGCGGTTGACAGCGAGGATTACAGATACGGTGACACCGACTTCACGGCGCAGCTCACGAGGA
The DNA here is from genome assembly GCF_020621385.1 of Acidisoma cellulosilyticum. Taxonomy (GTDB): domain Bacteria; phylum Pseudomonadota; class Alphaproteobacteria; order Acetobacterales; family Acetobacteraceae; genus Acidisoma; species Acidisoma cellulosilyticum. The sequence goes on along the minus strand of NZ_JAESVA010000016.1, from coordinate 75,517 downwards.
TTAAAAGCTCAGGAGCCACCGCACTGCTTTCGCTCACCCAGGGCATCGCGACCAACGCCATGATCCGTGCAGTCGAACAGCTCGGGATGGATAAAATGATGATCGTCGGTCCGAACGGACTTGCCGACGCGCAATCGCAGGCCCTCGCCGGGAACCGGCTGAACGGCGTCGTATTCTGGGACTATGCTTGTCTCGACGATCCTGCCAACCAGAACCTGCCGGCGTTGAAGCGCGATTATCTGGCGCGATACAACAAGCCGCTCTCCAACGGTGCCATCAACGGCTATGACATGATGCGCATGATCGGCGTGAGCCTGCAGTCCCTGGCCGATGAGAACAAGCCGCTGACGCGCGCCAACCTCAATGACAAGCTCGATCACCTGAGCTTCGACGGCATCGGCACGAATTATAGATTCACGTCGGAATGGCACAATGGCCCGCATCTGGAGCAGATCCCGCTCTGCACCTTCCAGAACGGCAAGCGTATTCCGTGGACGCCATGACGGCGCGGGTGAAGCAGGCTTGCCATGACTGATCTTGCCATGATGCCGCAACTGCTCGCGAGCGGCATCATGATGGGCTGTGTCTACGGACTGCTCGCCCTCTGCTTCTATGTCGTCCATGCCGGCACCGGCATCATCAACTTTGCCCAGGGCGATTTCGTCGTGCTGGGCTTGATTGCGATCTGGACCTGCATCGTGGCGTTCCACATGCCGCTGCTGCTCGCGATCCCGCTGACCGTCCTCGCCACGGGCCTGACCGTGGGCTTGCTGGAGCGGTTGCTGATCGCGCCTGCGCGATCGCGGGAACCCTCCGTCCAGCTGCTGATCACGCTGGCGCTCGGCATCCTGATCCGCGGCCTGATCCAGCTGCTTTGGGGCTCTCAGCCGCAGTCTGTGCCGTCCTTCTCCGGTGACGCGCCGATCCACCTTGCGGGCGCTGCCATCCTGCCGCAGGCGCTCTGGATCGTCGGTGGCACTATGGTGATCCTGGCGGTTCTGCACTTCGTTTTCACGCGTACCTTGTTCGGCCTTGCCTTGCGCGGCGCGGCGGGTGACCGGGAGGGTGCACGGGTCATCGGACTTAATGCCGGGCTGATCAGCTTCTACGCCTTCGGGCTGAGTGCGCTGATCAGCGGTGCCGCCGCTGCTGTCATTGCGCCGGTTATCAGCGCCAATCCCCTGATCGGGTTGAGCCTCTCTCTGAAGGGATTTGCCGGCGCCATCCTCGGCGGCATCGATCGGCCGCAGACCGCGGTGCTTGGAGGCGTCTTCATCGGCATCCTCGAAACCTTCGTCGCCGGTCTGATCTCCTCGGACTATCAGAACATGTTCGTCTTCGGTGTGTTGATGCTGGTGATCGTTATTCGACCGGCGGGCCTGCTGGGGAAACGGACCTGATCGATGGGGAAGCTGGAGCTCGGCATCTATCTCGCGCTGCCCGTCGTCGCCGGATTTCTGTTGCAAGGAAATGACTACGCGCTGACCATTCTGGCCTTCATGCTCATCTATGGCGTGCTGGCGATGGCGACGACGATCTGTACCGGCCATGCCGGGCAGGTCACGCTGGCGCAAGCCGGTTTCTTCGGTATTGGCGCCTATGCTGCGGTACTTGTGACGCTTGACCTCGATCTGCCCTTCGTCTTCGGCTTCATCGCGTCACTGGTCGTCTCGGGTGCGGTCGGCTATGCGCTGGGCGTGCCGATCCTGAGGGTGAAAGGGCATTTTCTGGGTCTGATCACCCTGGCCTTTACGCAGGTCGTGTATGAAGTGGCGTTGCATTGGGAGTCTCTCACGGGCGGCTTCAACGGACTTTTCGGCATGACGAAGCCGGTTCTGCCGATTCCCGGAATCGAGCCGCTCTATAGCTTCATTCTGATTTTGACGGCGTTCTGGTTTGCCGTTCTCCTGGCGGCCGATAATCTCGTCCATTCGCGCTATGGCCGGGCCATGCATATGCTGAAGGTGACGGAACAGGGCGCGCAGGCCTGCGGGATCAATGTATCCCGCTATAAGAGTGATGCCTTTGCCCTCTCGGCAGCGCTATGCGGCGGTGCCGGCGCATTTTACGGGCACTTCATCGGCTATATCGGACCCGATTCCTTCACGATCGACGTCTCCATCGCGGCGATAGCCATGGCGATCGTCGGCGGCATAGGCGATCTGCGGGGCGCGATTCTCGGTAGCGTGCTGCTAACTTTTCTGAACGAGCCGTTGCGGAATCACCCGCTCTATCAGCCTGTGATGTATGGCGCGGTCATTCTGCTCGCACTCATCGTCTTGCCGGAGGGCATCGTGCCTTCAGTCCTTCGCATCGCCCGCCCGAGACCGCCTGCATGAAGGTTCATGGATGATTCTCTCAATCGATGCCATCTCGAAGAGCTTTGGTGGCGTACAGGCCTTGGATGGCGTGACCTTCGACGTGAGCGAAGGTACGATCTTCGGGTTGATCGGACCGAATGGTGCCGGCAAGACCACGACCTTTAACATGATATCGGGAATGCTGCGGCCCGATAGCGGCGAGGTGCGCTTCGGGGGCAAGCGGCTTGACAAGCTCAGCCCCGATCGCCGGGCCGGGTTGTCGATCGCCCGAACTTTCCAGCACGTTCAGCTGATGCCCGGTGAGACGGTCATCGAGAATGTGATGGCCGGCGCCCATTTGCGGGGGCGGAGCGGCATGATGGGCGCGGTCCTGCGACTGCCCAGGCAGCGGCGCGAGGAACTGGCCATACGGCAGCTGGCGACGGAGGCGCTGACGCTTGTGGGACTGGCGAAACTCGCGTCCCGCGAGGCCGGCGAACTCGCCTACGGCCAGCAGCGGCTGATCGAACTCGCCCGTGCGCTCGCCATGCAGCCCAAACTGCTGCTCCTCGACGAACCGGCGGCCGGGCTCAATGATGCCGAGACCGAGGCGCTGGGCGTCCTCATTCGCCGCATCCGCGAGACCGGCGTGACGATCCTGTTGGTCGAGCATGCCATGACCCTGGTGATGGGCGTCAGCGATCGCATCGCGGTGCTGGATTTCGGCCGCAAGATTGCCGAAGGATCGCCTGACGAGATCCGTCGTGATCAGGACGTGATCGCCGCCTATCTCGGCGTGCCGGATGATGACGATGCTTGAGGCCTCCGATCTCCAGGTGCGATACGGTCCTGTCGTCGCGCTCGACAATGTATCCGTGAAGATGGACGGCGGAGAGATCGTTGCCATCGTCGGCGCAAACGGTGTGGGCAAGACGACCCTGATGCGTACGCTTGCGGGATTGCTGCAGCCGGTGGCAGGAACGATCACGTTCGCGGGCAGGGATGTGACGCGTCTCGGATCGCATCACCTGATCCGCCAGGGCATCACGCTTGTTCCCGAGGGCCGGCATCTCTTCGCCGATCTGACGGTCGACGAGAATCTTAGGCTCGGCGCTTTCCACTGGCGGCGAAAAGCCCATCGCGGTGAGATAGACAGCGAACTCGCGAAAGTCTACGCGCTGTTTCCCGATCTGCTGCGTCGGAAAACTCAGCTGGCCGGAACCTTGTCGGGCGGTCAGCAGCAGATGGTGGCCGTCGGCCGAGGCCTGATGTCGCGACCGACCTGCCTCCTGCTCGACGAACCCTCATTGGGCCTCGCCCCGCTAGTGATCCGTCAGATCTTCCGCACGCTGGTGTCGCTGAGGGATACTTCGGGACTCTCGATCATCTTAGTTGAGCAGGATGCCGAGGCGGCCTTGCGGATTGCGGACCGCGGCTACGTCATGCAGCGCGCGAGGGTCGTGTTATCGGGAACGGGCGCAGAATTACGGGCCAATAAGCTCACCCGGGAGATCTACTTCGGCGGCCTTGCTCAAATCTAGCGTTTGCTAAAGCCTAATCATCATATCATAACTTGTATTGTCAATGTCGCGCGGGCGCGGGGCTCGAGAGTTTCTGGAACCGATTAGGGAAAATTTATGCTGAACAGTTGGAGGGGTCTTTCCCTCGCGGCAGCCACGATGATCTGCGGGTTCCAATCAGGCGCAAGCTTGGCGGCGAACAATGATATCGTCATTGGCATGGCGGTGGCTTTAAGCGGGCCGGTCGCGGCCTATGACTCCGATGGTGCGAAGATGGCGCAGCTGTTTATCGACCAGACGAACGCAAAGGGCGGCCTTCTCGGGCGACAGCTTCGTGCGGTCGTTGTCGATACAAAGTCAGATCGGGTCGAGGGCGCAAGGGCGGGTTTGGCCGTCCTGCACAAGGGTGCGTCGCTTGTCGTCGTCACCTGCGACTATGACTATGGCGCACCTGCCGCCCTCCAGGCTCAGCGTGCGAAGACGATGTCAGTCTTTTTATGCGCCGAGGATCCGAAAGCCGGTGTCCTGGGCGTGGGCTCGCTTTCGTTCACCTCCTCGATCGCGGCGCAGGTTGAGGGCGCGACGATGGCGAACTGGGGCTATCAGAAGCAGAAGTATCGAAAGTCCTACGTGCTGCTCGATGATTCCGCCGAATACGACAAGTCGGTCTGTGCCGGTTTCGATTGGGCATTTCCGAAGAATGGCGGCCAGATCGTTGGCCGTGACACCTTCAAGAATGCCGACCCCTCCATCGCATCTCAGATCACGCGCCTGGATCGGGCGATCAAGGAACAGGGCGTCGACTCCGTGATGCTTTGCACACACACTCCGGGCGGCACCGGTGTCGTGCGGCAGCTCAGGGATGCCGGGATCACGTTACCGATCATGAACGGCAGTTCGATGGATGGCACCTATTGGCTTGCCGCGGTTCCGGGGTTGAGCGATTTCTACTTCGCGGCCATCGCCGCCGTCGCTGATCCGAGGCCCGCCGTGCAGGCAATGACGGCGGACTTCAAGGCGAAGTATGGAGTACCGCCCGCTTCGAATGCGGCCTATCCGATTTATTCCTGGCTACAACTCTGGGCGAAGGCTGTCACTCAGGTCGGTTCAGTGGATTCGAAGGCAGTGACGGCGGCGATGAACTCCTTCAGGGACGAGCCGACGGCGCTCGGCGCGCGCTCATTCACTCCCAAGCTGCATATCCAGGCGACAGCGCCTATGCTGGTCGAGGATGTCCGGGATGGGAAAGACCATGTGATGGAGCAATGGCCGGCGGCCGACCCTATCCCGACCAGCGTGCTCTATCGTATGGAGCCGAAGTAGCCAAGCGTGGCGCGCCAGGAGAGGGCATGACGAAACACGAGGTCCACGTCGAGAATTTGGGATTTCCGGAAGGCCCGGTGGTGCTTCCGGATGGCTCGATCGCCTTCGTGGATCTCCTGCATGCCAAGATTCGCATCTACCGCGATGGGGTATGTCGGACGCTCTGTACGCTTCCCGGTGGGCCGAACGGCATGCGTCTGGGGCCGGATGGTGCGTTGTGGATATGCAACAACGGTGGCATCTCTCCCGAAGCCGCGAAGGCGATTCATTGGTCGGATCCTCCGATCAATGGCCGCCTGCAGCGGGTCACCCTGGATGGCGCGTGGACGGATTTCGCGGTCGATCTCCCCGGGGAAACGCCCAACCGTCCGAACGACCTCATCTTCACCGCAGAGGGTGACATCATCTTCACCGATCCGCAGAATTGGGAGGTGCTGAGCGAGCCGAGGACCGCGTCCGGCTACAATGGCGGCCAGCTTCTACTCGCGCGACCGGATGGCGTGGTGACCCGGCTGGCGGGCATGACGGGGTTTCCGAATGGCTTGACCTTTCATCCCGACGGATCCTTGCTTGTCGGCATATCGAAAGAGCATCGGATTGTCCGTTTCCCCTGGCTAGGGGATGCCGTGGGACCGCCGGAGGAATGGTGCCGCTTCGATGATGCCTTCGCGCCGGACGGCATGATCTTTGACGGTGACCGCTTGTTCGTCACGGGCAGCAATGGCGACCGCGTCGCCGAGCTGGATCCTGTCGCGCGGATCACGGCGATGATGGATCTCGGGACGGGCAGTACCCCGACGAATTGCTGTGTTCAGGATCGACGCTTATGGGTGACCCTCGGCCTGCCCGGCCAGCTCATCACGATCGACATCTGATTGCTTTTCAGGCGGCGCTTTCTTGTGCGGCAGACTGGCCATAGCTGCGGTAGCGTTCACGCGCTGCAAGAAGTTCGTCCGGATTCAGCAACTGTGGCGTCTTGACGCTGCGGGCGAGCATGTATTGCCGCGCGAGGGTTTCCAGCCGGACCGCTGCCGAGAGCGCGGCTTTGAGATCGCGGCCATGACAGGTCATGCCATGGTTGCCGAGCAGGCACGCCGTGCGGTCCCGCAGTGCCTCGACGGCGAGGTCGGCAAGCGCCTTGGTGCCGAATGTCGTATAGGGTGTGCAGCGGACATCGTCTCCACCGAAGCCCGCTACCATGTAGTGGAAGGGCGGCAGAGGCTCACGCAGGCAAGCGAGCGCCGTACACGCATCGGCGTGGCTATGGATGATCGCGCCAGCCTGCGGATAGGCCTCGTAAATCGCCGCATGCATGGCCCATTCGCTGGACGGCACATCCCCGCGAGTCACCTCACCCTGAAATGTCATCTCGACGACAGCAGCATCAAGTATCCCGTCCGTCGTGGCGCCGGACGGCGTTATGAGCATTCTAGCGCCGTGACGGCGGCTGACGTTGCCCGCGCTGCCGAAGTTAAGGCCAAGGCGGCCCATCTCCCGGTATGTCCAGGCAACATCACCGATTGAAAGGCTCAAGCCTCGTCTCCCATCTCCGTCAGAACACGCGCAAACATGTCGATATCTCCGAGCTTACCCGACTTCAGGCAGAAGGACAGACGGCTGGGATGATCCGCCATGCAGCGGCCGACGCCGAGGCCAGCATAAGGGGCCACGCGCAGTTGGCTGATGCCGAGCGCCTGGATGACGGCGCCAGATGTCTCTCCGCCCGCCACTAGGAAGCGCCGCACGCCCAGATCGACAAGACCGATGGCGATCTTACCGAGCAGCCGCTCCGCCCGCCGGCCGGCTGCGATCACGCCGAAGCGAGCCTGCACCTCGGCAACGGCCTCAGGACCGGAAGAGCTTGCGATGCAGATCGGGACGGATGGTCCGATTCTGTGCGCCCATGATAGTGCGGCCGCAATCGTTGCGTCTTCATCCGCCTTGAGGTCGAGCGTCAGCATCGGATGGTTTTGCGCGAAAGCATCGATCTGTTCGCGCGTGCGGTCCGCGCAGCTGCCAGCTAGAACGGCAGCAGCTCCGCGGATGCGTTCGGGTCGCGGCGCGGGGTTGTCGGCGACGAGGCCGTTGGCCCGCCATTGGGCCGGAAAATAAGCGGCTACACTCGATCCGCCTGTCATCAGCGGCCAGTCCCAGGTTGCGGCGGCAATGGCACGAAGATCGTTTTCGTTGAGGGCGTCGACGATGAGGAAAGGAACTCCCGCGGCTGCGCGCGCCGCTGCATAGGCGCGAACGGCCGCCTCCCCAGCTTGAACCGTGGCCCAGGGAAGGAGCCCGACCGTCTTCGCGGTCTGCGGTGCCAGAACGGCCATCAGGTCGGACCGCGTCATGGGAGTCAGCGGATCGAGACGCTTGGGTGAGTTCTCGAGAAGCTGGTCGCCGACGAAGTGGTGACCCTGATAGACGGTGCGCCCCGCTTCCGGAAAGCTCGGACAGAAGAGGACAGACCGGGCATCCGTATGGGCCATGAGCAACTCGGCGCAGTTTCCGATATTGCCGTCATCAGTGCTGTCGAAGGTTGCGCAGTATTTGAAGAAGATCTGTCGCACATCCAGCGCCTGGAACGCTGCCGCAGCCCGTCCGATCTCATGCAGCGCTTCCGATGCCGGAGCCACTCTGGACCGCAAGGCCATCACCACTGCATCGATCGCCACGAGCTGGGAAGGGATATCGGCGACGCTGGTGACGAGCAGCGTGCGTGCGCCGCCCGCCGTCAGCATGCCTGCCAGTTCGACCGCACCTGTGAAATCATCCCCGATGGCGCCGAGGATCACGGAACTTGGTGGCCGCGCAGTCATCTCAAGCGGCATCAGTCAGATAGACCTGATCGGACAAGGTTCCGCCTCGATCGACGAAGCCGAGGGTTTCAAGATCGATATTGCCCATCTGTCCTCCCTGCCTTGGCTCGTTGCTTTTTGTCACCTTTTCGCGGTTGTAGCAAGATACCACGGACGATACCCCAGGTGAACGTCCAGCTGCAGAACCGGCATTGTCACGTCGAATGGTGGAGCTGAGCAAGGGCAGTTCGAACCATCGGGGGTCGGATATGAAAAGGCAGACCGTCTTCGTCACCGGCCTGTTTCTTACCGCTGACTGATGTTCGGGCAACTCACCTTATGCTGCTATCCTGGTCCAAACCACTACGGACCGCCAGTGAACGTGACAATGCTCTACATAGAGAGGCTGTGCTCGTCCATCTGTTGTGAGCGAAGCGCCTTCGTCGCTTCTGCGTCGATCGTCATCGACTCCTCGTCTATCCTCACACCATATAAGTTGCGAGCGGCAACTACACTGACGAGTTCGTCCTCGACGTCGCGCAGAACCTGCGCCGGATCTCTTCGCATCGGTGCTCCGTAGCCACCCCCACCCGGGGAGGAAATACGCAGCGTTATGGGCGGTAGGCTCATCACTGCATATTGCGAAGGCTCCTCGAACGGGCCATCCGCCCGCCGGTAGTCGGTCTTTCCCGCAAGGCCCGATTCGCCGCCCGCGACGGTGCTGTCAGGTTGTTGAAATGCGAGTGCGTTTGGGCATGACGGTTGCCAAGTCACGGCGTGATTGCGATGCGGGCGACATCCCGCCAGACACGGAAAGCCGCGTCACGAAAGGAGCGATAATCGGCTGCGGGAATGAGATGGCGGCGGAGCTGGAAGTGGCTGTGCATGCGGCTATGAGCGGAGAGGAAGCGTTGGGCTTGCCGTATCGATTTGAACCGCTGCATCTGCCGCTCTCGTCGCTGGGTCGGTTGATGCGAAACCTCTATTCGATTGCTCAGATAACGGCTTTGCCGGTGTTCGACCTTCGGTAGGATGTCTCGTTTGGCCGCCGCGTAGCTTTTCAGCTTGTCTATGACGATCACGCGAGGCGCTTCAGCTCCGCCGCTGAGCAGCTTCCGGAAGAAACGTTTGGCGGCACTCGTGTCACAGTGTTTTTGCACCAGGATGTCAAACAACCCCGTTCTGATCGACAGCCCGCCAGAGATAATGGATCTTGCCACGGATCCGGATAAATACCTCATCGAGGTGCCATTTATCACCGGGTTTTGGACGACGGCGCTTGAGGGCGGCCGCGTATTGCCGGCCAAAACGGATGCCCCAGTCCCGAATACTCTCATGGCTGACGGTCACGCCCCGGGCGGCCAAGATCAGTTCGACATCCCGTAGGCTAAGGCTGAAACAGTGATACAGCCAGACCGCATGGGCGATGATCTCCGGCGGAAAACGGAAGCCTCGGTAGAGGTTCAGGGATCGTCTCATGCTCAGAGCTTGCCAGCGCCTCCCCACCCAGGCAACCTGACAGCACCTCTGCGGGAGAACCAGTGTTGCCCCGGTATCAACATAGCCTTGCTTGCTGGGACCATTGCTTTCGATAATGTGCTGCTGACCGCCGCATAAATTTTGTTGCTGGATTCGGACACGCCATCTGCCGAGCCGCCTAGAGCCGAGCCCAGCCAGCATTTCGTTGGTCAACTCATTCAACGCCACGGTAGATGTCGAACAGCGTGCGGAAGAAGCGATCATACGCTGGTGCACGTGAATCTCGTCGCACGCTCGCGCGCAGGCAGACGAGATGGCTCGTGCTCCGCCGCCACTTGAAATACGCCCAGGCATCCCCCCACACTTCGCCGATTATCGTCACGCTTGGTGATTCTCGAACTTGCTCAAGCTGCGCATAGCACCAGAGTTGCCCCCATATATTGGGCCAGAGATTAGATGGAATCGCCATACGCGAATGCTTGATCTCGACGATGATGATTTCGCCCGTCCTCTGGTTGCGATAGATAAGGTCCGGCAGCACGCGCAGCGCTTCTCCGAAGACCTTCAGGTCGTCGATCTTGAAATAATCCGGTATCGCGCTCTGCGCCATCTGCATGCCGTTGTGCACTAACTGCCATTCCGGGAACGAGGCCAATAAGACATCGGCATCGACACAGGCATAGGCGCCGCGACGGGCGGCAAGAATTGCATCTTGCGCTTTCTTACCTTCGTCCCGATCATGCGGGCTTCCGTAGGCGTCAGCATAAAGCGAATAGAGCCATTGCGCGAATTTGGAAGCTGTGGGTTCCGCATTGTGCGGCCTTTGCGCGCGAGCCTTGCTCAGGAACTGCGAAGGTACGAGCCGAAAAGGTGGTGCCATTGGTGTCGATCGATAATAATCAAATTGACGCTTGAGAGAGACCGGATCATAACCGAGGGTCTGCCCAAACAATATCCGCCCACGCTCACGCTCGCTCGCATCTCTCCAGCGGCCTCCTTCCAGCGAAAACGTTGGCGCCACTCTTTTCGGATAGCGCCAGCCTTCGAAACTCACCAAATCCTCTGATTCCGAGGAGTATTGGCATTTCTCTACCCGCGCGTTGAACCATTCTTCCCAATGCGTGACGTTCGCTGCGGTCGGCTCCATGGCGCGGGTTGCATTGAGTGACCATTGTTTTTCGTCTGTATCGAAGGATAACTGGGATTTAAAGCCTAGCGTCTCTACATCATCTGCGAAAGCTCGCGCCACGTCTCCATCTGGACCGAGGCAAACCGAAAAGGTAATCATGCGCAGCGGGCCGAGCACGGACCATTCGAGTTCCAGGTCCGTTAGTTTAATTGCGTTACGTTCAACCAGGGGCTTCGCAGCGAATTCGGCTTCGCGCTCCTCGCGCTCCTTTTCCTCCGCACGCTTGCGCGCGCCCGCCTGCCGTGCCATCTGGTTTCTAACTGCTTGCGCAAAGATGCCATTTCTAAGCACGCTTTTCCTCCGCTTTGGCGATTTACCTAGTTGCGCGACATGCTCGGTGGTCAAGCTAACCGCCGTATACCACTCAACTTGATTTCAGACTAGGATCCCAACGATTTGTTCAGGCACCTCAATTCCCATCCAACGCATCTATACTTATAGTTCGCCTCCACCATCTCTAGCCGCCACACTCCCGCGCAGGCCGCCCATAACACTTTGGCCGCCGCCGCCACACACAGCACTCCCGCCATCAGAGCCGCCCTCACTCTCATCGGTCAATGGACCGCCAAATGCAGAGAGCAGGCCGAGGAGAACGGCGGCCCCATTTTCGCGTTGATTCCTGCCAGAACAGATACCGCATGGTGGCATGACCATGTTGCCGACGATGGGCATGTGATGTTTCACCGCGGGCGGCTGGCGTTTGAGGATGCCGGGAATTCCGCTCCTTTTGCATCGGCATTGGTAGTCTATGGGTGCTGTCAGGTTGCCTGGGTGGGGAGGCGCTGGCAAGCTCTGAGCATGAGACGATTCCTGAACCTCTACCGAGGCTTCCGTTTTCCGCCGGAGATCATCGCCCATGCGGTCTGGCTGTATCACTGTTTCTGCCTTAGCCTGCGGGATGTCGAACTGATTCTAGCGGCCCGGGGCGTGACCGTCAGCTATGAAAGCATCCGGGACTGGGGCATCCGTTTTGGCCGGCAATACGCTGCCGCCCTCAAGCGCCGTCGCCCCAAACCCGGGGATAAATGGCATCTCGATGAGGTGTTTATCCGCATCCGTGGCAAGATCCATTATCTCTGGCGGGCTATCGATCAGGACGGGGTAGTGCTGGACATTCTGGTGCAAAAACGCCGCGATACGAATGCGGCAAAGAGGTTTTTCCGAAAGCTGCTCAGCGGCGGAACTGAAGCGCCTCGGGTGATCGTCACGGACAAGCTGAAAAGCTAAGCGGCGGCCAAACGAGACATCCTACCGAAGGTCGAACACCGGAAAAGCCGTTATCTGAACAACCGAATAGAGGTTTCGCATCAACCGACCCGGCGGCGAGAGCGGCAGATGCAGCGTTTCAAATCGACACGGCAAGCCCAACGCTTCCTCTCCGCTCATAGCCGTATGCATAGCCACTTCCAACTTCGCCGCCATCTCATTCCCGCAGACGATTATCGCTCCTTTCGTGACGCGGCTTTCCGTGTCTGGCGGGATGTCGCCCGCATCGCAATCACGCCGTGACTTGGCAACCATTCATGCCCAAACGCATACGCGCTCCAACAACTTGACAGCACCCCTCAAAGGCCAATGTGGGCCCATAGCCGCCGTAATGCGCCTGCACGAGCGCCAAAACGCCGTCACGCTCGGCAATCGGCCGACGTCGATTGAATGGATGGCCGCGGTGCCCATGCACCAGGCCCACCGCACCAGACTGCGCATAGCGCGCCACAAGTCGTCGCACATGCCGTGCCGTCAGCCCCAGCAAGGCTGCCCCAGAGGCGACTGTCCGATCGCCAGACAGGATCTCAGCCAGAACCCCAACACGATGCAGGTCGCGCTCGTTCATCAGCACCAAACCCATGCCAACCCCCAATCGAACCGGACCAAAGCCATGGGGAAGAAGGACATTTTTATCCGGCGCGATGGGGACATTTCTACCAGGCGCTAGCAATTCAAAATCGCAGAATATTTTTTATGTTAAATTAAAAAAGTGACTCAGGCTCGGGATTCGTGAATAGAGCGAAACATCAGTTTCGGATTTTTAGTCCCTTGCTCTACCAACAGAGCTATCCGCGTACAGGTCTTGGGCCGCAGGATGCGACGCTTATAATGGATGGCTGGGTGGGTGGCATCGCTTCACGCGTTCGGCGAGAGTTAACCATCGCAATGCGCGCAATGACAGCCGGCGCGGTAAGTGGGATGCGCGCGGTCCCGCTCCGTCAGTGCAGAGCCGCAGGCAGTGCAGGCGGTGATCGAAAGATCGGCGGCGAGTCCGTGCGGACCGGAGCGCACGGCGACCCGCTCGTCGAATACATAGCAGGCGCCTTCGAACAGGCTTTCCTTCTCCGGCATTTGCGCCATGTAGTTCAGGATGCCACCTTCTAGATGGTAGACCTCCTCGAACCCCTGGTCGAGCAGCCAAGCGGTGTATTTTTCGCAGCGGATGCCGCCAGTGCAATAGGTGGCGACGCGGGGCGTGCGGACCGGATCGAGCATCTGACGGCTGAAGGTGGGAAGCTGGCGAAAATTCCGGGTTCCGGGATCGACCGCATGCTCGAACTTGCCGACGTGCGTTTCGTAATGATTGCGCGCGTCGATCGTGATGACGTCATCTCGGGCGATCAGGACGTTCCATTCGGCGGGGCTTACATAGCGGCCGACCCGTCTTGCTGGCTCGGCGATTTCTCCCAGGGAGATCAGCTCCTTCTTCAGACGCACCTTGGCGCGTCTGAACGGTTGGGCTTCGTGCCGGCTAATCTTGCGCGACAGGGGATTGGCGCCGGGTATTGCTTCGAGCACCCGGTGCAAGTGTTCGATTGCCTTTTCGGCACCGGATACGGTGCCGTTGATCCCTTCAGCGGCCAACATAATCGAGCCGCGAATGCCCTCGGACTCGAGCAACCGAAGCAGTTCGGTTCTACGGCCGGCATAATCCGGCAGAGGAAAGAATTTGTAGAAGGCGCTGACGATGTAATCCATGGCTTCGCTTTTATATCAAACCGAATGAACGGAAAACGATAGCCTCAGCCCTCCGATATGGACCGCGCACCTTGGTAAGACTGCCTGAACGTGCTCTAGCCATCGTACGCTGCGGCTATTTTCCATGGCGAGGCAAGTGGACGATTTATCTGGAGGACGACGATCGCAAGCTAATGCGGTTGCTTCGCGGCCCGGTCCACTGGCTGATAGTTTCAAACCCTGTGGAATGGAGAGCGCATGAACGAAGCAAGCCTCGAAGGCGCACGCCGCGCCGGAACTGACAAGCTCTCGATCTGAATATTTGGCATTGTCAAAGCTGCTTGTAGCTTCGCAATGCGGCGCACCGGCGGCGGCGCTGCTGACGTAGGTTCTGCTGCCGGCGCTGCTCTCCGCGATCATCCGCCGCACCTCGCATGAAGCGGCGCTGTTCGAACGCAGCGCGGGGCTCGCCGCTAATCGTGCTGTTCAATCTGGGGCGTGGCGCTTCCGGCTTAGCACCCGTGGTCATGACATGGATTGGGGCGCAGCGCGCACCCGGCACCGCGATCGCGGTGCTGAGCATCCTCTATATCCTTATTCTCGTCGCGCTGCTGACGCTGATCCCCGAGCAGCGCGGCGTGCCTGTGGCGGGATAGAGCCCATCCCTCTACCCTGCCCTTACCGACGTCAATTTGTTGTCCCCAGGGGTGTGCAGGCCGAAGTGGTTGCGGGTTCACGCATCCGCGGAATCGCGGTCGCCTGGGTTGCTGCGCATCCGAGATGTAGCATCTTTTAATTGCCCGGCTTGGGCCGGAAGAGCACCCATTCCATGGCTGCCCTCCATGTCGCCTAAAGAGAGATCTTCCCGACCGCACACCAGTCTGACCAGCTTTTTTTCGCTCCCCTTCTTTCACGAGATCAACTTCATATTTGACTTTGAGATGGCATTCTCGTTCTGATATCGAAGCAGCGGGCGAAACGCGTTCCTGCCGCGTCGGAACGCAAAAGACCTGTGCCGATTGCCATGCGTTGCGATGCGATGTCTAAAAAATCCTCGGAGGACCGGCTATGAGCGTCATTACCGTCACAAACTCGGGTGACAGTGGCACAGGCTCGCTTCGTGCCGCGCTCGCCGCAGCGGCCCCCGGCGACACGATTGCTTTTGCATCGGGCGTCACCAGCATCTCTCTGACCTCGCCGCTGGTGATCGACCAGGCCGTCACCATCGACGGCGACCACGCTCATAATAACGCAAGCGTCACCATCAATGGGGAAGTCATCGTCCAGTTGACCGGCAACGTGACGATGAACGATATGCGGGTCGTCAGCACCAGCGCCGGTCTGGCGGCGACCGCGAATGCCCAGGCCGGGGTCAAGGGCAGCGTGGGAACCGATGGGTTACCCGGCACACAAACGGGGCAGCCGGGTACAAAGGGGGGTGACGGCGATCCCGGTGGTGATGCGACTGCAGCCAATGGCGCTGCCGCGCTCGCCGGCACGCCAGCCATTGAGAACGATGGCAAGCTGACCCTGATCAACTCCACGGTCACCGGCACGGCCAGCGGCGGCAAGGGTGCAGGCGGTGCTGGGGGCGCTGTTGGCGGCCAGGGCGGCGCCGGCGGCACGGGTGGTACCGGTTTTGCCTCACCGAGCGGATTTGTGAACGGCGGCAATGGCGCCAACGGGGGCACGGGCGGGGATGGCGGATCCGGCAGCAGCGGCACCGACGGCGCGGAAGCGGTCGGGGGCATCATCAACACTGGCGATCTGACGCTCGAGGACAGCATCGTCACCGGCAAGGCCACCGGTGGGGCCGGCGGGGCCGGGGGTAAGGGCGGTGCCGGTGCCGCGGGAGGTGCCGGTGGCGGCGGCGGCTTCAGTATCGGCATCGGTGCGCCGAAGCAGCCACCGGTAAACCCCAGTGCCGGCGGCAACGGTGGCGACGGTGGCAATGGCGGATCGGGCGGCAATGGCGGCGACGGCGGTGCCGGAGGATCGGCCGTCGGCGGCATCCTCAATACCGGCAAGGTCACGGTCGTGGGCGCCGCTGTATTGGCGAATGACAGCGCGACGGCCGGTTCGGGCGGCAAAGGCGGTCTTGGGGCCGACCCCGGAACGGGTGGCGCAGGCGGGACCGGCGGATCCGGAGATCCCTTCGGCAGCAACGGCCTCGCCGGTAGTGCCGGCAATGAAGGCCATACCGGCGTGACAGGCGCCGCCGGCACCGCCACCAAGGATATTCTGAACGACGGCGGAACCGAAAGCGGCAAGCTCACCATCAACGGCCGTATTTTCGACCTCAATACGGACCTGTCCGGCCAAGCCTCGACCGTGAATATCTCCGGGTCGAAGCCCACTACCTTCACCTATGACGCGCAGTCGTTGAGCGGTGCCAGCCCGAAGACAGGCACGGTCGAATGGAAAATTCTCACCGGCGCCGATGGCCCGCTGCTCAAAGACTTCACGGGCCCGACTTCCGGCACCCTCACCTTCAGTTCCAACGCCACCAGTGCGGATGAAGCTTTTTCCATCGAGCTCTCGGCCGATGCCGCCGCACCGCGCGATGAAGTCTTCACCGTCGAGCTACTGGACCCTTCAACGGGCAATGTCATCGGTTCGCTCAAGTCGCTGACGCAGCATGTGGTCAATCTCACCGCGCCCGCCTGTTTCGCGTCCGGCACCGGCATCCGCACGGCCAGGGGCGATATCGCTGTCGAGGATCTGGCCATCGGCGATCTCATCGTCACCGTCTCCGGCGTGCTCAGGCCGGTCAAATGGCTCGGCTCTCGCAACGTCGATTGCGCGCATCACGGACGCCCCGCCGCCGTCTATCCTGTACGCGTCCAAGCCGGCGCTTTCGGCCTCGGCGTTCCGACGCGCGATCTCTTTTTATCGCCCGATCACGCGCTCTATACCGAAGACGTGCTGATCCCGGTGAAGCACCTCATCAACGGCAAAACCATAGCGCAAACAACGGCCGACAGCGTCACTTATTTCCATGTCGAGCTGGACGCTCATGACGTGCTGCTCGCGGAAGGGCTGGCTTGCGAAAGCTATCTCGATACCGGTGATCGGACGTCCTTCGCCTATGGCCATTCCGTCACCGAACTGCATCCGGCCTGGGGTTCCGAAGCGCGGGATATCGCTCTGCTGACGGATGGCCTGTCCTATGCCCCTCTGCGGGTCACCGGCATGGAGGTCGAGCTTGCTCGCGCGGCGCTCGCGGCCTCCATGCTGGCAGAGGTGCGGCCGGCTGAGGTGCGGCCGGCTCAGGCACGGCTGTCGGCTGCCTGATCCGACAGAGACCGAGTTCGAAAGGACCCGGATGATCGTCTGGGCGCCGGCCGAGCGGCCAATGAAATAGCCGCTCGGGCCTCTTTGATCGGCAGATCGCTCATGCTGGCCAGGCGGTCTGCATCGGCCCACGGGCGTTGAATTCCCAGTTTTTCTTTCCCGTAGGAACGGAACAATTGCTGCTGAGAGATCGAGTTTCAGCAACACGACATATGCATTGCTGACCGGGTCTTCTAAAGCGCAAAGCGCGGCTCGGGCAAGCCACGAATGCCAAGCCCTTTGATGCGGAACAGATTGCCCGCGCCGAATTGCGGTTTGGCCTCGACCGCGAAGAGGTCATGAACGGCCGGATGCTTGACCCGAGCCATCGAGGTCACATAGATCTCATCGAGATTGGGACCGCCGAAATTGACACTGGTGATATTCTTCACCGGCATGGAGATACGCCGCTCGACGCTGCCATCCGGCGCATAGCGAACGAGGTCCCCGGATATCAACTGGGCATTCCAAAGATAACCTTCCGCATCGACCGTCGATCCATCTGCGACGCCGAGATCGTCGCGGGTGCTCGCAAAAAGGCGTCTACCCGAGGGTAGGCCAGTGGCGATATCGTAGTCATAGGCCCAAATCTCTTCCTGGAAGGTATCGGCGAAGTAGAATGTCTTGTCATCCGGGCTCCAGCAGGGCCCGTTGGAGCAAATAATTCCACCATCGACCTTGGTGATCGACAGGTCGGCATCAAGCCGCCATAGGCCGCAAATCTTCAGTTCCTCCTTGTCATCCATGCCGCCGGCAAAGAAACGACCCTGTCGATCGCACTTGCCATCGTTGAGGCGCGTGCGCGGCTGATCTTCATCGACCAGGCCGATCGGTTCGATCTGGCCGGATTCGAAGTCGAAGAAATAAAAGCCATCGTCGAGCGCCAAGACGGCACGCCCGTCTTGCCCCAGCACCATGGCGCCGACGTCACGGTTAAGTTCCCAATTTTGGACCTTGCCGCTGCGCGGATCGTAGCGCCAGATGGCAGGCTTGCCGACGCGCCGGCCGGTGCCATCGACCCAGTAGAGCCGTCCTTCCTCGACATCCCAGATGGGACTTTCGCCGAGATGGTTCGAGCATTCCAATACGCATTCGATCGAGTAGGACATTCTTACCTCTTGTTCTTGAATGTGGGTTTGTCCGGGGTGCGTCGCCTTACGCACGAGACGCGCTGACGATCAGGCCCTAAATGAGCAAGTCATCGCCGAGTGGTATCGTCAAGGCGTGACGCCCATAGAGCGAAGCCTGCACGTCCCAGGTCAAGGCGATGTGCGACGCGGCCGCGAAAACATCGCGAAAATAGCGCTGCAGCGGGTTGTTGGTGGATAATGCCCCGCCGCCGCCCGCAGTCAAAAGCGTCTCAAGACAGCGCTTGCTCAAGCCAACCGCGAAAGCGACATCGCGTTTCCAGCGAAGCTTCGCATCCTGCCCGACCTCTTCACCGCTGTTCGTCAATGCCACCAATTCGCGCAGATGTGTCCAATAGGCAATTTCGGCAAAGGAGATGTTGGCCGATGCCTCGGCCACACGTAACTGCACGGGTGCCAGCTCCGCCACACGACTGGCACTGAAGGTGGTCGCCCGCAAACGGGCACCTGCAATGAATTGATCCAAGGCTGCCCGCGCTGCTCCGAGAGGAACGGCAGCCAGCGCAAAACCAAACCCGGAATACGCGGGAAGCCTATAGACAGGGCTGTCATGGACGAGTGTCCCAGGAGCGTCGCGCCCTGAAGCCAGTTGTTCAGGCCGCACAGTGCGATGCTCCGGAACAAAGACTTCCTGCATTTTGACATCGTGGCTGCCGCTCCCTGCCAATCCGAAGCCACGCCAATTATCCAGGCTTTGGTAGTCGTCCTTCGGCACCAACAGCATCAATCGGTCCGGCGTGCCCTCGATCTGTGCCCCGACAATCATCCAAGTTGCCGCATCGACGCCGCTGGCAAATGGCCACCGGCCACTCAAACGAAAGCCCCCGACGACCGGCTTCGCTCGACCGCAGGGGAATGCAAGACCGGTTGCCGCAACGGCGCGCGGGTCGGAGCTGTAGGCGAAGTGCAATGGCGGTTCAGCGCTATCGCTGTGATTCAGCGTTTTTCTTCAAAGATCTTGTAAAACTTCCCTCAAGTAGCGAAGCGACTCCCGCTCCCCGTCCTTGCGCTTGCCAAGGTCACCCGCCGGCCAGCCGAATATCTCGTCCTCATGCTCAATGGAGAGCGTGCCGTCGAACCCGTAGCCCTGCGCTTTTCTCAGGAAGCCAGCCCAGTCCACTAGACCGCGGCCAGGTAGCGTGTAGCGCCACCAGCCCTCTCCAGCGTAACCCACCGCCTGCAACAGCTCGGCGTCGATCGCCGCGTCCTTGGCGTGCAGGATTTTCACGCGGTGATGCACGGCATCCAACGCCCGCAACGGATCGATGCCGAGCCGCACGAGATGGGAAGGATCAAACTCGAGGCCGAAGCGCTCATCCTGCAAAAGATCGAACAGTTTGTGCCAGCCGTCCGGCGTGACCGCGACGAAGCGGTTCTCCGGGCCGGGCCAATTCTCGATCGCGAATTGCAGGCTGCTGTCCTTGGTCGCTGCCAGCAGGCGCGCGCCTTGCTCAGCCAGGCTCTCATAATTCGCGTCGTCCGATCGGCTTGCATCGACGCCACCGAAGAGCACGAAAACCGGCACACGCGCCTCACCGAGCGCAGTCGCGAAATCCCGCGTGAGATTGCGGAACGCCGTCTGTTCCGCCGTGTCGCTGCGCAGTTGGCCGCCAAACAAAACGAAGGACGAAATAGAAAGGCCCCGCGCGCGCGCAAGCTCGGCCACGTCCCTGACACGCTCCGGCTTCCCGACATGCCGTCCGATATCAATCTCGATAGCGTCGAAACCGGCTTCGACGGCAAAATCCAGCACCGCCTCGATCGGTTGATCCCCAAATGTGGATGTGTAGAAGCCGATCTTCATATCTGTGCTCTCCGAGTGCGCTTGAGGCGTCTGGTCATTCCTTGACGGCACCCGCCGTCAGGGCACCCACGATATAGCGTTGAAAGATAAGGAAAATGGCAATTGCCGGCAGAAGCGACAAAACGCTTGCGGCTGCGATCAGCTGCGTGGCCGATCCCGTGTAGGTGCCGAGGAAATTGAAGATCCCGACGGCAATCGGCAGCATGTTCGGCCGGCTCATCAGGATGAACGGCACCACGAATTGCGACCAGCCAAGGATCGTCGTAAGAATGAAAGTCGCCATCACGCCGGGTAGGGCCAATGGCGCTATGACACGGATAAATCCGGCAAAGCGCGTGCAGCCGTCAATCATCGCGGCGTCGTCCAACTCGAGAGGAATACTGTCGAAGAAGCCCTTCAGCATCCAGGTAGCGAGCGGCGCCGCGACCGCGACATAGACGAGTGCCGCGCCAAAGGTGCTCTCCGTCAGGCCGATGGCCTGCATATATTGATAGAGCGGCACCATGATGACGAGTGGTGAGATCATCTGAAACGCCAGCACGGCGAGCAGCAGCTGGCTCTTGAAGCGAAATCTATAGCGCGAGAAAGCGTAGGCCGCGGGCGCACCCACCAGAACCGAGCCGGCTGCGCCGATCACCGACAGGACAAGACCATTCCACAGATAACCGAGAAACTGCGGATTGCGCAGAACATAGATGAAGTTCTGCAAGGTCGGCGCGCGCGGGATTATTCTGAGTTCTGAGACGAAGACTTCGGCCGCGGTGCGGATCGATAGGGACAGCAGCCAGACAACCGGCGTCAAGAAAATGAGAAGGATGACGGCATAGACCAGATAAAGGCCCAGCACGGTGCCGGGCGTGCGGCGAGTGAGCGGTGTCATGACCGCAACAGCCTTGCATAGGCCATCGTCACGCCAAGACCGATCAGCAGCATCAGGACCGCGAGCACACTGCCTTGGCCCAGATCGAAATTATGGAAGACAGTGTTGTAGGTGTCGAGCGACAGCACCTCCGTCGCTCGTCCCGGTCCTCCTCCGGTCAGCGGCAGGACCAAGTCGAAGGTGTTCAGCGAGAAGATGCTGACGAGAATGATATTGATCAGCAGAATCGGCTTGAGCTGCGGCAAGGTGATATGCCGCAGCACCTGAAAGGCCTTGGCACCATCAAGCGCGCCCGCCTCATAAAGATTGTCGGGAATCGCCTGCAAGCCGGCATAGAGCAAGATCATACTGAGTGCCGTGCCGCGCCAGATATTGGCGATCGTCGCCGACCAGATGGCAACATCGGGGTTGGACAGCCAAGCCATCGGCGGCAGACGCAAACCGGCCAGAATGGCGTTGAAGAAGCCGAAACTCGCCTCGTTCAGCATGAACTGCCAGATGATGCCGGATGAAACGCCAGGAATGATCCAGGTCGCAAGCACGGCAACCTGAACCAGCCGCACGCCCGGCAGTCGTCGCCGCACGCCGGCATTGAGGGCCAGCGCCACGCACAGACCGAGGAAAACCTGGCCGATGATGCTGCCGCCGACAAAGATGACCGTCGCCAGCAATATCCCCGGGAAATCGGGGTCGGAGATGACGGAGGCATAACTGTCGAAGGTGTAGCTGTAGCCGGGATCGGTCAGGCTGGCGTCGGTAAAGCTGAGCCGCAACACATCCATGGCCGGATAAAGATAAAACAGAATCAGCAGCAGGCCGAGCGGCAGCAGCCAGGGCCAGACACGAGGGTCCACGACCTTTCGGCGCAGGGCAGCGCGGCGCGGCGTCATCATCCGCGCCGCCTTGCCAAGATCACTTGCTGCCGGCGGCATCGCTGTAACGCGCGGCCACACGGTTCACACGGGCGACAGCGGTATCAAGCGCCGCATCCGGACGTCGCTCACCCGACAGAACTTCGCTGATCGCGATCTGCAATTGGTTCGAGATTTCCGTATAGATCGGGTAGCCCGGCCTTGCGTGGCTATCCTTCAGATAGGTCTTGATCTGCTGATAGAAGGGGGTTGCAAACATCGGGTCGCTGTCGAAAACCGCCTCGCTCGTCGGCAGTCTTTTGAGGGCAACGACCGCCGGTCCCATATAGACCTCGCGAACCAAATCCATGCAGGCCTTGACCTTGGCTGGGTCTTTGGAGAAGGCGACGAAGGTCCAGCCGCCGCTGGATGTTGCGCGCTCATCGGCCGTCGGCCCCGGCAGCATGGAAATGGCCCAGTTCTTGAAATCCTCCGGCTTCATGGCCGCTTGCAATTGGCCTTCAGCCCAATCGCCATTCACCATCATGGCCGTCTGGCCGCCGATGGCTGCCGCCGTCAGATCATCATAGTTGCTGATGCTGGCGACACGCGCCGGTGCGGCACCGGATTTGATGAGTTGCTGGTAATAGGCGATCGCCTTCAGCAGATAGGTCCGGTTGGGCTCCTTGCCGAAGACTGGATTGCCCTTGTCGTCGATCAGCTTCCCGCCTTGCGCCCAGAACTGGGGCAGGAAGTCGATCATCGTGATCTCGTTACGGCCGCCATTGAACATGATGCCGGCCGCCGCACCGTGGGACTTGGCGGCCAGCGCCATCCGTTCGGTCTCAGCCCAGGTCTGCGGCGCCTGCGGCACAAGCGCCGTATTGCGGTAGAGCAGGCGCAGATCGGTCGTCCACCACCAGGCATAGATATGGCCATGATGATCGGAAATGATCGGCAGAACGAAGGGGAAAAGACCGGCCTTGTCCTTGTCGGTGAAATAGGGATCGACCGGCTGCAGCAGATGCTGATGAATGAACAGCGGAACTTGAAAGGAATCCATCGAGGAGCAATCGGGCGCTGTGCCGTTGCGCGCCTGTTGCAAAAGGCGCGCATGCTCCTGCGGAATCTGCAGTGACATCAGCTCGATATTGACACGCCAATCGGGGTGATCTTTGGCGTATTTTTCGTATAGCGCCGTCATAGCAGCCGCGAATTGCGGCTGCGCATTGCTGTTGGACTCGTCGGTCAAAACCCGAAATGTGAAGTTATGCGACGCATCGGCGCGACCGATCCGGTCCGGGGTGACGAGATCATCGGCCCAGGCCGCCGACGCCATGAGTGCTAGACTGGCGACGCCCGCGAGCAAGCGATTGATCCAGTAATGACGCATAAGATGTCCTCCCTTTTCTGCTTTTTGCAGTTTTTATTTGTGTGAGAGAAGCCAGCCTCAGTCGGTTAGTCAGTATTCGGGTTGCCTTGCCGTCCGTCACAGTCCGCCGACGGCGAGACGCGCGCCCGTCTCCGCACTTGTCGTGGCCGCAACCACCATCGCCAGACTATGGATATTGTCCTGCCCGATCGTGGGCGGCATGGGACCACCCCGCACCGCGGCGACGAAATCCTGCAGCACGCCCAGATGTCCACCGACGCGGTCGCCCGGCGCGAGCGGCGGAATATCCAAGACCACGGTCTTATCGAACAGGCCGTCACGCGGGGGCACTTCCAGCTCCGCGTGGACGCTGTCTTCTCCGTCCCAGCTGATGCTGCCATTGGCACAGACAAAGCGCCAATTGCTTTCCCAACTGGTGCCAAGACCTTTGGCGCACCAACTGCCATTGAAGGTGAAAACGGAACCGTTCGCCATTTCGAAAATCGCCGCAGCCGATGATCCCTGATGGTACCAACTGCCTGGCGGGTCCCATTCATGCGCGTAAACGGCGACGGCGTTCGACCCTGAAAAAACCCGGGCCGAATCGAAGATATGGATCGCCATATCGACCAGCAACACATGGCGCATCTCTTCACGAAAGCCGCCGAAATGCGGCGCCTTGAAGAAGTCGCAGTGAACGCTGGTGACATGACCGAGTTGGCCGGATGCCATTAGCGCCTTGATCCGTCGAATGCCCGCGATATAGCGGCGGTTCTGGATTACAGCATGGATTTTGCCGACCGCCTGCGCTTTGCGCACAAGATCCCGCGCCTGTTCCAGCGTTTCGGCCATCGGCTTTTCTGTCAGAACGTGACAACCCTTTTCGAGTGCCAGCGATACCAGCGCATGGCGCGCAGCCGGGACCACGACATCGAAGACGGCATCAGGCTTCGTCTGATCCAGAAGTATCGCGACATCCGTGCTCACGCGTGCCGCATCATTCCCGTAGGAGGCAGCAGCCGCCTGCGCTCTTTCGGCATCGATATCGGCAAAACCCACCAATTGCAGATCGGGGATCTGTTTCGCAGCCTCGATCCAGCCGCGGCTCATCGCCCCACACCCAACCAAAACGGCTCTGACTGGCATCGATATATCCTCCCGTCCGGTCTTATTCTTGCTTTACGAAACCGGGATGGCATTGTAAACGTTTACGGGCTATACGACCGAAGCGACCGCCCGGTCAAGGAGAAGATGTGAAACGCGGGGAAAAACAAAACACACAAGCCGCAACGGGCGACCAATCCATCCGCGCGCCCCACGGCATCCGCGAACTGGCAGCCGAACTCGGCATCTCGATCGGCACGATTTCACGGGCCATGAACGGTCGGCCGAACGTCAATCCCGCCACGAAGGCGCGCGTACTGGAGGCCGCCGAGCGGCTTGGCTACCGCCCCCAACAGTCCGGTCTCAGTCTACGCACGGGTACCACCCGCACCATCGGCCTGCTATGGGAAATACCCTTCGGGCGCGAGAATTACGGGGATGCGTTCTTCCTCTCGCTCTTCATCGGTGTGCAGGCACAATTGTTTGAACGCGGCTATGACCTGACAATCCTGTTTGATCGGCCCAGTAGCGGCGGTCTCGCCGAGCCGCCGCTCGGTCGCCTGAAGGACGCCATTCAGCGCCGGCAGGTGGACGCGTTCATCATCCCCTGGACGCGCGTCACCGATGCCCGTCTCGCCTATTGCGCGAAACAAGCTGTGCCGTTCACCGCCCTCGGCCGCAGCAGATCTGGTGGAAACCATCCTTGGATCGATTTGGACTTCGAAGGTGCCATCTATAAGGCCACGCGCAGACTGCTTGGTTTCGGCCATCGCCATATTGGGCTCATTCTCGTCTCCAGCGCCCTCATGCAAAATCAGTTCATCATTGCCGGCTATAAGAAAGCGCTTGCCGAAGATTCGACGGCGCTCGACGACAAGTTGATCGTGCAATGTGAAGCGATCCCTCAAGGCGGTATCCAGGCCACGGATAAACTACTCGGCTTGCGCGCAAGACCTTCCGCTTTCATCGTGATTGATTCCGCGGTGATTGTCGGAGTCTACGTCAGGCTTGCGGAGCTCGGCCTGCGCTGCGGCCAGGATATCTCAGTGATCGGCGGCGTGCAGGACAATCCTATTCCGGAATTCCTCTCCCCGCCCCTGACCTGCTTCGGCCTGGATACAATCGCGCTTGGCAAACGTTTGGCTGAGGTTGCCTTGTTTGCGCTGGATAAGGACGAAACCGAAGCAGAACGCCCAGTAGTCGCCGAACTTTGGCCGCTGAAGCTCATCGCCCGCGGGAGTGATGGATCTATTCAATGAGGTCCGCCCTGTCCTCAACACTAGGCGGAAGGATCAACCGTATCAGAAATAGAGGAGTTATTGGCAGCGGGTTCCTCATTTTTAGGGCGGTCTTCTGCCCTCTTATCCCAGGCGGTTACGACGAAACTAGGCCGTTGAGCGCATTTTCCCCGCCGCGCTTATAGCGCCTTTCAAAACCCTTGTACGCGAGGGTGCTGTCAGGTTGCTGGGAACGGTAGGCACGGAGCAAACTCTGCGCATGAGACGATCCCAGAACCCCACCGAGGCTTCCGTTTTCCAAGGGAGATCATCGCCCATGCGGTCTGGTTGTATCACTGTTTCAGCCTTAGCCTGCGGGATGTCGAACTGATCCTGGCGGCCCGGGGCGTGACCGTCAGCTACGAGAGCATCCGGGACTGGGGCATCCGTTTTGGCCGGCAATACGCTGCCGCCCTCAAGCGCCGTCGTCCAAGACCCGGGGATAAATGGCACCTCGATGAAGTGTTTATACGGATCCGTGGGAAGATCCACTATCTCTGGCGGGCTGTCGATCAGAACGGGGTGGTGCTGGACATTCTGGTGCAAAAACACCGTGACACGAATGCGGCCAAGCGGTTTTTCCAAAAGCTCCTCAGCGGCGGAACTGAAGCGCCTCGGGTGATCGTCACGGACAAGCTGAAAAGCTATGCGGCGGCCAAACGAGACATCCTACCGAAGGTCGAACACCGGCAAAGCCGTTATCTGAACAACCGAATAAAGGTTTCGCATCAACCGACCCGGCGGCGAGAGCGGCAGATGCAGCGTTTCAAATCGATACGGCAAGCCCAACGCTTCCTCTCCGCTCATAGCCGTATGCACAGCCACGTCCAACTCCGCCGCCATCTCATTCCCGCAGTCGATTATCGCTCCTTTCGTGACGCGGCTTTTCGTGTCTGGCGGGATGTCGCCCGCATCGCAATCACCGAGTGACTTGGCAACCGTTCATGTCCAAACGCACACGCACTTCAACAACCTTACAGCACTTCACCCGGGGCAACCTGACAGCACCTCTCGTGGCAAAGCGTCGTGGGAAGGGCTTCTACTTTACGGAAGACCAACGCCGTTGCCGCCCGCCCGGCGCTGCTGGATGACAACCGCAATCACGAGCAAAGCCCCTTGCGCGATATCCTGCCAGAAGCTGTTGACGTTGAGGATGATCAGCCCGTTTTCCAGCACACCCAGAAGGATAACCGCCAGAATCGTCCCGACAATGGTGCCGCGCCCACCCTGCAGCGCGACACCGCCAAGGGCCGCCGCGGTGATCGACTGCAGTTCCAGCCCCTGGCTGCCGGAGGTCGGCTGACCTGACCCGGTCCTGGCTGTGAGCAAAATGCCGGCAAGCGCCGCGACAAAGCCCACGAGCATATAGCACCCGATGATGTAGCGATTGAGCGGAATGCCCGCCAAACGCGCAGCCGTGGCATTGCCGCCGACCGCGTAGATATTCCGGCCGATATCCGTGTAATGCAGCATCACCTGCACCAGCGCCGCGATCAGAAGCAGAATCCAGATCAGAACGGGTATGCCGAGCAGGTCTCCGCGTGCCAGAAACACGAAAAGATGGTTCACGCCAGTATAGCCTTGCGCCCGGCCGTCAGAGACGAGATTGGCCAAGCCGCGAAAGGCGGCAAAGGTCGCCAGTGTCGCGATGACAGCGTTGACGCGGCCATAAATGATGACAACGCCATTCAGCAGACCGAGGCAAAGCCCGAGAGCGAGAGCTGCCGCAATACCGGCAAGCGCGCTGCCAGTCGCCATGAACACCATGGCCGATACCACCGACGTCAGCCCGGCCTGGCTTCCGACCGAAATATCCAGGCCACCGAGCAACATGACGACGGTCTGGACGACAGCCAGAACACCGACGATCGCAATCGTCGTGCCGATCGTCGCGATATTGCTGGCATAGAAAAAATTGCTGTTTTGCGCGCCGATAAAAGCGACGAGAACAACGAGCGCCAGCAGCAGGCTGACATTCTGCACACCGACTGCGGCGAGCACCCGACGTTGCAATGCCATATGCGTGGCAGGCGCCATCTTGGCCGGCTCTTGCACCGAACTCGTCATGCCGCATCCTCCAGAATAGCCAAGCTGAGAATTTTTTCTTCCGTCGCCTCCGCCCGGGTCAGCTCACCCCTTATGCGGCCGCCCTGCATGACGATGATGCGGTCGGCCAGACCCAGCACCTCCGGCAATTCAGAAGAAATGACCAGGATAGCGCTGCCCTGTGCAGCGAGCTTATCGATGATGGCGTAGATATCCGCCTTGGCACCGACATCGACACCACGGGTCGGCTCATCCAGGATCAGCATCTTTGCATCACTCGCAAGCCAGCGGGCGAGCACGGTCTTTTGCTGATTGCCACCCGACAGTGTCGCGACTTCCTGGTTGATCGTCGGTGTGCGCACGCGCAATTCCTGTACGTAACGGCGCGCGATACGGCTTTCTTCCGCCCGGCTAACGAACCGCAGTTTCTGCAAGCGTCCCAGCACGGCAAGACAGATATTGTCGCGGACGGAGCGCTTCATCAGCAACGCCTGCTGCTTGCGTTCCTCGGGTGCCAAGGCAAGACCCGCACGCACGGCGTCGCGCGGCGAGTTCAGAGTGAGCCGCTTGCCATCGACCTCGATCTGCCCCGTAAGGATCGGTGTATCGCCGATAATGGCATGTGCAAGCTCCGTGCGGCCCGCACCAACCAAACCGGCCAAGGCCACGACCTCCCCGGCCCGGACCTCGAAACTGATGTCACGCACATCGGTCGTAGTCACCTGATCGACCCGCAGCACGCCGCGGCCGATGCTGCGCGGGCTCCTTGCGAACAGGGCCGAAAGGTCCCGCCCCACCATCATGCGCACCAGTTCCGGCTCGCTGGTCTCGGCGGCGGGGCGTTCACCGACGCTCGCACCATCGCGCAAGACCAGGATACGGTCGGCGATCCGGAAGATTTCCTTCATGCGATGGGACACATAGATGATGGCAATACCTTCGGCCCTTAGCTGCGCGATGAGGCGGAACAGGCTTTCGACCTCATGATCGGACAACGAGGATGTCGGCTCGTCGAAGGCGATGACGCGCGCGCCGCCGGTCAGGGCGCGGAGGATTTCAACCACCTGGCGTTGCGCCGGCGACAGCGTCCGTCCGATTTGTTCGGGCCGCAAAACCCCGGTGAAACCATAGCGCGCCAGATCATGCTCCAGTTGGGCGCGTAGCGCGCCGCGGTCGAAAATGCGACCACGGCGCGGCAAAGCCCCGGCATAGACATTCTCGGCAACCGAGACATCGGGAATGATTTCAGGCTCCTGCACCACCACCCGCACCCCGACATCGCGGGCGGCATGCGGCGTCGCGAAGGCCATGTTTTTGCCATCCACCGCGATGCTGCCGCTGTCGGGCTGATGCACACCGCTCATCAGCCGCAGCAGCGTGGATTTGCCGGCACCGTTTTCCCCCATCAATGCCAGCACCTCCCCGGCGCGGGCATTGAGCGACACGCCGCGTAGCGCTTGGACAGCGCCAAATCGCTTCGCGACATTGTCCATATGCAGCAGAACGGCACCGGTCATCGCGTCTTGCCTTAAGCTTGTCTCAGTCTGCCTAGCTGCAGCTTCCCATGACGCCCTTCCAGGTTTCGGGCGTCACGATTGTTGTCTTGGCAATAGTCTTGGGTGGCAGCGGCGTGTGGTTGCGGATGCTGTCGACCAGAACCTGCACGGCAGCACTGCCGACGTCATGTCCGCTGATGAACAAAGCCGCCTTGTTGCCAGACGCCTGCCCTGCCTGCCAATCCTTGCAGGTCAAATAAGCCCCAAGCCCGACGCCGATGACATTGTCCGGCGCCAGCCCGGCATTGGCGAGCGCCGTCACGGCCCCGGTTTCATTCTCATCATTGCAGCCCCAGACCACCCAATGCTTGATCTGCGGATTGGCCGTCACCACAGCGCCCATGCGGTTCTGGGCGTCGACCACTGAATTGTCGGTGCCGATTTTGACGATGACCGGCATATCCGCGGAAATGACGGATTTGAAACCGTCCTCCTCGCCGTGTTCGCGATCCTGGCAGACAGAGAGCTGCTCCTCGAACGCTGCCGCTATCTTTGCCTGCTTCGCATCCCATCCCGCTTTCTTGTAGAGCTGGCCAGCGGCCTGTCCAACCTTGAAGCCCATCTGATAGCCATCAAAACCGACGAAAGGGGCGACTTGGCCTGTACCGCTTTTGATCGGGTCATCCGACGACACAAGAGGGATCTTAGCTTGCCCGGCCATGTCGATGACCTGCGGGCCGATCTGCTGGTCCGGCACCACAATGGCAATGCCGCCGACCTGCTGACCGATCATGACATTCATGGCGCTGATAGCCGCGTTGGAATCCATCTGCACATTGACGACATTGATCTTTACATTGCCAAGCGCCTTGGCTTCGTCGCGCGCACCTTGCGCTTCATCAACAAAATACTGCTGGTCGCCTTGCTTCTGGATATAGGCGATGGTCAGGGATTTATCAGCAGCTTGGGCCATCGGAAGCTGGCCAAATGTGCCTAATCCGGCTGTCGCCATGAATAAGGTCGTAATCGTTGATCTGGACCAGGCCATGAACTTGTTCCCCACTCGTGATCTATTATTTTTTTTAAAACGAGAGCGCTGAAGTCGGCAGTATACATTGAACGATAGTCTATTCCGTACCTAGCCCTTGGATGCCAGGCTATCCGTATCCGGTCGGCATCAAATGTCGGATGATTAGAAGAGTCAAGTCCGTCTTATATTAAGCCAAGGATATTAAGAGACCTTCTTCACCTCCTTGGCACCGACATGCAGGTCTTTCGCGGCGACGGTGAGAAGTCGTCTCATGGCGCGATCTGCCCTTTGCTCGCTGCGCATCCTGATCGCCTCCAGGACCTCTCCGTGAACACTGAACGCTTCATCGCCCGACATCGCCGTCTCGGTCGATATACGAAAGGCGGCCAGCAATACGGACGAAATTGTACTGCCCCATTGTTCCAGGAATATGTTTCCGCTGGCGCTCAGCACCGCGACGTGAAAATCAAGATCCGCCTCGACACGCTCACCGAGCGTCTTCGCATTCTGCATGCGGTGAAACGCATCCTCCATCACCGCCAATTGCGCCGCGGTAGCATTGGCTGCCGCCAGCGCCGCCGCACCCGGTTCGATAAGCAGACGGCATTGCAGAAGGCTAGTGAGAAAGCGCTGATCAAGTTCCGGTCCTGACCAGGAGAGCAATTCGGGGTCCATCAAATTCCAGGTCGCCCGCGGGCGAACCCGCGTGCCCGTCCGCGGGCGTACTTCCACCATTCCTTTGGCGCTCAGCACCTTGATCGCCTCCCGCATTGCGGAGCGGCTGACACCAAGCTCGTCACTTAATTCCTGCATGCTGGGCAGCAGCGATCCAGCGGGGATCTCCCCTGACAGGATACGGCGGGCGAGATCCATCAGAACATTTTGGTGAACGCGCGGCCGCGCATTATTTCCTACTTGCATCCCGCATTCATCCTACTATTGTCGCAATCAATCATATGTTTTCCCACGCATAAGGGAAACGAAAGACAAGGGAAAGGAGGAAATAATGCGCGTCCTAGCGTCTTTATTTATGCTGTGCGGCTTTGCTCTCGGTCTCGGCACGCTGCCGGCCCAAGCTGCATCCACCACAAGCATCGGTGCCATCTACCTGGACTCCCAGGGCTATTACGCCGGTGTCCGGAAGGGTGTTCAGGACGGTGCCGCCACGATGCACCGGTCCATCCGCTTGGTCGAAACAACCGCCCAGGATGATCCTTCCAAGGAAAGCGCCTTCATCGACACGCTGATTTCCGCAAATGTCAAAGCGATCCTGCTCTCCGCCGTGTCGGCAGAGGGCTCGGTCCATGCCATTCGCCGTGCCCATCAGGCCGGCATCCCGGTCGTCTGCTACAATACCTGCATCAGCGGTACAGCGATGAAGACATACGTCTATGCTTACGTCGTGGGTGATCCCGTCGCCTTTGGCACAAAGCTTGGCGAAGCGGCCGCCGACTATTTTGTGAAAGCCGGGATCACTGCGCCTAAGATTGGCGTCGTCAACTGCGAATTCGTAGAAGTCTGCATAAATCGCCGCAAAGGTTTTCAGGCAGCACTGCTTAAGCGTGTTCCTGGCGCCAAGCTTGTCGATAATCAGCAGGGCACAACGGTTGACGCGTCGGTCGCCGTTTCTGAGAAGATGCTAACCGCGCATCCCGATCTTGATGCCTTCTTTGGCGAATCCGGCGGCGCCACGCTTGGCGCGACAAAGGCCGTGCAGCAAAACGGCGGCAAGACCGTCGTCTTCGGCAGCGATATGACAACAGACATCGCCCATGCCCTCGCCGACCATAAGATTCTCAAGGCGGTCGTCGATATCTCCGGCAAGGCCGTCGGCCATCTCGCGATCCAGGAAGCCATGGACGCTGTGGATGGCAAGACTCAGACCGATCCGACGGTGCCGGCTGCGATTGATCTGTATAAGACGCCTGATCAGGCCAATGCATGGCTGCAGACGCATGCTGACGGCATCCCGTAAGCGCGGCCAGGATTAGATCTGATGATAACCATACCCGTTGCCGAAATCCGCCAGGCAAGTCGACGCTATCCGGGTGTGGTCGCGCTGGACCGCGTCGACTTCGCGGTTCAGCCAGGCGAGGTGCGCGCCATCTTGGGCAAAAACGGCGCTGGCAAATCGACCCTGATCCGCTTGCTGACCGGCGCAGAAACCCCCGACGACGGCACAGTACTGTTGGCAGGCGAGCCGTTCCGCGAACAAGGTGAAGGGCGAACCCGCGAAGCCGCAGCACGCGGGCTGCGCGCCGTCTACCAGGAGCTCAGTCTTGTTCCCAGCATGAGCATCGCCGAGAACATGTTTCTGGGCGCCTGGCTCCGGCGCAGCGGCATGCTGGACCATGCCCGCATGGTGTTCGAGGCACGTCAGGCCCTCGCGCGTCTCGGCCTCACGCTCGATCCCTCTCTTCCGGTCTCGTCACTCAGCCCGGCTGCGCGACAGATGGTGGAAATCGCACGCGCGTTCCTCGGCACGCCGAAGCTGGTCATTCTCGACGAACCGACAAGTTCGCTCGCAGCCGCCGAGGTCGACCAAGTATGCGCTGCGGTTCGAGATGTCGCCGCCCAAGGCACGGCTGTTCTCTATGTCAGCCATCGCATGAGCGAAATCCGCAGACTGGCCGATACCGCGACCGTCCTGCGCGATGGCCGTATCATCTCCACTCTCCCCGTTGCCGAAGCACGCACGGAGGATATCGTGCAGATGATGCTCGGCCGCAGTGAACAAGCGCGGCAAATTACACCACAGGTCGGTGGTCGTCCGCTGCTATCGGTGCAGGGTCTATCCCTGCCGCCCAAACTGCAGTCCATCAGCCTTGATCTGAAAGAGGGTGAGGTGCTGGGCATTGCCGGGTTGTTGGGCTCCGGCCGCACTGAACTCATAGAGGCAATCCTGGGCTTTACGAAACCGGCTGCGGGTATTGTCGCCGTAGACGGAAAAGCCATTGCCCGTCGCGGCTACCGGAGCATGATCCGACGCGGCTTTGGCTATACGCCGGAAAGCCGCAAGGAAGACGGCATCATTCCGCTGCTCGGTGTCGATGAGAATACCGTCATCACCGATTTTCGGCGGGTCGACCGTATCGGCGTTCTGTCGACATCGGCCATTGCGCGCGCTACGCGCGGGGTCGTCGAACGGCTCCACGTCAAGACCGCCGCCACCACGACGCCTATTGGCACGCTCTCCGGCGGCAATCAGCAGAAAGTCGTCATCGGGCGATGGATTCATGCCAGATCGCGCATCCTGCTACTGGATGAGCCGA
Organism: Acidisoma cellulosilyticum; assembly: GCF_020621385.1. Taxonomy (GTDB): domain Bacteria; phylum Pseudomonadota; class Alphaproteobacteria; order Acetobacterales; family Acetobacteraceae; genus Acidisoma; species Acidisoma cellulosilyticum. The sequence continues at coordinate 42,352 of NZ_JAESVA010000016.1, read as the reverse complement.
CACGCGGTGTGGACGTCGAAGCCAAGAATCAAATCTACGACATCATTCGCGGCCTGGCGCGAGAGGGCCGCGCCATCCTCTTCGTCTCAAGCGAGATCGAGGAGTTGGATCAGGTCTGCGATCGCGTTCTGGTCTTGCGAGACGGACAAATCGCTGAAGAGCATACAGCCCCTGACATCGATGCCGAGCGGCTTCTGGCCGCCTGCATCGGCTGAGGATTTTCCCCATGACGGCTTCCGTGATCACGACGCCTATCCCCAGAACCTTATCCGGGCGACTGGCGGGCCATGTCAACGAACTTGGCCTGATCGGCATCATCGTCCTGCTCTACGCCATCTTCGGTTTCATCTCGCCAGGCTTTCTAAGCGCCAATAACCAGGTCAATATCCTGCGCGACGGCTCGGCCATCGGCATTGCCGCCTGGGCCCAAACCCTGGTGATCGTCGCCGGCGAAATCGATATCAGCGTCGGTCCCATGGTCGCGTTTATATCAGTCCTCATGGCCTTTGCCCTGAAATGGCATATGCCGCTTGCCGTCTCGCTCTGTGGTGGGCTTGTGCTGGGCGCGCTGCTCGGCAGCGTCGCCGGTGTGCTGCGCGGCATCTTCAACGTGCCCTCCTTCGTCGCGACCTTGGGCCTTTGGAGCGCGCTACGCGGCCTGGCACTTTTTATGACGAATGCGCTGCCGGTCAGCTTCGATGACAACGACACGCTCGATTGGATCGGCGACAATGTCTTCGGCATTCCGGTCTCGGCCGTTGTCATGATTATTCTCTTCGCGATCTTCGTTTTCGTGTCGCGCAAAACCGCGCTCGGGCGATCCGTCTACGCAGTCGGTGGCAATGCGAGCGCCGCACGACTCTGCGGCATCAATGTCACCGGTATCCGTATCCTGGTTTTCACGCTGTCCGGCCTTATGGCGGCGGTCACGGCCATCATGCTGCTGGCGCGCCTGGGTACTGGCAATGCCGGAGCGGCTTCGGGGCTCGAATTCGACGTCATCGCGGGTGTCGTCGTTGGAGGCACCTCACTGACCGGTGGGCGCGGCTCCATGCTTGGCACCTTGCTTGGTGTCCTCGCGATCACCGTCATCGGCGACGGTCTCGTCCTCTACGGCATCAACTCCTTCGTTCAGGACGTCGTGCGTGGCGTCATCATCGTCGCTGCCGTCCTCCTCAATGTCGCCGCCGCGCGCCGTTCCGGGCGCGCAGGCCGCTAACTCAAGGTTCAGGATTTGCGATCATGGCAAAGATGCTTGCGGCTTTTCTGCCCGGCGATGACAAGGTTGATCTGCGTGAGATCGATGTGCCGGAGCCAGGGATCGGACAGGTTCGGCTGCGCATGAAGGCATCCGGCCTCTGCGGCAGCGACATCCACTACATCTATCACAAGCATATCGGCGAGGGCGGTGCCAAATATCAGGGCGTCGTGGCCGGGCATGAGCCGAGCGGCCAGGTAGAGACGCTCGGCCCGGGCTGCCGGCACTTCAAGCCAGGCGACCGCGTTTCCGTCTATCACATCTCCGGTTGCGGTTTCTGCCGGAGCTGCCGCAAGGGCTATCAGATCAGCTGCACAGACCCCTTGCGTGCAGCTTACGGCTGGCAGCGCGACGGCGGCCATGCGGAATATTTGATCGCGGACGAGAAGGATCTCGTGAAGCTGCCCGACAGCCTGACCTATGAGGACGGCTGCTTCATCTCCTGCGGCGTTGGCACAGCCTATGAGGGCATCCTACGCGGCGAAGTGTCAGGCAGCGACAGCGTCATGGTCGTAGGCCTCGGGCCTGTTGGCCTAGCGGCCCTCATGCTGGCCCAGGGGCGCGGCGCGAAAATGACGATCGGCGTCGACACCCAGGTCGAGCGGGTCGAGGTCGCGCAGCGCCTCGGTCTTATCACTCATGGCTTCGTCGCAGGGCCAGACACGCTTGGCGCTGTGCAGGAGGTCACGCGTGGCGGCGCTAATGTGACGCTCGATTGTTCGGGCAATGCACGCGGGCGGCTTCTGGCCCTTCAGGCCACGCATATCTGGGGACGCTGTGTCTATATCGGAGAGACCGGCGAAGTCACCTTCAAGGTCAGCGACGACCTCATGCACAAGCAGCGCCGCATTATCGGCTCCTGGGTCACAAGCTTGCACAATATGGATCAATGCGCGGAAGATCTGGCCGATTGGAAACGCTATCCACGCGACATCATCACGGATCGCTTCTCGCTTGCTCAGGCTGCCGAGGCCTATGCGCTCACGGCCAGCGGACGGGCGGGTAAGGTCATCATCCGGATGGAAGACTAATGACCGGCGACCGTTTTACGCTGTCGCAAGGCCCGTTGGCGGTTGATCTGGACCGTCGCGGTGCCGTCATCTGCGGCTTCCGTTGGACTGGCCCTGCTGGCGTCACGCAGCATCTGATGCGGGATGCTCGCCATCATGACGGCGATCCACTCAAGGCAAGCTGCTTCCCGCTCCTGCCATTCTGCAACCGCGTACGCGACAATCGGTTTCAGCTTCATGGTCGGGATTACTATCTGCAGCCCAATCAGCCCTGGGACCGACATTACTTGCACGGCGACGGTTGGCTAAACGACTGGCAGGTGCTGGACCTAGGTAGCGACACTATCCGCTTCGCGTTGCGCAGGAAAGCAAATGCGCAAAGCCCCTATAATTATGAAGCGGAGATCGTCTATCGGCTGAGTGTTGCGCCCCAACCGACGCTCGCTGTCGCGCTCTCGATTCGCAATCTCGCCAATGAGACCATGCCCTTCGGATTGGGTCTGCATCCTTATTTTCCCCTGACGCCCATGATGACGCTGCGCGCGCGTGCGAGCGGCTTCTTTTCGGAGGAGGCTGAGTTCATGCCTGGCCCGTTGACTGCCATTCCTCCGGATCTGGATTTTGCCGAAAGACGCTCCCCTCCCCGCCACTGGATCAACAACGGCTTCAAAGGTTGGAATGGTAAGGCCGAGATCATTTGGCCCGAGCATGATTTAGGCCTGCATATCGATGCCGATCCCGCGTTCCAGGACTTTTTCGTCTTCATGTCCGACACCGCATTCGAGCCCGATTTCGCCGGGGACTACTTCTGCTTCGAACCCATGACGCATGAGGCAGATGCCCACCATGCCGCGGACCTCGGCGGACTCAAACTTCTGGCGCCCGGCGAGACGCTGAACGCGGCCGTTCGTTTCACGCCTCAGCCTCTTCGCAATCGGAGCCCCTCATGAAAATCACCAGTATTCGGACGGTCGTCGTCAATGCCAAGATGCGCAACTGGATTTTCGTGCGCGTCGATACCGATCAGCCCGGACTTTACGGCTGGGGTGAAGCCACGCTTGAATGGAAGACGAGAGCCGTTACGGGCGCTGTCGATGATCTGGCGCCGCTTATCATCGGCAAAGACCCCCGCGACATCGAAAACCTTGTCCGCACCATGCACAAGCATGGCTTCTGGCGTATCGGCGTCATTGGCAGCAGCGCGATCGCCGGAATCGAGGTTGCGCTTTGGGATATTCTCGGCAAAAGCGTTGGTCTGCCGGTCTGGCGTCTGCTGGGCGGCAAGACGCGCGACCGCGTGCGGGTCTATACTCATCTCGGCCTGGGTGAGATCAATGCCGTCTATAATTCGATGTCGGCCGGCCCGCTCATCGAGCGCGCCCACGAAGTGCTTGAGCGCGGTTACAGCGCCATGAAGGTCGTCTTCATCCCTTATACCCACTACACGGCCCCTGTCCGTGCGATTGATGAAGTTGCGCGCATGATGCAGGACCTTCGGAGCGCTGTCGGCGACGACGTCGAGCTTATGGTCGATTTTCATGGTCGATGCGCCTCAGCAGGCTCGGCGCTTCAATATATCGATGTACTGGCAGCGGGTCGGCCATTGTTTGTGGAAGAACCGCTGCCGCCACAAGATATCGCAGGCCTGAAATCGATCGCAGCACGTACTCACGTGCCGCTCGCGGCAGGCGAGCGCCTTGTGGACCGGTGGGAGTTTGAGCCCTTCTTCCAGGCGCGCGTCATCGACATTGCGCAGCCCGATCTTTGTCATGTCGGCGGCTTTACGGAGGCAAGAAAAATCGCGGCTATGGCCGAACTCGCCGGCGCCGGAATTGCGCCGCATAATCCGCTCGGTCCTCTCGCCGGGGTCGCTGCCCTGCATTTCGACATTGCGACGCCGAACTTCGTCATCCAGGAGGAAATGGTGGGGGCCGTCCCCTGGTATGGTGACGTTCTGCAAGGCCCCATTCGTATGGTGGACGGGTATTGGCAGATACCGGAAGCCCCAGGACTTGGTATCGAGATTGATGAGGCTGTGGCAGCCAAACATCCTTTTAAACAAGAAATTCTGACCGCGACGGAAGCCGTTCTGCCGGACGGCACCGTGGTCGATTGGTGAGCACAATGTCACTTAGACTTCAGAATAAAGTCGCCATCATCACCGGTGCCGGCCGCGGTATCGGCGCCGCCACCGCCCGCGCCTTCGCTGAAGCAGGGGCCATCGTGGTGATTGCCGAGCGTGATACGACGACTGGTCCCGCTATGGCGGCCGAGCTGAAGTCTCTCGGTGCAAAAAGCCTCTTTGTCGAGACCGACGTAGCCGAGAGTGCCGCTGCCGTCACCGTCGCCGAGGCGACACTTGGTGCCTTCGGGCGCATTGACGTTCTGGTCAACAACGCCGGTATCAATGTCTTCCATGAGCCACTGGAAACGACCGAGGCGGAGTGGAAACGGTGCTTTGCCGTCGATCTGGAAGGCGTCTGGCATATGTGCAAAGCCGTATTGCCCTCCATGCTGGCGCAAAACGCCGGTAGCATCATCAATATTGCTTCCAGTCATTCCAGCAAGATTATCCCCGATACCTTTCCCTATCCGGTAGCGAAGCACGGCCTATTGGGCCTGACCCGTGCGCTTGGCATTCAATATGCGGCCAGGGGCGTGCGCGTAAACGCGATCGCCCCTGGCTATGTCGAAACGGATATCGCCCGCGACTATTGGAACACCTTCCCCGACCCGGACGCTGAGCGGCAGAAAGCCTATGATCTACACCCGCCGAAGCGCATCGGTCGACCGGAAGAGGTCGCCATGACGGCGGTCTTCCTGGCCTCGGACGAAGCCCCCTTCATCAATGCGGCCAGTATCGCGATCGATGGCGGCCGTTCCGTTCTGTACCACGACTGACATACTTCACCCCAGAGACAGAGCTAGGACAATCTGGACTTGAACTTACTTCGGAAAAGTGGATAGCTCCTACGGCTATGGTGCAAACGGCCAATACGGTGTGAGTTTGCAACCAGTTACCTGCTGATCTATATCAATCTAGTCGTTTCATATTCCGCTTAAAAGAGAACCTTGCACCAGAGGGTGCTGTCAGGTTGCCGGGGTGGGGAGGCGCGGCCGCTCTCAAGCGCCGTCGTCCAAAACCCGGGGATAAATGGCACCTCGATGAAGTGTTTATACGGATCCGTGGGAAGATCCACTATCTCTGGCGGGCTGTCGATCAGAACGGGGTGGTGCTGGACATTCTGGTGCAAAAACACCGTGACACGAATGCGGCCAAGCGGTTTTTCCAAAAGCTCCTCAGCGGCGGAACTGAAGCGCCTCGGGTGATCGTCACGGACAAGCTGAAAAGTTATGCGGCGGCAAAACGAGACATCCTACCGAAGGTTGAACACCGACAAAGCCGTTATCTGAACAGCCGAATAGAGGTTTCGCATCAACCGACCCGGCGACGTGAGCGACAGATGCAGCGGTTCAAATCGATACGGCATGCTCAACGCTTCCTCTCCGCTCATAGCCGTATGCACAGCCACTTCCAGCTCCGCCGCCATCTCATTCCCGCAGACGATTATCGCTCCTTTCGTGACGCGGCTTTTCGTGTCTGGCGCATTGTCGCTTGCATCACAATCACCCTGTGACTGGCAACCGTCATGCCCAAACGCACTCGCATTTCAACAACCTGACAGCACCCTTCGTGGCGAGCCGGATGATCGCAGAGAGATTGGCTTCGCTGACAGGAGGATAATCCAATCCGACATGACGATCGTTCGGCACCAGGCCAACGTCATGACACCGAAAAAAACGACGGCAAAGTCACGACGACGCTCATCCAATGGTCGGTTCAGGAAATTCGCCGCCTCGCTCTAAAGCTAGCACAGCGCCGGATCTCAATTGCCCGTATTTTTGCATGGTCAACATTTTGACGCTTTCATCAGGCGGCTGCACGAGAACGATTCTTCACCGATTGAATAGAGCACATAATTGACATGGGACAGAAAGGAATATCCGATCTGTTGTATGTCCATCGGACTCGAGATGATTTCCGGAAGTCTACTTTCGGCAATCCTTTGGGCTCCGCCCAGTTATATGCTAGCGTAACCCAATAGACATGCCGGTCAGACGTGGCAAAGCTGCACAGAACCGGGCAGCCATATTGGGTGAATGCCCATCTTCTTCGTCATTCTCGCAGCTCATGATACCCCAGCGTACGGCGGAGCCGCCGATAAACCGCAGGGGTTCCGGCGGCAAACTCGGCATTTTGCGCTGGCAGAACGGTGATCTCGTCCATTCGTCGTCTTGGCCCGTCACCAGAGACGCCAAGCATTGGCCAATAATCAGGGTTGGGTTGACGCCATGGCCTGAGAACCCGCCGCCATAAAAGATATTTTGCCCTTTGAGACGTGCTGCGTAAGGCAGCCTGTCGGCGGTGACGTCGATAGGCCAACCCCAGCTGCGCTCGATATCCTGGGTAGAAAACCCGGGTAGGAGGCGCTGAAGCGCATTGGCGGGGCGACGCAGGGATGGCTTGTCCTGCCGCAGGCGCTCAGCTTGCAATGCCTGACCGAAGCCGATGGGACCGGAGCCCGCACCCATAAGAACGCGGTCTCCGGCCTTGCGGAAATAATGCAGGAACATCCGCAGGTCGGCCGCGCCGACGCTGCCCAGCCAGCCATGACCACGCAGCGCTTCCGGGGCGGGGCGGCTCATCGTGGCATAGCTTGAAAAATTAGTGAGATGCGGCCGCAGATGTGCCAGGCTGGAGAGAGCGAAGTTCGTCGTTAGTATCACCTTGCCTGCCGTTAGTTGGCCGTTTGCGCTGTGCAGCACGGCACCGTTTTCAGTTGGAGTAATCGCGGCTATCTGCGTATCCTCATAGATCGCGCAACCGCGCGCTTGGATTTCGGCGCGCAGATAGTGGGCGACACGGGCCGGGTGGACGGTTGCCCCCTCGCGATAGAGCAGTCCACCACGAAATAGTGGCGCCTTGATATGCTGCACCATTTCGTCTTGCGACAGCGCTACAACACTATCCGCCACGCCCATGCGCGCGGCAACGGCCACGGCTTCGGCGATTTTATAATCCTGCGACGCGGCCGTCGAGATCGCCAGATTGCCGCTTTCCTGCCACCAACAATCGCGCCCGCTGCTGGTGCAGAAGCTGCGTAGCTGGTCTTGCGCCTTGTCGCCGAGCCTGGCCGTGGCAAGGGCTGCGGATGCGCCGAGCTGTTGGCTCAGCCGGCCGAGGCTCGACCAATAGCCATGAGCCTTCCCCCCGTTGCGGGAACTCGCGCCTTCGCCACAGCGAAAAGCATCCAAAACAGTGATACGTAACTTGGGGTGGCGGTCCAAAAGCGCCAGCGCGCTCCACATGCCGGTAAACCCGCCGCCAATGATAGCTACATCCGCCGTCTGCGTGCCGGTTAGGCGCGCGTGATTCCTTAAGGCGCCTTGCAGCGATCGCACGTCGTTTAGCCACCAGGAACGGTCCTCTTCTCGGTAGCTGCTTGGCGGCATCAGCAGATTTAGCATAGGTGTGCTCCGGCCTGGCCGTCCTTGGTCCAGTTTGCAAAATCATTTGAGCAAAAGACATGCCAATGAGATTGATCTCATCCGATTGGTGGCAAGGGAAGGCTTTCCGGGCCAAAGCGTGTTCCGGAGATTTTCAATGTGTCGCATTGTCTCCCAACCCGTCGCGACGTCATCTCTTCTAAGGACCAGAGGACGCCGAACATCAGTAGGTATCTTCTTTTTCCTGCGCTCTGTTGGGAAGGGGCTGTGCCGTTACCCGAAAGCCAATATCAGCAGCCAAAATTTGCCGAAAGGCTGGCACGGCTCTTGCTACGATCATTCTAACGTGCAGCCATCTCGATATTTGCGCGATGCCGATCACAGTAGTGTCGGACCAGGAGCTTCAGATATCGTGGCACCGCATTTTGCGATGCATGGATTCAGGTGGGCCACCGGTTGAACTAGGCAGAAGCCCTGGCGTCAGGAAGCAGCACACTGAATGATCTTGAGCGCAACGCAGCCAAACCGTCGGTCGGCTAACTAAGCGAACAGCGAGACTCGTTGGTAAAGGAAATTAGTTTTGAATAACATGACAATCGTAAAAGCCGCAGAAATTCGAGACATGACTTTAAGCCCAGCAGGTCAACGGCCAGGTGCCGATCATGGCGATCCGCAGCTAGCGATCCAAAAGCTCGCGGCCGAGGCCGGTGGCCGGCTGGGGATCTGGGAATGTCAGCCGGGCGGCTGGCCGGTCATTAATCGTAACGACACAGAATTTGCCTATATCATCGTGGGAAAAGCTAAACTGACCAATGCTGCGACCGGTGACGTGATCGACGTTACCGGCGGCGATTTGGTCATTCTGCCGCCGGGCTGGAGCGGGCGCTGGGAAGTGATCGAAACCTTGCGCAAGGTCTACGCTATCTACTAGCCACACGGGCAGGTTTTACGGTTTCACCTTAGCCGCCCAGATCAGCTTTGTCATTGGACAACATCATGCCGACATTAAGTCGTTGCATTACCGGACCAAACACGGCAAATGCCGGATCCGAGCCGAGTAGCGTCCAAGAGATCCGCTCCTATCCAGGCCTTTCTCCACCGTTGAACTCTAACTTTTCACCATCTGGCAAGCCCCGATGACTGGTCCAGTTTTTATGTAGTTAATCTGATGGATTTGGGCCGCGGCTGAAATGAAGGAGGCCACGTTTTTGAGTACTGGGTTGCGGCGATGGCGCTATTAAGACCCTCTGGTGCTGGCGGCCTGTAATCGAGCGAAGAGTGCGGCCGGATCGTGTTATATTGCCTTCGCCAAGCTTCGATCAAAACCCCCGCTTCCTGCAGCGTGTAGAAGATTTCTCCGTGGAGAAATTCGTCGCGCAGCCGGGCATTGAAGCTCTCGATGTAACCATTCTTCCAGGGGCTTCCTGGGGTGATATAGGCGGTCTGAGCGCCAACGGCAGCGATCTAAGCCTACACGGCCTTGGCTATGAACTCAGGCCCATTATCTGAACGGATATGCCCCGGCACGCCACGCAAGATGAACAAGTCTGAGAGGGCATCGATGACATCATTAGAATTCAACCGCCGGGCGACCCGGATCGCCAGCGCTTCGCGGGTGAATTCGTCGACGATATTCAACATTCGGATCTTGCGACCGTTATGCGTGCGGTCCTCGATCGAACGGATCGCATCAAAAGCCGACTTGCCCTGCGAGGTCAAAACCTCAACCTGACAGGGCTTCGCAATGATCTCTTCGGGCTTATAAACTCTCCGTGGCATCATCCACCTCCACCCAAAAACTACATCAATGATCGTGCAGATCTAGGGGGTTGGACCAAGTCGGGTGACCTAGTCTTTTTAGTCAACGTCAGAGAGCGTTCTTTGCCTCTTTTCGGAACCGGGTGAGGACAAGCTCGGTATAGCCATTCGGTTGGCTTACCCCACTAAAAATAAGTTCACGAGCAGCTCGAAAAGCGGCCCCATCGTAATTCGGAGCAAGGCAGCTATAGTTGGAATCACTCCGATTCTGCTGATCGACTACCAACGCCATGTGCTTCAGCGTGCGCATTACCTGAGCTTCATTGACGATCCCATGATGGAGCCAATTTGCTATGTGCTGAGACGAGATCCGGAGAGTCGCCCGATCTTCCATGAGACCGACATTATGTATGTCGAGGACTTTGGAACAGCCAATTCCCTGATCAATCCATCGCACGACGTAGCCAAGAATACTTTGTATGTTATTGTCGAGCTCCTGTTGGATCTCCTCGGACGAATAATTTACCTCGTCCGCCAGCGGGATAGACAAAAGATCATCGAGAGACGCTGAGCTGCGATTACTAATCGTGCTCTGGCTGCTGGCGACGTCAATCTCATGGTAGTGCAGTGCGTGTAACGTTGCGGCTGTGGGGGACGGCACCCAAGCGGTACTTGCACCTGCCCGCGGATGGGCAATCTTTTGCTGCAACATTGCAGCCATTTGGTCGGGCGCCGCCCACATCCCCTTCCCTATCTGGGCTTTGCCCTTTAGGCCGCAGGCAAGGCCGATATCCACATTGCGATCTTCATAGGCAAGTATCCACGGTGTAGTCTTTAGTCCGGCTTTACGGATGAATGGCCCCGCTTGCATCGAGGTATGAATCTCATCACCGGTTCGATCAAGGAACCCTGTGTTGATGAAAACCAGGCGATGTCGAGCACGTGATATACAGGCTTTGAGGTTAGCGCTGGTGCGGCGTTCCTCATCCATTATGCCGATTTTGACCGTAAACCGGGGTAGATCAAGCAATTGCTCCACCGCCCCGAAGATCTCATTGGCAAAGCTCACCTCTTCAGGCCCATGCATCTTGGGTTTTACAATATAAATCGAACCCGCACGAGAGTTTCTGAATTTTCCTGGCTGACGAAGATCCTGCATTGCGATTAACGTAGTAATTACGGCGTCCAAGATGGTTTCAGGAACCTCGCTGCCACCCAGCAACACAGCGTCTGTCATCATATGATGACCAACATTGCGAACAAGCATCAGAGAACGTCCTGGAAGTACCAATTTCGTACCATCAGGCGCGGTATAAATTCGGTCTTCATTCAAAGTCCGCGTCTGAACCTGGCCATTTTTCTCCACTGAAGCGGTGAGAGTGCCTTTCATCAGACCGAGCCAGTTGCGGTAAACAAGGACCTTATCTGAAGCATCGACGGCCGAGACACTATCCTCGCAATCGATGATCGTAGAAACTGCCGACTCTAGAAAAATGTCGGAAATTCCGGCAAGATCGTGCGCGCCAATATTGTGGCTTCGGTCAATCGCTATCTCCACGTGCAATTTGTTGTTGTTCAGCAGGATAGCATCCGCGCCCTTGAATCCCACAAATTGATCTGGCGATCGCAGGGCGGTTTTTCTGACCTGTTGGTGTATTTGCAGCTGACCGTTCTCTACAGAAAACCCCGTAACTTCCGCGTAGCTCCCTTCGGAAAGCGGGAAGGTCCGATCTAGGAATGCTTTCGCGTAGGCCACCACTTTGGCGGCACGGACCGGATTAAAGTTTGCCATTCGTCCAGCGCCGTCCAATTCGTCGATTGCATCGGTTCCGTAGAGAGCGTCGTACAAGCTACCCCAACGGGCATTGGCCGCGTTCAGCGCGTAGCGAGCGTTTGTGACTGGAACAACCAGCTGTGGTCCAGAAATCAGCGCAATTTCGTCATCAACGCCCGCTGTCTCGATGAGAAGATCGGTCGGCTGAGGAACGAGGTAGCCGATTTCCGAAAGAAAAACTTTGTAAGCGGCCGCATCATGCGGGCCGCCTCGGTGCTCAACATGCCATGCATCAATTTCTGCTTGAAATGTGTTCCGCAGCTTCAGAAGAGCTTCGTTACGAGGAGAAAACTCTGTTAGCAAAGTTTCGAAATTTCTCCAAAAAACGTCAGCGTCTAGTCCAGTCCCGACTAACGCCTCGTTCACCACGAAGTCCCGAAGAACGCTAGCAACTTCAAGGTTTCCGGTGGCTATTGTTTTATCCGTCACTCGATTTCTCTCTAGGTTGCCGCGATATTCGTCCGACTTCACTTGAGACGCAGGTCGCCTATGCGAAGACGCTCTCATTTGCTGCCATGTGGCGCGGCCGTTCTGCGTCCTCACCTTAGGTCGCCATTTGATCTTTTTACCATCCAACCATGACCGAGCAAGGCCGCTGATTGGCTTATAGTGCCGACTAATCCAAATTCTTTGTGGATCTTATTTAATCATCTACTTCGTGTCCCTGACGCCTCCCAGTATTCGCTGGGAGGCGTCGTGGATCAAGCTGTCTGCATTGCTGAGACGTGCTGACGCAACTTCGGCATTACCTCCAGCGCCAGTAGCTCCATTGTCCGGCGATGAACGCTAGGCACATCCCAATCCTTTTGGGTCATGAGCAAACCTCCAAACGGCCCGCCTAGCTCGTCGACGAAGGCGACAAGCTTGTCGAGAACTGTTTTCGGAGACCCTGAAAGCACCATCCAATCCATGCAATTTTTCCGCGTTACCGCCTCGTCTGGGGTCTCTTTGGACGGCTTCAAAACTCGGAGCATCTTGAAGACGGCCATGTCTTCGATGATATAATCGTAATAAGCGCCGTAAGCGCTTTCGTCCTGAGCTAGATAATCTGCAGCTTCCTGGTCCGTATCTGTTACGAGAATCGACCGTGCAACACGCCATTTGGTTCGGTCAACTTTGCGTCCCGCATTTGAGCAACCTATGGCGTATTGCTCCCAATGAGTTTTGACGTTTGACGCCGGGGTAAAGTTTGCAGAGACGATCTCCCAACCACGCTCACCTGCTTGTTTTGCGCTACTTGAGGAGGGGCTCATCACAGAAATTGCAAGCGGCGGATACGGCTTTTGATACGGCTTAAGCATCGGGCCAAATCCCAGTGAATGAATCACTTGGTCCTTAACGACTGCCTTCCAGTATTTGCCTTGAATCTCGTAAGGAGGATCGGACGCCCAAATCTTATGAATAATCTCAACCGAGTCCAGGACCATTTCGGCACGGTTCATATTGATCGTGTCGAACAATTCCATGTCTGATGTTAGACCGCCAGGCCCGACACCCATGATGAAGCGGCCTCGCGAAAGATGATCGAACTGAGCAACTCGCCCGGCCACTGTCGCCGGATGCTGCTGCGGCAAATTCAGCACGCCAGTAGCAAATTTTATGTTCTTCGTTGCGTCTATCAGTGTCGCGAGAAACTGAAGGGAATCCACAATCGGCTCGGCAGAACAGGTCGTATGCTCACCGACCCAAGCTTCTGCAAATCCTAGCTTATCCGCAAGGATGATGGCTTCACGATCTTGCTGCAGAACGTCGGTGATGTTTCGCTTCTGGTCATGAAGCGGCATCATGAAAAGGCCGAGGTCCATTTCAAACTCCCTTTTAAAATCAAGCTCAAAGCATGCAGCCTTGCTGCGTTTGCACCCGCTTGCCATGCAGGAGTTGTCAATCGCAAGAGCCATGCCAGCATTCGCAAGCGTCAACAAGTGGGAGTTTTTGTTAACGGAGATAAAAAGAAATCCCCGTTAAAATCTATGTTTTTAGAAAAATTAGTGGGTTCAGCGGAGAGTGCCCAGCCTCGAACTGCGGCGTCTCATCGCTGCGACTAATTTAGAATGGGTGACAATCATAGCGTGAGACGAATTGAGACAAGGTGAGATGAAAATTGCTTAGACAGGCGTCTACGCACATGGTTTAGGCAGCTAAGCTTGCGGAAATTTTTTTTGCCTTGCGGCTGAGCATGCTTTATATAAATTTGCCTACTAAAACGCTTTCAGAGTTGGCCTTTGCCTGTGGAGGCAAGATGGAGTGGGGCTATGATCGACGCGAACGCACATCGAGCGCATATACTGTCATCGCTGACCGCTCGGGACGCGGACAACTGGGTCGATGTATCATGGCGTCGTTGTATCGAAGTGCACAAGCTCGACCCCATTCAGCGGCGGCGTCCCCATACACTCATGCGCACAGAGTGGCGCCGGCAAGCAGAGCCCTTGGAGCCCTATCGGGATATCATTGAGCTTGGTCTGTTCGAGCTATCTGCATTAATAAATCCTTCCGGCTACGAGGTCTCATTCTGCACCAAGGCTGGTGTCACAATATTGAACCTCCCAGCTAGCGGCGCCGGAGGGGTGCCGAGCTTGGAGTGTCCTGGTTCTCTTTGGACTGAAGAAACGGAAGGAACCAACGGCGTCGGCACCTCGCTCTGGGAAGCACGGCCAGTTTCTCTCTATAAATCGGATCATTTTCTCAGCCGTTATACCGACAATTGCTGCGCTGCAGCGCCCGTTTTTGCCAGTTCAGGTGATATACTGGGCGTGCTCAATATCACGACCAGTTCGGAATCGGTGTCGCGAGAATTGCACCAAATGGCCTATAACATCCTGATAAAAATGGCTGAAAAGGTTGAGAGGCGGTTATTCCGCCACTATCACCGAGACCATTGTTTGGTGGAAATGCGCGTGAGCCCCGGTCAGATGGCGCTGGTTGCCGCACGTGAAGAGGGTTCTCTTATCGCTGCCGACAGGCACGCGATGAATTTCCTCAGAGCAACCGGATATGGCATCGACGGCAAATCGCTGTGGAATTATTTTGACCGAGATAACTCCTTTTTCACTCCTGGATCGTCAAAGTCTGTTGCGTTGGTGCATAAAATCGACGGGGTGCGGATTCCGAGCAAAATCCATTTCCCCATCCGCTCCCCTCTTAGCAGCGGTAGGCCTGACCATGTTGCACGAGCCCCTGTAACCGGAAGCCGCAGCCTCCTTGAGACGGTAGGCAGTGATCCGAAAATGATACGAAATGCGGGCTTACTGCAACGTGTGCGCGGTAGTACTCTGCCTGTGCTGCTCCTTGGAGAGACAGGCACAGGTAAGGACGTGTTGGCGCGTGCCATCCACGCGGATGGACCTCGGTCACACAAGCCTTTTGTGGCCTTAAACTGTGCTGCAATGCCTGAAACCCTCATCGACAGTGAGCTCTTCGGATATAGCTCCGGGGCTTTCACCGGTGCCCGGAAGGAGGGACAGACTGGTCGCATCATGCAAGCAGAGGGTGGCACTCTCTTTCTTGATGAGATCGGCGACATGCCCGTAGCCTTGCAGACTAGGCTGCTGCGGTTTCTAGAAAACGCAGAGGTCACGCCGATTGGTGGGGGTGCAGTTCGCCGCGTTGATGTACGGGTGATTGCCGCAACCAATGTCTCGGTGGCTCAGGCGGCGAGAGAAGGACGATTCCGCGCCGATCTTTATTATCGTCTCGCGGGCGTTGTTGTGAACCTGCCTACACTGCGTGAGCGCACCGATTTTCCAGAAGTCGTTGCTAAGATTCTTGCCGATTATCCGGCCGGTGCTGGGATGTCTGTGTCATCAGCGGCCATGGCGTTGCTCCAATCGTATGAGTGGCCAGGAAACCTCCGTGAACTGCGCAACGTACTACAACGCGCCGCTTGCGTCGCCGACGACGGGATGATCCAGGAGGATCATTTGTTTTTTGATATCGAGATCAATGCCGGCGTTACGTCCACAGCGATTGCGCCGCCGGCCGCAATTAGCCTGCCTCCCAGCCCACAACGCGGCGATGAACGCGCGATGTTGATGGCTGCGCTGCGCGATCACAACGACGACGCTGCCGAAACAGCGAAAGCTTTACAGATGAGCCGAGCGACCTTTTATCGCCGGCTAAAAGAATTTGGCATCCGGCCGCGTGGAACGCGGCGGATCCAAATGTCCCCAACTAACTGAGCACAACTCTCCGGGTTCAAGTATAAAGCTGCATCCTGCAGAGGGATGCAGCTTTATACGCTTTAGTCACTCAAACGCAGGCCTAAATCGGTTCCTTACCCGCCTTTGGCAACATGGTCTAATTATCTGATCAAGTCGACTAAACCGCGGAACCTCCGGCCATGCCAAACCAAACCAGATCCGTCGGGATCGTCCTGAATGAGAGTTCGTTGAACCAAGCCTATCAAAATAGAATGCGAATATCCGTCGTATACACGGTCGAGAACACAGTCAAACACCGCCGCTGCTCCTGAAAGGACCGGCGCACCGGTCGCAAGCGTCGTCCAACTTGCCCCTCCGAATCTCTCTTTGGCGCTCAAACTAGTCTTGGCAAATTGAAGAGCGAGACTGCGATGATCACCAGTTAGCACATTTACCGCGAACCGGCGCTCTGCCAACAACATTTCATGCGCCGACGCTTCCTTGTTTACACACACAATCAATGACGGCGGGTCCGCCGATAGGCTACAAACCGCCGTGGCGGTTAGCCCAGCAGAATTCTCTAGGCCCCCCGTCGTAATAACGTTAACGCCCCCGGCTAGGGCGGCCATCCCGCTTATGAAGGCTTCACGCTCTTGCATGATACCGCATTTCCTTAGGATCACCGGCCGGCGTAGTTTCGCCGGCCGTCATGTCTCGTCTATTCAGCCTGCGGCTTGCGACACAAATTTCACATTGAGGTAGGCTTCCATTGCCTCGACCCCACCTTCGGACCCGTAACCAGAGTCTTTAACACCACCGAATGGCGTTTCTGGAAGGGCCAGTCCAAGATGGTTAATTGTTAGCATCCCACTCTCAATCCGCTGACCCAGCAAGGTCGACGTGCGCGCCGAACCCGTCCATGCGTAAGCGGCAAGTCCGTAAGGAAGACGGTTAGCTTCTGCAACTGCTTCATCTAGATCGCGAAACGGAATCATAAGTGCTAGGGGCCCAAATGGTTCCTCCTGCATCACGCTCATTTCGGTCGTCAGTCCGGTTAGAACCGTCGGCTCATAGAAACTGCCGACGTTGCCGACACGCCGCCCGCCGGTGGCAACACCTGCACCCTTTGCGACTGCATCACTAACCAAACTCTCCACCGCCTTGACGCGCCGGTCATTAATGAGTGGGCCCATCTTGGTTTCCGAATCCAAACCGCTTCCGAGCTTTAAGGCCGCCGCCCGCGTGGCAAATTCTTCCACGAAGGCATCGTAGACACCTTCCTGCACGAGAAACCGTGTCGGAGCGACGCAGACCTGGCCGGCGTTGCGGAATTTTGAGAACACAAGGCGATCCACCGCGCTCGGGAGGTCGGCATCATCAAATACCAGAGCAGGACCATGACCACCCAACTCCATAGTTGCGCGCTTCATATGTTGCCCTGCCATGGCCGCCAATTGCTTCCCGACAGCGACAGATCCGGTGAACGACACTTTTCGGATCACGGGATGCGGGATGAGATAAGACGAGATTTCTGCCGGTGAACCGTAGACAAGGTTAATGACACCATCGGGCAAGCCAGCTTCTGCGAAGCAGGCGATCAATGCGGCTGGTGAGGCAGGCGTTTCCTCAGGGCCCTTCACGATGATGGAACAGCCTGCTGCGATCGCCGCAGACACCTTTCGAACAACTTGGTTGAGAGGAAAATTCCAAGGTGTAAACGCCGCAACTGGCCCGACTGGCTCCTTGACGACAAGCTGATAGATCCCGTCGGCACGTGCAGGAATGACCCGCCCATAAGAACGCCGTGCCTCCTCTGCGAACCAATCAATGATATCAGCAGCCGACAAGGTCTCCGCCATAGCCTCACTAAACGGCTTTCCTTGCTCCATCGTTAGTATGGTGGCGGTTTGCTCTGCCTGCTGGCGCAGACGATCGGCAGCCCGGCGCATAATGTTGCTCCGTACGAGCGGCGACGTTGCGCGCCACGTCTCAAACGCGCGTCCTGCCGCCGCAAGGGCGAGATCAAGATCTGCTACACTCGCCTTCGCAACGACGCCGATCGCCTCGCCTGTCGCAGGGTTCGCGACGCTGATTGTCTCGCCGCTCTGCGCCTGCTGCCATTGGCCATTTATGAACAGCGCTGTGTCTGGATATTTCATGAAGTCCCCATTAGTGCATTCAACGCCGTGCGGTTGCGCAGGGTGCTACTGAAGCCGTAAGCAAGCCGCGGGCCACTTCAGTTCGCGGCGCGGCATATGGCATGATAATTGCGAATACCGTGCCTGCGACAACGCAACGCAACGCAACGCAACGCAACGCAAGTCGTGCAATCGGCTGCAGGTGGAGCCGGCCTTTGGCGAAGCCTAGCAAATGGAGTGGAAGATGGCTGACTATATCGTCATTGGGACCGGGCCGGGCGGATCGGTTGTTGCATCGCGGCTCGCGGAACTCGATGGTGCAGAAATTCTTGTCTTCGAGCAGGGCCCTCGCGACAGAAACCCGTACATTCACATACCGGTAACTTACTACAAAACTGCGAAGGGATCGCTTCTCTCCCGCTTTGAAGTCAAAAACGGAACCCCTGGACGCTCAGCGGAATTCCCTGAAATGGTTCAGGGCCGCGTCATGGGCGGCGCTAGTTCAGTAAACGCCATGGTCTATATGCGTGGTGTGCCGCAAGATTATGACCACTGGGCAGAATCTGGTTGCACAGGCTGGTCCTACAATGAGGTGCTCCCCTATTTCCGCAAGGCTGAGCACAATGAGCGGTTTTCTGGACCGTCTCATGGCACCACTGGGCCCTTGTGGGTTTCGGATCCGCGGGCCACGCATCCTCTCACCAAAACCTGGCTACAAGCTTGCCAATCAAGCGGCTACCCGTTTAACGCAGATTTCAATTCTGGCGACCAAGCGGGTTGCGGTCTCTACCAAGTCATGATGCGCAATGGGCTGCGCTGCAGCGCAGCGGCAGCCTATCTTCACCCAGCTGAGCGCCGTGGCAACGTGACCGTATGGACTGGAAAGCGTGTCACCAAGATCATCGTTGAGGGTGGTCGTGCCCGGGGCGTGGAGTATATAGAGAAGGGCCATGTCAAACGAGTTTACGCCGACAAGGAAGTGATCCTCAGCGCCGGCGCAATTAACTCTCCCCATCTCCTGATGGTATCAGGCATCGGACCGGCGGCAGACCTTCGCTCGGCCGGCGTTGAGGTAATACACGATCTTCCAGGAGTCGGAAAGAACCTGCACGATCATGTCGACGTATTCCTCATCTACGACCTGAGTGGTCCACATAGCTACGACAAGTACAAGAAACTCCGCTGGCAGGCTGCCGCCGGGCTACAGTACCTTCTGTTTCGTAATGGTCCAGTAACCAGTAATGTCTGTGAAGGCGGTCTTTGCTGGTGGGGGCATAAAGACGAAAAAACCCCGGATTTGCAATATCATTTCCTGCCCGGCGCTGGTGTTGAAGAGGGCTCTGAAACCACGCCCAGTGGGAATGGATGCACCGTAAATCTATACCAAATGCGCCCGAGATCGCGCGGAGAAATTCGCCTGCGTGGCTCAGACATCGATAGCAAGCCGATTGTCGACCCCCGCTATCTGAGCGACCCATACGATGTGCAATGCCTCGGTGAAGGTGTGCGCATTGGCATGGATATTATGGCTCAAAAGGAGCTACAGCCATTCATAAAGAATCTCCACAGGCCCCAAAGCGCGCTTGCAACGGCAGCTGAACGCGAAGCCTTCGTTCGTGAAACTGGCCAAGGCGCACTTCACCCCTGTGGAGCCTGTAAGATGGGTACGGACGAGTTGGCCGTGGTTGATCCGCAGTTTCGGATTCATGGCCTCGACGGTCTGCGCGTGGTGGACACCTCGGTGATGCCCTTCGTGCCGTCGGGAAACCTCACGGCACCCACTATCATGATGGGCGAGCGGGCAGCCGACTTCATCAAAGGAAACACCGCCTGATCCCAAACAGGCAGCCTCATCTCAACGATTGAGATGAGGCGAGACTTTCTGAGAGTGACTAGACGAAACTGAATTACCGCTGATCTTCACTTTAAGTAATCATAATGAGCGCACTCATCCGAGTGAGCCAGTTGCTTAGAGCCACTCGTCAAAATAAAGCGATTTCCCGACCACTCGTCACATGATTCCCTCAATCGCAAAATTCGACGAGCCATAATGATGATGGCATCGCGACTATGCTTTCCCTCGCTAGACACTTCCCATTCAATTTTTGGCACGCTTTTTGCTATTACCACCTTATCATCTTTGTGGTGGAAGCCTTGTTGTGATGCAGCTGGGCAATCTTCCAAATCAATCAGTGCCGGGCAACCGGGTAAGGGGTTCGATGCCGACCGTAACCTTCGAGAATGTTTCGAAAATATTTGCCGACTACGCGGCCATTCGAAATATTAACTTCAAGATAGCTGATGGCGAATTCGTTGTATTCGTTGGCCCTTCTGGCTGCGGAAAAACCACGACACTGCGTATGCTCGCGGGCTTAGAAACGCCGTCCTATGGAAGCATATTTTTCGACGAAGTCGACGTTACGCTAGTTCCACCAGGCCGTCGGGATATTGCAATGGTCTTTCAGAGCTACGCTCTCTATCCTCATCTCTCGACGTATCAAAATCTCGCGTTTGGCCCCCGTGCCCGTCACGAAGATAAGCAGCTAACGGACCAGCGGATTCGCGAAGTTGCGAGGATGCTTGGACTCGATTCACTTTTGGGACGCCGGCCAAGTGAGCTTTCTGGCGGACAACGCCAGCGCATTGCGTTGGGCCGGGCCATGGTGCGACAGCCGAAGGTCTTCCTGCTTGATGAACCGCTTTCAAACCTCGATGCAGCGCTCCGCGCGCAAATGCGCATTGAGATCACAGACCTGCAGCGTAGGTTAGGTGTCACCACGGCCTATGTAACGCATGACCAGGTCGAGGCGCTGACAATGGGCCATCGAATTGCTGTCTTCAACAAAGGCGAGCTATTGCAGATCGATACGCCTCAGCGCCTCTACCAACAGCCTGTCAATGAATTCGTGGCGACATTCATCGGATCGCCTAAGATGAATCTCGTTCCGGGGACTCTCGAAAGGTTCGATCAAAGTGTTTTTTTAAAATGCCTCGGCCGAAACACGCAATTGTCTGATCGTCAAGCTAAGGGACTTCGATCCGGTGACATCTCCAGTGTCAATATCGGATTGCGCCCGCAAGACGTTCATTGGACACAGGATGCGCCTGGCCGGTGTACGCAAAAGATCCGCGGCATTGTACACGCCGTCGAACCTACTGGTGCGGAAACATTTGTCATTGTAGATGTCGATGGCCAATCCGTAGAAGCTCAATTTCCAAGCTTCTCGCAAATTCGTCCAGGCGATCAAGTCGAGCTCGTCTTTGATAGCGAAGATCTCTATGTCTTCGACGCCGCCAGCGGCGTGAACCTGCTCTCCGGCTATGTCCGGGACGGTGAGGCCCTTCTCTTGTCTGCGTAACAGTTGTGGCTGCTCAACAATATGGGCGACACCCCCCCCGGTCTTTCGATGAAATTTGGCCAGAGGTTAGCAATCCTTCCCAAGATCCTCTTAACGGGAAGAGCGTCTTCCTCGACTAGCCGGATGGGCTGCTTCTATCTGGCTTTGCCTTTTCATGGCGCCTCTCTCTATCCACGAACATATTCAGAGGAATGCCCCCTCCGCTCTTGTCCGGCGGCTTTGAACGACTGGTATTTTTGGAATATGAATCGACCACGATGCAGACTATGATGTTGGGATTCGATCTCGAAAAAGACACCCGCATTGGGTTTCGATTTTGCGGGTCATTGAGCTAAAGCGAAGCCCAACTCAATATGCAGTGCTCTTTCCGCGAACGCGATTCGGCTTTTCTACTCTTGCAAATCCTGCCGCTCGGGGAGAACGCACCGAATATCATGGATAACCATCGGCTCCGAACTGGCCCGCAGAAATCCGTCTCGCCGTCACGACCTTCAGGGCTAAAACGCGCGGGAAGCACGCCCTTCTTTCAATCAGCCCGATACGTTCTGCGGGCGTTGACGCCTAGCAAGCTTATCCGTTCGCAGATAATTCATATATCCGAATGCGACGATTCGAGATTAATTGCGACGGCTTAAGAGTGACTGGTTTTGGTTATCTTCGCGACGCCCACCAGCAGATATACTATGCGGCATATTTGGCGACGCAGGGCTTTTAAATGAGGAAAAAGTCAAGAAGCGTATAAAACAATGTCTTAGATATTGATCGCGCGACCATTGCTTAGCCTTTCCAACTTTTTTCTAAGTTCCCCGCAATTACTCCGGTTGGAGTCAGAGCCTCTACGGGCCTAGTGACGCCTCCCGACGCACACCGAAGACAGGGACACTCATGGTGGTTGCTGGACGTCTAATACGTTCAAGCCTGCACACCTCCCCGACCGCCATTGACGGGGAGCTTGCGTGTAGACGTCGCCATCGTTGGTGGTGGCTTTGCCAGCATGTGGACTGCAATCGCTTTGCTGGACCGACGTCCTACTTTGCGTATCGCGATATTAGATGCTTATTGCTACGGATACGGCGCCAGCTCGTGTAATGTTGGTAAGGTTGATGGCTACAGGTCTAGCCTGGAGCTTCTCTCCCATCAGCTCGGTGATTCAGACGCGTTATATGCTGCGCGTCTGGGAGACCGCTCGCAGGATCTGGTTCGCAATTTTTGTACGGCCAGCGGTTGGGATTGTCAGTAGAGTGAAGGCGGCAATCTGCTGATTTCCATGAGCAAAGGACAAGACACCATAATTTCAGGAGCATCGGAGGTCGCTAGAGCACTGGGATTAGCCTCAAGTGTCTCACCAGTATCCCAAGATGAGATGAGACAGCATCTATGGTCTCCGATTTTCCGTGGTGGCTTATTGTATTCCGAGGGCGCGACGGTGCGTCAGGGATGTTTGGCGTATCATCTTCGTTCCGAAATTCTTCGGCGTGGCTGCACCGTCTTTGAGGATACTCTTGTGCAGCGAGCTACGGAAGTGGAAGTGGGTTTTCTTCGCCAAACGCCTTCGGGTGATCTCAAAGCTACAAACGTCGTACTAGCTACAAACGTTGCGCTTGCTGGACTTCCCTCATTGCGTCCGAACGTTAAAAGTTTTTCAAGCTACGCGTGTATGAGCCGAAACGTTCCGGAGGCGGTGGAGACTCATGCTTGGCGGGGAGCGGCCGGCGCCGCAGATCTCGTGTGAGCGGTATGTCTATCGGACTGCGACAAGTGCTCGCAAATCACTGTGATGAGATGTCCCTGGTATCTATTCGCATCCTGACGGAACTTAGAATCGTGATTTCCCTGGAGGATTGTTGTGCCGCTGCGCCGCGCCATGAGCCAATGGCCATGCGGATGGAGCAGCGGCAAGTTAGACCAGCGACCGGCTAGGCCGGCGTTTCCGAGGTTATTTGTTGTGCGATAATTTCTGCGGTCGCAGCCGACAAAGTCCAGCCCAAGTGGCCATGGCCGCTATTGTAGAACACGCGCTCCTGGCGTCCCTTGGCCACGCGCGGAAGCATATTAGGCATCATTGGCCGCAGCCCCGCCCAGGGGATCACACGGTCAGTATCCATTCGCGGGAAAAGCTTGCGGCACCATGCCACTAGAGGTTGGATACGGTCGGCCCGTATGTCCCGATTTTCACCGCGAAACTCAGCAGTGCCCGCTACCCTAAATCGGTCCTCTCCAAGCCGGCTAGTCACAATCTTCGCCTTGTCGTCAAGCAGACTCACCCAAGGTACGGCTTTGCGGCTCGTCTCGCTGTCAAGATGCACGGTGATGGAATAGCCTTTCACAGGATAAATATTCACCCGATCGCCGAGCATTGCCGCCAGTCGTCGCGTCCCGACACCCGCGCACATAACGACGGAGTCAAATCGCCCAAGACTTTGCGCCGTGCTTTCGCCTGGCCCCTTCTTCTGCCAGGCGATCTCGATACCCTGTCCGCCGAGGTGGGTGATCCTCACCACCTCGGCGTTCCCGACAAAGTTCATCCCCAGCCTCGCGCACACGTCGGCAAGACCACGGGTAAATTTGTGGATATCTCCGGTCGAATCCGAAGGAGTGAAATAGCCCCCATAAAACTGTCCATTCAGAGCCGGCTCAATGTCTTTGATTTCAGCCTGAGTGACAGGATGACGGTCCAATCCGCCTTCCTTGAGCATCTGACTAACAACCCCCGCATGCTCGAAACTGGCCTTGTTGTAATAGAAATGCAGAATGCCACGCCGTTCAAGATTGAAGTCAATATGCTCTTTTTCGGCGATCTCGAGCATATATTTGCGAGCGGTCAAAGCAAGGCGGACAGTCTCGACGGTGTTGACATGGTACCGGGGGATTTGGCCGACGAACTCCGCCATCCATGATGCTTTATGCCATGTTGGGGCAGGATGAACCAAAAGTGGCGCGTCTTTTCGCGTCATCCACTTTAGCCCTTTGATAACGGTTGATGCGTGGTTCCAAACTTCGGCATTGCTAACCGAAAGCTGTCCACCGTTGGCGAAGGAAGTCTCCATCGCTGGATAGGGATGGCGCTCGATCACCGTAACTTTGTGTCCACGGTTCAACAGAGCGTATGCAGTTGTCATACCGGTGATACCGGCACCAATGACGGCTATATGGGGCACAGAGCAAACCTCTTGGCTGTAAAATCCACGGCTGTAAGACCGCGGCGACTGTCCCCATCTGTCCCTTGTACCTGAGAGTTTGTCCGGCGGTGCCAGATTTCCCCTTCGGTGGATGACACGACTGATCTGCGCCATCTCTCTCCAGATTGTCCAGCCTCTCAGTCCTTTTGCCTGAGAGTTTCCGGGGGGTTGCTCCTTCGGCGCCGATTAATCCCGGTCTCTCCCGAGAGGCTGTTTCGACAATCGTTGGTCCAGCAAGTCTCATGCCGAAATTCCCGCCGCCGCCTCTACGGGGATCATACTCTGTTTATAGGGTCCCAACCTGTCCGCACAGGACGCTTCGGAAGGACGATTTCAACTCTTCTTCAAAGGCAGACAGCCGACATCAACGCCGCCGCAAACTTTGGCATCCTTTTTGCTATCGTCGAATAACTGCTTCTGGCGTGCTTGAATTTTTTAAGGGACGATGGCTCATGGATAAGTTCGATGACCAAGTCGTCGATAACGACACGGAAATATTGCAAAAGTTTGGCTATACGCAGGAATTGCGCCGGCTGATGTCGAGCTTCGGTAATTTCGCCATGTCTTTCATGGTGATCGGAGTCTTCTGGTGTGCCTGTATCAACATGCAGCAGGGCATTGGCAGTGCCGGCATGTTCGGAGTTAGTGTCGGCTGGCTCATCGGCAGTGCCATCGCCGTATCGACAGCTTTGTCTCTGGCCGAAATCGCATCTGCCATCCCGACGGCCGGCGGCCTTTACCACTGGTCATCCGTATTTGGCGGGCGCGGTTGGGGTTGGGCGACCGCTTGGTTAAACCTCCTCGCGTACACATTCTCGGTCGCGGGGACCGCCGTCGCCATCTACCTGCTCTTCACTCAGATGATCCTCGGATGGGTTCTGCATATAGACACGTCAAGCTGGGGATACTGGCATCAGGTTGTGGGAGTCGTTGTCATCGTGACATCCCAAGCTATTCTCAACCATGTCGGGGTGCGAACGCTTGCTCGATTTGGAGAATTTGGTGCTTATATGACGTTTATCGGCGCGGTCGCATTGCTGTCCATCCTGCTTTACAATATCCACCCGCAGAACCTCGAACACATCTTCACTTTTACAAATAACACAGGCACGCTTGGCGGAGACGTTGTTCCCCATACCGGCAATATTGCGCTTGTTTTGGGTTATGCAATCCTTCTACCGATGTGGATCATCACATCCTATGACGCGTCAGCGCACACCTCGGAAGAAACCATTGACGCAGCGCGAGCCGTTCCGCGTGCGATGGTACAGTCCGCTTCATTCTCAGCGCTGCTGGGTATCGTCATTTTCACAGCGCTCGGTCTCGCTATGGCTGATCAGGACCAGATTGCCAAACAAGGCGCCAATGCGTTCTCTGTCATGTTCGGTCAGACCCAGGCGCCCACCATCGTCAAGGACTTTATCGCGGTCGCACTCGTCGTGGCATCTTACGTTTGTGGCACGTGCTGCCTCACCGGATTCTCGCGTGCCATTTTTGCCTTTGCCCGCGACCGAGGTCTGCCTTCTGCTTTGCGTCTTGTCTCCCATAAATATCGCACACCCGCTGTCGCGATCTGGTGCGGTGCCATCCTTGCGGTATGCACGACCCTCTATTCCTCCGCTTTTTCTGCGCTCATCGCTGGCACAGCACTTTTCTATCAGCTCAGTTATGGAATGGCGATTTGTGCGGCACTCTTTTCGAAGCATCACATTTACGGACCGTTTCGGCTTGGCGGCTGGTCAAAGTTGTTTAGGATCATTGGTATCGTCGGCGGCGTCTACGTCATCTGGGTAGGACTGCAACCACCGACGCAGGTTCTCTTGAATTACTTTATCGGAATCCTGCTTCTCCTGGCTATCGGCTGGTTCGCGATAGAGCGCCGCCGGTTCCCTGGCCCTCCGCTTACACCACAACTTCTAGCGGTTCGCCGCCACGATCTCTCGATAGAGAACACAGTGATCGGTGACTCATAACAGCTTTGACAATAAGTCAACGTCGGCGTTTCGAACGTCTTAGCTTCGCTTATCAGGATCTGTGTGAAAGCGCATCCCGTGAGACGAGCGACTCTATTAGACTAAATGAGACTGAGACTGATGAGAATTGGAGCTATAGCCGGGTAAATCGGCGACTAAGCTAACCTTGGATATTCAGAATGGTGCCGTAGTAAAAACGCGGTGCCGCATCCCAACCTGTTAAACTCGCAATGTTCTCAGATACGGTCGACTAGTGATCAAGAATCGCATCTGATCTCGCCGCTTTATTACAACTTCCTAGACCTGTTATTTTAAACCTCATAACAATTGAGCACGACTTTCACATAAATCCTTTCTAAGGTTCTTGTCTCACGACCAACATGTATTCTCACTCAGGATTTCAAAAGCGTACTTTTGTTGAAATATCAACGTTAGTGTGCATTCTTGGCATGAAAATTGCCATATACAATGGCGGAGGAAGTTGGCGCGCTACCATCGTTAACCCGAAAACAGCGGGATTGATTTTCAGGTGAACAAATGATTCGTGCATCGCCTCTGCTGGGCCAACTTTTGATGGAGCTGGTTCGGCAGAAACTAAATCGATTGGCCTATATTTCGCTGATGGCTCCACTTCATATCTCCGGTCTCTGAACTTAGCCCACCATCCCGAGACACTTGGTGAGTGCCAAGTTCTAGTTCCAGAGGATTGGAATCCAATTTCGCCATTCAATCGTTTTCCACACAGGAGACTAGCTAAAATGAAATTCCGTCGAAATCTATTTAACTATCTTGTTCTGCCGGCCGCGGTCAGTCTGGGCGTCCTAGGAGCAATGGAATCCAGCGCTTCAGCTCAGGAACCGGTCGTATTCAAGATTGCATATTCTTGCGACTACGTGCCGATTTCCACCACGCTTTGCAATGCTTGGTGGAATAATATATCTACTGAATTTGAAGCAGCGAACCCGGGCGTCAAAGTTCAGAAGATCGGGCTTCCCGGCAGCTTCATTGACTTTGAGAATAAGATTTCATTGCTGTTACGGTCTCCCTCGACGGCGCCAGACCTGCTTGAAATATTCGATCAGGACGAAAGCCTTTGGAGTAGCAGCGGTTATCTTCTTCCGCTCAACGCTTATCTGAAGGACCAGCCTTTCTGGAATAATATTCCACAGTCGATTAAAACGCAGAGCTCGATCGCCGGTAAGGTTTACGGTGTCAGCCATGCCGAAAATGACATGGCGCTATACTATGATAAAACGCTGTTTAAAGCTGCTGGTATTCCAATGCCTTGGCAGCCGAAGACCTGGGCGGATATCGTTGTTGCAGCCGAAAACCTAAAAAAAGCAAATCCTAAAACCTGGCCGCTTTACGCGATGTCGGGTGAGGCGGGTGGTCTTGCCATGGTAGGCTATGGCGGTCTGAGCTTTCTACTCGGGTCATCAGACCCGACAATCCTTGATCCGAAAACGGGCAAATGGGTTGTGGATAGCAAGGGCCTTCGTGAAACAATCGCCTTTTACAAGGAGATTTCACAGAAAGGCTTAATCGCGCCGGCGAGTCAGGTGTTGAGCGCACAAAATACCGATAATCTTCCAGCCTTTATGCCGAAGCACCAGGTCGGCATCGCGGTGATGGGTAACTGGATGCCGGATATTTGGTCTAAGGAAGTTTCTAACCCTTATTATCCAGATTCTGCGAAGGAAATGGGATACGCGAACTTGCCGACCATAAACGGCGGTGGCATCGGTATCGCGTCGGCTTTGGTCGGATGGCCACTGGTTGTTTATGCCAAGACCCCGAATCGCGATCTCGCTATTAAGTTTATCGAGCTTGCGATGAAACCCGAAAATCAGCTCTCGGCTGCCATCGAAATTGGTGGACTTCCGTCGCAGACCGATGTTTTGAATACGCCTAGCTATGTAGACGAAAACCCATACCGAGCTAAGTTTGGCGCGCTTATTCCGATCGCCGGTGGTGTTCCCGCCGATCCCAATTTCGCGATCTGGGCGGTAGGCTTTTTGCAAGCAACTGACGCCGTGGTGCTTAACCCAAATATGTCGGTAGATGACGCAATCGCGAAGCTGAAAGATACGGTTACCAACCAGCTTTCCGACGATCAGGTTGAAACGCGATAAAAATCGTCGAAGGGCCAGTCGCATACTTGTAATAGAGAAATCCGATAAACGAGCAGGATCGAGGATACCCGATCTTGCTCGTTGGCCAAGGCTTTGTCAGAGTCTGTTAGAATAAGTAGATGTAAGAGCTGCAGGGGTAAAATGGCAAATTCTATCGAACTGCCACCGGTAGCGCCGGGTAAAGGCGTGAAGGTAAACAAAAATGCCCGTCTCGACAGGGTTCGCTTTCAGTGGTTGAGCGTACCTCTGCTGCTGCCGGCCGGCATATTGCTCGCCGCCTTTCTCGCGCCAATTGGGTATTCAGCTTATATTGGATTTACCAATCTTTCGCTGATTGGGCCTAATTCTGTTAATTGGCATTTTACCGGCATGCATAACGTCCAGGCGATGTGGCGGGATGATCTGTTCGGAAAATCCGTATACCTTACGATCATATTTGTTATTTTTTCTGGAGCGGTGGCGTCAACAGCCGTGGGCTTGTTGATTGCCATGCTGATGCAGCGCGCTATACCAAGCTTAAGGTCGCTCATCGGTACCATCGTCGTATTGGCAACGACGCTGCCCCCAACCACGGTCGCGGTGATCTGGTGGACCGTAACCTCACATGGCGGCATTTTTTCCGAGATGTTAGGAATGGGGGACACAGGCGTTTTATACACTGTTCCGATGCTAGTGGTTTCCTGTGCCAATTGTTGGTCGCTATGCGGACTAGCGATGCTTTTGTTTGCCGCGGCTTTAAAAAATGTCCCTGAAGATATCGTCGAAGCCGCCAAACTCGAAGGGGCAAGCTCAGCTCGTATTTTTCGCCGAGTCGTATTTCCCGTGCTAAGGCCAACCGTATTGACTTCCGCGTTGTTAATGACACTGCTCTCATTCGGTAATTTCACAATTATCTATATCATGACAGGCGGCGGCCCCCAGGATGCAACAAATATCTTACCGGTCTATTCCTACATGGAAGGATTTACCTTTCACAGATTGGGATATGGCGCGATGTTGGGCAACGTGATCGTACTGATTACCGCAGCAATCGGCATTATTTTCGGCGCAATATCCCGTCTGGAGAGCAGAGCGGAACGCCGCGCGATCTGAATTAGACCTAACTTAGTTATTTGCATTTTGACAGGAGACTTTATTTGACCGGCGTTGCATCTCTAGAGAAAGAAAAGCCCTACAAACCAAGCGGGCGGCCTGTGGTGCTTCCCAAGTTTGGACGCGTTACCATAGGTGTTAATATCGGAACATTGTTTGTAGCCCTGATGTTTTCGGTTCCTCTGCTATGGTTAGTGCTGGCGGCATGTGATTCTCAGGCAACGCAGGAACTTCAATGGCCCCATTTTTCAACCATCAATTTTCAACACGCGATGGCGCCCGATTTGATGTGGGCTTTGCTAAACAGCGTGATAATTTCGGGTATTGCGACAGCGGTCGCCACCATCCCAGCCTTCTTCGGTGCTTATTCATTTTCGCGGCATCGGCTCCCTAGCAAGAATGTCATTCTTTTCAGCATATTGTTTTTAGCCGGTGTTCCAATCTCGATATTAATTATTCCAATATTCGAAGTTTTTCAGAGCTGGAACCTTCTATCGCTTCTTCCAGCCTCAATAATCCTTGGAATTACCTGCCTTCCGTTTGAACTTTACATCATCAAAAATGCCATTGATGCTATTCCATTGGATTTGGAAGAGGCTGCCCGGATTGAAAAAGCATCGACACTAAGAATACTTTTTAAAATAATCCTGCCGATCTCCTTGCCGGGGATTGCGGCCGCAGCGATCTATGGTTTTATCATGTCCTGGGGAAATTTTCTAATTCCAATCGTGCTGATTTCGTCGAGCGAGCAACAGCCGAGTCCCGCGCAACTTTTTGGTTTTATAAGCAGTGTCAGTTGTCAATACGGCACGTTAGCGGCTTATTGTATTATTTATTCGTTCCCGGTCGTGGCGTTATACCTTGCATCTTCACGCATATTTACCGCAGGCTTCAAGGTAAGCCGCACAACGCGCTGATTCCGTTTGGGCATTGCCGTCGATTTAATGATTCATATGTCTACCAAGTTTTCCGTCAAATAGCAGAGGAATTCTGTCGTGGCTGTTTCTCCATTTACCATTTCAGTTCCAGATGCTACTCTATTAGATCTGCAGTCTCGGGTGCGGGCTACGCGATGGACTGATTCTGTCGAGGGCGGCGGTTGGGACTACGGGACCGATATCGGCTTTCTCAAAACAGTCATGACCTATTGGAGTGAGGAGTTCGATTGGCGCGTTGCCGAGAAAGAGATGAATCAGCATGAACATGTGCTCGTCGATGCCTGCGGCCTCAAAGTCCATGCCCTGATCCAGCGCGCAGCAGATCCGCTTAGCCCTGCCTTAATTCTTCTGCATGGATGGCCGGATACATTTTGGCGTTATAGTAAGGTGTTGCCCCTTCTTAAGGACTTCACGCTCGTTGTTCCTTCACTACCTGGCTATGGCTTTTCCGAACGACCTACCCGCCGAGGTGTCGGTACGGAGCGCATGGCGGACGTGATGGTTGAAATGATGTCAGCGCTCGGTTTTGAATCCTATTTTGTGCACGGAGGCGATATCGGCGGATTTGTTGCATCCGACATCGCGCACAGACACCCAACTGTGGTTCGTGGCCTTCACATTACAGACCTCGATGGCCATCTTCCAGATGCTATTCCAGCCGATGCGACGAAGGACGAACTCGCCTATTTCGCCTACGTCGCTGAATGGACAAAAAATGAAGGAGCCTATTGGGCGCTTCATAATACGAAGCCGCAAACGGCAGCGGTGGCGTTAAACGACTCACCGGCAGGTCTTGCATCGTGGATCATAGAAAAATTGCGCGCCTGGAGCGATTGCGGTGGTGATATCCTAACGCGTTTCACGATGGATGATCTGCTCACAAATCTGACAATCTATTGGGCGACGCAAACCATTGGCCCGTCGTTCCGGTCTTATTACGAGGGAAACACCACCGGCCGCACCTTCACGATCGACATTCCGACAGGGATTGCGACATTTCCTGCCGAAATTTTAAAAGCACCACGCTCGATCGCCGAGCGCTTCTATAACGTGGTGCGGTGGAGCGAGTTTCCTACTGGCGGCCATTTCACTGCCTTCGAGGAGCCTGAATTATTCGCGGGAGATCTGAGTGATTTTATACGCGGCTTGAGCTAAGAGCGCCTTTCAAAACGCTTGTAAGTAAAGTGGGAATGAAGGAGGAAGCTGTACGGCTTCCTCTTTTGTTTTTGACGAGCTCCGTGTTTTATTTCGGACTGCTTTTCATCATGCCTTGCTGACCCAGCCTGTGAACGTACCCCCTTAATCTGCGGACGTGGCTCACCCTTAAATAAGGGTTAGTTATATGACTGGTTCTTATCCTCGGACCGAGGTTTTGCCTGGACCGGAACGCCGACGGCGTTGGTCTGTGGCGGAAAAGCTGGCGATGGTCGACGAGACCCGTGAACCGGGCGCCACGGTGAGCCTTGTCGCGCGCCGGCGCGGTGTGTCACCGAACCAGCTCTTCACTTGGAGACGCCTGGCCGAACAGGGCGCTTTGACAGCAACCCAAGCCGAGGAAGAGGTTGTCCCGGCATCGGCCTTCCGGGCTCAGCAGGATATGATCCGCGAACTCCAGCGTCTTATGGGCAAGAAGACGCTGGAAACCGAGATCCTGAAAGAAGCGCTGGAGGTTGCAACGGACTCAAAAAAACGGCCGTTGCGGCTGCTGTCGCTGCCACGAGACAGTTCCCCATGACGGCGGTCTGCGAGACGCTCGGCGTGGCACGGTCGAATGTCGCACGCCGCGTCGTACAGGGCCCTTCCAAGCGCCAGGGACGCCCAGCTCAGCCCGAAGAGCCGTTGGTGAGCGAGATCATGGCTGTGATCGCCGAGATGCCGTCCTACGATTATCCGCGGGTATGGGCCGTGTTGCGGCGCCGGTCCGAAGCCCGGGGTGCGCCGTCTGCAAACCGCAAACGTGTCTATCGGATCATGAAGAAGCATGGCCTTCTCCTGCAGAAACACGCTGGTGGCCACGCAGAACGCCAGCACGATGGACGCGTTGCTGTCGAGCAATCCAATCTTCGCTGGTGCTCCGATGGATTTGAATTTGCTTGTGACAATGCGGAGCGCGTTCGTGTCGCTTTTGCCCTCGACTGCTGCGACCGGGAGGCCATGAGCCATGTTGCGACAACCGCGGGCATCAAGAGCGACGATATCCGCGATTTGATGGTCACGGCTGTCGATCAGCGCTTCAGCCGCCTCAACCGATTGCCCACAACCATTGAATGGCTGACGGACAACGGCTCCTGCTACACGGCGGCCGACACACGCCGGTTTGCGCGCGAGATCGGCCTCCTTTCTTTGCACACGCCAATTGAAAGCCCGCAATCCAACGGTATGGCCGAAGCCTTCGAGCGAACCTTCAAACGCGATTATGTGGCGTTCAATCCCAAGCCAGACGCCGCCACCGTCATTCAATCGCTTCCCATCTGGTTTGAACATTACAACGCATTGCATCCGCACCGCGCGCTCGGCTATCGATCCCCTCGCGAGTTCATCGCTCTCAAAGCAAATCCAACTGGTGAGGTCGCACTGTCCGAAAATTAAGGGGCAACAACAGCCTGCGCGCGGGCCACGGCCGCGCTATTGGCATTTACCCTGAAAGGAGTCGCGGCCAGAGGCAGCCGCGACTCCAAATCGTAAGATCATGGTCTGCCGCCAGCAGCGTTTTCCCTAATTTGGTCCCATATGATTGAGACCGCGTAAAGTAATTTTGGGCATCGTGACTGGCGTTTCATCGAGCAATGCGTTTCGCTAAGCTTAAATTTATGTTGAAGTTACAACCCTGGGGTTTTGAGCGACCAAGCCTTCGGTGGCGACGAATCTCCGTCGCTAAGCTTTTTGTATGTCATATCTGTGGGCTTTGTCCCATTCGGGTTGGGGCCATACACAGCGAACATCTTCGCGTATTTAGGTGCCGAGTAGTGACCCACACGTCCTGCGGGAACGCAACCAACATCACCTGCATTCAGCTCTACTTTTATACCATCGACTTCGATAAATAGTTGTCCTTCAACAACATAATTCCATTCAGCATGGAAGTGGCG
This sequence comes from Acidisoma cellulosilyticum, assembly GCF_020621385.1. Classification (GTDB taxonomy): domain Bacteria; phylum Pseudomonadota; class Alphaproteobacteria; order Acetobacterales; family Acetobacteraceae; genus Acidisoma; species Acidisoma cellulosilyticum. The sequence goes on along the minus strand of NZ_JAESVA010000016.1, from coordinate 8,945 downwards.
ATCGGTCCAGTACTCAGCTGTCATCTCCCAAAAAGAGAAGACCGGATCAGTCCAGCCTTCAGCATTTAAAGGAGTGATCCACTTGTGCTTCGGACCGTGTTCGCTTTCGAGCATCGGCGCCGGGTATTTGACTTGGTCCATAAATATTTTTCCTGATTTAAGCAGTTAGACAAGCTGCTTTGCTAAAAGCACCTGCCACATGCAGCATGTGAAGCCTGGCAGGATCGATTGCCACCCTCACATCCCGAATTGCAGCGTTATCGTCAAACATCTTCGCTACATTTTCGACAATTATTGTGGGCATCAAATTCCTCTTCAGGCCGCCCAAAAGTTAAGAGCATGTGCATTTATGTCGAACAATGTGGGGGATCGAACATGAGCCCTTGCGGTGACACGAAGCAAACGTCGTGCCAAGACTTGCCTTTTCAATGATGGCTGAAGGCTATGATCACCAGATTTTTTGACATAAGGCGGGCGAAGCGACGATCGCCGCTATGCCGGCCGGCGGTTTTTTTGAGTAGAAAAGTTGGCTGTCTACGCCGCTTGTCTTGCCGCGGCACCACACGATGGACATGCGACACTCCCCCGCAGGCGCCGGCGATCATCCTGCCTGCCAACCCCCTGGCACCCACCAGCCCGTTGCGCAAGCCCTTACGACGCGCCAGAGACGGGTTCGCAGAGCTTTTGATCCGGTGGAGATTTTGAGATCGGATACTCATGAAGCGGATTTAGCCAAATTGAAAACAGATGAGGCAAGCTGACTCGACAGTGGTCGAAGGAAGGCGAGGCCAGTCTCAATCAGTCGCAAATTTTCTTATTACTTCTCCATTCTCCTCAACGCGTTGGCTGGGTCCGCCACCGTCCTCTCCAAGCAATCTGCGTTCAGCGTGAGTACGATACGCCTGATCCGGTCTCGGTGCCCTGGCACAACGCTTGCAGATCACACCTCTAGTGGTATCGGACTAGCCTCGTTCGGTGCGCGCGATTTGGCGATCAGCGTCAATAACCTCGATCATTATCTGAAGGATAGATATCAAATGGCTGGAGAACCGCAGGCCGCAAAGCCGAAAATCGCCATGCTTGGACTCGGCGCTATGGGCTCAGCCCTTGCAAATTCAATCATAAATGGCGGCAACGATTTGATTGTATGGAATCGCGGTGTTGATCGCCGGGAAAGCTTCCGTGGCAAATGCGCCGTCGCAGAAACCGCCGTCGCCGCTTGCGAAGCCGCTGAGCTGGTTTTGTGCTGTTTCCCCAGCTACGATGGAGCCTTAACTGTATTCGATAACAACGACATCAAAAGCGCGCTCAAAGGCAAGACCCTAATCATGATGGGGACCGCTGTCCCAGAGGAAGCGGTCAAGTTCGGCGCTTGGGCCAGCGAGAACGGCATTAATTATCTCGATGCGAAAATCGCCACGACGCCCGTGGAGATTGGCGCCGAGACGACCGTGATCTTCTACGCGGGCCGGCGTGAGCAATTTGATCGCTACGAAGGACCGCTGAAAAGCATGGCCGGCCGCACAACCTATGTCGGCGAGAAAATCGACAACGCCTGCCTAGGTGATTTTGCCTTTCTAAGCGTATATTGGGCGGGCGTGGTCGGCAGCTTGTATGGTGCCGCCTTCTGTTCTGCCACGGGCCTCGACCTTGACCAATATTTCGATTTGACGCAGTCCTTTATGCATCAAGTTGAATCGCAAAATCGTTCATACCGCACAATGATTTTGAACCGCGACTATACCTCCACGGTTAACGTCGCGCTGAATACAGACCTAGGTGCGGCCAAGTTAATGGTAAATGCGACCAAAGCAGCCGGGTTACAGAGCCTGTTTCCTGATACGCTCGTCTCGATCTTCCAAGATGCTGTTGATCGGGGCTACGGCCTGAAAGACGACGCCTCATTGTTCGAGGTATTTCAGGCCAAGTAATTCGAATCGGGCTCATGGACGACTTGGCAAACATCTCAACCGTAAGTGAAGAGAAAAGCAATGGCAATTGTTAAATATCCAGCCGGCCTACTGGAGGCTCCTTCCGGAGAGCCGCGGACCTGGTGGATCAATACTGCAGATCCCAAAGGCTGGATGGAACCCATACTATGCGTATGGGAGCTCGAAGCTGAAGCTTTGACCGCTGAGCTTGGCTTTGATGAGTGGAACTATATGGTGGAAGGGCAAATTCTCATCGAAGTTGATGGGGTTGAGGTTGAACTCAATCCCGGTGACGCGGTTCTAATTCCCGCGGGAGCTTTCGGGCGTTACACTGCTAAGGGATACGCGAAATTGTTCTGCGTGTGGGGTCCTAACCCGAATGCGCTTGGACGTACGAAGTACACGTACACCAAACTGTCCAAATGAAGCATCTGCGTCGTCAGTAAAGACTGCCGGCGATATCGCTTTAAAAGATAAAAACCGTTGGGTTGCATTGATGCGACCCAACGGCTTTTATGCATTTTCTTGTCTTAAAAGCTTGAACGGATTGCTGCGTCGAACCGGTGTTTTATCAAAGGTAGCCCGTCATTGATGGTTCACTATAGAAAGTAGAACGACCAAAGACACAGTCGTTTGAGGCCACCGTGTCCCTAGACTGCTCATTTCGGATTTGCGGTTCAACCATTTGCCTTTCGAAAGTCGAACTGACAATACGGACGAAGGCGATCCACATTGACTGTCGCACCAAGACCGGGTGCATCTGAAACACTGAGCCAGCCATCCTTGATCCGCTCTTCAGGCGCGTCGTCCAAAACTTGCACATATCCATCCGATTCTGGCAGATAGGGATAGATTTCCAGCTGCATGGCATTAGCGCAGGCAGCCCAGGCCTGGAGCGAGGCCGCCGTGCAAAGTGAGGACGCGCAGTTGTGTGGCGAGACTCGGGCGTTGTAAGCTTCTGCCATCGCGGCGATCTGCACCAATTCGAAGACACCGCCGCAATTACCAACATCCGGCATCACTACGTCGACCCCGCCGCTATCGAGCATGTTACGAAAGCCGCTGCGGGTATATACACGTTCGCCTGCAGCTATGGGGAACTTATAGCGCCCGGCGATATTTTTTAGGCCCGTGAGGTTAAAAGCGTCGAACGGCTCCTCAACCCAGAGAACATCAATTTCCTCGCATAAATTGAGCACGCGAAGCAGCTGATCGTTGTTCAGCCCTCCAGATAGGTCGATCATAATTTCAGCTTGGTTGCCGACTACATTCTTGAGTTTGCGGATTCGATCTAGCGTGCGCTGAAAGTCTTCCTGTGTCTGCATCCTACGTTGTGCGTGCACCAACGTCCGCCCCATCTGCTGTGTAGCTAGCGGGTAGCATTTCAAGATTTTATAACCATCGCGCATCGGGCGTTCGGCGGCTTTGGCCCATTCATCGGAATCATTGCAGTGATAGTTCCAGCCATTCGCGTAAACCTGTGCGCGGTCGGCAAATTTTCCTCCGAAGAATTGGTAGACAGGAACGCCGGCCGCCTTGCCCTTGATGTCCCACAGTGCCTGGTCGATGGCGCTGATAGCGGCAAACACTATGGCGCCGCCGCCCTTGGCCCAGAATGAATTATCATAAAGCGTATGGTAGACGTGCCGTGGATAATTTGGGTCTGCGCCGATGATACGATATGCGACGTCCGACACCATGCCAACGGCGGCGTGAGCTCCCATGCCGTAAGCGACAGCAGCTTCGCCCCATCCGGTAATTCCGGCATCGGTTTCAACCTCAACTAGTACTGGGCGAACGCCTCCGGAGGGAACATGATAGGCACGAACATTAGTAACACGCATGCGAAAATCTCCAGGCTGAGGAAAATTTGTATTGATCGATAACGCGCCCGCGGTGAAATCGTTTCATGGCGAGCATGGCGCTAATTAGATTTCCTTGCTAATCGTCGATCGATGCCATTCTACAACCCGTCGGCGTCAGCAATTGATGGGAGCCTGTGTGCAATGGCGAAAGAAAACTGCCGTCGTGCGCACAAGCGAAGGTGGCGCTCAACGTAGTTAGGGATTGGCTACAAAGATTGTCAGGCATCGCGAGCGTCACATAGAATAAGGGTTGGCTGAGATTTTCAGCTTCACTCCATTACTGCAAAGGCTGTGCCATTGGCTTCGCCAGCCCCACTCGCAAACCGCTACCGGATGAAACGTTCGAATTTGGCTAGGTGGGAGTTGTTATCACAAGCTTCGTCGCAATTCATCGCAAATCGTCTCATCCGAAATAGGCCGGGGATCGCTACCGACCCATCGCGGACCATCGCCATGGTGCCGGATCAAGCGCTGGCAAGCTTGGCCTATGTTATGGGTCTAGCCCGCGCATGACCGCTCTCAATTCTCGTACGCCGTTGCCGAGTTGCCGCCGCATTAACGTTCTTAGAGTTGCCGCGTCGGCATATCCCACCTCTGCCGCTATCCTCTCGATATTTTGCCCCATGGCGAGGAGATGCTGAGCACGCTCCACCCGGAGATCTTGAACGAAAGCAAGTGGGGACTTTCCCAACAGACTTTCCATGCGACGTTGCAGAGTGCGCGGACCCACCGCCAGTGCCGAGGCTGCCGCCTGCAGTGAAAACCCCGATGCGAGGTGCTCTCTTGCCCATCTTTCGAATTTAGCGATCAGTGGATCGGAGTGAGCGAGATGATCCGGCATAATATGCCGACCATGGAACGACCCGCGAGCATCCAACATGTAACGGGCAACCAAGTCTGCAATTTCGGGACTCGACCGTCGCATCAACCATAATGCAAGGTCCATATGACCCATAACCGCACCAGCAGTGACAACATTACCGCTCACTGCGATCATCTGAACATCGCTGAGCCGTGTCGTTGGGTAGCGCTGCCTGAAAAAGGGCGCCAAGGACCAGCTAGTTGTCGCGTCGACGCCATCCAGTAGGCCCGCCTCGGCAAGGAGAAAGGTTCCGATGCACGCGCCTGCCACGGCACAGCCACTCTCATGCCAAAGGCGCAACTGCGCGACAGCCCTCTTCACGTCCTCCCGTGATAGTGCCTGGCTCAGATGGTCAGGTCCTTTCGCATTCAATGCCGGCACTATCACCCAATCCGGATACGCCGCCACGCTCACCGGCTCAACCAGAACGGTAAGTCCCAAGCCAGTGCGAACTTGCTTCTGCATTCCAACAAGGGTGACATTAAACAGAGGGAAAGGGATGCCTTGAGCAGCTGCCAGCTCGTTCGCTGTAGAGAAACTGTCCAGGAGCACCGTCAGGCCGGTATCAAAAACGCCATCAAGCACCAAGATGGCCAACTGCATGTCGTGAATGACCCCAAGATTGACATGATCGACCCTAGCTCGCGAACGGGCGGAAATCTAGGCTCTTGGGCGAACGGCGTTGCAAACCACCGGAGATCCGCCATGACGTCCTCTCACTTGCATGACCTAAGCGATGATCGCATCGCTATTGTTTACGGTGCCCCCTCAAATCCTTCTCATCAGAGAGAAGCCCTTTCTCTTTTTGAGTTTGAGGCTACTTTGGAACGCTTGAGACAGGCCATTTCTGCTCATGATCTGTGGCTAATCCATGAAATCAACCCTCAGATGCTCGCCGCGCGTGCTGACTACGCCATGCTGCCTGCCCGCCAACTTCTAGTCTTTCATCCTCGCTATTTAGAAAGATTGTTGATTGCAGATCCCAGTGCTGTCCCGGAAATCCCGTTAAAGTTAATTGTGTTATCCATGCCTGACTATACGGTCACCGTCAGATATTGCACAGCCACAGCACTGCTAGGACGTTACCCAACCCTCACCACACTCGCAGCTGAGTTAGACAAAGTCTTGGAGAGTCTGGTCTCGGAAATTTGCTGAGCCGCTCAATTCGGGAAAAATGCTATGGTCAAAAAACATTCTACCTATCTTGGCTCGTTCGTGCGCTGTATCTTTGGGATGATCCAATGGGTAGCCTTCGGCAGTCCCTGATCATAATCGATAAAAAATCATCGTACACGGAAATTCACGACCATACCGTTGTCGAGCTTCTCTACATCCTCATGACTGTCGCTGTCTTAACGAAGCTTCCAAGGCGATAGCATCGCGGCCATTCCGTTGATTCATTTTCCACGTTTTCGATCCCACTTGAATATGCCCTTTATCTCAAGGCGCCGTCTCGATAATCCACAAAGGGGATCGCATGGAGTTTCCCCATGTTTCCTAAGCCTCACACCACGAGCTGAACTTTTTCACCGCTTCCTCACTCGTGATGACATTCTGTTGCCAGTGACGGCTTGAAGTGAGCCGCGCAAGCCACCGACATCCTAACTACCAACGCTTTTTTCTTGGAACGCCGTTTTTATAACGGAAATTGGTGCCGGTCATTTTTGAATTCTCTCGGCCGTCCTCTAGAGATGAATTCTGTCTCTTCAACAACACTTGGTAACGCCTCATCTCATCGAGACAAGTTCTGCTAGACGGCACATCGGTCTAGTAATGTTAAACGTCCAATAGACAGGTTTCGCCGTAATTTAATTGCTGGTGCATAGATCTCGCTTTCGTGCCAAGCGCGAGCTAGCGCACGTGATGGAAATTCTAGATCACCGTCCAGTCACCAGATGCTGTGCCTTCTAGGGCTTCAGGCGAACCACCACGGACGACATAGCGTCCACCATATGCAGCAACCGCGGCTTCTACCATGGCGGGATAGCCCGACGCGGAATAGGCGGCGGGGTCAAACAATGTAATCTGCGCGAGAGCATAGGCTTTTGGTTCCGCCGCGTACGCAACTTTTTCTCGCCGGCTGATAAAATCAAGTTTAGCGTTGTCATTCCTGATTTCTCTAGTCTTAGGGTCATGCGGAGGAAGCTCAGTCGCTATCTTCTTTCGTCCAGCAGCCTCGCGTGCTCCGCCGTGCTCACCGCGAATAGCACCGTCGAACTCCAATAGCGCCTCCGCGCTGTTCTCGTTGCCGGCGATGAGTTTATCGACGATCTCAACCGGGCGAAAAGGTTGAGTTTATTAAGAGTCATCTATCAACTGGGCCAGATCTCTCAGCGGGGTAATACGCTTCGACAACCCGACGCCGGCGTCTTTAGATCCGAGATCGATTCCAAGGTGGGCCGTTATCATAGCAGTGGCGGCCCCGCCAACGGCCGATATTACCGGCCAGGAATTTTGCGCTACTTTTAGGATCTCACTGCCAACATCGACTTGAAACAGATGTTCAAGTCCCTTTGCGGTGGCAGCTGCACCGATCGATCCGGTGACTATTTTTGTAGCGGCGGACCCGATGCGGATGTTACGCGCTGCGTTGCCAGGACCAAGGTTCAGTTGAAACCGAATTCGATCGATCGTGCTCTGCTGCAAGACCAATTCGGGTATCTCTGTGGCAAGCTTCTCTTCCAAAAGGTTGAAAGAGGCGGATCGCAGAGCCGCTTCGATACCACCCTCGACCGCAGCACGTCGAAATTTTTCAACCAAAGCTCGCCACGCATCACTTCTGGCCAGAGCGATGACCTTCTCCCACAACGGGACCCAATAACAAACTTTATCGAATACTCCCATGATCGGTGTTTTTGACAAACGCTCAAATCCGGTTTGGATTTGGGCCGCATAGGTGATTTGGTTATGTCGACTTACGTCGGGGAGAAAATTGGTCAGCCAAGTAGTCAAACCCGCATCTCTATCTACTTGAGGGCTTGTCCGGTTTGACCCTGTCAAATAGGCGCTTGTATCCAGATAGCCCGCGGTGATCGTGTGCCGCAAGTGAGCGGCAACCTCCGGCGCAAACGTTTCCTCAACATAATTCATTGCCCTGGTTGACGTTTCAAAAATATGGCCGCTTTTCACAATCAAACTGCGGGCGCGGACTAGCTCCTCAGCAATCGGGTCGTCGATTCTGAAGCTCTTTTGATAGTTGGCGAACGTTTTCAGATGCTGGCGGAAGTACCTATGAAACACTTTCTCTTCGATACGACTTTCAACGAACCGCTCTTCATTTACTCCAAAATACTTTGCAAGCGCACTGAAGTTAGCAAAAAGGGAATCCCTGCCACGAGTGATGTGCTGCAGAAGATCATAAAACTCCTTCGATTGACTGTGCGCATTTGGATCTAAAACTTGTCGGAGCGCTTTGCGCGACGCTTCACTCTTGAAGTCCGCAGGAAACGCGTGCCACCGTACTTCTGATCGATGAAGGTAAGCATCCATCACTTTGAAGAAGTTTGGACCTCTGCGGCTCTCCATTAGCAGGGGACTGTATGTTGGCAACCTGACGTTCTCTGGGCGGTTCGCCACAGCGGCGTTCGCCTGAGCAATTTCTCCACCGATGATGATGAAGCTGATTGAGTCGAGAGCCCATCCTTCTGTGACAAGAATTTTGCCGCCAAATAAAAGCTCGATCATTCCGAGGAGCCGGGTTCGGATGAGTTCGGGCTTATAGCTATCCTGACCTGACTCAGGAGCAATATCATGACTTTGCACGGGAGCAATCAACCGACTATCAAAGCCATCTAGAAGAAGCGGGCGCTTCGGCACGGTCATCTCCTGCTGCAAAATCAAAACTGCTTTCAGACAAAACGCTTTCGGTCATTGTGCTTGAGCCTGCCCTTCCTGGACTAGCCTCATTTGGGTCTGGGATCGCGGCTTTAGCCATTGGAGATGAGGTAACGCGGCGGTAATTATGGTCCAGCTCCAGACCCCGCAGGGCGATGCCAAACGCCAAGCTTTGCGAGTTCAGCGAAAACCTTTGTTGCGCCGAACTCACAGTGCAGGAACGCGCAGACCACATCGCGGAGTGGGTTAGGTGTTTAGTCCCGGCATTTGATGGAGTGGATTTACTCTGAATCTTTCTGGCTCATTTGTCCAGGTTTTGCAGATGAACTGATGAGGGGTCAGGCCTCTAACAGGTTGCGGAAATTTAGATGCATGACGGGCGCTGATCTGATTCTCTGGTTCTGTTGGGATTGGAGTGTCAGATGCGTGGGACAGACGAGCAGACAGGGGCCT
>NZ_JAESVA010000015.1 GCF_020621385.1 Acidisoma cellulosilyticum | reverse complement strand
GCGGCAGTGCAGCCTCGATATGAGCTTCGAGACGATCGCGCCGGGTCGTCGCGGCTTCGATCACCGCAATGCAATCCTCCAGAACAAGGTAATGCGCAGGCTGCTCGAACTGTAGTTCCGCCAGCCAGCGCCGGTGCAGCAGCGTCCAGGCCGGTCGGTTGTAGTGCCGGCCGTGACGCAGCAGAAACCCGGACAGTTGCTGGCGGGCCTGCCGTAAGCTGCGCACCGCTACCAGACGGGCTCGAACGAGATCGCGGACGGCTTCGTGTGCCTGATCGGGTATCCACACTGCTGTTAGTTCGCCGGCGCGGTGCAGCTTGGCAAGATTGATCGCATCCCGGCGGTCGGTCTTGATCCGGTCGCCCGCCTTGATCGGGATCAGTGAGGGAGCAACCACGATGCACTCGTGCCCTGCCGCGCTCAGCTGCCGCTGAATACCGTAGCCGCACGGTCCGGCCTCATAACAGAACTTCAGGTCACGACCATTCTGGGAAAGCTTGTTCATCAGCTTTGTCAGGGCCGCGGGCGTGTTGGCAATCTTTCCATGCACGCGCACATCTCCCCGCTTGCCCTCGTCTGCAAGCCCCACCGCAATCGTCTCTTTGTGAACGTCCAGGCCCACGTAAATGGTAAGCTTCTCCACGACCCGTCTCCCTATGCATTAAGGCTCTGCGCCAGCCTATCCAGCGCAACCCTCGAAAACCTGCATATTGTGAGACGGGTCACCCCTTCTCAGGCGAACATCTGGTCTAGGGTGAGACGGTCACCCAGAGCTTGCGTACGGTTTCGATCGTCCGCCAAGAGCCGACGAAATCCGGCTGCATCACAAAGGTCGCGCCCGGCCCTAGAATAACGGGATCGCAGCCATCTTCGGTGAGTTCGACAAGTCCCGAGAGGATCGTGCAATATTCGAATACGCCGCCCTTGACCGACCGATAGGATCCGGGGCTGGCCTCCCAGACGCCCGAGCGGATTTTGCGGTCATGGACGGTCGCAAGTTCCCAGGTTTTGAACGCCGGGTCGCCGTCCATCACGCGCTCCGCACTAGGCCGGCTCTCTACCGGTTGCGGCAGATTATGGAGGTCGAATATTTGCAGCGATGTCATAAAAGCTATCCTGGCGCGATTGCGATCATTTTGAAAAATAGGCGCGCAATCAAAATGTTGTTGCGACATAGCGCGTTTCTAGAAACTCAAGAATCCCATGCTGGCCGCCTTCGCGACCCAGGCCGCTTTGCTTGACACCGCCGAAGGGTGCGGCCGGATCAGACACAAGACCGCGATTGAGCGCCAGCATGCCGGACTCGATCCTGGGCGCAATCCGCATGCCACGTCCCTTGTCCGCCGTAAACAGATAGGCGACCAAACCGAATTCCGTGTCGTTCGCAAGGGCGATTGCCTCATCATCCGACTGGCAGGACATGACAGCGACGACGGGCCCGAAAATCTCCTCCCGCAGAAGGCGCGCATTCCTTGGAACATCGACAAGAACTGTCGGAGGATAAAAGGCGCCGACGCGGTTCGGCCGCACGCCGCCCGTGCGCAGCCGCGCACCTTTGCTCAGCGCGTCCTGTACCAGCGCGTCGACCTTATCGACCGCACCGGCATGGATCAGCGGCCCGCATTCACTCAGCGGATCCGTACCGGGGCCGACGCGCAGAGCCTCCATCGCCGCGGTGATGCGAGTACAGAAAGGCTCGTAGAGTCTCTGGTGAACGATGAAGCGATTGGCGGCCGTACAGGCCTGGCCACCGTTCCGCATCTTCGCGACCATGGCGCCAGCGACCGCCTGGTCCAGATCCGCATCCGCCAGAACGATGAACGGCGCATTGCCGCCAAGCTCCATGGAGGATTTCAACACCTGATCGGCCGCACCTTTCAGAAGTTTTCGGCCGACACCGGTCGATCCGGTGAAGGAGAGCATGCGCGCCGCCGCGTGATGCATCATGGCATCCACGACCGGGCCGGGCCGCGTCGTGGGCACAATATTCACGACGCCGGGGGGAACGCCCGCCGCCTCCATAAGAACCGCGAGCGCGAGTGCGGTAAAAGGCGTCTCGGCCGCCGGCTTCAGCACGCAAGTGCAGCCTGCCGCCAGTGCGGGTGCCACTTTGCGCGTCACCATCGCCGCCGGAAAATTCCAGGGCGTCACCAGAATTGACACGCCAACCGGCTGATGGCCGACGACAATGGAATAGCCGCCGTTTGGGGAAACCCCGATCTCGCCCGGAATGCGCACGGCTTCCTCGGCATTCCACCTGAAGAACTCCGCCGCATAGCGCACTTCACCCAATGCGTCGGAGAGGATTTTTCCGTTCTCAAGGGAAACCAGTTCGGCGAACCAGGCTTCGTGCAATGCCATAAGCTCAAAGCAGCGGCGCAGAATGTCGGACCGGGCACGCGGGGAGCGCGCGGCCCAACCGGCCGCCGCACTGGCGGCGGCATCCATGGCCGCCAACCCGTCCGCGACGGACCCATCCGCGACCTGACCGATCTCCTGCCCGTCCGCAGGGTTTTCCACCGCGAAACGGGCCGCCCCCCCGGCCGGCCGGAATTGGCCATCGATGACTATATCGCCTGGAATCAAGCCGCGCGTGAGAGCCTGCAACGGCGGCAAGGACACAAGTGTGCTGAGCCGGTCATCTGACATAGCGTTTTCAATCCAGATTGGGAGCGCTTCTTCAGGAAGGCTCGACGTCGTAGAAGCGGGAGGCAAAGTCCGGCGTTATGATGCCGTCCGCGATATCGGATTTCACGCGGCCAGGATCGCGGTCTTCCGGCCTGCCCCAACCGGCGCCGCCGCCGAGAAAAATCGACACGACATCGCCTTTCTGCAAGGTCTGAATCGTCGCCGCCGGCTGCGGCAAAATCTCATTGCCGCGTTGAATGCTCAATCGCCCAAGGGCAGCGTCACGACCGCCACCCGCGCCCTTCGGCGGCAATTCGAAATGGTCGGAATAGGTGGTCAGAAGCACGCCGGATTCGACAACCTCATATTCGCGCACATAGCCCAAACCGCCTTGGAATGCGCCGGCGCCGCCACTATCCGGCAACATGGCAAAGCGGCGGATGCGCAGATAGGTCTCGACCTGTTCAAGCGATTCGACAGGCGTGATGCGGCAGGATGACAGAATATGATCCAGGGCATGCGCGCCGTCATAATTCTTTCCGGCGCCGAAGCCGCCGGACAGCACATCGCAATACATGCGCGAGGTACCGTCGCCGCGCGGCTGCGAGAAATAGAGGGCGGTCGTGGTATTGAAGCCTTGCGCAGGCACCGCATCCGGTGCCGCCTGGGCCAGGGCCGCATGCACCGCATCCAGCGTGCGAAGGGCGGCCACCATCCGGGCCCGGACCGGCGCACCTTTGCGCGGATTGATGACGGAACCTTCCGGAAAGACCAGGGTAATCGGCCGGTTGCAGCCGTCATTTGCCGGGATATCATTATCCGCAAGGATACTGCGAACGGCCGTCAGCGTCGCCGATGTGGCACTCGCAATGGGCGCATTGAACATGCCCCGCACCTGCGGCGTCGTGCCGGTGAAATCGACCGTCAGGGCATCACCCTGGATCGTCACCGTTGCGACCACACACACGGGTTCGGTGCCGAGGATGTCATGATCGAACCAGGCCTTCCCGGTCCAGCAACCGTCGGGCAAAGCCGCGATCGCGGCGCGCGTGCGACGCTCGCTGTAATCCAGCGACGCAGCCATGGCTGCCGCCACCATCTCCGGTCCTTCGCGGCGTGCCATATCCTGCACGCGCTCGATGCCGATATGATTGGCGGCGAATTGCGCATTGATATCGCCGAGGCCGATTTCGGCGGTACGGATATTGGCAAAGATCAACCGCTCCACCGCACCGCCGTGCCAATCCCGTGAGACCTCGAACAGGATGGGCGGAATGATCAGCCCTTCCTGAACCAGCTCAACCGCCGCCGGATTGATACCGGCCGTGCCGCCGCCGATATCGAGGTGATGCGCCGTATTGCCGGTCCAGCCCAACAATTTGGCGTCCAGGAAGATCGGCTGAAACAGAATGATGTCGTTGAGATGCTGTCCGCCACTATAGGGATCGTTGAGCAAGATAGCGCTGTCGGGCGTCACTTTGGAAAGGTCAAGCTGCGCCATGCAGGCTGCGAAGGACCGGCTCATCGCTGCCGTCTGCATGGGAATGACGTCCCCTTGCGCAATCACCTGTCCTTTAATGTCCAGGATGGCGGCAGAACAATCCCGCGCTTCACGCACGACGGTCGAGAAGGCGGAGCGGATAAGGTTAAGCCCCATCTCCTCGGCGGCGGCCTTCAGGCCGCGCGCCAGGATGGCAAGCCGCGTCGGGTCAATCTCGCTCATGACAGGCGCTCCAGCAAAAGATCTCCGCTGTCCAGGCAAAGGCAGGTCCAGCCATCCGGCACGATGGTAGTGGCGGTAGCCTCCTCCACCACGGCCGGGCCGGCTATGACCTGTCCGGCGCCGATCGCATCGCGGGCGTAGAAGCCTGCCTTGACCCGTCGCCCGGCCAGACTGATCTCACCGAATTCCGGCTTGGCCTCGCCCTCTGGCGGCCGCGGCGGCGTGATGACGGCGTCGTTACGCCGCAGCACGCGCGCCCGGTAGTTGACAGCCTCCACCGCCAGTTGCGGACGGGCATAGCCGTAGCGCGCCCGATGCTCCGCCTCAAATCTGCCGCGCAGGGTTGCCGCATCGACCGGGGAACCATCCGACCAGATGGTGAGTTCGAAAGCCTGGCCCGCATAGCGCAGATCGAGCCCGAGCTGCACATCATAGCCTGACTCGCCCAGACCATTGGCGATCGCCGTCTGACGGCATTCGGCCAGCAAGGTCGCGACCGCCGCCTCATCCATTGTCCGGTCATCCAACCGGTGCAGGTTTGTCCGGACAAGATCGACCACGACATCCGCGACAAGAAGGCCGAAGGCACTGCCGATACCGGGCGACCAGGGCACCAGCACCTGGCGAATGCCGACCTCATCCGCGACCAGAGCACCATGCACCGGACCGCCGCCGCCATAAGCGACCAGCGCGAAACCGCGCGGATCGATACCGCGCGCGGTGGAGACCAGACGAACGGCGGCCGCCATATTCCCGTTGACGGTCCGCAACACGGCGTCGGCACGCGCCGCCGTCGTCATCCCCGGCAGATCGAGACTGTTAAGCGCCGCCTCCGCCAAATCGGTCCGCAGCGCCATCTGGCCGCCAAAGAAGCGGCTTGGGCGCAGAAGACCCGCGATCACCTGGGCATCCGTCACCGTTGGCCGGTCACCGCCACGGTCGTAGCAGGCGGGACCCGGCAAGGCACCCGCACTCGCCGGGCCTACGGCCAGAAAGCCGCCGCCGTCGATGGCCGCGATGCTGCCGCCCCCGGCTCCCACAGTTTCCATATCAACGGCCGGCGTGCGCACGGGCAGACCGTCCACCATCAGTTCAGACGCCATGCGCGGGGTCAGATCCGGCGCGATCGCGACATCCGTGCTGGTCCCGCCCATATCCAGCGTGATGATGTCTTTGAGCCCGTTGCGCCGCGCGAACCAGATGGCAGCACGCACGCCGGCCGCCGGGCCGGAGAGCAGCATGCGGGCCGCATTGGCACCCGCCGCGCTGGCCGGCATCATGCCGCCATTGGACTGCATGATGCCAAGCACACCGGTATAGCCGCCGGCCGCAAGCCGGTTGGCAAGGCTCTCGACATAACGGCCGACGACCGGCCCCACGAAGGCGCTGACGACCGTCGTCATGCTGCGCTGATATTCACGAAACTCCGGCGAGACGACATGACTGGCATAGACGGCGATGCCCGGCGCGCGCTCGGCAATCAGCGCGGCCAGCGCCTGCTCATGGGCCGGATTTGCATAGGCATGCAGCAGGCTGATGGCGATTGCGTCGACACCTTCCCCCAGCAACCGCTCTACGCCCGCCCAGGCGTGATCGAGATCGAGCGGCTTCAGCACCCGCCCGGCCGCATCCATACGCTCCGAAACTTCGCCGATGAGCCGGCGCGGGATCGGTGACGCGGGCTTGCGATAGAAGATATTGTAGATGCTGCCGACGCGGTCATGGGTCCCGATCTCGATAACGTCGCGGAAGCCTTCCGTCGTCAGCAGCCCGGCCTTGGTACCGCGGCGCGTCAGCAGGGCATTCGTCGCAATCGTCGACCCATGCGAAAACTGCGCAATCTCCGCGAGCGGCACCTCGGCCTTTGTCAGCGCATCGATGACGGCCTGGTCGATCGCCTCGGGCGTCGAAGGCACCTTGCCCGTGACGACGGTACCATCGGGCTTCGCCCAGACAAGATCGGTAAAGGTTCCACCGATCTCTACCCCAACCTTATTGAGCATCGTCTTTCCTCACCGGCCGGCACAACGTGCAGGCTGGACAGAGATTGATTGAACAGGCCACACCGGCTTGGCGGCAGCAATCGTCAGGACAAGCCACCGCCCAGGATCGCGCGGGCCGCACGTTCGGCAACCATGATTACCGTTGCATTGATATTGCCCGACGGCACCGTGGGAAACACGGACGCATCGACCACGTGCAACCCCTCGACCCCCTTGACTTTGAAGGTCGTCGGATCAACCACCGCCCTGTCGTCCTTGCCCATGCGGCAGGTGCCGGAGGCGTGATAGATGGTCTGGCAATGGCCCCGGATGAAATCGGCGATTTCCTCATGCGTCTGGCATTCCGCGCCGGGCGACATCTCGCCATCCAGCACGTCAGCCAGCGGCGCCGTCCGCGCGATACGACGCTGAATGCGGATACCCTCCACCATGGTCGTCAGATCAGCGCCATAGGTGCCGGATTCGAAATACCGCGGATTGATGTCCGGCTGCTCGATGGGATCGGCTGACCGCAGCGTGATCTCACCGCGCGCGTCCGGCCGCTGCAACACGGTGCAGAAGGTCATGCCGGATCGGGAGGACAGAAAACGTCCGGCATCGCGATGCGGGCTGACAAGGCCGTAAAGCTGCAGATCAGGATCGATCTCCGGCTTGCTGCTGATATGGGCGGCGGCCGCGCACCAGGCCAAACTCCTATCCCCGCTCCGCTCCTCCTCCCATTGCTTCAAGCTGGCATCGAGAAACTCGGCCGTCCAGGTACCGACGCCCACGGGTTCGCGCGTGTGATAGCCGATGATGATGTTGATATGGTCCTGCAGGTTGCGGCCGACCTGCGGCAGATCGACCACAGGGCCGATCCCCTGTCGTGACAGCTCATCCGCCGCACCGATCCCCGACAGCATGAGCAATTGGGGGGAGCCGATGGCGCCGGCCGCCAGCACCACTTGTTCCGATGCGAAAGCCCGCTTCTGCTGCCCGTTCTCAAGATATTCAACGCCGACCGCGCGGCCGTTCTCGATGATCAGGCGCGTGACAAGAACGCCCGGCGTCACGGTCAGGTTGGGCCGATCGAGCGCGGGCTGCAGATAGGCCCGGCCGGTGCCCGATCGCTCGCCACCGCGGATGGTGAACTGCAAGGTGCCGAAACCTTCCTGGCTGGCACCGTTGAAATCCGCATTGGCCGGGTACCCGGCCCCGATCCCGGCATCGATCCAAAGCTGCTCATAGGGATGCACCGCATTGGGATGCTCGACATGCAGCGGCCCCTCGGTCCCATGGAAGGGAGACTTCGTGAAATCCGCATTGCTCTCGCAAGCCATGAAGGTGGGAAGCACGTCCTTCCATCCCCAGCCCGGGCAGCCGAGCGCTTCCCATCCGTCGAAATCGGACGGCAGGCCACGGATATAGATCATCGCGTTCATGGCGCCTGAACCGCCGATCATCTTGCCGCGCGGCCAGAACACGCGCCTGCCCCGGCAACCCGCCTGCGGCGTTGTGTGATAACCCCAGTCGACCGCGGTATTGAACATCGACACCCAGTCGGACGGCACGCGGGAGTTGATCGGCGCCTCCCGCCCGGCTTCCAGAACCAGCACCTTCCGATCCGGATCGGACGAGAGCCGATTGGCGAGCACGCAACCCGCGCTGCCCGCACCAAGAATGATCGTGTCATACATGGGATTGTCGCTTTCTGCGCCACAATGCGAATAGATGAACAATTTCGCCGACCAGACCGCGCGGCAAAAATACCACGAAGGCGGTAATGATCAGGCCAAGCCCGAGGCTTCGATATTCTCCGAAATCCGATAGAAATTCGTCCGCGCCGGTCAGCACCACCGCACCGAGCAAAGGCCCCCAGAAGGATCCGACGCCGCCGACGACGACCGAGGCGATGACGAATAACAGCTGCGAGAGCGAGAAAACCGTGGGGCCGATCGCCTGGAAATGGACCGCGTAAAGACCACCGAGAAGACCGATGAAGAAGGCCGATATGCCGAAGACCAGAAGATGCGTCCGAAAACGATTGACGCCGCGCGCCATGGCATAGCCGGGATTGTCGCGGATGGCGCGGAACGCCAGACCCATCGGGCTGCGAATGACGATCCAGGACACCAGCATGGTCAGGAAGGCGCCGCAGCATACGACGGCGTAGTTGCCGATCATCCAATACTGATGCAGCAAAGGCCGCATGCCGAAATCACCGAAATCGGAAAAACCCGTGGCGCCCCCGGTGAATTGCACGCAAGACCCGCCGATCTGCTGGAAGCAACCGGTGTCGGTGACGATGAGGAGATACATCATCTGCGCGACGGCGAAAGTCAGCAGTGCCACATACACGCCCTCAAGGCGCAGGCAAGCCAGTCCGATGATCAGGGAAAACGGAATGCTGACGATGGCGCCGGCCGGGATCGACAGCCAGACGCTCCAGCCCAGATAGTAGCTCAGCATCGCGGTTGCATAGGCACCGAAGGCAAAAAAGGCCATCGGTGCCAGACTGAAGACGCCGGCATAACCGAAAAGCAGGTTCCACTGCGAGGCAACGCCCGCCCAGATCAAAGCCAGGATGACTTCACCGAGCAGATAGCGGCTTTGGATCACGAAGGGGACGGCAACAGCAATAATGATGACGAGGAGACCGATCCATGCGTCTGCGGGCAGCGTCCAGCGGGATGAGCGGTCTTTGATGAAATTGACCAAGATCAGAGCGCTCCGAATTACAGGCGGCGGATCTGGCTGCGTCCGAACAAGCCGGCCGGGCGCCAAATCAGGATCGCGATGACGATGAAGAGCAAGGCGGGAAAACCCCAGCGCGCCCCGGCCAGGAATTCGACCGCGGCCTCAATGATCGCCAGGCAGAAGGAGGCCGCGATCGCACCGGGAAGATTGCCGAGCCCCGCCACGACACACATGATGAAGGCCTTGAGCATCGGATCGTCCCCGAACCAGGGCGTCAGCTGCGTGACGGAACTCATCAACACACCACAGATGCCGGCCAGGGCACCGGAAATTGCCAGCGCCTGAAGAAAGATGCGCTGCACCGGCACGCCCATCAGCACGGCGGCATCGCGATTTTGTGCTGTCGCGCGGATCGCCCGCCCCATCTTGGTGCCCGACAAAAACCAATAGGTCAGGCCCATGACGATCAGCGCGATGACGACATCGGCGAGGTCGAGCAGCGGGACGACGCTTTGGCCGAGATGCAGATTGCCCGAGACGGTAAAAGGTTGCTTCAGCGGCTGGCCGCCGAAGGCCACCAGCAATGCCTCCTCCAAAGCAATCGAAATGCCGGCCGTCGCGATCATGACGCTGGTTTCGAAATGCTCCGTGCTGCGCGCCAAAAGTCGCTGCACCACGACAAGGTAGAGCAGGACACCGAACAAGGCGCCGCCCGCGACGGCCGCGATGACCGCGACAGGCAGCGGCAGGCCGAGCTGCGTGCAGACCGTGAAGGTCAGATAGCCGCCCAAGGCCAGCATGGCGCCATGGGCCATGTTGAACATGCCCATCGATCCCCAGACGAGGGAGAGACCGATGGTTGCCAGCGCATATAAGGCCCCATTGGTAAGGCCGGTCGTCAGCACCGTGACCACTGTATCGAGCATGTCTATCCCCCGAGATAAGCGGCCAGCAATTCGTCCCGACCCATCAATTCATGCGGCGGTCCGGACCAGACGATATGACCGTCATCGAGAAGATGCATGTCATCGCAAAGATCGGCCACACGTGCTGGATTTTCCTCGACCAGAAGGATGGTGCGGCCCTGGGCGCGGAGTTTTCCGATGACATCGTAAATCTGCTCGATGACGAGCGGTGCGAGACCGAGCGAAGGCTCATCCAGCATGAGGATGCGCCCGCCCGCCATCAACCCGCGGCCGATGCCCGCCATGCGCCGTTCGCCGCCCGATAGCGAACTCGCGATCTGGCGGTGACGTTCGGCCAGGCGCGGCAGAAGCGCATAGACTTCGTCAAGACGTTGCGCCGTCTGTTTCGCATCGCGCTCGCCGTAAGCGCCCATCAGAAGATTTTCGTAGACCGACATATTCGGAAACAGCAAATCGCCTTGCGGCACATGCACCACACCGGTCGCGGCGATCCGGTGCGGGGATAGCGGCAACACGGAGCGGCCGGACAGGGTAATGTCGCCCCGCCGCACGCGAATGAGGCCGGAGATCGCCTTGAGGAGCGTCGACTTGCCGTGGCCGTTCGGCCCGACCACGGTCACGATCCGTCCCGGCTGCACCTCCAGCGAGATGCCTTTCAGGATATCGGGACCGTCATAGCCCGCCCATACGTCCGAGAGCGAAAGACTGGCGATGTCATGCATGCTGGGTATCGGAAAAATGAGCGCGCAATCGCTGTGCCGCGCCTTGGCCCAGGTAGATATCGACCACGGTGCGGTCTTCCGCGACCTGGCCCGGCAATCCTTCGAAGATGATCTCGCCGTGATGCATGATGATGACCCGGGACGACAGCGTGAGAAGAAAGCGCATGACATGCTCGATCACCACGATCGTCATGCCGCTGGTGCGTAGACGTTCTATCAAAGCCTGGATCAGGTCGATCTCGTCTCGGTTAAGACCGCCGACAGGCTCGTCAAGGAACAGAATTTTGGGCTTGGTCACGATCGCACCTGCGATCATGAGCAGCTTCCGATCGAAGACCGGCAGGGCGCCCGCGCGCTGCGCGGATTTGCCGATCAGCCCCACGGTCTCCAGGCTTTCGGCTGCCGCCGCCCTGGCCGAAGCAGCGACGCGGAAGCCCGGGAATATCCGCGCGGTCGAACCGAAATGCGCGGCGACCTCGATATTCTCCTGAACCGACAGATGTTCGAAGGCCGCGTTGAGCTGAAATGTCCGGGCAACGCCGGCATGACAGATTTCGTCCGCACCTTTGCCTGAAATACTGCGCCCGGCGAAGCTGATGCTGCCGGCGCTGGCCGGCACCAGACCGGTGATGACATCAAACAGCGTGCTTTTACCTGCGCCATTCGGCCCGCCGATGCCGAGCACTTCACCCGGCATAACGTCCAGCGAGACGTCTTTGACGGCGGCAAGCGAGCCGAAATATCGGCTCACCTGTCGACAGGAGAGAAGTGCCTCGGCCAAGCTGCTCACGACATCCAGGGCGGCGTCACGAACTTCGCCTGCGCATAAAGATCCGGCGCGATCAGAGCCGGGGTTTTTGTCGCATCCTGCACCTGCAGGAACTGATGCGGCATGCCGAGCGAAGGATCGGGCGTCTGGGTCGGGTAGCAATAGGCCGACTGCCCGTCGGGATCGACGCGCGAGGTGCCGCTGGTGCCGCGATAGACCAGTTGACGCATCACCTGCGCGATCTTCTGCGCCTGGGCCTTCTGGTAGGGTTCGCCCGGGCCGCCGGCAATGGCCGCGGACAGCGCCCATTTCCACAGAGCGTCATAGGTCTGGCTGCCGGTCAGATAGGTCGAATTGGGCCCGAACTTCTGCGTATAGTCATGGCGGAACTGTTCCGAGAATTCATCCGGCACGCAACCGATCAGGGTCGAGTAGATCACGCCGGTCGTGGCCTTGCCGCCGATCTGGCGGAAAGCGGGCAGCGACGGGCCATATTGCATGTAGAGCAGGCTATTGGTCGGCTGCGGCGTGAACTGCAGCGCGAACTGCGCCAGGTCCTGCGGCAGCGGATGCGTGACGGCGATGACGCCCGGCGTATCCTGGCGGATTTTCGCAAGCGTCGGGCCCCACTGGTTATTGGGGAAGGGCACGGTTTCGAACAGGGAGACTTCCCATCCGAAATCCTTTGCCTTGTCACGGATCGCGTTGGCGATGACGATGGCATATTCGACGGAGGACGGGATGATGGCGATCTTGCGGTTCGCCGGGGTCCAGCGCTTCTCATCCATCAGCGTCTTCAGATAAACCAGCAGGCCGACGCCGTAGTAATATTCCGGCGGACAGCCCTGGAAGCAGCCATAGTATTTCTTCGGATTCGAATTGAACTTGGTATTGGCCGAGAGCAGCGTGTTGTAATGCGAGAAGATGATATCGGCATCGGCCGCGGTATCCATCTCGGCCATATTGGTGGCATCGTTATAGCCGTTGATGATGGCCGGCACATTGTAGCGGTCGATCAGGCGCTGCATGGCCTGCGTCGTCAACACCGGGCCCATATTGCCGGTATCTTCGATATGGAGCTGAATCGGCCGCCCCAGAATGCCACCGGCCGCGTTGATCTCTTCGGCCGCAAGCGTCAGGCCGTTGCGATATTCCACGCCGTCGGCGGCGGCAATGCCCGACAGCGGCAGGGCGGAGCCGACCGGAATCGGCTTGCCCGCGTCGGCCGCGCTCGCCTTGTTTATCCCAGCCAAAAGACCAATGCTCGCGGCGCCCACACCGGCAGACCGCTTTAGCAAGCCGCGACGATTGTCCATGAAATCCTCTTGGTGATTTGTGGTTCGCTGAGTCATGCCCCCAAGCCGAGGCGATCTTGAGTCCAGGCGAGTGCGACACCCGCGGCAATCACGGGACGCCGCAACCGATGCCAGACGTGAGGCTCTATGCTAGTCCTAGGCAAAGGCGTTTCAATATCGGCATGGATGCGCGCGGCCAGCCAATGGCCCATGCGCGTCGCCATCGCCACACCACGTCCGTTATAGCCCAGGCCGATGAAGACGCCGGGCAGCGGCTCGTGAACCTTCGGCAATCCGTCGAGTGTCAGGCCAACCTGGCCGGACCAGCGGTAGTCGATCCTGGCACCCTTGGTGCCCGGCAGGATACGGCTCATCGCGCCGATCAACGACGTGAACATGGCGGGGCTTTGCCGGTCACCGACCGCGCCGCGCCCACCGAACATGATGCGCCCGTCAGGCGAACGCCGAAAGTAGAAAGCGAGGCGTCTTGTCTCGGACATGCATTCCCCGCCCGGCAATGCCCGATCCTCCGACAAGGGTTCCGTCGCGATCTGGATACTCTGTACCTTGATGATTGTCTGCTCAAGACCTTTTATGAGCCGATCGGAATAAGCGTCCGTCGCGATAATGACGGAAGACGCCCACAAGACCCCACTCGGCGTCTGGATCTTCCATCGGTCGCCCTCACGCGACAGGGACAGGACCGGCGTCGCGGTATGGATCACCGCCCCCAGCGCCTGCGCCGCGCGGGCAAGACCACGGACAAAGGCGAGCGGCTGAATGGTCCCCGCCCGCGCGTCCCGCCAGCCGCCGTGATAGCCG
Source organism: Acidisoma cellulosilyticum (assembly GCF_020621385.1). Classification (GTDB taxonomy): domain Bacteria; phylum Pseudomonadota; class Alphaproteobacteria; order Acetobacterales; family Acetobacteraceae; genus Acidisoma; species Acidisoma cellulosilyticum. The sequence continues at coordinate 96,128 of NZ_JAESVA010000015.1, read as the reverse complement.
ACGGCGCCGGTGCGTGCGGCCAGCACAGGGGCCTCCAGCAGTTCGATCGGTGCGCCCTCCGCCTGCCAGCTGCGGGCGCGGGACAGGACCGTTTCCAGCGCCTTCACCGAATGTGCGGCCTGGATCCACCCTTTTCGCTGTGGCGAACAGCGGATCTGATGCTTTTCGATCAGCGAAAAGACAAAATCCGCGGCCCCTCCGGCCTGTTCCACCAGCGCCTGGCCGACGCGCTCGCCGAACTTCTCGCGAAGGGCCGGCGGATCGTATTTAAGGCCGGGAATGACCTGACCGCCATTGCGGCCAGACGCCCCCCAACCGATATGCTTCGCTTCGACAAGATGGACGGACGCACCGGTCTCGGCCAAAGCCAAAGCCGCCGCGCATCCCGTGATGCCGCCGCCGATAATGGCGACATCCGTCAGGATCTCCTCAGTCAGCGGCTCGGCGCGAATGGCCGGTTCCTGCGCCGTGGCCGTCCAAAGAGCGTCATCAATGCTCGCAGCGGAGGAGGTGTTCATTGACAGGTCAGTCCGCCGCCGCTTGCGCCCAAAGGCGCGCCTTGTCCGCAGAAACGAAACCGTCCTCGACATCCCGAAGCAGGCTCGCTTCCGACCGCAAGGCCGGGCTGCCGTAGCCGCCGCCGCCGCCCAGCGTTATGGTCACGGTATCGCCCAGCCGCAGCTCCACCGCGTCCTTGGAGCGGACCGTGATAGCCTGGCCGTCGCGCATGATCGTGCAACCGCCATGCTCGCCCGCCCCGCCGCCGAAGATGCCGTCAGCGGATTGCGTGAAGCGGTCGCTGTAAATCGCGAGCCTGACGCCGTCCTTCAGAATTTCGTAGGATCGCGAGAAACCGGCCCCGCCGCGAAACTCCCCGGCGCCGCAACTGTCGGTCTCAAGCGCATAGCGGGAGATGCGGAAGAAGCTGAAATCCTGATCCGTCGCTTCCACCGGCGTATTCGAGCAATTGGACAGCGGATTGTCGACCGCGTCGCAACCGTCCTTCTCGATGCTGGCGCCATAGCCGCCGCCGAAAATCTCCAGATAGACCGACCAACCATGCGGTTCGAGATAGGAAAGACAAAAGGAGGTCGTGGTGTCATAGCCGGCCGCAATGACCCGTTCCGGCACTGCCTGGGCCAGCGCGCGCATCACCGCATTCCAGGCGCGCGAAACGCTGATCATTCGCGCCCTGACGGGTGCGGGATGATTGGGGTTGAGGATGCTCCCTTTCGGCGCGAAAACGCTGATCGGCCGCAGCGAACCGTCATTGAACGGGATATCCGGGTCGGTGAGCGCGGCCTTGACGCAGGAGACGGCCGCCGAAATGACCGAGGCGAAGGGCGCGTTCAAATTCGTGCGTACCTGCGGGGCGCTGCCGGTGAAATCGACGGAGATCGAATCACCCGCAACCGTGACGGCAGCACGCACCGGCAAGGGCGGGCTGCCCAGCCCATCATCGTCCAGCACCGCCTCGCCGTAATAGATGCCGTCCGGCACGGCGCGGATCGCGGCCCGCATTCTTGTCTCGGAATAATCCTGCAAGGCGGCCATGGTCAGCGCCACCTTCTCGCGGCCGTAGCGCTGCACCAATTCGCGCACGCGCAGCGCGCCGATATTATTGGCGGCGATCTGCGCGTCGAAATCCCCCATCGTCTGCTGCGGAACGCGCACATTCGCGCGCAGCAGACGCTGGAAGCCGCCGCCATGCCAATCGCGCTTCATGTTCAGCTTCAAGGGCGGGATGATAAGGCCCTCGGCATAGAGATCCATCGCGTTGGGGTTGAGCCCCGGGCTGCCGCCGCTGACATCGAGGTGATGCGCGACGGAGGCCGCGAAACCGATAACGACGCCGTCATCGAAGATCGGATGGAAGAAGAAGACATCCTGCAGATGCTGCCCGCCGGAATAGGGATCGTTGATGATCAGGAAATCATCTTCTTCAAGCGATTCGACCGGATAGAGCGCAGCGCAGGCCTGGAATATCTTGCCGATGCTGCCAAGCTGCATGGGGATGAGTTCCGCCTGCGCCACGGTGCCGCCCGCCGCATCAAGCAAGGCGGCCGAGCCGTCGCGCGCCTCACGCAGGACCGTGGAATAGGCGGATCGGATCAGTTTGACGCCCATCTCGCGCGCGGCCGCGATAAGCGACTGGCTGAGAATGGCGTATTCGACAGGGTCGAGCCTCTCGCTGGCTGCCATTTCAATCTTCCCGCTGCAGAAGGATGTTTGCACCAGCATCGCGCGTCGCGCGCCAACCTGGCGGTACCCAAATTGTGGAGGAATAGCCTTCGATCAAGGCCGGTCCGGTCAGGCTGTCACCGGTTACAAGATCGGCCGCGTCCTGAATGCGGGCGGGCACAACCTTCGCATCGACGACAATTTCCGTGGCCGGCGGCCGTTCCATATTGGACGGTCTCTCATAGACTTCCGGCATCGCGTCCAGCCGGCGTCTGACACCGAAGCGAAGACTGACCAACTCTGCCTTGCGTCCCGGCTCCCCGCCATGAAGATAGACGCGCTGATGTTCTTCCGCGAAACGCGCGGCAAGATCGGCTTCCCGCAGGCTGGTCAGCGCCGTCGTATCCAGGGCCACGGGAATCTCGAAGGCCTGACCCACGAAGCGCATATCGGCTTCGAGGGAATAGTCCAGCGCACCGTCCAGCCCCAAGGCGCCGAATTCCTGCTTGGCCTGTTCCTGGAACGTGGCGAAGGCCGATTGCAGCATGGCCGGCGCTTCGGCGTTCAGCGCCTGGCGGCGCGTCACACCTTGTACTTTGACATAGTCCGCCGAAAGCAGGCCAAGGGCAGAGATGACACCGGGGTTCGGCGGCACCAGGATTTCCCGAATGCCGATTTCATCGGCGATTTCGGCCGCCAATAGCGGGCCTGCGCCACCGAAGGGCAAAAGCGTATAGTCGCGCGGGTCGCGTCCCCGTTCGGTCGAGACCAACTGCATGGCGCGGACGATATTGGCGACCGCCAGTTTGATGGCGGCGGCCGCCGCCTCGCGCACGCTGACGCCAAGACGTGCCGCGATATCCGCGAAGGCCAGATGCGCGGCCTCGGTATCCAGCTTCATCGCGCCGCCCAGAAACGCGTCCGGGCGGATGGTGCCGCGAACGACATGGGCGTCGGTAACCGTCGGCAATGTTCCGCCGCGCCCGTAACAGGCAGGGCCAGGATCCGCGCCGGCACTTCTGGGCCCCACGCGCAGCATGCCGCCGTCATCGATCCAGATAAGGCTGCCGCCGCCCGCGCCGACCGTCACGATGTCCAGAACCGGCGTGCGGATCGGCAGACCGTCCACTTCGGTTTCCGGCGCGAGCGAGGCTTCGCCGTTCTGGACCAGCGACACGTCGGTTGATGTACCACCCATGTCGAAGGTGATGAGGTTGCTGCGCTGCGACCGCGCGGCCTGGCGTATTGCCCCCACAACACCGGCGGCGGGACCGCTCAACAGGGCGGTAATCGCGTTGCGGCGCATGGCGGCGGCCGGCATGCGCCCGCCGTTCGATTGCATGATGTTGAAATGCCCGCGAAAGCCAGCCTCGCGCAGCGTATGCTCGAACCGATCGAGATAGCGGCTGATGACGGGCTGGACATAGGCGGACAGCGACGCCGTGGACGCCCGCTCGAACTCCCGAAATTCGGCCGCAACTTCATGGCTGCAGGTAATATGTACGTCCGGCAGCAGACGCTCTAGAATAGTCTTGAGGATAATTTCATGGGCCGCCGAAGCATAGGACGACAGAAGGCAGATCGCGATGGCATCATACTGGCCCTGCCGCAATGCGGGTACCAGGATATCCGTGATATCGCTTTCTTTGATCGGCGCGATCACCTCACCGGAGGAGGTGATCCGCTCGGCGATCTCGAAACAGTCGCGCCGGCGCACCGGAGGAAGCGGCTTCTGGTATTTGAGGTCGTAGATATTGCGCCGGTCATGCCGTTGCATGAAAAGAATGTCTCGAAACCCGGCTGTCGTGATAAAAGCGATCGGCGCGCCCTTGCGCTCCAAAATCGCATTGGTGGCGACGGTCGATCCATGAACCAGGTCAGTTACAGTCGTGGGATCGAGACCCGCCGCGCCAAAGGCGTTGAATGCCCCGATATCCGGACTTCGCGGCGTGCTCGGAACCTTGACCACGCGCACCTGGCCGTCGTCAATCGCAACCAGATCGGTGAACGTGCCACCAACTTCGATGCCTACCCGCATATCTTTACCTCAGCGTCGTCGTGTGGCAACGTTATAATCACCTCGCCAGTTTGACAATAGAGTTAAAAAAAATGACTAAAATTTTTAGTCCGGATGCTGAAAAGGCACTGGATCGGGTGCAGGCCGCGGGAACGGAGGCCGACATCGAGGATAAGCCGGTGGGTGCCGGAGCCCGATTGCGCATCATGCGGCAGGGCCGGAACTGGACATTGCAGGATCTCTCGGCGCGCAGCGGCATATCCGTCAGCATGCTGAGCCAGTTGGAGCGCGACATCGCCTCCCCCTCCATCCGCACGCTGCAACGCCTCGCTGAGATTTTCCACGTGACCATGGGCTGGTTCTTTGACGAGACACGCTCGGCGGCCACCGGACCGGCCTGGGTGCAGCGGCGGACCCAGCGGCGGGTGCTCGATCTGCCGTCCCGCGGTTGCCGGAAGGAAATGCTCTGCTCCGGGGAAGGTCATATTCAGCTGATGATCGTCACCGTCGCGCCGCAGGGAAGCTCAGGCGATTCGACCTATACCCATGCGGGCGAGGATGCAGGCACCGTCCTCGAAGGTAGCCTGACGCTTGAGGTCGACGGTGACGAGCAGATTTTGAATGCGGGCGATTCCTTCCGGTTTCCCGCGACCTTGCCGCATCGCTTTTCCAATTCGGGATCAGTCCAATGCGTCGTCATCTGGGCGGTGACGCCGCCGCTCTATTGATGATGGCGCAATAAGAACATCTCCGCGCTCTCAACCAAGGCCGTCGCGGAATTTGTAATAGGCCATGCCGGCCGCGAGCAGCGGCGCCCGTAATGTGGCGCCGCCGGGGAAGCGGCGGCTCGGCAGGCGCGCGAGCAGGTCGAATGCGCGCCGGTCGCCGCCGATCGCATCGGCCAGCACCTTGCCGATATAGGGTGCCAGCACAACGCCCTTGCCGGAATAGCCTCCGGCCAGCCAGCGGCCGGGCGCGGGCTGGCGCAGATAGGGCATGCGCGAGCGCGTAATGCCCAGCGTCCCGCCCCAGGCATAGTCTATCCGCAGATCCGCAAGCTGCGGATAGACCCCCAGCATATGCCGACGCACGAAGCCCTTCAAATCGGCGGGGGTGCGATAGCTATAGGTCTCACCTCCGCCGAAGATCAGTCTCCGGTCGGCGGAGACCCGAAAATAGTAGACGACGAACCGCGAATCGCTGACCGCCGCGCCCTCGGCGATCAAACCGGCCGCGACCTCCGGCGGCAGAGGTTCGGTCGCCAGAATATAATTGCGGATCGGCATGATATGGCGGTCGATATCGCGGTCTAAGCCGCTCATCATGCCGTTGCCGGCATAGATCACGTCGCGGGCAAGTATTTGCCCCCGATCCGTCCGCACAATCAACCGCTCGCCCGCTGCCGCGACCCCTTGGACGCGCGTTTGCTCGTGGATGACGGCACCCGCGTCCAGCGCGCGCCGCGCCAGCCCCATGGCGAGCTTCAGGGGGTGAAGATGGCCGGACGCCCGATCATAGATGCCGCCGTGATAGGCCGTGGTTGCGACCCGCTGCCGCACCTCGCTGGCCGTCAGCGGTTCCAGCGCATCGAAACCATAGTCGCGCCGCATCCGCTCGGCGTAGCGGTGGGCGGCGGCGACGTCCTGCGGCCGGTGCTCCAGGCGCAGAACGCCAGGGACGAAGTCACAGTCAAGACCATCCGCCATCAGACCTTTGAGATGCGCCATCGCGTCAAGCGACATCCGCCACAGCCCTTGCGCGTCCTTGACCCCGAGCCAGGCTTCCAGCTTGTCCTGTTTCAGCCGCATGCCGAAACTGGCATGGCCGCCATTGCGGCCCGAAGCGCCCGAGGCGATGCGCCCCTGCTCCAGCACGATGACGCTGCGACCGGCGCGCGCCAGATGCATGGCCGCCGCGAGGCCGGTAAAGCCCGCGCCGATGACGCAGACATCGCTCTCGGCCCGGCCCTGCAAAGCCGGTTGCGGCGGCAACAGCGCACAGGTCGCGGCATATAGCGTGTCGGGATGCGCGAGAGCCGTCACAGATACCATTCGTATTCCTTGGGGGAATAGAAGCTCAAAAGGCGGTCGAATTCCTTGCGGCGCAGATCGGTATAAAGATCGACATAGGCGGCGCCGAGATAGTCCCGCACGACCGGGCTGGCGGAGAAGGCATCCAGCGCCGCGCTCAAATCGCGCGGCAGCGCGGGATCGGCCAGAAGATTGGCATTCCCGTCCGACGCCGGCCCGGGATCAAGGCGGTTCTCCAATCCATGAACCACCCCGGCCAGCACGGTTGCCATGACAAGATGCGGATGCGCGTCGCCGCCCGCCATCCGATGCTCGATACGGCGCGCGGACAACGACCCGCTCGGCACACGCAGCGCGACGGACCGGTTGTCGCGGCCCCAACTGCGGTTGACCGGCACGAAATTGCCGGGGACGAAGCGACGATAGGAATTATGGTTCGGCGCCTGGATCGCCAGCACGTCCGGCATCATGGCGCGCAGGCCGCCAAGAGCGAAGCGCAGCATCTCCTCCCCCTGCTCGCCCGCGAAGATATTGCGGCCTTCCGCGTCGATCAGGCTCAGATGCAGGTGCAACCCATTGCCGGGCCGGTCGGCCATCGGCTTCGCCATGAAGGTAACGTCGAGTTCGCAAGCGCGCGCCGCCTGGGTCAAGGCCTGACGCAGCAGAATAACCTCATCAGCCGCCCGGCCAGGATCCTCGCCATGGATCAGGTTGATCTCAAATTGACCGATGCCGGTCTCGGCGGTCACCCCGCCCGTCCGCAGACCCAGGGCCGCCGCATAGGCCTCGACCGTCGCGAAGAAGGGCGCCAGGGCGTCCAGCGGCTCGACCGCGTGGGACCGCTGCGACCAGACCGGCAAGGCGGTCATCGCCGCCGGCAGCAGCGGCGCGCCGTCGGCCGCGCGCGTCCGGTCGATGACGTAGAATTCCACCTCGAAGGCCGTGACCGGCCGCAGGCCAAGCGCCGCCAGCCGGGTCACCACCCGGTCGAGCACGTCACGCGGGTCCAGGCCGAGCGGCGCGCCCTCGGCCGAGGCCAGGCGCAGAAACACCTGCGCGGTGGGCGCGGTGGCCCAGGGCAGCCGCACGACGGAGCCCGCGACGGGCAGGCCGATCCCGTCCGGATCGCCGTCGGAAATGCCGCGCCCGCCGGCATCCAGGCATTCGCCCGGCGTCGTCAGCGCCATCGTGGCCTGAGGAATGGTGACGCTGCCGCCGCCTATCGCCGCCGCCGCGTCACGGGGCAGGCGCTTGCCCCTCAGCCGGCCATTGGCATCGACGAAAACCGCGTCGATCGCGGTGATGTCGGGGTTCGCGGCCAGGAAGGACAGCAGGTCCGGCACCAGCGCGCTCATGATATTGCTGCCAAATTATAACAGGCAGTGGCGGCCTCGCGGCTGATCTTACCCTCGCGCAGATCCTGGGCGAGGCGCGCGGCCGGGCGCTGTGCCGGGTCACCCCAGCCGCCGCCGCCGCCGGTGACGGTCACCAACCGGTCGCCGGCCTCGACCATCAGGCGGTTCTTGGTGATCGGCAGGCGCGTGCCGTCGGCCCGTTCCAGCACCAGGCGCGCCGGTGCGCCGGCCTTGCCGCCGGAAGCACCCCAGGCCGCGAATTCCGCCCGCGTCTGCTCGGTGTAGAAGACGACGTCGCAACGGTCGAGGAACTGGTACACGCGCCGGATGGCAAGCCCGCCGCGATGCGCCCCGCAGCCGCCGCTATCCGGTTCCAACGCCGTCGTCAGAATACGGATCGGGTATTGGCGCTCGCAGACCTCCATCGGCAGGATGCCGACATTGCCCAGATAAGGGTCGACCGCGCTCAGCCCGTCATGAAGACGGTTGCCGCCCATGCCGCCGCCGAGATCATCGGCCATGATGACGGGCAGCCCGGTGCGCGGATGGCGGCATTCGGCGGCCAGGCTGGAGAAGCCGACGAAGCCGCCGGCGACCGCCAGATCGGGCTTGAAGCCGGTCATCGCCCTGACGATGGTATCGGTCACACGCTGCGCCGCCAGATGGCGCAAGCTGACGGCCGCCGGATAGACCGGGTTGACGGCCGTGCGCTCGGGCAGGATCACCCGCAACGCGCGCAGACTGCCCGCGGTCTGATCGGCGTCAGGATCGAAAGCCGCCTTCACCGCAAAGATGACGCCGGCCAAGGTCGCGGTGCGCGAGCAGTTCATGCCGCCCGCCATCTGCGGATCCGTGCCGGTGAAATCGACCACGAGTTCGTCGGCCGCCACCGCGACCGAAACGGCGATGCGCACGGGCTCCGATCCGATGCCGTCATTGTCGAGGAACCCTTCGGCGAAACCGGCCCCGTCCGGGGTTTCGGCCAGAACGCGGCGGATACGCCGCTCGCTTTGCGCAAGGCGTTCGGCCATCGCTGCCTCCAACGTCACGACGCCGAATTTGCCGACGACATCGGCCATGCGGCGCACGCCCAGCCGGGCCGCCGCGATCTGCGCCCGCAAATCGCCCAGGCTGGCGATCGGGTCGCGCGTGTTATTCTCGAAATAGCGGACAAGTGCCGTGTTCTCCCGCCCCTGCTCGACCAGCTTCACCCAGGGGAAGCGCAGCCCTTCCTCGTAGATGGAGCGGTTGGCGAAGCCCTCGGTACCGGGGTTGGTGCCGCCGATATCATTGTGATGGGCAAGATTGCCGATCCAGGCAACCACCCGCCCCTCCGCAAAGACCGGCGCGAAAATATGGATGTCGAGCGTATGGGTGCAGCCCCGATAAGGATCGTTGCCGATGAAGACGTCGCCGGGGAAGACCGTCTCGGTCGGATTCTCCGCCAGCAGATGCGGCATGGAATAGGTCATGGAGCCGAGCAGCGCCGGAATATTGGCGTCCTCGGCCACAGCCTCGCCCTGGGCGTTGAACAGGGCGCAGGAATAGTCGAGCATGTCGCGGATGATCGGGGAATGGGAACTGCGGCGCAGCGCGTCACCCGTCTCGCCGATCAGCGCCTTCAGCACGCTGCCGACCACAGCCACGGTCACGGGATCGATCATGGCGTCATCCTCTCGATGATGAGGCAATTGCCGGCAGCGGCCCGCGCCGTCCAGCCGGGCGGCAGCACGGTCGTGCTGTCAAGCTGCTCGATGATGGCTGGCCCGGCGACGATCTGTCCGGGCAGCAGGCCGAACCGGTCAAGGATGGCGGTCTCGACATAACCGCCGGTCTCTTCGAACCAGACGGCCCGGCTTGTCCCCGCAGCCGGTTCCGTCGCGGCCTCGCTCATGGGCAGCGCGCCGGCCTGCGGCAGGCTGCGGCCGGTGACGCGGATCGCCGTCAGTTCGACACCCGTCCCCGGCGCGCTGTGACCGTAGATCCTGGCATGGCTGTCGTGGAATCGCGCCAGCACGGCGTCTGCCCTTTCGCCGGTCTGTACCGGCAAGGTCACGGCATATTCCTGGCCGAAATAGCGGATATCGAGCGCATGCTCGCACAGCCTGCGCGCGGGCGGAATGCCGTCGGCCGCGAGATAGGCCAGCGCCTGCGCTTCCAGATCCGCCTGATGGCGCGCGACCAAAGCCGCGTCCGGCTTGGCCGCGTCCATCAGAACCGGCACCGAAAGGTCATGGCGCAGATCCGCCGCCAGAAGTCCCGCCGCACTCAGCAGCCCGGGATGCGGCGGGATGACGACGCGCGGCATGCCGAGCGCGATGGCAAGCGGGACGACGCTCAGCCCGCCGGCACCGCCGGCCGCGATCAGCGCGAAGTCCCGCAAGTCGTCGCCGTGGCGCGCGGCCGTGCGCATGATGGCGCCGGCCATATTCGCTTCCATGACGGCGACGATGCCCAGCGCCGCCTGCTCCACCCCAAGCCCAAGACGCTCGGCCAGATGCCCGACGGCCGAAACGGCGGCATCGCGGTCCACGGTCAGGGCACCGCCCAGCAGCCCGGCCGGGTTTAGCCGCCGCAATACAAGCTGGGCATCCGTCACGGTCGGCTCGGTACCGCCGAGGCCGAAGCAGACCGGCCCCGGCCGCGCGCCGGCGCTGCGCGGACCGACCTGCAAGGCGCCCCCGGCATCGATCCAGGCGATGCTGCCGCCGCCCGCCCCGATCGTCTCGATCTCCAGATTAGGCACATGCAGCGGCATGCCGTTCGGCATCGGCATCTCGTAGCGAATGCGGGACTGGCCCTCGGCCAGGATGCCGATATCGGCGCTGGTGCCGCCGACATCCAAAGTCACCAGCCGATCGATGCCGACGAGCCGGCTGGTGACAAGCCCGCCGATGATGCCGGCCGCGGGACCCGATAGCACCAGATGATGCGCCCGCTGGCCCATGGACCGTTGAGCGGTCGCGATGCCGCCGCTGCTCTGCATGACATACAGATCGGCCGCAAAGCCTTGGCGGCGGATCTCCTCCTGCAGGCGCCGGATATAGGGGTCCAGTTTGGGGGCCAGCGCCGCATTCACGACCGTGGTGGCGAAGCGCGGATATTCCCGCATCTCCCGCGATACGTCGGAGGAGGCGACGACATAGATCTCGGGTGCGATCTCACTGACAAGCGCCGCAAGCCGCGTCTCATGCGCTGGCGCGACGAAGGAGAACAGCCCGGTGACGGCAATCGCCTGCACCCCGGCGCCCGCGAGCGCGGTGATGGCCTGACGCGCCGCAGTCTCGTCCAGCGCTTCCACTTCCGCGCCGTCGGCCGCGATCCGGCCCGCCACCTCCAGCCGCCTGTCGCGCGGCACCAGCACGGGCTTCGGGCGGTGCAGCAGGTCATAGGGCTGTGGGCGCTGCTGCGTGCCGATCTCGATCACGTCGCGGCAACCGGCGGTCGCAAGAATGCCGGCGGTCGCGTAGGTTCCCTCGATGACGATATTGGTCGCGATGGTCGTGCCATGCACGATGGCGCCGATATCGGCGGGCGTCAGCCCGGCTTTCGCGACCAGACGCATGATACCGTCCAGAATCGCGCGCTCGGGATGGGCCGGCTGCGACGGTACTTTTTCGACCGTGACTGTGCCAAGCGCATCATCGATCAGCACGCAATCGGTAAAGCTTCCACCCGTATCGACGCCGATTCTCCGCAACGCGCAGCTCCCTGAATGGGGTTGGGCCGTCGTCGCTTTCTATTGGACGACCGACCTATTATATGGGCGTATTTCGACGATTCTTCAGCCCGTTCGGGCTTCAAGATCGCCGGGCTTCAATAAGGATGCATTTTGCAAAACTGGTCAATAGACCAAATAACCGACCGGGCATCTCAACGGTATATCGGCCAGCCACCGCTTTTCCGTCGGCGCACCATCGCTTTCGTGACCGCACGCCTTATAGAGGCGCAGCCGGACGATTGGTGTCGGCTGTCGAGGCAATACGGACCATGAAGGAAGTAAGGTTGGCCGAGGCCATCGAGGGGACATCCGGCGCCGTGCTGACGGCCCCGCGCGCCAGCCGCAAGGCAAGGGAGACGCGAGAGAAGCTGATCGAGGGGGCGCTGCTCGCTCTGTGCGAGGACGGCGTCACCGGGATCACGACGCGCAAGATCGCCGAAAGAGCCGGCGTGCAACTCGGAACCCTGCATTACCACTTCGAAAACAAGGACATGCTGCTGCTGGCCGTGCTCGACATGCTGGGCGCGCGGCTGGCCCGGACGCTGCGCCTCGGCGTGGCCGGCAGCCGCAATCTGGACGAATGCATTCAAAGGGCGCTGCTGACGGATTGGAACGCCACCGAAGAAAATTTCGCGATCCAGCTCGTGCAGTACGAGTTGACGCTATACGCGCTGCGCACGAAGGGCGCCGCCTGGATGGCCCAGCGCCAGTATAACGACTATATCAAAGCCCATAACGACGTCTTCGCGCCGCATGCGCCTGGCAATGACCAGACGACGGCGGAGAATGTGCAGCGGCTGTCGCAATTGGTGATGGCGGGGATCGACGGCATCATTCTGCAGGAACTGGCCGCGCCCGATCTTGCGCGCTCGCGCTCCGCCGTGCGGGCGCTGATCAGCGCGATGCAGGCGCTGGCGCGGTCTTTGGGGTTGATCCCCGCCTGAGGGCTGGAGCCTGTCAGGTTTAGTTGGAAACGCCCTCAAATCTGTCGTGCGCGGGCCCCGACCCGCGCATCTACCCCTGCGAACAGGCAAGCGGCCGTCTGGGCGCCGCGACGGGTAGGTCCGCGCAACGAGTGCGCGGATGACGCATTATCTACTAAAACCCAACAAACTCTAGGCGTCACCTATTTCGATTCGATATCGGAATTTACGAACGTCGGACATCATGAAGACATCCGCGTCGACAAAGCCCTCGATCGCGGTAAACAACTCCTCCTTCAGCCGGACGAAGGTCAAGGCGTCGGTCGCCGCAACCTCCAGCAGCACGTCATATCCATTGAGCAGGCGGCCGACCCAGGCGACCTCGCGCCGCGCCTGTAGCACGGCGATCGCCTGCTCGGCATAGCCGGGGCGAAGCTTCAGCCCAATGGTCGCGTGGCAGGTGAGGCCCATCTTCCAATGATTGGGCACAGCGATGACATCGATGATGCCTTGCTCTTGCAACAAGCGGTAGCGCGCCCTGACCGTATTGGGCGCAACGCCCAGCCTCATGCCGATCTCGCGGAAAGACGCCCGGCCGTCATCCTGCAAAGCCACGATGATGCCGCGGCTGAGCGCGTCCAGTTCCATCAGCGGGCCGTCATCCATGCTCTGCTCCCCATCAGGTCTCGCTATCCTGCATCAGATAAAGCAGATTTTGGAGCAAACGCGCAATCGGATGCCCGATTTTTGCCCATATGAGCATTTTCAGGGATTAATCATGGATAAATGCTCATTTAGGGTGCGAAAATCTGTTGACGTTTATGATCGTATGACCAAATAATTCGCCATACACCGCGGCTGACCCTTCCCGCCCCGCTTCGTCGGCGACCGAAGGACATTGCCCCATAAACTGCATGGAGATCGATGTGATGCGCTCATTTCCGCAGGATCACGCGCGCCGCGCGGCATCGCCGGCCGAGGCCATGGCCGGCGCGCTCTCTCGCCGCAGTCTATTGGGCGGCGCGGCCGCTGCCCTCGCCGCCGGCGTCCTCGGTGGCTTTCAGCAAAGCGCTTACGCAGACGCCCTGAAGCACGTCTCTTTCGTCGGCTGGGAAGGCTATGACGCCGGCTTCCATGTCGGTAACTTTCTCGCGAAGCATAATGCGACGGTCGACACGACCTATATCAATGCCAGCGAGGATATGATCACCAAGCTGCGCTCCGGCGGCATGGGCATCGTCGACCTCACGACCTTCAATCAAATGTACGCCCCGCTGATGGCTGAGGCCGGGTTGATCGTCCCCCTGAAAACAGATCGCTTGACCAATTTCAACGAACTTTTGCCCAAGTTCAAACAGATGGCCTTCCAAAGCCACGGCCAGTGCTTCGGCGTGCCTTTCACCTTCAGCTCCTGCGCCCTTCTCTACAATCCCAAGATGGTCTCGGCCGCGCCGACGAGTTGGAAGGACTTCCTGAAGCCGGAATACAAGGGCAAGGTTGCGCTGTTCAGCGACGCCCTGACCAATATCCTGGTTTGGGCGCCGGTCGCGACCGGCGTCAAAGACCCGACCCTGCTGACGCCGGACCAGCTCGATCAGACCATTCAGCTCCTGATCACGCTGAAGAAGGACCATGTCCGCGCCATGCCGGCCAGCCTGGGCGACGGCGCCGATCTGCTGACCCGCGGTGAAGTCGCCATGATCATGGGCTGGGAGCCGATGGTGCTCTGGTGCAAGGCCAAGGGCGTTGACGTTTCAATCGCGCAGCCGGTCGAGGGCACCTGGGGTTTTGTCGATACCTTCAACATCGCCAAACAGGCGCCGAACCTCGATCTCGACTACCTCTTCATCGATCAGGTGATGAGCGTCGATGCCCAGGCGAAGTTCGGCAACGACAATTTTCTGGGCGTCACCAACGGCGACGCGATTGCGAAACTGACACCCGAGGTCAAGGCGCTTTATGGTTTCGACAATCTCGACGCCTATTTCGCGCATGCCCATGTCTATCCCCGCATGTATCCCGCCCAGAGTGACGGGGCCCATGTCTCCTACGAGCAGGTTCTCGATGCCTATGAGCGTTTCCTGAAGGCCTGAGGACTGGGATAGGGAACAGGCCGATGGTGGGACCCCTGCTGGAACTGCGCGGTCTGGCGAAGCGCTACGGGGCCCATACGGCTGTTCACCCGACCTCCCTCGCCATCGAGAAGAACGACTTCTTCGCGATCCTGGGACCGTCCGGCTGCGGCAAGACGACCTTGCTGCGCATGATCGGTGGCTTCGTCCCGCCGTCGGAGGGCAGGATTCTGGTCGCGGGCGCGGACGTCACCCGCCTGCCGCCGGAACGGCGGCCGACCGGCATGGTCTTCCAGAACTACGGCCTCTTTCCTCATATGACCGCGCGTCAGAATATCGCCTATGGGTTGCGGCTGCGCCGGACGGCGCGCCGCGACTTGGACCGGGCCGTGGATGAGATGCTGGCCTTGGTCCATCTGGAGGCCTTCGCGGACCGGCTTGTGCCGCAATTGTCCGGCGGGCAGCGCCAGCGCGTGGCCTTGGCCCGCGCGCTCATTCTGAAACCTCAGGTCCTGCTGCTGGACGAACCGCTGGCGGCTCTCGACCTGAAACTGCGCAAGGCCATGCATCGGGAGTTGCGTCAGATCCATCAGGCGATCGGCGGCACCTTCATCCTGGTCTCCCATGATCAGACCGAAGTCATGACGCTCGCCAACCGCGTCGCCGTGATGAATGGCGGCAAGGTGGTGCAGCAAGGCGCACCGCGCGACATCTATACGCGCCCGGCCGATGCCTTCGTCTCCGCTTTCGTCGGGGAGGCCAATATCCTGCCGGCCAATCGTCTGCGCGGCGTGATCGAACTCGCTCCCGGCACCGTCCTGGCCGATCCCGGCCCCGATCAGCCCGTCAATGTCGTCATCCGGCCGGAGCAGATCCAGTTCGGCCCAGGCGCCGAGACCGCCATCCGGCTGCAAGCGCGTATGGTCGATGCGATCTTCCTCGGTCCTTTTTCGCATCTGCGCTGCGAACTGGCGACCGGCGCCAGTCTTCTCGTCCAGATCGACAGTAACGACCTCAATAGAATGCCGGCCCTCGGCAGTAACGTCACCCTGGGCTGGCAGGCTGGCAATCATCTGGTCCTGGACCAGGCCTGATGCCAGAAAACTTGGCCACGAAATTGACCGCGACACCATCGCCGGACGGTCGCAGCCGCATCGCTACCATAGTGCTGCTGCTGCCCGCCTTCCTGGTCTTCCTCGGTCTTTTTGTGGCCCCGCTGTCCTTTTTCTTCGTGCAGAGTTTCTGGAAGGCGTCGATCTTCAGCATCGTGCCGGGCTTCTATCTCGACAATTATATTGAGGTCTTCACTCAATATAGCGGGCCGCTGCTGCGCACGCTCGACATCGCTTTTCTGGTCGCGACGGTCACCACGATCCTCGGCTTCCTGTTCGCCTATGCCGTGCGGTTCTCGCTCGGCTCGCTCGGCAATGTTCTGCTGCTGACAGCGCTGACCACCCTGTTCGGCGGCTATCTGGTCAAGATCTACGCCTGGCTTACCATCCTCGGCGTTGACGGTATCCTGAACAGCGCCCTGATCCGCCTTGGCCTGATCCGCCAGCCCCTGCAGATCCTGCTCTATAATACCGGCGCTGTCGTGGTGACGCTGACGCATTACCTGCTGCCGCTCGCCATTCTGCCGATCTACGGCGCGCTGCGCGAGGTGGATGAAACGGAACTGGCGGCCGCGCGCGACATGGGGGCCAGCGGCGGCCGCGCGATGCGCGACATCGTGCTGCCGCAGATCCGCCCTGCCCTTCTGGCGAGTTTCGGCTTGTGCTTTTTGCTCGCGGCCGGCGATTACGTGACGCCGGCTTTGGTCGGCAGTCCCGGCCGGGCCATGTTCGGCAATTTCATCCAGGAGCAGTTCAGCCTGCGCATGAACACGCCCGAGGGTGCGGCCATGTCCTTCACCTTGATCGCCGCCAGCCTGGCACTGCTCTGCGTCGTAGGTTTCGTCATCAACAGAGTGTTCCGCGCGCGATGACCGGCCTTGCCCTTCTGCCGCGCGCCTTCGCCGGCCTTGTCGTCCTATTCCTGATCTCGCCGCTGGTTCTATGCGTGCTCTTCTCGTTTTCGACCGGCTTGTCCTCGGCTTTCCCGATTCCGGGCCTGGGGCTGCATTGGTACAAAGTGATCTCGGCCGATCCGCAATTTTGGCAGGCGGTCTCGACGACGACACGGATCACCCTCGGCTGCGGCATCGCCGCGACGCTGATCGGCCTGATGGCGGCCCTCGGCCTCGCGCGGCTCAGACCGCGCTGGGCCGTTTTCGGGCTCATGCTGCTTTGCCTGCCGCTGATGCTGCCGCCCTTGGTGCTGGGCCTGTCGCTTCTGACCTTCTTCACCTTTATCGGCCTGCATCCGGGCGTGCCTGCGACCATCCTTGCCCATCTCGTCTTCACCCAGCCCTTCGTCACCGCCGTGCTCTATGCCCGGGTGGTGGCGCTTGACCAGGCGGCCGTCGAGGCCGCGCGTGACCTCGGCGCCTCCCCCCTCCGCGCTTTCCTGCATGTGACGCTACCCGCCATCGGCACCTCCATCGTCGGCAGCCTGCTGATCGCCATGGCGCTGTCGCTGGACGATTTCGTCATCGCCTTCTTCACGACGCGCAGCAATACGCTGTCGACCCTCATCTGGGGGATGATGCGGACGACCATCACCCCCGCCATCAACGCCGTCGGCACCGGCATTATCCTGATCACGCTGTTGATCACCGCACTGGCCTTGTTGATCACGCGCTATCGCGGCTAAGGCCCAACAAAGAGGAAAACATCATGACGACGCAATTCCATCTCGGCTGGTTCATGGGATTCTCGCCGGATGAATGGAACGAGCCCTTCGCCAATGGCGGCGCGCCGTGGGACGGCGGCTTCTATGTCGAGATGGCGAAGGCTTTGGAACGCGCCTGCTTCGACTTCATGATGGTCGAAGACACGCTCATGGTATCCGAAGCCTATGGCCATTCCCGGGAAGTCTATCTCAAACATGCGCTGATGGCACCGAAGCATGACCCGGCACCGCTGGCGGCCTTGATGACGGCGGCGACGCGGCATATCGGCGTCGTCACGACCATGTCGACCATGGCCTATCCGCCCTTCATGCTGGCCCGGCTGTGCTCGACCCTCGATCACATCTCCGGCGGGCGCTTCGGCTGGAATATCGTCACCACCGGCGAGAATGCCTCGGCACAGAATTTCGGCATGGACGAACTCCCCCCGCGTGAGATTCGCTATGATATGGCTGAGGAATATCTTGATCTCGTCCGCCAGCTTTTCGGCTCCTGGGATAAGGACGCCGTCGTCATGGACCGGGAGACGGGGTATTACGCCGATCACGGCAAGGTCCGCACGATCGATTTCAATGGCAAATACTTCAAGTGCCGTGGCCCGCTGAATACCGCGCCGTCACCGCAAGGCCGGCCGGCTTTCTTCCAGGCCGGCGGTTCGCCGCGCGGCAAGGATTTCGCGGCCAAGCATGCGGACGCCATCGTGGCCGTCGGCAATGGCGTGGCCGGCATGAAAAAATACCGGGAGGATATCCGGTCCCGCGCCGTGAAGGCCGGGCGCGATCCCGACGCCATCAAGATCTTCTTCTGCATCACCCCGACCCTGGGTGAGACCGAGGAGGAGGCAAAAGCCAAGCACGCGCGCATGATCAATTCAGATCGGTTTATCGAGCAGAGCCTCGCCTTCATCGCGGGCGTCACCGATATCGACTTCTCAGCCTTCAATCTGGATGAGCCTTTGCCCCATATGACGACGAATGGAGAGCAAGGCTCGCTTGACAAATTCGCGCAATGGGGCAGCGGCAAGACCTTGCGGCAATTGGTGATCGAAGCCTCGGGCGGATTGGTCTCGTCCTTCGAACTGGTCGGCACGCCGGATCAGGTGGCGACAAAGATGGGCGAGGTGATGGAGGAGGTCGGCGGCGACGGTTTCCTGATCACATCGCCTTCATTGCGTATGAGCCGCCGATACATCATCGAAGTGACCGACGGCCTGGTTCCTGCGCTGCAACGCAAAGGTCTGGTGCGCAGCGCCTATGCGACCTCGACCTTGCGCGAAACGCTGGCGGAGTTCTGAGACCAGGGCAGGATCGCGGCATTGCTGGTCGTCCAGATTCGGCCGTGCGGCGATCCAAGTCCTGCCTGCTAACCGCGCGATCGTCCGTCGCGCCGCGCCTGCGCCGGCGTCGTTCCGGTTGCTCGCACAAAATGGCGGCCGAAATGGCTTTGATCGACGAAGCCGCATAGCTGGGCAATTTCGGCCAGGGTCAGTCTTGGATCGCGCAGCAGGCTCTTCCCACGCGAAATGCGCCGCTGGATGATCCATTGATGGGGCGTCATGCCCTTGGACAAGCGAAAGGCGCGGGTGAAATAGCTCGTGGAGAGGCCACATTCAGCCGATAGCGCCTGGATCGAAGGGTCACCCGCCAAATTCGCTTCAATGAAGTCGCAGGCCCTGCGGAGTTGCCAGGGGCTCAATCCCCCCACCGCCTGGCCGCCTTTGCGAACGCCGCCATAAGTGTAGATAACATGATCGTGGAAGGCGAGTGCGATATATTCAACAAAAGCGGTCGTGACGGCAGATGTATTTTCGATCACGGGCAGTATCGTCTGCGCCAGATGATGGAGAATCTGGTCTTGCTGCCCGAAATACTTCGAATGCAGGCCGCCGACCCGGCCTATTCCCTTTTCATAGGCCATCTCATCGATAGCGGCCTGGGAAATTTGAAACCGAACATTGTCGAATTGCGCATCAAGACTGATTTCATACTGGGACGTCAAATCGAACAGATAAGCCTCCCCCGGCGATTGGAGGACCGATTGAGCGCGCCCCGCGAGACAAACCCGCGAGAAGCGAGTCGCTGTCAGCGACGCGCATAGGACAAATCCCTCCTCCCGTTCGGGCGGCGCCGAGCTTTCCGGCCGGGATTCCAAATTCCTGAAATGGGAAAACGAGATTTGGTTGTTGCCGATCAGCCTTGCCGCAATCGTCGGTGGCGGCGGAATCTTGAACCGACCGCTCAAGGCGCCCGAAATGCGATCGACCTGCACGCCAAGACCCTCCTTCACGATTGCGCCCAGCCGCAAACCACAGACCGGTCTGCCACCAAGGTCACAGGATGCCGAGAGCCGATGGGAAGCGCCATAATTTTAGCCGCAGAATTATCCAAAAAAGATCCGACTATTCCAGACGCTGAGTGTTCCTAGCCGCAGGATCGGCAACATTCAAGCGCCTCGCTTCAAGGTCTGTGCGGCACGGGCCTGTGGCACCTCACCGGCCCAAGATTTGTCGATCCGCCGTCCCATGATTGAAGGCCAGAATGTCCCAGACCTATGAAACACTGAAGACAAGGCAGGAGGGCGCCGTGCTCTTTGCCGAAATCCACGCGCCGCCGATGAATCTGATCGGCCCCGCACTCATCCTTGATCTTGTATCGCTCATTGCAGAGCTGGACCGGGCCGACCCCATCAAGGTCGTCGTCTTCTCCAGCGGCGATCCGGATTTTTTCATCTCCCATGTCGATGTCACCAAAATCCGTGAATACCGCGAGGCAGCAGCGCGTCTGACCGGTGAGGCGTCCATCGCCATGCTGTTCCGCCGGCTGAGCCAGACCAAAGCCGTGACCATCGCGATGATCGAAGGCCGGGTGCGGGGCGCCGGCAGCGAATTCATGCTCGCCTGCGACATGACGTTCGCCGCGCGCGAAACCGCCATTTTCTGCCAGAATGAGCCGGCCTTCGGCTTGGTGCCGGGCGGCGGCGCCATCCAGCATCTGACGCGCCTTCTGGGGCGCGCGCGGGCGCTTGAGGTTCTGCTCAGCGCTGACGACTACGACGCGGACTTGGCCGAGCGCTACAATTGGATCAATCGCGCGCTGCCGGCCGCCGAGTTGCGGCCCTTCGTCGCCAAGCTCGCTCAACGCATCGCCGGTTTCCCGGCTTCCGGCTATGCTGCGGTCAAGGATCGGGTCAATGCCATCGCTCTGGCGCCGGTGGAGGAGTTCAGGCGGGATTCCGACCTCTTCGGCAATGGCGTGAAACAGCCTGAAGCGCAGCAGCGCATCAAGGCGGCCGTCGCCAAGGGATTTCAGACCCGCGAGGCTGAACTTGAGCTCGGTCGGCTGCTCGGCGATCTTTCCGCATAATCCGACTTTGATGTGACGTCGCCGATCGCTATCGCCGGCAGGGCTGACGGCAGCCCTTCTCCTAGAACCGGGCGGAGACGGCGACGGAGCCGAAATCGAACATCCCGCCCTGCTGCGACGTGAATTCATGCGTCTGCCAGGTCTGGCTGAAGGTGATGCGCACCCCATGCCAGATCATCGCCAGCCCGACTTCGAACTCGCCGACGAAAGGCTTCTTGGTGACGCTTGGTCCATTGGCGAAGGAATTGCCTTCCAACAGCGTGTTATAGGCAACGGCCTGCCCGTCCATGCCACCGAAGAGATACCAGGCGAAGCCGGAATCGGGCAGATAGGCATCCCCACCACCGATACCGGGCAGGATGCGGCCGGCGCCGTAATCGTCCTCCAGCCCTTGCCCGATGCGCATGATGCCGCCGGCCTGGGCGTAGATCTGCTCGGTGCCGACGAAGCCGGTGACATCGGGCAGGATATCGATGCCGATCGGCGCCGCGTTCAGCGCCGGCAAGGATGTCAGCGCCAATAACGGCAAGCGCCAGGTGCGATCAGCAAAGACATTGAGCACCGGCCGGTTATCAAGCTGATCGTCCCAGCCTTGATTCTGCGCGTCACCGATAATGGTGTGAAAGCCGTTCTGGACAATCTCACCGCCGGCATCGGGGCCCAATACGCCGACCTGCATGCCAAGCCGCGTGCGGCTTGTTTCATTATCCTGAATGAGTTGGCCGGTCAGCAGCAGCGTCGCGGCATAGGGACGGTCATTCGGGTCCGGCGGATTAAGCTGGGTATCGGACGGCGTATACATCTGCTGGCTGAGATCGATGCTGACCCGCTGATTGCCGACACCAAGAGCCGCATGCCCCAGGCGGGCCAGAAAACCCGGCACCGCACCGGTTGGGCCTGTCCAACCCAGCTGGAGGCCGCTGGTATAGTATTCGTCCGTCGTGCCGGTGACGTCATTCTCGACCCGGACCGTGTAGATGCTGCCGCTATCCGCAGGCGGCAGCGCGGCCGCGCCCGCTGCCGCGTTCGCAGCCGTCGATGACATCAAAGCTGAAAAGCCCGCCAGGACCCAGACCATCCTGATCCGGTGAGACGAGTGGAGCGCCTTATCACCCTTATCAAAATCCATCAGATAACCTGTCCATATGTTCAAGGAACCGGCTGTACCGATGCAGGCTTTCCCGGCGCCGCGATCACTCTGGCATTCGAGCGTGCGATCCATCTTGCCTTTGTGCAGGAAAATCGGGCGACGAACATGGTCCCCTCCTGTGGGACAGGTTGAACAACCTGCTCCCCATCAAACGCGGAAAACAGGCCGTTTGCTATAGAAAAAATGGGCGAGTCCATGAAGTCCCCGGGGCCGATGGTGGGATCGGTATAGGTTATCTGCCCGTCGTAACGGCCCAGACGTTCGACGGAAATATGAACTTGTCCGGGAACCAGGTGGCTCAACTGCCTGACCAGAGATGCCAGGAGCAGATCGAAGACAATGAGAAGGGTTGCCCGCGCAACCGGCAACGGCAACCACAGATCGGATTGCCCTTCGGAAGAAAACCGGGCGAGAGACAGCGGCTTGAACAGTTCGGACAGCGACCAAACTGTGTGGATGATGGGTTGAATCTCCAATTTTCCATCTTCCAGCCTTTGGAGCATATAAAAAATCGAGAATATATCCTCCAAAAACTCCGTCTCTGCCGGCAAACTCGCTGATCTGCCTTTCATCCTCCAGTATTCGGAGAGATGGAGATAAAGCTGATTGAGCTTTGACCCCCGAAAAGCAGCCTCTTGCAGCCACAGAACCCGTTCGGGTTCCGATTGAGACAAGGCCGTATAGCAGGTGCTGCCAAGTCTGGAGAAGAATCTGCTGCAACTATGATCGGCCGATAGTTTTTCGATCAAGTCCGGGCCCGTCAGCTGCGCCGGATTATAATACATTACATCCATAGCTCGCGTTCCTTGTCGTCTCTGTCGAAAAAATCCTTATCCACTGCCGTCGCGTCCTGTTCTTTCGGGCGAAAATCTTTCTCCCTTTTCCGGCCGGGATCGCTCGTCTCTATCCGTCTCACTATCGCTGACGACGCCACTGTGCCGGCGTCAATTTTGTTGCCCGCACAAAATGCCGGCCGAGATGGCTCTGGTCCGCGAAACCACAGGCGCATGCAATGTCGCTCAAGGACAGATCCGCGTTTTGCATGAGGATCTTGGCCCGGGACAAACGACGATGAATGATCCATTGATGTGGCGTCATTCCTGTTTCCATGTGGAAAGCTCGGGTAAAATGGCTCATGGACATCCCGCATTCGGTCGCGAGCGCCGCAATCGAAAGATCGCCGGCCAGGTTAGACTCAATGAATTCGCAAGCCCGTCCCAGATGCCAATGGCCCAGGCCGCTCGCCAGCGGGTCGCTGCTCTGCGCTCCGCCATAGGTATGGGCGACATGGTCATAGAACGCTAGTCCCATGTATTCGACAAAGGCCGTCGTCACCTCGGACGATTTTTCTATAGCCGGTATCATCACCATCGCCAGACGATGGAGTATTTGATCTGCCTGCCCGAAAGATTTGGCATGCAGCCCGCCTATCCGGCAATTACCCTTATCCTCCGCCATCTGATCGATGCCGGCTTGGGTAATATAAAACCGAATGCTATCAAATTCTCCATCGAGACTGATTTGATTGCTGGCGTTCAGGTCGAACAGATAGGCCTCGCCCGGGGATTGGACCACCGACTGCTCGCTGCCCCCAATGACCACGCGCGAGAAATAAGTCGCCCTCAGCGATATGATGAATGCAAATGCATCCTCGCGCTCGGACGGCGCGGAATCGCCATAGCGCGATTCCAGATTCTGAAATCGCGAGAATCCGATTTGCGTATTCCCGATGAGCCGGGCTGCAAGCGTCGGTGGCGGCGGAATCTGGAACCTTTCGCCCAAATTGTCCGCGATACGGTCAGCAAGCACGCAATGGCCCCCTTCCATTCCTACCTGAGGCGGATAATGCTTAACACTATGCCAAGGCGCTATCGGCGTTGACGAGGCCTGATTGGCATGCTGCCGAATTTTAGTAGCATGTTTATCCTAAAAACCGCCCGTTTGTTCCAGACCGGCTATCGTCCCGCCTCTAGGGTCATTGCATTCAAGCGTTTTCCGCAAGGCCGCGGTCTTCCTGTCCTAGGACGGTTTTCGGGATCGGCTGAACTCATCACGCTTCATGAGAAGCCGCCGTTTCCCGGCTGTGGCGAAAGCCGTTTTTCAATGGTTCGGTCAAATTTGGAGTTCCCAATGTCGATACAGGACGTGCCAGGCCCTTTAACGCATGCAACCGGGGCGCCCGTATCGGACAATCTCAATATCCAGACGGCCGGTCCGCGCGGGCCCGCACTGCTGCAGGATATTTGGTTGATCGAGAAACTGGCCCATTTCGACCGGGAAGTGATCCCCGAACGGCGGATGCATGCCAAGGGGTCCGGCGCGCACGGCGTCTTCACTGTAACCCACGATATCACGCGGTTCACGAAGGCGAAGATATTCTCGGCCATCGGCAAGCAGACGCCGATGTTCGTGCGGTTTTCAACCGTCGCGGGCGAACGCGGCGCGGCGGACGCGGAACGGGACATTCGTGGCTTCGCCATGAAATTCTATACCGAAGACGGCAATTGGGACGTCGTCGGCAATAATACGCCGGTGTTCTTCTTCCGGGATCCCTTGCGCTTTCCCGACCTCAATCACGCGATCAAACGCGACCCCCGCACCGGCCTCAGAAGTGCGAATAACAACTGGGATTTCTGGAGCCTGCTGCCCGAAGCGCTGCATCAGGTGACCATCGTGATGAGCGAGCGTGGCATTCCCCGCAGCTACCGTCATATGCACGGTTTCGGCAGTCACACCTTCAGCCTGATCGCCACCGACGGCACGCGGCAATGGGTGAAGTTCCATTTCCGGACCCAGCAGGGCATCCAGAATCTGACCGATGCGGAAGCGGAAGCCATGATCGGCCGGGACCGCGAAACCCATGGCCGCGACCTCTACGAAAGCGTCGAGCGCGGCGACTTTCCGCGCTGGACCTTGTTCATCCAGGTCATGACCGATGCGGAAGCAAAAACCTTCCCGTTCAATCCCTTTGATCTGACCAAGGTATGGCCCAAGGCCGATTTCCCGCTGATCGAGGTCGGGTTCTTCGAACTCAACCGGAATCCGGAAAACTATTTCGCTGAGGTTGAGCAGGCAGCCTTCTCGCCGGCCAATGTCGTGCCGGGCATCGGCTTCTCACCCGACAAGATGCTGCAGGCGCGCCTGTTTTCTTATGGCGATACGCAGCGCTACCGGCTTGGCGTCAATTTCAATTATATTCCCGTCAATGCGCCGAAATGCCCGCATCACAGTTACCACCGCGATGGGGCCATGCGGACCGATGGCAATCTCGGCGGCACGCCGAGCTATTTCCCAAATAGTCTGGGCGAATGGCAGGATCAGCCCACGCTCAGCGATCCGCCGTTGCGCATCGAAGGCGCGGCCGCGCACTGGGACCATCGTATCGACGAGGATCATTTCAAGCAGCCCGGCGATCTGTTTCGCATGATGACGGCGACGCAGCGCCAGGCGCTATTTGACAATACGGCCAGACAGATCGGCGGGGCGGCCGAGCCTATCCAGGAACGCCATATCGACAATTGCGCCCGCGCCGACCCCGCCTATGGCGACGGCGTGCGGCAAGCGCTCGGGCGGTATCATGACGCGCAGGGGCAGTAATATCCCGATGCTTGGCTAGTCGTCCTGGCCCATTGACTGCAGCAAAACGAAAAGAGACTCTGATGTCGCTCATGCTCCCAGGACTCTCGGTTCCGGACAGTAAGCTTGCCGCGGAAATCACGGAATTTGTCCAGGACACGGAATGCCCGCTCCTGTTCCATCATTCCTGCCGCGTCTATCACTTCGGTGCCCTGGCGGGACAGCATCGCGGGCTGCGCTGTGACGCGGAACTGCTCTATGCGGGGGCCATGTTCCATGATGTCGGGCTGGTGCCGCAATATAGCAGTCCTGACGAGCGGTTTGAAGTCGACGGCGCAAATGCAGCCCGCGATTTTCTGCTAGCGCGCGGTATCGCACCCGCCGATATCGATCTGGTCTGGACCGCGATCGCACTCCACACGACACCCGGCATCCCAAAGCATATGCATCCCGTTGTGGCGCTGGTGACCGCCGGGGTCGAAATGGATGTGCTGGGCCTGACTTACCCCGACTATACCGATGCCGAACGCGATGCCATTGTCAAAGCCCATCCGCGCACGGCCCATTTCAAGGAGGATATCATCCAGGCCTTCTATGATGGCATCAAGCACAAGCCTGATACGACCTTTGGCAATGTGAAGGCCGATGTCCTCGCGGATAAGGATCCGCATTTCCATCGCGGCAATTTCTGCTCCGTCATCCGTGGCTCCGCCTGGCCCAGCTGATCCGCAAGACCGGTCCTTGGCCGCCTAGGCGGTCAGGGCCAGTGGGGAAAGTCCTATGTCGTTGCCTGATCGAATTCTGGATCGATGTCTGCTGAAACTGGCCGTTTGGATGATTGCATTCATCGATAATGGACGCGCGCCTGACGCTGAATTGCGCGACCATGACCGTGACGAGAGAGAAGTCGAGACATTCTTTTCAAGTCTGGATGAACGTATTTGATGCGCCATCGAACGTCATAACCTTGGCAAAGAACAGCATGTCAAAACCGGGCCGTTGCGTGACATCCAGGCTTTGGATCGCCGGACTGATCTCAGCCAGCCTGCTGACGGGCTGTGCCACCCGGCCGTCAGCGTCCAACCCCGACGCCCTGGCCGCCTATCAGCAGAATGACGATCCGCTGGAACCGATGAACCGCAAGCTCTATGCGGTGAACAACGCGCTCGACACCTATGCCCTGAAACCGGTCGCGCAGGGCTATGCCTTTGTCGTCCCGCGCGTGGTGCGCAATCATATCGGCAATATCCTCGCTAACCTCCATACGCCGGTCGTCTTCATCAACGACATTCTGGAAGCCAAATCCCGCCGCGCCGGCGACAGCCTGATGCGCTTCGTCGTCAACTCCACGCTCGGTGTCGGCGGTATTTTCGATGTCGCGACCGGGATGGGCTGGCCCGCGCATGAGGCGGATTTCGGCATCACTCTCGCACTTTGGGGTGTCGGCACCGGACCCTTCCTGTATCTGCCGGTTCTGGGCCCGTCAGACCCGCGTGACGCCGCCGGCTTCGGCGTCGGCATCGTCTCCGACCCGTTCTTCTGGGTCGGTCAGGGTGCGATCGTGACAGACCTCGGCTATGCCCGCACAACCTTGACCATCGTCAATACGCGGGCCGAACTCCTCAAGCCCATCTCCCAAATCCAGTTCAGTGCGCTGGACCCTTACGCGACCTTCCGCAGTCTCTATCGTCAGCATCGTGACGCTGCCATTCAGGCGGCCCGCGACGATAACCGCCACACGATTCCCGCCTGGTTCCCCCAGGCCAGTCCTGCCCCGCAAGACTAGGCTGCCGACTCAATTAACTGAGCCGAAAGCAAGCGGTTGCGACGATTGCGATGGCTGAGATGAAGTTTCTGGCACGGCGGTCGTCGCGTGTAGCGATGCGCCGCCAGTCCTTCATGCGGCAAAACATGCGCTCGATGACATTGCGCTGACGGTATGCCGTCCGGTTAATTAGAAAAAAGCGATTCTTGGCCAGAGTTCTTTCAAGTTGGTCGCACAAAATCCTTCTAGCCAATATCAAAAATTGAGAGTGAGAACTATTCGCAGTTTTGACCTATTCCTTAATAATATCTGATCTGGCGTCGCTTCTTGTTTTGGCACATGCTGCCCCTGGCCAAGTGATTTTCGTCCTTGCCGCCTAGGGCGGCCAATCTTTTTACAAGGGAAACAGCCATGTTTCAGCTTGTGGTCAACGGCCAGACTCATGATGTCGATGTGCCGCCCGACATGCCCCTTCTTTGGGTTTTGCGGGACGTGCTCGGTATGACAGGCACCAAATTCGGGTGCGGTATCGCGCAATGTGGTGCTTGCACGGTTCATGTGGGCGCCAACGCTGTGCGGTCTTGCCTTCTTCCAGCGTCGAGTGTGGCCGGACAGCCGATCACGACGATTGAGGCGGTCGGCGAAACCCCGAGCGGCGCCAAGATCCAGAAGGCATGGCTAGACCACGAAGTCGTTCAATGCGGCTATTGTCAGTCCGGCCAGATCATGGCCGCGACCGCCTTGCTCGATGCGACACCGAAGCCGACCGATGCCGATATCGACATGGCGATGGCGGGCAATATCTGCCGATGCGGCACCTATGTCCGTATCAGAGAGGCGATCCACGCGGCGGCGGACGCCTAGGATGAACGGTCTGGCCCCCAAGCCTTTGTCCCGCCGTGGCTTGCTGAAGGCGAGCCTCGCCGCTGGAGGCGGTCTTCTCATCGGCCTGCGTCTCAGTTCAACCGCCAGCGCCGCAGAGTTCTTGACGCGCGCAACCCCGATGCCGCCGCCGGACTTTGATGGAGATTTTGAGCCCAACGCCTTTATCCGCATCGATCCGAAGGGCGCGATTACCTTCATCATGCGCAATACCGAATGCGGCCAGGGCATTTATACCGGCGCCTCGACGCTTATCGCCGAGGAGCTGGAAGTCGGCATGGACCAGATCCTGGTTGAAGCCGCGCCCCCCGATCTCAAGCTTTACACGGATCCCTTGCTCGGCGAGCAGGCGACCGGCGGGTCTGCCTCCATTCGCGGCAGTTGGAAGCCGCTGCGGGAGGCGGGTGCCGCTGCCCGGATGATGCTGATCGCCGCCGCGGCCGAGAAATGGAATGTCAGCCCGTCCGCCTGCCATGCCGAGCGTGGCGTGGTCCATGGCCCAGCGGGGCAGGCACTTGGCTACGGTGATCTTGCCAACGATGCCGCCAAGCAGCCGGTGCCGACGCATGTCGCCCTTAAGTCATCATCGCAATTCAAGCTGATCGGCACCTCCCCGCGGCGGGTCGACACGCCCGCCAAGGTCAACGGAACCTCGGTCTACGGCATGGATATCCAGGTGCCGGGCATGAAGATCGGCACTGTCGCGGCAAGCCCTGTGCTTGGCGGCAAGCTGGTGCGGATCGACGAGGCGGCCGCCCGCGCGGTGCCGGGTGTGCGCGATGTGGTGCAGTTGGATGATGTCTTGGCCGTAATCGGCGATCACATGTGGGCCGCGATGAAGGGCCTGCAGGCCGCGAACCCGGTCTGGGATGACGGCCCCAACGCCCATATCGACACGCAAAGCCTGATCGCCCATCTTGCGAGTGACTCGGAGAAGGCGGGCTTCGTTGCCAAGAAGCTCGGTGATGCCGAGGGCGCGATCAAAGCAGCGGCATCCCGATACGACGCCACCTATCAGCTTCCCTTCCTGGCGCATGCGCCGATGGAACCCATCAACACCACGATTCACGTCCGCCCCGATGGTGCCGAGGTTTGGGTCGGCACCCAGGTGCCGGTGCGCGCCCAGATGACGGTGGCGAAGGAAACCGGCCTCCCGCAGGAGAGCGTCAAGGTCTACAATCAGTTCATGGGTGGCGCCTTCGGCCGGCGCCTCGATATCGACAGCGTCACGCAGGCTGCGCGCATCGCCAAACACGTTCCTTACCCGGTCAAGCTTATCTGGACGCGTGAGGAAGATATTCGGCACGATCTCTATCGGCCCTATTATTACGATAAGATCTCAGCCGGCCTCGACGCATCCGGCAATGTCACCGGCTGGTCGCACCGGACCACAGGGTCGTCGGTCATGGCGCGATGGGCTCCGCCTGGCATGGAGGAGGGCGGCAAGCTTGACCCTGATGCGGTTGAGGGATCGGCCGACACGCCCTACGAATTCCCCACGCATCAGGTCGCCTGGGTCCGCTCCGAGCCGAGCGCTCTGACAACCCTTTGGTGGCGCGGTGTTGGCCCCACGCATAATGTCTTTGTCATTGAAAGCTTCATGGACGAGCTGGCGGCGGCCGCGAAGCAGGACCCCATTGCCTTCCGTCGCACCCTACTGACGAAGAACCCGCGCGCGCTCGGCGTGCTCGATCTCGCGGCGAAGGCCTCGAACTGGGGTGAAACGCTGCCCGCCGGGCGCGGGCGCGGCGTCGCGCTTCAATATGCATTCCAGACCTATATGGCGACGGTGCTGGAAATCGAGATTGGCGCAGGCAATGAAATCCAGCTGATCAGGGCCGATGTGGCCGTCGATTGCGGACCGGTGGTCAACCCCGACACCTTAGCGGCCCAAGTCCAGGGCGGTCTTATCTTCGGTCTCAGCATGGCGCTCTATAGCGAGATCACGCTGACCAATGGCCGCGTCGATCAAAGCAACTTCCATGACTATCGCATTCTGCGCATTGATGAAGCCCCCAAGGTCGAGGTGCATATCGTTCACAATCCCGACGGCGAGATCGGCGGCATCGGGGAAACGGGAACGGTTGCGGCTGCGCCCGTTCTTGCTAATGCCATTTTCGCCGCGACAGGGCGAAGACTTCGCCGCATCCCCTTTGGCACTGGCCAATTGGTGTCATCATGAGGCGCCTCGTTCTCGCGTTGCTGCTGAGCCTTGCAGCCCCGCTCGCAGCGCGCGCTGCTTCTACGTCGGATTTGGTACAGAGGGGCGAGTATCTGACGCGGGCGGCCGATTGTGCTGCCTGCCATACAGCGCCGGGCGGCACGACCTATGCCGGGGGACGCCAATTCCAATTGCCGTTTGGTGATCTGTATTCACCAAATATCACGCCGGACAAAGAGACAGGCATCGGACAATACACCGACGCACAGTTTATACGTGTGCTCCATCGGGGCATTGGGCGAGAAGGCCAGCATCTCTATCCGGCGATGCCTTATCCGTCTTACACTAAGATGAGTGACGAGGATGCGCTCGCGATCAAGGCTTACCTATTCAGCCTCCCCCCCGTGCACGCGCCAACAAAACCCAATAATTTCGGATTTCCGTTCAATCAGCGCTGGCTGATGGTGTTCTGGAACCTGATCAATAATCCGGATTCCCGGCTCCAGTCGGATCCGTCAAAATCGGCTGCCTGGAACAGAGGCGCCTATCTGGTTGAGGCCTTGGGTCATTGCGCCGAATGCCATACGCCGCGCAACTTCATGCAGGCGAAAAGCAGCCGCCAATTTGCGGGTACCATACAGGCGGGCTGGTTCGCCTATAACCTGACCAGCGACCCGGTCCATGGGATTGGTGCCTGGTCCGATGCGTCACTCGAAGAATTTTTGTCGACCGGCAAGGCGCCCGGTCATGGTCTTGCTTCCGGACCGATGGCAGAGGCGATTGAGTACAGTCTGCGGTATATGACACCTGACGATATCGCGGCGATGGTGACCTATCTTCGCACCATTCCCGCACGCGACGATGGGCCTGCCATCGTGCCGGCGACCGTGACGCCGCTCTCCACGGCCTCTCTCGGAGAACATATTTTCATTCGTGCCTGTGCGGGTTGCCACCTGCCGAACGGCACAGGCCGCCAATCGCCATGGGCCGCTCTCGGTGGGGACCACAGCACGGGCGATGTAACGGGAACTAACGTTGTCCAGGTTCTGACGAACGGCAGCCAGATCGAAACCAACGAAGGTCTGATGTTCATGCACCCCTTTACGGGGGCTTACACGGACGATGAATTGGCTGCGGTGGGCAACTACGTTATCGGCCAGTTCAGCGGGCGCCAAGGCCAGGTGACGCCACAACAAATCAGTAAGGCTCGACAAGAAACGGCTCCAAAGGCTGGACCGGCCTCTGGCGGCGGATCCTAGCCAATCAGCCAGTATGGTTTCTTCTGCTCCAGCTTGGGGCAATTGCGTGAGCCGACGCGCTATCGTCGGCTCACCGTTTCATAATCGATTTATGACTGCCATTGATTGCTTCATGCAATTATTTCAGTGTCGACAGGCCGATCCCGAGATCCGCCGCAATTTCCCACTTCGTCCGTCCGCTCGTCCGCGATAGGCGGACAGCTTCATCCTCTACCCGTAACCGTCTGGTCGGCGTCCTGGTGAATACGATCAGCACAAGGGCCTCTCTGCTTGGGCAAGCCAGTCGACGCAATTCAGAGCGCTGATCCAAGCTAATCGTCTGACAATCACTATCATTAATCTGATCCCAAGTTCCGCCAACGGTGGGGATTCTTGGC
This sequence comes from Acidisoma cellulosilyticum, assembly GCF_020621385.1. GTDB lineage: Bacteria > Pseudomonadota > Alphaproteobacteria > Acetobacterales > Acetobacteraceae > Acidisoma > Acidisoma cellulosilyticum. Next base: position 64,509 of record NZ_JAESVA010000015.1, on the reverse strand, counting down.
TAGCCGCATCCGCCAAAAAAGCAAAGCGCCACCCGTCCAGGCGATGAAGCTAGCGCCCGTTGACCTAGCGCGGCCCACATCACGGAATTCACAAAATAGGGAGGGTCGAATGCTTTATCGCAATTCGATTTGTGGTGAATGGCTCACACCCCACCTAGTGTCCATCGCCCTGGAAAGGTCAAATCATGACTGAGCGCTTGGTTGACGTGCTTAATGACAAGAAAAATGTGCTCCACACGTTTCCCGTTGACATCCCACAGCCTGATTCGACTGAAGAAAAGCTATATGAGAAGGCGTTGTCTGCCGCCCGCCATGCACAACTGGTACCCGCAGACGAAATAGAGCGCCTGTCGGCGCGAGACCATGTCAGTCGTGGCGGCCAATTAACCGCGTACGGTGACAGTCTTGAGCCTTTGGCGGAGACCCGAATGAGCCTTGAACAAAGTGTTCGGGATCGGGCTTACTTTTTATGGTTTGCAGCTGGTTGTCCGGCCGGACGCGATGCCGAGTTTTGGCATGCTGCGCGGGATGAGCACTTCCGTCTGAGAGCGTACAAATTGTGGGAAATGGAGGGTCATCCGGAAGGCGAGGCCGACCGCCATTGGCACTGGACGCGTGACTACGAGGACAAGTAGTTCCGCTTTCAACCTAGCATTCTGCCTCTGTGCTAGAGCGAGACTTTCTCTGGCGAAGATATCGAGATTGCTGTCGAGACGAGATGCGAACCAATTTTACAAGTTGGTCTCTCGCGTCCTTACTCATGTACGATTTCTCGAAGCCCAAACGCGTTAAGCGGGAAAACATCTATGAATTCAAAAGATCCAGCCGCGCCTGCATCATTCGATAGCAGCCGTGTTCCCGATGTCGCTTATAATCCCGTGCTCACAGGCCAACCTGCCCTCGTTACCGGCGCTAATTCTGGCATTGGTAAGGCCATCGCAATCGGATTGGCACGCGCCGGCGCCGATGTCGTGGTCAATTACGTGACAGACCCTGATGCCGCGGACGCTGTCGTTCAGGAAATCATTGGCATGGGACGTCGGGCGATTGCTTTGAAGGCAGATGTCAGCCGCGAAGACGAAGTCGAGAAGATGTTCTCCGACGCCATTTCGTATTTCGAAACCTTGCATATCGTGGTGAGCAACGCAGGCCTGCAGCGGGACTCCGCCTATGATGAGATGACACTTGAGCAGTGGAATACTGTGATCGGCGTAAATCTGACGGGGCAATTCCTGTGCACACGCGCCGCGACCCGCGAGTTCAAGCGCCGCGGTGTCGTGCCTTCCGTTTCCAAGGCTGCCGGGAAAATTATCTGCATGAGTTCGGTTCATCAGGTTATTCCCTGGGGGGGCCATGCCAACTACGCGGCGTCCAAGGGCGGTGTCATGCAACTTATGCGGAGCATCGCGCAGGAACTCGCTCCGCATTTCATTCGGGTCAACAGCATCGGGCCCGGTGCCATCCGGACGCCTATTAATACAGCCGCTTGGGAGACGCCCTCGGCTTACGCCGACCTAATGACGCTGGTTCCCTACAAGAGAATTGGCGAGCCCGATGACATCGCGCAGGCGGCTGTTTGGCTTGCCTCTGAAGCGGCCGACTACGTCACCGGCGCCACCCTGTTCGTGGATGGCGGCATGACGCTTTATCCCGGCTTCGCAACCGGCGGTTAGCACCAGACATATTTGGGCAAGATAGACCGATGACAAACAACGACTATGACGTGATTATCATCGGCAGCGGTCCAGGCGGGGGCGCCGTCGCGCAGCGCCTGGCACCGACGGGCAAGAGAATCCTCATCCTGGAACGAGGAGACTATCTTCCTCGCTCGCCCGCCAATTGGGATTCAAAGACTGTCTTCGTCGATGGCGCCTATCAGGCGGACGAGACCTGGTACGGTGGAGACGGTCAAACCTTTCAACCAGCACTACATCGATACGTTGGCGGAAACTCCAAAGTCTATGGCGCGGCACTTTTCCGTCTGCGCAAGGCGGACTTCGAGGAGGTTCACCACGTCGACGGCGTTTCGCCTGCTTGGCCCCTGAAGTATGAGGCATTCGAGCCGTATTATGCGGAGGCCGAGCGCCTGTTTCATGTCCATGGTCAGCGTGGCGAGGACCCTCTGGAACCTTTGGCAAGCGGGCCCTATCCTCACCCGCCCGTCTCCCACGAGGCGCGAATTCAAGAACTGAACGATAGCTTGGTGAATGAAGGCCTTAAGCCCTTCCACCTGCCGCTTGGTATCTTGCTCGACGAAAAAAACGGGAAGCCGACGCCCACAAGCATCTGCATCCGGTGCGATGCTTTTGACGGCTTTCCTTGTCTGCTGAATGGCAAGGCCGATGCTCAGGTCATATTGATCGACCCGACGCTCGCCGCCTATTCGAATGTGACGCTGATGACCGGAGCTTACGTCTCGCGGCTGGAAACCGATGCCTCTGGTCGTCGGGTCAACAAAGTGGTCGTCGAGCGTGACGGGGGCGAGGAAGAATATTCAGCCGACATCATAGTCGTCGCCTGTGGCGCCTTGTCCTCTGCTCTTCTGCTCCTGCGATCGGCCAATGACCAGCATCCTCACGGTCTGGCTAATGGTTCTGACCAGGTGGGACGTAATTACATCCGGCATAATATGAGCGTCTTGATGGCAATTCTGAAGGAGCCCAATCATACGGTTTTTCAGAAGACGCTCGCTCTCAGCGACTACTACTTCAAATCAGACGACTGGGATTATCCGCTCGGGCTGATCCAAATGTGCGCGACCTCCCATGCTGAACAAATTAAAGGCGAGGCGCTTCCAAAATGGCTTGAATGGCTGCCAGCGATGCCATTCGACAAAATGGCCGAGTACTCGATGGATTTCTGGCTGCAGAGCGAGGATCTGCCCCGGCCGGAAAACCGGATCTACTATGACGGCGACCGCGTCGTGCTTGACGTCACCGAGAATAATATGGAGGCGCATCACCGCCTCAAGAAGAAGCTCGAACATCTCATGAGCGTGGTCGGCGCCCATCCTGTGCTTCTTGAACGCAGCCTTTATCTCGGCAAAAACATTCCGATTAGCGGAACGGCCCATCAGGCCGGAACGGCGCGCTTCGGCACGGACCCGGCAACATCAGTGCTCGATCTCGATTGCAAGGCCCACGAACTCGACAATCTCTATATCACCGATGCGTCCTTCTTCCCGTCCATCGGAGCGGTCAACCCGACGCTCACCATCATCGCGAACGCGCTCCGGGTCGCCGACAGGATCAAAGAGCGGCTTACAGCATGACCAGCCAGGTCGTCGCGGCCTTTGCCATCCGGTGCCTGCTGGTGGTGCTGTTCTTTCCGTTCAGCGCCCTTGATAAAACCTTGAATTTTGGGGGCGCTGTTGGTCAGGCGCAGCAGGTGTTCAAAGCCCGTCCCGTGGCAGTGGCTATGATTTTCACAGGCTTGGCTGTTGAAGCCTTGATGCCACTAGGGATCATCACAGGCACGGCTGATCGCCTCGCTGCCTTTATTCTTGCGGGCTACTGTATCGTCACCGCCTTACTCTTTAAGCAATTTTGGACGCCAGGCGATTTCTGGGCCCATGGCGAGAGCAAGGGCCGCGACCTTTTTTGGGACTTTCTCAAGAATTTTGCGCTGGCGGGTGGCTTCCTACTCATCACGGTTGGGCTGAATGGAGGCGGTCTCCATGCGTTCATCTCGAACCCAACCGCATCAACCCATCCATACGCAATGCATTGAGAGGGACGTATCATGCCGGAAAGCCCAAGCATTCCCTATTGGCATCTGTGGTGTGACGATGAGGGTATCAGCCATCAAACACAATGCGCTCTCACGGACTGGGAGTTCAAGGGCGTCGGTGACGCCGCTCCGCAATGGAATGACAAGCTGATCCACGCTGACTCTACGGTTGTTTTCACTGTACAGCCGGTTGGCTGGGTCGGCGAATGGCACGAGAACCCCGCTCCCCAATGGATCGTCGTTTTGTCCGGACGGTGGTGGATAGAGGCCATGGATGGTACGAGGATCGAGCAAGGCCCCGGCGAATTTTCTCTGGGGGAAGACCAAGGATGTGCTGCTGATCCTTCAAGGAAAAAAGGGCATCGATCCGGGACGATCGGGGATCAACCTGCGGTGTTGATGACGGTGCAGCTTCATGTCCCGCCCAAACACTCTCCATGCCACTTCACATGACAAGCGGATTCGAATCCTATGATGATCGCTTCAACGCGCTGATTTTGCCCAACGCTCCCTTAGAGACGCTTGGGGAAGGTTATCGTTGGCTCGAAGGTCCGGTCTGGTTTGCTGACCAGGACTGCCTCCTCGTCAGCGATCTACCCAATGATAGCATTCTCCGGTGGACGGAATCCGGCGGTGTTTCCGTTTATCGGCAACCGAGCGGCTTCGCCAATGGCCATACACGCGACCGTCAGGGACGCCTCATTGGATGCTCGCACCGCCATCGGTGTCTTACGCGTACAGAGCTGGACGGCAAGGTCACAGTCCTCGCAGATCGCTATAACGGAAAGCGTCTGAATTCGCCGAACGACGTCATCTGCAAATCTGATGGGACGATATGGTTCAGCGACCCACATTACGGCATCAATACCGACTACGAAGGCGGTAAGCAAACGCCAGAATTGCCGCCTGCGTTATATCGGCTTGACCCGAGCGATGGGTCTATCATGGTCGTTGCAGATGACTTTGAGGGACCGAATGGGCTGTGTTTCTCACCGGACGAACAGCGGCTTTACGTGGCTGAAAGTGGCCTTCAGTTCGCGGCAAACCCTGTGCAGCATATTCGTGTCTTCGATGTCGTGAGGGACCGGTTGGCCAATGGCCGCATCTTTCACAAAATCGACCCCGGTTTCGCAGATGGCTTTCGTGCCGATGAAGACGGGCGGATCTGGTGCAGTGCCGCGGATGGCGTTCATTGCATAGATGTCGATGGCGTTCTACTCGGCAAAGTCAAAGTGCCGGCGGTGGTATCAAATTTGACGTTTGGTGGACGGAATCGGAGCCGGCTATTCATTTGCGGCTCGCATACACTCTACGCCATCTATCTGAATGTCCGGGGTGTTGAACGACCATGAGCCCGGTCACGCGTATTGCTCGAATCAGCATCACCGTCTCCAACCTCGAAAGAATATCGAGATTTTACTGTGATGCTCTAGGCTTCTCAGTGATCGCTGTTTCTGAGACGGTAATGGGGGAGTTCCCCGGGCATCGCATGTGCTTGCAGCTTGGGGACGAGATTCTTGAGCTTTTTCAACCACTGATATTGGGCTCACCCTACCCGTCGCCCCGCGCCGCAACCGACCCTTGGTTCCAGCATATCGCAATTGTTGTATCGGATATCAACAGCGCTTATGCTTGCCTTCAGCACTTCGACTTCGAGCCGATTACCGTCGGTGGTCCGCAGCAATTGCCGCCATCATCGGGCGGTGTGAAGGCTTTCAAGTTTCGGGACCCCGACGGACATCCTCTCGAACTCATCGAGTTTCCGCCAAGCTCCGGCGACCCCAAATGGCTCACTAAATCCTCGGCTGCCCTTTTCCTCGGCTATGATCACACAGCAATCACTGTCCAAAATGTCGAAGAGAGCCTCGCCTATTATGAAGGACTTGGCTTTACGGCATTGTCGCGAGGCATCAACCATGGTGTCGAACAGGGCAATCTAGACGACACACCTAACCCAATCGTTGATGTTGTCGCCTTGGTGACAGCTAGCTCCAGGACGCCTCATTTGGAGCTGCTTTCTTACCGTGCCCCTAAAACTGAATTTGCTCTGCAAATGTTCGGGATTGGCGATATCGCTTCCGTGAGAATAGTTCTTGATACATCTGAAACCGATCGCTTCGATGAAATCAGCGTCAAGCCGACCCAGGATCCCGATGGGCATCTACTCATGCTAAAAACTGGCTCAAAGTAACGAGTGGGCAGGCCCCTGAACAAGAATAGGCGGAGCTAGCAGCAAGGAAAGTCGAGCTTGTCCTGGACGCAAAGGCTAGGCTGCCAGAAGCGGTCAACGATAAACAAATGCACTTTGCACAGACTGAAAGGTAACACCATGCCAATCAGGATCAACGGAACGGAAGCAAGCGCTCCGGCGGACCCGAGAGTGTCGCTTCTAGACTTGCTGCGCGAAGACCTGCATCTTTTTGGCGCCAAGAAGGGCTGCAACCAGGGGGCCTGCGGCGCCTGCACTGTGTTGGTCGATGGCCAGCGCGTTCTGTCCTGCCTCACGCTTGCCGTTCAATGCGAAGGGCGCGACGTCACGACGGTCGAGGGTCTGGCCGACGAACACGGTCTTCATCCCTTGCAGAGAGCATTCATCGAGCACGACGGCTTTCAATGCGGGTTCTGTACGCCAGGACAGCTTTGTTCCGCACTGGGCATGGCGGCCGAGTTCGAGCGTGGCGTACCGAGTGTCGTGACGGTCGATTTCGAAGATTACGGTGCTGACCTGACCCTTGAGGAAATCCGCGAACGCATGAGCGGCAATCTCTGTCGCTGTGGTGCGCATAACGGCATTATTGCCGCTATCGCCGAGGTTCAAAATAGTCGTCAAGATCAGGACAAGAAGGAGGCTGCAGCTTGACCCCCTTCAGTTATTCTCGCGCCAGCGATGCCGGCCAGGCCGTCCAACTTGGTGCGATGGCACAAGCAAAATACCTTGGCGGTGGGACGAACCTCGTTGATCTTCTCCGTGAGACGATCGAGCGGCCATCATCGCTTGTCGACGTCACCGGTCTCTCCTCCAGCATCACAAGCACGCCCAGCGGTGGATTGATGATTGGCGCCGCCACAACAAATACGGCGCTCGCTGAGCATCGGCTGGTACGTTCGCAATACCCTATGCTTACCCGGTCGATCGTCGCCGGTGCCTCAGCGCAAATTCGCAACATGGCCACTGTCGGCGGAAACATCCTGCAGCGCACGCGATGCGCCTATTTCTATGATACGGAAGGCTCACGCTGCAATAAACGGAGCCCGGGCCAAGGTTGCGACGCCATTGATGGTTTCAATCGCAACCATGCCATTCTTGGCACGTCCAAATCCTGTGTTGCGACCCATCCTTCCGACATGTGTGTGGCACTCGCCGCGCTGGACGCGATCGTTCATTTGCAGGGTCCGGCCGGCTCCCGCGCGATACCGCTGACCGATCTCCACCTTCTGCCGGACGATGACCCGCAGAATGAGGCGGTCCTTCTGCCGGGCGAGTTGATTACGGCAATTGAACTGCCTGCTCCCCTGGTTGGAACAAGGTCGAGCTACCGAAAAGTTCGGGACCGAGCGAGCTATGCCTTTGCGCTTGTGTCGGTAGCGGCGGTCCTCGCCGTCGAGAACGGCAAAGTCACCGACGTTCGGCTGGCCCTTGGCGGCGTGGCTCCCAAACCATGGCGTGCCCGACAATCAGAAAATGCCTTGCTTGGTGGGCCAGCCACTGAAGCGGCCTTTCGCAGCGCCGCGGAGGCCGAACTCATCGACGCCGTACCTCTCAGCGGGAATGGCTTCAAAGTCGAGCTTGCCATCCGGACGATGACAGCCGTGCTCACGAGCCTCGCGGGAGACTTCTCATGAGTGCAGCAAATAATGCGGGAACGCTGGCAGCCGCTGTCGGGCTTGCTGCCAATAGCTGGGGCCAGGGAGAGAGGCCAGACCCGCTGAACCGCCACAAACATGGGCTCGTCGGAACCTCGATCTCGCGCATCGACGGACCGCTCAAAGTGCAGGGCAAAGCCACTTTCGCGGCTGAATTCCTGATGGAGGGCCTCACCTATGCGAGCCTTGTCTTCAGCACAATCGCCAAGGGCCGCATTGCGACTCTGGACGCCTCGGCGGCTGAGGCCGCACCTGGTGTCGTCCTGGTGATGACCTATAAAGACGCGCCTCTCATGAAGCCGATGCCGCTGTTTATGACAGCCGAGAAGGCCGCGGGCGGCGACAATTTGCCGATCATGCAGGACGATCAGATTCACTGGAACGGCCAGCCGATTGCCCTTATTTTGGCTGAAACCCAGGAACAGGCTGATTATGCCTCATCGCTCATTCATGCGACGTTTGAGGCGGAACCCTCAGTCACCGATTTTGAAGACGCGAAGCGCCAGGGAACCAAAACCGGAGAATTTGGTGGCGGCCCGCTCAAGCTCGACATCGGCGATGCGGAAGCGGCGCTGAATCAGGCGGCCGTATCGATCGACGCGGAGTACAGCACGCCGCGCCACAGCCATAATGCTATCGAGCCTCATGCCGCGACCGTCGTTTGGGACGGAGACAGTCTCGTCGTTCACGACGCGTCTCAAGCGGTCGTCCATACCGCTTGGTCTCTAAGTTCCGTGTTTGGCATCGACGAAGGCCAGGTTCATGTGACCTCGCCCTATGTCGGAGGTGGGTTCGGGTCCAAGACCCTTTGGCAGCATCAGGTGCTCGGCGCCGCCGCGTCAAAGCTCTCTGGCCGCCCGGTACGCATCACCTTGTCCCGTGAGGGCGTCTATCGAATGGTCGGGGGCCGGTCGCAGACAGAGCAGCGGGTCGCTCTTGGCGCCGACCAGGATGGGCATCTGAAGGCGATCATCCATACCGGCGTCGTGGCCATGTCCCGGCAGAACGCCTTGCCTGAGCCGTTCATCCTGGCGACCCGCGGCGCCTACGCGGCGGAAAGCTTCAAGCTGCATGTTGAAGTGGCGCAGCTCGACATGCTGGCCAATACCTTCATGCGCGCTCCGGGGGAGGCCGTCGGCACCTTCGGATTGGAATGCGCCATGGACGAGCTGGCTGACAAACTAGGCATCGACCCGGTTGAGCTTCGGATCCTGAACGAGCCGGACAAGCATCCGACCGAAGGCAAGCCTTTTTCGTCCCGGAACATCGTCGAGGCTTGGAGAACCGGCGCTCAGCGATTTGGATGGGCGAAGCGCAGCGCCAAACCAGCAGCCATCCGGGACGGCGATTGGCTCATCGGCATGGGCTGTGCCACGGGTACCTATCCCTATTATCGGATGCCAGGCGGCGCAGCGCGGATCACACTCACCAGAGAGGGTCACGCGCGCGTGGAGATCGCGGCCCATGAGATGGGCATGGGAACGGCCACTGCTCACGTCCAGGTCACCGCCGACCGCCTTGGTCTCACGGCGGATCAGGTGACGTTCAGCTACGGCGACTCAAAGATGCCTGGCGCGGTCTTGGCTGGCGGGTCTCAGCAGACGGCCTCGATTGGTGCGGCTATCGTCGCGGCCCAACATGCCTTGGTCACCCAGCTTTTGATCCTGGCAGGCAATTCATCGCCCCTGGCTGGCCTTAAGCCTGAGGAGGTCGGCGGCCTCAATGGCGGACTGGCCGAACTTGCCAACCCAGGCCGCCATGAAAGCTATGCCTCCATCCTAGGTCGCGCCGGTCGCGATGAGGTGGCCGTTCAACAGGATGCGCCGCCGCCGCTGGAGTTGCAGAATTGGTCGATGCATTCCTACGGCGCCATGTTCTGTGAGGCGCGCGTGAACGCCATCACGGGCGAGACCCGCATCAGTCGATTCCTTGGGTCGTTCGATTGCGGGCGCATCCTCAATGCCAAGACAGCAGCAAGCCAATTCCGCGGCGGCATCATCATGGGTCTCGGCCTGGCGTTGATGGAGGAGACCCAGTTCGACAGCCGCAACGGGCGCATCATGAACCCGAGCTTGGCCGACTACCATGTGCCTGCTCACATGGACGTGCCCGAGATTGACGTGATCTGGAACGACATCCCAGATCCTCACACCCCCATGGGGGCGCATGGCATCGGTGAGATTGGCATCACAGGAACTGCCGCCGCCGTGGCCAATGCTGTCTTCAATGCAACCGGGAAGCGGGTGCGTGAGCTGCCGCTGACGCTCGATAAGCTCATGTGACAGAATGGGTCAGACGGGCTTCTCCTAGAGCAGATCCCGGTCAGATGGAATCATCTGGCCGGGTGAAGATGCTCGCAAAAACAATAATCTAGAGCGGTATCTGTGAGCGTAAGCGAACAGGAAACGCTCTAAGAGGCCCGTCTTGTCACATAGGTGGCACAAGCCCGTTGCGGCCGATGAGAACGCGTTCCGCGGCCAACGTGCCATCGGTGCCATTCTCACCGAAGACGATGATATGTTCTCCCGGGGTCAAATCGGCCAGCGATCCCGCATCAATGAAGACAATGGGGACATCGGACGGAACCACGATTTTCTTCTGGCCGCCACGATAACTGACGGTCATGGTTCTGCCATTCGTCACGACTAGGTCGCCCACCGTTCCGTTGGTCATGGAACCCTTGCGTCCATCACCTTGCCAAGCTCGCGTGCCTTCTCCGGAACCGCGCAAGGCTGCGGCAAAAACGTGAACTTCTAAAGCCTTCAATGAGCCGTCCGGCTGCGGTACAGCCGCAGTTCCGATGAAACTGCCGGGTTTGATATCCGATATCTTCGCGTAAGTCACATCGGCAAACTTTGTATTGGCACTCAGATTGACGGCAATGATATTGCCCTGATGGGTCGTTATCTGTGCGACGTCGCCTTTCAGCGCAGTGACTATCCCTCGTACTCGTGAGAGCGTTTGAGCTTGCACCTTACCGGCATCGACTGCGATAAGACTGAGCGTGGCGACACAAGCCAGAACAAGATTTTTCATCGATTTTCCTTAACGCTAAGCGGTGCGGGTAATCTCGCGCACGCAACAGGTATTCTCGGTGGCGGTCTATAGCTAATGCACTGGGTCACCTACGGTCAGATATCCATCCCCTAAAATTTCCAAATAAATGCCGAGATCCGAATGCCCAAAGTGACGAAAGATCGCCCTGGGCAAATGGGTGTCGCGCTCTGCCGTGATCGGGTTCACGTCAATAGCGGCGCACCGTCGCGTCCGCAACGCTCCCCGAAAACGAACGCCACCGATGGATATTTCCCGCCCCACCCAGTCCAACTCGGAACCAGCCTCTAAGCCCTCTAAGTAGACGTTAGCACGGAAACGCAGCGGATGGATTTCATGGCCGACTGCGGATTCCAGCGACCGAACGGTCGCCAAATTTATCACTGATATCGCCCGCATCATAACCGGGGATACGACGCTCACATCTGTAAACTTGTGGCCAGGCGCGTCGACGAGACGGATGCGCCCTCGTGCGGCGAGACCAGCAAAGTCGGTAAAGAATGTCTCGGCCGCTGCCCGCCCCTCATCAGACGAAAGATTGGTTTTCATGACATCACGACCATTTTGTTGGATGGTCAGGATAGAGGTTTGCTCGCTGAAATGGGTTTGCAGCCGGGCCAAAGATTCATTGGCGCGCAGCATCAGGAAATGGCCCTTGTCCAATGGTTCAGGCTTCCGAGGGTCAAACATTGTCGTCCCCAAGGCGAGGCCGTAACTTCTGTCATGAGCGACCCCGCCAGTTTCACTCAGGGGCAGGACGTCTGTGGGTTGTGCCGACAGCCCTTTGATCGGGTAGCGATAGAGTTCTGTTACATGAACCACGTCACGATTTCCTTCTCAGCCTCTCCAACCTCATCTTTCAAACTGGCACCAAAGAGCGGCAAGGCGGCACTCCCCGGACGGATAAGGATGTTCCACGATTAGCGCGAGATATGCCACGCGCTAATCGTGTTTCGAGAACGGATCTGGGCCCGAACGGCAGGGCCGCTCTGCGGGGCTCAGATATAGCCGAGCAGCAGCAAAACGATGATGATAATGATAACGAGGCCGATACCGCCGCCCGCGTAAGGGCCGCGCCAGCCACCTCGGCCATAGCCGTAGCCGCCGCCGGCCAAAAGCAGAATAATGATAACGATCAAGAGTAGGGTCATTGTTAATCCTCCTTTGGGTTATTTTGGTTAGATAGTAGAAAACGCAAGCAACAGAAGAATAAGCAAAAAAATCCCCGGCCATTGGACCGGGGATTTTTACTGACGAAAGCTTTAGCCCGTTTAGTTTGCCAGGCTTCCGGCGCCAGGATGCTGCTTAATCTGCTGACGACGATCGGCGATCTGCGTCTTCATTGACGTCTGCAGCTTTTCGAAAGCCCGCACCTCGATCTGGCGGACTCGCTCGCGAGAGATGCGATAGCGCTGCGACAGGTCTTCCAGCGTCGTCGCATCATCCTTCAGGCGGCGTTCGATGAGGATGTGCCGCTCGCGGTCGTTCAGCACTTTCATCGCATTGGCGAGGAGCGTCTTGCGGTCCGTCAACTCTTCCCGGTCGCCGAGGATTTCTTCCTGGCTGTCGCTGTCATCGACCAGCCAATCCTGCCACTCGCCCTCGCTGTCGGAGCGAACCGGTGCGTTCAAGCTGTTGTCAGACGCCGACAGACGGCGGTTCATGTTGACGACATCCTGTTCCGGCACATCCAGAACGCGGGCGATTTCCGACACATGCTCGGCCCGCAGATCGCCGTCCTCAATGGCTTGCATCTGACCCTTCAGCCGGCGAAGGTTGAAAAACAGCTTCTTTTGGGCAGAGGTGGTACCCATCTTTACTAGCGACCAGTTATGAAGAATATGTTCCTGAATCGCTGCACGGATCCACCACATCGCATAGGTGGACAGACGGAAGCCCTTGTCCGGGTCAAAACGCTTCACCGCCTGCATCATGCCGACATTGCCTTCGCTGATCAGCTCACCGATCGGCATGCCATAGCCGCGATAGCCCATGGCCATCTTTGCAACCAGCCGAAGATGAGAGGTGACAAGCTTATGGGCGGCATCATGATCGGCATTATCACGCCAAGCCTTCGAGAATTTCAGCTCGTCCTCAGCCGTCAGCATCGGGTATTTCCGTATGTCCTGCAGATAGCGGGAGAGGTTATCTTCTGGCGCAAATTTCAGCATTGCGAGAGCCATTGGACACTCCTGTTATGTAGAGTATGGCCCAGACTGCGCCGGTCCACTCAAAATTGGTCAAACTCGTTGACCGTTTATGAAGCGGAGTCAGTAATTCGTCACTTCACGAGACGGAGATCGCATTAAACAATGCAGTAACCATTCGGTGAACATCGCCTTATCCGAATAAATCAGCACCGCAGGAAATTATCTTATCGCGTAATTTCTCTCACATCGAGATCGATTAATGGCTCGCTCACGCACTGTATTGATGAAATTATGAGGCAACCTTGGCGGTCTGATGTTACCCCCACATGCTGCGCATCCGGGCGCCGAGATCAATCCGCACCTGGCTGACCGCTGCTTCCCGCGCTAGCTGGGTCGCAAGGATGGGCCACATGATGCTCTCGAACATCGGCAGAAGGCCATTCGGGATGAACCGCGTGCGCGATGCAAAGACGTGGCGGTCACCCATCGCTGCCTGCCCTTGCGTGAAGAAACGACGTGGTGTGATGAGGTGCAAACTATCCTTCGCCCTTGTCATCGCGACATAAAGCAGCCGCCGCTCCTCCTCAACCTCGGCCAATGTCCCGGCGCCCAGGTCCGAGGGTATGCAACCATCGACCAGGTTGAGCACAAAAACCGACTTCCACTCCTGCCCCTTGGCGGAGTGAATGGTCGACAGGATCAGATAGTCTTCGTCCAATAGCGGCACGCCAGCTTGATCGCTGGTGGCATCCGGCGGATCAAGCGTGAGGTCAGTCAGGAAGCGCGACCGCGACGGATAGCCGGCCGCGATCTGCTCCAGCTGCAACAGATCCATCTGCCGGGCCTCGGCATCATCATGGATACGCTCAAGATGCGGCATGTACCAGAGCCGCGCGCAGCCAATTTCAGCCGGCCAGCCAGTCTTGCCGGAGCGAAGCTGCTGCAGCGTCGTCACAAGGGCCGTCCATCCCTCCCCGGCCCGCGGCGGCGGCGCGATCTGCGGCAGCGCGCTCATCGGATCGACCTGATCGGCCATGGCATCCAGCACGCGTTGCGCGGATGTCGGCCCCACGCCGGGCAACAGCTGAAGGATGCGGAAGCCCGCGACCCGGTCACGCGGGTTTTCCACGAAGCGAAGCAGCGCCAGCAGGTCCTTGACATGCGCCGTGTCGAGAAATTTGAGGCCGCCGAATTTGACGAAGGGGATATTACAGCGGGTCAGCTCGATCTCCAGAGGACCGCTATGACTAGACGTTCGGAACAGCACCGCCTGCTGCTTCAGATCCGTGCCGCTTTCCCGGTTATCCAATATTCGCTCGACCACATAACGCGCCTGCTCCGTCTCGTCCCGCACGCTGACCAAAGCCGGCAGGTCCGCCGACTGCCGGTCAGTCCACAAGGTCTTAGTGAAGCGCTCAGCAGCCAAGCCTATGACGGCATTCGCGGCCGTCAGGATCGGTTGGGTGGAGCGGTAGTTGCGGTCGAGCATGATAATCGCCGCCGGCGGTTCGAATTGATCAGGAAAGTCGAGAATATTGCGCACCGTCGCGGCCCGGAAGCCGTAGATCGACTGTGCATCGTCCCCCACCACCGTCAGGCCGGCCCCAGTCGGCTTCAAAGCCAGCAGGATGCTCGATTGCAACCGGTTTGTGTCCTGATATTCGTCAACCAGCACATGATCGAAAAGCGCACCCATTTCGGCAGCCAACACCGGGTGGCTGGCCATCTGCGCCCAGTACAGCAGCAAATCGTCGTAATCGAGGACACCCTGAGCCTGCTTGGCTTCGACATAGGTGGCGAACAGCGTCCGCAACTGCACCTCCCAATCCGCGCACCAGGGAAAGTGGTCCTTCAGCACCGCCGCAAGCGGCATCTCGGCATTGACTACCCGAGAATAGATGGCGAGGCAGGTGCCTTTCGTCGGGAAACGGCTTTCAGTCCGGGAGAACCCAAGCTGGTGCCGCAGCAGGTTCATCAGATCCGCTGAATCCTCGCGATCATGGATGGTGAAATTGGGCTGCAGCCCGATCTGCTCGGCATAGTCGCTGAGCAGCTTGGCGCCAATCGCATGAAAGGTCCCGGCCCAGGTTAGCGCATCCGTCAAGACGCTGGCTTTAGCCCCCAGCATCTTCGCGCAGATGCCCTCGACCCGACGGATCATCTCGGACGCCGCCCTTCGCGAGAAGGTCATCAGCAGGATGCGGCGGGGATCGACACCATGGGCCAGCATATTGGCTACACGATGCGCCAAAGTGTTGGTCTTGCCCGATCCGGCGCCGGCGATGACCAGCAACGGCGGAGCCGCATGCTGATCGCCGGCACCAATGCCGTATTCGACAGCTTGCCGCTGCTCGGCATTCAGTGCAGCAAAGGAGGCAGAAGACATCTGTGGCTACCGAGTGATCGAAACAGCGTCACTCAACCATGTTTCCTGTTTTGTTCACAAGAGCAGCCCAGGGTTTCTTAAGCGTTCCTGGCGCCAGCTTCCCTGTCTTGCCAGACAGGGACCACCAGAGGTCTGAGTTACCGGTCCGTCCTGTCGCTAGACAAAGGGCGGTCCAGAACCTGTCTTACCTTTTCGGACAGGGCGACGAAGCCGAAAGGCTTTCCCAAAAGATCAATGCCAGCCTCAATCCGCCCATTTTTGGCAATTTCTTCGCGTGGATAGCCGGAGATGAACAATATCCGCAATTCGCCTTGCAGCAGCCGCGCCCGGTCAGCAAGTTCCCGGCCCGACATGGCCGGCATCACGACGTCTGTCAGAAGAAGATCGATATGCTGGTCGGCGCGTTCGAGCAGGCGCAGGGCTGCTTCACCATCGGTCGCTTCGATCACGCGATAGCCCAATTCGCGCAACAGCCCGACGCTATAGGCACGGACGTCCTCGTCATCCTCTACCACCATAATGGTCTCGCCACTGCCATTATGATCGACGAAGCCGGCAACGTCCTTATCCTGCACATCAGGCGTGATGGACAAGGACGGAAAAGCCATCGTGATCGTCGTGCCTTTTCCTAGTTCGGAGTCTATCGCGATGCGACCGCCGGATTGCATGACGAAGCCATGGACCATTGAAAGCCCTAGCCCCGTTCCTTTGCCGACTTCCTTCGTCGTAAAAAACGGATCGAACACTTTCTCCATGGTCTCGGCGGACATGCCGCAACCGGTATCCGTCACCGTAATGACAATCTCGCGCTTGCTGCTGTCACTCGAAGCCTGGATGGTCAGGCTGCCGCCTTCCGTCATCGCATCGCGTGCATTAACCGCAAGGTTGAGGATCGCATTTTCAAGCTGATGCGGATCGACTTCGATATGGGGAAGATCCCCGCTCGCCGGCACATGCACGGCAATGCTTTCGTTGATGGCGCGCGTCAGAAGATCAGACATGCCCATGAGCAAGCGCCCAACCTCGACCGGCTTGGGGTCCAACGGCTGGCGGCGTGAAAAAGCCAGCAGACGTTGCGTAAGCGCCGCCGCACGGGCGGCCCCCTTGGCCGCGTTGTCAAGCGCTCGCCTTACGCGCGGATCGTCATGCGAATCCAGCCGACGCCCGACCGTCTCGACATTGCCGATGATGACCGTCAGAAGATTGTTGAAGTCATGGGCGATACCGCCGGTGAGCTGGCCGACAGCTTCCATCTTCTGGGCTTGCCGCAGCGCGTCTTCCGCCCGGGAGCGCTCGCGGATCGCTTCCTCGACGCGGCTCTCCAGCGTCTCATTCCATTCGCGGAGCTGGGCCTGAGCTTCCTTGGCCTCCGTCACATCGTAAATGACGCCGATGAAACGGTGGCCAATGCCTTCATCATCCACCGCCGCCTCGCCGCGCCGTGCGATCCAACGCTCTGCCCCATCGCTACCGCGGCGAATACGAAAATCGGCGGGCGGCACCCGATCGGCGGAATAGCCCGCGGGAATAAGCGCGCCTTCGCCAGAGCAGACGGCCGCATTGATCGTTGTGACGGGAAGAACATCCGTCGGATGCAAGCCGAGCACGCGACAGAATTGTGCGGAGACAGCGACGGTTGCAAAGCCATCGATATGCTCAAACGTACCGACGCCACCCGCCGTTTGTGCAATCCGCAAACGCTCCTGTGCGCGGCGGCGCTCCGTAACGTCGACCAGCTTGCCGGTAAATCGGATGGGCTCGTCATCGGCATTCTGGTGGCCTTGCCCGCGCCCGAGCATCCAACGCACAGTGCCGTCGGGCCGAACAATTCGGAATTCCTTTGAGAAAATTTCAGCGCCCGACAAAATACCGGCAACTGCGATTTTCAGCCGCGCTCTGTCATCCGCGTGAATGCGCGAAAAAAACAATTTAGGATCCACACCGGCCCGGGCCGCGGCCCGGTCGATACCGTATAGATCCGCAAAACCCTCATCGGTGCGCAACAGGCCAGCAATAATATCCCAATCCCATAAGCCGCTCGCGCCTGATTCGCCGACAGCGAAGCGATCTCGGTCACCATGCAGCCGGTCGTCATCCTCAGGCATCGTCGCCCACCACGCGGGTGATGAACTCCCCCAGCAACTCGCTGAGCGCGGTTATCGCTGGCAGGTTCATGATCATGGCAATGTAGCCACGGATGTCACGCTGACGGACGCTGAAGTCGATATACAGGAACAGCACCAAACCATCCGTACCATTCTGCCCCCAGGCATCGAACAGTACAGCTCCGTCTCCCTTGATGATTTCAGGTATCGTCAAGCTTAGCGAGCGTTGGAGCATATTCGCCATCGTGCCCAGGCAGCCATTGAGGATAACATTGCCGGTCTCGGCCAGCGCCTCATGCTCCATTTCGACCAGTTCTTCGGCACTCAGCTCATCGCCCGCCACCGCGCGCACCAGTGCCAGGCTGTTCGCCTCAGGGAAGATCAGGAGAGCCCGCCCGGAGAACGGTCCGCTGAAATCCTGTCGCACCGCCACGAGTTGCGCAATCTCACGCTCGCCGATCAACCTTGCCGCACGACGCTGGGAGACGACCTCTATCGAGGGTACCGAGAGCAATACATGGGCGCCAACCATTTTGCGCAAACTGGACGCCGCACGGCTGACGCCGATATTGACGATCTCGGTCAGCGCATCGCGCTCAAGCTCCGTAAGCGTCACCGTCTCGCTTGTCATGCCTTGGTCGATTTCAGCCTCAGCGAGGCGCCGGACAGAAAACCCTCAAGCCCGTCGACGGTCACGGGCTTGGGAACGAAAGCCGCGTTAATGGCGCGGGCACGCGCGACGATCTCATCCTGAATATTGGCGGTAATAATGGCGATCGGCATGTCAGGCCGATCCTGTCGCAGTTCGGCCGCAAGGGTCAGCCCGTCTTTCTCCGTCATATTGAAGTCGATCAAGGCGACATCCACCTGCGTCTCCGCCATGATGGTCAAAGCCTGGGCAGCGCTTCCCGCCTCCACACGCGCCCATTCCGGCTGCAACTCTGCCAGCACCTTTCCAGCGACGATACGCGCGAGCTTGCTGTCATCAACGATCAGAACCTTTACGGACATAGGCAACTCCAAGGGCGGCGCGGTCGGCCAAAGCTAAGGTACAGAAAATCCTATCCCATCGGGCAAAAGCTCGAAAGCTTGCCCCCCGGACGCGAGCAGAGGCAAGAGCCAGCGGCGAAGGGCCAATTCGACCGGCTCGGCGATGATCTTGCTCCGGCTGACCAGAAGAACCTGGACAATAGAAGTGTGCAGCGTCCTGCAATCGGCAAGGTCGATCGCGTAAGCCGGGTTGGCCTGAAGTGCGGTCAGTAGAGCTTCCGCGTCCTCCACACCGCATCGGCCAGTCAAACGAATGCGGTTTACCTCGACAATCACGCTCATGCGACGAGTCTCGCGGGATCGAGCACCAGCAAAACCTGCCCATCCCCCAGAACAGCCGTCCCGGTGATTGCCGGCAATCCCGCAAGCAGGCGGCCGGACGGACGGATCATTGCCTCGATCTGCCTGCCGAAGGCATCGACCGCAAGGGCCAAAGGCTCCCCTTCCGCCTCGACGATCAGCAGGCAGGCGTCACCTTCGGTTTGCGATACGGCCGAGAGCAAAGGTGCCAGTCCCACCACCGGAATGGTGCGGCCGCGATAAACGAGGGCAAGGCCGTCACCGATCGGCCGGATGCGGTCAGGTTGGACCCGGACGGTTTCGATGATCCTGTGGAACGGCACGCCATAGCCATCTCCACCGATATGCACGAGCAGCAGACGGGTCGTGATGGCGCTCAGCGGCAAAGTCAGCGTCGTCGTCGTGCCCCTGCCCTGCATGCTCTCTATCGCGACATGGCCGCCGACGGCCTCGACCGCCGATTTGACCGCGTCCAGCCCGACGCCGCGGCCGGAAATCTGCGTCACCTTGTCGGCCGTGGAAAAGCCCGGGGAGAAGACCAGTTGCAGCGCATCCCGGTCCGCAAGAGCCATCACGGCCTCCGGCGGCAGAATCGCCTTTGCGATGGCCATTGTGCGAATTCTGTCAGGGTCGATTCCGGCACCATCATCGGACAAAGCGATGACCACAGTATCGCCCAGGCGCCGGGCCAAAAGACTAATGCGCCCGGAACCGGCCTTGCCCAGCGCCTGCCGGCGATCAGGAGGCTCGATGCCGTGATCGATCGCATTCCGCACGAGATGAAGAAGCGGCTCGTAGAGCATGTCACCGACAGTCTTATCGACCTCGGTCATGTCTCCCTCGATCGTGAAAACCACCTGGCGCCCCAGTTCGGAGCCCAATTCCCGTACAAGACGCGGGAGGCGACGCAGGATCGGCCCGAGCGCCACCCTGCGTGCCGCCGTCACATCGCGATGAAGCGCGCCGAGACCACGTTCAAACTCCGCCTGAAGCTGATGCATCCGCGTACCGAGAGCGGCATCGATCCGGGCAACCGCATCCGCCGCATGGGCGAGTTCGTGCCCGAACCGCGCCAATTCGCCGACATCCTCGGCCAGAGCGTCGATCCTGGCCGCGTCGATCCTGATAGATTGCCCGGCCGCCCCTCGCGCGCGCCGCCGCGCCGGCAAGGGCTGAATATCGACCTGGTCGCCCACCATGCGCAGGGCGTCATGAACGGCGTTGAGCGGAGCCGTGGTGATGCCTTCGATGAGGATCATGCAGTCAAAGGGCGCGAGGTCGCTGAAATCCGGCCAGTCCGATCTTGGCAGGACGCGCATGGCGAGCATATCAGGCACAGAGGCAGCCGTTCGCAAAGGGTCGTCACCCCGAAAGAAACACCCGACGTCAGGCTGATAGCGAAACGCGGTGAGCGGCCTGTCGGTCGTTTCGATGATGGCTGCGGCAGCAGCCAGAAACTCATCGAGCCAGACGGGCGGCGCAGGTTCGGCAGAGCCGCTCGCGACGGCGGTATTGTCGCCCCTCAGACGACTGAGAAGCTGCTCGGCCAGAGAATCGGCGGCGGAAGGCAGATGGCCATCGACCTCCAGCGCGTCGATCCAGCGATCGACATGATCGATACAGTCGATCAGGATGATTGCGGATTCCTTGGACAATGGCACTTTTCCAGCACGGGCCTGATCCAGCAGACCCTCGCCCGCATGAAGAACCCGACTGGCCGGAGCCATGTCGAACAATGCGACCGATCCCTTCAGCGTGTGGAAGGCCCGGAAGGCGCCGTCGATCCTCGCACTATCGGCCGGATCGCGAAGCAGCGCATGGAGATGGGCTTGCGCATCCGTGACAAGTTCCCGGCCTTCGATCAGGAATTGGGTTAGAAGTTCGTCCATCACGGCCGACGATAGACGATGGCGTCGTCAAGGCGAACGAGTTCGAATCGGTCGCTGATGCGGGCCATGGATTCGGTGTGGCCAAGACACAGATAGCCGCCAGGGTTGAGGCTATCGAACAGAAGATCCGCAGCCGCGCGGCGGGAACGGTCATCGAAATAAATCAGCAAGTTACGGCAGAAAATGACGTCAAAACGGCCTTGCCGCACCATGCTCATCGGATCGATCAGATTGACCGGGCGAAACTCGACCGATTCCTTGAGGTCGTCGACGATTTCCCATTCCAACCCGCTCAGCGGCACGAAGTAGCGATCACGGACCGCAGGCGGCAGACGCGACAGCGCACGCTCCCCGTAGCGGCCGGCCTTGGCCTGGGTCAAGGCCGTCGTATCGATATCGGAACCGATGATCTCGATATGCCAGGCGTCCACCATCGGCCAGTTTTCGAGCAACCAGATGGCGACGGAATAAGGCTCCTCCCCACTTGAGCAAGGCAGCGACCAGATGCGTACCAGATCGCCCGGCCTGCGGTTTCTGACGATCCCGGGCAGCATCGCCCGGCCCAGCGCCTTGAGTTGATGCTCTTCGCGGTAAAAATAGGTCTCGTTTACTGTGAAGGCATTGACCAGCATTTCCATCTCGCCGGCCAAGGCGGGGAGCGCCAGAAGATAGGCGGCCGTATTGCCGAGCCCGGTCTTCGCCACCCGCTCTGCCACGCGGCGCTCGATATAATAGCGTTTGTTTTCCCCGAAGGTCATGCCCGTCGCGCGATAGAGCAATTCGCCGACACGTCGCAATTCAGCTGCCGTCAGAATGGGGCGAACGGGATTGGCGCCGCTCATTCTGTGCGGGCCATGATTTTCAATTCGGTAGCGATATAGGAGAGGGGCACAACCCTGCCTGCCCCGCCCATGCGAACAAGCGAGCCGGGCATGCCCCAGACAACGGCACTCTCCTCAGCCTCCGCGATCGTCACGCCGCCAAGGTGATGCAGTCGCGTCAAGGTCTCCGCACCGTCATTGCCCATGCCTGTCATCAGCACACCGACCAGTCGATCGGGCGATACGTTCGCCATGGCAGTTTCGACCAACCGGTCAGTACTCGGGTGCCATGGCCGCGCCGGGTCTTTCGGCGCCGCCATCGCGCGCAACTCGCCAGCCCAACGCGTCACGATCAGATCCGCGTCACCGCGCCCGATATAGGCGTGGCCGGGCGAGAGGGTGACGGGGCGCGACACTTCCTCGATTTCCAGCGCGCATAATCCGTTGAGGCGCCGGGCCAGCGGCCCGGTGAAGCTTTCCGGCATGTGCTGGGCAATGACGATCGGCCAGGGAAAATCACCCGGAAGCGCGGTCAGGACCGTTTCCAGAGCAGCCGGGCCGCCGGTGGAACTGCCGACCAGCACCAGCCGGTCGCCGGCCGGCAGCGGCTGCGACCGCATCGGCGATATCGCTGCAATGTTTGGCCGCCGGCTGACCGCAGGCATGCCGGACGCTCGCAGGCGCACCCGCTCAGCCAGCCGCCTTGTCTGCGACAATTTTGCGGTCGACGCGGCCCGCACACGGTCAAGCAGCAGGGGGGCGATCTGATCGATCGCGAGAGACAAGGGGCCCCTCGGCTTCGGCACAAAATCGACCGCCCCCATCGCCAAGGCGTCCAATGTCTCGGCCGCCCCTTCTTCGGTGAGGGAAGAGACCATGACCACGGGACAGGGCCGCTCCAGCATGATGCGGTCAAGACAGGCAAGCCCGTCGAGCACAGGCATGTTGATATCGAGCGTTACGACGTCGGGCCGAAACTGATGCAGTTTCTCGATTGCCTCAATACCGTCACGCGCGGTTTCGACAACGAAATCCTCCATCGCGAAGATCCCGACGAGGAGCCGCCGCATGAGCGGAGAATCGTCAACGATCAGTAAACGGATCACGGCGATGACAGCGCGCCCTTGCTGCTCATGCCGGCCAAAAGATCGCGTTCGGCGCGATCAAGCAAAGCCTGAGGCTCGATCACCAGCATGATTTGACCGTCATCCTTCGGACTAGCCACACGGTCGAAGATCCGGGCACCTTCTCCCATCTCAGGCGCCGGCCGAAGCTGAGCCAATGGAATGCGCAAAACCTCCGACACCGCATCCACCACGAAACCCGCCTCAAGCGCGCCGACCGCTGTTATGATCACCCTGCGGCGGCCCTTCGCTTCTCCCGCGACCTCGAAACGGCGACGCTGGTCGATCACGGGAATGGCGCGGCCACGGAGATTCATCACGCCCTCCACGAAGGCGGGGGCTCGGGGCAAGCGCGTCAGCCGGCCCGGCAAGGCCACCACCTCGCGCACGGCGCTGACCGGCAGAGCGAAGGTTTCGTCACCCAGGCGAAAGACCAGAACCTGCTCTACAGCCTCGGCCGCCATACCACTCGCTCCCTCGCTGGCCGCAATCACCGTTTCGTCCCGCAGCCGGTCCATGGCCGTCCCGC
Organism: Acidisoma cellulosilyticum; assembly: GCF_020621385.1. Taxonomy (GTDB): domain Bacteria; phylum Pseudomonadota; class Alphaproteobacteria; order Acetobacterales; family Acetobacteraceae; genus Acidisoma; species Acidisoma cellulosilyticum. Next base: position 41,508 of record NZ_JAESVA010000015.1, on the reverse strand, counting down.
TCAGCACATGGTCGGTCGAGAGAAGAGAGACAAGGCTGCCGTCGTCGCGGCGGAAAATAGCCTGGATCTTTGCCTCGGCCCTGTTGCGGGTCAGGATGACCGGCAAGGGATCGATGCTCTGCGCAGCGGCCTGCGCGATATCGGTCACCGCATCGACGACCAGACCGACGCGCCGGCCCTCGATCGTCAGGATGACAACGCAAGGTTTGGCGGGCGCCAGCCCGTCCAGGTTCAAAAGCCCCCGCAAAGACAATAGCGGCAGAATTCCATCGCGATGGACCATCGAGCCGACGACCGCGCCATCCAAGCCGGGTGCCAAGGCGATGGTCTTCGGAAAGGCGATGACCTCATCCACCTCGGCCAAAAGAAAGCCGAAACTCTGGCGCGCCAAGGCCAGCACAAGAATCGCTTTCGTCTCGCGTCTGACCGCCGCTACCTGCTGATCGGTCCGAGGTCTCGGCGAGGCGGAGCGCTGTCGGGACGCATTGGCAGGCTTGGCGAAATGCTTCTCAAGCAAGGCCGCAACATCCAAGGTCCGCACGCCGGCCTGCTCGCCCTCCATCAACCGGGGCAAGGTCTCGACGACAAGACCGACCGGCTGTCCTTCGCTCAGGACAATGACGCCGCGCTCCACGCCGCGCGGCCGGCCAAGCAGCAGGGCCATCGAGACCATCGGCACTACCACGCCCCGGACATTGCCAAGGCCGATCAAAGCGGGAGGCGCATGCGGCACGCGGGTCGTTCGACCGAGGGTCAAAACCTCGCCCACGCTATCGGGCGGCAGCGCGAAGCGGTCCCCTCCGAGGTCGAAGACAAGCTGATGCGTCATGGACCGGATAGCGCACCGGCGAGCGAGGCAATCTCCTCGATCGCCGCAGCAAGCTCCTCCGCGCCCTGCGCCTGCTGACTGGCCGCCGTCGCGGCCTGCCGGGCCGCGGCGGCGGCCTGTTCAGCAGCACTTGCGATCTGCTCCGTACCGCTCCTTACCTCGCGGGTCGCCGACAAAATGGTTCGGGCATGACCGAGGATGACGTCGCTACCCGTCGTCAGCACGGCCAGGTCATCGACGATGCCATCGAGCCTTGCCACCACACTATGGTTGCGGGCCGCCTCGACCGCCGCCGCCGCCGCGATCTGCTCCAGATCGCGGCGAAGGTCGCCGATTTGATCTTGAATCTCCCGCACGACATCCGTCGCCCTTTCGACATTCTCCGCTGCCCCCACAGCAAGCTTGCGAATATCGGAGGCCACTGTCGCAAAACCCTGGCCCGCGTCTCCCGCACGGGTCGCTTCAATCGAGCCGCTGACGGCCAGCATAGTCGTCTGCACGGCGACCAAAGCGAGCCCGTTGACGATCTTTTCCATCCGCCGCGCTGTGCCGGACAGCTTGATCATGAGGCCGAGAACGCCCCGCGTCTCATTCAAAGCGCCTTCGACACCACGAACGAGGCCAGTCGTCGTGCCTCGGCCGGCCTGAAGCGCCGTGGTCAAGGCACCGGTCCGCTGGACAGCCTCCTGAGCCTGGCTCTGCGCGATGCCGGCCGATTTCTCGATCTGCCCCATGGCAGCGTTGGCCTGCAGGGTTGCGGATGCCTGGATCTGGGCGCCACGGCTGATCTGCTCGACCGCCACGAGAATCTGGGCGGACGCACCCGAGAGTTCCTGCACAGTCGCCGATAGCTCGTCGGCCGCAGCCGCTATCTGTTCGCCGGCGGCGGCTTTTTTGTCGCCCTCCAACCGCTCGGCGATCGCCGACAACATTTCGGCGGTCCGCTGGCTTTCGTCGAGCGATGTGCTCTGCTGCAAGATGCCCTGCTGGGCCTCGGACGCGGCAGCGGACTGCTCCTCCGCCGCACTCGCGACCTGCTCGGCCCCTTTCTCCGCCTCACGCGCTGCAGTCTCGGCCTCCATCGCCGCCGATAGAATGGATTGGGCACCATTCCCGATCAAAGCCAGGTCCTTGCGCGCCTCCGACAAATCGCCGACCAGCACGCGGCCCGCTTTGGTTTCAGCCACCGCCTGATCTGCCGCCGTCCGTATGCGCTGAGCGATCTGGCGGACCGTGCCGCCCACGTCACCAGCCAGTTCCTGCAGCGTGGCGGCACTGGCTTCCGAAGTTTCCGCGAGCGCCCGAACCTCGTCCGCGACGATGGAAAAGCCCCGCCCATGATCTCCGGCGCGGGCAGCCTCGATCGCCGCATTCAACGCCAGAAGGCTGGTCTGGTCCGAGATATCCGTGACGGTGCGCGTGATGCTGTCGATCCCGCGCGCCTGGTCTTCCAGGGAAGCGATGATGTCGGCGCTGTCCGTCTGCCGACCCGCATTCAGCTCGATCGCTGCGATCGATGCCTCGATCTGCACGATGGTTTCCCCAAAACCGATGTGCAGCTGCTCGGATTGCCGGCGCGTGACCTCAGCCCGCTCCCGTGCCGCCGTGAAGGCAGACCCGAGAGACGCAATCAGGCCGAGCGATTCGTGCGCGGCGCCGGCTGCCTCCTCCGCCCCTGCCGAAATCTGATCCATGCTGCGTTGCAACTCGGCGGCGGCGGCGGCGGCCTCGGTAAGGCCGCTCGCCAACTCCTGGGTCGCCGCAGCAATCCGGTCGGCAGCCGTTCTGACGGTCGTAGCGCCCGGCTTCGCAGACGGCACAGATGCCCTTCGTGACGCGCGCGGCACCGCCGCCTCTGCGGTCCGAGCGGCCGGCGCTTTTGGTTTATCCAGGACGGCTTTCTTGACGAGAGGCATGTTGCTTTCCAGACAGGTCTGCCGACGAGGCTCACAGGACTGATCACCTCTGCTACCAGCCTCGACAAGGAACGCGAAGCCCTGATTTGCAGATAGGTCGCTTCCTCAAATTTCGGTCTGGCCTCGGTCCTTGGACGCCCATTGGACCGGCATCTGTGACGACATGTCGGCGGCGGTCAACGCTCCAGTCTTTGTCCACTTCTGCACAATCGGGAGACGCGCATACCGGCTAGGCGAACAAGCGCCCTAAAATTTCCGCAAAAATTCCTGATGCGGATATGGATATCGCTCTTCTCCAGCCTATCTGAGCCAATGGCGCAGACGACCGATCGCGCTATCCGAGGGAGGCTAAGATGATCGCCAATACAAATAATGGGTCCGCTATCTTAATATGGGTAGAACGCGGCCAGACACCGACGGAGACCGCTTTCAGGATGGGATCGCCGTCTTCGACTCCAACCTACCACCTGGATATCCAGACCGCCGTCAACGAAGCCATGCGAATTCTGTCGAGCGGATTATCCCTTGGCCGTGAGCCTTGGATTTTATCGCAAGGACATCTGCTGGGGCCTGACGATATTCAGCTCGCCCATGGGCGTATGCCGCCTCACCTCTCGGCCATGATGCATTATTAAGACATCAACCAAATACATCTAAAACATATTGCATTTCTTTCAGTCTTTTACTTCAAATTTGCCCTGTCGGATAATCATCGACAGGGCCAAATCAGCGGTGTTTGCTCGCCGGACCGAACGGCAGTTCATCCCCTCCGGCATCTCGCCGGATGGGGGCTTATCCACTTTTAAAACAAACCCGACAGATCGAATGGAGTGGATCATTGCCTGTTCGCCAGGCACATCGATTTTCAGGCGCAGTTTGTCTTGCCGCCGGCCTGAACTTCGACAAGCACAACGTCGTCTTGGTCCAGGCAAAGGTCCCGTCTGCTTCGGGCACGTCTGTCGGCACGGAATAGGCGCGTGCCGATACCGCCCGAATTGGCAAACTACTCAGCACCGATCAGCTCTTGTGGCCGGGTAAGACGCCCGCCAGCAGTTCCTTCGCGCTATTGATGATGACGCTGGAGCGCTCCGGCTCATCGAACAGGGACGTCATGAAATTGCGCGCATCCTTGAGCGTAATATGCGGCGGCAAAGGCGGCACATTGGGATCGGTATAGGCTTCCAGTATCACCGGACGATCGGCCGCCAGCGCTTCGTCCCAGGCGGCCCCCACCTTGTCCGGGTGATCGACGAAGATGCCTTTCAAGCCAAGAAGTTCCGCATATTTGTGATAAGGAAAATCGGGAATGCTCTGCGTGCTCTCGGTCTTGCCGGCGCCCAATTGAACCCGCTCCTCCCAAGTCACCTGATTGAGGTCGCGATTGTTCAGCACCAGAACGATGAGCCTGGGGTTGGACCATTGTTTCCAGTATTTGCTGATGGTGATCATGACATTGAGACCGTTCATCTGCATGGCGCCGTCCCCCATGCAGGCAATCACAGTCCGGTCCGGATAGGCCATTTTGCCGGCGACCGCATAGGGTGTGCCGGCGCCCAAGGACGCGAGCCCTCCCGAGAGCGATGCCTTCATGCCGCGGCGGATTTTCAGATCGCGCGCATACCAATTGGCGACCGATCCGCTGTCCGCCGTGATGATTGCGTTTTCCGGCAGGCGCGGCGACAACTCCCAGAAGACGCGCTGCGGATTGAGCGGCTCGGCGTTCTGCATGGCGCGCTCCTCCAGCGTCTTCCACCAGGATTGCAGCCCTTTTTCGACCGTCCCGCGCCAGGATGTATCCGTCTTTTGCTGCAGCAGCGGCAGCAAAGCGCGCAGGGTGACCGCGCTATCGCCCACCATGCTGACCTCCATCGGATAGCGCAGGCTGAGCGCACCGGGATCCATGTCGATCTGCACGCCGCGCGCGCTGCCAGGCTTCGGCAGAAATTCGCTGTAGGGGAAGGACGACCCGATCATCAGGAAGGTATCGCAGTCCTTCATGAGGTCCCAGGACGGTTTGGTGCCGAGAAGACCCAGCGAACCCGTGACCCAGGGCAGATCGTCCGGCAGCGCAGCCTTGCCGAGCAGGGCCTTGGCGCAGCCGGCCTGCAACTTGTCGGCGATGGCGATGACCTCATCCGTCGCCTGTAGCGCACCTGCCCCCACCAGCATGGCGACCTTTTTGCCTGCATTCAGGACGGCCGCGGCCTGTCGCAGCACGGCATCGTCAGGCAGCTTGGCCGGGCCGGCGTAGCCGACACCGGTATGGGTGGCACCATGGGCGTTCGGCGGGTCCTGATAGGGCATCAACTGCAAGTCATTCGGCAGGATCACGCAGGTCACTACCCGCCGCGCGCTCGCGATGCGGACAGCGCGGTCGATCAGGTGGCGGACCTGCCCGGGCAAGCTCGCCTGCATGACGAACTCACCGGCCACATCCTTGAACAGGTTTTGCAGATCAACTTCCTGTTGATAGCTTGCACCAAGCCCCATGCGCGCCTGCTGGCCGACGATCGCGACGACAGGCACGTGATCCATCTTGGCGTCGTAAAGCCCGTTGAGCAGATGAATGGCGCCGGGCCCGGATGTCGCATAGCAAAGTCCGACCTCACCGGTGAACTTGGCGTGAGCGGAAGCCATGAACGCCGCCATTTCCTCGTGCCGAACCTGCACATAGTCCATCTTGTCCTTGGCTTTTTCGAGCGCGACATCCAGGCCGCCGACGCCGTCGCCGGGATAGCCATAGACGCGCTTCAGGCCCCACTCGCCGAGACGGTTCCAAACGAATTCGCTGACGTTCATGGATGCCATTGCTGAGATTTCCTGCTGAGGAATTGTCTGCCCGACATGGTCAGGCGCCTATGCGGAAGATGGCGTCAAACGGGGATTTTCCAATCACGACTTCCGGCGATGGGTCGTATCTCGCTGCAGGTGCAAAAAAGCTGAAACGAGCACTACCGCACATTCGACAAAGTGTTCGTCTCAATCGGCAATAATGTGATTTTCGACTATTCGTTTCCGGTCTTGCCGCTGCGCTGCGCTGCGCACATTTCTGCATTCTGATCCGGCCGGTGGTGTATTTTGAATTTTCCCCGCAGCAAGAATCCAAAAACCGTCGTGGCTATTCCGGCGAAGGACGAAGCCGACCTGATCGGCGCCTGTCTTTGTGCATTAGCGCACCAAAGCGAATTGGCTGATGACATCGTGCTTCTCGTCAATAACGCGACGGACCGCACGGCAGAGATTGCGCGAAGCTTTGGCAGCACCGGTGGTCGCCTTCATGTGAAGGAAGTGACGCTGTCGCCGGCGCAGGCGAATGCCGGAACCGCGCGACGATTGGCAATGGAATACGCAGCCGATATCGCCGGAAGCCAAGGCGCCATTCTGACGACGGATGCCGATGGACGGGTTCCTGAAGATTGGGTGGCGCGCAATCTTGGCTGGCTTCGCTCAGGTTATGATGCCGTATGCGGCATGGCCGCGATCGACCCTGCGGACGAGGCCCTGATCCCTGCCCATCTCATTGACGACGATCTCAACGAGACAAAGTACAAGGCATTGCTGGATGAGATCGATCATTGGATTGATCCCCGGATATGGGATTCCTGGCCGCGCCACACGCACCGGTCCGGCGCCAGCATCGCGGTGCGGTCAGCCGTCTATGCCGCAGTCGGTGGAGTGCCGCATGTAAGCCAAAGCGAAGATCGTGAATTTATCGCAAAGCTTGAAGGGCGAGACTGCAAGATCAGGCATGACAACGGGATCATCGTCACGGTATCGGGCCGGCGCCTAGGCCGCGCGCCCGGCGGCATGGCAGAGACGATCGCCCGCCGCATCATCCAGCAGGACAAATGGGCGGATGACCGGCTGGAAGCGCCCCAAGCGGCCCTTCGCCGGGCGCAGCTGCGACGGGCCGCGCGGGACGTCTGGACCTTGCCCTCGGATTGCCGGTCTCTTGCCTCTGCCCTGCGGCTTCCGGTTTCGCAGATCCAAGCCTTCATGCTTAGTCCCTGGTTCGGTGCTGCCTGGGCTGAGATCGAGGCGGCGAGCCCCGTGCTTCGACGCAAGCCCATCGCGATGGCGTCTCTGCCGCATGCTATCAGGGAGGCGGCGCCCATCCTGCACCTGCTACGGCACTCTGATCGGCCGATCATCAGCAATTTGGAAATAACTCACGATGATATGACGGTTCTCGCCGAATGACGAATGCGCCGGATCTTTGCCTTGCTCTTGAAACTCTTGCAGAAACCGGACTGCCGGTTGCTGACCAGGCCATCTTCCCTGGGGCGGCGATGGACTGTCTGGCGGATATCGGGGTAATGCGCGCATCCCTACCCACGGCCTTCGGTGGCCTGGGCTTGGGCACCGAGCCCGGACGCGGGATCAAGACCTTTTTGATGCTCCACAGTCTCGGACGCATCAGCTTGCCGCTCGGCCGACTGGTGGAAGCACATGTCAACGCGCTTCGCATCATCGCCCGCTACGGCAACCCTGGGCAGATGGCGGCAGCGGCGGACGGGGTGCAGAGCGGCGGGGTATTCGGGCTCTGGGTGACCGACCCGCCGGGGGTCGCCGGTCTGACGATGCAGCAGGATAGCGCGTCCCTGCGCCTGACGGGTGGCAAAATGTTCTGCTCGGGTGCCGGGCATATCGGCTGGGCTGTGGTCACGGCCTTCGACCCGGCCTGCCAGGACCAGCGGCTGCTGCTTCTGCGGCTGGACGGGTCTGAACGGATATCCCCCTTACCCGCTGGCCTCGCCGGGATGAAGGCGGCCGTCACCGGGCAGGTTGATTTCAGCGGCCGGATTCTACCCGTCGAGACCATGATCGGCCAGCCAGGCGACTATTTGAGGGAGCCCGATTTTTCGGCCGGTGCCTGGCGCAGTTCCGCCGTCGCCCTCGGCGGACTGTTCCGATTGACCGCTCTGTTACGCGACCAGTTGAAGGCGCGCGGCCGCGCCGATGATCCGCATCAACGCGCGCGCTTCGGACAGGTGCTAATGGCACATGAAACCGGCCGCTTGTGGCTGCATCGTGCCGCCGTGATGGCGGAAAATCTGGAAGCCCACCCGGATGAAATCGTGGCGACTGTCGGTCTGGCCCGGCTGGCGGTGGAGCGCGCTTGCCTGGACGGGATTGAACTCGTCCATCGCTCTCTCGGTCTCTCGGCCTTCCTGAGCGACAATCCGGTGGAGCGGCTGACACGAGATCTGCAGACCTATCTGCGCCAACCGGCCGCCGACGAAGTCTTGCACAATGCCGCAGGATACTTCCTGTCCCATGCCTTGCCGGCTGCGGGGGATCGCCCATGCTGATGCGCGAGGTCCGGGCCGCTTGGGAAAAGCTGCCCTTGGTTGATCTTGAGACTTTGCTGGGTGGGCGGACGCCGTTGATATTGGCGCCACACCCTGATGACGAAAGCCTGGGCTGCGGCGGCTTTTTGGCCCAATGCGCTGCAGCCGCTATTCCGACGCAGGTCGCTATTCTGACAGACGGCAGCCGGTCTCATCCGGGCTCCGTTACCTATCCGCCGTCACGCCTCGCCGCCGTTCGCAAGCAGGAAGCCCTCAAGGCATTGATGGTTCTCGGCCTGCCGGAAAACAGCCTGTGCTGGATTGGCGCTGAAGACAGCTCCCTCCCCTTATCCGGGCAGGAGGCGGAAAACATCCTCGCCCGCCTGACCGATTTGTGCGACCGGACTGGTTGCAACCTCGTGCTCTGTGCCTGGGGACAGGACCCGCATTGCGACCATGAGGCAGCTGCCACCATCGCGGAGGTATTGACCCGCAGATTGAGACTTCCTTTGATGAGCTATCCTGTCTGGGGATGGACCTTGGCCGATACCTGTGATTGCCCAGCCCCCGGACAGGGATTTCGTTTGGCAATCGGCCAGGAAATGCCACTGAAGCAAAAGGCCATCCGCGCCCACGCCACGCAATATGGCGGCTTGATCACAGATTCACCGGATGGCTTTACGCTACCCGGCCATCTGCTGTCCGTTTTCGAACGCCCCTATGAGACGTTTCTCATCCCATGACCGATCCATCGTACGACCGCGCTTATTTCGACAACCTATACGCAAGCGACCCCGACCCGTGGCGATTTCGCAGCAGCGATTATGAGCGGGCTAAATATGCAGAAACCATAAGTATAATCAGCGACCGCAGATATCGAAATGGCCTGGAAGTCGGCTGCTCCATCGGCATCCTGTCAACTTGCCTCGCCCCGCTCTGCGACAGCTTTCTCGGCCTCGATATTTCGGAACATCCCTTGAAGGAAGCACGCGCCAATTGCGCGGCGATCCCCGCCACCCGGTTTGAGTGCATGCGGGTTCCAGATCAATGGCCCGCAGGGCAGTTCGACCTGATTGTCCTGTCAGAGGTGCTTTACTTCCTACCGGCGTCAGAAATCGATGCCTTGGCCGCATGTGTTTTGAAATGCCTAGCACCGGGCGGGCGCGTTATCCTCGTGAACTGGCTCGGCGCCGACGAGTTGCCGCAGCCCGGCGACTTGGCCGCAGAGCGGTTTTTGTCCGCAGCGCCCCTATTCATCGCCGCGCAACGGCGTCACGCGCTTTACCGGATCGACCTCATCGAAAATGATCAGGCGCGATAGCTGAGCATACCGACCAACCGTTCCTCGCGGCTATCAGCGTCGTCCAGATCGAGGCCGATGACGACAAGGCTTTTGTTTTCCTGCTGATAGTCCCGCTCCGTCGCGGACGGCGTCTTAAAGCGAAAGGTGCGGCCGTCATCAAGCAGCCCCAGCATTTCGCTATTTTCCTGAAGCTGGATGATGAATTTCTCGCCGGGTGTCGGCTTTTCGCCGGCCTTAACGTCGATCTGTGCGTTTGTAGGCATCGTCTTTGCTCCGCTTTGTCAAAATTTCAATCACGACGGCAGATTGGGGCGACAGAGGTTGGCAGCAAGACCGCCAAGCACACGCCTGCTTCAGCATCGATCAACTTCAGGTGCGGTCTTTGCACTGGCTTGGATACAGCGCGCCGCTTGTTCCCACGTCAGCGCACCCAACGTTAGTCGGACCTAGAGCAGATTCCGGTCAGATGGAATCATCTGGCCGGGTGAAGATGTTCGTAAAAACAATAATCGAGAACGGTATCTGTGAGCGTAAGCGAGCAGGATGCCTCTAGCCGGTGAGGTTGCACTGTCAGAAAATTGAGGCACAACACCAATCCAATTTTCTGATAATCGAACCTGTCTTCCTCACTTGAAGTCCTTGCCTTACCAATCTTCCATGGTTCGGACGTACGGCTGTCCCATTAGGAAAGTCGGGGTTTTTCTCAGCGCAATCTCATAGCTATGATATTCAACCGGTGACTGCCAACGATCGCACGGAAGCAGTTCTTCTAGCAACTTATTGCTTGATACCCTCAAAATTGATTGTCACGTGAACAATGTCGCCAACATATGGGACATAGGCATTCATGCCGAACTCGGAACGCTTGATCACAGTTGTGGCTGTGAAACCTACCTTAAAAACATTCGTGCCAATCTTATCCTGCGCCATACGATTAAACGTCGTTTTGAGGACCAGAGGCTTGGTAACCCCTAGAAGCGTGAAATCACCCTGGATGTCTGCGGTTTTGGGACCGGTTTTCTTAATATGTGTGCTTTTGAAGGTCATCGTTGGAAACTGCGCTATATTGAAAAACATCGGCCCCTGGAGAACCTTGTCTCGAGCGGCGAAGCCGGTATCGACACTGTTCGCAGCCATGGAAACATCGATCGCGCTATCCTCTGGCTTCATTGAGTCGAGTATCAGGGTTCCCCTAAGATCACGAATGGACCCGGTAATGGTTGAAAAACCAAGATGGTTGATCGTGAAGATCGTTTGTGTATGAGCCGGGTCAAGGGCGTAGGTGTCGGCAGCAAAAGCGGAAGGCGACGATACGACGCAGATCATGGCCGCCGTCAAAAGTGCTTTTGGTGAAAGGGTCATGATTATGGTCCGTTTTGGTTCGACTTATGAATTGCTGCTCAAACGAAGCGGCGTCGCGCTGGCGCCCGCGGCTCCGAAGAAATTTGCGATGGATATTGCCAGATTTCAGTTCATCTCGTCAGCGTAAATCCAATGACAGCCCAATTTTGGAACGACGACCGCGTCGAGCAACGCAGCAGCAATGACATCCGCTGGATTGACATGGAACTTCTTCGGCAGGATCGGAGCCAAGAGCCGTGCCAGCGTCAGCACTGCTGTCTCTATTGCCCGCGCTTCATTTCTCTCTCCACCGATGATGCTGGGCCTGCAAATCGTAAGCGATCGGAACCCGATGTCCTGGATGGCCTTTTCAACCTCACCTTTTGTTCGGTAGTAGAAGCTCTTGGACGCTGAGGATGCCCCCATGGCGGTGACAACCGCATATGTCTCTACGCCGACAGCGCGCGCGGCCTGGCCAAATAAAATAGGAAGTTCGTAGTCGACATGGCGAAATGCTTCCTTCGACCCTGCTTTTACTTGGGTCGTTCCTAACGCGCATATGACCGCGTCCAGTTTGTACGATTTTAAAATCGGAGCAAGCTCCTCAAGGCTTGAGTTGACTGGATTTACCAACTTCTCGCTCTGTGGCAGCACCCTCCGTGTTGGCGCAATCACCTCCAAAAAGGTGTCGTTAGAAAGCGCGAGCTTCAACGCCCTGCTTCCCACCAACCCTGTAGCGCCCAAAAGGAGCAGTTTCATCTTCAGTCCATCTCATTCGAGCATTGGCGTCGAACCGAAATCTTGAAAAGCTGGCGCGATGACGCAGTGGTCGATGCGCCGTGGGATCCAGATTGCTCAGCGAAGGGCCAAAGGACAGAAGCCTGGCGCAGGATCACATGCGTCGCTTCACATGTATGCTTTGCCCTGAGCTAGGTTCGATATGGCTTCCCATTTGTGCCAGTTGGTGAGCCGCGCCTCATATACCGCCTTGAATTTCGCAATTGTTGTCGAACCCAGCACCAAGCGAAGCGGCGGATCATTCGCGTCCACGGCTTCGAAGATCGCGGCAGAGGTAGCCAGCGGATCGCCAAAATCCTCGGGTTTGAATGACGCGCGAATGGCCTGGCGAATGGGATTATAGACGTCGATTGCCGGCGGCGTTTGCACGGCTGCGCGAAAACCAGTGGCAAAGTGGCCCGGTTCAATGATCGTGACTTTGATACCGAATGCGGCCACTTCGGCGGCCAGCGCTTCCGACAAGGCCTCGACTGCAAATTTGGTTGCGGGGTAAGTGCCCCCTGTCGGGAAACCGATCACGCCCCCGACGCTCGACACCGTCAGAATGTGACCACTGGCTTGCGCCCGCAAAATCGGCAGCGCTGCCTGAAGAACCCACATCGTCCCAAAGACATTCGTGTCAAAGCTCGCTTTGGCTTGCGCGGGCTCCAACTCCTCGATGGCGCCCATGTAGCCATAACCAGCGTTGCTCAGGATGACGTCGAGGCGCCCGAAATGCTGGCGCGCTTGATCGACTGCCGTGAACACGGCATCCCGATCCGTCACGTCCAGCGGCAGGGCAAGGACCGCATCGCCATAGGCCGTCACTAGGTCACCGAGCGCTGCCGGATTTCGCGCGGTTGCCACGACCCTGTCACCTCGCTTCAACGCCGCCTCCGTCCAGACAAGGCCAAACCCTCGCGATGCACCCGTGACGAACCAAACCTTTGTCGAGGTCATAGTGAACTGCCTCCTGTTAAATTGCACTCAGTGTAATTATGCATATCGCACTGAGTGTAAACTTGGCAAGCCCCTTTCCCGCAGTCAGAATGGTTCGTATGAATAGCGTCGAGAAAACCCCGGTCGGTCTGCGCGAGCGTAAACGCCGGTTGACGCTTGACCGGATCGCAGAAGCTGGTCTGAAGCTCTTCATCGAATATGGCTATGAGGCGACCACGCTCGATGCGATCGCGGCGGCAGCGGGCATATCGCGGCGGACTTTTTTCTATTATCTAAAGTCGAAAGAAGATGTTTTGCTGGCACATGAGAGCGGCGGCATACCGCATGTTTTGCGGTCTACCGTGCTCAAGCAGTCGCCGGATCAATCACCGATCAACGCCGCTCGGAAGACTTTCCTCGCCCTTGCCTCAAGATACGAGAGCAAGGAGTCCATTCTTGCGGACCGCATCCTGCGATCAACGGAAACGCTTCGGCTAAGCAAAGAAGCGCTTCACGTTCAGTTGGAGGAGGTTCTGGCCGAGGCCTTTTACGATTTGTGGCCCGATCAGACGCAGCGGCCTGCTCTACGTCTTGCCGCCAAGATGGCTATGGGCACGCTACGTTTCGCCAAAGACAACTGGCGGCAGGACAACGCGGCACGTCCGCTGGCGCAATATATCGAAGAGGCCTTCGGCCTTCTCGGTCACCTGATTTAGCTGGCTTTTCCAAGGTAAAAAGGGGTGAGCCTTGGTCCGACAGAGGGCCTTGATACGCGTGCATAGCGTTGAAATCGCTCAGATAATGCGTCACTTTCCCGTTGATTAACGCAACGCGAGAAGCTTTTTGGCTCTGATCCTGAATCAGCCCGAAGATGGACATGCCGCGTGGCATTTGCCGGGCGGGCAGCCGGGTGCGGATAGTGGTCTGTGCGGCAGGGATGAGTGCGCCACCGGTAAAGCCTTGGCCGACGCGCCCAATGATCATGGTCGATAGATTGTGGGAGAGGCCGATGGTCAACGAGAAAAATGTAAAAGATACAGCACACTGGTTTGGCAAGCGCCGGACCCGGCGCAGCCTAGAACAAATGTGAATATGCCATCACAGTCCCTTCGACTCGAACCGCGACTATAGTTCCCAATATAGGAGCCGAGTGGCCAGGAACGAGCGCTTCGATCGGGATTGAATTTTCTGTTGCCTGCAAGGTGACCCTACAAAAACTGCCGTGGAAGGTCACAGTACGGACCGAGACCTGGTAACCCTCCCCCGACGGTACCAAGCAGATCTGTTCTGGGCGGATCAGAATTTGCACCGGCCCTGTCTCAGGGGACCCAGCCAAAGGCAGCTTCCCAAATGGAGTGATGGCGCAATCCCCCATCGCTTGCCCCGGCACCATCACGGCCTTCCCCAAGAACTTGGCCAGTTCGGCATCAGCAGGTTGCTGATACAGAGTTCGCGGGTCGGCAACTTGAACAAGTTCTCCGGCACGCAGTGCGGCAACCGCATTGGCCATTGACAAGGCTTCGCTCTGGTCATGCGTCACCAACAGTGTTGTGGCACCGGCTTTGGTGAGAGCACGCGTGACGGCTTGCCTCGTCTCAAGCCGCAAAGCCTCGTCAAGCGCCGAGAAAGGCTCATCCAGAAGGACGAGCGCGGGTGACGGTGCCAAGGCGCGGGCGAGCGCCACGCGCTGCTGCTCGCCGCCGGAGAGTTGGTATGGCGCTCGATCGGCATAGGCTTCCGGCAATCCGACCAGGGCCAACAATTCAGCCACCCTGCTCCGCACCCGTCTCTGCCGCCAGGGCAGACCGAATGTGATGTTCGCGGCGACGGACAGATGGGGGAACAGCGCGCCTTCCTGCGCGACATAGCCAATATGCCGCTGCTCAGGCCGGAGATGGAGGCCAGGGCCACAGACGGGAGCACCGTCGATCGAAATAGTTCCGGCATCCGCCCGCTCGAAACCGCAGATGAGCCGCAGCAGCGTCGTCTTGCCACTGCCCGAGGCACCGAGCACGGCAACCAGGTTTCCGCGCGCAACGGACAATGTCAGTTCCCGCAGGATAGGTGTGTTGTCGAAGGCTTTGCGCAGCCCCGTGATGTGTAAGTCGGCCATCGACGTTCCTAAACCCCGCGAACCAATCCGAACCGTCGGGCCAGCACCCAGGCGGAAAGAAGCGATAGTGCGGCCATCAAAGCCGCGTAGGGTGCCGCCGCAGCAAAGGCGAGCGTCGTCGTATTCGCCCAAACCTGCACCGCAAGCGTGCGTGTTCCAATCGGCGCCATCAGCAGTGTGGCCGTCAATTCGGTGATCACCGACACGAAGACCATCGCCGCTGCCGCACCAAGCCCCGGTCCCGCCAAGGGCAACAGAACGCGCCACACCGTTGCAAACCAACCGAGACCGGCAGCGCGGCCGGCCTCCTCCAACCCCCTCTGCACTTGCCCAAAGGCCGCCCGGACGCTCACCAAGGCCAGCGGCAGAAACAGAACCGCGTAGACGACCATCAGTAGGAATGCACTTTGATACAGCGGCCTTAGCAAGGTGATGGTGATCGAGATCATCGCCAGGGCCAGTACGATCCCTGGCATGCCTTGAGACAGATAGGCTGTACGCTCCAGCAGCGCGACCAGCCGCCCATCGTAACGCGTGGCGAGGAAGCCCAGCGGCAAGGCGAGTGCCATGGTCACCGCCGTTCCGCCCAAAGCCAGGCGCAGCGATGCCCATGTGGCGCTCAACACGTCCGGCAAATTGGCTGCGGCGACAGACGTAGCGGCAGAATTATGCTGCGTCAGCCAATAGAGGATCATGCCAAACGGCACGCCAAGCGTGACCAGCGACAGCATGCCGAAGCCAGCCAGGACTGGAAGGCGAAGACGCCCGAGCGCTACCCGTGACGCAGGTCGCACGACGCCGCGCGCGATGCGGTCATAGCGCGCCTGGCGCCTGGACCAGGATTCAGCCATGAGGCAAAGGACGCATAGAAGGATCAACAGGATACCAAAGAGCGCGGCTTCCGAATTGTCGAAGCTCGTCCGGTAGATGGCAAAGATTTCCGTGGTGAGCGTGCGGAACCGCAACAGGGCAAACGCACCGAATTCCGTGAGCGTATTCAAAGCCACAAGCAAGATGCCGCCCAGCAGTGCTGGCCGCAGATGCGGCAAGGTCACGCGCGCAAAGACCTGCCAAAGTCCCAGCCCCAGGCTGCGCGCCGTCTCCTCCAGGCTTGGGTCCATGGACCGCAAAGCCGCCGCTACTGGCAAATAAATGAGCGGGAAATAGGAGCTGGTCACGACCAGCAACGCGCCGCCGAAATCCTGCAAGGCTGGGCTGAGCGACACCCAGGCGAAGCTGGTGATGAAGGATGGCAAGGCGAGCGGTACCACCGCCAGCACCGCCCAGATGTGTCGCCCTGGAAGATCGGTCCGTTCCACACACCAGGCCGCCGCCGTCGCGATAACGGTAGCGACCATGGCGGTGCAGGATATGAGCGCGAGCGTGTTGACCAGCAACTCTCCGACCAAGGGGCGAAAAAGCAGCATGCGTGCGCCTGCGGCGCCGACGCCCCAGGCCAGCACCGCCGTCCAGCCAATCGGTGCTAGCACCAGCAGGGATGCCAGGAGAGCGGCCGCCAATAGAGCGGCCGGGATGGGGCGTGATGGCTTCCAGCGCATCGGCGTTTGTCAGATCAGCCCTGCCTCGCGCAGCAGCGCGGCAGCTGGTTGATCGTCGCCCAATGCCTCAAGCGAGATCACCGGCGGATGCAGTTCAGAGCGCGGCTTCATCATCGCGTTGACCGGCACGCCGGCCGCCAGAGGATATTCGAAATCGACGTCGGATGCCGCGAGCATGCTTTGGGTTGGCTTGGACACCAGGAAGGCCAGGAATTTCTGCGCCGCGTCTTTGTTTTTTGACGAAGCCAAGATGGCTGCACCCGAGATGTTAACGAGCGCGCCAGCGTCACCATTGTCAAAATGATAGACCTGTGCTTGGGTCTTCGCCATCCCCTGTTCGGTAGCCAAGCGCGCCCAATAGTAACTGTTGATGATGCCCGTGGCGGCGGCACCGCGATCGACGGCCGCGACGACGCCCTCGTCGTCATCAAACACCTGCGCATTGGCTTTCAGGCCCTTCAGCCAAGCAAGCGTCGCCTCCTGCCCCTTGAGGACCAGCACAGCGCTAACCAGTGGCAGGAAATCGCTGTCGCTTGGCGCGATCGCAATCTTACCTTTCCATTTGGGGTCAGCCAAATCGAGCAGCGATGCGGGCAATTCCGTTTCCGCGATCAGTTTGGGATTGAAGGTCAAAACATTTTCCCGCGCCAGCACGCCAACCCAATGTCCGCTGGATGGGCTGTCTTGCGGAGGCACTGCCGCCAGCGTCTTCGGATCAACAGGCGCCAGGAGCTTCTTTTCGTCGAGCAGCACCAGTTCCGGTGAGTTCTCCGTCAGAAAAATGTCGGCAGCAGAGGCGCTGCCTTCCTGCACCAACTGATGAGCGATATCCGGCCCCTCGCCTGCATGGGACAAAACCTTGATGCCGGTTTGCTTTGTGAAGGCGGCGGTCAACATGTCGATGACCTGCTCGTGCTGAGCCGAGTAGAGCGTCAATACCTCAGGGTCCGCCGCGTAGGACAAGGTCGGCGCCGCAAGCGCCATGATCGCGCCAGATAAGCCGAAGGCAAGCCCTCGGCGTCGGAAGTTCAGATGTGTCACGGACATGTTCCTCTGATTATTTTGAGAATGATTCTCGTTTGCATCTCCTATTGGGCATCTGCCGGACTGTCAATTGCAATTGTGTGGATTTAGATGGACGCGGCTGAAGTGCCTGCGTCAGAGAAATTTGTAAACACAACTGTAACGCGTACGCCTCCGCGCACCTGCAAGAAATCAGGTGAGCCGAGGTGAAATGTCAGATCTTATCTGTCATTTATGGCGAGGCAGGTTTTTCATGAATGGGATCATGCGAGATAGAACATGATCCTGCTGCACATAGTGATGCAAGAGTGCCACGCAAGCATGGGCGCCCGCGAGGCAGATGATGAGCCAGGCATTATAGTAGTGCAGAAAGCCGATCCAATTATTGGCGACCGAACCAATTTTGATCGGCGACGGAATTGAGAAAATTCCAAAAAATACGGCTGGGCCGCCGCCCCAACAATACAGAAAGCCAAGCACAACCTGGCAAGCAAGCAGGGTATAGAGGGCAAGATGCACCGCAGTCGCTGCAAAATGTTGAAGACCATTGACAGCAGGCGGGATCGATTTCGCAAAAACGGTGCGCCAGCCTATCCGCATGATCATTACTGCGGCAAGCAACATGCCCAGAGAAATATGCAGTGACTGCATACTGTCACTAAGATGCCCATCTGGCAGGAAAGACCAAACCTCAGCCAGGGCAAAGAGGGTGACCACGAGAATCGCCGTCAGCCAATGCAATGCGATGACAGCATGATCATAGCTTGGCGGTACGGCTGAGATATGTCCCTCTGGCGAGCGCAGCGTTCTCATATCGTGATGCCACTTTTTCCCAAATCCTGGTCAACAGAAATAGATGCCAATGTCGAGCCGAGGCGTCGTGCCACCTCGCCAAGGTAGGATGCAGGCTGCGCACCGATGACCATGAATGAACGATGTCCGTCATTCCAATAGGAAACGTTCAAACCCCGGCGCATTTCGGCTTCCGGTGCCGAGGGCGCGGCATCGGACGGCATGATGCAAAGCGACATCGGGCCGTATTGCGGATCAAGATAATTGAGCTCCGCGATCGGCGTGGCGTCATATTGCAGAAGCTGGGCCTGTTTGAATTGCAGTCCTGCAAATGCAATGGTTTTCGGATCCAGATGAAGGCCCATGGCGCGGCTGACGGTCTGCAACTGCCGTGCTTGAAGCGCAGCGTCATCAGAGACATTAGCGAATGTCTCGGGTGTGTAAAGCCGCACATAGCTGGCGACAATGTCCCGCCAATGGCCGGAGTTTTCCGCAACAGCAACAGGTTTTGGCGCGAAGGCCAGATGGTCGCCCAAACCGCCGAGCACCACCAAGGCGAGGCCGGCGGCAATCATCCATCGCCGCCCGCCGCCCGCCGTCTTGTTGACAGTCTGCACAGGCCGCGGCGCAACCTTTGTCGGGATGTCGCCCAACGACGATAGCATTTTTTCGACAGGCGCTTCGGATAGGAGCGGCGCGAAGGCTTTTCGCATCCCGAACGTCGCCCCGGATAGCGCAGCCATACGCGCGGCGATCTGCGGATCATATGCCATGGCCAACTCCACACGCGCCCTATCGTCTTGGCTCAATTCACCGTCGACATAAGCAACAAGTTCAGGATCCGTTGGGGTTTGGACCGTCATGACCGCCCCTTCGCCTTGGTCATGGCAATGAGTGTCGCCCGCGCACTAGAGAGACGGCTCATCACTGTGCCAATAGGGATCCCGAGGATATCGGCGGTTTCCCGGTAGGTCATTTCCTCGACATAGGCGAGGAATACGGTGGCACGCTGCGCTTCGGGCAAGGTTTGCACCCGTGAGACCATTTCATTGGCGAACACCTGAGACTCCGCGGTCGCCACTCCGTCTGTCGTGAGAGCTGTCTCAGGATCGACAAAACCGCGGCCCATACGAATGCGGCGCGCGCGAACCTCGTTCATCCAAATCGAATGCAGGATGGTCAGAAGCCAATGGTCAATCCTGGTTCCGGGCTGAAATTGCTCCGCGCGCTCCAGCGCACGCAGACAGGTTGCCTGCACCAAATCTTCGGCCACGTCGCGACGCCCCGACAAGACGAGCGCGTAGCGCCAAAGACGCGCCAACTGCCCGGCAAGATGCTCGCGCACGTGGCCGGCTTTGTCGCTTGCGACTGTCAAAGGCTCGCTTCGCCTCGTTTCGCTCTGAAGTCGATCACTGACCAGTTGGATCATGGCGTAACAACACGCCAGCAGGGGATTTATTCAGGGTCATGCCGCATTTTCAAAAATTTAGCTGTTGCACGCCCCGAGCACCATCGGCTCCCATGGCAGGGCGCCCAAGGCCGAGGCCAGCATCCCCGACATTTTCATGAATAAACCCAGGTCCGAAGTGTTTATCGACTTCAACTGCCCGCGGTTCGGCGCTCCATGGCCTATAACGACAACGACCGGAAAAATGGAAACGCCATGGCGTGCGAGGCCTTACGGGGCCGGCGCCATCATTGCAGACAACCGGTGGTCTCCTTATGAGCTACGTCGCCGCACAGCGAATGGTGGGAACATCCAATACGCTCTGTCGTGCGCGCAATCCGGTCAAGATTGCCATTGGAGACGGCCAAGTGCCCGCCGAATTCCTAGGATTCGATGGATTGGAGGGGGGCGAGCATATCGCGATCCGCGTTCCGGGGCGCTCCTCAGACCCATCGCAACCCATATTGGTCAGGCTGCATTCCGAATGCCTGACGGGAGACGTATTCGGTTCCGCGCGCTGCGATTGTGGCCAGCAACTGCATGAAGCTCTCGCGCAAATGGCTGAAGAAGGTGGGGTGCTGCTATATCTGCGCCAGGAAGGTCGGGGGATTGGCCTCTATGCCAAGCTTGAGGCTTATCGCTTGCAGGACCGCGGCATCGACACCTATGCAGCCAATCGCGAACTCAACCTCCCTGAAGACGCAAGGGATTTCGGTCTCGCGGCCCAGATGCTTTTCGCTCTGAATATCGATCGCATCCGGCTTCTGACCAATAACCCCGAAAAGGTCAGCCAGCTCCGCGCGGCGGGTATCAATATTGCCGCGATCCGCCAGACCAGCGTTTTTGTGACCGATTCCAATCGAGCCTATCTCCAGGCAAAGCTGGCGCATCGCCATATGCTAGACCCGAGACTGCTCTCCGTCCCGGTACCGGACGGACTTGCCGCAACGACGGAGACCGCATTGGCAAAGGTGCTACCGCATGGATGACGTTGCCGAGATGGGCCTCCATTCCCTCTATGCCCCGATCTCCCAAGCACGGGGGTCATTCGTCCTGGGTCAGCTTGGCCAATCGCTCGATGGTCGTATCGCAACGCCCACAGGGCATTCGCGGACCATTGGTGGGCCCGAGGCGATCGCGCATCTGCACCAGTTGCGCGCCCTGGCGGATGCCGTTGTCGTCGGCGTCGGCACTGTGACAACCGACGACCCACAACTCACCACACGCCATGTCCATGGACCAAGCCCGGTGCGGGTGATCATAGACCCCAACGGTCGGTTGCCGCATGACGCCTGCGTGCTGCACGACGACGGTATCCCCTGCATCGCCGTCCAAGGTCACCCTATGGCGCGGCCACCGCGGATCGAGGGGTTGACGCTGCCCTCCTCCAACGGTCGTATCGACGTGCATGCCCTTGTCAAAGCCTTGACGGAACGAGGGCTGAAGCGAATCCTTATCGAGGGTGGTGCCCATACGGTATCGGCCTTCCTGGCCGCCGGTGCGCTCAACAGGCTCCATATATGCGTTTCCCCGGTCATTATCGGCTCCGGGCAGACCGGTATCTGCCTGCCGCAGATCGCCCGTATGGAGCAGGCCATGCGGCCGCCCTGCATGACGCATCGGCTGGGCGACGACGTGTTGTTCGACTTCGACCTTGATGAGACGCTCAGCCCAACCGGCGCAGAAGCTCAGTGACGACGCTGACCGTATTCTCCCACCCAGGCAGCGCAGCCGCTGCCTGAAGGGCGGCACTGGACGCCTGCTCGCGCGCCGCAGGGTCGGTCAGCAACCGACGCAGCGCGATAGCGAGGGCAAGCCCATCCTTGGGCGGCACGAGGGCCCCAGCCTTCTCCGGCACGACAGAGGGGATGGCGCCAGCCAGCGTGCCGATGACCGGCAGTCCGTGGGCCAGCGCCTCGGCGAAGACCATGCCGTAGCCCTCATGCAAGCTTGCCAGCACGAATAGGTCTGCATCGGCATAGAGCGGCCCGGTATCCTCCACCTCGCCGACGAGGATGATCCTTGTCCGCAGCGCAAAAGCGTCGATCTGCGCCCGCAGCGCGGCAACCGTTTCCGGGGCGCGGTCCAGGCTGCCGGCGATCGTGCAACGCCATTCCAGGTCGCGGACAGCGGACAGCGCCGAGACGAGGGTGGTGTGGTCTTTACGCGGTGTCACACTGCCCAAGGACAGGATATGCGGCGGATCACCCTGCCGCGCGGCCGGCAGCACGGTGTCTGTGCCGGGCGGCGCCACGATCAGTCTCTCCGCCGAAACACCGTAAGCGTCGCGCAAAACCTCTGCCGTCGCGTCGCTGGTGACGATGACGGCCCGTACATGGCGCAGGGCTTCACGTTCAGAGGCGACGAAGCGGCGTGGCGCCAATGGTTCGAGCGCCAGCGGGTGGTGGACCAGAGCGATAAGCCGCAGACGCTGCCCCTCGGCCGCTGCCAGTTCCGGCATGGCGCCAAGGGCCAGACCATCGATAAGGACGATCTCGCCATCCGGCCGGGATGCCAGAGAGGCCGCGACCTCGGCTAGATCGGAGGCCGTTGGATAAGGGAAACTGCCCGGCCAAGGCAAATGACGAATACTAAAACCCTGCTCGCGCAAACCCGCGATCAATCGCCTGTCATAGCCGTAGCCGCCGGTGCGCGTATCGATATCGCCCGGTATCGCAAACGCAACCTCCCGCCCTGTCGCGTCAATCAAGATCAGCCTCGTACCAGCCCCTTGCGACATGGGATTCGCTCAGCGTCACGCGCATGCGGGTGATGCCCTCGGCATAGGGCCCGAGAAGCCCGTCACGCCGCGCCCCGGCCATACGATCGAAAATCGTCCAGGCAAGGAATTCCGTGGTCGTGACCTGCCCGGCGAAAGCGGGATCGTCATCGAGATTGGCGTAGTTCATTGGCTTCAGCGCCGCGCGCAAGGCATCGAGCGCGCGACCGATATCGACCACGATATTGTCAGGCGACAACGCCGGCCGAAAAAACGCCACGTCAACGACGAAAGTCGCACCGTG
The DNA here is from genome assembly GCF_020621385.1 of Acidisoma cellulosilyticum. Taxonomy (GTDB): domain Bacteria; phylum Pseudomonadota; class Alphaproteobacteria; order Acetobacterales; family Acetobacteraceae; genus Acidisoma; species Acidisoma cellulosilyticum. The sequence goes on along the minus strand of NZ_JAESVA010000015.1, from coordinate 19,155 downwards.
CAGGCCTTGTGCGGGGCCGAAGACCGCACCGCGCAGGCTGTGGGCGATCATGATGTGGTCACGCACTTCGACAGCGAACATGGCAGTCACTCCGACGGATAGATGATACGATGGAACAAGGCGCCCGGCTGGCCGAGCAGCCCCGGCAAAGCAGCGGGCAAGGCGTCGAAGCATGTCTCCTCCCGCACCAGGCAATCCAATCGCGGATCGGCGGCGAGCGACAGCGCCAGGCCTAACCGTCGGGCGTGGCTCCAACGAGCCCGACGGGAAGGTGAGACCATTCCCACCTGAGAACTTCGCAATGACAGGCGTTGGCTATGAAAGGCGCCGCCCAACGGCACCGTCACCGCTTTGTCGCCATACCAGCTCAATTCCATGACGTCCGCCTCGAACCCCGCCAGCGACAAGGCAAGGCTGAGACCGTCGCCGCTGCCGGAGGCGTGGATGACCGCGTCGCAATTGCGCGGCGCCTCATGCCCTTGGGCGAAGCGCACATCCAGGGCTTCGGCGATCATCGCCCGCGCGGGGTTAACGTCGATCAGGGTGACCTCGGTCCCTGGCAATTGGGCGCAGAGCCAGGCGGCCAGACAGCCGATCGTGCCGCCACCGACCACCGCGATTCTGTCGCCTATCCTTGGCGCCAAGTCCCAGGTCGCGTTAAGCACTGTCTCAATTTGGGCCGCAAGAACAGCACGGGAGGTCGGCACGTTGTCTGGGACCGGGATTGCGGCATCGGCCGGCAAGGTAAAAAAGGTCTGATGCGGATAGAGGCAGAAGACCCGCTGGCCGAGCCGGTCGGCCGGGCCATCCTCGATGACGCCGACCGACGCGTAGCCGTATTTCACTGGGAAGGGGAATTCGCCTTCTTGAAACGGGCAACGCATGCGCGCCCATTCGCCCTCCGGCACTTGGCCCGCGAAGACCAGCGCTTCCGTCCCCCGGCTGATGCCGCTTTGCAGAGCGCGAACCAGCACGTCGCGATCCCGCGGCGCCGGCACATCCGTGGCGCGGATGTCCGATTGCGCCCGACCTGTTATCCAAAGAGCCTGCGCCTTATGCGTGAATAAATTGCGGGTCACGCGTGTTCCACTAACTTTGGCAGATCAGCGACAGGACTTTTCGTGAGCACCACTTGGGTCGAGGGCAAAGCGTCGACAATCGCAGAGGAGCAGCGGCTTTGGCCGCGGCGCGTCTTGGTGCTGGCTTTGAACCTCATAAGCTGGCTGGGACTAGGTTTGCTCATGGCACGGATCATCGGGGGCGCCGGCTGGTCGTGGGCCGGCGTGGCGATCATGTTGCTATACCTCATCGCGTTGCCTTGGACCTTGCTGGCCTTCTGGAATGCGGTCATTGGTTTCTTCATTCTCCGCTTCCATCATTCTCCCGCGTCTTACACCAATCCCGCGTTGAACGCGACGCCCGCTGATGCCCTAATTATTTCGCGAACAGCGATTTGCGTTTGCATCCGCCATGAAAGCGTGACGGGTGTTGTGGCACGAGTCAAAGCCATGCGTGAAAGCCTGGATGCGATGTCGCAAAGCGCAGATATCGAATTTCACGTTCTGAGCGATAGCGCGCGACCAGATATTTGCGCCGAGGAAGCCATAGCCTTCGGAAATGATCCCAGGTTGCACTATCGCCGTCGCACAGAAAATATCGGGTATAAGGCCGGCAACCTGCGTGACTTTGCAACAGCCCATCAGGAGCGGATCGATTTCATGATCGCGCTCGATGCCGACAGCCTGATGTCAGGGGCCGCTATCCTGCGGCTTATCCGCGTCATGCAGGCAAACCCCAACCTCGGTATTCTGCAAACACTGGTGACAGGACGGCCCGCGACCAGCGCATTCGCGCGCATTTTCCAATTCGGCATGCGCCATGGGATGCGGACACATACGACGGGCATCGCCTGGTGGCAAGGTTCCAGCGGCCCCTACTGGGGTCATAATGCCATCATCCGCCTGCATCCTTTTGTGGCGCATTGTGCGCTGCCGGTATTGCGGGACGGACTGCCGCTCGCAGGGCATATGCTCAGCCACGATCAGGTGGAGGCGGCGCTGATGCGAGCGGCCGGCTTCGATGTTCGCGTCATCGCGGATGAGTTCGGCAGCTGGGAGGAAAACCCGCCGCGGCTGCCGGACTTCATTCGTCGAGACCTGCGCTGGTGCCAAGGCAATCTTCAATACCTGCGCCTGATCGGAAAGCCGGGCTTTCGCCTGATGGGACGATTTCAGCTGTGCAACGCCGTCGCGATGTATCTGGGCGCACCCGCCTCCGTCATCATGCTGACGGTCGGTATTGCCAATGGTTTCTCAGGTTTGCACGGCCATACGCCTGGAACACTCGCTTTCGGGCTCTATTTCGGGATGTTGATCCTGGGCTTCGCACCGCGTCTGCTGGGTGTCATTGATATTCTGATGCGGCGCGAAGATCGCGAACGTTGGGGCGGAGGATTTCGGCTTTTGGCCGGTGCCGCAACAGACGCGGTCTTCACCCTGATGATCGGCCCCGTGATGATGGTCGCACAATCACGCTTTATATTCGGATTGCTGTTCGGTCACCGCATCATCTGGGAAGCCCAGCAGCGCGACGATGGGATCGTGCCGATCCGTGAAGCGATCGGTGGCTTATGGCCGCAGTTCCTGCTCGGATTGGGATTCGGATTGGCGACCTGGCATGTGGCGCCAGCATCATTGCTCTGGGCCTTACCAACTTTGGCAGGGTCCCTATTAGCCGTCCCCTTTGCCTGTTTCACGGCAAGCCCGCGCGTTGGAGCCTGGATGCGGCAGGTCCGCCTCTGTGCCGTCCCGGGAGAATGAGATTTGCGCGGCTGCTTTCCTACTTACGCTCCCAAAACCGGACAGTCCGCTTCCCCCCAATGCCGCCGTAATCAGACCAGCCGCCATTGACTCATATAAAATGACCAATGCAGTCATCGCGCGCATTGCCCTGTACGTTGATGGGAGCGCGCATCCTGCCTAGCTAAGCGTGTCAAACAGTCCGGCTATTTGCTGGATCGCTTGGCGCGCTTTGGTTTGTTTGCAACTGGCCGCGATGTCTCACTAGATGCATTTGCTTTGACGACGAGATAATAGCCGAGGAAGATATCGACACCCTGCTCGACGATATCTTTGACCTCAGCTTGCCTCAGTTGCTTATCGTCTCCCATGACACGGCCCCACAACACGGACTCGTCGATCAGCCCAAGAAACTGCCGCGATGTCAGTTCAGCATTCGTGATTTTGAGGATTCCGCGACGACCGAGCTCGGCAATGTAGTTGCGGACGGCGCTCATAGCGGGCGTCTTCCCGACTTCGAAAAAGCTGCGCGTCAGGTCTGGAAAGCGGGGCCTTTCAGAAATAACCATGCGCAGAAAAGCGATCGCCAGAGGCGGCGCCCAGAAACCTGCGATGCCATAGCCGATCCGCCGCAATCCTGCCTCCGGATCTGCCAGGGCTTCCTCATCGGTCGCGATATCCATAACCGGAAAGGCCCGCCACATGCGCTCGGCCACGGAACGAAACAGCTCTTCCTTCCCGGCCGGGAATTGATTGTAGAGGGTACGGCGCGCTGCACCGGCTGCCTGGGCCACCAAATCCATGCTGGCGCCCTCATAGCCATGCTGGATGAACACGATGCTGGCGGCCGAGAGAATGGCGTCACGTTTGGTTTGCGAGGCCGACGGCGTGGCGATCGCGTCAAATATCGACCCGTGAACCTCGTTAGGCATGTAGCGACCTTCTCACCCCAGCCCTTGACTGCACTGCACTGTGCATGGCAATTTTGCACTTAGCTGTGCAAAAGGAGTTTTACCATGTCTGACGGCAAAAACAATCAAAACGGCTCCGACGCCCTTTATGAGCAGGGCGTCAAAACATTTGAAGCCGCTATGGGCCAGCCCCCGACGGCCTTTATAGAGACGGTTGATGCGATAGCGCCCGGCTATGCACGCATGATTCTCGAAAGCGAATTCGGGGATGCCTATAACCGCCCAGGCCTAGATCTGCGAACCCGCGAACTCGTCGTTATTGCGTCTTGCGGTGCCTTGGGTGTGACCGGTTGGGGTGCGATGAAGATGCATATTCCTGCGGCTCTCCGGGCCGGTGCCACGCGGCAGGAGATTGTCGAAGTCTTGATCCAAATTGGCTTTGGGGCTGGCCTCCCGACCGCACTGGGCGCTCTGCAGGCCGCTAAGGAAGTCTTCGAGAGCCTTGACGCTGCGAAGAAAGCGTAAGCGCCGCCACGCGTCTGAAAATCTGGCCAAACCCAAGATTTCCAACAAAAATCCGGTGCGATGAACCATCATGGCTAAGTCCGTCACTCTCCCCGGCGTCCGGCCGGGAACCATCCCTGTCATGGCCGTCGCATGTGGCGTGATGGTTGCGACTATTTATCTATGCCAGCCACTCCTAGGCCAGATAGCTCACCAACTCGGCGTCCCCGAGCATGCTTCTGCTTTGGTGGCCGTGGCAGCTCAAATTGGCTACACAATCGGCATCCTCTTCGTCGTGCCGCTTTCAGATGCGGCTGCACCCAAGAAGCTGGTGCAGGTCTTGCTCGTCCTGACCATACTTGGTCTTTTAGGTGCCGCATTGGCACCCGGTTTGGGAATCCTGCTTGCAGCAAGCCTGATGATTGCTACGACGTCTGTCGTTGCGCAGATATTAATCCCGCTCGCAACCACCCTTGCCAGCCCTGAAAATCGCGGGCGGATCGTCGGATCGCTGACGACCGGGCTGATCATGGGTATCCTTTTGTCGCGGACGGTTTCCGGGATTGTGGCGCAGTTCAGCCATAGTTGGCGAGCGCCCTACCTGCTTGAGGCGGTTCTCTTGGTGGTGATGTTCTTCGTTGTACCACAATTCATGCCAGAGCGACCTGCCGGGCAAGCCAAGACCGGCTATTTTGCTTTGCTCAAATCCCTTCCTCCCCTCCTGCGGCACCGACCTCTGTTGCTGTCCATGGGTATGAATTTCTGTGTGTTCGGGGGCTTCTCCGCCCTTTGGGCGACACTCGCATTCCATCTTGAGACGCCCGCCTTTGGGCTGGGGCCGGCCGCGGCTGGCTTGTTTGGCCTTTGGGGGGCACCAGGCGCACTCCTGGCACCCATCGCTGGACGACTGTCTGACCGGTGGGGCTCGGCACCGGTGAACTGCCTGGGACTTCTGTCCGCGGGACTGGCCTTCGTTTTCGCAGGCACGACAGGCGCCACTAGCATCGTCGGCCTTGTCATCGCGGTGAACTTGTTAGATTTTGGCCTGCAAAGCGGTCAGGTGGCGAACCAAACTCGCATATTCGGGATTGCACCGGAAATACGCGGACGCCTCAACACCATCTATATGGTCGCAACCTTCGGTGGCGGAGCCTTGGGTGCGTTAGCTGGCGGCTACGCCTGGTCCTTTGCCCGCTGGACCGGCGTCTGCACACTCGGGTTAGGCCTTGTGCTTGTCGCTGCTGCCATCCTCACGTTAACGACAATCTTTTCGCGTAAAAGCGTCGCGCTCCAGTCGCCGTAAGAGGCCTTCCCGCCCGAAAGGTGGTCGCCAGTTCAGCCACAAACCAAAATAACGGATAGCGCGAAGTCAAGTCACCTAGAGTTAGTCTCCTGACGCGCGACCGCGATCAGTTCCTCGCAACTATGGAGAACCACAGGTCCTTCCAGTAAAGGCGTTGCTTTTGCAAAGAAGCGTGCGACCGTCTCAGATGAATTATGAAGATCCATCGCAGCACGATCAATAAAGCGTTCGTAGGTTGTGAAGATACAAGGTGTCTCCAAATCACGGGACACGAAAAAGCCGACCGTGGTGGGCTCCTCCGAGCGCACATAGTCGGCTACTTCTGCTAGAGCATCAAGCATTGCGTCGGCCGCGCCAGCTCGTACGCGAATGATTGCAGTGATCGTGATCATTCTTCGAAAGGTCTCCCAGTTCCGCCGAACATTAAGGACTGCTCAGCTGGCATGGTTCCGAAATGCACAAAAAGACGCTCCGATAGCGAACATGGCACCCGCAAAATCCCGCAGGCACCATGCTCATGCATCGATTTAGGCCTTGACGTCGATGACGTATTGCTTACTCGTCCGGGGTGCCTTTATCAGATTGCAGACAGCCGCGGTATCATCAGGCTTCTGATCTGGAAACGATTTAACAACATCCCATGTCTTGTTCTTTGCCTTCGCAAGATACGCGTTACGGATCACGTGATGCGTTGCATGGTCTATCGTCACTTTTCCGGATGGACCATCAATAGATATGCCGCTTTCAAGCGCCTCGATGACCTTCATACGGTCAATTGACCCAGCCGCCTTCACACCGGCGGCCCAAAGCTTGAAACCTTCGTAATTGTCAGCTGGCAGTTCACTCAGATAACCGATATTCGACCCAAACTTGGCCTGCACCGCTTTGACAAATGCTTGGCTCTCGGGGGTATCTATCTCCTGATAATAGCCATAGGCCGTGACGATGCCATCGCTCACACTCGCATCCAATGTATGAATTTCGTCAACAAGACCAAAGGTCGTAGAGGCGATCGGGATCTTGTTCAGCATCCCCGCTGCGGCCCACTGACGGTAAAAAGCCGTGTGATTCGAACCCACGAGAGCCGAAAATACCACGGAAGGATCTGCACTTTGGATTTTGCTGATGGTGGCACCGAAATCGGTTACGTCGAGCGGAAAGTAGTCCACCGCTTGCACGGTGCCACCATTGTCTCGGGTATATTTGGCCATCCACTTGGCGGTGATTTGACCGTAGTTATAGTCCGCGGCGATGATATAGGCCTTCTTGCCCGTGTTGTTCAACGCATAGGGCACCAGCTTGCTAACTGTCTGAGCTGGCGTGGTGCCCGTGCAAAAGATGTTGCGATCGCAGACGCCGCCTTCGTAGAGGACATTGTAGAAATACAGGGTATGAAACCGATCGAAGGCCGGTCGGATCGCTTCACGTGACGCGGAGGTAATTCCGCCATGAACCACCGCAACCTTATCCTGCAGCGCTAGCTTCTGTGCATACTGCGAATACAACTGAATGTTGGTCTGAGTGTCGTAGTTGATAAGTTCCACCTGCTTGCCAAGCAGACCACCCGATGAATTGACCTCTGCAACCGCCGTGCGGATGGTGTCATACATCCCCTGCCCCGAGCTACCAAGTGCGCCTGAGAGATCAAGAAGGCTGCCGACCTTGATCGTATCAGCGGCATGGGCATACCGGGCCACCAGAGGCGCCGCGAGCGTGCCACCGAGAACGGCTGCGGACGATTTCAGAAAACCACGGCGCGAGGCGCCACTGGGCGGAACGTTCGGATCCATTTGCTGTCCTTTGTTTGAAAAATAAGCTGACTTTAGCCTTTAGCTTGACCGAGATTATGAGCTTGTTCCGAGATGCTTTTTTGCACCCAAATCTCGCAGTAAACCTCAATACTCTGGCGTTCTTGCATCGCTGCTCGGCGAAGCATTTCGTAGGCCTGCTCATCGTCACAGCCTTCGTCCTGCATAACCGCAATAACGGCTTTGATAACGAATCTTCGTCCGGCGCGCCGACGCTCGTGGGCCACCAGCTGCTCTCGCATATGCTGGCGCTCACGATGGGTGTTCACAGCCAGAAAGACTGCTGGATAAACGGCAGGCGCGTAAACCGGCTTGCGCAGGAACGCTGTCGCACCCAGCGCCATGAGGGCACGTAGGCGACCAGGAGCCTCGATACCCACGAGACCTATGACCGGCACATCCCAGAGCGCAGCTTCCTCAGGCCTTTCCATGCCCTTTGGATGAAAATCACCATCAACAAACAGCAGGTCGCCTTTGCCGTCGTGGGACAAAGGTAACCCCTCGTCCGGATCACGCACGGTCATCGTCATTCCGAGACGCCTCAGAGCCTGAGCGAGCGGCTGTTCGCGGTCGACTTGCGAGCTAAGCACTACGGCATGGAAGCCACTGAAATTTTGGACACGTCCCGTGACGCTCATGACACCAGCCTTAGATTGACCGGCGCCAGTCTCGGCGTGCTCGCAACTAGATAAGGGTCTGGCCGAACGGGCGCTTCGTATTCCTCGATGATATCAAAACCGCCATCCCGACGGGAGATACCGATACGCGGGGTTAGCCAAGCATGCATGGTGTCGGCTTCAAGTTTCACTTCGCCTTGCGGTGCTTGTACCCGCAGCGTATTTGCAACCGCTCGAACTGCATCAATATCATCGGTGCCTACCGCTTCGAGCGCCTGCGCCAAAAGATGGACGGCGACGAAACTGCTTTCCGCATCGGCCGAAGGCATTGCGCCAAAGCGACGGGTGAAGGCGCTGACGAATGCATGGCTCTCCGGCGTGTCAACAGATGAAAAGTAGACTGAGGAGCTGACATGGCCGTCACGGGCCTCAGGCGACACCGCCAGCATTGTCGTTTCGGTGAGATTGCAGGTCAGAAGCGGCATATCCCGCGCCTGGTCGATACCCCTGGACAGGCAGGCCGCTCGCAACAGATCCATGAACCGGGCAGCCGAAGCGCCAATCAAAGTGCAGAATACAAAATCCGGCCGAACCCTCAAAATATCCTGGACGACATGATCGAGGTCTAGATCTTCGACGGCGATGTAGCGGTCGCCGACAATACGGCCTCCGGCAGGTATTAGCCCTTCTCGTAAAACCCGATTGGTCTCCCAAGCCCAGACGTAATTGGACCCAACACAATAGGCGGCCCGCCCGACATTGCGGAGAGCCCAATCGATGAGCGGCAAGGTGTGTTGATTCGGGCCCCCCCCGACATAAACGACGTTGGGCGATGCCTCGAAACCCTCATAATGCGTGGGGTACCACAGCAGTGCGTCGCGCTTCTCAAACACCGGCACCACCTCTTTGCGACTCAGAGATGTATAGCAGCCGACGACATGGCGAATTCCTTGGTCGAGCAATGCCGAAGCGTGACGCGCATAATGCGAAGGCTCGCCCCCTGGATCCGACGTGACCGGGACGAGGTTAAACTTGCGATCTGGTCTAGCGTTGAGCGTATCTACGGCCAAAAGACCGCCGTTCAAGCTCGCATGCGCCATTGGGCCGTAGGACCCGGTTGTCGACAGCAGCAAACCTATTTTAAATGTTCTGAACACTCATCCACTTTCGCGAGCCCATTATGCAGGGCTGGTTTCGACGCAGCTTTAGAAAATCCAGCGGCGGCGGTGCCATGTCAGAAAGCAACGAGGTGGCAGTATCCAGAGCGCCATTGCTCCAACTGCCGGAATAGTAATCTATGCAAGCCAGACCGCTTGTCAAACACAATTTAACCGCTCAAATTCTGAGCAAATGCCCGAATATTAAACAAACTATGCGCCAGCGTTGCTCCTTAAATGGGATCAGGTAAACCGTCTCTGCCGCCACAATTGTCCAGCCAGTTTGGCGTGTTGGCTGAAGGATTTCACCAGCCCTCTAGCACATGCCGCAGGTGAATGTGAGGCGGTAGGATGAAGCCAAGCCGGCGCTTCTCATGTTTAGCGCCAGATGCACGCAACGCTGAAAGCCCCCGCTCCCAATGACGCCAGCCCAGGAGTAAATGGCTCGCGATTATAGAGACTTCCAGTCATAGGCTTGCTCAAATGCGTGGGCGGCCCGGTAGATTGCCGTTTCGTCAAAATGCTTTGCCGTCAGCATCATGCCGATTGGCAGTCCATCATGCATACCACATGGAGCTGACATCGACGGATGATGAGTGATGTCGAATGGGGCAGTATTAGCAACCACGTCGAGCGCCCGCTCAGCCTTCAGCTTTCGCGAAGCATCTTGACCCGGCAAAGGCGGTGCCAAGGTCGGCACCGTCGGCATGAGGAGAATGTCATAATTTTGGAGCGCAGTGTCATAAGCCGCGCGCAGGCGCCGAACTAGGTTTTGAGCTTTGTTGTAGAAACGGCCTCGATAATGCTTCTGGAAATACTCCCCCAAAAGCATGACCATTTTGATATTGTCCGGTAACTCGTCCGCCCGGTCGCGCCAGGCCGCGTGTGCATCCGAAAAGCTAGAAAGATAAACGCCGCTATAACCCGTGCCGAACCCATTCCCTTTCATCATGTGATTGACGCTACCTTCCAACCCTATAGGCAGCCAGATCACGGGGCCTAGTTGGTGCATGGGTATCGAGACATCCTCGACTATGGCACCGAGCTTGGCGAAAAGCGCTCCCGCCCGATAGACCGCGTCATCCACGGCAGCCTCGGAATTTGCATGACCAAATCCCTCACGAACCACGCCGATCCTCAGACCCTTCACACCCAGACCGAGCGCCTCCCTGTAGTTTCCCACGACGGGCGAATGCTGGCGCGAATCAAACCCGTCAGCCCCCGCGATAACCTCGAGCAACAGAGCATTGTCGGCAACCGTTGCCGTCATCGGACCCGTGTGATCGATCGTCGGTTCAATACCGCCGATACCAGTGTAAGGCACCAAACCATAGGTCGGCTTCATGCCATAGATCCCGCACATCGCCGACGGCATTCGAATGGATCCTGCCTGATCACAGCCGATCGCCATCTCAACCTCGCCAGCCGCAACAAGTGCTGCACTTCCTGATGACGAGCCACCCGCGGAAAAGCCCATCCGGTGTGGGTTATGAATGGCCCCCCGCGAACCTGTATGGCTGCATGCTGAGAAACACATAAACTCGCAAGCTGCCTTGCCAACAATCGTTCCACCTGCGTCAAGGATTCGCGTGACGATGGTGGCGTCGATCTCCGGCATATACCCTTCAAGCGTGGAAGCGCCGTTCATCATCGGAACCCCCGCCACATAGACATTGTCCTTGATAACGACGCTCTTGCCCGAAAGCGCGCCTGCCGCCGCGCCCTTAATCTCCGATTTGATATACCAAGCGTTATAGATGTTCTCGTCACCCATGGGCTGATAGCCGGGCGTCCTGGGATATTTGACTATCGGCAGTTCGTCGGTCATCTGCTGGAGAAGATCATAGCCCTTAATCGTTGGTTCTATGAGGTCGCCAAAAAAAGCGATGTCCTCTCCCGTCATACTCATGCCGAAGCCAGTGGCGATTGAACTCAACTGATCGGGCGTAGGACGTTTGATCGTCATTCAATGTTTCCTTTAAGGCGAAGTTGACGGCAGGCGGCGCGTTTTGCTGCGGAAAGCGCAAGCCTCGTCGATTTGTACTTGGTGCAGGTTGTACTTGGTGCAGGCCGATGCTCTGACGATGTTAACAAAGATTTCCGAGTGCTGTTTGCCTATAGCGGCCACTCATTGGCCTCTAACGGCCAAAGCTCGCAGGAAATTGCGAAACTGCGGTGGCACAAATCTTGCTGCCGCTAAAGCGGGATAGTTTACGCGTTGATGTAATAAGCACGGGGGCTCAATTGCTCAAGAGTTCTATGGATTCCGCGCGGCGTGATTTCGAGAGCTGGCATCATCTTACTTGCCGGAACTACTCACTGACGGAGTGCAAGAAACCCACCGTCGGGGACTTTGATGGCCGCGTTTCGATGTGGGATTTTGGCGCCACGTCGATTAGCGAAATCGAGACCAATGTTCCGTCCGGGCATATCCTGGTGACCCGGAGCTCCTTGGATGTCCAGAAAGACCCTCGAGACGATTTTATGCTGTACCTTGGCACAAGGGGCGAGCTCGGTATGCTTCAGGCCGATCGCGCTATCAGGATTGGCGTTGGAGACATCGCGCTCTACGATCAATCCAAGCCATTCAAGCTTGATTTTATTGGAGAATCGCGAGGAACCGTGATCACCATACCACGGCCCCTGATAATCTCCCGACTGCCAAGCGCACAAAGGGCAACAGCAACCCGCATCTCCGGGGCATCGCGTCTAGGTGTGTTTGTGGGTTCGCTGATCTCGCAGTTCGTCGATTTGAAAGATAGCGTTGACCGCACGAGCGCCAACCGGCTGGCCTTGCCTTTATTGGACCTTCTGGGCGCAAGCATAGAAGTTTACTTGGACGCCAGTTTCGCAAGTGATCGCAAAGATATCCGCCTTGGCCAGGTCAAGGCATACATCCGTGCAAATTTACATGATTCAACATTGACCACAGAAACTATCGCCAAAGCACAGGGCGTTGCGCCACGAACGTTAAATCGTTTGTTTGCCATTGATGGAACAACACCTGGCCGATGGCTGTGGCGCCAGCGATTGGCAGCAAGTTACAAGGCACTTGCCGATGGTTCCGTGAAAAATGTTACGAGCGCCGCTTTCGATTTTGGATTCTCCGACCTCTCGCATTTTACGCGATCATTCAAAAAAGAATTCGGGGTTACACCTCGTTCGTTGCTTGGTTGATGGCTCCCACGATCGAAAGCAAACTATCTAAGGCGTTGTTGTGGGGCTTACCAATCCGGCAGACCTTTTGTCCTTTCTGGCTCGGGACTTTGCCCTAGAGCAGATCCCGGTCAGATGGAATCATCTGTCCGGGTGAAGATGCTCGCAAAAACAATAAATTAGAGCGGCACCTGTGAGCGTAAGCGAACAGGAAACGCTCTAAGGCGCTCACGCACTCCATGTATGGTCAAGCCGGCACGGAACTACTGCGCGCCAGAATGCTGCCGGTCACTGCATGATCATTTCACACGAATCACGACAGACCCAGAGTCGTGCAGTACAGCATCACGACACGAGGCTTGTGTCTCCCTTGGCAAGGGCAATCTCACTGATCCGCAACCCGGTTTTGGTGACGCGTGAAGGGAAGACAGTACCCACCTCCTCGTCATGCGGCGGAACGACCCGCCTATAGTCACCACCGACCGCGTTGATCATCGCGTCTGTCGCGAATAGTAGATTTTCCTGGCTGACCATCGCAAGGCCGATCGGCACATAGCCAGGATCGGCCGCGTCCAATCCGCGAAAATTGTCATAGCTATAGGCCAGATCGCCAGCCATGACCCAGACATCGTCGCTCTCGCGCTTGCCGTCATTCCGGATGGTCACATATTGCGACCCCCAGGTGTGACTATCGGCTGCAAGACGCAGGTCAATCCCGGGCAGAATATCGTCATGGTCGCCGTTGATCGAGACAAGACGACCCTCTCGCGCCAGATCCACGATCCGCGCAATGTCACCAGGGTCGGTCGCGGCCTGGAGCCAGCGGAATTTGCGATCCAGCGCCAGCGCCCAAATCCATTTGGATAGCTCACGCTCCTGCAAATAGAAGGTCGCGTTCGGGAAGGCATCGGTATTGCCCGCATGATCGAAATGCGCATGCGTCAGGATGACATGCTCGACATCCGAGGGTTTGACACCGGCCTCGGCCAATACAACCTCGGGAGACTTCCAGCCGTGAACGTCAAACCTCTGTTCAAGCGTCTGGCCGTAGTCGCGTTGATTATACCCGACATCGACCATGGCCAGCGTGCCATGACCTTTGATCAGCACATACCCATAAGGCATCTTTCTTGTGCCCTGATTATGCGCGCCATAGACCATGACGCTGACCGGCGCTGACGGCATGAAGGCGTATTCCATCACCCAGATCGAATAGTCAGCCATTGGCTTTCCCCCGTGATATCGTCGCCATAGATGCATGAGCAGCGCAGCAGGACTGCCCGAAGGCCACAACCTCGAAGCCCGGCAGGGCAGCGGCCGCAAAATGGAGTTGCCGCAGCCCTTCCCGCAACAAGGCCAAGGCCCGCTGGTCGTCCCTGTTGAGGTTCACGGCCGCCTCCGCGCAGGCTGCCGTCAAGGCATCGTTGCAGGCGCGCAGATGACGATGATGATGCCTCCCCTTTCGGGCCGTAGGCAATGCCCCGATCAGATCGCCTGCTTTAGCACGCTCCGCACAGGCGAGAGCGAAAGCCGGGTTGTCCTGCGCGCTGCGGCCGCCGGCCGCCGCCAAGACAAGAAGTGCCGCGAGCTGTCCCGCCGCCTGACGCAACAAATCGAAGGCAGGTTGTGCGGCGACCACATAGCTGAGAGTCGCATCGTCGAGCAGCGTTTCACCGGCCGGCAATAGGCTCTCGGTCGGCGCCTCCGGCACGCAAAATAGCGGTATATTGGGCGCCCGCTCCTCGATGCGTCTGACTGACAGCCGTGTGATGTCTCGATTATTCATATCCATACCTCAAGCACTGGCGACGAAGCCACCACCGTCGACCACGACCGCCTGACCGGTGATATAGGATGCGGCGTCGGACGACAGGAACAATACCAGTTGCGCGATCTCCTTGGGGTCCGCGATACGACCCATGGGAATCAGATGCGTGACCGTATCGCGCGCACTCTGCTCACCGCCGAACATGCCGCTGAGGAGCGGGGTCATCGTCGAACCGGGCGCGATGGCGTTGACCCGGATATTGGACTTGGCAACTTCCAGCGCGACCGAATTGGTCAGGCCGATCACGCCCCATTTCGATGCGCAATAGGCGGCAGTCGTCGCAAAACCCATGACACCAAACAGGGATGCGGTATTGACGATGACACCGCCCCCTTGGGCCAGCATATGCGGAATCTGGTATTTAAGACCGAGGAAGATGCCTTTCAGATTGACGTCTAGAATAAGGTCGTAGTCGCTCTCCTCCAAGTCCTGGACAGGCGCGGTTTTTCCCGGAATGCCGGCATTGTTGAAGGCGATATCGATGCGCCCGAAGCGCACGACCGCGCGCTCGACCAGAGCTTTCACCTGGGCGTCCACCCTGACATCGACTTCCGAAAATTCCACGGCCACCGACGTGGTTGCCGAAATCTCGGCTTTCAGGCTTTCGCCGTCTGCGGCGCCGATGCCGGCCACGAAGATGTCGGCGCCGGCATCGGCAAAGGCGACCGCCGTGGCGCGTCCGATACCCGTGGTGCCACCGATGATCAGCACTGTCTTGCCGGCGAAGTTGTAAGTCACGCTCATAGATTTCTTCCCTGATACAGTTTTATTTGACGATCCGGGTCAGGAGCCGGTCTTGCCCGACCAGCACGGCGCCGATAACGACAGCACCCTTGATGACCATCTGCCAATACGGTCCCACGCCGAGAAGATTGAGGCCGTTATTGAGCAAAGCGATAATGGCCACGCCGACGAAGGTCCGGTGAACGCCACCCGCGCCACCCGCGAGCGAAGTGCCACCGACGACGATGGCCGCAATCGTATTGAGCAGAAGATCCTGTCCCAGGGTCGGCCCCACCGCGCCAAGCCGCGACATTGCGAAAACCGAAGCGATGCCGGCCATCATGCCGGAAAAGGCGAAGGACAGAATCTTGTACCGCCCGACCGGCAGGCCTGATGTGCGCGCAACAATCTCCCCCCCGCCGATGATCAATATGAACCGCCCGAACTTCGTCCAGATACCGATCGCGACCGCGATCACCCACAATGCCAGCGCACAAAGCGCGATGTTCGGCAGATGCGGAATGAGATGGCCAGTCGCCAGATCATCCAGCGCCGTCGAATCGAACATGATGGCCTGGCCGCTGAGGATGCTCAGCGCGATCCCGGTGAAAACGGACAGGCTGCCGAGCGTCACGACGAAACTCGGCACCCGACCGACCACGGAAATCATGCCGTTTATGCCGCCGAGCACCAAGCCGAGCAAGGCCGCCAGCGGCAGGATCATCAGCCCATAGTCATGATCGGCCAGCAGCGTGACGCAGACGGAACCCACAAGCAGCACGATCGAACCGACGGAGAGGTCGATGCTCCCCATCAGAATAACGAAGCTGGCACCGAGAGAGGCTATAAGGAGTGTCGCCCCTTCCCCGGTGATGGCCGAGAAATTCCGCCAGCTCAGGAATGGCGGGGATGTGACGGCAAATACGACAATCAGGCCGACCACGACCAGAATAGGCAACCATGTGCCCCGATTGGCCAGGCCGGCCTGCACCCAGCCTGGCCTGGTCGGAGAAACGCGAGCGGAGTTCGCCGATGACATGCGCTCGTCTCTCTCTAAGCTGCGCTTGGCAGCATATGCGGAATCAAATCATGCTCGGTTGGCTTGCCGCCGACCGGCGCGTCCAACTCAGCCACCAATTCGCCGCGTTGCATAATGAGGATTCGGTTCGACAGCCCGATGAGCTCGATCAACTCGTCGGTGATCAGCACGATGCCGACACCTTGCTCGGTCAAATGCCGGATATGGGCGTAGATCTCCTCCTTGGCACCGGCATCGACGCCGCGCGTCGGATTGTCCAATACGAGGAGCTTGAGGTCGCGCTGCAGCCAACGTGCCAGCACCACCTTCTGCTGATTGCCACCGGACAGGTTGCGCAAAGGCATGCCGGGCGAACCGGAACGCACACCCATCCTCAGCACAGCCGCCTCGGCCGCCTGACGTTCGCGTGCCAGACGCCACAGCCCGAAACGCGAGAAACGATCCGCGCTCGGCAGCGAAAGGTTGATGGCGAGCGCCAGGCTGGGAATGATACCCTCTACAAGCCGCTCCGCCGGCACATAGCCGACACCCTCGCGGATAAGGGCCGCGATGCGCGGCGTCTGCGGTGCGTTTCCGGCGAGGCTGATGGCGCCTGACAGCGGTGGTTCCACACCCGCGAGCGCCTTGCCGAAGGCGGACTTGCCCGAGTCGAGCAAGCCGCCGATACCGATGATCTCACCTTGGCGAATATCAAACGAGACGGGCGAGAACGAGCGTCCCGTCAGCGCCTTGACCTGGCAAACAACCGGCCGATCCTCGACGCTCTGCTGTCGGGCGACGTGGTAGTAGTCGTCGGACCGTTCGCGACCGACCATCAACGCGTAGATATCGGTCTCCGGCGTTGTGACCGGGTTCAACACTGGGGATAGTCTTCCGTCCCGCATCACATGCATCGCGTCGCTGAGCGTTCGCACTTCCGACAGGCGGTGCGATACAAAAATGAACGATGCCTGCGTCTTGAGGCGCAGCAATAGATCGAAAAAAGCGGTCTCGTCCTTACGGTCGAGTGCGGATGTCGGCTCATCGAGCAGAACGACGGGATCTTCGATGCCCATCAAATGCCGTGGCGCCAGGCAGGCACGCGCGATCTCGATCGCCTGTCGCTTGGAGAAGTCATACGAACTGGTCAAGCGACGCACATCGACATCGATCCCGGCATCGGCGACGATCCGTTCCGCAACCGCGATCATGGCCCGCTTGTTCAGAACCTGACCGAAACGCGTGAAGCGATGTTCCTGCGACAGAACCAGATTCTCATAGACCGGGATATTGGAGACGAGCGCCTGTTCCTGAAAGACGCGCGTGACACCACGCTTGAAAGCATCGCCGAAGTCGCGCGGCGCATACGCCTCGCACTTCAGTTGCATGCTTCCCGTATCGGGTCGCGCGAGCCCCGAAATGATGTTGAACAGCGTGGACTTGCCGGCGCCATTCTCCCCGATCAAGCCGATGATCGATCGCGATGACACCGACAGGCTGATGTCATGCAACACCGGCACCGGGCCGTAGCTTTTCGACACCCCGTCGATTTTGAGAAGCTCGGCCATGGCGCCGGAATGCCCGCGCCTTAGCCGGATTTCACCGGCGACGGGCCGAACATGTCGATCTTGTAGTGGCTTTTATATTCCTCAGCGACCGCCTGCATCTCGCCATTCTGCTTGGCATCCATATAGGCTTTCGGATATTTCCAATTCGCCGGCTTCGGAATGCCCTGCCATTCGACGTCCATATCGAGCGGCGTCATCAGATCCTGCGGGTCCCAATCCTGCGGATGCAGCACCTTGGACATCAGCCGGTAATCGAAGGGTGCCACGCTACCGTTGTTGACATAGCGCGCAAGATAGGTGTCGACATTCTCGATCGTCATCATCTTCGAGCCCCAATGCATCATCCGCTCGGATGCGCGTGGTGACCATCCGTTCATCACATCATAGAGCCTTGTCGTCATCATCGCCCCCATGAATTGCGGGACATTGGCAGCTGTGGCCACCAGTTCGCCGCGCTTGATGGCCGCCGCGGCCTCAGGATTGCCGTCGCCGGCCGAGACGATGAGCATGTCATCTCCCGCTTTCATGCCCTCCGTGCGCAGGGCCGCGATCGCACCCGCGGCCTCCTCGTCATTGGCGGCATAGATGCCGACGGCATCGGGATGACGTGTCAGCAGATCGGTCGCCGCCTTGTTGCCGTCTTCCATATTGAAGTTGCCCGGCAGATCGTCGGCGATCGAGAATTCCGGAAAGGCCTTGAAGGCATCATTGCGGCCGCGCGTCCGCAGTTTATCGGTGATGAAGCCGGGAATGCCGGTCAGGCCGATGATCTTACCGCCCTTTCCGGTCTTCTTCTTGATTTCCGTCAGCAGCTTGGTCGTAACCTCATAGGACGCATGATAGTCATCGGGATCGGCGTAATAGGTGTAGTATTCGCTCGCATCGAACGGCGTGAACCAAGGCTCCGTCGCCCAAACATTGGCGATCCATGTTTTGTTCTGTTCGGCCAGCCCCGCGATACGCTTGATATTGCTACCGTCGGGCGCGTTGAGGATGACACCGCCAAGCCCGCCGGCCGCGGCAAGCTGCTCATACTGATCAAACTCATGTTCGCTGTTCAATTCGGCATCCGCCGAGGTGACGCCGATCTTCAGCGCCGCCGTTGTGTCTTCCACCGACTTCTTGACAGTCAGGCAATATTGCAGTCGCGAGGAGAAATACATATAGGCGATTTTGCCATTGGGCGCGGCAATGGCCGCCGTAGGCAGGCCAAGAGCACGGGCGGCGGCACCGATCGCGATGCCGGTCGTCGCCAGACGCGCGAAGTCTCGCCGACTGACGCCGTAGGTGTCCAATCTATCGAGTTGGCGGTCGATCGCCTTTTTGCTGGTCAGATCCGAAACCCGCATGGTCGTGTTCCCCGACTTTTTTGGCCGCCTTGTCAGCGACCTTTTATGGAATCACCCGCATTCTGCTGGCGATCTTCGTTCACGACAATAGGAGCCTGTTGCGATCTCGTATCTAGGCCAATGCCTAACATAACAGGTATAGCGCACTTAGCTGTCAGGCCGCCGGAACCCCTCAAGGTCCTAACCTGCCTGACCGTCCTAGCCTGGCGTCTCTAAGATCCTAATCCGCCGAGGGCGATGTATTTGATCTCGATATAGTCCTCGATACCGTATTTGCTGCCCTCGCGGCCGAGGCCGGAGGATTTCACGCCACCGAAGGGGGCGACTTCGGTGCTGATGATGCCTTCGTTGATCCCGACGATGCCGTATTCGAGCGCGCCGGCCACGCGGAAGATGCGACCGACGTCGCGCGCAT
>NZ_JAESVA010000014.1 GCF_020621385.1 Acidisoma cellulosilyticum | reverse complement strand
ACTACCTCGTCACCCATGAATGGGTCCGATCCAGCCAGGACATCCTCTGGCGCCGATCCAAACTCGGCCTGCGTATCTCCCAGGCCGAAGCCGAGAGGATCGACCAAGCCTTGAACCAGATCATCCCGACAAGGGAGCCCGTCGCTTGAGCCTTGAATTACGCAATATCAGCCTGAAACAAGGCCAGGACGTCATCATCGATGATGTGTCACTGAATTTCGAACGCGGCACGATGAACGTTCTGCTCGGGCCCACGCTCGCCGGCAAAACGACCCTCATGCGGTTGATGGCCGGGCTTGATAAGCCCACGAGCGGCGACGTTCTGGTGGACGGCAAATCTGTCGTGCAAGTGCCGGTGCGGCGCCGCAGCGTCGCCATGGTCTATCAGCAATTCGTCAATTATCCGTCTTTGACGGTGTACGAAAACATCGCTTCGCCGCTGCGCGTTGTCGGTCTGCCGAAAGCCGAAATCGAAAAGCGCGTGCAGGAAGCCTCCAGGGTTTTACGGCTTGATCCGTTTTTGCAGCGCCTTCCCGCGCAGCTTTCGGGCGGGCAGCAGCAGCGCACGGCAATCGCCCGCGCCTTGGTGAAGCACGCGGAACTGGTATTGCTCGACGAGCCGCTCGCCAATCTCGATTACAAGCTGCGCGAGGAATTGCGGGAGGAGTTGCCGAAGCTGTTTGCCGCCACCGGCACCATTCTGGTCTATGCCACAACCGAACCGACCGAAGCTCTCCTGCTCGGCGGCACCACGGCGACCCTGTGGCAGGGCCGCGTGACGCAGAAGGGGCCGACCCCCGCCGTCTATCGCTTTCCCGCCAATATCGACGCCGCCCGCGTATTCTCGGACCCGCCGCTGAACGAATTCACGACCACACTGTCCGGCCACAAGACGACCCTGCCGGACGGACGCAGCGTGGATGCGACCGCGCTGCTGCCGAACCTGGCCGACGGAACCTATCGCATCGGCTTCCGGGTGGAGGATGCAAAGCTCGGCCCCATCTCCGGCGCGCCGCTGACCTTTGCGGGCAAGGTGGCCGTGACGGAAATCAGCGGGTCCGAAAGTTTCGTGCATCTGGATATCGGGACGGCCACCTGGGTCAGCCTCGTGCTCGGCGTGCATGATTGGAAGCCGGGCGCGCCTGCCGAAATTCGTATCGACCCAGCGCGCATCTTCGTCTTCGACGCGAGCGGCAAACTGGTTCGTGCCCCCGAAGCGCGCGCGACCCGCGCCGCTGTCTTGGTCTGAGGAGGCAATCATGGCCAGCATCACCCTCGACCATATTGCCCATGCCTATCCCGGTGCGCCAGGCGCGGCACCGCATTACGCGCTGAAGCCGATCAACCATGTCTGGCAGAATGGACGCGCCTATGCACTGCTCGGCCCTTCCGGCTGCGGCAAGACGACGCTGCTAAATATCATTTCGGGCCTTGTCATCCCGTCCGAGGGGCGGCTGCTATTTGATACGGCGGATGTCACCCGCCTGCCGACCGAGAAGCGCAATATCGCGCAGGTTTTCCAGTTCCCGGTCATCTACGACACCATGACGGTGGCCGAAAACCTCGCCTTCCCGCTGAAGAATCGCGGCATGGAAAAGGGCGCCATCAAACGCCGCGTGGACGAGATTGCCGAACTCCTGGACCTGAAGCCGGTTCTGGGCCGCCGTGCGCGCGGGCTGACAGCGGACGCCAAGCAGAAGATCTCGCTCGGGCGCGGCCTGGTGCGGTCCGATGTCTCCGCCGTTTTGTTCGATGAACCGCTGACGGTGATCGACCCGGCGCTGAAATGGGAATTGCGCTCCAAACTCAAATCCGTCCATCAGGCGCTGGACCTGCTGATGATCTATGTGACGCATGATCAGGTCGAGGCGCTGACCTTCGCCGATGAAGTCGTCGTCATGAAGGACGGCGCGGTCTTGCAGATCGGCACGCCGGCCGAATTGTTCGAGCGCCCGGCCCATAGTTTCGTGGGCTATTTCATCGGCAGTCCGGGCATGAACTTTCTGCCCGCGACCGTCGCGGGACACGAAGCCAATGTGGCCGGCACCGTGTTCGATCTCGGCGCGCGCTACGCGACTCCCGCGAATGCCGGAAAAATCGAAATCGGCTTCCGGCCGGATTACGCGACCTTGCATGAAACGGGTGGCATTCCCGTGCGCGTGCTGAAGGTGGAAGACCTCGGCCGCCGTCGCCTGGCCCGCATCTCCGTCGGTGGGCAGGAAGCGATCGCGACCTTGGCGCATGAAGCCGATCTTTCGCCCGGCGACACTGCCGGCCTGATTATCGAGCCCGGGCATTTGCATCTTTTCGTGGACGACCTTCGTGTCGAGGGAGAGCGCGCATGATGGACAAACCATGGAATAACCGGGCCTGGCTTTTTGTCGTGCCGGTTCTGGTCGTCGTTCTGTTCTCATCATTGATCCCGATGATGACGGTCGTGAACTATTCCGTGCAGGACACGATGGGCCAGAACAACTTCTTCTGGAACGGCGTCGCCTGGTTTCAGGGTCTGCTGGACCCCACGAGCGATATCGGCGGCCGGTTTGCCAGCGCCCTGGTGCGCAACCTGATCTTTTCGATCGTCATCCTTTGTCTGGAACTGCCGCTGGGCATCGCCGTCGCCCTTTGCATCCCGAAACAGGGCTGGAAAGTCGGCGCCAGCCTGGTTCTGATCGCCCTGCCGCTGCTGATCCCCTGGACGGTCGTCGGCACCATCTGGCAGATTTTCGCCCGCCAGGATATCGGGCTTCTGGGTGCGGCGCTCAACGCCATCGGCATCCACTACAATGATACGCAGGACCCGACCTCGGCCTGGGCGACCATCGTGATCATGGATGTCTGGCATTGGACGGGGATGATCGCGCTGCTGTCCTATGCCGGCCTGAAGGCCATTCCCGATGCCTTCTATCAGGCCGCGCGAATCGACGGCGCCAGCCGCTGGTCCGTCTTCCGCAATATCGAATTGCCGAAGCTGCAAAAGGTTCTGGTAATCGCCGTGCTGCTGCGCTTCATGGAAAGTTTCATGATCTACACGGAACCGTCCGTCGTGACGGGTGGCGGCCCCGGTGAGGCGACCAGCTTCCTGTCCCTCGATCTCGTCAAGATCGCGCTGGGGCAGGTCGATCTCGGCAATGCGGCCGCCATGTCGATCGTCTATTACTTGATCACGCTGACGATCTGCTACGTCTTCTTCACGATCATGACCCAGCTTGACCAGAGAAAGGGTGTGTGATGCGCATCCAACCCCGCACCATCACCATCACCGCCTATCTGCTGCTTTTATTCCTGCCGATCTATTGGCTGGTGAATATGAGCTTCAAGACCAATGCCGAAATCACCGGCCATCTCAGCTTCTGGCCGCACCATCCGACCTTGATGAACTATGCCCATATCTTCTTCGATCCCGTGTGGCGCGGCGGCTTTATCCACTCGCTCACCTATGTCTGCCTGAATACCGTCATCTCGGTGAGCTTGGCCCTGCCCGCCGCCTATGCGTTCAGCCGCTTCCGCTTCATCGGCGACAAGCATCTGTTCTTCTGGCTATTGTCGAACCTGATGGCGCCGCCCGCCGTTTTTGCCATGCCCTTCTTCAACCTCTATTATTCCGTCGGGCTTTTCGATACGGTCTGGGCGGTGGCGCTTGCTCATTGCCTGTTCAATGTTCCTCTCGCGGTCTGGATTCTGGAAGGCTTCATTTCCGGCATTCCGCGTGAGATCGACGAGACGGCGGCGCTGGACGGCTATTCCTTCCCGCGCTTCTTCGTGAAAATATTTCTGCCGCTGATCGCCAATGGCATCGGCGTCGCTGCCTTCTTCTGCTTCATGTTTTCCTGGGTCGAGCAGTTGCTGGCAACGACGCTGACGACGATCCATGCCAAGCCGATCGTATCCGTCATGACGCAGGTCTATTCGGCGGCCGGCATGGATTGGGGACTTTTGTCGGCGGCCGGCGTGCTGACCATGATCCCCGGCGCGATCGTCATCTGGTTCGTGCGCAACCACATCGCCAAGGGCTTCGCCCTCGGGCGGGTATAGGTCAGGGGAGAAGGACGATGTTCGGTTGGATGGCATGGACCCCTGCCACGGCAGGCTTCTTCGCGGTGATCTTTGTCTGTCTGGTGATCCTGACGCTGCTGGCGGTCTATCGGCCGGAAACGCCGAAGCGCGGCATATTGGGGTTCCCGACAACCAGAGGCGACCGCTTTTTCGTATCGCTCATCGGTAGTGCGATCATCTTCGTGCTGTGGATCAGGATCACAGGTGGGGACAATCTCTACTACCCGACGGGGATCTCGCTTCTCTATGGGGTGGCGATGTTCCGTTTCGCGTAAATAATAAGCCGGGACCAACGACCCTGCATGATGGCATGCCGGGCACCGGCAGAAGAGGAGACAAGAAACGTGAAAAGAAGAGACGTCCTCAAAAGCGGCGCGGCGGCAGCCGCCAGTGCCGCGATCCTGACCCATACGACGCCATCCCACGCCCAGGCGATGGATGCGGCCAAGAAGTGGGTGGACAATGAATTCCAGCCCTCGACCCTGAGCAAAGATGCCCAGATGGCCGAGATGGAATGGTTCATCAACGCGGCTAAGCCCTTCGCGGGCATGCAGGTCAATTGCGTTTCCGAAATCCTCAATATCCATCAGTACGAATCCAAGGTTTTGACCAAGGCCTTCGCCGAGATCACCGGCATCAAGGTCAATCACGACCTGATGGATGAAGGTCTTTTGGTCGATAAGATCGAAGTCGAGATGCAGTCCGGCCATCCGATCTATGATTTCTGGATGAATGATTCGGACTTCATCGGCACGCATCCGCGCTACAACGACATCGTCGACGGTTCGCTGACCGATTTCATGGCGAATAACGGCAAGGACGTCACCAACCCCAATCTGGACCTGAAGGATTTCGTCGGTCTGTCCTTCGGCACCTTCACGGACGGCAAGCTGTATCAGCTGCCCGATCAGCAATTCGCGAACCTCTATTGGTTCCGGTATGACTGGTTCAAGCGTCCGGAACTGAAGGCGCAGTTCAAGGCGAAGTTCGGCTATGAGCTGGGCGTGCCGGTGAACTGGTCCGCCTACGAGGATATCGCGGATTTCTTCACCAATGACGTGAAGGAAATCGACGGTGTGCGCGTCTACGGCCATATGGATTACGGCAAGAAGGACCCGTCGCTCGGCTGGCGCTTCACGGACGCCTG
Source organism: Acidisoma cellulosilyticum (assembly GCF_020621385.1). GTDB lineage: Bacteria > Pseudomonadota > Alphaproteobacteria > Acetobacterales > Acetobacteraceae > Acidisoma > Acidisoma cellulosilyticum. The sequence goes on along the minus strand of NZ_JAESVA010000014.1, from coordinate 126,984 downwards.
GCTGTCGATGGCCGGTGCGGGTGACCGCGGGTTGCCGAACGGTTTGCCGGTCGATGAATGGGGTATCCGCAACGTGGACGGTCGGCCGCGCGGCTCCTCCATCACGCGCGGCGGTGACGCCAACGGCCCGGCGGCGGTCTATGCGCTGAGCAAATATGTCGAGTGGCTGAAGAAGTACGCGCCGCCGGAAGCGGCCGGCATGGACTTCCTGGAAGCCGGGCCGGTGCCGGGCCAGGGCCATATCGCGCAGCAGATCTTCTGGTACACGACCTTCTCCGCGACCATGAACCAGCCCGGCTCGCCGATGATGAATTCGGACGGCACGCCGAAATGGCGCATGGCGCCGTCTCCGCATGGGCCTTACTGGAAAGAGGGCATGAAGCTCGGCTACCAGGATTGCGGCTGCTGGACGATGCTGAAATACGCGCCGATGGAGAAGGTCAAGGCCGGCTGGCTTTATGCCCAGTTCAGCGTGTCCAAGACCATCAGCCTGAAGAAATCGCTGACCACGCAGCATCTGATCCGCAAGAGCGATATCGACGCGGACGCGATGACGCAGGCGGCGCCCAGCATGGGCGGCCTTGTCGAATTCTATCGCGGCCCGGCGGTGAAGCAGTGGACCCCGACCGGCGTCAACGTGCCCGACTACGGCAAGATGGCGCAGGTCTGGTGGCAGAACGTGTCCAACGCCATCGCGGGTTCGGTGACCCCGCAACAGGCGATGGACGGGCTGGCGCGCGATCAGGATGCGATCATGACCCGCATCCAGCGTTCCGGCGTGCAGGGCGATCGCGGCCCGCTGATGAACAAGCCGCAATCGGCCGAATACTGGTATCAGCAGGCTGAGAAGGACGGCAACCTTGCCCCGCAGCGCAAGCTTGCGAATGAGAAGCCGCCGGGCCAGACGGTGGATTACGATGAGCTGATCAAGAGCTGGCAGCCCGCGACGAAATAAGACGCTTACTGCTAGACTTCGCCTTGCCTAACCGGGAAGGGGCCGAACACCCCTTCCCACCTGACGTTTGAGTAGATCCCGGTCAGATGAAGGCATCTGATTTTCGTCATCCCGGGCCTTGTGCCGGGGATCCAGTTCTCGCGGCGCCTATACCTATGGATCCCCGGCACAAGGCCGGGGATGACCTGTTTTTGGGCGATGATTTGGGCTGGTGTTGACAGACTCTGGAGACGGATGCCGCCCATGCCATCGCACATATTGGTCATCGACCAAGGCACCACCTCGACCCGCGCCATCGTCTTCGATGCGGCCATGAAGCCCGTCGCGAGCGCGCAGGAAGAATTCCCACAGATTTTCCCTCATCCCGGCTGGGTTGAGCACAATCCCGAGACGCTATGGGCGACGACGCTTGGCACCGCGCGCGCGGCCATCGCCGAAGCGGGCCTGACGGCCAGCGATATCGCCGGCCTCGGCATCGCCAATCAGCGCGAGACGGCGTTGATCTGGGACCGCGCAACCGGCCGCCCCATCGCCAATGCCATCGTCTGGCAGGACCGCCGCACGGCGGAGTTCTGCGAGCAGTTGGAGACGGACGGCGCCGGCCCGCTGGTGGCCGAACGCACCGGGCTGCGTCTGGACCCTTATTTCTCGGCCACCAAAATCGCCTGGTTGCTGGATCATGTGCCGGGCGCCCGCGCCCAGGCGGAGGACGGCAAGCTTGCCTTCGGCACGGTCGATACCTTTCTGCTCTGGCGCCTGACCGGCGGGCAGGTTCATGCGACCGACGCAACCAATGCATCCCGCACGCTGCTGTGTGATATCCGCACCGGCATTTGGGACCAGGACCTGCTGAAACTATTCAATATCCCTGGCAGTCTGCTGCCGGAGATCCGCGATTGCGCCGGCCATTTCGGCACCACGCAGCCAGATTTCTTCGGCGGTCCCATCGCCATTCGCGGCATTGCCGGCGACCAGCAGGCGGCCTTGATCGGCCAAGGCTGCTTCACGCCCGGCACGGTGAAGGCGACCTATGGCACCGGCGGTTTCGTGCTGCTCAATATCGGCGACAAGCCCAAACAATCCCGCCACCGGTTGCTGACGACCATTGCCTGGGCCCGCGGTGGGGAGCGCGCCTATGCGCTGGAGGGCTCCATCTTTTCGGCCGGGGCCAGCGTGCAATGGCTGCGCGACGGGCTGGGCCTGGTCGAGAACTCGGCCGAGACCGGACGGCTGGCCGAGGCCGCCGACCCCGGACAATCCGTCTATCTGGTGCCGGCCTTCACCGGCCTCGGCGCGCCGCATTGGAACAGCCACGCGCGCGCCCTTGTCAGCGGCATCAGCCGCGGCACGACGAAGCGGGAACTGGCGCGCGCCGTGCTGGAAAGCATCGGCTATCAGACGCGCGATCTGCTGCAGGCGATGCTGGCCGATTACGGCGAGCCGATCGAGGATCTGGCCTTCCGCGTCGACGGCGGCATGTCGGCCAGCGACTGGACGATGCAGTTCCTGGCGGACATGCTGGGCCATGCGGTGGAACGCCCGGAATTTCGGGAAACGACGGCCATGGGGGCGGCCTATCTGGCCGGTCTGGATGCCGGGCTTTATCCCGAACCGGCGGAATTCGCCCGCAGCCGCGCGGTGGACCGCCGCTTTACGCCCGGTCTGGACGAGGCGACGCGGGCCGCGAAATATCGTGGCTGGCTGCATGCCGTGAAGCTTGCCACCTTGCCCGAAGACGGCTGAGCCGCCCATGCGGGTCCTATTCCGCTGCGATCCGGCGCTGATCGACCATCTGCCGCGCCCCGTGCCGGCCCGACAGTCCTTGCCCGATTGGCTGAAAACAATGCCGCGCCATGCGGTTTCGGACATGCATGGCGAGGCGGTGCGCACCGTCAAACACTGCCCGCCTTTCGTTGACGCGATGAGCCATGGCTTCACCATCCCGCTGCCTTGCGATGTCATGGTCGAACAAGGGCAGATGACCTGGCATTGGGATCTGCCGGGGCTGGCCGCCCAGCATCACCCCAAAAGCCCGATCAGCTTTCACCACCCGGCCCAGGTTGAGGGCACACCGCTTTGGTCGCCCGATCAGGTCATCGTCAAATTCAACAGTTTCTGGACCGTCGAACTGCCGGACAAATTTTCACTGTTCGCCATGCACCCGGCGAACCGCGCCGATCTGCCCTTTCGGCTGCTGTCGGGCCTGGTCGATGCCGACCGCTTTCATGATGTCGGCATCCTGTTCCCCGCCGTCTGGCTGGACCCGGATTTTTCCGGAACCCTGCCGCGCGGCACGCCCATCGCCCAATGCATCCCCGTGCAGCGGGAGGCTTTCAGTCTCGACTACGCGCCGATGACCAAGGCCGAGACAGCCCAGTATGATGAGACAGCGCAGAAGCTTTTGACGCAGAGCGGGGTCTATCGGAAAGATTTCCGGGCCGCCCGATCAGGCGGCGGCACGGCTGTCGAGGACAGCGCGGAGGGCTGAGGGGCGCAGCCACAGCGCGCCCGTGGGGGCCGCGATCAGCGCCTGGGCGATACGGCCGAAACTGTCAGGCCGCAGGCGATAGGAAGCCGCATAGGCATCCATCGCAGGCGCCATCTCCCCCGCCCCCTGCCAGGCCACACCGGCATTGAAGGCGGCCTCATGGAAATCAGGCTTGAGGGCAAAAGCCCGTTCGAAAGCCGCAGCAGCCTCCGCGCATGCGGCACAATCCTGGAGCGCGAGGCCGAGGCTATACCAGGCCGGGGCGAAACCGGGGTCCTGCGCCACCGCGCGACGGAACGCTGACATCGCCGCGTCCCGCTGGCCGAGTTGGGCGAACGCCTGGCCGCCCTGATGCAGCATGGCCGGGGTCGCGGAAGCCGCGCGGACCGCGCGCAGCAATGTCAGCGCCGCGGCCTGAGACTGCCCACGGTCCCGCAGCACGGACGCCAAAGCCAGCCAGCCGGGCGCGAAGTCCGGAAAAGCGTCCAGGGCGGGCAGCAACCTCGCGGCCGCCGGGTCGCCTTTCGCCAGCGCCTGGATGGCGGCGCGAAACAGCGGTGCGGGGTCTTGGCTCGTCTCGGCCATTGGCTCTCCCTTCTTCCGAGGAAGCTTAGAGATTGTCGGGTTGAAATATAATCCCTGCGCGGACCTACCCGATTCGACGCCCGGCCGGCTGATCGCTTGCTCTGCCGGGTAGATGCGCGGCATGAAGCCGCGCACCACAGGTTTTGGCAGCGTTTCCGATTAAATCTAACAGATCCTAGCCGATCGTCTTCGTGAAGAACGTCCGGTCATGGTGGTTCGGGTAGGATTCGAGCCGCCCGAAGGGCACAAAACCGTGACGCGGGTAGAAATCCGGCGCCTGGAAGCTGAAGGTGTCGAGCCAGATGCCCCGCGCGCCGATGGAGCGCGCCTCATCCTCGGCCAGCGCCAGAAGCTGCGTGCCGATGCCTTGGCCGCGCAGACTATCGGGTACAAACAGCAACCCGACATAGAGCCAGTCGTAATAGCTGCGCGCCCAAAGTCCGCCGATGACGGTCTCCGCCTCATTCGTCAACACAAAGGCATGCCGACGCTCGGGCCATTCGCCGCCGCCCAGTTGGCTGTCGTTGAAGGCGTTGAGCGCCGTGCCGATGGCCTCGCGGTCGTGCAGCGAGGGGTTGGGGATGTCCTCCACCAGCGGGTGCGATGCAATCGGCGGTGGCGCTGTATCGTCGAGGCGCTTCTGGAGGAAGAAGCGCTGATGCCCCACCGGGTAGTCGGCGATCTCTCCGAACACCACATAGCCGCGCTTTTCGTAGAAGCCGCGCGCCTGAAAGCTGAACGTGTCCAGCCAGACGCCGACCGCGCCCCATGACCGCGCGCGCGCTTCCGCCATGGCGAGCAGCACCGAACCCAAATCCTGGCCGCGCAGATCGGACGGGATAAAGATCAGTTCGATGAACAGCCAATCGTAATAGAACCGGCCCCAAAGCCCGCCGCGCACTGCCCCATCCGGCCCGCGAATGGCAAGGCAGAGTTTTTCCTCCGGCCAATGCCGATCCCCGGCGCGCGGGTCGCTGAACGCATCCAAGGGGTCCAGGATGGCCTGGCGGTGGCCCTCGGTCGGCTGATCGATACGGGTGATGCGCGATGTGATCATATTTTTCTTCTGCCTGAGACCAGGCCGTTTTGCCAGTCCTCGCCCCGCGCGAAGACCGCCGAGACCCAGGCGAACATAAGGCTCGCCGTCGTCGCGATCAGGGTATTGTCGGTCGCCGAATGCAGCGCGAAGGCCAGGAAGACGAGGCGCATGACCCAGGCCTCCGGCCGCCCGATACGCTGCGCCGCCTGCCTCAGCCAGAGGATGAACAGCAAGACGAGCAGTGTCAGGCCCAGCGCCCCACCCTCCACCGCGATGCGCAGATATTCGTCATGGGCGGCGTTGGTGCCGAGCAGCCGCCATAGCAGCGTGCCGAGCGGCACCAGGATCTTGCCGGTGCCGGTGCCCCAGCCCAGCCAGGGCGAGCGCAGGAAAGCCGCCTCATAGACCGGCCAGATGAGCATGCGATGGCTGAGGCCGATCATATCGCCCTGGCGGGCGAGCGACAGCAGCCGCACGAAGCCGAGCATGGGCGCGGCCAGCACGGCCGCCGCCGGCGCGAGCAGGATCAGCAGCAGCACCGGAACGCGGCTCGACCAGCGCCAGGCCGGCTGTGGCAAGGTGAGGGTCACGAGCAGGATCAGCCCCAGCGCGATCGCCAGCGGTGCCCGCGCGCCCGTCGCCAGCATCACCAGGATATCGACCGCCAGCAGCACCAGAAGGCCACGCCGGGGCCGGCGCGCCTGTTCCACCAGCAGGGCATAGAGGCTGATCAGCGTGAAGCCGGCGAGGAAGGCCGGATGGGTGGAGGCGCCCAGGCGCAGCGCGCCGTCCTCGACGCTATAAAGCGGCCGCAGGCCGGCGCCCGCCAGACAGCAACCGAAGCCCAGAATGATGAAGGGGCTGGCGATGACGGTGCGGATGACCAGTCGGCACCAGAGAGGCGGAAGCCGCGCGAAGGAAAAGGCAAAGGGCGCGACCGAGCCGATAAGGCTGCGCAGCGAATCGGTCCAGATCAGTCCCGGCCAGACACCATGCGCATAGCCCGCCGCCCACATGACCGGGAAAGCCAAGGCAGGATTGTAGCGGTCCCACCGCGCACCGTAGCGAAACAGACAAAAGACCAGAAGGAGAAGCCCGGCCGCCTTGTCGCTGGCGATGATCGCCGACCCGGCGCCGATGATATCGCCCAGCCACATGTCCGGGCAGGTGGCGAGTGCCGCCAGCCATAGCGCCACCGCCTGGGCGGGAAAGCGCGCGGCGAGCGCAAGCAGCAGCACGACCGGGGCGGTCGGCAAAAGCGCGGGGAGGAGGATTTGCGGTGTGAACCAGGCCAGCACCAGTCCGGCCAGCGCGGAGAGGCAAGCCAGACCGGGCCAAAAGGCAGGCAGATACAATTTCATTACGAAATAGTATCATACACAGCCAAGTAATGACGAGGCTTTAGAGAATGGATCCCGTCGCTATCTTGAAAAAACAGATAGCTAAGGGATTTTCTTCATATGGATGGTCCGGGGAGGGCCGCGCGAGCGCAACCCTTATCCACAGACCGGCAAGGTTAGCGGCGACGCAGCTTACGGGCGGCGTAGCGGGCGTCGCGCGCTTCCTTCTGCTTCGTCTTCAGCTCTTCCTCGGCCAAAATAGCCGCTTCGGCCGCCAGCCGCTCAGCTTCCAGGCGCTCGACTTCCTCAGCCACACGACGGAGCTCTTCCTCGGCTTCGCGGGCCAGTCTTTCCTGGCGGCGAACTTCGCGCTCGGCATCGCGGATGGCGCGCGCCTCGGCGATCTGCTTGCGCTCGTCGGCAAGGGCGACCAACCGGGGATGGTCGGCGGCGGGCCGCGCCTTGAATTTTTCCAACAGGGACTCTTTGGCCTTCAGAGCCGCGTCGCGACGGTCATTAAAGCTATTTGTCTTGAAGCCAGCCATACTCTCTCTCTCTAGCGCCAACAAAGGTCCTGGTCACAACAACCGGAGCCTTGCAGTCGTCGGTTTTCGTGCGTGCCGCTTCTTACACTGTCTAAACCAGAGTGGAAGCTCACTTTTGTGACGGGGGAGGTCCGCGTTCATGAGGCATCTATTACGTATCGCCCTCAAAACTGGGGTAGCCGTCCGCGCAAGGCGAGGTTATTTCTTCGTTTCTGCAACTCTGAGAGTAGGCTGTCATGTCGAGTGGTACGGTTAAGTGGTTCAATATGGAGAAGGGCTACGGCTTCATTACGCCCAACGAAGGCGGCAAGGATGTGTTCCTTCATATCACGGCGGTCCAGGTGGCCGGCCTCAAGAGCGTGACCGAGGGTGACCGGGTCAGCTACGACATCATTACCGAGCGCGGCAAGCAGGCTGCTTCCAACCTCGAAAAGCTCTGACTGAGCCAACCGCCCTGGGGGAAACCCCAAGGGCGGTTTTCTTTTTGCGATCCGCCGCCACTTCCCCTGCGGGCGGACTGTCATCCGCCCATCCTCAACGGAGAGACGGAATGAAAACCGGTTTGTCTTTGTGCGGTATCGTCACCACACTGATGCTGATGGGTGCGGGCACCGCGATGGCGACCCCCAGCCTGCCTGCCTGCGACAGCCCCGAGGCACGCAGCGGCATCGACCTGGCGCTCAAAAAATCCAATGCGCCCTTTACCGTCACCGGTCTGGCCGGCATCACGACGGATAAGCAGAGCGACAGCGGCATCGCCTGCATCGCCATCGCAACGCTGTCGACCGGCGCCCATCAGCCCATCGGCTATAAATTCCGCATCAACAACGGCAAACTTCAGAGCTGGGCCGGCCTTTTCGTCATGAAGGGGTCGAAGTAACCCCGTCCGTCATGCGCGCAGGGTGCCAGGCTTGGCGCGCTGCGCGGGTGACGGGTGGTGTTTCCGGCGCCCTGCCGAGCGTCAGGGCCAGGTAGGCGATCGAGGCTATCGCCGCCGATCGCCACGATGTTCCTTGTTTGTTCGGTTCATGCTAACCTGCGGATTATGACGGCCGCGCAGATCCGGAAAATTATCCATGTCGACATGGACGCTTTCTATGCGTCCGTCGAACAGCGCGACAATCCGGAGCTGAGAGGGCGCCCGGTCGCCGTCGGCTACGGCGCGCAACGCGGCGTGGTCGCCGCCGCCAGCTACGAGGCGCGTGTCTTCGGGGTGCGCTCTGCCATGCCCTCGACCATCGCCATGCGCCGATGTGAAGACCTGATCTTCGTGCCGCCGCGCTTTGACGTCTACCGCGCCGTATCGCAGCAGATCCACGCGATCTTTGCCGCCTATACCCCGCTGATCGAGCCGCTGTCCCTTGACGAGGCCTATCTGGACGTCACCGCCAATCAACGAAACCTGCCTACGGCCTGGGTGACGGCCAGGGAGATCCGGCGCCGCATCCTGGAGGAGACCGGCCTGACGGCCTCGGCCGGAATCTCCTACAACAAGTTTCTGGCCAAGCTCGCCTCCGATCACCGCAAACCCAATGGGCAATTCGCGGTGACGCCGGAGATGGGAGAGACCTGGGTGGAGCCGCTGCCGATTGCCAAATTCCATGGCGTCGGCCCCGTGACGGCGGCAAAGATGGAGCGCCTGGGCATTGCGACCGGGGCGGACCTGCGGGCCAAGTCCCTCGGCTTCCTGACCCAGCATTTCGGGCGCGCGGGGCCCTGGTATTACGGCATCGCCCGCGGCCAGGATGACCGCAGCGTCAATCCCAATCGGGCGCGCAAATCCTCCGGCGCCGAGACGACATTTCAAACCGACTTGATCGACCCCGCTGCCATCGAAGCCGGCGTCCTGGCCATGGCGGACGACGTCTGGGCCTGGTGCGACAAAACCGGTGCCCGCGGCATGACCGCAACCGTCAAGATCAAGTGGCGCGATTTCCGCATCGCGACCCGCAGCAAGACCGCTGCCGAAGCGATTTCATCCCAGGACAATCTTCGCCAGATGAGCCTCGCTCTGATCCGATCGACCTATCCGCTGCGCTTGCCCATTCGGCTGGTCGGCGTCACCGTCTCAAACTTCGGCACTGCCACCGAAGCCGGCCATGCGCCGCCCAGGCAGGAGGCCAGTTTGTTCGACCTCCAGTCCGGCTGAAGCGCCACGCGCGGCCGGACGAGGTCGCCAAGGCCGCGCTGTTTCTCGCTTCCTCCGTGAGCCGCTATACCACCGGGCAAACCCATGTCGTCGACGGCGGCCTGGGCAGCTAGGCCAAGTCGATGGAGTGCGGCAGATGGATCTGCGGAGCGGCGTCAAGATTTACGACAATGACTGGTTCATCCGCCATCAGCTGGAGCCGGAGGAAGCCGCCGACCTGCTGGTGCACTGGAACGTTACCTATGTCATCGCGCAAAGCCGGTGGCTGCCGATGCAGGATTCCGCTGTCACCAGCGCCGTCACCGCCGCACAGCAAGCCCGCTACGCCGCACTGGACGATCTTGCCTTCCGCCGCGCCCTGGCCGCGCGCGGCATCGCCTATATCGCCGTGCTCAATATCGGCTTCGATCCGGTGTTCGCGGCCGCGCACCCTGACCTGCTGCCGATCGACCAGCATGGCCAGCGTGCCCAGCGGGAGGATTGGTATATTGGCCTGCCACCCAATCGCCAGGCCAATACCGACCACAAGATCGGCCTGCTGACGCGCGCGGTGGCCGAGCTTGCGCCCGACGGCGTTCACCTCGGCTTCGTTCGCTGGCCCGGCTTCTGGGAAACCTGGCTGGCGGGCGACGACCCGGCCGGGAAGCCGCATTACTGCTTTTCCGCCGAGACCTTGGCTGCGTTCACGGCCAGCACCGGCATCCGGCTGCCGACCGATGATCCGGCCGCTGCCCTGGCGGAGGCCGACTATCGCGCCGCCTGGACGGCATGGAAGTGCCAGCAGACGGTCAGCCAGATCGCGGCCATCCGCCAGGCCATTGCCGGCGTGCGGCCTGACCTGCCGATCGCCATCAATACCTTGCCCTTCTTTCGCGATGAGTTCGAGGGCGCGGTGGAAACGGTCTTCGGGCAGGATATCGCGGCGCTGAGCCCGGTCGTCGATATTTTCGAGGTCATGGCCTATCACCAGATCCTGCGGCAGCCGGCCGACTGGCCGGGACGGATCGCCGCCGATATCCTCGGCCGCAGCCAAAGCGCCGCCATCTGCACCATTCAGGCGCGCGCCCTTTATCTGGACGGCCAGCACGCCGGGCGCGGCCGCGCGACGGAGATCACGGCCGAGGATTTCGGGGCCTGCCTGGACGGTATCGCAGCCAGCCCCGTGCAAGGCGTTTGCGTCTTCACCTTCACCGACCTGCTCGACATGCGGGATGAGGCGCAGGGCCAGGAGATGCTGGCGCATCTCCGGCGCTTCCGTCTGTGACGCTGATCAGGCGGCGGTCTGGGAGACGCGGCTGATCGCGGATAGCAACTTGGCGCGGTCCAGATCGGCGCGCGCGATGGGCGGGCCCGCGACACCTTCGGTCATGACCACGACACGGTCTGCCAGGCCCAGGATTTCGTCGAGATCGTCCGAGATAAGCACGACGGCCGCGCCCTCCGCCGCCGCCAACACGATGAGCTTGTGCAGTTCCGCCTTGGCACCGATATCGACGCCCGCCGTGGGCTGATCCAGGATCATTGCACGCGGCCGCGCCGCCACGGCGCGTGCCAGCAGCACCTTCTGCGCATTGCCGCCGCTGAGCGTGCCGACCGGCTTTTCGCGCACCGGCGGATGGATGCGGAAGCTGCGGATCAACCCGTCCACCACTTGCCGCTGTCTGGCGCGCCTGACGATGCCCATGCGCGACAGCGATGTGCCCAGCGCCGTCGCCTCCATATTCGCTTCGATACTCGCGGCCAGCGCGAGGCCGGATATCTTGCGGTCCTCCGGCACCATGACAAGACCGGCGGCGGCCGAACGCTGCGGCGAACGGCGTGTGACCGCGCGACCGTCGACGCGCAACACCCCCTCGCTCACCACATCGCCTACCATCGCCCGCGCTAAGCGCGTGCGGCCGGAACCGACCAGCCCCGCGAGCCCGACGATCTCTCCGGCCGCGACGCTCAGCGTCACGCCGGGCCGACCGGCGACGGCAAGCTGATCAAGTTCGAGCATGGTAGGGCCGAGGGGCTTCTGCTTCGCCACGCGCCGATCCGGCGCCTGGTCGAGCACGATATCGGTATGGCCGACGAGCAACTGTGCCAGATCATCCACGGTGTAGCGGCTGGCGGCATTCGTTTCCACCACGCGGCCGTCGCGCATGACCGTGACGCGGTCGGCGATATCGCGAACCTCGTCCAGAAAATGGCTGATATAGATGATGCCGACGCCACGTTCCCGCCCCATGCGGCGCATGACGGCAAAAAGATGGGCGCGTTCCGCCGGTGCCAGGCGCGCCGTCGGCTCATCCATCACCAGAATGCGCACATCCTGCGAGCAGGCGCGCACGATCTCCGTCAATTGCTGTGCCGCGACGCCAAGCCGGCGGATCGGCGTATCCATCGGCAGATCGATGCCGAGCAAGGCTGCCTCCCGCGCCGAACGCGTGCGCAGCGCACGATGCGGCATCAACCCCGGGAAGGCGCCTTTTGGCTCTCGCCCCAGGGCGATATTGGCCGCGACCGACAGATCGGGGACGAGGGCGAAATCCTGATAGATGATGGCCACACCCTGGCCGAGCGCCTCGGCCGGGGTATGCAGGACGCAGTCCCGCCCTTCGATGACGATCTGGCCGCTGTAATCAGCGAAATTACCGGCGAGGGTTTTCATCAGGGTGCTCTTACCGGCCCCGTTATGGCCGATAAGAGCGTGAATTTCGCCAGCCTCGACCGAGAAATCGACCCCGTGCAGCACCGGGCCGGCGGTAAAGCTTTTGCGGATGTCCCGCATCTCCAGAAGCATGGCGCTATCCTTTAAACCCTGACGCCTGCGCTTAGCCGCCCCAGGCCGCGGGCATGGAGGCGACATTGGATTTGGTGATGATCGGCAGCGGCAGATAGTGATTGGGCTGCGGCACCTGGGACTGTTTGCCGTCCAGCCAGGCGACCGCATCGAGAATGGCGAACTTTCCCTGCGGCGCGGGATCCTGATCGACCGTGCCGTAGACAGTGCCTTGCATAATGGCATTGCGCACATCGGCCGGATAATCGCCCATGATGAATTTCACATCCGTGCGACCGCTGCGCGCGGCGAAGACCGCGCCGTTCACGCCTTCCGGCCCTTGGTCGATGATCGCATCCAGCGTTCCCTGCGGATAGCGGCTGAGGAAATCCTGCGTGATGCCGAGCGCTTTGGCATTGTCCCAATCGGCCGCCTGACGCCCGACGATGGTAATGCCGGGATGCTTCTTCAACGTATCCATCAACCCGGCCTCGCGCGCCAGCTGCGCGGATGTGCCAAGCTTGCCGAGGATATAGGCAACCTTGGCCTTCTCCCCCACGGCCTGGGCCAGAAGATCACCCTGCCGCTGACCGAAGACATAATCATCCACCCCGATATAGGTGATGACTTTGGCGCCCGTGCTGGTATCCGCCTTGGTATTGACCGCCATCACCGGGATATTGGCGGCATTGGCCTGCCGGATGACGGGCACGATGCCGCGCGGATCGCTCGGCGCGATCAGGATCAAATCGACTTGCTGGGCGATGAACTGCTCAACGACCGAGATCTGCGCGGATAGATCGCCGTTGCCGCTTTGGATATCAAGCGCCACATTATTCGCGGCCGCCGTCTCCTTCGCCAGCTTGATCAGGTTCGAATAGAACGGAACCGAGGTGTTCCAGATCATGAAGCCGATATGGCGCTTGGCCGCGAAAGCGCGCCCGCTCAGCCCCAGAATACCCGTGGCCGCCAGACCGCCGAGCACGACACGCCGCTGTACGTTTGTCATGGTTTCCTCCAGTTTGGGTTGTTTGACGTTACCGCCGCTCACGCTGGCGACGTTGGTAGGAATCGAGGCCGACAGCGACGAGGATGACAGCGCCTGTCACCGCCGGCTGCCAGAAAGGCGAAATGCCCAGAAGATTGAGCGCATTCGCGATGATGCCGAGCAGCAGCGTGCCCAGAACCGCGCCGCCGACACGCCCGACACCGCCGCTAAGCGGCACGCCGCCTACGACGACGGCGGCGATGGCGCTCAACGGCCAGTCGGTCGCGCTCGCCGGCTGGCCGATCGTCGTCTCACCCAGCAGGACGATGCCGGCAACACCGGCCAGAAGACCGCCGATGCCATAGGTCGCGATCGTCACCCGATCGACATTGATGCCGGCAAGGCGCGCCGCCGTGCGATTGCCGCCGACGATATAGATGTAATGGCCGAAGGTCGTGAAACGCAGAAGCGCCCAGATCAGAACAGCGACCACCGCGAAGATCAGCGTCGGCACGGGCAGCGGCCCGATCTTGCCCAGCCCGACAAAGGTAAATGCCTCCGGCACGCCGTAGACCGGCTGCGCGGCCGTCGCCACGAACAGAAAACCGGTGACGAGAACCTGCGTCGCCAATGTCGCGACAAAGGCATTGATGCCGATCTTGGCGATGCAGAATCCGTTGAAAAGACCGACGATGAGGCCAAGCACCAAGCCGGCGGCGATGCCCGCGACCATGGAGACATGGACGATCAGCGCGGCTGCGACGACGGATGACATGGCACCGACCGCGCCAACCGAGAGATCGAACCCCGCCAGGATGATCATCAGCAGCATGCCGCAGGCGACGATACCGATGATGGAGTTGCGCTGCAGCACATTAGATAGATTGGCCAGGGTCGCGAAATGCGGAACGGTGAGCGAGAATACCACCAGCAGCCCCACGAAGATGCCGAGCAGCGCAAAATTGCCCATCGCCGCCCAGGCCGCGCGCATCGTCCCAAGGACCCCGGATCTTTCGACTGTTACTGACGCCATCAGATGGTTCTTTCGCATGACGGATTTTCGGTCTGAGCTGGGCGTGCCGTCGGCCTAGACGGATTTTGCCTCGCCTTCTCGCTCGCGAACAGCAGCGTGCCCAGAAGCTCCGCGCGTTCGCCCAAAGCGCCGGGTGCGATCCGCACATGCTCGGTCGCGCGCGCGATCGAAAAGCGTTGCATGGCGTCGCGCAGCGGATTGAGCAGCACTGACCCGGCGCGCATCAATTCGCCGCCAACAAGAACGACATCCGGATTGAAATAGTTGCAAAGATCGCCGACCGCACGTCCGACCATGGCGCCGGCATCCGCCACCACACGGCCGGCGCCGATATGACCTTCCGCCGCCAGACGCAGCATGTCATCGGTCGTGATCTGACCGAGCGACACCTGCAGCGCATTGCGCAAAGCATTGACCGAGACCTGCGCTTCCAGACAGCCGCGACTGCCGCAGCGACAGATCGCGCCGCGCTCATCCGTCACGACATGGCCGAGTTCGCCGGCGATACCGCTGGCACCGCGGAACACGCGGCCGTTGATGACGATACCGAGGCCGACGCCGACCGAGAGCAGCACATACAGCGCGACCTTGGCGGTTTTCGCGCCGCCGAAGGTCATCTCAGCCAAGGCACCGAGATTGGCGTCATTATCCATATAGACGGGGAGATCCAAACGCCTTGCGAGACCACCGGGCACATCCGTGCCGACCCAACTGGCCAGGATGGAGCCCGCATGCAGCATGCCGGTGGCGGCATCGACCGGCCCGGGCACGCCGACGCCGACAGCGCGGATTTTGTCACGCGCGATGCCGGCCGCGGTGATCATCGCTTCGACATGTTCGGCCGCACGGTCAAGCGCTGCCTCGGCCGGCGCATCGATATCGAAAGCCCAAGCTTCTTCGCGTATCGCCTGATAGGCCAGATCAAAGATGCCGATCCGCAAGGTCAAGCGGCCGAAATCGATCCCGATCAGATAAGCGGCCTCGGTCCTGATACGAACCGGCGAACCGGGGCGGCCGATCCGCACGGGCTGGGCGTCTGCGTCCATCCCGTCTTCCACCAGTTGCGCGGCCAATAGATCCTTGACCGCCGCCGCCGCCGTCGCGCGCGAAATCCCCAGCTCCCTTGCCAGATCAGCACGGGACCGCGGTCCGAATTGCTGCAATGCATCAAGAACCCGCGCCCTTAAGCGCAATTTCGGCGACGTCATTCGACGTCCGTCTCCCCATCAATTCTTGATCAGCCTCTTGCCATGGGGGCAAGAATTCAGTCAACTATAAACATAACCACAAAATAGTTTGTTTTATTTTAAACAAATGTCCGAGACAAAACCCATGCTTCGTCTTCGTGCCGCGCGTCTGCTTGATGGCAAGGGCAGCGACCTGCTGCTGAATGCCGCTGTCCTGATCGACGGTGACCGGATCCTTGCCGTCGGGCCTGACGCTGACCTGCCGCCGTCCGACGGACAGCAGGTGATCGACCTTGGCGACGCAACCTTGCTGCCGGGCCTGATCGACGCGCATATGCATACATTCGGCCTGCCCAGCACCGGCCTCGGCGCTTTGCTGATCGAGCGCGAGGCCTATCGCGCGCTGCGCGCCGCCGGGGAGTTGCGCCGGCTGCTGCAGGCGGGCTTCACCTCCGCCCGCTGCCTTGGCTCATCAATCGGGCCGGATCTGCGCCGCGCCATCGCGGAAGGGCATGTGCCGGGGCCGCGTCTTGTCGCCGCCGGAGAATTCATCTGCTCGACCTCCGGCACCTGGGACAGCGGACCGACGCCGCTCAGCCTGGCTAAGGAACGCGGGCTGGTCGCCGATGGTATTGACGGTGTCCGCAACGCTGTCCGCACGCGGGTGCGCGTAGGCGCCGACTTCATCAAGCTCGGCCTGTCGAAAGGCGGTGTGGGGGATCGCTATCACGCCTGGGGCGACGATCCCTATCGGCAAGTCACCGCCTATAGTCTGGAGGAGGTTCAGGCCGCGACCGACGAAGCGCATCGCAATGGCCTGAAGGTCAGCGCGCATTGCATTGGCGATGCGCCCGTCAGACTGGCGCTGGACGGTGGTGTGGATATCATCGAACACGGTTACGGCATCACGGCGGAGACGCGGCAGAGGCTGGTCGATAGCGGCAAGATCGTCGTCACGACGATCGCGCAACTGTTCTTCCACCGCGCGGCCTATGCGCCGTTCCATTACCCGCAATGGGAAATCGACGCCTATGAGCGGCATTGGGCCGCGATGCGGCATGACTTCACGCTGGGCTATGCCGCCGGCATCCGTTACGCGCTCGGCACCGATCTTGTCGGCGAACCGACCCATCCCCTGGCGGTCGCTGCGAAGGAGTTCGAACTGGCGGTCGCCTGGGGCATGCGGCCAGCGGATGCGATAAAGGCCGGCACGACCATCGCAGCCGAGGCCTTGGGCATTGCCGAACAGACGGGATCGATCGAGGTCAGAAAACTTGCCGATATCATCGCGGTCGCGGGCAATCCGCTGGACGATATTGCCGTTCTGCAACGCCCAAGTTTCATTTTGAAAGGCGGCCAAGGGGTCGAGCCGCTGTCCTGACGCCAGACGCTGCTCCGTCACCTTGGGCGTCGCGCAAGCTGGATCATGAGATAGGTGCCACCGAGCAATGTCGCGACCAATCCTGCCGGCATCTGATTGGGAAAGAGGAGAACCCGCCCCGCCCAATTCGCCAGGACCATGATGAGGGCACCGAGAATTGCACTGGCGACAAGTTGCGGCAGCGGGCGGCTTTGACAAAACGACCGCGCCATATGCGGGGCCATCAGACCGACGAAACTCAGCGGCCCCACGACAAGCGTCGCGATACCGGTGAAGCAGGACGCGACGAGGAGGATCGCCAGGCGGCTGGACGCCAAAGGCGTGCCCAGCGAGCGGGCGAGACCGTCACCGAGCGGTAGGATCTCCAGCCAGCGGCGTTGCACCGGCACCGCCAAGGCCAGGACGCCGCCGATGAGGCAGGCCGAGAGGGCGTCCGGCCAGCGGACGAGGTAGGTCGATCCCGATATCCAAGCGAGCAGACCGATCATCCGTGGATCGCCGCTGGCCAGCAGCACGGCCAGGATGCCGGTAAAGGCCATGGCCAGCGTCACGCCGCCGAGGAGCATCTGATCCGGCGCGAAGCCGGATCGTCGACCCCATAATAGCATGAGCCCGAGCGCGACGGTCGCGCCGCCGCCGGACGCGAGGATTTGGACGGGACGGCCGAAGCCTGGCGCGATCAGGACAAGGGCGATGACGCCGAGCGCCGCGCCCGTGCTGACGCCGAGCACTTCCGGGCTTGCCATGGGATTGCCGGTGAGCCTCTGCAGCAGGCTGCCCGCCACGGCCAGCATGGCCCCGGCGGCGGCAGCCGCGACCATCGGCGGTCCTCTCCAGAACGACAGAGCCTGCATCTGCCGCCAACCGCTCCACTGCCAGCCGGAAATCCCCTTGCCGAATGCGAGCGAGACCAGAACCGCGCCGACCAGACAAGCAACCAGCACGAGAATGCCGCGCAAAGGCGCGCGGGTGCGCCGGTCAAAACCACGGCCGCCGCCGGACAGCACCGGGCGCGACATTTGGCGCATCCGCGGCAGGAGGAACAGAAGGATCGGCCCGCCGAACAAGGCCGCCGCCGCGCCGGTCGGGATGGAGACATGCAGCGCGCCGTCGATGACTTGCAGACAATCATCGGCAAACCACAGAAGCGTGGCACCGATCAGCGCGGACCATAGCAGACGCTGTCCCAGGGTCCGCGCGCCCGCCATGCGGGCCAGCATGGGGGCGCCGATGCCGATGAAACTGATGACACCGACCGTGCTGACGACGGCCGCGCTGAGAATGACCGCCAAAGCAAGCACGATCATGCGCGCGCGCTGCAGGGAGAGACCGAGGCTGCTGGCACCGGCATCCTCCAGACCCAGAAGGTTGAGGGGTCTTCGCAAGACAAAAAGCAAGACAACGACAAGCGCGGATTGCGAGGCGAGGTCCCTCACCCCCAGCCAATCCTGACCGTCCAAGGAGCCGCTGCCCCATAAGGTGAGAGTGCGCAGCTTGTCCTGGAAGAGGATCAGAGCCGTATTGAAGGCGCCGCAATAAAGGCCGACGATCAGCCCCGCGAGGATAAGGGCCAGCGGCGACAATCCTTTTCGCCAGGACAGGCCGAGAACGATGGCCATGGCCGCGACCGCGCCCAGGAGGGCGACCGCCTGCCGGCTGCTGCCGGACAGGCCGGGCAGCCAAATCGCCGCGAGGCTGAGGGCGAGATAGGCGCCGGCCGATACGCCCAATGTCGCAGGCTCGGCCATCGGGTTGCGAAGCACCTGCTGAAAGATGACGCCCGCAAGCCCCAAAGCCCCACCGGCCAGCAAAGCCAGGCAGAGACGCGGCATGACCGCGAAATGCACGTCAATCTGCGCCAGGTCCTGGCGCGCGGGATGAAAGACCGCCTGCCACCATTGGGCGGGCGGCAGGAGATGCTGCACTATCCACAGGGTCATGAACGCGGCGGCGCCGGCCAGGACCAAAGCGAGATAATGCGGCCGCATCGGAAAAGAGCGACGCCCGTTCACGGCCTGACGATCAAGCATGGGCTGTTTCTCGCTGAAGCAATGCGGCGGAAAGCAATGTCGCAAAACGCGCCGCGGAGGGGACCCCGCCCATGGGAAAGACGCTGCCGATCCGATGGACGCGTCCGGCGCGAACGCTGGGCAAGGCCGACCAGAACGGACTGGCCGCCAGTTGCGCGGGCGTTGTCATATCGCCGACGGACGCGACGATCACGATCCGCGCGTCCGGCACTTCCGTCAGCGCCTCTATCCCGACCGGCAGGAAAGTGCTGGGCCGCGACCAAGCGTTGCGCACCCCCATCAGATCGAGAACATCCTGATACAGCGTATGCTTTCCGAATATCCGGATATGCTGACCGTCCAGCATGTTGATGACATAGACCGGTCGCCGATCGTAACCGTGCAGGCTTGCTTTGGCCTGATCGATCCTGACTTCCGTTTGCGCCAGCAATGCGGTGGCACTGCTTGCGCGGCCCAGCGCACCCGCCAGACGAATGGTTTCCGCGCGCGCCTGCGTGTAGGGCTCACCACCGAAAGGATTGAGGTTGAAGACGGCGACCGGTCCCGTACGGGCGAGAGCACTCCGCGCCGACACCAGACCGGGCGGGATCAGAATGAGATCCGGCGCCAGTTCGAACAGAAGTTCGAAATTGGGCGTGAAGAGCAATCCGACATCGACCACGCCCGGCGGCATGACGGGATCGACCAGATTGCGATCATAGAAGGCGATGGCGGGCACAGCGATGGGTGTGACGCCCAGGCTCAGCACCGTCGCGGCCAGACCCCAATCGAGAACCGCAAGCCTGTGGGGGACTGCCGCCTGCGCGGCCGACGCGCAGACCCCGCTGACGGTCCAGACGGCGGCGACGGCCAGGCAATCGCGGCGGGTGACTTGTCCTGCCCTGCCCCTCTGCCGCCCGCCGATAGCCCTCACCACTGATAGTCGAGCGTCACGAGAACGCTGCGCCCGACACCCCAACGGCAACCCACCGCCGAGCAGTAGGACACATACTGGTTGTTGAAAAGATTATAGGCATTGAGCGCGAGTTTCGCGCCTTTGAGATCGGAGCCCAGACCGCTCAGGTCATAATGCAGGACCGTATCGACGATAAAATAGTCCGGGATTTTGTAGGTATTGGTGTTCGCGGCATAGCTTGTGCCCATGTATTTGACCCCGCCACCGAAACCAAAACCGGCGAAGCGGTGACTCTGGATGGTATAGTCCGACCAGATCGAGGCCATGTTATTGGGCGTATCCGCCAGCTGATTGCCCTGCGTGCCGTTATTTGCCGAGGTGATGTCACTGTCGAGATGCGTATAGGACGCGCGCAGGCTGAGACCGCTGGTCAGGCTGGTGACGCCGGAAATCTCCAGCCCCCGCGACCGCACTTGCCCGGTTTGCACATTATAATTCGCATGGTCGGGATCGGTGGTGAGAACATTGTCCTCCAGCAGATTGAAGGCTGCCACGGTGATGAGCGCATTGATACCAGGCGGGTGGTATTTGACGCCGACCTCCTCCTGCTTGCCGGTCGTCGGCTTGAAGGCCGCACCGGAATAATCCGTGCCCGAGGTCGGCTGGAAGGATGTCGAATAGCTGACATAGGGCGCGAAGCCGTTGTCGAAGAGATAGGTCAAACCCAGATGGCCGGTGAAGGCCCGGGCGAATTGATTGGTCGTCACGCCCGTCAGATAGTTCTGGGTCTGCGTGCTGGCCCAATCCTCTCGGCCCGCCATCAGGAAGGACCAGCGCCCGAATTTGATCTGGTCCTGCGCATAGGCCCCGATCTGATTGAGCTGTTGATAGTTGTCGGTGCTGACGGGCGGCACCAGAACCGTCTGGTTATAGTCAGGGTCGTTGATATCCAGCGGGATGACGTATTGCGACGCGCTGCTGTAGCGGCTCATCGTATCCAGCATCTGCCGCTGATAATCGACCCCCAGCAGCAGGGTATGCGCCAGAGGGCCGGTCGAGAATCTGGCCTGAGCTTCGTTGTCGACAGTGAAGGCGCCGTCATGCTCGTTATCGACGTAAGGCACCGTGTTCAGCGTTTGGCCGTTCGCCTGCAGGCTGATCGGCTGAACTTCCGAATAGGCAAGATTCTGGTAGATGTAGCGGGCGTTCTGGCTGACTTTCCAGATGCTGTTGAAGCGATGCTCAAAGTCGTAGCCGACCGAAAACTGCTCGCGGTCCAGATTGTAGAAATCCGGCTGGCCGGGATAAAGGCTTTGTGAAATCGTGCCGGTCGGGGTCGGGATCAGCGTGCCTTCATAGGGCAGCAGATCATAGAAGCCGCCCTTCGGATCATGCAGGTAATTCGTCAATATCGTCAGCGAGGTATCGGCGTCGGGCCGCCAGGTCAGCGCCGGCGAGATGTCAATGCGCTGCTCGGTCATATGATTGACGTCAGGCTGCTCGGTGCGCGCCAGACCCGTCAGGCGATAGAGCAAGGTGCCACTGTCGTTCAGCGGTCCGCTGAGATCGAAAGCCCCTTCGAAGCGATTGCCGGTGCCCGCCTGAATCTGGACATCATGCAGGGGTTCGTCGGTGGGGCGTTTGCTGACCATATTGAGAAGACCGCCTGGCGAGCCCTCTCCGTACAGGACCGAGGACGGACCTTCGAGAAGATCGGCTTCCTGCAGCATATAGGGATCGACCTTCAGACTGGAGAAGGTCCCCGACAGCAGCTTGAGCCCGTCCAGATATTGGTCGGGCTGAAATCCGCGCACCAACAATGTCTCGATGCGTTCGTCATTGTCGTCGCTGATATAGGTGCCCGGCGCATAGCGCAGGATTCCCCGAATATCCTGCACATTGCCTTGAGAATTCATCTGGTCGCGGGTGATGACGACGACCGACTGCGGCGTCTCGATCAGCGGCGTATTGGTCTTGGTCGCGGTCGAGCTGCTATGCGCGACAAAGCCCGAGACGCGGCCATAGCCTCCGTTACCCACCCCCTCATGACCTGTCACCTGCACCGGCGGCAGGTTGATGGCGCTTGGATCATCCGTTGGAATTTTCTCGACCGAGATCGTTTGCGCATTGACGACCGTCGGCATCAGGCCAGTGCCGGCGAGGAGGTGCCGCAAGCCGTCCTGCGCCGACATGCTACCCGTCACGCCCGGTGACAAAACTCCGCGCGTCAACTCACCCGGGACCAGCACCTGCAGATGGGTCGCCTGCGAATAGGCGGCGAGTGCGGCATCAAGCGATTGCCGTGGGATCGCAAACGACAAGCGCGCGGATGGCGCTTCTGTCGTCGCATTGGCCAGGCCCGATTGGGCCGTCTGTGCCGAGGCGGCGCTCACCCCCGCCATCACCAGCATCGTGGTCGCCATCAATCGACCGATCCACCGCCGTTCCAGGGCAATGCTGCGACCTGTCTTCGATAGGCTGTTCACGTCCGTCACCGCAGGCTTCCTCTCAATCCATCCCATCCGACTGCCGCATTCGCATCAAATGCGTTTGCGATGCAGTCGCAGTTCGATGATCAGGACGTCCGGGCGCGGCCTTTCCCCGTAAAATTGTAAAAAAATTTTGCGGCCTTAGTGGAGAAGAACGAGATAGGGCGTGATCGCGGTCACCCGGATCCCCAATGTCTTCTGCAGGGCGTCCAGGATGGCGGCCGGCTGGTCGATCTCGAACGTGCCTGACACCACGCGGTTCGCGGCGCGAGAATCGAGGATCACGATGCGGCCGACCCGGTAGCGGTTCAGCTCCGCCACGACCTTGGACAAGGGTTGCTGCCGGAAGACGATCTGCCCTTGCCGCCAGGCGAAGGCGACGGTCGGGTCGATGGCATAGACGCCGGAGATACCGGCCGCGCTGTAATCGACCGCCTGATCCGCTGCCACCTGCGCCTTGTCCCGCGCGCCGGCATCCGTCACCGCGACAAGCCCCGCATCGACCTCCACGGCCGTCACACCGCCCCGCATGGCGACGCTGAAGCGCGTGCCGATGTCACGCGTCTGGCCGCCGGCGGCCGTGACGGTAAAGGGATGTGCCGAATCATGCATCACGTCGAACCATGCCTCCCCCCGCAGCAGTGTCAGAGATCGGTGGCCGTCGCGCAGATTGACCCTGAGCGCGGTATCCGTGTTCAACTCAATCTGCGAACCGTCGGCCAAGGTCACCGTCCGCCGGTCACCGATGCCGGTCGCATAATCGGCCGTCAGGCGATCGTAGAAGACAGGCGCTTCGGTGACACCGCCCACGATCGCGACCAGCGCGACCGCAGCCGCCAGGGCCAAACCGATGCGTCGCCCCCACCTCGCCCGACCGAGCCCTGCGGTTTGCCGGCCCGACATCTGCGAATAGGCATGCAGGGTCAGCGCGTCACGCACGGCGCCGGCCGGCACTCTCACGGCCGAGACCAGAGCTTGCACCTCATCCCAGGCGCTTCGCTGAGCGGGCCCTTGCGACAGCCAAAGGTCAAACGCCGCACGGTCTGCGTCGGTCACGTCATCGGCCCGCAGCCGATGGAACCAGCCATTGGCCTCCGCAAACAACCGGTCGTCTTCCCTTGCCGTCATCCCCACTCCCAGATGGCTCCTCCACCCGCGGTACGACCCGAAAGCCCCGCGCTGATAAAGACGAACGAGCCGGCGATTATCCTGATGCTAATTTTGAGGGCGGCGTCCGCCGCTCATAGCTTGCTGCACATGAGCACGGCAAAGCGCCAATGCCCGCGTGAGATGGTATTCGACACTCCGCGGCGTGGTCTGCAGCCGCAGGGCGATTTCCTGATAGGACAAGCCATCGACATGAAAATGCAGGAACATGATGCGCGACCTCTCGGGCAGCGCCAGGATCGCGTTCTGCAATAGCTGATCGCGCTCCCGCGCCGCGACGACCGCTTCGGCATCCAAGGCCGGTGAAGGATGGTGGTCATCGACCTGGCCGCCGTCGAGGCGACGCCAGCGGCTGACCCGCCGGTTATGGTCCTGAGCGAGATTGCCGGCGATCGTGAAGAGATAGCCGGACGGGTTGTCCAGCGTCTCGCCGTCCGGCATTCGCGCGAACCGAACGAAGGCCTCCTGCGTCAGATCGGCTGCAATCTGCGCGTCACCGGTGCGGCGACGGACGAAACTCTCAAGCCGCGTCTGATGGGCGGCAAAAAGCCGCGAGAGCCGATCAGCCCAAGACGTCATGCCGGATCGATGCGGTGGCGGGCCAGGGTCGCGGCCTGGATTGCTGCTGTCTTGACGGATGGGCCGGTCATATCACTTAAACCACAAGCCCTTGCTGCTCGGCCACTGGCCGCCCGTTCAAGCCATTCGAGGAAGACCAAGGCCCAGGGCCTGCGGCGGACGACCGCCCGCGAACAGACTATCAGATTGCGAATGATTCGCAACATTGCCGGTACGGCGACATTGAACGAGGGTCAGTGGCAAGGGCGATAGCGCAGCAGCCGGCGAAAGCGCGGGAGGCGACAGGCGGCCCAGGACCCGATACCCTGCATCGTCGCGCGCATGCTGCCTTTGGCCAGCGTCGTGGCGGAAGCCGAGGAGGCAGTGACGGTCGTGCTTTCACCCCATGACGTCAAGGTCGCAGGCTGGGTTGCAGGCTGATGGAGCGCAGTCGCCGCGCCCGGCAGAAGCCAGCCACGATCCATGACGTGGCGCGGCTGGCCCGCGTCTCCAAGTCGACCGTGTCCAACGTCATCCGCGACGTGCCTGGGGTCAATCCGGAGACGCGCGAGCGCGTGCAGGAGGCCATCCGCACCCTCGAATACCGGCCCAATGTGGTGGCGCGCCAATTGGTGCAGCAGCGCACCACGCTGCTCGGCATCGTCATCGGCGATCTCAGCAATCCTTTTTATGCCGAGATGGCGAAATTCGTCGAAAGCTTCGCGGCGGCGCACGGCTATCAGCTCATGTTCTGCAATACGCAGGTCGATGAGAATACCGAATTGGACGGCATTCGGAGCTTGATCGAGCATCGTGTCGCTGGGCTGTTGTTCCTGGCCTATGCCGGCGACGCCGAAAGCGCGCGCCAGGCGGTGGGAGAGCAATTGCCGATTGTCTTCCTGACCTGCGATGCCGGTTGGGGCGATGTCGTGGCGGTCGACGATTTTGCCGCCGCGCGGGCAGGGACGCAGCACCTGATCGACCTTGGCCATCGGCGCATCGCCTATTTCGCCGATACGGTGCATGAGGCGCGGGCCGAGCGCGCGCGCCAGGGCGGCTATGCCCTGGCCCTTCAGGAAGCGGGTCTGACGCCCAGCATTCTGCGCTGGCATGACCGGCCTCAGCTTGTGGAGGCGGGGGGCAGCATCTGCACGATCCAAACGGCCCTGACGGCACCCGAGCGGCCGACCGCGATCTTTGCCGCCAATGATCTGCACGCGGTCGATATCCTGGACGCTGCCGACCAGGCCAGCCTTCGCGTGCCTGAGGACCTCTCCGTCGTCGGTTTCGACGATATTGCGATCAGCCGCATCGCGCGCATCAATCTCACCACGATTGCCCAGCCCAAGGAGGCGCTGGCCCGCCTTGCGGTCGATCTGATCGTCGGGCGGATCGGCGGCAAGGTGCAGGGCGCGCATCAGCGCCACAGCTTGCCCTTCACCCTGCTGCAGCGCCGCACGACAGGTCCCAGCCCCGCTCCCTAGCGATTCGATCCAACCGATGTCGAATCTTTTTGTTGACGCGAAATTGGTCATATGGAACGTTCCAATTGTCCATCGGAGCGAGTTTTCGTGACTGAAACCAGTGAGCGGCGCCTCAGGATCGGGCTAGTCGGCTGCGGCGTCATCGCCCAGGTGATGCATCTGCCCTTCCTGGCCGAGCTGTCGGACCGCTTCGTCATAGCGGCGGTCTGCGATGTTTCCGCCGACCTCGCCGCCGCCTGCGCCGCCCGGTATCAGGTGGCCCACAGCGCCACCGACTGGCGGAAGCTGCTGGATCTGCCGCTCGACGCCATCATGGTGCTGACCCCGGGCAGCCACGCCCCGATCGCGATTGCCGCGGCGGAAGCGGGGAAGCATGTCTTCATCGAAAAGCCGCTCGCTTTCTCGGTCGCCGAGGCCGAGGCCGTGCTGGCGACGGCGGCGCGCACGGGCGTGACCATGATGCTTGGCTATAACAAGCGTTACGACCCCGCCTTCGAAGCGTTGCAGGCGTCGCTTGCGGAAACGCAGGATGTGCGGCTGGTGCGGGTGACGACCTTCGAATCGCCCTTCGAACCCTATATCGCCCATCTGCCGATGCTGCGCGGCCAGCCCCTGGCGCCAGAGCTTCTGGCCCGGTTGCGGCAGGATAATGCCGAACGGCTGGAACAGGCGGTGGGCGGCGATGCCGAAGGCCAGCGGCTTTACCATGCCATTCTTCTCGACAGCATGGTGCATGAACTGAATGCCCTGCGCGCGCTGCTCGGCCCGCCGGACCGCGTGGACTATGCCGATCTCGGACGCCATGGCGCGACGATCATTCTGCGCTTCGGCGAAACCCGCGCCGTGCTGACCTGGATCGACCTGCCCGGCATCGCGCGCTACGGCATGGAATTCGCCTTCTTCGCACCCGACCGGCGGCTGACCTTGTCCTTCCCGTCCCCCTATCTGCGCAATGCGGCGGCCGAGCTGACCGAGGAAACCGGCATCGCGGGCAGCGTTCAATCCCAGGCGACACAGCGCATTCTGTCGCACGAGGCGAGTTTCAAAGCCGAGCTTGTGCATTTCCACGACTGCGTCACACAGGGTGCCAAGGCGCGCACGCCGGTGACCGAGGGATTGCAGGATATCAGCCTCTGCGCCGCCATTCTTGAAAGCCATCGCAGCCGGCGTCCGGTCATTCTGTCCGACGACGCGGGAGACCGGACATGATGACGCTTCCGCCCAACCCAGCGCCGCGCATCGTCATTGCCAATGCGCCGGTCAGTTTCGGTGCTTTCGAGGTGACCGTCGGGATTGATCCCCATACGCCCGACGCGCTGGCGGTGCTGGATAGCGTCGCCGACGCCGGCTATCGCGGCATCGATCTCGGCCCTGTCGGCTATTTCGGGGAGGGCGCGGCGCTGGCAGACCGCCTCGCCGCGCGCGGTCTGGGCCTCTCCGGCGCCTATCTGGAACTGCCCTATAGCGAGCCGGCGGCCTTGCAGGCGATGCAGCCCGAACTTGATAGCCTTCTCGACGCGCTTGATGCCGTCAAGGATATCGGCCTTCTGCCGCCGCGGCCGACGCTTGGCGATTTCAGCACGCTCGCCCGTCGCGCGCGGCCGGGCCAAGCGGTCAAGGATCTTAGCCTGGGGCTTGACGCGGCAGGCTTCGCCCGCTTCGTCTCGGGCATCGAACGAACCGCCGATTACTGTCGCGGACGTGGCTATGAGCCGACCTTTCACAATGAAACGGGGACTTTCATCGAAGCCCCCTGGGAGATCGAGCGTATGCTGGAGCATACGAGCGTCGGTCTTTGTCTCGATACCGGCCATCTCATCATCGGCGGCGGCGACCCCGTATCGGCCTTGCGGGATTGGGGTCCCCGCATCAATCATCTTCACTTGAAAGATGCGCGGCGGGCGGTCATTGCCGATATCGTGCGCGATGCGGCACCGGCCGAGGCGATCTGGGACAGGGGCGCCTTCTGCGCGCTCGGCCAGGGCGATGTCCCGCTCGATGCCGTATTGGCTTTGATCTTGGAACAGTTCACCGGCTGGCTTGTGGTGGAACAGGATATCCTGCCGGATCCGTCCGGCATCGCGACACCGGCAGCCGACCAGCACGCCAATCTTGCCTTTCTTCGCGCGCGCGGGTTCTAGAGCGTTTCCTGTTCGCTT
This sequence comes from Acidisoma cellulosilyticum, assembly GCF_020621385.1. GTDB lineage: Bacteria > Pseudomonadota > Alphaproteobacteria > Acetobacterales > Acetobacteraceae > Acidisoma > Acidisoma cellulosilyticum. Next base: position 99,748 of record NZ_JAESVA010000014.1, on the reverse strand, counting down.
ACGCTCACAGGTGCTGCTCTAGGTTATTGTTTTTGCGAGCATCTTCACCCGGTCTGATGATTCTATCTGACCGGTATCTGCTCTAGAAACGTCGACGGCCGGAAGACGAGCCGCAAAGGGGAGGCAGAAATGGCAAGCGTTTCCTTCGATCATGTTTGGCGACGCTTTGGCCCACACACCGCCGTCGCCGACCTTTGCCTTGATATTGCCGACGGCGATTTCCTTGTCCTGCTCGGCGCATCGGGCTGCGGCAAGACGACCAGCCTGCGCATGCTGGCCGGGCTGGATGAGCCGTCCGAGGGCGAGATCAGGATCGATGGGCGTGTCGTCAACAAGGTGCCCCCCGGCGAGCGCGACGTCGCCATGGTCTTTCAATCCTACGCGCTTTTTCCGCATATGACAGTGGAGGGCAACCTCACCTTCGGTCCGCGCATGCGGCGCGAGAACAAGGCAGCGACCCGCGCCAGGATCGCCGAGGTCGCGCAGACGCTGGAGCTGACGCCCCTGCTGGGCCGCCGCCCGGCCGAGCTGTCCGGCGGCCAGCGGCAGCGCGTGGCCCTTGGCCGCGCCCTTCTGCGGGAGCCGAAGCTGTTTCTGATGGACGAACCGCTGTCGAATCTCGACGCGGCCCTGCGCGGCCAGATGCGGGCCGAGATCGTTTCGCTGCATCGGCGGCTTGGCATCACCACCGCCTATGTCACGCATGATCAGGTGGAGGCCATGACGATGGCGACGCGCATCGCCATCATGTTCGAAGGGCGGCTGCATCAGGCCGGCAAGCCGGCCGCGATCTTCGATGATCCCGCAAGTCTGCGCGTCGCGACCTTCATCGGCGCACCGCAGATGAATATCGTCGACGGTCAGGTGCTACAGGCCGACGGCGTGACGATGCTGGCCTGTCTCGGCACGACCTGCCGCCCGGCCGAGGGGCTTGTTCTCCGCGCGCCAGCCGGAAGCCCTGTCAGGATCGGCATTCGGCCGGGCGACATTGCCTTCAGCCCGCCCCACCCCGGTGCGGCGGGTTTCAGCGGCGCGGTCGAATTTCTCGAACCCATGGGTAGCGAAACCTTCGCGACCATGCGTTGCGGCCGCGAGACCGTTGTGGTCCGTGCGCCGGGCCGAACGCCGCTGCGATTGGGCGAGCGCGTGACCCTCTATCTCGACGGCCGTTTCACCTACGCCTTCGATGCCGAGGACGGCCGCGCGCTTATCGACAGATCCCGTTTCGGGCTCGCGGATCTTGCCGCGCGCCGACTACCTGCCTGAGCTGCTTGACCAAACAACCGATCACACACCCTTTCACCCTCTGGAGTCACCGTGACATGCCAAAGACCGGACCGCGTCGACTGGCTCTCGCCCTGCTCGCCAGCTGCGCCTTCATCGCCACCGGCTATCGCGCGCAGGCGCAGACCAAGACGATCGTGACCCTGGCCTATGGGTCCGAATATGTCTTCGATACCAACGACTTCGCCAAGAAATGGTACGACAACGTCAAGGCGGCGTTCGAAAAGAAATACCCGGACGCCGAGGTCAAACTTGTTCCGATCCCCGGCGGCTATCCCGATATCATCAACAAGCTCAGCCTGTTATACCGATCCCGCAGCACGGCGCCCGATGTCGCGCAATTGCCGACGCCGGCCCTGGGCCAGTTCCAGTCCTCGGGCTGGTTGCTGCCGATGGATGACCAGCTTGCGACCGCCGGCTGGTGGAAAGAATTCCCTGACGCGATCAAGGCGGAGGGCCAATTCGACGGCAAGGTCTATGCCGTCAGCACCGGCGAGAACGACAGCCAACTCTATTACAACAAGGCCATGTTCAAGCAGGCCGGCCTGCCCGATGACTGGCAGCCCAAGACCTGGGACGACATCCTGACGGCCGCACGCGCGATCAAGGCGAAGGTGCCGGGTGTGGTACCGCTTTGGCTGAATGTCGGGACCAGTTCGGGTGACAACGGGCTGCTGCAGGGCACCGGAAACCTGCTCAACGGGTCCAGCGACGCCACCATCCAGGACGCCAACGGCAAATGGGTCGTGGACAGCAAGGGCCTGCGCGAGGTGCTGACCTTCGTCAAGACGATGTATAACGAAGGCCTGGGCGATAGCCTGAGCGATCTTTTCTCGCCCTCCGCCGTCACCGTGCCGCTGGCGCTGTTCCAGAAAGGCAAGCTCGCTATCGCCGTCGGTTCCAACTACTACGGCGGCAACTGGACGAAGACCATCTGCTCGCCCTGCTGGGCCGAAGCGCCGCAGACGATCGGTGTGGTCGCAATCCCGACCGTGCAGGGCGCGGCGCCGGGGGCTGCCACCACCCTCGGCGGCTGGGATCTCGCGATCGGGGCCGCGACGACGCATAAGGACTATGCCTGGAAGCTGCTCGATGTGATGGAAGAGCAGCAGAACCAGATCGATGCCGCGAATTGGGCGGGTTTCGTGCCGGCAGCGCAGAGCTATACCAAGGCTGCGTCCTTCGTCGATTTTGCGCCGCCCTATAACGCGGTCTCCGCGCAGGTTCTGCCCTTCGGCAAGCTGACGCCGGCCAAGGCGGAATACGAAGTCTGGTCGCATGCGCTGCAGCAGGCGACCGGCAATCTGGCGCAGCACACGGATATGACGGTTGATCAGGCAATCGACGCCATGAAGTCCTATGTGTCGAACCAGCTTGGCGCCGATCAGATCGCGACGCGCTGAACAGCCGGCCGGCGGGGAGCAGACAGAATGGTGCCGCGCAAAGGTGTGGACGGGGTCGGACTTCTGCTGCTGGCCCCGGCCGGACTTCTGTTGCTTCTGCTGTTCCTCGCGCCGGTCGCCTTTGCCTTCTATCTCGGTCTTACCAATATCTCGCTCGCCGGCATCCACGCGCAGCATTACTGGTTCACGGGTGCCGCCAATCTGCGCCGACTCTCGCAGGACAATAGCTTCTGGCATTCGCTGTGGTTGACGGCCGTCTTCCTGTTCGGCTCCGCCGTCGTCGGCGTCACGGTCGTCGGCCTCGCGCTTGCGATGCTGATGCAGCATGCCCATGTCTTCTGGCAAAGGTTGGCCGGAGCGCTGGCCATTCTCGCCTGGATGCTGCCGCCCGTCACCGCCGCGCTGATCTGGTACGCTTTCAGCACCACGGGCGGCACACTCAGCCTGCTGTTCGGCGGCCAGGCCGATCCGCTCGACGATCATCCCATGCTGATCGTCATCCTGGCCAATATCTGGGCGACGGCGGGGTTTTCCATGATGGTGCTGGGCGGCGGCCTGCGCGGCATATCGCGCGAGGTGCTGGAGGCAGCGCGGATGGAGAATGCCTCCCGCATCCAGACCTTTCTGTTCGTCACCCTGCCGCTGATGCGGCGCAGCCTGGTGACCAATCTCCTGCTCGTTACGCTCATCATCCTGGCCAATTACGCGCTGACTTATATCATGACGGCGGGCGGCCCGAACGATGCGACGGCGATCCTGCCGATCTATGCCTATCAGCAGGGCTTTACCTTCAGCAATCTCGGCTATGGCGCGCTGATCGGGGATGTTCTGGTGCTGATCGCGACAGGCTTCGCTTATCTTTATGTTCGCGCCGTACGGCAAGGCTGACAGCGATGCGCCCTCATCCCCTGGCGACCGCGCTGCTCGCCGTCATCGCCCTGCTGTTCTTCGCCCCCATGCTCTGGCTTGCGGTCGCGTCGCTCGACGCTCATGCCAGCTGGGCGCTGACCTGGCCGAGCCTGACCTTGGCGCATTTCCGCAACGTGACCGCCGGCGATTACCTGCTCTCGCTCTGGAACACGACGCTGCTGGCGCTGGTCGCGACCATTGTCGCGGTCTTGCCCGGCATTTTCGGTGCCTATGCCTTGTCGCGGCGACGCATACCGCTGCGTGACGGGCTGATGATCACGGTGCTGTTTCTGACTGGGATTCCCGTTGGTATCATGATCATTCCGGTCTTCCAGATCTTCGCGGCCTGCGGCTGGCTCAGCCTTCTGCCCACCGGCATTTTCCTGGGCGCGAACAGCCTGCCCTTCGCGCTTTGGCTTATCAAGACTGCGATGGACGCCGTGCCGCGCGAAATGGAGGAAGCAGCGCTGATGGAACGCGCCAGCCTTCTGCAGACGATCATCCATGTCGTCGTGCCGGCTTCGCTGCCCGGCATCGCCTCAGCCGCGATCTTCAGCTTCATCAATGCCTGGGGCTCGTTCATCGTGCCCTTGGTTCTGGTCAGCGATCCCGATCAGCAGACCGGTCCGCTGACGATCTACGGCCTGATCGCCGCCGCCAATGTCCGCTACGGCGATATTGCTGCCTTTTCCATCATCTATTCCTTGCCCGTCGTCATTCTGTATCTTCTGCTCGCGCGAAGCTTCTCGGGCGGCTTTCTGATGGGCGGCGCGGTGAAGGGCTGAGCGCGCGGAAACCGGCGAGAAACCGCGGCATTACTTTATGATTGCATAAATCACATTGATGACAGCGATACGGCAGGGGCCGAGCGTCAATCAGGATGATTAGTGAGGCTGCGCATAATCCAGCACGCCTTTATCGAAATCCGCCTCAATCTCATCGCCCGCAAGCGTCCCTTCCATCACCCTGACGAGGGCCCTGGTCGGGGTCAGCACTTCAATGATCACGGCCTTGATCGTCCAAACACCCGTCAAGAAGGTTTGGTCTCCTTTCTTCAGGTTCATGAATTCCGTCACTGGGTTGTCAAAAAGCAATTGCATGATTTTCACGCCATACACTGAAGTTTGGAGCGTTCCAATACCATATTTCAATTGCAGCGCTTGGACAGCAGGGAAAACTTGCCCTGCGCCCGATCAAATAATGCTTTGTGATTAAGAAGACAGCATCGGACAGGCGATCAAACGTTAGCGCGCCGATTTCAAACCCGCTCGATCAGCATCGCAATCCCCTGCCCCACCCCGATGCACATCGTCGCCACCGCGCGCTTCATGCCTTGCGTTTCAAGCCCATTGACCGCCGTCATGGCAAGACGGGCGCCGGACATGCCGAGCGGATGGCCCAAAGCGATGGCGCCGCCGTAGGGATTGACCAGTCCGGAATCATCCGGCAGGCCAAGACGGCGCAGCACCGCAAGAGCCTGGCTCGCGAAAGCCTCGTTCAATTCGATGAGCTCGATGCCGTGCAAGGACTGTCCTGTCTGCGCAAGCAGTTTCTCGACCGCCGGCGCCGGGCCGATCCCCATGATGGCCGGCTCGACCCCCGCCGTCGCCATCGCGAGGATGCGGGCGCGTGGCGTCAGGCCATGACGGCGGATGCCGGCCTCACTTGCCAGAATCAGCGCCGCCGCACCGTCATTGACGCCGGCCGCATTGCCCGCCGTCACTGTCCCGCCCTCGCGGCGGAAAGGCGCCTTCAGCTTGGCGAGCCCCTCCAGGCTGGTATCAGGACGCGGATGCTCGTCCTCCGCCACGACAAGCTCGCTTTTGCGGTCCTTGACCGTGACCGGTGATATCTCTCGGGCGAAATATCCCGCTTGCCGGGCCGCGGCCGCGCGCTGTTGCGACCGGAAGGCAAAGGCGTCCTGGTCAGCCCGCGAAACGCCGAACCGCTCCGCGACATTCTCACCCGTTTCCGGCATGCTATCCACGCCATAGATCGCCTTCATGGCGGGGTTGATGAATCGCCAGCCGATGGTCGTGTCCTGAAGGGCCGCCTGTCGGGAAAAGGCTTCAGGCGCCTTCCCCATCACGAAGGGCGCGCGCGTCATGCTTTCGACGCCGCCCGCCAGCACCAGATCGCCTTCGCCGAGCCTGATCATCCGCGCTGCCGTGCCGACCGCGTCGAGCCCCGATCCGCATAAGCGGTTGATGGTGCCCCCCGGCGTGCCGACAGGATAACCGGCCAGCAGGACGGCCATCCTGGCGACATCGCGATTATCCTCCCCCGCCTGATTGGCACAGCCGAGATAGCAATCATCGACCGCATCCCAATCGACACTCGGGTTTCGTTCGCGCAACACCCGCAGAGGATGCGCCGCCAGATCATCCGCGCGCATATCTTTCAGCGCACCGCCATAGCGGCCGATCGGCGTGCGCGTAAAGTCGCAGATAAAGGCCTCAGACATCCTGCTTATCCTTCAGTCGCAAAGCCGCGCCGGTTTGCGCCTGCAGCGCCTCCAGCGTCAGCCCTGGTACCATCTCAAGAACCACGAAGCCTTCCCTCGTCACATCGATCACCGCCAGATTGGTGTAAATGCGGCTGACGGCCCCCAGTGCCGTTAAAGGATAGGCGCAACGCTCGACCAGTTTCGGTGCGCCCTGCTTCGTCGTATGCTCGGTCACCACCCAAATGCGTTTGGCGCCGACGGCCAAATCCATCGCGCCGCCGACGGCCGGTGCGGCATCCGCCGCAGACGTCGCCCAATTCGCGATATCCCCGTTCTCCGCGACCTCGAAAGCACCCAGCACGCAAAGATCGATATGGCCGCCACGGATCATGGCGAAACTATCGGCGTGATGAAAAAACGCGCCGCCCTGCCGCAATGTCACATGCTGCTTGCCGGCATTGATCAGCCAAGGATTGATCTGATCCGGAGCGGGAGCGGCGCCCATGCCAAGAATACCGTTCTCGGAATGGAGCAGCACCTCACGCCCGTCGGGAATGCAATCCGCGACCATGGTGGGGATTCCGATCCCAAGATTGACATACCATCCTTCGGGAATGTCCTGCGCCACACGACGGGCCATTTCATGGCGGGTCAAAACCGTCACATCGGTCATGGGTCTGTCTCCTAACCGCGCGGATCGCCGTACGGCACATGCACAACGCGCTGGACGAAAATACCGGGGGTCACGATGGCCTCGGGGTCCAGATCGCCGAGTGCTGCGACATGCTGGGTCTGCACGACGGTCAGACCCGCCGCCGTCGCCATGACCGGGTTAAAATTCCGGCCACTTTCCCGAAAGACGCAGTTGCCCCAACGATCCGCTCGCCAAGCCTCGACGAGTGCGACGTCACCCGGCAATGCAAATTCCAGCACATGATTGCGCCCCGCGATCATGCGGCTCTCCTTGCCGTCAGCGAGCTTCGTGCCATAGGCCGTCGGCGTATAGAAGGCGCCGACGCCGGCCCCGGCCGCACGAATGCGTTCCGCCAAGGTGCCCTGGGGCACAATCTCAAGCTCAAGCCTGCCCGCCTTGAACAATTCCTCAAAGACGACCGAGCCTGCCGATCGCGGAAAGGAACAGATGATCTTCCGCACACGGCCGGCGGCGAGCAGCTTCGCCAGCCCGACAAGACCTGCACCGGCATTATTCGCGACGACGGTCAGATCGCGCGCGCCTTGCTCGATCAGCCCTTCGATCAAGGCGTCCGGCTGCCCCACCGCGCCGAAACCACCGACCAGTATTGTCGAGCCATCGCGCACACCATCCAGCGCGGCGGCAATATCGCCGACGATCTTGTCGATCATGCCGACCTATCTCCTATCCCAGGCTTCACGCCGATACTGAACCGGCGATGTAAATTGTGCGTATACCGCACAGGTGTTCATATTGATGGTGAGTGTGGACATGGCCGCACCGAAAATCAATGAGGATTCTTTGCAACGACCCGCAGGCACATTGCGGGGCCGGTTATTGGCCGATACCGAAGTATCGGCCAATACATCGCCAAATCTGCGTTGTTGCGGGACCGGAAGACCTGACATCCCTAGCAGTATTGACAGCGCCTGGATCACACGATGCTGCGAATACTGCCGCCGTCGACACCCCAGACAGCCGAGGTCACGAAACTGGCCAGATCGGAGGCCAGAAAGACGATGACATTGGCCACTTCCTCAGGCTTGCCAAGGCGACCGAGGGGAAGCTGGCGCAAGGACATTTCATATTCCACGGCTTCCTGCGGCGGCCGTCCATGGAAGGTGCTCATGGTATCGGCGAACCCGCCGGGCTTGGTCCAGAACGGCGTCCAGATCGGGCCCGGTGCGACGGCATTGACGCGGATCAGCGGCCCTTCCGCGCGGGCGAGGCCCTTGGTCAGCGCCAGTACCGCCGCCTTGGATGCCGAATAGTCCACCGGCACCGGCTCCGGCTGGCGGGCAAGATCGGAGGCATTGTTGATGATGACCGGCTTCGCTCTCTGCCGCAGCACCGGCAGCAGTTTTCGGCAGGTGCGCACATAGCTCATGAAATTGAGCTGCATCGTCGCGTCCCAGTCGCTGTCAGTGAGTTCTTCAAAGCGCCGAACGGAGCCGGAACCGACATTATTGACGAGTATATCGACCTGCCCGCCCGTGGCGGACAGCACCGCATCAATACCGCGGTTGATCCCCTGCTCCGTCGACAGGTCCGTCTTGGCGATTGCCACGGAGACGCCGATCGCTTCGGCTTCCGCCTTGACCTCGGCCAGACCAGCTTCATCGATATCCAGCAAAGCCAGTTGCGCGCCTTCACGCGCGAAGGCGAGTGCCGTTGCCTTGCCAATGCCCTTGGCCGCCCCGGTGATGAGGACGATCTGTCCCTTTAATCCCGATTCCATTTGCGCTTACCCTTTGTTTCTCAGACTGAAGCGCCTTCGGCGCCCGTGCGGAAATCGAAGCTTGTCGTCAAGCCGCCATCGGCGATGAGATCGGCGCCATTGAGCGCGGCGGCACCGTCCGACAGCAGGAACAAGGCTGCGCGCGCAACCTCCTCCGCCTCCAGAATGCGGCCCCCCGGTTGGCGCGCCGACCGCGTGGCCAGGAAGGCAGCGCTATCGGCCGCCGATTCCAGATGGCGCTTGAACAGCCCTGCCATCATCGGACCGGGACTGAGCACATTGACGCGAACTCCCTGACGCGCGTGATCCATCGCGACCGTGCGGGCAAGCTGTCGCACCGCGGCCTTGGACGCTGCATAGACCGCGAGTTGCTGCTCGGCAAAACTCGCGTCGACGCTCGCGACCGCGACGATGCTGCCGGCACCATGCGCAATCATGAGCGGCAGGATGGCGCGAAAGGCGAGCGCGGTGCCCACGACATTGACGTCAAATGTCCGCAGCAGATCGTCTCGCCCGGTTTCAATGATTGTTCCGACATCCAGCATGGCCGCGGCGGTGACGAGACCATATGACCCCCGCCCGCTGGCCGACAGGGCTTGCGCGACAGCTTCCCATGTCTCATCGCGTGTCACGTCACCCTGAATATGACGATAGCCATCCGTTTCCAGGAGATCGCTCAAGGCCGGCGCGCGATCCACGCCGATTGTCAGAACACCCGCTTCCGCCAGAAGACGGCAGACAGCGTGACCAAGACCCGAAGATGCGCCCGAGACGGCGACCGCACCGGGCAAAGCGAAGGAGAAAGCGCTTGTCATCATCCGTCTCCCTCAGCGGCCGATCGCGGCATTGCACATGGCGACATTCTCTGCCGTGATCGTGGGATGCGGCAGAAAGCGCGTCTTCGGAACCGATTTGCCGTCCAGCAGATCGGCGACGGCTTGCGCCGCGTAATTGCCGTCATCAATGGGCGACTGCAGGACGGTCGCGTATTGCGTGCCGGCGGTGATTGCATTGACACCTTCCACGCTGCAATTGCTGCCGACCAGAACGAGCGTTTTCGGATCAAGACCGGCGCGCTGGGCGGCCACTATAACCCCGGCCAGCATGTTATCGGCCTCCGCATAGACCCCTTTGATATGGGCGCCATATTGCGTAAACAAAGCTGCCGCCGCGTCCGTCGCCTGCGTCTGATCCCAATTGCCTGGCTGGCTGCCGTCGATTTTCACCATCGGCGCCTTTGCCTTCAGAACACCGGTGAAACCGTCGAGACGATTGATTTGCGGGGGCGTGCCCAGAACGCCGAGAATGACGAAAATATCCGTATTCCCGGTATAGCCCTTGGCCTTCAATCCCTGGATCATCGCCTCACCGGCCTGTTGACCATTCCCCAGATCGTCCGGGCCGGTGTAGATGTTCCAAAGGCTTTGATATTTCGGGTTAGGCATGGAATTGGTCACCACCAAGGGAATACCGGCCTTTTTTATCCGCCTGAGCGATGGGACAATGGCGCTGGCATCCGCAGGCCAAACCACGATAGCATCCGGATGCTCAGCGACCGCCTGATCAACCTGGCTTGCCTGCTGGCCGGCATCGAAATTGTTGATCTTGACTTCGACGTTGATGCCGTCGGCCGCCGCTGCCTTGAGGAAGGCGCGTTCATGCAGTGCGCAATATTCGCAGGATTGGCTCACGGTCAGAAGGATGACCTTGGACCCTTTGGCCGCGGCCCATGCCGGTGCCGCGCCACCGAAGATGCCGAGCAGGCCTGCCGCGACCGTACCCAGCATCAGATTGCGCAGATAGTTTTGCCGTTTATGCCCTTGGCTCATTTTCTTATTCCCTTTGGCCGCTTCATGCGGCGGATTACGATGACGCAGTCAGACGCGTTCGGCTTTTTCCACCGATCCTGTGGTTTGTGGAGCCAGAACGAAATCCCATTCGACGAGCCAAGCCGGTGCGGCGACCCCCAGCCGCGCCGCGACCTCAGGGTCCGTGATGCGCTGAAGCTCACCGATCAGCTCATTCTTAACGCCGAAGACCGCGTCCTCGGCGAGGTATTGGCAGTCGGGCGAAAATATATGCGTAATCACCGGATCGAATTTCGGTGCTGTCACGATGAAATGGATATGGGCGGCACGGTTCGGATGACGGCCGAGTGCTGCCAGCATCTGCCCCACTGGACCGTCGTCCGGGATCGGATAGAAGCGCGGTTTCACCGTGCGCAGCCAATACTGACCCTCGGCATCCGAGGTAAAGACGCCGCGCAAATTCCAATCCGGCTGCAGCCCCTTCTGCTGCACATCGTAGAATCCGTCATCATTCGTCTGCCAGACATCCAGGGTTGCGCCCGCGACTGGCGCCCCCTGCTCATCCAGAACACGACCGCGCACGACCATGGGCTCCCCCTTGCCGTCCAGGCAGATATTGGCCCCATTGTCATAATGCGGCGCATGGTCGACATGAAACGGACCAAGGATGGTGTTCGGTGTCGTGCCAGCCGGCCGGTGATGGTTGATCGCATCCACCAGCATCGACACGCCAAGCGTGTCAGACAGCAAAATGAATTCCTGGCGCCAATCGGTACACATGTGACCGATCCTGGTCAGAAACTCTATGCCTTTCAGCCATTCATCATGCGACGGTTTGATTTCCTTCACCGCCGCATGCATGTGTTTCACCAGAATCGTCATGATCTCACGCAGCCGCGGATCGGTATCCGCCGTCATGCGGGCATTGACGACCTGTTCAGAATTCTCCTCCGTGAAATAGGGATAGCGCGGTGTTCCCGCTTTTTCCTGATCATCCTTGGCCATCTGTCTTTTTTCCTCTTCTCGCGCAGATCCTAGACAAGTCACCGGTCAGATCTGCGGGCGCTCTCCCGCATAGGCATGTGCGATCAAATCCCGAATGGCCTGGCGTTCCAACGGACGAGGGTTCCAATAGGGATTGGCGACGGCCATATCGGCGGTGCGCTCGATACCCGCCTCCGGCATGCCAAGATGTTTCAACGCATGCTGAGCACCGACGGCATCTGCCAGATCAAAAAGCCCCTGCGCTGCGTCGGTGGCCCCGAGGGCTGCCGCCAATGCCGCCATCTCATCCGGCAACGCCGGCGCGTTATAGGCGACGGCATGAGGCAAAACCGCCGTATGCGTCTCGGCATGCGGCAGATCGAAGGTGCCGCCCAAAGTATGACAAAGCTTATGGTGCAGCGCCATGCCGACGGTTCCTAAACACAACCCGCATAGCCAGGCGCCGTAGAGGGCATCCGATCGCGCCGCCCGATCCCCCGGCGACTGCACGATGACCGGCAGCGCGCGCGCCATGGCGCGAATCCCCTCCAGCGCCATCAAAGACATGATGGGATTGCGATCCTGCGCATAGAGCGCTTCCACGGCATGGGCGATGGCATTGATGCCGCTGGTCCCCGACAAGGCGACGGGCAGATTGAGTGTCAGGTCAACATCGTAGATGACGGTCTCGGGCAACACGCGCGGGCTTTTCTGCGTGACTTTCTGCCCGTCGCGGGTCTCCCCCAGGATCGGCGTCATTTCCGAGCCGGCATAGGTTGTGGGCGCCACGATCTGCGGCAGGTCCGTTCGCAAAGCGATGGCCTTGCCGAGACCGGTGGTAGAGCCGCCGCCGACGGCGACAAGCCCGTCGATCCTCTCGGTCTGGACAAGGCGCATCGCCTCCTCCGTGACCGAGACCGGCGTATGCATGGTCGCACCCGAAAAAACTGCCGCCGCCCTAGGCCCGATCCTGGCCGCGATCTGCTGGGCGTCATCGGCCTGCTGCGGTGCCGCCAGAACCAGGACACGGTGCAGATCCAGCCGCTCAACCTCCTCGGGCAGCCGCGCCAAGGTCCCTGACCCAAAGATCACGCGCGCAGGATGGGATGTGTAGACAAATCCGGTCATCGGGGAGGGCTCCATGGCGCCGCCGTTAGAGGGCTTGCTATTGCGCGAGATATCCACCGTCTATGATCAGCTCACTGCCGGTCACAAAACTCGACTCGTCACTGGCGAGAAAAAGGCAGCCATAGGCTACCTCCAGCGGTGTTCCCATCCGCCCCATCGGCGTCTGACCGATGATGCCCTGGTTCATCGCGTCCGACTGTGCCTCCACCAACGGCGTGCGAATAAGGCCAGGATGGACGGAATTGACGCGGATATTCTCAGGCGCGTAGGTCACGGCCGCATTCTTGGTCATATTGCGGACGGCGCCCTTGGCGGCATTATACGCGGCCGCCCCGGGCACGCCGACATTCCCCCAGATCGACGAGAAATTGACAATCGACCCGCGCCGCGCCTGTCGCATCGTTGGCAGCACGGACTGAATGCCCAGGAAACTTCCGGTCTGGTTGACGGCAATGACCCGGTTCCAGCTTGCGAGGTCAGTCTCATGAATAGGCCCGTAGGCTTCCACGATGCCCGCATTATTGACCAGTACGTCGATCCGGCCGTGCCGTGCGATGATCTCCTCCGTCACCCGCTGCCAATCGGCCGGCGACGACACATCCAGCGCGACCGGCGTGATACCGGTCTGTGCCGCGACGTCCCTGACGTCACCGGCGATGACCGTCGCACCTTCCTGGGCAAAGAGTTCGGCGACAGCGGCGCCGATGCCTTGCGCGGCACCGGTGACGATCACCACCTTACCTGTCAACCTTGCCATGTCACGTTCCTCCGTTTTGTTTGCGCTGTCTTGCGACGCAGATCCATCAGCGCCTGTCCCGCTTTGCCGTCCAACAGCACGACGATGAGCAGAAGCGCGCCGTTCACCAGAAGCAGTTCCGTCGAGCTGGCACTGAGAAGACCAAGTCCATTGTTCAGGATGGTCAGGATCAGCACACCCGTGGCCACACTGGCCGGCGACCCGATGCCGCCGCCGAGCGCCACCCCGCCGATGATGGCCGCAGCCGCCGCCTGAAGCAGCGTCGTGCTGTCCAGCGTCGCCGAGGCCGTCGCCAGGCTGAGCGAGATCAAGGACCCCGCCAGGGCCGCGAAAGCGCCTGAGATCGCAAAGCACACGACAAGGGCCAGACCCACCCGGGCGCCGCTCTGAATGGCCGCACGGCGATGGCCGCCGCTGGCATAGATATCGCGCCCCAGTTTGGTGAACTGGAGAAAGGCCGCGATCAGCAGGAAGCACAGGATGGTGATGAGGCTGCGGGGTGAAAATATGCCCAGCAGCGTCTGATCCAAGGCGTCGCTGACGTCGAAATTGTCGTAACTCAGCACCCGCCCGCCAGCGAGCCAGAAGCCGACGCCGTTGAGCAGGATCATCGTGCCGACGGTCGTGACGAGGGAGGAGATTTGCAGCCAAGGCAGCAAGACCGCATTGCCGATGCCGATGACGGTGCCGACCATGACCGCGCAAAGCACCGCGGCGACCGGACCAAGCACGACTAGCTTGATCGTGACGAGGCCGGCGACCGTCGCCATCGCCGCGACGCTCAAATCAAACTCACCTGCAATCATCGTGACGGAGAGGCCAAGAGCCAAAAGGCCGAGGAATGCGAAGGACTGGAAGATGGCGTAAAGATTGTCGAGCGACAGAAAGTGTTTCACGGTCAGCGCAAAGCCCAAGGGCAGCGCGACGAGCAGAACCAGCCTGATCGATCGGGTCAGCCAGGCAGCACCGCTCATCTCGCTGCTCCCACGCGACGACGCAACCTTGGCGCCCATTGCCCAAGCAATGCGCCAATGATCACCGATGCCAATACGACCGCGCCTTTCACGACCAGCTGGTATTCGTAACTGACGCCACTGACCAACAGGACATTGCCGATGATGCTGAGAAACATGGCGCCGACCACCGCATCACCGACACGACCGCGCCCACCGCGAATAGAGACACCGCCGACCAGAACAGCGGCAATCGCGTTGAAGTCGAGATCGATGCCGTAGGTCAGATTGCCCTGGGCCGAGGACGAGGCGATGAGACTGCCGGCAAGGGCCGCTGCCGCACCCGCAAAACCATAGCAGAACATGGTCGCGGCTATGAGCCTGAGACCCGCGACCCGCGCCACGTCCCGCTGCATGCCGATCAGCCGGATCTCGCGCCCAAGGCGGGTCTTCTGCATCACAAAACCGGCGATGCCGGCAAAGATCAGCATGACCAGGATCTGGTTGGGAATGAGGCCGAACACGCGCCCAAAGCCCAGCCAGGTCGCTTGTCCATGGCCGACGACGGTGATGCCGCCGGTCCAAAGCACGCCAAAGCCGGTGATCATGGAAGCGGCGGCGATCGTCGTGATGATGGGATTGGTATCCGCCGCACCGATGAGCACGCCCTGGATGAGCCCGATCAATGTTCCCGCTGCGACCACCAGAAGCATCGTCGGCAGAAGGCCGAGGCTGATCAGCGATGCAAAGACAACTGTCGAGAAAGCGGCGGTCGCGCCCATCGACAGCATGAAAAGATTGCCGCTGAGGGTCACCAGCGCCATGCCGACGGCCCCGATGCCGACAGCCGCCAGGGAATACATGATGGATTGGAGATTGCCGAATTCCGCGAAATGCGGAACGAAGAGGACAGCCACAATGATCAGCACAAGTGTGCCGCCGCGAATGGAGGTCGCATGAAGTTCATGCGGCGTCGCGACCATGCGACGCAGGCGCTCGCTGACCCAACCCTCCGTTGTCTTGACTGCCATTGCTTCGGCCATCACTGCGTCAAGACGATAGTGTCGTCTCGCCCCCTCAAGATATCATGCAGGATCTCCCCGCCGTCCAGCGCGTCGCGGCCGATGCTGCGAACGACCTCACCGCGGAAGATCGTCACGACGCGGTCGGCGAGTTCCAGGACTTCCTCCAGATCGGTCGAGTAGAAAAGAATAGCGAGACCCTGTTCCGCCAGACGCCGCAGGGTCGCGTAAATCTCGCTGCGCGCACCGATATCCACCCCACGGGTCGGCTCATTCAGGATGAGAATGCGGGGCGTCAGCGCCGCAGCCTTGCCGAGCGCGACCTTCTGTTGATTGCCACCGCTCAAGGTTGCGACCTCACTGCCCAACCGACCGGGATCGATGCGAAACATGGCGGCCAATTCCAAGCCCCGCTCGCGCTCGGCCGCCCGCTGCATCACGCCCCCGCGGCTGAACCGGCCCATGACCGAGGCGGTGAGATTCATCCAGACCGGCGCATCCAAAAAAATGCCTTTGCCGGCGCGATCTTCGGGAACATAGGCAATGCCCGCCTTCATCGCATCGCGCACGCTGCCGATCACCACGGCGCGGCCGTCGATTGCGATCTGCCCATCGACCAGACCGCGCAGACCCGCCAGCGCTTCGACAAGAACATCGGCGCCCGACCCCAATTGACCGACGACACCGGCAATCTCCCCCGGTGCCAGAGCAAGGTCGATGGGTTTCAGCGCGTCCCCACAGCGCAAGCCCGCTATGGCGAGGCGCGCGGGTCTGTCTGCCGCGACAGACAGCGGCTTTTGCGTTCCGCGCACCAGGTCGCGACCGATCATCGCTTTCACGAGATCACGCGACGTCAGATCGCTGGTTCTTTCCGTCAGCACATGCTGCCCGTTGCGGAAGACGGTCACGCGGTCGGTCAGCGCAAAGACTTCGTCCAAGCGGTGGCTGACAAAGACAAGCGCCGTGCCCTTATCCCGCAACAGGCGTGCCGTATCGAAGACACGTTTGATTTCCGCATCCGACAACGTCGCTGTCGGTTCATCGAGCAGAAGAACGCGGGCGCGACGCGCGACACCGCGCGCGATTTCGACGAGCTGACGCTCGGCCAGACTGAGCGCGCTCGCCTTCCTGTCGAGGGGGATATGCGCAAGCCCGACCTCGTCCAAGCCTTGCCGAACCTGCGTGCGGACAAGATGGGCGAAGTAAAACGGCGAAGTGCCGCCCATGCCGAGCATGATATTGTCGAGCACGGAGAGCGTCGGCACGATGGCAAGTTCTTGATGCACGATCGAGATGAGCTGCGGATCCGTACGTTGGCCGAGTGCCAGCGGTCGGCCATCGACGCTGATCTCACCGCTGTCCGGCCGCACCAGACCGCCGAGGATCTTGATGAAGGTGCTTTTCCCCGCTCCGTTCTCGCCGCACAGGCCATGGATCTCTCCCGCGCCCAGATCAAGCCCGACGCTCTGCAAGGCCATGATCCCGCCATAGCGCTTGCTGAGATCGCGCGCCGCCAGAACGGGCGTTGCGGGCTTGTGGGAGAGGGATGCTGCGGTCACGCGGCGCCAACCGCGACAAGGATCTTCAGCTTGTCATTGCCGGGTCTGCAGAGTACGTCGAACCCTTCGGTAACCGCCTCCGCCAAAGGCACTTGACCGCTGATGATCATCTCCACCGGATAGAGCCCGCTGGCGATCAGTTCCACCACCCTCGGGCCGATGGTGATGGGATTGCCCCAATTGCCGATGAGCCGAACCGCCTTCTCGCAAAGCTTGTACATGTCGAAGGTCGGTTCCTTGACGAACAGACCGACCTGGACGATGGTGCCGTCCCGCCTGACCTTATCAAGACAAAGTGCCAGCGCATCACGATGCCCGGCGCATTCGATGGCGATATCGACACCGATCCCGGCGGCGGTTCCGGTTTTCACGGCATAGACAAAATCCTCGCCCAGCCTGTCGAAAACGGAAATCCCCGGCAGTCCCCGCACGCGTGCCGCGCGTTGCGAATTGGGCTCGAACAGAAAAATCCGTGTCGCACCTGCAGCCCGCGCGGCGAGCGCCACCAGCACACCGATCGGGCCGGCGCCGGTGATGAGGACGGAGGCACCGGGGAATACGCCGCCGCGATCTATCGCATGCAGGGCAACCGATGCGGGCTCCACGATGGCGCCTTGTGCGTCCGACACGTCGGCGGGAAGGCGGACGAGATTCTGCTCGGGGATCAAAGCATATTCCCCGAATCCGCCCCAAGGGCCGCTCAGGCCAATGATGCCGGTCTCCGCGCTGATATGGCCGAGATTCCGGCGGGCAAAATACTCACCCGGCTTGTTGAGATGCGGCATGGCCGCGACACGGTCGCCGACCGCGATCGTCGCTACATCCGGTCCCACAGCCTCGACCAAGGCCGATAATTCGTGGCCCAGGATAAGCGGTGCCATGGCACCGGTAAAAGGATGCGGGCTGGTCGGGACGATGATGGGGCCTGCTTGATATTCGTGAAGGTCGGATCCGCAGATACCGCAAAGGCTTATGCGTACCAGCACATCCTGCCCCGTCGGTGCCGGGGGCGCCGCGACTTCATCCAACCGCAGGTCTTGCGCCTTGTGGAATCTCAAAGCCTTCATGCGAATTCCTCCTTAGCCTCCCGTTCGTCAGTGCGATTTGACGGCGCAGCCAGTTGCGAGACCGCAGCGGTCGGCGTTGACCCATTGACCCGTTGACCGGCGACGTTCTGGCGCAACCTGTTTGACGGATGCGAATTGCGATCTTGAATATTTTGTGCGATATACGCACAATGTTTCCTTGTCAGATAGATCACCGCATCTTTCCGTTTTTGTCAATCTGTGTTGCTAATCGCACGTCATATCCGCAAGGGCTTCAATGTCAGATCTGCACGATGAAGACAGCAAGGTCTCAAAAGATCGCAACTCCAATATGGTCGGCGGTCTTATCAAAGGACTTCGCGTTATCGAGACCTTCGACCGGGATCACCCGCGCCTGGCCATTTCGGATGTCGCCCGCGAAACCGACATGGATCGCGCAACATGCCGCCGTCTTTTGCTAACGCTGGTATCGCTCGGCTATGCGGAACATGACGGTAAATTCTTCAAGTTAACGCCGCGCATTCTTCGGCTCGGTTATTCCTATCTGCATACAGCCTCGCTGCCGAGCATCGTCCAGCCTCTGCTGGAACAAATGTCGCGCGAGACGGAGGAAAGCTGCTCGGTTTCAGTATTGGACGGTCAATCCATCGTGTACATCGCAAGGGCATCGCGACAGCGCGTCATGTCGATCAATCTGAATGTTGGCAGCCGGCTGCCCGCCTATTGCTCCTCAATGGGCCGCGCGCTGCTCGCTTTCATGCCGCCGGACCAAGCGCGAAAGCTGCTCGAAAAAGCGAGCCGACCTGCACTGACCGCAAAGACGATAACCGAAATCCTGCCGCTGATGGCCGAACTCGCCAAGATCAAACGTCAAGGTTATGCAATCATCGACGAGGAGTTGGAACTTGGCCTGCGCTCCATCGCTTTGCCCTTATACGATAATCGCGGCAATGTCGTCGCCGCTTTGAACATCGGCGCTCAGGCCGCCCGTGTCAGCGTGAAGAAGATGCGGGACTCATTTCTGCCGCATCTTCTGCATCTGCAGGCCGATCTGCGCCAGGTCTATGCCCCGGACTGAAACGCTATCAGGCCGGAAGTTCAGCCGCATCAGCCTCGGTTCCGGCGCCGCCCGGCGGCAAGAAACTCGCCGCGAAAGCCAAGGCCCTGATTGGCCCCGTTCCGCTGATCGGTGCGATGCTGTGCACGGCATTCGGCGGTATATGGATCAGATCGCCGGGCGCAACCTCGCGCTTGTCGCGTTCGATCTGCATAATCCCACGCCCTTTGAGAATGTAGTAAAATTCGTGCGTGTTATGGCGATGCGGCTCAAGGTGAGACTCCGCCGCTATTTCGAACTCAGAGATATATTCGAGGTAGGAATTCTCTGTCGCCGCCCTCATCGCCTCCTTCGGCACCATGAAATAGGTGTGACAGGATCCACCGTGCTCTACTGTCGGTTCGATATTCGCATTCATGACGTCCATAGCCGGTGCTCCTCATCTATCCGCGATTGTCGACGCGCATCAGGAAGGCGTTGATACTGACCGATCCCCATATGCCGGCCTTGTTAAAGGGATCTGCCGTGTTGAAAGCGATGACATCGTCCTTGCTGTCCGCTTCGAAGATGAACATCGATCCGATCATGGTTTCCCTGTCATCCGCGACCAATGGGCCGGATACCACTGTCCGCACGACCCCCGAGGCAAGATAGGCTTTATGCGCTTCATAATTCTGCAATCTCAGCGGGAGTGCGCCCGATTTGTCGAGGCAATGGACCACAAAGCGCATGCTGTCTTTCTCCAGGAATTGTCAATCTGTCCGATTTTAAGCCAGGACTTTCTTGACCGAATCAAACGCACGCTGCGCCATCTGGTCCAGCGGCAGGATTCTGTGATCTTTCGACAATATCTCCACGCCGACAGGGCCGTCATAGCCCGTCCGCGCAACCTGAGACAGGAAGCCAGGAATATCGAAAGCGCCCTCGCCGCACAGAAGGCGGTCATGCAGCGTCTCATGCCAGAGGTCCGCCGCCGGTTGAGCAGGCCCGTCATCCAACTCGATCGAGATGATTTTGTCGGCCGGCAGGCGGCCGATATCCTCGAACGGCACATGACCCCGTACCATATGCCAAACATCGAGCAATACACCGCCATTCTTCGCATTGGCCGCATTGACCACAGGCATGGTATTCGCGATCGTGCTGAGATTGGACCAGGGCATGATCTCGATCCCGACACGCGTGCCCGCCCGCGCGGCTTCCGCGCAGAGCGTGCCAAAAGCATCCGCCATCACCGGCAGCGGCCAGTCGGCACCGTCCATATCGCCGCTGATCTTGATATGGCTGGCCCCTAGTTCTTGCGCGGCAATGAGAAGATCCGCGCGCATCACATCCGATCTCGCGCGGCGCTCGCCATTGGCAAACCAGTCGCTGAAAATCTCCACCTCAAGATCACGCATGCCGTGGGCATCCAATATGGCCCGCATCCGGCTGAAGCCGAGGGCGTCACGCAAGTGCTGGATATCCGCATGCACAAGGCCGATGCCGCCATAGCCGGCGGCGGCCGCCGCTGCCACCCGCGTTTCAAACGCATAAGGGCTGACCTCGGTCTTTCCGCCCGGAAAGCAGTCCCCGGCCAGGGTCCAATAGGCGGCAAGAATACGCTGGTCGCTGATCATAGCTTCTCTCGATTGCAAAGGGTGTTAGGCGGCGGAGTAGCCGCCATCGACCATCAGATTCTGCCCGGTAATTCCGGACGCCGCGTCGGAGACCAGGAAGGCGACCGTCTGGGCCACTTCCCGCGGTGCAATCAACCGTCCGATGGGCATATCCGCGAGCCAGGCGCGCATAACTTCCGGCCGGGTGCGACCGACCTCCGCCAGCATCTCCGTATCCGCATAGGCCGGACCGACGGCATTGACGCGAACGCCGGAGGATGCCCATTCAACCGCGACATTCCGGCAAAGATGCGCGACGGCCGCTTTCGACACGTCATAGCCGATATGCAATTCCGGCCGCACGCTGGTGACACCCGCGATCGATGATATGGCGACGATGGCACCGCGTTTCGCGGCGACCATGTGGCGGCCAGCCGCACGAACCGCGAAGAACACACCGTCGACATTGACGGCCATGACACGCCGCCAGTTTTCATCGGAATGCGTCGTGGTCGGCTCCTCATAGGCGATGCCGGCATTGGCGACCAGAATGTCGATGCTGCCATGGCGGGCGACGACCTCCGCAATCGTCTTGTCGACGGAAGCGCTGTCGGTGACGTCCGTCACGATCGCGTCCGTCTTGCCGCCGCCACGCCCCAGGGCTTCCGCTGTGTCGCGGACGGCGGGCGACTGATCGGACAGGACGACGGTCGCACCCAAGGCGAGAAGCTCCTCGGCAATGGCAGCGCCCATGCCCCGCGCCGCACCGGTCACCAAGGCAACGCGACCATCCAGCCGGATCAGATCAGCAAGTGACATTTCAACCTCGCACGAGAGAGTTAAGCGGCGTCACGTCCCAGGCTTCAGGCCCGGCGCGGCGCCTCACCGGTAAAGCGGGTGACGATCAGGGACAGCAGGATGATGGCGCCATAGGCGGCGTCGATCCAGAAAGCGGCGATCTGCGACAAGGTCAGGACGTTCTGCAGAATGCCGAGAAGAATGACACCCGTCAGCGCGCCAAGCAGTCGCCCTTGTCCGCCGTTCAGGCTGATGCCGCCAATAACAGCTGCCGCGAAGACATAGAAGATCAGGTTCTGGCCTTGGCTTGCCACCACCGAGGCGATGCGGCCGGTCAGCATAAGCCCGGCCAGCGCCGCCAATAGCCCGGCCAAAGCGAAAACACCCCAGGTGATGCGCTCGACAGGGATACCCGCGATCCTTGCCGCTTCCGGATTGCCGCCGATCGCATAAAGCGCCCGACCCAGCCGGTGATAGCGCAGCAGCAGGCCGAAAATCAGGTACAGGAATCCGGCGATCCAGATGGAGACCGGGATGCCGAACCAGGTCGCCGAGCCGAGATAGAGGAATTCCGGCGGCAGATCGAACAACGTCCGCCCATTAGTCATGCCGATTGTGGTGCCCCGCAGCAGGATCAGCATCGCGAGTGTCGCAATAAAGGCATTGAGTTTGAGGCGCACAACCAGAAAGCCGTTGAAGGCGCCGATGACCGCACCGGCCACAAGAACGAGGGCGATCGCGACGAAGCCGTTCAGCCCGAAGCCGGAGCCGCCCTCCGTGGTATCGGCCACGATCAGCCAGGCAGCGAGCATGGGGCAGAAGCCGACAATGGATTCAAGCGACAGATCGAACATGCCGCACATCAAAATCAAGGACTCGGCGATGACCAGAATCGAGAGTTCCGAACACTGCTGCAGAATATTGATGAGATTGTCTGCCGTCAGAAATGACGGATTGACGATAGCGCCCGCGATCATTGCCAGAATGATCACAGGCAATAGGACAAGCTCACGCAATTGCAACCGGGAAACCCAGGCCCTGCTTTTCCCTCGGCCGCGCGGCGCGGCGATAGCAACATCAACCATGCTGTTCTTCCTCCAATCCTTCGATCGCAGCGACGATATCCTCGTCGTTGCGATCTCGACCGAATTGCCTTGTCAGACGGCCCCGGAATATGACTTGCACGCGATCACAGACGGCAAGCTCGTCAAGATCATCGGAAATGATCAGCACCGCCGCGCCCTCCGCCTGGGCCTTGGCGACGATCCCGAACAACGCCTCCTTGGACGCGATGTCGACACCTTGTGTCGGCGAGACCAAAACCAATACCTTCGGCGCGGAAGCCAGCGCGCGGCCCATCAGCCCTTTTTGCTGATTGCCGCCGCTGAGTTCCGAAATCGGCTGCTTCAGCGATGCGCTGACGATTCCAAGGCTGCGCACGAGTGCGCTGGCGCGGTCGTTTTGCCGACGCGGCGAGATGAAGCCGAAGCGCCCGAAACTATCCGTGACGGTGACAGTAAGATTCTCGGCAATGGAGAGCTGCGGCAGGATGCCGCGCTCATGCCTGTCACGCGGCACATAGCCGATGCGGTCGCCCGGCTGTGCCGTCTGGATAAGACCCTTGTAGCGGCGAAGGCCAATGATCGCCTCACCGATCTCCTCCTTGCCGGACCCCGCCAGTCCTGCCAGCCCCATGCATTCGCCGGGCTGGAGATTGAAACTGACATCCTGGACGAGGGTGCCGATCGCCAAATCCTTGACCGTGAGCGCAGCCGGCCCGACCGTCTCGCGGCCGACCGGTGCGGCACGCGCCGCCCCCGCCGCCGCACCCACCATGGCCTGCACCAGCGCGCCCTTCGGCATGTCACCGAGCGGGGCATCGGCCACCAGAAGACCATCCCGTAAGACGGTCACGCTGCGGCAGATTTCATAGATTTCTTCGAGATGATGGGAAATATAGATGAAGGTGACGCCACTCTGCTGCAGATGGCGGATACGGTCGAAGAGCCGATGCACCTCGCGCCGTTCCAATTCCGCCGTCGGCTCATCCAAGATCAGCAACCGGCTTCCCTGCAGCAGAGCACGACCGATTTCGACGATCTGTCTTTGCTCCACCGTCAGGCGCGACGCCATGAGGTCCGGCTCGACGTCAAGGCCCCATTCCGCGAGCGTCGCACGCGCCTGCTCGCGAAGCCGGTTCCATCCGATCAAACCGAGACGATTGCGCGGCTGGCTGTTGAGGTAGAGATTTTCAGCCACCGTCAGCGTGGGGATGACCGTCCAACGCTGATAGACGCAGGCTACGCGCTCTCGCCAGGCCGCCCTGTCACCCAGGGCCGGGGCCGGCAATCCCGCCAGTTCCACCACCCCCGCACTCGGCGACAGCATGCCGGTGACAATGGCCACAAGGGTTGATTTGCCAGCGCCGTTGCGGCCGACCAAAGCACGCGAGTCGCCGACGGGAACAGAAAAGCTCACGTCATGCAATACGCGCGTCGGTCCAAAGCTGCGGCTGACCTTCTCCGTTTTCAAAGCGAAGGCAGCAGCCGCACCATCGGTCGCCCGCGGAGCGGAGGATAAAACGCTGCTCACCATGAGCCTATCCCTTCAACCAGGATCATCAGCTTTTCGTCTGATTGCCCCACAGGGATGGGTCATCGACATTCGCCTTCGTCACGATCGGCGCCGTCAGCAGATCCATCTCGATCTTGCCCTTGGCGATGATTGTGCTGTCATGGTCGGTCGGGCCGGGTGCGAAGGTCTTTCCTGCCAGAGCGGCCTTGGCATAGTAGACGCCGTATTTGATGTAGAGATTGAGCGGCTGGGAGACGACCGAATCCAGCAGATCCTTGCGGATATCCTGCAAAGCCAAAGGCGTTCCATCGATGCTGACAAGCACGATATGGCCCGGCTGCCCTACGGGTTTGAGCTTATGGGCCGTCTTCAACACATTGACGACGCCGGCCAGCATGACGGAGTCGCTCTGCATATAAATCGCCGAAAGCTTCGGTGTCGAGGTGACGATTGTCTGCGCAATGGCCGTCGCCTGGTCCGCCTTCCAGTTGGTCGGCTCCTGAATCAACTTGATATTCCGATAGCTGGCCTTGAGGCATGTATTGAAGCCGGTCGTGCGGTCGCGCCCGTTGGTCGTGGCCTGGTCACCCATCAGCGAGAGCACGATGCCTTGGCCGCCAAGCGCCTTGCCGATTTGCTGGCAAGCCTGCGCACCCATGGCCGCATTGTCGGCGCGCACGACCATGGCCAGCGACCCGCCGGCCGGCGCCGTATCGATCGCAACCACCGGAACCTTCTTCTTGGCCGCGAAGGCAAGAGCCGGAATAATCGCCTCACTATCCGTGGGGTTAATGATCAGAACCTTGGCGCCGGTCGCGATAAGATTGTGGATGTCCGAGATTTGCTTGCCGGCATCTCCATTGGCGTTTGTCGCCGGCAATGTGTGAAATCCCTCAGCCCGCGCCGTCGCCAATGCCTGTTGCACCAGGACCGCCTGAAACGGGTCGGTGAGGAAGCCCGCCGCATAGCCGAGAACGGGTTCGGCTGCCTGCGCCTGGCCCCCGGCGACAACGAGACCGAGGCCCAGAGCGGCAGCACGCAAGACTGACCGAGATAGGTTGATAGAGGTCAATTTATCCTCCCGATATTGTGCGTAAACCGCACAAGTGTTCTTTTTTTAATCGTTACGCGATAGCAGGTCGTGACGTCAAGCGCATGACATTACCTGGCTTCGGTCGCGCTTGGCCTCATCTGGCTTATTGCGGTGCAGCACTTTGTCGGTTTACCCGACGAGACCTCACATGCGATACTGCCCGACCTTGTCTTCGTTATTCATAAATTGAATTTTATGATGATCAGCGAAAATCTGATGCTGATTGATACGGGGAATCGGAAGGCGCCGGATAGTCAACCTGATAGCGCGCGATCCGCAGGCCCGCGATGCGGTCGCGCACGTCGAGATGGGCGGGATGGTTGGCGTAGGAGGCCAGGGCGTCGCCGTCGGTAAACTCAGAATAAAGAACCATGTCGCAGGCATAGGACACGCGGCTGATATCGATGCCGACTTCAAGATGCATCAAGCCTGGAATCTGACCGATAAGCCCCTCGAAACCCGTTTTGACTTGCATCGCGGCCGACAGCTTCTCCTCTGGACTATCCCCAAGCAGGTTCCACATGACGATGTGCTTTATCATGCTAACTTCCACTGCAATTCATCGATTTATTCTTGAACTTTTAGTGGGACAGCACACTGTCCCTCGCCGCCGCTATCGCGTGCGCAGGTTGTCGGATCATTGATCGCTTTCTCCCCGGGATCTTGCATCCCTTATCATTGGATTTGGAGACTACCCTTGATGAAGGCGGGGAAATAGCGCAAAAAAGGGAAACACTATCCCAATTGATGCAAGAATGAGGGTGGCATGGATCGATGGGCGGAGATTGAGCTTTTCGTGCGGGCGGCTGAACTCGGAAACCTCTCCAGGGCCGCTGAGACGTTAGGCCTGTCCAACTCCGCCGCGAGCCGCCACCTCATGGCTTTGGAGACAAGGCTGAACGTTCGCCTGGTTCAAAGGACGACGAGAAAGCTTTATCTCACCGAGGTCGGTCAGCAGTTTTTCCAGAGCAGCAAAACCGTTCTGGCGACGATGCGTGAGGCGGAAGCGGCCGCGACCGAACAGGCGCTGAACGCCACCGGCTTACTGCGCGTCAGCGCATCGCTGTCTTTCTGCATCGAACATCTCACCCCGATTGTGCTGGACTTCACGCGCCGCTATCCGAACGTCACCGTCGATGTCGTTGCCTCAAACCGATACTATGATCTTTTGGAGAATGGCGTGGATCTGGCGATCCGCACCAGAAGGGTTGAAGCCGATTCCTCGGTCACAATCCGCCGCCTGGCGGAAACGCGGCGCTTGCTGGCGGCCTCGCCGGATTATATCGCGCAGCATGGAACACCGCGGCACCCGAGTGAACTTGCGGATCATAAGATGCTGCTCTACACGCTCGCAGATCGTCCGAACGAATTGGCGTTTTCCAAGGGTGATTCCAAGCTTACAGTCAGGGTCGAGAGCCTTTTATCGGCGAATGACGGGCAGGTCATCCAGGCGGCGGCCATCGGCGGTCTCGGGATTTTGGCGCAGCCCGCCTATATTATTTATTCGGCGCTTGAATCGGGTCAGCTTGTCCGGCTACTAGACGATTGGGATCTGCCTCGCCTGACAATGAATATCGCTTTTCCAACGCGAGAACATGTGCCGGCCAAGGTCCGCTTGTTCAATGAGTTTCTGTTCAACCGGTTCAAAGACAATAACTACGAGTCCAAATGGACCGCCTGAATTCGGCCATCTGGTAATTTGATCAAGCAATAACAAAAACAAATTCCACAATATAAATGACTGGTAAAGCCATGCATCGGATCATGATACGAGGCGCCGTCATCGTCACGATGGACGAGCACCTTGGCGAATTTTCCAGCGGAGATATCCTGATCGAGGAGGATCGCATTGCCGCGATCGGCCCCTCTCTCGACCTATCCGACGTCAATACCGAGATCGTCGAAGCCCCAGGCTGGATCGTCGCTCCCGGCTTTATCAACGCCCATATGCATACCTGGCAGACGGGGTTGCGCTCGGCCGCCGCCAATTGGACCTTGCTCGAATATTTCCGATGGGTGCATGCGGGACTGGCGACGCGTTTCACGCCCGAGGATATCGGCATCGCGACGCTCGCCGGCGCCCTCAATCAAATCAACAGCGGCACGACGACCCTGGTGGATTGGTGCCATAACAACCCCACGCCCGCCCATACGGATGCGGCAGTCGCGGCCCTGCAGGAATCTGGCATCCGTGCGGCCTTCTTTCATGGTTCGCCCAAACCGGACCCGCGACCGGGCGAGCGGCATTTCTCCGAAATCCCCCATCCGCGCCGGGAGATCGAGCGTCTGCTCGCCGGCCCCTTCTCGTCGCGCAGCGGCAAGCTCAGCCTTGGCATGGCAATCCTTGGGCCGCATTACGCGACATTGGAGGTCGCCCTTGCCGACTTTCGTCTCTCCCGTGAGTTCGGCCTCATCGCGTCCATGCATCAGGGCGGCGGTGCCGCCAAGACGCCGGAAGGCTGGGACGTGCTGGAGGCCGAAAATCTCCTCGGGCCGCTGATCAACATTGTCCACGGCAATGACCTGTCGGATGATCGTCTCGCGCGGTTCGCGGCCCAAGGCGTGACATTCTCGGTCGCGCCCGAGAATGAGATGATCCAAGGTCATGGCCATCCCATCACCGGACGATTACGCGCGCTCGGTGTCGCGCCGTCGCTTGGCGTCGATATTGAAAGCGTCGTCGGCGGCAGTATGATCGCGGTCGCGCGCGCGGCGCTGTCCCATCAACGGGCGCTCGACAATGCGGCATCGCGCGTAACGACCGGCGCCATTCCCCCCACCACGACCATTCGCACAGGCGAAGCCCTCTCCTGGATTACGCGCGACGGCGCGCGCATGCTGGGCCAACAGGACCGGATCGGGCGTCTGGCGCCAGGGTTACAGGCCGACCTCATCCTGGTGCGGGCGGATGATCTGGATCTTTGGCCGGTGCATGACCCTGTCGCCACGCTCATCATGCATGCCCATACGGGCAGCATCGACAGCGTGATGATCGCCGGCCGCTGGCATAAACGCGGCGGACGGCTGCTTGGCTTCGACCTCGGGCCTATTCGCGCGGCGCTCGCCCGGTCCGGCCAGCGCATCCTAGCGGAACTCCGCTGGCCGCAGGGTGCCGCGTAGAAAATCGGCCCCAGCCCAGTTGCGCAGCGCAGCAAGGACGTCCACTCTTGCCTAGAGGATAAAGGAGCTTGCCTTGCGCATAGGCGTCCATAAGGTAGCGATGGCAAATCCGAGCGATGTCTCGGGTCTGGAGCGTCTGATCGACAGCGGCGCGGTCGATCCGCGCGAAATCGTCGCCCTCATCGGCAAGACGGAAGGCAATGGCGGCGCCAACGACTTCACGCGCGGATTCGCGACCCTGTCCTTTTCCCTGGCTCTCGCCCGCCATCTGGCGATATCGGCGGAAGAGGTCGGCCGCAGGATCGCCTTCGTCTGGTCCGGCGGCACGGAAGGCGTATTGAGCCCCCATGCCACCATCTTCACGCGCAGCGCGGCGGAGGCGCCGGTCAACGGCGAGAAGCGCCTGGCACTGGGTATCGCCGTCACCCGCGACCTCGCGCCCGAGGAAGTCGGCACCATGGCCGAGGTGCGCCTGGTCGCGGATGCCGTGCGGTCCGCCCAGGCGGAGGCCGCGATCACCGACCCGCGCGACGTCCACTATGTCCAAGTCAAGGGGCCGTTGCTGACCCCGGCTGCTGTCGCCGACGCGGACCGTCGCGGCGCGACGCTGGTGACGCGCGATCCGAACGGGTCCAAACCCTATGCCCGCGGGGCGACCGCGCTCGGCGTGGCCCTGGCACTCGGTGAGGTTGACGAGGCGGCGCTTGACGACACCGTCATCGCCCAGCGCATGGACCTTTATTCCTCGGTCGCGAATACCTCGGCCGGCGGCGAGTTGCGGAATTGCGAGATCCTCGTCTTCGGCAATTCCGACCAGGCCGGCGGCGATCTGCGCATCGGCCATGCCGTGCTGCGCGATATCGTCGACGCCGAGGCCGTGCACATGGCGGCACGGGACGCGGCGGGCGACCCCGCCGTCCAACCCCAAATCGACCGTATCCAGGCCATCTTCGCCAAAGCCGAAGCCCCGGCCAATGGCCTATTGCGTGGACGGCGCACCACCATGCTGTCGGATGCCGATATCCATTACGAACGTCACGCCCGCGCGGCACTCGGCGCCGTGCTGACCTCGGTCACCGGAGACTCGGCAATTTTCATCTCCGGTGGGACCGAGCATCAATGCCGGCCCGGCGAAGCGCCGATCGCCGTCATCGTCAAGCTATAAGGGAATAGACGCGGTGCGGGTCCGGCGACCGCACTGGCCTTGACCAAAGCCGGATCTCACAAACGGACTAGCGTCACAACCCGAGGGTCAATGTCATGACGACGAAACGCCTGGTCCGTCGCTGCCAAGGTCTGGCCGCCGGTGCCGCCATCCTGCTCGGCGCCACCTGCTTGTCCCCCGCGCAGGCCGCCGACAAAGCCGCCATTCTGCTGCCCGGCAGCATCAACGATCAAAGCTGGAACGCGCTCGGCTATGCGATCGTCAAAAGCCTGGAGCCGCACGGCTTCACGATCGCCTATTCCGAGAATGTCGCCGATGCCGACGAGACGGATGCGCTGCGCGACTATGCAAGCCAGGGCTATAACATCGTCCTTGGCCATTCCGGGCGTTTCGTCTCGGCCATGGAGGAAGTCGCGCCCGATTTTCCGAAGGTCGAATTCATTGCCGTCAGCGGCAACGAAGGTCAGGCGCCGAACGTTATGTCGATCGACTGGAACAACGCGCAATTCGGCTGCCAGCTGGGCCTGCTGGCCGCGCGCATGAGCAAGACCCATAAGGTCGCGGGCGTCTATGGTCTGCAGGGCGTGCCCAATATCACCGCCCAGGCCGGTGGGTTCCGGATCTGCGCCACCCAGGCCGGCGCCAAGGTCTCGATCATCTATATCAAGGATATGGAAGATTCGGCCGAAGCAAAGGAGGCCGCCCTGTCCTTGATCGATCAAGGGGCCGACGTCCTGACCGGCAAGCTGAATGCCGCCGAAGCCGGTCTGGTCGAGGCCGCCAAGGAACGGCATGTCTATGTCACCGGGCGCGGCTTCGATCAGACAAAGATCGCGCCCGATCTGGTGCTGACGAATATTCTGGAGGACTGGCCGGCAATGATCGGCAATGTCGCCGATCAGGTGAAGGCGGGCAAGCTTCTCGGCAGTTTCGTGCAATATGGCTATAACACCGCCCCCGTGACCGGCGCTTCCTTCGGCTATCTGCCGGGCAAGGCCTTCAATCCTGTGGTGCCGGCAGCCGTCGTTACCGAGATCGACGCGATGGGGACGGATTTCGCCTCCGGCAAGCTCAAGGTCGTGCCGACCGACCACGACGCCCGCCCCGGTAGCTGAGGCAAGAGAGAGACAGGTCAAGGCAGCGGTCCAGATCACCGGACCGCTGCCAGATCCGGTCGAGGTCCGATGGCCGCACTTCTGGAAATGCGCGGAATAGTCCGTTGTTACGGCAAGCTGCGCGCCAATGACGGCATCGATCTCGATGTCCATGCCGGCGAGATCGTCGGCCTGCTCGGCGAGAACGGGTCCGGCAAAAGCACGCTGATGAAAGTGCTGTTCGGCATGGTGCCACCCGACGGCGGCGGCATCGTGTTTCGCGGCAAGGAACTGGCCGGCCATCGCCCGGGCGATGCCATGGCCGCCGGCATCGCCATGATCCATCAACATTTCATGCTGGTCGAGGCGATGACAGTCGTCGAGAATGTCATGCTCGGCTGGAAGGAATCCGGATGGTGGCTGGGTCGCCACGCCATGGCCGCGCGCATCCGCGAAACCAGCGAACGTTTCGGACTGGCGCTTGATCCTTTCGCCCGCGTGGCCGATCTTCCCCTCGGCCGCCGGCAGCGGATCGAGATCCTGAAAGCGGTGCTGCGCGAAGCCGAACTGCTTATTCTGGATGAGCCGACATCGAACCTGGCCCCGTCCGAGGTCACCGAACTGCTCGCGATCCTCAGACGCTTGCGGCAGGACGGCAAGGGCATCGTCTTCATCACCCATAAGCTGCCGGAGGTCATGGCGGTCTGCGATACCGTGACCGTGCTGCGCGCGGGGAAGGTGTCAGGCCGCGCGCCGGTTGCCGGGGCCAGCCGCGCCGGGCTTGCTGGCATGATGGTCGGCCGCGATGTCACCGCACCGCAAATCCTCGGCGAGATCGCGCCCGGCCCGATCCGGCTTGATATCCAGGGATTGAGCGGCCCAGGACTGGGACCGATCGACCTCACCCTGCGCGGCGGCGAAATCCTCGGCATCGCCGGCGTCGACGGGAACGGACAGCTGGAACTGGCAGAAACCCTGGCCGGGTTGCGCCGCGCGACGGCCGGTCGCATCAGCCTCGACGGGCAGGAGATTACACGCGCGACCGTGAACGCGCGCATGCAAGCGGGCCTCGCTTATATGCCCGCCGACCGCAGCAGCACCGCCCTCGTCCGCAGCATGACGATCGCGGATAATCTGATGCTGCGCGACAGCCGGCGCGCGCCCTATCGCCGCCACGGTCTGCTCGCCGGCCGGGCCGGCCTTACCAAGGCGAAAGCCCTTATGCAGCGTTTCGATATCCGCGCCCCCTCCCCCGCGACACCGGCAAGCCGGCTGTCCGGCGGCAATCAGCAGAAGATCGTCATCGCCCGCGAATTGGACCGCAATCCCGCCGTGCTGATCGCGCATCAGCCGACCTGGGGCCTGGATCCGGGGGCCACGCATTTCGTGCTGGAACGCATGATCGCTTTGCGCGACGCCGGCGCTTGCGTGATCTACATCTCATCGGAGCTTGAAGAAGTGCTGTCGATCAGCGACCGCGTCGCCGTCATCGCCGGCGGCACCATCGCCGGCATCATGGCCCGCGCGGCGATCGATATGCCGCAGCTTGGCCTTTGGATGTCCGGACGGGCCGCATGAGCGAAACCGCTGGCGCCCCGCGCCTTGCCTTTCGCCTGCGCCGGGACGGTCTGTTTCCGCGCATTCTGGTGGCGATCGGCCTGTCCATGCTTTGCGCCGCCGTTTTGGTGGCGCTTGCCGGCCATAACCCGCTGACCGCTTTCCGGGCGATGCTCGCCGGGGCGCTGGGGTCCCCCTATCAGATCGGCACCGTGCTCAACCGCACCTGCCCTTATCTTCTCGCGGGTGCAGGGCTCGCGCTTTGCTTTCGCGCCGGCGTCATCAATATGGGATCGGACGGCCAAATCGCGATGGGCGGAATCGGCACGGCCGCGACGGTGCTGGCCTGGCCCGGACCGCCGACCGTCATCACCGCCATCGCGGCCCTGATCGCGGCCATTCTCTGCGGCGGGCTTTGGGCGGCCGTTGCGACCGCCATCCATCTCGGCCGCCGCGTCCATGAGGTTTTGGTGACGCTGCTGCTGAACTTTGTCGCTCTCCTGTTCGTGCAACTCGTCCTCTCGGGTCCGCTCGGCCAGCCCGGCGCCGGCTTCCTGCAATCCCCGGCCATGCCGCGCGCCGTCTGGCTGTGGCGCGTGCCGCATTTTTATTTTCACATCGGCATCCTGATCGGCGTGTTTGCTTCGCTCGCCTTGTCCTTCCTGCTTTGGAAGACGCCCTGGGGTTTCGCGATCCGCGTCACCGGCCGATCCCGCGCGGCTGCCGCCTATGCCGGATTTTCGACCGCCGCCGTCACCTGGGGCGTCATGCTGACCGCCGGCGGCCTTGCCGGGCTCGGTGGCGGCGTGGAAATCCTCGGCCTTCATCACCGCCTGATCGAAGGCTTCTCGACCGGTTTCGGCTTCAAGGCGGTGACGGTCGCTTTGCTCGGCGCCCTGGAACCTGCGGCCGTGATCCCCGCCGCGCTGTTCGTGGGATTGCTGGAGACGGGCGCGCTTGCCATGCAGCGGCAGATCGGCGTGCCTTCGGCGCTGGTCGTCGTCATCGAAGGCATCACCATGCTGTTCATCCTCACCGCCACGGTGCGCCGCGCATGATCGATTTCCTCGCCGCCGCCATCCGGATCGCGACGCCGCTCATTTTCGCGGCCCTCGGCGGCATCCTGTCCGAACGCGCCGGGGTTTTCGCGGTCGGGCTGGAAGGCATGATGCTGATGGGCGCATTCT
Source organism: Acidisoma cellulosilyticum (assembly GCF_020621385.1). GTDB lineage: Bacteria > Pseudomonadota > Alphaproteobacteria > Acetobacterales > Acetobacteraceae > Acidisoma > Acidisoma cellulosilyticum. The sequence continues at coordinate 66,774 of NZ_JAESVA010000014.1, read as the reverse complement.
CCGCCGTCATCGGCGCCTGGGCGTCATCCAGCGCTGCCGTCGGGCTTCTGCTCGCCGTTCTGGGCGGGGGCGCGATCGGCCTGATCGTCGCCATCGTCACCGTGCGATACCGCGCCGATAATATGGTGACGGGCCTGACCGCCAATATTCTGGCGCTCGGCCTGACCACCTATCTTTTGCACATCCTGGCCGGGACCGCCGCGATCCAGGTCGATCCGCTGGGGCCTTGGCCCATCCCCGGCCTGTCCCGCATTCCGGTCGCGGGGCCGCTGCTGTTTTCCCACCCGCCCTTGACCTATCTGGCGGTGCTTGGCTGCGCCGGCCTGTCCGTCCTGCTGTTTCGCACGCAGACCGGCCTGCTGCTGCGCGCGACCGGTGAAAACCCCGAAGCCGTCTTCGTGGCCGGGGCCGATCCGCAGCGCCTGCGCATGATCGCCGTCATCAGTTGCGGCGCCATCGCAGGATTGGGCGGTGCCGTGCTGTCCCTGCAACAGGTCGGCACCTTCACGGACGGCATGACCGGCGGCCGCGGCTATCTTGCCCTCGCGTCCCTCATCGTCGGCCGCTGGCACCCCTGGGGCGCCGCCGCCGCTTGCCTTGTTTTTGGAGCGGCCGAGGCGCTGGAGTTTCGGCTGCAGGGATTTGGCATCCCCGTCAGCTCCTATGTCGTGCAGATGATGCCCTATCTGATCGCGATCGCCGTGCTGGCGGGTCTCGGCCGATCGACCAAACTGCCTGCCTTCATCGGCAAGCCGCTGTGACACTCGTTCCGGCCAAGGAGGATCGCATGCCCGAGGATCTGGGTGACATCGCCGCGGCCTTGCGTGAGGGCAGCCTGACGGCGGAGGCTTTGCTCGACCGCTGTCTGGCGCGGATCGCCGAGCGCGACCCGAGCCTTAACAGCTTCGTCGCCATCGACAAGGACAGCGCCCTGGCCGCCGCGCGCGACAGTGACGCGAGATTGGCGCAAGGGGCCGCGCGCTCCCCATTGGAAGGCGTGCCGCTGTCGATCAAGGACAATATCCTGGTGCGCGGGCTGCCGGCGACCTGGGGCAGCCGCGCTCTCGCCGATTTCATGCCGGAGCAGGATGAGCTTCCGGTCGCCCGTCTGCGCGCGGCCGGTGCCGTCATTCTCGGCAAGACCAATGTCCCGGAACTGACGCTGGAGGGCTATACGCGGAACGATCTTTTCGGTGTCACCCGCAACCCATGGAACCGCGACCTGACCCCCGGCGGGTCGTCCGGCGGTGCGGCAGCCGGTGTCGCGGCCGGGCTTGTGCCGGCCGCAATCGGCACGGATGGCGGCGGCTCGATCCGCCGCCCGGCCAGCCATACCGGGCTTGTCGGCTGGAAACCCTCGACCGGGCATATGCCCCGGCTTTGGGGATTTCCCGCGATCCTGAGCGACTTCGAAGTCATCGGCACGCTGACCCGCAGCCTGGCCGATGCGCGGCTGCTCGACAGCATCCTGCAGGGGCCGGACCCGCGTGACCGCCGCTCCCTTTTCGCGAAACCGGCGCCCTGGCCGAACCGCAAACCGCGCGTGCTCTATATTCCGCAATTCGGCGCGGCGCCGGTCGACCCCGAGGTAGCGTCCGCAACCCAGGCCTTCGCGGCGACCCTGGCGGGCCAGGGCGCCGAGGTCTTCGACGGTACGGTCTTCTTCGACCTTACGGCCGCCAATCGCACCTGGTTCGTCATCTCGCGCGCCGGCGTCGCCTATCTTATGGGTTGGCGTCCGGGTTTCGAAGCTCAGGCCGGCACCACCGTGCAGACCATGGCGCAAGAGGGCCGCGCGATCACCGGCGCCGATTACACCGAAGCCCTGGAATGGGTGACGGCCTTCCGCCTGCGCCTCGCTGATCTTTTCACGCAGTATGATCTGGTTCTGACACCGAGTGCGGCGGCGCTGCCCTGGGCAGCCGATACCCCTTACCCTGACCGCATCGATGGCCGCGAGGCCGGCCCGCGCGACCATGCGATCTTCACCGGCTGGATCAATCTCGCCGGGCTTCCCGCCATCAGCCTTCCGGTTGCTGTATCAAAAGAACGCCTGCCGATCGGCGTTCAGCTGGTCGCGGGCTTCGGTCAGGACGCGTCTTTGCTCGCCTTCGCCGAGACGATAGCGGGTATCACGCCGCCACCGGCTTTGCCCGTCTGGTCCGACCGGTAACGACATTCCCCGAATATCCTGTCCGGTCCACGAGAATTAGTATCGAGACCGGTTCATTGTCGCGTAGGATCGCTGACGCGGGATGACGTTTGTCCGCCGCAATTTCCTGTCTCGATGGTACGGAGCCTGATCTCATGAAACTCATCCACAGCATGATCCGTGTGCTGGACGATGCAAGATCGATCGCCTTTTACGGCAAGGCCTTCGGGCTTAAGGTGAAGGACCGTTATGACTTCGCGAGCTTTTCCCTCATCTATCTGACCGATGACGAAAGCGGCTTCGAACTGGAGCTGACCGTCAATAAAGGTCGTGACGAGGCCTATACCCTCGGCGACGGCTATGGCCATCTGGCGGTGTCGGTCGAGGATATCGAGGGTCTGCATGCGCGCCTGCTGGCCGCCGATCTGACGCCGACGCCGCTGAAATCCATGGAGCATGACGGCAAGCCTTTGGCCCGCTTCTTTTTCCTCACCGACCCTGACGGCTACAAGATCGAAGTATTGCAGCGCGGCGGCCGCTATCAGTAGCAAGGCCTGACCACCTGTCAGCGATGTGACAGGCCGTAACGGTCCATTTTGCGATAGAGCGTGCTGCGGGAAATGCGCAGCGCGCGGGCGGCTTCCGCGAGATTGCCGTGGCATTGGCCCGTCGCCTGGATGATGGCCACGCGTTCTGCATCCTCAAGGCTGGCACTGCCATGTTGCGCGGCGCCAAGCCCGTCCGAATGGATGGCCGCCGGTTCAAGCAGCCGCACCAATTCCTCCTCCGTCACCGACGCGGTCTCGGACATCAGCAACAGACTTTCCACTAGATTGCGCAGCTCCCGCACATTGCCGGGCCAGTCGTAGTCACGCAGCAGCCGCATGGCCTGCTGCTCGAACATACGCTCTGACACGCCATGTCTGGCCGCCAAGAGCCGGTTGAAATGCGCGATCAGCAGATCGACATCGCCCGTCCTGTCCCGCAAGGGTGGCGGCTGAATGCGGGTCACGCTCAGACGATGATAAAGATCACGGCGGAAGCGCCCGGCCGCGACCTCCTCCAACAGATTGCGGTTGGTCATGGCGACCAAACGCACATCGACGACATGCGGCTGACCGCTGCCCAGGCGATAGATGATGCCGTCCTCCAACACGCGCAGCAGGATGGATTGCAGGTCGAGCGGCATCTCGCCGATTTCATCCAGACAAAGCGTGCCGCCATGGGCCTGTTCGAAACGGCCGATGGCGCCTGCGGCCGTCGCACCGGTAAAGGCGCCCCTGATATAGCCGAACAATTCGCTCGCCAGCAGATCCTTGACCACGGCGCCGCAGTTGAAGACGACGAAGGGATGGCTGTCCCGCACCTCACCATGCAAAGCGCGAGCAAAAAGCTCCTTGCCGGTGCCTGTCTCGCCCTCGATCAATATCGGCACGCGCTTGCCGCGCAGCTGGCGGACGCGGGTCAGCGCCTGTGCCAAGGCCGGGCTGCGGCCGATGATGGCGCCGAAACCGGCCTCGGCCAAGTCCACTGGGGCAGAGCGCGGGGAAGGTTGCTCGGGGATGACGAGAACCGCGCCGATGGCGCGCCCATCAACCCTGATGACATCGAACCAATCGGCGCTGAGCGGCGCCGGCAAAGCCAAAGCCCAGTCCTCGACCGCGGCATGCCGATCCAGCCCCGGCAGCCGATGCCCCAATGGCACCAGATTGGACAGGCGCCCGCTGTTATGGACCAGCCGCCCGTCACGATCGATCGCGACCAGTCCCGCGACGTCGCGGGCCGACAGACGCTCCAGACAGACTTCCAGCAGCCGCATCCTTTCGCGGCTCGCCCGCTCGTTCAGCACCATCTCGATCTGCCGGGCGATCGAGACCGCAAGGCTAAGATTATTGCGCTGATAGGTGGTGGTCGGGCCGGAAATATCGAGGATGCCAAGAACCTGCCCCGTGCCCAGCTCGAATATCGGCGCGGCGGCGCAGGTCCAGGCCTTGATACCCTCGCAGAAATGCTCCGACGCATGGACCTGCGCCGGGCGGCGCGTGGCGAGCGCCGTGCCGATGCCGTTGGTGCCGACCGTATCCTCCCGCCAATCCCCGCCTTGCATCAGGTGAATGCTCTGCCCGGCATCCAGCGTCTGATTGTCGCCGATGGCATCCAGGACGATGCCGTCCGGATTGGTGAGCAGCATGAGCGAGCGCGAGCCGCCGAGGAGCGGCGCCGACATGGCAAAAACATCCGCGGCCGCGCCCAGAAGATCGGCATGGCGGTCGCGGAGATGATCCATCGCATCGCCCCGGGCCGCGAGCGGCGCGGAACGCCCGCGAGGATTGATGCCGAGCTCCCGGCTGCGCAGCCAGGAGGAGACGACGACGTTGCGCACGGGGTCGGTGCCTTGCGGGTCTTCCGTCAGGAACCTTTCCCAGGCGCACATCGTGTCGCGGCCAGCACTGCCGTGCTGGATATTGAACGGTCGCAAGCCCTGCGGATCAGGCTGTGGGCCTGGCATGGCTACCCCTTCCCTGTCGCTCGCGGTAGCCCGCGAGCGGTTCGACGCCTGAGCGGCGCATTCTTTTGCCGGGAGGATAGCGCCGATCAGATGGGAACTACCAGCTTGTCGTATCAGGCCCGGCCCAACCGTTCCGCGCCACCCCCCAAAGCGGGACCTGCGGTCGGGTCATGCCCATCCGGAATACTGGCGACAAGGGTTTGCGTGGTCAGGATCAACCCGGCGACGGAGGCCGCATTGCGAAGCGCCGTGGCGCTCACCTTCACGGGGTCGAGGATGCCCGCCGGCATCAGAGCCAGGATTTCGCCTTGCCTGGCGTCCAGACCATAGCCGCGCGGCGCCTGGACAACGCGCGGCACGATCTCCTCCGCCTTCAGCCCGCAATTGGTCGCGATACTGGCCAGGGGCTGGGTCAAAGCCGTTTGCAGCAGCCGCGCCCCCAGGCGTTTGCCGCCGCTCAGCCGCTCCATCATCGGCGTGAGATCAGCCGCGATCTGCGCGAGCGCGGTACCGCCGCCCGCGACCACCCCATCCTGCACAGCCGCGCGGGTGGCGTTGATCGCATCCTCGATCATCTGCACCCGACGCTTCTGCTCGACCGGCGTGGCGCCGCCGGCGAGAATGATGGCGGAGCCGCCGGAGAGTTTGGCGAGCCGTTCCTGCAGCTTGTCACGCTCGATATTCTGCGGCGCCGCGTCCAGCTGCCGCATGACCTGCGTCCGCCGCGCCGCGACGGTCGCGGGGTCCCCGCCGCCGGCGCTGACGATGGTCTGGTTCGCCGAAATGCGCACCTGCCGCGCCTCGCCCAGATCCCGCCGCGTGACGCCGGCCAGCGTGCCGCCAAGGTCCCGCGCGATGACCCGGCCGCCGGTGACGATGGCGATATCCTCCAGCATGGCGCGACGCCAATGGCCGTATTCGGGCGGATGGATGGCGGCGACCGGCGGCAGGCCGCGATCCCGCCGGCCAAGCAGCTGCATGATGCAGCCCGGCGCCACCTCCTCCGCCATGATCAGCAGCGGCCGGCGACTGCCTTCCAGCAGCGCCTCGATGGCACTCGCATCCTCGGCACTGGAGAGTTTGAGATCGGTCATCAGGATCAGCGGATCGTCCAGCACCACCTGCATGCGCTCGATATCGGTCACCATGTGATGGGACAGATAGCCACGGTCGAAGGACATGCCGTCCACGACCTCCAGCAGGGTTTCGACCGTGGTGCCGAATTCCACAGTGACGATGCCGTCCGCGCCGACGCGCTCGATAGCCTCGGCAACCATTCTGCCCAGATCAGCGTCATTCGCGGCGATGGTCGCGACCGCCAGGGTCTCCTCAGCGCCGGACAAGGGCCGGGCACTGCGATGCAAAGCGGTCAGAGCTTCCGCCACGGCCAGTTCCAGCCCGGCGACGAGATCGACCGGGCTGGCCCCTTCGGCCAGCAGCCGCAAGCCCTGTTGCACCAGGGCATCCGCCAGCACGGTCGCCGTGGTGGTGCCGTCCCCGGCGACGTCATTGGTCTGCTTGGAAACCTCCCGCAGCACCTGCGCGCCCATATTCTCGAAGGGGCAAGGCAGTTCGATCTCCTGCGCGATGCTGACGCCGTCGCGGGAGACGAGCGGCGTGCCGATCGGCCGGTCGATGATCGCATTCATGCCGCGCGGGCCGAGCGTGCCGCGCACCGCCCGCGCCAGTTTGGCGACGCCGCGCCCCAGAGCCTGGCGCGCTTCGTCGTCATGCAGCATCATTTTGGCCATGGCGTCTCTCCGCTGCGTTTCTCGGCCGGCAAGGCATGGATGAAGTCGAGCAGGCCGGGTTCGCGGTCCGCCGCCTCCTCCTCATTGAAGCGTGCAGCCAAAAGCCCCCGGCAAAGCGCGCCGTTGAACTCCACATTCACCGCCACCCGCCGCAACGCGCGGATATGGGCGCGGAAGGCCGTCGGCGGCACCGCCAGACCAGCCTCATCGACGAAGGCGGGTGCCAGATCATCGGCGGGTCCCACGACCGCGCGACGGTCGAGATAGCGCGCGATGAGGGTTGTCAGCGCATCGTCGTTGTCGAGGCTGCGAAGTCCCGCGATGGCCAGACCGGCGAGGGCTTCCGGCGCATAGCCTTTCGCCATCAGATGCTCCACCAGCGCCACCTGCCGGCGCTGGAAGGCCTTGACGAGGAAGGTGCGGCGCACCGCTTCCAGATCGCCGTCGGCGGCGTCACCGAAGGCACTTTGGAAGGAGCGTTTGGCCGCGATACCGGTATTGATGGTTTCGGCATACATATGCTCGCCGAGCACGACCTCAACCTCGGTCACCCAGGGCAGGCTTGCCACCGCCAGCCGCATATCCTCCGCCATCAGAAAGGCGAAATTGGCCGCGCACCAATAGGTCGGCAGACGGAAGGTGACCTGCACGGCCCCTGCCGCATCGATCGCGACCGCCGTGACGAAGCGCAGCTCCGTCACGGATTCGTCCAGCTCGGGATCAACGACCGTCCCAAGCTGGCGCCAGACCTCGCTGTCGCGGCTCATTCGGCGGCAACGCTTTGGCGATACCCCAAAGCAGCCTTCTTGGCTTCGATGTCGATATTGTAGATACGCGCGGCATTGAGGCCGAGAATCTTCTTCTTGGCGGTCAATGACAGATCGACCTTGGTCTCCTTCCGCACGTCATCCGGCAGTTCGAAGTTCATGAAGGCATCGACCAGCCATTTCGGCGTCCAGATACCGTAATCGCTGCCAAAGAGAATACGATCCTCACCGAGCCAGAACAGCAATTCGGAGATGATATGGGCGAAATAGGCCGGTCGGCTATGGATGAAGGGCAGTGCCACGGCCAGACCCGCATAGACATTCGGCTCCTGCACCGCAATCCAGCAGAAATCATCGAGACGCGGCAGGCCGCAATGTTCCACGATGAAGTTCAGATTGGGAAAGCAGGTCGCAGCGTCATCGATATCCGCGACATCGAAGGCATCACGATTCAGGGGCAGGATGGTCGGGCCCTTATGGACATGGATATTCTTGATGCCGAGTTTTTCCGCCCGTTCCAGATAGCGCTTGGCGTGATCATCCGACAGCTTGTAGCCCTTGCTGTCGCCGATCCATTCGGCGGTATAGAGTTTGACGCCCTTCAGCTTGTATGTCTCGACATCCGCCTCCAGCTGCTCAAGCCCGGCTTCGCCGTGACGCGGGTCGAAAGCACCGTTGATGACGAACCGCTCGGGATAGCGCGTGCCGAGGCTGGCATTCTGTTCCAGCGTATTGAAGCCGTTGGTGTAGAATTCCTTCAGATAGGTCGGCTGGAAGATCGCCATATCGTCATAGCCTTTGACGAAAAGATCCTCATACATCGTCTCGGCGCCGTATTTCTCGAACTTCTCCCGCGACCACAGCTCCTCCTTGGGGCTGAGCGCGGTGTGGTAGCCGTAGAAGCAGTTGATGAATTCGGCGCCGTGGATATTGCGCTGGTTCGCCGGGCTTGCATCCCAAAGATGAACATGGCCGTCGATCACGAAGATTTCTTCGCCGTCTTTTGTTTTATACATTTTTCTTCCCCAATCCCGGACGTTCGCTTGAGTCGTTAGATAAAGTCGCGGACATCGTCCATATTGCCGAATAGAACGACGGTATTATCGTCTACCATCACCATCCTTCCGTAATGGGTGGAGGTGGAGATTTCGAAAAGATGGGGCGTCATCTCACGCCCCAGCCGCTCGGTAATCTCGTCCATCTTGAATTCCATGCGGCCCTGGCCGTCGACGCGGATCATCGCCGGCATATAGGTGACAGTCACGCCGGGCTTTTCGCCCATGACCTCGGCAATGACGCGCGCTTCCACACTGTCATTCATGGTCACGCCGCACTGGTCCGAAATCGTCGTCTCGAACTGCATGTCCTTCATGGACTTGAAGATATTATCTGTATGAGACATCGGTCGCTCCTTCGCGTTCAGGGCAAGAGATCAGGCGTCGACGATCGATCGCACATCGATATTGGTTTCGGCACCGATCGCGCGGAGACGATTTTTCGCAAGCTCCAAAGCTTCCGGGAACTGCGCGACCTTCACCCGCGGCTGCGACCATATCGGCTGCAATCCTTGCGCGGCCGCCATGGCGAGCGTGCCATGCCGATGCAGCCAGGTACCGAACAGCCGGCGGTTGTGATCGCCATGCCCCTCATCCAGCATCAGCATGCGAAAGAGTTCGACGGCATTGGCAAGGTTGCGCTCGTAATCGCCCTCGGCCGCCGACACGACGGCCGGCGTAATGAAGTCGTTTTGGGAGGCAGCCGCCTGCATGATGAAGCCGCTGCGGAACAGCTCACCCACCAGCGGTTCGAAGACCAGATTGACCGCGAAATACTGCTCCAGGAAATCCGTGGCGCCGCCGATGGTTTCCACCGCGCGACGCGTATCCTGCCAGATCGGGTCGTCCACCCAATGCTGCTTGCCGGCGTCGCCGTTGAAATTCTCGATATCCATGCCGATTTCGGACAGGTACAGCGTCAGGTCCTGCGCGAAGCGGATTTTGTAGGAGGAATTGGTCAGGATCGCGTTATTGATCATCTGCGTATAGCCGTAGCGCTGCGCCTGCATGGTCGCGGTGCCGAGGCCGAATTCGGCATGCTTATAGGCGCCGATATGATCCTGCAGGATCTTGACCCAGGCGGGGTCGAAGCGCTTCGGCGCGCCGGCGCGGCGCCCATTCTCCACGACATTCTGGATCATGCCGCAGATGGTCGACTGACGCTGGTAATGCGTGCGTTCCCATTCCTGATCGATGCTGCGATAGGCATGCCAATCGGAGGATTTGGCTTCCGTCCAATTCTCCGAATAGGTCGGCGTGCCGTCCGCGAAAGAAATGATCCAATCCTGCAGCAGATAGCGCTTGGGATCGGGCTGCACATCGACGGTCATATCCTCGTAATGCGTCGCGCGCCGGCCCTTGGGATCGAAATAATTGTATTTGCGGCTATCCGACCCGGCAAAAGTCGCGGCCCCTGCGGCGCCCGATTTTACCGGGCTGACCGGCGGTTGCACTGCTGCACTCATCTGTCTTTCCTTTCTTTTTTTGCTTTTGGACGAGCGGTGATCAGCGCGTCGCGGTCGTGAACTTGTCGAAATAGATGCGCTCGGGCTCGACACCGGCCACTTGCAGAACCGGCAGCACGGCATCGATCATCGGCGGCGGTCCGCAGGAATAGGCGTCGATCTCCCCATCCAAACCCTCTGCCCGGAGAACCCGCGCGACGACGTCGTGAATGAAGCCGGTCTCCCCCGTCCAATCGTCCCCCGGTTCCGCATGGGACAGAGCCGGGATGAATTGGAAATCCGGCAGCGCCGCGCCGATGGCCGCGAACTCAGCCACATGAAAAAGATCGGCCTTGGTGCGGGCACCGTAGAAGAAGCGCACCGGGCGTGTGTCACCCTGCGCGATGTGATCCTGCAGGATGGACCAGAGCGGCGACATGCCGGACCCGCCGCCGACAAGGACCAGTGGGCCAGGCCGGCCTTCGCGGTGAAAGCAGGTCCCGTACGGTCCCTTGATTGTCAGCGCATCGCCCGCCGCCAGACCACCGTCCAGCCGGGAGGAGAAGGCGCCGTTCGGATAAAGTTTGATGATGAATTGCAGGGTTTTGACGCCGCCCGCAGATTGCGGACCCGGCGCATTCGCCATGGAGAAAGCGCGCGTGATCCCGCTGCCCGGAATGGTGATATCCACATATTGCCCGGCCCAGAACCGCAAAGGCGCCTGCAGCTGCAGGGTTAGAAGACGGATATCCCGCGTCAGCGGCTGGACGGAAACGACCGTCGCCGCAATCTCCTTCACCGCGATGGACCGGCTGAGCAGATCCTCGTCGTAATTGAGCAATTCGACCGTGATATCGCTATAGGCCAGCGTGCGGCAGAGCAGAATATGATCCGTGTCGCGTTCCGATTCCGGCAGAGCGAAGGTCGAATATTTCAGCAATTCGATGTCGCCATCGATGAGCTTCGATTTACAGCTCGCGCATTGTCCTTCCTTGCAGCCATGCATGACGGAGATGCCCTGGCGGAAGGCGGCGTCGAGCACGGTTTCCCCTTCATCCACTGTCATTTCGATGCCCATCGGCTCGAAACGCACAGTATGGGTCACAACCTCAGTGTCGGTCTTGGTAATGGTATCGTTCATGGCGGCCCCTTATCGGGATGCGGGGGTGGGCAGGACCCGGCTGACGCCGGGTCCCTTCGCATGGCAATGATCAGTTAACCGGATTGATCTTGAAGCCCTTGCGGTATTCGGCCAGATGCGCTTCCCGCGCCTCGGGCGTCATGCCGCGGATCGTCAGCAGCGGGCTGCCGAGCGTATGGCCGCGGACATGATCCAGCGTCCACATCTCCCGATCGTCGAACCGCAGATGCGGCTGCGGCACCAGCGTCTTGCCGTCGCCCCGCACGAAGCCGAGATCCTGGATGGCATCCGCCAGATCCCAGCCGTGGTAGCATTCCTCCCACTCACGCCTGCCGCTGAAGCGGCCCATCGCGGGTGTCGGCCGGCCTTCATAGGTGGCAGCGAAAGCCGTCTTATGCGTCCAGCGGCAGAGTTCCGAGCAATAGGTCTGGATTTTGCCGTCGACCTCATCACAGACGATATCCTCGCGAATCAGGCAAGGAACCATGCAGCTCCAGCAGCGATGTGGATAGACATAACCCGTCTCGGTGTTGAAGGTCATGACCGTCTCGCCGGGCTTGCTCAGCTTGCCATACCATTTCCAGTAATCGCCGAATTCGGCGTACCAGCCCGGATATTTATGCTCGAACCACTCAAAATCCTTCTCCGTCTGGGCTTCGATGCGCCAGAAATTGAGCGGCCAACCGACCGAGAAGAATTGCGCGGTCTTATGCACATAATGCTTCTTGACCATACGCTCCCAGGCCGCGCCGACATCATCGTGATGGATCTTGATGCCGTATTTCTCCAGCGGCAGCATATAGGTGCGGTAGTAATCCTCGTAGATCCAGCGATGCCAAAGCTCAGCATAGCTTTCCTTGTTCTTGTCGCGATCGGTCGTCGCATACTCGATCAAAGTGCCGATGGCGGCATCGACGATCGCGTGATTCTGCCAGAAGGCATAGCGCAGATCGCGTTCGATCAGCTGATGATTGTCCGGGTCGTTGATGATCGACATCAGCATGGAATGGCCGTTGCCGATATGCCGGCTTTCGTCGGATTGCACCGACAGAAAGACCGTCGGCAGCGCATAATCGCCGTTGCGCGCGGCTTCCGACGGCATGGCGACGAAAAGCGTATTGGTGAAGGCGGTTTCCGCCACGACCGTCAGATAGATATTGGCGGAGGTGATGGCGTCACCGGTGACAAAGCCCTCGGCGAATTGGCGGCCGATGGTGGTCGCATAGCAGCGCCCGAAAGCGGCTTCGGTAATATCGAACCCGGCCGGGTCGATATAGTTTTCCATATACCATTTCTTAAGATTCATCTGAATGGTCGAATGCCGGAACTCATCGACCATCTGCATCGTAAAGCCGGTGCGCAGCTCCTCGCCCGGCGCCAGCCGCGCGACCATGGCCATGGACCTTGCCGCCGAAATTTCCGGGAAGGGAATGATCGCCAGGAACAGCTTCATCCATTCGACCCAGCGCGGCTCGACATTGCGGAACATATCGCCGCGCAGCGCCGCATCCAGCGCGCCATAGACGCGATTGTCCTTTTCTTCCTGCATGGGGAAGTAGGAGCGCAGCACCTGCTTCATCGGGTCGCGCGGTGCTTTCTTGATCTTGTAGTCGGTCGGGAAGGTCATCGCTTCCTGGACATAGCTCGGCGTCCAGCCCAGATCGGCGACGCGTTTCGCGGCCTCGCCGATGCTGATCCCCTTTTGTGCGGTGATCTTGGTTAAAGACAGGCTATCAGGCATCTGAACATCTCCTTGGATCTTGTTTGATCGTCTGATCCGTTTTTGCGGCAACGCGGCCGATGCGAGTGCGAGATCATCGCTACAGCCGACACCACCTTTATAAGATAGCAAGTGTTATGCCAGATAAGGACTATCGCGCTTCGCCAGGATTTACGCAAGTATTTGATGATTGATAATATTTACTGCGCCGCAGCATGTCTTATTCTGAAACAGGTCGTATTTTTACTGTATCAATTTGGGACAATCAGGTCGTTTGATCTGGGCCGCCGGGCCGCCCGATCGGCTTACCGTCGGCGATGAACCGCGCGGCCAGAATCAAGGTGCCCATCGTGAAATCCTGGCCATGCGCGTCGATCATCTCCTGCGCCAATAGGCCGAGGCGTTTGAAAAACTCGTCCTTGGACCGTTCTTCCTCGGTCATCGCTGTGCCTCCCGCTTGCGTCACGGAATGAGCACCGCGCGGCCACGAATGCGGCCGTGATGCAGATCCTGCAGCGCCTGATTGGCGTCCTTCAGCCGATATTCCCGCGTCGAGAGATGCACGAGCCCGCGATCGGCCAGCGCCATCAATTCCACGAGTTCCGGGTAGGTGCCGACGAGATTGCCGACGATCGTCTTTTCGGAGGTGATCATGTCGAGCGTCGGCATTTCGATGCGCCCGCCGTAACCGACGATATAATAGAAGCCGGCATTGGCTGTCATGGCGAGACCCTTGGCGACGGCATCGCCTTCACCCACGAAATCGATCACCGCTTCCGCGCCGCGGCCGCCCGTCAACGCCAGGATATTCTCGACCTCCTCGCCGTCCGCGCGGATCTGATGATGCGCACCGCAATCCTTCGCGAGGGCGAGGCCGGTATCGGACCGGTCAACCGCGATGATCTCGGCCGCGCAAAGGGCGGCCAGAACCTGAATGCCGATATGGCCAAGACCGCCGGCACCGATGACGACGACGAACTGGCCGGGGAGTAGATGACGCGAGGCTTTCTTGGCGGCGCGATAGGCCGTCAGCCCGGCATCCGTATAGGGCGCGACATCCTTCGGCGCTAAACCTTTCGGAAGTTTGATGAGTGAGCGCTGTCCGGTGCGCAGATAATCGGCATAGCCGCCATTGGTATTGACGCCGGGAAACTGGCTGTCCGTCGCGTGCATGTCATCGCCCCGGCGGCAAGCGAGGCAATGGCCGCTGGTGACCAGCGGATGGCAGATCACGGCATCGCCGACCGCAAAACCCTCGACGGCAGGCCCCATTTCCTCGATCCAGCCGGCATTCTCATGGCCCATAATATAGGGCAGCTGGACATCCACCTTACTGCGCCAGATGCCCTCGACAATATGCAGATCCGTGCGGCAAACGCCGGCACCGCCGACACGCAGGATGACGTCGGTCGGTTTTTCGATCTTGGGATCAGGAACATCCTCGTATTGCACAAATGTATCCGATGAGAGCGTCTCATCATAGCGATGCAGAACGGCTGCCTTCATGGCGGTTTTCTCCTCTCGCCCGTTTCGTGATGACGGGTCTTAGGAGGAGTCTTTAGTGCATAGGCCGTGCCATTCTCGGCTATGTCATCATAACAAGGACTTGGCGGCGTCTTGTTTCAAAAAACATTGTTCCGGGCGGAACAGATCACACAAGAAAGCGTTCCGTTTTGGAACAGTTGCCGTTTGCGCCGGGGCTTTGGTAGTCTTCGCATAATGCCTCGCAAAGCAGGCGGATAGGAAGCGATGCTGATCTCAACGGAAGATCGTCTGATCCGTGCCCGCGCGGTGCTGGAACGGCGTCACGCCATCCCCACGGATTTGCTGGCGCCGGACATTTCCGCGAGCTGGTCTCGCTGCCTGGACTACGGATTAGATCCTGAAAAGCCGCCACCGCTCACGCATGTGGCGGTTGATGCGCTGCGACATGCAAGGGACGAGACCGGTGCCATGCGGCCCTTGGTGCTGGCCGAAATGGAAAACCTGTATCATCAAATTGCCGGCAGCAATTTCATGATCGCCTTCGCGCGCGGTGATGGTTTGCTGCTCGACACCATTGCCGATAGCAGTTTCGGCGCGACCGCCCATGCCACCCGCATTCAGCCGGGCTGCCTTTGGTCCGAGGAAGACTGCGGCACCAATGCGCTCGGCAGTGTCGCTGCCACCAGGCGGGCTTTGACGATCCATGGCGGCGAGCACTTTTTTAACCGCTACGATCAATTGACCTGCACGGCCGCGCCCGTCTTCGCGCCCGACGGCGCTCTCGCCGGCGTGCTGGACGCGTCCTCGGATTGCCGGTCGCGGCAGCAGCATACCCGCGCTTTGGTCTCCATGGCCGCAACCCAGATCGAGAACGGATTGTTCCGCGACAAATATCGGGACGCCATCGTCATGGCCTTCCACAATCGCGCGGAATATCTCCATACGCTCAGCGCCGGTCTTATGGCTTTCGATCCCTCCGGCACCATTCTGAGCGTCACGCCGCGCGCGCGGCTGTTTCTGCAGGGCCTGCCGGCCAGCGCCGGTCGACGCTTCGACGAGGTGTTTCGCCTGCCCTTCGGCGCCTTCATCGATGCCGGACGGCTGACGCCGCAAAGCCGGCTGCAGGACCGCGTCGGCAGCGTTTTTCTGGCCCATCTGGAACATCTCTCGCCGCAGCCGAAGACCCTCTCCCACAAGGCCGCGCCCGCCACCAAGCCGGGCTTCATCGCCGCCGACCCTGCCGTGATCACCGCCATGCATCAGGTCGAGGCGGCCGCCATCCGCGGCCTGCCCATTCTGATCAGTGGCGAGACCGGCACGGGGAAGGAGCAGCTGGCCCGCCACGCCCATGCGGCGAGCGGACGGCGCGGTGCCTTCGTCCCCGTCAATTGCGCGGCCCTGCCCGAAACTCTGGTGGAGGCCGAACTGTTCGGCCATGCCGAAGGCGCCTTCACCGGTGCCCGGCGCGGTGGCGCTGCGGGGCTGGTGACGCAAGCCCATGGCGGCACCTTGTTCCTGGATGAGATCGGAGACATGCCGGTGGGTCTGCAGGCCGTGCTGCTGCGGCTGCTGGACGACTGGACGGTGCGCCCTGTCGGCGGCCATGGCGGCCGCCAGGTGGATGTCCTGCTCGTCGCCGCCACCCATGTCGATCTGACCGAGCAGGTGGCCCAGGGGCGCTTCCGCGCCGACCTGTATTATCGGCTGGATACGATCGAGGCCCATCTGCCGCCGCTGCGGTCGCGGACGGATTTCGCGGAGATTGCGCGCCATATTCTGGCGTCGCTCGGCCGGACGACCGAGATCGAGCCGAGCGCCCTCACGCGGTTGGCGCGTCACGCCTGGCCCGGCAATATCCGCGAACTCCGCAACCTGCTGACCCGATTGACCTTGATCGATCCCCCCGACCAGATCGACGACGCGCTGATCGCGCATGCGCTTGGCCCGTCGACGAGTGCTGCCAGCAATCTGCGCGGCCAGACGGCTGCGCGTATCGCGGCCGTGCATCGGGAAGTGGGCGGTAATCTGAGCGCCACGGCGCGGCGCCTGGGCGTGTCGCGCAATACTATCTACCGCGCCCTGCGGCGCGGCGACGGCTGACGCGTCTGGTCAAAGCTGACAGGATCACGCGGCCGGGGCGCGGCACTGCGCCCCAGCCGCGCCGGGTTCAGCTCGCCCAGTACCAATCGCGAATGTTCCAGCAGTTGGACCGGACATTCACATTCGGCGCATAGCCGACGAGATTGGATTTGGTGCCTTCCAGCATGGAATACTGGAAGATCGGCAGAAACGGCAGATCGTTGCGCAGGATTGCCTGGATCTGCTGATAGATGGGCTTGCGCTTGTCCTGATCCTGGATCGCCGCCCCTTCATCCAGAAGCTTATCAACCGCCGGGTTGCTGTATTCGAAAGTATTCTGACCCGAGCCACCCTTGGCCGGGGAGGAATGGCTGTCGAAATAATCGGGCGCCGAAGGATCAGGGCCGGTCATGAAATCGAGCCCGGCAATAGCGGTTTCGAATTTCGACTGCATCCAGAAATCGCCCCACATGACGGCCGGCGGCAGATTGTTGATTTTCATCTCGACGCCGATATCCTGCAGCGTCTGTTGAATCAGCTGCTGCACCTGCTCGCGCAGATGATTGCCGGCGGTGGTGGAATTGGTGAAGCTGAGACGCAGACCGTTCTTTTCGCGAATGCCCCCCGCGCCCGGCTTCCAGCCGGCATCATCCAACAGCTTCTTCGCCGCTGCCTCATCATAGCTATGTTTCGGCAAATCCGGATTGAAGGCCCAGGATTCGGTCGGCAGATAGGATTCCGTTGGTTTCGGCAAACCATAGTATAGATCAGTGATGATGCTGTCCTTGTCGATGGCGGCATAGATCGCCTGACGCACGGGAAGCTCGGCAAAGATCGGGTGGGAGAGGTCGAAATCGAAGGTTTCGATAAAGGCCTCCGGCGCGGAGGAGACGATGCGACCGGGCAGCTTCACCGCCTCGGCATAGTGATCATCCGAAATGCCCTGAAGGCCGATATAGTCGATATCGCCGGTGCGGAACTGCGTATAGAGCACGGTCAGATCCGGCACGTATTTGAAGACCAGCTTATCGACGTAAGGACCTTTGCCGTAGAACTTGTCATAGGCAGCGAGCGTGATGTGGTCACCGGGCACGCGGCTCTCCCACTTGAACGGGCCAGTGCCGATGGGCGCGTTGTTGAAGGGTGCCGTGCGATAGTCCGCGATGCCTTCCAGCTTGTGCTTCGGCACCAGAAAGGTCCAAGACAAAATCGACATATAGGGTGAGAAGGCCTTCACCATATCCCACTTGATTTCGGTCGGGCTGAGGATGGTGATATTGCGCACCAATTCATGCCCGGCCTTGCTGAAGGCCGGGAAGCCCGGCGTGTTGATCAGATCCAGTGTGAACTTGACGTCATCGGCGGTGAAGGGCGTGCCGTCATGCCAGGTGACGCCCGGGCGCAGTTTCAGATGCCAATGCAAGCCATCGGCCGAAACGCCGCCATTCTCGGTCGTCGGCACTTCCGCCGCCAGTTCCGGCACGAAGCTGCCCTTGGGGTCCACCGACCAAAGCGGGCTGAAGAGATTCATATAGACCCCCTCATCCACTTCGATATGGAGCAGAATGGGGTTGAACACCGTCGGCTCCTGCGAGATGCCGGCGATGATCTGACCACTGCGCTTGTCGGGCGGCGATGACGCCGCAAACGCGCTGGCGGGCAGAAGCGGGGCCGCGCCGGCCGCCAAGGCCAGCCCCATCAGCTTGCGGCGTGAGAGGAAGAAGTCGGTCATGCGAAGTTCCTCGGCTGCTAGTCGGTGTGTTGTGAAAGCGTCCTGTCAGAGCCCGGCTTCGACGATGATGGGTGACCCATCGCTGAAGCGGGAGAAGCGGAAAGCTGTGGGATCCACGATCGGCGGGCTGCCGGTCGCAAGATCGGCCGCGAGACGGCCGGCGGCCGGACCGATGCCGAAGCCATGGCCGGAAAAGCCGGTCGCGATGACCAGGCCCGGCATTGTATCGACCGTGCTGATCACCGGCACCGCATCGGGCATCGCGTCGATCAATCCGGCCCAATGCTGCTCGATCTTCATGCCGGCGAAGGCGGGAAAGGCGCGGATGAGGCGGTCTTTGACCTTCATGAGATTGGCGACATCCGGCGTCGGGTCCAGCACGCGGGTTGTCTCGAAGGGTGATATCGCATCCAGGGCCCAGGTTTTGGGCGTTCGCGCTTCCGTCATGAAGCGATCATCCAGGCGCAGACGCAGCCCTTTCCATTCCGCCTTCAGCGCCGGCAGGAATTTGGTCGCGAAACGGAAGGTATCCGGCACGATCGGTACCAGCGTGCCATGGCCGTCCGCAATGGTATAGCCGCCATCCTGGCGACGGCGAAAAGCGAAATCATTGGTCCAGGCGGCGGGTTCGGGCGCGCCGTCCAGGGGTGCGGTGCGCATGACGCTGGACAGCACTTTCAGCTGCGGCAGCGTCAGGCCAAGACTGCCGCAGAACAGACGCGTCCAGGCGCCACCGGCCAGAATGACGGCATTGCAGGCGATCCGCCCTTGCTCGGTCACCACAGCCGAGACACGACCGGCCGTCCGTTCGATGCCGCGCACGGCGCAATTCGTGAGGATCGACGCGCCCATGACGCGCGCGGCGCGGGCGATGGCCGGTGCGGCCTTCTGCGGCTCCGCCCGGCCATCCGTCGGGCAATAGAGCGCGCTACGGAAGCGCTTGGTGGTATTGGGCAGCAGCTTGGCGATCTCATCCGGGGTGATCTGCCGCACGCCCATCTGATAGGGCTCGGCGCGCTGCAACCATGCGCTGTGATGGTTCTCGACCGCCTCGGTCTCCGCGACATAGAGAATGCCGGCGGCCTTGAAGCCGGTATCCGCGCCGATGCGCTTGTCCAGCCCTTCCCATATGCGCAGACTTTCCATGATCAGCGGCATTTCCCGCTGGTCACGTCCGGTCTTGCGCACCCAACCCCAGTTGCGGCTGGATTGCTCACCGGCGATTTGGCCCTTTTCGCAAAGGGCGACGCTGATGCCGCGCTCGGCCAGCGCATGGGCGGCGCTAACACCGATGATGCCGCCGCCGATAACGACGACATCCGCCTGTGTGGGGAAATGCGCCTCGGGATCGACGGGTTCGACAACCGGCCCCATGTTACAGCCTCCCCTCAGGCTGCCAATTGACCGCGACTTCTGCGACACTCGCGGTATTGGGAAGATCGAGTGCCACTTCCACCAAATGCGCGATATCGGCTGGCTGTGTCATCTGCGCCGCATCCACACGATCCGTCGCCGCCGCCTTGCCCATATCGGTCGCGACATAGCCGGGGCAGATGGCGGTCGCGCGAATGCCCTGATCCCAGCCGGCATGACGCAGCCCATGGGCGAGCGCCGTCACCGCATGCTTGGTGACCGCATAAGCACCAGAACCGGCGGAGGCGACCCTGATGCCGGAGAGGGAGGAGATGATGACGACGCGCCCTTGCCCGCTTGCGGCCAAATGCGGCCAGGCGGCCCGCGCCAGGCGCTGCGGCGCGCGCAGATTGACAGCCAGCATCTCCTCCATCTCGGCATCGGTTGCCTCAACAACCGATTTCGCGACCAGCACACCGGCACTGCAAATGATAGCGTCGATCCGGCCGAACCGCGCGACCGTCGCGTCAACCCAGCCGATCTCCGCCCCTTCCGCCGCCATATCATAGGGATGGACCAGCGCGTCACCGGTCGCGACCGGCTGGCGCATGCCGAGCGACAACTGCCAACCGGACGCGGCGAGACGATCGCAGATGGCGGCACCGATGCCGCGACTGGCGCCGGACATCATCGCGACGCGGGAAGAATTGGGCTGCATGGTCATCGCACTTTCAACGGGGCAGACAAGGTCAGATCATCGCGGATGCAGGCCTTGAAATGGCCCGGTCCGGCGACGCGCAGGGCCGGCTGATCGTCAGCACAGGCCGAGACGGCATAGGGGCAGCGCATGCGGAAGGCGCAGCCCGAGGGCGGCGAGAGCGGACTTGGCAGATCACCCTTCAGCACGATGCGCTGCGGGCGGCGCGCAGGGTCCGTATCCGGTGCGGCCGAGAACAGCGCTTCGGTATAGGGATGGCGCGGCCCGGTGAACAAGGCGGCCGTCGGCGCCACTTCCACGATACGGCCGAGATACATGACGGCGACGCGATCCGATATGGCACCGACAACCGCCAGATCATGCGCGATAAACAGCATCGAGAGCTGCAATTGTTCCCGCAAATCCATCAGCAGGTTGATGACCTGCGCCTGCACGGAAACATCGAGCGCGGAGACGGCTTCGTCGGCGACCAGCAATTCCGGCCGCAGCATCAGCGCGCGTGCGATACCGATGCGTTGCCGCTGACCGCCGGAGAATTCATGCGGATAGCGATCGGCAGCGGCCGGAAACAGGCCGACGAGTTGGAGCGCTTCCTCCACCCGCGCACGACGCTCCCCCCGCGCCATCTTTTCACCGTGGATGATGAGCGGTGCAGACAGAATGCTCTCCACGCTCATGCGCGGATTGAGCGAGGCATAGGGGTCCTGAAAGACCAGCTGCATATGCTGGCGGACAGGTCGCAAGGCACGGCGCGACAGATGCGTGATGTCCTGCCCGCGAAACCGGATGGCGCCGGCCGTCGGGTCCTGCAGACGCAGCACCGTGCGCCCGACGGTGGTTTTGCCCGAACCCGATTCCCCGACCAGACCCAGCACCTCCCCCCGCCCGATGGTGAAAGAGACGCCATCCACCCCGCGCACGATGCCGCGCTTGCCCGACAGCGGACTGCCGACGGGGAAATGCTTGGCGAGGTCCTGCACATCGAGCAAGGGCGCTGTCACGGTGACGGTCATACCGCAATCTCCCGCCAGCGAGCGCAACGGACCAGATGCGCCTCCGCCACGCGTTCCATCCCTGGCCGGGTGACGCCGCAAATATCGGGCTGCGCCCAGTCGCAGCGCGGCTGGAAAGTGCAGGCCGCAGGGCGATGGCGCGGGTCCGGCACATTGCCCGCAATGGCCGGCAGGCGCTGACCGGGACGAAGGGCCGCTTCCAGGCGCGGCACGGAATTCAGCAATCCGCGCGTATAGGGCATAAGCGGCGCGGCCAGAAGACTGGCGGTCGGCGCTTCCTCCACCACCTGGCCCGAATACATGACGAGCGTGCGATCCGCGATTTCCGCGACCACGCCCAGGTTATGGGTGATGAAGATGATCGCGAGGCCGGTTTCCGCCTGCAAGCGCCGCAGAAGATCCAGAATCTGCGCCTGTACGGTGACATCCAGTGCCGTTGTCGGCTCATCCGCGATCAGCAGCTTCGGCCGGCTTGCCAGCGCCATCGCGATCATGGCGCGCTGGCGCATGCCGCCCGAGAGTTGGTGCGGGTAGCTTTCCGCGCGGCGGGCTGCGTCCGGAATGCCGACGAGGTCCAGAAGCTCAATCGCACGCCGCAAAGCGGCGGTCTTGCCGCCACCCTCATGCGCCAGCACAGCCTCCGCGATCTGCCGCCCGATCATATGGACGGGATTGAGAGAGGTCATCGGCTCCTGAAAGATCATCGCAATCTCACCGCCGCGCACTGCCACCATCGCCCGCTCCGGCAGATCGAGCAGACTGATCGGCCCGTCCCTGCCCTGGAAGCGAATGCGGCCGGTGACGCGGCAAGCGGGGGCGGGCGGCAGCAGACGCATGATGGCGAGCGCTGACACGCTTTTTCCGGAACTGCTTTCCCCCACGATCGCCAAGGTCTCACCGGCCGCGACCGAGAAGGAGACGCCTTCCAGCGCCGTGACCTCACCACTATCCGAGCGGAAACGGACAGCGAGGTCTTCCACGTCCAGCAACGCGCTCAACCCGGCAGATCCATATGCGGGTCCAACGCATCGCGCAGCCCGTCGCCCACGAAATTGAAGCTGGAGACGGCAAGGGTGATGACGGCACCGGGCAACAGCGCCAGCCAAGGCGCTGTCGTCAGATATTCCTGCGCGTTATTCAGCATATTGCCCCAGCTTGGCGTGGGCGGCTGAATGCCATAGCCGAGATAGCTGACATAGGCCTCCATCAGAATGGCATTGGCAACGTTGAGCGTTGCGGAAACGACGATGGGCGCCACGATATTCGGCAAAAGCTCGCGGAACATCAGACGGGAATCGGAGGCGCCGAGCGCCTCCGCCGCGATCATATAGTCCCGCTCGCGCAAGGCACGGACCTGACCGTCGACAATGCGTGCGACCTGCATCCAGGCCGTGAGCGCGATGATGACGGTGATCGTCAGCAGGCTGGGCGTTGTCAGCGCGGCCAAGGTCAGCAGCAGGAAGATGCTGGGGAAACAGAGCACGGCATCGACCAGGCGCATGAGCGCGCCACCGATGCGTCCGCCATAAAAGCCCGAGGCGAGACCGATGATGACGCCGACGGCGGTGCTGAGGACCATGGCGACGAAACCGACGGTGAGGGAAATGCGCCCCGCCATCAACAACCGCGCCAGAAGATCGCGGCCGAGTTGATCGCTGCCCAGGATATGCGGCCCCATGAAGGGCGCCTGAAAGCGATGCCGCAGATCGATATGCAATTGATTATAGGGCAAGAGAGAAGGCCCGATGGCACAGGCCAGCACGAGGAACAGTATAATCAAAAGGCCGATGATCGCCAGGCGATGGCGCAGGAAACGACGCACCGCCCGATTGCCCTGACGCACTGGTTTCCCTGCGGCCATCTCCATCTGTGATGTCCCGACGCCGCTCATGCCAGCCTTACCCGCGGGTCGAAGACGACATAGAGGATGTCCGCGGCCAGATTACCGATCAGCGTGAGAATGGCAGAGACCATCAGCAACCCCATGACGACCGGATAATCGCGATAGCCGAGGGAATCGAGAAACAGCCGTCCCATGCCGGGCCAGGTGAAGACGGTTTCCGCGACCAGCGCACCGCCCAGCAGCGTCGGCAATTGCAACCCCGCAAGGGTGATCATGGGCAGCATGGCATTGCGCAGAATATGCTGCCGCAAGATCTGGCCAGGCCGCAGGCCCTTGGCGCGCGCGGTACGCACGTAATCCTGTGCGGCGACGTCCAAAGTTGCCGAGCGCATATAGCGGCTCCAGGTCGCGACCGTGACCAATGCGAGCACGACACAAGGCAAAATGAGATGACGCGCAAGATCCAGAACGGAGCCATTGCCGATCGTCGCTATCCCGCCCGAGGGCAGCCATTCCAGCGACACGGAAAAGATATAGATGACGACAAGGCCGAACCAGAAGGTCGGAATCGACAAGGCAACCATGGCACCGATGGTCGCCAGGTAATCCGCCACCGAATAGCGCCGCATGGCGCTGAGCACGCCGACCCAGGTGCCGATGATGACCGCCAGAATGGTCGAACTCGCCATCAGTTCCAAGGTTGCGGGCAGATGCTCCCCGATAATGGCCAGCACCGGTTCCTGATCGCGATAGGACCGTCCCCAATCGCCTTGCAACAGATGCCAGAGCCAGACGAGATATTGGATCGGCAGAGGCTGATCGAGCCCCATCTCATGCGCGATACGGTGCAGATCGGCCGCCGTCATGCCCGGCGTCAGCGCGAATTGCGACAGCGGGCCGCCGGGCGTGAGATGCAGCAGGGCAAAGCCGATGATCGAAACAATCAAAAGCAGAAAAAGGCTTTGTCCTATGCGGCTTAGAAGATAGCGCGCCATGCCGCGCTCAGCCGTGCAGAGAGAGTGATGCGGTCTTATCGTTCCGGCGCGCGAAGCGTTCGATCATGAAAGGTGCCAGATCGAAACCCGTATCGCGCCCTTCCACCAAGGCCGCGCAGATCTTGCCGGTGACGGGCCCGAGGCAGAATCCATGTCCGGAAAAGCCCATGGCGATGACCAGCCCGTCCGGGCTGCCGGCACGCTGAATGACGGGCAGCGCATCCGGTGTCTGGTCAATCAGACCACCCCAGATATCCTCGACCTCGGCATCGAAAGCCGGCGGGATCAGGCTGCCGAAAAGCTGAATGGTTGCCGCGATATCGCGCGTCGTCGGCCGCACGCGCGGCCTGTCTCCGTCTTCGATATTGCCATTCCAATCGTCGATGCCGCTGGTAAAGCGGAAACGGCCTGTCACTTCCTGCCGGCCGGCACATTCCGCATTGGCGACACCGATGACCTGTTCCAAGATCGGCGCCACCGGCCTTGTTCTGACGACAGAAACAAGCCGCACTTTCAACGGCACGTTCAGCCCCAGCGGATTGAGCAAATCATTGCCGAATATGCCGCCGGCCAGCACGACCTGACCGGCCGCGATGCGATCCCGCGTGGTGCGAACACCGGTGACCTGACCTTCCTCCACCTCGATCGCGACCACCGCCTCGCCGAAGCGCATGGTGGCGCCAAGACGTTCGGCGGCGGCAAGGAAAGCGTTCACCGTCGCGGTCGGGTCCGCATGGCCGTCCGTCGTACAATAGGACGCGCCGGTGATATGCGGGGCAACGGCGGGCGCGACATCCCGCACCGCGTCGAGCCCATCCAGAAACCTGATCGGCAATCCCTTGGCCGATTGCTCATCGACGATGGCGCAAAGAGAGGCGAGTTCCTCCTCCGTGCGGCCAAGCCGCAGATTGCCGCCACGACGATAATGCGTCGGCGCATCCAGAACTTCGTGAAGATTGCCCCAGATATCGACGGCCGCGCGGGCCAGCGGCAGTTCCGCCGGGTCACGCCCCGATTGGCGCACACCCGCCAGCGTCCAGCCCGAGGCCATAGCCGCCGGACCGTAACGGTCGATCACCGCGACCTTATGACCCGCCTTGGACAATTCATAAGCCGTCGCGGCACCGCTGATGCCGGCCCCGATGATGACCACATCGAACATCTCGACCTCACCCGGGAGTAAAAGGGTTTACGCCTGCCTCACGCTAACAAAATTGTTGTCGCATGCAACATTAATATTCATGCTAGGGTCGAAAAAATGGGAAAGCGCTGAAAATTGAAGCGTCATTCCGACCGAGAGGCAGCAGGATGATTATTCTTTGAGCGCACACCAACCAAAGGCCAGGGGCAGCAGGGCCGAGGCCAAGCCTGCTTTGCTGGATATTTCCCCACTGACCGATCTGCTCAGCTTTCATATGCGCATGCTGGTTCTGGCGGTGAACCGCGCCTATGACGAGGCCTTCGCGCCGACGCCGCTGGCCGGGGGCACCGGCAAGCTGACGACGCTGATGCTGATCGCCGCCAATCCCGGCATGAGCCAGTCCGACATCGGTCGCGTGCTGAGCAAGGACCGCCCGGCCATGGTGCGGATCATCGACCACCTGGAAGCGGAAAAGCTGGTCCTGCGCAAGCGCCACCCGGAGGAGCGGCGGCGCTATGAGTTGGTGCTGACGGCGCAAGGCCGTGCCAGCGTCAAACGCTTCATGGCGATTGCCCAAACCTATGACGAGACCTTCTTCGCCCCGCTCTCCGATCGCGAAAAAACCAATCTGAGCCGGATTTTACGGAAACTGCGTCTTGCCTATCAAAGCGATACGCTGGGCATGGGGGGATAGGCCGCGCCGGTTCCTTTCCGAACTGCCCGCCCCCGTCTATAAAGCCCGACGAGGTGGGACGATGCTGCTGGACGTGCGGAACCTATATGGCAAGCAGGCCAGCCCCTCGCCGGGTGGCCCTTTTTCGTTCGTGCTCGGCGCGGGCGAATGCCTGGTCATCTCCGGCCCCTCCGGAATCGGCAAAAGCCTGTTGCTGCGTATGTTGGCCGACCTTGATGAGACGGGCGGCAGCGTTTTCCCGAACGGCAAATCAAGGGAAAGGATGTCTGGCCCGCAATTCGGCGGCAATTGCTGCGGGGCCTTTACCGCTGTCTTCCTGGTCATCCATCGACTGACGGATAGTCGCGACCGGCTGCGGCTGGACCGGCTGCGGAGCCGCTGACCTTAGACCCGTTTGGCGAAGCGCCAGGGCAGGCGATCGGACAGCAATGCTAGGATCAACAATAGGCCGACGACGCCCAACTGCCAGCTGCTGCTGATATTGAGATATTGCAGCCCCGCCTGCAGGCCGACGACCAGCAGCACCGCGGCCAAGACACCGCCGACGCCACCGCGCCCGCCCGCGATGGCAACACCACCGAGCAGAACGGCGGCGAGCGATTCCAGCTCCATATTCGTGCCGATATCCGGCCGACCGCTGCCGAACCAGGCGAGCGAGATCAAGGCCGCCAAGCCCGACAGTAACCCGCTGACGCCGTAGAGGATGAAGCGGATACGCCCGACCGGAATGCCGACCAGCCGCGCCGAGCGCTCGTTATTGCCCATGGCGAGAATCCAGCGCCCGAGCGGTGTCAGCGCAAGCACGGCGGCCGCGATCAGATAAGCCGGCATAACGGTCGTCAGAAAATGCGCGGGGATGCCCAGCAGCGTGCCACGCCCCCAGGGCAGCAGCCAGCCGGGCACGCCACTGACGGTGGCGCCACCCGTCAGCGCAAGCGCCAGACCGCCATAGGCGAACATGGTGCCGAGTGTCGCGATCAAGGACAGCAACCGGCAGGAGATAACGAGAACGCCGTTGACGAGGCCCAGACACAGACCGATCACCAGTGCCAGGAGCGGGATCAGCGCCGCCGGAACACCCGCCTGCACCGCCATCATGGTCAGGATCGCGGTCAGCGACACCATGCCGCCTACGGAAATATCCATGCCCGCGCCGCTGAGAATGAGCAGCGCCTGACCCAGCCCGACAAGGGCGAGCATGGAGCTGAAGTGCAGCACGCTTTCCGCCATCGACAGCTGCAGAATAGCCGGCCTGATCAGGACGAAGATCAGCAGCATGACAAGCCAAAGTGTCGCCAGCAGAAGCAGGCTGCGATGATGCGGGTTTTTCATGCCGCCCCCCGCCGCAGGCGGTGCCAGGGAATTTGTCCGCTCACCAGATTTTCCGCGATGAGGGCGGCCAGCAGCAGCACGCCCGTGACGACGCTCTGCCATAGCGACGGCACGCCGATCAGCGTGAAGCCGTTCACCAGCATGCGCAGCAGCACCACGCCCAGCAGGGTGCCCAGCAAGGACGCGCGACCGCCCAGGATGCTGGTGCCGCCCAGCACCACAGCGGCGATGGCATCCAGCGACATGCTGGCACCCGTCGTCATTTCCACATTGCGGTAGGTGCCGACATAGGAGACGGCGGCGATACCGCAAAGGCAGCCGCTGGCGAGATAGGCCAGAAAGCGCACGCGCCGGACGGCAACACCGGCAAGGCGCGCGCGCGCCTCATCCTGCCCGACTGCGAGGATATGCAGCCCGAAGGGCGTCCAGCGCAGCAGCAGATAGGCGAGCAGGTAAAGCAGCAGAATGACAATCACCGGCAAAGGCACACCGGCCGGCGTCATGCGCACGAGCGTCGTCAGACCCGTCGGCAGGCCTGACAGCCAGCTGCCACCGAGCAGCGCGTAGATCGCCGTGCGATAGATGCCAAGCAGCCCGATGGTCGCGACAATCGCCGGGATACGCCCGAAGACGATGACGCTGCCGGTGATGGCGCCGATCAGCGTGCCACACAGCGGCCCGATCAGCACCACCAGCCAGAGCGGCAGACCGGCGAGGAGCGCCTGCCCCACGCCGATGGCGCCCAGGCCCATGACAAGCCCGACCGAGACATCGATACCACCGATTGCCAGCACAAAGGTCATGCCCAGACCGATGATCAACAGCTCCACGCTATTGCGCATGATCGTGGCGAGATTGGCCGCCAGCAGAAAATACGGCGAGGCCAGCGAAAACACGAGCACCGTCAGCAGACAGCCGGCGAGCAGCGTCAGTTCGCGCCCACCCGCCGCGCGGACCAATCTCAGACTTGCCGGCGAAGCGGCCATCTTAGAAGTTGAATTTGTCGACATTGTCTTTCGTGAAGACAGTGGGCGCGCCCAGAAGCAGAATGCCCGTCCCGGCGTCATAGATAATGGGCTGAGCCATGCCCGGCACGCTATTGCTGGCCGCGAAGGGCTTGTTGTCGATCAGTTGTTTGCCGGCCCAGACGGTGAGATAGCCGAGTGCCGCCGGATCCCACAGGACCGAGAAACCGAAGGACCCGCTTTTGATGTAGGAACGCACGGTATTGGGGCTGCAATAGCCGGTGCCGATCACCGCACCGATCTTGCCCGCCGTCTCGATGGCCTGACCGACGCCGGGGCAAGTGCTGGACGCGACCGCGATGAGCCCCTTGAGGTCCGGATGCGCGGTCATCAGATCGCTGGCCAGCTGATCCGCACGATCGGCCGAACCACCCGCGAATTGCGGCGCGAGCAGGCGGATGCCCGGATATTTCGCCTTCACCCGCGCCTGCATCAGACTGATCCAGGTATTGAGGTTGGAACTGGTGGAATCGCCCGAGACGATGCCGATGCTGGCCTTGGATCCGGTGCGCTTGACCAGTTCATCGATCAGCGTATCGGCCAAGCCTTCGTCCGTTGCTTGCGCGACATAGACGGCGCGGCCGCTTTTGGGTGCGTCACTGTCACTCGTGAAAAGCTTCAGCCCCTTCGCCTTGGCTTGCGCCACGACGGGCGCGAGAGAGGAGGCGTCCAGAATGCTGACGCTGATCGCCTGCACGCCCTGGTTGACAAGATTCTGCACGATCTGCAGCTGATCGACCGGATTGGCGTCGACTGGTCCGGTATAGATGAAATGCACACCGAATTCTTTAGCCGCCTTCTCACCGCCTGCCTGCATGGCATTGAAATAGGGAATGCCGGTCAGTTGCGGCACGAAGGCGACGCTCGGCAGATCCGCCGCCTGCGCGCCAGCGGCGAGAGGCGACAAAGCAAGGGCCGCGCCGAAAGCAGCGCTTTTAAGCCAGGCAGTACGGAGCTTACGCATATCGTTCCTCATGCTGATGGTGAGTAAAAAAGGCCGTCAGTGGGCCTGTTCCAGAACCCGCAGGCTGGGATGGGCACCGGTGATGAAGGAGACCAGCTCCTCCGCATGGGTGTCCGGCCTTGTTGTCTCAGCAATCTTGCGACCACGGCGGAAGACGATCATGCGGTCCGCGACCGCCATGACATCGGCGATATTGTGGCTGATCAGCACGACCGCGCAGCCGCGTTCCGCCAGGCGGCGCACCAGCGTCAGCACTTTGCGCGTCTCGGCAACCGCCAGGGCCGCCGTCGGCTCATCCATGATGACAAGACGGGCATTGATATTCAGCGCGCGGCAGATGGCGACGGCCTGTCGCTGCCCGCCGGAGAGTCCTGCGACCGGGCGGTCCGGGTCCGGAATATGCGCTTCCAACTCCTGCAGAAGTGCTATGGCGCGGCGGCGCATCTCTGCCCGGCGCAGAATCGGAAAGCCCGCGACTTTCGTCGTCAATTCCCGGCCAAGAAAAATGTTCTCCGTCACCGTCAGATTGTCCGACAACGCAAGTTCCTGAAAGATCGTGGCAATGCCGCTGCCCGCCGCATCCTGCGGCGAAGCAAAAACGACTGACCTGCCGGCGACTTCCAACACGCCTTCATTCTGTTGATGTGCGCCGGCCAGCACTTTGACGAAGGTCGATTTGCCGGCACCATTGTCGCCCAGCAGCGCCAGCACTTCGCCTTCACGAATATCCATGTCGACATCGGCGAGTGCGGTGACACCACCGAAATGCTTGCCGATGCCGCGCGCGCGAATGAAGGGGTCTGCCTTGTCCATCCCAGCGCTCAACCACACCAATCCGCGATCGCCAGCGCCAGGGCGCGGGTGCAGGCGACAAGATCCTTGACCATGACATGCTCATTCGGCTGATGCGCCTGGCTTGGCTCGCCCGGCCCGAAATTGACGGTCGGCGTGCCGCCGATATCCGTCGGGATGCCGATATCGCTATGCGAGGAAAAGCCCGTCAGCAGCGGCGACAACCCGCTTTCCGTCACCGCCGCCTGCAGGCAGGTGACGAAGGCATGGTCAGACGGCACCTCGGTGCAATCGGCATCCAGAAACCATTCGATGCGTGCGGGATGCGCGCGCAAATAAGGATCCGCCTGGCAGATTTGCGCCAGGAACGCGTCGACCTCCGCCGCGACATGGCTGCCACGGCCGAGCGCATCGCGCTCCACCGGCAGGTATTTTACATCGATCACGATTTCCGCGCGCCCGGCGGTGGATGACGGATGTTCGCCCGCGCGGATCTGCGTCGCCATGATATTGGCGGGAGCCTCCATCAAGGGATGGCGCTTGCGGGGATCATACATCCAGCGCCGGTTGATGAGGTCGATCCCGTTCAGAACCTGCCGGCAAAGCTCGATCGCATCCACCGGCCCGCCCGCATTCCAATTGCGCGGCGTCAGTTCGGCATGGCCGCCGATACCGTCGATGATAATCCTGCCCCATAGAATGCCGAAACAGATCGGCGCGATGCGGTTGGCCGTCGGCTCCGTCATGATGCCGGCATCCGCCGTATAGCCGCGATCGGCATGGGCCAGCGCACCCATGCTGCAAATTTCCTCGTCGCAGACGGTGGAAAACACGATATCGCCTTTGAGCGGGATGCCGAGTTCATGGAGGATTTCGCAAGCCATGAGCATGGCGGCGACACCGCCCTTCATGTCCACCGCGCCGCGTCCGTAAACCGCGCCGTCTTTCACCAATGGCTCAAAAGGCCCGCTGCGCCAATGCTCGATCGGCCCTGTCGGCACGACATCGATATGCCCGGTGAGCAACAGCGACCGACCGCCGCCCAAGCCGCGCTTGCGACCGCCGAGATTGGGCCGCCGTTCGAAGCGTCGCCCTTCAATGGCGCCGGGCCGGCCGCGATATTTCTCCAACAGCGGCGCGGGATCAGGCTCCCACAGCTCCGTCTCGAACCCGAGCGCATCCAGACGTGCTTGCAGGTAGCGCTGGCACGGCTCCTCCCCCGGTCCCGCCGGCGCCGGATCAGGCCGGGAGACGGATTGGAAGGCGATCAGATCGGTCAAGCTCGCCACGATCCTGTCGGCCGCTGCTTCGACCGCATCGGCAATCAGGGTGGCATCGGAGGCAGCATTACCCATCGGACGCAGGTTCTTTCGGGGCAAATGTTTTCAGCGCTTGACAGGGTAGCGACACAGACGCTCAATAGTAAAGCGGTTTACTAGATGATTTTTTGCGCGTTTGTCATCAAGTTTCAGATTTAAGGTCTATGAATTGAGCAATTCGCCTCTTTTGCAGGCAAAAGGAATTCGCCGTCGCTTCGGCCATGTCCAGGCGCTGGACGGCGCCGATTTCACGGTGCATGCCGGCGAAATCTGCGCGCTGATCGGCGATAACGGCGCCGGCAAATCGACGCTGGTTAAGATCCTCTCCGGCTCCGACCAGCCGAACGAGGGCGAGATTTTGCTGGACGGCCAGCGCGTCACCTTCAGTTCCCCCACCGCCGCGCAGGCGCAAGGCATCGCAACCGTCTATCAGGACCTGGCGTTGGCGCCGGAGCTACCGCCTTCGGAAAACCTGTTTCTGGGCCGCGAGATTCTGCGCCCCGGCCTGCTCGGCCGCCTGGGCTTCGTGGATCGCGCTGCCATGCGCCGGGAAGCCGCCCTTCAGTTTGCGCGCCTCGGCGTGCGCCTGCGGTCCGCCAAAATCCCCGTCGCCGCGCTATCCGGCGGACAGAAGCAATCCGTCGCCATCGCCCGCGCCGCGCGCTGGGCCAGCAAGGTCGTGTTTCTGGATGAGCCCACGGCCGCGCTTGGCGTTGTGCAGACACAGCGCGTGCTGGACCTTATCCGTCAGGTGCGCGACCAGGGCCTGGGCGTTGTCTTGATCAGCCATAATATGTCGCATGTGCTGGAGGTCGCAGACCGCGTCGAGGTTCTGAGGCTCGGCCGTCGCGTGGCGCAGATGAGCGCGCGTGACGCCACGGTGGAACGCCTGGTCGCGGCCATGACAGGCGGCGTCAGCCAGCCGGAGCCAGCCCATGGATGACCTGACATCCCGCCCTGTCCCGGACGCCTTGGCGCCGCCGGACGAGCGCACAAGCCTGCGGGAGCGCTGGTCGGGCTGGATCGGCGGCGGCTGGATTTTCGCGCTCCTCATCCTGCTCGTACTGGTCTTCAGCCTGCTGCGGCCGGCGCAATTCGCCTCGCCCTATAATCTCAGCATGCTGGCGATCAATGCCGCGATCTTCCTGGTACTCTCGCTCGGCCAGACCTTCGTCATCGTCGCGGGCGGCATCGACCTGTCCGTGGGATCCGTGCTGGTCTTCAGCTCAATCCTATCGGCCCAGGTCATGCTGGCGCTGTCCGGCGCACCGGCCGATACCTACGGCACCACCAATGCCGGTTGGGGCGTCATTCTGATCGGTGCCGTCACCGCACTCGCCTCGGGCGCCGCCTGGGGTGCCGTCAATGGGTTGCTGGTGACCTTCGCCCGCATTCCGCCTTTGATCGTGACGCTGGGCACTTTGGGCATGGCCCTCGGCGCCGCGCAGATCCTCACCAATGGGCTGGATGTGCGCGCCCTGCCCGATCTGCTGGTCAATGTCATCGGCGGCGGCAGTATCGCGCATATTCCCGTGCTGGTGCTGATTGCCGTCATCGCCGCCGTGCTGGCCGCGATCCTGCTCCATCTCACCCGCTTCGGCCTGCGCACCTTCGCCGTCGGCTCGAATACCGAAGCCTCGCGCCGCGCCGGCATTCCGGTGCGCGGACAGATCATCAAAGTCTATGCGCTGTCCGGCCTGTCCGCGGGGCTCGGCGCCATCATGTCGACCGCACGGTTCTCGACCACGACCATCGGCGGTCACGCCATGGACAATCTCACCGTCATTTCCGCCGTGGTTCTGGGCGGAACCAGCCTGTTCGGCGGCATCGGCAGCATTGCCGGCACGGTCGTCGGCGTTCTGATCCCGATCGTGCTGCTCAACGGTTTCGTCATTCTCGGCATTCCGCCCTTCTGGCAGACGGTGACCATGGGCGCCGTGCTGATCCTGGCGGTTTGGATAGACCAGCTGAAGCGCCGCGCGCGTGACCGCGGCTGATTGCAACCTCATCATAACGGAATCCGCATATGCGTCCTACCATCATGCTTGCCGGACTTGCCGCTGCCACGCTGGCTTTGGGCGGGACGGCCGCCCATGCGCAAACGAAGAAGACCATCGCTGTCGTGCTCGGCGTCAAAGGCAGTCCCTTCTACGAAGCTCTGGCCTGCGGTGCCAAGGATGAGGCAGCCAAGCTCGGCTATACGCTGACGATCTCCGCGCCCGATCAGTTTCAGGCCGATGCGCAGACACCGGTGATCGACGCCGTGGGTGCGGCCATGCCGGCCGCCGCCGCGATTGTGCCGACCGATGCGCAGGCGCTGATGCGACCGATCAAATCTCTCGCCGATCGCGGCATCAAGATTTTGACCATCGACCAGACCCTGGCCAATCCTTCCTTCGTGCAGACGCAGATCGTCACTGACAATTATGCGGGCGGCAGGATGGCGGGGGAGGCCATGGCCAAACTGCTCGGCGGCAAGGGCAAAGTCTATATCGTCGCTACCCCGCCCGGACTACAGGCGCAGGATGATCGCGTCAGCGGCTTCATCGCGGCGGTCAAGAAATATCCTGGCATGACGGTCGTGGGTCACGACTATGTCAATGATGACCCGCAGAAGGCGGCCGAGATCGTAACCTCGGCGATTTCCGCGCATCCCGATCTGGCCGGGATCTTTGCGAATAACGACCAAGGTGCGATCGGCGCGGTGACCGGGCTGCGGCAGGCGGGGGCCGTCGGGCATATCAAGCTGGTCGCCTATGACGCTGCGATTGCCGAAGTGAATGCGCTGAAGAACGGATCGATCTCAGCCCTTATCGCACAAAACCCGAAACAGGAGGGTGCTTTGGCAATCTCGCTCGCCGACAAGGTTTTGAAGGGTGAGACTTTGCCGAAGCTGACCGATTCCCAGCTTGTCCCGATCATGGCCGGCGATACGAAAACTGCCGATGAATACGAATATAAAGCCGATTGTACTTTCTGAGCCGGAACGGGGCGCGCTACGATTGCGCGCCCCTTCGATCACCCGGCGTCGACGGCTTCGCCGACATTGTTCATGAACGCGAACCACTGATTATAGCCTGCCGCCGTCAGGCGGGACCAATGATCGAACGCCTGTTCCGGACTGGCGAAACGCCAGATCTCTGTCGTTTCGAAATCCTGCTGTCCGCGAATATGGTAGCGACCCAGTGACTCCGCGCCCTTGGCAAGACTTGCCGCCGCAACGCTTGCCCATTTCGCCAGATGCTCGGCCTTGACCGCTTCGTCCAGCCCATACCAATGCGGACGCGGGCGCGCATAGCTGATCCAGATCGTGCCGTTCATGAAAGCTGCTCCGTCATTCCTGCAAGATAGGCCGCGATGGTGCAGCGGCGTCCGATATAGTGGCGTGATGTCGTGAACATGAAATCCGCCACCCGTTCATGCTCGCGCATGGCAAGATCCACGGTCTTCGGATTGTCGATTTCCCAAAAGCCGAGATGGTGCCAAGAACTCGCCCAATCCAGCCGATGGCGGCCGGCGATATTGGCGCCAAGCGCCAGATCCCCCGCGAAAGCGATATCGCAATGCCGGTCATAGGCATCGCGCGTGTCCTGGGATGCGGCGCTCCAGGCATCATTCCATTCCCATAGAGCGAGAAAACCCCAGTTCCGCTCGCCTGCCACCGGCTGGCCTTTGACAGCTGCGAATTCGCGCGGGCCGATCAGCCATTGCGTCGCGAACCGCTCCGCCCAGCCGGCGCGTTCCAGGCGGCGAATACCGGCGAAGGCCGCATTGATCGACGGCGCTTCAAACACGCCGGCAAGATCGACGTCATGCGCAAAGCCGGTCGCGAAACCGGTCGCCGGCGGTGTCTCCCCCGGATCGATCATCGCACGCGGCGAGAGAATCCAGCCTTCGGCTTCGAGAGCATGCAATGCATCGGCGATCGGCGGCGACAGATACGGTTTTGCCAAGCCAGGGTCTTGATCCTTGGACAGAAATATAACCGCGCAGCGCCCGGAGGTTGCAGCCGAGCTGAAAACATCGGTCTCCCCGGTGAGAAGGGTCATAAAGGCTTCCTCACCTTCGCCACGGCCGACATCAGCGCTTCCACGCGCCTCGGATCGACCGCATTCCACCAGACACCGTCAGTCTTCAGCCATTGGCCGATGATGGCACCGTCAGCCACGGCGAAAAGATCCGGCACCTGTTCGGGCGAAAGACCCGAGCCGACGATGACCGGCAGATTGGTGCCGGCCCGCACCTCATCCACTTCCGCCGGCTGTGTCGGCGAGCCTGTGCGCGTGCCGGTCGCGATCAGCACATCGGCATCGAACCATTCGGCGTCCGTCGCCTGTTCCGTGATGCTGCGATCGGCCGTGATGGCATGGGCGCCGAACTTCACATGCACATCAGCGAAGATGTGAATCTCCTCGGCGCGAATCGCCGACCGATAGCGCATGGCGGCCGGCGCCGGCCCGTTGAGGAAACCCTCATTCGCGATATAGGCATTGGCCCATTGATTGGCGCGAACCCAGCCGGCACCGACGGCCTTCGCGATTCCCAGCGCCGGGATGACGGCATTGGCGACGCAGGTAATGCCGATCGGCGTATCGACCGCGCCCCTTACTTCCAGACAGGCCGCGGTGAGCGCCGCGACGGTCGAAGGTCCGATATCCTCGGGGCGGGAAAACGGCATGTCGCTGGCGTTTTCAACGATGATACCGTCGACGCCACCTGCGGCCAGTGTGCGCGCATCACGCACGGCGGCGGCGTAGATCTCCCGCAGGGGCTGCCCGTTATAGCGCGGCGCGCCGGGCAATGCCGCCAGATGAATGACCCCGATGATCGGCTTGTCGATATTGAAGAGTTGCAGAAGCGCATTCGGCTTCTCCGGTAACACTTTTGGCTTGGCCATTAACACTCTCTCTGATGGCGTCTGGATGCAAACGCGGGTCCGTCGCCGCGATCCGGACCGAAGGTCAGGATCTTTGCAATTTTCTTCGCTATAATCTGGCAGGCGCATAATCGCAGGTCAATCACAGGACGGGCTTATATGCGGCGCTTTCCGTGACGTTGTGACGTCCCTGTTCATTGACAAGCTGTGGCCTTGGCCCTGACATGGCGTCCTTGTTTCAGGAGCCGCCGTCCACATGCCCACTGCATCGATGTCTGTCGCACAGTTTCTGACGGTCGGCGATCTGGACGTCGATGTGCTGATCGCGGTCGATCAACTGCCGACGCAGGACGGCAAGGTCAATGGCAGGCTGATCCAGCGCGTACCGGGCGGCATGGCCGCCAATGTCGCAGTCGCCATCGCGCAGCTCGGCGGCATCGTCGCCATTGCCGGCCGGGTCGGCGAAGACGCGGAGGCCAGTTTCGTGCTCGACCAGTTGAAGGCGCGCGGTGTCGATACGCGGCATGTCAAGCCGCTGCCCGGCGCCAATACCTTCAGCTGCATCAGCCTTATCGCCGCTGATGGCGAGAAATCCCTCATCAAACTGATGACCGACGCTTATTGCCCGACAGCGGAGGATCTGACGCCCGACATTTTTCTTGGCGTCACCCATGCGCATCTGACCTCCGCCCGCGACCCCGATTTGTGTCGGCGCGTCGTTGCGCTTGCAAAGGCGGCAGGTGCCAGCTGCTCGCTGGACGTGGAATCGGCAGACCTGCCGCGCATCGCGGCGGATGCCCTGGCGGCTTTGCAGGGTTTCGATATTCTGTTGTTCAATCGCGCCTCGCGCAAAGCGGCCGCGACCTTGCTTGGAACCAACCTGCCAACCCTCGCCCCCGTGATCATCACCACGATGGGTTTGGACGGCGCTGCCGCCACCTGTCCTGACGGCCAGCATCATGCGCCGGGATTTCAGGTGCCGGTCAGCGATACGACCGGCGCGGGCGATTGTTTTGCGGGCGCATTGCTGCATGCGCGTATCGCGCAACAGCGGGATTGGCCGGACGCTTTGCGCTTCGCCAATGCCGCCGCTGCGCTGTCGGTGCAAGGCCTCGGCGCGCAAACCGCGCTGCCAAGCCTGGACGCGGTGGAGGCCCTGCTTGCGCGACACGGCAAGCCGCTGCTTTAAGGGGCCTTGCCCCGCGGCCGAAACGCTCTGTCGGTTGCGAAAGGGACAGGAGAACGACTATGGCGCGAAAGGCGACGATCCGAGATGTTTCCGTCGCGGCGGATGTTTCCGTCACCACTGTCTCCCGCTATCTGAACGGTTCGATACGCCTGCCGGCCGAGACCATCCGCCGCATCGACGATGCCGTGAAGGATCTTCGCTACACGCCCAATCCGCTGGCCCGCTCGCTCAGCCGCGGCAAATCCGAAACGATCGGCCTGGTCATTCCGGAAATCGCCAATCCCTTCTTTGCGCGCCTGGCCGCGGCGGTTGAGGCGACGGCGGCCGAACGCGGTTACGGCGTGTTGCTCTGCGTGACGCTGAACAATATCGATCGCGAGATCGACTATATCCGCCGGATCGAGAGCAAGCATGTCGACGGCGTTCTTTTTTCCACCAACCATCCGGATGACGGTCGCCTGCTGACCGCTTTGCGAGACGTGCCCTGTTTCGTGCTGGTTGACGAGGATATCACCGGCGCGGATGTTCCGGGCGTCTTTGCCGAAAATCGCGGCGGCGCACTGGAAGCGACGCGACATATTATCGACGCCGGCCATCGCAAGATCGCCATGCTGTCCGGCCCTAAGAAGCTGCTGAGCGCTGAGGAACGCAGGCTGGGCTTTCTGGACGCGATCAGGGAAGCCGGGCCCGGGCATGACGCCGTGGCGGTCTTGGATTGCGCCTATACGGTGGAGGCCGGCGAGGCGGCGGCAGAGGACCTGTTGCAGCGACACCCTGAAACCACCGCCGTCTTCACCGGCAGCGACGAGCTTTTTCTTGGCATGCTCAAGACATTCCGCCGCAAGGGCGTGCGGATCGGCGACGATATCTCGGTCATCACCTGCGATGACGTGGAGCCGCTGGCCTTGTTCGAGCCTGCCATCACCGCCTTGCGTCAGGACTTGCCGCAGATGGGCCGGAAGGCGCTGGATCTTCTGATCTCCACCATCGCGCGGACGCCGGTGCCCGAGCGACAGATTCTTGTGCCGATGGAGCTTGTTAAGCGCGAGTCCGTGCGCGCCCCCCGCCGCCGCGCCCGGCTGCGCTAGTCTCCCTTCGTTTCCTATCCAGACTGACGGTTTCGCATTTTCCTCTTGACGTGCTGCATTGCAGCGCTTCATTAGTAAACCGGTTTACTTATCCGACCTGAAACCGAAGATGCGGCTTCGGGCCAGCTTCACATGCGCTGCTGCCGACCGCGCGTCTTCGTGACAGCGCGACGGCAAGATATTTGGGGGACCTTTAGGAATGACCGACATCACTCGCCGCGCCGCGCTGGGCGGCACGCTGGGCCTGGCTGTGACCGGCCTCGTCGCCGCACCGGCTTTGGCGGCCCAGAAGCCGACATTCGCGCTGATCCAGATCAACGAACAGGCCTTGTTCTTCAATCAGATGCAGGCGGGCGCGACCGAGGCGGCGAAAGCCGCCGGCGCCAATCTGGTCGTCTTCAATGCCAATGACGAGCCGACGGCGCAGAACAATGCGATCGAGGCCTATATCCAGCAGAAGGTTCAGGGCATCGTCGTCGACGCCATCGACGTGAACGGCTTGATGCCGGCCATTCAGGAAGCGGCGGCCGCGCATATTCCGGTCGTCGCCGTCGATGCCGTTCTTCCCAAGGGCCCGCAGCTTGCGCAGGTTGGCGTCGACAATCAGACCGCCGGCAAGATGCTTGCGGATGTGTTTCTGCCCTATGTCAAAAGCGAGATGAAGGGCCATGCCCGTATCGGCGTGATCGGCGCGCTCAATTCCTTCATTCAGAATCAACGGCAATCCGCATTTCTTGATGCCGTCAAAGGAACCGATGGAATTTCTGTCGCAGGTGTCGTCGATGGCCGCAACATCCAGGATACGGCCCTGAATGTCGCCGAATCGCTGCTGACCGGAAACCCCGATATCAACACGATCTACGCGACCGGCGAGCCCGCGCTGCTGGGCGCCATCGCCGCCGTGCAAAGCCAGGGTCTGCAGGACAAGATCCGCATCTTCGGCTGGGATCTGACTGCCCAGGCGATTGCCGCGATCGATGCCGGCTATGTCATCGCGGTCGTGCAGCAGGACCCGGAAGGCATGGGCCGTGCCGCCGTGCAGGCGCTGGCCGCGAAGCTGAAGGGCAGCGCCGTCCCCGCGAACATCCCTGTCCCGGTCACGATCGTGACCAAGGCCAATGTCGGTCCGTTCCGGTCTGTCTACAAGGCATGAGCCGCTCCGCCGAACCGCTGATGTCGCTCAGCGGCATCCGCAAGGTCTTTGGATCGAATACGGTGCTGAAAGGCGTCGATCTCGATCTTTATGGCGGCGAGTGCCTGGGACTTGTCGGCGATAACGCCGCCGGCAAATCCACGCTGAGCAAGGTCATGTCCGGCGCCTATATCCCCGACGGCGGAGAGATCCGCCTCGGGGGCGAGGTCGTGCATATCGCGGGGCCGAGTGAAGCTCGTCGTCACCGCATCGAAATGGTCTATCAGGATCTCAGCCTCTGCGACACGATCGATGTCGCCGGCAATCTGTTCCTGGGCCGCGAACTGTCCCGCAGCGGCGTTCTCAACAAGGCCGAGATGCTACGGAAGGGTCGGGAGATGTTGGACGCGCTGGATATCCGTATCCCGGATATGCGCGCCAAGGTCGCGATGCTGTCGGGCGGTCAGCGACAGTCGATCGCCATCGCCCGCGCGGCATCCTTCGCCCCCCGCGTTCTGCTGCTTGATGAGCCAACATCGGCGCTCGCGGTTGCCGAGGTGGAGGCTGTTCTGGCACTCATCAACCGCGTGAAGGCACAAGGCGTGGCTGTCGTTCTGGTGACCCACCGCCTGCAGGATCTGTTCCGCGTCTGCGACCGCATCGCCTTCATGTACGAAGGCAACAAGGTCGCCGAGCGACGCATGGAAGACACCAATCTGGACGAAATCGTGAGACTGATCGTCGGCGGCAATCGCGACGAAGCAACGGCTCTGGACCAGGCGGGAGCCCGGTCATGAGCCATCACGCTCCCCCCGCCGCGCCATCCCGCAGCTGGCATGATTTTCTGATCGAACACGCGCAGGTTCTGTCGATCACGCTGTTCTTCATTCTCTGCTGCGTCCTGTTTTCGATCCTGTCGCCCTTCTTTCTGATGCCGGATAATCTGCTCAACGTATTGCGACAGATGGCGCCACTGCTGGTCACGGCCGTGGGCATGACCTTCGTGATCACGACCGGCGGCATCGACCTGTCCGTCGGTTCCATCGTCGCGCTGACGAATGCCGTTTGCGCCCTCGCCTTGCAGGCGGGCTTGCCTTGGCCGATCGCGACGCTGCTCGTGCTGTTGCTCGGCGGCATTGTCGGTCTGGCGCAAGGTTGGTTCGTCTCCTACCAGAAGATTCCGTCCTTCATCGTGACGCTCGCGGGTCTCTCCATCCTGCGCGGCATCGCGCTGTTGCTGACGCGCGGTTATTCCATCCCGATCGACGAGCCGAGCGCCGCACCGCTGCTGACGCTCGGCCGTGGCTGGATTTTGGGTTTCCCGATACCGGCGCTTCTGGCAATCGTTATTCTGGCTGCCGGCGCCTTCGTGCTGCGCGAGACGCGTTACGGCCGCTATGTCACGGCGGTCGGCGCCAATGCCGAGGCTGCCCGCCGCGTCGGCATTCCCTCCGCCCGCATTCTGACCTCGGTCTTCGTTCTGACCGGCGTCACCTCGGCCCTGGCCGGGTTGCTGATCGCGGGACGCCTCGGCTCCGGCTCCTCCAACACTGCCGAGGGTTTCGAGCTAGACGTCATCGCCGCCGTGGTTCTGGGCGGCACTTCGCTGCTCGGCGGTACCGGCACGATCCTGGGCACTGTACTCGGTGCGCTGACAATCGGCGTCATCGGCAATGGGCTTATCCTGGTCCATACCTCACCCTTCCTGGTGCAGATCGTGACGGGTGCCATCATCCTGCTCGCCATCTGGCTGAACACGCGGATTTTCGGTCGCCTGTCTGCGGGCCGAAAAGGATGAGCGAACTTTCCGAAGCCCATATCCGTTCGGGCCGGGTGATGACCGTCCTCGGACCCATCCAGGCCGAGGCAATGGGCGTGACGCTGATGCATGAGCATCTGCTGAATGATTGCAGCTGCTGGTGGCATAAGCCGAAGGAGCCCGAGCGCAGGCGCCTCGCCTGCGAGCCGGTGAATATCGGCATCATTGGCGAATTGCGGATGGACCCTTTCGTCAATCTCGACAATTGCCGTCTGGATGACGAGCGTCTTGCCATCGCGGAACTGCTGCCGGTGGCCGATCTTGGCGGTCGTACCGTCGTTGACCCGACATGTTCGGGCATCGGGCGCGACCCGCTGGCCCATCAGCGCATCGCGCGGGAAACCGGGCTGAACGTCATCACCGGCGGCGGCTTCTATCTGGAGGGCTCCACCCCGCCGCGTCTGGCGGAGATGAGCGTGGAAGCGATTGCCGATGAGATCGTCAGCGAGGCGCTGCACGGTATCGGCGACAGCGGCGTCAAGATCGGCATCATCGGGGAAATCGGCGTTTCCCCCGGCTTCACGGCGATCGAGGAGAAGTCCCTGCGCGGTGCCGCGCAGGCGCAGGCGCGCTGCGGCCTTCCTTTGATGATCCACCTTCCTGCCTGGTATCGCTACGGGCATCGTGTGCTCGACATCATCGCGGCCGAGGGCGGCGATCTGCGCCATACGGTGCTGTGCCATATGAATCCGTCGGGGCGCGATCTCGACTATCAAAGCGCACTGGCCGAGCGCGGCGCCTTTCTGGAATATGACATGATCGGCATGGATTTTTTCTATGCCGATCAGCAGGCGCAATGCCCGTCCGATGAGGATAACGCAACCGCCATCGCGTCCCTGATCGATCGCGGCTATGGACAGCGTATCCTGATGTCTCAGGACGTGTTTCTGAAGATGATGCTCACGCGCTACGGCGGCTTCGGCTACGCCTATCTGCAAAAACATTTCATTCCACGCCTGCGTCGCCATGGTGTTGATCAACAGACCATTTTGGACTTGATGATCAATAATCCCCGCGACGTCTTTCAGGCCCGCGACGAAGAATAGGACAAAAACATCGTGACTAAGACAAAGGTGCTGCTGGTCGGGGAAAGCTGGGTCACCTCGGCGACCCATTTCAAGGGTTTTGACCAGTTCGGCAGTGTGACCTTTCATCTCGGTGCGGAACCGCTTGTCGCCGCCTTGAAGGATAGCGAATTCGAGCTGACCTATATGCCCGCGCATGTCGCCGCCGAAGGCTTTCCCTTCGATGCCGCCGGCCTCGCCGAATACAAGGTTATTCTGCTCTCGGATATCGGCGCCAATACGCTGCTGCTGCCGCCCGCCGTCTGGCTGAGCGGTAAGCCGGTGCCGAATCGCCTGAAGCTGATCCGCGATTGGACTGCCTCTGGCGGTGGCCTTGCCATGATCGGCGGTTATTTCAGCTTCCAGGGGATCGACGGCCGCGCGCGCTGGCGGAAGACGCCGGTCGAAGACGCGTTGCCGGTGTCCTGCCTGCCCTATGACGATCGCGTTGAGATACCCGACGGTTTCACGGCCGAGATCACCGACCCTGGCCATCCGATCGTGAAGGATATCGACGGGCCTTGGCCGCTGCTGCTGGGTGCCAAT
Organism: Acidisoma cellulosilyticum; assembly: GCF_020621385.1. Taxonomy (GTDB): domain Bacteria; phylum Pseudomonadota; class Alphaproteobacteria; order Acetobacterales; family Acetobacteraceae; genus Acidisoma; species Acidisoma cellulosilyticum. The sequence continues at coordinate 24,035 of NZ_JAESVA010000014.1, read as the reverse complement.
GAGGTTGAGCTGAAGCCGGGCGCGCATGTCGTGGCCAAGCTGCCGGCCGAGGAAGGCGGTCACCCTCTGCTGGTGACGGGCAGCCACGGCAAGGGCCGCACCGCGGCCTGGACCTCCGACATCGGGCCGCATTGGGTGCCGAACGAGTTCGTTGCCTGGGAAGGCTACGGCAAGCTTTGGCGCAACCTGCTGACCTGGCTGACGGACGCCGCCCAGTGACCGGCCTGGACGATACCGACCTCTCAACCTGGATAAGGACCGAGAACAAGGCGATATGGGAAGCGATGCAGACGCATCGCTTCGTCACCGATATCGAAAAAGAGCAGCTGCCGCGCGAGGTTCTGTGCCGGTATTTCTTCTTCGAGCACGCCTTCGTAGAAACGGCAGTGCAGATCTTCGCCTATGCGCTGCTGAAAGCCCCTGGCTTTGCCCAGCGCCGGCGGCTGATCGCAACACTCTCGGCACTGTCCGAAGCGCAGCTCGTCTGGTTTCAGGATTGTTTTGCGTCCCTCGGCATCGGCCAGACAGGTGAGGCGCTGCCGCCCGCCGTGACGGCATTCGCGGAGGGCATGCTGGCGATCGCCCGTGACGGCGACTATGCCGATATCGTCGCCATCATGCTGGCTGCCGAATGGATGTATGGCACCTGGTGCGTCCGCGCGCATCGACGCCCGAGTGCTGAGCCGATGCTGCGCTCCTGGGTGCAGTTGCACGCCGAACCCGAATTTCTGGACGGCGCCGATTGGCTGCGCGCCGAGGTGAACCGCGAAGCGGCGCGCCTGAATGACGCGCAGCGCGCGCGGCTTGCCACCTTGTTCGGTCGCGCCCTTCAGCTTGAAATCGACTTCCACGAAGCTGCCTATGACAGCACATGGCCCGTTCCGAAGGCCGAAGGAAACGCCTGATGTCTGCAAAACCCGTCTTTAAACCCAAGCCCCATGCGCTGGAATCGCTGTTCGGGCGCCGCAAGGTGGTGATCGGCGTCATCCATTCCCGCGCATTGCCCGGTTCCCCCGGCTACGAAGGGGAAAGTATCGACAGCATCATCGCCTATGCGGTTGAGGAAGCACGCCGCTATCAGGCGGGCAGGCTTGACGGGCTAATCGTCGAGAATCACGGCGATATTCCCTTCGCCAAGCCGGACCAACTGGGACCAGAGACGGCGGCCTGCATGGCGGTGATGACGGATGCCGTGCGCCGCGCAACCGGTATGCCGGTCGGCGTCAATGTACTGGCCAATGGTGCGATACAGGCCTTGGCGATTGCGAAAGCCGCCAATGCGGCCTTCGTGCGCGTCAATCAATGGACCAATGCCTATGTCGCGAATGAAGGCCTGATGGATGGCCCCGCCGGACAGGCGATGCGCTACCGCGCCTGGCTGCATGCGCGGTCCGTCAAGGTCTTCGCGGATGTTCATGTGAAACACGGCGCGCATGCGATTACCGGTGATCGGACAATTCCGGAATTGGCCCGCGACGCAGAGTTTTTCGATGCCGATGTCGCCATCGCGACCGGTCAGCGCACGGGCGATGCGGCGACAACGGACGAGATCCGCGCCATCGGCGAAGGCTGCAGCCTGCCTGTCGTCATCGGCTCAGGCGTGACGCCGGAGAATGTCGGCTCGATCCTCGATATCGCCGACGGCGTCATCATCGCAAGCTATCTGAAGCGCGACGGCGTCTGGTGGAACGAAGTCGACCCGGATCGCGTGCGCGTCTTCATGGCCGAGGCCGATCGCGTCCGCGCATGAGCGTCGTCTATGTTTTGGGCAATGCCGGCTTGGATCTCTCGCTCGGCATGGCCCGGCTGCCGGCGCCGGGGGAGACGCTGGTCGCGCATACCGCGACACGCGGCCCCGGTGGCAAGGGTCTTAATCAGGCCGTGACGGCTGGCCGGGCCGGCGCCGATGTCATTTTCACCGCCCCTGTCGGGGACGACCGCGAAGCAGAACAGCTGAGGGCCGTGCTTGCGACCGAGCCGCTGATCTTCGAGCCGATCAGCCTTGCCTATCCGACCGATCTTTCGGTGATCATGGTCACGCCCGGAGGCGAGAATAGTATCGCGACCGTCGGGCTGGCCGCGGACGGTCTTGATGTCGCAGCGGCTGAGCGCTTCGCCGGTCGTGCCGGACCCGATGACTGGCTGCTACTGCAAGGCAATCTGTCGCTCGCGGCGACCCGAGCCGCGATGCTGGCGACACAGGCGCGCGTCATCTTCAACACCGCACCGTTGCGTTGGCCCGTGGATGATCTTCTGCCGCTCTGTGACCTCGTCATCGCCAATGGCGTCGAGGCGGCCGACATTACCGGCGCCCAAGGCGCAGACGCGGCCCAGCGGCTGCTGGCCCTCGGCGCCCGTTCCGTCATCATCACGCTAGGTCGTGAGGGTGCCATTCTGGCCAGTGACGGGACGCTGATCCTGATGCCGGCACCAGCCGTGACGGCCGTGGATACGACCGGCGCGGGCGACACGCTATGCGGTGTCCTGGCCGCCGCTTTGGCGCGTGGCGACACAGTGCGGCAAGCGCTGCAACGCGGCCAGGACGCCGCCGCCGTCACCGTCACGCGCCCCGGCGCCTATGCGGCACTGCCGTCCCGCGCGGAACTCAGCCGACCGTGACGACGGGCCGTCAGACCGAGACGCTGGCGCAGGCCGAGGGCTGGCCCGGCATCGTCTGACGGACAAGGGCGAAGGTCGAACAGCCGGGGCCCGCGATCGTGCCGACCAGCCGCTTGGCATCGACCTCATCCCCCGTCAGACCGACGGTCACATAGCCGGTCGGGTGACGCCGCCAAGCTCCGGGGGCGAGCGTCAGATGATGGTTCCGGTCCATCATCCCCATCATGTCGAAACACCCTTTGGGCACGCGAGGATTGGCGCCGACCGCGTAGAATTCGAAAAGTCCCGCGGTTTCGCCACCCGGCTGGATGAGTAGCGTCAGGGTCAGGCCGGTCAGCCCTTGCGCGCAGCTATAGGCGCCGCGCCAGACCTCCGTCCGCGTCGCAGCGGCGCTCGCCGGCGGTGCAATACTGGCCATGCCGGCCAGAGCCAGGCAGCTTGCCCATAGTGTTGCCCTCAATAGTTTTGATTGTCCTGCCACCATACTCGGCTCCCGTTCCCGTTAGAGTCTGTCAGGTTTTAATAGATAATTCGTCATCCGCGCACTTGTTGCGCGAGCTGCGCGCCCCGGACCTAGCCGGCCGCACCTGCCCGCCGCGGCGCCCAGACGGCCGCTTGCCCGCACGCAAGGGTAGACCCGCGGAACAAGTCCGCGGGCGACAGATTTGGGGCGTTTCCAACAAAACCCGATGGACTCTAACGCGTGATCTTCGACGCATGACGCACGGCGTCTTCCACCGTGTGAAACACCCGGTCCGCCCCGATGCTGGCGATCAATCCCGTCCGTCGCGCGGCGTCCTGCGCCTTGGCCGCAGCAAGCCGGGCGAGCGCCACCTTGGTCCCACGCTGCCGCAGGCTGGCGAGTTCCGCCATCAGAATGGTCGCGCCCGTATAATCGATCTCCGTCACCCCGCTCGCCTCAAGCACCACAAGGTGCAAAGGCGACGGCGCTTGGGCAATCAAAGCATCAAGCTGCCGACAGATGTAGAGCGCATTGGTGAAATTCACCGGCGCACCGATGGCAAAGACCAAAATACCGGGAATGCTCTCGCCCTGTTCGCCGGGGCTTGGCGGCCACCAGACCGTCGTCCCCGGCAGATGCGCGAGTTCCACCGCGCGCGGGCGGGCGACGCCATAGATGCTCTGGATCAGCGACAGCGCGATGCTGGCCAGCATGCCGATTTCGATCGGGAGAAGGATAACGAGGATAGCGCTGAAACCAACGAGATAGATCTCTGCCCCACCCTGCCGCGCGATACGCATCATCTCCCGCAGTCGGAACAGGCGGATGGCGATCGCCGTCAGAATGCCGGCCAGGGCCGGCAGCGGTACGTAACGAAGGAAATCGCCGCCCGCGACGAGCAGCAGCACGACAAGCCCCGCCGCCACCAGCGAGGCCAGTTGCGACCGGCCGCCGCCTTCCACGATGGCTGCCGTCCGTGGCGGACTGGCATTGACGGGAAAGGCGCCTGCGCATCCCGAGAGGATCGACCCCAGACCGACGCCCAGGACATTCGGCATGACGGCGGCGAGCGGCCCCTCGCTTTGCGAGAAACTCCGCACGACCGTTGCCGTCTGCATCATGCAGATGAGGGCGATGATCAGCGCCAGAGGAACCAGGCGGGCGAGGTCGATCAAAGCGAGACCGCGCCATGCCGGGGCATGCAGGGCAACGCCCGGTAAAGCCGCCAGCATCGTCACGCCGGCCGCTTGCAGATGGAACAGGCGAACCGCCGCGCCACCAAGCAGAACGGCAAAAAGGGCGCCGGGCAGACGCGGCGCCAGACGTTCGGTCAGGACCGTCGTCGCGCAGGCGCCGAGGCCGAGCGCCAGCGCATAGGGGTTGATGGCATTCGCCTGATGCAGCAGCGCGGTCAGAGACGCATCGTCGCCAGTCAGCCCCAGAAGCGGCGGCAATTCCCGCAGCCCGATATGAATGGCGATGCCGGCCAGGAAGCCGGTGGTGACGGGGATGGACAGCAGATCGGCAATCCAGCCCGCGCGAAACAGCGCCGCGAGCGACAGGATGACGCCGACCATGATCGCCAGTATAGCGGCCAGCGCCTGGTATTGCGTGGAACCCACGGCCGCCAGCGCCACCAGACTGCCGGCGATGATCGGCGCGATGGTGGAATCGGCCCCGACCGACAGAAAACGATTGGCCCCGACCATCACGAAGGCGATGGTGGCAGCGACGAAGGCGACCAGCCCGGCCTCGGGCGGCATGCCGGCCAGACGGGCGGTTGCGATCTGTTCCGGCACGGCGATCGCCGTCAATAGCAAGCCGGCCGCCAGGTCATGGGGCAGCCAGGACGGGCTAAAACCGCGCAGACCCGAGAAAATCCAGGGATAGCCGGCCGATTTGCGCGCCTTCGCGGTCGGTATGGTCACACGCTCTCCCATCCCCAGGATCACACTCTGGCATTTCACAGCCGGTACGAGGATGTTAGCGGCCGGTGGACGACAAGGCCAAGGCTGGGTCGCTTGCTCTATTCCCCAGGGCGCCGTCTTCAGCTAACGCCAGATCTAGTCCCGAAAGCTTAACGGTAGAGGGTTTCGCTTTATGACGATTGCGCATGCAGGGATATTCTCACCCGCCTATATCGTCTCCGGCCTGCTGGTCGGCGTGCTCGTCGGCCTGACCGGGGTGGGCGGCGGGTCCTTGATGACGCCGCTGCTGGTGCTGTTGTTCGGCTTCCATCCCTCGACCGCCGTCGGCACCGATCTGCTTTTCGCGGCCGCCACCAAAACCGTCGGCACCTCGGTTCACAACGCCGGTCGATCGGTCGATTGGGGTATTGTCGGTCTGCTCGCGATGGGGTCGATGCCCGCGACCGTTCTGACGCTGCTGGTAATTGCCCATTTCGGCACCACCAGCCATGTCGTGACCTCAGCGATTTCCCTCGTTCTTGGTGTGGCTTTGCTGTTGAGCGCCATCTCCCTCATCGCCAAGGACTGGATCCTGCGCGTTGCGATGAAGCGCAATCCGGATTTCGGACTGCAGAGATCGATCGGTCTGACGATCATGGTCGGTTTTGTCGTCGGCGTTGTCGTCTCAATCTCCTCGGTGGGCGCCGGCGCCCTGGGCACGATCGCGCTGCTGTTCCTGTACCCGCGCCTGCCCGTCGTCCGCGTCGTCGGCTCCGACATCGCGCATGCCGTGCCGCTGACCCTGATCGCGGGCATCGGCCATTGGTATCTGGGCGCCGTGAACTTTCCGTTGCTCGGCTCGCTGCTGATCGGCTCCATTCCCGGCATCATCATCGGCAGCCTCTGCGCCCGCCACGCGCCGGAAGCCTATCTCAAGCCGGCGCTCAGCATCGTGCTCGTGCTCGTCGGCATCAAAATGTTAGCAGGCTGACACTTCACGAACCCTTGATGAGACCACCCAACCCCTATACCAAGACTGTCGATATCAAGCTCAGGGTACCGCGATGGACGGGGATCTCCACAGGACCGAAGAACCGGTTGAAAAGCCGCTTTCGGAGGAACAACCGCAGAGCGCCGCTGCCGCCAAGGCGGAGTCCCCGAAAGCGAGTTTTCCGCCCCCGGCCGATGTGCCGACCCAGATCGGGCCCCACGGTATCCATTTCGATATCAACCATGGTGCCCGCGTGGTTCTGCCGCCGCGTACCGAGGGCAGCTGGCGCGTTCGCCTGCGGGATCTCGATACCGACAATATCCTGTTCCAGAGCGACAATCAGGGCGCGTCCGTCCGCTCCTCCAAGCGTTTCTTCGTCCGCTTCGGCATCGATGTCTGGGACATCGACAAGGATGGCAAGACAACCTCCGTCCTGTCGCACGTTTACGATGCACGCGGACGGGACGTGATCATCCATTTTCCGATCGGCACGCTGGGCGACACCATGGGCTGGTTTCCCTATGCCGCCCGTTTCGCCGCCGTCACCGGCGCGCGCGTCACCTGTGCGATGTCGAAGCTGATCATCCCGCTGTTCAAGGACGCCTATCCCGACCTGCGCTTCGTGACGCATGAGGAGGTGGTCGAGCAGAAGCTTTCCGAACAGGCCTATGCGACCTATTGCCTCGGCCTCTTCTTCGACGACGCAGCCTTTGAATGGCAGCCGACCGATTTCCGTCATGTCGGTCTGCACCGCACCGCCGGCTATATTCTGGGCGTCGATCCGACCGAGGAAGCGCCGCGCATCACACTGCCGGACGAAAGCCGCCCGATCCCCGAGCCCTATGTCTGCATCGCCGTCCAGGCGTCCACCCAATGCAAGCAGTGGAACAATCCGCATGGCTGGCGGGAGGTCATCACCTTCCTGAAGAGCCAAGGCTATCGCGTCATCTGCATCGATCAGAAGGCCGTCGCGGGTTCCGGGATCATGTGGAATCATATTCCGCATGGCGCCGAGGATGAGACCGGCGATCGCCCGCTGACCGAGCGCGCCCGTTGGCTGCGCCATGCCACGGCCTTTATCGGCCTGTCCTCCGGCCTGGCCTGGCTGGCCTGGGCGGCCGGCTGCCCTGTCGTGATGATCAGCGGCTTCACCCATCCGAATAATGAGTTCGACACGCCTTATCGCATCATCAACTGGCATGCCTGCAACAGCTGCTGGAACGATGTGCGCCTTCGCTTCGATCACCAGGACTACCTGTTTTGTCCGCGCCACAAAGGCACGGACCGGCAGTTCGAATGCACAAAGCTAATCACCGGCACGCATGTCATCAAGGCGCTGAAATCGGTGCCCGGGCTGGCGACAGCGGCTTAGAGTCCGTCAGGTTTAGTTGGAAACGCCAAAAAATCTGTCGTGCGCGGGCCTGGCCGGCCGCACCCCGACCCGCGCATCTACCCGACGCAGCAAGCAATCGGCCGGCTGGGCGCCGCGGCGGGTAGGTCCGGGGCGCGTAGCCCGCGCAACAAATGCGCGGATGACAAATTATCTATTAAAACCTGACAGACTCTAGGGTCCGACAGGTTTTAGGCCGAAATGGTTTCCAGACCACCCAGATAGGGGCGCAGCGCCTCCGGCACGCGGATCGTGCCATCCGCCTGCTGGTAGGTTTCCATCACCGCGATCAGCGCGCGGCCGACGGCCAGACCCGACCCGTTCAGCGTATGGGCGAAGCCCAGCGTCTTGCCGTCCGCGGCACGGAACCGGGCATTCATGCGACGCGCCTGGAAGTCCCGCATATTCGAGCAGGAGCTGATCTCCCGCCAGGCCTGCTGGCCCGGCAGCCAGACTTCCAGATCGAAGGTGCGGGCCGAACCGAAACCGGTATCGCCGGTGCAAAGCAGCAGGCGGCGGTAGGACAGGCCCAGACGCTCCAGCACCGTCTCGGCACAGCGGGTCATGCGCTCATGCTCGGCGTCGCTCTGCTCGGGATGGGTGATGGAGACCATCTCGACCTTGCGGAACTGGTGCTGGCGCAGCATGCCGCGCGTATCGCGACCAGCCGACCCCGCCTCGCTGCGGAAGCAATCGGTCAGCGCGGTCATGCGCCAGGGCAGACTCGCCTGCGGCGTGATCTCCGCCGCCGCCATATTGGTCAGCGGCACTTCCGCGGTCGGGATCAGCCAGCGGCCGTCCGTGGTGCGAAACAGATCCTCGGAGAATTTGGGCAGTTGCGAGGTGCCGTAGACCGCCGCGTCATTGACGAGCGAGGGCACGGCCATCTCCTCATAGCCGTGCTCGTTCGTATGCAGATCGATCATGAACTGGCCGAGCGCCCGCTCCAACCGCGCCAGCTTGCCGCGTAGCACGGTAAAGCGCGCGCCAGCGATCTTGGCGGCGCCCGCGAAATCCATCAGACCCAGCGCCTCGCCGAGTTCGAAATGCTGGCGGGGCGTGAAATCGAATTCCGGCGCCTGTCCCCAGGTTTTCAGCGTGACATTGGCGCTCTCATCCCGACCATCCGGCACGTCCGCGTCCAGGATATTGGGCAGGGTCTCGAGTCGAGAGTTCAATTCGTAGCTAGCACCGAGAGCGTCACGTTCGACCGAATTCGACATCTCGCGTAAGGAAAGAGCTTCAGCTTGTAGATCGAGAATTTCTCTGTCGTCAGACGACTTTGCCTGCTTGAGACTGCCGACTTTCTGGCCGACAAGCTTTCGGCGAGTTTGTATCTCCTGATAACGCTGTTCTGCATCCCGACGCCTATCGTTATAGGCCAGCAACTCCTGAGCGATGGGCGGCAGGCCCCGGCGCGCCATGGCAGCGTCAAAGGCCTCGGGTTCGGCGCGAATGGCGCGAATGTCATGCATGGCTCAGGCTCTCAGTCTTGCAGGTCGGTGCGCGGGAGATCCCGCGCTTATTCCTCGTCGAGCTTGGGCTCGACCAGGCGGACGCAGAGGATGGAGATTTCGTAGAGGACGATCAGCGGCACCGCGAGACCGGTCTGCGTCAGCACGTCCGGCGGCGTCAGCACGGCGGCAATGACGAAACAGCCGACATAGGCGTAGCGCCGGAACTTCTTGAGCGTTTTGGAGCGAAGGATGCCGACCTTGCCCATCAGCGTCAGCGCCACCGGCAGCTCGAAAGCGACGCCGAAGGCAAAGACCAGCTTCATGACAAGTCCGAGATAATCCGAAACGCGGGCCATCAGCTGGATCTGCATGCCGTCGGAGGCCGGATGGGCGGTGGGCGTCTGGAAGCTCAGGAAGAAGCGGAAGGCGGTCGGAAAGATGACGTAATAGGCCAGCGCGGCGCCCGCCAGGAACAGCACCGGGGTCGCGACGATGAAGGGCAACAGGGCGCGCTTCTCGCTGCGATAAAGACCGGGCGCGATGAACAGCCAGACCTGGGTAGAGATCAGGGGAAAGGCCACGAACACGGCCGCGTAAAGCGAGACCTTGATATAGGTAAAAAAGGCTTCGTAGAGCTGGGTATAGATGAGCGTGGGCTCTTCCCCCCGGCTTTTCATGACCTGCACCAGCGGATGGGCGATGAAGGAGTAGATCTGGAAGGAGAAGTGGTAGCAGACCAGGAAAGCGATCAGCAGGCCGGCCGCCGACCACAGCAGGCGGCGGCGGAGTTCCGCCAGATGCTCCAGCAGCGGCATCGGCTTGTCGTCGATCACATCGTTTTCAAGCGCCACGTCAGGCTGCCTCAATCTCTACAGGTTGATTGCCGCTAACGGCGGATGCCAGGCGGGATAAAGGCCGGCCGCTGGCCCGTAAGACCGATCGTCGGCGGAACGAAGGACGGCCGCATCGGCCCGGCTTCAGCCACTGCCGGCTCCAGATCCTCGGGCCGTTCGATCTGATATTCGGGGAATTCGCCGACCGCGACCGCCTCGACCCCGGTGCGGTCCAGGCCGGTCATGACGCTACCCGTCGTGGCAGAGGTCATCGGGTCTTCGAAAGCCGAGCGTATGGTGCGATCGGGGTCGATCATCTTGCCGATCTGCTTGCGGACATCCAGCCCGCCGCGCAGTTCCGCGATGCTGTCGCGAACCTCATGCAGGTTCGCTTCCTTCACCAGATCATCCATCTGGCCTTGGAATTCGCCCGCCATCTTACGGGCCTTCTTGATCATGCCCGTGATCGAGCGGATCGCGACCGGCATGTCTTTCGGGCCAATGAAAATCAGCGCGGCAGCGGCGATGACGGCGATATGGGCCCAGGACAGAAAATCGAACATGGCTAGCGAATGCCCCCCGCGCGACTGCTAGCAGGAAGTTTCCTAATGGGAAACTCCGCCTCAGCCTTGCGGCGGCAAGTCCCCCTCGGTTGCGGGCAAGATCGCCTCGGGATTCTCATCTTCATCCGCCTCCATCGCCTCGGCCGCAGGCGCCTCCGGCTCAGCTTGCTCCGTCTCAGCCTCCTCCTCAGCCGCCGGGATGCCGGCGGAGGGCAAGGTGGGTGAGCCACCGAAGATCGCGGAATCATTGATGAGGTCTTCGCGGCGCGGCAGGTCAGACAATGCCTTCAGGCCGAATTTCGTCAGGAAAACCGGAGTCGTTCCCCAAAGCGTCGGGCGGCCGGGGCTGTCCTTGCGCCCGCGCGGGGCGATGAGCTCGGCTTCCAGCAAAGCATCGAGCGTGTTCTGGGACAGCGCGGTGCCGCGCACCTCCTCGATCTCGCCGCGCGTCACCGGCTGACGATAGGCGATGATGGCGAGCGTCTCCATCGCGACACGCGGCAGGCGGCGCGGCACTTCGATGACCCGCGTGAGACGCGGTGCCAGATCAGGCGCGGTGCGGAATTGCAGACCGCCCGCGACCTCGACCAGTTCCACCCCGCGCCCGGCATAGCGCGCCTTCAGCGCGGCCAGGACATCCGTCACGGCCTCGTCCTCAGGCAGAAGCGCCCTCAGGGCCTGGGGGCCGATCGGCGTCGCCGCAGCGAAAATCAGAGCTTCCGCCAGGCGGAGGGAGTCGTCAGATACCGTCATCTTGATCCGAACTTGGTCGCGGGGCCGGCGAAGGGGTGCCAGGGGGCGGGTAACTAGCCGATGCGCCTCCTCTCACACCAGCCTTACTGCACCCGAAAATCCACCGCAGGGGCAAGGGATGCTTTTCTACCCCTTGTGAAGGCCTGGGCACGCAGGTAAGCCCCCCGGCGTTGTTGCCGCGTGGAAGGTTCTCTCTTTATGTTTTCTCGCATCCTCGGAATGATGTCGGCCGACATGGCGATCGACCTCGGCACGGCCAATACCCTGGTTTATGTCAAAGGCCGCGGCATCGTGCTGAACGAGCCCTCGGTGGTCGCCATCGCCGATGTGCGCGGCAAGAAGCAGGTTCTGGCGGTCGGCGAGGAAGCCAAGAGCATGCTGGGCCGCACCCCGGGTAACATCTCTGCCATCCGCCCGATGCGGGACGGGGTGATCGCCGATTTCGAAGTCGCCGAAGAGATGATCAAGCACTTCATCCGCAAGGTGCATCATCGCCGCGGCTTCGCGAGCCCGCTGATCATCGTCTGCGTGCCCTCCGGTTCCACCGCCGTCGAGCGCCGCGCCATTCAGGAAAGCGCCGAAAGTGCCGGCGCCCGCAAGGTTCTGCTGATCGAAGAGCCGATGGCCGCGGCCATCGGCGCCGGGCTGCCCGTCACCGAACCGTCCGGCAGCATGGTCGTCGATATCGGCGGCGGCACGACGGAAGTGGCCGTCATCTCGCTCGGCGGCATCGTCTATGCTCGCAGCGTGCGCACCGGCGGCGACAAGATGGATGAGGCGATCATCAGCTATATCCGCCGCCATCATAACCTGCTGATCGGCGAGAGCACGGCCGAGCGCATCAAGATGGATGTCGGCGCCGCCATGACGGACGCACCCGGCATCGACGGTCCCTGGCGCGAAGTGAAGGGCCGCGACCTGATGCACGGCGTGCCGCGCGAAGTGATGGTCAGCCAGCGCCAGGTCGCCGAAAGCCTGGCCGAGCCGGTCAGCGCCATCGTCGAAGCCGTGAAGGTCGCGCTTGAGAATACGCCGCCCGAATTGGCGGCCGATATCGTCGACAAGGGGATCGTGCTGACCGGTGGCGGCGCGCTGCTGCACCGCCTGGACCAGGTGTTGCGGGAAGAGACCGGCCTGCCGGTTGTGGTCGCGGAAGAGCCGCTGCAATGCGTGGCGCTGGGCACCGGCCGCGCTCTCGAAGAGATGAAGCGCCTGCAGAACGTTCTGACCTCTATGTATTGACGATATCGGGGCTTGGGCCGCTCGGCGGCGAGCCCCGATCGCAAGGCGGGACACATCCGCCGTCCTGTCTCGCAGGTTTGAGTCGATTCTCGGCCGCACGGCGCGTATAGGCGCGGTCTTGCACAAGTCATCAGGCTCGGAGATCCAGACGCGGTGATAAGGCTGTCTATTCCTGTCCGCCAGGCGCTGGAGAAACTGTCTCTACCGGTTCTGATCGCGGCGGCCTTCGGCCTGATGCTGATCGGCAAGGCGGATGCCGTGCTGGCGGTGGAGGTAAGGGTCGCGCTCGCTGACCTGCTGTCTCCGATCTATGCGGTCATGGCAGCCCCTCTGGCCGAGGTGCGCAGCACCACCGCCGATATCGTCACCATTTGGGATATCCGCGCCGAAAACGCCCGGTTGCGCGTCGAGAACGAGAAGCTGCGCCGCTGGCAGGCGGCCGCGCTCGCTTTGGAAGCGCAGAACCAGGAATTCAAATCAGAGCTCAATTGGATGCCACCGGCGGCCCCCGCCTTCACGACCGCACCCGTGGTCGCCGATACGGGGGGTGTCTATGCGCGCTCCGTCCTGTTGGCGGTGACCCCGCCGCATAAGGTCGTGGTCGGGGAGATTGCGATGGACGACCGCGGCGTCGTCGGGCGCGTCACCGAAGTCGGCGACCGCAGCGCCCGCGTGCTGCTGATTACCGACATCAACAGCCGCGTGCCCGTGACCATGGAAAGCAGCGGCGCCCATGCCATCATGGAAGGCACCAACGGTGCCTTGCCGGTGCTGCGCTACTGGCCCGAGGGATCGGCACCGGTCGACGGTGAACGCGTGATGACCAGTGCTGCCGTCGGCGCTTTTCCGGCCGGCCTGCCGCTGGGCATCGTGCATTACAACGCGGATCACGTGCCGCAGATCTATCCGGTGGCCGATCTCGACCATCTCTCGATCGTGCGTCTGTTCGACTACGGCGATACCCTGGTCGAAGCCCCCGATGCGCCGCCGGGCCGCAAACTCATGCAGCAGCAGCAACCTCCGGCCGCCGCCAAGAGCGTTTCCGTAAAGGCGCACTAAGTCGTGGATAAGACGCCAGGTATCCGGCCGCGGCGGAGCTGGGGCCAGCGCCTGGATCGCGCCGCCCGGCATGGATTTCCGGCGGCCATCACCATTGCCGGCATGATCCTTCTGGCCGCCCCCTTCGGCCTGCCCGGACAAGCGCAGCTGATGCCGGCCTTCACGCTGGCGGCGGTGTTTTTCTGGTCGCTGTTCCGCCCGACATCGCTGCCGCCGCCTTTGACATTTCTGCTGGGACTGCTGGCCGATCTGCTCGGCGAGATGCCGCTCGGGACCAATGTTCTGATCCTGTTGCTGACCCAGCTTCTGGTCGTGCGCAGCCGCCGCTATCTGCCGCAGAAAGGATTTCTGTTCGTCTGGCTGGTTTTCGTCGCGGTCGCGGCCGTCGCGGCCCTTCTGCAATGGGGTTTCGCCTGTCTGATGAGCTGGGTCATCTATCCGCCGATCGCCGCCCTCGCCCAGTTTTTGCTGACCGCCGGCCTGTACCCGCTGCTCGCCATGGGCTTCACCCAGGCGCATCGTTCCATCGCTGCGCCGGAGCGGGTCTGATGCGCCTTACGAAAGAGACACGCCATATCCCGCCGCGTCCTGATATGAGGCGGTCATGAAGAAGGAAATCATGCGGAGCGGGATCTTCACCCGCCGGGCGCTGCTCGTCGCCGGCGGCCAGATTGCCGTTTTCGGAATACTCGGCGCCAAACTGTACAAGATGCAGGTGGTGGACGGTGAGAAATACACCGCCATGGCGCGTGGCAATTCCGTCAGCGTCCGCCTGCTACCGGCGTCGCGCGGCCGTATTTTCGACCGTTTCGGTGCGGCGCTCGCCAATAATCGCCAGAATTGGCGCGCTTTGCTGATGGTCGAACAGACCGACGATAGCGCCTCGGTCCTCGACGCTTTTTCCAAACTGGTGCCGCTGTCGGACAGCGAGCGGACCCGCATTACCCGCGAATTGCATACCCACCAGCGCTATGTGCCCGTGATGCTGCAGGACTTCCTGACCTGGGAGCAGATGGCGCTGATCGAAGTGAATGCCCCTAATCTGCCCGGTGTGCTCATCGATGTCGGCTCGACCCGCATCTATCCGGAGTCCGAACTGCTGTCCCATGTCGTGGGCTATGTGGCGCCCCCGCATGATGCCGATCTGAAATCCGATCCAACCCTGGCGATGCCGGGCATGCGCGTCGGCCGCACCGGTGTCGAAGGCTTCAACGACATCGCCTTGCGCGGCCACGCCGGCGCCCAGCAGCTTGAGGTCAATGCCGTCGGCCGCGTGATCCGGGAGCTTGACCGCCAGGAAGGCACGCCGGGCACCGATATCGGGCTGAGTATCGACACGGCTTTGCAGCAGGCGACCACCAATCATCTCGCGGGGCTTTCCGCCAGCGCCGTCGTCATGGACCCGCGCAACGGCGAAGTGCTGGCCATGGTCAGCCAGCCGAGTTTCGATCCCACCCTGTTCGATAGCGGGGTCAGCAATACCCAGTGGCAAAGCTGGATGAGCGATCCGCGCAAGCCGCTGATCAACAAAGCGGCTGCCGGCGTCTATCCGCCGGGCTCGACCTTCAAGCCGGCGGTGGCCATGGCGGGATTGAGTTCCGGCGCCATCGGCCCGGAAGAGATGCTCAACTGTCCCGGCCATTTCGATCTCGGCAATGCCCGCTTCTATTGCTGGCGGAAATGGGGCCACGGCATGCAGACCGTGACGACGGCCCTTAAAAACAGCTGCGACGTCTTTTTCTATCAGGTCGCTTTGCGCACCGGCATCGATACCCTGGCCGCCTACGCCAAGCGCTTCGGTATCGGCGCCGATACCGGCATGGATATCACCAATGTCTCGCCCGGATTCATGCCGACCAAGGCATGGCGCGCCCGGCAGCATAAAGCCTGGCCGCTGGGCGATACCGTCGTGAGCGGTATCGGCCAGGGCTATATCCTGGCGACCCCCCTGTCGCTCGCGACCCTCTGCTCGCGCGTCGCGACCGGCCGCGCCGTGCAACCGCATGTGGCAAGGCATCGCGACGGGGTTCTGCAGACAGGTTCGGCGGCGGAAGACTGGCCGGAAATGAGCATGCCCAGCCATTACTTCAATCTCGTCCGCCAAGGCATGTTCGAGGTCATCAACGCCCCGGACGGCACCGGCAAGATCGCCAAGCTTGCCTTGCCCGGCGTGCAGATGGCGGGAAAGACGGGCAGCGCCCAGGTAATCCGGGTCAGCCGCGCCCAGCGCGAACGCGGCTTCAACTCGATGGACCTGCCCTGGGCCCTGCGCCCGCATGCGCTGTTCATCGGTTTCGCGCCGTATGACGCGCCGCGCTATGCGGTGGCGGTCGTCGTCGAACACGGCAATGCCGGCGCCGATGCCGCCGGCCCCGTGGCCCGGGACATCATGACGGATGCTTTGACCTTGGACCCGGCAGGCCGGGACAAGCCGCTGAACCCGCCACCCGCATCGCCGCTACAAAGCTCGTGAGGCCCCACTCTTGAGACAAAGCCCATGATGGAACGGCGCCTGTGGCGGGAAGGCTCCCTCGGTGTCGCCGGCAAGGTCTGGCAGACGAACTGGTTCTTCGTCTTGCTGATCCTTTGCCTGGCCGCCGTGGGCTATGTCGCCCTTTATTCGGCGGCCGGCGGATCGCCCGAGCCTTACGCCCAAAAACAGCTCGTGCGCTTTTGCATCGGCCTCGTGATCATGGTGGCGATCGCGATGACGGATATCCGCATTATCGCCCGCTATTCCTGGTGGCTTTATGCGCTGGGCATCATCCTGCTGCTGGTGGTGGCCAAATTCGGCCATGTCGGCAAGGGTGCGCAGCGCTGGATCGCGATCGGCGGCTTCCAGTTGCAGCCGAGCGAGTTGATGAAGATCTTTCTGGCCCTGGCGCTCGGCAGCTGGTTCCAGAAGGCCAGCTACGAGAAGGTGGGACGCATCACCTTCCTGATCGTTCCGGTTCTGGCGATCCTATTGCCGGTCGGGCTTATCCTGAAGGAGCCGAACCTCGGCACCGCCGTCATTACCGGCGCGATCGGGGGCGCCGTTCTGCTGGCCGCCGGCGTGCGGTGGTGGAAATTCGCGATCGTTATCGCGGGCCTCGCGGCCGCGGTGCCTGTCGGCTACCACCATCTGCATGACTATCAGCGTCAGCGCATCCTGACCTTCCTGCATCCCGAGCGTGATCCCTTGGGAACCGGATATAATATCCTGCAATCCAAGATCGCGCTGGGGTCCGGCGGCATGTGGGGTCGGGGCTTTCTGAACGGCAGCCAGGGCAATCTGGATTTCCTGCCCGAGAAACAGACCGACTTCA
This sequence comes from Acidisoma cellulosilyticum, assembly GCF_020621385.1. Taxonomy (GTDB): domain Bacteria; phylum Pseudomonadota; class Alphaproteobacteria; order Acetobacterales; family Acetobacteraceae; genus Acidisoma; species Acidisoma cellulosilyticum. The sequence goes on along the minus strand of NZ_JAESVA010000014.1, from coordinate 7,450 downwards.
TCTTCGATCTGATCGCCGAGCAGTTCGGTCTTGTCGGCAGCCTGAGCGTTCTGGGACTGCTGTTGCTGATCGTTCTTGGCAGCATGCTGATCGCGCTGCGCTGTCGCCATCAATTCGGGCGGCTGGTCGCACTCGGCATCAGCGTCGATCTGTTTTTATATGTCTTCGTCAATATCGCCATGGTCATGGGCGCGATCCCGGTGGGCGGCGTGCCGCTGCCGCTGATCTCCTACGGCGGCTCCGTGCTGATCACGGCGATGATCGCTTTCGGCATCCTGATGTCCGTGCATGTGCATCGGGACGTGGAGTTTCCCGAGGCCGACGGCTGAAAGCCCGCGCTACAAACCCGCCTCGTAATAGGTGCGCCAGGTCTGTTTGATCGGACTGTCCTGGCGATGGATGGGCAGGGATGCTACCGACGCCTCCAACCCGCCGACACGCAACCAGGCACCGATGTCCTGAAGCTGGGTTAGCGGCGATTGCACCACAGCCTCGTAGGTCAGGGTCTTCGGCGTGAGACCGTTGGCCTCAAAAAAACGTTGGAACCCGGCATTCTGCGCCCCGATCTCGGCCATCTGCTCATCGATGACCGCGCGGCTATAGACCAGCGCCTCATCCGGCATCCGCGCCTGATGCGCCGAAGTCCATTGCTGGTTCTGCACCGCGACCAGCAGCGATATGGCCTGAGCCAGCCGATCCTGCCTCTCCAGCACTAAAAACTGGCTGCGATCGATGATTTGGTCCAGCACGCCCGTCTCGGTAAGCATGAGCAATTGCTCAAGACTGATTTTCGAGCAGAACCATTTGCTGCGCTGCAGCCGACCGCAGAGGAAGTTCATATACCCTGCAAACGATTTGAACCCTCTCTCCTGGACATGGGGCGTGACGGTGTCGGCGTTATAGACTTCCTCGGCACGGTTCAGCCGCCCGTTGGCCGCCACAAGCTCAGCCAGAAAATTCGAGCCGCACCGATTGGTGAAACAGAGGAAGAAAAAGCGGATCGAGGGATCGACCTGCTCAACCGGCGGGTCCTCGCCGAAGAGATCGGGAAGCACGGCACGGTGGTAGCGTTCCAGCCCCTGAAGATCGTCAGGGATAATCAGGCCAGCGCGATCAGACATAATTGACGGCTCCGAATGGTCGTGAGGCTGCTCGTCGTCGCAAAGCATGGCCAGTCGTCGTCAAGGCCGCTATCACACAGCAAGCAGGGTCCGCGTCTGACATAGCAATGCATTTCGGTATGATGCGTAAAGGAATGATTGATTGAAATCATCGGCCTGGTTGGATCAAATTGCTGGCCGTTTGGCCGATCAGCTCAGCTTCCTGCTGGAAGCGGATCGCTTGAAAGGCATCATCCGCCTGAACCTGATCGCCGATGGGTCAAGGCGGGAGAATACGGCCGAGCATTCCTGGCATCTGACGCTGTTTGCCATGGTCCTGTCCGAATACGCCGTCGATCCGGTGGATATCTGGCGCGTCGTGCAGATGCTGATCCTGCATGATCTGGTCGAAATCGAAGCCGGCGACACGCCGCTGCACCTGACCTTGACCGATACCGGGCAGGCCGAGCGGGAACAGGCGGCGGCCGATATTCTGTTCGGCATGCTGCCGCCCGACCAGGGTCTGGCGTTTCGCGCCCTGTGGGATGAATTCGAGACGGCGGAGAGCGCGGATGCGCGTTTCGCCAAGGCCTGCGACCGGTTGCAGCCGATTTTGCTCAATCATGTCGTGGGCGGCGGCACCTGGAGCGTGCGGCCGGACTTCAACATCGAGATGGAAAAATCGCTCACCCAGCGTATCGCGCTCGGGTCACCCACGCTTTGGGCCGCGGCCGAGACCATCTTCGCCGATGCCGTCGCCAATGGCTGGCTGAAGCCGGCGCCGACGCCCGCCGCGTGAGCCTGTCCCGGCGGCTTAAAGCCGCTGGAACATCAACAGCGCATCGACATAGCCCAGTGTCGGATGCGCGAAAGCCTCCGGCTGGCGGCACAGCGTTTCAAAGCCGAGGCTCGTCCAAAGATGGACGGCCGCGGCATTGCTGCTGACGACGAAGTTGAATTGCATGGCGCGGAAACCCAGCACCTTGGCATGGGTGAGCGCGAAACGGCCCATGCTGCGCGCGATACCGCGACCCGTTGCGCGGGCCGCCGTCGCGAAGCCGGCATTGGCAACATGATCGCCGCCGCCTTGCTTATTCGCCTGAAGGTAGAAGGTGCCGAGCACCTCGCCATCGGTTTCGGCGACGAAGACCGCGTGATCCGGCATCAGCCAATAGGCCAGAGCCTGCTCCCGCGACCAGTCGCGGGGGAGCGCGTAAGTCTCCCCCGCCGCGATGATCGGCCCGATGATGGCCCAGACCGCATCATCGTCGGATGCGATCGCGGGCCGGATGATCAAGCCTGCGGCCATTACGCCGCGACCTCGTCCAGCGCCTGGGTCAGGTCATCGATAAGATCGGCCGGGTCTTCCAGACCGATCGACAGCCGTACGACGCCGGCGGTGATGCCAAGCTTCGCCCGGTCGGCCGCATCGACGCGCATATGCGTCGTCGTCGCCGGATGGGTGATGAGGGATTTCGAATCGCCGAGATTATTGGAGATCGAAATCAGGCCCAGTCGGTTCAGCATGGCGAAGGCCGCTTCCTTCGTGCCGAGATCGAAGGTGACGAGCGTGCCGCCCGCGCTCATCTGCGCCATCGCCAGTGCGCGCTGCGGATGGCTTTCCAGCGTCGGGTAGCAGGTACGGACAACCTTCGGATGCGCTTCCAGGAAGCGTGCGACCTGCTCGGCCGCGCGACAGGAGGCATCGACGCGGAGCGTCAGCGTCTCCAACCCCTTGAGCAGCAGCCAGGCGTTGAAGGGCGAGATGGCCGGCCCGGTATTGCGGGTGAAAGGCTGCAGCACCTCCTCGATCCATTTCTTGGAACCGAGCACGGCGCCGCCCAGCACGCGGCCCTGACCGTCGATATGCTTGGTGCAGGAATAGACGACGACATCGGCGCCGTATTCCAGCGGCTTCTGCAGCAAAGGCGTCGCGAAGACATTATCGACCACGACGATGGCGCCCGAGGCATGGGCGAGATCGCAGACCGCGTTCATGTCGACGATTTCGAGCATGGGGTTGGACGGCGTTTCCAGCAGCACGAGCTGGGTCGGCGTCGCCAGCGCTTCCGCCCAGGCGTCCAGATCGGCGCCGTCGACGAACACGGTCTCAATGCCGTAGCGCGGCAGCAGGGTGGAGACGATCCAGTAGCAGGAGCCGAACAGCGCGCGGGAGGCGACGACGCGGTCGCCGGTCTTCAAATGGCTGAGCAGCGCGGCATTGACCGCCGCCATGCCGGTCGCGGTGGCGCGGCAGGCTTCAGCGCCTTCCAGCAGGCAGAGGCGGCTTTCGAGCATCTGCACGGTCGGGTTGCCGAAGCGGGAATACTGGAAATGCTCGACCTCACCGAGGAAGGTCTGCTCGGCCTGTTCCGCGCTGTCATAGACGAAGCCGGAGGTCAGAAAGAGAGCCTCGGTCGTCTCCCCGAAATTGCTGCGCATGGTCCCGCCATGCACCAGAAGGCTGGCGGGGCGGAGGGTTTTGGGCAGTTTAGTCATGGCGATGGGCCTCTCTTCGAGAAACCCGGCCGTGGATGCAGCAAGGGCACAAGCCCCCACTGGCCTCTTTAGCGCGCTTCTTTAGCCTCGCCGCAATCCGGCCGGACAAATCACGAGGGGGCAAACCCTGCCCGCCTCATGCATAGGACCGGCTTCGCAGCCACGTCAACGGCGCCCGGCTTGGGGGAGCTTTTCAAACCACGCAAGGACCGCTAGAAGCAGGTCATCGGGCACCTGAGCGGGTATGGTGTAATGGTAGCTCGTCAGCTTCCCAAGCTGAATGCGCGGGTTCGATTCCCGCTACCCGCTCCACCTGCTTCTATCTGAAGTTCTAGAGCATTTCCTGCTCGCTTACGCTCACAGATACCGCTCTAGGTTATTGTTTTTGCGAGCATCTTCACACAGGCAGATGATTCCATCTGACTGTGATCTGCTCTAAGGATAAAGCCCCGGTGTGCCGGTTCCTTGCGCGATCAGGCTTTTATCCGGCAAATCGTCATAGAGCTTGAAGGTGATGAGATCGCCTTCCGGCAGGACCGCGATCGGCGAGCCGAGCGGCGCGGTTATGGCGTTGAAGCTTTTGGCCGGCGTGTGATCGGCCTGACCGACCTTGCCCTCCACCACCCAGACGCGGCCGCCGTCATGCACATAGGCCGCAGCCTTGAAGATATCGCGGGTCCAAAGACTATCGGGAATCGCCTGACCGTCGCGGGCCAGAAAGAAGTCCATGATGGCGATCGGACCGCGATCCGGAACCAGCACCATGTCCCCGGGCTGGAGGATATTGACGAGGTCATGGGCGGCGAGGTCCCAGCGCGGCTTGGTCTCGGACTGATAGTAAGGTGCCAGATTGATCGCGGCGAGCAGCGCGATCACTGAAACCGCAGCCAATTGCAGGCGCTGGCCGGGTAGGATCGCTACACCCAGCCCCACGAAGACAAAGAAAGGCACCGCGCTCCACAGCAGATAGCGCGGCATCCAGAGCGGCTTGCCGATCGAAATCAGCAGGATCAGCAGCGGCGGCACGATCGCGACGATCAGCAGAGTGCGCAGCATGGTGGGCGCGACGCTCCCCAAAAGCCGGCTGGCACCGCGACGCCGGAGATGGGCGACGCCCAAAACACCGAACAGCAGCAGCAAGGCACCGAAGCCGGGCACCACGACAGGGAAGAGGTGAAAACTGATGAGCCGGGAGATCCGCATGAAATAGAGCGAACCCAGCGTGGAGGTGAAGCTGTGCAGCGTCATCGCCGGCACCCAATCCGTGCCGCTGCCCATCTGGCCGCGGGTCACGATCGTCATGGCCAGAAACCAAGGCAAGGTCAGGCCGAGGATGATCGCCTGCGACAATAGCCAGCGCTGCCAGAAGCGGCGCTTGTCGATCGAGGGGTCAAGGGCGATGGCAAAGGCCGCGCAATTGGCCGATATCAGCCAAAAGAAGGCCGTGCTGAGCACCTGCAAGGCACCGAGCGTCCCCAGCGTATAGATGACCCAAGGGGCAAGACGCGCGCCGGGACTGCCGAAGGGCAGCGTCGTGGCACGCGGCGCGCGGGCGATTTCGACCAGCCCCCACAACCCGACCGCCATCATCAACATGACGAAGGTATAGGATCGTGCTTCCTGGCCGTATTGCACCTGAAGCGGCGAGAGCGCGAGCAATAGGCCGGCGACGAGCCCTGCTTTCCAGCCGCCGGCCCGCGCCCCGACCAGATAAAGGACCGCCGCCGAAGCGCCGCCGAAGATCGCCGAAGGCACACGCAACACGCCCTCGCCCAATCCGTAATGGCCCGAGAGCGAGGCGATCCAGAAATAGGACGGCAGATGATGGGCCATCAAGGAATCCTGAACCATCGCGCCGAATGACAGGCTTGAACGACGGACGGTCGTCACCTCATCAAGCCAATAGGGCATGGACCCGATGTGATAGAGCCGCGTGACGCAGCCTAAGGCCAGGATGGCCAGAAAAAGAAGACTATGGCCGTGACGGGAAACGAGGCGACCGACCCATTGCGTGGGATCAGCCCTGGGCCGGCTTTCCGATCGATGATCCGATAAGGGCAAGAGGTTTTTCTCCGTCGACCGTTTCGCCATTCCCGGTCCTGAAACAGGATAGACGGAGACTAAGGCAGGTTTGCAGCGGCATTATGCCGGACAGGAGCCTAACCATTCGATTGAAAAGTTATGAGCAAATATTTAAAACTTTAGACGGAGTCCCTCATCATGGAACGAACCACCTGATCGATGCCGCCTGATATAGATCCCGCCCTTTCCGCCGATCGCTACGGCTTGGCGAACGAATGGAGCAGCGCCGACACTCCAGACACTCAGGTGCTTGGTCATCCGCGCTTCGATGAGGCCATGGTCGTCGCGGCAAGGTCCTTCGTCGGATTCTATCGGGGCAATTGGGTGCTCAACCGCATCGCCAATGACCGCGGGCGTGTGATCACCAGCTTCATCATGCTCGATTTGCATTTCAGCAATGGCATGACGGGCTTCACGGTCGCTCAACTGCGCGAAGAAGCCCGGCATCGCAACATCTGCAGCCCGAATCGGATGACGGCTCTGGCCGCATTGTTGCAGGTCGGCGGCTTTTTGAAAGCCGTGCCCTCCAAGGATTCACGGATGCGCAGGCTGGCGCCGACCGAGGCCATGCTCACCCTTCACCGGGAGCGGCTGGCCGGTGCGATCGCGGCGAATGTCCTGATCAATCCTGATCTGGCCGCGGTCCTGCCGCTGCTCGGCCAAAACCAGATTCTGGGCGATATTGCGCGGAGCTATCTGTCTTATTGGCGATCCGGGCAGCGCGCCACGGGCAACGACCCGGCTCTGGAGGCTTTCATCGAGCGCGATGCCGCCTTCACCATTCTCTTTTTGCTGCTGACAGGATTGGCGGAAGGTCGAGCCTATCGGATTTCCGACTTCGCGCGTCATTTCGCGATATCGCGCGCCCATGCGCTCAGCATCATGCGGGCGGGCATGGATTTCGGCCTTATCGCCCAGAATGGCCCGAATGGCCCTTATCTCGGCCAGCCGAAATTGCTTGAGACGATGCGGCCATTCTTCCTCGCCTTGTTCCAAATCCAGGCCGATGCCGTCCGCCATGCCTTGCGGCAACATGCTTTGCGCAGGGTCATTGCGCCCTAAGATTGCGCAATCAGGGTCTGACCTTGCCGGAGACAGCCTGGGTCCTGACGCAGGGCCGATCAGACCGTCATGCCGGATTGTGATCATCACGAGACGCGCGTTTTGCTCGCTTGCATTTTCGTATGGTTCGGTTTTATGAGCGTCGGTGGCCCATGCCACGCATAAGGTCAGAGCCATGGATATTCACCCACCCGCTGAGCCCGCCGCCGAGATCTACGACCTTGCCGTGATCGGCGGTGGCATCAATGGCTGCGGCATCGCGCGCGACGCGGTCGGGCGCGGCTGGCGGGTGTTTCTGTGCGAGAAGAGCGACCTCGCCTCCGGCACGTCCTCGGCCTCGACCAAGCTGATCCATGGCGGGTTGCGCTATCTGGAATATTACGAATTCCGGCTGGTCCGCGAAGCGCTGATGGAGCGTGAGGTGCTGTGGGGCATCGCGCCGCATATCGTCTGGCCGCTGCGCTTCGTGCTGCCCTATCACAAGAAGCTGCGGCCGCGCTGGCTGCTGCGCCTCGGGCTTTTTCTCTATGATTACATCGGCGGCCGGAAGAAACTGCCCGCCACACGCAGCGTCAATCTGAAGCGCGACGTCACCGGCCAACCACTGAAACCCGACTTCGTCCATGCTTTCGAATATTCCGATTGCTGGGTCGAGGATTCCCGCCTCGTCGTGCTCAACGCCATGGACGCGGCGGCCCGCGGCGCGG
>NZ_JAESVA010000013.1 GCF_020621385.1 Acidisoma cellulosilyticum | reverse complement strand
GACGCCGACCCCGGATGCGGAGCCTTTGCCGCCGCCGCCCCCGCCCGCGCCGACCCCGCCGCAGCCGCAATCGACGCCCAAGGCTCAGCCGACGCCGAAGCCCACGAAGCCGACGCCCGCCAAGCCGGTGACGCCGCCGAAGCCTGAGCAGACGCAGACGCCGCCGAACAAGGCCACCGCGCCGGCCAAGCCGTCACCGGAGACGACGGCCGACGCGACGCCCGCTTTGCCGATGCCGCCGCCCCCGGCCCCGCCCGCGCCCCCCGCGCCGGTGAGCCCGACGACGCAGCCGCATCCGACGCAGAATCCGGCGGCGATGAGCCAGTCGGTGCTGAATACGCTCGACAAGCTGCGGTCGATGAACATGAACCAAAAGTCGCCGACGTCGCGCTATAACCCGCAACAGGGCGGCGCGCCGGATGCCGGCGGCCAGCGCAACAGCGATGCAACCTCGTCACTGACATCGGCCCAGCGCGGCGCCATCGGTGATAAGGTTCGCGCTTGCTGGACGATCGATAGCGGTGCCCAGGGCGTTCAGCAGATGAGCGTGATCCTGAAAGTGACCACGGACGGCAGCGGCACACCGCGTCTGGCTCAGGTCGCACCATCCGATCAGGGCCGCGTGAACGGCAACCCGGTGCTGCAGGCCTTCGCCGAGCGTGCGGTGCGTGCCGTGCTTGACTACCACTGCTCACCCTTGCCTTTGCCGCCTTCGCTCTTAGGTTCGGCTCACACCTTCACCTTTCGGTTCAGTCCGTGACAGGGAAGCAGGAACAAGAATGACCTCGTCCACCCATCTTCTTGGTGAAACTGATGACACCGCGCCGACGGTGCCCGGACTGATCCGGCGCATCACCCGCCGCGGCATGATCGGCACGACGCTCGCGACCGCGCTCGCCGCCCCGGCCTTCGCGCAAAGCGCGCCGGCCGCGGCGCCGGCCGGTGGCGACGCCGCCGGCTCGGCGGTGATCGACGTCAACCGCGCCCGCACGGCCCCGATCCCGATCGCCATTCCGCCCTTCGCGGGCGGCACCAGCCAGGGCGATCTGGTCAGCGTGATTTCGGCCGATCTCAACAATTGCGGTCTGTTCCACGTTGTCGACGCGTCCGGCGTGGCTGCCACCGCGCCAGGCGGCGCCCCCGATTTCGGTGCCTGGAAAGGCACCGGGGCGCAGGCGCTGGTCACCGGCAGCGTGACGCAAAGCGGCGACCAGCTGCGTGTGGAGTTCCGCCTATGGGATATCCTGCCCGGCACGCAGCTGCAGGGCACGGCCTATACGACCTCGGCGTCCAACTGGCGCCGCATCGCCCATATCATTGCCGACGTGATCTACCAGCGGCTGCTCGGCGAGAAAGGCTATTTCGATACCCGCATCGCCTATATCTCGACCATCGGTCCGCGCAGCAATCCGACCAAGCGTCTGGCGATCATGGATCAGGACGGCGCCAACAACCGCTTTTTGACGGATGGCAGCTGGACCGCACTCGGGCCGCGTTTCAGCCCGACGCGCGACCAGATCGCCTTCATCAGCTATGTGAACAAGATCGTGCGCGTCTATCTGTTCGATCTCAGCAGCGGCACGCGCTCTCTGGTCGGAAATTTCCGCACCATGACCTTCTCGCCGCGCTTCGCGCCGGACGGCAACAGCATCATCATGTCGCTGTATCAGAATGGCGGGTCCAACATCATCACCTGCTCGCTCTCGGGCGGCAATGTGCGGACGCTGACGAGTTCCGGGGCGATCGACGCCAATCCTTGCTACAGCCCGGACGGCAGTCAGATCGTTTTCGAGTCGGATCGTGGCGGCGATCAGCAGCTTTACGTGATGGGCGCTGATGGTTCCAACGTCCGCCGCATCAGCTTCGGCGCCGGCCGCTACGCCGACCCGGTGTGGTCGCCGCGCGGCGATCAGATCGCCTTCACCCGCCTCGGCGGCAGCTTTGCCGTGGGTATCATGGCGCCGGACGGCTCGGGCGAGCGCATCCTGTCGGAAAGTTTCGACGTCGAAAGCCCGACCTTCTGCCCGAACGGTCGTGTTATCATGTTCCAGCGCGGTGCCGGCACGGCGTCCCGTCTGGTCTCGATCGATATCACCGGTTTCAACGAACAGGCGGTGCAGACGCCGACCAGTGCGTCGGACCCTGCCTGGTCACCCTTATTGTCCTAAAAATGTGGCATTTTATTCACGTAGGGCTGCATTTCGAAGAATGAAGCCTACATTGCTTGACCGTAAGCCCTGGCTCACTGTAAGCGCCGCGCTAGCCTGATTATTCCTAGCGTTTCAGGTTGATTTTTCCGGTTGGTTTTTTTCGCAACGCGTCGATTTCTGTCAACACGAACCCCATTAGGGACACGATCCAAATGAACATCAAGATGCTCGGCGCCTTCGCCGCCGTTGCCTTGCTTGCTGCCTGCGCCAAGCCGGCTGCCACTGCGATGTCGACCGGTGCCGGCCAGACCGTCACCTCCGGTCCGGCTCCGGGCAGCGAAGAAGACCTGGTCGCGAATGTCGGTGACCGCGTGTTCTACGGCTTCAACAAGACCAGCCTGTCGTCTGACGCGACCGGCACCTTGTCCCATCAGGCCGGCTGGCTGCAGAAGTTCCCGCAGGTTGCCGTGCTCGTTGCCGGCAATTGCGATTCGCGCGGCACCGAAGAATACAACCTGGCGCTGGGTCAGCGCCGCGCTGACGCCGCCCGCGACTACCTGGTCGCCCAGGGCGTCGATGGCTCGCGCATCCAGACCATTTCCTATGGCAAGGACCGTCCGGTCGCGCAGGGTGACGACGAAGCGTCCGCCCAGCAGAACCGTAATGCCATCACCTCCGTGCAGGGTCACAACCCGCAGGAAGGCACCGGCACGTCTTCCTAATTTCGAAATCCGGGATGGCGTGATCGCCATCCTTTTTTCGAGCGGAAACGCAAAAATGGCGGACAGCGCAAGCTGCCCGCCATTTTTTTGGTGAAGCCCGGCCCAGCATTGCGGCCCTGTTCCTGCCCGGATGACAATCTTTTGGTAAGCCTGTCATCATGACGCGCGCCAACCCTGGTGGTAGAAGCGTGCTGGCATCGCCCTCGGAGATTTGTCCCCCTATGAAGAAGACCTTGCTGGCCGGGCTCTGTGCAAGTGCCCTGTGCTTTCTCCTCCCGCCTCAGCTTGCCCATGCGCAAAGCGATTCCGTGACAAGCCGCGAAGGCATCGCGCTGCAGAACCAGATTTCGTCCGTCCAGAACCAGATGCAGCAGATGCAGGCGAGCCTGCAGCAGATCCAGGCGAATGGCGGCGGTGGTGGTGGTGGCGGTTCGTCCGCGCCGGCCGATAATGGCGCCGGCGGTCCGCTGACCAGCCAGTTGCTGCAAAGGGTCAGCACGCTGGAGGACGAGGTCCGCAGTCTGACGGGCCAGATGCAGCAATTGCAGAACCAGGTGAATACGCAGAACGCCCAGCTGAACAAGCAGATCGGCGATATCACCTTCCAGATGCAGAGCGGCGGCGCGGGTGCGGCGGCCGCCGGCGCAGCCGCCGGTTCTGCTGCGGCCAGCCAAGCGGCACCGCCGCCCAGTGGGCCGGCCCCCGGCCCCGTTGCCGCGGCGACGCCGGAAGACCTCATGAGCCAAGGCAATATCGCGCTGCATGACGGGAAATATCAGACATCCGAAGGCGTCGCCCGGGAGATTCTGGCCAAGCACCGCACCAGCCCGCGCGCCTACGACGCGCAATATCTGCTCGCGCAATCGCTGCAGGGTCAGGGGCGCTTTCAGGAAGCGGCTCTCGCTTTCGACGATGCCTACAACATGAACCACAAGGGCAAGAAGGCGCCGAATGCGCTGCTCGGCCTGTCGATGACGCTGGCCTCTATCAAACAGAAGGCGGCGGCCTGCGACACCCTGTCCACACTGCATGCCCAATTCCCGAAGCCGCCGGCCTATCTGGTGGCCCCGATCGCGGCCCAGCATAAAAGACTGGGGTGCTGACCCGGTTCGCCCCTGACAACGCCTGTCCGCAGCCACTTTCGGCTGCGGAATTTTCCTCGCTCCTCAGACCGCTTGGCCCCTTCGGACACCGTCCGCTTCTGGGCCTGGCGGTCTCCGGCGGGGCTGATAGCCTGGCCCTCGCCCTTCTCGCTCAGCACTGGGCGCAAGACCAGGACGGAGGGGCCGAAGCCTTCGTCGTCGATCACGGGCTTCGGGCCGATTCTCGCTCGGAGGCTGAGAGCACCGCGCAGCGCCTGAGCGAGCGGGGCATTGCGACCCGCATCCTGCCCCTGTCCGATCTTAAACCCGGTCCCGGCATTTCCGACCGCGCCCGCGGCGCCCGCTACCGGGCCTTGGCCGAAGCCTGCGGCCGTGCCGGGATCGTTCATCTTCTTCTCGGCCATCATGCCGCCGACCAGGCCGAAACCCTGATCATGCGGTCCTTGCGGGGGAGCGGCGATAGCGGCCTCGCCGGCATGGCCGCCGTCGCGGAAACCGGCGGCATAAGGCTGCTGCGGCCGCTGCTGACCGTCCCGCCGGGTCGGTTGCGCGCGACCTTGCGCGCCGCGGGGCTGGACTGGGCGGAAGACCCGACCAATGCCGATACGCGCTTCACCCGCGCGCGCCTGCGGGGCCTGCGGGCGGATGGTGCCGGAAACGGACCCGCCACGCGCGCCTTGACCGAAACCGCCAGGCTTTTTGGCCTGCGCCGGGCTGAGAGCGACCAGGCAATCGCGGGCTTCCTCGCGGACTATGCCGTCATCCGCCCGGAAGGCTTTATGCGCATCACGGCAGATGGGTCCTGGCCTGCCGCCGCGCTCGCTCAGGCGCTGCGGATGATCACGGGCGCCGACTATCCAGCTGGCCCTGCCGCGATCGCCCGCATCGCGGCCGATCCGTCAGGGTCGATCGGGCGCGGGCTGGTGCTGGGTGGCGCGCGCCTTCTCCCGGCCGGCCGACTGGGCACCGGTTTTCTGGTCTGCCGGGAGGCGGCAGCCATGGCGCCGCCCGTGCCAGCGCTTGCCGGCGCTGTCTGGGATGGGCGATTTCGTATGCCGGCGGGCGAGTCTGACCAGCCGGGTGAAATGATTGCCCCGCTTGGCACAGATGCAGCCCGCTTCCGACGCGTGTCGGACCTGCCCGCCGTGGTGCTCCGGACATTGGCCTGCTTCCGAAACCGGGCCGGGGACCTGCTGGCCGTACCGGCCCTTTCCTGGGCGGCGGATGGGGAAAGCGGCGGACGGCGGCTTTTATTCGCCCCGGCCGTTCCGGCCGCTGGCGCCCCTTTTTTCCCCGCACCGCAGACCATCTCTTGCTCAAGCGCGAAAAAAATGACGGGATAGCAGCGCCACCGCGAGATAGGGGCTGCGCTTCGTTGAAAGACTTCCTATCTTTAAGGTGACAAGGCGGAATATTATGGGCTGAGGTCTCGCCTTGGGTGGAAGGCCTTCCGATGCTAGAACCCGTTTTCGCTCCATGCTGAGGGAAACGGGCCGGCTCGGGCAATGCCGCTATGCCGGTTAGGAACTGGATGAAGTAATGAGCAATTTTGGTCGCAACCTTGCGTTATGGGTGATCATCGCACTGCTTCTGGTAGTGCTCTTCAGCCTCTTCCAACCAGGCGGGCTGAGGGGGACGAGCAACACCACCAATGTCACCCAGATGGCCTATTCCGAATTCCTGACCCAGGTAAAACAGGGTGACGTCAAGGACGTCGTCATTCAGGACCGCAATATCAGCGGCGACCTGAAGGACGGACGCGCCTTCGAAACCTATACGCCTGAGGATCCGTCGCTGGTGCAGACGCTGACCGACAAGAATGTCGAGATCGTCGCAAAGCCCGCTGATGCCGACAGCAACCCGTTGCTGCACTATCTGCTGTCCTGGTTCCCGATGCTGCTCTTCGTCGGTGTCTGGATTTTCTTTCTGCGCCAGATGCAGTCCGGCGGTGGCCGCGCCATGGGCTTCGGTAAGTCCCGCGCCCGGTTGCTGACCGAAAAGCAGGGCCGCGTCACTTTCGAAGACGTGGCCGGGATCGAGGAAGCCAAGACCGAGCTCGGCGAGGTCGTGGAATTCCTCAAGGACCCGCAGAAGTTCCAGCGCCTCGGCGGCAAGATCCCCAAGGGCGTCTTGCTCGTGGGTCCGCCGGGCACCGGTAAGACGCTGCTGGCCCGCGCCATTGCGGGTGAGGCGAATGTGCCCTTCTTCACGATCTCGGGCTCCGACTTCGTGGAAATGTTTGTGGGCGTCGGCGCCAGCCGCGTGCGCGACATGTTCGAACAGGGCAAGAAGAACGCGCCCTGCATCATCTTCATCGACGAAATCGACGCCGTCGGCCGCCATCGCGGTGCCGGGCTCGGCGGCGGCAATGACGAGCGTGAGCAGACCCTCAACCAGCTGCTGGTCGAGATGGACGGGTTCGAAAGCAATGAGGGCGTGATCCTGATTGCCGCCACCAACCGGCCGGACGTGCTGGACGCGGCCCTGCTGCGCCCCGGCCGCTTCGACCGTCAGGTTGTCGTCCCGAACCCGGACGTGAACGGCCGCGAGCGCATTCTGCGCGTGCATATGCGCAAGGTGCCGCTGGCCGCTGACGTCGATCCCAAGACCATCGCGCGCGGCACGCCCGGCTTCTCCGGCGCCGATCTTGCGAATCTCGTCAATGAAGGCGCCCTGCTCGCGGCCCGTCGTGGGCGGCGCGTCGTCTCCATGGCCGAGTTCGAGGACGCCAAGGACAAGGTGATGATGGGCGCCGAGCGTCGGTCCCTGGTCATGAGCGAAGACGAAAAGAAGATGACCGCCTATCACGAGGCCGGTCATGCGCTCTGCGCCATGCTGGAGCCGGAATGCGACCCGGTCCATAAGGCGACCATCATTCCTCGTGGCCGTGCCCTTGGTCTGGTGATGAGCCTGCCGGAAGGCGACCGCTACTCCAAGAGCAAGTCCAAACTGCTCGGCGAGCTGACCATGGCGATGGGCGGCCGTGCCGCCGAGGAGATTATCTTCGGGGCGGACAAGGTCTCCAACGGTGCGTCCGGCGACATCAAGATGGCGACAGATCAGTCGCGCCGGATGATCACTGAATGGGGCATGAGCGATAAGCTCGGCATGATCGCTTATGGCGACAATGGGCAGGAGGTTTTCCTGGGCCATTCCGTGACGCAGCATAAGAACGTGTCGGAAGCGACGGCCCGCGAGATCGATACCGAGATCAAGTCGATCATCGATGCCGCTTACGCCAAGGCGAAGGCGCTGCTGACCGAAAATGTCGCCGCTCTGCATGCCATCGCCCGCGCGCTGCTCGAATTCGAGACGCTTTCGGGTGATGAAATCCGCGGCATGCTGCGGGGTGAGCCGATCGTTCGCAAACCCGTCGATGACGTGGTGCCGCCGGAAAATCGCCGCGCTTCGGTGCCGACCGCCGGCCGGCCGGTGCCGCCGATCGCGAGCGGGATCGGGCCGACCCCGAACCCGGCCTGATCGCCGCGCCCGTTTGATCTGCAACAGCCCCCGGTCCCCAAGACCGGGGGTTTTTGCTATCTGGCGCGGCATGGAACCTCGCAGACCGTCGCACTGGGCTGGCCTCACGCTCGACCGTCCCCTCATCATGGGGATTCTGAATGTCACGCCCGATAGTTTCAGCGACGGCGGCCGGCATTTTCAGGACGCGGCAGCGCTTGTCGCTGGTCAGGCAATGCTCGCGGCCGGGGCCGATATTCTGGATATCGGCGGGGAAAGCACCCGCCCGGGCGCGCTGCCAGTCGATCCTGCCGAGGAATGCCGCAGAATCCTGCCCGCGATCCGCGCCCTGGCGGAACGCGGCGCCGTCATCTCGGTCGATACCCGCAATGCCAGCACCATGGCGGCCGCTCTCGATGCCGGGGCGCGCATCGTCAATGACGTGACGGCGCTCGCCCATGATCCGGCCGCCCTGAAACTGGTCGCGGACCGCTGCGCGCCGACCGTGCTGATGCATATGCGCGGCACGCCCGCGACGATGAACGACCTCAACCGCTACCGCGATATCGGGCAGGAGGTTGCGGACGAACTCGGCAGCCAGATCGCGGCCGCGATGGCCGCCGGTCTGCCGCGGGAGGCGATCGTGACCGACCCCGGCTTCGGCTTCGCCAAGGTCGGCGCGCAGAATATCGACCTGATGCGCAACCTGGCGCCGCTTCGGACGCTGGGCTTCCCCATGCTCATCGGTCTGTCGCGAAAGGGTTTCATCGGCCAGTTATCGGGCGAGCCGGTCTCGGCCCAGCGCCTCGGCGGTTCGCTGGCGGCAGCCCTGTTCGCGCTGACCCAGGGGGCAGCGATCCTGCGCGTGCATGACGTGCCGGAGACGGTGCAGGCAGTGCGCGTGTGGCAGGGGCTTTCCGTCTGATGCAGCCAGCCCTCCGCCGCGTTTTCAGTTTCCGAACCTGAGCCCAGATTTGCTATCCTGGCGATCTCACAGCGGGTCCATCGCGATGTCGCAAGAAACCAGTCTGACGCTCACTGTCGATACCGAACTCCAGAACGATTTTCTGGCCGAAGCAAAAGCCGCCGACCGCGGCCCCTCGGATATCATCGAGGAATTCATGCGAGAGTTCGTGGCACGCCAGAAAGAGGCCCGGGCCTATGAGGATTTCGTTCGGCTGAAGGTTGAGAAGGCCCGCCAATCCTTGGCTGCTGGCCGGTTCCGGTCCAATGACGAGGTCGAAGCGGATTTTGCCGCCCGCCGAAACGCCCCACGTGGCGCTTGAAGGTTTACTGGACGGAAGACGCGGACCGGGATCGCGCGCAGATCTATGACTACATCGCGCAGGATAACCTGGACGCCGCTGTCCGGCTCGACCAAACCTTCTCCGCAGCTGCCCAGAGACTAGCGGAGTTTCCGTTCCTTGGCCGGCGCGGCATTCTTCCTGAAACGCGCGAGCTTCATCCACACGAAAACTATCGGTTGGTCTATGACATTCGGGACGATGAAATCTTCATCCTGACGATCATCCATACCTCCCGGCAATGGCCGCTCCAATAAGCCTTGGTCAGCCGCCGCCATCCCCCTTCTCGAAACCGACTGATACCAGCCCTGAATTGCCTGTCCGCCAGCGCATCGCTACACCAAGCGCGCTTGAGACTGTTTGACACGAGGCGGATAAACCCATGAGCAACCGCACCGAAGGCCCGAAGCTCGCGCCTGCGCGCGCCCTGTTCGGCACGGACGGCATTCGCGGCCGCGCCAATTCCCATCCCATGACGGTGGAGACGGCGCTGCGCCTGGGCCAGGCGGCCGGGCTGATGTTCACCCGCGGCAGCTACCGCCATCAGGTCCTTATCGGCAAGGACACGCGGCTGTCCGGCTATATGATCGAGCAGGCGCTGACGGCGGGTTTCCTGTCTGCCGGCATGGATGTCGTGCTCGCCGGCCCCTTGCCGACCCCCGCCATCGCCCTGCTGACACGCAGCCTGCGCGCCGATCTCGGCGTCATGATCTCGGCCTCCCATAATCCTTTCGAGGATAATGGCATCAAGCTGTTCGGCCCTGACGGGGTGAAGCTGTCGGACGCGCATGAGGCCGAGATTGAGGCCGAGATGAAATCCGACCTCGCCGGCCAGCTCGCCAAGCCCGACGAACTCGGTCGTGCCCGCCGCCTGAATGACGCGGCCGGCCGTTATATCGAGGGCGTGAAGGGCACCTTCCCCAAGGGTCTGCGCCTCGACGGCTTGAAGATCGTGCTCGATTGCGCGAACGGCGCCGCCTATCGCGTCGCGCCGACGGCGCTATGGGAACTCGGCGCGCAGGTCATTCCGCTCGGCGTCTCACCCGACGGCTTCAATATCAACCGCGGTTGCGGATCGACGGCACCCGACAATCTCTGCACCGCCGTCGTCGAACACGGCGCCGATATCGGCATCGCACTGGACGGCGATGCCGACCGGCTCATCATGTCGGACGAGCATGGCGAGATCATCGACGGCGACCAGATCCTGGCGCTGATCGCGGGCTTCTGGGCCAAGACCGACCGGCTGCAGGGCGGCGGGATCGTCGCGACCGTCATGTCCAATCTCGGCCTGCAGAAATATCTCCGGAATTTGGGGCTGGATCTGCACCGCACCCAAGTGGGTGACCGTTATGTCGCGGAACGCATGCGCGCCCTTGGCCTCAATCTCGGCGGCGAGCAGTCGGGCCATGTCATCCTGTCGGATTTCTCGACGACCGGTGACGGGCTGGTCGCGGCCCTGCAGGTGCTCGCGGTGCTGGTGCGCCAGGGCAAGCCGGCCTCGGAAGTCTGCCGCGTCTTTCAGCCCTCGCCGCAGCTTCTGCGCAATGTCCGTTTCGCGGGCCCCTCGCCGCTCATCGACGAACGCGTCAAATCGGCCATCCTCGCGGCCGAAGCGGCGCTTGGGCCCGAAGGGCGGCTGCTGATCCGCCCCAGCGGCACCGAGCCGCTGATCCGCGTCATGGCGGAGGCCGATGACAAGGCACTCATCGCCCGCATCGTGGGCGAACTCTGCGAGGTCATCGCGGCCGTCGCCCGCGCGCCGGAAAACGCCGCCTGATGCCTTCGTCTCAGGGTCGCGTCCTCGTCATCGCCGGGTCTGACAGTGGCGGTGGTGCGGGCATTCAGGCCGATATTAAATCCGTCATGGCGCTCGGCGGCTTCGCGACCACGGCGCTGACGGCACTGACCGCGCAGAATACGCGGGGCGTAACCGCCGTGCTGCCGGTGCCGCCGGACTTTCTGACCGCCCAGATCGATGCGGTGATGAGCGATATCGGCGCGGACGCGATCAAGACCGGCATGCTACCCGACACGGCCAGCATTCTGGCGGTGGCCGATTTCGTCTCCCGCCTGTCGCCCCGGCTGCCCTTCGTCATGGATCCGGTCATGGTCGCGACCAGCGGCGACCGGCTGCAATCGGAAGACGCGCTCGCGGCCTTGAAATCGCGCCTGCTGCCGCTCGCGACCGTCATCACGCCGAATATCCCCGAAGCCGAACTGCTCCTGGGACGGCAGATCCGTGATGAAGCCGCCCAGCGTGAGGCCGCCCAGGCATTGCTCGCGACCGGTGCGCAGGCAGTCCTCGTCAAAGGCGGTCATCTGACCGGTGAGACGTTGACGGATCTGCTCGCCACGCGCGACGGCATCGTCGCCATCACCGGCGAACGGATTGCTTCGCTCAATACCCACGGCACCGGCTGCACGCTGGCCAGCGCCATCGCGACGGGCCTGGCCCAGGGCATGGGTCTGGAGGACGCGATCCGCCGCGCTTGCGCCTATGTGGCGGCCGCCATCCGCGCGGCCCCTGGCCTCGGCGGCGGCCACGGCCCGCTCGGCCATAACGTGACGGTCGATCCAAGCCGCATCGCTGCTTTACGAGTGCAGTGACCACCGAAACCGGCGCGCCGCTCCGCCATCAGAACCGGGCGCTGACCTCCATCCGCGGCATCATGGCGCTATGGGTGGTGGGGCATCATCTGCAATTCGGGCTGAGTGTGGGCGGCTATGACTACGCGGCCTGGCTGTTCGGCCCGGGCTATGTCGGCGTCGACGTCTTTTTCGTGCTGTCGGGCTTCGTCATCACGGCCGTCCATCGGGACATGACGTCGAGCAGCACGGGCGATTTCTTCATTCGCCGTATTTTCCGCATCTACCCGCTGCATTGGTTCGTGCTCGCCATTATCCTGGCGATCTGGGTGAGACAGCAATGGATCGAGGGCCTGCCCCTGGTGACAGATCATCTGGCCAGTCTGCCGATCGTCGCCCTGCTGCTGCAGCCTTATCTGCTTCATGAACCCAACTGGAATGTCGCCAGCTGGTCGATCGGCGTGGAAATGCTGTGCTACCTGCTTTTCCCGCTCGCCATCCTGGTTCTGCGGCGCATGACTCTGGTGGTCAGCCTGGCGGCCCTGGTCATCGCCGTCTTGTACGAGCGTCATACCCATTCGGAGATGGTCTGGGGTTGGCCTGCCATCGCGCGCGGCCTCTCCGGCTTCGCCCTGGGCATGATGGTGCAGCAGATGACCTTGCTCTTCCCCCGCCCACGCACGCGTCTCGCGACAAGCCTGGAACTGGCGGCCGTGGGTCTAATGGCGGTCACCGTTCTGCTGCGACATCTGGCTCTGTTTCCGATACCCGCCGCGCTGCTCATCTACGCTTTGGCGGCCGAGCGGGGCGTTTTGAGCCGGGCTTTGTCAGGACCAGTCTGGTACTGGCTCGGCCAGATTTCCTTCTCCGTCTATCTGCTCCATCCGACCGTCATCGCCCTGTTTTCCGGCCTGATGCCGCCGAAGCGGCTGCTGGCCGCATTGGGTTTGACCCTCGGTCAAGGTTTGACGGCCTTGGTCTGGACCGTTCTTGTTATCGGCACCCTGCTGACCCTCGCCAGCTTGACCTGGCGGCTGATCGAAGACCCGGCACGGCGCTGCGGTATCCGCTTAGCGCGGCGTCTCGGGTAACCTTCAGACGAGATCAGGCGAATAAGGGACAAGACCAAGGAAAGGGTTTCGTCCATGCGTGCCATCACTGCCCTGATGCTGGGTGCGGCAGGCCTCGCCCTCTCGGCGCTACCGGCCAAAGCTGCCGACAATCCGCTGGTGCTGGAACTCTTCACCTCCCAGGGCTGCTCCTCCTGCCCGCCCGCCGACGCCTATATGGCCGAGTTGAAACGCAGCAGGCCCGATCTGCTTTTGCTCGATTTCCACGTCGATTACTGGGACCGGCTCGGCTGGCACGATCCCTTTTCGCTGGGACGCGCAACAGAGCGGCAGGAGTTCTACGCAAGCGCCCTGCATACGGAAGTCTACACACCGCAACTGGTCATCGGCGGATCGGAACAGGCCATCGGATCGGCCCGCGCCGATGTGCAGACCGCCATCGGCGCGGCGCAAGCCGACCGGCAAGCGGCCGCACCTGTCGCCGTCTCGCTCAGCGCGCGTGGCACGCAAGTTCAGGTCACGGTCGGGCCGGGTCAGGGCAGTGCCGCCATCTGGCTCGTGGGATTCGACGACAGCCACAGAACGGCGATCGGGCGCGGGGAGAATGATGGCCTGACCGAGACCGAGGTCGATATTGTCCGGTCAATCCAGAACCTTGGTGCCTGGACCGGTCAGCCGGCTCAAGTCACGATCCAAAGGCCAAGGGGTGAGCGCATCGCCGTGCTCGTGCAGCGCGCCGACGGCCTTATCCTGTCGGCCGCAACCCTTCCCGCGTCAGGCTCGTGAAAAGACGGTGGCGATGACCAGATCCTTGCGCGGCCCGGTAACGCGCCAGGACAGGCGCCAGCGGTCGGGCCCGTCCATGCGGTAGCGCCCGCGATAGAGATCGGGTGCGCAGTCATGGGTGACGCAGGCAGCGCCGTCATCGCTCAACTGCGCGTCATGAAACAATCGCCCGTCGTCGAAGAAGACCAGGAAACGATCGGGCCCGACGATCTCGAACCGATAGTCCCGCGCGGCATTCATGACGACAGCGCCGAGTGTCAGAATGCCGCTTTCGGAAAAGCGGATACCGCCGGCCTCTGGCGTGAAGCGGGCCTTGCCCGCCATCAAACCCAGCGCACCCGCCTTTCGGTCCTGAATGCGACGGCGCAGAACCCAGTCGCCGGCGAATAGCGCGCTCAGACCGGCCAGAAGTCTTGGTCCATGATCTGGTCGAAACTCCAGGGGCAGCCGCTTGGGAACACGCTGTCATCGAGCCCCGTTTCAACCACGACGTCCAACACAGCATCACCATAGGCGTCCGTTACCGCTTGCGGCAAAAGTGCCTTAAGGCTCGGGTTGTCCCGCAAATGCCGGACTAACTGTCTGCGATTGTTCATAATCGTCACACGCCAGCTTTTGCCGCGGCGATCCGGCTGATACTGCCATTTCAACAGGTGCTGGATCAGCAGAGCCAGCCGGTTGATCAGCTCACGCTTCTCGCTCCGTCCCATGCTTTCGATTTCCTCAGCGATATTCGCGATATCGGCATCCGCCAGCCGGCCGGCCCGCAGCAACGCCGCCTGCTCATTCGCCCAGGCATAGAAATCACTGTCATAGGTCTCGCTCATCGCGCCTCTCCTCCAGGCCTTCGATTGTAGTCAATCTAGCGGAACACCCGCCCGGCGAACAGGCGATTGAGACCGATGACGACCGCAACTGCCGCCACATGCCCGACCAGATCGCACAGCGAACCGTCATAGGCGTGGAAGAAATTGAGCAGAGTCGCCGCCGCCCCGGCCGCCGCCAAGCCGGCCAGTGCCGCCGTCAGATTGGGACGTACGGGAAACGTCCGGCTTAACAGCACGACCAGCAGCGCCGACAGCGGCAGCGAGACGAGAAGGATGAAGCCGAACTCATATTCGGCTGCAACCATGGTCGCATCCTGGAAGCCCGGCAGACGCCAGATATGGGCGAAGCCCATGCCGCTCTCGAAAATCCACCAGGCGAGTGCGGGCAGCGGCAGCAAGGCCCAGCGCGGATTGCGCCCCGGCATGCCGGTCATGAAAGCCGCGATCACCGCCAAAACCGCCGTCAGCGCGGAGCTGAGAGCGGCAAGCCACATATAGGGTGCGAGCATCAAATCCGCCATCATGGCGTGCAGATCCGCGCGGACGGCCAAGAAATCAGCGAAAATCGCCACCGCCACAAGCCAGATGAGCACCAGCCGCGCGGGGCGCACGCGGCGCACGGGTTTAAGATCGCGGCTGAGTTTTTCGATCAATTGCTGATGCGATATCGGCTCAGACATCGTCACCCTCCCCCGCCGGATCCTTCACACCCATGCGCAATCGCAATCCCTTCAACGCACGATGCAGATTGACCTTCAGCGCGGTTTTGGACCGCCCGGTCGCGGCCGCAGCCTCCTCCAGCGATTCGCCGGCCAGGCCCAGACGC
The DNA here is from genome assembly GCF_020621385.1 of Acidisoma cellulosilyticum. Lineage (GTDB taxonomy): Bacteria > Pseudomonadota > Alphaproteobacteria > Acetobacterales > Acetobacteraceae > Acidisoma > Acidisoma cellulosilyticum. The sequence continues at coordinate 130,267 of NZ_JAESVA010000013.1, read as the reverse complement.
TCGGCCGCCTGCCGCTGACCAGCCGGCAGATCGGCGACATTGCGGCGCAGCGCCTGCGCGCGATCATCGGCTTCCAGCCGATTGTCGGCGTCCTGATGGTCTGACGCGAAATTTTCATAAGCGAAGGGATCATGCACTTCCCGCCCCGCCTGCCGGCCTGAGCGGCGTAGAAGGTCGATCGAACGACGATCCGCGATCGCCCGCAGCCAGGGCAGAAATGGCCGCGTCGGATCATAGGTCGCACGCGCCCGATGAAGCGTGATCAACACCTCCTGCACTACATCCTCTACCTGATCGGCGCTCACGCCGCGCCTGCGGGCAGCGGCCGCGATGGCGGGCACCGCATCGCGCAGCACCTGCCGATAGGCAGCCGCGTCACCGCGCTGGGCCGCTGCCATGAGCTGACCCAGACGATCCTCAACCGGTTCAACCATAACGCGGTATCACCTGCGGTGCTGCCATCCCCTTGTTCGGTCGGCACCCTAACCGCTGGCGACGCCCTCTCCTAGCCACCCCGATGACAGGTAATTCGACGCAGCCCAGCCCCCGGTTACCGTGATTGCGGAATATCCGCCGATCCTCTAAATGCGTCGGCGGGTCACGCCCCCCCACCGGGGCGCTTCTCTTCTGAAAGGGAGAGCCAAAATGGCACTCGTCACGAAGCCGGACATCCGTCCGCATAATCCCAATTTCTCGTCTGGCCCTTGTGCCAAACGCCCCGGCTTTACGCTGGACGCGCTGAGCGGCGCGATGCTCGGCCGCAGTCACCGCGCGAAAGAACCGAAGGCGCGCCTCGCCGAGGTCATCACCCTCTCCCGCGATATTCTCGGCATGCCGGAAGGCTGGAAGCTCGGCATCGTGCCGGCCTCCGACACCGGTGCCGTGGAAATGGCGCTGTGGTCCATGCTCGGCGCCCGCCCGGTCGATGTTCTTGCCCATGAAAGCTTCTCGGAAGGCTGGGCGAATGACGTCATCAAGCAGCTGAAACTCACGGATGCCCGCGTGCTCGGCGCCGAATACGGCAAGCTGCCCGACCTTACTGCCATCGACCCGGCGCATGACCTGGTCCTGGCCTGGAACGGCACCACCTCTGGCGTCCGCTATGCCGATGGCGATTTCATCGCGGCCGACCGCGAAGGCGTGGTTATCTGCGATGCGACTTCGGCCGCTTTCGCCATGGACCTGCCCTGGGACAAGCTCGATGTCGTCACCTGGTCCTGGCAGAAGGTGCTGGGCGGTGAAGCCGCCCACGGCATGCTGGCGCTCTCGCCCCGCGCGGTCGAACGGTTGACGACCTTCAAGCCGGATCGTCCGCTGCCCAAGATCTTCCGCCTCACCAGCGGCGGCAAGCTGATCGACGGCGTTTTCATCGGCGAAACGATCAATACGCCGTCCATGCTCTGCGTCGAAGACGCGCTGGACGGGCTGCGCTGGGCGCAGTCGGTCGGCGGCTTGCCGGGTCTGATCGCCCGGTCGGAGGCCAATCTGGCCGCCATGGCCGCCTGGGTCGCTGAGAGCGACTGGGCGAGCTTCCTGGCGGAAGATGCCGCGATCCGCTCCTCGACCTCGATCTGCCTCAATATCGCAGCCCCCTGGTTCACGGCGCTGGATCAGGCGACGCAGACCAAGGCCGCCAAGAAGCTGGCAGCGCTGCTGGAGAAGGAAGGCGCCGCGTTCGATATCGCCTCCTACCGCGACGCGCCCCCGGGTCTGCGCATCTGGGGCGGTGCGACCATCGAGACCGCCGATATTGCCGCTCTCCTCCCCTGGCTCGACTGGGCCCATGCCCAGGTTGAAGCCGAGTTCGCGACCCTCAAGGCAGCAGAGTAGATCCGATGCCCAAAGTTCTGATTTCCGATAAGCTTTCCGCCGCCGCCATCGAGATTTTCCGCTCGCGCGGGATCGAGACGGATGTGAAGACAGGCCTGTCCCCGGCCGAGTTGCGCGCCATCATCGGCGACTATGACGGTCTCGCCATCCGCTCCGCGACCAAGGTCACGAAGGAACTGCTGGAAGCGGCACCGAACCTGAAGGTTGTCGGCCGCGCCGGCATCGGTGTCGACAATGTCGACATCAAGGCCGCGACCAGCCACGGCGTCGTCGTCATGAACACGCCCTTCGGCAATGCCATTACGACCGCCGAACATGCGATTGCGATGATGTTCGCCCTCGCCCGCCAGTTGCCCGAGGCCAGCGCCTCGACCCGCGCCGGCAAGTGGGAGAAGAACCGCTTCATGGGTGTTGAGCTGACCGCCAAGACGCTGGGCATCATCGGCTGCGGCAATATCGGCTCCATCGTGGCCGACCGTGCCGTCGGGCTGAAGATGAAGGTCCTGGCCTATGACCCCTTCCTGTCCGAGAAGCGAGCCGTGGAGCTTGGCGTCGAGAAAGCGGAGCTGCCGGAACTGTTCGCCCGCGCCGATTTCATCACGCTGCATACGCCGCTGGTGGAAGGCACGCGCAACATCATCAATGCCGCGGCCATCGCGACCATGAAGCCGGGTGTGCGCATCATCAACTGCGCCCGCGGTGGGCTGGTGGATGAGGCCGCTCTGCTGGAAGGCCTGCAGTCCGGCAAGGTCGCCGGCGCCGCGCTCGACGTGTTCGAGGTCGAGCCCGCGACGGAAAACCCGCTCTTCGCGCTGGAGAACGTGGTCTGCACGCCGCATCTGGGTGCGGCCACCGCCGAAGCGCAGGAGAATGTGGCGCTGCAAGTGGCCGAGCAGATGAGCGACTATCTGCTGACGGGTGCGGTCGCGAACGCCATCAACGTGCCGGCGATCTCGGCCGAGGATGCACCGCGCGTGCGGCCCTATATGGAACTCGCCCGCCGCCTGGGGGAATTTGCCGGACAGCTGACGCAGGCCCGCGACGGTGTCATCACCCATGTGACCATCGAGTATGAGGGCGCGGTTTCTCAGCTCAACCACAAGCCGCTGACCGCCGCCGCCCTGGCCGGGCTGATGGCGCCGATGATCACGGGCGCCAATATGGTCAATGCCCCGGTCCTGGCGCGCGAGCGCGGGATTGAAGTGGCCGAGACCGTTCATGACCGGGTCAGCGAGTATCAGACGCTGATCCGCCTCACCATCGCGACCAAGACCAATACGCGCTCGGTCGCCGGCACCTTGTTTGCCGGGTCCCGTCCGCGCCTGGTCGAGATCAAGGGCATTCCGGTGGAAGCTGATTTCGGGCGTCACATGCTGTATGTGACGAACCAGGACAAGCCGGGCTTCATCGGCCGTTTCGGTGCCACGCTGTCGGATGCCGGCATCAATATCGCGACCTTCCACCTGGGCCGGGCTGCGGCAGGCGGCGACGCGATCTGCCTCGTCTCACTGGACGAGCCGATGCCGGAAGCGGTGCTGGACGTCGTCCGGGCACTGCCGCTCGTGGTTCAGGCGACGTCCCTTACCTTCTAAACCGGCTCAGCAACAAGGCAAGCCAGCATGGGCGATAACGGCAATATCCTGGCCCTGATCGTATTGGTTCTTGTTGCCGCCATCATCCTGGGTGGCTGGCTCGCCTTTCCGGCGATCAGCCATTTCATGCAGAATCAGGACTGCGTCGCTGCCGGCCATATGAACTGCTGAGACCTCCTCCCGAAAGCGTGTACGGCTCACCCCTTTCGGCATAGGCTTAAGCATGATTGACTAAATGTCGAAGGAGCGCTGTCCAAAAGGGGCAGCGCTCCTTTCTTCATTTCTGACCCATCCGACCCCCGAGGATTTCCCATGCTGGAATGTGTCGGCTATGGCGCGACCGCCGCTTCTGCGCCGGTTGCACCGATCTCCTTCAACCGCCGCGACCCTGGCCCCGACGACGTCGTGATCAAGATCGCCTATTGCGGCGTCTGCCATTCCGACCTGCATCAGGTCCGTAATGAATGGCGCAATACTGTCTATCCCTGCATACCAGGCCACGAGATCGTCGGTCATATCGAAAGCGTCGGCAGCAATGTCACGCGCTTCACGGTCGGCGAAACGGCCGGCGTCGGTTGCATGGTCGGCGCCTGCCGGACCTGTTCGGCCTGCCGCGAGGGTTTGGAGAACTATTGCGAGGTCGGTTTCACCGGCACCTATAACGGCGTCGAGCCAGTGATCGGCGGCCCCACTTTCGGGGGTTATTCGGATCGCATCGTCGTTGATCAGCACTTTGTTCTGACCATTCCGGCCGGAATGGTCCTGGCCGCCGCAGCGCCGCTGCTTTGTGCCGGCATCACGACCTATTCGCCGCTCAGGCATTGGAAAGCCGGTCCCGGCAAAAAGGTCGGAATCGTGGGCCTCGGCGGTCTCGGCCATATGGGCCTCAAGATCGCGCATGCGATGGGCGCCTATACGGTTCTGTTCACGACATCCGCCGGCAAAACCGAGGATGCCCGACGGCTCGGCGCCGATGAAGTGATCATCTCCAAGGATGCCGAGCAGATGGGCCGGCACACCGACAGCTTCGACTTCATCCTCGATACGGTTGCGGCCGACCATGCGATCGACCCTTATCTGAACATGCTGAAACGCGACGGTACTCTGACCCAGGTCGGCGCTCCGGAAAATCCGCTGTCCGTCTCTGCCTTCAGCGTCATCTGGCGCCGCCGCAACTTCGCCGGCTCGCTCATCGGCGGTATTCCGGAAACCCAGGAGATGCTGGACTTCTGTGCCGAACATGGGCTGACGGCGGATATCGAGCTTATCACCATCGACACAATCGAGGCGGCCTATGCACGGATGCTGAAAAGCGAAGTGAAATATCGCTTCGTCATCGACTTGGAGGCGTCAAAACTTAAGTCTTAATTATTAGGACTTAAGTTTTATTCTTAAAACCCGAAGATAGTACGCTCATTCTGATAAGCCCTAGGCAGAATGAGTGTGAACGAACAAGACGCATATAAGCTTTGCGATAAGCCATTATAATGGCCATACTTCCTAGGCAGTATGGCCGGGGATTGAGGAAGAGGATGGCAAAGCTGAAACGGATCTTCACGCGAAAAACCGTCGCGTGCGGCAATTCTGTTCAGCTTGTTCTAGCCCTCTGGCCAGGCGTCCCGCAGCCGTTGATTTTAGCGTTTTGGTGACTGATGTCTTTGTCACGCCGTCACATTCTGGGCTGCGGTGCAGCTGCCACCGCCTTTGCCATGTCGCTTGGCAATCAGGCAGAGGCAGCGCGTGTCAGCTTCGCAATTGACGATCCCGACTGGGTGTCTTTCAAAAACCGATTCGTTTCCGCCGATGGACGTGTCATCGACACCGGCAATAACGACATCTCGCATTCCGAAGGGCAAAGCTACGGAATGCTTTTTGCCGTGGTCTTCGGCGACCAGGCGAGCTTCGACCTCATCAAAGGCTGGACTGCAACAAATCTGACACGGCAAACTGACGCGCTGCATATCTGGCGCTATCTGCCCAAACAGAAAAATCCCACGCCTGACGACAATAATGCCACAGACGGTGACCTTGTCATCGCGATGGCCTTGAGCCGTGCTGCGACTTTGTGGGGTCGTCCTGAGGATGCAAGCCAAGCGCGCGCTATCGCACAGGCCATCCGCGAGAAGCTGATCATGAATGCCGGCAGCCGCCTGGTGCTGTTGCCCGGCGTGAACGGATTTGTCCGGAAAACGCAGCTGATCTCGAACTTGTCTTACAGTAACTTCGTCGCCTTCCGCGAGCTTTCGGTAATCGACCCCTCGCCGCTCTGGCAGGTGCTTGGCCTTGATGCGCTGGCACTGATCGAAGCCGCGCGCTTCGGGCAATGGCAATTGCCCCCGGACTGGCTCGCTTTGCCCTTGCATGGCGGCGATCCTGTGGTCGCGACGGGATGGCCGCCGCGTTGTTCCTACGACGCGATTCGCGTCCCGCTGAACCTGGTCTGGTCGCAGAATCTGCCAGCCGCCGTCGCGACGTCCTTCGAGAATTTCTGGTCGACGGCTGCCAGTTATCAGCCGGCCTGGGCCGATCTCAAGACCAATGCCGTATCAACCTATGCGGCTGCCGGCGGTCTTGTGGCTGTGCGACAAATTACGAGCGCCACTTCGCCCCAATTGGGGCTTCCCGCGCTCCCACAAGTACAGCAATGCACGGATTACTACTCGTCGGCGCTCACCCTGCTATCTCGTATCGCTTGGGCTGAGGGTCATGGCATTGGCTAACATCAAGGGTGCTTCGGGCAATGACTAGGTCTCAAGCTGATGTTGACAAGGTAATGGCGGCTTTCGGTGCGGCGCCTATCCGCTACCGCGCCAGCCAGGAACGTGCCGTGACCGGGGATGAGAGCGCATCGCGCGCTTTCGAAACCGCCGCGTTGCGCCCGACGAAAGCCGAGCCGCAGCTCAAGACCGAAAACCCCGCTCCGGGTGTGGGCGGTCATGTGCGGGAAGTTTTCCCGCTGCTGTCACGCGCCGTGCCAGCCGTCGCTGATGTCTCCGTCGCGTCGGTCAAGCGCGTCGGCGACGATCTGCCCTTGCCGCCCGAACCCGAAGCGCCGCTGTCACCCTTCGATCAGGCTCTGGCGGAGCAGGCGCATGGGAAGGCTGCCAGCCTGCCGGACGCGGCATCCCCGGCTCAGCCGCATTGGGCGGCGGCGGAAAGCGCGTTTGTCGCGACCCCGGTCGCCGCATCTGTCGCGGCGCCGGCGGCCCCTGTGTCGCAACCCCAGCCCAGCGCACCGCTGCCGGCTTTGCGTAGTCATGCCGACCTCATCCAGCGTCTGTCGCCGCAGCCGGCGGCACCCCAGCCGGCGCCGACGCCACCCGCTCCCGTCTATGCCGCGCCGCAAGCGCCGGCACCGCACCCTGCGGCACCCGCCTATGCGGCGCCTCAGCCGGCAGCACCTCAGCCGGCAGCACCTCAACCCGCCTATTATCCCGCGCCACCGCCGCCGATGCCTGCGCAAGCCGCGCCGCAACCGGGTTACGCCCCGGGCCATCCGCAACAAGCCTATCCGCCGCAACCGGGCTATCCTCAGCCCGGCTATCCGCCGCAAGCCTATCCGCCCGGTTACCCGCCGCCAGGCTATCCTTATCCGCAGCCCGGCGCGGGCTATCCGCCGCCCTATCCGCCCCAGCCGGCGCCTTACGCACCGCCCGGCTATGCCCCCGGCTATCCGCCGGGTTATCCGCCGCAAGCCTATCCGCCCGGCTATCCGCCGCCGGCCTACCCCTACCCGCCGGCCGGCGCCGCACCCTATGGTGGGCCGCCCGCGCCTTATCCGCCCCCGCCACAGCCAGCCCCCACCGCTGACCCCGTCAATCTCGCCGAGGTCTTCGCCGCTCTTCAGCGCGCGCGGGGTGGTGTCTGATGCCGCCTAAGCTTGCTTCCGCCCCAGGATCCTCGTCTCTTACCTACGGTCCGCTCTCATGCCGTTGATTGTTTTCGCCTCTCCCAAGGGTGGTGTCGGCAAGACGACCCTTGCCGCCAATACCGCCCATGAATTCGCCCGCGCGGGCTACCGCGTGGTGGCGCTCGACCTCGATACGCAAAACGCGCTCGGCATGCATTTCGGTGCCGATCCTTACGAGCGGGCGGGATTCATCACCTCGCTGAAGACCGCGCCCGACCCCCGGCGGGCCTGGCAGATGCATCTGCAAATGACGCCCTCCGGCATCGCCTTGCTGGCCCACGGTCACACGACCTTCCAGCAGAGCTTCGCGATCAATGCCGATCTGATCGAGCAGCCGGCTTTGCTGCTGGCGCCGCTGCGCGACATCCTGGCGGACCCCGAGGTCGTCATCATCGTCGATACGCCACCCGGCCCCGGCGTCGCCTCCTCGGTCGTCGCGACGCTCGCGGATTTCATGGTCGTCGTTCTGCTGTCGGACGCCGCCTCCATCGTGCAGCTGCCCAAGATCGACGGTCGCGGCATGTATCGCAGCGCCGCCGGCACGCCTTTCCCGATCGAGCGCACGGGTTTCATCGTCAACCAGATCGACATGCGCAGCCGTCTGTCACGAGCGGCGGCCGAAGCGGCCGAGCGGCATCTGGGCACACGTCTGCTCGGCCGCGTCTATCGTGACGAGCATGTGCCGGAAGCCCTCGCCCGCCAATCCTCCGTCAACGGCTATGCGCCAGGCAGCAAGGCCGCTCAGGACATCACGGCCATCGCCCAGAGAATCGTCGCGATGATGTCGGCCGGTCCCCAGCCCCACGCCGTGGCCGAGGATGGCGCAGCCCCGTCTGCGGACGCCCCAACCGCGACCCAATCCTGATGAGCGCACAAGCAGCCGGCGAAAGAACGCGGATGTCCGATCTTTTCAACAATAGGATCAGCGGTATCATTTGCCTTGTGGTGGGGGTCGCCATGCTGGCCTCCATCGCCACGGTTCCGCTGACCGTCGGGCAACAGGCGGCCGTCGGCCTGTCGACCGCCGTTCTGTTCCTGATCGCCAATCGCTTCAGCGACCGGCGCGTGACGCTGTTCCTGTCGATCCTCTCGCTCGCCATGTCGGCCCGCTACATCTATTGGCGCGCGACCGAGACGCTGACCTTTCAGACGACGCTGCAGCTGCTGCTGGGCTCGCTGCTGGTCATGGCCGAATTCTATGCCGTTGTGGTGCTGGTGCTCGGCTATATCCAGACGGCCTGGCCGCTGAGCCGCAAGCCTGTGCCGCTGCCGCCTGAACCCGACGAATGGCCGACGGTCGACGTCTATATTCCGACCTATAACGAGTCGATGGACGTGGTGCGCGCAACCGTGCTGGCCTGCGCCGCGCTCGACTATCCGGCCGATAAGTTCCGCGTCTACATTTTGGATGACGGCAAGCGCGAGGAGTTTCGCCGCTTCGCCGCGGAAGCGGGCGTCGGCTACCTTATCCGTCCTAACAACCATCACGCCAAGGCCGGCAACCTCAACCACGCAATGACGGTCACGAAGGGTGAATTCATCACCATCTTCGACTGCGACCACATTCCCGTGCGCGCCTTCCTGCAGCTGACGGTCGGCTGGCTGGTGAAGGAAAAGAATCTGGCGATGGTGCAGACGCCGCATCATTTCTACTCGCCTGACCCGTTCCAGCGGAATCTGGCCGCAGGTCAGCGCGTGCCGCCCGAAGGCAATCTGTTCTACGGCCTGCTGCAGGACGGCAACGACTATTGGGACGCGACCTTCTTTTGTGGGTCCTGCGCGGTCATCCGTCGCGAGGCGCTGGCATCGATCGGCGGTTTTGCGACCGAGACGGTGACGGAAGACGCGCATACCATGCTGAAGCTGCATCGCCGCGGCTGGAATTCGGGCTACCTGAAGATCCCGCTGGCCGCCGGTCTGGCGACCGAGCGCCTCATCCTGCATATCGGCCAGCGTATCCGCTGGGCGCGCGGCATGATGCAGATCTTCCGCCTGGACAATCCGCTGATGGGGCCCGGCCTGCAGCTCGGCCAGCGGCTTTGCTACATGAACGCGATGGTGCATTTCTTCTTCGGCATCCCGCGTCTGATCTTCCTGATCTCGCCGCTGGCCTATCTGCTTCTGTTCCAGAACATGATTGCGGCCTCCCCCTTCGCGATCGCGGCTTACGCGATACCGCATATTTTCCATTCGGTGGCGACGGCATCGCGCCACCAGCGCAACTGGCGCCATTCGTTCTGGAGCGAGATCTACGAGACGGTGCTGGCGCTGTTCCTGGTGCGCGTCACCATCGTCACCATGCTCAGCCCGCGCCGCGGCAAGTTCAACGTGACGGAAAAAGGCGGCACGCTGAACCAGGGCTTCTTCGATCTGCGCGCCGTCTATCCGAATATCATCTGCGCGGTCGTCGTGTTCCTGGGCATCCTGCGCGGCGTCTACAGCATGATCTTCTGGCAGACGACGACGCTGGAATTTCAGGCGCTTCTGCTCAACACCATCTGGGCCACGATCAGCCTTTTGATCCTGCTCGCGGCCCTGGCCGTCGGGCGCGAACGCCAGCAGCTGCGGGCGCGGGCGCGCGTGCGCGTCGATCTGCCGGCGATCGTGCATCTGGGTGACGGACGCGTCTTCACAGGAACGGTGCAGAACCTGTCGCAAAGTGGTGCGCGTACGCTCGTCACGCGCCCCGAAGAAATGCCGGAAGATCAGGAAGTGCTTCTGGAAATTCCGCTACCCAGCGGGTCCGCCCTTATCCCGTCCCGCTATCTCCGCTGGAACGAAAAAGAAATGCTATTGAATTTTGAGCCGAAGACCTTGGCTGACGAAGCGGCCATTATTCAAAGCGTTTTCGGCCGTGCCGATGCTTGGGTCGATTGGACCGATTTCCCGAAGGACCAGCCGCTGGTCAGCCTCTGGCACGTTCTTCAGTCGATCGGCGGCCTGTTCCGCCGTCCGGACCCGGTTCGCGCCACGCCCCAGGAAAAGGCTCAGATCGAGGCCACGATCCGCAGCGGCCTCGCCCGTTCAAATATGGGCATGGAACAAGGCAGTTCAACCGCCAAAAGTGCCACGATCGCCGGCGCCATCCTGCTGCTTCTGGCATTGACGCCTTTCGCCGCGCAGGCGCAGTCGACCATCATCCGTCCGCTGCCGACGACCTCGGCTGCCGGCAATGCAGGCGTTCCGCTGCCCAATATCGTCGTGCCCAATCCCGCGGCCACAACAGCGCCAACTCAGCCGTCTGCCACGGGCGTCATCCCCCAGGCGCCGGCCGCGAGTAACGCAGCGGCCCCACCGATCGCCGGCGTTGAGACGGAAACCTTCTCGCTCAAGCAGCTCGGGGCGAATGGTCAGCTGGCGCTGCGCGGCACCAGCTCGCTGCAGGGCGTGCAATTCGGCGTGCGCAGCGACGAGGTCGTGATCAATGCCACGCTTAATCTATCGGGTGCGATGTCACCGGCCTTGCTGGCTAATCTCAGCAACATCACCGTGACCCTGAACGATCAATATGTCGGCACGATCCCGGTCGTACAGCATCAGAGCAATTTCACGCTCTCGATGCCGGTCAATCCGGTCTTCTTCCAGGGCGCCAATTCACTGAACTTCCGCCTGACCGGCGCTTATACGACGCAGTGCAACGATCTTTTGAGCGGTCTCATCTGGGGCACGATCTACAATAATTCGACGATCACGCTGACCGTGCAGCATCTGCCGCCGCAGCGTGACCTGGCTCAACTGCCGCTGCCCTTCTTCGACCAGCACGACAATAGAATGCTCATGCTGCCCTTCGTCCTGCCGGCCCAGGCCGATGACGATACGCTGAAGGCAGCCGGCATCGTCGCCTCCTGGTTCGGGCAATTGGCGGATTTCCGGAGCGCCAGCTTCCCGGTGTCCACCACCCCGCCCAGCGGCAATGCCGTCATGGTCGTGGTCGGCAATAATTCCAGCCTGCCGGGCCTGCCGACGATCACCGGGCCCAGCGTCTCGCTGATCCCGAACCCCAGCGATCCGCTCGGCACGCTGCTGGTGATCGCCGGGCGCGATGGCACGGAGGCCGTGCAGGCCGCGACCTCGCTGGCGCTCGGCTATCGCACCATGGGCGGCGTCGCCGTGCAGGTGACGCCGCCGGACGTCCCCGCGCGCATTCCCTATGACGCGCCGGCCTGGATTCCGACGAACAAGCCCGTGCGCCTCGGTCAGATCACCGATATGCACAACCTGAACGGCACCGGTTACGATACCCTGGTGCAGGTCAGTTTCCGGGTGCCGCCCGACCTTTATACCTGGCGCGATCGCGGCTTCCCGCTCAACGTCGCCTTCCGCGCGCCGCCCGCGCCGATCGAAAATCTGGCCGTCTCTCGCCTCGATATCGGCGTCAACGGCCTGTATCTGCAGTCGATCCCGCTGGCCAAGGCCGAGACCGGCGCCTGGTGGCGCGACTGGTTGCCCGTCATCGGCGCGACCGGTCCTTTCCACACGACCTATATCCCGCCCTATGACGTGTTCGGTGCCAACGCGCTGCAGTTCTTCTTCGATACGCGACCGCTGAACCGCGGTGCCTGCGTCGCGGCGCCGTCTGACCCGACGCTCGGCATCGACCCCAATTCCACGATCAGCCTCGGCCGCGCTTACCACTTCGCGGAAATGCCGAACCTCGCCTTCTTCGTCAGCGCCGGCTTCCCCTTCACCCGCATGGCGGATCTCTCGAATACCGCCGTCGTCCTGCCCGACACCCCCTCCACCGGCGAGGTCAGTGCCTATCTCCGCCTGATGGGCCGGTTCGGCTATTGGACGGGCTATCCGGTGCTGCGCGTCACCGTGGCGCGACCGGAAGAAGAAGCTTCGCTGCATGACGACGATCTCGTCGTGGTCGGCACCATCGCCCATCTCGGCAGCCTGACCGATATCATGCAGAACATGCCGGTCTCGCTCGACAGCGGGCAGATGACGCTGAAGCTCAACGACACACCGCTTGGCACGATCTATCAACTCGTCGGTGGCGGCCATCGCGCCGATCAGCAACGTGCCGCCGCGACCCTCGCCTCCGCCACCAATCAGGATACGGCGATCGTGGTCAGCGGCCGTTCGCCCTGGGCCAAGCAGCGCACGGTCGTCGCCCTTCTGGCTGGCACGCCACAGGCGCTGGACACGATCATGAACGGCTTCACCGACCCCACGCTGAACCCGCTGATCCAGGGCGATTTCAGCATCCTCTCGGGCAATCAGGTGACGTCCTATCGTCTGCAGTCCACTTATACCGTCGGCTGGATCCCGTTCTGGATTTGGCCCAGCTATCTGCTGCGCAATCAGCCGCTCATGATCGTTATCGTCATGATCATCGGCTGCGTGCTGCTGACCCTGGCTTTGCATGCGACATTGCGCCGCCGTGCCGCCAAACGCCTTAAGGCGATGGGGGACCAGCAATGATCCGCCTCCCTCGCCAGACCGGGGTTTCGCTGATCGCGCTCGCCGCCATGCTGCCGGCAGCGGCGTTGGCGCAGCAACAACCGGCCCAAACTCAGCCGGCGGCCCCGCAGCCGCCGGTCATCGGCCAGCCGACGGCATTGCAACCGGAGGCGGCGCAGCAGGCAGCGGTTCAGCAAGGCGCACAACAGGCGGCCGAGGCCGCCGCGCAACAGGCCGCTCCGGCGCCCAGCGGCAATGCCGCGCTCGACGTGCTGCTGCGTCAGGCCAGCTATTGGCGCGACCAGAATAACCCGACTCGCGCCATGGCCGCCGCGCAACGCGCCCTGCAGCTTGCGCCCAATAATGCGCAGGCACTCGCCATTATCGCCGAGGTCCAGGCCAGCAGCGGCAACGCGACCCAGGCTCAGCAGACGCTGCAACTGCTTCAGCAGGCCCATCCGAACGCGCCTGAAGTGTACAAAGTGCAGCAGGCGGTGCGCGTCGGCGCCATCAGCCCCGATGCGCTGAACAACGCCCGCCAGCTGGCGCAACAGGGCAATGCGCAGCAAGCCGTGACCGCCTATCAATCCGTTTTCGGTGCCGGCGCACCGCCGGATTCGCTGGCCGTCGAATATTACCAGACGCTCGGCGCGACCCAGAACGGCTACACGAATTCACTGCAGGGTCTGGCCGATGCCGCCAGGCGCAATCCGAACGACCTGCGCGCCCAGCTCGCCTATGCCCAGGCGCTGACCTACCGCCAGGATACGCGCATGCAGGGCATCGATCGCCTGCAGTCCCTGACCGCCATCCCGTCGATCAGCACCCAGGCACAGACCAGCTGGCATCAGGCGCTGGGCTGGTTGCCGGAAGATCCCAGTTCGGCCGATGCCATCAAGGCCTATCAGACGCGCTATCCGAACGACAGTTCGACGCAGACCCTGCTCGCCAATGCGCTGAAACCGCCGGCTGAAGCGCCAGGCGCCCAGGCATCCCGCGAAGGCTATGACGCCTATCACCGCGGCGATCTCGCTCAGGCGCAGCAGCTTTTCCAATCGGCGCTCACGACCGATCCGAAGGATGCCGGTGCGACGGCCGGGCTGGGCCTGGTATTGCTGAAACAAGGTCGCACCGCCGACGCGACGACCATGATCAACCGCGCCATCGCGCTTGACCCGAAACAGGCGCCGGGGCTGCGGCAGGCTTTGGCCGGCGCGCAGACCAGCGGGGCCTTCGCGAGCGCACAATCTGCCAGCCGTCGTGGCGATCTGGCCGCGGCGGAAGCGCAATATCGCCGCCTTCTCGCGCAGCAGCCGAATAACGACGGCATCAAGATGGCGCTGGCCGGCGTGCTGTCCCGCGAGGGCAATCAGTCGGACGCGAATGCGCTGCTCGCCCAGATCGAGCAGAACGGCGGTAACCTATCCCAGCAGGCGCGCGCGCAACTTCTGGCCCAGCAGGCCGCCAATATGCCGGACGCCGCCGGCAAGATCGCGCTCTACCGCTCGGCGGTGGACGCCGCCCCGTCCGATCCCTGGATGCGTCTCAATCTGGCCCGCGCGCTCGCCGCCAACGGTCAGGCCGGCGAGGCGCAGACCGTGATGTCAGCCGTGACCGATGTCCCGCGTCCGTCCGACCAGGCGGTGCAGGCCGGCATCATCTTCGCCAATGAGCAGAACAACCCGGCCGAGGCCGCCAGACTGGTGCAGCTGGTACCGCGCCGCCGGCGCACGCCCGACATGCAGGCGACTTTGGATCAGGCCCAGGTGCAGGGCCAGATTGCAGCGGCCGTCGCAATAGCGCCGTCAGATCCCATGAGCGCGCGGCAGCAATTGCTGCTTCTGGCTGCCCGGCCGGACCCGACCGGCGCGCGCGGCCTTGCCATTGCCAAAGCTTTCGTCAGCCTCTCCGACCCCAATGACGCGATCGTCGCCATCAATACGGCTGCCGCCACCAATCCCACCGCGGGCGCGGCGGCCCGGATGAACTGGGCACAAGGGCTGCTCGCCGCCGGCAATCCGGGAGCGGCCGCTACCATGCTGGCGGCGATTTCGCCCGATCAGCTGACACCGGACCAGCAGCAGAGCCTGGACGGGCTGCGCAACGGCATCGCCATCCGCAGCTCGGACAATCTCAATACCGCCGGGCGCACGGCCGACGCCTATGACCAGCTGGCGCCGGCACTGTCCCGTAACCCGAACGACCCCGCGCTGAACAGCGCGCTCGGGCGGTTGTATCAGACCGCGGATCAACCGGCGAAGGCGCTGGCCATCAACCAGCGCATCCTGGCGATCGACCCGAACAACGCGGATGCGCGGCGGGGCGCCGTCGCCGCCGCCATTCAGACGGGCGATTACGGCCTCGCCTCTCGCCTGGTCACCGACAATATGTCGCAGAACCCCAACGATCCGCAGAACTGGATCCTGGCCGCCGATATCGCCCAGGCGCGTGGGTTGCAGGGCGACGCGCTGCATGACCTGCGGCAGGCGCGCGCGCTGCGCGAGCAGCAGCTGGGCTATGCGAGCGTCCCCGGCGGCGCCAATCCCAGCTTCATGGTGGCGTCGAACGGCAATGCCGCGACAGCGCTCGGCACCGTCTCCGCCAATCCGTTCCGCAATGCGCCGGACAACGACATGGGCTCCGATGCCGCAGTCCCGGTCGGCGTCCTTGCCGGCAGCGGCCTGGTCGCGGGCAGCACCCTCGCCAGCGCCCAGTCGAGCCTGGTGCCGAGCGCCAATACCGCCGGCAACGATCCGATGATCGCCGAT
This sequence comes from Acidisoma cellulosilyticum, assembly GCF_020621385.1. Taxonomy (GTDB): domain Bacteria; phylum Pseudomonadota; class Alphaproteobacteria; order Acetobacterales; family Acetobacteraceae; genus Acidisoma; species Acidisoma cellulosilyticum. The sequence goes on along the minus strand of NZ_JAESVA010000013.1, from coordinate 114,761 downwards.
CTCGATACCCGTATCGAGACCATCAAGACGGATATCGCGCCCTATATCGGCGCCAGCACGACCTTGCAGCTGCGCTCGGGCAGCGCCGGCACCAGTCAGTTGGGGACCTTCGGCGTCCCGCTCGAAGCGAGCTTCTCGCCCGGCGGTGTCGGCCGCATCACGCTGACGGCGACGCCCACCTATCTTGATGCCGGAACGGTCGGCTCTGCCATTTACGACCAGGATCAGTTCGGCAGCACGCTCTACAATGGGAATACGACCAAGCCCGGCAATCAGACCGCGACCGGCCTCGGCCTCGATCTCGGCTATAAGAACGGCTGGCTGGCTGCCGATATCGGCACCACTCCGCTCGGTTTCGCGCTGACCAATATCATCGGCGGCATCGAGGTCGCACCGCAGATCACCAATCAGCTCACCTTCCGCATCACCGGCGAGCGCCGGGCCGTCGCGGACAGCCTGCTATCCTATGCCGGCGCGAGCGACCCTGGAACGGGCACGACCTGGGGCGGCGTCACCCGCACCCGCGTGCATGGCCAGTTGGAGTTCAATCCGGGCGTCGCCAATTTCTATGCCGGCGGCGGCTATGACTGGCTGAACGGCCAGAATGTGGAAAGCAATAGCGAGCTTGAGCTTGGTGCCGGCGGCAGCTACCCGGCGTATAAGACGCCGAGCGATGAAGTGCGTGTCGGGCTTGACCTGATCTACTTCGGCTACTCGAAAAACGAGGACCACTTCACCTTGGGCTATGGCGGCTATTTCAGCCCGCAGACCTATGTCGCCGCTATGATCCCGGTGGAATGGACCGCGACCCGCGGCCAGATGACCTATAAGCTCGGCGCGTCTGTCGGCATTCAGAGCTTCAACGCCGACGCCGGCGACTACTACCCGACCGACCCCGAGATTCAGCAACAGGCGAATGTTCTGGCGGCCAGCAATGCCCAGGTCAACAGCACCTATGACAGTCAGAGCCAGACCGGCATCGCCGGCGGCGTCCACGGCAGTTTCGAATATCATCTGACGCCGATGCTGATGGTCGGTGGCTCTGCCGCCTATCAGAAGTCCGGCAACTGGAACGAAGCCGACCTGATGGCCTTCGCCCGCTACACGTTTACCGATTCGGAATAGCCGGCTCGCCTGATCCTGGCCGGCTGCTTCGGCAACCGGCCTAGGATGACCGATCAACGATCAAGACGCACATTCACGGGACGTACCATCACCATGCCCGATATGCTGGAAACGGACAAAGCGGCCGGCGACGCGAATGGACAGCGATCGGGCCGGGGACGCGGCGACGCTGGTCGCCCCGCGCCCGATTGGCGTCCCTTCCTGCGGGCCATGGCCGAGGAGTTGGACATGGTCGCCGGCGCTGCCGGACGGGATGCCCTGCTGCATGGCGTCGGTCGGCAGATGGCGCTGCAGCATCCCTTGTCCCACCAGGGTTCGACGGCCGCTCTCGCCCTTGAAATGAATGAGTTGCTGGAGGATTTCGGCTGGGGGGGCGTGCGCATCACCTTCTCGGCGGCGGAGGCCTGTCTGGTGCTGATCCATCGGGGACTGCCGCGTATCGGCGGCCGGGGGGAGCCGCCGGGCACTTGGCTCGCTGGCGTGCTGGAAGGGCTGTACGAGGGCTGGCTTGGCCAGCAGCCCGGTGCGGATGCCAGCCTCGTCGCCCGCCGCGTGCCGACGCCGGATGCCGAAACCGTCGCGATCCGCTACGGCAAGGCCTGACGCGGCGGGGTAGCGGCAGGCGGCGGGGACCGGCTGCCTTTACAGCCAGGATATGGGCTGCTTCTCTCGCTTCGTCGTAAGCTTGCGAGGCAAAGAGGCATCCCGCATTCATGGTCAATGTCGTCGATATCGCGCATTCGGGGACGAAAATCGGCACCCTGCGGTCGGCCTCCTATCGCATGTCCGATTTACACGCGGTCGGACAGGACCAGGCTGCGCCCTATTGGCAGGAATTTCAAAGGCAACTCTCCGGTTCCGTGATCCCGGAACATATATCCGACGTCTATCTTGTGCATGACGCCGTCGTCGACGGGCCCGGCCTCGTCTTCGATCGCGATTTGAATTTGATCAGACAAAGCATCCGTCAAACCACGACGGCCGAAATCGACAGTTTCAACTACGGGGTTGTGGACTGGCATATGAAAGGCCAAATCCCGTCCCATAGCGGCAAGACGCTGCTGTGCGAAAAGGCCGGCGTCGGCAATTACGGTCATTGGATGGTCGAGATGCTGCCGATCGTTCAGGCCTTCATCACCGAACTGACGTCAAAACAATATTCCCTGCGGATGCCGATAGGCCCGGCGCGGATGACCGCCGTGATGTTCGATTCCCTCAACCTGCTGGGCGTACCCCATAGCCAGGTCAAGATGCGCCGCGCCGGCCCGGAGCGTTACGAGAGGCTGCTATTCGTCGATAATTTCACGGACCATGGCAATCGTTACAGTCCCATCGCCGTCGAGAGTTTCGACGCGATCAAACGCAATTTCGAGACCGCCGGCAGCGGGAAGATCTGGGTTACCCGCGAGCGGACGCAACGAAAGCTCGTTTGCGAGGCTGAACTCTGCGCCGAATTGACGAAACGCGGCTGGCGTATTGTGGATCCCGCGACCATGCGCTTGCATGATCAGGTCACCGCCTTCGCTTCGGCCAGGGAGATTGCGGGGGTGGCGGGGGCCGGTCTCACCAATATCGGCTTTTCCGAAGCTGGCACGAAGGTCACGGCCTTTCTGCCGTCCTTGATGCCGGACCTTTTTTATTGGAGCCTCGCCTCGATGAAAGGTCAGGCCTATCGTGAAATTCGTTGCCCGGTCATTGCCGGTTCCGACGGCGGGAACTGGGACGGCGTTTTGGACGTGAGCCTGAGCCGGGTGTTGGATCTGCTCGACGGCTAGAGCAGATCCCGGCCAGATAAAATCATCTGGCCGGGTGAAGATGCTCGCAAAAACAATAATCTAGAGCGGCACCTGTGAGCGTAGCGAACAGGAAACGCTCTAGATACCACCTGCGAACGAGACCGGAGACGTCCAATGCGGTTCTATCTTATCTCATACCATGGCGCTCTGATGGCTCGCACGGCCGATCGCACAGGCATAACGCATCTTTCTGTCGGTCAGATCCGCGATCGGGAGGAACTGGTCTCCGTTGACCTTGACCCCGATACCTTCCGCCAGCCTTTCGTTGATTTCATCGAACAGAAGGCGAGCCTCCCGACGGAGGCGGACGTAAAATTCCTCGGTCCATGCGAGATTTATCCCTATCCGGCAAGCCGCACCGTCGCCATCGCCCGGAACGGATCCTTCGCCAGCGCGCCGCCCGGCGGGACCGTCGAAATCAATCGGACCGAGGTCAAGGACTGGGAGCATTTCCTGCCCTGCTCGGACGAGGACCTTGATTTTCTACAGCGCCTGCTGGCAGAGCAATGGATCGTCAAATCGACGAGATCGCTGATCAATCCGGAAACAATCACATTCGGGGAAAAGTTCAATCTCCATATCGGACATCTTGCCATCCCGCTTAATTACAATCTCCCCTTCGATCAAAAGCATGCGCCCTTCCGCTTTACGGTCCTGTCGGAAGGATGGAAGGTCAACGAGATCCTGCTCTTCAAGCCGATGATCTATTATCTCGCCTTCGGCGAGGATAACGTCTTTCAACAACTGTCCCTGAGCCTGGTCTCTCTCGGCGCCGTCGGGCATTATAAAGGTCAGGTCTGGGTCTATTCGGACCGGGACTTGGCCAGCATCCGCGCCGAGATGCCCTGGGTGCCGCGCGACCGGTTTACCGTCAAACCTCTCCGCCCCAATGACTGGGTCGGGTTTGTTGCCGGTAAATATTGCATTCTTGAAGATGACGACGCCCATCATTATCAGCCGGTCATCTATATGGATCCGGACATCATCTATAATGCCGATATTCAGGCCATGCTGATCGCGATGGCCGTATCGGACAAACTGACGGCGCCGATCGAAGTCTTTTCCGGATTGGAGCATGCGCCCTCAGTGGGGGCCACACTGCTGCAGCTTGATCATGAATTGCCGCGCTTCGCGAGCGGCTTCAATTGCGGGACCATCGGCATTCCCAATATCCCCAGCCAGTTGCACCATCTGAAGCTCATTCGTCGCGTGATCTGCAATATCCTCGGCCAGCGCGGGCGCAGCGCTTTGCAATGGGTCGACCAGGAGGCCGCCAACTACGTCTCCTACAAAATCGCCCATTTCGAAACGCACGAGGTTTCCAAATATGTGCGCTGGGGTTTCGAGGGCCCGCAAATCCCCATCGGCCCGCTGACCGGGCTCGTGCATTTCTGGGGTGTCGCTCGGGCCGGCCGACCGCAGGTCATGCGCGACTATCTTGACCGTGTGTTGCGGCATCACTCGCTGCCGGCGGCAGATGCCGGGAAGACAGGCTGAACCCGCGCCGACCGAATGCTAAGGGGTCTTGGGTCTGTCAGGTTTGTGTAGAAGACTCGTCATCCGCGGCCTTGTGCCGCGCACCTACCCGTCGCGGCGCCACATCGGCGTCTGGGCGCCTGAACGGGTAGACCCGCGGCACAAGGCCGCGGGCGACAGATTTTTCTGGGGAGGCTTCCGATCAAAACCCGACAGCCCCTAGAGCAGATCCCGGTCAGATGGAATCATCTGTCCGGGTGAAGATGCTCGCAAAAACAATAATCTAGAGCGGCGTCTGTGAGCGTAAGCGAGCAGGAAACGCTCTAGATCCTGGTATCCCGCGACGCGTGAATCCGGGCCGGAGGGCTGGCAGGTGCCGGCGATACGACTGACGTCGGTGCCGGTGCCACGACTGCGGCCTGGGCTGGCGCTGGCGTCGGAGCAGCGACTGTGGTCGGGACTGCGATCGGCGTCGGTGCCGGGTCAGAAAGCGGCTTGATGATGCCGAGTTCCACCATCTGAGCGCGCACCTGAGGTACCCAGCGAAGCGCCGTCGCGTCATAAACCTCGTTGCGGTCGTGGTGTTGCCAATCCTGTTCCGAGCGCCAGAACACGTCCCGCAGCCGGGAGAGACGCACCTTCTCGTCCCACCGGCCACGCCAGCGGCAGAAATAATGGTTGATGCGCCAACCGGTCAGGCTCGGGAAATTCTCGGTATAGGCGAAGGGCTGCACCGCGCCGCCATGTTCCGATGTGCGCCAGACGATCTCTTCCCCTTCGGCATTGTAATAGGGATGATCCAGCGCGAAGCCGTGCACATGATGCACGCCCTTGGCGAAACGCGGCCGCACGATGGATTTGATGTGCCGGTTGACCGTGAAACCGTCCTCGGCCCGGCGCAAAAACGCTTCCTGCATCAGGCCGGACGGTCGCTGCTCTTGTCCTGAACTGCCGAAAATCGCCCAATTCAGACCGATCGCGGCATGGGCCTCATGGCGCGCCAGAAAATCGGCCAGGCTTTCCCGGCCCGCTGGCGATTGCGGATCGGCCGCCGCATTGACGATGAATTCGTCGGCGTCGAGAAAGGCGCACCAATCGACATCCTCGGCGCGCATCCGCGCAAGCCCCGCCTCGAACGCAGCCTTCTGCGGCTCGCCTGAGGCGGGTTGCCAGGACTGCACGGTCACATCCGGATTTCGGGCCGCGACGGCGTTGATCTTGGCGCGCGTCGCGTCTTCGCTGCCATTGTCGAAAATATGGATACGATCGAAGCCGAGGGCGAGGTGATGGGCCAGCCATTCCTCGATGATATCGCCCTCGTCGCGCACGCAGGTGACGGCGGCAATCGGCATTCGCACGCTCCTTCGCCCCAAAGCCGTCAGCGGCTCATGACGCCGCCGCCTCACTCATGAATTGGCAAGCTTAGGCCAGGCCCTCGCGGCCCATGGCGAGGAATTTCTCGCGCCGGCGTGCCTTCAGCGCCTCGGGCGTCTGGCTCAACAAGGGCGAAAGCGCCGCGTTGATCGCCTCACCCACCGCCGTCATCGTCTCCGCAGGGGCGCGATGCGCGCCGCCCAGGGGCTCGGGGATAACCCCGTCGATCAGGTCGAACCGGCGCAGGTCGTCCGCCGTCAGCTTCAGGGCCTCGGCCGCCATAGGGGCGGCGGCGGCGTCACGCCACAGGATCGATGCGCAGCCTTCTGGGGAAATGACGGAATAGATCGAATGTTCCAGCATCAGCACGCGGTCCGCAGCCCCGAGCGCGATGGCACCACCCGATCCGCCCTCGCCGATCACCGTCGCGATAAAGGGCACCGGCGCGGCCAGCCCTGCCTCGATCGCCCGCGCAATGGCTTCGGCCTGGCCCCGCGCTTCGGCATCGACGCCAGGATAGGCGCCGGAGGTGTCGATGAAGCTCAGGATCGGCAGGCGGAAATGTCCGGCCATTTCGATCAGGCGCTTGACCTTGCGATAGCCTTCCGGGCGGGCGCTGCCGAAATTATGCTTGATACGGCTTTCCGTATCCGTGCCCTTCTCGGTGCCCAGCACCATGACGGCATGGCCGTAGAAGCGGCCGAGGCCACCCACGATCGCCGCGTCCTCCGCGAAGGCGCGGTCACCGCCGAGCGGCGTGTATTCCGTGATCAGCTGGTCGATATAGGACAGCGCGCGGGGCCTGTCCGGATGCCGCGCGACCAGGGTTTTCTGCCAAGGCGTCAGCTTCGCATAAAGCGTGCGCAGCTGGCGGTCGGCCTTTTCCGACAGGCGGGTAACCTCATCGGCGATGCTGAGACCTTCGGGGCCGGGCATCCGCCGCAGCTCCTCGATCTTATTCTCGAGTTCGGCGAGGGGCTTCTCGAAATCCAGGAAATGACGCATGGGCTGTGCTTAGCGGAATTTTCTCAAGGGGCAAGGGCTTGACGCGCAGAGAAGCCGTCGGACCTTGCCGCGGGCTTCGCTCTCAGGCGGTTAGCTGGCGACGGCTTCGGGGAACAGAGCCGGCGTATCGATCTTGCCGGCAAAGACCTCCATGACCTCATCGACCGCCCCATCCATGCGCACCCGACCGTCTTCCAGCCAGATCACGCGCGTGCACCAGGAGCGCACGATATCGTTCAGATGGGTGGACAGGACCAGGATATCGGCGCCGCGCACCATGGTCTCCAAACGCTCGCGCGCCTTCTCGCGGAAGGCAGCGTCGCCGGCCAGGAACCATTCGTCCATCAGCAGCACCTGCGGGCGAATGGCCGTCGCCATGGCGAAAGCCAGGCGGATGATCATGCCGGAACTATAGATGCGGGTCGGCAGGTCGAAGAAGTCGCCGAGTTCGGCGAAGCTGCGCACGTCTTCCTGCAAAGCCTCCACGGCCTCGCGATTCATGCGATGATAGCGGCCCCTGAGCGCCACATTCTCCCGCCCCGTCAATTCAGGGTTCATCCCCTGATTAGGATCCAGCAGCGCGTTCAGCGAACCCTGGATTCGCACGCTACCCGCGACAGGCTCGTAGACGCCGGCCAGGGCCCGCAGCAGCGTCGTCTTGCCAGCACCGTTATGGCCGACCAAAGCGAGCCGCTCGCCCGGTTGCAGCGTGAAGCTGATGGCGCGCAATGCCTCCACCACCAGGCGATGCTTCTCATTTTCCTGCAGGCGTCGCTTGCCCGTGGCATGCGCCAGGATGCTGCGCTTCAGACTGCGGGATTGGCCGTGATAGAGGGGAAAATCGATCCGGAGGTCTTCGACCTCGATGCGCGCTGCCATGTCGTCACACCCAGAAAGCGATGCGGTGCCGCACGCGCAGGAATACAAACCAGCCGAGCAGGCAAAGCACCGCGGAAAAGCCCAAGGCGCTGACATAGGTCATCTGCGACGGCAGGTGGCCCAGCAGTGGTGCGCGCAGGACTTCCACGATGGAATAGAAGGGATCGTAGAGCAGATAGATGCTGCGATGGCCCAGCATGTCCGGCTTGAACATGATGCCCGAGACATAGAAGGCAATCTGCATGACGCTGCTGACGATGGGCGGAATATCGCGGAAGCGGGCACAGACCGCGCCCAGCATCAGCGCGACCGCCGCACCGTCGATCAACCACAAGACCAGCGCCGGGATCGCCGCGAAATCGGACCAGCTGACAGGTGAATCGAAGGCGATGAACACGACCACGATGACGATGACATTATGGGCGAAAATCAGCACGTTTCGCGCCAGCAGCTGATAGATATAAAGGGAAAACGGCACCCGCATGGAGCGGATCATGCCCTCGGCCTGGGTGAAGACGACCGAGCCGTCACTCACCATGGAGGACAGAAAACTCCATAGCGTCAGCGACAGTGCCAGGAACGGCAGATAAGTGTGGATCGGCGTCTTGAACAGATAGGCGTAGACGAAGCCGAGCGCGCCCACCATCACCGCCGTGGACAGCGTCAACCAGAACGGGCCCAGAACCGAACCGCGATAGCGCAGGCGAATATCGAGCCAGCTCAGCATCAGCGCGAGGCGCCAAAGGCCGATCCCGCGCACCACGTCCTGAAAAGCCATGGTATTGCGCGCACGAAGCCCGAGGCCGTGGCGAAGGTCCACGGCAAAGCCCTGGTCGGCTTCCGCTGGGATCAAAGTCTGAGGATCCGAAATGGCGTTCATATGTCGGGGCCGATAGCCGATCCGACCGGCCGCTGCAACCGCGCTCTCACATGCGAGCCGCGCGACCCTTGGGCGGCGGCCCGGATATCGCGCGCCGCTCAGCTCACCGGCGTAGCATAGCCCGGCCGGGCTATCCGCAGACGCGGGCTGGTGAGCACGACGACCCGCGCGCCCGCCGCAAGGCCCGTGACATCGGTCTGAACGACGGAGAGCACATTCCCTTGATCGGTACGGACGATGATTTCCGTCTCGCTCGCCCCCCCACCATTCTGCGTTCCCATGGCCGCCAGCACGGCGCCGCCGCCTTGCGGGGCGGCCGGGGGCACAGGCCGAATGGCGATGATCGTCGCATCGATCCTGCCGGCGACGGCGGCCTCAGGCTCAGTGGATAGGACCCTTGGCGCAGGTGCGGCGCAACCGGCGAGCACCCCGAGGATCGGGACAGCAAATCCGACGCCAAACACACCGGCCCTTAAACTGCGCGAAATTGTGATCATGGCATCCTCGTTGCCGCTCGGCTCAGCTTTTTGCATTATTCGCAATCTTTCCGCCATGCCAGCCCTTGGTCGATGCTGGTTCATGTTGCGCGAAACTTCGTCTTCCATTAGTGCGTTAGGGCGGATTCCTGCCCAGCAGGATTAAGCAATCTTTAAAAACGACGGCAACACGCCGTCGTGACTCAACGGCCCGATAGGCCGCGCCACGACGGAGGCTGCTGTGACCGCGCCGGATGCTCCAAGAGATGTGACTGACGCTCGTCTTGCGAGCCAGGATTTTTCGTCTCTTGCATCCTCGCCCCCTTCGTCTGCTGTCCTGCGTGCCGGTGCAAGACATCTGCGTTTCGGGCTCGGCCTGGCCATGATGGGCCTGCTCGCCGCCTGCGCCGGACATCATTCCCATCTCTCGGCCTCGCAGCAGGCGGTGCAATATAAGGACAATGCGCGCGGCAGCTACGCGCCGCCCGGTCCGCCTGACGACCCATGGGGTCCTTACGTCGTTGCAGCCTCCGGCCGCTTCGATGTGCCGCAAAGCTGGATCCGCAGCGTCATTCACGTCGAGTCGGGTGGGAACGAATATATCAACGGCCAGCTTGTCACCTCGGGTCCCGGTGCCATGGGGCTGATGCAGCTGATGCCCGACACCTATCAGGAATTGGAAGCGCAATACGGTCTGGGCGACGATCCTTATAACCCGCGTGACAATATCATGGCGGGCACGGCCTATCTGCGCGAAATGTATGACCTGTTCGGATCGCCCGGCTTCCTGGCCGCCTATAATGCCGGCCCGCAGCGCCTGAACCAGTATCTGACGGACGGGCGCCCCTTGCCGTCGGAGACGACGCATTACCTGGCGATGATCGAGCCGCATATTCAGGGCGATATGCCGGGCGGCCGTTCGCCGGCCGACCAATTCGCCATGAACAGCATGACCGCACCCAGCGCCGCTCCCTATAACGGCGGCGGTGCCAGCGACCCCAATAGTCTCGCCAATACCGGCGGCGGCTTGGTCGGCGGCGGTGCTGGTTATCTCGGCGGTTCCGGCAGCCATGGCGGTGGTGCAGCCATGGTCGCGATGAATCAGGTGCCCGCCAGCGCTCCCATCATCCCGGCCAGCGACGATTCCGCGACCGACGCGCTTAACGACCAGCAGGTCACCAATCACAGCGCCGGCCTGCTCGCCAATGGCGGCGGTGCCGTGCCGGCCGACCTGATGGTCGCCAGCAATGATCCGCGCCCGACGCCCGCCCAGGTCGATCAGCAGGAAGCCTCCGCCGACGCGGCTGTCGCCAACGGACAGGCCAATGTGCCCGCCATACAGCAGGCCGCCAATTACCAGCCGGCCGTCGGCGGCTATCAGCCCGCTGTCGTCGAACAATCCGCCGTCGCCGCGGCCCCGCTGCCCGCCGTGCAGCCGACCTTTCAGGTTGCGCCGAGCTATCAGAACCAGGCCGCGCCCGCCGCTACCGTGCCAAGCGGCACTTACCTTGCCCAGAACACGCCCGCCCCTGCGGCACCGACCTATACCCGGCCGCGCGTGATTGCGGCCGGCGGCGTGCAGGACCTGTCTTCCGAGATGAATGCGCCGCGGACGAGCGCCGTCTATCAGCCGCGTGCCGCGACCGGTCTGCATCTGATCGCACCGGCGGAAGCCGACCCCATGCCGCCATTGGCCGGCGGCGCGCAGGCCGGTGGCTGGGGTATTCAGGTCGGCGCCTATGGTTCGGCCAGTGATGCGCGCCATGCCGTGGAAGTCGCGCGTCACGCCGAGCGCTACCAGCTCGCTTCCGCCCATTCCATCGTGATGCCGGTGCAGGTGTCGCAGCACACGCTGTACCGCGCCCGCCTGGCCGGCCTGTCGCAGAATGCGGCTGTCAATGCCTGCCAGGGTATCAGGGGGCGCTCACCCTGCATGGTACTGTCGCCGGACGCGATAGGCGACTGATCCCGGCGCTGTTTCAGGCGCTCTGACAAAGGCCCCGTGTTCCGCACGGGGCCTTTTTTGTTTCCGCCGTCTCACGTCGCGCCTGCATTGCGAAAATGATAATTATTCGCACTTCCATCACGGCCCGGCTTCCGCTAATCAAATGCAAGTCACTCGCAATTGCAGACGTGGAGACGCCTACCGTGTATGTCTGTCTATGCAATGCCCTGACCGATCGTCAGGTGAAGGCTGCCGCGGAAGCGACCAACGCAACGCGCCCGAGCGAGGTCTATGCCGCCTGCGGGTGCCGCGCCCAATGCGGCAATTGCATCAAGAAGCTTCTGCAATTGATGCGGAACGAGGAAGCGCCCGCCTCTCTCCAGGGCGCCTGAGCCGACCGGGCCTAAAAGGCCTTTCAGATCTGCCACTTGATCCACCGTCACGACCTAAGCGATAAGCGGCGGCAGCCCGCACAGGGGCATGCCGCCGCAATGCGTTACGGCGGGCAATTATAAACGGTGGAGAGACCGATGCTGCGCGATCCGAAAGTAGTCGAACATCTCAACACCCAGCTCACGAATGAGCTGACGGCGATCAATCAGTATTTCCTGCATGCGCGCACGCTGCAGCATTGGGGCGTGACCAAGCTCGGCAAGCACGAATACGCCGAGTCCATCGAGGAGATGAAACACGCGGATGAGCTGATCAAGCGCATCCTGTTCCTTGACGGCCTGCCGAATGTCCAGCGCCTCAACGCCATTCAGGTCGGTGAGACGGTCGAGCAGATCCTGCAGGCCGACCTCAATATCGAGCTGAAGGCGACGCAGGACCTGCGCGAAGGCATCGCCTATTGCGAAAGCGTCCGCGACTTCGTGTCCCGCGATCTGCTGTCCGAAATCCTGGAGAACGAGGAAGAGCATCTCGATTTCCTGGAGCGTCAGTTCGACCTCATCAAGCTCATCGGGCTTGAGAATTATATCCAGCTCAATTCGGCCCCGGCGCCCGAGCAGGAATAACGCGCAGCCCAAGGCTGAGTGCGTAAAAAAGGGCGGCACCTTCCGGTGCCGCCCTTTTTCGTTTCGAAGCCGCTTACGCCTTGATGAAGGCCAGCAGATCCTTGTTGATGACCTCGGAATGGGTCGTCGCCATGCCATGCGGATAGCCGGGATAGGTCTTGATCTCGCCCTTCTTGAGCAGCTTGATCGAAAGCAGGGCAGAGTCGGCGATCGGCACGATCTGGTCATCCTCGCCATGCATGACGAAGGTCGGCACTTCGATCGTCTTCAGGTCTTCCGTGAAATCGGTCTCGGAAAAGGCCTTGATGCAATCATAATGGGCTTTGGTGCCACCCATCATGCCCTGGCGCCACCAGTTACGAACAATGCCTTCGGAGACCTGCGCGCCCGGACGGTTGAAGCCGTAGAAGGGGCCGCTCGCGACATCGAGGAAGAACTGCGCGCGGTTGGCGGCCTGCGCGGCGCGGAACCCATCGAACACCTCGATCGGCAGACCGCCCGGATTGGCGGCCGATTTCAGCATGATCGGCGGCACCGCGCCGATCAGCACGGCCTTGGCGACCCTGTTCTTGTGGCCATACTGCGCGACATAGCGCGCAACCTCGCCACCACCGGTCGAATGACCGACATGGACCGCGTGTTCCAGGCCCAGATGCGTCGACAGCGCGTCGACATCGGCAGCGTAGGTATCCATCTCATTGCCGGTATCGGTCTGGGTCGAACGGCCATGGCCACGACGATCATGGGCGATCACGCGAAAGCCCTGCGCCTCGAAGAACAGCATCTGGGCGTCCCAGTCATCGGCGCTCAGCGGCCAGCCGTGATGGAAGACGATCGGCTGCGCCGATTTCGAACCCCAATCCTTATAGAAGATCTGCGTGCCGTCTTTGACGGTGATGAAACTGCTACCCATGGCGTTTTTTCCTCCTGCGTGATGTGGCGTGACAGGCTTTGTTTCCGCAGCCGCGGCAGAACCGGTGGCGGCCACGAAAGGAAGTGCCGCAGCCGCGAGGCCCAAACCTACCTGAACCAGGCCCCGCCGCGACGTTTCATTGTTCGAAAGTTCCATGACGATCGATCCTATTTATGTCGCGATATTTATTATCGCGGTATCAATTTACTAAATCGACGCAGATCAGCCGTCAACCCATTAATTATCGCGACACAGATTCGTGTGATATGAATTTCATGTTGCATAGGCGCCGGCCCATGCCCATGTTTTGATTCCTGAAGGCTAAAAGGGCCCGATCTTGCCTGCTCCGCTCAAAGACCAGATTTGCTACACGCTTTACGCCACCAGCATGGCCGTGAACCGCCTGTACAAGCCGATGCTGGACGCGATGGGCATCACCTACCCCCAGTATCTTGTGCTGAATGCGCTGAACGAGGCGGACGGCCAGACGGTCGGCGGCGTCGCCGAAGTGCTGGCACTGGAATCGAGCACGGTCACGCCGTTAGTGAAACGGCTGGAACAGGCAGGACTCGTCACCCGTCAACGCAGCCGGCAGGATGAACGCCTGGTGCAGGTCTTTCTGACCGAGACCGGGCGGGACCGGCTGGCCGAGAGCACTTGCCTGAACGTCACCCTGCTGCAGCGGTCGGGCATGAGCTTTCCGGAGATCAATGCCCTGAACCGCGAGTTGCAGGCGCTGCGCGACTTGCTGGTCGAGGGGCAGACCGCAGCGGAGAGCAGCGGCCGGGAATAGTCAGAATAGGCATGCGCATTTACATGTGGGCCTCAATGCGCATATTTCCCACCCCAGGAGGTGAGCCATGCCCCGTTCAGCAAGCCCAAGCCCTACTCGTCGCGCCACCAACGTCACCTTGCCGGTCGACCTGCTCGTGGAAGCCCGTGCATTGGGCCTCAATGTCTCGCAAATCTGCGAACGCGGACTGAGGGACGAAATCGCCAAAAGCCGCTCGGCGCAATGGCGAGAATTACATCGGGAAGCGCTGCTCTCGTCGAATGATTATGTCGAACGGAATGGTTTGCCTCTGGAGGAATTCCAGCAATTCTGATGGCTCGCTTCGACATCCATCCTATGCCGCGCGAAGGCCGAGCCGGTTTCCTGCTCGATGTTCAAGCCAACCTTCTGCAGGATTTGTCCACCCGCGTTGTCATTCCCCTTCTGCCGGTAGCGCTCGCGCCCCAGGGTGCCGGCGACCTCAATCCGACCTTCGATATTCAGGGCCGCCCTTACCGGATGATGACCCAGTTCCTAGCTTCGGTACCGTTGAGAGATCTTGGAAAGCCCGTGCTTTCGCTCATAGCGCGCAGCGATGATATAAGCCGTGCGCTCGATCTTCTGCTGATCGGCTTCTGACTCCATCACCGGAAGCCGATCAGCCTGGAATCTCCGGGATCAGTGCTGCGACCTCGTCCAGGATCGCGGCCTGCCAGGGCTGCAGCTCCTGCCCGCCCATCGTGTGGAAATGGACGAAGGGGTCCGGCGTTGCCGGCAGTTCCGCCAGCGTCTCCATCACCGCCAACCCGCACCAGGGCGCATAGGCCGGTGAATAGCCGCCTTCATGGCTAAGCATCAGACGGCCGCCACAGAGTTCGTCGGCCGCCTGCACCATGCGCTGCGTCATCTCCCGATAGGTGTCGGTCACCAGCATCTGGCGGCCCAGCGGGTCCATCGCGCAGCCGTCGAAGCCTGACGGCACGATGATCATCTCAGGCTTGTATTGCGCAAGCGCGGGCAGCACCACGCGGTCGAAGGCCGCGATATAGGCGCCATGACCCGATCCCGCCGGCAGCGGGATATTGATATTAGCGCCGAAGCCGGCCCCTTCCCCGCGTTCCCCGATCGCGCCGGACTCGCGCGGATAGTTGCGGTCCTGATGCAGCGAAATCGTCAGCACGCCGGGATCATCATAATAGATCGCCTGCGCGCCATTGCCGTGATGCACGTCCCAATCGACCGTCGCGATACGCTTGACGCCGTAGGTGCGGCGCAGATGTTCGATCGCGATCGGCACATTGGCCAGCAAGCAGAAGCCGCGCCCGCGATCACGCTCGGCATGATGGCCGGGCGGACGGACCAGCGCATAAGCCTGGTCCAATTCGCGGGTCCAGACCTTATCGGCAGCCTCGATACAGCCGCCGGCCGAGAGCAGCGCGATTTCCCAGGAATCCTTGCCGATCGGTGCCAATTCGCCGCCATCGCCGAAGCCGGAGGCGCTCATCGCTTTCACACGCTCGATATAGCCGGGCGTGTGGATGCGCAGGACCTCCTCCTCCGTCGCGGCGCGCGGCTTGATGGTGGTGAGATGATCCAGCACGCCCGTGACATCCAGCAGGTTGCGCATGCGACGCTTGGCGGCCGGATTTTCGATATGGATGTCGGGTTCCAGAAAGCCGCCGGCAGGCATCGAGCCGGCGGCGAAACCCGTCATGTGCCACATATAGCGTTCGTGCCAGACGAAACCGATCTTTTTAGCCATCACGCAGCCACCTTCTCAGATCCTGACGGGGCGCCCATGAAGATCGCGGCGCGCTCCGCCACCATGATCGTGGGTGCATTGGTATTGCCGGAGATCATATTCGGGAAGACGCTTGCGTCTACAACCCTCAATCCCGCGATGCCTTGGACGCGAAGCTCCGGGTCCACCACGGCCATCGCATCCACGCCCATGCGGCAGGTGCTGGTGGGGTGATAGAGCGTGGTGCAATGGCCACGAATAAACTCGCCGATCGCCTCATCCGTCACGGCCTCCGCGCTTGGTGTGATTTCATGGCTGATCAAGCCAGCGAGCGGCGATTGCGCCGCGATGCGCCGGTTGAGCTTCACGCCCTCGATCATCGTTGCCAGATCATAGCCAGACGGATCGGAGGAGAAGTATTTCGGATCGAGGCTTGGATGTTCCAGCGGATCGGCCGAGCGCAGGCGCAATTCGCCATTGCTTTTCGGGCGCTGCAAGGTCGCGTGCAGCGTGATGCCCGGGCCTGACGCCATATAGCGCGCGTGATCGCGATGGCCCGAGATGACGCCGTAAAGCTGGATATCGGGTTCCGCCACATCCGGCGCGGATTTCACGAAACCGCCGGCCGCGACCCAGATCGATGACAGCGGCCCTTGCCTGGTCGCCAGCCATTCCTCGGTCGCCGCATCAAGCTCGGCCCCGGTCATGCCGCCGATGCCGATCCGGTCGCGCGCCGCGAAGCTGATGGGAATATTGATATGATCACGCAAAGTCTTGCCGACGCCGGGCAGGTTATGCACGGGGGTGACGCCGACTTCCGCCAGTTCATCCGCCGGGCCGATACCCGACAGCAGCAGCAATTGCGCCGAGCCGATGCTGCCGGCGGAAAGGACAACCTCATCCGCATAGATCACTTCCGGCACGCCACGGTCCAGGATCATGACGCCCTTGGCGCGTCCGTTCTCCACTAGAATGCGCGTTGTGGTGACACCGGTGCGGAGCGTCAGGTTGGGTCGGTCCAGCGTCGGACGGAGATAAGCCTTCCCGGTGCCGAAGCGCTCGCCGTCCTTCACCGTCAGCTGAAACCAGCCGACACCTTCCTGCACGGGGCCGTTGAAATCGGTGTTGTTCGGGAAACCCGCCGCTTGCGCTGCCTGATGCCAAAGCGGCTCATGCGGATCGATATAGGCGGGGTCCGAGATCGTCAGTTCGCCGCCGGTGCTATGCAAAGGCGCATTGCCGAGGCGGAGATTGTTCTCGGATTTGAGGAAGACCGGCAGCACGTCCTGCCAGCCCCAGCCGGTGCAGCCGGCGGCGGCCCAGCCGTCATAGTCGGACGGCAGGCCGCGGATATAGATCATGGCATTCAACGCGCCCGATCCACCGACCATGCGGCCACGCGGCCAATAGATGCGCCGGCCGCGACAGCCGGATTGGGGTTCCGTGTGATAGCCCCAATCGACATTGGTATTGAACATCGCCGGCCAATTCGCCGGAATATCCGAATTCAGCGGCGCGGCACGCCCTGCTTCCAGCAGCAGAACACGTCGCGCGGGATCGGCCGAAAGGCGGTTCGCGAGCACGCAACCGGCAGAGCCGGCGCCCACGATAATGGTATCAAAACTCATGGTGTCGCGACCCGGAAGGCTCCCCGCTTTTCGTCATCGATATAGGCGGCGATCAGGCTGCCGCAGATAAAGGCCGTCAGCACAACGAAATAGACGATGGAGCAAGGAATGCCGGCGATCAGCGGCGTCGGCCCGCCCGCCGCCCAATAGATGGGCGGAAAGAGGGCGAGCACGGCATCGAGAATGAACCAGATGGTCACGAAGCTGGACCGCGGAGTGATGGGAGGCATGGCAGATGCGTACCTTTCCGAAAGCGGTGAAAACTCAGGCCCGATTCTCAATCAAGCGCGGCGGGGCTTCAGCGCCAGCGCGCCGATGGCGCCGGCAGAGGGCGTTTTGGTGGAGGTCAGCGCAAACAATCCGTCGACGCGCTTGGTCTCTTCCGCCGTCACCGGCAGGAAGTAGGCGCAGGCCGCGTAGATCAGGAAGTTGATCACGAGCGCGATGACGCCCGACGTCAGGCCCCAGGCCCAGGTGATGCTGGTCGGGTAGATCGATTGCAGGATCACCGCCGCGATGAAGCCGACGACGACGCCGCCGATGGCACCCGCCTTGTTGCCGCGCTTCCAGAAGACGCCGAGATATTGCGGCACCGCCAGCTGGATGATGCCCTGGTAGGACAGGATCGCCAGCATGAACAGATGCGGAATGGCGATGGTCGAGAGCCAGGCGGCGACGATGGTGACGACCAGCATGCCGATCTTGGCGATGATGACCGACTGCTTGTGGTTCAGCGGCTTGTAGACGCCGATGATATCATTGGCGATCTGCGCGCCGGAGGCCTGAATATTGCCGTCGACATTGCCCATGGTCGCGGCCAGCACGACGACGCCGCCGAGGCCGAGCAGGAAGGGACCGCCCGCCATCTGGCAGACCGTGAACCACATGGCTTCCGGGGCCTTGGCCACTTCCGGCAGGAAGCTCGCGAGCAGACCGAGAATGACGAGGCCGCCCGCGAAGAGGAAGGACAGCGGTGCCCCGAGGGCGCCCGCACGCTGCACGCTGCGCACGCTATTGGCCGTATAGAGGCGGATGAAGATCGACGGCCAGCACCACCCGCCGAGCGCGCCCGAGAAGATGATCGCGAAGACGTAAAGCGGGCCGACGCCGGAGCCCAGACCCGGCAGTGTCACCTTGGCCGCCGGCAGATGCGTCAGGCTGAAACCATGGTCGAAGATGAGCCAGAGGATCAGGCTGATGATGATGATCGTGCCGCCGATATAGGCTGCCACACCCTGCAGCATGTCGGACAGAATGACCCCGCGCATCCCCATGCGGATGGTCCAGAACTGACGGATGACCATCAGCAGCACGCCGGCGATCACCGCCTCGGTCGCGCCCATCTTGCCGAAGGACATCGCCTGGAACAGATCGCCCAAGCCCTTAAAGCCCAGGATCAGCCAGGGGATTCCGGAAATGATGCCAACGACGGCACCGATCACCGAAAGGCCATGCGAATTATACCGCAGCGCAAAAAGATCCGGCTGGGTCTTCAGATCGAACAGCTTGCCCCAGATCCAGACACGTTCCGCCATGACATACATGAGGACGACGGTGAGAAGGCTGTAGACCAGGAAATAGAAGGATATGACGCCGCCGCTGGCGGCAAGGCCGGTAATGGCCAGAAAGATGCCGCCGGGCCACCAGGTATTGAGGAAGGACATCGCCTGGTAGAAGGGCCCGAAGGAGCGGTTCGCGACCGCATAATCGGTGAATGATTTGTCAGAGACATGGGCCATCTGAAGAACGATGATGACCGCCACACAAAATAACGCAACCAAGCCAAATGTAATGATCATGGTGCTGCCATTGCTGAAAGAGATGACGCAATTCTTTCAGCCTAACACATCACCGAACCGTTACAAGACGAAGTCACGGCCCCTTCCTAAAGAAACCGCGACCTCCGGTCCTGCGTCAGACCATGCCGACAAATTCTTCCATCATGGCGCGGTCTTTCGCGACGTGCGGCGGCACTTCGCGGATGATGAGGCCCTTCTGCAGAATCAGCACCCGCTCGGACAGCGAGGTGATGAAGTTGAGATTCTGCTCGACCAGCAGAATCGTCAGGCTCCGCTCCCGTCCCAGCTTCTGCAAAGTCTCGATCATCTCCTCGATGATGGAAGGCTGAATGCCTTCCGTCGGCTCGTCGAGCAGAATGAATTTCGGACCGCCGCACAGGCATCGGGCGAGTGCCAGCAATTGCTGCTCGCCACCGGACAATGCGCCGCCCGGCCGTTCCAGCAACCGCTCCAGCCGCGGGAAATCCGCGAGGATGGAATCGATCGTCGGCTTCTCCGCCTGCTTCGCCATCAGGCAGCCCATGCGCAGATTTTCATAGACGCTGAGGCTGGAAAAAATCTCGCGCCCCTGCGGCACATAGCCGATGCCCATACGCGCCCGCGCCGTCGGCGACAGACCCTTCAGGCTTTTGCCGTCGAACGTGATGTCGCCGCCGGTCACGGGCAGATAACCCATCAAGGTGCGCAGCAGCGTCGATTTGCCCATGCCGTTATGGCCGAGGATGCCGACGAATTCGCCGTCTTTCACGTCAAGATTGATACCGGCGAGAATGGGAATGCGGCCGTAGCCGGAGCGGAGATCCGTGACGTTCAACATCAGTGGGCCTGCTTTCCGAGATAGACGTCGCGCACGCCGGGATCGGCCAGAACCGCCTCGACCTGATTTTCGATCAGGATCTTGCCGCGATTGAAGACCGTCACCGTCTTGGCGATCATGCGGATGAACTGCATGTCGTGTTCGACCACGACCAGCGCCTGTTTTTTGTTGATCTCGCGGATCAGCTCCGCCGTGCGCAGCACTTCCTCATGCGTCATGCCGGCGGCCGGTTCGTCGAGTAGGATGAGGTCCGGCTCCTGCGCCAGCACGGTCGCAATCTCCACCCATTGCCGCTGACCATGGGCAAGCTGGCCCACCATGCGGTCGGCGATCGGCGTCAGCTGCAACAGATCCATCGTCTCATCCACGATCTGCCGCGCGCGACGCAGGGACTTCTTGCGCCCGGCCGCGATGCCGATGCCTTCGCGGACCGTCAGCCCGTTGAAGACATTCGGCACCTGCGTCTTGATGCCGACGCCGAGCCGCGCGATCACATGCGGATGCGCGCCGGTAATGTCCTGGCCGCGAAAGCGCACCACGCCTTCCGTCGGGCGCAGCTGGCCGGTCAGGACCTTGAAGAAGGTGCTTTTGCCGGCGCCGTTGGGGCCGATCAGGCAGCGCAGCTCGACCTCATCCAGCTTGAGATTGACGTCCTGCACGGCGGCCACACCGCCGAAACGCATGGTGACGTTTTCGGCTTCCAGCAGAGGGACGCTCATTGGCTGACCTCCTGCGATACGGAGGGCGTGAGCGCCGGTCCTGGCGATTTGACCGGCATCAGGCGACGGAAGCCGTTGCGGATGACGGGCACCACACCCTGCGGCACCAGCAGCACGAAGGCCACCAGCACGATGCCGAGCAGCAGGTTCGGGTCGATGACATGCTGCCCGCCGGCGAGGTTGATCAGATACTGGATGCCGACGGCGCCGAAGATCGGCCCGACCAGCGTGCCAAGGCCGCCGACCAGCACGTAGATGATGACCTGGGCCGACATCGTCAGGCTGAAGACGGTCGGGCTGATGAAGGCGCCCCAATTGGTATAGAGGCAGCCTGCCACGCCGGAAATGCCGGCACCGATGACGAAGGTCAGCAGTTTGAACAGGCGCGGGTCGTAGCCCAGCAGCTGGGCGCGCGTCTCATTCTCGCGGATCGCGACCACGACGCGGCCGAACCGCGTCGCCAATATCCATTTCAGCATGATGTAGCAGAGGATCAGCGCCCCCATCGCCGCATACCAAAGGCCGGTCGTATCCAGCTGCGCATCCGGATCACCCGGAATATTCAGCGGCGGCACCGAAGGGATGCCGTTGAAGCCGCCCAAGGGGGCCTGGCCGATATGATAGATATCGCCCGAGGTCGAGTTGAAGAGATCGAACAGGATGATGGCGACGGTCAGCGTGATGACGCCGATATAGGCGTCCGAAATACGGCCGTAGAACATGAAATAGCCGAGCAGGGCCGCGAACAGCATCGGCACGATGATGGCGAGCGCGACGGCCCCCGTCGTGTCCGTCATGTTCAGCGCCCCCACGGCATAGGCATAGCCGCCGAGGCCGAGGAAGGCGGACTGGCCGAAGCACAGGATGCCGCCGAAACCCCAGATGAACCCCTGCGCCAGGGCGAAGATCGCGAGCGCCGCGAAAACGGTCAGCTGCAGCAGGCCGAAAGTGCCGGTCACCATCGGCGCGCCGACCAGCAGCACCAGGCCCGCGACCACGACCGCGATGGGGCCCCAGATCCCGCCCGAGGTCTCGGCGCGCTTCAATTTACGGAAGATCATCGCACTCCCCCTTACAGGCTGCGCCGCAGGAAGCGGCCGGTGATGCCTTGCGGCAGGATGCGGATCATGACGACGGCGGCGAGAAGCAGCGCCACCTCGCCGATAACCGGCGTCGATTTGAAGGAGACGAAGGTATCGATGAAGCCGAACAGGCCCGAGGCGAGCGAGGTGCCCGTGACGATCGCGGCACCGCCGCCCAGCACGGTGATGAAGGCTTTGGCGATGAAGGCCGCGCCCATGACCGGGGAAACGCCCGAGATCGGCGCCAGAACGCCGCCGGCGAGGCCCGCAAGACCCGCACCGAGAGCGAAGGTCGCCATATAGATCGTGGGCGGTGCCACGCCGAGGGCGGCTGCCATATTCGGGTTCTGCATCGTCGCGCGGACGATCAGGCCGTAGCGCGTCATGCTCAGCATGGCATAGAGCCCGACGAGCGCCAGGACGGCGACCACGATGATGACGACGCCGTACAGGCTCGCCGCGTAATGGCCGATGGAAAAGCTGCCGACAGGTGTCGAAACGCCGCGCGGATCATTGCCGAAAATGCTGGTCATAAGGCCGATCAGGCCCAGGCTCAGCCCCCAGGTGGCAAGCATCGTGTCGATCATCCGGCCATATAGAAAGCGGATGAGGCAGCGTTCCACGACAAGGCCGACAAGGCCCACGAAGACCGGCGCGATGATCAGCATCGCGATCCAGATATTGATGCCATGGGCGGTCGCGACATAGGTCGCATAGGCGCCGAGCATCATGAATTCGCCATGCGCCAGATTGATGATCTTCATCATGCCGTAGATCACGCCGAGCCCGACGGTGATCAGGGCGATGGTGCCAATGCCGACCAGGATATTGAAGCCAACAAGGCCATAAAGGTCCACGCCGCGTCTCCTAAAGCCAAAACAAGCGAATGCACTGCGATGCAAGACGCGGAAGCGCGGGAGCCAAAGCTCCGCACGCTTCCGCCTTCGGAACATCAGTCCACGTTGACGATGAACTGCTTATCCATGCGCGGGTTCTTGATCAGATCGCAGACGGCGGCAGTATCGGCCGGCGGCGACGCCGGATAGGTGTCCTGGATCACCCATTCCGCCTTCTCGGCCTTGGCGAGATAGGCGTTGTGGATGACGTGATGGGTCGCGGGGTCCATGGTCGCCTTGCCCGAGGGCCCGTCGATCGTGATGCCGCTTTCCAGCGCCTTGATCACCGGCAGGCGATCGATCGTGCCGGCCTTCTTCACGCCTTCGGCCCAGAACATCATGCCTTCATACGACGCGGAATCGAGCTCGCTCAGCATCGGCAAACCCTTGCCGAACATCGCCGTCATACCGTCCAGGAAGGACTTGGAACCGGCGCCCGGCACGGTCGGATACCAGCCGAAGGCGGAGATGATGCCGTCGGTCACGGACGCATCCATCGAGTTCAGCTCGTTCGACAGGCCGAAGACCGAGGACGCGACGGGGATCTTGCTCTTCATGCCGGCGGCCGCCCACTGGCGATAGAAGCCGAGATGGTTGGCACCGACCAGCGGCGAGAGCACGAAATCCGGGCTGGCCTGCTGGATCTTGCTGATGGTCGCCGAGAAGTCGGTCACGTCGAGCGGGAAGAAGTCGGTTTCCAGAACCTGGCCGCCGCCCTCACGCGTGTATTTCGTCATCCACTTGGCAGTGATATGGCCGTAATTGTAGTCGGCCGCGATGATATAGGTCTTCTTGCCCCAGTTCTTCAGCGCATAAGGCACGATATGGCTGACGGTCTGCGCGGGCGTGGTGCCGGTGCAGAAGATGTCGCGGTCGCAGACGCCGCCTTCATACTGGGTATTGTAGAAATACAGGGTCTTGAACCGGTCGAAAATCGGGCGGATCGCTTCGCGCGAGGCCGAGGTGATGCCGCCGTGAACGACGGCGACCTTGTCCTTCAGCGCCAGCTGCTGCGCATACTGCGTATAGAGCTGCATGCTGGACTGCGTATCATACACCACCAGCTGCAGCGGACGCCCGAGCAGGCCGCCCTGGTCATTGATGACCTTCACCGCATATTGCGTCGCCTGCAGCATGGGCTGGCCGCTGAGGCCGAGCGGCCCGGACTGATCGAGCAGGCAGCCGACCTTGATCGGCTCGGCGGCGAGCGCGTTGCGGGCGATGAACGGCGTCGAAAGCGCGGTTCCGCCCAGGGCGGCACCCAGCTTCAAAAAGCCGCGACGGGTGCCAGTTGATTGGCTCATGCTTATGTCCCTGCGATGAAAAAGGCGCGAAAAAACAAAACAGCGGATCGACCTTGCGGCCGCTCAAACCGTTTTTCGCAAGCCCCGTGCCAAAGCAGGTTCGGCTTGGCCAGGGATGGAGCCCGGCCGGTATCGGCGCGCACAAAGGGGCCGGTCAGGCACAAAAGAAGGGCGCACATGCGCCGCCTGCCCATTTTATGCTCAGGATGACTGTCGCATCCTGATCACAATCGGCGCAGCCAAGCTTGCTAAGCGTGCGCTCAGCAAGCTTGTTACGTCTTAGAACGTCTGCGTCGTCGGCGTTATCGTCATCTCATGCATCGTCACCGACTGCGGCAGTTCGTAGGCGAAAAGCATAGTGCGGCCGACGATTTCGGCATCGATACCACCGTCCATGGCGTCCCGCCCCTTCGACCAGAATTCATAGGCATTCCTGTCGGTAATGCTGCTCGCGATATCGGATTTGGTGACGCCGGGGGAAATCACCATGACGCGCACATCATGCGCCGACATGGTCTGACGCATACCTTCCGAAACGGCATGCACAAAATGCTTGGTGCCACCATAGACGTCGTGATGCGGATAGACCTTCCGTCCGGCGATGGAAGAGACGTTGATAATGGTACCATGCCGTCGCGCCTTCATGCCGCCGGCCACCGCATGCATGCCGTTCAGCACGCCGATGCAATTGACGTCGATCAGATCGCGCCATTCCGCCGGGTCCTGCTCATCCAGCCGCGCCAGACGCGCGATGCCGGCGTTATTGATCAGGCAGTCGACCGGACCGAAGGCGTCCTCACCCTGTTTCAGGGCCGCAACCATGGCGTCGTAATCGCGCACATCCGCGGCCACCGCCACCGTATTCGGCAAGCCCATGGCCTCGATCAGGTCCAAGCGCCGGGCAACCAGCAACAAGGGATAGCCGGCGGCGGAAAAAACCCGGGCCGTCGCCTGCCCGATACCGGCACTGGCCCCGGTGATGAAAACCAGCGGCTTTGTCATGGTCCATTCCTTCCCACACAAGATACTGCTACCGAACGTTGCTTGAACAAATTATTGACCAATCACGTTCCAGCGAGTACCAGCTTGTCGTCTTATTGACCCTTCCTTTTGGGAAAAGGTAGCGCCGCATGAAGCGCGTTTTTATAGTTGCAACGCTGCTACTCCTGGCAGGCTGCGCGGTCAATGCAAGCACGATCGTCGCTCCAAGGCCGTCAGCCTCCGCAGACAGTGACGCTGTCACGGTCAACGCGACCGTGGCCGCCGGGCGTCAGGTTCAACTCAACAAGATTTTCTTTCTCAATCCGGATTGCACTCTTATCGGCTATGCTGAGATCCGCGTGGGCGCCGCACCGGCCCACGGCACCGTCACGGTGCAGCAAGGGGATTTCTACGCCGCTTACCCGGCGAGCAATCAGCGCTATGCCTGCAACCTGAAACCGCAGGGCGGTGTCACGACCTTTTACAGGGCGGCACCGGGCTATACCGGGCCTGACAGCCTGACGCTCGACGTGGTCGCTCCGAACGGACGGATTCGTCTCGAAACATTCCATTTGAACGTTCAGTAGATCTGAGGCGGCTGACGGTTTTTCCGTTGCCGTGAGCGACATGGCGAAAGCATCCAATGCCAGAACGGCATTCCGTAACAACAGCAAGCTGAGGATAACAGGCTTAGCATCGATGCCGTGGCGGACGACGGCCGCCGTGACAGAACGGCGCGCAAGCGGTATCAAAGCGTTTAAGGCATAAAAAAATACGGAGGATTATCATGGGCATAGAAGCCATCGCCCAAAGCTTCACGGCGGCATTCAGCGGACGTCACGTGGTTGTATCCGGCGGCACCAGCGGTATCGGCCTGGCCATGGCGGAAGGATTCGCCGCCGCCGGCGCTGTGGTGACCGCGACCGGCAGCTCCCAAACCAAAATCGACGCGCTGACGGCAGCCCCTGCCCGCCCCGGCCTCAGCTTCGCGCGGCTGGACGTGCAGGACAGTGCTGCCGTCGACGCCTTCTTTCAGGGCCTGACGCAGCTGGACGTGCTGGTGAATTGCCAGGGCGTCGCCAAGCCGGGGACCGAGTGGGAGGAGGCCGATTTCCTGACGGTGATCGACATCAACCTCAACAGCGCCATGCGCCTGTCCCGCAGCGCCTTGCCGCTGCTTCTTGAAAGCCGTGGCAATATCATCAATGTCGCCTCGATGCTCAGCTATCTGGCCGATGAGGCGGTGCCTGCCTATACGGCGAGCAAGACCGGCATCGTCGGGCTGACACGCGCCATGGCGCATCGCTATGGTCCCCAGGGTGTGCGTGTCAACGCCATCGCGCCCGGCTACCACAAGACCGATATGACGCGGGCCTTGTGGGAAAATTCGCCGAGCAAAGAAAAGATCGCCGAGCGCGCCGCTTTGAAGCGCTGGGGATTGGCCGAGGATCTGGTCGGCCCGACGCTGTTCCTGGCCTCACCCGCCGCGGCATTCGTGACCGGCATCATCCTGCCGGTCGATGGCGGCTATCACAGCGGCTGAGTTGTCGAAACCTCGCGCAGGCGCTGCAACAACGGCGCCTGTGAAGGCCGTGACAGAGACCAAGCCCGTGCTAGGATCGCGGCCTTGTTCCATACCGTCACCTTGCGGAGGCCTATCAGCTTATGACGTTTGCTTGCGAAATTCCCGCCGTTCCGACCGTGCAACGCGATGACGAGGATCTGCGCATCACGCGATGGGATTTTGCGGTCGGCGCCGCGACCGGCTGGCACGAACACGGCTGGCCCTATTTCGTGATCATGATCACCGATGGCACGCTCCGCGTTCATAACGGCGAGACCATTATCGAAAACCCGCTGACGCTCGGGCAAAGCTACGCCCGTCCGTCCGGCATCCAGCATGACGTGATGAACGGCTCCCCCCACCCGATCGCCTTCGTGGAGATCGAGATCAAGCGCCCGCAAGCTATTCCGTTCTAAGCTGTCATAGTCTGTGCCGACCACACCGCGTCATCCGCGCAGTCGTTGCGCGGAACGACCCGCTTGGGCGCCCTGACGCTGTTGGGACGCCGCGGCGGGTGGATGCGCGGAACAGGTCCGCGCACGACAGACTTGGGGCGATTCCATTCTGAGCTTTTAGTCGGCCACGCGCGCGACAGCCTCTGCGAAGGCCGCGCGCGCTGCGACGCTGTCCAGCGGCCCGACGTCACCCAGCAGGACAGAGAGCAGAATGCGCGCTTTCTGCCCTGTCAGGTCGCCCGCGAAAATCGCCCCGGCCTTTGCCAGATCAACCCCACCGCCATTGCCATAGACGGGCTTCACCCGCCCTTCCCCGCAGCGCGAGGTGATGAGGACAGGAATGCCCTTCGCCACGGCATCTTGTGTTGCCTGCACAAAAGCAGGCGGGCAATTGCCAAGCCCGAAGGCTTCCAGCACGAAGCCACGCGTGCCGTTCGCCATCGCCCAGCGCATGAAGCTGTCATCCATACCCATGGCCATCTTGATCAGCGCGACCGCAGGCTCCACCCGCTGAGCCGGGAGAAGGCAAAGGTCCGCCGGGCGGCGATACAGCCGCACCGCGCCTTCATCGACCAGACCCAGTTTGCCGTGATCGGCGGAATTGAAGGTCCCGGGCCGAGATGTATGCGTCTTGCGAACATCCCGCGCGGCATGAAAAACCCCGTCGAACAGGATGACGGTGCCGATGTCGCGTGCGAGTGGGGAGGCCGCCAGCTGTACCGCCTCGGTCAGATTGCGGGGACCGTCCGTATCGGCCTCCTCCGCATTGCGCTGCGCGCCGGTGAAAACCACGGGCTTGTCGGCCGGCACCGTCAGACCGACAAGGAAGGCGCTTTCCTCCATGGTATCCGTGCCGTGGGTCACGACCACGCCCAGCACGCTCGGCTCAGCCAGCACAGCCGCGATGCGCTGCGCCAACCCGAAAGCGGTCGGCAAGTCCATGCGGAAACTATTGACGTTGCAGAAGGCCTCCGCACGCAGCGTGACACCCGGCGGCACGCCTTGCACCAGCGCCGCCATGTCATCCGCGCCGATGGCCGCGACAAAGGCGTCCGCCGCCGCATCATGGCGAGACGCGATGGTCCCGCCCGTGGTCAG
This sequence comes from Acidisoma cellulosilyticum, assembly GCF_020621385.1. Lineage (GTDB taxonomy): Bacteria > Pseudomonadota > Alphaproteobacteria > Acetobacterales > Acetobacteraceae > Acidisoma > Acidisoma cellulosilyticum. The sequence continues at coordinate 87,020 of NZ_JAESVA010000013.1, read as the reverse complement.
AAGGACGACCTCGCCCTTCACGTCTGAATAAGCCGGCAAGACAGAACTCCTGTGGAAGACAGATAGCGGGTCAGCCGATTCGCATCAGGCTGATACCGTCGAGGCGCAACCAGTCGGAGGCGCGCTCCCAACCGGGGCAAAGCACGGCGACCAGGGCCCAGAAGGCCGCACCATGGTTGAGGTAGCGCAGATGCGCGACCTCATGCGCCGCGACATAATCCTGCACGAAAGGCGGCGCCATCACCAGCCGCCAGCTGAAGGCCAGCGAGCCGTCCGGCGCGCAACTGCCCCAGCGGCTGCGGGTGTCCTTGATCAGAATGCGGCGCGGCTTCAGCCCGATCTGACCGGCATGGGCCCAGGCCAGGGTCGAAAGGCGCCGCCGCGCCTCCTGCCGCAGAAAATCACCCACACGTCGCGGCAGAAAGCTGTCGTCGCCTGTCACATGCAGGACGCCATCCGCCACCCAGGCAGCGCCCCGCGCCTCCGGCAGATGACGGATCACATGAGGAATGCCGTCAACCGGCACGGTCTCGCCGGCGGCGAAAGACACACCGCTCGGCAAAGCCGCCAGCCGGCTGGAAACCCAATGGCCGTTTTCCAGCAACAGCGCCATGCCCGCGCGTTTGGAGGAGCGCGGCGGCAGGGTGACGACAACGGCGCCGTGCCGCGCGTCGATGCGCAGACTGATGCGCTGCGCACGCTCGCTCCGCCGCCATATCACCTGCGCCGCGCCGCCCGGCAAAGCCAGTGTCTCGCGGCTCAGCTCAGCCATGGGAAAGTCTTTGCATGATGGGGTCAGTCTGCCCCAGCCGTCACCGATGGCTCAAGCGCATTCGGCGCTCGGCCGCTGCCGGCAAGGCCGCAGATATGACAGCAGATCAGAAAAAAGATAAGGGGGACGCGTGCGCCACGCGCCCCCTTCCGGTCAGCGCCCGGTCTTGATCCGGTCGATCAGCTGGCGAACGGTCGGGATGAAGCCGTTGGAATAAAACGGGTCCAAGCCGAAGCGATAGCCGTTATGCCCGCTGAACATGAGGTTGTTCTCGGCGGTGACCTCGTCCTTCGCATCATGCCCGATATTCTGCAGGGTCTTCTGAATGCAGAAGCTGCGCGGATCGGCCTTCTTGCCGTTGGTATAGTCCGGCCCTTCCTGACCCCAGTTGGAGAAGCGGCACTGGCTGAGGCAGCCCATGCAATCGACCTGATCCTGATAGATCTGGCCGGCGCGCTCCGGCGTCACAAAGATCAGCGTCGTATCCGGAGTACGCAGCGCCTCGATGAAGCCCTGGGCCACCCATTGCCGCACGCGCGTCAGATCAGGCTTGGTCAGATAGACGATGCGCTTGCGCGGACCGACGCCGAATTCCGCCGTATGCTCACCCACCACCTCGGTCGTATAGGCGACCTGGCGTTCGCTGCGGCCGCGCAGTTCCTGCATGAACTCGTTGTTCACGGCGCTGGAATAGAAGCCCGTCGGGCTGAAGCGGTTGAGGAAGATATCCCCCTTCTTCAGCGTCAGCAGCTTCTGCTTCCAGCTGTCCCCGATGGGGCTTTCCTGGGTCAGCAGCGGACGGGTGCCGAACTGGAACGCGATGGGGCCGAGTTCGGGATTGTCGATCCAATCCTCCCACTCCTCCAGCCACCAGACGCCGCCGGCCATGATGATGGGCGTGTCGCCCAGGCCGAATTCACGCATCTGCCGGCGCAGAGCCAGCACGCGCGGGAAAGGGTCTTCCGGACGGGACGGGTCTTCGCTGTTCGACAGGCCGTTATGGCCACCGGCCAGCCAAGGGTCCTCATAGACCACACCGCCCAGCAGATTCGAGGCCTTATGATAGGCCCGCTTCCACAGCGCGCTGAAAGCGCGGGCCGAGGAGACGATGGGATAGTAATGGACCCCGAATTTCGTCGCGATATCGGACAGGCGATAGGGCATGCCGGCACCGCAGGTGAGACCGTTGATCAGCCCCTTGGCGCCTTCCAGCACCCCGGTGATCACGCGCTCGGCCCCGCCCATTTCCCACAGGATATTGGCGTTGATCCGGCCGCGGCCGCCATTGATTTCATGCGCGCGCTGCGCCTGGGCGATGCCGCCCTTGATGGCGTAGTCGATCATCTCCTCATGCCGGTCGCGGCGGGTGCGGCCTTCATAGGTCTGCCGTATGATCGTGCCATCGGCGTCGTAGCTATCGGCGTTCACGGCGCTGAAGGTGCCAACGCCGCCCCCGGCCGCCCAGTGGCCACAGCTATTGCCGTCGCTCACAGCTACGCCCTTTCCACCTTCGACGAGGGGAAGAACCTCTGCCCCTCCCATGCGGATCGCATTCAGCGCCTTCATCATTCCAATTCCGATGCGCGCGGAGCTGTGGCTGCCGCGCTGGTCCCTATGTTCTTTGCCCTAAGGGCGATCTGCCCTACAGATGCGGGCGAGGGCCTGCGCCCGAACTCTCATCCACTCAACCGCGAAATGGTGCTGTAACCCATGAACGGCTCTTCGCCCAGCCTTGCCGACCAGCCCACGACCTTGTCCCCTCCCATTACCTTGTCTCGGGATGTGGCGGAAGCGTTACAGTCGCATAGGCCGGTCGTCGCTCTGGAATCGACGATTATCACCCATGGCATGCCGTTTCCCCAGAATCTGGAGATGGCCCGGCAGGTGGAGGCGGATTGCCGCGCCGGCAATGCCGAGCCCGCGACGATCGCCTTGCTGGATGGTGAAATCTTGGTTGGAATGTCGGCCGAGCAGCTGGAGCGACTGGCCAATGCGCCCGCGCCCATGAAGCTGAGCCGGGCCGATCTTGGATTCGCGCTCGCCATGGGCCGTTCGGGCGGGACCACCGTGTCCGCCACCATGATCTGCGCGGCGCTGGCCGGGATCGAGGTTTTCGCCACGGGCGGCATTGGCGGCGTGCATCGGGACGGCCAGGACAGTCTCGATATTTCGGCCGATCTCGACGAATTGGCGCGCACGGCCGTCACCGTCGTCTGTGCCGGCGCCAAGGCCATCCTGGATCTGCCGCGGACCCTGGAATATCTGGAAACCCGCGGGGTTCCGGTGCTGGGCTATCAGACCGACCACTTGCCCGCCTTCTGGAGCCGGGAAAGCCCTTGGCGCCTGCCGATGCGCGCCGATACGCCCGCGCAGATCGCCGCCGTCATGCTGGCCCGTCAGCGCCTCGGCCTCGGTGGCGGCGTTCTGGTGACGAATCCGATCCCGGCCGATGACGAAATCCCCTACGAGACGATGGCCATCCTGGTCGAGGAAGCGCTGCAGGACGCCAAGCGGCAAAGGGTGGAAGGCAAGGCCGTGACCCCTTTCCTGCTCTCCCGCTTGCTGACGCTGAGCGAAGGCCAAAGCCTCACCGCCAATATCGCTCTCGTCCGCAATAATGTGCGCCTGGGCGCGGCCATCGCCTGCGCGCTTGCGGAAAAGAAGGGCAGCACCCCCTGATTGCCTGATGACAGGCAGGCGGCAGGGCGCTTGAATTGGCGCCATGAACTATACAGCCGTTGCAGCGCCCCTCAGCGTGATAGAGCCGGACGTGCAGACGGTCCCGCTCGTCTTCTCCTCCGCGCATTCCGGGGCTGATTATGACGCGCATTTCCTGTCGGAAAGCCGCCTGGAACCGCGGACCCTGCGGCGGAGCGAGGATTACTGCGTCGACCGGCTGTTTGCCGCGGCCCCGGACTATGGCGCGCCGCTGCTCTCGGCCCATTTTCCGCGGGCCTATTGCGACGCGAACCGCGAACCCTGGGAACTCGACCCCCAGATGTTCGAGGACCCGCTGCCGCCCTGGGTGAATACGACCAGCGCCCGCATCGGTGCCGGCCTCGGAACCATCCCCCGCGTCGTCGCCTCTGGCGAGACCATCTATGGCCATAAGCTGCGCTTCGCCGAGGCCGAGGACCGGGTGCGCCGCTGCTGGGACCCCTATCACGCTGCGCTGCGCGGGTTGATCGAACAGACCATGCAGCGCTTCGGCACCTGTTTCCTGATCGATTGCCACTCCATGCCTTCGGTGATGGGCCATGCCACACCCGATTTCGTGCTGGGGGATGCCTATGGCACCGCCTGCGACAGCGCGCTTGTGGCAAAGGTCGAGCAATGCCTGCGCCGCCTCGGCTATTCCGTGCGCCGGAACGATCCTTATGCCGGCGGCTATGTGACGCGGCATTACGGCCGCCCGCGCGACGGCGTGCATGCGCTGCAGATCGAAGTCTCGCGCGGGCTCTATATGGACGAGCGTCGGATCGAGCGGCATAGCGGCTTCACCCGGCTGCAACGCAATCTGACCGATCTGATTGCTTTTCTGGCGCTCGATGGAACTGTGCTATCCTGAGGGCTCCGCTTCCGCTGGACATCGTCATGAAGCCGTCTGCCGCGCTCGCCTTGAAACGCAGTGCCATCCGCTCCCTGGCGGGACGCTACCGGGTGGCAAACCCGCGCGTTTTCGGGTCAGTGGTGAAGGGAATGGATCAGGAAGGCAGCGATCTCGATCTTCTCGTGGATGCGCTGCCTGGCACCACATTGTTCGATCTCGGCGGACTTCAGCACGAATTGGAATCCTTGCTCGGCATCCCCGTCGACATAAGAACGCCGGGAGATTTCTCGGGGAGAATCCTGGCGGAGGTATTGGCTGAGGCTCAGCCGGTGTAACGGAACGATCAATCGCCTGCCTTAAACGAGCCTGATCATCCGCCAGACCACCTCCGTCTTTGAGTGACCAAGCCCATGCAACTCGGCATCTACAGCTTTGGCGAAACCTTTGTGGACACAGCGACGGGCCGCGCGCCGGATGCCGGCCAGCGGTTGCGTGATCTGGTGGAGGAGATCGCACTCGCGGATGCGGTCGGGTTGGATGTCTTCGGCGTCGGTGAGCACCACCGGCCGGACTACGCCGTCTCCTCCCCCGCCGTCGTGCTGGCGGCGGCGGCCGGGCGCACCAAGCGCATCAAGCTGACGACGGCGGTGACGGTGCTGAGTTCGGACGATCCCGTTCGCGTCTTTCAGGATTTCGCGACGCTGGACCAGATTTCCGAGGGCCGGGCCGAGATCACCGCCGGGCGTGGCTCCTTCATCGAATCCTTTCCGCTCTTCGGCTATAATCTTGACGACTACAACGAGCTTTTTACCGAAAAGCTCGACCTGCTGCTGAAGCTGCGGGACGAGGAACGGGTCAGCTGGGCGGGCCGCCATCGCCCGGCGCTGGACGACCAGGCGATCTATCCGCGTCCCTATCAGAAGAAGCTGCCGATCTGGGTCGCGATCGGCGGCACCCCCTCCTCCGCCGCGCGCGCCGCGCGGCTCGGGCTGCCGATGGCGGTCGCCATCATCGGCGGTGAGCCGGTGCGTTTCGCCCCGCTACTGGACTATTACCGTGACCAGGCGATCCGCGCCGGGCGCGACCCGGCTCAACTTCCGATCAGCATCAATAGTCACGGCTTTGTCGCCGAGACGACGGACCAGGCGGCGGATGACTTCTTCCTGCCCCTCAAATCCGTCATGGATCGTCTGGGTGCGGAGCGTGGCTGGGCGCCGATGACCCGCGCCGACTATGATCAGCAGCGCGGTCCGCATGGCGCACTCCTCGTCGGCAGCCCGGAACAGGTCGCCGAGAAAATCCTGTTTCAGCACACCGTTTTCCGCCACCAGCGCTTTCTGTTGCAGGTCTCGGTCGGGCCCATGTCCCATGCCAAGGTCATGAAGGCGATCGAGTTGTTCGGTACCCGCACCGCGCCCATCGTCCGCGCCGAAGTCGCGCGCCGCGGCTATTAAGCTGTGCTTGCGCGCTGGGCTTGACGATCGCGCGCTCTCGACGCCAAATGATGATAGCGATAACACAAACAAGAAGACCGCCGAAAAGGGAGGCAAGGCCATGACGCAGCCAAGCGATGTGGGAGACATGCGGCCCGAAATCCTCATGATGACGGCCCTGCCGCAATGGGACATGGAACCGCTGGACGCTGCCTACCGCATCCATCGCTATTGGGAAGCGCGTGACAAGCAGGCGCTGCTCGCAGACTGCAAGCTTGTGCGGGCGATCCTGACCACGGGTCATATCGGCGCCGATGCCGCTCTTCTGTCAGCCCTTCCGGCCGTCGAAATGGTCGCCTGCTTCGGGGTCGGCGTCGACGGCGTCGATTTCCAGGCGACCCGCGCCCGCGGCCTTCCCGTCACCAATACGCCCGATGTGCTGACCGGCGATGTGGCGGACCTCGCGATCGGGCTGGCGCTGGCCGTGATGCGCGAGATTCCTAAGGCTGACACGCATGTGCGGTCCGGCACTTGGAAAAGCAGCGAATTGCCGCTCGCCCGGCGTTTCTTCGGCTGCAAGCTGGGCATTGTCGGCATGGGCCGCATCGGCATCGCGACCGCCGAGCGGGCAAAGGGCTTCGGCTGCGACATCGGCTATTTCAACCGCACCGCGAAGCCGTCCCTGCCCTATCAGGCCTTCGATACGGTCCAGGCGCTGGCTGGCTGGGCCGACGTCGTGATCGTGACGCTCGCCGGGGGCGCCGGCACCCGCGCCATCATGGACCGAACAGCGATCCAGGCGCTGGGTCCACAGGGTTTCCTGGTGAACGTCTCGCGCGGCTCGACGGTGGATGAGGCCGCGCTGATCGAAGCATTGCAGACCGGCGGCATCGCGGGCGCCGGTCTGGATGTCTTCCTGAACGAGCCCAATATCGATCCGCGTTTCGCAAACCTCTCCAATACCGTGCTGATGCCCCATATGGGGAGTGCGACGACCGAGACGCGCCAGGCCATGGGCCAGTTGGTGCGGGACAATCTTGCCGCCCATTTCGCGGGTCAGCCGCTGCTGACCCCCGTCGAGTAAGGATCACCACCATGCGCGCCGTCGTCATCCATGCGCCGAAAGACCTCCGCATCGAGGAACGGGACGTTGAAAAACTCGGCGCCGGTCAGGTCGCGGTGCGCATCCAGGCGGGGGGGATCTGCGGCTCGGACCTGCATTATTACAACCATGGCGGCTTCGGCACGGTGCGCGTGCGGGAGCCGATGATCCTGGGGCATGAGATCGCCGGCACCGTCGCCGAAGTCGCACCCGACGTGACCAGCGTGACGCCCGGCGACCGCGTGGCGGTCAATCCCAGCCGCCCCTGCCGCCATTGCCGCTTCTGCCTGAAGGGCCTGCCGAACCAATGCCTGAACATGCGCTTCTACGGCAGTGCCATGCCCATGCCGCACATCCAGGGTGGTTTTCGTGAGGTTCTGGTTTGCGACGCCACCCAATGCGTGACGGCGACCCGCGCCTCGGTCGCCGAACTGGCCATGGCGGAACCCTTCTCCGTCGTGCTGCATGGCCTGACCCGGGCTGGATCGCTGCTTGGCGCCCGCGTGCTGGTGACAGGCTGCGGGCCGATCGGCGCGCTGGTGGTCGCCGCCGCGCGCTTCCACGGCGCGGCTGATATCATCGTCACCGATATCGTCGACGAGCCGTTGGCCATCGCCCGGACGCTCGGTGCGACGCTCGCTTTGAATACGGCGCAGGACCCCGACGCGCTGAAACCCTATACGGCCGACAAGGGCCAGATCGACGTCATGTTCGAATGTTCGGGCAATGAACGCGCCTTGCGCGCGGGGATGGAGGTCGTGCGCCCACGCGGCACCATCGTGCAGCTTGGCCTCGGCGGCGATATGTCGGTGCCGCAGAATATGGTGGTGGCGAAGGAACTGGTCATCACCGGGTCCTTCCGGTTTCACGAGGAGTTCCCGCTCGCCGTCGCGCTGATCGATAGCGGCAGGGTTGATCTGACACCGCTTTTGACCGGCAGCTATCCGATCACGGAGGCCGTCACCGCGTTTGAGCGCGCGAATGATCGCAGGTCGGCGATGAAGGTGCAGCTGACGTTTTAAGAAAGACGAAGCCATCCGCGCAGCTGCTGCGCGGACCGGTCCGTCTCCGCAGGCTCGGCACGTGATCCGGTAAAACCAGTCAGCGGCACCTGGTGCCGCAAAACAGCGCGCATTCGTTACACGCCCGACGATCTTTATGTGCTAATCAGACGATACCGCCGTAATGCCGCAGTATCGAATGCTGCGGGAACAGAATCGTCAGCAAGATGAAGCTATCCCCCTTCGCACGCCTGAAATGGCGCGCAGCCCTGGCCTTTATCAGCGGCTCTGATCTGGTCTGGTGGTGCTGGCTTGTCCGATGGTGATCTCAGTCTAACGACTGTGAGATTTTACTGAAACGCCCAAAAATCCGTCGCCCGCGGACTTGTTCCGCGGGTTTACCCATGCGTTCAGGCAAGCGGCCGGCCGGCGCCACCACGGGTAGTTCCGCGCAACGCGTGCGCGGATGACGGGATTTCTATTAAAACCTGACAAACTCTAACGACTGGTTTCCGCCAGCTGCTGGACGGTCAGATAGTTCAAATGCTTGGTAACCGCCGCGCGGACCTCGGACTCCTGGCCCGCCTCAAGCGCCGCCATCAGGATCGCCATATCCTTATTGACAAGGGTCTTGGCTTTGAACGGCGATTGCTTGTCGGGCTCGTATCCATTGTCCCACAAATAATCGAGGATCATCCGCCCTCGGTCGTAGATGCGGCTGGCACCGTACCAGGATGGGAGTTTGGGACTGAAACTGTCCCGCTGCGTCTTAATCATAGGGATAACCTGTCCAACCTCGTTCGTCTCAAATCATGCAAGATTTGAGAGGCCCTTATCATCATCGCCCTGACAGCTCTACCCGATGACGCAGACCTCGACCGTCATATGGGAAAACGCATCGCTCAAGCCGATGAATTCGCCGATGACGGGCATCACTTGCCGGATGTCACGACCAACCGCGACGGGGATGAGGTTCGCACCCCCCATGCTGCGGTTTGTCGGGTCAAAGGTGATCCAACCGGCGCCGGGAAGATAGACCTCCGCCCAGGCATGGGTTGTCCCCGCTCCGGCGGAACCCTTGATCTCCTGGCTCGGATTATGGAGATAGCCCGACACGATCCGCGCCCCGAAGCCGAGCGTCCGCACGGCCTCGACGAAGAGCAGCGCCAGATCGCGACAGGCGCCCCATCCACGCTCAAGCGTTTCGACCGGAGACTGGGTGCCTTCGTCATCGCGCTCCTGATAGGAAATCCAGGAGAGGATGCCGAAATTGATGTCTTTGAGCAGCGCAAGCGTGTCCGTCGGATCGGTGCGAACGAAAGCGCTGACCCAGGCCCGCAGTTTGCCAGCGGCATCGGCAAGCCTTGGACTGGCCAAAAGGCCAAGATCCGCCTGATCATCATCAGTGTAGTGAAATGGATAAAAAATGGCGGATGCCGAAATATCGAAAACGGGCCAGACGACGGCATCAAGCTCGATATCGGCGATACTTTCTATCACCAATTGATTGGTCATTGACCGAAAGGTCAGGCTCGCCACGCTATTGCCGGCGACATCCTGCGCCCATGTCAGGACCGCGTCCGGATTGACGATAATCTCCATCCCGAGCAGGCGCAGCTCACGGCTTTCGCGAGGGCGCAGCATAAGGCGGTGCGGCCTCAAGCTGACGTTCCTGTTGTAGTGATAGGTCGTCCGATGGCGAATGTTCAGTCTGACCACGGATCTCTCCCTTGGGCCCTGGACACCGAGCCGAACGAGACTGTCTAAGCTTACACACCCAAAGGGATTATGTGCCGCTATCTGGCAGGCGCGAGCCGATACTCGTCCAATACGCGTTCATGCGTATCGAGTGCCGCTTTAACCCTATATTGGAAACCACGCCCTGTGAGCGGCATCAATCGGACGATCGTGTAAACGCCCGGACTGATATGCTTATTGACCTCGCCACCAACAATGACAACGCGATCCCCTTCGGAAAACCGTCGAGCAACCATATTTGCTTGTCCTGTCTGGCGTTACCGCAGATGCTTTACGCAAAACGATCCTGGGGCTGCTGATGCTATCATAGCAGGCCCAAAACAAAAAAAGCCGGGAGAACCCGGCCTTCTTCTCAGCGTTTCAGGACCGACTGCCAGTACATCCGTGGTCAGCAGTCCAAAACGCTATCTTGGTCAGGCTGCCTTAAGATTCTCGGCGGCAAGCTTGCCGTTACGGTCGTTCTTCACCGCATCGAAGCTCAGCTTCTGGCCCTCGTTGATCGAGGACAGACCGGCACGCTCGACGGCAGAAATATGGACGAACACGTCCGGGCTGCCGTTATCCGGCTGAATGAAACCGAAGCCCTTGGTCGTATTGAAGAATTTAACAGTTCCAATGGTCATGGCGATCTTCCTTTCAATCGTTCAAAAAATTTGGCTCATACGAAAAGTCATGGCGAGCCGTTCATGATCGATTTTGAAAGAGAAAGGTCGTCTGCAGCGCCAAGGAGCGCAATACGAAATTCTTCATTAAGATCAACGGAATTTCTATAGAACGATATCAACAAAAATAGCAAGAAATATTTTCACCTCTGCAATTTTTGCGGCGCAATACTTAAATTCAAGCTTAGAAATTCATGTCATCGCTGTGATGACATTGTGATGCGCGTCACCATGTCATACGCGTCAGCTCATGGGACGTTTCAGAAAGATGCAACGGTGACAGAGCGCCATATGCGATCCTGCTCAAACGCACAGTTCAATGGGCATTCCATCACCTTCATCATCGATGTGAAGAGCGAGCAAGTCCCCTGCGCGATTTCCCTGGGGGCCTTCGATGCAATCGCCGGGGAACGACGACGGCAGCGCGGACAGATTCTGTCAGCCTTCCAAACGCATGACGAACGCATTTCCCGGATCGCCCGCAATCTCTTCCTGCGACGCCCCGACAGCATTGATGGGATTATTCGGATTTGGGAGCATGACGTCGATGACGATTTGGACGCTGCTCCCGTCTCGCCCCTCGATTCATAAGATCCGACTCTGACCGGCGCCCCGCCCGCCATCGCCAGACGCCTAAAATTTTTCTTGAACGAAAAAAATTCTCGTCTACCCTGAGGTGACAGTTTCAGGGGATCCGGCATGGCGGGGTTTATCGAACGTCACGACTTGTGGTCGGCGGAGCAGACAGCCCAGGCAGCCGAGCTTGCGGCGCGGATCAAAGCCGAAAACATCCGCAATATTCGCATCGGCTGGGGCGACCAGCACGGCATCGTGCGCGGCAAGACGTTGACGGCGGGCGAATTCATCTCGGCCTTGTCTTCGGGCAAGGATTTCCAGCTCGTCACCGCGATTTTCGACACGACGAACCACCCCATCGTGCCGCCCTTCGGCGCCGACAATCACCTCAATATTCCGGAAATGATCGGCCTGCCGGATGGCGTGCTGGTGCCGGACCCGGCGACCTTCCATGTCCTGCCCTGGGTCCCCAATACCGGCTGGATTTTGGCCGACGCCTATTTCCGCAACGGACGCCCCTGCCCGCTCTCCACGCGCCAAATTCTCCGCGAACAGCTCGGCAAGCTGGCGGGCGACGGCATGAGCATGACCGTTGGTCTGGAATTCGAGTTCTATGTCTACAAAATGCTCGATCCGAAAATGGCGCCAGCCGATAGCGGCTATCCGCCGACCCCGCCGGAGGTCGAGAATATCGCCCACGGCTATCAGTATCTGACCGAGACGCGGGGTGACGAGGTCGAACCCCTCTATGCCATGCTGCAGGACAATCTGGAGGCGCTGGGCCTGCCGCTGGCATCCCTGGAAGACGAATGGGGGCCGGGCCAGTGCGAACTCACCTTCTCGCCTTTGCCGGCGATGGAAGCGGCCGACAAGGCGCTGCTGTTCCGCACCGCCGTCAAGCAGCTTTGCCGCCGCCATGGCTATCATGCGAGCTTCATGGCCTTGCCCAAGATCGCCAATAGCTTCCCCAGCGGCTGGCATATGCATCAGTCCCTGACACGCGATGGCGCCAATCTGTTTGCGGCCAGCGAGGGCGATGCGTCACCGCTCTCCGGCCTCGGCATGCATTATCTGGGCGGCCTGCTGGATCATGCCTCGGCGACCGCGCTGCTGACCACACCCACCATCAACGGCTATAAGCGCCAGCGGCCGGATGGGTTCGCGCCCTATAAAGCCGCCTGGGCGCAGGAAAATCGCGGGGCCATGCTGCGCGTCATCGGGGATGGCGGTGACAGCGCGTCACGCATCGAAAACCGCATCGGCGACCCGGCCGCCAATCCTTATCTGTATATCGCCTCGCAGATTATCGCCGGCCGTGCCGGGCTTGCGGCCAAGTCCGATCCCGGCGCGCCGGTCGCCGCCGCTTATCTCTCGGAACGCGCCGTGCTGCCCGGCAGCCTGGGTGACGCGCTGGCCGCCTTCGCGAGCAGCGAGACGCTGAAGGCGGAATTGGGCGAGACCTTCCACCACTATTTCCACAGCCTGAAGCAATTCGAATGGAACCGCTTCCTCAGCGCCGTCACGGATTGGGAACACCAGGAATATTTCGAGATGTTTTAAGAGCCTGCTTGGAAATGCTACTACAGCGGCGATCCGGCGCGCCTTTTTGCGCTTCCGGTGCTCACGGCCCTCAACGGCCGCTCCGCTCCGGTTCTCAAAAACCACGGCGGCCAGCGCCTGCGGCGCCTCTCGCGCGCTGTAGCGCATTACAAAACAGGCTCTGACCATGAACAACCTGCATATAGGCATCGCCCAGCTTCGCCCCGCCTGGGGCGACAAGCCCCGCACGGTCGAGATCATCACGACGGCCATTGCCGAGGCCGCTTCGCGCGATATCGACCTGCTCGCCTTTTCGGAGACCTTTCTCAGCGGCTACCCTTTCTGGGTCTGCCGCACCAATGGCGCGGCCTTCGACGATGCGCGCCAGGGTCGCGCCTATGCGCAGTTCATCGAAGCGGCGGTCGAGATCGACGGGCCCGAACTGGCCCAGGTCGCGGAAGCCGCGAAGGACCATGGCGTCTCGGTCTATCTTGGTGTCAATGAACGCGGCGCGCGCGCCGGGCGGGGCACGGTGTGGTGTACGCTCGCCACTATCGATGCCGAGCACGGCATCATCGGCGCGCATCGCAAGCTGATGCCGACGCATGATGAGCGTCTGGTATGGGGTATCGGTGACGCCGAGGGGTTGCGCTGTCACGATTTTGGCGGCTTTCGCGTCGGCGGCCTGAATTGCTGGGAAAACTGGATGGCGCATGCTCGTTCCGCGCTCTACGAAGACGGCGAGGACGTGCATATCTCCGTCTGGCCAGGGAATGAGGCGGTGACCAAAGGCTTGCCGATCTTCGCGGCCCAGGAAGGCCGCATGTGGTGCGCCAGCGTCTGCGGCCTGCTGTCGCTGTCCGATGTGCCTCAGGATTTCGAATTCTATCCGGACCTCAAGGCCGAAGGCCTGGACGTCATCTTTGCCGGCGGGTCCGGCATCTATGACCCGACACAGACCTGCGTCGCGCGGATAGAACCCGGGATGGAAGGCATCGCCTCGGCCAGCATCGACCGTGCGAGCCTTTACGCCGCCAGACAGGGTTTTGACCAAAGCGGCCATTACGCGCGGCCGGATATCTTTGATCTGTCGATCCAGCGGCGACGGGCCGGCCGTCATGGATGAAGCCGCTCTCATCACCGCCTTCTGCCATAAGCTGAAGGAGATTAGGCGCTCCAAGGATCTCACACTGGATGACCTCGCGCGCATCAGCGGCGTGTCGATTTCGACGATCTCCAAGATCGAGAACCAGCAGCAGAAGCCGGGTTTCGAGACCGTTCTCAAAATCTCCCGCGCTCTGCACGTGAATTTCGTTCATATGCTCGATCCGCCCGAACCCGCGCCGGTCAAGACCACGCGGCGCGTGGTGACGCGGGCGGATAGCGCGCCGGTCTATGACAGCGAGCATTACGTCTATGCCGCGCATGCGACGGAGCTCGCTAATAAGACCATGGTGCCGCTGCTCATGCGCATCAAAAACCGGGACCTGCCGCCGCTCGCCGATTGGAGCGTCCATGACGGCGAGGAATACGCCTATGTGATCGAAGGCGAGGTCGCGCTGCATATGGAGCATTACGCCCCGGTGCAGCTTCATAAAGGCGATAGCTGCTATTTCGACAGCACCATGCGCCATGCCTATGTCGCGCTGGACGGCGAGGCCGTTGTGCTGTCGATCTGCCTGTCGATCGTGCCGTTCAAAAGCGAGGCGCCGGGGGCTGGTTGACAGTCCGGGGGACCTGCCAGTCGGCTTTCGGGTCGCAATTCACGTAAGCCGCCGCTGCCGATCAGATTACTAATCGCATAGAAAGCGGAGCGGAGCTCCATAGCTAACCTTCGCTCATTATGTCGTAAATGATGCTAAGATAGTCATAAGCGACGATATCGGTCGCAAATGAAGCTGCCTACTTTCCGGATGTCGAAACCGACAGAACCTCAAGGAGAGTAGTCATGAAAGTCTTGGCAATCGGCACGCTGAAGCCTCTGAGCGAAGAACAGAGCAGCCGGATTTTTCCGAATGAAGTTCCGGCAACACTCAAACTCTATCTGGATGGAAAGATCGAGCAGTTTTGGCTGCGGGACGAAATGAAGGGCGCCGTCTTCCTGCTGAATGTCGCGTCGGTCGATGAAGCGAAGGAGTTGCTTAGCGAACTGCCTTTCACCAAGGAGGATCTCCATACTTTTGATCTTCTGCCGGTCGGGCCGCTGCTCCCCCTCGGCTTTCTGATCAAGTGAGCGTTTGACCCAGGAGGTTTCTCGGTCAGCAGACATGTCTGCTGGTCGGGAAACCTCAATGGCTTTTGCCAGGTCTTATTCCGGGACGCCTGCTATCCTGAACCGGTGACGCGTAAGGGTCGAGAAAAGATCGGCTTAAGGCGAGGATGTTTGGGGCGCCGGACGATGGCTCATGCTCACGACTGCCTTTCCCCGCATCCCGCCCTCTCGCAGACGATCAAGCGCCGAACCCGCTTGTTCCAACTCGGTTAAGAATGAGACGCGCGGATCAAGTGCTCCCCTGCAAGCCGCTTGCGCCAGCACCTCTAACCCTTCCCTTGACGATTTCGGGTTTGTCATTGCAGAAATGTTGTGTGCGATGATTGGTTTTCTCGCCGGACGGGCGGGGGAAGATTGTGAAGGGCAACTGCCGCTCTACATTCTCGATGAGCATCTGAAGGACGGTCGTCTCACGCGGATTCTTGCCGATTATGAGACGGAAGTTGTCCCTGTCCATCTTCTCTACCCGCAAAATCGAATGCTATCCTCAAAGGTTAAGGCCTTCACGTCTTGGTCGCGCGCATTGTTCGCATCCCAAAGGCATGTCAGCGCGGCGGCTTAGTTCGCTGCAACCGTCTTTCAGAATGCGATATTTGTTGAATGGAATCTCCGGTTTCGGGGATGAGTGTCTGAACAAATGGTGAGCTGATCCTATGAACCGAAAACTCGACCTTGCCGCCATCGACGCCAACCGCGGCAGCGATTACCCGCCGCCATTCGATGCCCCCTGCCGCGACATCGAGCGGAAGCGCCTCGGCGACGCCGCCGGTCTGAGTCAGTTCGGCGTCAACCTCCTCCGCCTTCCGCCCGGAACCTGGTCAAGCCAGCGACACTGGCAGATCGCAAGCGACGAGTTCGTCTATGTCGTCAGCGGGGAGGTCGTTCTGGTAACAGATGCCGGCGAGGACATACTGCGCGCGGGCGACACCGCAGGCTTCAAGGCCGGCATCCCCGACGGGCATCACCTCCAGAACCGCAGCATGTCGGAAGCCCTGGTCCTGGAAGTCGGCACGCGGCTTCCCGGCGACGGTTGCTACTACTCGGACATCGACATGATGGTCATTGACGATGGCCCGGATGGCCATACCAGGCGCGACGGGTCGCCCTATGCCCGTCACCCCTCCAATGGCGAAGCCGAATGACAGAGGACGACACCGTACCGCTGGCACCTTCAACCAATTTCGAGGAATCCGCCGGATGAACCTGCCTGTCACACCAATAGAGATCCGCGACGCCGTGCAGGCCGATGCGGCCGAACTCGCGGATCTGCTCAACGCGATCATCGCGAAAGGCGGCACGACGGCGCTGGAAGACCCGTACACGGCAGAGGCGCTTGACCTTGCCTATCTGACGGGGCCCGAGGTGCATTGTTGTTTTGTCGCCGTCGACCGCGCGACGGGGCGTATCGAAGGCTTCCAGACGCTGGGCCGCAATCGCGCGTTACCCGATGGGATCGGGGATATCGGCACCTTCGCCCGGCTGGGCGAAACGCAGCGCGGTGTCGGCCAGGCCCTGTTCGCCGCGACCCGCGACCGGGCGGAGGCACTCGGCCTATCCGCCATCAATGCCACGATCAGGGCCGATAATACCGGCGGCCTCGCCTTCTACACAAAACAGGGTTTTGTCGACCATGACGTGGTCAAGGGCGTGCCGCTGAAAGACGGCCAGACGATCGACCGGATGGTCAAGCGCTACAGGCTCGCGCCCACCGTTTCTAGCCTGTAGCAGGCCGAGGCCAGACCGTCCGTCTCCAACGCCTGCCGCAAGGCCGCCTCCCCTTCGGGACCGGCCGGCACGGCACCCAGGCGCGTGAAGAACGGAACCTCGCCCACCGCGCGGGCGCGAAACAGCCGGCCCAGCGTTTCCGCGACCGGACTGCGGGCGACGCAGCAGGCGCAGCCCGCGACATGGCCAGTCTCGCGCCCGTCCCAGGATGCTTCGGCAGGGTTTTCCACCAACCAGGCGACCCCCATCGCCGCATCGTCCGATGCGGTCGCGAGGAAGACAGGTATGCGTGCGTCGATGCGGATCATGCGATAGACATAAACATATCTTTATGTATATTCAAGTTATGGAGACCTTCCTTAGCTCTTTGCGGGCCGCTGCCGAGCCGACGCGGATGCGCATCCTGGCGCTCTGCACGCGCGGCGCCTTCTGCGTCAGCGAATTGGTGACGATCCTGGGTCAATCCCAGCCCAGCCTGTCGCGTCACCTGCGCCTGCTGGTGGAAGCCGGCCTGCTGCGCCGACAGCAGGAGGGCGTGTTTTCCTGGTTCGCCCTGGCTGACGCCGCAAGCCCCGAAGGCGCGCTGGCGCGCAGCCTCGTCAGCCGGCTGCCCGAGGATGACGCGGTGCTCGCGGCCGACCGCCGCATGGCGGCCCAGACGCTGTCGGAACGCGCGCGCTCTGCCTCCGACAGTTTCCGCGCCCAGGGGGCGGATTGGGATGAGATGACGGCGCTGGGCCTGCCCAAATCCGCGGTCGAAGCGGCGCTCGCCAGCGTCGCCGGCCAAGGACGCTTGGGTCAGGTGCTGGATATCGGCACCGGCACCGGCCGTGTGCTGGAGCTTTTGGGACCCCGCGCCGACAGCGGGCTTGGCGTCGATGCCAGCCCGCAGATGCTGAAACTGGCCCGCACGCGGCTGGCCCAGGCCGGCCTGCCGCAATGCAGCCTGCGCCAGGCCGATATGTATCGCCTGCCGCTGCCGGACGGCGGGCCGAGCCAGGGTTTTGACGTCACCGTGCTGCAGATGGTGCTGCATCATGCCGAGGACCCCGAGGCCGTGCTGCGGGAAGCCGCCCGCGTCACGCGCACCGGCGGCCGCATCATCATCGTGGAACTCGCGTCCCATACCGCGCATGACCTGGCCGAGAGGCTGGCGCATCGTCATCGCGGCTTCATGCAGCCCCGCATGCGCAGCATGTTGATGGATGCGGGCTTGGCACTTTACGGCACGGTCACTATTCCGGGTCCGATCGCCACTGAAATCTGGAGCGGTGCCGTCAATAGCCGCCCGCAGACGCCCATTCGTTCTTCCAGCCTAGCAGACCACCAAGAGGCCCATCCATGAGCAGCCGCCCGCATCTTCTCGACGCCCTGCGCGACCAGGTTCTGCTGTGCGACGGCGGCATGGGCAGCCGTGTCCAGGCGCTGACGCTCGATATCGAAAAGGACTTCTGGAACCGGGAGAATTGCACGGAAGTGCTGAACCTCTCCCGCCCCGACATGGTGCGCGAAATCCATCGCGGCTATTTCGAGGCCGGCGCCGATATGGTGGAAACCAATACCTTCGGCGGCAGCCCGATTACGCTGGCCGAGTTCGAGCTGGAAGACCGCGCCTTCGAGATCAACAAGATCGCGGCCGAACTGGCGCGCGAGGCCGCCGACAGCTTCTCGGACGGCCGGCACCGCTACGTCGTGGGCTCGGTCGGTCCCGGCACCAAACTGCCGACGCTCGGCAATATCGCCTATGACCCGCTGGAAGCGGGTCTCGCCGTGCAGGCGCGCGGGCTGATCGCTGGCGGGGTCGATGCCATCCTGATCGAGACCTGCCAGGACACGCTGCAGATCAAGGCCGCCGTCAACGCCGCCAAAATCGCCCGCGCCGAAGCCGGCAGCAGCACGCCGATCTTTGTGCAAGTGACGGTGGAGACCACCGGCACCCTGCTGGTGGGGCCCGATATCGCCGCGGCAGCCACGGTGATCGACGCGCTGGACGTACCGCTGATGGGCCTGAACTGCGCCACCGGCCCGCAGGAAATGGCCGAGCATATCCGCTGGCTTTCGGCCAATTGGCGCGGCTTCATCTCGGTCCAGCCCAATGCCGGCCTGCCGGAACTGGTCAACGGCCAGACGCATTATCCGCTGGGTGCGGCGGAAATGGCGAGCTGGGTTGAGCGTTATATCGCCGAAGACGGGCTGAACCTGATCGGCGGCTGCTGCGGCACATCCACGCCGCATATCGCAGCCCTCGACGCCATGCTCCGCCGCCGGGCCGGCTCGCTCATTCGCCCCGCCCCCGTGCTGCGCAAGCCGGTCTGGATTCCCTCCGTCGCGGGTCTGTACGGCCAGACGAGCCTGCGGCAGGAGAACAGCTATTTCTCCATCGGCGAGCGTTGCAATGCCAACGGCTCCAAGAAATGGCGCCAATTGCAGGAAGCGCAGGATTGGGACGGTTGCGTCGGCATGGGTCGCGAGCAGATGGGCGAAGGCTCCAACGCGCTCGACATCTGCACGGCTTTCGTCGGGCGCGATGAAGTGTTTGAGATGAACGAGGTCGTGCGCCGCTTCACCAGCAGCGTGAACGCGCCGCTGGTCATCGACAGCACCGAGCGCGTGGTGCTGGAATCCGCGCTGAAGCTGCATGGCGGCAAGCCGATCATCAACTCGATCAATTTCGAGGACGGCGAGAAGCCGGCCGAGGATCGCATGATCCTGGCGAAGAAGTTCGGCACGGCCATGGTGGCGCTGACGATCGACGAAGCCGGCATGGCGAAGACGGCGGAGGACAAGCTGCGCATCGCGCGCCGGCTGGTGGAATTCGCCTGCGACAAGCACGGGTTGCCGCAATCCGATCTGTTGATCGATCCGCTGACCTTCACCATTGCCACCGGCAATGAGGATGACCGCAAGCTGGGCCAATGGACGCTGGAAGGCATCAAAGCCATCCGCGAGGCCTTCCCCGATATCCAGATCATTCTGGGCCTGTCCAATATCAGCTTCGGCCTGAACCCCGCCGCGCGCGCCGTGCTGAACTCGGTCTTTCTGGACCATGCGCTGCGTGCGGGCATGACGGGCGCCATCGTCCATGTCAGCAAAATCCGCCCGCTGCATCTGATTCCGGCCGAGGAAGTGGCGGTCGCCGAAGACCTTATCTTCGACCGTCGCCGCGACGGCTATGATCCGCTGCAGAAGCTGCTGGAGATTTTCGCTGACCGGAAGCTGGCCGATGTCGGTGCCAAGCAGCGCGCCGAGACGGTCGAAGGACGGCTGAAGGACCGCATCGTCGACGGTGACCGCAAGGGGCTGGACGAGGATCTGGCGGAAGCGATGCAGACGCATGCGCCGATCGACATCATCAATACCATTCTGCTCGACGGTATGAAGGTGGTGGGGGAGCTGTTCGGTGCCGGCAAAATGCAGCTGCCCTTCGTGCTGCAAAGTGCCGAGACCATGAAGGCCGCCGTCGCTTATCTTGAACCGCATATGGAAAAGATCGAGGGTCAGGAGAAAGGCACCATCGTTCTGGCGACCGTGAAGGGCGACGTGCATGATATCGGCAAGAATCTTGTCGATATCATCCTCACCAATAACGGTTACCGGGTCATCAATCTCGGCATCAAGGTGCCGCTGGCCGACATGATTACCGCCGTGAAGGACAACCGCGCGCATGCCATCGGCATGTCCGGCCTGCTGGTGAAATCGACCGTCGTGATGAAGGACAATCTGGAGGAGTTGACGCGCCAGGGGCTGGATGTGCCGATCCTGCTCGGTGGTGCGGCATTGACGCGCAACTTCGTGGAAGACGACTGCGTCCGCGCCTATGCCTCCGGTCGCGTTGCCTATGCACGCGATGCCTTCGACGGCCTGTCGCTGATGGAAAAGGTGACCAGCAGCGGGTTTGACGATTACGCCGCCGCCATCCAGACCAAGCGCGCGGGCAAGGCCCGCAATACCAGCCGCACGCTGGGTCAGGCCGATGTGAAAGCCTTCCAGCCGGTCGATATCGGCGCCACCCAGGCCCGCCGCCGCCGTCTGACGCAGGACCAGCCCGTCATCACGCCGCCCTTCTGGGGCGCGCGGGTTGTGGAGGCAACGCCCAAGGCGGTGGTGCCCTTCCTGAACGAGCGCAGCCTGTATCAGTTTCAATGGGGTTTCCGGAAACAGGGCCGGACGCTGGAAGACTTCCTCGGCTGGGCCAAGCAGGAGCTGCGGCCGATCATGCGCCGTATGCTGACCCTGACGGAGGAGCAGGATATTCTGAAGCCGCAGGCGAGCTACGGCTATTGGAAGGCCGCCGGCCAGGGCAACGACCTCATCATCTTCGCCGAGGACGGACAGACCGAGCTTTGCCGCTTCGCCCTGCCCCGCCAGCCGCGCGAGGACGGCGAATGCATCGCGGACTTCTTCCGGGACGTGGATGACGCCGAGCGCGACGTCATCGGCCTGCAGGTCGTGACAGTCGGCCAGAAGGCGTCGGACCTTGCCCGCGAATGGTTCGAGGGCAACCGCTACCAGGATTACCTCTATCTCCATGGCCTTTCGGTGGAGATGGCCGAGGCGATGGCCGAATATACCCATAAGCGCATCCGCGCCGAGCTTGGCTTCGCCGGCGAGGATGAGCGTGAGATGGAAAAGATGCTCGGCCAGGGCTATCGCGGGTCACGCTATTCCTTCGGCTATCCCGCCTGCCCCAAGCTGGAGGATCAGGCGCCGATCATGAAGCTGCTGGACGCCGAGCGCATCGGCGTCTCGCTCTCGGACGAATGGCAGTTGCATCCTGAGCAATCCACCAGTGCGCTTGTGGTTTTGAACGCGCATGCGAAGTATTTCTCCGTATAAGCTTGTGGGGAGCACAAGGCTCCCCCCTTCGCCCGACGCGGGATTGACGACATCATGGCCGACGACACGACGCTTTTCAGCATCTCAGACCGACAATTCTCCCTGATCGCCCGGGCCTTGGCCGAACCCAGGCGCTATCAGATGCTGAAGATGCTGGGGGAGCAGGAAGGCACTGTGTCCTGTAGCTCTCTCTCCCAATGTCATGAGGTCAGCGCGGCCACCATCTCCCATCATATGAAGGAGTTGGAGAACGCTGGGCTGATCGAGATCGTGCGCGAGGGCAAATTCGCCAATCTGACCTTGCAGCGCGAGGTCCTGTCCGCCTATCTGAAGCGCCTATCCGAAATCTGACGCTCTGCCCTGCGCCAGCCTCACTGGCGCCAATTATTAGACAGTTATCTAATTGTCGAAATTAATTTCATCAGAGGTTTTCCATGAGCAAGCTTTCTGGACGCGTGGCGCTGGTGACAGGCGCTTCCAAGGGGATCGGCACCGCGATTGCCCTGGCTTTGGCTGAAGAAGGTGCGGCGGTGGCCGTCAACTACGCGTCCGACAAGGCCGGCGCGGATAGAGCCGTCGCCGCCATTACCGCGAAGGGCGGCCGCGCGGTCGCCGTTCAGGGCAGCGTCGCGGATGCGTCCGCGCGCATCGTCGCCGAGACGGTCGCGGCGTTCGGCCATATCGACATCCTGGTCAATAATGCCGGCGTCTATGCTTTCGCGCCGTTGGAAGCGGTCACGGCGGAGGATTTCCACCGCCAGTTCAATACCAACGTGCTCGGCCTGCTGCTGACGACCAAGGAAGCCGTCGCGCATTTCCCGGAACAGGGCGGTAGCGTGACCAATATCAGCTCCGTCGTCTCCCGCTTCACGCCGCCGGCCTCGGTAGTCTACGGCGCCACCAAGGGCGCGGTCGATGTCATCACCGCGACCCTGGCCAAGGAATTGGGTCCGAAGCATATTCGCGTGAATGCCATCAATCCGGGCGTCGTCAACACCGAAGGCGCGCGGGCGATCGGTGTGATCGACGGCGAATTCGAGGCGATGGCGGTGGCACAAACCCCGCTCGGCCGCACCGGCCAGCCCGATGATATTGCAGCCGTCGCGGTATTTCTGGCCTCCGACGACAGCCGCTGGGTCAGCGGTGAGACCATCATCACCGCCGGCGGTTTCCGCTAAGGCGTCCTCCGTCTTCCCCATGCGCGGGCCGATACGGCCGTGCGTGGGGCTAGCGTGCAGACCGCTGGCCACTCAGTCAGGCAGCGGAACACAGACCTCACTTCAAACCCATAGGGATTTCCCATGAGCAAGCTTTCCGGAAAAGTTGCACTGGTAACGGGCGCCTCCAAAGGCATCGGCGCCGCGATCGCGTTGGCGCTCGGTGAGGCTGGTGCGGCGGTCGCCGTCAACTACGCCTCCGACAAGGCGGGCGCGGATAAGACCGTCGCCGCCATTACCGAAAAGGGCGGCCGCGCCGTCGCCGTTCAAGGCAGCGTCGCCGACGCATCGGCAAAGATCGTCGCTGAAACCGTCGCGGCTTTCGGCAAGATCGACGTCCTGGTCAATAATGCCGGCGTCTATGCCATGGTGCCGCTGGCCGATGTGACGGCGGCGGAGTTCCATCGCCAGTTCGACACCAATGTGCTGGGCCTGATCCTCACGACCCAGGCGGCGGTCGCGCAGTTCCCGGCCGAGGGCGGTAGCGTGATCAATGTCAGCTCCGTCGTCAGCCGCATCACGCCCCCGGGCGGCAGCATCTACAACGCCACCAAGGGCGCGGTCGATGTCATTACCGCGACGCTGGCCAAGGAACTCGGGCCCAAGCAGATCCGCGTGAATTCGATCAACCCCGGCCTGGTGGAGACCGAAGGCACGCATACGGCGGGCTTCATCGGCAGCGATTTCGCCAATGCGGTCGTCGCGCAGACGCCGCTCGGCCGCATCGGCCTGCCGCAGGATATCGCGCCGGTCGCGGTTTTCCTGGCATCCGATGACAGCCGCTGGGTGTCGGGTGAGACCATCATCACCGCTGGCGGCGTGCGTTAGAGTCCGTCAGGTTTAGGTGGAAACGCCAAAAAATCTGTCGTGCGCGGGCCCCGACCCGCGCATCTACCCGACGCAGCAAGCAATCGGCCGGCTGGGCGCCGCGGCGGGTAGGTCCGCGCAACAAGTGCGCGGATGACAAATTATCTATTAAAACCTGACAGACTCTAGAGTTCGCCAAAGTTCACTGGAACTGCCTCTACATTCGTCATGCCCGGCTGCTCAAGGCCGGGCATAACGAAGTCTTGGGTCGGCGTTGCAATTGGCCTTACCGTTTCGGTAAAAATCTGACAGACGCTGGCGAGACGAAGAATCAATCATGCAGCGGGAAGGAACTGGCCTTCCCGTCGCTGTGATAGACCCAGACCCGGCCTGTCCGCGTCTCCCGCAAGCCATAGCCAAAAATATCCCGGCCCATCCGATAGGGCGCGCCCTGCGCCACCTGCTGTAGCGCCTGGCCCGTCTCCGCGATCAGCGATACTTCCGCGATGGCCCGCGCCACATGGCCCGAGCAGATGGCTTGGACCGGCGTCTCCAGCCGAGCGAGCTTGCCGACCGAGAGCGCCAGATCCGCCAGCGATGACTCGTCATAATGCGCGTAGAGCGGCCCTTCGATCAGCGTATCACCCACGAACAGCACACCATGCGCTGGATCGAACAGGCAGATGCCGTCCGGACTATGGCCCGGCGTCTCGATCACCCGCAGCTTCCGGTCGCCGAGGTCGATTTCGTCTCCCTCCCACAACAGGCCTGTCGCGGCGACGCCGCCAGGGCACCAAGCCTTTGCGTCGAAACCCGCCGGAAAGGGCCGCAGCATCAGCTCCGGCGTCAGCGCCATATAGTCCGGGTCGGCTGCCCGATCGGCGTCAGCCTTGGCGATGAGGGGCAGCAAGCCGTCGATATAGCGCTGCAACAGGTCGCGCGGCGCGTGGCGCAGCAGCAGCGCTTCCGCCTTCTCGCCCGCCAGCCGCTCGGTGAATTCTGCATTCCCGCCGATATGGTCGAAATGGTAATGGGTATTGATCAGCTTGACCGGCAGATTGGTCAGCGCCTCCACCACCGGCTTGATCGGCGCGATGCCGGTGCCGCTGTCGATCAGCGCGGCAAACTCCGACCCCAGATAAAGCCAGCTCACGACATGACCGGGTTCCGCGATCATCCACAGATCGCGGTTGACCTGACGGACCTCAAACCAATCCATCAGCGCAGGTCCTGGCGGAACAGACGCAGCGCGCTGTCATAGCCGAAGCGGGCCAGTTCCGCGTCGAAGCGCGGGCCTTCGTCGCGCATGAAGGCATGGGCGGCATTGACCTCATGCCATTCGTAATTGACCTGCGCCTCCTCCAGCCGGTCGCGGATCATGCTGCGGCCTTCCAGCGGCACATGCGGGTCCTGCCGGCCGAAGACCATCAGCAGCGCGCCGCGGATGTCTTCCGCGCGCGCCAGGCTGCCGTCATTCGCGCCCGCACCCAGCGTATGGGTATGCAGGTCGGTCGCGTAGAAACAGGCGGTTGCCTTCACATCCGGTTGCAAGGCGGCGCGGAAAGCCAGATGGCCGCCGAGGCAAACGCCGAAGGCACCCAGCGCCCCGGTGGAATTCGGATGGGTCTTCAGAAAGTCCAGCGTCGCCCGGCAATCGGCATCGTAACCCGCCACCGGCTTGGCGAATTTCAGCTCATTGCCACGGTCGGTGCCCGGCTTGTCATAGGCCAGCACCGTGCCGGCCGGCTCATACTCATGATAAACCTCAGGAATGCCGACCACGAAGCCGTTGCTGGCCAGGTAGGCGGCCGTGCGGCGGATCGGCGCCGTCACCTGATAGATTTCCGAATAAAGGATGATCGCCGGGTATCGGCCCTCGCCCTGCGGGCGCAGCACATGCACGCGCATGACGCCGTCATCCATCGGCAGATCGGTGAAACTATCGGCTTCCAGACGCATGAGCCCCATTCCTTCTCTATCGCGGCGAGGATCGGTTACCACCCGAAGCCCAGCTTCGACCAGCGCTTCGGCCAATTTGCCACCTCTTGCCGTAACGATCGCGGACAGGCAGGGTCATCACCGATCCGGGACAGGAATTCCTATGCGTGCATCTTTTCAAGGCCTGGCACTGCTGCTCGGCCTGTCTGCGCTTGCCGCACCTGCCATCGCGCATCCGTCCCAGATCATCATCCTGCGCCACCCGGAAAAGATCGATCAGTTCGAGCTTTGCCCGGTCGGCAAAGAACGGGCGGAAGCGCTGGCGCATCAATATCTCGGCCGCGACGCCAGCCAGTCCGTCTTCCCACCGGGCGTGAAACCCGCCGCCGTCATCGCCATCACGCTGCACAGCTTGGAACTCGCAGCCCCGGTGGCCGACACCTGGAGCCTGCCCGTGACGACCTATACGGTGCTGCCGAGCCTCAATAAAAAGGTCGAGGAAGCGGAGCTGAACGCGGCCACCCGCCATGCCGCACGGAAGGTGATGACGGACCCCGATTATGCCGGCCGCCCCGTGATCATGGTCTGGGAACATGATCATATCGCCCATAGGCGGCTGGAATCGGCAAAGATCGGCCAGAAAGTGACGCTGCGGGAATTGTTCAATCTCGACCAATTGCCTGCTGCTCCCCGCAACTGGAACGGCCAAACCTATGACTATCTTTGGATTATCGATTACGCGAACCCGCATTCGGACATCCCGACCGGCTTCCGCATGGTCAAGGAGGATTTCCAGGGCATCTACGGCAATCTGCCCAAGAACGACTGGGACAAGCCGGAACCGGTCGACGACAATGTCGGCTGCGTCAAAATCGGCCTCCATTACAAGCCGCACTGATCCTGCCTCATTACAGCCTCTGCGGCGCTACCAGTTCCGCTCCCCGGCCGTTCTTGCTAAGGGCGGCCGATGAGCCAGAACGAAAACATCGCAAGCGAGATCGCCCGGCGGCGGACCTTTGCCATCATCTCCCATCCGGATGCGGGTAAGACGACCCTGACCGAGCGCCTGCTGCGCGCCGGCGGCGCCATTCAGCTGGCCGGCAATGTCCGCGCCAAGGGCGAGCGCCGGCGCACAAGATCCGACTGGATGGGGATCGAGCGCGATCGCGGCATTTCGGTCGTGACCTCGGTCATGACCTTCGAATATGGCGGCTGCATCTTCAACCTGCTGGATACGCCGGGCCATGAAGACTTCTCGGAAGATACCTACCGCACGCTGACGGCTGTCGATTCCGCCGTCATGGTGATCGACGCGGCCAAGGGCATCGAGGATCGGACGCGCAAGCTGTTCGAGATCTGCCGCCTGCGCGACATCCCGATCATCACCTTCATCAACAAGATGGACCGTGAAGCACAGGACGTCTTCGCCCTGCTGGACGAGGTCGCGAGCGGATTGGCGCTGGACGTCTGCCCCATGACCTGGCCGGTCGGTCGGGCCTCCGATTTCGCCGGCACCTACGATCTGCGGAATCGCGAATACCACCTCACCTCAGAACTGTCCCAATCCGATGACCGGATGGTGCAGCTTGGCGAGGAGATTGATCTGGTCCGCGCCGCCCTGCCGGAATTCGATGTCGAAAGCTTCATGGCCGGCCATCTGTCGCCGACCTATTTCGGCTCCGCCATCAAGGATATCGGCGTCACCGACCTGCTCGACGCGCTGGCCGATTTCGGACCCAGGCCGCGCGCCCAGCCGGCCGATACGCGCATCGTCGACGCGGCCGAGCCCGATTTGACGGCGCTCGTGTTCAAGATCCAGGCGAATATGGACCCGAACCACCGCGACCGTATCGCCTTCGCGCGCGTGTGTTCCGGCCGGCTGACGCGCGGCATGCGGGTGAAGCAGGTGCGGACCGGCAAGCTGATCCCCATGCACGCGCCGCAATTCTTTTTCGCGCGTGACCGCGTCCTGGCGGAGGAAGCCTTCGCTGGCGATGTGGTCGGCATCCCCAACCACGGCACGCTGCGCATCGGCGACACCCTGACGTCCGACGAGGTACTGAACTTCACCGGCGTGCCTTACTTCGCTCCGGAAATCCTGCGCCGCGTGCATCTGTCGGACGCCATGAAGGCCAAGAAACTGCGCACCGCCTTGCAGGAACTGGCCGAGGAAGGCGTGGTGCAGCTGTTCCGCCCGCAGGACGGCTCGCCGCCCATCGTCGGCGTCATCGGCATCCTGCAGCTGGACGTGCTGCAGGCCCGTCTGGCGCAGGAATACGGCACGCCGATCACCTTCGAAGGCGTGCCCTATTCGCTGGCGCGCTGGGTCTCGGGCGACCGCGTGACGATGGAGAAGTTCATCGCCACCCAACGCACATCCATGGCCGATGACGTGGACGGCGATCCGGTCTTCCTCGCCTCCTCAAGCTTCATGCTGAAACGCGCGATCGAGAATTACGACAACCTGAC
This sequence comes from Acidisoma cellulosilyticum, assembly GCF_020621385.1. Classification (GTDB taxonomy): domain Bacteria; phylum Pseudomonadota; class Alphaproteobacteria; order Acetobacterales; family Acetobacteraceae; genus Acidisoma; species Acidisoma cellulosilyticum. The sequence goes on along the minus strand of NZ_JAESVA010000013.1, from coordinate 59,363 downwards.
CTTCCGCGACATCAAGGACATCCGGCCGCAAGCGGCATAGAAGTTTCTTTTACAAAGGATCAGAAAGTCCGCGCTTCTTTTTGAAAAAAGAAGCAAAAACTTTTCTTATGATTCATTTGCATGTCGATCCGTTGACGGCCTTAGGCGTGGTAGTGGCGACGGCCGCCACCGACGCGGCCTATGTCCGCTTCACCGCCGCCGTCGCCGACCGCATGCGCGTACCGGCCGCGACCTGGAGCAGCGTCTGGTATCTGCTCTCGGCCTTCGCCGTAATCAGCTATACCGAGAACTGGATTTACGTGCTGTTCGCCGCCATCGGCTCCTGGATCGGGGCTTATCTGTCGATCACCTTCATGAAGCGGCGGGGACCGGTCGCTCCCCATTAATCGAGAGCGCGCCCCCTCCTTATAGTCGTGCGCTGACTTGTTCCGCGCATCAACCCACCTCGGCAGGTGGACGGCGTCTGAGAGCCGCAACGGTTAGACCCGCGTGACAAGCAGGCGGGCGACACATGAAGCAGGACGCGCTACGTCTCCCGCTCGCCGGTTGCATAGGCCGGCAGACCGTCACCCAGGACATCCCAGGCGAGTTTCTCGGAGACCCAGACATGCTCAGTCGGTGGAAAAGCCTCCGCATCATCCAAGCTGCAGGTCATGACGTCGATCTTGTCGGGCTTATCCGCGTGGAAATAGGTCAATGGTGAGCCGCAGGTACCGCAAAAGCTCCGCACCACGCGCGCGGAGGAGCGATAGGCGACGGGCGCCCCCTGCGTGATGGCGAAGGCAGCACAGGCGATACCGGCCCAGGGCAAGGCTGGCGCCGAACCCGTTCTGCGGCAGGTCTCGCAATGACAAAGCCCGCTATTATAGGGCCGTTCCGTCAGCCGGTAGCGCACGGCACCGCAAAGACAACCGCCGAGAATGTGCTGCGTCATGGAAGCCTCCTCACGCCGCTGCGCGGCTGTCCGTCACATCCCGCTTCGGCGGATTGCCGAACATGCGGCCATATTCGCGCGTGAACTGGGACGCGCTTTCATAGCCGACCGCAAAGCCCGCCTGTGCCGCCGCCTGACCCTCGGCCAGCATCAGCCGCCGCGCTTCCAACAGCCGCAGTTGCTTCTGGAATTGCAGTGGAGAGACCGCCGTCAGCGTCTTGAAATGCTGGTGGAACGACGATGGACTCATGCCCGCCGCCTCGGCCAGCCTCTCCACCCGCAGCGGTTGCGTGAACTCCTCCCGCAGCAGCGCGATGGCGCGTGCGATACGTTGCATATGGCTGTCGGCCGGCGCCAGGCGCCGCAGATGCGCGCCGTGCCGCCCCATCAGCAGCCAGTAATGCAGCTCCTTGATGATCGCCGGGCCCAGAACAGGCCCAGCCTCCGGCCTGTCGATCAGCCGCACGAGCCGGGACATACTGTCGAGCACGACATCCTCGGTCTCCTCGACGAATAGCGGCGGATGCGTGAGCGCGGCCGCAGGCGGCACCGCCGCCATCTCCTTCATCACGCCGCGCATCACCGCCATATCCAACTGGAAGGCGACGGCGAGATACGGCTCCGTCCGCGTCGCCCGCGTAATGCGCCCGATGGCCGGCAGGTCGACATTGACCAGAAGCGACTGCCCGGCATTGAACCGCCAGACCTGATCGCCAGCCATGACCTCCTTCGCCCCTTGGAGAACCAGGCAAACCAGCGGCTTGTAGATGACATGGGCGATCTGCGTCGGCGCATAATGCCGCATCAGCGTCAGACCCGCGACCGGGGTCTCCGCCAGCCCCAGAGATGAGGCATGAGCATCGGTGTAACGCCAGACGGCGCGCTTCAGGGCGTCACTCATGACCCGTCTCCTTCTGGCGCTTTCCCTAGCACGGCCTCGCCAAACCGGTCAGAGGGTTTGGAGGATCAGGCAAGAGATCGCGCGGTTCCGGCAACTGCGCCGGGAGCCGCCTCTCTACAAAGTCTTATCCCAAACGGAGATCAGATATGACCGAGATCGCCCTCATCACCGGCGGCAGCCGTGGCCTTGGCCGCAATACGGCCATCCACCTCGCGAAACGCGGCGTGGACATCATCCTCACCTATCATTCCCGTGCCGATGAGGCCGAGAGCGCCGTTCGTGAGATCGAAGCCCTCGGCCGCAAGGCGGTTGCCCTTCAGCTCGACGCCGGCGCGACCGGCACTTTCCCGGCCTTCGTCGAAAGTCTGGCAAAGAGCCTGCATGAGACCTGGGACAAGGACCGCTTCCAGTTCCTGGTCAACAATGCCGGCATCGGCATGAATACGCCTTTCGCCGAGGTGACGGAGGCGCAGTTTGACGCGCTCTGCAACGTCCATCTGAAAGGCGTCTTCTTCCTGACGCAGCGCCTGCTGCCGCTGATCGCTGACGGTGGGCGCATCGTGAACCTGTCGAGCGGCCTCGCCCGCTTCAGCCTGCCCGGTTACTCCGCCTATGCGGCGATGAAGGGCGGTGTGGAGGTGCTGACCCGTTATCTCGCCAAGGAACTCGGGGCACGCGGCATCGCCGTGAATACGGTCGCACCCGGCGCCATCGAGACCGATTTCGGCGGCGGGCATGTGCGCGACGTGCCGGAGATCAACCGCATGGTGGCGAGCATGACGGCGCTCGGCCGCGTCGGGCTGCCGGACGATATCGGGCCGATGATCGCGAGCCTGCTCTCCGCCGACAACCGCTGGGTCAATGGTCAGCGGATCGAGGTTTCGGGCGGTATGTTCGTCTGACCCGAAACCGCTAGAGCGTTTCCTGTTCGCTTACGCTCACAGATACCGCTCTAGATTATTGTTTTTGCGAGCATCTTCACACAGTCAGATGATTCCATCTGACTGTGATCTGCTCTAGCCGCGCGGGCGCATCCGGTTGCAGACAGTGACGCAACACGCGCTGACAAGCATGCAGACCGCCATCGCGCGGGGCGAAACATCACTCAGCTCGCCGACGATCATGCCGCTGACGGCACCGATGGAAAATTGCAGCGTGCCGGTGAGGGCGGAAGCGACACCGGCATTGGCGTGTTGGCGCGACATCACCGCGACCGTGCCATTGGGAAAGATGCAGCCCAGCGAGGCGATGCAGACAAATAGCCCGATCAGCGTCGGCACCAGCCCGGCAAGACCGAGGAGGGAGACGATGGTCAGATAGACGGTGCCCCCCAGCATGACGAGCACGGCCGTCGTCAAAGTCCGGTCGATGCCGAAGCGATTGGCGAAGACGCGCCCGTTGAGCTGGCTCACCATGATGAGGCCAAAGCCGTTCAGCCCGAAGATACAGCCGTAAATGACCGGGCTGACATGAAAGCCCGTCTCGAAGACCAGCGGTGAGCCGCCGAGATAGGAAAACAGCGTCGCGCTGGCAAAGGCCACGACCAGCGCCGCCGGCAGGAAATTACGATCCTTCGCCACCTGCACATAGCGCTGAAAGACACTGATAAGCCCGTGGCGTATCCGCATTTCACGCGGCAGCGTGTCGGGAAGCAGAAGGACGACGAGCGAGAGGTTGATGATGCCGTAGACCGCCTGCACCCAGAAAATGGCCCGCCAGCCAGCCCAGTTCAGCACGAAACCACCCAGCGCCGGTGCCAGAATGGGCGAGACGCCCATGACCAGCATCAGCTGCGCCATCATCCGCGCCGCACTCGGCCCATTCGACAAATCGCGGACCACGGCGCGCGGCACCACCATGCTGGACGCGCCACCGAGGGCCGCGAGAAAGCGGAAAACGGAGAAGGAGACGAGATTGGTGGACAGCGCACAGCCGATCGTCGCCAGCGTATACAGTGTCATGCCGACGACCAGCGGCGCCTTGCGGCCGACGCGATCCGCCAATGGCCCAAGGATCAGCTGACCCAAAGCCAGCCCCACGAAGAAGGTCGCGAGGGTAATCTGCGCGCCACCGCGCACCTGCCCCAGCTCCCGCGCGATTTGCGGAAAAGCGGGCAGATACATGTCGATCGAAATCGATCCGACAGCGGTCAGAAAGCCAAGAAGGGCTGGAAGCCAGACAGGAACGGACATGGTCCTTCTCTGGCATAGCGCCCGTCGTGATGGGCGCCTGAAAAGCCGAGATCAGACCTGCCACATCCCTTGTTGTGCGCAAACGGAAGCCATGCCGCGCACAACAGGGACGCGAGACAAGGATTAGTGCGCGGTCAGCGCACCGCCAGCCGCACCGATACCGCCGCCCACCAGCGCGCCGGTGCCGGCATTGCCGCCCGTCGCGCCACCGACCAGCGCACCGGCACCCGCACCGATGGCGCCACCGGTCAAAGCACGCGTCAGCGGTGAATGACCGCAGGCAGAAAGCGAGAGAGCGGTCGAGCCCAGCGCCAGGGCAAGGACGACAGCACGGATCGAAATAACCTTCACGGAAACCTCCCAAATTCGTGGCGAGACGTCTGAACTGAAACCTCGCCGTCACAATCAGCTGAGAGGCCATGTTGTGCGGGAGCCGATTTCCGCAAGCGTCGTTACGCGCCTGCCCGGCATCGCCCCCGCTCCGTTTCGATCACGAATTTGGGCGCGGCCGGCCATAGCGGGCGAGATAGGCGGGCACGACGAGGTCGATCGGGCGCGGCGTGATGCCGAGGGAGTCGAAGCCCGGAACCAGCCCGCTCGTCACATTATCCTGCGCCAGCATCTCCAGCTGATCGGTGGTGAGGAGCTTGCCGGGCAGCCGTTCCAGCACGCGGGCCTGCAGGCGGGCCAAGCCTGCCGGAATGCTGACCAGCGGGCGGTGCAGGCCTGTCTGTTTGAGGATATAGGCCAGAATCTGCTGAAAACTCAGCACCTCCGGCCCGCCCAGCTCATAAAGGCGCGGCGCCTCCGGCGGCAGCGCCAGCCCTGCCATGATCGCCTCCGCGATATCGCCGACATAGACCGGCTGAAACCGCGTCCGGCCGGAGATGACGGGCATGACGGGAGACATCAGGGCCAAGCCAGCGAAGCGGTTGAAGAACTGATCCTCAGGCCCGAAGACGATGGAGGGGCGCAGGATCACCGCGTCGGGGAAGCCAGCCGCAACGGCCACCTCCCCCGCAGCCTTGCTGCGGCCATAGCCGCTTTTGCTGGTGCCCGAGGCGCCGATCGCCGAGATATGCACCATGCGCTTAACCCCGGCGCGCGAGGCTTGGTCCGCGATGACGCGCGGCCCGGTGCCATGGGCGCGGTTGAAATCGCCGGAGGTCTTCTCCGCCAGAATGCCGACGAGATTGACGACCACCTCTGCCCCCTGGATGGCGCGGGCGACGGCCGCCGCATCCGAGAGCGGCGCGTAGATCGGCACGACGAAACCCGGATTGCCCATAGGCTTCAGACGCGTCGCCTTTTCCGTGTCTCGCCCGGCGACCCGCACGGTGAATCCCTGCCGCAGCAGATGCGGCACAAGGTAACGGCCGATGAAACCCGCGCCCCCGAAAACCGTCGCAATCCTGCGCTCGTCGCTTCGCATCGCGTTTTCCCCTTTGCCCATCGTTAAGTTCACACAGCATTACGGCGCAGCAGAGCAGCCCTCAAGATCAAGCACGGCTTTGAGCGCGATCTCGTGATCGGCCCCTGTTGACGCGAAGCGACAGGATGGTTACACCCCGCGTCACCGCAGGATTGCCCAGATGGCGGAATTGGTAGACGCGCAGGTTTCAGGTACCTGTGGCCGTAAGGTCGTGGAAGTTCGAGTCTTCTTCTGGGCACCAACGGCTTCCGGTGATTTCGCTTCGGCGAAATCACGGAGAAGCTGCTGACAAGCGGATCTCCTCAAAGAGAATAGGATTGTTTCGCTGCGATGTCGATCACTCGACATCGCCCGCGAGGCGTCTTCATTGCGTTGTCACGCCACATCCTGCGCTACCCTGCTCTCCGTTGGCGCCGGCCCGGACCGTCGCTATAGTGGAACTGACCAAACGGTCAGAAGCCGGTCTGCATGCAAAGGTCAGGAACGATGAGCGCTGCCTTGGATGATTTTTTCACCGAATCTCATGTTCCGGGTTTCGTGCCCCCCGTGCTGCCGACCGAACGCCCGCTGGACGCGATGGAAAAGGCAGATCTTGTCGCGCGACATTGGCAAAGCAAGGTCCAAGGGCGAATCCGCATCGGATCGGACATCCATAAGACTGAGGTCCATCGCATGTTCGAGGAGACCTTCAACCCCTATCGCCCTTCCGTCATTCCTTGGCCGAAGCTGGACCCGGAGACGCTGCACCGCATCACCTCCCTGCCGATCTGGGATATTGCGGTGGAGACCGAGGGCAAGGCGCGGCTGCGCATGGCGGCCTATGCGGGCGATCTGCGCGACCCCAATATGCGCATGGCCCTGGCGCTGAACGCCTGGGAAGAGAACCGGCATAAGGAAGTGCTGTCGAAACTCGTCCAGGCCTATGACATTCCGCTGGCCGTCGAGCCGCCTTACATCAAGCCGAAGGATACGGAATGGGCCTATCTGGTTACCGGGTTCAGCGAATGCGTGGATAGTTTCTTCGCCTTCGGCCTGTTCGAAGTCGCCAAGCGCTCCGGCTTCTTTCCGCCGGAACTGATCGAGACATTCGAGCCGGTGATGCAGGAGGAGTGCCGCCACATCCTGCTGTTTGCGAATTGGCTCGCCTGGCATCGCGCCAGACTGCCCTTCTACAAACGCCCTTGGTTTGAGATGCGCGTCTGGGCGGTCTGGGTCTTCCTGGGTTACGAGCGCGTCGGCCTTGCCCGCAGCATGGACGGCGACGGCAAGGAACGCACGCAGGACAACAACTTCACCGTGACGGGTGCGCAGTCGGTCAGCAATGTCGAGATCGAGATCCTCGACCTCATGCAGATCTGCCTGTCCGAGAATGACCGCCGCTTCTCAGGCTATGACACGCGCCTGCTGCGCCCGACGACGATGCCGGCACTGACGCGGCTTGCCATCCGCGTCATGAAAATGCTCAAGCGCAAGAAGACGTAAGCCGCGACTTCGAAGTTTGTCTGACCAGCACTAATGGGGTCGATCCGCTGGTGATTGTGCTTGTCAGCCGAGCTCATACCGAAGGCCAATCGGCTAAATAGAGACGGCCTCAGCCTTAGCCATCGCAGCCGCCTCCGTCTCTCCCCAGCGCGGCATATCCGGCATATCGAGCCCGAAGCAATCCAGCGCACGGCCGAGGCAGTGATCGACGATATCGGCGATCGAGGTCGGATTGGTGTAGAAGGCCGGCATGGGCGGATGGATGATGCCGCCCATTTCCGTGACCGACAGCATATTGCGGATATGGCCCGCATGCAGCGGCGCTTCCCGCACCATCAGCACCAGACGGCGGCGTTCCTTCAACACCACATCGGCCGCCCGGGTCAGCACGGTTGTGGTGACACCGCTGGCGATCTCGGCCAGCGTGCGGACCGAACAGGGCGCGATCAGCATGCCCATGGTGCGGAAGGATCCGCTGGCGATGGCGGCACCCACGTCATTGACGGGGTAGGAGACATCGGCCAGCGCATGCAGCGCTTCCCGGCTCATCTCCGTCTCATAGGCCCGCGTCATTTCCCCCGCGCGGGAGACGACAAGATGCGTCTCGACACCCAGTTGTCGCAGCACCTGCAGCGCGCGGATGCCGAAGATGATGCCTGTGGCGCCGGTAATGCCGATCACGATCCGCGACGGCGGTGCTGCTTTCATCATGGGTTTTATGCCTTGGGAAAAAGATCGGGCGCGAAGGGCGTCGGGTCCACATCGCGGAAAGGGGCGCGTTCGAAATGCTTCCTCATCTTCCACGGATAAGTGCAGTCGAAGATCGTCTTGCAGCTGATACCCTTGGCGGGGATCGCGGCATTGTACTCCGGCGATTGTGAGGGATCGAGCACATGGCCCGTCACGTTCGGCAGGAAGATTGTGTCGACATCACCCTGATAGCGGGTCTGCATCGCCCACAGCACATCGTCGCTGTCGAAAAGATCGACGTCGTCATCGACGATGATGACGTTCTTCACTTCGCGGTAGACGCCGAGCGCGATGATGGCGGCTTGGCGTGCCTTGCCCTGGTCGCCGGCGCTGCGCTGGCAGACCTGGATCACCGCCAGCAGCTTTCCGCCACCCGCCGTATGGGCATAGACATTCTTGACGAAGCCCGGCAGCGCCCGCTCGCAGGCATTGTAGATGCTGGCTTCCGTGGGAATGCCGGCGAGGCTGGTATGCTCCTCGCCCGGCCCCACCAGCGTCTGCAGAATGGCGTTGTGACGCATAGTCACGGCCTTGACCTTGATGACCGGCAGCGAAGGATTGGCCGGCCCGTCATAGCCGGGGAATTCCGGCATGGCATGGCCCGTGCCCGTATTCTGGTCTTCCTTCACGCGCACGTTCGGCAGGATCTCGCCCTCGATGACGATCTCTGCCCGCGCGATGGCGCGCTGATCGACGGTCTTGGCGCGGACCAGCTCCACCGGGCGACCGCGCAGCCCGCCGGCCACCGCAAGCTCATCGAAGCCGAACGGCGTCGTCGGCGCTTCGAAACAGGCACCGATCAGGATCGCGGGGTCGAGACCCATATTGATGGTGATGGGCAGCGCCTGCCCCCGCGCTTCCGCCTTCTCACGAAAAGCGTCGATATGGCGGCCGGGCGCGAAGAAGACCGAAAGTTCGTCGCGGCCCTGCACGCAAAGGCGATGGATGGTGACATCGGTATGGCCTTCGTCCGGGTCACTGCCAAGCAGCAGGCCCAGGCAGAAATAAGGACCGGCATCCTGTTCGGTATTGGTCGGCGCCGGCAGCAGGCGACGCAGATCGAAAGACGGATCGTCGGCGCGAAAGACCTGTTCCTGGCAGGGCGCGGCGCCCTCGATCTCGACCGGCGCGATAGCGTTGTCAACCGCCGCCCCCATGCGGCGGCCAAGGTCTTCGGGCTTGCTGTCGAGCAGATGGGCGACGCGCTTGCGGTCCGCCATCAGGCCGACCAGCACCCGCGCGCCGGGATAGCCCTTCACAGTTTCGAAAATCATTGCCGGACCCTTCTGGGTCGGGCGCATCACCGTGCCGCCGGCACCGATGCGCTTGTAGACACCGGCGAGTTCCGCATGCGGGTCGACAGGATGATGGGTGGAGCGGATCTGCCCCGGCAGCTTTTCCAGCCGCGCGATGGCGGAGCGCAGGTCGGTAATCTCATCCGTGTCGGACAAGGGCGGGTTGAAGATGGAATCCATGGCTCGGGCCTCCTGGTCTGCCCAAAGAATGGCCTCGCACTTTCTGAAGATCGATATACTTGAACCCGCGATATTGATAAGTTCTGTCTTATGGATTCTTTATTGTCCACCGTGTCGCTGCGGCGGCTGCAGGTCTTTCTGGCCGTCTGCGAGACGCTGCACATGGCGCTAGCGGCCGAAAAACTGGGCGTCGCCCAGCCCGCCCTGAGCCAGCAGATCCGCGGCTTGGAGGCAGCGATCGGCGCGCGCCTGTTCCATCGCCGCAAACGCGGCATCGACCTGACGGCGGCCGGAACCCTGTGTCGCGACCAAGCCATCCGCCTGTTGCGCCTGCATGGCGAGACGATAGAGCAGGTCCAGCGCGTGGCGCGGGGCGAGGCCGGGCGCATCGTCCTCGGCTATGTCGGCTCGGCCATGTTCGAGCGCCGCTTCCCGGCCGAACTGCGCCGCATGCGCGATCGCTGTCCGGGCGTGGAGCTTAGCCTGCGCGAAGGCAGCATCCTGGGCCTGCTGGACGCGGTCGGGACCGGGGATATCGACATCGCGCTGGTGCGCGCGCCGATCGACGTCGCGCCGCCGTTGAAGACCCGATTCCATTCCCGCCAGCCGCTCTGCGTCATTCTGCCGCAGGGCCATGCCCTGGCCCGCCTGTCGTCTATTTCCATCGGACAATTGGCGGAGGAGACGATGATCGGCCTGCCGGACAGCGAAGCGGTCGGCATCATGCGTGTAGTGACGGACCTGGCGCATGCCGCCGGTATCAGCCTGCCGGTCAAATGGCATGTCTCGGAAGTCGGCAGCGTGCTGGGTCTGGTCGCGGCCGGGCTTGGCTTCGGCATCGTGCCCGAGGCGATTGCCGATCTCGGCGGACCAGAGATCGCCGCCCGACCGCTTCAGGCCGATCCCCTCGCCTATGCCGAGCTCAGGCTGGTCTGGCATGAGGAGAAGCGAACCCCGGCGCTCAGCCAGTTTCTGTCGGTCGTCGACACCGAGGTCGGATAGGGGTCTTTGGCGACTCGCTCGGGCCGGGCCATGGTCAAGGCATGTGCGGTCGTTTCGCTTCCACCCTTCCTCCTGAGCAGATCGAGGCGCTGTTTGCTGTCCGTGGCGACCTGCCGGGCCAGGCACCGTCCTGGAACATCACGCCGCGGCAGGATGCGCTGGTCATCCGCCGCCATCCTGAGACCCGCGCCCGGCGGGCCGATGCGCTGAACTGGGGTTTTCTGCCGCATTTCGCCAAGCAATTGCCGGGCGCGCCCCTGTCTGGGCAGACCCGGCCGATCAACGCGCGGGCCGAAACCCTGCCGACCGCCCCGCTGTTCCGCGGCGCCTATCAGGGCGGACGGCGCTGCCTGGTGCCGGCGACGCTGTTCTACGAATGGCATACGGGGACAGAGGGCCGCCAGCCCTATGCCGTCGCGCGCAAGGACGGCTCGCCCTTGGTCTTCGGCGGCCTATGGGAAGGCTGGCGTGGGCCGGACGGCACGGTCATCCGCAGCTTCGTCATCGTCACCACAGTCGCCGGCGCCGATATCGCAGCGCTGCATGAACGCATGCCGCTGGTCCTCTCACCGGAAGACTGGCCGCTTTGGCTGGGCGAGATCGACCGTGACCCAACGCCGCTGTTGCAGCCGACGCCTGCCAACACGCTGCGGGCCTGGCCGGTGTCATCCCGCGTCAACAGCGCGCAGCAGAACGATGCGGGTCTGGCCGACGAGGTTGACCCGGCAATGCCCTCGCCCAGGCCTGCGACGGCAGCAAGAACGCTCCAACAAGGCCCCAGCCTGCCGTTGTTTTCTTAAGGACGCAGCATCGCTGGACATCTGACTTGCAATTGCCTCATCGCATGTCACACGAAGTTGAGCACTCAGCCTCTCGCGCGAAACGGTTGGAAATCCGATAGTGCGGATGAGGCTAGACCTCGCAAGCGTTGTCGGAACCAGACTTCGAACACCGCTCGGCGGCTGCCAGACCGCAAACTGGCAGCCGCCATTCCTCGTCAGATCCTTTTCAGACTTTCGCCAGCGCCTGACGCAGATCATCCAGAATATCCTCGGGATGTTCAAGACCGATCGAGAGGCGAACATAGCCTGGCGTGACACCGGTCTGCGCCTGCTCCTCGACCGTCAGCTGCGAATGCGTGGTCGTCGCCGGATGAATGGCCAGGCTGCGCGCATCGCCGATATTGGCGACGTGATAGAAAAGCTGCAGCGCATCGATGAAGCGCTTGCCGGCCTCGGCGCCGCCGGCAAGTTCGAAACCGAGCAGCGCGCCCTCACCGAATTCCGGGCGCAGGTAGCGCTCGGCCCGGCGTCGTGCTTCCCCCGTCTGCTGGCTCGGATGGATGACGCGCGCGACTTTCGCATGGTCCTTGAGAAAGCCAGCGACGATCAGGGCCGAGGCATTGTGCTGACGGATGCGCAGCGGCAGCGTCTCAATCCCCTGAATGAACTGAAAGGCGTTGAACGGCGACATCGCCGCTCCCAGATCGCGTTGCAGCACCACCCGCGCGCGCAGGATATAGGCGATGGGGCCGATCGGTTTCGCGGCTTCGATCCAGACGGCGCCGTGATAGCCGGCGTCGGGCTCGGCCAGCAGCGGAAAGCGCGCCTTATGATTTTCCCAAGGGAAATTGCCGCCGTCGATGATCGCGCCGCCGATCGAGGTGCCATGACCGCCGATGTATTTCGTCGTTGAATAGACAACGATAGCGGCGCCGTGGTCGAAAGGCCGCACCGTCAGCGGGGCGGCCGTATTGTCCATGATCAGCGGAACGCCGTATTGCCGGCCGATCGCGGCCACCTCCGCGATCGGAAAAACCTCCAGTTTCGGATTGGGCAAAGTCTCGGCGTAATAGGCGCGCGTGCGGTCGTCGGTGGCTTGCGCAAAGGCCTGCGGGTCCGCCGGGTCCACGAAGCGCACCTCGATACCCATCCGCCGCAGCGTATTGGCAAACAGCGCCCAGGTGCCGCCGTAGAGATCGGTGGAACTCACGATATTATCGCCGGCTTCGGCAATATTGAGGATGGAGAAGGCTGAGGCAGACTGCCCGGAGGACAAGGCCAGCGTCGCCACCCCGCCTTCCAGCGCCGCCAAACGCCGCTCCAGCGCATCCTGAGTCGGGTTCATGATGCGGCTATAGATATTGCCCAGCTCCTCCAGCGCGAAAAGACGCGCGGCATGGTCAGCGTCCTGGAACTGATAGGAGGTCGTCTGGTAGATCGGCACGGCGACCGCGCCCGTCGCAGGGTCCGCCCGATAGCGACCGCCATGCAGTGCGATCGTCTCCGGCCGCCAGCGCGCCCGGCGTTCCGTCTCGGTGACCTCGTTCTCCGGCATGGTTTCCCCCGTTTTTTTATGATTGAGCGGCGTCACGCATCGGCAGGCAGGATCTGCCCCCGCGCGCCGTTATAAAAGCTTTGGATCGGCCAAGCGATAGGTTAAATAACGACACAATATTGCAAATTTATCCTTCATACCGAAAATACCTAATTTAAATCGTAATTAATGAGACGCTGATGACCGAGACCGAAGCCGCCTTTCCTGCCCCTTCCTCGCCCAGCTACGCGGCGCTGGCCGAGCGGTTCCGCCCGATCTTTCGGCGTATCGCGACCGACGCCATCCAGCGTGAGGCCGAGCGGATTCTGCCCTATGAGCCGATTGCCTGGCTGAAGGCGGCCGGTTTTGGCGCGCTGCGCATTCCTGTCTCAGACGGCGGGTTGGGTGCCACCATCCCGGAACTCATGGGCCTGATGATCGAATTATCTGCGGCCGATTCCAACGTGACCCAGGCGTTGCGCGCGCATTTCGGCGCGGTGGAGGACATCCTCGCGGCCGGCAGATCGGACCGGCGCGCACGTTGGCTGCCGCGTTTCGTGGCGGGCGATCTGGTCGGCAGCGCGCTGAGCGAGGCCGCCGGCAATACGCTCGGCTCCTTCGAAACGGTGCTGAAGGCCGAGGGCGATATCCTGCGGCTGAGCGGCACCAAATTCTACACCACCGGCACGCTTTATGCCGACTGGGTCCATTTCGCGGCAGAGTTGGACGGCGAGATCCGCAGCGGCTTCATTTCCGCGACGGCCGAGGGCGTCACCCGCCATGACGACTGGTCCGGCTTCGGGCAGAAGCTGACGGGCAGCGGCACGACGGTCTTCGACAATGCACCGGTCTTTCCTGAGGATGTATTTGCCTTCGATGCCCGCTCGAAATATCGCACGGCCTTCTATCAGCTGGTGCATCTGGCCACGCTCTCCGGCATCGGCCGCGCGGCTGCGCGCGATCTGACGGACCAGGTCGCTGGCCGCCGTCGCGCCTATAGCCATGGTGCGGCCGGCACAGTGCAGACCGATCCGCAGGTGCTGCAGGTCGTGGGGCATGTCCGCAGCCTGGCCTATGCCGCCGCTGCCATCACGCTGCAGACAGCCCAGGCCACACAGGCCGTCTATGACCTGTCGATCGGCGGCAAGGCTGAGGAGGCCGATGCCGCCACGATCATCAGCGAAATCAGCGTCGATCAGGCGCAGCCGGTGGTCGCGAAACTGGTTCTGGAAGCGACCGAAACCCTGTTCGATGCGCTCGGCGCCTCCTCCACCATCCGCGCGACCGCGCTGGACCGGCATTGGCGCAATGCCCGCACCCTCTCCTCCCACAATCCGCTGATCTACAAGCAGCGGATCGTGGGCGATTATGCGGTCAACGGCACCGCCCCACCCAGTTTCTGGATGGTCGGCGGCGTCGGTTAGCCGTCAAGCGGGCAAGGTGACGGGCGCAGGGCCCGCCACCGAACCACTTACCAGCTCGATTGCGACGGCGCCGATCCGTCACCCGGCGCGGAATTCGTCAATTTATGCGGTACCGGCTTTTCGGCGCAGGCAGCAATCGCAAGCACCATCGCGAATGCCGTCAGGACTTGAACAAACTTCATCTGTCTCGCTCCTTCTCTGTCACATAACAGCAACAATCTATCACGACCCGGATTGGCCACAAGCGCATGAACGGACAGTCCAGCCGCCCGGGGGGACAAGGTTGCGCCAGAGCGGATGACGACATGCGGATGACGATATGATGAAAGACAACGGCGGCGGCCTGTCTCTGCCATTGCTCCGCCCCGGCGCGGCTCGCTAATAGGCGGACACATCTATACGAGTCCGCCCATGACCTATGACATCGCCATTGTCGGCGCCGGCATCGTCGGCATCGCTCATGCGCTGGCCGCCAGCCGGCTTGGCCTTAGTGTCGTCATGATCGATCGCGACCAGCGCTCGGTCGGCGCCTCGATCCGCAATTTCGGCTTCGTCACCGTCACCGGCCAGCAGCAGGGCGAGTGCTGGCGCCGCGCCATGCGGTCCCGCGATATCTGGGAGGAGGTCGCCCCGCAGGCCGGCATTGCCATCCTCCATCAGGGTCTGGCCGTCGTCGCCCGCCGCCCCGAAGCGGCGACGGTCCTTGAAGCCTTCGCCGCGCACCCGGACATGGGCGTCGGCTGTGAAATCCTCTCGGCCGTCGAGGGCCGCAAGCGCTTTCCCTGGATGACGGGCGAGGCCGAGAACGTCCTGTATTCCCCGCATGACCGCCGGGTCGAATCCCGCGAGGCCATTCAGCAACTCATCGCCTGGTTGCAGGAAGCGCGCGGCGTTACCGTCATGCGCGGCGTCGCCGTCCATGGTGTCGAGCGCGGCCGGGTCTTGACCAGCGACGGCGTCATCGAGGCCGCCAAGATCGCGGTCTGTCCGGGCGACGATCTGGCGACGCTGTTCGCGGACCGACTGGCCGAGTTCAACGTCACCCGCTCAAAACTGCAAATGATGCGGCTGAAGCCGCGCACGCCGCTGCCGCTGGGCTGCGCGGTGATGACCGACCTCTCGCTCGTGCGTTATCTCGGCTATTCGGAACTGCCCGAGGCCGCCCCCCTGCTGACCCGCCTGAAGCAGGAACAGGCCCCGCATCTGGCCGGCGGCGTGCATCTCATCGCCGTGCAATCGGCCGACGGCAGCCTGGTGGTGGGCGATACCCATGTCTATGGCACCACCATGGACCCCTTCTCCGACACCGCGCTGGACGATCTGGTGCTGGATGAGTTCCACGCGGTCTTCCCGCATGTCGAATACGACATCACGGAGCGCTGGATCGGCACCTATGCCTCCGCGCCCGACCGCCTCGCTTTGCTCGACAAGCCGATGGACGATGTCCGGCTGACGGTCGTCACCAGCGGCACCGGCGCTTCCACCGCTTTCGCCATCGGCGAAGAAGTCATTCAGGAGTTGTGCGCATGAGCCACCACCTCAAGGCAGCGATCTTCGACTGGGCCGGCACGGTCATCGATTTCGGCTCCCGCGCGCCGATGGGCGCTTTCGTCGAAGCCTATAAGCGCTTCGACGTCGACGTCTCGGTGGCAGAAGCCCGCAAGCCCATGGGCCTGCCGAAACGCGCCCATATCGCCGCCCTGATGGCGGACCCCGATATCGCCGCGCGCTGGGCGGACGCCCATGGCGCGCTGCCGGGCGAGGCTGAGATCGATGCGCTTTATGCCGTCTTCGTGCCACTGAATACCGATGTCGTCGCCGACTATTGCACGCTCATCCCCGGCGCCGTCGCCATGGCCGAGGCCGTGCGCGCGCGCGGCATGAAGCTCGGCTCCACCACCGGCTATGTCCGCCCGATCATGGACCGCGTGCTGCCGCTGGCCGCAGCCCAAGGCTATGTGCCGGACAATCTGGTCTGCGCCGGTGACCTGGCGGACGGGCGCCCGACGCCGCTGATGATGTATCGCTGCTTCGCAGATCTGGGCGTCTATCCGCCCTCCGCCGTCGTGAAGATCGACGATACCGAACCCGGCATTCTGGAAGGCCTCGCCGCCGGCACCTGGACGGTGGGCGTCAGCATTTCCGGCAATTGCGTCGGCCTCAGCCATGAGGAGTGGCTCGCGACCCCGGATGAGGAACAGGCAGCGCTGCGCGCGCAGGCCGAGGATACGTTGCTCGCCGTCGGCGCGCATTATGTCATCGACAGCATCGCCGATCTGGTGCCGGTCCTAGACGAGATCGAGGCGCGTATGGCACGCGGCGAGCATCCCTGAGGCGAGACAGATGACAGGTCCGGTGCGCGCCGCTGCCGTTCGGGCTGGCGAAGGCGACGTCAACCACTCGCCCCGCCGCCAGGACTGGGCGGCGCGCCAAATCCAGGGTGCGAGCCGGGACCTGATCGACCGTGACGCAAGCGCCTTTCTGCATCAATCGGTCTCCTCCCCTTGTCTCAATGCCATCGCGCGGGCCGAGGGGATCTGGATCGAGGATGTCGCCGGCCGCCGCTACATGGATTTCCACGGCAATAACGTCCATCACATCGGCTATGGGCATCCGCGCCTGAAGGCGGCGATTGCCGCGCAGATGGACGCGCTGCCCTTCGCGCCGCGCCGCTTCACCTGCGAGCCTGCGGTGGCGCTCGCGGAGAAGCTGGCCGAGATCGCGCCCGGCGATCTGTCGAAGGTGCTTTTCACGACCGGCGGGTCAGACGCCATCGAGGTCGCGCTGAAAGTGGCGCGCGCCGCCACCGGTCGTTTCAAGACCATCTCCTTCTGGGACGCGTTTCACGGTGCCGGTTTCGGCGCGTCCAGCGTGGGTGGTGAGGCCATGTTCCGCAGCGGGCCCATCGGGCCGCTGTTGCCGGGCACGGAGCATGTGGCCCCCTTCGCCTGCTACCATTGCCCCTACGGCTATCCCGCCCCGAATGGCCTGCCGGACCTCGACCTCTGTCACATGACCTGCGCGAATTACCTGCGTTACGTGCTGGAGCGTGAGGGCGACGTAGCGGCAGTGATCGCCGAGCCCGCGCGCGCCGTGCCCTATCTGCCGCCGCCCGGCTATTGGAAGGCCGTGGCGGAAGCCTGCCGCGCCCATGGCACGCTGCTGATCTTCGATGAAATCCCCACGGGCCTTGGCAAAACCGGACGCATGTTCGCCTGCGACCATGACGGGGTGACGCCCGATATCCTGGTCATGGGCAAGGCTTTGGGCGGCGGCATTCTGCCCATCGCGGCGGTGCTCTGCCGGCCCGATCTGGATGTCGCCGGCGCCTATGCCTTCGGCCATTACACGCATGAGAAGAACCCTGTCACGGCGCGGGCCGCGCTGACGACCATTCAGATCATCGAGGATGAGGATCTGGTCGAAAACGCGCGCCGTGTGGGCGATGTGGCGCTCGACCGGCTTCACGCCATGAAGGCGAAGCATCCGCTGATCGGCGACGTGCGCGGGCGCGGCTTTCTGCTCGGCATCGAACTCGTGACCGACCGCGCAGCGAAGACAGCCGCCAGCAACGCGGCCGAGGCCATTCTGTATCGCGCCTTCGATCAGGGGCTCAGCTTCAAGACGACCATGGGCAATGTCCTGACACTGACGCCGTCCCTGATCACGACCGAGGATCAGATGATGCGAGCGCTGGATATTCTGGAGGCTTGCATCGCGGCAGAGGAAAACGGGGCGGCCGGCGCGCCTCTGTCAGCCGGTTAAGGCGAGGGCCGCCCTTGTCCAGGGGGCCGCGCCGGACGCGAAACGGCTGACCAGGAAATCGATCAGCACCTGCGTGCGGATCGGTCGTGGGCCGCCGGCCGGCGTCACCAGATGCAGCGCCAGGCTGGGGCTTTCCCAATCCGGCAAGACCGCCGCCAATCGGCCGGCCGCGATCGCGTCCCAGACGATGAAATCAGGCTGCAGGGCCAGGCCCTCGCCCGCTTCCAGCGAGGCCGTCAAAGCTTCAGCGTTATTGGCCGACAGACGCGGGCTGACGCTCACTGCCTCCTCCAGGCCGCTGGTCTTGTGACGGAAATGCCAGACATTGCCGCTGGCGAGATTGCTGTAGCCGAAACAGCGATGCTGGCTGAGGTCACGCGGACGGTCCGGCCTGCCGACCTGCGCGAAATAGTCCGGCGATCCCACGACATAGCGGTGAATGGGACAAAGCCGGCGCGCGACCAGGCCTGAATCCGGTAGATCGGCAATCCGCATTGCCACATCGATGCCGCCGGCGACCAGATCCGTCAGCCGGTCATCCAGATGCAGATCGACGGAGATATCCGGGTATTCGGCCAGGAAATCGGGCAGTGCCGGTGCCACATGGCGCAACCCGAAGGACATCGGCACGGCGAGCCGGATGCGCCCACGGGGCCGCGCGGATTTGGCCTGGGCCTCGGCCTCCACTGCTTCGCCCTCGGCCAGAATCTGCGCGGCGCGGACAGCCAGCACCCGCCCGGTCTCGGTCAGCGCGAACCGGCGAGAGGTGCGGTGGATCAGCTTCTCCCCAAACCGCGCTTCGAGACGAGAAATAGCCTTGGAGACGGTCGGGCCAGTAATGCCCAGATCGGCCGCAGCCCCGGCGAAGGACCCGGTTTCGGCGACTTTGGCGAAGATCGCCCAGGCTTCCAGATCAGGCAGGGACATGGCTCAACCACTGTTTTCGGAAAGAATGACGTTCCATCTTTTCTGTTTTCGTCATGCCTGTCGAGGTCCATCTTCCGCGTCAAGGACGGGACATCAGGGTCCTGCCGCCAGGAGTTACTCAAATGATCGACGTCAGAGCCTTTGCTGGCCTCGGTGGTGACAATCACGGATGGCTGAATGCCAAGCATCATTTCTCCTTCGCCAATTACTACGATCCCGAGCGCATGAACTGGGGCGCGATCCGCGTCTGGAACGATGACGAAATCGCCGCCAAAAGCGGTTTCCCGCCGCATCCTCATGCGGATATGGAAATCATCACTTATGTCCGGGAGGGTGCCATCACCCATAAGGACAGTCTGGGCAATGCCGGGCGGACGGAAGCCGGTGACGTGCAGGTGATGTCCGCCGGCAGCGGCATCCGCCATTCGGAATGGAATGAGGAGGATGAGACGACCCGCATCTTCCAGATCTGGATCATGCCGGAAACCCGTGGCGGCAAACCCTCCTGGGGTGCGCGACCCTTCCCGAAGGATGCCCGTTCAGGCCGCTTCGTGACGCTGGCCAGCGGTCTGCCGGGGGACGAGGATGCGCTGCCGATCCGCGCCAATGCCCGCGTGATGGGTGCGACGGTCAAGACCGGTGAGACGGTGACACTGCCGCTGGATGCCGGCCGCCATGCCTATCTGGTTCTGGCCAAGGGCTCCGTCACCATCAACGGCACAACGCTGAAGGCACGTGACGGCGCGGCCATCACCGGCGAAACGGCGCTCGATGTCGTCGGCCTGGACGATGCGGAAATCGTGCTGGTCGACGCCGCTTGATCTGACAAGGCTCAGCTAGTCCAAGGGCGCGTTCCAATCGGAACGCGCCCTTTCCGTCAGGCCATGACCAAAGCGCGCGGCGCTTCGAATTGCACCGAGCCGCCCGCGCCGGCCGCCGAAAAACTCATGCCCTGGGCCGCGATCAGCCGGGCGCGCGATCCTTCCTGCAGATGCAGGCTCGGCAGCCGATGCAAGGGCGTCAGCGCGGTCAATGCCAACTCGCCCAGCATGAGTTCGATTTTCGCGAAGGCGCCGGCAACCTTGATGGCCCGCACCACGGCCGGGCCATCCGATCGCGCTTCCAGCACCAGGTCATGCGGACGCACGTAAAGCGTCAGCACCGCACCCGGTGAAGCGAAAGCTTGGCCAGGCTCCACACTCTGCGCCAGCGCATGGCCGCTGACGGCCAGCAGCGCCAGACCGCCTTCGCCGATGACGCAGGGAATGCGATTGGCCTCGCCCAGAAATTCCAGCACGAAGGGGCTGGCCGGGCGCGTATAAAGCTCGGCCGGCGTGCCGATCTGCTCGACCTTACCTTGCGACATCAGGACGATGCGGTCGGCCAGTTCCAGCGCCTCCGCCTGATCATGCGTCACCAGCAGGCTGGTGATGGCCTGACCGTGATGCAGGTCGCGCAGCCATTGGCCAAGCTCCTTGCGCACTTTGGTATCCAGCGCGCCGAACGGCTCATCCAGCAGCAGAAGACGCGGTTCGATCGCCAGCGCGCGGGCCAAGGCCACGCGCTGCCGCTGGCCGCCGGACAGTTCGATCGGGTAACGATCAGCGAGCCAGCCGAGTTGAACGAGGTCCAGCAGCGCAGCGACACGGGCCTTGATCTCGGCTTTGCTCGGCCGCTGGCCGCGCGGGCGCACCTGCAGGCCGAAAGCGACATTGCCGGCGACCGTCATATGCCGGAACAGCGCGTAATGCTGAAAGACGAAGCCGACGCCGCGTTCGCGCGGATGGCGGGCGACATTATCCTCGCCATTGATCAGCACCTGACCGGAATCGGGGAAATCCAACCCGGCGATGATCCGCAGCAGCGTCGTCTTGCCCGAGCCTGACGGCCCGAGCAGCGCAACCAGTTCGCCTGCCGGAATGTCGAGCGAGACATCGTTCAGCGCCGCGAAAGCGCCGAACCGGCGGGAGACATTATGGATGGAGACATGGCCGGCCATCAGGCGGACACCTCTTCTTTGGTCGAACGGCCCAGAAACTGCCGCTCCAAGACTGTCTTGGCGATCAGCGTGACAAGTGCCAGCGACGCCAGCAGCGAGGCGACAGCGAAGGAACCGACGATATTATAGCCATCGTATAGCGCTTTAACGTCGAGCGACATGGTATCCGTCAGACCTAGAATATTACCGGAAACGACCGAAACGGCGCCGAACTCGCCCATCGCGCGGGCATTGCTGAGCAACACGCCATACAGCAGTCCCCAGCGCAATTTCGGAATGGTGATGCGCCAGAACATCTGCCAGCCAGAGGCGCCGAGCAGAATCGCTGCCTCCTCCTCATCCGCACCTTGCTCTTCCATCAGCGGAATGAGTTCGCGCGCGATGAAGGGCAAGGTCACGAAGATGGTCGCGATCATCATGCCCGGCAGCGCGAAGATGATCTTGAGGTTATGGGCTTCCAGCCAAGGGCCGAGCCAGCCTTGCCGTCCGTATAGCAGCACCAGCATCAGACCGGCGACGACGGGCGAGACGGAAAAGGGCAGATCCAGCACCGTCAGCAGCGCCAGCCGGCCAGGGAAGCGGAACCGCGCCAGGCACCAGCTGGCGGCCAGGCCAAAGACGACATTCACGACGAGGGCGACCGCCGCCACGATCAGCGTCAGCCAGATCGCGGAGAGCGTGTTCGGATCGACGATCGACGCGACATAGCCCGAAATCCCGCCGGCGAAAGCCTGGGCGAAAACCGTGATCAGCGGCAGCAGCAGAAACAGCACCATGAATAGCAGCGCGACCGTGATCATGATGACATTGACGACGCCGCCCTGGCGGCGCAGCCCGACACACTTTGCGCTAGCCATTTGCATTAGCCATGCCGGCTGCTCCTTACCAGACGCTGCAGCAGCATGATGACGCAGAGGATGACGAGCGACAGCACCAGCATCAGCGTGCCGATAGCGGCCGCCCCGGCGAAATCGAACTGCTCCAACTCGTTGACGATCAGCAATGGCACGATTTCGGAAACGCCGGGCTTATTGCTGGAAATGAAGATGACGGAACCGTATTCGCCAAGCCCCCGCGCGAAGGCCATGGCGAAACCGGCCGTCAGTGACGGCAGGATCGCGGGGAAGATGACGCGGCTGAAGATCTGCAGCCGGCCGGCGCCCAGCATATGCGCTGCCTCCTCCTGCTCGGCTTCCAGATCCTGCAGCACGGGCTGCACGCTGCGCACGACGAAGGGCAGCCCGACGAAGGTCAGCGCGACATAGACGCCGATGACGGTGAAGGAGACGCGAATGCCGTAAGGCGCCAGCCAGGAGCCCAGCCAGCCGTTCGGGGCGTAAAGGGTGGAAAGGGCAATGCCCGCGACCGAAGTCGGCAGTGCGAAAGGCAGATCGACCATCGCATCCGCCAGCCGGCGAAAGGGGAAGCGCGTGCGCACCAATACCCAGGCGATCAGCAGACCGAAGACCGCCGAGGTCAATGCCGCCAGCGCCGCACAGCCGAGACTGACCTTGAAGGCGCCCAACACGCGCGATGTCGCCAATAGCCGGATCAGACCACCGACACCGAGCGTCGCGGCATCGCCCACCATCGCGGCCGTCGGCAGGAAGACGATCAGGCTCAGCACGAACAGCGTAATGCCGAGGCTGAGACCAAGGCCGGGCAGAATATGCCGCCGGGTACGACCGCGGCGCAGCCAGCCCAGACCCAGATCCAAGCCAGGACCCGGTTTGCTGTCAGCGAGCGACATCAACCACCGTAGATCTGGTCGAAGACGCCGCCATTGGCGAAGAACTGCTTCTGCGCCGCCTGCCAGCCACCGAATGTCTCGATCGTGAAAAGATCGACCTTCGGAAACTGGGCTGCATATTTGGCGAGCGCCTGCGGATCGCGCGGACGATAGAAATACTTGGCCAGCAGATCCTGGGATTGCGGCGTATAGAGGTTCTGCAGATAGGCTTCCGCCACCGCGCGGGTCTTATGACGATCGACATTGGCATCGACGACCGCGACCGGCGGCTCCGCCAGGATGCTTTTGGCGGGGGTGATGATCTCATAGGCGCCGCCCTTGGCGACGGCCATATGCGCCTCATCCTCCCAGGAGATCAGCACATCGCCGATGCCCCGATTGGTGAAGGTGAGCGTCGCGCCGCGCGACCCGGCATCCAGCACCGGAACTTGCTTGTACAGCGCCCGAATATAGTCATTCGCCTTTTGCGTGCTGCCGCCGAAAGCGCCCAGCGCCCAGCCATAGGCGGCCAGGAAAGCCCAGCGCGCACCGCCCGAGGTTTTCGGATTGGCGACGACGATCTGCACACCGCTTTTCAGCAGATCCGGCCAGTCCTTCAGACCTTTGGGATTGCCCTTGCGGGTCAGGAAAACGATGGTGCTGGTATAAGGCGTGCTACCGTTCGGCAGGCGCTTCGCCCAATCGGCCGAGAGCAGGCCCGATTTGGCGATGGCGTCGATATCATAGCCGAGCGCGAGCGTGACGATATCGGCTTCCAGCCCGCTGATGACGGCGCGGGCCTGCGAGCCTGACCCGCCGTTGGACACGCTGACGGCAAGATCATCGCCGGTCTTGGCCTTCCACGCTGCCGCAAAGCTTGCATCATATTCGGCATAAAGCTCGCGCGTCGGGTCGTAGGAGACGTTGAGCAGCTTGAGTTTCGACGCGGCCTGTGCGGCGCGGGGCAGGCTCGGCAGGACAGCGCCCAGCCCGGCGGCGACGCCCGTCAGCAGGGCCGCCCGGCGATTGATCCCGGTTATGTCGTTCATATATGGCGCACTTTCCGTAGGATCGAATTTGCAACAAAAAGGTGATAAAGCAACAACATGCCATCGGATCGGCTGGCTAAGCGTGCAAGACACACGTCCCCCGTCAGCCGTCCGTAGGATCGACCACAACACTCTGATTGATCGCAATAGAAGTCAATATATCGATCTAACGAAGTACAATATTCGCCAGATACGGTGATTCTGCATATTTTTACGCATTTATGACGCAAATAGCAGAAATTGATCGCCCGACTGCTTGAGGGCGCTCAGGATAGGGCGGAAAATGCCTCTTCGATCCGGCGCAGGAAGGTGCGTGCCGCGATGGAAAGCTGCCGCGCCTGACCGACACAGACGCCGAGCGATAGCGGCCGCAGCACGGGGTCCGATAGCGGGGTAAAGGCGAGCGATCCCTGCCTTACCTCCTCCATCACATCCAGCGCCGTCAGCACGGCAATGCCGCCGCCGTCCCGGATCAGGGATTTGATCATCGCGATACTGTCCGACTGCGCGACAGGGCGCAGCGTGATGCCGGTCGCGGCTTCCAGAACGCTCAACTGCTCATGCACGGCGAGCGGCGGCATCGGCTTGATGATCCGCTCCTCCAGCGCGCGATTGAACCGCACGGCGGCAAGCCCGGCCAGCGCATGGCCGGGCGGCAGCGCGAAGCCGAGGGCGATCGGATGATGAGCGACCACGCTGATACCCCGCGCCGATTGCGGGTTGAGCATAATGCCGAAATCGACAAGGCCCGCCGCCACTGCATCCATCACCGCGACATTGTCCAGCACATGCGCGTCCACCGTGATGCCGGGCATATCCGAATGCAGCCGGGCGATTTCGCGCGACAGGAAACCGGCCGCCAGCGCGCCGATGATGGCGATGCGCACATGGCCGCGACGCAGCCCGACCAGATCGTCCATGCGCCCGCGCAACCGCTCGGCCGCCTGTGCCCAGTCCCGGCTGGCGGCCAGTAATTGCTCGCCGGCCGCCGTCAGCTTCAGGCCGCTCGGCTGCCGCTCGAACAACGGCATGCCGACATCCGCCTCGGCCCGCAGGATCTGCCGGTCGATGGCGGAGGCCGAGACATGCAGCACCTCGGCCGCGCGACGGATGGAACCCGCCTCGGCGACCACGACGAAATAACGGAGGAAGCGGGAGAAAAGCAGCGCGTCCACAGGCGTTCTCTTTTTTCGAACGGACAGTGCAAAACAAAGCTATTGAGATCAACGCTGAGGGTCAATACGTCTGGGCGGTCAGAAACCGATCCGCGAGATGCTGCGATGAGCGCGACCCTTACGAAACCCGCTGCCCCGATCGCCCTGCCGCGCGGCTGCACCTTTCTGGAGGCGGATTGGCGCATCCTCGCGCGGCAATGGTATCCGGTAGCGCTGGTGCGGGACCTGGATGAGACCGGGCTGCTCGGCGCCAAGCTGCTGGACCAGCCGCTGGTCGTCTACCGCGCGGGGGATGAGGTCGTGGTCGCGGACGATCTTTGCCCGCATCGCGGCGTGCCGCTGTCCATGGGCCGGAATGTCACGGGTGTCGGCGTCACCTGCCCCTATCACGGGCTGCGCTTCGCGGGGGCCGGGCGCTGCGTGCATGTGCCGGCGCATCCGTCCAACGGCATTCCGACCAAGCTGCATCTCAAAACCTATCCGGCCGTGATCCGCTACGGATTGATCTGGACTTGCCTTGACAACCAGGCGGGCGGCGAGCCCGCTATCCCGCCGATGCCGCATTGGGATGAGGATGGTTTCCAGCAGATCGTTTGCCCTTACATCGATATCTTCGGCTTCGCCGGACGGCAGATGGAAGGCTTTCTGGACGTCGCGCATTTCGGCTTCGTCCATGTCGATACCTTCGGTGACCCGGACAATCTGGAAGTCCCGCCCTATGACGTCGAGGCGCATACGAATGGGTTCGACGCCTATTACCGCAGCACGGTAAGCAATTTTCCGCGCGGCATCGAAGGCAATGCGCCGCCGGGCTTCGTCTGGCTGCGCCACTTCTCGGTTCAATTGCCTTTTGTCGCCACGCTGACCGTGCATTTTCCGGAGGACGGGCGGCTGGCCATCTTCAACGCGGCCTCGCCCGTGTCGGCAAAAGTGACGCGGCTATTCGTGCCCATCGCACGCAACTTCGGCACCGAAATCCCGGTGGAAGACGTCTACGCATTCAACCGCCTTGTTTTCGAGGAGGATAAGGCGATCATCGAAATGCAAAAGCCGGAGAACCTGCCGCTGGACCCGCGCATGGAAGCGCATATCCCGGCCGACCGCAGTTCCATCGCCTATCGCCGGGGGCTGCGCGACCTTGGGCTGAGCCAGTTTTTCACGGCTTGATTGACGCGGATAGGTCAATCCGCGCGACCGACTCCCGCACGATCAACCGCATGGGCAATTCCACCCGGCGTGGCGGCGCGATCAGCCCTTCGATCCGTTCGATCAGCATGCCGACCGCCGCCTGCCCAAGCGCGTAAGCGGGTTGCGCCAGCACCGTCACCGCCGGCGTCACCGCACTTGTCCAATCGGCATCGTGAAAACTGACCAGCGAGAGATCGCCGGGAATGGTCAGGCCGAGGGCCTTGGTCGCACGCAGGACTTCCAGCGCGATGAGGCTGTCGGACGCGAGTACCGCCGTCGGCCGATCGTCCCGCGCCAATAGCGCGCGGATCACGCCTTGCCCGTCGCCGCGCGGCGTCACGCCGAAATGGACCTGCGCCCAAGGATCGCCGATACCGGCCGCCTGCATCGCCCGCGCAAAACCCGCGATGCGGTTGGCGACCGTTGATATGTCTATTTCCGTATGGGCGCCCGCCAGCTTTGTCGCTGTCAGATAGGCGATGCGCCGATGCCCGGCATCCAACAGCAATGACGTCGCCTCAGCCGCCGCCGATGCGTCATCCATCACCACCGTATCGACGGCAAGCGCTGCGACTGTCCGATCCATCAGCACCAGCGGCCGCGCGTAATCCCGCAGATGGACCACATCGCCCGCCGCCGCCGGGGCGACAATCAGCCCGTCGATCTGCTTGCGGGCCAGCACCTCCACCGTCATGCGCTCCTCCGCGCTGTCCTCAGCCGAATTGGCGAGAATGACGTTGAAGCCCAGCGCGCGGGCGCCGTCGCTGATGCCGCGCACGGCGAGACCGAAATAGGGGTTCTCGATATCGCCGACGATGACGCCGATGGTGCCGGACCGCCCGGTGCTCATCGACCGCGCCATTTCATTCGGCCGGTAGCCGAGCGCCTCGGCCGCCGCCACCACACGCGCCCGCACGCTGGTGCTGACCGCGCCATATTGGCCGAGCGCGCGCGCCGCCGTCGCCTTGGAAACGCCGGCGGCCTGGGCGACATCCTGCACGGTCGCCGGCTTTCTGGGGGGCGTCTCCTGGCTCATACCCCGCCGTAACGGTCCTGACCCTGCCCCGTCAAGCGGCTGAAATTAGCTATTGAGACCGGTCTCAGTTTTGTGGCAGCACTATTGCAGCCCTTGGCTAACCCCTGGCCGTCGCCTTTGAGCCTGAACCTCAAACACGGAAGCTTTGCGCATGACACGCCTATCCCGACGCGTCTTCTCGGTCGCCACACTGGCCGGCTTGGCCGGCCTGACATTGGGGGCCGCCGCCGCCCAGGCGGCAACGCCGCCCGGCAATCCCTATCATCTGATCGACCCGACCACGATCAGCGTCGGCACCATGGATGACGCGAAACCCTATGCTTTCGCGGACGCCAATGGCGATTTCACCGGCTTCGATATCGAGCTGTTCCGCGATGTCGCGCGCCGCATGGGGTTTGACGCGAAGCACGTCACCTTCACCGGCCAGGATTTCTCGGCGCTGATCCCCTCCATTGCCAATAACCGCTTCGATGTCGCGGCGGCGGCCATCGGCACCACCGCCGCACGCAAGAAATTCGTCGACTTCTCCAACGGCTATCTGGTCGGTTTCCTGTCGGTGCTGACGAATGATCCGTCGATCAAGACGGTGAGCGATCTCACCGGCAAGCGCCTCGGCATTCTGCAAGGCTCGCTGGAAGCGCTTTACGCCCAGAAGCATTTCACCAAGACCAGTCTTGTGGAATTTCCGGACAATAACTCCGCCATCGCCGCGCTGAACAACGGCACCATCGACGCGCATTTTCTGGATTACGAACAGGCCAAGCAGGAAACCCAGCGCTTCCATGGGCTGAAGGATGCGATCAATATCCCGTCCTTCGATGCGCCGGCCGGCTTCGTCGTGCGCAAGGGCAATCCGGCGCTGCTCGATGCCATCAACAAGGCTTTGCATGACGCGATGCAGGACGGCACCTGGGAGAAGCTTTACGTGAAATGGTTCCCGGGCTCGCCGCTGACGCCCCAATATCTGCCGCAGAAGTAATTCTGCATGAACTGGCTGGAAAACCTCAAGGAAACCTTTCTCGACTGGCCGTCCATGCTGGCGGTGCTGCCCAACCTCATCATGGTCGGGCTCAAGAACACGCTTATTTTGGCGATAAGTTCGACCATCCTTGGGGTTTTCATCGGCCTGATCCTCGCCGTCTGCGGCATCGCGCGGATGAACTGGCTGAAGGTGCCGGCGCGCATCTATACCGATATCTTTCGCGGCCTGCCGGCGATCGTGACCATTCTTTTGATCGGTCAAGGATTCGCCCGAATCGGGCGCATGCTGTTCGGCCCCTCGCCCTTTCCGCTCGGCATCACCGCCCTCAGCCTCATCGCCGGCGCCTATATCGGGGAGATTTTCCGCTCCGGCATTCAAAGCGTCGATCGCGGGCAGCTGGAAGCCTGCCGTGCGCTCGGCATGACCTACCCGATGGGCATGCGCCTTGTGGTCATTCCGCAGGGCGTGCGCCGCGTTCTGCCAGCTTTGGTCAACCAGTTCATCGGCAATATCAAGGATTCCAGCCTCGTCTATTTTCTTGGCCTTTTGCCCGGTGAGCGGGAGCTGTTTCGCGTCGGGCAGGATGCGGCGGTCGATACCGGCAACCTCTCCCCGCTTCTGCTCGCCGGTTTGTTCTATCTGATCATCACCGTGCCGCTGACCCATGTGGTGAATTTCGTCGACACGCGGCTGCGCACGGGGCGCCGCCCGACCAAGCTGATCAGCGGCTTGCAGGAAGTGAGCGACGCTGCCGCCTTGCCTCCGTCACAGACGGCCCGCCCGCATCTTGCCGGCGGCAGTCTGGAGGTTATCGGCCTCGACATGGCTTACGGCCCGCTGCAGGTGCTGCATGACGTGACGCTGACCATTCCGGCCGGCACCGTCACCTGCATCATCGGCCCCTCCGGCTCCGGCAAATCGACGCTGCTACGCTGCCTCAACCGGCTGGTGGAGCCGGCGGGCGGCGATATCCGGCTGGATGGGGAAAGCGTGCTGCCCTGGAAGCCGGACCGGCTGCGCCGCCGCGTCGGTATGGTGTTTCAGCAATTCAACCTGTTTCCCGATCACACAGCGCTCGGCAATGTCGCCCTCGCCCTGCGCAAAGTACAGGGCAAATCAGGCGGCGATGCGCGAACCTTGGCGCAGCGGCAACTGGCCGAGGTCGGCCTCGCCGAACGCGCCGATCATCGGCCGAGCAATCTGTCCGGCGGGCAGCAGCAGCGCGTCGCCATCGCCCGCGCGCTCGCCCTGCAGCCTGAGATCATGCTGTTCGATGAAGCCACCAGCGCGCTGGACCCCGAACTGGTCAAGGGCGTGCTGACGCTCATGAGTGAGTTGGGTCAGCGCGGCATGACCATGGTCGTCGTCACGCATGAGATGAATTTCGCCCGCAGTGTCGCGAGCCAGGTCGTTTTCATGGACGAAGGCCGCATCGTCGAAACCGGCCCGCCTGACCAGATTTTCGGACGACCGAACAGCGAGCGCCTGAAGCGCTTCCTGTCCGAAGTGCTTTGACCACGCCGCAATGTTTCTCTCCTTGTTTGGAAAGCAGTTCCTATGACGACCTCTCCTCTCCATGTCGCGGTTCTCGGTGCCGGTATTTTCGGCGTCTCGACCGCCGTCCATCTGCTCCGCGAAGGGGCTCGCGTCACGCTGGTGACCGAGACGCAGCCATCCAGCGGCGCGTCCGGCCGGTCGCTCTCCTGGCTCAATTCCGCCCGGAAGCGCAGCCTGCCCTATCACCAGCTGCGCATCGCCGGCATCGACCGCTACCGCACGCTGTCGGCCCATCTGCCGAACGCGCCCTGGCTGCGCTTCGATGGCGCGCTGACCTGGGACGCCGATGATGCCAGCAATGAGATTGCGGATGTCTATGCGCATGAACGCGGGCTCGGCTATGATAGCCGCTTGCTGACCCCGGCTGAGGTCACGCGCATCACGCCGGGCGTCAACCTCGACGCGATCACACCGCAGGGGGCGATCTTCAATCCCGGTGAAGGCTGGGTCGATCTGCCATCCCTCATCGCCCATCTGCTGGCCGAATTCACCCTCCTGGGCGGCAAGCTGATCACGGAAGCAGGCAAAACGAGCATCTTGACCACCGGCGGTCGCGCCCAGGGTCTGCGCCTGGCGGAGGGTCAGGTCATCGAAGCCGATCGCGTCGTGCTGGCAACCGGTCCGGCCGTGCCGGCAATGGCGGCCGAACTCGGCATCACCATCGGCGACGACACGCCGATCTCCCTCCTCATCAAAACCCGCCCGCTATTCTCGAACCTCAAGGCCGTGCTGAACACACCGCGCATCGCCGTGCGGCCGACGCCGGACGGCGCGCTGGTGCTCGACAGTGGCTGGTCGGAGCAGGAGATCGTCATTCATGGCGAAGGCCGTTACGAGGCGAAGGAAAGCACCATCCAAGGCCTGCTGGATGAGGCGTCAAAGGTGCTGGAGGGCCAGCCGCGCCTGCATTTCGAGCGTTTCGGCATGGGGCCCAAGCCCATTCCCGGTGACGGTGAGCCTGTGGTCGGCGCACTTGCCAGCCTGCCCGGCGCCTATACCGCCTTCAGCCATAGCGGCGCCACCCTCGGCCTGATCATCGGTGAGCTTCTGGCCTATGAGATCGTGACGGGGACCGAGCACAGCCTGCTGTCGCCCTTCCGTCCCGGCCGCTTTTCAGCCTGACGTCCCTGGTATTGACGTCTCTGGCATTGCCGTCTCTGGCATCGACAGCGCTGGTGTCACGGGGCGGAGACAAGGCAATGATGCCCTTCACGGTCGAGGATCTCCTCCCCGGTCGTGAAGATCGTCACGCGATTGCGAAAGTTCCAGCTACCGTCAGCGGCGCGCTCGCCTGCGATGACCACGCCTTCGACGGTCTGGGAACCGTCGTCAGCTTGTGTCACGACAAAGCTGTCGGACAGGCTGCTGCCGGTCGGCGCCGTGTGACATGGCTGCTTCCGACCGTCAGGCAGGCGGGCATAGGCGCTGGCCAGTCGCCGCAAGACGTCTTCGCGCACGACGGCCTTGGTGAGATCAGCTGGGTTTTCGATGACCCGCTTGCTGTCCGACAACTCCCTCAGCTTGGACAGGAACAAGGCGGCGGCAAGCTGAGCCGGCCAAGGCTCCCAGGGCGCAAAGCCTTCGATCCGCGGTAGCGGGTCAGTCTCGATGGGATTGAGGCTGATATTCAGGGTCTCATGCAAGTCGTCCCTGGACCAACCCGCGATATGCACGGCCTCCGACGCGGCAGCCAAGCGGTCGGCCTGCTTGTGCAGAGCGTAGTCATCCCCTTGCCAGGCCGGCAAATTGTAGCGCGTCTCCACTGCCTGCCGCAGCCGACCATCCAGCGCCTCGAACGCCTGCCCCAGATGAGGTTTCAACGGCGAAATCGGGTCGAACGAGAGAAAACCTTCCGACGCATCGTGCAGAAGTTCCCGCAGCGCCTCGCGCGGCGACAGCGGGCGGTGTGGTTCCATCGCCTGCCGCAGCACAAGGACCAGCACGCTGTGCTGAGCGACGGAAAGCGGCAACTCCCATCGCGAATACCCGCCCCATCGATAGGTCCGCGACAGGCCTATCGCCAGATCGCGGTCATCCCAGCTGTCCGGCTGAGGATCGATAAGGTTAAGGCGCTTCCCGGATTTGAGAAGCACCCAGGCGCGATCTGATCTCACGGCAAGTCTCCTGCAGCGAGAGGATCTTAGGGTCAAACACCCCAAGATCCGAATCTCACTTTAGGAGCCTATGCGACCCCGAACATAATCGGCGATCTGCCAGACCGCCTTCTCCAGATGGCTCAAACGCCCGATCCGCGCGGCCCCTGTCGTGGCCCCCCGCTGCTGCATGTCGTTGACGCCGACATCTTCCAGATTGACCTCATGCAGCGAGACCATCTGCCGGTCGAATTCCTCGCGGAAGCCGGGCGTGTCGAAAGTCTCGGCGCGGATCATGACATGACAATCGAGAATCGTGCGCGCGGGGCCCAGCGGACGCAGACAAAACCAGATGATGCGATCGGGATGAACACTCAGCAGATGATAGGGATAGGCAAGATAGCAGCGGAAATCGCCCTTCTCGGCGTCGGTCAGATCAGGCAGCATGGGGAAACCGAAGTGATAGGCTGCCTGGCCGAGTTCGGGGCGAGCGACGCAATGGCAGATGGTCCAGTCCTTCCGTCCGTCCTCGAT
The DNA here is from genome assembly GCF_020621385.1 of Acidisoma cellulosilyticum. Classification (GTDB taxonomy): domain Bacteria; phylum Pseudomonadota; class Alphaproteobacteria; order Acetobacterales; family Acetobacteraceae; genus Acidisoma; species Acidisoma cellulosilyticum. The sequence continues at coordinate 27,421 of NZ_JAESVA010000013.1, read as the reverse complement.
AAAGCCGAGACGGCCGGGGAAATCCCGCTCGAAGCTTTTGAGGTGAGGCCCGATATGATGATAGGGCTCCATGAAGGTCTCAGCGACGATCTTCCAATTGAACGCACAATCATAGGTCAGGGTATGCGCGACGTGCAATTCGTCGGTTCGGTAGCGCGCCAGACTATCGGTCATCTCGGCAAGGCGCGGGGCCAGCGGCGGCGCCTGACCGTCGAGATTGACGAAGATGAAGCCACCGACGATCTCGGACTTGTATTCCGGCAATTGGCACTCGGCTTTGTCGAACCCGGCCGCCTGCTCCATATGCGGGGCCGCCGTCAGCTTGCCGTCAAGGCTATAGCCCCAGCGATGAAACGGGCAGGACAGGATCTTCGCATTGCCCGAGCCCTCCACGATCGGGGCCCAACGATGCAGGCAAACACGGGAGAGAACGCGGACCAGGCCATCGGCCGCATGGGTGACGACCAGCATCTCGCCGAACAGATCCAGGCTGACATAGTCACCGGGCTTGGACAGCATGGAAACATGCCCGATGCAGACCCATTCGGGCTTGAAGATCTTCTCGACTTCAAGATCGTAGAAGGCCTGCGAGGTATAGACGGCGGGCGGCAAGGTTTCGCTGTCGGCAAGGCTTTGGCCGGAACCCGCCATCACCTCCGCCACCAGCTGTTCAAGCGGCGGTTCGGCATGGCTGCGAGCCTGGCTGTGGGCCTGGGGGCTGGCGGACAGATGCTTATCCATGGCGGGCTCCAGAAGTTAAGGGCGTCAGGCTAGGCGATGCCGCAATCGGCGAAAAATCGGCGCTCAGTATCTTGACTGGACAACACAATGCGCGTCACGCGTCCTGCGGTCCGGCCGGAATGACCGGCCAGGGCTCGGCGACGGCGCGGGTCAGCAGGGCCGCAAAATCCTCGACCAGGATGTCGACCATCATCGCGCCATCCGCGGCAGTCGCTTCCGTGGGATTGCCGACGACACCGGTCGGCGTCGTGCGGGGCATCGGATATTGCCATTCGGTCCCAGGCGTCACGTCCGGCACATCGAAGGCCTGGTCCATCCGCACCATCTCGGGCGCAAGATGGAGAAGCAAGGACGTCTCCCCCCGATTGGCGTGGAAATCCGCCGCGTCGCGGGTATAAAGCGCGAGGGCGCGAGGGGAGATCCCCCAGATATCCAGCGTCCGGAACCGGGCCTCGGGCAGTTCATGCCGCAAATGCAGGATGGCGCTGCCGAGCGACGGCCCATTGGTGGCATGCCCTGACAGGAACATGATCTTCGTCAACCCGGAACTCACGGCCCAACGGGCGATCTCCACCACGACCTGCGTCAGCGTGATGGGATGCAGCGACAGCGTGCCGGGCCACTTGTCGGTATGGCCGAGCGAACAACCATAGGGGATGGTCGGCAGGACCAGGACAGGCAGGCGCGCTGCCGTGGCGAGCGCGATGGCCTCGGCCGAGATGGCGTCCGTGCCCGTCGCAAGATGCGGCCCGTGCTGCTCGATCGCACCGACGGGCAGTACGGCGGTATCCACGCCGGCAGCCAAGGCGGCCCCGATTTCCGAGGCCGTGAGCCGGTCCCAGCGCAGGGGCAAGGCAGGAAGGGTCATGAGCTTCGCCTGTACAGGAACTGTTGCAGCGCACGGCTGCGTGTAATGGCCAGCACGACGATGAGGGCGAGCAGCACGTAATACATGCCCGCCGCCGCCAGCATGGGCGTCGGGCCGCTGCGCAGGCTGCCATACATCACCACCGGAAGCGTCGCGCTGTTGACGTTGGTGAGCACGACGGAAACCATGAATTCCGTCGCGCCGAGAATGAAGATGAGAAGCGTGCCGGTCATCATGCCGGGCGCCAGGCTCGGCAGGCGGACGAGCAGGAAGGTGAGGAAGGGAGAGGCGCCGAGCGTGAGCGACGCCTCCTCCAGACTGTGATCGATCGCGGCCAGGGAGGACGCGACGGCATAGAGCAGAAACGGCAGGTTCACGATGGCGAGTGCCAGGGCCAAAGCATGCAGCGACCCGAAAATGCCGAGCATGTAATAGACGATCAGCAGGGCGACGGCGGAGACCGCCAGGGGCGCCGCAAAGCCCAGGGTGAGGAAAGCCAGCACGGCAGCCGCCAGCGCGCCTCTCAGGCGTTGCAGCGCCAGCATGGCCGGCAGGCCGAAGATCAGGCAGAGCAGCGCGGATTCCGCCCCCGCCTGCAGGCTGCGCAGCAGCGCGCCGCGCAGCCCCCCATCCTCCAACAGCGCCAGATAAGGGTGCAGCGACCAGTGCTGCGGCGGAAAGGCGAGCGTGGCATCGCCGCTGACCGAAAGGATGGCCGTCAGAATGGTCGGCAGCGTCATGAATATCAGCACGATACCGGCACAAAGGGCGGTGAAACGGCTCATAGCGCGATCTCCACCGCCTGGCGTCGCTGCACGCCTGCGCGCCACCGCCGCAGAAGGCCTAGCCCCAAGGCGAAAACCATGGCCGTCAGGAGCACGACCGCCAGGGTCACGACGGCCAAGGCCGAGCCGAGATAGATATTCCCCTCGGTGAAGAAGACATTCTGAATGGTATTGGCGGCGAAGGGCAGCAGACCGCCGCCCAGAATATCGGGGATGGCGTATTGCGTCATCGTCAGCGCGAAAGCGACGATCCCGGCCGACACCAGACCCGGTGCCATCAAGGGCAGGTTGACGAGGACAAAGCAACGCCAGCGCGCGGCGCCCAGGGTCGCGGCCGCCTGTTCAAGGTCTGGGTCGATACGACGCACTGCCGGCAGAAGGATGAGAGCGGCGACCGGCACGATGGTTTGGAGCGAGCCCAGCCAAATGCCCAGCGCGCTGCCGATGAGCGTGCGCTGCCCTAAGCCCAGCGACTGGGACAGCCAGCCGTACAGCCCTTCCCGCCCCAGCAGAATAAGCCAGCCGAAGGCGCGAACGATGTCACCCATCAGGAAGGGCACGAGGCATAATGTCAGCCCCGTGATGCGCAGCAGATTGCTTCTGGTACGGATGATCAGGGTTGCCACGGGAATGGCGAGCACAAGTGCTGCGAGCGTCGTCAGCAAAGACAGCAGCACGGTTCTGATCAGGATCGTGCGATAAAACCCGGCGCCCTTGGCCCAGAGCAGCGTGGCATATTCGATCGGCGACAAAGGGCCGGATTGGTCGGCGAAAGCATCATAGCTGTGGATGCTGTACCAAAACAGCAGCGCCAGCCCCCAGGCGAGCACGCCGATCATGATGATCGCGGGCAGCAGCCCGCCCGCAATCCGCAGCGCCGCCGGCATAGCGATCTGTCCGCCGCCAAAGACCCGATCCGCGATGCCCAGCAGGCGAACGAACAGGGCGGGCGGATCCGCGACCACGGCAGGATCGGCGCTGTCGGGCATCGCCATCACACGGGAACCAGGGCTGCATCCTGCGGCCGCCAGGTGAGGGAGACCGCTGTACCGACCGGAAAGCGGCTCGCTTCGCTGAGCGACGTCGTCTCCGCCCGCAGGCTTCGCCCCAGCGCCACGACCTCCACTTCGAACAAGGTCGTATTGCCCTGGAAGGCCCGCAACCGCACCATGCCCGGCAGGGACGCCAGGTCCGCTGGAATGATCGCCTCGGCGGGCATCAGCGTGAGACGCTCGGCACGGAGAACGAGAGCGGCGGCGGCGCCCGGCGCCAATCTTTTATCCCCGCCGAGCGGCACCCTGATGCTGTCGGCCAGCACCAGGATCTCACCGCCGGCAGCGACCGCGCCGTGCAGCAGATTGGTCGTGCCGACGAAGCCCGCAACGAAGGCCGAGTTCGGCCTTTGATAGATTTCGACCGTCGTCCCGATCTGCCGCAGACGGCCTTCGCTCATCACGGCAACGCGGTCGCTGATCGTCAGCGCCTCCTTCTGGTCATGCGTGACATTGACGATGGTAATGCCAAGATCATGATGCAGGCGGATGATCTCAAGCTGCATCTCCTCGCGCAGCTTGGCGTCAAGGGCCGCGAAAGGTTCATCCAACAGAAGCAGCTTCGGCCGATAGACCAGCGCGCGGGCAAGCGCCACCCGCTGGCGCTGACCGCCGGAAATCTCATCGACACGTCTGGCGGCGATTTGCGGCAACCGCACGACCTCCAACGCTTCCCGCACGCGGGCGGCAGTCTCCCGCTTTCCGCAGCGACGCATCCACAGCGGAAAGGCGATATTCCCGAAAACGCTGAGATGGGGAAAAAGTGCCAGGGACTGGAAGACCATGCCGATGTTACGGCGATGGGTCGGCAGCTGATCGATACGCTGGCCGCCGACCCAGATCTCACCCGCATCGGGCTTGGCCAGGCCCGCGATCATGCGCAGCAGAGACGTCTTTCCCGATCCTGACGGCCCCAGCAGGGTCAGCAACTCACCGCTCTCAATGTCGAAGGAGACATCGTCGACGGCCCGCACGTCGCCGAAACGCTGGCTGATGCCGGCAATCCGAATGCGGCCGTCGCCACCCGGCCTAGCGGCGCCGGGCGGGACTGACCCGGCCAAGATGTCTGCGCTGGCTCCCATTCAGACTCAGCCTTGAAGCGCCATCATATAAGCCGCCTGCCATTTGTCCTGATTGCGTGCCGTGGCATCCATCGGCATCGGCAAAGCGTATTTATGGATCTGCTCTTCGGTAAAAGGGAAGACCGGATCGTTGAGCATATATTTGGCGGGGGTCGAGCCCTTGTTCGTCGGGACCGTGCCGACGGCCTCGCAATAGGCCGTGAGACTTGCCGCATCAATCCATTGATTGATGTATTTCTGGGCGTAATAGTTCACGTTGTCCGGCAGGCCACGCGGAACATAAAGACTGTCGGTACACATGGTCGAACCCTCACGCGGGACGAACCACTTGATCGGCAGGCCGCCATTCTTCAGGTCGATCCCATTGCCGACAATGAAGGTGCCCCATTTCGACTGCTTCGACTTCATGGAATTCACAAAATCGCTGTCCTGACCGAGACCGGTCAGATTGGGCTTGAGCTTCGCGATTTCCGCCCAAACGGGGGTCAGATCGCCGGTCGCGACATCGATACCCTTGATCTTCGCAAAGGGCATGATGAGTTCGTCGAAGGTGCCGCCACCGAAGAAGCTTTTGCCGTATTTGGGATCCAGGATGCCTTCCCAGGACATATCCTCGGGCGGCTGAATGAGGTCTGAATTATAGATGATCGGATAGATGTAGGAATAGGGGCTGACGAAATAGCCTGCGCTGCTGCCGCTGCTGAGGCCGACCGCCGTCAGCTGCGTCTCATTGGTGACGATCTCGGGGTCAAGCTTCTGGACCAGACGCTGCGCGACAGCGCGGGCCGCGAAGTAGGCGACGGTGTGATTGACGTCGCAGGGCGGCCGGTTGCCGGCCTTGAGCGCTTGCTGAATCTTGACCTGCATCGGGCCGAAATCCGTGAGGTCATAAGCGACCTTGATCCCGGTCTCGGCCGTGAACTTCTCCGATACCGCCTTCTGCAAGGTCGACTGCCAGGGATCGCCCCAGGTGCGGACGATGATCTTGTCCGGCTTTGTGGCGGGAACGCTGGCCGCGCGAGCCTTGCGGCTGGCGCCCAGCGCCGTCAATCCGAACGCAAGGGCGGTGCCACTCGCTAGAAGAGTGCGGCGGCTGGGGCCGGAGCCATAGGCGGGGACGTCATCATCCTGCTGCACGATAGCCTCTCCAATCGGAAGGGGTGAAAGCCGCGCCGACACAGCACGGCCGAATAGGGGTCAGTAGAATTTCAGGTAGCGCGAAACCTCCCAGTCAGAGACATGGGCCGTGTAGGACAGCCATTCGTCCTTCTTGTAATCGGCCCAGCTCTTGGCCATCAGCGAGCCCATGACGCGGCTGCTCAACGGGTCCGCCTCGAACGCCTCCACGGCTTCGCCGAGCGATCTTGGCAATTCGCCGATGCCAAGCCGGTCCAGCTCCGCCGGAGAGGCCTCATACATATTCATCCGGTTCGGTTCGCCGGGGTCGAGACCTTCCCGAACGCCTTCGAGGCCGGCCGCGAGGATCATGGCCGCCGCGAGATAAGGATTGCAGCTGCTATCGGCTGCGCGCAGTTCCACGCGGCCGCCGGCCATAGGAATGCGGAGCGCATTCGTGCGATTGTTATTGCCGTAGCAGGCAAAGATCGGCGCCCAGGTAAAGCCGGACATCGATCCCTGCTTCACCAGACGCTTGTAACTGTTCACGGTCGGCGCCACCACCGCACAGATCGCCGGCAGATGACGAATGACGCCCGCGATGAATTGGTAGCCGAGTGTGGACAGCCCGCAATTGCGCGGATCATTGTCCGACTTGAACAGGTTCTGTCCGGTCTTGCGATCCGCGAAGGACATATTGAAATGCGCGCCGCTACCGGTCATTTCCGCGAAGGGCTTGGGCATGAAGGTCGCGAAGGACCCGTGCCTTGCCGCGATCTGCTGCGCCATCATGCGAAGAAAGACAAAGCGGTCACTGGTTGTCACCGCATTGTCGAAGGCGAAGTCGAGTTCGAACTGGCCTGTGCCGTCTTCCTGGTCGAAACTATAGACGTCCCAACCGATCTCGTTCATGGCATTGACCATCTCACCCAGCCAATCGAGATTGTCGAGCGCGCTGGCGGCGTCATAGGCCGGCTTGTGCAACTTCCTTGTCGTAATCGGTGTTTTTTTGCCGCTTTCATCCTCTCGCATCACATAGAATTCGGCTTCGATACCGAGATTGAAGGTGAAGCCGAGCGACGCCGCGTCATCCATCTGGCGCTTCAGGATGCTGCGGCTGCAAGCCTCGAAAGGGGCGTCCTTGAGCCAAAGGTCGCTCGCGAACCAGGCGACGTTGCGGCGCCAAGGCAGAACCGTGCATGTCGCCGCGTCCGGGTAGGTCGCGACCTCATCGTCGTTCACGTTCTGCGGCACGCCATCCAGCGCTGCGCCGGTAAACATCTCTGACCCTGCCAGCATGTCTTCAAGATGAGCGAGGGGCACGATCTTCGCCTTGGGCACCCCATGCATGTCGACATAACTCGCCATGAGGAAGTCGACCTTGGCGGCGGCGAGGTCTGATTTAAGCTTCTCGTGAAGCTGCGAAGCACCAGCGTCCATGATGAAAATTCCGATTTCTCTTCTAGAGCGTTTCCTGTTCGCTTACGCTCACAGGCTCCGCTCTAGACTATTGTTTTTGCGAGCATCTTCACACAGTCAGATGATTCCATCTGACTGTGATCTGCTCTAGGCGGGCGGCTTGCCCTGGGAGCGTGAGAGCATCTTGGGATTTTCGTTCTCGCCGAGTCAATATTTATTCGAACATTCGTTTAAAAAAGACGCTGGCTTCCGACTTCGGGCAGAGCTATCCTAATCTCTGCCTGAAAGCGCGGATGATCCGGCGCCCAAAACCGTGGCGGGCGGCTGGAGGAGGTCATTCCCAGTGCTGGAGAAAAAGACGCGAATGCGCCCTGCTGCTGAATTGGTCGAAAAGACCTCAGCCAAGACCGAACGATTGGAACAGAAACGCCGGGTGGGCCGGCCGCGCGTGGATAATCCGGAGACGATGGAGGCGCTACGAAACGCGGCGCTTGAACTCTTTGCGAGTAAAAATTACGCCAGCATAACTATCAAAGACCTGGCCCAGGCGACGGGCGTCAACGCCTCGCTGATCTACTACTACTTCGGAAGCAAAGAAGGGTTATTTCTAAAAGTCGTCGAAGCGACAGTCGATAGAGTCTTTGGTCTCTACGACGATCTGGTTCAGCCTGACCTGCCGCCCGAGACCGTCATTGCACGCTGGCTTGAGCACCACATCGTCAATTATCGCCTGATCGAGAAGCTGATCAAGATCAGCATGGATTACGCGAGCACGCATGGCGCCTCCTCCGAAATCAACCAGGCTATTCGCACCTTCTACAACACGGAGGCGAAGATCCTGAGAAGTGCCCTGTCCAGGGGGGTCGAATCAGGCATCTTCCGCGAGGTCGATCCGGACTTGATGGCAACCTTCATCTCGACCTTTCTGGATGGTGCCATGGTGCGCTCCGCGATCATGCGGGAATTCGAACCCGAGCCCACCATCCGCGCCTTCCGCGCGATCATCCTGGCAGACCTTTTGAAACCAAGGGCGAAAGGTCGGGCTGGCGCCACCACGGGTCGTGCCGCGCAACGCCTGCGCGGATGACGCGGCGCGCTCTGCGCCATTAATGCTCAATTAGCGCATAATTTGCTCAAAATTTCGTGATTTAAACTAAATTCGCATGAATAACATGTGTCGCAGGCGAGTTCTAATGTGCAGACGATCGGCCTAGCTGTTGTTGCAACGAAGCGGTGGAAGCCCATCGCTGACACGAACCGGGTGACGGTTCGCAGCAATTCAGGAGAGTAACATGAAGACCTTTTTTATGGCGGCTGCTCTGAGTTTAAGCATGGCGGGCGCTGCGCTCGCCGACCAGAGTTCGTCTTCCCAGACTGCGTCTGCACCGTCTGCCAGCCAGAGCCAGGTGGTGATGCCGAACCAGCGCGCGCCTTACTTGAAGCATTTCGCGCAGAATGACGTCGTGATGCCCAACCAGCGGGCGCAGTATCTGAAGCATTACGCTCAGAACGATGTCGTGATGCCGAACCAGCGGGCGCAGTATCTGAAGCATTACGCTCAGAACGATGTCGTGATGCCGAACCAGCGCGCACCTTACCTCGCCCATTACGCGTAAAACTGTCGGTTGGGCGGGAGCGGGAGCGGCGTGGTAAGAGTGCATCAGGTTTAGTAGATAATTCGTCATCCGCGCACTCGTTGCGCGGACCTACCCGCCCCGGCGCCCAGACGACCGCTTGCCTACACGCGAGGGTAGACCCGCGGAACAAGTCCGCGGGCGACGGATTAGGGACGTTTCCAACTAAGGCTGACAGACCCCAAGCCCTCGCCCCTGGCCAAGTTGCATTGTCGTGCGAAACTCAAGACGGCAGTCGCACACTGGCCCGCGCAAGGTCCCGCAGCAGCCGCTTCTGGATCTTGCCGGTCGAGGTGCGCGGCAGCGTCGTGAAGATCACCTGTCTTGGACATTTGAAGCTGGCAAGCCCAGCACGGCAAATGGCCATGATCTCCTCGGCGATGGCCGGTCCAGCCTCGGACGCCAGTTCCACATAAGCGGTTGGCGTTTCGCCCCATTTCTCATCCGGCATGGCGACCACGGCGACACCGACGACGGCAGGATGGCGGTAGATAACGTCTTCAATCTCGATCGAGGAAATATTCTCGCCGCCCGAAATGATGATGTCCTTCGCGCGATCCTTGATTTGTATATAGCCGTCGGGATGAGCGACGGCTAGGTCGCCGGAGCGGAACCACCCGCCTTCGAAAGCCTTTTCCGTTGCCGGGTCATCGTTCAGATAGCCCTTCATGACCACGTTTCCACGAAAAAATATCTCGCCCATGGTCGCACCGTCCTTGGGAACGGCGTCCCCGCTCAAGGGATCGGCGACCATGACGTCTTCCAGAACGACATAGTTCAATCCCTGGCGCGCGCGCTTGCTGGCTTGCTCCTGCGGGTCCAGCACGTCCCATTCCTCGCGCCAGGCGCAAAGCACCGAGGGTCCATAGGTTTCGGTAAGGCCATAGGCATGCGTCACGTCAAACCCGTAAGCCTGCATCTGCAGCAGAACCGTTGCCGGCGGCGGCGCGCCGGCCGTCATGATCTTGCAGCTCCGCGAGAAGCCGCGACGCTCCTGCTCCGTCGCATCCAGCATGATCCGCAGGACGATCGGTGCGCCGCACAGGTGATCGACGCCATGTTCGACAAGAGCCGCGTAGATCGCGTCGGCGCTGACTTTGCGAAGACAAATATTGGTGCCGGCCTTAGCCGCCACACTCCAAGGGAAACACCAGCCGTTGCAATGGAACATGGGCAAGGTCCAAAGATAGATAGGACGCTCGCCCATGTTCCAATCGATGATATTGCCGATGGCGTTGAGATAGGCACCGCGATGGTGATAGACGACGCCCTTGGGCCGACCGGTCGTGCCGGACGTATAGTTCAAGGTGATCGCGTCCCACTCATCATCCGGCCCGGACGCGACAAAATCGGGGTCGCCTTCCGCCAGCAGCGCTTCATAGTCGATCGCGCCCAGCGGTTCTCCGCCGACTGCCGGATCGATGATGTCGACGACCAGGATTTCTGCGGCGATCTTTCCGAGCACCGCCGCCATGGTCGGTGAGAATTCACGGTCACAGAGAACGACCTTCGCTCCGCTATGCGCCAGGATATAGGCGATAGTATCCGCATCCAGCCGGATGTTCAGGGCGCATAGCACGGCGCCGGACATCGGGACGCCGAAATGCGCTTCATAAAGCTCGGGCGTATTCGCAGCCATGATCGCCACGCTGTCGCCAGTGCGGACGCCATGTTTCGACAAAGCGGATGCCAGTCGTCGCGCCCGCCGGTCGGTTTCAGCCCAAGTCGTCCTGCGTCCGTTATAGACGGTGGCAAGCCGGTCTGGATAAGCCTTCGCGGCACGACGCAGAAAGGAAATGGGAGACAGCGCAACGTGGTTGGCCGACCGACGCGCGAGTGCGTCACAGGGCTCCCCGCCTGATGCAGCCTTCTCGTCCTTCGCCATCAACGCCCGGTCCCTTCCAAGGATCTTTTGTGCATAGACAGACCAGCGGCTTTCGCGACGGCAGACGACCTACCCAAAACGGCTCATCCGCGAACGAGGACTGGGCCCGGCCGAGGCTGCATCGGCCGCCAGAACTTGCAGGACGCGGTCAATCTGGCTCGCCCCCATGCCGGGATAGACCGGTAGGCCGATGATCCGATCGCCCAGGGATTCCGTGTTCGGAAGCGATCCATCGCAATCGGCCGCAAAGAATGGTTCGCGGTGGAGACCAAGACCGTACCACCGTCGCACAGTTACCCCGGCCGCCGCAAACGATGCTATCAGCCGCTCCGCCGCTTCCAGTGAGGAAGCCTCCACCAAGGCGTAGTTCGATCCTATCTCGGGCCAACTGACAAGGCAGGCGGCATCCAGGCCGGCACGCACCGCCGCTGCCTTATAGGCGTCATGCAGACGGGTCCGTTCCGCCGCCGTTCGATCTGCGGCATCCAGGCCAGCCAAACCGATCGCTGCATGGTATTCCGATAATCTGCCGTTCAGTCCAGGGCCGTTGACCCAGCGGTGTTCTTCCCCTGTCAAGCCGAAACCCAACGCCGCGACGGCACGCTGCATCCCTGCCCCATCCCGCCACAGGATCGCCCCACCTTCGGCCGTGGTAAAAGCCTTGGTCGCATGAAGGCTGAGCGTGACAGGAACCTCCGCCGTGATGCAGCATGGTTGACGCGCGATGGCTTCGAAGGATGCCGCCGCGTCGATCACGACGGGTATTTGGGTTCTGTTTTGGAATTGAACCCAACCCGCATAGTCGAAAGCGGCGCCATAGGGTGCAACGGGGATCACCACCCCGACGCGGTCCAGGTCAGGCCGATCGAGCATTGCCACCGGATCCATCGCCCAGGTGGCAGCCGATACATCGACGAATTTGACCTGATACCCGCAAGCCTCGGCGGCATGCGCGGTCGCGACGAAGGTATAGCCCGGCAGCAGGGCCTGCATGCGCCCTGGCCGCGCCCGCCCCGCCGCCGCCAAAATCGCCGCCTGCAGCGCTGTCGTGCCGTTTGCCGCCAGCGTCACGGATCCGACGGGCAGACCCAGGGCGCCGGCCATCCGCGCCTCCAGCAGCGCCACCAGCGGGCCACGGTTCGTGTATTGGGCATTGGCGTCGATCTGTCGCAGATAGGGCAGCAGAACCTCCGCCCGCGGTAGCTGAGCCACATAGATCGGGATCGGCTCGACCGCGACCATGGCGGGGCTCAATCCAGTCCGGCTTGTTCGACTGGCGGCAGCTTGCGCCCGACCCATTGCGGCACCACGTCGCACATCGCGTTGTCACGCGGCAGGCCGAGATTGTAGTAGGGATCGCGCGCGATGATGCCGTACCACCGCCGCAGGAACCGGGCGCGATCCAGCGCGTCGGTCGCAAAGCGCCGGGCCGAGCGGGATTCGAAGTGACGCAATGTCGCAAAGGGCGTGTAGACGTTGCGCAAGCCTGATTGGGTGAGTTTAAGGCAGAAGTCGACATCGTTGAAGTCGACGGGAAAGATCGTGTCGAACCCGCCGACCCGGGAGAAGGCGGACCTTCTGAAGGCCATCATCGCCCCAGTAACTGCCGAATAGTTGCGCATCACCCGATTGAACGAGTTATAGCCGACAAAGGTCAGGTTCTCCCCCTCGAATACATGCGCGGCGGCACCGTGAACCCCCAGAATGATACCGCAATGCTGCAGCCGATCGTCCCCATACAGCAAACGCCCGCCGACGACCCCGATACCGGAAAATTCGAGCGGTTCGAGCAAGGCGGTGAGCCAGGTATCGTCGATCGCGAGCATGTCGTCGTTCAGCAGCACGACGCGGTCCGTTTCGCTGCTCGTAACGGCGAAATTCGCCATCTCCGAGAAGTTGAAGCTGGCAGAGTTGCGCGCGAAAGGCACCACGCTGATCCGCGCATCGAGGTCGGCCAGGGGCAATGCGAAAGCGAGTTTCGGCGCGTCCACGATGATGCGGATCCGGAACGCGATCGACGGCGCATGGGCAAGGATGGAACGGACGAATTGCTCCACGAAGGTGGCCGGCCCTGCGCCGTCGGCGCTGGCACGGCCAAGGGCCGTGCATCCGGTGAGGATGTTGATATCCACCGAGGTCGCCGGCAGAGCGGGACGGACGCGATAGGTGCCCGGCGCCAAGCCGTGCGTGACGGTCGCCTTCATCCCGACCGCCCGCACATAGGCAGCGACCGCCTTACGGCCGTTTTCGATGGCAGGGTTCTTGGCACTCGTGCTGCCGGCCATGGACGCCGGCGCCATCCGCCAGTGATACAGCACCTGGTCGACATGGCGCACCTGATAGCCTGCGGCCACGACGCGCAGGACAAAATCATGATCCTGCGCGCCGTCGAACTCACTGCGATAGCCGCCAAGCGCGAGAAAGGTCGATTTACGAATGCACAAGCAGTGCAGAACGTACATACAGCTCAAAAGATGTTCCGGGGACCAGTCCGGCTTGAGGTAACTGTCGCATAGCTCCCCCGTCATCGAGAGCTTGTCCTCGTCACAGTATAGGACGCCCTCGAACGTCGCCTGGTCCAGCCGCGCGCCGTAGGTCTGCAGCAAATTCGGCTCGACCCGATCGTCGTGATCGACGAGGACAAGGTAGCGGCCTTGCGCGATCGCCACCGCCGCATTGGTGGCGACAGAAATGCCGCCGTTCCGTCGCCCTATCTGCAGCTTGATCCGGCTGTCTCTTCGCCGCAACGAGCGCAGCTTCGCCAAAGTATCCGCGCGGTCGGAGCCGTCATCGGCGATACACCATTCCCATGACGGATCGGTCTGCTGCAGCAAATCGTCAAAGATCTCCTCCAGCCAATGCGGCTCCGTGTTGTAGGTCGGCGTGATGATCGAAAAGGTCGGGCGGAACGCACCGGCCATGATCTCGGTGATGCGCTCGACACCCGGCGTATCCAAACTGCGCCGGGCGTCCTTCGCGACGCTCCGCAATACGTAAGTCTCGCGGATGGGTTTGTTCGCCAGGTGGCGGAAGGCTTCGAGCGGGTTTGGTCCGCTCTCCGCGCCCAAGGCGCAGTATTGCGTCAAAGCCTGAACCAATTTCGCGCCCACGTTTGCCGGTGAAAGCTCTGCCTTCAGACGGTTGCGCAAGGCAAAGAATTTGCGGCTTGTGCGGTTTGTGGCGAAGAATTTGAGGAAGGACGCTTCCAGCAGGTCTAAATTCGGTTCGGCCCAGATCGCTTCCGCGCGATAAGGTCCCAAATCCTTGCCTATTTCGCGGAGCGACACTGGTATAAGCGGCGGATCGTTCATCGCCAGAAGGTCGAGGATGCCGCCGAAGGCGGAGCACAATACCGGCACGCCCAGTAGAATGCTCTCGATGATATTGAACCCGAAACCCTCGCTTCGGTGAGGCGATATATACAGATCGGCCATTGTCTTGAGGGCGCATAGTTCATCGAATGCTATAAGCGCCTTGATTTCGAAGATGCCCTGGCCGGATCCGTCATTCGTCGCCTCAAACCGATCCGTCGAATGCGACTTCAGCACGAAGAGGAACTCCCCCGGTCGGGCCGCTTCCACACGCGCAGCCAAGGTGCGGAACACGTCGACGCCCTTGCGCGCCGTATAGGACGACGCATCCATAATGAAGAGCACGATACGTTTTCCGGCGGACTTTGCCGCCGCGACCTGCGCAAGCGCCGGATGCCGCGTCGGCTTGCGGCTTGCCGCGACGAGCGCGTCTTCGTCCACGACGTAAGGGATCACCGCCAAGGGCAGATCGGTCGACAGGGCGAAGCTGTCGCGGCAGAATTGCGACGGCAAAATGACAAGGTCGAAGCCGGACAGTATCGATCGCCATTCCGGGGGCGGGGCAGGCAATTCCCAGACCCATACGCCCGCGTTTGCCCGGCCCTGAAACACCTCGACACCGTAGCGAAGAGCGAAGAGCGCGACCTGGTCGGCGTTGATGCAAAGCAGGTTGATCGAATAGGGCAATTCGTCCGAACTGAAGATCGGGGCGGGACGCTCGCCGTCAATCAGCCAACTCGTATCGTATTCCGCGATGGGGATGCCAGCCGCCCGCAGGGCGGTCGCGAAGCCGCGCGCGGACGCGCCGAGACCATTGGCCGATGCGATCGGGCCGAAATAGTTCACGCCGCTCTTCCAATGCAGCACATTTTCAAATGTGACGGCGCGCTTGCCGAACATATTGCTGCCCGGCGACGGGCGATGCTCTTGTGCGCCGTGCTCGCGCCAATGCCGGGCCACTTCGTCGGCCGGCGCGGCCTTCAGAGCAATCGCGACATCGACATTGGCTGCCAGATACTCGGGCACCGCGACTGTGCCGTCGATCGCCGGCTGTGCCACGAACGGCCACAAGGCCTCGCAGATTTGCGATGGGGCGCCGGCCCATGGTTGAGCCGAGAGCAACTGGACGATCGCGGAGGCGTCCTTCAGCGTGATGGAGCCTCGGCCCAATTGACATTCCGGCGACCCCAGCCCGGCGAAATACATCCAAAGCTCGGGATCGTCCCTGTCTGGTAATAGACGCAGCATCCAGGGACTGGGCAGGCGCCCTTCGCGCGCACCGACGACCAGGTAATGCTCCAACGCGGACTTGACGATGGACCGGCGCACCAAGTCGTGCACATCGGGGTAGATACCAAGATAAAATCCTTCGTCCAGCCACCAGACGACCGAGCCATTGGCCGAGCGCCCCGAGAATAGAAACTCAAACTCGGACTGGCCGGTACCGGGGTAGCATCGCTCCGTCGTGCCCGGCAGGTTCAGCCGGCCGTCCCCTTGCCCGTGGGAGCCGAAATGCATCAGCGCTGACCGGAACTGCGCCCGCCCCACCGCGGCTGCCACATCCGGGTAGCGCAGCCGGTAACTTTCCTCGTTGAACACGCCGTTGGGCGAGAGAGCCGCATAGGAACAACGCTCAGCGTAGAAAGCGAAGGTCTCGTAATCCGTCATGTCAAGAAGTGCGGGCTCGCTGCGGCCATACAGCTTACGAAATGCCCAAGCACTGAACCAGGCATTGGGGACGAAACGCTCGCAGTCCGGCAGCGCCGCGAATACCCTCAGAACCTCGCCCGGCGCCACTTTGCCATGACCGTATTTGCTCAGGCACAAGTGCAGATAGGAAACGTCGAACAGGATCGACGGCGTGCGGCCCTCCTGCAAGCCATGTGCGATGAAATGCTCGATCAGATCGATACCGGGCGAATCCGGCCCGGCAAACATTCGGACGATGTGCCGGCCTTCCGCGGTCAGATCCCGCTTGATCCCTTGGTCCAGGTCCGGATAGCGAAACAGATAGTATTCCGGATCAAAAACCTGACGCAGAAAATCCAGGAACTCTAACTGTCCAGGCTCATCTTCGAAGGTTACGGCATCGTTCTGCCCGGACGTCGTATCGAGATCCATTGTATCCAGCTCATTTCCATGGCAGGTTACGCGGTGTTGCAGTCCAGCGAACTAGGAAAAACTGATAAAGCTGTAAACATTCCTAAAGCAATGGGTAATTTTGCGATTTAACGCTTTGTGTCTTGAGTGAGATTGCATGCAGGTGCCGATTTGAACTTGGTGAACATCTGCGTCAAAGGGATCGGGGCGCTCCGTTGGCTTTAGCCGCCGAGCCATCAGTGCTGGCCGAGCGCGCGCCCGCGGACCTTTTGTGCAACGCACCGAATATTGCGGCCGTCCTGGCCATGCGTGCCGCTTCAGCGCCTGACAAGCCGGCTGTCATTCTCGAATTGCAAGATTTACCGGCCCAGGTTCTCACCTACGGAACGTTGTGTGAGCAATCACAATGCTTCGCCGCCGGGTATCGCGATCTGGGGCTGCCGCGCGGATCGATCGTGATCATCATGCTTGGCTCCCATATATCGTTGCCGGCATCGTTCTTCGGGGCGATCATGGCAGGGATGGTGCCGACACTGTTTCCGCCAGCGTCGCAGAAGATAAACCCTGCCCTGTTCTGGCAGGCTCAGGCGGCGACGTTCGAACGGATCGGTGCGAGCCTGATTGTCACGAGTGCCGCCGACGCGGCCGATCTGGCCCGGCTCGTTCCCGGCTTGGCGACGCCCGTGCTTGATATCGCAGCGGTCCCTGCCGCATCGCCGGATCCGGTCGTCGATCCGGCGACGCCGGATGAGATCGCCTGTCTGCAACACAGCTCAGGCACGACGGGCGCGAAAAAGGGCGTCATCCTGACCCATGGCATGTTGATGCGGTCGGTCGCCAGCCTGGCCGCCGCCCTTCGGATGACGGAAGACGACATCATCGTCTCCTGGTTGCCGCTCTATCACGACATGGGTCTGATAAACTGTCTGTTCCTGCCCATTCTGCTCGGGCTGACGACGGTCCATCTCAATCCCTTCGAATGGGTCGCCTCTCCTCCCCTATTGCTCGAAGCCATCGGGCGGCATCGCGCCACGCTCTGCTGGATGCCGAACTTCGCGTTTCATCACCTTATCCGGACCACCCCTCGTCAGGCACGGTACGATCTGTCGTCCCTGCGCGCGCTGATCGACGCGGCGGAACCCTGCAAGCCGGAAACCCTCGCGCGGTTCGCCGAACGGTATGGGGAGCATGGTCTGCGCCCGCTGGCGCTTCAAGTCGGTTACGGCATGGCGGAAAACGTGTGCATCGCTACCCAGACCGACCTGGACGCGGTCCCGAGGACCGTCACCGCCGGCATGAACGGCTATACATTGGACGGCGTGATCCGACCGCCGGCGCAGGACGAGGCGACCGTTCAGTTCCTGTCTTGCGGCAAAGCCATCCCCGGAACCCACCTGCGGATCCTGGACGCGGGGCTCGCCCCCTTGCCGGACGGTCGGGTCGGACAGATCGCGGTGACAAGCGATTACCTGTTCAGCGGATATTTCAAACAGAACCTGAAACCTGGCACGCTGGTCGACGGCTGGTACATGTCAGGCGACCTCGGCTTCATGCTGGACGGCGAGCTTTATGTCGCAGGACGCTCGGACGACCTGCTGATCGTCAATGGCCGCAATCTCTATGCCCATGACGTTGAGTTTGCGATTAACAACGCAACCACCGTCAAACCTGGGCGCTGCGTCGCCGTCGGTCCGTTCAGCGCACGTCTCGGCAGCCAGACGCTTGTCGTGATCGCGGAAACAACGGACGAGGACGTCGTGAACCGTAAGGCGCTTGCCAGCAATATTCGGGATTTGATCTATTCCATCTTCGGCGTGGTAACGCATGACGTCAGCGTCAGGTCACCGGGCTGGCTGATCAAGACGACGAGCGGCAAGATCAGCCGCGAAGCCAATCTTCGGCTTTATCTTGAAGAACGGCCGATCGCCTGAACGTCATCCAGGCCTGCGTCATGCCATTTTTATCGAAGCGCATCGCTCATGCTTTTGTTCATCGACCTGCCGCCGCACCGCTGACCGCTCGATCACAGGCGATCATCGGCTGCCTGAATTCGAGCCTGGTCCGCAACCGCTGAGCCGCGTCGGCCGGAACGCGACGCCTACCGCGGCGCGACGGTCCAATCGGCCCAGAACGTCGGGGCGCCGAGAATATGGAGATCGATCGGCAATTCAAGCCAAGTGAGTACGCCGCCGACCGAGGGGGGCGCACCGGCCGGCGCAGCCAGATTGCCGTCGGGGTCGGTCATGTAGAAATGCTGCGCCCGCAATTGAACCTGTCCCGCCGCCGTCGCCTCTCGGCCAAGCAGGCCCAAGGCAAAGCCCGACACGCCGTTATAGGGCGTCTGGAACAGCGTCAGGCCAGCAATGCCACGCGGGCCAGACACGCTGAGATCCCGCGTATATTGCAGGCATAGGTCGGACCGGAAAGGATGCGCGGATTTCAAGCAGCTATAGATAACAGCCCAACGATCCATGCCCCTTGCCTTGGCAACACGGACGATGACTTCCGGCGGAACATCCGTGACGATGCTGGGCGCTGACCACTGGCCGTCGCTGCCGATATCCTTGGTCGTGCGCAGGTAGAGATGATTGCGGGTCCGATCGTCCGGATCCTGATCGGTGTAAAAATAATAGTAGAGGCCATGCACACGGACGACGGAGCCGAACAGCCCCGCCGTTATGACCGCGCCCGGCGGCCGCGTGGGATTGTTGGACCCTGCCGGCTCAGGCTCGGCCGCCTGGTTGCTCTGCAACGGATGCCCTGCCTCGTCCGTGACGATAGCGGGCTGCGCCTGCTCGCCAGCAAAGGGAACCCAAACCGAATGATGGCCGGCATCGCGCTGAAGGACGTCGAATGCAATGAAGTCCTTCGTTCGAGCTTCCAGCAGAACGTTGCGGAAGGCTTTGCCTCGCCCCTTGTCCGAGGTCACGCCCAGGAAGAAGACGTAGAATATCCTCTCGCCTGCCTGTGACAGACCGCTGGTCACCATCGGATTGGCCCCACCGCTGAGCCCGGTCGCCGGGAATGCCGGGCCTTGATAGGCGTAGAACAGCGGCGATTGCCGATTGGTCAGCGTGCCCCAGATCCGGAAGGCGAGCTTGGACGGCAGGCGCAGCGCGGCGCTGGGGTCGCCCTTTGTCTCCTGAATGCCCGTCTTGATCGAATCGCCGGGCCGCGGCTGCCCCGTCTGCGCCAGGTAACGCTGGAAATCCTCTGCCTCGCTATGCAGGACGACGGCATAGCGGTGATCGTCCAGCTTCATGATCTGCGTATTGTATTCGATCTGAAGCGGCGACGGCTGCCCGTAGATCCCTTCGGCGCTGTCTGCGTGGCAGACCGTCAGATCGCCGCCGCCGGTGCGGAAACATGTCTGCGGCGGGTCAGGCTGCGCTGCACCGGCCGAGACCGTCATCAGCAGGCTGACCAGCGCGACCGCTGCGACAATGCCGGCCCGCATCAAACTGTCGAGTGTCAAACGGGCGGGCGCCTTCGCGCCGCCAACTCCCGGATCGGCCTCGCGGGATTGCCCATCATTTTGGCGCCCGGCGGGACCGATTTCGTGATGACAGCCCCTGCCGCGATCACGGCGCCCCGGCCGATACGCAACGGGCTGCCGGGCCGGCCATTCATGACGACAGCGCCTGCGCCCAGAAACACCTCGTCCTCCAACACGACATATCCCGCGATGCTGGTCGAGGAACAAAGGGTGCAGTAGTCGCCGATCACCACGTCATGGCCGACCACGGACATCGGCATCTGAAGCACGTTAAGGCCAAAGGCGGTGAAGGGGCCGATATAGGCCGGCTGACCGATGATCGTTCCATCGGCGACCTGAATATGCGGCGATACCGTGCCGCCTTTCGGATAGGCCGTCAGCAATTCTCCGCCCGCGTCGGTGATTTTGTTTGCGAGCTTGCGCCGCGCGCCGCAGTCGCCGATCGCAATGGCGCAAGGATGGTCGCGGTAGCGGTCCTGCCAGACCTGGAAGCCGATGACCTGGACGCCAGCGAGCGTCTTGCCCGCGTCCTCCCCGGCAAAATCGTCGATATGAGCGACGACCCGCCATTTTTGTGGCGTCAACCCGTTTTCGATCATGTCGCGCAGCGCCATGCTGAAACCAGAGGCACCGTAGATCACGACCTCCCTCGGCTGCTCCCTTTGCGTCAATCGGATGGTCTCCTGCCCGACACCGTCAGCAGCGGCATGGCGCTGTGCTCGGCGACGCTGACGGACAAGGACAGGTCACCGAACCCTGCCACCATCAGCATGCGGGCGAGCGCGGCGGCGCTGTGCTGCCACCAGTGGTTCGGCTGTCCGGTGCCGATATTCGGGGCGAAAAGGGCAGCCGGTCCCAGGCCGTTCCCATCCTGCGACAATGTCGCAACGACCGGCTCGGTTATGACGATGCAGCGCTCCGTCACGCGGGCGGCGGCCTGCACGACCAGGAAGGGCATCGGGACCTGAAGCAGGGTGGACGGCAGCACCGACACTTCGAAACGACCCAAGTCGCTCGGCGGATTGTGCAGATCACAATAGACCATCTTGCCAGGGTGGCCTGCGCGGTCTTTGACAAACCACCATCCGCGCCGAATGCGCTCCTGGATATCACGCAAGCCGTCGAGTCCATGAGGGTTGCTGATGGCGGCCAGGGGCGCGGAGAGTTCCTCCCGCCCGACCGGTATGTCTAGCGTCACCAACTCGCCTGCGCGGCTCGCCATATACTGCGTCAGCCAACCAGATCCGCCGCCAAACTCCAGCACGCGTTGACCCGTGATGTCGCAATCGCCCAAATGGGCGGCTTCCGTGCCGCGCAGATCGGTGGCGCCTTGCAGGCTTCGCCCGTCCGCGAGGTTCAGCGTATGAGAAAACAGGCAATCAGCTTCAGCGCCGCGATAGCGATTGGCCAGCGCCTCCTGAAAGGCCAAATCCAACTGGCCGGTGAGATCGCCGCTGCCGCGGTAAAAACTGTCGAGGTCAGCGTGCATTGCCAATCCTTTTACCGCCAGCCGGCGGCGTGGGGCTTACGGAGCAACCAAAGATCCTCGCCCGGCGATCCTACCGGCCATTCGGCCAGTTCGAGGACCTCGGCACCCGTTGCCGGTACCAAGGTGTTCACGACCCATTGAGGTGGGTGGAACGCGACGCAATGCTCCGTGCCCGCTTGTTCCGCGCCGCCGCAAACAAGCCGGTGGTCGTCGAAGACCGCCTGCAGGTCAGGTGGCAGCAGCGCGCGGCACGAACGGCCGCGGGAGGTGAAATAAACTTGCCCGCCTGGCCGCAGGATGCGGAGGAACTCCTTAAACCAGACGATCTGCAGATGTTCCGGGTAGTGACTCATAACATCGATAGCATGCACCAGGTCAAAGCTCTCAGAGGGGTAGTCTAACCTAGGGTCAAGCGTGTTGAACGCGAAGGTTCCGTAACCGAGGTGTTCCCGGTTCCACATGATGGCCGCCACATCGATATCCGTCCCATGGATGTTGACGCGGGGAAACATGCGCCACCAGCGCAACACCCGGCTCAGCCCGCAACCGAAATCGAGGACGCGGCCCAGTTGTCCGGCGGCGATGCCACTGCGCGCCAGGGCCTGCACCATCTGCTCAAATACATTCCGGCCGACTGTCACGAACACCTCGACATCGGCCGTTCCGATAGCGGCTCGGCGATCGGCGGGCGGCGGCAGCGGCAGGTCCGCGGCGGCTTCGTGGTCTGGCGAATATGCGGGCTGGGGCGAAGCGGGCAGCGGGGCTTCTGCCATCCGAGGCCCCTGCCGTCGCGACGCCGGCGGGCGCCGGACATGCCGGCGTGCGACGATCGTGACGCTGGTCCCGGTTCCGGGAGTCACGGCCGGGGCATGCCGCGTGACGACCTGGCGCTCGAACCCGACCCGGTTCAAAAGACGCTCAAGCAGAGCCGGCGAAAACACCCAGCGCGCGCCATAGGGATCGGCGGTCTCCGGCGCCATGGTCAGACGCGCTTCGACCGAGCCATCCCCCTCACCCGCCTCCGACGGCTCTATGATGACAAGGGTGTCGTCGCTCAATTCGGCCATAAGCGCGAGCAATTCCAGCGGGTCATCGGCACGGGACAATGCGCCGAAGGACAGGGCGACGTCATAGCCATCGCTCAGCCCCGCAACGGAGCGTTCCTTGTCCGTGACGATCTCTGGTTGCAAACCGAGCGCCTGCATGACGTGCTGCCAGCCCGTGCGCACGTCATCCGCTTTGTCGCCGGTCATGGCAGGGCGATCCAGGACGATATACGCGCCACACCGGGCCGCGAGATGGGCGGATAGCCAAGCCGAACCCGGTGCGACTTCGATGACCCGCATGCCCCAGAATTTCTCGCCGCCCAGAACCGCGTCCTCGGCGCCGCGACGGTCCGCGTCCCCTGCGAGCACCTTGCCGTCGAGCAACTCGACCGAATCCAGGAGACGAAACCTTGGCCCAAGCGCCAAGCCGTCTTGTCTCGACCTGACGTCTTCGGACATTTGACTGCTAATCATCCCGTCGAAACACAGACGCCCATTATCTGCCGGTTCGCAAAACGGTTCTCCGCGCCCAGTTCTATTGGACTAGGATCAGTGAAACGCATAAATGAATCATTTGCAACAGAATGACCGACTAACGCGCGACGCACTTCGACAAGAGAAGGTTGAGGCTCGAAATGTTTTTCGATCCGGGAGGATTCTCGTTCTTGCCTGAGCTGACGTCGCGCTGGCGGTTCATCCGGCAAGAGTGGCAGGAATTGCAGGCGCCGATCCTCGACATTCATCGGGTCGGATCGGTGCACCGATTCGCTGAACGCTTATTGCAGAACAATGGCTGGACGCCGTCATGGCAGGCCGGTTCGGATCAGCCGAACCAAGACTGGCTGACTTATGCCCTCTCATACCAGGGCATGCTTCCTGACGGCTTGGCGAGCGTCATGCCGGCCACCGCCCGGCTGCTGTCCCGCCTGCGCGGCGTGGAAGTCTGCGCCTTGTCGCTCATGCGGCCGGGAAGCTTCATCGCACCCCATGACCATCCCGACATTGCCGGCCGACTGTTGACCCTTCATCTCGGTCTGGCCATGGAGCCAGGCAAATGTTACCTCACCGTCGAAGGCGACGCACGGGAGGAGAAACCCGGCGCCGTATTGACGTTCAATGCTGGGCGGGAACATTTTGCGGTTAACATGGGTCGGTGTGATCGCGTCATTCTCTATATGGAATTCGACCCGCGCACGGCCGCCTTCGATGCCCAGGCCTGATCTGATGGCTGAGCCTGGGCGGCCTGCATGCTGAACGCCGACAAGGTCCTCCGCGTCGCGGCGATCATCGGTCATGCCGACGATGCCAGCATGCTTGAGGCCTGCATCGCGCATCACCTCTCGGTCGGTGCCGCAAACGTGTTCGTCTCGGTCAATCGCGGAGAGGCAGAGCTGGACAGTGCAATAGCCGGCGATGACCGCGTTCGCGCGCTGCCGATCCGGGATTTTTCCAGCCAGGACGTCTTTCAATATTTCACGCATGCCATCCGCGAGGTCGAACGCTGGGTCACGCCGGATTTCGTGCTGTTCACGGATTCGGATGAATTCTGGCTGCCGCAATCCGGCGATCTGCGCAGCATCCCAAGCCTGGAAAAGGCAGATCTTGCGATCGTAGAGCGATACAATGCGTTTCCGCAGCGCAATGCCGACAATTCGATTACACCGCCGCATTACCGCAGCCCCTATCGCGCGCCGATGATTCTCGCCCGCGAGCCCCTTGAGGATGCTTACGGCGCGCAAGACTATCGCCTGCCCTGGATCTTCGGCGTGGACGCCCCGAAGATCATCGTTCGGCCCGGCATGGTGCAATCCGTCGGACCCGGTGGGCATAATATCGTCGCCACCGACCCGGGACTGAGATGGGTGACGCCGGCGGAACTGGTGATCCTGCATGCGCCCTTCACCGACGAGGCCAGATTCCGGCGCAAGATCGCCTCCGTACGACAGGTGTTTGCATCCCATGCGCAGCGATTCAATGACCGTCAGGCATGGCACTGGCGCTATTGGCTGTCCTTGAGCGATGCGGAACTCGGGGCGGAATTCCGCCGGCAGGCCATCCCCGCCGCAGCGCTCGGCATACTCACACGGGATGCCATTGTCGGCTCGGCGGAGGAGCTGTATCGCGAGCTCGAAAAACGCGCCGCACCGCTGCGCGGGGATGCGCTGGATGAGTTCCTTGAGCGTGCCATCACAAATTACGATCGCACGCTGACGCGCGACAATCCCATGCTTGTGCAAGGTGGCGGGGCTTGACCGGCAATCGCTTGTCCCTCTTGTTCCTTGTAGCGGTGGAGGGGGCGGCATGCAGGGAGAGCTGAAAGAACTGTTCGCCATCGACCTCGGCGCACCCGAACTGCCGCCGGGCGTATCGACGGACCTGGCCGCTCCGGTCGATGGATGCCGATGGGGGCGCAGCCGTCACAGCAGGCTGAGCCTGCCCTGCCCGCAGCAAGGCATCGATCTGGTTCTGGTACTGACGGTCGATCCGTTTTGCTGTGCGGCGCTGCCGAAACAACTGCTCCGGGTCGCCGTGAACGGCCATACCATTCGCCTCGCACAGTTCGGCGTGCGGTCGGTCATCGTTTGCATCGTTCCGCAAGCGCTCACGGCCGGGCAAGACCAGCTCGACATTCGCTTCGAGCATCCCAACCTGATCAGACCCGACATGGTTTCGGATTCGCGCGACAGCGAATTCCACTCGGTAGGCTTTATCGGACTGGGCGTCGCCACTTGGCGGGAAAGCACTGGCGCGCCGCCAGCGGCGGCGCCACGACCGCCCGCGCCCATGCGCGACCTGCCGGAGGTCGAGGCGCTGTCGGATGAACAGCTCATGCATTATTTCGCCAGCCTGGGGGACAATTGCGAGTTCGGCATGGCGCAGCGTTACGCGAATGCCGAGCCGCTTGATCTTCTGCGTTTCGCCGGTCTACCGCCGCAGAACCTGGCGGCGGGACTGGCCAATGGTTTCGATGATATCGGCAAATTGGATGAGCTTCAGTTCACCGTCTTTGTGTCCGGTGGGAGAAGGGAATATGTGCTTCATCAACGTCGCTATGAATTCCAGTCGCATACCTCCGTCGATGAGGGGCAGATGAGCAGCGTTCGTCTGCTGGGACGGGAACGGAAGAAGCTGGACGTTGCAGCCAGGTTTTTGCGGTCCGATCTGATCGATGCGCAGAGGATTTTTGTCTATAAACGCAATGACGTTACGCGGTCCGACTTCGCGCTGCCCTTGTTTCAAAGACTGCGCGATTGGGGGCCCAATACCTTGCTCCATGTCGTGCAAGGTGAAAACGGCCATGCGCCCGGTGACGTGGAGGTTTTGGCGGACGGCTTCCTGCGCGGCTATATCGACCGGTTCAGCACCTATGATAATGCGGCGGCACCGCCCTCTCCCGCTTGGATCACTCTATGCCGGAACAGCTACAGGATATGGCGGCAGCGGGGATGCTTCCGCCATGCCGATTGAAAGGCCTGCTCGTGGACGACATCTATCAGGTGCTGACGACGATCCTGGAGAGCGAACTCCAGACCGATATCCCGCCTTTGCGTCCCGACACGGTGCTTGATGATCTGCCGGGGTGGGATTCGGTGTCCTTGGCCGGCGTGCTGCTCGCGATCGAAGAGCAGTTCCAGGTCAACGCGGTTCGACGGGATCTCGTCGCAACGACCGGTGCCGATCTGTTCCGGCTCTGCAAGCCGGCCTGATTCCGCCGGAAATGGGGGCGGCCGGGCATTGGCCCGACGGCAGCGCCCCATGATGCCGGGATGCCGTTCGGGTCTCGCGAAAGGATCAGCCTGTCTGCGCGCGGCTAGAGCAGATCACAGTCAGATGGAATCATCTGACTGTGTGAAGATGCTCGCAAAAATAATAATCTAGAGCGGTATCTGTGAGCGTAAGCGAGCGGGAAACGCTCTAGGGACAGGGCAGTTGCGAGGCAATTTGCACATTTGCTGTTCTTCCGCCAAAATCGAGGGAGAACCCGCTTGGTCGAGAGCGGGTTTATTGTTTGAGCGATAAGAAGGAAAGCCGAAATGGCCATTGGCACTGTTAAGTGGTTCAATACGACTAAAGGGTTTGGGTTTATTCAGCCGACCGACGGCACTTCGGATGTCTTTGTACATATTTCGGCAGTGCAGCAGGCCGGGCTTAGCAGCCTGAACGAAGGTCAGCGGGTCAGCTTCGATGCGGTGAAGAACAACCGCAACGGGAAGGTCGCTGCGGAAAACCTGAAGGCAATCTAAACGGCCTGGTCGGCGGGGATGGAGATGTCAGCCTCGCCGACGCTGTCGATCAGGCAAGTGCCGGGTGTCGCTTCTTTGTGAAGCGGGCGCCCGGCCAGCCGCATGGCAATCTGGCCCGGTCGGGTAACCCGAGCATCGGCTGCCCTGGCTGGATGGGACTGATTGTCCTCCGGTCAATATTGCCCCCGGAAATCCTGCTTTAGGATAGGCCATTTAGACGTAAGGTGATCGCTCACCCTACCAAAATGGTTCCGGATGGCGCGCTTCGGCATTTCTTCAAACTCGGTTCAAGTCTTCCGCTCTTAGTGTCTGTCAGGTTTTAATCGATAATTGGTCATCCGCGCACTTGTTGCGCGGACCTACCCCTCGCGGCGCCCAGACGGCCGCTTGCCTGAATCTGATCGGGCGCAATACGAGGCCTTCCTATCCTTGGCCAAGCCTTATCTCATCAGGCGAAGCCGGTTAGTCCCAGGCCCCATCATGCAAGGCGAGCGCTTCATCGCTCAGCAGCGGTCCGATGACCTCAACTTTGCGTTGCCCGGCCGCGAAGACGGTTTCGCAGGGCAGATCGAGGGTCGGGTTTTCAGGATGGTTGCCGGTGCGGGTCAGCAGATCGTGCTCCGTGCAGCCATAGACGACGCGACCGACACCCGCCCAGTAGGCAGCGCCGGCACACATCGCACAGGGTTCGGCGGAGGTGTACATTGTGCAGTTGCCGAGGAAGGCAGGCTCATAGGTTTTGGATGCGCGTGTCATCAGCACGCGTTCGGCATGACCGGTCATATCCCGCTCAGGCATGAACCCATTGCCTTGTTCCATCAGGACAGTGCCATCCGGCCCCACCAGAATGGCGCCGAAGGGATGCTGTCCATCGTTTCTTGCCTGTCGTGCGACGGCGAAGGCGAGACGCAGATAATGTTCGTGGTCGGGATTATCTGTCGTCATTGCCGCGCGCCCCTTTGGTTTGTCCGAGACTAAGGAAGGTCAGGCTTAAACGGCAATATCGCCTTTCAGAGGCAACCTCTGAGGCGATGCATTTTCGGATATGAATATAGTTATGGTTGCGGGGACAGGATTTGAACCTGTGACCTTCAGGTTATGAGCCTGACGAGCTACCGGGCTGCTCCACCCCGCGGGGGTGAGTTTTAAACGG
>NZ_JAESVA010000012.1 GCF_020621385.1 Acidisoma cellulosilyticum | reverse complement strand
CACTCTTCGTCGCTGACATCAGATGGATAAGGCTTGCGGGCCCGGGAATTGCTCATGCCCTCGATTACGACATCGCCACCGGAAAGTACATGACACCCTCTAGCCGTCACGGAAGTGCGCTCGTAAACCGATTGAGCCAAAGTTCCTTCGAAGCTCCAAGAACAGCCAAATTTGGTGTGTCAGCAGAGCCAAGGAATAGGCGAACGCCTGTAGGCAGCGGATGCGTGTTCCAATCTGTGAACCCGTTCAGAGCTTTGATGATTGGGGCGGGCTCAATGTTTGGGTCAAAAACCAGAACCCGCTGCATTCCCCAATACCAACCTGGGTACTCAAAGAGCTTTGAGACTACGCTGGCGTCTGTCGCAACAGCAACTCCGCAAGACCACGAATGTTCCAACTTGTAGATACTCGCAATGCGGTCGAGCACGCTTGATTTGGGTTCTGGATGAAACTCTAGCGTGCCAGAAACCGGACCGGGATGTCGGAATGCCACAGTCCCGCAACTGGCCAACGCTTCGCTCACAGCTTGGATGACATCGGGTTGAATATATTCTTCATCATTGTCATCGATTACTTGAGGCCATTCGATGGTCGCCCAGACTGCCTGCGGGGCGAGTAGCGTCCTGCCGACTTCTCCTAGAGACGAAGAGATCTCTCTGTTAACGGTGATGTCTGCGATCATGGCTGTGTAAAGACTTCGGGCATGGATTTGAAGCGGGTTCCCTCGGCGAAATCATAAACGTAACCGGCAGCCGCTTCCGCCGTAAAGTAGCCGAAGAAGCCACCGGCTAGTGCTCCGATGCCGCCACCAATTGCAGTGCCGAAGCCTGGTTCAACCATGGTCCCTAACCCAGCTCCAATCTGCCCGGCCTCAACGGCGAGATACTCCGACAATTCCCAAGCGGAAAGCACTTGAAATGATCGGCGGAACGGTCTGTCCGCCGTCAGGATTGATATTCCATCGAGAAGCGCACCGCTTAAGAAGAAAATCTTCCCCCCAATCCGAAAGGCCTTGGCAGCCTTGTAGATCACGGCGCCTTTCAGACCGACCGGCATATGATTGGTGATATTTGGAAACCGCGCACGAGCACGGCCACCACCATCTACGTTCCAATGATAATCGACCTTTTTGGTAGATTTATTGTAGTCGTAGTCGAGCCTCAAACCTGGGCTCCCATGATGGGCATCCTCTGGATTGCGGATGAAGATGGTGCAGGTCGATCCCTTGTAGTCAGGCGGGGGATATAGAGACAGCAAAAGCCCTTTGGGCAGATTGGGCAACTTTGTGAAAGGCACCGGAATAAGCACTTTGCTCGCGACACCGGTTGCCCAGGCCACACCGGCCATTGGCGCCACCCAAGTTAGGGTGGCAGCATTTTTCTTGTCATCATTCTGAGCGACCGGTTTCGCCATTTAGGAATTATGAGCTCAGTGCTTGGTTCTGCAACCACCTGATAATGACAGTTTTTTTACCGAGAGCATGCCAATTTTGTCATCATGTTTAGTTCCAACCTAAGATGGCGTCGGAATTGGCTCATCAAGCACGCCACGGAGGTCCCTATGACACAGACAGACAAGATTGCTATCATTGGCAGCGGCGGGATTGGAGGTTATCTCGCAGCTTCCCTTGTCCGGGGTGGTCATAAGCCCATGCTGTGCGTTCGGACGGCTTTCGATACTCTCCGTATCGAAGAGAAGGGAAACACTTACACGGTTGACCTGCCCATCGTCAGCGATCCGGCTGGGGTAGCGGGTCCGGCACGCTGGGTCCTGATCACGACCAAGGCAAATGACACACCGAGCACCGAGCCTTGGCTCAAAGCTCTGGTGGACGATAAGACGACGGTTGTGGTCGTCCAGAACGGGGTGAACCAGGAACAGCGCGTGCTGCCCTATGTGCCCGAAGGCACAACAGTGCTCCCGGCCGTCATCTACTGCGCCGTTGAGCGGAAAGCGCCCGGGCTGATCGTCCACCATGGGGCGGCCCGTATCCAGGTGCCAGAAGGCTCGGAAGGCGCCGCTTTCGACACCCTTTTTGACAGGTCCGGCTTCGAGATCGTGCAGGACAGCGATTTCAAGACGGTCGCCTGGCGCAAGCTGCTGAGCAACGCTGTCGCGAATGCCATCACCGCTCTGACTTTGCGCCGGATGTCCGTGTTCATGGAGGAGCCCGTCCGCCAGCTTGCCGGTGAGCTTCTGGAGGAGGTCATCGCAGTTGCGCAGGCCGAGGGTGCCGCAGTCACGCGAGAGGATGGGGACGCCATCCTGAAGAGCTACGACCGGATATCGAACGGTGGGACGTCCATGCTCTACGATCGCCTGCTCGGCAGGGAATTGGAGCACAAATTCATCACCGGGGCCGTTGTCGAAGCGGCGGGGCGCCACGGTATCGCGGTTCCCGTGAACAGGACCATTTCCGCGCTTCTCTCGGCCGCAAGCGGTCATAAGCCTGACGGGTCCGCATGAGGCAGGCCGAGCCAGAGCGCCCAGATCAAACTGGCTTCCGGCCCGGCCCATGTTCCTTTTTCGTTCTTGGCATGGTAGCCAGTGCGGATGGAGGCATCTCCCATCCGCAAAGTGGTCCATATCGACATGGACGCGTTCTATGCCTCAGTCGAGCAAAGGGATAATCCGGCATTACGCGGGCGCCCACTTGCTGTCGGCCACGGCGAAAAGCGCGGCGTCGTTGCGGCGGCCAGCTATGAGGCACGGGTCTTCGGCGTCCGTTCCGCCATGCCATCCACAATCGCCAAGCGCCGATGCGAAGAGCTGATTTTCGTGCCCCCTCGGTTTGAGGTCTATCGCTCCGTTTCCCGGCAAATTCACGCCATTTTTGCCGATACGCCTCTTATCGAGCCCTTGTCCCTGGACGAAGCCTATCTGGATGTCACGGACAATCTCAGAAACCTCCCGACAGCCTGGCTGACTGCGAAGGAGATTCGTCGGCGGATCCTGGAAGAGACCGGGCTGACCGCATCGGCCGGGATTTCCTACAACAAATTCCTGGCGAAGCTGGCCTCAGACCATCGGAAGCCCAATGGACAGTTCGCCGTCGCCCCGGATATGGGTGCGGCATGGGTTGAGGAATTGCCGGTGGCAAAATTCCACGGTGTGGGTCCGGTCACGGCCGCCAAGATGACCAGCCTGGGCATAATCACAGGCGCGGATCTTCGGGCCAAATCCCTGGCCTTCCCGACCCAGCATTTCGGCCGTTCCGGCAGTTGGTATTATGACATCGCCCGGGGGGAGGACGACCGCCCCTTGGTCCCGAACCGGGAGCGCAAATCATCCGGCTCGGAAACCACCTTCGACAGAGACCTGACCGAGCCCGCTGACATCGAGGCAGGCGTCCTGAGGATGGCCGATGACGTCTGGGATTGGTGTGAGAAAACTGGCGCCCGAGGGAAGACGGTGACGGTTAAGGTGAAGTGGCAGGATTTCGAGATCTGCACCCGGAGCCGCACCATGCCGAACCCATTCGCCGATCGTGGCAGCCTCCGCGAACATAGCGTCGCCCTGGTCAGGAGCGTTTACCCCATCAGAACCGGGATCCGGCTGGTGGGCGTCACGCTGTCCCAGTTCAGGCGCCATGATGAGCCAGAGGCCAGCCTCTTTAGTCAGGCCGCGAGCTAGCATTGGCACGTCGGTCAGGATCGGGCTTTAAACGGACATTCCGGATGATCGCATTAATGAGATCTCTGCCGCCAATGGCGTCAGCCTAAACTGCCCTTGTCCAGGAATTAGCCCACATTTCCTTATGACCAAGTCGAGAGCGTCTTCCGCCACAGGGCACATATCATTGGCTTGGCCGGTGAACACCAGGCCACCTCCAAAATGGCCTGCTGGCCTTGGTTACTAAGCCCAGGTCAAAGGGGGGCCTTTTCCCAAAGGGCGCAGCTAGCTCAGCTCCGTCTCAGCCAAGCCGCCAAAGTAGAATATTGGAAACTACCGTGGGTAACACTATCTCCCACCTGGGAGTGGTAGTCCCTAGAGACTGCCCGTAATGCGGAGCCAAAAGTTCTATGCTTACGCGGATGGCTTCATGTCTTTTTGTCCTTGCGGCCCTTTCGCCTGGGGTCTCCAGCGCGGATGCTGCCCAGGGGGGCTCCTCAACGGCGGCAGTGCCTCCGGCCGGTGGTCTGAGTGGTGCAACCGTCTTTATCATTCGCCATGCTGAGAAAACTGGCTCCGGAACCGGCCTGAGTCCGGCGGGCTCGCTACGGGCTGAGGCTTATGCCCACTATCTTGAGCATCTGAAATTCGACGGTGAAGCCGTGCGGATCAGCGCCCTGGTAGCCGCTCAGGATAGTACTAAAAGCAACCGCCCGCGTCTGACGCTGACGCCGTTGAGTGAATTCACCGGCCTCCCCATTATGCAGCCATGCCTAGATAAGGATGCAGCCTGCCAGGTTGCCTGGCTTCGACAGCAGCCCGCGAACGAGACGACGGTCATCTCCTGGCATCACTCGCAAATAGAAGGACTGTTGGAGGCGTTGGGCGTTGCACCAGACAGTATGATTCCTGGAGGGAGGTGGCCGTCTGACACCTTTGATTGGGTCGTCGCTCTTCACTTCGACCATTCAGGCCGATATGTCGCAACCCGCTCGCGCCTGCTCCACGAGCCAATGTCGGTGGACAACGTTGCCTGGGCCGCGATGGGTCATCCAACCATCAGACCATGGTCACCGGCGACAGCGACACCAGCCCAGTAGACCTCGGGTATGGTCGCCGCCGCCAAGCTGAAATCCAGACAACTGTTCGGTTAACCTGAAGATGTTTCTATGAGATTGCTGTGGCTTGCAGCCACCCTTCTGGCACCGGTTCCAGTGGCGATGGCGCAGCCGCTCCAGGGCCCCTATGTCTCAGGCAGTGCCGGGCTGGCGCTGCCATCATCTCAAGCAGAGCCGTCCGACGCTCCGAATCCCGGCACGAACGTAGGCGTCATATCGCCATCTGCAAACGCCAACAAAGAGCTCAACTCCAGTCTAGGTAGCACCCAAAGCGCGAGCGGCGGATGGGGATTTGGAAATGGTGTGCGTGTTGAAATTCAAGGTATGCATACTCAACAAACCATTAGTGGCAGCAGACCTTAGGCGTTCTGACTAAGCTTCGCTTTGCGCGCTCTATCCGCAAAGCGAAAGAGAAGGTCAATAAAAGCGCTACGATCGAAGCGTCCTGTACCGAAAGACGGAAATGAAAATCGCCACCTTTAACGTCAACGGTATCAATGGTCGTCTTCCTGTTCTCCTTAAATGGCTGGAGAGTGCGAAACCTGACGTTGTATGCCTCCAGGAATTGAAAGCCCCGCAGGATAAATTCCCCGAATCGGCGATCAAAGATTCTGGCTATGGCGCAATTTGGCATGGCGAGAAGAGTTGGAACGGCGTCGCCCTGTTGGCACGCGGCGGTAAGCCAATCGAAACTCGCATCGGCCTACCGGGTGACCCTGACGATTTACACAGTCGCTATATCGAGGGTGCCGTAGAAGGTGTTCTGATCGGATGCCTCTACCTGCCTAACGGCAACCCCGCTCCTGGACCAAAGTTTGACTACAAAATGCGTTGGTTTGAGCGGCTAATTGCTCATGCAGAAACCTTGATTTCTGCAAACCATCCCGTTGTGTTGGCGGGTGATTTCAATGTCATGCCAACGGACCTGGACGTCTACAAACCCGAGCGGTGGGTCGACGATGCGCTATTCAGGCCGGAAGTCCGACAGGCTTTTTATCGATTGCTAGAGCAAGGGTGGACGGACGCATTACGGTCGATGCATCTCGACGAACAGATATTCACATTCTGGGACTATTTCCGAAATGCGTTCGGTCGCAACGCCGGGCTACGTATCGACCACCTTCTTTTGAGCCCGGCCATTGCTGGGCGGTTGGTAGGTTCCGGCGTCGACCGCGAAGTACGTGGTTGGGAAAAAGCCAGTGACCATGCTCCGACGTGGATCGAGCTTGGAAGCAGCAGCAAAAAGAAGCGTGCTCCAAGGGTCAAGACACGGAGACAAAGCTGATGGCTGTGAAGAAGCGCATCATTGTTCCTCTCGAAGCGCTCAACTTCTTCATGGCCGACATGCAGTCGGGCATCGGACCCTTTCTCGGCATCTTTCTGCTCGCCCACCACTGGCATAGCGGCGCCATTGGGACCGTTATGACGCTGGGTGGCATTTCCGGCATGCTCATGACGGCACCTTTCGGTGCGCTAATAGATGCGACGAAGCGGAAGCGCGCTTACGTTGCAATACCCGGTGCGTGCGCGGTTCTGGCATCGCTCCTGGTTCTGCTTTCGCAGAATTTTTGGGTCATCGCCCTTTCACAAGTAGCAACCGCAATCGCCGGTGCCGCGATCGGACCCGCAGTATCCGGTATGAGCCTCGGTATAGTACGGCAGGCTGGCTTTCCCCGTCAGAATGGTCGCAATCAAGTGTTCAATCATGCTGGAAACCTGGTAGGCGCGAGCCTGTCTGGATATCTCGGCTGGCGCTACGGCTACACTGCCGTATTTTGGCTGGCGGTGGTGTTTGGGGGGCTATCGATTATCTCGGTATTTCTCATTCCACGCGATGCGATTGATGATGACGCCGCTCGAGGGATGAAAGAGGACAGGCAGGATGAAAAGACAACAAGTGGATTTAAGGTTCTCGTGCAGAGCCGCCCTCTCCTTATTCTAGCAGGGGCGCTTGCCTGCTTCCACCTCGGCAATGGTGCCTTGCTGCCTCTTTACGGCTTGGCAGTCGTATCTGCTCATCCTGGTAATCCGACGATCTTCGTTGCCGAGACGATCGCGGTAGCCCAGGCGGTGATGATCCTCGCGTCCATCATCGCGACGCGCATGGCGCAGCAACAAGGCTACTGGTGGATCCTGCTCGTTACGTTCCTCGCCCTCCCCATTCGCGGTGTAGTCGCGTCAATCCTGGTCGTCCACTGGGGTGTCTTTCCGGTGCAAGCCCTGGACGGCATCGGTGCAGGTCTCCAAAGTGTTGCGGTTCCAGGCCTCGTCGCGCGCGTCCTCAACGGGACAGGGCGCGTCAATGTCGGCCAGGGAGCGGTGATGACTATTCAGGGTTTGGGCGCCTCGATCAGCCCCATGCTCGGTGGCTGGATTGCTGAAGGACTTGGTTACCGGGTCACATTCGTCACTTTGGGATCATTCGCACTTGCGTCAATCGCCATATGGCTTTCCACGGCGAAATGGATGAAGCCTGTATGCGAAAGGTGAATATCCTCCAAGATATACCTCGGTGTCAGTCGAAGCGAAGGCGGGAGGGTCCGCTATTTGGGAACCTTACGTTGACCAGTATCTGGAGACTCAGAGAGCCCAACCGTGGAGTTGCGGTGTCTCCTGAGTGGCGAGCTCAATGCGGCTTCAATAGCTCAAGTATCGCTTGGACAACCGCATCGGGTGCTTCACCCGGGATGTTGTGTCCGACCCCAGCGAGAACGCGGCGCTTATAATAACCGGTAAATTTTACCGCCTCGAGGTCTTCCGGTTTGGCCATCCGGATACCAGCGTCAGAGCCCCAGAGAGAGATCGTAGGAACCCCAATAGGCGGTTGGAGCGCAATCTGGCGCTCGATTTCCTCTAGGTTTGGGTCGCCAGGCACGAGGCCGAACCGGTGCCGGTAGGAGTGAATGACGACGTCCACGAAGTCGGGGTTATCAAAGGAAGGCGCAGTAACACCGAACAGGGTTGGTCCTTCCGACCAGGTTGGAGACCATAGCCGCCAAAGAAGCTGACAGAAATCCCGACGGTTGATTTCAAGACCTGCGCGACCCCGCTCGGATTGGAAATAATATTGATACCAGAGACCATGCTCCTCGGCCGGAGATAAAGGCCTTCCGGCGGTCGCGATATCCTGGACGTTATATCCGCCACCCGTCACGAGACACCGGACCCGTTCAGGCCAAAGGGCGGCGACAATGCAGGCCGCCCGACCGCCCCAGTCGAACCCCATCAGAGCGGCAGACGGGAGTTCCATTGCGTCCAGGAGGTTGAGTAGGTCCTTTGCCAGGGCCGCCTGCTGGCCAGAGCGCATGGTGTCCTCATTGAGGAATCGAGTGGCTCCATAGCCCCTGAGGTAGGGCGCAATAACTCGATAGCCTTCCTCTGCTAGGCGTGGCGCTATCTCGTCGAAACACCGGGGATCGTAGGGAAAACCGTGAAGGAGGACGACCGGTGCGCCATCTTCCGGGCCGCGCTCTTCAATGGCGATTGAGAGGACCGGCGTATCGACGAACACGTAGCGAATATCCTGGTCCATGCGCAGGCCTCCTTGGTCGAAGTTGGAGTACAGCACGGATCGCTGTTCCGGTCACTTTGTCGGCGTCTCACGGTAGCGGTCAGCGTGGCGGTAAAATGGACCTGCCGGATCTGACCGAGCCCTAAATGGCAAGCCATTCCCCATGATTGGCATCGCTCGGGCTCCCGAAACCGCCATGGTTCGTCGCAACCGCCAACAAAAAAAAATTCCCGGAACTGGATCCGGGCGCACGGTCATTCACCCACAATGTCTCATCAAGACTGCCACAATTTGTTGTCCAATGGCTGACGAAGAAAATACGCCGAGCCGAAATCCTCGAAGCCCGATTTTTTGGTTTCGGCCTGAAATCTGTGAACGTCAGTTGCGAACCGGGCCAGTATTAACATCGTTGGGCTCAATCGCTATTTTGGGATTGGCGCAAAGAAACGCAGCCCATCGGGCATCTAGCTGGCGTCGATAAAATTCTGATTCCAGGGTATTTTGAATCAGAGTGTAAGAATCACCAGCATCTGCCACAACAACCTTGTTGATACTCGCCCTGAGTGAAGGTGCCAGCGAGTTTAAAAACTGGTTCTTGGGAGGGTCTTCTGCGGTAAGGCCATCCAGCAGCTGGGGGCATTTTTGGCGCACGGTATCAGAAAACGCATCATGCGGCGCGTCGTAAGGTTGGAAGTCAATGTTCGCGACTAGCTTTTCGACCATGACTCCATCGCCCGTTAGACTATCGGTGCGGACCAGGCTGGTGTGTTTTCGGGCCTTCTCCAAGATGACAAGGTGGCCTTTGGGGAATTCATTGCAGTCACCATCTCGGGCAATCTGATTAATCGCCGCCGGGACAGCGTCGCCAGCATCCCGGCTTCCACCATGGGGCAACGCAAGTTTTGCGAGAGCGCTCGCCGATGAGCACATGATGCTTGCCCGACTAGCCTGCAACAATTCTGCATAGGCTGGTAACGTTGCCATCGAGCATATCCCACCCAGGACGATGCATGCCCAGCGAATAACCCTCACCATCCCAACCCCAATTTTGATTTCCAGCGGATATTGTTCAGTTATGACCGGTGGGCACCGTCGTCTTTTCAAAACCTGCCAACAGAAAATCGGCGCGCTTATCCGGCAATCTTTTTGATAGATCTGATTTATAGAGGTTAGGATCGAGGATGATTGTTAAACAACTGCGACCCTCAATAGACAGCCGGAAAATCGTAGTCTCTTCGGGCTAGCTCTCATGGTTTCAGAGAGTAAGAGCCTCTGTATCCTGGTTATCAGGCAACAAAAAAGAGGCGGCGCCGCAGCGCCGCCAAGTTTAGGGAGGAAACGTCCAAGAAAGCAGCACGGAGAAAAATCGGCGTGCCGCAACGCAAATTGAGACGTCGTTACAGTTCAACGCAACAGTTATAGTGCGGTGCAGTAGTCAGGATTTCGCGAGGGTTCGCAATAGCGATAGGTCAGACCTTGTTGCACGCACGAGAACGTTAACTGGCGTCCATATTGCGAGGCGAAGCGGAAAGTGCTGTAAAAAACGCAACCCTAGACAAAAAGAAAAGGCGATGCCGAAGCATCGCCAAGTTTAGGGAGGAAACGTCCAAGAAAGCAGCAACACGATCGTGGACCGCCGTCGCTGCTGATAAAAAGACAATAGGCGCTTCGTATGCCGTCAGCAAGCACATTTACCTGCTGACGGCACTTTTGTGCGCGCATAGCTGATGCCGGTCAGGCGTGGAGCTCTGCCTCCAAATACCGCCGCACCCTCACCACCCCGGCCATACCGTCCTCGAGCATGACATCCAAAGCAGACTGACCGTCGAAAGCTGAGTTGGGCTTTTGAACCC
The DNA here is from genome assembly GCF_020621385.1 of Acidisoma cellulosilyticum. Taxonomy (GTDB): domain Bacteria; phylum Pseudomonadota; class Alphaproteobacteria; order Acetobacterales; family Acetobacteraceae; genus Acidisoma; species Acidisoma cellulosilyticum. The sequence continues at coordinate 146,075 of NZ_JAESVA010000012.1, read as the reverse complement.
ACAGGAAGATTTCGGTGCCGATGACGAGGTTCCGGAGCGCGTGGTGGATAGCCAGAAGATTGGCCATCCAAGAGAGCGTCTCGGGCTGTAGTTCCCTCACAGGTCCCTTCTCCCAGGCGGCAAGCATCTCCGGAAACGCTCCCAGTAGGTTGTCCTTTTCTGGCCCAGAAAGTTTCCACAGAGAGAGGAGCATGAGGACTGCCCGGACGGTCGCTCCGAGTTGCTCGGTCGTCAGAGAGGACCCAGTGAACTCAGCGCCGCCATCGTCGTCTGTGCCACTGTTCTCAGACATGACCACCTCCCTGGACCTGGACGTTCATGAGGGCAGAGACCTTGTCGCCATCTGGCTTTCCACCCGCATGCGCGATGATCTGCTCGACCTCCGCCCCGGCCAGGACGAGCCTCTCGTCCAGTTTCATGGAAATCGATTCAATTGACCGCCGCCCAAGGTCCATGAGGGCCAAAGCCGCCGCATAGGCACCGCCCGCAATCGAACTAACTGTTCTTCACTGAGATTGCCCGCATACGTGTATTCGAAGAAATCATAGGCAATGTGCGTCGCGGCGTCGTTGCCAACAGCGAATATGAATGCTCGAGCTCGTCGAGAAAAAATTCCGCCTCGGCCTTTAGGATTTGATCCTCGTCCATATCGCACCCTCCTGGTTCAGGAGAGTGTAATGGCGAGAGATGCATGAGACCCCCGGGTATCTCGCCCACGCGCCGTTGACGGACGGCAACCACAGGCAAGCCCTGCCCTTCGTAGCCAAAGGCCCCGCCTGTCCGCCCACATCCACGGAAATAAAGGCCCCGCCCAGGAGCGCATGAGCACACCCGCGCAGATCACTCGCGGGATGCCAGCCCAACGTCGAAAGCCGAAATTCCGGTGGGTGGGGCAAATCGAAATGAGGCGAGTGCCTTCGTCCCGAACGTTAAGCACGGTAATACTATACGGGCAATGATAGGCATCTCGAGCCCAATCTTAGCGCCCATGATTGAATTGCCTCGCGCCCTCAGATGCCTTCGCTGGGTCACCGCTTGGCACGACCTGCCGACACCATCGCTTCCGCTGGAGAACTCGGGGCCATCACGGTGCCGTGAACAAAGGCAGGGCTTTCGTCATGGTGGGTGACGACCAGGCGAAAGGGCATGCGGCGCCAGGTCGCGAGCTTTCGATGGCATCGGGGATGATTCCGCCGCCGAGAAACCATGCGGCAGCTAGTCGTCGGCCGCCATCGAAACACAACCATGGATTGCGGCGCTGCGTGGGTGCCGCCCGAGCATGACGACAGGTACCGAAGACCAGTTTGGAGCCGCGCATCGGGGCGAGCACGCTGGCGCGTTTGAACCTCGAGCAAACGCATGACGCCCGATCGGTGCGCCCGACCTTTGGGCATCTGGTATCGTCAGCTGGCAGCCCGCACGAGGTCGCAATCCTGCGAATCGGCGGGTTTCTACAATTTTGAAGTTATTTAAGTATGAGGCCAGATGACTACTTGACTTAGTCGCCAAGGAATTGCAGGCGCCCGAAACCTGCGGTGTCTATACTATGGGGAGATTGCCGAGGGGGTGGGCGGCTGCAACGAATTTGTTGCCAGGACTTCAGAGGGCAATCTCAAAGATTCGGGGGTAGCCCAAGATTATGGCTTGGATGACAGCCCCGCCGCTGGATGTGTCGAGAAAATCTGGCTGGGGCGGGAGGATTCGAACCTCCGCATGGTGGAATCAAAATCCACTGCCTTACCGCTTGGCTACGCCCCAAAATCCGAAGCCGCCGGCTAGCCGACGCGCAAGCTCATAAGGCGCGAAGGGGCGGCTCGTAAAGCCCTCCCCCCCAAACCCACCAACCGTCGCGACGCATAGCAGCGGCCGCCTGGGCGGCGACCGCCGTCGTCGGGAACAACCCGAAGCAGGTCGCACCCGAACCGCTCATGCGGGCCAGCAGCAGGTCAGGGACCGTGCGCAGCGTAGCCAGCACGGTACCGATGGCGGGCTGGACGGCAATCGCCGCGTCTTCCAGGTCATTGCCGCTCGCGGCCAAGGCGCGGGCAAAATCCGCGGGCGCCGAGAAGCCTTGCTCAGGCACGCCGTCGGCGGGCGAAAACCCTGCCCCCGCCGCCGCACGCGCGCGGAAAATCGCGGGGGTCGGACAAGGCAGGCCAGGATTGGCGAGCACCAGGCCCAAAGGCGGCAGCACCGGCACGGGCGACAAAACCTCCCCGATTCCCGCCATGCGCAGGGCCGCACAGCCCAGGCAGACCGGGACATCGGCGCCAAGTTTCAGGGCGATCGCCTGCAGCATCGCCGCGTCCAAAGCGACCCCCCAGAAATCGGAGAGCAGCCGCAAGGCCGCCGCCGCATCGGCGGAACCGCCGCCGATGCCGGACGCGATCGGCAGGTTCTTCTCCAGCACCAAAGCGGCATTGGGCGCGACGCCGGCGGCCTCGGCCAACAGCCGCCCAGCCCGCAGCACCAGGTTATCGGGCTCGGCCGCCAACGGCCCGCCGAAAGGACCCGTGACGGCCAGCGACAGCCCGTCTCCGGGCGCGACCGACAGCCGGTCGCCGACATCGGCGAAGACGACGAGACTGTCCAACAGGTGATAGCCGTCCGGCCGCCGGCCGGTGACGCGCAACGTCAGATTAACCTTCGCCGGGGCGAAGCCCAGCGCCTCAGCCTTGGACAGCATGACCGGCGAAAGCTCAGTTGCTCGCTGCCGGCTGGGCCGCCGCCGGCAGGCTCGCGGCCTTGATCTGCAGCTTGGCGAGAAGCTCCGTCGTCAGATCCGGCGCGGGATCAAGCTGCAGCGCCCGGCGCCACTGGAAGACCGCCTGCAGATGCTCGCCCGCCGCCGCATAGGCGTCGCCCAGATGCGCGTTGATGGTCGGGTCCTCGGGGATCAGCTTCACCGCCTGGGTCAAGGTCCTGACCGCTGCCTGCGCCTGTCCCTGCTGCAGCAGCACATAGCCCAGGCTGTCGATGATGGCACCGTCATTGGGCACCAGCTGCAGCGCTTGCTCGATCATCGCGCGCGCCTTGGGCATATTCTCTTTCTTCACGGCCCAGCTATAGCCCAGATAATTGAGCACATAGGGCTGACCGGGCGAGAGCGTCAGCGCCTGCTGCAAATCGGCCTGCGTCCGCGGCCAGTCCTTGGCCTGATCGTAACACATGGCGCGGTCGTAATAGACCACCCAGCCGGCCGGGCTATTCGGCGGCATCAGCGGCAGCGCCTTGGTATAAAGGGCAATCGCATCGGTGAATTGGCTGCTCTGCCGCAGCAGATCGGCCTGCGCCAGGATCGGCTCCGGGCTCCAGGGATAGGCTTGCGCCAGTTGCTGCAACAGGCTCTGCGCTTGATCGCCTTGACCCAATCGCGTCAGCAGCACCGCCTCGCGCAACGCTGCCAGCGGATAAAGCGGATCGCTGGTGTCGATCGCCTGCAGCGGCGCCAGCGCGACGGCCGCGTTATTGCCCTTGTCCACGACCTCGGACAGCAGCAGGCGCGCCGAAGACAGATCGGGGCGCAGCTGCAGGCCAAGCTGCAGCATGGTCATCACGGTCTGCTGGGCCGCCGGATGCTCCCCGCGCTGCGGGCTATTGGCCAGTTCATCCTCCAGCGCCGCCGCCAGATTGACATAGACCTCGGCCAGACCCTGCGCGGCATTGGCCACCGGCGGCGTCATCAGCTGTTTCTTGATCGCCGGCAGCGTCATCGCCATGGCTAGGTCCGGCGAGAGGCTGTCCAGGACCTGATTGGCGCTGGTCATGTCGCCGGTGCGCGCGTCCCAGCTTGCCAACACTTCCGAAAGCCGCAGGTTGGTGACATTCATCCCGCCCTGGACGATGCCGTAATTCTGCGCGGCGATCGCGATCATCTTGCCCTGGTCGGCGATCAGCGCGGTATGCAGCGCGACGATGCTGCGTGCCTGCGCCATGCTGCCGGTCTGCAGGGTCGCCAGCGCGGCGCGGGTATTGCCGCTGCCCTGCTGCGCCCAGGCGACCAGCAGCGGCTTGAGGACGCTGGTCAGCGGATCAGGGGTCGGCAGGGCCTGATAGCGGCGCAGCGCATCCTGCCAATGGCCGGCCCGCGCGTCGGACCCGGCGAGCAGCAGCTGAGCAAGCGAATCCTTGGGCAGGGTGGCAGCGATGGCGCTCGCCGTGCCGGCATTGCCGGCCAATAGCTCAAGCAGGAAGGTTTCGCCCGACAAAGCCGGCGCGGCTGCGGGGTCATCGCTCAACGCTTGCCGCATGGCCGTCGCGGCGCGCGGAAAATCGTAGCGGCTGGCGGCATATTGGCCGACCAGAAAACTGCCGTAAGCCCCGGCCTGCTCGGGCTGATACGACCCCGTCTGGGCGGAGCCCGGTGGGGTCGTCGCCGCACAGGCGGACAAAGCGGTCAAAGCAAGCAGCACGGAGCGGCCAAGCATCGGAGCATTTCTCATGGGCAGGGATGCTATCAGCCAAGCTGCGGCTGCGCCATCCGGGGGAAGCGGGATCGACACCCGCTGCTTTCCTTGACAGCCCGGCAAGCCTCATGCGTCCTGCCCAGATTAAATAAATACAAGGACCGATGACCGATGACCGATGGCGATCGCGGCGCCGCATCGGCAGAGATGGCGGCGCTGGCTCTGCTCGCCCTGCAGGTGGAATGGGGCGCCGATGAGGGTTTAAGCGCGGAGCCTGTCGATCGTTTCGCGCTGTCGGCCCAGCCGCCTGCCTTGCCCCCGGCGCCGCTGCCGCTGACCGCGCCGACAAGGGCAGAGCGTCCGGCCGCGCCTGCGCGCGAGACCCCCGCCGCCGCGCCAGCGACAGCCGCCTTGCCCGTCGGTCGCGGCCTGCCCCGCCCCGCCGCCGCCCAGGCCGCGGCCCTCGCGGCCGCATGCCAGACGCGGGACGAATTGCGGGCGGCCATCGCCGGTTTCGAAGGCTGCGCGCTGCGCGACACGGCGACCAATCTCGTCTTTTCGGATGGCAATCCCGAAGCCCGCGTCATGCTGGTGGGCGAAGCGCCGGGGGCGGAGGAGGATCGCGCCGGCCTGCCCTTCGTCGGCGCGTCCGGGCAATTGCTCGACCGCATGCTGGGCTCGATCGGCCTCGACCGCACACAGGTGCTGATCACCAATATCCTGCCCTGGCGGCCGCCCGGCAACCGCACGCCCAGCGAGGGCGAGATCGCGACCTGCCTGCCCTTCGTGCAGCGGCATATCGCGCTGGTGGCGCCTGATTTTCTGCTGCTGCTGGGGGCGACCGCCGTTCGCGCTCTCACCGGCCATACGCAAGGCATCCGCCGTATCCGCGGCCGCTGGCAATCCCTGACCGTTCCGCGTATGGATCGACCCATTCCAACGCTGCCGACCTACCATCCTGCTTACTTGCTGCGGACAAGCTTGGCCAAAAGAGAAGCCTGGTCAGACTTGCTGCAACTGCAGCAAAAGCTCTCCCTTACAAAAAAGTCATAGGGCGAAAAGCGACGGCAACTAAGGCTTTTTGCGGATTCACTGGCGTGATTACAGCAGCTATCCTTTCCGTGAGGTTGCACTCGTTAACGAAGGTGTTGTAGCCAACCACCCATGCGAGGGATCGGCAATTCGTTCTCCCGTCTTTTCAGCCCCAAAGCACTTCTTGCCGGGGCCGCGCTTCTTGCTGGAACGGCCGCACCCGGCCTGCATGCAGATGCTCAGGAAAAGGCCGGCTCTGAGACAAAGCTTAGCGACCAGACTGCCTATGCGGTGCCGCGATCGGACCCGGATAGCGGCAATGGTTTTGCATTTCCGCAGCCGCTGAACCCCAGCGATGCCGTGCTGGTGCGCCAGATCTTTGCCCTTCAGGCGCAAGGCAAAATCGCCGACGCCCAGAAGGCGACGGCCCAGCTTTCCAACAGAATTCTACTCGGGCCGATCCTGGCCGACCGCTATATCGGGCCTTATGACAAGCCCGGCGTGCCGGAGCTTGAGGATTGGCTGGCCCAATACGGCGATCAGCCCCAGGCGCCGGCCGTCGCTCATGTCCTGCAACTGCGCCTGAAGGGCAGCAAAACCGGCAAAATGCCGCCGCTGCCGACCCGTCCCTATCTGGCGCCACCCAACCCGTCGGACAGCGCGGATCTCGATATCGGCCCGTCCGATACCGGGATTGCGCGCCAGCCGGGCTTGGATGCGCGCGTCCTCGGCCTTGCCCAAGCGGGCCGGTTCGATGCCGCGGTCGCGGCCATTGCGGCCGCGCATATCGACCAGCCCTATGGCGCGACGCTCAGGGCGGAAGTCGCCCGCCTCGCCTTCGCCAGCGGCAAGAACAAATTTGCCGGCAATCTGGCGAAGACCGCGATCGACGAGGCGCATGGCAAGCTCGGCCTGCCGTCTTTCGTCGCCGGCCTCGCGGCCTGGCGGGATGGCAGCCCGCAAGCGCTCGATCTCTTTATGGATGCGGCTGTCGCCCCCCAGGCCGCCCCGAACCTCATCGCAGCCGCCTCCTTCTGGGCAGCCCGCGCGGCGTTCAAATCCGGCCAGAACATGATCTATCTGAGTTGGATGCGGCGCGCCGCCAATAGCGGTGCCGGCTTCTACGCGACGCTTGCCCAGCGCATGCTCGGACAGGATGCGCCGGACGGTCTGAACCAGCAGTTACTGGGCCTGGCCGATCTGGAAGCGGTCGCGGCCCTGCCGGCCGGCGCCCGCGCCTTCGCTTTGCTGCAGGTCGGCCAGAACCATCTGGCGGAGGAAGAATTCCGCCATCTGTACCCGGAAGTTTCCAAGAAAGCCGGGCTCAGCCGCGCGATCATGCTGATCTCCTGGAAAGCCGGCATGGCGACGCTTGCCAGCCAGATCGCGGCGCTGGATCCGTCGCGTCCGCAGGGCAGCACCGTCGTCATCCCACCGCTGTCGCTATTCCCGCAGCATGGGCTGCATATCGATCCCGCGCTGCTTTATGCGCTGGTGCGCGTCGAATCGAATTTCGATCCGACCGCGGTGTCAGGCGTCGGCGCACGCGGTCTTTTGCAGCTGATGCCGGCCACCGCCGCCTTCATGAACAAATGGGGGGCTACGCAACTCAAGCGCCGCGCCGATGGTCTGGCCGATCCTGCCTACAATCTCGAAATGGGCCAGAGATACATCAACTATCTGGGGTCGCAGTCAAATATCGATGGCGATCTGATTCGTATTCTCGCGAGCTACAATGCAGGACCTTCTGAAACTTCGACATGGAGCAACGCGCAAGCGGCCGAGCATGACCCTCTGCTCTATATCGAAATGATTCCAAATACCGAGACAAGGCAATTTGTTTTCAGTGTGTTACGATATTCCTGGGCTTATGCGGCGCAATTGAATTTGCCGGTGCCCAGCCTGGATGCGCTGGCGCAGGGCGAGTTCCCGCGTCTGGCCAGCAACAAGGCTGCTTCCACCACTATCGCCAGCACAGCCACGATCCATTAGGCTGAAGGCCATGGATCTTTCTCGCCCTTTCCTGCCGGTCAATATCGCCACCCTGACCGTCTCCGATACGCGGAGCCTGGCGGAGGATCGTTCCGGCGATGTGCTGGCCGATTGCGTCAAGACCGCAGGCCATAATCTCATCGACCGCCGGCTGGTGCGCGACGATGCGGACGCTATCGAGGCCTTGTTGCGCGCCTGGATCGCTGACCCGCATGTGGATGTCGTGATTTCCACCGGGGGCACCGGCATCACCGGCCGCGACGTCACCCCGGAAGCCTTCATGCGCGTGCTGGAGAAGGAGATCGTCGGCTTCGGCGAGCTGTTCCGCATGCTGAGCTATGCGAAGATCGGCTCCTCCACCATGCAATCCCGCGCGATCGGCGGGGTTGCCAACGGAACTTACCTCTTCGCGCTGCCCGGCAGCCCCGGCGCGGTGAAAGACGGGTGGGAGGGCATTCTCTCGACCCAGCTCGATATCCGCCAGCGCCCCTGCAATCTGGTCGAGCTGATGCCGCGCCTGCGGGAACATCTCTAGGGCGGAGCATCTGGGCGCGCTGACATGGCGGAATGGGAAGAACCCGGCATTGTCCTGAACGTGCGCGCCTATGGCGAGGCCGATCTCATCGTGTCGAGTTTTACCGCCGGGCAGGGTCTGCATAAGGGCCTGGTGCGCGGCGGCGCCTCGCGCCGGCAGGTCGCCCTCTGGCAGAGCGGCAATCTGGTGGCGCTGCGCTGGGTTGGGCGCCTGCCCGAACAGCTCGGCCATCTGTCGGGGGAGATGGTGCAGGCCATGGCACCCGGTGCCATGGATGACGCCCTCTCGCTCGCTTTGCTGCGCGCCGCCTGTGCGACCGCTGCCGGCGCGCTGCCGGAGCGCGAACCCCACGCGGCCAGCTTTTCCGCTCTCCTCAACCTATTGCCGCGTATCGCGGCACAGCTCGCCTCGCCGGCCGATCTGGCGCGGTTCGAACTCACCCTTCTCACCGATCTCGGCTATGGGCTCGATCTCTCATCCTGCGCGGTGACGGGCGCAACCCAGGGTCTCGCCTTCGTCTCGCCTCGCACCGGCCGCGCGGTAACAGTGGAGGCCGCCGGCGCCTGGGCGGGTAAATTGCTGCCGCTGCCCGCATTCCTGCGCCCCGGCGCCAATATGGCAGGCGAGGAACCGGCGGAATGGCGGGATGCGCTGCGGCTGACCGGACATTTTCTGGAGCGGGATGCCTTCGGCCATCATCATCAGCCGCTTCCCGAAGCCCGCCGTCATCTCTATCAGATGATCGAGACTTTGGCGGATACCGCAGACGCAAACCGGTCTGCGGGCTGACAGCCGGATTTTGTTCTTGTATCGTTCGCGCCCGGGGACAAATTTCGTCCCTGCCCGGAGACTTCCATGCCTGACGACTTCGCTGGCCATATCGAGAATACGCCGCTCGCCGACGCGCTGAGCGACCGCTACCTCGCCTATGCGCTGTCGACCATCATGTCCCGCAGCCTGCCGGATGTGCGGGACGGTCTGAAACCCGTCCACCGCCGGCTGATCTACGCCATGCATCAGCTCAGGCTGGACCCGACCTCGGGCTTCAAGAAATGCGCCCGCGTCGTCGGCGACGTCATGGGTAAGTTCCATCCGCATGGCGATGCCTCGATCTATGAGGCGATGGTCCGTCTGGCGCAGGATTTCTCGGTCCGCTACCCGCTGATCGAAGGCCAGGGCAATTTCGGCAATATCGACGGCGATAACGCGGCGGCCATGCGCTACACGGAAGCGCGGCTGACGGAAGTCGCCCAGGCGCTGCTGGAAGGCATCGACCAAAATGCGGTCGATTTCCGCGCGACTTATGACGGCGAGGAGCAGGAACCGCTGGTCCTGCCCGGCAATTTCCCCAATCTTCTCGCCAATGGCGCGGCCGGCATCGCGGTCGGTATGGCAACCTCCATCCCGCCGCACAACGCGGCCGAGGTCTGTGCGGCCGCCATCCTGCTGATCCAGAAGCCGGACGCCTCCACCGCCGATCTGCTGACCTTCATGCCGGGTCCCGATTTCCCGACGGGCGGTGAGATCGTCGAGGAAAAGGCCGCCCTTTTGCAAGCCTATGAGACGGGTCGCGGCGGCTTCCGCATTCGCGCCCGCTGGGCGGTGGAGCAGGGCAAGCATGGCACCTGGACCATCGTCGTCACCGAAATCCCCTATCAGGTGCAGAAATCCCGGCTGATCGAGCAGATCGCCCAGCTGATGGAAGACAAAAAGCTGCCGCTGCTGGCCGATATCCGCGACGAAAGCACCGACGTCGTGCGGGTCGTGCTGGAGCCCAAGGTCCGCACGGTCGAGCCCGCGATGCTGATGGAAAGCCTGTTCCGCATTTCGGCGCTGGAAACCCGCTTTCCGCTCAATATGAATGTGCTGGACGGCACGCGCACGCCGCGCGTGATGTCGCTGCGCGACGTGCTGCGCGCTTGGCTGGATCACCGGCATGAAGTCCTGGTCCGCCGCTCGCAGCATCGTCTGGCCGCGATCGAGCGGCGTTTGGAAATCCTCGACGGCTATCTGGCGGTCTATCTCAATCTCGATGAGGTCATCCGCATCATCCGGGAGGAGGACGAACCCAAGCCCAGCCTGATGAAGACCTTCACGCTGACCGACCTGCAGGCCGAATCCATCCTCAATATGCGCCTCCGCTCCCTCCGCCGGCTGGAAGAGATCGAGATCCGCAAAGAGCACAAAAATCTCGCCAAGGAAGGAAAGGACCTTCGCACGCTGCTCGGTGACGAGAAGCTGCGCTGGAACCGCATCGTGTCCGAACTCGAAAAGATCCGCTCGACCTACGGACAGGGCGTGCTCGGCGCGCGCCGCAGCCTGATCGGCAATGCGCCCGCCGCCATCACCATCGACGACGCGGCGCTGGTCGAAAAGGAGCAGATCACCGTCATCCTGTCGCAGAAGGGCTGGATCAGGGCCATGAAGGGCTCGGTCGCGCCGGATGCCGAACTGCGCTTCAAGGAAGGCGACGAACTGCGGCTGATGCTGCCCTGCGATACGACCGACAAGCTTTGTCTGCTCGCCACCAACGGCCGCGCCTATACGCTGCGGGCGAATGAGATTCCGCGTGGCCGTGGCGACGGCCAGCCCATCCGCCTGCTCGCCGAATTCGGCAATGAGGATGAGGTTGTCACCCTGTTCGCGCATAATGCCGGCAACCGCTTCCTGCTGGTCTCCACCCCCGGCCGTGGCTTCATTGTCGGCGCCGACGACCTTCTGTCCGAGCGCAAGGCCGGCAAGCAGGTTTTGACCGTGAAACCGGGCGAGGAACTGGCGCTCGCCATACCGGTGGGTGGCGGCGATCACCTCGCCATCGTCGGCGAAAACCGCAAGATGCTGGTCTTCCCGCTCGCTGAGGTTCCGGAAATGACCAAGGGCCTTGGCGTGCAGCTGCAGAAATATAAGGACGGCGGGGTCGCCGATGTCCGCATCTTCAAGCTGGCGGACGGCCTCGCCTGGAAATCGGGCGAGCGCACGCGGACCGAGACCAATCTCAAGGATTGGCTCGGCGGTCGCGCGCAGACCGGCCGTCAGCCGCCCGTGGGCTTCCCGAAGAATGGCCGCTTCGGCGCGTGAGGGTAAAGACACCGTCATCCTCGCCCCTCCCCTTGGTCGCCCGCGCCTCCTTCCTCCGTCATCCCCGGGCTTGTCCCGGGGACCTACCCGCGGCGGCGCCCTCACGCCGTCTGGGTGCCGCGACGGGTAGGTGCGCGGGTCAAGCCCGCGCATGACGATGTTTTTATGGTTGTGGTTTCAATGACCGCTGCCCTCATGATCCAGGGCACGGGGTCGAGCGTGGGCAAATCCACGCTGGTCGCCGGCCTCTGCCGTCTGCTGACGCGCCAGGGGTTCCGCGTGCGGCCCTTCAAACCGCAGAATATGTCGAACAACGCGGCCGTGACGGCGGATGGCGGCGAGATCGGGCGTGCCCAGGCGCTGCAGGCGCTCGCCTGCCGGGTGCCGCCTTCGGTCCATATGAACCCGATCCTGCTTAAGCCGCAGAGCGAGACCGGTTCGCAGATCATCGTCCAGGGCCGCGTCTGGGGTCAGGCCCGCGCGCGGGACTATCAGGCGCTGAAGCCGCAGCTTCTGCCTTATGTTTTGGACAGTTTCGCAAAACTCCGCGCCGAGGCCGATATCGTTCTGGTCGAAGGGGCGGGCAGCGCGTCGGAGGTCAATCTCCGCGCCCATGACATCGCCAATATGGGCTTCGCCCGCGCCACCGGCTTGCCGGTCATTCTGGTCGGCGATATCGATCGTGGCGGTGTCATCGGCAGTCTTGTCGGCACGCACAGCGTGTTGGACGAGGATGACCGCGCACTCATCCGCGGTTTCATCGTCAACCGTATGCGCGGCGACCTTAGCCTGTTCGACGACGGCATGCGCTTCATCGCCGATCGCACCGGCTGGGCGCCGCTCGGCCTCGTCCCGCATTTCACGGCCGCGCATCGCCTGCCGGCGGAAGACGCGGCCGACCTCGGCAGCCGCGCCAGCCTCACCCCCACAGGCGGCAAGCTGCGCATCGCCGTGCCCGTCCTGCCCGGCATCGCCAATTTTGATGATCTCGATCCGCTGGCGGCAGAACCCGAAGTCACGCTGCTCATGCTGCGGGACGGCGCGCCCCTGCCGCCCGATATCGCCCTCGTCATCCTGCCAGGCTCCAAGACCACGATCCGCGATCTCGCGGCCCTGCGCGCCTATGGCTGGGACAGTGATATCCTGGCCCATGCCCGGCGCGGCGGCCATGTTCTGGGTCTCTGCGGCGGCTATCAGATGCTGGGCCGGACGATCGCTGACCCGGACGGGATCGAAGGGCCGCCGGCACTGGTTCCCGGTCTCGGCCTGCTTGATGTCGAGACGGTGCTGCAAGGCCCGAAGCAGCTGCGTAGCATCGCCGGCCACACGGTCGCAGATGGTCTGCCGCTATCCGGCTACGAGATGCATATGGGTGTCACCACCGGTCCCGCGACCGCGCATCCCGTTTTGACGTTCACAGACGGTCGCAGCGACGGCGCCATCTCCGATGACGCACGTGTGATCGGCAGCTACGTCCACGGCTTTTTCGCCGATGACCGGCAGCGATCGGCCTGGCTGACGCGTTTCGGTGCCCCGCCCTCAGACCGCGCCCATGCCTCGTCGGTTGAGGCGGTTTTGGATGCACTTGCAGACCATCTCGCACAGCATTGCGATATTCCGAAGATACAGAACCTCGCGGCATCCGGCACGCTGCTCCCTTCGTAACACAAGGGAAGGCCCGCTTCGGCCTGGAAGAATACGCGAAGGATGTCCCGGCCTATGGCCTTACTCGCCCTCGACGCGCGCAGCCGGCTTGCGTCCAGCAGCCGGACTGGCAATAGTCGCCCCTGGCAATACGCGCATCAAGCGCGGCCTGTGCGGGAGTGGCATCCTCTGTCGACCCAGATTAGCGAAACGGCTGACCGGGGCGATGATATGCTGACGGCGCTGCTGCTGCGTTGCGCCACCGGCGATCGGACGGCGTTTCGCGCCCTGTACGATGCCCAATCTTCTCGGTTGCATGGTCTGGCGATGCGCATCACGCGTGACCCGGCCTTGGCCGCGGACGCCACGCATGACGCCTTCGTGCAGGTCTGGAATCAGGCCGTGCGTTTCGACCCTGCCCGTGGCGCCGCCGGCGCCTGGCTCACCAGCATCGTCCGCTACCGCGCGCTCGACATCACGCGGCGCCGCGTGCGGGAACAGCCGGGCTATGAGCCGCCGGAGCAGGAAGACGACAGCCCCGACGCGCTGGCCCGGCTTGTCAGCAGCGATGAGGGCGCTGCCCTGCATCGCTGTCTGGGGGAGTTGGAGCCCGACCGGCGTTTGCTTCTGGTTCAGGCTTTCACGGATGGCCTGACCCATAACGACATCTCGGAAAAAACCGGCACGCCGCTCGGCACCATCAAGTCCTGGATCAGACGCTCGCTGGCCAGCCTCAAGCGGTGCCTTGAGACATGAGCGGTTTTCAGGACGACGATCGCAATCTCCTCGCCGCCGAATATGTGCTGGGCGTCCTGGACGGCGCCGAGCGGGAGGCGGTTCAGCGCCGCGCCGATGAGGACAGCGTGCTGAATGACGCCATCACCGAATGGGAAAACCGGCTGAGCCCGCTGGCCGCCATGGTGTCGCCACTGGCGCCGCCTGCCGGTCTTTGGCCGCGCGTCGCCGCCAGCTGCGGCATTTCGCCCTTGGCGGATCAAGCGCCGGCTGTCGCACCGCGCGCGGCCGTACATACGCGTGCCAGACTGCTGCGCCGTCTCGATTTCTGGCGGACGACGACCGCGCTGGGCTTCGGTTTGGCCGCTGCCCTGGCGATCGTCGTGGTGGTGCGCAATTCGGCCTTGCAGACCCCTGCCCCGAACGTGCCGTTGGCCGCCGCCGTGCTGGTGGCGCCGAATGGTGGCGCGCCGACATGGCTGGCCTCGGCCGGGCCGGATAATTCCGTCCAGTTCAAGCCGCTGCAGCATATCGCCGTCGCCAGCGGCAAGGATCTCGAACTCTGGGGCCTGCCGGACGGCGAGAAAGTGCCCAGGCCGCTGGGCCTGATCACGGCTGACGGCCGCACCATCACGCTGCCCAATACCGTCAAGGCACCGATGGAGATCATGGTCAGCCTGGAACAGAAGGGCGGCTCACCCACCGGCCTGCCACAGGGCCCGGTGCTCTGGCTGGGTCACATGGCGGCCTATGCCGCCACCGGCAACGGTTGACGTAGCAACGCCGGCGCGGCCGACGCAAAAGTCGGCCGTTTAGATAGTCATCCGCGCACTCGTTGCGCGGACCTACCCGATGGAGCGGGCAAAACCCGCCCAGGCAAAAGGCGCCCCGCGCCCTGCCTCAGAAAAACCGAAGCAGAACGACAAAAACTAATACTTTGATGAGCTTCCGCGCTATGGGACAAACCTCGCGATCATCGCGCCTTGAACCCCAAGCCATCCCAAAGGGACAAGCTCATGTCCGTCGAGACTGTGGACACACTCGTCATCGGGGCCGGCCAGGCCGGCATTGCGATGAGCGAGCATCTGAGCAAGCAGGGCCTCTCCCATCTGGTTCTCGAACGTCACCGGATCGCGGAGCGCTGGCGGTCGGAACGGTGGGATTCGCTGGTCGCCAATGGCCCGGCCTGGCATGACCGCTTTCCGGGCATGACCTTCCCTGACATCGATCCGGACGCCTTCGCGCCGCGACAGGCGATCGTCGATTACTTCGTCGCCTATGCCCAGGCCATCAAAGCCCCGATCCGCGACGATGTCGCCGTCACTTCCCTGCACAGGAAGGCCGACGGCCCAGGTTTCACGGTCGAAACCTCGGCGGGCACCATCGCGGCCAGAAACGTCGTCGCGGCGACCGGCCCTTTCCAGCGGCCGCTCATCCCTGGCCTGGTGCCGGCCGATGTGCCGGTTCTGCAGATGCATTCCAGCCGCTATCGCAACCCGGACCAATTGCCCGCGGGCGCCGTACTCGTCATCGGGGCGGGGTCATCCGGCACGCAGATCGCGGATGAACTGCAGCGCTCCGGCCGGCGCGTCTATCTCTCCGTCGGGCCGCATAACCGGCCGCCGCGCGGCTATCGGGGCCGCGATTTCTGCTGGTGGCTGGGCGCGCTCGGCAAATGGAGCGCCGAGACGCCGACGCCGGGCATGGAACATGTCACCATCGCGGTCAGCGGCGCCTATGGCGGGCAGACGATAGACTTCCGGCGCCTGGCCGAGCGCGGCATGACCTTGGTCGGTCGCGCCCAGCATTTCGCGCAGGGCGTGATGCATTTCGCGGACGATCTCGCGCAGAATATCGCGCGCGGCGATGCCGACTATCTCTCTGTCCTGAACGAGGCTGACGCCTATGCGCAGCGGGAGGGGCTGGATCTGCCGGAGGAACCGGAGGCGCGTCAGATCGGTCCCGATCCCGACTGCGTCACCGATCCTGTTCGGGCGATGTCGCTGACGGATGCGGGTATCACAACGATCATCTGGGCCACGGGCTATGCGCTGGATTTCAGCTGGGCGCAGGTCGAGGGTTTTGCCACGGAAACCGGTCGGCCGATCCATAAGCGCGGCGTCTCCGCCATTCCCGGCCTCTATGTGCTTGGTCTGCCCTGGCTGTCCCATCGCTCCTCCTCCTTCATCTGGGGCGTATGGAATGACGCGGCCTATCTGGCGCAGCATATTGCGGACCGCGCCGGTAACGACGCGGCGCCGCAGACGGCTTGAAAGGACAAATCATGATTCATAAGCGCATCCGTCCGTTCAACACGGCCAAGACCTATCCGGAGCAGAAGCTCGACAACGATCTGGCCCAGGCCGTCGTGGCGCGCGGTGCCACGGTGTTTTTGCGCGGCCAATGCCCGCAGGATCTCGATACGGCGGAGGATGTCGGCATCGGCGATCCAGTCGCGCAGACCCACAAGGTCATGCAGAATATCCGCCAACTCATGCAGGAAGCCGGCGGCGGGATGGAGCATGTCTGCAAGCTCGTCGTCTATCTGACGGATATCCGTCACCGCGAGCCGGTCTATCGCACCATGGGCGAGTATATTCGCGGTGTGCATCCGGTCTGCACCGGGCTTGTGGTGGTCGCCCTCGCCCGCCCGACCTGGCTGGTCGAAATCGACGCCACCGCCGTCCTGCCGGACGACTGACGCAGGCTGGCTTGGCCGGGGCGTGATATGGCGGATGGCGGCCAGCGGAGAAAGCCAGACGACATGCGATACACGCTCCGGCAATTGCAGTATTTCGCGGCGGCGGCCGAAACCGGGTCCATCACCCTCGGCGCCGAGAAAATCGGCATTTCGCAGCCGTCGATCTCGGCTGCCATCAGCACGCTCGAACGGGAATTCGGCGTGCAGCTGTTCATCCGCCATCATGCGCAGGGTCTGTCCCTGACGGCTGTCGGACAGCGTCTTTTCGTCGAAGCGAAACACCTGCTGACGCAGGCGGAAGCGCTCTATGCCGTCGCGTCTGAAGCGGCAGGGCAGGTAGCGGGCAAACTCGCGGTCGGTTGCATGGTCACCATGGCCCCCATGATCATGCCCGAGCTTGCCCAGACCTTTCTATCGGCCTTCCCAAAGACCGAAATCCAGCAGATCGAGGCTGGATTGGAATGGTTGCTGGACGCTCTGCTGCGGGCCGAGATCGATATAGCCGTCACCTACGATCTGCAGATTCCGGACGGGGTGACGTTCACGCCGCTCACGCGTTTGCCGCCCTACGTCATGGTCGGCGCGATGCATCCTTTGGCAGAGCAATCGACCGTCACGCTGGAGCAACTGGCCGATCTACCGCTGATCCTGCTCGATCTGCCGATCAGCCGCGATTACTTCCTGTCCTTGTTCACGAAACGCGGGTTGGTGCCGCGCATCCAGTCCCGGTCGGCGCAGCAGGACGTGGTGCGAACCATGGTCGCCAACGGCTATGGCTATACGCTGGCCAATGTCCGGCCGCGCTCGGACCTGGCACTCGACGGGCGGCGGCTCCTGCGTCTGCGACTGACGGGGGACCACCAGCCGATGGTCATGGGCACGGCCGTGCTTGCGACGATGCGCAAGACCAGGCTGCTATCCGAATTCGAAGCGCATTGCCGGGCCTGTATTTCCGATTCCTATATTCCGGGCATGACATCACCTTGACGGCGACCGCCCAAGAAAAAGAGCCGGCCCAGTTTTTCTGAGCCGGCCCTCCCAAGGCAACAGGATTTTCGTAGGCCGGCTTTGCGCCGCCGGCCTGGCGTCTTGGTTTAAGCGGTGCTGCTTATGCGCCGATATTCCGCAGCGGCTTGCCGGCCATCAGGTTGGCTTCGATATGCTCCAGCGTCACGCCCTTGGTCTCCGGCACGAAGAAGATCGTGAAGAAGAAGAAGAGCAGGTTGAGCGCGGCATAAATACCGAAGGTCAGGCCCGAGCCGAAGCTGTTGAGCATGGTCAGGAAGGTGATGCCGACGATGAAGTTGGCAACCCAGTTGGTGAGCGTGGACGCGGCGATGCCGAAGTCGCGGCCCTTGGTCGGCTGCACTTCGGAGCAGAGCACCCAGATCAGCGGACCAGCCGACATCGCGAAGCCGGTGATGAAGATCAGCAGCATGACGACGGCGAAGATCTGCGCCGGCAGCGTGGTCGTGCCGATATGCAGCATATAGCCGAGCACGCCCATGCCGACGAACATGACGACGAAGCCGGTCAGCAGCACCGGACGGCGGCCCCAGCGATCGACGAAGCCGATGGCGATGAAAGTCGCGAGCACGTTCACCAGACCGACGATCGCCGTGCCCCACAGCGCCATATGGCCCTGGAAGCCGGCCGCCTGGAAGATGCGCGGCGCGTAATACATGACGACGTTCATGCCGGTGAACTGCTGCACGACCTGCAGCACGACGCCGAGGAAGACCGAGCGGCGGAAGTTGGGGTTCTGCTGGAACAGCGACCAACCGGCCTGCGGGCGGCGCAGCTGCTCCTCGATGTCGCGGTATTCGGCATCGACGACGGCCTGGCTGCCGCGCAGCTGGTTCAGCACTTCGCGCGCTTCACGGTTCTTACCGCGCATCAGCAGCCAGCGCGGGCTGTTCGGCAGGCGCGTCACGCCGATCAGGAACAGCGCACCGGGAACGGCGACGATACCCAGCATCCAGCGCCAGGCACCGGAATAGCTGAACAGCGTATCCGAGACGAAGGCGGCCAGAATGCCGATGGTGATCATCAGCTGATAGGTCGAGATCATGGAGCCGCGCTTCTCCGGCGGCGCGATCTCGGAAATATACAGCGGCGCGGTAAAGGTCGCGATGCCGATGGCCAGGCCCAGCACGACGCGGGCGATGATCAGGCTTTCGACCGACCAGGCGGCGGCGCAGAACAGCGAGCCGATGACGAAAAGGATCGCACCCAGGATCAGCGAAACCTTACGGCCGAGGCGGAAGGACAAAACGCCGGCAGCAAGCGCGCCGACGGCGGCGCCGAACATCATGCTGCTGACGATCCATTCCTTGGCGCTGTCATCGGCGCCGAAGGCCTTGCCGATGAAGTCGAGAGCGCCGGAAATAACGCCGATGTCGAGGCCGAACATCAAACCGGCCAAAGCGGCCATGCCGGCCGTAAAGAAACTATGATCCCCGCCGCCGGCTTTCGCCGCCATTGCGGGGGATGTCGCTACACTCATGCTACGATTCCCATCCCTCAAAGATACGAACTTTAGGCTCTAGACCCAGTCAAGAAGCCTCCCAATCTCTGCGCGGACAATATACCTATGCGGGCGAATGGGGTTGCTCTCACAAATAATTGCTAAGGTATTGTGACCACTTAGCTTTTGCGGCATCGCACAATTTGCTGCACTGCAGCATGGTCCGTTAATTACTTTTGCTGCACTGCAACATGACTTGCGTCACGATCCAACTGCACACGCATATGCGGAAGCGCACCCGGATAATCAGCCTGCAAAAAGGCGATCAGTTTCTCTCGCACTTCGCATCGCAAATCCCAGGTCTGCGGCGCATTGCGCGCGCTGACCAAGGCCCGCAGCTCAATCACGTGTTCTTTCGCGTCGCTGACTTGAAGATTGACGACCCGCCCATCGCAGAGCGCGCTGTCCGCCGCGACTTCCGCCAGCTTATCGCGAACGGCTTGAACAGGCACGGAATAATCCACATAGAGATAGACAGAGCCGATGAGCGCCGATGATTCCCGCGTCCAGTTCTGAAAGGGCTTTTCCAGGAAATAGGAAATCGGCAGCACCATGCGCCGCCAGTCCCACAGGCGAACGACGACATAGGTGCTGGTAATCTCCTCGATCCATCCCCATTCGCCTTCGACGATCACCGCATCTTCCAGGCGGATCGGCTGGGTTATGGCAATCTGCACGCCGGCGATGAGGTTGGTCAGCAGCGGGCGCGCGGCAAGACCCAGCACCAAGCTCGCCGCGCCGGCAGAAGCGAACAGGCTGATGCCATATTGCCGCACCTGATCGAAAGTCATCAGCGCGATGCCGACAGTCACGACACCGATGAGGATATCGCCGGCGCGTTTCAGAATGCGCACCTGCGTCAGGTGTTTTCGCGCCAGAAGATTATCGTCCACATCGGTCTTGAAACGACCGAGGTAAAGCGAGGCGAAGATCTCAAGCGCCCGGATTGAGGTCCATCCGACGAGAAGCACGAACCCGATCAACAGGAAATGCGCGATCGTCAGCGTCGTCCGCGTTGAAAAGCTGAGAGACGGCAGCGCCGCGCCGATGAAGAACAGCACATAGGCGACCTGGCTTGGCCCGGTCGTGTGTTCGATGAAGACTTCGAAAAAGGTGCGGACCTTGCGCGGCGCCCGAAAGCGTTTGAACAGCCTCAGCGTGATCCGATGCAGCACCAGGCCCAGCAATCCGGCAAGCACGAGAATGATCGTGCTCCAGACATAGCCCGGTATCCAGGCAGGACCGATCGCGATGCTTTGGTCAAAAACCTGGCGCAGCGTTTCCTCGTGCGGTGCCAAGCTGCTTGCGCCGGATGCGTCTGCCATCGTCACTCCTTTTTGCCGGCCTGAAGCATGGTCAGACGTGAGGTATCGACGGCAAACATGGCGGGATAGGGAGGGCTGCTAATCCCTGTTGCGGCGGATTTCCGCCGCACTCACTGCCACTTGATGCCAGGTCTGCTGCGCCAGCCGCTTCCGGCTCAGCCCGCTTTTGGGGTCGATCGGCGGATGCAGCACGATCGTCGCCCGCAGGCCGCGGTGACGGGCGATCTGGTTGAAATGGCTCGCCAACTCCATGTCGCCGAACCACGCGAACAGCGACCGGTCGGCCCGCCGCACCGGCAGGAAATCCAACCGGTCATAGACCAGCGTAAAGGGCTGCAGCCGATGCGGCACCTCGGATTCCGCGACCGCCAGAAAGGCCGAGCGGAATGGCATAACGCGCGCACCGTCCGACGTGGTCCCTTCCGGGAACAGGATCAGGCTGTCGCCCTGCGTCAGCCGGCCGCGAATATCGGCATTCTCCCGCGCGGCGCCGGCCACCTTGCGGCTGACGAAAATCGTGCGGCCGAGGCGGGAGATGATGGAGATGACGGGCCATTTCCCGACCTCGCCCTTGGCGATGAAACAGGCCGGCAAAGCCGCGCCAAGCACCGGGATATCAAGCCAGGAAGTATGATTGCCGACGAAGACGACCGGCATGTCATGCACCATCGGCGCGCCCGTCACCCGCACCGTCATTCCCATGCACCAGCAGCAGCCGCGCCAATAGAGCAGCGGCACCCGAACCTTGCCGGGGCCCGGCAGAAAGATCAGCACCGCCTGCGGCAGGCCGCAGATGACGGTCCAGATCAGGATAGCCAGCACGCGCAGCACCACGCGCACCGCCCCCGCCACCCGCGGCCATGCGGGCCAAACCCCGTCCAACTCTACCGTGCGGCCAGCCCGGCCCGGCGTTTCGGCCATGGTCTGGTCAGGGCCGGTTAAAGCCGCGCCTCGATCCGGTCCCAGATCGTCTCTTCGATCTTGACGCCGTCGAAGCGGGCGATTTCCTGCAATCCGGTGGGGGATGTCACGTTGATCTCGGTCAGATAGTCGCCGATGACGTCGATCCCGACGAAGATCAGGCCGTTTTCCTTCAGATAAGGCCCGATCCGCGCGCAGATCTCCTGCTCGCGCACCGTCAGCACCGACTTCTCGGGGCGCCCGCCGACATGCATATTCGACCGCGCGTCACCGGCCGCCGGCACGCGATTGACGGCGCCCGCCGGCTGGCCGTCGACCAGGATGATGCGCTTATCGCCCTGACGCACCGCCGGCTCGTAGCGCTGGATCATCAACGGCTCGGTCGTGCGGACGAAATGGCTGTCGAGGATGGAGCCGAAATTCTCGTCATCCTCACGCACGCGGAAGACGCCGATACCGCCATTGCCGAACAGCGGCTTGATGATGATGTCCTTGAATTCCGTGCGGAATTCGGCGATCGCCGTGCGGTCCCAGGTGATCAGCGTCGGCGGCATCAAGTCCGGGAAATGCGTCACCAGCAGTTTCTCGGGCGCATTGCGCACGGCCGCCGGGTCATTCACCACCAGGGTCTTGGGGTGGATATGCTCCAGCATATGGGTGGCCGTGATATAGGCCATGTCGAAGGGCGGGTCCTGGCGCATCAGGATCACGTCCATGGTCGAAAGATCGAGGTCTTCCCTCGGCCCGAAGGTGAAGTGGTCGCCGGGCGTGCGGCGCACCGCGACGCGATGGGCGCGGGCCGAGATGCGGGTGCCGCGCTGGGCCATATGCCGCACCTCGTAATGCCAAAGCTGATGGCCGCGACGCTCGGCCTCCAGCATCAGCGCGAAGGTCGAATCGGCATTGATATTGACGGACTCGATGGGGTCCATCTGGACCGCAACTTTCAGCGCGCTCGGCATAGGCACTCACCTCGGGACAGGAAATGGCAGCATAGATTGCAGCCGCCCGGCCGCCTAGAGGAGCGCCCTTCGCGCGACTGCGCGATCCGTGCCAGTGAGAAACGGACGGCAGCGATGAAGGAGAGACGATGCCCCGCTGGCTCTGGATATTGACCATCATGCTGCGGCGGCTTTGGCTACGCGCGACACTGCTGGGTGTGCTCGGCGTTCTGGCGGCGATCCTTGGCGCCGTCGCACAGCGCTTCGTGCCCTTTAACCTGCCCAATATCGGCGCAAGCTCCGTCGGCACGATCCTCAACATCATGGCGTCCAGCATGCTGTCGGTGACGACCTTTTCCCTCAGCGTCGTGACCTCGGCCTATGGCTCGGCCACCAGCAATGTCTCCCCGCGCGCGACCAAGCTGGTGATGGAGGATAGCGTCACGCAGAACGCGCTCTCGGCCTTCATGGGTTCCTTCCTGTTCAGCATCGTCGGCATCATCGTCCTGCAGACGGGGGCTTACGGAGATCGCGGTCGCGCCATCCTGTTCATCGTCACCATCGGCGTCATCATCCTGGTCGTCGTCTCGCTGCTGCGCTGGATCGACCATCTGACCGGGCTCGGCCGGGTCGGGGAGACGACGAGCCGGGTGGAGAAGGCCGCGCGGGCGGCATTGCAGGCGCGTCTCGACAATCCCTATCTCGGCGGCCAGAGATTGGCGGCCCCCGAGCGCGCGGTGCCGGAAGGCGCCATCGCCATCTGCACCGATGACCTCGGCTATCTCCTGCATATCGACATGCTGGCTCTGTCGCATGCGGCGGAAGCGCTGGACGCGGAGATCTATGTCCGCGCCAATCCCGGCGCCTTCATCTACGCGGACACGGTTCTCGCCTGGGTCAATGCGCATCAGCCAGGCGACGCGGTCGCGGGCCATATCCATAGCATCACCCAGGCTTTCTCCATCGGTCATGAGCGGAGCTTCGACCAGGATCCGCGCTTTGGCCTTGTCGTGCTCAGCGAAGTCGCCTCCCGCGCTTTGTCGCCCGCCGTCAATGATCCGGGAACCGCGATCGACGTCATCGGCCGCCTGGTACGGCTGATGACGCTTTGGTCCAAGAACCCGGACGAGACGGCGGATGAGGCGATCAAACATCCCCGCGTGCATGTGCCGCCGCTGGCGACAGCCGATTTGTTCGAGGACGCCTTCATGGCAATCGGCCGTGACGGCGCCGGCATGATCGAAGTGCAATTGCGCTTGCAGAAGGGGTTGAATGCCCTCGGCCGCATCGGCGATGCGGATTTCCAGGCGGCAGCGCGTCATCAGGCCGAACAGGCCGCCAGCCGTGCGCAGGCCGTGCTGACGCTGGACGCCGAGAAATTGCGCCTCCGCCGGGTGGGGGAGGAAGCGGCCGTCACGGCGGCGGCCAGGATGGCCGGATAGAGCCAATCCACCCTTCAGCGCGCGATCAAGCAGGGCCGAAGCCTATAGGGCCCGTGACGAAGGCTGTCCTAGCAGCGAGGTCGCGCATCTTTCCCCCTTTTCGTCGGCCGCGTTGCAGCCTGGGCCGCGCTTTCCGGCAGCGGCGTTTGAGACTAAACCAGCCGCTCGTAACGGAGCAGGTCTCTTGGCATTCTCAATCTACGACGCGTCCATCCCCATGATGGTCCGCATGCTGCACAATCTGTCCAGCATCCTGGACAAGGCCGCCGCCCATGCGGCTGAGAAAGGTATCGACCCGGCGACGATGATCGAAGCGCGGCTGGCGCCCGACATGTTCAATCTGGCGCGCCAGGTGCAAAGCGCAGCGGATGCTGCGAAGGCGACCGCCGCCCGCCTCAGCGGCGAAACGCCCCCGAGCCATCCCGACACCGAGACCAATTTTGACGAGCTTAAAGGTCGCATCGCCAAAGTGATCGCCTATGTGGAGGGCTTCACCCCGGAGCAAATCAATGCCAGCGAGGGTCGTAGCGTCACCATTCCCACAAGGGGCGAACCGCATGTCTTCAAGACCGGCGGGGATTATCTGACGCAATTCGCCATCCCGAATTTCTTTTTCCATGTCACCACGGCCTATGGCCTGCTGCGGCAGCAGGGCGTCGAAATCGGCAAGATGACCTATCTCGCCGGCATCTAAGCCTGGTAGGTTTCAATAAATAGTTGGTCATCCGCGCACGCGTTGCGCGGACCTACCCGGCGCGGCGCCCGGACGGCCGCTTGCCTTCACGCAGTGTCGATGCGCGGGTCGGGTTGCGGCCGGCCGCGACTGGCCGGCCAAGCTTTCGACATTGCCGCGACCGAAGCGGTGAAGCCGCCGCTTCACGGGCAATTTGCTTCCCCTGCCCCGGAAAACGGTTCACACTCGTCACAATAAAAAGACGTCGCTCGCTTTGCTGTCGATACCTGCCCCGGTTGCTTTTGCCCGTTTTGGAAGGACACAGGACATGAGCTGGCTTGGGGGAAACTGGTACGGCGTGATTGCCTTTTTCGGCATTCCCGCCGGTTTGGGCATTCTATGCTGGGTCGCCGTGCATAACATGCTGGGATCGCGCGCTCGGCATGACCGCGCCCGACAGCATGCGCGGCAAGTACCGCAACCGCGCACCGTCAGACGTCCATTCTAGAGCCTGTCAGGTTTTAATAGATAATTTGTCATCCGCGCACTTGTTGCGCGGGCTACGCGCCCCGGACCTACCCGCCGCGGCGCCAGCCGGCCGATCGCTTGCTCCGCCGGGTAGATGCGCGGGTCGGGGTGCGGCCGGCTAGGCCCGCGCACGACAGATTTGGTGGCGTTTCCACCTAAACCTGACGGACTCTAAACTGCCAGATCTAAACCCACAGAGCGCCGCGCCAATATTCCAGCAGCGCCTCGTATAGCTCCTTGGCGAAGACGGGGTTCGGCCGCCCATCCGTCGCGCAATCGGCGATCGGATCGCCGAAGGATTGCCACAGGCCCCGCGTCAGCGCGTGGCAACGGGTGAGAAGCTGAAAGCCCCGCCCTGACGGCAGGCCAAGCGCTGTTTCAAGGTCGCGGCTGGCCGCGTCCAAACGTTCCAAAAACGCCTGCTTATGGGCGATCAGCGCGTCGCGGGTCATGTTCCGCTCCAGCACCTCCTTGCTCAGACCATCAAGGCGTAGCAAGGCGGGATGTGCATCGACATACCTCACGAAGCGGGTCACGAACCCCTCCACCCGCTGCGCCAGGGTCTGGTTCGGCCGCACCATCTCCTGGTTCAGAAGCGCCAGGACCGGCGTCCAGGATTCCAGCAAAAGGGCCGCGAAAATCTCCTCCTTGGTGCGGTAGTAGATATAGATCGTCCCCTTGCCGAGCCCGGCCGCTTCCGCGATCTGCGCGACGGAGGGCAAGCCGCCGCCCATCGTCTCGAACAGGGTCGCCGCCGTCTCTAGAATCGTCTGCCGCCGCTGTTCCTTGGCGGCGATGTCATAGGCGCGGCGCGTCATGCCTTGTGCGCAGCCCCGCCGCTGGCGCGATAGGCGATCCGCGCCGCCGTCATCCGCGGAATATGACGCGCGAGCCCGACCAGAGCCTTATTGGCCGCGCCCGCGACGACCACCGGCTGGCCCCGCAGCATGGCATCCACCCCGATCGTCGCGACCTTGCCAGCCGGCAGCGCCGTCCGTCGCGCCATGCCGTCCGGCTCGAACCCCGCGACCGCGCCGAAGCCCGTCTCCATGTAGCCGGGGCAAAGGACCGTCACGCCCACCGTCGGCGCCAGTTCCACATGCAGGGATTCCCCTAGCGACAGGACGAAGGCCTTGGACGCGCCATAGGCGCCCAGCAGCGGCGTCGCCTGGAAGGCAGCGATACTGGCGACGAACATGATATGTCCTGCCCCCGCCGCCTTCATGCGCCCGCCATAGAGATGCGCGAGTTCGGCGAGGGAGACGATATTGAGGTGCAGCATAGCGTTCAGCCGGTCTGCGTCATGGGTGACGAAAGCCGCATTCAGACCGAAGGCGGCATTGGCGATCAGCATCGTCGGCTGAAGCCCCTGCCCGTTCAGCCTCGTCGCCAGAGACTGCACGCTGCCGGGCTGGGAGAGGTCAGCCGTCTCCACCGTCACAGCAATAGAGTGACTTTGTCGCAGGCGCGCGGCCAGCGCCTGCATCGGCGCCGCAGACCGCGCGGTCAGGATAAGGTCATAGCCGCGCCGCGCCAGATCTTCGGCGAGCGCAATACCCAGACCGCTGGAGGCGCCGGTAATCAGCGCCAGTTTTCCCGGATTGATTTTGTCCGAATTCATCGCCGCCTCACAATCATGACTGACGGTCACCATAAGTGACCGCCGGTCATTTGTGAAGGTCTACCGCCCCAGCGTTTAGCGCAGCGTGGCGCCAGTCGCTTTGGTCACGGCCGCGATAACCTTGGCCGAGGCCTCTTCGATCTCGGCATCCGTCAGGCTGCGGTCCTTTGGCTGGAAGACGACTTCCACACCCAAGGACTTGCGGCCGGGCTCCATCTTCTCGCCCTCATAGACGTCGAACAGCGTGACACCGGTGACCAGATCGCGCACCGACCCACGGGCCGCGCGCAACACGGTCTCGGCGGCTGTGTCGCTCGCCGCGACGAAGGCAAAGTCGCGCCGCACCGGCTGGAAGGCGGAGAGCTCGGGCGCTGCCTTCTTGCGGCGCTTGGGTTCGGGGATCGCATCCAGGAAGATCTCGAAGGCGACAGCATGCTGCGGCAGATCAAGCGCGCGGATCAGGGTCGGATGCAGCGCGCCGAAGCGTGCCAGCACCACTTTCGGCCCCTGGCGCACGACGCCGGAACGACCGGGATGGTAATAGCCCGGCGCGTCTGTCGTGACGCTGAGCGCTTCCAGCGGCAGGCTCAGCGCGGTCAGCGCCGCCCAGACATCGGCCTTGGCGTCCATGGCCGTCACACCCCGCGCGGGTTCCAGCCAATGGCGCGGCGTCTCCCCCAGACGCAGCCCGGCGGCCACCACCTGCTGCCCGCCTCGCACGCCCTCATGGAAGGCGGGTCCGACTTCGAACAGGCCATGATCGCCGAAACCCCGCGCCGCGTTACGCTGGGCCGCGAGCGACAGAGTGATCAGCGGCGTTGCGCGCAGCTGATCCAAATCGGAGGCAATTGGATTGACGAGCCGCAGGCTTTCCGGCGCCTCGCCGAACAATGCCGCAACCTTGTGATCGGCGAAGCTGAAGGTCACGGCCTCGTTCAGACCACGGCTGGCGAACAGGCGCTTGATCGCCAGCGCACGGCCCTGGCGCGGCGTGAAGGACGCCGCCGGCACCGCGCCCAGCGGCGGCAGGGAGACGGGTTCCACCCGGTCGATCCCCCAGATGCGCAGCACTTCCTCGACCAGATCGACCTCAGGTTCGATCTCAAGCACACCGGCCGAAACCCGCGCCAGCACATCGGCGCTCAGCACCCGCGCGGGCTCCAAAACGCCCTTGCCGGCGATGTCATTGCGCCAGGACGGAACATGCACAGTGATGCTGTCATCATCGCCCGAGGCCAGACCGAAACCGAGGCGGCGGAGAATCCCCTCAGCTTCATCGCGGGCAATATCGGCGCCCGCGAAGTTTTTCAGACGGTCGAAGCGCAGTTTCGCCGTG
This sequence comes from Acidisoma cellulosilyticum, assembly GCF_020621385.1. Taxonomy (GTDB): domain Bacteria; phylum Pseudomonadota; class Alphaproteobacteria; order Acetobacterales; family Acetobacteraceae; genus Acidisoma; species Acidisoma cellulosilyticum. Next base: position 118,638 of record NZ_JAESVA010000012.1, on the reverse strand, counting down.
CGCCGCCATGCGGGTTCAGCACCGGCCGCGACAGGCTCGGACGCCTCGCCACCGCAGAGTTCGATCACCATCTGGGTTGCGGCCTCAAGCGCGGAGGGCATCAGCGCCGGGTCGATACCGCGCTCGAAGCGCGCGCGCGCATCGCTCGCGACCTGATGGCGGCGGCCGGAGAGGGCGACGGCAATCGGATCGAAATAGGCGCATTCGATGAAGACGTCGGTCGTGGTTTCGGTGCAGCCGCTGGCTTCCCCGCCGACGATACCGGCGAGCGAGACGACGCCTTCGGCATCGGCAATGACGCAGTCCTCGGCGGTGACGGTCACTTCCTTGCCGTTGAGGGCCAGGAAGCTCTCGCCCGCGCCGCTGCGCAGCGTCAGCAGATTGCCTTTGACCTTGGCTACATCGAAAACATGCAACGGACGGCCGAGGTCGATCGTGAAGAAATTGGTGATATCGACCAGCGCGCTGATCGGGCGCAGGCCGATGGCGCGCAGACGATCCTGCAGCCAGGCCGGGCTCGGCCCGTTCTTCACGCCGCGCACGGTGCGGCCCAGAACCCAGGAACAGGCTTCCGTTCCCTCGATCTTCCACGTGATCGCGCTCGGACCGTTGGACGGCATGGCATCCGGCACCCAGGTCTTGAGCACGCCGATACCGGCGGCGGCCAGATCGCGCGCGACACCGCGCACGGACAGCGCGTCCCCGCGATTGGGCGTGACGGCGATTTCGATCACCGGCTCGTCGAGACCTTTGTAATCCACGAAACGCGCGCCGACCGGCGCATCCTCGGGCAGTTCGATGATGCCGTCATGATCGTCGCCGAGGCCGAGTTCGCGGGCCGAGCACAGCATGCCGTTGGAGGCGACGCCGCGAATTTCACCGGCCTTCAGCACCAGCCCTGATGTGGGGATGGTGGCACCGACCGGTGCGAACACAACCTTGATGCCGGTGCGGGCATTCGGCGCACCGCAGACGACCGAGACCGGCCCCTCACCCGCATCCACCACGCAGGCGCGCAGACGGTCGGCGTTCGGGTGCTGCACGGCTTCGATAATATGGCCGATCCGGAAGGGCGCCAGCGCCGCACCGGGGTTTTCGATCCCCTCAAGCTCCAGCCCGATGCCGGTCAGCTTGTCGGTGATGGTCTCCAAGGACGCATCGGTATCCAGATGCTCGCGCAGCCAGGACAGGGTGAATTTCATGGTCTTATCGCTCCCCGCCAGATTCGCCGCGCGCGCATTTTTTACTGTCGTGCGCGTGCTCGTCACGCGCATCTACCCGCTGCGGCGCCCGAACGGCGTCGGGGCGCCCGAACGGGTAGGTCCGTGCAACGAGTGTGCGGATGACGGCTTTATTGGGAGACAGGGTCGTGGTCATAACCTCACACTCCCTCGTGCAGCGTGGCCGGCTGGAAGGGCGAGGCCCCGTAATGCTTCAGCCAGCGGATATCGCTTTCGTAGAAGAGACGAAGATCGGAAATGCCGTGCTTCAGCATCGTCACGCGCTCGATGCCCATGCCGAAGGCAAAGCCCTGCCACTCGCGCGGGTCGATACCGCAATTGGCCAGCACTTTCGGATGCACCATGCCGCTGCCCAGAATTTCTAGCCAATCGCCGCCGCCGCCCAATTCGCCGGTGCGGCGGTTCCAGCCGATATCGACTTCCATCGAGGGCTCGGTGAAGGGGAAGTAGCTGGCGCGGAAGCGCACCGGCAGGTTGGAAATGCCGAAGAAGCTGCGCAGGAAATCCGTCAGGCAGCCTTTGAGATGGGCCAGCGTGATACCGCGATCGATCACCAGCCCCTCGCATTGATGAAACATCGGGCTATGCGTCGCGTCGTGATCGGCGCGATAGGTGCGGCCCGGCACAATCAGCCGCAGCGGCGGCGGCTCGGACAGCATGGAGATGATCTGCACCGAACTGGTATGCGTGCGCATCACCAGCGGGTAACCCTCATGGTCGCCCGGCAGATAGAAGGTATCCATGTCGCTGCGCGCGGAGTGGTGCGCCGGGATGTTCAGCGCCCCGAAATTATACCAATCGGCCTCGACCTCGGGCCCCTCGGCGACCGTGAAACCCATGGCGCCGAAGATCGCCGCCATCTCTTCCATCGTCCGGCTGATCGGGTGGATGCTGCCCCGCGCGTCGGGCGCCGGCGGCAGCGTCACGTCCATGCGCTCGGCCGTCAGCCGGGCCGCGAGCGCCGCCTGGTCGATCACGCCCTGGCGCGCGGACAGCACGCCGTCCAGCCTGTCGCGCAGCGCATTGACGGCGGCACCCCGCGCCTTGCGATCCTCAGCCGCGACCTGACCCAGGCTGCGCAGCAGGCCGGTGATCCGCCCCTGCTTGCCCATAAAGGCGACGCGCACCGCATCAAGCGCGCGGGGGTCGGACGCCTGGGCAATGGCTGCCTCGGCTTCCGCTTGCAGGACGAGGAGATCGTCGGACATGGAAGGCTCCGAAAAAAAGAAAAGGGCTGCCGTTTGCTGCGGCAGCCCTCTCATTCAAGTCACTTGGGTCACACGACGCCCCGCCAGGGGGCGTTTGCGATCAAGCAGCGGCGGCGGCGGGGGCCGCTTCGAGGACGGCCTTAACCTGGCTGACGATGCCAGCGAAGCTCACGGCGTCGTCGAAGGCAATCGCGGCCAGAACCTTGCGGTCCAGCTCGATATTCGCCTGCTTCAGACCGAAGATGAACTGGCTGTAGGTCATGCCCTGTTCACGGACGGCAGCGTTGATACGCTGGATCCAAAGCGCGCGGAATTCGCGCTTCTTGTTCCGGCGATCGCGGTAAGCGTACTGAAGAGACTTCTCCAGGCGCTCAAGCGCGATGCGATAGTTGGTGGAGGAGCGGCCAACGAAGCCCTTGGACTGATCCAGGACCTTCTTGTGGCGGGCGTGGGTAGTTACGCCGCGTTTAACACGTGCCATTTATCTGATTCCCTCTCTCACGCCAGCCCGTAGGGGGCCCACTGCTTCACCGTCTTGCCGTCCATTTCGGTCAGCGTCTGGGAGCCGCGGTTGGTGCGCTTCATCTTCTGAGAGCGGTTGATCAGGCCATGGCGCTTGTTGCCGGGGCCAGCCAGAACCTTGCCGGTCGCGGTGATCTTGAACCGCTTCTTGACCGACGACTTGGTCTTCATCTTGGGCATTTTGGTCTCCTTCAAATTACCCTGGCCGAGGGACCGCGATCTGCGGCGTCGATCAGGCGTCGCGGCCGGGCATGCCCATTTCAGGCCCGGACCACAGACGAACGAGGGGCGGCGTATAGCGAACCCCCGTTCCTGCCGCAAGCGGAGAGGCTCGGGCGGCTGGATTGCGCGGGCGGGACGGCCGCTAGGCTGCTTCTCCAGCCAAGACCTCGGCCACCATATCCGGGTGTCTGGCGATCACGCGCAGATAAGCGATCGCGAAATCCGGCGCCGTGACGCGCGCCTGCTCCCAATCGCGCAGCGTGCCGACCGGCACCTTGAAGCGCGCCGCGAATTCTGACTGGGACAGGCCCAGCTTTGTTCGCGTCACGCGGATCAGCCGGGCGCGCTGGCCGCGCTCCATAGCTTCGACGCTCACGTCGAAATCGTCTGCATCCTTCGGGTCAGCCGGCAAAGCGATAGGCTCGTTCTTCTGCATTATTGCTCCTCCTGACGGAGATAAATCTCAGCACATCGTCTCGCCGAACAAAGACCGCCGTGAACAGGCGATCCCCCACCAGCCCAATCACCTTGAACCGCTCCTCCCCGTCCTGCGGACGAATCGAGGGCAGGATCAGATGGCTCTCGTCCTTCAATATCTCATCGCCAAAACTCAGCGGCAGTCCGTGCTTGGCTTGGTTGACGCTATTTTTCGCGGGATCGAAGCGATCTGCCATAATACTATATACGGAATTTCCGTATAAATTGAAAGAAGAGCAACCCCCTCCTAACCCGCTCCAAAAGCAAACCCCTCATCCACCCAGCCGGTCATGCCGCCCAGCATCAGCTTCACAGGCCGGTCCAGCTGCGCCAGCCGCAAGCCGGCCCGGTCAGCCCCGTTGCAATGCGGGCCGGCGCAATAGACCACGAACAGAATGCCGTCAGGCCAGGCGGCCATCCGCTCGGCCGTCATTTCCCGATGCGGCAGATTCACGGCTCCCGGCACATGGGCCTTCGCGAAAGCCTGCGGCCCGCGCACATCCAGCAGCACGAATCCGGGCGCGCCACTGCGCAGTGCTGCCTCGACATCGGCGCAATCGGTCTCCAGCGCCAGCCGCCCTGCGAAATGGCGGGCGGCCTCGGCTGACGACGCAGCGGGGGTTTCGGTCACGGCATTCATGGCGGTATCTCCTTCTCTCTCGGCCCCTAGATTGCCACTGGCGGAAAGACGCCGTGATTGGCAGAATTGCCTATGACCATCGAATTCATGCCAAATACATTTGCGGTCGTGCTGGCCTATGACCGGCTCTGCACCTTCGAATTCGGCTGCGCGGTCGAGGTTTTCGGTCTGCCCCGCCCGGAATTCGGGGCGGACTGGTACCGCTTCGCGATCGCGGGGATCGAGCCTGGGCCATTGCGGGCGATGGGCGGCCTATCGCTCAACGTCGATGGCGGGCTCGACCTGCTGGAACAGGCCGGCACCATCATCATCCCCGGCTGGCGCGGTGTGGATGAACCTGTGCCGCCAGCGCTCTGCGACGCCCTGGTCGCAGCCCATCAGCGCGGCGCGCGCCTGCTCTCCCTCTGTTCCGGCGCCTTCGTGCTGGCCGCGACCGGCCTGCTCGACGGCAAGCGGGCCACCACCCATTGGCGCTATGCGGGCGCGTTACAGGCAAAGCATCCCACGATCCGCTTCATGCCGGACGTGCTTTATGTCGATGAAGGGTCTTTGCTGACGGCCGCCGGCAGCGCCGCCGGGCTGGACCTTTGCCTGCATCTGGTGCGGCGGGATTGGGGACCGGCGAAAGCCAATCAGGTGGCAAGGCGCCTGGTGCTGCCCGCCCATCGCCAGGGCGGGCAGGCGCAATATGTCGAGGCCCCGATGCCAGCCGAGCGCCACAGCGGCAGCCGCATCGCGCCCCTGCTCGATGCCGTTCTCGCCCGGCTGGACGAAGACTGGCCGATCTCCCGTCTCGCCGCCGAAGCGGCGCTCAGCCTGCGGTCCCTGCACCGGCATTTCATCGAGACGACCGGCCAAAGCCCCGGCGCCTGGCTGCTCGCCGCCCGGCTGATCCGCGCGCGCGACCTGCTGGAAACGACGCCGCTGCCCATCGAGGAGGTGGCCGCCGCCAGCGGCTTCGGCACCGCGGCCAATCTGCGGCATCATGTCAGCCTGAGCCTCGGCACCAGCCCCTCGGCCTATCGCGCAAGGTTTTCGGCCCTGGCGCGGTGAACTGTCCGCGCAGCGGTTTACGTCGCCAAGGACCGCATGAACGCAACCAGGCGGATGACGTCGCTCGGCACAAGACGGCCGATCGCGCGGCTTGAATAGACCGCGTTGACGATGCTGCCGTCGGGCGCGATCACGAAGCCGGTCGTCTCCAGAAAACGCCCCCGGGTCGGAAAGCTGGTCACATAGGCGCCGGTCGCATCGACCACGGCGTCGATGTCCGCTGAGTGACCCATCGGAAAGCGAATATGATGCTTCGCGATAAACTCCTGGGTCGAAGCTTCGTCATCAACCGAAAACGCGGCCAGTTTGATGCCCTGTTGGGACAAAGTATCGAAGGCGTCCACAAAGGCCGCCATCTGTTCGTTGCAGAAGGGGCACCAATGGCCGCGATAGATGAGCAGGACAGCGTAAGACCCTGCGAAATCCTCCGGAAGATGAAGGACGCCGCCGCCCACCGCCGGGATGTCCAAGCGCGGGAAGGTCTGGCCGTTCTGAAGATGCTGAGACATTGATGCAATTTCCAATATGGACTAATTAGTCCAACTTCGAGAGACAAAACTGGACTGTCAAGTCCAATTCAGGTGAATGCCATTGGCCAGAAATGCCAAGCCAGAGAAGCGGGTTTTGACGGCGCGCGGGCTCGCCACCAGGCAGCGCATCGTCGCGGCCGCTGCCGACTTGATTTACGCAGCCAGCGCGGAACGCGTCAGCCTGGATGAGATCATGGAGGCAAGCGGCACCAGCAAATCACAGCTGTACCACTACTTTTCCGACAAGGACGCGCTGGTGCGGGCGGTGATCGACATCCAGACGGATCGCATCCTGCAGGCGAACAGCAAGTTTCTAGGTCCTCTCGATTCGTTCGAAGGATTGCGCGCATGGCGCGATGCCTTGATCCAGGCTAACCGTTTGGGTGTCTCTGGCGGTTGCCCGATCGGATCGCTGGCGAGTGAATTGTCGTCGCAATCCGAAGACGCACGCCGCACGCTCGATCAAAGCTTCCTGTCCTGGACAGCGGTGATCGAAAGCGGCCTGTCGCGTATGAAAGCGCGCGGGCATCTTCGACCATCCGCGGACACAAAGACCATCGCGCTGGCCGTCCTGGCCGCCATTCAGGGCGGCATCCTGCTGTCAAAGACGGCAAGCAACTCACAGCCGCTGGAAGTCGCATTCGACATGGCGCTTGCCCATATCGCGCAGCACGCCGCCTGATCAACGCAAGATCCGCTCACCGCAAGCCGATGAGAGTCTGTCAGGTTTTGATAGATGATCCGTCATCCGCGCACGCGTCGCGCGGCCGCTTGCCTGCACGCAGGGGTAGACCCGCGGAACAAGTCCGCGGGCGACAGGTTTGGGGGCGTTTCGGACTAAACCCGACCGACTATAGACTGGCGGGCGATCAAAACACCTGCCTGGTCGGGCGGATGACGATCTCGTTGATATCGACATCCTCGGGCTGCTCGATCGCGAAGGCGATGGCCCGCGCAACGGAAGCCGCCGGAATGGCCTGTTTGTAGAAATCCAGCACGGTCTCCTGCGCTGTCCCGGATGTGCTGTGCTTAAGGTCGCTGTCCACGGCGCCGGGTTCGATCGAGGTGACGCGGATCTTGTGGCCGACCTCCTGCCTCAGCCCCTCGGAAATCGCGCTGACCGCGAACTTGGTGCCCGAATAGACAGTGCCGCCGGGCGCAAAGACCTTGATCCCGGCAACTGAACTCACATTGATGATATGACCGCTCTCCTGCGCCATGAAGCGCGGCAGCGCCGCGGCAATGCCGTAAAGCGTGCCTTTCAGATTGACGTCGATCATCGCATCCCACTCATCCGTATTGACTTCGCTCATCGGGCGGATCGGCATCAGACCGGCATTGTTGATCAGGACATCAAGCTTCCCGAAATCGGCGACGACGGCCGGGACCACGGCTTCCACCTGCGTCTTGTCGGTGACGTCCAGCGCATAGGCGCGCGCCTGCCCGCCCTGGGATGCGATTTCGGCCACGACCTCATCCAGCTTTTCGCGCCGGCGGGCGGCGACCGCCACCTTGGCACCCCGCGCGGCCAGCAGACGGGCCGCTTCCGCGCCAATCCCCGTGCCGCCGCCTGTGATCAGAACGACCTTGTTTTCGATACCATTGCTCATGACGCACTTCCTTCCGAATGACGCGTGTTACAGACCGCCGAGGCTGAGGTATTTGAGGTTGAGGTAGTCTTCGATCCCGTGGGTTGATCCCTCACGGCCGATGCCGCTGTCCTTGACACCGCCGAAGGGCGCTTCCGGCGTGGTGATCACACCCGCATTGATGCCGATCATGCCGCTTTGGATGGCGCGCGCGACGCGAAAGGTCCGCGCCAGATCGCGCGTGAAGAAATAGGCGGCAAGCCCGAACTCGGTCGAATTGGCGGCATCGATCCCTTCCCGCTCCGTCTTGAAGCGAAACAGCGCGGCGACCGGACCGAAGGTCTCCTCATGCGCGATCACCATATCCGGCGTTGCATCGGCAATGACGGTCGGCTCGAAGAATGTAGCGCCGAGCGCATGGCGTTTGCCACCCGCCAGAATGCGGCCGCCCTTGGACTGGGCGTCCTGAATATGGGCTTCGACCTTCTTCACGGCGGCCTGATTGATCAGCGGACCTTGCTCAGTGCCGTCATCGAACCCGTTGCCGACCTTCATCTGCTGCACCCGCTCGGTCAGGCGCTCGGCGAAGGCGTCATAGATGCCGTCCTGGACGTAGAAGCGATTGGTGCAGACGCAAGTCTGCCCGCTATTGCGGAACTTGCCGGCAATCGCGTTCTCGACGGCCAGATCCAGATCGGCATCATCGAAGACGATGGTCGGCGCATTGCCGCCCAGTTCCATCGAGAGTTTCTTCATCGTATCGGCGGATTGCTTATACAGCAGCTTGCCGACGCGGGTGGAGCCCGTGAAGGTGATCTTGCGGACAAGCGGGTTCGCCGTCAGTTCGGCGCCGACCGCCGCGCCGTCACCGGTCAGGACATTGACCACGCCGGCAGGAATGCCGACCTTCTCGGCCAGAACCGCATAAAGCAGACCGCAGAACGGAGTGAATTCCGAAGGCTTGATGACGATCGTGCATCCGGCGGCCAGCGCCGGCGCGATCTTGCGCGACAGCATGGAGAAGGGGAAATTCCAGGGGGAGATGGCGCCGACCACGCCCACGGGTTCACGCGTCACCAGAATCTGGCGATCCTTCCAGGGTGACGGCACAATCTCACCATTGATGCGTCTTGCTTCTTCGGCGAACCATTGAATGTAATCGGCGCCGAGCTTCATTTCGTTGCGGGCTTCGGCCACGGGCTTGCCCTGCTCAAAGGTCAGCATGCTGGCCAGGATATCGAGATTGTCGCGCACAAGCTGCGCCATGCGGCCCAGAAGCCCAGCGCGTTCGCCCGCCGTCGTCATCGACCAGGACGTGAAAGCGGTTTGCGCGGCATCAATGGCCCGATGTGTTTCGGCGGCACCGACCCAGGGGATTTCGCCGATCCGCTTCTCGGTCGCGGGATCGTCGACGCCGTAGACGCGCCCGTCATCGGCCGCGACCCATCGGCCGTCGATGTAATTGGCTTCCTTCAGCCAACCGGCCGCTTTGATCTGTTCAAGCGTATAGCGGGTCATGATTGCTTCCTCCTCGCAACGGTGACGGTCGTGGGGGCGGTGCCGCCCCCACGCGCAGGCAATGTCAGGCGGCGGCCTTATTCACGGCGTCGAGCAGGACCAGGGCGGCCGCTGCCGAGGAAGCCGGGTTCTGGCCGGTGATCAGAAGACCGTCCGTCACCACGTAGGATGCCCAGTCATCGCCTTTGGAATAGATACCGCCGTTCTCTTTGAGCACGTCTTCCACCAGGAAGGGCACCACCTTGGTCAGGCCGACGGCCTCTTCCTCGGTATTGGCGAAGCCCGTCACCTTCTTGCCTGCGACCAGCGGCTGGCCGTCCGCTGTCTTGATGTGGCGCAGAACGCCCGGCGCGTGACAGACAAGGGCGACGGGCTTGCCGGCCGCGATGAAAGCCTCGATCAACGCGATCGAGTTCTGGTCTTCTGCCAGATCCCAAAGCGGACCATGGCCGCCCGGATAAAAGACCGTGTCGAAATCGGCCTGAGAGACGCTGTCCAGCTTGACCGTGGCGGCAAGCTGCGCTTTCGCCGCTGCGTCAGCCTCGAACCGGTGCGTCATCTCGGTCTGGAAGGACGGCTCGTTGCTCTTGGGGTCAAGCGGCGGCTGGCCCCCTTTGGGCGAGGCCAGCACAACCTCCACGCCCGCGTCCTTGAAGGCATAATAAGGGGCCGCGAGTTCTTCCAGCCAGAAACCCGTCTTGCGCCCGGTATTGCCCAGCTCGTCATGCGAGGTCAGAACCATCAAAATCTTCATCGTCTTTTTCCTATATTGCCCATGGATGGGCGCGTTGTGAATTAGACCGGTCGTCTATAATTTATAAGTCGAAAACACGTTAGGCCAAGGAATTGCAGCACCCTCCCCTGACTAGATGGGAAGGTTAAGCACTTGACGTGTGGTCGCCATGGCCTTGTCGAAGGGTTGCATCGTTCGCGTAATCTTCACCATCAGGCTGGCCCCCAGCCAAAGCTGATACAGGCTTTGCGCGACATCATCGGGATCGCCGGTGAACGACAGCGATCCTTCCGCCAAGCCCGTTCTGATGGCTTGCGCCAGCCGGTTGGTGATCCCGCTGGTTCCGCGTTTCAGAACAAGGCGCATCGCTTCCGACAGGTCCGCGACTTCCGCACCCAGCTTCACGGCAAGGCATTTGCCCTGACAATCATAGAAGGATTGGGTTTCCTGCCATTGCGTCCAGTAATTCATCAGACGCTGGGCCATGGTCAGGCCAGGCTGACGCAGCGTCTCATCAAGATCAGCCAGATAGTCCTCGAAGTAACGTTCAAGCAAAGCTTCTCCGAAAGCATCCTTCGAGGCGAAGTAATGATAAAAGGACCCCTTCGGCACACCAGCGGATACCAAAATCTCGTTCAGACCGACGGCGGAAAACCCCTTCCCCGCCATGATCCGCTGGCCAATCTCCAGAATGCTCTCGCGAACATCGGAAGTTTCATGTGCGACTGAACTGCTCATGGCATTCTGGATAGCGTTGATTAGACCGGTCGTCTAGAGGCAAATCGATGGTTCCAGGATTTTTTTCGCCGAGGCGCGTGCGGCGGCGGCGCATCCATTCCTCCATCACAGGCAACCCAGAGCCTCCGGCAATTGCTCTTCCGATGCTGGCCTGCGGCACCTATAAGCCGAGCATGCTTGCCCCTTTCATGAAGATGCATGGAGCGGGGAACGATTTCGTCATTCTCGACGGACGGACCCGGGCTCTGGACCTGACACCTGCGCGCATCCGCCATCTGGCGGATCGCCGGCTTGGGATCGGCTGCGACCAGCTCATCAGCCTGGAACCGGCCGGCCAAGGCGCGGATGTCTTCATGCGCATCCATAACCCTGACGGCAGCGAGGCCGGGGCCTGCGGCAATGCCACGCGCTGCGTGGCCAGCCTGATCGGGCCGGAACTCGGCCGCGACTGTGTCACCATCCGCACCATTTCGGGCGATCTGCCCTCGGTGCTGCATGCCGATGGCACCGTCACCGTCGATCTCGGCAAGCCGCGCCTGGACTGGACGCAGGTGCCGCTGGCCTCCGCGATGGACACGCTGCATCTGCCGCTGGCTCAGGGCAGCGTCGCGGATCCGGCCGCCTGCTCCATGGGCAATCCGCATGCGACCTTCTTTGTGGGCAGCGTCGCTGCCACGCCTGTCGAGACGCTCGGTCCGCGCTTCGAGACGGACGGCCTGTTCCCCGACCGCGCCAATATCGGTTTTGCGGAGATTGTCTCACCCGAACGGATCAGGCTTCGGGTCTGGGAACGCGGCGCGGGCCTGACCCTCGCCTGCGGTTCCGGCGCCTGCGCCACGCTGGTGAACGCCGTCCGCCGCGGCCTGACGGGCCGCCGGGCGGAGATGATCCTCGACGGCGGGCGTCTCACCATCGAATGGCGCGACAGCGACGGTCATGTGCTGATGACCGGCCCGGCTGAGACCAGCTTCACCGGCAGCATCGCCCTGGCCGCCGTCGAGCGCGCGGAGATCGCGGCATGACCGTTGATGTGCTGAGCTTCGGCTGCCGGCTGAACACTTATGAGGGTGAGGTCATGCGCGGCCACGCGCGTGACGCCGGGCTCGCGGATACCATCATCGTCAATACCTGCGCAGTCACGGCGGAAGCCGAGCGTCAGGCGCGCCAGGCCATCCGCCGTCTGGCGCGGGAACGGCCCGAGGCGAAGATCGTCGTCACCGGCTGCGCCGCGCAAATCGCGCCCGAGGCCTGGGGGACACTCCCCGGCGTTTCCCGCGTGCTGGGCAATGCCGAGAAGCTGGACGCGGCCCACTGGCAGCCCGACTCGCCCTCCGCCGTTTCGGACATCATGACAGCCAAGGAAACCGCCGCCCATCTGGTGACGGAATTCGCGGGCCGGGCCCGCGCCTTCGTGCAGGTCCAGCAGGGCTGCGACCATCGCTGCACCTTCTGCATCATCCCCTTCGGCCGTGGCCCCAGCCGCAGCGTGCCCTTGGGCGCGATCCTGGACCAGTGCCGCAGCCTGATCGGCTCGGGCTATCAGGAAATCGTCCTGACCGGCGTCGATATCACCAGCTATGGGCATGACCTGCCGGGCCAGCCGCCGCTCGGCCAGATGGTGCGCCGGCTGCTGGCTTTGCTGCCGGAATTGCCGCGCCTGCGCCTGTCCTCCCTCGACCCCTGCGAGATCGACGAGGATCTGTGGAAGCTGATCGCGGATGAGCCGCGCCTGCTGCCGCATCTGCATCTGTCCATCCAGGCGGGGTCGGACCTTATCCTCAAGCGCATGAAGCGCCGCCATCTCCGTGCCGACGTCCTCGCGGTGACGGAACGCGCGCGGAAACTGCGGCCGGGCATCGCCTTCGGCGCCGATCTCATCGCCGGCTTCCCGACCGAGACCGAGGAAAGCTTTGCCGAGACCCTGGCGCTGGTCGCGGAAGCCGACCTCACCATGCTGCATGTGTTTCCCTATTCCGAGCGCAGCGGCACGCCGGCCGCGCGCATGCCCTCCGTGCCCAAGGCGGTGCGGAAGGAACGTGCGGCGCGGCTGCGTGCGGCAGGCTCGGCCGCCGAAGCGCGCTTCGACGCCCTGCATCTGGGGCAAACCGTGCGGGTGCTGGCCGAGACCGAGACGCGCGGCCATTCCGAGCATTTCCGGCCTGTGCGCCTGACCGTGGCAGCGGTGCCCGGCCAGATCGTGACCGCGACCGTGACAGGCTGCGACGCCGACGGGCTTCTGGCCGCGTGAGCGGTCACCTCTCTCAGTCTATGAGCATCTGACATGGCGCTTTCCGGATTTTTCTCCCGGCTGAAGGAGGGGCTGTCACGCTCCACCCAAAAGCTGTCCACCAGCATCACCGCTGTCTTCACCAAGCGCAAGCTGGATGACGAAGCGCTGGAGGAATTGGAGGAGCTGCTGATCGCGGCCGATCTCGGCCCGCGCGCGGCCGCGAAAGTCATCGCCAGCTTCCGCCGCACCCGCTTCGGCAAGGAAGTGACGGACGAGGAAATCAAATCGACGCTGGCGGAGGAGATCACCAAGATCCTCGCGCCTGTCGCGCAGCCGCTGGTAATCGACCCGGCCCATGCCCCGCATGTCGTGCTGATGGTCGGCGTCAACGGCACCGGCAAGACCACGACCATCGGCAAGCTGTCGCAATTCTACCGCGACCAGGGGCTGCGCCCGATGCTGGTGGCGGGCGACACCTTCCGCGCGGCGGCGGTCGAGCAATTGCAGATCTGGGGCGACCGCACGGGCGCGCCGGTCGTCTCCGGCAAGCAGGACGGTGACGCCGCCGGCCTCGCCTATGGCGCGCTGGAACGCGCGAAACGCGAAGGGATCGACGTTCTTCTGGTCGATACCGCCGGGCGCCTGCATAACAAGACGGCGCTGATGGATGAGTTGGCGAAGATCATCCGCGTCATCCGCAAGCTGGACCCGACGGCCCCGCATGCGACGGTGCTGACGCTGGACGCCACGACCGGGCAGAACGCCATCAACCAGGTCCAGGTCTTTCGCGATCTCGTCAAAGTCGATGGCTTGATCGTGACCAAGCTGGACGGCTCGGCGCGCGGCGGCATCGTCGTCGCACTCGCCGAGGAATTCGGCATGCCGGTTCATGCGGTCGGCGTGGGCGAGAAGGTCGGTGACCTGCGTCCCTTCGTCGCCGCCGAATTCGCCGCCGGTCTTGTCGGTGCCAATGACCCGGCCGCCTGATATGGACCCCGAATACGACCCGACGCTGCGTGAAACCTACCGCGTCTGGGCTCAGGAACGCGTCCGCTATTCCGACACGGACGCGCAGGGACATGTCAACAACGTCGCCTATTTCGCCTATCTGGAGACTGGCCGCACGACGCTCGCCCAGACCTGCGGCCTGCCGATCGGCTTGCATAACGGGATGCATACGGTTCTTGCCCGCGTCGAGATCGACTACCGTGCGGAAGTGCATTGGCCCGCGACGCTCGACCTCGGCTCGGCCGTGGTGAAGCTCGGCCGCAGCTCCGCTACCATCATTCAGGGCATATTCCATGGCGACCGCTGCGTCGCCATGGGGCGGGAGGTCATCGTGATGGTCGAAACCGCGACGGGCCTGTCGACCCCGATCCCGGACGACCTCCGCCAGCGGCTGATCGAAACGGCCGGGCTCGCCTCGGCTTGGCCGGAAAACTAAGGCGATCGCCGCAGCGAAGCATGATGCTCAGGCCACCGGACTGACGGACGAGGATATCGACGCGGAATTGGAGGCCTGGCGCGCTGAGCGGTCCTAGGGTCCCGTCAGGTTTAGGTGGAAACGCCCCCCCAAATCTGTCGCCCGCGGCCTGTCCGGCCGAGCCTCGTGCCGCGGGTCTACCCGTTCCGGCGCCCAGACGCCGATGTGGCGCCTAACCGGGTAGATCCCCGTGACAAGCACGGGGACGACCAATGATCTCCTAAAACCCGACGGACCCTAACTCCCAAAAATTTCATCGCCCACGCCGCGACAACGCCCGGCTGACGACCCTGCCCTTCGCAGGTCGAACCTTCCTAAACGGCCGCCAAGCCCGTACAAAGTGGGCATGAGCGTGATCCAGAAGCCTGACCCTGTCCCCGCACCCTCAGCCGCCGGCCGGGTGCCCTTTCTTGATCTCAAGGCCCAGCAGGCCCGCATCGGTGCTGAAATGCGCCGGCGCGTCGATACCGTGATGGCCCATTGCCAATTCGTGCTCGGGCCGGAAGTGGCTGAGCTTGAGGCCGAACTCGCCCGCCGCGCCGGTGCGGCGCATTGCGTCTCCGTCAGCTCCGGCACGGACGCGCTGCTGATCGCCATGATGGCCGAGGATATCGGCCCCGGCGACGCGGTCTTCCTGCCGGCCTTCACCTATACGGCGACCGCCGAAGTCCCGCTTCTCCTCCGCGCCACCCCGGTTTTCGTCGATATCGACCCGCGCACCTACCAGATGGACCCGGCTGACCTTGAACGTCGCATCGACGCCGTGCGCCAGGGGGGGAAGCTTCGCCCCCGCGCCATCGTCGGCGTCGACCTGTTCGGCCAGCCGGCCGATTGGGATGCCCTGGTCGAGATCGCGAAGCGGCATGATCTGGTGACGATCGACGATTGCGCCCAGGCTTTCGGCGCCAAGCTGCACGGACAGCCGCTCGGCACCCAGGCGGATTGCACGGCGATCAGCTTCTTCCCGTCCAAACCCCTCGGCGGCTATGGCGACGGCGGGGCCTTGTTCACGGAATCGGCCGAACGCGCTGCGCTCTATCGCAGCCTGCGGACCCATGGCGAGGGCAAGCTGCGCTATGACGTGCAACGCATCGGCATCAACGGCCGTCTGGATACGCTGCAGGCCGCCGTATTGCTCGCCAAGCTTTCCGTCTTTGACGAAGAACTGGTCGCGCGGGAGCGTGTGGCGAAATTCTATGACCAGCGCCTCGGCAATCTGCTGACGACACCGGCGCGCGTGGCGGACAGCACGGCCGCCTGGGCGGTCTATGCCGTGGTCCTGCCGAATAGCGATGTGCGCGCCGCGGTGCAGGAGGCCTGCAAGGCCGAGGGCGTGGCGACGGCGGTCTATTACCCGAAGCCCTTGCACCACCAGCCGGCCTATGCCGCGCATCATGAAGGGGGCGCGCTGCCGGTGGCGGAAGACGTCGCGACCCGCATCATGGCCCTGCCGATCCATCCTGACCTCACCGAAGCCCAGCTGGACCATGTCTGCAACACCGTGACCCGGGCGCTCGCCCAGGCGATGACGGCCTAGGGGTCCGCCGCCACATGGCCTTTTCCCGAGACACGTCAGGGTCGCGGCGCGAACTCTTCCCCGAGATCGCGCCCTATGGCTCAGGCTATCTGTCCGTCGGTGACGGGCATTCGGTCTATTGGGAACAGGCGGGCAATCCCACCGGCCAGCCGGCGCTCTTTCTGCACGGCGGCCCGGGTGCCGGTGCCGGCTCCGTCCATCGCCGCTTCTTCGATCCGCGCATCTGGCGTGCGGTACTGTTCGACCAGCGCGGCGCCGGCCGCTCCCGCCCGCTGGGCCGGCTGGAGGAGAATTCCACACCGCATCTGATCGCGGATATCGAGGCGCTGCGCCAGCATCTGGGTATCGAGCGCTGGCTGCTGTTCGGCGGCTCCTGGGGGTCGACCCTCGCCTTGGCCTATGCGCAAGCCCATCCCGATCGTGTCATCGGCTGCGTGCTGCGCGGCATTTTTCTCGGCCGCGACAGCGAGGTGGACTGGTTCCTGCACGGCATCCGCGGCGTCTTCCCTGACGCGCATGCCCAGTTCGTGGGTTTCCTGCCGGAGGCCGAGCGCGGCGATATCCTGAACGCCTATCGCCGCCGGCTGGATGACCCGGACCCGCGCATCCATGGCCCGGCGGCCCGCGCCTGGTCCGTCTACGAAGGCTCCTGCAGCACGCTGCTGCCGCATCCCGACATGGTCTCCACCTTCTCGCGTGACCGCGCGGCCCTCGGCCTCGCGCGGATCGAAGCGCATTACTTCGCCCATCGCCTTTTCCTGCCGCCGGAAGGGCTGCTCGGCCATATGGACCGCATCCGGCATATTCCGGCCGAGATCGTGCAAGGCCGTTACGACATGGTCTGCCCGCCGGTCAGCGCCTTCGAACTCGCCTCCCATTGGCCGGCGGCGCGACTGACCGTGATACCGGATGCCGGGCATTCGGCGTTGGAGCCGGGCACGCGGGCCGCCCTGCTCGCCGGACTGGACCGGTTCGCCGCAGCCTGACGGCCGCCTGGCCGAACGCCATCAGAGCTTCACAAAGCGCGCGCCCCGCATTGGCTAGCCTTTCGGCCCGATAGCCCAAGGAGAGCGCCGATGGATTGGACCACCCCTTTGCCCCGCCGCCTGGCGCTGGCCGGCATGGCAGCCTCCGTGGTCGGTCAGGTCGCGCAGGCCGACAGCCTGCCAGCGGCAACCGGCACCAAACCTGCGGATCATCCCGCCGCCGAGACGGCGCAAGGCATAGTTTTCGAGGACAAGGACGGCTCCGGTCATCGCACCGCGGACGCGCAGGGCATTCCCGATGTCATGGTCTCCAACGGTCGCGACGTTGTGCTGACGGACGCCCAAGGCGGCTGGAGCCTGCCCGTGCAGGCGGGCGATTCGGTCTTCGTCATCAAGCCGACCGGCTGGATGACGCCCGTCGATCCCGCGACGCAATTGCCGCGCTTCAGCACGATCCATCAACCGCAGGGCACGCCGGCCGCACTCGGCCTGCGCTATCCCGGCATCGCCCCCACCGGCCCGCTGCCGGCCAGCATCGATTTTCCGCTGCGCCGGCAGACGGAGCCCACGCGCTTCAATGCTATCCTGTTCACCGACCCGCAGCCGGAAAGCCTCGCTGAACTCGGCTATGTCCGGGATGACGTGGTGGCACAGGTCACCGGCATTCCGGCGGCCTTCGGCATCACCACCGGCGATCTCATGTTCGACGATCTCTCGGCCTATGAGCGCAGCAATCGGATCGTCGGCACCCTCGGCCTGCCCTGGTACAATTGCCCCGGCAACCACGACATGAACTACGAAGCACCAGACAACCGCTTCTCGCGCGAGACCTTCAAGGGGATTTTCGGCGCGCGCTACTACGCCTTCCAATACGGCGGCACGACCTTTTTCATGCTCGACAATGTCGATTACCTCGGCGGCCACAAATATCAGGGCTATTTCGGCCGGGATCAGCTCGGTTTCATCCGCAACGTCTTGGCCCATGTGCCGGCCGAGCAGCTTGTCGTCTTCTGCATGCATATTCCGCTGCGGACGCTGGCTGGCGACACCGCGAATTTCGCCGATACCGACTGGAAGGATTTTCTGGACGTCATCCGCGACCGCCCCGCCGCCGTCAGCTTCAGCGGCCATACCCATACCAATGAGCATCATTACCTGACGACCGCTGGTGAGACGGACGGCACGACCGGCCATCATCATCACGTCATGACGGCGGTCTCCGGCAGCTGGTGGAGCGGTCCTTTCGACGTGCGCGGCATCCCGGTGGCCCTCGCGACCGACGGCGCGCCGAACGGCTTTCATCTCCTCTCCATCGACGGCGCAAGTTACGAGACAAGGCTGATACCGGCGCATGACCCTCAGCGGGGCCAGATGCGGCTGATGCTCGACAACGGCCCGCATGACACGACGCCGGAGGTGCTGGCCGAGACCTTGCCCGGACAATTGCTCGGCGGACCGATCAGCACGGCCGCCACCGGTTCCACCCGCCTCGTCGTCAATCTCTATGACGGCGGCCCGAAATCGACCCTGCGCTACAGCATTGGTGAGGGCGGCGACTGGCGGCCCATGCAGCGCGTCGAACGGCTGGACCCCTTCGTGCAGGATGTCTATGCCCGCAACCCGCTTGCCATCAAACCCTGGGTGAAACCCGGCAAATCCAGCCATATCTGGCAGGCGACCCTGCCGGCGCAGCTCAGCCCCGGCACGTACGCGATCCGGACGCAGGGCATCGACGAATACGGCCGCCGGCATGACGGCATGATGGTGCTGGACGTCACGGCCTGAACGCCGTTTTTTGAAGCATTTTTGCGTGCCAAAGGGGTAGAGGTGCCAGAAGATGATGATAGGATAGGCAGAAAGGAGACCTTGCCCATGGACAGTCTGATCTTGCAGATCCCCGAGCCGCCGCCGGCTCATGTCGAGGAAACCGAGGAGCAGGTTCGCCAGGATCTGGCTTGTGCCTATCGGTTGATCGCCCATCTGGGCATGACCGACACGGTCTATACGCATCTCTCGGTTCGCGTGCCTGGGCCGGGCAATTTCTTCCTCGTCAATCCGTACGGGCTGATGTTCGATGAGATCACGGCAAGCTCCCTGGTCAAGGTCGATGCCGACGGCGCGCCCGCCCAGGCCACCAGCTTTCCGGTCAATCCGGCCGGTTTCGTCATCCACTCCGCCATCCATATGAAGCGTCATGATGCCCATTGCGTCATGCATACGCATACGCTGGCGGGTATGACCGTCGCGGCCCAGACGGGTGGATTGCTGCCGCTGAACCAGATCGGCATGGAATTCATCGACGAAGTCGCGATCCATGAATACGAAGGCGTGGCCGATGACGACAATCTCAGCGAGCGTGAGCGGCTGGTGCGTGATCTAGGCGACAAGCCCTGCCTGCTGTTGCGCAATCACGGTCTGCTGACGGTCGGCCGCACCATCGCGGAGGCCTTCTACTTCATGTATTACTTGGAGATGGCCTGCCGCATTCAGGTCTCCGCCCAATCGACCGGCGCGCCCTTGGCGATCCCCTCGGCCGAGACGCAGCAGCGCACCAAGAAGCAGTTCACGCGCGGCACCGATCACGGCTGGCTGGTCTGGCAGGCCTTTCAGCGCAAGATGGACCGCGAACAGCCCGATTATCGCAGCTGATTTTCACCGCCTCGCACCCGCGCACAAGGGCCGCTCTCAGTAACAGTCATCCGCGGCTTCATGCCGCGGACGACACTTGATGCTTGCGCGGGCGATTGACTGAGAAGCTGCCATGGCCAACCCGTCCGATGACCCTTCCCGCCGATCCGTGCTTTGGGCCTGGTGGCGCCTGCTCGTCTGGCTGTGGAAGCTGATTACGAGTCCAGCTTAGCGCCCGCAGGCGCCGTCATCGCCAGCGCGACCGCTTCGGCGACGCGAATGCCGTCCACGCCGGCCGACAGAATCCCGCCCGCGAAACCCGCGCCCTCGCCGGCCGGGTAAAGCCCCTGCGTATTGACGCTCTGAAAATCGCCCGCCCGGCTGATGCGCAAGGGCGAGGACGTGCGCGTCTCTACCCCCGTCAGCACCGCGTCGGCCATTGAGAAACCCCGAATTTGGCGGTCGAAGGCCGGGATCGCCTCACGGATGGCCGCGATCGCGTAATCCGGCAGGCAGGTCGAAAGATCGGTGGGCAGGACGCCCGGCTTGTAGGACGGGACGACGCTGCCGAGTTTGGTGGACGCCCGGCCGGCCAGAAAGTCCCCCACCAACTGCACCGGCGCGCGATAGTCTCCGCCGCCGGCCGTGAAGGCCTGGGCCTCCCAATGGCGTTGAAAGGCGATGCCGGCCAGCGGTCCGCCCGGATAATCCTCGGGCGTGATGCCGACGACGATACCGGCATTGGCATTAAGCTCGGCGCGGGAATACTGGCTCATGCCATTGGTCACGACCAGGCCGGGTTCCGAGGTCGCCGCCACCACCTGCCCGCCCGGGCACATGCAGAAACTATAAACCGAGCGGCCGTTCTGCGCGTGATGGACGATCTTGTAGTCGGCCGCCCCCAGGATCGGATTGCCGGCATGGGCACCGAAGCGGCAGCTGTCGATCAGCGCCTGCGGATGCTCGATGCGAAAGCCCAGCGAGAAGGGTTTCGCGACCATCGCAACGCCGCGCGCCTCCAGCATGGGAAAGGTATCGCGCGCGCTATGGCCCACCGCCAGCACGACATGGTTGGTCGCCAGACGCTCGCCATTGGCCAGAACGACCGCCGTCACCTGCCGGCTGCCGTCCGCGCCTTCCGCGATCTCGATATCGTCGGCGCGGCTCTCGAACCGATAGGTGCCGCCCAGCGCCTCGATCTGCTGCCGCAGGCTTTCCACCACCGTCACCAGCCGGAAGGTGCCGATATGCGGCTTGCTGACATACATGATCTCTGGCGGGGCA
Organism: Acidisoma cellulosilyticum; assembly: GCF_020621385.1. Classification (GTDB taxonomy): domain Bacteria; phylum Pseudomonadota; class Alphaproteobacteria; order Acetobacterales; family Acetobacteraceae; genus Acidisoma; species Acidisoma cellulosilyticum. Next base: position 98,019 of record NZ_JAESVA010000012.1, on the reverse strand, counting down.
CCGGCGGCGACGAATTCCGACAATACCCGGCGGCCGAGATGCAGCGGGTCCTTGATACCGGAATAGAGCTTGCCGTCCGAGAAAGTGCCTGCCCCACCCTCGCCGAATTGCACATTCGATTCCGGCGTCAACACGCCGCGACGCCATAGCGCCCAGGTGTCCTTGGTACGTTCGCGCACCACCTTGCCGCGTTCCAGCATGATCGGCCGAAAGCCCATCTGCGCCAGCGTCAGCGCCGCCAGCAAGCCGCAGGGCCCGGCCCCGATGACGACCGGCCGCTGCGCGAGATGGGCCGGGGCGCGGGCCACCAGCCGATAGCCCATATCCGGCGCCTGCCCGACATGCTTGTCGTCCTGCACGCGCGCCAGCACGCCAGCCTCGTCCGGCACCGCGACATCGACGGTATAGACCAGCGTGATGGCCGAGCGCCGCCGAGCGTCATAGCCGCGCCGCACCACCTCATGCCCGCCCAATTGCTCGGGCGACAGGTGCAGACGGCCGGCAATGGCGGCAGCCAGCGCCGCCGGGTCATGATCGAGAGGAAGTTTGATTTCCGTGACGCGCAGCATCGAAGACCTCTAACGCACCATCTGGATCATGGCACTCACCTTCACGCCCGCGGCCACGAAGGGCTGGGACCCGAGCGCCAGCGCGCCCTCGAAAGGATAGTCCAGCAGATGGATGAGAACGAGAATAGCAGCGACGGCGGTCGCAAAGGTGACCGAAAAACTGATCAGGGCACCACGATGATCGACGCCCGCCAAAGTGACGAAGACCGCCAGCACGCCGCCGAAACCGATGAGCAGACACCAAAGCAGCGCCGGCACGCCGCTGCTGGTCTGAAACAATCGCGTCGATCTTTCGGTATTGGCCTGTTCCAGAAAGGTCAGAAGCTGTTGCCGCGTACCAAGATCAGCCATGTCGGTCGGCCTCATCTGGGCCGTGGACTGAATGAGTTTCGCCAGCCGGTCGGCGATGGCCGAATCCTCGTCCCGCGTCAGGCTCATCGCCGCCCATTCGTGATGGACGACACCGTCGATATAGCTGCGCTCCGTTTGCAGGATCGGCAGGCCTTCGGCCTTCGGCAGGGCGCTGGCCAGGACGGCCGCACCCTGCAGGGCGCTACATTCCAGTTGCACGGCATTGGCCGCGTTATTGTAGTCGCTCCAGACCTCGCTGAAGACGAAGGCCAGCAGCACGGCGAAGATCACGCCAAGCTGCAGGAAGACCGCGGTGCCGATTTCATTGTGCCGGCGGCGCAGTTCCACATGCACGTGATGATGCACGAACAGGCTGACGACGCCGGCCAGCATGGCTGCAGCCAAAACGATCGCGAGGGCCACCGGAAGGGACATGGCGGCAGCCCTTAGCAGAGAGCGCGGCCGGCGTCAGCCGAAAGCGCCTGTGTTCAGCGGGGCTCTGCCCTTTGCGGCCGGCTGATCCGGCCGACGCCGAGGCCGCAGAATAGCGCCAGCACCAGGCAGACGCCCGCGAAGCTGATCACCCCCGGCCAACCGCCATGCGACCAGAACCAGCCGCCGGCCGTGCCCGCGACGCTGGAGCCGAGATAATAGGCGAGCAGATAGAGCGAGGATGCATGGCCCTTGGACCCCGCCGCCAACCGCCCGACCCAACCGCTGGCGACGGCATGGGAGATGAAGAAGCCGACCGTCAACAGAATGATGCCGAGGATGATGACGGGAACGGCAGCGCTCAGCGTCAGCAGCGCGCCGATCAGCGCCGTCCCCAGGCCCATAGGCAATACGCGGCCACGGCCCAGCTTGTCGGCAGCACTGCCCGCGGTCGAGGACGCGACAATGCCGAAGACATAGACGGTAAAGATCAGCCCGATGACGGTCTGGCTGAAATGATAGGGCGCGGCCATCAGCCGGAAACCGGCATAGTTATAGACGGTGACGAATGCGCCCATGACCAGGAAGCCGATCGCGAAAAGCAGCGGCAAGCCCCGGTCCGTCAGATGGCCGCCCCAGGCGCGGACATGAAAGCGCAGGTCGAAGCCCCGTTTGCGGTCGAAATAGCGTGACGCGGGCAGCAGAAGCACGAAGGCGATCGCCGCCGCCACACCCAGCGCCCCCATGATGCAGAGGGCCGCCCGCCAGCCGAATGCCTCGGCGAACAATCCGGCGCCGACGCGCCCCATCATGCCGCCGAACGCCGTCCCGCCGACATAGCGCCCCATGGCGAGGCCCAGGCTGCCGCCGTCGATCTCCTCCGCCAGATAGGCCATGGCGACCGCCGGCACGCCGCCGAGCACGAAACCCTCCAGCGCACGGGCGATCAGCAGGGTCGTCCAATTCGGCGCGAGGCCCGCGACGATATTCATGATCGCGGCGGCACTCATCGAGATGAACATCAGCCCGCGCCGGCCAGCCGTTTCCGACAGCATGGCGGCAAGCATGATGGCGCAGGCCAGCGCGCCGGTGGATAGCGACAAGGCAAGGGAACTCGCGGCCGGCGTCACATGAAAATGCTGGGCAAATAGCGGCAGCAGCGGCTGCACCGTATAAAGCAGCGAAAAGGTCGCGAAGCCGGCCAGGAATAGCGCCAGCGAGATACGCTGATAGTCCGGCGTACCGCGCCGCACTTTCACGGGTGCGATAGCCGGGCGAATATCCGTCTGTCTGCGCTTAAGGGCCAAGGTCTGGTGAGCAAAGGTCTGGGTCTTGAACATGGGCAATTCCTTCGCCCGTGAAACTGGTCAGCCTCGCTCCATTTGTCCAATATATGGCACTGTCATTCTTGATATGTTTTGGAGATACCGGTGGAGCTGCGCCATATCCGCTACTTCCTGGCGGTCGCCGAGGAACGCAATTTCACTCGTGCGGCGGCCCGCCTCGGCATCGGTCAGCCGCCGCTCAGCCAGCAGATCCGCGATCTGGAACGTGAACTCGGCGCACCGCTGTTTCACCGTCTGCCGCATGGCGCGGCGCTGACGGAATCCGGCCGGGCCTTTCTGGTGGAGGCCGAAAGCGTGGTCGCCGCCGCCGAACGCGCAAAACTGGCGGCCCAGCGGGCTGCCAGGGGCGAGGCCGGGCTGCTCGCGATCGGCCTGACCGGGTCAGCCGCCTTCCACCCTATCGTCACGCGGACCATTCGCAATTTCCGCAGGCGTTACCCCACGGTGCAGATCAAGCTGGAGGAGCTGAACACGATGGGCCTGCTCGACCAGTTGCGGCGGGAGGAGCTGGACGCGATCTTCCTGCGGCCAGGATTGCAGGAATTGGACGGCCTGCACCTGCATCGCCTGCCGGATGAGTCGATGGTCGCGGCCATCCCCAAAGCCCATCCGCTCGCGACGTCGCGCAGCATCGCGCTCGCGGCCTTAGCGCAGGAGCCGCTGATCCTGTTTCCGCCCGCGATCGGGCTGAGCCTTTATCACGAAGTGCTGTCGGCCTGCCGCGAAGCGGGTTTCGAGCCCATTACCAGCCAGATCGCGCCGCAGATCGCCTCGGGGTTGAGCCTCGTCGCCGCCGAACTCGGCATCGCCATCGTGCCGCAATCGATCGCGCAGATTGCCATGCGCGGCATCGCCTATCGGCGCATTACGGATTTCGTGCCCGTCGCGCGTCTGGCCCTGGCCACCCGTACGGGACGCGAACCCGCGCTGCTGCGCAACCTGATCCAGACGCTCAACGGCGCATTGTAGCGGGCGCAATGCTTCCATGACTTGCATTGACGAATCCCTGTGTCGCGCCCCCTGGAACCGGAACGACATCTCTGACGGCCGCGATGCTGAAAACGCGCAAAATCGACTTTCTCACATTTATGCTATCCTGCGGTCGGGCGCCTCTGATCCGGGCCCGTAGTAAGGATTTTCCTCGTGTCGCTTGTCTCGACGACAATACCCACGGCCATGGATGCCGCCGAACAAGCCCGCATACGCACCTTTCAGGCGCCACAGCAGATGCGCGCGGTGTGGCAGGTGGTTTCGACCTTCGGGCCTTATCTGGCGCTGTCGGTGGCTATGTATGCTTTGGCGAAAGTGTCGGTATGGCTGACCTTGTTGCTGGCGATTCCCTATAGCGGGCTGATGATCCGTATCTTTATTTTCCAGCATGATTGCGGACATAACTCGTTTTTTTCCGCGCCCCTGCATAACCGGATTCTCGGCCGCGCCTGCAGCCTAGTCACGCTGACGCCTTTTGCCTGGTGGCGGCGGGTGCATGCGCGGCACCATGTCAGCCAGAACAATCTGGATCTGCGCGGTTATCCGGCCGATTTTTATACCGATTGTCTGACGCTCGCCGAATATGAGGCCTTGAGCCCGCTGAAGCGCCGCCTGTACCGGATCAGCCATAACCCGGCTCTGATCCATCTGCTGCAGCCGCTCCTGGTCTTCTTGGTCCTGCAACGCCTGCCATTCGATACGCCCTTGTCCTTCGCGGCGGAGCGGCGCAGCGTCTATGGATTGAATCTCGCGCTGTTGCTCATCTTTGGCCCTCTGATTTACCTTTTCGGTATAAAAACGGTCCTTTTGGTGCATCTGCCGGCTTTGACGATCGCCTCGATCATCGGCATCTGGCTCTTCTCGGTGCAGCATCGGTTCGAGGAATCGCAATGGTTCTCTCAGGCGGATTGGACGCAGACCGGCGCCGCCCTGCACGGCTCGTCCTATCTGAAATTGCCCCGGCTATTGCGGTGGTTCAGCGCCGATATCGGCACGCATCATCTGCATCATCTGCGCCCATCCATCCCGAATTACCGGCTGCATGATTGTCATGAAGCCTGTCGGGAGACGATGGCGGTCGTGACCACGCTGACCCTCGCGGAGGCGCTGAAAACGCCCAGCTTCGCGCTTTGGGACGAAAAGCGCGGCCGCATGGTGCCCTTTCCGGCGGAATAAAATCGGCCAGCGCAGGATGGCTTGCGCTTATGCCTGTCAGCCGTGACGGCTTCCGCCACGGCCCCTTGCCATCTTGGCTGTGCCGCGTCCGGAACTGACCCGCGTCTCCTGCCATTCCCGGATGATCAGCGCCAATCCGCTTTCGGCAACCTTCTCGGCTGCCTCGTTCCCTGGGAACCAGATCCGTCTGCGTTGGTTTTTCTCGGGCCAGGTGGCCGCCTCGTTGGAGACCAGAAGCGGATAGACCTCCACCAGGCAAGGCCGCTCCTCACCCTCGGCCAGCCGCCGGCTGGACGGATAGTCCCCGATCGGCTTGCGTGAGATCGCCCCCTTCACACCGGCCGCGCGAAAGGCTTCGATCTCGGCCGTCCGGTCCGGGTGGCGTTCCGCCGTTGCCCATTCCATCGGAATGCCCCAGCCCCGCGTCTCGCGGCTGCTGATGAGCAGGATCTCAAGCCCATGCCGTCCAAGCCGGTAGGGCAAGGCCGCGCAGAGCATATCCTCGGGGAGGTCGGATGTCGCCATGCCCCCCTTTGTGCAATCGGGGCGCCGCTGTCCAGGGGTTTTTCGGAACGCGGTTCAGGGATGCGCCCGCGCGATCAGGTCCAGATACAGTGTCGTCGTCCAGCCATAGTCATGAATGACCTGACGAAAAGGGTTGTTCGGATCGCAGATGCCCTTGCGCAGCAGAAGCGGCGGCTCGACCGCGCGCCGGTCGTCGTAATATTCGAAGAAGGTGCCGAATTCGGCCGCGCAGCGCTCGATCTCGGCAATCGTTGCCCGGTCAATCTCCGCCGCCGCGTCGCCGAAGGCGCCGTCATAGGGCGCGTAGCGCTCAAGCCCCCTGGCGATCAGCCAGTTGATATTGATCCAGGTCGGGCCGCGCCACATATCCTTCGAATAATGCGCATGATCGGAGGCAGCGATGGAGGGTACCGGAAAGGCCGTGCCGAAACTCTCGGGATTTTTCAGATGCGTCAGCAGGGTCTTCGCCCGGTCGATGCTCGGCGCGCCGCACAGCAGCGGCAGAAAGCCCGCACTCGCCAGTACCGGGGATCGTTCGGCCGCCGCACTGTCGTAATCGCAGTAGAATCCATAAGCATCCGACCAAAGACTGGTATTGATGCGATGGCAGAGCGACGCATGCCGGCCACCCCACAGCATGGACTCCGCCGCATGCCCCAGGTCTTGCGCGAAGCCGGCCAGGATTTCGCATTCATGCGCGATATAGGCGTTGAAATCGGTGACCGCGAGCGCGGTCGGATAGTTGAAGTCGAAGCGCGGGGAATTATCCATCCCGCTTTCGCCGCTGCGCGATGTCGGGTCACCCTCGATGAACCATTCCATCAGCCCGTCGCCGTCATGGTCGCGGTTGTTAAGATCCCATTCCACCGCCGCCGCGAGTTTGGGATAAAGGCGCGCGATCCAATCCGGGTCAGGCGCGATGTCATTCACCAGCTTCACGCCCAGCGCCAGCACCGGCGGCTGCGTATAGCCGGAGGGCCGGCGTGTGGGCGACATCTGATGCGGCACGAACCCGTTCGGCCGCTGCCCGTCGAAGACCGCTTCGATCATCGCGCGCGCCAGCGGCAGATCGAGATGCCGCCAGCCGATGGCATGAAAGACCGAATCCCACAGCCACATATCCTTATGCGGAAAGCGGTCCGGCGTCGTCCAGGCCTGGGTGAGCGCTGCTTCCGGGCCGGAGACCTGCCCCTTCATCACCGCCAGCGCCCGAAAGATTATTCCTTTCCGTTCGTCACTGGCCGCAGCCAGAAGCGGTTGTTGTTCGATCCATGCGGCACGCTTCGCAAGATGCGCCGGCAGATCGGAGGTCAAAAGCTCAGGGTCGAAACGCGCTGCTGTACCGATCAGGGTTCGCCCATTGCCCGTCGCGACGCGCAATAGGTCGCTGACGCTCTCAACCCGCACATCGCCTTCGATCAGCAGGTGATAGGGATCGGCCAGGACGCCCATCACCCCGTCGGCCAGCAAAAAATCGTTGCTGACAACAGCCTTGACCGGCACGGCGGCAAATACCAGCCGCGCCGCGCCAGGGAAGACGACAGCCAAGCCCGCCGGCTCCGTCATCGTGCGCAGGATGATCGCGCCCTCATGATCCGCCGGATAAGCGGATTCGACGCCGGAAAAGCCGAGCAGCTGGCCGCGATGCCAACCGTCCTGGCCATAGGCCCTGAGCCGATCGACGCGTGAAACATCAGCCATGGGCATCCTCCGGCAGAACAGGCAGATAGCGCGGGCCTTGTGTCAGCTTGAACGGTCTTCTGCCGTTTTGCCGGACCCGGATCGCGACCGCCGCCTCGGCATGGATCGCCGGGGAAGCGGTCAGATTATGCAGATGGCGGGTCTCCACACTGCCGCCAATCACATCCTGCAACCAGGCGACCGGCCGTGCGTCCGGCTCCGCGCAATTCACCGTGAAGCGATGCAGCGTCAGCCCCTTCACATGCCGCGCGAACAGGCCTGAACCCGGCAGATCGACCCCGAAACACTCGGGATCGGGGTAGGACGCGATCGCCTCCGGCACCCGCTGCCGCGCGATCCGCGCGCTTTGCCCGCCCGGCTGCTGCAGATGGATATGCCGCAGGGTGATATCCTCGATCCGCGCGCCTGGTATCCCTGCGATGATGATGGGCATGGAGGAGAAGCTTTGATGTGCCTCCACATCCGCGATGGTGATGCCCCTTAGAATGCCCGGCCTGGTCCCCGCCGGGCCGCGCAGCCGCGCGCCGAGGCGGATATAGATCGGCGCATGACGCAGATCGCGCATCGTCAGCCCGCGAATGGTGACGTCTTCCAGCACCGCGCCGTCGACCGTCTCCAGCGCCAGACCGCGTGACCCCTGCAGGTGATTGTCGATGATGCGCACGCGGCGGAAACCGCCATTGGATTCGGTGCCGAATTTGATGCGTCCGGTGCGATGCGTGACATTGGCTGTCTTCTCCGGCCCCTCATCGATGAACCGATATGTGCCGTCGAGCGTGCTGCCAAGTTGATAGCGCCCGCTGACCCAATTGCCCCGGATCAGAATATCCTCGGCCATGGCCAGCCGCCCCAGCGCATAGGTGCTTTTGAGGCAGATGCCGTCATCGTTCGGCGAATTGATGCGGCAGTTCTCGACCCGCACATTGCGGCAGCAATCGAGATTGATGCCGTCGCGATTGGTGTCGATCCGCACGCGCTCCACCACCATATCCGCGCAGCCTGTGGCGAGGATAGCGAAATGCCCTGCTTCCAGAATGGTGACGTCCCGGATCAGCACGCGCTGACAGTCGAACAGCGCCAGCGCCTTATTGCCGACGCCCGCTTGCATGGCCGGCAGATGCCCTGGCTCGTAATCGCCGTTGACCAGGCCCGCGCCCCAGATCAGCCCGGGCCCGTCGATCACGACATCCGTCAGGCCCAGGCCGGAGAGAAGGGAGTTGCGGAAATGGCTATGGCCGAAATCCTGATAGGGAAAGTCTTCCGCAGGGCTCGGCTCCGGCAGGTCATAGCCGCCGGTCGCTGTCGGCTCATGCGGCGGGTCTGCGGCCCGCAGCACGGCGCCCGCTTCCAGATGCAGGCGGATGCGGCTGGCGAGCCGCACGGAGAAAGCACGGTAGGTGCCGGCCGAGAGCCGAATTGTGCCGCCACCGGCATCGACCGCCTTTGCGATGGCGCGATTGATGGCGGGGCTGTCCAGCGCCACGCCGTCGCCGACGGCACCGAAATCGCGCGGGTCGAAGACCGGCGCGTGCTGCCACCATGCGTCCTGACGTTCCATCATCGGCATCCGCCCCCTGCCACCTCAAGACAAGGATAGGAAGATTCTGTAAAGGGCTTGGGATGGCGGCATGCGCAAGACCGCTTCCGGAGGCGACCGCGTGACTGATGCCGCATCCCCGAGGTCCAGCTGGACCGGACTGAGGGTCTTCAATTTCTTCGCGGCTGCCACGCAGACGGGCTATGGCCCTTTCCTGCCGGTCTTCCTGACGCAATCGGGTTGGAGCCAAGGGCAGATCGGCCTGGCGCTCAGCACCGGTGCCATCGCCAGCACCGTCAGCCAGCTGCCCGGCGGGCTGCTGGTCGATCAGATCCATCAGCGGCGGTTCCTGTGTGCGGTCAGCCTCGGCGTGCTCGGCCTCGGCGCCCTGCTGCTCGCCTTCTGGCCCGGCATTACGCCGGTTTTCGGCGTCCTCGTACTGCACGGCATGGCGACCGCGATCCTGGCGCCGTCCATTGCCGCCATCACCCTCAATCTCGGTGGCCGGGATCGGTTCGGGGAGCATGTCGGCAATAATTCCCGTTACGCCTCGCTCGGCAATGCGCTGACGGCAGCCATTCTGGGCCTCATCGCCTATCATCTATCCGTCCGCGCCGTGTTCCTGTTCGCGGCCTTCATGACGGTGCCGGCGGTGCTCAGCCTGGCGCTGATCCATCCCTTGACCGCTGCCCCGAAAGTGGTCGCGCCACACCCCGCCATGCTCCACCCGAAACATCGGCAAAGCCGGCTGTGGCAGGTCTTTTTCGAGCTGCATATGCATACGTTCGCGATCTGCGTGACGCTGTTCACGCTCGGCAATGCGGCGATGCTGCCCCTCGCCCTCAATCACCTCGCGGCGAACCACGACACCGGCGATATCGCGCTGGCCACCACCGGCTCGGTCATCGCGCTGCAATGCGTCGTGGTGCTGTTCGCGCCCCGTCTGGGCAAGGCCGCAGAGCGCTTCGGCCGCCGTCCGCTGCTGATGATCGCCTTCGCGGCCCTGCCCATCCGCGCGCTGCTGCTGACCACGGGGCCGGACGCCGTTCCGCTCATCGCGATCGAGCTGCTGGACGGTCTGGCCGCCGCCATCATGGGCGTTATGATTCCGCTGATCGCGGCGGACCTGACGCAGCGGACCGGCTATCTCAACCTCGCGATCGGCGCTTTCGGCCTCGCCGGCAGTCTGGGCGCGACCTTCAGCACCACGATCGCCGGCTGGATCGCGGACAAGGCGGGGCTGGACTGGGCCTTTATGGCACTCGCCTTGCCCGGTATGCTGGGGTTGCTGATCATCCTGGCGGCCCTGCCGGAAACCCGGCCGGGCCGCCAGGGGGTTGGACCTGCCGTCCCGGCCGAGTGATACTCACGCGGTTGGCTGATAAAGGATGTGGACATGACAGAGACCCATTGGCGCGCCGATCCCCTCACCTGGGGTCAGGGTCCCAGGGTTTTCGAGGTTTTCCTTGAACCCACCTGCCCTTTTTCGGTCAAGACCTTCAACAAGCTCGATGCTTTGCTTGAACAAGCGGGGCCTGACCGCATCACCATCAAGATCCGCCTGCAATCCCAGCCCTGGCATATGTTCTCGGGCGTCATCACGCGCTGCATTCTGGCCGCCTCCACCCTGCCCGGCGGGAAAGCCTCAGCGAAAGCGGTGATGCAGGCGGTCGGCGACCATCGCATGGAGTTCGAGTTCGCGCATCACGCCGGGGGTCCCAATCTGGACGCCACACCCCATGACATCATCGCGCGGATCGAGGCCTATACCGGCCTTCAGCTGCGCGATGCCTTCGCAATCCGCGATCTGGATCGCGAGATCAAATGGCATAGCAAATACGCCCGCCAGAACGGCATCCATGTCTCCCCCACCTTCATGGTCGATGGGCTGATCCAGCCGGGCATGAGCAGCGGCGATGAGGTTTCCGCCTGGGTTGCTGTGCTGCTCGGCTGATCGAAAGGTTAGGTCCTATTTTGACAGAGTTAGGGGCGTTTCCACCTCACCGGACGGACATTAGAGTCCGTCAGGTTGAGGTGGAAACGACCCCTTGCCCCGTCATGACCGGGCTTGACCCGGTCATCCAGTCCTTGGGCGCCCCAACGAATGGATGCCCGGCTCTGGGGCCGGGCATGACGATATTAGGGACAAGCTTCAGTTAAAATCAGACAAACTCTAAAGCACCCGACCCGGCGACAGCAGCCCCTTGGGGTCCAGCAACTGCTTCAACCCCCGCATAAGGGACAGCTCAACCTCAGGCGTCACGTCCAGAAACGCATGGCGCTTGGTACGGCCGATGCCATGTTCCGCGCTGATGGAGCCCTGAAAGCGGGCGGTCAGCTCAAACAGCATCGTCTCGCATGCCTCATAGCGATGCTCGGTCACCGGCTCGGTCAAATCCGGTTGCGGCAGCACGTTGTAATGCACATTGCCGTCGCCGACATGGCCGTAGGCGATCGGCCGCAGGTCGGGGAAACGCGCCGCCATCTCGGCATCCGCCGCCGCGATGAACTCCGCCAGCTTGACCTGGGGCACGGACACATCGGTGCGCAGATGGATGGGCGCGACGCGATACTGCGCGTCGACCAGGTCTTCGCGGATGCGCCAGAAGGCCGCGCGCTGGCCTTCGCTTTCGGCCAAAGCACCGTCCAGCACCAGCCCGTCCTCCATCGCCGTTTCCAGAAAGCGTTCCAGGCGCGGCCGCAAATCCAACCCGCCGCTGACCGAGGTCTGCAGCAGCACGTAGCAGGCGGCCGGCGTCGATAGCGGATGGCGGTTCTCGGGGAAGGTACCGATGGTCAGATCCATGGCCGGCTGCGTGATCAGCTCATAGGCGCCGAGCAGATCGCACAGATCGCGCCGCGCGCGGCCGAACAGCGTCAGCGCGGCCTCGGCCGAGGGCAGGCCCAGAAAGGCCGTTTCCAGCTGCGTCGGACGCGGGAACAGTTTCAGGGACGCCGCCGTGACGATCCCGAGCGTGCCCTCCGCACCGATGAAAAGCTGCTTCAGGTCATAGCCGGTATTGTCCTTGCGCAGCAGGCTGATCCCATCCCAGATGCGCCCGTCCGGCAGCACCACTTCCAGGCCCAGAACCAGCTCGCGCATCATCCCCCAGCGCAGCACATTGACGCCGCCGGCATTGGTCGAGACATTGCCGCCGATCTGGCAGCTGCCCCGCGCGCCGAGCGACAGCGGGAAGAAGCAATCGGCGTCCAGCGCGGCGTCGCTCACGCTTTGCAGAATGGCGCCGGCCTCGACCACCATGGTGAAGCCCACCGCGTCCAGGCTGCGGATGCGGTTCAGCCGTTCCAGGCTGAGCACGACCTCATCCCCGTCGCGGCTGGGCGGTGCTGCCTCCACCAGGCCGGTATTGCCGCCCATCGGCACGACAGGCTGCCCGCGTTCATGGCAAAGCCGCATAATGGCCGCGACCTCCGCCGTATCGGCCGGCCGCACCACGGCGCGCGCCTTACCCGTCCACCAGCCCTTCCAGTCGGTCACATAGCGGGAGACGCTGTCCTCGGTCGTCAGAACATGGGCTGCACCCACAATGGCGGCGAGTTCTTCTTGGATCGACATATCCCCTCCGGCTGGTCCAGAGGGGGCAGCATGGCCGCATCGGCAGCGCCGGGCAACCTCAGCCCTAGTCAGGCCGCCACTTGAGCGCCCGCCGCCAAACGGGCGCGAAGACGCTCCACCACCGGTCCCGTCACGACCAGCGGCGCATAGCCGGCGGCGTCCTGAAATAGCGTGAGGTCCCGCGCGTCGGCCCCCCAGGCCGGATGCAGCCTCACGGCGCCCACCGTATTGGCGAAAGAGCTGCGATCGCCCTTGTCCAGATAGCTTTCCACCGGCAGACCTTCCGCCAGCAGCACGTCATGACCGGTCAACTCGACATGGAAATAGGTAACGGTCTCAACCGGCATCTGCGCGATGCTGTGGCCGTCGATGAGATGCTTCACGGGGATCAGCGCGCCCTCGGCGAAGATCGCGTGATCGGGCGACAGATACAGATCACGCACCGGCATCCCGGCCCCGAATGCCCCGGCCAAAATGCGCACCGGCCAGACGGCACGCGGATTGGGATGGCGCGCGCAATCGACGTCACGATGACCGATCCATTGCACGCTCTCGACACGATCATCGGCCGTGACGACAAGAATGCCCGGCCGCAGATCCTCGACCGCGATCAGCCCGGCGGGCGTCGCAAGGCGCGTGCCGGCGGCGAAACAGGCGACGACCAGGCTATTGTCGGCGGTTGGATTATCCGCCGCGTCGACGGTCAGGACCAGATCACCGCTTTGCGCTGACACCGGTGTCAGCGCGCCACCCACGTCGAGCGTATCGGCCATGGTGACCGTATAGGTGCCATTGCCGAAATCGGCCTGTCCCGTCAGCCAGTCGCCGTCGGCGTCCGCCAATGCCGTGATGGTGCCGACGACCGACCCGCCGTTCATCACCGTCAGCAATGCCGTGTCATCGCCATTGGTCTTGTTGGTATAAGCATTGACCCAGCCGGTTATCACGCCGCTGCCGGTGATGGAGCCGCTGACCGGTGCCGTTCCCGTCCAGCCATAGCCGGTAACGGGGCCGCCGGCGCCATCGGTGATGGTCGCGGCGGCCGGGTTATAGCCGGTCCAGCCGAAGCCGAAGGCATCGCTGGTCGTGGTGATGGTATTCGTGGCTTCCGCGGTCTGACCGGCCAGCGCCGTCAGGCTGCCATCCGACAGCGTGCCGACCACGGGTGCTGCCGGCGTCGGCAGATTGTTCATCGTTCCCGTGACGGGCACCGCCAGATTGGGATTGAAGGCGACCGTGCTGCCGGTCGAGAAATTCAGCTTGATATTATTGACATATTGCGTGGTCTGCCCGGTGGGCGAGACGGAGGCCAGGCCGTCCACCACCACCGCCCCGCTCTGCCCGGCATAGTCCAGGTTCTCGATCTGGCCGGAACTGCCCGTCGTCGCATAAAGATTGAACGTCTTGCCGTCGCTCCCGTCCGCGCCCGCGACCGTCAGCTGATACCAGGAGACACCGCTGGCCGCCGTCGGCAGGCCCGCGATCACCATATAGCCCGGCGCGCCGCTCGACCCACCGGCGCTCGCGCTATAGCCGCCACTGCCGTCAGGCGTCAGCGTCCAGCTCTGGAACAGGCCACCGCTACTGGCGCCGTCGAAAGTCACCGTCGTCCATTGCGGAACGTCGCCGGTATCGCTGGTCAGAATGCTGAGGACGATGGTCGCATCGGGGTCGAGTTCGACACCCTGGTTATCGGCAACCGCCGAATAGAAATTGAGAAGAAGACTATTGCCGGGGACCTGCTCGGTGGGCACCGCATAGCCGCCGGCGGGCGGCGCGATATAGGTATCGCTCGTCGGCGGCGTATAGCCCCCCGGCGTCTCGCCATCCGCATAGACCGTCAAATCTATAGTTGATACATCACCGCCATTCGGATCTTCCATCGATAGCAGCGGGCCGCCTGTCGTGTATTGGCTCATCAAGGCATCGGAATAGGGCGAGCCGTAGGAATTCGAATTGTCGAAGAATATCTGGGAATAAGGGTCATAGACCTGCGTGCCGGCGGGCAGATCCAGCGTCGAAGTTCCGTGATTGCCGAACGCATAGTCGGGCAGCCAATTGTCGTTCTGGTTCAGGTCGATCGGCGTCGCAATCTGCGGGTTCTGCGGTGTCCCGACTTCGCCGTAATACCCGCCCGTGAAACCGGTCAGGAACTGGGCCAGAACCGCGCCCCATTGATTGTTCGCGCCGACCAGCATGGTGGTGATGAGCGTCGAATCAAGACTGTCGCTGCTATAGATGCTGACCGAGCCGATCTGCGAATAGGCGTTCTGCGCAATCTCCGCCGGCGTCAGCGCGATATAGCCTTGGATCTGGCTATCCGCGAGCGGCACCAGCCAGAAAATCTTTTCGGCCGCGTCCCATTGCAGCTGATAGGCATAATAGCCGCCATTATGCCAGACGCCTTGCGCATCCGGCGCACCATTGAACTGACCGGAGATCAGGATGTCCGACGCGGTCGCCGTATTTTCCAGCGCCGCGATATAGGCGTTCCAGGCGGTCTGCGGAAAGGCCCCGACATCGGCTGGCGTATCCGCCTGATTGGATTCCGTGGGTGAGGTCGACATGCGGAAATCACCCGCAAGCGCGCCCTCGCTATAGGTCGATACCGCATCGCTGCTGATGCTGCCGATGTCGGCGGCGATGGTGTCGCCGCTGACCCCATAGCCGACGCTGCCGTTGACGTCCGACACCGCCATCGGCAGGCCGAAGCCGTTGACCGAAGTCAGGTTACCCGCGTCCGACCCGTTGTCGAGCAGCGTGACCTCGAAACTATCATATCCGAAATCATCGGCCGCCGCATTCGTCGGGTTGATATAGGCCTGGCTCTCGATATCGGTGGCGAGGGTCGACGGCGTGCCGGGGTCGACGCTTTGCACCACGACATAGAGTTTGCCGCCATCGAGCGTGTCGGAACCGTCGGTCAGGGTAATGTCGTAACTGCCGTCGCTGGAAATCGCCCCGTCATTGACGAGCGTCGTCTCCGACACGAAGCCGTTGCTGTCGAAAAGAACCGCATAGGCATAGACGCCGGATTGATCCAGCTCCGCCTGCAAGCTCCCCGTCAGGGTCACGTCCAGCGTTGTCCCGCTCATTCTTATTGGGTCCCGACATGATGGCGCAGCGACAGCGCCGCAGGATGGCATGACTGCCCGTGGTCGCGAACGTTACATTCTTGTATTTAGCCAGGGTTATTTTGCACGCGGCTCGTAAGCGGCGCGCATTCGGTCATGACTGAACCGTAAAATTATTTCGATCCCGCGACATAAACGCGACCAGCACGATCAGAAGGGTTGCAACAACCGCTCGATATAGTCGAGCTCGCCCGGCGACAGGCTAAGGTCGCCCGCCTTGCTGCGCAGTTCCTGCAGAATGGCCCGCAGCCGCGCCTGTTGCAGACCGTCCGGCAGGCGGATATCCGCGCCGTAACTCACCCCCTGGCCATTGGCCAGCGGCCGGCCCAGCGGATCGGTCAGGCCATTGCCGGAGGAGAAACCGTCCAGCGGCATCTCGCCGCCTTGGCCCTGGCCATTGCCGGCACCGATCTCGAAACCGCCGCCCTGGCCCGGCTGGGACGAAAGCTGCCGGCCCAGCGCGTTGGCCGCCTGTTGCAAAGCCTGCAGCGCCTGGCTTTGTGCCTGCCCCGCCGGCGCGTCCTGCCCTTGCCCAAGCTGCTGCGCGGCCTGACCCATGGACTGGCCTGCGGCCGTCATGCCGGGGCCGACGCGTCCCGCCATGGCCTTCGCGGCGCGCTGCAAGGCGGCCTGCGCCGCCGCATCCTTTTGCTGACCGGCCGGGTCAGGCGAGCCCGACTCCGCGCGGCTTGTTGAACGGTCAAGCAACTGCGCCTGCGTCTTCATCATCTGCTGCAGACTGCCGAGGTCCTTCTCGGCCTGCGCTCTGGCCGCCATCTGCTTCGGGTCCGGCTGCGCGATCCTGGCCTGGGCGAGCTGGGCCAGGCTTTGCTGCAACTGCGCCATGGCCTGACGCATGGCATTGATATCGCCCGCCTTGGCGGCCGCCTGCATCGCCTGCAACTGCTGGGCAAGCTGGCCGAGATCGAAAGGCTTGCCGGCGCTGCCGACCTGGATCTGACCGCCCTGGTGCTGCGCCATCTGCATCAGCGTCGACAGATGCTGCAGGATCGCGGACTGCATCTGCTGCATCAGCTTCGTCAACTCGGCCGCGGATGCGCCATTGCCCTGCAGCGCATTCTGCAAGGCCTTCTCGGCCTGGTTCAGGGATTGCGCGGTATCGGCGGCGTCGCCCTGTTCGAAATGCAGCGCCACCTGCCATAGCGTGTCGATGATATCGGCCGGCACTTGCGCCTGCCTGTCGCGCAACAACTGCCAGCCGGCGCCGAACAGTGGCAAAGTCGCACTCGCCTTCTTGCCAGCCAAGCTCGCCGTAGCGGCGGTATCCAGAATGGACCGCACAACGGCGACGCGCTGGTCGCGGTCGCGCAGACCCGTCATCTGCACCAGCCCCTTGCGGATCGCGATGACACGGCGGGCATAGGGATCGATGAAGCGCCGCTCGGGCAGCACGACCGTTTCTGCCGTCGAACGACCGGTCTGTCCGGCCGCGTCCTCGGCATCCAGCTGCATGGAAACCGGCAGGCCGGCCCAAGGATTGGCTGAAAGATCCGTCACCTGCACGCCGTCGACCTTGGGCGCCGGACCGTCCGGCATGGCGAGCGTCAGCGACAGGCCCGGCGCCGTCAGATGGCCGATCAGATGCGCCGTCATATGGGCCGAGACGACCGCGTAATCATCGACCGCGTGCCAGGGCAGGCGCAGACTATAGCCGTCGCTGTCCGGCCCGGGCAGACCGGCGAAACCGATGATGGGGGGGACATCTGGCTGGATTATGATCTGCCAACGGGCCAGGCTCTCGCCACGCCCCCGCAGCACGAACAGCCCGCTCTGGTCCAGCGTGCTTTCCATCTGAAAGCTGTCAGCGTCCAGCGCATGGAAGCGGGCGGCCAGCCCGTCCAGCTGCGGCGCGCGCGTGACGCCCGAGACGGTCACGGTCAGGCGCGAGCCTTTCGGCAGGGTCACACTATCGGCATGCGCGGGCAATAGGACCGGCGGTCGTCCGGTATAGGGCGGCGGCGTCACCCAGGCGGTGATGCCGGGCGGAGGGGCCGGGGGTCCCAGCAGCAACAGCGGATTGAAGGTGAAGGCATTGGTCAGGCGTGGCTGCGCCATCGGACCCGCGAGCCAGAGGCACAGGATCAAGGCGGCAAGGATGCCGCCGCGAAAAGCGAAGCGGCCGGGCGTCGTCCGCCAGGGCCAAGGCATTCCCACCCGCAGGCGCCGCGTGCTCGCCAGGACGCGCGCCCGATGGGCCCGCCACAGCAGATCGCTATCGGCATCCGTCTGCGCCGGACTGTCGAGCAGGGCTGCGATCGGGTCATGCTTAAGGCCGGAGGCGCGGGTCAGCCGGGCCTGGGCATCGCGCTCATCCGGCCAGCGGATGCGGGCGATACCGATGCCCAGCGCGACGAGCCCCGCCAGGACATCGACGAACACCAGAATGGAATTGACCGCGATCCCCAGGCGCTGCGGCAGACCCAGCAACGCCACGCAGAGATAGACGGCCCATAGGCCGAGCGGTGGCCAGATCACCGGCCACACCGCCTCGAAGACCAGAACCGCGCGGGCCACCCGCGCCCAGCGGATCAGCCGGCGCGGCAGATGGGTCGCGCGGGTCAGCCTGTCTCGCCTGCCGTCTCGGTCAGCCATGCCGGCACTGTCTCACGCGACCAGAGTTCCGTCACCTGCTGTCTTGGCGTGATGGTGGTCCAGCGGTCGCCGTCGACCAAAGCCGCCGCCGCGAAGGGCCGCGCGTTATAGGTGGAGCTCATCACCGCGCCGTAAGCCCCGGCATCCAGTATCGCCACCAGCGCATCCGGCCCCAACGCCGGCATCAGCCGGTCTTTCGCGAATGTATCCCCGGTCTCGCAGACCGGACCCACGATATCGACGGGCGCCTGCGGGCCTGCCGCGACCGCCGCTGCAACCGGCACAATGCCGTGCCAGGCGTCATACATCGCGGGGCGCACAAGGTCGTTCATCGCCGCGTCCAGCACGACGAAATCCCGGTTGCCGGTCTTTTTGGCGATGATGACGGATGACAGCAGCACGCCCGCCGGCCCCACCAGCCAGCGGCCGGGCTCCATCATCAGATGCAGTCCAAGACCGCCCAGATGCTTGGCCATCACCCCCGCATAGTCGTCCAGCGAGACACCGGTCCCGGCCTCGTACGAGATACCGATGCCGCCGCCGCAATCGAGACGGCTGATCGTGTGGCCCGCCGCACGCAGCCGGGCAACCATCCCGGCCATGCGGGCGAAGGCGGTATCGAAAGGCTCGGTCGAGACGATCTGGCTGCCGATATGCATGGCGAGCCCCACCGGGTTCAGCCCCGGCAGGCTGCCGGCATAGGCATAAACGCTCTCGACCTCAGCCCAGGCGATGCCGAACTTGTTCTCGGCCAGGCCCGTGGTGATCTTGGCATGGGTCTTGGCATCCACGTCCGGATTGACGCGCAGCACCAGATCGACCTGGCGCCCGGCCGCCACGGCGACGGCCGAAAGCATGGCGAGTTCTTCGCGGCTCTCGACATTGACCTGACCGATCCCCTCTGAGACGGCGAGGGTCAGGTCGCGAAAAGACTTGCCGACGCCGGAATAGACGATATGGGCGGCCGGGATGCCGGCATGGCGCGCGCGCGCCAACTCACCGCCGCTCACCACATCCGCCCCCGCGCCTGCCGCCGCCAAGACAGCGAGAATGGCGAGATGGTCATTCGCCTTCACCGCGTAATGGATGTCGGTGCCGCCCAGACCAGCCTTGGTCAAAGCGGCGCGCAGGGCCGCGAGCCGCGTGCGGATGGTATCGGCGCCATAGACCCAGACGGGCGAGCCGAGGTCGGCGGCAATCTCGGCAAGGGCAACGCCTTCCAGCATCAAACCCTTTTCGGCGTCCATCGTCAGATGCGGGCGCGCCGCGATCAGCGCGGCGGAATCGGGCTCAGCCCCCGGCAGGGGGCCAGAAAAATCTGCCATGGTTACTGCGCCGGATAGGTAAGGCGCGGATAGATGACGTCGGACGCCGGGCCCGGCGGTGCATTGGGGCCGACCTTGCCGCAGGCGGCCAGGGAGACGAGCACGCCGGCGAGGATGAGAAGGCGGATCATGCGGCGTCTTCCTGGTCCAGAATTTCCTGCCAGCGTGCGGCTTCCCGCGCCACATTGGCGGGGGCCGTGCCACCATGGCTGGTGCGCGACGCGACCGAGGCCGCGACCGTCAGCACGTTATAGACATCTTCGGTGATGCCGGGCTCGACCGATTGCATGGCCGCGAGATCAAGCTCGGCCAGATCGATGTCGCGCGACTCGGCCAGCGCCACAAGGCGGCCGGTGACGTGATGGGCCTGGCGGAAGGGCAGTTTCAGCGTCCGCACCAGCCAATCGGCCAGATCCGTCGCGGTCGCGAAGCTCTGCCCGGCAGCCAAGGCCATGCGGCTGAGTTCGGGCATCAGGTCGCGCACCATGCCTTCGGTGGCCGCGAGGGACAAAGCGAGCGCGTCGGCGGCCTCGAAGACCGGCTCCTTGTCTTCCTGCATATCCTTGCAATAGGCGAGCGGCAGGCCCTTCATCACCGTCAGCAGAGCGACCATGGAACCCGTGATGCGCCCGGTCTTGGCGCGGACTAGCTCGGCCGCATCCGGATTGCGCTTCTGCGGCATGATGGAACTGCCGGTGGTGAAAGCGTCCGACAGGCGGATGAAGCGGAAAGGTCCGCTGCACCAGATCACGATCTCTTCCGCCAGACGGGACAGATGCGTGGCACAGATCGCGGCGGCGGACAGAAATTCCAGCGCGAAATCGCGGTCAGAGACCGAGTCGAGGGAATTGGCGGTCGGCCGGTCGAAGCCCAGCGCCGCCGCCGTGGCGTGCCGGTCGATGGGGAAGGACGTGCCGGCCAGTGCGGCCGCGCCCAGCGGGCTTTCGTTCAAGCGCTTGCGGCAATCGGCCAGGCGCCCCCGGTCCCGCGCCAGCATCTCGACATAGGCCATCAGGTGATGCCCGAAGGTGACGGGCTGGGCGGTCTGCAGATGGGTGAAGCCCGGCATCGGGTCGCCGGCATGCTCGGCCGCGCGCAAAACCAGCGCCTGCATGGCGGCGGTCATCTGACGGTAAAGCCCGTCGATCGCGTCCCGCACCCAGAGTTTGAAATCGGTCGCCACCTGATCGTTGCGGCTGCGCCCGGTATGAAGGCGGCGGCCGGCATCGCCGATGCGATCGGTCAGCCGCGCCTCGATATTCATATGGATATCTTCCAGCGCGATATCGAAGGGGAATTGCCCGGCCTCGATCTGCGCGCCGATCTCGGTCAGCCCGGCCGCGATCGCCTGCTCGTCCTCCGGCGTCAGCACGCCGGCCTGGACCAGCATGGCGGCATGGGCGCGGGACCCCCGGATGTCCTGGCGCCACATCCTTTTGTCGAAACCGATCGAAGCGTTGATATCGCTCATGATTTGAGCGGGACCGGCGGCAAAGCGGCCACCCCATTGCGCATTGGCGCCGGAGGGGCTTGTCTCACCCGACGGGGTCGCAGGGGCCGGATGCGGCTGGCTGATATCGGTCAAGGAGCTATCCTAATGAGCAAGAAAGTTTCGCGCCGCCATGCGCTGATCACGACCGCGGTCTTGGCCGCCGGGGTGATGACCCGCCGGGCAGAAGCGCAATCCCTTGGCAGTCTGGATGCGCTCACCCGCCTGCCCTCCGGCGCGACCCTGCCGACGATCCAGTTCTTCACGCCGGACAACCAGAA
Organism: Acidisoma cellulosilyticum; assembly: GCF_020621385.1. Lineage (GTDB taxonomy): Bacteria > Pseudomonadota > Alphaproteobacteria > Acetobacterales > Acetobacteraceae > Acidisoma > Acidisoma cellulosilyticum. The sequence continues at coordinate 76,973 of NZ_JAESVA010000012.1, read as the reverse complement.
GCTGACGCTCGCCCATTACCGCGGCAAGGGTGTTGTACTCAACCTCTGGGCCACGTGGTGCGGCCCCTGCGTCGCGGAATTGCCGACGCTGGACCGGATGGCGGGGGCTTTGGCGTCCCAGAACATCGTCGTGCTGCCGGTCTCCTCCGATGCCGGCGGCGCCGCGCCGGTGCAGAGTTTCTATGACAGCCACGGTATCGACAGCCTGCCCATCCTGCTCGATCCCGGTGGGGCTATCCTGCAATCCTGGCACGTGCCGGGCATTCCGCTGACCGTCATCTTCGACCGCAACGGTCATCCCCGTGCCAAGCTATTGGGTGCGACGGATTGGAGCACGCCGCAGGCCCTCGCCCTCGTCACATCCCTCACCGGGCCCGATCTATCGGCCGAGCCGGTGGTCAAGATCTGAGGCGGCCGGCACCGTACCTATTCCGCGTAAATCATCTTCCGCGTCATGCCGCCGTCGACGACGAATTCGGAGCCGGTGACGAAACCGCTGTCCGGCCCCACCAGCCAGGCGACCAGGCTCGCGATATCCTCCACGCGTCCCACGCGGCCGGCAGGGTGCTGGGCGTGGTCTTCCTCTGACAGCGCGCCGCCATGCGTGTCGATCCAGCCCGGGCTGACGGCATTGACCCTGATGTCGGGCCCCAGGCTGACCGCCAAAGCATGGGTCAGCGCCAGGATGCCGCCCTTGGACGCCGCGTAGCTTTCGGTATTGGGCTCGGATTGATGCGCGCGGGTGGACGCGATGGTGACGATGGCGCCCTTGGCCTGTCGCAGCAACGGCGCCGCCGCACGGGCCAGCAGGAAGGTGCTGGTAAGGTTGGTGCCGAGGACCGATTGCCATTCCGCCAGGCTCAGCGCCTCCAGCGGTTTGCGGATCATAAAACCGGCATTGCAGATCAGGGCGTCCAGCCGCCCTTCCCCGGTCGCGATGCCTGCCACCAGCCCCGCCACGTCCGCCTCGTCGGACACATCACCCTCAACGAAGCGATGCGGCAAAGGCAAAAGACCGACCGGTTTCTGTCGATCGGCGATGACAGCGCGCCATCCATCGCCTACCAGACGTTCAGCGATGCCGCGCCCTATGCCACGGGCGCCGCCGGTGATGAGGACGACGGGTTGAGACGAAGCCATGGCGTGCTTCCCTTTTCAGACCGGACATAGTGATTTGGCGAGACCAGCCGGCAAGACAACCGATCGTGTCGCGCGTTTTACGGTTGCGCCTCAACAAGCGTCCGCCTTACTTCAAATTAAGTAAATGTTGCGCCGCAAAACGTTAGTTTGCGGCAGATGCTAACCTTTCGTTAGGATTACTCCTATCGACAGACCCGGAGTGAGAATGTCCGACAGTTCCATGATCGCGCCCCTCAAGGTGGCTAACGAAGCCTTCCTTGTCTCCAGCATGATCGAGCGCTGCCCCAAGACCATGATGATCCGGGAGTTGGTGGTGAACGGGCTGGAAGCCGCCGCCGGCGCGGCGCCCGGCCAGCGTCAGGTCGTCATCGGTCCCAGACAGCATGAAGGCGCCCGCAAGCTCCGCATCTGGAACACGGGTCCCGGCCTCAATGCCGCGGAGCTGCTGCAGATCACGGATCTCGCCTCCTCGCTGCGCAAGCAGAACAGCCTGGACCAGAATTTCGGGATGGGCGCGAAGGTCGCCTCGCTGCCGTCGAACCGGCACGGGTTGCGTTACCGCTCCTGCGTCGACGGCCGGGTCAGCGAAGTTGTGATGGGCTACCGCGACGGCACCTACGGACGCCTGCGGGTGGGTCCCGACCGGGCCGAGGTCATCGATGCGACGCAGGCCTGTCTCGCCGAGGGCGACTATGACCTGTCGATCGATTGGACCGAGGTTCTGCTCGGCGGCAATAGTGCCGATCAGGATACGGTCGCGTCACCCTACGGCCCGTCGCTGAAGTCCGCGCCGGACTGGATGGGCGCCTATCTGGAAAACCGCTTCTTCCGCCTGCCGCATGACGTCAGTCTGACCCTGATGCCGGCGATCTGGGGCGGGGCCGCACCGCGCGCGATGGTCGGGCTCGACGACCGGCAGGGCGAATTCGGCCGTACCGAAACCCGCACCACGCCGAGCGGCGTGAAGATTCATTATTTCTATGATCCGCCGGAGGGCGAGAGCACGCAATCGGCCAAGGGCGCGATCGCAACCAGTTCCTCGCGCGGCGCCGTCGTCTTCCGCGACGAGATGTACGACGTCCGCGCGGGCGATGGCTGGCTGCAGGATGCGCCGAATTTCGGCGTGCCTTTCGGCGCCAAATACGTCTCGGTCTTCGTCGAACTGCCGCATGACTATCTGGTCTGGCCGGAAGCCTATCGCCAGTTTCTGCGCTTCCGCGGCAACGACCAGCGCCAGGTCCATATTGCCGATTTCAGCGCGCTGGTGCGGAGCTATATGCCGGCCTGGCTTGCCGAGATCATCCGCAGTTTCGGTCCCGGCCAAGCCAATTACCTGGACGATATCAGCGACGAGCTGAAGGCCCTGCTGGCCGACCTGAAGGTGCCGCTGACGCCGCAGGCGCCGGTGCCGGGTGCGCCCGTTCCGCCCAAGCCGCCCGAAGCCGCCAAGCCGCCGGCCCCGCTGCCGCCGGTCGCGGACGACAAGCCCAAGCCGCCGCCGGCGCCACCCAAACCCCCGGCACCGCCGAGCTTCGAGCGCCCGCCCGAGATCATCGGCTTGCGAACGCCCGAGCAGATCAAGGAACGGGCCTTGGAAGGGCGGGCCGCGAAATTTTATCCCCAGTCGCACCAGATTTTCATCAACCTGTCCTACCCTGCGGTCACGGACATGGCCGCGACCCTGCTCTCGGAAAGCATGCTGCAGGCCAGCCCGCAGGAAGAGGAAGGCCGCCGTATCGCGACCGAGACGGCCGAATGGGCCCTGACCAAACGCATCACCCGCGCCGTCGTCTACAGCATGTCCAAGAAAGGTCTGGGATGGCGGCCGGAGGAGGTTTCGCGCAGTCAGTCCACAGAGAGTCTCAGCCTCGTCGCGGATGATTGGGCGGGCGCCCTGGAAATGGCGCGGACAAGATTCCAGGATCGCGTGGCAGCCGAAATTCCCAATGCTATGCCACACTCAGCCGCGGCCTGATGCGCCGGACCGTCTTTCGTCATAGGATGATCGACAACGCCCACCCGATCCAGACCATGGAACTGATTGACCGATGAGCGATTACACCGGCCCAAGCGTCGACCCGACCAATCCCGGCATGACGCTGCGGGTGACTGCCGAACTGATCCGCAACGGCGATTTCGCGACAGCTGAGCAACTACTGAGCTGGGCTTTGGATTTCAATCCGGAGCATCCGGGGCTTCTGCGTCGCCTCAGCGACATGCGCTGGGAGGAAGGCAAGCCCGAGGAAGCGCGGCAATGGGCGGAACAGGCCGTGACGGCAGACCCTGCGGACCCCGAGAGTTACGCCCATCTCGGTCAGCTCTGCATCCGCGACGGACGCTATGCCGACGCGGCCGAGCTTCTTGTCCGTGCCGTCGAGATCAAGCCTGACAATACCGGATATCTGCGCCGGCTGGCGGATATCATGGTTCATCTCGGCCGCCGCGACGACGCGCTCGCCCTGGCGGAGCGCGCGGCACAGCTACGGCCGCAGGAGGCTCAGGGCCATCTTTTCCTGGCCAACCTGCAGCAACGCTACGGGGATTTCGACGGGGCGGAAGCCTCTATCCTGACCGCGATCGATGCGGCGGCGGAGAATGCCCCAGCGCTGCGGCGCATGGCCGAATTCCAAGCCACCCGTGGCGATCTCGACACCGCCCTTGTCTGGGCACGGCGCGCGCGCGAGACCGAGCCCGATGGCCCGGCCAACTACGATCTCGAAGCCCGTCTGGCTGCCTCCGCCGGCGATCATACGGCCGCGGAAGCCGCGCTGCTCCTGGCCGTTTCGCTGGATTCGGCGGTAGCCCACCATAAGCGTCGCCTCAGCGATACTTTGATGCGACGCGGCGACTGGGACGGCGCCTTTGCCTGGGCCGAGCGCGCCATCGCCGATCATCCCGCAGACCTTATGAACCATAATCATCTGGCGCAGATCCGCGGCTCGCAAGGTAGGCATGACGACGCCTATGCCACGCTGGAAGCGGCAGTAGCGCAAGCCGGCAAGCCGAGCGATGCCGCCTTTCTGATGCGCCGGCTGAGCCAGATGGCGCAGCAGAAAACGGCTCAGGCCGATGCACTGGCCTGGGCGGAACGCGCCGTCGCCGCCAATCGCTTCGATGCCGACAACCATGCCTATATCGCCGGTCTTTATCTGCAGCAGGAGAAGCTGGCCGAAGCCCGTCAGGCCGCGGACCGCGCTGCCCAACTCGCCCCCGGCAATCCCATCCATCTGCGGCGGCTGAGCGATCTCGCCTGGCGCGCCGGCGAGCAAGGCGAAGCGATGGACTGGGCTGCCAGGGCCATTGTGGTCCATCCGACCGATGTGGCGAACCACACCCATCAGGCGATGCTTCTGATGCGTCGGAATCAGGCCGAGGGTGCCGAGGCATCGCTCGCCCGTGCGATCGAACTGGCGCCGTCCGACATCGCCCTTCTGCAGCGGCTCAGCGATCTTAAAATGCGCATCGGGAAACCGGGCGAGGCCTTCGCCTTGTCTGAGCAGGCGATCGCCGCGCAGCCGGGCGATCTCGCAGGCTACAACCACCTTGCCGGCTTGCATTTGCGGCAAGGTGATCCGGCCGCGGCGGAAGTGGCGTTGAACCGCGCCCTGGAAGTTGCGCCGACGAATGTGCCGCTTCTGCGCCGGCTGGCCGATGTGGCGCTGCGGCGGGGTGACGAAGCCGAGGCTGCGACATGGTTGCACCTCGCCATCGAAACGGATCCGAACGACCCCGCCAGCTTCAACCAATTGGCGTCGCTGGAATTCACGCGTGGCGATCACGCTGCGGCGGAAGGGGCTCTCACGCAGGCAACCGCCGTCGCGGGTGATAACCCGGCCTTCCATAGCCGGCTGAGCCATAGTCTCAACCGGCGTGGCGACGAGGCGGGGGCCTTGTATTGGGGCCAGCGCATGGTTCAGGATTTCCCCGCGGATCCTGCCGGCTTTCAGCAGATCGGCACGCTTCACCTCCAGGCCAACCGGCTGGACGAGGCGGAGGCTGCGTTCCTGCAGGCGCATGCCATTGCCGCGACGCCCGCTCAGGTGGTCCTACCCTTGCAGCGTCTGAGCGATATCGCGATGCGCCGACAAGACATTGGCGCGGCTCTCACCTGGGCGATCAAGGCGACCGAGGAAGCGCCGGGGGAAGCCTCGGCCCATGGCCATCTTGCCAATCTTCACCTCAATGCCGGCAACCTGCCGGCAGCCATGACCGCTGGCCAGACCGCCGTGGATCTCGCGCCCGCCGATGCCGGCGCGCTGCGACGGCTGAGCGATATTGCGCTGCGCCGGGGCGAAACCGGGCAGGCGCTGGAATTCGCGCGCCGTGCGGTCGCGGCCAATTCGGCCGATTCGCTGAATCACTACCAGCTCGCCAATGTCCTGCAGGCCAGTGGCGACACGGCGAATGCCCTTCTATCCGTGGAACAGGCTCTCAAGCTTGCGCCGGAGAATGCCACCTTCCTGCGGCGCGCGGATTATTTGCGGGCATTGGCGCAGACGGCGGCCTGATCGCGGCCTTCGCGGAGACAAAAAAAGGGGCGGCCTGCATGGGCCGCCCCTTTTTCAATTCGATCCGTCACCAGATCCTGGCGCCAGCCCGGTCACCAATCTCGTCAATCGGCGGCCGTTCGTCCGTCGAGCTTGGTCTTGGCCACAGGTTGATCCGCAAGCTGCGCCCGGGTTTCACCCAATTCCTTTTGCAAACGAGCCAGCTCGCCGCGCAGCAAGGTCAGCTCATGCTCGACATTCGGGTGCTTGGGCTGCGCTTCGGCCGAAGGCTCGGACGTCGCCTCGGGCTCGCGGTAGAACGGCGTGAACATGGTCATCGCGCGTTCCATCATCGCGATGTTCTGGCGGCTGACCTGCTCCAGATCGAAGGGAAAGAGAGTACCCACCGTCTGCTGCATGGCCGCGCGGACCTGCTGCTGCTGCTGGGTGAAATTGGCCATCGACTGCTCAAGATATCGCGGCAGCACACCTTGCATGCTGTCGCCGTAGAAGCCGATGAGATTGCGCAGGAAAGCCGTGGGCAGCAAGGCACTGCCCTTGCTTTCCTCTTCCACGATGATCTGCGTCAGAACGCTACGCGTGATATCCTCGCCCGACTTCGCATCGTAGACGATGAAATCACGCCCTTCCCTGACCATCATGGCAAGGTTGTCGAGCGTGATATAACTGGAACTCTCGGTATTATAGAGTCGTCTATTCGCGTATTTCTTAACCACGACGGGAGGCTTCACGGGTGCGTCTGGCGCCCCGGCAGGCTTTTCACCTTGCGACATCATTCACTCCAGCACCGGCTTGTCATTGGACGGTAGCATGATGAACCATGCCCCACGGTAGCCGCCGATTCCATATGACTATAGGGCTGATCTGCGCTGAAGAACAGGATTTGTCCGCGCCTCTGGGGTAAGAGGACGGCATGGATCAGTGTGACGACAAACGACCGGACGAGACTGCGACCGGGAAGGACAATGCCGCGGATGCGGATTTTCGTGCCCTGGCCGAGGATTGGATTGCCATATGGCAAAGCGAGATAACGGCCTATCTGAACGACCCGGAGACCCAGGCGCAATGGTCCGCCATGGTGGCGCTGTGGGGCGAGGCCGCCCAGGCGATGATGCGTGCCGTGCCCCCTGCTCCCGGTTTCGCGCCCGCGCATGACCGCAAGCACCCATCCGAACACAGCGCGGCGCAACCTGCCCGGGCTGATGCTGCGGCGCGGGCCGCGCCCGCTGCTGATGCATCTGAGCCTCGCGATGATGAAGTCCGCCGCCTTGAGCAGCGCGTGGCCGAGCTGGAACGCCGGCTTGGCAGCCGCGACGGCGATGCCGGGCGTCCCGATGCAAGCCGCAGCCGCGGCCCGGCTGACGCAAATCGCAGCCCGCGTCGCGGCGGGCGGGCCCGCGGCTGAGGCAAAGTTTGCCCAGACCCTGCTGCATCAGGTCTGGGGGGAGGATCGTGCCTTCCTGGCCGGGATCGCCGCCTATCGCCGCCATCCCTATCAGCGCCGCGTCGCGGAGCCGCTGGCCGTCTGGCAGGAGGGTAATAGCCATCTGCTGGACTATGCGCCGGGCAGCATAGACCCCGTCGTGCTGGTGGTGCCCAGCCTGATCAATCGCGCCTATGTCCTCGACCTCAGGCCGCAGGCGTCCCTCATGCGCTTCCTGGCCGGTTCGGGCCTGCGGCCCTTGCTGCTCGATTGGGGCGCGCCGGGACGGATCGAAACGAGCTTCACTCTCACGGATTACATCGCCGGTCGGCTGGAGCGGGCGATCCAGGCCATCGGCAAGCCCGTCATCCTGATCGGCTATTGCATGGGCGGGTTGCTGGCGCTTGGTGCTGCCCTGCGCCGGACCGACGCGGTGCGCGGTCTCGCCTTGCTCGCAACCCCGTGGGACTTCCATGCCGAAGACGCGACCCACGCCCGCACATTGGCTGGCCTGCTGCCGGCCTTGGAACCGGCCATGGCGCTGACCGGCACGCTGCCGACCGATCTGTTGCAAATGCTGTTTGCCTGCCTCGCACCGTTCGAGACCCCAGCGAAATATCGGCATTTCGGGACGCTCGATCAGACAGGCGCTTCAGCCGAGCTTTTCGTCGCCCTCGAAGACTGGCTGAATGACGGGACTCCCCTCGCGGCCCCGGTGGCGCGAAGCTGCCTCGGCGAATGGTATGGCGAGAACAGAACGGCGGCCGGTCTGTGGATGGTCGCCGGCGCGCCGGTTCTGCCCGAGACCTTGAAGGTGCCGAGTTTCGTCGCCATTCCGAACCGTGACCGGATCGTCCCGCCGGCCTCCGCGATGGCCCTGGCGGACCGTCTGCCGGGCGCCAAAACCCATCGGCCGGCGGCGGGCCATATCGGCATGGCGGCCGGACGGCGGGCGGAGACCGAGCTGTGGCGGCCGCTGCGTGACTGGTGCGCCTCACTCTGACGCGGGACTGTCATTGCGCTTGCCTATGGTGCCAATCCGCCGGAGGAGCCTAGATTACGCTCAGTTGGACTAAGCGCAGGACATCGAGAAAAGGGACCGGCAAAGGTCCCAGGGAGCATCGCCATGGATGACATCGTCATCGTCTCCGCAGCCCGCACGCCCGTCGGCAGCTTCAACGGCGCCTTCGCGACCGTCACGGCGCATCAGCTGGGTGAGGTCGCCATCAAAGCCGCGCTGGCGCGCGCCGGACTTTCGCCGGACGAGATCGACGAGGTCATCCTCGGGCAGGTCCTGACTGCCGGCCAGGGCCAGAACCCGGCCCGTCAGGCTGCCATCCTCGCCGGCATTCCGGAAAGCCGCACCGCCTTCGGCATCAATCAGGTCTGCGGTTCGGGCCTCCGCGCCGTGGCGCTGGCCGCCCAGCAGGTCCTGACCGGGCAGAGCGACATCGTCCTTGCCGGCGGCCAGGAAAGCATGACGCTCTCGACGCATTGCGCCTATCTGCGCGCCGGCACCAAGATGGGCGATCTCGGCCTGGTCGATACCATGATCAAGGACGGGCTGTGGGATGCCTTCAACGGCTATCACATGGGCATGACGGCCGAGAACGTCGCCCGCGAATTCCAGATCACGCGCGAGCAGCAGGATGCCTTTGCCGCCGGCTCGCAGCAGAAGGCCAGCGCCGCGCAAAAGTCCGGCCGCTTCGCGGACGAGATCGCGCCCGTCACGGTGAAGGGTCGCAAGGGCGACGTCATCGTCTCGGACGACGAATATATCCGCCATGATTCGACGGTCGAGACCATGGCGAAGCTGCGCCCGGCCTTCACCAAGGAAGGCACGGTGACCGCCGGCAACGCCTCCGGCCTCAATGACGGCGCGGCTGCGCTGATCGTCATGTCCGCCCGCGAAGCCGCGCGCCGCGGGCTGACGCCGCTGGCCCGCATCGCGTCTTTCGCCACCGCCGGCGTCGATCCGAAGGTGATGGGCACCGGCCCTATCCCCTCCTCCACCAAGGCGCTGGCCCGCGCCGGCTGGAAAGCGGCTGATCTGGATCTGATCGAAGCGAACGAAGCCTTCGCCGCCCAGGCCTGCGCGGTGAACCTGGAAATGGGCTGGGATTCCGCAAAGGTGAATGTGAACGGGGGCGCCATTGCCATCGGCCACCCGATCGGTGCCTCCGGTGCCCGCGTGCTGACGACGCTGCTGCATGAAATGGTCAAGCGCGACGCCCATAAGGGCCTCGCTACGCTGTGCATCGGCGGCGGCATGGGCGTCGCCATGTGCGTCGAGAGATAGGTCCGAAATGAGTCCGAGTTGACAGTGGTCAACTCGGTCTTTTCAAAGAGTTATCGCATTAACTCCCGGAAAGGTTCGGGAGCCCGCGGCCGATGGGCGGGCTTCTGGTCTGCATGGCCTGCGTTTGCAGCCGACCGGAGCGCGGCTTAGGGTTCGGTGCCGTTTCCACAAAGGTGTATTGAGCCGTGAGCCTGACTGCTGAGCGACTGGACCGCGTGAGCCCCAGCCAGACCATCGCCATCTCTTCCAAGGCGCGCGCCTTGAAGGCGGCGGGCCGGGATATCATTAGCCTGTCCGCCGGCGAGCCGGATTTCGATACGCCCGACAATGTCAAAGCCGCCGCGATCAAAGCCATTCAGGCCGGCGACACCAAATATACCGACGTCTCCGGCACCGCCGCGCTGCGGCAGGCCGTGATCGCCAAGTTCAAGCGCGACAGCAACCTGGACTATGCACCGAACGAGGTGATGGTCTCGACCGGTGGCAAGCAGGTCATCTTCAACGCCATGCTGGCGACGCTGAATGCCGGTGACGAGGTCGTCATCCCCGCGCCGTGCTGGGTGAGCTATCCGGATATCGTGGCGCTGGCCGACGGCAAGCCCGTCATCGTGCCCTGCGGCCAGAACAGCGGCTTCAAGCTGACGCCGGCCGATCTGGAAGCCGCCATCACGCCCAAGACCAAGTGGCTGATCCTGAACAGCCCGAGCAACCCGACCGGTGCGGCCTATTCGGCGGCCGAGTTGAAGGCGTTGTCGGAGGTGCTGCTGCGCCACCCCAATGTCTGGGTGATGACCGACGACATCTACGAAAAGCTCGTCTACGACGATTTTGAGTTTGCAACCATCGCGCAGGTCGAGCCGGCTCTGAAGGACCGCACGCTGACCATGAACGGCTGCTCCAAAGCCTATGCCATGACCGGCTGGCGCATCGGCTTCTGCGGCGGCCCGGCCACGCTGATCAAGGCGCTGGACAAGCTGCAGAGCCAGTCGACCTCCAATACCTCCAGCATCAGCCAGGCGGCGGCGGTCGAAGCGCTGAACGGTCCGCAGGATTTCCTGAAGGATTGGGTTGCGACCTACAAGGCGCGCCGCGATCTGGTGGTAGAGATGCTGAACAAGGCCGAGGGCATCCATTGCCTGACGCCGGAAGGCGCCTTCTACGTCTTCCCCTCCATCGCCGGTTGCATCGGCAAGACCAGCCGTTCCGGCGCGGTGATCACGGATGACGAGGCTTTCGTGACGGCGCTGTTGGACGAGGAAGGTGTGGCCACCGTGCACGGCACGGCCTTCATGTTCCCCGGCTATTTCCGCATCTCCTACGCGACCGATACCGAATCGCTGACCAAGGCTTGCGAGCGCATCCAGAATTTCTGCGCTGGTTTGAAGTAAGACTGCGTTAAATCGTCGCCCGCCGGCTTGACCGGCGGGTCTACCCGCCCCGGCGCCTCGACGGCGTTTGGGCTCCGCCAAGGGTAGACCCGCGCATCAAGTGCGCGGGCGACTACTGTTTGGTGAGAACTGTTCGATGCCCGCTTTGTCGCAAAGGCTCGGCCGCGCCGAGACCGCCGCTGCCGTCGTGATGTCCACCCGCGCGCGGGAAATGCGTGCGGCCGGTCACAACGTCATTTCGCTCGCGATCGGCGAGCCGGATTTCGCGACGCCCGAGGTCGCGATCGCAGCGGCCGCCAAATCCGCGCGCGACGGGCTCACCAAATATCCGCCTGTCGACGGATTGCCCGTCCTGAAGACGGCCATTCAACGGAAATTCGCCCGCGACCAGAAGATCGATTTCGCCTTGAACGAGATCATGGTCTCCAACGGCGGCAAGCAGGCGATCTTCAATGCCTTCGCCGCGACCTTGGATGAGGGTGATGAGATCGTCATCCCTTCGCCCTATTGGTCGAGCTATGCCTTGACCGCGCAATTCCTCGGCGGCGTCGCGGTACCCGTCTCCTGCCCGGAGAATAACGGCTTCCGGCTGCGGCCCGAGGATCTGGACGCGGCCATCACCCCGCGCACGAAATGGGTGGTGCTGAACGCGCCGAACAACCCGACCGGCGCCGCCTATTCGGCCGAGCAGTTGCAGGACCTGGCGGCGGTCCTGGAACGGCATCCGCATGTCTGGATCTTCTCCGACGAAATCTACGAACATCTGCGGTATGACGGCCTCGGGTCGATCAGCATCGCGGCGGTCGCCCCTCAACTCCGCGACCGCACCCTGGTGATGTCGGGCGTGTCCAAGACCTATGCCATGACCGGCTGGCGCATCGGTTTCTCGGGCGGTCCGGCAGCGCTGATCCGCGCCATGACAGTGGTGCAAAGCCATGCGACGGCCGGCATCTCGACCGTGGGACAAGCCGCCGCCGCCGCCGTGCTGGACGCGCCGCAGGCGATGGTGGCCGAGATGGTCGCGGCCTATCATCGCCGCCGCGACATGGTGGTCGCCATGCTGCGCCGTGCCCCCGGCATGACCTGCGCCGTGCCCGAAGGCGCCTTCTACGTGTTCCCCTCCATCGCCGGCTGTATCGGGCGCACCACGGCCGGCGGCCGTCCGATCGAAACAGATCGCGACTTCGCCGTGGCGCTGCTGGAAGAGCAGCATGTGGCGCTGGTCCATGGCGCTGCCTTCGGCATGAGCCCGCATGTCCGCATCAGCTACGCGACCGATGATGCCTCGCTGGAAGAGGCCTGCAACCGCATCATCCGCTTCTGCGAAGACCTGCGCTGACCGACGGCCGGCGTCCGCGCGGCCCCGTCTCCCAACTGGCTCCGTCTCGCAACTGGCTCCGTCATCGATTCTTCTCTCGATCAGTGGGATGTTGCGCTGCGATAGCGTCAAGGTAACACTGCCTCGTCAACATCCTGTCGCCGGAAGCCCTGCCGTGACATCTCGTCGGTTCGCGACACTGCCTTGGCTGCTGGCCCTTTGCATGCTGCTTTGGGCCATGGGCCAAGCCAGCGCGGGCGCCGCCGAGCCTGACAGTGCGCGCAGCGGCACGGCCAAACCCCTGGTCGTTCGCGTCGCTACCTTGGACAATCCGCCTTATGCCTCACCGGGTCGGAACGGGCCGCACGGCATCAGCATCGCGGTCTTCAATGCCATCGCGGCGAAAAACGGCTGGGCGGTCGAATATCTTCCGCAGCGAACGCTGAACGACCTGACGAATGCGATCATCAGCCATCAGGCCGATATCGGGATCGGCGGCATAACGCCGACGCCCGAACTGGCCCTCGTCGTTGATTTCAGCGATGCCAACCAAATCGTGCCGCTTGATCTGCTGGTGAAAAAGGAAGGTGTCTGGTCAAGGCGGCTGGAGACCATCCAGAGCATGACGCATCTGTTCGTCAGCAGCGAGATGCTGTTGCTCATCCTTGTGGGCCTGGTTGCCGTCCTGATCGGCGGATATGTCATCCGCCTGATCGAACGGCGCCGCGATCCGGACATGTTCCCGCGCGAGTTTCGGCATAATGCCTGGTGGGCCGCGCAAACGCTCGTCGCCCATAATTGCGGCAGCAAGCTGCCGAGTTCCGAGCGCGGACGCTATGTCGCGATGCTTCTGATGCTGGGCGGCACGGTCTTCACGGCGGAGATCACTGCCGTTCTGACAACCAGCCTTGCGGCCTCGTTCCGCGCGACAGCCCCCATCACCAGTATCGGCGATGTCGAATCCCGCCTGGTGGCGACCGTCCGGGACTCCTACGCCAAGACCTGGCTGCAGCAGAACCTCATCAACCTGCGCACCTATCGCTCCGTCGACGAGAGCGTCACGGCCTTGGAGCATGGCCAGGTGTCAGGCGTCGTGTCCGACGAATTGCCGCTGCGGCGGGTATTGAACACCCATGCCGATCTGGAGATCGTCGGCGACAGCTTCGGCAGCCATCCGCATGCCTTCATGGTCGTGAAGCGAAGCCCGTTATTGCCGGCGCTGAACCAGAGCATCGCCCAGCTTCTGAGTTCGCAAGACTGGGCGAAGCTCCGCGCGGATGGCGGAGAGTAATTCAGGATTGGCCTCAAAGACTTAGATTCAGCCGGGTTTTAATAGATATTCGTCATCCGCGCGCGTGTTGCGCGGGCTACCCGCCGCGGCGCCCGGACGGCCGCTTGCCTGCACGCATGGGTAGACCCGCGGAACAAGTCCGCGGGCGACAGATTTGGGGCGTTTCCGGCTAGAGTCCGTCAGGTTTAGGTGGAAACGACCCCTTGTTCCGTCATGGCCGGGCTTGACCCGGTCATCCAGTCCTTGGGCGCCCCAACGAATGGATGCCCGGCTCTGGGGCCGGGCATGACGATATTAGGGACAAGCTTCAGTTAAAATCAGACAAACTCTAAACCTGACGGACCGCCAGCCGACGGCCGCGTCACGCAAGCCGCGCGACATAATCCTCGCGCGCCAAGGACAGACGGCGGTAGAGGGCGCTTCCCCCGTCGGCGGGCGCGAAGCCCAGCTTCGCCGCCACGCGCAGGGACCCGGCATTCGCGTCCATGATATCGGCAACCAGACGGGGACAGCGGAGGGTGCGGAAGGCATGGGCCAGGATCGGCTGAGCAGCCTCCGTCGCGATCCCCTGCCCCCAGTATTCCGGCCGCAGGCGCCAGCCGATTTCCGTCTCCGGCCCTCGCGCATCTTCCGGGATCAGCAGCACCCAGCCGAGGAAGCCTTGCGGTTGGCCGCGCAGGCGGATCGTCCAATAGCCCAGACCGGCCGGATAAGGCCCGCTTGTGCGCCGCTCCACGAATAATCGATGCGCGTCCGGATCATCCCAGGGGCCTGCCACATGAAGGGTCACGCCCGGTGCCCGGTCCATCGCCAGGCAGGCTTCCGTCTCCGCGATTGACCGCGGCGTAAGGCGCAACCGGGCCGTTTCGAAAACCGGCAGACCGGTCAGTCTTGCCATGCCTGTCCCCTCCTCAGATCTGTGCCCCGCCGCGCCGGGCCGATGCCGCTTGCTTGCGGACCAATATTTTCGCAACCTCCGGCGCGTGCCATGCGCACGAGACAAAGCGATTGAAAGGGGCTCCATGCCCGACCGAGCCCCCGCAGCCTCACAGCTGCACAGACTTGCCCACTACCAGAAGACCGAGGCCGGAATACCGGCCCGAACCGCCACCGGAGGCTAAGATGGATTTCAGCCAGCTCCAGTCGATCAGCGATATCTGCCTGCTGGTCCAAAACCTGGACCGTTCGATCGTTTTCTATACCGAAAAGCTGGGCTTCACCGTGACCCGACGGACGGAAGGCTTCGCGGCCTTCAACAGCCAAAGCATCAATCTGGTGGTCTGGGAATCGACCCATGTGCCGGATGAGCCGCGGACACCGAGCCTGCCGCCCACGACCCGCGAGGAGCACCGGGCCTGTCTTTCGGTGAAGCTGCACTCTGGCGCGGCTGTCGATGCGCTGTATGAAGGCCTTGCCGCGCGCGGCATTCCCTTCAAACGGCCGCCCGCCGATTACCCCTGGGGCGCGCGCTGCTGCTATTTCAGCGACCCCGACAACTATCTGTGGGAAATCTATTCCGACGCTTGATCGCGGAATTCGGGCATCAGCCTTCATCCTTGAAGGGCGACAGTTCGGCCAGCTCTTCCATATGGCGCAGCATGGAAGGGCGTTCCTCCTCCAGGAAGGAGGCGATGGCCTGCCGCAGGCCGGAATGGGTGATCCAATGGGCGGAGAAGGTCGGCACCGGCAGATAGCCACGCTGGATCTTGTGCTCGCCCTGGGCGCCGGCCTCGACGCGCGCAATGCCGTGGGCGATCGCGAAATCGATCGCCTGATAGTAGCAAAGCTCGAAATGCAGGAAGGGCCAGTCGCCGTTGCAGCCCCAATTGCGGCCATAGAGCGCATCCGCGCCGACAAGGTTGAGGGCGGCAGCGACCGGCTTGTCGCCGTTGAAGGCCATCATCAGCACCACGCGGTCACCCAGCCGCTCCGCCAGCATGGAGAAGAAGCGCCGCGTCAGATAGGCGCTGCCCCATTTGCGGTCGACGGTCGACTGGTAGAAGCCGAAGAAGGCGTCCCAAAGCGGCTTTGTGATCTCGGCCCCCCGCAGCGTGCGGAAGGTGAGGCCGGCATTCTGCGCGTCCCGCCTTTCCCGCCGGATCGATTTTCGTTTCCGGGACGACATGGCGCCGAGAAAATCATCGAATGTGCCGTAGCCGGCATTGGTCCAATGGAATTGCGTGCCGATGCGCTGCAGCCAACCGGCCGCGCCCAGTTGCGCCCACTCCTCCTGCTCGCAGAAGGTGACATGGACGGAGGACAGGTCGAGTTCCTCGCACGCCTGGACCAATGCCTGCGCCAGCGCGCCCGCCGGCACCGTGGAGCCAGGACGGCGCAGCAGGCGCGGCCCAGGCACGGGGCTGAAGGGCACGGCCGCCTGCAGCTTCGGGTAGTAGCTGCCGCCCGCTCGCTCGAAAGCATTGGCCCAGCCGTGGTCGAAGACATATTCGCCGTAGGAATGCGACTTGGCGTAGAGCGGCACGATGCCCTGGATGACGTTCGCCTCGTCCCGCAGCACGGCATGCTGCGGCAGCCAGCCGGTGCGGGACCCGGCCGAGCCGCTGTCTTCCACCGCGCTCAGGAATTCATGACAGACAAACGGGTTGTCCGCGCCCGCGCAGGCATTCCATTCCCGCGCGTCGATTTCATGGATTGAGCTGTGGAGGCTGAGGGAGAAGCTGTCACCGTCCGGCATGGAGGTAGAATACCGCACTGCAACGCGAAATGCGATGCCGGCCTCGCGGATCAGGCCTCGATCAGGCCGAGCCGCCGTTCGATCCGCTCCAGACGCTCACCCAGCCGGTCCAGACGCATACCGAGCAAGGCGATCGATTCCGCCTGAACTGCGAAGTCGCGACGCATACCAGCTTGGCCAAGGTCAAGCTGGCTCAAGCGCGCGCTATGATCGCCCTGCGTCTGGATCACCCGGTCGAGCTTCTCATCGAAGCGGCGCATATAAGCGAGAAGAATGTTGTCGGGCTCGTCGGGCATCCACTCTCTCCTCTATGCTTCGATAAGACGAGGGCGGCGGCTGAGACGGTCATGCTGAATACCAGCGATGATGAGTTCGATCCGTTTCAGACCATCACCTTGCTCCGACAGCATGGTCTGGAGGGTAGCGAGGTCCGCAGCGATTTTCCGCAACAGGTCTAGGACCATTGCATCTCTATCCTCAGGCATTTTGGCCTCCACGGACCAGTATGCCTGAGAGATGGTGAGGATTTCACCAAAGAAAAAGGCGCCCCCGGCGAGGGCGCCCTATCCTTTCGGCTAGGCCGGTATCGCTTAAGCGATCGCGAAAAGACCCTCGACCTCGACCGCCGCGCCCAGCGGCAGGCCGGCGACGCCGACGGTGGAGCGGGCATGGCGGCCGACATCGCCGAAGACCTCGACGGCCAGATCGGACGCGCCGTTCATGACACCGGCATGGGCGGTAAAGTCAGGCGTGGAGGCAATGAAACCGCCGAGACGCAGCACGGCCGTGACGCGATCCAGATTGCCGCCGGTGGCCGCGCGCAGCTGCGCCAGCAGATTGATGAAGCAGAGGCGCGCGGCATAGCGGCCGGTATCGGCATCGATGTCCGCGCCCAGCTTGCCGGTCGCGAAAAGCTTGCCGTCCTGCAAGGGCAGCTGGCCCGAGATGGTGACAAGCCCGGCATGGACCGTGAAGGGCACGTAATTGGCCACCGGCATGGCCGGTTCCGGCAATACGATGCCCAGCGCGGCGAGGCGGTCGTCGATCTTGCTCATCAGGGTGTTCCTGGCTCGGGGGAGAACAAGGCTTCCTTGCCGGGCTTGTCCTTCCACTCATCGGCATCGGCCGGGGCCGTCCCCTTGCGGCTGATATTCGGCCAGGAGGTGGAGAAGCTGCGGTTGCGCTCGGACCAGGCGGCGGCGCGGTCGTCGCTGTCGGGGAAGATCGCTTCCGCCGGACATTCCGGCTCGCAGACACCGCAATCGATGCATTCGTCGGGATTAATCACCAACATGTTCTCGCCGACATAGAAGCAATCGACGGGACAAACTTCGACGCAATCCATGTATTTGCAGCGGATACAGTTTTCAGTGACCACGTAGGTCATTCAACACTCCTGGTGGCGGTCGAGAGGACAGGCCGCGATCCCAGCCCGCCGGTCAAAGCCTGGCTGATCTTTCGGCTTGTCCTGGAAATGGCCGGAGTCCGGCGCCTCATAAGGGCCTTCCTATGCCGTCGCGCTGTCTTTCGCGCAAGGCCCGCCCGCGTCTGTCTCGCTATCTGTAGAAGCGTTCTCCGGCACCTCCTCATAAAGAAGACGTGCTTCCGGCGCCGGCCCCCGGCGTTCAGCGAGGGCGCGCACGCGCCAGACGCGAACCTCCCCGCGCAGCGCCATGGTCAGCACATCGCCGACGCGCAGCTTGGCATGGGGTTTGAGCGTCGGCTGGCGGTTGAGGCGCAGCGCCCCCTCCTCCACCAGCTGCGCGCAGTCGGACCGCGCCTTGGCCACCCGCGCGCACCACAGCCACATATCGAGCCGCTGGAAGGCAATGCCTTCCACCTCGCCCCCGCTTTTGGGCGCCTTACCGTTCACGGACGGCGCCCGCCGGCCTTGGCCTTGGCCAAGCGGAACTGCGCGAGGGAGGCGAAGGGACTGTCCGGACGCGGTTCGGGCGGACGTGGCTCGGCCTCCGCCCGGGCGCGGGCCCGACCAGGGCTGAGCGGCGTCAGCATGGGCGGCACCGGCGGCCCATATTCACCGGGGTCCAGGCCAGGGCTCGGGATCAGCCGGAAGCCGAGGCTGCGCAGCACCGCGGGCAAAGCCTCAGCCTTGACCGAGAGGCGGGAGGAGAGGCCGCGCGGCAGCAGCATGCGACCACCGGCCGCGCGGGCGCCACGGCGCAGGTCCTGGGCAAGTTTTTCAGCCACATCCAGACGCAGCATGACCGGGCCGGCTTCAACCCAGCCCAGCGCCTGCGCGAAGCCGCGTGGCCAGGGCTGCTCGGCCGGAATGGCCGTGAGGCTGGGGGTCGGCAGACGTGGCACCGGCACGCCGAAAGACAAAGCGAGCAGTGCCGCCCGCAGCGCGGTCGGTTGCGGTTTCAGCAGCGCGGGCAGGAACCAGGCCGTGCCGCCGCCTTCCAGCCGCACCGCCCCGGCCTGTGGGCGATCGTCGGGCTCGGCGCGCGCGATGCCCATCCCCTCGCCCAGGCGATGCAGCAAGCCGCGACCCTCCGGCGCGTTGCGCCCGACTTCCAGCGCCGTCAGTAGCGGCGCGAATCCGGACGCGATCTCGGCATCCACGAAAGCCTGACAGCGGCGCCGCACACGTTCACGCAACGGCCCGTCCAGATAGTCGCTGCCGATCACCTCGACCTGCGGCCGCAGCACCGAATGGCCGGGGCGGAGCTTGGCCACCGGCTCGTCCTGCCACAGCAGCCGGTGCTGGCCAGTGCGGGTGATCTCGCTATCCGGTGCGGCCTCGAACTGGCCGACGCGGCGGGGCATCTCCTCCCCCAGCGCCCGGCGCGCGGCGCGCATGACCATGCGCTTTTCGTCGCCCACGGCGGCCGGATCGGGATGAAACGAAAAGGCCGCGACATGACCGACGGAATGGCCTTCGACCACGACCTCGCCCCGGCCGGTGACGGCCGAGAGCAGATCCTGGCCTTCCTTCTCCTCCAGCCGGCGCATGAGGAGGGCCGCGCGACGATCGACGAAGCGCTGCATCAGCTTCTCATGCAGGCTGTCGGAGATCATGTCCTCGACCGCCCGCGCACGCCCCTGCCAATGCGGGGCGTCGCGCACCCAATCGTCCCGCGCCACGATATAGGACCAGATACGCACGCCGGAGAGGCGCTGCATCAGCGTATCGATATCGCCCTCGATCTTGGCGAGCCGGTCGATCTGCCCGCCGATCCAATCGGCCGGCAGATGGCCGTGTTCCACGACATGGCGGAACACCCGCGCGCAGAGGGCCGCGTGGCTGTCATCCGCGATCTTGCGGAAATCCGGAATCTGGCAGGCATCCCACAGCTGGCGGACACGCCTGCGGCCGGTCGCGCGATTGCGCACCTCCATATCGCGGGCCAAAGCCATCAGCGTTTCCAGGTCCGACGCGTCATTGCCGCGCACCAGCCCGCGCCGGGGCGGGGCCGCGAGCAGGCTGGCCAGCAGATCGTCGATGGAGGTGAAGTCCAGCTCGCTATTGCGCCAGCAGATCTGGCTGATCGCCTCGAAATCATGCGTCTCGACGGCGCGGACCATCTCCTCCGGCAGGGGCGGACAATCCCCCGTGCTGCCGAAGGTGCCGTCACGCATGCCACGCCCGGCGCGGCCGGCGATCTGGGCGGCTTCCGGCGCCGTCAGCCGCCGCAGCTTATGGCCGTCGAATTTCGAAATGCCGGCGAAACCGACATGATCGACGTCCATGTTCAGCCCCATGCCGATGGCATCCGTCGCCACAAGGAAATCGACCTCCTTTTCCTGATAGAGCGCGACCTGGGCGTTGCGCGTGCGCGGCGAGAGGCGACCCATGACGACCGCGCAGCCGCCGCGACGTCTGCGGATCATTTCAGCGATGGCATAGACTTCAGCCGCCGAGAAGGCGACGACGGCACTGCGCGGCGGCAGGCGGGTGAGCTTGGCGGGACCCGCGTGATGGAGTCGCGACAGGCGCGGCCGCGTCTCGATCACCGCATCGGGCACCAATTGCGCGATCAGCGGCCGGATCGTCTCCGCGCCCATGAACATGGTTTCAACCATGCCGCGCGCGCGGAGGAGCCTATCGGTAAAGATATGGCCACGGTCGGGATCGGCACAAAGCTGGATCTCATCGACGGCGACGAATTCGACATGCCGGTCGAGCGGCATGGCTTCCACCGTGCAGGCGAACCATCTTGCATCAGGTGGAATAATTTTCTCTTCGCCAGTGATCAAACCGACCAGACGCGCCCCTTTTTGGGCGACCATCCGATCATAATTTTCTCTGGCGAGGAGTCGCAACGGGAAACCGATGATCCCTGACGCATGCGCCAGCATCCGTTCCAAGGCCAGATGCGTCTTGCCCGTGTTGGTAGGTCCCAAGACCGCCTTCACGCGCGGGGCGAATCCCTGCATGCGGGAAATGTCAGCGGTCAGTCGAACAATTGCAAGAGGCATTGCGCATTTGGCCGGGGCATGGCTTTTTTTGCTGCATTGCATTTGCGACGCTCCGGGACACATACGGGATCGCAACGGCTCGCCGCCCATTTGGGGGCACCGGATATCGTGACCGACGGGAATATGGACATGGAACAGGATCAAACGGCGCCGACCGGCGCACCCGCCACCACGGAAACCAAAGAGTTCAGCGCCGAGGTCGGCCGGCTCCTCGATCTGGTGGTCAATGCCCTTTATTCTGAGCGCGAGATATTCCTGCGCGAATTGGTGGCCAATGCGGCCGACGCGGTCGACCGCCGCCGCTTCCTGGGTCTGACCGACCCTGCCCTCGCTTTGCCGGCGGATGCCGGCGTCATCATCACCCCCGACAAAAACGCCCGCCAGATCACCATCAGCGACGATGGGCTGGGCATGACGCGGGACGAGCTGGTCGCCAATCTGGGCACGATCGCACGCTCCGGCACGCGGGCCTTTGGCGAGACCGTTCAGGACGCAAAGCCGGAAGAGCGGCCGAGCCTGATCGGCCAGTTCGGCGTCGGCTTCTATTCGGCCTTCATGGTATCCGAGCGGGTCGAGGTCATTTCCCGCCGGGCCGGCAGCGACGAGGCCTGGAGCTGGAGGTCCGCCGGGCGCGGCAGTTTCGACGTGTCACCGGCCGAGCGCGCGACGCCCGGAACCGATATCATCCTTCATATCAAGGCCGACGCGGACGAATTCCTGGAGCCCATGCGGCTACAGACCATCATCCGCAAATGGGCCGATCATATCAGCGTGCCGATCAAGCTGGTGCGGGACGGCAAGGCCGAGGCGGCGAATGAGGGCACGGCCCTGTGGCGCAAGCCGAAGGCCGAGGTGACGCCAGCCGAATACGAGGATTTCTATCGCCATCTGGGCCATTTCTTCGACAAGCCCTGGGCGACCTTGCATTGGCGGGCCGAAGGCGCGCTGGAATATTCAGCCCTTCTTTTTGTGCCCGAGCAGCCGCCTTTCGACCCGGTGGAAGGGGAACGCACATCCAAAGTGCGCCTGCATGTCCGGCGCATGTTCATCACCGACGAGGCCGAGCTGCTGCCGCCCTGGCTGCGCTTCGTGCAGGGGGTGGTCGATACCGAGGACCTGCCGCTGAACGTGTCCCGCGAAATGCTGCAGACGACGCCCGTCATGGCGCGCATTCGCAAGGCCGTGCAGAATCGCGTTCTGACCGAGCTGAAATCGAAGGCGAAGGCGGAAGCCAAGGCCGAAACCGCCCCGATCGCCGCCGAGGATGAGGATGCGCCCGCCGCCGACCCGGTGACCGACGGCTATATCCGCTTCTGGGAGAGTTTCGGCACCATCCTGAAGGAAGGGCTGTGGGAGGATGCCGGCGCGCGCGCCGATATCGCGCCGCTGCTGCGCTTCCACTCCTCGACCGAGGACGGCTGGACCTCGCTCGCCGATTATGTCGCGCGGATGAAACCTGACCAGACCGCGATCTATTTCCTGGCCGGCGAAACCATCGAGCAGCTGCGCCATGCCCCGGTGCTGGAAGGCTATCGCGCGCGTGGCTTCGAGGTCCTGCTGATGACCGATTCGATCGATGCCTTCTGGCCGGAACGCATGGGCAGTTTCGAGGACAAGCCGCTGCGCAACGCCCGCCAGGCACTGGCCGATCTGGGCGATGCGGCCGAGGTGCCGGAGGCGCTGAAGCCGCTGATCGACGCCATGACGGCCGCGCTGGCTGACGAGATTGCAGAAGTGCAACCTGCGGCTCATCTCAGCGAAAGCCCGGTCATGCTCGTCTCAGGCACAGAAGGCGCGGATCTGCATATGCAGAAGCTTCTTCGCCGCGCCGGCCGTCCGGCCTGGGGCGGCAAACCGCATTTGACGATCAATCCACGCCATCCGTGGATTGAGGCTTTGGCGGCGCTTGCTGCGAAGGGTGAACCGGTTGAAGACGAAGCCCGACTGCTGCTCGACCTTGCCCGCGTTCAGGAGGGCGAAGGGCCGGTCGACCCCTCAGCCTTCATCCGACGTGTTGTCGGCGCAATCACGGCTGGCCGGACGACGCGCTAATGCGTGAGCTGGACTGTCTGTTCGATCCTCTGGCCGCCGCTGACAGCGGCCAGACCGTCCACCGTATCCACGCCGTCTCGGCTGACGACCTGGCAGCGTTTCTGGCCGGCTTGCCGCCGGGCCAGCGCGATTTTCTGTCTTTCACCGGCTTCGCGGCCAAGACCGGCACCACTGTTCTGCTGCCGGCGGCCGGTGATGGCTCGATGGACGCGGTTCTGGGCCTGGGTCAGGATCAGAGCCATGCCCCCTTCGGCGCCCTGCCTTTTGCCCTACCGGCTGAGACCCTGTGGAAAATCGTTTCACCCGGTATCGACCCCGCCCTCTCGACTTTGGGTTTCTGCCTCGGCGCCTATCGTTTCAATGCGTTGAAAGGTAGCGCTACCAAACCAGCGCGACTGGCACGGATCGACGCGGCGCAGGACGGGATGGACCAGGCCTGGGCGATCTGCATGGGCCGCGATCTTATCAATTTGCCGGCCAATCTTTTGGGACCGGATGAGTTGGCTCAAGAGGTCGTGACTTTGGCGCAACGGTTTGCCGCTGTGTGCGATGTCATCTCAGGCCCCGTCCTGACGGAAAACTATCCGACGATCGCGGCGGTCGGTCGCGGCTCCGTGCGCGGCCCGCGCGTGGCGATCCTGCGCTGGACTGGAAGCAAGGCAAGCGACGACGCGCCGCTGGTCTCGCTCTGCGGCAAGGGCGTCTGTTTCGATTCGGGCGGCTACGACCTGAAGCCTTCGGCTGGTATGTTACGTATGAAGAAGGATATGGGCGGTGCCGCCGCCATGATGGCGCTGGCAGCGCTGGTCATGGCGGCCGACCTGCCGGTGCGGCTGGTGCTGCGCGTCGGCTGTGTCGAGAACAGCGTCTCGGGCGACGCCATGCGGCCGCTCGACGTCATCCGCACGCGCAGCGGCCGCACCGTCGAGATCGGCAATACGGATGCGGAAGGTCGTTTGGTGTTGTGCGATCTTCTGGACGAGGCCGGGGCCGAGCTGCCGGATATCATCATCGACGCGGCGACGCTGACAGGGGCTGCGCGCGTCGCATTGGGCCCAGATCTTCCAGCGCTGTTCTCAAACAATGACGACTGGTCGCGGGCCGTCGTTGAGGCCGGCACGGTTGTTCATGATCCGGTTTGGGCGCTGCCGCTTTGGGCCGGATACGACCATTGGCTGGATAGTCCGGTGGCTGATCTGAATAACGTATCAAGCAACGGGTTTGCTGGCGCGATCACGGCCGCGCTCTTTCT
Organism: Acidisoma cellulosilyticum; assembly: GCF_020621385.1. Taxonomy (GTDB): domain Bacteria; phylum Pseudomonadota; class Alphaproteobacteria; order Acetobacterales; family Acetobacteraceae; genus Acidisoma; species Acidisoma cellulosilyticum. The sequence goes on along the minus strand of NZ_JAESVA010000012.1, from coordinate 53,167 downwards.
GCAACGATTTGTTACTCTGTCGCAAAATTGGGTGCATATCGATCTTTACGCCTGGAACGAGCGTACGCGTCTTGCTTCACCCGAGGGTGGCGAAGTACAAGCTGCGCGTGGGCTGTTTCAAGCGTTGCGTAAGCGGTACAATTTTGCGTTACAGGCGTTTTGACCCGCTTTCGTGACGTTTTGTTACCAGAAATCGTGTATATTTAGCGCCATCACGGCAGTAATGATCGTTATCGTTGCTTTGGGATCTGATTGATCCTGGTCTGTCTGCCCGATACGGTTCGACCAGGAATCACTAATCCTTTAGTAGTAATTCTTTCGTGCCGTCCCTATCCTGACCAAGATTTCTAATGTGAAAGGAGAAAGCCATATGGCGAACTCAGCTGCTACCGATCAACTTGTGGGCGTATTGCGTGACACTATCGTCGCTCTCGTCCGCCGGGATGGTCCCGATCTCTCCGCCCGCCAGCTCGGCGTTTTCCTGACCTGCTACCTGACTGAGAAGGCCCATACCGTTCGTGGCCTTGCCGCAGACCTGGAAGTCTCCAAGCCCGCCATCACCCGCGCCCTTGATCGCTTGTCCGAATTCGAACTGGTTCGCCGTAAGGTCGATCCCGCGGATCGCCGCAGCGTTCTGGTTCAGCGCACCCTGAAGGGCTCCGCCTTCCTGCGTGAACTGCGTTCGATCATGGCGGAAGCCGGTGCCGGCAAGCTGGTCGAAGCAGGCAGCAGCCGCCGCGCGGCTGGCTGATTTCTGAAGACCGCCTGCCTTTGTGCTTGGGGAGGAGGCAATGCCTCCCCCCGGGGCAGCGCCAGGTGCAGACCTCCTCTGTCGAGCCCCTTTCCCGTCTAAAATCTGTCATCAGGGGCTTCACAGACCGTCCAGGGGTCGGTATACGCCGCACCCACGGAGGGCGCATAGCTCAGTTGGTAGAGCAGCTGACTCTTAATCAGCGGGTCGTAGGTTCGAATCCTACTGCGCCCACCACCTCCGTCTCCCGTCGTTTTCAAGACGACGGTTCGATCTGATGAAGTTCTAGACCGGATCCGTTATCTTCATAAAATTTGTTCGGGGTTGATAGGTCCGCAGACCTTGGCGGTCGCGCGCGCAGGTGTTGCGCGGGTCTGGCCGGCCGCACCTACCCCTCCCGGCGCCCAGACGGCCTGTTGCCTGCTCGCAAGGGTAGATCCCCGGAACAAGTCCGGGGACGACGATTTGACGATTTAAGGATGAGCATTGCACAGGGAAGCCGCTTGCTTCCCTTTCGTCACCCGCGCATGCGTTGCGCGGGAGCCGGGCCGCACCTACCCGCCGAGGCGCCCGGACGGCCGTTTGCCTGCCCGCAAGGGTAGATCCCCGCGACGAGCGCGGGGACGACGGGTTTTGGGCGCTTCCGATCGAACCTTACAGAGTCTCAGAAAATTGGCCGAACTTAGCTGGCCGGCATCAGCACCTTGTCGATGACCTGGATGACGCCGTTCGACTGTGTCACGTCGGCGATGGTGATATCCGCCATATTACCCTTCGCATCATCGACCATGATGTTGCTGGAGCCGTTCATGGTGAAGGTCAGCATGCCACCTTCCAGGGTCTTCAGCTCGGCCTTGCCACCGCCCGCCAGGATCAGGGCGCGCAGCTTCGTGGTGTTATAGTCGCCGGCGACGACGTGATAGGTCAGGATCGAGGTCAGCATCGCCTTGTTCTCAGGCTTCACCAGCGTGGCGACGGTGCCGGCCGGCAGGGCGCCGAAGGCTTCATTGGTCGGCGCGAAGACGGTGAAGGGGCCGGGTCCGCTCAGCGCACCCACCAGGCCGGCGGCCTTGACGGCGGCGACGAGCGTCGTGTGATCGGCTGAATTGACCGCATTCGCCACGATGCTTTTGGACGGATACATGGCCATGCCGCCGACCATGACGGTGCTCGACTGAGCGAAGGCCATGGACATCGGGAGAGCGCCGAGAGCGGCCGCGACGAGCGCGACTTTAAGGGACGTCACTTTCGAAGACTGGGACATTGTATTTCCTCCGCATGAAGCGGTCTCGCCGACCGCTCCCATCTTCGTGCGCAGGGGCCGGGGCAGATGCGCGGCGGACGCCGTCCGCGCATGAAAGACGCGCCTCAGGCGCGTCACTTTAACGTGTTGAATTTAAAGAGAAAATTTCGGCATATCGCTGCATCCGAAACGAGATCGGCTGCGTAACAGTCAATTAGTGCCGCTGACCTGCGGCGCACCGTTGGGCACTTTAGGCAGCGGATCGTTCAGCAGTTGCTTGTCCAGCTTCTGCAACTTCCTGTTGATCTTGTCCTGCTGCTGCATCGTGCCTTGCGGCACGTCGGCTTCCGTCGGCTGATGATCCGCGCCACCCCAGACATTGCCCTCAGACGTGGGCACGGTGCCGTTGACGGTCGCCGCCGGATTGTTGCTGCTGCTCTGCGCGAAAGCTGCCGGAGCAGAGGCGAGACCGATCCCCAGAAAGGTAAGGCCCGCTATCCGCGTTATCGCTGTCCACATCGTCCTGAACCCTTCCGATCGCCGACTCTCAGCGTCAAAAAACTTAGGCATGGCCGATCATTCTGTCATCAGGAAGGTTTCGCGTCAGATCGGACGAGCGGGTCAGGGCTGCCCTGTCTCTGCCGCGCGGATGGCGGCCAAACCTTCGCGATAGGTCGCATAGCGCCAGGTCCGGCCGAGGACTGCCTGCGTGCCGGCGCTGGAGACGCGGCGGCTTTCCGCCCAGAAGCTGCGGCCCATCGCGCTCATGCCGGCTTCCGCATCCGCGAAGGGGATCAGCGGCGGCGGCGCGACACCCAGCAGCCTTGCCGCCTCCGCCACGACCTCGGCGGGTTCGGTCGGCAGATCATCGTTGAAATTAAGCACGCGCAAACCTGTCAGCCGATCGGCCTGCAACATGGCCGCGAGCACGCCTTCGGCAATGTCCTGGCGATGGATGCGGCCGAAAGCATGGCCGGGCTTGTCGATCCGCCGGGCGCGCCCCGCGCGCAGATCGTCGAAAGCCGAACGCCCCGGCCCGTAGATGCCGGCAAGGCGGATGAGATCGACCGGGATGCCCCGCGCCGCGCCCAGCGCCGCCCAGTCTTCCTCGGCCGCACGGCGGGCGCGGGCACGGAGGGAGGTCGGCCTGGCCGCACTCCCCTCATCCACCCAATCCCCACCGCGATCGCCGTAGACACCGGTCGAGGACAGGAAGCCGATCCAGCGCAGCGCGGGCGCGGCCGCAATTTCCGCCGCATAGCGCGCGAGGGCCGGGTCACCGCTCTCCGCCGGCGCGGCGGTCGGCACGATATGGGTGGCGGAAGCGATGGCTGCTTCCGCCGCATCGAAGGGAATGAGCGTGACGCCGGGCGGCGGGCAGAGGTTTGACTGGCGGCTGGTGCCTGTCACCCGGAACCCGGCAGCGGCGGCAGCTTCACCGATCGCGGCACCGCTATAGCCCAGGCCGAAGATCAATAGATGCCGAGGGTCAGCCAAGGGTCAGAAGTCGAGATCGGCGTAATGCGCCGGGGGCGTGACGCCGCCCATGCGATCCGCCAGGATCGGCCGGAAGCTGGGGCGCGACTTGATGCGCGCATACCATTCCTTGGCCGGGGCCGAGATCGACCAATCCACTTCCCCCGCGAAATCGAGCGCCGAGAGATGAGCAGCGGCCGCGAAATCCGCGAGCGACAGCGTGCCGCCCGCAAGCCATTTCCGGCTCTCGGCCAGATAGCCGAGATATTCCAGATGGCCCTTGAGATTGGCATAGCCCACGCGCAGCGCCCCGGTATCAGGCTGGCCACGCCCGGCGACGCGCTTCATGATCTTCTCGCCGAGCAAATGGCGGGTGACGTCATGGTTGAATTTGAGGTCGAACCAGGAGACCAGCCGTCTGACCTCGACACGCTCCGCCAGCGTGCGGCCGATCAGCGGGACGTCCGGATAGGCTTCGTCCAGATATTCGCAGATCGCCGCGGATTCGGAGATGATGAGGCCATTCTCATCCGCCAGCACCGGCACGGTGCCCGCCGGGTTGAGTTCCAGGAACTCCTCCCGCCGCTCCCAGGTCTTTTCGACCCTCAGTTCAAACGGCAGGCGCTTTTCAGCCAGTACCAGACGGACTTTGCGCGAGAAAGGCGAGTGCGGGAGGTGGTATAACAGTCGCATGTCTGCCGATTATCCCATTCCACCGCCGCGGGCCAGCGCCGAAAGCCCCGAAGCGCATGATTTAGCGGCACCTTTTGGTGACGTACAGACATCCCTATGGCGAGGGGCTGGGTTTGCGCCCCGCGACCGCGCCTTGCCGGAGGAAACGCCGGTCGCCATCACCTATAATCGGGTGTCCCATGCCGTGATGATGGCGACCCCGGCGGACCTGCAGGATTTCGCGCTCGGCTTCACCTTGAACGAGCGGATCGTCGCCACACCCGCCGAGATCGAGGAGATCGAGATTGCGCCCGCACCACGCGGCGCGGTGGAGTTGCGGCTATGGATTGCGCCCGAGCGGATGGAAGCCTTGGACCATCGCCGCCGCCATCTGACCGGCGCGATGGGCTGCGGCTTATGCGGGCTGGACAGTCTGGAGGAGGCGATGCGACCGCTGCCGATGGTCGGGTCGACCCTCACCCTCTCCGCCGAGGACATCATGGCCGCGATGGCGAGCCTTTATCCGGCGCAGACAATGGCACAGAAGACGCGTGCCTTGCATGCCGCTGGCTTCTGGCGGAAGGGCGCCGGGCTTGTCGCCATCCGCGAGGATGTCGGCCGTCACAATGCGCTCGACAAGCTGGCGGGCGGACTGCGGCAGATGGGCGAGGCCCCGAGCGACGGCGTGCTGGTGATGACCAGCCGCGTCTCCATCGAACTGATTCAGAAGGCGGCCGTGATGGGGGTTTCCGTCCTTGTCGCCGTCTCAGCGCCCACGCTTCTCGCCGTGCGGGAGGCCGATTCCATCGGCATGGTGCTGATCGGCGTCGCCCGCGACGATGGGTTCGAGGTTTTTACCGGCGGCCAACGCATCCTCGGCTGAAGCGAGGTCTTCCGGCCTGTTTATGTTGAAGAACGGGTCTGTCTTTCCCCCCGGAAAATCGCAGAAGGCGTGCGGATAGGCTTCATAAAAGCGGCGGACGGACAGGTCTGTTCCCGCCGCCAGGACCCGCGCCAGATCGTCATGCAGCGATATATCCCATAGCGCCGCCGTCGGATGGGCCTGCCCGGCAGAACGGGCGATGACGACGCGGACGCCGACCGCTTGTTCGCGAAGGCGCGCAACCAGATCGGCCGGGAGGAAAGGACAATCGACCGGCAGGCTGACCAGCCAGCGATAGTCCCGATGCCCTGCCCAAGCGAGACCGGCAAGGATCCCGGCCAGTGGTCCGCGCCGATCGTCATGGCGATCCGCCAACAGCGGACGTCCTGGCGCTGCCTGCCCGACCGCCGGATCATTCGCGCTGACGGCGATGCTGCCGATCTGCGGCGCAAGACGGGCGAGCCCATGCGCCAGCAAAGGCTGACCCGCCAAGGGTAGCAGCGCTTTCAGCGCGCCCCCCATCCGCCGCCCCCTGCCCCCGGCAAGGATCACGGCCGCCGTGTCAGAGGGGCCGGGCATGGCGTTCCGCAAAATCCGCGATGTCAGCGATATCCGTCAACGGCAGGACAGGCAGGCCGCTATCCGGAAATGGCGTGTCGCTGGCGATGGCGATGATGCTGCCATCCTCGGGGTGCAGCGCCGGCTTGCCGTTCACCGCCCGGTAGACCTCGATCTTTGGAAAAACAGACCGTTTGAAGCCTTCGACCAGCACGAGATCGGCCGGCGCCAGCTTGGCGATCAGCGCGGGCAGGCTGGGCTCCGCCGCGCCGCGCAGCTCATGCATCAGCGCCCAGCGGCGGTCGGAGACGACCAGGACCTCGGCGGCGCCGGCCTGCCGATGCTCCCAGGAATCCTTGCCGGGCTGGTCGATATCGAAATCATGATGCGCATGCTTGATGGTCGAAACGCGGCGGCCCTGCGCCACCAGATGCGCGATGACCTGGCGGATCAGCGTCGTCTTGCCCGCCCCGCTCCATCCCGCAAAGCCGAAAACCTTCGTCACTCGCCGCCCTCGTCCATCCGCGCGCATTGAGCCATCGCGCAGGGCGATCATCAAGCATGGGCTGCAAGCGGGCGGCGCTTGCGGCGCCGGATGAGAGGGCCAATTATAAGGTCAAACAACACGAAGACGCGGAGCCGGCCCATGACTTGCTGCCCCTGGATGAACGAGCACGGCCTGACCTGCGCGGGCGCAAAGCGCTTCGTCGATGAGCATGTGAAGCCCTGCCTGACCTGCGCGAGCGAAAAGGCTGAGGTGCTGCTTGAGGATCTGCGCGCGGAAGTGCGGGAAAAGCCGGTCAAGACGCTGGTCGTCGCGGGGCTGGCCGGCCTTGTCCTGGGCCTGACCATCGCCGCCGCCCGCCGCTAGGGCGGATCGCCGATAGCACGCTGATCTTTCCGAAAACTTTCTGCTAAGCTGGGGGACTGGCCTTCATCCACCCTGATAAAGTCCCCGACCGATGTCCTTCGCCGAACCCGACGCCGATAAGGTTGAGACGCTGCTCTCGACCCCCGACCTGGCCCATGCCCTGGAAAGCGAGCATTTCCGCCGCTTTCTGGATCAGGTTCCGATCGCGATCGCGGTCGGTGAGATGCAAGGGCCGGAGCGGATCGTCTATGCCAATCCCGATTTCGAAAAACTGACCGGCCGGGCCGCCAAGGCTCTGGTGGACCGGCCTTGGTCGGTCATCGGCGAATTGGGCCAGGCGCCGGACAATGATCACGGGCTTGGGCAGGCGATCCTGCGCGGCCAGGACTTCATCGGCACATTCCGCATCGTGCGCGGGGAAGAGGCCGTTGTGATCGACGCCTATTCCAATGTTATCGAGGATGAGGACGGCAAGCCCGCCTTTCGCCTCGCTGCCCTGGTGGACGTCACCGCGCATCAGGACAACGAGCCGGACAAGCTCACCCAGCAGTTGCGGGAGAAGGACACGCTGCTGCGCGAGGTGCAGCATCGCGTGAAGAACAACCTGCAGATGATCACGGCCCTGATCCGCATCGAGGCGCGGAACGCCCGGAAGGAGCCGCATTCGGACGCTTTCGAGCGTCTGGCCGGACGGATCGAGGCCATTCATCTTCTCTACCGCCTGCTGTCGGATAATATGACGGAGCAGGAGATCGATCTTGGCATCTATATCAGTCAGGTCGCCGCCGCCGTGTTGCAGGCTCAGGCCAGCGCCGGCATCCGCCTCGACATGAAGGTCGATATCTTCCCGGTCTCGGTCAATGTCGCGATGCCGACCGGACTGGTGATCAATGAATTGCTGACGAATTCCCTGAAACACGCCTTCCGCGACCGCGAGGGCGGAACCATCACGCTGCATAGTCTGGTCGACGAGCATGGTTGCCGCATCACCGTCGCCGATGACGGCATCGGCCTGTCCGAAGGCAGCGTCTGGCCGCAGCCCGGCAAGCTCAGCTACGCCATCATGCAGTCTCTGAAAGAGAACGCGAAAGCGAAGGTAGAGGTGACAAACCACCCCGGCGAAGGCATGCGCGTCACCATTACCTTCGCGCGGTCCAATGCGACGGTGGAAGCGGCGGAGTGAGGCCGGTCACCAGGGGAAGCTTGGCTTCACCGATGTCGGCATGAAGGGATAGAACCACAGCGGCAGGTCCGGCCAGTCCAGGCAATTACCGGTATCGAGCGGCGTCGGGTAATAGGTGAAGGACGGTGCGGCCTGCACCAGATCGCTGCGGATATAGGTGACCTCCAAGGTCTCGGGCACCGGGAAGCCGCTGACATTCTCGATTTTGCCGAAATTATTGGCGTGGACATGGCAAAGCGTGAAGGCCGAGGAGAGCGAGGCGAGCGCGCGCCAGGCGAGGCCACGGAAGCGCGTATCATCCAGCATCGTCAGGTTATGCAGTTCCAGCACGATCTGCTCGAACCGGCGCATGAGAAGGATAGAGGTTTCGGTCAGCACGTCCCATTCCGCCCCTTCGATATCCATCTTCAGGATCGGCGCGTCCGCGCCCGGCGGCAGCTTCGCCATATGGTCGGCAAGGGTATGGAGTTTCTGCGCCGGATCGGCCGCACCCGCGACGCCCTCGGCGAACCAAATAAAGCCGGCATGCTCCTCCGGCAGACGGGCAATGGTGTGATCGAAGAGCAGAACCGGATGGCCGCGCTGGGCAAGGTCGAGGTCGAAACTGACCGAAGGGCCGATGCCGAAACTCATCACCGGCTGGCCGGGCCTTAGCCGGTCTACCAGAACATAGCCGCCGTCCCCTGCCCCGCCGATGCGGATCTTCTTTTCCTGCGGCAAATCATGCGGGGTGAGCAGCGCCAGCGCCTCGAACACGCCGCGCTGCCGCGCGATGCCGACGTCCAGGGGTTCGGTAACAGGGCGGAAAGTCATCGGCCGCGATACGTCCTCAAGATGATCTACCGGATCATTTGGTGATTGTATCGGATAGCACCAGGGCTTGCGGATAAAACGCCGGGACGATGCGATTGTCCTGAGCCGGATCGAGACGCGCGGCGCTGCCCGATCAGCTCATCTGTCCGCGGATATCGCCCGGCTTGCTTTGATATTGCCTTTTGAACATCCGGTTGAAGGTCGGAATATCAGTGAAACCGCAGCGAAAGGCGACCTCCTCGATCAAAAGATGCCGATTCTCCCCTGAAGCCAGCATCCGACGCGCCTCATGCAGGCGCCTGGTCCAGATCGACTTGGCAATGCTCTGGTCTTGCGCGGCGAAGACACGATAGAGCGTCGCGCGGGCACAGCCGAGATTTTGAACCACCGTATCGGCGTTGAAATCGGGGTTCCTGAAATCGCGGCCGATGAGCGTCGTCGCGGCCGTATAGAGGCCGGGGGAAAGCTGCTCCGCCTCGATCGGCTGGCCGGCCTCCCTCTGAATCGCCAGAAGCGCCATATCGACCGCCGCCGCCACCGCCGCGACACGTTCGGCCGGCGTCAGACAGTCAGCCTGGTCGATCGTCATCTGCATATGCGACCGCAGCAGCGCCGCGATGCCGCGCCGCTGCAAAAGGCGCCCCGCGAGAAGCGACGGATCGGCAAAGACGCTGCGGACCTTTGCGCGGGGCAGAAAGAGGCTGATGATGCGATGCCTGGCATGGGTCAGTTCCAGCGGTCGGCCGAGATCCAAGATCAGCATATCGCCCGCTGTGGGCCGACGGCAGCCAAACCCATGATCGACGCAGGCGCGCGATGCCTGAACCATGAAATCGACGATGAGGTCATCGCATTGGTCGGCCCGGCAATGCGCGGCGTCGCGCCGCGCCAGCAAGCTGCTGCCGGTATGGTCCAGCAGTTCGGCGCTTTCCCCGCCCACCCGCGTCAACCTGGCATGGAAGGGTGCGGCGTCATCCGGCTCCGCCGCACTCGCGACGCGGCGGAAGACGGCGCCGAGCCAGTATTTCTGGCGGCTCGGCTGCGGCACCACATCGGCGGAATAAACGGCCAGCGTCCCGGCAGGCTGGGTGCCTGGCGGACATAACGGCTCAGATATCGGCGTCTGGAAGGAGCCCATAGCCCATGCTTTAGCAAAGGGGATAGGCCGCGCCTAGTGCGGTCAATTTGATTCGGAAATTCGCATCGAGCCTGCCCAGCGTTCAGGGTTTCGGCACAGGTCCGGCGGCAGCCTGCGGACATCAAAGACAGCGCCCATGGCGGTGCCGGGGTCTTCCGCCAGCGTCTCATAGGGCGGCGGCATCCAGGCGCGGCATCCGCGATCAGGCGCCCGTTGCCTAAACAACTAATTCTCGAATTTTCTTACCCGCACAGACAAATATTTCGTTAACAAGAAGACCCTATTTTCGAAACCACCCCATGGCGGTTAAATTTTTATAAAGGTATTTTTGTTGATAATTTTGTCACATCAATAAAAAAAGACTTTTTATTTTTAACAATAATACCACTCGGGGGCCCCGATCATTGCAGAATCAAGCCGCGAAAATACGCGACCCCTGATCAATACTCCATTCGCGACAGGATGCCGCGAAGCCGATACCGGCGACAGCCGGTTCCATGACCAAACAACGCCATGCCCGCGACGACACTGGCAGCCGCGTGACGGTTGTTATGCTTCACCCACCGCTTGCCTGCCGCTGCGCGAGCAGCAGGTCTTCCGCCTCGTCCCGCTCATAGCTCAAGATGCGGCGGGCAGTGGCGCCGCTGAACCCGGCGCGGCCGAAGGCAGCCAGCACGCGATTCTGTTCATCCGGCGGCAGATCCTCGTCCGTCGCCGAAAATGGCCCGATGCGGCGGCGACGCGCGAAAGCGAGTGCCGCCGCAAGTTCGGCCGCGTCATCCTCGGGCACCGCAGCCCCGGCCTGCGCAGCATCCACACCCTTGGCCGCCAGATGCGCCAGCACGGCGCGGCGCGACCGCCCGGCCCGGCGCAGCCGCCGGGCGCGGCCTTCCGCGAAAGCCTGATCGTTGACAGCCCCCGACGCGGCCAGTCCAGCGACCAGCTTGGCCGCCTGCTGACGGAGAATGGCGGCCTGGGCGTTGATCCCCTCGCGGTCGGCATTTTCGACGGAAAGCCGCGCGTCAGCCCAGCGGCGGATACGCCGATCGAGCGCGCGGGCCAGCGCTGCGGCCGTGCCGCCGTACCGGGCGGTATAGGCCAAGGCAGCCTCACGCAGGCTGGCCGCATCGAGGTTTGCTGTTTTTACCTGCGTCATCTGTGTGATGCTTTGTCCTCATTCATTGACGCGACCGGCCAGAGTTTTCATACATCTCTGCTTTCCTTGACTGGAAGGCCAGCATGATCTCCGCCCTTATGCCGAACTACAACCGCGCCGACCTCGCTTTTGAACGGGGCGAAGGCGCATGGCTGTATTCGACGGACGGCCGACGATTCCTGGATTTCGGGGGCGGCATTGCCAGTTCCTCCCTGGGCCACGGCCATCCGCATCTGACGCAGGCGATCGCCGAGCAAGCGGCAAAGGTCATGCACGTCTCCAACCTGTATCGCGTGCCGCAGGCGGAAAAGCTGGCGGAGCGTCTGGTCGAGAACAGCTTCGGCGACAGCGCCTTCTTCTGCAATTCCGGTGCGGAAGCGAATGAGGGCATGGTCAAGATGATCCGCAAATACCATGCGGAGAACGGCCATCCCGAGCGCTGGCGCATCATCTGCTTCGACGGCGCCTTTCATGGCCGCACGCTGGCGATGATCTCGGCCACCGGAAACCCGAATTACATCAAGGGTTTCGGCCCGGCGGTGGACGGGTTCGACCATGTCCCGTTCAACAATCTGAACGCGCTACGCGCTGCCATTACCGGTGAGACCGCCGGCATCATGATGGAGCCGATCCAGGGCGAGGGCGGCATCCGCTCGGCCAATGACGACTTCCTGCCGGGTCTGCGCGCGGCCTGCGACGAATTCGGCCTGCTGCTCGGCCTGGACGAAATCCAGACCGGCATGGGCCGCACCGGCAAGCTGTTCGCCTATGAATGGTCGGACGTGGTGCCGGACGTCATGTCCCTGGCCAAGGGTCTGGGCGGCGGCTTCCCCATCGGCGCCGTGGTGGCGACGGCGGCGGTGGCGCAGAACATGAAACCCGGCACCCATGGCACGACCTTCGGCGGCAATCCGCTGGCCGCCGCTGCCGGCAATGCAGTGCTGGATGTGCTGCTCGCGCCCGGCTTTCTGGACCAGGTGACCGCCCGCAGCGACCTGTTGCGCGGCGAATTGGCGAAACTGGCCGAGGCATTCCCGCATGTGATCCAGGATATTCGTGGACGCGGGTTGCTGATCGGCCTCAAGCTCGGCGTGCCGAACGGCGCTTTGCAGGCCGCCTGCCTGGCGCGCGGCTTGATGGTGGTCGCGGCCGGCGACAATGTGCTGCGCATGGTGCCGCCGCTGGTGATCACCCCCGAGGATTGCCAAGAAGCGGTCCGCCTGCTGCGGCTGGCCGTGCAGGACATGACCGAGGCGAAGGTTGCCGCGCAGTGAAGGACGTGAGTGGGGATTTGAACGAGGTGTCTGTGGCCGCTGACGCAAAGAGCCCGCGCCATTTCCTGGATATCCGCGATCTGGACGCGGCGGTGCTGCGCGATATCCTGACCACCGCCGAGGTCTGCAAGGCGCATCGCCGCGACCATGCCCGCCCGTTGACCGGCAAGTCGGTCGCGCTGATCTTCAGCAAGCCGAGCACGCGCACGCGCGTCAGCTTCGAAGTCGGGATCCGCGAAATGGGCGGCAACCCGGTGGTGCTGTCGGCGCAGGAAATGCAGCTCGGCCGTGGCGAGAGCATCGCCGACACGGCGCGCGTCCTCTCCCGCTATGTCGATGCCATCATGCTGCGCACGGACCGGGCCGCGAACCTGCATGAACTGGCGCAATATGCGACCGTGCCGGTGATCAACGGGCTGACCGAGGCATCTCACCCTTGCCAGATCATGGCCGATATCCTGACCTTCGAGGAGTTGCGCGGGCCGATCACCGGGCAGACCATCGCCTGGGTCGGTGACGGCAATAATGTTGCGCGCAGCTGGATCGAAGCGGCGGCGCGCTTCGATTTCACGCTGCGCCTGGCCTGCCCGGCCGAATTGCAGCCGCCGGCCGCGATCCTGGCCTGGGCGAAGGCCGAGGGAGCGAAAGTCGAGGTCCTGCGCGATCCGCGTGAGGCTGTGCGCGGCACGCGCTGCGTCATTACCGATACCTGGGTCAGCATGTCCGACCCCGAGGGCGAGAGCCGCCACAATATGCTCGCCCCCTATCAGGTGACGACCAAGCTGATGGCCGAAGCCGCGCCCGACGCGCTGTTCATGCATTGCCTGCCCGCCCATCGCGGCGAGGAGGTGGAGGCGGCGGTCATCGACGGGCCGCAATCGGTCGTGTTTCAGGAGGCGGAAAACCGCCTTCATGCCCAGAAGGGCGTGCTCGCCTGGGTTTTCGAGACCGACGGGCAATAAGGGAATGAGCCCGGTGACGACGACGCAGCCGCATGCCGTCGTCACCGGGGCCACCAGCGGGATCGGGCGCTGGATCGCACGTGGCCTGGCCCAGGCCGGCTACGGCCTGACGCTGATCGCGCGGGACGAGATGCGGGCGGACAAAACGCATCGCTGGATCGCGGCGGCCGTGCCCGGTGCCGCGATCGACATCGTCCGCGCCGATCTGTCTTCGCTGAAGGACACCCGGGCGGCGGCGGCATCCATTCTGTCGCGGCACCCGAAGATCGATCTTCTGGTGAATAATGCGGGGCTTCTGAGCCATGACCGGCAGGTGACGCCGGAAGGGCGCGAGAAGACGCTGGCGACGAATCTTCTGTCGCCCCTCGCACTGACCGAGGCGCTGCTGCCGGCGATGGTGGCACCGGCACGCATCGTCATGGTGGGGTCGTCCTCCGCGGACCGCGCGCGGATCGACCCGGATGATCTGGAGTTGCGGCAAGGCTGGCGGATGACCCGTGCCTATGCGCGGTCCAAGCTGGCGCTGCTGATGATGAGCGGTTTGCTGGCCGAGCGGCTGAAGCCCGCCGGCATCACGGTCAATGTCGTGCATCCCGGTCTGGTCGCGACGAATATCGTTCGCCATGGCGGGATCGACGAATTCGCCTGGCGGCTGCTGGGGCGTTTCGCGCTGACGGCAGAACAGGGCGCGGATACGCCGCTTTATGCCTGCCTCTCACCCGAACTTGCCGGACAAACCGGCCTTTATCTGAAGCGGCGACGGGCGGCGAGGCCAAATGCGCGCGTGCGCGACCCTGCGCTTGTGGCGCGGGTCGAGGCGGCTGTGGGCCGGTTGCTTTAGGGTTTCGCGGGCGGAATAGGGTAGGTCCGCGTGACAAGCACGCGGATGACGACGAAACCGACGACTACCCAAACAGCCGTCGCAGTGTCATCTGCAGGCTCCAGCGCCGGGCATGCGCGCCGAAGACGCCATGGACTCGGGACGGCCGGTCCGAGGGCTTGAACACCGTGGGGACCGCGTCATCGCCGGCCGCGTCCGCCGCGCGCTGCCCGTCGACACCCAGACGCCGGATGACGGCGCCGGTCCAGACGGGCGCGAGGCGGCTGAGCAGCGCGAAACAGGCGACCGTGCCGCTGATCGTCATCTCCGGCTGTCCCGTGCGGGCCGCAAGATAGATGCCCCGCGCAATGACATCGGGCTGATAGACCGGCGGGACCGGCCTTGCCGACCAGCCCATATGACTGATGGCATGGGCAAAGAAGGGCGTGTTCACCGCAGGCGGAAAAACCGTCGAAACGCGGATGCGGCTTTTCTCGAACAAAAGCTCGATCCGCAGCGCCTGGCCGAAGGCCCGCACGGCGGCCTTGGCGCCGGAATAGGAGGTCATCAGCGGCAGGCCGTGAAAGACGACGCCGGAACAGACATTGACGATATTGCCGCGGTTGCGCGGGCGCATGAGCGACAGCGCCGCGCGGGTGCCGTTGACGGTGCCGAGATAGGTCACCTCCGTCACCTGACGGAACTCCGCCTCCGGCACGTCGCTGAAACGGCCGTAGACGCCGTTGCCGGCGGCGTTGACCCAGGCCGTGACGGGGCCCAGTGTGGCTTCGATCTGGCCAGCCGCCTTGGTCAGGGCCGCGCTATCGGTGACATCCGCGACCGCGACCACGACCATGCCGCCCACCGCCCGCACATCCTCGGCCGCCGCCGCCAGACCCGCTGGCCCGCGCGCGATCAGCCCGACGCGCCAGCCGCCGCGCGCGAAAACGCCGGCCGTGCAGCGACCGATGCCGGAGGAGCCGCCGGTGATGATGACGACAGGCGCATCAGCCAAGGTCTTTCCGGGCAGGGTCTTTCTGGGCAGGGTCTGTCGGGGCATGGTCTGCCTTTCCTCGCCCGGCGCATCGCCGGATCAGCCGGGTTGCGGGCAGCGCACGAGCGGGCTCGGGAAGCCTTTGCAGTCCGGGAAAGCGATCTGGTTCGGCCCGACGCGCACGACGCGGAGCACATTGTCCTCCGGGCAGCCGAAACCGATATCATCCGCCACGCCGCCGATGTCGTCCGGCTTGGTATTGCTCGGCGCGAGCAGGAAAACGGTGCCGTTCGGCGTGCCACGGACGCTCGCGATCAGATTCTCGATCGCGGTCTGGTGGGTCAGCGTGCTGTGGATGACCTCATCCTGGGTCACCACGAAGGTTGCCTGTTTTTCGCATTCCGCCGGACTCATCTTGGCGGAGGCCGGAAAGATGCCGCCAGCCCACATGCCGAAAAGCCAGGCATGCGGCGGCGCGCCTTGTGCGGCGGCCGGGCGGACAGGGACGGCTTGCGCCAGAAGAACGCCCGCCACCAGGGCGGTCAGGACAGGGCGCAGGGACTTCAGCGGCATTGCAATCCTCACAGACGTTTCTCGCGACAAACCACAATCAAAGGGATCCATTGAAGGGCCGCCGCGACCATGGCAAGTCCCCAAACTCACCGAGGATGGAATGTGCTTCAATGCTCAAGCGCCTGTATGACCGGGTGATCGCCCTGGCGGGCCACCGCCACGCGGCCTGGTTCCTGGCAGCCGTCGCCTTCGCCGAGGCGAGCTTTTTTCCAATCCCGCCCGATCCGCTGCTGATCGCCATGGGCCTGGCAAGGCCGCGCCGGGTTTGGCTTTACGCCCTCATCTGCACCACCGCGAGCGTCGCCGGCGGCGCCCTGGGCTATCTGATCGGCTTCGCCCTGTTCGATCGGCTGGCGCAGCCGATCATTCATCTTTATCACATGGAGCACGCCTTCCAGACCTTTCAGGACAAGTTCGCCCGCTACGGCCTGTATGTGATCCTGATCAAGGGTCTGACACCGATCCCCTACAAGATCGTGACCATCGCGGCGGGTGCCGCGAAGTTTAATTTCTGGGAGTTCATGGGCGCCAGCCTGATCACCCGGGGCGGCCGCTTCTTCCTGGTCGGTGCGATCATGCGGATTTTTGGCGAGGCCGCCCGCGATTTCATCGAAAAGCGGCTGATGCTGGTGACCAGCCTGCTGGCCGTCGGCGTCATCGGCGGATTTCTGATCCTTCTCTACGTCTGACGGCTCGTAAAGCTTTCCCTCAATCCTCTATCGCCGTCACTGTGACGGATTGTTACATGGACCATTCCAGAGAATAAGGCGGCTGCCCGTGGCGCTTGGCTTCATCAAGACCCTGACCCGCACGAAAAGCCCCGCGAAAGCAGGGCCGCGCCGGCTTGCCGTGGTCGAGAATACGGGCTCCATCCCGGCCCAGGCGGCGGCCGGCCGCGCGGCCCTGGTTCTGCTGTCGCATCCGGCCATGCATCGGTCCCGCGTCAATGCCGCCCTTCTGGGTGTGGCGCGCGAGCGGCCGGACGTCACGGTGCACGACCTCTACAGGCATTATCCGGATTTTCTGATCGACGTGGAGACCGAGCAGAAAAAGCTCATCGCCCATCGTCTGATCGTGCTGCAATTCCCCATGTATTGGTATGCGACGCCCGCTCTGCTGAAGGAATGGATGGATACCGTGCTGCTGCACGGCTTCGCCTTCGGCCGTGGCGGCACCCAGCTGCATGGCAAGACGCTGATGGTCGCGGCCAGCACCGGCGGCGACCCGGACGCCTATCAGCCGGAAGGCATGAACCGCTTCACCATGACGGAGCTGCTGCGCCCGCTGGAGGCGACTGCCCATCTCTGCGGTCTTGCCTGGGCCGAGCCCTTCATCGTCCATGACGCCATCCACCTCAATGCCGAGGGGCGCACCCAGGCAGCGGTCGCCTATGACGCGCGGCTTTCCGCTTTGATCGAGGCCGCCAACCGATGAATACCAATACCGTTCTGATCCAGGCGCTGGTCTATCTGGCGGCGAGCGTCATCGCCGTGCCCATCGCGAAGCGCGCGGGGCTTGGCTCCGTCCTCGGTTATCTCATCGCGGGCGCCGTCATCGGCCCCTTTGCCCTGCATCTGGTCGGCGATCAGGCCGATGTCATGGGCTTCGCCGAATTCGGCGTCGTCATCCTGCTGTTCCTGATCGGGCTGGAGGTGCGGCCGGCGCTGCTATGGACGATGCGCGCGGCGATCTTCGGCCTCGGCTTCGCTCAGCTGATCGGCATCGGCGCCTGTCTTGCCGTCGCCGCGATGATCCTCGGTCTGCCCTGGCAGCAGGCGGTCGCCTGCGGTGCCGTGCTGGCCATGTCCTCCACCGCCATCGTGCTGCAAACCTTGGACGAAAAGGGTCTGCGCCGGGGCGCGGTCGGCACCGCCGCCTTCGGCGTGCTGCTGTTCCAGGATCTGGCCGTCATCCCCCTGCTGGTCCTGCTGCCGCTGCTGGGCAATGCCCATGGCGCGGTCGAGGAGACCAGCGGCCTGCACGGCTGGGTGCATGGGCTGGCCGTGCTGGGCGCGGTCGCCATCATCATCGCCACCGGGCGCTATCTGGTCGGCCCCCTGTTCCGCTTCATCGCCAAAACCCGGCTGCGCGAAACCTTCACGGCGACCGCCCTGCTGCTGGTCTTTGCGGTCACGGCCCTGATGCAGGCAGTCGGCGTCTCCCCCGCCCTCGGCGCCTTTCTGGCGGGCGTGATGCTGGCCGAGAACGAATTCCGGCGCGAGCTGGAAGCCGATATCGAGCCTTTCCGCGGCATTCTGCTTGGCCTGTTCTTCATCACCGTCGGTGCCAGCCTCGATTTCGGCCTCGTCGCCCATCACCCCCTCCTCGTGCTGGGGCTGACGGTCGGGCTGATGGCGATCAAGGCGGAGGCCATGACGCGGCTGGCGCAGCTGTTCCATATGCCACGGGCGGACGCGCGGATGGTCGGCGTCTCGCTGAGCCAGGGTGGCGAATTCGCCTTCGTGCTGACCGGCTTCGTCGTCACCGCCCATGTGCTGCCGCATCACATCGGCGCGCTGCTCAACGCGGTCGTCGCCATGTCCATGGTCTTCACGCCGCTGGCCTTCATCGCGCATGAGCGGCTGATGATCCGGCCTGAGAAGACGGACGGCCCGACGCCGGAGGCGCCGAGTTTCGATGCCGATCCGGATGTCATCATCGCGGGCTACGGCCGTTTCGGGCAGATTGCCGGCCGCCTGATCCGCGGCAACGGCTTCAAGACCTCGGTGCTCGACGTCAGCACGACCCAGATCGAGCTGCTGCGCCGCTTCGGCCAGCGCGTGCAATACGGCGACGCCTCCCGCATCGATCTATTGCAGGCGGCCGGCGCGGAGAAGGCGAAGCTGCTGATCGTCGCCATCGACGACCGCGAGAAGGCGCTGGAGCTGGTGGCCGGCGCGCGCCATGCCTTTCCGGAGCTGCGCATCCTGGCGCGCGCCTGGGATCGTCGCGCGGCGTACGAGCTGCTGGACCAGGGCGCGGACGACGTGGAGCGCGAGACCTTCGAGGGCTCGCTGGCCCTCGGCCGCACCGCGCTGATCAAGCTTGGCGTGCATCCGCATCAGGCCCATCGCGCCGCGTCCATCTTCCGGCGCCAGGACAAGCGCTTCTTCCACAAGCTGCGGCCGCTCTACGGCGATGAGGAAGGGTTCGTGCTCGCCTCGCGCCAGAGTGCCATGACGCTGGAAAAGCTGCTGATGGCCGAACGTCAGGGACCGGCGCTGGACGATGCCGATATCGCCTGGGACAATACCGGCCGCGCCGAGGCGATCGACGAGATGCGGGAGAAGAAGGCGGGGGACTGACGGTCCGCGTCAGCCGCGCATCTTTTCTGACTGTCCGCGCATCTTTTCCGACTGTCGCCCGCAGTTTCTCTTCTCGTTATCCGCAGCTTCTTTGTCTCACTGTCGCCCGCGGTTTCTCTTCTCAGTGTCGCCCGCGGCTTCATGCCGCGGGTCTACCCGTTCCGGCGCCATCACGGCGTCTGGGCGCCCGAAAGGGTTGATCCGCGCAAGAAGTGCGCGGACGACAGCTAAGGGCGGGCGCGGACGACGGTTAAAGGCGTGCGCGGGCGACAGTTTCATTGGCCCGCCGGCAACACCGCAGATTAAGGATCGATCGCCGGGTCCGGCGCGACGGCCAGCGGATCGGGCGGCAGCGCCGGGGCGCCGGGCCGCGCCTCCTCCGCGATCCAGGCGCGCAGCATAGTATAGCTGACGGCGAGCACCGCCGGACCGATGAAGAGGCCGATGAGCCCGAAGGCGGCCAGCCCGCCGAGCACGCCGACCAGGACCAGCAGCATCGGCAGATTGGCCTCCTTACGGATCAGCAGCGGCCGCATCAGATTGTCGACCGCGATGGCGACGATCGTCACCACCAGCAGCACGGCGCCCATCACATATTGGCCGGAGACGAACATCCAGATATCGGCCGGGATCAGGACAATGCCGGGCCCGACCTGGGCCACGCAAAAGATGAACATGACGGCGGTGAGCAGGGTCGCCAGCGGCACCCCGGCAATCATCAGCCCGATACCGCCGATCACGGCATCCGCCAGCGAGGTCAGCATGACGCCCAGCGCCACGGCGCGGATGGCGCGGCCCGCCAGCACGACCATCTGCTCGCCGCGGTCGCCGCCCAGACGATAGCCGAACTGGGTCGCGAGATTGGCCCCGGCCTCGCCATGCGTGCTCATGATGGCGACGATGACGGTGGTCAGGATGAATTGCAGCAGCAGCCGGCCGAAACTGCCGATGGACCCCAAAATCCACTGCGCGGCCGAACCGATATAGGGCGTGGTCGAGGGCAGAACCGTGCTCAGCCCCTCGCCCTGGAATTTCTCCCAGACCTCCCGGACCTTGTCGCCGATAACGGGGATATCGCCCGCCCAGTGCGGCGGGGCCGGCAGGCGGAAGGCGACGGCCGCATGGGCCAGACCCACCAGGGCGTCGATATGGTTGAGGATCGTCGTCACGGCGAGCCAGAAGGGCACCACGAAGAGCACGACGACGATGATCGTCATGATGGTGACGGCCAGCACCCGGCTGCCGCCGAGCAGCTTCTGCAGCTTGAGCACGAGCGGCCAGACCGCGACCACGATGGTCGCAGCCCAGATGGTCGCGGGCAGGAAGGGCCGCATGACCCAGATGGAGCAAAGCGTCATCCCGCCGATGAAGAAAAGCATCATCATCAGCCGGGTGGGATCGGCCCGCCCCGCATGCAAAGGCGCATGCGCTTGCCCCTTGGCAGGCACCGCCGCCTGACGCGACGGCCCCGGCGGCGGCGGGGAGAGGACCGTCATGCCAACCGGACCCGGCCGATCAGGCGCGGGCCTGCGCCTTCTCGTCGGTCAGGCCGTGCGGCAGGTATTTGACGTAATCCTTCGGCACAAGCTGCCAGAAGCTCGCCAGCGTCTGGTCCCAGTTATGGAGCAGCATGGCGGCGTAGCGGCTGCTGGTCTCCTCCACATGACGTTCGATCAAGCCGCGCAGCTGGCTTTCCCAATAGGCGGAGGCGATGCGTTGCCATGTCAGCGTCTCCGGATTGATCCGGCTCTCCAGCGCAGTCTCGGGGTCATAGATGAAGGCCATGCCCCCGGTGAAGCCGGCGCCGAAATTGTCGCCGAAATCACCCAGGATCGCGACCGTGCCGCCGGTCATGTATTCGCATCCGTTCGAGCCGCAGCCTTCGACCACGGCCGTGGCGCCCGAGTTGCGCACCGCGAAACGCTCGCCCGCCTGACCGGCCGCGAACAGCTGACCGGCCGTCGCCCCGTAAAGGCAGGTATTGCCGATGATCGTATTGGCATTGCTGCGCATCTTGGTGGACGGCGCCGTGCGCACCACGATGGTGCCGCCCGACAGGCCCTTGCCGACATAGTCATTGGCATCGCCGATGACTTCAAGCTTCAGCCCCTGCACCGCGAAGGCGCCCAGCGACTGTCCAGCCGAACCGCGCAGACGGACATTGACATGGGCGGCCGGCACGCCGGTCTGGCCGAAGGCACGGACGATGGCGCCCGAGAACTTCGTGCCGATGGCGCGATGCGTGTTCCGGATATTGTATTGCAGTTGCATCTTTTCGCGCCGGTCGAAGAAGGGCGCCGCATCGGCGATCATCTGCGCGTCCAGCGTTTCCGGCACCTCATTGCGGCCTTCCAGCGTGCAATAGCGCGGATAGGGGCCGGGATCGGCCTGGGCCAGGATCGGGTTGAGATCCAGATCATCGAGCAGCGAACTGCCGCGGCTGACCTGCTGCAGCAGATCGGTGCGACCGATGATCTCGGTCAGCTTGCGGAAGCCGAGACCGGCCAGGATTTCACGCACCTCCTCCGCGATGAAGGAGAAGAGGTTGATGACCTTCTCGGGCGTGCCTTCGAACTTGGCGCGCAAGCTCTCATCCTGCGTGCAGACACCCACGGGGCAGGTATTGCTGTGGCACTGGCGGACCATGATGCAGCCCATGGCAACCAGGCTGGCCGTGCCAATGCCGAATTCCTCCGCACCCAGCATGGCGGCCATCACGACGTCACGGCCGGTCTTCAACCCGCCATCGGTGCGCAGCTTCACGCGGTGACGCAGACGGTTGAGCATCAGCACCTGATGCGCTTCCGACAGGCCCATTTCCCACGGCAGGCCGGCATATTTCACCGAGGTCAGCGCCGAGGCGCCGGTGCCGCCGGAATGACCCGAGATCAGGATCGCATCCGCCTTGGCCTTGGCGACGCCGGCAGCGATGGTGCCGATGCCTGAGCGCGAGACCAGCTTCACGCAGACGCTGGCTTCCGGGTTGATCTGCTTCAGATCGTAGATGAGCTGGGCCAGATCCTCGATCGAATAGATATCGTGATGCGGCGGCGGGCTGATGAGCATCACCCCCGGCGTCGAATGACGCAGCTTCGCGATCAGCCCGGTCACCTTGAAACCGGGCAGCTGGCCGCCTTCGCCGGGCTTGGCGCCCTGGGCGACCTTGATCTCGATCTCACGGCAATTGTTCAGATAGTCCGCGGTGACGCCGAACCGGCCCGAGGCGATCTGCTTGATGGCCGAGGATGCGTTGTCACCATTCGGGCGCGGCTTCGAGCGCTCGGGGTCTTCCCCACCCTCGCCGCTGTCCGACCGCGCGCCGATGCGGTTCATGGCGATGGAGAGCGTCTCATGCGCCTCCGGCCCCAAGGCCCCGAGCGAGATGCCCGGCGCGATCAGCCGCTTGCGGATTTCCGTGATGCTCTCGACGTCTTCCACCGGAATGGGCGTCAGCCCGTCGGTGCGGAAATCGAGCAGATCGCGCAAAGCGACGGGGGGCAGGCGACGGACGGCTTCCGAGTACTTGCGGAACATCGTGTAGCTGTCGGTGCTGACGGCGGTCTGCAGCACATGGATGAGGCTGCCGTCGAAGGCATGCGTCTCCCCGCCACGGCGCATCTTATAGGTGCCGCCGACAGGCAAGGTCAGCACGCCTTCCGCCCAGGCGACCTTATGCAGTTCCAGCACCTTCCGCGCGATGCCGGACAGGCCGATGCCGGAGATGCGCGACTGCATGCCGGGGAAGAATTCCCCCACCAGCGCGCGCGACAGGCCGATGGCCTCAAAATTATAGCCGCCGCGATAGGATGACAGGACACCGATGCCCATCTTCGCCATGATCTTGAGCAGGCCCTTGTCGAGCGCCTTCTTGTAGCGGCCGACGGCGACCTTGACGCTCATATCGCCGAACAACCCGCGACGCTGACGGTCCGCGATTGATTCCTGCGCAAGGTAAGGGTTGACGGTGGTGGCACCGACCCCGACCAGCACGGCCGCGTAATGCACGTCCAGGCATTCCGCCGTGCGCACATTGACGCTGGCGAAGGTGCGCAAGCTGGTGCGAACGAGATGCGTATGCACCGCCCCCGTCGCCAGGATCATCGGGATCGGCACGCGCCCCGGACCCATCGCCTCATCGCTGATGACGAGATGCGTGGCACCCGCGCGGACGGCGTCTTCCGCCTCCTGACGGATACGGTCCAGACCACGGCGCAGCCCGACCTCACCATCGGCGAGCGGGAAGGTCGCGTCGATATCGACGACGGCCGAGCCCATCTTCTCCCGCATGGCGGTGAATTCGCCGGTCGACAGAATGGGGCTGTTGAGCTGCAGGATGTCGAACTGATGCTCGCCCTCCTCCAGCACATTGCCGAGATTGCCGAGGCGCGTCTTGATCGACATGACGCGCGTTTCGCGCAGGCTGTCGATGGGCGGGTTGGTGACCTGGCTGAAGTTCTGACGGAAGTAATGATGCAGGCCGCGATAGCGGTCCGACAGCACGGCGATAGGTGTGTCATCACCCATGCTGCCCGTGGCCTCGTTCGCGTCCTCCACCATCGGCTGCAGGATCGCTTCCATCTCTTCCAGCGTCATGCCGATGGCAAGCTGGCGGCGGCGCAATTCCTCGGTGCCGAGCGTGCAAGGCTCGATCGCATCGGCCTTGACCACCTCGTCGATCTTGACGATGCGCTGCGCCCAGTCACCGTAAGGGTGACGCGCGGACAGCACGTCCATGATGGCGGTATTGTCGTAGAAACGCGGCTCCTCCAGATCGACCGCGATCATCTGGCCGGGGCCGACCCGGCCCTTCTCGACGATCATCGATTCGTCGAATTTCACCATGCCGGTCTCGGAGCCGACGACGAGCATGTTATGGCTCGTCACCGTATAGCGCAGCGGGCGCAACCCGTTGCGGTCCAGACCCGCGATGAGCCAGCGACCGTCCGTCGCCGTCACCGCCGCCGGGCCGTCCCAGGGCTCCATCACCGCGTTGCAGTATTCGATCATGCTGCGATGGGCTTCGGGCATGAAGGCGGTCGCGCCGATCGAGGGCGGGATCATCATCGCCTTGACCATGGCGGCATCGCGGCCCGAGCGGATCAGCAGTTCGAAGACATTGTCCATCGACGCCGTGTCGGAGCCCTGCGCCTGCACGACGGGCTTGATGTCTTCCATATAGGCGTCGAGCAGATCGGAGGAGAGCCGCGTCTCATGGCTCTTCATCCAATTGATATTGCCGTTGATCGTGTTGATCTCGCCATTATGCGCGATCGACCGGAAGGGCTGGGCCAGTTTCCAGGTCGGGAAGGTATTGGTCGAATAGCGCTGATGATAGATCGCGAAGCGGGACACGAAGCGCGGGTCGAGCAGATCGGGATAAAATTCCGTCAGGCTCTCGGCCAGGAACATGCCCTTGTAGACGATCGAGCGGCAGGACAAGGAACAGAAATACAGGTCCGGGATCTGCGCCGCGATCGTGTGCTTCTCGATCTTGCGGCGGATCACATACAGGTCGCGCTCGAACTCCTCCTCGGACACGCCACGGGCGTTCCAGAGCATGATCTGCTCGATCTCAGGCCGCGTCGCGTTCGCCTTCTCACCGATGCAGGCGACGTTGATGGGCACCTGGCGCCAGCCATAGATTTCGTACCCGAGGGCGAGGATTTCGGTCTCGACGATCTGGCGGCAGCGTTCCTGCGCGCCGAGATCGGTCTTCGGCATGAAGACCTGACCGACCGCGATGGGGCCGGGGCGCAGCAGCGCACCGCTGCGTTCCACCGCGGCGGCGAAGAAATCCTGGGGGATTTCGATATGGATGCCGGCACCGTCACCGGTCTTGCCGTCGGCGTCGACCGCGCCGCGATGCCAGACCGCTTTCAGCGCGTCGATACCCGCCTGCACCACGTCACGGCGGCGCTTGCCGTCCAGTGCCGCGATCATGCCCACGCCGCAGGCGTCATGCTCCTGGCTGAAGTCATAGGACCCCGCCAGGGCTTCCGTGTTGCGGGCCCAGTCGTTCAGGAAGTCGGCGCCCGTCTCCAGCATTTCGCTGGGCTGGGCCTGGCTCTCGATCCCGTCGGTCATGGCACTCTCCTCGTCAGCGGCCTGGATGGCAGGCCGGGCGCCGCCCCGTGAGGGCGGCATCAATCTCAATCGACTTTCAGCCCTTGGGCTGCGAGCTTATCGGCATCCAGCTTCAGCACCTGTTCGCCGATCTGGCCGATCCAGGCGTGGCCGGCTTCGACCATCTGCTGCGTCAGGCCCGGCGTCACGCTTTCCAGCTTCTGCCCGACCGACGTCTGATAGAAGGCCAGGATCTGCTGCATCTCCGGCACCGTAAAGGCCTGGCCGTAGAGCGTCGCGACGCTGGCGACGAATTGCGGTTCCGACGCCAGGATATCCGGCATCAGCACCTGATCCACGATCGGCCCGACCTTTTCCGGCGGCTGCTTGCTATTGGCCGCCAGGCTTTGCACCAGCACGATCTTCAACCCGCCGACCGCCGCATCCGCCACCTGCTGAATGCCGATCGCCTGCACGACCTGCATGGCAAGTTGCATCTGCTCGGTGGTCAGCGCCGGCTGGGCGGTATCGGCAAGGGCGGGCGTTCCGCCGAGCAGGACGATACCGGCCAAGGCGACGGCCGCAAACGACCAGGTCCTTTTGCTTTTGTCGCCCGCGGGCTTGTCCCGCGGGTCTACCCGTCCGGGCGCCACAACGGCGTTCGGGCGCCGCCGCGGGTAGGTCCGCGCAACGAGTGCGCGGATGACGGTAAAATCGCCCCTCATTCGGCCGCGACCGCGACGGGCGCAGGCTGGCTGATGAACTCATGCACCTGGGCGGCCACGTCATGCCCGTCCTTGATCGCCCAGACGACGAGGCTGGCGCCACGCACGATATCGCCGGCCGCGAAGACACCCGGAACCGAGGTCATGAAGGTCCGGTGATTGACCTTCAGCGTGCCCCAGCGGCTGATCTCCAGCCCCTTTTCCGCGAACATCTTGGGCATATCCTCGGGGTCGAAGCCCAGCGCCTTGATGACCAGATCGGCGTCGAGATTGAAATGGCTGCCGGGCAGCGGCTCGACCGACTGACGGCCGGAGGTATCGGGCAGGCCGAGATGCATGCGCACGGCGCGGACGCCGGAGACATGGTCGTCACCCAGGAAGGCTTCCGGGGCCGAGAGCCAGACGAATTCCACGCCCTCCTCCTCGGCATTCTTCACCTCGCGCAGCGAGCCCGGCATATTGGCGCGGTCGCGGCGATAGAGGCACTGAACCGAGGTCGCACCCTGGCGCACGGCGGTGCGCACGCAGTCCATGGCGGTGTCGCCGCCGCCGATGACGACGACACGCTTGCCTTCGGCATTGAGCAAGCCGCTGTCGAAATCCGCGACCGCTTCGCCCAGGCCGCGCTTGTTGGATGCCGTGAGGTAGTCCAACGCCGGCACGATGCCGGCCAGACCCGCGCCGGGACCGCCGATATCACGCGCCTTGTAGACGCCGGTCGCGATGATGACGGCAGCGTGTTTCTGACGCAGGTCCGCGAAGGACATCGTGTCATTCTCGCCGTCGCCGATGGCGCAGTTGAGATGGAACTGGACGCCGCAATCCTCCAGATAAGTCCAGCGACGGAGGACGACCTCCTTCTCCAGCTTGAAGCCCGGAATGCCGTAGATCATCAGCCCGCCCGGCCGGTCGTAGCGGTCATAGACATGGACCTGATAGCCCTGGCGGCGCAGCTTCTCGGCGGCGGCCAGGCCACCGGGGCCGGCGCCTACGATGCCGACCGATTCCGTGCGTTCGAAGACCGGCTTGATGGGCTGCACCCAGCCGTTCTCGAAGGCGGTATCCGTAATATAGCGTTCGACCGCGCCGATGGTGACGCTTTCGAAGCCCTTCTCGATGACGCAATTGCCTTCGCAGAGCCGATCCTGCGGGCAGATGCGGCCGCAGATCTCGGGGAAGCTGTTGGTTGCGGCCGAAACCTCATAGGCTTCCTGCAGGCGGCCTTCCGCCGTCAGGCGCAGCCAGTCGGGGATATTGTTCCCAAGCGGGCAATGGACGGAGCAGAAGGGCACGCCGCATTGGCTGCAGCGGCTGGCCTGTTCGGCCGCGCGGCTCGTCTCGAAGCGGTTGTAGATTTCGTCGAAATCCTGGACGCGCATCTCGACTGTGCGCTTCTGCGGGATTTTCTGGGGCGTGTGCACGAATTTCAGCATGCGCTCGGCCATGGAATTGTCCTCCTGCAGAGAGCGGGCGCAAAGAACGCGACCGCGGAATGATGCCTCTCTAGCGTGATTTTCTGCTTCTGCGAAGGAGTTTTGGGAATACAAACAGCAATGCTGACCTATTTTGCCTGCATGTCACCCCTTATAAGGTCTAGTTGCGAGTAATTCGCAAGAAATTAGGACCGATTTAGGACTTTTAGCAAAATCGTAAAAGAGAAGCCTAGGGGATTGAACGAAAACAACTTGTTTGATCGGCATCCGCGCATTCTCCTGCTCGTTGCCCGACCCTCCTATTGTCGCCCGCGCGCTTTCCTCACAGTCGCCCGCGGCTTCATGCCGCGGGTCTACCCGCTCAGGCGCCCAAACGCCGTCAGGGCGCCCAACCGGGTAGGTCCGCGTGACAAGCACGCGGATGACGGTTGAAGGAGTGGCGGGCGACCCTAAGAGCGCGCGGATGACGATGAGAGAGGGCGGACGACCGATTTTATACGGAGATGGCCAGAAGCCCTGGTATATTTTGTTGCTTCATCGCATCATATTTGCATGACCGCCTGGGTCTACATCATGAGCAATCGGCCGAACGGCACGCTCTATATTGGCGTGACCGCTTTTCTGACCGAGCGCGTGCAACAGCATAGGGTCGCCGCCGCACCAGGTTTCACGGCCCGTTACGCCTTGACCCGCCTCGTCTATGCCGAGCGCCATGGGGAGATGCTGCGGGCGATCCAGCGCGAAAAGACCATGAAACACTGGCCTCGGGCCTGGAAGATCAATCTGATCGAGGGATTGAACCCCGGATGGAGCGATCTGTTCGGCAAGCTGGCGGGGGAAGAGTAGTCTTGCCGCCTTTTTCGTCATCCGCGCACGCGTTGCGCGGACCTACACCTCGTGGCGCCCTGACGCCCTGGTGGCGCCGAAGCGGGTAGACCCGCGGCATGAAGCCGCGGGCGACAGTAGTTACAGGATGCGCGGACGACTGCGACAGGAAGCGCGGGCGATGCGTTAGGAGCGCGCGAGCGCGCCTTCGATGAGCGCGACCGTCTCGGCGACGCCATAAAGTGCGACGAAACCGCCGAAGCGCGGGCCTTCGCTCTGGCCCAGCAGCACCTGGTACAGGCAGCCGAACCAGTCCTTCAGGCTAGCGAAGGGATGACGCTTGCCGACCTCATAGACCTGGGTCTGGATATCCTCGGCCGAAGTGCCGGGCGCCGTCCCGCGCAGCACGTCCGCCAGATCCCCAAGCGCCGCGCGCTCGACCTCGGTCGGCTCCCGGAAGGCCTTCTTGGGCTTCACGAAATCCTGGTAATAGGCGACCGCATAGCCCACGAGCTTCGCCAGGAAAGGCGAGGTCTCGGGCGTCAAATCCGGGGCGTAGCGACGAATAAAACCCCAGAGGATATCCGGGTTCTCGGCATTCGCGACACTCGCCAGGTTCAGCAGCATGCCGAAGCTGATCGGGCTGCCGGCAGAGGCCGGCACCGCGCCGCCTTCGATGAACCAGGCCGGGTTGCTCTCGTCCACCACCTCGTCCCGCTGGGCCTTGGCGACATGGGCGAGATAGTCATCGACCGCACGCGGAATGACATCGAAGAACAGGCGCTTGGCGCGCTGCGGCTGGTTGAACATGAACAGCGCCAGGCTCTCCTCCGGCGCGTATTTCAGCCATTCGTCGATCGAAAGGCCATTGCCCTTCGACTTCGAAATCTTCTGGCCCTTGTCGTCCAGGAACAGCTCGTAATTGAAGCCGGCCGGGGGTTCCGCACCCAGGATTCGGCAGATCTCGCCCGAGAGCTTGATGCCCTCGATATGATCCTTGCCGGCCATCTCGTAATCGACGCCGAGGGCGGCCCAGCGCATGGCCCAATCGGCCTTCCACTGCATCTTCGCGCCACCACCGGTCACCGGCGTCTCATAGAACGTGCCGTCCTCGGGGTCGCGCCAGGCGACGGTGCCGGCATCCGGGTCGACCTTTTCGATCAGCACCTGCATGACGATGCCGGTCTTGGGATGGACGGGCAGGATAGGCGAATAGGTCGCGCGACGGTCCGGCCCGAGGGTCGGCAGCACGACCTGCTTGATCTCCTCGTGCTTGCGCAAAGCCTCGCGCAGCGCCTGGTCGAAAGCGCCGGAGCGATAGGACTCGGTCGCGGAAATGAACTCGTACTCGAAGCCGAAACCATCCAGAAAGGCGCGCAGACGGGCGTTATTGTGGTGGCCGAAGCTCTCATGCGTGCCGAAGGGGTCGGGCACATCCGTCAGCGGCTTGCCGATGAATGCGCGCAGCATATCCCGGTTCGGCACATTGTCGGGCACCTTGCGCATGCCATCCATATCGTCCGAAAAGGCGATCAGGCGCGACGGCAGGCCCGTCAGCGCGGTAAAAGCCTGGCGGACCCAGCTGGTGCGGGCGACTTCGCCGAAGGTGCCGATATGGGGCAGGCCGGAGGGGCCGTAACCGGTCTCGAACAGGGCCACACCCTTGCCCGATTTTTCCAGGCGAGCGACGACTTTGGCCGCTTCCTCGAAGGGCCAGGTTTTCGGGGCAGGTGCGGTGCGTACGACTTGGTTCATGATGGTTCCTCACTAGGAAAGGCGCGGTATCCGGTCAATGAAGCTTGCGGTATGAGTGTGTCCCACGGACCGGGTTCCGTCTCCTTTCCGGAATGGCCTGCGCTTGCTGCCGGCACCGGCCTCGCGGTCGTGCTGACGGCCGATGGTGAAGTGCTGCAGCTGGACAGTCGGGAGGCGGCCAAGCTGCTGGACAGTTCCGAGCCGCCGCTGCTGATCCATGCGCCCGCCATCTGGCGGCGCCTCGGCCTGCGCGCCATGCCGGCCTATGATCTGCTGGAGCTTTTCGCCTTCGTCCGCCCGGCGAAACCCGCCGTGCCGACGGCGCGCGGCCTGGCCCAGACGCTTGACCTTCCCCTGGTTGGGCAAGGGCTGGAAAACGCCGCGTCGAGCCTGCCCAATCTCGCCCTCGCGCTGTTGGAGGAATTGACCCGCGACGCCGGCCTGCCGGCGTCACGCGATCTGCCCGCGCTCGCCCGCCGCATGGGCGAGGCCGGGTGGCTGTGGGCGCCCCTGGTATTGGCGGCGCTCGACCGGGGCGGCGCCATACCGCCGCCGGCCAAGGACGGCAATGCCTTCCGCGTCTGGCGCCGCCTGCCGGAATGGGAGGAAGGCGCACCGCCGCCCGAACCCTCCTCCCTGCCCGTCTCCCCGGTCGAGGCCCGCACGCGCTTGGCGCGCCTGGTCGGCGAGGACGCAGAGACCCGTCAGGGCCAGGCGGATTACGCCTCGGCCGCCGCGGCCGCTTTCACACCGCGCGAGGTGGCGGGCGCCCCGAATATCGTGCTGGCCGAGGCCGGCACGGGCACCGGCAAGACGCTGGGCTATGTCGCCCCAGCCAGCCTTTGGGCCGAGCGCAACCATGCGCCGGTCTGGATCAGCACCTATACCCGGCATCTACAGCGGCAGGTGGAGAGCGAACTCGAACGGCTTTTCCCTGACCCG
This sequence comes from Acidisoma cellulosilyticum, assembly GCF_020621385.1. Lineage (GTDB taxonomy): Bacteria > Pseudomonadota > Alphaproteobacteria > Acetobacterales > Acetobacteraceae > Acidisoma > Acidisoma cellulosilyticum. Next base: position 22,752 of record NZ_JAESVA010000012.1, on the reverse strand, counting down.
AAGGAGCGTCACCGCCGCGTCGTGCTGCGCAAGGGCCGCGAGAATTACCTCTGCCTGCTCAATATGGAGGATGCGGTCACGGCGGTTCTGGTCGGCAGCAATCCGGCGCTGACCGTTCCGCTCGGCCTGATCGCGCGCTGGGCGAGTGTGACCAGCGACGGCGATATTCTGGGCGGCGATCTGCCCGGCTGGTTCATCGAGATCTTCGGCGCCCCGCTGCTGGGCTCCCTCGCCGACCGCCGTGGCGAATGTCTGTATGCCGCGTGCAGCCATTGGAAGCGCTGCTTCGTGGAGCACGGCATCCGCCGGGCGCGGGAGGCCGATCTGGTCGTCGCCAATCACGCGCTGGTGCTGACGCAAGCCGCCTGGGGCGGGTTGGACGATAATTACGTGCCGACCCGCTACGTCTTCGACGAAGGCCATCACATCTTCGATGCCGCCGACGCGGCTTTCTCGGCCGAACTCTCGGGGCGGGAGGCGGCGGAGCTGCGCCGCTGGCTGCTGGGCGCGGAGGGCATGCGCAGCCGGGGCAAGGGTCTGACGTCGCGCATCGGCGATCTGGTGGGGGAGCGCGCCGATCTGATGGCGCCACTGGATGCCGCGCTGATGGCAGCGCGCAGCCTGCCCGCGCCCGGCTGGGGATCTCGACTCACCCATGATACGCCATCGCCCGACGAAACGCCCGCCGAGCCGGTTGCGGCTAATCCATCCGAAACCTTCCTCGTCGCTCTGCGCACCCAGGTGCTGGCGCGGCTTTCGGGTCGCGGCGGGGAGGATGAGGCCCGCGCCGGCTTCGCCGCCGAATGCGATCTGCACCCGACCTCCGAAGACGTCGTCGGCGCCGCCGAGACGCTGAAACGCGCGCTGATGCGCATCGCCGAACCGCTCACCAATCTGCGCGCAAGGCTGCTGGCGCGGCTGGACGAGGAGGCCGATGAGCTGGACCAGGCGACCCGCGCGCGCATCGAAGGCATGGGCCGCACCATCGCCCGCCGCGCGCTGGAACCGCTGAAAGCCTGGATCGCCATGCTGGCGGAACTGATCGAGCCGCCAGCGGTCTCCGACACCTTTCGCGGCCATGTCCAGTTTTTACGTCTCGACCGGTCTGAGGGGCATGTCCGCGACGTGGCATTGCTGCGGCATTGGCTGGACCCGACTTTGCCCTTCGCGACCACCCTCGCGGCCCCCGCCCATGGGCTGCTCATCACCTCGGCCACGCTGCGCGACGGCGGCGAGGACGACCCCGAGCGCGCCTGGACCGAGGCCGAGGCCCGCGTCGGTGCCAATCACCTGGCGCTGCCCGCCATCCGCGCCAGCCTGCCCAGCCCCTTCGACTATGCCGCGCGCACGCGTGCCTTCGTCATCAACGACGTCGATACCGGCGACCCGGCTTCGCTGGCGGCTGCCTATCGCACGCTGTTCCTGTCGTCCGGCGGCGGCGGCTTGGGCCTGTTCACGGCTATCGGGCGGTTGCGTTCGGTGCATCGGCGCATCGCGCCCGCTTTGGAACAGGCCGGATTGCCGCTCTATGCCCAGCATATCGACGCCATGAATAATTCCACGCTCGTCGATATTTTCCGGGCGGAAGAAAATTCCTGCCTGCTCGGCACGGACGCCATGCGGGACGGCGTCGACGTGCCGGGCAATGCGCTGCGGCTGGTGGTGTTCGAGCGCGTGCCTTGGCCGCGCCCGGATATTCTGCACCGCGAGCGGCGCATTCACCTGTCGGGCGGCGCGCCCAAGGAATTCGACGACCGCATTGCGCGCCTGCGGCTGCGCCAGGCTTTCGGCCGGCTGATCCGCCGGGTGGATGACAGGGGTGTCTTCGTGCTGCTTGACCGGCGCACGCCAACCCGGCTGCTCTCGGCCTTTCCGCCCGGTGTGGCGGTCGAACGGGTCGGACTTGCGGAGGCCGCCGCCACGACCCGCGAATTTTTGGGGCCGCAGGGACAAGAGTAACGCCATGAGTGACGCGACTTTGGCGATGCCGGCTGCGCCAAGGGCCGCGCGGCCGCGTCACGCCCGGCTGATCATCGCCGCCATGCTGATCTCGACCTTCATGGCGGCCGTGGAAGTCACCGTCATCAGCACCGCCATGCCGGTAATCGTCAGCAAGCTGGGCGGCTTTCATCTGTTCGCCTGGGCCTTCGGAATCTATCTGCTGGCCCAGGCCGTGATGACGCCGCTGTATGGGCGGATCGCCGATAGTTTCGGCCGCAAGCCGGTCTATCTGGCCAGTACGAGTCTGTTTCTGGTCGGTTCGCTGCTATGCGGCTGCGCCCATAGCATGGTCACGCTGATCGTCTTCCGAGCGATCCAGGGGATCGGCGGCGGTGGTCTGGCGCCGCTCGGCACCACCATCATCGGCGATGTCTGCGCGCCGGAGGATCGGCCGCGCATCATGGGCTATGTCTCGGGCGTCTGGGGCATCGCGGCCATTGCCGGGCCAATGCTCGGCGCGTTTTTCGTCCATACGCTGGGCTGGCAATTCTGCTTCTGGGTCAATCTGCCGGTCGGACTTGTGACCATGACCATGGTCTGGCGCTTTCTGCGCGACAGCGCCCAGACGCGCAGCCGGGCGCCGATCGATCTGGCGGGCTGTGTTCTGCTCGTCGCCGGACTGGGCCTGATGATGGCGGCTTTGATCCAGTGCGAGGCTTTGCCGACCGCGCAGCTGGTCCTGCTGCTGGCGGTCGCCTTTGTCGCGCTGGCCGGTTTCGGCCTGCGGGAGCGGCAGGTGCGCCATCCCCTGCTGCCGCTGCACCTGATGTTCCGGCCGCTGCTGATAACGGCCAATCTCTCCTCCCTCCTCGCCGGCACCCTGCTGATCGGCATGACGGCCTTCCTGCCGCCGCTGATCCAGGGCGTGATGGGGCGCGACGCGCTGGACGCCGGCATCGTCATCGGCGTGCTGAGCGTGTCCTGGACCATTGCCAGCATGACGATCGGCCGGGTGGTGGGCCGTGTTCCGAACCGCGTCCTCGCGGTCGGGGCCGGCATTGCCATGACGATCGGCATGGCGGTCCTGGTGCCGATCGCGGATGGCCGCAGCCTGGGCTGGCTGACCTTGATCGTCATTCCCATCGGCATCGGCATGGGCCTGACCAGTATCGTCTTTACCCTTGCCGTGCAGGGCAGCGTGCCGGCCCATGAGCGGGGGCGGTCCATCGCGCTGTTCTTCTTCAGCCGGCTGATGGGACAAGCGCTGGGGGCCGCGGCCTTCGGCGGCGTGCTGAATGCCGGCCTGGCCGACACGCATGGCCATGACCTGATGCAGGCATTGGTCAATCCGAGACTGCGCGCCGCGCTGTCGCCGGCCCATCTGGCGGCCGCGACGACCCGGCTTGACCAGGCGTTGCACGGCGTCTTCGTGCTGGCTGCCGTCCTCGCCTTGGCCGCGTTGGCCGTCGCCTGTTTCACGCCCCGGAGGGCGGAGCAGAACCCTTGATCATGCTGAGCGCCCGTCAGCTCAGTGATGAACCGGGCGACCTAGCGCCGCGCCGCCCGTGCGGGCTAGGTTTCGGGCCAAGACCAACAAGACGAGAGAGACAGGAAAGCCATGACCTATATCGCCGATCCGGGCCGCTATGAGGCCATCCCCTATCGCCGTTGCGGCCGGTCCGGCCTTCAGCTGCCGCTGATCTCGCTCGGCCTTTGGCACCATTTCGGCGGCAAGGATGTGCTGGAAAACGGCCGCGCCATCCTGCGCCGCGCCTTCGACCGTGGCGTGACGCATTTCGACCTCGCCAATAATTACGGCCCCCCCTACGGTTCGGCGGAGGAGAATTTCGGCACCCTGCTCAAGAAGGACTTCCTGCCCTATCGCGACGAGCTGATCATCTCCTCCAAGGCCGGCTGGGACATGTGGCCCGGCCCTTACGGCATGGGCGGCAGCCGCAAATATATCGTCGCCAGCTGCGACCAGAGCCTGAAGCGCATGGGGCTGGACTACGTCGATATCTTCTATTCCCACCGCCCCGATTTCGAGACGCCGCTGGAAGAGACGATGGACGCGCTGGCCCAGCTGGTCCGTCAGGGCAAGGCGCTGTACGTCGGTATTTCGTCCTATGGGCCTGAACTGACCCGCAAGGCCGAGGCCCTGCTGCGCGAACGCGGCGTGCCGCTGCTGATCCATCAGCCGTCCTACTCCATGCTCAACCGCTGGGTGGAAGACGGGCTGCTGGACACGCTGGAGGAGATCGGCACCGGCTGCATCGCCTTCTCCCCCCTCGCCCAGGGTCTGCTGACCGACAAATATCTGGGCGGCGTCAAGGAAGGCACGCGCGCGGCGGCCGGCGGGTCATTCTCCAAGGATCTCATCACCGAGGAGAATCTCACCCGGGTCCGGGCGCTGCACGCGATTGCCGAGGCGCGCGGCCAGTCCCTGGCGCAGATGGCGATTGCCTGGGTGCTGCGCAGCCCGGCCGTGACGACCGCGCTGATCGGCGCGCGCAATGTCGCTCAGCTGGACAATGCGCTGGATGCGGTGAAGAATCTTGCCTTCTCGGCCGAGGAACTGACGGCGATCGACGTGCATGCGCAGGAGGGCGGCATCGACCTCTGGCGTGAGGTGTCTTCGTTCAAGGGGTAGCAAGCTCGCCCGAACCCACTACGTCATGCGCGGCTTCATGCCGCGCACCTACCCATGATGGCGCCGCGACGGGTAGACCCGCGGGACGAGCCCGCGGGCGACAGGGCCGTCGTGCGGACGACGGGTCGGGCCGTGACTGAGATGGAGTGATGATGAGCGCTGTTCTTCCCAAAGCCGACCAGGTCGAGCCGCCCTATGCCGTGGGAGCGACGCTGTCGCTGCAGGAGCGGCAATATCGGACGCTGAAGAACGGCGACATGTTCGGCATCTTCGACCTGTCCGGCAATATCCTGCCCTATGACGGCGGGACGGAGGGACTCTACAACCGCGATACCCGCCATCTGTCGGTCTTTGACCTAACCATCGGCGGCGGCCGGCCGGTTTTGTTGAGCTCCACGCTGCGCGAGGACAATACTGCGCTGATCTGCGACCTCGCCAACCCGGACCTTACCCGTGACGGGACCGTCGTGCTGGATCACAGCATGGTCCATGTCCGGCGGGTGCGTTTCATGATCAACGCGACGCTGTTCGAACGCATCCAGATCCGCAGCTTCGCGCATGAGCCGCAACTGATCCGGCTGGAATTCACCTTCGATTCCGACTTCGCGGATCTGTTCGAGGTGCGCGGCACGCCCCGCGTGCGCCGTGGCACGCGGCAGGCGCCGGACGTGGATGAGGCCAGCGTCACGCTCGGCTATGTCGGGCTGGACGAGAAGCGCCGCACGACGCGGCTGCGCTTCTCCCCCCAGCCGACGACGCTGGACGGCGGCCGCGCCAGTTTCGACGTGGAGGTGCAGCCCGGCCAGCAGACGCTTCTTTATGTCGAAATCGACTGCAACGATCAGCCTGTCGTCGCGGCGCGGGACGTGCGCGCCAACTACCTGATCAGTTTCGTCGAAGTACGGCGCTGGATGCGCACGCGCTCGGCCCGCGCGGCGGCGATGGAAAGCTCGAACGAACTGTTCAATGAAGCGATCCGCCGGGCGATTTCCGACCTTTATATGCTCATCACCGAAAAGCCGACCGGGCTTTACCCCTATGCCGGCATTCCCTGGTTCACCGCCGTCTTCGGCCGCGATGCGCTGATCACCGCCTATCAGGCACTGTGGCTGGACCCCGCCATTGCGCGCGGCGTGCTGAAATTCCTGGCCGAGGTGCAGGCGACCGAGACCGATGCGGCGGCGGATTCGGAGCCCGGCAAGATCGTGCATGAAATGCGCAACGGCGAGATGGCGGAATTGGGCGAAGTGCCCTTCCGCCGCTATTACGGCAGCGTCGACAGCACACCGCTTTTCGTCATGCTGGCCGGCGCCTATTTCGAACGCACGCATGACGGGCACATGCTGCAACAGCTTTGGCCGCATCTGGAAGCGGCCATGGAATGGATCGCCAAATATGGCGACCGCGACGGCGACGGCTTCGTCGAATATTATCGCGCGACCGGATCCGGGCTGCAGAACCAGGGCTGGAAGGACAGTTTCGACAGCGTCTTCCATGCCGACGGCAGCCTTGCCGAAGGGCCGATCGCGCTCTGCGAAGTGCAGGGCTATGTCTATGCGGCCCATCGCGCGATGGCGGAGATCGGGCGCCGGCTGGGCCATGAGCAGGTCGCGACCTTCCACGACAAACAGGCGGAGACGCTGCGCGCCGCTTTTGAGGAAGCCTTCTGGTGCGAGGAGATCGGCACCTATGCCATCGCCCTGGACGGCGCGAAAAAACCTTGCCGCATCCGCACATCCAACCCCGGTCATCTGATGATGACCGGCATGATCCTGCCCGAGCGCGCGGCCCGGATGGCCGAGGGCTTCATGAGCCACGATTTCTTCTCGGGCTGGGGCATCCGCACCGTGGCCAGCACGGAAGCGCGCTACAACCCGATGGGCTATCACAATGGCTCGGTCTGGCCGCATGACAACGCGCTGATCGCCATGGGCCTGGCCCGCTACGGCCATACCGACGCGGTCGCGAAGATTTTCGAGGGCCAGTTCGACGCGGCCCTTTACATCGACATGCGGCGGTTGCCGGAGTTGTTCTGTGGCTTCGCGCGGCGGCGCAACCAGGGGCCGACCTTCTATCCGGTCGCCTGTTCGCCGCAAGCCTGGGCGGCGGCAGCACTGCCCGCCCTGCTGCAGGCGTCGCTCGGTCTGTCGATCGATCCCGCCGCGCGCTCTGTCATCTTCAGCACGCCGAAACTGCCGAGCTTTTTAGACGAGATGATCCTGCACAATATCCGCATCGGCGAGGCGCGCGTGACGGTCCGGATTCAGCGGATGGGCGATGAAGTGGCGATCAATGTGCGCGAACGCCAGGGCGATATTCATGTGGTGGTGAAAAGCTGAGGAGGTTTCCACCCCGTCATGCCCGGCTTCATGCCGGGCACCTACCCGCCGCAGCGCCCAGACGGCCGCTTGCCTACACGCAAGGGTAGATCCCCGGAACGAGTCCGGGGACGACTAGTGCAATTGCGCGGACGACCTGGGTCAAGCGCTGAAGACATACCCCGCGAAGCCGCAGCAGACGGCGACGATGAGCGGGTTGATCTTGGTCGCACAGAGCACGACCGTCGCCACGACCGTCATGGCCAGCTGAACCCAATGGCTCTCGGCCTGACGCGCGACGACCATGCCGCCGGCCAGGATCAGCCCGACCGTGATCGGCGCCAGCCCGTCCTGCAGCGCGTGGCGGAAGGGCTTGTCGCCATGGCCGCGGTCCCAGACCTTGGCAAGGCCGTAGACGATGAGCCCGGTCGGCACGACCATGGCGGCCGTCGCGATCAGCGCGCCCCAGACCCCGCCCGCGCGATAGCCGAGCAGGCTGACGATCAATGTGCTCGGACCCGGCGCGGCCTGCGCGATGGCGAAGGAATCCGTGAATTGCTGGGCCGTCAGCCAGTGATGGACCGAGACGGTCTGCTGCTCGAATTGCGGAATGACCGCGTTGCCGCCGCCGAAGGCGAGCAGAGAGGTAATGCCGAAGACCGAGCAGAGTTGAAGGGCCAGGGTCAGGGTCATGATGCCGCTCCGGGAGGGCGCGCCTGCGCCTTGCGATGGGCTCGCCGCCAGGCCCAGCCGATGCCGAGCGGGGCCGTCACCGCCAGGGTCCACCACAAGGGCCAGCGCAGGATGCCGTTGAGCACGAAGGTCAAGGCGAATAGCAGGATGGGCACGATGGAGGTGAGCGTCGTGCGCCCGGTCTTCCAGACCATCTGCAAGGTCATGGCGACGGCCGCCGCCGCGAAACCGCCGAGCACATGCTGCACGGCGTGGGAGTGCTGGAAGGCCGCATAAAGGGCCGCGATGCCGACCAGCAACAGCGTCGGCATGGCGATGAGACCGGCGAGCGCCGCCCCTGCCCCGCGCAACCCGTTCAACTTGGTGCCGACGAAGACCGCCAGATTGACCTGATTGGCGCCGGGCAGGATGCGGCAGATCGTCATCGCACTCAGAAATTCGGCGTCATTCATCCATTTCCGCCGCGCGACGACCATTTCCCGCGACCAGGCGGACAGACCGCCGCCGAAACTGGACAGCGAAATCTCATTGAAGGTGCGCACGATCTCCCAGGCGGTGGCGCGGATGGGCGAGGCCTCGTCTGGCGCGGCGGGCGCCGCGCCCGAGGTCTCGTCGCTCACCGGATTGTTCGGCTCCGTCTCCGCCACGTCATTCGTGGACGAGTTCGGCGTCATGCGGATGGTCATCCTCGTCGATCAGCTCGACCGTCAGCGGGTCCGGCGGATCGTAGTGCTTGGCCTCATGCCAATCATCGATGAAGACCTGGGCCAGCGCCTCGACCGCCAGCGGATCGTTGACGAAACACCCCAACTCGCGGCGCAGATCGAAAGCGCTGCGATCGATATTCATCGAGCCGACGACGGCGTGTTTGCCGTCCGCCAGCAGCAGCTTCGCATGCAGGCGCAGGCCCTTCTGCTTGCGGATCTTGACGCCATGCAGCTTCATGAGACGCAGCGAGGCGAAAGTGTCCAGAACATCCCAGGTGCTGATGCCGTGCTTGCCACCGCAGAGCACGCGCACGCGCACGCCACGCTCATTCGCCTGGATGATCCGGTCCAGCACCACGGCATCGACGAATTTCGGATGCTGCACGTCCAGCGTATGCTCAGCCATATCGATAAAATGGCACATGAGCGCGCGCGAGCCGCGATTGCTCCAGATCAGCGCGCTTCTGTCCTGCTGGACAAATTGCTTGCGAGACCAGTCGGCCTCGAAACAGCCCTCCATCTCCGCGATGACATCCGCATCCTTGGTCACAATGCCGTAGTCGCGCGTCGTGGTGAAATACTTGACGCCAAAATTATAGGTCGCGATCATGGCGACGCGACTGTCGACGACCATCGATTTTTCATGCGTCACCGCGAAGGCCGGGCTGCTCCAGGCGACGGTTACGCCGCCCTTTTGCAGGCGCATTTTCATATCGTCATTGGCGCGGCTACCGGACGAGCGCGCCGGGTTCAGCATGACGCGAACCAGCACACCGCGTTGCTGCGCCGCAATCAGCGCTTCCGCAATATCGTCCGCCGTGAAGGTGAACATCTTCAGGCAGATCGTCTTATGGGCCTCGTTGATCAGATCCAGGACCGGCTGACTGCCATCCTGCGGTTCCACAATCGCGCGGGCGGAGCCGATCCAGGCAATTTCGTGTTCGTTGTCCATGCCTGCCCTACTGCCGCTCCCAATCGAACTCAGCTTGTCTTACCAGATTGTCATCCGCAAGCGGAACATCCCTGAGACGAAAACCGCATCGCCGCAATAGCCTGCTCGTCTTTTCACCGGTATGGCGCGCGCCCATGTGCGGGTTTCGGACGAAAAGGCAAAGCCCGTCAGCCCGGCTCTCCGGCAAAAACGCGGGAATAGAGGGGATTGGAGCCGAGATTATGGAAAATCTCGGCCGGATGGCCGACCGACCAAATAGCCAGGTCACAGGCCTTGCCTGGTTCCAGCGAGCCGATCTCCCCGAATTTGCCCAGGGCCTTCGCTGCTTCCCGCGTCGCACCCAGCAGCGCCTCATGCACCGTCAGGCCGAACAAGGTCGCGGCCATATGCATGGTAAGCAGCAGCGAGGCGAGCGGCGAGGTGCCGGGGTTGCAATCGGTCGAAACGGCCATGGGCACGCCGTGGCGACGGAAGGCCGCGACGTCCGGCGCTTTCTTCTCCCGCAGCACGTAATAGGCGCCGGGCAGCAGCACGGCGACGGTGCCCGCAGCCGCCATCGCGGCGGCGCCGGCGTCATCCGTATATTCCAGGTGATCGGCCGACAGCGCGCCGAAGCGGGCGGCGAGCGCCGCGCCGCCGCCATTGGTGAGCTGATCGGCATGGAGTTTGACGGGCAGGCCCAGCGATTGGGCCAGCGTGAACAGCCGCGCGACCTGATCGGGCGAGAAGGCGATGCTTTCGCAGAAGGCATCGACGGCATCCGCCAAACCTGCCGCCGCGATCGCCGGCAGCATGGTCGTGCAGATAAGGTCGATATAGGCCTCGCGGTCGCCATTGGCTTCCGGCGGCAAGGCATGGGCGCCGAGAAAACTGGTGAGCACGCGCAAGCGGCGCCGTTCGGCGATGGTGCGGCCGGCGCGCAGCAGCTTCATCTCCTGCGCGAGATCGAGACCATAGCCGGATTTCGACTCGAGCGTCGTGACGCCTTCGGCGATCAGCCGGTCGACCCGGCCAAGGGCCTGATCGACCAAAGCCGCCTCGGTGGTCGCCCGCACGGACCGGACGGAGGAGACGATGCCGCCGCCGGCCCGCGCGATATCCTCATAGGCAGCACCCGCAAGACGCATCTCCCACTCGGCGGCGCGGTTATCCGCATAGACGATATGAGTATGGCAATCGACGAGGCCGGGGGTGACCCATCGCCCGTCAAGGTCGATGGTTTCCCGCGCCTCCGCCCCGGCCGGCAGATCGGCGGCCGAACCGACGAAGGCGATCCGGCCATCGCGGCTGGCGATGATGCCGTCTTCGATGACACCGAGACCCGGCCGGTCAGCCGCCATGCTGGCCAAGCGGCCGCCAGTCCAAATAAGATCGAACGCCGGTCTCGTCGTCACAAGCTCTAACCCGTAGCCCCCAAGGAGGCCGGATTAGACGAGCTTTTTGAGCGAAGGGGAAGCCTTGAAGCGCACGGTCTTGCCGGCCTTGACCTTGATGGCCTCACCGGTGCGGGGGTTCAAACCCTTACGCGCCTTGGTCTTGCGGACGATGAAGGTGCCGAAGCTCGGCAAGGTGAAGCGGCCGTTTTTCTTCAATTCGCGAATAATCGCCTGCATCACATCGGTCGCGGCGCGGTTCGCGGCGACGCCCGTGGTGTCGGCAGATTCCTGTATGACTTGGGCAATAAACGCTTTCGACATCAAAACCTCTTGGGTGTCAGAAATACGACTCAGGACTCTATCAATCGAGATAAGACGAATCGCAAGCCAGCGCTGGAAGGCTCAAGGCTTCTTCCGCATCTCTATCGACACGTCAATGATTTTTTAACGTATTGCATCAACCACTGCGATCAGACCCTGTATTTCTTGATCGCGATCGATTTTGATTTTCGTTTCTATTTCGATTCGATGCTGCTCAAATCTGGATTGTGAGACATAATAACAACTCCCGGCGACGGATAAGGAAAGTAAATCGATGAAACCTTTCCTTGTTTCTGATGCGAACAGAGGGCGAGGCGGTTAGCCGCCGCCCTCCCCCCAAATCAATGCGAGGACCTGTTCGCGTAACGTCACAAAATCCGCACCGGCCTTGATACGGCGAATATCACGCTCCCCCGCCAGGCGCGCGAAAGGTGCCGCGATGCGCTGCAGAATCCGGCCAGGACGTTGCGACATAACAACGACATCGGTGCCGAGATAAACGGCCTCATCGACGCTATGGGTAATGAACAGCACCGTCATGCCGCGGCGCTTCCAGACGGCGTGAAGCTCCTCCTGCATCTTTTCGCGCGTCAGCGCGTCGAGTGCGCCGAACGGCTCATCCATCAACAGAATGTCGGGCTCGTTGGCGAGCGCACGGGCGATCGCCAAGCGCTGCTGCATGCCGCCCGACAGCTGATAAGGATAGCGGTTGCGGAACTCCCACAGCCCCACGGAATTGAGCCAATATTCAACGCGGGCCTGACGCTCGGCCTTCGGCAGGCCGCGCATGGCGGGACCGAATCCGGCATTGGCCGCAACTGTTTTCCAGGGAAACAAAGCCGCATGCTGGAAGACGACGCCGCGATCCGGCCCGGGGCCGGTGACCGCCACGCCCGCCACGCTGACCGTGCCGGATGTCGGCTTCAGGAACCCTGCCAGGGTCTGCATCAATGTCGTCTTGCCGCAGCCGGAGGGACCCACGATGCAGATGAAGTCCCCCTGCGCGAAGCCGAGATCGGTCGGGCTTAGCGCCGGCACCGCCTGAGCGGTCCCGGCACCATAGGTGACGGAGACCTGATCGAACCGCACGAACCCGGACGCTGCCCCCGTGTCGGGAACCGCATCACCCCCGGCCGCCGGCACGCCCAAGTGATCAGGCAACGGCCTTTTCCAGATAGCTGGTGTCGATGCCCTTCTGATAGGCGGGAAGCTTCAGCGCGCGGCGAATGCTTTTCTGTCCGACCAGGAATTCGGCGGTATGTTGCAACTCGGCGGCGAAAGCGCCGGGATTGCCGGGCGTGCCGAGCCATGCGGCGGTCAGCTGTTCCTTTTGCGGCACGAAATCATACTCTTTCATATTCGCCGCCGCGACGGCTGCCGAAACGCCGGTCGCTTGCCCCACGATCGCCGCCGCATCATCCGGATTGGTCTGCCAATAGGACAGCGCCTTGCCATAGGCGCGCAGGATGCCGGTGACGGCATCGGGATGCGCGGCGGCGAAACCGTTGCGAGCGATGATAAGGTCGGCGATCACATAGCCCTTATCGTCGAGTTCCTTATAGGTCTCGTAAACTTCGCCGCCGTCGGCGAGAATCTCAGCCTTGGCCGGGCTCCAGACATAAGCCCCGTCGATATCGCCGCGCTTCCAGGCGGCGACGATCTGATCGGGCGGCAGATCGAGCACGGTGACGTCGCTGAGCGAGAGGTTATTGGTCTTGAGAAAACCGATGAGGCGGAAATGCGAGGTCGAGCCGAAGGGGGTTGCGATTTTCTTACCCTTGAAATCGGCCGGGGTCTTGATATTGGCGGCGGCGCGGACCGTCATTTCCTCGGCCGGTCCGATATTGTCCAGCATGCCGATGACCTTATACGGAATGCCCTGGCTGATGCCTGACGCGGAGGGCGAGGACCCGATGCCGATGCCGATATCGATGCCGCCGCCGACGACGCCGGCATTGATCTGCGCGCCGCTGCCGACCTCGATCCAATTGATCTTGGCATTCGCCTCCTGCTCGAACCAGCCCTTGGCCTTGGCGATGGCGGTCGGCTTCGTTTCCACGAAATAGGCGATATTGATGGTGGTGGCGTCCGCCGCGCTTGCGCGGCCGATGGGCAGGCTGGCGGCGAGCCCCAAACCTGCCGCGCCGGCGAGGAGTTTGCGGCGGCCAATGCCGGAAATGTCACTCATGCGTCTCTCCTGCTGATGATGGGTCACGCGTTTCATTTTCCTGCCCAATGGACGATGCGGCGCTGGGCAAAAATAAGCCCACGGTCAAGAGCAATGCCCATGGCCGCGATGATGAGAATGCCGGCAATGACATAGTCGCTGCGCAAGAAGCGCCCGGCATCGAGAATAAGCCAGCCGATGCCGCTGGCGCCCGCAATCATCTCCGCCGCGATCAATGTTGCGTAGACAATTCCGATGGAGAGCCGGGCGCCGATGAAGATATCGCCCAGCGCCGACGGCAGCACGACATGGCAGAAGATCTGCCAGCGGTTCGCGCCCAGCGAGCGGGCGGCCAGCACGCGCTGGGGCGAGACATTGCGCACCCCGTCCCGCGCGGCGACGGCCGAGACCGGCAGGGCCGCCAGAAACAGCAGAACGATCTTCGGTGTCTCACCGATACCGAACCAGATGATGAGCAGCACAAGATAGGCCAGTTGCGGCAGCGGACGCAGGAATTCGATATAGGGCGCAGCCAGCGCATCGAGCTTGGACGACACGCCCATGCCAAGCCCGAGCAGCGTGCCGATGATGGTGCCGAGACCGAAGCCAAGCCCCACGCGCATCAGGCTGAGACCGATATGGCCGCCGAGGCTGTAGCCCTTATAGCCATTGAGCACGAGATCGGCGGCGCCATCCCACAGCTCATCCGGCGTCGGCAGCAGCAGGTCCGAGACCGCGCCGGTATAAGTAGCGACGGCCCAGGCCGCGAGCACCAGGACAATGCTCGCGAGCGTTACCACCCAGGGACGGCGGTTCAGAAAAGCGATCACTCCCGCCCTCGCCAATGGATCAAACCGCGATCAAGCCCGAGCAGCAGGCTGTTCAGCCCCATGCCGAGCAAGCCCAGCAGAATGATGCCGAGCAGGATGATATCATTGCGCAGATATTGGCTGGCGGAAAAGATCATCCAGCCGAGCCCGTCGCTGCCGGCCATGAGTTCCGCCGCGACGACCGTCGAGAAGGCGGCGGCGAGCGCGATGCGCAGGCCCGTGGAAATCGTGGGCAAGGCCGCCGGCAACAGGACATGGCAGAAGATTTGACCCGAACTGGCACCGAGCGACTGCGCCGCCTGGATCTTCTGCCGCGACACCGAGCCGACGGCGGCATAGGTGGCGCTGGTGATGATCGGGAAAGCGGTCAGCGCCAGCAGGCCGATTTTCGCGGTATCGCCGGTACCGAGCCAGAGCGACAGCAGCACGAGAAAAGAGAGCGGCGGCAGCGGCCGCAGGAATTGCACCATCCAATCGGCCGCCGCCGCCGTCAGCCGGCTCATCCCCATCCAGAGGCCGAGCGGCACACCGACGAGCGTGCCCACGGCAAAACCAGCGACCGCGCGCAGCAGTGTCGCGATGACGTCCTGGCCCAGACTGGTGCCACGATAGCCATGGCGGGATATGTCGATGAAGGCGGCCCAGACCTCGGCCGGACTGGCGAGCAGCCCGGAGGGAATGAGATGCAGGCTGCCGAGCGCCTGCCACACGCCCAGTCCGATCGCGACGGACAGCGTGCCGAGGCCGAGCCGCGTCCAGCGCTCGCCCGCAGCAGCCCCCTGCCCGCTCATGCGTAAGGCCTGAATTGAACCATAGAACGAGAGTAAAATTCTCCCCCAACCCTGTCAATTACTCGCGATCGATAGTTTAATTTTCTACAGAGCGCCTGTTCAAGGGCAGGCATTGCCGGGCGGCCGCTTGCCTTCGTCATGCATGACAGCCCGTGTTTGATTGCACCCTGCCGCCGGCCTATGTGAGAGGCAACCTCACGCGAGCGGGAGCCCTGCTTTGACCTATGATTTCGACCTATTTGTCATCGGCGGCGGTTCGGGTGGCACGCGCCTCTCCCGCATTTCGGCCAGCCACGGGGCGCGGGTCGGCGTCGCCGAGGAACGTTTCTGGGGCGGCACCTGCGTCAATGTCGGTTGCGTGCCCAAGAAACTGATGGTCCAGGCCGCCGAATACGGCAACTGGGCCGAGGATGCTCTCGGCTTTGGCTGGGATATCACCAAGGGCGAGCACGACTGGCAGGCTTTCATCGCCGCCAAAGACCGCGAGATCGACCGGCTGCAGGGCATCTACGCGACGATGCTGGGCAAAGCCGGTGCCAAGACCTTCGACGCCCATGTGAGTTTTATCGACCCTCATACCTTGGATGTCGGCGGGGAACGCGTGACGGCCGCGAATATCGTCATCGCCACCGGAAGCACGCCGCATAAGGCCGATATCCCCGGCGCTGACCTCGCGGGTATTACCGATGACCTGTTCTATCTCCCGACGCGGCCCAAAAGGCTGGTGATCGTCGGCGGCGGCTATAGCGCCGTGGAATTCGCCGGAATCTTCGCGGGCCTGGGGTCCGATGTGCATCTGGTCTATCGCCAGCCGCTGCCCTTGCGCGGCTTCGACCAGGATCTGCGCGAAGCCTTGGCGGAAGCGATGGCGGCGGGCGCCATCCATCTGCACCCGAGCGTCTCGCCGACGCATATCCGGGCGACGGGCGCCGAGGGCCAGGGCCGCTGCGTCACCTTGTCCGACGGCACCGAGATCGAGACAGATTTCGTGGTGCTGACCACGGGGCGTGTGCCGAACCTGACCGGGCTCAACCTGGCTGCCTCCGGCGTAGCCTTGAACGAGTATGGCGCGGTCGCGGTCGATAACGGCAGCCGCACCAACGTCGCGCATATCTATGCGATCGGCGACGTCACGGATCGGCTCAACCTCACCCCCGTCGCCATCGCCGAGGGCCATGCCTTGGCCGATACGCTGTTCGGCGGCAACCCACGGGAAGCGAGCCTGGAGAATGTGCCGACGGCCGTCTTCTCGGACCCGCCGCTCGCGACTGTGGGATTGAGCGAGGAAGACGCCGCCCAACTGGGTGCGATGGATATCTATGTCAGCCGCTTCACGCCGATGCGCCATACGCTGACGAAACGGGCCGGCCGAAAGGCGCTGCTGAAGCTGGTGGTGGACCAGAAGACCCAGAAGGTGCTCGGCGCCCATATGCTGGGCGAGGACGCGGCCGAGATCATGCAGGGGCTTGGCATCGCCGTGCGCATGGGGGCCACCAAGCAGGATTTCGACCGCACCATCGGCATTCATCCGACGGCGGCTGAGGAATTCGTGACGATGCGCACGCGGACCCGCGTTGCGGGCGCCGCAGATAGAGCCGAGTAGCTTTTCACGCCATTTCGGCCGATAACCGCCGGCCGTGCCGTGAATTTGACTGCACTGCACAAGACCAGAGCGCGGCGCTAAGCCAAGGAAATCCGGCGCCGCCAAGACGAGGAAGAGACCGATGAGCCAGACGGGAAATAACCGTCCTCTCGAAAACCGGGCCGCAGACCTGTGGACCCCGGCGAGCTGGCGCAACAAGCCGGTGCGGCAGATCCCTGCCTATCCGGATGTCGAGCGCCTGGCCGCCGTCGAAGGCCGCCTGCGGCGATACCCTCCTCTGGTCTTTGCGGGCGAGGCCCGGCGTCTGAAGGCGTCGCTGGCAGAAGTGGCGGCTGGACGCTCCTTCGTGCTGCAGGGCGGCGACTGCGCCGAGAGCTACGACGATTTCACCGCCAATGTGATCCGCGACACCTTCCGGGTGCTGCTGCAGATGGCGGTTGTGCTGACCTTCGGCAGCAGCGTGCCGGTGGTGAAGATGGGTCGCATGGCGGGCCAATACGCCAAGCCGCGCAGTGCTGAGATGGAGACGGTCGGCGATGAGACGCTGCCGAGCTATCGCGGCGATATCATCAACGGGCCGGCCTTCACGCCGGAATCCCGCATCCCCGATCCGGGCCGCATGGAGACGGGCTATTTCCAGTCGGCCGGCACGCTGAACCTGCTGCGCGCTTTCGCGACCGGCGGCTATGCCGATCTGCACAGCGTCCATCGCTGGAATCTCGGCTTCGTCGAGCGCAGCCCGCTCGGCGCCCGCTACCAGGATCTGGCGGCGCGTATCGACGAGACGCTCAACTTCATGCGCGCTTGCGGCATGACGGCGGAAACCGCGCCCCAGATCCGGGAGACGGAATTCTACACGAGCCATGAGGCGCTGCTGCTGCCTTACGAGGAAGCGCTGGCGCGGGTCGATTCCACGACCGGCGATACCTATGCCTGTTCCGCGCATTTCCTGTGGATCGGCGACCGCACCCGGCAGCTGGACGGCGCGCATGTCGAATTCATGCGCGGCATCAAGAACCCGATCGGCCTTAAGGTCGGGCCCTCGACCGAGCCTGAGGATCTGCTGCGCCTGATCGAGACGCTGAACCCGACCAACGAGGCCGGGCGTCTGACCCTGATCAGCCGCATGGGGGTGGAGAAGCTGGAAAGCAAATTCCCCCGCCTGCTGCGCGCCGTGCATCAGGCCGGGGCCAATGTCGTTTGGCTCTGCGATCCGATGCATGGCAACACGATCTCGACCAGCCATGGCCGCAAGACCCGCCGCTTCGATTCCATTCTGGGCGAGGTGCGCGGCTTCTTCGAGGCGCATGCGGCGGAAGGGACCTGGCCGGGCGGCATTCATGTCGAGATGACCGGACAGGACGTGACGGAATGCGTGGGCGGTGCCCATCGCCTGACCGAGGCGGACCTGGGCCGCCGTTACGAATCCTTCTGCGACCCGCGGTTGAATGCCGAACAGTCGCTGGAACTCGCCTTCCTGGTGGCAGAGGAATTGAAGGCAAGACGTCTGCCTTCCGCCGCTGCCGTCGCCGCCGAATAACGATAAGAAAAGGCAAGGCGGGATGGATACGCTCTCGGCGCAGGATCTGGTGCAGACGGAAACGATTGCCGCCTATACCGATGCCTATTTCAACAAGACCAAGGCGATCGTCAGCCGCTTCGGCGATAAGACCGTCACTTATGCGGTCTTTCTTCGGCGGCCGGTGATCTCGGCCCCGAAGCTGATGCTGGACTGGCTGGAGGAGGTGGCGGCCGCCCGCAGCACCACCTTCCAGTTCGAGATCCTGCATGAGGAAGGCGAATGGGTCGGGGCCGGCGAGCCGCTGCTGTATATCACCGGCAGCTACGTGCATCTGTCCGATCTGGAGACGCTGCTGCTGCAGAAGCTGGGCTCGGTCTGCGTCGCCGCGCATCACGCCTATCAGATGTGTATCGGCCTGCCCCATGTCACCTTCCTGGCCATGGAAGCGCGACATTGCGCGGGGACCGAAATGCAGTCGATGATGGCTTACGGCGCCTCCGTCGGCAGCCGCGCGGCGCAGCGCGAGGGGGCGAAGGGCTTCGTCGGCAATGCCAATGACGCGACGGCGCATTTCTTCGGCGCGGCGCGTGGCCTGGGCACCATGCCCCATGCCCTGATCGGCTACGCGGGCTCTACCGTGCGGGCGGCCGAGATGTATCACGAGACATTCCCGGACGATAACCTGACGGTGCTGGTCGATTATTTCGGCCGCGAGATCACCGACGGGCTGGCCGTCTGCCACCGTTTCTCGGGCCTTGCGGCGGCCGGCAAGATGTCCCTCCGCCTCGATACCCATGGCGGCCGTTTCCTCGAAGGTCTCGATCCAGCCGAGAGCTACGCGGTGCTGGAGCGTCGCAGCCCCGGCGCCATCCGCCGCTATCGTTCGGACGCCGAGCTGCGCCATCTGGTCGGCACCGGGGTCTCGGCGGCGGCCATCTGGCGGATGCGCGAGGCGCTGGACGAGGCTGGCTTCGATCGCGTGCGCATCGTCGCCTCCTCCGGCTTCGGCGTCGATAAATGCCGCGTCATGGCCGACGCCCATGCGCCGATCGACGTGGTCGGCACCGGCAGTTTCATCCCCGACCATTGGCATGAGACTTACGCGACCGCCGATATCATCGCCTATGACGGCGAAGCGCGGGTGAAGCTCGGCCGTGAATTTTTGCTGCAACGGCGCAACCAGAACGGCGGCTGATCGGGGCGGTCGGCTGCCGTCGTCGCCGGTACAATTCGCAAGACCGGCAGTTGCGGCAGGTCTGAAACCCGGCTGAGGCTTTGACGAAGACCGGAGGCTGGGGCATGGGGTGGGGATGAACGCCAGCACCCCTCGCCTCCGCTTTGCGCCCAGCCCCACGGGCTTCCTGCATGTCGGCAATCTGCGCACCGCCGTCGCCAATTACCTCTTCGCGCGCCGTCACGGCGGGCAGCTGATGCTGCGCATGGACGATACCGATACCGCGCGGTCGAAGCCGGAATATGAGGCCGGGATTCAGGAAGATCTGCGCTGGCTCGGCATTCATTGGGACGACTATGCGCGCCAGTCCGACCGCATGGCGCAATATGAGGCGGCGGCCGACAGGCTGAAGGCCGCCGGCCTGCTCTATCCTTGTTTCGAAAGCGAGGAGGAATTGGCCGCCAAGCGTGCCATGCGCCTGAAGCGCCGCCTGCCGCCGGTCTATGACCGTGAGATGCTGTCGCTGACCGCCGAGCAACGCGCGACGGCCGAGGCGAACGGCAAGGTCCCCTATTGGCGCTTCAAGCTCTCGAACGGTGAAGTGACCTGGAAGGACCTCGTTTTCGGGGACCGCCGGGTGAAACTGCCGAGCTTGTCCGACCCGGTGCTGATCCGCGCCGATGGCAGCTTTCTGTACACCTTCACCTCCGTCGTCGATGATCTGGAATTCGGCGTGACGCACATCATCCGGGGCGAGGATCATGTCACCAATACCGGCATTCAGATCGACCTGATGCGCGGGCTGGGCGGCAAGCCTGAGACGATCGGCTTTGCCCATCTGCCGCTGCTGACGGATGCCGAGGGCGGCAAGCTGTCCAAGCGTTTCGACAGCCTCTCCGTCCGCAGCCTGCGCAAGGATGGGCTGGAGCCCGACGCCATCATCGCCTATCTCGCCCGCCTCGGCTCGGCCGATGACATGGTGGCGCTGACGCGCGACGAAGTGACGGCAAGCTTCGATCTGGGCCGCATGTCGCATTCGGCCGCCATCTTCGATCCGCGCCAGCTGCTCGGCATCAATCGCCAGATGATGCATCGCGAGAGCTTTGCCGATGTGGCGAGCCGCCTGCCGCAGGGGGCGACGGAGGACTTCTGGCTCTCCATTCGCGGCAATCTGGACCTGCTGTCGGAAGCCCGCGTCTGGTGGGAAATTCTGGCCGAGGAGATCTCGCCCCCGATCCAGGCCGAGGACGCCGATTTCCTGCGCGCGGCGGCTGACGCACTGCCGGCCGAGCCCTGGGACAAATCGACCGCCAGCCTTTGGACCAAGGCGCTGGGCGCCGCCACCGGCCGCAAGGGCCGCGGCCTTTATCACCCGCTGCGACTGGCTTTGACGGGCGAGGAAAGCGGGCCAGATCTGAAGGACCTGCTGCCGCTGATCGGACGGGAAAAGGCCGCGCGCCGGCTGATCGTCTCTGCCGGCTGAGTTCCTTATTCGAATAGTCTGGGCCGGTGCAGGCTCAGTCCGGAAGGACGGGTGTGGGGACGCGCGTTCCTTTCGCTCTTGACAGGGGCTAGGGGCGCGCGCACAGGCTGACGCGGGAGAAACGAAAATGGCGCGCGTCGAAATCAACATTCGCGGTCTTTTTGCGACGCCCGTCGCGGCCGTCGAACTGCCCGACGCCCCCGCGCGCAATGCCGAACTCCGCCGCATCATCCTGGACCGTCGTGCGTCTCACCCCTCCGTCCAGGCGTCGAACGCGGGCGGATGGCATTCGGACCGCGACATCCTCGACTGGGGTGGTGCGCGCATGAGCGAGGTCATCACGGCGGCGCGTGGCATTGCGAACCAGATGACGGCGGATCGCCAGGGTCAACCGCTGCGCCCCAACTGGACCGTGCAGGCCTGGGCCAATGTCAACGGTCCCGGCGACGGCAATATCGCGCATTACCATCCCGGCAGTTTCTGGTCCGGCACCTATTACGTCGATGACGGCGGCTGCGCCGATGACCCGTCGCTCGGCGGCGAATTCGAAATGATCGATCCGCGCGGGCCTGGCCCCGGCATGTATGCGCCGGCGCTGAAATTCGCCGGGGAAGACGGGGCTTCGGTCGGGTCCGGCGAGACCATCCGGCCAAGACCGGGGCTTTTGTTCATCTTCCCGTCCTGGCTGTTTCATCAGGTGCGGCCCTATCGCGGCGATGCCTTGCGCATCTCCATCGCCTTCAATCTCGGCTTATCCTCCACCGCATCTGACTGAGAATCATGGACATTCTGCGTCCGGCCTCGCGCCGCCAACAGGAAATCGTGACCCTCGTGCGCGAGACAGGACGGGTTTCGGTTGAAGATCTCGTTGCCCGTTTCGGCGTCACGCCGCAGACGATCCGTCGTGACCTGAACGATCTGGGCGAGGCGCGGCTGATCACCCGCACCCATGGCGGCGCGGTCGTCGCGTCCGGAGTGGAAAACCTCGCTTACGAGGCACGCAAACTCGTCGCGCAATCAAACAAGCGCAGCATCGGCGAGGCGGCAGCGAGGCTGATCCCTGATCATTCCTCGCTGTTTATCAATCTGGGCACGACGACCGAGGAAGTGGCGCAGGCGCTGGTGAACCATACCGGCCTGCTGGTCATCACCAACAATATCAATGTCGCGAATTTTCTGTATCGCAACAGTTCCATCAATGTCGTGATCGCGGGCGGCACCATCCGGCCCACCGATGGCGGCGTGGTGGGGCAGATGGCCGCCGATATCATTCGCCAGTTCAAGGTCGATCTCGCCATCATCGGCACCTCGGCGATCGACGAGGACGGCACGCTGCTGGACTACGATGTGCGCGAAGTGCAGGTTTCGCGCGCGATTATCGAAAACGCGCGCCAGGTCGTTCTGGTGACGGACCAGACCAAATTCAACCGGCGCGCCCCGGTACGCATCGCGCGCCTGGATGAAATCCATACGCTGGTCACGGATCGCGTTCCGCCGAAAATGTCCGAGCTTTTGCAACGACTTGGTACCGAGGTTATCGAAACCGGCGGCGAGTTGGAGGAAGAATAGACAGCGATTTTCGCTATGCGCGCATTTTGATCGCTTGCGCATTCGGAAATTTCGTGTTTCTGTTCAGTTACCAAAGCGCCCATCAAGAGCGCGGGATGGAACGAATTAAATTTGGAAACAAACGCGCCCTCAAAGACCCCGCCTAAGGTCCCCGCCGAGATCTACGACCTTGCCGTGATCGGCGGTGGCATCAATGGCTGCGGCATCGCGCGCGACGCGGTCGGGCGCGGCTGGCAGGTGTTTCTGTGCGAGAAGAGCGACCTTGCCTCCGGCACGTCCTCAGCCTCCACCAAGCTGATCCATGGCGGGTTGCGCTACCTGGAATATTACGAATTCCGGCTGGTCCGCGAAGCGCTGATGGAGCGCGAGGTGCTGTGGGGCATCGCGCCGCATATCGTCTGGCCGCTGCGCTTCGTCCTGCCCTATCACAAGAAGCTGCGGCCGCGCTGGCTGCTGCGCCTCGGCCTGTTCCTTTACGATTACATTGGCGGCCGGAAGAAACTGCCCGCCACACGCGGCGTCAATCTGCGGCGCGACGTCACCGGCCAGCCGCTGAAACCCGACTTCGTCCATGCTTTCGAATATTCCGATTGCTGGGTCGAGGATTCCCGCCTCGTCGTGCTCAACGCCATGGACGCGGCGGCCCGCGGCGCGG
>NZ_JAESVA010000011.1 GCF_020621385.1 Acidisoma cellulosilyticum | reverse complement strand
TGTCGATCGTCTCGCTGTCCGTGACCTCAAGCATCGCATCCGCGCCGGTCAGCGCGATGGTGCCCGGCGTGCCGTCCGCGTTCTCGACCGTGATCCCGCCCTGAACCACCACCGTGTCGCCGTCCCCGATGGTCAGCACGCCCTCGATCGTGTCGGCGTCCAGCAGTCCGATGCCGAAATCAAGCGAGCCGCCATTTTCGATGATGGTCGCGTTGGCGATCGTTCCGTCATCAATCATCTGGCCGGAGGTCAAATTGACCTCACTGGCCGAGAAAGCCCCGTCGACCTCCACAACCCCTGCCGCGTCATCAAGCAACAGGCTGCCAACCGTGACGCTGTCTGATGCGCCGACCAAGACATCCGATACCGAGGATCCGGAAATCGTTGCGCTGTCTGTCGACCCCGGCACTTGCTGCGGGGTCCAATTTTCAGCATCCGACCAGTCGCCAGAGCCGCCATTCCAATTGATGCTAGGCATGTCGACGCCTTTCCCAAAATCTTCGCAACGAAAATCTTCGCCCCGGCGTCAATGCCTGGGCGTCGGTCACATTTGATTCTTGCACATTCAATTCTTGCTATTCGCCATGCGAAAAATCCTCACGGCGACATGTAGTCGACCGGCGAGGCGTGGAGTTGTTAACCTTCGAAGAAACTCATCCTGAAGCATCAGGCCCTCGGCACAGGTTCCCGTTTCGTTTGATGCTTCCAATCGATAGGATTTTTGGGACGCATCAAAATATAAGAGGCTTGTCCTATTTTGTCGTGACGGCTTCGTGACACCTGCCTTGCGATCGGCATCCACAAAGCCCTGCCGAACTCTAAGCTCGGCGCGGTCTGCAGGCGGAAGTTATTGCGAATAAATCGCAGTATCAATCACAATCAAAAATCGAAGACGTCGAATTATTTTTAGAATCAGTCGGATTCTGAACGCATCGGTCAATAATTCGCCGAATCATCGCATTATGATTACATGCATTGCGCTCTGTGTAACCCAATCTTAATCGTTTTGATAAGGACAGCAATTGGCTCTTTCTGGGAAAAGCGGTGCGACGACATCAAGCGGCGATTCAGTCCGCGTCAATCCACTTTGGAGATGAGCCAATGAGGACCAAGCCAGTATCGTGCTTTGCACGATCACTGCGATTGTCGGTTTTTGCCGCGACAGCATTGTCTGTCATCGGCAATCCGGCAATTTCCTTCGCCCAGAGCAGCACAGGCGTTGACCAGCTTATCGGCGTCGGAAGCCCGACAACGCCGATCGACCATGTCATCGTCATTATCGGCGAGAACCGGACCTTCGACCATGTCTTCGCGACCTATAAGCCGAAGACTGGTCAAACCATTAACAACCTTCTGTCGGAAGGTATCGTCCGCGCTGACGGCACACCGGGCACGAACTTCGTGAAAGCCGGCCAGTTCTCTGCCTCGCAGACCGGCACCTATGCCACGGCGCCCGGCGGCAAAGTTCTCTATTCCGCTCTGCCGCCGGTCGGCACTGACGGCGCTCCCTCGAAGGCTGCCGACAACGATCCGCCGCCGTTCGCGACCGTCGCTGCGGTCTCCGCGATCGAAAGCGTCATTCAGGATGGCCTGCCTTCCGCAAGCTATCGCCTGCTGACCACCGGCGCGACCGGCCTGACCTCCGACAGCACCGATACCCGCGTGACTAACGGGGCAGCACCCGGGAACGGCCCCTATCAGATCTCCGGGCCGAAAATGCCTTACGATGCCTATACCGCCAGCCCGGTGCATCGTTTCTATCAGATGTGGCAGGAAGAAGATTGCGCGGCCACGCACATCACCGCCGCCAACCCCTCCGGCTGCTTGGCTGATCTGTTTCCCTGGACGGAAGTGACCGAAGGCGCTGGCACCAACGGTGCGACGCAGCCTGCGAACTTCACGAACCTGACGACGGGCGAAGGCTCGGCCTCGATGGGCTTCTACAACATGGCCGAGGGCGACGCGGCCACGTTTAAGTCTCTCGCTGACCAGTACACCATCAGCGACAATTTCCATCAGTCCATCATGGGCGGCACCGGCGCGAACCACATAGCGATCGGCACTGGCCTCGCCATCTATTACACGGACGGCCAGGGCCATATCGCAACCCCGCCGACCAATGAAATCGAAAACCCGAATTCCCAGTCCGGCACGAATAACTGGTGGGTTCAGGACGGCTATTCCGGTGGTTCCTACAGCGATTGCTCCGTCGCGACGCAGCCGGGCGTGGCCGCGGTGCGGTCCTATCTCGCAGCGCTGCCGACCGCCATTGCGCCGAAATGCGCCACCGGCGCCTATTACCTGCTGAACAACTACAATCCGGGTTATTTCGGTGACGGCACCGTCAATACCTCGACCTTCACCATCCCGCCCTCCCCGGTGCCGACCATCGGTGACGTGCTCAACAAGCACAGCCTTTCCTGGGCCTATTACGGCGCAGGCTGGAACGACTATGTGAAGGACCCGACCAGCGACACGGGCAGCATCTACTGCAATATCTGCAACCCCTTCCTCTATGAAACCTCGATCATGACGAGCGCCGCTCAGCGCACCGCCCATCTGAAAGACGTCACGGATCTGACGACGGCTATCAGCTCCGGCTCGCTGCCGGCGGTTTCCTTCGTGAAGCCGGACGGTCTGCTCGACGGTCACCCGGCCTCGTCCAAGCTCGATCTCTTCGAAGCCTTTGCGAAGAATATCGTCACGGAAGTCCAGGCGAACCCGAAGCTCTGGGCCCATACCGCCATCCTCATCACCTTCGACGAAGGCGGCGGCTACTGGGACTCCGGCTATGTGCAGCCGCTTGACTTCTTCGGCGACGGCACGCGCATCCCGGCGATCATGATCTCTCCCTACTCCACGGGCGGCAATGTCTCCCATGTCTATGCCGACCACGTCTCTTTCCTGAAGTTTGTCGAAAAGAACTGGGGACTTGAGAAAGTCGGCACCACGACCCGCGACAATCTGCCGGACCCCGTGTCCACGACCAGCAATCCCTATGCACCGACCAACAGCCCGGCCATCGGCGATCTGATGGATATGTTTACCTTCCCCGCGACCAAGAGCTGATTGCAACAGGCCGGATGCCGCCCAAAGCGGCATCCGGCTGCCTTTTAGAAGTCTGATCAATGCTAAAGCCCGACGACCGCATCGAGGTCACAAGCCTCTCTGTCATACCGGCCTTTTCGGATGCCCGCCGTATCGCGCGCATGCTGCGGCGGGTGGCGGTTGTCGACGCTCTTTGTATCCTTGCTCTTGTCGGAACACTTGCCTGGATGCGCCGTCATATCGGCGCTCTTCCTATTTTTGGGGCCATGACGCATGACGGCCTGACCGGCGCGGTTATTGCGGCTTTGGTCGTGACGCTGACCGGTCTGCTCAGCTGCCTTCTCATCCTGTCAGGCCGCGCCCGCTCTCTCGACGCCAAGGCCGTGACGCGGCCCTCCGCCGTGTCCACCGCCGCTGGCTGGCCGCAGGGCCTGCTCATTCTCGTCGGGACGGTCGCAAGCCTCATCGCTCTGCGCGCTCTGCCACCGTCAGCGATCCCCACGACTTTTGCCAATTGGCCGATACTCATTGGCCTCCTGACATTTCCCGCCTTCGTCTTCCTGATCGGTGAGCGGCTGATCGCCGCCATTCCACTGCCTTGCCTGCCCGAGCGCGTGGCGCTCACCGCTCTGCTGCGGCTGCCGGCCGCCGTCCTTCTCGCTTATGCGGCACTTTTGGCTGCACGCGGCATGGGTGTTCCCCTCGGCAGCTGGGCTGCTGTCCTGATCCAGGGCTTCGTCGGTCTGCTGGCGGTCGAACTGGCGCTGCGCACGCTCGGCATCTGGTTCCTGCCGCCTCGCGCACCGATCGCCGCCCGCGCCATGATCGGCAGTGCGGTCGCCGCTTTGCTGCAGCCCGGCAGCGTGCAACCCGGTCGGGTCGCCGAAAAACTGAGAACGCAGTTCGGGATCGACATCACGCGTAGCTGGGCAATGGGCTATGCCCGCACCGCCGCGGCCCCCGTTCTGCTCGGACTTCTGGTTTTCGCCTGGTGCCTCTCCGGTGTCGTCCGCGTCGGCCTCAATGCCCGCGGCTCGTACGAGCGTTTCGGCGCGCCCGTCGCCATGCTAGAGCCGGGGCTGCATATCCTGCTCCCCTGGCCCTTCGGACGCGTCCGCATGGTTGAGTATGGCGTCGTTCACGCGGTCGCCCTTGACACCGCGTCCGAGGGTAGCCTCGCCGGCAAGGATGTCTCGACCGCCGACGGTCCGCCGCCGCCCAGCGCCAACCGGCTTTGGGATCAGCGATTCGTCAACGAAACCTCCTATATCATCGCAAGCGCCATCGGCAGCCGCCAAAGCTTCGAGACCGCAAACGTGAGCATCAACGTGCTCTATCGCGTCGGGCTGACGGACGCGGATGCGCGTCTTGCCCTCTACAGCATGGTTGACCCGGCAAGCCTGGTGCGCTCGGTCGCCGGCCAGGAACTGGCACATTTCTTCGTCGACCGCACGCTCGCGGAAGTCCTCGGCGAGCGCAATGAGGAGATCGCGACCGGGCTCAAAACGGCCGTGCAGCAAGATCTGGACAAGCAGCATAGCGGGCTTGAGGTCCTCTCGCTGATCGTCGAGTCGCTGCACCCGCCCGGGGGCGCCGCCATCGCATACCGAGGCGTGCAAACGGCCCAGATTATCGCCTCCATGCAATATTCGCAGGAGCAGGGACGCGCCCATACCACGCTGAGCGCCGCCCAATCGACCGCCCATAATATGCGCGTCCTGGCCCAGGCATCGGCGGCCGAGCGAATCGATTCCGCGCGCGGTGAACAGTCCCGCGCAGATGCCGATATCCTCGCCCATCACGAGGGCGGCCGCGCCTTCCTGCTCGAACGCTATTTTCATAATCTTCAGACCGCCCTGGCACAGGGTGAGGTCGAAATCGTCGATCATCGTCTGGACCAGTCCCAATCGGCCATCGTCGATCTCCGCCCGGCCGCAGGGACAATGGCGACCCCCGTGCAGGCGGCCAATGCCCCCTACACAGCGCCATGACCGATCTGCGACACAAGCTGAAAGCGCCATCATGAATACCGCCGCCCTTACCGGAACCGCGACGGCCGGCCCAAAGCGTTCAGGGGCGCGGCTGGCCATTCGCCTCGCTTTCGCCGGCATCATTCTCGCCGGTGCCGCTGTCGTCTCGTCCGACGTCATGGTGACGGACGGCGAAGCCGTCGTCGTCACGCGGTTCGGAGATCCCGTGCGCGTGCTGACGCGACCGGGCCTTGCCTGGAAAATCCCGGCGCCGATCGACAGCACCATCAAGGTTGATCTGCGACTGCATACGACCTCCAGCGGCGTGCAGGATGTCGGCACACGCGACGGGCTCCGCATTCTGGTGCAGGCCTTCCTGGCCTGGCGCGTGCCGAGCGACCCCGCTCGTATCCAGCAATTCCTGCGCGCCACCGGGAACAATCCGGACGAGGCCGCGCGGCAGCTGCGCAGCTTCGTCGGCTCCGCGCTCCAGATCACGGCAAGCGACTTCGACCTCGACGATCTGGTCAATACCGACCCGACCAAGGTGCGTCTGGCCGCTTTCGAGCAGCAGTTGCAGGACACGATCGCGCAACAGGTGCTCGCCATCTACGGCGTGCAGATCGAACAGGTCGGGGTCGAGCGCCTCAGCCTGCCGGCCGAAACCTTGGCCGCGACCGTCGCGCGCATGCGGTCCGAGCGAGAGACCGTGGCCGCGGAACGCACCGCCGAGGGGTTGCGCATCGCGGCACAGATCCGCTCCGACGCGATGCGCGACGCAAGGATCACCATCGCCAATGCTCAGGCCGATGCGGCGGCGATCGAGGCCCAGTCGCGTGAGAAGGCCGCCGAGATCTATGGCGCGACCTATGCCCGTGATCCGTCGCTTTACCTGATGCTGCGCTCGCTCGACACGCTGACGGCGATCGTCGGGCCGCGCACCCGCCTCATTCTTCGCACGGACGCGGCGCCCTTCAACGTTCTGGTCCAAGGGCCGCCACAAGGGGGGGCGCCACAAGGGGGACCGCCACAGGGCAACTCCCCCACGATCGACCGTCCCGCCCCCGCTGCACCGCCGCCATCGGCGCCTGACGCGGCGAATGACCCGGCGGTCGCGACGCCGGCCCCGTCCACGCTTGCTGCCACTGCGTCGGAACTCGGCCTGTTCGGCCGCAGCGAAGGACAGGTCGCCCGATGAGCCAAGCGCCGCGCGATCCCGCCCTGCAGGGACCGGTTGCGGGCACCGTCCGCCTTGGCTTCCTCATGCTCTACGCCCTCGTCATTCTGCTCGGCGCCGGCTGGGCCAGCGGCAATATTCATCAGGTGCCGCCCGACAGCCGTGCGGTCGTCTTTCGCTTCGGGCGGGTCAATCGCGTTCAGGAAGCGGGGCTTCTGCTGGCCTGGCCTTCACCCATCGAACAGGTGCGCATGCTGCCGGCTGCTGACCGGCAGATTGCCTATAAGGTGCAGGCGCAGGCGACCGGCTTCCAATCCGACGAGACCGATTTTCAGCTGGCGCCGAATGACGACGTCATCCACATGCAGGGTGAGCGTGACCTGTTCAACGCCGCCTATCTGATGACGGGGGACGGCAATGTCGTCTCTCTGGACGCCACGCTGTTCTACACGATCACTGCCCCTTCGGCTTACCTGCTGGTGGAAGATCACGCGCTACCGGCCCTGCAGCGCATCTTCCAGGCGAGCGCGGTTTCGCTGACGGCGTCGCGCAACCTGGATGACTTTCTTGTCGCGCAACCGGATGAGGACGTGACGGCACCGGGCAGTTCCGCCATCAGCGCCCTTGCCGCACGACGCGAAGCGCTGCGCAACGATCTGGTCGCCGCGATGAATGCGCGGCTGAACCGGCTGCGCGCGGCAGGGGAGGATCTCGGCATTGCGGTCAGCCGTGTCGATCTTGTGGCGCTGCTGCCGCCTGTCGCCAAAGCCGCCTTCGATGGCGTGCTGACGGCGGCCCAGATTGCGGATCAGAACGCCGCCGCCGCCCATACCGATGCCGAACACACCATGCAGGACGCCAATCAGCAGCGCGACGGCATCATTTCATCGGCAGCGGCTGCCGCCGATGAGCGCATCAAGACGGCCATGACGGATACCGCCCCGATCGGCGCGCTGGAAACGCAGGAAACACCGGCTGACCGGGATACGCTGCTGACCCACGCCTATCAGGACGAAATCGCCGCCATCCTTCAGCATGCGGGTGAGGTGACTGCCGTCGATCCGCGCAGCGCCCAGCAAATTCTTCTTCCGGGACCGATGCCATGAGCGCGACCGCCCTTCCCCATTCTGGCCTGGATCGTGACGCCGACAGCGATAAGGCGCCGCGCCCGACGCTGCTGAGCTTCGCCGAACGGTCCTCCCTCGCCGTTCGCCTGACCCTCTCCATGGTCGCGGGCGGGCTGCTCTGCATCGCGCTGATATGGCGTGTGGTCTTTCCCGCCGATCAGAGCTTGTCTGAACTGGTCGCCGGTCTGGCGGCCTTGCTGGTGACTGTGCCTGTCATGACGGCCGCCTGGGACAGCCTGCGCCACCCCAGCCTTCATGGCATGAGCGATCAGCTGGTGGCGCTCGCGCTGCTGGCCTGCTGGGCGACCGGGGATCTTATCACCGCCGCCATCCTGCCCATCGTCATGATCATCGGCCATGTCCTGGAGGAGCGCAGCCTGCTCGGCTCCCGAGAGGCCATCGGCGCGCTTGGGCGGCTGGTGCAAAGCAACGCCCGGCGCCTGACGGCGGATGGTCGGTCTGAGGAGGTGCCGACCCAGGCTTTGCGCATCGGTGACCGTATTCAGCTCCATGCCGGCGACCGCGTGCCGGTGGACGGCATGATCCTCGACGGCGCGGCCAGCATCGATACCGCCTCGCTGACCGGTGAGTCTGTGCCGATCGAAGTGCAGGCCGGCCAGCCGATCATGGCCGGCTCGGTCAATCTCGACGGCAGCCTTGTCGTGGAAGTGACCAGCATCGGCGACGACACCACGCTCGGCAAGATCGTGGCGCTGATGCATGAGGCCGAAGCCGCCAAACCGCCGGTCACGCGGCTGCTGGAGGCCTATTCCGGCCATTACATGGTGCTGATCCTGCTGGTCGCCGCCGGCGTCTGGTTCGCGACGGGCAGTACCGCCGCCATGCTCGCCGTGCTCGTCGCCTCCTGCCCTTGCGCGCTGGTATTGGCCGCACCGGCCACCGCCGTGGCGGCCATCGCGGTGGCCGCTCGGCACGGCATTCTCATCAAAGGCTCCGCCTTCCTCGAACAACTGGCGGAAGTCACCTCCGTCGTCTTCGACAAGACCGGCACCGTCACGTCAGGCAAGCTCAACCTCGTAGGACTGCACGCCATGCCGGGCGTCGCGGAAGGCGAAATGATGGCGCTCGCCGCCAGCCTGGGGGCTGAGAGCAACCATCCCGTCAGCCGGGCCCTTGCCGGCATCGTGCAGCCCGAACTGCATCTGCCCTTGCATGAGGCGAGGGAGGATCGGGGCCTCGGCATGCATGCCAGATTGGGGGAGGACCGGATCGCCATGGGCCGCCCCGCTTTGCTCGCCTCCTTCGGCATTGTCGCGCATGACATGCCCGACCATGACGGGCCGATGGTGGCGCTCAGCCGTGGTTCCCGCTTCCTGGGTTGGCTGATGCTGGCCGACGAACCCCGCCCGGAATCCTTCGAGGCTTTGGAGGATCTGCGGCAATTGGGACTGCGTCGCCAGATCCTGCTCACCGGAGATCGCGCCAAGGTCGCTCAGCGTATCGGCCGCCAGCTGGGCATCGGCGACATTTGTGCCGACGCGCTGCCCGAGCAGAAGATGCACCGGGTCTTGGACGAAGTGCAGCAGGGCTTCAAGCCGATGGTCATCGGCGACGGCATCAATGACAGCCTGGCGCTGAAGGCGGGCGCCGTGGGTGTGGCGATGGGCGCCCAGGGCACTGACGTCGCCCTCGCCTCCGCCGATCTTGTGCTGATGACGAGCGATCTGCGCCGGCTCGCGACCTGTATCCGCCTCAGCCGCCGCTGCCGCCGCACCATCCACATGAATGTGGCCTTCGGTCTCGGCTGGACGATCATCCTGATCGTTCTGGCCGCCTGCGGCTTACTGGGCGCGGAGGGCGCGATTATTGCGGCCGTCGTGCATAATTTCAGCACCCTGGTCGGCATGGCAAATTCCGGCCGCCTGCTGCTGTTTGACGAAACCGTCGCTGTACCGCAGGCACCTACGACAAGCCTTGCCGGCGCCGCGGCGGTCGCCTGACGCCATGGCAGGACAAGCCGTCATCGCGTTTTTGCGGCAGCATCGGGCAAATCTTCTGCTCAGTGGTTTGATCCTGTCGCTGGCGGCCGCGGTCATCGTGGAGGTCTTGCCCGCTGATCCGCGCGAACCCGTTTCAGGCGGCCGTCCAATCGCCCTGCCGAAGATAGATGCCTCCGCCAAGGATGCGGCAGGACCCGCGCAGCAATGGCAGGATAAAGCGCTGGACCGACCGCTTTTCGCGTTGGACCGGCGACCTCTGCCGATAGACGCCACGCCTGACGGCACCATGCCGCGCCTCTCCGGCACCATCCTATTCGGCAATACGGCGATGGCGATCTTCGAAATGCCCGCCGGTGCGGGCACCGCCGCCGGGACCGATGCCGGCAGCCCTCCACCGAAATCCTTGGTGCTGGGAACCGGCGCCGAGGTCGCGGGCTGGACCATCCAGACCGTGTCGGATGAACGGGTCCTGCTCACCAAAGCGGGGCAAGTTCGCGCCTTGGCTCTGGCATTTTCCAAGGCGCCACCGCCGCCGGTCAGACGTGCTTCCTTGATCCGCGTGCTGCACGGTAAACGAACCAATGTCTTCTATCAGCCCTGATGATAGCGACGGCTCCGTTTTCTCCTCCAAAACTGTCACGAAACTGAGATCGCCCTCGTCGAAAAACCCGTTAAACTTCGCCGATTAGGTCGAGATGTCTGCCATGCTTGCTGAATTTCTGACGTGGTGGACAAGACAATGGCAGACCCTTGTTCCGATCTCTTCCAAGCTTCTGCCAGACGGCAAAACACCCGGTGTGACCGTCAGGGTTCAATCCACTGGCGATGATCTCAATATCAGCCTGGAGATTGGCGGCGATGGACAGCAGACCGTTGTCCTGCCTTTGAACGATGAAGGTCTCGCCCTGCTACGCGCGATGCCTGGGGCAAAACACGCGCCGCTGCGTTTGCTCCTGCCGCCCGGCACAATTCTGGAACGCGCGGTGTCCTTGCCTTCGGCGGTCGAACGGGATCTCGGCCAGGTTCTGCAATACGACATGAACCGACTGACGCCCTTCACGGTCGCGGATGTCTTCTGGGACTGGGTCGTCGCCGGCCAGGACAAGCGGCTTGGCAAGCTTGATGTGCGCCTGCGTCTTGCTAAGCGGGACAAGCTCGCGCCCATCCTCGGCGCGCTGCAGACCTACGGCCTTCATCCGGATTGTATGGAAAGTCGCGGTGCCCAGGCAGGCTCACCCTTCCGCGTGATCCGGCTTAAGCAGGAAAAGACCACCCGATCCGCCCGCACGCCGATCCGCATCGCGGCCCTCGCCGTCTGCTGTCTGCTGTTTGTGACGCTCTGTGCCACCCCTTTCCTGCGCCAGCAGATTGAGATCGCCACGATCGGGCGACAGATTGCGGCACTGCAACCCTCCGTGGCAGCCGCAGCGTCTCTGCGCCGCAGCATCACGGCCGATGCCGAAAGCAATTCCGTCCTCAGCGTTGAACGCAGTCTTTCTGGCGCCCCATTGCAAGTTCTGGCTTCCGTCACCGATGCCTTGCCCGACGGCACATGGCTGACCGACCTCACCCTCCAACAAAGGGTTCTGCGTCTTGACGGGGAATCCCACGCTGCCGCCCAGCTTATCGGCAAACTGGCCGGCGTCGATCTCATCGGCAATCCTGCCTTTATCGCACCGGTGACGAGCGACACCGACCGCCATACGGATGTCTTTTCGATCAGTGCCGAGATCCGGCCTTGAGCGCGTCTCTCATCAAGCGATTGCCTGAGGGCCGGGCAGGACAAGTGCTGGCCGTGGGCATGACGCTCGCAGCTCTGGGTCTTGTGTGGTCGGGCTGCGTCGCGCCCTTGACCGGTCTCTTTGCAGCGCGCGAGGCGGCGCGTGCCGATCAGGCCGGCATGCTGGCGCATATGCAGATGATTGCGGCGGATTTGCCCAGTCTCCGCCGGATCGCGCGAGAGGCGAAAGCGGACCGCACAACAGGGTCGGCCTCCGCCCTCATCCCGGGCGCTACCGACGCCATCGCTGCCGCCAATCTGCAGAATGCCTTGCAGGATCTTGCGGCCGGCAGCGGCGTGCTGCCGTCCAGCGTCGAAGTGCTGCCCGCGCTGCAGCGGGGCGCGTTTCGTCGTATCGGCTTGCAGATCGAAGCGACGACGACTTGGCCGATCCTCATCAGCCTCATGAAGGCCATCAACGACAGCGCACTCGGACTTGTCGTCGATGACCTGTCGCTTCACGCATTGTCGGACGGGAGCAAGGGCAATGGCATCGATGCCAGCCACCCTGCCCTCGATGCCAGTTTCATGGTCTTCGCCTTCCGTGCCGGCACGGAGGCCGGTGACCATGCCCTCACGCGGTCCGTCGCCGTCATGACCAATCCAGCCAACTGACGTGCAACGACCGTCATGAGAAAAGCATAACCCGCCCGAATGCCATCCGCCCTTTCAGCGCATTGGTTGCGCCATCTCCTTCCCGTTTGCCTCACGGTCGCCAGCCTCGGCGGATGCGTTCGGCCAACCGCGCCGCCACCACTGACGCCGCTGCCCACGGTCTCATCCGATGCCGGCATGGCCTCCATCCGAGAGGATGGCCCGGTCGGCAGAACGACGTCGCTTGGCGCCGGCGGCGTCAGCTATGGCATCAGCAACACGCCATCCGGCAGCAATAGTGGCGCTAGCGTGACGGCCCCTGGCGCGACCGGCGCGGGTGCCACGCTCGATTTTGCCGACACGGATATCCGCGCCGTGGCCGCCCAGATCCTCGGTGCGATCCTGCACGCAAATTACACGATCGATCCGGGGGTTCATGGCACGGTGTCGCTGCATAGCTCGACCCCGATCAGCACCGACCAGCTTCTGCCGACCCTGGAGGTTTTGCTGTCGCAGGTGAACGCGACGCTGGTGACCGACGGCGCGCTCTATCGCATTGTGCCGACAAGCGGCGCCAATTCATCCGGAATCGCCACGGCACCCAATGCCGCGGGCAGCCAGATCATCCCCTTGCAATATGTCAACGCGGACGATCTCGTGCGTGTGTTGCAGCCCTTCGTCAGCCAGGGCGCACGGATCGCCGCCGCGCCCGGTGGCAATGCCATTCTCCTGGCGGGCGACCCGACCGCACGCCAGGCATTGGCCGGGTTGATCGCGGCCTTTGACGTCAATAGCCTGGCCGGACAATCCTTCGCGCTGTTTCCAGTCGACAGCGGCAGCGCCAAAGATGTGGCAACCGCGTTGCAGCAGGCGGTCGATACCTCCGGCAGCAGTTCTGCGCGCGGCCAGGCCAGCAGCAATCAGGCGACGCATGTCATTGCGATGGATCGCATCAATGCCGTTCTGGTGACCGCGAATAACGCGTCCACCATCGCCGCCGCGGAGCGCATTTTTGATCTCATCCGTCACCGTCAGAACACGACGACGCGCAGTTGGACGGTTTATTACCTGCAGAACGGGCATAGCAACGACGTCGCCTATATTCTTCAGCAGGCCTTCACACCCGACCATGTTACCGCGACGCCAACGCCGACGGCGACCGTCAAATCCATGAC
Source organism: Acidisoma cellulosilyticum (assembly GCF_020621385.1). Taxonomy (GTDB): domain Bacteria; phylum Pseudomonadota; class Alphaproteobacteria; order Acetobacterales; family Acetobacteraceae; genus Acidisoma; species Acidisoma cellulosilyticum. Next base: position 150,415 of record NZ_JAESVA010000011.1, on the reverse strand, counting down.
CGACAATTCTCAAAGCGGCAGTAGCGGCGGGGGGATCAACGGTGCCGGCGGCGGCGGTCTGGGCAATGGTGGTGTCGGCGGCGTTGGCGGCGGCAGCCTCGGCGGTTTGGGCGCGAGCGGAAGCGGTCTCGGCAGCAATAGCGGCAGCAATTCGTCTGCCAGTGCCAATCCGCTGCTGGGCGGCCTGGATGCGACGAGCGGCGACAGCGGCAGCTCCAATAACGAGATGCGGATCATTCCCGATGGGCAGAACAACGCCCTTCTCATCTACGGCACCCCGCAGGAGTTGAATACCGTCCAGGCGACATTGCGCAAGATCGACATCATTCCCCTGCAGGTGCGGATCGACGCGGTGATTGCCGAGGTGCAGTTGAACGACGCCTTGCGTTACGGCACGCAGTTCTTCTTCAAAGCCGGTGGCCTGAACGGCACGCTGACCTCGGTTTTCAACGCGACCAATAGCTTCAGCGGCTATTTCCTCGCCGGCAGCGATGCATCCCAGGTCGCGCTCGATATGCTGCAAGCGGTCAGCACCGTGCACGTGCTTTCCTCACCGGAACTCATGGTGTTGGACAACCAACCGGCGCGGTTGGAAGTGGGCGATCTGGTGCCCTATTTGACGCAGCAGGCGCAAAGCACCGTGACGAGCACATCCGACATCATCAATTCCGTGTCCTACGAGCAGACCGGCGTCATTCTGGAAGTAACGCCGCGTGTCAGCAGCGACGGTCTCGTGACGCTCGACATCGCGCAGGAGGTCAGCAACGTGAATACCACGGCAAGCTCAAGCTCCTCCACCACGGGCATCAACTCCCCCACCTTCACGCAGCGGGATGTGCAGTCCCGCGTCGTGGTGCAGGACGGCCAGACGATCGGCCTTGCCGGCCTCATTCAGGATAGCGTCACCCGCAGCAATCAGGGGGTTCCTTTCATCAAGGACATTCCGGTGATCGGCGCGCTGTTCGGTCAGCAGAACAACACGCGCACGCGCGATGAGCTTTTGGTCCTCATCACGCCCCATGTTATCCATGATCAGCGGGACGCGCTGGACCTGACCCAGGATCTGCGCGAGCAACTGCCCAACGCGGCGGCGGTGCCGCAGGTCTTGCAGCAATTGCCGCTGAGCGGATCGGATGATCCGACCGCGGGATTGCGCAGGCGCCTCGGCTCACCCTGAATCCTGCCGCATTGACAGGGTTGGACAAGACAGGCGCGACTGATCGCAAAGATTCAGGTTTCGCGCTGCTGCTCGTGCTCTGGGCGCTGGTGCTGCTATCGCTTATCATCACCCAGCTTCTCGCCGCGGGGCGACGGGAAGCGCAACTGGCCGGCAATCTGCGTCAGGCTGCGGTTGCTGAGACCCTGGCCGATAGTGCCGTCCAGGACAGCATTTTTCTTATCCTGACGGGTGATCGCGGGCGATCGGCCGCAGATGTCAGGGTCCTGGCACTGCCGGGCGGTTCGGCCAGCATTCGCATTCGCAATCTTGCCGGCCTGGTCAATCCCAATATGGCGCCGGCCCCTTTGTTGACGGCACTGCTGGAAGAATGCGGTGCTTCCGCGTCTGTCGCCACGCTTCTCACGCAATCGATCACCGATTGGCGTTCGCCGAATGACGATCCCCGCGCGCTGAGAGCGCGGTATCGTGCGGCGGGCCTCACCTACGCGCCTTTAGGCCAGGCATTCCAGACGAGAGACGAGATCCGTCTTGTTCTGGGCATGACGCCGGCCATCGCGGATTGTCTTGTCCCGCATCTATCGGTCTTCGGCGATACGCAAGTTCCGACGCCGACCTTTGCCGATCCGGTCGTGTTGCGCAGCCTGATGCGTATGATGCGCCAGACCGGTGCCACGACGCCAATGGCGCCTGACCAGCCGGGCGCCTTGGCTGTCGAGATCATTGCCGAGGGTCGAAGCGGTTCAGCCCGCTACCTGCGGGACGCCACCGTCCGCTTTAGCGATAGCGGACAGGCTTTTCGCATTCTGACCTGGCAGCATGACGACTGATCCAAGCCAGGGTCAGTGATTGCAGATCATATTGCCGCTATTCTCGGACCCATTCTGGCCGTTTGGCCCGAGAGAGCAAAGATCATAGTCCAGGGCGCTACGATTGGATGGGTTGCGATAGACATAGGGATGATTCCAAGGATCAAGCAGCGTGCCGTCACCTTTCAGATAGGGCCCGCTCCAGTTAGACGCATCCGAGGGCTGAGTGACGAGCGCTGTAAGCCCGTCCGCGGTCGAGGGATAGGACCCGACATCGAGCTTATACATGTCCAGAATGGAGCTAAGACGCTCGATAGACTGTTTCGCGACGGAGACGCGCGCGCCACCCAACTGACGCAGCACGGCCGGCGCGACGAAACCCACAAGCAGGCCGATGATGACGATGACGACAAGCACTTCAAGCAGCGTGAAGCCTTCGTCCGCGGCGGCCTTCACTTTCTGTCGTATCATGGGCATTCTACTCACCTCATCATTCCCGGTTGCTATCGCGCAACGCTTTGTCAAATCGCCCGGATTGTCCGGAGAGCATGGATGCCCATTCGGTTTCTCGCCTGCATGGCGCTCGTCGCCCATCTTTATGCGCTGCCGCCGCGTGTTCTTCCTTCGATCCAACATGTCGAAGGGGGCGATGCCGGCGTCGTACGCGCGGACGCCAATGGCACGGAAGACCTGGGCGTGATGCAAGTCAACACGATCTGGCTGCACCCGCTGGCAGCCTATTCGGGCTTCACGGAAGCCGTCGTCTACAGACGTCTTGTTGATGACCCTTGCTTCAATATCGCGGCCGCCGGGGCCATCATGCGGACCTATCTCAACGAAGCCCATGGCGACCTTCTCAAGGCCGTCGGCTATTATCACTCCCATACCGCCATTTTAAGCGAAGAATACGAACAGCAGGTTCTAAGCGCGGCTCGACAGCTATTTCAAAACAGTCAGTAAGTATGGTGAAAACTTGAAGACATCTTGCGGTCCGTAGAGCCAAAGCAGCCAGGTCGCCAAAGCGATGAACGGACCGAAGGGCAGCCTTGTCTGCCGATCGATCACCCGGCCCTGCACCTTCAGAAGCAATGCGAAAATCAGTGCCGACGCAGCCGCGATAAGGATGAGATTCGGCAGCGCAAAAAGACCAAGCCAGGCGCCGGATGCGGCCAGAAGCTTGGCATCGCCCTGCCCCAACCCGGCCAAGCCGCGCAGGCGCTGATACAGCCAGCCGATCGTGCGGAACAGCCCATAGGCCAAGGCTGCCGCGAGCGCGTGATCCGCCACCGCTTCCGGCATCAACATTGCGGTCGCGCCAAGCCCTGCCAGCAGCAATGGCAGCGTCAGTCCATCCGGCAGGCGATAGCGGGCGATATCGCACAAAGCGAGGCCAAGAAGCATCCAGCCAAGGAGGCAGGAGGCGATCAGGCCATTGCCGCTATCGACCGTCATCGCCCAGACAGCGACGAGAATGGCCGAGATCTCGATGGCCGGATGGAAGAAGGAAATGCGGCTGCGGCAATGCCGGCAACGGCCTTTCAACTGCAAAAAGCTGACGAGTGGGACAAGATCGTAGAAGGCGATCGCCACACCGCAATTTTCGCAGTTCGACCTTGCCCAGATAATGGATTGCCCGGTCCCCAGCCTGCGGACGATCACGCCCAGAAAACTGCCGATCACGGGCGCCAGGATCAGCAGGAAAAGCCAAACCGGCATTATCATTCCGACCATGCTTGCCTGCGCACCAAACTCACCTGTCATCGTCCTGTCACTTGCAGTCATATAACCTTTGCCGTCACCACATCCTTCCTTTCCAGATGCTGATGACGGCAAAGGTCAGAACTCTGCAGTAGAATGTCATGCCCTTAACAACAATCCTGTCCGACCCGATTGACGTGCCGGCTGCCGATCCCGTTACGCGGCTGATCGCGCTGCTGCTCGACAGCGGGCAATGCGAAGCGCGCGCCGTTGAGCGCGCGCGCCGTGTCGCGGAGGAAAACGGCGAGCGATTGGATATCGTCATGGGCAAGCTTGGCGTGATCAGCGAGCTTGCCCTGGCCGCCGCCTATGCCAGGCTTTTGGGCCTGCCGTTTGCCGAGAAAAGCCGTTACCCTGAAGCACCGCTTTGGCAGGACCGCCTGTCTCTCGACTTTCTCCGCCAGGCGAGGGCGATTCCGGTCAGCGAAGACGGCGATACCGCCATTATCGTGCTCGCCGATCCGCTGGACGATTTCGTGGCGGAAGCGCTATCCGCCGCGCTCGGCCAGCCGGTGGCTATAGAAATCGGCATCCCGATCGACATCGAAGCGGCCTTCAATCGCCTCTATCCGACAGAGGACGCACCGCAAGAGACCGAGCAATCCTCCGGAGCCGTCGAGGATGATGCCGAGAAATTACGCGACCTCGCGAGCGATGCGCCCGTTATTCGCCTTGTCAACCAGATCATCTGGCGCGCCGTCGAAACCCATGCGAGCGACATCCATATAGAGCCCCAGGAAGACAAGCTCCGTATCCGTTATCGCTATGATGGCGAGTTGCATGAGGCGGAAAGCCCGCCGGTCGCATTGCGAGCCGCCATCACCTCGCGCATCAAGATCATGGCGCATCTGGACATTGCCGAGCGTCGCCTGCCTCAGGATGGTCGTATCCGCCTGGCTGTGCGCGGGCAGGAGGTGGATTTTCGTGTCTCCACCGTGCCGTCGCTGCATGGTGAAAGCGTCGTGCTGCGCGTATTGGACCGTGGCGCGGTCAGTTTCGATTTTGCACGTCTCGGCTTGCCTGCGGCCATCGCAGACGCGTTCCGCACGGCGCTGGAACTGCCGAACGGCATTGTTTTGGTGACCGGTCCCACCGGCAGCGGCAAGACGACCTCGCTCTATACCGGTCTATTGGGTCTGAATTCCGTCAGCCGCAAGATTGTCACGATCGAGGATCCGATCGAGTTTCAGCTCGGCGGTATCAACCAAATTCAGGTACGCCCCCAGATCGGTCTGAATTTTGCGTCACTGCTCCGCTCCATCCTGCGCCAGGACCCGAATGTCATCATGGTGGGTGAGATCCGCGATCTGGAAACCGCACAGATCGCAGTGCAGGCGGCCCTGACCGGACATCTGGTTTTGTCGACATTGCATACCAATTCGGCCGCCGCTTCCATCGCGCGCCTGCGCGACATGGGGTTGGAAGACTATCTGATGACGGCGGTATTGCGCGGCGTATTGGCACAACGGCTGGTGCGGCGCCTTTGTCCGCATTGCAAGCGGGAGACGGAAGCGCCCCCCGAACTCGTCGAGCGTTTCAGTCTCCATACACGTCCGCGCGCGGAGCCGGACCGTCCCATCCGGCTCTGCCACGCAAGGGGCTGCGACCAGTGTCGTGGCACCGGCTATAGCGGGCGTCTGGCCATTGCCGAATTTCTGGTGCCGGATGAAGAAGTGGAACGGCTCATCTTCAAGCGCGCCGATTATAGCGAGATCGAGCGTGCCGCTGTATCGGCCGGCATGGTGACGATGTTCCAAAGCGGCCTGGATGCGGCCCTGGCGGGTGTCACCACCATCGAAGAAGTCATGCGCAGTATCCGGGCCGAGAGCTGAGGGCGGCCGATGGCACGTTTCCAGTACCGCGCAATCGCGGCCGGCGGCAAAATCATCGAGGGCGTGCAGGAGGTTGCGGACGAAGCTGCTTTGATCGCGCTTCTCCGCCGGCAGGGCAGCATCCTCATGCGCGCCGAGGCCGAGGGTAAAGCCAAGCGGGCTTGGCTTAGCATCAATCTTCTGCCCGGTGGCGGGCTGCGGAAGCAGGAGGTCACCAATATCACCGGTGAACTCGCGGCGATGCTGGCGGCGGGACAGGACCTTGATCGCGCCTTGCTTTTTGCGGCGGAGATCGCACCCAATCGCCGCGTCGCGCTGATTTTGCGCAAGCTGCGGGATAGCCTGCGTGATGGCAATAGTTTTGCCGATTCTCTCGCTGCGGTCCCCAATAGTTTCTCGCGCCTCTATATCGGCCTGATCCGTGCCGGCGAGGCCGGTGGCGCGTTGGCGCAGACGCTCGCTCGGCTCACGGAACTGCTGGAGCGTGAGCGTGCTCTGGCGGCGACCGTTACCTCCGCGCTCATCTATCCGGCGGTCCTGCTGCTGGCGGCAGCCGGGTCAATCATTCTGTTGCTCACGCATGTTCTGCCGCAGTTCGTGCCGATGTTCGAGCAAAGCGGTGCGGCCTTGCCCTGGTCCACCCAGATGATGATCGATGCCGGGCATCTCATCAGCCAATGGGGACTGCCCTTCCTCGTCGTTGCCGGGGCGGCCGGGCTTCTGGCCCAGCGCATGCTGCGGCAGCCGAAATTGCGTCTGTCCTTCGACAGGCTGCGGCTGCATTTGCCCTTGCTGGGGCCGCTGGCGCGCGAAATCATGGCCGCGCGTCTGACGCGAACGCTTGGCACTCTGCTGCTGAACGGGATGCCGCTCATCAACGCTCTGGATATTCTGCGCGAGGTTTTGGGTAATACGGCCGGTGTCGCTGCGCTGGATGCCGCCAGCCAAGGCGCACGGCAGGGTGGCGGCCTGGCGCGCCCACTGGCACAATCGGGACTTTTCCCCAAGCGGACCATTCATCTGCTGCAATTGGGTGAGGAAACGGCGCAGCTCGGCGCCATGGCCCTGCGCGCCGCCGAACTCCATGAGGAGCGTGTGCGCTTGACCGTGCAACGCATGGTCTCGCTGCTCACGCCGATGATTACCATCGGCATGGGTGGCATCGTCGCCCTCATCGTCGGTTCGGTCATGCAGGCGATGCTCGGGCTGAATACCCTTGCCCAGTAGGCACTGGCATGGAGATCATGAGGCCGGATTCACGCTGATCGAGATGCTGGTCGTCATCGTGATCCTTGGCCTGACCGCCGTGATCATCATGGCGAGCGGCCCGCCCCGCAGCGCGGGCGTCGTCGCGCGGGCGACGGCGAGCGAGATCGTCCAAAGCCTGACCTTGGCCCGCAGCGAGGCGATCGCCCGCAACGCGCCGGTCGCCGTATCGCTTGATGCATCTGACCACCGGATTTTCGTCGACGGTGTCGGTCAGACGCCGGTTCCGGCATCCTTGCCGCTGGCCCTTTATCCCAATGACGGTCCGGCCGTGCGCCGCGCCGTCTTCGTCTTCGCGCCGGACGGCAGCGCAAGCGGCGGCAGCATTCTGTTGGGTGCGCAAGGTCACAGGATTCGCATCGCCATCGATTGGCTCACCGGCCGGGTCGATGTCAGCCATGCCCGCTAAGCCGCCGCCCGCTGATGCGGGCTTCACATTACTCGAAGTCCTGGTCGCCTTCATCATCGCGAGCCTTGCCTTCGCGGTGCTGGCGGGCGCCGCGTTGGACGGTATGCGCTCCGCCAGCCTTTCGAACCGCTATCAGGAAGCTTTAACCCGCGCCCGCTCGCATCTCGCGGCCATTGGCCCCGCTTTGCAGCCGAGTGACCGTCAGGGCGATGAGGGGGATGGCTTTCACTGGCATGTCCGTATCGTCCAGCTTGCCTCCGCACCGGTGATCCTTGCCTTGCCCGGCGGCAACGCAAGGCCCTCCGCTGCCCATGCCACTCTCTATGCAATTAGCGTTGGCATGTCATGGGGCGAGCATCGCCGGCGGCAGGTCGAGCTGGACAGCGAACGTGTCGGCACCACGTCGGCACCCGCGGCGTCACCGTGAAGCGTGGTGAGACAGTGCCGGACGCCGGTTTCACCTTGGTCGAGACCCTTGTGGCGCTCGTCGTGCTCGGCTTTATCGTCGCGGGTCTGGCGCAAGGCCTGCGCTTCGGTATGCATGCCTGGGACTATCAGAACAGGACCATTGCGCGGGACAGCGCTCTCGATACCACGGATCGCACCCTGCGCGCTTTGCTGGCGGGATTGGCACCGGGCTATGACCCGCATAATCCCGCGATCGTCGGTTCACCGAATAGTCTGCAATTTAACGCGGACTTGCCGGTCAATGCGCCGATCGGCCCGACAAGGCTGGCCAGGATGCGTCTCATCGTGCAGCCGGGTCTTGGCCTTCTGTTGCGCTGGCAGCCTGAATTTCATGCTCATTGGCTGGCGCCACCCTTGTCACGAGTGTCGGTGCTACTGCCAAATGTGGATGCAATCGCCTTTGCCTATTACCGATCAGGCGGGCGCCAGCCCGCTGGTTGGGTGACGGATTGGAGCGGCAATAGTCCGCCCCAGCTCATCCGCATTCATCTGTCACTGACACCCCATAGCGATCATTGGCCGGACATCATCGTCGCCCCCATGCGCCTGCCTGACATTGACTGACCGTCTTCGTCTATCTTGGTAAAGGATGATCCCACTCATGATCTGTTCGCGCCGCACGCTGCTGCAGACCTCCGTCGGCTGCGCGGCCCTGGCCAAGTCAGCCCATGCATTGAATTTCGGTGCTCCGGACTGGCCTGCGCCGGGTGACACGCTCAGCCCGGTCGACCAGCCGAAGGAAACCCTGCGCACGGACGCTATCCAGGCGGGCGCACCGCCTATGCTCGTTTGTCCCCGCAAGCCTGACGGTCAGTTGCGAAAATCATTGTTCAGTCAATTATTGCTTTTGCGGCTGAGCCCTGAGTCAGCAGGCCCGGCGGCCGGCCAACTGCGCGCCTTTACGGCGATCTGCTCTCATGCCGGCTGCGTCGTCTCGTCGTGGATTCCCGGCGAGAATTTTTTTCTCTGCCCCTGCCATGGATCGGAATACGACCCGGCGCGCGATGGCGCGGTCGTAGGGGGCCCGGCGCCAGCGCCCTTGCCGCATATTCCACTGAAGGACGTCTCCGGCATAATCGTCATCGCAGGACATTTCTCGGCCCGCCCCGGCGGGCGTACAGGCCGCACCGATTAGCGCGCCTCTCTCATGCCTTCCCTCGGCTTTGGACTTGCCTCGGAAAAGTGGAGCGCTGCTGATGCAGCATTTATCATTTGGTGTGTCGGGCAAGCTGGATCAAGGCGAAACACGCGGTCGGGAGAATCGTAAGGAGAGCCAGTGTTTCAGCGACGGTTCTGATCGCTGCGGTCGACCAAACACGGCCAGAGCCGTCCATGATCAAGCGATCGGGTTGAAAGGGCGGAATCACGTAGCACAAACCGGAAGCCATATAGGTCAGTATTGGAAGCATCAAGAATCCTGATCCTTGCTGCTTAAGCGAGACCCGGCTCGGAATTAGATGAATAGCCAATTGGAAAAGCTGGAAGACGATCCAGGTGGTCAGAAACCACCCCAGATAATTCGACAAGGGCACTCCCAAAAACCCACCACCATTTTGCCAAACCCAATTTCTATCGACAGTCGCGTTTGAGGGATCTATCACCAGGTCCCATTGCGTTATCGTAAATGCCGCCACAATTGGAACGGCAAACAGTGAAAGACGATCGTGAGTCTCTTTGAATGCGGACCCGCATATCACAGAAGCGATAATCCATGACTGATAGGCGAAACCAAAATAGACTGGCCCGATGATAAAAGGGACTGCTCCGATATGGAGCGAGCCCTGCCCAAACAAAAAATGGTATCGGCCGAACGGCACTCCCGTCGCAATTGAGAGATTCTCGGCCGCAAAGGTAATGGCCAAGCATATGCTGGCAAATGTGATGGTGCGAATGGCGCCGAGAAGCAGGAATGCATGAGCCGTGAGAAGCGCAATTGCCAGTCCTGCCAGCGCCTGCGCAAAGCCATTCGCGCGAGCGCCTTCATATAGGATTGCTGGGACCAAGCCAGCAAACGCTATCGCCAAGCATCGTCTAAAGACAAATCGCCGCTTGTTTGAGATGATTTGCTCGTTTGCTTGCACATAACCGATAGCCTGGTCGGTCTCCGTTTCCCGGCATGAGCATTGGCCCGCTTGCCGTTGTTTTGGGAAATGGCTGCGCAACGCAATGGTCCAAGCTTCGGGCGGGAGCGAAGGCAGCTCCCGCCTGAGGTTTTCTACCGGGTCTTTGAACCTTGGCTTATTGCGGCGGCGTGATGCCGTTGCGGCCGAATAGAACCGCGCCAGCGGCATTTGGATCGCCTTTTGCCGGAAGGATGATCACCTTGACGCCACTGGTGATTTCATTGGCCGCGCCCGGAGCGATGGTGACGACCGGCACATCGGCGGGCACGACAATGGTCTTCTCCCCGCCCTTGTAGTTGACCTTCATCGTATTGCCGTTGGATGCGACAAGATTGCCGACAGTGCCATTCGTCATGGAACTGCTCTTGCCCAGGTCGTAGGGGAAATGGCCCTCTCCGATCCCTGCCATGGCGGGCGGAAAGACGGTTACTTCGAGCGCGCGGAGCTTCCCGCTGCCGCCGGCCATGGGGACCGCGGCACTGCCGATATAGCTGCCGGGCTTGATATCTGCCATCGTGCCGGTGGATTCACCCAGAAAATGCGTGCCTGAATTGACGGCAAAATTTTCAGTGGCGCCGCTGCGGGTGGCGATCGTTATTTCAGTGTCGGTGATTGCCACGACTGAGCCGCGGACATGCTGGGATGCCGCCACGGCCGGTGCGATAGCACCCAGAATGGCGATGCCAACTGCTGCCGCGGTGATGATTTTTCTATTCATAGTCAGCCTCTTTCATGTTATAGGGTAAGTTGCACATCATTGTCGTCGCAATCAGGATCGGTCATGCCGCCATGCGGTTCGAACGGCGGCGAGCGTCGCTCACCAGAAGCCAAACCCCTGAGACCAGGAAGTAGAAGGCGCCAAATGCTGCATAGGGTGCGACCGTCGTCACGTCGACGGGCGCATGGCCGCGGGCCTTCGCGACGAAATGGGCCGCGACCAGAACAGACTGACCACCGCTCAGGATCATCGCCCATTGCGCACCATAGGACTTCCAGCGCCGCAGGCCGGTAACAAGCTGAAATAGGCCCGAAAGCGCTGCCCATACACCGAACACAGCCAGAACGGCGTTCATGCTCTTTGTGAGCGCAATCGCCACGGCAAGTGTCGTCGCAACGCTGATCACGAAATTCAGCATCTGGCTTTTGTTGCTCGCCAAGCCACCGCTCCGCTTGGCGTCGACGAAGTTAGCGGCCGCGTCCCATGCCGGATAAACGAGCAGCAAAGCGGTTGCGATCGGAATTGTCTGACCTATGGTGAATGCACATGCGACCCAGATAATGGAAAACCCGGCGCGGGATAAATAGTAGGACTTCAGCCATCGGGTTTCGGTGCCTATGTCAGGCGCTTGCTTGTTCTGCGGGCTCATCTGAAATTGTCTATCCTTGGCCATCGTCTGATGATGGCAAAACGGCAATGGCCTGGCCCGATTTCTGAGCTGCCTTGCTGGGGAGTTGATTAGGTGCCAAACTTATTATCGATCATAATTTACTGGATTTGGTGCAATAATTATGACGCGATTTCTGTAGAACGACAGTTTATGGACTGGAAGGTATCGGCATAGGCTCTGTATGGCCATGACAGAAACACTAGAAAACTTGACCAATCGTCCAGAGCACGAGCCGCAGGGCGCTACTGCCGGGGACCTGCTCTCCCACGTGCTGGCACAAATTCACCTCACCGGAGATCAGGTCTTTTCGCAGACCCTTGCACAAAAGGAGGCGCTGACATTGGGTCCTGACGAGGCCCATATTATCATCGTCACCGCCGGTATGTTGGAAATACGGGCGGACAATCAGGCGTCCGACATTATCCAGGCGGGTGACTTGCTGTTGCTGCCGCGCGGTCTGGGCGAAAAGCAGTTGGTCGCGCTGAAAGCAGGCACCACAGTCGCCCTTTGCCGCTTCTGGTTTAATCCGGATACCCTCCAAACCATGGTGTTCGCGCTACCGCAGCACATTCATATTCGGCGAGCCGAAGGTGCCGATTGGATCGAGGGAATGCTGCACTTCGTGTTGATCGAGGCCGGTGACAGCCAGCCGGGCGGCGCGCTGATGATCTCGCGGATAATCGACCTGCTGGTTATCCGCACGTTGCGGACATGGGTTCACCGTGGCGAAACATCAGGCTGGCTGGGGGGACTTGCCGATGCGCGTATCGCCCGATCCTTGAAAGCCATTCATGAGCAGCCGATGCAGCGATGGAGTGTGGACGGTCTGGCTGATCTGGTCGGCATGTCCCGTTCCAGCTTCAGTGAACGGTTCACAGCCCTCGTTGGCCGCTCACCCGTGCGGTATCAGAACGAATGGCGATTGACCTTGGCGCGCGATATGCTCAAGCGGCGTAATGCAAGGGTTGGAGAAATCGGGCTTCGCATTGGCTATGAGTCCGAGGCGGCCTTCAGTCGCGCATACAAGCAATTCTTCGGCCATGCACCGCGGGTCGAATACGCGCTAAAGAACGAGAAGATGTCGAGCGACCAGCAAGGTGGCGCTTAGCCGATCGCTGGAACGGCGCGATAGCGCAGCTTTTCCGCAATCAGGGTAAATGCCGGCGAAGGCTGCCGGCGGCTCGGGTAATAAAGGTGATAGCCGGCAAAAGGCAGGCACCAATCGGCTAGCACCCGCACGAGCTGCCCATTCTCGATATAAGGCTGAACCTGATCGTCGGTCATATGCGCCAGGCCAAAGCCCGCCAGAGCGGCTTTGAGGATCAACGGAACGCTATTGAAGACGAGTTCGCCGTCAACGCGGACCCTCAACTCGCGTTTGCCTTTTTCGTATTCCCACGCGTAAAGACCGCCATAGGTCGGCAGCCTTAGGTTGATGCAAACATGACCCACCAGATCATGCGGCGTTCGCGGGATCGGCCGATTTTTGAAATAGGCGGGAGATCCCACCGTTGCCATGCGCATTTCCGGGCCTATGGGCAAGGCAATCATGTCTTTCGCGACAATGCCGCCAAGCCGCACCCCCGCGTCATAACGATCCGCCACGATGTCGGTCAGGCCGTAGTCGATGATGATTTCGACCTTCACGTCCGGATAGTTCGGAAGAAGCTTTTCGGCCGCCGGCCAAAGGATGGCGTGAGCGGCGTTCTCATCCGCGGTGATGCGGACCGTTCCCGCAGGCTTGTCCCGAAGTTCGCTAAGGGCCGCCAACTCCGCTTGAATGTCCTCGATACGGGGGCCTATCGTGCGCAGCAGCCGCTCACCGGCGTCGGTCGGCGCGACGCTACGCGTGGTTCGGGTCAGAAGCCTGAGGCCCAGGCGGGCTTCCATGCTGCGTATCGTCTGGCTTAACGCGGATTGCGAAACGCCGAGCTTGGCAGCGCCGCGTGTGAAGCTTTTTTCGCGAGCGACGGCAATAAAAGCGACTAGATCGTTCAGATCATGCTCAGCCATTAAGAAGGTCCGCTTATAGGTTCATGCGTAATTTAGCCTCTAATAGATTGCCCGATTGAACGCTATCTTTCACCAATAGATTTGCGACGCAGGAGAATGGTTTATGGATATTAAGCGAAGCGGCAGTCAGCCCTCCGGTCAGGGGCCCGCCGACTGGTTCACGGGCAAGGTGCGTATCGACCCGCTGGCCAGTCCGCCCGACCCGGCGCGCGTTGGCTGCGCTCACGTGACTTTCGAGCCTGGTGCCCGCACCGCATGGCATACCCATCCGCTGGGACAGACCCTGATCGTCACCGGCGGCTGCGGCCGTGTCCAGCGTGAGGGCGGTCCGATCGAGGAAATTCGCCCCGGCGATGTGGTCTGGTTCCCGCCAGGTGAAAAGCACTGGCATGGCGCTGCGCCCACGACCGCGATGAGCCATATCGCCATTCAGGAAAAGCTCAACGGCTCGCCGGTGGATTGGATGGAACAAGTCACCGACGAGCAATACGGCGCCTGATAAATGAGCAGGGCGCATCTTTGCGCCCGCCATTTTCTTTGCAAGGACAGCAATGCCACACATCATTGTTAAAATTGCGGTCGGACGGTCCGACGAAAACAAGCATTTGATCGCCACCGCCTTGACCAAGGCCATCATGCATTCAGCTCAGGTTCCGGATGAGGCCTTGTCCGTCAGTATTGAAGATTTCGATCCCGCCGAGTGGGGCGCAAAGGTTTTCAAGCCAGACATCATTGACAAGCCGGATTTGCTCTACAAAAAACCCGGCTACACGCCGGCTTAACCTACCTTAACCGAACCACTCGTTACGTCGCATACCGTGGCGTTCGTCATGAAACGCTGTTCCTGTCACATCGGCGCCTGGATTCGGATTGGAGCTTGCCCTCGACAAGAATGAGATTGAGCGGCTGGAGCTTGACTACGTCCCGCATCCGGTCGTGGGCTTGCTCTAACGCGCGATAAGATTGAGGAGGCCCCCTTATGGGGGCATGCGCGGTTTGCGGGCTCATCACAGGGCGAAGCGATGTCTATCGTCATCGCGATCATGAAACCCTATCCTACGCGCGTGGAGTCGACCTTCAAGCCATTCGGCGTGCGGAAAGCACAATGTATGAAACATCCGCTGCGGGGCGGTGGATGAGCGCGGTTGCGACCAAACCCGAACTGATCACCAGGGCGGCGCCGACCAGAAAGACAGCCGAAAGGCCCGTGCCGCTGCGAAAGCGCAGAAACGCTTCCTGCACCACGTCCTCGGCTTGTCCTGGGTCACCGACGATGCGGCGCACCCCATGAGGGAAATATTGGAAGGCCATCAATCGGCGGATCGCCATTTGATGGCCTTCCAAATGGCAACTACCAGGACGACGCGGACGGCGCCGCATTATCGCCAGGAGCCGACGCCGTCAATTTATGCGGCGCAGGGTGTGTGGCGCAAGCAGACACCGCAATCGTCAACAGAAGAGCAGAAATCGTATAAAGCAGCTTCATTGAATTCCTCCATATTCGGTAAGATAGAACCTGAATCGGATCTCGGCGTTCAGGATCGTGAAGACGATCGGGAGCCCCGATGCCCCGTCATCAATTCTCGGAAGCGGCTTCGTTCCATTGGCCGAAATTCGCGAGGGGAAGCTTCTTCGGCATCAGGTCGGCCTTCGACATCATCCGCATGGTCGCCGCGCCCGGCATATTGGATGTGAAGGACGGGGTCGACATGGCCGCCGCAAGACGCGTGACGGAAGGCAGCTGAGGACCGGCCATCTGCGAGGACGCGATGGCATGCGCGGAGGCGACGGCGCCACCCAGCATCGTCAGAGTGATCGCTGCACCCATGAACTGAACGATTTTCATTTTAGTCTTCTTTCTAAGGGAGAAAAATCAATAGGAACGGTATCCGCCAATGCTGTCCGACCGCCTGAGGCATTGACTGCTTGAACGAAGATCGGACGCAGAAGCGGAATTACGGTGTTTGGTCTTCGGCCTTTTGCGCGGCCTGTTCGATAACGGCCGCAACTTGGGCCGGATGGGATTCGTAGACAGAATGACTGGCGCCCGGGATGACGGTCATGTGGCTGCCCGCACGTTTGTAGTAGAAACGCTCAAGATCTGGATTGATGATCTGGTCCGCCCCGGCGACGATTCCCCAGCTCGGCTTCGTCCGCCAGGCAGCGGCGGTCAAAGGCGTCGAGAAGACAGACGCCGCGGTCAGGATTTGCGACTGCGCCTCGAACTGAGCCTGTGACAGCGGCAGATCCGGTGCAAAATATTTGGGGAAGAGATCCCGGCGCAGATAGGTAAACCCATCCGCGGTCTTCTCGATGGCGCCAGCCTGCTTGGCGAGGACGCTCGGCATCTTCTTGCCCAGCTCACCTTCGTCCTCACCGACGTCAGGGGCATGCGCCGCGACATAGACGAGGCCCACAACATGCGGGTCCACCCCCGCTTCGGTGATGATGGACCCGCCGTAGCTGTGCCCGACCAGAATGCAGGGGCCATTCTGTTCGGACAGCACGCGCTCGGTTGCTGCGACGTCGGAGCTGAGGCTTGTCAGCGGCTCCTGAACCATCGTGACCTTATAGCCATCCTTCTTGAGAATATTGAACACGGGCTGCCAGCCAGCGGCATCGACCCATGCGCCATGCACGAGGACGATATTCTTGACCGGTGCCGCCATGGCAACCGCCGGTGTGACAGTCCCGAATAGCGAAGCAATAGCGATTAGTTTTGAAAGCTTGTTCATGAGCCTCATCCCGTGTTGATGAGACGGTGATACCGCGCAGCCTCTGCCACAGTAATTCTACTCAAATATCGCCTTGCGCACCCTTGGCATGGGGCTGGCCATACTGAGGTATGAACGCTTGGATGCGCCCGCCATCTTAGCGCCAAAATGCAGCGCAAGGCCCGGGCCGACTATACGAAGGTATGAGGGAGCACAAACCAAGGGACGGGAAATTAAACTTCTGCAGAACGTCGATGACGAGCTTACCCCGATGACGTGAAGACCACCGGCTGCTATCCACTGCGCAAGGCCAAAGCTTGATTTTTCTTGGCTGACTGTCCCATCGCCGAAACTGGAGCCTTTTCCGGATGCCTAGACGAATTCCCGCTGCGCACGAGCCTGCTTGGGGGATTCTGCCGGTCATTACAGGCCTTGTCGCCCTTCTGATATTTGCGATCGATACGCTGATGATGATCGATTTTGCGGTGGCGGTCCTCTACGTCACCGTCGTTATGCTGGCCCCCCGCTTCACCGGGTGGCGCGGCATCATCGCTATATCGGCAGGCTGCGTGATGCTCACGGCGACGAGTTTTGCCATGACGCATCTGGGCATGACGAGCGATGCGGCGATCGGTCGCTGTATCGTCAGTATGCTGGCCATCGGGATCGCAACCGCACTCGTGCTCCGCAATGCCAAAGGGACTGCCTCTCTTCAGGAGCAGGCCAGCCTGCTCGACCTCACGCATGACGCGATCCTGGTACGTGATAGGCAAGACATCATCACCTATTGGGGGCAAGGCGCCGAAGAACTCTATGGGTGGGAACGCAAACAGGCGATTGGCCAGTCGGCGAGCATCCTTTTACAAACGAAGTTCCATAATCCCCTCGACGAGGTCCTGGCCGAGTTTCAGCGCACCGGCCGTTGGAACGGTGAAGTGACCCATACCAGGCGCGATGGCACCGAGGTGCATGTCGTCAGCCGCTGGTCGCTCAAATCGGACAGGCAAGGCCAGCCGACGGCGACGATGGAAACCAATAACGACATTACCGAGCGGCGGCGCGCGGAGGATGCGCTCCATGCGAGCAGGGCCGAACTCGCTCATATGAACCGCGTCATGATCCTGGGTGAATTGACCGCCTCCATTGCCCATGAGGTCAATCAGCCCTTGGCCGCGATCGTCACCAATGGTCAGGCCTGCAATCGATGGCTGAAGCGGGGCCAGCCTGATCTGCCGGAAGCCCTCATCGCGGTTGAGCGTATGATCGCGAATGCGCAGCGCGCGAGTGACGTCGTGGCGCGCCTGCGGGATCTGGCACGGCGAAGCACGCCTGACTACAGCAGTATCGACTTCAATGGCGTCATATTGGACACTGCCACTCTCCTGAATCGGGAGTTGACCAGCCACAATGTCTCCCTGCATCTCGATCTCGCTTCAGATTTTCCACGGCTGTACGGGGATCGCATCCAGCTTCAGCAAGTTCTGATCAACCTTATCGTGAACGGCTGCCAGGCGATGGATGGCGTTCCGATCCCAGACAGAGCGCTCTCGATCGTAACGGGATTCGGCCGGGATCATGCGCCGACCGTTGAGGTGCAGGATCGCGGTAAAGGGGTTCCGGCGGATATGGTCGGGAAGCTGTTCGACCCATTTTACAGTACCAAACGCGATGGCATGGGAATGGGCCTGTCGATCTCGCGCTCCATTCTGGAGGCCCATGGCGGCCGGATTTGGGTCAACTCGACGCTTGGTCAGGGCAGCCAGTTCTGCCTCGAATTCCCAATCATCAACGGAGACGCGGCATGATGGATCATGCAGGACGGATTGGCGATCCCTCGATCTCAGCACCGGTGGTCTATGTTATCGATGATGACCTGGCCATTCGGGAAGCTCTGGACAGCCTTCTCCGTTCGGTCGGTCTGCGTGTCAGCGGTTTTGGGTCTGCCTCGGCGTTTTTGTCCGCGACGCTCGCGGACGTCCCAAGCTGCCTTATACTGGACATCCGTCTTCCTGAAGTCAGCGGGCTCGACTTTCAGATGCGTCTTCAAGGCGCGGGCATCGCGATGCCCGTCATCTTCATGACCGGCCATGGCGATATCCCGATGACGGTCAGGGCCATGAAAGCCGGTGCATTGGATTTTTTAACCAAGCCCTTCCGTGACCAGGATATGCTGGACGCCGTGTCGCGGGCTATCGAGGTCGACAAAACGCAGCGGGCATCGACACGCGCAACGTCTCAGATCAAGGAATTATACGACACGCTCACTCTGCGCGAGAAAGAGGTCATGACCTTTGTCACGAAGGGTCTGATGAACAAGCAGGTCGCGGCGGAGATGAGTTTGAGCGAGATCACGGTGAAAATTCACCGCGGCAGCGCCATGCGGAAGATGAGTGCGCGCACACTCGCTGATCTCGTGAGAATGGCGGAAAGCCTGGGATTGCACAGCGACTGACCGCGCGGGCGGATGATGCAGGCAAACCTCTGTATAATGGTGGCCCGGCACGGAACGTGAGATGTTTGCGGCATCAGGCAGGACGAGATCCGCCCTAGGATGGCTTGCAAGGAACACGATGTCTTTGACTGAGGTTATTTCCATTGTCGATGATGACGAAGACGTCAGAAGTGCGACGCGCAGCCTGATGAGATCACATGGCTTCACAGCCCATGCCTTTGCTTCCGCAGAAGCGTTTTTAAATTCGCCGCTTCTGCATGAGACAACTTGCTTGATCACTGACGTGCAGATGCCGGATATCGGCGGGTTCGAGCTTCAAGCCATCTTGCTCAATCTTGGCATAACGATACCGGTCATCTTCATCACCGCTTTCCCCGAGACCTCGGTATTGAGGCGCGCCGAGGCTGTCGGAGCCCTCGCCATTTACGCCAAGCCATTCGACGGCGAGGCGATCATCAGCCGGATCGAGGAATTCACTCCCTCACATATTGGCGGAACACCCGACTAGAGTTTGTCTGATTTTAACTGAAGCTTGTCCCTAATATCGTCATGCCCGGCCCCCGAGCCGGGCATCCATTCGTTGGGGCGCCCAAGGACTGGATGACCGGGTCAAGCCCGGCCATGACGGGGCAAGGGGTCGTTTCCACCTAAACCTGACGGATTCTAAAGGCTGCCCCAATCGCAGCGAAAGGCGACCGAACCAGTTCAGGCGCCGGTGGTATCTAGCTCGTCGAAAAAGGCCGCGGGGGCGCCAAAGCTGCTCCACCGCTGAGCGCTGAATTGGCTGGAGGTGGATTGGACAATCCCGTCCATCCCTTCGTTTGAAAATAAGCGCGTAGTTGGCCCGATACACTGTCCGCCACCTGCCGGGCACGCTCACTCGCGGTCTGTCGCGCATCGAGGAGCAGTCCCGCCCCGCCGCCGACCATGCCGATGACTTGGCCGCTTCCTGCTGCAAAAGCCAAACCTAGCCCCGAACCCGGCATGGACCCGGTTGTGCTATGGCTTTGGAAACTCACGAGGTCGGCAACCGAGGCGCGTCGCAAGTCCACAACGGATGTGCGGGTGACAATATTGAACCGACCAGCACCGAACCCGACAGTCATCCGCAATGCCTGGTTGCCGACCCGGAGGCGTGTGACGGAGCAATGGATTAAAAGCGCGCCAGCCACTGGCACGCGGTCGGGGGGCATGGCTTGTTCGACAGAGACGAGGACACCGGGTGATCCGAGCCTATCCGAAAGCTCCCGTGCCAGAACCGCATCAACCACCCGTGGAATTGTGCCTGCGACGGGGCTTGGCAGGTCGTTCGTCACGACAACAATCAACTGTATCGGCTGAGCGGAACTGCTCGGCTCAGAGAGCGCTATCGCCGGGGAACTGCCTGTTTTTGCGCAGCCCGCCAGGGGCAACGCCAGCAGCACCATTGCAATTGTCACCTGTCGCAGACGACGGCCGCCGGACATCGCACGGGCTACCCAATCCCTACGTAACGGCACCGATGAGACGCGTTCAGGCATCATGACCCCATTCCCTGATCGAGGTCCAATAAGCTTGGCTTTAAAATAAAGTCAATCGTTTGATTTATTTCCTGACGATCTTCTCTTGCTGAGAAGACCAAGGGTATAGTGCCGCCATGCCTTCAAAACCCCTCGCAGCACGCGCTGTTCGTTCCCACAACACGCCGAGTGCTCCCGGGGACAAGGCATCACGCGGTGACGTCGCGCGCCTGCGCGTCCTCAACGCAGCGGTCGAGGAATTTGCAGCGAACGGCTATCGGGGAACGAGCACGCGTACGCTGGCGGCCCAGGCCGGCGTGAACCTCGCCGGTCTGTCCTACTATTTTGGTGGCAAGCCACAGCTCTACCGTGCGGCTCTCGATCATGTCGTCAGGCAGATCGATGAAGCCATTCGCCCGGTCGCTGAGAAGGTTGCGGCAGCTTTAGCGGGTGAAGCTGTCCAGGCGAACGAAGCCTATCCTCTCCTTCTGAATTGCCTTGATAGCTGGCTCGACATCATGCTGGGTCGTTCTGGCCTGCAATGGAAGCCAAGTTGGTCTCTCCTCCTCACCCGTGCGGCTATCGAGCCGCCGGAAGGTGATGATTGGCTTTATCACTCCACCGCAAGCTTGATCCTGAAGCCGGCTGCCGCACTGATCGCGAAATTGCTAGGCAGGCCGTCAGCAGACGAAGAGTGCCAGATCATGGCAATTGCCCTTTTGGGGCAGGCCTCGGCCTTCCGGCGCGATCATGACGGTCGGCTTCCCGCGCTCGGGTGGTCCTCAATCGATGCGGAGCAGCGCCAAGCGATCCGCTCTGTTATGCACAGAGGCACCGCCGCAGCATTGGTCGCCGCCGGTGCCGATGCGAAGGCGTTGTGGGGAACCGGCGATCAGAAGACAGCAGTCGAACAGAGCTAGCGGCCGGTCACGCCCCATCCGCACCGCAAACCTGACGGCGCCGTGCAGCCGCATAGCCCAGCTATGCGACCGCACCACAGAGAGCTTTTTACCGGCATGCCATCAAAGGCTGGATCTTTTCCCCGAAATTATCGAGCCCGGTCAGGAACTCATCAAAGGTCAGCATAATCCCTTTGGTACCAGGCACGCTCGCCACCTCGTCGAGCATCCTTGCCACATGAGCAAAGGACCCGACGAAGGTTCCCATGTTGAAGTTGATCGCGCCTTCCGGCCGGCTTTGGGTCTTGGCGATGGACTGGCTCGACGCCGTCTTGTCGACATTACCTTGATCAGACATCCAGGACAGCGCCTCCTGGTCCGCATTCTCCTTGTAGTTCTCCCACCGGGCCAAGGCCGCGTCGTCGGTCTCGTCGGCAATGACCATGCATAGAACATAGGAGCCGACGTCGCGTCCCGTTGCCTCGGCCGCCTTCGCCAGGCGCTCGACGGTCGGCGCGTGTTTTGTCGGCGTATTGACGCCGACGCCATTGATGAAATTGAAGTCGCAATATTTGGCGACGAACTCCATGCCCTTGTCGTTCTGCCCGGCGCTGACGATTTTCACGGGCGCGGACGGCAATGGGCCAACCTGGCAATCATCCATCTGGAAATGCTCGCCCTTGAAATTCGAGCGTCCCATTTCCCACAGGTCTTTCATGACCTGAACATACTCGGTCGAATATTTGTAGCGATAGCCGAAATAGGCGTCACCCGGCCAAACGCCCATCTGCGAATATTCCGCGGACTGCCAGCCGGAGACGATGTTGATCCCGAACCGGCCGGGGGCGATGGAATCGATCGTCGTCGCCATGCGCGCCACAATCGCGGGCGGCAAGGTCAGAACGGCGGTCGAGGCATAAAGCTTGATCGTCTTGGTGACGGCCGCCAGCCCTGCCATCAGCGTGAAGGATTCCAGCGCATGGTCCCAGAATTCGGTTGCCCCGCCAAACCCATGCAGCTTGACCATGGAGAGCGCGAAATCGAACCCGTAGCTTTCGGCCTTCTTGACGATCGCCTTGTTCAGCGCGAAGGTCGGCATATATTGCGGCGCGGTCTTGGAAATCAGCCAGCCGTTATTTGCGATGGGAATAAAAACGCCAATATCCATGATACAGTCCTAGAGCAGATCCCGGTCAGACGGAATCATATGGCCGGGTGAAGATGCTCGCAAAAGCAATGATCTAGAGCGGCACCTGTGAGCCTGGGCGAACAGGAAACGCTCTGGAGAAGGAGAAAGGCCGAAGCGCTGGCTTCAAAGCCTGCTTTTCATCCAACCAAGATAAGATGCGATGCCGGTATCGAGGTCGATGTCAGGACGGAAGCCCAGATCCCTCTCCGCAGCCGAAAGATCGAAAGGCGCCTGCACATCACCGTCCGCAGGTCCGTCGAATGACAAATCAAGTTTCGGAAAATGCTTGGCGACCTTGGCCCCGACCGATTGAAGCGTCGTCGTCTCCAGCCCATTGATCGTATAGGCCTTGCCCGCAAAGCCGTTCCTATCCAAAGCGAGCAGGATCGCGCGCGCCATGTCGTCGACATGAATGAACTGACGCGACGCGTCGGCGCTGGCCGGAAGGCGCAAAGGCCTGTCATGCAGACCAGCCAACAGCATGTGCCGAATCTCGCAATGCGTCGTCCGACGCGGGCCATAGAGCCAGCCGGGACGCAAGGCAACGGCATTGACCCCATGTTCCAGCACATAGCCGCGCATGATGGCCTCCGTCGCGGCCTTGCTCGCGCCGTAAACGGTATTCGGCTGGAGCAGAACATCTTCCGGGACGGCGGCCGTTCCCGGCGGCGTGTGACCATAGGCGGAGACGGAGGACAGCAGCACCACCCGCCGCAGACCTTGGATCCTTGCCACCTCCAGCATATTGACCGAACCGATCGTATTGATAGCGATCAGCTGCGCCGGATTGTCCTTGCCTTGCATGGGGCCCGAGAGACCGCCGCAATGGACGATAGCGCCGACCCCTTCGCGCAGGACAATCTCATGCAGCCGATGGGTATCGCGCAGGTCCAGCGCCACGAGCGCCAAACCCTCTTCCGTGCGGCTGCCCATATCGGTCGGCACGACCGGTGTTCCGCGTGCTTCCAGCGCCACACGGACGGCATTGCCGATCAGCCCGCCGGCCCCCGTTACGAGAATTTTTTCCAAGATCCTTGGTCCTTACATGACCTGGGGGCGCTTGCCGCGCCATGCCGTCGCTGTCTCATACGCATGGGCCAGGCGCAGGACGGTGGCGTCGTCAAACGGCCGCCCCGACATCTGCATGCCGAGCGGCAGGCCATTGGCGGAATAGCCGCAGCAAACCGATATCGTCGGGCTGCCGGTGACATTCGCCGGCATGGTGTAAAGCGGCTTCTCGTAGCTCCCGAAGGGGCCAACCTGCGTGATTTCCGGTGCCTCGCTGGCCGCCGTCACCGTCAGCAGCACGTCGAACTGGTGCATGGCCGCAGCGGTTTCCGCCACCAGTTCCGTGCGCCGGCGTTGCGCCCGCAGATAGTCGGCCGCCGTGATCATCGCGCCGATCGACATGCGGGCGCGGCAGGCATAGCCATACATATCCGGCCGATCCCGCAAGTCCTGCTCGTGAATGGCATAGGCCTCGGACAGCATGATGACATTGCCGCAGGCCGCATATTGGCTGAGCGGCGAAAGACGCGCCTCGCTCACCTTGCAGCCAAGCGCGGTCAGAACATGCACGGCGTCTTCAAAGGCGGCCAGCATGGCGGGCTCGGCCGCGCGATCCTCCTCGTGGAAATGGCGAATAATACCGACGCGCAGCCCCGCAACGCCTGTCGCCAAAGCCTGCCTATAGTCAGGAATAGCCACACTGGCGCTACCGGGATCACGCGCGTCAAACCCGGCCATGGCTTGCAGCATGATGGCGCAGTCTTCAGCGTTCCACGCCATCGGCCCGACATGATCGAGCGAGAAGGCCAGCGGAATGACGCCGCGGCGGCTCACCAGCCCATAGGTCGGCTTCAGCCCGGTGATACCGCAATAGGCGGCGGGGTTGCGGATTGACCCGCCCGTATCGGATCCCGTTCCGGCCAGCACCAGCCCGGCGGCGACAGCCGCACCGGTGCCGCTGCTCGATCCGCCGGTGAAGCGGGCCTTGTCCCAGGGGTTGCGCGCCGGCGGCCATGGCAGATCGAAGGACGGCCCGCCGAGGGCGAATTCATGCGTCGTCAATTTGCCGAGCACGATCGCGCCCGCCGCTTCAAGACGTTTGACGCTTTCAGCCGTCTCGCTCGGCACGCGCTCTTCCAGCAGCCTTGAATTGCCGGTTGTCCGAACACCAGCCGTATCAAAGATGTCCTTGATCCCGACGGGAATCCCGTGCAGCGGACCTTTGTACTGGCCGGACCTGATCTCGGCCGTCGCCTGCTCGGCCGCCTGCAGCGCCTGCTCCCCCGTGAAGGTCAGAAAGCTGTGGAGCACGCCGTCCTGCGCGGCAATGCGGCTCAGACAATGTTGCGTCAGATCAACCGGGGTGATCTCGCCACGCGCGATAAGGTCCGAGGCTTCAGCGATCGTCGGAAAATTGGGGACGGTATTCAACGCGACCGCTCCGCCGAAAAGATGACTGCCGATTCGACGCTGCGGTCAAGATCGCGGTCGAGATCCGTCAGCATGACCGCAAGATGCCTCGCACCCTCCGCCAGTTCCGCGAGGCGGCCCTCCGTCGGCTCCAACCCAGCGCGCAGGGCCAGGCCGCGGATCTCCGCCTCGCTCAAAACAGGGCGCGTCATATCAGGTAGTCCCCGCCATTCGGATTAAGCGTCACGCCAAGATAATAGGCACCTTCGTCGGAAGCCAGCATCACGGCGGTCGGCGCAATCTCGTCAACGGTGCCAAGGCGTCCGATGATCAATTCGTCGATCTTGGCTTGCAGAAGGTCCTGCGACATCGTCCGCGTAATGTCGGTATCGATGGGGCCGGGGCAGATGGCATTGACCGTGATGCCGGAACGCCCGACCTCCCAGGCCAGGGATTTTGTGAAGCCAACGACGCCGGCTTTCGCCGCCACGTAATGGCCGCGTTCCGCCGCCCCCTTATGCGCAAGCTGGCTCGCCGTATTGATAATACGTCCCCAGCGGCGCTCCAGCATGCCCGGCAGAACAAGCCTTGTGCACAGGAACACGCTGCGCAGATTGACCGCAATCATCTCGTCCCACATCTGGACGGACATATCCTTGATCAGGCCGACGGTTTGAATGCCGGCATTATTGACCAGGATATCGATCTGGCCCAGCCAGGCCTCGGCTTCCGCGATCGCTTGGCCGACCGCCTGCTCGTCCGAGACATCGGCGCCCACGGCGAAAGCACGGCCGCCGGACTGCTGAATAGCCTCCACGGTCTCGGCCCCGTCAGCGGCTGTCCGGTCCAGCACCACGACATCCGAACCTTCCCGCGCGAAAGCCTTCGCAATGGCCGCGCCAATGCCGCGACCGCCGCCGGTCACGATGCTCTTTTTGCCTTCAAGCCGTCCCATGATGCTCTCCTGATTTGTCCGCCGAGGCCTAGTTCGTTCTCGCGCCGATGCTGAGGATTCGTTCGGTCTCGCGCTCAAAAGCGTCGAAGACCCGGCTCATCTCATCGCTATGGCCAAGCGCCTCGTGGCGGATGCAATGGACGAAGTGATCCTCGCCCACGGGATGCGCCGGCGGCATCGCGGCACGGCATTGCTCGATCGCCAGCGGGCAGCGGGAGGCCAGAAAGCATCCGGTCGGCAGGTCGATCGGGCTTGGTATCTCCCCCTTCAACGCCACCGGAACGGGGCGAGGCAGGTCAGGGTTGGGCAAAAGCACCGATGACAGCAGACCGACCGTGTAGGGATGCCGCGGACGCCCGAAAACCTCCCTGGCCGGCCCCTGCTCCACGATCATGCCAAGATACATCACGGCAACACGCTGGCTGACATGCCGCAGCGTGCTCAAATCATGAGAGATGAACAGCGACGCCATGCCAAGATCGGCCTGGAGCGAGATCAGCAGCTCGATGATATCGGCACGCGATGTCGGATCCAGCATCGATGTCGGCTCATCCAGAACCAGCAGCTTGGGCCGCGTCACGATCGCCCGTGCGATGCCGATACGCTGCAACTGGCCGCCGGTGAGCTCGGCCGGATAAAGCTTCGCGAGCCTTTGCGAGAGGCCCACGCGATCGATCACCTCCCGCACCCGCTCCGCGCGCGCCGCGGCATCGAAACCCAAAGTCGTCAGCGGCTCCTCGACCGAGCGGAAAACCGGCAGGCGCGGGTTAAGCGCCTCCATCGATTCCTGAAAGACGATCTGCAGGTCACCGAGATGCTTCTTGCGGACTTTCGGCCCGGCCAGATCCTGGTCCTCGAAAAGGATAGACCCGTCGGTGACGTCCGTCAGACCCAGCAGGCAACGCCCGACGGTCGTTTTGCCGGAGCCGCTTTCGCCGACCAGGCCGACCGTCTCGCCCGGCATGACATGGAAAGAGATATTGTTGATGGCCTGGACAACCTTCTTGCTTCCGCTGATCGGGAAGTGCTTCTTGAGGCCGACAACTTCAACGAGTTTTTTCATCTTACCACCGGGAAATGGCATCGTGCTTCATGTCCGGGCGCGATCATCCGCAGCATGGGCTTTTCAGCACGGCAGCGGGCCTGGGCCAAGGGACAGCGGCCGACATAGCTGCAGGCCTGCTCTCCTCGTGCCGGCGCGGCTTTGTCCGCATCGGCATGCGACCATAAGGCCCTCAGGCGCTTATTATGGGAGAAGGCGGCCAGCAGCATGATCGTATAGGGATGCGCGGGACGCAGAAACACGGCCTGCCGGTCGCCGGCCTCGACAATCTCGCCCTGATGCATGACAGCGATTCGGTCGCAGACATGCGCGGTGATCCCGACATCACGGGTGATCAGCAGCATCGAGCTGTTCTGCTCGCGGGCAAGGTCACGCAGAAGCATCAGGATCTGCGCCTGAACCGTGACATCCAAACCGCTGGTCGCGTCATCCGCGATCACCACCTGCGGTCCGCAGACCAGCGCGATCGCGATGACAATGCGCTGCGCCATGCCGCCGCTCAATTCATGCGGATAGGCCGCGTATCGGCGGTCCGGATCGGAGATCTGCACCTTTCTCAGCATCGCCCGCGCGGTTTCACGGGATTCCTTGCGACCTTGTCCCAGATGGACGCGGGCCATGGTGGCGATCTGCTCGCCGACCGGCAGCAGAGGATTGAGCTCACCGCGCGGATTGGCGGTGATCATCGATATCCTGGCGCCACGCACGCGCTGCAGGCGCCGCTCCGACATGGTCAGCAGGTCTTCGCCCTGCAGTTCCGCACGGCCCTTGGTGACGCGCCCGGGCTCCGGCACCATTTGCATGATGCTGCGGGCGAGGACCGTCTTGCCAGCACCGGCCTCTCCCACCAGCCCCACCACCTGGCCAGGCTCGATGGCAAGGTCGAGGCCAGAGATCACCGCAACGTCGGGCCCCGTCAGTGAGGGAAACTCGACCCGCAGGTCCGTGACATTGACAAGCGGCCCGTTCATCGCCCGATCCTTGGGTCAAGCAGAAAATACGCGATATCGACAAGCAGATAGACAAAGAGCGAGAATACGGCGGCAAAAAGAACGAAGCCGAGGACAGGGTAGATATCGGCGTTCAGCACACCCTGCACGGCATATTGCCCTGCCCCGCCCCATGAAAAAACAATCTCGACCAGGACCGCACCGCCCAGCAGAAAGCCGTACAGAACGCTGATGATCGTGAGGATGGGCGGCAGCGCGTTATGCAGCGCATGCCGCATGACCAGCCGGCGCGGCAGGCCGCTCATCACCTCGAACCGGCTGAAATCCGATTGCAGCATCCGCTCCATAGTAGAATGCGTCATCTTCATGATCGGGCCGGCATTGATCAGGCCGAGCGTCAGCACCGGCAGCACCAGATGCGAGATCGCAGAGAAGAAGGCATCCAGGTTTCCGTCGAGAAGACTGTCGATCGTGAGGAACCCGGTCACGGTCGGCGGCGCGATCACCGCGATGTCGATGCGGCCAAGCGGCGCCGGTGCCCAGCCCAAAATCGTATAGAAGACGAAGATCAGCAGCAGCCCGATCCAGAAATCCGGCAGTGCGCCTGTCACCAGACCATAAAGTTCAGCGATGCGCGCGGTCACGCTTTTCTGCCGCATGGCGGACAGAATGCCGAGCGGCACGCCGATGAGGATCGCGACCAGCAGTCCGAAGGTCACGAGTTCGATCGTCGCCGGAAAGCGGTCGATCAGATCGCTCAGGACCGGTCGTGTCGTCTGCCAGGATGTGCCGAGATCGCCATGAGCCAGATCCTTCAGATAAATCAGGAACTGCACCGGCAAAGGCTGATCCAGGCCCAGCCGCTTCGTGAGTGCTGCGATAGAATCCGGCTGCGCCATCGGCCCCAGCATCAGCACCGCCGGATTTCCGGGAATGGTTTTGATCAGGCAAAAGCTGAGCAGCAGAATTCCGAACAGCTGGGGAATGAGATAGGCCAGCCGCCGCAGCAGAAATTTAGGGAGACCTGACATGTTACTGACCTCGCCCCAAAGCGGCACGCGGCGCCGAAGCGCGTCTCTTCCGCGCGGCGATGTCCGCGACCAGACGGCGAACCTTGGCGGGATCTGCGAAGGTTTCGACACTCGCGCCGACCAGAGAGAATCCGAAGACGGTGATCGCCAGGACAACGCCCGGGAAAACCGAGGGAGACCATTGCCCGGTCACGATGTTCTGGAATCCGGCCGCGATCATGCTACCCCATTCGGGTGTCGGCGCCCTGACGCCGGCGCCGATGAAACTCAAACCGGCCGTCATGATGACGGACCATCCGATATTGATCGAAAGCTGGGCCAGGGTCGGCGCCATGGCGTTCGGAATGACATGGCGCAGGATGATCTTGCTGTGGGAGACGCCGGCGACTTCCGCTGCTTCGACGAATTTCATCTCGCGAATGGAGATAACCTGAGACCGCATCAGCCGAAGATAGATCGGAATATTCACGAAAGCGATGGCGATCACCACCGTCTGGATGCTTTGGCCGAGGCTTGCGACAAGGGCGATGGCAAGCACGAAGACCGGAAAGGCCTGCAACACGTCGGCCGCGCGCATAATGACGAAGCCGATACCCTGCCGCACGCCCTTGCTGCGTCCATGAAAACCGACCCAGGCTCCGATCAGGCTGCCGATGACGGCCGAAATCAAGGTGCCTGACACGGCGATCGTCAGATCGATACGTGGCGCATAGAGGCAGCGGGAAAACACATCCATGCCGACCGCGTCCGTGCCGAACCAATGCGCCGCACTCGGCGACAGAAGGGCCGACTGTGGATTGGCCGAGACGGGATTATAAGGCGCCAGAACCGGGGCGAAGATCGCCCCGATCATGACCAAAGCCACGATGATATAGCCGATCGCGAATCTCGGCCGCGCCTGGACAATGGACCACAGGGTCTGATGCCAGGGGTTGCGGTCAGGCGGCGTTCGCTGCGGCCCCTCTTGAGCGTCCACGCGTGTTATGCCCTGTAGAAGTCTTGGAACCGAAGGTTATTGGCCGTGTAATAGGTGAAGCCCTTCAGATCTTGTGCGCGCGCGAGGCAGTATTGAGGGTAGGTGAAGAAGCCCCAAGGCGCCTCGTTCATGACGATCTTCTGCACTTCCGTGAAGTTCTTCTTCCGATCGACATCGTCCAGCGTCACCAGCGCCGTGCGGATAAGATCGTTCACTTTCGCATTCGTATAATTGCTGTAGTCAATATAACTGCGGCTGTCGAAATAGAGCTCAAGTGCATAGCCGGCGTCAGACGTCCAGGGCGAATCTAGATACAAGATCAAGGGCTTTGAGCGTTTCGCGACATAGTCATAGAAGACGCCGGCGGGAAGCTTGTCGAGCACGATCTTGATGCCGATTTTGGCCAGTGCCGTCTGATAGATGAGCGCGATCGGCTCATGCGTCGGGTCGCCCGCATTGTAGCTCAGCGTCGTCGTGAAGCCGGCTTTTAGTCCAGCCGAAGCAAGAAGCTGCTTTGCCTTATCGACGTTCTCTTCATATGCGTAGCTGTTGTCGGCCATCGGATAGATATGCGGCATCGGAGCCGTCATCGGCGTCGCCAGGCCGTAATAAACCGTCTCGATAATGTCTTTGTAGGGGATGACGTAATTCATCGCCTGGCGGACGCGAACGTCATCAAACGGCTTGGTGGTGCAGTTGATGGAAAGCCACATCAGATAGGACGCATCGACGGCGTCAAAGGTCGCCTTCTTTGAATTCTTCAAGGATATATATTCACGTGGCTCCAGGAACTGCGCAATATCCACGGCCCCGCCCTGCAGAAGAGACAAGCGGCTGGCCGAGTTCGGCACTTCCTTCATGATGACGTTTTTCATGAAAGGCTTGGCGCCATAATAATCGTCACGCGCGGTAAAGATCGCCTGCTGACCGCGAACGATCTGCTTCAGCCGATAGGGACCAAAACCCGCGCTATCGTTCTGGAGGAATTTCGTGCCCCAGGGATCATCGGTACCACCGACTTCCTTCAACTTCGTCGAATCGAAGATCGGGTTGGCCGGGCTGACCTGCTGCCGGAACAGAATGGGCGTGGGCTTCTCGAAATTGAACGAGATGACGTTGTCACCCTCGATCTTGATCTGGTCAGGGCTGGTCAGACCAAGGACAGAGGTATTGAACGCACCCTGCACTTTCTCCGCGAATTTGCGGTCCCAGGTCCATTTCACGTCGGTCGCCGAGAGCGTATTGCCCCAGTTGCTTTTGACTCCTTCGCGCAGCTTGAACGTTGCCTTCAGGCCATCGCCGCTGACGCCCCAGCTTTCCGCCAGGCGCCCCTGCAAAGCCAATCCGCCCGGGCGATCCGGATAAAGGCCGAGATTTTCGCGCAAGACATCCGGGCTTTTCGGATCAGGAATTTTCTCATAGGCGAGAAGATCATCGTACAGTGCACCGAGGCAATCCACAAATCCCAGGCTGACGTCGAACTCCATGTCCATGCCTTGCGGGGTCGACGGAGATGCGATCACCAAGGTATTGGCGCGAGCAGCGGAGGCCTCGGTCGCGCCTCCAATATCAAGTGCTGCTGTCGCAACACCAGCCGCACCGGCTGTCTGGATAAACCCGCGCCGGGTCATTCCGCTCGCGCGGTCGTTCGAACTCGTCATCTGTGCAACAAGCCTCCATTGAATCCGCTGCTGGGGCGTGAGATACAGACAAGCGCTCTCTGGCCCGACCACGATATATGAACATTCGCACAATTTTGCGTCAAGATGATAAATGTAAAAATTATTCCGCTGATTTTTTTGGCATTTGATTATAAATAATGCAATTACACCCAAAAATTCTGGGTTTTATAAGACAGCCTCTTGACTAAATCTGTGCGCTGGGGATGTTTCAGGTGCGATTGGAGAACTGGCCAAGCTCAGGTCGGACCAGACGATAGGCCTATAACGCGTGAGGAGACTGCCTGAGGTGACCAGCGACGACGTCTGCGGGCAGGTTGAGCAAGCCCCATCTTCCGAGGTTCAGGTTG
The DNA here is from genome assembly GCF_020621385.1 of Acidisoma cellulosilyticum. Taxonomy (GTDB): domain Bacteria; phylum Pseudomonadota; class Alphaproteobacteria; order Acetobacterales; family Acetobacteraceae; genus Acidisoma; species Acidisoma cellulosilyticum. The sequence goes on along the minus strand of NZ_JAESVA010000011.1, from coordinate 118,997 downwards.
CCCACGCGACCTCCCGCCATCTGCACGGCCTGATCAAGGCGGGCAAATGGCCGATCGGCGAAGCATTGCCACCGCAACGGGATCTCGCCAAGACCTTGAAAGTCAGTCGCTCGTCCTTGCGAGAGGCGCTGTCAATCCTCGAAGCCTTCGGCGTATTAAGAACGATACCGAGGCAGGGAACGATTGTCGCCGATACGGAGGGGACGGAGGCTCATGGAAGCCAGCCGAAATCCGGCAAAGGCTATGAGCAGTCAGAGATCTATCAGTTTCGGTTCATGATCGAAGGATACGGGGCGCGGATCGCGGCGACCCGCGCGACCCAAAGTCAAATCGATGAAATGGCTGCCAATATTGCGGCCAGCCGCAGTGCCGTCCGCGATGAGGACCTGGTCAGTTATGTGCAATGCGATTTCGAATTTCATCGCATGATTCTGACCTGCTCCGGCAGCCAGCTTCTGCTGGATCTTTATGACCAGTTCGGCGCCACCTTCCGCGAAAACCTTCGTCTGCCGCTTGCCTCTCACCGGCGGCTGTCAGAACCCTTGAATGAGCATGAGAATATCTTCAGGGCGATCGAAAGACATTCGGCCGAGGATGCTGCCTATTTCATGCATCTCCATGTCATGAAAGCGGCCAATCGCGCAGAGATCCCCTTCAATGAGGTTATCTAATTGGCCGCTGCGGGCCAAAAGATCGCCATACAGCCGCCTTTCTCTGTAAGACCGCTATGACGTCAGTTGCGCCTGCGCTTTTGCTTTCGTCCGACGATGGCTTGTCGAAGTCATCGCGGTCCTGTGGAAACCGGATTGATCATGACGGCCTGGCCCATCGCAATCGTGGTGACGGCGCCCCTGGTCGGCCGCATGGCAGACCGCTATCCGGCGGCGTTACTCACATCACTCGGCATGCTCGTCGTCAGCATCGCCTTTCTGCTGCTGCGCTTGTTGCCACTGCATCCGTCGGATTTTGACATCGCCTGGCGCATTGCCCTCGCGGGCGGTGGCTTCTCCATGGTTCAACCGCCAAACAACAAGGCCATGCTCAACGCTGCCCCCAAGCACCGTATTTCAGGTGCCAGCGGCATGATTTCCGTCTCGCGCCTGTCGGGTCAGACAATGCTGGACAAGTGAGCCTAAAAGATTCCGGCTTGATCCACTCCATCAAATGTTGGCAGCAAACACATAGGACTGAAACCCTCGCATCAACGCATTATAGAGCTGCTCGCAAAGACCCATACAATCCACAAAGCCAGACACAGGCCAGCGCCGAGGGGAAGCCGCATCCTAGGCTCGATAGATTGACGCGACCACCAAGACTTCAAGGCGGCCGCCGCTAAAGTCAAAACAGCGCCGCCGATCAGAATGTAAGGCAGAGGTCCAATGCCGACCCAGGAGCCGGCTGCCGCCATCAGCTTGGCGTCACCTTCACCCAAACCGTCCCGACCACGAATCCGACGGTAGAGGACAGCGATAGCGCGAAAGGCCAGGTAACCGAAGGCCGCGGCCAATGCATGATCCGTGATATCGCCCGGGTCGAGCCAATATGTCGCGAAAAGCCCCAGTAGGATAAGCGGCAAGGTCAGGACGTCCGGCAGGATCATGTATCCCCAGTCGATCCAGGCAAGGGCCAAAAGCGCCCAACCCAGGACGCATCCAAACCACATCACTGCCGGATCGACGCTCATCGCGATTGCGATCACGGCAATCGTGAGCGCCGCGAGTTCGATCGAGACGTAAAACAGTCCTATCGGCGCGCTACAAAACCGGCATTTTCCGCGAAGGGCAACAAAGCTGATCAGCGGAACGAGATCAAGCGGCCCCAATATATGATTGCAATCATCGCAGCGTGACCGGTCAAAGGCGACCGGCAGCCGCTTCGGCAGCCGCTTTATCAGGACACCAAGGAAACTGCCAACGAAAGGCGCCAGCAAGATGACGTATAACGAGTCGGGAGAAATTGCACTCACGGTGCCATCGTTAATTTCCTTGATCCTCTCATGTTCTACAAGCTGCACGATTTTTCATCGCGCAATCTTACCTCTCGCGATTACAACTCACAGCGCCGCAAGACGCCGAACCATGGCGGAACCCGCTTGATGATGGCTCATCCTGGTCTGCAGGTCTGCTTGCCCGCGCAAGCCAAGATCATGCGCTGCGTCTCGATTGTCGAAAACATAGCGCATATGAACGATAGCATGATCGATTGATGGCTGGGCCCATCGCAAACCGCGACGATAATTAGGGATATCACGATCCAATGTCACGACACGATGGTCTACGAGGAGGCTATTACTGTCATTCATGAAGTCGACATTCCCGGAATAACCGGTAGCGATTGACGGTTTGCCCAAAAGCATCGCTTCGATCATTGTCAGTCCCAGGCCCTCGCTACGATGCAGGGAGATGTAACAATCGCATATGCTCATAAGACTAAGCGTATCGCTACGATCGTAAACATCATCGATGATGTAGATTGGGAAACCTGCTGCCGCCGCACGAAGGCCGGCAAGCTGCGTCGGATGGTCGTTACCGAATGTCGTCTTGATGACGAGCATGACATCATCTTTCGGATCGAAGGCAGCGCGGAATGCCGCGATTAGACCAAGCGGGTTCTTGCGCTCGATCGCGCTCGTCATATGAAACATAAACAGGAACATGAAAGGTCCTTCGGGCAATCCGAAGTGCGATCTTGAACTCATACGGAATTCGGGAATTTGGAAACCAGGCGGCAAAATATGAACCGGTTTCGCATAGCGAGACTTCAATGCATCACTTACGAAAGATGTGGCTGTCCAGAGTTCGTCGCATTTGGACGCGGCCAAGTCCCAGGCCTCAGGGATATCCTCCGATTCCCAATACCAATAGCCAATGCGATAGGTCATTGGAGAGCGTTCGCTTATACCTGCCCGCGTAAAAACATCGGCGAAGTAGGGTTCGGGCTGAACGTGAATGATGGACAAGTCATAGCTTTCGACCCCGCTATATCGTTCGAATTCCGGCTCATCCCAAGACAGGTTAACCGGCACGTTTCGTAAGGATAACGGGACGTTCTGGCTTCTCAGACTATCGGCGATATTTTCCGCTGACACGCGCAGTCCAGACGGATAGGTAAAATGAGCAAGAATATTGACCCCTTCAATCGTCGAATTGATCGATGGCTCATTCTCCTCCTCGATCAATCGATCCGACTCATTGGTTAGCTGTCTGGTTGATAATGGCCATGAAAGCTCATCGACATAGCTTGCAGATGTATTGAACCGATCACGGATCCAGCGAGAAACGGGCCCTTTTCCCGCTACATTAAGGCCCGCAGGAAATTTACTCTGCCAGTCCGGTGTGTAAAGCCAAGTCTGAATCATTTCTGAGCCAATAGATTCAGCTGACTGAAGCATTGTCCACCAGACTTCCTCAAGCGTCAAAACACGAGAATCGACAGCGGCAAAAAGAATAGTCGCCAAAGCACCCCTTCCTTCTGGTAAAAGAAAGAGCGGAGAGGATGCTCGTAAAGCCTCGCTATAAAAGGCTACTTGGCGCCCTTTCTTTGACAAATCCGCCTCAAAGGCGCCAAGAATTATTGCCTTTTCCTCCGGTTCGAGACCAAAAGACGCCTCGTCATCGTCGGTCAACCAGCGGCAGAACGCGCCATTTGCTCCATCTGACAGTGCCATCGGAAAACGCTGTCGAAGTGAAACGCGACGTCTTAGCAGCGTAATTATAAAGCGGGCGGCTGCCGAAATGTCGGTGATACGAAGATCCCCATCAGCCTCGACGACGATTTCAGTGATTGGCCGTCCCACACTGCAGCTCATCTCGCGATCATTGTTCAGGTCCAGAGTCCGAGACCTCGTCGGCAGATCGCATGATTGATGTGGACCGTTCTGCTGAGAACTGCCCGCCGCCCCTGGCCCGATCGCATAGGGCCTAAGACCGCCGATTCCGAGCGCATCCATCTGGGACGTCAGAATAGATGTATCATCAACTTCGATATTCTGAATTTGGAATTTATCGTCCCAAGCTAATGACGGTTCTACCTGTATATTGCGATATCCAAACGTACTGGCACTCAAACTCAACGCGGCGTCGCCATGCATCAATTGGAATCGTTCATCATATCCGCCGATACGGTTAAAGACATTTCGTCTGATGATCTGGCATGGGCCAGAGAAATAAATCGGATTTTCTGGGGCGCCGAACCGCCCATCATCAAGCGGTTCAAATCTTGGAGCCACCACACCAACGCCAGGTCGGATCGCGTGCCGAACGAGTTCTGCGAGCCAGTCTAGCGTCTGGAATTCAACGCCAAGCCGCAGGAACAGCAAAAGCTCACCTCGCGCGGCAGCCGCACCGACGTTGCAAGCATGATAATAGCCCCTGTCTGGTGTGGACTGGACCACCGCTCCGCCCGCCGCTTCGATGGTGCGATAGAGAGCATGACATTCCGGTTCCTGCCGCCCAGGATCGACAATAACGATTTGGATAGGTGCAGCGGTGACAACCTGCGTCATCTTAAGGCAAAAACGACCCAAAGCTCTTGCGTCATGAGGGTCCGCCAAGATCACTGAGACGAGCGGCGGCCGCGTGATCGGCCAAGTCGCAAGCTGGACGCCATGAGGCGAGGTTTTGATGTCAGCCTTGATCGCCTGTCGCGACCAGTGGCGCTCTGCGGTCAGGCGGAATTGCACTGATCGCGCGTCCTCCGGTGATGGACGATCGTTGTCATGGATGCGATGGCAGAGGACGCTTGGAATATGCCTGATGCCTCGGGCGTTTGCGGTCTCAGCGAAGGGACGTGCGAGCCTGAGCGCCATGTCCCACTCAGTCGCCAGCCCTAGATCGCCGGCATAGCCACCTGCGGCTAGGATCGACTCTCGCCTCAAGGCCGATGGACGGCCAAAGTAGTTGTAGCTCGCGAGCCTTTCCGGCGACCAGCCCGGCTTGGCAATTAGATTGATCGGCTCCCCCCCAGTCACGCGGCTAGCTTCATCACCATAGATCATCACCGAATCTGGGTAGCTTGCTATCTGGTCGAGGAGGATAGCAATGGCATCTTTGGAAAGCAGATCGCCTGCGTCGAGTACAATCGTGAAAGCGCCTTTTGCTTGTTTCACGGCGCTCTGAAGAGCGGACCCACGCGACGTCGATACCCCCGGTAGACGAACAACCCGAGCGCCCGACCAAAGCGGCCGTATCGAGCGAAGGCGATTCCATCGCTTGCCGTCCTGTCCTTCCTTTATGACACAAACAATGGCTTCCCAGTTCTGAGAACTTTGCCACCGAAGGCTTTCGATTGTATCAAGTAGATAGGCTGGTTCATCGCCGCTCGTCGTAATGATTATGGAGACCACAACCGCCTTTGAATCCGGAACGGCTGAGACTGTGGGGCTTGAATTCCCGACATATGAACCACCGATATCCTGGGCCAGCTTGGTGATTTCAGCGTTCAGCTTCAGGATTCGTGCGGTGCGCGCGGGGCGGAGGTTTCTGCCCAACAAGGGCAGCAAATCAGCGCGTTGATGACGTATAACCCTGACCGCTGTATGCAGCTTCTTCGCTGGTCCAGAAATTATGCGCTTAATGCTAGACATTATAACCCCGTCTTCTAGCTTGCCCCCATCCCTGTTGCAAAGCAGCAAAACTTGGAGAGAGCTCAATGACAGAGGGATACATGGCTTCGGCTCCTCCATCAACGTGATCGGCCCTCCCCCAGTATCGTGGCAAATCCAATTTAGATTAACGCCCGCAAAGCTGAAGCAGATGCAGCGCGACAGGCGATCGCCGCGCCGCGACGAAGCAGGACGACTTTGCCCTACCTCAATGAGAGGCTTGCCTCTTGCCATCAAGACGGAACCGGGTATCAGAGTATCAGGAACGGGGCGAACCTTGAATGACCACAGCTTTGATAACTGGCATCACGGGCCAGGACGGTGCCTATCTTGCGCAATTATTGCTGGAGAAAGGCTATCGTGTGATCGGCCTTATTCGACGCTCCGCGTCCTCGGATGTCGTCGGCGAGCGTTTGCGTTGGCTCGGAATATTGGATCGGGTCGAATTAAAAGATGGTGACCTGACAGATATTTCGAGTCTCATTCGTGTCATTCATGAAACGCAGCCGGATGAGGTCTACAATCTTGCCGCTCAAAGCTTTGTCGCGGCCTCCTGGCATCAGCCCCTTTTGACCGGTACCGTCACGGGTTTGGGAGCCGTGAATATTCTCGAAGCACTCCGGATCATACGCCCGCAAGCACGATTCTATCAGGCGTCGAGTTCCGAAATGTATGGCTTGATCCAAGAGCCCGTTCAAAATGAGCGAACGCCATTCTACGCCCGTAGTCCTTATGCCTGCGCTAAACTCTTCGCACATAGCATGACCGTGAACTACCGCGAGAGCTTCGGAATGTTCGCCTGCTGCGGCATTCTATTCAATCATGAGAGCCCGCTCCGCGGGATCGAGTTTGTGACCCGCAAGATCACCGACGGCGTCGCTCGGATCAAGTTGGGTCGCGCCGATCACCTGACGCTCGGCAATCTCGAAGCGAGACGGGACTGGGGACATGCCAAGGACTATGTTCGTGCTATGTGGCTGATGTTGCAGCAGGATGTTGCGGAAGATTACGTCGTCGCCACTGGGAAAACGTCGTCTATCCGCGACTTCTGTCGGCTGGCCTTCGAGCACGCGGGCTTAGATGCGACGGAGTTTGTAAGGACAAGCCCGTCTCTGTTGCGGCCTGCCGAGGTCGACCTTCTGCTTGGCGATGCATCAAAAGCAAAGTCTAAACTCGGTTGGACGCCCGTGAAATCCCTTCAAGAGATTGCCACGGAGATGGTCGACGCGGATATTGCCCGTCATTCCAGCCGTCAATGACAAGAAACAGCATAATGGTGACGGGAGCGACCGGCTTTGTCGGACGCCACCTCACATCTTCGCTCGGAGCGGCCTATCCAGACGCGCAGATTTCGCTCGCGACTGCCGATATCACGCAAGCCGATGCGATCTCTGCCGAAGTTCGGAATGTAAGGCCAGCATTCTGCATCCATCTGGCGGGGATTGCGGCGGTGGCGGACGCACAACGCGTCCCATCGCAGGCCTGGCAGGTCAATCTGCACGGCACGCTGAACCTTGCGCACGCGCTGCGGGCGCATGCACCGGAATGTTTGCTCATCTTTGCATCGAGCGCCGACATCTACGGTGCTTCGTTCAAATCCGGCCGACCTGCGGATGAGGCCACGCTCCTCTCCCCCCTCAACACCTATGCAGCAACGAAAGCTGCAGCAGACCTCGCACTCGGCGCCATGGCCGCGGAGGGACTGCGTTGTGTTCGAGTGCGTGCTTTCAATCACACTGGCCCGGGTCAATCGGAGGCTTTCGTGGTCTCAAGCTTCGCGCGCCAAGTTGCCGCGATTGAGGCCGGCCTAGCAGAGCCAGTCATTCGCGTCGGCAATCTCGATCCTGAGCGCGATATGCTCGACGTGCGCGACGTATGTGCTGCCTATATCGGCTGCATCGCGCATGCCGATGCGCTTTCCCCCGGCTCCATCCTGAACATTGCGTCAGGAACGCCGCGGCGCGTGGGCGATATCCTTGTCGATCTTATCAAGATCGCCGGCCTGACGGGTGTCGCAATCGAGACCGACGTCAGTCGGATGCGTGCCACGGATATTCCAACAGCTTGCGGAAATTCGGCGCTCGCCGCGCAACTCCTCGGTTGGCAACCGAGAATTCCATGGCGTAAGACGCTCGAAGACGTTTTGCTGAGCTGGCGAAAGCACATCGCGGATCAGCCCGTTTGAATCTGCTTTTGGACGTGTAAACCCAACAGCATGTTTTGAAATTTCAGAGCGACCGAAGGCCAAGCACGCTCCTCAAGCCATGTGCGGGCATCACGTTTCAGCGCGCCACGTCGCTCTTGGTCTTCCAATAGGAGGCCAATGCCTTCGGCGATGCTCGCGGTATCTGTGCCACCAAGACGAGCCACCGCCGAGGCGGCCTCGTTGAATAGCCCCAAGGGGGTCACCACAACCGGAGCGCCGGCGCCAAGTGCGGTTCTGAGCGCGGCGCTGGATGCTTCCTTCGATGTTTGGTAGGGCAGTGCCACAACATCGCATCCGGCCAGTAGGCTGAGTGACTCGGCATGGGGAAGAAAGTCCGTATGGAACTCGACCGCATCGGCGAGACCCTTGCTCTCCGCCAATGCCCTGCACAGAGCGATTTGCGCGGCTGACTCCGGTATCCCGTAATCGGCGTTGACAAGGCGGAGCCTGATGCTTGGATATTCCGAGCGCAGCAACGCGATAGCCTCAATAAGCTGCGGGATGCCTTTGTCCGGCAGAAAAAAGCCATAGCACCCGATCACGGGGAATGAGCTACGGGTGATTGCGCGTGCCGGCGTCGGTTCGGATTCCGGCACCCGCGCACCGTGTGCCAATAGCGTCACGTTTTCAATCAGACCCAGTTTCTTTAACTGGTTGAGGTCATCCAATGTATGCACAATAACACGTGCGATGCTGTTCAAAGCAGCGATTACCGGCGGCCGCAGCTCTTCCGGAATGTCCCAAATGCGCGTCGTCGAATGAAGCACCAGGACAACGATCCGGGCGCGCAAAGCTGCGGAAGAAACAAGCTTCGCCAGTTCCTGCCATTGAAACAATCCGGGCTGATGCTGGATGACGAGAACATGTGGGTCATCGGATGCAATGGCATGTTCGATTGGCCTGATGCCGTCCGGAAGACCGAGTGTCCAGCTTGCCATCACCTTATGGCCGTTGTCGGTGAGGGATTGAGCGCTTGTCCTCTTATCTGCGAAGATGGTGACAGATCCGATCCGATCCGAGGCCGGGAGGGCCTCTATGAGGTGCCGTGAATACTCGGCAATTCCACAGCGGACATCGTAGCTTGACATCCAACCAAGCCGCATCGGCGGCGGCGGCGGATTCATGAGGATGTCCACGGAAGCGCTTGCCACCCTGCGGGCAAAAGCATCCGTATCGTCGAGGGCGGCCGCTTTTGCCGCCACCGGCCCTTTGCGGAACGCCTCTTGCAGCGCTTGCGTGAGATCAGAGGCGTCGGGCTCCGCCCAGACCGAGCCCGACTTTGCAAGATGGCTGCCGGAGCGGTCGAAGCGATAGTCGATCAAACGCGCGCGATCCGCTCCGCAGAAATCCATATGGCCGCCAAACCCGGTAACGATCACCGGCAAGCCCGCGGCAATCGCCTCGGCGGCGGGCAGATTGAAACCTTCACCGCGCGTCGGCAGAACCATGGCATTGGCGCTGCGATAGAGCTCCAAAAGATCCGTCTCATCCATATCCCGATCGAGCAGGGTAATCTGAGCGAGATCTGGATTTGCCGCCTGCAGGTCCGCGATTTGCGACGCGACCTCGTTGTGCGGGTTGGGAAAGGTCTTGATGATCAGGTGGACATTGTCTTGCGCCTGGAATGCGTCCGCATAACTCGCCAACAGCACATCGACGCCTTTGCGCGGAAACCCCGATGAGACATGGAGAAAGGTAAAGGGCCCCGCGTCGCGGACGGCGTGCGCGGCACCGATTGCGCGGAAAGAGTCCAGGCGGGGCGCGTAGCCGACCACACGCAGCGGGATCGTCAAGCCGGAATCGAGAAGCACCTTCGCCACAAAATGCGACGGCGCAAGAACGCCACGGAACGAGGCGTTCAGGACAGCAATAGTCGCCGCAGGGATGACAGACTCTTCCCAGAAGAAGAGGGCGAGCAGCAAGTCACCGGCATCGGGCGGAACGAAGACGGGATAGTGCTGGCTGATGACGATCTCAGGCCCGGTCCCCGATTTCGGTCTCCGCATCAGATCGGTCAGCGCCACCATCTCCGCCGCCGGCACTTGCGTCAGCCCATCGGTCGGCGCGCCCTCGACAGGCAATAGCCGAACCGAACCGCCTTTCGCCTCCTCCAGGGTAAGCGCAAGGCCGCGATTGATAGACGCCAGACTGTAGCTGCCGTTCACATGCCCGGTCACGACGAAGTTTGCGTTGGCGAGCAGAAGTGTTCGCGCTTCCGGCACGGCCGGCGGCGCGGCGCCCGCAGCCGCCAGCGCCTGCAACAGGGCCGGCTTCTGCTGATCCAGCGCGAATTGCCGCAAGGCCAATTGCTGCCGCGCAAGCATATTGCGGCGGCAATCGGTATCTTCCGCCAAATCGATCAGCCTGGTCGCGACTGCGTCAGCGCTGTCGTCCTCAAGAAGGCCAGCCGTGCCACAGAGAGTATAGGGCACAGCCCCCGCCGGCCGCGCCAGCACAGGAAGGTCAAAGACCATCGCCTCGGCCAGCGGCACGCCGAAACCCTCATGCAGGCTCATCGACAGATAGACATCCGCTGCCGCGTACCAGCGGTCCCGCTCCTCATCCGAAATCAGACCGGTGAGCAGCACATCATCGGTCATCCCATGAGCGGCGATGCGCGCCTTGACGTCTGTGACATAGGCGTCCTCGACCCCACCGTGCCGACCGACAATGACAAGGCGCGAGGGCTTGGCGAAGCGCGCGCGAAAGGCCGCATAGACCTCGACAAGATCGGCCTGTGCCTTAGACGCGCAGACGCGGCCGACAAATAGAATGGTGAAAATATCGCCTTTCGGCGCCTTGTGAAGGGCCGCACGTGCAGCGATCGCATCAATATCAAGCAACAGATTGCAGGTCTGAACGGGATCGAAGCCCAGATTGCGCAACTCGATGGCATTGTAGTCGCTATCCGCGAGAGATGTCACGACGCGGCTGCGCCACTCGGGCAATTGCGCGCGACCGAGCGCGGTATAGTGTTGCAAGGAAGGAATCCCCTCGAAGAACTGAGGAGGGGTGATGTTGTGATAGAGCAGAATTTTGGGCGCAGCCAGGCTGGCAATCTGGCCAAACGCGTCGAACCCCATCGAATAGCGGACGATCAGCACATAGCGATCATGGATCGGCAGTTCGGCCATGAGCCGCAGTTCCGCGGCCAGGTTCACATCGCGATGTTCGACGAAGATATCGCTCTCGTAGCCCATGGCGCGCAGATGTCGGCGCGTCAGGAACATGGCATTCGTGATCGCGTCTCCCACCGCCGAGCCGGAATGGAACTGATGGACGACGCGCCGGTTCTGCCCAAGAAATGACTGCGGTGGTGGCGGCGGCAGCGCCGGCAGCGTGATGGGTAACGCCACAGCAGGCTCGTGTGGCAAGGCGAGAACAGCCGGGGGCAGCACGGCTAATGGCTCGCTCAGAACTGGGCCGGGCGATGCCGCTTTCGAGCGCAGTTTGCGCAACGGCGCTGTGACGCGCCATGACGTGCTACTGCGGATCGCCTCGAACGCCGCGCGGGCTTCGGCCTCGCGCCTTTGATAGATCGATGCCCTTTCCGAATCCGACTCCGCTCTATTGGACTGCGCGATCGCTTGCCCCTGAGCCGTCGCCGCGGCAGCCTCAGCCGCCTCTGCGGCAGCCTGCGCCGCCGCCAGCTTCTGCTCTTCGGCACGCAATGATGCGCGCAGATTCACGATCTCCACGTCACGTCGTTTGATCTGTGTCTCGGCTGCAGCGACCTCTCGTTCTATGCGCGTTTCCGCAAGCACAGCGCGTTCTTGAAGCGCCGTCACGCGGGTTTCAGCCTGATGAATGCGCCGCGCCCATTCGCTATCGCCGGCCCGAATGAAATCATCAAAAACATTGGGCGGCGTCCGAAACGCCGGCGCGAGCTGATCGCGCCTCTCGTCTGCGACGTAAAACCGGTTCAGGCCATCGAACCAGACAAAACCATAGCCGTTCTGCAGGAGAAGCGGCTCCCAGTCCTTGTGGGTCTCAACGGTGGACATCGGCGCCGTGGCTTCGACGATGACGATCCAAGGCCGGCATTTATGAAAGTCGGCACCAGCCAGTACCGCGCGTTCCGCCCCTTCAACGTCGATCTTTAGAAAATGCACCTCTGCGGGGGCGTATTGCAGCCAGAGATCACGGAGCGTTGCGACTTCGACCTCGTCACGTCGAACCTCCATTCCGGCGGCCTGCAAGCTGGCAACGGCTGAAGCGTCGAGCGTGGACAGGCCGGTGCCGTCCACAACAAAAAATGTGGCGCGGCCCGGATGCTCGCCGACTGCCAAGCGAAGATTGCGATCACGCGGACGCGCTGCGGTCAAGCGGAGGCTGTATTCGGCGGTCGGTTCGATGTTAAGTCCCGTCCAGCCCCGATCATAGAAAGCGCGCGTTACAGAATCGATATCGGGATGAGCCGCTCCGACATCGATGTAGAAGCCCCTCTCGACACCCGATAATGCTCGCCAAAGCATCACGTCTTCAAAATTCTGGGCGTAAGACACAAACGTCACGACTAGCCTCCCGTGACTGGGACTTCGAGGGGGGCCCAATCCGGGCCAGATTGCCGATGTCCTTGAGCCCATGCAAGGCCGGAGCGGCACCTTACCCGGGACGCGCCTGATGGTGCCAAGCAGCACTCGACAAGTTTGGTTAGCTGGCATAGGACCAGTTTATGTGACAATCCGTTCCAAAATGGAGCAGGTGCTATCCGATTGCCCTTCATGAGAAAGCGCGGCGCGCGGTCGACCGAGCCTGCGCCATGGGAATTTCCGTACAGCAGTACCGCTACGGAGTCTGACATCCTCGCCTGCTTTCGGCTTCTGCTCGGTCGCATGCCCAATCAGGAGGAGTGGCGCGGTCATTCAAGCCGCGCCGGAGAGGAGCTTTCGAGCATCGTCGCAAGCTATCTCACGAGTCTCGAATTCGCGCGGCGGCGGCTTGGCCATTCCGCTTTGTCAGACGATGTCGTGCTCACACGCCTGGCAGAATTCTCGATCTACTCGTCATCCGACGATGCCTCTGTCGGACGATACGTGCGCGAGGACAATTACGAGCGTGAGGTCGCTCATGTCTTTCAGTCCGTCCTTAAGGAAGGCATGAGCGTCTTGGATATCGGCGCCAATATTGGTTATTTCACGATGCTGTCGGCTGCGCTTGTCGGGCCAACCGGACGCGTCCTGGCTATTGAACCTAATCCACGAAACGTCCGACTGATCGAAGCCAGCCGGCGAGCAAACGGCTTTGAGAATGTGCGGATTGTGCAAACTGCCGCAGGGCGGGAGACCGGACTTCTTATCCTGAACACCTCGCATTCCAACGGAACGACATCCGGTTTACCCGCAGATGTCAGACAGTTATTGGACGCGGAAACGGTGGCTTGCGTCCGCTTGGACGCACTCCTCGGCGAGCAAGATCGCGTGGATTTTATCAAAGTCGATGTCGAGGGGGCAGAATACAACGCTCTGCTCGGTGGCATAGAGACGATCAGACGCAACCGCCCGGTGATCGTCACTGAATTTGGCCCATCAATGATGCCGGGAATCTCCGGCATAACGGGCAAGGGATATTTGGAATGGATCACGGCCCTGGACTACGACCTTTCGATCGTGGAGCCGGATGGCACTCTTAACCCCTGTGGCCGGGACGTTGACAGGATCATGACCGTCATTCTGGAGCGCGAAACCGACCATATCGATCTTGTGGCATTGCCCCGGTAAAGAAAGGGCGACCCTAGAGCTTTTCCTGTTCGCTTACGCTGACAGCTGCCGCTCTGGTTTATTGTTTTTGCGAGCATCTTCACCCGGACAGATGATTCCATCTGACCGGGATCCGCGCTAACGGCCAGGCACAGGTTCAAAAAGCCTTGCCGCGGAGCGAATGACCTTCGCGCGGTAGGAGAGATTGAGCAAACGCGTGTGGGAGTGGTAGTCACCCACCGCGCGCATGAGGTCGCCATGCTCCTCGGCAAGATAGCTGGACAGAATGGCGCCTGCGGCCGCGATGTTGAAACATGGATCGGCAATCAGCCTGTTTCTCACATCCAAATCAGCCCGACGGCTGTAAAGAGCCAGTGGGTGAATCCACAGCGTATTGATTTGCATGACACCGAGATCCTGTGAGTGATCAAGGTTTTCATGAATAGTGCCGACACGACCCCCTTCAACGGCATTGATCGCCGGCAGAACCCGTGGCGGCAAATTGTATATTGATGCGACTAGCGCCATACAAGAAAGAAAAGGAATCATGATGCCAGGAGCCTTCGCAGCCATCCTCAGGAAGCTTACTCATCCAGGATGCCGTGTAAATACGCGGATTTCCGGAAATGAGACCGGTCCTCAGGAGACGCCGCGTGGCAGCAGGAGCGACGATGGGTTCACGCTCCTCGAACTCCTGGTCGTTATTGTCATCCTGGGGCTTCTTATCGGGTTCGTTGCACCCGCGGTCTTGCGGCAACTCGGCGGTGCGCGCGTATCCATCGCCCATCAGTCGATTGCCCGGCTGCAATCCGTGCTCGACATGTACAAGCTTGACGTAGGGAGCTATCCGTCGACAGACCAAGGATTAGGGGCGCTGGTCCAGGCCCCCGCCGATGTCGGCAATTGGAACGGCCCCTATCTGCAATCCTCGCAATCGCCGCTGGATCCGTGGAACCATCCTTACGTGTACCGGTCTCCTTCGGAGAGAAGCGGTCACGATTACGATCTATGTTCCCTGGGTCCGAGCGGAACGGCTTCAGGCGACGCCCAAATTTGCAATTGAGGAGAGATTGTCAGGCAGCGGATCATACCTATCCGCTGCCTGACAGGACCGGCGATTAGGAGGTTGTCGTCGTGACGGCACCGTTCATGCCGTTGGGGTAGAATAGACCATTGTTTGTGCCGCCACCGTAGACGATGCTCAGCACCTGCTGCGGAGTCCGGCGATAGGCTTGGCCGTTGCTGTCCACGTTCGTGAAGTTGAACATGTTGCTCTGGTAGTTGAGGCCGTTATCACCAACCCCGGACAAGGTCTGGCGAAGCGCCGAGATCATATTTGTCGCGGCCGATCCGCCGATTTCGCCGAGACGTCCGCGGATAGCACCCGCATGATATGCCTCGACCGCGAGAATGCTCGCGGCATAGGGCAGAGTGGCCGCCGTCAAGGAGGCTGCAGCACCGGCATAGGCCGTGACGCCGACATCCTCAAAGATATAAGCGCCGATCAGGAAGTTCGTCTCGCTCGAGAAGGGGTCGAAGGTCTGGCCCGCGACGATCAGGCCGGCGGCGATGGCCAATGTCGTAAAGCTGTCGCTCAGATCGATATTCGGCTCAGCGACCGCGGCCGAGCCGAGAGCGGTTCGCAGGAAGGTGACATGTGCCAATTCATCGACCGCGATCTTCTGGGCAAGATAAGCAATCGCGGTGTTTTGGAACGGAACGAGAGAACCGCCCGTCACGGTGGCAGTGCCGCCTGTCAGATTTGACGGAATGCCGCTGCCGGTGACGGCACGGAGATAGAATTCCGCTTCGAGATATTCGAGGTTGAGAGCGAAATTCAGAATTTCGCCATCAAGCGTCGCGTCTGCACGCGCGGGGGTTGTGCCCAAACCGAGGCCCGCGGTACCAGCGGCGGCAAGGGCTGTTCCCGCAAGGCCCAGCCCCACATTCCTCATTAAGCCGCGACGATTGGTTCCGCGGTTGACTTCGATGGTCTCGGATGAGTCGGCCACTCGGGTATCCTCCATCATGGTTCTTTTGCCGCAAAAATTGCGACGCTTCCATTTTACGATGGGCAACATAAACCGGATGCAACGTCCAAGTAATAAAATCGCAGCGCGTTGCTCTCACGAGCGCGTGACAGATTCAAAACAGCCTTTTCGGGGTTGGCATTTTTAATCTGCCCAAGTGAGAACTTTGAATGGAAGGCCTGAAGACGACGTCTGTAATTCGACATTTGCTTGTCTTATTGCGATCTTTCCGTCTTTTGACACGATCTTCGTTGTAATAAAAACATCTCGGAGCGGACGCTTTGTCTGCGCTGCGTCGATATCGATCCCAACCTGTTTCAGTGCGGCCCGGACCGCGGGATCGGCAATCGCCGGGTCCGTGTTGTCGCGATTGTAGATCGAAAGATGAGGTGCCAGCCTGGAAAAGAGCGCCGGGGTCATGCCCAAGACAAGATTGACTTCCGTCAGACTGTTGAACGGCGCGCCCGGCGGAATGTAAGGCAGCCCGGCATCATGATACTGTGGCGCCTCAAATCGCCCCTGGGCATCAGGAGAACGCCAATCCGAAATGGCTTCACCGACCGCATCCGCCGTGACCACGTCCGCTCCGACCTGATGAAGCAAAG
The DNA here is from genome assembly GCF_020621385.1 of Acidisoma cellulosilyticum. Classification (GTDB taxonomy): domain Bacteria; phylum Pseudomonadota; class Alphaproteobacteria; order Acetobacterales; family Acetobacteraceae; genus Acidisoma; species Acidisoma cellulosilyticum. Next base: position 102,855 of record NZ_JAESVA010000011.1, on the reverse strand, counting down.
CCGTCAGGAGCGGCGCTGAAGCGGTATTGGGATTAACCCGGCCACCGAGATCGACAATTGCAATCTCGGCGCTTCCATTCGAGAGCGAGACGCGGTGGATGGTGCCATCGGCTTTCCACTGGCTAGCGGCCGGGCCAAGGAGACTGAATATCGTACTATAGACGAGACCGTCCGCCTCGGTCTGCATCTGGGCCGCAGCGCGGAGGTTGAAGGCAACCTCCGTTTCTGTGCGGCCAGCCGAGACAAGGCGCGTGAAAATCAGCGTCAGCAGGACAAGGGCCCAAAGCACGATGAGCAGGGCGAAGCCGCCCTCCTGCCTCGTCCTCGCCGGAATGACACCCATCATTGGCCGAATTGCAGGGCCCGGCGCACGCGCTCATTCGGATCGTCCGACCCGGATGATCGCTGGCCATTAAGCTCCGTCGGCACGGCTGCCGCGTTCTTCAGCAAATCCTCCAGGTCCGATGTCAGCGCCCGCGCGTCCCGCTGGTTGTACAAGACATGGGGCGTGATCAGAACCAGAAGCTCTGTCCTTGTCCGCTGGTTGCTCTGGGTCCCGGCGAGCAGACCCAGAATTGGAATATCCTTAAGGAAGGGAATCCCGGAGTTGCTTTTCGTGGCGCTGTCCGTGATCAGCCCTGCCAGTCCAACCGTCTGACCATCCTGGATGACGACGCGGGAGGTCACGTTGCGCTCTGAGAAGGTCGGTGACGAAATTCCCGTCGTCGTGGTGCTGACCGAGGAATCGATCGCGCTGACCTCCTGCGAGATATCGAGGGTCACGAGGCCACCACTATTGACGCGCGGCGTCACATTCATGATGACGCCGGTCGGCTGATAACTCACGCTGTTGATGACCGGCGCATTGGTCGTAATGGTGCTTTGCGAGCTGGACGTAAGGTAAGGCACCAGATCGCCCACCTGCAAATGTGCCGTCTGATTGTCCAGAACCATCAGCTCGGGTGACGACAGAACATGCACGGTCGTCACGGCTTGCAGGGCCTGAAGAGCGATGGGCGCGCCGCCGGCGCCGTTGCCGCTCAGAATAAAGCCCGGAAATGTGGTCGCGAGCGCGACCGCTCTCGGAACCGCGTAGGACGTCGTGGCGGCGGCATTATTGAGTATCCCGTTGACGCCTCCGGACTGGAAAAAGAATTGCGTCCCGTATTGTAACTGGTTGTTGAGGGTCACCTCAGCGATCGTCGCATCGATGCGCACCTGTAGCGGCAGGATATCAATCTTGCGAAGCATCGCCTCGACGACATCCTCCTCCTCCTGCGTCGTATAGGTGATCACCGAATTGTTCTGGGGATCGGGGATGATCCTGATCGCATCCGTGCCGGCGTCATCGCCGCCACCGCCGCTTCCCCCCGTCGGGCTCAGACCGCCGAGCAGCGGATTGGAAGGGGTCTGCGCGGGGGTCGTGCTCTGGCTAGCGCCTTGCGGTGACGCGCCGGAACTTTGCGACCCGCCACTGGCGAGAGAGCTGCCTGTGCCGATGCCGGCAGAAGACCCAAGACCGTTCAGCGAGGATCCGCCGCTACCGGTATCGGCCATCGGCGTGGTTCCATTGCCGTGGCTTTCCGACCCAGCGCTCGCATTGCTCTGGTCCGAACTGCTCGGCGACGCCGTGATGTTGCCCGGCGTGAATGCCTGCTGAAGAATATAAGCCGCGTCTTCCGCCTTGCTGTCCTGAAGGTAATAGACATGCCAGCTTCGTACCGTGAGCCGCTGCTGGCGCACGAGAAGCTGATACACGCGTTGCGCCTGCTGGATGAACTGGGGTTGTGACGCGACGACCAGAACCGAACTAATCCGCTCCATCGGCACCACCCGCACGATATTCGACAGGCCACCCCCTTGGCTCCGCAGCGCGCTTTGCAACGACGTCGCGAAATCCTGAGCCGCGCCTTCGGGCGTGGGCAGCAGAGCGTAGGATTGGCCGGCGAGAAGATCGATGTCGAATGCCTGCGCCAGGGCCGCCAGGGTCGCACGCGTATCGGGATCGCCGCTGATCACCAGGCTATTACTGCCCGGATCGGCGATGATCTTGGCATTCTGGCCGACAAAGGGTTGTAACACACGAGCGAGATCAACGGCCGAGGTATAGCGGAGCTGATAGAGCTGGCTGCCGGAGGTATTGGGGCTACCGGCGATCGTGCTGCTGGCCACACCGGCGGGGGTGGGAATAACGCGATAGAGGCCGCCGGACTGAACCAGCGTTGCGCCGTTTTGCGCCAGAAGGGCCTGCAGCGTCGGAAGCAGTTGCGAACGGGCCAGCGGGCCAGCCGTATGAAGCGTCGCAGTCCCATGCACGGCCGGATCAATCGTGTAACTCACCTGGAGAATAGAGCCGAGGATTTGGGCGACCACCTCCCGGATATCCGTGTCGGAGAAAACGAGGGAGACTGTGCCGCCACCGCTGCTGTCCGCGGTCGCCGGCAGCGACACTGTCGCGGGCGCGCCGTAGGACTGGCTGGAGGCTGGCAGAAGATTGGTCGCGCCGATCGGTCCGTCGACGCGCGAATCCTGGTGATCCGAAGACGGCAGGATCGGGGGCGACAGCCGCTCCGTCGGCATGCTGGCCTGCTGCGCGCAGCCAACGATGGAAAAAGCCAATGTAAGGGTCAGCAGGCGCTTCATGGCGAACTTCCGAATGGGGCGCGGGGCGGCAAACCTGGCGCGATGTCCAGTGCAGCTCCAGCAGGAGGCGAGGTTTGGTCAGGGCTAGCCACGAGACCCAAGGGTCGTCCATTCAAGCCAGGAATTGACGCAAACGGAATAGTCTGGCGGGTCGTTTGCGACGGCGCATAGGCCGAAACCGCGGGCGCGAGGGTCAAGGGTTGCAAACCCGTCTCCCCATCTGAAGACGCTTTGGACATGGCGAAGCTCGGACGCACGATCCTGATACCGGTTGACGTCACCAGGGTGACCTTGTCCTCGTCGATCGACCTCACGACAAAGTCGTTGATGCGGGCGCCCTGCATGACGACGATCGCCCGCCCGCCCGCCGCTGCGACGAAGATCGCGGAGCGCGCGGTCGGCGTGATGATGATTCCGGTCAATCGCGGCATGTCGTTCGACACAACGCCGGCTGCTGCCGCCGGCGGCCGCCTGTCTGGCTCGAACAAAGGACGGGCGAGGCTGATCTCAATCCATCTCGGCCAACTCTCGGTGCCGTCCAGATCCGCGGACCACGCAGTGTCGTGACGGGCTGTCGATGCCAGGGCCTTCAGATTCTCAGTCTGGTGACCCGCGCCGCTGATTTCTATCGCGATCGTGGCGGCCAAGACGGTGGCGATACCGCCCAGCACGGGGAAAACGAAGGACGTCATGAGACATCCGCCTTCCGGAAGGCCAGGATGGTAAAGGTCGCATTCACCGGAACACCGGCCGGACGAGACAGAACGGGCGATGCGCTGAGCTGCAGGTCATCGATCAAGACACGCGGCGTTCCCTGCTCCAACGCCTGAAGAAGGTGGAGAAACTGTGGCCAGGTCGCAGATAGCGTGACGCGCAAGGCGATACGTCGATATTTGCCGCGCGGCTCGACGGCCAGTGTCTCGATGCTGCTGAGGGGCGCCGAAACGTCATTCGCCTCAACCTGAAGGGTCTGCTGCAAGGCCGCCGCCGCGACAGCGTCGCTTGACGCGGGCAGCAGATCGCTGCGCAAAGCGCTTTGATGACTGCGTGCATTGGCCGCCTGCGCCAGAAGCGCCGGAATGCCCTGCGTCAGGTGTATCATGCGGTCTATCCGCAGCGCACGCTGCTCAATCTCGTCAGACCGGGTACCGTACCAGAAGACCAGCGGTGCCACGATCCCCGCCCATAGGGCAAAAAGCACTGCGACCGTGAGTGCCAACGCGAGCCATTGCCCCCGTCGCCCCGTGGGCAGACCGGCGATCAAGGGGCCACGCTGGCGGTGATGGAAAACAGATTGCCCTGGCCGTTCGGCGCAGCCGTTACCGGCGCGGAGAAATTCGGATCAGTGATCGTTTTTGCGCGAGAAAAGGCTGAGATCAGGCCCGCAGCGTCGCCGGACTGTCCTGTCAGTGCCAGGCGTCGCTTCGACAGACTCAAAGCCGTCAAAAACGAATTGTCGGGCATAATCCCGGTAACGGCCGCCAATGCCTGCAGAGCGTCACCAACACGGGTGCGCTCGGCGGCAATCACATCGGCACCTGCGGCCTGACCCTTGATACGGGCCTGGAGCGCGAATACCTCCGCCACGCGTGGTAGCAGCACCGCTGACTGTCTTGCCTGACCCTCCAGTCGTGCTTGCTGAACAACGAAGGGCAGAGCGACGGCCATTAAACCCATAACGGCGCAGGCCGCCGCCAATCCAACGACGGACCGCCGCATCTTCCGGCGAGCGATCGCCGTCCCGGCAAGCGGCAGGTATCGCGGGTCTTCATCCTCCAAGACCATCGCGATCGCAATGGGCGATAACCCTGCCGCTGTCAGCCAGGCAATCGGCACCGCCAGTTCGGTCCGGGGCAGCATGCTGAGCCGAATGAACAGACGACCATTCACACGATCGCGGCCCTCAGTTTCGAATGTCCAGAACAGTTCGTCGGCGTTGAACGGCGTCACGCGATCAATCTCGTAACGCAAAAAATTCGCAGCATCGCGCTCAGCGGCTAAAGGAATTGGAAAACGGTGTTCCAACAGATGCTTGGCCGGCAGTCGTATGAGAAGGTCGAGCGACGAACCCCGCACGCGCCGCCCACGTCGAATGGCCGCCAGCCCAGCCTCAGTCCATGCAAAACGTCCGAGTGTTGTTTCCCGAGACGTCTGCCTCCGAACCAGCACAAAATGTGACTTATCGACGCCGATGTCCAGAATGAGTGCGTTACCCCAGTGCCGTCCGCCGCTTATTCTCTGCGGCAGGAGGCCCAGCATCTGTTGGAACCACCACCTGATGAATTCCTTCAGAATTGCCAGGGACATATCTTTCTTTTGCGAATCCTCACGCCCTCCTTAGGGCAAGGACATCAGGATGGACAATGGATTTACGAGCTTTGCAGGAGAACAGATGCACATTCCTCGCCGGTGATTGTTCAAGGCTGCCGACATTATTCAAAGTCTGTTGCGGCTTGGGGCCGCGACGATATCAGGCCAATGCAATCCGCCCTGGTTGAGGAAGACGATATGGATGCGGATGATTGCCGGGACGTCAGGCCGGTCCCAGACACTACGCCAGCCAGCCTTGCCCGTCCCTGACCAATAACTGAGTTCGATGCGCTCGACACCTTGTAACAACGTCGTGTCGGTCGGTTGAGGTGGCATAATATACGTCGCGTGACTATAGGGGGCCCAGCGTAGAATGAGCTGGTGACTGCTATTCACCAGAACTCGGACTTCTGCCTGACGATCCGTGAGAGCTGCGGCGGCGCCATAGGGAAGCACGGAGGTAAACTCCATGCTTGTCGCGTTGCCCTTTATCTGCGGAGCGTCATGGGCGTTTCCTGGATTGATCTGCTCGATCAGATTGCGCAGCGTGCGGTCCACGGCGTCGAGATCGCCATGCTGGTCTATCACCCTGGACTGCCGATGAAGGGCCAGCACACCGAAACGCAGTCCCTGCGCAAGCCCAAGGATGATCAGCGCCAGCACGACCAGGGAAACGAGGACCTCTAGCAGTGTAAAGCCATCCTCGGCCGATCTGCGCCAGATCATGGCGTGACAGCCGCGGCGGGGCCGATCCGCTGCGTGTTGAGGTCGACCTGCCGCAATCCGCCGTCCATCGTCCATCCGATGGTCACGTCGATCCTGTAGAGCGCGATGCGAGGGTTTCTGCCGGTGCCGCCAATCTTTCCGGCGTCACCCTGAAGCGTCTCGGTGGCGATCGGGCGAATACGAAGCTGCCAGCGGAAACCGCCGCCATCGTCTCCTGCCTGCGTCACATCCGCGAGTGGCATGCCTATGCCCGCGACCGCCAGGTGAGATCGGGCACGAGCCAATGCCTCGACGTAATGGCTGGCCGAGCTCGCGGACCGCAGCCCCGTCACCGCGCCTGAGAAAAGCGCCGCGAGGGCCAGGCCCGCTATGATCATGGCGACGATCACCTCAAACAGCGTAAACCCCGCCGCACGATCAGGGCGCATCGGTCACGTTTACCCGTCCGGTGAGCCAATCGACCAGCACCTGAAGATGCCGGGAGCCGGCGCTCACTATCACGCGTCCGCCGGAGGAGCTGCCGTCCGGTGCGAAGGTGATGGCGGCCTGTGACCGGACAATCCCGCCGGTCGCGGTCGTGATTGCGACGCTGACATCTGGCGGCAGAGACGTACCGGGTTTTCCGTCCAGAGCCGTGACGCGGTTGGAAGGATCAAGGCTGAACGCCACCAGACGATCGGTGGATATGGCTTCAGATCGTGCGAGCCTCAGGTTTTGCGCGATGGCTTCGGCGGCGCCCTCACTATCCAGGCCAAGGCTACGCGCAGGACCGCGCGATACCACAAGGGCGATCGATAGGCCCAGGATGACGATCACGACAAGCATTTCGAGGAGTGTAAACCCCGCCTGCCCATCAACGGTGCCAAGCTGGCGCGGGCTTTCACCCGGCAAGATTGTTCAAACTCAGCATGGCGAGGATGAGAGAGGAGACGATGCCGGCGACGGCCGCGCCGAGTACGATGGTGATGGCGGGCACCAGCATCGCCACAAGCCGCTGGAGAGACAGCCGCGTTTCTTCCTCATGGATTTCGGCGGCTCGCAGACAAAGCTGGCCGAGCTGCGCGGTCTCCTCCCCAAGGCGAAGCAAATAGATCATCCGGGCAGGAAACAGCTTCGACGTCGACAAAGGCGTGGCCAGCCCGGCACCGCTTTTCGCACTGGCGGAGACGGCATCCATAGCAGCGACGGCGGCGGTATTGCCGATCACCTCGCGCACGATGGTCAGTGCTGGGATAAGCGGAACGCCATTAAGCATCAATGTCCCAAAGGTCCGGCAAAACCGCGCCGCCAAAATCTCCCGGGCCAATGTGCCGAGGATGGGCAAGCGTAGCAGCTGGCGGTCGGCCAGCATCCGTATGGAGGGCCATTTCAAAAGCTGACGCGCGGCCAGTCCGGCAACCACAAGGGCTAAAAGGATAAAGATCCCGTAAACCGACAAGATATGGCCGGACTCAATCATGAACTGCGTCGAGGCGGGCAGCTTCGCGCCATTCTGGGCAAAAAGTGGCACGAATTCCGGGAGCACCGATGTCAGCAAAAATGATACCGAGCCGATCATCGCGACCAGGAGCAATGTCGGGTAGATCATCGCCGAGCGAATGGAAGACGACAGCCCGCGTTCTCTCTCCAGCACCACAGCGAGCCGCTCCAGCGTCGCGGCCAGGGTGCCGCCGGCCTCGCCAGCCCGAACAAGGCCGACATAAAGACGGGAGAAGCTCTTGGGTTGCTCCGCCATCGCCCTGGCCAAAGGGCTGCCATCCCTGACGGCGTCACGCAGCTCCCCCAAGGAGCGCTTCAATCGCGCGTTGGGGGCCATTTCCGTCAGAAACCTCAGAGCGCCGTCAAGGTCCTGTCCGGCGGCAAGCATGATGGCGAGTTCGCGCGTGAAATTCGCGACATCCTGGCGCCGAAATCCACGACGCGTGACGGTCAAATCAATCCGCCCAATCATGGAAGTCCCGCGATCCGGCTCGGCGCGTAAGGGAGAGAGCCCATCTCGGCGCAGCGCTTGGACCAGGGCCGTCTCGCTCTCGGCCTCACTGACGCCGCGCTGCAGGCGCCCAGCCGCATCAATCGCGAGGTAGCGGAACATCGGCACCGGTCAGTCTTCGCCCCGCAACGACCGGAGCACCTCTTCTATGGTCGTCGTGCCGGCAAGGGCCGCGGCAATGCCCGCATCGAACATCGTGACCATGCCCGACTCGATGGCCGCGCGCTCGATCTCTGCCTGATCAGCACGCGCCAGGATCAGCCGCTCGATCTTTTCATCGGGCACCAGGAACTCAGCCACCGCCTGCCGCCCGCGATAGCCGGTATCCCGGCAATGGGGGCATCCTGCAGGCCGCCACAGTTGCAAGGGTTGACCACCGCATCGCGCTTCCAGATCGAAGCGGCGCACAATCTCGGGCGGCGCGTCGATTTTGACCCGGCATTCCTCGCATAGTCGCCTGACTAAACGTTGTGCGAGGACGCCGCGAAGCACCGCCGTGATCAGGTAGTCTTCGAGGCCCATATCACGCAGCCTCGTGATGCTGGCGGCTGCCGAATTGGTATGCAATGTCGAGAGAACAAGGCGCCCTGTGAGCGCACCATTGACCGCGATCTGCGCCGTTTCCAGATCACGGATTTCGCCGATCATCACCACATTCGGGTCCTGGCGAAGGATCGCACGGAGAACATTCGCGAAGCTAAGCCCGATCTGCGGTTTGACCTGTGTCTGCGTGATGCCTGGGATTTGATACTCGATCGGGTCCTCGACCGTGACGATATTCCGCTGCACCGCATTGAGTTCGATAATACCGCTATAAAGTGTGGTGGTTTTGCCACTTCCGGTCGGTCCTGTGACCAGCACGATCCCGTTCGGCAGGTGAAGCGACCGGCTCAGCCGGGTGATGACGACGGATGGCAGCCCGAGCGCTTCATAGGTAAGCGAAACAGTCCCTCGATCGAGAACACGCAGGACGACGGTTTCGCCGTAGAGTGACGGGATCGTCGAGACGCGGAAGTCGATGTCTTGTCCACGCACGGGAATCTTGATGCGGCCATCCTGCGGCAATCGGCGTTCCGCGATATCGAGCCGCGACATGATCTTGACCCGCGAGATGATCGCCGGCGTCAGCCGCGCCGGGTGCGATTCGACCTCATGCAGCAGGCCGTCATGCCGATAGCGGACCCGCAGCCGATCCTCGAAGGGCTCGAGATGAATATCCGAAGCGCGTGATTCCACGGCGCGGGAGATGATTTGGCTCACCAAGCGGATGACAGGCGCCTCGCTGGCGAGATCCTTCAGACGTTCCGCATCGTCCTCCGAAGCCTCACCCTCCGGATCAATAGCGGTCCCGCTGTCCGTTTCGTGATTGTTGACCGGATAAAGGCGCTCGAAGGCGGCCTCCAATTCGATCGGGACCGCGACCTCGATGGTGACCCTGAGCTCCGTCGCGGCGGCGATGGCGGCCGGCGTGAACCGGTCGAGAGGATCCGCCAAAGCGACAACCAAGCAATCACCCTCTTCAGCGACGGGAAGGGCCCGCATATGGCGGAGGTAGCGGGCCGCGAGGCGGTCCTGGAACAACGGCTCCGTCGGAAAGCGTGCGGGAGACGCGACCGGGATGCCGAGCAATTCGCCATAGGCTAAGGCAAGGCCTCGCTCGGTCACGAGGCCGAGTTGGATCAGCACGCTGTCCAACCTCTGCCCGTTCTCGGCTGAGATCCGCCTTGCGCGCTCGATCCCCCGAGCATCAACCTGCCCAAGATCAATGAGGCTCTGGGCAAGTCGGGCAAGCCGCTCATCGCGCGTTGAAGAGACCGTTTGTGGTGTCGGCTTCGCGGCAGGGCTCACAACTTTCCAAGGAAGTCTCATGCCGCGCATATTGGCTTCCAAAAGAATGTCCAGTAAGTCTGATTCAGGTCGCCCTCCAATTTTTGCTACCTTCAAGGTTACGGACAAAGGCGGCGTTCGGAGGCGACAGCGTCACAATATTCTGTGATGAAGCCAAGACTGCCGCCACCGCTTTCCTGAACGCGGCCAAGCGCAACATCAACACTAGGCAAGAATGCGATATGGCGGACGGCATTAAACAAGCTTGGTGGCAGCGACTCGGCATCGGCGGAATTGGCTTGCTAGGCCTCGCCGCCTGCGCGTCGAATGGCCCACAATGGTCGCCCCCCAGCTATTGGAACACGTCTGCGCAACAGATCATTAACACGACCTGCCGTGGGATTGTCTATAATGGCTCGCAGATCCTTGGCGATCCTCCGTCAAGCCTGTATGGGCACTGCTACTTTATACATGGGCCGCTAGAGGTATCGGATTGGGTGACGGGAACCTCGGCGCTCGTGAATGGCAATGCCTTGAAGATCGACAACGTCAGAAGCTTCTCCTCAAATATCGTTCCTGGGGGACTTTTCCTTGGTGATCTCCCATTTCCTTACCAAGATCTCGAAGGGAAATGGCGCGAGATCGCCCATCTGCGTGATCTCGGCGTGAGGCTGGCCGACTAAGAGAGAGCAAGGGTAGAGTACTATTCCATACCGGGTCATGTGCGGCCTTTTATTGATAGTCAGGCCCTGGCGTCGCAGAAAGCGCCAGACTTTGTCATGTGATGCGGTGACGCCATCTGTCTTCATATCGGCAGCCAAGGCTCTGACCGTCCAAACCGTCTTCCTAGCCAGACGCTCGGCAATAGCGTCACGCACCAACGCCAGTACCGGCTTCCGGTGGCCACCCATGTTGCGAGCAGCCAGACCTTGATCGGACCGCGCTCACTGACCCAGCCGCATTGCACTCGCCACCGATACGTTAAACCTTGTCGCCGCCGCTCACGCGCTCAGCCCTTCAGACGAGCCGAATCGGCGGCCGCCGAGTGAGGACGCGGCTGCGGAACTGAAGCGCCTGCGGCGAGAGAGCGAAGTCTTTATTGGCTCCGATTTCTTGAAACTGCGCTTCACGAATGGAATGGGGGCGGCCCCTGACGTGCCTTTGGCGCACCCTGATGTGCTGCATCCGCGTGAGGGCCGACGCGATCGCGGTTAATGATTTCCAGTTCGGGGTGCTTGCTGAACCAGACGGAAGAGATCCGCGCTGAACGGTCCGCCAGCAACCTCGCCACTTCGCGCCGCGCGAGATCGACAATGATCGTTCCATAGTTGAAGCCCTTTCGCCAAACCCATCCATCGATTCCGGTGACATTAGGTTCTGTTGACAAAAGGTCTTTCGGCTTGGTGCAATGTGTGATTCAAAGCTGGTCTTTGCGGAGACTGGCGAGTGCGCGGCGATCTGACGAACCAGGAATGCGCGATCATCCACGGCCTCTGCAGCCCGTCTATCCGCTGGTTTTCTTCGACGCCTTGCGGGTCAAAATGCGAGACGAAGGCACTGTGCGCAATAAGGCCGTGCATATCGCGCTCCGCATTCCGGTCTAAATTTGATAGATCATCTTATTTGCCTTATTTGCGCCGGAAGCTCTTCATCAAGGCTCACGCGTCGATCAGCGTGCCATCGACCAAAAAAGTGTTGCTTGGAAAGCCGCCTTTTGATCGCCGGATTGCCCATGACTGACAGCAGAAAAGCTAGTGCGATGTCACCGGCCAGCAGGCATTCCCAGTTTTTTTGTGAAGACCGTGACGTCAATATCGGCGGTTCGTCGCTCAAACTTAACGCTCATGATCTGAATGAAAAAGGCCATCCGCATCCAGGGTGTAAGCCAGACCCGGACTGGCTAGCGGCTTACATCTGCGCCAAGCAGATCAAGGCTCTCAGGCTCAAAAGCAGCATGATGGGGAGCGGTCAAAACCGACCGCTCCCAGGCCAGGTGTCAGGCAACGGCCGCAAGTTTCGCCAATGCGGCCAGCCGGTCACGCACCCGGTCAACCTCGTATCCGGTGATGCGTAGCGGCGCGCAGCCCATCGCCTCATGCATCATTGCCACATCCCGCGCTTCGCTGCCGAAGACAGGGTGGAGTGCCATCGTCTCACCACCCTCAAACGACGCACGGTCCCCGGTATCGAGATAGGTCTCAGCGGGCAAACCCTCAGCGAGAATGACGTCGTGGCTGTCGAGCTCAAGATGAAAATAGACGATCGATCCGACGCGCGGCGCAACGCGGATCGTTGTCCCGTTGATGAGATGCTTGATCGGTATCAGAACGCCGTCCACGAATACGGCGTGATCCGGCGACACAAAAAGGTCCCGATAGGGACGTCCGGCGCCGAAGGCACCCCGCATGATGCAGACCGGCTGCACCTTGTCCGGCCTAGGGTGCCGCGTCGGTGTCAGGCGGCGATGACCGGTCCAGCGCAGCGGCCTTCTCTCAGGCTGGCCATCGGTCCAGGTGATCACCTCATCGCCCGCCTTGAGCATCTCGACCGGCCGCTCCCCGTCCGGGGTCAGGATCAGCGTTCCTTCCAGGAAACAAGCGAAGGTGACTTCGTCATTGTTAACGATCTTGAAATCGGACTCCGTATATTCGCCGAGGAAATTCAATTCAGTCGAATGGCCATCCGCGAAATTGATCAGGAGGTTGCCGGCCTCAGGCACGCCGGCATAGGCGAAACTGGTGATCGTCTCGTCCGTCACGGCAATGAAGTTGTCGCTGCCGAACCCAGCAATCTCGTTCCCGGGGCTGTCCGCTGCCGTAAAGGCGAGCGTCGCGTTTTGATCTGCGGTGAAGGTGATATCGCCACTGCCGCCCGCATCGGGTGCGGCCAGCGTCACTTTGCCTAGCTCCAGCTTGATGCCGCCGGTGAAGGTGTTGCTGGCGCCCAGGGTCAGATTGCCCGGGCCGTTCATGATCAAACCACCCTCCGCCGTGCCGCCGGAGCCCTTTTCGTCGGCAATCTGGTCTGCGATGTCGATCGTCTTGTCCGCTGCGGGGGCGAAGGTAATGTCCGTATCGCCCTGGATGAAAACGCCGTCGCCGAATGCTTTGCCTGCATCCGCGCTGAGGCCGCCGGCGGCCCCTCCGGTGACGGTTCCACCTGAAATCAACGCACCGTCGACGGTCAGCTGGCCGCCCTCGGCGACGAAGATGCCGCCGCCGGCCCCAAGGCCGCCGCCCCCCGCGCCGCCCAATGACTGCAAGGGATTGGTGGATTGGTCGGCCGTCGGCCCTGCGCTGCCGTCCGACCCATCCGCGCCGAGGCCGCCGCCGAAACCGGCCAGACCCGCCTGACCACCATCGCCGCCGTCGCCTGGATCACCCGGGTCATTCGTTCCGCTGCCCGTGCCGCCGGCACCGCCGCCATCACCGCCCGGGCCACCGCCCGCGCCACCGCCGCCGAAGTCACCATTGCCGCCGTCGCCACCGTCGCCGCCACTGCCGCCATTGGCCCCGTCAAGGCCGATGCCGGAGCCGCCGCCGCCGCCCAGGCCGCCGGAACCGCCTCCACCGCCGCCTGCACCGAAGCCGCCGTCGCCGCCCGAAGACCCCTTGCCGCCGTCACCACCGTCGGACGGCATGCCAGAGTCGAACGGACCAGCGGCACCGACGGAACCCGCGCCGGCGCCGCCACCATTTCCCCCGGCGCCACCGCCGGCGCCAAAGCCGCCGTCGCCCGCGTCCCCGGCATCTCCGCCCGCGCCGGGATCGCCGCCGCTGATGGGCGGCGGCGAGAAGCTCGCGTTTCCGCCCACACCGCCGGAACCGCCAGCGCCGCCGGCACCACCGATGCCGCCATCCCCACCGTCACCGCCACTGCCGCCGTCGGACCCATTGATGTCGTCGCCATCGATAGGCGCCGGAAAGCCGCTGCCGCCGGAACCGCCATTGCCACCCGCGACACCCAAACCACCGTCGGCTCCGTTGGTGCCGTCGCCACCCGCTTCGTCCGAACTTCCGCTATTCGTTCCGGGATCGCCGTCCGCACCGCCACCGCCGATCGCTGGAAAGAGCAGACTGGAATGGCCGCCAAATCCGCCCGCAACCTCCGCCGCGCCACCGGCACCACCCTTCGCGGCGTCGCCGGACAGCGTCACATCGTCAATATCGACGACCGCATCCGGACCGACGAAAAGCCCCCCGCCGAGTCCCGCGCCGCCCCCGGCGTTGCCGCCACCGGCGCCGCCTTGCGCAAGCGTATCCTCAATCGTGAGATCGCTGATCGAGAGATGGCCGGTTGTTATGGCGAGGCCGCCATGCTCGCCCTCGCCTGAAATGGTATGGCCATTGCCCTCGATGACGACATCGACGCCCGGCGCTGTGCTCAGCACATAAAGGCCAGGCTGGCCCGCCTGGTTTTCAGTGATGTCGCCGGTTAGGCTGATAGTGTAACTGCCGGGTTGCGCCGTCTCATCGATCGCCAGGATGGCATCGTTGAACTCTTTCTGCGTGGAAACAGAGGCATCGGTATCAGCCATTGCTTGAACCTCGAGACAAAGCTGCGTTTATTATTTGCAGGCAATAGTTACATATTGGTTCTAAGCTGACTATGCCTCACGACTACAGGTGAAACACGAAACTGTGATGTCGGAAGCGCTACAACGGGCTCTCGCCCAGTATCAGGCTGGTGCCTTCCGTGACGCGGCCGAGGCTTTTGGCATTCTGCTGACGGCATCTCCTGGCGATCCCGATCTGCTTCGTCTGCACGGCTTGGCATTGGTCCGCGCCGGCGACACCGATAAGGGCCTGCCCTTTTTAAGAGAGGCTCACGCGCGGGCGCCGGACGAGCCGTTGACCGCCCTTCATCTGGCCCTTGGTCTACACGCTGCAGCGGCCCATCGGGAGGCTGCCACGCTGCTCCGCGATGCATCCGCCAGAATGCCGGGACAGTCCGTTCCCCTTATCAATCTGTCGATCGTTGAGCTGGAACTCGGGAATACGGCCGAAGCCCTTCAATCGGCTCGGCAGGCGGTGGCGATCTCTGACGATGCTGAGGCATTTGTCGCCCTGGCAAGGGCTGCAACCGCCGCCGGCGAGGTGACGGCGGCGCTTGACGCTTACAAGACCGCGCTCCGCCTTCGTCCCGCACATGCCGATACCCTGGTTGGTCTGGCAGTCGCGCAATACCGGTTCGGCGATTTCGGCGGCGCCATGGTCACGCTCCGCGCGGCGCTGGCCAAGGCACCGGGCCATGTTTTGGCGGAGGCCAATCTGGCCGCCCTTCTGGGTTTGCGCGGTGAACACGCCGAGGCCGCGGCGCGGCTGCGCAGCCTCCTCCTCCGCGCGCCACAATCCTTGGCCGTAAAGCTGAACCTTGCCAATCTGCTGCTGTTGGATCGGGATGGGGCGGCCGCACTGGCGCTTCTTGAGGGCGCATCGCCCGCAGGCCGCGAAGGCCTGCACTGGCAGGCCCAGCGCGCCGCCGCGCTGCATATGCTCGGCCGCCATCAGGAAGCGAGCAATATCCTGGAGCAAATCACCGAGCCGCGGGGTGACGCGGAAATCCGCTTTCTATGGCTTGAGATTATCCTGGCTCCGGATCAGGATCAGCGTCGACCATCGCGATTGGCGCGTCTCGCGACCCTCGCCGATGAAGAAGGCGCGGCGCTGCCCGAGCATCGGATCATCACTCATTTCAACCTGGCCAATCTGGCGACGCAGGAAGCCCGGCGGGCGGACGCCTTCGAGCACTGGCGTCTTGGCCACAGGCTTCTGGGCCGGATGCAGCCCTTCTCGCGGGCCGCCCATGCGGATGTGCTCGCCGCGCTGCGCGACGCCTATTCCGCCGAGACGCTGGCCAGACTTCCCTTGGCCGATAATGACGATGCAGCGCCAGTCTTCATCGTCGGCATGCCCAGATCCGGGACCACGCTGACAGAACAGATCGTATCGGCGCATCATAGGGTGCATGGCGCCGGGGAGCGCCTTGACGTTCATACCCTCGTGCGCCGCCTCGCCGGCGCGCCGCTGGATCGCAGTGGCGTTGGCACGCTCGCCAAGCTTAGCCGTCAGGAATTGACGGAATTGGGCGCCGCATTCTTAAACGACCTGCACAAGCTCGCACCAGGAAGCTCATTCATCCTGGACAAAATGCCCGCCAATTGGCTTCACCTGGGCTTTCTCAGCCGCGTGCTTCCGGGTGCCCGCGTCATCCGCTGCACCCGCGATCCGCGTGATATCGGCCTGTCCATATTTCGGCGCCGCTTCTTTGGCTATCACCCTTACGCCCATGACCTCGGCGATCTCGGCTGGGCGATCGCCCAGCACGAGGCCCATATGCGATATTGGGCTTCCATTGATGTTCTGCCGATCATCACCATCGCGCTCTCCGACTGGGTCGAAGATTTTGATGGCACGCTGACGCGGCTGATGACGTTCCTGGATCTTCCGCAAGATCCAGCCTGTACCCGCTTCTATGAGAACAAGCGCCACATCGTCACGGCGAGCCGTGATCAGGTTCTCCGACCCATCAATGCAGACGGCATCGGCCGCTGGCGTCAATATGAGAGGCAACTGGAACCGATGATCGCAGAACTTCGCGCAGCCGGCCTTTGTGCCTAGAGCTTGTCTTCATCAGATCTCCATGCCAGTCGATTAAGCGCCAAGCTTGCGGTGCTGGCCGTTCGACGCAACGCCTCCACAAATAGGGAGAATGCCAATGATTGTTGCCGATGGTTCGCATAGTAGAGATGATAGCCGTCGAAAGGTTCGCACCAGTCCTCCAATACCCGCAATAGGGTTCCCTCTCTCATTTCGGACTCCACTTGGTCTTCAATGACAAAAGCGATACCGCAACCGGCCAGGGCCGCATCCACGATCAGCGGAACGCGATTGAGGACGATATTGCCGCCAACGCGAACGCGAAGCTTCTGGCCCGCTTTTGCAAACTCCCAGGCATAAAGCGAACCTGCGCTCAATCTCTGATTGATGCAGCAATGGGCCGCCAAGTCGCGCGGCGATTTCGGCAAAGGATAATTTGCGAAATAGGCCGGCGACGCCACTGCCGCCATACGCATCGGTGGACCGATACTGATCGCGATCATGTCCTTCGCAATTAGCTCGCCGATCCGCACACCCGCATCAAATCGTTCGGCCACGATATCGGTCAGATGGGAATCGATGACCAGCTCCACCGTGATATCCGGGTAATCCGCGACAAACAGTTTTACCGCTGGCAATAGCAACGTTCTTGCCGCGTGTTCAGGCGTTGTGATGCGGATTGTGCCGGCCGGCCTTGCCTGAGAGGACCGCAGGTCCGACAGGCGCGCCGCTATATCCGTGAACGCGGGTCGCACAATCTCCATCAACCGCTCCCCGGCCGGGGTTGATGCGACACTGCGCGTCGTTCTTGCAAGAAGGAGGATACCCAGACGCTCTTCAAGCCTGCGAATGCCATGGCTTAATGTCGATTGCGAGACACCGAGCCTCGCGGCAGCCTTGGTGAAGCTCCCCTCCTCCACGATGGCGATCAAATTGAGAATGTCCCCAAGATCCTCGCGCGTCATCCTTGGGCACCCCCGATTAATGGTAAAATGTCATAACCGCATGCATGATTACCCTACTAATACAATAGAGAGCGGGGGGATAGACTGGGCTGCGTTCGGGAAAAGGGGCCCTTCAGAACCTACCCCCAATTCGTTGTCGGAGATCTCTCATGACGGAAAAGCTCCCGACCTTGAAACAGACAATAAGCCGGAACTTCCTCAGCGGAGACTAGCCAAATGAAATATGTCAACCTTGGCCGCACAGGCCTTGAAGTTTCCAAAATTTGCCTCGGCTGCATGAGTTACGGCATCCCTGAAAGGGGTCCGCATCTCTGGACTTTGCCGGAGGACGAAAGCCGCCCCTTCATCCGTCAGGCCCTGGAGGCAGGGATCAATTTCTTCGACACCGCCAATGTCTATTCCGATGGCACGAGCGAGGAAATTGTCGGCCGCGCGCTCAAGGATTTTGCGACCCGCGAGCAAGTGGTGATCGCCACCAAGGTGCAGCACCGTATGCGTCCCGGCCCCAATGGCGGCGGATTGTCGCGCCGCGCCATCATGATCGAGATTGATGCCAGCCTGCGCCGGCTTGGCACGGATTACGTCGATCTCTACCAGATCCACCGCTGGGATTATGCGACACCGATCGAGGAAACGCTCGAAGCGCTGCATGATGTGGTGAAGGCCGGCAAGGCGCGTTACATTGGCGCGTCATCCATGTTCGCCTGGCAATTCGCGCAAGCCCTCGCGATCTCCGAACGCCATGGCTGGACCCGCTTCGTCAGCATGCAGAACTACGTCAATCTTCTGTACCGTGAGGAGGAGCGTGAGATGCTACCGCTCTGCCGGAAAGAAGGCATCGGCGTCATCCCCTGGAGTCCGCTGGCGCGGGGCCGCCTGACGCGTGACTGGGACGCGGCAAGTGCCCGCTCCGAGACGGACGAATTCGGCAAAATGCTCTATGCAAATGTCGGCGAGGCTGACCGTCGCGTGACGGATGCGGTGCGGGCGGTCGCGGAGCATCGTGGCATCCCGCGCGCTCAGGTGGCGTTGGCCTGGCTGCTCGGCAAGCCCGGCATTAGCTCGCCAATCGTCGGTGCCACCAAATCCGGTCACCTGGATGACGCAGTCGCAGCCGTCGATATTGAGCTCACGAGCGATGAGGTAAAACAGCTCGAAGCATCCTATCTTCCCCACGCCGTCGCAGGGTTCGTCTAATCCCTCACGGGGAAGCAAGATCATGGTCCCTAAAATGATTGATCCTGCTCCCTCCCCTTTTTCGTATGGCCCGTTCTCAATTCGATCTTACGATATTGCAGTGGTGACAAGGCAATTTCACCTGATCGTCATCCTGCCGATCTGCTCTAAGATTGTTACCTCATCCTATGACAACCCGGTGGCGCTCATCTCAAGACGCTTGTCCAGGATGCTGACGCCACCGGTCTTATCGCCTCGTCCTTGCCTCAGAGATAGGGCGCGAGCAGACTGAAATCAGCTTCGCTCAGGCGATCACTGGCCGTATTTCTCTGATGCCAATAGGGGTAATTCAGCCAGGGTAGGCTGACCTTGTCCAGTTTAGCCCGCTCCTCATCGGTCAGCTTCAAATCGGCCGCAGCAAGATTGTCTTTGAATTGGGCTTCCGTTCGTCCGCCGATGACAACGGAGGTCACACCCTTGCGGCCGAGAAGCCAGGCGAGCGCCACCTGAGCGGCAGATACAGTCCGACCGCTTGCGATCTCGATCAGCGTGTCGACGATATTCCACAGCCGATCCTCGTCGCGGATGGGCGGCTCCGTCCATCCGGCGAATTGGCGCGTGCCTTCGGGCGTTTCCTGATTGCGACGATGCTTTCCGGATAAAAGACCGCCAGCGAGCGGGCTCCAGACCAACACGCCCAAGCCCTGATCGACACTGATCGGAATCAGCTCGTTCTCGGCGTCTCGCGTTTCCAGCGTATAATGAATTTGCTGGCTGACAAAGCGCTGGTAACGGTCGCGTTCGGAAATACCGAGCGCCTTCATGATGTGCCAACCGGAGAAATTGGAACATCCGACGTAACGCACCTTGCCTTGGCGCACGAGTGTGTCGAGCGCCTCCATCGTTTCCTCCACAGGTGTCAGACCGTCCCATTCATGGACCTGATACAGATCAATGACATCGGTCCGCATGCGCCTGAGGCTCGCCTCGCAAGCCGCGATCAAATGCTGGCGCGACAGGCCAAGATCGTTTGGTCCGTCGCCCATCGGAAAACGCACCTTGGTGGCGATCAGTACCCCTTGTTTGCGCGGACCGCCAATTATCTCGCCTAGAATTTCCTCGCAAACGCCCTGAGAATAGGCATCCGCCGTATCGATAAGATTGACCCCTGCGTCGATGCAGAGATCCACCAACCGGCGAGCCTCGCCTACACCAACATCACCGACCTTCTGGGCCCATCCAACGCCCCCGAAGGTCATAGTGCCCATTGTGATCGTCGAAATTTTGAGGCCTGATCGGCCAAGCTGTCGGTATTCCATTGCCCGTGTTCCTTAAAAGTTCAACCTAGAACCCTGACACTAAATTGCCTCATGCTTTGCGCGATCGAAGCAACTCAATCGCTAAAACTATGCCAAGGGCGTCGTTGAAACAATCGGATTTGAATTCAGTTGATTCCTGAAGCTCATTCAACGGAGCGCCGACGAAGCTCTTGGTGATGCCTTCCTTGCGCTGCCACCGTGCCGCCCACCGCCGTGGTGGCAGCGGGCAGCGGAACACTGTCCGCACGGGCCTGGCGATAGGGTGCCACAGCCAATGCGCTGGCGGATAGCAGGACAAGCCGATGGGTAAAGTTCATGCCACTCCCTCAATCTTCTTCTATCGCTCGGTTCAGGCTGTCTGCACCCACGGCCAGGATAACGACGACGCCGATTGTTATGATTTGCCAATAGCCGGAGACGCGAGCAGCACGAACGCGTTGCGCAGCAACCCCATCAGTGCCGCGCCAACCACCACGCCGACGATGGAGCCACGACCGCCGGTCAGCGTGACACCGCCGAGCACCACCGCCGCAATGACGTCGAGTTCGTAGCCGAGGCCGAGATTGGGATCAGCATTGGCCAGCATTCCTGTCAGCAGCAATCCACGGTTCCGGCCAGAAGGCCTGACAGGGTAAAGACCAGGATGCGCGTCCCACCGACATTCAGGCCGGCCACCTCAAAACACCTCATTTCGGCATCGTTGAATCTTTGGTGTCACGCTGCACATCATGGTGTATTCCTCAGAGTGTGGGCTGATGCAGTGGCATTGTGCGAGCTTGCAGCTGATCTGTGTTCGCGCGCCCATATATGGAGCGCTTTAGCGTCTTCAGTCGGTTGATTTGGACTTCCACCGACCATTTCTCGATCGTCCACGAATGAAATTGCAGAATGTTGCCCTATCATTACGCAAAGCAGAACAAATCGCTTTATGCCATAGAGGCCGAAACCATGCGCATCATCCATCCATCATCGAGGCGTTCCGGATCTTTGCCACGGAAGCGCATCGCGAGGCGGCGCGCCCAAACTTTGAGGAAGACCCCACAAATCGCGAAAGACCCAGATTCATGGCCAGATTCATGCAATGTGACAGCCAGTCGATCTGCACGCTTTATGCGGATGAACCCAGTTCCCCTTGGGGAGCTCAGGCCGGCCCGGGCCGGCTCCTCGCGGAAATCAACAAACATATCTCAAAATGCTTCTGCAGCATCCACATCGCAAGACAAGAACAACGTAATTTGCTAAACCAATCGAACAGTACGGGATTTTGGGAGTTTGGTCTTGCCGATCAAGGTTGCAACTGTGGGCGACAATTGTATCGATCGATATGGTCACCCGACCAGCCTCTCGACCGTGGGTGGAAACGCACTCAACGTCGCCGTGCATCTTGCTCGTGCCGGGATGCACTGCGCCTATTTCGGCGCAGTCGGCGATGATGATGCCGGCCGCAGGACGATCAATGAACTGGCCGCCAATGGTGTAGACATCGGTCATGTGCGGATCGCACAAGGGGTAACAGCCTTCACCGAGCTGACGCATGATGATACGGGCGACCGTGTCATCGGATTGGAGGAGTTCGGTGTTTGCCTTGACTACCGGGTAACTCCGATGGAGTTTGAACAGCTCAATGTCATGAGACATATCCATCTCGGTTGGATGGGCGATTCAGGCCAATGTCAGGAAAAACTCAAATCTATGGGCCTCAGCCTGTCGCAGGACCTCGCCGTAAACGGCAATGCGGCTGGGCTTGATCTTGCCTTTGCATCTGCCGGGCCTTGTCGCGACCGCGCTATCACACTCGCAAATCACGCTTTAGCTCAAGGTGCAAAACTTGCCGTCGTGACCATGGGCCCAATAGGAAGTCTGGCATCCGACGGACGCTCGGTCTTCGAGGTTGGAGCGCATACAACCAAAATTGTGGATACTCTCGGTGCGGGCGATACATTCATTGCCGCCTTCCTCGCAGCCCAGCTTCTCGGCCGGGATGTTAACGCATGCCTTGAGGCGGGCCGCGATGCCGCTGCAGTGACTTGCACACATATCGGTGGATTTCCACAGATGCCTCTCGAAATCTAGCGAGACTTTTTTGTCGGCACGCGCCGGCGTCGCCGCAGCGTGAGCCCGACACTATCAGTTTTCCCATTGCGAGAAGTCTTTACCTTGATGACGATCAGTTCAGCGATCTCCAAAAGCCTCCTCGCCGACCACAGTCAGTTCATCGGGATCGATCTTGGGGGAACGCAGCTTCGTGCGGCCTGCCTTGATAAGGACGGCACTATTCTCGGTCAGAAGCGTCTGCCGACTGATACCGAAAACGGCCCGGACGGCGTATTAGCACAGATTTCCGCTTTGATCGCAGAGGTCAGAACCAATGACTGTCGGGGGATTGGTATCGGTATACCGGGCACATTCTCCGCCCTGAATGGTACGGTTCTCAATATCCCCGCTCTGGATGGATGGAAAAACTATCCGCTGGCCCAACACCTGCAAAAGGAGATTGTACTTCCCGTCTGGCTGGAAAATGATGCGAAGGTCGCGGCGATCGGTGAAGGAAAAATAGGAGCGGCGCGTGACTGCCGCAATTTTGTCTATGCGACGATCAGCACGGGGATCGGCGGCGGCGTGTTCGTTGACGGCAATCTGCTGAGAGGCGCGCAGGGTCTGGCCGGGGAAATCGGACATACGCGCATCGCCGATGCATCCGCCGTCTGTTCATGTGGAAAGACAGGGTGCTGGGAATCCGTTGCATCCGGCACGGCTCTGGCAAAAAAGATGACGGCGGCGATCGCCGCAAATCCCAACGGCATTCTCGCCTCACTCGTATCGGACCGTCCCCCATCGGGACGGGACCTGCCCGCGGCCATCGCGATGGGTGATGAGGACGCCATCAGAATTCTGGCTGAGGAAGCGTTTTTTCTCGGTGCTGGATTCGTCAATCTTCAACATTTCTATGCGCCGGAAAGAATCGTCATGGGGGGCGGCGTATCGGCTCTCCTGCCCCTTCTGCACGATGATATCAAAGCCGTCATGAAAGACCGGCTTCTGCCGGGCTTCAATCTGGCCGAGGTCGTAAGGGCAACGCTTGAGGATGCGGCCGGCGTGGTCGGCGCGGCATTCTTTGCCCGGGCGATGGCAGAAGCAGGCCAGCTATCCCACGGTCGGTGAAGCCGCCATCTTCGTCATGGCGGCTAAGCCGCCGCGTGCGGGAAGCAGCGGAACAAGGCAGGCATGTAATGCGTGGTAAATATCGGTCTTGCCGGAAAAGAACCGGCTATGAGGAACCAACCTGTCGTTGAGTTCGCCATGCCAGCCGCCGATTCTATGATCGAGCATGTACCGGTCGGCCCAGTCCCAGACTTTACGATACCATGTCTCAAACACGGCGTCTTCCGTGCGGACATGCAGATAGGCCGAGGCCGCAATGGCTTCGCAGACCGGCCACCACAGCCGGTCGCGGATGAGCGGCTGATTGTCATAGTCCAATGTGTAGTAAAAGCCGCCCTGATCCTTGTCCCAGCCATCCGTGATGGCCTGCTTGAAAAGGCAACGCGCGGCATCCATCGTCCAGCCCAGCCGGCCTGATCCAAGCGCGTCCAATTGGGCAATCTGCCGCGACCATTGCAGAGAATGGCCAGGGGTGGTGCCAAACGGGCGGAACATGTCGGAACCGCGATATACAGTATCCGGCACCCAGTGCCTGTCAAAATGCTCGATCACGTGCCAATCATGCGACCTTGCCACGTGATGGATCAGACGGGTTGCAATGCGCTCTGCCATGCCGAGGTAATTGCTGTCACCGGTCGCTTCGAATGCGCCCATGAACGCTTCAACGGAATGCATATTGGCGTTCTGGCCGCGATAGTTGGAAAGCGGCCGCCAATCAGCGTCGAACTCCTCGGCCATGGCGCCAAGGTCCGGATCCCAGAACTTGTCGACCATGATCCCCGTGACATCCGCGATGAGCCGGTCGGCATCGGGATGCCCTGCCATCTTCGCGCTTGACGCCGCCAGAAGGACGAAGGCATGGCCGTAAGCTTGCCGGCTGGTATTGCTGCCCCTGGTTTCCCACGGATAGCCGCCCGTTGACTGATCCCTATGCAGATTCCAAAGCGCATCCATGCCGTGGTCAACGATATTGGCCGCGCCCGGCTGTCCCATCATCTGCGCGATCGAAAAGCTGTGCACCAGACGGGCGGATGTCAGCAGTTCGCGGACAGGATCGTCACGCCGCGGACGCGCCTGATCATCAAGCGAAAAAAAGCCGCCGGCCGGATCGATGACGGCGCTCTGGAATTGCTCGAATATCGTCATGGCTTGCTGCACCAGCCAAGCGCGATGATGCGGCCGGTTTCGCCAAGCCAGGCCAGATGACGTCTCGGTCATAAGAAAATCCTCAGTCAGGCTGCCATCGCGGCGGGTTTAGTAGTTTGCATGTCATCTTCAAGAACAAGCACCTGATCCTGCCGCCAGCTTGCCACCACATCGCTGCCGACGGCCAGGCCCAGTTCCGCGACCCGTTCGATGGAGAGTTGCAAGCCGATGATAAAGTCATCGGCCAGGCGTATCTGGGCCGAGAAATCCGCTCCGCCGAAAGCTAGCCTGGAAACCCGTCCCCTTGCCTCATTGTCACCGAGCAGGTCTTTGTCCGTCGCAAGCCGAACCGCTGCCCCGTGCCTGGGCAATAGCGCCGCCAGCGGCTGATCGGAGATCCGTCGGTCGCTTGTGCTTGTTACCGTCAAGCCTGGACGCGTTATCTTCAGCGATGGTCCGTCGCTCGACAGATGGCCACGTATGACTGTGCCGGCGTGGATGAATTCCGCGACGAAGGTGGTTTTCGGTGCGCGATATAATTCGACCGGTGTCGCTACTTGCAGAACGACGCCGGCATTGAGGACAGCGATCCGATCCGCCATGGCACAGGCTTCTTCCTGGTCATGCGTGACATGGACGATGGTCGTGCCCAGGGCTGTCTTGAGGCTGACGATTTCATCCTGCATTTGGCGCCTCAACTTTAAGTCCAGGGCGCCGAGCGGTTCGTCCAGCAGCAATACCGAAGGACGCTTGACGATGGCGCGCGCCAGAGCGGCCCGCTGCAACTGACCGCCGGACAGTTCCCCAACCTGCCGGTTCTCGAAACCGGCGAGCCCCACAAGATCAAGCGCGGCCACAACCCTCGGCCGCCGTTCAGCCGGCCTGATCTGCTCCATTTCCAAGCCGAAGGAGACGTTCTGGCCGATAGTCAGATGCGGAAACAAAGCATAATTCTGAAAAACCGTATTGGTGGGCCGCGCATGCGGCGGAAGGTTGGTGACGTTCTTTCCACCGATCAGGACGTCGCCTGCCGTCGCGGTGATAAAACCGCCTATGATGCGCAGCAATGTCGACTTGCCACAGCCGCTTGGGCCGATGATGGCAAATAGCTCGCCACTCGCGACGCTCAGGTCGATCCCTTTCTCCGGGCGCCCGAGGCTATAAAGAACCTGCCCGTATTGTTTACGGATATCGACACATTCCAGGGCCTTAGACATTGGCCAGACCTCCATTCACAGCACTGGTCATGCGCTTCCTTTTGAAAAGATAGGCCAATGCGCCCAAGCCAATCAGCGCTATGGACAGCAGCAGGATCGTTGACGTGCCCGCGATGACGCTTGGGCTAAGCTCGAAGCGAATGCTTCCGTAGATATAAAGGGGAAGCGTGGTTTGACTGCCCGTGATGAGGAAGGTGAGAATGAACTCATCAAGCGAAAAGGCGAAGGTCAGCAGCAAAGCACAGATGAGTGCCGGCGCGGCTTGCGGCAAAGTCACGCGTGTCAGAACTCTCAAGGGTGTCGCCCCCAGGTCCATCGCCGCAAGTTCCTGATTCGTGTCAACGCCTTCAAGCCGAGCCAGGATGACGAGAAGCGCCACGGGCAGCGACAGCAGCGTATGACCCGCGACAAGGGTCCAAAGCCCACGGGTCATGCCCACGGCATCCATCGCAATCAGAATGCCCGTCCCAAGCACGACCGGCGGCATCAGCATGGGCGCGGACAGCAAGAACAGCGCGCCGTTTCGAACAAGCCCGGATCTGCGTGAAATAGACACGGCGGCCAAGGCCGCGAAGCTTGTGCCGATTACCGCAGCCGCACTGCCGACTTCCAGGCTCGTGATCAATGAGGAGCGGAATGCCGGATCGGAGAAGGCCACGCGAAACCACTTCAACGTCAAGCCGGTGAGCGGCAATCCGACATTGGACGAACTGTTCAAGGCAAAAAGAAGCAGCAGGACGATGGGGGCATAGAGGAAGATCAGGAAAGCTATCGAATAGATCCGCAAAAACCAGCCCGCCGGCTTCACCACGCGTCTTGTGAACTCACCTGACCGGACGGTTCCGCCAAGGCGCTTCAGGGTGCCGAGGATCAAAAACGTCGTCGCCAGCATGGTCACGGCCATCGCCGCGCCGAAACCCCACTGCATGGAGGCGCCGAACTGGTTGACGAGAAGATTGACGAAGAGCACGCCATCCGTTCCGCCCACCATAACCGGGGTGATGTAGTCACCGAACAAGGTTATGTAGACAAGGGCGAAACCGCCGAGAATTCCATTGCGTGCGGCCGGCAACACAACTCTTATGAAGGTTTGCCGCCCCCGCGCGCCAAGGTCGCCTGCCGCTTCAAACAGATTGGGGTCGATCCGCTCAAGCGCGCTGTAGATGGTCAGGAAGGCAAGCGGCCCCAAAAGATAGATGAAGGTTATGACGACAGCGGACCGCCCGCGGCTGAGAAGTTCGAGTGGCGTCGATATCACGCCCAGATTGACGAGCGTCGTATTTAAAATGCCGTGGCGTCCCAGCAAATTCAGCCAGGCTATGACTTTTCCCAGATAGCTGGTCAAAAAGGGCAAAGCGGTTAGAACCAGATATAGCGACCGCCGCTGGGGGCGAACGTGGATCGCGACGTAATAGGCAAACGGAAAAGCGATGACGACGATCGCCGCGGAGACGCAGGCCACAAATAAAATGCTATTGGCCAAAGTATCGTAATAGGCGCTATTGGTGAAAATCCTGACGTAGTTCGCGGCACTTATTCCGGGAGCAAGGCTTCCGTAGATAGAGACATGCAACGAGTACCAAAGGATGACACCCAAAGGCAGCACGAAGGTTCCGAGAACAACAGCCAAGGCCGGCGCCATCATCCATGGCGTATCAAGCGAGATCCTGGGCAGGGAAATCTTGATCACGCGCTTTCGCCGTGATGTTGCTGGGACACCATTACTCACCATGGATGACATTTAAGTTTGCCGCTTTCCGTACCGCGCTGTTCAACGGGTCCAGGTCAGGTCGCCATCACGTCATCCCATGCCTGGGCATAGGCATTGGGATCAGCCGGGGGCGCCTGCATGACAATCTGCGCCGCGACGGATGGCTTGTCAGCCTGAATCGTCTTGACCATTTGCGCCGTATCGCCGCCTTCAGCCAAGAGTGCCTCCGTCACGGTTTTGCTGCAGGGGGAGCCGCCCGTCGCGGCAAAGATGATCTTGCCGTAATCCACGTCAGACCCGATGAAATTCAGAAACTTCATGGCATTGGCGCGGTTCTTTGTGCCCTTCACGAGCATGACGCCATCCACCCAGCCGATGCTGCCTTCCTTGGGAATCGCGGCCTCGGCGATATCCTTCTTTGCCTCTGCATTGATGAGGGCCGCCGCGCCGATCTGGGAGGCCAGACCGATGGTCGCGTCGCCACGGCGGAAACGCGCCCGAAACTCCGGCTCGGCGCCGACCACGATCTGAAACGGCTTCAATTTGCGCATCGATGCCACGACATCCTTGAGCTGCCCCGGCGTCATGGCATAGACTTGCTCCCGTGGAACGCCCCGCGCGAGGCCGCCGATCGCGAGGAAATCGTCGCCATCGCCACCGGCCAGAATGACCGAGCCCTTTGGCACCGACTTGTCCCAAAACATCGTCCAGCTCGGTTCGCCTTCCGGCTTGACGATGGCGGGCAGCCAAACCATTGCCAAGGGCGACCACATATTCGGATAAAACAACAAGGACTTTCCGGGATCGGCTACGTAGGGCAATGAGGCGGTCGTCAGGAATTCAGGATAGAGATTGGTATTGGCAGGGATTTCCGACGGGTCGATCGGTTCGATGAGGCCGAACTTGTGGTAGAGCGGCGTCCAGCCAGCATTCGCATAGACCAGATCATACTGGCCCGCGCCGCCCGCCTTCAACTTGGTGAACATCTCCTGATCGGTATCAACGCCAAGTATTCGCAGCGTCAAACCTGTCTTTTTCTTCAGGAGAGCGGCGGCCTCCGGCGGCCAGTAAGGCACCCATCCCAGCACAACGACTTCATTGGCGTCCTCGGCCTGCGCGGAGGGGGCCGCAAAGGTTCCTGCCCCGACGGTTGCGCCCGCAGCGAGCGTTGTCGACAAAAATAGGCGGCGATTCAGGAGTCTAGCACGCGTCGCATCCATAGCTTATCTCCTTTTGAATTATTAGTGCGGCGAATATTGAACCGCCTTGCCAATGGCCAAGCTAAGACTTTGGTCTGACCCTCAGTAGGCGACCTTTTTATAGTAACGCCGCGTTGTCAGCGGATGGTTTCGCAGAACCTCAAGATGAGCGCTGATTCTTTCGAACATCGTGGCGAGCAGGATGGGTGATATCAGAGCCCTGACGTCATCGGATATGCCAGGCAGCGCGCAATCCCTTGTGTCAAAAACGGCCACGGCATCTGTATAGTCTCGTGCGAAGGTCTCTGCGCGGTCGACCAGCGACCGCGTCCCGTCTTCGCCCTTGAAGAGCATGACACTCACACCCTGCTCAACGAGTTCCAAAGTCCCGTGAAAGAAGTCGGACGCATGGACCGGACGGGTCTTGATCCATTGCATCTCCTCCAAAATACACATGCCGTAATAAAATGCCTCGGGCCAGGTGGATCCGCTGCCGGAGATGATATGGAAACCCGAAGCGGCAATCGCTTTTGCATGATGATCGGCTTGCGGCTCAATGGCCCGTTTCACATCGAGCATCAGGGCAGGCAGCATTGCCAACTCGTTGACAATGCGCTGATAGTCCGGCGCTTCCCCTCTGGCTTTCATCACGCTAAGGGCGATGAAGATGGACTGTAGATAGAATGATTCGCAGGATGTGTCATCCTCGGCAAAATTGACGAAGTTGAAATCCGCCCCTTGCCCGAGAGGGGAGTCGGCATGACCGACCAGACTGATTGTCGTTGCACCCAGGTTTTTGCAAAACTTGAGGGCCGCAACGCTTTCCTTCGTCGTGCCGGAAAGCGACGGCACCACGACGATGGACTTGGACGACAGATGCTTGTGGCCGGTCAGCACAAGTTCTGCCGGCTTAATGTTGAAAGTCGACAACAGCGACTTTTCTGCCATCAGCAGAGTTGCGGGTTCCATAAGAATTCCGGCCCCGCCGGTGCCGAGAAAAAACAAGCTATCCGCGCCAGCCGCGATTGCGGCGGCAATGGCCTCATCGATCGGCCTAGCCAGACGAACAGCCCCGGTTTGAATGCGCAGAAACCGATCTTCATCAAAGTTCTTCATGACATCCTCATAGCCGTGAAACGCAGTCCGTTTCTCATTTTGGTATCTTTTTAAGAGATACCACTGGTATCTTTTTGCGCTCAGGCTATCGCATTGTCAATGAGCTATTCTGTGCCAAGGTTGAATTATCGGAGGCTCAGCCTTAACAAACGTCAGCTGGTTCAGGAAACCTTGCGGCCTGGCCAAACTGGGAAGTTCACATGAAGGCAAATTGTCGGCATATTCTGTGATTCTGACTGCAAAACCGCAAGAACCAGAATATGCGCTCGAAAAATTCTACGCCGAGGACAAACTGTTCGTTTGCCGTCCCAGTCCAGACAAGACTGTCGCCGATCCACGACCTTTAGAAGAGGCCCCGCCAGGCGACAGGTTAGGCTATCCGAGCGATCGCTTTCTGGTACTAAAATCCTGTACCTATGGTATTATAAATGTCTTGTCCCGGCCGGGTCTGTCAATAAAATTGCGCGGCTTGGCTGGAGAGGGACCGCTTAAATCTCATCATTGGCGGCACCGCGCACTTCGGTCTCAAACCGGGCTTTGTAGGCAGGGTAGCGCGACCGGACATAGTCGAGCGGCTTGTTGCCCCTGGTAAAGCCGATGCTTTCAAAGAGAAAGACAGGTGCGCCATCCGAGATTTCGAGATGGGCGGCCTCTTCCATGGAGGCGGGCTTAACCTCAATCGATCGCTTGGCCAGGGTGGTGACGATGTCATGCTGGCGCAGAAAATCGTAGAGGGAACTGTTCGCAAAATCCTGGTCCAGGAGGCCCGGGCAAAGATCAAGCGGCAACATCGCCGTGACCAGGCACATCGGCAGACCATCTATGAAGCGGAGGCGCTCTAACAGAAACAGACGGTCTCCGGTGCGCAAGCCAAGCCGCTGCGCCGCCTCAGGCGGGCAAAGAATGACGGTCTGAGACAAAATTTTGTTTGTAATCAACCGGTGTTGCGTTCGGGCATCCTCATCGAAACCGATAAAGGACTGCATGGCATGATCGGTATATTTGGTCTCGTCCGTGAATGTTCCCTTCCCCACCAGACGGCGCACCGCGCCGTCCTTCTCCAGCTCCGCGAGCGCACGGCGAATGGTCGTCCGGCTTACATTCAGCTCCTCGCAGAGGTCACGCTCCGACGGGAAGGTCGCAAAGGCGGACATCGACGATCGCTTTTCGAGAAGCGCCGCTTTCACCTGGAGATAGCGGGGAAGATTCGTGGAGTCTCCACGGCGTCGCAGCGGCATGGTAGTCCTAAACCTTTGCTGGAAGCCTCTGGCTACTTTGACCGCCTGCCATTGTCCAGAGTCGCAACCACATTTCGGGCGCCGAGCAGAACTAGCCGGTGACCGTCGGAACTGGCCGCAACTCCGGGATTGGCTCAGGATTTAACTGAGTCATAGCGCGCATGGCTCTATCTGGCGGTCGTGATGGATTTGTTCTCCCGGCGCATTATTGGCTGGACCGTCAGTGACCGGCTGCACCGCAACCTCGCCTTGGCGGCAATGCGCCAGGCTTTTGTCATTCGTCGCCTGGATGTCGGGCTGAACCGGCCGGGTTTTCCGGAGGCTCTCATTCTCAAGTAGAGTGGAGCCATGAGGCCTCCTTCGAGGCGGAGCCGTTGACGCACTTGACCTATGGCTTGCCGCGAATTTGTCAGCGACCTGCCCAGGTCAGGCCGCTGCCGCGCCGCACGGCGACAATCTCAGCGGCGATTGACAGCGCAATTTCAGACGCAGTGACAGCGGCAATCGGCAGCCCAACCGGACCCTTGATGCGACGGAGGCTGTCTGTCCCATGGCCGAGTTGGGTGAGCCGCTCCAGACGCGTGGCGTGGGACCGACGAGACCCCAGCGCGCCAATATAGAAGGCGTCCGAGCGCAGCGCGCGGTCCAGCGCCGGGTCATCAAGTTTCGGATCATGCGTCAGCGCCACCACGGCGCTTCGGGTATCGAGCGATGCCCGATCAAGCGCCTCGTCCGGCCAATCCGGCATCAGCGTGATGCCAGGGAAACGTTCGACGGTCGCGAGCACAGGGCGCGGGTCGATCACGATCATCTGAAAGCCCAGCGAATCGGCGAAGGGCACCAGGCCCTGCGCAATATGAACGGCACCGACAAGGAAAAGCCGGAGGGGTAGCTGATGGACATGCAGAAACCATCGCGCGCCATCCAGCTCGACGGTCATGCTCCTGTCGGCGGCCAGCGCTTGACCCGCGACCTCCGCCAAAGCTCCCGGCACCTCAGACCCCGGCCAGAGTATTTGCTGGCCTGTCGCCAGATCGGTGGCCAAGACCACCGCCTGCTTTTCAGCGCGGGCGCGGGTGAGCGCCGCGCGAATCTCCGGTGTCATTCCACCTCTTCGACAAAGACCTGCAACTGACCGCCGCAGGCGAGGCCGACCTCCCAGGCCCGTTCGGTCGAAACACCATAATCGAGCAGCTGCGGCCGGCTTTCGGATAGCGTGACCATGGCGGCGGCCATGACAGCGCTTTCGACACAACCGCCGCTCACCGACCCGGTGACACGACCGGAAGCGGTGATCGCCATCTGGCTGCCGACCGGCCGGGGCGAGCTGCCCCAGGTGCCGACGACGGTAGCCAGGGCCACGCTCTCGCCCGCCTGGCGCCAGGCATGAACCTGGTCCAACACGTCCTCGCTATCGCCCAGCCGCGTCATAAAAACCGTTTCATTGGACATCTGCCTTGGCTCCCAGTTTCAGCGCGCGGGCGAGGCCCCGCCACGGCAATGTGGCGCAGCCGATGCGGGAGGTGCTGTCATGCAATGGTGCGAACAATGCGAGCGTCGCGAGACGTCCCCGCCATACAGCAGAGGAATTGGCCGCGATCGCGGCCCCCAGTTCATCCGCAAGCGTATCGGCCTCGTCCGCCGCCATGCCCAGTGCCATCTCGGCCATGAGGTCAGCGGAGGCGACGCAGATCGCGCAAGCCCGCGCCTCGTAGCCGATGACAGCGACACGTCTGGACGCGTCACATTGCAACCGCAGGATGACGCGATCACCACAGAAGGGATTGACCTCCTGCACTTCAGCATCAAAAAGCTCCAGCCGCCGTTGATGGCGCGGATGCCGCGCGCGGTCGATGATCACCTGATGATACATCGTCTCGACGTCACTCATGCGTTATCAGCCTTGGCGGCCGACGGTCGCCCACGTCTCTCCCGCACCATTTCCGCCAGGATCGACAAGGCAATCTCCTCCGCTGTCACGGCACCGATCGCCATGCCGGCGGGCCCGTGCAGCCGGGCCAATTGCGCAGCGGTATAACCCTCGGCCAGCATCGCCGCCTTGAGCGTCGCGACCTTGCGCGTCGATCCGACGAAGGCCGTGTAAGTGGCGTCAGCCGCCAGCGCCGCTTTCAGCGCGTCGATATCACCACGGCCTTGGGTTGCGACCACGACATAGTCTTGCGCACTCGTCGGTTCGGACTGACCGAGCGCCTCGGCTGGCCCTTCCGCCGTCACTGCAAAGCCGAACTCGGGCGCAAGGCGGAGAAGCACGAGCGCGACGGGCGATGCCCCGTGAACGCGCAGGCGCGGCAGTGGCAGAACCGGCTCGACGAAGATATCCATCACACCTTGGCTCGCGCAGGCGTTGCGGGCGAATTCAACACCGTCGCGTATTTCGCCGGCGACCACATGATGCGCTTGCAACTGATCTTCCGGCTGGACCGAAATCAGCCGCGGCTGGCCATCTGCCAAAGCCGCGCGCGCCGCACGCAAGACGGCGCCGCGTGCGCAGCCGCCGCCGATCCAGCCCGCAGTGACAGTGCCATCCGCCAGGATCACCGCCTTGGCCCCGGCCTTGGCGGCAGTGGCCGAGGCCGTCCGCACGACGGTTGCCAGCGCAAATGGCTGGGCCTGCCGTTTCATGGCGGCCATGAGTTCGGTCAGATCAGGTACAGCACCCATCCTCAAACCTCCACCGGTTCAAACCCAAGCTGCCGCCGCACGGCCTGGTAGTCTGCCGGCGTGTCGCAATCGCGCACGAAGGCGTCATCCGCCATCGCGACCAGGGCGACCTCATCCGGATAGGATTCAATCAGGCGGCGGCAGCCGAGCTTGAGATCGCCTGCCCGGATCGCCGGAATATGGTGGGACGCGAACAGCACCGGGTTGCCGCGCTGCCCCTTCCATGTCGGCACCAGGATCGAACGCCCGGCGGGCATGGCAGCATAGGCCGCGATCACATGGCGCAAGCTGTCCGGCGTCAGCATCGGCTGATCCCCCAGCACGATCATGACCGCTTGGCAGATAGCGCTTAAGGCGCGCACGCCCGTCACGACGGAGCCCGGCTGGCCTTCCGCGAAGACGGGGTTGTGGGCGAAGCGGACGGCCAGATCGTCCAGCGCCGCCCGGATCTCTGGCGCCCGATGGCCGGTAACGACCACCACCTCGGCCGGCCCCACCGCAAGCACAGCGCGCACCACGCGGCGCAGCATCGATTCCCCGCCGATATCGAGCAGCAGCTTATGGGCACCCCCCATGCGCGAGGAAAGGCCGCCCGCGAGAATGACCGCCGAGACATATGCGGCCTGGGTCATAGGCTTGCCACCACTTGCGAGAGTGCAGCTTCCAAGGCGGTGAGCGAATTGCCGGCCGTCAACAGATCGATAAAGGGCATGGCCTCGCGCATCCCACGGGCGACAGGCGCGTAGCGCGGATCGGCCTTTGCCGGATTGAACCAGATGATCCGATGTGCGCGGCGGGAAAGCGCCGCCATCTCCGCCCCCAGGATTCCGGCAGGGCCCGTGTCATAACCGTCGCTCGCGACGATCACGGCCGTGCGGGCATGAACCAGGCGACCGGCATGGAGGCGATTGAAGCTGCCGAGGCATTCGCCTATGCGCGTGCCGCCCGCCCAGCCGGCGGAGAGAAGCTGCAACCGCTCCTGCGCGCGCCAGGGGTCGGAATCCCTGAGCGCCTCGGACACATGGGTTAGCTGCGTATGGTAGAGAAAGACATGCACATCGCCCAATTCGAGTGCCAGCGAACGCGCCACCCGCAGATAGAAGAAGCTGGTCAGGGACATGGACCGGCTGACGTCAAGCAGGAGAACCAGGCGCGGGCGCACCCGACGCGGCGCCCGAAAGCGCAGCGTGTGGGGAGAACCCCCCGTGCCGACACTCAGCCGCAAGGTCTGCCGCAGATCAATCCGCGCGCCGCGCCGACGGCTTTGCTCCCGCCGGATGCGCAGCCGTTTGAGGCGTCGCGCGAAATCCCGAATGGCCGCCTCAATGGCATAGGTCTGCAGCCGATCCGACAGCGAGCGGAAATCCGCGGTTTCGATCGTCGCCGTCGCACTGGCGCCGTCCTGGGCAGCGGTGTCCCCCGGCAGGCCAGTATCATCCTCGACCTCATCCCGTTGCAGCACGGGGCCGGCGCGCCCTGCCCCGTTCCATGCGTCCTCGGCCATCGTCACGAGGCCGGCGCCACCGGCCCGGGTTTCGCCCAGGCCCTGCTTATTGGGCGGCAGCCAATAGCTGTCGAACAGATCATCGAACCGCACCCAATCCGCGGCGCGCGTGCAGAGCAGGCTGCGCCATCCCCATCGCAGCGGCTGCCTTTCCATAATGCCCACGGAACCGGCCAGGCTCAGCGCATCCTCCGTCTCCCGCTGACCGATAACGAAGCCATTGCTGCGCAAGGTCGCAACAAAACCCGCAATACGGGCGGTAGCGGCGGCGCCGGGCGTCGTGGCGAATGCGGCCATTCGGCGCTATCCCGCCAAGGCCAGCAGCCGGTCCAGCACCACCGGCTCCATCGCCCGCACATCCTCCTGCGTCTTCAGCAGGGTGGAGAGCGTGTTCCTGATGCGGTCGGACCCGGCCTCATCCAGGCTGGAAACGCCGAGCCCGAGAAGGGCCGCCGCCCAATCCAGCGTTTCGGCCAGGCCGGGCTGTTTCTTCAGGCCGAGTTGCCGCAGAGCCTGGGCGAATTCCACAATCTGCCGCCCCAGCCGATCCTCGATCTGCGGCAGGCGCAGCTGCAGGATCGCCAATTCCTTCGCGAAGCTCGGGCTATCGAGGTAGTGGTACAGACACCGCCGGCGCAACGCGTCCGACAATTCACGGGACGCATTCGATGTCAGAACAACCAGCGGGATACTGACGGCGCTAATGGTGCCCATTTCAGGAATGCTGACCTGATAGTCGGACAGCACTTCCAACAGAAAAGCCTCGAAAGCTTCATCGGCGCGGTCAACTTCATCGATCAGCAAGACAGCGGGCGTTGCGTGCAGCAGGGCTTCCAGCAATGGGCGCTTGAGCAGATAGCTGCCCGAGAACAAGGCTTCCTCATCCAAAGCGCTTGACCCCGCAGCCTCGGCCATGCGGATCGCGAGCAACTGGCGCTGGTAGTTCCATTCATAAAGGGCGTGGTGCACGTCCAGCCCTTCGAAACATTGCAGACGAATCAAGCTGGTTTTTCTTGTCCGCGCCAGGACCTTGGCAATTTCGGTCTTGCCGACACCGGGCGCGCCTTCCACCAGCAAGGGGCGTTGAAGCTCGCTCATCAATAGCAAGGTCGCTGCCAGGTCGCGCTCGCAAATATAACCGGCAGCCTCCAGGCTTTGCTGCATCGCCTGGATGGCGGCCATTCGCCCTTCACCCATTGCGGGAGCCTTGCCCGTCATGTCGCCTTCGTGCGGCGGAACAGATTGGCGAGGAAATCCTTGATCACCGCCCAGGCCAAAGCCAGGGCGTTGAGGTTCGTCTCGGCGGCGGGCGCGGCGGGTGCCGCCGGCAGAGACATGACATTCTCCGTCGCAGCGGTGGCGACCAGGGGCTGCGCCGCCTGCAAGGCCTCGGCCCGCATTGCCAGATTGGCGAAGAACTTCTGCAACAGCACATCGGACACGCTGTTCATCAATCGCGCACCGAAGGTCGCCACCTTGCCGGTCACGGTCACGTCCGACTTGCCGCTGAGACGCGAACCGCCATCCGTCGCCTCCACCACCGCGTGCAGATCAAGCGAGGCGCCAGAGGTGCCACCCATATCGGAGCCGGTGCCGATGATATGCAGACTGCGCGCCTTGGCGTCACGCTCGGCAATTTCGATATTGCCCTTAAAGCTGACGGTTGCGGGCCCGAGTTTGACCGAGACCGTGCCCTTAAAATGCGTCTCGTCAATCGTCTCGGTGATCTTGGCGCCGGGCAGGCACGCCGTCACACCTTCGATATCGTTCAGCATGGCCCAGGCCAGGTCCGGGCTCAGCGCCAGGTCAAGGCTTTTGTCGATTGTGATCTTCATGGCGCTTTCCTTGGCTCAGCCGGCGATATTCAGGGCAAGCAATTGTTGCCAGGTGCGATAGGCGTTATGCGGCATGCCGGTATGCGTCACGCCCAAATGCGCGAAAGCATCGATCACGGCATTGCTGAAACAGGGGATGGAGCCGACATGCGGCGACTCCGCAACACCTTTGGCGCCAATCGGATGATGAGGAGACGGCGTCACGGTAAAATCCGTCTCCCAATGCGGGGTCTCGACAGCGGTCGGCAGGAAGTAATCCATCAAGGTGCCGCCCAGCACATTGCCCTGCTCGTCGTAAGGCAGTTCCTGCCCGAAGGCGACGGCGAAGCCCTCGGTCAAGCCGCCGTGGATCTGGCCCTCGATGATCATAGGGTTGATCCGCGTGCCGCAATCATCCAGCGCATAGAAGCGACGCACCTTGATCTCACCGGTTGCCTTCAGGACATCGACGACCGCCAGATAAGCGCCGAACGGAAAGGTGAAATTCGGCGGATCGTAGTAATCCACAGCCTCCAGACCCATTTCCATGCCTTCCGGCACGTTGTTATAGGCTGCCCAGGCGATCTCTTTCATGCTTTTGGCGCGTGCCGGGTCACCCTTGACCCGAAACTGATCAAGGTCGAATTCCATGTCGTCGGGCGAGACTTCCAGAAGATGGGCAGCGATCTTGCGGGCCTTCTCACGGATCTTGTGGGACGCGCGGGCAACCGCCGCCCCGGCCACCGGCGTGGAGCGTGACCCGTAGGTGCCAAGACCATAGGGCGCGGTTGATGTATCCCCTTCCTCGACTTGGATCACCGACGCCGGGATGCCGGCCTCCGTCGCGATGATCTGGGCATAGGTGGTCTGATGGCCCTGGCCCTGGCTGATCGTCCCCATGCGCGCGATGGCCGATCCATCGGGATGCACGCGGATCTCACAACTGTCGAACATGCCGATGCCGAGGATATCGCAGCTTTTGGACGGGCCTGCGCCCACAATCTCGGTGAAGGTGGTGATACCGATACCCATCAAAGTCGGACAATCAGGGTCAGCGCGCTTCGCTGCCTGCTCGGCCCGCAGCGCATCATAGTCGACCGCCTTCATGACCTTCTGCAAGGCAGGTGTATAGTCACCCGAATCATAGTCCAGGCCCAGCGCCGAGTGATAAGGGAACTTGTCCTTGGGAATGAAGTTCCGCAGCCTGATCTCCGCTTTATCGATGCCAAGCTTTTGCGCCAGGACATCGATCATGCGTTCGATCAGATAGACTGCCTCCGTGACACGGAAGGAACAGCGATAGGAAACGCCTCCCGGAAATTTGTTGGTATAGACGCCATCGACCGAGACATGCGCATTGGCGATGTCATAGGAGCCGGTGCAGACATGGAACATGCCCGCCGGCCATTTAGTGGGATCGGCGCAAGCATCGAAGGCGCCGTGATCGGCCAATACCTTCACACGCAGCGCCTTGATGCGGCCGTCCGTATCGGCCGCCAATTCGCCCGTCATCCAATAATCACGCGCGAAAGCCGTGGTGGTGAGATTCTCGTTGCGCGATTCGATCCATTTGACCGGCCGCCCGAGCACGATGGAAGCCGCGATCGCCGTGACATAGCCGGGATAGACGCCGACCTTATTGCCGAAGCCGCCGCCGATATCCGGCGAGATGATACGGATTTTCGATTCCGGAATGGAGGACAGCAGCCCGACGACGGTGCGCACGACATGCGGCGCCTGGGAGGTGATCCAGACCGTCAAATCCCCGCGCACCGCATCATAACTGGCGACGCAACCGCATGTCTCAAGCGGACAGGGATGCACACGCGGATAAAGCATATCCTGGGACACGGTGACGGCGGCCGCGTCGAAGGCGCGGTCCGTGCGGTCACGGTCGCCGATCTGCCAATTGAAGATGTGATTGTGATGGCGTCGTGCGCCATGCGCACCGACGTCCTTCCCGGCCAGATCATCGCGGATGACCGGGGCATCCGGCAACATGGCCTTGAAGGGGTCAACGACGACCGGCAATTCCTCGTATTCCACCTCCACCATTTCAGCGGCGTCGGCGGCAATATATCGGTCCTCCGCGACGACGAAGGCAACTTCCTGGTTCTGGAAGGAGACCTTGCCGTCGGCCAGCACTGCCTGCACGTCGCCTGCCAGGGTCGGCATCCAATGCAGCTTGAAGGGTTTCAGATCCTCGGCCGTGAGCACCGCATGCACGCCGGGATGGGCCTTGGCCCGCGACGTATCGATCGATTTGATGCGCGCATGGGCGTAGGGGCTGCGGATCATGATGCCGAACAGCATGCCGGGCAGATGGATATCATCCACATAGGTGCCACGACCCTGGATAAAGCGCGGATCCTCCCGCCGTTTGCGGGCGCAACCGATGCCTTCCAGTCTTTCCAGACGACCCAGGTCTGCCGCCGGATCACGAGCAATCTCGTTCATCAGACCGTTACCTCCGCCATCATGGGATGCGATGTCTCAACCACCTCGCCGCGCAGCTTGGCGGCGGCATATTGGATGGCTTTCACGATATTCTGGTAGCCGGTGCAGCGGCAGAGATTTCCTGACATCCAATAGCGGATATCCTCCTCCGTCGGATCGGGAATTTCCTGTAAAAGCCGATAGGCACGGGTAATCATTCCCGGCGTACAGAAGCCGCATTGCAGCCCATGCTCCTGCATGAAGCCCTCCTGCAGCGCATGCAGCTGGCCGCCCTTGGCGAAACCTTCGATCGTCAGAACATCGAGATCCGCACATTGCACGGTCAATACCGTACAGGATTTGACCGACATCCCGTCAAGATCGACGGTGCAGGCCCCACAATGGCTGGTCTCGCAACCGATATGTGGTCCCGTATGGTCCAGCTTGTCGCGCAGCGTATGGATCAGCAATTCACGCGGTTCCACCAGAACGTCGACATCGGCTTGGTTCAGCCGGAAGCTGACCACGGTTTTTTTGGCCATAGGCGTCTCTCCCTCAGCCGGTGCAGCGCGACAAAGCGGTGCGGAGCGCACGGCGCACCATCTGTCCTGCCATCGCGCGCTTGTATGCTTCATCTCCACGCAAATCGGCTGCGGGTTCGCAGGCTGCCATGGCGAGGTCGCCCGCTTCGGCGATGGCCGCGTCCTCCACCGGTCGCCCGCGCAAGGCGTTTTCCGCCGCCTCCGCCCGCATGGCAGTGGGTGCCACATTCGTCAGCGCAATCGCGATATCGGCGCAGATGCCTCTGTCCATCCGCAGCACGACAGCTGCCGCTGCTGTTGCGAAATCCCCTGTCTTCCGCTTGAGCTTCGCGTAGCAGGCGCCACTGCCGACGGCCGGCTTGGAGATGCGGACCTGCGTCATCACCTCATCCGGCTCTATCGCCGTGACATAGGTTCCGAGAAAGAAGTCCGCCGCAGGCACCACACGCTCACCATGGGGCCCGACCAGCACGAAACGCGCGTCAAGTGCCAGCATGACAGCCGGATGATCGTTCCCGGGATCGCCATGCGCGATATCTCCCCCGATCGTGCCCTTGTAACGCACCTGGGGATCGGCAATCTGCCGCGCGGTCTCGACCAATAGTGGGAGATGCATCGCCAGGAGGGGTGAAGCCAGAATCTCCCGCTCGGTTGTCATGGCGCCGATGCTTATCTCGTCTCCCTGCATGTCAATGCCGCGGATCCCCTTGATACGGCGAAGATCGATCAGGTGCTCAGGCGCCGCGAAGCGTAGCTTCATCATGGGGAGCAGGCTGTGACCGCCAGCCAGGAGCTTGGCCTGATCACCAAAGTCGCTGAGCAGCGCAATTGCTGCGCCAATGGAATCGGGCGCGTGATAGGCGAACGGGCGCGGGATCATTGATCCTCCATTGCAAGCCTGGCCGCGCTTGGACAGGATTGAAAGAATTCCACTGTTGTTACAATGGGATCCAGTGACGGGCTTTGACGTAACCTTCGAAGAAGGCGCGGGATGATATCAACCATT
Source organism: Acidisoma cellulosilyticum (assembly GCF_020621385.1). Lineage (GTDB taxonomy): Bacteria > Pseudomonadota > Alphaproteobacteria > Acetobacterales > Acetobacteraceae > Acidisoma > Acidisoma cellulosilyticum. The sequence goes on along the minus strand of NZ_JAESVA010000011.1, from coordinate 62,527 downwards.
TTTGCCTGAACCGCCTGATTGGCAGCCTGAAAGCCTGCCTGGCGCCCGTGAGATGCGCCGGCCCTTGCGGTGCCCACCAAACCTTCATAGGGTGCGGCCCTGAAGTCGCGGATGCGCGTAAAAAAGGCCGTTAAGGCAAGCGTTCCGGCGCGTCAGACGTTTCGCAGTCATGGCGCCACCGGGGGGAGATGACGGCATGAAGAATGGGCCGCAGACACCGCCGGCCAACGTTGCCCAAGCTGATATCCCGGCAGCGGAGCCAGATGGCACCGTAGCGCGAGCGCCTGCGGAGTCGACGTTCCAACACAAGCTGGAGCAGTTCAACCCGGGTATCGTCTGGCTGGACGCGGATCACCGCGTCACCGCCATGAATGATGTGGCGGTCCAGGTCTTGCGCCCGGCGGCTGAACCGTCCCTCGGCATCGCTCTGGATGCCATGTTCGGCGTCGATGTGCTGTCGCTGCATCCACCCAAAAGCCGGGAGAAGATTGCCTTCCTGCTCGGTCATGCTGAGGTGCCGGCCCATGGCGGGAAGTCCCCGCCACCGCTGGCCATGATGATCAATATCCCCGACCGCATGTTGATGATCAAAGTCTCACAGATGGCGACAGCAAACGGCAAAGCCGGCACATGCATGATCTTCTACGATCTGACGGACCTTACCACTGCACCGCGCCCGGACGGTCCGGGGGTACTGCCGGCAGGGGCAGAATCGGTTCGATTGCTTTCGCGTATTCCCGTCTATCGGCATAATCGGATCATGCTCATCGATGTCCGGGATATCGGCCGTCTGGAGGGGGACGGCCATTACACGACCATCGTCGCGACCGGGGATCGCTACCTCTCGAACCTATCCTTGTCGGTTCTGGAAAGCCGGCTCGATCCCGCGCGATTTCTCCGGGTCCATCGCAGCCATATCGTCAATCTCGACTTCGTCATCGAGATCCTGCGTCGGGACGATGGATTTCTTGTGGCGCTGCCGGAGTCTTTCGGACCACCGATTCCCGTCAGTAAGCAAAAGCTCCTTGCCTTGAAGGAACGGTTCGGACTGATTTGAGGCGCACCGCGCCGCGGGGCCTGTATTGCAGGTTATTTGGAAATCACCACCTGCGCTAGGATAATGGTCATGGCGCAATTGCCTATGGTAGACGAGTCATTTTTATTGGCCATCGCGATTGTCGCAATGTAGTGAATTGGGTCTGGCTCAATGTGTGTGATTATAAGCCTCAAGGCTTGGTCAGCGGTTCGCCCCCCTGACAATGGCGGCGCATTAATATCCATGGAAAAAGACAGCGCATTGCCTGGCGTGCGACGCACGCTCCAGCCATCGCCATGGTGGGTGTGTCCGTAACTTGCGGGACCTGCCAGCCCAAGGGGCGGCCGTGACGCTGCGGGTCAGAATGGCAAGATGGCGGTGCCTCAATTCGGACTGCGCGCAGATGACGTTCGGCGATCGCCTGCCGCAGATGATGACCCCGTACAGCCGAGCGTCCTGATGGCACGCCTCGAGGCGCCCCAGATCAAGGACGCCCTTGGCTTACAGTCCGGAACTGGACTCGCTGAAGCGACGCCATTCGGACCTGGACTTTAACGAACCCAAGCCCTGTCAGTCAGCTTTTCGATACGCGACGTGTCTAGAGGCTGGCTAATTTTTAATCAGCAAGCTTCATAGGCGAGCGGGGCAAAAAAATTACTGCCGAGCTGCATAAAATAGAGGCTTGCCAAAGAACCTGCACGCGGATTAGCTTCCGTGCCGGAGCGCTCTTCCAGGTTCGGGAGACTTCGGGTTGGCGTGCCCGTCCAGTCGATGGTGTCAGCTATGAGCGGCAACTATCGTGGGTCGGGTGAAGGCTATCAGTACGCCCCTTCCTCCCACGAAACTCGCATTTTCCTGCGCGGCGCATTGATCCTTACCCAGGATCCGGTGCAACCAGCACTGCTGCGCGGCGATGTCATTATCGAAGGCGACAGCATTCGCGCGGTCGGCCCGTCGCTCGAAGCGGAGCGGCTGCCGAGCGACAGAGTCATTCCGTCTGAAGGACAATTGATCGTCCCTGGCCTTATCAACGCGCATTTCCATTCGCCAGCCAATTTTCTGAAGGGCGCGCTCGACAGTCTGCCGCTTGAGCTTTTCATGCTCTACGAGGTCCCGGGCGGGCCGGACGCCGCCATACCACCCCGCGCCGCTTATATCCGCACGCAACTCGCCGCCGCCGAAATGCTCAAGCTCGGCATTACGATGGTGCAGGACGACGCTTTCTTTTTGCCAGTGCCGACACGGGACGAAGTGGATGCCGTGTTCAGCGCCTATCGCGACATCGGCATCCGCGCCACGGTGGCGCTGGACCAGCCCAACAGGCCTGAAGCGGAGAAACTGCCTTTCCTGCGCGACCTCGTACCACCGGCCCTGCGCGCGAGGTTGGAAGAGGCCGCGCCGATGAACGCCAGTGATCTTCTTGCTCAATATGACGATATGCTGGGCCGCTGGCACAATACCGCGGGTGGCCGATTGCGCGCCGCGGTTTCGTGCTCGGCGCCGCAGCGCGTGACCGAGGATTATCTGCGCGCTTTGGACGCGCTCAGCGCCAAGCACGACCTGCCCTTCTATATCCATATGCTGGAGACGAGGCTGCAGCGGGTCTTTGGGCAGACCTGCCTCAACGGCCGCTCCCTGATCCGATATGTCGACGAGCTCGGCCTTCTGACCGAGCGTATGAATGTCATTCACGCAGTCTGGATCGATGATGATGACATTGCGCGGCTGGCGCGAAGCGGCGCGCAGGTGGTGCATAATCCGATCAGCAATTTGCGCCTCGGCAGCGGCATTATGCCGTTCCGACGCCTGGCCCGCGCCGGCGTGCCCATCGCCCTCGGCTCGGATGAGATGATCGCGGATGATGCCGTCAATCTCTGGTCCGTCGTGAAGCTTGCCGGTCTCGTCCATAACATCGGCGATCCTGATCCGGACGCCTGGCCGGTCGCGGCCGAAATCCTGCATTGCCTGTTCCAGGGCGGCGCGCAGGCGGCACGGCAGGCGGATCGGCTTGGCCGCATCGCGCCTGGCTACCAGGCCGATCTCGCGATGCTCGATCTCGACAGTCTTCCCTTCACGCCTCTCAACGATCTTGCGCGCCAACTCGTCTATTGCGAGCCCGGTCGCGCCGTCATCCGTACCTTCGTAGCGGGTGAAATCGTCTTTGAGGATGGTCGCTTGACCCGCGTCGACGAGGCAGCGCTGCGTCGGGAAGCAAGGGACATCATGCAGGCGCTTGCACCGAAGCGAGAGACTCTGCTGCGAGAAGCCTCAGAATGGATGCCGCATTACCGCGCGATGTATCGGCAGATGCTCGATCATCCTGTCGGCATGAATCGCTGGGTCGGCGATGCCGATCCCAGTTCACCCGGTTTGTAAAATACTCCTGCGAAAGGACCAGAGATCATGGCTAGGACAAGTCTTCTCGGCTTACTCGCGACCAGCGCGCTGACCATTGCGATCCCCTTGATCGCATCCGCTTCGGCCAAGGCGGCCGAAACCCCGGTCAGTGTTATCTGCAACAACTGGTCGGGCTTCGCACCCGTCTTCGTCGCAAGCGATCTCGGCTATTTCAAGGCCCTCGGCCTCAAGGTCAGCGTGAAGGTCGATGACGAGCAATCGGATGCGCTGGCCGGTATTGAGCGTGGCGATATCGACGTTGATATGCGAACGGTCGATGATTACCAGCGCCGCCCGCGGACGCCGACGACGCCGGGTGTCATGATCGGCACGATCGATGAATCCGATGGCGGCGACGGGGTTGTGGCTGACGGATCGATCAAGTCGGTCAGTGACCTCAAAGGCAAGACCATCGCCATGGAAACCGATATCCCGGCCTATCTGCTCATGCAGCTTGAGCTGAGCAAGGCGGGCCTGAGCTACAAGGACGTGCATATCAAACAGGTTGCCGGTTCGGACGCGCTGTCCGTCTTTTCCGACAAGAGCATCGCCGCCATCGGAACCTTTCAGCCCTTCATGGATCAGGCCGTTAAGATCGATGCCGGACGCGGCGCCCATATCCTTATTTCAAGTGCCAGCTACCCCGGCACCATTATCGATGCCATCATTGTCAACCAATCGAAGTTGAAGGCCGATCCGGCAACCTTCAAAAAATTCCTGATCGGCGTCTACAAGGCGGTCGCCTATTACAATACCAACCCGACCGACTTCATCCGTCTGGCCGCCCCGCATTTTGACCTCAGCGCCAAGGACTTCAAGGCGAGCGTCGACGGCAGCCTGACCTATACGTCCCTGGCGACGGCCCAGACCTATTTCGGAACGGCCGACAAGCCGGGCCCGATCTATGGCGTCTTCGATACGCTGATGAAGCTCAATCTCGCCAATGGTGCCTCTGACCACCAGCTCGCCGCCGCGCAATCCTTCGATCCCGCGCCGCTTGCGAGCATCACTGCCGCCGACCTGAAGTGAGCGGCGCGCTGCACAGCGCCTTCGCCTTCCGCGGCTCTCTTTCCCGACGAAAGAGGGTCGCGGTCGCGCTCGGCAGCAGCTTCTTCATCCTGTTGGTCTGGCAGATCGCGTCCTGGGTCGGTCTGCTGGATCCGATCTTTCTGCCCTCGCCGCTCGATATTCTCGGCACGCTGTATGACATGACCGCGCGGGGGGAGATCATCGGCAATGCGCTGATCTCACTCGGCCGCATCATGGCTGCCTTCCTGCTCTCCGCCGTCATGGCCATTCCCATCGGCATGCTGATGAGCAGTTATCGCCCGATCAGCGCGGCGCTGGAACCGATCATCGATTTTATCCGCTATCTGCCGATCCCGGCCCTGATACCGATCAGCATCATCTGGTTCGGTGTCGGTGAAGAGACAAAGATCTTCCTGCTCTGGCTCGGCACATTCTTCCAGCTTGTGCTTCTGGTGGTGGATGACGCCAATCGCGTGCCCAATGAATATGTCGAGGTTGCGCGCACACTCGGCGCCCGGCCGTACGAAATTCTGCGCGATATCATCTGGCGGTCGATGCTGCCCGGCCTTATCAATAACCTCAGGATCACGCTTGGCTGGTGCTGGACCTATCTTATCCTGGCGGAGATCGTCGCGGCCGATAACGGCCTCGGCTATGTCATCTGGACGGCGCGTCGCTATATGAAAACGGATGAGGTGATGGCAGGGGTTTTTGTCATCGGCATTATCGGCCTCGTCACCGATCAGGCCATGCGGGCAGGTCACACCTGGCTGTTCCGCGATCAGGGTACCAGCCGATGAACGAGCGTCTCCAGGATTATCTGGTTTTCGATCAGGTCACCAAACGGTTTGGCGGGCTGACCGTGGTGGAAGCGCCGTTTAATCTCGTGGTCCCGCGCGGACAATTCGTGGTCTTTCTTGGCCCCTCCGGCTGCGGCAAGACCACGCTGATGCGGATGGTCGGCGGGCTGGATGAGGCGACCACCGGCACCATTCGGCTGGAGGGCTCGCCCGTCGGACCACCAGACGAGCGGCGCGGGATGGTTTTTCAATCCTACTCCTCCTTCCCCTGGCTTACCGTGCTGCAGAACATCGCCTTTGGCATGCGCTATCGGCGCGATCTGTCGCCCAAAGCCAAGGCAAGCCGCGCGCGACACTACCTGGACCTTGTGGGGCTTTCAGACTTCGGCGATGCCTATCCCAGTCGTATCTCGGGGGGCATGCGTCAACGTGTCGCCATCGCGCGCACGCTCGCAGCCGGGTCCGACGTATTGCTGATGGACGAGCCTTTCGGGGCGCTGGACGCGCAGCGGCGCGAGCAGTTGCAGATTGAGCTACGCCGTATTCAGAGCGAGGAGATGAAGACCGTTTTGTTCGTGACGCATGACGTGGAAGAAGCAATCTTCCTCGCCGACCGCATCATCGTCTTTTCGTCCCGCCCGGCCCGCATCATTGACGATATTGATGTCACAGCCGAGCTTGGCTCCGACCGCAATCTCGAACTCCGAGATAGCGAGGTTTTCTTCCGCCGCAGGGCTGATATCCTTCGCACCGTCCGATCTACCCTGACATTGGTATGACAATATTTTGGCCTTGCATCGCATGAATCTGGATCTTCCTCAAATCATGTGATTTCGGACTTGCCCGACCGGCACGCTCACAGATACCGCTCTAGATTATTGTTTTTATGAGCATCTTCACCCGGCCAGATGAGTCCATCTGACCGGGATCTGCTCTGGGTTCTGAGTGTCGCGAAAGGCGCTGGACGGCCTGGGCGCTTGGTTCTGGAAGCGCGCGATGTCCTGATTAAAGCAATATGACAGGCATGCTAACTACTCGCAGATGCGTCGATACTGATCCGGACGGCGGTAGCGTGCAAAGTCGAAATTGACCCGCCGGCAGGTCTCGATCAGCCCCAGATCGGCGTCATAAGTCACCACCTCATCCGCGAGCGAGGTGGCCAGAGCCGTAATCTCGCCAGTCGGCGCGATGATGCAGGAACCACCGATCAGCGCCTGCCCGTCTTCCAGACCTGCCTTGGCTGCTGCCGCGACCCAGACCGTGTTCTGATAGGCACCAGCCTGCATCGGCAGGTGATTGTGAAACATCCGCAGATGGGCCAGTTGCGGCGCCTCGTCCAAAAGCAGTGGCGTGTTATAGCCGATGAGCACGATCTCCGCACCGTTGAGGCAAAGCATCCGATAGGTCTCAGGCCAACGCCGATCATTGCAAAGGGCAAGGCCCACCCGCAGACCGTCGATGTCGAAGACCGGAAAACCGAGATTGCCCGGCGCGAAATAGCGGCGTTCCAGATGAACCGTCACGCCCGGCTCCGGCATCTCGGACCCTGGCACATGCATCTTGCGGTAGAGGCCGGCCACCTGCCCTTCGGCATCGACCAGCGCCATGGTGTTGAAGCGTTGCTTTGCCGCCCCGTCCTGCACCATTTCCGCAAATCCGATCGCGAAGCCAATCCGCAATCGGCGCGCCGCATCCAGCAAGGGCTGCGTCTCCGCATTCGGGAATGACGCCTCGTAGAAGACGTCAAGCTTCGTTTCGTTATCAATCTCCCAGCGCGGAAAGAAGGTCGTCAGGGCGAGTTCGGGAAAGACCGCCAATGTCGCGCCGTCTTTGGCCGCACGTTCCAGCAGATGGATAAGCCGCCCGACAACCTCCGGGCGGCTGGCCGATGACTGCACCGGCCCCATTTGGCAGGCGGCGAGTTTGACCCGTCGCGTCAAGACAGGCTTACGCCGGCCAGGAACAGACGATTGGCAATCGGCGGAAGGCCGGTCAACCCCTTCTTGGTCGGCACGAGATAGTCATAGAAATACGAGAATATGATCGGGGTTTCATCCAGCAACAGCTCCTGGATTCCTTTCGCATAGTGACGCTGCGAGCCCAGATCGGCCGCCTTGCTGTAGCTTGAAACCAGCCCGTCATAGGTCGGGTTCTTGAAATGCGCCGCGTTCCAAGTGCCGGTGCTGAGCAGCGGAGCCCGCAGGAAGACATTGGGCACGCCGCGCACGCCGTAATCTGTAATGCCGAGCGTGGAATCCAGCCAGTCCGACTGCCCGAACACCGCCTTGCCGTAATAGGCGTCCTGATTTTCGATATGAAGGTTGATGTCTATGCCAATCTTGCGGGCGAAAGCCTGCAACAGAACCGCGTAGTCCGGAATTTCGATATAATCTTCGGTCGTCAGCGTCACCTTGAAGCCCTTGGCATAGCCGGCGGCTTCCAGAAGCTGCTTGGCCTTGCGCAGATCCTGTTCCCGCTGCGGCACGCTGGGGTCGGTCATCGGAAAGACCGAGGCGAAGGGACTATCATTGCCGACCTGGGCCATGCCGGCAAAGAGCCCACGCACCAGCGCGGAACGGTTGAGCGACAGAGCCAGCGCCTGGCGCACGCGCTTATCGACGAAGGGACCGGTATCGCAGCGCATATGCACCTGTTCATGGGCGCTGCTGCGATCCCGCACGATGGTGAAACGTGGGTCATGCAGCAAGGCCCGCCCTTCCGCGACGGTCATCTGCGCGAGCAGATCGACGTCCCCGCCCTGCATGGCCAGAATCTGCGGCTGCATATCGGTATAGAAGGTGAATTCCGTGCGATCCGGCAGGGCTTTGGCGCCCCAGTAATCGTCGTTGCGCACGAAGGACGCGCTCACTTTCGGCGTGTATTTCTCCAACTTGAAAGGGCCGGTGCCGTCCCAGTTATGTTCGAAATCGCCGTGATAGGAGGCCGGCAGGATGACGCAGTTATAGTTGTCGGAAGAGACGACATAGGGAAAGGCGCCGTAAGGCGCATCGAGATGGAAGGCGATCGTGAGATCGTCAAGCTTCTTGGTATTGCCGGGGGACAGAATGCCCTTGAACGCGGACAGCGCATTGGAGGAGTTCTTCGGGTCGCACAGCCGATCGATGCTTGCGATGACATCATCGGCCTTCATCGTCCCGCCGCTATGGAACTTCACGTTCGGCCGCAGCTTGAAGGTCCAGACCGAGCCGTCGGCATTATGGGTCCAGCTTGCCGCCAGAACGGGCCTGAGCGTGAAGTCCTGCTGCAGAACGCACAGGAATTCGCCCGTCTGGATCAGGATTTCCAGACCGCCATTGTCGGCGATGGTGACAGGGTCGATCGCGGCCGCCGGCACCGTCACGCCAACACGGATCGTGCCACCGGGGGTCGCGGCCCGGGCCGGCCGCGCTTCGGCGGCCAGACCGAAAGCGCCCGCAATGCCGCCCAGCAGAGGCATCGACAGGCCGAGCAGACTGCCGTGTCGCAAGAAACCGCGGCGGTCTATCCGCCCGGCGGCCAGTTCGTCGATCAGATCGTTATCGATGGCGTCCAGACGGCGACGGAGAGCATCAAGCGAAGTCCTGTCAAAGGGCATGGCGATCTCTTTCCATAAGCGTGATGTGAACAGTCAACGGTGAGCCGCGGCCGCCTCCGCCAAAGTCATGCGAGAGCAAGCACGAATGCCATGCAAGAAACGGGGCAGTTCCGCGGAAGTCTCGTTCAAGCCTGCGCAGCCTCACGCCATCCCTGGATATGCGCCCAGTCCGGCTCCAAATCAGCGAAGCGCGCCAGGCTGAAGCTGGACAGATCGGCAAAGTCGCAGCGGCCTTCGGTCACGATCTGCGCAATGGCCCGGCCCGTCGCCGGGGACAGGCCAAAGCCGATGCTGGACAGCGTCGCCACGGTCAGGTTTCCGGGCTCGGCCGGCCGGTCGATCACCGGCCGGCCGTCGGGCGTATTCTCAATCACGCCGGCCCAGCTGCGGATAATCCTGGCATGGGCCGCCCGTGGAAACAGCTGCGCGAGCCGACCGGCCATATAGGACATCAGCGGCGTGCTCGACGGTGTCGTGGAAACGGCCTCGTCTTCAAGCCATTCATGCGGGCCGCCGCCATAGGCAAGATTGCCGCGCAAGGTTTGCCGTCCGTAGAGCCCGTTACCGTCCACGCCGCCGATGGGCATCAGCGGCAGCGGCTCCGTCACCAGCATCTCTGCCCGGGCCGGCACCATGGGCACCGAAACGCCGACCATCGCCGCCAGCCGTTGCGTCGATGGTCCGGCCGCCAGCACCACCTGATCGCAGTCGATCGCGCCGTGATCGGTGATGACGGCGGCAATGCGCCCGCCCTGCTGACGAAAGCCGGTAACCTTGGTTTCCTGCAGCACGCGGCCGCCATGGTCCTGCATGGCCCAGGCATAGGCCTGCACGGTGCGATGCGGATTGGCGTGACCGCCGAAATCGTAGAAATAGCCACCGACGACGCCATCGCCCGCCAATGGGACCAGTTCCTGCGCCTGTTTCGCATCCAGCAGCGTCGAGCTGAAACCCTGATGCGCCGCATTGCGCACGGCGGCACCGTAAAGCTCCAGCTGCCTTTCATCGAAAGCAAGCCGGACGCGCTTGGGGCAAAACTCGGTCGGATAGCCGAGCAATTCATCCATCTGCGGCCATAGCCGCTGCTCCTCGACGAAAAGCGGGCTGAAGTGATGCGAGCACCCGCCGCCATTGCGGCCCGAAGCCCCCCAGCCGACAAGGCCGCTGTCGATGACGACGACGTTCACGCCGCTCTGCGCAAGCCACCAGCCGGTGCTGAGGCCGGTCGCACCGGCACCGATGACGACGACATCGGCGCCGCTGACCGGCGCGTCCATCTCCGTCATTCGCTGGCCCCCTCGGTATCCCCGGATCGCGTCGCTGCGGTGTACCGGGCCGGCACCGACCAGAAGGGAACATATTGGGCCGGCATGCCGAACCAGGTATCCCAATGCCGTGCCATCGCGTCCGTCTCGACGTTTGTCAGGGCTGCCAGGCGCAGCGGCATGGGGCGCACCGGCGCGCGATGCGAGGCTGGCCGGATCGCGCCATAAGGCAGATCAGAGGCGAGCGCGAGCAGGGCCGCCACCTGCTCCCGGCAGCGCCGCCCCTGGCACGGCCCCATGCCGGCGCGCGTCAGGCGCTTGACCTGGTCGGGATGCGGATGGTCCCCCAGCAGACTGCGCAGGTCGCGCCGATTGGACTGCGGCAAGCCGTCCGCCAATTGATCAACACCGAGATAGCGCGGCGGCCTCAGCTCCAGAATTTCCCGCGCGGTGACTTCCTCGCATTGGCAGACATGCAGGCTGTCACCGGCGTCCAGCACGGTTGCCCGCACCCAGGCGAGCCGGTCTTCACCCACCTGGCCATCCGGCGGAGAATGCTCCCCGGCCGCGCCAGGCAAGGCGGAGGCCGCCCGCTGGCCCTCCCCACGCGCGATAGCGGTATCCAGCGTCTTGGCCGGCCATATGCCTGCGCAATTCCCGGCCGCGTAGATGCCCGGCTTGCTCGTGCCTTGCCTGGCATCGAGCTCAGGCACGATGCCGCCGCGCGCCGGATCGAACACCATCCGACAGCCGGCGGCATCCAGCAGTTCCACGACCGGAACTTGGCCCACGCCCAGCAGCACCCCGTCGCATGCAATCCGAATATCCGCGCCGCCCTGGCCATGGCCGTCATCATCGACGGGACGCAGAACCAATGCCTCCACCGCGGCGCCTCCTTCGGCTTGCTTTGGCGCATGGCCACTGATCAGCCGCGTGCCTTTGGCCGCCAGCGCCGTCAGCATGGCCGGCGCGCCGAGCGGGGCCTGACCCACCTCCACCACAGCGAGGATCGTGGCACCCGCCGCCTGCAGGGCGAGCGCCGATTGCAAGGTCTCCGTGCCGGTTCCCAACACAACCAACCGCCTTGGCTGCAGGGCGCCGTAAAAGACCGCGAGACGTTCCGCCGCCAGGATTCCCATGACGCCGTCCTTCTCCCAGCCCGGGAAGGCGAGGCCCATGTCACGCTGACCGGCCGCGACGACAATACGCTCCGCGCCGATCATCCACGACCGCGCGCCGTCCATCAGGCCGGCGACCGGCCCAGCAAGCCAGCCGATATCCGGCCCCGGCGCATAGATGCCCCAGCAGGCGGTGCCCAGCCGCACATCGACGCCTGCCGCCAGACAGTCCTCCAACGCGGGCATCGCGCCGGCTACCGCTTCCAGCATGGCGTTGCGGTTGCGCACCGCGCCTGTCATGCCGCTGCCGAAATGCAACGGCAGATTTTCCGCCATCGTCTCCAGCCCGATGGGGTTTTCGTCAACAAGGATCACCGAGCGGCCTTCGGATGCCGCCTGCATGGCCGCCGCCATGCCCGCCGGGCCACCGCCGATGACAAGGACCTCGGCTCGCTCCGCGACCGGCAGATTGGTGCCGGCAATCGACTTCGGGTCAGGCCGGAATGACATGATGATCCGACGCCTCCATCATAGGGTTATGCCTGCCGGCCAAAGGCGCATTCCGCAGTGCATCGGACCGCGGCGTGCAGCCAAAACGGTCGCGATAGGCATGGGCGAAATGACTGGCATTGGCGAAGCCGGTCGCGACCGCCACTTCCATGATCGAAAGTCCCGTCTGACGCAGCAGGGTACGCGCCTGTTCCAGCCTGAGCTTGAGCTGAAACGCGGTCGGTGTCATGCACAGGTAAAGCTGGAACAGCCGCTCCAACTGGCGTTGGGAAATGCCGGCGACCGCCGCCAACTCATGCCCCCGCGCCGGATGATCCAGATGCTTTTCCATATGGGCGATGACACGCAGCACGGTTGCATTGCGAACGCCAAAGCGCATCACCGGCGCCATGCGTTGGGGGTGTTCGCCGTCTCGCACAGCGGTCGCCAAAAACCAGCCGCTGACAGCGACCGCCAGAGCATTGCCGTGCTCGCGCGCCAGCAGCGCATGCATCATATCAAGCGGCGCCGCTCCACCTGAACAGGTCAGCCGATCACGGTCGATCTCGAACAGGCAGCGTTGCAGATCGAGATCAGGGAATTCCTCCAAGAAGCTGGGCGCCAGTTCCCAATGCAGGGTGAAGCGATAACCCTTCAGCAGTCCGGCCCGGGCCAAAAGATAAGGGCCGGCCGAGACACCGCCCATGCGCACAGCCTGTCGCGCCAGCACCGCCAGCCGCCTCAGCGTTGCGGCATCATGGAAGCCAACCGCTGAAACACCGGCACAGACCACAAGCAGATCGAGCGACGCGGCGTCGGCCCAGTCCATGTCCGGCGACAGCGTGATGCCGTTGGACGCCTGCACCGGCACGCCATGCGGGGTCAGGTGATGCCAGGAATAGAGTGCGCGGCCGGAGATTTCGTTGGCAGCCCGCAGCGGCTCTACCGCAGACGCGTAAGGCAGCAGCGCGAAGCCGGGCACGAGCAGAAAGCCGATGCGCTTGGTCTCTGTCATGGCCGGCGATGATGCGCGGTTCGTTATGACAAAGCTCCTTCCCGCACGGCTGCATCCGCGTGCGCGCCGATCTTGCCGCAATACCAATCGACGAATTTCAGCACGCCAGCCTCCACCGCCGGCGAATAGGGACCGGGACGATAGCCTGATGACCGCACGCCGGCCTGATTGCGCTCTACCAGCACCTTGTCCTGTTGGTTGGTGACCTGCCAGACCTGCGTGAGGTTTTCGATCGTATAGTCGACACCTTCGATCGCCTCGGCATTGACCAACCATTTCGTGGTCACCAGAGTTTCTTCGGGCCCGATCGGCAGCATGCGGACAAGAACGGTATAGTCGTTCAGGCAATGGTTGAAGGTCGAAGGGTAATGGACCCAGCGTAGTGAGCCATAGGCATCCGCGGGCGATTGCCCCAGTGGCTTCGCGACCGCCGGATGGCCGTCCATGGTGATCGACCGCGCATTCGCGGTGAAAGGCAAGCGTGACGCGCGATAATGCGCGCCTTCCGCAATCTGGGCGGTGAAGCCTGCGGCCTCCCACTTGTTCCAATAGTCGCCAATGAGGGCGTTCTGCTCCGGATTGGCAAAGTCATAGATATCGAGGAAAGTCCGCATGAGTTCGTCATGGCCGGACGCGCAATGGTAGCATTCGCGCGAATTCTCCATCGCCATCTTCCAATTGCCGTATTCGATGAGATGGTCTTCATGGGCCAGCTTCGCATTCTCAAGCCCATGCGGCGCCAATTGCTCCGTCATCGCTGCCTGATAGGGCGCGAAGTCCGGCGGCTCGGTCGCCAGACAGACATAAATGGTGCCGCCGACCGTGCGCAGATGCACGGGCGCGAGGGAGAAATCCTCCGGCCGGAAATCCTCGGGCATGAATTTCGCGTGGGCCAGAGAGCCGTCCAACCGATACGTCCAGCGGTGATAGGGGCAGACGATCGCAGGCAGATGGCCGCGCTCTGCCTCACAAAGCTTGAAGCCGCGATGGCGGCAGGAATTATAGAAGGCCCGCAAAACCCCCTGCCGGTCGCGCAGAACAAGGATGGGGCTGCGCCCGATCGTCACCGTCATAAAATTGCCGGGCTGTGGAATCTCGCAACTTGCGCCGACGAAAATCCATTCCCGCTCGAAGATAACAGCGATATCCGTCGCGAAGATATCAGGGTCGGTATAGAAGGCGCCCGGCAGAGCATGACCGGGTTTGCGGCTGCCGATCAACCGCCGCAGCCTCTCCCGCGACGGCCTCGCCTCAGCCCCTGGGCCGATGTCTGACGCACAAGCCTGCATGCGGAGCGCCCTCCCTCTCGTTCCGTCACTCTGCTGCACAAAATAGAGGCTTGCTGTCGTAAATTCGACATCAATCTTCAAAAAAGCGACATCGTGATGACAGATAGTCGGGCGAACGCCGCTTTATGCGGCAGGCGTTGGCGGGTGCTGGGCGATCCAATGTCGCGCGATTGCGTCTCTCCCGGCCAGCCAGACACCGTCATGCCGCTGAATATGGTCCAGCAACCGCGCGAGCCCCCCAATACGGCCCGGCCGCCCGATGATGCGGCTATGCAAGCCGATCGACATCATGCGCGGTCGCCCTGCCTCGCCTTCGCGATACAGGCAGTCAAAGGCATCTCGGCAATAGGTGAAGAAGTCGTCGCCGGTTGCGAAATCCCCGCCGCGCACAAGCCGTGCGTCATTATTGTCCAGCGAGTACGGCAGGATCAGATGCGGCTTGCCGGCCATGGCCGTCCAATACGGCAGATCATCGTCATAGGCGTCGCAGTCATACAGGAAGCCACCATGGTCGGCGACGAGGCGACGCGTATTCGGGCTCGGCCGCCCCGTATACCAGCCGATGGGCGGTCGGCCGATGGCGGCCGTGATGGCTGAGACATTGCGCGCGATATGCGCGCGCTCCGTCGCCTCATCAACCGTATGATAGTCGATCCAGCGATAGCCGTGACAGACGGTATCGAAGCCGCTTGCCTTTATTTCAACCGCAGCCGCCGGATTGCGTTCCAGCGCCATGCCGACAGCATAGATCGTGGCCTGCACCTCTCTCTCGCGCAGCAGGCGCATCACCCGCCAGAACCCGGCACGGCTGCCATAGCCGAACATGGATTCGACATTGGCGTCGCGGGCAGCAAGCAAGGGTGTCGAAACCCCCGCATCCGTGAGCACATATTCGGCATGGGCGTCGCCATGCAGAATATTATATTCGCCACCTTCCTCCACGTTCAGCACGATCGACACCGCAATAAGGGCGCCACCAGGCCAGAGCGGATCGGGCGGCTGACCGGCATAGCCCAGAAGATCGCGCGGATAGACCAGACTGTCCTGCATCACCTTGCCTTTCTCTCAACCGGCGCGCTGCGCCGCGATCCAGTCCATATAGGCGTGAAAGGCATCGCGCGGCGGCCTTGGGCGCCAATCGGTCTCGGCCGTGATGCGGGCAATGTCATAGGCGCCCCACATGCCCCCCGTCAGGCTGGCATCCTCGATCATCTCGGCCTCGGCCGCCGGCACAATTTTGGCGCTGAAACCGGGGCACTTCTCCGCTGCCCAGTCAACAAGATGACCGATGGTGGTCGTCTCACCCGCCGCGATGTTATAGACGCCGTGGGTGAGGCTCGGCGCCCGGCACAACGCGCGAATAGCTGCCGCCACGTCCTCAGCATGGATATAGTCCCCGACAGCGTCCAGGGTATTGACAAGCAACGGGCCGGTGAGGTCGAGCGCCTTATGCGCGATGCGGTTCGGCACATGACGGAAGTTGCGGCTGGCGGTCGCGCGATCCATCGTGCCGTAGACTGAAGAAAACCGGACGGAGATGGTCGACAGACCAAAAAGCTCGCCGTAGCGCTCGGCGATCATTTCCGAGGTCCATTTTGAAATTCCGTAGAGCCTGCGCGGCATGACATAGCCGTCCTCCGGCAAGGCCTCACCCGGCCGGTCCGGCCCGTGATGGCGATAGACGGCACCGGAGCTGACATAGACCACGCGCCTGATGCCGGGCTGCATGCGCGCCCAGTCAAGCAAGGCAACCGTTCCCATGACGTTGATGGCGATGATCCGTCCGGGATCGTTTGCTTCCGGCTCGCGCCCGATATCGCCCGCCGTGCCCCGCGCCAGCGGCGTCACGGTCGCACCATGCACCACATGGGTGATGCCGGCGCCCTCCAGACGCGGCGCCCATGTCTCAGGCCGGGTCACGTCCGCGACGATAACGTCCATCCGATCCGCGACGGGCGCGAAATAGCGGCGTGCCGCCTCGTCCAGCGGTGCGGCATCAAGAGCGATCAGGCGCAGATCGGGCTCCGCTTCCAGCCATTCGCGGGCGAGCACGCTCATGACGAACCCCGTGGCACCGGTTACCAGAACGGTCATTGGATCTCTTTCATTCTGGACATCAAAGGGGAAAGCTCAGCAGAAGACGTGTCAACAATCGCTGCGCCACGGCGAAATCGTCCAGCGCCATGGCTTCGGCCGGATTGTGGCTGCCATTGCGATTACGGATGAAGATCATGGCGCTCGGTATGCCTTGACCGGCAAAAATCGCCGCATCATGCCCGGCGCCGCTAGCCATTTCATAGGGTGCGTCACTGAGCCGCGACAATTCCCGGCGCAGGCCCGCATCCATCAAAGCCGGCGGCGAATAGCTTGGCTGCCCAAGCATGAAGCGCACGCGGTACTCCTCCTCAATGCGCGCAGCCGCTGCTTGCAGCTCGGCCGCGACCGCCGTCATCACCGTATCGGATGTGCTGCGGATATCGACCACGAAACGGGTCTCACCGGCGATCTTGCTTGGCCCATGCATCGCGGGGTCGGTGGAGAATTCTCCGCTGGTCAGCACAAGGTCGTCGCCGCGCGCTTCGATCCGCCGCCAGTATTCGTTCATGTGATGCAGCAACGCGACTGTCGCCGCCACCGCGTCCTGCCTGTGGCGCCGCGGCACGGCGCCGGAATGCGCGTATTCGCCCACACAGCGTGCCGCACGAAAGCGCAGGCAGCCGCGGATGCCGCTGACGATCGCAACTGGCAGGTCTTCGCCCACAAGCTCGGGTCCCTGCTCGATATGCACTTCCAGATAAGCGCGTATCCGGGCCGGGTCGAGCAACCGCCTGCGGTCAAGGATCGCTTCGACATCGAACCCATTGACCGTCAATGTCTCGGCCAGCGTCAGATCCGTATCGGTTCGCCGCACCGCCAGCACCGCCGGGTCAAGCAGGCCGAAAGCGCCAGCGCTGCCGAGATAAGGCACATCGAACCAGGCCGATTCCTCCGCGCGGATCGCCATTACCGTCACGTCGCAGGATGGCGTCACGCCCATGTCGCGCAACTGCGCGAATGCGCAAAGCCCTGCGACAACGCCCGCAGCACCATCGAAATTGCCACCCTGCGGCACGCTGTCGAGATGCGAACCGATGATAATGGCAGACGCCGCGCGATCCTGGCCGGGAAGCGTCATCATCAGATTGCCAATCGCGTCGACCGCGCATTCCAACCCAAGGTCCGAGGCCGCAGCGCGGAGGATGTCATGGGCCGCCTGCTCGCCCTGCCCGTAGCTGTCACGCACAATGCCCGCCCCCTGCCGCGTCGCACGGTCAAGGGCGTCGAAGAGCCGGGAGGCAAGTTCGGTATTTGGCAAAAAAGAGTCGGAAATTGCATAATCTCCCGTAGAATCAGTGCAACTATGCCGTTGCTCGTCGGCGCGATGGCCGGCACGAAACAGGAAAGTGCCCCAGATGTCCAGTTTGCTTGCCGGGAAGGTTGTGGGAATCACGGGCGCGAGTTCCGGCATCGGTCGCGCCATCGCACTCAGTTTCGCGCAGGAAGGCGCCATCGTCGCGCTGGCCGATATTGAGACGGAACCGAAAGAAGGCGGTGCGCCGACGCTGGATCTTGTCCGCGATGCCGGCGGCACGGCGCGCTTTGACCGCGTCGATGTCTCGCAATGGGCCGATATCGACCGCTGGATCAGCGATGTCGTGCGGAGCTATGGGCGGCTGGATGTCATGGTCAATAACGCCGCGACGTTTTCCGGAACCGGTCTTGTCGATACCAGCGCAGAGCAATGGGAGACGGTGATGGGCGTCAACATGACCGGCATGTTCTATGGCTGCAAACGCGCCGTGCAGCAGATGCTGACGCAGGAACCGCGCGCCGAAGCCCGTGGCCGCATCATCAATCTCGGTTCCCAGCAAGGTATCGTGACCTCGCCCCGCGATACCGCCTATGGCGTCAGCAAGGCGGGCGCGATCTATATCTCCCGGCAAATCGCGGTGGATTACGCAAAGGACCTGATCATCTGCAATACGATATCACCGGGAAAGGTGGTGACGGGAAAGCCGGGCCTGCCGATGGACCCGGCACTTATGGAGAATGCGCGGCGGCGTACCCCCTGGCCGCGCCTGGGAACACCGCAGGATATCGCGAATACGGCCGTGTTCCTGGCAAGCGATCGCGCAACCTTCATGACCGGCGCAAACCTTGTTGTCGATGGTGGTTGGCTGGCGGGCTGATATGGAAAGCAGCCTCAGTTTTGTGCCGTACGGCTTCACCGTCGCGCAGAACCGTGACGGGCGAACCTGGCCGCCAACCCTGATCACGAAGCGCCTGACACAGTGTCTAGAGCGTTTCCTGCTCGCCTACGCTCACAGATACCGCTCTAGATTATTGTTTTTGCGAGCGGCGCTGGGTGTATGCGCCCTGACTTTTATGGACGCTCTCATGAAGCGGCCATCGATGACCTACCCACTCGGGGAAGTCATCGAGCTCAGAAATTGCCCAGATTGACAAGAATAACGCATCAACATTCACGAAGCCATACCAGCATCTCCCCCGGCATCCGATTGTCCCAGGCGTAGTAGGGGATTGCACGGACAGTAACGGGCGCCGCATCCTTAGCGTTGGTCGTATACAGGTCCTCCTCCTTGTCAGGACGTTCCCGAACGGCTTCGACAGCCAGCGTCACGATGCCGCCCAGTTCATCCACAGCGTCGCACCGCATCAGGCCGCTACTATTCAACCGGATGCTGTTCAGTGCCGGGCCGTTATCCTGCTCTTCCAAACAATAGACCAGCGGGCCGCGCATCAGCGTTACCCGGCCCTGATTGGCACCCACTTCGGGCGCCGCATGCAGGCGCCTTACCGGCATGGCAAGGTCCAATTCCAGCCGGTCCCCCGCCTGCCATTGCCGACGCAACTGAATATAGCCGTCCTGGACCTGATCCGTGAGGGCTGCAGGCTCGCCGTTCAGCGTGAGCGTCGCCCCCTGCGCCCATTCCGGCAGGCGCAGCGACAGGGTAAAGGTTTGCGGTATTTCGGGCAGAAGGGTGATGGCGATCTGGCCGTCTTCCGGGTAGCGCGTCTCCAGACGAACGCGAACCGGGCCGCCGGGCAAGGCAAGCGATGCCTCGCCCGCGACATAGAGATGGATGGCAATGCCGTCATCGGCCAAGCCATAGGCATAGGTACCGATAGAAGCGATGAGGCGCGCGATATTGGGTGGGCAGCAGGGGCAATGGTGCCAGATCCAGCGGTGATGCGCGCCTCGGCTTTCCAGCGGATTGTCATAGAAGAAGCGGGTGCCGTCACGCGACAGTCCGACCAGCGCGCCGTTATAGAGCGCGCGCTCCATGATATCGGCATAGCGGCGATTGGGGCCAAGCCCCAGCATACGGCTGGCCCAGAAGACCAGCGCGACAGCAGCACAGGTTTCGGCATAGGCGGTCGCATTCGGCAGATCGTAGTCGAAGGTCAGCCCTTCATTATGGGCGGAAGGTCCAAAGCCACCCGTGACATAGAGATTCTTCTTCGTCAGATGATCCCACAGCGCGCCGAGCGCAGGCGTCAGTGTGTGATCGGCGAATTCGGTGGCGACATCGGCCATGCCGGCATAAAGATAGGCTGCGCGCACGGCGTGGCCGACCACGCGCCGCTGGTCACGCACCGGCTCATGCGACTGGCTGTATTCATAGCTGCCGAAGTAATAATCCTTGGGGTCGTCACCGCGCTGTGCGGCTTCGGCGTCATAGTAGTGCGGCGCCTGACCGCGCTGGTCGATGAAGAAACGGGCCAGATCGATATAGCGCTGTTCCCCTGTGGCGCGGCCGAGCTTGACGAGTGCCAGCTCAACCTCCGGATGCCCGCAATAGCCGCGCATCTGGCCTGCGCCGGTGCCGAAAATAGAGCAGAGATAGTCCGCGTAGCGCGCCATGATATCCAGAAAGCGGCGCTTGCCGGTCGCGTGGAAATAGGCGACCGCGCCTTCCATCAGATGTCCCGCATTATAAAGCTCATGACAATCCCGCAGGTTGGTCCAGCGCTTGCCGGGCTCGATACGCAGATACCAGGAATTGAGATAGCCGTCCTCGGCCTGCAATCTTGCATAGGCATCGATGATTTCATCGATCTTGGCTTCGAGTGCAGGGTCGGGATGGCGGGCCAGCGTATAGGAGGCGGCTTCGATGCTTTTGCCGAAATCCGAATCCCAGAACATCTGGGTGGAGACGGTGCTGTTGCCGCCCTGGAAGGGAATGCGCAGGCCCGGATTGGGGCGCGCCGGGTCGATCTGGTCCAGCATCCCGGCCTGAATGCAGCGGTCCAGCAGCGTATGCACCGTGGTCGCGGCCAAGGTCTCGATCCAGGTGCCGAAAAAACCTTCGACCTTGACCTGGTGGATGGCGGGCGGACGGAACCGGGCGGACGTTGAAGAAGAAGGCTCAGTCATGGCGATACTCCTCGCGCGTTCGTCGCGCCGTTACTTGACGGAACCCGCGGTCAGGCCACGGATGTAATAGCGTTGCAGGCAAAGGAAGAGGAGAATGCAGGGGATCATCATGAGCGTGACACCCGCCTGCACGGCGCCCCAGTCGATGGAACCAAAGCGGCCGGACTGGACGACCATCATCAGCACCGGCAGCGTGTATTTGTCCTGGTCGGACAGAAAGACGAGTGCGGCCAGGAATTCGTTCCAGGAATAGAGAAAGGCGAACAGCCCAACCGAAACGATGCCGGGCATCACCAGCGGCGTCATGACATGCAGGAGAAGGCGCAGCCCATCCAGCCCGTCCAGCCGGGCCGCCTCTTCGATCTCCTTCGGCACGGTATCGAAAGCGTTGCGCATCATGAAGACGGAAAAAGGCAGCTGCACGGTGGCATAGATCAGCACAAGCCCGATCAGGCTGTTCTGCAGGCCAAGCTTGATGAGAATCAGAAAGAGCGGCGTCAGAAGAGACTGGAAGGGAATCATCATCGTCGCCAGGATCAGGCCGAAAATCATCGCCTTTCCCGGCATCCGAAAGCGCGAAAAGCCGTAACCCGCGAGTGTTGCGACGAATACTGTGAGCACCGACGTGCCGAGCGCGACCATAAAGCTGTTTGCCGCATCGTGCAGAACCCCGGTGCCGAGCGCATCGAGACGCGCGTAACTCGCAGACGTGAAGCCTTGCACCGGCCAGGGCGGCAGCGGCGGCGTTCCGGCCTCACCCGCCGCGCGGAACGAGGCGAGGACCGTGATGACGATCGGCGCGAGGAAGAGAACGGCGACGATGACACAGGTGACATGGAACAGCACGCGATGCAGCGGCCATCGCCGGGGCGCGGCCTGTACTCTGGCCGTCGTGCGCAGGTGAAGTCTCTGGCCGATGGTCGTGCTCATCGCAAATCCTCCCTGTCGCGTAGCAGCCAAAGCTGGGCCGCGCTGATCACCAGCAGGATAGCGAGGAGCACGACGGAGAGCGCGGCACCGTAACCGAGGCGGAAGGAGACGAAGGACTGGTTGAAGATCCAATAGACCGCCGTCATCGTCTGGTTCTGCGGGCCGCCGGCCAGGATGATGTAGAACTGGTCGAAGGCGAGCATCGAACCGGAGATGCAGAGGATAAGTGCCAATGCCACCGGCCGCCGCACCAGCGGCATGGTGATGAAGCGAAAGCGTTGCAGCACATTCGCCCGGTCGATACGTGCCGCCTCGTAATAGTCAGCGGGGATCGATTGCAGACCGCTCATGATGATCACCATGTAGAATCCGGCCAGTTTCCAAATGACCATAATGATGACCGACCAGAAGGCCGTCCCGTAGGAGGCCAGGAAATTCACCCGCCCCTGCGTGAATCCGAGCAGTTGGGCCAAGCGCGAGAATAGACCGGCATCGACATTCGACAGCCAGGACCAGAGCAGGCTGGCTGAGGCAAAACCGATAACCACCGGCAGGAAATAGGCCATGCGGTAGAAGCCCACGCCAGGGCGCGGCTTCTCCACCAACAGCGCCAAAGCGAAACCGGCAATCATGAGGCCGATTGTGACCGCCACGGTATAAAGCACGGTAAAGGACAAGGCGTTCCAGAATCCGACATCGAACCAGATGGCATGGTAATTCGCGAACCCGATCCATCGCGGCCGCCCGATGAGCGGCCAACGATGCAAAGACATCCAACCCATCATGCCAAGCGGTGCCAGGAAGAAGACGCCGACGAGTGCCAGTGCCGGCATCACGTAAAGCAGCGATGCCCAGTCCCGGCGCCGTACATGCGTTAGCCCAATGCGCGAAAGCCTTCTGTTCAGCAATACGTTCACAGCGCAAGCCCTTTCCGAAATTGGCTTGGGATGCCTCGCACCCGGTCAGGGGGCGGTATCGATCGTGGATTGCATGTTAGACTGCGCCGCCTTGATAGCGGGCTCAACCGCCGCAGGATCGCTGAAAATCGCCTTGTTCAGCATGGTGATCCAAGGCCCGTTGGCAGAGTTGATGATATCGTTGAAAACGGTCGAATAGGGCGTCTGCCCATGGGTCATGGCGGTCTCGGTCACGAGATAGCGTGCATCGAGGCCCTTCAGCGCATCCTGCGCCAGATCACCGCGCACCGGCAGCGATCCGTTATGCGCCAGGATTTCCTGCCCCTGCAAACTATAGGCGAATGTGATGAAGGCCTCGATCGCATCGACCTTCTTCGTGGCATTCGAGACCACGAAATTGTCCCCGCCCGCGAAGGAAGACCATCCGCCCTTCTCGCCCGGGATGAAGGTGACGCCGAATTTCAGCGTCGGCTCCTGCGCATTGAGTGCGCCGATCGCGAAGGAGCCGAGAGAGGTCAAGCCCACCTTGCCTGTCGCGAAGGCCGAGAAAAAGCTTGTGCCGGTATCGGTCTGCGCGCCAGCGGGCACAAGCCCATCCGCCACCATGCCGTGATAGAAATCGATCGCTGCATGCAGTTGTCGCGTATCCAGCGTCGCGGTCTTGCCGTCGGTGCTGAAAAGATGCCCGCCCGAGGCCCAGACCAGCGGCGCGAAGGTGAAGATCTGGCAGCCGGCGCAACTGCCCGAGAAATAGAAGCCTTTGATACCGTTGCCGAGTGCCGCGACCTTCTTGGCATCCGCTGTGAATTCCGCCCAATTGGTCGGCCCCTTATCGGGGTCAAGTCCCGCCTGCTGAAACAGGTTCTTGTTCCAGACAAGAACGGAGGCATCGCCTGAAAACGGCAGGCCGTAGATATGACCTTGATAGGTCGCGACAGACAGATGCGCCGGCGACAGGCTTTTGTAATAAGGGAGGGACTTCGTGAAATCCGTCATATCCTTGAGCTGCCCGGCCGCCGCGAAGGCCGGCGTGTAGATCAGGTCGAGTGTCAGCGCATCCGGCGCGGTGCCGCCGGCGGCGGCGACTGCGAATTTCTGCACCA
Source organism: Acidisoma cellulosilyticum (assembly GCF_020621385.1). Taxonomy (GTDB): domain Bacteria; phylum Pseudomonadota; class Alphaproteobacteria; order Acetobacterales; family Acetobacteraceae; genus Acidisoma; species Acidisoma cellulosilyticum. The sequence goes on along the minus strand of NZ_JAESVA010000011.1, from coordinate 39,105 downwards.
TCTGCGCGGTCGGAATGATTTGTAGATCAACATGATCCTTGGTTTGCGCGGCGTTGAAAGCATCGACGATCTTGGGCATGAATACCGCATCATCCGATCTCGCCCAGATATGAATCGTCTCGGCCTGGGCCTGGGCCGCCATCCCCGCGGCAAGGACCATGCCCCCTAATATTGCCGACCATTTCTTCATGACGCATCTCCCTTTTTTTTATTTTTTGGGTCGTCCGGCACGTTATTCAGATCGATCCTTCAGGTGGCGTCCCCGATCTGCTCGCCGCCACATGATTGGCGCATAACGAGATGGCAGGGCAGTTTTCGCAGACCGGGTTCGACCGCCTTTCCCGCAATCATATCAAGCAGCGTCAGGCCCGCGCATTCGCCAAGACGGGTCAATGCCATATCAATCGTCGTCAAAGGCGGCCGTGTTGCACGCGCAAAGATATCCCAGTTGTCATAACCCACGACCGCGATATCTTCAGGCACCCTGATCTGGCGGACCTGCAAAGCATCGATAAGACCCCGGGCGATTTGGTCATTGCCGCAGAACACCGCATCCGGGTAGCGCTCGGTCCCCAGCCGCTCTCGCAGGAAAAGGCCGGTCTCATAGCCGAATGCCTCCGACCAGCTGCCGTGCAACGACTTGCCGTACGGTTCCAACCCTGCGTCACGCAAGACCTGGCACCAGCCGGCCGCGCGCAGCGCGACCGCCGCGAAATCCTCCGGCCCGCTGATATGCGCGAGGCGCCTGCGCCCGAGAGAGAGAAGATGGCGTGCGGCCAAGGCGCCGCCACGCTTGTCATCAGGAACGAAACCCACGCCCTCGGGCGGGGTCGCGGCATTCGCGTAGACCACCGGCATGGCCGGCCTGCGGTTTTCAAGCGGCGGGGCGCGGTCGATACGCTTGCCCGCAATGACCAGCCCGTCCACGCGCTTGTCTTCCATCGCTTCGATACTGAGGCGGACGCGGGCCGGGTCGTCATCGACCGCACACAGGAAGACCGAGACGCCCTTGCTGGCCATGGCAGAGGCCAGGCCCGCAGCCACCGGCAGCGTGAAGCGGCCGTAAGTGTCATTGGTGATCAGGCCGAGCGTGAAGGAGCGCTTGCCCACCAAAGCACGGGCGACCGCATTCGGCCGAAAGCCGACGTCCCGGGCGATCTGCCGCACGCGATCCCTGGTTTCAGGCGACATACGGCCCTGCTCGTTCAGCGCCTTTGACGCTGTGGAGACGGAGACCCCCGCAGCCCTCGCGACTTCGCGGATCGTGACGCGGCGCGGCTCCTCCAGATTCAGGCGGCTTCTATCCTGGTCCATCTTGCTCCATGGCCTGCTTGCAGCAGTTTCGTAGTGAGCAAACGTTTTTTCATGGGAGAGAAAACGTCTTTTCACGACAATCGTCAAGCGTTTGCGTCGCATTGGCCTGGGGGGGCGGATCTAGAACTGCGTCCAACCGGCAAAGTCTTCGTCCGGAGGCGCGCTTAACCGATCCGCCTGCGTCGGCGCCTGACTTCCGGGAGGTATGCGATCGTGACACCGGCCGCCGATGCGACTTTTGCCCTATCAGTTTGGCCAGTCTGCCGGGATGTCGCGTCTGACCGCGTTTTCATGGACGGTGCGGGCATGGGGTTGGGTTCAGGCACCCGAGGAACGGGCGGTTCGGCTGCTTCGCGCCCCGCCCCGCCTTGCGCCTCGGCGACGCGATTCTTCCAAACCATCGCCATCTGATCGATATGCGCGATTCGGCGGGACTCGCGCTAGGCGGCCATTCACCGGCTCAGCACAGGCCTCGTAACGCACAGCAGTCCTAGTATCAGACCTCTGTTCCCAGAAGCCCCTGGACCGCCGCGACCAAAGCCTCCCTACTGATTGGCTTGTTGAGGATGAGCATCGGGCCGGGGATTTCGGTAGGATCTGGGGTCTCAGAGAGAAAGATCAGCGGCAGATCCGGGTGATAATCACGCGCGAGCTTAGCCAGTGCCAGCCCAGATATGGATTCCTCGGGCATTTCAAAATCTGTAATCAGCAGATCTGGCCGATACTTATCTCGCAACGGTTTGACGACATCGCTTGCCATTTCTTCGAGATGCACCTCGTATCCAGCCTCACCAAGGACGAGATCTAGCCAATCTCTCACAGTCTCATCGGCATCAACGCATAGTATAGACGGCATTCGAATCTCCTTTGGGACCGTATCGCAGGATAAATCCCTAGAAGTCCAGCTAAGATGGGGCGACCGGCTGGATGGCAAACCTGGTAATTGCTGAATGGCTTCAGGCCGGACAGCTATTCGGCCTCAATCGTCTCGACGTCCCCCCAGCCGCTTTGGGTTTCGAGCCTGATGATCGCGACGGTGCGGATCACCTCGTCCTTCGGTCATCAGCGGAGAAAAGCGATGACAGATCCCTTAATCAGACGGCTAGCTTCAGCCCAGTCTCGACCTTCTCTACGGCACGTTTCATGAGACGATTGCTGATGCCCTTCGGAATTTGGCGTCGTGACTGCGCCCGCGGAAAAGCCATTTCGATTATCGGAATGTCCAGACCATAGAGCGCCTGGTGCTCGGCCCAATTGTCGAAACTCATCCGATCGACGTTATCGACGAAGGTTTCTGCCGGCGCGCCTTCCGCCAAAATCAACGAATGTTCGGCAAGTTCAATATGGTAATAGGTGAACCTTTCCGGCATCGATCGCTCTTGCGTGACTGAGAGACCGTTGACGAGAGCGCCTGCCTGGATGAGCACACCATCGACCAGAATCGCATGATCGGGCGAGACGAGCAGATCGCGCTCTGGAATGTTTTCAGCCAGAGCGCCGGCTTTGATCCGGATCGGCATAACCCTCAGCGGATCGGCAAAGCGCGTCGATACGGAGCATATGCCTATCCACCGAATCGGCTGCTCCCCAGCCGTCGTGGTTGAGACGAGGTCGCCGATGGCCAATTGCTCGACGGCCTTGAGGCCCTGCGCTGTTCCAATCAAGGTGCCTTGCAGGAAGCACAACGGCGCGTCATAGAAAATTTGGGACGGAGATAGGGACGTTATTCCTTGCAGCGTAATTTCCGTGGCGTCAGGAAGCTCGATGATTTCGCTGCCCCCCACTACCTCAGTCGGAAACTGCGCGACACCGTAGCCGTTGAAAACGAGCCGATCATTGCTGGCAAAGCCGGTGATCGTGTCCTGTCCACCAGCCTCACCGTTGACAAAGGCGAACGTCGTTTTTCCAGTTCCAGAAGCGAAGGCCCCGCGCCCGGTGCTTGCAATGATCACGTCATTCCCTGCTCCGCCCACGATCGTGTCGTTTCCGGAACCCGCCATGAAGGTATTGTCGGCGGTCGACTCGGGTACAGCAAGCCCGTCCACCGTCCCGCCTGCCCCGCTGAGGGTCTCGTCGCCGCCACCGGCATACAAGACGACCGGCGCAGCGCCGATTGCATACAACTGGTCGCCGTTCGTGCTGCCATGCAGTGCCGTAACGGCGCCCGTCGTGGCGGCGCCAGTGCCACCGAACAGAACGCTATTCCCGCCCGTTCCGGCGTAGACGGTGCCGCCGCCAGAACCCACTGAAATTGTGTCCGATCCCGTGCCTCGCCCTATGAAGATCGGTTTCGTGGCATCAGTGCTTCCGAAAACGAACAGATTGGTTGAGCCCGGATTGATCGTCGTCTGGCCGGTGCCGATATTGACCGTATCGGTTCCGGTGCCGCTCATCGTGATATTGTCGCCACCTTCGGAATAGATATACGAGTTGCCGCCGGAAACCGAGATTGTGTTCTGACCCGTGCCGGCGTTGATCACAGCATTTCCAAACACGGAGATCGTATCGTTACCGGCGCCGGTATTGATTTGGTAATTGCCTATCCCGGTCGTTCCCGTGGTGATCAGGTTATTCCCATCGCCCACTGCGATATAATCGACGACGGATCCGGACGGGGTGATGTCGGTATAGGTCAACCCACCACTGCCGCCGATGACGGTCTCGCCCACGCCACCCCCGGTGACGCTCGTGGCACCGCCAGTGATGAACAGACCTACATCCGTCGTTGGAATGGCCAATGTTGTGGCGGGAGTTGTGGTGATTACGACCACACCGCCGGCGGCCGCCGGGGCGACCGGGCCGCTGGTATAGGGTAGCGCAGTCAGAGTGCCACTATCGAGGCCGGAGTTGAGCGCCGCCGCCAATGTCTGGGCGTAAGGAGCGGCTTCATCCGTTTCGAAGATCGCTGGCGCGGAAGCGCCTGATATAGTGACGTCCGACATTTCGGCCTCCCGATCTTTCAGATCCAGCGTTAACAAAAGCTTGCTGCTAATGCAACTTTGTACGATGTCGAGATGAAATAGCGCTTGTTGTTTGCTCTCAAAATCAGAGAATCATCGGGATCAAATAAATGACAACCTGCCCGCAAGCGGCCAGATCTGACGGCCTGCTTAAAGGATATTCGATACGTAATAAATAAACTGCCTGCCAACCTAGCCGATGTGACTACGCCCTGGCATAATCTACCTTCAGCGCCTCAAAAATCAGCCTAGGCCAAGGATTAGCGCCTTCCGCCTCGATTAAATCGAAAAAGTCTGCCGCAAAGATCCTTATTGCTCCTGGACCCTCATATTGACTGATGATCATCGATGATAAGGTCAAGGATTAAGTCCAGATCACGCGCAACTGATTCTCTTTTTGGGAACAAGACGATACTGTCCGTTTTGCTCCTGTTTCCTGCGCTGGGGCCCTGAGCGTCGACCCGATGCGACCATGGCATCCATAACTATTGTGACGATGGGGGCTTTCAGCGCGTCGGTAGCCGTGCGACGATCGGTCCGACGGAGACCGATGGCGGGGCCGATACCCTCGTCCGCCGGGTCTCCATCATGGAAACGACCTATTCCGAAGAGGCGTTGCGCGATGCCCTGGCCGCCTGCCTCGCCGAGCCCGACAGACGCGGAAGCCTGATGAGAACCCTTATCGTCATCCCGCACGCATTCCTCCCGCACCGGCCCGGCACGAAGCTTTACGGATCGGAACGCACCGACGGGCCCACCCGGGCGGCTGCGCTGCTGCGCTGTATTGCTGCGTTGCAGCAGAATTTTGGCCCGCGCCAGCACATGATCGATAACGGCATCGATCCGCGCTGCAACGCTTCGTTGGAAGCGGCACTGGACATTGTGCTGTGCACCTCCGGTGCCGATCACCTCGCGAGCAGTGTGCCGCCGCATCTGTTCCACCATCACAATACCACACTGGACCCGCGGCAGCTCGGCTTCACCTGCCAGACGATCCTGCGCGACAATGCTGGACGTTTTGATTGGTATGGCTACGTGGAAGACGATTGCGAGATCACCGACCCGCTGCTGTTCAGCAAGCTGGCCTGGTTCAACGCGACCTTCGGCCCGGATGTGGCACTGCAGCCGAATAGGTTCGAACTGTCGACCGGCCCGATCGTGCAGAAGCTGTATATCGACGGCCCCCTTCCCGGACCCAAGCCGTGGGGCGAGGTGCCAGGGGGGCCGACGCTGGACGGAATGGCACTCGGCCGCGCCTGGCGGTTCCGCCGGGTCAGCAACCCCCATGCCGGGTGCTTCTTCGCCGATCCGGCGCAGATGACGCGGCTGGCGGCCGATCCGGAGTTCGGCCAGTTCTCAAGCGCGTTCGTGGGGCCGCTGGAATCCGCGGCAACGCTGCCGTTGGTGCGCAATTTCGCCGTCTATAAACCAGCCTTGTCCAATGCCAGCTTTCTGGAGATGCGCCATGTCGATCAGGGCATTCTGGATGAACGGCTGTTCTACCGATTCAACGACGAAGGCCAGGTGGTGCGGACGGTCACCAAGGGTCGGGGCGCAGAACCGCCTGCAGCGGGCTAGAGCAGATCCCGGTCATATGGAATCATCTGGCCGGGTGAAGATGCTCGCAAAAACAATAATCTAGAGCGGCGCTTGTGAGCGTGAGCGAACAGGAAACGCTCTAGGTGGCTGCTGACCACCCTGCTGCCCTGTGATCCAGCGAGCCAAGCGACTATGCGCAATCGAACACATCGCGTTGCCGCCGATCTCGACCAGCTTCCGAAAGCACAGCCCAGGCCCGTACTACCCCTCGCTCCGGCAGCCGAGATCATCGTGCTGACCGATTGGGCGCATATAAGGGCAGCACATGGCGGTCGTTCGCGCCACCGTCTTGGGCAGCCTGTCAAAGGAAACAGATCGCCCTCTGGCAGCCTGACAGATCAGAATTTTTCCACCCCCGAGCCGTACGCTGTCTTTGACGGGCAGCCTCGTCACCGCGTCGAGCACAAACTGAACGTCGTCACTGAACCTCGGCTCGCAAAAGCAATCGCGACGAGGATACGGCAGCCGCAAGGGCCGCAACCGTCGCAGCCGCCACCAGACAGGCCAGAACCCCTTGCCTCGGCAGAGCGTTAAAGGCCAAGGCCACAAGGGTCGCGCCCACCGTCTGCCCCAGAAGGCGCGACGTCCCAAGCGTTCCCGCCGCGCCGCCGCTACGTCGGGACGGCGCTGAGGTCATCAGCGTCCGGTTGTTGGGCGATTGGAAAAGTCCGAATCCGGCCCCGCACAAGGCCATCCGCCAAATGATCTCGCCTCGGCTCGGATTGGCAGGCAGCATCGCCATAGCTGCAAGACCGATTGCCAATAGGGATAGGCCAACACCGCCGAGCACGCCAGCTGGGTAGCGGTCTGCCAGCCGTCCCGCGATCGGGGCGCTGACAATCGTCGCCAAGGGCCAGGGCGTCATCAGAAGCCCGGTCTGCACCGCCGTCAGGCCGAGCGAATTCTCGATATAGAAAGGAAGTGAGGTAAAGGCCAGCATCTGCGCGACGAAGGAGCAAACGGCCGTCGCAGCGGATAGTCGAAACAAGGGGATTCGCAGAAGGTCGAGCGGCAAGAGCGGCGCGACATGATTGGCCTGCCGACGGACAAGCAAAACCCCAAATGCCGTGCAGACGGCAAACTCCACCAGGATAAGCACGGCCCTTTGGCCATGCGCCAGACCCTCCAGCGCGAATATGAATGAGGCCATCATGACGGCATTCATAAAGGCCGAGAGAAAATCGAATCGATGCTTGGCCAGCGGTGTCGGGGGCAATGCCCGCAACGCGACCAGAAAGGCGATCAGGCCCAGAGGCACATTCACGGCAAAAAGGAACGGCCAAGGCCCCACCGACAGAATTGCCGCGGCGATGCTCGGGCCGGCGGCAGCCGAGGTCGCCGCGACCAAGGCATTGATGCCCATGCCACGACCTAGCAATGCTCTGGGATAGACGAAGCGCGTGAGCGCGGCATTGACGCTCATGATGCCAGCCGCGCCAAACCCCTGCAGCGCGCGCGAGAGCGCCAATACAAGCAAGTCCTGTGACAGGGCACAGGCAAGAGAGGCCAGCGTGAATATGACCAATCCGCCGATATAGACGCGTCGATATCCGACGATTTCGCCCAGGGATCCCAGAGGTAAAAGCGATATGGTCGCCGCCAGCTGATAGCCATTGATGACCCAAATCGACGAGGCCGGCGAAGCATGCAGATCGCGCGCGATTGTCGGCAAGGCGACATTGGCGATGGCACCGTCCATGACCGCCAGCATAACCGCCAGACCGATCGTCAAGACAGCCAGGTAGCGCTGCGGCACGGGAACCCCGTCCGTATAAGCCTCTGCTAGCATCAATCGGCTCTCAGACTTGCCATTTTCGACTTGTCACACCTGGTCGGCTTGTCACTCACGCGAGAGAGCAAAGGCCGAACCAGGGCGACAGGTCAAGCCGTTACTCTAGCCTCTCGGAATGATGATCCTCTCCTCGGCCACAAGATCAACCTCACTTCCGACAAACAAGGTTCCGTCGGCCAAAACCTTCTTTATGGCATCGGACGAGGCCGCATTTTCCAGCGACGCCCGGTCCTTGAACCAAAGCTCCGCCAGACCGTCAATCTGAACATCGATTGGCTTCACACCGTCCGTTCGGGTCGATGATGACGTCACGATGCTCAGTGTATAGCGCAAGACCCCAGGCACCGCGTAGACAAGCGGTGCGTGAACCGTCTCCCAGTGATGAATAAAATCCTCCCGACTCTCCCCGTCCTTTCTGGCGAGAATCGAGATGATCTTGATCATGCCCGGCGTGCTGGCCGTGTCGGCGAATGAGCGTTGGACGGAGACGCCCATGCCGAGCGCCGCCGCCGTCGTCGCAAGCCCAATGGCGCGTGCCGAAAACCCGCGACGACTTGCACTATGTTTCTCGATGCTCTCAAACATCGCTGGATGTCCTTTACGAATACAGGCGTGTCAGCGAAGGCCGCAAGGCCTGCCCATATTGCGCTTAGTTGTCCGCAGAAGTTACTTGGCCTTCGGTCGCAATGCTGCGAACCTGATCGACCGATTTTCCAAGAACTTCATCCTGCGTCACGCGATTGGTGATGGGCGTGAAGGTCATGCTATTGCCAGTATCATTGTCAAGGAAGCTGTCCTTAGTGACAGTCGTCCCCGTCGCCAGGCCCTTTTTGACACGATCGAATGCTGATTTGAGGTCGGTGGTTTCGATCTCCCAAATCATCATGTATTTCTGCGGATGGGTGCCGTAAAATTGCTGATCGCCTAATTCGTAGAACTGGGCGGCAACGATACCGTCGATATTCAGAAGATCATGAATATGCTGGCCGGTATACCAATGCAGATAATCCTTCTCATGGCCCTTCACGGGATTGCTGAAGAACATGAAGAAATACTTCTGTTTCTCAGCGGCGAAACCCGCATGGGCCGTACCGAATAGCATTGCGGTCGCAAGACAGGTGTTGATGAATAGGCGGCGCATTTGTTGTCCTCCCTGCTGCGGCGCTTATCGCGCCGTTCTTCGGACTGATGCATGACACTACATTGTCCGGACAATGTAGTGTCGGAGGATTTTGCTTCGGGCGCAACAAAAAAGAGTCGGTGTCACGGCATTATTGCTGATAATTCAAGCGAAGTCCGGCATCCGGCCAATCGGCCGCAACCAGTCGGCCGTCATGGGACAAGGTGACGAAGGCGGTTTTCATATCCGCGCCACCGAAACAGAGATTCGTCACCAAAAGATCGGGCATCGCGTGATGCACCACCTTCCGACCATGCGGCTCGATCTCGACCACAGCGCAGGAATCGAGTGCCGCGACGCAGATGTTCCCGGATTGCGTCACGGCAAGACTGTCGAAGCGAACGCCGCCGCCGACCCCCGCGACAAGAGTGGCACCATATTGCGCCGGCCAAACCCGTTTGCGGAGTTGTCCTGGCCCCAGGATCTCCCAGGACCAGAGCCGCCCGGTGATTGTTTCCGCGACATATAGCGTCTTCTCGTCCGGCGACAGGCCAATGCCATTGGCGGTGACCATGCCATGCACCACTTCACGTATTTCGGACCCATCGGCACGCGCCCAGTAGACGCCACCCAGATCCAATTCGCGATCGCGCCGTTTGCCAAGATCCGTGAACCAGAAACCACCCGTCGAATCGAACACGATATCATTCGGTCCTTTGAGTGGGCGCCCGTCGCAGCGTTCATACAGCCGCTCGAACTTTCCGGTGGCAAGATCGACCACTTCGATGCGGCCGGTCTCATAATCCCGGCTCTGCGGCCCGGACCGGAGGAGATGGCCATTGCGGATCCATTCGAACCCGCCATTGTTGCAGACGAAAGCTGCATTTCCCGGCCCGATCGCCACACCATTTGGGCCCCCGCCGAGCTGGGCCAGAACCTCTATGCGTCCGTCGGGCTGCACGCGGGTCAGCGACCCTCGTTCGATTTCGACAAGGATGACCGACCCGTCGCCCATCGCGACGGGTCCTTCCGGAAATCTCAAACCGGATGCGATAATCTTCATGGGCGATTATTCTCCCCTGGGACTTCAGAAGTAATGCCAGACGCCGGCGGCGCGCGCCCCATCGGGCGTGCCGCTGAATACGATCTTCCCGCTATTCATGATGATGACGCGATCAGCCACCCTCATCGCTGCCGCCACGTTCTGCTCCACTAGCAAGGTTCCCAATCCATGGGATCGGCTCAGGCTTCTGAGCTGGTCGAACATGCGTTCAACCAGATTGGGTGCAAGGCCGATCGATGGTTCATCAAGCATCAGGCAATGCGGCCTACCCAAAAGCGCCAGGCTCAATGCCAGCATCTGCTGCTGCCCGCCACTCATGGTGCCGGCAATCGTCGTGCGTCTTTCGTCCAGCACAGGCAGCAGCTGATAGACTTCGGCGGGACCGAACAAGTCACCGCCCTTGCAGTTCTGCGCCGCCACGGCCTCGATATTATCAGCCACGCTAAGGTCTGGAAAAATGCCGCGCCCCTCGGGCAGAAGTCTCAACCCAAGCTTGATCCGGCCCGGCGTCGCCAAGCTGCTCACGTCTTGGTCCATCAGGCTCACCGCCCCAGACCTTGCCGGCAGCAGACCCATGATCGTCTTCAGCGTCGTCGTTTTGCCGGCGCCGTTATGGCCCAGCAAGGCGACGATCTCGCCGGCCGCCAGGGTCAGGCTCACGTCCGAGATGACCAATTTGGCACCATAGCCGGCCGTCACGTCTCGCAATTCCAAAAGGCTCATCGGTTTACAAGGCTCCCCCGAAGTAAATCTCGGCGAGTTTCGGATCGGCCATGATCGCCTCGGGTGTTCCTTGCGCCATGAGATGCCCTTGATGCAGAAACAGGACTTCATCCGCGATTTGCTGAACCACGCGCGTATTATGTTCGACGACAAGCTGCGAGCGTCCCTCATCACGCAGCCGCCGCAACAGCACCATGACCTTTTCCAACGCGTCGCCACTTAGTCCTGAGGTTGGTTCGTCGAGCAGAAGCAGTTCTGCGCCTGTCGCCAAAACGCGCGCTATGCAAAGCAGCTTCTGTTCGCCGTAAGACAGATTGCGCACGAACGCCTCCGCCTGATCGGCCAGCCCGACCTCCTCCAGAATGCCGCGCGCTGTCTCCCTGGTCTTTCTTTGGCTCCGCGCCGTATGAATTGGCCGGAACAATGCGCCGAGCGGCTCCTCCCCGAATTGATTGGGCACCGCGCTCGCGACGTTTTCCAAGGCCGTCAAATCGCCGAACAACCGGAGATTTTGAAATGTCCTTGCAATACCTGCACGCACGATCTTCTGTGGACCAATCCCCGTCAGACCATTCCCGCGAAAGAACACGCTGCCTTGGTCCAGCTTCAGAAAACCGGTTATCGCGTTGAAGATTGTCGTTTTACCAGCACCATTCGGACCGACCAGACAGATGATCTTTCCTGAATCGATGGAGAAGGTGCAGTCGTTGAGCGCCTGCAATCCACCGAAGCGCTTCGACATGCTTTTGACGCTCAGATAGGTCTGATCGCTCGCCATCATATTTTCCTCCCCATAAGACCTTGAGGTCGGAACAGCATGAAGGCCACCAGCAGAACGCCGTAAATTCCCTGCCTTGCCGAAGCCGCAATCGCTGTCGGGAGATCGATCAAAGACAGCAGCTGCGGCAATGCGACGACGACGAACGGCCCCACGATGGACCCCGCGAGCGTGCGCGCCCCTCCCAATACGACCATCGTTAGAAGCAGCACGGACGCATCGAGGTCAAAGGTCGAGGGATCGATGAAGCTCAAATAGACCGCATAAAGCCCCCCGGCGACGCCCGCGAATACGCCGGCCAAGGCCGCCGCCTCCACCTTCGCCCGCAGCACCTGCCGCCCGGCCGCGGCGACCGCCAATTCGTCCTCGCGGAGCGCCATCAACAAACGGCCGAACGGCGATCGCATCACCAGCCGGAAGGCGAAACAGGCCAGGCAAGCAACGCAGGCGGTAAGGATCAAGGTTTTAAGGCTGGTATCGATCGGCAGGCCGAATAGGTCGGCCGTCGGAATCCCCGCCATTCCTGACGCGCCGCCCGTGATCGCATCCCAATTGGTGAAGGCGGCCGTTGCCAGAAGCTGAATGCCGAACGAGGTCACCACGAAATAGTCGCCGGACACGCGAAGCGACGGGAGTGTGATGAGAACATTGAGCACGAGACAGACGACCGCTGCCAGCGCAAGAGCCGGCACAAATCCCATGATGTCATTGCTCAAGGCATAGCCCACTGTATAGGCGCCGACACCGAAGATCGCCGCCTGGGACACCGAGAAAATTCCGACAACGCCCACGAGAAGATTTGTCGACAGCCCCAGGATCACAAAGATCGAAGCGAGAATAAGATAGGAGAACAGATAATCCATGAGATTGCCTCAGCGTCGCGTGAAGAGGCCGCGAGGCCTGAACAGCATGAAAACCAGGAAGATCAGAAAGGTGACGCCGACGCTCCACTCGCCTGAAATAACCAGGAGAGAGAGGTTTTGCAGCACCGATATGAGCATCGCCATCAGGAACGCGCCGGTCAGGCTGCCGATACCGCCGGCAATGACAGCGATTGTCGCCGTCAGCAGGACCGTTGTGCCATCATAGGGCTGCACGCCGAAATCAAACGCAACCAGCGCCCCCGGGATCGCCACCATGGCGGACGCAATCGCCATGACGATGACGAAGGTTCGCTGCGGCCTGAGCGCGGTGATCTCGGCCAGAAAAGGGTTGGAGGCGACAGCGCGGATCTGCTTTCCGAGAACCGTTCGACGTGTAAACCACAATGAGCAAGGAAAGACCGCGAGGCAAATGACCAGGGTCGCGATCTGTACTTCGGTCAGGGTCACCCCGCCGAAGGACAAGGTCCGACCGCGCCAGGCGCTCCCGAAAGGGAGAATATTCGGCGTGAAGACACTCGCCAGAAAATTCTGAATGACTGCCAGCAAGCCGAGCGATGCGATCAGCACCGCCAGGTGTGACGCCCTGCGCTGCGCGAGGCGGGCGTAAAGCTCGCTCTGGATGAGGGCGCCGGCAACAGCGCATATGGCCATCGCCGCCAGAAGCCCCACAATATCGGGCGCGCCGGATTTCTCCAAGGCGTAAGCGACATATCCTGCCAGCGTATAGATGCCGGCATGGGCCACATGGAAGATGCGTGTCGTGGAATAAGCCAGCGAGAAGCTGATGGCTATTATCCCGAGAGCACTGCCGGTGACGAGACCGTTGATGAGAAGTTGAAGGAGAAGCATGCTTTGTCCAGCGGCTCAATCGGCTTTGAATTCTTGAACAAGGTGGTGATGACCGTCCTTGATCTGCATGATGTCAATCTCCATCACTGCAGTATTTGTGCGGAAGATCGCCGGCAGCATCACGTCGAAGGTCTGAATGCTGAATATCGCGTCATGGATGTTTTCCCCCGTGATCGGCTTGCCCTGGGACAGAACCTTCTCGATGGCCTTCGCCATGATGAACACCGCATTGGCGTATTGTGCCCCCCAGAATTCCATCTCGACGTTGAACATCTTCTGGAAGGCGGTCGCGACAGCCGGTGGCGCTTTGATTTGCACCTGGGTATGCAGCCAGCCGTCGGAACCGGGATTGTGCAGCGCCGCCGGGTCATTGAAGAAGGACGTCCCGACGATCGTAAACGCCGGCTTCATTTGGTGAATCTGATCAGCCAGCGGACCAAGCCCATCGCTTAGCATGACGAACAGGACATCGGGTTTGACAGACGCGATCTTCAGCAGCGAAGGCCGATAATCCGTCTGGCCGAAGGACACCGGCTCCCTGGCGATGATTTTGCCACCGACCTTCTGAAATGCGCGAACAAAATCATCGCGGCCCGATGTCCCACCGGCGTCATCCTCATAAAGAATTCCGGCCGTTTTCTTGCCGACCGAGGCGAGATATTTTGCCAGGACCGCGATTTCATCGCCGGCCACCGGGATTGTATTGAAAAGATAAGGCGAGGCCTTTGCCAGACGATCTGCCTGAGCCCCGCCATTCACGAGCACGATTTTCTTCCGCGTTGCCAAGGGTGCCATCGCCAAGGTCGGGCCGGAGAAGGCGCTGAAAATAAGCGGCACGCCCTGCAGGGAGACGAGTTTGTTGAAAGAGATAACGGCCTGATCCGGTCTGCCTTCGTCATCTTCATAGAGAATGTCGAGAGGTCTTCCCGCGACACCGCCGGCGGCATTGATCTGGCTCACGCCAAATCTCAGGCCGCGTTGCTGCTGAATACCGACGGACGCGTCTGGCCCGGTCAGCGGAAGAATACCGCCGAGCCTTATCGGCGTGCCGTCAGCCGCCATGGCCCGTCCAGCCAATCCCAAACCCGCAAGACCCGCGACCATCCCCAAAACCAATCGGCGTGTCGGATCGTCGAAATGCGCTGAGGTTGCCGCCAAGTAACGCGGTGGCATGTGAGATAATGTCATCTATTTCCTCCTCTTTTTTATTAATGTTGGGGCGGAAGGTATTGGATGTTCTGCTTCAGAAAACTCATCACTTTACTTGCAACGAGGTCTGGCGTTTGCCAGGCCATGAAATGGCCGGACGGAATGACGTCGAACACGGCAAAGCGGATGGCCGCGGCGACTGTGGCGACATGCTCGGGCGGCCGATCCTGGTCATACTCTCCCGCCAGCACCAGGGCCGGACAGCGCAATGCCGCGAAGTCGCTGGTCATGTCGAGGCCGATCAGCATACGCATCATGGCGCCAAACCCGCGCGGATTGGCCGCAAGACGCATTGTCCTCCCTTGTTCGAACAACGCCCTATCCGTGCGGAGGATCGGCGGATAGCTGCGCATGAGCGATTCATCGATGCTGGTTCTGAGCCCCTCCGCCTCCACCTTATCCGCCCTTGCAAAGGCGGCCGCGCGCCGCGCGAGCGGGATGGATGTGGAGGGTGCCAGGGCCACAACCGCCGGGCAAAGCGCCGGGTAGGCCGCCGCAAACCCCAAAGCGATTGCACCGCCCACAGCGCAACCAATCGGGATGATCGGTCCTTCTATGCCGAGCCGTTCAAGCAGCAGAGCCGCATCCTGGACAGCCGTGCGGAAATTCATGGGTCCGCGAATGGCCTCAGACCGGCCATTGCCATGAACGTCATAGCGGACGACGCGAAAAAACGGCTGCAGAAGCGGCACCAGCCTGTCCCAGCTATGGAGCGTGCCGCCCATTTCATGAATGAGCAGAAGTGTCGCATCACCGCCGCCGCAGACTTCCGCGAACAATACTTTGCCCGCGACATCGACCCATTCTGCCGTTTTTGCCGTCCCGGACATTTTCATCTCTGCTCGGGAAGGAAGACGAATGCATCACCGTCCCGTCCGACCCGACCGCAGTAGGGCGCCCCGAAGTGACAGGGCATGATCAGCGCGCCACGCTCAGCGGCGCGGTCAAGGAATTTCAGATGCGTGCCCTCTCCCAGTGCAGGGACCTCGCAAAATCTTGTATTCAAGGCCGGAATGGCGATCTGCAGCGGATTATGCATCACGTCGCCGGCAAAGATCCCTTCCTCGCCGTCAGATCTCAACCGGTAGGACAGCAAACCCGCCGTATGGCCTGGCAACGGCTCGGCGTCCAAGCACCCCGCGACATCGCGCGCGTCATCTTCCACAAGCGCCGCGAGACCCGCATCGAAGATCGGCTTTATGCTGTCATTATAGGCCGCCGCGGGGTCGGGGTTCAGGCTGCCATTGGCCTGAGCCTCAACCATCCGCAGGTAGTCATGCTTCGGATAGAGATATTGCGCCTTCGGGAAAGTCGGCACCCATGTCCCATCGTCAAGTTTCGTGTCCCAGCCGACGTGATCTGTATGGAGATGCGTGTGAACGACATGCGTCACCTCATCGGCCGAAGCGCCTGCGGCTTCAAGCCAGTTCGGCACCAGCGTATTCAAACCGTTCATGCGGGCCGCACGCCTTGTCTTGCCGTTGCCGACACCTGTGTCGATGACAACCACATTGGCGCCCGCGCGCACGACCCATATCTGTATGGTCACGATGAAGCGGCGAACCCTTGTGTTCCAGTGATCGGGCGCCAACCAGCTTGCATTGGCATCGATCTGCGACTCCGACAGTCCCGGGAACAGAAAATCCGGTATATGGGTCGGTGCCGAATATTCGATGATATTGCTGACAGTTGCAGCACCGATTTTTCGGGTGAACATCATCAGGTGAAACTCCCTAGAGCCGTAACACAGGTCTTCAATAATTATCCGCGAAGGCGGTTTGTTCGGCGGACGGCCTGAGGCAGAATGTCTTGTGCCATGCGGCCAGATGAGGTGCTTCGGCTCTCCAGTCTTCGTCCGCATAGCGGAAATCGAGATAGCTCAGCGCACAGCCGATTGTGATATGGCCGATCGAAAAAGCGTCCGCCGCGATAGATCCCGCTTCGGCTTCCAGCGCGGCCAGAACATCCCATCGTTTGCGCCGATAAGTCGAAACATGGGCATCAGACCTTGTGCCATCGGGCCGCAGCGCTTCGGCACGGCCGATGACGAGAATATCCATCAACCCATTGCCCAAAGCCTGACGTCGCAGCGCAATAAGACGCGCAATTCCGTCATCAGGAAACAAACCAGCATCAGGATTTTGACAATGGAACCACTCGCAAATCACCGAAGAATCGAAATAGGCGCTACCGTCTTCAAGAACGAGCGTCGGGATTTTTCCCAATGGATTATGCGAGATAACCTGCGCATGGGGCCGAAGCGTCGCGACATCGACGCGTACAAGCTGCAGCAAACCAGCAAGACCACATTCATGGGCTGCCATGAGGGCTTTTCGCGCGTAGGGCGATCGTGATGACCAGAAAAGTGTCATCATTGCGATTGGTCTCGCAGATGCACGTTGTTCTCCCCCCTCTCGAAAATCGGAGGCCGTTTGCGGCAGTTCCGATAGGCCCGAGCGATCTTTTTTTGTCTTGTCAGCGACCGATGGCAAGGTTATGCATTGTCCGGACATTAACGTCAATGTCCGATTAGCCACTTGGGCCGCGGAAATGCGGTTGCGCATTGGTCAAGGAAACGCTCGTGCCAAAATCCAAAAAAACAATCATAACCTGTGCGATTACCGGAGCCGGGCTGACGCCGTCGATGTCGCCCTATTTGCCGATTTCAGCCGAAGACATGATCCGGGAGTCGGTCGAAGCCGCGAAGGCCGGCGCCGCAATGCTGCACCTGCACGCACGCAAGCCGGAAGACGGCAGGCCGACGAACGACATCGCAGTCTGGAACTCCTTCGTTCCTGGCATTCGCGCAGGATGCGACGCGATCATCAATATGTCGGCATCGATGGGCGCGACCGCGGATGATCGCGTATCGGCGGCCATTGCGGTGCGACCGGAAGTCGCGACCGTCATCGTCGGCTCCATGAATTACGGCCGGTTCAAGAAGGCGCATGATCAAGGGATCACGGAATTCAAGCATGAGTGGGAACGTGAATTCTTCGGCCCCTCATCCTATGAAGTCGTGACGCAAAATACGTTCGCGAAGATCGACCGAATGATCGATATCTTCACCGAGCATAAGATCGCGATGGAATTCGAATGCTATGATGTGGGCCATATTCACATCCTCGCCTATCATCTCAAGAACCGAAAAATCGACAAACCGATCATCGTGCAGTTTCTCACCGGCATCCTCGGCGGCATCACGTCGGATATCGATCACCTGCTTCACATGAAGCAGACGACAGAAAAGCTGTTCGGAAGCGATTGCGAGATTTTTCTGCATGGCACTGGTCCTGTGAATATCAGGACAGCGGTTGCAGGCGCGTTGATGGGCACCAGCGTGCGCGTCGGTCAGGAGGATAATCTCTTCGACAAGCCCGGCTTGCCCTTCACGTCCAATGCCGCACAGGTATCGCGGCTCAAGCAGATCCTCGACGGGTTGAATATCGAAATCGCAACGCCTGCCGAGGCGCGCGCGCGGCTTGGCCTGACCGGCTGATCCGCTGGATTCAAGCCAGTCTATTCAGCGTTGCGCTCACAGGGACTGACCTTATAGATAGGGGCTATGACGCAAGACAGCAAAGCCCTCTTTCGCCACGAGACCATCGCGCGGCAGCTGATTCAGGACATCCGATCCGGCGTTTATCCGGTCGGAACCCAGTTGCCGCCCGAACTTCTCTTGGGCCAAATGTTCAAGGCAAGCCGGCATACCGTCCGCCAGGCCTTGAAGACCTTGACCGACAGAGGTCTGATTGTTCGGCGCGCGAGCTCGGGCTCGATGATCATATCCGCGCATGAGCCGCGCATTATGGTGCAATCCTCGGCGCCAATGACGAAGGCCTTGGCCAACCCGTCAGATCTGGTCAGGACAATCGTCGGTGCCAAATTTGTTACTGTGACGAAGACACTGGCCAAGATGCTGCAATGCGATGCGGGTGAGCGAAAGCTGCGCATTCACACGATCGTTCGATCGACGGAGAGTGATCTCATCGTATCGGCGGTCGAGATTTACGTGGCCGAGGCCTATGCCGGCATCCTTGATCACCCGTCGCATAAAACGATGCGCATCAGCGACCAGATTGTGGATATGTATGACGAAGAGATCGAACGCGTCCAGGTTGAAGTCTTCGCCGGCAAGCTTCCAGCGCCCATGCCGAAATTGCTGAACCTGGATGAGACGGCATCAGGATTGGGTATCATCCGCCGCTATGTCGGACGCAACGACGCTATTTTTGAGGTCAGCGTCACCTATTACGGTGGCGATCAGCATGTATTCCTGATGGAATTGCGCCGACAAACAGGCGGTCTTTCGCCCTGAAAACCTATCATACGGATCTCGGTGCGGCCATCATTCACGACATGGACTGATCGACGTCCGATCCAAAGCAGAGAAAATCCATGGAAGAACCGGCCAAGCGCTATCCCGACCCGGCAATACGCATTCTAGACCCGAGCTTCGAGAAGTATCGTCTTATCCCCGCCGCGGTGGAACGCATCGCAACCGGCTACCGTTGGGTGGAAGGTCCTGTCTGGCTCGGCGATTCACGCAGTCTTCTGTGGAGCGACATCCCCAATAATCGCATGCTGCGCTGGAGCGAGGAAACCGGACAGGTCGAGGTTTTTCGCCAGCCCTCTGATCATGCGAATGGCAATACGCGGGACCGCGCGGGGAGATTGATTACGGCGGAACATGGTGGACGTCGGGTGACCCGCACGGAATATGACGGATCCATCACCGTGCTGGCCGACAGATATAACGGCAAGCGGTTGAATTCGCCGAATGACGTCGTGGTAAAATCCGATGGCTCGATCTGGTTCACGGATCCGCCCTTCGGTATCGCCGGCTATTATCAAGGCGAGCGTGCCGAACGCGAACTGCCGGACCATGTCTACCGAATCGACGGACAAACCGGCGCGCTGACCGTGGTGACAGCGGACGTGAACGGCCCTAATGGGCTGGCTTTCTCTCCCGACGAGCGCAAGCTTTATGTCATTGAGTCGCGCAGTCGACCGCGGGTCTTCCGTGTTTTCGATGTGGTCGATGATGGCACGCGACTATCCGGCGGCAAGGTTTTGATCGACGCAGGGCCGGCAACGCCGGACGGTTTTCGCGTCGATGTCGACGGCAATCTTTGGTGCGGTTGGGGGATGGGCGATCCTGAACTCGATGGCGTGCGCGTCTTCAACCCGCTTGGCCAGGCGATCGGCCATATTGGCCTTCCAGAACGCTGCGCCAATCTGTGCTTTGGCGGTCGTTGGCGCAATCGCCTGTTCATGGCTTCATGCACGTCGATCTACGCGCTTTATGTCAATACCCAGGGAGTGGCGGGCGGCTAGTGCATGTTCGCAAAGACAACTAAGGTGAGAAGACCGTCGGCTTCATGATCTTGTTGTCCTGCTGGACGAATATTCCCGCATTAGCGAGCTGGAATGCCTTCCACTCGGGATCTGCGGCCATTCTCGCGCGTCGCGCCTCACGATCCGCAATGTCCTCGTAAGCCCAGATATGGACGACCTGATTCAAAGGCCCGATATCCGAAACGTAGAAACCGATCAGGCGACCCAAATGGCGCAGCTGAACCGGCAACGCCATGGTCCGATATCGCTCAAGATATTCCGCCATTCGGCCATGCGCGACAGTGTAGGTACGATGATCGATGATCATGCGCTTGCCCTTCGATGGTTCCTAAGATGGCGGGGTGAGAACCTGGCCGGTTTTGAAGAAAGCCTCGAGATTGTCCATAACCAGCGTCTCGATCGCACTGCGCGTTTCATGCGTCGAGGCGCCGATATGCGGCAGCATGACGACCTGATCGCTGGCAAGCAGGTCCGCCCTTGCGCGCGGCTCCCCTTCGCAAACATCGAGACCAGCAGCGCCGACCCGTCCTTCGGCCAGGGCCGCGACTAAAGCATCCTCATCAACGATGCTGCCGCGTGCGATATTGATCAAGATACCGGTCGGCCCAAGGGCGTTCAGAACGTCGGTCGATATCAGATGCCTTGTCTCAGGCCCGCCCTGGCAAGCGACGACCAGGAAATCGGACCAATCCGCGAGCGCCAGGATATCCGGCATGAAGAGATAGGGCGCCGCCGGCTGCTTCCGCCGACCGTGATATCCGATCTCCATATCGAAGCCACCGGCACGTTTCGCAATGGCTTGACCGATGCGGCCAAGCCCGACGATGCCGAGACGTTTTCCGCTGACACGAAAGGCAAGCGGAAATGGCCTTTTCACCCAGTCGCCATTTTGCACGAACCGCGCTGCTTGAATCAGCTGACGACCGGACGCGAGCAATAAGGCGAAGGCCAGATCAGCCACACAATCTGTCAGAACATCCGGTGTGACACTGACGGCAACTTTGCTTTGCCGTGCGGCCGTCAGATCGATACCTTCAAAACCCGCTCCAAAGCATGCCACAATACTGGGCCGAGCATGCGCGCCAAGCGCATGGAAAACGGCTTCGTCGCAGCCGTGACGGGACATGGTCAGGGCACCCTCGAAATGCCCGGCATTTTGGCGCAGGAAAGCCCCGCGGTCTTGCTGCTGCCACAGTGGCGTGAGGTCATACACTTCTGCGGCGCGCCGCTCCATGCTCGGCGGCAGCGGGCCTAGCTGCAATAGACGACGCTTCATGGGGTCCGGACCATTCACCTTATTTGTACTGCCGCTTGGATAGATCAGCGAGATCTATGCCTGCCGCGATATCGTCCCTCTGCCGTGTGTCACCGGCGGCGATCGCCTCAGCGCGATCCAAAACTGCTTCCAGATGTCGGAAGGGGACAAAAACGATACCGCCGTCGTCAGCGACAACCAGATCGCCCGCGTCCACGACCACGCCTGCGATCCGCACCCGTCCGTTGATGTCCGTGGTGCGCAGGCGCCACTTGCCTGTGATCGGCGTAGGCCCACGGGACCAGATCGGGAAAGCCAGATCAACCGAAGCGCGCGGATCGCGATAAGATCCATCGATGATGGCGCCAATACAACCCGCGCGATGCGCCAGCGTCACCGACTGGCCACCCATATTTGAGACGCCCAGCAAGCCCTCGATAACCACGATGTCGCCCGGCTCTGCAAGATTATAGGCCTCATGCTCCCCCATACCGCCGTCGCGCGCCTGCACGGCCAGCAGCACGGTATCGGCCCGTTCGACGTTTCGGACCGTCACCGCCCGCCCAATATGCGTGCGGCCGTTGAGGTTGCACGGCAAAACCGCGGCCGGGATAGCCGCGGAAAAACCCAGATCATCCATCGCGTCGGAGACGGTACTCGTGGCATCCGGGAGCTTTCTGAAACGCGCGCGCAGATCCTCCGGAATGGGCGGAAGCGCCATCTTGCGGATCGCATCGCGTGGCACGCGTCCGGTCAGCTTTTTCTCGGCGGCCATTTTTGCCTCGTCACCAGATGCGCGACAGCATGATCAGCTCATCATACCGCCATCGACCATGTGAACTGCACCGGTCACATAGCTGCTCATGCTGGACGCGAGGAACAGGACCAGGCCTGCAACTTCGTCCGCATGAGCATGTCGCTTGAGCGGAATTGTCTGGTTGAGTTGTTCGGTCACATCGATGCCGGACAGCGCCGTCATCCGGTTTTCGATTCCGGTCTGAAAGGCGTTATCGATGGCGCCGGGACAGATCGCATTCACCCGAATACCGCGCGCCGCGACGGCTCGTGCGGCGGCTTTCATGACGCCGATCTGGGCATGTTTGGCAGCCACATAGCCGATATTGATGCCGGCGCCGCCACGCACGCCCGCCACGCTGGATGTGATGATGATGCTGCCGCCTTCCTTCATAAAGGACGGTGCATGCTTGCATGCCAGAAAGGCCCCGACACCATGAATGAGCAAGGTACGCTCGAAGGCTTCCTCCGAATAGTCATCCAGCGTCCCGATATGGCCGGGATTGCCCGCATTGCTGAAGACGACGTCCAGGCTGCCCCATTGCGCGACCGCCGCTTCATAGGCCGCCCTTGTCGCGCCACTATCCGTCGCATCGCAAACCCGCGTCACGACATGGTCCGAACGGAGTTTCGCCTTGGCCTCTTCCAACTCTGCCGCCTTCAGGTCCAGCAGCATGACCTTGGCACCTTCCTGCAGGAACCGAGAAGCGGACGCCAATCCTACGCTCCCTGCCCCGCCGCTGACGACGCAAACCTTGTTGTCGAGCATGCCCATTGGGTCTTCCTTTTCTTGCGCAATCAAGCGTTTGGCCGAGCTTGTCGAGGCTGTCAGACAGTATCGTTCAGCATCGCTTTGCCTTGGGGATTAACCTGCGCCGCAAGATCCTCCGCGCACACGCCCATCAAAGCAAAAGCTTATCGTCCGCCCAGACTTCCGCCACCGTCGATGGCCATCACCTCGCCTGTGATGAAGGACGCTTCCGGGGACAGAAAGAAACAGATCGCCGCCGCAACCTCGTCAGGTTGACCCACGCGCCGCATCGGAATGGTTGACAACAACCGCTGTTCCGCTTCGCTGCCGACCGGTCGGCTCTCGCGGAATAATTCGGTTTCTATCGGACCAGGGGCCACGGCATTCGCCGTGATGCCGAATTCGGCCAGTTCCAGGGCCCAGGTGCGCGTACAGCCGACGAGTGCGCTTTTCGCCGCCGCATAGGCTGTACGGTCGCGACCTCCGAAAATGGCGCGACTGCATACATTGACGATCCGCCCCCATTTTTTGGTTTTCATGCCGTCAACAAGGCCTTGCGTCAGATGGATCGCCGCCCGGACATTGAGGTCCATGACCGCCTGATATGTCGCGAAGTCAATTTTTCCGAGCGGCTGCGGTAAAGAGATTCCGGCATTGTTCACGATGCCATCAACGTGAAAATCACGCGCTATCCGCGCCAGAAGCTCCTCGGTTTGCTCAAGGCTACCAAGGTCGCAGCTCAAAAATGTGCCCGGAAACGGATCCTTGCCAGGTTTGCGGGCGATGCCGATGACGTGATGGCCCTGTGCGGCGAGACTGGACGACACCGCAAGCCCGATGCCCCGGCTGGCGCCTGTGACGACAAAATTAGACTTAGTTTGAGGCATGCCTCCGCTCCCTATCTTTGCGCAGGTAAAGCTGTCTTGGTATTCGACTTACCCCAATCTTTGTACGTACAATTCTCGTGAGTCAACTGCCTTTGGAGGCGGGCAGAACGCTGGCCATGTGCCGGCACGCATCGTCGATCACAGATCAGTCAGACTATAAAACGCGAGGGGATTGTGCACCGGTCTGATATCATGAGCCCGCAAAAACGATCCTGTGCGTCCGATCTGCATGCAGAATACCACTGACCCTCGGCTATTTTGCCGTCGTCACGCTTGCGGTCCAAGACTAAATTTCAGGATCATATTTCGAGCGCCAAGGGTTTAGGCAGTGGCGGATCCTGCCCTTATGATCCCGACTTCTTCATGCTAGCTGCAGCAGTTGACAGTCGGATGACATCATCTGGCTGTGTGAAGATGCTCGCAAAACAATAATCTAGAGCGGCATCTGTGAGCGTAGGCGAACTGGAAACGCTCTGGTCAATCACACGCGTCAAATATCGAGTGCGTTGTCCCGCTCCCATTGCGTGAAGTGGCTGGCATAGCTGTTCCATTCCAGGTGCTTCAGCTTGGCATAGCTCACCGAAAAATCTGCCCCAAGAGCGGAAGTCAGGCTTTCGTCGGCCGTAAAGGCGCGCAGCGCATCCAGCAGGTTCATGGGCAGTTTCCGCCCATCCGTCACGGTAGGACCGTCTTGATACATGTCGATATCACAGCGTTTTCCGGGGTCAGCCTTAGTTGCTATCCCATCCAGCCCAGCCGCGAGAATAACACATTGCAGCAGATAGGGATTGGCTGCGCCATCCGGCAGGCGCAACTCAAACCGCCCCTTGCCCGGCACGCGCACCATATGGGTGCGATTATTGCCCGTCCAGGTCACGGAATTGGGGGACCATGTGGCGCCCGACGCCGTGCTTGGCGCGTTGATACGCTTATAGCTATTGACCGTCGGGTTAGTAATCGCCGCCATGCCGCAGGCATGTTTCATGATGCCGCCGAGAAAGAATTTTCCGTCCGACGAGAGACCCAATTCGTCCTCTTCGTCATAGAACCGATTGACGAAGCCACCCTGATCCCAGACCGACATATGGACATGGCAACCATTGCCGGTCAGCGCCGGGAAAGGCTTCGGCATGAAGGTCGCGCGCAAGCCGTGCTTTTCGGCCAAGGAGCGGACCATGAACTTGAAGAAGGAATGGCGGTCGGCCGTGACCAGCACATCGTCGAACGCCCAGTTCATCTCAAACTGACCATTCGCGTCTTCATGATCGTTCTGATAGGGCTGCCAGCCGAGTGCCGCCATATAGTCGCAGATCTCGGAGATGACATCATAGCGGCGCATCAGCGCCTGCTGATCGTAGCAGGGTTTGACGGCGTTATCCTTGGGGTCGGAGATACCGCTGGCATCGGCGTCGATGAGAAAGAACTCCGCCTCGACACCGGTTTTGACCCGCAGCCCCTGTGCGTCGGCTTGCGCCACCAGCTTTTTCAGCAGGACGCGTGGCGCCTGGGCGACGGGCTTCTCATTCATCGCGCAATCGGCCGCGACCCAGGCGACTTCGGGTTTCCACGGCAATTGAATGCAGGCATTGGAATCGGGCAAAGCGAATAGATCAGGATGCGCCGGCGTCATATCCAGCCAAGTCGCGAAACCGGCGAAACCGGCACCATCCTTCTGCATATCGGCAATAGCGGATGCCGGCACCAGCTTCGCCCGCTGCGCCCCAAACAGATCGGTATAGGAAATCATGAAATAGCGGATGCCCCGCTCCTTCGCGAGACTGGCAAGATCAGTCGACACGGAAGATCCTTTTCTGTTCGAGACGTCTCAGAGTGAAGTCCTCAGAAATTTTGACCTGGAATCCAGTTCGTGCCGGCCAGCGGCACGCGCGCCATGGCCGCCGCTTCTACGGTGAGAGCACAGAGATCCTCGGGCTCCAGATTATGGACATGGCTTTTGCCGCAGGCCCGCGCGATGGTCTGCGCTTCCAGCGTCATGACTTTCAGGTAATTGGCGAGCCGCCGCCCGGCAAGCACCGGGTCCAGACGCTTCATCAATTCCGGGTCCTGCGTCGTAATGCCGGCGGGGTCACGCCCCTCATGCCAATCATCATAGGCGCCAGCGGTGGTGCCAAGCGCATTGTAGTCGCTCTCATAGGCCGGGTCATTGTCACCGAGCGCGACCAGTGCCGCCGTGCCGATGGACACCGCATCGGCCCCGAGCGCCAGCGCCTTCGCGACATCGGCACCGTTGCGAATGCCCCCCGACACGATCAGCTGCACCTTCCGATGCATGCCGAGGTCCTGCAACGCCTGCACGGCCGGACGAATGCAGGCGAGCGTCGGCATACCGACATTCTCGATGAACACTTCCTGCGTGGCCGCCGTGCCACCCTGCATGCCGTCCACCACCACGACATCGGCGCCGGCCTTCACGGCCAGTGCGACGTCGTAATAGGGCCTTGCGCCACCGACCTTGATGTAGATCGGCGTCTGCCAATCGGTGATCTCGCGCAGCTCCAATATCTTGATTTCCAGGTCATCCGGGCCGGTCCAATCCGGATGGCGGCAAGCGGAGCGCTGGTCGATACCCTTGGGCAGCATGCGCATGGCCGCGACACGGTCGGTGATCTTTTGCCCCATCAACATGCCGCCACCGCCGGGCTTGGCCCCCTGGCCGACAACGATTTCGATCGCATCCGCCTTCAGCAGGTCGGCCGGGTTCATGCCGTAGCGCGAGGGCAAATATTGATAGACCAGGGTTTGGGACTGGCCGCGCTCCTCGGTCGACATGCCGCCGTCGCCGGTGGTGGTCGATGTGCCGGCGGCAGTGGCGCCACGGCCCAGCGCTTCCTTGGCATGGGCGGAGAGCGAGCCGAAGCTCATCCCCGCGATGGTGATGGGGATTTTCAGATGCAGCGGCTTCTGCGCGAAGCGGTTGCCCAGCACGACATCGGTATCGCACCGCTCCCGATAGCCTTCCAACGGATAGCGGGACATGGAGGCGCCCAGGAACAGCAGATCGTCGAAATGTGGCAGCCGCCGCTTCGCACCGCCGCCGCGGATATCGTAAATGCCCGTCGTCGCGGCGCGGCGGATTTCCGACAGCGTATAGTCGTCAAAGGTCGCCGATTTGCGCGGAACGGTCGGCGGATTCGTATAGGACATTGAAGACGGCACCTTGTTTGAGCGGCTCAGCCGTAGGCATCCGCGTGATCGACGCTGAAATTGTAGAGTTTTCGGGCGGATCCGTAGCGCTTGAATTCGGACGGCTTGACGTCGGTGATGCCCGCCTGCCCGAGCAGCTTTTCCAGAACGGCTAAGTGTTCGGCTCGCAGCGGCTTCTCGATACAATCGGCGCCGAGGCTTTTGACCGATCCACGCACGAAGAGCTTCGCCTCATAGACGGAATCGCCCAGTGCATCGCCGGCATCACCACAGACGACCAGATGCCCGGCCTGGCCCATGAAGGCCGCCATATGGCCGATATTGCCGCGCACCACGATATCGATGCCCTTCATCGAAATCCCGCAGCGCGATGACGCATTGCCCTGGATGACGAGAAGACCGCCCTGACCGGTCGCACCCGCATATTGGCTGGCATCGCCCATCACGGTGACGCTCCCGGACATCATGTTTTCCGCCGCACCAGGCCCGACAGAGCCCTGGACCACAATCCGGGCCTCGCGATTCATGCCAGCGCAGTAATAGCCGGTGCTACCATGGATGGTGATGGCGATAGCGGCATTGACGCCGACCGCCACGGCGTGGGCGCCACGCGGATTGATGATATCCCAATGCGTCTCGTTGCTGCCTTCCCCGACGTCATGCAACTGCTTGTTGAGGCTACGCAGACCGCTTTCCGCTAGATCGATGGTCGGCATGATCAACGCTCCCAGAAATAGACGGTGGCGGGCTCAGGCTCCCACACCTTTGCCGTCTCAATCTCAGGCAGGTTCACCAGCGCGCGGTATTCCGAGCCGAAGGCGACGTAGCGGTCCGTTTCGGCCAGCACGGCCGGCTTGCAAGCAATCGGGTCACGCAGCACGCCAAATCCGTTTCTGGTGCCCACGACGAACGTATAGAAGCCGTCCAGATCCTCCAATCCGCGCCCCAGCGCCTCCCCCAGGCTGAGCCCCTGCTCCATCTGTTGGCTGAGATAGGCAGCGGCGACCTCAGTGTCATTCTCGGTCTCAAACTGCATACCTCGGCGTTTCAACTCCCGCCGCAGATTGTTGTGATTGGAGAGCGATCCGTTATGGACCAGACATTGATCGGCTCCGGTGGAGAAGGGATGCGCGCCCATGGTGGTGACGGCGGATTCCGTCGCCATGCGGGTATGACCGATGCCATGACTGCCGGTCATGGCACTGAGCGCGAAACGACCCGCAACCTCAGTCGGATAGCCGACTTCCTTATAGATCTCGATTTTGTCGCCGATCCCCATGATGCAAAGATGAGGATGGTCAAGCCGCAGGATTGCCCGCGCTTCGGGTATCAGGTTTGCCGCCAACCGCAATACGGCGTGCGTATCTTTACGGGTCATGCGCACCGGCGCACCAAGCTTGTCCGCCAGGCCATCCGCCAAACCGACAAAGCCGGCCGGATCAGAGGACTGCACGGTGATCTTGCTGAACCCGTCCTCAAAACCGCCATAGACTGCAAAGCCTGCGCTGTCCGGGCCGCGGTCGCACATCGTCCCGAGCATATCCGACAGCATCTGCCCAAGATGCGGCTCAAGCCCTTTGTCTTTGATGAAGAGACCGACAATTCCGCACATAATCTCACCCATTGCACCGATGGCAGACTGCTCCGCCATCGCATCACAGGCGATGCGAAGCCGTCAATCGAAAAGAATAATTTTTTCTTGTAAAGAAACTTGGCTCTATCGCGGGCCTTGCTACGCCATGCTAGTCTGCCGCGCTCCTCCCTGATGAGATTAAGCTAAGGCGAGCAAAGTGACGACGAAAGCAAAAGCCGGAACCGACAGCGTCGCGCAGATTGTTGAGCATCTGAGCAACAGCAAAGGTGTCTCTGCGCCGTTAATTCCGCCATCGGGGAAATTCAGCGGCCAAGACCCGCACGGCTTGGTCGGCGCGCGGGACGCCATTCTGGAAGTCGCGATCGGGCGGGAGGTGCGTGCCTGCCGCAGCAAGTTGGGTATTACGGTCGCTGACCTCGCTGCCGCCGCGGGCCTCTCGCTTGGTATGCTGTCCAAGATCGAGAACGGTATGATCTCACCGTCACTGACGACGCTGCAAGCCCTGTCCAGGGCGCTAGGCGTTCCCATAACCTCCTTCTTCACACGGTACGAGGAGCAGCGGGAGGTTGTGTTCGTAAAGGCCGGCGAGGGCTTGGCCATTGAGCGACGCGGCACCCGCAACGGCCACCAGTATCATTTATTGGGCTATACCGGAAATCAGACGTCCCGCGTCGTGGTGGAACCCTACCTGATCACCCTGACGACGGAATCCGACGTCTTTCCACTGTTCCAGCACGCAGGGATCGAGTTTCTCTATATGCTCGAAGGCGAGGTCGTGTATCGCCACGCCGACAAGCGATACGCAATGTCTCCAGGCGACAGCCTGTTCTTCGACGCCGACGCTCCGCACGGGCCGGAGGTGATGGTGAAGTTTCCAATTCGCTTCCTCTCCATCATCTCTTATGGCCGAGGTGAGGAATAATTTGCTTGATCACGGCTTACAGCGTCTTTCAGGACCCTTGTACGCAGGGATCGAATGAGGGGTGAAGCTGTTTGGCTTCTTCTCTTGTTTCTGGCGAAGTGTCGGCGGTGATTGAACCGCTCCTTCCTATTACTTATGAGCAAATCCAAGGTCGTTAAGCCGCTTGCTGGCATTGCGGGCCTAGAGCAGATCCCGGTCAGATGGAATCATCTGTCCAGGTGAAGATGCTCGCAAAAACAATAAACTAGAGTTTGTCTGATTTTAACTGAAGCTTGTCCCTCATATCGTCATGTCCGGCCTCAGAGCCGGGCATCCATTCGTTGGGGCGCCCAAGGACTGGATGACCGGGTCAAGCCCGGCCATGACGGGGCAAGGGGTCGTTTCCAACTAAACCTGACGGACTCTAGAGCAGCACCTGTGACCGTAAGCGAACAGGAAACGCTCTAGGAAAAACCAAATTCGAGCAGGTCCGGCTTTTGTATGATGCCGGCAAAACCGCCCCCGCACGTCCTTCAATGTTCCACCCAACAGACAAGATTGCCTTGCCGCTGAATTTTCATTACGATCCCGTGAATTCGTCTCGCTGCTCGTCTGAAGCCTTGCGCTTTTGCCAGTATCCTGAGGGACCCGCATCATGGACAGCGTCTGCGCAGCGGAGGTTATCGCGTTCACGGCCGGCGACGGCTTCCCCCTCAATCTGCACCATTTCCCGCCCTCCGCTCCGGGCCCATCCGACCCGGTCCTCGTCCTGCATGGCGCGGGCGTGCGCGCCAATATCTTCACGCCGCCGGTCGCTCAGACCTTCGTGGATGCCCTGCGAGAGGCCGGTTTCGACGTCTGGCTGCTGAACTGGCGCGCCAGCATCGATCTGCCGCCGAATGAATGGACGCTGGAAGACGCTGCCGTATTCGACCATCCCGCGGCCGTCCGCACCGTCCTGGAACGCACCGGGAAGACCAGCCTCAAGGCCGTCATCCACTGCCAGGGTTCGACGAGCTTTATGATGGCGGCCGTCGCCGGACTGCTCCCCGCGGTATCGCTGATCATCAGCAACGCGGTTTCGCTGCATCCCGTCGTGCCGGCCCTCGCCTATCTCAAGTCCCGCTATATGACCAACAGCGTCGGCCGCTTCATGACCTACCTGAACCCGCAATGGGGTCTCTCCGCCCCGCTTGGCTGGCCGAGCGTCATCGATTTTTACGTCCGCGCGCTGCATCACGAGTGCAACAATCCGGTCTGCAAACAGTCGAGTTTCACCTTCGGCGCAGGCTTCCCCACGCTGTGGCGGCACGAGAACCTGGACGCGGACACGCATGAATGGATCAAGGGCGAATTCGCGCATGTGCCGATGACGTTCTTCCGCGAAATGAACCGCTGCATCCTGGCCGGTGTGCTCGTTTCCAGCGGCAAGCATCCCGAACTGCCCCGTGTGTTCGACGCGCAGGCGCCTAAAACCGACGCGCGCTTCGTTTTCCTCGCAGGTCAAAACAACCAATGCTTCAAGCCGGAAAGCCAGCAGCGCAGCTTCGATTACTGCGATCGCCATGCACCCGGTCGGCACGCCCTCTACGAACTTTCCGGCTACGGCCATCTCGACGTCTTCATCGGCAAGGCCGCCGCCCAGGATAATTTCCCGCTCATCATCGACGAGTTGCGTCGGGCCTGAACCCCAAGTCGGAAAGGAGGCAAGTCATGGCGATCCCGGCGCGGCAGCAACGGTTGCGCGGCACACATGCTTTCGTCGACGGAATCTCCTTCACCATGCCGGTACAGTCCCGCGATTCTTCCGCCATCATCGCGGCCTTTCCGATCGACTGGGACAAGGCGGCGGCCCTCATTCCGCCCGGCGATGTCCATCCGTTCCGACTGTGGAAGCGAGGCGTGCTGCTCGTCACCGTGGTGGACTACCGGCTGACCGACATCGGCGCCTATATCGAATACAGCCTCGCCATCGCCTGCACCAAAGGCGCGCGGCCCGCGCCGCCATTGCTGCCCGCCGTTCTGATGAGCCTGTTCGGCTCCGGCCAATATGTCTTCGACCTGCCGGTTTCGACGGAAATCTCCGTCAAGGGCGGCAAGGGCATCTGGGGCATGCCCAAGCACCAGGCGAACCTCGATTTTCTCACCGGTTCGCAATGGGTCTCGTCGCAATACGATCTCGACGGCCAGATGGTGTCGCGCTTCGACGTGCGCAAACCCTCTTCCTACTGGCTGCCGCTCAATATGGGCGCCACCAATTACTGCGTGTTCCGGGACATGATGATGAAGTCAGTCATCTATTTCCAGGGCAAGGCCGGCGTACATCTCCTGCGGTCGGACGCCGCGCGGCTGCGGCTCGGCGACCATCCCCGCGCGCAGATCATCCGCGATCTTGACGTCGACCCCAAGCCGATCTTTGCCGCCCATATTCCCTCGGTTCTCGGTCTGCTCGACGATTTTTTCGAGTGCTGGTTCGTGACCCCTGGGCAGGCGCCCGCGACCCCGTTCAGTGAGGGGCTGGAAGCGACCTATCCTCTGGGCTATGGCCGGGACTGGCTGCCGCCGCCGAACCGCGATCCCAATTTCGATCTCGACAAGGCCTGACCATGCCAAGGCTCCTGCTCCTCAACAACGTGCTGTTGCTTCTGTGCTGCTCGATCTATCTCGGAACCGGGTTCTCGCTCGTGTTCTTCCAGCTGCCGATTGAGCCGCATCTCACCGTCGATAATTACCAGTTCATCTTCGTCGGCCCGGTAACCGCGGCGACGCGCTTCTTCACCTACATGACCATCGTCATGCTGCTGTGCGGCGTGATCATGCTGGCGACCGAGTGGCTCTCCGGCCTGCGCTGGGTGCCGGTCGTAACGCTCGCCGGGATTATCGCGACGACGGTACTGACCGTCTCTGTCATCCTTCCGCTGAACGGCCTTCTTGCCCAAGGCATCACAGACCCGGCCAAGCTGAAATCGATCTTTCACGAATGGGCGAATCTGAACCGCCTGCGCTTTGTGCTCTGGGTCGTGCAGTGGTGCGCCATGAGCTACTGGTTCTACCGGCTTGCCTGGCTTGCGAGGGCCGATCAATGACCGTCTGGCTCAGACCCTTGCTCCTGCTCATCGCGGCCATCACGGTTCTGACCGGGCTCACGCAACTCGTCGCGCCTGCCTGGGGGCTCAGCTGGATTGCACGCGGTTCCTCGGCGCTGAGCGCGCAGTTCTTCGCGACCGTCGGCATGTTCATGATCATCACCGGCGCGATGTTCTTTCAAAGCCTTGCCACGGGGTCGCGTGAGCGTGTCATTCCTTTCTGGATCGGCGTGCAGAAGGCCGCCGCCTGCCTGCTGGTGGCCCTGGCCGTCATACACGGTTTGATGAGTCCCCTCGCGATTGCCGTCGCCGCCTTCGACGGGCTTACCGCGGTCATCACTTTCCGCTTCTGGCGGCAGCTGCGGCCATGAGCGGAACCGTCACGAAGATCGCCTCTGTCCTGCAGTTCGCCTATGCCGCTTTCCTGCTCGTCATCGGCTGCGTCGGCGTCTTCACGGCGCGCTGGGAACTGGCGACCGTATTTCATGTCGATCCAGCGCGCTGGCCCGCCGGCGCGGCGCCCACCATGCTCAATCAATATCGCTTCCTCAAAAGCATCGAATTCGGCGCAGGCCTGTTCTGTTTCGGCTACCGCCCGGCCATTCTCGCGGGCGGGCGCGCATCGGCGATCTTCCTCGCCATTGTCGGTGGCGGCGTCTTCGCGCGCAGCTGGTCCTGGGGCGTCGACGGCCGGCCGACGCTGCTGTTCATCGCCTTTCTGCTGCTCGAGGCCTGCGTGTTCGTCGCGGTCGCCATTCATCTTTGCCTGCCGCATGACCGCTGACCTCGTCATCGCCCCCGAGACGCCCAACCGGCGCGCGCTGATCCTGCCGGGCGGCGGCATGCGCGTCGCCTATCAGGCCGGCGCGCTCAAGGCGCTGCACGATAGCGGCCTGCGCTTCTCTTACGCTGATGGCGCATCGGGCGGCACCATGAACCTGGCGTCGCTCATGTCGGGCGTCTCACCGGAAACACTCTGCCGCAACTGGCGTAGCCTGCGCGTCACCGATTTCGTGGCGCTGCGGCCGTGGCGGGCCTATCTCAAATTTCCCGCCATCGGCGCGCTCGGCGGGCTGTCGGGCCTGCGCGACAAGATCTTCCCCCATCTCGGCGTCGATATAGAGGCGCTGCGCCGCGCAAGCTCGGTCAGCGCCACCTTCAACGTCTGCAATTTCGACGAGAAGATCGTCTATGCCGTGCCGCAGGGCGAAATGTCGCTTGATTTGCTGCTGGCCGGCGTCTCGCTGCCGCTGGTGACGCCGCCCGTCTATTACCACGGCGCGACGTATACCGATGCGGTCTGGATCCAGGATTGCAATCTGCTGGCACCCGTGCGCGCCGGCGCCAACGAACTCTGGGTGATCTGGTGCATCGGCAACACGCCGGAGTTCAAGACAAAACTCATCGAGCAATATGTGCATATGATCGAGATGAGCGCGCTCGGCGCCCTGCACCGCCAATTCGCTGAGATCGCAGCCCTCAACGCCGCCATCGCGCGCGGCGAGCGCCCATACGGCCAGGACCGTACGATCGTCGTGCATTTCGTCAAGCCGGTCTATCCGCTGCCGCTCGATCCTGACTTTCTCGCAGGGCGCATCGACGCGCCCACGCTCGTTGATTCCGGCTACCGCGACGCCAGCCGCTATCTCGCCGCGATGACGCCGGACGGCATCGCGCTCGCCCCGGCATCGACGCGCATGAAGACGCAAGGCTTCGGCATCAATTTCCGCGAGGCGATGACAGGCCGGCTGACTTTCGGCGCGACCGACCCGCAGATCGGCTACAAAGACCCCGCCGCCGTCCCGTTCATGCTCCGTGCCTCCATCGATATCCGCGACATCGGCAGATTCGTCTTCGACCGAACCCATACCGGGGAGTTGACCGGCCATCTTTACGCGCCCCGCGCCGGCTTCACGCTGCCCGGCATGGGCGGCGTCTTTCGCCTGTTCGCGCCGACCGCTGACGCGAAAGAGACCTGGATGGTCTACGAGATCGCCTATCTGCAAGCCGGCAGACCTTACTATCTCGCCGGCCGCAAGCGCGTCCGTGTCGGGCCGCCTTGGCTTGCCTGGGCCGAGACCACGACGCTCTATGTCACGCTGCATGAGGGCGGTGCCGACGGGCCCGTCTGTGCGGCCGGCATCCTCCGCCTTGGGGTCTTCGATCTGCTCGCCCTGCTCGGCACGCTACATGCCACCGGCTGCGAAACCCCGCGCGAATCTGCCCGCGCCATCTGGCGTTTCGCGGCTTTCTTCATTCGCGAGCTTTGGCGCACCTATGTCTTGCGCCGTCCCCTCGCCGCCCCCAGGGCATCGATATGAGCGCCCCTTACGACGCCGTCGTGATCGGCAGCGGGTTCGGCGGCGCGGTCGCCGCCTGCCGGCTCGCGCATGCCGGGCGATCGGTGCTGGTTCTCGAACGCGGGCGGCGGTGGTTGCCAGAGCAATATCCGCGCGGCCCTGACGATGCCTGGATTTGGGACCAGAACCGGCCGGAGCGTCACAACGGCTGGATCGACATGCGCTTCCTCAACCGCATGTGGGTCGCGGCGGGCGCAGGTGTCGGCGGCGGCTCGCTGATCTACGCCAGCGTCTCGATCGATGCCAAACCCTCGGTCTTCGCGTCCGGCTGGCCCTCAGAGATCAACCACGGCGTGCTCCAGCCCTATTATGCGCGCGTCGCGGAGATGCTGGGCTCGCGCCCATTGCCCGACGGACAATTGACCCGGCGATTCGAATTGATGCGCGACGCGGCCACGGCGATTGGCGCGGAAACGCGCTTTACCAAGGTCGATATCGCCGTGACCTTCGATGACCGCTGGTCCTATGACCTGCCTGACGCCCACAATCCCCGTCACTCCTCGACGCATACCAACCCGTTCGGCAAAACCCAAGGCACCTGCATCCATTGCGGCAACTGCGATATCGGCTGTCAGGTGCAGGCGAAGAACACGCTCGACCTCAACTACATCGCGGCGGCCGAAGCGGACGGCGCGGTGGTGCAGCCGCTGTCGCTCGTCACCCATATCTCGCCGGCGGCGGCCGGTTGGTGCGTGCATTACGACAAGCTGGAAGACGGGCGGCGGGTATCGTCGTCCGTGATCGGCCGCCGCGTCATTCTGGCCGCGGGTTCGCTCGGCTCCACCGAAATCCTGTTGCGCTCGCGCGACGATTACCGCACGCTCCCCGATATCAGCCCGCATCTTGGCCGCGGCTGGAGTTCCAACGGCGATTTCGTGACGCCTGCGGTGTATGCCGGCCGGAAGATCGATCCGACGGTCGGGCCCACGATCACTGCGGCCATCGATTTCCTCGACGGCAGCGAGAAGGGCAAGCGCTTCTTTGTCGAGGATGGCGGCTTCCCGAACGTGCTGCGCAACTATCTGCAAGCCAAGGCGCGCCATGCCGGCCGTTTCGGCCCGCAAGCCCGTTTCTTTCGTCATCTGCTCGGTGCATCGCTGGACGATCCGCTGCCCGGCGTCATGCCCTGGTTCGGGCAAGGCATCGATGCCGCCAATGGCCATCTCAGGCTCGCGCGCCACTGGTGGGCACCGTGGCGACGCAGTCTCGCGCTCGATTGGAACCCTACCGAATCCGAAGGCTTGATCGATGGGCTGATCGACATCCACAGACGTCTCGCCAAGGCCACGGGCGGCGAGATTGTCGTGCCGCCCACCTGGTCTCTGCTGCGCCAGTTGGTGACACCACATCCGCTCGGCGGCTGCGCCATGAGCGCGAGCCCGGCGGCGGGCGTGGTGGACCATGCGGGCCGCGTGTTCGGCCATGCCGGTCTCTATGTGCTCGACGGCGCGATCGTGCCGCGCGCGCTCGGTCTCAATCCGTCGAAGACCATCGCGGCGCTTGCCGAGCGCGGTGTGGCGCTGATGCTGGCCGAAGATGCCGGCTCAGCACAAGCAGCACCCAGCCGGGATGGTCGGCGCGATCTGCAGGATTTGCAAAATCTGCCGCGCACGCCCCTTCTGTCCTTTGCGCAGAAAGCCGCCGCGCCGATCGCGCCGCGGCCGAAGACAGCGGATCTGCAGCCCATCCGCTATCCGCTCCTCTCAGCCTTCGGGAACGGCAAATTTCTCGAATGGTTCTGGAACTATGTCACCTTGCGTCTGGGCCGGCGCCACCCGTTCCAGACCTATACCGCGTCCGACCCCGACCAGGGCATTTACCGGATGCCCGGCGGCGATGAGACGGTCCGGCTTGTGCTGGCCGGCGACTGGGCCACCGGCACCGACGAGGCCCATGACGTGGCGCAGCGGATGGCAGAGGATGCGCCGCACTACGCCATCCATCTCGGCGATGTCTACTATTATGGCGGCCCCGGTGAGGTTGCGGAGAATTTCCTCGGCCAACCGAACCCGCGGAATTTCTATGAGCCCTGCCGCTGGCCTGATGCCTCGCTCGGCCGCTTCGCGCTGAACGGCAATCATGAAATGTACGCCTTGGGCAAGGCTTATTTCAACGCCATGCTGCCCACGCTCGGCCCCAAGATCGGCGGCGTGCAGCAGAAGCAGAAAGCGAGCTTCTTCTGTCTGGAAAACGAGCATTGGCGCATCATCGCGCTGGACACGGGCTACAAATCGATCGGCTGGCCGTTTGTCGAATACGTCTTCTCTCCCTCCTGCGCACTCCGCCGAGAGGAAATTGCCTGGCTGCGCGAAACGGTGTGCCCGGACCCCACGGACCGCCGCGGGATCATTATCCTGACGCATCACCAGTATTACTCACGCTATGATAATTGGTACGTCAAAACGGCGCGGCAGCTCGCCGAATTTTTCGACCGTCCGGTGCTGTGGTTCTGGGGCCATGAGCATCGCATGGCGGTCTATGAGGAATTTGCGGTGCCGCGTGGAATTGCCGCTTATGGCCGCTGCATCGGCCATGGCGGCATGCCGGTCGATCTGCCGCCGGCGCGACCTCCGCATCCGGAATGCAGCGTGGAATTCACCGATCTCAGGCGATACCCGAACGATGAGAATCTGACCATCGGCTACAATGGCTATGCGCGCCTGACGCTGCGCGGCGCCCGCGCAGCGGTGGACTATATCGACATCGACGGCGCTGTGATCTTCAGCGAATGCTGGACCGCCGACGCGCAGACCGGGTTGCGGCGGGTTCCTCTGGGATGAAGTAGTCGTTCCAAGCGGCTGAGTTGTTTTTCGATAATCTCACGTGGGTTCTGGACCAAATGGAAGCGATCGGCGACCTGACGGGCCTGAGGGGCGCCGATCTCCGCTCCTTCCGCGTAAAGCCCTTGACGATCGCGATCGATGAATGCGCGGGAAGGCCGAGCGTCTAAGCGGCCTACCCCATTGGCTATTTTGATCTTGATCCGCCCAATCTACCGGGACTTGTCTAAACCAAATGTACGTCCGCCTTCCAGCGTCCTGCCAGCAACTGTTCCACCTGCATCGCGATCTTGAGCAAGGTTTGATCGCTATACCATGCACCGACAATCTGAAGCCCTATGGGCAGGCCCGCCTGGGTCTTGCCACATGGAAGCGCTAGCGCCGGATGGCCTGTAAGATTGAAGGGAAAAGTATAGGGATACCAACCGCCGCGAATGCGACCGCTTTCCTGCCCCGCCACCAGGACAGGGCCATCCGGCAGACGTTCGTCCAACGGTGCCGGTGGGGCGGTAAGCACGGGCGAGACGATAACGTCGAAACGCTGCAGCATCGCCTGGACCTCGCGAAACATCCCAGACCTTGCGGCGCCCGCATTCTGCAAATCAACCGCACTATGCCGCAGCCCGGCTTCGACTGTCGTGATCAGATGCGGGTCTAAGCGTGTCCGAAACGCCTCCATCCGCGGCGCAACCCGGGAGGCGATCGCCGATTCCAGCATGACAAGAAAATGCGGCTCAAGGCTCACAAAGTCGAGTTCGATCTGCTCGACGATGGCGCCCGATTCCGCCATTGACTGAACGGCCGCCTGGGTTGCCCACTCCACCTCGGGGTCAAGCAAGCTGTTGCCACAGCGCGGCATCCAGCCGACACGCAGCCCTTTCACCTGATCCGGGCCAGCCCATTGCTGCGGCCTGGCCTGGCCAAAGGGATCCAAACGGTCAGGCCCGGCAAGCACGTCGTAGAACAGCGCTGTATCGGCGACGTCGCGGGCCATGGGACCCGCGAAGCTATTGGCCGAGAAGAGGTCGGGGACCTGAAGATGGGGAATTGCGCCAAGCGTCGCCTTAAAGCCGACAACCCCGCAGCACGCGGCCGGGATGCGAATGGACCCACCGCCATCCGTGCCGAGCGCCAAGGGGCCCATGCCTGCCGCCAAAGCCACGGCCGCACCACCACTCGACGCACCGCAGGTCACTGAACGGTTTATCGGATTGAGCGTCAGCCCGAAGATCGGTCCTTCGGTGAGTTGCTTATGGCCAAATTCCGGCGTGGTTGTCTTGCCAATGAGGATTGCGCCCGCTTGCTTGGCGCGCGCAACGGCGACCGCGTCCTCCTTGGGAATATTGTCCGCGAATAATGCGGACCCCATCGTTGTTCGAACCCCTGCCGTGTTCAGGAGATCCTTTACGGAATAGGGAATGCCATGAAGCGGTGGCAGGTGGGCGCCCTGCATCACCGCATCCTCTGCCCGCTTCGCATCCGCCAGTGCTTGCTCCGCTACCACAGTGATGAAGGCATTCAGACTGCGGCCTGCATCCATGCGGTCCAGGACCGCTTGCATAGTCTCGACGGGAGAAAGCCGGCGTTCCCGGATGGCCCTGGCCATCTCGCGCGCTGACAGAGCCAGGATATCGGACATGATGGGCTTTCTCCTACAGCAGGTCACAGTCAGATGGAATCATCTGACTGTGTGACGATGCTCGCAAGAACAATGATCTAGAGCGGTATCGGTGAGCGTAAGCGAGCAGGAGACGCTCTAGCAGGCTGCGGAAAAGCTACCAGCGCTTGGCGATAAAGGAGGATTCGTCGCCGAGGTGGAAGCGGATATCGCCGGTGAGGGTTCCATCGTCCTCTAGTTGTGCGTCGCCGTCGCCGGAGGCCT
>NZ_JAESVA010000010.1 GCF_020621385.1 Acidisoma cellulosilyticum | reverse complement strand
GCCGCACATCCGGCGCACCGGTCCCGCGGAAATGCTGGCCGAGAACACCTCACTCGATGTCCAGGGTCTCTGCTACGCCCTGAAGGGCATCGAGGTCTGGTGGAACAAGGTGCAGATCCTCGGTCGCAGTTCGTTCGCCCGGGATGAGGGGTTTTCCGCTCACCAGCTCGAAAAGGCTGTTCTGGAAGGCGCCGGGCTGGCGGACAGATATCTCGGCTTGCTGAAATATCTTGCGGAGGCCGAGTAGGACGCGGTTCGCACACGAATACGACAGACAAAACGGAGCTTCCACTTTCCCAGGAGCAAGCCCTGCGCCTTGTGATCTCCAGCTTTCTCAAAAGCGTCATCACAACCCTCGGCTCGATGGGCCGTTGATGGCAATCTTTGTCATTTTGTTTGACAATTCGTGCCAATCGATGATAGGGTCCCTTGAGAAGGAGAATCCTGATGGCGACGATGAACGTATCGCTGCCCGAGGTCATGAAGGCTTGGGTCGAGCGCCAGGCCGAAGGCGGACTCTATGGCAACGCGAGCGATTACATTCGCGACCTGATCCGCAAGGATCAACAGCGGAAGGACGCGATCGCCGCCCTGCAAGCGGCCGTCACAGAGGGTTTGGAAAGCGGCGCCCCGCTCCCTTTCGATTCTGCCGCATTCAAGCTCCGAATGCGGGAGCGTCATGTCGTCCGGTGATGCCGGACCCTATCGCCTCGCGCCGCGTGCGCTCGACGATCTCGATGACATCTGGAGGTTCTCCGCCGAAACCTGGTCGATCGAGCAGGCCGATCGCTACATCGATGAACTGGAGCGGGTCTTTGAAATGATCGCGGCCATGCCGACGCTGGCGCGGGAGCGCAGCGAGTTTACGCCCCCCGTGCGTATTCATGTGCATGAGAGCCACCTGATCATTTACACGATCGCGGCGGGCTACATCGCCATCTTGCGCCTGCTAGGCGGCCGGCAGGACTGGGTTTCCGTCCTGAAGGCGGCGGATCTGTGACGCGACGGCTAGATGAAGCGAATGTCATCCTGCGGGAAACCCCGGCTCCAGGACGACCAAGCCGCTGATGGCATGACGGCCCATTCCTCAGCGCGGCCGCGCTCGGACGAAATGCGCCGCGGGCTGCCCGAGCCATACAAGGAGCAACATGACGCGCGGGAAGCCGATCAGCGGCCCTGTAGCAAGATTGGTTAGCATGGATGTGGTGAAGCCGGGCAGCTCGGCCGACAATTGTGCCCAGCTAAGCCCTCGGGCATGGCGCTGCACTTCCAAGGCGGTGTGCAGCGCCTGGGTGTCGAAGCGCAGCACTTGGCCAGGACCTGACTCCGGCAGGGGCGTCTCAGGGAATATTACGGGGCCGGTCAGAAAGCTCTCCGGCGTCCGGCCCAACCAGGCAAGCGCCTGTAGCACCACAGCGCTGGTCACGGACCGTTTTGCCTTCATCTCGCGCAGGGTCGCGTGATGGATTGGGATGGAATCCGTACCTTCAAAGGGTCGATTGATCTCCACCGCTAAATCGGCCCAGCTCAATCCCCTGGATTGCCGCGCTGCATCGAGTGCTGCATGGAAGGCGCCCATGTCGAAGCGGAGCGGGCGAGACGAGGTTTTAAGGGCTGCTTCAAGCGTTGGGTTTTGTGCCATGGTTGAGCCGATCAGAGCCTCGCAAATTTTGCCAGATCGCAGTGGGCGAAGAAAGTCTTCAGGCCTAGTTGCCTCGTGAATCGTTAAAGTTTGCCTTCCGAGGACAGTCGATTGCGGGCTGCCTCGAACGTATCTGGTTTAGCTGGCAGGGCAAACTCAGTCGCAGGTATCGCTTTGAAATCGACTGATTGTAGCTGCGCGCTTCCAAAAAACAGCACGGCGCTGAGCGGCGAACCACGTTTGAGAACGCTGAGCATGTTCCTGAAGGTCTGTTGTCCATTCACCATCGCGACGTTTGTCATCGACAGCTTGAAAACGCGAACCATCGCCGCACCAATTGGTGCAAGCGTTGGATCGCTGCTCATGACCGCCCATGACTCCGGTGACAGAAGATCACCAGAGCCCACTTGCATGTCAAAAGCGGCTCCGGTTCGTCCGTTGACGGTCGCTAAGCCCTTTTCTGGAAAGCTCAGCACATTATCCGCCTGTTGCTCCTGCGCCCTGGTCGCCGGATCGATTTTCTCAAGCAAAAGGCGGTTCATATCTTCGGCACGAATCACGCCGATTCCGGATGGGCCAGTGTCGAGGAAATAATATTGCCCGTTTCGGATGATGAAGGCCGAACTCTGCTTGGCAGTCTTGCCATACAAATCCCCCCTAACATCACCATTCGAGGCAATCTCCAATCTGACTGTGGCCGCTGAATTTGGCGGTGCATATTTTGCTGTGATGTCGGCAAACGCGGGTTTGGCCAGGGCCAAACTCAGGAGTATTGCAACGGCAGCTCTCATCAACTTCCTCATTTCCTGACTCATCTTGAGAGAGCACTAGGCGTTCCCGAAAACCTCATAGCGAAATGGACGGCTCTGCCAAGACCTGCTCAATGGTCTATATTGGCGTCCAGACCCAGGCGGGACGCCGCGATCCTCAATCTCTTGTCGCGCGTCCAAAGCAGCGCGCCCGCGTTGAGGGAGGTTCCCGCCAGTAGGTGCGCATCGACATAGCCGATCCCGATCCCGAAGAGCATGTGCCGGTCTACGAATGCTTGGACCTCCTCATCAGTAGCGGCCAATGATCGCGGCAACCCCCGGAGCGCTCCCAAAACAGCCTCCCGTTGCCTGAGATTGCCAAGCGACAGTTCGCCGATCACGAAAGGGTGGGCCAACACCTGTCGCCTTCCCAGGAGTTCGGAAAGAGCAGGATCATTGAGACTGAGGTGGTCGATCCAGACTGAGCTATCAACCAGGATCATGCAGGATCGGTTTGCCGGCGTGGAACCGCGGCGAGCGCGGGCTCAGTGCCACCAAGCCGCGCTAAGCGAGAGGCGCTTTCCCGCTCGATCAGGGCCTTGAGCGCCTCTCTGATCAACGACGATTTTTCGGTCAAGCCCGTGTAGGCTTGGGCTTTCGCGACGAGATCGTCATCGAGAGCTATGGTTGTGCGCATGATCGGCCTCCATTCGGGCACGAGATATAGCATCAAACGATGCCCTGAACAGTGCCGGTAGTGACCTTGATGTTTATAACGAAGCGGTCGGCGACGAGCGGGTCCGTTCCTGCGGCAGAATTGGCTCCATCCGCTCTGCCGCAGCACGCGCCTCGGCACGGAGCCTCGCCAGATGTGCGGCGGCCTCTGCGCCCTTAGCAGTGTCGCGGGACAGGTTCGAAATGGCGGCAATAGCCGAATCCAGCGCTGAGAGATGCCTGCCCAAGGTGTCATTGACGGCGGCCGCGCGCAGGCGGCTAAAGGCTTTCTTCCCGGCCGCCGGGTCCGCTTGTACGGCGGCTTCCAGGGTTTGGTGGGTCTTCATAAAGGCGTCGATTGCCGACTCCCGGTCGTGCATCGCTTCAGCCAGGAGGTCGATGCCGAGCGCCTTATAGGGCTTCTCGGACATGTCCTCGGCCGCCCGCTTCCAGAGCTTTTCCTTGGTGATCGGTGTGATATCGCCCATGGCCTGGCGGTGCCGCTCCGCTTCG
Source organism: Acidisoma cellulosilyticum (assembly GCF_020621385.1). Classification (GTDB taxonomy): domain Bacteria; phylum Pseudomonadota; class Alphaproteobacteria; order Acetobacterales; family Acetobacteraceae; genus Acidisoma; species Acidisoma cellulosilyticum. The sequence goes on along the minus strand of NZ_JAESVA010000010.1, from coordinate 165,006 downwards.
AGCAGCGCGCCCTCCGAGATCACGGTCCAGGTCGTGCCTCGGCTCCGGCTTTCAGCGACGTAAGTCGTGAAGGCCGTTACGCCGGCGGTGCCACGGGGCAGGGCGTTGATGTGCTCGTCCGAGGTCAGGCCCTGCGCCGCGTCGATCGTCAGGGCGTGCCCGAAACCCAGCAGAAGACGGCCGGTCTTCTCATCCCGCAACCGCCGCCACTCGATATCGGCGATCTCGCCGCGCTTGTTCCGAACCCGGAGATGTGTCGCGTCCTGGCCCAGCACCTCGAGTACGTCGCCATTGTTCCCAACATCACGGCCCTGACCGTTGACGTGCCCCCAGATGCGCCGGAACAGGCGCACCCGGTCGCCGGTTGCGATCGACAGATCATATTGCTGGTTGCGGAGGTCTATGGCCGGATAGGACTTTTCGTTCCCCCCAATCTCTCCGCGTCTCTTCAGCCGCTCACGGATTGCCTGACTGATCTCGGCCACGTCGTCATTGGTGGGCGCGCTGATCGTAACCCCGCGCTTGGACCGGGATGCCAGGAGGTGATCGCGGCGCGCGATGTACAGATCCGCGATGCGAGCCACCACCTGGTCACGGTCGCCACCAACCATCATCGCGTGACCATCGGCCCGCTTCATGTCGAGGGCGAGCTGGGCGCTACCTTCACGAAAGAGCCCTGCAATCTCCCGCCCGCGGCGCGTCGATTGCCGCATCGTCGTCATCAGGCCCGGTAGCGCTTCTGGCGGCAACACACGCCGCAGCAACTCGATACTGTCACCGGCTTCGATGGCTTGGGCCTGATCCCGGTCGCCCAGCATCTTGATCGTCATGCCTGTCTTGGCTTGCAGCTCGAACAGCTTCAGGAGCGAGCGGGGACCGATCTGGCTGGCTTCGTCCAGCACCAGGACCGTGTTGCGGGACGGCTGGAACCTGCCGCTTTCGATCTCGGCGAGTAGGCTGGCGATGGCATAGGTCTTGTCGATGCCGGCGTCCTGCAGGGCGTCCGCTTGCCGCCAAGCCATCGCTGCTCCGATGACTTCCCGGCCACCGGCATTGAACCGACGATCGGCCTTCCAGGCATCGACAAGTGGCTCGAGCAGTGTCGTTTTGCCGGCGCCGGCCACGCCCGTCAGCATCGTCAGTGCCCCGCCCTCGGCGAAGGCATAGATCGCGGCTCGTTGCTCGTGCGTGAAGGTCAAGCCACTTCGAGCGATAGCCGCGCCGATCTTCTCGATCGACAGGGCGGCGGTCTTATCGCGCGCGGCCTGCGTCGCGAGATCTCCCAATTTTTCTTCGATGCGGACCTGCGCGGAATTCGTCACTCGCACTTTGTCCCGACTGTGACCGACAATCAGCGCGACATGCTCGCCCTTCAACTGGATGCCGCGCTCCTCGATCAGCTCGACAATGCGCGCAATATCGCTCGGACCCCCTTGGGCGCCCAGCCCGATAAGACCGCGCGCCGCATACATGCCGAGCTTGTCGTAATCGATGACGGCGGCGGTATGGAATTCCTCGGCAAGTTCCTTGGCGGCGAAGCGGTAAGCCCGTTCAAAACGGTCCTCCTGGCTCAGCTCCGCATGCTCAACCTTGTCGAGGACGGAGGCGTGCTTCCAGCCGAGCTTCTCCGCCTGTTCACGCCAGATACGCTCCTGATCGACCTGCATCTTACCCAGGCGGCCCTCGGCGCTGGCCTCCTCCATGATGTCGAGCTTCTTCTCGGCCGACATCTCTTCCCAATCGAGACCCTGCTCCTTGGCAAAGGCCTTCGCCTTGCGGAGGATCTGATTGTCGCGCTTGCTGAAGGCTTCCTTGGCGGACTCGGGGATCGCCGTGATGGCGACCGCCTGGCGATCGGCACCCACCGCTATATCGATGCCGAGCCGCTTAAGCTCCTCGGCCAGGTAGACCTGGAAATAGGCCCCGATGGTTTTGACTTTGGCGTCGGTTAAGACGCGGGTGTCGAGCGAACCGACGCGCCCCTCCGCGGTCACGACAACGTTCATGAGAAAGTTGTGAATGTGGTCATGAGGGTCGCCCGCGACCGGCGCGTCGAAAAGGTAGGTCTCGCCGCCGGGACCATCCTGAACCTGCATGGTCGGCCGTGCGGTGTGATGCCTAAAGCTGATCCAACCGACGGCACCCGGATCTGCGCCATCTTCACCGCCATGTCCCTTGCGCGCCCAGCCGATTTCGGAGGCCAGAAACCGCATGGCCCTGTCTGCGGCGCGGTCGGTCGCATTGCGGATCATGGCCCGCTCCGCATCTGTTGGCGCGAAGGCAGCGGCAAGCGAAACCGATTTGTCAGGGCTGAAGACGATATCGAAGCCCGATAACTTGCGCTTCTGCGCCGACCAATCCGCGCCGTCATCCGCGCGGCGCCCCTCAAACAGCCGGGCCATCTCTTTATCCCGGGGTGGTCGCTTAGCGTCGATGCCAACGGCTTCCGCCAGGAGTTTCGGCATGTCCGGCCGCCACATCGCCCGACCGTCCTGGCCGGTGTAATAGGCGGTCATCCGCCCGCCCGTTTCGAGATCGCGTCCAGCGGGATCGACACCAGCCGCAGCCTCGGCCGTTTCCTCGGGCTTGTTCTCCGTGAAATACCGCAAGATCAGCAGTCCCTTCGACGCGGCGCTGATCTTTCGGAAGTTCATCATGCCGGTGCGGCCCCGTTTGCAGAGCCATTGCCATTGACGTGCGACGATCCGCCATCATGGGAGGGATCGTCATCCAGGCGCTCCAGCACGGCCTCGATATCGGATTGCACCTGACGGATCGCGAGGAGAATATCGCGCTGCTGCGCGATGAGCGCGGCAAGCAGATCTTCTAGTTTAGGCCCGTCATCATCAGCCTTCGGCAGCAGCAAGCGAACGAGGGTGCGGAGGAGTTCGAGCTGTTCGCGCGATTCTTCCCGCAACACGGCGATGTCTTCGGTAAAATGCCCTGAAGGCGGTGCCTCTGCCCCTGTCTTGCCGGGTTCGCTGCCGGTGCGGTCAGTTGACATAGTGGCTCGGCACCCAAACCCAGCCGATACCGCTCTTGAACACGAACTGCCCTTGTTCGACAGAGCGCGTCTCAACCGGCCGCAGCGCGGTCTCAGGTGGCTCCCAGTGATATTCCCAGCTTCCCTCCTGCCAGTGACCGGGCAGCAGCGCCTTGGTGACCATGGGCACGGGGAGGGGTGCCGGAGGCACGGCAGTCGCTACGACGACCGATAAAGGGGCGGGATGTGCCTCGGCCACTACGGGTGGCGCCGGCTGCTGGATGGATTCCTGCGCCGCCCCGATCGCCATGCTGATCGCCGTCAGCCCGGTCTGGCGGTCGCGCCGCCTTACGGCGTCACGCGCCAGCCGGACCTGGGCAAGGGCCTGCCCGCCCGGTGTGACGGTGCTGCGGATGGGCTGGGCACCTGCGTTCAACAGCCGGGTCTCCGCCGCTTCGAGGTCTTCTGCCGCCTGCCGATAGCGGCGGCCGGCAACAGCCGTCTCGGCCGCCTCCAGAGGGGGCACCGCGGTCGCATAATTTGAAGCGGTGATCGCCGGCATCATTGGCAATGACGTTCCAACGCGTGGCGGTGGCAACGGCGTCGCCTGGACCGACCCCTGGAGATTGACGGGCTGGGCGCAGGCGGCGCTGCCTCCGATACAGATCAAAGCTCCGGCCAACATCAAAAGTCTTGCACGCATAACGATCTCCTTTCACGAACTCATGGTCGGTGCGGCCGTTTTGGGCGGTGCAGCATCAACTGACCAAGGCTCGGTTCCTGCGCGAGTAACCACTCCTGGGCATCCCCGCGAGAGGCGAAGGCATGTTCCGGAAGAGGTAGCTCCAGCGTGCGGCAAACGGCATGGATTTGCAGAATCTGGTCGGCTGTCGGCTGGTCCTGTTCCAGCATCATCTTCGATTCACGGCGCCATTCCAGCGTGAGCGCCTTGAGGTAGGGAATGCGCTCGGCTGGAACCATGACCGTGATCCGGACGATCCCGGCCGCTGCCTGCCGTCCGCGATAGACTTCATTTTCCTGGGCACGCCGCGCCGGCGGTCTTGCCGCTTCGGGTTTGCGCTTCGTCACGCTGATCCCCCTTTCGTCACGCAGCTTCCCCTCTCATCTCGTCACCCCGAAGGGAGCGCAGCCGCTCGACGATGGCCTGAAGCCGGGCGATGAACTCTGGCTCGGTCATCAGAGGTGGTTCGATCCGGACGACCTTTGCGGCCCCCTCGTCCCGTTCGGCTAGCACCCGCATCGCGGTGTTTCGTGCCGCCGCCGCCGTTGCTCCGCCCAGTTCCTCGACGGTCGCCAGACGACGGATCAGGGTGGCATTGACCGGATCGGACGGGCGTCCCCCTTCGAATGTGCCAGGGATTGGTTGAGAACTCGCCACCTGTAGCATCGGCGTTACTACCGTTGCGGGCGCACCATCGGCGGGCTCGGCGGCACGCGGCAAACTGCCGGGTGATAGCTGAGATACTTCCGACAGGGCCGCATCGGCGCAGTCCATAATCGAACCGCCAGCCTGGGCCGCCCGCCGCATGCCGGCGACGATCGCGGCGATCACCGGAGACGGCTCCGTCATGCCGCCGTCCATCGTCAGACCGCCGCTTGCAATCAGCTTCGCCAAGTCATCGGCCTTCTTCAGCCGGAGCCGCGTTTCACTCGGATCGGGCTCGCGCATCATCAAGGTGCGGCCAAGCCGCTTCGGCCCCGTCTCATCAAACTTGGCGTGGAACACGCGCGCATAAACGCGCCGGCCACCCAACAGCACGATCGCCTCACCCTCGATGAGCGATGTCAGGTCCTGCCAATCAACACGCGAGACCGAGCGCACCTCGGCGCTACGTGCTTCGCGGTAAGAGCCATCCTGGCCGCCCTGATATGACGACACCTGCGTCACATTGGTTTGGCCGGCGGTCTTCTCGATCCACTCGCGCGTGCGGCCGGAATCCTGCTGGCGCATGGCGATCGTGAGGTTGGCGTTGCCGAGGATCGAGGCCGTGCGCTCTCCTAGCCGCGCCCAGATGCCCGAGACCTCCTGGAACCCCAGCATGAAGGAGACATTGAGCCCGCGCCCCTGGCTGAGCATGGCATCGAGGCCTGTCGTCGCGTAATAGGCCAGCTCGTCCAGCACCACCGGGAAGGGCGACGGCCCCATGCCGGGCTTGTCGTCGTCGGTGTATTCACCCTCCAGCGACAGCCCGAGTAACTGCGCCATCATCCCGCGCAATGAGGCCACGACCAGCTTGCCGAGGGCGGCGAGGGTCGCTTCCGAGTTCTCCAGCGCGGGCAGGTTGACGACAAGGATGCGGCGATTGAGGACGATATCGCGCATGTCGATATCGCCAGACTCCACGCCGAAGATGTGGCCGAGGCTGACGGCAAGCTTCGCGAAGATGCCGGTGAAGTAGAATTGCGCGTAGCCGTGCTGCTTTGACGGCTCATCACCCTTCTGCTTGTCCAAGGGCAGCGCCGCGTCATAGCCCGGCAGCTCGCCGAGATAAGACTTCAGCGGCCAGACGATCTCTTCCGGAATGTCGGCACTGACATCGAGTTCGCGGATATTGCCGGTCTCCCGGTCGCGCAGCAGTGCCACTTTTTCGATGGCGAGCTTCCAGATCCAGCGAAGCTCGATCGAGAACCGGATCACTTCGATGTTGAGGGGAATCCCGCGCACATCGCGCAGCCAGACGAGCACCGGGGTGATCGTGCCCATAAGAGCCACGGCGCGCTCACGGAAAACGCCATTCGCGTCATTCGACGCCTGCTCGCCGAGCTGACTGGCGAGAAGCTCGCGGAGTGCGTCGGCATTCCCGATGGCGAAGGGATTGAAGGTGTGGCTGTCCTTGATCCCGGATGCCACCATGAAGTTCAGGACCCGGACATTGTCCTCGACACCAAAGCGCCGCGCGAGTGCCAGTACCTTCCCAAACAGCGTGCGGTCCGCCTTTCCATCGACGAAGACGAAGCCGCTGCCTTGAGCCAGCGCATTGGTCAACATGCTGAGGATTGCTGTCGTCTTGCCCGCGCCGGTCGTCCCCGGAATGGTCATGTGCTGACGTTGATCGTCGGGCGTGATCCACAACTCCTGGCCCGTGATGCTCCAGCCCAGGAAGAAACTGCCATTCGCCATTCGGGGCTTGCGCGTGCCCGGAATGGGATTGCCGTAATCCTTTCGCTTGGATGACCAGGGTAGGCGCAGCGGCAGCCGGGGCGAGCGTGTCAACACCCACAGCGCATAGAGGGCCGAGGCTGGCACCGTCAGATTGACCAGCGCCGGCTCATACCAGGTCGCACCGCCCGCAACCGCCAGGACAATACCGGATGCAGAACTCCGCAGCCCCTCGGACAATCGGGTGGTGAAAGGCCGCGTATCGCGGAGACTCTGCGCACCGCTGCGCTCGAATTGCTCCTGCGGCCCAACGATCTCGCGTTGGACGCCCATGCGTCAGTTCCCCAGGCCGAAAGCGTTTTGGGGAGGCGGCGGGGCTGCACCCTGGCCGGACGCCTGACCCGGCGCAGGTTCGACCTGCGGCTGGGCCTTCAGATCGGCCGCGAGGTCGGGCGGCATTTGGCCGGCTTGCGCGCCGGACGGGGGCGCGGGCGGCGGATTGCTGCCCGACGCGGCGAGTGGGGGAGGCGGGGGCGCGGCCGGAGCGGACGGGGCTTGCTGCGGGAACGCCGTTGTCGCCGGCGGCGGTCCGTCGGGCGGAATTTGAATCGGTGCCACCGTCGGGGGAATGGCCGCGAACGCGGCGTTGGCGGTATTGCGCGGCTTCAAGCTGCCGCCGAGGAACATCCCGCCGACCAACAGAAGAATGCCAGCGCCGCTCAACATGAACCACCGGGAGCGGCGCTTATGCGGAGGTTCGGGATGCGCGGGCTCGTAGGCAATCTGCAACGGCTCGCGACGAGCGAAGCTATCGGGCGTGCCGACGATCACCTGCGCTGTCATGCCGTCAGGAATGTCGAACGTCATCAGTGCCATCGTTTCAACTCCTTGTCTCGTCTATGCCGCGATCTTCGCAGGCGAAACTGCGAACGGGCGTCTAAATCTCCGTGGATTGGGCGCGTTGCGCGTGGGCCTGGCGAAGCGCATCAATGGCGCGCGCAACCGATGGCCAAGGGATGGGACTACCGGCTGCGCGTTCCGTTGCCCAATGGTCACGCGCGCCGGCCGCCTCGACGCGCGGATTCGGATGCGCGTAGCGGCCGAGCCCCTCGCTCTCGAAACCAAGGGAGTGCAGGGCATACCAAAGCGGCCGGTCGATCAGCTTCGTCCAAGCGAACTGAGCTGGGGCCAAGACCCCGGCGCGAAGCCGCGCATAGTTCAAGACTGCCATCAAGGCGGGGGCGGTGAACGCATGACGTGACGCGACCTTGACCGCTTCCTCATACCACCGGGTGTCGCGGAGCAGTTCATCCACGCGACGCAGCGTGGTGGCGGGAACCGATAGATACGCGCTAGGTCCTGATCCTCCTTCCTTCCGATCGGAATCCAGCGCGGTTGATATTTCCCCCAGCATGGCCACGGCATCGTCACGGCGCTCGACCATGTGCAGTGCGAAAGCCGCAAAGAGAACGCGCACGATCGGCGTTGCGTCGGACACACCCTTCCAGGTCGGACCGAGCTGCATCGAGAGGGCATTGAAGGCGCGTCGATCATCGAAGGCTGAGCCCGGCTTGCACACGAACCGGTCGAGCCACTCGCTGGCAGTCAGCGCGTAATCCGCTGGACGTGGCGCTTTTTCGTCGGGCCGCACCAGGCTCAGCTTACGCCGGACGAATGCACGCACACCGGGAAACCGCAGCGCCTGCTCGCGGATCAGCCCCTCGACATCAAAGGCGCGCTTGAAACGGGACGGGGCTGCAAGAACGAAACAGAAGAAAGCCAAGATGCCGATGAAAGCGGCGGCCGGAATCCGCACGAAAGCGCCAGTCGCATGGAGGATGCCGTAGAGATCGGCGAGCGTGACACCCGAGGGATCGCTGTTCATCATCTGCTGATCGGCGACACGAAAGCGTCCGGTAACCTGATCCAGCCAGCCGATCTCGGTGTGAACCACGGCCATCACGCCGCTGCTGATCGTGGCATGATAATTCGTCCAGAGCAGATACGAGCCGACACCGATGCCGACGAGAATGATGATCAGGTTGAAAAGTGCGGTGTCATCGCTGGACGGCCAGGAGCTGCGGCCACCACCACCATGCTGCGGTTGCATCCTCATCCCCTCTGTTTTGGTGGCCCGGCCGGTGCGTTGAGTGCCGATAGGCGGGCGCTCGTTTTCTTCCGCGGGAGCGCTTCCAGGCGCAGGGCCTGCTTCAGCACGGACAGCATGTATTGTTGCTGATAGACTGGGTTATGCGAGTGGTAGAAAGCGACGCCGCCCCAGAGATCGCCGTGCGCCTCGTCGAGGCCCTGCCGCAAGATCCAGGACCCTGCTTCGAGGTTGGCGCAAAAATTGTCGCGAAGCGCGTGATAGGTGGCGTCCTTCGACGCATGCCAATGGGTTGCGACCATCGGCACCCAGATCTGGTTGACCTGCATAGGGCCGATATCGACGGTGCCGTTGGTGTTCTGGCTAACGGCGCCGAGCGTTCCGCCCTCGACATTCAGCAGGATGAGCAGAAGGGCCGGCGGCTCGCGGTGGAGATTGGCGGCGGCCAGAATGCAGGATTGAATCGTGGCCGGAGATAGGGAGACCGCTTGCGCGGCTTGCGCCTCAGCAATCGAGCCCGCGAACAGGGCCGACAGCGCCATAACGCAAGCGGTCCTTCTCACCGGTCCATCCCCGCACGCCCGGCCGGCGGATTGGTCGGCGCCTGTTCCAAACGGCCGACAGCGGCGCGCCAAAGATTGTTGAAGTCGCTGACGACGACGGGGCCGCCGCCAGAGACCTGGTGCATCGCCTCCATCGCGGACAACATGACCGTGGCATAGGTCCCGGCCCCGATTCCCTCTGCCCGGTAGCCCAGAAGCGACCGGTCATCGCGCGCGATTTGCAGGGCAAACCCCTTGCCGGTCATCTCTCGCCAGATCGCCTCGCCCGCGACCAAAAACGCCGGCAGGAAACCGGTAGAGGAACTTGCGGCTGCTGCACTGATCTCAAGGCGAGAACGGCTTGCCGGGTCATCGTAGACGACGAGGCGTCCAGAGCGTTCCAGAAGAACGCGCATGGTGCGGCCCACACGATCCAGATCGACGGCACTCATGAATAACGCCTCCGCCGCCAGACGGGCACCGCCGTCCTCACCCTCCCGGCAGTCCACCGCCGTACCGTCCGAACCAGGGCGGGTAGCGTCAGGCCGAAAAACGAGATGAGGGAAAAGAAGACGAAGCCGGCGATCGCTATGTAGAGCGTCGGCCATGACCAGTAGACGGCGGCCAACACCACCGGCAGGCAGGCCCGTGCATCAAGCATCAAAACCCGGACGGGTTGACCTGTGTTGCGCCACATCTCAGCCGATCTCCCTTAATTCAAAGGCAGCGGTTTCTTCCGTTATCCGCCCCGCTTCGAGAGCGTTTCGGATTGATTTCGCGTAGGATTGGCCGCGCTCTTCCACTGCGACCCGAGTGAGTTCGGGCCATTCGGCAGGGTCGCAGCGCAAAAACTTCCGGCGAAGATCAGAATCGAAAGCGAGGAATTCACGGAGGGCGGTACGCCGTCCGTCGGCGGACCGGGTGAGGCGCTGGTTGATCACAAGGCGCAGCGACTGGGCGATGGCCGAAACGAGGTTGTCGCGTTCGTCACTCGGGCAGAGGCTCGTGATACGCTGCATCGTCAGTGCTACGTCATTGGCGTGAATCGTCGTGGTGACGACATGCCCGGAAATTGCCGCCTGGATGGAAGCCGCCATGGTTTCACTGTCGCGGCACTCGCCGACATTGATGTCTGTCGGCTCGCGCCGCATCGCGCCGCGCACGAAGGCCGCAAAGCTTGGAAGGTCGCGCGGGATCTCGCTTTGGTTGATCGTCGATGTGAGGCCGCGCACACGCTCGAGCAAGAACTCGACGGGCGCCGCCCCTTCGACGATATTGTAATGTCCATCCGGTTCTAGCAGTTTTGCGACGGTCATTCCGGCGATCAGGGTTGATTTCCCGGAACCCGTTGCGCCGCCTACGATAATTAACCCCTGCCGGATTTTGTAAGCCTCTAATATTCCCTGTTCGACGAGTTGCTGCTCAAGGGTCGCAGGAAGATCAGATATCGGACGGAGCACGACATTGCCGCCGGTCTGCCGGAAGGTCCTGGTGGACGTGCCGTTCAAGCGAAACCGCAGGCGGGTCGAGCGATCAATCTGAATCGCATAAGCGGTATCGAAGTCGGTGCCACCTTGGAGCCGCGCCATCGCATCGGCGCCATAGAGATGGTTGACGATATGGCTGAACTCGATCTCGTCGATCGGATATTCGGTGGCGCGGTGATTTTGACCGTGGACGGAAACCCAGACCGGATGTCCCGTCTGAAAGTGAACGCGCGACGCCCCCTGCTGGTAGGCCCAGGTCAGGAGGGAGTCGAGACCGGGCGCGCTTTTGCGCGCTTCCGCGACCCAGCGCAGCCCTTTGCGATCTCGGTCGGGCCATTCCATGCCATGATCGGCCCCGTCAAACATCGCGGTTCTCCGCTGGCAGGGCCTTTGCAAGCACCGTCCGGCCGCGGCCGGGCGGTGCAACCCGAAGCTCGATTGGCGAAAGCGGAAGGTAGGGCCAGGCTCTTTCGACCTTATTCTGCTCCGCTCCCTGGTTCTCTTGCCGGGGAAGTTCAGGCATCTTGCTCATTGCGGGCACCCCGCGCCGGGGGTCCAATGACCGGGATTGCCCTGAAGCCCAGGCTGGTTGGTGATCCGGATCACCTGGTCGTTGATATGCAGGCTATCGCGACCACCGTCCGCCGCCTGGGTCTTGAAGGCGAGCACGGGCTGTTCGACCAGGTTGGCCCGCAACAGGACCCGATAGCGGGCCATGCCGACCATGTCGCGTTGCAAGCGGCCGAGGTCGGACAGGAAAATCTCATCGGCCTGCGTCTCGCCGTCAGCCCAGCCTTCAGCGACCCACTTATCCCAATAGGCGACCTCCTGCTTGGTGCGCGGGAGTGCGGCGTCGGTCGGGCGCCGTGGCGTGGCCCAGCTTCGCACCAGATAGGTCCGCCAATTCGGCGGCGTGGATGCGAGCTGCGCCTCGCGGGTGATCTCGTAGATGCACGACGTCTCCCTCGCGACCTGTCCATTGTCGCCGAGCGCGAAGGCCATCTGTGCGGCGCTTACGATTGGGGGCCGCATCAGGGTTTGTCCGCCTTTCACCGGGAGCACCAGCGCGCCGAAATCATAGGTCGTGTCGAGCTGCGCCTCGTAGCGCCGCAACATCTCGTTGAGCGCAAAACTGCGGGCGGCAAGTCCACCCTGAGCGCCGTAGGTCATGGCCGCCGTCTGCAAAGTGCCCTGGCGACTGGCCGAGAGCCCATCGTTCGGCTGGTCGCCTGGACGAGTATCCTGCAAGGCTTCCAGAGATGGGGGCGCCTCGGTGCCAACCACCAGCGGATCCTCGGACGCGCCCGTAATGGGCTGGTTGATCGGATTGCCGAGTGTCGGAAGGTTCTGCTCCATCTGCGCCGGACTCGGGAAGGGCGGGACGGCGGGCGATGTGAGGGAATTCGTCTGGGCATCCGCGATAGAAGCAGTGCCCAGGGATATGAACATCGTGCCGAGCATGACGGTCGCGTGCAGCTTACGCATGATGGATCACCTGGACCTGATGATGGAGCGGATCGACCTGGACCGTGGCCCTTGCACCGGCATCGGCGCCGAGCTGCTGGAAGACCTGATAGGCAGTCTCCGAGTTGGCCGAGATCGAAATATTCAGCGGCTGCGCGTTTTGCGGGGCCGTGACGTAGAAAGTGTAGCCGACGCTCAGCGCCAACTTGGAAACCGCGCCGTCCAGCGGACCATTCCAGGTAAAGGAGACGGTTTTCTGTAGCGGGTCCGCAAGCACGGGCTGCGACACTGCGGGAGCCGACGCGGCCGTAGGGTTCATCTCGCCCAATTCGGACATTTCGTCATCGACATTCGTGATGCTTTTCTGCAGGGCGAGTTCGGGGTTGGGCATGCCGGCGGCTTCCACCGTCGTCGGCACCGGGTGGAGCGGCGCCGCGCAACCCGCGAGCATGGCCGTGCCAAGCAAAAGACCGAGTAGACCGTGTTTCATGACCAGATATCCCTCCCGGAACCGAGTGCGCTCTGTTGCAGCGACTTTCCGGACGAGTGAGCACTGGGAAAGCGGATGCGCTTTCCCTCAGCTTCCCGCTCACGTGCGACCATCCGAGCTTCACACAGCGCCTGCCACCGGAGGCGGACACGCCATGCCCGCTCACGCCGATGGCCATTCCATCCACGAGGGATGCTGAAAGGGACGATCAAGGCTGCCCCAAGACTGATTGTGAGATGCGCCATAGCTGCCTCCATGCTCGGAAGGCTAAGCGGTGATTTTGCGAACGGCATCTTTGTACTCGCGCCTGGCATCAGGATTGTCGTAGGTGTTTGACCAGGCGGTAGCCGCTCGTCTCATCTCCTTCGAGCAACCCCGAAAACCAGAGATCCCGTAGCGTGACACGCACCGCCCTTTCCGGAATGCCGGTGCGCAGATGCAGCCCTTGCACGCTGCACCGATCGCCCAGGTGGGCGCGGATGGTGCTGCGCATTTCCCTTGTCGATTGGGAGCGCCGCTGTGGGATGCGGACAGCCGGCCCGGTATAGTCAGCAAGAGCGTAGGTGCCGAAGGCGATCCTGCGGACAAGACCGCGTTCCATCATCGCGCGCAGATGACCCGTGGCGGTCGGCACAGGCCGCTCGATATGCTCAGCGATTTCTCCAGCCGAGCGTGGCTGCGAAATGAAGCGCATGATCGCGTCACGGATCGGTTGGGGCCGCGTAGGCTTTATGCCAGATGGTCTTGGCGACGTGCGATCAGACTGAGGCTCGTCACGCCAAATCGTCTTGTCCACAACGCCCATCCACTACTCCGCCGCGACAGGCATTGTGTCGTTGGCTGGTGAGGGTTCGTCTTGCGGTCGAAGAACCAAACCAAGCCCACGCCCTTCGATGAGTTCAGAGGCGAGCGTCTCGATAACGCCGGCTTTGACGTTGTCAGCGGCATCGCCCTTGCGCATGAGCGCCTTGGTGCGCCGCTCGATCTCCTCGCTGGCGGAACCGGCAGGAAACACCTTCGACAAACGACGCAGGCCTTCGGTAAACCCGACACGATCGTAGAGCCGGTTGCGCAGGCTGGTGTCAGCCGGCGTCGTGGACAGCGCCCAGAGTTCGACTGGCCCGAGCGAGTTGATGAGGAATTGCTCGTAATGCTTGGACTCGGCGCGAAGTATTGCGAGAAACGGCGCGCCGTCCCTGCGCGGCCCGGTAAGACGATGTCGCACGATCTTGCCACTGGCCTCCGTCAGTCCAAAGCGCTCGATGATTGCCTCGCGCTCGGTTTGGTCATCAGCGCCCAGCACGAAGCGACCGGTTGATTGCGCGATGATGCCGTCGCCCATGTCCGACAACCGCTGGCTGGCAAATCCCAATTGAACGTTGTGTTTGCGGCCTTCTCGAACATCCAGCTCGGCCTGGGCGCGAACGAGCACGCTGCCCTGAGTGCGGTGCCACTCGTCGTAATCGATCCGCTTCACCGTCTCATAGATCTCGGTGATCCGAGCTTTGTGGTAACCGTGGACACGCTCTGGAATGAACTTGATGTATTCCGGGTGCAGGAAGAAATTGCGGCCGAGGATGTGGCGGGCCAGAAGGTAGACCATCTCGGTCTGGCGATTAGCCGCCGCCGAATTGCCGCCGGGTGCCACATACTGCAAATCCAGCACGATGATTCGCGCGGGGCCGAAATCAAGCTGCGTCGCCGCGTTCAGGGTCTCATAGCGGCGGATCAGATCGGAGATGTAGCGCTCGAAGATCTGCGAGGCCTTTTCAGAAGTCTCAGCAAGTCGCAAGCTGTCGAACATGTCCTTGACCTGGTCGGAGCGCACGGCGCCGATGAGATCCTCGAGGATCGGGACGGCATGGCGCTGCGCGCGTTCCGCCAGTCGATATTCCCCTCGATCACAGAGGGCATTCACGACATCGCGCCAGTAAGGCGATTCATCATGCAGTTCGATGCCGAGCTTTTCGATCGCCTGGTCCACCTCCTCATCGACGCCCCGATGATAGTTCTTCGCCCCGCCGCCCAGCTCGGTGCAGTTCCGATACACTTCGTCGATGACCAGCGAAATCAACTGCGTCATGCCTTCGAACGGCGTGTTTTGGTCGGGCGGAGTCGTTGCCAGCGCGAGGAAGTTTTGTAGGAAAGCTTTTTCGAGCGGCAGCGGGTATTCGCAGCCGACCTGCAAATCGAAGATGTTGAACTCATAGCCCGGCGCAAACAACAGCGACGAAAAAATCGCCTCATGCTTCCGGTTCGGGCCAAGTGCCTCCTGCACGAGTTTGACAAATCCCTCAGCGGACTTGCCGATATCAGCCTTACCAATCAGCGGCAGCTTCGCGCCATTGGTGCCCATGACGGCGGGGCTCAGGCAGAGCCCGATATTGATCGTGTTCGCCAGCACGGATTTGCCCGAACCCGGCGGTGCTACGAAAATATCAACGGTCAGGGGCCGCACCCTCCCGCCCGATGGGTCATAGGGCCAGATACCGCCGTCAGCTCGGCGGAACAGCACGCTGCCGCTGTCCCAGGGGGAGGCTGTATGGCTCCAAGGGAGCATCCCGAGGGCGTCACTGAGCGGCGCAAGTGCCGGGTTGGCCGTCGAGCCGAGAGCCAAGCCTGGCACACTGCTCATCGCACCTTCCAGCGGGTCACCGATCACTGCCGTCGTCTTGGTATTGCCCCAGCCCTCGATCCGCTGTGAGAGCGTCGAGACGCGACGGCGAAGTTTGGCGGGCTGATCAGCCGGTGCCCAGGTCGCAAAACTGGCCCGCAACTTCACGCTGATATGGTTTTCCTTGCGACGCAATTCATCGACATAGGCGAGCGCGCGCCTTAGATCGGCATTGCCTGGAAACATCGACAGGAAGGACGCACCAACATCCTTCATTTGCATGGCCGATCGCCCGCTACCTTCGAGCAGGAAGGACGCGCGCCAGGGGATGCGATCCTGGCCGAGCGTCGCCGCCAGTTCAACGAAGGGACGGGGATCTTCGGGTCCAATTTCCATATCGATGGGGCCGAAGGCGTTCTCGCCGAAATCCACCCGTTGCCCCCCGCGTGTGACGGCGTCGGCATAGAAAAGCTGGTCGCGGACCGGTGGCCAGAGGACGTTTTCGGCCGGAGGCCGTCTGTCGCCATCCTCGGGGCAGCGCGCCATCAACCCATCACCCGGCAGGCTCGGCCGCCATTCGGACGCCGCCATCTCGCGATACATCGCCTCGCGCGACATGCGCAGGGCCTCGTGAGGATCAACAAGCTTCGCGCTCACGTCATGGGCGCGGAGCGCCGACGTGACACGCGTCACAAAGGCCGAGTGGCGAGCCGACATAACGTCGCTACGCAGATAGAGACGCTGCGTGTTGCCGACACGGCCAATGTTACGGGCGTTCTCTGCGTATTCGTGTTTGAGTTGGCGGCGCTCCTCCTTGGTCAGGACGGAGGTCCGCGTCCAAAGAATAAAATAAGCCGCTTCCCACCGCATGAGTTTCGGCCAGAGCAAAGCGCGTTCACTCAGGATGCCGTCCATCTCAAGACCGAGCGCCTTCGCGATATTGCGGCACGATGTCAGATTGACGCGCTCGATTTCGACCAGCGCCGCGTCCGGGTCGGAGATGTACCAACCAACGATGGCATGTCCCCTGGCTTCCAACGCGCCCGAGAGATCAAGGCGCATCGCCTCAGTGATCCCAGCGTAATCCTGGCGTTCTGCCATACGCTGCATGCCGTCGATGCGGACCCAGGTGACATAATTGCCGCGCTTATCGATCAGCGCATCGTTGTGTGACGTTTCGATATCGCAAAACGATCCTAAGGGTTGTTTGAAGATGAGCGAGACATTCGCCAGTCCGGTCGCAAGACTTTTCAGCATCATTGGTCTCCCGCCATCTAATTGCGTGTGGCACGGCGGCTTGCCGCCCAGCTATCCACGATCTCCGGATAAATGTCCGAGGATCCGTCATAGAGTCTGCCGAGAGGCAAAAGCCGAGCGCCGCCCAGCAACCTGTCGCGGCCGCTATAAGCGTCCGCAGGCAGTCGGAGCAGAGCGTCCGCCAATTCTGACGGTGATGACGTGCCGAGGCGCGCCGCCGCTTCACGCCGTCGGTCCAGCAGTGCTTGCGCCACATGGTAAAGGGCCGGGATTATGCCCACGGCCTTCGTCGGTTTGGCATCGGTCTCGACGCGCTCTTTGTGGGCGCGGAGCGTCAGATGCACGCGCCGGATCATAACGTTCACCGCTGGCTGACTTAGCTCGGGAACCCACACGATGCAGGCTTCCTCATCAATGCGCGGACGCACAAGATTTTGCACGAGCGCGCAGAGAACGCAGTCTTCGCCTTCAATACTGCCGACCATGTCGCGGCCTTTGCCGATATCGCAGCCGCAATAACAGCACATCGCCTCCGTTGTGGAGACCGGATCGTCGCAAGACAGCGCGCCGGTCCTGCCCGGCGACAACAACAAGGGCCGCAGGGTCATCATGACAGGAGGCTTACGAGGGTCACGCTTGCGAACGCCCAGAGCAGCACGAGGAGAATACGCATGAGACTGCGGCGCCGCACATCGCTGATCGCGCGGTCGGACCACAGGAAGGCGATCCCGCCGACCGTCGGCGCCGAGGCGACCAGGAACAGTTTCATGGGAAATAACATGCCTCGTGCGATGGCGCTGATCTCGGGCGCCCGGGTCATTGCGACGGAAATGTAAGCGACCGACAGAACGAAGAGGACGCCCGCTAGGCGCCCGCTGAGAATTCTGTTCGATGTCGTCAGGGAGCCTTCAAGACCAGAAACAGCCATCGTATTGACCTCCGTGAAGTAGAACCGGCCTGCTAACGCAGAGCGTCCGCGCGAGCAGGCCGGTGCCGTTTCAGCCGCCCTGGCCGAACTGGACCATCTGCGGCGTGGTATTGACGGTGGCAGCGCCACCGGAGGCCGAGATCGAGGCCTTGCCGATCCAGACGCCGGCCGTGGCGAACAGACCGCAGAGGACCAGGCCCGCGATGCCGCGACCGATATGGCCGCTCTCACGGTTCTGCGGCTGGCGGCTCTGCCAGAGCGCCCAGACGCCGAAGCCGAAGCAGAGGGCTGCGGCCAGATAGCAGCCCATCCCGAAGGCTTCGCCGCCCGAGTTGATCGCCTCGCTCGACATCGTGTTGACCTGCGCGCCGAGACCACCGGTGGGCGAGGTCGCCTGCGCCATGGCGTGACCGGCGAAGGCGAGCAGACTGCCGCTGGCGAGCAGAAACGCGGGCATGATCTTCCGACCCAGCTCGCCGAGGCCGAGCTTGAGGGAAAAGCTGGCCGGTTTGGTATTGAGCACGGCCCCACCACGCTTGAACGTGGCCTCCCGTGCATGTGTGTGGATGAGTTTCACGAAAACGCTCCTGTTTGACTGATGAGGGAAAGGCCCCTCACGCATCAGGCTGATCCAGGAGACTGCGAACGGCAGCACAGTTTTCGGTTTTTTAACCGCCTGTATTGAAGAAGGATTCGATACCAGTCGCGACGGTCAGAATGTTGATGCAGAGAACGCCGAAAACGAATTGCACGCTGCACGCGCTGAGCGAGCCATTGGCCGCGCCGTTGACGATGCTGCGCCAACGCAGGATCGACCAATAGACGCAGAACGCGCCAAAGGCTTCGAAGATGTATTGAAACATCTGCACGACATTGACGACTGTCGCGTCCGGCGTCGCGCCCATCAGGTTCGAGCCGTTCGGCGGCGTGGTCGCCGCGTAGCTCGTCAGTCCGATTGTCATATTGGTGCCTGCGCTGACATTCGCCATGGTCAGGAAATGCGGGAAGCTTGCAAAGACCCCGCTCAAGATTAGCGAAATGAACGGCACCCACGGCTTGTCGATGCGGTGATGCTGGTAGCGGGAATGTGGCTCCGACCAGCGCCAAAGCGACCAGGCGAAGAACATGAAACAGCCGCATGCCGAGAGATAGCAGAAGGCGGGAAGTGCCACGGCGATGCTGTCGGCAATCGCAGTAGCAAAATTAATCAGGCCTTGCATGACGGGCCTCCCTTTCGGAGCTACTGAATGAGGCCGTTATCGGTTTTGACGACCCAGTTCGTGCCGCGCTGCGTCACCGAGATGACGTGTCCATAGCCAGGGATCGTGTCGCCGACCTGGACCTCGATCTGCGCGCCGTCGCCGCCGCTGTGATCAACCTCCGCAAGCATGGCGAGACCGGGAGAAGCCGCTTGGACGCGATAGATCTCGGGTGTCGCCGGCGGTGCCGGTGCGGGTGCCGCAGCGGGGGCAGGGGCGTGAACCGGCGCTGGTTGGCTCGCCTCCTTCAAGGCCGCCCGCGCACTGGTCAGCGCCACAACCGTCGGGGAAACGGTGGGGGCAGCCGGGGACGAGGGGAGAACGCTTGCAGCCGAGGTCATCGCCGCGTTGGCTTCGACCAGAGCGAGACGCCGTTCGAAATCGCTCAGCTTCGCCGCCGTCGCCTTGTTCCCGTTTTGCTCATCCGCCTGAAGGTTGGAAATCTGCGTACGTTCGTCGCGGATGAGTGTCGCGAGTTGCGTCACGAGTTCGAGCACCTGAATCTGATCGGATGGCGACATTGGGGCGGCCTCGAGCTTCGTTGCTGCCGCAAGCGCCGCGGTCGGGGTGGCAACACTCGGCGGTTTTACTATTGCCGCGGCCGACTGAGGTTGCGCTGTGGGCGTGGGCTCTGCATTCGCCGTCACCGGAACCACGACCGCCGGGTGAGACGTGGGAGCGGGTTTCGCCGTCTGAGGCACCGCAGGGTGCGGGGTGACGATAGCATTTTGCGGCGCCGCGCCGGGCTCATGGGGAACATAGCCCGGCGGAACAACTTCCGCCTGGGTCGCGACCTGGACCGGCTTGATCGGGGTTTGCGTGGCCGTCGCCGGCAGCTTGGGTTGAGCGGCGGTCCCCGGCGTGGCTGCGGAGGTGGGCGCCGGCGTCACCTGCCCCGGGCTGGGGGCCGCAAGCCCCTCCAGTTCGGCCACTTCATCCTGCGGTGTGGTCGGAACGTAGGGGCTCTGCTTCACGGGCGCCGGCGCGGCTGGCGCTTTCACGGCCGCCAATGCGGCTGACGGTGCCAAGACATCGGACTGCGCCGTCTGCTGGGGCGTGGGCAGCACTGACGGGGGAGTGTGGGCCGGCGGGCTCGCAGGATGGGCGAGCGGGGGCGGGGAGGGCGCAGGAGTTGCCAACGCGACGCGCTGCTGTCCGGTGCCGAAATGGCCATGCAGAAGCTGAGCGACCTGAAGTTTCAAGGCGGGCGGGAAAGGGACGAAGGTGTTGTAGGGCGACACCAGAAAGCCGCCGCTTGCGATGACGACCACGGCGATGATCGCCACGCCGGACAACAAGCCGCTCTTGCGACGGTTCTTGGAGGAGGTGGTCGCGGTCGCTGTCCGCTCGCCAGCACGAAGGGGTTCAGCGCTGCTCTCCTGGCGATCGGTCCCCGGCTCACCCGGCAGACGCGCCTGATAGCTCTGGACATCTTCTAAGGTCGGGTCCGCGACATGTGTATCCATGACCGTTTGCTCCTGCAAAAAAGGGCGATGCCGAAGCATCGCCCTTTGATTTGCGAACGGAGAGAGTTTCCTGACCGGTAAACGGGTTTTACTGGTTTGCCTGCGTCTTCACGTCCGTCAGGAACATCACACCGACGCCGACATTGGCATCGAGCGTAACGGTCGGCCCTTTCGGTGCGGCCTGGTTCAGAAAGGTGCCGACCTGCGCACCGGCCGTGCCGGCGCCGACACCAAGCTGCTGACGGAAATTCAGGTTGGTCGCCGTGGTTGCACCACCCAACGGGCTCAGCACCGACACCGAATTCGACGTGGTGGCAATCGCCTGCCCGAGCCCCTGGATGAAGGCCGCAGCCGCCGGAAGAATAACGCGGGAGAGATAATGCTCGTCCACGCCCGTGGCGACCGAGGCTTCCATAGTGTCCGGCGCGATCACCACGCCATCGCAGCTAATCACCTGGCCTTGATGAACGATGCTGCTGATGTGGATGATCAGGCGATCATCCTGACGCTCGAAGGATCCGACCATGCGGTCCCCGGCGATCGGGCCGCTATCGGCCTGCATCACCACGGGGCTCGTTTCATCGGAATTCAGCGCGAGGATCGGATGGGCGTAGATGCCACGGCCAGCCGGAACGAGCACTGTCCCGGAGGCGGCGCCGCTCGAAGCGCTGCCGGTTGTTTTACCGGGCGGATCCGCTGCCTGCCCGGCATGCCCTGTCCCAACCGGCTGGCTCGCCGTCTGTGTCGCGCTCGGCGGCATGACGACATCCGTTTCCGGCGGGCGGCCACCCCATTGGCTAAAGAGATCGGCGATCTGCTGATTGTAGGCCGCGACGGCCTGCGGGTTGGCACCTGTGACAGCCACGGGCGTCGCCTGGATCGGCTGGGGCGCCGCTTGCGGGGCGGCGATCGTCTGCGGCGGGAAGGCGGGCTCCTCCACCGGGATGACCTGCGGCGGGGGTGGCGGCACGAAGTGCGGGGCCGGCAACGACGCCACCGCAGATGGCTGCGTCGCCTGCACGGTCGGAGCCACGATAACCGAAGCACTCGGGGCGATGGGCGGCGTATAGGAGTTGCCCTTGGCGAGGGCCGTGCTCGCGCCCGCCGTTTCTGCCTGGAGGGCCAATTGATCTTGCTCGGGCGTGGTGTGCAGCCCCCCTGGAAGGGGGTCAACCGGCTTCATATGCGCGTCCTGGGAAAACGGTTGCACATGATGGCCGCTGCTGATGACGATGACCGCCATCGTTACCAGGACGAGCCCGCTGACGCCGATGATCAACAAGCGGCGCGGGCCTGCCTGTCCGGCACTCGTGAGAAGCGTTCCGCTCTTAAGGCTCGGTTTCCACCAGGGGGCAGTGTCCGACATCACTGGGAATCCTTCAGTTGGGCCGACACCGTCCGGCCGTTGACGGAGAGCAGCACGACCGGCGTATTGGGGACCGCGTAAACCGTCGTACCGGCTTCGGCCTCCGATGCCGTCCACTCGGGCGAAAGCAGCGTGTCCGGCGTGCGGATGTAGACATTGCCTCCCAGGCGCCAGGCCGTCAGCTCGTCTGGCGAGACGCCCTCGACGGAGAGCGGGGTTGCGTCCGCCGGCGGCACGCCTTCGAGCATCCCGGTCAAGTATGGCGCCCCCGTATCCGGCGCGTCCGGCTGTGTCATGATCGAAACCTGTGCGTTCGGGCCTCGATCGCCGACATGGACGGAAAGGTCTGCATCATACCGACCGCCCCCCGCCATCATGAGGAAGGTGAGGGGTTTGGGCGAGTTCTGCAGGGACACCACAAGACCGCCTCGCGGAGCGAGGGATATCGGCGTGATCTCCAGGACATTGCTGCCCTTGGTGGGCGTGCAGACGAAGAAGCCGATCGCCACCACCGACGGACCACCATGGCTGTTGGGCGCGCTGCAACTCGCCGCACCAGAGACCGCCGCCGGGTCGGAGTTCGTATCCCATTGGATCGGCCAGGGCTGGCCAGTGGCATCGAAGAAGGAGACGGCGGTGGGGTAGCCCTTGACCGTCTGGATGATGCTCACGGCCGCACCGGGCGCGAAGCTGACATTAATCTGCCGGCTCATCGGCGCCGCCATGGGAATGACGGACTGCTCCTCGGCTTGCCTGGTCGCGTTATAGCGCTTGGCCAGTTCCTGGATTGCCTCCGGAGAGAGGGGGATCGCATTTTGAACGGCCTGCTGCTCAGCGGCATTGCCGTTCGCAGAATTCGGCGACGGCACCCCTGAATTGCCAGTGCCATCTGATTGCGCGAATGCCGGTGACGCTGCCATCAGCGCCAGAACCGACAGGCTTGCCGCCCAGTCTCGTGTTCGTTTCATGAACCCGTGGCTCATCCGTTTGCCCTCCATGACGGCTACTCCGGGCTTGCCACGAGTTGATCGATCGCCAGCCCGTCTGGATGATCGTCGGCATTTGTGCGAACGACGAGCGCGGTAATCATCATTCTGTTCGTGCTGGCCTGGTTGACGTTTTCACAGGTCTGGACGACAGGAACCTGGATCTCATAGGCGAGCGCACCCTGCTGGTAGCTCGTCTGGTGGATCAAAGCGGCCCTTTCGGACTGCGCGTGACACAAAAGCCTTGCCCGCTTCAGCTCATCGAAATTGCCCTCGCCGATGAAAGACTGCGCGAAAGTATTCCACCCGTGGAGCGTGAACTTGCGGCTCGCCGTGTTCAGCTCAGCAGGGTAATTGTAGTAGTCGATGTTATAAGGAGCGAGAACCGCTCCCACAGTCCATTGCAAAAGTTGTGTATCATCCACGATGGGACTGTCGAGTGCTACGACAGGACGTGGCGTATTCTTGCCATCCGTAAAGAAATATCGCGGTTGAACCGGATGGGTCCACTGCCAGGCGTCATGCGCGATCGAGACCCCTAGCAGCGCGGCCATCGCGATCGTCAGACCGAGGCAACGGTTGACGAGGAGCCCCTGGAAATCCGGATCGGAAAGCCGTCGCGAAATTGTGCTAGAGGAATTTCTCATGATAGTGCCTACATGTTTGCATCATGCAGGCACTTTGGCTGCCATTTCTGCGAACGGCACATGTCTTATGCGATTTTCCGCATCAAGCATCGCGCGCGTAACTATGGTGAACTTGTTACCACGCTCGCCGATTATTTTTTCACCTCTGCGAAACGGTGGCGAAAGTCGCACACCCTTTTCGGATTTCTTCGCCCAAAACCAATTATCGCTCTTGAGACAACGCTTCAATTCATAACCTGAGCGCTTGAGCGTGGCTTCAGCGGCGTCGAGGTCGAAGACGCCGCCCATCTTCCGACGGTCAGAGTCACTCGGAATGGCGACGTTGGTCTTGAACGTCCGGAACGCTGCGGGTGTGACGCCGAGTTTCTTCGCGGCCTCTTTATAATGGAGACCGCCCGCCATGAGCATGAAGGCGACCCAAACCGCCACGCGGTTCGTTTGAGCTTTTGTTCGCCCCTTGAGGCCCGCAAACCAGGTCAAATTTTCCTTAAAATCGACCTGATTTTCTGTCGAAGGGATTTCGAGGACTTCGGGTTGTGCGACCTTTTGGTCGGCCTGGTCAGGAACAATCCCGAAAAATGGGAATTCACGCTGTCCCGCCGCTTTGTTGCGCTTCCTAGCCGGCCGTCCCTCTTTGACGGGAAGTGAAACCACCTCGGCCGCGCTCACCACAACGCTCTCACGCAGACGCTTCAGCGCCTCATCGGCCGTCTGCCCCGGCTCGATGCCCGCGAGCATGATCGAGGCCATGAAATCCACCACCCCAGGATCACGTAAGCTGTCTGGTTGGGGCTTATGCAGTGCTTTGCGGTCAGGACAGGGAATGCCAAGGCGGCGGGCCTTCGCGCGCACGGCGTTTGCTGAACGTGGTGTATCCAGCCTCTGACCGATTACATCGGGATGAACGGCCGCGAGCCGCCAGACAATCAGACGTAGCGTGTCTCTTAGAGACCACGCTTTCGCCCCGCCTCCGCGCATTGGACGGTCATGTGGTGTGGCGATGCCCAGCCGGATGATGTGCTCGTCAAGGACGGCCCGACTCAAGCTCAGAAATAGGCATAGCGCCTGGATGCCTTGGCCCGCACTGACCATACAGGCCAGCAATCGGTCGAAGAGAGGGTAGTGCTGGGTGGCGGGCGGAGGCTGATGGAAATCGGGCAGCGCCGGAGGCGCCACCCTGGTTTCCTCAACTTTCCGGACGCCCGTTAACGCCACATTAACCTCCAGTCAGGGACTGGAGGGAAGACTTAAAACCCTATTTTATGTTTTTCAAGCTAAAAACAAATCTCCTACTGTTTTTTAATCGCCCCTGAGCAGGCCCCTGCTTCAGACGGGCAGCCATCGCCGCCCTCTTTTTGCTCTGGCTCCCTGCGAATGGCATTCGCGCTTGCTCGGTCTATCAGTTCCCCTATCTCTCGGCGGAAAGCCCGCTCTTGCTCAGCGCGTTCCTCAAGTAAAGTGCGAAATGATTCCAACGCCTCTACAAGTCTGGTGCTGGAACTGGCTCCAATTTTGCTAAATAGCGTATTAAGATCTACATCCAGGACCTTCGCGACGCGGGCAAGCGTACGTATTGTGACGTTCGAAGTGCCTTGCTCTAATCCGAATACCTGCTGTTGAGTCATGTCCGCCATTGCTCCAAGAGCCGCTTGCGTCAGGCCACGGTCCTTACGGGCGGCCGCAAGTCGGTCCGCAATGTTGCGGATGATTTCGTCAAGTTCTTCGTCCGGTGGAGCATTTTCTTTTGGTTGTCTGGCCATAGGGTTTAGTCCAACTCCTCCAACAAAAAGCAGATGCAGCAATGCCCTAGTCATGCCGCTCCTCAGACCGCGAGCGTTAAACGATGGGACTTTATCCCCCGCCGTATCGCTGTTTCGCAATCCCCATTCGCAAAAAAACGGCTCAACCATTCGCCTGACGCATTAGCCGGAGGCGCGTGATGACTATCTACCGCAATACTATCCTTTTGGCATTCCTCACGGTGACACTGCTCGCGAAAAGTCCGGCCGCCCGGGCGGATTTCGTCGTGAAGAGTGCTGCACCCGCTGCGGTTGCATCGCAGCCGGTCAGCATGGCGCCGATTGTCGATCCCGGGGATCTGGCAGCGAAAACGCCCCAAAAACCGGCGTGGCACTGGATGGTGGCCAAAGGGTTCGGCAACAACGTGCCACTAGCTTTTGCCTGCCGCCAGATCGTACCTGCTGCCGTGCGCGTGACCTACGGACCCGGTGTCAGCGCCTCATCGATGGTCTCCTGGCAGGGCGGGAAAGGCTGGAACGAGGATTTGCGCGAGGCGATCAAGCCGCTCGGCCTGCATCTCGTGTTGACCCACATGGCCGTCGAAATCAGAAAATAGCGCCGTTCGCAGAACCGCGCGCGATGCTCCCCGCAATCCGTGAAAGGAGCTGTGCGATGCGTGACCTGCGAACCAAAGTTGTGACCGACTGGCTGGATGCGGTGCGCCCTGTCCACTTGGACGATGCATGGCCCCCCGCCGTGCGGCCTATCGAAGCCTCGGTTCAGGCAACTGGCCTGCTGGTCGAGTTCGGACAAATCCTTGAGCAGATCGCCGAGCACAGTCCTGATGCTCTCTCCACCGCTCTGCTGGATCGGGCGTTTCAGGGCGATATCCAGCTTGTCCTCGCCCAGGTCGGCACGGCACGGGCGCTCACGTTTTTCCACTGGCTCAGGGCAACCGGGTTGTCGGGTCACCTGACCATTGAGGACGCCCTGCTTGAACACGAGACCCCGGCAGGACGCGCTTTGTTCGCGACCGTCACGACGATCGCGCGCCAGGCGACGCTTCAAAGACTGATTTCCATCGAGCGAATGGATGAACTGGTGTCGGCGACGGACACCGCCAACAAGGAGTCCTCCAATGTATAAGAGCATCGCCGCGGCTGCGATCCTCGCGGTCTCCGCGATGTCCGCTTCCCCCGCATCCGCACAATCCACAACCACCGGCAGCGTCGGCTGCGCAGCGCTCGCCCAGGCTGCCGCGAACGGCATGACGGCCCGCATGGCGGCCGATCAGACCACGATCACGCAGCCTAAAAGCGTGACGAGCCTCTCTTGCCTCAACAATTTCTTCAATGGCGTCGGCCTCAATCTGGTGACGAACTTGTTGAACCCGACCTCGTTGCTCCAGACGGTCGAGGGCCAGATTTGCAGCGCTGTCCAGCAAACTTGGAATTCCTGGCTGGGCAATGTGCAATGCGGGTTGACCATTACCGGGTTCAATCTCGGGTTCGGCGGTCTTGGCGGCGGCCTGTCCTGTCCGAAACTTACCTTCGGCGGTGGCGGCCCGACCATCGGCACACTCGGCGGCGGCGTGGGCACAAACGGCTCAGGCACCGGCCTCTACATCACCGGCAACGGCATGTATCCGACCGGATACACAGCCCTGCAGAACATCAACGGCACCTTCTAGGAGACGGCCATGCGCAAAGGTACCCTTTTCGGGGCGACGGTCGTCGGGATAGTGATCGGTGCCGTCGGTTTCCACGTCACACCCGCTTATGCCGATTTGCCTGTTATCGATCCCGCGTCGATCGCCGAGGAAGTTCAAACGCTCGCCAAAGAGAGCGGCATCCTCAGCGTGCTCCAAGCAGTGCAGACGATCCAGAGTTCAATTTCTTCCGCGATCGGCAGCACGACCTTCGGCAGTACGAATACATTGTTGCAGGAAGGCTTCACGCAAAACGCGAATTATTCAAAGGCCCAGATAGGTGCGCAGGAACAAATAGCTGACGCGTCGAACGAGGCGATGGGGCAATACATGTTACAGCTCCGTGACGCGCAGATCCGCGACCAGCAAACCGTAAGCCCGACGCAATGCGCGGCACTTGATGGTGGCGTGAGCACACAATCGGCGGCCCACCAAGCGTTTCAGGTCGCCTACACGATTGCCAAAATCCAGGATGAGCGTGATCAGGGTTGGCCAACCATGCCGTCCTATTATGGCCAGGCACAGGGGGCAGCGGCGGCGAACGCAGAACATGTCGGCGGCTATTGCGACGCGAACGATCAGGCGGCCGGGCTTCCCTGCACTGCGAACGCAACCACCGCCGACACCGACCAGAGTTTCTCGACCCTGTTTGCAGGTGGCACCTATGCGACCCAACAGGCTCTCACAGCGGCGAAAGATTACGCGACAAATCTCATTGAGGCGGTCGCGCCGGCGCCGCTGCGTGGCAGTCAGCTTACGTCACTAGCAGGCCAGGACGCGCAAGTTGCGCGCCGGGCCTACAACGCCAGGATATCGGCGGCGCAAACATTCCTCGACAACATTGTTGGCGAACAATCACAGACGGTTCCGTTGACGGCTGTTCAGCAGACCTATCTGACGAATATGGGTTTGACGGCACAAACGCAGGGTTCCTGGCTTCAGGTGCTTCAAATCGAGTCAGAACGCCGCGTGTCGGACGAAACCTGGGCAGCTCAACTCCAGAGCATGCCCCCGCCATCAGTCGAGCGTGAGATCGCCACGGAACTGGCGCTCAACAATTATCTTCAATTCCAGATCTACAAGACGAGCCTGGAGCGCGGATCGCTCGAGGCCGCTCATCTCGCCGTCGATACGCAGCACGACTACGTGCCGACCTCGACATTGCCCACGCCGACTGTGACGGGCACCAGCAACTAACAGGGAAGAACAGTAAAATGGCAGATAACGATCAGGGCGGCAGCGCTCAGGAACCACGTCAACCGGCTACACAGGAGATGCTGGACGCGGCTGGCCGGTACGCGAATGAGATCCGCGAACGTAGTCCGCAACTGGCCGATACAACTACCATCCTCCGCAACGAACATTCGGAACCCTTGCGAGCAAATCAATCTGAGTTCCAGCATTCGGTTGCCAGGACGACTGAAGATGTCGAGAAGGCGCTGGGCCACCAGCTCCCCCTTTCCGATGCTGCCCGGTCCGACATGGTCCGACTTGCGGGTTCGGCTCCAGGTCTTGAAAACGAGCGCATGATCGCACTTCTCCAATCGACGCCGAGCATCAGCAATCCGGAGTTAGTGCGCGATCTCCGCACAACCGCACAGGAAATTGGCCGGCAGACCGACCAGAATACCGATCATATTCGGGACCGTCTCGACCATCTGGAACATGCGGTCAGGCAAGCCGATCGCGCCCCACCTCTCGCTCCCCCGCCGGAGGCCCCTAAAGGCGAGGCGACGATCGCTCCCAACAACGCCCGCACAGATCGACCAGATGGTGCCGATGCCAGCCCGGAAAGCCAGGCCGGAACGAGGCAGGGCCGGCCGTCGCAGAAAGGCCAAGAGGAGACTGCCCGAACCCAGGAGGAAGCACGGGCCCAGGCCGCCGCTCAACAGGCAAACGTGCATGTGCGTCAACCTACAGTTCTCGATCACATCAACGGAGTTGTCCGACACGTCACTGGCGGCGGGGCGTCGGCACCGTGGGATTCCGCCCCTCAACCCTTCGCGGGCCGTTTGGCGGCGTTCGAATCCCGGGTGAACGAAGGGCGTGACAACAACGGTCTCCAGAATGCCGAGCGTGCCGGGCGCGCCGCGCTGGATGCGATGGAGGGCTTCCGGACGGGCGACGGGGCGACGATCATGAACCGCATCGCCTCAGCCGCACGCTCCGACCCTGAAGGCATGTCTGGCGTCATGGCCGGCATGCGCGACGGTGGCCGCTACCAGGATCTACGGCAGCAGTTCAATACCGCCCTGGTCGAGGAGAAGGGCTTCGCAAGCGCCTACGACAAGGCGGCCGAGGCGTTGGCAAAATACGGCGAGGCCAGGACCGGGGTGGAACAGATCATCGCGCGCCGGCCGGACGCGGCAAATCTCACCGCCAAGTTCCAGCAGCTCGATGCTGAGATCGGCGATAAAGCCGAAAGCACGCCATCGCGGCGCGAAGGAAAGAGCAGCCTCGAGGACATTTCCAAGCAGGCCGCTGAGATCATCCAGAAGGCCGTCGAGGCCGTAAAATCGTTCTTCACGCCACCGGGACCGGAAAACGCCAGCCGACCAGGCCCGTCGCCGATCTAAGGTCTTTTCGGGGCGCCGTTCGCAATCTCGCATGGCAGCTTCGGGGAAAATCCCCCGAGGTAGCCATGCGAATTTGCACTCTCCTGTTCCTCGTCCTCGCCATCACGGTTATCGCGGGGCCTGCCTTTGCGCAGACGACGAACCCCTATGATGTGAGCTGGTCCGCGCTCGATCCCGGCAATGACTGGGCGGCGCAGGTCGTTAAAAGCCTGTTCCCGACCGGCGCCTCGATCGGCACGACGACCACCGCGACTTCGACCGGTAGCGAAGCCACCGTCATCGGCCAGATCATTGGTCAATTCACCGGCTACGTCGCTGCCATCGCCTGCGCGTTCGTCTGTTACAACACCATCATGACGATCCACCGGGCGGCCGAAAGCTCACAGATCCTCGGCAGCAACCAGTCTTGGATTTTCGTGGTGCGCGTCGGCTTCGCCGCCGTCATGATGTTCCCGCTCGGCACGGGATTCTCGGCAGGACAGGAACTCGTCGAGCAGGCGGCCTTGTGGGGGGTCGGCATGGGCAAGGCCCTCTATGCCAACGCGGTGCAATCGGTCGGGCCTGATGCGATGATCATCGCCCAGCCTGTCATACCTGGAACGGGCGACGTGGTTTCGGGCCTGATCAGTTCCGAGCTGTGCATGGACCTCGTGAACCTCGCCGGCGGTTCTGCGAACCCCGGCGGTAGCAACCTGGTCGCCATTCCGCAGCCTGTCTCCGGTTCCGATACGACGGACGGTTCCTATGTGACCTGGCGCTATAGCCTCTCGGCAGGCAATGAATCGGGCGACCCGGCTTGCGGCTCAGTCACGGTCAACGAACCTCCGAAAAATCAGACAACTGTCGCAGGTGTCAACGTCAACATGGCGGGGGTGCAGCAGGCGATTCTGCAGAATGTTTTGAACGGCGACATCCGCTCGCAAGTCGAGAACGTCGCGACCAACCTCTACCAGACGAAAAACAGCTCCGCGCTGTCGTCTCTGCAATCGATCTACACGAGTGCCGTCAACGACTACACCAAGGAACTCCAGACGACGGCAACGAGCGAGCAATCGGCGATCAATAGTGCGATCCAGGGCAATGCCACGGCCGCCCGCCAAGGCAATCTCGACTTGCTGACGGCACAACAGGCGGAAGCGGATGGAACGTCTCCTTTGGAAACGAGCGAGACCCAGCAATCGGCGCTCGGCTGGACATCGGCTGGCGCTTACTACCTGGAAATCGCGCGGTTAAATGCAGCAACGTTGTCGCTCCTGAATGCGACCCCGGATGTAACCTCGCCGACATATGAGGGCATCGGACAGTCGATGTCCTATGATCTGGCGCCGATGGTCAGCGCCGCCAGCGCCTACATGTCTACCCTACGCACGACCGCAACCACGACCGATCAGTCGGAGCCGCCCTCGGGCGTGCCAACGACGCTCGCCTCCATCACGAACGAGCAGCAGGGCAGCTCGGTGCTCGAACAGATCTTCAACTCGATGCACATCTCCCAATGGACGCTGAATCATATCGTCAGCTTCCTACTGCCGAGCAATCAGACCTGGACCGACCCGTTCGGCGGGTTGATGGGGCTGGGTCAAACCCTGATGAACACGGCCTTGCTCGCTTTCGTGGCGGCGGGGCTCCTCGCCTCGAAGGCCGCGACCGCCGGCATGACGGTCTACCAGGTCCTGACCTTCCAATGGGGTGGTGCTGCCGCGACCGTGGCCGGGCATGCCCTGGTGAATTTCCTCGCGATACCGATTTTTGCCTTGTTAACGGCCATTTTGGCTCCAGGGATCATCATCGCCTATGTGCTGCCGATGATCCCGTACGTCCTCTGGATGGCCGGCGTGTGCGGCTGGATCATCCTGGTGTGCGAGGCCATGGTGGCGGTGCCGCTCTGGATGCTGGCTCACATGACCTTCGGGGGCGAAGGGCTGCACGGCCGGGGCATTGAGGGCTGGGGCCTCTTGTTCAACGTCATGTTCCGGCCGGTTCTCATGGTGATCGGCCTGTTTCTCAGCTATTTTGTCTATGACTGTATGTCGCTCTTGATCCGCCAATCCTTCGGCATTGCCACGGGCTTCGTGCTGGACGGCGGCTGGTTCGTGACCAACATGATCGGCGTCGTCGTTCTCGTAAACATCTTCGTCATGCTTCATGTGACGGCCGCGCTCATGTCCTTCCGGATGGTGACGTTGATCCCGCATCACCTGCCCCGTCTCATCGGGCTCGCACCGGCCAATCGGGTCGATCACGAGGCCTTCTACCAGCAGGCTGCGTGGGGGCCAGGTGACCAAATTGCCCGGGGCAGCCGCCAGGCACTCGGCGCCAGCATGCAGTCGATAAAAGATGGGGCAAACCGTGGTTCGCAACAAAGTTTGCCTCGTGGCCCCGCCGGGTATATTGGTGGACCGTCGAGCCAAGGAGCCGAGGGCTCCATGGACTCAACACTGCGCGCAACCACCGATAGTAGCGGAGGCAGCGAAGACAATGAGTGATGCAATTACTGCCGCCAATATTATCACGGATGCCATGTTCATCCGGGATATGGGGGCCACACTAACGGACATCCGCGCTCGACGCGACTATGAGGGAGAGATCGCTCACCTTCGAGCTTGGCTCGAATGGTATGAGCGCCGTCACCACGCGCTGACTGCTGCCCTGCAGCCAGCTATCGACGCTGCGAAGGCACAAGAGATTGAGCGCGAGCGTCTGATCGCCCAGCTTCAGCGGGAGAACCGGGAGCTACGGAGCCAGAACGCCGACCTCGCGGCCGGTAAGAAGGCGGCCGAAGATCTTGCGCAGGACAGGGGTATGCAGTTGGTCCATTGGCGACTTTACGGCACCGAGCGTCCAGCCGATAGCGCCTGACCGGATAATCCGCTCCGTTCGCAAATAAGCCGGCCAGACTGTGCTTCATCACCATGGAGCACAGTCATGCGCCGAGCCCTACTCCTCCTCCCCATCCTGACGCTTTCCCTCGCGGCCTGTGAGAGCGGCAATATCAAGAAGGTGTCGGACTACCATCCGCCGCCGCCGCCGCCGATGCAGAACCCGGTCTACGATCCCTATGCGGGCTATGGCACATCAAACGCCATCTGGACCCCGCCGGTCGCCGACCGCGACGGGACCATCGTGAAGCCGACCGAGCCCTCGACGCAGGACGGTCGCCCCTCCTACGAAACCGCCCCTTGGGCGACCGGCGCGAGCGGCGGCAGCCGGTTCACGCCCCCCGGCACCTTCTAGCCCGCCAACCTCCACCCATAACGATAGCACTGGAACGCCCGCGGGCTTCCGGAAAGGAGGCTCCGTGCCCCAGCCCCTTCTAGCGGTCATGTCGGTTGCCGCGATCCTGATGATCGGGAATGTCTTGATCATCTGCCACGAGCTTGGCCACTACCTCGCGGCGCGCGCCACCGGGCTTGTGGCCGAGCGATTCACCATCGGGGTCGGCCCGAATCTCTTCCGGCTGAAAGATCACCGAGGGACCGTTTGGAGTCTATCCGCTCTCCCTGTCGGTGGATACGTCGCCTTCGCCGGCGAGCGGGATCGAAGCCGCGCCGGCGGCTATGCAGCCCTCCGACCGACAGCCCGCATGTTGATTGTTCTCGCCGGCCCAGCCGCCAATATGCTGGTCGCGATCGGGCTTTATGTCTGCATCCTTGCCGGCCGCGGCGAAACCACGCTTCTTCCAATTGCCACGACGATCGAGGCTGGATCCCCGGCCGCCCGGGCTGGGCTCGAACAAGGCGACCTGATCGTCGCGGCCGACGGCACCTCGATCGTGACCTTTGCTGATCTCGGGGCCTTTCTCCAGGCGCGGCCGGACCAGATCGTCGATCTTCGCATTGAACGGCAGGGTGCGCAGCTCGATCTGAGACCGCGCCTAGAGGCGCGGCATTCCGATGGCCGGAACGTCGGGTATCTCGGAATCGAGGCCCATAGCCTGGGTCATCGCCAGCTTGGCTTCGGCCAGATCCTTCTTCTTGCGCCGGCGCGGGCCTGGACGGTGCTTTCTCTGACGGTCAACGGGATCGTCGGCACCATCACCACGGGACAGGGCGCCGGCCAGTTCACAGGCATGCTCGGCGTCGCTCACCTGGCGGGCGTTGCGGCCGCAAGCGGTCCCATCCCGCTTCTGGCGCTGACGGCCGTACTCTCGATCAACCTGGCACTGATGAATCTGCTGCCGATCCCCGTCCTCGACGGCGGGGCTTTCCTGTTCTGCCTCTTTGAATGGGTCGCCGGCCGCCCGGCCTCGGCTCGGGTTCAGGAATTGGCAACGCGCACGGGGGTCGCGGCGATCGCGGGGCTCTTCGCTTTATCCACCATTCATGATCTGGCTGGTTTTGGCCTTTTCCAGTGGCTTCCGAAGTAGCCACCGTCCCCAACGCACGGTAGCGATCTAAATGTAGCGGCCCGATTCACCAGCCGGGATTGCGCCGCGACCAACAAATAAGCCGCCGGTCCAAGCCCGGCGGCTTAATGTCGCGTCATGATAATGAATGCCAAGCTCTCTCTAGAATTCGCCGGGCTGGACCCCTTTCCAATGAAACACGATCCGCCCCTGAGCGTCCTGATGGACGTTGCAGTATCTGATCCAGTGACCGGGGCTTTCTGAGGTCGGCACTTCGTGCGGCTGGTACACCCAGCCGATGACACCTGTGCGTGTCACCACCAAAAGCCAGTCGCCGCGCCTGGCGCCCATCGTGGCAACAGGCGACCAGGCGTAGCCCAGACCGTTGCGGCCGATGTCGCCCGGCACACTGAAAATCGGCGCATTCGGACCGATGTAGGTGCAGCGAAATGGCGTTCCGGGCGGCGGGGTATAAACCGGCGTGAGTGAGCCGAGGGTGTTTCCCATCACCTCCATGGAGGTCTGGGTCGAGGTGCCCGACTGCTGGGGCATAGCGCAGCCGGTCAACCCCGCAAGAATGGAGATCGAGAGTAAGCGCGCGGTCAATCGATTTGTCATTGGGGCAAGAATTCCTTTTCCGCGAATATGTATTCGAGCCAGCTCGCAGCGCGGCCCATCCTGATCTGGAAATTTATCAAGGCTTGATAAAACGACAGCAAATAAAACAGAGCCAAGAACGGCAGAAATTGCAGCAGCAACACAATGCGACCACCATCGGATACCGTTCTGACTGCAACCCATACCCACGCCAGGACGAGGATGCACCCGAGCCCGAACAGTCCATAGGCAAGAAGCGCTGTTTGCCGCCGACGCGCGGCAAAGCGGCGTTCCAGTTCCTCGATCGTGATCCCGTAAGCAAAGGCGGTGCCGACCATATCGAACACGCGATTGTCTTGGGTTTTGAAGCGCCGGTCGCGGGGGCGGGGCTTGCGGATGTCTTCATAGGTTTGACTGATCGATGACGCGCCGGCCCGAATGGATTTCAGCCCGAACCACTCGGCCGGGGAGGCAAGCAGCCAACTGACGCCGCGAGCAGACCGACGCAGCAGCTTGAACCGCTGCCGCTTGGCGGCCCTTTCTTGGCCGCGTGCGCGCTCATCCGCCTCACCAGGAGGTAGGACCTGCTCGGTGATCTCCCGGTCACCCATACCTCAGCTCCTCAAACCGGCGATGAAGCTGGAGACATCCGGCGGCACGCCGTCAAAATGGTTGGGCGTACCATTCGCGCCCTGCCACCAGAACATTGGCGTGCCCTTGAGGCCCACGGCATTGGCGATCACCATGTTATTCGCCAAACGGTCCTGTGCCGCGGGATCGGGTGTGTTGTTCTCGCTTCCCGACTGCCACGCTCCAACGATCTGATCCGGCGAGTCACTCAGCAACGCCAGCGCGCTTCGTGTGCTCTGGCCGTTGTCTTCGTAATCCAGAACCGAGAGGGGAATGATCGCGAGCTGAATCTGTCCGGACTGAACATAGGGCTGTAACGCCTGAAAGGCGCGGATCGAATACATGCACTGGGGATCCATGAGCATGAACACACGCGGCGCTGAGGCTGAGCCTTCAGTGCCGTAGGTGGACTTGGCGAGCAGCGATAGCTCTTGGCCGGGCTGTGCCTTTCCTCCGCTCGCAGCGCCACCAATTTGGACCGTCGGCACCGCACCGGGGATTTGGGAGACCTGCTGCCGCGTCAGATCCTTGCCGGCGGCATCCCACATTACGCCAGGGACCAGTCCCTGGCCGTCAGGTGTGGCGTAAAAGACTTGGAATTGCGGGCCGCTGCGAACGAAATAGCCCTGGAATCCATGGGCCTCGCCGACATCGGTGATGTTCCCTGATGCGACGGTCTGGAGCTGCGCGACGGTGAGGTCGATCGGCACGCCGGAGACACCGGCCGCTCCATCCTTCGATAGCTCGAAAATCATGAATTGGCTGCCGCTTCGGGCCGAGATCGCCTGGAGGCCATGAATCGTCCCGAGATCAGAGACCTGCGCGCCGGCCGACGCGATATGCTGGGCGAACGGGAGGTTTGCGAGGTTCTCGGGAAGAGCCGTCGCCTTGCCCTGTTGGGGTTGTGCGGCGCCGATGGGTGGGACAGCCGGCTGAGCAGAGGGAGCCGCCGTCTTGATCACGATCGGCCCGGGCATCGCGCACTGTGGTGATGCCGCAAGTGCTGGGGTGGCGAAAATAAGGAAGAGACCCGCTGTCCAACGCATGCTTTGAACTCCTGTTTGAGGAGTCCAGGCTAGGCGGGCGTTTTGCGAACGGCGCTCCCTTTTTAACTGAGACCGCCAGAGTCCCAACGGCTGAAAAGAGCGCTGGGAACAGCCCCGGCGATTCCGAGAAACCAGCGAACGGATTTGCTCAAAGCGAGCGCCGGCGATGGATCATCGGTCCCAGGCTTGTCGATTGAGGATTGGTGCAACAGCGCCGTGACCTCGTGGGCATATGCGACAAAGCAATTAAGGATATCAGGATCACCCTCTTGATACCAGATCGTCATCTGCTTCAACGTGGTGAGCTTGATGCAACATGCCCGCGGACTTTGCGCGGGGATCTCGACCAATTCCAGAAGAGCATCACGTCCGTCATCGAGAGCTTCAGCGAAAGCATGATTTCTGGGCGTGTCTTCCAGATTCATTTTGACGAGACGGTCGTTGACCGCTGCCACTCTCATAGCTGCCTTCGTCAGTGCGCTGTCCGTCCCCTCGAAGGAGGTTGTTCCCGCGCCAAGGAAACCAATCGCGGGAGGTTTGACCTCCGGCTCACATCCGCATCCATCTGCCATTTTCTTCTCCTTCAGCTCTTGCCGCCCCGAGGGACCGATTTGACATCGTTCCGCCGAACAGCTTGCCCAAAGAGTCAATCAGGTCTCAGTACGAACCGCCCCGATTGCTTGGGCTACTTGAAAAAGCGCCGCCGTTCTAGTTCCCTTCTTTGCGTCTAATAGTTTCACTGCTGTGAGACATAAGCTCACTTGATTGATTGCTTGACTTTAGTTTCTGAATGTCTTGATGGTTCTCCCTCTTCACAATCGATCGATCATAGTTGTAGCCAGCCGAAGCGGCTCTTGAAAGTGGAAATTTGTGCGGTGAACAACCGATGTTCCACACCGAAGCGGGACGGCATCAATATCCCGCACAGAGCGCCGCGGCGGTGTTCTGGAGAAATATTCGCGGACTGCTCCACTGCAGAACAAGAAGTTGGCGCATCGCCTTAAGTGTCTGATCCTGCAACACCATGGCAACTCCCCAGCTCCCGGCATCATCTCCTAACGAATATCACTCAAATATGCGTGAGTGCGACGACACTCCGCCGATACCGCAATCATGACTGCCCAACCAATCGGAATACGTTCCGATACCGAACCAGCCGTGGGCGTATTTATGAACCTTTTGGGTCATCCGAATCACCTCCAATCATGATCAATTTTTGCAGATCTTGAAAAAGCAAATCTAAAAATGCGACTATCTTCGGATAATAGAGCTACGCTGGGCGTAAGTATTGGCGTCTGCATTCGTCAGTTGACGATAGAGTCTTGGAAACATCAACTTGAAATTCGGCGGCTTGGTTAGGAGCCAGTTTTCGACGGCTACAATCCCGAGGTCAGTCAAATAGCATCGAAGCTCGTTCCCGACCTCTTCAATGGTTATCAAGCCATTAACGACCAGCTTTGCCAGCGGGGCGGGGAGTTTGACATCCGTCAAGTTCCGATCGCCTTGTGGCTTTACGACGAAGCCCCTTCTGAACGCCTTATCGGACCTCTCCAAGGCTAGCAAAACATCGCGGAGATATCGACGCTCAAGAGAAGTTAGAAAGGGTCGCTCGTCAGCTTTCCGCATCCGCCAAGAGTGAGATGGATCCCAACTAAGTGCGCGCTTTTGTCGCACATTAGATGTCTGACTCTCGCTCTTATTCGGGCCATCCTTGGCGACATTTGTCCGCTTCATTTCCCCGCATCGTTGCGGCTTAGGATTCATCAAGAAAGAACCTCCATTCCCTATGGGCGCGCGTAACGCCTGTGAATCGGATCGGGCAATTTCGAAGCATCGGCCTCGATGCCCTCTGGGACCCCAGGAAAGGGGTCTATCCCCGACCGATCCCGAAACTCGGTCAAAGAAAGTTTCCAGAATTCCCATCCCGGCGCATTGCGTGCGACATAGGCGCCAGCGATGCCCGCCACCGGATCGTAGACCGCCTTATAAATATATGCTGGAACCTCGACCTTCCCCTGGAGTGCTCCCGCGCCTTTCAAGTCGAAGAGCGGCCCCGTGACGACGTAGACCTCGTCTCCGCCTGCCAGCACGAGTTCGCGCACGGCGGTTTCAATGTCCGCCCAGAGATACCGATTATCGTTGGGGTTCTGCGGGACCATGTTCGACAACGCGAAACTCTCATACTGCGAGAGACTGTCAGGTTCGTCGCCCGAGGGCGCCATGTGCCCACGGTCAAATCCAGAGCCTCGATAATCCTCGAGCGTCGAGGCGACGGCAGAGGGCAGACGGCCATCATCATGAAACGCGTTGTTCCGAGGCATCCGCACCGCATCTTCTATCTGCTGCGCGGTCAGGTGCTCGGCTGAATAGAGCGGCGTTTCCGTCCGGCTCGAGTACAGCGTGGCGAAATGGCTGGCGCAGAGTGCATATAGCGGCCCTTGGACTGCGAAGACGGGAGGTCGTTGCCGCCAGAACTCGTTCAGGCATGCGCTGAACGACGGCTCGGCGGCACGAGCATCATGTCCGACCGCCAGCATGGCGACAAGTATGGACGGAGTCAGAAGCCACCGCACCCATCCTATCCGCTTGCCCCTATTTTTCACTCTCCACACCCCACCGACGATCTTGCCGATGAACCTACTGGAGGTTTTTGCGAACGGCCCTAGCGGTGTGAGGAAACTGCCTCGGAAAGTTTCTGACGGTACTCACATCGATAGAGATCGGGGACCGAGTTGCGAGGCGGCCTTCCCACTGATTGGCGCAAGATACGGGCTCTCCAATCTTTCAGACAACTCGTAACAAGCCCTTTCACCATTTAACAAGCTCATTGGCTTGACCATGCACGAACCTACCCCCCAGTTTAGACGCTGAGCCAATATCGGCGGGGCAGAGGGAGAGTGAGATGAGCAAAACGCAGCCTACCGGACACGCCAATGAGAGATTAGGGACGCCGACCGACCTCACGGCAGCGGCCACAACGGATATTTCCGCAGCGTTGAGCGGCCTGCTGGCCGATGTGTTCGCGCTGTATCTCAAAACCAAGAATTTCCACTGGCATATGAGCGGCCCGCATTTTCGCGATTACCATCTGCTGCTCGATGACCAAGGCGGCCAGATTTTTGCCATGACCGACCCTATCGCCGAACGCGCCCGCAAAATTGGGGGCACCACTTTGCGCTCCATCGGCCAGATTTCCAAACAGCAGCGGATTTTGGACAACGATGCCGATTACGTGACCGCGGATGACATGCTGGCCGAGCTGCGCGACGACAACAAGCAACTCGCCTCCATCATGCGCCAGGTCCATAACGTCTGCGACGAACATGGCGATGTCGCCACGGCGAGCCTGTTGGAAAACTGGATCGACGAGACCGAACGGCGCGTCTGGTTCCTGTTCGAATCTACCCGTTCCGGGCCAGGTACCAATCGCTAACATAAAAAGGGCGGCCATCAGTGCCGCCCTTTTTGATGTCCCTCATGCCTTCATAGTGGGCTTTGACGCTGCACATCATGCTCGTAGCCAGGCGGCCGAAGGTTTGCAATCGTGATCGTAGTAGCCGCTGCAAGCACGGTGGGCAGCGACCAGATCCAATCGCCAAGAAGCGGAAGGGCAGCGGCTGCGACGAGACAGCCGATGATGAAACCCGCGATCAGATAGATCGAGTCCAGGAGCTTCGAACGAACCGCTGCTGTGATCGGCTTTGCGGCGAGCAGATCCAGAAGAGCGAGCATGGCGTTGGTGAGATTGCCCGTCATTACGGCTGTCGAAGGCGTTTCCGGCAGGGCCAGCCGCGGCAGCGCGAACTGGCAAGCCATCGCTGAGATCGCGATCATCGCGGTCAGACCAGATGTGAAATCGTCAGGCGAAGAGAAGGAGTGTGTGGACACCGCGCACAGCAGCACAGCGGCCAGTAAGGCAAAATGGAGGGTCAAGAGGAGCGTGAGTAGGTTCGCACGATCCTTTCCCCAGGCGGATGCAAGCATCCATACTGCTGCCACGGCGAGGACGAACACCGGAATGGCGATGACCTGAACCGGGTTGATCGGCGTATGGCTGACGAAGTCCGCGGCGATCACCACGAGATTGCCGGTGATGTGTGCCGTGAAGACGTGGCCGAGCGACATATATCCAGCAACGTCGACCATGCCCGCAACAACGCTTAGCGATGCCGGCAGCCACCGATCCAACACCACGCATGTCTCGACGGCTGGCGTACATGTGGCGAAAGTGTCCTTCGGCCTCATCGAGGCGATCCCTTCCCGAAACTGCCACCATCAAGCTGGTCGATGATGAGCTTGGGGACGATCAGGCCGAGACTCATGGCAAAGATGATGGTCGTCGCGGTGATGCCGTTCCCGATCGCGTCTGCGAGCAGTTCGGAGGAGCCGGTCGGATCGGCGCCGACCAGCAACAAGCCGCTCGCCATCCGGAAGATAAAGACGCCAGGAACCATCGAGACGACGGCCGCGAAGCCGATCGCCGCGAACGGCATGTGCCGGCGCCGGGCAATCAGCGTCAAAGCGATGCCGACAACGACACAGGCGAGCAACGCCCCCATTGTCACACCCTGGCCGAGTTCGAGTGCGCCCCAGCGGACTCCATGTGCCACGACGCCAACGGCCACCGGCCACGCCATCATGCTCGGCGGCATCGAGAAGAAGATCGCATAGCCCGCAACGGCCACGCCGGACGCAAGCATGTCCATCCACAATGGAACTGGCGGCGCCTGGGGATCGACCGGCAGCGAGATGCCGAAGAATGCGAAGCCGAGCAACAGTCCGGCGGTGATGGCGGCGATGATGAGCGTGGCGTAAAGCAGGCGCGAGGCTCCAAGCGCGACACGCCCGCGGATCAAGTCCATCATGCCGTTTAGAACGTGCGGTCCCGGGACAAGCACCATGCAGGGACAGACCGCAACAAGGCGAAGCGAGCTGCTCAGGTGGTATCGCACAGCCAAAGCCCCGACGACACCGGACAGGAGCGACGCGCAGAACGGTTGAAGAAAGAGGTTGCCACTCAGCGGCGCGAGCCGGCGCCGCAGCAGTGCGCCGGCACCGGCGCTCAAGAAGATGATGATCGCGGACGATGCGTGCTGGATTCCGAAGATCACGGCTAAGGCCACGGCGGCCGCCGCTGCCGCGAGAGCGAACTGCCATGTCGGTGCGGGCGGACGGGCGGCGATCGTCGCTAGTGTCGGCATCGCCGCATCCGCTGTCCGGCGGCTCTCGACGAGATCATCGCACAGCGATGAGGCCGCGGCCACGCGATCCATGTTGATGCCTGTAGGATTCGCCGCGATGGCTTCTAGGGCGCGGCCGTCGCCCGTGCTTCCGACGAGTTGCAGTTCCCCCCAACGCGGAATGATCGTGACGTCGAGATCGAGAGCACGAGCCAGACGGGTGGCGGTCACCACCGTCTGGTCGGTGGATTGGCCATTTTCAAACAGTATCTTTGCAACGCCGAGCACAAGCCGAGCCTGGCTGACCAATTGCTCAGAGACCTCTTCGCCTCCAACTGGGCGGTCGACTGATAATGACTGGATCATAGCCTATCGACGAAGATCGCACCCGATTCGGTCTCGAATTCGAGCGTCGCGGAGAGGGTAGTAAAGTAACACGGCTCCGGGACCTGGTGCCATTTGAATGACCCGCCGGAAGCCGTCTCACGCAACGCAATGTTCCTCGCCGCAGTCGATTTGCCGATGATGTCACCGCGCTCGGGTTCGGCAAGGGCACTGATGTCTTCATCAAGGACGGAGTTGCGGTCTCCGCCAGCCCGTAGTCTCACGCAGCGGATCATGACTTCCCCCTGTGTTTCACGCGCCGGCCAGGCCGTGGCCGACCATGGCGAGGGGATTGATGGTCTTGTCGAAGAGCGCCGCGTCGACCTTGCCAGAGGCCAGCGCCGCCTCGCGTAGCGTGGTGCCGTCGGCGATCGCCTTCTCGGCGATGTGAGCGGCGTTCTGGTAGCCGATGATCGGCGACAGGGCGGTCACGAGCATCACGCTGCCCTGAACGTATTCGTCGATCTTCCTGCGGTTCAGCTCGGTGCCTTCGACCGAGAACTCGCGGAACCTGGCGCAGCCATCGGCGAGGATGCGCGCCGAATGGAGAAAATTGTTGATGATCACCGGGCGCATGGCGTTCAGCTCGAAGTTGCCCTGGCTGCCGGCGAAGGCGACGGCGGTGTCATTGCCCAGCACCTGAATCGCGATCATCACCATCGCTTCGCACTGGGTGGGGTTGACCTTGCCCGGCATGATTGACGAGCCCGGCTCGTTGGCGGGCAGCAATAGCTCGGCGAAGCCGCAGCGTGGTCCCGACGCCAGCCAGCGCATGTCGTTGGCGATCTTCATCAGCGACACTGCCAGGCCGCGCAGGGCGGCGTGCGCCCGTACCATCGGATCGAGGGAGCCTTGCGCCGCGAACTTGTTCGGCGCGGTGACGAAGGGCTTGCCCGTGAGTTCGGCGATTTTGGCGGCGACCTCTTTGGAAAAGCCCGGCGGCGCGTTGAGCCCGGTGCCCACGGCGGTGCCGCCTACCGCCAGCGAATAGAGCCCTCCACGGCTCGCCTTGATGTCCGCCACCGCGTCCCGGATCTGGCCCGCCCATCCATGCCACTCCTGCCCAACCGTCAGCGGCACTGCATCCTCAAGGTGGGTGCGGCCGATCTTGACCACATCCATCCAGTCATCGGCTTTACGCTCGATGGTGTCGGCGAGCCTTTCGACCTCGGGCACAAGCACAGCGTCTATCGCCTCGATCGACGCGATGTGCATCGCGGTCGGGAAAGTGTCGTTGGAGGACTGACCCATATTGACGTCGTCGTTGGGGCCGACCGGCTCCTGTGAGCCGAGTGTTCCGCCGAGAAGTTGGATCGCGCGGTTCGAGATCACCTCGTTCACGTTCATGTTGCTTTGGGTGCCTGAGCCGGTCTGCCAGACGAACAGCGGATAATTCTCGTCGAGCAAGCCGCTGATCGTCTCGTCGGCGGCTCGGATGATCGCGTCTTTCTTCCAGTCAGACAGCCGGCCAGCCTGGTGGTTCACCAGTGCGGTCGCCTTCTTCACATAGCCGTAAGCGTGATAGACCGCCTTTGGCATCCGGTCGCTACCGATCGAGAAATGTTCGAGCGAGCGCTGCGTTTGGGCGCCCCAATAGCGATCGGCCGGTACGTCTACCGTGCCCATACTGTCGAATTCAGACCGTGTTTTGGATGACTGAGCGGCGCTCTCCAGCCCGATGGGCACGTCATAGACGGTGCGGTTTTCCGTTTCTTGCGGCATGAACGCGTCTCCAATCATCGGTTACGTCTGCGATCCTTGAAGCGTGACGCCCACGCCTGCCGCTTGCGGGCAAGGCTTGCGTCAGTCCTGAAGGTTCTAGCCTGGCGCATCTTTCCTATCGGAGGACACGTTCGCCAAAGCACGCGCGGCCGCCCACGCCGCTGGAAAGCCAGCGTAGGGGGCCGTTTGCACGATTGCTTCCTCGACCTCGGCTAGGGTCAGGCCGTTCGTCAGGCCGACGCGAAGATGGTTCTCCAACTCCGCAGGCTGGCGAAGGGCGATCAACACGCCAATTGTCACAAGGCTGCGCTGCTTGCGATCCAGCCCGCCACGGCCCCACACCTTTCCGAAGACGAACTCCAGCGAAAGGTCCGCGATGACGGCCTCCGCGCCTGTCCCCTGAGCCAGATCCTGCATTTCCGCCGCTCTATCCGCCCCTCGCAGTTCGGCGTAGACGCGGGCGCCATCGGTATGTTCATCCTTCATGTTGAGGCCGCACCAAGGAGGGCCTTCGGCTCAAGGTAGGCCTGGAGCCCGAAAACCCCATATTCTCGGCCGATGCCCGATTGCTTGAATCCCCCGAATGGCACTGCGGGATCATGCGGGGCGCCGTTTATGACAACACGCCCTGCCTCGATCTGGCTCGCCACCGCCGTTGCCCGAGCCGGGTCGGACGAGATGACATAGGCCTGCAACCCATAAGGGGTGTCGTTGGCGATCGAAATGGCCTCGGCCTCGTCTTTGTAGGTCAACATGCACAAAACCGGGCCGAAAATCTCCTCTCTGGCGATCGTCATATCGTTGGTGACATTGGCGAAGACGGTCGGCTTCACGAAATAGCCGCCGAGGCCTTCCGGGTGGCCCTCGCCACCAGCGACAATGGTGGCGCCCGTCTCAACGCCGAGCCGAATGTAGCGCTGAACTCGGTCGTACTGGGCCTGGCTGACCATCGGCCCGATGGTCGTGTCCGGATCACGCGGCGCGCCTGCCTTGACCTTCCCGAGAGCGGTCTTGGCCAAGGCAATCGTCTCGTCCAGTCTCGAGGCGGGGACGAGGATGCGGGTGCCGGCGATGCAGGCCTGGCCGCTGTTCGCGAAGCCGGCCTCCAGCGCCATGGGAATCGCCTTGGCGAAGTCGGCATCGTCGAGGATCACCGTGGGCGACTTGCCGCCGAGTTCCAGGGTCACGCGCTTCAGCGTGTCGGCAGCGCCGCGAAGGATCGTCTTGCCAACCGCGGTGGAGCCGGTGAACGAGATTTTCGATATATCGGGGTTTGCGGTGATCTCCGCGCCCACAACGTCGCCCCGCCCGTTGACGATATTGAACAGGCCGGCGGGTGCGCCTGCCTCATGCAGCGCTTCGAGCACGACCTGCGTCTGAGCCGCGCTCATTTCGCTGGGCTTTATGACCGCCGTGCACCCGGCGGCCAGCGCGTAGGCAAGCTTGCTGCAGATGAAGCCGGCGTCGCTGTTCCATGGCGTGATCAGTCCGACCACGCCAACGGCTTCCATGATGACCTCAGCCGTGCCGATCCGTTGTTTCAGATCGAAACCTTCCAAAGTGCGCGCTGCTTCCATGAAGCTGTTCGATGCGTGAGCGGCCATC
Source organism: Acidisoma cellulosilyticum (assembly GCF_020621385.1). Lineage (GTDB taxonomy): Bacteria > Pseudomonadota > Alphaproteobacteria > Acetobacterales > Acetobacteraceae > Acidisoma > Acidisoma cellulosilyticum. The sequence continues at coordinate 120,756 of NZ_JAESVA010000010.1, read as the reverse complement.
CAGGTCGACCGGGAGATCGGTGCGCCGTATTCCAGAATGATCGCGTCCAGCAGCGCGTCCTTCTTGGCTTCCATCGCATCGTGAAGTCGATGCAAAAGGGAAATGCGAACCGCCTTCGTGCTGCGCGACCACGCCGGAAAGGCGCGTTTCGCCGCGGCGATGGCGGCTCTCGCATCATCCGCATCACCCAGCCTGACGCGCCCGAATATTTCTCCCGTCACCGGGTTATGCAGGTCGAATAGCTCGGTCCCGTGCGGCTCGACGAAGCGGCCGTCGATGTAGACATGCGTGATTTCTTGCATTTCCTGATTCCTGACGGTCTCGATTGCAGTGAATGTAGGGCTTAGGAATGTCTATGATAATCTGCATTATGTGGTATGAACTGATGCAGGAAACTGGATAATGCGGAAGATCGGGATCGTGGAGCTTGAAGCGGCAATAGCGGTCGCCAGGCGACGGAGTTTCCGCGCCGCGTCGGCCGACCTCGGCGTTTCCCCGACCGCTCTCAGCCAGACGATCGCAGGACTCGAAGCCAGGTTGGGCGTGCGGCTGTTCAATCGGACGACACGCAGCGTTTCTCCAACGCAAGCGGGAGAACAATTCCTCACGGAAATCGAACCAGCCATGGGCGCGATCAATCACGCGATGGAGGCGGTCAACAGCTATCGCGACAAGCCCGCCGGCGCATTGCGGATCAACAGCTCCGTTGGCGCGGCGCGACGCGTTCTCTCGCCGGTCATCTTGGAGTTTCTCCGTCGCTATCCTGAGATGCAGGTGGATCTCGTGACGGAGGATCGCCCAATCGATATAGTGGCTGAGGGTTTCGATGCTGGAATACGACCGGGCGACACGGTGCCCGGAGATATGATTGCTGTGCATCTTGAGCCAGTACAGAGATTTACCGTTGTCGGGTCGCCAGCCTATTTCGAGGGCAAGGCCGTACCTGCGACGCCGCAGGATCTCGTACACCACACCTGCATCCGTGCAAGAATGCCAAGCGGAAGCATGTATCGCTGGGAGTTCGAGCAGGACGGTCGGGACATTACGCTCGACGTGCCGGGCCGGCTCACCCTCGATGATGCGGGCCTGATGCTGGAGGCCGTGCTGGCAGGGACGGGTCTTGCCTACATGGCAGAATGGTGGATCAGCGAGAGCGTCGGCGAAGGCAAGCTCCGCCGTGTCTTGGACGGCTTTATTCCAACATCGCCGGGGCTTTCCCTTTATTATCCAAGCCGTCGATATCAGCCCGTCGGATTGCGCGCCCTGATCTCGTTCATTGAGGAAATGCGTCGTGAGAGCCCGTCCGACCACAGGGTTTCCGTATTCTGGCCTGGCCCATAGGGCCTCCCTTCCAAATCGCGCTCCGTGTTGAGGCTGCGAAGTTCTAGAGAGCATCTGCCAGCGTCCGCCGTCGCAACGTATCCGTCCGGCGAGAGCCGCGGGGATGGATGGTCAGGCGGCTACGGCGTCAGCCTGAGCGAGAGATCGCCAATTCCAGGGCAGCAGTTCGTGCAGGCGGGATGCGGGCTGGTCAGCGATGCGGCGCAGGACGTCTGCGAGCCAAGCGCGCGGATCGACGCCGTTTAGCTTGGCGGTGACGATGAGCGAGTACATGGCCGCGGCCCTTTCGCCACCACGATCGGAGCCTGCGAACAGCCAAGCCTTGCGACCCAAGGCCACACCGCGTAGCGCACGTTCGGCGGCATTATTGGTCAGGCAAATCCGTCCGTCTTCGAGAAACCGGCTGAACGTATCCCAGCGCTTGAGCATGTAATCCATCGCGCGGCCGACATCGGCGTGGCGCGACATCTTGCCCCTCGTGGCGCGCATCCAGCTTTCCAACTCCGTCACCAGCGGCGCCACATGGCTCTGCCGCACAGCCAGGCGCTGCGCTGCGGGCAAGCCGTTGATGGTGCGCTCGGCATCGAAAATCGCGTCGATCCGCCGGACCGCTTCGGCTGCAAGGGGTGCACGTGCCAGCTGCGCCAGGTCGAACAGCTTACGCCGTCCATGGCTCCAGCACCCGGCCTCCGTCACTGGGCTCGGGCGCCGACCAGGATGGTAAAGCTCTGCGAACCCGGCATAGGCGTCAGCCTGCAAGAGACCTGCGTAGCTGGCCAAATGCCACTGCGGATGTTCGCCCCGGCGATCGGGCGAGTAATGGAACAAGGCGGCAGGTGGTGCTGGTCCAGCAAACGGCCGATCGTCACGCACGTAGGTCCATAACCGCCCGGTGCTGGTCTTGCCCTTGGCCAACACGGGCACCGTGGTGTCATCGCCATGCAGTCGTTCGGCTGCCATCACATGCGCCCGGATCAATGCCACCAGCGGTGAAAGATTGGCCGTGCAGGCTCCCACCCAATCGGCCAAGGTCGAGGTGTCAAGTTCGATCCCTTCGCGGGCATAGGTCTCGCTCTGCCGGTTCAACGGCAAATGCTGTCCGAACTTCGCCTCTAGGATCATGGCCAGCAGTTCGGGCCCGGCGCGGCCACGGGCGATCGGATGGAATGGTGCTGGTGCCTGGCTAATGGTTTCGCAAACCCGGCAAGTGAACTTCTCCCGCACGGTCTGGATCACCTTCCATTGCCGAGGGACAACCTCCAGCGTCTCGGTCACGTCCTCGCCGAGTTTGGACAACTTGCCGCGGCAGCAGGGACAGGCCACAGGTCCAGCGATCACTACCCGCTCGCGCGGCAAATGCGCCGGCAGCGGTCCGCGCACCGGCTTGCGGCGGATCGTGCCACGCCCAGCACGCGTGCCGGCGGACGCTGGTTCGACAGAGTTTTCGTCCTCGGCGGCTGCGGCCTCCAATTCCTCGAGCTGGAGTTCCAATTGGTCCAGCAACTTGCGGCCGCGCTCGGACGAGGCGCCGAACTGCTCGTGCCGCAGCTTGGCGATCAGAAGTTTGAGGTGCGCCACCATGGCCTCGGCGCCGGATGCCCGTGCCTCGGCCTCGCGCCGCGCCAGCTGCTCGGCCGCCAACGCCTGACGCAGCGCGGTGATCTCGTCCGGAGCAGGGGCGGAGGTGGCCGGCATGGTGGCGATTCAAGCACACGCCGCGCCGTCTGTGTGCCTCTTTTATATCGTCAACCAGCCATTTCTGGCCGCCAAGTCCGCTGTGGATTGCGCCAGTCGATACCGTCCAGCATGTAGCCGAGTTGGGACGCCGAGATCGCAACACATCCGTCTGCCGGCGACGGCCACAGAAAACGGCCGCGCTCCAGCCGCTTGGCATAGAGCGACATGCCAAGCCCATCGTGCCAGAGGATCTTCACGAGATCGCCACGCCGCCCCCGGAACACGTAGAGGTCGCCGGCATGGGGATCGCGCTGCAAGGCCTCCTGCACCTGAAGCGCCAAACCGTTCATCCCACGACGCATATCCGTGTGGCCGTTGGCCAGCCAAACCCGAACACCGGTTGGCGGCACAATCATCGGCGCACCGCAGTCATGACGCGCCGCAGAGTTGCCAGGCCGACATCTGCACCCACCCGAATGCAGGTGCCGTCAGGCAGGGTGATCTCAACCCGAGCTGCCGAAGCCGCTATCGCTGGGATCAAGCCTGGAACCGCAACCGGAGCATCTGCCGTGATCTGTACGGGCAGGAATGTCGGCATCGGTTCCGCCACCAACGCACCGCGCCGAACCTGGCTGCGCCAGTTCCACAGCAGACCACGGCTGACCTCATGGCGACGGGCGACATCGGCAAACGATGCACCAGGTTGCTCGGTCTCCGCGACAATCCGGAGCTTCTCCTCAAGACGCCAGCGCCGACGACGCTCAATGCCGGTGATGATCTCCATCCAGCAACCTGCCCCTGATCTTAACAGCGCTCGTACGAACGCCGTTAAGATCACCCGCAACTATCGGCCTCACTAGGCGGCCTTTACCGGGCGGATACGTCGCAACAAGCGCGCCACCGACTCATCGACGTCGTGCAGAACGAGTCATCCGCGCTAAACTCGGAGGTTTGGCTCGGCACCCCGATCATTTGGAACATGCGAAACCTCCCTCAGGATACGCAGGATTTCGGAGCGGGTGTCGATGCTGCGGAATTCTTCGGCCATGGCCAACGCTTTCGCGCGATAGTTCGGCTTATCTAGTACGGTCCTGATCGCTTCGCGTAGAGCTTCTGGTTTTGGCTCATTGGTCGCAAGATTCACGCCTACCCCGGACCAAGCGACGCGGACGTTCACGTCAATTTTGTCTTCGGTTAGCCCGGCGGTGACGAGAGGAACGCCAAAGCTCAGAGCCTGATTGACGCTGCCATAACCACCATTCGTTACAAATACGTCGGCCTTAGCCAGCATCCATTCGAACGGCAGATAACTGGCGAGGCGTGCGTTGTTTGGGATCGGGCTTGGTATGGCATCGATCGGCCGTCCGCCGGCGGTGACGACCACGAGCACATCGCGCTCATTCGCGAGCGCCTCAAGCGTTGGGGCGACCAATTGGTTGAAATTGTGATTTGAGAGGGTCCCCTGAGTTACCAGAACAACCTTGCGCGATCCATCTAAGTCCTTTGCCCAGGGTGGCAGCGGGGCCTGGTTTGGGATGATTGGCAGAGCCCCCACGAAATGCACGGAGACTGGCAAATTCCGCCGCGGGAATTCGAAGCTCGGAACCGTCATTTGCAAATAGGCGTCCGGAAGAGCGACCATTGCGTCGAAAAAGTTCAATGACAGTGGCGGGACACCGAGGCCTTCTAGAAATTTATTCAGGTAATGAGTGATCGGATCGAGGACAGCCTTTTCATGCTCTCTAAAGACAGCAGCATATTCCTCGCGCTGCGCTTCATTGCTTGCAGGTGGCAAGCCGGCTAAATGCGGTGCGTCATCGTCGCGGCGAGAGAGCAGAAGCGAGACACCGCAAAAAACGATGGCGGGACGTTCCGAACGCGGTCCAAGCAGCATCGGGAACGCGCCGAAAAACCCATTGTCGGCGATGATGACCTCCGCAGGAAAGTCTTGCAAAACCACCCGCAGGCCCATGTATTGCGCCGGTATGGGGTCGATGAACACGCGCTCCATATAGAAACGCGACATTTCGGCCCCCGGAGATATGTTCTTAATCTCGGGGAACGCCGCGGCGATGTCGCGTAGATCGAGGTCTGCCTGCGCGGGAAAGTGCCGGAATTCCGCGCCTATTGCTTCGATGCGGCTGCGCATAACGCTGCTGGATATGACGGCTACTTCGTGGCCTTCGTTGACCAACATATATCCGATGGCCAGCAGCGGATTAAGGTGACCCATTAAGGGGGTCGCGGCGATGAGAATTTTCATGCTGGCAAGTGACCCTTACTGTTGAATAATGCAGCGACCATCCCGTCAACCTCCCCATCGCCGGGCTATCACAAGCGAAGGCCCGAATTGCCGCTGCACACCAACGGCTCCGAGAACGACATCCGCTGCCAGGTCACCAAACGCAAAGTCAGCGGAGGCACCCGCAGCGACACCGGAGGTGACTGTCCTGACGCATTCCTTGGGCTGGCAAAGACCTGCTCCAAGCTGCGCATCGCTTTCTGGGACTACCTCGGTAGTAGGCTGGCCATTCCAGATGCTGCGCCAGTCCCTTATCGGCCAAACCTCGTCAGCCACAGATGCTCAGCCCCATAGCCGCCCGGAGTTTTGCCCCTCTTACGTTGCACAGAAGTTCGGAGTCAGAGTCTCAGCCACGGAAAAAAAGACGGCGAGTGGCCGGAAGGTTCAGCAGCACCAACCCGACAGCGGCGAACGCCACCAGGACACCACTGGTACCGTGCAGCAGCGACTCATCCCCCACAATAGCCTCGACAGGACCGCCGTTTGTCCAATAGCTGAATAGTCCCGCCGCCAACAGAAAGAGGCCGAGAAACCAGGTGTAGAACCACGCCCACCGGAACTTGCCTACAAAGGCAAAAGCACCGCACCAGCTCAATAGTATGAGCAAAAGAAGGAGAATGGTACGAGTGGTATCGGCGCCGGTATTGGTCCAACCCCCTAGAACTGCTCCACCATTGATGTAGTTTTTTGGTGGAGGTGTGAGATGCCGAGACGGATTTACAAGCCTGAGGAGATCATTGCGAAGCTTCGTCAGGTTGAGATTTTGACCTCGCAGGGCAAGTCGGCGATTGATGCGATCCGGTCGATTGGGGTGACGGACGCGACGTATTACCGGTGGCGCCAGGAGTATGGTGGGCTGAAGGTCGACCAGGTGAAGCGCCTGAAGGAGCTGGAGGCTGAGAATGCGCGGCTGCGGCGTGCGGTGTCAGATTTGACGCTGGAGAAGCTGGTTTTGAAGGAAGTGGCTTCGGGAAAGTTTTGAGCCCGGCACGCCGCCGGGCTGGCATCCAGCATGTTGTTGAGACGCTTGGTGTGTCGGAGCGTTTTGCCTGCCGCGTGATCGGGCAGCATCGCACCACACAGCGTTTGGTTCCCAAGACTGCCGACGACGAAGCTGCACTGACGGCCGACATTATTGAGTTGGCGCGGCAGTATGGCCGCTATGGGTATCGGCGTATCACAGCACTGCTGCATCAGGCGGGCTGGGCCGTTAACAAGAAACGTGTGGCGCGCATTTGGCGCAGTGAAGGGCTCAAGGTTCCGCAACGGCAGCCGAAGCGGGCACGGCTTTGGGTGAATGAGGCTTCGTGCATTCGCCTCCGTGCTGAGCGCCCCAACCATGTCTGGTCATATGACTTTGTCGAGGATCGCACGCATGACGGCCGCAAGATCCGGATGTTGAACATCGTCGATGAATTCACCCGCGAGGCACTGGCAATCCAGGTGGCCCGGCGGTTGAATTCGACCGATGTCATCGATGTTCTCTCTGACCTGTTCATGCTGCGCGGTGTGCCGGGGCATATCCGCTCAGACAACGGGCCCGAGTTCATCGCTAATGCGGTGCAGGCTTGGATCACCGCTGTTGGCGCCCAGACCGCCTATATCACGCCAGGAAGCCCGTGGGAGAACGGTTATATCGAGAGCTTTAATGCCCGGCTGCGCGACGAATTCCTCAACGGAGAAATCTTCTACACGTTGCAGGAAGCCAGGGTTTTGATCGAAGCCTGGCGCCGGCAATACAACACGATCCGACCACACTCATCGCTTGGATACAGGCCGCCAGCACCAGAGGCATTGATATGGCCGGCGCCGCAACCGGTGTTCAACGAACCGGCCGCGTTCAAATTAGCCACGGTCCAAAGCCACAGGATTAACTACATATGAAGTGGACCAGTCATCGGGGGCTTGCCAGTATGAAAACTGATTCGTAAGTTAGGGCTCTCGTCGTTATTGGCCATGCCTACGCAAACCGAGAGAATAAACGCATAAATCCATTGAGCCACGCCAATTAGCATGACCACGGTCCTTCCCAGCCCGTTCGACATATGGCCCCTCGTTTGCGAAAAATTGATGGAGGATTGCGTCGATCTGCCCGTGCCGACGATAAACCGCAATCTACCATTCCGTATGTTAAGCCGCCACCGACCGCGCGCAGCTGGTGCCACATTGTCACACGGGCCGGAGTCGGCTAGGAACAGCCCGACACCATGAGTTGGACTGACGCCCGACGCCAACCTGCCTCCCGGGTAAGGTGGCGCTCCCGCAAGGGAGGATGTCGCCGACCGGCAACCAAAACGGGCTACGCCACAGCGTCTGTCCTGCTCAACCGACGAGGATGACGCACGCCCATGCCAATCAACACTCCGGACGAGGGGTGGTTTTCCGCCTGTCCGGTCCCGCATAAGCTCCCTGGGAGAGCGGACATTGAGTCCCTGGCAGATTGGAGCCGAAATGAGCCGTTCTAGCATCGTTTAGAGACAGGCCGTTAGAGGCCCAGGTCCGAAAGGCTGGGATGATCATCCGGCCTGCGTCCCTGGGGCCAATGGAACTTCCGATCAGCTTCCTTAATTGGGAGGTCATTGATGCAAGCAAGCCGACGCTGCATCAGGCCGGCTGAGTCGAACTCCCAATTTTCGTTTCCATAGGAGCGGAACCAGTTGTTGGCATCATCATGCCATTCATAAGCAAAGCGGACCGCGATCCGATTATCGGTAAAAGCCCACAGTTCCTTTATCAGCCGATAATCCAGTTCCTTGTTCCATTTGCGCGTGAGGAACGAGATGATCTCGCTCCGGCCATTTATGAATTCGGCCCGATTCCGCCAGTAACTATTCTCCGTGTAGACGAGGGAGACCCGTTGCGGATCTCGGCTGTTCCAGCCGTCTTCTGCGCCCCTGACTTTTGCAGCGGCGGTTTCGTGGGTGAATGGTGGAACGAGTGCGGTCATTTTGGCCTCCCTATCATGCTACGTGGGGTGGCCGGCACCGTGAGAGCGTGCCGGCCCAATCAACTAGCTCGCATTTTGTCCTGTGGATTGTTATCGGCAGTAAGCGCTGGTCACATTCTGTTAAAGTCGGCTGAGCTGCTCAAAGGAGTGGTCCCCGTGGACGCGAGCAGTGACCTCGACCATCTTGAGTTACATTGCCAAGACGAGGATCAGGGCGGCGCCGAGAAAGGCCACAGCATCTTCAATGAATGCAGCCGGTCGGTCCTTGCCGAAGGCGGCGGCCAGGCGCGCCCGCCCTGCCGCCCCACCAAAGGTGCCGGCGACCGCGCCGACGATCCCGGCCACTGCACCACCGATCCAAGCGCCTGACGGAGCAGCGATCGCGGCCCCGCTCAAGGCACCCATGACGATCCTTCCGCCGAACTGTGGGGGCACTTTACGACTGGGCGTAGAGGGAAGTTGATCCGTCACCAATTCGGCAATGGCGGCAACGCTGAGGATCCATGGTGTCCAATGGTAGCCGAGGAACGCCAGCCAGGTGCCTGACAGGTTGATCACGCCCAAATGGGCTGCCCAACTGACGGCGGTTGGCGCCAGCATGGCGCGCAAGCCGGCCACCACGCCAATCAAAAGAGCAAGCAAGAATATCATGGGCGTGTCTCCTGATAGATCCATTCCTCTCCAGCAGACACGACGGGCGCGATCTCGTCTGCAAGGAAGGGCACGGTCACGTATTGATGGTTTTGGACGATTTGCGTGGCGGCGCCCCTGACATCTTTGATGTCAAAGGCGGCGACAGTACGCGGCGCAAGGCCATGAAGTCTCCCGAAGGGCGAGAATAAGAGACATTTCGCCTCTCCATGGCGGTACCTGATTGCCTTCACTCCTGCTGTCCGCGCTCCGAACATTACCGAGACGATCCCGCTAGTTCTTCGCGCTGCTCGCTCCACCACACCCTAACCTCACACTCCACGCGGTGTGGGGATAGTTAAGTGCTGTTACAGGGTGCAAAATGTTGATGGGCTGAGCGTAAGTCGGCCCACGGAGAGCCTGGCGATGCCGGCCCGGGACGCAAGGGGCGGCATCAACGGTGATCAGGATCGGGCGCCTTCAGCCACCAAGGTTTTGATGCCGGAGTGAAACTGGGTCTCCCGCGCTTTGCGTGCTGTCCGCATCCTATGCTGCTTTCACAACCCACGCTTGAAGCAGTTCGAATCCGACGCGACCATACATCGTGCGCTCCGGCACCTTGATACGGCAGATCTGGCCTTCGACCGGACTGCTGCCCTTCTCGTCGCCGCAGATCGTGTGTCTTCGGAAATTTCGAAAATGTAAGACGGCGGAAGTGCCAAGAAGAACTTCAGAAGTCAGACGGGAACGATCCCTGGTTCCGGTTGCCGCGTAAGGAGGCCAGCCGCCGACGTGCCCTGGTGCGCCTCCTACACGATGGCATGGAATAAGTCGGAATGATGCGAACCGGAGGTGGGGAGCATCGTGGCCACGGAGGCGACAGCCACTCGGCAATCCGTGCCGCCACTCGGCAACCCCTGCCGGCTTGGCAAAATCTGCCGATCCTTCAACGCCTCGGACGCTCTAAAACCCTCCAATTCTCAAGCTAAACCATTGGCATCTATCTTGCGTTCCAGCTCACATCTCATCTCTGAGGACAACAAGCGATGTCTGTAAGTGCGACTTCTGCGTCCAGTACCGGAGCGGCCAATTCTTCCGTCTCACAGCCTCAAAACACCGACTCCGACGCTGCCGCGACATTTGCCGATTGGTTGAAGGATCTTCAGGACGCCGGGCAGGCGTCATCCTCGTCAAGTGCTGCGACAGGTACGGGCTTTCCTGTAAACCTTTCCGATCCTTCTGCCGCCTTTGCCGCTCATCTATCGAATGGAATCACAATCGGGGTCGTCGCGTTGTCCCCCGTCAGCAGCGGCCAAGTACAACAAATGGCGAAGAGCGTCGAAGAGCAGGTTCAAGACTGGGAAACGGGAATGACCGGCGGTAGCGCGTCGTCGGCTGGTACGCCTTCCAGTTCTGAGAATGAAAGTCCGACCGCGTCGAGTGGCGAGAGTGGAGCGGTCGGCATGTACGACTCCCTGCCTGATGGAGTCGAACTCATGGGCTACAGCGCCGGCACCGCGAATGGAGGGCCGAACGTGCAGGACATGGCTAACGGGATGGATTTTATGCTGACAAGTCTGGAAAAGACCTCGGATCCAAGCGTCGCCTCATAGGCGGGTCCCGCATTCTGCGTGCTGTTTCGCCTCAGGACGCGTTCAGAACGCGTACACGCAGCAAACCGACTCCAGCGCGGCCATACATCGTGCGCTTGAGCATTGTGACGCGACTGACGTGGCCTTCGACCGGCACTGGCAGTCCAAGGGACTGCCAGTGCCGGTTTGATGGCCTCAAAATCGCACCGTAGGCTTGCGGCAAAGCGCCCCAGCAGCGTGTGATCCGCGGCGGTCAGGACATTCCGTCGATGTTGGCCGTGTCACGCCCTCGATCGTGACGCGATCGGTTGTCGTCAGAACCTTGATCACTCTGGCTGGGTGGACGAAACTTGAGAGTTTTGCCCTTACAATACATGACGCGGCTTTACACCGGACAACTCGCGTAGCGGAGAGTTTTCAGCAAAAAGGAGGGCTCCTTCAGGATCCACAATCACCGGACAATGCACGCTTTTGTGGAGCCCCGAATAGCTGTTAGCGACGAGCCCACGAATCAGAACTCCTTTGATCTTACGGCTTGATCGCTATCGAAAGGATAGCCCAATGAGAATGCTTTCCGCCGCCGCCGCTCTTGCAACGGTTTTAACCATGGCCGCTCCCATCGCCGCCTCGGCCGCCACCGCCCACAACGTGGTGCTTGTACCGGGCGCTTTCGCCGACAAATCAAGCTGGGACAAGGTTGCGCACCTGCTGCGCGCCAAGGGTTTCAAGGTTACCGAGGTCGATATCCCGATGACCTCGCTTGAGGCCGATGTCGCCGCCACCCAGAAAGTGCTGGACGCCCAAAAGGGCTCGACCATCCTGGTCGGCCATTCCTGGGGCGGCGTGGTGATCGGCGAAGCTGGGGACATTCCCAAGGTCAAGGCGCTGGTCTATGTCGCGGCCTTCGCACCGGACAAGGGTGAAACGCTCCAAGCTCTCACGAGCGGCGGGCCACCGACTGAAGGTCTGAAGGCGGTCCATCCGGACGGCAAGGGCTTCCTGTCGATTGACCCCACCGCCTACGCGCATGTCTTCGTCGGCGACATCCCGGCCGCCGAAGGCGAGGCAATGGCCAAGAAGCAAAAGCCGATCGCCGCAGCCGCCTTCGGTGCCGTTCCGACGATCGCCGCCTGGCATGACAAGCCGGACTACTACGCGATCTCGGCCAACGATCTCATGATTCCGTCGCAGGCCGAAGCAATGTTCGCCCAACGCATGCACGCCACGACCATTACGGTACCGTCGAGCCACGCATCCATGGTCTCACATCCGCAGTCTATCGCCGCGCTCATCGAAGAGGCCGCAAAGGGAGAATGAGAGCTTAAATCGGCAGTGAAAGGAGGGCTCCCTCCCTTCACGTCGGCTCGCAGGGCCAAAACTGGATCCGTCCCCGTTGCATGTTTTCGTCAACAATGGGGAGACGTAATTGAGTTCGTCTGGGCTTCCTACACGCCCGCCGCCAGGGCCGGGCCTGAAGCTGGAACATGACCAGCGCGGCTGCACCTGAGTTCAGATAGGACTTGACCCGCAAGTCTCAAGTCCGCTGTCTGCCGTCCTTCGGCAAACTGTGTGTAGAGGCCGTCAAGCAGGTCGGCAGCGTCCTCGGATCTGCCTTGGCTGGACCACAACCGCGAAAGACTTATCGCCGAGCGCAATTCAAGGCTGAGAGCGCGTTGCGCCTTGGCCTGCGCCAGCGAGCGTTGAAATGCCTGCTCAGCGGCGTCCAAATCCGCCGGCGACGTACGGAGCCATATCTCCCCGCGCACTCTCAGCAGCTCGGGTACGTTCAAGGTTTCGCCGAAAGCCCGGCTGAGACGCAGCCCGGCTTCGGCTACCTCCGCCGCCTCATCGATCTGGCCGACGTTCATGAGGCCCTCAGCCAACGTCGCATGGAGTGCGGGCGTTAAGGCGTGGTGTTTCTCCGCTTGCAAAACTGCGAGACCTTGCCGCAAAAGTTCCACGCCCGCCGCTAGATCGCCGCGGGCAATGCACAGTTCACCGCTCAAGGCCAAGCCGGCGCTGCGGTAAGGGCCGAGAGAATGCCGCGCGGCATGCGTTGTGAGACGCTGGATCAGCCGCTGCGCCTCATCGAGGTCGCCGCGCCAGAGAAATACCGTCGAAGTATAGATCAGTGTCATGCACAGATTAATCGGGTGGTCACGCTCACTGGCCACCTCGATCGCGCGCCACGCCGTGCTGGCGGCGCGATCCGGCAATCCCATTAGCCAGTAACAGCGCGCGAGCGCGATCAGCGCGCGAACCTCATGATCGTAGCCAAAGAAGAAGACTTGCGCGGCACCGGCAACCTCGGCTTGCGCCAAGCCGCGTTCACAGTGACGCCGGGCTTCCACCTGGTCTCCGGCCAGGTGGTAGGCGACGCCGAGCACTGATTCACCCGTGGCGACCACGCCCGGCGCGCCGATCGCCTGGGTGACGGTGAAGCCGCGTTGCGCGGCCGTCAACGTACTGACGAAATCGCCAATGCGGCTCGAGAAGATGCTCAGGCCCACGAGAAGGTGCATCTGGTAACGCTGATCATTGAGCTTCTCAGCCAAACTCAATGCTTCCTCGAGAGAGCTGCGCACTTTATCGCTGTTGCCGCGGGTGAACATCGTTGAAGCCGCCGAGAAAGACAAAAGCGTCAATTGGGCAGCAGTTCCTACATCGCTATCGGGAAGGACGGCCAGGCCCCGATCGCACCAGCGAACGCATTCAACGATCGAGGAAACCTCAAAGAACAAGGGTGCAACCGCTGCCGCAAGGCGCACGCCGATCGCCACGTCTCCTGATGCTGAAAAACTCCACTCCAGAGCCGTGCGGATGGTGCCTATGTACGGCTGACCTACCGTTATGCCTGTACCCGAGTGTTCAGCGTCCCGGCCGAAATTTTGCGAGAGATACTTCGTGTAATAAAGAGCGTGACGCTTGGCGACGGCGGCCGCCTCAGCGGTGGAGGCGAGTTTTTCGGCGGCGAAAGCCAGTGTCGAATCGAGCAATCGATAGTGGGTGGCGCCATCAATCGATACCACCGAAATGAGTGACTTATCGATCAAGCTGGTAGTCGCGTCCGCAACCTCCATAGCCTCGGTCCGCTCATCAGCCGCCACCGCCTGAGCCGCCTCAAGCGTGAACGGCCCAATGAAAACCGAGAGCGAGCCGAGCACGCGCCGGTCTCGGGCCGACAAAAGATTGAAGCTCCAATCCAGCATGGCCGTCAGGGTCTGGTGACGCGGGGGAGCGCTTCGACGACCCTGCCAAAGAAGCTTGAATCGATTGCTCAGCAGGTCGGCCGTTGCCTGGAGCCCGTAGGCGCCGACCCGGCTTGCTGCAAGCTCAATCGCAAGCGCTATGCCATCCAGTCGGCCGCACATGGTCGCCACGGTCGCTGCATCGGGGTCTGTAAGCGCCAGGTGATGCCCACTTGCGAAAGCACGTTCCATGAACAACTGCACAGCGGGCGACGCCAGCGCTTCGGCCGCGGTAAGGCCCTCCCTCGCGACCGGAGAGCCCAACGGCGTTAGCAGGTAGACGTGTTCGCCTTCCACCCGCAACGCCTCTCGGCTCGTCGTGAGGATGTGCACATGCGGGGCATCGCGGTGGAGGCGTTCCGCCAGCGACGCAGCCGCGTCGATGACGTGTTCACAGTTATCAAGCACCAGTAGAAGCCGGCGTCCGTCGAGAAAGGCAAGGAGACCGGGCAGGGGATCTTGCTCCTGTCCAAATGCGCCTAACACCCTTGCAACGACGCTCGCAACAAGCGACGCGTCCGTCACAGCGACGAGGTCCACAAAATAAACCTCATCGCCAAACTCGCCCAACATGGCATGGGCAACGGAAACGGCCACAGTCGTCTTGCCCATGCCTCCGGGTCCCACCAGGCTCACAAAACGCCGCGACGCAAGCAGCGTCGACAGAGCTTCGACCGCGTCATCTCGACCGACCATACGGACCAGGCTGGGCGGAAGGTTATGCTTCGGGACCGGGGTGGGATCGGCCGCCGGGCGAAGGGACCCCAACTGAGTTTTCAACCGCTCGACAGGGGCGACGAAACAATAGCCTCGCCCTGTCACATTCGCGATGTACCGAACGTCCTCGTTATCGCCGAGTGCCCTGCGCAGGCCCGCGATTGTCACTCTGAGGCTGGCGTCACTTACGATTACATTTGGCCATGCACGGGCCAAAAGCTCGCGCTGTCCAACCACCTCGCCCGCAGATTCCGCGAGCGCAATAAGGACATCAATGGCCCGACTGCCGACGCTGACCGCATCCTCCCCTTTAAGGAGCCGGCGCTCCGCCGGGATCAGGCGGTAAGACCCAAATGCAATCACGTCGCCAGAAGTCATCAGGCCTTTCCGTGGCGCCAATTATTGCGCAATGAGGCGCAAAGACAGGCACTTGCTTTCCGCCTCATCATTCTCCCCCAGAAGACAGTTCAGATGCTACCGATAGCTGATGTAAACTCCGCCTGCGACCTTCAACACGGCGCACCGCGCCTCGTCACAAATGTGCCGCCGCCGCTCGCTGCCCCGCAAGCTACCATAGCTCCGAAGGAACTCAAACAGAGGTCACCAAATTGCTTGTACACCCCGAATTGCCGTCGCGTGGTCGAGGCTAATGGTGTCGCCCCTTGCCGCACCCGGATGTGTGTCTACGCACTGTGATGGAAGACAGCTAAATCAGATCGTATTTCAGACGCCTCATGGTCAGGCGTGCCCCCGACAAAGACGAAGACAACTTCGAGCCGAGGACCGCTGATCTCGCGCCGCAGGGCGATCACAGGGGTGTCCCTCCCGCCGCCCAGACAAAGCGTGATATTCTGGACGTTGTCTCCAGCCTGATCCGGCTTCCTGCATCGGCCCGTCGAGTATGTGCTGCTCAGATGCCCGACTGATTTCGCAGGATAATCAGTTTCACAATTTTGCTGCCGAAGGAGGAGAAGTAGAAGACGTGAACCAGAGGGTCCGGGAGGCCACGCTTGTCGAACAAACCATCGATATGAGCGGTGACAATGCAATGGCCGTAGTGCTCCACGGCTTTGACGACTGCCAGCGTCAACCGCTCGCCGATGACATCGCCCGCGGCCCACGCGGATATCGCCTCTTTGCCCCAGTAATCCTGGAGCTGGTCGTTGACGAGGGCGTCATCCACGAAGGTCGCCAACAGTGCATGGAGATCACCCAGATTGGCCGCACGCACAAACGCAGCTATCGGCGGCGGCAGTTCTGCGATTAGCTGCTCAGAACGCTGCGCGTCGGGCAACGATCCATCTTGACTGCTCGGTGCCCGGGGGTCGGCCAACACTTAGTCCTCATCAGTTCCAGTGGATTCTGGAGGATGTCGGCGCCGTTAGCATGTTATGTCCCGTAAATATCCGTAATTGCCTGCACGGCGGATCCTCCGGGGCTGGTCCAGCTTGCACGCAGTGGGAGTCGCTATGCGGCGGCGGCGCATCGAACGAAATGAAACGCCTCATTCTCCCCGAATGATGACAGAAGCAGTTCGTGCCGCCCCTCCTATATGCGCTCCGCGTCGATGGTGCGGAGTTCCGAGAGGGCTTCGGCCAGCGTCCGCGCGCCTAATAGACGCCCCACTGACTCATCCACCTCATCGGCCAAGTTCGCAAAGAAGCGCTCTACATTGCAACTGACGAGGCATCGGTGGGGAATATCGCTACGTCCTGTCCACAGCCTCTTCTCCCCCATAGTCGCCTTATAAATTTCGCCGAGTGTGATTGCGGAGGCGTGGACGCTCAGGCTTACCCCCCCGTCGCGCCCCATGGTTGAGCGAACAAGACCTGCCTGGATCAGGGGCGCCAGCAATCGTCTGACAAAAGTTGGGCTGGAATCGACCCCCTCAGCCAACTGAGCGGAACTCAACAGTTCGACGCTTTCAGCCTGAGCCAACGCGAGGCTTAGCATGATCTGCAGGGCAGTCGGGAAGCGAACATCGATCATCGTCTGCTCCTAATTCTCTCAAAATATGTGTCTATCATTATTGCATATCGACGGCGCTGTATATATATCCGTCGTAGGCGCATAACTTTCTCAGGGAGATCTTCCATGTCCGATGAACGCGAAATTCAGGAGGTGTTGGCTCGATATGTCCGGGCGGCTGACCACCGAGACGGACCGGCAATGAGCAAACTCTTCCTGCCTGATGGCAAGGTCGAGATTTTCCACAACAATGCAGGCACACCCGAGTTTCTTGGTGAGCTGGTCGGGCCGGAAGCCATCGGTGCAGCCGTCACCACGATGATGAAGCCGCATCCGCCGCGGGGTTGGAGTCATCACACAACCCATGACCCGATCATCGAAGTCAAAGGCGATACCGGGACGCTCGACGCCCAGTTCGTGGTGTTCAACGTCCTCGGTGCGGAAAAGCCTGAAGGTGGCTGGCCGGCAGGGGCTTCCGGCGCGCAAGGGACCGTTACCCCGATCGAGACCGGCTACTACCGGCCGATCCTGAAGAAGGTCGATGGGCGTTGGATGATGGCGCAGCACCGCATCTATCTCGACCTCCCGGCAGCTTTCTAGGAGACGCCATATGAAGGGCATTTCCTATAGCCGCTTCGGGGGATCGGAAGTCCTTGAATACGGTGACTTGCCGGAGCCAAAGCTGTCGCAGAACGCCGTGATCGTCCGGATGAAGGCCGCGGCCATCAACCCGGCCGACATCGCGCTGCAGGCTGGTTTGGGCGAGAGCATGATGGAGACTTGGTTTCCGGTCGTACCCGGATGGGACCTCGCCGGCATCGTCGAGCGCGTGGGAGCCGGTGTGACCGAATTCCAGCCGGGCGATGAAGTCGTCGCCTATACGCATCAGGAAATTCTGCATAGCGGTACCTATGCCGAGCTTGCGAGCGTTCCGGTGGAGCGCCTATGGCGCAAGCCGAGGAACGCTTCATGGAGTGAGGCGGCCGGCCTCCCGCTTGCCGGTCTGACGGCCTATCGCGCGGTGATCGATACATTGCGCGTGTCCGATGCGGACACCGTTCTCGTGCTGGGTGCTTCAGGTGGTGTCGGCTCTATGGCGACCCAGTTGGCGGTGGCTTCGGGCGCCACCGTCATTGGCAGTGCCTCTGGCCCACATCAAGCCTATGTGACGTCGATCGGGGCGGAACCCGTCCTCTATGGCGACGGCATCGTTGAACGAGTCAGAAATCACGCACCTAACGGTGTGACCGCCATCATGGATTGTGCGGGTCACGGCGCGTTGGCAAAGGCAATGGCCGCGGCGGCGCCGGGCGCGAGACTCTGCTCAATAGCGGATGGCGGCCCCGGGGTAACAACCGTGTTCGCCCGGCCGGACACCAAGATACTCGCCAGGCTTGTTGACCTAGTCGAAGCAGGTTCACTCCGGGTGACGGTTGCGGCCTCGTTCGCGTTGGCGGATGCCGCAGACGCCCAAGAGGCGTTGAAGGCAAGGACCTACGGGCCAGGAAAGATCATCCTCGTTCCTGCTGCCGCATAGCGTGAGGGGTTTACGCCTTCGGAATCAGTTGCGCCGATGAACCAACCGCTTCATCGTCGTCACCGGCCAGTTCGACCTGGGTGCAGCTTACGGCGGTCTCTGCCTTGACGCAGAGACCGCCACCGAAGGCGAATCCTACTCGCGGATGAACGCCAGGAGATCCTGGTTGATCACGTCGGCATGCGTGGTCAGCATACCGTGCGGGAAGCCAGGATAGATCTTCAGCGTGCTGTTCGTTAGAATCTGCGCTGATATCAGGGCTGCGTCCTTGTAGGGGACGATCTGGTCATCGTCGCCTTGCATGACGAGCGTCGGAACCTTGATGCTTTTGAGGTCTTCGGTCAGATCGGTCTCCGAGAAGGCCTTGATGCCCTCGTAATGGGCCTTAGCACCACCCATCATGCCCTGGCGCCACCAATTCTGGATTACGCCTTCGATTGGTGTCGCGCCGGGACGATTGAAACCATAAAACGGGCCACTCGGAACGTCGCGGTAGAATTGTGCCCGGTTGGCCGCCAGCCCTGCGCGAAGCCCATCGAATACCTCCACGGGCAGCCCACCCGGGTTGCTCGACGTCTTCAGCATAAGCGGGGTGACCGCGGACATCAGGACGGCTTTAGCGACGCGTCCCTGGCCATGCTGGGCGACGTAGCGCGCAACTTCACCACCACCCGTCGAATGGCCGACATGCACGGCGTTGCGAAGATCGAGGTGATCCACCACCGCCGCGGCGTCGGCCGCATAATGATCCATATCATGGCCATCCGACACCTGGCTTGAACGCCCATGCCCGCGGCGATCGATACCGATAACCCGATAGCCATGCTGGAGGAAGAACAGCATCTGGGCATCCCAGTCGTCGGAACTCAACGGCCAGCCGTGATGGAAAACAATCGGCTCACCTTGGCCCCAATCCTTGTAAAATATCTCGACACCATCTTTGGTCTTAATCGTGCTCATCGCGTCGTTCCTTTGCCTCGGTCTAAAGTTGGCGCGGGATGCGCCTGCGCTCGTCTGGTTCTGGGGAAGGCTTGTCAACGCAACGGCACCGCCGCGCCGACGATGATATCGAGACGAGCAGCTCGACGACCTCGCCAGAACCAGTCGTCATCACCGTGAGTCCAAGCAGTCGGCGAAGACCTCAGCGGAGCCGCTCGCAGCGACTAGTGGGTGGTAGCGCAAAATGAACCGTCAACCGAGTTATGCCATGTAAAGGGGCGTTATTTGTGTCCTCCACCCCGACGCCCGATGCGACCATGCCATGATTGATTCGAATGGGGCATTTCGAGCCTCAGGCCACTGCAGCGTCTAGCTTCCGGATGCGAACGGGAATCGATTTGTAGGATGGCGTTCTACTTTCTTTGTCCTGGTAGTCGAGCGGGCAGAGATTGTTGGCTTCAGGATAGTAAGCACCAACCGATCCGCGTGAGATATCGTGCGCGATTGCGGTTAGCCGAAGCCGCTTGTGCTCATAGCCGGGCAGGGCGGAGTTGACCTCTACCAGGTCGCCATGCTCGAGATCCTGGGCAACCAGGTCCGCCTCGCTCATGAACAGAACGTCGCGCCGTCCGAACACGCCACGATACCGATCGTCCAAGCCATAGATAGTCGTGTTGTATTGATCGTGGCTCCGTAGCGTCGTGAGCTTAAACACGTTTGGCCCGGCAACCGCCGGGTCTTCCTCAAGGCCGGTGAACGGAAGGAATTCAGCCTTACCGGACTTTGTGTGCCAGATCCGCTCGGTCGGACCTAAAGGCAGACGAAAGCCACCCGGATGGCGAATGCGCAGGTTGTAGTCCTTGAAGTCCGGATAGACGCTTTCGATCTTGTCGCGGATCCGGTCATAGTCAGCGATCAGATCCTTCCAATCGACCTTGCTGTTCGGCAAGGTCGCCATGGCAATGCCGGCAATGATCGCCGGCTCAGACCGAAGGTGCTCCGAGGCCGGCGGCAACTTGCCACGCGAAGCGTGGACCATCGTCATCGAGTCCTCGACCGTGATCGACTGGGGACCGCTAGCCTGGATGTCGCGCTCGGTTCTGCCAAGCACCGGCAGGATGATCGACTCCTTGCCGACCAGCAGGTGCGAACGATTGAGCTTCGTGTTGAGATGGACGGCGAGGTCCAGGTTGCGCATGCCCTGGTAGCTAAGATCTGTGTCGGGAAGGGCAATCGAGAAATTTCCACCCAGGCAGACCAGTACCTTGGAGCTACCGGCGACCATGGCTTTCATAGCGTTCACTGCATCGTGCCCGTGGTGCGGCGGCGGCCTGAACCCGAACGTCGTCTCGACGCGCCCGAACATGACATCATCAACCTTCTCGGTGATGCCGACGGTTCGGTTGCCTTGAACATTCGAATGTCCACGGAGCGGACAGATACCAGTACCGGGCTTGCCGTAATTACCTCGCAGCATGAGCAAAGCCGAAATCTGTTGGACGTTCTGCGTGCCCTTGGCGTGCTGGGTGATACCCATGCCGAAGGTCACAATCGTCGCCTTTGACTTAACATATGCCGCCGCCACGCGCTCAAGATCGGCCCGCGACAAGCCACAGGCGTTCTCGATATCCACCCAATCGGTGCTCTTGAGGTCCGCGGCGAAATCGATGAAGCCGTTGGTGTGTTCGGCGATAAACGCGTGGTCGAGCGCGTCGTCGTTCGTCTCGGCCATCTCAAGGACGGACTTCATGATGCCTTTGAGCGCCGCCGCGTCGCCGCCGACTTTCACCTGGTAGTAGGTCGACGCGATGTCTGTCGATCGGAAGGTGCCCATTTCGATGGGGTCCTGTGGATCGGCAAAGCGTTCGAGCGCGCGTTCCTTTAGTGGATTGAAGACGATGATCGGCACATGGCGACGCGCGCATTCGTGGAGCGTCCCCATCATACGCGGATGATTGGTGCCGGGATTGTGCCCCATGGCGATGATCAATTCGCAATGGTCGAAATCCTCCAGCGACACGGTTCCCTTCCCGACGCCAATCGACTTGGGCAAACCGACACTGGTTGCCTCGTGGCACATGTTGGAGCAGTCCGGGAAATTGTTGGTGCCATATTCCCGTGCGAAAATGTTGAACAGGAACGCCGCCTCGTTCGACGCGCGACCCGACGTATAGAATTCCGCCATATTGGGATCCGGCAGCCCGCGCAACACGCTACCGATCCGTGCAAACGCCTCGTCCCAGTCTATGGGCAGGTAGGTGTCGGAACCGCGATCGTAGGCCATTGGGTGCGTGATGCGCCCCTCGTTCTCGAGCTGGTAATCGCTCCATTCGAGTAGCTCGCTGACGGTATGAGAGGCAAAGAATTCGGGCGGAACCCGCTTTTTGGTCGCTTCCCACGTCACCGCCTTGGCGCCGTTCTCGCAGAACTGGAAGGTCGAGGTATGATCTTTGTCCGGCCAGGCGCAACCAGGGCAGTCAAAACCGTCCGGCTTGTTTGTGTGAAGCAGGAGAAGGGGCGCCTCGGCCAGATGCATCTGCTCTACGACCGCTTTAGCGGTCGCCTTCAGCGCCCCCCAACCGCCAGCCGGGGCGTCGTATCGGTGGACCCCTGGAACCTCACGCTTCTCCATAATTCGATCTCCCTCTCGCGGGTAATAGGTGCTCAACGGCCAACAGAGCACGCGGCTGCTATGCCCAATTCTTGACGACAATTTATCCCAGCCGATGTAAACGGCCAACGGTTACTCAGTCCCGACTTGGACGTTTTCAGAGTTCGTAACTTTTGGTTCATGCATAACTGCCCAATCAGCGGTCGCCAAGCCGTGCGGTCACCTGGAGGTAGGGCGCCGTGGATCCAGCCGCGCATCCGGGCGCCTTGACCGGCCTTAGGATCAGAGCATGAAGCGCCGCGAGACCTCCCTGGGAGGAGCTGTCCTGCGAGGAAAGCAGATTTAAACCGTCCGGACCGAGGGTTGCACCGAGGAACGTCTCAGTCTCGATCCCTTGCGCCATTGCATCACGAATGGATCCTGATCTCCATTGCAGAGCATCGTCCGCGGTTCCACACGCCGCCTTCGCAATCATTGGACTAAGGAAAAGTCGCGCCGCTGCTAAGGCGGCGAACGGATTTCCAGGCAGGCCGATCACCAGACATGGCCGATCGCCCGACCCGTATCGCGCCGCCCAGGTTGGACGACCGGGTTTGATTGCGACACCTTCGAAAATCATTTTAACGCCGACGCCGGCCGCCGCCCTGCGCGCGAAGTCTCGCTCGCTTCCTGAGGCACCGCCGATAATGACAACGATGTCGGACTCGTGAAGGGCCGATCGGAGGCATTCCTGTAGATCCTCGACGACGTCGCCGCAGCGCACAATTTCCTTGACCACGCCCCCCCAATCCCTGCTCAACGCCGCCACACCGATGCTCGCGGAATCCACAGTCTGGTATGGGCCGACACCGGTCAGATCGGGCGCTAATTCGTCGCCCGTCACAATGATTGTAACGGCGGGCTGTCGGATTACTTGAACCGTCGCCTGCTCACCCGCGGCCGCCGCCATAAGCGCCGGGGCTGTCAGGCGGGTACCCGCGGTAGCGAGGATCGCACCGCTCCGAAAATCGTGAGCGGCCTCTCGAACATGGGTTTTGGTGGTGGGCAATCGAAGGAGACGAAGATTGTCGCCGTCCCTTATTGCGATTTCATCGACCAGGACGCGCCGGGCGTCCCTGGGCATCCAAGCACCCGTCGTAACCCTGACCGCCTCGGTTGGCGATAGATCGCACAAAAAAGGTGAGCCGGGATAAGAGGCCCCTACGATCCTATACTGTGCGTCCGGCGCTACTTCGAGCGAGCAGACCGCGTAGCCGTCCATCGCCGAAACAGCGGCAAGAGGCTGGTCTCGGCGCGCTACGATGTCAGCCGCCAGATAGCGGCCGTGCGCGTCCTGAAGCAGCGACGATGTGCTCCCGAGCGCTTCCACTTGAGACAAAAGGCGTGCGAGCGACTCCTGATAGCTTGCCAGACCTCGCGGGTCGGTCAGCAAGGGCCAGCACCCCAAAAGCTCGCTCGATCGCACCTGTATCCGGGCGTTTCTCCGCGGAACGGTGCCTCCACCATCTGGATAGAACCTGCTCGCTGCGCGTCGATCTCTTCCTGTATTGTCAGCACTTTCCGAAGCCTCGTGTAGTAACACTGGGAGCCCGATCGTGAACACGAGCGGTAGGCGCGTCAGTAAAGGCGGGCCGAGCGCAATGAACGCTGTTCGATTCCTTCCAAGGTGTGCTTTGTGATCAATACCAAACGCCGGTACACTTTAGCGACGAGGCCCGCCGCTGCGTGTTATGTGTTGTTAGATCGTGTAAAAACAGCCGTGAACCTACCGTCAGCACCACCCTCCTTTCGATTCGTACAGACGGACAACAGGACACCAAGCTGATGGGGAGTGGCAGACGAATTCACGGCAGATAGACGCTTCCCTAGCGCGGGCTGCGGCTGAAATGACCGATCGTTGTCAAAAGTAATCCGGGAACCCAAAATGCCGGGCCGGCGATCCCGGGCCAAATCGGGATGAAGCCGGGGACAAGGACGTACATGATGAAACCAATATCCGCGACACTGATGATCGCGAGATTGATCCAATAGCCCCATGCATTGTTGCGCCAGTTGAGGGCAACGGCCGTTGCGAAGCCAAAAATGGAAAAGAAAGCCAGATTCCAAGCGTCCTGTAGAACGCGACCGCTGTTCATGGATGGCGGCAGCGATTGTCCTAGATGATAGACGGCCCAGGCCGCCTGCAAATGCAGGAAAGACCAGATGATGTAGCAAATCGTACCCAGTCGGGCCGCCCACGTCGCCAAGCCGCTGGTGTGGAGCTGTTGTGACGTTTGCGATACAGCCATTTGATTCCCCATTGTTATGCAGGGCATATTTGCCGGCCATTGTTCTGGAGGTCCTGCAATTTTTTGTGTGGCTATCGGCACGAATTGACGCTCGGGTTAGGTCTTATTGAATGCTCGAGCATTGACATCGCCCGGGTCCTCGCACACTTTTCAGCCAAAGCCACTTACGGCCGATGACGTCTGCCACTGGTATTCCCATGAGCGTAGCAACCGAGATCCCCACCCACGGGATCGTGTCACAGACGGGCAATCGTATCAGGGCCAGCAGTGCAAGCCTGGGCTGGCGCTCCGTTTCTGCGTCCTACCAAAAAGAAGTGCCCTTCGATGGCGCTTTTCCTGCTGTCGACGACCACTTGTTGGTCCTCCACCTGGGTGGTCCGGCGCGGGTCACCGGGGCTGTCGGTGGTCGCGGCGTCGAACGTTTGATACCGCCAGGCCACATATTTCTTTGGCCCGGGGGAGAAAGCTTTCGGATCGGGCTTCGATCCGCCCTGGATACCGTACACATCTACCTGCGGCGCAAGGTGCTGGAGGAGGTCGGAGCGGAATTGGGCCATGTCGGCGGTTACGATGGTGTCGAGCTGGTACCCTGTCTTGGCGAGGCGGACCCTTTCCTCGAATCGTTGGCACTTGAAGTGCGCAACAGCCTCCTAAACCCGGATCCGGCAACGCATCTCTATATCGAGCATATTGCGCATGTCATGGCCGGGCGGCTGATCAGAGGGCATTCGACGCGGGCTATGCCGACGGGGCTGCCGGTCCAAGGTAAGCTCAGCACACTCCAGCTCGATCGCGTCAACGACTATATCGATGCCCATCTGGATGAACGTATCGAACTCGATGCCCTGGCCGCCGCAGGCGGATTAAGTGCGACATGGTTCGTGCGCCGCTTCAAGACATCAACGGGTTTGCCGCCTCACCAGTATGTTTTGCGCCGCCGAATCGCTCAGGCCAAAAGACTGCTGGTGGAGACGGATCAATCGATTGCCAGCATTGCCTTCGATTGCGGCTTTACGCATCAGGAACATCTGACGCGGACGTTTCGCCGTTTCACCGGCACAACGCCGGCCGCACATCGAAAAAGCGCCTAAGGGGTTACTGCCCAACCATCCAAGAGCCTGGGTGCCCTGTTGGCGGGCCTAGTGGTTTGACCTCGCCCAAGGAATTCCGGCATGGGGCCAGCGGGCATTTTTCTGCCTCCCCGGGATTGGCGTTCGAACGAAGCGTCTCCTACCACATCGGGTCGGATAACCCTATCAGCCGACGCGGAGGAGCGGCCTCCCGCTTGGTATGACGGCTGTCATGTATTCGGGCGATCCGGCGGGTTTGTCAGCGCTGCGGCCGATTTAGAGGCCCTGGCCGAGCGCTGCTCCGTTTGGAGTGGGCTCACGGCCGATCGAATGATTGTGCCGATAGTCACCCCAAAACGTGCAGGAGAGCCCGATCGGGATGATCGCATGATGTCCATCAATGAAAGCTGATTTCAGCGGAGAGTGATGGCCATGGAGGCCGGTAAAGAGATTCGTGTCGGTGGGATTAGCCTGGGCACACTCGGTGCCGGCATGGCGCGTGATGTTGTTGCCGCAGGCTATCCGGGAATCGATCTAGATATAGATTGGGAACGACGCCGAGGGCGCAGCTCTGCGCGGTTACACTGGTCGGACGGTTTCCCACGATTTCTTCACGCCGGCTCTGTCGGCCGAACGCGCAACGAGGCTCGGCGAAGCCTAGACATCCATTTGTGGGGCCAGCCAATGCATTGGATCATCCACTGTATCGAGCGTGAGGCTGTGGCGACGGAACGACAGGCGTATGACGCCGCCCACGAAGCCTATCTCGAACGTTCGGATCTGCCGGTGCGGGTCTTGGTTTCCGGCCCGCTGGTGGCGGACGACAACGAGACGTCGATTGGCTGCTTCTTCCTGGTGGAGGCCGAGGACCGGCACGCTGTCGACGCCTTCCGCAGCGGCGATCCGTTTTTCCAAGCCGGCATTTGGCGCGTGCAACGCGTTCAGTTGTTTTGACGCGCCAGGATATGTACTGACCGGCAGAGAAACTCGGGCACAAGATCAACCGAAAGGCAATGGCATGCACAATCTCGATGAAAACACCATCACCGCGGAATTTCTGCGACGCATCGAAAAGACGCCGAACCCCCGCTTGCGCGAAATCGTGGCCAGCCTGGCCACACATCTGCACGATTTCGCTCGTGATGTGA
Source organism: Acidisoma cellulosilyticum (assembly GCF_020621385.1). Taxonomy (GTDB): domain Bacteria; phylum Pseudomonadota; class Alphaproteobacteria; order Acetobacterales; family Acetobacteraceae; genus Acidisoma; species Acidisoma cellulosilyticum. Next base: position 94,741 of record NZ_JAESVA010000010.1, on the reverse strand, counting down.
ACCTGACTGAAGAAGAGTGGTTCGAAGGTATCAAGTTCCTGACCAGAACCGGTCAGATGTCCAATGACATTCGTCAAGAGATGGTGCTGCTCTCCGATACATTCGGTCTCTCTCAGCTCGTGGTCGCACAAAACCATAGCCGCGGGGAGGGCGTGACGGAGCAGACCGTGTTCGGCCCGTTCCATATCGAGGGTGCTCCGAAACTGCCCGCACATGGCGGCGATATCTCGACCGGATATGTCGGAGACCCGCTCTTCATTCGGGGGCGCGTCATCGATGGTGCCGAAAAGCCCGTAGTGGATGCCGTCGTCGATGTCTGGCAGGCTGACGCCGAAGGCTTTTACGACGTCCAGAATCCCGATTGGGAACTCGAAAACGCGAAGCTTCGCGCCGTGTTTCGTACCGACAATGCCGGCTCGTTCAGCCTCCGGTCGATCATGCCGACGAGCTATCCCATCCCGATGGATGGTCCCGTCGGTGACATCATGCGTGCGACGAACCGTCATCCGATGCGGCCTGCGCATATCCATTTCATGATCCAGAAGCCCGGTTTCGACACCCTCGTCACGCACGTCTTTGTCGAAGGCGACACCTATCTCGATTCCGATGCCGTGTTCGGTGTGCGCAGTTCGTGCGTCGGTCGATACGAGCGCCACGAGCGGGGTGAGGCACCCGACGGCACGGTCCTCGAGGCGCCATTCTTCACGCTCGACTACACCTTCTCTCTCGCGCCGCAGGCTTAAGGAAATCGGGTATGTATTTCGCGATCATCGGCCTCGATAAGCCAAACATGATGGAGACACGCCTCAGGGTGCGTCCTATTCATCGTGAGTATCTCCATGGCGATCACCAAGGTGTCACCCTCAAGCTCGCCGGCCCCCTACTAGCATCCGATGGCGCGACCATGATCGGTTCGATGATCATCGTCGAGGCGCCGGATCTCGCGAGCGCTGAAGCCTTCTCGACTGGCGATCCCTTCCGTAAGGAGGATTTATTCTCCAGCGTCGAGATCCGGCCGTGGGACTGGACGACGGGCAATCCGGATCGTTAACGAGGGCCAATCTTGCTTCAGCTCCATACTTGGGCCACGCTCGACGGTCGCAAGATCTCCATCATGCCCGAAGAGCTGGGCGTGCCTTATGAGCTTTGCCCGGTAAATATCGCCAAGGATGAGCAGCTCAAACCCGAATATGTCGCGCTCAACCAAAACAGCAAAATTCCGGTCCTGGTCGATCCCGAAGGACCGGAGGGCGCGCCGATCACGCTGGCGGCGTTGCCGACATCGCGCTTTACCCGGGGTCGACCGGAACGCGCCTCATGACGTCGATTGGCCGGCTTTCCCCCATGTGAAGCGCTGGTTTGACGCGGTTGCGCCGCGGCCCGCCGCCCAGGGCGGCATGGCTATTCCAGCCATTGCTAGGAGAGACCCATGCTGAAGCTTCTCGGCCGAAATTCGTCGTCCAACGTCCAAAAAGTGCTGTGGCTCCTCACCGAGCTGGGCTTGCCGTTCGAGCGGCACGATTATGGCGGTGCGTTCGGCCGCAACAAGGATGCACAGTATTTGCGGCTCAACCCCAATGGACTTGTGCCGACGATCATCGATGGCGAGGTCGTCATTTGGGAATCAAATACGATCCTAAGATACCTTGCGAACAAATCCGGACCGTCGCCCTTCTATCCCACGGAACCAGCGGCGAGGGCCTATTGCGAACGCTGGATGGATTGGCAGCTCGGCACGCTGAACACCGTCATGACCCCGCTCTATATCGCGCTGATCCGGTGCGATCCGGCGGCGCGGGACCTTGAGGCGATCAGAGGATTGGAAGCTCGGGCGCGTGCCAACTTTGATACCTTGAACCAGTGCCTGGCGGAGACGCCGTTTCTGGCCGGCGGCGCCCTGACCCTCGCAGATATCGCGCTCGGTATTTTTGCCTATCGTTGGTACACACTCGAGGTCGAGCGAGGACCCGAGCTTCCCCGCCTGCGTGCCTGGTATGAACGGCTTCAAGATAGGCAGGCCTTTCGCGAGCATGTCATGATTGGCTTGTCATGATGGGGTCCTAAATCGGGGTACAGAAGCTCGTCTTTGGCGCCCAGTGGATTTCCTTGCGATAGATTGCTGCCGTCGCTCCAGGGTATTTCGGAACATCCGTGCCAGATGTTCTTGATGCAAGAATCGACAATTGAAAGCGACCGCCGCAATCGAGAGATCGCTTTCGCTCAACAGTCGCAGTTCGAACGCAGCCCACCGACGCAAGATGTGTCCGATAGGCGTCATCCTTGTCATCCTGGCCGTGATGCGAGTAACGCCGCCGTGCCCGCGCCTTTGTGCCGCAGTTCTATCAAAATTGTGCAGGATCGAGGGAGACGAAGTGCGTTAGTGCTGACAAGGCCCACGCTTGCCAAGGAAGTTGACTATAACACCTTTCACTTACGTCGCTCTCCCTAGCCGTGTGATTTTTGGTTTCGGCACAATTGCCCGGGTTGCTGAAGAGCTGAGTGCATTGGGAGCAGCTCGGGCGCTGGTATTGACGACACCATACCAGACCGGGAACGGTGAGGCGCTGGTTCATCGACTTGGTGCCCTGGCGGTAGGGCTGTTTTCCAATGCGACGATGCATACGCCCGTTGACGTTACCGAGGCGGCCATTCGAGCCTTGAAGGAAGTCGATGCCGATTGCGTCGTTGCGCTTGGCGGCGGGTCGACCACAGGCCTCAGCAAGGCTATCGCGCTACGGACTGACCTGCCTCAGATCATCATTCCAACGACATATGCCGGCTCCGAGGCTACGCCAATTATCGGCGAGACCAGCGGCGGCCAAAAACATACTCAGAAGACGTTGAAAGTTTTGCCCGAAGTCATCGTCTATGATGTGGATCTCACGCTTGGCCTTCCGGCCGGCCTGACCGCAACTTCGGGGATGAACGCCATCGCGCATTCGGTCGAGGCGCTTTACGCTAAAGACGGCAATCCAATCATTGCCGGCATGGCCGAGCAGTCGATCGCGGCCTTGGCACGTGCGTTGCCGAAAATCGTCACGTCGCCCGGTGACCGAGATGGTCGTTCGGATGCGCTTTACGGTGCGTGGCTCGCCGGCGCATGTCTTGGTAGCGTCGGCATGAGCCTGCACCACAAACTTTGTCATACACTGGGTGGGACCTTCAATTTGCCTCATGCGGAGACGCATGCGGTGGTGCTTCCTCATGCCGTTGCCTACAACGCCGATGCAGCCCCCACTGCCATGGAGTGTATCGGCAGGGCCGTTGGAGCAAGCGATGCCGCTGATGGGCTCTACGCCCTCGGCCGGTCGATCGGCGTGCCGCAATCACTTCGAGATTTGGGTATGCCCGAAGAGGGCATCGCTCATGCCGCGGACTTGGCGGTGACAGATGCTTACTGGAATCCAAGGCCTCTCGAACTGGAGGCCATTCGCGATCTCCTGAGGAACGCCTGGGAAGGGAAGCCGCCGCAAGCATCCCGTTAGAAGCCAGCTGTATCTAGGCCGATGTAGGAGCTTGAATTTCCGCCCAAATATTCACTTCACGTATCGCGAACCTCTTTTACGATCTGGGTGGAGCGGAAGCGCAAAACGAGTTGGCTGCCCAGGGCATGAGGTTCGTGGGTCTGGATGCGGAAGAGCGCCGCCGTCGGTTGGCGTGCGTTGAGCGTTTTCCTGGAAAATTCGTCTCGAACAATGAAGCAGCAGTTAGACCTGCGGCGAAACTGCTATCCCAGATCGACCGGTCGATTGCGGGATCTCGTGAATTGAGTGCTCAATAGCTCCTGACAGAAGCGATCGAGCACTCTGTTAATCGGATCAATCCCAATGATTGATCTCAAATTAGGCCATCCTTTTCCGGCGCCACCGCCGAGCCAGCTACGGCAACACGGTGGCGGATGCCGGTATTACCTTGAGCGTTAAAAGCCGCCCTCCATAGCTATCTCCGAGAGTGCGAGACGAGGGCTTGGCGCTTCGCGTTCCGCGAGCTGCGGGGGGAGGATCGACTTGTCGCCCTTGCGGCCGATAGCGACTGCGGCCTCAACGCGATAGCCTTCCGGCACGTTCAGCTCGGTAAAGGCACGGGCGAAATCGAAACCGACCATGCCATGGGCTGCCCAGCCGGACATGCTCGCCTGTAGGGCCAGATAACCCCAGGCCGCGCCAGCGTCAAAGGAATGGCTGTGCGAGGGCACACGCTTCTCGGCGCCAGGTGGCAGCATGGTCGAGTTGGAGACGACGATGACGAGCGCCGAGGCGTGTTGCACCCAGCTTTGATTAAATGGGTTTAGCAAGCCGAACAACTTGTCCCAATGCGCCGTGCCCTTGCGGGCGTAGAGAAAGCGCCAGGGCTGAGAGTTGTAGGATGAAGGCGCCCAGCGCGCTGCATCCAGGAGGAGCAGGAGGTCGGTCTCCGAAATCTCTTCGCCGGTGAAGGCCCGGGGTGACCAACGGTCCAGAAAGACCGGATTGATCTCGTAGTCTGTGGTACGGCTATTGCTGCTGATCATGATGATGTTCGCCTCGGAAAAAGAAACACGTACCCAAAGTGCAGGTGCACCCATGTCTCCGCCTGCACATTCCTAGCTGACGTAAGGCACGTTCCATCACGGCCATCTGGCACGGCTCCAAGTCGCGGTGAAAACTTAGGGTCGAACTATCCCGCTCTTCTCTGATTGGGGTCATTGAAGTGAAGCTGCCTCAGGCTGCTTCTGCGTCTTGAACCGCCATACAAATGGATGGAATACTCATGAGCAGCTCCGCCCTCGATTATGCGGCATGTCGAAGTCAAGAAAGGGCCCGATCGGAACGACCCGCGACGGGTTGATGCTTTCATGGCTTGCGTAATAGTGCCGCTTTATATGCTCGAAATTGACCGTCTCGCCTATGCCGGGCCACTGGAAGAGTTCCCGCGTATAGGCCCATAAATTTGGGTAGTCCGAGAGGCGCCGGATGTTGCATTTGAAGTGGCCGACATAAACGGGATCGAAGCGCACCAACGTCGGGAACAACCGCCAATCTGCCTCTGTAACTTTGTCGCCGCACAGGTATCGCTGCTTGCCCAAGAGTGCTTCAAGACGATCGAGGGTGACGAACAAGGGCATGACCGCTTCCTCGTAGGCCGCCTGACTGGTGGCGAACCCGGCCCGGTAGACACCGTTGTTGACACGCTCGTAGATCTCCGAATTGATCGCGTCGATATTGGGCCTGAGTGGTTCGGGGTAGAAGTCTTCCGCCGTCGCGCCCACGCCGTCGAACGCCGAGTTCATCATGCGGATGATGTCCGCCGACTCATTGGAGACGATCGTGGAGTTTTGTTTGTCCCAGAGGACCGGCACGGTCACGCGCCCCGTATAGCTGGAGGAGGCCGCCTTGTAGATCTCGTGGACCCGCCGCGCGCCATGGATCGGATCGGGGACGACGCCGGGGCCGTCTTCGAAGGTCCAACCTTCCGCTCCCATAAACCAGTGTGTTGTCGAGACGGTGATGGTCTCGGCAAGCCCTTTCAAAGCACGGAACATGAGCGTGCGGTGCGACCAGGGGCAGGCCAGGGCCACGTAGAGATGGTAGCGGCCCGGCTCGGCTTTGAAGCCACCCGAGCCCGTCGGGCCCGGTTCCCCGTCCGGCGTCACCCAGTTGCGGAACTGACTCTCGGACCGGACGAAGCGGCCTTCGGATGCTTTGGTGTCGTACCAGCGATCGTGCCAACGACCTTCTATCATAACGCCCAAGATTAGTTCCTTCCAAGGCGGCCTGCAGGTGCAGGGGCGCCCAGATCGCTTAACTGACCGCGCCCAACTTTGCCGTCAACACGGCGTTTGGCAGCGACACTACGGATTGGCCGGTTCAATTCACAGGTGTCGTCATAGGAAAGCGCCATTTCGATAATCCGCGAAGGCTTGTGCGAGTTCGCGTTGATCGTTCATCACGAAGGGACCGTTTCGCGCGATAGGCTCCTTAAGAGGGCGCGCGGCCAAGAGCAGCAGGCCTGCCCCCGCGTCTGTTCGTAATTGGACGCCGTCACCGTCGCTGAGGACGCCAACCACGCCACTTGGCAAGCTGACCGGTCTGGTCCCCTCATCTGCCGCCACCGTCGCCTCACCAGCGTATACATAGATGAAGGCGTTGTGTCCGGTCGGCACGGGCACCGTGGCTGAACCGCCAACGGATAACCTCAGGTCCAGGTACAGGGGATCGGTTGGCACATCCTGCACAGCGCCAGATACGGAACCCAATCGTCCGGCGATCAATCGACCGATCGCGCCGGTCTCGAAATGGACTTCAGGGACCTCACCTGAAGCGTATTCCTGATAGCCAGGCCTTCGCATCTTCTCCGCGGCCGGTAGATTGATCCAGAGCTGGAACCCCCGCAAGTTTCCGTCCACAGGTTCGGGCATTTCGGAGTGGATGATCCCGCGGCCAGCAGTCATCCACTGCACGCCTCCGGCCGCAATGACGCCCGTTGTGCCGATGCTGTCTTGATGGCGCATGCATCCGGCCAGCATGTAGGTGACCGTCTCGAAACCGCGATGCGGATGATCGGGGAATCCCGGGATCTTTGCACCCGCGGGTAGGTCGTCAGCCCGGAAGTCATCGAGCAAAAGAAAAGGATCCAGCATCGGCAGGGCGCCGTGGCCGATTGCACGCTTCATGGCCACGCCGTCACCGTCCATAACGGCAACCGCCTTGGTGGAATGGGTCACAGTGCGCGGATCACGAGGGATAAGAAAACTGGTCAAGGCTTTCATTGGTGCGGACTCTCCGGCGTCGCGCGAAGGTGGATGTCGACAGCAACCTGGCGGCCGACCATCGCGGGGTCGGCGAGCGAACCCGTCCCGAGGCCGAATGCGAGGCGATCGAGCGTTACCGTCCCATGCATCTCCGCCACCCCGTCCGGCCCTATATGGAGCGAAAAGGGCAGCACGATTTGAACCCGTATGCCCTTGATGAGCAGATTTCCGAACGCCTCGTAATGCACATCGTCGATCCGCCGAAAGCGATCCGCTGTAAACACGGCCTGCGGAGCCTTCGCGGTCGCAAACCAGTCGGTCCCCTGGGCTTGCGTGTCCCGATCCGCTGCGCCGGTCTTCAGGCTGGCGACATCGATGTCGATTGTGACGTCGCCTGTAGGCGACGAGCCCGGATTGAACGCGATACGGCCTGCAAAGCGCCCGAACTCACCCGAGAAGGGTTGCCCGAACTCTGTGGCGTGAAACTGAATAGCGCTCGCCTGGGGATCGACGCTCCAATCCGCGGCACTGGCAGGCCCAGCCGCGGCCGTGAGGCATGCAACGACGGCGAGCGCTCGGCCTGACCTTCGCACCGTCATGAGGGCCTCGGCGGGCTTGCGGGGCTATTTGCGGCGCTTATGCTGCCGCGTCCCCGTGGGATCATCCGTTGGAGGACGCCATCGTGCAATACCGCCATGTGCCAAATCGCGCCGGCGACATGCAGCGTCAGCGAAACCACAAGGAGACAGGCGAGCCAGAAATGGATTCCAGAAAAGAGCGTCGCGAGGGCGGCATTCGGGCCGATCGGCCGAGGCAGGGTGAACAAATCAAAAATAACCGTCGGCACGTTCAACGGAGACGCGGACGTCGCCAACAGACCCGAGATCGGCATGCCGAACATGGCGATGTAGAGTGCTGCATGAACACCGTTGGCAAGCCAACGCTCATGCGGCTTGGCGGCGTCCGGGGCAGCGGGGACTGCCTTTGCGCTCAGACGCCATAGAAGACGTCCGACTGCGAGAAGCAATAGCGTAAAGCCGAACGACTTGTGGAGCTGGTAGGCAGTGTATTGAAGCGCCAGATTGCCGCCAAGAAACCACCTCATCGTGATTCCCATGGCGATCATGAGCATAATACACACGGCCATCGCCCAGTGGAGCAGCTTGGCGACCGCGCCCCAATCCTCAGTCGTGCTGCGCCAGCGCATCGGCGGTCCTCCAAGGTGACCAGCTCTACTGCTGGATACCTTCAAAATTGACCGTGATCTTCACATCGTCGCCGATGTAAGGCAGGTACGCCTTCATGCCGAAGTCCGACCGCTTGATGGTCGTTGTGCCAGTGAAACCGACCACGACCGCGTTGTTGCGCATCTGGTCGGGAGCCAACCGGTTGAACTTGACCTTGAGGACCACAGGCTTGGTCACGCCCAACAACGTCAGGCCACCCCGGACGTCCGCGGTCTCCTTCCCGGTCAAAACCACCCGGGTGCTTTTGAACTCCATCGTCGGGAAATCGGCGGCGTCGAAGAAGGCCTTCGATCGCAGCACATCGTCGCGCGACGCGAACCCGGTATCGATGCTTGTCGTCCCGATGGTGACATCGACCGAACTTTGCGCCGGCTTCTTCTGATCGAGTGAAAGGGTTCCCTTCAGGTCATGAAAGCTTCCCGTGATCATCGAGTAGCCCAGATGGTTGATGGTGAAGACAGTCTGGGTGTGGGCCGGATCGACCGCGAAAGTGTCGGCGGCCATAGCCGCGGAGGGAAGTACCGACGCCATAGCTGCGGCAATATAGAGAGTCTTGAGGCCAACCACGGTGTAATCCTTCATTGCTTTGATGAGTGCGGACTACCCTGCTCGCGCTAGGGATGTCGGATGCGCGAGCGCTTACAGCGCCTGGTGCGAGCCGTCGCACAGCGGCGGGTTCTTGCTGCGCTTGCAGGCGCAAAGATAGGCCGTGCCGCTGGCAATAGGGGTGTAGGGCAAGGGACCGAACTCCGATCCCGCATGGCTGCCGTCGCAGTACGGCTGATTGGCGCTTTGTCCACACGCGCACCAGTAGATGGCCTTACCGGCTTCAAGCTCGACGGGGATGGGCCCCTTTTGCGCGATTCTCGGTTCCATAGATCTGCTCCCCTTGCTGGTTGATACTGTTAGAAGGAAATACACAGTTGCTCTTGATGCGATAATCCGCAAAATTGCGACATGTCTGTTCGCAAATTCGGAACCAAATGAGTCTTTTCGACGATATGACCGTGCTCGTGAATGCGGTCGAAGCCGGGAGCTTTTCCGGCGCGGCACAGCGGCTCGGCATCGCCAAGTCCATTGTCAGCCGCCGGATCGGCGCGCTTGAGGCACGGCTCGGAACGAGCCTCTTCCACCGCAGCACGCGTCGTCTCAGCCTGACGGAGACGGGCGTGGCCTATGTTGAACGCGCCCGACGGATCCTGGCGGACGTCGCAGAAGCGGATGATATTGCGCGGCGACTGCAGGGTGAACTCAGAGGCACGCTGCGGGTGGCGGCGCCGATGTCTTTCGGCGCGCGCCACCTATCGCCGGCTATCGTGGAATTTCTGAGCGCTCACCCCCAAGTCGATATCGACTTGGACCTGAATGACCGCCGGGTCGATCTCGTGAGTGAGGGCTACGATCTTGCGATACGGATAGGCAAGCTGGCGGATTCCTCGCTGATTGCTCGCACGCTGGCCCCCTGCCGGCATGTCGTCTGCGGCAGCCCGGCCTACCTCGCCACACGCGGCACCCCCCTCAGCCCGTCGGACCTCGCCGCACAAAACCATGACTGCCTCGTCTACAGCAACCGGCCAGCGTCGGAGCAGTGGCGTTTTCGAGTGGGCGAGGATTGGAAGGAGGCGCCGGCAATGGCGCGCCGGCTCGGGGTCAACAACGGCGAAGTGCTCCGGGACGCCGCTGTCGGCGGATTGGGTTTGGCCGTGCTGCCGACATTCGTAGTTGGGGATGCTGCTGCCGCCGGGGCGCTGACGGTCGTGCTTGGTGACTACGAGTTCTTTGATCCATCGATCCACGCAGTTTGGCCGCCAAACCGTCAGCTTTCGGCGAAGGTCCGGGCGCTGGTGGATTTCCTCAGCGAGCGATTTGGCGGCACGCCCTACTGGGATAAGCCCTTCGCCCTGCCCACCTGAAACGCGGCGTCCAGGGGTCCACGTCAGTGGGGGTCGCCTGCCGGTACGAAGGTCCGCACGATCTCGTACATGCCGGGTTCGAATTTCGAGATGGTCAGCGCTTCTTCCAGAAACGGAAACGGCGCGGGATCGCGCCGCATCGCCTGATAGTCGTCCGCACTACGCCATCGCGCGTACATGGTGACCTTCGTGCCGTCCAGGCTGCGATGGAGGACCGAGGATAGGAAGCCCGCCGCCTGACGCACGGAAGCCTCCGTGGCCTGGGTCAGAAGTTCAACAAGCCGTCCCTGGTTGGCGGGCTCGACCGTGAACACGTTAATCAGGATGATCGAGCCATCGTTTGCAGCGCGCTCAGTCACTCCGCTTCTCCTCACTGAAGGCCGGACAGGTGACATCGCAAGGTCGGATGACGCCCGGCGCGGAGTGCCGGGCATCCCGATGCGGCTCTAGGACAGCTTGTAGGCGTTCGCCCCAGCGCCCGCGAGCTTGCCCGCGTCGACGATGAGGTACTCGGGCCGGATCGGCCGGCCTTCCAGGAAGTCCTGCAGGATCTCCAGAGTACCCGCCGCGTAGCGAGCCTGGGCGGAGAGGGACGAACCCGAGATGTGGGGGACCATCCCGTTATGCGGCATGGTCCGCCACGGATGGTCAGCCGGCGCTGGCTGAGGATACCACACGTCGCCGCCATATCCGGCCAGATGGCCGCTCTCGAGGGCGCGCACGATCGCGTCCCGATCACAGAGCGCGCCTCGGGCGGTGTTGATCAGATAGCTCCCGCGCTTCATCAACGACAGCATCTGGTCGTTCATCATCCCTTCCGTGGACGGATAGAGCGGAACCTGGAGGTTGACCACGTCGCACACCTTCAAGAGGGACTCCGGGGTCTCGTGATATGTGACGCCTAGCTCCTTTTCCACATCGGCGGGCAGCCGGTGCGGGTCGTAGTAGTGGAGCTTCATGTCGAAGGGCTTGAGGCGACGCAGGATCGCCTGGCCGATGCGCCCCGCCGAGATGGTGCCGAACTGCATCCCCTCGACGTCATAGCTTCTGGACACGCAGTCGGCGATGTCCCATCCGCCATTCGCGGCGATCTCGTGGGAGGGAATGTAGTTGCGGACCAGCGCCAGGATGGTCAGCACCGCGTGCTCGGCCACCGAGATGCTGTTGGAGAAGGTCTCCTCGGCGACCGTCACGCCATGTTCGGTGGCCGCCTTGAGATCGACGTGATCCGAGCCAATGCCGGCGGTGAGGGCCAGCTTCAGGTTCTTGGCCTTGGCGATGCGCTCGGCGGTCAGATAGGCCGGCCAGAAAGGTTGTGAGATCACGACATCAGCGGTCGGCAGGTGCCGGTCGAACTCGCTGTCGGGCCCTTCCTTGTCGCTGGTCACCACCAGTTCGTGACCATTCGCCTCGAGATAGGGACGAAGACCGAGTTCGCCGGACACGCAGCCCACAAGCTCGCCCGGCTTGAAGCCGAGATCGCCCTTGGGGGTCGGAGCGGTCTGGCCGTTCGGGTATTGGGCGATGTGCGGGATGTCGTCGCGCGCATAGTTCGGCGGATAGCCGGTCGCGGGGTCCGGATATAGGACACAGAGGATCTTCGCCATCTTTCACTCCCTAAACATAGTGATCCAAACGATGGCACGGGGACGATCGAATTGAGTGTTACGTGTCGTAAGGCGGCGCAATGCGGTGTTAACCATGCCGCTCGGATGACCGAAACCCGTTTTGGAATCATGCAACTCGCTCATGGGTTGGCAGACGGTTCTATCAATCCGGGCTTTCAAACCGCGATGCTGGACTCCGCTAAGATTTTTGCAATTTGCGGAACGTCGCGTCTCGGGATCAGGTTGCAAGATCATCTGGCCGGAGATCCGAAGGAGCCCTGAACCTCGCAATCACAGCGACGCGCACTGCGCTGCTATCCTTGCGAGTGCGTCGTCGTGGCGCCGTTCACCGCCTCCTTGATGCTCGAGTGCGCAGGTGTATCCCGCATGCGACTTGGTGAAGGGGCAGGATTCAGGATCGGCACATCACTGCATCTTGTGCCGGTCCGCCTCGTCATATTTGTATTCTGTTCGAGGAGAGTGTCCGAAAAGGCTCTTGTAGGCACGGCTGAAGGCTGCCTCCGATTCATAGCCGATGCTGAGACCAATCTCGCCGACGCGCGCGCCTCGTTTCGTCAGCAAATCCCGCGCCAGGGCCAAGCGATGTTCGTTGTGGTAACGCAGAGGCGGGCGTCCGACCAGGGTCGTGAAGCGCTCGCAGAAGCTCGACCGGGACATGCCGGCGATACTGGCCAGCGCATCGATACTCCACCTCTGCATTGGACGCTCGTGAATTGCCTTCAGAACATTTGCGATCCGCGGGTCGGTCAGGCCGCCGAACCAGCCCGAGATCGGGCCGCGGTGGATCCAACTTCGCAGCGTGCGGATCACAGCCAGGTCGATCAGACGAGAGACCATCAGAGCTGCGCCAGGCTGTTCGTCGCTCGCCTCGAGGAGGAGAAAATGCACGATGCCATCCAGCCAACCGGCGCCCTCCGCCCGCCCGATGTGGATGCAGCGAGGAAGGGCAGACATCATGTCACGAAGGCTGTCCGTGTCGAAACGGAAACGGCAGAGCACGACGCTGGCGGAAGCATCCCGAGCCGCTAGTTGAAGCTGGCCTGGACCGCGGGGAAACATCATCAGGTCTCCAGCTGAGACGACGAGCAGCCCCTGCTCTCCACCTGCGATATGCAGGCGGCCATCAGTCACGACACAGAGATGCGCCTCCTCGGCGGGCAGATCCAGCCGGTCGCGCGGCGCGAGCGCGAGAGAGCGAATACGATCTCCAGTCAGGCGGATTTGCCCGAGCACATGTGACAGCAGATCGGGCGTCGGATCCGACGTTTTCGGAAGATCGGTCAAGTCTTCCAGCGTATCCGTCATGGCTCGGTATCCTGTCCCTACCTATATTCGGCCCATCCACAGAGGGTCATCCTATTGATCTTACATGAGGATGCACGAAGACAAAACCAACCCATCGCGCCGAGCCGCCTGCCCCGAATCATGCAGATATTCCGGCCGTCGTGATATGAAAGGATTGAGCCAATGAAGTCCCTCAAGATCGGCGCCGTGTTCGCCGCACTGGTAGCCATGGGCACGCCCATCGCCGCCTCCGCTGCCACCGCGCACAACGTTGTCCTGGTGCCTGGCGCCTTCACCAACAAGCACAGCTGGGACAAGGTGGCCCATCTGCTGCGCGCCAAAGGGTTCAAGGTCACCGAGGTGGATATTCCGCTGACCTCGCTGGATAACGACGTGGCCGCGACCCGCGCGGTGCTGGCCGCTCAGAAGGGACCAACCGTCCTCGTTGGCCATTCCTGGGGCGGCGTGGTGATCGGCGAAGCCGGCGACAGCCCGAAGGTCAAGGCCCTCGTGTATGTCGCGGCATTCGCGCCGGACAAGGGGGAAACCCTACAGAAGCTTAGCGCCGGCGGGCCGCCGACCGAGGGCCTGAAGGCGGTGCGTCCGGACCCGGACGCTCAAGGATTCCTTTATATCGATCCTGCCGCCTACGCACATGTCTTCGTCGGCGATGTCCCGGCAGCGGAAGGCGAGGCGCTGGCCAAGGGGCAGAAGCCGATCAGCGGCGCCGCCTTCGGAGCCCCGGCGATCGTTGCGGCCTGGCATCTCAAGCCGACCTACTACGCGATCTCCGCCAACGACATGATGCTTTCGCCGCAGGCCGAGGCCTTCTTCGCTCAACGCATGAAGGCGACGACCGTGACCATCCCGTCGAGCCACGCGTCGCCTGTGTCGCATCCCGACGAAATCGCGGCACTGATCGAGCAGGCCGCCGAAGGAAAGTGATGAAGATTCGGACGACGGAGGGCGAAGGCGCTCCGTCGTCCGAATGACTTAACAGACCTACTCTCCCCCATCGCTGGAGGAGTTTGGACCTATTTGGAGATACCATCATGATACTCGTTTTTGCTCTTCTCATTGGCGTCGTGGCGGGCTTGCGCGCCATGCTGGCGCCGGCCGCCGTCAGTTGGGCGGCCCATCTCGGATTGATCAACTTGTCGGGCACCTGGCTGGCCTTCCTCGGCTATCATTGGACGCCGTGGATCCTGAGCGTTGCCGCCATTGCCGAACTGGTGACGGATCAGCTTCCTTCTACGCCCAGCCGTAAGGTGCCCCCTCAGTTCGGCGCCAGGATCGTCATGGGCGCCTTAAGCGGCGCCGCGATTGCTGCCCCGTCAGGCGCTTGGATCGGCGGTGCTGTGGCCGGGATCGTCGGCGCGGTCGCCGGCACCTTAGGTGGAGCGGCGGGGCGGGCCCGGCTGGCGGCTGCCTTCGGCAAAGACCGCCCAGCCGCAATCGTCGAGGATGTGGTGGCGCTTTTGGCTGCCGCGGTGATCGGCTTGGTAGCGTAATATCTCAGGATGTTCGAGGTCGCGGCATGAATCTCCCCAGGATTCATGCCGCAAGGCCCGGAAACACCAAGCTTCAATAGATCGCAACGCCATCTTGATCGTGCGGTCCTTGCTCGCCGGATCGACAGTCCGGCAGCGCGATACGATGTGCGTGGGTATTTCGATAACGCCGAAGATGCCTTGCCTACACGGCGGATTTTCCGATCGACCCACCACCGTCAACAAACAGGGTTTGTCCCGTGATGTAACTCGCCTCCTCCGAGAGCAGGAAAGCGACGGCTGCGGCTATCTCGTCGGGTTGGCCGAGACGGCGCATAGGAATGTTCGACAAGAAGATTCGTTCGGCCTCGCTGCCCGCAGGCGTGTTGCGGCGGAACAGTTCCGACTCCACCGGGCCTGGCGCCACGGAGTTGACGGTGATGCCGGTCTCAGCGAGTTCGAGCGCCCAGGTTCTCGTGAAGCTGCCCAGCGCCGATTTGCTTGCCGCATAGGCTGTTCGGTTTGCCATCCCGAGGGTGACCAGACTGGTAATGTTGACGATACGTCCCCACCCCTTCTCTTTGAGAGTCGGCAGGACCGCCTGTACGGCGCTGATAGCCGGATGAAGATTGAAGCGCAGCAGTTCGTCCAGAGCGTCCAGATCGATTTCTCCCAGGCGCTGCATATGCGCAGTCCCGGCATTGTTGACGACGCCATCAAACGCATGGCGCTGGGCAAGCTCGGCAAATGCCTGTGCCGAAGCTCGATGATCACTGAGGTCGAGCGAGACGAGGGTTCCAGGAAACGAGGGAACCGGTTCACGAGCGATTCCGACGATAGAATGTCCCGCTACTGCCAGGCGCTTGGAGACGGCGAGGCCGATACCTTTGGTCGCGCCGGTTACGAGATAGGTCCGCTGTGTCATGGTCGAATTATCCTAAAGCCGTCGGTTGCTGTTGGTGATATCCGCCGTGGTTCCGGTAATCGGTTGCGGATTGCCTTACTCTGGAGGGCTGCCGGGAAGCGGAGGCGGGGCATAAGGTCTTTAGAGCGTCACCGACCGCGCCCGTCAGCAGAGCCTCTTCGGGTCGGATAATGGCAGGAGAGTAACGGCATGAGGATCAACTATTCAGATGCTCCGTCAGGGAGCGACCCTTCCGGCGGGGAAGCTGAAAATGTTCCGGCAGCTTCCGCGAGCCAAAACGCTCTTGCCTGGCGCGGCGAGCGCTTCGAACGCCGAGACCGAATACTGCCGGAGGAGACGCCGATCGCGATCGTCTATAATGGCCTATCCCATGCCGTCATGATGGCGACGCCTCAGGACTTACTGGATTTTGCCCTCGGCTTCACTTTGAATGAGCGCATCGTCAGGGCTCCCGGAGAAATCGAGGAGATCGAAGTTTTCCCGGCACCGCGTGATGCACTCCAATTGCGACTCTGGATCGCGGAGGAGCGCATGGAGGCCCTGGATCATCGGCGCCGCCACCTGACGGGAGCTATGGGTTGTGGCCTGTGCGGACTCGAAAGCCTCGAGGAGGCAACACGACCGCCACCTTCGGTGCCAATGGGGCTCAAGCTAAGGGCAGAGGAGGTAGCCGCCGCCTGCGCCGCTCTCTCCCTCGCTCAGCAGATCGGACACCTGACCAGGGCCGTTCACGCCGCTGGTTACTGGATGCCGGGAAGCGGAATGGTCGCGGTGCGGGAGGACGTCGGTCGCCATAACGCACTCGATAAGCTGGCGGGCACCCTGGTCGCACATGAGCAAAGCGCCTCAGTCGGCGTGCTGGTGATGACGAGCCGAGTTTCGATCGAGCTGATCCAGAAGGCAGCCACCATGGGGGTCCAAGTTCTGGCTGCTGTCTCAGCGCCCACCCTTCTCGCGGTGCGGGAGGCGGAGGCGACGGGTATGACCCTCATCGGGATCGCGCGCGATGATGGATTCGAGGTTTTCACGCACGCGGAGCGCATCCTCGGCCCTGGCTAGGCCCTCCGGCGTATTGATGTTGAAGAAGGGGTCCGGACGGTCTTCGTACGCGCGGGCCGCGGCGCGAGGATGGTGGCAGCCGACCATCGAAGAGTTGAGGGTTGAGCGACGGAAGGCGGCCTCGCGCGAACGGGCTCTGGAGACGCGACGTGCGGCGAAATCGGAACAGTGATGGCGAAGTGCGGGTCCATTACGGGAGTGTCCCGCGCGCGCCCGCTTCGAGGCGCGGGTTACGGCAATGGCGCCGGCAAAAGCCGGCGCACTGCTTCGCTGAGATCAGTCGTGGCTAAGGTGCTATTCCAGGTTTTTCAAAGTGATCTCTGCCTCCTCGTCGAGAGGTGCAGGCTCCTGCACAGCCACCCCCGGCGGCACCGCGTCACCAGGGTCGATCTCGCGACGCTGGCGCTTGGCGCGTGGCGGTTTCTTGGCTTGCACTTGTCGTGCTGACACTGGCACCGAGGCTGCTGCTTTCTTCTCCAGCTGCACAACCTGCGCCTCCAACTCAGAGATCCGCGCCGTGGCTGCTTTTGCGGCCTTGTTGGCCTCGCGGCTTTTGGCGCGAAGGTTCGCCACGAGCTGTTCCAACCTCTCGACCTGGGCCCTGAGTTCGTCCTTGCTGACCTTTGGTGCAGGTGGCACCGCGGGCGATCGTGCAACCAACTTTGTTGCCTTCGCCGCCTGCGGGAGGGCCGGTGCAGCTGTCTTCGCCGGGCGACCCGGCTTGCGGCGCTCAGGAGCCTCGGTGGCCGCAACTGTCCGTTTGGCGGAGATGCTTGCTGCCTTGTTACCGACACCAGTCTTAGCGCCAGCGGGCCGGCCAGGGGTACGACCTATGGGCGTAGGCTTGCCGATCGTATTGGCTTTGGCGAGACGCGCCATGATTCTCACTCCTGGATGAAACGACAGGCTACGTTCCATAAGCTACGTCGTCGCGTCGTGTCACGGAAAGCAACGACGTGGTCGCAGCCCTCGTCCAGGAGAGGGAGCAGGTCAATGCACGTCACGCCGGCGCGAGGAAGGCCCTGTTGCTCGACATGCTGGCGGAGGCAGGCCGCAACCCGGCGCTGGCCAAGATTCTGCAGCAGAACAGCCGGTGCGCCCGGACGCTTCTGGCTGATCTCATGCGCAAGGGCCAGGAACAGAATCGCGTCGATCCCGGCCTCGACCCGGAACTGGCAGCGACAATCCTGATCGGCGTGATGGACGGCTCGAAGACCATGGTGTGATTCGGCGCGGGGTCCCGATGCCGATCGGCGCGTTATTTGATTGATCCTGCTGAGATGAGAGGGGTCACTGAGCGACGTCTAATCGCAGCTGCCTGCATCGTCTACGCCGAACGAGAACTCCCGGCCCCGCCAGGATCAGCGAATCTGGCGCGTGCGTATTTCCGGCGAGGCGGTCACGGCACGGCGTCGATGCAGAGCACCAGACGGGACTGGCCGACAAGCGTGCCGGTGCTGAGTGGCGGCGAACGGTGGAGCACGCGCGGGCCGGCTCCCGGGAAAGCCGATCCCTTGAAGACAGCGACCTCCATCGTCGTCATTCGGCGGATCTTGCCGCCAGGATCAACCCATTCAGTCCCGGGACCGACATATGTGCAGAGCAAACGCAGTCCCACCGCATCCACATGGAATTTGCCGCATGAGTCGTCGGTCACATGTTCGAGCCGCATCCGAACGACAGGCGATGCTGCAAGAGTGGAGAACCGTGTGGCAAGCCGTCGAAAGTCGGCATAGAGCGCCCAATGAAATAGCAGAAGGTCATGGCAGAGACGGCGGGCCGCCATCTCCGGCGCGTCAGCAATGGTCAACGTAAATGGCGGCCGGGTCAGCAGCGTGCTGGCCGAAACCAAGAGGTTCAATCGGGTGAAACGCCGCCAGATAGCGAGGCCGGTATCGGAGGAATGAATGCGATCGAGCACGGATGGCATGAAGCCACTGACGATCGCCGATGGCACCTCCCGTCGGCGCACCAACAACAGCCGCGAGGCACCGGGCATCATGGTGTGCATTTTGCGCCGCTCATAGGCCGCGCTCCCCGGCCCACGCCCAACTTCGCCCCGCGCCATAAGTAAGGGCACTCAGGCCCCCCACGAAAAGCCCGACCGGCCAGTCCGAGATGAAAGAAAGGGCGATTGCGGCCCAGACGGTCACAACGGAGATGGCGCCCGAGAGCAGCATTGCACTTAGTGGCCGGTTGGTCAGAGCGCGCGCAGCAGAAGCGGGACCCACCATGAGGCTGAACACCAGCAGCGCGCCGACGACCGGTAGCGCCATCGCCGTGGCGAGGGCCACCACGCTTAGGAACAGAGCTTCCATCAGACGAGCCGATACGCCTCTGGCCTCGCCCAGTTCCGGAGAGACGGAACTGAGCAGCAGTGGACGGAACAGGATCACGATCAGAGCAACCGAGACAGCGCCAAGCAAGGCGACCGGCCCAAGGTCCGCGTTGCTGACGCCGAGCACCTCGCCGAACAGGAGCGCGTAGACCGCCTGAAAATACTCGGTGGTCCGGCTCAGGAACAGCGCCCCGAGGCCGAGCAGCATGACCAGCGACAGCGCGGTAGCCAAGTCGCGGCGGCCGCGCCGTGCGAGCTGGCTTATGCCCGCGACGCCGAGACCCGAGAAGACGAGGAGGCCAAGCAGGGGGTTGACACCCACCAGGTTGGCCGCCGCGGCACCGGGAAAGGCGCTGAGCGGCAGCGCATGCGCCGCGAAGGACGCGCCCCGGATCACGACGAAGAACCCGACAATCCCCGCGACGACGGCGACCAAGGTGGCGGCGATCCAGGTATTGACCATGAAGTCTTCGAACATCGTCCTGCCTCACCCAGCACTCGTAACGTGAGGCTTCTCGCCACTTGGCAGTGGATGCTCCTGCCGTCGTTCGCGGGCAGGCCCGGTCTGCGCGACGACGGCATAGGCCACGAATATGAGCATCACGATGCAAAAGCTCACCGGCCATCCGCGTCCCCCGGTCCATTCGTAGCTGTCATACGAAACCAGGATTCCGCCCCAGGTCACCGCGACGCCGATCACCGCAGCCAATAGAATCGCCAGACCAGGCCGCTTGGCGAGGTGCAGCGCGATCGCCGCAGGACCGATGAGCAGCCCCGTGGACAGAATGGCGCCGACGGTAATGGCCGAAAGAGCGACGGCGAGCGCCACCACGATCAGGAATAGAAGTCCCATCAGACGCACGGGTACCCCGCGCACCGCCGCGAGGTCTGGATCGAGCGAGCTGAGCAGCAACGGCCGGTACAGCACACCGATCGCGAGCAGCGCGCCGGCCCCGACCAGCAGAGCCAGCGGGACGAGCGAAGCCGGAATCGCAAAAATCGACCCGAACATCACGGTGACCGCGGCCCCCGTGGTGCTGCTGGTCGTCATGTCCAGATAGAGGAACAGCGCGGCGACGCCGAGCCCGGCGCCGGTGACGACGCCCGTCACCAGGTCACGCTCGCTCGCCCGATCGGCGCGCACCAGTTCCATGCTCATCGCCGCGAGCACGCCCATGCCGAGAAACCCGAGTAGCGGGTTGATCCCGAACAAGAACGCGGCAGACCCACCGGCGCTGCTGACATCGGCCAGGGAGTGACCGGCGAAGGATTGCCCACGGATCACGGTGAAGACACCGACCACCCCCGAGACAATGGCGGCGGCGGCTCCGATCACCGCCGCGGTGCGCACCGGCTCGCTTGTGAAGAACCCCGGCTCGAAGAGGAGCGAGAGCAGTGTTTGCACGTCCATCACGGAACCTGTGCCACATGAACCGGGTCGTGCGCGACCGCGGCCTGAGCGTCATCTTCGGCCTCTGCCGCGACCACGATGACGCGCCCGTGCACTCGGACGACATCGATATGATAGCCATAGAGCTGGCTCAGCACTTCGGTGCGCACGACCGCGTCGGTGCTGCCGCTCGCCGCGCGGCCATGGGCGAGATAGACGATGCGGTCCATTGCCGAAAGCAGCGGGTTCATGTCGTGCGCCGACAGCAACACCGAGGTTTGGAACTCCTGGGACAGGCGGCGCAGCAGGGCGACGACGCCAGCGACGCTGCGCATATCCAGGTTGGCGAGCGGTTCGTCCAGCAGCAGCAGGCGTGGACGCCGGATTAGGGCATGCGCGATCAGCACCCGTTGCTGCTGGCCACCCGACAGGTTGCCAATCCGCTGATCGGCGAACCGCGTCGCGTCCACCGATTCGAGCATTTCATCGACTTTTCGGCGACGCCCTGGCGACGGCAGCGGCACTCCCAGCCGGTTGCCATCGAGGCCCAGCGCCACGAGGTCGCGCGCGCGCATCGGCATGTAGGGATCCAGCGCAAATTTCTGCGGCACGTAGCCGACCGAGGCGAGCTTGCCGCCGCTATCGATGGTAACGCTGCCGCTGCTCGGTGCGATAAAGCCGAGGATGGTCCGCAGCAGCGTCGTCTTGCCCGATCCGTTGGCACCGATCAGCCCGCAGAACTCGCCCGCCTCCAGGGAGAAATCGATATCCTTGAGAATGCTGCGGCCGGAAAGCGAGACGCTCGCCTGTCGGACCGCGAGAACCTCGCCCCTGGCCAACACGGCGCTCAGTGCCCCTTCTGCAGCGTTTCAGTGGACATCTTGTCCGTCAACGCCCTCTTCAAAGCCGCGACCTCGGCCAGCATCCAACTCTGGTATGTGTAGCCAGGCGTGGGCATGGTCTCATAAACGCCGACCACAGGGATCCCTGCCTTTCTGGAGGCCTCAAGGAACGAGTTGGTCAGGCTGTCGGTTACCTGTTGGTTGTAGGCAAAAACCTTGACCTTGTGGCCAGAAAACAAGCCGTTCTGGAGCGACACGTCCTGCGGGGAGGGGTCGGTTCCGTTCATGATCGCGGCCTGCAGGCTGAACGGTGTGACGATGTCGAACCCCATGGCTTGCAGCATGTAGTCCGCAACGGGCTCGGTAACGGCGATCGGCGTGTTGCCATACTGCGCCTTGAAATCGGCGATGGCAGCATTCCAGGGTGCGAGAGACGCGACGAACGTACCGGCGTTTGATCGAAAATATGCAGCCTGCGCGGGTTCCAAGGCGGCAAGCGAATCCGCCACGGCCTTGGCGACGGCAGGCATCGTTTTCGGATCGTACCAGAGGTGCGGGTTCGGCGTGTTGTCCGGCAGGCCCAGGAATTTCTGGACGTTGATGACCTTCCGGCCGGGCCGGGCCGAGGCGGACATGAGCTTGTCCGCCCAGTCATCGTAGCCGACGCCGTTCACGACGATGAGCTGGGCCGCAGCGATCTCCTTCGCGATCTTGGGGCTGGCTTCGAAGGTGTGCGGGTCAGTGTTCGGGTCGGTTTCGATCGCCTGGACCTCGACGTATTTCCCGCCAATTTGAGAAATTACATCGGCGTATTCGTTTTCGACACCGATCGCCTTGACCGGCCCCGCCGCCTGGGCGGCGACGAGGCCGATTGGACCAGCTGCAAGAACGAGCGTCAGTGCAGTAAGGACGGGGAGACGTTTCATTTCGGTCTTTCGGTTGGGAGATGATTACAAAATTGAGCGCGTGCGCTCATGTCGTTGTTGCGTAGGATGATTTTGCGAGTACGGATCCGGCTGCTTGCTCGAAAGCACCAACGCCGCCCTCGATCACGGATCGGTCGAGATCACGCGTAATAAATATCAAGCGGGACCGACGATCGTCTCCGCCGGGCCATTCCCGCAGCAGCGCCGGCTCGTGGAAGATGTGCTGGACGCCATGGATAACCACCGGCCGATCCTGCCCGGCGAGGTTTAGGACGCCCTTGATGCGCAGTAGGCTTTCGCCTCGGGTTGCAATCAGCATCTGCAAGAAGGTGCCGATCCCGTTCCATTGCAGCGGGTGGTCGAAGGTCAGGCAGAAAGCCTGGATGCGAGCATCGTGCCGGTTGGGATCGTTGTGGGCAGAATGATCATGCCCGTGATGCCCGCCGTCGTCGTCATGCCGATGGGCGTGATCCTGCGCGTAGGCCTCCTCGTTCAGCCAGCCGAGCACGGCGTCGATCTTGGCGTTCGGCCTAAAGGGGCCGAGGTCAAGCAGCAGCTTGGGATCAATCACGCCATCTTTCGCCGGCACGATGAGTGCGCCGGGATTGAGGCTGCGCAGGCGTTCCCAGAGTTCGGCGACTTGCCTTGATGATGCCAAGTCCGATTTGGTGAGCACGATCCGGTCGGCCACGGCGGCTTGCTTTACGGCCTCCGGCTGAGCATCCAACGTGGCTTGGCCGTTAGCTGCGTCCACAATCGTGACCACGCCGTCCAGCCGGTAGCGCGCTGCGATCATCGGGTCGGTCATCAAGGTGTGCAGGATCGGTGCAGGATCGGCCAGACCCGTCGTCTCGATCACTACCCGCGCGAATAGCGGGATCTCACCTCGGACCCTTTGGAAGAACAAGGTCCTCAGGGCCTTCACCAGGTCGCCCCTTACCGTGCAGCACAGGCAGCCCGCGTTCAGCAAGACGACCTCGTCACGCAGCGGCTCGACGAGCAGATGGTCGAGGCCAATTTCGCCGAACTCGTTGATCAGCACCGCGGTATTTGCGAATTCCATCTGCTTGAGAAGGCCGTTCAGCAGCGTCGTCTTGCCGGCGCCGAGAAACCCGGTGAGCACGGTGATCGGGATGAGTTCGTCCGGAGCCGCGCTCATCATTGCTCCTGCTCGATGATGCCGCGTGTGACGCCAGGATGCGCGTCAGTGGGTGCATAAATGGGGAAGGGTGCGATCATCGATGTCCTGCCAAGCTCTGCGCGGACACTGACATGAATTGATATAATGTATCAAGTCCCGTCCCACACAAGACAGGCTTGACGCGGCCTTGTACATGCGACATATGAATACGTGTTCATAGGAACATTTTGATGCTCAACGCGGACCAAACCACCGAGCTTGCCGAACTATTCCGCCTTCTTGGCGAGCCGAATCGGTTGGGGATCGTGGCCAGCTGCCTCGACGGGCCTCTCAGCGTCGGGGAAATCACCACCCGGCTATCGCTCAGCCAGTCGCTGGTATCCCACCATCTTCGCTTGCTGCGCGCTGCCCGGCTCTTGAAGGCAGGTCGGCGAGGGAAGCAGATTTTCTACAGCATCCCCGACTGCCATGTGCGGGAGATGCTGACCAACATGGTCGAGCACCTTATCGAACCCCATGAACTGGACGACGACATCAACCCCGAAACAGGAGTGACACCATGAGCGTGACCATCGAACAGGTTAAGTGCGCATGCGGCGACTGCGTTTGCGTTGTCAGCGTGGAGAAGGGTGTAAAGCGCAACGGCCGCATCTATTGCGGCGAATCCTGCGCTGAGCACCACACGAGCGGCGCCGGCTGTGAACACGCCGGCTGCACCTGCCACGGCTGACATTTCCGATCGACCGGGCCGCGCAAGCGGTCCGGTCAGGAACCGGGCGTTAAACCAGATCTGGACGCGTCCGCGTCACCCGCCCGGCAAGGACCACACACCCCAGTCAGTTCCACGCTGCGTTGCTCCAGCATGAAGCCGTGCCGTTCGCCCAGATCCGCGGCTGCGCGGTCTATTCGTTTATCCTCGGCCTCGACCACCGTGCCGCATGCGCGGCAAATCAGAAACTGCCCGGCGTGCGGATGGTCGGGATGCTCGCACGCCACGAAGGATTTTGTACTGTCCAGCCGATGCACCAGGCCCGCCTCAAGCAGGAAGTCCAAGCTGCGATAGATGCTCGCGGGTGTAATCGCGGAATCTTCCGGCCGAACGAGGTCGAGCAACTCGTAAGCGGTCAACGGCCGGCTTGCCGCCAATAGCTTCGCCAAAACAATCCGGCGCTGCGGCGTGAGACGCCCGCCCCGTGCGCGGCAGATCGTCTGGGCCTTTTCAAGCTCATGCATCCGGTCCCGCCCGCCTGGCAAATCAGTCTCCTCATCGTCCACCGTTCCGATCATAGCGCACCGCGGCTTCGCGTGCAGCCTCTCAAAGGCGGTTTTCGGATGCGTCTTCGCTATTGGGACGAAGCCTTCGTCAAATCGAAGATCGAAAGCGCACCGCTATCGGTTCCCGCCGCCAAACGCGCACCATCCTGCGACCATGCCAGGGCCGATACCTTGCTACCATCGGCGGCGCGGACCCGAATGGCCCTGCTCTCGCGATCGGCGGTCAATTCGCAAATCGCCACGCGGCCGTCATCGAAGCCGGCGGCCACCAGGGGGCGAACGGGATGGATGGCTACCTGCGTAACCAGCTGGCCGATACCCTGGCCGACTTCGATCGGCGGTTTTCCCTGTGGTCCGGACCCGGAGAACGGCCAGGCCACGACGCAATCGGCTCCCGATGTAACGAGGGTTGGCGGCTTGGCCAGCCAGTCCACCGAGCGAGCCTTGGCCGCATAGCCCCGCATCGCGAGATCGCTCCCGTCAGCGACGCGCCAACCGTGCAGTTCGCGTTCCTGCATCGCCGTCATCACGTGCGTACCGTCCGGGCTCCAAGACACGCCGATATGCGAGCCGCGCCACGTCAGCCGGCTTGGGGTCTGTCCGAGCGTCGCGGACCACCACAAGGTCACGCCGCCATAATGCGCGGCGGCCAGGCGCTTGCCTTTAGGATTGAAGGCCAGTGCAGAGACCGTACTCGGGTGATCGGACGAAGATGCCCGAACATTTCCGCTTCCGTCGATAAGCCGCACCTCCCGACCGACCGCAACCGCTCGCGCCTTCCCCAAACGAGAAACCGCCACCACATCGATCTGCCGCCCCGGCGTGCGCATTATTTCCGAGGTGCCGGCGTCCTCTGTCGTCCGGACTAGCCGTCCGTCATCCCCACCGGTGAGAAAGCTTCGCCCGTCAATGTCGAGCACCAGGCACAGGACTGCGCCGTCATGCGCTGGTACGGTCTGAACACCGCCGGCCGGGTCGATAAGCTGAACGCCCCCGTCGCCCAGTGAGACCGCCAGCAGACCGGATTGCGAGAAAACAGCACCTGTGATCCCGGCATCGACCACTGTCTCGATGCCAGGTGGGGTTAGAACGCCAGTCTCGGCGAGCGACATTGCCTGGGCCCGTCAGGCCACGCAGGCCGCGAACCCAGCCTTCAGCTCAACCGCGTCGAGATCCCGGCCAATGAAGACCAGCTTGGAATCCCGCGCCTCGTCTTGGCCCCAAGGCTTGCCATCGTCGCCTTCCATCAGCATGTGGACGCCCTGGAAGATGAAGCGGTTGGGACTGCCCTTCAGGTCGAGGATGCCCTTCGAGCGCAGGATCGAGAGGCCTTTCTCGCGAAGCAACGTTCCAATCCACTGGTTGAACCGGTTCACGTCGATTGGCTGGGTCTCGCGCAGCGCCACACTGGTGACGGCATCGTCGTGTTCATGAGCGTCCTCACCGAGGAAGTCGGGTTCGATGGCTAAGATGCGGTCCAGGTCAAAAGCCCGTCGGTCGAGGATCTCCGTCGGCGAAATCATGCAGCGTTCGGTACGGTGGATGATGGCGGTCGGGTTGATTGTGCGCAGCCGCGTCTCCAGGGCCACCAACTCTGCAGCGGGAACGAGATCCGCCTTGTTGAGAAGGATGACATCCGCGAAGGCGATCTGCTCGGCCGCCTCGTGGCTGTCGTTGAGCCGCGCCACGACGTTCTTGGCATCGACCACGGTGACAATCGAATCGAGCTTGGCGACTGCGCGAACTTCTTCGTCGACAAAGAAGGTCTGCGCGACGGGTGCGGGATCGGCGAGGCCGGTGGTCTCAATCAGAATGGCGTCAAACGTGCCTTTGCGCTTGAGCAAGTTGCCGATGATACGGATTAGGTCGCCGCGCACGGTGCAGCAGATGCAGCCATTGTTCATCTCGAACACTTCTTCGTCGGCATCGACCACCAACTCGTTGTCGATGCCGATTTCACCGAACTCATTGACGATTACGGCGTACCGCTTTCCGTGCTCCTCGGTGAGCAAGCGGTTGAGCAGCGTCGTCTTGCCGGCGCCGAGATAGCCGGTCAGGACGGTCACAGGAATCTGCGGCCGGGTCGTTGGCGTCTGAACCGTCGCGGACATGGCACTCTCCAAACTATGGCGGCCGGGGCGGCCACCTGCGTGAAGGTGATCCTAGTCTATGTGATACGTTGTATCAATTCATGATCGCGAGATGCTGGCCATGCCGCCTTTCAGGCAGACCGTTGCACTTCCACCGTAAGATGGGACAGCGCCGGAAAGCGGGACAGGCGGGCATGATAGAACTCCGCCCCACGCGGCTTCGCCGTGGTGACCGCCACGATGGCGCCGAGATGCCCGGGCCCGAGCCGCCAGAGGTGCAGGTCAGACAAGCGGTCACCGTCAACCTCGATTGCTTGCCGCAATGTCGCTGCCAGGCTTTGGTCAGGGGTCATGTCCAACAGGATTGCGCCGGTGTCCCGGACGAGGTTGTAGGCCCAAGCGGCTATGACGAGGGCGCCGACGACACCGGCAACTGGGTCCATCCACAGCCAGCCGAACGCCCGAGCCAGCAACAACCCGACGATTGTCAGGACCGAGACCGTCGCATCCGCGGTCACATGAATGATCGCGGCCCGCAGGTTGTTGTCGCGAGCGGCCTTGTGATCGGCGTGCGCATGTTCCTCAAACGTGACGGCATGAACTTCGCCTTCGTGAAGGCGGATATGTACCGCGAAGGCATGCGGCTCGGGAACCTCATCGACCGATTCCAGGTAACCGTCTTGCACGGCCATGGCGAAATTCTGGCGTGCGCCATCAGTTCGAAGGGTGTCGATGATCAACGTCTCTGCCAAGTCCCCCTCGACGCCGCGGAGCCGAAAGCGCGGCGGCACGCCATCCTCGAAAATCGACAGCGTCAATGGGCCAACGCTGCTCTCGACGCGGTGTTCGCTCTCATCGTCCTGTTGTGTGTGGCTACGCGCGTGACTGTGGCCATGCCCATGATGATGGTGCTCCCCGCCGCTCAACAGCCATACGGACCCGATGTTGACCAGCAAGCCAAGAACGGCGATCGGGATCGCTTCCCCAAAGTGGATCGGGACGGGGGCGAACAGGCGGGAGACGGCCTCGTAGCCGATCAACAGCGCGATCATCGCCAGCGCGATGGCACTGGTAAACCCGGCGAGATCACCGAGCTTCCCTGTTCCGAAAGTGAAGCGGGGGTCATGCGCGTGCCTACGGGCGTAGCTGTAGGCAAGCGCCGCCAACAACAGGGCACTCGCGTGTGTGGACATGTGCAGGCCATCTGCGACGAGGGCGATCGAGCCGAACAGGACGCCGCCGACAATCTCCAGGAACATCATCGCACTGCAGAGCCAGATGACTGCCCAGCTCCGCCGTTCGGCACGTTCGTGGCCTTCGCCCAAATACACGTGGCTATGACCTGAGGGAGGCGTGAGCCCGTCGGCTTCGCTCACCGCGGCCTCCTATTTCAGGTAGGTTCGAATGACATCCATGAGTTGCTCCGCAGCTTCTGCGTTGAGCGCCCCCGGATGTTTCTCAGCATCGACCAGATGGCTTCGAACGTGGTCCTCGACCACTTCCGCCATGAGACCGGCCATCGCGCCGCGCACACCCGCGATTAGATGAAGGACCTGCTCGCAGCCAGCCTCGCTTTCGAGGGCGCGCTCGATCGCCTCGACTTGGCCCCTCATCCGGCGCACGCGGCTCAGCAGCTTCTGCTTCTCACGGATAGTGTGGGCCATCCGTTGATATGTACCATAGGGGGGGACCCTATGTCAAAATCTTCCCTAGCAGTTCGAAATTCTCAGCGATCTTCTGCAAAGCGTAACGGGTTTGCTTCACGACACTGGAATAGCAACGCCGATCCTGTTCGCGATTGTCATGTGGCCGCAGTAGGTGAGAAAAGAGTTCGTTCGCGAGAACGCTGCTGTTTAAGATGAGAAAACGCCACGCAGCATTTTCTCAATATTGCCGCAATAGGCGAGACTCTGCGCTGCCCTTTGGATCTCAACGTATTGAAATATCCCGATTACCTTTCGAAGAAGTCGGCAGTGGTCTCTTTGATCTTGCAGTCACGTTAAGGCCTGAATTTCTTATGTTTACGGCACTATGGTTGGGCAGATTATCAAGATGACGGGAATTTCGCGTCTCATGCGGCAATCGGATGTCCTTGGTTTTTCTGGCCGTGGCGTCTCATCAATTACGGCAACATGACTACGGCAGGCTTAGGTCGCCAAGCGGCCCTCGTCGTCGATCAGCGTGAGCCGCGCGGGCAGTGCGTTTCCCCACCGCCAGAGCAC
Organism: Acidisoma cellulosilyticum; assembly: GCF_020621385.1. GTDB lineage: Bacteria > Pseudomonadota > Alphaproteobacteria > Acetobacterales > Acetobacteraceae > Acidisoma > Acidisoma cellulosilyticum. The sequence goes on along the minus strand of NZ_JAESVA010000010.1, from coordinate 66,241 downwards.
CATGTTGAGATCCCGCCGCGAGGCGCCCGGCGCGAAGCTTCGAACAAGCAGGGCGCTGTATCCCCTCTCGATCAGCGAGCGTGCAAAAATCTGGGTTCGCGCTTCCCCCATTGCCCTCATCTCGTCGCGCCAAGTCGAAGCCGCGACAGCTGCAGCGTCCATCCCTTCGTCTCGCAGGGCCGCCTCATCTGTGGCGTCGAAGATGCTCTCAAGCTCGGCTTCATACGCAACCAGCGTCGTGGGTTGCAGCGTGCCCACCTGGTTTGCCTCTCGCACGGCCGTCATGATCGACAGGGAGCAATACAGGGCTGGCGTCCCCTTCGGATTGAACCGGCCCCCGTAGCGCCGAGCGCCCTCTCCAGATAGCGGCTCTCTGGCGTAGATCGGATTGAGCGCGCGATAGAGCTTGCCGCTATACGAACGCGCCACGGCTACGCGTGGACACCGGCGTCAACCGCGTCGATATATTCGAGCACATCATCGGCCTGCCCATTCAACACGAGCTGCATCGCCGTCTGACCGGAAAAACCAGGCAACGGCTCCGAGCGATACCACGCGTAGGCCATCAGCATCGAGCCGAAGCGGGGCTCCACTTTGTTCAGGGTCTCGACCATTTCTCGAAGCCGACGCTGCGTCTTGTCCGAGCGGACCCGCTCCTTCCGCTGAACAGCATCCCGTCCTAGGCCCGCCGAATGAGCGACATCCTCGCTCGTCGTCTTAAGCTCCCTGGCTATCTTCTGCGGCGCGAAAAAACCGTTGTCGGAGAGATGTTGGAGGTTCATAGCTCGTAACCTGACTTCTATGTCCACATGGACTGACGCTATATAGCGTCTTTCAGCGTGGCGATCAAGGTCAACGCGATATTGCCTGCTGGGTCATGATAGTGTCGTCCTCCTCACCGAGGATGTCGGCCTGAGATTCAATCGGTCGCGTCTCCGACGCGGACAACAAGTCCGGCCCTCTGCGGGTAAGGACGTGACGTGTGCGCCGAACCACGGCGTCAAGATGGGCCATGGCCTCCTCAAGCGCCGTATAGTCGAAGGAACGGCGCTCAATGGGCGTCAAAGGCGGCAGCGGCAGCAGCGGCACAGGCTCTGACAGATCATCCTCGGTTTCGAGCCGTGGGCGTCCCCGGCCGCGCTCAGGGTCAGGACGGTAGGGCGGGCGGATCACGTCGCGCAGGGGGGCAAGCCCCTTCAGCCCGAACAACCGGCGCTTCGAGCGATGGGTCACTTCGATGGCGATTTCGGCCGCCACCAGCTCGTCGAGGATGCGGAGGGCGTTCTTCACCGCGATGCCGAGAATCCCGGCCAGCGAGGTCGCCGACAGAACCGGCACCGCGGCCAGCACGTCGATCGCCATGCCGGCGCGTGAGTGCTTGCGCCGTCCGGCAATCCCATGCCGGGCCTCGAACCAGGCGCGCTCCAACGTATAGAGAAGATCGAGACCATCCGCCGCCTCGGTCGCGAGCGCTTTCAGGAACGCCGGCGTCCAGTCTCCGGGCTCCCATGATTGCTCGGCGCGGAGCGCAGCCGCGCCGGTCAGCGGCATGGGCATTCGGAGAAGGTTGCGCTTGCGCCAGTAGCGAATGACGGCGGAGCGGAGTGGCGCGCGCATGCCGCCACTGTCGATCCATACCCGAAAGCCCTGGGCGGCCGCGAGCAGCGGGGGAAGGGTGGCCGGTTGGTCCGCGAGGATCGCCTCTGCGCGCTGCACCTCGCCTTCCTGATCGAAATCGGGCTCGACGATCCATTGATGCAGTTCGAGCGCCGCCCGCGCGGCATCGATGATCTGGCCGCGATCGATGATGCGAAGATAGGGGTCCATCCGCAGCCGCAGGCCCTCAAGCGTGGCCGCCAGGTGCCAAGGATCGATCAGTTGACCATCGACGGCCGCCTGCCGACGGACGGCCTCAAGACGCGATCGGTGGAGGACGGCCTGGCGGAGCGGGTGACTGGTCAAGGCCTGGTCAAGACGGGCGATCGCGGCCGAGGCTTCGGCCAGCGCATGAACGACCCCAACCCGATCACCGCCTAGCGTCATCAACCCCGCAAGAGGGTTGTCGCCGGTCATTGATGCCTGCCGTAAGTGGCAAGGGGACCCGGGGTCATGCACGCATTTGGACAATGCGGCACCGGGCGGCCCGCGTTAGAGCGTGTTAAACCCGAAGACGCCCAGGAAGGTTTGCCGATGGGTGGCGAGCCATTCGGCCGGCGCCTCGCCGAGTTTGCCGGCGATAACCGAGCGGTCGAGTGTGGCGAGTTTGTCGAAGCGTACGACCGATGAGACTTTGAGACCCGTGCCCGCGATCGCGTCGAGGGGGGCGAGGTCAGGGCCGGTGCGCGGCACCGAGGTGATGAAGCAGACCACGAGATCGGTCCGGCGGTCGTTGTCGCGCGACACCACGAGGGCGGGGCGCCGCTTATCCCCGGAGAGATCGGTGAAGGGGAAGCGGGTGAGGACGATGCTGCCGAACGCGAACACTCAGCTTGCGCGTTCGACCAGGTCGGCGTCGCTGTAGAGGTCCGGCTCGTCGGCCAGCCAGTCGTGCGCTCGGCCGGCTTCGGCCAATGCCGCCATCGGCAGGGACTCGTCCTCGAGCAATTCGACAACGACGTGCACCTTGGCGTCCGCGGCAATGCCGCGGCGTGTAAGTTCGGCCGAGAGCTGCCCCGCCGGGGCGTCGATGACGATCTGCTGCACGCGATGAATCCCTTCCTCGAGACGGATCTTAGCAGGGCGGCATGAATTTGTCTCATGGTCGAAATCGCGCGAACCGTCATCCCCAAAACCTACGTAAAACCAGTTCATTAAACGCTAGCTTACCGTAATCCATAGTTAGGGTCAAAAGACCGCTATTAATTTCTGGAAGCCCCTCCCCCGCCTTCCTGCGGACCCTACTTTCGATAATCTGTCTTGTCGAAAGTAGCCTCTTAGCGTACGAAAGCAGGCATGATGGGCGGGTTCGGCCGCCAGATTCGCTTCCGGAGGCCCGCAAATCATGACCGTTCTCGATATCGACCCGCCGCTCGCCGCCCTCAACCGCCTCATCGCCATCGCCCAGAGCGATACCGGCCAGGCCCGCCGGGTTGCCGATTTCCTGCTCGCCTGGTGGAATGCCGACGATTGCGGCCGGTTCGACTTCCGCGACCTCTGGATGGTCGATCGGACGATCGCCGACGATATCCTGAGCGTCCTCAGCCTGATCGCTCTGCGGCAGAGCTACCCCGACGCCTACGGCCTCGGGGAGGCGTTCGAGCGGCTGGTCAAGGACTGGCGCCCCCAGCTCGGCGCGCCGTCTGCGCCCCACCATGCCTGACGGCCGGCACGCGCCCAAGGCCCCTGCCCTCGCCCTGCGAAATGCAGCCGAGACAATACCCGTGACCGCTGACATCGATGGTGCTTTGGCCGAGCTGCCGGCCGTAGCAGAACTCGCCGGGCTGCCCGCGCCGATCGGCGCCGAACCCGGCCGTATCCGCAAATGGTTCGATGCGGTCTCCGAGGTCAGCCTCCCCACCGCAGACGGTTCGCTTGCCGCTGAGCGGGACGCCGCGAACGCCTTCCAACGGCTCGCCAAGGCCGACAATACGAGGCGGGCCTATCGGTCCGCCGTCGCGGCCTGGTGTGACTGGTGCGCCAAGCGCAACCTCCCTCCCCTCCCCGCCACCAGCCAGGATGTGGCCGCGTTTCTGGCGAGCGAGCGGCTGCGGGGCCTGAAGGCCAACACCCTCGATCTGCGGCGCGCCGGCATCCGCTATCTGCACCGGGTGGCAGGCTGTCCCGTCCCGACCGACGACGCCTGCGTCTCTGAGACCATCGCGGGCATTCGGCGGGATGCAGCGGGAAAGGGCGAGTTGCCGCGGAAGAAGGCGGCGGCCACGGCCGGCATCATCGAGCAGTTTCTGGCGCCGATTCCGGAGGACCTGCGCGGGCTACGGGACCGTGCGCTGATCCTGGTGGGTTTCGCCGGCGCGCTACGCCGCTCCGAGCTGGCGGCGATCCAGATGCGCCACGTCGAGCGAACTGAAAAGGGCATCCGGCTGTTGCTGCCCCAGACCAAGGGATCGCAGACGGAGGCCGTGGCGGTCCCCCTGCCCTTCGGCAAGACGGGCTTGTGCCCGGTGCGGGCGCTGGAGCGGTGGCTGGAGGCCGCGTCGATCGCCGATGGTCCTGTCTTCCGGCGCATCTGGCTGCCGAAAGCCAGCGGAGCCGGCGAGCCCCCTGCCCTACCCCAAATCGGCCATGATGCGCTGACGACCCAGGCCATCGCCAACATGATCAAGGCCCGCGCTTTCGCCGCGGGATTCAACCCCGGCAGCTTCGGCGGCCATAGCCTGAAGCGCGGCGCGATTACGACCGGCATGGAGAACCACGTTCATCCGGCCGACCTTAAGCGGATGGGGCGGCATAAGAGCTTCGACGTCCTCGGGGAATACCTGGAGTTCGGTGATCTGTTTGAGCGTCACCCGTTACGCAGTGTCCTCTAATCCCAGCAGGCGCCGGGTCTCACAAGTCGCCTGACTATCGGGTAGGAGATCGTCGGCGCCCAAAGGCCGAAAACCCATCCGCCAGAAGCCGGACGACATTTCCGGCAGCAACGCCGCCAAGAGCAAGGGCACCGCCGTTAGGACCGCCTCCCAAGAGCCTCCATCACCGCGAATGCGGGGTACGCAAACCACCACAAGGCAAATAAAGGCGGCCATTGCCAGACGTAACAAAATTGCGAGGGTCCCTGCCCCTCTCCGCTCGTTCGTCTCAACGTTGGTCATCGTGTTTCCAGAGAAATGCTCCGGACCGATGTCGTTTCCGGACCGCCCGAATTATACAAAGCTTACCGGCGGGCTGTCCCCGAGTTTTTCATGGCTCCCGGCAATGGTCAGGACGTCGACGCTTTCCTCCTTTGTGATGACCACCAATGCTGCCAACACTGCGTCAACGCTTGCGACGGACTGACCATCTCGGCATTGCTGGCCTTATGTCTGTATGCCTGGTTACAATCTTGGTTACATGGTGCGTTACATGCATGGTGCTATGTTAGGGGAGCGGTCAGGTTGCCTTCCTGGTCCGCTGCGTCCAACATTTCTTGGATTGCTTGATCCAGAAGGTCTTGCTTGCTGATCCCCGTACGTTTCGCCAAGTTGTCCAGCCTTTCAGCAGCGCTTACACGAACCCTGATTGTTATGCCCGATCGCGCCTCCGCCGTTTGCTTGCGGGCGAACTTGCTGACCGAGCTTGATGCCACCTTTGGGTGTTCCTTCCGCGGTTCTTGGGTGGATTGACGCGGCGCTTGCCGCGTGGCTTTCACCGCCGGAAGCGGCGCGGCTTCTTCTTCTGATTCAACCACGGCTTGCGCGTTTTCAGGCTCGTGGACGGGTGGGGAGGGGAGGGAGGGGAGCAATGGTGGCGCTTCTTCTGCTGGCTCTGCTAGCGCGCCCGGCAGATGCTGCTCGGATTTCGCCTGCCCACGAGGAACACCGAGCGCGACCAGGTTGGGGCTGAGAGGGGTCTTGTTAGCCATTCAACGATGCCTTTTCCTTCACGTAGGCCCAGAGTTTCTCGATCTCGATCGCGCCCTTCGATCCCGGCGCCACTTCCATAATGGTTTGGTCAACCATCGAGCTTGCAAAGTCGGTGCGATCAATCACCATTATTGGGGCGATCGTGCCATGTTGGCTCAGCGCCATAATTGCTTGGTTTGTCAGCTTGGCCCGTTCCTTGACCCGGTTCAGGACAAAGATCATCCGGCGATTTGCCTGCTGCACGAGCTGGATGGTCGGGCCGACGGCACGAAGATCGTGCGGACTTGCTTGTATGGGCAAGACGACCAAGTCGGCGTGTTTTAACACCTCTTCGAGCAGGGGGCTTTTAGAGGGAGGGGTGTCGATCAGCACGACACCGACGCCGCTCTCAGCAGCCTTTTTGAGGGCCGCCGCCAGGCCGCCAAGCTGGCTTGGATCGAGAAAGATCGGTGTTTCGGCTTGGCGGGCATTTACCCACTCTGCGAGGTTTCCCTGAGGGTCCATATCGATGACAGCCGTTGGTCCATCGCCAACCGCCTGCGCCTGGACGGCAAGATGGCCGGTCAAAGTGGTCTTTCCGACGCCTCCTTTCTGGTTGGCCATCACAATTGTGATCATGAGCGGTTGTTCCTATGGTTCGTTACTTGTAACCAGACTTGTAACCATCTAAGCTGGAATTTGCAAGGCGATCCGGAAGGGGAGGGGGCAGCGGCGAGAATCTTGACGGCGATTTCAAGCAGAAGGTCGGCGTCCCTGGAGCCATACCGTCGCAAAAACGGCGCGCGTTCCGCGGCCACAGCCCGAGCAGCGCGCCTCGGAACAACACGAGGTTAGGCTCACCCAATAGGTTGGCGACCGAACCGAATTACGTTGCCATGCTGCGAATCGACCGATCGAAGCATGTTGCGTGAATTGAATCGTCAACAGCTCACGGAACGACGGGTCAGACTTTCTTCATACCCAATGCCGCGCCACCACGGGCAGCGGCGCCCGAGTCGCAAAAACCGATTGACGAAGGCGTTTCCAACAGCAAAGTTATCCACAGAGTGCCAGTGGACTTTGGATGCCTCGCTTCGAAAACTTGAGTTATCCACAGGCCTTACCGTGGACTCTGAAGGACGGGTTTGTGGACTTTAGAAACGCAAACCCGAGTCGATAGCGGTTTTCCCGTGGACTTTAGACCGCATACTAATAGTTACTTCTAATATTCTTCAAATAGCCTGGCATCTAAAGTCCACCTTGCATCCCAGGCGAAGACCGTGCTTGTGGATAGGAACAAGATGGCTCACGAGGAAGAAGGGTTGGCTCAGGTTCATCAACTACTCCTGGATTACGGTGCTGACGGCGCGAAAGTGTTTGCAGGCACCAAGCTCGAACGCCAGTGCCTCGACGCGGCGGCCGCGGTGATGTCGGACGAGCGTTTCGAGATGAACCTGCTTCACTCTGGCTTTGCATTAACGGCGTTACCACATCGAAACACGAAGGAAGTTATCTGGCAGCGTACTGGGGGGGCCTCCGGCGAGGTAACGCTACATGTGGAATCCGGCTACGGAACCGACAAACAGCCCTACGGTATCCCCTACGGCTCAATTGCCCGCTTGATCTTGATCCACCTCTCGACCGAAGCCGTGAGGAATAACAGTCGCGTCGTAGAGCTAGGCTCCTCTATGAGAGCCTTTCTGAAGCGAATGGGGGTCACGCCGGGCGGGAAAACATTCACCCTGGTCCGCGATCAGTCCAGACGAATCAGCATGTGTCGCCTCACGTTTTTCAACAAACGTGGACGCGATACGCTGGTTAATAAGGGATCGTTCGTCAAGAACGCCGTCTTTGTTGATGGTAACGACCTAGATGGGCGGGATCCTTTCCAAGATACGGTCGAACTCGACGATGCGTTCTTCGAATCGCTTAAGGAGCATCCTCTTCCCTTACGTGAGTCCGCAATTAAGCAACTTGCCGGAAAGAGCACCGCGCTCGACCTATATGTTTTCTTGTCCTACCGACTTCACGTTCTGCCACGCGCTACTCCAGTTTCCTGGAAAAGCCTCTACCAGCAGTTTGGAGCCGGCTGCAGCACCCAGAAGGCCTTTGTAAGCAACATCAAAGATCCTCTGACACTCGCTTTGGCTGTCTACCCAGAGGCCAAGGTAGAAGTTCAGGAGCAAGGGCTGATTTTACATCCATCAGACAGCCCTGTTCCAAAGACGCTCCCCCGTTCTGCCAACTTCCGCTTGGTGACCTCCTAGGTCTCATGCCGATTACATTGGCCCGCTGAGGACTGTTTAGGCGAATATAGTCAGCTGAACCCTAAGAGAGTGCCCGCACTCCCAGCAGGGGCTGTTGAAGGGCCATTCGACGATCGGCTACTGACTGCATCTAGCCGCCATAGAAGCCGCCTCGATCCCTCTCATCATCTAAAGTCCACGAGTCGCAGAGCTTTGTGATGCGAGTCACGCGTCTCCCTCGCCGATTTCTATTTTCGGCCCTCTTGCGGTTCGCAAAAAATCCAAAGTCCACGGGCTAGACGAGTCGGGGCTAACCCAAAGACGGAAAAACAGCTAGTTAGCGCCCTATTCTAATCTGTTTGGTGAAGGGGCTGGCCCGAGTCGATCAAGGGCCGTGGACTTTAGATGCCGAAAGACCATCAGGTGTGGACTTTGGCGTCGGCCTCGAACCCGCAGGAGGACAATTTTCCTCCTGACGCACATTCATCGTGGACTTTAGATGCCAGTCCCGCGGATAGGGCCGATTGCCACCCACAAAATGTGGCCAGATGAGACTTCTCCACTCCATTAGTAGGCTTACAGTGGTGGCAGCGCTGCCACTGCCACTCGCCTGCCCGATGTGTGGACTTTAGATGCCATTCCGCTGAGGCGGCATCAGCTAACCATCACAGGGGAGGGGGCTGGCACCACTTTGTCCTGGGCCGGAAGGCCAAGCCCGCTCCCGTTTCACAAAAATCGTGTCCTTCCCGCCTTCGAGCTACCGCACTCGCGCTAGCTCGTCCCATCGGGTGGTATAGCGAGAGGTCCGCATGCCGGCCTGCATCTTCCAATGCCGGCAGATTCCGGTCGCCGCCAGGGTCAAGGTGCCGTTACCCATGCGGTTGTTGATGTCATCAATCACCGCCATCAACGGAGCTGATTTTCCCCGCCGGTCCGGATCGACCAGGAATGAGCGCTGCACGGCGCTCGCATCAACCAGCTCATCCAGGATCACACCCGCCTTGGCGAAGCGATAACCCGGGCGCCATATACGGCGACCGAGTACGAGTGCCATCGCGATCAAATCCCGGGTGTCCGTGGTGGCTTCCGGCAAGCGGGCGGTGGCCGCGTTGGAATAAGGCGGGTCTCCGTTGAACCGGTTTGTGTGCATAAACACCTGCATGACGGACGCGGCACGGTTCTGGCGGCGTAGTTTTTCGCCCGCCCGAGCCGCATAGAACGCCAGGGCTTCTTCCATCTCAGTCCATTCGCAGATCGACCGACCAAACGAGCGCGTAACCGCACACCCTTTTTGGGGCGGCGGCTCCAAATCCAAATCGACGCAGGACTCACCGGCCAACTCCGCGACAATGCGCTCGCCGACGACAGTAAGCACATTGCGCACAAGTCGGCGATCGACGCGCAGCAGATCAGCGGCCGTCTCGACCCCGAGCGCGTTGAGCTTCGTGGCGGAAGCTCGGCCGATCCCCCAAATCTCGCCGACAGGAATCACTGCCATCGCACGGGCACGGCGTTCTTCGTCCATCAGATCGGCGACGCCGTTGTTATCGAGCAACCGTTTTTTGGCCGTGAAATTGGCCAGCTTGGCTAAAGTCTTGGTCGGCCCAATTCCAACGCAACATGAAATGCCAATCCACCGCCGTACTGTGGTAGCCATATCCTTAGCGAGTTGAAAGCGGCTCTGCGGCGGCACAGCTTCCAGGCTAACGAAGCTTTCGTCGATCGAGTAGGTTTCGATGTCGGGCGAGAACTGGGCGAGCACATCGCCGATCCGAGCGGACATGTCACCATACAAGGCGTAGTTGCTCGATAGACCGACGCCACCAGCGCGCCGATAGGCGTCACGAATTTTGAACCAAGGGTCACCCATCTTGATGCCGAGGTCTTTGGCCTCCTGCGATCGAGCAATCGCGCAGCCGTCATTGTTGGAGAGGACAATGACCGCGCGCCCCTCTAAATCCGGTCTAAAAACCCGTTCGCAAGAAACATAGAAGTTGTTCATGTCGATCAACGCCAGAGCCGGCATGTATCAGCGCCGACGCTGGCGGATCGTTGATGTCACTACCCCCCAAATTTCGAGCGTCTGCAGGTCCGCGATGCGGAAAACCGGAAAATCAGGGTTGGCACCCACCAACCGTACGTTGGAAGGGGCGATGCGCGGGCCGTCCCATTGTAGGAATTTGGCGGTCAAAGCTCCGTCGATAGCCGCCACGACAAGGTCGCCACGTTCGGCCTGCACCGAACGGTCCACAATCGCCAGATCACCATCATAGACACCGGCTCCGATCAGGCTGTCGCCAGAGATTTGCACGATGAAGGTCGCGGCGGGCCGAGCGATGAGATGCTCGTTGAGATCAAGGCGGCCCTCGATGTAGTCGGCCGCCGGCGACGGAAATCCTGCCGGCAACCTATCGAGGAAAAAGGGTATCGTGACGCGGGAAGCAGGCTCGGCGATGAGCAACATGGGTGGGTCCAATAGACTAGGCGAATGAGAACACATTAGGAACACTCCCGCCGCAGAGTCCAGGGGCGCGTCGTGCTCGGGCCACCGGTAGAGATCACAGGGGCGGTAATCGGCTCCCAAACCCCGTCACTTTTTCTCCAGCCTTCAGGCCGAGCCGGTCTGAACTTCCCGCTGGTATTTCGAGCGCAGCAATCACGGGGCCAGCGCTGAACGTATTGGCAAGACTGAATGCCGGTTGATCGCGAGCGATGGAGTCAACCACCCCATTCGCTCTGATGAAGATCATGTCGAGCGGCAGGATCGTGTCCTTCATCCAAAAATCAACGACTTCGGCCTTCGGGAACATAAAGAGCATGCCTGAATTCGCCGCGAGCGATCGGCGGAACATCAACCCTTTCTCTCGCTCCGAAGGTGTCACCGCCATCTCCACGACGAAGCGGACCACGGCACCGCGGCCGTTCGTCACGGTGATGGCCTTTTCCGGCAGCCCTCTCTGAGGTCGCTCGCTCATTTTGAGATAACCGCCACAGAGCACGAGCAGTAGAGCCGGCGCGAACGCCCAGGCGAGCGGTGATTTGCGCAATGGTGTCATGGATCGACGCTGACAAGCCGCTTTGCGAATGGGAACCGCACTCGCGGGACGCGCCGTTCGCAGAATCACGGGCTACCGAGGCCATGCCGGCAGCAACCGGCCCTGGCATTGGTAAAGGAGCACATGCCCGATGAATCAGATCGCAACCGTCTCGGAGATGGGCATGCTGCCCGCGCTCCAGGGAACCCCGAGCCTCGACATCAACAAAAACACCATGATGGCGATGCGCGATGGGCGGCCGGGCATCGCATTGCTCATCGAGGCGGTCCGCCTCATGCGCGGCGCCGGTAAGCTCAGTGTCCCGGAATATCTCTATTACCGGCTTTGGGAGCGAAGCCTCAGCCTGGAGGACAAACGGGCATTCGTTGGCAAGAAGGCGCAGCATCTGATGCACCTCGCTTGCAATGATCGTCACTGGTATCAAACCGCCGCCGACAAAATCCTGTTTCAAACGATCATGAACGGCGCCGGGCTGCCGGTCCCTGAGACCCTGGCGGTCACGCAGTCGATGCGCTGGCTCCCCCAGGCCCTGGCGCTGTCCGGCGCCGAAGAACTCGCGGCTTGGCTCCGAAATCCCACGATTTACCCGCTCTTCGCAAAGCCGGCGGCAGGCAAATACAGCCTCAATGTGCTCTCGATCGACCGCTTCGATCCAGACAGCGGTCAACTGGTCCTCCTCGGTGGCGAGACCATCTCTCCCACGCAAGCCGCCGAGCAGATGAGGGGCCGGAATGGCTACGTCCTGCAGCGCCGCATGAACCCACATCCCAGGCTGGCGGAGAATTTCGGGCCCCGCCTGTGGTCCATGCGCGTCCTCGTGCTGGTCCGTCCGGATCGGCCGGTGATTCATCGTGCACTCGCGAAGATCGCCACGGGCGCGAACCCGGCCGACAACTACTGGCGGCCAGGCAATATGGTGGCCGCCCTGGACACGATGACTGGCCAGATAAAGCGAGTGGTGCGAGGTGTCGGCGCCGATCTGACCGTATGTACGACGCACCCGGACACCGGCGCCGCGCTGGTCGGAACCGCGCTCCCCGATTGGATCAGCCTGCGGAATCTGGTGACGAAAGCCGCCTGCGTCTTTCCAGGCATTCGCACGCAATCCTGGGATATCGCGCTGACCGATCGCGGGCCGGTCTGCCTCGAAGTGAATTACGGCGGCGACCTCAATCTGGCGCAGCTCGCCGAGGGCCGCGGCGTGCTCGATGAAGCGTACCGGAGTCATCTGTCCGAGTGCGGATATCGCGGCTGACCGGAGGGGCCGCCCGACACGCCATTCGCAAAGCGGGTCGGCAGGATGCTGGGATGGAAATGGAATTAGAGGAAGGGGCCGCTACCGCTCGCGCCAAGCGGGCCACAAGGGAAGCCGCTTTGCGGCCGCCGCCGATGGCAGCGCCCTTGTCCCCCGCAGGCTTCGCGGTCGCCGGGCTTCGAAAGGATCGGATTGAAGGGCAAGCAAGAAGCCGCCCGGAAAGACGATCTCCCCGAAATCCGGAGCGAAGAGCCATGAATGAAGATGCCGAGCTTGACCTATTCCGCGCCCAGGTAAACTGCGCAGCTGTCCTCGAAAACATGGGCCAACCTTGGCGCCTCGACAAAGCAGAGAGCACGCGCCGAGCCCTAAAATATCGTAGAGCCGAAGACGAGGTCTTGATTATCATCCACGACGGGCGGGGATGGTTTGATCCTTTGTCAACCGCGCAGGGCGACGTTTTCAAACTCGTTCAGCACCTAGAGCCCAATCTCAACTTTGGACATGTTCGCAAGGTTCTTCGGCGGTTCGTCGGCATTACTCCGCGATACATCCCTGCCGAACGGACAAGGAAAGGGAAGCGGGCCGCTGATCAACCCGTCCCTGTTCGATGGGAAAAGCGGCCACGGCTTCGCCCCGGCAGCCATGCTTGGCGCTACCTGTTGGAAGCGCGTGGTCTTCCGGCCGATGTTCTCTATGCCGCGGGCGAGCAGGACATCATTCGGGACGGCGCCTATAGCAGTGCTTGGTTCGCCCACCGCGAACGGGCCGAAGTCACCCATGTCGAGATCCGTGGGCCGGACTTTAAGGGCTCCCTGACGGGCGGACGTAAGAAGCTCTTTCGCTTCCAATTTGGCGCGGCGCCGATCACGAGACTTGTCATCGCCGAGGCGCCGATCGACGCGCTCAGCGTTGCCGCTCTTGAAGGCAAGCGGACCGACAGTTTTTACGTTGCGACCGGCGGCGGGATGGGACCTGGCACGCTTGCCGCGCTCGAGGCGATCTGCGCCGACCTCAGCCAGCGCCCCGGTAGCATTGTCGAGAGCGCGGCCGACGCCAATCGCGCGGGCGACAGGTTTGCCGAGCGCCATGCCGGAATCGCCCAGGCCGCCGGCGTCGCCTTCAGGCGGCTGCGACCACCCGATGATCTCGATTGGAACGATGTTCTGAAGCGGGGGAGGGGAGCATGACCACGCAACGCGCTTGGGTTCTTCTCCCTTCCGGCAACCGCCTCAACCTGTTGGCCCCGGATCCGCACGCTTGGACCGATCGCGACCTCGCCATCGGCCTCTCGCGGACCTATCGCTGGTCGGGCTATTCGGCATGGGATCATCCGCTCTCCGTCGCCCAGCATAGCCTCACGGTGTTGGAGCTTCGGCAAAACGCCGCAAAACGCCGCCTCACGCATGCTGAAGCCCGCCGCGAGCTGCTGCACGACGCCACCGAGGCCTTGCTCGGCGGCTACGACCCGATCACACCGCTGAAGCCGCATCTCGGCGATGGCTATCAGCGGCTCGTGGCCCTCCATCAGACCGCGGTGGACATCCGCTACCGACTGCCTGCCTGGGACGAGGACGCCTACCGCGCGCATAAAGCGGCCGACCACCTGGCCGCCGCAAGCGAAGCCGTCCACGTCGTCGGCTGGTCGCGGGCGTCGATCCGCGACGATTTGAGAATCACAATAGAACCCGTCGCAGAAGACCCACTCCCTGGAACGGTCGGTTTCGCACCTTGGGAACCTTGGCCGGCCAGCTACGCGGCCGAGCGGTTCCTCGATGCCCTCCTTCTTCTGACATCAGACATGGCCGGGATCCCCGATCTCGCGCGCAACGCGGAGCTTGCCTAACATGCCCAGCATTCTCGACGACCTCACACCGCAACAACACGCCGCCGCCGTTCAGCCCGGTCCGACGCTGGTCATCGCCGGCGCCGGCACGGGTAAGACCAAGACGCTCACCGCGGCCGTTGCTCACCGGATCGCAAATCTCAAGATCGAGCCCGCGCGCATCCTCACGGTGACGTTCACCAACAAGGCCGCCGCTGAGATGACGGGGCGTATCAAGCTCGTTCTGGGCGAGGCCATGGCGCCGAGATGGGCCGGCACGTTCCACGGGCTCGGCGCGCGTCAGCTCCGCATCGAACCCGAAGTCGCGGACCTTCGACCCGGCTTCGACATCTTGGATGCCGACGATACGCGCCGGATGGTCAAGCGGGTGATGAAAGCGATGAACCTCGCCGGCAGCGACGAAGAGGGTGGCGGTGGCCGAGACCCGATCAAGACCGTTTGCAACCGGATCTCGAAATGGAAGGACGAACTGGTCATCCCCAAGGATGCGCCGGCCTTGGCCGAAGCTTCGATCGCCGGCGCTGACCATGACGGATTTCCGGTTGATCCCAACACGCTACGAAATTGCGCGCGGGTCTATATCGAATATCAGCGCATCCTGCAGGACGCGAACGCCGCCGATTTCGGCGATCTCCTGCTCTGGCCGGTGCGCGCGATGATGCAAGACCGAACCTATCGCGAGCGTTGGGCGGGACGCTTCGATCGAATCCTTTCCGACGAATACCAGGACGTGAATCGCGCCCAATATACCTGGCTCCGGCTGCTCAGCGCCGGGCACAAGGAGATCTTCGCGGTCGGCGACGATGACCAGTCCATCTTCGGATGGCGTGGAGCCGACATCAAATATATCCGCCGCTTTACGCGGGATTTTCCAGGTGCCGCGCAGATTCGCCTCGAGGAGAATTTCCGCAGCACGGGTCACATCCTGGCCGCCGCGAACGGCATCATTGGCCGCGACCACCATCGTCTCGGCAAAACCCTGTTCACCCGCAAAAGCAACGGCACGCCGCTGGAAATCGTGCGGTTCAACAGCGGCGAGAGCGAGGCCGCCGAAGTCACCCGCGAGATCGCTCGACATCACGCGGAGGGTAAGGGCTGGGACGAGTTCGCCATCCTTTACCGCAGCAACGCGCTCAGCCGCCTGCTGGAAGAGGCCCTGATGCGCGGCCGTGTGCCCTATACCATCGTCGGTGATGTGGGGTTCTACCACCGCTCGGAAATCAAGGACTCTTTGGCGCTTTTGCGCCTGGTCATCGCCCCCGACGATCGACAGGGGGACGAGAGCTTCCGTCGCATCATCAACACGCCGGCACGCGGCTTCGGGCCGAAGACCATGGCGGTGCTGGAAGAGGAAGCGGCATGGCGCCGGGTCTCGCTTCTGCAGGCGCTCGACACCGCGCAGTTGCCGCCCAAGGCACGCGCGGCCGGGCTGCTGTTCGCTGATGCCCTTCGCAATGTCGGCCGCCAGATAGGCGCGACGGTTGCTGATCTGCTTTCGCTGGCCTTGGACCACACGGGCTATCGCAAGATGCTGCGCGAGAGCCAAGCCGAGACCACGGAAGGACGGCTCGATAACGTGCAGGAACTCATTCAGCTCGCCGGCAATTTCCACACCCCGCGCGAGCTACTGGATCACACCGCCCTCTCGTCCAGCGGTCCTGGCGAGGATGCAACGAACACCGTCAAGCTGATGACGCTGCACCGAGCGAAAGGCCTTGAATTCCCGCATGTCTTCCTGGTTGCTTGGGAAAATGGCTTGTTCCCGCCGCTCTATGGCGACCACGACGAGGAGCGCCGTCTCGCCTATGTTGGCGTGACCCGGGGCATGAAGCGCGTCACCATCTCCCACGCCAGTTTCCGGCGCGGGCCTGCGACGCCGTCCGTTTTCCTGGAGGACATCCCGGAGGTGAACCGTGTCGAGGGTTGGCATGACCATCCGGCGCTATCCCGACCGGCGTACCGCGCTGTATCGGTAGCCAGATGACTTCGCGCCTTTTCTCCGATGGCCCGCCAGAGCCGACCAAACCGGCGTCCGGCTCCGTCGCGGAATATGAGCAGCGCCGATGCGTTGTTTGCGGCGCGAAATACCCCCCTTTTGGCTTCGGGCCACCGCTTACCCGCCCTGGGATCATGCTCTGGGCCTGCGGGGACCATAGAGAGGAGGTTGATCGGCAGGTTCGCCCGGAAAACCCTCCACCTCTGGAACCCCCGAAAACAACCCTGTTTTAGGCCAGGAAACTGGCATTTTTGGTCGAAAAGGAGTATAAAACGCCATGGACGATTTCGTAAAACCCATCCAGGCCAAGCTGTCGCCCGCTGAGATCGACCGGCGGCGCGAGGCAGTGTCGCAGGCCGCGGCGAACGCGCGTCTTGAAGGCCAGTTCTCCTCTCCCGAAAGCGAGGCGATCTTCGATCGCTATGTCCAGGGCGAGCTGGAGATTGGCGATGTGATCGGTCTCCTGAAGGAGCGGCACGGGCTGCGGTGACGGTCCGTGCCGAACTACACCCTTCCTGACGGTGAGACGGTTAAGAACAAGCTCGGCGCCACATCGCATTCGGAACTTGAAGAGATCGAGGTCGATTTCGTCAAGGCGAGGCAGATCGAGCATGCGTTTGAACCCCGCATCGCCCGCACCTTCGACGCGGCACATCTGAAGGCCATCCATCGTCATCTCTTCCAGGATGTCTACGAGTGGGCCGGCCGCACACGAGACGAGCAGGTACGTCTGTCGGACGGCACGATCGCGTCGGAGCCATTGCTGTATCGGCCTGGTAGCAAACCTTTCGCCGTTGGCCCGCAGATAAGCGATGGCTTAGACGCTCTCGCTGCTAAGCTTCGCGATGCGGACTACTTGAGAGGTTTGCCACGCGCTGAGTTCGCTGCGCGCGCCGCCAGCGTGCTGGCAGAGGCAAATTCAATACACCCGTTCCGCGAGGGAAACGGACGAACGCAGCGAATCTTCATGCAGGAGCTAGCCGAAAGCGCAGGCCATAGCTTTGAATTTCGTGTGGTCTCCCGCGAGCGCATGGTCCAGGCGAGCATCGCCGCGCATGAGGATCGCGATATCGGGCCGATGCGGCGCATGCTCGATGAGATCAGCAACCCGCACCGCGTCGCTGCGCTCACACCGGCCATCGCCTTTCTCAACTCGGCGAAATATCCGTGGAACGATTGCTACGTCGCGACGCTGGAGCCCGGCCATGTCGAAGACTTGACGGTCGCAGGGGTGAACGGTGCCCATTTCCTGTCGCGCACGGATTCAACGATCCTGATCGGCCAGCGCTCGGACCTTCCATCTCCTGATACGGGGAGCGGTGCGCGCGTGAAGGTGTTTCCTTCCCGATGGCCCGATCCTGACGATAACTCAACAGCGACAGCTCGGCCTGGGCCATCGATTGGCCCATAGCGTTTGGCGGCGCTCTGGCCCCCGTGTCTTGGGTGAAGAAAATGGGAAATAGAAACAAATGAAGATCGGGTAAGGGCTGGTGCCGCATACGCGTGCGGCGCCGCAAGGGTCGCGCTGATCGCGCGCCCGGCTTCGCCGGCTTCCGCCCTTGCCCCGCCTAACCCGCGATGCGGCCTCCGGAAAGGGTCTTCGAGCAAGAAGATCTGGAAAGGAAGCCGAGCATGAAAATAATCCAATTCGCATTCAGACTTACCGGCGCAGTCGTCGTCGCCGTAGGTATCTACCTGCTCCTTTGCGCGCCCGGTTTTCTGTCGGATGCCAGCAGCACGGTTCCCATCTCCGCGGAGGACTCCCCATGAGCCAGGAGCCCTTTCGTATCGAGCCCTATATCGAGGCCGCGAAGCAGACACCTGGCGGCCATCTGCATATCGGCCGAGCCGGCTACAGCCTCCACGCCGCGTCTTCATCCCTGAGCGGCTATGACTGCGACGCGGTGAAGGCCGCATGTATTGCGGCCGGCCTGCCAGTGATCGACAGCCGCGATATTGCAATGGATCAGGCAGCTAACCTCTCGGTTCGCGGCCCCATGATCGCCGTGGACAAGGCACCCGACCCGCCACCCTGGAACGCTTTCTCCTACGCACCGCTCGGGGTGGTCGCGGCCGCCTACCGAAAAGCGGGCGCCCAGATCTTCAACATCGCCGAGGCCGACCTCGATGAGGCTGCCTTCCCGGACCTGCCCAATGGCCCGCTGAAGTCGATCATCGAAGGCTGGCACGACTACGTCCTCAACAGCGAATTCTGAAGGAGATTCCGATGTCCCACTCACATCATTCGCCCCTGCCAAATGGCGAAGCCGCGACACACCAAATTGGCGCAGAAACCCCTGGCCTCTGGCGACGGCTTTCTACGACGCAGACCATGCATGATGGCACGGTGCTTCTGACATGGGGCGTGCAGGTGAGCAGCACGCAGCAATGGGTCGGAAAGGTTCATGCCGTCGGCCCTTCGCTCGACGAGAAGGCCGAAGCCTTCGCCAACGCCGGTCTTTTTGCCGCCAGCAAGGAGATGGCGGGCCTGTTGATGGAGGCCACTCAAGCCTGGGCCGCTCAATTCGAGGAGACCGACCCCGATAGCGTAGAGATCTCCGGTGCCGATCTGCTGGGTTGGTTTGCCGAATGGCGTCTACGTGCTCGCAAGGTGCTCGACCTGGCGGTGACGCCGTGAGCGCGCATCAGACAGACAACGGGTTTGCGGCCTACGAGGCGAAGCAAAGCCGCTTCGATAAGGTATGGGAGCAAATCCTGCCGCATAATAAGGCGGTGCTGTTCGACGCGCTCGCGAGTGCAGGCATCGAATGCGTCATCCTCGAGTTTGATGGCTATGGCGATGACGGTCAGTTCCAGGGGACGACAGCTTATCACGCTGGAGTAGAACACGGCCTCAAAGAAGGGACCGACGTACCGGTAGTTTCCGTGATATTGAAATCGGTTGTCTTCGATACCGGCGAGGTCGAGGAGAAGAGCGTTCTACTTGCGAGCGCGATCGAGGAAATGGTCAGTGATTTCCTCGAAGACACACATGATGGTTGGGAGGATGGCGAGGGCGCATTCGGCCACTTCCGTTTGTCGGTGCCCGACCGCTCGATCACGCTCGAATACAACGAGCGATACATCGAGACCAATTTCGAAGAACACAGCTTCTAGGAGGGACCGATGGCGCACGCCTATTACCATGCGGTTTCCTCCGCGAAGCGATTCGGCGGGAAACCGGCGGACTATCAGGCGATCCACAACTGGCTAGATGGGTCGAAGCTGATCATTGCTGACTTCCGACACCGGGCACTCCGGCACCATTCGGAGGGGTGCTTTGCTGCCGAGGCCTTGTTCGGCACCACAATCACCAATGAGGCCGGCAAGGAGGTGCCGGTCCGGCTCATCGCCGAGCAACACATCTTGGAGGATCTTGGACGCATACCGTCTTTCGCCGATTGGGTGCGCTGCATCCGTCCCGAGCCCTGGATGGGACGAACCGGCACCAAGCTTAATGCTGAGGGAACGGCCGATGATCGGCGATGACTACGATCCTGGCGCCACCGGGACGCCGACATCGTGCACAGAACCCTTGCCATGCCTCTTCTGTGGCGCGCCGGAATTCGTCGAAATCCACGAAATCTGGGGCCATGAGTTCATGCTCCAGACTTGTTGTGAGGGTCTGCACCAGCAGATCGTTCAGGACATGGATGACGATCCCGTTTGGGCACGAGCGTTGCTGCGCCGGCTCAAAATCGAGCCTTTGACCGGACAACGGCTGCGGCGTGTAGTCGATGATGGCTGCGTCGGGATGATACTCGATTGGCAGCTACAGCTTGGCTCGGCCAGCGCCGGGCAAGTACGCCGCTTCATTGCCCGCCACCATGCCCATTGCGGCATTCCGACTGCCTGGCGATTTCATCGGGCCGTCTTCAATGGCCGAACTTTGATGGGTGTCGCCATCGTCGGCAATCCCGTCGCCCGGGCCCTCTCAGGTCGTGGCATTGTCGAGGTGAACCGACTCTGCATTCGCCGCGACACGCCGGCGGCGCTCCGGTGGAACGCCGCCTCGATGCTCTATGGGTGGTGCGCTCAAGAAGCAGAACGGCGCGGCTTTCAGAAGATCATCACCTACACGCGGATTGATGAGCCCGGCACGACGCTTGTCGCGTCGGGCTGGCTCAAGGAAGCGAAGATTCGCGGACGTGGCTGGCACAGCACTCGGCGCCCGCGTTCCAACGCAAATGGCTGGATCGACAAGATCCGCTGGAGCCGTGCGCTTCACCCGCGATCTCATTCAGAACCCCCGCCCAGAAGGAGTGAGACTTCATGCGAAGCATCTATGTTGACCGGTTGGACGACGGTCGGATCAGTGTTCGGGTTTACGCCGGCGTAAGCAAACCCAAGACGCGTTACTTCCCGGATCGCAATGAGGCCATCGCCTTTGCCGAGAGCAAGATGGGACGCAAGGGCATGGTGCTCGATACGACCTTGATGACACCCGAACAGTTGGAGGCCCACAAGGCGCGCGAAGCGCGGGCCGAGGCGATCATGAAAGTCGCAGAAGCAAAGGGGGAATGAAGACCTACCGCGCCGTGGCCGTACCGCCGCAAGGGTCGCGCTGATCGCGCGTCCGGCAAGCCGGCTTCGCCCTTGCCCCGGACGGCCAGGTCGCGGGGTGGGGGAGGGGTAATCCAACAAGGAGAACCCCGATGTCATCACGCCAATCCTCAGCGGTCGAGCTGAGAGAGATCCGTCATTTTCATCTATTCTGCGGCCTCGGCGGCGGCGCCCGCGGCTTCAATCGCGGCAGTGCCCGCGTCGGCAACATGCAGGCGATTTTTCGATGCCTTGGCGGCATCGACGTATCCGCAGCCGCGATCCGAGATTTCGAACGGCTCGCCGGCGTGCCCGGCACTGTGCTCGATCTGTTCGACGCAGACCAATATGCAGCATTTCACGGCCGATCGGCCCCGGCCGACTGGCGCCAGGCCACGCCCCAGGACATTCAGCGCGCCGCCGGCAACGAACGGCCGCACATCGTTTTCCTTTCGGCGCCATGTAAGGGGTTCTCGGGCTTGTTGGCCGAGGCGCTCAGTCTGACGGACAAATACCAGGCGCTCAACCAGCTCACGCTGCGCGGTGTGTGGTTGATGCTCGAAGCGTTCCAGGACGATCCGCCGGAACTGATTCTGTTCGAGAACGTCCCGCGTATCGCCCGTCGCGGCCGCGCGCTGCTCGACCGGATCGTCGCTCTCCTTCGTCATTACGGCTACGCGGTCGCCGAGACCACGCATGATTGCGGCGAGTTGGGCGGCCTCGCCCAGACGCGCAAACGCTTCCTCCTGGTCGCGCGCCATCAGAAAAAGGTTCCGCCATTCCTATACGAACCGCCCAAGCGCAGCCTGCGCTCCGTCGGCGACATCCTCGGCCGCCTGCCGCTACCGGGTGACGTTATGCAGGCTGGCCCCATGCACCGCGTCCCGTCTCTGCAATGGCAGACCTGGGTCCGACTTGCGTTCGTCGAGGCGGGGTCCGATTGGCGCTCGTTGAAGCGCCTGCGGGTCGAAGACGGGCATCTGACCGACTATGCCCTGGCGCCCGACCAAACGTGGCGCAACGGCGTTCTCGGTGTGGAGTCTTGGGATGACCCCGCCGGCACGGTGACGGGCAATAGCCGCCCTGGCACCGGCAGCTTCAGCGTCGCGGATCCAAGGTGGGTTTCGTCTGACCGTTGGCGTGACGGCCAGCAATACGGGGTCAGGCGTTGGAACGACACCTCGGGCACGATCACCGGGGTCAAATCGCCGGGTCAAGGCACGTTCGCGGTCGCCGATCCGCGCCATGGCGGACCGGCCAAGTTCAACAACGTCTACCGGATCGTTCCCTGGAATCAGCCCTGTCCCGCCGTCACAAGCAGCCGGGACGGCTGCATTGCCGATCCCCGGCCAACATCCGGCTTCGAGGGGCAGGGCAAGTACCGGGTCACGTCCTGGGAGGAAGCGTCGGGCACGGTCATCAGCAGCTCGACCACGGGCAACGGTGGCTTCGCGGTCGCCGATCCGCGCACCGGTTGGCCCGATAGCGCCCATACCAGCAAGCTCCATGTGCATCGCTTCGAGGAGCCCGCGCGCACTGTCACCGGCTCCGACCGCGTTGGCAGCGGTGCCATGTGCGTCGCCGATCCGCGCACGGACGAACGCCGCTCCGGTGCCTTGGGCGTTGCCGCTTGGACCGATCACACCGGAACGGTTGCGGGCGAAAGCCTGCCCAGCAATGGCAGTTTCGCCGTCGCCGATCCCCGTCCAAACCTCCAGCGCGAAAAGGGCGATGCCTATGCGAATGGCGGGCATTACGGTGTCATCGGGTGGTCGGACACCGCCAACACTGTCTCCGGAAGCGGCCAGCACGACAACGGAGCCTGGAGTGTCGCTGACCCCCGTCACCAGGATGGCAATGATCGGCCGGACGAGGCCCGCCTTCCGACTGCCCAGGACCGACTGGTCGCGGTCATCCGCAGCCTCGACGGGACCTGGCATCGCCCTTTCACGACCCTCGAACTCGCGTCTCTGCAGAGCCTTGTCGATCCCGAGGGATACCTCGAACTCGACGGCCTCTCCGATGCGGACTGGCGCGAGAGAATTGGCAATGCCGTTCCGCCGGATGCCGCGCAGGCCATCGCCGATACGATGGGCACGACGCTCCTCCTGGCCTGGTCGGGCGAGAGCTTCATGCTCTCCGCCATGCCCATTTGGGTCCAGCAGATCGCCGTCGGCATCTCGCTGGATCAGGCTGCCGCGCAATGACCCGGCGGCCGCCAGCCACGCGCCCGAGTTACCGTCGGGCTCTACAATGGATCATCGATTACGACGACACCGAATGGCTTGAGGCCGATGAGGACGAGGCCGCAGCCCTTTCGGTTACTGCGTCTCTAGTCGCCGATCTCTTCGGCCACAGCGACGAGAAGGTCGAAAGGGATCTTCGAAGAGAACTGAAGAAGATACGCGGGCGATAGGAACTCCCTACCGCGCCGTGGGCCGTGCGCCGCAAGGGTCGCGCTGAACGCGCGCCCGGCTTCGCCGGCTTTGCCCTTGCCCCGGCGGCCCAGCCGCGGGGCGAGGGAGGGGTCATCCAAATCATGGAGAATCCAGATGCCAAAGCAGGAAAAGAACCCGCGCGACCATTACCAGGAAGTCACCCAACAGGTGATAGAAGCGCTCGAAGCCGGGACGCCGCCCTGGCGCCAACCCTGGGATTCCGGAAAAGCCGGCGGTCCCTCCATGCCTCAGAACGCCGTCACGGGCGCGGGCTATCGCGGCATCAACGTCCTCACCCTCGGCATCAACCGAGCGGCCTTCATGACCGGAGATCCGCGTTGGGCGACCTACAAGCAGGCCCAGGAACGGGGCTGGCAGGTGAAGCAAGGCTCTCGCGGCGTCACCGGCTATTTCTACAAACGCATCGAGGTTGAGGGTGCGAAGAACGAGGGCGGGACGACGGGCGAGGGCAAATGGTTTCCGATGCTGCGCTCCTTCACGCTGTTCCACGCGAGCCAGATCGACGGCATTCCGGACTATCTGCCGCCGACCGTTGAGGAGGCGCCCTGGCGCGCGCCGAATGCGGTCGAAACCCTCTTCGCCAAGAGCGGCGCCGAGATCCGCATCGGCGGTCCTCGCGCCTTCTATTCGACCGTGACGGATCATATCCAAATGCCGCCGGCCGTCGCGTTTCATTCGCCCGCTGCATGGTCCAGCGTTCAAATTCACGAAGGAATACACTGGAGCGGATCGAAGCGTCGGCTCAACCGCGATATGTCCGGTCGTTTTGGATCGAAGTCTTACGCGCGCGAAGAACTGGTCGCCGAATTGGGTCAACTCAACGTGTGCAGCACGCTCGGTATCGCCGACTGCGATTTCGTCAACGGCGCCGCCTACCTCTCGCATTGGCTCGAAATTTTGCGCGAGGATAAGCGCGAAATCTTCCGCGTTGCGGCAGACGCACAACGCGCTGCGGACTTCCTGTTGGCTTTCCATCCCGACTACGCGGCGCGCCTAAACTCGCCGGCGGCCAGCACCGAAGGTGAAGCCCCTGGCGAGACGGAAACGCCTCTCAAGGCCGCTGCCTAACCGGTTTTCCCATCCACCCCAAAAAAGAGGAACGAGCGGTCGGGAGACTGCTCGCGCCCGTGCGACCGCGAGGAGGCGGAACGCTATGACGAACTTCGACCAGGAACAGGCTCTGGCTGAAGGCTGGGGCGTCTTTGATGCAGGCCAGCGCGAAGACGGCTCAGCGCGGATCGAAATCCAGCGCTTCGACGATGCCCAGATCTTCGCCGACGATCACAAGGTTTGGACCCATGTGGTCGGCCTGGCTCGACAGGGGTCTCAACTCCATCGCGTGGCGCTTGAACTCGTCGATGCCCGCGAGCGCCGCGTGATCGAACATCTGTGTGGCCCATGGTAACGCCGCCGCCCACGAATCCGGACCTTCGAAGCTACGACATCATCGTCGTGGCCTTTTCGGGCGGGAAGGATTCCATCGGGTCTCTACTGTCCCTGATCGAGGCCGGGGCACGGCCAGAGTGCATCGAGTTACATCATCATGATGTGGACGGGCAGGGCGCGCCCTTCATGGACTGGCCGAGCACGACCGCCTATTGCCGCGCCATCGCCCAGCACTTCGATGTGCCCCTCTATCTATCCTGGAAGGAGGGCGGGTTCCTGCGCGAAATGCTGCGCCACAATCAGCCAACCGCGCCCATTCGCTTCGAGCTGCCGAACGGCAAAATTGGGACCGTGGGTGGCACCGGCCCCCTCGGCACAAGACTGCGTTTTCCGCAGGTGACAGCCAACTTAAACCAGCGTTGGTGCAGCGCATATTTGAAGGTGGACATCATGGCGGCGCTGATAAGAGCGCAGCCACGCTTCGTTGGTCGGCGGACGCTGATCGTCACAGGTGAGCGCGCCCAGGAAAGCCGTGCTCGAGCGGGCTACCTCACCTTCGAGCCCGATCGGACTGACACTCGCAACGGCACGCGCCGGCAGCGGCATGTCGATCACTGGCGCGCCGTCCACCATCTCGACGAGGCTGCGATCTGGGGCCTGATGCGCCGCCACGGCATCGTGTCGGCGCCAGCCTACCGCCTTGGTTGGTCGCGGCTATCGTGCCTCGCCTGCATCTTCGGTGGCCCAGACCAATGGGCCAGCCTCCGCACCATCGCTCCCGAATGGTTCGATCGGATCGCCCGCTACGAGGACGGCTTCGGCTGCACGATCCAGCGGCTGTGTGGCATTCGCCAGCTTGCCGATCGCGGCCGTCCCTACGAGGCGGCCCTCGCGCAACCTGACTTGGTTCGCCGGTCGCTGAGTGGCGACTGGACCGATCCGGTCCATGTCGGTTCCCGCCACTGGCAACTCCCGGCCGGCGCGTTCGGCACAGGCGGCGGTCCCACCTAGCCTATCCGGCCTCTCGCCGGTTGCCCCACTTCCACATCTCAACCGCAGGAGAATCCCATGGCACCTCGCCGCGCCACGGCCGCGCTCGCCTTCGGCGCGGATCCGATCGTTGTCGCCTATGGCATGGGCGTCGATAGCACCGCCATGCTGATTGGCTTGCGCAACCGGAAGGTCCGCATCGACCTCATTCTGTTCGCCGATACGGGTTCGGAGAAGCCGGAGACCATGGCGTATCTGCCAGTCATCCAGGATTGGCTCGCCGCGCAGGCGATGCCACCCGTCACCGTGATCAAGCGTACCAGCCCGCGTGCCGGAGACACTTCGCTGCATGGCGAATGCCTGCGGAAATCGGTGCTGCCCTCTCTCGCCTATGGCGGCCATTCGTGCAGCCTCAAATGGAAGGTTGACCCGCAATGGCGATACACCCAGCGATTCTTCGGCTGGGATCGCCGGCGCCAATCCTGGCCTCATGGTCCCTACGTGACCAAGCTGATCGGCTACGACGCGGGGCCTCGCGACAGCCGCCGCCAGGCGAACGCTGCTGGGAAATGGCCTCCCGGCCATCGCTACCGCTACCCGCTCGGGGAATGGGGTTGGACCCGTGAACTCTGCGCCGAAGTCATTGCGGCCGAGGGTCTGTCAGCCCCGGTTAAATCCGCCTGCTGGATGTGCCCGGCCTCGAAGCGGGCCGAAGTGGATTGGCTCGCCGCGGAGCATCCCGATCTCGCAGACGCCGCCATTGAAATGGAACGCCGCGCGCATGCCCGAGGGCTGCGCACGACTCAGGGGCTCGGCCGCCGATGGTCGTGGTCCGAACATCTCGGCTTGGGCAATCCCCGTCCGCTCGTCACCGCCGAGTAATCAAGCATTAGGAGAAACAGTATGGAGATCGCACCTAATTTCACGTATTCGCCCTGGCGCCATGGTGGTTGGTATGTTGACAACATTCGCTATCCTTCGGGCGCCGTTGGATGCGTGTCGCGCAATTACAGCGACCGCAAATGGCGCATCGTCTGCGACCCTCGCCCCTTCGAACAGCGCCCCACCTTCAAATCCCGCCAGGAAGCGGCCACGGCGGAATGGAATCTCGTGCGATCACTCGACGTGCTGACGAACTGCGAGTGCGAAAACTAAAAACGAACCTGGAGAGATGAAGCGCTGCCACTGAGCGATGTCCGCCGCAAGGGTCCGTCGCGCCGAAGTATGGCGCAACGGCCCGGCTTCGCCGGCTCGCGCCCTTGCCCCGTCCTTCGCCCAGCGGCTTCCGGAAAGGGTCTTCGAACAAGAAGATCTGAAAGGAAAGTCGCATGCAAACGGAAGAGACAACTGACAAACGAGCTGAGCTGCAGGCGGGTCTGGCCATGCACACGGGAACCGAGACATGGTTCAGGCACTGGGCCGGGGCAATGCTCTTCACTGAAGGCGTCCATTTTCTCGCCGAACAAGCGAACGCGTTCTGGCTGATCGACAACGTGGCTTGGGGCCGCTTGAACCCGAGCGTCAGCCGCGAAGAGTTCGTCGTTTGGAGGCTCCGGGTCAACGCCGATAAATCGGCCGAGCTGATCGCCGATGACGGCAATGGCGTAGAACTGCTGCGCCAGCACGTCCCCTGGACCGATTTCCCGCTCGAGGAAATCACTCTCTACCTCACCAACGGCGTGCTGTTGCTGCCCAGCGAATACTGAGCCGCCGGCTTGGCGCGCCCGCGCCTCCAAACCTCCCCTCAACCCGTCCGCCCGCTCCTGGTCCGCTCCGGCGGATGCCGTCGCGCGCGCCCCTCCCGGAGAGAATCATGACCAATGCCGCGCAATACAGCCTCGGCCTGTTCGACACGACCGCCCTTGGCTGGACCCTCGATGTCCCACGTACCACCTCGATCGAACCCATAGTTCCGGCTGTCGAACCAACGCCGTGCGTCAATGCCGCTCGGCCCGCGACGCGGATCGCTCCGGGCAAGAATTTCCGGCTCGACGGTGAGCGTGTCTTGGCCCGCAATTGGAACGGCCGCGCGCTCGATAATATTCGAGCCATCGCCCTCTCGAAGGAGATCGAAGACGCCGGCCGCGCAGCGTCCCGCGATGAGCAGGAGCAGCTTCTTCGTTTCATCGGCTTCGGCGCCACGGACCTGGCGCAGAACGCCTTCCCGCTGCCGGGAGCCGATGGGTTTCGCGACGGATGGGAGGATCTCGGCCAAAGCCTGGTCAGCAGCACCAGCGACGGGGAATACGCGGCTCTTCAGCGCGCGACGCAATACGCGCACTACACCCCTGAGCCGGTCATCCGCGCCATCTGGCGCGCTGCCCAACATCTGGGATATGGCGGCGGCCGTGTGCTGGAGCCCGGCATGGGCACTGGCCTGTTCTTCGCGCTCATGCCCGATGAGCTGCGTGGGTCATCGCGCCTGACCGGGATCGAGTACGATCCGATCACCGCGCGCATTGCACGGCTGCTCCACCCCGAAGCGCGCATCCATTGCGAGGATTATACCCGCAGCCGCCTCGGGGGTGGTTTCGACCTAGCGATCGGCAATCCCCCCTTTGCCGACCGCATCGTGCGCGGCGACCCGACGACGGCGAGCCTCGGGCTGCGCCTGCACGACTACTTCATCGCGCGGTCGATCAGCCGGCTGCGCCCCGGCGGCATCGCCCTGATGGTCACGAGCACCGGCACCATGGACAAGGCCAGCCGCACCGCCCGCGAGCATATCGCATCGATGGCCGATCTGGTCGGCGCCGTTCGCCTGCCCGAGGGCAGCATGAAGGCCACGGCCGGCACAGAAGTCGTCATCGACATTCTGGCCTTCCAGCGGCGCCCTGACGGTGTGCCCGCAACCGGCGCGCCTTGGATGGACCTTACCGAACTTCCCCTCGACGGCGGCGAGGGCGGGGACTCTAGCGATGCTGATATCGATCGAAGCGCAGAGCCTGCGCACCGGCATCTGCGCCGTGGCGTGGTCCAGATCAACGAGTATTTCGCGGCTCACCCCGAGATGGTCCTGGGATTGCACGGCCAGCGCCGAGGCATCTACGGACCCGGTTGGTCCTACACCTGCCGCCCGAACGCGCCGCTCGCCACGATTGAGGAGCAACTCGACCAGGCGCTCGCCCTTCTGCCCGTCGGCATTACGACCCCGCCGAGTGCCGACCATGACCGTGAGGACGACGACGATATATCGGCCGTCGGCCGTGCCGCCGATGGGGCCACGGTCAGGGAGGGCTCCTATGTCGCCGGGAAGGATGGCCGTCTCTGTCAGATCATCGACGGCCGAAGCAGCCCGGTCGCCATCCGCACTGGCAAAGGCGGTGAGGGCCTGACGCCGAAGGCCGCTAAGGTCATCCGCGCCCTCATGCCGATCCGCGACGCGGTGCGCGAGGTGCTGCGCGCCCAGGCCGCAGGGCAGCCTTGGATGCAGGCGCAGATCCGCCTTCGCACCGCTTATTCGACCTTCATCCGCTACCACGGTCCGATCAACCATACCGTCGTCACCGTCACCCGCGACGCCGACAGCGGTGAGGAAAAGGAATCCCACCGCCGGCCGAACCTGGCGCATTTTTCCGACGACCCGGATTGCTGGTTGGTCGCCTCGATCGAGGATTACGACCTGGAGGCCGGTATCGCGAAAAAGGGGCCGATCTTTGACCAACGCGTGGTGTCGCCGCCGATGACCCCGGTCATCACCTCGGCCACTGACGCGCTGGCCGTGGCGCTGAACGAGGTAGGCTTCGTCGATCCGGAGCGTCTGGCGGAGCTGCTGGAATGCGAACCCAAGGACGCGCTCGACCGCCTCGGTGCGACCGTCTTTCGCAATCCTTTGACCGAAGGTTGGGAGACGGCTGATGCCTACCTCTCGGGGCCGGTTCGCACCAAGCTCGCCGTTGCCCGCGACGCCGCGCTCCTCGATCCTCAATATGCCCGCAACGTCGAGGCTTTGCTGGAAGCGCAGCCGCAGGACATCCCCCCCTCGGGGATCACGGCCCGCCTCGGCGCGCCCTGGATTCCGACGAAGGATATCGAGGCATTCACGCTCGAGGTGATGGAGACCGAGACGCGCATCTTCCACATGGAGGAAGTCGCGACATGGACCGTGGACGGTCATCGCTTCGCCACGAGCGCCGCCGGAACCTCGGAATGGGGCACCCCTCGGCGGCATGCCGGCGCGCTGCTGCACGACGCGCTGAACAGTGCCACCCCGCAGATCTTCGATACCGAGATCGTGGACGGCAGCGAGCGCCGGGTGCTGAACCCGGAGGCGACAGAGGCGGCGAAGGAAAAGTTGAACAAGATCAAGACCGCGTTTTCGACCTGGGTCTGGGCCGATCACGAACGCGCTGATCGGCTCTCGCGGCTCTACAATGACCGCTTCAACAACCTGGTGCCCCGCCACTTCGATGGCTCGCACCTGACCTTGCCCGGCGCCAGCGACATCATCCGGCTCTATGGCCACCAGAAGCGGGTCATCTGGCGCATCATCACGTCCGGCAGCACCTACATGGCGCATGCGGTCGGCGCCGGAAAAACCTTCTCGATGGCGGCCGCGATCATGGAGCAGCGCCGCCTTGGGCTGATCTCGAAGGCGATGCTCGTCGTCCCTGGCCATTGCCTGGCCCAGGCAAGCCGGGAGTTCCTTCAGCTCTACCCGATCGCCCGCATCCTGGTCGCCGACGAGACGAACTTTGCCAAGGATAAACGCGCCCGCTTCCTGGCGCGCGCGGCCACGGGTTCCTGGGACGCGATCATCATCACGCATTCGGCCTTCCGCTTCATCGGCGTCCCCTCCGATTTCGAGCGCGGGATCATCTCGCAGCAGATCGATACCTTCGAGGCGCTGAAGCTCAAGGCTGACACTGACGATCGCGTCACGCGCAAGCGCCTGGAGGCGATGCGCGAGCGCCTTTCGGATCAATTGGAAGCGATCAAGGACCGGCGAGACGACATGGTGACGATCGACGAGATCGGCGTTTCGCAGATCATCGTCGATGAAGCCCAGGAGTTCCGCAAACTCACCTTCGCCACCAACCGCCTCAACCTGAAGGGCGTCGATCCCGAAGGCTCGCAGCGTGCCTGGGATCTTTACGTCAAGATGCGCTTCATCGATTCGAGGAACCCCCGTCGCGCCCTCATCCAAGCCTCGGGCACGCCGATCACGAACACGCTTGGTGAAATGTTCACGTTGCTACGCTTCCAGAACGAGGCGACGCTTCACGAGCGCGGCGTTCACGAGTTTGACGCCTGGGCCGCCTCGTTCGGTGACACACGCACGGAGCTGGAGCTTCAGCCCTCTGGCTCCTACAAGCCGGTCGAGCGTTTCTCGCAATTTGTGAACGTGCCCGAGCTGATCGACATGTTCCGCGCCTGTTCGGATATCGTCCTCAAGGAGGATTTGCGGCAATATCTCCGTCTGCCCAAAATCAAGACCGGTCAGCGCCAGTTGGTCACCGCCGAGGCTAGCGAAGCCTTTCGCGACTACCAGGCGCACCTTGCCGATCGCATCTCGGAGATCGAAAGCCGCACCCGCAAGGTCCAGAAGGGCGACGACATCCTGCTTGCTGTCATCACGGACGGCCGTCACGCCGCCATCGACATGCGCCTGGTCGGCCTCGCCAACGATAATGAACCTGATAACAAGCTCAACAAACTGATCGCCACTGTTCACGACATCTGGCTCCGCACGGCCAATGATCGCTTCAAGAAGCCGGACGGATCGCCTGATCCCATCCCCGGCGGTGGACAGATCATCTTCAGCGACCTTGGCACGCTGGAAGCTGAAAAAACGCGCGGCTTCTCGGCCTATCGCTGGATCAGGAACGAGCTTGTTCGCCTCGGCGTTCCGGTGTCGGACATTGCCATTGTCCAAGACTATAATCGGACAGCCGATAAACAGCGCCTGTTCAATGACTTCAATGCGGGCCGCATTCGTGTCCTGATCGGTTCGACCAAAAAGATGGGCACCGGGGCCAACGTCCAGCGGCGCCTGAAGGCCGAGCACCACCTCGATGTGCCTTGGTTGCCTTCTGACATCGAGCAGCGGGAAGGCCGGATCGAGCGTCAGGGCAATCAGTACGACGAGATCGAAATCTACGCTTACGCGACGCTTGGCTCCCTCGACGCGACCATGTGGCAAAATAACGAGCGCAAACAGCGCTTCGTGTCCGCTGCCCTTTCCGGTGATCGCAGCATCCGGACCATCGACGATATCGGCGAGGCTGCCAACCAGTTCGCGCTCGCCAAGGCCATCGCGTCGGGGGATGCGCGGCTGATGCAGAAGGCCGGGCTGGAAGCCGAGGTCGCTCGCCTGGACAGGCAGCGCGCGGCGCATTTCGACGATCAGTTGAACATCCGGCGCCGCATCGCCGACGCCGAGGCCGAACATCGCCACGCCACGAGGCGGATCGCCGACATCGGCAAGGACCTCATCCAGCACGTCTCCACGCGCGGCGATGCCTTTCGCATGGAATTCGAGGGACGGCTTGTCACTGATCGCCGCGTGGCCGGGACATCGCTTCTCTCCAAGGTGCGCCTCGCCGAACGCGCGAAGACTCCGATGGAGAAGGATATCGGTAGCATTGGCGGTTTCGCGCTCGCCTGCCACGCCGACCGCGGTTGGCGGCGGGAATTCGAGGCGAGCCTTCTCCTGCGCCGCAACGGGCTCGATCAAGAAATCCCCATCGACGACGAGCTGACGCCACTCGGGCTCATGTCTCGGATCGAACATATCCTCGATCGTCTCGGAATCGACCTACAGGAGCAGGAACGCCGCGCTGTCGAGGCGCTCAATCGCCTGAATGGCTACCAGGAGCGCAGTGGCCAGGCGTTCACACTGCAAGCGGAACTCGACGCAAAGCTGGCCCAGCTCGCACGGCTTGATGCCGATCTCGCGCAGACCGCGCAAAAAGCGGCCTAAATGGAAGCAGTATTGCCTCCAGAGCTGCGGAGAGGACGATTCAGGGCAGCGAACGCGCTGCTGGAGTCGCTGCGCCCACGCGGGGGAGCAGACGCCCGACGCTCAAATCGGAATTGCGTGCTGCCCCCGGTGCGATGGACAGTCATCCGTCTTAACAGCCTGCCGAGGCGGCTATGATCTCCGGCCGCAAATGCCTCGACACCATTCGGACGAGAATGATCACCAACAGCACGTTGGTGAGAGCTACCGCGAAGAGCACGCCGAGCGCTCCATCCGCGCCTAAACGCTCAATCAGTATCGAGCCGAGCAATGGCGACGCCGCCTGCATGACCAGACTTGGCATGGCAATACGGCCCACGATCGAGGGATACCGATGCTCACCGAAGACGGCGAGCGGAAGCGTGCCGCGAGCGATCGACTCGATGCCGATACCGGCGCCATAGAAAACTAGCGCCGCCGCGACGATCGGGAAGCCCATCCAGAGAAGCCCGACACCCGTGGCGACGAGGACGGTCGATGCGAGCTTCGTCCAGATCGGATGATGAAATCGACTGATCAGCATCTCAATCGCGCGAGCGCCAACCTGTGACGGGCCAATGATCGCCCCCAAGGCGACCGCAGCCGCAAGTGCGATGTCGCGGGCCTGGAGAATAGTCAGCAGATGGACTGAGAGCAGCGCTGAAATCATAGAGCTGATGGTGATGACGAGGGCGATCAGAGCGAACAACAGTCGCTCTCCCTTACGCACCGGCCCGTCGACGCGAGATCCACCTTCATGGGTTGCATCAGCGGATACGATGGTCTTTTTAGTGGGATCCTTTGGCAGCGCAAAGAGGTAGAGCGGCAGCAGAACAGCGACGTGGATACCCGCATAGACCAGGCAAGTGTTTCGCCAGCCAAGGTGAGAGACAAGTGCAGCCGAGAGCGGCCAGCAGACGGTGCTGGCAAAACCACCAAACAGCGTCAGTGTCGTGATCGCTGATCGGGCATGCTGACCATAAAGCCGACCGAGCGTGGCGAAGGCCGCATCGTACAGGCCGGCGCCCATGCCGATTCCGAGCACGAGCCACGACACGACATAGATTGGCAGATTGGGTGAAAGCGCTAAACCAATAAGGCCGAGCGCGAGAAACACGGCACTTGTCGCCAGAACCATGCGACCACCAAGCCGCTGGATGGTGTCGCCGACACGCGGCGAGACGATGCCGGCGACGAGAAGGCCAAGCGAAAGGCCGCCTACGATCCATCCAGGCGACCACCCCGTGTCGTCCGCGATCGGCTTCGCGAGCACGGCGAGGAGATAGTAGGACGAACCCCAGGCGAGGATCTGCGCCACGCCGAGGACGGGAATGATCGTCCGCAGGCGTGGCGCACCCTCAGTTGCAGAGAGGGGCTCGGTCGCAGTGACGGTCACGCCGCCACTCCGCAGCCACAGCCCTTCTTACCGGCTTCCTTGGCCGTTGCGTCGGCGAGACAGCATGCGTCCGCCTCCGCCGGAGCCGGACCGCCACAGCATCCCGAACCGTCGCCGGCATCGACCGAGAACGTCGTCGTGCAGACGCCCGTCTCGGGGAGCACGAGCTGAACATCGTCGGCCGCGACGAAGTCGCCAGCGAGCGCCGCAGCGATCGAACGGACTTGCTCATAACCGGTCAGAAGCAGGAAGGTCGGCGCACGGCCGTAGCTCTTGATACCGGCGGTGTAGAAACCGGCCTCCGGGTGCGCCAGCTCGCGATGCCCATGCGGTGGCACGGAGCCGCAGGAATGTTCGTTCGGATCGATCAGCGGTCCGAGCGCCTTGGCGCTCTCAAGCCAGGGATCGAGATCCAGGCGCAGTTCGCGGGTCAGCGACAGATCGGGACGCTGGCCGGTAGCCGCGATGATCCGGTCGACGGGTCCGATCTGTCGAGGCCCTACCGATGTCTCGCCTTCCACGACGATCCGACCGCCTTCGCTCCGCATGGCGATTGTTGAGAAGCCGGTGACGAGCGGCGCCCGGCCGCTCTCGACCAGTTCGCGCGTCTCGGCGCCGAGTTCGCCGCGCGCCGGCAACCGATCGGCGTCACCGCCGCCATATATGCGAACGAGGTCAATGCCGCGTGTCGCCCAGGTGAAGGTCGTCGATGGCTCGGCTTCCGTGAGGCGCGCCAGGTCGAGCAGCGCATTGGCGGCCGAATGGCCCGCACCGATGACCAGCGTCGTCTTCCCGGCATAAAGTGTCCGATGCCGTCCCAGGATGTCGGGGATTCCGTAGGCTATCCGATCGGCAAGCTCGACCTCGCCCTCCGCCGGCAGACCGTTCGCGCCGAGCGGGTTGGGTGCCGTCCAAGTGCCGGAGGCGTCGATCACCGCCCGGGCGAGATCGCGACGCACATCGCTGGCCGTCTCGATGACCAGCTCGAACGGGCGTTGCTCGCGGCCCCGGCTTACGACCTTGTCCAAGCCGCGCCGCGAGATGGCTGTGACGTGCGCACCGGTCTCGATTACGCCAAATAGCTCTGGCGTCGCGGCGAGCGGTTCGAGATAGCGGACGACGATCTCGCCGCCTGTTGGGAAGACATCCGCCCGCGGGCCCTGCCAGCCGGTGCGCTCAAGGAGCGCGACGGCGGCTGCATCCATGCAGTAGCGCCACGGCGTGAAGACCCGGACGTGACCCCAGTCGCGCATGTTCGCGCCGACGGCTGGCCCGGCCTCATAGACCTTCACCGGCAGATTCCGCGCGACGAGATGCGCCGCGGCTGCCAGGCCGACCGGGCCGCCGCCGATAACGGCGATGGGGAGGGAGTCGAGTGAGGGCGTCTTCATATTCGATCCTTCCGGGATTATGGAAATTAAAGGCAACAAGAAAGGCTTAAGCAGCCGCCTCTCCGTCTTGTTCGGTTGTGCAGGCCGCATCGACGCAGCACTCGTCGACAAGGAAGCCGACCAAGCTGTTCATGGCCGGGTAGTTCGCCCGACAGATCAGCGTCGTCACCTGTCGTTCCTGGGTGACGAGACCTGTCAGGATCAGCCGGTGCAGGTGGTGGGACAGCGTGGAGGCGGCGATCCCGATTTTCTCCTGCAGACGGCCGACCGGCAGCCCCCCGTCACCGGCACGAACCAGTGTCCGGTAGACTTGGAGCCGCGTCGGATTGCCGAGCGCTTCGAGCTGCTTTGCTGCTTCTTCGATATTCATGGAAATAGCTTTACTGCCAGCAAACGCCCGCCGTCAATTGCTATTTCGATGATCCTTGAAATAGACCGCCAGGGTCAGATCGCAGCCAGCTTGACCCGCGCGCCGAGCTTCTCCGCCGCCTCCTTGCGCTCGCTATAGCGGCTGGTGAGGTAGGCGGAGGGGCCGCGCGTCAGAAGGGTGAACTTCACCAACTCCTCCACGACGTCGACGACGCGATCGTAATAGGGCGACGGCTTCATCCGGCCGCCCTCATCGAACTGCTCATAGGCCTTGGCTACTGAGGACTGGTTCGGGATCGTGATCATGCGCATCCAGCGGCCGAGAACACGCATCTGGTTGACGGCGTTGAAGGACTGCGATCCGCCGCTCACCTGCATGACCGCGAGCGTCTTGCCCTGGGTGGGCCTGACCGCCCCGATAGACAGCGGTATCCAGTCGATCTGCGCCTTCATGATGCCCGTCATGGCGCCATGGCGCTCCGGGCTGCACCAGACATGTCCCTCCGACCAGGCCGACAGGTCGCGCAATTCCTGGACCTTGGGGTGATCGACGGGTGCATCATCCGGAAGCGGCAAGCCGCTGGGGTTGAAGATGCGAGTCTCAGCGCCGAAGGCTTCGAGAAGACGAGCGGCTTCCTGGGCCTGGAACCGGCTGAACGATCGGTCGCGCAGGGAGCCGTACAGCAGCAGGATGCGCGGCGGGTGCGTCGGCGGATCTGGGATCAGCGCAGCCGTCGTCGGGCGCTCGAACGCATCGGCATCGATGTTCGGCAAATCCACCAAATCGGGCGCCTGCATCAGCGCGCCTCTTTGACGACGCGCGGCGCTGTTTGGCCGCGCTCGTACCAGCCCTTCGACCGATTCACGATCCACACGACGGTCAGCATGACCGGCACCTCGATCAGCACGCCGACGACGGTCGCCAGGGCCGCTCCGGACTGGAAGCCGAACAGGCTGATGGCGGCGGCAACCGCAAGCTCGAAGAAGTTCGAGGCGCCGATCAGGGCGGAGGGGCCGGCGATGCAGTGTTGTTCGCCGGAAATCCGGTTCAGCAGATAGGCGAGCCCCGCGTTGAAATAGACCTGGATGAGGATCGGCACGGCGAGCAGCGCGATGACGAGCGGCTGCGCCAGGATCTGCTCACCCTGAAAGCCGAACAGCAGCACCAGTGTCGCAAGCAGGGCGATGAGCGAGACGGGCTGCAGCCGGTCGAGAAAGGCCTTCAGCCGCGGTTCCCCGCCACCCGCGAGGAGGCGCTGGCGCAGGAGTTGTGCGGCAATCACCGGCACGATGATGTAAAGCGCAACCGACAGGACAAGAGTGTTCCAGGGCACCGTGATGGCCGAGAGGCCGAGCAGCAAGCCGACGATCGGCGCAAAGGCGAACACCATGATGGAGTCGTTCAGCGCGACCTGGCTCAGCGTGAAATGCGGCTCGCCCTTGGTGAGGTTCGACCAGACGAACACCATCGCCGTGCAGGGCGCGGCGGCGAGGATGATGAGACCCGCGATGTAGCTGTCGATCTGCGCGGCCGGCAGATACGGCCGGAACAGATATCCGATAAACAGCCAGCCGAGCGCCGCCATCGAGAACGGCTTCACGGCCCAGTTGACGAACAGCGTGACGCCGATGCCGCGCCAATGCTCCTTCACCTGGCCGAGCGCGGCGAAGTCGATCTTGATCAGCATCGGCACGATCATCAGCCAGATCAATGCCGCGACCGGCAGATTGACCTTGGCAATCTCGGCGACGCCGATCGCATGAAACACGCCCGGCATGAAATGGCCGAGCGCGACGCCGGCCACGATGCAGAGCGCGACCCAGAGGGTGAGATAACGTTCAAAGGTGGACATGGAGCTGCCTTATGCTGTCGCAACGCGGCGGCCGTGTTCGTCCACCACGCGCTCACCGTCTTCCTTGACGAACTCGCCGCCCTGCGGCGGCAATAGATCGAGCACTTCCTCGGAAGGACGGCAGAGCCGAACGCCCTTGGGCGTTACGACGATCGGCCGGTTCATCAGGATCGAATGCGCCTGCATGGCGTCGAGAAGCTGGTCATCGGTCAGGTTCGGATCACCAAGGCCAAGCTCGGTATAGGGCGTGCCCTTCTCGCGCAGGAGCGCGCGAACGGGGATGCCCATGCGCGCAATGAGCTGCTTGAGCATCGCTCGCGAGGGTGGTGTCTTCAGATACTCGATGACGTGAGGTTCGATGCCGGCATTGCGGATCATCGTCAGCGTGTTGCGCGAGGTCCCGCAGTCGGGATTGTGGTAGATAATGATGTCCATGGCTTGCCTCATGCTGCGCTCGGGCGTGGAAACGTTGCGCCTTCGCTCTGACCGATCTCACGCAGCTTCGTGCCGAGTGCGATCGTGTCGAGGCTCTTCAACGGCAACGCCGTGAACACCTCGATGCGGGTCTTCAGGTAGCGAAACGCGGTGACGAAAGCGGCTTCCTTTTGGATATCCGAGCCTTCGACTGCCGCCGGGTCCGGGATGCCCCAATGCGCCGTCATCGGCTGGCCGGGCCACACGGGACAGGTCTCGCCCGCAGCGTCGTCGCAGACGGTGAACACGAAATCCATCACCGGTGCGTCAGGCCCCGTGAATTCCTCCCAGCTCTTCGATCGGAAACCGTCGGTCGGATAGTCGAAGCTCTCGAGCACCTTCAGCGCGAAGGGATTGACCCGGCCCTTCGGGTGACTGCCGGCTGAGAAGGCGCGGAAGTGTTCGCCGCCGTCCTTGCGCAGAATGCTCTCGGCCAGGATCGAGCGGGCGGAATTGCCGGTGCAGAGGAACAGCACATTGTAGATACGGTCAGCCATGGGCGACCTCCTTGGACGATGGCTTTTGTGGCGAACAACAGGGGGACAGGTCGGCGATCAGCGGCGCGCACAGCTCCGGCCGGCCGCCGCAGCAGTCCTTGACGAGGAAGCCGGCGAGCCCTCGCACCGCCTCGAGCTGGGCGCGGTAGACGATGGACCTGCTCTGCCGCTCAGCTTCGATCAGCCCGGCGCGGGTCAGGATGGCCAGATGCGTCGACATGGTGTTGTGGGGCACGCCCATGCGGCGCGCGACCTCGCCGGCCGGAAGCCCGTCTGGTTCGTGCTCCATCAGGAGCCGAAACACCTCCAGTCGGGTGGACTGGGCGAGCGCCGAGAATGCGAGGATGGCTTGATCTGTGTCCATATGTCGATATTACCCGACATACGGACGGGACGCAAGAAATTCCGTATAAAACGGTGAAGGGAGAGGGAGCCACCCGCCAAAGCTGTGAGGAGTAACGTCCGATAACGACGACACGAAGTGCAGCGAGAAGAACGACTTTTTCGTTGTCAGTCCGATCGCACCACATAACCGCGCCGGCCGCATAATACGCATTATGCGGAGTGAGGCGTGATGCGGAGTGGCCGGGACGGAGCCGAGGATTTTCGTGCATTTCACCCTGATCATGCTCCGCATAATCCCAAGGGGTGAGCGGATGCGGCGCCTCGCTGGTGGCGAGACGCCGCGGGTCGGTCAGCGCGACCAGATGAGCTTGTGCTCGGCGTTGTCGCCCTGGACCAGAGAGGCGTAGACCGGGCCTAAGGTCCGGCCCGGCGCCAGACCAGCCTGCAGAGAGGCCGTTTGGGCGGCTTGGGCACAGTCATCCCGGGGAGAACGACGCGGAGCGGCAGCGACAGCGGCAGAGCAAGCCACTCCCGCACGAGCCATCGCAACATAACAACAGGCCGGCCGGGTCCTTATCTCAACGGCCGGCCCCGGCGTCGACGGGTGTCGAATCCACCGTAGAGGACTCTGTCGACGTGGGCACAGGCTCAGCCCGCAGCACTGA
Organism: Acidisoma cellulosilyticum; assembly: GCF_020621385.1. Taxonomy (GTDB): domain Bacteria; phylum Pseudomonadota; class Alphaproteobacteria; order Acetobacterales; family Acetobacteraceae; genus Acidisoma; species Acidisoma cellulosilyticum. The sequence continues at coordinate 27,037 of NZ_JAESVA010000010.1, read as the reverse complement.
CAGGAGTCAGCCTCGATTCGGCCAGCTCGCCGCTCGCCTGACGGATGATCTGCCATCCGCCGCTCATGCCGAGCATGGCCATGACTCCGGCGACCACGAGGTCCGGCCATGCGGTGCCCGTCCCGAACACACCGGCAGCGGCCGCGAGCACGGCAAGATTGCCGATCGCGTCGTTGCGCGAGCAGATCCATACAGAGCGCATGTTCGCATCGCCGGTGCGGAAGCGGTAGAGCATCAGCGCGATGCCGCCGTTTGCGAACAGCGCCACTACGCCGACGATGCTCATCGTGTCTGCCCCAGGCAACCTGCCTGCGTAGGCATGCCACGCGGTAGAGGCCAGAACCGCCGTGGCAAGAAGGGCAAGGGACCAGCCCTTCAGCAGTGCCGCCCGCGCGCGCCAGGTGATTGCCATGCCGACAACACTGAGACTGATCATGTAATTTGCCGCGTCGCCGAGGAAGTCGATCGCATCGGCCTGGAGCGATGCAGATCCCGCGGCGACGCCGGCAACGATTTCGCCGAGGAACATGCCGGCGTTAATGCCGAGGGCGATCCAGAGCGCTAGCCGCCATTGCGGGTTGTTCTGGGCTTCGCTTGAAGAGCACGTATCGTTGTGGCAGCAGCCGGCCATATGTCACCTCGCCAGATCCGATGTGACGCCCTATATGGACCCTGTTGTCACTACAGGGTCAAGGGGCATGGCAGACTTCTCCATCGGCGAACTGGCCAAGCGGACGCTCACCAAGGTCGAGACGATCCGGTACTATGAACGCATCGGCCTTCTACCCGAACCAGCGCGGACCGAAGGCAACTACCGCTCGTATGACCGAGCGCAGCTTGGACGTCTGAGTTTCATCAGGCGTGCCCGCGACCTTGGCTTCTCCATCGATCAGGTCCGTGAACTCCTCGATCTCGCTGACCAGCGTGATCGGTCATGCGAGGCCGTGGACGTCATCGCTCGCCAGCATCTGGCCGAGGTGGAACGCAAGATCGCCGATCTGACTGCCCTGCGCGTCGAACTTTCCGACGTGCTTGGAGGCTGCCAGCGGGGCACGGTCGCAGACTGCCGTATTATCGAGACGCTCGCACCGGCTCCGGCTTAGGGATTGCCCGCCCGGTTCGCCGAGCCTTTGCCGAGAGGTGGTCAACCGGCTTTCACTCGGAGACAGTGACGGAGATCAGCGCCAGGAGGACGAATCCATCGCAAAGCAGCAGTCGAAGAGCGGCACTGTTCGGGTGCAATATGGAGCGTTGCCATATCGCCGCAATGAAGCCGGCGAGGTCGAAGTTCTGCTCCTCACATCGCGTACACGCAGGCGCTGGATCATCCCGAAGGGGTGGCCGATCAAAGGATTGAAGCCGGCGAAGTCAGCGGCCCGCGAAGCATTCGAGGAAGCCGGCGTACGTGGGGTAATCAGCGGCAAGCCGCTCGGACGCTTCACCTACAACAAGTTGCTCGACGAGGACGGGCGCGCCGTCATCTGCGAGGTTACCGTTTTTTCCCTCACGGTGAAGCGGCAGCTCAAGGTTTGGCCAGAGGTCGAGCAGCGCGAGACCCGTTGGGTGGCCGCGAGCGAGGCCGGTGCGCTGACCGATGAGGACGGACTAAGGCCAATACTGGAGGCGTTTTCCGTGAAGATGGAAGCGAAGCGCAAGCTTGTGCCCAAGCAAAGAGCCGAAGAGGCGAAGGTTTCCGAGTAGCTCTCCCCAGGCCAGGGTGTGAACAAGACAATGCGCCCTCCACGGCTCGGGACACTCGACACACAAGTCAGAGAGTGTGGGTAAGCACGCCAAGCGAGGAAGCAGACAGGGAGACGACCGCAGCGCCGAGGGTCCGTCCTTCACCGGCCCGGTCTACGCCTCCCTGGTCCAGGGCGACAACGCCGAGCACAAGCTCATATGGTCGAGCCGACCGACCCGCGGCGTCTCGCCACCAGCGAGGCGCCGCAGCCGCACCCGCTCACCCTGCATAATTCCGGACCGGCTCGAGTTCAGCCGTCCCTCACGTGGCCGAGCGCTGCGCGTCCCTCCTTTACACCGTAGAAGACGATCACCAGTCCGGAGAGCGGGTCTGCCCACCACCAGCCGAGCAGGGCATTCAGCCCGACGCCGCACAGGACGGCGGCCGCGAGCGCGGCGTCGATCATCGTGACGCGCGCCTCGGTGCGCAGGACGATGTTGCCGAGTGCACGCCCTGTGACGAGCTTGCCATATGCCAGCGACACCATCGTTACGACCGTGAGTGCGAGCCACGCTATACCGAGCGACGACTGCACCGGGTGGTGGCGGTTGGCGAGCATCCAGATCGATTGGATGAGCACATAGGCCGCCAGGAGGTAGAACGCTGCCCCGATGAGTCTGAGGGCAATACGCTCACGATTGCTGGAATCTTCGCCCTTGAGTTGCCAAATGACAACGACAGAGGCGAAGATCTCTATCAGGCTGTCGAGCCCGAAGCCCGCCATGGCTGTCGAACTCGACGCGATGGCCATCGCGATCATGACCGGTGTGCCCACCACGTTCCAAGCAAGTGTGGCGTACTCCAGCCAGAGCCCGCGTCGGAGTAGGCGGTTGGGCAGTATTTTCGAGTGGGTGTGCAGCATCTTCATAGAGCTACCACAAAGCCACTCGGTTGTGGCGAGTGGCGGCGCGGCGCTGGCTCGATCGAAGGCGCAATACGAAGGCGACGGCGCCGCCGCCGCCTTCTTGCCAGCCGGTGATCCTGACCACACCGGCTCCGCGCACCACGCGCAACACATCTTCCCCTGAGCAACCGACCCTGTTCTGAACAGGGCGAGAAGGAGATCGATAAAAAGGGGGAACGCATGCCGCGCTCGGTTCGCCCGCCGCAAGGGTCGCGCGCAAGCGCGCGTCCGGCAAGCCGGCTTCGCCCTTGCCCCGGGCAAGCCCGGCGCAGCCGCGGGGAGGGGTCTCCCGAGAAAATAGGGGGACGGAACAACCCACAAGGAATCAAAACATGACCGAACTTCGTAGCGTCGATCCGCGTACACTCAAGCCCAGCACCACCAACACCCGCACTGTCCCGGTGCCCCCTCAAATGGATGCGGAACTGCTGGCCTCGATCCGCGCCATCGGAATCATTCAGCCCCCCGTGGTCCGGGAATACGAGGGAGAACTGATCATCAAGGTCGGCCACCGCCGGGTGAAGGCCGCCATCGAAGCGGATCTCTCGACCATCGACGTTCTCGTCAAAAACTCCGAGGCCAGCGTCACCCAGATGATGTCGCTGTCGGAGAACGCGCATCGCGCACCGCCGCATCCCGTCGATATCTGGCGCGGCGTGAAGCAGCTCGAGGATCTGGGCTGGAACGAGCAATCAATCGCCGACGCGCTGGCGTTGACGGTGCGGATCGTACGTCGCGTGAAGCTCCTCGCGCACATTCACGAGCCGATGCTCGGGGCCATGACCCGCGGGCGCATGCCGAGCGAGGACGAACTGCGCCTGATCGCCAATGCCTCGCTCGAAGAGCAGGCGCAGGTGTGGAAGAAGCACAAGCCCAAGAAGAACGAAGACGCGGCCTGGTATAGCATCGCACGCGCGCTTTCGAAACGCCGTATCCCGTTCTCGGCCGCCAAGTTCGATGACGTGCTCGCCGCACAGTACGGTGTCACCTGGCTGGATGATCTGTTCGCGCCGGCCGACGAGGACACGCGCTACACCACCGATGTCGAGGGCTTCTTCGGCGCCCAGCAGGAATGGCTGGAGAACAACCTGCCGAAGGCCGGCGTCGTGATCCCGGTTGACGAATACGGCCAGGCCGCGCTGCCCAAAAAGGCGGAGCGTGTTTACGGCAAGCTGGGCAAGGGCGATAGCATCGGCCACTTCCTCGATCCGCGCACGGCGGAGGTCAAAACCGTCGCCTTCCGGATGCCCCAGGACAAGAAGGCAACCAAAGGCAAAGGGCAAGTAGACGCGCCCGTCGAGCTTCCTCCGAAGGCCCAGCGACCCGATGTCACCCAGAAGGGCCTGGCGATCATCGGTGATCTGCGCACCGACGCTCTGCACGAGGCGCTGAAGGCCGACCCGATCGACGACGTCAAGCTGATCGGCCTCCTGGTGCTAGCCCTGGGCGGGCGCAACGTCGTGGTCCAGAGCGGCCTCAACGCGGGTGGCGCGGATCGCACGGACATCTGCGACCGCCTGTCGCCCGACGGCACGCTGACGCTGGACGACGATGTGATCCGCACGGCTGCGCGCGACATGCTGACCCAGGTTCTGTCCTGCCGGGAGAATATGTCCAATAGCGGCCTTGTCGCGCGCGTTGCCGGCGAGACCATCGGCGCCTCGCTCCGCCTGCCCAGCATGGCGACGGACGAGTTCCTGTCCTGCCTCTCCCGTCAGGCGCTGGAACGGGAAGCGGCGGCCAACCAGGTGCGCGTCGAGGTCCGGGTGAAAGACACACGGGCCGGCGTCGTCAAGCACTTCGCCGGGGCGACCTGGCATTACCCCGACGCCGTGTTCGCAATCAGCGCAGCCGAGCGCGACGCGGAAAGCGTCGGCGGTCGGCAGTGGGTGCCGGGTCTCTCCGCCGGCGAGGACGGGGCCGAGCCGGCTGACGGGGCGGAAGACCTGAGTGAGGACGGCAGCGCGCAGGACGAGGTGGATGACGAGTCCACCTATTCGGTCGCCGCCTAGCCATCCGCAAGGCCCGGCTGTCCTAACGGATGGCCGGGCCGCTTTCCCAAACCCTCCATCATGGAGACCGATCATGAACCAGGTCAGCCCTGATTGCGGGCCGCGGCCGGCTGCGCCGATCCACGCCCCGAACTTCTCCACCGGGAGCGCCCCCATGGGCATCGATCCGCATCGCATCCGTGATGCCATCCTCGCTAAACGCACGCAGATCGCCGCGTTGGAACTCGAATGGAGTAGCGCCTCGGAACGCGCCGCCGCTCGCGCTGCCGGCGGCACCGCGCGGCTCGGCGAGCGTGAAACCTGGGACAGGGCGACTTGGGACCGCTACCTGTCCGCTGCCAGCGACTGCCAGGACGCCTACATGCCGCGCCTGCGCCGCCTCTATGCCGAAGTCACCCGGCTCGAATTCCTGGCCGATCCGCTGCCCACCAATACCAGGAGGGTCGCATGATCGAGCCGGATCAGGACCTCCCGGAGGGTTTTGCCAGCGACACACACCGGGACGGTCGCGTCACCCTTCGCCGGCATGGGGTTATTGCTGGCGAATTCCCCATGCTCACGCCGAGAGCGGTGATCGGGTCATGGGCCTCGGCCTACGAGGCAGGGCACGTACAGGGCGAAAAGACCGGATTTGCTCAGGGTCGGTCCCAGCTCGCAGGCGAGCTGCGGAACCTCCTGCAGATCGAGGGAGGACACCATGCCGCAGCCTGACCTCGATGCGCGTGGCCTCCCGCCGATCTGCTACATCCGTCATCCGACTTCGGGCGAGACCGTCGCCATCCTTCGGAACGAGGATGGCTACCGGCCGGCGCAAACCCTTTGCTCGCCGGAATGCCTCAACGCGAAGCTTTCGGCCCCGCCGACCGAGGCCCAAATCAGCGCGATGAAACATGGCTCGCTCATGGGGTGGGCTACGCCAGGGGCTGACCCCGCCTTCTGGGCGCGATTGCGGGGGGCGGATCACCGATGAGAAAGCAAATCAAGGTCGGCGATCGTATCAAGTTCAAGGCCGCAACCCGCGACAGGTATCGCATGGCGACCCGGGTTGTTCGCGGTTTCGACAATCAGGGTCGCCCGCTCGTCGGATACGCGGGCTGGCGCGACTTCATCGTGCATCGCCACGAGATTATCGAGGTTTTGAAACCCCGCTAGCAGCTCCGGCGAGCCCGGCGGGTGCCGTTCGCACGATGCCGCGCTAACCGTCTGGCATGGCCGCACTGTGCTCATGCGCCCGCACGGGGGCGCTTCCAATCCTACCCTCCCGAAAGGTGACATCATGGAGATCCATTCCTCCGTGACGCTGAAGCGCGTCATGGACGCGGCGAACCGCCGCCTGACCACTCTGGACGATCCTGGGCTCTGTCTGCATTGCGGCGCCGACGCCGAGGGCGTCGAGCCCGATGCCCAGGAATACGAGTGTGAAATCTGCGGGGAAAGCGGCGTCTACGGCGCCGAAGAGATCCTCATGCGCCTGGAGCTACCGTGACACACGGCGCTCCTGCCTCGCCAGCAACAACGCCTGGCGGAGGGAAGCAAATCTCCTCCGCCAGCTCGCCCGTCGCTCGCACCTATTGCAGGATTCGAGCGACATCCTGATGCGCGAGGCCATCGCCGCGGATGCCTGTGCCGATGCGTGGCTGCACTGCGCGATCGATTTGCCAGCTCAACCATGGAGCAATGACCCATGAGCCGTCACGAAATCCCAGCCCGCAACCCCCAGCACACCGTCGCGGTCGGCTGGGATAATCCGCTCAGCACCTTTTTCGCACAGGTCTCCCGGCCGGTGGATGATGAGGACGAGGAAGACCCCATCATCCTCTGGGTCGGTGCCGATCGCCCTCGTGAAATCCTCACCGTTGAGGATTTGGCCCGGTGCCTCGCACCCTTCGCCGATCTCTCGCCTGAGATGATGGAGCGGCTGCGCGCCGATCGTGGCGCGAAGCTCGACCAGGCACCCACCCAGGCGCAGCGGGAGGCCATCAACTTTATCCGGAGGTCCCGATGATCCGCCAATATTTCGCCCAACGCTGCCAAGGCGGCGCCAATCCGCTGCGCGTCGGCATCATCCCCGCCGGCGCCATCTTCTATATCCAGGACGATCCATGGTGGCGCGACCGCTTTCGCGGTCGGCCTACCTGCCGCGAGCCCTGGATTGTCGAGTCATTTCTCAATGGCGAAATCGCCGCCGCCCGGCGTGATCCCGGCACTGGTTTCTGGGTCAACGTCTACGCCGCACGTCGGTCGGACATGGCGGTGATCCGCTCGCTTCGCAGCGGTCGCCGCCGGCAGATCGCCGTCAGAATCCTGATCCTTCATGAGGATGAGGGCCTCCGGCGCGATGGTGGCGGCTATCCCGATTTGCCGGCGCTTCCCTACTGCAGGCAAATGCCGTCCGGACGACACGTCGCCCGCGCGGCATGAAGGAGCGAGCCGCTCTCTGAACTGACACGGCGTCTCCTATGGAAACCGACCGTCTCCAGGGCATCCGCCAGCCTTCCCAGCTTGTGCGCGATACTGCCGACGCTGATATCACCGGCCGCCAGGGATAACCGCAATGCGGCGCGATTACCGATCGTGATCGGCAATCCCAGCAGGACATTCTGCGCCGCCAGCGTGTCGTAGAGCCCGATCAACTCGGGCATCGACATCCAGCCCCGCTTGCCCCTGCGTACGGCGAAGGGCACGATGCCGGAATCCCGGCCGCAGAATGCGACATGGTGGATGTGCCGGCTCTCGAACCCCTCGAAATCCGGGAATTCGGCCAGGAAGTCCTTCAGCTCCATCGTCATCTGTGCCATGCGGATATCCGCCTTCGGGCCGAGATCCACGAATTGCTCCAGGGCATGGAGACCTGGCATCCAGCGCAGCATGTTCCCGAAACCACGCGAGAACCCCAGGCCGGACTTCCAGTTCAGCCCGGTATCCTCGGCCAGTAGCTCAGCCGCCTGGTTCATCACCGTCTCGCCGAAGGTGTTTGGCGGCACCAGGAGCGCACCAGATGGCAACGGCCCGCCGAGGAACGTCGAGCCCGAGATCACGGTCGGATATCCGAGCTTGAGGAAATCGGCGATGCGGCTTGCGCGCACCCGCATCTGCGTCGCATCGATCATGTCCGCCTGCATCGCAAGCGGACCTGCAGCACCTGTCGCGTCCCCAAACGTCAAAAGGCCGATGGATCGGCCCCCCGATGCCCGTTGATGGCGACGGTAGGTCTCCGCAATGTCAGCGTCGTCGATAAACTCGCCACGCGCTTGGCGCAGCGAGATTTCCACGACCTCGATATTATCCGCCAGAAGCGCGTCTCCATGATCCTCGCCAGGCCGGACGACGTGCCCGCGCATGCCGGCAGGAACGTCACTTCCCAGCTCGCCAAAGCTCGGCGCCAGCCAGCGCATCGGCTCTCCATCGCACGCCAGCGTAAAGAGCATCGCCGCGATCCGGAACGCATCCGCTGGCGACGATGCCACGAGCATTTTCGTTCCCGGCGGCGCTGAGATCGCCTTCAGGAGTTTCTCATGGAAAAGGCGTTTCAGTTCCACCAGAAGGTTTTTAACGTCGCCACGATCCTGGCCATTGATCACGTAATGATAGGGCGCCTCGCAGGTCTCATACGCCCAGTCCAGCAGCGGCATGGCAGAGCAGGACGAGAACAGCGCGAATTCGTCGTTGCGGACTCGACGCGGGATGAAGTGGCGAAGCAGCCCCTGGGGCTCGCCCTTGGCCGGCGCCGCAACGCCCGCCGACAGCATCGCCATCAGGGCGGCTTCCCGGTCGCAATCGAACCAAGGCCGGCTCGTTCGAATCATCGTGGCGTCTCTCCAGCGCGTCCACGATCCTCATAGCGGCGCGTTTTGCGCACGGCGCGGCCGATCGAGAGTCTATTCCTCATTTTTTGGCGTACCGAGTTGACGCCATAGTTCACGCCGAAACTGCTTGTCGCGCCACTCCTGCTGCCAATGCGCCGGCATTTGAAAATCATGGTTAATCACACTTGCTGCGCCCGCGGCCTCCTGCATCTCAGGATGCAGTCGTGCCTTGCGCTCCCGATAGCCCTCATCGGCATAGCCCATCGTCTCGACGACGGCGCGTTTTGCGCGGCCGTCGCGGTCCCGCGCCGTCACGATGAAGTCCGGAATGACCGGCGGCCGTGACCGGCCATCCGGCCATTTGTCCGAAACCAGGCTGTCCATCGGCTTGTCGATCGTGACGATCGAGCCACTTCCCTTCAGCATCGCATACTGGAAGTTCTTCAACAGCATCAGCGTATGCCGTTCGGCATCGCTATCGACCAGCATCAGCCGGTCGAGCGATGCGCAGGGATGAACATAGGCCGCCGTGATCTGTGCCCGGGCGCCCGGCGATGGCCGGGCGACGATGCAGAGCGTGAGATAGGGCGCCCGGGCGTCAACGGCTATGCCCGGTTCGTCCTCCGGACGATCCCCGAAGACGGCCATCCTCCCCGTCACCGGCAACTCCTCGCCGTTCAGCGTGCGCAGCATGCCGGCGCGCACGGACTGCGCGCGGACCAGCAGCACGCCATGCGGCCGCGTGTGGGGGTAGGTCTCGTCGCTGGCCGCCTCGATATTCGCCGCCAAGGCCGGCAGCTTGGCGACGCTCATGCACAGCGCGTCCGCCAGGCGCACCTGTTTATCGAGATGGATCTCCCGCGCCACCGGCCAGATGGGACGCATCTGCTCGGGCAAGGGCGGTGGCTTGAAGCCGCCTGCCTCGACCCGCTGCAAGCCCGCTTCCGTCATCAGCCGCACCAGCAAGGCCGCGAGCTGCGGCCGGCGATTGGCCGAGGACGCGATCTCGCGCCGCATCGGCGATGCCGCCGATGCGATCATGAAGGATCGCACCAGGCGGATGTTCTTTCGCTTGGGCTGATAGCTCGCGCTGATCTCGGCCTGCTCGGCGGGCTCGCGGTAAAACTCGCACGCTTCGGCATGCTGCGGCCATTCGTCAGTAACGTGCCGGCGCAGAAAGGTCTCCAGCACCGGCACAAGCACCGGCGGCGCCGGCAATCCGGGGCGGCAATCGCAATGGACCCAATAGCCTCGGTCCGTCGTCTGAAGACGACGAATGATCGGGATCGCGTCGGCGCGCGCCTTCTCGGTTCCGCCGTAGCGGCCGAACGCCGCGCGAATGAGATTATCCTCCTCGACATCGAGGGGCGTGGCGCCGTCGATGTCGCCCTTGAGCGCTGCCTTCAGAATAGCAAAACCTCCCGCCATCACCGATAGCGAGAGGTTTTGCCATGGCAGTTTGCGAACGGCGCGGGACTAGCTCGCGAGCAGGGCATCCATGTCGGCGGCCACGTCACGCGGCAACCACATCTGGCCTTCCTGCGCCAGATGCACAGCGCGCGCGACACCCTCGGCTTCCTCGGCGCGAAGATGCGCCTCGATCGTGGCCTCTGCCGCCCGGCGCTCCTGTTCGTTCAGCCGCTCCTCGAGCGCCTGCAACCAGAAGCCGCTATCGCGTTTCGCCTGTGTGAGCTGGCGGCGGCCTTCACCCACGGCCGACCAGGCGCGTCGCGCAGAGCGCGCGGCTTCGACCGCGGTTGCCACCAGCGGATCCAGCATCGCGCGGAGCTGTACGTTCCGTCGCGCACCCGGTTCGGAGTCGAGATGATTGAGGATGTGCTCGGCCGCCTCCTCATCGACGCGATCCCGAAAATCCATCATCGGCAGATCGAGGTCATAGGCGCCCGCGAGCATGTCGAGTGTGCGGACATCGGGTGCCAGCAACCGCATCAAGTCCAGTGTCGGACGACCGCGCTCCTCCACCGGGAAGCGCACCACATTGGTCGTTCCGGGCAAGAGATCATCTGCCATGGGAACCTCCTACAAAGTGTCTGAGATTCAATATATAGTATTTCTTGCTGATTGCAACTACAAACTATTGTAATGTCTCGCTTTTCTAACCGTCCGAAAGAGAGTCCGGAACTGATTCTTTTCGCAGCATTTTCGAGTCCCAACTTGCCGAGGTGCTGCCCGTCATGACCGACTCCTTTGGGTGGATTTGCGAATTCTAATGCGGTGAGGCTACGGCCCGGCCGCCTATTGGCAACCGCTGCGCGGTGCTCCTCTCCGTTGCGCCCCTAACGGGTGCCAACAGGCTCTATCCGGTCCGTTGATCGCCTCCGCAATTCGCAAGTCACCCAAAGGAGCCGATCATGACTACAACCGTTGAAGCACTCGCCAATATGAGCCGCCGCGTTGCCCGCTACTTCCATCGCCTGTTCAGCCCTCTCTTCCGGAAGGCCGAACTGACGTTCGGTGTCACCATCGCCATCCCGCCGTTCATCAAGATGGAGCTGCACTACAAGAAATCCTTTGAATCTCCAGCCAACGACAACCGTCACGCACGCAAGCGTCGCACGGCCTGACCGGCTTTGCCGGTCTTCACCGGCGCGGCTCGATGCCGCGCCGGTTTCTGTCGTCCAGTCATCCCTGGCCGAGATCGCGTTCAGGTCCGCTCCTTCGGATCGGACGATGGCCTTGCGGCCGCGACGGGCTTGCGGCCGTCTCCCACCTGACAACAGCGGGGCCTGGCGCCCACGCCAGCCCATCCCACCGCGCATCCTCCGCGTCCGTGGCTGCCGCTGACAGCAAGACGGCGCAGGGGCCAGCGAGGCTTCTCTTTTGCCAGGGGTCTACCCCGTGTGGCCTGGTGTCAGAGCCGGCAGCGGCACGGGCTGCGATGGACTACTCCGGGCTTGGCATCGCGGGCAGCGGCGGCGTTGCCGTCGCCCAAGCCCTCGTTCCCGATACCCGATCCTGCACCGCGAGCTTCGGGCCCTCGGCCGCGGTATCCTTGTTGGGGTGGCGGCTATCTCCGGGCGATCCGGTCGGGAAGCCCGACATCTGGCGGGGGTGGCCACAGGCCGTCTCGTTGGCAAGGTCGGTCCCTCGGCGGGGCGTCCTCGCTCCGAGGCTTCGATGCTGTCGATCGGAACCGGATTGCGGGCTTAAGGGGCGGCGTCGCCTCCGCCAGGGCCGGGTGGGGTGAGCGCCTAGCCCGGGGTGGTGTCGTGCTGTTGTTCGGGCCGGGGCGGGCAGGGAGCGGACTGCTACCCAAGCGTTCCATGGCCATCTCCCATCTCACAACAGCCGGGGGAAGGGATTCACAGACCCAAAGCCTGCTTTCCGGCCTTCGGTTGCGCTGATCTAGGCCGGCCGTCTCGGGCCGCTTACCCCCGCTTCGCCGTCCAGGCGCATGCGCGCCTGTTCTGACGGGCGAAGCGCCTCCGGTTCGGACGGCACCGGGTCGCTGCGCTCCCGCACCACTGCCGTCCTTCAGGGGTGCAGCCCTCACCTTACCCGGCCTGGTCGATCCGCACCGAGGCGGAAGAGCAGGACATCGGGTTCTGCAATCCCCCGGCTTTGTAGAGAGATCAGTCAGATGGCCCAGAAGAACGCTCAGAAGTCCGCTTCCCAGCCCGCTCGCGCCCCGCAAACGCAACAGCCGATCACCCTCGAACTCGTCGCCCTTCTCACCCCAACCCCCGTCCAGGCCGATAAGCTGAGCGCCGCCTTCGGCCTCGATCCGGTCGATTTCGACAGCGTGTGCGAAGCCACCGATGAGCAGTTCACCCTGTCCGCCAAGGCCCTGCACCCCACCGTCAACGAGACAGCCCTGAAGATCCACCTCCAGCGCATCGTCGGCGCCTTCGTCGGTTCCGCCCACGGCGCCGCCACCTTCTACTCCAACAAGGTCACGGTCGCCCGCGAGCTGACCATGAAGCTCGCCAATGAGGATCGGGACGAAGATCGGGACGGCGTGTCCGGGTTCGACAGCAGAGCGGCACGCGCCCGCGAATTCGCCGCCCAGTCCGGCCTCACCGCCTTCGCCCTCTACGCGGCAGCGTCCGGCGCCGTTCACGCCTTCAAGGAGCTGACCGGCGAGGAATGGAAGCCCTACGTGGCCCCGACCGCACCGTCCCGCAGCGTTAGCGCCCAGGCCACAGCCGCCCAGATGGACGCCCTGGGCTGAGAAGGGCAGGCGGGGGCCTTCGGGTCCCCGCCTTTTCCGCTTCACGAAGGAGACCCCCATGTCCAGCTTCGTCTATGGCCCAAGCGCCACCGTCGAGCCCGAGGGCTTCGAACTCGAAAGCGCCACCTGGCACCAGCCCTGCCCGAACTGCCCTGCCCAAGCCTTCGCCTGGCGCCACGAGGTCGCGGAAGGCTCGATCAACATCTACCGCGGCCTGCGCTGCAACGCGTGCGGCCATTTCCAGGGCACTCTACCAGGCGACCCATGAGGACGCCCAACCGCAGAGGTGGCACGCTCGGGCGCGCAGCGCAGGCCCGCTCGCCTGCAGGGCTTCGCCCCACAGCCTGCGCAGACCAGCGCCGCTGCCTCGCATGCCGGCGCTACGCGCCTGATTTCATTTCCAGTTCTCGAAAAGGAAGCCAAACATGCCAGCCCATGCTAATACTGAGCCCATGAACGCGCCCCTTCGCAAAGCATGGACACAGGAAGAGTTCTTCTCCTGGGCGGAACGCCAGGAGCCGCGGTACGAATTCGACGGTTTCCAGCCCGTCGCCATGACAGGCGGCACCATCAATCACGACCGCATAACCCGGAAACTCAACCGCAGCCTCGACGCCCGCCTCGGCAACGGACCATGCGAACCACTCGGACCTAACGCCGGCGTCGAGACGGCCGGAAGGGCAGTTCGGTATCCCGACGCGCTCGTCACCTGCTCGAAGGTTGAGGGAGAAGGATACCTCGTCCCCGGTGTCGTCGTCGTCTTCGAGGTCATCAGCCCCTCGTCAAGCCGCATCGACCGCATCGTCAAACTCCGTGAATACGCCGCGATCCCGTCCATTCGCCGCTACGTCATCCTCGAATCAACAACCATCGCCCTGACCGTGTTCGAGCGCTCCGGTTCAGACGAGATGTGGCGCGCTGCTCCCCTCACCAAGGATGATATCCTCCGGATGCCCGAAATCGGCATCGAGATTCCCGTCGCCGAATTCTACGACGGCATGACTTTCCCCGACGATGAGGTGGCGAGCGCTTAATGGCACCCGGCACTCACAGGGCGCCTGGGGGGGAACCTTCGACACAAGAAGACTTCTTCCCCTGGGCCCAAGCCCGGGACATCGGATACGAATTCGATGGGTGCCAGCCCGTCGCCATACCCGGCTGGACCGTTGGCCATAGCCTCATAGGCGGCAACATCGCCTACGCATTGGATAAACGCCTGCGCGGCAGTCCATGTCAGGCCTTCCGCCTCGGCGTGGGAGTCCAAACAATCAACAAAGCCGTGCGTTACCCCGACGCCCTCGTCACGTGCTCACAAGTAGACGCAGCGGCATACCTGGTTTCCGCCGCCGGCATGGTCTTCGAAGTCGTTGGTCCCGGCTCCGACCACATCGATCGCATCATCAAGGTCCGCGAATACGCCGCCGTCCCTTCCATCCGCCGTTACGTCATTGTCGAGTCATCCAGCATTGGCTTGATGGTGCTCGACAGGCAATCATCCGATGAGGTCTGGAAAACGACCGTCCTGACCGCCGACGACATCCTCCGTATGCCCGAAATCAGCATCGAAATCCCCGTCTCCGAATTCTACGACGGTATCGATTTCACCGATCAGGATAACCGGCAAGCGTAAGCTTGCCTGAGAGCTGGCAATGGTTCTGCGGATTTCTCACAGCAGGCTGGCCTCCGGGTCGATAATCGTCATGCTGTTCGCCGCGGCAAGTGGGTCGGCATGAATAAAGCGGTCTTCGTCCTGACGACGATCGGCGTTGCAGTCGCTCTCCCAATACTCTTTCCGATCGCAATCATTCAGCACGGCCGCGACCAGCGACGCATCCGCGCCAGCGCTGAAAATACCCGGTGTGACCATTGTGGGGTAATACTGGGCGCCGCATCGTTGCAGCGCGCCGATGCCGCCTGGAGCCAACATGTGGCCATCTTGCGCACCCATCCTACTATTCGGTTTCGCCTGGTGCGCCACATCTACGCCATATGCTCGGCATGCGGAACACAGTTTGAATTCGATGCCGCGCGCGGAGTGTTCTTCTTGGCCGACGTTGGCAAAATGCTTGTCGCGACTGGTTGAACTCCCGCCGGTTTGGGTTTTTACAGGGGCTAGTGGTAAAAACCTGACGCTTGGTACACTGGCGCGGCCGAGCCGGAAGCGTGATGAATGTGGAAATCGAACGACCTCTACCAAGCGAGAGGCTCTGCTGAGGATAATGACGATGTTGAAGCTCTCCTGCCTCTGCGGCCAAGTCCGCATCGAAATCCCAAAGCGACCGGACTTCATCAACGAATGCAACTGCACGCTTTGTAGCAAATCGGGCGCCCGCTGGGCCTATTCCCATCCGTCGGAAGTCAGCGTCGTGGGAACGACGAAGGGATATAGCCGGGAAGACAAGGAAGACCCGGCTGCAGAAATCCATTTCTGTCCAAATTGTGGTTCAACAACACATTTTAATTTGACCGCAAGCGCCGTATCGAAGTTCGGCAACGTCCAGATGGGCGTCAATATGCGTTTGGCGGATGAGAAGGACCTCGCCGGAATAGAATTGCGCTATCCTGACGGACGAGCTTGGTCGGGCAAGGGCGCCTTCGGCTATGTGCAGGAGGCTCGGATCATTGGCTGATGAGTGGGTTCGGAATGAGCGCTTTCCGATGAGTGTCGGTCGGTCTTGAACGACCGCAATTGAGCGCAAGTGAACATCTCGCGTTTGGGTACCAAGTGTCAGATTTTGACCACTAGGGCGCGTCCCTTCGCTCCGCTCCGGGCCAGGCTCTATTCGCTGCGCTCACCGAGCCCCTGCGGGTCTCGGCCGTTCCGGTAACGATCCTTCGCGCAAGACCTTCGCGATCTCTGAATCTCCGCCGTCAAAGCCGCGCATTTCGATGATGCGATAGGCAGCGCCGCAGCGCTTCATTGACCCCCGGCGGCGGGTCATCGCACTCGCCAGAAATCGGTCGGCCGCAGCGTCGTCCGGAACCATGCGGCAGATCGTCCGGCCACTCGTCCCGGCCCGCCCGAAGGTCACGCTCACCACGCACGCCCCGAACAGATCCCGCTCGATGCGGCAGACCCAGGAACGGTTCACATTCCGCTCGGTGTTCACCGCCCGCAGCATGACGAACCGATCCTGCATTCTCCTGATCCCCTCGTGCGACTTTCGATTCAGCAGAATCGCACGATCATTCCCAGCCGTACAGCGCGGATCGAAGATTTTCTTCGGTCGGAACCGCTTTCGGCCGGGGCATCGTCGGGGCGCGCCCGGCATGCCTTCGTATTGCGATCGCCCTTGGCGGCGATCTCTCCGCGAACCTTCCGGCCGCCGGCCACGCCCACGTTCGGCATTGCCATGCGGGGCACCGGGCGCCGCTGTGCCCAGTCTCTCGCGGCCGGCGCCGGCGACAGGGAGGGCGCTCGCCCGGATCCATTGGCGGTGAGAGACGGAGCCCGGTCGAGCCGTCATGGGGTCGAGCTGCACGCTGGTCTTCTCGAGACCACCCAACCTCACTCCTTTGGACCCGAACGGGAGGGAGACGGTGACGCGGTTCTGGACCTCTCGGGAGGGTGCTGCGGTCTAGACCGGCCGTCGCTGGCGCTTCAATCCCCGCTTTGCCGTCCAGGCGCCAAGGCGCCTGTTCTGACGGGCAAAGCGCCTCCGGTTCGAACGGCACCGGGTCGCTGCGCTCCCGCACCACTGCCGTTCTCAGGGATTTCCGCACGCTCCTGGCCAGTCCCATCGACCGCACCCCGAGAGGTCGGAACCGGCGCCGCCGGCTCACCTCCGAAGGTTTTTAGGAGTGAAGAAGATGGCTGGATCGAAGAACAAAGTGAACCTGCTCGGCCACGTCGGCATCGACCCCGAGATCCGCACCGTCAGCAACGGCAACCGCGTCGCAAGCTTCTCCCTCGCCACCAGCGATAGCTGGCGCGACAGCAACAGCGGCGAGCGGGTCGAGCGCACCGAATGGCACCGCATCGTGGTCTGGAACCAGGGCCTGGTGAAGATCGTCGAGAAATACGTCACCAAAGGCAGCAAGCTCGACCTCGAAGGCAAGCTGCGGACCCGCAAATGGGTCGATAACGCCGGCAACGAGCGCTACACGACCGAAATCCACCTTGAAAACTACGCCGGTGAGCTGGTCCTGCTCGATGCGCCCTCCACCAATCGCCAGAGCCGCCGCGAGGACGATCGCGAGCCGGTCGGTGTCGGCGGCCGCCCGCCCGTCGATGAACTCGATCGGGACGAAATCCCCTTCTGACTCTGCCACACCAAAGCGCCGGTTCCCTCGCGGGGCCGGCGTTTTCTGCGTTCCAGCTTCGGCCGGCCTTTTGGGGGGTGGATTCAAGGAGTGGGGCACGCTCGCGTGCGCAGCGCAGGGCCGCTCGCCTGCAGGGCTTCGCCCCACAGCCTCCCGCAGCCCGGCGCCGCTACCTCGCATGCCGGCGCTGCGCGCCTGGTTCACAGCCTCATCTCGAAAAGGAAGCCAAACATGACATCCCTCTGAGCAGGCTCGCCGAGAGGCCGCGGACAGCGGACCTGCTTAGGTTTCGCGACGCCGAACAACCTTGGCGTCTCCCGCCGCGCAGACGCGCGTCAGACGGGGGAGATGGATGACCATCTCCCCCAACAAAGTGCCACCTATAGCGCAACAGGGCTGGCTCAGTCGCAGGTCCGAAGATGCAGGACTCCCTTGCCATGGCAACATCGTTGCCCGTCTCGCTGCCGAGACTCGTCGAGGCTCCCCAGAGCCCCGCCGACCGCCTAGACCACAGTCCGAGCGTGTAATATGGATATTCTGGATGGAGAGGCGTCATGCGAGAATTCACCACCGCCGAACCCGGTTCGTCCTCATGAGCATCGATGAATTTAATAAACTCTCCAAGGACCGGCCAGGTGATGCCCGCACGGCCTTCACCCTGGAGACCATACCGCCCGAAATCGAGGACGGCATTCTGGCACTCGCCGATCAATTCGAGCGGGACCAGGGCCATGACGGATGACCCCATCCGCCGGGACGAAATCCCCTTCCGACTCTACCGCACCAAAGCGCGGCTACCTCGCATGCCGGCGCTACGCGCCAATCGAGTGAGGCTCAGCATCAGGCGAGGCGGGTGAGCGCTAACCGGCTATTCGTGATTGTGCCTGCAATTCGACGATCCGGGCCGCCATAGCGTTCCGGATACTCAATCCCTCCGGCGAGGACAGACACTCGATGAACGAATCTAACGTGTGCATCATCGCGGCAACTGTGAAGAACAAGTTCGTAACGAGTTCTCCATCGTCTTCGACCACCTCAACAGAAATCTCCAGCTCTCCCGTCGTGTCATCTCTCACGAAATGCCGCAGGAGCGCTGTTGAAGATGGATGTGCCGCGCTCATGCTAAGCCGGCGAAATTCCGCATAGTCCTCA
Source organism: Acidisoma cellulosilyticum (assembly GCF_020621385.1). Lineage (GTDB taxonomy): Bacteria > Pseudomonadota > Alphaproteobacteria > Acetobacterales > Acetobacteraceae > Acidisoma > Acidisoma cellulosilyticum. The sequence goes on along the minus strand of NZ_JAESVA010000010.1, from coordinate 8,967 downwards.
CTGGCGCCATCCAATGATTGCCCGTCTTTGGCGTTGATCCGTTTTCCACCCTTCCCAAGTTTGATGCGCTCTTCAATCTCGGCACGCGTGCTTAGGTCCGTGGTCCCAGCGACCAACACACTCGCAAAGCTGGCTTCATTATATCGCCCATCATCCCAGATCGCTTTCGCGAAAGCCGGCCCTTCATGCGCCAACCTTCTGAGCCAAATGGAATTCTCGAAACATGAGCGCTGCAGCGTTTGGGCCTCTATGATGAGACCTTGCTGATAGAGGCTCATTGCGCCCTTGAAATTCGTGATCGTGCGGCAAAAGAGCAGAAAGGCGAATAGGTCGGGATTCTCATCAAGCGGCTCAGTCAATTCGACCTTGGTTTGACTTAAAAGCGACAAACAATCATCCCTCAAATCAGCCGCTAAGCTAAACCACTTCGATATCAACTCACCTTGGGACATGATAATCCTTTGTGGGGTCGCCCTATGCTAGATGATTTCATGCTCATACATCACCGTGCCGAAACGGCACTTCCGGCCCGGAGACGTAGGCGACATTGAACTGGTCGATGCTCTCAGGACCGAGGAGCGGTAGCGGATCGGCTTGCAAATCCAGCCATGTTGACCAGTCGCTCTGCCGAAGCACGACCGGCGCCCGGTCATGGTAGGCGTTCAGCATAGATCCGGCCGGCTGCGTGATGATGGTGTAGCTTTCGATCTCGCCGGCATCCGTCGTCACGCAGCGGTCCCAGAGGCCCGCGAAGCAGATCGGCGCGTCGTCGTTCGGCGTAAAACGCCATTTGGTCTTTTGGCCCTTCTCGCCGGTCCATTCGTGCCACCCTTCTGCGGCAACCAAGCACCGACGCTGTTTGAAGGCGTCGCGGAAGGTCCGACTTTTCGCGACTGTCTCGGCGCGCGCGTTAAAAGTCGCCAGCTTGAATTCCTTCAGGGTGCCTTTGTGCCACCAGGGCACCAACCACCACCTCGCGCTCACCATCTCAACCCCGTCTTCGCGGCGGCGAAAGACTGGCGCTGTGACGGTCGGCCGGACCTCGGGCTGTGGCTCGAGGTTCGGCGCCGCATGGGGCTCCGGAAAGCGCAGCGGCAGCCGGATGTGGGTGAATTCCTCCACATAGCTCCGATAGGTCTTAGTGCGCTGGTAATTGGAACACATGCCGTTTCTGTAGCACGACTGCGGGTGCCAGCTAGGCTCTCCTCGCTGCGCTCTCCGAGCCCCTCAAGGGTCTCGGCCCACCGGGTCACGATCCTTTGCGCATGTGGCACCGGGAGATAATCGTACCCTCCAGCGCCGGCCGGCCACGAGCCAGGCAAGGTCGCTGACTTGCCTCCCAAGGCGGCCGCACTCAGATCTCATCGAAATCCCGCGACATGCGGACTTCTTCCGCAAACGTGATCACCTCGTCCACGATGACCTTTGCGCCGTCAGCGTCGAAGCAGCCTTGGCGGAAACGCGGCAGTTCAAGAAACTCGCAAGACCTGATGCTGTAGAACCAGCTTCCACGCCACAATGAATCCCGAATGGAAACGCGACCATCTGGGATCTCCACCAGCTTTCGAACTCGCGTTCCGATAATCCTTCGGCCCCTATAACAGACGACGACAAGCAAGGTCGTCGGCCAAAGATCCCTGTAGGCGGCGACACTCTTGCGAGAAAGCCGGACGGTTCGAAGCGTCAATCCGTCGGCGGAGAAGTCCCGCTCGGTCCGAAACTTGACCTCGACCGGAAATATGTCCCGCACGCCACGCGCATTGAGATCTCGCGATATCGCCAGGAAGTCGGGCAGAAAGCGAAGCCGCGCAACCAGCTCCAAATTCTGGTCCATGGCGTCCTTGTGACCCGCCACACGCGGGTCCGGCAGAAGGTCTTCGTGGAGGGCGTCGATCGTGCCCGGCAGCAGATGCTCAATTCCCATGCGATGCATCGTGAAGCCGCTCGCCTCGAAATAGGCCCGAATCGCCTCCTCGGCGAATTCCCCGATCAGCTTGTCATCCTCAAAGACAGCACGCTCAGCCATCCCGCCCTCTCAATCCGCCGGCTCGGGCCGCGGGTCATAAGCTGCACGCTTACCAGGGTCAAAGGGTGGGTCCTCGCCATGCTCGGCCGAGGCCTGCGCGTGGCTCTGGTCCCGCTAACGCGCCTTTGACCCGTGCCGCTGCACAGCTTCCAGAAGACCCGCCCGAGCGCGGCTAGCGGATTGAAGGCGGCGCAAAGGTCATGGTCAACAATGGAGGCGAAAATGACCGGAGCAATCGAGAAGGCAAAGGCCGGAATCTTTTACATCGACGATCTCACGGCCGAACAGCGCCTTGCGCTGACACAGAAATGTAACGAAGCCTACGCGCGGGCCCTCCTGCGCAGGCTCCGGGCTGCCATCCAGTTCGCTCAGGCCGAGCCAGACACGCGTCCTGTTTATGACGAAGACACGGGTGAATTCGGCCCGCAGCAGGATTATCACGTCAGACAGCCCGTCCGCTCCCTGATCGACACCGCAATGGAGTGCCCGATCTGCTCGTTGATTCTCAAGGAACTCGGCTGGACCGAAGATATGCGCTATGCCGACTGGGATACGATGCTCCAGCACCTACCTGCTGAGCGCATTCAGCCGCTGCCCTGGCCCGGGACGTGAAGGCTGCGCCCTCGGTTCCGCCAGTAGGTGGCCCTCAACTGCCACGGCCGAAGGGCTCGACGATCAACCAGTTCGAACTTGCCGTGTATGGCTTGATTGCTACGATGCTCGACCGAGCAGCGCTTCTCTGCCGAATGCTGGAGCTGTGATGTCCAATCCCTACGCTAGAGCTGCGATGAATGTCATAAGCCTATTCATGACGTTGGTCGGTTGCTGGAAGATGGGTCGGCTGTATCTGCGAAGCCGTCGAGAGGCTGGGTTTAACTGGCGCAAGGGGCGGGAGCCTATCATAGCGCTGGTTTGGGTTTGGGCGGCTCTCGCAATCCACTTTGCCTTTGGCGTGGTGTGATCCTAGAGGATCGTTGATTGGGCGGGTGCTGCTGCGCGGCGGTCGTCCTCCCGGTCGCCCCACGCGATTTCGATCCACAGAATTGCACGATCATCCCGTGTCGTAGAGCGCTGCGCTCAATTTATTTTCGTCTCGATCGCCCCACTAGCCAAGCGATATGATCGGTCTGCCGCTCGGGGCTGCGGGCCGCCTCTCGACTGAGTGCGGCCCAGGCCCGTTGCATCTTCGGGCGTTTCCCATGGTCGCCGCGCGCGCCATCCTTCAGCACGGCGGTCAGATCCGCCGCCGGCACAACATGCGCCCGCAACGCCGGAGCAAAGCGCGCGTGCCCGGCACTCACCACCAAACCCCAGACCGGCACCTCTCGATCGCCGATCGCCCGCTCGACGGCGGTGACATGTGCGCGGTTCTGAGTCACCGCATTCGGCATCGCTACGGTCTCGTTGCCTCGACCATGGCGCGTACATAATGGGGCTTGCGCCGCTCCCTGGATGAACCCCGACCAGGTCTTCACCTCGAGTACCACCAGCGCGCCCGGCGCCCGCGCAATCACGTCGATTTCAGTCGATCTTCCGCGCTCGCGAAGCACGACGTTGCGCAGCACCGGCCAACCCATGTCGCGAAGCGCCCCAGCCACCAATGCCTCACCCAGCGCGCCAATAGCGGCAGCGCGGTCAGGCTGTGTCTCCTGGGCATCCACCTCGCCGGCCTCTCGGCGGCGCTTGAAGCGGGACAACCATGCCTCGATTACGGTTTCAGCACCCATCCACGGCCCTCCATCCCGCCAGGGTGGGCCATCGGATTGCGAACGGCGCGGGGGAGGGGAGGTAACGGCACCCGCGCAGCCCCACCCCACCAACAAAAGCTCGCCTGCTGATCTTCAAGTCTATCGCCGGGCAAGGTCGTGCCGCGTCAACCTTGCCCTGCGGGCACCCCTTCGGGGCCGCTCCAGTCCGGTCCTCGCCATGCTCGCCATGCTTGGCGCTGAAGTAGCGCCTGCGCGTGGCTGCGCGTGTCTCCGGTCCTCCCTCCGCGGAGGTTGACCCGTCCCGAAGCCCGTCGATCGCACTGCCTATCAGCAATTCCGCTGAAAAGATCGGAGACACGGGACATGACAAACCTCAACAACGGAACCATCGCCACGGACATTGACGCACACGCCGACAACGACGCTCTCACCGCCCAGGGCTACACCATCCGCCACATCGAAACCTACCATCTGGACTTCGACCACTCCTGCATCATCTGGGAAGCCCCGGCACTGACCGAGGCGGACCTCCCCTACTAAGCCCCGACACACGAAAGGCCGGCCCGGTCAGGGTCGGCCTTTTCGTCATGTCCCAACAGGGCGCGCTGGTGGAAACAACCCGCGCTTCGCGCGCCCTCCGGGCCTACGAGGCCGCGCGCCGCAAGCGGCGCTTTTTGGCGGCCTCTCCGGGGTGATGGATCAAGATTACAGTATGAACCCCGCGATCACCGCGATCACCAGGACCGCGCCACCCACCCCGATCTCCGCCATCTCCCTCGACCCGTGCCCGTTAAAGCTCGCAGCACCGATCAGAAATAGCGCCGCGCTCAGGATCATGAAGACGAACGGCGACGGCGGCCGAAGACGGAACCTCCGCTTCGGCCGCCGCTTCATGCTGGCCAATCCACTGCCGCTGATGTCGTCCATCCTGAGACACCCCCTCTACCTACGAAGCTGGATCATTGCTCGATGTGCGTTCCAAGCAGCCCATTCGACATTAACGATGGGATGCACTTTCCAGGACGCCCGTTCATCGCGTGCCACGGTTGGAGCTTGTCTGCCTCGATCCATCCCGGCTGGGCATTGAACTTGACGGCCACCACATAGCCCGCCTTCTCTTGTAGCGGCCAACGAACGAAAACGATCTCCGCCGGATAGCCAACAATTGGCGCGGTCGCGGATGGTGCCGAGCGGAGCGGCGGTAACTGGCTCTGTACGGTAGCTTGCAGAGCCTGGTCATCCAGCAGCATGCACTTCAAGCCGGGCTCCGGACGGAGCACGGTGAGTCCAGCGGCCTTGCTCGAAACCGGAGCAACACCAATCGCAGCCAATGCCGCGAGTAACATCCATTTCCTGCTCATTTCTCAAACCTCCTACGACATTACCGTCTGTGAAGCGGCGTTCCCGATCTTCGAACTCACCGACGCCTGCCACTGAGACACCGTCTCCGTTGACGAAATATTATTTCCCGCCATCGCAGCCGGGCTGATGTATTGGCTCATCAAGTCGGTTCCTTGCGCCTGTGCTATCTGTACCCCGGCATTGGGACCAAAATTGTAATAGGCACGCGCGTCAAGCACCGTGGGGTTGGTTATGCCATTGCTGGCCAGCGCCGTGTTCGCCTGCATCAAATATCCCGACGCGGCTACGGCCTCGGTCGCGGGGTCGCTCTGTCCCGCCGAGCCTTGAACAATTTGCGACGCCAACGCGGGATCGGCCGCGAGCGCGGTCTGCAACCCCTCCTGGAATGCGGCCGGCTGCATCTGGAACGCTCCCGTGGCGGTCCCGTTTGTGCCAGCATTGGTGCATCCGCTCTCGACAACGCATGTCGCCGCGAGGGCCGATGGGTTGACGCCCACCGCCTCCGCTTCCGACACGGCCTGAGCACCCCAGGACTGCCCGAGCATCGTATCCAGGGCGTCGCTGCTCCCTGCGCTGGAACTCGTCCCCGTTCCAGTGCCGGCGCCTGTCCCCGTCCCCGAAGTCGGGTCACCATCCCCGGCGAGCGGGTTGGTCGAACTCGTGATCGTCACTGTCGGTACGCCGGGCTCGGACGCATACGGCGTCACCTGAATCGGCACCTGCGCCATCGCGGAAAGACCGCTCCCGAGCACCACTGTCAGCGCGCTAACGGCAACGCCCGCGTGCCATAACCCCCTCTGTCCTGTTCGCATCGATCGTCCTCCTTTTCGAGACGACCAACCCTGGCGCGGATGACTGCGAACGGCGCGCCGAATCATTGCCCATCGATCTGACAATATAAATGCCCGGCCGCTTGGAGAGGGTGGAGCTGGCACGCCTCCATCCGCGACACCGTGTCATGGGTTTGCCATCGGGACAGGCCGTAGCCGCCGAGGAAGATTGCCAGCACAACCGCGCCCGCCGTCGCATACCGCCGACGCGCCACGTCCTTGTTCCAGCGTTGCTCACGAATGACCAACACCCTCTCCAGCCGCTCGGTGAACAACGGCATGGTCCGGTCGATCATCTGCAGGGTGACGGCTTCGTGCTCGGCCTTCGCCGCCAGTTCGACATTGCGGATTTGCGTCAAGGCTAGCTGCGCCGCCCGGTGTATCTCCTTCGCCCTCAAAAGGTCGGCCTCCGCAGCAATACGGCCTTCCCGCGAAGTCTGCTCGAACGCGCCATGAACAGAGGCCGTCAGCTTGCCCACGATCTCCAGCGCGCCCAGCATCGCTGAAATGAACCGGCCCTCCGGTTCATTCCAGCGCACCGCCCACTCCGCCGCCGCCGAGCGGACTTCCTCGGTCTGGCGACGAAACTCAGCCACCCAATCCTTCGGGCCTACGCCCTCGGAAGGTGCCGGCGTGATCGGCCCCGTGCTGTCCATCAGCTTGCCTCGCTCTCCTGCCCGTTGGCTGCCGCATGCGGCAGCCAATCGCGCGGGATGCTCGCGAAAAATTCCGGGACATCGCGGCTCCACCACCGATTGACCCGCGCCCGGTCGAACAGCGACAGGGGTTCTCCTCCCGGCTTCGCCTTACCATTCATCGCTTCCTGGAAGGTCAGCGCCCGATCCGTCACGGCCGACATGCAGGTCAGGGCGGGGAAGACCGCGACGCAAGCGCCATTGTCGGTCGCTTTCGTGATGACCCTATGCTCGGCGATCGGCTGGAACGCACCCTTCGTCGAGCGGCCGGACAGGACCAGGCCGCTGTTCAGCACGATGACCGAGGCGCTTGGCATGAACATGTCCGTCTCAGCGAACAGCTCCAAATAGTCCAGGTCGGCGGTTTCCGGGCCGATGCAGAATAGCCCGACTACCCGCACGGCGCTCCCCTCGATCGCCTCAAGCAGGGGGACCTCTTGAACCAGCCGCGAAAAGCCGGTCGCGCCGCCACCGACATCCAGCACCGCGTCATACCGGTGCTGGATCAGGTCCTCGAGGCGCCCCTCGATCCAAGCCTTGCCATCCTCGATCCCGGAATTGGGCACCGTCTCGGCATCCGGAAAAAAAACCGAGAGCGTGTGGCTCCGGTTCTGCTGATCCGCGTTCCAGACCCGGATCGGGTTCCCGTTCGCCCTGAAATACTGGACCGCCGTGTTCAGCATCGCGGTCTTCCCGACCCGCTGCCGCCCCAAGGCAATCCACAGGATCGGCAACCGATCCACCGGCTTCACATGTCCATCAGGCATAGTCTCTCTCCTCTCGGGTTTAACTCTCTTCAACGCTCATCACTCCGCGGCCTCCGACGCCCGTCGCCCAGCCACCAGTCGCCTTCCCCAAGCTTGTCCAAGGCAGCAGCCATCGATCCCCGCTTGGGGCGCCCTGTTACGATTTCGCTGCCGGCCGGCCCTGCGGTCGTCGCCGGCAGCGGCGGGGGATGGAATGGTGCTGGCACTGAGGCCGCCGTGCTCGGCGGTCTCAGATACGGGGGCACCTCTGCCCCGGCCGGCCTGAGATAGGCCGGGACCGGGATCTCCTGTTCCCGTAAGACGGTCGGCGACCAGTCCTTCGGAAAGCGGGAAGGGGGCTTCGGGCGGGGCGGCTTTGCCGCCGCCAAGACTTGACCCTCCTGATACGCCTTCCTCGCGCGCGCCCATGTCTTGCGAGCGGTCTCGGGGGTGGGGGGCTGTCCCTGCGTGTCGGTCAGGCCCCGTTTCGCCGCCTCGGCGCAGAAGCTCGGCCAATGAAAGCGCTCGAGCCGCGAGGCCTCAACCAACTCGTCGTGGTGCTTGACCATCCAGCGGAAAAGCGGCGAGCGTCGCTCGCTGCGCTTGACCGTCTTCAGGATCGCTTGGGTGTCGCGTCTTCGCACTGTCATGCCCCCAGGCTGAAGCGTGATTCTGCGAACGGCATTCTTTTTTGCGTCCCGCGCTCCCGCGAACGGGACAGAAGCGGGACGCTAACGCGACACAAGCGGGACGGAAACGGGACAGCAAAGTGGGATATATGGACCAATGCACCATCGGTGCTTTTTGTTCGGGCTTCCGGAAGGTAACGGGCGCGTGATCGCGTTGCCGGCCCGACCGTTCACAGCTCCGCGATCGTCTCTAAGAGGTCGCCGTTCGCATTTGTTCGCGGGAAAATGATTTCCGAAAACCGGAAAAAGGTTTCCGGGGAGCCCGGAGAAAGTCGGAATGAAACGCGAACATGCTTCTAGGAACAGCCAGAAATTGGCGCAGAGTGGATTAACCGAAGGACCACTAGATCAAGGGGTTAATGGCGCCACTCCGGATGAGAAGGTGGACCTTCGGGAAGCCGTGATCGGCGAATATCGCTTCCAGGGAACCTTGGTTCGGGCCTTTTATATCGCCGGATCGACCTGGTTCGTGGCATCTGAAGTCTGCGATGCGTTGGAGCTGACCAACTCGCGGATGATGGTAAAATCCCTTGATCCCGACGAGAGGGGGGTAAGCACTATAGACACCCCTGGCGGGGAGCAGACCGTCAACCTCATTACCGAGAGCGCCCTGTATGTCCTGATCTTCAAGTCACGGAAACCGCAGGCGAGGGCGTTCCGGAGATGGGTCACGGGCGAAGTCCTACCGCAGATCCGGCGCACCGGTTCGTACTCGGCAAATGGTCAGATCGGCCAAGACGGCTGCATCGTCCTACCCCCGCTCGATGGACGCACGCGATATGTGGTTGTGGGGTTGCCTGGGCAGCCGCCGCACATCCGGCGCACCGGTCCCGCGGAAATGCTGGCCGAGAACACCTCACTCGATGTCCAGGGTCTCTGCTACGCCCTGAAGGGCATCGAGGTCTGGTGG
>NZ_JAESVA010000009.1 GCF_020621385.1 Acidisoma cellulosilyticum | reverse complement strand
TTCAACCCCGCACCGCGTCGGTGAACGGGCTTTTACGCCCCACCCCAACACCCGTCAACACCCAATTTCAAAACAATGACAAACTAAGAAAAGAAAGAATAATTCAACAAAATCAATTATGTAGGTCGATTGTGAGGCCTCGGAGACGACGGGCGACCGGTTTTTCCCTGTCGCATGCAACCCATGCACAAATATGGGAATCGACCCCCTAGACATGCAAAAACCTCAGGAACTGCCTGAGGCTCAGCGCCCGTTCCAGCCCTTATACCAGTCGATAAAGCGCGGAATCCCAAGCTCCAACGGCGTCGTCGGGCTAAATCCGGTCAGCGCGCGGATCTCGGAAATATCGGCAAAGGTATCCGTCACGTCAGCCGCCGGCCTCGGCTGATCGATGACGACAGCCTTCCGGCCCAGCCCCTCTTCGAGCAGGGAGACCAGCTTGCTGACGGTTTCGCTTTGATTATTCCCGATATTGAGCAGGCGCGGCGCATCCCCCGCCGGCGGCCGGTCCAGCACGCCCAGAATGCCGGCCACGATATCGTCGATATAGGTGAAGTCCCGCCGCAGCGTGCCATTGTCATAGAGGGTGATCGGCTTGCCCTGCGTGATCGCCTGGGCGAAGGAAAAATAGGCCATATCCGGCCGCCCCCAAGGGCCATAGACCGTGAAGAAGCGCAGCCCGCTCTGCTTCAGACCATAGAGATGGCTGTAGGAATGGCTCATCAGCTCATCCGCCCGCTTGGTCGCGCCATAGAGCGAGACCGGCAGATCGACCCGATCCTCCTCCGAGAAGGGCATCTTGGTATTGCCGCCATAGACCGAGGAAGAGCTGGCATAGACGAAATGCTTCAAGCCTTCCCGATGCCTTGCCGCTTCCAGCATCACGACATGCCCGAGCAGATTGGCGGTGACATAGGCGTAAGGGTCGAGCATCGAAAACCGCACCCCGGCCTGGGCCGCCAGATGGACGATGCGGTCGATCTCCGGCGCGCCTGCCATCAGCGCTTCCACCGCCGCGCGATCGGCGATGCTGAGCTTGACGAAGCGGAAGCCTTCCCTGCCCTCCAGCCGCGCCAGACGCGCGTGCTTCAGCGCCGGGTCGTAATAGGCATTGATCTCATCGACGCCGATCACCGTCTCGCCCCGCGCCAGCAGCGCCTCGCAGACATGATAGCCGATGAAGCCGGCCGCGCCGGTAACAAGAACGGTCATGAGGTCAGATCCAAGCTGCAGACAAAAAAGGGCCCCGCGGAAGCGGAGCCCCCGGGTGGAAGCTCTGATCTTGGCCTGATTTGCGGCCTTTCTATGGGGCCGCGCTACGGGAAGCCTTATTGCGCGACCCAGCCGCCGTCGATGGAGAGCGGTGCGCCGGTGATGGTCGCCGCACCGTCCGAACACAGAAACACGGCCAGCGCGCCGATCTGCGCCGGCGTCGAGAACTGCTTCATCGGCTGTTTCTCGCTCACCAGCGCCTCTTTCTCATGCTCGAAACTGGTGCCGTTCTTCTCGGCGCGGGTATGCAGCTGCGCCTCGACCAGCGGCGTCAGCACCCAGCCCGGACAGATCGCATTGCAGGTGACGCCGCTATTGGCGAGTTCGATGCCAGCCACCTTGGTCAGCCCGACGATGCCATGCTTGGCCGCGACATAGGCCGATTTCTGGGCGCTCGCGACCAGACCATGGGCAGAGGCGATATTGATGATGCGCCCCCAGCCGCGCGCCTTCATGCCGGGTGCGGCCGCCTTGATACCATGAAAGGCGGAGGAGAGGTTGATGGCGATGATCGCGTCCCAGCGATCCTCCGGGAAATCGACGATATCGGCCACGAACTGGATGCCGGCGTTATTGACCAGGATATCAACGCGGCCGAACCCTGCCTCGGCATCCGCCACCAGCTGCCGCACACCCGCGCCAGAGCTGAGATCGGCACCGGAATAGATCACGCGCACGCCGAAATCGGCCGCGATGGCCGCGCGCTCGCGCTCGATATCCTCAGGCTTGCCGAAACCGTTGATGACGATATCCGCGCCCTCGGCCGCGAAAGCCTGGGCGACGCCCAGACCGATGCCGCTCGTGGAACCGGTGACCAGCGCCACCTTACCTGCCAGACTCATTTTTCTTTCCTCCTCTTCCGTCTCTCTCAGGCCAGCACTCTGACCCTCAAGCGAGATAGTCATGCAGGACGCGCCCGTAAGGCAGCGTCATGTCGGCCTTGATATGCTGACCATAGAGGATCTTCCGCACCGGCAAATCCGCGACCCGCGCATTGACATGCGGCACCAGATCCAGCCGCGCCTCCCCGCCGAAGGCGAATTTCAGCTCGATATCGCTCATATTATAGCCGACGAGTTGCGCGACCTTGGGGCTGCCGTCGACGTCGGGGATGAATTTCAGGTTCACGCCGAGCTTGCCGAGCTGCCCGATGACGCGCAGCCGGTCCTCATCGCCATGGACGAGGTTGTATTCCTTATAGGTCATCGTCCCCATGGCGACACGGATATCGTCATAGCGCAGCGTGCCGGTCAGCGTGTCATGGATCGGGCGAAGCTCGGGCAGGCCGTATTTCTTGGGAAAACCCCAGATCTCACGACCGGCAGTCGTCGGCGGCTCATCATCCAGATACATTTGCAGCGTGAAATTGCAGGGCTCGCCGTTGAATTTCGCCGCAATGCCGCAGCCGCTTTCCTGATAGCTGCCGAAGCCCGTCGAATCCGGCATTTTCATCCATTCGTAGAAGACGTGATTGCCGTCCGGCTCCAGCGGCTCGGGCAGCAGCCGGCGGATGACCTCCATATCCGTCTCATAATGGATCAGCAGATATTCCCGGTCATAGAAGCGGAACGGTCCCTTCGGGTAGCTCGGGCTCGCGAAGGGCATGGACGTCATGCCGAGAACATCGTCGCGGTTCATCCAATTGTCCTTATCTCATTCGGAAAGAAAGCTTGATCACGCTGGCGCGCCTGTCCAGTGATCATTGCGCTGAGAGCCGCCCTTTGTGCCGGGAGATTGTCCATGGATGCGACGCCCCCCTTTGAATCATCCGGACCTGACCGGCCTGGTTTGCCCCATCACGTCGCCCTCATCCTGCAAGGCGGCGGCGCGCTCGGTGCCTATCAGGGCGGGGTCTTCCAGGCGATGGACGAGGCCGGGATCGCCCCCAACTGGCTCTGCGGCGTCTCCATCGGCGCCATCAATTCGGCGATCATCGCCGGCAATGCGCCGCAGGACCGCCTGCCGCGCCTGCGTGCCTTTTGGGAGTTGATCACGCCCGAGCGCCCGTCCTTGCCCTTTATCGACGGCGACCTGCCGCGCCGCTTCGAGAATGAGGCCGCCGCCCTCGGCGCCCTGCTGCTCGGTCAGCCCGGCTTCTTCAAACCCAATTTTCCCGGCCCGATGTTCAGCCTGCCCGGCAGCGCGCAGGCCACGGCCTTCTATGACACGGCCCCGCTGCGGGACACGCTGCTGCGTTTCGTCGATTTCGACCGGCTGAACAGCGGCGAGACACGCTGCGCGGTCGGCGCCGTCAATGTCGAGACCGGCAATTTCGCCTATTTCGACAATGCCACGATGACACTGGGACCCGAGCACATCATGGCCAGCGGCGCCTTGCCGCCCGGCTTCCCCATGGTCGAGATCGGGATGGAGTATTTCTGGGACGGGGCGCTGATCTCCAACACGCCGCTGATGCATCTGCTGATCAATATCGAGAGCTGCAGCGCCTTGGTGTTTCAGGTCGACCTGTTCAGCGCGCGCGGCCCCATTCCGCGCACGCTGCGCGATGTTGGGCTAAGGCAGAAGGAAATCGGCTATTCCAGCCGCACCCGGCTGGTGACGGACTTCTTCAAGCGCGAATTTGCGCTGAAGAACCGCCTGCGGGACCTGCTCGACCGGATGCCGGAGGCGCAGCTTACGCCTGAGGATCGGGCCGAACGCCGACGGCTCGCCAACTTGCCCCGGCTCTCCGTGCTGGAACTGATCTATGAACATGCGGTCTATGAGGGCGAGTCGCGGGATTACGAGTTCAGCCGGCGGTCCATGCTGGACCATTGGAACCGCGGATACCGCGCGACGCAGCAGACCTTGGCGCAGAAGGACTGGCTGCGAATCCCCAGCGAAGCCGGCATCGTCAGCCACGACATCAACCGAGACCTGAGTTGATGGGTCACATACCGGCCAAGCGCCGCATCGGCATGTCTTGCCCTGGTCTGGCGGCAGCGCCTATCTTGCCCCTCATGAACGGGAACAAGACATGAACGACCTCTTCGGCGCGGGCTCGGCCGAGGCGGCCTATTCAGCGAAAGACATCGAGGTTCTGGAAGGGTTGGAGCCTGTCCGGCGCCGGCCCGGCATGTATATCGGCGGCACCGACGACAACGCTTTCCATCATCTGGCGGCCGAAATCCTCGACAATTCGATGGACGAGGCCGTCGCCGGCCATGCCAGCTTCATCGAAATGAACCTCGCCCCCGGCAATGTGCTGACGGTGCGTGACAATGGTCGCGGCATTCCGGTCGACCCGCATCCCAAGTTCAAGGATAAAAGCGCGCTTGAGGTCATCCTCACGACGCTGCATTCGGGCGGCAAATTCGCCGGCAAGGCCTATGCGACTTCCGGTGGTCTGCACGGCGTCGGTAGCTCGGTCGTCAATGCGCTGTCCGATCTGTTCGAGGTCGAGGTCGCCCGCGAAAAGCGGCTGTGGAAGCAGAGCTATGTTCAGGGCAAGCCGACCACCACGCTGATCGACGCCGGCCCGATTCATAACCGGCGCGGCACCACGGTGCGTTTCCGCCCTGACCCCGCGATCTTCGGCACCAGCCTGACCTTCAGCCCGGCGCGGCTGTACCGGCTCTGCCGCTCCAAAGCCTATCTGTTTCGCGGTGTCGAAATCCGTTGGAGCTGCGACCCGTCACTGCTCTCCGGCCAGTCCGATATTCCGGCCGAAGCCGTGCTGCATTTCCCCGGCGGTCTGCGCGACAGTCTTGAGGAGGATGTGGGGGAGACCGGGCGCGTCCTGCCGATGCCCTGGGCCGGGGACGCCGATTTCCCCAATGGCGCAGGCCGCGTGGAATGGGCGGCCCTTTGGCTGGAAGGCAGCGGCGGCGGTTTTCTGCACAGCTATTGTAATACGGTCCCGACGCCGCTCGGCGGCACGCATGAGGCCGGGCTGCGCTCGGCGCTGCTCAAGGGCCTGCGTGCCTGGGGCGACCATCGCGGCAATAAGCGCGCGGCCCAGCTGACGGCGGAAGACGTGCTGACGCCCATGGCGGCGAAGCTCTCGGTGTTCATCCGGGAGCCGCAATTCCAGGGCCAGACCAAGGAGAAGCTGACCAACGGCGACGCGACGCGCCTGGTGGAAGCCGCTTTGCGGGACCGCTTCGACCATTTCCTGGCCGGTGACCCGACCTCCGCCGACAATCTGCTCTCCTTCGCCATCGAACGCGCCGAGGAACGCATCCGCCGGCGTGAGGAGAAGGATACGCCGCGCAAATCCGCGACCCGCCGGCTGCGCCTGCCCGGCAAGCTGACGGATTGCACACGGGAGAATGCCGCCGAGACGGAGATTTTCCTGGTCGAAGGCGACAGCGCCGGCGGCTCCGCCAAACAGGCGCGCAACCGGGAGACGCAGGCCGTGCTGCCGTTGCGCGGCAAAATCCTTAACGTCGCCAGCGCCTCGGCCGACAAGCTGCGCCAGAATCAGGAGCTGAAGGACCTCATCGAGGCCATCGGCACCGGGGTCGGCGACAAGTTCGACATCAAGCGCCTGCGCTACGGCCGCATCATCATCATGACGGATGCGGATGTCGACGGCGCGCATATCGCCAGCCTGCTGATGACCTTCTTCTATCGGGAACTGCCGGAGCTGGTGCGCCAGGGGCATATCTATCTGGCCCAGCCGCCGCTGTACCGCATGACCCAGGGTGCGAAATCCGTCTATGCGATGAACGACGCCGAGATGGCGAAGCTCAGCAAATCGGCCTTCAAGGGGACGGCCAAGGTTGAGGTCAGCCGCTTCAAGGGTCTGGGCGAAATGCCGCCCGCGACGCTGAAGGACACGACGATGGACCCCAAGAAGCGCACGCTGCTGAAGGTCATCGCGGCGCCCGAGACAAGGGCCGAGACCAATACCATGGTCGAAAACCTGATGGGCCGGCGGCCGGAACTGCGCTTCCAGTTCATTCAGGACCGTGCCCGCAGCGTGACGGATGCCGATCTGGACGTTTGATTTTTCTGTCTCTGTCAGCCGCTCTGTCTTTGTCACCCGCGCACGTGTTGCGCGGGCCTACCCGTTACGGCGCCATGAGGGCGTCCGGGCGCCTCGACGGGTAGACCCGCGGGACCAGCCCGCGGGCGACTGCTAAAAGAATGGCGCCACATCAATCGTGAGAATTCACCTCGATCGTGAGATGCGACAGGCTCGGCATCTGCGCCAGTCGCACATGGTAAAAGTCCGCATCGCGCCCTTGCGCCGTGCTGACGGCGAGAATAGCGCCGAGATGCCCCGGCCCCAGCCGCTTCTTTTTTCCTGAAAGGTAAGGGGCCTGCGGCCGCAGGCCCCTTACCCCCCCCTATCCTATAAAAGACGCGCCTGAAGCGACGGGCCGATGATGCTCAATCAACCGATGAGCAGGGTTGCATTCGACACCCGCTAACCGCTATTGATTCTGATAATCATTCTCATTCAAACAACCTATCGACGCGATCGACCTTGGCTTGTCGCTCGCCCGCTATGCCGATGGAGATCGCTGTGACCCGACGTCTCGCCTGCCGCGCTGCTGCCGCTTTATCCCTGGCGCTGGGCCTGACGCTGGCGCAGCCGGCGCTGTCCTGGGCGCAATCGGCAGCGACCCCGGCCGCTGCCGCAGCGCCGGCAAATGTGGTTCCGGCGACCGCCACGGCACCCGCGACGAACGCCGCTCCGGCAGCGACGGCAGCGCCCGCTACCACCGGCACGACCGATCCGACCGCCGCCGCGACACCCGAAGCCGCCACGGTGCCCGCCGATCTTTCGGTCAAGGCATTGGTCCGCCATGCCGACCGCATCGTGAAGGGCGTGCTGCTGCTGCTGTTCCTGGCCTCCATCGTCACTTGGACCATGCTGCTCGCCAAGGGGATCGAACTCTGGCAGGCCTGCCGGGGTGTGGGCCGTGGCCTGCGCCTGGCCGAAAGCGACGCGCCGGACGGGACCGCTGACCTGCCGCGCGCGCTCCGGTTGATGCGCCATGCCGTCAGCGCCGAACTCGCGGCGTCCGAAGGCACGGCGGTCGAGGGTACGAAGGAACGTCTGGACAGCCGCCTCCGCCGGCTGGAAATGCGACTGGCCCGCCACATTCAGCGCGGCACCGGCATTCTGGCCACCATCGGCGCCGTCAGCCCCTTTGTCGGGCTCTTCGGCACCGTCTGGGGCATCATGAACAGCTTCGTCGGCATCGCGAAGCTGCACACGACCAATCTGGCCGTCGTGGCACCCGGTATCGCCGAGGCGCTGCTGGCGACCGCCGCCGGTCTGGTCGCGGCCATTCCGGCCGTTGTCATCTATAATATTTTCGCGCGCTGGGTCGGCGCCTATCGTCACGGCCTCGGCGATCTCGGCGAGATCGTGCTGCGTCACACCAGCCGCACGCTTGACCGCGGCTCGGCGGTCGTCGGCCGCACACGCCCCATGGCGGCGGAATAACTCGCCATGGCCTTTCATATGAATGATGACGGCGACGACCTTGCCGAACAGCATGATATCAACGTCACGCCCTTTATCGACGTCATGCTTGTGCTGCTCATCATCTTCATGGTGGCAGCACCGCTTGCGACGGTCGACGTGCCGGTTGAATTGCCAACCGCCAGCCTGAAGGCAGCGCCGCGCCCCGAGAAGCCGCTATTCCTGACGATCGAAGCGAACGGCGATGTCGCGGTCAATGATACGACGGTGCCGGCCGAGAAGATGATCGCCGCACTGGATCATGAAACCCAGGGCGATCATACACAGCGCCTGTTCCTGCGCGCCGATAAGACAGTGCCTTACGGCATGCTGATGCAGACCATGGATAGGTTACAGCACGGCGGATATCTGAAGATCGGTCTGGTCGCCCAGCAATCCGATCAAGCGGATCAGCCGCAGTAATGGCGCCGAACGCTCCCCCGTTTGCCTGGCCGGCCGATGCCGAGTTCCTGTGCGACCGGCCGCGCACAGGCCTGCGGCGCGCGGCACTCTGGGGAACCTGCCTCGGCCTCGTCGTCGCCGGTCATCTCGCCTTCTTCCTTGAATTGAACCATCACCCGAAAACCCAGGGTGAAGTGCCGCTGCCGCCGGCCGTGATGATTGATCTGACCCCCCTGCCGGCGCCGCCCGCCCCTTCGGCACCGCCGACACCGGCACCCGCCGCCAAACCGCAGCCGGCGCCGCAGGTCGCCAAAACCGTACCCACGCCACCACCGAAAGTGCCGACGCCGGTGCGGCCCGTAACACCACTGGCCCCGACGCCTCCCGCGCCGACACCACCACAGCCTTTGCCGAAGGTGCAGACACCACCGCCGCCGATCACGCCGCCCGTGGTGCAGCCGCCACCCCCGCTCGACCTGCCGGTCGCGGAATCGGATGCGTCCTTGCCCATGCCGCCACCACCGCCACCCGTGGCACCGCAACTGCCGCGGAAAAAATTGCGCGTCCTGCATAAAGCGATGTCGGCCCCGCCGCCGCCCGCCACACAGGTCACGCAGACGCCCAAGACCGTCGCGGCCCCGGCGCCTTCCACACCTTCCGCCAGCGATGCCGATACACCGGCGCCGGCGCGGCAATCGGCGTCACCCGGATTGACCAAGCAGGACTGGCAAAGCCGCCTGCTGGCGCATATCGCACAGTATAAAAGCTATCCGAGCGACGCGCAGGACAATGGTTGGCAGGGCATGAGCATCGTGCGTTTCACCTTCACCCGCACGGGCCTCGTCACCTCAGCCGTGCTGGTGCGGAGTTCGGGCCATGCCGATCTCGATACCGCCGCCATCGCGACATTACATCGCGCGTCGCCTTTGCCGCCACCACCCGACAGCGTGCCGGGCGATCCCATCACGCTCACGCTGCCGCTGCAATTCTCTCTCGATCAGAACTGAATAATTTTCGATTTTCTTTCAGGATCCGCTCACCGTAGCGCCATCGTCATTTATATTTGTTACTTTATCGATATGTATATGTGGCATTTGAGCATCAGCATTACGACAAAATTATCCTAAAGCCATGACGCCCCGTTGCTCATGGTTCATGGGCAGCGTAAACGCTTCGGTATTAATGCGAATAGTTCGCATTCTCATTTTAATCTCGTTTGCCGAGACCGGGACAATCCATGCCCTTCGCCCATCCTGCTGCACGATCTCAGCCGCAGCGCCGACGCGCGCTTGTTACGGCGCTCATGGTCAGCGCCTGCCTGACTCCGCTCGCCGTTGCCGTCGCGGCCCATGCGCAATCAACGACCACGGATACGGTGCTGAAACCGCTGACCGTCCAGGGCAAGGCAGGTGACGGCAAGCAAAGCCCGACCGGTCCCGGCATCGGCTATGTCGCGACGCGCAGCGATACCGCGACCAAAACGGATACGCCGATCGTGCAGACGCCGCAGGCGATCAACGTTGTCACCGCCGATCAGTTGAGGCAGCAGCAGCCCAAGAGCATTTCCCAGGCCCTGCGCTACACGCCGGGCGTTTCGTCCGAAATCTATGGTGACGGCGCCCGCGGCGACTTCCTGCAGATTCGTGGCTTCAACGGCTATGACAGCATCTATATCGACGGTCTGAAAAGCGATAACGGGCTTTGGACCTATAATATCGAGCCATACGGGCTGGAGCGTCTGGAAGTGCTGAAAGGCCCCTCCTCCATGCTCTACGGTCAGAACGAGCCGGGCGGACTGGTCAACGCCATTTCCAAGCGCCCGACCGATACGCCGCAGCATGAAGTGGAGTTCCAATACGGCAGCCACAATTCGAAGCAGTTCGGCTTCGATATGTCCGGCCCGGTCGAAGGCACGGACGGCAAGGTCGAATACCGCATCGTCGGCATGGATCGGCAGTCGGACACGCAGGTCAATTACACCGAAAACAACCGCCAGTACATTGCGCCCAGCATCACCATCAAACCGGATGCCGATACGCAGGTGACGATCCTGGCCAATTATCTGCGCGTGCGCGAACCGGGCTGGACGGATCAAGGCTTTCCGCAAGCCGGCACACAGACCTACAACCCGAACGGCACCATCTCATCCAGCACCTTCACGGGTGAGAAAGACTTCGACCAGTTCAACATGGATCAGGTCGCGATCGGCTATGAGCTGGAGCATCGCTTCAACGACTGGCTGAAATTCAGCCAGAATCTCCGATACAATCATATTACCGGCGACAGCCAGGAAACCTACGGCACCGCGCTGGAATCGGATGACAAGACGCTGGACCGCGCAACCTTCGCGGAACATGTCAATATCAATACCATCAAGCTCGACAACCACCTGGAAGCCGATTTCACCACCGGCCCGCTGCGCCACAAGGTGCTGTTCGGCATCGACTACAGCCATACGTCGAACGACTTCTCCTACGGTGCGGGTACCGCGCCTTCGATCGATATCTTCGCGCCTGTCTACACGTCCGGTGCGACGACACTCTCGACCTATGAATCCGATATCCAGACGGTCAATCAGATCGGCGAATACCTGCAGGATGAAATCTCCTGGCTGGGCTTCCGCCTTCTCGCCGGCGTGCGGCACGACAATGCCTCGACCGATACCTATGCCAAGATCGGCGGTACCAGCACGACGCAGAATGACAGCGCCTGGACCTACCGCGCTGGCCTGCTTTATCTCTTCAATAACGGCATCGCGCCCTATGTCAGCTATTCGACCAGCTTCCTGCCGACCAGCGGCACGGATGCGGAAGGCACGCCCTACCAGCCCATCACCAGCCGCCAGTATGAACTGGGCCTGAAATACAAGCCGCCGGGCTGGAACGCGCTCTTTACCGCCGCCCTGTTTGACCTGACCGAGAACAACGTCCTGACACCTGATCCGGCCAGCACGCTGTTCGACGTTCAGACCGGCCAGGCGCGGTCGCAGGGTCTTGAGCTGGAAGCCAAGGTCAGTCCCGCCCCTGGCTTTGACCTAGACGCCGCCTATACTTATACGGATGCTGTCGTCACCAAGAGCAATGCCGGCAATGTCGGCGACCTTCTGCCGCTGGTGCCGATGCATGCCGTCAACCTCTGGGCGCATTACAAGCTGCAAAACTCCTTCGCCCGCGGCTTGGGCTTGGGTGCAGGCTTCCGCTATCGTGGTTCGGTCTATGGTGATACCGCCCAGCAGTATCAGGTCGATCCCGTCGCCCTGGTCGATCTCGCCATGGATTACGATCTCGGCAATATCAGCCCGAGCATGAGCGGGCTGGATATCCAGCTCAACGCCAGCAATATCGCCAATACGCAGTATCTCGCGAACTGCACCAGTTCCATCGCCTGCTATTATGGTGCCGGCCGTGCCGTCTATGCGACGCTCGCCTATCACTGGTAAGCGGTCGCATCTATTTTCCGGCGGGACCGGGCGGGGAAGGTTTCCTTCCCCGCCTTTCGCCGTTTCTGACTGAGAGTATTGTCATGCTGCGTCATCTGCCGCTTCGTCCTGTTTTGCCACTTCTTGCGGCATCAACGCTCTGCGGCATCGCCGGCAGTTTGGGCACGGTCTTCCTGCTCGCCGTCATCGGCCAGGTGCTGAACGGCCGCCTGCATTTCGGACCCGACGCGGCAACAGGTTTCATGGCGCTCGCCTTGCTCTCTGCCTCCGGTTCCGGTCTGTCCGATATCCTGACGAATATGACCGGGCAAAAGATCACGGCGGCGGTGCGCATCGATCTCGCGCGCCGCATGCTGACGGCGCCGCTGGCAGCCCTCGAAAAGCTCGGCCGGCAGGGCCTGCTGCCGATCCTGGGCGGTGACGTCGATATGATCAGCGATCTCGCCTTCGCGCTCGGCGCCATATCGGTCGCGGCCGGCATCACCATCGGCTGCCTGATCTATCTCGCCTTTCTCTCGCTGCCGCTATTCCTTTGGCTGCTACCCATTCTGCTGATCGGCGGCTTCATCCAGTTCCGCGCGCGCAGCCGCGGCATCAAGGGTTTCTGGGCCGGACGGGCGGCGGAAGACCGCTTGCACGGGCATTACCGCACCATTATCGACGGCGCCCGCGAACTCCGCCTTGATCGCCGTCGCCGCTCCCGCATCTTTCAGCGTGAGGTCGTGCCGGCCGCGCAGGAGGTCCGAAAAGTCACTGGTCGCGCCATCGCCTTTTTCGTCGGCGCCAATGCGCTCGGCACGCTGCTGCTGTTTGCCTTCGTGACTTTGGTGCTGACGCATCCTGCCATGCTGCCGCGCGACCGCATGACCAGCTTCATCCTGGTGCTTCTGTTCATGAAAGGCCCGATCGACCAGATGATGCATAACCTGCCGGTGCTGGGCCGCGCACAGGTCGCTATCCGCCGCATCGCCGATCTGTCCGCCCGTTTCACGAGTTTCGAACCCAATGTGTCACTGACGCAGGAGCAGGATGAGACGGTCGCCGTCCCCGCCCGCATCACGCTGGACGGCATGGGCTTCGACTATCCCAAGGTCGCGGGCGCGGCGCCCTTTTCGGTCGGTCCCGTCAACCTCTCCCTGCAACGCGGGGAGATCGTCTTCATCGTCGGCGAAAACGGCTCCGGTAAAACCTCGCTCATCAAACTGCTACTGGGTCTGATGGAACCGGATCAGGGACAGATTCTGGTTGACGGCGTGCCGGTGACGCATGAAACCCGCGACGAATACCGCCAGCTTTTCCACACCATCTTCTCCGACTTCCACCTGTTCGAGGACGGGCCGCCGCCGATGCAGGGGGCAGCGCTGAACCGCTGGCTGGAACGGCTGGACCTCGCGCACAAAGTCTCGGTCAAGGACGGTGTCTTCACAACCACCGACCTGTCCACCGGCCAGCGCAAGCGTCTGGCTTTGGTGCAGGCGATCTTCACCAAACGCCCGATCATGGTCTTCGACGAATGGGCCGCCGATCAAGACCCCAGCTTCCGCCGCACCTTCTATACCGAAATTCTGCCGGAACTCGCGGCACAGGGGGCGACCGTCATCGTCATCTCCCATGACGACCGCTATTTCCATGTCGCGAACCGGCTGATCACGATGGAGAATGGGCGCATAATCGAGAGTGTCGGCGCATGACAAGCCGCCGCGCCTTTCTCGGCGGTCTTGCAGCCATACTCGCGACACCTGCGCTGGCCGCCAGCCCCTATCCGCTGACAGTGACCGACATTGCCGGCAATCGGGTGACCTTGGCGAAGGCGCCGCGCCGTATCCTGCTTGGCGACAGCTTGCTGTTCACCGCGCTGAGCCTGGTCGACCCTGATATCGACCAGCGCATCGTGCTGATGGACAGTTTCGTGAAGCGCTATGATCAAGAGTATTTCTCACAACTCAAAACCCTTTATCCGCATTACGACGCGATCCCGCTGATCACCCAATTCGGCTCGGGCTATATGGAAACCGCGCTGGAAACCCAGCCCGATCTCGTCATTCTCAGCCTCTGGCAGAAAGGCACGACCCAGGGCGCGGTCGCGCAATTCACGGCCATGGGTGTGCCGGTCGCTTTCGTCGATCTTTTCGTCGATCCCATCGCCCATACCAGTGCCAGCATGGAGCTTCTGGGCGCCTTGCTGGGACAACCGGCGGCGGGCCAAGCCTATGCGCGGTTTCACGCTGAGCACCTGAGGACAATCCGCAATGCGGACCTGACCGCGCATCCCGAAAGCGTCATGCTGCAAGTCTATCCCGGCATCACGGCCTGCTGCTGGGTGGCGGGCGGTGCGGGCTTCGGCCAATATATTCCGCTTGCCGGGGGCAAGAATATCGAAGCCGGCCATATGCCCGGCGCTTTCGGCGGCGCGCTGTCGCTGGAATTCGTGCTCAGCGCCGATCCGCATTTCTATATCGCGACGGGGCTCGCCAACCCTGACCAGAAGACCGGCGTCACCATCGGCTTCGGCATCGATGAGAAGACAGCGCAAGCGACCCTCGCACGCACCCTTGCCGCCCCCGATATCGCCAGCATTCCGGCAGTCCAGGCGCATCGCAATTTCGCCCTATGGAACTTCCTCAACGGATCGCCCCTCAATGTCCTGGCGATCGAGGCCATGGCGGGCTGGTTCCACCCCGATCTCGCGAAACGCGCCGGCATCGACGCGAATGCCAGCCTCGATCAGGTCCGCGACGAATTCCTGCACAGGAATCTCACCGGCACGCTGTGGATCGCCGAGGAGGCGGCATGAGCGCGACCACTGCCAGCATTCTGGCCGAACACCGCCAGCTGAAACGCCGGCGGCGCGTAACGGTGACGCTGCTTTGCCTCGTCACCTTTCTGGCGCTGATCGCCGATGTGCTGGCGGGGCCGGCCGGGCTGCATCCCGTCAGCGTGCTGCGCGCCGCGCTCGGCATGGCCGGCAGCCGCCGTGTGGAACTGATTATCGTGCAGCAGATCCGCCTGCCGCAGGCGCTCGCCGCCCTCGTCGTTGGTGCCTTTTTGGCGCTGTCGGGCGCGCAATTGCAGACGGTCTTCAATAATCCGCTGGCGGAGGGCGTCACCCTCGGCATCGCCCCGGCGGCCGCCTTCGGCGCGGCCATCGCCATCGTGCTCGGCATCAGCCTGCCCTTTGTGCCCGGTGGTTGGCTCATCGCCGGCAATGCCTTCCTGCTCGCGTTCCTGGCGACGCTGGTGCTGATGGGCCTGTCCTCGCTCGGCGGTGGCACCCGCACGCTGATGCTGTTCGGCATCGGCCTTGTCTTCACCTTCAACGCTTTGATCGCGCTACTGCAGATCGTGGCATCGCAGGCCGCCTTGCAGCAGCTCACCTTCTGGATGCTGGGCAGCCTGTCCGGCGTGCGCTGGCCCGTGCTTTGGCCGCTATTCGGTCTGGGCGTCATCCTCATCCCCTGGTCGCTCGCCGCCGCCCCGGCACTGACGGCCCTGCGCCTGGGCGAGGAACGCGCGATCAGCCTCGGGCTTGATATCCGCCGTCTGCGCCTGGCCACATTCCTGCGCGTCAGTCTGATGACGGGGGCGGCGGTCGCGAGCGTCGGCAGCATCGGCTTCGTGGGCCTGGTCGGGCCGCATATCGCGCGGCTGCTGGTGGGCGAGGATCACCGTATTTTCCTGCCCATCAGCGCCATCAGCGGGGCGCTGATCCTGTTGCTGGCGCAACTCGGCGCTAAGCTGGTGCTGCCCGATATCGACGTGCCGACCGGCATCACTACCGCGCTGATCGGCCTGCCGGTTTTCTTCGCGCTCATCGTCACGCGCCGCGCGGGCTGAAGGGCATGGCGATGGATCTGCGTATCGAGCATCTCACCTGCGGCTATCGCCGCCGGGCCGTCATTCGCGATCTGACGGTGGCGCCTTTGCGCCAGGGCCGCGTCGTCGGCCTGCTGGGTCCCAATGCCGCCGGCAAATCGACTTTGCTGAAAGGTCTTGCGGGTCTGCTGCCCGCACAGGGCCGCGCGATGCTGGGCGAGACCGACCTGATCGGCCTGCCCCCGCGTCAGCGTGCGAAGCTGCTCGGCTTCATGCCGCAGGCGATCCCGGACGGCGTGGAATTGACCGTTTTCGAAAGTCTGATCGCCAGCCTGCAGGCAACCGGCGCGGTGCCGGGCGCGCAGGCGGCCGAGCGTGCTGCGGCGGCGCTATCGCGCATCGATATCCTGCCGCTCGCCATGCGCAAATTGTCGGACCTCTCAGGCGGGCAAAAGCAGTTGGTGAGCTTCGCCCAGGCCGTCGCCGGCAATCCGGCACTGCTTTGTCTTGATGAGCCAACCAGCGCGCTCGACCCGCGCCATCAGTTGACGGTCATGGCCCGCGCCCGACAATTGGCCGCCGATGGTGCGCTGGTCATCGTCGTGCTGCATGACCTGGCGCTGGCGGCCCGCTGGGCGGATGAAATTCTTATTCTCAAAGATGGTACTTTATACGCGCAAGGGGCGCCGGATGTCGTCATCACCCGGCAGATGCTGGCTGAGGTCTATGGTGTCGACGGCCATGCCGAGCGCAATACGGCCGGCCATCTGACCGTGCATCTCAACGCGGCGGTTTTGTAGCGGGTTGATAAGAAAGCATAGATCCTCGGGTCAAGCCCGAGGATGACGAAGATATATAGCATATCACAAAATCACGTCATGCCCGGGCCTGACCCGGGCACCCACTTTCATCGCCGGCGGAGCCTCTAGAGCGTTTCCTGCTCGCTTACGCTCGCAGATACCGCTCTAGATTATTGTTTTTGCGAGCATCTTCACACAGTCAGATGATTCCATCTGACTGTGATCTGCTCTAAACCCGCCAGAAGCCGGCGGCGATATAGTCCGACGGTGCCAGATCATCCCGCGCGCGTAGCCAGGCCTTGGCCTCACGCGCAATATCAGCCTCGGCCGCGAACCAGACGAAGCGGTCGATGTCACGCTCGGGAAATTCCGTCTCCACCAGCGCGTCCAGCAGCAGGCGGGATTGCGCGGCAGGAACCGACCCACGATAGAGCCAGCGCAGATCGACATCGGCGGCCGAGCGCAGCGGCAGCCGATCATCCTCGCCGGTCACTTCGATACGGACCACAGCGGTGGTTTCAGCCGGCAGGGTTTCCAGCATGCGGGCGATGGCGGGCAGCGCCGTCTCATCCCCCGCCAGCAAGACCCAGCGGCTGGGCGGCAATTGCCCGCCGCCGGGGCCGGACATGCCGATGACGGCACCCGGCTTGCCGTCACGCGCGAAATCGGCGCCCGGTGCCGCATCATGGGACGGGTGCAGCAGCATATCGATCTCCACCAGCCCGGCAGCGGCATCGATATAGCGAATGGTATAGGCCCGCGCCGGCGGCGCTTCGCCCGCCCAGGTGACACGACCGGTATCGTCCACCTTGGGCTGGCCCAGCGGCGCGTCACCGGGGAAATACAGATGCACATGCAACCCGCCTGCGACGAAGGGCTGCAGATTGTCGCCGTTCAGCGTGAAGCGGCGCATATGCGGCGTGATATCCGTGACCGCCACGACCGTCATTTCCCGATAGGCGCGCGTCAGGCGCGGCGGTGTCTCACGCCACAGAAAACCGAGGCCGCTATCCTGCTGAGTCTCACGCAGATGCTCGGTCATCATCGCCTGCAGGGCCGCGATGGTGCCGTTATCGGTCGCACGAATGGACAGCGAGACCTCTTCCAGGCGCTGACGCAATTCGACGGCGGCATAGCCCAGATCGATCCGCGCCCAGCCCTCCCCGATATCGACTTCGGCATAGGACTGCGCCGTGGCGCAAAAAGCCGCCAGATAGGCGGCCGGGTCCTGAAGACGCACAGACCCGCTGGATCGGCAGGTCAATCTCTGGCTCATCGCTCGCTCCTCGGGTCGCCACGACTCTCGATTTAGCGCAATTCATAATCATTCGCAATTACCGATGACAGCAGTCACCGCGCCATCTTGTCGCTTGCTGACACTGTCCTTCTGCCCTCATCTGCGCCGATGACGCGAAGGACCCTTGCATGCGCCTGACAATTCTGGCTTCCGCCCTGCTCGGCCTGTGCTGGTCAGCGCATCTGGCCCAAGCGCAGCCGGTCGCGGTCGGGCCGCAATACGACACCAGCCATGTCTATGTGGCGCCGGCCGATGTCGACCGCTTCATGCAGAGCTTCCTCGCGACCTTCGGCGGCAAATCGACCCCGCAGGCGATCGTCACCGTCACGCCGACACCAAGCCGAACCTCGTCCCAGCTGCTCATCACGCCTTCCGGTCTGGTCTCACTCTTCGGCTTCCGCACGCCCATTCCTTATCCCTTTGGCAGTGAGCGGACCGGCTATCTGGTGCAAAATCTGGACAAGGCCGTCATCGCCGCGCGCAAAGCCGGGGCGGATGTCCTCGTCAGCCCCTTCCCGGACCCGATCGGGCGTGACGCCGTCATCCTCTGGCCCGGCGGCATCGCCATGCAGCTCTATTGGCATAACAAAGCGCCGTCCTACCCGCCGCTCGGCTCGGTGCCGGACAACCGCATCTATCTTTCAGCTGATGCCGTCGATGCTTTTGTGAAGGATTGGACGGCATTCGCGGATGCAACCCTGGTGTCGGATGAGGCAGCCGCGCCTGGTGACGCCATCGGCCGCCCCGGCACCACCTTCCGCCGCATTCGCATGGTGTCAGGTTTCGGCAATCTTGTGCTGATGATGACGGACGGCCATCTGCCCTATCCGTATGGGCGGGAGACGACGGGCTATGGCGTGACGGACCTGACGGCCACACTGGCTCGCGCCGAGAAAGCCGGTGTCACGCTATTGGTCGCGCCGCATGGCGACGGCATCGGCCAATCCGCCATGGTTGCTTTCCCTGGCGGCTATATCGCCGAAATCCACAGCCAGCACTGACGGCTCAACCGCCGACCGTCCTCGCCAAAGCGCCGAGCCAAAGCGCGACCGCCTCGGCACCGGGGTCGACATGGCCGGCGGTACGCGCGCCGAGATAGCTTGATCGACCGCGTTTTGGCATCATGCTCGCCGTGGCGGCAGCGCCGGCCTCGGCCGCCTCGACCGCCGCTTTCAGCGCATCGCCTAAGGCGAGACCGGCAGACAGCTTTTCACGAAACGCGGTGGATGCCGGTAACAAGGCATCCAGCATTGTTCTGTCACCGGCGCGGCCGCCGCCGAGGTCAGCCAGCGCCGCAACGCCGTCCGCGAAAGCGGCTGCCCAGTCCTGCGGCTTTGCCGTGCCCGCGTCAGCCAGACTGCGCGACGCTCGCAGCAGCATGACGGCGTAAAGCGGGCCGGACGTTCCACCCAGCACACGCCGCAACAGACCTGACAAAGCCGCCAAAGCCGCAGGCGCATGCGCGAGGTCGAGTGTCGGGATCGCGTCCAGCATCGCCTGCGATCCGCGCGCCAGACTGATGCCAAGATCGCCGTCACCCACCGCCTGATCCATCGCCGTCAGACGCGGTTCCGCCGCCATCAGCACGTCCGCGACGGCACGGATCGCCGCCTCGAACGGCGGAGAGGCTGTGCCCGGCGCCACCTCCGCCCTGGCTGGCGGCGCTGCCTGCGGCAAGGCCTGCGGCTTCTGTCCGGCGATCCAAGCGGGAGCGGAAGCCGGCGCGTCCAACCGCGCGAGCCGAGACTGATCCAAGGTCATGAGCGACAGCGAGCAGCCGGCCATATCGATGGCCGTCAGAAAAGTTCCGGCCCAGACGCGCAGGACCGTGATGCCCCTCGCTTCCAGCACGGCGAGCGCCTGGCGCGCCACGATCATCAGTTCCATCACCGGCGTCGCGCCGAGATTGTTGATGAGCAGCGCCACGCGATCGCCGGACTTCACGCCCTTTTGCGCCAGGATGCGGTCCAGCAGCAGCGTCACCAGATTGTCTGCGGGTTCGATCGGCGCACGGCGCACCCCGGCCTCACCATGGATGCCGAGGCCGAGTTCGATCTCGTCATCGGCCAGCGTAAAACCCGGCTTGCCGGCGGCCGGCACCGTGCAGGCCGACAGCGCCACGCCCATGCTGCCGAGCGCTGCAATGGCAGCCTCGGCCTCCGCCTTCACGCTGGCCAGATCCAGCCCGGCGGCGGCAGCGGCGCCAGCCACCTTATGCACCAGCACGGTGCCGGCAATGCCGCGCGGCCCAACGCCGTCCGGCCCCATATCCAGCGCGGTATCGTCAGCGACGATGACCATCTCGGCGGCGATGCCCTCGGCCCGCGCCATCTCTGCGGCCAAGCCGAAATTCAGCCGGTCGCCGGTATAATTCTTGACGATGAGGAGAACGCCTTCCAGCCCGGCCACCGCGCGAATGGCGTCCAGCACGGCGTCCGTCGATGGCGAGGTGAAGACATCCCCGGCGACGGCGGCATGCAGCAATCCCGGCCCCACGAAGCCGACATGGGCGGGTTCATGCCCTGCCCCGCCGCCGGAGATCAATGCGACGCCGGCTGTCTTTTCAGACCTGAGAACGACATTGCTGCCGGGCAGAAGCGCCAGACCGGGCGAGAGCCTGACCAAACCCTCCAGCATTTCCGGCAAGACGTGATCGGGATCGTTGATCAGCTTCCTCATCGCGTCCCTCAGATGTCAGCCCAAGCCGAAGGCCTGCCTTTACTGGCAGGGTGGCGGTGTGCCGCCGGAGCAAGTGGATTCCATGCCGCCCGGCAGCATGAACCGGCCGTCCGTGGTGCGGCCCGGCATGCGCGGCGGCGGTGCGGGCTTATGATAGGTCTTGTGCCAGGTCTTATGGCTCGGCTCGTAATGCTTCCAGCTTTTATGGGCCGGCGCATGATAGCTTTTGGGATGCGTCACCGGTTTGCCGTGATAGGGCTTGGCGGGACGCCAGGCCTTCTTCGGCGCCACATAATGATGCGTCGTGCTGTGATGCGGGGCCGCATAGTGCTTCGTCGTCGTATGGCTGAAGGCGCTGCCTATCAGACCGATGCTGATAACACCGGCCGCAGCCCAGATGCGGTAGAAAACCATCAGACGCTTAGCCTCTCGATACGCGCCCAGACGGCCCGCCCTGCGATGATATCCGCCGTCGCCCCGGCATTGCCGATGACGGCCTCACCGGGTGCCAGTCGTAATTCATGTGTCTCGATCGCCAAACCTACCTCCTCGACAGCATAGAGGAGGATCAGCCCCGCCTCAGCCTGCAGCCTGCTTCCGTCCCGCCCGGGCAAAATCCGCGCCAAGCGCCGGTCCACCATCAGGTTGAGGTCGCGCGTCGGCCCGTCCAGCAAATCGCAGCTGATCGCGGCCTCGCCACGAAATGCGATATCCTCTCCGGCATGAAGCCGTCGAGGGGCCGCGTCATCAATCTTGAGGTCTATGCCCTCGCCGGAAATGACGGTGAGCAGCCGGTCGATGCCCGGAAAGACCGAGAAGGGACCGTCGCTCGCGATCTCCGCCAGGCTGAAGCGCCAATGCCAATCGGCCCCCTTTGATCCATTCGGCGCTTCGGGGAAGGTTCCGCGCGCAATCTCCCAGGTGGTGCCGCCGCCGTTCCGCCAAGGCATGGCCTGAAACGCGGCGGCGCGGATGACCTGCCAGGCGGTCAAGCCGCGATCCGCCGCAACGCTGCCGCGAAGGCTGCGCGCGCGGTCTGTTCCTGTGGGTGATAGCCTTCGCGCACCCGCCAGATGCCGCCGACCATGACGTCGCGCACCGGCAGGCTGGACCCGGTGAAGATGGCGCTATCCAGAATATCGTCACCCTCCGCGTCCGGCTGGGACAGCCGGTTGCGGTCGAGCACGGTGAGGTCAGCGCGGAAACCTTCGGCGATGACGCCGACCGGCTGGCCGAGCGCCGCAGCACCGCCCGTCAGCGCCGCGCGATACATCGCCCCGCCGACGGAGCCCGAGGCGTCTTCCGGCAGCGACATGCAGCGCCGCCCATGCGTCAGCCGCTGGCCGTATTCCAGCAGACGCAGCTCCTCCCAGGGGTTGAGCGTGACATTGCTGTCGGACCCAATGCCGAAGCGGCCGCCCGTCGTCAGGAACTCAGGCAGCGGAAACACGCCGTCGCCCAGATTGCCCTCCGTAATCGGGCAAAGCCCGGCGACCGCGCCGCTGGCCGCGATATCGGCCAACTCGTCATGCAGGACATGGGTTGCATGGATCAGGCACCAGGACGGGCCGACCGGCGCTTCCGCCATCAGCAGCTCGACCGGGCGGGAGCCGGTGGCGGCGATGCAATCCTCCACCTCCCGCATCTGCTCGGCGACATGGATATGGATCGTCGTATCCTCCGGCAAGGCAGAGGCGATATGGCGCAGCACATCGACCGAAACGGCGCGCAGCGAATGCGGCGCGATGCCGACGCGCAAGTTGGTCGAATCCCGCCCATGCCAGCGCAGCGATTCCAGAATATTCAGCAGCTGCTCTTCATTGGTGGCAAAACGCCGCTGTGCTGCCTCAAGCGGCGCACCATCGAAGCCGGCGCGCATATAAAGCACGGGCAGCACGGTGAGGCCGATGCCGGTATCGGCTGCGGCGCGCACCAGCCGCCCCGACATCTCGGCCGGATCGGCATAGGCCGCCCCGCCCGAATCATTATGCAGATAATGAAACTCTCCGACCGTGGTATAGCCGGCCTTCAGCATCTCAATGAACAGATAGTCCGCGATGGCCGAAAGATCGTCCGGCCGCACGGCATGGGCCGCGCGATACATCATCTCCCGCCAGGTCCAGAAACTATCAGCCGGGTCGCGCCGCTTTTCGGCCAGGCCCGCCATGGCACGCTGAAAGGCATGGGAATGGACGTTCGGCATGCCTGGCACCACCGGCCCGGCCAAAAGCTCGACGCGATCCCCGATCGGCTCCGCATCCGGCGTCACGCGGCCGATCGTGCCATCGTCCAGAATGTCGATACGGACATTCCGAGCCCAACCGGAGGGCAGCAAAGCAGAGGGGGCTAATAGGCAAGGCATGGTCGGAACTCTCCTCGGGGCGGACGCCGCGATCCTACCTAGAAGATTCGCGGGCGCCGCGCACGGGGGATCGCCATCAAAACTCCCCCTCCGAGCCTTGGTTAAAGCGGTTTAATCTGCGGCGTTGGGATCAGGGCTCGCGGATGACCCAGTGCTTATGCATGGTTTCCAGCACCTCCCAGGTGCCGTCGAAACCGGGCTCGATCACGAAAGCATCGCCGGGGCCGGCCTCGATGACGGTACCGTCCTTGTCGGTGACGATGCAGCGTCCGGAGATGACGTGGATATATTCCCACTCGGTATAAGCAAGCCGCCACTTGCCCGGTGTCGCTTCCCATTCGCCGGTATAAAGATGCTCGGCCGCATTCTCATACAGGACCTGGGTGCGGGTCTGCGGTTGGCCGGAGACGATCTTCTCGGGGGCGACAGGCTCCCACGCGGCTTCGACCTTCGCGGGCAGCTTGGTAATCAGGCTCATGGAATACGCGACCTAGACTGTTGCAGGGCGCGGAGTGTGTTGGCGGCGGCGGCACTTGGCAAGCGGCTGCTAGGACTCTGTTGCCTGGGGCTTGGTCGCATGGCGACCGTAGATCCAATGCGGGTGACGCGCCTCGATCCAGTCCAGCGCCTTTTCGCGCAGGCGGCGTAGAAAGGAAATATCTTCCGCGAGGAGGATCAGGCCGAGCGGCAGCATCCAGATGCCGAGTAGCGGCAGGAAGCTGAAAATGCCGCCCAGGATCAGCAGCAGGCCGACCGGAATGCGGGCCCAGCGCGCTTTCGGCGCCAGCAGCCAATGGGTCGCATCGCGTATGCGCGCCGGCAAGCGGTTGAGCAGATGCGATAGCCGATCGCGGCCCGGCCGATCGTGGCTCGGCCTGTCGCGGCTCGGCCGATCATGGCCCATTCTGCTCCCGTCCTGTCCCTCAACCTGTGCCATCGATCCTCTCTGCCCCTCTCACCGGAATCTGGGGATGAATAAGGCGATGCAAAGCCGTCCTTGGCTTTCCAGAACATTACAAAGACGTGCGGGGCTTGTCTGCTGCCGGACTTAGCGAACCCGCCCCGATCGGCCGTCCAAGCTGATCGTCTGTCTTCCGCAACGCGCTTGGGGGCTAAAGCTGCGCTTCGATCGCGGGCTTGTCGATCACCGACCAGACGTCTGCGATCTTCCCGTCGCGACATTCGTAGAAGACGTTTTCGGTGAAGGAAATTCGCCGCCCATTGACGGGCAGGCCAAGGAAGCTCGCCCGCGGCGTGCAATCGAACTGTAAGCGGCTTGCGATCATGGGCGGATCGACGATCAGACGCTGAATAGTGAAATGAAGATCGGGGATGTCGCGAAAATCCTGTTCCAGCATGGCGCGATAGCCGGTCAGGCCGAACGGCCTGCCATTATGGACCGCTTGCTGATGCACGAATTGACCAAGCCTCGGCCAGTCCTGCGCATTGAGGCAGGCAATATAGTCCCGGTAGAGATCGGACAGCTCTGTCTTCGTCATGGTCCAAGCGCCTTTCATGAACCGATTAGGATTGACGCGGTCCAGGTGTTTAGTCGCAGTATATGATTGCTTATCCTTGTCCCAGCCGGAAAGGGATAGGCTATGGGCCAGGGTCTTCATGGGAGCACCCGGACCAAGCAAGTCGGCGCGCTGTGGTTCAAAACGCCATTCAGCGCTTTGAAGGCAATCCTTGCCAAAAAGCTGGGCCTCTTCCGCCGCAAACCAAGCCATGACATGCTGAGACTTAGCCCCTAAGTGGAAGATCGTCATGACCTATCCGAGATCAGACAGTCACATGGAGCAATACTTACTGTATAATGCGAACCACGCATCCTTCCTTGTCTTTGACGTGACTCTCGGGAAACTCAAGCACAGGAAACTATATGAATTTATGTATAAGGACTTTGAAAACCTGATCTATTTGGAGAAGCCCCAAAAAACAGAAGCTTTGCGGCTAAGCCATAAGAGAAATGGCTATCTTGTCTCTTTACTGGAGAATTCCGTAGAATTCCGAACCGATATTGATGGTTCAAAGACATCCTTCAATGTCATCTCCCTAAACGAAAAAGAAATCGCGATTCGGAGCAATGAGTTTCATGTCTGTGCCGACAGAAATGGCACGATAACCATTGCAAGTCCTTGGATTCGCGGATGGGAGAAATTTACCTTAGTCAAGCGACAAGGCGCATTCGATTTAGCCGAGAAGAGACTGCTTTATCCATTTCCCCCGAGAAAAACGCGTCGTGCGTTAAAGATAACGAGTCGCGAAAAATATGGAGAGCGCAGCCTGATATTGAACAATGTCAGAGTAACCGCCACGGATTGGAGTGTACTCTGCAACAACGGAACAGTTTTAACACCGAATGCTGTCCATCTTCAACGGGGCCATCACCGGGACGTCATCATTCACCAACAGCCTGACAGCTTGAAATTAAACAAGGCCTGCCTGATCGGCGGATATTATAATTATTACCATCACCTCGCTGATTACATGATTAATGTTTTTAGCGTTCGCAGCTGGATCGATCAAGACCTGCCCTTATTGACGATAAAAACGGAAAACGCCTTCCAAAAAGAAATTGCCCTCGCCTTTGATCTGGATAGGCAAATCATAGAGATGGATCACCTCTCCTGCCGTAGAATTGACAATCTTCTTGTTCCAGAAAAGGCCATCATAACAAATGGAATAGTCCGAAATCCTGCGACCGTGCGAAAATGCGTCGAATATCTAAAAAATAAATTCGGCAATTCCGTTAAAAGAAATCGGAGAATATTTATATCAAGAGAGGTTTCCCGCACAAGGCGAGCCATCAACGAAGATCAGGCTATCGCCATTGCTGAGAGATTCGGGTTCGAAAAGGCCATATTGGAAGGCATGTCGTTCGCTGAGCAAGTTCGTCTGTTTTCAGAGGCGGAAGCGGTCATAGGCCTGCATGGGGCAGGTTTCACGAATTTGATTTTTGCCCAACAGAATTGCCTCGTCGTCGAATTCATGCCTACAAGCGATTGGATGCCCGACTTTTTTTTCAACCTGGCCGCGGGTCTTGGTCATCGTTTTCAACGCATTTTGGCCAAGGGTTCGTTCCAATCCACGACTATAGAAATCGACCTCAAGGCGCTCCTAACCGTCTTGCAGCAGAATCTGGGACCTGTTGGCAAAGGACCCTAGCCGTAGTTTGAAGGCTGCGATGCTGAATTTGCCGGGTCATAGTCCCAGACGAATGTTACGGAATCGGGTTTCTTCTTGACGACAGTAAGACCGATGCATGTCGCTCGTTGCAGCAGATCCACGCTCAGATCGGAAAAAAGCTTCCTGTATCTCGCTTCGCTTGGACGTCTGGCTAGTTGCAGTCCTGTCTTTCGTCTGAATCTCCCAATGTGCTTGTTCGATCCATAGGTGCCATTAGCCAAGGATGCTTACCCGTCGCCTCGCCAAGTTCTTTTTACCTTATCGGACATGTCTGCCGATGCGACGATAGGTTCTCTGATTTTGAGATGAGGTTCCCCGAATTCCATTGTGATCATCGTGCCCCAGCCATTTCGCACCTGCCAGGCGGAGAGACCGACGAGCGGGTGGAATGCGTTGCTGAGAATGAGTTCCGGCTGCGTGATCAAGTGACCCTACTTATCAAACATACCGCGGGCTTCTTCCAGGATCTCTTTGAAACCCACTGCAGACGCCGACGCCCGATACGCTGTCATCCCGACGCGAGTGAGGTAATGATGCCCAGCGTCGCGGGGGCGCCACGACCGGCACGCAGATGAACGGCACCCGCAGATGATCGAAGGGCGAAATGAAATCTTCGGGCCAAGCGGGCATGCGCTAGGTTCCATACCGTTATTGAGACCAACAAATATGGAGCGCAAATGCAATTAAAGTGGAGAAGGGCTAGCCCCCACCTGTCAATTCCGGCATCGCCTTCACCGCCTGCAAGGCAGCGTCGATGATCGACAGCGTTTCCTCCGTCAGCGCCGCGTCCATCAACAATCCCGGCTTGAATTGCAGAATGCGCGGATCGAGGGTCGAGAAAATCGCCCAGATACCGCGTTCGTACAAAGCCCGCGACACGAAGCGCGCGCCGGTTGGGTGGTCAAAGCCAAGGCCGATGACAAGGCCATTCTGACGGATTTCGTTGAAGAAGCTGTGGCGGGATTGCAGCGCCTCCAAACCTTCCCGCAGCCTTGCCGCCACCCTTGCGCCATTCGCGATACTCTCGGGCCGCAGCGTAATCTCCAGCGCCTTCAGCGCGACAATGCAGCCAAGCTCGGCCCCGCCGCCGGTCGACATATGGGCGAAACCGTCCTCCTCCAGCCAGCGACCGGCACGCGGGGAGACCAGCACCACGCCCAGCGGGTAAAGCCCGCCGCCGATGCCCTTGCCGGCGACGATGATATCGGGCGTCACGCCATAGCCGGTAATGGCCCAGAGTGTGCCCGTGCGCATCAGCCCGGTCTGCACCTCATCGGCGATGTAAAGCGCGCCGGTGCGCTCGCACAGCGCCTTCACGCCCGGCAGATAGGTCTCCGCCGGCATGGGAAAGCCATAGGTCGCCGGGATGGTTTCCATGATGACGCAGGCGATGTCCTCGCCCGCCAGCGCCTGCTCCATGGCATCCAGATCGTTGAACGGTACTTGGATGAATTCGTCCGGCCGATCCGACAGGAAGCGCTCGGAAAAACGCGCATCGCCGGTGCAGACGGCAAGCCCGGTATGGCCGTGATAGGCCTTGATGACAGAGACGATCTTGCGCCGTCCGGTCGCATGGCGGGCGGATTTCAGCGCGATGTCGATGGCCTCGCCGCCGCCCGAGCCGAAGATGGTGCGGCAACCGTCCCAGGGCGCGGTCGCGGCCAGCGCCTCGGCCAAGGCCGTGCGCGCCAGGCTCGGGAAATGATGATTGCCCATGTCGAAAATATCGAGCGCCGACCGCATCGCCTCGACCAGTTCAGGATTGCGATGGCCCAGATTATAGGTGCCGCCGTTCAGATGCAGATCGATCAGCCGCTTGCCTGACACATCGAAAAGCTCGTACCCCGCGCGCCGGCCGATGACGAGATCGGTGCCGCTCTCCTGCCAGAACTTGGTTTTATGCGGGTTCCAGTATTGGGCCGCCTTCTCCAACACCTCGGCCTTGGAGGCGAAGCCGAGCCCGCCCGAAAAGAAGCCTGCCTTCGCGTTGAAATCGTCCATAGCTTGCCGGTCCCGCATTGACGTCTTGATCCCGCTGCCCGGATGATGGGCAGCCATGACCTATAATGACGAATTCCTGGCGAGCTTGCACCTCGCGCTCGGCCAAAAGCTGCATGAATGGGCAATCTCGCCAGGCGCGAAACTGTCGCTGCTCAATATTTCCGAGAATGCGACCTATCTGGCGGAGGATGGGGCGCGGCGGCTTATTCTGCGCGTGCATCGGCCGGGCTATCACGACCAGCATGAAATTGCCGGCGAACTGGCCTGGATCGCGGCGCTGCGCGAGCAGGGCATTGTGGATACCCCTGCCCCGGTGCCGGGCGCCAATGGCGCATTGCTCCATCGGCTGATGCATGATGGGACCGAGCGGTCGGTCACCGCCTTCGCATTCGTCCCCGGCCGCTCGCCCGAACCGCATGAGGATCTGGTCGCGTGGTTCGGGGAATTGGGCGAGGTGACGGCTCGGCTGCACGCCCATGCGCGCGGCTGGACGCGCCCACCCGGTTTCGCCCGCAAAAGCTGGACGGTGGAGACCATCCTCGGCCGCCAGGGCTATTGGGGGGATTGGCGCGCCGGGCTGGGCCTGGACGCGTCCGGGCTTGCGCTGCTGGAACGCGCGCAAAGCGCCATCGCGGCGCAGCTCGACGTCTATGGCATGGGCGAGGACCGTTTCGGCCTCATCCATGGCGACCTCCGTCTCGCCAATCTTCTGGTCGAGGGCGAGCGGCTAAGGGTGATCGATTTCGATGACTGCGGCTTCAGCTGGTTCATGTATGATTTCGCCTCCGCCGTCAGCTTCTTCGAGCATGAGCCGGTGGTGCCAAGCCTCGCAGCAAGCTGGGTCGCGGGCTATCGGCGTATCGCACCGCTCTCGGCTGAGGATGAGGCGATCCTGCCCGCCCTTGTGCTGATGCGGCGGATGCTGCTGGTGGCCTGGGTCGCCAGCCACGCCGAAACGCCGACCGCGCAGGAGATGGGCGCGGGCTATACCGCGGGCGCCCTGGTGCTCGCGGATCGGTTTCTGTCAGCAGGATAAGAGGGAAAAGCATGTTCACGTCTTTGTCCGGTCGCGTCGTTATCGTCACCGGCGCCAGCAAAGGGATCGGCCGGGGCATCGCCAAACGCTTCGCCGCGGCCGGCTGTCGCGTCGTCGTCGTGGCCCGAGACCGCCACGCCGCGAACCTTGTCGCCGAGGACATTGCCGTGACGGGCGGACGGGCCGTCGCCATTGCGGCCGATATCGCGACCGAGGCCGGGGCCCATGCCATCGCGGCGGCAGCGCAGGATCATTTCGGCGGCATCGATATCCTCTGTGCCAATGCCGGCGTTTTCCCCTCGGCCAGGCTGGAAGACATGACGGCGGCGGATTTCGATGAGGTGATGGGCATCAACCTGCGCGGCACTTTCCTGTCGGTCAAAGCCTGCATGGCAGCGCTGGAAAAGACCGGGCGCGGACGGATTGTGGTGACATCCTCCATCACCGGGCCGATCACCGGTTTTCCCGGCTGGTCCCATTACGGGGCGAGCAAGGCCGGCCAGCTTGGTTTCGTGCGCACCGCCGCGATTGAGCTCGCCGCCAAAGGCATCACCATCAATGCCGTGCTACCCGGCAATATCGCGACCGAAGGGCTTCTCGCCATGGGCGAGGATTATACGAACGCGATGGCCTCCTCCATTCCGCTCAAGCGGCTGGGCTCGGTCGAGGATATCGCCAATGCGGCCTTGTTCTTCGCGACCGAGGAAGCCGGCTATATCACCGGCCAGACTTTGGTCATCGACGGCGGACAGGTGCTGCCCGAAAGCCTGGCGGCGCTCGATTGAACCTCAGCGACCGCATCCGCGCCGATATCGAGACGCGCATCCTCTCGGGCGAATGGAAGCCCGGCCATCCCATTCCGGCCGAACACGCGTTGATGGCCGAATATGGCTGCGCGCGCATGACGGTGAACAAGGCGATCGCCGCTATGGCCGCCGACGGTCTCGTCACGCGCCGCCGCCGCGCGGGCACGGTGGTCGCTGCCCCGGCCGCCGAGCGCGCGGTGATGGAAATCGCCGATCTTGCCGAGGAATCGGCAAGCCTGGGTCTCTCCTACCGCTTCACGATCCTGGCACGCGCGGTGGAGGAGACGCCCCGCGGCCCCATGCTTTCCATCACCACCTTGCATGAACGTGACGGAGCGCCGCTGGCGCTGGAGGAGCGGCGCATTTCCCTCTCCGCCGTGCCGGAAGCGGCGGGGGAGAGCTTTGACGATGCGCCGCCCGGCACCTGGCTGCTGCAGCATGTCGCCTGGAGCGAGGCCGAGCATGTCATCGGCGCCCATGCGGCCGAGCCTGTTCTGGCCCGGCGCCTGGGCATTGCGCCGGGGGCAGCCTGTCTGACGCTGGACCGCCGCACCTGGCAGGGCGGCGAACCGATTACCGAGGTGCGATTGACCTATCCGGCATCGCGCCATCGCTTCACCAGCCGCTTTGCCCAGCAAAGGGAGGGGTGAAGCCGCTTTCCTTTGCTGAGGGCATTTATATGTATAGACATATCCGCAGATCGATCTTAGAGATCTGTGCGATTTGCCTCTCAGATCGTCACCCTCGGGCTGAACCCGAGGGTCCAAGCTTGGTTGCCGGTGGATGTGCGGATCAAGTCCGCGCATGACGAAATGAGGTTATCCTTTGGCTAGGCCTCTCCTTCTTCAGCTGCGCTAGGAACAACCGAATGACATTGGTTTTGAAGCCTGGATCGGTGCCGCTTTCCGATTGGCGCCGCATCTATCGCACCGGCACGGCGGGGCTTTCGCTGGACCCGGCCTCGGCCGGACCGATTGCGGCCAGTGCGGCGGCGGTGCAGAAAATCCTCGCCAAAGGCGAGCCGATCTACGGCATCAATACCGGCTTCGGCCGGCTGGCCAGCATCCGTATCGACGACGCCGATCTGGAAAAGCTTCAGCGCAATATCGTGCTGTCGCACGCCGCCGGCGTGGGTGAGCCGATGCCGGCCTCCGTCGCGCGGCTGATGATGGCGCTGAAACTGGCCAGCCTCGCCCAGGGCGCCTCCGGCGTGAAACCGGAAACGGTCGCTCTGCTGGAAGCCATGCTGGCGCAGGAACTGGTGCCGATCGTGCCGGCCCAGGGCTCGGTCGGCGCGTCCGGCGATCTCGCTCCCCTCGCCCATATGACCGCGACCATGATCGGCGTGGGTGAGATTCTGTTCCAGGGCGAGCGTTTGCCCGCTGAGGCGGCTTTGGCGAAAGCAGGGCTGGCGCCGATTACGCTGGGCCCGAAGGAAGGTCTCGCCCTGCTGAACGGCACCCAATTCTCCACCGCCTATGCCCTGGCCGGGCTGTTCGAGGCCGAACTGCTGCTGCAATCCGCCCTCGTCACCGGCGCGCTCTCGACCGATGCGGCCAAGGGATCGGATACGCCCTTCGATCCGCGCATCCATGCGCTGCGCCGCCACAAGGGCCAGATCGACGTCGCCGCCGCGCTGCGCGGGCTGATGGAGGGCAGCGTCATTCGCGCCTCCCATGTCGAAGGCGATGAGCGTGTGCAGGACCCGTACTGCCTGCGGTGCCAGCCGCAGGTGATGGGGGCGGCGCTGGACGTGCTGCGGCAGGCGGCGACCACCCTCGGCACCGAAGCCAATGGCGTCTCGGACAATCCGCTGGTCTTCGCGGAACAAGGCGAAGTGCTCTCGGGCGGGAATTTCCATGCCGAACCCGTCGCCTTCGCTGCCGATATGATCGCGCTGACGCTTTGCGAAATCGGCTCCATCGCCGAGCGGCGCTTGGCCATGCTGATCGACCCGGCCTTGTCCGGCCTGCCCGCCTTCCTGACGCCGAAGCCAGGCCTGAATTCCGGTTTCATGATCCCGCAGGTCACGGCCGCCGCGCTCGTCTCCGAGAATAAGCAGATGGCCCATCCGGCGAGTGTGGACAGCATCCCGACCTCGGCCAATCAGGAAGACCATGTTTCCATGGCCGCCCACGGTGCCCGCCGTCTGATGGGCATGGCCGCCAATCTCAGCCATGTCCTCGGCATCGAATTGCTCGCCGCCACGCAAGGCTGCGACTTCCATGCGCCGATGGCGTCCAGTCAGCCGCTCGAATCCGTTCGGGCGCTTCTTCGCCGCGCCGTGCCGATGCTGGACGAAGACCGCCATTTCTCGCCCGATATGGAAGCCGCGACCGCGCTGATCCGCTCGGGTTCCGTTATCAACGCCGCTGGGGACAACCTTCCTTCGCTGGAGATCGCCGCATGACCCGCCTCGACAACGCCCGCCGTATCGCCGCCCCGCATGGGACGGAACTTTCCGCCAAGTCCTGGCTGACGGAAGCGCCCTTGCGCATGCTGATGAACAATCTGGACGCGGCGGTGGCCGAGCGTCCGGAAGAACTCGTGGTCTATGGCGGCATCGGCCGCGCCGCCCGCGATTGGGAGAGTTTTGACCGGATTGTCGCCAGCCTGCGCGATCTGGAAGAGAACCAGACTCTGCTGGTACAAAGCGGAAAACCGGTCGGCGTCTTCCAGACGCATAAGGACGCGCCGCGCGTGCTGATTGCCAATTCGAATATCGTGCCGGCCTGGGCGAATTGGGACCATTTCCATGAGCTGGATCGCAAGGGCCTGATGATGTACGGCCAGATGACGGCCGGTTCCTGGATCTATATCGGGACCCAGGGCATCGTTCAGGGCACTTATGAGACTTTCGTCGAAGTCGCGCGCCAGCATTACAATGGCGATGCATCCGGCCGCTGGATTCTGACCGGCGGTCTGGGTGGCATGGGCGGCGCGCAGCCGCTGGCCGCCGTGATGGCGGGCTTCTCCTGCCTCGCGGTCGAATGCCAGGCGAGCCGCATCGATATGCGTCTGCGCACCCGCTATCTCGACGTGCAGGCGAAGGATCTGGATGACGCGCTGGAGATTCTTGAGCGCGCCAAGACGGACGGCAAGCCGGTCTCGGTCGGGCTGCTCGGCAATGCGGCCGAAGTTTTTTCCGACCTTGTCAAGCGCGGCGTGAAGCCGGACGCGGTGACGGACCAGACCTCTGCCCATGATCCGCTCAACGGCTATCTGCCCATCGGCTGGACGGTTGGTGAGTGGGAAGACAAGCGCGAGCGCGATCCGCAGGCGGTCACGAAGGCATCCCGCGCCAGCATGGCCGTGCATGTGCGCGCGATGCTGGATTTCTGGAAGATGGGT
The DNA here is from genome assembly GCF_020621385.1 of Acidisoma cellulosilyticum. Taxonomy (GTDB): domain Bacteria; phylum Pseudomonadota; class Alphaproteobacteria; order Acetobacterales; family Acetobacteraceae; genus Acidisoma; species Acidisoma cellulosilyticum. Next base: position 144,485 of record NZ_JAESVA010000009.1, on the reverse strand, counting down.
ATTCCCGTCCTCGACTACGGCAACAACATCCGTCAGGTCGCCAAGGATGAAGGTGTCACCGACGCTTTCGACTTTCCGGGCTTCGTGCCGGCCTATATCCGGCCGCTATTCTGCCGTGGCATCGGCCCCTTCCGCTGGGCGGCGCTGTCGGGTGACCCGGAAGATATCTACAAGACCGACCAGAAGGTGAAAGAGCTGCTGCCCGACAATGCGCATCTCCATAACTGGCTGGACATGGCGCGCGAGCGCATCGCCTTCCAGGGCCTGCCGGCGCGTATCTGCTGGGTGGGCCTGGGTGATCGTCACCGTCTGGGCCTCGCTTTCAACGACATGGTCGCCAGTGGGGAATTGAAGGCGCCGATCGTCATCGGGCGTGACCATCTCGATTCCGGCTCGGTCGCGAGCCCGAACCGTGAGACGGAATCGATGAAGGACGGATCGGACGCAGTCTCCGACTGGCCTTTGCTCAACGCACTTCTCAACACGGCGTCGGGTGCGACCTGGGTGTCTCTGCATCACGGCGGCGGCGTCGGCATGGGCTATTCACAGCATTCCGGCATGGTCATCGTGGCCGACGGCACGGAAGACGCGGCGCGGCGTCTGGAGCGCGTGCTGTGGAACGACCCGGCAACCGGTGTCATGCGGCACGCAGACGCGGGGTATGAGATCGCGATCGACTGCGCGAAGGACAAGGGCCTCAACCTGCCCGGTATTCTGGGGTGATTTGACGGCTCATTCCTTAGAATGGACCTCAGAATCGTCATCCCCGGGCTTGTCCCGGGGACCTACCCGGTGTGGCGCCCAGCCAGATAGATCCGCGCAACACGTGCGCGGACGACAGGGAGAACAAGCCTACCGCGGCGCCGTGCTGAGCAAAGCGAGCAGCGCCCGCACCTCAGGCCGCAGCCGCCCGGCACCGGGCGTGAAGGCGCAATAGGGATGACCCAGCCGCAGGGCGGTGGGGGAAAGCGCGATCAGCCGCCCGGCCTCCAGATCCGCCCAGGCGAGCGCCTTCTGCCCCAGCGCCACACCAAGCCCCAGGCGCGCCGATGATAAGGCAAGGCTGGATAGCCCGACGCGGCGGCCAAGCGACGCATCCGGGCGCCGCGCGCTGCCCGCCTTCGCGAACCAATCCGCCCAGGTGGGATGAGAGGCAAAGCTCGGCCCCCAATTGGTATGGATGAGCATGCCGTCATGGATATCCTCGATCCCGAAAGCATCCCGCCGATGCTGATGCCAGAAGGACGGCGCGCAAACCGGCAGCACCTCATCCTGGATCAGCGGAATCGCCGTCATCGCCGGGTAGTGGTAATCGCCGTAGCTGATGCGAAGATCAATATTCTGCCGCAGCAGGTCGATGGGATCGTCCTCGACCCGCACATCCATGGCCAGATGCGGAAAGTCCTGCACCAGCATGGCGAGTTTGGGCGCCAGCCAGAATTCCGCGAGCGAGAACGGCACGCTGACGACAAGCCTCGTCCGCTGTTCCCCCTCCAGCAGGCGTGTCGTCATCGCCGCAAGATCGCGCAAAGCGCGTGTCGTCTCTGGATAGATCGCCCGTCCGGCATCGGTCAGCGTCACCCGATTGCCGGTCCGCGCAAAAAGCTGCTTGCCGAAAAAGTCCTCCAGATTGCGGATCTGCTGGCTGACCGCCGCCGGGGACACGCCCAATTCCACCGCCGCCAAAGCAAAACTGCCTTCACGGGCCGCGACTTCGAAAGCCTTGATCGCATTGAGAGGGGGAAGCCGCTGCGTCATCGATCCACCACAAGATTTTCTAACCATAGGCGCATAATTTGACCGGTTGAACCCTGGTTTCTTTTACGGCTCCATGATCGGGCGAATGGAGGGCAGGATGCACGAATATTTAGATCTGGACCGATATCCCCTGGATCAGGAGGGTAGCGCCGCCTGGGCTGACCTCTGTGCGACGGCCACCGCCGCCCTGGCAGCGGAAGGCATGTTCGATCTAGAAAATCTATTGCTGCCGGGCGTGGCGGAAACCATAGCGGCCGAGATCGCGCCCATCGCCCGCACGCAGTCCTTTGAGCATCGCCGCCGGCACAATATCTATTTCCGGCCCAGCGTGCCCGACCTCCCGCCTGACCATCCGGCGCTGCGCGAGGTCGAGACCATCGGCCACACGGTCTGCGCCGATCAGATCCCCGACAGCACGATCATGGCGATCTACCGCTATCCGCCGCTGCTGCGCTTTCTGGCAGCGACCATGGGCAAGCCCGCGCTGCATACGATGCGGGATCCGCTGGCCAAGGTGAATGTCATGTCCTATCGCAACGGCGAGGCTCTGAACTGGCATTTCGATCGCTCTGAATTCACCGTGACGCTGCTGCTGCAGGCGCCGGACTGCGGTGGCGATTTCCATTACCGCTCCAACCTGCGCTCTGAATCCGATCCGAATTACGATGGCGTCGCCAGACTGCTGGCCGGTGAAGACCCTGAGATTCGCACCCGCCGTCTGGCGCCCGGAACCTTGAACGTCTTTCGGGGCAAGAATACGCCGCATCGCGTCAGCCCCGTGGAAGGCGCGCGGGACCGTATGGTCACGGTCTTCTCCTATTACGAAAAGCCGGACGTGATGTTCAGCGATGAAGAGCGGATCGGGTTCTACGGGCGCGCGACTTGACCTTTTCATCCCCTTGCCGATCTTTACCGCTTGATTGATCAATAAATTCTGGCATGCGTTTCTCCCCTTCACAAGGATAACCGTTTATGGCGAAGACGCCGTTCCCCGATGCCATCCGTCGTCAGGCGAGTGATATTCAGAATCACATTCTGGACGAATATGTGGCGAGGCGGCTCGATCGCCGGCAGTTTCTGCGCCATGCCAGCATCATGGGCATGATCCCGCTTCTGGGCGGCCTGCCGATTTTGGGCGCATCCGCAGCGCGGGCTGCCGATGCGGCGCCGGGCGGTGATATCCGCGTTGCGCTGACGACGCCGGCCGGCGCGGTCGATCCGGTGACCTCCGCCGATGCCGCCGGTGCCACCTTGCTGCAGCAGTCCGGCGAGTTTCTGGTCATGGATGATCCGGACCTGACGCTGCGCCCGGCCCTCGCCACGGCCTGGTCCGCCAATGCGGATGCGACGATCTGGACCTTTACCCTCCGCCGCAATGTGACCTTCCATAGCGGCAAGGCTTTCACGGCAGATGATGTCGTCGCCACCATGGATCGTCTGGCCGATCCGAAGGTTGCGTCCAATGCCTTGTCGGTTTTCCAGGGCGTCTTGTCGAAGGGCAATACGCATAGGGTCGATGATTACACGGTCGCCTTCCATCTCGACGCACCGAACGGCAATTTCCCTTACTACGTCTCGTCGGATAACTATAACGCCATCATTCTGCCGGCGAGCTACGCGGGTGGTTACGAGAAGACCTTCGACGGCACCGGCCCGTTCAAACTCGACCGTTATACGCCCAAGGTCGGCGCCTCCTTCGTGCGCAGCGATGCCTATTGGGGTCCCAAGGCGCTGCCCGATCGCGTTGACTTTACATTCTACGATGATCAGCAGTCCCAGATCCTGGCCATGCAGGCCGGCGGTGTCGATGTCGTCGCGCAGTTTTCTGTCCAGGGCGGCCAGGCGCTGTTGAACAACCCCGCTGTCTCGGTGATCGCGCTGCGGTCCAGCGCCCATAATCAGGTCCATATGCGCTGCGACATGGACCCCTTCAAGGACAAGCGGGTGCGGCGCGCCATGGCGCTGACGCTGAACCGCACGGGCCTGGTCAAGGGCCTGTTCCGGGGCGAGAGCGATATCGGCAATGACAGCCCCTTCGCGCCGGTCTTCCCCTCCACCAACCCGTCCATCCCGCAGCGCCAACAGGACCTGAACGAGGCGAAGCAATTGCTGGAAGCTGCCGGCGTCAAACCCGGCACGGAAGTGAATCTGACGACCGAACAGTTCATCGAAATTCCGGGCTATGCGGTCCTGCTGCAGGATTGGGCCAAGGCCATCGGTATCAAGATCAACCTGAAGATCGAAACCCAGTCGGCCTATTACGGCAATGCGACCTTCGGCCAGTCGGACTGGCTGGACGTGCAGATGGGCATTACGGACTATGCCCATCGCGGCGTGCCTAACGTGCTTCTGGCCGCGCCGCTTCTCAGCAACGGCGCCTGGAATGCCGCGCATTTCAAGAACCCCGACTATGACAGGCTGGTCGGCCAGTTCGTCGGCGCGGTCGATCTGCAGACGCAGCGCGACATCTCAGGCAAGATCGAGACGCTGCTGCTGGACGAGACACCGATCATCTTCGGCTATTTCTACAAATTTCTGACCGCGACCAGCACCAAACTGGCGGGCGTCAGGTCCGCCGCGACCTCGCAGCTGTTCCTCGACCGCGCGCATTTCGTGTGATGCTCATGGCGGAGCCCTGGCCGGACGCCCCAACCGGCGCCCGGCCAGGGTTTTTAGCCCAAACCCTTGAGATGACCTTGGCAGCGTCCCATCTCCTATCGGTTGCGGAGCAAGGACGCGCTGCCATGGCCAAAATCGCCCCCCGGCGGAAACCGACCCATCGTGAGCCGCCTGCGGCGGCTGGCAGGCCGATCTGGTCAGGGTCGCTGCGCCTGGCTCTGGTCACCGTCCAGGTCCAGTTGTTTTCGGCCATCAAGACCGGCGCCCGCCTCTCCTTCCATCAGATTGATCAGAAATCCGGTAAGCGCATCCGGTATGAGAAGGTGGCACCCGGTGTCGGCGCGGTAGACGCCAAGCGCATCGCCAAGGGTTATGAAGTCTCCAAGGGCCAGTATGTCCTGCTGACGGACGAAGAGCTCGATTCCGTGAAGATCGAGGCGCGGCGCACCATCGATCTGGTGCAATTCGTCGATCATTGTGAGATCGACCCGATTTATTTCGACCGGCCCTATTACGTCCTGCCGGACGGCGATTTGGCCGAGGAAGGCTATACCGTGCTGCGCGATGCGCTGCGGCACTCCGGCAAAATGGGCCTCGGCCAATTCGTCATGCGCGGTCGCGAATATGTGGCAGCCCTGAAGCCCTGCGGTGACGGGCTGATGCTGGAAACGCTGCGTTTCGCGGATGAGGTGCGGTCCGCTGCCCCCCTGTTTGCCGATATCGGGGATGAGAAGACGGACCCGGAACTGCTCGACCTCGCGCAAGAACTCATCAAGCGCAAGTCCGGACAATTCAATATCGACACCTTCCATGACCATTACACGGAAAGCCTGCGCGACCTGATCGAAAGCAAGGCGAAGACCGGAAAGCCGATTTCGGTCGAGGAGAATGAGCCGGACCAAGGGGGGAGCAATGTCATCGACCTTGTCGGTGCGCTGAAACGCAGCCTGGCCGAGAAAACAGCCGCCAAAGCCGCGCCCGCCAATGATCCGGCGCCCAAACCGAAGACGAAGCCGGTCCGGAAAACCGCGCCCGCGCGGCGCCGCGCAAGCTGATGGCCCGCAGGGCTGAGCCAGCGAAAGGCAAAGCCTCGCTGGAGCATTATCACGCCAAGCGCCGTTTCGACGACACGCCGGAACCGCAGGGCAAGGTCAGCCGCCGTACGTCCCAGGCCAGTCCTGGCATCTTCGTCGTGCAGAAACATGACGCGACGCGGCTGCATTATGATTTCCGCCTGGAGCTCGACGGCGTGTTGCTCAGTTGGGCCGTCACCAAAGGGCCGAGCCTCAATCCCACCGACAAGCGCCTCGCCGTGCGCACCGAAGATCACCCGCTGGACTATGGCGGTTTCGAGGGCATCATCCCGAAGGGCAATTACGGCGCCGGCACCGTCATGCTGTGGGACAGGGGCCATTGGGAGCCGATCGGCGATCCCCATGAAGAACTCGCCAAGGGAAAGATTGCCTTCAATCTCTTCGGCGAGAAGATGCGCGGCCGCTGGGCGTTGGTGCTGATGCGCCGCGCCAGCGAGAAGCGGGAGAACTGGCTGCTCATCAAGGAACGCGACGGCGAGGCGAGCGAGGACCGCAGTCTGATCGAGGAAGCGGCCGACAGCGTCGCCAGTGGCCGGGATCTGGACGCTATCGCCGCCGCCGGCGGTATCTGGCGCAGCGGCAAGGCCGGTGGCCAGAAGCCTGCCAAGGCCCGCGCCGCCAAGGCCAGCAAGCGTCCCGCCTTCCTGGCGCCACAACTCGCGACCCTCGTGGATGCACCACCGCCGGATGACGGCTGGATCTTCGAAGTAAAGTTTGATGGCTATCGCACGGAAATCGCGGCAAACGGCGCGGACGTGCGCGCCTATACGCGCTCGGGGCTTGACTGGACGGAGCGTTTCCCGCGCGTAATCGCCGCCGTCAAATCGCTCGACCTCGACGGCGTGCTGATAGACGGCGAGGTCGTGGTGATGGACGAAGACGGTCGCAGCAGCTTTGGCGCGCTGCAGAATGCGCTGCAATCGGGCAAGGGGTCGCTCGTCTATATGGCCTTCGACCTGCTGCGCGAGGGCAGGACGGATTGGCGTGGCAAACCGCTCACAGACCGCAAGCACAGGCTGAAAGAGATTCTTGCCCCAGCCGCGAAAGACGGCGTTTTGGTTTATAGCGATCATGTCGAAGGCCATGGCGATGACATGCTCGCCATGGCGCGGGACCGGAAGCTGGAAGGCGTCATCGCGAAGCGCGCCGATCGGCCTTATCGTTCGGGCCGCACGGAGTCTTGGCTCAAGATCAAAGTGGGGCATGCACAGGAGTTTGTTGTTTTAGGCTACCGTCATTCGCAAAAGGCGCGGCAATTTTCGTCCCTTATTCTGGGTCTGAGAGACGGCAAGACGCTACGCTATGTCGGGCGCGTCGGTTCAGGCTTCAGCCAGGAAACACTCGTCGATCTCAGCGCCCGCTTCGCGAAAATCGGCTTGGCCAATCCCCCGGCAATCGCGGTGCCTCGCGACATCCTGAAAGATACCAGCTGGGTGAAGCCGGAACTCGTCGTCGATATCGCCTTCAACGGCTGGACGCGCGACAATCTGATCCGCCAGGGCCATTATGTCGGCTTGCGGGAAGACAAGCCAGCGGAGCAGGTCATGCGCGAGGAGGCCAAAACCTCAAAAGCGGAATCGAAGCAAACGCAATTCGGTGTGCAACTGACGCATCCCGAGAAAGTGCTGTTTCCGGATTGCGGCGTCACCAAAGCCGACCTCGCCGATTATCTGGCGCAAATGGCGGACCATATGCTGCCCTTCGCCGCCGATCGCCTCGTCAGCCTTGTGCGTCATCCCGACGGGATTGAGAAAGAAGGCTTCTTCCAGCGCCATCCCAGCCGCGGCATGGATGCGTCCTGGCAGCACAAGGCCGTCAAGACGAGCCATGGGTCCGAAGATTACCTGTATTTCTCTGACCCCCGCGCGCTGGTCGCCGCCGCACAGATCGGCGGAATCGAATTCCATGTCTGGGGCAGCACGCTCGCAGATATCGAAAAGCCAGACCGCATCGTTTTCGATCTTGATCCGGACGAGGCGCTTCCCTTCGCCAAGACGCGCGACGCTGCCTTTTTCATGCGCGACGTGCTGGGCGCGCTCGGCCTTGACAGCCTCGCCATGCTCAGCGGCGGCAAGGGCATTCACGTCATCGTTCCGATCAAGCCCGAGCATGATTGGCCTGTCATCAAGACCTTCGCCCGCGACCTGACGAGCAGAGTGGCAGCCGACAAGCCGGCGCTTTATGTCGCGACCATGACCAAGGCCAAGCGACAAGGCAAAATTTTCATCGATCATTTCCGTAATGAACGGGGATCGACCGCTATCGCACCCTTCTCTCCGCGCGCGCGACCTGGCGCACCGGTCGCCTGGCCGGTCGCCTGGGATCAGCTGAGCAAGGTGACATCCGCCAATGCCGTCTCGCTGTGGGACGCTATGGCAAAGGTCCATGAGACGAAAGACTGGTGCGCGTCCGCTCACGCTACGCAGCGCATCACGCAGGCGATCATCGAGGCTGCCGGCAGCTAGCTGATCGGCAGATCGATATGCAGTTCCGAGGGTACCACGCCCAGCAACCGCTCGGCGCCGAGTTGCTTCAGATGGCCGTCAAGCAGCCGCTCCCGCAGCACGTCGAACAAGGGATCGATCGCGACGGGCGCGATGACGGCAAGGCAAACATGGTTCGGTTTCGGATGTGTCTCCAAGGCCACAACGCCGCCGGCGGCGGCCGCCGCGTCGAATATCGGCGGCAGCACGACCGCCAGATAAAGACCCAGCGTGATCGCCTGATCGAGATTGATCATCATATGGGCCTCGCACCGCGCGGTCTCCACATGATGGGCGCGGCTGCCGGCCACTTCCACAAGCCCGGCCACCACTTCGCGGATCAATTCGTCGATCGAGACCTTGGTCAATTCGCCCGAGGCATAGACGACGCGATAGGCTGCCGCCATGGACTGCACATGCTCTTCCAGAAACCGGATTTCCCCGCGCCGATCGGGTGGCAGCATCCGCTTCTGCACGTTCATTAAGCTCACGATAATTTGCAGATTGTTCTTCACGCGATGGTGAAGCTCGCGAACCAGCCCGTCGCGCTCATCGGCGGTATTCTGCCCCTGGTGCAGCGTGCTGCCCATATGCCTAGCTACTCCACCCAAAGCTGGACGTCCGACCCATAAATATCATGATGTCATCGCTGAAAGTCTTGCCCTTGTCCAACATCGCTCCCGGCAGATATCGGTATCAAAGCGCGATATGCCAGGGGCTGCGGTCATCACCCGAGCTTTACTTTCCGAAGCATGGTCGGTTCATGGCAAGGTGACACTTGCCGCTTGATGACGGCATGCGGGAGGGATAGTGCCTTTGACCGGTCTTCGCGTGCGAAGACCCCCGCCTAAAGTTGAGCCAGATTGCCGCCTCTTCTACGGATGAAGCCAATGCATAATACGAATCAGATCGCCGCCCACCTCCCCTATCTTCGCCGCTTCGCGCGCGCGCTGACCGGCAGCCAGGCGGCCGGCGATACCTACGCGGCGGCAGCTCTGGAAGCGGTGTCGGTCGAGCCGGAGGCCCTGCCCCGCGATCTCGATCTCAACACCGCGCTGTACAAGGTTTTGCTCACCATCTGGGGATCGGTGCCCGCCAATCGCCGCCACCATGCGCCGGTACTGGCCGATGCGACGCCGGACGAAGGCCATAGCGTCGAACAACTGACGCCGCTGCCGCGCGTCTGCTTCCTGCTGCACACGATGGAAGGTTTCTCCTCCGACATCGTCGCCAAGCTGGTGGATCGTCCGGTCGCCGAGGTGCGCCGACTGATCGATGCGGCCGAGAAGGAAATCGCCGCCCAGCTGCATGCCGACGTCCTCATCATTGAAGACGAGACGATCATTTCGATGGATCTGGAAGCGCTGGTCGAGGATCTTGGGCATCGGGTCGTCGGTGTCGCGCGCACCCGGACAGAGGCCATGACGGTCGCGCGCCAGACCAAGCCCGGCCTGATCATGGCGGATATTCAGCTGGCCGACGGCAGCTCTGGCCTTGACGCGGTCAGCGATATCCTGGCCGGCACGGAAGTGCCCGTCGTCTTCATCACCGCCTATCCGCAGCGCCTGCTGACGGGTGACCGGCCGGAACCGTCCTTCCTCATCACCAAGCCCTTCCAGCATGAGGTGGTCAAGGCCGTCATCAGCCAGGCGCTGTTCTTCGATCAGCGCGCAAGGCTCGGCCGCAAGTCGGGACCGGTTCTGGGCTCCGTCTCCGCCTGATTTTTCGGAAAGGCTACCTCTGCCGTCTTGCGCGGATGACCGAGAAAAAGATCACCCAAAAAAAGGCCCGGGGCAAAACCCCGGGCCTTTTTTGTCTCAACCCTTCGGGCCAATCAGCCCTTCAGGATGGTGCGGCCGGCATAGCGGGCGGAGGAGCCCAGCGCGCTCTCGATACGGATGAGCTGGTTGTATTTCGCCACGCGATCGGTGCGCGCCAGGCTGCCGGTCTTGATCTGACCGGCATTGGTCGCGACCGCGATGTCGGCGATGGTCACGTCCTCGGTCTCGCCCGAACGATGGCTGATGATGCTGGTGAAGCCCGCGCGATGCGCGATCTCAACCGCTTCCAGCGTCTCGGTCAGAGTGCCGATCTGGTTCACCTTCACAAGGATCGAATTGCCGGTCTTCTCGGCAATGCCGCGACGCAGGCGCGCCGGGTTGGTCACGAACAGATCGTCGCCGACCAGCTGCACGCGGCCGCCCAGCTTCTCGGTCAGCAGCTTCCAGCCCGCCCAGTCATCCTCGGCGCAGCCGTCTTCGATCGAGAAGATCGGGTATTTGGCGACGAGGGCTGCCAGATAATCCACCATGCCGGCGGAATCGAAGCTCTTGCCCTCACCTTCCATGTTGTAGACGCCGTCCTTGAAGAATTCGGTCGACGCGCAGTCGAGCGCGAAGACGACATCCTCACCGGGGCGGTAGCCGGCCTTCTCGCAAGCCATGGTGACGAAATCGAGCGCCGCATCGGCCGAGCCGATATTCGGGGCGAAACCGCCTTCGTCGCCGACATTGGTGTTGTGGCCGGCGTCGTGCAGCGCCTTCTTCAGCGTGTGGAAGATTTCCGCGCCGATCCGCACCGCTTCGGCGACGCTGGACGCACCCACCGGCATGACCATGAATTCCTGGATGTCGATGGGGTTATCGGCATGCTGGCCGCCATTGATGATGTTCATCATCGGCACCGGCAGGGTACGCGCATCGACACCACCTAGGTAGCGATACAGCGGCAGGTCGTAATCGATGGCGGCGGCCTTGGCGACGGCCAGCGAGACCGCCAGCATGGCGTTGGCACCCAGGCGGCCCTTGTTCGGCGTGCCGTCCAGATCGATCAGCAGATTGTCGATCATGACCTGTTCGGCGGCTTCCATGCCGCCCAGCGCCTCGAAGATCTCGCCTTCGATATTGGCGACGGCCTGGGTCACGCCCTTGCCGAGGAATTTCGCCTTGTCGCCGTCGCGGAGTTCGACCGCCTCATGCGCGCCGGTCGACGCGCCGGACGGCACGGCCGCACGCCCCATGGCACCGGTTTCCAGGAAAACGTCGACTTCAACCGTCGGATTTCCGCGGCTGTCGAGAATTTGGCGAGCGACGATGTCGGCAATGGCGGACATGGTTTTCCCTTCCGGTTTTGGCGTTCGCCCCGGCGTAGAACTGCCGCCGCGGGAAGGCAAGGGCCGTGCGTCGGCACAAACCCCTTAACACGTAACTTTAGTGCAAAAGCCTATTTCGTGCCGAACAGCCGGTCGCCGGCATCGCCCAGACCCGGCCGGATATAGGCGTGCTCGTCCAGTTCCCGGTCCAGCGCCGCGGTGAAAACCGGCACATCCGGGTGGCGGTCCAGCATCACCTGCACGCCTTCCGGCGCTGCCAGCAGAGAGACGAAGCGGATCTGGCTGGCCCCTGCCTTTTTGATGATTTCGACCGCCGCTGCGGCCGAATAGCCGGTGGCGAGCATGGGATCGACGGCAATGACCAGCCGATCCTCGATATCCTCGGGCAGCTTGTTCAGATATTCCACCGGCCGCTTCGTCACCGAATCCCGGTACAGGCCAATATGACCGACGCGGGCAGACGGCACGAGATCCAATAGCCCGTCCAGCAAGCCATCGCCCGCGCGCAACACGGAGACGAAGCAGAGTTTCTTGCCGGCCAGCAGCGGCGCCATCATCGGCTCCAGCGGCGTCTCGATCGGCACCATCTGCAGCGGCAGGTCGCGCATCACTTCATAGCCGAGGAGCAGGCTGGTCTCCTTCAGCAGCTGACGGAAGGCATTGGTCGATTTCTCCCGCCTGCGCATCAGCGTCAGTTTGTGCTGCACCAGGGGGTGACTGACGATCGTCAAATTCGGGAAGGCGGGCATCGGGCCGGAACCCACTTGTTTATCGGTCTGCAAACTCGCCTCCATGATGACCTGCGGCACTGGCCTCGGCACCGCCGCGGGCGCCTGCGGACAGCGCCGCCGTGCCGTCTGATTTTACTTCTGGCTCGGCGCCGAAGTCTGGCCTTGCGGCCGGTGATTGAAAAGATCGCGCAGAAAGCCCGGCGCGATCATCGATAGCGCATTCACATGCACCGCCGGGTTGTTGATCGGCCCGACCAGCTGGAATTTCGCGGCGAAAAGCCCGCCACCCTTCTCCGGACTGAACAGCTTGCCGATGAGCGGTATGTGGCCGAGCAGGGAATTGAAGAAATAGGCTGGCACGATCGTACCCTGAATGTCGAAATTGTTGCGCGGCAGATCGACCGAACCATCGGCCGTGAGGCCGAGCGAGGCGCTATAGGCCCGCGCCTCATGCAGGTCCAGCCGCCGGTCAGCGAGGTGGAACGGCGCCACCATCTTGCTGAAGAACAGCCCCGGCCCGTGCATGAGGTCGACGACGCCATACAGCGTCATCGCCTGCAGCATCTTCGCGACCGTCGGCGCATCGCCGAGCGAGAATTTGTCCATCTCCGCATTGCCGGTCAGCGGGTGGTTCGGCCGGCTGTCGTCATAGGCTCCGGATATGTCGAGCACGCCGCCGGCAATCGCGTCATAGGCATTGGTCGCGCGCAGCAAGCCGCCAAAATCGCCGCTCGTCAGCCGCACCTGCCGCGCCTGGTTCGGCTGCGGCACGACGGTGAGGTGCGACGCCGCCCCGGAAGGCGCGACGGTCAGGGAAACGTCGGCGCTGCGTACCACCACGCCGTCATTCACCACCGTGCCGCGCACGCGGTCCAGCTCGCGCGTTGTCCCGTCAGCGGTCTTGCCGAAGATGATGCGGTCCAGATTGACGGTCGCCCGCCAGGGCGGATGCGGTTTGAATTCGTCCGGGGAGGAGATCTGCGACAAAGCGCTATTGGCCGGCTTCACGCTCGGCGCTGCCTTTTTCGCAGGACCGAAGATACCCGACAGGTCGAGGGCCGGGCCGGCGATCACAATGACATAGGGGTCCGTCTTCGCCGCCGGAAGACCAAAACTGCCGTGCAGGTCGGTGCGGCCCAGTTGCAGCGCATCGATCGTGACGGTCGACAGCCGGCTGCCGGTGAAACCGCTGCGCACCTTCAGGGCCAGGCCCGGCCCGGTGAGGGCGAGATCATCCAGCGCAATGATGCGGCTGCCCTGCAGCGCCACATGCGCGGTCGCGGTCGCGGTGCCGGCGCCGCCTGCCCAGGCGATCTGGCCGACGCTCAGCCGCGATTCCGGAAGCGTGATGGTGGCGTTGATATCCGTCCGCCCGCCGTTCTGGGCGGCCAGCGTCAGGTTGAGATCGGCGGCGCCTTTCAGGATGCCGCCGGTCGGAATATCGGCCGCCGCCAGCTGCGTCTCATCCGCCTGCGCCTTGACCTTCAGCGTGGCGATCACCTTGCTCGGCGGGCCGGCGTTGAAATCGGTGACGAGCACAGCCGTCGCCGGAATCCCGGCCAGCGCCGCGGTGCCGTTCATCGTCAGCCCGTTCATCGTGGCGTCGATGGTGAGATTGCCCTTCGTCAGGTTTCGTCCCAGCAGCAGGTCGCTCAAGATCAGGTTCTGGATCACGTCATGCGTTTGCATCTTGATCTGACCGGTGGTGACGTTGTCATCCAAAGGCAGGCTGAGGCTGAGACTGCCCTGAAAGCTTCCCCCGGTGACGGTCAGCGGCACCGGCAAAGCCTTGAGCAGATGCAGCCGCGGCTGGCTGATGATCGCAACCGCCGAAGCGACCGGACCACTGAGATTGACGGTGATGCTGCCGATCTGATCCTTGGCCGACAGGCCAGTGATGACGATGCCGCTATTGGTGATCGCCTGATCGCCCTGCACGGCATTGGTGACGCCGATTTTGATGGCGTCCATGCCCTGCAACGTGATCGCGCCATTGACCTTGGTCATCGGCGGCAAGGGCGGCAACCATGCGACCGTCAGGCCGGTCGCCGGCAGGCTGCCGGAAACGCCGGTCAGACCGATATTGGAAAAGTCGGGATTGCCCGTCACCACGAACTGAAAATGCCCGTCATGGACGGAGCCGTCCTTGACCTGGGCCTTGATCCATTTGCGCGCGCCATCGGCGAAGCCCGGCGGCCAATAGGATGGCAGATCGTCGGAGGCGAGATGATCCAGCCCCAGACCGATCGTCAGCCCAAGGGTCCGATCCGTGCGCTTGCCCTGGCCGCTGAACGCAATGGTCGGCGGTGGCTGGGCGCTGACGGCTGCCAGCGCGATATGGGAGCTGGGGTCGATCGCGAGATTGTTCTCGTCCCCCGTCAGCAGCAAGCCGAGCGAGGCGATCGGAATGCTCGCGCCATTGATGAGCAGACCGCCGGCGCCGGCCGAGACCGCGACGCGAAAACTGGTGACGACGGCCGCAGCCGAAGCATCAAGCTCGGTCTTGACCTGCAGCGGAAAGGACGGCACCGGCAGATCGCCCGGTAGCTGGATCGCCGCCATCATCCCGGCCGGATTGTCTAGCGCGGCCGCCGTCTGAACAGCCACGTCGCCCTGCGGGGTTTCGGTGAAACTGACCTGCAGGCTCGGCCGCGCGCCGGCCGTCTGCGGCGGCAAGGGTCCCGCGCGGGAGGCGAGCACGGCGGCCACCTGGCCCGTCAGCCCACCGGCATCGCCCCGCACGATGGTGGCGCTCATCTCGCCGATTTGCAGGGCGCGGCCCACAAGCCCTGCCTGGCCTTCGGCGCCCGACGCAGGCTGCAGCGTGACACTGCCGTGGGTGAGCGTGACGCGGCGCAGTTCCGACAGCTGCGCGTCCTTCACCGGCAGCAGATGCTTGTCGCTTTGCGGCGGCTGGCGCAGCACGGCGATGATGTCGCGCAGCGTCTGCCGCAGATCGGTTGCGCGCGCCTGTTCCGCCGTATTCTCAGCGATCTGCTGCGCGGGCGGCGCCCGCCGCATGGTCAGCTGAAGCCCGTCGAGCGTCACGACACGCGGCGCGAAGACACCATGGGCCGCCCAGCCCATCGATAGATCGACGCCGAGATGATCCAGGCCAAGGCTGCGATCATGCGCGTTATCGACGACGTTGATATCGTCGCTCGTCACCCGCAAAGGCTGGTCCGGCCCTTGTTTGAAACCATTCCAGGCAAGCGCCAGATGCCCGACCTCAGCATCGATCGTCGGCGCCGCCACCGCCACGATGCGCGTCAGGCGCGGCAGCGCCCAGGACAGATCGACCGGTCCCTGGGCCAATCGCCAGGCGAAGATCGCGCTTGCGATGGCGACGGCCAGGAAGCCCCATTCGACAAGAATGATCAGGGCATCGAGCGGGTATTTCCACCACCAGCGGCGAGGGTGGAACCAAGGCTTCCGCGCGCCGCCGGATGCCGGGTCTTGACCGTCAGGCGCGGTCATGTCCAGCCTCCGCCGCCATGACCACTGAAACGCCCTTCCATTGGCCGGAGCCGGCCGACTTGGCCTCGGCCGATCGTTTCGTCGAACGCTTCCAGGCCCTGGCCGGCATGGAGGCCGTACCGCTCGCTATGCTGCGGGCAATCGGTGGCAATAGCGAATACCTGGCCGGTCTCAGCCTGCGGGAGAGCGCAACGCTGCTCGCTGTCTGGACCGAGGGACCGGAAGCCGCCATCGCGCTGGCCTTTGCGCGCCTGGGAAAAGTCCGGCCCGATATCACGACCGCGGCACTCGGCGCCGCGATGCGGGACGCGAAGCGCCAAGTGGCGCTCGCGGTGGCGCTCGGCGATATCGGGGGCGTGCTGCCGCTCTCTCGCGTCACCGGCGCGCTGTCGCGCCTGGCCGAGGAGACCTTGCAGCTCGCGGTCCGCCATCTGCTGCTGCACAATCATGCGAAGCGGCGCATCCGCCTGCCCGACCCGAGCGGCGATCCGGTCACAGGGTCCGGCCTGACCGTTCTGGCTCTCGGCAAGCTGGGCGGCCGGGAGTTGAATTATTCGAGCGATATCGACCTCATCGTCTTCTACGATCCGGCAGCCATTGCCTCTCCGCAAGAGACTATAGGCGAGAGTTACACGCGCCTAGCCAGGGATCTGGTGAAGCTGATGGAAGCGCGCGATGGCGGCGGCTATGTCTTTCGCGTCGATCTGCGTCTGAGACCCGATCCTTCGGCCATGCCGCTGGCGATCTCGGTGCCGACCGCCCTCGCCTATTACGAGACCATGGGCCGCAACTGGGAGCGTGCCGCCTTCATCAAAGCGCGGCCGGTCGCGGGCGATATCGCGCTTGGCCTGGCTTTCCTCGACCATCTGCGGCCTTTCATCTGGCGCCGCCATCTCGATTTCGCGGCCATCGCCGATATTCACGCCATGAAACGGCTGATGGATGCGCATCGTGGCGGCCCCATCCCGGAAGGGCAGGTCAATGTCCAGCGCCTGCTCTCCCACAATCTTAAAATCGGTCGTGGCGGCATTCGGGAGATCGAATTCCTCGCGCAATCTCAGCAGCTGGTCTGGGGCGGTCGGGAGCCGATGCTGCGCGTGGGCGCAACCCTGCCCGCCCTGCGGCTTCTGACCCGGCTGCGTCATGTGTCGAGCGACACCGCTGGCGTGCTGACCCGCGCCTATCGTTTCCTGCGTCAGATCGAGCATCGGCTGCAGATGATCGCCGACCGCCAGACCCATAGCCTGCCCGACACGGCCGAGGGCATGGCGACGCTCGCGACCTTCATGGGCTTTCCGTCCGCACAGGCCTTCGCGGATGGGGTGCTGACCCATCTATCGGCCGTGCAGGCCTTGTATGATTCCTTCTTCGAGATGGCGGAGGACGCGGAAAGCCTCACGGTCGGCCATGCCGGTTCCAAAGCACCCGAGCAGACCATCGCGCGCCTTACCGAACTCGGCTTCGCCGATACGCCGCGCATTGTGGAGACCATCCGCCGCTGGCTGTCCGGCCGGCCCCGCGCCCTGCGGTCGGAACGCGCGCGCAGCTTGCTGGAGCCTCTGCTGCCCCCGATCCTGCGCGCCATTGCGGCGCAGCCGCAGCCGGACCAGACCTTCGCCCGCTTCGATCATTTCGTCTCCGGCCTGCCGGCGGGCGTGCAGCTGTTCTCGCTGTTCAGCCGCAACCCCGCGCTGATCGATCGCATCGCCGTGCTGCTCGGCGCCGCACCCGGCCTCGCCGATCACCTCGTCAATCATCCCGGTTCGCTGGAAGGCCTGCTGGGATCGGAAGAAGCGCGGTCGGACCCGTCTCGTGCGCTGCGCGCTCAGCTGGTCGATGCCTCAACCTTCGAGGATCGCATCGGCCTGACCCGGCATTTCGTGAGCGAGGAGCATTTCCGCATCGGCGTCGCGACGCTGGAAGGCCGCATGGATGTCGATGCCGCCGGCATCGCGCGCACCGCACTCGCCGATGCAGCACTTGCGACCATCCTGGATGCCGTCGTCACCCAGCAGATCCTGCGTTACGGCGCGCTGCGCGGCGCCACCTGGGCCGTGCTGCTGCTGGGCAAGGGCGGCAGTCAGGAAATGATGCCGGGCTCAGACCTCGATCTCATGTTCATCTATGACCGGAAGGACGATGTGGAGGTGAGTGACGGACCCAGACCGCTCGCCTCCAGCCAATGGGTCGCACGGCTCGTCACAGCCTTGACCGGTGCATTGACCGCGCAAGGCGTCGAAGGGCCGCTCTATAAGGTCGATATGCGGCTTCGGCCCTCCGGCAATCAGGGACCGGTCGCGGTCAGCCTTGCTGCCTTCCGCAAGTATCACGCCGAGCAGGCCTGGACCTGGGAGCAGATGGCGCTGACCCGCGCCCGCGCGGTTACGGGCGCGCCCGCTTTCCTGCCTGTCGTCGAAGACGCATTGCGAGAGGCGCTGCGTCCGCGCCGGGCGCCCGAGGTGCTCCGCCGCGATGCGCTCGACATGCGGCGACGCATGCTGAGGGATCTGCCGCCTGCCGGCCCCTGGGACGTCAAGCTCATCCCCGGCGGCGCGATGGAGGTGGAATTCATCGCCCAGGTGCTGCAACTCACCCATGGCGCCCAGCACCCGGAATTGCGCAGCACGGTGACGCGCGTCGCCCTTGGCAATCTGGTGGCGGCCGGGCTGATCCCCCAAGCGGAGGGCCGGGCCATCATCGCGGCTGACCATCTCTGGCGCACCATTCAAAGCATGCTGCGCCTGACGGTCGGGCTGACGGCAGCGCCGGAACTGCCCGAAGCCTCTGGCCGCATTCTGCTGGCGGCCACGCGCGACGCGACCATGCCGGAACTCCGCTCGCGTATGGAAAAGACCGCCGCTCTGGTCCGCGCCGCTTTCATCCGGCATATCGGCGATCCGGCCCTGCCCGACACCACGCCAAAATCCTGAGGAAGAAACCATGAGCTTGAACGAAGGCGATGCCGCCCCTGACTTCACCATGCCCGCGACAGCCGGCCGCACGGTCGCCCTGGCGGATTACGCAGGCAAACCCTTCCTGCTCTATTTCTATCCCAAGGCCGACACCACGGGCTGCACCAAGGAAGCTTGTGCCTTTCAGGAAGCGCTGCCGCAGCTCGGCCATCTCGGCCTCGACGTCATCGGCGTCTCTCGCGACCCGATGAAGGCGCTGGAGAAATTCGCCGAGAAATACAGCCTCACCTTCCCGCTCGCGTCTGACGCCGAAGGGGCCGTGACCGAGGCCTATGGCACCTGGGTCGAGAAATCCATGTATGGCCGCAAATATATGGGCATCGAACGCGCAACGTTTCTGATCGGGCCGGACGGCAAAATCGCCAGGATCTGGCATAAGGTCTCGGTCACCGGCCATGCCGCCGAGGTTCTGAAGGCGGCCAAAGCCCTCGGCTAAGCAAGGCCCATCGGCTGAAAGAAAAAACAATGATCGTCGTCATGGGCATTTTTGCCGCAGACCTCATCTTCCATACGCCGAAGCTGCCGGCCTGGACGGAAACCGTCATCGGCAGCGGCTTCGGCATCGGGCCTGGCGGCAAAGGCTCCAACCAGGCGATCGCGACCGCGCGGCTGGGCGGGACCGTGGAATTTCTGGCCAAGATCGGGCAGGATAATTTCGGCGCCATGGCACGCGGCATCTATGCCAACGAGGGCGTCGGCACGCGCTTTCTGCACGAAAGCACCGATCTGCCGACCGGGGCGGCTGCCATCATCATCGACGACAAGGCGGCCGAGAATGCCATCATCGTCGTGCCGGGCGCGGCCGCCGCGCTGACCACGGATGAGATCGACGCGGCGGCGGACGTCATCGGCAGCGCGGCCGTCTTTCTGACCCAGCTTGAGACGCCGCTGCCGCTCGTCGTCCATGCGCTGCGTCTGGCCCGCGCGAAGGGGGTGAAAACCATCCTCAATCCCGCGCCGGCGGCCGCGCTCTCAGCGGATTTGCTGTCGCTCGTCGATATCCTGACGCCGAATGAGACCGAGGCCGCGATGCTGTCGGGCCTGCCCGTCACCAATACGGCCGAGGCTGAAGCGGCGGCCGATGCGCTGATCGCGCGTGGTGCCGGCGCGGTCATCATCACGCTGGGCGAAAAAGGCGCGCTGCTGCGCCAGAAGGGCGAGACGATCCTGGTGCCGGCGGTCCGCGCGGGCGCGCTGGTCGATACGACCGGTGCGGGGGACAGCTTCAATGCCGCTATCGCCGTCGCGCTCTCCGAAGGGCTTCCGATGGCTGAAGCCCTGCACTTCGCCTGCGCGGTCGCCGGGCTGAAGGTGACCCGTGCCGGCGCGGGCGCGGGCATGCCGATGCGCGCCGAGGTCGATGCGCTGCTGGCCGCAGGCTGACCGCCACGCCATAAAAAAGGCCGCCGAGGCAAAACCCCGGCGGCCTTTTTTGTCTGAAGCCAAGCCTCAGAAAATCTCGCGGAACACGAAGAACAGCAGACCCGACAGCGCAATCGCGACCGGAAGCGTAAGAATCCAGGCCGAAGCCAGTTTGACGATCGTGCTGCGTTGCAGGCCAGACCCTTGGGCCACCATGGTGCCGGCAACACCGCTCGACAGAATATGCGTGGTCGAAACCGGCAGGCCCCAAACCTCCGCCATCGAGATGGTGGCGGCAGCGACGATCTCGGACGCCGCACCCTGGGCGTAGCTCAAATGCGTCTTGCCGATACGCTCACCCACCGTCGTCACGATGCGCTTCCAGCCGACCATGGTGCCAAGGCCGAGGGCAATGGCGACAGAGACCTTCACCCAGGTCGGGATGAAGCGCGTGCCTTGTTCCAGCTCCGCCTTATAGGCTTTCAGCGTCTTGGTCTCATCCGCCGACAGCGAGCCGGGATTCTTGGCAAGCGCCGTCACGGCAGCGTCGGTCAGATACATGTCGTTGCGGATATTGGCCGATTCCGCTGCCGGCACGCGGGAGAAGGCGCCGTAGCTATGGACCTCGTCCGCAATCGTATGCGCCAGGGTGCTCAGCGCCGCGAAGGCTTCGGGGCTCGAAATCGTCTTCTTGTTCAGGGCGTCATCCACCCGCTGACGCGCCTCGGCGGCCTCCACTTTCGTCGCGTCCTGGGCGGCATGGGCATCGAAGACCGCGGCGGCATTCTTGCTGGCCGCGACGAAGGTCGGCGTATGGCTTTCCGGCACGGTACGATTGAGGGCGAAGGCCGTCGGCGCCACGCCGATCAGGATCAGCATGATCAGGCCCATGCCCTTCTGGCCGTCATTCCCGCCATGGGCGAAGGAGACGCTGGTGCAGGTCAGCACCAGAATGGCGCGGATCCACAGCGGCGGCGGATTGCGGCCTTCCGGCGCCTCATACAGTTTCTTGGAACGGATCACCGCTTTCATGATCAGCAGCAGCAGCGCCGCCAGCACGAAGCCCGCGACGGGGCTGAACAGCAGGCCCTTGAGCACGCCGATCGCCGCCCCCCATTGCACGCCGGCGGTCGGGTGACCGGCCGGCGCCATCAGCTGATTAGCCAGGCCGACACCGATGACCGAGCCGATCAGCGCATGGGAGGAAGAATTCGGGATGCCGAACCACCAGGTCAGCAGGTTCCAGCCGATGGCCGAAAGCAGCAGCGCGAAGATCATCGCGAAACCCGCACCGCTGCCGACATTGAGCACAAGGTCGTTCGGCAGCAGAGCGATGATGGCATAGGCGACCGCACCGGACGAGGTCAGCACGCCGAGGAAATTGAAGAAGCCGGACCAGACGACGGCAATCGTCGGCGGCAGACTATTGGTATAGATGACGGTCGCGACCGCATTCGCGGTATCGTGGAAACCGTTTACGAATTCGAAACCGAGCGCGATGAGCAGCGCGATGCCCAGCAGCAGGAAAGCGCCGATGGCCAGGGGCGAACTGCCGGCATCCTGCATATCCGCGACCAGGCCATAGACCGCGTAACCCAGGCCGCAAACGAGCAGAAGCGCGAATACCGGCACCGTCGCCCAATGGCGCGGACCGCCGGAGTGCCGATCGCCGGAGCCGGGGCTACCCAGACCCTGACGAGACGCTGCTATATCCGACATATCCTGACCCTGTACCGTTTCGGAACCGACTTAACGGCTCGAACGCAAACAGGCGATGAAAGGTTTTGTTACAGTTTGATTTTAAAGCCGCTGGCTGCCCAAAGCGGCAGGCATGCCGGCGCTTCAGCGCATGAGAAGCGCGCGCAATCCCTCAAGCTGGCCGAGCATCTCGGTCAGGGCGCCGCGCAGGCGCAGGATCTCGTCGTCCTTGGCCGAGAGAGCGGAGGGTAGCGTCGCGATGGCGGACGTCCCCTGGCTGGACCGCGGGATGAAGCGTAGCGGAAGATTGACCGTCACCGTCGCTTCAGCCACCGGCTCCTCAGGCGAATGGTCGGACAGCAGCGCTTCGCTGTCGGTCTCGCCCTCGCTGTCCTGATCGTCGAGCAGCGGTGGTGGAATATCATCGGCCAGGCGGCCGCCGCCCTCGCGCAGCAGGCGCTGCACGCCCTTGATCGTATAGCCCTGGGTATAGAGCAGATGCGCGATCCGCCGCAGCAGCGTGACATCGTCGGGCCGGTAATAGCGGCGACCGCCACCCCGTTTCAGCGGCTTGACCTGGCTGAACTTGGTTTCCCAGAAGCGCAGAACATGCTGCGGTATATGAAGATCGTCCGCTACTTCGCTGATCGTGCGAAAAGCCGTCGGCGCCTTCTTGGGTTTGGCGCGGCCGGCGTGATCGTCATCGTCGCGGGGGAGAGGAATGGCGCTCATGAATCTGCACCGTCATCCTCAACGACCTCACCATTGACGGTGCCTTTCAGCACCTGGCTCGGCCGGAACACCAAAACCCGCCGCGGCAGGATCGGAACCTCGACCCCGGTCTTCGGGTTGCGACCGATACGGCGGCCCTTCTGTCTGACAGAAAAGGTCCCGAAGCCACTGATTTTAACAGATTCACCAGCTTCAAGCGCCGTCGAAATTCGTTCCAGGACGGCTTCCAACAGGTCAGCCGACTCGTTACGCGACAGGCCAACCTGTGCGTAGATCGTCTCGGCCAGCTGGGCGCGCGTCACTGTACTCATGCTGTAACGGTAGCATTGCCAGCCGCTGAGTCAACGAATCCTTCACCATCAAGGCTTTGGCACGCGGATGTTTTATCCGTGGCGAAGAGAAGGCGGGAAGCGACTAAGCATGCAGCTTAGATGCGGACGAGCGCGGAACCCCAGACCAGACCGCCACCGAGCGCTTCCATCAGCACCAGCTGGCCGGGCTGAATACGGCCGTCGCCCAGGGCTTCGGCCAGCGCCAGCGGAATGGAGGCGGCCGAGGTATTGGCATGCCGGTCGACGGTGATGACGACCCGCTCCGGTGCCAGACCAAGCTTGCGGCCCATGCCCTCGATAATTCGAATATTGGCCTGATGGGGTACCAGCCAATCGACCGCGCCGCGCTCCAGATTATTCGCGGCCAGCGCTTCCTCCACGCTTTCCGACAAGCGCTGCACGGCATGGCGGAAAACCTCGCGCCCGTTCATGCGCAGCTTGCCGGGCAACGGCTGGCCCGCGCTATCGGCGACACCGATGGCGCCATCCACGTACAGGATGTCACCAAGCGCGCCTTGCGCATGCAGATGGGTCGACAGAATGCCCTGCTCGCCCTCGCCCGCCTCGGCGCGCAGAAAGACCGCGCCGGCACCGTCACCGAACAGCACACAGGTGCCACGGTCGGTATAATCGAGGATGCGGGAGAAGACCTCCGCACCGATCACCAAGGCGCCACGCGCCCGGCCGGCCCGGATCAGCTCATCCGCGACCGACAGTGCATAGACGAAGCCCGCGCAGGCGGCCGAGACATCGAAACCGAAACCGGTCTGGATGCCGAGCGCCGCCTGAACGCGCACGGCGACGGAGGGGAATGCCTGATCGGGCGTGCTGGTGCCGACGATGATAAGGTCCACGTCATCCGGCGTCGCCCCTGCCGTGTCCAGCGCGCGGCGGGCGGCCGCGACGGCCATGGAGGTCGTGGTCTCGGCGCCTTCGGCGCGATAGCGCTGGTGGATGCCCGTGCGTTCGCGGATCCAGGCGTCGGAGGTGTCGACGAGTGCCGCCATCTCATCATTCGTCACGACGCGGCCCGGCAGAAAGCCGCCCGCGCCCGCCAATACGGAACGGATGCGCGCTGTCACGATTCTCTACTTTGCCTCAGCCAAGGGCGGTTCTTCGGAGGGCGCCAGGACGTCAGCGGACAAAGCCGCCTCCGTCTCCGCCAGCTTTTCCTGTTCGGCAAGCTTGCGCAGACCGTCGGCGATCCCCGCCGTGAAACCGTGCTCGACCATGTTCATCGCGACATCGACGGCATGGGCGAAGCCCAGCGCATCCGTGCCGCCATGGGATTTCACCACGACGCCGTTCAAGCCGACCATGACAGCGCCGTTATAGCGCCGCGGGTCCAGCCATTCGCGTAGCCGATCAAGACCGGTGCGGGCGAACAGATAGGCGATCTTGGCAGAAAGACTGCTGGTGAAGACCTGACGCAGCAACCCGCCCATGAGCTTGAGCGCGCCTTCGCCCGTCTTCAGCGCCACATTGCCGGTGAAACCATCGGTCACGATCACGTCCGTCGTGCCGGCGGCAATGTCATGGCCTTCGACGAAACCATGGAAGCGGCTGCCGATATGGCTGCTGCGCAGCACATCCGCTGCCCGGCGCAGCCGCTCGTCACCCTTCAGCTCTTCCGAGCCGACATTGAGCAGGCCGATGCGCGGTTCGGGAATGCCGAGGACGGTGCGGGCGAACATCTCACCCATCACCGCGAATTCGACCAGATTGCGGGTGTCGCAGACGACATTGGCGCCGAGATCGAGCATGACGACATCGCCCCGCGCCGAAGGCACGGTCGCGGCCATAGCCGGACGATCGATGCCCGGCAGGGTCTTCACGACGATCTTGGCAAGCGCCAGCAGCGCGCCGGTATTGCCGGCCGAAACCACACCGCTCGCTTCCCCGCCCGCCACCGCGTCGATCGCGAGGCGCATCGAGCTGTCGCGCATGCGCAAAGCCACCGTGGGCTTCATATCCCCGGTGACCACTTCCGCCGCATGACGAACGGTACTGGCCGCGCGCGCCCGCTTATATTTCGCGAGCAGCGTGGTCAGCCTGGCTTCGTCGCCGACGAGAAGGAAACGTCCGCCGGGATGGCGCTCGGCCGCAAGGTCAAGCCCTGCGACCACCATCTCCGGCGCGTCATCGCCGCCCATCGCATCAATCGCCAAGGCAAACTGCGCGGACTTGGGTTCGCCCATGGCCGCTTCCGTTATACCTTGAAGGGAAGACACGATGCGGCGCGGGTCCGGTTAGGCCCGGACCGTGCCTTTAAGCGCCTTGCCAGCGCCGACAACTTCACGGCCGTCATAATGACCGCAGTGGCTGCAAACGTGGTGAGGGCGCTTCAGCTCGCCGCAATTGCCGCATTCGGCAAAGCTCGGAACCGTCAGAGCCTGATGGCTGCGGCGCATCCCGCGGCGGGACGGCGACGTCTTTCTTTTGGGAACGGCCATCGCCGGAACCCCTTTCTCGTTAATAGACCATCGCCCAACCGGACGAAGTCAAACTGACTTAGATTGGCGTGAGGCGGGCCAGTTAGCAGACTGCCCCCCTTGCGGCAAGCGCAGGCCGCACACGGACTGCACAACCCTTTCATGTGCCTGCCTCGCCCCGTGGAGCGCAGGACAAGCGACTCGGGGTCGCAACGCCTGAATTCCGCCCCTACTGCTTCTGGGCGAGCTTCTTCAGAATGGCAAAAGCATTGCCTTCTTCTTCAACTGTCTCCTCGAAGACGATGCCGGGCTTGCGCGGATAGGGCACCAGCGACAGGGCATATTCCTGCACCATCGCCTCCCCCAGATCGAGGGTCGCATCTTCGTACAGGACCTCGTCCGGGCCGTCGTCATAGGCGACAGGCGTATCTTCATCGTCCTGCAGCGGCGTTTCCTTGGTCACGAATCGAATCGTGAACAGGCTGTCCGTGGGCTCGGTGAAGTCTTCCAGCGAGACCACACAGGTCCGCACGGCGCGAGCACGGATCTCACCATGGGCCAGGAATTCGTCGCGCGGCTTGCGGTTGAGGCGGATCGTCGCGCTGAAGGACAGGAGTTCGACCAGGCCCAGCCGCTTGGCGAGGGCGACACATTCGTCAGGCGTCGCCTCGATGGTTCGGAGGGTTTCGTTCTGGCCGATCTGTGCTGCGAGCACAGGGCGGGAAAATTCGGGCGTCATGATCTGAGGGTCTTCATCCATCGGCTTTACCCGCCAGCCCTGGTGTCCATCCTGGTCCAGGCTCGGGATTAACATCACGATAGTCCCTTCCGGGACGAGTTGACAGCGGATCAGGGGCATGACACCCACCCCGCTTGCGATGTGGGGTCTCTGTTTCGTCTCCGCAGCGCTTCTGCCGCTGGCCTCATGCCTGCCCCCGATGCCGAGCGGAGATGAGACGAAGGAATGAGCCGAGTGTCCGAAACTGCTTCGCCGCGTCGCCAGACGAGCTTTCGCCGCGCTGCTGCCGTTGCCTGTCTGGTCATCGGCCTGCCGCTGGCGGGCTGCAGTTTCTTCCAGGCTCAGTCGACCACACGCGGCGACCCGATCGACGCTGACGCGCTGAAGCAGTTGACGCCCGGCACCACGACGCAGGCCGATGCGACCGCGCTGCTCGGCTCGCCGACGACGCATGAGACCTTCAACGACAATTCCTGGATCTATATCAGCCAGATCACCCGCCCGCGCGTCGGCCGGCTGCCGGGCGTGCTGGAACAGCGCGTGGTGGTCCTGAATTTCGACCAGAGCGGCGTGCTGCAGAAGGTCAATGTCTATGACAAGGCCGATTCCAAGAACGTCGGCATGGCACCGGGCACCACACCCACACCGGGTGCCTCGGCCTCCGTCCTGCAGCAGCTTTTCGGCAATATCGGTCGCTTCAACGGCGGCGGCGGCTCGACCGGCGGGTCGAGCGCCGGCGGCGGCGGCGTCAATGGCGGCGGCCCGAGCTTCTAAAGCTTGATAGGGGCAGACGGCGTCTTCAGCCTTCTGCCCTTTTAGAAATGGCTCCAGCCGTGATGGGCGATCGCCATCGGGCGGCCTTTCCCATCCAGCACGCGCACCTGCATCTCTCCGGCCAGGAATCTGCCGATCCGGGTGAGCGGCACGCCGCGGAGGCGGCATTCATCGGCCAAAGCCTCGCCTTTTCCGGGCGGCACGGCCAGCAGCAATTCATAATCATCGCCGCCGCCGAGGCAATTGGCGAACCAGTCCGGCCCGGCCGCGCGCGCGGCCGGCGATAGCGGCACCGCTTCGGCTTCGACCTCCGCACCGCATCCCGCCAAACGGCAGAGATGTCCCAGGTCCTGCAACAACCCGTCCGAAACATCGATCGCGGCGGAAACCGCCCCGGCCAGCGGCAGGCCCAGACGCGGGGAAGGCACACAGTAGCGCCGACGAAGAAAACCCGTGGCATCGGTGAGCTTGCCGAGCGAGACGGCGAGGCCCAGCGCACCGTCACCGATGGTGCCCGTGACCCAAACCTCATCACCCGGCTTGGCGCCACGGCGACGGACAGCCTGGCCCGGCGCCACATGGCCGATGATGGTCAGCGACAGCGTCACCGGCCCTGGCGTGCTTGTCGTATCGCCCCCCAGCAGGGACAAACCATAGATGGCCTGATCCCGGCCGAGACCGGCGGCGAAACCCGCGAACCAGGCGTCCGGCGTATCGGACGGCGCCGACACGGTCAGCAGATAGCCGAGCGGATCAGCCCCCATGGCCGCAAGATCCGACAGGTTCACCCGCAGCAGTTTCTGCGCGACACCGTCGGCCGGATCATCCGGCAGGTAATGCACGCCGGCGACCATCGTATCGGCCGCCATCACCAACTCGCGCCCTGGCGGCGGCGCCAGCACCGCCGCGTCATCTTCCAGATTGAGCGCAGCCGGCCCCGCAAGCGCGCGGAAATGCCGGCCGATGAGGTCGAATTCGGGCGGCAGAGCCTCTGCCGGCGGGGACAAGACCAGGCTCCTTAGGGCGCGGGCAGATCCGCGGGCGCCGCGGCCGCGAATTCTCCCGGACGGGCCTCGCGGCCGAGCGTATCGAGCAGGCCGTTCACCAGCTTGGGCTCGTCGCCATGGAAGAAACCATGCGCCACATCGAGATATTCATTGATGACGACGCGAACCGGCGGGCCGTCGGTCATGGACAATTCCGCCGCCGCCGCCCGCAGCAAAGCGCGCAGCACCGGGTCCAGCCGCTCGAAAGGCCAGTCGGTCGGCAGGTGTTCCGATATCCGCTGATCAATCTGCGGTTGCCCCAGCACCGCCGCGCGCACGATGGCGCTGAACAGCGGCAGATGCGCGTCCGGGACGCGCCCTTCCTCGAAACTCTCGGTGCCAGCAGCCTTGCCCAGCCGATGGCGGGTGAACTGGTCGATGACGGTCTCGGCGTTTTCCTCGGCCTGTTCGCTCTGGAACAGCGCCTGCACGGCGGCGACGCGTGCGCCCGTGCGCGGGCGCCCCTGAGCCGGGCGCCCCTGCGGCTTGCCGCCCTTGGAACCGGTCATCAGATGCGCCCCAGGTGATGGACGAGTGCCACCTGCTTCAGCATCGCGATCGCCGCTTCCGCGCCCTTGTTATGCTCGGCGCCCGAGCGGGCCTCGGCCTGCGCCAGGGTATCGACGGTCAGCAGGGCGGTGCCGAGGCAAAGCTTATGCTCCAGCGCCACCTTCAGGATGCCGTCCATGGCCGCGCGGCAGATGAAGTCGTAATGGTCGGTCTCACCCTTCACGACGCAGCCGATGACGATAAAGGCGTCGAAACGCTCGGCGGCGGCGGCAATGCGCAGCGCCTGCGGCAATTCGTAGGCGCCGGCAATCTCGACGGTCTCATGCTCCGCCTCGATCCGGTCCAGCACGGCGCGGGCGCCGTCAGCCATGCCGTTTACGACCGCCTTGTAATAGGGCGCCGTAATGATGAGGACGGAGGGCAGCGTGCCTTCCAGCGCCGGGATATCGCCCAGGACAGCGTCAGCGGTACTCATTGCGCCGTTCCTTCGCCAGAGACAGACGCCGCCTGCCCATGTTCATCGAAGGGCTGCTGATCGACGATATTGAGGCCGAA
This sequence comes from Acidisoma cellulosilyticum, assembly GCF_020621385.1. Lineage (GTDB taxonomy): Bacteria > Pseudomonadota > Alphaproteobacteria > Acetobacterales > Acetobacteraceae > Acidisoma > Acidisoma cellulosilyticum. The sequence continues at coordinate 116,059 of NZ_JAESVA010000009.1, read as the reverse complement.
GCCTTCCAACGCAATCAGGCTGCGCGGGTGGTTAGTCAACAAAATCATATCCTTAACACCAAGATCGATCAGGATCTGCGCGCCGATGCCGTATTGGCGGAGCACATGATCCTCGGCCCGCTCAGCGACGCTGAGACCGAGCTTGCGGGCGATGGCGCCCGGCTGGTTGTCCCGCAGCAGAACGATGACGCCCCGCCCCGCTTCGGCAATGGTCCGGCTGGAGGCGGCGAGTGCGTGATGGCCCGTGCCCAGCAGATCCGTCACCGGATCGACGCTATGGACACGAACCAAGGACGGACCGGGCGCCGTCAGATCGCCCTTGACCATCGCCAGATGCTCGGCGCCGGTCAGGCGGTCTTCGAAGACCTTCACCGCCCAGTCGCCACCCTCCAGATCGCCGGTCCAGGTCTCGTAGGACCGCGTGACCAGCTTTTCCGTGCGGCGGCGATATTGGATGAGATCGGCGATCGTGCCGAGCTTGATATTATGGCGCTGCGCGAAAGCGACGAGTTCCGGCAGCCGCGCCATGGTGCCGTCTTCGTTCATCACCTCGCAGATGACGCCCGACGGGTTGAGGCCGGCGAGACGGGAAATATCGACCGCCGCTTCCGTATGCCCGGCCCGCACCAATGACCCGCCGTCGCGGGCGGAGAGCGGGAAAATATGACCCGGCGTCGCGATTTCCTCGCGCGGATTCTCGGAATTGATGGCGACCGCGACCGTACGCGCGCGGTCGGCCGCGGAAATGCCGGTGCTGATCCCGTGCCGCGCCTCGATCGAGATCGTGAAGGCCGACGCATGGCGGGACCGGTTATGGGCGCTCATCAGCTGCAACCCGAGCTGATGCACCCGCGTCTGGGTCATGGCCAGGCAGATCAGCCCGCGCGCATGGCGCGCCATGAAATTGATCGCCTCGGTCGTCGCGAATTGCGCGGGAATGACCAGATCGCCCTCATTCTCGCGATCCTCGTCATCCACGAGAATGAAAATGCGCCCGGCACGGGCCTCCTCGATGATCTCGGATGTCGGCGAGATATACTCGTGGAGAGACTGGGTTTTCATCATCGTCACAGGTCGCGCTCCGTCAGCCGCGCGACATACCGCGCCAGCATGTCGATCTCCAGATTGACAGCATCACCGACAGCCAGCGTCCCGAAGGTCGTTTCCTCGGCGGTATGGGGGATGATGTTCACGCCGAACACATCACCCTTCACCTCGTTCACCGTCAAGGAGACACCGTCGATGGCAATGCTGCCCTTCGACGCGATGAAGCGCGACAGGGCGGCCGGCACCCGGAAGCTCCAGCGCGTGGAGCCGTTCTCGACGGTGGCGGCAATCACCTCGCCCAAGCCGTCGACATGGCCGGAGACGATATGGCCGCCCAGTTCGTCACCGAGTTTCAGCGCGCGTTCCAGATTGATGCCACGGCCGACTTGCCAGCCGCCGAGCGTCGTCTTGGACAGGCTTTCGGCCGAAACTTCGACGGAGAAGGAGGTGCCGTCCATCTCGACGACCGTCAGGCAGCAGCCGGAACAGGCGATCGACGCGCCGAGGATAACGCCCGGCATCCCCGTCCATTCGGCCTTGTCCTGCGGCACCGCGATGCGCAGCCGCATATCCGCGCCGTCACCGATCGGCTGGACCTCGGCGACTTTGCCGACACCGGAAATGATACCTGTGAACATCTTTTGCCTCTTTCGCCCGCCAGTCTGGCCCGCTAACCGGTCTCGGGCTCGGGCTCCAGCTTGTCCCCGAGCTGCCCCAGGAACTGCTCGAAATCGCGGGCCTCGCGGAAATCACGATAAACGCTTGCGAAGCGGACATAGGCGACGTCGTCCACTTCCTTCAAGGTATCCATCACCAGCTCGCCGATCTGCTTGCTGGGCACATCGCTCTCGCCGCTCGACTCGAGCTTGCGGACGATGCTGTTGACGATGCGCTCGATCCGCTCCTCCTGCACCGGACGCTTGCGCAGCGCGATGCGGATGGAGCGGGAGAGCTTGTCGCGGTCGAAGGGCACACGGCGCTGGTCGGATTTGACGACGACCAGCTCGCGCAACTGCACCCGTTCGATGGTCGTGAAGCGCTGGCTGCAGGCGCCGCAGAACCGGCGCCGGCGGATCGCCGTCCCATCTTCGCTGGGACGGCTGTCCTTCACCTGCGCATCGTCATGACCACAGAAGGGGCAGCGCATTCAGGCAGGGCCCTTAGTTCGGGTAGATCGGGAAGCGCGCGCAGAGGGCCTGGACCCGCTTACCCACTTCCTGCTCGATCAGCGCATTGCCGCCTTCCTCGTTCGACCCGGCAAGACCCGTCAGAACCTCGTCGATCATCTCACCGACCTGGCGGAATTCCTCCGGACCGAAGCCGCGCGTGGTCGCGGCGGGCGTGCCCAGACGGATGCCGGAGGTGATGGCCGGCTTCTCTGGGTCGAAGGGGATGGCGTTCTTGTTGGCGGTCATATGGGCGCGTTCCAGGCTGGCTTCGCCCACCTTGCCGGTCACACGCTTCGGCCGCAGATCGACCAGCAGCAGATGCGTGTCGGTGCCGCCGGTGACGATGTCGAAGCCGCGCTCCACCAGGGTCGCGGCCAGAACCTTCGCATTCTCGGCGACGGCTTTGGCATAGGTGCGGAATTCGGGGCGCAGCGCCTCGCCGAAGGCGACCGCCTTGGCCGCGATGACATGCATCAGCGGGCCACCCTGCAGGCCGGGGAACATCGCCGAGTTGATCTTCTTGGCGAGGTCGGGGTCGTTGGTCAGGATCATGCCGCCGCGCGGACCGCGCAGGGTCTTATGCGTCGTCGTGGTCGCGATATGGGCATGCGGGAAGGGGCTGGGATGGACGCCCGCCGCCACCAGGCCGGCGAAATGCGCCATATCGACCATGAAGATCGCGCCGACTTCATCGGCAATCTTGCGAAAGCGGGCGAAGTCGATGACGCGGGGATAGGCCGAGCCGCCGGCAATGATCAGCTTGGGCTTGTTGGCGCGCGCCTTCTCCTCCAGCTCCTCATAGTCCAGCAGACCGTCTTCGCGGCGGACGCCATACTGCACGGCGTTGAACCACTTGCCGGACATATTGGGCGCGGCGCCGTGGCTGAGATGGCCGCCGGCAGCCAGGCTCATGCCCAGGAAGGTATCGCCCGGCTGCAGCAGCGCCAGCATGACACCGCCATTGGCCTGCGCGCCGGAATGCGGCTGCACATTGGCGAAGTCGCAACCGAACAGCTGCTTGGCCCGGGAAATCGCGAGTTCCTCAGCGATATCAACCGCATAGCAACCGCCATAGTAACGACGACCGGGATAGCCTTCGGCGTATTTATTGGTCAGAACGCTGCCCTGGGCTTCCAGCACGGCGCGCGAGACGATGTTCTCGCTCGCGATCAGCTCGATACCGTCCTGCTGCCGACCGAGTTCCTTTTTAAGGGCGACGGCGAGTTCCGGATCGGTTTCCTCGACGGAGGCCGAAAAGAACCGGGCAAGGCTGGCGGCGGGCGACTGCTCGTTCATATGCAACGTTCCTGTTGGACGGGCCCGGCCGGGTTAGGACAAGGACGGATCGACCGGGCGCGCCTTGTAACACGGGCCGCTATCCCTGGTGAACCGCCGCCTTCCCAAAGCTGGGTTGCCTGTCATGATGACTGTAGGGGTTCTATGGTGCGGTTCGCTCACAGAGAGGTTCTTGCTCATGACCGACAGCCGCTTCCCTCAAACCCGTCTGCGCCGGAATCGCTACGATGCCTGGACGCGGCGGTTGGTTGCGGAAAATAAACTGTCCGTCGATGACCTGATCTGGCCGATCTTTCTGCGCGACGGCACCGGCGACCCGACCGAGGTCAGCTCCATGCCCGGCGTGCAGCGCGTGACGCTGGGGGGCTTGGCCGCCCATGTCGAGACCGCCGCCAACCTTGGCATTCCCGCCATCGCCCTGTTTCCGGTGACGCCGCCCGAGCGCAAGGACGCTGAAGGTACCGAGGCCGGCAATCCGAACAACCTCATCTGCTCCGCCGCGCGCATCCTGAAGCGCGAATTCCCCGAAATCGGCCTGATCGGCGATGTCGCCCTCGACCCCTATACCGATCACGGCCATGACGGCGTCATCCGCGACGGCTATGTCGCCAATGACGAATCGATCGAGGTTCTCTGTCGTCAGGCGCTGGTGCAGGCGGAATCGGGCATCGACATCATCGCCCCATCGGACATGATGGACGGGCGCATCGGCGCGATCCGCCGGATGCTGGATCAGTCCGGGCTGATCCATACCCGCATCATGAGCTATGCCGCCAAATATGCGAGCGCCTTCTACGGACCCTTCCGCGACGCGCTGGGCAATGCCGGCTCGCTCAAGGGCGACAAGAAGACCTATCAGATGGACCCCGCCAATTCCGACGAGGCTTTGCGCGAAGTGGCGCTGGATATCGCCGAGGGCGCGGACATGATCATGGTCAAGCCCGGCATGCCTTACCTGGATATCATCCGCCGCGTGCATGACCGCTTCGAGGTCCCGACCTTCGCCTATCAGGTGTCCGGCGAATACGCGATGATCATGGCCGCCGCCCGAAACGGCTGGCTGGACGAGGAGCGGGCGATGATGGAAAGCCTGCTTGCCTTCAAGCGCGCCGGCTGCCGTGGCGTGCTGACCTATTTCGCCCCGGCGGCCGCCAAGGTGCTCAGCCGATAACGGAAGCCGCCGCTCTGCTGTCGCCCGCGGCTTCATGCCGCGGGTCTACCCGGTGGGGCGCCATCACGGCGTTTTGGCGCCACACCGGGTAGGTCCGCGCAATAAATACGCGGATGACGAATTTGGGTGCTATATCGAAACGTATTCCGTCTTTGCCGATGCCGTGCGACAATGCCCGTGATGGCAAAGCAGTCCCAACTCGCCGATGAACCGGGGCTTTTCGGCTCGGTTCCGTTAGACAACAACGAGACTTCCCCAGCCGTGCCGGGAGCCGAAGGCCATCGCGCCCGGATGCGCGACCGGCTGCTGCGGGCCGGGCATGAGGCCCTGGCCGACCACGAATTGCTCGAAATGCTGCTGTTCCTGGGTCTGCCGCGACGGGACACCAAGCCGATCGCGCGCGCCCTCGTCAGGCGCTTCCGCAGTTTCGCGAACGCCATTGCCGCGACCCCGCAGGAATTGCGGGAGATCGAGGGGCTGGGCGAATCCGGCATTGCCGCCCTCAAGACGGCGCAGGCCGCCGCTATCCGGCTCATCCGGGCGGAAGTGCTGGACCAGCCGATCCTCGCCACCTGGGACCGTATCATCGACTATCTGATCGCGGTTATGGCGCGGGAGAAGGTGGAGCATTTCCGCGTGCTCTATGTCGACACGAAAAACCGGCTGATCGCGGATGAGGCGCAGAGCCGCGGCACGGTCAACGTCACCTCCGTCTATCCGCGCGAAATCATGCGCCGGGCGCTGGAGCTGAACGCCTCGGCCGTGATCCTGGCCCATAACCACCCGAGCGGAAATCCCGCACCCTCGCGTCAGGATATCGACATGACGCATGCGATACAGGCCGCGGCAGCACCGCTATCCATCAGGCTGCATGACCATATCATCATCGGCAACGGCCAATGGGTCAGTCTACGGAAAGAGGGTCTGTTTTAGGCGCTGCCCTAAATGCCGTCCTTAGCCCTTGCACGAAAACGTGTCCCCAAGGGGCGGAAAAAATTGCACTTAATCGTAGTTTAGCCCCAAATGGGGCATGACGACGGTGAAGGCATTCCGCGATAGAAATTGGCCTAGTTCGCCTGGATTGTGGCCCGGCGAAACAGGTGCGTTTGCCCGTTGCGGTCCTATCCGCAGCCCAGTTTGATTTATCGCATCATAAGATTGGATTCATTATTTTAGCGATGAGGCGGCTCGGCAGCATAAAGCAGACCCAGCTGGACAAGGTCGGTGCCGAACGCCGCGCTTCTCCGCTCATCCTGCATCGCGCCATGCTGCTGCTCGCGGGTATCTCCATTCTCGCCTTAGCGCTGGTTCACTATGGTATCGCCTTGGGTCTGCCCCCCGCCGTCTCGGTCAAATCAGCGCAGCCCGATCTTTGCGCCTTGGCAGCCCTGGCTCTTCTCGCTATCGGGGCCGCCCCCGGCCCTTCCGCATCCTTCGCCCGGCGATGCACCGCGCTCTGCGCCGCCGGTCTTGCCGTCATGGTGACCTTGGGTCATTGCGCAGACCGTCTTTTTAGCGTTTCGCAGACCGCCAACGTCGCCCCTCAATTAGGGGATATGTCGGCACCCGATATGCTGGCTTTCGTTGCCTGGCCGGTCGGCGTCCTTCTTCTTGCCATCGGCGAGGGACTTTTGCTCTGCCGCCTCCGCCCTGGGCGCGCAACGTTATGGGCCGCAGCGCTGTGGAGCTGCCTGCCCCTTATCGGCTTCGCCATCAGATTCGATCATTTCCAAACGGCATCGACCCTGCTGCTCGCCGTCAGCAGCCTATCGATCGCTGGTGCCGCGCTGCTGAGCGGCGTCGACCGCAAGCCCCGCACCGCGCCCGCCGACGCGGTCGGCAACCAGCTTATGGCGATGTCCGACATCGGCTTCGATCTGCTGACCGGCCTGTTGACGCGCAACAGTTTCGAACGTTTCGTCGAAACGCAGACGGCGACGCAGTCCGCCGCCATGATGCTGGTCGATATCGATCGTTTCCGCGCCGCCAACCACGTCCTGGGCAATAAAGTCGCGGACGACATCCTGATTGAAATCGCGAAACGCCTTCGCGCCCTGGCGGCACCTCATCCCGTCGCGCGCACGGGCAGCGATGAATTCGCAATCTTCTGCCATCCGATCGCGGAGGACGCGGCCCAGGCCAAGGCGCAGCAGCTGGTGGCCACCATGGCGCGCCCCTTCGCCCTCAGCGATGGCCGGAATTTCTATCTCACCGCCAGCGTCGGCCTGGCCCATAGCGCGACCGACGGTGTGGGTGATCTGCGTGACGCCGCGGACGAGGCCGTCTTCATCGCGAAGAATCAGGGTGGCAATCAGGCGGTCTCGTTCCTGCGCACGCAGCATGACGAGCGGATCGAGCGTGTCGGCCTGGAACAGGATCTTTATACCGCCTTCCGCAGCGATGATGAGCTGTTCCTCGTCTACCAGCCGATCATCAGCCTGCGCGACCATAGTGTCATCGCGATCGAGGCGCTGGCGCGCTGGCAGCATCCGACGGCCGGTCTGGTGCCGCCGTCCCGCTTCGTCGGCATCGCGGAAACCGCCGGCCTCTTCAGCGGTCTGGGTGCCAAGATCCGCGAGCTCGCGGTCCGGCAGGTCGCGGCCTGGCGCGACAGCGGCATCACCAACCTGCCGGTCGTCAATCTCAATATCTCGCCATTGGAACTATCGCGCGCCGATGTTCCGGGCACACTCAGCGCCCTTGTCGATCGTTACGGGCTGGAGCGCAGCACCTTCTGTCTTGAAGTGACCGAAGGCGCCTTCGCCGATGAGGATGCCTCACGCGCGCTGCAGGTGGCGCGGGATGCGGGTTTTCTGGTCGCCATGGATGATTTCGGTGTCGGCTATTCCTCGCTGGCGCAATTGCCGAAACTGCCGCTGACCTCCCTCAAGCTTGATCGCGGCTTCCTCAGCCTTGCCCGCAACGGCGATGACGGAATCAGCCTCTTCGCGACCATCGTTCAACTCGCCCATGTCCTGAAACTGCCGGTCGTCGCGGAAGGCGTGGAAACGCCGGCCGAACTGGCCGTCGCCGCCGATTGCGGCTGCGATTTCGTGCAAGGCTATTTCTTTGCCCGTCCGCTCTCCCCGGCGCAGATGGAGCTTTGCCTGCGCAGCGCGACTGAACTGGGCGGGCCGATCCGCCTGATCTCCCCACCCCTCATCCCCGGCAGGGCCGGTATGTCGGCGACCTGCACAACCGGCACGACCGGCGCCCCCATCCTGAGCTGCACCATCTGAGCGGCAAGACCTCGATCAGTCGCCCCTTGGCTAATTGACGCTCTGCTATGCGCACCCCTAGGGTCTGACGGAAGTCAGCATTCACCCGGGGAACGTCCAATGTCCGAGCGCGTCAAGGATTTGCACAAGCTTGCTGTCACGGAACAGCCCAGCCGCCGCAACATCCTGGCCTGGGGCGGCCTGCTGAGCGCGACTGCCGCGACCCTGCCGCTGTTCGGCGGCCAAGCCTTCGCCGCCGGCAAGCTCGTGGCCCTGGTCCATACCCAGGCGGCCGGCGATAACGGCCCGATCGACGATATGATCGCGCATCTCAAGGCGCTCGGGAAACAGGATCATTTCCCAATCCGCACCATCTATGCGTCCGACCCTTCGACCTATCAGTCGATCCTGTCGACGCTCGCCGGTGCCGGCGCCGCCGTCATCGTCACCACGTTCAATGAAATGGCGGACCCCATCAAAGCGGTCGCGCCCGGCTACCCCGGCACGAAATTCATCCAGCTCTATGCCGACCCCTTCAAACCGGTCATTCCGAATGTCCGCACGGTCGAATACCAGGCCCATTACGGCATGTTCCTGGCCGGGATCTTCGGTGCCGGCGTCAGCCAGAGCCACAGGCTCGGCTATATCGGCGGCATGAGCCTGCCGGGGTTGAATGCTGACCTCAATGCCATGAAGGCGGGGGCCGACTCCGTCTCCCATACCGTCACCGTGAAGGGAGCCTTCGCCGGGTCCTTCCAGGACCCGACCAAGGGGCGGGAGATCGCGAACCAGCTATTCAGCACGGGGATCGACTTCATCCAGACCGATGGCGCGGCGACGGATGCCGGCGTCATCCGCGCGGCCGGTGAAGGCAGCAACCGCATCGTTAGTGCCGTGTTCCGCACGCAGTTCAAGCTCGGGCCGAAGACCGTCGCCTCCTCCGTGCTGGTCAATTTCGGCCAATCGCTGACCGATCAGGTCTCGGCCGCCGTTTCGGGCAAGTTCATGGCCGGGCATTACGTCAGCACGCTGGCCGATGGCATCATCGACTTCGTGCCCTCCGATCTGTTCATGCAGAACGGCCCGCCGGCCTATGTCCATGCCGCCAAAGCGGCCTGGCCCGCCGTCAATGCGGCCAAGGCCGCCATCATCGCTGGCACGCTGAAGGTTCCCTTCAACACCCAGCTCTGACCGGCTTGCTCTGACACCGATGAGCGCGGCCCTTGCCTGCGATGGGCTGACCATCCGCTTCGGTGCCTTCACGGCCTTGAGCGCGGTCAGCCTGTCCTTCGCCCCCCGCCAGATTCACGCGGTCTGCGGCCAGAACGGCGCGGGCAAGACCACCTTCGCCCGCGCCTGCGCTGGCCTGCTGGCACCTTCAGCCGGCACCATCCAGATCGGGGGCAATCCTCTGCGCGGCGGGCATGTGAAGGATGCCCGTGCGGCCGGGGTCGAGCTTGTGCATCAAAGCTTCGCACTCCCGCCCAGCTTCACGATTGCCGAGGCGATGGAATTCGGCCTGACGGGCAAGCGCGGCGCCGTTTTCACGCGGCGCGGCTTGCAGGCGCGCTGGCGCGGCCATCTGGAAGCCTTGGGGGTCGACGCGAAACCCTCCACCCGCATCCGGGATTTGCCGGTCGAGACCCAACAGGCGGTGGAGATCGCCCGCGCCCTGGCCGGGGACGCCCGGGTGCTGATCCTGGACGAGCCGACCGCCGTGCTGGCGCCGGCGGCAGCGGAAGCGCTGTTCGAACGGCTGAAGCGGCTGCGCGACAGCGGCGTCACCGTCCTGATCATTCTGCATAAGATCCGAGAGGTTCTGGCTGTCGCCGATACCGTTTCGGTCCTGCGCGGCGGCAAGCTGGTCGCCGGTCCGGATGATGCGGCCAGCCTTACTGCCGCGCGCATCGCGACCGCCATCATCGGCCATAGTCCTGCCCCCGCTGGCGATAGCGCCGAAACAGCGGAAGACATCGGCGCGCTGGTCGGCACGGACCTGCCGCACGGCCACCGCCACACGCTGACCGGCCCGCGCAGCGTCGCGGCGCTGACGGGCGTCACCACCCGGCCCGGTGCCGACGGTCAGAGCCTGCAAAACATCACTCTCACCGTCGGTGCCGGGGAAATCCTCGGCATCGCGGGGGTGGAGGGCAACGGCCAGCGCCCTTTGGTCGAAGCGCTGGCCGGTCTTGTGCCGCTGACCGAGGGCAGCGTGACGCTGGACGGCGCGACGGTTACGGACCTGCCGCTCGCCGAGCGGCGGAAGCGCGGATTGCGGATCATTCCCTTCGAACGCAATACCGAAGGGCTCAGCCTATCGAGCCCGCTTTGGGAGAATTTCGCCGCACGCAGCCTGCTGGCGAAATCGGCTTTGTCGCTGATCGATCCGGCGGCCTTACGCCGTGCCGCGCATAAAGCCTTTCAGTCCTGGGACGTGCGCTTCACCAGTGTCGATAACCCCGCGCGCTCCCTGTCCGGCGGCAATGCGCAAAAGGTCATTCTGTCGCGGGAAATGGATGCCGAGGCAAAGCTGATCATCCTGGCGCAGCCGACGCGCGGGCTTGATCTGGGGGCCACCGCCTTCGTCTGGCAGGCGATGCGCGAAACGCGCGACCGCGGCCTGGGGCTGATCCTGATTTCCTCGGACCTTGATGAACTGTTCGATATCAGCGACCGGCTGATCGTCCTGCAGGGCGGACGCATCGCCGGTCAATTCGCGCCGCCCTATGACCTCGGCCGCGTCGGCAGCGCAATGGTGGGGGAGCACTGATGCGCGCGCGCCTGCTGGCCATCATCCGGGCCATTGCCTTCATCGCCCTGGCGCTCATTCTCTGCGGCATCATCTTTGAGGCCTCTGGTTTTTCCGCGCCCGATATGTTCAGCGCCATTCTGGACGGTGCCTTTCTGTCGGACGGCGCGCTGATCCACGACCTGCGCTGGGCCTGCCCGCTATTCGTCTCGGCGACCGGCGTGGTGGTCGCCTTCCGCTGCGGCTATTTCAATGTCGGAACCCAGGGTCAGTTCTATCTGGGCGGTGTTGGTGCGACCGTCGCGGTCGCCCTGCTGCCGGGTCTGCCCGCCGTGATCGTGACCCTGGTCGCCATCCTGGCCGGCATCGGTTTCGGCGCGCTTTGGGCTTTCTGGCCGGGCTGGCTGCGCATCCGCTCGGGCACGGATGAGGTCATCACCACGCTGATGGGCAATTTCATTGCCGGGCTTTTGCTGGTCTGGGTGACCAGCGGCCCGTTGAAGGACCCGTCCGGCAGCGGCCAGGTGACGTCCAGCCCACCGGTCCCCCTGGCCATCCGCCTCAGCACCGATACCGGCGTCTCCGTCTGGATTCTGGCGCTGACGGTGCTGGTGGGTGTCGTCACCTGGGTGCTGGTCAATCGCACGGCCTTCGGTGTCCTCGGCGGTCTCGCGGGGCGCAATCCGGTGATGGTGACATGGCAAGGCGCGCGCCTGTCGCGCCTCGGCCTCGGCGCGTTTCTGTTCAGCGGTGCCACGGCAGGATTGGCGGGTGCGATGGAGGTTCTGGGACCGGACGGGCGATTGGTCAGCGGTTTCTCCCCGGCCCACGGCTTCACCGCCGTGCTCATCGCCCTCGTCGCCAATCTCTCGGTCAGCGGCAGCGTCATCGTCGCCCTGTTTTTCGGCGGCCTTGCCTCGGCGAGCCTCTATCTGCCCGTCATCGCCGGCCTGCCATCGGCCGCGATCGACATGGTCAACGCGGCCATCGCGCTGTTCATCACCTCCCGCGCCATGCCGGGATGGCTGCGCCTGCCAAGGCGGAACCGGTCATGATGGACCTGATCGTCGCGGTGCTGCGCACCGGCACCCCCATGATCTATGTCGCCATGGCCGGTGTGCTGGCCCAGCGCGCCGGTGTCTGGAATCTCGGCCTGGAAGGGCTGATGATCACCGGCGCCTGCGCAAGCGCGGTGATCGCGGAACAGACGGGGTCGGTCGCCCTGGGCCTGCTCGGCGCGGTCGGGTTTTGCGTCCTGCTCTCGGCGCTGCTCTGGCTCGTCATCGAGAAACTGAAGGCGAACCCGATCATCGCGGGACTGGGTTTGACCGGCCTTGGCCTGGGCGGCACGGATTTCGGCATCCAGGCCGTCTATGGCAGCGAAGGGGCGGTTACCGCGCCCGCCGGCATCCCGACGCTGGGCCCGGCCTTCGGCCCCTTCGGCGTGCTGGACGCGCTCGTCCTCGCCATGCCCGTCATGGTCTTCGGCGTCTGGTTCGCCTGTCGCCGCACGCGGTTCGGCCTCAGGCTGACAGCCTCCGGCGAACATCCCTTCGCCGCCCGCAGCGTCGGCGCGGACCCCGCGCGCATGCGCCTGATCGCGCTGCTGCTGGGCGGCGTGCTGGCGGGCCTGGGTGGCGCCGAACTGTCGCTCGGCGGGCTCGATATCTTCAGCGTCGGCATGACGGCGGGTCGCGGCTTCATGGCCTTCTCCGCCGTCATCTTCGGCGCCGGCCATCCGGTGGGGGCAACCTTCGCCGCCCTGTTTTTCGCGCTGGTCGAGTTCCTGGGTATCAAGGCGCAGCTTGTCTTCGGTGAGCACGCCCCGCGCGACTTCGTGCTGATGCTGCCCTATATCGCGACCGTCCTCGGCATCTGGATCAGCGCCCGTCTGCGCGGCGGCGCGCTTCTCAGCGCGATCGAGATGCGCGATGGATAGATCGGCGCTTCTTTCTAAAAAAAGAAGCAAAACTCTTATTCGCTAGGCTTTGCACCATGACCCGACGCGTCATTTTCGACACAGACCCCGGCCAGGATGACGCGATCGCCATCCTGCTCGCCCTCGCCTCCCCGGCCGAGATCAAGGTCGAGGCCATCGTCGCGGTCGCGGGCAATGTGCCGCTCAGCCTGACGTCGAAGAACGCGCGGAAAATCTGCGAATTGGCCGGACGGCCGGATATCCCGGTCTATGCCGGTTGCGCCGGGCCCATGGCCGCCCGCCCGCTGGTGACGGCCGAGCATGTCCATGGCGCGACCGGGCTGAACGGGCCGGACCTGCCCGAACCGAGCATGCCGCTGCAAGCCCAGCACGGCGTCGATTTCCTGGTCGATTATCTGCGCGCGGAACCAGCCTGTGAGATCACGCTTTGCGTGCTAGGGCCGCTGACCAATATCGCCATGGCGCTGATCAAGGCACCGGACATCAAGCCGCGCATCCGTGAGATCGTATTGATGGGCGGCGCGTATTTCGAGGTCGGCAACATCACGCCGACCGCCGAATTCAATATCTATGTCGATCCCGACGCCGCCGCCATCGTGCTGGGCAGCGGCGTTCCTGTCGTCATGCTGCCGCTCGACGTGACCCATCGTGTCTTGACGACACCCGCGCGCCTGGCCGCGATCCGCGCTTTGACAACGAAATCCGCTGCCGCCGCTGCTGCGATGCTCGACTTCTCCGAGAAATTCGACCTGGAGAAATACGGCTCTGACGGCGCCCCGCTGCATGACCCCTGCGTCACCGCCTATCTGATCAAGCCTGCGCTGTTCCAGGGTCGACACATCAATGTCGAAATCGAGACGTCAAGCCCGCTCACCATCGGCATGACGGTCGCGGACTACTGGGGCGTCACGGACCGCCACCCGAACGCGCTTTATATGCGCGATGTCGACGCCCAGGGCTTCTATGATCTTTTGACCGAAAGACTGGCCAAACTTCCCTAACTCCTAGCCCTGAAAGACCGATCATGCGTTATGCGCGCGTCGCGGCGATTGAGGATGCTTACCTCAAAACCGAAATCGACAAGACCGTGTCGCCGCGCGATCACATGTACAATACCGGGCAGGACTGGTATTTCACCGTCGGTCTGGACGGCATTCGCGTCGTTCTGCGCGCGCTGTCCATCAGCACGCTGGGTGAGGTCACGCGCATTCTGGACCTGCCCTGCGGCCATGGCCGGGTGGCGCGCCATCTGCGCGCTGCCTTTCCGCGCGCGGATATTTCCTTCGCCGATATCGATACGGATGGCGCCGATTTCTGCGCCAACCAGTTCCGTGGCACGGCAATCCATTCCCAGCCGGACCTGTCGCAGGTCGCGCTCGGCGACGGCTATGACATCATCTGGATCGGGTCCCTTTTCACCCATGTTGATGAAGCAAGAGCCGAAACCTGGACCCGTCATCTGTGCAAGCGCCTGTCGCCGCGCGGCATCCTTATCGCGACGCTGCACGGCAATTGGAGCAAGGAGGTTCAGCGCAAATACGGCGCCATGATCGGGGATGCCGAATGGCAGCAGATCCTGGCCGGCTACGAAGCGTCCGGCTGGGGCTATGCGCGCTATCCGGGCGAGGATGATTACGGCGTCTCGCTCTGCCGCGCCTCCACCATCATTGCCATGGCAAGCCGGATCGAGGGCGTCCGTATTCTGGGGTACAATGAGCGCGCCTGGGCCGGCAATCATGACGTATTGATGATCGAGCGCCGCGACCGCATGGAAGCCTGGTGACGGATCGCACCTTCGGCAAAACCATGCGCATGCCGGACAAGTTGCGCCTCTATCGCCCTCGGCGCGGCCCCGGTGCCTGCATGAAAGCCAGGCGGTCCTCTTCCAGCACCACCGCCGTCAACCGCCCGCCATAGACCGCCCCGGTATCGATGCCGATGCGATGGGCCCTGATCTCCGGCTGATCCTTCGGCGTATGGCCATGGACGACGACGGCCTCCAGCCGGCCTGGCCAGGATAGAAAGGGCTCGCGGATCCAGACCATGTCATGCGGGTCCTGCTCGGCCAGCGGCACACCGGGCCGCACGCCGGCATGGGCGAAGAAATAACCGCCGGCGCGGAAGAAAATCCGCTCCCCCAGCATCACCGCCATCTGCGCGGGCGGCACGTACCGCGCCCAGTCCTCTGACGGCGCCTTTAGCGGCACGCCCCAATCGGCCAGGCAAGTCTCCCCGCCATTGCGCCGCCATGACGCCGCAACCTCCCCGCCTTGCGCGAAGGCGGCGAGGCAAAGCTCCTCGTGATTGCCGCGCAGGTTAATGAAATCGCCGCCGATGGGCGAACCGCGAGAAATGCGTTCCAACACCGTCGCGCTGTCCGGTCCGCGATCGATCAGATCGCCCATATGGATCACCACTGCCTGCGCCACCGGCCGCGCCGCATAATCCTCGGCGATCTGATCGAGGATCGCGGCATGGGCCGCGACGCAGCCATGAACGTCGCCGATCGCGTAGATGCGCTGACCCGCCGGCAATTGGCCGGGCGCCGGCTGAAAGACAAGTTTCATGTCAGGACCGGTCAGGCGAACGGGTCAAAAACAAGTCCCTATCGGTCGGGAAGGCGCGCATCAGCCAAGCCTTATAAGGTTTATCGCCCAGAGGGCTCGACAGCCGCGCGCTGCCCCGGCACAGGAAGCGGTATGAACACGGTCAGCGTGCAAGCCCTCAGCAAGCGTTACGGCACAACGCTGGCCGTGGACAATATCAGCTTCACGATCAAGACCGGGCAAACGGTTGGTCTGCTGGGTGGCAACGGCGCCGGCAAGACCACGACCATCTCTCTGCTGCTCGGGATTCTGACGCCTTCCGGCGGAAAAATCGACATCCTGGGACATGACATGGATCGCGACCGCTTCGCGGCTCTCGCGCGGATGAATTTTTCCTCACCCTATATCGCCCTGCCCGGCCGCCTGTCAGTGCGCGAAAATCTGACCGTCTACGCGCATCTCTATAACGTCCGCGGCACCCGCCGGAGGATCGCGGAACTGGCCGAGGAACTGGACCTGCACGCCTTTCTGGACCGTCCGGCCGGCGCCCTGTCGGCCGGACAGAAGACGCGCGTGGCGCTGGCCAAATCCCTCATCAACCGGCCCGACGTCCTGCTGCTGGATGAGCCGACGGCGAGCCTGGACCCCGATACCGGCGATCTGGTTCGGAGTTGGCTGGAGCGCTACCGGGCGAGTTCCGGCTGTTCCATGCTGATCGCCTCCCACAATATGGCCGAGGTCGAACGGCTGTGCGACCATGTGCTGATGATGCGAAAGGGCCGTATCGTCGACGAAGGCAGCCCGGACGCGCTGCTGTCCCGCTACGGCCGGGAATCGATGGAGGATGTCTTCCTCGATATCGCGCGCGGACGCGGCTTGGCCGCGCAGGAGAGCGCGTGATGCAGGCCTCTCTCCGTCGCATCTGGGGGCTGATCTATCGCCATCTTTGCCTGTATCGCCGGTCCTGGCCGCGCCTGCTGGAACTGATCTACTGGCCCATTCTGCAGATGTGCATCTGGGGTTTCACGGCGAGCTTCATCTCCGGCCGGGCCTTCGCGGCCCAGGGCAAGGACCACACGCTGATCCTCGCTGCCAGCACGATGCTGGGCGGGGTGCTGCTATGGGAAGTCACGATCCGCAGCCAGATGGGGGTCGCGATCAGCTTCCTGGAGGAAATCTGGTCCCGCAATCTCGGCCATGTCTTCATCAGCCCGCTGCGGCCGTGGGAATTGCTCGCAGGGCTGATCGGCGTCGCCTTCGCGCGCGTCATCGGCGGCGTATTGCCGGCCATCCTCGTGGCCTATCTGCTCTATGCCTTCAATCTTTTTACCATCGGCCCGGTTCTGGTGCTGTTCTTCGCCAATCTGATGATCATGGGTTGGGCCTTCGCGCTCGGCATCGTCTCGCTCATCCTGCGCCATGGCGCCGGGGCCGAAGCCCTGGCCTGGTCGCTGCTCTTTGGTCTGACGCCGCTGGCGGCCGTCTATTACCCGGTCTCGACCCTGCCGGTCTGGCTGCAACCGATCTCGGAAGCCATTCCCGCGACCCATGTTTTCGAGGGCATGCGCCAAGCCCTACTCAATGGTCATGTGTCGTCCATCCACCTGCTGGCTGCCTTCGGCCTCAATGCCGTCTGGCTGCTTCTCGCCAGCCTTCTCTTTTCCAGCCAATTCCGTGCCGCCCGTCAGCGCGGCGCCCTGATTTCGATCGGCGAGTAAGTGCCAGGAGTTTCGATGCTGCCCCAATCCACCCACTTCTGGCTGATCCGCCACGCGCTCGTCGATGCCGAAGCCCGCAAGACGCTGTATGGCACCGCAGACGTGCCGATCTGCGAAAGCACCATGGCGGCGCAGGGGCCGGCCTATGCCGAACTCGGCCGCCGCTTGCCGCAGCCGGCCCGCTGGCTGGTGACGCCGCTCAGCCGCACCCACCGCACCGCACAGGCGATCTTCGCGGCCGGCTATCCGGAACAGAGCTGGACGGTGGACCCCGCCTTCATCGAACAATCCTTCGGCCGGCTGCAAGGATTGGCAGGCACCGACCTGCCGAACCATCTCGCCCTGCCCTCGCATGATTTCTGGCCGATCTCCCACGCCGAACGCCCGGACGGCGGCGAGAGCTTCGAAGAAGTGATCGGACGTGTCGGCGTCGGCCTGGAAGCGCTGGCCCGCGCGCATAAGGGCGAGGATATCGTTATCGTCTGCCATGGCGGCGCCATCCGCGCCGCCATCGCCCATGTTCTGGGCCTGGGGGGCGAGAGCGCGCTGCGCCTCAGCGTCGGCAATATTTCGCTGACGCGACTCGAACAGCGCGGGCAGGCTTGGCGCGTCGTCTCCGCCAATGAAACGGTCGAGGGCGTTCCCGCCCTGTGACTGTCACGAATTTGCCAAAAGCGCCGGCCACAAGGGCAGAGGAATCATATTTTGCCTGAGACGAGACCAGAGAGAGGGACTGCCATCATGACGCTCCGGAATTTCGGCTTTGCGGCCTGCCTGATGGCTTTGGCGCCGGTCCTCTCAGGCTGCGCCATTTCCGGGCAAGGGCCAGCGGCCCAACAGGATGTGGTCGACCGCTCCACCCTCGCCTTGCAGGAAATCCTGAACAGCACGCAGTCGACCAGCACCGTCGATAGCCTGCGCAGCGCCCGTGCCGTGATCATCTGCCCGCAGACCTTCAAGGCCGGATTCATATTCGGCGGTTCCGGTGGCAATTGCGTGCTAATGGCCCGTGCCGCCGGCGGCTCCTGGTCGGACCCCGCCTTCTACACCATCGGGTCGGGCAGTTTCGGCGCGCAGATCGGCATCCAGGACGCGGAAGTCATGATCATGGTCATGAACGACCGTGCGCTCGGCGCCGTCATGCGCAACCGCTTCAAGCTCGGCGGCGATGCTTCGCTCGCCTTCGCGACGGTCGGCGCCGGCGTGGGCGGCGCCACGACCACGCATATGCGCGCCGATATCGTGACCTTCGCGCGGACGCGCGGTCTGTATGCCGGCGTGTCGATCGAAGGGTCGGTGCTCTCGCCCGACACCCAATCCAACCAGGCCTATTACGGCCAGCCCTATAACGCGCCGCAGATCGTGGTGCAGATGATGGCGAACAACCCCGGCGCCAATCCGCTGCGCGCCACACTCAGCCAGTACGGCGGGTAAACCACCGCTATCGTCCTCTGAACGCGTCGTCCCCGGATCAGCTCCGGGGACGACATCCATTTGGTCGGCGGTTACTCCGCCGGCCCGCGCGCCAGCACCCCGCGCCCGGGTGCGGTCAGCGCACTGACGACGCCCGCCCCGACCACATTGATGATCAGCGCCCAGGTCCCGATATTGAGGTCGCGCAGCATCTCGGGTCCGCCCGGCCAAAGGGTCGCGACCGTCGTATTCGTCATGGTGAAATAGATCACGGCGAGGACGCCCAGGATGATGCCGGCGATCGCCCCCTCCCGCGTTACCGGATTGCGCGGCAGCAGGCTCATGATCATGGCCGGGAAAAGCTGCGTCACGAAGGCATAGCCCATCAGCAGCAGCGCCACGATCGTCGCACTGCCGGCGATGGCGCAATAGGCGCCGACGAAGGCCACCACCGGCACCATCGTTTTGGCGAGGCGCACGACGCCCTCCTCCGACACGCGGCCGGGACGGAGGAAGCCGACGAGGTTGCGCGCCAGCAGCGTCGACGCTGTGACCAGGATCAGCGACCCCGGCACCAGCGCCGTCAGCACGCCGGTGCCACCGACGATACCGACGACCCAGGGCGGAAAGCTGGCGACCACGATCTTGAGCAGCGCCATATTGGTCGCCGCCCCCTTCAGACCGGGCAAGACCAGCACGGCCGAAAAGCCCACAAAGAAGATGAACAGCAGCACCAACTGGTAGATCGGCAGGATGATCGCGTTCTTGCGGAAGACGTTCTCGTCCTTCGCCGTGAAACAGGCGGCGAAACTATGCGGCCACATGAAGAAGCCCAGCGCCGTCAGGATGACGGTCGAGACGAACCAGGAGACGCTTTTGCCGCTGGCGGCGAAGGCGAGGAAGCCCGGCTTGGCATGGTCCAGCGCCGTGAACATCGGCGTGATGCCACCCTGGTAATGGAAGGGCAGGTAGATGCCGAGGGCGATCGCCACGATGATGATGAGGATGTCCTTGACGACCGAGGTCCAGGCCGAGCCGCGAATGCCGGACAAGACGACATAGACCGAGACGACGGCCGCCCCGATGATGACGGCCGCATCCTTGGGCACCGCGCCATAGCTCGCCGTCTGCACGATGACGGCGAGGCCGGTGAATTGCAGGACCAGATAAGGGATCAGCGCCACGATGCCGACGACTGCCACCAGCAGGCCGAGGGCCGGGCTGCCGTATTTGGCGGCAAAGAAATCGGGCTGGGAGATCAGCTGCCTTTCCCGCGCATAGCGCCAGACGGGCGGCAGCATGAAATAGGCCATGACATAGCCGATCGTGCCATAGGCCAGGATGTAATAGGCCGGCGCGCCATAGCCGTAAGCCCAGCCCGAGGCGCCGAGGAAGGTGAAGGTCGTGTAGATTTCACCGGCCAGAAGGATGAAGACCAGGATGGCGCCGAAGCCGCGGCTGCCGACGGTCCATTCCTCCAGCTTCATCGCATGGCCGCGACGGGCGGCAAGACCCAGGCCCAGCGCCAGCAGGACCGAAAGGGTAATCAGAATAAGGGCTGCGTTCATCGGCGGTTAATCTCCGCCTTTGACGCCGCCCGCGCCGGATCGAGCGCGTAGATGATCGCCATGGTGACGGAGGTGAGCACGACCCAGATGACCATCCAGCCCAGCAGGAAGGGCAAGCCGAGGATGAAGGGCGTCGCACTATTGTGAATGACCGGGCCCAGTAACAGGCCCAGGATCGGCAGAATTGCCAGATAACCAATATGTTTCATCGATGCCCCCATGTGGTTTGAGCAAGCATCGGAAATTCTGGGGTCTGCCACGCTATTGACGCAAGTCTTTTATATGACAGCGGAGGTGCGGGCTGGTGCCGTCTGGCCAGATCGCACTCAGCGCGATCACAGCATATCGCGCAGCCGGTAGTAGCTGGTCGCCAGCAGCAGCGCCGGCACCCGAAGCGCGCGGCCGCCGGGAAAACGCGCCTGGGGAATGCGGCTGAAAACATCGAACCGCCCGGCCTGCCCGGCGGCTGCCTCCGCCAGCACCCGCCCCGCGAGCCCGGCCAGCGCCACGCCATGCCCGGAAAACCCTTGTGCCATCAGGATGTTCGGCGCCAACCGCCCGAAATGCGGCGCCCGATGGCGGGTGATGTCGACCAGTCCACCCCAGGCGAATTCCGCCCGCGCACCGGCCAGTTGCGGAAACACCGCCCTGGCCCGCGCCAGCATCACCGCCCCCAGCCGCGGCGGCGGCACGGCGGAATAGGAGACGCGACCGCCGAACAGCAGACGATTGTCCGCCGAGCGCCGGAAGTAATCGAGCACGAAGTTAAGATCGGCCACCGCCTCGTTCCGCGGCAGCAGATCGGCCACATCATCGCGCGGTTCGGTCGCGACGATATAGGTGCCGACCGGCATGACGTAACCTGCCACCTGCGGCCAGACGCGGCCGAGATAGGCGCCACCGACAACCAATACGGTCTTTGCCGTCACTGTGCCGCGGGGCGTGCGCAAGCGAACGAAGGCCCCTTCCTCGATCGCCGTCACCGGCGTGCGGCTGACTATCTTTGCCCCCGCCGTCTGGGCAGCGAGGCCCAGGCCCAGCGTATAATTCAGCGGATGCAGATGGGCGGCCATCGGCTCCGTCAGAAGGGCAAGATACCGGGTGCTCGCGATATGCGCGCCCATGTCGGCGCCACGGACGAGCTTGGCGCCATCGACGCCGAGCTTCGCCAGCGCCTCGGCTTCCTCCTCCAACTCCGCCACATGCCGGTGCTTGATGGCGGCATAGAAATAACCCGGCGTATAATCGGCCGGAATGGCATGCGCGCGGATACGCGCCTCCACCAGTTTTGTCGCTTCAACCGACATGTTCCAGAGCAAGCGAGCATCTTCGGCGCCGACCATGCGGGCAAGCTTGTGCTGGGCGATCGCATAGCCCGGCAGCACCTGCCCGCCATTGCGCCCGGACGCACCCCATCCGATGTCGCGTGCCTCCAACAGCGCGACGCCGACGCCGCGTTCCGCAAGCTCCAAAGCGGCGGAACAGCCCGTGATGCCGCCACCGATAATGGCGACATCGACGGTGATATCGCCGTCCAGCGGCGTTGTATTGAGGTCAACGGCCCGCGTTGCCTCGTAGTAACTGGGGGCCGGCGCCTCCCCCTTTTCGGCCGGCGCCGAAATCATACGTTCAGAAGCAGATGTTCACGTTCCCAGGAGCTGATGACCTGAAGATAGGTCTCGTATTCAAGCTTTTTGACCGCGACCAGAACCTCGATCATCTTCTCGCCGAGGATGTCTTTCAGCGGCTCGCATGCTTCCATCATGTCGAGTGCGTGGCTGAGTTCGCGCGGCAGCGCATAGGGCATGGAATAGGCCGAGCCTTCGTAAGGCGCGGTCGGTTCCAACTCATTCACCATGCCGAGATAGCCGCAGGCGAGTGTCGCCGCGAAAGCGAGATAAGGATTAGCGTCCGCGCCCGGCACGCGATTTTCGACGCGCATGGCGGAGGGCGAGCCGTACGGCACGCGCAAGCCGCAGGTGCGGTTGTCGTAACCCCATTCCAGATTGATCGGCGCGTTGGAAAAACGCGAGAGCCGGCGATAGGAATTCACATTCGGCGCCAGGATCGGCATCACGGCCGGCGTGTATTTCTGCAGCCCCGCCAGATAGTTGCGGAAAAGTTTGCTGGCCTTGCCGTCCTCACCCGCGAATAGATTTTGTTTCGTAACGGGATCGATGATGCTCTGATGCACATGCATCGCGCTGCCCGGCTCACGGCTCATCGGCTTGGCCATGAAGGTCGCGTAAATCTCATGCCGCAGGGCCACTTCACGCACGGTGCGCTTGAACAGAAAGACCTGGTCGGCGCGGGTCAGCGGCTCGCCGTGCAGGAAGTTGATCTCCACCTGCCCGGCCCCTTCCTCATGAATGAGGGTGTCGAGGTCCAACTCCTGCGCTTCGCAGAAATCGTACATTTCCTCGAACAGCGGATCGAATTCGTTGACGGCATCGACGGAATAGGACTGCCGTCCCGTTTCCTGCCGGCCGGACCGGCCGATCGGTGGCGACAGCGGATAATCCGGGTCGGTATTGCGGCCGACGAGATAGAATTCCAGTTCCGGCGCCAGGATCGGCTCCCAGCCCTTATCCTCATAAAGCTTCAGCACGCGCTGCAGCACCTGACGCGGCGCCATCGGTACCGGATCGCCATTCTTATAGTGGCAGTCATGGATAATCTGCGCCGTCGGTTCGCGCGCCCAAGGCACAAGACGCACCGTGCTGGCATCCGCGCGCAGCGTAATATCGATAATCGCCGGATCGGTCAGCCGGTCATCCTCGTCCGGCGGATATTCCCCCGTCACGGATTGGATGAAAATCGCCTCCGGCAGGCGCAGCGCGCCGCCGTTGAGGAATTTCTGGGCCGGTGTAATCTTGCCACGCGGAATGCCCGTGATATCGGGCACAAGACATTCCACTTCAGTGACATGATGTTCCGAAAACCATTCGCGCAGATCGATCATGATTGTCTCCTCTGTCTGAAAGCTCAGTCGCCAGGCGCGCATTCATGAAATTGGGGGCGCGCCATCTGCCATGCAGGTCGAATGGAACTGCCCCCTAGGGAGGGCCGGACACAGGACGGCAGAGAAGACTGCGTTCAGCGAGAGACAGTGACTGGCTGTCGAGGCGAGACAAGGGAAAACTCCTGTTCGCCGCAAATCTCGCACATCGCCCCCCGGGACATCAAGCGACAAGCTTGTGCGAAGCGGTGCGGCGATCGTCGCGCGGGTGGCTTCCAGCGCCCGCGCTGGCGCCCTATCCTGCCCGCCACAGTGATCAGGAGCGAAGCATGACCGGCACGAATGACGACAGCCATATCCTCTCGGGCGATGTCAAAGCGACCATTCTCGCCCAAGGGGCGGAACTCGCCTCGCTGAAAGGCCCGGACGGCCATGAATATATGTGGCAGGCGGGCCCAGCCTGGCCGCGACATTCCCCGGTTCTGTTCCCCAATGTCGGCCGGCTGACGAACGACACCTATAGCTATGACGGGCAGAGCTACCGGCTGACGCAGCACGGTTTTGCCCGCGACCGCCGCTTCACCTGGGTATCGCGCAGCGCCACCCATTGCACCTTGCGCCTGGTGGATGATGCCGAAAGCCGGGCCATCTACCCCTATGCCTTCCGCCTGGACCTGACCTATGAACTGCGCGGCAGCGCGCTGACGCTGCGCTATACCTTGACCAATACCGGCGATGTCACCCTGCCGGCCTCTATCGGCGCGCATCCCGCCTTCGTCTGGCCGATCCTGCCTGGTGTGCCGAAGACGGATCACGAGCTGCGCTTCGCCCGCGACGAAAAGGCGCCCATCCATGGCGTGAAAGGCGGGCTGCTGACGAAAGCGACCCATCCCTCCCCCGTCAGCGACCGCGTCATCAAGCTGAATACCGACCTTTTCGCTGATGACGCGCTGGTCTTCAGCAATCTCGAAAGCCGTTCGGTCTGTTTCTCGGGCCATGGCACGCCGGCCCTCGAAGTCTCCTGGGAAGGGTTCGAGCAGCTCGGCATCTGGACCAAGCCGGGCGGATCGGGCGATTTCCTCTGCATCGAGCCCTGGCACGGCTATGCCAGCCCCGAGGGTTTCACCGGCGACCTGACGGAAAAGCCGGGCATGATGCTGCTGCCGCCCAAAACCGACCGCGAGCTGCAATGGACGGTTCGTCTCATCGCCGACAAGACGTCCTGATCGGGCAAGGTTCTAAAAATAGAAGCACCCAACCTCTCCGCGTCGTCCCCGGGCTTGTTCCGGGGACCCATCGTCTCAAGCCACCAGGATCGCGATAACCCCCTTTTGACCAAATTTGGTCAAAATAGATTGCACGCGGCGTCGGAGCCTTCTAAGCTCACCTGAATAAGGGAAACGCCGCGCTTCCTATCCGGGCGCGCCAATAATAAGCCGGTCAAGATGGAACATTTCTGTCGCGCACCCATTGTGACTTTATCGGAAGCGACGCCGTGAGTGCGGGCTTCATCATCGGGCTGGATTTCGGCACGCTCTCGGCACGCGGCGTGCTGATCGATGCCGCGACGGGCGTGCAGCAGGCCATCAGCACGGCAGCCTATCGTCATGGCGTGATGACGACGCATCTTGCGAACGGGCGCCGCCTGCCGCAGCATTATGCTTTGCAGGACGCGGCCGATTACCGTGAAGCCGCCGAGAGCGTCTTGCGCGACCTCGGGCAAGGCCGCAAAATCCTCAGCATCGGTCTCGACTTTACGGCGAGTTCTCCGCTGCCCACGCGCGCGGACGGCACGCCGCTATCTGCGCTGCATCCAGATGATCCCCATGCCTATGTGAAGCTGTGGAAACACGCGGCTGCCCAGCCCTATGCCGATGCGATCAATGCGCGGGGCGGCGACTTTCTCGCCGCCTGCGGCGGTCGTCTGTCGGGCGAATGGATGCTGGCCAAGGCCGCGCAACTGGCCGAGGAAGCGCCTGATCTCTGGGCTGAGACAGATAAATTCATCGAAGCCGGGGATTGGATGACCTGGCAATTAACCGGGGTCGAGCGTCGCAGTCAGGATTTCGCTGCCTATAAGGCGCAGTACCGGCCCGGTATCGGCTATCCCGCCGATGTCGTCCTGGGCCTCGCCGCGCGGCTGGCGCCGCCCGCGACTGTCGGCACCGCAGTGGGTCCGCTGAACGCCGCCTGGCGCAGCCGCACCGGCATCGAAGGACCCGCGATCGTCAGCGTCGCCGTCATCGATTCTCATGTCGTGCTGCCGGCCGTCGGCGCCGTGCGGCCGGGCGCCTGGGTCGGCGCGCTTGGCACCTCGGCCGCCTATCTGTTGCTGGAAGACAAGCCGCTGCCTTTGCCGCCGGGGCTGGAAGCCATGGCCCAGGGCGCGGTTCTGCCTGAGTTCTGGTGTTACGAGGCCGGGCAAGCCGGTTTCGGCGATATGCTTGCCTGGTTCGTCAATACTTTCCCGCGCGACGCGGACCCAGCCCGCAACTTCGCGCTGTATAATGACGAGGCGGCGACACTCAGCCCCGGCGCAAACCATCTTGTGACGCTCGATTGGTGGAGCGGCAATCGCGTGCCTTATGCCGATTCCGGGTTGAGCGGTCTCATCGCCGGTTTCACCATGGGAACGACGGCCGCCGGGATCTATCGCGGATTGCTGGAAAGCCTGTGCTACGGCGCGCATGTCATCATGGACCGGCTCACGCAAAGCGGGCTCGATATTGCCGAGATCCTGCTGACCAGCGGCCTCGCACATAACAACCCGCTGCTGATCCAGATCATGGCCGATGTGCTGGGGCGGGAGATTACCGTGCCGGCGCTGGCCAATCCCACCTCCGTCGGTGCCGCCATTCACGGCGCGGTCGCGGGCCAGATCGTGACCGGCTTCGCGGATGGCGCCGCGCGTTTCGGCGCCACGGATGGCCAGCACTACAATCCTGACGACCAAAGGCACAAAGCCTATCAAGCCATCTATCGCAGCTATCTTGACCTCGCCGAGACCAGTGCGGTGCGTGATACGCTGCGCGGTCTGAACCATCATCAACATACCAGCCTGACGGTGCCCGGCTATGACGCGCGCTGACGACAGCACCGCCGCCAGCGGCCTCGGTCTTGTTCTGTCACGCGTCGCGGACGGCACGGCGCAGTCCCGCGCGGAACTCGTCTCCGTCACCGGCTTTTCCCGCACCACGGTCGGGCAGTATCTGACACAGCTTTTCGCGGCAGGCCTTGTGGAGGAAGCGCCGGAGGGCATGCGGCGCGGGGGCGGTCGCCCGTCGCGCCTGCTGCGCTTGGCGCCCGACGCGGCCGTGGTCCTGGCGGCCGATATCGGGGAAACCCACGCAAGGCTGGCGGTGACGGATCTTACCCCCGCCATTCTCGCGGAAAACACCATCGCGATCGACTTGAAGGACGGGCCGATCATCGTGCTCGCACAGCTGGCGGATGCCTATCGCGCGCTATTGCGGACGCTCAGGCAAAACGCCCGCGATGTGCTCGGCATCGGTCTCGGACTTCCTGCCCCGGTCGATCACGCCGGCGGGCGCATCGTCGGCCCTTCTGTCATGCCGGGCTGGGATGATTTCGACATCTGCGGATGCTTGACCACACATCTGGGTGTGCCTGTATTGGTCGAGAATGACGTCAACCTGATGACGCTGTCGGAATTTCGCGCCTTCTGGCCGGACGCCGCACAATTCCTGTTCGTCAAAGCCGGCACCGGCATCGGTAGCGGCATCGTGACGGACGGCAGGCTTTATCGCGGCGCGCAGGGTGCGGCCGGGGATATCGGCCATATGCAGTTGGACCGCACGGGCGGTCCCCTTTGTCGCTGCGGCAAGCAGGGCTGTCTGGAAGCGCATGCCGCCGGCTGGGCCGTTGCGCGCGATCTGCGCGCGGAGGGGCTGTTGGCGCAGACGGCGCGCGATGTCCTTCGGCTGATGCAGGCGGGCAATAGCGCGACCGCTTTGCGCCTGCATGAAGCCGGCCTGGTGCTGGGTGATGCGGTCGCCAATACCGTGAGCGTGCTCAACCCCAGCGCCATCGTCATCGGCGGCATGTTGGCGGAAGCGGGGGAGACGCTGATATCGGGCATCCGCAGTCGCGTGCAGGAACGATCCCTGCCGCTGGCCTTCCGGCATCTCAGCATTCAGCGCGCACGCAGCGGATCGGATGCCGGCTTGCTGGGTGCCGCGCGTCTGGTGATCGACACGCGCCTGCAGCCGCGCCATGCGGACGCGACCATCGCGGCTCATTCCCGCTTCAAACCCGGCAGTCGCACAAGGCCGCAAAAGCTTCGCCTCGTGTAACCGCCGGGCAGAACAGCCGCAGCGACCGTTGGGCCAGGTGCTGCGGATATCATAACGAGCCCGAGGAAACGCATCGATGTTGAAATCCCTTCTGGCCGGCGGCGTGGCTCTGCTCGCCCTCGCGGCCCTTACCCCCCAGGCTTCCGCCAAGGACCTCACCGGTCTTGGCATCACGGTCGGCTCGCTCGGCAATCCCTATTACGTGGCGCTGGCCAAGGGTGCGGCGGCGGAAGCAAAAAAGATCAATCCCAATGCACAGGTGACGTCGGTATCGGCCGACTACGATCTCAACAAACAATTCAACCAGATCGATAATTTCATCGCCAAGGGCGTGTCGATGATCCTGGTCACGGCATCCGACCAGAACGCCATCCTGCCGGCGGTGAAGCGCGCCCAGGCGGCCGGCATCGTCGTCATCGGCGTCGATGTGAACGCCATGGGCGCGGATGCCGTTGTGCAGACCAATAACGTTCAGGCCGGCGAAATATCCTGCCAGTATCTGGCCGACAAGATCGGGCACAAGGGCAATGTCATCATCGAAAACGGTGTCCAGGTCTCGGCCGTTATTGACCGCGTGGACGGCTGCAAATCTGTTTTCGCCAAATATCCGGATATCAAGGTCCTGAGCGACAACGAGAACGCGCAAGGGTCACGCGACGGCGGCTTCGCCATCGGCCAGGGCTATTTCGTGCGCTTCCCCGAGATCGACGCGATCTTCGCGGTGAACGATCCGCAGGCCATCGGCACGGAGCTGGCGGCCAAGCAGGCGCATCGCGACAATATCGTCATCACCTCGGTTGATGGCGCACCGGACATCGTGGCCGAGCTCAAGACCAAGGGCACCATCAAGGCCTCTGCCTCGCAGGACCCTTATACGATGGGTGAGATCGGCGTGAAGACCGGCTTCGACATCATGAACGGCCATGCGCCGGCCCAGCGCATCACGCTGATGGCACCCAAGCTGATCACGCAGGACAATGTCGACAGCTATGTCGGCTGGACGCAGCATTGAGATAGGTTGCCTGCTTAAATGGGTAGGTCCCCGGAACAAGTCCGGGGATGACTCATCTATAACTGTTATCCGCGCACGTGTTGCGCGGACCTACCCGACGCAGCGCGCGAAAACCGTCAAAACTGCACGCCGCGCGTCAATGCGCCGTCCACCACCAGATTGGTGCCGGTGATGAAACTCGCCGCCGGGCTCGCCAGAAACACGACGGCGCGCGCGATCTCTTCCGGCCGACCCATGCGCCCGGTCGGGTTCAGCGCCATCGCTTCCTTGAAAAGATCGGGCATGGTCTGCTCGATCTTTTCCCACACGCCACCAGGGAAATAGGTATTGCCGGGCGAGACGCTATTGGCGCGAATGTTTTTGGGCGCCAGCTGAAACGCCAGGCCTTGCGCGTAATGGATCAGCGCGGCCTTGAAGGCGCCGTAAGGGCCGGCGGCGAAATCGACCTCCCTACCCGAGACGCTCGAAATCACCACGATTGAGGCGGCGTCGGATTTTTCCAGCCAGGGCATGGCGGCATCGACCAGGCTGACGCTGCCCATGATGTCGGTCTCGAACCCTGCCTTCCAGGCAGACGCGTCACGGCTGACGGCCAGCGCGCTGACATTGGGCACCACGATATCGATCCCGCCCAAAGCCTGGGCGGAAGCCGCCACCCAAGCGGCGAGCGCCGCCGTGTCCGACACATCCAGCGCCTGACCGAAATTGCCGTCGCCCAGGTCCGCGACCGCCTGCGTCACCTCAGCCGGATTGCGCGCGCAGATGGAGACGCGCGCCCCCTCGGCCACCAGCATATCGGCTATCGCCCGGCCGATGCCTTTGGTGCCACCCGTGACCAGCGCTGTCTTGCCTGCGAGACCGAGATCCATCGCCCTATCCTCCCTTTGCCGAAACTGCGCCGAACCATGCAATCGGGCGGCCAGCGCAGGATGATGGCTAGAGAGGTCAGGCAACCTCGGCCGGTGTCGGCGGCAGGGTCAGAACCGGCGGACGCGGCCGGCGGCGGCTGCGCGCCCGCTCCTGCTCCACAAGCCTGTCCATGCAGGCGCGAACCTGGGCCGGGTCATAGCGCCGCTCCAACTGCCGGATCGCGAAATGCACCCGCGCCATCTGCTGGTAATAATCCATGAAAGCGTAGTTCAGCGCGCCGCCCGTCGCGGCCCCCACCACCGGCACGATGCGGGTCAGGAATTTCTGCGTGAAGGCGATGCCGAGCAGCGTCGCGATCCGCCGCAGAAAGCCGTCAATGGCAAGCCGGCTGAGCGCCGCGCGCGCCGCCCAATAGCCCGCCTGCCCGTCTGACCCGTCCCGATGCTCGCTGAGCGCGAAAACCTCCAGGCAGGCGCGGCGGCCTTCGGCCGTCGTCGGGTCCTCGCCATAGCTCCGCGCGATGCCGGCGATGGAGCGGAGCATGAGGCCGGTGGTGAGCGGAATATCGACGATCATGCCGGGCGCGCCCATGAAGCCGGTCGCCGCCCCGCTGACCGTGCTGATCAGCTTATGCCGCCGCCCGGCGGAGGTCGCCGCCATTTCCTCGGCAAGGGCGACCGTATCCATGCCGCGCGTCGCCGCGTCATAAAGCCGGTCGAGGCTGAGTTCGACGATCTTGCGGGCGCTGAAAGCACTGTTATTGAGCAGAAAGCGGCCGGCGGCGTTCATCAGCCCTTCGGTCTGGTCGCCGACGAAACTGCCCAGGCGGAAGGCGAGGCCCTTCTCCGCCACCAGAATGCGGGCAGCGTCGCGCATCATCGCCAGATCCTCGGGGGCCAGACCCGCGCAGGCATTGCCCAGCCCCTCAGCCGGATCAGGATCAGAACCGGCCGTCGGCGCATCGGACCAGATATCGCTCGCAATCGTCATGGCATCATCCCCCACTCCCCCTCATGTAGGATGCAACGCCGCAAAAGCGAGCCCCGCCAGCGTCGGGCAGCGCCCCTATGCCCGCGGTCGCCACATAGTCCCCATCTCGGTTAAGGGATCATGACAGGCTGACCTCGAAACCTGCCGCGAATTCACCGGAAATCAAAATCGTCAGCGCAGCGCGCAGGCTTTCCGATTGTGCAGCGCCGAAAAGAGAATCGAAGCGGTGCTGGGCCTGTTCCCATAGCGCATCCGATTCGATCAGCTTGGCCTGACCGATGGGCGTCAGACGGATCAGCCGCGCGCGCCGGTCATTCGGGTCGATGCCGATCGCCAGATAACCGTCCCGCTCCAGCGGTTTCAGCGTATGGGCCAGCGCCCCGGCATCCATCACCAGCGCGGCCGCCAATTGGCCGAGCGTCGCGGGTTCCGACCGCCGCAACTCGCCCAATATCGCCCGCTGCGTCGTCTTCAGCCCGCAGGGTGCCAGCGCCACATCATAGAGTTGAGAGATCCGGCGGGAGGCCTTGCGCAAGCTGGTGCAACTGCAACGGTGGCGCTGATCCTGCCCCCCGGCATCATCCCTGTTTGCACGCATGCGCCTCTCCCACCACCGTCTTGACTCTGATTATCAGCATATGCAGATATAGGTCAATTATCCGCATATGCTGATAATTTCGAGCCAAAGCTTGTTCGTAAGGGGATGGAAGAATGCCGCTCGTTCGGATCGATCTGCGTCGTGGCAAGGACAGCGCTTACCGGCAAAATATCGGCCGCGTGGTCTATGACGCGCTGCTCAGCGTCGGCGTGCCCGAGAAGGACCGCTTTCAGATCGTCAGCGAGCACGACGCCGGCGATTTTCTATTCGATGCGGATTATCTCGGCATCCAGCGCAGCGATGATCTGGTGATCATCCAGATCACCTGGAACGAAGGCCGCACCACGGCGCAGAAACAGGCGCTGTTCAAGGCGATTGCCGAGGGTCTGCATGAAACGGTCGGGCTGCGGCGGGAGGATGTCTTCATCAGCCTCGTCGAAGTGAAGCGGGAGAACTGGTCCTTCGGCAATGGTATTGCGCAATACGCGGTCTGACCGGCCGGACAGCCTTTGGGACAAGGCTGCGTCAGCGCAGTTCGGCACGGAGGTCGCGCACGCCGCGACCCAGCCGCTGGCGCAGCAATGTTCGCAAGGTGGCGCCATCGGCGTAGCCGACTTCAGCGGCGATGGCCTCGACGTCCAGCCCGCTGCCGTGCAGCAGGGATTGCGCATGTTCCACGCGCAGGTGCTGAAAATAGGCCAAGGGCGACTTGCCGAGCACGGCGGTGCAGCGCCGTTGCAGCGTGCGCGGACTGGCCCCCAAAGCCTCGGCCGCTTCGTCGAGCGAGAAACCTTCCCGCAGACGCGCCCGCGCCCATTGCTCGAAGCGCCGGATAAGCGGATCGGATTGCGCCAGATGGTTGGGAATGATGTAGGGCGCCTGCGCCGAGCGCAGGTCCGCGAGCAGATAGCGTGAGACGAGCGACGCCACTTCGGGGCTGGCTTGGCGGATCAGCCAAAGCGCGAGGTCGAGATGGCCCATCGCCGCGCCGGCCGTGACGCCTACGGCCGAGGGCACCAGCATCCGGGATTCGTCGAGCAGAATCCGCGGGTAACGCTGCCGGAACAGCGGAGCCATCGACCAGGTCGTGGTCGCCTCCTGCCCGTCGAGCAGCCCGGCTTCGGCCAGCAGAAAGGTGCCGATGCAGGATGCCGCCACGCTGGCGCCTTCGGCATGCCATCGCAGCAGCCGCGCCTTCGCCTCCTGCACGTCCTTGCGGGCGAGCGCCGGGATCAGGGTATCCGGCGTCACGGCGCGCAGAGCCGGGACGATCACCCAGTCCGGCTTCACGCCGGGGGGTACCACCGTCACCGGCACCGTCAGCCCCTGGGACGTCCGGACGGTTCGCCGCATGCCGAGAACGCTCACGTCAAACCGGGGCTTGCCGCCCGCGAACCGCGCCGCGAGGCCATTGGCGGTGCCCAGCGCGTCCAGCGTCACAGCAAGCCCGGTATCGAACAGACCCTCCAGGGCCAGCACGAAAATGCGCATGGCGCGAATGCCTTTATTATTGTCGTTTACGACAATACCGCCTCTTGCGGCGAGTGACTAGATCTGACCGCACCGGACGCCGCAGCAAGCGGCGCCGCAAGACAGATCAAGGAGATTACGCATGAAAGTCATGGCCATCGGGTCGCTGACGCAGCCGCTGACCCCGGAACAGCGGGCGGAGGTTATGCCCAAGGAAGTTCCGCATACGCTCAAACTTTATCTCGACGGCAAGGTCGACCAATTCTGGTTCCGCCAGGATCAGCCCGGCCCGATCTTCCTGATGAATGCCGAGACCGTCGAACAGGCGAAAGCGACGACCGACCAGATGCCGCTCGTGATCGCCGGCTATGCGACCTATACCTTCATACCGGTTGGGCCGCTCGCCCCGCTCGGCATGCTGATCGCCGGCAAGTAAGGGCTGCGGCGCCGCTCCTACGGCGCCGTCAGATTTGGTCTAGACTATCAGGAGGTTCGGTATCTTGGAGCATCCGCTCGATCGCCCGGTCTGGAACGCGTTGACAGGCCGGCAAGCGGCCTTCGCGGAGAAAGCGGGCGATATTCTTCGCTTCGGCGCAGCCTTCGGGCCCTTCGCCGCAACGGTCGACGGCACAGCCGAAAGCCTGTCGCACCTGGCTGATCTGGTGCCGGCGGGCGGGCAGATCATTCTCCAGCAGGCGGAGACGATTCCTCCGCCGCCCGGCCTCATGCTCCGCCGCACAGCGCTGACGGTGCAGATGGTCGCCGACAGGTTCGCGGGCGAGCCCGCCGGTTTTGACTATGATGTGCTCACGCCCGCGGATGCGGCCGAGATGCTGGACCTGGCGCGACTGACCAAGCCGGGCCCCTTCGCTCAGCGAACGCGTGAACTGGGCCGTTTTCTGGGGGTGCGTCGCGACGGTCGGTTGGTCGCGATGGCCGGTGAGCGGATGAAGCCAGGGTCCTTCACCGAAATCAGTGGGGTCTGCACCCATCCCGACCATCGCGGCCAAGGCTATGCGGCCGGTCTGATGCGGGATGTGGCGCTGGCTATCGTCGCGCGCGGCGAAACCCCGTTCCTGCACGCTTTCGCGGATAATCTGGGCGCTATCGCCCTGTACGAAAAGCTGGGCTTTGTGACGCGCTGGCGGCCGACGCTGACGGTGTTCGAAAGACCGGCCGGCTAGCGGCACCGACAAAAGTCAGCGAATGGCGTCGATCAGCGTTCCCACGATCGCGTCCAACTCGCTGGCCAAATCGGCGAGCCCCGGATAGCGACCGAGCAAGGAATCGACCGTGCAGTAGCGCACTGACACAGAACCGTCAGGCATCTGCATGACGACAAATTTAAGCGGAATCTCAGGCAAGGCCGCGGGATCGACCGTCAGCATCCTGGCCACGTAGCGCGCATGGAAAAAGAACAACTGCCGGGCCGGGGCAATCGCATATCCCCCGCGCGCGAGCAGCATTTGCGGATTGATTTCCTGAATTAGCCAAAGGTCATGCGCCGCGATGGCTTGCTTCAAGCGGTCAAGGGTCTGCTCAAAATCGAAAGCCGATAGCACGATTGTCTGGAAGGATGGTGAGGATGGCGCCGCATAGACAATAATCTCCAAATCCTCAGCTTGTTCCATGATCGACCTTTCGCTTCTTCATCTTGAACTCAGGGAGAGAAGCCCGCTTTTGGTCAGGGCTTGGGGGCCACTCTACGCCAGAACGCGTCAAAAGCGAAGCTATCGAAGAAGGCCGTTGCCTCCGCCACCCGGCCGTCACGGAAGGTGAGGAACCAGGCATAGGTATTGGCATAGGGCTTTCCGTCGTTCGCGGTCCCCTGGCCGTCGAACATCGCCACGACGACGTCACCGTCAGCGTAGATGCCTCTGATCGCGACAGGTCGGAACTTGTCGCTTGATTCTGCAAACCGCGCGGCGAAGGGCTGCAATATCTTGTCGATCAATACGCGCTTGCCGGTGGTCGTGCCGGCGATCAGACTGCCGCCGACAATGGTCCAGCGGATGCTGTCCGCGAATAAGTCCGTGATATTGCCTGTCCCGTTCATCCAGGCGCCGAGCGCCTCCGCGACCTTGTCCTTGTTCAGGGCGGTGACATTGTCCGGGCCAGCGGCCAAAGCCGCCCCGGCTGACAAACTCCCGAGCGGGGCGGCCATCATTGCCAGCCGTCGCGGGTAGCGCTGTTTCGTCGTCATGCTGGGCCTCACTCAGTGACAGATACGCGCCCGTTCCGCCTTGGCGGCTGGCGCGTATCGGAGGGTCAGAAGAAATTCTGCGCGGTCGGCCGGATCAGGATCTCATTGACGTCGACATCGGCCGATTGCGAGACGGCATAGACAACCGCCTGGGCGATCGCATCGGGGCTCAGCGCGGCCGTGGCATACATGGCATCAACCGCATCTTTTGCGGCACCTGCCGCGATATGGGACGAAAGCTCGGTCTGCACGGCGCCGGGGGAGATGACCGTGCAGCGGATGCCGGGACCGGCCTCTTGGCGCAAGCCTTCCGAAATGGCGCCGACCGCGAACTTCGTTCCGCAATAGACCGTGAAACCCGGCGCGACCTTATGGCCCGCGACCGACGACAGGTTGATGATATGCCCGTCTTCCTGCCGCTGCATGACTGGCAGCGCGGCCGCGATACCGTTCAGCACGCCTTTGACATTGACGTCGAACATCTGGTCCCACTCATCGACTTTGAACTCGCCGAGCGGAGAGACCAGCATCACGCCCGCATTGTTGATGAAGACGTCGAGGCGTCCGAAGGTCGCGACGGCGGCCTCGACAAAAGCATAGACGGAAGACCGCTGCGTGACGTCGAGGGTGCAAGCGACCGCATCTCCGCCGGCAGCCTTGATCTCGCTGACAATGCGGTCAAGCCGGTCCGTGCGGCGCGCACCCAGGACAACTTTGGCACCGGATTGCGCGAGACGGCGCGCGGTCGCTTCGCCAATACCGCTGCTGGCGCCCGTGATGGCAACGACTTTGTCCCCGATTGATCTGGTCATGGTCATTTCCTTAGGATTGAGATTTGCTATCGGATGTCGATCTGTCGTGCCGGTGGAGATAGCGGCATGCAGCCCTCTCCTCGGACCGATGCATTGGGCATAAGCGCCGCCATTCCGGAGAAAAAGATGATTTTGATCTATGCCCTGTGAACCAGTGGTTCATAATGGCGCCATGGATCGTGATATTCTGAGCGGGGTCTTGCCCTTCCTGGCCGTCGCCGAGCACCGCAGCTTCACCCGCGCGGCAGCAGCCCTTGGCGTCACGCCGACCGCCGTCTCAAAGGTCGTGCGGCAACTCGAACAGCGTCATCGCGTGGTCCTGTTCCAGCGCACCACGCGCAGCGTCGCCTTGACCGAGGCAGGCTCCGCCCTGCTCGCGCGGCTCAGGCCTGCGGTCTTGGACATGACCGGTGCGCTCAGTGACTTGGGCGGCTACCAAAGCCAGGTCACAGGCGTCCTTCGGCTGACGATGTCGCGCACGGCCGCTCAGTTTCTGGCGGAGCGCATCCTACCCGAATATCGGCGCCTTTATCCGGATGTCCGCCTTGACCTGTCGATCAACGAAGGCACCGTCGATCTGGCTTCCGGGGATTACGATGCCGGTATCCGCCAAAGCGAGGTTCTGGAGAGAGATATGCTGGCAATCCGGCTGACGCCGCCGGTGCGATGGGCGGTCTATGGCAGTCCCGGCTATTTCGCCAAGCAGGGGCGTCCCGCCAAACCCGAAGATCTCATGGGCCATCAAACGATCGGATATCGCTTCGTGACCGCGGGCAGGCTCTACCATTGGGAATTCGCGCGCGATGACCGCAGCTTTACCATCAGGACGCGCGATGAGATCCTGACCAATGACCGCCTCACCTTGATGACATTGGCCCGGGCCGGTCTGGGCCTTGCTTACCTGACCGAAGGGGAGGCCGCGCAAGCCGGAGAGGGCAAGCTGGAGCCTGTGTTGCGCGACTGGATCACGGAGAGCCCTGGCCTATTCCTGTATTTTTCGGCCAGGATGCAGAGCCAGCCTAAATTGCGGGCCCTCCTTCAAGTCATCAGGACAGGACCCAAAAAATCTGCCGGCAAAGCAGCCGATTGATGTGATCTGTCCTTTTCCGCAAGATCTGGCCGAGTCTAAGAATTGATCGTGCCACCATCGATATTGATGATTTGTCCATTCACGTAGCTTGCGTCAGGACCGCATAGAAAGGCGATGACCCCCGCGACTTCCGTCGGCCGGCCGTAGCGCTGAATCGGAATTTCCCGTGCCAGATCATCGCCGCGTCGCTTGATGATGGGTTCGGTCATCGGTGTCAGGATAATGCCGGGTGCTATTCCATTCACATGCACACGCGGCGCCAGCCGACGTGACAGCGCCCGCACCATGCCCGCGATGGCTCCCTTCGCCGAGGAATAGGCAACGCGATCCAGCCCCCCGCGCCGATAGGCCATGGACGAGGCCAAGACTATGCGAAAGGTATCGCTGGCATCGCCCAATCCTCGTCTTTCGATGACGCGTGCCAGCGCATAGGCATTTCTCGTATTGGCGGCGATCGTCCGGTCGAACAGATCAAGGTCCTCATAATCTTCGGGGTCCGGCAGCGAAATGCCGGCCAGATGAACCAAGGCATGAAATCCGTCGCCCGCCTTCTCCACCGCTACCTCGGCTGCGGCGACACTGTCGAGATAAGACAGATGCGTCTGCACCCGATCGGGTGAAGCGAGGTCAGACGCCGCCGCTTCCAGTCCTTGGGCATTGACGTCGACCAGCACAAGCTTCGCGCCGTCGTCCAGGAATCTTTTTGCGGTCGCCCGACCGATCGCGCCGCCACCGCCCGTGATGAGGATCGTCTTTCCGTCGAATGGGCCCTGAGCCATGTCTCTCTCCCTGCACAAGGCAGCTTTCGTCTTTGCGCTGTCACGCATCATCGCAGGCAAGGCGGAAGCGCCCGCGTCGCGAGCAGTCCCAACCGTCCGCCCGAACGCGCTTTACGGCCAGCGGCTCGTTAAAACCTGCCGCCGGGTATAGAAGTTGATGCCGTCCGGACCATGCGCCGCCAAATCGCCGAACAGCGATCCTCTATTGCCGCCGAACGAATAATAGGCAACCGGAGAGGGCACCGGCACATTCACGCCCGGCATGCCACACAGGATATCCCGCTCGAAGATCTGCGCCGCTTTGCCGGAATTGGTGAATAGCACGGCACCATTGCCAAGCTCATGGCTGTTCGAAATCGCAATCGCCTCTTCCAGCGTCGCGGCCTTCATAACCGCGAGCACAGGCCCGAAAATCTCATTCTGATAGATCTGCATCTCCCGCCCGACATCGTCGAAAATAATGGGGCCGATGAAATATCCTTTGCCGTCCCGGTTCGCCTGCGGATCTCTGCGGTCAAGCAGCAGTTTTGCACCATCCGTCACACCGCTATCAACGGCCGCTACGATTTTCTCGTATTGCTGGCGCGAGGTGACGGGCGGCACTTCGCAGTCGGCATCACTGCCGGCGGCCACCTTCATCTCGGCTGCCTTCTGCACAAGTTCCGGCATCAGCTTTTCATGCGCGTCGTCTACGGCCACGACGACCGCAATCGCCATGCAGCGTTGACCGGCCGAGTTGAAGGCGCCGTTCAGGATCGCCGAGACGGCGTTCGGCATATCGGCGTCCGGCATGACGATGGCGTGGTTCTTGGCGCCGCCCAGGGCCTGAACCCGCTTTCCGGCGGCCGTGCCCTTATGGTACACAGACCTTGCCACGGCGCTTGATCCGACAAACGACACCGCCTTCACGTCTGGATGTTCGATCAGCGCTGAGGCGACGTCAGATCCACCGTGAACGACGTTGAAGACGCCGTCTGGAAGACCGGCTTCCTGCAGCAGTTCCGCCAGGAAATTCGCGGCACTCGGCGTCTTCTCCGACGGTTTCAGGACAAAGGTATTGCCGCAGGCCAAAGCCAAGGGAAACATCCACATCGGGATCATCGCCGGATAATTGAATGGCGTGATCCCGACACAAACACCCAAGGGGCGGCGCGAGGATCGCGTCGAGACGCCGGTTCCGACATGATCGGAGTTTTCGCCCTTCAGCAGATGCGGCGCCCCCATGGCGAATTCCACAACTTCCAGACCGCGCTGGATCGACCCCAGCGCATCGACCTCAGGCTTGCCGTGCTCATGGGTGATGATCTGTGCAAGATCGACCTTGCGCATCTCTGCAAGTTCGCGGAAACGCATGAGAATGCGGGAGCGCTGCGACGGCCCTCTCTCCTTCCAGGCGGGGAAGGCTTTGCTCGCTGCGGCCACGGCCGCATCGGCCGCGGATTTGTCTCCGAGCGAGAGGGCGCCGATCACCTCCCCCGTTGCGGGATTATAGAGTTCGCTCGATCGGCTTCCAGGTGTCGATCGGCCAGCGATGATAGAACTCACCGTGTAAAAATCGGGTTTCGCGTCCATTGTCTGCTCCGATAAGAGGCTTTCGCCTCTAGTATATTCCGTAAGACTCGTATTTTTTCGCGGCCACCGCCATGTCTTCGGCGCTCAGCATCTGTACGCGCCCCGCCTGTCTGGCACCGATATATTGCCGGCATAGCGTCTCAAGCCGCAGCGCCGAAGACACCGCGCGATCCAGGCTGGACGAATGACAGATCATGCCATGATTGCCCAAAAGGCAGGCGTTTCTGTCCTGCAAGGCGACGACAGCGGCATCGCCGAGTTCAGGAGATCCGAAGGTCACGTAAGGGGTACAACGGACATCCGCACCGCCGAAGGAGGCCACCATATAATGGAATGACGGCAGCGGGTCCTGCGTTGCAGACATCGACACGCAGTAATCCGAATGCGTGTGTACTATGGCCTGCGCCTCGGGCGCCGATCGGTAGATGGCGCGATGCATCGCCCATTCGCTCGATGGTTTGATGCTGCCGAAAAATGTGCCGTCAAACTGCGTTTCCACGATACGGTCGGGCGTGATCGTTTTTGACGAAGCGCCGGCAGGCGATATCAGCATTCCCGTCTTCCAACGCATGCTGATATTGCCGGCGGACAAGAAAATGAGCCCGAGTCTGCTTAGGTCAATATAGGCGTCCCTCAGCTTTTCCCGAGCCGCCATCTCTTCGTCCGCGAAGTCAACCATGTCCGGATCTGCCCTCGGCTAACGGTCAGAGAAGCTTGTAGATCTTGTTCTGAACCAGGAGCCTGTAAGCCCCGATGTCATAATTCGGCTGAGCCGGATCCTGATCATAGGCCTTGTCGGCATAGTGATAGAGAAAGGTCTTTTCCTGAAATTGCTTAGGCAATGTCAGAAGCTGCTCGCGTGAGGCATGAAAGATATGCACATCCCCGCCCCGTTCGACCATCGGACCGAAGCAGCAGTCATGCAGCACGACATCCGCCTGATCCAGCCAGGCGATATGCTCGGGATCGAATCCTGCATCGGAACTATAGCCGAGCTTGAAATTTCCAAAATCGAACAGATAGGCCAGGGTTCGCGGGTAATGCTTCGTGAAGCGATGCTCGACCTTGAACCCGCCCATATCGTGGGGATTCTGCATGGGAATCGGGTCGAAATACCAGTCGAGCGAAGCCAGCCCACCATCGCCACGGCAGGATTCCTCCATCGCCGGACGAAGATGCGACCAGATGTCCTGAAGAAGCCATTGGGGCGCATACATCTTCATGGGATTATCTGTGCGGAAATATTGCTGATAGGAGAGTTCCTCGATCCCACCGACATGGTCCGCATGCATATGCGTCACGATCAGCTCGCGATAGTCGTCAAGCACGACCTTCTTCTCGCCGATACGATTGTTTTCAGCCAGCATCTTCGGAATATAGGGCGGGCAGTCGATGAAAATCTTCCTGCCATCGACGACAAGCATCATATGGCTGAACCAGAATCGCTCCGTATAAGCGTCGCCCACGCCGAGCGGATAAAGTTCAATAGATTTCGCCATCTCTCAACTCCCAGTTTCGTTTTATGCTTCTTATCTAAAAGCAATTTGCCCGGTATTTATATCATCTTCGATGACGCTTCCAAGCCAATCGCCGAATTTTCTTGTCAAGATATGCGGAGATGTCATTGCCATTACACCGCTGCGACCTCCGCTGCCGATGCGCTTCTCCGGCTGATCGCGGCCAATAGCGATGTCCTGTCCAATGCCGATCTGGAGACCAAGGTCGCCACGCCACCATCGGCCGCCAGGCCAATCAGCTTATGTATTTCAGCCTTAGCGCCGATATCCACGCCAGCCGTCGGCTGGTCCAGGATCAGAACCCTTGGCTTCGCCGCAATCGCGCGCGCCAGAAGAACCTTTTGCGCATTGCCGCCGCTCAGATGACCGACCGCCTTCTTGCGATTCGGCGGATAAATTCGGAAACTTTTGATCATGGCTTCCACAAGCTGGACTCGCCGGGACTGCCTGACCCAACCCAGTCGCGACAGTAGCGGCTTGAGCGCGCTCAACTCGATATTCGCCTGAATGCTCGACAGAAGTGCGAGGCCACCGGCTTTGCGATCTTCTGGAACCAGCAGGATACCATGCTCGGCACATCGCGCCGGATTGCGGCGCCTGATCTCGCGCCCATAGATCGTGACACGACCTTCGGCTTGCATGTCACCGACGATGGCCCGCGCCAGACTTGTTCTGCCCGCCCCCACCAGCCCGGCTATGCCGATGATTTCGCGCGCGTGGAGGCTCAAATTCGCCGGTGGACGCCCGGCCAAACAAAGATTCTCGACCTGGAGGATGATCTTGTCGTCGCGCTGCGCGCGATGCTGCCTGTCGCCCAGGGCCATCTCCGCGCCGCCCACAAGAAGATGCGCAAGCTCATCCAGCTTGATCTGGCTTGCCGGCCCCGTCTGGACCACCCGCCCTTCGCGCAGGACGGTCACCTTATCTGCAATCGACAGCAAAGTGCTCTTGCCGGCACCGTTATGGCCGACAAGAGCATGAATCTCCCCCGCCGCGACCGCGAAATTGATTCCATGCAGGATTTTGATACTGCCAAAATCCTTTCTGATATCTTGCATGATCAGTTTCATGGTCGCGCCCTTTAACGCTAGCCGCCCCAAGCCGGCGGAACGGCCGGCGCGTTTTTAATCGTGATGATCGGCAAATCCAGATAGTCGTTCGGCGCCTTGACCGCGGCATGCTTGCCGTCCAGCCAGTTGACCGCATCTTCCAGGGTGATTTTGCCCTGCATGCCGGGGTCCTGCATCACGGTTCCGACGACGGTCCCCTTCAGGATCGCATCGCGGACATCAGCGGGATAATCGCCCAGCACGAACTTGATATCGGTGCGGTTATTTGACTTGGCAAAATTGGCACCCGTGACACCCTCCGGCCCCTGATCGACGATCAGGTCCAGCGAGCCGGCAGGGTATTTGCTCAGATAATCCTGGATCACCGCCAGCGCTTTGGCATTGTCCCAATCGGCCGCCTGCCTGGCGACGATCGTGATGCCGGGATGAGCCTTCAGAACATCCATGAATCCGGCCTCCCGTTCGATCTGACTCGATGTGCCGAGCTTGCCAAGAACATAGGCGAGCCTTGCCTTCTCCCCGGCCAGGCTGAGGACGAGTTGCGCCTGCCTTTTGCCAAATTCGTAGTCGTCAGAGCCGACATAGGTCACCACTTTCGCCCCGGTCGTGGTATCCGCCTGCGTGCTGAAGGCGATCACAGGAATGGAGGCGGCATTGGCCTCGCGGATGACCGGAACGATTCCGCGCGGATCGCTCGGCGCAATCAGGATCATGTCCTTGCCCTCAGCGATGAACTGCTGAACGATGGAAATCTCGGTCGATAGATCGCCATTGCCGTTTTGGATATCCAGCCTGACATTATTCTTGGCGGCGACCGCCTTGGCCGCTTTGATCAGATTTCCATAAAATGGAACTGACGTATTCCAGATCATCATGCCGATATGCTTCTGCGCGGCCGAGGCCGGACCAGACGGCAGCATGCCCAGGCCTGCGGCAGCCAGGATGATGGGAAGGGTCAGCAGCGTTCGCTTTTTCATCGAGGCCTCCTTGGTTTCTTGTTTCTGATTTATCGGAGTTGAGCCATCCGACGCTTATACGCATCGAATCCAACGGCTAGGATGATGACCGCTCCGGTCACCACGGGCTGCCAGAAGGGCGAAATACCTGTCAGATTGAGCGCATTGCCCAGAACGCCCAGCAGAAGCGTTCCCAGGACCGCGCTTCTGACCTCGCCGACGCCACCGCTCAAAGGAACACCACCCACGACCACGGCGGCAATGGCGGTGAGCGGCCAATCCGTCGCTGAGGCCGGCTGCCCGATGCTTGTCTGCCCAAGCAGGCCGATGCCGCCGGCGACCGATCCGTGAACGATGAGCGCCGCTGCTATGACGGATGACATCGCGCCGACCGCGCCGACCGACAGATCAAACCCGCCGAGAATGATCATCAGCAGCATGCCGCAGGAAACGATGCCGATGATCGAATTGCGTTGCAGCACATTCGACAGGTTTGCCCAGGTGGCGAAATGCGGCAGGGTCAATGACAACAGGATGACGAGCCCGACGAAGACCGCCAGAAGCAGATTGCCGTCCAGCAGACGGCCCATATCGCCAAGCGCGCTGGCACGCATCCCTTGCCTGCTTCTTGCCAGCATCAAGGCTGCCCCGTTTCCAAGGCCTGCAGACGCTCCATGAAGGCGTCGTCATCACCCAGCTTGCCCGACTTCAGGCATAGGCCAAGCGGCCGCCCGACATCGGCATAGGCGAGCGGAATCTTGCCGGGTATTTGCGGGCCCACGGATAGTTTCTTGATCCCGAGGGCAGCAATGATGGCGCCCGAGGTCTCGCCGCCCGCAACAACCAGCCTGCCCAGGCCGGACTCCACCAAACCGCGCCCGATCTCGGCCAGGGTGTTCTCTGCCAGCTCAGCCACCGTGTCGCGCCCAAGCTTCGCCTGTATGGCGAATACATCCTCGGGCGGCGATGAGGTCGCAATCGCGATCTGCACGTCACCCAGCCTTGCGCGCGCCCATTCCAAGCTGCGCCCCACGACATCCTCGCCCGCCATGACCGCATGAAGATCGAGATGCAGCACCTGCCCGCCATGATTCTCGAAGACTTGAAGCTGCGCGCGGGTCTGATCCGCACAGCTGCCCGCAAGAACGGCACCGGCCCCTTGCACCTTCTGCAAAGATCCGGGCAAGGGGAACGCATCCAGCTGCCCGCGCTGACGCCATAGCTTGGCAAGATGGGCGCCGATCATCGCATTGCCGGTAACCAGGGGCCAGTCGACCGTCAGCTCCGCCAACCGATCGAGATCCTCATCCCTGATTGCATCGGCAATGATATAAGGCCGGCCCGCAGCCACGAGACGGTCAGTGGCTTCCTGCATGGACGCCAAACCTTTGGATAAAGTGCGCCAAGGCAAGAGGCCGACAGCAACCCTTGTCTGAGCCGCT
The DNA here is from genome assembly GCF_020621385.1 of Acidisoma cellulosilyticum. Lineage (GTDB taxonomy): Bacteria > Pseudomonadota > Alphaproteobacteria > Acetobacterales > Acetobacteraceae > Acidisoma > Acidisoma cellulosilyticum. The sequence goes on along the minus strand of NZ_JAESVA010000009.1, from coordinate 72,572 downwards.
AGAACCTTTGTCAGATCGGGCTCCGTCATGGGGGTCAGCGGATCGTAGCGCTTCGAGGAATCCGATACCAGGCGCTGACCGAAAAACAGATAGCCGTTATAGACGGTTCTTTCATTCAGCGGATGGGTGGGACAAAACAACACCCTGTCCGCTTGCGTCAGCGCCTGCAGCGCATCGACGCAACAGCCGATATTGCCCTTCTCGGTCGAGTCAAACGAACCGCTATATTTATAGAATATCTGCTTTGGCGCCGATGCAGAGAACCATGACGCAGACTGGAGGGTTTCCCGCACGGCCTGATCCGGGGGGGCCACTCTCGATTTCAAGGCGACGACCGTGGCCGCGACGCCCGCTTCGATCGGCGTTTCCGGCACGCCCACCCTGACGTCGACGGCCACACCCTGGCTCACCAGCTCACTTGCGAGATCCACGCCACCCGTCAAATCGTCCGCGACAGCTCCGAACAACAAATTCTGGCTTTCCACCATTAGTTCCAGAAACCTTTTTCTAAGCTCACGCCTGCTCATCTTCTTGATTGGCTTGTCGTCGCCACGCCAAGACCTTCGCGTCCCTTAACCCCATTGCCGGCGCAAAGGACCGGGCGTTCTTCCGTATGGTATCGATGTCATAAAATCACCGATAAACGCCGTCAAGCCATTTGTCAGATCCTAAAATCAATGAATGTTCTGGTAATTGCGCCGTTAAATGATATATTTACTGCAATGCAGCAGATGACACCGATGCCATCTTGACACTCGACGCGTTTAAAATTTAAAAGAACACATGCTATGGGAGGAGCAGATCGCGAAATGCGACGCTTGAGGAAAACCACCGGGCAAGTGTTGCACGAAAAGGCGGCAAACTGTCGCTCGCGATATGCCGCGCCGCCGCGCAACAGCGCTTCCTGTCAGTCTCAGTCAGAAAACCATAAATACGGGTTACAACATGTCTCTCGATAAGAAAGACTTTCCGCGCCGCACCCTTTTAAAGGCAGCCGGGGGTGGCGTCGCCGCTGCGGTGGCAACGCCTTTCCTGGGCGGCCCCACGATGGCTGATCCCTATAAGACCGCGACCTTTCACCAGTTGCTTTTGCTCAGCAATGAATGGTGCACGATCATCAATGACGCGGCCCATCGGGCGGCGGATGTGCTTGGTCTTTCCTATAAGGCGACGACCTTCAACCTCAACGATTCGATCGCCCTCACCCAGGCGCAGGCGGCGGCAGCGGCGGGCGAACGCCTGTTCCTCACGAATAGCGCCGACGGCAGCAGCCTGAGGCCGATATCGCAAATGCTTGGCACCGTCGGTGGCTATCTGGTCAATGTCGGCAGCAATCTGCCCTGGTCTTCACCGATCGAGGATGGACCGGCCTTTACGCAAGGATTCATTGCCCGCGAAAATATCGGCTTCTATAACTCCGTTAAATGCATGCTTAATCAAGCCGTCAAAAAGTTCGGTCCCAACCTCAAGATTCTGCATATCACGGCCGCCAAAGGTGCCTTCGTTGACAATCTGCGGTCGAACGCCGTGCATCACGCGGTCAGCGAATTCCCCGGTGCCAAAATCGTCGGCAGCCTTCCCGGCAACTGGAATGCCGAGGACGGCCAGAAGGCGACCGAGGATCTGATCTCGCGATACGGCATCCCCAATTGCATCGTCGCCCAGAATGACGGCGAGCTGACGGGCGTTTTGGCGGCCCTCCGCGGCCTGGGCATCCGGGCCGGCGATCAGGTCCTTACCTGCGGCATCGACGGATCAACCGATATTCTGCGCGCCATCAAGTCCGGCAAGGTGGAAGCGACCTGCTTTCAGTCTCCGGCCTATCACGGCATTCAGGCGACCGCGCGTCTTTTTGACGCATTGAACGGCTACAAACCCTCAGCACCCGAGCGGTTCGTTGGCTTCACCGGCGTTCTCGTCACCAAGGCCAATGTCGACGGCGTCCTCAAACGCTACGTGGACAACAAGAATCTTCCCTTCGATCCCAAGTTGCTCTCTCATGTGATCAGCGGCGATAAATGGGATCCGCAGGCGCCTTTGGTCCCCATCAAATACGAGGATTATTACGCCTCGGCCGGGATTGCCAAACCGGCCGGCTGGCAGCCGCCGGCAGCCTATGCCCAATCCATCCAGGACGGCGAATTCGACAAGGTCACGCAGCGCTATCAAGCCGCCTACAAGCTGTCGCTGGAAGATTTCGATTATCCTGGCTTTAAGGGCTGACACATGTCGGAACTGAGCGTGAAGGGCCTTACCTTTGCTTTTTCAAGCTTTGTCGCTCTGAAAAATGTGGATCTCAGCATCCGTTCCGGCGAGATCGTCGGCATTATCGGAGAGAACGGCGCAGGCAAGTCCACACTCCTGAACATCCTGTCCGGGACCCTTCACGCGACGTCCGGCAGCGTCACGGTTGATGGCGAGGCCCTCGCCGTCAAGAACTACAATGAGGCTAATCTGAAGGGTATCTGGCGAATCTTCCAGGATCCCGCAACCATTCCCAATTTACGCGTCTATGAAAATCTGTTTCTTGGGCATGAATCGAAATTCCTTCGCTTCGGGCTTTTGAATAAGTCCGCCATGATCCAGCTTGCGCGCAAGCTGGTCGCGGATATGCAATTGCGTGTCGATGTCCGCGACGTGATGCATAAATACGACTTTCCGACGCGCCAGGCGCTTGAGGTTGGAAAGGCCACGCTGCTGCCCAGCATTCTTGGTCTGTCGTCGGGCTATGTTCTGTTTGACGAGCCCACGACCGGCCTTACCCGATCCGAAGTGACCTTGCTGCTCAGCCGCATGCGACAGCTCAAGGCATCCGGTGCCGGGGTCGCCTTCGTCTCCCACCGGCTTCAGGAACTTTTCGACGTCTGCGACCGGATTGTGGTCCTGAAGGATGGGCATGTCGTCGGTGCCGGCGCAACCGCTGAATTTGACGAGGACAAATTGCATCGGATGATGGTCGGACGGGATGTCCAAAACCTGGCCGAGGTGAAGCCCCGTGCGCGATCAGACGCGCCGCCAAGACTGGTCGCAAAAGACCTGACGATATATGCGACCGCCGCCAAGGATGCGCATATAAGGCGGGCCGAGGTGGATCATGTCAGCCTGGAAATCGGGACAGGCGAGATCGTTGGCATCGGCGGGTTGCTCGGCTCAGGCAAGAACCATCTGCTGCGGCTTATCGCGGGTGACATGCGCGCCAGCGGCGGCGGCGTCACCTTGGACGGGCGCCCGCTTCTGGGCAGCCTGAAAGCGCGGAAGGATCTCGGCATCGCCTTCGTTCCCAGCGATCGCGGGCGCGAAGCGATCGTGGGCGCCCTCAGCGTCGCCTCCAATATTTCTCTGGCAAGTGGCCATAGCGGTGCGCTCGGCTTCAGCAACCGGATCGGCATCTGGCGCGGACGGCACGAACAGGCCGTGACGAAGGCGATGATCAAGGAATTGGCGATCAAGGCGAGCCCGGAGCAGACTGTCGGGTCATTGAGCGGCGGCAATCAACAGAAGGTTGCCTTGGCAAAGTGGATTCACCGCGACCCGCGGGTGATGCTGATTGAGAATCCGACCGCCGGCGTCGATGTCGGAGCGAAGGTCGAGATCTATCGCCACCTCCTGGCTCTGGCCGCGCGGGGCACCAGCATCCTTTATGTCACCGATGATCTGCCCGAGCTCATTCGCCTCAGCGACCGCGTTCTGATCATGCGCGACGGCGGATTGGTTGCCAATCTCGATAATCGCAGTCACGCTCTCAACGAGCATGAGCTGGTGGCGTTGATGATCGGCCGCAGCCAAGCTCAGTCTCTTCATTGAAATCATCCGCGGACAATGTTGCATGGCACATAAACAGACCACGACACTCGACGATTTCGGGGCCGCGCCCGCCGCGGATAAGCGCTTTCGATTTGTCATCTCCCGGGAGCAGCGCGCCACCTGGCTGCCATTGGTCGCGCTTGCGGTTCTCATCGGCTATTTCGCGTTCAAGCAGCACGCCTTCGTGTCTGGCCTGAACATAACGGTTATGGGTGCGCAGGCTGGCCCGCTTCTGTTGATTTCCCTGGGCGCGACCTTTGTCGTGCTGATGGGCAGTATCGATCTCTCCGTCGCAGCTGTGGCGACTCTGTCAGCGGCCTTGGGGGCCGTGCTGCTGCAGACCTTTGGCATGTCACCCGGATTGGCTTTTGTCGCGACCCTCGTGCTGGGGGCGGTCTGCGGCCTCGTCAACGCTTTGCTGTCCACGGTCCTGCGGGTCCCGTCCTTCATCGCGACACTTGCATCCGGATCGGTTTTTACCGGTGTCATGCTGCACGTGCTCGATGGTTCTGCCCTTCTGGTCGATAACGACGCCATTTCCGAGATCGCCAATGGACAGATCATTCCTATGATCCCGAATGTTCTGCTCCTGGCGGTACTGGCTTGGGGGGCACTCGCGGTTGCCAATTCCCATAGCCGCTTCGGTCGGTATATCGTCGCCATCGGCGGCGGTGAGCGTGTTGCTCAATTGAGCGGCATTGCGGTGACGCGATACAAAACCTACGCCTTCATGCTCTCCAGCGTCTTTGCCGCGATCGGCGGATATTTTCTTCTCGCCCGGCTGGGCTCTGCCACACCGTCCCTGGGTGACGGCTATCTGCTGGATTCCATCGCGGCGATCGTGGTTGGCGGCACATCCCTGTCCGGTGGCGTGGGCGGCGCGTCCCGGACCATTTTGGGCGTCGCGCTGATCACCGTCCTCAGCAATGGGCTGAACGTATGCGGCGTCTCGCCATTCACACAGGAAATCGTCAAGGGCGTGGTGATCGTCATTGCCGTGCTGACCACGATCGACCGTGTGAGCCTGCAACAGATCGTCAAGTAAGCTGTCTGGTCCGATGAAGCGAGGGGGGTGATCCTCCCCCCTCGCCTCTCGTCCTGAGAGACCGTCTGGAGATGCTAATGCGGCAGCGATCCGCCACTATCAGGACGTGCCGCGGATAATGATCTCAAACCCAAGATCCCTGACCGGATCGGTGATTGTCTTACCGGCCAGGCGATCGACAATCATCTGGGCCGTGACCAGACCAATCTCACGCTGCGGAACGCGGACCGTTGTCAAAGGCGGCTCCACCGCTTTCGCAAGGGCTGCGTCATCAAATCCGGCGATCGCGACATCATTGGGAATTTTGAGCGCCAGCCGGGCGCATTCAAGCATGAACCCGGCCGCGATGATGTCGCTCGCGATAAACAAAGCTTCAGGCCTGTCATCGGCACTTGCGAAGCGACGGGCGATTTCGGCACCGCTCGACAGCTCGATCGGGGGAGAGCTGACCCAATTCTCCATCACCTCCAGCCCGGCACTCATCACCGCCTCCCGATAGCCGGCTTCACGCTGTTGCGTCCGGTCATTGTCTGTCTGGGTGCCGCCGGCATAACCGATCTTCCGATATCCTTTGCGAATCAGATAGCTCGTCATGCTTTTGGCGGCCTGGAAATTGGAAAAGCCGACGGCCATGTCGATGGCGTCGAACCCATAATTCCACATTTCAACGACCGGAATTTTTGACCGCTTCAGAAGCTCGACCGTCGCCGGCGTATGGGTGAAACCCACCAGGATAATCGCTTCAGGCCCATAGCCCAGAAGGCTCTTTACGATCCGCTCTTCTTCGGTTCTTGAAAAGCCGCTGCTGCCGATTGTAATGGCATAACCGGCGGCGGAAAAAATCTCGCTCAATCCGTCGATCGTCGATTCGAAAACGGAGTTCGAGATCGTCGGAATCACCAAGGCGATCAGCTTGCTGCCTCTCTTGGAGAAGGCGCGCGCGGTATGATTGTAGATATAACCGAGTTCGTCGGCTGCCTTCTCGATCAGCCCGCGCGTCTCCGCAGTAACCGACGCTTCGCCGCGCAGCGCCCGCGAGACAGTAATCGCGGCCACACCGGATCGCTTGGCAATATCCTGCATCGTGACCGGTTTTTCGAGCATCCGATATGACCTTAGCTTAGACGTCTGGCATTATTTCTAAGTCAAAGCTGCCAAAAACGCCAGAGAGCTAAGACGCCGCTTGTGCCCTGAGCGGCATTTGCTGGTCGATTTCATGACCGACGCAGAAGATAAGCCCATCGTTCGAGAATTTGGGGTATTTTTACTACATAAAAACTCGATTAATGCCAATTAATAACAAAAATTTACTGTCGAATTTTAATATTAACGCCGAATTTTGTGAAATTTCCGGCCTCTTGCCGCAAGCCTCTGGCTATTGCCCCAGATGCAAGCAGCTGAGCAGGGCCAAGCTTACAACGCCCAGAGCCGCCAAGGACAATATGACCGTCGCCGTCACGCGCGCACCCGATTGAGCGACGGCTCTGATATCGACGCCGAGGCCGAGCGCCGCCATCGAAACAACGGTGAGGAGCGTGGCCGTCGTTTCCGCCGGTTTGATCAAGGCATGGGGAACCAGGCTCGCCGATCGCAGCACGATCAAGGCGACAAACCCCCAGATGAACCAAGGCACCAGCTGCGTCAGCTTGGGCCGTTTCCGCGCCGTGGCGGCCATGCCCAGGCTATCTTGTCCCAATCCCTGTTCCGCCACCGCCCGCGCCATCGTCAGGGATATGACCAGGCAAACGGGCCCGAGCATCAGCACACGAACGAGCTTCACCAAGGTGCCCATCTGAACGGCCGTGGCGCCCAGTGGCGCGGCCGCCGCGATGACCTGGGGAACCGCGTAAACCGTCAGCCCGGCGAAAGCGCCATACAGCGCTCCGTGCATATTCAACACGGGTCCCAGGAAGGGCAGCCCGACCACGACAATGATGCCAAAGACAGCGGTGAAGGCGATCGACGCCGCAACGTCATCCCCCTCCGCGCCGATCACCGAAGCCACGGCGGCAATCGCGGAATTACCGCAAATCGAATTGCCGCAAGCGATCAGCAAGGCTATGCGCGGCGGCAATCGCAAAAGCCTGCCGATCCCGAGGCTGAGCAGGATCGCGAAGGCAACCACCCCGGCGATCCCGACAAGAAGAGCCGGACCGGCCGCGAAAATTGTTTTGGCGCTGACGGACAGGCCGAGGCAGACGACGGCGACTTCAAGAAAATATTTGCCGCTGAATCTGACGCCCACCTGCCAATACTTGCTGGGCTTCCAGATGGTGCGAATAATGGTCCCGAGCAGAATGGCGAGCACCAGCGCTTCCAACCAAACCTTGCCAAGCTGGCCGGCTTCAAGAAACTGCAAGCCAAAGGCGATCACGGTGACACCGCAAGACAAGGCGACCCCAGGCAATACCGCGCCCGAGAGCGGTGGTAGAATAATCGGCCAGCTTTTCTCGGCTAGAGGTCGCTTCATCCGCATTCTCTCCTTAGCTTTCTCCTTATCTCTGAATGGTTTTACTGAACTAACAGTGCTTGGAGATGATTCCGATCACTAAAAGCGATCGATTATTTCGCATTTTCTACAGTTTAACCTGACTTTACTCTCGTGCAAAACCTATTTTTTAAACATATATTTTCAATGGTTATTTTTATATTATCCCATCCGATAATCGGGATGGTGAATTGAACGTTCATGGTGCTGAAATATGATTGTTTCCACCACCTCATGGCGTGCGATGGCGCTGCCATTCGTTTGCGCTCTGTGGATGGTGCTGCCCTGACCTTGCGCGCCTGCGACCTTCGTCCCTATTACTCCTTGCGATAGAGGAGAACGCCCATGAGCGGGACGGCCATACACGTCGGCGTGTGGGGCGGAGAGATCGGCGGGGATAACCTGCGATCGATCCTGGCGGCCGCCGAGGACATTGGCTACAGCCATTTAGCAATCCCGCTTCGTAAAATGGACAGGCGCGATGTCAGCGCCATTGCCCGCGTCTTCGCGTCCGGCCAGATCAAGCCGATCAATACCTCGGGTCTGCCGCCTGACGGCGACCTGACATCCCCAGACCCTACCGTCCGGCAAAAAGGGCGCGCGCATCTGGAAAACAGCATCCGCATGGCGCGCGATATGGGATCGACGCAGATCAACGGCGTTCTTTATGGCAGGATCGCGAAAGCAGACGCCCCCATACGGCGTGACACGTTCCGGGCCAGCGCGGAAACGCTGGCCGAGGTGGCTGGATTCGGTGCGGCATGCGGCGTGCGCCTGGCCATCGAAATCGTCAACCGATATGAGAGCAACGCCATCAATACGGTTGATCAGGCAATAGAATATTTAAGGCTGGCCGGAAGCCCCAATATCGGTCTTCATCTCGATACATTCCATATGAGCATCGAGGAGACAGACGTGAGAGCGGCGATCCATAAGGCTCTGCCCTCTCTGTTTTATTTTGAACTTTGCCAAAGTCACCGTGGCGGTCTTCTGGAAGGCGCGCTCGATCTGCGCCTGGCCTTGGGGCAAGTTCTGGACGCGGGCTATGATGGTCTCATCGGTGTCGAGGCTTTCGCTCGGTCGAAGCTCGCGGAAGATCACGCAAACGCCCTCGCCATCTGGCGCGATGTGTTTACCGATTCACATAAATTGGCTGGTCAGGCCTTGGCTTTGGTCCGGGAAACCTGGGCAGACCGCGGCGCTTTGGACCGCCGATGACGCTCTGCGCCCGCGTCAACCGCCGGCCAAAAGCGGATTGAGCGACAGGCCGAGGAAATACCCGCGCAGCGCCGCCAACACCTCCGCATCCTGCGCGATATCATTGACGCGGTCGACGTCCGGGCCGATTTCACGGTCCTCGTCAAGCATCGGCAAGCTTGCCCGGATGGCCGCATGCAGGGCGGCCGTGGGCGCCGACAAAACCGGCTGACCGCGCAGATCCACGGCTTGCGCCGCCGTCAGCGCCTCGATCGCGATCAGCAGACGGAGCACCAGCACTTGCTCCTCAAGCTTGCGGATCGTCAGCGGCGTATTCGGCGCATGGTCCTCGACCGTCTCGGAAACCGGAACGGAATCGAGGCTGGCCGGCGTCGCCTTCAGCCGAATTTCCGCATGGAGATAGGATGCTGTCTTTTGCAGCGCATTGAACCCGACCGATGCGCCGCCGACCGGGGACAGATATTTGGGCAGGCCGGACAGGCGCGGATCCATCAGCTTGATCGTCCGCTGAAGACTGGCACTGGCAAGATGGCAAAGTGCTATAGCCAGACTGTCGAAGGCAAGGGCGATCGCGGGCGTGTGGAAATTTGCGGTCGAGAGGATCACCCTGTCCTCGGCGAGCACAAGGGGATTGTCGGCGGCAGCATTGATTTCAAGCGTCACGGCTTCGACCGCAGTATCGAAGGCCGCCAGCGTCGGCCCATAGATCTGGGACAGAACCCGGAATGACAAGGCATCCTGGATCGAGCGCGACGGCGCGTCATGCAGATAGCTGCCCGCCAGGATTTGCCTGAACATCGCAGCCGCGCGGGTCTGCCCATCGGCCGGGCGCGCGGCCGCCAGGCGCGCGTCGAAGATCGTGGGATTGGCGGCATAGCCTTCCATCGACAAGGCCGCGGCGGTGGTGGCGAAGATGAGGAGATCGGCAAGATCCGCCAGAACGCTGGCGGCATGGCCACAGGTCACGGCACTGGTGTTGAGGATGCCCAGCGCATCCTTGGGACCGAGCACCACAGGCGACAGACCGGCGGCGGCCAAGGCTTCGGCACCCGGCATCAGCCTGTCCGCGAACCAGGCCTGACCACGCCCGATCACGACCGCGCCCATATGGGCGGCAAGGCCGAGATCACCGGCCCCGATCGAGCCGCGACCCGGCATGGCGGGCGTGACGCCGCGATTGAATATGGCGATCATCCCGTCCAGCACGGCCGGGGAAATGCCCGCGCCGCCCTGGGCCAGGCCAATGATCCGGCAAAGCAACTGCCGGCGCGAGACGGCCTGGGAAAACAGCGGCCCCACGCCGATCGTCCGTCCCCTGATCATCTGGATCTGAAAGGCCGCGAGCGATGCGGGGTCAAGCCGATAGCCGAGATTGCCGCCAAGCCCGGTATTCAGCCCATAGACCGGCTCATCTCCCGCCGCATAGGCTTCCACCACCGCGCGCGACGCCGCCACACGGGCGTGCGCGGCAGGGCTGAGGCGGATTTGCGTGGACTGCGCGGTTGCCTTTACGATCTGGGCCAGGTCGATCGCGCAATCCCCGATCTCCAGCATGCCGATCAGACCCGATCAGGCTTCATAGCGAATCTGTCCGCCCATCAGCGTCAGCAGCACCTTTGCCTGATGGATCTGCTCCGGCTTGGCTTCGAACAGGTTGCGGTCGAGCACGATCAGATCCGCATCCTTCCCGACCTCGATCGATCCGACCTTGTGATCCAGGCGGATCTGGTGCGCCGCCGCCAGCGTATTGGCATGGATCGCCTGCGGCAGAGTGATCCGCTCATCCTGCGGCGGCAGCGGGGTCTGGCCGACGGCGCCAAGCTCGCAACGCGTCACCCCGACCTCGATCGCCTCCAGCGGCCGATAGGTGCTGTAATGGCTCGCCGCCGGCCAGTCGGTGCCGAAGGTAATGCGCGCACCGTCCCGCACCAGAGTGCCGAAGCGATAGGTATTATTGGCGCGTTCCTTGCCCCAGCGCGCCGTCGTGATTTCCGCCCAATAGGGGTCCGGCGCGGCCCATTGTCCGGAGAATTCGGCAATGACGCCCAACTGCTTGAAGCGCGGCAAATCGGCCGCGTCGATGCCCTGACAATGGGCGATGGTGAAGCGCCGGTCGCGCGCGGGATTGGTCTTGATTGCCGCTTCCATAGCGCTCAGCGTCAGCCGCGTTGCCCGGTCACCGATGGAATGGACATGGATGTCCAGGCCCTTCGCATCGGCGCGCAGCACGATGTCGTTCAGCATCGCGGGTGTCAGCAGAGAATCCCCGGTGACGCTCGGCATATCGGTATAAGGTTCCAGCATCGCCGCCGTGCGGGCGGCATCCACCCCGTCCATGTTCAGCTTCAGCACGGAGGCCTTGACCAGTTCCGTATTGAACGTCGTTTTGAGATCGGAGATGAGCGGCACCGGATCGATAGACGGGTCAACATGGTAATAGGAGCCGACGATGCGAACTGGCAGCTCCCCCGCCTTTTCAAGATCCGTGTAGTATTGGAAGCCGACGTCATTCGGGACGATCTGCAGACCGGCATCGAACAGGCTGGTAATGCCGGCAGCCGAGGCTTTGGGCAGCCATTCGTCCAGTGACGCGGCAATATATTCGGGCGTGAAGGGCATCGCGGCCGCCAGAACCTGCAGAATGGCCGGCACTTCCACCAGCCAGCCCGTGGGCTCATGCGTGACGGGATCGCGCTGGAAATAGCTGAAGCCAGGGTTCGGGTCGGGCGTATCCTTGGTGATGCCGGCCAGCGACAAGGCCTTGGAATTGGCCCAGGCCGAATGCGCGTCGATCGCGGCCAGCAGGACGGGCGTATCGGGCCAGATCGCGTCGAGATCTTCTTTGCGCGGGCCGGTGGTGGGGAAGGCGCTGTAGCGCCAGCCGAAGCCGCGCACCACGCCGCCGATCAGATTGTCCTTGTTCTTCCGCAATTCGGCAAAAACTTCCGCCTGCGAGTTGAACTGCAGGTCGATGCCGCGCGTGACCGTGGAACCTAGCACCGGATGGATATGGCCTTCGACGAAGCCGGGCAGCAGCATTCTGCCCTGCAGGTCGATCACCCGCGTTTTCGGGCCGATGAAATGCTGCACGCCGGCATCATCGCCGACATAGATAATGCGCTCGGCTTTCACCGCGACCGCGCGCGCCCAAAGATTCTTCTCATCGACCGTATAGACGGGGCCGTTATGGAAGACGATGTCGGCTTCGGCATCGTTCGCGGCGACCGGCGTCTCTGTCGTCTGCGCGAATGCCTGATGCGATCCCGCAAGCGCCAAGGAGACCGGAGCGACGGCCACCGCTGCCTGCAACATGCTGCGCCGGGACAAGCTGCCGCTGGGAAACGCAGCAGCTGCGGACTTGTCAAAAGCGAGATGTTTCGCCCAGTTGCACGCTAAACACATGGTCGTCTCCTTGGCAAAGATAGATCACGCCACTGCCACGATGGGCTCAATAGCATTGTGCTGAACAAAGACAATCCCTGCCTTGTCCAAAGCTGCCGGGAAACCTGCCTGTTCTGGCCGTCGGCTTGGCCTATGCATAAAATTATCCGCGTCAAATGGCCCCAGCCGCTTTGCACGCACAATTGACCTCAGCATCCCGGCACAGACCGCACCCGGCAAGCCTATCACAGCAGACTAACTTGCTGCATGATAGAGGCTGTCGTCGTCCCATCGTTTGACGTGAAATCATGACAAGGACTCTGTGACTATGGAGATGGAAACGACGGGTTTCCGCCGGCGTGATCTGGCGCGCGCCGGCATGGGCATTTTCGGTGCCACCGCCATGCTCGGCGCTGCCCTGCACAGCAAAGTGGCGCATGCCAAGGATGCGGACGCCATCCCAGTGACGGCGGGCATTTCCTATAGTCTCATCGGCCAATGGAATGCGGCAAAACTCAACCAGATTCTGACCCGCGATGCGCCGAAATTCTTTGGCATCTCCGGCACCTTCACGCCCGCGCAGCATGGGGTGACACTCTACCGGGTGCGCTATCCATCGGTCGTGCCCGAGCAAGGCAACCGGACGATCATGGCGTCCGGCCTTGTCGCGGTGCCGGATACAGCCGGAACCGCCTTCCCGATGCTCTCCTATCAACACGGCACCGTCTATGGGAAAGAACAGGTCCCATCCTTCCCCGATCAATCGACGGAAACCGCGCTGATTCTCGCCCAGTTCGGTGGCCAAGGCTATATCGTGATCGGCGCGGATTACTTCGGCATGGGCCAGTCCGCGGAGCCGGAAGGCTATCTGGTGAAAGGCAGTCACCAACAGGCGACTTTCGACATGGTGACGGCGGGTCGGGCGGTGCTGGCGCATCTGAACCTGTCGGCGACGAAGCTCTTTCTCGGTGGCTGGTCGCAGGGCGGGTTCGTGACCATGGCATTGCTGGAGAAGCTGGAAGCCAATGGTATCAAGGTCGATGGTGTCGCGACCGCGAGCGCACCGCTGGACGGTTTGGTGGCCTTTAACGGCTTCCTGGATTTCCCGCGTCAGATCGACGCGACCTGGGTCCCTGTTCTGTTCATTCTGACAGCCTTTTCCTTTGAAAATTACTATCGCATTCCAGGCCTCGCGCGCGCCGTCATCAAAGACGAATGCTTCGAGATCGCGCAGAAAGTCTATCTGCGCCAGCCTTTCGACCATGCGCAGGTGCCGACGAAGCCTGCGGCACTCCTGCGGCCAGACTATTTCAATCCGCAGTATTTCGCCGCCACCGAATATGGCCGTCTCATCAATACGACGCTACGCGTCTATAACTGGGTCATCCAAAGCCCGGTCCGCAATTACTTCGGCGAAATCGACGAGGTCATCACCCCTGGCCTCGGCCGCTTGGCCATGACCTATCAACGTGCGATGGGGACCGGGAATATGACGGTGGAGGCGATCTCGACCGGCAGGACCGATCATCGCGGCACCTATATGACCTCGGTGCCGCAATGGAAACGCTGGTTCGACAGCGCTGTCTAGAATGCGTCAGCCCCGACCGACCGATGCGGCTGCCTCACGCGTGATCAGCGCCCGCTTGCGCTCCACACCCCAGGCATAGCCGGACAGCGATCCGTCCTGTCTGACCACGCGATGGCAAGGGATCGCGACGGCGATATTGTTGGCGGCGCAAGCCCCCGCCACGGCCCGCACGGCCTTGGGTGCGCCGATAGCTTGCGCAATATCGGCATAGCTTGCCGTCTGGCCCGCCGGAATGTCTTTCAGCGCCTGCCACACGCGTTGCTGAAAGACCGTGCCCCGGACATCCAGCGGCAAAGCGAGGCCGATCTGCGGCGCTTCGATGAAACCGATGACAAGCGCCACGCGCTGCTCGTAGCCGGCATCTCCGCCAATCAGGCGGGCCTTCGGAAAGCGATCCTGCAGATCGCGCACCAAGGCCTCCGGATCGCTGCCCATCAGGATCGCGGCCACGCCCTTGTCGCTGGAGGCCACAAGGATCGCGCCGAGCGACGATTGGCCGACGGCGAAGCGAATGTCTTCGTCGGCACCGCCCGCCCGAAACGTGCTGGGGGTCATGCCCAGCATGTCCTTGGTCTTTTCGTAGAACCGGCCGCTGGAATTGAAGCCGGCATCATAGATGGTCGCGGTAACGGACTGGCCTTGGGCCAGGCCTTCCCGCACCCGCTCGGCTTGATGCGCCGCCACATAGTCTTTCGGGGTCAGGCCGGTGGCGGCTTTGAACAAGTGATGGAAGTAGCTGACGCTTAGACCGGCGGCCAAAGCAAGGTCCGCCAGGGAGGGCAGATCCTCGCTCGCCTCGATCAGGCGGCAGGCTTTGGCCACGATCGCGGCATTCTCGGCTTCCAAAGACGCCCCATCCGGCTTGCAGCGCAAGCAGGCCCGAAAGCCACTGGCCTTGGCGGCAGCCAGACTATCGTGAAACCGGACATTCTTCGGGTTCGCGGTTCGCGAAGGGCAGGACGGCCGGCAGTAAATCCCTGTCGTCGTCACCCCATACCAGAACTGGCCGTCGGCCGTGCGATCACGCGTCAGCACAAGCGCCCAACGCGGGTCGTCCACCGTCGCTACCACCGTCATCGGCCTGTCTTTGGTCTTGGTCATGGCAATCATCTCTCGGGTCTGTCTGTCGCGATCTTGCTGACGGTGCGGACGGAAGACACTCCGGGTCTTGCTTTCAAATTCGCATGTCGCGGCGATGGTCGCCGAACCTGACTTTATCTCAAGGCACGATACAATTCTCGGTTTGAAAGCAAGGGCCGGAGTGTCCGGCCTTCCTCAAACGACGATGTTGGGACCCATACAAGGATGGGAATCCCGATTTTGTCCAAACCGACCCTCGATCTGTCTGTCGCGGCGCGTATTGACGCGATCGACTGGGCAAGGATTCACGCGGAGCTTGACGCGCAGGGCTGGGCCGTCGCACCCGGCCTGCTGACCGGTGCCGAAGCCGATGTGATGACCGGCCTCTATCATCAACCGGCGGGTTTCCGCAGCCAAGTCATCATGGCGCGGCACGGCTTCGGCCGCGGCGAATACAAGTATTTCAGCTATCCGCTGCCACCTTTGATCCAGTCGCTGCGGAGCAGCGTCTATCCTCGCCTGGCGCCGATCGCCAACCGCTGGTACGAGCGCATGGGTCAGGCAGTGCGTTTTCCCAGCGACCATGCAGCGTTCCTGGAGCGCTGCCACGCGGCCGGCCAGACCCGCCCGACACCCTTGCTGTTGGAATATGCCGCCGGGGACTATAACTGCCTGCATCGTGACCTTTACGGTGATCTTGTCTTTCCCATCCAGATGGCGATCCTTCTGGACCAGCCCGGTCAGGATTTCGACGGCGGCGAGTTCGTGATGACCGAGCAACGGCCGCGCATGCAGACCCGTCCTATGGTTCTGCCGCTTCAAAAAGGCGACGCGGCCATCTTCGCGGTCAACGGCCGCCCCATGAAGGGCGTGCGCGGCGACTATCAGGTGAAGCTGAACCACGGCGTCAGCAAGCTCCATGCCGGCAAGCGCCATACGCTGGGCATCATTTTCCACGACGCCGTGTAAATCTCCCCGAACCGCCGCCGCGATTGGCGAAGGTCCGCGCGTCGAATGTCAGGCGGGGATTGAGGGAGCCGATGCAATGCCGCTACAGAACCGCGTCACCCCCTTGGGCGATCATCACCCCGCCATCCAGCCTGGCGGTACTAGCGGCCGGCTACCGGCCGCAGCTGCATGCCAGCGCCCTGCTGCTCTCCGCCGATTGACGGGTCTCCCGCAGCGCTAACTGGCCCGCGCCAGCACCCAGCGGCCGATGACATCGCAGGCAGCGTCGAAATCCGCGATCCGCATGGCCTCGCGCGGATTATGGCTGCCGTGCTGGTTGCGCACGAACATGAGGCAGGCCGGGATGCCCGCCTGGGCAAAGGCCGCCGTGTCATGCCCGCCGCCTGACAGCATGCGGCGGAAGGGCAAACCGGCGCTCTCGGCCGCTACCGCCAGCTCCGCCTGGATGGTCGCATCCATCGGGCTCGCCAGACTGCCGCTTTCCGGCCCGAGGTCGAAGCGCACGCCACGGCTCCGTTCGATCTCACCCACCAGACGCATCAGCGCGTCATGCAGCAGATCGACGCTCGCCCGGCTTTCGCTGCGCATATCGAGCTGGAAATAAGCTTCACCGGGAATGAGCGTAAACCCGGCCTCGGGCGCCGTCGCCAGCACGCAGAAAGTGCAGACCAGCACATGGCCATGTTCCTCCAGCTTCGCCCATTCGGCATCCAATCGATAGGCGAGTTCGGCACCGGCGATGGCCGCGTCCTTGCGCAGACGCCGGGGGGTCGCACCCGAATGATTATACTCGCCGAAGATCCGCGCCTCGCGATAGCGACGGGACCCGGGAATGCCGGTGACGATACCGAGCGGGATCTCGGCCTCGTCCAATTGCGGCCCCTGTTCGATATGCAGCTCGATGAAACCGGCGACATTATCCGGTGACAGCACGGCTTTTCCAGCCCGCACCGCGTCCGGGTCAAACCCTTCCTCAGTCATATGATCGGCGAGCGTCCGCCCGTCATCCATGCGGGGCACGTCCAGCGCCTCCGGCGGCAGACGGCCTAGGGCAGCGCGGCTGCCGACATAGCTCACCGGAAACCAGCTGCCGGCCTCTTCCGAGCGGATGAGCATCACGGTCACGTCTCGCCGGGGCTGAAAGCCGGCACGGGCAAGGCCGGAGACGACGGACAAGCCCGCCAGCACGCCCGCCGCGCCGTCGTAATTGCCGCCCGTGCGCACGCTGTCCAGATGGCTGCCGATGACGATCTGCGGCAGATCGGGCTCCGCCCCCTTCAGCACCAGATACATATTGCCGGCATGGTCGGTGCTGACGGACAGGCCCAGCGCCTCGGCCTCGGCGCGGACCAGCGCATGGGCCGCCGTCTCCTTCGGGCCGTAAGCCTCGCGGGTGATCCCGACCCCGTCGAAGCTCATGTCATGCAGGGCCTGAAACAGCCGGGGCGCGATCTCGCGGTCCGGCGGCAGGTTGGGGCGGAAGGGCCGAGATGGGGTGCTCATGGTAAAAAGACTGCCTCGGGTCTTCCCCCGGCTCAAGCGCCGGATCATCATGGGTGGGAACATTTGTGGAGCCCCGCGCACATGACCCCACCCGCTCGTCTCAATTCTCTGGCTGCCAGAGACGTCGCCGCCGTCTTCCATCCCTATACCGACCAGATCGCCCATGCCGAGAACGGCCCGGTCGTCATCAGCCGGGGCAACGGCGTCCGCGTGCTGGACGATGCCGGCAAATCCTATATCGATGTGGTGGCCGGCCTGTGGTGCGCCGCGCTCGGCTTTTCGAACGAGCGTCTGGTCGAGGCCGCCACGCGCCAGATGCGCGCCCTGCCCTTCTACCATGCCTTTGGGTCCAAATCGCACGAGCCGATGATCGAGCTGTCGGAAATGCTGCTGGCGCGCGCGCCGGTGCCGATGAGCAAGGTGTTCTTCGCCAATTCCGGGTCCGAAGCGAATGACAGCGCCATCAAGATGGTCTGGTACTACAACAACGCCCGCGGCCTGCATGAGAAAAAGAAGATCATCGGCCGTATCAAGGGCTATCACGGCATCACGCTCGCCTCGGCCTCGCTGACCGGCCTGCCCTATAACCACAAATCCTTCGACCTGCCGCTGCCGGGCTTCCTGCACACCATGACGCCGCATTTCTACCACGGCGCCCTGCCGGGCGAGACGGAGGCGGAATTCGCGACCCGCTGTGCGGATGAGCTGGAGAAGCTGATCCTGGCCGAAGGCCCCGAAACCGTCGCGGCCCTTTTCGCCGAGCCCATCATGGGCGCGGGCGGCGTGCTGATCCCACCCGCAGGCTATTTCCCCAAGATCAAGGCCGTGCTCGACAAGTACGACGTGCTGCTGGTGGCCGATGAGGTCATCTGCGGCTTCGGTCGCACCGGCCAATACTGGGGCAGCCAGACGATGGCAGTGCAGCCCGATATTCTGACCTGCGCCAAGGCGCTCTCGGCCGCCTATCTGCCGATCAGCGCCGTCATGGTGAACGACCGCGTGTTTGGGCCGATCGCCGAGGAAACGCACAAGCTCGGCACCTTCGGCCATGGCTTCACCTATTCCGGCCATCCGGTCGCCGCCGCCGTCGCGGTGGAGACGCTGAAGATCTATGACGAGATGAATATGCTCGATCATGTCGGCGATGTCGGACCCTATATGCAGTCCGAACTCCGCCGTCGCTTCACCGACCATCCGCTGGTCGGCGAAGTGCGCGGCACCGGTCTGATCGCCGCCATCGAACTGGTGGAAGACAAGGCCGAGCACCGCAACTTCGACGCCGGCCGCAAGGTCGGCGCCCGGACCGCGAAGCATATGGAAAACCTCGGCGTCATCGGCCGGGCGCTGCCGGGTGACGGCCTCGCCTTCAGCCCGCCGCTGATCATCACCAAGTCCGAGATCGACGAGGTTCTGGACGGGGTGGAGAAGGCGCTGGCCGCCATTACGGTCGATCTGCGCGCCGAGGGCTTCTCCGCCTCCGCCTGACGCTTTAGCCTTAGCCAAAGGCCCGGCGCCATCTGGTGCCGGGCTTTTCTTTGTCATCTTGCCCAATTTTCCGAGGATAGACCTTTGGCGGAATACCGCTTGCTGGGCCGCACCGATTTGCGCGTGTCGGCCATTTGCCTTGGCACCATGACCTGGGGCCAACAGAATACCGAGGCCGAAGGCCATGCGCAGATGGATTATGCGCTGGACCGTGGCATCAACTTCTTCGACACCGCTGAACTGTATTCGATCCCGCCGAAGCGGGAGACCACCGGTTCTACCGAGCGCATCATCGGCTCCTGGTTCAAGGCGCGCGGCACGCGCGATAAGGTGATCCTGGCCTCCAAGGCGGCCGGGCGTGGCAATACCAGCTGCATCCGGGAAGGCGATGCGCCGGCACGTCTGAACCGCGCGCACATCACCTTCGCGGTGGAGGAATCGCTCAAGCGCCTGCAGACCGATTACATCGATCTCTATCAGCTGCATTGGCCGGATCGGCATCTGCAGACTTTCGGCTCGGGCGGCAATGCGTTCAAGCCGCAGGATTGGTCGGACGAAGTGCCGGTCGAGGAGACGCTGGGCGTGCTGCAGGATATGGTGACGCAGGGCAAGATCCGTCATATCGGCCTGTCCAACGAAACCGCCTGGGGCACGATGAAATTCGTGAGCGCTTCGGAAGCCGGCAACCTGCCGCGCGTGGCGTCCATCCAGAACGCCTATAACCTCACCAACCGCACCTATGAGACCGGCCTTGCCGAGATCACGATGCGCGAACAGGTGAGCCTGCTGGCCTATTCGCCGCTTGGCCAGGGCTATCTGACCGGCAAATATCAGAAGGGCGCGCGTCCCCCCGGCGCCCGCACGACGCTGTTCGAGCGCGGCCAGCGGTATGAGAAGCCGGGCGTGGAGGAGGCGATCGAGGCCTATATGGCGCTCGCGGCCGAGTTCGGTCTTGATATTACAACGCTCGCGCTTGCCTTTGTGACGACGCGGCCCTTCGTCACGTCCAATATCATCGGCGCGACGACGATGGCGCAACTGAAGGTGGCGCTCGATTCCGAGGCCGTGGCGATCACGAAGGAGATGGAGGAGAAGATCGACGCGCTCTTCCAGATCCATGGCAGCCCGGCGCCGTAAGGCTCTGCGCTTAGCATGAAGCTAGGCCTTCTTTTTCTGAAGAAAAAGAAGCAAAAAGACTTTCATCCCCGGGGTGGCGACCGGGGATAAGGACTGCATGCGCAAGATCGCTTCCGCCACCACGGTTAACCTGACCGGCCGCGCAAACCAAACTTGAAGCGCTTCCGATCAGGTCCGACTAACTCTAGAGTCTGTCAGGTTTTAATAGATAAATTGTCATCCGCGCACTTGTTGCGCGGACCTACCCACCGCGGCGCCCAGCCGGCCGATTGCTTGCTCCGCCGGGTAGATGCGCGGGTCGGGGCCCGCGCACGACAGATTTAGTGGCGTTTCCACCTAAACCTGACGGACTCTAGGGGTGAACGTCGCTCGCCACGATCGGGTAAATCACGGATTGGTCCGACACCATCGGCATTCCGCTCACTGCGCCGGTCGCGTATTTCATCTCGACGGTGAGCTTGCCTTGAACCGTACCATCTACAGTGATCGGCGTCCCGGCGACGGAGGTCAATGTCACCTTCTTGCCGTCGAACTCGGACGGCGGATGCAGACCCAAAATTGCCTGCGAGCGCACGAGTTGCTGCATCTTCTGATAATTCGGAGAGCCGGACGCCCCCGGGGTCTTCAGCGCACCATGCCACACGGCGTTGATGTCGTTGAAACCCTTGTCCGTCAGGGCAAAGACCGTCACCGGATTGGTGGCAGCCGCCATTTTGAGGCCGGCCTGACCGACAATATAGCTCCACTGACTAAGGTCAGGGTTGCTCGCCATGGCCGTCGCGGCGTTCTGCGCTTGAGCCGCCCCTTGTCCAGCCAGCCCAAGACCAGCGGTGACGATCGCCACCGCAAAGGTCCGGGACAGGTTGCGGCGGAAGAAACGAATGTCTTGGCACACCATGTTCTTACTCCAATTGAGATGACTGCTATGAGCCCGTTTCGAAGGAACAATCCGACAATCGCTTGATTTATCTCATGACAGGAAACATCAGCTTCGCTAGCTCCTCTAGTTTGCCCTAAGAATTTTATTATTTATGCGAATTAAAAATTTCTCTGACAAATGCAGAGTTTAATAATATCCAGACCCAGACTCATATTTATACAACAATATTAACGACCCTCTCTGGCCGATTTTGCTGCATATGCCTCGGTATCGCATTGAATTTCGTCGATGAGGCATAAGTTTTATATCGGCATACGACAAACCCGCCCAAACGAATCCGATATTTGTGCGAGGCAATCCTCAAAAAAGAGACGCGATCAACCGATCCATCGCGACAGATCGATTGAAGAGGCGCCGCTAAGAAAACTAAAACTCTTATACATTCACTTCATAAAACTGATTATAACAAATTGTCCAGAACAAGAAAACGTTATCTATCCGATTCAACTGACCTGGACCGGCATAATCCAAACCCTAAACCAGAGAACTTTAATGATTTATTATGTATTTTATCGAACGTCGAGTCTAGCCAACGATAAAATATGACAGTTTTTAGATCAGTCTCAAATTCGAATCGAACTTGAAATATCGAATTATCTTGCTAATCGTTGCTTATCCAGCGTGAGGCCGGGCAAGATCACCGCAATAAGGATTGATCCTGGCCTATAAAATCATTCGGTCAAATTTGATGCAATGCACATCATTTGCCAGAACTTACCCATCCTTGCGGCGAATAGTTCAGAGTCCCGCTTCTGAAACGATCGGCATCGTCAGCGAACAGATATGAGGGTGACGAGATGAAGTCTTCAGCACTGGCTGTTCGAGAGAGTTTTACGCAGGACAGCATGATCCTTGTACCAGGGGGCCGCTTTCTGATGGGCTCGGATAGTCATTACGCCGAGGAAGCACCGGCGCATCACGTCTCTGTCGGCAGCTTCTGGATGGACGTCACGCCGGTGACAAATCGGCAGTTCGCTGCCTTTGTGCGTGACACCGGCCATGTGACCTTCGCCGAAACCGTGCCGGACCAGAACGATTATCCGGGATCGCTGCCGGAGCTTATCTTCGCCGGTTCGCTGGTCTTCATCTTTCCCAAGCAACCGGTCGATTTGCAGGACTGGAGCCAGTGGTGGCGGCTCTGCAAGGGCGCCAATTGGCGCCACCCCTATGGCCCGGAACGGGGCCTGAAGGGGCTGGAAGACCATCCCGTCGTGCATGTCACATTCGCCGATGCGCTTGCTTACGCCGCATGGGCCGGAAAAAGCCTGCCGACTGAGGCGGAGTGGGAATACGCGGCGCGTGGCGGCCTGGACGGGGCCGAATTTGCCTGGGGCGATGCGTTCATCCCAAACAATCGCCCCATGGCCAATACCTGGCATGGCGAATTTCCGCATCAGCGACAATCGCGCTTCCGCAGAACTTCTCCCGTCAAATCCTTTCCGCCGAACGGTTATGGTCTTTACGACATGATCGGGAATGTCTGGGAATGGACGACCGATTGGTGGTCGCAGCACCATCGGCCGGATAGCGCCAAGGCTTGCTGCCTGCCGTCCAATCCCCGTGGCGGACCGGAAAGCGGCAGTTACGACGGCGATCTGCCGCAAGTCAGAATTCCGCGAAAGGTCATAAAAGGCGGGTCACATCTTTGCGCACCCAATTACTGCCGCCGCTATCGGCCTGCCGCGCGCCACGCCGAACCAGTCGATACATCGACAAGCCATGTCGGGTTTCGGTGCGTTCTACGCGATATCTGAACAAGAATCACAGGCGAGGAAAACACAAGATGAGCACGAAAGACATCGGGCGGCGCGGTATGCTGCTGGGTACAACGGCCAGCGCCGCGACAATGCTCGCGTCCTCCGCCGGCGCGCAATCGCAATCGCCGTCACCCTCGACGGCGACAGCCCCCGTGACCGCCGCGGGTGGCACCAAGCCCAATATCGTCCTGATCGTGTCGGATGATTTCGGCTGGGGCGACGCCGGCGCCTATCTGGGCGGCAAGGCACGCGGCATGCCGACACCCAGTTTGGATCGCATGGCGGCCGAAGGCATGATGTTCACCTCCTTCTATGCGCAGCCGAGCTGCACGCCGGGGCGCGCCGCGATGCAGACCGGTCGCATTCCCAACCGCAGCGGCATGACCACGGTCGCGTTTCAGGGGCAAGGCGGCGGGTTGCCGGCGGCGGAATGGACATTGGCCTCGGTCCTGAAGACCGCCGGCTACAAGACCTTCTTTACCGGCAAATGGCATCTCGGCGAGGCCGATTACGCGATGCCCAATGCGCACGGCTATGACGAGATGAAATATTGCGGCCTCTATCATCTCAACGCCTATACTTATTCCGACCCGAACTGGTTCCCGGACATGGACCCTAAGCTGAGAGCGATGTTCGAACGCGTGACCAAAG
The DNA here is from genome assembly GCF_020621385.1 of Acidisoma cellulosilyticum. Lineage (GTDB taxonomy): Bacteria > Pseudomonadota > Alphaproteobacteria > Acetobacterales > Acetobacteraceae > Acidisoma > Acidisoma cellulosilyticum. Next base: position 49,526 of record NZ_JAESVA010000009.1, on the reverse strand, counting down.
GCGCGCTATCCGCCAAAGCCGGCGAACCTGTCAAGGAAGACTTCAAGATCAACGGTCAATATCTCGATACGCCGGACGAGGGTGTGGTCGGGATTCCGTTTTTTGACGCCTATGTGGAAAAGGCATCGCTGGACTATCTGGACAGCGCCGGCAGCCTTGGCGCGCCCTTCTTCATGAGCATCAACTTCATGAAGGTGCATCAGCCGAATTTACCTGCGCCCGAATTCATCCATAAATCGATGGCGAAAACGAAATATGCGGATTCGGTGGTGGAAAACGATACGCGGATCGGCCGCATCATGGACAGGATCCGGTCCCTTGGCCTGGACAAGAATACCTATGTCTTCTGGACAAGCGACAATGGCGCCTGGCAGGACGTTTATCCGGACGCGGGCTATACGCCGTTTCGCGGCACCAAGGGCACCGACCGCGAAGGCGGCTCGCGCGTCCCCTCCATTGCCTGGGGGCCAGGCATCAAGCCGGAAGGCCGGAATGACGAAATCGTCGGCGGGCTGGATTACATGGCGACCTTCGCGGCACTCGGCGGCGCCAAGATCCCCGATAATGATCGGGCGGGAAAGCCGATCATCTTCGACAGCTATGACCTGTCACCGGTTCTGTTCGGCACCGATGTCTCGCCGCGCAAATCCTGGTTCTACTTTACCGAAAATGAACTGACCCCGGGGGCCGCGCGTATCGGCAATTACAAAGCCCAGTTCAATTTGCGGGGCGCTGACGGCGCCCAGACCGGCGGCCTGGCGGTCGATACCAATCTCGGCTGGAAGGGACCTGACGAATATGTGGCGACGGTGCCGCAGGTCTTTGACCTCTGGCAGGATCCGCAGGAACGCTACGACGTCTTCATGAACAACTATACCGAACACACTTGGGTTGTGGTCACGATCAATACGGCCATTCATGATTTGATGCAGACCTATGTCAAATACCCCCCGAGGCCATCCCAAAGCGAAACCTATACCGGCCCCATCACGATATCCGACTATGAGCGTTTCCAGTTTGTGCGTAGCGAGCTGTCAAAGGATGGTGTCGAGATTCCGCTACCGACCGGGAATTAGGATCCGTCAGATTCGATCGGAAGCGCGCTCAATCTATCCTGCGCGGGCCTTGCCGGGCTTGGCCTTGGATTGGCATAAAACCCCGATCCGCAATAGACTGCCGGCAAGCGATGCGGATCATCCCGGATCGGTCTCGCGGGTAATCTGGGATAGCGGGCAATCTGGAATAGATGGACAAGCATGTGAAGAACGACGGTATCGTGAAACTCTCCATCGACGGCGTCCAGCCCAGGGTCGGCGCGCCCGCGGGCTGGGTGATTATCGACGGCAATCCTGAGGCGACAGCCTGGCCGAGCTATGCCAGCGAAGGTGCCGCCCGCACCTCAGGCGTGTGGCAGTCGACACCGGGCACCTATCGCGTGCGTTATGAGAAGTGGGAGTTTTGCCATGTCCTTGAAGGATCCTGCGTCATAACACCGGACAATGGCGCAGCGGTCGAACTCCAGGCGGGGGACGTCTTCGTCGTCGAGCCGGGATTTGAAGGCACTTGGCAGATTATCGAGACGATGAAAAAGCACTATGTTTTCGTCCTAGTTGCCTAAGCCGCGACCCTGGACATCCCCGCGATAAGCGGGGATGTCCAGCTGCCGCCTACTCGGCTGCCTTGGCCGCGCCCGCGAAGAACCTGTTCTCCGGCCGCGCCAGACCCAGATGATCGCGCAAGGTCACACCTTCGTATTCCCGGCGGAAAATGCCCCGGCTCTGCAGTTCCGGCACCACCATATCCACGAAATCGTCGAGCCCTTCGGGTACCGAATGGAACATGATGTTGAACCCGTCGCTCGCCTCCTGTTCCAACCAGGCCTGCATCTGATCGGCGATCTCGACGGGGGTTCCGACCATGGTGAGGCCGCCGAAACCGCCGACGAACTGGGCCAGCTGGCGCACCGTCAGATTGTCGCGCCGCGCCATCTCCACCAACGTCTGCCGCCCGCTCTGGCTGGCATTGGTCTCGGGAATCTCCGGCAAGGGCGCATCGAGATCGAATTTCGAGGCATCGACGCCGAGGCGCATGGAGAGGTTGGGCAGGCTGCTCTCCGGATGCACCAGACTATCGAGCAGCGCGAGCTTGGCCCGCGCCTCCTCAGTCGTGCGGCCGACGACCACCAACACACCGGGCAGGATCTTGAGCCCGTCCGGATTGCGGCCGATGGCCTTCATGCGGCCCTTGACATCGGCATAGAAGCGCTTGCCGTCCTCGATGGTACGGGCGGACCCGAAGATGACCTCGGCGGTCTCGGCCGCCAGTTGGCGGCCCGCCTCCGAGGCGCCGGCCTGGACGATGACGGGCCAGCCCTGCACGGGACGAGCGATATTCAGCGGCCCGCGCACGGACAGGTTCTCGCCCTTATGCCCCAGCACATGCATCTTCGCGGTATCGAAGAAAATCCCCGATTCCTTGTCCCGGATCCAGGCATCATCCGCCCAGCTGTCCCACAACCCGGTCACGACATCATAGAATTCGCGCGCACGGTCATAGCGCGCGTCATGCTCCATCATATCGTCCCGCCCGAAATTCAGCGCGGAATCCGGATTGGCCGTCGTCACGATATTCCAGCCCGCGCGGCCATTGCTGATATGGTCGATGGAGGCGAAGCGCCGCGCGATATGAAAGGGCTCATCGAAGGTGGTGGACGCCGTCGCGATCAGCCCGATCCGCTCCGTCACCATCGCCAAGGCCGAGAGCAGGGTCAGCGGCTCGAAGGAGGTGACGGTCCCGCTGCGCTTCAGCGCGTCCATGGACATATTGAGCACGGCGAGGTGGTCGGCCATGAAGAAGGCGTCGAACCGTCCGCGCTCCAGCGTCTGGATGAACTGGACCAGATGTTTCAGGTTGAAATTCGCATCCGCATAGGCGCTGGGATAGCGCCACCAGGCCGTGTGGATGCCGACAGGGCGCATGAAAGCGCCCAGATGAAGCTGTTTCGTCATGATGGATCTCCGCGATTGCGGAAAGTCTCGCCCTTATTCCGCCCCCGGCGCAAGCGGGGGCGGATAGCATGACTATTATTCGGCTGTCGGCCCTGTCGTATGCGCGGCGGCCAGACAAGCGAAGATCACGAGGTCCGAGACCTTCGCATCCATCGGCACCACCTGCACGGCATGCGCCAGGCCCGTCAGCACCGGGCCGATCACCCGCGCCTCGCCCAGTCTTGCCACCATCTGGGTCGCGATCTGGGCGGCGTCCAGCCCCGGCATGACCAGGACATTGGCGTTATCGGTCAGGCGCGCGAAGGGATAGCCGGCGCGCAGACGTGCATCGAGGGCGACTTCCGGCGTCATCTCCCCGTCGAATTCGAAATCCGCGCCCTCGGATTCCAGAATCCGCACCGCCTCCGCCACGCGGCTGCCGGCCCCGTCCTGCGGCTGGCCGAAGGTGGAGGACGCACAGAAGGCGACACGCGGGCTTTGCCCCAGCGCCCGCATGCGATTGGCGGAGGCCCGCGCGATCATCGCCAGTTCGACGGAGGAGGGTTTCATATTGATCAGCGTATCGGCCACCAGCAGGGTCTGATGGGCAGAGACGACCATGGAGAGGCCGAAGGGAATGCGGCCGGGCTTGGGATCGATCGCAAGGCGGATCGCCTCCAGCGCCTGGGCCGGCGCGCGGGTCAGACCCGTCACCATGCCGTCCGCGTCGCCCATGGCAACCGCGCAGGCCGCGAAAACATTGCGGTCCTGATTGACCATGCGCTGCACGTCGCGCAGCAGATAGCCGCGCCGTTGCAGCCGGCCGTACAGAAACTCGGAATAGCGCTCGTTCTTCTTGTGGTCGTCCAAGGCCGCCAGACGCGCATTGCGGATTTCGATCCCGTCATGCAGCGGCAGTTCCAGCCGCTTGAACGCCGCGCGCACGCGGTCCTCATTGCCGATCAGGATCGGCGTGCCGAACCCGTCCTTATGGTATTGCGCGGCGGCCCGGACCATCGTCTCATTCTCGCCCTCGGCGAAGACGATCCGCTTCGGCTGGTCGCGCACGCCTTCGGTGATGAGGTCGAGGATATTGACGGCCGTATCCAGGCGCGCGGCGAGTTCCCGGCGATAGCGCTTGACCTCCGGCAGTGGGCGGCGGGCGACGCCGCTCGCGACGGCGGCTTCCGCGACGGCCAGCGGTACGCGGGTGATCAGGCGCGGATCGAAAGCATTGGGGATGATGTAATCGGGGCCGAAGCGCAGTTGCCGGGCGGCGGCACGGTGCACCTCATCCGGCACGTCTTCGCGGGCAAGCTCGGCCAGCGCCTGGGCGGCGGCGGCCTTCATCGCCTCATTGATCGTCCTTGCCCGCACATCCAAGGCACCCCGGAAGATATAGGGAAAGCCAAGGACGTTATTGACCTGATTGGGATAGTCCGAGCGTCCGGTGGCGATAATGGCGTCCGGCGAGGCCGCGCGCGCTTCCTCCGGCGTGATCTCGGGGTCCGGATTGGCCAGAGCCAGGATAATCGGGCGCGGCGCCATGCTGCGCACCATCTCCTGCGTCAAGGCGCCCTTGGCGGAGAGGCCAAGGAAGACGTCAGAGCCCTTCACCGCTTCTTCCAGCGTGCGCAGCCCGGTCTCCACCGCATGGGCCGACTTCCACTGGTTGAGGTCATGGCGATCGCGATGGATGACGCCCTTGGTATCGCAGGCGATGATATTCTCCCGCCGCATGCCGAGCGTCAGCAGCAGGTCGATGCAGGCAATGCCCGCCGCCCCTGCCCCGTTCACGACCAGTTTCACGTCGGCCAAGTCACGTTTCGTCAGATGACAGGCATTGATCAGCGCGGCGGCGGCCACGATCGCCGTGCCATGCTGATCGTCGTGGAAGACCGGAATATCCATCAGCTCGCGCAGACGGGTTTCGATGACAAAGCATTCCGGCGCCTTGATGTCTTCCAGATTGATACCGCCGAAAGACGGGCCCAGAAGACGCACGCAATTGATGAATTCCTCGACGTCCTCGGTCGACACTTCAAGATCGATACCGTCGACATCGGCAAAGCGCTTGAACAGCGCGACCTTGCCTTCCATCACGGGTTTGGACGCCAAAGCCCCGATATTGCCGAGGCCCAGGACCGCGGTGCCGTTGGAGATGACGGCCACCATATTCCCGCGCGTGGTGTAGCTATAGGCGAGTTCCGGGTCTTTCGCGATTTCCAGACAAGGTGCCGCAACCCCCGGTGAATAGGCCAAAGACAGGTCCCGCGCTGTCGCAAGCGACTTGGATAATCTCGTTTCCAGCTTTCCCGGCCGGCCGCTGGCATGCAGGTCCAAAGCGGCCTCCGCCAAAGCGCTGAGGCGTGATTCTGACTTGTCCTGCTCGGGCATCCGGTTCCATTCCCTTTTCTTGGCAGCGCTTTTGCCGCACTTTGAGGGAAGCCTAGCCCGCAGGTCGGCGGGAAAGCTAGGGCTTTGCGGCGGGGCAGGAACGCGGGAGGGTCACGTGGCGTCCTCGAAGCTTTTCACCGCCGCGTCGGCCTCGCCCTGCACCCAATAGCCGGAAGCCTTCAGCCAGGCCTTCGGCAGGCCGCGCTCCTCCAGCAGATAGCGGCGAATGGCGCGGGCGACGCCGGCCTCGGCCGCGACCCAGACGAAGGTCTGCGGCGGCAGAGCGAGCTTTTTGACCGCGTCCAGCAGCGCCGCAGGATCGGCGGCGGCGCCATGCGGGCGATAGACCCAACGGGCGTCAAGCTCGGCCGCCGTCTCGAAGCGCTGCTCCTCACTTCTATCTGTCACGGCCGCGATGCTGATGACGGGCATGCCGGGCGCCAATTCCTCGATCCGGCGGCCGATGGCCGGCAGCGCCGTCTCATCGCCCACCAGCACCCAGCCGCGGATATCGCCGCCGATCGCCGAGGAACCGCGGGGGCCGGCAATGGTCAGGCTGTCGCCGACGCGGGCCGCCCGCGCCCAATCGGCTGCCGGACCGCCGTCATGATCGACGAAATCAAGGGTGAGGCTGCGCTCGGCCTGGCTGAAGCGGCGCGGGGTATAGTCGCGCCGCGCGGGCTCGCCGTCCGGCTGGGGCAGGAAGATCTTGATATGATCGTCCGGCGCGCCGCTGAAGAAATCCACGAGACTGTCATCCATCAGCGTCACGCGGATCATCTGGGGCGTGACGCGCGCGATAGCGGAAATAGTCAGGTCGCGGCGTTTGATCTCATGCCGCATCCGCTCGATGGTAGGCTGGGGAGCGTTACTGTCTTGGGTCAATGCCACTGCATCCTTCTTCTGCGGTCGTACGGAACCGGCAGCTGCGGGATGCAGGCGCACGGCTCCAGACAGCCTAAGCCGCCTATTCCGTGCGTTGATTGACGTTAACGCTTACGATGACCGGCGCCGCTAAGACCGACACCTGTCCTGATGTGTCATGCATCTAAGCGTCATGTGCTGGCGAGATCAACCGCCGCCTCGCATGGCTCCTATCGGCTGGTGGGAGAGGCTCTAGGCGCCGAGCCCGGCCAGCGCGACGGCCACCATGCCTTCCAGCAGCGCCTTCTCCGGGCGCACCCGCGACAGGACGCGGACACCCATCAGAATGCCCAGAAGATGCTGCGCCTGGGCCGTCGCCGAAATGGCAGCGCTGATCGTACCCTCCGCCTGCCCGCGTTGGATGCTGGTGAGAAAGAAGGTTTCGATGCGCCTCAGCACGGCCGCGATGCTCTTGCGGAATTCAGGATCATGCGGTGCCACTTCCAGCGCGGCATTGACCAGCATGCAGCCCTTATGCTCCCGGTCCGTCAGCGAGCGGCGCAGAATTTCGTGAAAGAAGGCTTCGATCGCTTCGCGCGGCGGCAGGTCTTCGCAGCGCGTGATCCGCGCGCCGATGCTGGTATCGACGTAATGATCCAGTGCCGTCCTGAAGACGGACCGCTTGTCGCCATAGGCATTGTACAGGCTTGCGGCCGTCAGCCCGGTTCGTGCCAGCAGATCCTTGACCGAGGTCGCCTCATACCCATGGCTCCAGAAACACTGCACCGCCGCGTCCAGAACGTCAGATTCATCAAACTCTCTCGGCCTCGCCATTTCTGCCCTCGTGCGCCGCATGCCGGGCTATTCTGCCACACCCGTCACTGTCGCGCATTTTATAGCGCCCATACCAGAATTGCGTGCCATCGATACGCTCTTCTGCCGTCTCCGTAACTAATCGCCACCGATCAACGAACCTGTCCTTGAAGACGCATGCAACCGTCAAGGACAATGCCATGAACGACAATCCCATCCATACTTTCCTGCAGTTCCTGACAGGCGGAATTCCGGATCAGGTTCATCTCGGCGACGGGCGATGGTTCACCGTCGCGCTGTACTGGATTCTTCTGCTCGGCAGTTTTCTGACCGTCTATGTCAATTGGCGGCGCGATCCCAGCCAGCGCAGCCTGCATCACATCAGCATCTATGCCATGCGACTGCTGGCCGCCGGCATGTGGTATCTCGGCACCTTGTGGAAACTGCCGCTGCCCGTTTCCGCCGGCTTCAAATACTGGCTTGGCGCGACCGTGAAATACAGTTCCTTCCCCGCGCATGCGGCCATCATGCAGGTCTTCGTCACCCATATCGCGCTGGTCCAGCCGGTTATCTATCTGCTGGAGATCTTCTTCACGGCCTCGCTCATGCTCGGCTTCATGGTCCGGCTGACGGGCATATTGGCCGCGCTCTTCACGCTGAATCTGCTCATCGGTCTTTATAACGATCCGACCGAATGGCCTTGGACCTATGTCGGCATCATCTGCACGCATGGCATGTTCGCCGCCAGTCAGGCCGGCCGCAGCCTCGGCATCGACAACCTGCTCGCCAAGCAATTGATCCCTCGATTCCGCTCTACCGGACCCTTGGCGCGCGTTCTCGCGCTCGCCTCCTGACCCGGCATGGGCGCCGCGGCACCCTACGCTAGCCATTTTAGATCGGACATTCTAGAACGCCCTGCGGCTGCCCTGGCGCCCATCGACCGACCCTGTAACCAAATCCGGACTCCCGTCGAATATGCTGCTGGACACCAAAGATTCGTACCTGACACGAGGTTTGCGGCGCGTGACACAAGGCACGAGTTCGATTTGGTCGCCAAGGTGAGAGCGACAGCGGCCGAAATGCCCCAGTCTGACTGGGACCGCATGATGGCGGCCGCGTTGGCGGGAGACGGCAATGCCTATCGCAAGCTATTGGCTGAGCTTGTGCCTTGGCTGCGGCGCTACTATCGCCGCCGGCTGCCGCTTTCCATGACCGAGGATGCGGTTCAGGACGTGCTGCTGGCGATCCATGAGAAACGCCACACCTATGATCCCGCACGGCCCTTCGCCCCTTGGCTCGCCGCCATCGCCCGCTACAAATGGATCGATCGGATGCGCGCCCCGTCCTGGGACAATACCGAACCGCTGGACGACAATCTGGGCGTCCCCGATCACGAAAACGCCGTGATCGCCGAAAAAACCTTCGATCGGCTGCTTGGGATTCTGAAACCCGCCCAGGCCCAGGTAATCCGTCTCGTCAAGATCGAAGGCTATAGCCTGGCCGAAGCCGCCAAGGCGACCGGCCAATCAGTCACACTCGTGAAGGTCAATATCCATCGCGGGCTGAAACGCCTGACGGCTGCCGCCCAGGATGGCTCCGATGAAGACTGACAGTCTTATCGACCGACTCAGCGAAAATCTCCGGCCGGTGCGGTCGCGCAGCATTCTGCGCGAAGCGGTCATCCTGCTGATTTTGGGCCTGGTTGAAATCGCGGTCGTTCTTGGCATGGGCTTCATGCGACCGGATATGCCGGTCGCCATGGCCGCGCCCTCCTTCTGGTGGAAGCTGGTCAGCATGGGGCTGATCGCCGTGCTCGGCGGCGGCATCGCGCTGATATCGATCGACCCGACACGCTCGCCGCGCCTTGGCCTCCGCTGGATTCTGGTGCTGCTCGCTATCATTTTCGCAAGCGGCTGGCTGATCGACGCAAGCCAGGCGGGGCTCGCGCATCTTCTCGCGCGGCTCGATTGGCGTCACGGCATTCAATGCGCCTGGAAGATGATCGCGCTGTCGGTACCGCCTGTCATCGCGTTCGGTGTCCTGGTGCGGCGCGGCGCGCCCTCCGACCGTCACGGCACCGCGCTCGCAGGGGCGCTCGCTGCCGCCGGCTGGGGCGCCTTCGTGTTCGTTTTTGCCTGTCCGTCCGACGACCCGCTTTACATCGCCGTCTGGTACAGCGTTGGATGTGGAATCGTCACCATCATCGGACAATGCGTGCTGTCGCGCTTGTCGCGATGGTAAGGTCTTGCCGCACAAGCTTACCTTCATAAAACGCGCCGAGGATCAAAACCTTGACACAAGAGCGACCGACGAAAGAGCGCCGTCTGCATCCCCTGGCCGTCAGGATCATGCATTGGATCAATGCGGCGGCGATGATGGTCATGATCACGTCAGGCTGGGGCATCTATAATGATGACGTGATCATCCACGGCCTGCATTTCCCCGGCTATCTGCGCCTGGGTGAATGGGCCGCCTGGAGCGTGAACTGGCATTTCGCCGGCATGTGGTTTTTCGGCATCAACGGCCTTATTTACCTCACGTACGGATTCGCGACTGGCCGCCTGCGGGAAAGGCTTTTGCCCATCCGTCCGCGCGATATCGTCAAGACCGTCATCGACACGCTGCATTTCAAAATCGCGCATGAGGATCTGACCGTCTATAATGCGGTACAGAAGCTGCTTTATATCGTTGCCATCCTCGCATCCATCAATCAGGCTTTGACCGGGTTGGCGTTGTGGAAGCCGGTGCAGTTTTCCAGTCTCGTCAGCCTGTTCGGCGGCTTTCAATCGGTCCGCGTCTTTCATTTCGCGGGCATGGTGGTGATTGTCGGCTTCGTCATCGTTCACGTCGCGCTCGCGGTGCTTGTTCCAAAGACGATCTGGGCCATGCTGGCCGGCGGTCCGCGTCTGCAATCCCCTAAGCCCAGCCGCGGGTTATCCAAATCATGAAATCGCCCTTTCGCCCGAATGACGCGCCGGATGCTTCCGTGTTGGATGTGCATCGTCCGCTGATCCGCTCGCTGGAACGGCGCGGATTGTTGCGGGGTGGATTGACCCTCGGCTCCCTGGTCATGCTGACGGGCTGCGACGTCAAACGCCCGGAAGCGGTGGAGGCAGCCTTGCTCGCCATCTCAAATCTCAATGACAAGGTTCAGGCGCTGCTGTTCGACCCGAACAAGCTGGCACCGACCTACCCAGATTCGATGATTCTGCGCCCACCCAAATTCAACGCCTATTACGATGTCACCGACGTCAAACCCGTCAATGGCGCGACATGGAAGCTGGAACTGAGCGGCCTCGTTCAAGATAAACGCCCTTGGACGCTGACGGATCTTCAAGCCCTTCCGCAAAGCTCGATCGTCATCAAGCATATTTGCGTCGAAGGCTGGAGCTATATCGGCGGCTGGACAGGCGTGCCGCTAAGGACGTTTCTGGAACGGACCGGCGCCGACCTGCGCGCCAAATACGTCGCCTTCAAGACCGCCGATAATTACCCGAGCAGCATCGATATGGCGGCCGCCCTGCATCCCCAGACCCTGCTGGCTTTGCAATATGGCGGGCAGCAATTGGCCGACCCTTTCGGCTTTCCGATACGTCTGCGCACGGCCGTTAAACTCGGCTACAAGAATCCGAAATGGATCACCGCCATTGAGGTCACCAATACCTATCCGGGTGGCTTCTGGGAATCCAAGGGCTTTCCCTGGTTCGCGGGAATGTGAAGGCCATGCCGCAAAACCTTCATCTTATCGTTGCTCTGGCAATGACCTTTGCCGCCGCGCCGGCCTTGGCGCAAAGCCCGATGCCGGGCGGCATGCCGCCGCCGCCGGGCATGAGCCTCGCGGAATCAACCGCCATGCGCTTTCCACAACCTGTGCGTGTCGGCGATCTGACGGATCGGCTCATTCTGCAGCCAGTCGAAAGCCAGATCATTCTCGGCCGCGTCCACGCCGTCGTTCGCAATGCCCAAGGCGAGGTCTCGGTCGTCATGAATTTCGGCGGCTTCTACGGCTATGGCGGCCGGCTGATCGCCGTGCCGATCGACGCCATGGTGCTGCTGGGCGATGAGATGGAAGTCGTTGCCTATACGCCGAAGCAATTGGCCGGATTTGCGACTTTCTCGGCTGATGGCACGACGCCGGTCGCGGATGATGCCTTCCTGAAAGTCGGCCTCGCGAAACCATCGCATTGAAGCATTATCCCATCGGGTGCGTCCACCCGATGGGAAGATTTGCGGTCTTGTGAAGCATGGGCCTCACTTTTCTGTGCTGAGGTGTAACCGCTTGGCTTGTCGCCCGTATAAGTCTCGAGACGATCGCGCAGCAGGCAATCTCAGAAGGTCAGATCATGACGGCGAGTGAAACGCGTGCTCCGGACGACACTTGCGCTATCGCGGTGATGGCAAAGACGCCAAGGCCGGGCTTTTCCAAGACCAGACTCTGCCCACCGCTGACGCATGAGCAGGCAGCCAGCCTCAGCGCTGCTTTCCTGCGCGATACAACTGAAAACCTTGGCGCGGCATCCCTCTCCGTTCCGATCACGAGCTACGCGGCCTATGCCCCGCTCGGCACGGAAAGCACGCTCGCACCCCATCTGGCCGCACAGACGGTCTGCATTCTGGCGGACGGCACTTTGCCGGCCCCGGCCGGCGTGGACGGGTTCGGCCGATCCTTATGGCAGGCCATCAAAGGACCGTTCGATCTCGGCCATGCCGCTGCTTGCGTCTTGAGTTCCGACACACCGACATTGCCGACCGAATATCTCGTCGCCGCCGCCAAAACCTTGCTGACGGGCAGCGACAAACGCATCGTCCTCGGTGCCTGCGATGACGGCGGCTATTATCTTCTCGGCATGCGCGCGCCTTACGCCGATCTGTTCCGGGATATCGCCTGGAGTACCGAAAGTGTTGCCGCCGCGACCCGAACCCGCGCGGCTGAACTCGGTCTCGACATTGTCGAACTGCCGTCCTGGTACGATGTCGATGACGCGGCCTCGCTCGGCCAGTTGCTTCTGGAAACCCACGGCTATGCCGCCCCCTTCACGCGCAAGACCATCGCGCGGCTTGGCCTGGACGCTGATCTGCGCCGGGCCTCCGCCGCATGACGAAACGGCTTTGCCTTCTCTCGGGTCTTGGACTGGCATTGCTCGCGCTGACGGTCGCGGGCCTTTGTATCGATCCACCGGCCATCGCGCGCGGCGCCCATGTGGCACGGCTCGGTCTGCTGGTCGGCCTTCTCGGCGTCAGTGCGGCCGTCTATTTCGGCGCTGTGTTCCTTGTACAGCGCGGCAACTGGCCCAGGCAGACAGTGTGGCTGGTGCTTGGCATCGCGGCGCTTCTGCGCCTTGCGCTGCTGACGACACCACCGATGCTCTCCACCGACATCTATCGCTATGTCTGGGACGGGCGTGTGCAGGCGGCCGGGATCAATCCCTATCGCTATATTCCGGTCGACCCGAGATTGGCCGCTCTGCGTGACGACACCGTCTATCCGCATATCAACCGCAAGGAATATGCGCGCACCATCTATCCGCCCGTCGCGGAAATGATCTTCGGCGTCGCCGGGCGGCTGTGGGACAGCGTGAACGGCATTCGTCTGGCGATGCTCGCCTGCGAAGCGCTCGGCATCGCCGCCCTGCTTTGGCTGCTGCCGCTCGCCGGCCTGCCGCGAGAGCGGATTCTGATCTATGCTTGGAATCCGCTCGCTCTTTGGTCCTTCGCGAGTGACGGGCATGTCGATGCCATCGCGGTCGGCTTCCTGGGCCTCGCTTTGCTGCTGCGCGCAAGACGTCTCGACGGATGGGCCGGGGCGGCGCTGGCTGGCGCCGTGATGGCAAAGTTTCTGCCGATCGTCGTCGCGCCCGCCCTGTTGCGCGGCGGACGGTTCTGGCGGCCGACGCTCGCTGGGCTCGCCGTCATCCTGGCCGCCTATGCCGTCTACATAGGCGCGGGTAAGCATGTTCTGGGCTTCCTGCCGACCTATGGGTCAGAAGAAGGTCTGGACAGCGGGTCCGGCATCTGGCTGCTGGCGGGATTGGGTGAGTTTACAACCCTGCCCGCCTATGCCGCGAAACTCTACGCGCTCGGCATGGTCCTGATATTCGGCACTCTCGCGATTTGGCTTCTGCGCCGGTCCTTGCCCCAGAATGACGCCCAACGTCTGTGCCAGGATGCCGGCCTTCTGGCCGCCGTCACCATGGTCGCCATCAGCGCCCATTATCACTGGTATTTCGCCTGGCTCGCGCTGCCGGCGGTGGTCGCCCCCTCGGCCGCTCTGCTCTGGCTCGCGACCGCGCCCCTGCTGCTGATCATCGGGCCGATCCCGCATGATCGCTTCCTTTGGCCTTCCCTCATCTACCTGCCGGCGGCCGCCATGCTGCTGTTCGACCTTTATCGGCGGCGTAGCGCATCGCGACGCGTGCCACCCCAATCCGGAGAGATGTCATGTCCGCTTCCGTCGCGCTGAAAGACCCCCGCCGCTATTTCGAGGAGATCGACGCCAAGCGCTCCGCCGTCGCCGCGGCACCACCCGTCTGCCTTTATCTGGAGGTGACGAACCGCTGCAATCTTCTGTGCGAAACCTGCCCGCGCACTTTCGAGGAATTGGAACCCCCGGCGGATATGAGCTGGGAGCTGTTCACCAAGATCGTCGACCAGGTCCCAAATGTCGCGCGTGTCGTCATGCATGGCGTGGGCGAGCCGATGCTGGTGCAGAACCTGCCGCAGATGATCCGCTATCTGAAGGATCGCGGCACCTATGTGCTGTTCAATACCAACGGCACTTTGATGCAGCCGAAGCGCTTTCAGGAATTGATCGATACCGGGCTGGACGAGTTGCGCGTGTCGCTGGATGCCGCCGACCGCGAGTCCTATGCCCGCGTGCGCGGCAAGGATTTCTTCAATCGCATCGTCCGCGATGTCGGCAAGTTCATCGCCTACCAGAAGCAGGTGGGCGCGACCACGCCGCGCGTCTCGCTTTGGCTGACGGGCCTGAAGGAAACGGTCGACCAATTGCCGGCCTTCGTGCGTCTCGCGGCACAGATGGGCATTACGGAAGTGCATCTGCAGCGCCTGGTGTTTGACGAGCAAGGCTATGGCATGGCGACGGCCGCCAATTCGCTGTTCGAAAGCACGCAGGACGAAGAACGGATAGCGATCGAGGCCGCGCAGGCACTGGCCATCCCGCTCGGCGTCACGCTCGACGCCTCTGGCGCGACGGAGCCGGGGCTGAGCCTGAAGCGACAGGCGGAGGATAAGGCCTGGTCGACCTGCCGCCGGCCTTGGTCGTTGATGTATTTCACCGCCCATGGCCGCGCGCTGCCCTGCTGCATCGCCCCTTTCTCGGTGCGCGGCTACAGCAATTACACGCTTGGCGACGCAACCCAGCAGGATCTGCGCGAAATCTGGAACGGGGACGCCTATCGCGACTTCCGTGACAGTCTGCTGTCCGACGCGCCCCCCGCCCCTTGCCAGAATTGCGGTATGCGATGGAGCCTGTAACCCTCGTCATCCCGGTCTTCAACGAGGCCGAAAGCATCGGCGCCGTTGTCCGGGAAATTCCGGCTGAATATCGGGGCGATATCATCGTCGCCGACGGCGGCAGCCGCGACGGCACGCAACAGATCGCCGCTGCCGCCGGTGCGCGCGTGCTGGACGCCGGGCGCGGCTACGGCCGGGCCTGCGCCATGGGCGCGGCGGCGGCCCTGCCCAGCAGCCGCGTGATCGTCTTCATGGATGGGGACGGTGCCGATCGGGGTGATCTGATCGCCCGCATCGCGGACCCGGTTCTGGCAGGCGCACAGGATTTCGTTCTCGCCTCCCGCACCGAAGGCGCGCGCGACCCTGGGGCGATGCTGTGGCATCAGGTTCTGGCCGGCCGGATGGCGGGCTTCGGCATGGGTGCGCTCTACGGCAAGCGCTATACCGATATGTGCGCCTTCCGCGCCATCAGCCGCACCGCCTTGGACAGTCTGGCCCTGCGCGAAATGACCTATGGCTGGAATATCGAAATGCAGATGCGCGCCGCGCGGGCGCATCTGCGCATTCTGGAAGTGCCGATGCCCTATCGCTGCCGCGCCGGCGGGCAATCGAAAGTCGCGGGCTCACTCCAAGGCACGATGAAGGCCGGCACCAAGATCGTCAGCACCTTTCTGCGCGTGGCCGCAGACCGGCGCTGAGCCGGCTACAATCCAAGATCGGTGAGACCCGGATGGTCATCTGGCCTGCGGCCCAGCGGCCAATGGAACAGCCGGTCGGCCTCCTTGATCGGCAGGTCGTTGATGCTGGCAATGCGACGCTGCATCAGCCCGCGTGCATCGAATTCCCAATTCTCATTGCCGTAGGACCGGAACCAATTGCCGCTGTCGTCATGCCATTCATAAGCGAAGCGCACGGCGATCCGGTCATCCGTATAGGCCCAGACTTCCTTGATCAGCCGATAGTCCAGTTCCTTTTGCCATTTGCGGGTGAGAAAAGCCTCGATCTCCGGGCGGCCCTTGATGAATTCCCCCCGGTTGCGCCAATGGCAATCGGCCGTATAGGCCAGTGCCACACGGGCCGGGTCACGGCTGTTCCAGGCGTCCTCGGCGCCGCGGGCTTTGCGCGCCGCATCCTCCGGCGTCAGGTAGGGCGGCAGCGGCGGGCGTTCGGCGTCCATCTTCTATTCTCCTTTTCGAGAGACCCATGCAAACAGGCGGTGACGGCCCGAAGCAAGCAGGGCGCCAAGCAGAGCAGACATCCCATCAGGAAACGAGACCGAACTGATCCGGCAATAGGATCGTTTCAGCGGTTGCGCGGCCATAGTCGCGTGGCGAAGACCCCATGATGCGCTTGAAGGCGGTGCTGAAGGCGCTTTCGGACTGGTAGCCGAGTGACAAGGCAATGACCGAGACCGGCTCGCCCGACTGCGTCAGCCTCTCGCCCGCCAGCAGCATGCGCCAGCGCGCCATGTAATCCATCGGCGCGCTGCCCACCGTCTCCTTGAATGTCTGCGCGAAGCGGGAGCGCGACATGCCGACCAAGGCGGCCAGCTGATCCAAAGTCCAGCGCCGGGCAGGATCTTCGTGCATGGCGTTCATGGCGGCGCCGATCTGCGGGTCCGTCAGCGCGAATAGCCAGCCGACGCTGGTGGAACGCTTGTCCCGCATATGCTGCCGCAGGGCCTGGACCAGAATCATATGCGCCAGATGTTCGATGATGAGAAAACCGCCCGGCTGCGGTTCGCGCAATTCCTGCATCATACGCTCCACCGCCCAACGCAGGTCGCCCTGCCGGTCATGCCGGATATGGACGATCGACGGCAGCATGCGCAGCAGCAGATGCGCGTGCTTGCCGGCCAGGGTGAAGCGGCTGGAAACGAGGGAGACCGGCGCCTGATCCTGGCCCGGCAGCATCGCACCGGCAATCCTTGTCACGCTGCCCCGCCCGGCCTGATTGCCCTGACGCTTGAAGATGGACAAGGCATCGACCGGCGGTAGCGCGCGATCGGTGCAGATGCGAAAGCTGCGGCCGCTCGGTAGCAGGAAGGCATCGCCTTCTTCCAGATAGACCTCGCCGCCGCCATCCGTCAGAGCCAGCCAACAGCCGCCGGAAACGACGGCGCCGCATTTGATGCTCTCGCCCTGATCGGGAAATACGAGCGACCATGCGCCCTCGGCCGCCATGCCGCTCGACAGGTAATTCTGCGGTTTCAGCAGGGACAGCACGTCGGATAGCGGGTCCATTCGGCCTCTCGATCATTGAACCGGTCTGGACGATCACAAAGATAAACCGGACGCTACAGCATAGATCGTATCCAGCCCGCGGGTCTATCCAGGCTCAAGCAAACGATCGGGGAGCATGATCATGCGATATTTCGTCACCGGCGCCAGCGGCTTCGTGGGGTCCGCCGTCACGCAGGAACTTCTCGGCGCCGGGCATCAGGTGCTCGGCATGGCCCGCAGCGATGACGGTGCCGCCAAGGTTGCCGCCATGGGCGCCGAGGTTTTTCGCGGCAGCCTGGAGGACCCGGAGGGCATGGCGCAGGCCGCCGCCAGCACGGACGGCGTGGCGCATCTGGCGTTTAACCACGACTTTTCCAAGTTCCTGGACAATTGCGTGACGGACGGGCGCGTCGTCACCGCCATGGGCGCGGCCCTCGCCGGCACCGGCAAGCCGCTGGTCGTCACCTCGGGCATCGGGCTATTTTCCGGCCTGAAGCTGATCAGCGAGGAGACGGTGATCGCGGACGCACCGCATCGGCATCCGCGCGCTGTTTCCGAGGAAGCCGTCGCGGATTTCGCGACGCAGGGCGTGCGCAGCATGGTGATGCGCCTGGCTCCCTCGACCCATGACAAGGGCGACCATGGCTTCGTGCCCATGATCATCGGCATGGCGCGGGAAAAAGGCATCTCCGCCTATCTCGGTGCGGGCGACAATCTTTGGCCGGGCGTGCATCGCCTGGATGCGGCAAGGCTGTATCGGCTGGCGCTGGAGAAAGGGACAGCCGGCGCGCGCTATCATGCGACGGATGAAAGGGGCGTGCCGTTCCGCGAGATTGCGACCTTGATCGGCAACCGCCTCGGCCTGCCGGTGAAAAGCCTGTCGGGTGACGCGGCGGCAGCCCATTTCACCTGGTTCGCCCCCTTCGCGCAGATGGATATTCCAACCACCAGCCAATGGACGCGGGAGACGCTGGGCTGGCAGCCGCGCGAGATCGGCCTTCTCGAAGATCTGAACAAGCATTATTTTGGTTGATTAGTCTTTTTGAGAGAAAAGTCGTCCCCGGACCCGGTCCGGGGACCTACCCGATTTCGCCAGCACAGCTCACGACTTCGTCGCACCCAGACGCGCTTCATGCATCATATGCAGCGTGATCTTGCGGACTTCCAGCTTGCTTGCCTCGATATGTGCCCGCAACATGATGATCGCCTCACTCAAAGCGCCGCGCCGCAACAGGCGCAGCAGCTCGCCGTGTTCGCGGTAGGTGGCGGCGGTACGGGCATCTTTAAAAAAATCCAGCCGCCGGATGATGCGGATCTTTTCCGTGATCTCGCGATGGATGATGGCCATTTCACGATTGCCGGCAGCTTCCACGATGCCGGAATGAAAGCCCTCGTCCAACTCCGTCATCCGTCGCGGCTCCGTCTCCCGCGCGCTTTCATCGATTATCCAAATGGCATCAAGATGGTCGAGCGCCGCCAATCTGATCTCCGGCTCCGCGCGCGACAGCCGCTCGAAAGCCGCGACTTCCAGGGTCATGCGCAGTTCATACAACTCATCGAACCGCTGGAAATCGAAGGGACAGACGAACCAGCCGCTGCGGAAGCGCACATCGACGAAACCGTCGCGCTTCAATTGCAGCAACGCATCGCGGATGGGCGTCCGCGACGCGCCAAAGCGGTGGGACAGGTCCGTCTCGGTAAAGCGGTCGCCGGGCAGAAGACGAAAATCCGCGATATCCGCCATCAGTTCCTGATAAACGAGGGCGGCAGCGCCCCCCAGTCTCGTCGTCGTCACCATGTCCTCACGCCAATCGGGGCGTTATGGTGACGCTTCTTAGCTCGGGGTCAAGCATGGTCGTTATGCATGACCGGCCATATGCAACCCGATGGATTGCCGGTCCGCGCTCTCACGCTTCGTCTCATAGACGATCGCACCACCCGACATCACCAGAATGCGGTCTGCCAATTCCAGCAATTCATCAAGGTCTTCGCTGACCAGCAGCACGGCGGCACCGCGATTGCGGGCAGCGACGATCTGCCCATGGATATCGGCGACCGCCGAGAAATCGAGCCCGAAGACCGGATTGGCGCAGACCAGAACGTCAACCTCACCCGACAATTCGCGCCCCAGCACCGCGCGCTGCACATTGCCGCCCGACAGTGTCATGATCGGGGCGTCGATCCCCGTGGTGCGGACATTGTAGCGCTCCACCAAGTCCCGCGCATGGCGACGAAGCGCACCGCGCTTGACCCAGACGCCGGAGCCGATCGGCGCGCGGTCGAAGCTGCGGAAAGCCATGTTCTCGCCCACGCTCATGCGGCCGACGCAGGCATTGCGCAGCGGCTCCTCCGGCAGCAGCGCGAAATTGTGGCGGGCGATCTCCTCCCGCGTGGCGCCGAAGGGCTCGCCGCCGACCGTCACCGCGCCCTGATGCCGGCGCTGCCCGCCCAATACCTCCACCAATGCCGTCTGCCCATTGCCCGAGACCCCAGCGATACCGACGATCTCGCCGCGCCGTACCGTAAGATCGACACCCTGCAAGGCCGGTCCCCCGGCATCGTCCAGCGCCTGAACGCCCGTCAGCGCCAACATCACCTCACCCGGTTCGCGTTCCTCTCGCCCGGCATGGTCACGGCTCGCCTGATCGCCCACCATCAGCCTTGCCATTTCCGGCACGGACAATTCGGAAACCTTGCCGCCGCCGACCTGCTTGCCACGCCGCAGCACCGTCACCTCATCCGCGAAGGCCAGCACTTCACGGAATTTATGGGTGATGATGAGGACGGTGAGTTGGCCTGCCGTCGCCATGGAACGGATCAGGCCCAGCATCTCATCCGCTTCCTGCGGCGTCAGCACGGATGTCGGCTCATCGAGGATCAGCAGCTTGGCCTGCAGGTAAAGCTGCTTGAGGATTTCCGCCTTCTGCTTTTCACCGGCAGCGAGCGACGAGACCGGGCGGTCGATCGGCACGCGGAAGGGCATCGTGTCCAGGAAGGCCGTCAGCTTGGCGCGTTCCACCTTCCAGTCGATCCGCCCCGGACGAAAGCCCAGGCCCATGGTGAGATTTTCCAAAATCGTCATCGACGGCACGAGCGTGAAATGCTGATAGACCATGCCGATGCCGGCCTGCTGCGCGTCGCGCGGATTGCCGACCTTGATCTCCCGCCCGTCCAGCAGCAACTCGCCCGCATCGGCGTGATAGAAACCCATGATGCATTTCACGAGCGTCGATTTGCCGGCCCCGTTCTCTCCCAACAGCGCATGCACCGTGCCGGGATGGAGCCTGAGGGAGACGTCGCTCAGCGCTGCGAAATCCCCGAAACGCTTGGTGACGCCGACAACCTCAAGCCCCGGGGCGTCGCTCATGCCATGCCTGCCAGAAAATCGACGGAATTGGAGACCGAGCCGAAGACCCCACCCTGCATCTTGATCATCTTGACGGCGTGATCATGATTGGCGCGATCCGTCGCCGCACAGCAATCCTCCAGCAGCAGGCACTCGAAACCTCGGTCATTGGCGTCCCGCATCGTGGTATGGACGCAGACATCGGTGGTGATGCCGGTCAGGATCAGATTGCGCACGCCGCGCACGCGCAGCAGCAGTTCCAGATCGGTCGCGTAGAAACTGCCCTTGCCCGGCTTGTCGATGATCGGCTCGCCCTCCAAGGGTGCCAGTTCGGGGATGATCTCCCAACCCGGCTCGCCACGGATCAGAATCCGCCCGCAGGGGCCGGGGTCGCCGATGCCGGCGCCGATCTGGCGCGACCGCCAGCGCTTATTGGCGGGAAGGTCAGACAGGTCCGGCCGATGGCCTTCGCGGGTATGGATGATGTGATAGCCGCGCGCGCGCATCGCCGTCAGCACATTGCCGATCGGTCCGATCGGCGCCTGGGTCTGCGCGATATCATAGCCCATGGCGTCGACATAGCCGCCCTTGCCGCAGAAATCGATCTGCATATCGATGATGATCAAGGCGGTGTCGGCGGGCGACATGACGCCATCATAAGGCCAGGGATAAGGATCAGCTTTAATGATCACGATAAGCTCCATGAGGAATGAAAGTTTTTGCTTCTTTGCGCAGGGCACCCTGTTTCAAAAAGAAGGCTTCCTTCATTTGGTAATCGACAACTCGCCGGGCGCACCGGCCAGCGTGCGGTCAGGAGAGCAGGCAATGATCATGATAACAAGCGTGAGCACATAGGGCGCGGCGTTGAACAGGTAATAGCCTTGGGAAATGCCGACCGATTGCAAGGCTGGTCCCAGCGCGCCCGCGCCGCCGAAGAGTAGTGACGCCCAAAGGCAATACATCGGCCGCCAGCGTGCGAAGATGACGAGTGCCACAGCGATGATGCCCTGGCCGGATGACAATCCCTCGCTCCAGCTACCGGGATAATAGAGGGAGAGGAAGGACCCGCCGACCCCGGCCATGAACCCGCCGAAACAGGTCGCCCATAGCCGGACCGTGAGCGGCGAATAGCCCATGGCCCGCGCGGCCTCGGCATTGTCGCCGACCATGCGGATCATCAGCCCGACACCGGTATTGCGCAGCGCCCAGGCGAGCAGGGGGGCCGCCGCCACGCCGATGAAGAACAGAACATTGACCTTCAGCGCTGCCTGGATCTGCGGCACATCGCTCCAGAACCCGAGCGGGATCGAGGGCAGGTTCGGCGCCTGCGGGGCCACGAAGGGCGTGCCGAGGAAGAAAGCCAAGCCGGTGCCGAACAGCAGCAGGGCGATGCCGACCGCGATGTCATTGACCTTCGGCAGCGAACAGATGCCGGCATGCAGGGCACCGAGCAGGCTGCCCACGATGCCGGCCGCCAGCACGCCCAGCCAAGGCGAGCCGGTATAGAAGCTGATGGCATAGCCGCTCATCGCGCCCATCACCAGCGTGCCTTCCAGCCCCAGATTGATGCGTCCCGATGTCTCGGTCACCACCTCGCCCAGGCTGACGAACAGGAAGGGCGTGGAAACACGGATGGCGCCGGCGCCGACGGCCAATGGCACGCCCCACCAGCCAAGTGCCTCGGCCGCCATCAGACGGTCACCGGCAGGCGGCGCGGCGCGAGGTAGCGCGTCAGCCGCCCCTGCAGCGCATCAGCCGACAGCAGCATGACGAAAAGCACGCCGCGCAGAACAAGCATGGTTGCATCCGGCAGGTTGAGGCGTTGCTGCAGCAATCCGCCTGCCGCATCCAGCCCGCCGAGCAGAACGGCGACCGGGATGATGGCCAGCGGATTCATCCGCGCCAGGAAGGCGACCAGAATGCCGGTATAGCCGGCACCGGTCGAGATATCGGAACTCACCGCGCCCTGCACGGCCGCGACTTCCACCATACCGCCCAATCCGGCAGCCCCGCCGGCCGCGAAGCAGAAGGCGAGGATCATCCGTTCCACCGGCAGACCGACCACGCGACCCGCGCGCGCATTGCCGCCGACGATACGCGCCGCGAAACCGAACTTCGTGAAATAGACGCAGATATAGGCGGCCAGACAGGCGATGATGCCAAAGATCAGCCCGACATGGATGGTGGTACCGGGAATGGTGCCGAGCATCAGATTGTCCGGCAGCGTGCGCGTCGCCGGACGGTTGAGGCTGCCGGGGTCACGCATCGGCCCGGCGATGATCTGGTTCATCACCGCGATGGCGATATAGGCAAATAGCAGGGAGGAAATCGTCTCGTTCACGCCGCGTTTGAAGCGCAGCAAACCGCATAGCGCGATGACCACGCCACCGGCACAGATGCCGGCCGCGGCCATGATGACCTGCACCAGAATATCGGGCAGGCCGAGATTGCCGGCGGCCAGGCCAGCCGCGACGGCCGCGAGCGCGCCGAGCACGAAGGCGCCCTCGCCGCCGATAATCATCAGCCCCATCTGCGCCGGCAAAGCGACGCAGAGGCCTGTCAACAACAAGGGCGCGGCCCGCACAAGACTATCCTGCCAGGAGAACCAGGTGCCGAAAGCGCCAAGCCAGATCAGCCGATAAGCGGTCAAGGGGTCAACCCCTTGCGCCGCCAGGAACCCGGCAAACAGGATCATGGTTGCCACAACCGCCAGGACGGGCGGCAGCAGGACGCCCAGAGAGCCTCGTGCGAACCCGCCCAAGGTCTTAGCTCGCCGAGCCGGAAACGCCGGCGACCAGATAGCTCATGCTCTCCAGCACCGGATCATGCTCATCCAGCACCGTGCCGGCCGCGATGACCGTATTGCCCTTATTGTCCTTGAGCGGGCCTTTGAAGATCGCGAAATTGCCGGCCGTGAAGCCGGCCCGCGCGGCGTCCGCCTGGGTGCGGGCGGCGGCAGGCACCATGGCGCCGTAGGGGGAGCTTTTGATGAAACTCTCCTTGAAGCCGCCGCGGATGTAATTCGGCATGCTACCGCCGGCCTGCAGCGCCGTGATCCATTTCGGATAAAGATAGGTCCAGTTCCACTCGGCGCCGGTCAGATAGCCCTTCGGCGCCAGCGGTGCCTGATCGGTGTGATAGCCGCAGGTATAAAGGCCGCGCTTCTCCGCTGTTTGGATCACGACCTTCGGGCTATCGACATGGCAGGTGATGACATCCGCGCCCTGGTCGGCCAGGCTGTTCGTCACCTCCGCCTCGCGCACCGGCATGAACCAGTCGCCGGTGAAAATGACCTGCATGGTGATGGACGGGTCAACCGATTGCGCGCCGAGAAGGAAGGCGTTGATATTGCGCAGAACCTGCGGAATGGGCTTGGCGGCCACGAAGCCGAGCTTCTTGGACTTCGTCATATGCCCGGCGACGATGCCCGAAACATAGACGGCTTCATCGATATAGCCGAAATAGGAATGCGCGTTGAGGGGATCGCCCTTCGCCCAAAGCCCGCCGCAATGCATGTAGTTGACGGAGGGGTTCTGCTTCGCCGCCTTCAGCATATAGGGATTGAAATAGCCGTAGGAGGTCGGGAACAGCAGAGTTGCACCATCAAGATGCACCATGCCGGCCATGGCATTGGCGCAGGCCACCGTCTCGGGCACGCGCTCCTGCTCCACCACCGTCAGGCCGGGCATCTTGCGCACCGCCGCCGCACCTTCGGCATGGGACTGGTTATAGCCGAAATCGTCTCTCGATCCGACATAGATGAAGCCGACCGTCATGCTGGCGGCCTCAGCGCCGCGCCCGCCTATCAGGGCGGTGCCGGCGGCCGCCGCCCCTCCCAGCAGAACCGAACGGCGGGTAGGCGTGATTTTGACCATGTGAGAAGACCCCTATTTTGCCGAGGAGGACGCGCAAACTTGCCGACAAACTTGTATTCAAGATGCATGCCAGGGGGTCGGACCGGAAAAACTTCCTCATCCTGCATGAAAGAATGACCCCTGGCCTTTGTTGCTGTCCAGAGTCTATTGCCAGCCGCGATCGAGACCCTGCGCACTTCCTGCTGCCCAGTTTCTGAGCCGCTGCTCAAGATTTGCTCAAATTTCCGGGCTGGCCGATTGTAACTCTTACCCTCGGCCCAAATCTGGCATCCTGCGACCCATCATCAGCCCAGGTGCCAAAGCATGCCGTCCGTCCTGATTTCCGGAGCCAGCATTACCGGCCCGGCCCTGGCTTATTGGCTTAGCCGCGCCGGCTTTCAGGTGACGGTGGTGGAACGGGCGGCCGGCCTGCGCTCAGGCGGCCAGGCGATCGACATCCGGGGACCCGCGCTCAAGGTGATTGAGCAGATGGGCCTTCTGCCCGGTGTTGTGGCGCTCCGCACCCATCACAAGGGCATGACGGTGCTGGACCGCGACGGGCAGGAGATTTCGCGCACGACGGAGCGCACCGCCAGCGCCGGGCGGCTCAATTCCGGCGATGTCGAGATTTTCCGCGACGATCTCTCCCGGCTTCTGGTCGAAGCGGCGCAGGACAAGGTGGAATACATCTACCGCGACAGTATCGAAGAGCTGGAAGATGATGAGGCCTCCATCCTGGCCAGCTTCCGCCGCGCTTCCAGCCGGCGCTTCGATATCGTCATTGGCGCGGACGGGCTCCGCTCGCATGTCCGCTGGCTCGCCTTCGACAGTGACGGGCGTTGGCTGAACCCGCTCGGCATCGGCTTCGCCATCTATACGACACCCAATATCCTGGGCCTGGAGGACTGGCAGCTTTCCTTCCGGGATGAGACATCGGGCTATGTCATCTACCCGTCACGATCGAATGAGGATCTGCGCGTCAATCTGGGCTTCGCGCTGATGCCGGATGAATTTCCGCGCGGGGACCCGGAAGCGCAGCGGGAGATCATCCTTCGCCGCACGGCCCATCTCGGCGGCCCAATCCCGCAATTGCTGGAGCATCTGCCGGAGGCCTCAGACCTTTGGTTCGGTCCCCTCGCCCAGGTCAAGATGCCCTCCTGGTCGAACGGGCGTGTGGCGCTGGTGGGGGACGCCGCCTATTGCCCCTCGCCCTTCACCGGCCAGGGCACCAGCCTTGCCATCGTCGGCGCCTTCGTGCTGGCCAAGGAGTTGGAGCGGAGCCCGGCTGAGCCCGAAGCCGCCTTCCAGCGCTATGAGCAGCGGATGCGCCCCTTCGTCACGCTCAACCAGGATCTGCTGTCCCTCACCCGTCAGGGTCCCGCCCCGGACGATGTCTTCGACCGCGCGAAGAACGCGATCGAGCTGAGCGATTACTGGGGCAGGTAAGCCTCAAAGCTGGAATTATAGGGGCGGTTCAGCTATCGGATTTGAGCGGGACCACCACGAAATCTGTCGTGCGCGGGCCCCGACCCGCGCATCTACCCGTTTGTGCAGGCATGCGGCTGTCTGGGCGCCGCGATGGGTAGGTCCGCGCAACAAGTGCGCGGATGACGAGTCTTCTATTAAAACCTGACAGACCCTGGTGCTCCATCTTGATACCTTGCTCATCGTCGCCGCGCTTTCGAACGAAGCGATAGCGGCGCGGGCCGCAATTAGCTGGAGGAACAGGGGCCGCCGCTCGGTGTGCCGACACATTTGCTGGTGTAACCGTCATCAATCTGTCGCAAGACAGCCCTGCCGCACGACTTTAAGCCAGGGCACCCCTGGACCGATGGATGAGGTGCTGCCTTGAAAAACCCCTGGAAGCTCGCGTTTCTGGCGCCGCCATTTTTGCTGCCGGTCGCAGCCCAAGCGCAAACCCAGCCGCATAACGTCCTGCTATTCGTGGCGGACGGCCTGCGCCCCGGCATGGTGACGCCGCAGACCGCGCCGACCATGTATGCGCTGGAACATCAGGGCGTGCGTTTCGACAATACCCATTCCATGTTCCCGACCTTCACGACAGCGAATGCCTCTGCCATGGCGACCGGCCATAAGCTGGGCGATACCGGCGATTTCTCCAATACCATCGATGCCGGCTTTCAGGTGCCGGGCGCCGGCAAAAGCCTGACGCCGTTTCTCGAATCCGACCCGGTTCTGGGTGACGTCGACGAGCATTTCGAAGGTGACTACATGAACCAGGAAACCGTCATGCGCGCCGCGCGCCTGGCGGGGATGAGCACGGCGACCATTGGCAAGCTGGGCCCGGCGCTGATCTTCGACCATACGAGTGCGAATGCCGAGACGCAGAGCGTCGGCACCACCATCGTGGTCGATGATTCCACCGGCACGCTCGACAAGACCGGCAAGAAAATCGGCATTCCGCTGACACCCGAGATGCAACAACTGATGACGGCGGCCGGCATTCCGCTGACCGCGACACCGCGCGGCGCCAATGCCAAGGCCGGCACCTTCAACACGCCGGGCACGCTGGTCGCCAATGGCGCGCAGCAGACCTATTTCGTCGATGTTTCCACCAAGGTTGTGCTGCCGCTGTTCAAGCAGCGCGGCAAGCCTTTCATGATGGTCTTCTGGTCGCGCGATCCGGACGGCACGCAGCATAATCAGGGCGACAGCCTCAATACGCTGACCCCGGGCATCGACGGCCCGACATCGCTCGCTGCCATCGCCAATGCCGATCACGATTTGTCGGCGCTGCTGGCAGCCCTGAAGGCTCAGGGCCTGGATAAGACCACGGATGTGATCATCACCTCCGACCACGGTTTCTCGACCATTTCCAAGCAGAGCAAGACGAGCTTCGCCGCAACGCAGAGCTATGGCGATGTCGTGCCACATTTCCTGCCCGTGGGTTTCGTGGCCCTCGACATCGCGCATGGGCTGGACATGCCGCTGCTGGACCCGGACGCGAAATATGCGCCGGTGCCGGCCGGCGGCCATCCGTCCCATGGTGACGGCTTGATCGGCGGCAGCATGGATCAGCCCAAGGTCGTGGTCGCGGCCAATGGCGGGTCCGATCTCGTCTATCTGCCGGACGGTGACCCGTCACTCGCGAAGAAGGTCGTCGGCATTCTGTCACATGAAGACTATGTCAGCGGTCTTTTCGTCTCGGCCAAGCTCGGCAAAATTCCTGGCACCTTGCCGATTTCCGCGATCGACCTGCAGGGATCTGCGGTGACGCCCGTCCCCTCCATCGTCGTCAATTTCCGTACCTGGTCGACCGGTTGCGTGACGCCGCTGACCTGCGGGGTGGAGAATGCCGATACCGGGCTGCAACAGGGCCAGGGCATGCATGGCAGCTTCTCCCGCGCCGATACCTCCACCATCGGCGGCGCCACCGGACCGGACTTCAAGACCGGATTTGTTGATAAGGCACCGACCAGCAATGCCGATATCGGCAAGACCATGGCCTATATTCTGGGTCTGCATGTGCCCGATACGGGCAAGCTGGTCGGCCGCGTGATCACCGAGGCCTTTACCGGCAGCAAGACCCCGCATTGGACAAAAGGCTGGGAGGTTTCCACCACCGATGCCGAGGGCCACAAGACCGTCGTGGTTACCCAGACGGTCGGCACGGAACGCTATTTCGATGCCGCCGGCTATCCCGGCCGCACACTGGGGCTGAACGCCGGTAAATAACACTGGAACTGAGTGCTGCAAAGGGCCTGGTTGCTGCGGCAGCAAGGCCCTTTTTGTTGCATATGAAAAAGTTGCCTTAGTCATCGACAAGAATCGTTTTGTGTCAAATCGAATAACAATCATTCCGGATTTTTATCGTAACGAAACAGGAATTTCGTTCTTTGTTGGAATATTCCGCAAAGCTCATCCTGCATAAATCTTATAGCCTGTAAGTATAGTGTGTTCTAACGGCGACACTTACCGGTGACGACGCGCGGTTTTGCAGAAATGTCGCTATCAAGTGTTGCAGTCAGGTCACTGTCCGCATAGTCAAATGGCGCTTCAGGCAAACGATCATCGTTCTGACGAATTTGATGATGGTTCAACCATGAATGATAGCGGGATAAATCCATGCGAAAAATATTGCTCGGCTGCACGGCCGTCATTGCCGGCGTGATCGGATATGCGAGCATCAACGCCGCCATGGCGCAGTCGGATGCCAGCCAGGCTCCCGGTTCGATCAAGGTCCGCCTGAACGGCCGCGTGAACTGGTATGCGGGCGTCGAAAGCTCGTCCCTCGACAATATCGGCGGCACCAAGACCTCAACCGACAGTTTCTATGGCTATTTACGCCTTTATCCGGGCTTTGACGGCGTCGCCGCCAACGGCCTGCATTATGGTGCCGCCAGCGAAATCCGCGAAAACAGCGGCGAATCTGCCAGCAGCGAAACGCTGTATGTGCATCAGGCCTATGGCTATCTCGGCCTGCCGCAGCTCGGCCAGATCAGCTTCGGTTCGCAGAACGGCCCGAACGTTCTCTTCCAGACCGGCACCTTCGAAGGCTTCAACGATGGCGGGTGGAACGGCGATATCGAAGCCATGGTCCCGGAATCCGCGATCCCGGAATATGGCTGGGCCGACGGCAATTCCAACTACAGCGAATCCACCGACAAGATCGTCTATCTCTCGCCCACGATCAGCGGCTTCCAGTTCGCGGTCGGCTTCACGCCGAACAAGAATGCCGGCAATTTCAGCCCGGCCATCACCTCCTCCCCCACCGCCATCAGCGGCGGGCAGCCCCGCAACCTGATCGATGTCGGCGGCCAGTATACGAATACCTTCGGTCCCGTCGGCGTCCAGGCCGGGCTCGACTATAGCTATGCCGGCCAGGTCGCCTATACCGGCCCCGCCGAGACCAATAGCGTGAACAGCTACCACGATCTCAGCATCGTCCAGGGCGGTATCACGGTGAGCTACGCTGGCTTCACCGTCGGCGGTAACTCGGAATACGGCAACTTCAACGTGGCCGACAGCTACGACATCGACCTTGCCCCCTCGGGCGGCTCCAAGGCCGTCGGCTGGCTGGTCGGCGCTCAATACACGACCGGCCCGGTCGTGGTCGGTGCAAGCTTCTTCCGCCTCAACCAGACCGGTGACCTGCCGGGTGGCGTCGATGCCGGTTCCGGCGCGACCATCACCTCGGACGGCCTCAGCACCGGCCAGCAGCAGAATACGGGTGTGGCCGTCGGCGGCACCTATACGCTGGTGCCGGGCGTGAGCCTGTTCGTCGATTACCTGTATGGCACGCGCCAGCAGGGCGGCTACGACTTCTCGACCGGCAATGCCGGTGTCGACCACAATACCGCGCAGGCCCAGCTCTTCGGCTTTGGCACGCAGATCCAGTGGTAATCGCCTCGCTGTCCTGATCCCAGGATAGAGGCCGACAACAGCCCCGGCTGCAGGGTTTTCGGACCCTGCAGCCGGGGTTTTGCTTTTTTGCGCAGATGACGCACTGCGACCGGGATCTACTCTAGGTCAGGCCGCCGCACTCGAACGTGCCGCGACCTTGTCGTACCAAAGGCGCGTCGCGTCATTGCCGTCAGGAATGCCAAGCTCCAGCGCCCTGGTTGCAAAATCGATCGTGACGAGTGCGGTGATATCGGCCGCACTAAACCGGTCACCGGCAACGAAAGGCTCCGTCGCCAACCGCGCTTCCAGATCGGCATAGAAATCCAGAATACGCT
The DNA here is from genome assembly GCF_020621385.1 of Acidisoma cellulosilyticum. Classification (GTDB taxonomy): domain Bacteria; phylum Pseudomonadota; class Alphaproteobacteria; order Acetobacterales; family Acetobacteraceae; genus Acidisoma; species Acidisoma cellulosilyticum. The sequence continues at coordinate 19,871 of NZ_JAESVA010000009.1, read as the reverse complement.
GGCGGCCGCGGTCGACGATGGCCGGGATCTGGTCATAGTCATGCGCGCCGGCAATCGCCCGCCCCTTCAGACCGGGGACCTTGTTGCGCACCGTCTCCATCACGGCCGCGAAGCCTTCCAGCTCCATCCGGCGCTCCCACATCACGACCAGCGCTTTGTCCTTCGCTGTCGTGCCGAGCAGCGGCGTATTGGGATAGGCCTCCTCCAGATAGCGGAAGATGGCCGGCACCTCGCCGATCGCCGTGCCGTCTTCCAGCACCAAAGTCGGCACGACGCGGCGCGGATTGATCCTGGCATAGGCGTCGGAGAATTGCTCCTTCACGCCGAGATCGACCGGAACGCGCGCGACGCAAATCCCCTTCTCGGCCAGAAAGATGCGCACGCGGCGGGAATTCGGAGAGCCGCTTGATTCATAGAGTTTCAGATTATCGACGGACATGACATCACCTTTAACATATGAAGAAATAGGGTCAGGCTCTCAGCCGGCCGACTTGCCGCCGTCGATGGTCAGGATATGACCCGTGACGAAGCTCGCCCCATGCGAACCGATATAGATGATTGCGCGCGCAATCTCGTCCGGTTCGCCGATCCGCTTCTGTGCATTGAGGCTGGCAAGATAGGCCTTGCCTTCCGCGCCACCGGTGAAACGATCCAGCATGGCGGTCTGAACCGGTCCGGGTGCGACCGCATTCACGCGAATGCCGAAGCTGCCGACCTCAAGCGCTACCGACTTGGTCAACCCCTCCACCGCATGCTTGCTCGCCGCATAGATCGAGGCACCGGCCCCGCCCTGATGACCGAAGGTCGAGGAGATATTGACGATGCTACCCGCGCCCTGCGCCTGCATGACGCGAATTTCGTGCTTCATGCTGAGGATGGTGCCAAGGACATTGGTATCGAAGGTGGCCGCATAGCTTTCGGGCGTCTGCTCCACAGCCGGACCCGGCTTGCCCTCGGTGCCAGCCGCATTCACGGCGATATCGAGCCGGCCGAAGCGCGTGACGGTTGCATCGATCAGTGCACGGACATCCGCCTCATGCCGGACATCGGCGCGGACAAATTCGGCTTCCGCGCCTACGCCACGCAGTTCGGCGACGAGCGCCGCGCCGGCGTCATCATGACGGCCGGAAACGACGAGCTTCGCGCCCTGCCTGGCGAAGGCGACAGCGGTGGCGCGCGCTATGCCGGTCAGCGCGCCGGTAATCAAAACGACGGGGGTATTCATGGCTATTCCTTTCCTGCGGCGCTCGCGGTTCCATGCCTGATCCGTCTGGTCAGCAGCCCTGCAATAGGCGCCTTCTGACTGGGACCGGGCTGGATATCGCGGCCGTTGGCGCAGAATTAGTCGCGCGCCGCGCCGGCGAAAAAGACTTTGTTTCTAGGGTCCCATGCCTTTAAAGTATGGAATCATGGATCTGCGCCATCTTCGCTACTTCATCGCCGTCGCCGAGGAAGGCAGCCTGACGGTCGCCGCCGAGAAGCGGTTGCACACCGCCCAGCCATCGCTGAGCCGGCAGATGCGGGACCTTGAAACCGAACTCGGCTGCGCCCTGATGATCCGCACCGCCAAGGGCATTGCACTGACCCCGGCCGGACATGTGTTTCTGGACCATGCCCGCCTCGTTCTGCTTCAGATCGAAGGGGCCATCGGGGCAACGCGGCGCGCGGCGGCCGCCGCCAAGGCATCCTTCGTCCTCGGCTTCCTGACGGGCTATGAGTTCGAATGGCTGCAGGCGGTGATGGCGATCATGCGCGATGAACTGCCCAGCACCGAGGTCGTCCTTCTCAGCCTGCCATCCCCCGAACTGGCGGACGGGTTGATGCGCGGCAAGATCGACCTTGCTTTTCTGCGGCACGAGCGCAACAAGCCGGGGCTGATCTTCGAACAGTTGATCGACGAACCACTGATCGTGCTGATGCCGGCGGACCACCGCCTGACGGCGAAGGATGCGATCACGCCTCAGGATATCGCCCGTGAAGAAATCGTCGGCGTTCCGCGTGACACGTCTCCTGCGCTGCGATCGGTGACGGACGCTTATGGCGCCAAGATCGGCATCGACCTCACGCCGCATCATTGTGTCGACAACCTGTCGATGGCCATGACCCTCGTCGCCTCGACCCGCGGTATCGCGCTGATGCCGCTTTATGCGCGCAACCTGCTGCCGCCCAAGGTCGTCAGCCGGCCGCTGGCGGGCGTGGCACCCACGATCGACCTCTCGCTCGGCTATCACGAAGCCAATACCTCACCGCTCCTGAAAGCGATCGTCTCCCGGATCGGCGATCTTAAATTCGCACGGTGACGATGACGGCGACGCAATCGATGTTACATTGACCAGGGGCGAGATCGCACGGCTGGAAGCAGCCTATGTGCCGCATCCCGTCACCGGATTCGAATAACCCAAGGCAGGGAGCGTGACCATGGCCAAGGCAGAGAGTGGCAAGATCCGGATCGGCATCGGCGGCTGGACTTATGAGCCATGGCGCGGCGCCTTCTACCCGGAAAAACTGCCACAGAAGCGCGAGCTGGAATATGCCGCCAGCCAATTGACCGCGATCGAGGTCAACGGCACCTATTACGGTTCGCAAAAGCCTGAGAGCTTCCGCAAATGGCATGATGAGACGCCGGAGACATTCGTCTTTTCCCTCAAGGCGTCTCGCTATTGCACCAACCGGCGCGTGCTGGCCGAAGCCGGCCAGTCGGTCGAACGTTTTCTGACCAGCGGCTTGCTGGAGTTGCGCGACAAGCTTGGACCGATCAACTGGCAATTCATGGCGACGAAAAGCTTCGATCCCGTCGATTTCGAAGCCTTTCTGAAGCTGCTGCCCAAAAGCGTGGAGGGCCGCGCCATCCGCCATGTGGTAGAGGTGCGGCACGAGAGTTTCCGCAATCCTGACTTCACCGCCATGCTGCGCGAATACGGCATTGCCGCGGTGGTCGCGGGGGATTCGGAATTTCCGCAAATCGCTGACGTCACCGCGCCTTTCGTCTATGCCCGCATCATGGGCACGGCGGAGTCCGAACCGCTCGGCTATGCAAAGAAGAACCTCGACCTTTGGGCGCAACGGGCGAAGCAATGGGCGGCGGGAGACAGGCCGAAGGACCTGCAATATGCCGGTGAGGCCAAGTCAGACGGCATCGCCCGCGATGTCTATCTGTTTGTCATCAGCGGGCACAAGGTCCGCAACCCGGCAGCGGCCCGGGCGCTGATCGAGAGGGTTTAGGCGCGGCAGATGGCCGCAGCCAGGCCGGAATCGGAGCGCAAGCCTGACGCATCTGTTGCATCTGTTGCATCTGAGAAATGCAGTCTAGGATCAAAGCTTGGGAATTCCGGGGCTGGACCACCGCACGGTGAATAGATGACAGAATACGCTGTTTTACGCACCGGATGGCGCGATCCACGATATCTTCGCACGCATAATGGTATGCTCGCCCATCGCAGCGCCGATGGCGCCGGCTTTGCCCAGGCGGAAGCCGATCTGGCGCCTAAAAATCTTGTCATCGCCAAGCATCCGGATCTGGGCTGGCGACTTGTGCATTTGCACGATGAGTCCAGCAAGCTTCGCGCGCCCGAGGCGATTGTCGCGGCCCTGTGCGACCCAGCGCAGAGCACCATCATAGACGGCGTCACGATCGAAGCCATGCCGGGGCCGGACAATGTCGCTTTGCGCGAAGGGCGGCTCTATCTCAGCGCCGGAAAAACCTCGGAACTCCTATTCGCGGCGCCGCATCGCTTGTCATGGGAAATCTTCGAGGCGGCCAGACCCGGCCTGCTGGCCTATCAGCTATGGCGACCGGCGGCCACGATGGGTGGCACGCAGTTGATGCAGCACGGATTGTCGCAGCGGCTCGGCCAGGATCTGGACGCGATCAACCTTCAACCTCACCGGCCGGACCTTGATCGGCTTGATGACCGACCGCTGGTCATATGGCTGCATAATGACGCGAGCGACAATTTTCGCTGGTGTGCCGATGCGCAAATGACCCGCCACGTCGCGGCGTTCGTTTTCGTATCTCACTGGCAGTGCAAACGGTTCCTGGGCAGATTCCCAACCTTGCCGGCCGAACGCTGCCACGTCATCCATAATGCGACCGATATCGACGGGCCGATAAGGCCCTGGCCGACAGAAAAGCCATGGCGGTGGCGCTGCGCCTATACCAGCGCGCCAGATCGCGGTCTTTCGATCCTGCTGGATGCCTGGGAACGTCTCGACCCTGGCGATGCGGAACTGCATATCTGGTCGAGCTTTCGCCTATGGGGTCAACGCTTTTCCGATGCGTCCTACCAGTCCATCTTTGCCCATGCGCGCCGCCTGCCAGGGGTGATCTATCACGGCATCAGGCCGAATGCCGAAATACGCGCGGCACTCCGCGATATGCATTTCCTGACTTATCCTGCGACATTCGACGAAACCGCCTGCATCGCCGTCATGGAAGCGATGGGCGCCGGCGTGCGGGTTATCGCGACGTCACGGGCCGCGCTACCGGAAACGACTGCCGGCTTCGCGCATCTTTACGCCACGGGGAACGATCGCGAGGCGCGCGTCACGGACTTCGCCCGCGAATTGGCGGAAGAATTCCGCAACCCATGGGGTGGCCGACCGTCCATGGCATTGGCCGCTCAGGACTATGCGCGGGCGGTCTATAACTGGCCCAGCTGTCTCCAAGCCTGGCGTCAACTGATCAGCCGACTGACCGACCAAAAGGCTCAGCCGCCTAACTGATCGAGCGCGCGTACATAGTCTTTCATCGCGCGCAGCTTCTCCGCCGGTCCCCGCGGCTTCCAGAAATGAACCAGGCCACAGCGTCCTGCGACACCCATGCCGGCCCCGCCCCACCGGACATACTGACCCATGTGAGAGGTCTCGAAGCCACCGACCAGTTCGGCCACGTAATTGGCGATCGGCTGATCCACCCAAGTGAAATGGCCGCGCCCGAACACGTCGCTTCTATTGCCGATGATCCGGCGAATAAGCTGCAGATGGTCGCCGTGGCGATGCAAATTGGGCAAGCCGATCGATCCTGAATTGAAGCCAAACCTCGCCCCGGGATCGAAATAGTCCCCGCTGAAAAGCTTGGCACCGACCGATTCGGCGCTGCGGCGCGGGGAAAATTCCTCGGCAGGCACGACAATCCGATCCGACAGGACGATGTGGGTCAGAAGCGGCTCGATATCGGCGTCGAAAATAATATCGGTATCGACGATGAGTAGGGGCTGAAACGCGGCCAGTTCGGGCCAGTCCATGAGAGAATACCGCGCCGTCATCGCCCCGATGCGATCCGTATAGGTGAGGTGCTTGAACGAGACGCGACTTGGGTCCAGTTCGGGAACAAGGTTCAGCAGCTCGGCAGGGTTTCGGTCCGTGGCAAGATGGATGTCACCCTTGTACCGGCCCCAGCGCAGCAGCGACGTCAAACTGAGGACAAGCTGCTCGAAGATCAGCGGATTGCCGACGGCGCTGTAGCAAATGAGCGGTTTGAACGCCCGCGCCTTCGCGATGCGCCAGCTATCGCGCAGCAAGGTCAGTTGCCGCCCTTCGTGCTCGCCCAGCAAAGGAAGCTGATAGCGGAGGTCGAAGTGATGCTCATCGAACCACAAACCATGTTGCGTCGACAGTCTCACAGACCGCGCCGGAATCCTGCGCGAAGACGTGGACAGCACCCAGTCGTGTGCGCGGAGCGATAGCAGCCGATCCAATTCCTCCATTTGCACGGGCACAAACCGCTCCCACCCGGCCGCCTGTTCGCGGTCGGTCAGCATGCTCCCGTTGAGCTGAGCCGAGAGGTAACGGTCGCCTTGCGATAGCAGGACGGAGCGGCGGTCAGGCTCGATATGCAAGGTGAATCCGGCGAGGTCCCCGAAGGGAACCGTCGAACGGATTTCGGCGGGTTTCGCCCGAAGATTGCGATCGAAATCACTCCGCACACGCTCCCAGGGCAGGTCCAGGCGAACCGGCGAAACGCCGGCGCGATTGTCCACAGATCGATGCACCAGCTTCGCCCCGTCCCGACAAAGCAGCGTTCCGTGATAGGTCAAAAGGAAAGTCACGCTTGCTTACCACCTGTCAGTCCGGCACCGTCGGCCGAGCGGTCAGATAATGCCGCTTGTGTCGAGACCGTTACATTAGCGCGAAGGCCGAATGGAGCAATGCGTATCGCGATCTATGCCATCGCAAAGAACGAGGCGAAACACGTCGATGGCTTTCTGAAAACCTGTCAGGGCGCGGATTTTGTTTTCGTGGCGGACACCGGCAGTACCGACGGCACGGTGGAGGCTTTGCGCGCCGGCGGCGCGACCGTGGTGCCGATCATGATCCGGCCCTGGCGTTTCGACACCGCCCGCAATGCCGCCCTGGCCCTGTTGCCAGCCGATATCGACATCTGTCTGGCGCTCGACCTCGACGAACGGCTGAGCGACGGTTGGCGGGAGCATTTTGACAAGGAATGGCGACCTGGCGCCACGCGCGGGCATTATCTCTATGCCTGGTCGCATCAGGCCGATGGCTCGCCCGGTGTTGAGTATTGGACGGATCGCTGCCACGCAAGGCAAGGCTACCTGTGGCGCCATGCCTGCCACGAAGCCCTTTTCCCGGATCGCCTGGAGGAGGTTCACGTCTATTTCAAAAATTTGCGCGTGGATCACTGGCCGGACTCGTCCAAGTCGCGCGGCCAATATCTGGATTTGCTGGAGGTGGCAGCAGCGGAAGAACCGCATAGCGCGCGCAACGCCTTTTATCTGACGCGCGAACGTATCTTCTACCGAGACTGGACCGGCGCCGAGCAGGAGGCCCGGCGCTACCTGGCATTGCCGTCGGCGACCTGGAAGGAACAGAACAGCGCGGTTATGGGCTATCTGGCCCGGTGCCGAGCCGCCGTCGGTGACAGGGCCCATGCCCTCGAATGGCTGAGACGAGCGACGCAGACCGCGCCGGAGCGGCGCGAGGCCTGGGTGCAATTGGCCGATATGCTGTACGAAACCGGCGACTGGGCCGCGTGTTACGCCGCCGCGGCCAAGGCCCTTGCGATCAAGAAAGGCCCAACGGCCGCCTTCAACGATCCCCGCGCTGCCAGCGCTCACCCCCATGATCTCGCGAGTTTTGCCGCCTCTCGGCTCGGGCAGCACGCGACGGCACTGAAACATGCGCAGGACGCCCTATCGCTCAGCCCGGGGGATGAGCGTCTGGCCCGCAATGTCGCTGCCCTCGGCAAACTGGCGGCATCGGCGTAACCGCGCGCTGGCGGGCTTACCCGGGATCTGCGCCGAGCGCGGTCGCGCGATCCGTGGGCAGGCCAGCCGCGTCGCGCATCAGGGCATCGATCCGCGCTTCCGACAGGGTCGCGGCCGTGTAGGAAAGCCCGGCCTCCCGACAGGCGCGGTTGAACGCCTCGTCCTGATGCAGCCGGATCGCATTGGCCGCGATATTCTCCACACCCACCGATACCAGGGAGTCCAGGCTCGGCGGCAGGTCCAGGCCTTCCGCCGCGACCGGTGTGCAGGAACAGGGCACGCCCCAGGCCAGGCTCTCAAGCACTTTGCCTTTGATCCCAGCGCCATACAGCATCGGTGCGACCGTCAGCCGCACGCGGTCAAAGACCGCGGACAAGGAATCGACCTGGCCGATCACCTCCACACCCGGCCGCGCGCGCCGCAAATCATCCGGCATATTGCTGCCGGCGAGCAGACAAGGAATACCGGGGTCGCTGGCATGTATCCGCGGCATGATTTCGTCGACCAGCCAGCGCGCGGCTTCGAGATTCGGAGCATGACCGTAATGACCGATGAAAGCCAGCCCATGACGGGCGGAGAACGGCACCTCTGTCGGCTGCTGCGCAACCGCCCAGGGGATGACATGGATCTGCGCCCTATCCACATGCTGACGCAACACCGCCGCTTCATGGCTTGAATGCGTGATCACCGCATCAACCGCCGCCGCCGCGCGCAGTTCCACAAGCTGAAACCGCCGCGCCAATGCCATCATTTCCGGGCGTTCCTCGGCTCTCGCTTGCCGCGCGAACCGCAGATGGTGCAGGTCGGCGACGCTATAGACGACCCTGGCCCTGGGCTGTTCCCGGCGGACCAGACCGAGATAGGAGGCCGCGACCGTCGCCCGGTGCAGATAGACAAGGTCGAAGCTGCCGTGTTCGCGCCGCAATACCTCCTCGACGGAGCCATGCCAGGGCGCATGACACCCGATGATACCGGCATCATCCAGCACGCCCGTGGTATCGCGCGCCATGTCGGTGGCCACGAAATTGACCTCGAACCCAAGACGCTGGAGCGAGCGCATATGTGACAGCACGGCATTCGACCCGGCGTCGCGGGACAGCACCGGCAAAGTCTCGTCGATCACCAGGGCTCGGGGCAATAATTGGTCCGGGCGCATTGCGCCGGCCTGCGGCCCTGACCCTGTCCAGCGCCATTTGACCTGCCGCAGGGCCGTGCGTTCCACGGGGCGACTGCGGCGATGCGCGCGCTGCTGCATCAGCGCCTCCGCCTGCTCGGCGAGGAAATCGATGCGTTCGGTCAATCCCGCATCGTCCGGCGCATCGCGGAGCAAGGCAGCGCATTGCGCGCGAAAAGCCGCGTCGAACTGACTGACCGGCTCCAGCAATACCGGCGAGCAATCCACATGGGCCATGTCGCTTTCACGCTGCACGGCGATGACATGGGTTTCGAAGGGCGATAACCCCTTGATCTCCAGATCAAAACCGCAACGACCGTCGCCGATCCCGGCATCCCGGACGTCCAGTCTCGGCCGATCCGCCAGGACACGGGCCAGCAGCTTGTCATTGGCCGTGATCAGCAGCGTGACGCAGGACTGGCCAGAGAGCGCGTCATGCACCCATCCGGTGACGCGCTCCCTTGTCACGCATTCGATCTTCCCGCGAAAGGTCGGAGCCGCTTCAGGCTCCGCCTTCTTCGCGGACCGCTTTCTTGGACTAGGCAACTTGCATCAAATTGGACGAGCGCGGCAGGATCGCTTGATCCGATGAGCGTCGCACTTCAATCCGCGCCATCTGCGACGGTGTCAGCGGTATCGGCAGCGTCAATGAGAAGCCGTTATCGCCGCGCCCGAACCCAGCGTCCGCCAGATCCGGACGGTGCTGATTGGCCAGGGTCTGCGCGATCAGCACGCCATCGACCAGGATATCGAGACAGACCGGCACGTCGCTCCGCAGCGGGTTTTGCGCCCATCCCGCGACCAAGCCTTCCTCCATGAGGTCGAGATAGCCGCGCAAGGGCTCTGCCGCCACATCCGGCCGCAGTCCGGCACGCACATCCAGCCGATGACGGATCGCCGCCAGAGCAAAGCCGTCCGTCACGCGTGGCGCGCAATAGACGGCCGGCACCCGCTTCGCGTCAGGGTAAAGCGCCGCATATTCATGGGCGTTATGGAACATCATGCGGCTGTCGTCGTCCACGAAACTCTCGGACGCCGCGCCTTCGGCGAGCAGCACGTCATGCCGCGTGAGCTCGATATGGACATACTCGACACTCTCGGCCAGGTCGCCGCGGAGGATCGTCTTGCCGTTGACCAGATCGCAAGCCGCCACCAGGACATCGTCAATCAGCATCGCATGCAAGGGCGACACCCACAGATCCCGGCCGGGAATGCCATCCGCCAAGGCGCCCGCTTGGATGCAAATGGGCAGGACGTCGCGGTTCCTGCGGATGAACCGCCCATTATAGCTGCGCCGCCCGATCCAGCGGATGGGTTCCGGTCTTCCGGACAAGGTCGTCACCAGATCGCCGATGCGCAGGCTCTCCACCCTCTGCTCGCCGTCCGGCGTGGCGATATGCGTGCCGCGCAGGAAGCAGGCGATCACATCGCCCTCAATCGTCAACGTCTGGATCGGCAGCGCACCCAGCACGCTATCGATCGGTGTCAGCGTGATGACGTCCTGTATCTGGCCTTCGGCCGTCGGCGAGATCGTAAATTCGTAGATGCCGGATTCGTCGCCAGGCGCGAGTGTCGGAATATCCCCGAGCGATTGGGTGACGCCGAGCGACGTATAGGACAAGGACCCGCTCAGGGAATCCGCGATCCCCGAGGCGGCATTGGAGACAGCGATCTTGATGGTCTGAGCAGCGGATTTTACGACAATCGATCCCAGATTGAGTATCTGGTCCTGACCCGGCGCGCCGCTGAGCGAACCCGGGCCCGAGACTTCGACAAAGGCGGGGATCGCGTCACCGATGACGGTCCCCTCGACCTTGACGTTCAAGGTGCCAAGCGTCGCATCCGGCTGTGCTGCGTCATGCGTCGTCAGCCGCAGCGTCACATTGCCGTCCACCACACCCGCGATCGAGGTATCGAGGCCGATAGCGCCCGGGCTGGTCGTCTCCCCAGGGTCGATCGTTACCTGTTGGTCGCTGGTGGCAAAGATCCCTCTCGGCATTGCGGCAATGCTCGCCAGGAGTTCGTCCGACAGCGCGCCCGACGCCACGGCATTGGTGAGCGAGATGATCTGGCTGGTCTCGGCGTCGCCTTGATGGACCGTGCCGAAATTGAAGATCGTCGTATTCAGGGTCGGGTCTGCCGCCAGATATACGGTCCCGTTCAGCGTCACGCTGCTGCCCGTCTCCGCCACCGTCGGATGACCGGTGCTGGACGGCGGCACCGAGGTATAGGCGATATTGAGCGTATCGGTGAAGGTGCCGCTCGTCGTCGCAAGACTGTTGAGCGACAAGGTGGCCGAGGCGCCCGGCGCCAGCGGCGTGGTTTGCGTCGGCAGGACATGACCCCCACTATCGGTCAGCACGACGCCGAGGGAGTCGCTGCCGATCGGCGAGGTATTGGCGACGGTCAGGCTGCCGGTCGACCCGCCATCCACGCGGGCATCGAAGGTGATGACCTTGGGCGTCGCCGCCGCCTGCGCGATCGGCGAGACGACATTGTCCATGATCGTCAGGGTGATCGGCGCCAGCGTCCCCGAATAGCCGCTGCTATTGGTTTGCGTCGGGTTGAAGGTCAGGATCTCGGTATGCACGCCGAGGGACGTGCCCGCCGTCACGGTCAGGCCGCCTGCGACACCACCCGGCGTCAGGCCGGTCACGGTGGGCGTGACGATGGTGAACCCGCTGCCGGTCGTGGTGGCGAATGTGCCGCCGAGCATATTCGCGTATCCCGCCGCGAAATTGGCGATCGCCAAATTCATCGCGTCGACGCCGTCGGCACCAATCGTACCAAGGTTCAGCGTATAGGCCGTCCCGTCCTGCGTGAACGCGCCAGGGCCGGAGATCTGCTCGAAACTCGGCAGGGCGTCAGACCCTTCGATGGGCAGGCTGCTGTCCAGCGTCGCCGCCCCCGTCGCATTCGCGAGAGTGACGCCCGTCGTTGCCGTCGCAATGGCGAGTTGCAGCGTTTCCACCGGCAGTCGCAGATTGCCCGGCACCGCGATTGTGATGCTGGCCATCGTCGCACCCGCCGCGACCGTGACCGAACCACTGGGCAAAGTGCCGCCAAAATCGGCCGCGCCGAGTTGGGCCGGCGAAGACCCGCCGACGACGGCATAGGTCACCACGACCGGCTTATCGCTCGGGTTGTTCAGGAACACCTGGAACGTGACGTTGACCTTGCCGGAACCGATGCTGACAGGCCCGATCGGGCCGGTGACGCCGACCAGCTCGACCGGCGGGCTGGTCACCTGCAACGTCGAAGTGGATGTACCCGCCGTGGTATTGGCGATATCGCTGTCGATCGCTGTCTGGCTGCCGGCGGCCAACAGGTAGTCGAGCACCGCATCCTGCTGCTGCGTCGCATTGGTGATGCCGAGAGACTCCACATACTCCGTCGCCTGCTGAACAAGCGCGGTCGGCAAGTCTGCAAGCGTCACCGGCGTCAGCGGGAAGTTCGGGATGGTGTAGGTGGCCGTCGTCTGTCCCACGCCATAGTCGAACAGAGACGTCGCCTGCGTCACGCGCCAGGCGTCGGCGTAGGTTTTATAGAGTTCGTCCGAAGTCAGCGTCGTGGGCAGGACAGTACCATCCGGCAGTGTGAGATTCTGCGGATCCGTACCATCCGCGGTGCCGAGGAGGCCGCTGACGCCCGTCGTATGGCCACCCAGAATGACAGAGGTGTTTTCGTTGCCGATTTTTACCTCTTCACCGGTATTTGCTTCCACGACGAAGCCGCTTGACGTCGCATAGACGGTGCCGACCGCCAAAGGCAGGAATTGCCCCGAGATAAGGGTGACAGGCGCTCCGTTGAGCCAGAAGGGCTGTGCCCGCGAGAAGTCGAAGGTGAGACGATCGCTGCCAAGACCGATCGCGGTCTGCTCGATAAAGGTGACGCTGCCAGACGGGTTCTGCGGTCCGCCGGTCGGTTCAAGACGAACCTGTACTATGATGTCGGCATTCTGCGCGAAGACGAATTCGCCCGCGGCCTGGAAGTCGTAGTGCAGGCCGTCGAATGTCGTGATGTGCGTGTCACCCGCACCACCACCGCTCGGCCCCGGCGGGCTACCGCCAGAACCGCCGCCGCTCGGGCCGCCGCCGGTTCCACCACCTGTGCCGCCGCCAGTGCCACCACCGGTTCCACCACCCGTGCCGCCGCCGGTACCACCACCCGTGCCGCCGCCAGTGCCACCACCCGTGCCACCACCCGTGCCGCCGCCCGTGCCACCACCCGTGCCACCACCCGTGCCGCCGCCAGTGCCACCACCGGTTCCACCACCCGTGCCGCCGCCAGTGCCGCCGCCAGTGCCGCCGCCAGTGCCACCACCCGTGCCGCCGCCCGTGCCACCACCAGTGCCGCCACCGCCAGTGCCGCCACCGCCAGTGCCGCCACCACCGGTCGGCATGGTCGCAACCACTGTCCCTTCGATCAGCAGGTAATGGGGCGACAGCGCAAAACTGCTGCCGGAACCGTTGGTGCTGTCTCCATCAAACTCGATGGTCTCAGAGAATGTTCCGGTGGTTCCCGTGTTGAACCTGACCGACAGGAAATTCTCCTGATCACCGGCCGCCAGGCCGAGGACATCGGAAAAGCCGTCAACGGTAAAGGCGGGATCATCGGCGTATAGGTAACTGCCGGAAAGACTATCGCCTGGCACGCCATTGTCGTTGAGAAGCGCCAGATCGATCGGGGCCAGGACATCACCCTGATCGACCGTGCCGAAATCCAGAATCTGCTCGGTGACCGTTCCGGGCAGCGGATCGCCCGCCTCGGTAAAGACCGGATCGGCCGGCTCATTCACCGTAAGACTGATATGGGCCGGGGCAGCATTGTTGCCGAAGCTGTCCTTCGCGCCGATGGTCAAGGTGTCGCTCGGCCCAGCGCTGTCATTGTCCGTCAGCGATGCCAGGTCGGTATTCACGTCAGCCAGCGAACCCTTGAGCGTCAGCACCGTGGTGCCCGCCCCGGAAACGCCGGCGCCGGTGGCCGACAGCAACCCGTCCGTATCCGACACCGTCACAGTGAAAATCTCGCCCGTGATCGCACCGGCCTCGGACAGGCTGACGCCCATAATCGGGCTCGCCTGGCCTTGCTCGATCGTCGCCGTCGCCGGCGCCGCAATCACTGGGTCATTGGTGACCGATACGGCGATCGATGCCACGGGCGCCGTATTGCCGAAACTGTCCTTCGCATCGATCGTGATGCTATCCGAAGGCGTGGTGCTGTCCTTATCGCCCAGCGTCGCAAGACCGGCATTGACCTGCGCCAGGGACCCCGTGAACGTAACCGCGGTCGTGCCCGATCCGGACACGCCCGTGCCGGTGGCCGAAAGCAAGCCATGCAGGTCCGAGACCTTGACGGTAAAGGTTTCGTTGGACAGCACGCCGACTTCCGACAGGCTGACCCCCGGGACGGCACCAGCCTGTCCGACGCCGAGTATCAGCGTGGCGGGCGCCGTGATCTGCGGCAGACCCGCCACGGACACGCCGATCGTCGCATCCGTCGCGTCATTCCCAAGGCTGTCCTTGGCGGAAAGCGTAATGGTATCGGAAGGCCTGGTCCCGTCCGTATCGGTCAGCGTCGCCAGGGCCGCGTTCACCTCGGCCAAGGTCCCGGCTATGGTGATGGCTGTGGTGCCGGAATCGGATACGCCCGTGCCGGTGGCGGACAGCAACCCATTCGTGTCGGATGCCGTGACGGTAAACGTCTCGCCCGCAATGGCGCCGGGCTCGGACAGGCTGACGCCCGCAATCGTACCCGGCTGTCCCTGCCCGAGGCTGAGGGAGGCCGGCGCGGCGATCACCGGATTGCTTATGACCGTGATCGGGATCGTGATGTCGGTGGCGACATTGCCGAAGCCGTCTTTCAGCGCCAGCACGATCGCGTCCTTGCCCGGCGTGCCGTCAGTATCCACCAGCGCATTGAGACTGGTCCGCACGTCGGACAGCGAGCCGGTAATGGTCAGCGTCGTGGTGTTGTTTCCGGTGACACCGCTACCGGTGGCCGAGAGCAATCCGAACTGGTCCGATATCACGGCCGTAAAGGTCTCGCCGGTCGTATCGCCCGACTCAGTGATATCGAGCGAGAAAGGCTCAGGCTTGTTCTGTTGCAGCGCCAGGGAGGAGGGATAGCTGTCATAAGACGGCACCCCATTCACGGTCACGGCCGTGCTGCGGCTGCCAGCCGTATTGCCAAACCCATCAGTCGCCGCGAACACGATTGAGTCGTCAAGCTGCGTGCCGTTCTTATCCGTCAATGTCGCGAGCGCGGCATTCACCTGGGCCAGCGTGCCGGTGATGGCGAGGCTCGATGTCCCCGCACCGGACACGCCGGTGCCGGTCGCCGACAGTAGGCCATTGTTGTCGGACGCGGTCACGGTAAAGGTCTCGCTGGCCGAGGCCCCGCTTTCCGAGATGCTGACGCCTGCGACGGAAACAGGCTGGTCGACACCGACGACCAGCGTGCTGGGTGCCGCAATGACGGGATCATTGGCGACGGTGATGGCCGTCGAGGCGGGGGCCGCGATATTGCCGAAGGAATCGGACGCGGTGACCGACAGCGTATCGGCGGCCGGATTGGTGTCGGTGTCGGTCAGCGTTGCCAGATCCGCGTTGACCTGAGCGAGCGAGCCTTGGATCGTCAGGCTGGTGCCGCTGAAACTCACGCTCGCGCCCGTAGCCGACAGCACGCCATTGGTGTCGGAGACGGTGACGGTGAAGGTCTCGCCGGCGCGCGCGCCCGTCTCCGCCAGGCTCAGCCCCGACACGAGGGTCGCCTTCGCCAGACCGACGGCAGCGCCGGCCGGCGTGGTGATGACCGGCGTCAGCGTCGGATTGACGGTGACGGTCGTCTTCTGCGGCCCGGTCGCATTGCCAAAGCTGTCGACGACCGTGACGGAAATCGTATCCGACGCCGTGCCGGCCTCATTGACCGTCAGGGTCGCCAGGTCATTGTCGATTTGGCTGAGCGATCCGGTGATCGTCACGCTTTGGCTGCCGGAGCCGGATACACCGGTGCCGGTCGCCGCCAGCACGCCGCTTGTATCGGCAACCGTCGCGGTGAAGGTCTCACCGGTCGTATCGCCGCTTTCCGAGACGCTGAGGAAAACCGCCGTGGTCACGCCTTGATGAACCGTGACAGCGCTGGACTGCGAAATGCTGGGCGGCCCGTTCACCGTGACCGCAACCGTTTTATCGCCGGCCGTATTGCCGAAGCTGTCGACGGCCGTGATCAGGATGTTATCGGCCTGCACCGTGCCGTTCTTATCCGTCACCGTCGCGAGCGCGGCATTGACCTGGGCCAGCGTGCCCGCAATCGTGAGAGCCGCAGTACCCGAGCCTGAAACGCCAGTGCCGGTCGCGGCCAGCAGGCCGTTATTGTCCGACAGATTGACCGTAAAGGTCTCTCCGGCCGTCGCCCCGGTTTCCGCCAGGCTGATCCCTGCCACCGGATTGGGCTGAGCCTTGCCGACCGTGACGGCCGTGGGCGCGGTGATCACCGGCCCGTTCGCGATGGTGACAGCGATGTTCGCAGCGGTCGCGGCGCCGCCGATGCTATCCGTCGCGTTGATCGTGATCGTGTCGGCGGCCGCCGTCGCGTCTGTATCGCTCAGCGTCGCCAGGGCAGCATTGACCTGGGCGAGTGACCCTGAGATCTGCAGCGCGGCGCTGCCATTGCCGCTGACGTTCGATCCCGTCGCCGACAAGGCGCCGTTGGTATCGGTCAGCCTGACCGTGAATGTTTCGCCGGCGGATGCATTGGCTTCAGCGATCGATACGCCATTGATCGCGGTCGGCTTGCTGAGGCCGACGACCGCCGAACCGGGCGCGGTGATCTGCGGAATATTGGTGATCGCGACGGCAATGTCAGCGGTGGTGGCGGTGCCGCCCTTGTTGTCCGTGGCATTGAGCGTGATGGTATCGGACGTGCCGCTGGTCTCGGTCGTGGTCAGGGTCGCGAGGTCCGCGTTGACCTGGGTGAGCGAGCCCGTAATCGTCAACGCCTTGGAGCCGGCGCCGGTGATGCCCGTTCCGGTGGCGCTCAGCAAACCCGTCGTGTCGGTCAGCTTGACCGTGAAGGTCTCGCCCGTCGTATTGCCGGATTCCGAGACGGCGACGCCGCTGATGGCGCCGGCCTTGCCTTGGACGACCTGTGCGGTCGTGGGCGCGACAATCACCGGGGGGCCGTTGCCGCCCGACGCACCCAGCAGATAGTCGATGCCAAAGCCGCTCGATGCGGTCGTGCTGACAAGGTCGAAACTGACGGTCACGGCAAGGTTGGCAGTCTGCGTCACCGCACCGAGGTCAAGCGCCTGGTTCGTGAAATACGCATTGGCCGTCGCGAGCGAGGTGAAGCTCTGGCTGACGACCGTGGTCCCGCCGACCGTGATGGTGAAAGCCAGGGATGAGAAGCCGGTGCCCGTCGCACTCGTCGTCAGCAGCCCGGCATAAAGATCACCGCTCAGGCCAAGGGAATCGACCGAATAGGTGATAGAGTTTTGGAATTCCTGGGAGCCGTTGCCCCCTGATACATAGTAGCCGCTCTGCCAGCCGGCGCCGATCGTCACGGCCTGGGGGGCGCCGAAGATCGCCGCGACATTGCCGGCTGATCCATCAACGCTGCTGACGAAACTGCTGCTCGGCAGGCCGGTCGCCGACGCATAGGAATCGATCGACTGATTGCCGAGGGAGAAGGTGTCGCCGGAGAAGTCGACATTCGCCTGCGTCGCATCCACGCCGGCGGTCGTGACCTGTGCAGACGCGACCAGGCCTTGCAGCAGCCCCGTTCCGCTGGTCGTCGCGGTGGATTGCGTCAGACCGCTGCTGCCACTGCTGTTGCTGCCAGCGGATGCCAATTGGCCATTTGCCGTCTCGGCCGTCGCTTTGGCTGACGCATGCCCGGTGGTTCCGCCGGTTCCGCCCAAGGCAGCGGCCGTGGCACTTGCCGTTCCGGAAATGCTCAGCCCCGTCGCGATCGCCTGCGCGGTCGCGGCCGCCGCGCCGCCCGCGCTATTGGTCGCACCACCGCTGAGACCAGCCCCGCCATCGGCGGTCGTGGTCGCGGTGACAGCATTGACGCCGGTCAGCGTCACCCCGGCCGTCGCAGCGCCACCGGCGCCGCCGGCGCCGGTGGTGCTTTGGCCTGAATTGCCGCCGAAGGCCCGGCTATTGCCATAGAGGGAGCTGGCATGGGTCGCGCTGGCGGTATCGTCGAAGGTCAGGTTGGATGTCGCGATGCCGCCGGCACCGTCGGTCGCAGCGCTGTAACCGCCTCGGCCGCCGCTGGCGGTCTGGGTCAGGCGCATCGCACCGCCACCAGTCAAACCCGTGGCAGCGTTGGTGAGCGTGCTGGCCGCGCCGGCACCGCCGGCCGCACCGCTATAGCCACGGCCACCCGCGCCGCCCGTCTGCGCCACGGTTGCGGTGGCGTTGAAGCCGGTGGCCGTGGCGGTGGTCTTGCTGGCCAAACCACCGGCGCCGCCGGTCTTGCCGGCGCCCGAGCCACTGCCGCCGCCGCCGCCCGTGGCGTTGGCCATGGCCGAGGTCACGCCGGCTGTCGCATCGGCACTGGTCGCGGTCGCATAGGTTCCAGTCGCAGCGCCACCGGCCCCGCCATTGCCCGTGCTGCCGTAATAGACACCGCCGGCGCCGCCAGCGCCGCCACTGGTGTTAGCCAGCGCGTAGGTCGAGGCAGCGCCGATCGTCGTGCTCGTGCTGTCAACGGCGCTGGCGGCAGTCCCGCCGACGGCACCATTGGCAGTGCCGGTCCCACCGCCACCTGCCCCGGCCGTCGCATAACCGCGACCGATGACCGACCCGGCCCCGGTGAGGGTGATCGCGGTATTAGCCGCGCCCGCCTTGCCGGCTGTCGTGCCGGCGCCGCCCGCGCCGCCATTGGCTGTTCCCAGCCCCGTGAGAGAAGCCGCCGCTGTGGGATTGGCCGTCAGATCGTCGAAGGACAGGGTGGAGGTCGCGGCCCCACCCGCACCACCCGCGCCCGTCGTTCCGCCATATCCGCCGCTGCCGCCACCGGCGTTCTGGGTGAGGTACAGCGACCCGCCCGTGGTGGAACCGCTCACCGCATTGGTCAGCGTGCTCGCCGCCCCGGCACCGCCGGCCGCCCCGCTTTGGCCACGGCCGCCGGATCCGCCGTTTTGCGTGACGCTGGCATAGGCCGTATGGCCTGTGGCCAGGGCCGTGCCGCTGGCCGTGCCGCCCGCCCCGCCGGTCTGGCCGGTGCCGGATCCGCTGCCGCCGGCGCCGCCCGAGACAGTGACGGTCTCCCGCGCAATCCGGCTGGTCGAGGTGGTTTTGGCCGAGCCGTTCCCCTTGGCCGTCCCGCCCGCACCACCATTGGTCGCGCCCGCACCGCCGCCACCGCCGCTGGCAGACAGCGAGCCGTTGACAGTGCTGGCACCGGTCAGCGCCAGCGTTGCCGTGCCCGTGGCACCGGCCTGTCCGGCGCCGACATGGCTTTGGCCGCCGCTTCCGGCATTGGCGACGCTACGGCCATAGAGATAGCTGGCATGGGTCGCATTCGTGGTATCGTCGAAGGTCAGGTTGGATGTGGCTGCGCCGGCCAGGCCGCCCAGTGTCGCCCCATAGCCACCCGAGCCGCCACCGGCGGTCTGGGTCAGGCTGAGATTGCCGCCGGTCGTCGACGCCGTGGCGGCATTGGTCAATGTGCTGGCCACGCCTGCGCCGCCGGCCGCACCGCTATAGCCGCGTCCGCCTGACCCGCCCGTCTGGGTCACGATTGCGGTAGCGTTGAAACCGGTCGCGGTGGCGGTCACTTTGCTGGCAAGGCCACCGGCGCCACCCGCGTTGCCGGCCCCGGCACCGCCGCCGCCGACACCACCCATGGCATTGGCGTTGGCGGTGGCCGCGCCGCCGGTCGCGGTTGTGCTGGTCGCGGTCGCGTAGGTTCCGGTGGCAGCACCACCGGCCCCGCCATTTTCGGCATTGCTGTAGTAGCGGCCGCTGCCACCGGCCCCGCCGCGCGTAAAGGCATGCGCATAGGTCGAGGCGCTGCCTGTCGTCGTGCTCGTGCTGGCAACGGTGCTCTTGGCCGTGCCGCCGACGGCACCATCCGTGGTGCCGGTCGCGGCCCCGCCCGCGCCGCCATCGGCGTAGCCACGACCCGTGACCGCACCGCCCCCTGTCAGGGTGACCGCGGTATTGGCCGCACCCGCCTTGCCTGCCGTCGTGCCGGTGCCGCCCGCGCCGCCATTGGCGGTCGTCAAGCCATAGAGGAACGCAGCGGCCGTGGGATTGGCCGTCAGATCATCTAAGGACAGGGTGGAGGTCGCGGCCCCGCCAGCGCCACCGGCGCCCGTCGTTCCGCCATATCCGCCGCTGCCGCCGCTGGCATTCTGGGTGAGGTACAGCGTCCCTCCGGTCGTGGATCCATTGGCAGCATTGGTCAGCGTGCTGCCGGCCCCGGCCCCGCCGCCAGCGCTGTTCTGGCCGCGCCCG
>NZ_JAESVA010000008.1 GCF_020621385.1 Acidisoma cellulosilyticum | reverse complement strand
AGGCCCCTGTCTGCTCGTCTGTCCCACGCATCTGACACTCCAATCCCAACAGAACCAGAGAATCAGATCAGCGCCCGTCATGCATCTAAATTTCCGCAACCTGCTAGATCATCCAGCGGCCGCCATCGATCAGGATGGTCTGGCCGGTTATGAAACGCGCCTCTTTGCTGCCAAGGTAAGCGACAAGGCCAGCGATATCCTCCGGCTCGGCGATGAAGCCAACGGGTGTGGACGCCCGGACTTGTTCGGTGACATGCGGCGGCATGTTTTGCTGCGCGAGAGTGCGCACGGCACCGGGTCCCACTGCATTCACGGTAACGCCGTGGGCCGCCAGCTCTCTGGCGAGCACGCGCGTAAAACCGACGAGCCCCATCTTGGCCGTGGCATAATCGGCAAGACCGACATCACCGACCATAGCGGCGTCGCTGATGATATTGATGATGCGACCATAGCCAAGGGCCTTCATGCCACCCGCAACAAGCCGGGTCATACGCATGCTGACCATCAGGGAGATTTCCAGCACGAACCGCCAGACAGCTTCCTCGGATTCCAGGAACGGACTGCCGCGTTCACGCGCACTTCTGCCCAGATTGTTGATAAGCGTGTCGCAGACCCCAAGCTTCGCCTCCGCGTCCCGCACAAAGGCCTCCAGAAACCTGGCATCCGTACAGTCGCCCACGGCCGCAAAAACCTGATCCGACGGCAAATCGGCAAAGCGGCTGGGAAGGGCCGCGTCTTGATCCACGACCGCGATACGCGCGCCTTCAAGTGCCAGTCGCCGCGCGCATCCCTCGCCAATCCCGTTGGCCGCACCGGTGATAATGGCGCATCGACCGTCGAAGCGGCCTGACCAAGTCAGCGGGTTCAATGGAAGGTTCTCCCGCCATCGGCCGCAAGCGCGACGCCCGTAATATAGCTTGCCGCGTCGCTTCCAAGGAACAGGACACTGCGGGCGATTTCTTCGGGCTCCGCGATGCGCTGCAGCGCGTAGCGATCCCGCACAAGCTGCCGCTCGGCTTCTTCGCCTGCGCCCGCAACGAGAGAGGAACGGAACAATGCCGTCTCAACGGCTCCCGGGCAGAGAGCGTTGACACGAATATTCCGGGGAGCCAGCTCCATGGCAAGGCATTTCGCGAGCATATTGAGGCCGGCTTTAGAGACGGAATAGGCCGAGCGTTCGTGCAGCGGCAGCAGACCCGCCCCTGAAGAGACGAGCGTGATTGAACCGCCATCGGCCGAGAAATGGGGAAGTGCCAGCCGGCAGAAGCGCATGGCACCGGTCAAATTGACGTCGAGAACGGTTTGCCAATCCTCATCCGTCATTTGCGCGAGGGGCGCCCGAAGATCGATGCCGGCTGAGTAGACCAGCATATCCAGACCGGACAGCGTGCGGGAGACTGCTGTCATTGCAAGATCTACCTCAGAAGCAATGCGCAGATCGGCTAGGAAACCCTCTACCCCTGCCGGAGGCGCCGAACGGTCGATCACCGCAACGGCAGCGCCGGCCGCCTGCGCCAGGCGCGCGGTCGCGAGACCGATACCGCTTGCGCCGCCGGCGACGACCAGGCGCCGGCCGCTCAGATCGCCGATCATGGTGCCGCTGCCAGCAGCCCTGGGCGCAGGTCGTCGGTGATTTCGTCACACCGCCCGATCCATACATTGCTGTGAGAAAGCGCATGTTCGATGAGCTTCTCAAGCACCCAAAGACGGGACGGCTGGCCAATGATCTGCGGATGGAAGCCGATCATCATCATACGGTCCTCGGCGTAGAGCATGTCGAACTCCGTTTTCCACGACTCAAGGACGGAAGACGGCGGATGCATGGTGCGACCCGGAAGCACGATAGAATATTGGAAGAAGGGCGCGTCATCCAGCACCCAACGAAAAGGCAGTTCCACGATGTTCGATCGCTCCCCACCGATGTTGAGCAAATACGGACTGTCGTCGTCGAAGAAGTTCGACGAGTAGTCGAATCCCCATTCCTTCAGAAGGTCGAGACTGATGGGGCTGAGTTCCGCCGCCGGCGACCGCCAACCCCGCGGGCCATACCCGGTCGCACGCTTGATCGCATCAAATCCCTTCTCCATCTCCTCGCGTTCTTCCGCTTCGGAGAGAGACAGAATCCAACGGTGACTGTAGCTATGGTGGGCAATCTCGTGGCCATCCTTCAAGATCGCCTCGATCGTCGCAGGCCGTTGTTCGACGACAAGACCCGGAACGAAGAACGTCACTTTCAGATTGTAGCGCCTCAGCAATTCAAGGATACGGGGAACGCCAACCTTCCAGCCATAGGCACCCTGAGACATCAGGATAGGCCGTTGCGCATAGGCGGGATCGCGCGCGGTCCACATCGTCTCGGCGTCAAGATCGAAGGTCAGAAAAAGAGGAAATCCGCGACTGGTCAATGGCATGATACGTCCTCACATGAGACGGCGCGTGCCGGCGAATCGTTCGAGAACGATCAACAGCAAAGCCGTGATGACTATGAGCAGCGTCGAAACTGCGGCGACCGAAGGATCACTGCCCTGGTCGATGGCTGTGAAAATAGAAACAGGAAGCGTTGCCGTTCCGGGCGGCAACAGGAAGATCGTGACCGGCACCTCATCGAAAGACGTGATGAGGGCAAACACAAGACCAGCGCTCAGGGAGGAGCGAATGGCCGGCGCCACGACATGAACGAAGGCCAGAAAGCGGTTGGCGCCCAATACCAAGGCCGCCTCTTCAAGGAACGGATCGAGGCCGGAAAAGCCGGCAAGCGCCGTTCTGACGATATAAGGTGTGACAATGACACTATGCGCCAGTACCAGGATGCCGAAATTGCCGCGCAGATCCAGGATGCTCACATATTGCAGCATCGCGACACCAATGACGATTGCGGGAAAAATCAACGGCGACATCATGAGATTGCCAATAAGCACCGCACACGGAACCCAACGTTGGTGCAAGGCGTAGCATGCCGGCAGTGCCAGGACCGTGGCGATCAACGTGGAAGCGATCGCCAGCTTGATACTCAGCCAGATTGCGGAGACATAGTCAGGGTCCGAGAACACTTCAGCAAACCAACGCAAGGTGAACCCGCGCGGCGGTATCGTCAGATAGGCGGTCGAGGTGAAGGAGGCCAGAACGACGACGATCACGGGCAATAACAGAAATACCAGCAGCAGGGTGCCAAGGATTTTCAGCCATAGGGCCAGAGGGCGATCACTCATCTTGCGGCCGTCCAGCGGCGGGTCAGATAGCCCGCACCACCAAGAATGACGAGTACGACCAAGGTAAGCGCAAAAGCGAGCGCGGCCCCGGTCGGCCAATCAAGCGTGCTGAGGAATTCGTCGTAGATCGCGGTTGCCATCACCTTATACGCAGGACCACCCAGAAGTCGCGGCGTGACCAACGCGCTGATCGACAGAATGAACACCAGGACGCTGCCGGCAAAGATGCCGGGTGCGGTCAATGGCAAGGTAACCGTCAGGAAGGTGATCGAAGGTCGCGCGCCAAGGGCCGCCGAAGCGGCCTCCACATCCCGCGGCATCGCGCGCAACGACGCGACCAGAATCATCACCATGAAAGGCAGGAAAATATGCGTGAGACCGATGATAAGACCGGTGAGGTTGAACATCATCCGGACGGGAAACTCGACCAATCCCAGGTCCAGCATTATTTGATTGATGATGCCTCTATTAGACAAGAGAGCTATCCAGCCGAAGGACCGGACGACGAGATTGAGGGTCAGCGGAAAGATAACCAGAAGCGTCAGCAAGCTGCGCATCATGCCATCGGACCGGGCCACCAGAATGGCAAGCGGATAGCCGAACAGGACGCAGAAAACAGTGACAGAAATCCCCATCACCAGGGTGCGTCCCAGCACCTCCCGAAAATACGGGTCCGCCAGAATTTGCGTGTAGTTATGCAGCGTCCAACCAGGCTGGATGCCGACGCCGGGATCGTAGATCTTAAAGCTGGTCGGCAACATCACGAGGATAGGCGCGACGAATACCAGCAGGAGCAGGAGAGCAAGCGGCGCGGTCAGCAGAAACCCCGCAAAACGGCCTTTTGGCGCCTCGGCCTTCATGACGGCCTGCCGCCCGCGAAGACAGCGGCCGGATTGATCGCGATGTCAACGCGCGTGCCGGGTGCAAAGTTGGCCGCCGGCAAATGGCTCGGAATTTCCGCGATAAGATCCATGTCTGTCGAAGCCCGGATCACAAGCTGAACTTGCGGGCCGGAAAACGATCTCAGAATGACCTCGCCCGAAAACTGATCGGGGGCCCCACTGGCGACAGACAAGCGAATTGCATCATAGCGGATGACAATATCAGCCTCTTGTCCCACGGACAGCGCCGAGACGGCGCTATGGATCATGGTCCCATTGGCTAGCCGGAGAATGGCACCATCCAGGCCAACCGAAACGGTCCGCCCTTGCAGGCGATTCGAGCGGCCGATGAAGCCCGCGACGAAACTATTCGCCGGATTCTGGTAAATGTCTTCTGGCGTGCCAATCTGCTGAAGGCGTCCTTGCCCAAGAACACAGACGCGGTCCGACATTGACAATGCCTCGCTGCGATCATGGGTCACGAAGATGCTGGTAATGCCCAATTCCTGCTGAAGCCTGCGAATTTCGATCTGCATCTCGTCGCGCAACAAGGCATCGAGATTGGACAGCGGCTCATCCAGAAGCAGCAAGCGCGGACGAGGCGCGATCGCGCGAGCCAGGGCCACGCGCTGCTGCTGACCGCCTGAGAGTTGACGAGGCAGGCGCCCGGCCAGATGGGTCATGCGCACAAGCGCCAGGGCCTCGTCCACGCGCCTGCGCAGGCCTTGCCCACGCAACCCCTGACGGCGCAGGCCATAGGCCACATTGTCCGCGACGTTCATGTGGGGGAAGAGCGCATAGGACTGAAAGACCAGTCCAAGACCCCGCTTATGGACCGGGACCCGCGTAATGTCCCGATCACCCAGCTTGATCTGGCCCTCGGACGGATCGACAAGGCCCGCGATGATGCGGAGGAGCGTCGTCTTGCCGCAGCCGGACGGCCCGAGCAGCGACAGGAATTCACCCGACGCTATCTGCAAAGAGACGTCAGAGACCGCAACCTGGTCGGCGTAACGCTTGGAAACACCGATGAGCTCAAGTTCCGCCATCACCGATTTCCTTAGTTCGCCACCTGCCGCTGCCATTCACGAATCCAGTCAGGCAGGTGTTTGGCCAATGTTTCCGGATCGGGAAACCAGAGGCGCTTGTAATTGTCGCCCGTGGCAACAATCTTCGAAACCTCGGGCGAGAGCTTGACCGTGGTATTCACGGGAGCAGCATATTCGCGTTCGGTGAAGCACGTCTGCGCCGGCGCGGATAACACCGTGTCGATGTATTTCAATGCAAGTTCGGGATGCGCATCCCCTTTCGGGATCACCAAAACCGGGCGAATACCGACAGCGCCCTCTTTGGGGTAGGCGACGGCCAAGGAATAGCCTTTGAGGATCGCAGCGCCTGCCCGGTCAGGATACCAGGGGGCAATGACGATATCACCTTGCTGGAACAAAGCCAGAAGCTGGTCGGCCTGGGTATAGAGCGTGACGGCACCGGGAATCAGGGTCTTCATCGCATCCATGCCGGGTTTCACATTGTCCAGTGTGCCACCCTTCAGGCGATTGATCGCCAGCATGGTCTGCATGCCGGACGTCCCGGTGATATCGCCCAGGGCCATGCGGCCGCGGTATTTCGGATCGAAGAGATCGGCCCAGGACGTCGGCGGCGTCTTGATGACGGTGGGATCATAGACGAGCGCGGTGGCCGAGACTTCGAACGTCACATAGTCATTGCCCGGGCCGAAAGCCGATTTGTCGATTTGCGGGTAGGACTGCAACTTGCTGACGTCCAGCGGCTGAAGAAGACCTTCGTTTTCGAGTTCCGTCGCCAGACTATTGTCCAGATAGACCACGTCATAAGCTGAACGACCGCCCATCGCCCGGATCGCGGCGGCGAGCTGAACTGAATTGCCCAGCTGAACGACGACCGGACTTCCCGTCGTCTTTGTGAAGGGCGCGATCACGCAGGTTTTGGTGTCGTTGATGAACGATCCACCAAAGGTTGCAATGGTAAGCTTATCCGCGGCTTTTGCTTGCGCAAAAGACAGGGCCAATCCGGCTAGGACAGTCAGGGTAAGACGCTTGAGCACGATATATCTCCCGCTTGACCGGCAGACTTAAACAGCGTTCCTAATATCTTTCAAGAAAGATATTTACTCTTTATAAAAAGCTATAATTATGTGCTATTGCCTAGATTCTGAGCTATCAGAGGTTTGAATGATCCGACCCGCCAAATCAGCGCCCGACAGCGGGGACTATGACCACGAGACAGGGTCGGTGCGTTTCGATCTTGTCGGTCGTGGGATGGAACAATGGCGGCAACAGCGTCCTGATATCGACTGCTCCGGAAAGGCCGTGATCGGGCGGGTGTTGATGCTGCAGGACATCATCCTGAAGCGGGTCAACCAGGCTTTAGCCCCTCATGGGCTGCGCTATCCTTCTTACGCCGTTCTCGCGACACTGCGTGTCGCAGGACATCCGTTCAGACTGTCGCCCAGCCGACTTCAGGCAACCATGCTCTTCACGTCCGGTGGCATCTCAAATCTTTTGTCGCGGCTGGAAGAGCAAGGTTTTGTCCGGCGGTCGTCCGACCCGGCAGACAAGCGCGGTGTGTGGGTGGAGCTGACTGACGAAGGTCTCGCGATCGTCGAGCCCGCGATGGTCGACCACGCAAAAGCAGAACGGGAGCTTTGCACAATGCTTTCGACCCCCGAACAGGAGGGTGTCGCGAATCTGCTGAGCCGCATGATCGTTCTGAACCGAGACCATATCAGTTAGAGCATCTTCGCACAGTCAGATGGAATCATCTGACTGTGCGAAGATGCTCGCAAAAGCAATAATCCAGAGCGGTCTCTGCGAGACTAAGCGAACAGGAAACGCTCTGGCGGAATTAACGTTTTGCTTGGGTGACTTGGCAAGGCGATGCAAAGCCCCCTACCCTGTTTTCTTCTTGGCTAAATCGGGAGCTCCGATTTAGCCCGGCTCCCAATGGGCGCGATCATTATTGGCTTATCGCGCTCGGCCGAACAGCGCGCGCCCTTATGTCGCCGGGCGCAGCGTGATCCGCGTCCGGGTCGCATCATCGACCGCGCCCTGGCTGAACAGAAGCGGCACATACTCTCCTTTGGACCAGGCTTCGGCCAGATCGCCGTAATGGGGTGACCGCACATCGCCGGACTGTCCCGGCGCGTTGATGCAGCGGCTATTGTCCCACGCGCCCACGTCCAGCACCATGCGGAAGGACGCGCCGAGCACAACGCGGAAATCCCCATAGCGATACATGGCGTTCATCGGTGTCGACTCGCTGCCGCCCATGGGCAGCGGCCCGACATTCCTCGACTTTGTCTGCGTGACGTCCGAGAGCGCGTGCTGGAAATAGCCGTGATGGATCAGGCCCCAGGCCCAGGATGCGGGATCATCCCCCATCCGCTCCACACATTCGGCATAGGCGTTCAGCAGCGTCTCCGTCAGCAAGGCATCGCGTGCGGCGGGGCTTGGGAAGAAGCCCTCCGGCTGTTCCAGCCGGGTCAGGATCGCGTCGACATCGCCCAGGCCCATCAGCGCCCGCACGGCAGGGTCGGCGACCTTCACGGCAAAGATCCCCGGCCGCAGATGCTTGGACCACCAGACTTCCGACAGGGCCGCCGCCGCACTTCCGGGCGCCAAGTCACCGTCCCAGTCCTGCAGCAGCGCCAACGCCGCCGATAGTGTCGCGTCATCACCCGTCACCCCGGACAGAAGAACGGACAAGCGGCGTGCGGGGATGGAGATCAGATCGGTCTGCAAGGCGCAGGAGGTCGCGACCGAATGCACCTTTGTCTGCGCAAAGGCTTCGGCGATGCGATTGGCCCGCGAGGATTCGATCCATTCATGGCCGATCTTCTCGGCCGGCAGGGACCAGTCCGGCGGCACATTCTGCTCATTCGCCGTCGCGACGAAACCCTTATCGGGATTGAGGACAAACGGCAGATCGCCGGCCCGATGAAAGCCCTGCCACTCATACCTGCCGTCGCCCGGCACCGGCAGCAGCCCATCCCAATTGGGTCGGATGGGGCTGAAGCCCGCGACCACCCAACCGATATTGCCCGCCGTATCGGCATAGACCTGATTGACGGCCGGCACCGCCCAACGCTGCATATCGCCCGCGAAATCGGTAAAGGTCTTCCGCCGCATGGAGGAGATGCTGACGAAATACGCGGCCGATCCCGGCTCGAACCAGACGGACCGCAAGGCATAGGCGCGGCCGGCCGCCTGATCCTCATGAATGACCGGTCCATGGCGGGTGAATTTCAACCGCAGCGGCTGATCAGGCGCGCCGCGGACAGCCGTCGTTTCCTCCACAATCCGCATCCGTTCCCACCCGTCCTGATAGCGATACAGGTCGCAGTCCTCCGGATGGGTTTCGTAGACATAAACGTCTTCCTGATCCGGCCCGAAGAACAGCGTCAGCCCGAAGCCGATCTGGCCGTTATGCCCGGCCATGATGCCCGGAACGACAGGCTCGCCCGCGCCGATACCGTCGAATTCCGGGCAGGTCAGGTGGACGATATAGCGCAGTGACGGCACCGCATGCGCGCGATGCGGATCATTCGCCAGGATCGGCCGTCCGCTCTCTGTCTTGCTGCCGGCAATCACCCAGTTGTTCGAGCCCTGGCCGTTGCTTTCCCGCACCACATCACCCAGCGGGGTGATGCGCCGCCAATCCCCGGCCTGCTCGATCGGCGCCGCCAGACGCGCGGCATCGAAACTCACCGGCAGCAGGCCAAGCTTGAACGTGTCGAGCACCGCCATGGGGATGGAGCCGATGTCCAGCCCGTCCGGCGCCGTCACGACTTTCGGCGGGTTGAGGTTCTGGCGCAGCAGATCGGTCTCGGCCCCCACTTTCGCCATGATATTGGCGCGCGTCACCTCGGACAGCGCATTGCGCATCCAGCCATGGCTGCGAATGCGTACCACGTCCTCGGTCTGCCATTTGGCCGGACGCGTGCCAAGTTCCGCGAATTCCACCGGCAGGCGCGCAGGGTCACGCGCCACGAGGTCGATATAGGCATTGATGCCG
The DNA here is from genome assembly GCF_020621385.1 of Acidisoma cellulosilyticum. GTDB lineage: Bacteria > Pseudomonadota > Alphaproteobacteria > Acetobacterales > Acetobacteraceae > Acidisoma > Acidisoma cellulosilyticum. Next base: position 222,543 of record NZ_JAESVA010000008.1, on the reverse strand, counting down.
CCCACGAAGGCCGCACAGATATCCTGCGCGTCCGGGCTGTAGCAGGCCCATTCGGCGGTCATGTCGCCGCGATAGACGAACAGCCGGGCCGCGCGATCCTGCTCCAGATAGCCGGGGCCGAAATCCGCGGCGAGCAGCCCCAGACCCCGCTTCCGCCACAGATCCATCTGCCACAGCCGGTCCCGCGCCGCGTTGAACCCCTGGGCGAAGAACATATCCATCAGATTGCCGGCGCGGATATGGGGAATGCCCCAGCGGTCCAGCAGGATCGTCACCGGCTCCGACAGGCCGGGAATCGTCAAAACTTCGTCGCTCATCGCTCACTCGCTTCGCCCAGACAGGCACCGACAGAAATTGGACAAGCTATCGCGTCCGGGCGCAAGGCGGGATCGATCAACGCACGCCGATCTCGGGCGACAAGGACGGTGTCTTGCCGTCCTTCCACTTGCGGCAATAGTCGATCATCGTCGTGAAGTTCACGCCGGGCTTGTCCTTCACATGCTCGATAATGCCTTCCAGCAGCAGCAGCCGATGGGCGCGGCCAATGACCTGCGGATGCATGGTGATGCTGAACAGACCCTTGCCGATGCGCTCGTACATATAGTCGAACTCATCCTTCCAGATTTGCAGCAGGCTGCGCGGCGTCTGCACACCCTGGATGATGCCACCCTTGCTGACGACATATTCGAATTGCGGGAAGTCATCCAAATGCCAGGCGACGGGCAGTTCCACAAGATTGACCGGTTTGCCGAAAACGTAAGGGTCATCCATCGTGAAACTGTCGCCGACGCGGCACCAATAGGGTTCGAAATCCGTCGCCATCTGGCTGCTCTCATACTCGAACCCATATTCCAGCAGCAGCGGGATGGAGTTGGGGCTATTGTCCCAGGCCGGGGACCGATAGCCGGCCGGCCGCACGCCCGCGACCTCGTCCAGCGCCTTGAAACCCTTTTCCAGAATCCAGCGTTCGCGCTCGGCCGAGACGGTGACGGGGTTTTCGTGAATCCAACCGTGATGGCCGATCTCATGCCCAGCGGCCGCGATATCCTGCACCGATTTCGGGAAAGCATAGGCCGTGTGGCCGGGAATGTAGAAGGTGCCGGGAATGCCGTAGGTCTTCAGCGTCTCCAGAATGCGCCGCACGCCGATGACGCCGAATTCGCCGCGTGACGTCATGCTGGGGGATTGCGCGCCGAAGGTGCCGATCCACAGCGACATCGCGTCATAGTCGAAAGTGAGCGCGACGCCCACGTCCTTTTCAGTCATGGGAATTCTCCTCTATTACGGATCAGGTGCGCATACGGCGGGCATAGATGTCGAGCGCGACGGCGCCGATGACGATCACACCCTTGGCGACAAGCTGATAGTTGTTGTTGACGGCGAGTGCGTCGAAGACATTGGTCAGCGTGCCGATGATGAGCAGGCCGACGGCGGTGCGCCACATCGCCCCCTCGCCGCCCAGCAGCGACGTGCCGCCGATGACCACGATGGCGATGGAATCCAGCGACGTCGTGCCACCCATATCGGCCTGACCGACGCCGAGGCGCGAGGACAAAATGATACCGCCGATACCGGCGCAGATCGCGGTCATGACATAGGTGCTGCCCCGCAGCAGATCGACCGGAATGCCGGACAGGCGGGCGGCTTCCGTATTGCCGCCGATCGCGTAGATCGATCGGCCATAAACACTGCGGGCCAGGGCGAAAGCGCCGATCAGGAAGATGACGATCAGCAGATAGATCGAAATCGGCCAGCCGAACCAGTTTTCCGTGCCGATATACTGGAAGTTGAAATCATTCGGTACCTGCGGCGCCGAATGCGAATAGATGAAGGCATAGCCACCGAAAACCGATCCGGTGCCCAGCGTCGCGACAAAGGGGTTGACGTGCAGCTTGGTCACGATCAACCCGTTGATGACGCCACAGATCACGCAGGCGATCAGCACGGCGCCGGCCGCCCCCCACAGACCCAGCGGATCGGCCAGATGCGCGAAGACCACGGCGCCGAGCGCGAAGATCGAGCCGACCGACAGGTCGAAGCCACCGCCGATCATGACGAAGGTCATGCCGACCGAGACGATGCCCACGGGCGCTGCCTGGCTCAGGATATTCTTGAGATTGGTCGGCTCGAAAACGCGCGGATAGACGATCGCCGCACCGATCAGGACGATGACGAAAGCCCAAAGCACGCCGAATTGCAGAAAGGCATCCCTGGCCGGAAAAGACTTGCGGGCGCCCGCGACGGAAGCGGGTTGAACCGTCTGGGACTTACTCATGCGTCATCACCTTGAAGGCAGCGTTCAGGATATCTTGGACCTTGGCAGGCGCGGCACTTTGGTCGATCTCCGCCACCTTGCGGCCTTCCGACATCACGATAATGCGGTCGCTGGCAGCGACGACCTCCTCCAGGTCGGAGGAAACGACGATGATCCCAAGCCCGTCATCCGCCAGCCGGCGCAGCGTCGCCATGATCTCGTCCTTGGCACCGACATCGATGCCGCGCGTCGGCTCGTCCACCAGCAAAATCCTGGGCTCGCGGAAGCGCGCCTTGCCGAGCAATACTTTTTGCTGATTGCCGCCCGACAGATTGCGCACCGTGGCGCCGATGCGGTTTTCGGCAAAGCCGAATTCGCGCGCGACCCTTCGCGCACTCTCGGCCACCCGGCGGCCGGAGATGACACCGAAGCGGGAGACCTCGCTGAAACGGGCAATGGCGATATTGTCCATCGCACTCATGCCCAGCACCAGGCCTTGCGCCTTGCGGTCCTCCGGCACCAGCACAATCCCGGCGCGCAGCGCGGCCCTTGGCGTCAATGGCCAGGCGACACCCTCGCCGTTGACGGCAAGTTCGCCGGTGCTGCGCGGTTCAAGCCCCGCCAGCGCCCGCAGCAGGGATGTCCGGCCGGAGCCGACCAGCCCGCCGATGCCAAGGATTTCCCCAGGCTGGACGGAAAGATCCACCGCCTCGATCGCGCCGGGGACGGATACCGCCTTGGCCGAGAGCAGCGGTGCCGCGCCACGGGCCGGCGCCTTGCGCTCGACCCGGCGGTATTCCACGACATCATGCCCGACCATGGCGCGGATCAGCGACGGCTTGGTCCAGTCTGCCCGTGGCGCGGAGCCTGAAAGCTGGCCGTCCCGGAACACGGTCACGACGTCGGAGATATCAAGCACCTCTTCCAGATTGTGGCTGACGAACATCATCGTCGCCCCCTCGGCGCGCAGCTTGCGCATCAGGCGGAACAACGCCTCGCGCTCGGGCGGCGCCAAAGATGTCGTCGGCTCATCGAACAGGATCAGCCGGGCGCCGGATTGGACGCCGCGCATGATTTCCAGCATCTGCTGGTCAGCGACGGACAGCCGGCCCGCGACCGCATCCGGCCGGATGGTGACGGACATCTGGGCCGCAAGCTCCTCGAACCGGCGGCGCATCCCCCGCTCATCCAAAAGACCGGCCTGGGACAAGGGTTGGCCAAGAAAGACATTCGCCTGGGCCGATAGCGCCGGCACGATCGTCAATTCCTGATAGATCGTGGCGATGCCAAGCCGCCGCGCCTGGCGCGGTGCGCCAAACACATGCGGCTTGCCGAAAATCTCCACGGACCCGTTGGTCGGCACCACGCGGCCGGCGATAATGCCGAGAAAGGTCGATTTCCCGGCGCCGTTTTCACCCACCAGCGCATGGATGGTGCCGGTCTTCGCCTCCACATCCACGCCTTTCAGGGCGTAGGTGCCGCTGTAGCGCTTCTCGACACCGACAGCCCGCAGCGCCAGTCCCGTATCGTCGGTCGATTGCGTTGCGAGCGCTTGCATATTCATTGTCCGCGCAACATCAGGCGATGGGGGATGCGGGGACAGCCCGATACCCCATCGCGCTCGTCTGCATCAATACTGTGCCTTGAACTGATCGACATTGGCCTTGGTGATGTCATGAACATCCAGCGGCGTGGTATGCGGCACAGGCTTGCCGGCCCAGGCATCGCCCAACTGAATGACGCTTTCATACATCTCGGTATAAGGCAGCAGCGTGCGGGTCGATTCGATCTGGCCGGTCTGCACGGCATGGAAAGCCCAGATATTGCCGCCGCTGTCATAGATCTTGAGCTTGCCGTTATTCAGCGCCCCGGCTTCGCGGGCCGCCGCCACGGCACCGCGCGTCATGTCGGAATAGTTCGAAATCAGGATCGTCAGATCGGGATGCGCCTGGAACAGCGGCAAGGTCTTGGAATTGCCCTGGACGATGGAATAGTCGGTGCGCACCACGGCGACGACGTCGAAATCCGGATATTTCGCCTTCGCGTCCTTCAAAGCCAGATCGGTATTGATGGTATTGGCGTTCAGATCCGGCCCGGTGACGACGGCCACTTTCTGCGGGCCGGGATTCTCCTTCGCAATGTCCATGATCCAGTCACGGAAAGGCCCGCGCCCCTGCGATCCGCCGACGAAGTTCAGCGTGCCCGGCGCCCACAGCGCGTCGCCTTCGTTCGCCGCGCGATTGCAGATCGGCTCATTCGCGATCGCGACCAGCACGCCGTGCTCGGGCGCGGTCTCGGTCAGAATTTTGCAGGCCTGGTTGCCGTCGTTCATCTCGCCGACGATCGCATTGTATTTGCCGCTGGAAATGACGTTCTGCGCCTGATTGTATTGAACGCTCGGGCTCCAGTTCGGATCGAATACATCGATCGTCGCGCCGATCTTGGCAGCCGCCGCCTTGGCGCCTTTGATGGCGGATTGCAGATGGGTGTTGTTGGTCGCCGCCATCAGCAGCGCGATATGAAGCTGGCCGCAGCCGCCCATCATGGACTGGCCGTTGCCCAGCTCGATCTTATGCGGCTTGCAGGCATCGTCGGCATGCGCGGCACGGCTCATGAACGTACCTGCTGCAAGCGTGGTGCCCAGAGCCAGGGCCGCGACCGAAAGGCCGCGCATAGGTCGTCTGTCGAACATCGTCGTCATGATCCCTGTTCTACTGCACCAAGGCCGAGCCCTGGCGTCATTCATCGGGGATCAATAGAGCGCAAGGATTGTCCAGACCGCTTGACGCTTGAACACAAAGCGCGCGCCGGATCAGGGTCGCTTGAGCCAGGACGGCATCTGGAAGGCGCATTCGCCGTAAGGCGAGGGTGACAGAATGCGCTGCTGCCCATTCTGGATCTGAAAGATCAGATGCGCCTGCGCGATGGAAGGGTCTTGAGACGTATCCGGATAGGCTTCGGCCACCTGCCCTGGATTGTCGAGGGAATAGGCGCCGTTGACACCGCGATGGATGACAGCGCGGATTTCCGGTACCACCTTGTCGAAAGCGCGCGGATTATCCGTGCGCGTCCAGGCGCTGGCCAGGATATTGACGCGGTCATAGGCAAGACCAGCATGGGAATGGCCGGGCTTGCGGCCATGCATCCGCTCATAGCGTTCGGCGAAACCGCGGGCGATATGGTCCTGATACAGGCCCGTGGTGGTGGCCCAAATAACGCCATTCGCTTCCTGTCCCAATTGTTCGCGGTAAGCGGGGATGGAGGGACCGTATAGCGTATAGACCAAGGCGCGCGCGGGATTGCTCAAAAACTCCCGCAGGAAGGCGATATTCTCTTCCGGGAAGTAATAAGCCAAGAAGATCGCCGCCGGCGATTGGGCATGAACCTGCTGCATGACCTTGGCCCAGTCGATGTCGCGCAGCGGCAGATCGTCGAGAAGATCGATCTTCCAGCCGCCCCGCGCCGCGTAGCGTTCCAGACTGCGAAAGCCGATATCCATCCTCGACCAGCGCGGCTGAATAACCAGCACCCGACGGGTCGACGGCGTCCATTGCCGTGTGCGCTCAAGCTCGCTCAGAAACCGTATGAAGCGCGGGCCATAATGAATGTCGCTCGGGCAAAGTTGAAAGACGTTGCGCAATCTCCAACGATCCTCGCGCACCCGATCGACCATCGCCTCCATCGTCGCGCAATGAAGATAAGGCGCGCCATAATCCGCGACCAGATCCTGCACCTGTTCTTCCGAACTGGTATAGCCCGAGGTGATGGCATCGACCTCGCTTTCGATCAGGCTGCGCACGGCCTTGGTGACGGCCTCGGGATTCCCGATATCGCAGTCCACGACACGCAGTTCCAGCCGCCGGCCGGAAATGCCGCCGCGACGGTTGATTTCATCCACCGCAAGACGCGACCCGTTCAGCATCTCGGTCGCGTCCGCCGCCGCCAGACCGCTGAGCGACAGCGGTGCGCCGATCAGGATCGGGCGGCGCGGCAGCAGGGCCGACGGGATTCGCGGCCCGGTATGACGCTGCTCCGGCTTCAGGTCGACCAAGCCGGCCGTCAGCGGCAGCAGGTTGCGCCCGCCACCCGGCGTCGGCAGGCGCAGCAGCCCAAGATCGGTCGCGAGCGTCGCCGCCCCGGTGCGGCTCATCTGCCCGAGCTTGGCCAGAATGCGTTCGATATGGGTGGTGATGGTCCGCAGGCTCGTCTCCAGGCAGGCCGCGATATCGTGATTGCCCAATCCGCCCGAAATCAGCGTCAGCACGTCAAGCTCGCGCAGGGTCAAGGCGAAAGGCGGCTCGACGGCGGTCGCCGTGATCACCGCCCAGGCCTGATCGTCGGGCCTGAGATCGGCATCCATGCGCACCGAATACCAGGTCCGGTCAGGGTCGATCCAGACGAAGCGGACAAGCGCGCGACCGCTGGCCAGCAGCGCGCTTGCGAATGCGCTGAATTCCGGGCGCGCGCCAAAGAACCACACGGCCTCCCGGCTTTCGATCTGCTCCACCTGGCCGTCGGCCGCGATGGCGATCCGGTGCGAGGCCGGGACCTTGGTGCCGGGGCCTGAAGCCCGCGTCTTCGCTGTCACTGCCGTGGGTTCGCCCTCCCGCACCGCGATATTCAACCTCCAAAACCATCGGGACGTTTCAAGCAATCCCCGTGCCATTTTATCCTAAGCCCATGCCATCGGTCGGAATACGTATTTCAGACTTGTGACAGCCCCCTATCGTCACCGTCATCGCCATCCCGGGCCTAAGCGGAGGGACAAAAGGCGGCCCGGCCAGATCAATTGCAAAGGATAGGGATCATGGAGCGAACCGTTGCGACGAAGGTCGCCCGCCGGTCTTCCGGGCGCGCGGATGCCAGCGAAGCGCAGATCCTGCTGACCGCCATCGATGGCCTTCCGGAATTCCTGCACCGCCGTGGCGTCGACCCTCGTCATCTGCTGCGGGCGCGCGGCCAGAAGGAAGGCCACGCCATGCGGCTGGACCTGCCGCGCTACTGCGCCTTGATCGAACTGGCGGCCGAACATACGGGCAATGACAGTTTCGGCCTGCAACTGGGCCGGGAAGCAGCACCCGGACGGTTGGGCCTGCTGGGCGATGCCGCCCTCGCCGCCCCGACGCTCACCGGCGCGCTGGATGTCCTGGTCAGGCTGTTTCCCTTCTACCAGCAGAATACGGCCGCGCATTTCCGGCAGGAAGACGGGGTCTGTCGCTTCGAATACCGTATCCTCGACGGCCGGATTCTGGAGCGCCGACAGGATGCCGAACTCACCATGGCGACCATCCTCGGGCTTATCCGCGCTTGTCTCGGCAGCGCCTGGGCGCCGGATGAAGTCCATTTCGAGCATCCCCAACCGGCCGGTGTCCAGATGCACCGCCGCGTCTTCAACGCGCCCGTGTGCTTCAGCATGGAGACGAATGCGCTGGTTTTCCGTGACCCTGGCCTGACGCGAGCCATGCCGGGCGCGGATGCGATCAGGCTGCGCAGCCTGTGTGATGAGTTGATGCGCCTTGCCTGCGGCACCGGCACCCTTTGCCTCACGGATCAGGTGCTGGGCGAAATCCGGTCGCGCCTGGCGGCCGGCTATCCGCATATCGAGGATATCGCGGACGCGCTGCGCTTGACCCGCTGGACCATGCAGCGACGCCTGGCCGAGCAGGGACAGGTCTTTTCGGACCTTGTGGAAGCGACGCGCTGCCGCCTGGCCGAGATGCATCTGGGTGCGGCGCATATGCCGATCCAGGAAATCGCCGATGTGCTCGGCTATTCCGAACTCAGCGCCTTCACCCGCGCCTGCGTGCGCTGGTTCGGCAAACCGCCGTCCCTTGTCCGGGCGCGCATTCTGCGCGACCGAAGCGATGCCGCTGACCTGCCCAGTGCCGAGATGTCAATCGCGTCGGCCAAGACCGCTTTAATCTCCACGGCGCAGTTTGGTCTTGGGGAAGTGTGATGAGAGTTCAGGGCAAGGTCGCCGTCGTCACGGGCGCCTATCGTGGCATCGGCCGTGCCTGCGCGGAGCGTCTGGCGGCCGAAGGGTCGCGGGTTATCGCCGTCGATATCGCGGCCGGGGACCCCGGCTTCCATAATCCCGATATCGACTATCACCGGATGGATGTCGGATCGGAAAGCGATTGGCAGGCGCTGGCTGACCGCTTGGCCGCCGAGGCCAGACAGATCGATATTCTGGTCAATGCTGCCGGCATCGCCCCCACCAAGGCCGGCGCGCATGACGTCACGCTGACTGATTGGGAGCAGATCATCCGCGTCAATCAGACCGGCGTGCTGCTGGGCATGCGCATGGCGACATCCATGATGCTGGGCCGGGCGCCGCTGGCGATCGTCAATATTTCGTCGATCTGGGGGCAGGTCGGCGGGTCAGGGCAGATTGCCTATCACGCCAGCAAAGGCGCGGTGATCAATATGACCCGCAATGCCGCCGTCACCTATGCGAAGCAGGGCGTGCGCGTGAACGCTCTTCTCCCCGGCTTGATCGATACCGACATGGTGCGCGTCCAACCGCCCGAGATGAACGCCGCGACCCTCGCTTTGACGCCGATGGGTCGCATCGGCCTGCCGGAGGAGATCGCGGCCGGCGTTCTGTTCCTCGCCAGCGACGATGCCAGTTTCGTCACCGGCGCGACGCTCGCCGTCGATGGCGGCTTTACAGCACAATAACGGGTGCCTCAGCTTATGGTCGATTCTCTCGATAACCGGCCTCTGGCCGGGCGCGTCGCCCTTGTCACCGGGGCCGCGCGCGGCATCGGTGCCGCCATCGCCGCGCGCCTCATCGCGGACGGCGCGCTTGTCTATGCGGGCGATGTGCTGGAGGAGGAAGGCCGCGCCATGGCGGCCGGCCTCGACGGCGCCTGCAGTTTCCAACGGCTTGACGTGACGGACGAGGCGGAATGGGCGGCGATGATGGAACGCATCGCGCGGGAGACCGGGCGGCTGGATATTCTGGTCAATAATGCCGGGATCTATGGTCCCGCGTCTTTGCAGGACGAGTCCGCCGCCGGCTTCCGCCGCATGTTCGAGATCAATCAGTTCGCGATCTTCTGGGGCATGAAATGCGCCGTGCCGCTGATGACGCTGGGTGGGTCCATCATCAACCTCTCCTCCATCGGCGGCATGGTCGGCTATAAGGGCACCTTCGCCTATGCGGGGGCGAAATGGGCCGTGCGCGGCATGACAAGGTCAGCGGCGCGCGAATTGGCACCCTTGAAAATCCGCGTCAACACGGTCTGCCCGGGCGTCATCGATACGCCGATGTTCTACGAGAATGACCCCGCCCTGCTCAATCAATTCCTGGCGTCTATTCCGCTCGGCGCGCTCGGCAAGCCGAATGACATCGCTTCCGCCGTCGCCTTTCTGGCGTCCGACCAGTCGCATTACGTGACCGGCACAGACCTGCTTGTGGACGGCGGCATGCTTGCCTGAATGCCCACTTGAATAAGTGGAGATGACCCGGTCGCTAACCTGATCGGGTCATCTCCGCTTCGCCGGCATCGGCAGGCTGAATTCAAGCCTTCAGCGCGTCTTTCAAAGCCTTCGCCGGCGTGAACGCCACCTTGCGTGACGCCGGGATGTCCATGGTCGCACCGGTGCTGGGGTTGCGGCCCTGGCGTGCGGGGACGTCTTTGACCTTGAACTGGCCGAAGCCGGGCAAGGTCGCGTCTTCGCCCGCAATCGCCTTTTCAGTGAGCGTCGCGATCGACGTCTCAAGAATCATTTTCACGCCTTCCTTGGCCATGCCGGTTTTGCCGGAGACGTGAGCGATGAGTTCGTTGAAGGTCATAGGTTATCCTCGGTTCAGTGCCTGATGGCACCCGGTTAAACGTAGAAGGGTGGCGGGGATAGGCCCCTTCATTGGCCGACGCAAATAGCGCGTGTCAAAGCGACGCTCGGCAGCAAGGGTTGGTCCTGGCTCAAAGGGCCGCTGCGGGGAACAAGACGGATAGATGAGGCCTAATTCGGGCAAACGCGCCTTTCTTCACGGTTAGGCACGGTAAACTCACATAATCCTTGTCATATGAGCGGTAAAAGCCGGTTCTGACCCGACCACCCTGCCCTTTCAGCGCCCGTACCTTTATCATCGGTCGGCAAAATCCATCCTGTTTCAACAGCAAAAACCCGAAAATTGCCCAGCAAAAGGCAGGTCCGAGCAGGCTAGCGTACCCTTATCATCGGTCCCCGGACTCAGCCTTGGGTGAGCTTATCCAGAACCTCGTTGATCGCAGCCAGCAGCTGTTCGCGGTCTGCCGTCGCATTGCGCGGCACGCTGATGACGATATTGCTGCCGCGTTGCGGCCGCGTGCCGCGTGCCAGCAAAGCCCCGCTCGGAGCGCGCACGGCGAATTCCACGGCCCGCGCCGTGACCCGCGCGGCATCCTTCCGCCGCGTCGCCTGCTGCAGGCGCTTGACGACATCGGGCGCCGGGATCACCGGCTGCTTGGCCTGGGCCCGCTCGCTCTGCTCCTCCGCCACCAGCTGCGCCTCGGCAATGACCGCCACCTGCGACAACGGATGGCGCAATAGCGGCGCCAAGGTCGCGCCATGGCTGATCTTGATGGCATGAAGGCTGCCGAAGGCTGAGATCACGGTGGCGGGAAACGCGGCCAGATCCAGATAGCGGCTGAGCCAGCTTTGACTGACGGACAGCCGCTCGGCCATCCTGGCCTGATTGCCGCCGTAGTAGCGCGTCAGGGCGCCGGCATAATCCCGCGCCCGTTCGACATCCGACAGGTCCTGGCGGCTGCGGTTTTCCAGATCGGCGATGCGGAAGGCTTCCTCATCGCTCAACTCCCGCGGTTCGACCAGAAATCTGAAATTGGGCGCGTCATTGGCGCGGAGCCAGCTTGCCGTCCAATGCCGTCGCGCACCGCAGATAATCTCAAACTGACAGGCAGGGTCACCCAGGACGCGCCGAACGATCGCCGGCACTTCCTGCCGTCCCTGGGCACGGAAACTCTCGATCAGATCGGCGCAGCTTTCCTCGTTCAAAGCGCCGTAGTCGCGATTGTGAAACTCCCACACCCGGCACAGCGCCGGGTCCACCAATTCATGCTCCCGCGTCAGGGTCTGGCCGGAAGCGAGTTCCGCCAGCCGATTGCCACGGTTCTGCAGAACCCCGGTGCGAGGCGGAAGCTTGCCGGCGGGCGGTGATCCGCCGGCCAGACCGGCCGCAAAGCCTTTGTTTCCTAGAGCCATAAAATCATTCCAAATCAATCGGTTGGACTAATCTTGCAGACCTGCAAGCGGCTAGATCTTGCCTTCCGCCCTCAATTTCGCGGCCTGGCTGGGCCAGGTGGTCCGAATCTGCGTCTCGATTTCAGCGTTCACCCCGTTCAGATAGGCAAGGCCGCGATTATAGGTCTCGCGGGATGTTACCGGCGCCGCCAGCTCATAGATTGTCATCAGCCGGGCAGAGGCATTGTCGATCTCGGCGCTGTCCCGCATCACGGTGCGCAGCATCTTCTCGCCGAACAGATTGCGCATCAGCCCCAGCAGCTCGCGCTGCATGGATTTGCCTTCGTCCGCGCGAGTGGCCACGAAGCGGATCCAGGAAAAATCAACCGGAAAATGCCGCTCCTCCAGGATCTGCAAGGTCTCATACAGCATGGCCAGAAAGGTCGTGGTCGACGCGAAATCGACCACCGTCGGCGGCATCGGCACCAGCAGCGCATTGGCTGCCCGCATGACCGAGAGGGAAATCGTGCCGAGCGCCGGCGGCGGATCCAGCACGATGACGTCGAAATGGTCGGCGATGGAGGTCAGGCCCTCGGCCAGCCGGTTGAGCAGCCGCGGTTCGGAGCGTGAGATGCGAGCCGCCAGCTCATATTCCGCCGAATACAGCTTCAGATTGGCGGGGATGAGGTAAAGATTGTCCCAATGCGTCTCCCGCACGGCATAGGCCAGGCTGCTCATCTCCATATTCCGGAAGAACGGATAAAGCGTATCGTCCTCATGAATATCGAGGTCCGGGACATAGCCGAATAAGGCCGTGGACGACCCTTGGCTGTCGCAATCGATCAGGCAGACCCGATAGCCCTGAATCGCCAGATACTGCGCCAGATGGGCGGAGACGGTGGACTTCCCTACCCCGCCTTTGAAATTCTGCACCGCGATGACCGAAACCGGATCATCGGCGCTGCGCCATGGCCGGGTGCCGAAAGCCTCGCGCAGCTGATTGACCTCGGCCAGGGTATAGCCGATGCGGCGGCCGGAACTCGTCCGCTCCACGGCCGGAATACGCCCGTCCTTCTCGGCCTCACGGATCGCGGCCGTCGTCCGCCCGACCAGTTCGGCCACGCGGGTGATGGGAAAACGCGGCGACTGACGGACGCCGCTTTCATGCAAAGCCTGGTCGCGCAACCCTTCCAGGACATTGAGGCATTTTCCGTAGATCTCGCCGACAGACCGCAGGGTCTGGGATTCGGTGCGGGTATCGCTCATGGGCCTGTCACACTCGACGCTTTCCTGGTCACATCGACACGTATCTGCTCAAGCCCGATGGCGCGCGCGGCGCGGTCTAGCTGCAGCTGAAACTGGCCTCTGATATAGTCGCAATGGAACCGCCGCTCGACCAGCAGGAACCATTCGCTGTCCCTCAATTCCAGATTGGCCCGCTTGAACCAGGCGTTAAACTCGGCCTCTCCCAGATTTTCCTTCAGCTTCTCAAAGAACGCCGCGGCGAGATTGGGCGCGGCTGCGGCCTCTGCTGTGGCATCGACCGTACCTTTATCATCGGCTGTGACCAGACGCAGATTGGCGCCGGGAACCAGCTTTTGCTGCAGCGGCGCCGGCGATCCGTAAAGCCGGATGATGCTGGTATCGAATTCGGCCTTGGCCTCGGGATAGACGGCCGAGACATGGCGTTCCCAGGCGTCACGGATGGTCTGGCGGAATTTGCGGATATTGCGGCCGTCATTGCCGAAATGCACCGCCAGCTGGTCCCAGCTCAGGCTGGCGGGCCGCTTATTGCCGATGCGCGGCAGCCGGTAGGCAAGCCAGGTGTAAAGGTCGAGCGCGGTTGCCGAATCGCGTAGCTGACGGATAGCCACCTCGTTCAGCGGGACGGCATGGTCCTTGAGGTGATGGAAAAACCCGTCCGTCATCAGAATTTCGCGCTGAAAGCCTGATTTCGGCCCGTCCTGGCCGCGATATTCGTTGGTCAGCTTGATTTCGCGAATGCCGAATTCATGCTCGCCGCTCTTATCCACATTGTCCCAGCGGATCATCCATTCGCAGGAGAGCAACCGGTCCATCTGGTCGCGAATGAGCGTCGCTGAGCCGCGCGGCCCGTAGCTGACCGTCTTGAAGCCCATCCGCCGCATCCAATCGCTGAAATTCCGGCCCAGATGGATGTGGCGGGAATTGGCCTTCACGGCTTCCGTCATGATATGAATGAGGATCAGCCGGGGCAGCGAGCCGAAAGGAATGCCTAAGGATTGGAATTGCTGCTGGCCGTTCACCAGGTCCAGGCGCGGCTTGGGGTTGATGACCAGGGTGTATTGGCCGTCCTGGCGCATGATCGGCGCGAATTCGTCCTTCGGCCGTCGGACCGGCAGGGACATGGCGCAAAGGGCGGAGTGGAGAAAGCCTGGGCTGGGCGTCTCATCCTGGACAGCCTGCACACGCTCGAACAGGTCGGGCTGGCCGAGAGACAAGGCAAGCTGGTTGGCAGCGTCGGGGCCACGCTGCACCAGTTCCAGGTGGACTTGCTGCCCAAGCGGATAACGGGGGGCGGTCATTGTCTCTCCGACGAATCGTTCAGCCCGAAGGCGGAGGAAACCTAGGCTAACCTGGCTAGCTTTCGCAACAAAAACTCTTTTCTCCTTAAAATCGCAAATCTACCGATGATCTGGGTACGGTCTTTCTCAGGTGAATCTTAGGATAGAGTCTTAGGTATGGTACCTAAGTCATCGTTATTGCGGGGAAAGACGTACCCTGCTCATCGGTTTGGCCCGAGTCTCCGCACCATCATCATCGTTTAGCCGTACCAATATCATCGGTCCGTACCAAGCCCATCGGTCGCGGTGTGGCAAGCAATGGCGCGATCCGCTCAACCGTCATCCGAGCGTTTGTGCCGGGGAGCGCCCGCCGCATCTTGCAGATCCGCAAAATCCCGATAAGCGACTGAATTCAGATGGATTTTCGCATTACGGCCGAAAAGCCTGGTCAGCGACCGAAAATTCTGACCCGACGTTCAGCCCGGCCTGTGCGGCCGATTGCCGTAATTCGCCCGGATCCCGCCGCAAATAGCGTTGGAGCAGAAAGAAATAGGCGGCCAGGAACAGCGCGCCATGACCATCGCTGTCCCCCTCTACCGAGGAGGTGATGCTATGGGCCAGCTCATGCAGCAGGCACCAGGATGGCACGCGCGGCGCCAGCTCGATCGTCAGCCGGTCGGCCCGTCCGATCAGGGTCTTGGCCTGAACGGGCAGGGCCGCCACTTTCGGCGGGTAACGCAGGCCGATATCGGCCCAGATCGCATCGATCATCGCCTGGGCCTGCTCGCGCGCGATGCGCGTCGGGTCATGCGGGGCGATGACCCGCTGCTCCCAGGCATAGACGCGGCCGCGCTGATGGTCGCGGATCGTCCTCATCGCAGACGGGCGGGGCCTTGGTCGGTGACAGGGCGGGCGAGGTTGATGCCGTCGCCCGCCACTTCGCCGGCCGCATAGGCGCGCCGGTCGATGGCAATCACCGTGACGCTGCGCGCCCGCAGGCGAATCTTGGTTTCCCGAAAGGCATCGGCGACCACCGTCTGCTTGACCAGAACCAGCGCGGTGCCGCGCCCCGGGCCGGCGCGCAGGCTCTCCTCGCGGTCCCGATGCAGATCCTGAAGCCGGTCGTCCAAGCGCTTCACCAGCCCGTGCTGAAAGCTGCGTGTCGCCAGCCTTAGCGATGTCCCTTTCAAATGCGGGTGGGCTTGCTTGAATCGGGCTGTCTCGCTGGTGATCGCCTGTTCGATGATTTTGTAGAGATAGACCGCCATCTGCACATCGGCGTCGAAGCCGAAATAGATATAGTGCTTGGTGGGAACCCCCTCGGGGCCCGTCATGGTCTGGCCTTGGTCAAGCCAGACGATGCAATGGCAGAACCGGCCGATGGCGGGGACGCAGCCATCAATGGGGCCGCGCCGCTTGCCGGCCATGGGCACCTTTGCCTGAATGCAGGTCTCCTCGCGGACCTGCACCTCGCTCATCGTCAGCATATAGCGGTCGAGCAGCTTGCCCACCATTTCGGCGGCGGCGAAGGCTTCGGCATCGGTGCAACCGTTCTGCACGGTTTTCTCGGTCAATGCCCGGATGCGGGCCTTCACGCGGTCGATTTCGAGGATTTGGCTCATGGCGACAGGCTAGACCGCAGGCGGGCTGCGGCAAAGCCTCTCTGACGTTGGCGGTGTAAATGTCATGGGGGAGGGGTGGCAAATTGAGCCCTGAACGGGCTAAACAGATAGGGTGCTGCGGCGCGATCGCACCAGCAAATCCCTCCCAAAATCGCCTTTCAAGCCCAAACGGGCGAGGTAATCGCGTATTACCGTGCCTAACCCTGTGATTGAGGGCCCTTGCCTTGATTACGGCGCCTCTGCCAAGGTCGCGGTGCCGAAAGGGGAGGGGATGTGGAGTCGCGTGATAGGCCGCAGGCAGCCGCTCAAAAGCCGCTCTCTGCCACCACCCTGAAAATCTATGCCGATGACTGGCGGGCTTTCTGTGACTGGTGCGCGGCGCAAAACGCGTCCTATCTGCCGGCGCTATCCGCGACCGTCGCTGCCTATCTCACCATGCGGCAGAACAATCTCGGGGGCAGCGGGTTGCGCGTCGCGCACGCCGCCATCGCCTTTCATCATCGCCAAGCGGGTCTTGCCTGGTCCTCGACCGATCCCGTCATCGCGACCTTGCTGCGCGACGTGGCAAAGACCCAGACCCGAGCGGTAAGACCCGCGGCGGCGCTGACCGCGACCGAGATCGCGCTGCTGCTCAGCAGTTGCGATCATGATCCGGGCGGCCGCGCCGGGTTCCTCAATCTGCGCGACCGCGCGCTGCTGTCGATCGGCTTCGCCGGCGGCCTGCGCCGCTCGGAACTGGTGGCATTGGATTGCGAGGATCTGGATTTCACGACCGCAGGCCTCACGCTTCGTATTCGCAATCCCCGCAGCGATCAGCCGAGTGCCGCAGCGTCGTCGTCGTCGTCTCTGATTGTTTCCCGTGGAACGCAGGCCGAGACTTGTCCGGTCCAGGCGATGGAGATCTGGCTGCGCCGATCGGGGATTGAATATGGACCGATCTTTCCCCGTCTGACGGCCGCCGGGACGATCGAGGCGCGTCTCACCGGCAATGGCGTTTGGAAAATCCTGCGCCGCCGCGCGGCCCAGGTCGGGTTGCAGGCGCCGGCCGGTCAGCGTCTGTCTCCGCACGGCATGCGCGCCGGCTTCATCGCCGAGGCTTACGGCAAGGGGGCTGCCGAGGCCGAGGTCATGGCCCAGGCCCGGCAGAAGGATCGCAGCACGGCGCGACGCTACCGCCCGCGCGCCGGAAGCCCCGCGTGAACCGACAGGTGGCGGCGAAGGGGGCAGGGGCTGATCCCATGGCGCCGGCGCAGCCCGATTGGCTGCGGCATGATCTGGTGATCTCAGGGCCCGCGATCGACGTCCAGGCTTTCCAGTCGGCCGCCGCCGGGTCGGGGGCAATCCCCTGGCATTTGCCGGATCTGTCTCTGGCGGAGGAGGATCAGCTTCACGCGCTGCTCAATCCGCCGGACGGTTCGCGCGGTCTCAGCCTTGCGGCCGCGCGCATCCTGGCGCGCCAGTTGCGCAGCGCCGTGGAAAGCCAGGCCGACCGCGTGATACAGGCGGCCGGGCGCAGCAAAGCCTGTCCCTTCGATCTTCATGCCCTGCTGCCGATCCCGGCGATGATCCTGCAGCGCGGGCCGGATCACCCCGGCAGCCGCGCCTGGCTGCGGCAGCATTGGGGGGTCGTGCAGTCCCTGCGGCAAGTGCGGCAGGTGACCGGACTGCATGGGGGCAGTCCCCGACGATCGGCCAGGATCGCCTATGAATTCTGGTCGGCCGATTGGACGCCCTGGCCGGCTCTGGGCACGCTGCGCAAGACCTGGCCCAGCCTCGTCTTCGACTGTCGGCCCGATTATGCCCATGGATGATAAAGGTACGCCCCTGGTGGCGGCCGCATCGGATGACGCATGGGAAAGGCCCGAGCGTCTCCCCACCAGTCCGGTCCTTCATCTCGAAGGGTTCGACGGCCCCATGGACCTGCTGCTGGACTTGGTCGAGCGCCAGCGCATCGATTTCGGCGGCGTCTCCATCCTCGACCTCGCCGAGCAGTTCACGGCCGCGATGGCGCGTTTCGCGGGGCAAGTCAGCCTGGAGCGGCGGGCGGATTGGCTGGTGCTTGCGACGCGCCTGGTGCTGCTGCGCTCCCGACTGCTCTTTCCGGCGAGTCCTGAGGCAGCAGCCGACGCGGAGGCCGAGGCCGCGCAGGAAATCCGGCGCCTGGATGAGCGTATCGCCATGCGCGCGGCCGGCGCCTGGCTCGGCCAGCGTCCGCAGTTGGGGGTCGATACCTTCGCTCGCCCCCTGGCCGACCCGCCGCGCGAAGGCGGCTATGTCGCCCTGATGGAGGCTTGTCTCGTGGTCTTGCGCGGACCGGATGATCGGGGTCAGCCAGAGCCCGTCTATAGCCGGATCCTTCCGGACCTATGGCGCGTCAGCGATGCTCTGGTGCGCATTCCGGAACTGCTGGCGCGCCATCCGCAAGGCGGGGAGATCGCGGCGTTTCTGCCGCCCATCGCCCCTCATGATCCGGATCGTGACGAGAAGCTGCGCACGGCTTTCGCCAGCACCCTTCTGGCTGGGCTGGAATTGGCGAAACAGGGCGAAGTCGCGGTCGAACAGACGACGCCCATGGGCTTATGCTGGCTGCGTGGGGCTTGACGGCATAGCGCGAAAGGCTGTGGCGCTGCGCCTGTAGTTGCCCTATATATTGACCCAATTCAGGGCAAAGTATGGGGCAATCCCATGAACGATATGACGAGCTTCATTCAGGATACGGCGACGGCGGACGGGTTGATAGCGGTCGACCGGCTCAGCTCCATGCTGCATATCACGCGGGCGGAGCTTGCCAGCACGCTCGGCCTGTCGCGCGATGCCATCGCCAAAACCGCGCGGGTCGCGGCCCCCGCCACGCAATCGCGCCTGCGCGATATCGTGGAAATCCTCAATCGCCTGCGGCCCTGGGCGGGGTCGCCGCAACAGGCCTTCGCCTGGTACCGCTCGCAGTCCTTGCCCTCCTTCGGGGATCAGACGGCGGAGGCCCTGGTCAAGGAAGGCCGGGCGGAAGCGGTGAAGCGCTACCTGGATCGGATCGCGGTCGGCGGCTACGCGTGAGGTTTCGCGGTATCGTCTACCGCGCGCATCATCCGCGTTGGGCCTTTTCGCCATTATCGGGGGAGGGGGCGGCACGCTACGGCGGTCGCTTCAACCCGCTCGGAATGCCTGCCCTTTATACGGCGCTGCGGATGCAGACGGCCTGGCTGGAAGCGCAGCAGGCCTTCCCCTTCAAGGCGCAACCGATGACGCTTTGTGCCTATGAGGTAGATTGCGCGGATGTCGCGGATCTGACTGACCCTGCCGGTCTTGCGGCGCTCGGTGCCACGCCCGCGACCCTTGCCTGTCCCTGGGAAGATATCGCCAGCCGGCGTCAGATGCCGCCCAGCTGGGATCTGGCCCGCCGGCTGCAGGCGGCGGGGATTGCGGCCGTCATGGTGCCAAGCTTCGCGGCCGGCGCCACGCCTGAGGACGTGAACATGGTCTTCTGGGCATGGACTCCG
Organism: Acidisoma cellulosilyticum; assembly: GCF_020621385.1. Lineage (GTDB taxonomy): Bacteria > Pseudomonadota > Alphaproteobacteria > Acetobacterales > Acetobacteraceae > Acidisoma > Acidisoma cellulosilyticum. The sequence continues at coordinate 203,435 of NZ_JAESVA010000008.1, read as the reverse complement.
GCGCCGCCCCATAGCGTGACGGTGATCGACGATCAGGGCCGCCTGCCGCACGATGACCGCTCCTGGCAAGGCTAGAGCATACGGGCAGGTCTAACGCTCGATCGAATGCCACAGGACGGGCGGCTTATGCGGCTCTGCCGGGTGGCCCGCCATATACTCGGCATAGAGCGCATCCAGCCGGCCGAGCAGGAATTCGCCGAAAGCCCGCGTCACGGTCCGGTCGATCGTGACGGTTGTGGTCGTCTCGGTCTGTGTGGCGGTCGCGATCGTCTGCCCGGCGCTGTTGCGGTAGCGGCGTGACGGCGATGGCTTGCGCTTCGCCAGGATCGCCGGCCGCGTCAGATGCCGATAGAGAAGGTCGAAACGCTGGTCGGATGGCGCATAGATGAAGCTTGCATCCTCCAGCAGCGGATCGACCGGCCGGTCCGCCGCATATTTGCGAAAGGCGAGGGAGAGCGCCATCCATCGATTGCGTCCGATCGCGGGCGCGGGCCCGATGGCCTCCACAATATCCGTGGGCAGTCGGTCGGTGACCCGGACCAGCCGTGACAGGCTTGCCTTGTCAAGGCTGAGCGCCTGCATGATCGTCTCCCGGCTATAGCCGCGGTCTTGCAGGGCGATGGCGAAGCGCCCTTGCTCGATAAAGGACAGATCGGCGCGCGCGCTGTTTTCCTGTCCCTGGGCAATGACCAGATCGCGGTCGGTGAGCGGCCTCACGATGCAGCGGACCGGTCGGCCCAGTTCGGCGGCGGCGCGCAGGCGTCGATGACCGAAGGCAGCCTGATAGCGACCTGGCTCGGCCGGGTGCGGCCTGATCAGAATGGGGGAGGTCTGACCTTGCGCGGCGATGCTCTCCCGCAGGCGCCGATAATTGGCATCCGTCGGTTCCATGCGATCTTCGATAAAGGAATGGTCGATCAAAGCCGGGTCCAGATCGCTGATTCTGTCGGTGCTACCCATCGCCGCTTCTATCCCGGGTTCGGTCTTGTCCTTGATGCGGTCGCGATCTGCCATGAGAGCAAGATTACAGCTAATTAATACGATAACGCAATGATAAACAACAATTGACAGCTGTCAACTTGTCTCGCTTCGGTCCCATTCCCGGTCTCCCACGTAACAGCGCCGGGGTTTGCGTGCGGCCGCCAGCCGAGTCATTTGGGAATCCCGCAGATTCCGCGCCCGCATGGCTTGGGCGGCGCCGTGCGACGCTGCGCCGCAGCAGCGCGCGTGACGACCCTGCCGAAGGGTGCCATCATCCGCATCATCACGTCACTTTCGAGGAACACGGCATGACCGTCGAACGGCCTACCTTGTCGCAGATGCAGGATATCGTCGACGACCTCGGCATGGACCTCTCGCCCGAGCGGCTGGAGATGTTCCGGGACCTCATGGACGGCGCCGTCGCGTCCTACCGGATCGTCGATGAATTGCCGGACGAGAAGCCCATCGTCACCTATCCCCGCACACCGGGCTATCAGCCCTCGGCGGCCGAGAATCCGCTCAACGCCTGGTATGTGAAATCGACCGTGAAGGGGGCGCCGACCGGTCCGCTCGCCGGCAAGACCGTGGCGCTGAAGGACAATGTCTGCCTCGCCGGCGTGCCGATGATGAACGGCGCCGCGACGCTGGAAGGCTATGTGCCGGATCAGGACGCAACCATCGTGACGCGCATGCTCGATGCCGGCGCCACTATCCTCGGCAAGGCGCATTGCGAGTGTTTCTGCCTCTCCGGCGGCAGCCATACCGGCGCGCTCGGCCCTGTCCACAATCCGCACCGCCGGGGCTATTCCGCCGGCGGCTCCTCCTCCGGCTCCGGCGCGCTGGTGGCAAGCGGCGCGGTCGATATGGCGATCGGCGGCGACCAGGGCGGGTCGATCCGCATTCCGGCCTCCTTCTGCGGCATTTACGGCATGAAGGGCAGTTGGGGTCTGGTGCCCTATACGGGCGTCATGCCGATCGAAAGCACGATCGACCATACCGGCCCGATGACGGCGACGGTCGCCGACAATGCGCTGCTGCTCGAAGTGCTGGCGGGGCCGGACGGGCTCGATCCGCGCCAGATGGGCTGCAAGCCGGCCAACTATACCGAAGCGCTGGGCCGTGGTGTCAAAGGGCTGCGGATCGGCATCGTCACCGAGGGTTTCGGCTGGGCCAATTCCCAGGCGGGCGTGGACGGCAAGGTGCGCAAGGCCGCGAAAAGGTTCGAAAGCCTCGGTGCGGTGGTGGAGCAGGTCAGCATCCCCATGCATCGCATCGGCAAGGATATCTGGTCGCCTATCGGCAATGAAGGTCTGCTGGCGCAGATGATGCTCGGCAACGGCATGGGCTTCAACTGGAAGGGCCAGTACAATGTCGGGCTGATGGACGCGCATGCGTCCTGGCGCGACCGCGCCAATGATCTGTCCGACACGCTCAAGATCTCGATGATGATCGGCGAGTATTTCACGCGCCATTACCGTGGCCGTTACTACGCCAAGGCGCAGAATATCGCGCGTCGTCTGACGGCAGCCTATGATACGGCGCTCGCCAGCTACGACCTCCTGCTGATGCCGACCTTGCCGATCGTGGCGAGCGAACTGCCGGACCGTGACGCCGATCTGCCGACCTATACGGCGCGGGCCTTCGAGATGATCGCCAATACCGCGCCCTTCGATGTTACCGGCCACCCGGCCATGTCCATCCCCTGCGGCCTCAGCGACGGGCTGCCGGTGGGCGCCATGCTGATCGCCAAGCATTGGGATGAAAGCACGATCTATGCGGCGGCCGCCGCTTTTGAGGCGGCCGGCGACTGGAAAAGCGTCTGATCGAAGGCGACTGCGGCCGGGGGGTAATCCTCCGGCCGCTTTTGTCTTAATCCCGCCGCTGGCCGTACTGCCCATCTCGGCCTAGGCTGCGGGCAAACAAGGGAGCAGCGACCATGACGCATGAGACGATCACGATCGAAACCGAGGATGGCGCCTTCTCGGCCTATCTTGCAAAGCCTGACCATCTGCCGGCGCCCGCCGTCGTCGTCCTGCACGAGATTTTCGGCGTCAATCGGGATATCCGCCAGACATGCGATGAACTGGCGGCGGCCGGCTTCATCGCCGTCGCGCCGGACCTGTTTTGGCGTCAGGAACCGGGGGTCGATCTCAATACCTTGTCCGATGAGGAATGGCAGAAGGGCTTCGCGCTCTATACCGGCTATGACCGCGATATCGGCGTGGACGATATCGTCGCGACGCTGGATGCGGCGGCGGAGTTGGACGACGGCACCGGCATGGTCGGCGTCATGGGTTTCTGCCTTGGCGGGTTGATGACCTATCTGACCGCCGCGCGGCATGACGTGGACGCGGCCGTCGCCTATCACGGTGGCGACACCGAACGTTATCTGGATGAGGCGGACGCGATCGGGGCGCCGCTGCTGATGCATCTTGCGGAAGAGGACGAGTATATCAACAAGGACGCGCAGGCCAGCATAGTCGATGCTCTGTCAACCGTGCCGGACACGACCGTCTACAGCTATGCCGGTCAGAACCACGCCTTCGCGCGTCACAACGGCGCGCATTACAATGCCGAAGCCGCAGCCCTCGCCAATGGCCGGACGATCGCCTTTCTGGCCGAGCATCTGGGCCTGAACGACGAAGACTGATTGCCTGGGATGGGCCAGCCGCTATGCGCCGGACAAGGCGCTTAGCCCTGTCACGAAATCTGAGACGAGCGTCCTCGGCCCGGCGCTCGTCACCCAATATTCGTTTTTTCCATCATTCCAATAGGTGATCGCCGCACCGCGATAGGTCTTTTGTTCCAGGCCATGCGCGGGCTCCTTGCCGGCGGGCCAGGCGCAAAGCGTGATGACCGAGCCGTCGCGGCGATAGGTCGCCACCAAAGCCTTGTGTCCCACCAGAATATCCGTGCGTGACGCGGCCAGCGTGAAGCCCGGCACGACGGGCGGGTTGATCGCCCCTGCCGGTGCCATCGTCTGCATCAGGGCGCTGCGCTGGGCCGCATCACGCACCGCCACGAAATCGGCCAGATGGTCTTTGCCTGGGCTTAGCGTCACGACGAGGAGAGCGGCAATGCCGGCGGCGATGGCCAGCATGCCGATCTGACGCCGACGCGGCCGGAACGGCAGAACCGCTTTCGGCATTGCATCATCGGTCATGGCCAGGATGCGCTGCTCCAGCGCGGGGGAGACAATCTCCCGGTGCAGCCCGGCGATCGCCGCGCGGATCGCCGCCAATTCGCCCAGGCGTTGCATGCAGGCGGGGCAGACGGCCAGATGAGCCGTCAGTACGGCGGCATCCGGGGCTGACAGCTCACCGTCCAGCAATGCATTGAGGTGTTCATGCCTGTCATCGCAGCTCATATCAGGGACTCATCATCGATATTCAGCCAAGCTTTGCGCAAATACTCGCGCGCTCGTGACAGGCGCGACATGACGGTGCCGACCGGCAAGGACAAAACCTGCGCAATCTGGGCATAGGACAGATCGCCGAATTCCCGCATCACCAGAACCTCGCGCAGCCCCTCCGGCAGTGCCGCGATCAGATCATGCAGATGCCGGTTCCGGTCCGCGTGCAGGATCATCTGTTCCGGGCTGGGCGCGGGGTCGGGTAGCGCGCTGAGGTCATCATCATCATCCATGGGCAAGGTGGTGTGGATCTGGTCGCGGTGCAGATTGCGCATGATGGCCGCCATCCAGGCCGCGAAATCCTCGCCCTGGTATGACCGAAAATATTTCAGGGCGCGCAGATAGGTATCCTGCACCAGATCATCGGCGCGGGATCGGTTACCCGTCATCGCCATTGCCATCCGATGCTGTTTCGGCAGCAGCGGCAAGGCCAAAGCCAGGAATTTGGCGCGCGACGGATCATCGGCCATCATGGGCTTCAGCCTATTGAACGATGATCGTTCCGCGCATGTCCGGGTGGATGGCGCAACGATAGGGATAATGGCCTGGCATCTTGAAGGTGAAGCTCCAGCGCGCGCCGGGGTCAAGCGTGCCTGAGTCGAAGCTTTTGCCGTCCAGGGCCGTAGCGGTGTGGGGGACGGAATCATTATTCTGCCAGGAGACAGTGTCGCCGGGATGGATCGTGATGCTGTCCGGCGCAAAGCTGTAGTCGTCGACGGTGACGGCCAAGGTCGCGGCCTGCGCCAGCGGGGCGATCAGCAGCGCGACGGAAAAGACCATTGCTTTCAACATGCCGCGTCTCTTTCAGGTGAGTGTGGTGTCGGTCAGGGCCAGGCGCGTCGCCGTGATATGGCTTGTCGCGCTGGTGATCCCGAGATAGTCGCCGAGGGTAGCCGACGTGATCGTCATGATCGGCCCCGGATGCGCGGCCGTGCCGGGCGCCGGCTGCGGAAAGGCCGTGGACCTTGCCGTATGAAAGGCGATGTTGCCCTCCACCTTCTGCACGATCTGGTGGATATGCCCGTTCAGAAAGGTGACGGACCCAAAGCGGCGGAACAGCGGCAAGGCGGCGCTGGCATCCGCCGTGCCCCAGCCCCATTTGGCGTAGATCGTCCATAACGGGATATGCGCGAAGACGATGATCGGGGTGGAGGCGCTGACCGCCCGCAGATCATCGGCCAGCCAAGCGATCTGGTCGGCGCCCAGCAGCCATTGCCCGTCCGGCCCGCTATGGGTGACATTGGAAAGACCGATGAAATGGACGCCATGATCGTCGAAGCTGTACCAGCCGTCACCCTTGGTCTTCTTGCCATAGCGCGCCAGATAAAGTTTCTTGCCCGGATCGAGCATGTCATGCTCGCCCGGTACGTGATGGATGTCGAGGCCGAGTTTTGCATTGATCGCATCGGCTTGCTCGAATTGCTCCTCCTTGGAGAAATGGCTGATATCGCCGGTATGCAGCATGAGGGAGGGATGGCGCGGCAGCGTCTTTGCCCGGCCGATCGCCGCCTGCAATGTGCCGGGCACATCCTGATAAGGCCCGGCTTTGAAGCCGATATGGTTGTCGCTCATCTGCAGAAAGGTGAAATCATCCTGCAGACCTTCGGCGGCGGCGCTGCCGATCAGCCCGACCGTTCGCGGCACCCCGCCTGACACCGCCCACAGAACGCCTGTGCCGATCCAGGCGGCACATTCCATAACGCGCCGCCGGCCGGGCTGACCGTCTTCCTCGTCTTGTCGCATGGCTTGGGTCTTCCTCTATTGACCCTCCCAAGACTGGAGCTTGCCCGATTTTATTCCCTGTCCGCGCAAATCATTTCAGCAGACGGGGTTTTGCCATGGATAGTCTACTGTTCAGCATATCGCCGGCACGGGCGTGAGCGGGGAGGTGCGGAGAATGCGCCGCTCGCCGAGCTGGCTGCCGACCGGATCTTCCTTGCTCGTGGTCGCGCTCGCGGCCGCTCTCTCCGCTACGGCCTCCGTCTCCGCCACCGCGGCGGCGAGTTGTTTGGACTGCAGCGGGCCGGGCAGAATCTCGACACAGAGGACGCTCAGCGGGGCATTGGCCGGCAGGCCCAATTGGCTGAGCACGCCGGCAATCGCCGATGCCGTGAAGGTCACCGTTCCGCGCGGCTCGCGGTTCTGACTGTGGGCCGTCACCGTCGGTTTGCCGTTCAAGGTCTGCGGCAGAAGTGTCGCGCATTGACGGGACAGCAAAATATTCCGCTGACTGGCGCCATCGGTCTGGGTCACCTGGGCATAGAGCATGAACCACAGCGCCGTCTGCGGGTCCCCGGCGCGCAGGTTCAGCGCCGGCTGCCCGTCCAACAGGGTCGTCGCGTAAGGGGCCGTCGCCGTCACGCCAGTATCATTGCGCCAGGTCGTGCAGGTCAATTGCGGCGGCGGATGCTGGATTCCGGCGACACGCAACGGCCGGCCGAAGCGGCCCTGGGCCGTGCTCCAGATTTGGCTATGGCCGACGCGGAATTCATAGGTCCAGAAGCCGAACAGGTCGAGCGCGTCGGGTGCGATGCCGGGCGGCAGCGGCAGCAGATAATGCAGACCGTCCGCAATTCCCGCGACCGGGATCGCGGCGATCAGCGGCGTCATCGCATCGAGCCCGGATTCGTCGGAATCCTCGCCGGCAAAGATGACGCGCACGGCTTCAGGGTCGATGCCGAGCGGCGGCTCCGGCGCGGTGACCGGCGCGGTGTCGGGTTCAAGCTCGATCGCGAGAAGGGGGTCCGGCCCGTAAGCCAGCACGCGGCCAAAATAGGCGTCGTCATCGCCGTCCGCGATCGGCGCATCGAATTCGATCCAAAGAAACCTGGTTCGCAGGGCGGTGCTGGAATAATCGGCAGCCGGGACATAGGGGCTTTCGATGATGCCTGTCGAGACGATCCGCGGCGTCTGGGCGGGGCGTGTCGTGATCGGCAGACGGAGCGTCGTATAGCTCTGGTACAGTGCAGGCGCGCTCGTGAAACTGGCGGTGACGACATAGCGAAGCTTGATCTCCCGTGGATAGTGGCCGGGCGACGGGTCCGGGCTGATCGCATCCAGAAACACCAGCCGGGTCATGCTACGATCGGCGGGATGTGACAGGTCACCCAAGGCGCTGCCGCCGATAACCGTCGGGAAAGTCAGATTGCCGATCGGGGTGCCGTCACGCGTGAGTGACAGCGCCTGCGGCGCGAATCCTTCCCAGGTCCAGTCGCGCGCGATATCGATGCTGAGCGCGACGATCCAATGATCGAGCAATTCGTTCGAACTGGCGAGCGTGACGGCGCTGCGATCCGGCGCGAGCGAGGCGCGTAAGGCGCCGGATACCGCGAAGACGGTGCGTTGGCCGGGTGATCCGCCGAGCGTCAATCCGTTCTGCGTCAGCCCGAAGGATTGCGCGAGCAACGCGGGCAGATTGCCGCCGGGCTGCAGCCAGCAGGCGCTGAGCTGCGTTTCCGGCTTGAAGGGGAATAGGTCCGCTTCGCTGGTCGCTTCCTTGCGCGTGATAAAGTCGGTGATTGCACCGGCGGGCGGTGTCGGCGTGCCGTAGTAATTGCTTTTGACCGCTGACAACGGGGTCAGCCGCAGGCGGATATCCCGCGCCGTCGGGATCGGCAATAGGGTCGCGCCATCGGGCGGCGGCGTCATGGCGCTGATATCCGGCGTATCGACGTAACTCAACGACAGTGTCACCGTGCCATCGGTCGCCGCCGGAAAAGTCTCGGTCACGGAATAGATGATCCGCCACTTGGCGCCGTCAAGCTCGCCCGGCAGGCTGCCCGCGATGCCGGTGTCATGGTCGGGAATCGCCGCCTCGACGGTGACCAGAAACCGATCGACGTCGGGATCGGGGACGCCGATGGCGCGACCGGATGCCAGCGCCACGTCGATCAGGCTTGTCAGGCTGGCGCCCTGAAATGTTGTCGGCGCAACGCCCGCGAACATCGCCTCGGGATAGCCGATGAACGGCCTCGCCACGACCAGCTTGGTGATGGTGCGCGACGCGAGCGGCTTCGCGGGCAAGGGCGGCGGCGCCGGGCTGGTGGTGACTTCCAGCGACTTGGGTGAGATGAAGCGCCGGAAGGGGCAGGTGGCGATCGGCACCAGGCCCGGATGCAAAGGCGCGTCGGCGACGGCCGGGCCGCCGCCCGTAAGATCCGTCAGCCGCACGCGAAACTGGTATTCATGGCCGTAGAGCGGCGGCGGCACCGGCACGCCGGACAGCGTGCTGAGCGGGGGCGGCGTGGTGCCGGCCGGTGCGGGCGGGTTAAGCTGCGTGACCGTGGGGTCGGCCGTGACCAGGCTGGCGCCACGCCAGGCGGCGAAATAAAGCGGCATCCAGCCGGGGTCCGCGGCTGCCGCTGCGGTATTGGAGCGTGTCGGCGCCGGGTTGATGAACAGCTCCCCGCTGGGCGTATTGCCGATGCCGGTGGCGGCAGCCCCGCTGAACGGCAGCGTGCCGGTGACCGCGCAAAGCGCGTTCCACAGCACAGCCCCGCTCTCGCGCGTATCGACGCGATAGCCCAGCACGCCGAGCGGTGATTCGGGATTGGTGGTGGTATTATTCGCCCGGTCGCGCAAAAGCCCCACCGAGCGGTCGAGCCAGACGGTGACTTGCTCATCGTCCCAGCCGATCTGAATCCCGGCCTCGGCACCAGGCGCCAGGCCCGTGGTATTGCCGGTTGCCGTATCAATGGTCGGCGGCTGATGACAGTGAGTGACCTGCGCGAAGCCGTCATCATAGATCTGGGCTTCAAGATCGGGTGTCGCAAGATTGGCGCCCGGCGCAGCGACGATCGGAAACAGCGCGGCCGCGAACAGCTTGCGGTCGGCGGCAAGCGCGGGAAGTCGGGCGGCATAGCTGCGAATGGCGTCGGGATTGGCAAGATCGCTGACGAAGGGATTGGCGGCGTTGCTGGTATCGATCGCGAAGCTGATCCAGCTCGTATCGGTCAGCAGCGCGGGCGGAATGGTGATCGCGGTCTGGTAGACGAAACCGCAGGCCTGGGCCAGCGCCGGCTGCTGCAGGATATAGGAGATCAATTGGCCCCAGGCGATATTCGGCGATGGTCTCGGCAAGGTCAGGCCCGGGTCCTGAGCTTTGACGGCGCAACCATAGCCGTCGCCGACGACGAAAAGCTCAGGGTTCAGGGGGCGGGAAAACGGAATGGCCTGGGTATAGCTCGGCGGCAGCGCTTTCTTGATGCGCAGCGTCGCCGGCGGCGCCTTGGCGGCTGTCACTTTGCCGGTGGTGATCGTGGCACCCGCCGGCAGTCTTGCTTGCAGACCTTGCAGCAGCGCGACGGCACCGGGCGGCGGCACGGCGGCAAAAGGCAAGGTCAGCGCAGCCGGATTGCCGCTGGCGGGCAGCGCCTCCCCCTGCATCAGCCGCAGGTTCAGGTTCAGCGTGGTGCCGGCGAATTTGGCAAGGCTGCCGACGGCGCCGAGCGGATTGCCGATCGGCAGAACCAGCAGATTGACGGCCAGGGTTTGCGTCGCGGCCGTCCAGCTTTGCGGGAAGGCCATAAGGCTGAGTTCAAGATCGTCGAGCATGGCGGGCTCCTAGATGTCTATCGTAAGGGCGGGCGTGCTGACCGATTGGGAAAAGCTCCAGGAGCCTTCGAAGTCGACGCTGATGACCCAACAGATCGAGATATGGATGCCGACAGCGACCGAGGCGAGGAAGGTGATCGTCTCCGCTGGAAAGCCCATGCTTGTCGATGTGATGACCGGCACCGGCGGGAAGGGCTGTATCGACACGCCGACGGCCGCCGTGAGCGACAGCGAGGCGGAGGCAAGACCCCCCAGAACATCGACCGAGGCCTGACCATTGAGAATGATGATGATCGTCAGCTCGTTGCCGCTGATCTCAAGCGAAACGGCGAGCGTGATCGAGGCTGAGCCTTCCGCGATACCGACATCGATCGAGAGGCCGAGGCCGATACCGCCCTGGATCAGAAAATCCGGCTGGCCCGCCTTGACCCCAAGATCGATGGCGCCATTGCCGGCGAGCGGGGAGACCACCCAGTTGAACGGATTGCCCGGATCGCCGATGCCGACGATGAAATCGGCCGAGAGCGGTGACAGACCAAGCGTCAGGCCAAGGTCGAGGCTGATATCGGACAGATTGCCGAGGCCAAGCGGCAGTGTCGGCAGCGCGAAGGTATCGCGCACGGTCAATTTCCCATTCGACAGGGATACATCCAATCCGGCGCCGAGGCCGCCGGGCAGGAAGCTCGCCAAAGCCTGCAACTTGCTGAGCAGGGTTTTGATCGTATCGAGGGCGGAACCGTAATCGATGGTGAGGCCGGTCAGGCCGGGTTTGCTGCGGTCATCGGCCGCAAAGCCGCCGATGATGGTCAGGATCGGGCTTGACCCGAATTCCGGCACGGTGACCGCGAAGGAGATCGGCGTAATCGTCAGCCACCAGTTGCGACCCTGGGAAGCCGGCAGCATATGCGCCGGATCGATGTTGAAACTGATCTCGGTCGGGGCCTTCCAGGTGCTGCCGTTTTGTCCCTTGCTGGTATCGGCATAGATGAGTGCTACCTGCAGCACGCCGAGATCGATCAGCGTTGTGGGGTCCTCATTGCCGGTAAAGGCGATATCCTTGGTGTATTGCAAACCCTGAGGAATGGTCTGCAATTGCTCGATGGCGCCGGTCAGGAAGGAGATCGCCTTGGCGATATCGGGAAACAATCCGGTGGCGCCGAGCAGGGAACCAAGATCGGCGAGGGCCGGCGCCACGCCGGCGGGCAATTGGATGGACGGCTGGCTGCCGGCCGGGGCGCCGGTCAGGTCCTTCACCGTCGGCTGCTCGAACAGGGTTTTCTGCGTGCCGGTATCCTGCAGAAGACCGTAGAAACTGGCGGGATTGGCCAGGCGCAGCAGATCGGCGATATCGGCGAAATGCCAGGTGCCGGGATCGGCATAGGCCTGCACCAGCGGCACCGGCTTGCCCGGCGGCAGCGCCTGGGGTGCGGTCGCCGTGGCCGCCCGTTTGCCGAAGCCCCAGGCGCCGTCGCTTGGCAGGACCGGGGAGGAGAGCAGGGCCGCCCCGAGCGTGGGGGTGCCCGGCGTCATGTCGAAAGACAGGCCGGAGCAGCGCAGCGCCGTGCCGGCCAAGCTGGCCGTGCCGCCGATTTCGGCGATACAGGCGAAGGCGTCGGTAATCGGCCCGACGGCGCCGAATAGCGCGGCAAGGTCGGTCGCCGCGGGATCGGCCCCCTCGGGCAGCATCTGGGCATAGCCGGTCAGGTCGCGCGCCGGCACCAGCGTGACGGGCTTGCCGAAAGCGTCCAGCAGGCTGGTGGCCATGCCGCCGGTCTTGACCTTGATCCGATAATCGAGCCCGACATCGGCGTCGAACAGAACCCGGCGATAGGTGAAACCGCCGGCCAGCACGGTTTCGAATTCACGGATGTTGCGAACATTGAAGACGCCGGCAATGGCGCCGCGATTGACCAGGTCCTCCGTGAAGCCAGAACTGGGGAAATGGTACAGCCCTTGTGACGCCGCAACCCAGCCGGAATCCTGGCGCTGGACCCAGCCGGCATTTTGCCGCGCGATCGTGACCGTGCGCACAAGCCTGACGCCATAGGGATAAAGAATCGTCTGAGCCTTGACGACCTCATAGGCCGTGCGGCCGGTCACCGTTTCGAACTGCACCTTGATGATGTGGGTGCCTGTGGCCGTCGGATTAAGCCATTCGCTCCAGATGCTCGCGCCATAACCCGCGAGGTCGGCGCGCAGCACCGGCACGCCGCCGCCCTGGCTGAACTGCTGTGCGAAGATGGGGGCGATATCGGTGCCGAGCACAGCCGTGCCATAGCCCGGCGGGGCGCCATCGGCGTAAATCGCCGTCGAACCGCCGAAGGTGGCGTTGGGCTGGTCCGGGTGCGGTGGTTTCAGCGTCAGTTGATAGGCGCCCCCGCCGGCCGCGAATTGCGGCTGGATCAAAGCGAAGACCCCGCCTTCGCTGCCGAACAGCGACGACCGCGGCTGCGTCAACGCCCGGTTCGTCTGCCCGATATAGGCGATCAGCCCGAAGGGCAGGCTGAACTGCGCCGAGAAGGACGCACCGCTGGCGACATTGCCAATGGTCCGCAGCAGAACCGGTTCCGGCGCCGCGCGCACAAGCCGCTGGGTTTGCGTCCCGGTAAGGCTGGCCGCATGCACCAGGGTCGGGACGCCGTCGGTCGCGGGGGCGGCCGCCAGCGCTTCGGGCGGGGTGGCGGCGTCATTGATCATCGGCTCCCACGAGACCTGCGGCAGCGCGAAGCTTTCGATGGCGGCGTCTGAGACGGCGAGGCTGAGGCCGAGGAAGCCAGCATCGACGGCAGGTCCGGCGGCGACCTTGTCGGAACTTGCGCCGAAGCGCACGCCGAACAAATCGACCCTGGTCGAGAGATCGAGCAAGGTCAGGGACTGCCTGGGCAGAATGGTCGCGGCATCGCTGCCCGGCAGCCCCGCCATGGTCAAGGTGAAGCTGACGGTCTCCGACGCTTCGCCCGTCCAGCCGAGCGCCAAGGTCAGCAGCCCGATGCTGCCGCGATCGAGCAGCGGCGCCGGATCGAAGCTGGCGGCATAAGGGTCCGGCAAGGTCGGCAGCAGCCAATTGGCTTTAAGTTGCAGGATCGTATTGGCTTCCAGGAACTGCGTCGCGGATAGATCGGCGACCGGTCCGGCGACGAAGAACAATTGCGGCGCCAGCACACCGATAAGCGCGTTTTCAAGCGCGAGCGAGAAGGATTGGGTCGGTGCCACAGTGGCGCGGGTGAGAATGCTGAGCGTGGTGCTTGTCGCCGTCGCGTTCAGGAACAGCGTGCCGGCACCCGTGATCGGCAATGCGCCGCCGTCGACCGCCAGCGGCCGGTCCAGGAAGACATTCGCGCTGCCCGTCGTCGCCAGCAATTCCTGCCCCGGCAAGGCGGTCAGGCTGGCGATGAACCCGCTCGGGTTGATCCAGGCGACCGTGCTGCGGACGGTCGCCGGCAAGGCCGGCTTCCACAGCGTATAAGGCGTCAGACTGGCGGGGCCAGTGCCGCCCGCGATCACGACCAGCTCCGTCGTATCAAGATCGATCAACCAGCCGCCGATGTTGGCCTTGCTGTTGTGACGCGCCGCGCAGGTGAGAGAGGCGCCTGTGCCCAGTTCCAGCACGAGGGAACCCGCGCCACTCGCCTCGCCCAAAGCCGTGACGGTGGTAACGGTGATCGGCAATGACCAGCCGCCGGCATTGACCTTGGCCGTGCCGGCTGGCGTGAACATCGTCGATATCACCGACGTGAAAGCGAAATTCGTGACGCTGGCCGCACAGGGGATAAGGATCGCGGGAAAGCCCGCGATCGCCTGCGCGGCGCCGTCGGCGAAGGTGAAGCCCACGGTGCTGCCATAGACCGTCAGGCTGGCATTGCCGAGCGACTGTACCTTGGCGGTTGTCGTCGTGAAGATGATCGTCACCGTCGTCGGAAGCGCAAGATCGGCGGCGGTGAAATCCTCGCCCAGCACGCCTGAACCTGACGCGACGGACGCGGTCGCTGGCGCCAAAGTTGCCGTCAGCGTCAGCACTGTCCCTGTGGGCGCGACATAGGTGCCGGATTGCAGCGCCAGGGCGGCGCTGGCGGTCAGCGTGCCGCTGGAAATGCGAAAGCCTGAGAAACTGCCGGCAGCGATGCCAGGCACCATCAGATTGGTCGCGAACCAGACGCTGCCGGCGCCGAGCGTGAAATGCGTGCCGCCGGCGGATGCTTGTCTGATCGGCATGACGCCGAATGGCGTGGCAGCGCTGCCGAAGGCAAAGGGGTGGGAGGTCGTGACAGGAAAATGGATGATGGTCCGGGTCAATCCCGTCATATCGATCAGAGGGCCGATGCGCTCCGTCTGTTGGATGCCGCGCGCCTGTGGCGCGGCCCCTGTGGGATTTTCCACAGTCGCAGACAGGGGATCATTGAACAGCGTGACCGTGCCGTCCGGCGGCGCGGATAAAAGCGCTTGCGCACGAACAGCCTGCGCAAGCGGCGTATCGGTGCCGGGCTTTAGGAGTAGCGGTGTGGCGACGCCTTCTTGATTGGGCTGGTCTGCCATGTCCAACTCCGGAACATTTCGGAATCATTCTATAAAGGAAGTTCCTGGTCACAGCTACGGATTTCGAGGCGTGATTTTTTTGGGTGCAGCACCCGGACGACAACGCCATCGCGCGGAAGCATGCGATTGGCAGACCAAAGGATAGGCCGCGACCGGGATCGCGAAAGGCCTCTTATTATTTATCCATGTCATAATTACAACGAATAGGCGTGACGGCTGATCCAGGCCCTGAGCCGACGCGGGTCGCGTTGATCGAGATCAAGGCCGAACGGCGCTGACCAGGGTAAGAGGCTTGGCCCGCCTCAACAAACCTCATTGTCTGTAAAGGATAAAGCGGAGGAGGCGGATATCTGCCCGAAACAAGACGCAAAGTGATAGTCGAGAACAGATATGTATTTCCTGGCTTTAGCGACGGATTATGACGGCACCCTCGCGCATGATGGTGTGGTCTCGGCGGAGACGATCGCCGCTTTGCAGCGCTTTCGGGCAAGCGGTCGCCGCCTGATCCTGATTACGGGCCGTGAAATACGCGACCTGAAAGCGGCGATGCCGGATCTGACCTTGTTCGATATCATCGTCGCTGAAAACGGTGCGCTGCTATACGACCCGAAGACGGGACGGGAGCGCTTGCTCGGCACACCGCCGTCCCCGGAATTTGTCGCGCGCCTGCGCGAGATGAAGGTCGCACCGCTCTCGGTCGGGCGGGGCGTGGTAGCGACCTGGCAGCCGCATGAGGCGACGGTACTCTCCGTGATCCACGACCTGGGTCTTGAGCTTCAGATCGTCTTCAACAAGGGCGCGGTGATGGTTCTGCCCTCGGGCATTTCCAAGGCGTCGGGCCTGAAGGAAGCCTTATCGGACCTCGGCCTTTCCGTTCATAACACCGTCGGTGTCGGCGACGCGGAGAATGATCACTCCTTCCTCTCGGTTTGCGGCTGCGCGGCGGCTGTCTCCAACGCATTGCCGCATCTCAAGGCCAGTGCCGACATTCTGCTCACCCAGGACCATGGTGCCGGCGTCGCTGAGCTGATCGACCGGATCATCCGGCAGGACCGCGACCTCGCGCCCGTCGCGAAACATGGCATCCTGATCGGTGTCGATGCCGAGGGGCGTGAGACGCATCTGACGCCCGAGGACGGCCTCGTCCTGATCGTGGGACCGTCCGGCAGCGGCAAATCGACTTTGGCGACGACGATCACCGAGCATATGATCGATCGCGGCCTCAGCTTCTGTGTGATGGACCCGGAAGGCGATTACTTCGAGCTGCAGCACGCTGTCTGCGTCGGCAGTGCTGCGTCGCCGCCCAATATGCGCAACGCGCTCAAGCTGCAGCAGGATGCCGGGGTCAATCTCGTCATCAATTCCCAGGCGCTTCCGCTCGCCGCACGGCGAAAGCTTTTCGCGCAGCTGGTGCGTGAGGCAACGACGCTGCGGGCACGGACCGGGCGACCGCATTGGCTGGTGATAGACGAAGCGCATGAGGTATTGCCGGCGGACCGACAGGGTGAGGCGCCGGATTGGCCGGGCGAAGCACCGAACATCATCCTCGTCACGCTTTATCCGGAAGCCCTGGATGCCGATGTGCTGAAGTCGGTTTCGACGATCCTCGCTTTCGGTGACAACCCGGCCAGGGCCTTGTCGCCCTTCGCGGCGATCGCGGGCCTGGCCTTGCCCTTGCCGCTGCCGGCGCCGCGTCAGGGGGACATGCTCTACTGGCAGCCCAAGGCCGGCAAGCCAGCTGCCCTGCTGCGCCCGCCACCGCCGCGCCAACAGCACAGGCGGCATATCGGCAAATACGCGACGGGCAATGTCGGCGCCTGGCACAGTTTCTACTTTCGCGGGCGGCAGGGTCAATGCAATCTGACGGCCCGCAATCTTTATGAATTCATCGACTGCGCCGACAAGATCGATGATGAGACCTGGGATTACCATCTCCGTTCCGGTCATTACTCTGCCTGGTTCCGCGATGTCATCCGTGACGACGGGTTGGCGCGTGACGTGGGCAAGGTCGAGCAGGATCACAGGCTGGATGCCCGCGACAGCCGCCGTATCGTCAGGAAGGCGATCTGGCGCCGCTACGCGGCCCCTTGCGAGCGCTTCGGCTCATCCCTCCAGGACGCTGCGACAGGGTCAGAGCAGGCGCTGTATCGCGAATAGCGCCGGGTGCGACGATGCAAATCCAGCGGACTAAGCCTTTAGTCCGGGGGGGCGGAAGTCAAGGAAAGCCCACCAAATCGACGTGGCGCCCAGGCCAATGAAACTTTGACCGGGAAACTTTTTCGTAAATGAAAATTCTTTTTGCTTCGGCCGCAAATCATATTCCACACGGCTTTGTGATCTGGTAGCGAGCTGAAGCGTCGCCTGTGACAGCGACAATGTTCGAGCAACTACATCGGACCGCCGAGGATCGCGGGTGCAGTCCAATTGCGTTGTAGTTTGAAACCTTATGATCAGGGCTGCTCTCGCAGCGCTTGGGGATAAGCCTGATATCGGCAGGAATTGTGACGGTTATGTTGCAGTGGCAAATGACCCGTCGCCACGGCGCAGTGATTGGCGAAACCTTTGGGATTTAACGATATTACGCTCGATGGCCAGTTCGAATTCACGGAAATGCACCGCCTTGCCATGCTGACCGATCAGGATGGCAGTCCTCGGTTTCGGCGGGTTGACAGCACGAAGACCCTTTCGACAGACGGTGCCGCCGCCATGACAATCGCAGACCAGCCCGCAGGCGCTTTGGACCCCTTCCGGGCGGGGTCCGGTCAGGATCAAAATCTCCATCTTCTTGTCGATGGTCAGATGATCCGCCCGGCGCAAGCTTTGCACATCGGCATAGAGCAGCGCTTTGTCTTCAATCTGCCGCTGGCGCTGCGCGATCATGCGGGCAGCTTCGATACGCGTCTGGCGTCGGGCAGCACGGTCTCGGCCGGCGTTCAGCGCGGCGTCATCGTCGAAAGCGTCGTCCTGTTCCATCATGCCGGCGGCGCGCCGCTCGTTCTGGACATGGCAGCGGACGATCTGCAGGACGGATGGTCGAGTGCGGAAGTCGTCGCGGGCCGGCCGTCACGCTGGACCAATGGCTCGGCCGCCATTCCGGTGACGTCAGGCACGCGGTCGGTCGAAGTGATCCTGGCGGCGGCGCCGGATTTCGAGACGGCGGCCGACTCGCCCGGTCTCGCGGCCTAGGTGCGCGCCGCGCATAGGCCAGCCGGTCTCGGGGACAGGTTTTGTCCGATCCGCACGGCGGCAGACGCAGTCTTATGATCAGACAGGCGCTTGCCCCTGACCGGCGGCACCGGACCATGCGGGTTGCCGGGCAGCCCGATCTTATCCTGTTCTCGCCCCTTGACCTGCCGCGCGCCGTCGATGTCGCGCCGGTCATCTCTCTGCTGGAGCTTGTGCAATATCGTTGCGGACGATTGGCCGCCAATCTGGAAGCGCTGCCCGACGCATCCGCCCTGCAGCGCCTGCTCAATCGTTGGGATGCCGTCATCCTGGGCGCGTCCGGCGACCGGCGCGCGGATTTTTGCGCGCTTCTGATCAGCGAGCAGCAGGGCGATGGCGATGGCGACGCGCTGACCATCCGGCAAGGGCGCAATTATGCGGCATTGTCAGATCAAATTCTGGAGCGAGCGACGCAATCCGATCCGCTGGCATCGCCCGCTCAGGTGGAAGCGCGGATCAAGGCAATGCATGCCAGGCTGTCCGCCAAAACCGCGGCCCAAGGTTTCGGCGGGTCCTTCAGAACGCAGGTGACGGTGGCGGGCGGGTTTGTGCTTGATCTCGGCCGGATCGCGCCGCCCCCGCCGGAGCATATCGCGGCATGCCTGACCGATGTGGCGATGTTCATAGCCGCGCCGCCGCCGATACCCTTGCTGCTGCGCATCGCCATGGTCTGGGCGCAACTCATCGCGATCGCACCTTTCGAGCAGGGCAATCAGATGCTTTGCCAGGCCTTGGCCGCCGAGATGGCGGTGCGGGAGGGATATGCCCCCTTGTTCAACGCGCAATTCGTCCTGCCGGAACAGGCGTGCGCAAGGAACGCGTTGCGCGCGGCCATTCTGGAAGGGGTTTGGGCGCCCTGGTTCTGCTATTTCCTGCAAGGCGTCAATAAAGCAATCGGTAAAGTGCAGGACGTCATCGAAAGCGTTCAGACGATCGCGGCACAGTGGGAGCGGCGTCTGGATGGCACCCGTCAGCATTCCTTCGCCCGTGCCACGGCCCAATGGGCCAGTTGCCAGCCGGCCCTGACGGCGAATGCGGTCCGGGCGAGATTCGACGTCTCCAGCCCGACCGCGCGCGCCGCTCTGGCGCGGCTTGTCGAGGTCGGTATTCTGCTTGGTCATAGTGAGAGCCGCGGCCGCCGCCTTTACGTCGCGCCGGACATCCTGGCTATTTTCTCCGATCAGGCCGATGGGCCGGCGTCGCCGGAAGCCGAGCCGATCTGCATGGTGGCGGCGACCGGCAGGCCGCGTGGGCTTTTTGTTTGACCGGCCAATGAAACATCCGAATGCTGGCGACGGCGCTTATCCCCCGGCTTTTGCGAAGGCGATATCATGACGGTCCTTCTCAAACTGGATTTTCAGGACCCGAAGGCGCGCAAAATGGAAGCGGACCGCTTGCCGGCCTGGGCCGTTTTCAATGCCGCCTGGTATAAAACGCGCTATCCCGATGCGCTGGCCCAGATGCGCGAGATCGGGTTGACCGACCCCGAGGTGTTTTATCACAATTACGGCGCGCGGCTTGGTCACTCGCCGAACATGTATTTTGACGAGGTCTATTATCTGCGGACCTACCGGGACGTCGCGACGCATGGGCGACGCGGCACCTTCCGCTCCGGCTTCGACCATTACCGCCAGCACGGATATCGCAAACTCTCCCCCCATTGGCTATTCTCGGGGGATTTCTATCGCAAGGCCAATCCGGATGTGACGCCGAGCCTATTGGCCAGCCTGGAACTGGCCAATAGCTATGACCATTACATCAGCTTCGGCGATCGCGATTACCGCAGCGGGCATTGGCTTTTCGACGCCACGCTTTACCGGGACAATAAGCCTGAGCAGGACCGGTCCGATCGCGGGGTCGGCGGTTCCTTCGCGCAGTTTCTGGCAGGCGGCTGCCAGGCCGGCAGTCACGCGATGCTGTCCTGGTATTTCGATCCGGTCTGGTATTTGAAAGCCCATCCGCAGGCCGAGGCCGCCATTGCCGCCCGGCACTATAGCTGCGCGCTGGAGCATTTCCTGTGCAATCCGACGCCCCAGCATTTTCAACCGCATGAGTGGTTTTCAGGCAACTTCTACGGCGAGACTTATCCGGACATGAGGGCCGCCGCCGCGGAGGGCAACTTCCGGGGCCTTTACGAGCATTTCGTGCGCCACGGCGCGGTCGAGCGGCGCAACCCGCATCCCGAGCTGGACCTGAAGCTTTATGCCCAGACGCCGTCGGCGCAAGGGGATCTGGCGCTGGGCCTGTTCCGCGATCCCTTCGCGCATTTCGTCGCGCGCGGCGGCCTGGCCGCACCGGCATTGCCGCCCGAGCCCGTCGATGAAGACCAGACCAAGCAGATTTTCCTGCGCGCGGCAGCCGCGATGATGCCGCAACTGGCCCGCAATCCGCTCGATTTCAGCTTGCCGGACGGCGCGCCGCCGGCTTTCAGCGTCATCATGGTGCTGCATAACCAGTTCACGCTGACCATGGCGGCGCTTGCCTCGCTGCGGGGAAATTTCCCGGGCCCGGTCGAGCTGATCCTGGTCGATTCCGGCTCCCGCGATGACACGCGCGGCATCGAGGACGCGATCATCGGCGCCAAGTTGATCCGCTTCCGCTACAATGCCGGCTTCGTCGAGGCCTGCAATGCGGCCATCCCGCATGTGACGGCGCCGGCCGTTCTGTTTCTGAACAATGATCTGATGCTGGCGCCCAATGCCTGCCGACAGGCCTTGGCCCGCCTGCTGAGCGACCCTGGCATTGGCGCGGTGGGCGGAAAAATCATCCGCACCAACGGCTTGCTGCAGGAGGCCGGGTGTCTGGTCTGGCGCAACGGCTATGGCGTCGGCTATCTGCGCAACGAAGACCCGAACCTGCCGGAAGCGAATTTCGTCCGCGACGTCGATTACTGCTCCGGCGCCTTTCTGATGATGCGCACCGATGCCGTCCGTCAGCTCGGCGGTTTCGATGACGACTACCGGCCCGCCTATTACGAGGATGCGGATCTTTGCCTGCGGCTGCGCAAGGCGGGCTATCGGGTCCTGTACGATCCGGCGGTCATGATCCAGCATCTGGAATTCGGGTCCGGCAGCACGGCCGGGTCTATGCAGATGATGCGGCGCAATCACAAGATTTTCGTGACCAAGCATCAGGACTATTTGCGCTATCAGCACCCGCCGCAGCCGCGCAATCTGGCCCGCGCGCGGCTGGCCCGTCCGCCATTGACCGATCAGGGTCAGGCGGCGGTCCGGCCTTTGCGCATTCTCTTCGTCGAGGACCGCGTGCCGCTGCGCAAGCTCGGTTCGGGCTATGTCCGGTCCAATGATATCGTCACCGTCATGGCGGCGGCCGGCCATACGGTGAGCGTCTATCCCATGGTCAAGCGGCATGACGGCCTGATCGACCTCTACCGCGACATGCCGGACAATGTCGAAGTCCTGCATGACCGCGCCTTGGCCGATTTCGGCAAGTTCATCAAGGACCGCCCCAGTTATTACGACATCGTTTGGATCGGGCGGACGCATAACCTCAACCAGCTTTTGCCGGCTTTGATCGATGTCGCCGATTGCCTGCCCGATCAGGGTTTCGTGCTGGATACGGAAGCGGTCGCGGCCAGCCGCACGGCGGCGCAGGATCGCGTGCTGGGCCGCGCGCCGGCCGAGCGTTTCGAGCGAGCTCTGGAGAGCGAGCTTGCCTGCGCCTATTATTGTCAGGCGATCGTCGCGGTGAATGAGGCGGACGCTCAGCTGGTGCGTCAGGCCGGGTTCCGCAATGTCTCCGTCCTCGGCCATAGGGCGCAGCCGCGGCCGACCGCCTCGTCCTGGGCGCAGCGCCGCGATCTGCTGTTCCTCGGCGCCATCCACCAGAAAGACGCGCCCAATTATGACAGCGTCGCGTGGTTCCTGGCCGAAATCCTGCCCTTGCTCACGGACCGCCTATTGCCTGACCTGCGCATTACCATCGCGGGGTATCTGCGGGAGGGTCTTGATCTGTCGGCCTTCGCCGAACACCCCAATGTCGATCTCATCGGCCCGATCAATGACCTGGCCCCGCTCTATGACCGCCACAGGGTCTTTGTGGCGCCCACACGCTTTGCCGGTGGGATTCCCTACAAGGTCCATGAAGCCGCCGCCCACGGCCTTCCTGTGGTCGCGACGGACCTGCTGTGCCGGCAGCTTGGCTGGACGGACAGGGTTGAGATCATGAATGGCGGGGACAGCGACGCAGCGCGCTTCGCGCAGGCGGTCGCAGCACTTTATCAGGATGCCGGTCTGTGGCAGACCGTCCGGGCCGGTGCCAGCCTGCGGTTGCAGCAGGATTGCGACGCCGAGGCCTATGCGGCGCAGATCGACGCCATCCTGCGCAGCGTGCTGCCTTAGAGTCTGTCAGGTTTTAATAGATAATTTGTCATCCGCGCACTTGTTGCGCGGACTACGCGCCCCGGACCTACCCGCCGCGGCGCCCAGCCGGCCGATTGCTTGCTCCGCCGGGTAGATGCGCGGGTCGGGGTGCGGCCGGCCAGGCCCGCGCACGACAGATTCAGTGGCGGTTCCAACTAAACCTGACGGACTCTAGACTTTGTTTAATTTTGACGGAAAGCGCTTCCGTCAGGCTGAGACGCGCCGATCGCCGATATCGGCGTTGTGCGCGGACAAGTCCTCCTCCAGCACCGCGACGACGCCCGGCGCGATAAAGGTCCGGTTGCGGCGATTGTCATGCAGGGGGCGTATGATGCCACGCTCGGTCAAGGCTGAGATCGCGTTATTCGCGGTCTGGAAGGACATGCTGTGATCCCGTTGAACCGTCTGCACGGTGAAGACGGGGCAATTCAACAGCGTATTGATGATCCGGTGCGCGGCCGAATCAGACCGCATGTCTTGCGTCTGTTCCGCCCAGGATTGTCTCAGCCGGCGCAATCCTGAGGTGATCGCCATCATTTCCTTGATCGACTCACGATAGCCGTCCAGGAAAAATTCCAGCCAATTCGCCCAATTGCCGCTAAGCTGTTGATCGAACAGCGCATCGAAATAAGCCTGATGGTATCTGTGTAGAAAATTGCTGACCAGAATAGGCGGCATGCCCTCGGCCGCCGCCATCATCGGGATCAGAATGCGCATCAGCAAATCCGACCCCAGGATATTGAAAGGCTGGATGGCTTTCACCTGGGCAGCGACCAGCGCTATTCTGATCACAATCGGCATGGACGCGGTGCGGCCGGGGCCGGGCGCCAGAAACGCGATCAGCTCACCCATGCATTTCTGGATATAGTCCGGCGGCGGCGGCACCACGCGCGCCATCTTGATCCGATGGCCCTTGATCCAGGTCTGTTTGGTACGAAACTCTCCGGCCGGCGCAAGGTCGGCCAGGCCTTGTGCGCAGATTGCATGAATCTTCAGCAGATTATCGAGCGTGAAGACATCGCGGCCCTGCTGCCGGGCCAGACGCACGGCGTGGTCCAGCGCATTGCGGAAGGCAATGGGCAGCTTGAGATTGCCGCGCGTTTGGCTGGAATCCTGCGGTGCGAAACGTTCCACTAAGACATCCGTCAGCGACACATCGGCCAGATTCACTTGCCCGCTGATGGAAACCTCGCGGCAGAACAAAAGATCTAGATGAGTTTGAAAGGTTGCCGGGTCATGCAGCTCCGACGCATAGGTACCGAGCGAGAAGGTCGCGGATTCTACCAGATTCATAACGCCGGTGATGTCCAATCGGTCGGGTAGCGACGGCGGGACAAGGGCGATGAGATCGGGATAGCCGGCGGCCGGGACGGTGTAGCGACGCTGCGGTAGAGACAGATCAGCGACGCGCATACAGGACTGTCCGCATGAATTGGTTTCCTGGAATAGGATACTAGCCGGATAGGCTAATACCACGGATAGTGAGTGATAAGTCAATCACCTGCAACATCTTTATTACCAGTTCTGCTTTATGTTCCGAACGCATGACAGTGGTTCCCTTCTGTTACAAAAAGAAACGCATCCCTGGCGGATTGTCTGATCCCGCTTGACAAAATTGCCGAGGTTTATGCCCGGAAAAACTGCATGCTTGGCCAGGGTTCACGCCTTAACTGCATGGCAGCCCAGGCATTAGGCCGATAGGTCTAGTCTCAGGCCCGGACTCGACCCCGGCCGAAAGGCCAGGAGATAAGTTTGAGCGGAATAGCTTCCTGTTATACTAACTGCTCAAAAACACATAATTAAGATATCGAAAAGCTGCCTTCGCGCTTGTTAGTGGTTGCCGAACAAACATTGTCGGTCAGGTCGTTACGACTCTGATAGATGGGCTGAGAGGGCTGTGTTGTTATCCGGCCATGGATCAACACGCTTCCCCTGATGGGCTTGTCGCGACCGAGAACGAGACCTTATCCGAGGTCGGCCCGGTTACGTCTGTCGGCCCGGTTACGTCTAAAGTGCCTCAGCCGGCCGCGCCTCAGCCGGCCGCGCCTAAGCCGACCGCGCCGGCGGCATCCGAACCCGCCAAGTCGACCCCAACCTCATCCTTCCCGCCCGTCCCGTCGGTGCCGACGCAGCAGGGGCCGAACGGCATAAGCTTCGATTTCAATGAGGGTTGCCGCATCAGGGTGCCGGACGACCAGAATTATACCGTCCGCTTCCGCGACCTCGATAGCGGCAATATCCTGTACCAAAACGCCATCCGCAACGCCACGATCCAAAGTACCAAACGGTACTATGTCCGCTTCGGCATCGAGATAGAGAGCGCGGACGGCACCGTCAAGTTCAGGCACGACCATGATTTGCGGGACCGCGACGTGCTGGTGGCGCTGCCGGTGGGCACGCTGGGGGACCCCATCGCCTGGTTCCCCTATGCCGTCAAGTTCCAGGAAAAGCACGGGTGCAAGCTCACGGTCATGATGGGCGCGCTGATCATCCCGCTGTTCCGCGATGCCTATCCGACCATCACCTTCGCGACCCGGGATGAGGTCGATACCACACGGTTTTATGCCAGCTACTATCTTGGCCTGTTTTTCGACGATACCGAATGTCAGTGGCAGCCGACCGATTTCCGCCATGTCGGCCTGCATAAGACGGCCGCCTATATATTAGGTGTGGACCCGGCCGAGCATAAGCCGCTGATGCTATTGCCGGATGACAGCCGCCCGATCGCCGAGCCCTATATCTGCATCGCGGTCCAGGCCAGCACCCATGCCAAGAAATGGAACAATCCGCATGGCTGGGCCGATATCATCGGCCGCCTCAAAAAACGCGGCTATCGGGTGGTCTGTATCGACCGCGAAGCGGTTCATGGCACGGGTATCGTCTGGACCCATTTGCCGCACGGCGCCGAGGACCAGACCGGCGCGCGTCCGCTGGCGGAGCGTGCGCGTTGGCTGCGCCATGCGGCGGGTTTCATCGGCGTCTCCTCCGGCCTGGCCTGGCTGGCCTGGCTGGCCGATTGCCCGGTGGTGATGATCTCGGGCTTCACCCACCCGACGAACGAATTCGAAACTGCGGGTCGTGTCATCAACTGGCACGCCTGCAATTCCTGCTGGAACGATGTGCGGCATCGCTTCAAGCATGACGACTACTTCTGGTGCCCGCGCCACAAGGACGGTGACCGCCAGTATGAGTGTTCACGCCTGATCACGGCTGATCAGGTCATGGCTGCCTGGGATAAGTTGCCCGTCGCGCATGGGGCAATGGCTTAGCTCTCCTTTCTTAACGTTCAGTTGAAGGATGACGCCTTATGGCGACGACCAGTAGTATCACCAATACCTCCGTCACGGGGCTGACCGTCGTCAGCGCCGAAACCCTGACCGTGGTTTCCACCGGCGCTGTCATCAATACGACAGTCGATAGCGGCGGCAGCCTGAATATCTCCTCCGGCGGCGTCGGCAGCGCCACCACGATCCTGTCCGGCGGGTATGAGCGCGTTTTCGCGCATGGCACCAGCATCGACACCGTCGCCAGTTCCGGCGGCCATGAATATGTGTCGAGCGGCGGCACCTCCATCAGCGCCACCATCATCGGCGGCAACCTGGGCGACACGGCCGGTCCGCAGACCGATGATCTGACGCCGGGTACGGGCGGCGGGCTTGTCGTTTATTCCGGCGGTGACGCTATCGATACCGTGCTGACCGGCACCGGCATCACCACCATTGCCGCTATCGTCGAAGCCGGCGGCAGCATGAGCGGCGGCACGCTGAAAGACGTCCGTATCGACGTCAACGACAATGGTATTGTGAGCAATACCGTCATGAGCGCCGGCGGCTATCTCGTGCTCAACGGCTCGTCCTTCGGCGATGTGCTGAGCGCGGGCGGCACCGAAATTGTTGACCTTTTTGGCATGGCGAGCGGCACCACCGTCTTGTCCGGCGGGTCGCTGCGCCTTGTCTCCGGCGGCACGACCAGCGGGGCGATCATCTCCTCCGGCGGCACGGAACTCAACAGTTCGGGTTCCACGACCCTGAACACGACTGTCGATTTCGGCGGCACTCTGCTTGTGCTGGCGGGTGCCCTGAACAGCAATACGGTCGTCAGCTCCGGCGGCACGGAACTCATCAGCTCGGGCGATGGCGGCGCGTATAATGTCGACGTGCTGACGGGCGGCACCGCCATTGCCTATGCGGGCGCCGTTATTCACACCTCCGCCGTCACCACCAGCGCCATCCTGTCCGGCGGGCAGGAAAATACCGCTGCCGGCGGGACCTCCTTGGACGTCACGGTCAAGGCCGGCGGCATCGAATATGACGGCCTGATCAATTCCTTCGCCGGCGGTACCTCGATCGACGATATTATCGACGACGGGCATCTTTATGTCGAAGGCACCGC
The DNA here is from genome assembly GCF_020621385.1 of Acidisoma cellulosilyticum. Lineage (GTDB taxonomy): Bacteria > Pseudomonadota > Alphaproteobacteria > Acetobacterales > Acetobacteraceae > Acidisoma > Acidisoma cellulosilyticum. Next base: position 176,957 of record NZ_JAESVA010000008.1, on the reverse strand, counting down.
CGCGCGCGCCTCCGGCACGCTCATCGAGTCGGGCGCCAATGCCATCATTTCGGATGGCGGCGTGCTGAGCGGCGCGACGGTCCTTTCAAGCATTATCTACGTCGTCAACAGCGGCAATATCGGTTCATCGGTCAACGATTTCATCGGGTCCGGCGCGACGGAATGGGATGGTGAAACCAACGTTTACTCCGACGGCCTATCCCTCAACGATATCGTCAGCGGTGGTGAGATCATTGTCGAAGGCGGGGCCGTATCCGCAGGCGCCAGCGGCACGATTCTCGAAGCCCATGGCATTGCCCTCCTCGCCGGCGGCGGCAAAATGACGGGGGCGACCCTCAGCTCCGGCGGCACGCTCATCGTGTCCGAGATCAGCTCCACCGGCGGCTATGCCCTCAGCACCACGGTCTCGGCCGGTGGTGTCTTGTATGACGATCACGAATTTGGCAGCGCATCGGCCACGGTGGTCGATTCGGGCGGCACCAACTTCGTCTATAATGATGGTATCGATTACAATGCCACCGTCTCCGCCGGCGGCTTGATGGAGGTCACTGACGCTTTCGGCGATCCGCGCGGTGTCGCTTATAACACTAAGGTTATGAGCGGCGGCACGGGCATCGTATCGGGAGGATACGAACTCGCTTCCGGGGTCGGTCAGGTCGAAAGCGGCATGATCGTCCTAAACGCTGCGCTGAGCCTTACGACCACCACGGTCGGCGGGTTGACGGAATATGCGTTTGCCGCCGTTGACAGTGGTGGCCTGGTCGTGTCTTCCGGGGCAACCGCGGCGGACAATCTTTTCTCCGGCAATGCTGGCCCGAATGCGGTCGCGGCGCTGGTCATAAGCGGCGCCACATCGCTGAGCAATACGATCATCAACAACCGTATGCTGGTCGATCACGGCGGCGTCACCAGTGGTGACACCATCGGGCTTCATGGCATCCTAGAGGACGGATTGGCGGGGACGTTCTACGGCGGCACCTCGATCAACGATACCGTCAGCGGCGGCACATTGACGATCGAAGCCGAAGCCACCGGTTCCGGCACGATTGTTGAAGTGGGCGGCACCGCGATCGTCTGGAATAACTCGACCGACACCGGTGCGATCGTCAGAGTTGGCGGCACGCTGGAAATTTCCGGGACGGGCAGCGCGATCAGCACGGTTATTTCCGCGGGCGGCAAGGAAATTGTCACCTCCGGCGGTTCGGCGGTGTCCAATACCGTCAGTGCCGGCGGCACCGAGCTTATCAGCTCGGGCGGCAAGGCGGTGAACACCGTCATCTCCCTCGGCGGCACGGGAATCGTCAGTTCCGGCGGCCTGCTCAGCGGCATTACCGATGTCTATTCCGGCGGCACGCTGGTTGACTATGCGACCGTCGCGGTCACGGGTGCTTCGCTCGCCCTGGGCGATGCCACGGGTGGTGCTACCCTTGTCGTCAGCGGTTCCCCCGCGGTCGACGTCACCAGCATCGTTTCCGGCGACAATATCCTGTTCAACAATATCGGCTATACCGGTGTGCTGGTCACCGGCAGCGGCACCGAAACGCTGGGCAACGGCATTACGGTCACCGAAACCGCGGGCGCCGTGACGATCAAGGACGGTTCGATCACCGATACCGTCGATATCGCGGGCATTACCCAATACGGCTGGACCATCACCACTGAAAACGGCGTGCTGGACTTCGAGATCTGCTTCGCCGAAGGCAGCATGATCGCGACGCCGAACGGCGAAACGGCGGTGGAAGACCTCGCCATCGGCGATATGGTGACGACGCTGAACGGTGAAAAGCCCATCGTCTGGGTCGGCCATCGCTCGGTTGATCTGACCAAGCTGCGCAATGCCGAAAGCGCCCGCCTGGTGCGTATCCGCAAGGATGCTTTCGCCACCAATGTGCCGCATCGTGACCTGCTGGTGACGCAGGAACATTGCCTTCATGTCGATGGCGGGTTGATCCCGGCGCGCATGCTGGTGAATGACCGCAGCATCATCATCGACCGCACGATCAACGCCTATACCTACTACCATGTGGAGTTGGAGCAGCACGCCATTCTGCTCGCGGAAGGGCTGGAGACGGAAAGCTACCTCGATACCGGCAACCGCCCGAACTTCGCCAATGCCGAAACCACCGCGCTGCAGCCGGACCTTTCGGTCAATGCGACGCATAAAAGCTGGGCGACGGATGCGGCCGCGCCGCTGATGACCCAGCGCCATGTCGTGGAAGCGGTTTGGCGCAAGATGGAAGCCCGCGCCATCGATCAGGGTATCGCCGCCGTCACGGCGCCGGTGACACTGACCGAGGAGCCGGGGCTGCGTCTGGCGACGGATAAGGGGATGGAAATCCGTCCGCTGCGCAGCCAGGCCGGGCGCTATACCTTCGCGGTGCCGGCCGGTGCGACCGGGCTGCGCCTGCTCTCCCGCGCGTCGCGTCCCTCGGACGTGGTCGGGCCCTTCGTCGACGATCGCCGCATGCTGGGTGTGATGGTCGGTGAAGTCGCGATCTGGGATCTGCGCAAGCGGGTCCTGGCCAGCCAGCATCTGGAAGCGGGCGAATTGTCGGGTTGGTTCGACAGCAACAGCACGTCCAGCCGCTGGACCAATGGCAACGCGGCGCTGCCGATTGCCGTCGGTGACAAGCCGGTTCTCGTGGAAATCGAAATCCGCGCCGCCGGTCCCTATCTGCTGGCCGATGACAATGCGATCACGGCCGCTGAACGCTTGACGGCTTGATCCTTCCTCTGCCTAACTGAAGGTCGGTGCCCCGGAAGGGGCGCCGGCCTTTGGCGTTTTTAGATGGGCCGCTGGCCGTCGGATGTAGCAGATGAATCATATAGCGCCGATGACACAGACAAGCTTGCGCCTGGCGGGCAATGCGCAGGTGGCGGTGCCGGAACTGCCGACCCAGATCGGCCCCCATGGCATCCGTTTCGATTTCAACGAAGGCTGCCGGGTATTGTTGCCGGAGACAGGCCTGCGTGTGGAGCTGCACGACCTCGACACGCATTCCTTGTTGTTTAATCAAATTGGAACCGCCGGCGGCATGGTCGTCAGTTCCAAGAAATACTTCATCCGCTTCGGCATCAAGGTCTGGCGCGGCGATGAATTGATCTTCGCGCATAATTACGATGCGGCGGATCGGCCGGTTCTGGCGCGGATGGAAGTGGGGGGCCTGGGCGACCAGATCGCCTGGATCGGCCATGCGGCGGCATTCGCCGCGCAGCATCGCTGCCGGCTGACCTGCGTGGTCAAGCGGCCGGTCATTGCCTTGTTCCAGGACGCTTATCCGCATCTGCGCTTCGTGACGGTGGATGAGGTCGACGCCAACGGCTTCTATGCGACCTACAAGCTGTTCATATTCTATAACGACCATAATAATGACTGGCAGCCGACCGATTACCGCCAGACCGGGCTTTGCCGCACGGCGGCCTATATGCTGGGTCTGCCGGTCGAGGAGAAGCGACCCGCGATCGTCAGCGACAGCGGCGGCCCGCCGATCACGGAACCCTATGTCGTGATCGCGACCCAGGCCACGACGCAGAACAAATACTGGAATAACCCGCATGGCTGGCGCGAGCTGGTAGTTTTTTTGAAGAGTGCGGGCTATCGGGTTGTCTGTATCGATCTTGAGCGTACCAATGGCCGGGGCATGGTTTGGAACCATATGCCGCATGGCGTCGAGGATCAGACCGGCAACAGACCTTTGACGGAGCGGGTGCGCTGGTTGCGCCATGCGGCCTTTTTCGTGGGTCTGTCCAGCGGCCTGTCCTGGCTGGCCTGGGCCGCGCATTGCCCTGTCGTTCTGATCAGCGGCTTCACCCATCCGATCAATGAATTTTATACGCCTTATCGCGTCATCAACTACAATGTCTGCAATAGCTGCTCGAACGATATCCGCCTGCAGCTGGACCCGAGCGATTTTCTGTGGTGTCCGCGCCATAAGGACACCGCCCGCATGTTCGAATGCGGCAAGTCGATCTCTGTGGGACAAGTCAAGGCGATGATTCGCACCATTCCCCATTTCCTGGGCAATGGCGGCACGGTCTGACATGCATGGGTCTTCCGGGCATAAGCCGCGCGGCGCGGAAGACAGTATCGGGCGGCTGCTCGGCACCTTGCGGCATCAAAGCGGGCTGACGCAGAAGGATTTCGCGGCCGCCCTTGGCGTCGGTCGCAGCCTTGTCGCGCGGTGGGAGACGGATCGCGGCGGCGAGACCGCCTATTTGCCCCGCATCGCCGAATTGCTGGGCGTGTCGCCGGAAGTCTTCCTTAACCGCATGGTCTCGCAGACCACGACGGAAACGGTGACGATTGACGAGGCGGAGCTTATTCAGATCTACCGCACCTTGAGCATCAGCGATCGTGTTACCGCTTTGCGCCATTTCCGCGAATTGCGGGATCGGGCCGGGTCCTGATCCCGCAAGGTCAGCGTCAGGGTCAGCGCCACTGTCATCCTGTCTTCGGTCAGGCCTCTGCCCTCCATAACCTGGATCGCGCCCATGAATGACCTGCCTGCTCCGCCCAAGGTACCAGATACAGCACCGGTCAAGATGCAGATGAAAGCCGTGATCGATCACTTCGGCTTTCCCGCATTGGTAGGGGGTTGGGCGGTCAAGCGGGTAGACGGTGTACTGGCGGCCGATCTGCGGATAGAGGCGCTGCGGGGCGACAAGGTCATCGCCAGCGCCGCGCCCCAGGCGCCGCGCCGGGACGTGACGCAGGATGACGCGCATCCGGCGGGCTTCGTGCTGGATTGCTACGGCCTGGCCGATGTCGCGGAATTTCTGGACGGCAGCGTCACCTTCCGCGTCATCGACGCGGCGGGGCAAAGCGCCGGCATCGCGATCTGGGACAAGACGCGCGCGATCATGCAGGTGGAGTCTCAGCGGCCCGGCTGGCGCGGCCCGCCGAAGCCGCAGCTTGGCCCCAAGATCACCTTCATCGGTGCGGGCAGCACGGTTTTCGCGAAGAACCTGCTCGGCGATATTCTGCTGCAGCCTGCGCTGCAGGACAGCCGCATCTTCCTGTACGATATCGATGCCGAGCGGCTGTTCACCTCCCAGATCGTGGCGCATCGCATCTGCGATACTTTGGGCGCCACGGCTGGTGTGACGGCGACGCTGGACCTGGAGGAAGCGCTGGACGGCGCCCAATACGTCATCAGCATGATCCAGGTCGGCGGCTATCGTCCCTGCACGGTCACGGATTTCGATCTGCCCAAGACCTTCGGCCTGCGCCAGACCATTGCCGATACGCTGGGTATCGGCGGCATCATGCGTGCGCTGCGCACCATTCCCGTGCAGCTTGACATGGTGCGGGCGATGGAGCGGCTTTGCCCGGATGCGCTGCATCTGAACTACGCCAACCCGATGGCGATGAATTGCTGGGCGCTGACGCGCGCCAGCCCCATCCGCACGATCGGGCTTTGTCACAGCGTGCCGCATACCCTGGCCGAACTGGCGCAGGATATCGGCGTGCCGGTGGAGCGGATCGATTATCTGGTCGCCGGCATCAACCACATGGCCTTCTATCTGAAACTGCAGGCGGAGGGCGAGGATCTTTATCCCCGCCTGCATCAGGTGATCGCGCAAGGCCGTGTGCCGGCGCATAACCGCGTGCGATACGACATGCTGACGCGGCTTGGCTATTTCGTGACGGAGTCGAGCGAGCATTTCGCGGAATACGTGCCTTGGTTCATCAAACAGGGTCAGGCGGATCTGATCGCGAAATACAATATTCCCTTGGACGAATATCCGCGGCGCTGCGAAAGCCAGATCGCGGAATGGCAGCATCTGTCGACGGTTTTGACTGATCCCGATATTCCGCTTAAGGTGACGCAAAGTATCGAATACGGCGCGCATATCATCAACGCGATGCAGACCGGCGTGCCGACCTTGGTCTATGCCAATGTTCCGAATACCGGGCTGATCACGAACCTGCCCGAGGGCTGCTGTGTCGAGGTTCCTTGTCTGATCGACGGCAATGGCGTGCAGCCGGTCGCGGTCGGTGCCCTGCCGCCGCAATTGGCGGCCCTGATGCAGACCAATATCAATGTCCAGGCGCTGACCGTGGAGGCAGCGCTGACCGGCAAGCGGGAGCATATCTATCACGCCGCGATGCTGGACCCGCATACGGCGGCGGAGCTCAATCTCGATCAGATCTGGCAACTGGTCGATGCAATGTTGATCGCGCATCAGGATTGGCTGCCGCGCGTCTGACGTCAGCGCTCTGCCGCGGTTTGGGCTGCGGTGGGCTGCTCTCACGGCGGTCTGACAGTTTTAGCTGCGGTTTTGTCCCAAGGACGCCGGTTTTATTCCAGACCGGTCATGCCCCCAGCCATATGATCATCGTCAATCAGGCGTTTTTTGCATGGCTAAGGGCAATCCTTTCATGCCAGGGGCGTATTGCCGAGGTTGCGATGTTTTGTGAGACGTCAGGGTGTCGATGAAGGCCAAGGAGCGATATTCTCGGGTGAAGGACAAGCGGCCGGGCCTTCGCTTGTCGGATTCCACAGGCTAGTCGCGTGATCGCCGAAAGCGCGGTGCAGCGGATCCATCGCTTCGACGATTTCATCTTTGACGGCAAGCAGCGGACCTTGACCAAGGATGGCGCGCCGGTTCGCCTGGGCAGCCGCGCGCTGTCGTTGCTGGATATGCTGTTGCAGCGCCCGGGGCAGGTCGTTGGCAAGCGCGATATCTTCAGCCAGGTCTGGCCTGGGGTTCGGGTCGATGACGCTAATCTGCGCGTGCATGTGGCAGCCCTCCGCCGTGCCCTGGGGGATGACACCGCAAATCCTAAGCGCCTGCATACGGTGCCGGGCCTCGGCTATCGCTTCGTGGTTGATGAAGGGCCGCAGCCGGGACCGGGCAGTGCGTCCGATCACGCTGGCATGGCGGCCGGGGACATCATAGGCCGCAGCCAGGATATCCACGACATCGCGCAGCGTCTGGCCCGCCAGCGCTTCGTCACCATCACCGGCCCCGGCGGGATGGGCAAGACAACGGTTGCGCGCGCATTGGCCAGGACCCATGCGACAGGGGAGGATGGTACAGCCTATATCCTGGAACTGGCCGGGTTGAGTGAGCCGGAGCTTATCACGCCGATGCTGGCCTCCCTCCTCAACCTTCAGCTGGCGACGCCGTCATTGGCAGCCCTGGTGCTCGCTCTCAAACACCGTCGTCTTTTGATTGTCTTCGATAATTGCGAGCATCTCATCGATGGGGCTGCCACGGTCGCGGAAGCGCTCATCGCCGGGACGGAGGTTATCCAGATCCTCGCGACCAGTCGCGAACCCTTGCGGGCCGAGGGCGAATGGATCTATCGCTTGCCGTCGCTTGCCGTGCCGGGGACGGAAATCCCATCGGCGGCGGCCGCCCTGTCCTATTCGGCGGTCGCGCTTTTCATCCGCCGATCCATGGCCAGTGACGATCGCTTCGTCTTCACGAAAGATGAGCTGCCGGCGGTCATACAGATCTGCCGGCAATTGGACGGCATGCCGCTTGCGCTTGAGCTGGCAGCCGCCCGCGTTGTGTCGTTTCCGGTGAAAGAACTGGCGGCCCTTCTCGACAATCGGTTCGAAGTCCTGACGCGCGGTCGGCGCTCTGCCCGGCCGCGTCACCAGACCCTGCGCGCCACGATGGATTGGAGCTACGATCTGCTGTCGGATGTCGAGCGCATCGTGCTGCGCAGATTGGCGGTCTTCAGGGGAGAGTTTTCGCTTGCCGCGGCCCTGCGCGTGGTGATCTCCAACGACGTGCATCGCGCGGCCGCGCTCGACAGTCTTGCCGGGCTTGTTGCCAAGTCCCTGGCCGTCACGGGCAGCCGGTCGGGTAGCGTCACCTATCGCTTGCTTGAGACGACGCGCGCCTATGCGTCCGAGAAGCTGGCGCGGGTGGCGGAAACCGGTCTCGCAAACCAACGCTTCGCCGAAGCGGTGCAGGAGGTGGTCTGGGAGGCCGAGACGGATTGGCCTCTGTTCGACACGCCCACCTGGCTCGACAAATATGCCTGGCGATTGGAGAATTTGCGGGCCGCGATTGACTGGGCCTTGTCGCCGCAAGGCGATGGACAGCAGGCGGTCGCCCTTGTGGTCGGGTCCGCGCCGATCTGGTTTGCACTGTCATTGGTCAGCGATTATTGCGTGCTGATCGAACGGGCGCTGATGCATCCCACGGCCGGCAGGATGGACCGGACGCTGCGCTTGCGGCTTGAAGTCCTGCACGCGTCTGCCCTGTTCAGCACCAAGGGTCCTGTGCCGGAAGTCGCCGTCATCGCGCAGCGCGCCCTGACCGAGGCGCGGGCGCTGGGTGATACGGAGTCCGAGGTGCGCGCGTTATACCGGCTGGCACGCGAAACCTATGCCCGTGGCGAATACGCGAAGGCTGTCGATTTCACGCGCCAATTCGGCGCGGCCGTGGAGCGCCTGGGCGATCCGGCTTTGCGTCTCATCTACAATCGCATGCTGTCGCTGGGCCTGCATGCGATCGGCGACCATCGCGGCGCGCAGGACAATGCGGAGCGCGTTTTGTCGGACGCGACCCCGGTCGGACGGAGCATGAATAAAGGGCTTTACGAATACGACCATCAGGTCGCGATCCGCGCTCATTTCGCGAGAATTCTGTGGGTGCGCGGCTTCGCGGATCGCGCAGCCTTGCTGGCGGAAGAAGGCGTGGTGCGGGCGCTTGAGACCATGACCGCTGCGCCGCTCTGCTCCGTGCTCAGCAATTCGGCCTGCGTGATCGCTTTCTGGTCGGGCGATACGGCCGCGCAGGATCGCTATGTCACCTTGCTTGAGACGCATGCTGAAACGATTCTTTCAGACTATTGGCGGGCTTTCGCGCAAGCCTATCGCGCTGCGATCGACCTTCGGAGCGAGACCGACCCGGAAACCCGGTCCGTTCTCCTCGGCCGCATTCGTGGTGGTAGCATCAACGCATTCTACGTCGATACCATCGCGACCATCGGCTTGACCTTATCGACGGAGGCTGGCTTTAGCCGGGCCGATAAGGGGCAAGCGCCTTGGAGCGCGCCTGAGACAATCCGCGCGTATGGCGCCGCTTTGCTTGAGCGAGACAGCGAACCGGCGCTCGCGCGGGCCGAGGCGCTGTTCGATAGGGCGCGCGGGATGGCGGCTGCCCAAGGCGCGCTGGCCTGGGAATTGCGGGCGGCCATTGATCTGGCAAAACTATGGGCGGCACGCGGAGATGGCGTCCGGGCGCGCATGATGCTGGACGAGGTCTATGGTCGTTTCACGGAGGGTTTCGAAACCCAGGACCTGCGGCTGGCGTCCGCACTGCTCAAGACTTGGCGCCCCTAGCCCGGCCCATCGGCTTCGAGCAAGGCCAGTATCGCAAGGGCTAAGGCCAGCGGATCCAATACCGGGGAGGTGCCAGTCAACAGGTGAGCGGGTGTCGGCGCAACCAAGCTGTCGAACCCCGCGCTATGCAGGAGTACCACCGGTCTTCCCGCGGTGAGCAGGGCCTGCAGCACGGGCATGAGGCCGGCGTTTTCGCCAGATCCCGACAGGCCGACGCAAAAAGCGGCGGCGAAATCATCCGCGAAAAGCTCGTCGAACCGCAGGCTGTCGGAGAAAAGCTCTCGCGCGGCGCGATCCTGCACATAGCGCTCCAGAAATGGCCCTGTCGCCTCATCCGTCTTCATGGCGCGCGGCGGGCTCAGCGCCACATCGGCAATTGACGCGACGACAACCTCAGCCCCCCAATCCCGAAAGAGATAATAGGGCGCGATGATAAGGCTGAGGTCCTGCGCCGGATGAGACAAGGCGGCAGGGTCAGCCATGACGGCCATCAGAATCCGGGCCCGACAAGGCGCAGCATCGCTGGTCTTCATCGACAGGGTCGTGCGGCGAGAGACAATACCCCTGCCAGCCCAGCACAGATGGTCGTTTGCATCGGCCCTCTCGAACGCGTTCAGCCAGGCTAGCAGGACTCGCTCGTCCAGGCTTGGACGGGGCTTGCGGATTTGAACAATCATGCTGGGACGCTGCGCGCTCGGCCGTAAACGGGCCTTTTACGACTCTTTATTCACGTAAAGAATTCGCCGCTGGCACTCTCCCTTGCGGTGCGGTGATCGTGAGACCGGCACCGATGGTAATCGGGTGGTGAGCGACTTGGAATATCTTCCAGTATCGATAGGTCCCAGCCTGACGCCGGTCGATGCGCTCGTTCAGCTTTTCGAGCAGACCCTTCGTGGTGCGAAGGCATCGCCGGACCGTATCGACGTGATCCTGCAGGAAGCGACGGCTGCCATATCCGCGTTGCGCCGCGAAGTCACGCTGCGTCGGAAAGCGCAGCCGATCGCGCTGCTGCCTTGGCAGATGCGCAAGGTGCGCGACTTCGTGGAAGACAACCTGCACGCCGCTTTGCCGGTTGACAGCATGGCAGACGCCGTCCGGCTAAGTCGCGGTCATTTTTCGCGCGCCTTTACGGCCAGTTTCGGCTGCCCACCGCATGCCTATCTTCAGCAACGTCGGTTGGAGCGGGCGAAGACGCTTATTCGTACGACGGAAGAGTCGCTCGCGATCATCGCGACGGCCTGTGGGTTTTCGGACCAGTCGCATCTCAGCCGATTGTTTCGCCGCTGTCTGGGTGAAACCCCGAGCGATTGGCGCCGACGACAATCGATCCCGCTTTTTCCGCCGAACCGCCTGACCAGGCCATTGGCTTGAGCTTGAATACAGAACTGGAAAAAATATGAGTGTTTGCGCGAATGTCATCCTTGTTCACGGGGCCTGGGCCGATGGGTCCAGCTGGTCAAAAGTCATTCCGCTTTTGGCGCAGAAGGGCTTAAACGTTTCAGCAGTTCAGCTTCCGTTGTCTTCACTGGTCGATGATGTGGCAACCGTAGAGCGCGCGCTCGCATTGGTGGAAGGGCCGACCCTGCTGGTCGGTCATTCCTATGGCGGTTCGGTGATCAGCGAAGCCGGCCTGGACGCAAAGGTCGCTGGTCTGGTCTATGTCGCGGCATTCGCGCCCGACGAAGGCCAGTCCGCGGGCTCGCTCGGGGCTTCGGCCGCGCCCACACCTTTGGGCGCCTGCCTGGTGCCGGACGCGCATGGCTATCTCAAAATTACCCAAGAGGGTGTCTTCAAGTATTTCGCGCAGGATCTGACCGACGCCGAAAAGCTGGTTCTGTATGCGACGCAGACACCGGCCAATGTTCAGTCTCTCGGCGGCAATATTTCCGCGCCGGCTTGGAAGATCAAACCATCATGGTATATCGTCGCGTCAGAGGATGGCGCCATTCAGCCCTCGCTGGAAAGAGCCATGGCGGAGACAATCGGTGCTGAGACGACCGAGATTTCAGCGAGCCATGTGGTGATGCTGTCACATCCCGAGAGCGTCGCGGCCGTCATACTGAAGGCAGCGATGGGGTAGTTGACCGGGCAGCGTCACCGTCCTTATCAATCTGATGTGTATTATGCCGATGAAGACGGTGGAGTTGAGAGAATGGTCAAGCGCACAGGCTGGCTCGCGGGCGGGCTGCTTTCCACATTGACCGGTCTCGCTCTTCTGCCGGCCTGCGCTTTCGCGCAATCCGCGCAGGCGCCGCAATCCACTCCTGCGGACAGCTTCGCCAATCCGGAACATCTCTTCGGCGATTGGGGCGGCGTCCGTACCGATCTTGGCCGTCTCGGCATCAACCTGCTGCTTGACTATACGTCGGAGAGCGCCGGCAATGTTGCGGGCGGGACCAGGCGGGCGCTGGATTACGCGGATCAGCGCGCGCTGGAGCTTGACATCGATTGGCAAAAGCTGGCCGGCATTCAAGGTTTTTCGACCCATATGGTCATCGTCAATCGGGCCGGGAATAATACAAGCGCCGCCTTTGGCGACAATCTGATGCCGGTGCAGGAAATCTACGGCGCCGGCGGCAATGTCGCCTTCCACCTCGTCTATATCTATGGTGAGGAAGCCTTGCTGAATGGCCGCCTGGATATTGCCGGTGGCTATTTTCCGGTGGGGAATGACTTCGCAGCTTCCCCGCTCAATTGCAATTTCATGAATAACGGCCTTTGCGGCAACCCCAAGGAATTGTCCGGCGGTAATGACGGCTTCTCCGCCTGGCCGGATGCGACGCTCGGCGGCCGCCTGCGGGTGAAGCCGACCACCGATACCTATATTCAGGCCGGGGCCTTCGGCGTCGATCCCTACCTTTATAGCGTGCCGCAGGATCGCACCGGTTGGCAGATCGACGCCAGCCAATATAACGGCGTCGAAGTGCCGGTGGAGGCGGCGTGGGAGCCGAGTTTCGGGCCTGACCACCTCATCGGCCATTACAAGCTCGGCTTCGGCTATAACAGCGCGCCCTATGCCGCCTTCGAGAGCGACACGCCGGGCACGGCCGGGCCCGAGAAGCGCAATCGCTGGCAGTTCTGGGCGCTGGCCGATCAGATGCTGATCCGTCAAGGCGAGGGCGACCAGGCCGGGCTGATCGGCTTGGCCGGCTATATGCACAGCAATCCGGATACGCTCATTTATCAGGACGAGGCCTTTGCCGGTCTGGTCGATCAGGGTTTCTGGAAGGTCCGACCCCAGGACAGCATCGGCCTGCTGTTCATCTACCAAAAGGTGAGCGGTCAATTGACCAGCGCCGAGCGGCTGGATCAGGCATTCGGCCTGCCTTATACTAACAGCGACACCGGCGTGACGGCCACGGGGGTTCAGACCAACGAGGAAATCCTAGAAGCCAATTACGACATTCACGTCTATCGCGGCGTCAATCTGATGCCGGATTTCCAATATGTCATTCACCCGAATGCGCAGACCGATATTCCGAACGCCGTCGTGCTCGGCCTCAAGGCGCATGTCGAGTTCTGAATCAGGCGAGCATCTTCACACAGCCAGATGATTCCATCTGACTGTGATCTGCTCTAAGTGGAAGCGCCGGGCGTCAGTCCAGGACATTCCGACCGGCCCGAAGAATGCCAGATCGACGGTGCTGTCGGTCGAGGAAGAGGCAATCATCGTTGCTTTTCAACTGCCGGAGTTCGAGGGTGAGACGTCAGCCAAACACAAATTGAAGAGCTATCCGATCGGCTAGTTTCATAGCGACATTGCCGAAGTCCGGACAGCGCAGGGCAAGCTCTACTTTCTCGTCGTAATCGATCGAATATCGAAATTCGTTTTCGTGGAAATGCATGAGAAGGTCGCACGCAGCACCGCTGCTGACTTCCTGCGCCATCTCGTCGCCGCTGTGCCATACAAGATTTACACCGTCCTCACCGATAACGGCACCCATTTTACCTCGCCGGGTTACACCGCATCGGCAGCGCCTCTCATCAAGGCAGCGATCGAGGTTAGAGAGCGCTTCGGGGCGCACGCGTTTGAATATGCATGCTTGACCGGTCCTACGCGGCGATCTCTCTTTTTTTGAAAAGGGCCTCGGCATGCGCCATGAGGCGAATCCTTGTGTTGGCCGGCACCTGCCGATGGGACTGCGCCCGCGGACGAGCCATCTCGGCGATCGGTGCCTGACCATATAGCGCCTCATGTTCAGACCAATTGTCGAACGCCATGCGGTGGACGTTGTCCACGAAGCTCTCCGCCGCGGTTCCTTCCGCCAGGATCAGCGCATGCTCCGCCAGCTCGACGTGATAATAGACGAAGGTTTCGGGGACCTGGCTCTCGCGGGTAATCGAAACGCCGTTCACCAGCGCTCCGGCCTGGATCAGGATGTCATCGACCAGCAGTCCGTGCTCAGGAGAGACCAAGAGATCGCGTCTGGGAAGGCCCTCTCCAAGTGCGCCTGCCCTGATGCGAATGGGCAAAATCCGCAGTGGATCGCCGAAACGGGTGGAGACTGTATTGCGGCCGATCCACCTCACCGCCATGGCAGGACCATCTACCGTCTGCACGGTATCGCCGATACTTAGGTCTTCTACCGCCATCTCACCATGCGGTATTCCGATCCTCGTGCCGGGATAATAGCAAACCGCGACAACGATGTTTGTTCCACTTGCACCGTCAGACGTTAGATCAAATTCGTCGCCCGTATAATTTCCAGCTAGTTGGAAATTATACGCCACACCATGTTCCGTGACCGTGAGAACGTCCGTCGTACTATTAAGGCTAGCAGATCCATTCACATCGAAAGCAACAGCCGTGAGGTCAATTCTATCACCGATAGCGAAATTGCTGAGCGTGCCTTTCAGCTCCTCCGCGTCAGCACTCTCCAGAAGAGCACTTGAACCCTCGAATAGGATCGTCTGCCCTGCGGCGATTGCGCCCGACACCGAGAGACGCGCTACCGTCGCGCCGACTCCTTCGAGGTCAATTTGCCCACTGCCCGCGACAGCTCCGGCGGTCAGGGCACTGGAGGCTGTCGGCTGATTGCCGAAGGCGGTATTGCCGATCTGGATAAAGCCGCTGTTCGTCAGGGTATCGGCAACCGTCAGCAGCGAACCCCCGGTGGAGCCGTTCTGATCGACGAGGATCGTATCGCTGTTGTCGAGACTTCCGACTGCTGCGATGGTCGCGCCACCTTCGAGATTGAGGGTGCCGGCATTGCTGGACAGGCCGGTCAAGGCGCTGTTGCTTCCGGTCGCCGTGGCATCCGCGATGAAGGCATCGGTGCCGAGCAGCACCAGCGAGGCATCGCTTTCGATCGCGCTGATTTCCCCGCCGCTGAAACTGATATCCGCATCACCGGACAGGCTGACGTCGCCTGTCAGCTCATTTACGGTGCCAAAGCCTGCGGCACTTGCCACGGTGAGCGCCGCAGAAGTCGTGGTACTGCCTTCCAGGACGATGGAGCCGGTATTGTTCAAAGCTCCTGCGGTCACGGCACTCGAGGCTGTCGGCTGATTGCCGAAGGCGGTGTTGCCGATCTGGATAAAGCCGCTGTTCGTCAGGGTGTCGGCAACCGCCAGATGCGAACCCCCCGTGGAACCTTCCTGATCGACGAGGATTGTGTTGCTGTTGTCGAGACTTCCGACTGCTGCGATGCTCGCGCCGCCTTCGAGGTTGAGAGTGCCGGCATTGCTGGACAGGCCGGTCAAGGCGCTGTTGCCTCCGGTCGCCGCGGCATCCGCGATGAAGGCATCGGCGCCGAGCAGCACCAGCGAGGCATCGCTTTCGATCGCGCTGATTTCCCCGCCGCTGAAACTAATATCCGCATCACCGGACAGGCTGACGTCGCCTGTCAGCTCACCTACGGCGCCAAAGCCTGCGGCACTTGCCACGGTGAGCGCCGCAGAAGTCGTGGTACTGCCTTCCAGGACGATGGAGCCGGTATTGTTCAAAGCTCCTGCGGTCACGGCACTCGAGGCCGTCGGCTGATTGCCGAAGGCGGTGTTGCCGATCTGGATAAGGCCGCTGTTCGTCAGGGTATCGCCAACCGCCAGATGCGAACCCCCGGTGGAACCTTCCTGATCGACGAGGATCGTGTCGCTGTTGTCGAGATTTCCGAGTGCTGCGATGCTCGCACCACCTTCGAGATTGAGAGTGCCGGCATTGCTGGACAGGCCGGTTAAGGCGCTGTTGCCTCCGCTCGCCTGACCATTCTCGATGAAGGCATCCTCGATGAAGGCATCGGCGCCGAGCAGCACCAACGAGGCACCGCTCTCGATCGCGCTGATTTCCCCGCCGCTGAAACTAATATCGGCATCACCGGACAGGCTGACGTCGCCTGTCAGCTCACCCACGGTGCCAAAGCCGGCGACACTTGCCACGGTGAGCGCCGCTGACGTCGTGGTACTGCCTTCGAGGACGAGGGACCCGGTATTGTCCAAAGCCCCCGCCCTCACGGCACTCGAGGCTGTCGGCTGATTGCCGAAGGCGGTATTGCCGATCTGGATAAAGCCGCTATTCGTCAGGGTATCGGCAACCGCCAGATGCGAACCCCCGGTGGAACCTTCCTGATCGACGAGGATCGTGTCGCTGTTGTCGAGACTTCCGACTGCTGCAATGGTCGCGCCACCTTCGAGATTGAGGGTGCCGGCATTGCTGGACAGGCCGGTCAAGGCGCTGTTGCCCCCGGTCGCTGTGGCATCCTCGATGAAGGCATCGGCGCCGAGCAGTACCAGCGAGGCATCGCTCTCGATCGCGCTGATCTCGCCGCTGTTGAAACTGATATCGGCATCGCCTGACAGGCTGACGTCGCCTGTCAGCTCACCTACCGTGCCAAAGCCTGCGGCACTTGCCACGGTGAGCGCCGCAGAAGTCGTGGTACTGCCTTCGAGGACAATGGAGCCGGTATTGTTCAAAGCCCCTGCGGTCACGGCACTGGAGGCTGTCGGCTGATTGCCGAAGACGGTATTGCCGATCTGGATAAAGCCGCTGTTCGTCAAGGTAGCGGCAACCGTGAGCAGCGAACCCCCGGTGGAATCGTTCTGATCGACGTCGATCACGCCGGTATTGTCGAGACTTCCGACCGCTGCGATGGTCGCGCCACCTTCGAGATTGAGGGTGCCGGCATTGCTGGACAGGCCGGTCAAGGCGCTGTTGCCTCCGGTCGCAGCGGCATCTGCGATGAAGGCATCGGCGCCGACCAGCACCAGCGAGGCATCGCTTTCGATCGCGCTGATCTCGCCGCTGTTGAAACTAATATCGGAATCACCGGACAGGCTGACGTCGCCTGTCAGCTCACCCACGGTGCCAAAGCCGGCGACACTTGCCACGGTGAGCGCCGCTGAAGTCGTGGCGCTGCCTTCGAGGATGATGGACCCGGTATTGTCCAAAGCTCCGGCGCTCACGGCACTCGAGGCCGTCGGCTGGTTACCGAAGGCGGTATTGCCGATCTGGATAAAGCCGCTGTTCGTCAGGGTGTCGGCAACCGTCAGATGCGAACCCCCGGTGGAACCACCAGCGTCAACCAGCAGTTGCCCGCTATTGCCGAGGTTCTGGCCGACACTGACTGATCCGCCGTCTGCAAAGATGAGAGTTCCCGGATCATCAATCTCAATTGAGCGCACAGGTGCCACGTTCGAGAGTATCTCTGGAGCCCCCTCAGAGATCGCCACGTCATCCGACGCCCCTGGAACCGTTCCGCCCGACCAATCGGCGGCGATGTCCCAGTTGTCAGTTCCGTCGGTCCACTGAGTAGTTGCCACCGTCAACCTCCGAGCTTCGCTTCGCGTTTAAGCATGTTGATAAACTGACTATGTCGTTCAGTCGTTATTCAAGCAAGCCAAATCCACCAAACCCAAAGCCGGTCTGCAATCAAATAGCTTATATTACATAAGTACTACAACATTTTGCTAATGATACGACAAGACAATTCATAAACGTTTCTGTTTCTCTGAAAAATTAAGCAAGGTGTGATGGCGTTTCCGTGAAACCCCAGTCGTTCCTGCGCGGGCAAGCGCTGATCCGAGGCGCGTCAACAGTGATGGCGCCTAACAGCGTCTGGACTTTGCGGGTCCGGTTATCCGGCTGCCGCCTAAGCTGCATACAGTCTTGGCTCATACGGGCATAGGTGATGAATAAGTCTGCAAGATCAGGCGCGTCAGTTCATCGAGCAGGTGCTTCCCCTCGGCCAGCGTCAAGCCGATCTCCTCGGCCGTGAGCCCAACAACTCGTCGTTCGAGCCTGCCGACCTCAATCGTCTCCGCCTCTCCTCAGCCGCTTTGGGCCTCGAGCTTGAGCAACCATTCCCTGCCCCCTCTCATGTCGCCGAAAGGGAGATCTTTCCGATTGGATAGCTGTCTGACCAAATTGTTTACTCCCTTTTAAAGGGGCATCTTCAACAGGGTCTAGGTCAGTTGGACTGACTCTCGCAAACTACGCAAAAAATCTAGTTCTTTAGAATTACTCTCTATAACGCAACCATCCGACTGATCCAGGTTTATTGCTAATCGGTGAAAATTCTTTTTTTGATGCATCCAAACGACGAGTCATTTCGTATGGCACAGATTTTGCCAAAAAATCGGCCTTTAGTGAATTTGCCCAGTTTTATCTACGCCTAAAGCAGGGCATATTAACTGCAGATACAAAGTCCAGTCCGGTTACACTGGAGCTTTCTTGTTGATAGCTACCCCGCAGGAGAGATCGACGCCTCGCAAAATGACTTTGCTCCCGGGATGCAGGCATCGCGGTGGTTCCAAGGATCGCCAAATTGAACAAATGCTATGTGGCTTTCAGCCCCATTCGGTTGCCGCAATCTTAATTTAATTGCTAAATATTTGATTAATCAATATAAATATTTGCAGTCGCAAAGCAGACTTTCGGCCTCGTTCCGATCGAGAGTTCATCTTACTTAATGTAGTGTCAATCGGTAAATCCGTTCTGTTTCGGCGCAAAGACACAATTCGTTACAATTGTGCAGTTTATCAAAGTGGCTTTTGACCACTTGCCTAATTGATTATTCTTATACAGTAACGCATGATAAATTAGATTAGTTTGACAGCGATATTCTATCAAATTGGCCCTTCGGATTAGCGTAATGAGGTAGATTTGGCAGGAACGGTCGATATCGGCTTTTAGTCATCATAATTGAATATTCATTTTGGGGTAATGATATGCCTTCTCTCGAAAGCGACGAAACCTTCAATTATGATGATGAGGTAACGCAGAAAGTTACGGTTACTACCACCGGGATTTATCGAATTACCGGCGTCGGCGCCCATGGCGGAGCATCATCAGAAAACGGCAATCAAGGTGGCGAAGGTGCCGAAATCGTCGGTGATTTCACGCTCAATGCGGGCGATGTTCTTGACATAACCGTTGGTGGCTCGGGCGCTGACGGATATCTTGCTGGCGGTGGCGGCGGCGCCACTGAAGTTTTCGATGCGACAACGGGCGCGATTCTTTTAATTGCCGGCGCCGGCGGCGGCGCTGGTCAGGTCGGCGCCGGAGGAAATGCCAATCTTGCTCCTGGCGGTCATGCCGGCGGCGGCGGTATCAATGCGGGTAGAGGTGGCAGTGGCTCCAAACCCGGTGCCAGCGGCGGCGGCGGCGGCGGTGGTGATGGTGGCGGTGGTGGTGGTGCCGGATTTTTCACCTATGGAGGGGGTGGGGGCGGATCATATATATCGCCAACCGCAACGAAGACCGAAGCCGTGCTTGATTCGCGTGGCAATGGCGTTGTCGTGATCGATTCAGTGCAATGTTTTCTGGAAGGCACCCACATCGCCACGCCTAGTGGAGAGCGATGTGTCGAAACGCTGCAGATCGGCGATCTCGTCACAACATCTGAGGGCGCTGAACAGCCAATCCTCTGGATAGGCCACCGCACGCTCCATGCTCACGGAAGAGAAGGGCAAGCTGGTTATTTGCTTGCCGATCCGCTGAAGATTTACCCGATTCGCGTGATGGCGGGGGCCCTCGGCGACAATCTCCCAGCGCGCGATCTCTTCGTTTCGCCCGACCATGCATTACTCATCGACGGCATTCTCATCCAAGCGGGCGCGCTTGCCAATGGTGCGACCATTCGTCGTCTCATTAACCTGCCCGAGACTTTCACCTATTATCACGTCGAGCTAGCGGACCACGGGTTGATCCTCGCTGAAGGCGTCCCAGCGGAAACCTTTGTCGATAACGTGGACCGCATGGGCTTCGACAACTGGCATGAGCATGAGGCGCTTTACCCCAATGTCGAGCCTATCCGGGAGATGGACATCCCACGAGCGCAGTCCCGCCGGCAGGTGCCGAAGCACATACTGAATCGGCTGCATCAGCGTGCCGCAACGCTCTTTCATTCGACTGCCGCCGCCGCCTAGGATTAAAAAGACTGACACTTTCCACGGGGAAAGCGTCAGTCTTTGAGGAACCGCACTTGGATAAAGGTATTCACTTCATCTCGGGGCTCCCACGTTCAGGCTCGACCCTTCTGTCGGCAGTGCTTCTACAAAATCCGATAATCCACGCAGGCATCACCAGCCCGCTTGGTTCCATGACGAATGCTATGATGCGGGAGATGGGCCAAGGGAATGAGACCGCCGTCTTCATCGACGATCGTCAGCGGGAAGCGGTATTGCGCGGTCTTTTTGATAATTACTATGAGGCGATTCACCCGCGCCAAACGGTCATCGATACCAATCGTCTTTGGTGCACCAAATTGCATATGATCGCAGGTCTTTTTCCGCAAGCCAAGGTCATCTGCTGCGTCCGCAACATCGCCTGGATCATCGATAGCGTCGAACGGCTTGTTCGCGCCAATCGATGGGAATTGTCGAAGATCTTCGATTTCGACACGGCCGGCAGCGTCTATTCTCGCGCAGAAGGTCTTGCCAGCCGCAGCGGCATGGTTGGCTATGCCTATAATGCCGTGAAAGAGGCAATGCATAGCGACGAGTCTGACCGCCTTTTGCTGCTGCGCTACGAAACGTTGACGGAAGACCCCGGCGCTGCCATTGGTGCCGTCTATGATTTCCTTGGGCTTGAGCCATTTCTGCACGACTTCGATAATATTTTCTTCGAGACGCAGGAGTTCGACGCCCGGTTGGGCACGCCGGGACTACACACCGTGGGCCGCACCGTGCGCCGCAACGAACGAACGACGGTCCTGCCGCCTGACCTATGGAATCGCTATTCCGGCGACAGCGTCTGGCTTGATCCTGTCTTCAATACGAGAGGTGTTAGGATCATCTAGGTACTATCCTACCGCGCGAGTACTATAGGAATATCAGGTACTGTCAGGTTGCCGGGGTGGGGAGGCTAAGAAGGTCTCGATGATGGCGTTGCCATAACAATGGCCTCTGCCGGACATAGAGATCAGCGCGCCATGTTTCTTGAGCTCGCTCTGATAATCAATGGAACAATATTGGCTGCCGCGATCCGAGTGACAGATCAGACCAGGATCCGGACGTCGGATGGCAAAAGCCCGGCGGGGTGCGGCCAAGGCAAGATTGCGATGCAGTCTTCCCGCCTTGGCGAAAAAAACCTTGGCCCGCTTGAGGATATCGCGTTCTTGGCGAAGGATTTCATTCTCACGGCGCAGCCGCTTCAACTCCGCCGCCGCATCCTCGCAGGGCTGCCGCCGTTTCGGATCATCTATCTCCAGATCCCGGCTGCGGGACGCCCATCGCGTCAGCGTCGACAAGCCGACGCCGAGATCATTCGCTATCTCCCGGCGCGTCTGCCCACTCGTCCGAACCAGTCGAACCGGTTCGCCCTCAAACTCCTGCGTGAACCGTTGTGCCATAGCTGGGTAACTCCTCTATGCCAGTTGGAGCTCTACACTTTTCCGAAGCAAGTCCATCATGCAGGACGGCAATCTGGTGGAGACGATCTCCGCCGCAGACCTGCGCGCCTGCCGCACCCAGCATCCTTATACGAGCGAATTGCGGGCCTTGAGCGTGGAACTGGAAGACCCCGGAGAGGTCTAGCGCCTCAGACCCTCGGCAAATCCCGATGTCTTACTTTCGGCTGATTGGCGATCCATCCCGCTCTGCCTAGGCTCCCCCGGACCAATAGGCAGTGGGAACCCCATGTCCAGCTTGACGAACTCTCGCGATTCCAGTCTTCGCGAACGCGCGCGCGCCGTCGTGCCCGGCGGCATGTGGGGCCATATGAACGCGGTCGCACTGCCCGAGGGTTATCCGCAATTCTTCGCCCGCGGCGCCGGCAGCCGGCTATGGGACGTCGACGGCCACGAATATGTGGACTTCATGTGCAGCTGGGGCCCTATTATCCTGGGCCACCACCATCCGGAAGTCGATGCTGCTGCCCGCCGCCAATGGGACCAGGGCGATTGCCTGAACGGCCCGAGCGAAGCAATGGTCGAGCTGGCCGAAACCTTTGTTGAGATCGTACCGCATGCCGATTGGGTGCAGTTCCAAAAGAACGGCACGGATGCGACGACGACGGCCGTCACCATCGCGCGCTCCGGCACCAAGCGCCGGAAAATCCTGGTCGCCAAAGGCGCTTATCATGGCGCCGTGCCCTGGTGCTCGCCCTCTCTCGTTGGTGTCACCACCGAAGACCGCGCCCATATAATCACCTACATCTATAACGACATCGCCAGCCTGGAAGCGGCGGTGATGGAGGCCGGTGACGATCTCGCCGGCATCATCGTCAGCGCCTTCCAGCACGATTACGGTCAGGACCAGCATCTGCCGACGGTTAGCTTCGCGCAGGCTGCGCGTGCGATCTGCGATAGGACGGGCGCGGCGTTGATCGTCGATGACGTCCGTGCCGGCTTCCGCCTCAGCCTCGGCGGCAGTTGGGAGACGGTCGGCGTAAAGCCCGATCTTTCGGCCTGGAGCAAGGCCATCGCCAATGGTTTCACGCTGGCGGCCGTGACCGGCAATAACCGCTTCCGCGACGCCACATCCTCGATCTTCACCACCGGCTCCTTCTGGTGCTCGGCGATGTCCATGGCGGCGGCGGTCGCAACGCTGACGGTGCTGCGGCGCGATGACGGCGTCGGCCATATGACGCGCCTGGGCCAGTCGCTGCGCGACGGGCTGGCAGGCTTGAGCCAGCAATACAGCATGCCCATCCGCCAGACGGGACCGGTGCAGATGCCGATGGTGCTGTTCGATGACGATGCAGATCACCGCAAAGGCTTTGCCTTCTGCGCCGCGGCCATCCAGCAGGGCGTCTACTTCCATCCGCTGCACAATATGTTCCTCTCGGCGGCCCATACGGCAGAGGATATCGCCCGCGCGCTTGACGCGGCGGAACACGGTTTCAAGGCGGCCCGCGCGGTCGCTCCGGCTCACGACTGACTGACGCCTAAACCCTGACCACGACGTCAACCAACGGAGTCTTTGATGATGGCGACTGGAAATATCTGGCGGCGCGGTCTGTTCTCTGCGGCCTCCCTGATGATCATGGGCGCGAGCGCCGCGCTGGCGACCGCAGGGGCGGCTCGCGCGGCCGATAGCGAGATCGTGGTCGCGCGCGCCATGGACCTCAATTCCCTCGATCCCGCCCGCGCCTATTGCGATACCTGCCAGATCTATCTGTCGGCGGTCTATGATACGCTGCTGACGCTGGCCCCCGACAACAAGACGATCGTGCCCGATTTGGCGACGAGCTGGGAGGTCAGCCCCGACGTCACGACCTTCACCTTCCATCTCAATCCGGCGGCGACCTTCTCGGACGGTACGCCCGTGACGGCGACCGACGTCCAATGGTCGCTGGAACGGTTGAAGAATATCAAGGGTGGCGCTGCCTATCTGATGGATAGCCTGAAATCCATCGACATCAAGGACCCGCATACGCTGGTCATCACCACCAAGACGCCGAATTCGGAATTTCTCGGCATTCTGTCAGCGACCTATGTCGGTATCATCAACAGCAAGCTCGCCATGGCCCATGGCGCCAATGACGCCGACACTGCATCGACGACCGACACCGCCGATACCTGGTTTCTGTCGCATTCCGCCGGCAGCGGCGCTTTTACGCTGCAGAGCTACAAGGCCGATGATGCGCTGCGGCTGAAGCGCAATGCCAGCTATTGGGGCAAGAAGGCACAGGTCAGCGGTGTCATCATCAAGCAGACCGCGGACGCGGTGACGCAGGCGCAGATGTTGCAGTCGGGCGCGGCCGATATCGCGATGCAGATCGACCCCGATACGGCCAAGACGATCCATGACGCCAACATCGTTTTCACGACCGTGCCTTCGTACAACTATGTCTATGCGGCCTTCAGCCCCATCGCCAAGGGGTCGCCGGTGCCGCTGACCCATGACGTGCGTGAGGCGATGGCGCTCGCCATCGACTATAAGGGCGCGATCGACTTCACGGTTGGCGGGGCCGGCAATCTGCAGCCTTCCGCCATCCCGAACGGCTTCCCCGGCACGGCCGATCTGCCGGCGCCGGTGACGGATGTCGCCAAGGCCAAGGCGCTGCTGGCCAAGGCCGGCTATCCGAACGGCTTCAAGATCGGCCTCGAATTCCCGGCCATGGATGTCTATGGAATCGACATTTCGCTGCTGGCCCAGAAGCTGCAGCAGGATCTGGCCAAGATCAATGTCAGCCTGGTTCTGAAGCCTGAGACCTTCAATGTCTGGGCCGGTGATATTGACAGCCCCGGCGTGCCTTTCACCATCGGCTTCTTTGCGCCTGACTACTTCGGCAGTGCGCAATATGCCCAGTATTTCGGCATGATGGCCGGCATGCCCTGGGGCAAGCGCGCTGGTGTCGGCACCACGCCGGGGCTGGATGGCGCGGCTGAACTCGCCACGTTCAACAAGGCGCTGGCCGCGGCCGGCCCGGCGCAGGAAGCTGCTTACAAGGAAATCGGCCTGCAGATGATTGCGGATAAGATCATTCTGCCGATCGTCAGTCCTGATCTCGTTCTCGCCTACGCCAAGGATATCAGCGGCATGCGCTATAGCGCCTGCTGCAACCTGCCCTTGGCCGAGATTGTGAAGCACTAAGGCGAATAGGGCGATGCTCCGGGTCATTCTCAAGCGGCTCATTCTCATGCCGTTCCTGATACTGGGCATCGTCACGGCTACCTTCGTGCTGGCGCAGTTCACCAAGGGCAATCCGCTGATTTCGATCATCGGCGCCCGGGCGCTCGACAATCCGGATATCGTGGCGGCGGCCAAGGCGCGCTGGGGCCTGGATAAATCCGTGCCGCAACGCTACCTGATCTATGTCGACAACCTTGCCCATGGTGACCTCGGCACGTCGTTCCGAACCAAGCAGCCGGTGCTTGACGATTTGGCCGACCGTCTGCCCGCGACATTGGAACTGGTCATCTGCGCGATGATCGTGGGGGCCGTCACCGGCATTCTGCTCGGCGTCATCTCCGCGCAGTTCCGCGATACGCCGGCAGACCATGCCGCACGCCTGTTCGCGCTGCTCGGCTCCTGCGTGCCGATGTTCTGGCTAGGTCTTCTGGCACTCTTCGTCTTTTCGGTGCAGACGCATCTGCTGCCCGGACCGGGTCGGCTCGACATCCGATCCGATCCGCCGAATACGGTGACCGGCTTCATGCTGATCGATACGCTGCTGGCCGGCGATTGGGATGGTTTCGTCGATGCCTTCCGCCATCTCATTCTGCCGTCGCTTGTGCTGGGTTGGTCCGTCACCGGGATTGTCGCGCGCATGGTCCGTGCCAGCATGCTGGACGTGCTGGGCCAGGATTTCGTGACCATGGCGCGTGCAAAAGGGGCAGGTGAGGGCAGGGTCCTTTTTAACCATGCTTTGCGTAATGCCTTGATCCCGGCACTGACGATCCTCGGCTTCACCTTCGCCTATCTCATCACGGGGTCGGTTCTGGTGGAGACGATCTTCTCCTGGCCCGGTATCGGCTCCTACGCGGTCGACGCCGCCCGGTCGCTGGACTACCCGGCCATTACCGGCGTCACGATCGTTGGTGGCCTGGGCTTCCTGATTGCCAATCTGCTGACGGATATCGCCTATGCGGCGGTCGATCCGCGCATGCGGTCGGCGGCCTGACCGCGATGTCCGTCCATACCATCGTCGCTGTCGGGCTGCGACGCGGGCTGTTTAGCCGTTTCGCCGGGCGCGTGAGCTGGCGCTCAGCCCCCGTCATCCTCGGCGCCGTCATCATTCTGGCCGCCATTGTCATCGCCATCACCATCCCCTGGTGGTCGCCCTATGACCCGATCGCTTTGGCCGGCCGCCGCCTGCAGCCGCCGAGCCTGGAGCATTGGTGTGGCACCGATGCGCTGGGGCGCGATGTGCTGGTTCGCACGCTGTATGGGACACGCTATTCGCTGACGATCGCGGCGCTGGTTCTGGCGGTCGGCGTCAGTATCGGCACGCTGCTGGGCGCGGTCGCCGGTTTCGTCGGCGGTCTGCTGGACAGCGCCATCATGCGCCTCGCCGATATCACCCTCTCCTTCCCGCCGATCCTGCTGGCGATGGCGATTGCCGCCTCGCTCGGGCCGGGCCTGGTCCATACGGCGGTTGCGCTGATCATCGTCTGGTGGCCGATCTATGCGCGGCTGATGCGGGCGCAGGTGCTGAACGTCAAAGGCCTGGATCATGTCGATGCCGCCGTCGTGTCCGGTGCCATGCCCGGCCGCATCCTGTTCAAGCATATCGTGCCGCTGTGCTGGAGCCCGATCCTGGTGAATATGACAATGGATGTCGGCCAGGTCATTCTGCTCGCCAGCGGTTTGAGCTTCATCGGCCTGGGCGCGCAGCCGCCGACCCCGGAATGGGGGCAGATGATCGCTGAAGGCGCCGGCAGCTTCTATTCCTGGTGGATCGCCATGGGGCCGGGCCTCGCTATTTTCCTGGTCTCCCTCTCCTTCAACTTTCTGGGTGACGGCGTGCGTGACTTCGTAGACCCCCGCTCGCGGGTTTCCACATGAGCGAGAAGCGCGACAATATCCTGGACGTGCGTGGATTGCGCATCGCGATCCCCGGCCAGGACGGCGAGCGAGTCGCGGTGTCGAATGTCGATTTCGAAGTCGCGCGCGGTGAAGTGCTGGGCCTGGTTGGCGAATCAGGCTCAGGCAAAAGCCTGTCCATGCTGGCCGTCATGGGATTGCTGCCGCACAATATGCAGGTCACGGGCTCGATCCGCTTTGACGGACAGGAATTGCTCGACCTGCCGGCGCGGCAGATGCGCAAGATCCGCGGCGGGCGTATCGCCATGGTCTTTCAGGATCCGATGACGGCGCTCAACCCTGTTCTGACGGTGGGCGCGCAAATTACCGAGGCGCTGCGGCTGCACAATCCGTCTCTGTCCCGCCGCGCGCTTCGCACCCGCGCGCTGGAATTGCTGGACCTGGTCTCGATCCCGATGCCCGAGCGTCGCTTCGACCAGTATCCGCATGAATTCTCAGGAGGCATGCGCCAGCGCGTGGTGATAGCGATCGCCGTTGCCAATGACCCCGAATTGCTGATTGCCGATGAGCCGACAACCGCGCTGGACGTCACCATCCAGGCGCAGATCGTCGAGATTTTCGACCGCCTGCGCCGCGAGAAGGGGCTGGCGATCGTGCTGATTACCCATGATCTGGGCCTAGTCGCCGGTCTCGCTGACCGGATCACGATCCTTTATTCTGGCCGGATCGCGGAACGGGGCGAGATCGAGGCGGTATTTCGCCGGCCGCGCCACCCTTATACCGCAGGGCTTCTGGCGGCGGTGCCGTCCATCGACAGCACGATCGCGCGGCTGCATGCGATCGAGGGCACGCCGCCGTCGCTCGCGGCCCGCCCCCCCGGTTGCCAGTTCCATCCCCGCTGCGCCTTCGCCTTGCCTCTCTGTGCGGAGCGTGACCCGGATTTCCAATGGTTCGGCCAATCCATGGCCGCTTGCCATCGGGCGGGGGAGGATCTGCCCATGATCGGGGGCGATGATGGACGCTGATCTCATGCAAACGGGCATCGTGAAAGCGGGCGCACCGCTGCTCAAAGTCGAGGGTGTGCGGGTCGACTTTCCGGTGACGAAAGGCCTGCTGTTTCAGCGCAAGGTCGGTAGTATCAGCGCGGTCGCCGATGTGTCCTTCGAACTCGCGGCCGGCGAAACGCTGAGCCTCGTCGGCGAATCCGGTTGCGGCAAATCGACTTTGGCGCGCGCGGTGCTGCGTTTGGGCAAGCCCAGCAGCGGGCGTATTCTGTTCAAGGGCCAGGATCTCTCGAAGCTCTCACCAGCGGAGATGCGGCCCTATCGCCAGCATCTGCAGCTCGTCTTCCAGAACCCCTATGCCTGTCTGCATCCGCGCATGACCGTGCGCGACATCATCGCCGAGCCTTTGCGGATGCTGGGGCTGGATCGGCAGGCGCAGGAGGCGCGGGTCGCGGAGGCGATGGCGAGCGTGCAGCTTCTGCCGGAACAGGCCGGGCGCTATCCTTTCGCCTTTTCGGGCGGGCAGCGCCAGCGTATCGGCATTGCGCGGGCGCTTGCGGTCAACCCCGATGTCGTGGTGCTGGACGAGCCTGTTTCGGCGCTGGACGTCTCGGTGCAGGCTGGCGTGCTCAATCTGCTCAAGGATCTGCAGAGCCGGCACGGCCTGGCCTATCTTTTCATCGCGCATAACCTCTCCGTCGTGCGGCATATCTCGGACCGTGTCGCCGTCATGTATCTCGGCAAGATCGTCGAGACCGCGCCGCGGGACAGGCTGTATCGCAAGCCGGCGCATCCCTATACCGAGGCGCTGCTCTCCGCCGCTCCGGTGCCCGACCCGGTGCGGGAGAAGCAGCGGCAGCGCATCGTGCTGCGCGGGGAAATCCCCAGCCCGTCGAACCGGCCGAGTGGCTGCGGTTTCCGCACACGCTGCCCGAAGGCGACGCAGACCTGCGCGGATATGGAGCCGCCCTTGCTGCCCATGGCCGAGGGTCATTTGGCGGCTTGCCATTACCCGACGCGGTAAAAGCGTAATTCAGTAAATTTGGTATGATACCTGCATAGCGGAATGACCACCTGGAAGGTCATCCATGCCGCAGGATCAGCGTCTGAATCCCAAGCCTCCCGATGCGCGGATCGACGAAGTTCGCCGTTTCGCGCATGAAGCGCTGCGCGCATCATGCTCGATCTTCTATTGGATCGACAATCGGCAGGAGATGCAGGACGTCGAACACTACGGATATACAGGCGCGAATTTCCCCCAATACCAGGGCGGCATGAAGGCGTTTGACCCGCTCAACATTGCCCGGCTGGTCAATTCCGGCAAACGCGTCGCGACGCTGAGGCAGGATCACGTTCTGGCGTCACCCGCCGAATTCGCCCATTACAGAACCTATCTTGAGGCAAGCCGCATTTCCGACGTATTGGACTTCATGTTCTGGAACGGGGATCGCCCCTTCGCGGGTCTCGGTGTTC
The DNA here is from genome assembly GCF_020621385.1 of Acidisoma cellulosilyticum. Classification (GTDB taxonomy): domain Bacteria; phylum Pseudomonadota; class Alphaproteobacteria; order Acetobacterales; family Acetobacteraceae; genus Acidisoma; species Acidisoma cellulosilyticum. The sequence continues at coordinate 148,306 of NZ_JAESVA010000008.1, read as the reverse complement.
TCAAGTCTCCGGAAGACCCGCCCTTCTGTGCCGATTCGCTCGGTTTCGCGGAAGCGATGCAGCCCTACATCGAATTCAATCTCGCCGCCCACCCCCGGCTGCGCAGCCAGAGGTTGACGGCGCATCTCAGCGGATCCTTCAAATTCACGCGGCGTGAAATTGAAGTGACCGGTCTTCTGCGCGCAGGCTGCACCAATCACGATGTCTCCGACGAACTCGGTATTTCGCTCGGCACGGTCAAAACCCATGTCATGCGGATTTTCGATAAGCTCGGCGTCGAGAATCGTGCGTCACTGGTGGCGCGTGTCATTCAGATGGAAGGCGAAATCGTCTTTTCCTGAGGGGCAGCGATCAGCACGCTTCGACAATGCTCAGCGTGTTTTGCAGTGACGTATCGAGATGGTCGCGCATGGCCGCGACCGCAGCCTTGGCATCGTGTTCGCTGAGTGCACGCGCAATCGCGCGATGCTGCGTTATCGTGACCTCACCCCAGCCAGGATGCGGGATAGACAGATAGCGCCCGCGGTCCATTTGCCCTAAGAGTGCCGTTCAAAACCGTTGTATACGATGGCGTCAATAGCGTCCTCATGAGCCTTAAGCTCAGCCCCCAAAGCCGTCAAAGACGGTGCAGCCCATGTCCAGGTAACCGACGCGTGGCGATTGAAGCGGTATTGCGTCACCTCGGGATGTTGCCTTAGCCCGACCTCAGGGCCTACTCACCCCTTCACTTGAAAAGAAATCTGTCGAATAACTACCCCGGCGTCAAAGATAGATTGTTTGCTTTATTTGATTATCAGAAAAATAGTTTTGCGCTGACAATAGTCAGTGTGGCGAACCCTGATGCAATGTGTGCCGGCCGTGTCGATGCGGGGCGTTTCCGCCGCATGAGGCTCAGAAACGTGCCGCTAGGAGCGTTTTATTGGATGTGTGGTAGAACCGAGGGCCTAATCTCAGCTGCCACACAACTAGGACAAGCCGCTTGCCCCCTAAGCCGAGGCTAAAGGCCACACGGATAACCTCACTGGCGCTCTTGCTGCCGTACCTGCGGCCATACCTGGGCAGAGTCGTTGGCGCTTCTGCTTCACTGCTGATCGCCGCTGGATTGGTTCTGGCTCTCGGGCAGGGTCTGCGCCGGCTGATCGACAAAGGCTTCGCTAATGGCAGCATGGCCCATCTGAACGGCGCGGCTCTCGCGATGTTCCTGGTCGTCGCGGCACTTGCCTGCGCCACCTTTATCCGCTTCTCCCTTGTCTCCTGGCTTGGGGAACGCGTGGCGGCCGACCTTCGGCGGGACATGTTCCAGCGCGTGCTCACACTGTCGCCAGCCTTCTTCGAAACGGCGCGCACGGGCGATATTTTAACCCGCCTGACGGCGGATATTTCGGTGCTGCAGGCGCTGATCGGCTCGGCGATCTCGCAATGGATTCGAAACGGCCTTCTGCTAGTCGGTGCCTTTACCATGCTGCTGGTGACGAGCCCCAAGCTGGCCGGCCTCGTGGTGCTTGTTGTCCCCTTTGTTGTGGCGCCGCTCGTCTTGTTCGGTCGCCGGGAAAAACGGCTTTCGCGTGCAGCGCAGGACCGTATCGCCGATCTCGGCGCCTATGCGGAGGAAACCATCAACGCTCTTCGCACCGTTCAGGCTTTTACACATGAAGCGGCCGACCTTGCCCGATTCTCGACGGATGTCGAGCATTCGGTGAATGCGGCGTTGCTCCGGATACGCACGCGCGCGACGCTCCTGCTGGTCGTGATTCTGCTTGGCTTTGGTGCGATCGTCTTCAGCCTCTGGGTCGGCGGACGCGATGTGATCGCCGGTCGGATGAGTGGTGGCGACCTTTCAGCCTTCGTTTTCTACGCTGTTCTGGTCGCAAGTTCCGGCATGCAGATGAGTGAGTTGTGGGGGGAGTTGCAGCGCGCTGGAGGGGCTGCCGAGCGGCTGAGCGAGTTGCTGGATGAACAGCCATCCATCACAGCGCCGGCTAAGCCGGCTTTACTGCCGCTCCGGCCTGAGGGGCGGGTAGCATTTGAAAACGTCGGCTTCACCTATCCGGCGCGACCGGAACAACCGGCCCTTTCAGGATTTTCTCTCATCGTGGAGCCGGGCGAAACAGTGGCGCTGGTCGGTCCCTCAGGTGCGGGAAAAACCACAGTGTTCCAGCTGCTGCTGCGCTTTTATGACCCCGAGAGTGGAGTTGTGCGTCTGGATGGTGTGGACATCGCCCAGGTCGAGCCATCCAACCTGCGTAGCCGCATTGGCATCGTGCCGCAGGATCCCGTGATTTTTAGCACCACTGCCTGGGAAAATATCCGCTACGGGCGTCCGGACGCGACGGAGGACGAGGTCCGCGCCGCGGGCCACGCCGCGCATGCCGACTTCCTTCACGATCTGCCCCAAGGCTATGACACCTATCTTGGCGAGAAGGGGGTGCGTCTATCCGGTGGGCAGCGGCAGCGTATCGCCATTGCACGCGCCATTCTGCGGGATCCGGCCGTGCTGCTTCTCGACGAGGCAACCAGTGCTTTGGACGCAGAGTCGGAACTGGCTGTGCAGACAGCCCTTATGGCCCTGTCTCGAGGCCGTACCACTCTCGTCATTGCGCATCGCCTGGCGACCGTGCGGCGCGCCGACCGCATTGTCGTGGTTGAGGCTGGTCGCATCGTCGCGACCGGCACGCATGAGGAATTGATGGAACAAGGCGCACTTTACGCGCGTCTCGCCCGGCTTCAGTTCACGGCCGAAGTTTAGGCGAGGCTAATCAGGCTTGGTCTGTTTCGGCTGAGCCTTCTCTGCTTGGGCGACCAGCCGCAACACGATGGGCAGCAGCCGATTGACTTCGATAGCGACGCCGGCCGCGTTGGGATGGAGCCCATCCGCCTGCGCGTATTCGGGGTGGCCGGGCAGACCCGCCAGGAAGAACGGATCGTAGATCAGACCCGGCCGCTTGCCTAGGTCGGTGAACACAGCCGTGTAGCGGTCATCGTAGTCTACACCGAGATTGGATGGCGCGATCATGCCGCTCAACAGCACGGGAATATGTCGCGACTGGAGCTTGTCGAGAATATAGCTCAGGTTGTGCTTCATCAGTGACGGATCGAGTGCCCGCAGGGCGTCATTTCCACCGAGCACCACGATTGCGGCGTCGATGGGACCGCCGCCAAGGGCCCAGTCTAGCCGTGCGGCTGCATCAGTTGTTGTGTCTCCGGATACCGCAGCATCAACCAGCGTAACATCGACATTCTTTGCCTTCAGCGCTTCCGCCAGCTTCGCCTGGAATCCGTCCTGGGTGGGAAGGCCATAGCCAGCGGTGAGGGAATCACCCAAGATCATCAGATGCACGGGTGCCGCGTCGGCCCGGCCTGTGGTCATCAAAGCAGCAACGGCAAATGCGGCAAGCCCGAGCGTCAAGCGCTGTCTAATACTTAAGCGAGGCCTATATGAGTGTCGCATGACCGAATTAATTCCCCCAGGTGCCACAGCACTCCTTCCGCCGATCATCAGCCTGCGTGACGTAAGGTTGAGCATCCCTGTTGCCGCCGCCAAGGTCGATATCTTGCGGGGAATCAATCTTGATGTCGGGACTGGGGAGACGATGGGCATTCTCGGTCCTTCGGGTTCTGGCAAGACCAGCCTGCTGATGCTGGTGGCTGGGCTGGAGCGGGCGACCGGCGGCGCTATCACCGTGGCCGGTACCAATCTTGGTGGATTGGATGAAGATGCGAGGGCCCAGTTTCGCCTTGCCAATCTGGGGATCGTCTTTCAGTCCTTCCACCTTATCCCGACCATGACCGCCGTGGAAAATGTCGCCATCCCGCTGGAGCTGGCGGGAAGGGGGGATGCAGCGGTAGTGGCCGCCGAGGCGCTGCGCCATGTTGGTCTCGGCCACCGTCTCATGCATAGGCCGGCGCAGCTGTCCGGGGGGGAGCAGCAGCGGGTGGCGCTTGCCCGTGCCTTCGCGTCCGGCCCGCGCATCCTGCTTGCAGACGAACCGACCGGCAACTTGGACAGTGAGACAGGCAAGCGGGTCATGGATATGCTTTTTGACCTCTGCGGCCAAACAGGCACGACCCTTTTGCTAATTACGCATGACGCGGCGCTTGCCGCTCGCTGCAGCCGTAGGGTGACGATGACCAATGGCGTCCTCGCGTGATCCGTGTGGCCTTGCGCATCGCGTTGCGCGATCTGCGCGGCGGCACCCGTGGGCTTATCATTGTGCTGCTTTGTCTTGGCGTCGGAGTCGCTTCGATCGCTGGTATCGGCTCGCTCCGCGCAGCCCTTGGTCAAGGGCTGGCGGAGGACGGCCGCGCCATTCTCGGCGGCGATTTTTCACTTTCCACCAGCCTCGCGCCCTTTCCGGCAGGATTGTCCGTCTGGCTAAATGCGCGCGGCGCGCAAGTGTCGGAGACGGTCGAGACCCGTTCCATTCTGGTCGCGCCATCGGGCCATCGGCTCCTGGTGGCAGCCAAGGTCGTCAGCCCTGGCTGGCCGCTGATCGGCAAAGTGACGACACAGCCGTCCGATCAATTCGCCAGGCTAGAAAACGGGCCAGATGGTCGTCCTGGCCTGATATTGGATCCGACCGCGGCGCAGACGTTGAAACTTCATCCGGGAGATGAGGTCACGCTTGGCGGTGTAAAGCTTGCCTATCGCGGGACGATCACAGATTCACCGGACCGGATCGCCGATAGCCGCCTCTTCGGGGTTAAGGCTTTCGTGTCGCTACCCGCTTTGGCCGGTTCGCCGCTCGTAACACCGGGCGGATTGGTCAACTTCAATCTTCAGGCGGCAGTGCCGCCGGGTGCGTCGGTTCAAGCGACACTGGCCGCCCTCAAGATGCAATTCCCGCATAATACGTGGCGGATCCGTACGACGGGCGACGCTGCGCCCGATCTATCCCGCTTCGTCGACCAAGCGGCCCTCTTCATGACGCTGCTTGGCTTGTCCGCCTTGCTCGTCGGCGGCATCGGTGTCGCCAACGGCGTAGAGGCCTGGCTTGCGGCGCGGGCTCGAAGCATCGCGACCCTGCGCTGCCTCGGCGGCTCAGCGCGCATGGTCAGTCTTATCCATGGGCTGCAGCTCGCTATACTGGGCATTCCGGGAATTCTGGCTGGCCTGATGGTGGGGGCAATTCTCCCGGCGCTTGTTCTCCCGGCTCTGCGCGACACGCTTCCAATTCCGCATCATGTTGGATTGTATCTGGGCTCTCTGGCTCTGGCAGGGACTTTCGGGCTGCTCGTCGGAATCATTTTCGCACTTGGGCCGCTTCGCCGAGCCGCCGCAATTCCAGGCGCGGCCTTGTTCCGCGCAGCGGCGCTCCCGCCACGGGTGCCATGGCGACCGCTATCGGCACTTATTCACCTGCTTCTGGTTGTTTTGCTAATGGCGCTCGCCGCGCTGTCGGTCCCACGCCCAATTCTGGCCCTTGGGTTCTGTGTCGGGGCCATTGCGACGCTTGGCATACTCCGGGGCGTCGCGGCCGTTCTGCGCTGGTTGCTTCCGCACCTGCCTAAGTCGCGCAATGCGGCGGTATCTTTGGCTTTGCGCCGCCTGCATGGACCAGGCTCGCCCTTACCGCTGATGTTGATGTCGGCGGGAGCCGGTCTTACCGTGCTCGTTGCGGTCGCTGAGATCCGGGCCAACCTCATGGCCGAATTCGCGGGTGAACTGCCTCAGGAAGCCCCTAGCTTCTATTTCATCGATATCCAACCGGCCGAGCTGCCGACCTTCGAAGCCGTCGTGCGAAACACCCATGTCGTTCATGATCTCAAGGAGTTGCCAAGTCTTCGAGCCCGCATTCTGGCGGTGAAAGGCGTTCCGGTGGCGCAATTCCGTCCCAAGGGGCAAAACGACTGGCCGCTCCGCACCGATGTCGGCTTTACCTATGCGGCCAAGCCACCGACCGGCACACAGTTGCATACCGGACAATGGTGGCCCGATGACTATCTGGGACCGCCAGAAGTCTCCTTCGACGCGCGGATCGCGGATGCCTGGGGGATCGGCGTCGGCGACACACTGACGGTGAGCGTTCTGGGCCGTCAATTTGATCTAAAAATTGCGAACCTGCGCGATATCCACTGGCAATCCCTCGGGCTGAATTTTCTGATGATCGGCACGCCGGATCCGTTTGCTGGCGCACCCCACACCATTATAGCCACTCTGAAGGCGGACCCTGGGCAGGCAGGGACGGTCCTGGCTGCCGTGACGGACGCTTTGCCGGGCGTCACGGGTATCGACGTGGGCCAGGTGCTGCAGTCGCTCAAAGGATTGCTCGGCCAGATCGGAACCGCCATCAGCCTCGTCGGACTTGTCGCGCTTCTGGCGGGTGGTCTTGTCCTCGTCAGTGCCATTGCGGCGGAACGCGAGCGGCGCATCGCTGAAGCCGTCGTGCTCAAAACACTCGGTGCGACCCGGTCCCAAATCCGCCTGTCTTGGCTGACTGAATTTGCGATTGCCGGCGGTATAGCCGGCATCGCCGCCGCGATCCTTGGAGACCTCGCGGCAGCGGTCACCATTCGCCAAGTTTTCCACACTGAATGGCATTTCCTGCCCGGCATCATGCTGGCGACGATCCTTGTGAGTATCTTCGCCATGATGGCACTTGGCTTCGTCTCGACCGAGCGAGTTTTGCGCCAACCCGCAGCGCCGCGGCTGCGGTTGGAAAATGGCGGATAGACAAAACGTTCAGCGAGAGCTTGGTCGCAGCGGCCGCAAATAAGGCAGATTGCAGGTGAGTATCGCTTCCAGGGCACCCTGATCAGGGCCTTCTACATCTCGGGCTGCACCTGATTGGTGGGCGCCGAGGTCTGCGCCGTTTTAAAGATTGCAAACCCGGGCGACGCAGCGACATGGCTCGATCTCGACGAAAAGGGTGTCGGTGTTACCGGGACGCTTTGGCAGCCCCCAGGCGGTCAATGTCGCGACTGAGAGCGTGACTGCCAAGCGGCCATCGCCCAAACTTGCCCGTCGTCGCCGCGGGCCACCGCGCCGCTTAGCCCCTACCCATTAACGCGAGCCTTGATCCTACGCTCGACGAGAATTTTTTCAGCGTCCGGTTCGGTCAGCTTACCCCGATGGAAAAGCAATATTTGCGCGGTATGACCGAACTGGGGCCGGGTCCCAGTCGTTCTGGGGCTATTGCAGCCCAGCTCGGCAAGAAGTCGGCGGCCGTCGCTGTCATCCGAGACCAGCTCATTGCCAAGGGTATGATATTCAGCCCGAATTTCGGCGAGACCGCATTCACGGTTCCATTATTCAACGAGTTTATGAAAAGAATAATGCCGTTTAGCACTCCGCAATAGGCGCGGATTGGCATCCCGCGGTGCTTCATACATGGGGATCGGCACGGACTGTTGTTACCCCTTAATATTCGGACAGTGCGCCCCACCAGTTGAAGTTTCTTTGAGAGAGCCATGAACTCCCGAGGGGATCGATAGCCGAGTGCGCGGTGCGGATGCAACGCGTTGTAATGCTCAAACTCATGTGCAGAGTTTGCCAGAGCCTCCCCATCCCAGCAACCTGACAGCACCCGCTGGCGGGACCCTAAGACTCACCAATGCAGGAGTGAGGTCAAAAGCTTGCCTTCTCTAGAGAAGCCGGATAAAAGCATCTTATTTTCTATTTGTGATGGCTTTATCCGACATGTCAAAGCGCCAGCAGTTTTTGTCAGGACCGGAGGAAGAGGAGCTGCGGCTGCTTGGCAATCGAATCCGCCTGGCCCGGATCCGGCGAAGCCTCACGCAGGCAGAACTGGCCGAGAGAACAGGCTTTCATCGTTCCACCCTGGTCGATCTTGAAGCAGGCAAACCAGGGGTTTCTATAGGTGTGATGGTAAGCGTGCTTTCGGCTCTCGGGCTCCAAGGTAGGCTCGCGGAAGTGCTGCAAAAAGATGAACTCGGTGAGGAACTCGAGATGGGCGCCCGGAAGAGGGCCAGAGGATCGAGCGATGTGGCAGATTTCTAAGGACGGCCGCATCGACCGACTCGTCGTCTATGCCCATCTGGCGGAAGGGCCAGCCCCGGTAGGCCTGCTCACGTTCGAGAGAGGCGGACAAAAGCGTCTATCGTGGTTTCGCTATGCCAAGTCCTGGCTTAGCAGGAACGACAGATTCGCCCTCGATCCCGCAATTTTGACGCTCAAAAGCAGTGCATTCAATGGCCTGCCACATGAGGTGCCACTGCCTTTCTACGATTCGGCCCCGGATGGCTGGGGCAAGTCAATTATCGCAGCGGCCTTTCCGAGCCAGACATTTGGCATGGGCGAGTTTTTGGCTGCGGCGGGCGATGAGCGGACGGGTGAACTGTCCTTTGGCCCGACACCGGGTAGCGGACCGCTACGCTGGCTGCCAGACGGGCAGCCGCTCCTCACACTGCCGTCCGGCGATGACACGCTGCCGGAGCTGTTCAAAGCCGCAGAGGCCGTTGAGGCCGGCCGCGCCACCACTCACCATCTGCAACGGCTGTTCCGGAATAGCGCTGACCAGGGAGGCGCAAGACCGAAGGCCAATCTGCTCCATGATGGCGTTCTGCACATGGTGAAATTCCCGGCCGCCGGTGATCGTTTTGACGACCCGAAAGTGGAGGCGACCTGCCTGTCGCTCGCCGCGGCGGCTGGTATCGAGACGCCGGCGCATGTAACCCAACAGATCGGAAACCGGACCATGCTGCTGGTCCGCAGATTCGATCGTGGCGGCAACGGCGAGCGTCGCGGCTATGCCAGTGCCAGCACGCTCCTCCAAGCTGATCCGACCCAGTTTTATGCGCAGTTCACCTACATGGATCTCGCGCGCCGAGCCCAGCTGGCCGGCGTTCAACCCTGCTGGCTCGATCTGTTCCGCCGCATGCTGTTCAATTGCTTCATCCACAACACCGACGACCATCTGCGCAACCATGGCTTTATCCGCGATCACGGCAAGTGGCGTTTGTCGCCGATCTTCGATCTGTCGGTTCATCAACCGCAGAGACTGGTCTTGGCGCCCGCGAAGGGTATTTCCCCGGAAGCCAATCCGGCGATCGCCCTACAAGCTCACCGTCATTTTGGCATTAGCCGCATCGATGCTGAGCTTATTTATGACGAACTCGTCGCCGCCATGGCCGTATTGCCGAAGATCTTGGACAACTATGAAGTCACCAAACGTGACCGAGAGACTTTGGCCGCGATGTGGGTGCATGCATTGAACCCACCAACGCTTGCGAGGGCGGGCGACTCATAAGTCCCGAGACCGCCCGTTCCGCGGCAGTGTCGGCTAAAGCGAGAAGCGCCAAGCAAAGATATATGGTGGTGTCCGTATTGCGAAAGGGCAAGCCTTAGAAGGGACCTTCCTCTCCGCTCATAGCCGTATGCACAGCCACTTCCAGCTCCGCCGCCATCTCATTCCCGCAGCCGATTATCGCTCCTTTCGTAAGGCGGCTTTCCGTGTCTGGCGGGATGTCGCTTGCATCACAATCACGCCGTGACTTGGCAATCGTTCATGTCCAAACGCACAAGCGCTCCAACAACTTGACAGCACCGCTTTAACCCCGCAACGCCGCCGCAATGCTGTCCTTCATCGAAGTTGTCGGCCGTCCGATCAGCTTCGAGAGGGCGCCGCTGTCGTGGAACAGCTCGTCGCGCGAGGCAGCGACATCGGCGTCGACCAGCAAAGCGGCGAAATCGTCCGGCAGGCCGATGCCCGTCAAGACGTTTTGGTAGGCCTCCGCGGACAGGTCGTTATAGACGACCGGTTTGCCCGATTGATGGGCCATCTCCGCCGCGAGGTCCGCCAGGGTGAACGCTTTGTCCGCCGCGAGCTCATAGGTCTTGCCAGCTTGATCGGGGGCGGTCAGCACCGCGACCGCGGCGGCGGCATAGTCTGCCCGCGGTGCCGAGGAGAAAAGCCCGTCCTTAGCCGCGCCCACGAAGGCGCCGTGCTCCAGCGCGGCGGGAAGCGCCATGAGGTGATTTTCAGTGTACCAACCGTTGCGAAGAATGGCAGCGGGTAAGCCGGACGTTGCAATCGCTTCCTCCGTTTGGCGATGTTCTAGCGCGAGCTGAGCTCCGGACGTATCGGCATGCAACATGCTCGTATAGGCGAGCAGCGACACTTTCGCCTTCTGCGCCGCCTCAATGACCGCGCGATGCTGGGGCAGGCGGCCGCTCACCTCGGTCGATGAGATCAGCAGCAATTTGTCGACGCCCGCCAAGGCGGTGGAGAGCGTCTCGGGGCGGGAGTAGTCCGCCTCTCGAACGATCACGCCGCGCGCCGCGAGATCCAGCGCCTTGGAGGGCGTGCGAACAGCGGCGACGATTTGGCTCGCCGGCACGGTCTTGAGAAGAAGCTCGATGGCGAGGCGCCCGAGTTGGCCGGTAGCACCGGTGACTGCATACATGGGACTATCCTGTCTGAGGGTTATGAGGAATGGATGGGAAAACGGCGTCGGAACGTGGCGTCGACACATCGCGCTTAGCCCCTGCCGCCGCTGACTTCACCACGGCAGGGTGCAGTGATCGTTGAGGAATCTACCTGTCTGGGTGGCGTCCTCCGAAATCGCTAGTTGGACGATGATCTCGGCGGCCTGCTCGACCGTCCGGTAACCCATCTGATTGGTGAAATCCGTCGCGGTATAGCCGGGGTCGGCGCTGTTAACGCGGATGCCGAACCGCGCAAGGGCCTTGGCGAACGACACTGTGACGCCATTGAGCGCGGTCTTGGAGCTGTTGTAGCCCAGGATGTTGACACCCCAGAACGCGCCGCCCGGATCACTTAACGAACTCAGCGAACCCAGTTCGCTGCTGACGTTGACGATGTTCGCCGAACCCGCCGCTTTGAGCAGCGGAACGAAGGCTTGGATCACGCTGATGGCACCGAACACATTGACCTCATAGACGTGGCGGATGTCATCCAGGTCTTGTTCCATCGGATCGACATACGCGCCGGAAATGCCCGCGTTGACAATGAGGGCGTCAAGCGTGCCGTCTTCCGCCGCGACGCGACCCGCGGCGGCTTTCACACGCACCGCGTCATCGACTGCGATGTCGATGGTGCGCACGTCATAGCCGTGAGCGCGCAACGCCTGCGCCGCGGTCTCGCCGCGCTCTGCGTCCCGGGCGCCGAGCCAGATACGATAGCCAAGCTCGCCAAGCCGGCGGGCGGTCTCAAATCCGATGCCCTTGTTGGCGCCGGTAATCAGAACAGTCTTAGCCATGGTCATTCTCCATTATGTGGAAGCGTGATTGAAGCGGCATGTCTGCCCGGGCAGAAGCAAGCCTCTCATTAGCCTGCTGGGACGATTGGCAAACCCTTTGCCATGGTGTCGACGCCAGCGGATAAATATGCTTCGTTCCAGTGACAACAAAATGTGTTGGAGGCCGCGCCGTCTCTGGTGGCGCCTTTCTCCCACCGCTGGAGAAATAGAGCCATGGCCGAACGGCTGGAAAACTTAACAGATCGTCCGGATGGAAGTGCCGCGACTTCTGTGAACAACGATTTGCTGTCGCAAGTCTTAGCACAAATTCGCCTAACAGGTGACGGCGTTGTTTTGACGACAGTTGCGAGCAGCGAAGCGCTCCCGCTCGCCTCCCATGCAGGCGTTGTCTGCTTGGTGACTGACGGCAACCTTCTCTTTGAAAGCGATGACGATCCGGCTGTTGACGTTGCGTCGGGCGATCTCCTGTTGCTCCCGCATGGTGGTGGCAATCGTCGGTTGTCGGCGTCTGGGGGCCCGGCCAATGCCGTAGTTTGCCGTTTCCGCTTCGATCCGGACAGCCTGCGTGGCATGATCATGGCGCTCCCGAACTTTATCCATATCGATGCAGTGGAAGGGGCAAGCTGGCTTGGGGGCCTCCTACATTTCATGATGATCGAGGCGAGCGACATCCAGCCTGGCGCGGGCCTCATGATCTCCCGCTTGATCGACCTCGGTGTCATTCGCGCGCTACGCACCTGGATCCAGCGCGGACAGACCAGCGGCTGGCTGGGCGGGCTGGCCGATGAGCGGATCGCCCGCGCACTGAAGGCCATCCACGACGCGCCCATGCAACGATGGAGCATCGACACCCTGGCTGGGATCGCTGGCATGTCGCGCTCGAACTTTTGTGAACGATTCGCGGCACTCGTGGGCCGTTCGCCGCTGCGCTATCAGAACGAGTGGCGTCTGACCCTGGCGCGCGACCTGCTCCGTCGGCGGCATGCGCGCGTTGGTGAGATTGGGTTGAGCATCGGCTATGAATCCGAAGCAGCGTTCAGCCGCGCCTATAAAGCTCTGTTCGGCCATTCCCCACGCGGCGACTACAACCTGGACGATCGTTCCGTTTCCACCTGACTACGTCACCGCTCGGAATGAACTTTGCAGATACTCATCATCCCTTATTTCGCGCGCAAGATCGCGGACAGGGAGGCATAAACGTGTAACCAAACTCACACTATGCGCAATTAGAGGTCGCTGACCGTATAGTGTGATATTGTAAGGCATAGCGGTGGCTGCGCTGGTCTAAGTCAGATTGTGCAAGAAGAAGCAACTGGGTTGTCAGTCACTAAAAATGAAATCAGCGCCCGAGCAATGGGCTCCGGATTGCCGCCACGGTCCATGTTCCAAGGTCCAGAATGGTCGAGGCCCTCGAATTCGATGCGCTGAGCATTGGGCAGCACTTTCTCAAGGGTGGTCAGCGCGGATTTTAGATAGTCCGGACTGCGATCACCACCAAGCAGCAGGACCTCTTTTTGCAAGGCTGCGAACGACGACGCTTCACCGTCCATGCTGCCGACGACGTTGAAATCGTATCGCATGGCAGGGATCAATTCGCTGAGAGGCGCGTAGCGTCCGGACCCCTGGCGTTGCTCTCGATACATTAGCCGTTGGGTCCCGAACCGGAGGATCCACTGAGGGACGTATGCCAGAATTTTCGGCCCAAGCTTGACGATCCTGCTGGCCTGGACGAGCGCCGCAGCCAATCGACCTTGCTCTACCAGTTCGTTGAATTGCTTGATCGCGGGGTGAGAAATGCCTTCCGGAACGAATGGCGGCTCATAAACAGCGGCCTTCTCGATCGGCCGCAGTACCGCCGCTGCGGCGAGCGCGATAATGGCGCCTGAACTCAAGCCGAAGATGTAAGGCGCACCGCTGTGATCCACCAAGCTTGCCAAATCCTCGATATCGCGACGGATCCTGTGTTCGGGGTTATAGGCGAGCGGGCTCATGCCTCGGCCCCGGCGATCGGGAAGATAGACCGTGAAGCTGGCGGCCAGAGACCGCGCCAACTCGTCGTAATTCGTGGCCGTGCCCATGGCGCCCTGAACAAGAATGAGGCCAGGACCCTTCCCGATCATCCGATAACCGATCGAGGTGCCGTCGGCCGAAGTCACGGAGCCGTAGCTATCGTTGAGCATGAGATTTGCCTGATCTATGCCGCTTTGGCGCCGAGTTGGCTAAGCTTGATCATTTGTTTGAACATGAATCCGGGCGCCACGCGGCTCGCGATCTTCAAAACGTTGGCGAGGCCAGGCCGGATCTCCGCCTTACCGGCCTCGATCCCGGCAATCGCGCGACGCACCAGCTGCGCCGGATCCATGCCCTTTTCGCCCTTCATCTCTTTTTCGAATTCGCCTCGGAACAGCGGTGTTTCCACGCCCGGCGGAGCAAGCTCGACGACGGTAATGCCAGTACCCGCGAGTTGCGCGCGCAGGCAGAGCGTATAGGCATGAAGCGCTGCCTTGGCGGCGCAATAGATCGGCGCGGCCGGGAAGGGCACGAAGGCCAGACCCGAGGACACATTGACGATGAGTGCGCTCTTCTGCTGCCGTAGATGGGGCAGAAACTGCTCAACCATCCACATTGGGCCGTTGAGTCCCACCTCGATCTCGCGCGTCACATTACGAAGATCGCGAGACTGCCCAAGTCTCAGATTGCGCATGACACCGGCGTTGTTGACGAGCGTGTCGAGCGCTGGGAAGCGGGCGAGTACATCCTGATGCAGCGTCTCGATCGCCTCTGGATCGCTCGCATCGCTCCGGAACGTATGGATACCAGGCAATGCTAATTGGACGGCTTCGAGCTTGTCCTGGGCCCGACCGGTGACGATGACCGTGTTGCCGCGCCCGAGCAGTTGTCGTGCCATTTCCAGGCCGATACCGCTCGTGCCGCCGGTAATCAAAACCGTTCTCTGTTTTAACATCATATGAATCTCGCAGGCCGGGGTTTTCGCTTGTGTCCTGAATATGTCTTGACTACTTTCGATTGGAAAGAAGGCACCAAAAAGTTCTATACTTACCAAAAGGAGAGCATCGTGGGTGGCTTGACCCATTTCACGGCGGAAGAGATTGCTAAGGCGCGGCGATACGCGATCGCCACCCCTCCAACTGATCTGGATCCTCGGATAGAGGCTCTGGTTCATGACCTCATCGGCCGTGTCGCCGACAAGTGGACGATGATGGTGCTGGAGGTCCTGGCCGAGCATGGCGAACTCCGCTTCACACGACTGAGCGAACTTGTCGGCGGCATCAGTCAGAAGATGCTCACCCAGACCTTGCGGCACATGGAGCGGGACGGCTTGTTAGTGAGAACGGTCTTTCCGGTCGTTCCGCCAAAGGTCGAATACAGACTGACGGGACTAGGCTTGAGCCTCGGCTCCGCATTCTGCGGCGTTTGGGTATGGGCGGCGGAAAATCTCCACCAGGTCGATCAGGCGCGCCAAGCCTTTGACGGCAAGGCCGTTTAGCCAGCGTCGCCCGTTAGGGTCCGTTGTTTGGATGAAAACTCCTGGCCCGGGCGACCCCGTTCCAAGGATCAATGCCTGGCAGGCGTCGCCAAGGGTGAGGTGAATGAGCCGCTGGGCGACGAGCGGCGCCATAGCGGCATCATATTTTTCCGCCAAAAGCTGTGTGATCGCGGCCCGGAGCGGTCGATGGCCCGCATCCCGCAATAAATGTCTCAACACCGGCGTTCTGCCGACCTCCCCCGACGATCGCGCGGAAGAGGTGAATGCTGTCCGGGCTGGTTAAGCCGTAGGTAAGCGCCAGCAACAGTTCCCGCAGCCGCTTGCCGATGGGCAAAGAACTCGGCGGCGGGTCGACCACCTCGGGCGGCACATCGCCTCCACCAGCGCTTCCTTCGACTGGAAATGGCGGTAAATCGTCTGCTTGCCGACGCCGGCTTCTGCGGCGACGCGCGAGCCCACACGAGAGCAAATCGCCATTAGCGAGACCTCGATGCTAGGTTTCCGGAAGAATGGACAAGTTTCTCAGCTCTTCCGTCATGGCCAAACTCCTCTCAGGGATAGAGAATTAACCTCATTAAAACAGCGCGGTCGTCTGAAAGCGTCACGCATTTAGGATGAGAATATCTATCACCGGCTTAGAGAAGCCTAGCAAAATACTTTGCGGATCTTCCTCCAAAGCCTTCAAACAGGAGCTTACAAATGAACCGTTCAACCGCCTCCAAAGGCACGATCGTTTTGATCCACGGATTGTGGCTAACCCCGAAGAGCTGGGATCAGTGGAAAGCCCGCTACGAGCGCGCCGGATACAGCGTTGTCGTTCCGGCCTTCCCCGGCATCAGCGACGACATCGCCGATCTGCGCAAGAACCCGTCGGGCTTGAACGGCCTGAGCATGGGGACGATCTTCGACCACCTCGCCAAAGTTATCGATGGCATCGTGGCGGAAACAGGCGAACAGCCAATCATCATGGGCCACTCGCTTGGCGGCCTCGCCGTCCAAATACTGCTCGACCGTGGATATGGAAAGGCCGGGATCTCTATCCATGGCGGCCAGTCGGCTGGCTTCGTCACGCTGCCGCTGAGCGTGCAGCGCGCGACGCTGACGATCTTCGGCAAGCCCTGGAACATGGGCGGCACGGTGCTGCTCAGCCCGAAGCAGTTCCACTATGCCTTCACCAACACGATGTCGCTGGAAGCGTCGAACCGCGTACGGAATGGAATGCAGGTGCCCGCGCCGACCTGGCCGATATGGCAAGCCGCGTTTGGCATGCTGCGCAACAAAGGCGACGCCAGGATCGATTACGCCAAGGCTGATCGCGCCCCGTTACTCTTCATTGCCGGGGGCGCCGACAACATCGTCCCCGCTTCGGTCAACCGCAAGAACGCCGCGATGTACAAGACCGGCGTGATCGAGGTGAAGGAATTCCCCGGCCGTTCGCACTTCACCTGTGGCCAGGACGACTGGGAACAGGTGGCGGATCACGCGCTCGCCTGGGCTGAGTCGCAGACAGCACAGAGGCCGAAACTCATCCACGCCGCCTAGTCACATCCGGAATGCCGCCCTGACAGCACCGCCCCGCGCCCTCATCACAGATAAACCGAAGAGCTGAGGCCTGGCAAAGCGTGAACTGCTGCCGGACGTCGAGCATCGAGAGAGCCGCTACCTGAACAACCGAGCAGAGAACTCACATCGGCCAAGCCGATGACGAGAGCGACAGATGCAGCGGTTCAAGTACGGGCGAGACGGTGGCAAAGGCGGCGGCGGAAGGCATCAGGCTGGAGGTCGTCAAACTGCCTGAAGCCAAGAGAGGCTTCGTTCTCTCGCCCAGACGATGGGTTGTGGAAAGATCCTTTGCCTGGGCCACGCGGTGCCGCAGACTGGTCAAGGACTATGAACGCGTTGCGACCACCTTGGCCGGGTTCCACGTCATCGCCTTCGTCGGACATATGCTCAAACAAGCCGCACACCTCATCCAGTGTGCATGACACGCTCTAGAGCAGATCCCGGTCAGATGGAATCATCTGCCGGGTAAAGATGCTCGCAAAAACAATAAACTAGAGCGGCACCTGTGAGCGTAAGCGAACAGGAAACGCTCTAGTGATCGGCAAGATATCGCGAATGTCGCTTTTCCACCGCCAGCATAGCCCATGGCCGCTGCGAATTCGGACAGATCAAATACTTTGCCGAAGGGCGTCCTAAAAAGTGGATTCTCGATGCAAGCTTCAAGGTCCTGCAACATGGCGGAGAGACGTTTTTTGTCTCTTACAGTCGCGCTTTCGAAATTGCTGAATCCGCGCTCTGGATCAGTTGGGCCTGCGCCTCGAGTACAGAGGAGAAGGTCTCGTCGAGATCGGGGGGCACCTGGTCGAGACTGCCGCTCCCGTCCGGCTGGGCCGGTATCCCGAGTGAGGCGCGAATCTGATAGACCTCGGCCAGGGTCTGGGTGAGTTCCGCGCCAGCCGTTGCAAGCTCCGCCTGCCGTTGGTCATAGATCTCCTGCGGCACATCGGATCTCGCGACGAGTTGCTGCGCCCGAGCGAATTCAACGCGCGCCAGCGCCAATGCGGCTTTGCTCTTCTCGACTGCGGCGACCCGCGCGTGCAGGAGCGCGATCTGGCTGTCGACCTGCTGTACCGCGCGTTGCAGGTCCCAGCGTCGGCTTCTTGCTTGGGCTTCGATTGCACGTACTGAGGCGATGGCGGCTTGAAGGTCTGCTTGCGCCTTATCGACAGCGGCCTGCTTCTCGGAAGCCGCGATCCGATAAGGCTCCTTGTTCAATTCGACGAGAAGTTCTCCCTTGTGCACACGATTGTTGTCATCCACCAGGACGCGAGAAACCTGCCCAGCGACGCGGGGTGCCACAAACGTCACGTGCCCATTCACATAGGCGTCGTCGGTGGAGACGGTGCTGAGCATAGCCTCGACCCAGGGGATGCCGACCACCAACAGCGCCACAAGCACGGCAACACCGAGCCCCCCGACAATAAGTCGTTTTCGGCGACCAGTCTTTCCGCTTTGCGGATTTGTCTGCGGGGCCTCTAGGTTCGGCGCAGCCGATGCCTCTTCTTTGTCAACTGGCTGCGCATTGGCCGGGCCCGCGTCGTTGTTTTGCTCGGTCATGTCGGGCACTGACGCGTCTTCGCTCAGAGTAAGCGGCGATCAGGCTGCGGCCGGCATACGGCGGAGCCATTCGTTCAAATCAATGTGGCCGAGCCGCGCTTGGCCCAATGGCACGAGCGAGAGCTCCTGAACCTGGGCGCCAAAGTATCGCGCCTCGGGGTCACTGACGACCTCTCGGCTGTCGCCGACCGCCCTGAGGTAGCGAGCGACGATTTCGTTGAACGGGGCGCGTTCCGGGCCAGCGATATCGATGATACCGTTTTGGGGCGCGGCGACCACCATATCGGCCAAGATCTCCGCCACGTCGTCCGCAGCGATGGGCTGAAACAGGCCGGATGAGAGCCTGACCACGGTTCCATCGGCACTTGAAGCGGCAATGCCGCTTAGGAATTCCAGAAACTGGGTCGAACGGATGATAGTATAGGGGGTAGTTGCACTCTGAATCACTGCTTCCTGGGCCAACTTCCCGCGCAAGTAGCCACTTTCCAGAAGGCGGTCGGCACCGACGACCGACAGGGCAACGTGGTGCCTTACGCCAGCCTCTGCTTCGGCCGCGAGCAGATTGCGACTGGATGTCTCGAAGAACGCTAGAATCGCCGCATCCTCGAAGGAGGGCGGGTTCGTCACATCGACCACAACCTGAGCGCCCGCGAGTGCTTCCACCAAGCCTTCGCCGGTCACGGTGTTTACGCCCGAAGTGCGCCCGGCCGCCACGACATCATGGCCGCCAACGCGGAGTATGGTGACGGTCCGCGATCCGATGAGGCCGCCTCCGCCAACAATGACGATCTTCATAGTTTATCTCCTGAGAAAGGGCGTTACAGAACGTGTTCGGGTCCGTCCGTGTCGCTAGGCGGCACGAGGAGAATTTTGCCAGGCTTGTGTTGGAGGCCTCCTAGCATTTCGTGCGCGAGACGGGCATCACTCAGTGGGATGATCTCCCCCACTCGGGCGACGAGACGACGCCTGCTCATTAGAGCGGCAATCTTCCCGAGCCGTTCGCTTGTCACCGCGACCAGCATAAAGGAGCCGCGAATGCCACGACGCGCTGCGACCGTCTGATCCGGCTCCTCAACGGCTGAGATAACGACGCCACCAGGCCGCACCGCCTCCATGGCCTCCGCCAGAGCACTGCCGCCCAGCGTATCGATCACAACATCGAGCCCGCCGGCGACCTGGCTGACGGCTAGCTCCACTCTGTCCGCGACCGCATCCGCGCCCAGGGTCCGGACGTCACCGAATTGAGTGCTCCGGGCGGTCGCGACCACCCGGGCACCCAGGTGGCGCGCCATCTGCACGGCAAAGGCACCGACATTGCCTGCTCCGCCCAAGACCAGGACGTTCTGGCTGGCCTTTGCCTCCGCGTGATCCACCAGCATCTGCCAGGCTGTTGTGGCGATCACCGGCACGGACGCCGCCTCCAGCACGCTGATCTGCCACGGTCTGTGGGCGATCATCGCCGCCTCCGCCACTGCGAGTTGGGCGTAGGCGCCGATGAAGCGGCCGTTCGTTACACCGAACACTGCATCTCCCACGGCAAACGCTTCCACACCGGGACCCACCGCCTCGACCACCCCCGCAAGGTCGGAGCCGAGAATCAAGGGCAGCGGTTGGGGAAGGACACTTCGACCCTCGCGAATCCAGACATCCCACGGTCCCACGCCCGAAGCCTCCACACGCACGAGAACCTGGCCAAGTCCTGGCTTTGGCCGTTCAACTTCCTCGTAGGTCAACACCTCGATGCCGCCAAAGCTGGCGATCTGAATAGCTTTCATTGGTCCAATCGGCTCCACTGAATTCGTCACAACTGTCATCCTTCGCATCGCCAACAGGATCTCTCTGCGGCGATCAATTTCCCTGTTGCGCCGTGTCTGGAACTGCGGAGGATGTCGTGTCGATCGATGTCTCAACCGAAAGCCCGACCTGCAGCAACTTGGCCGACGCCTGATGAGGAAGAAGCCGAATCCTCAACGGCAGGCGCTGCACGATCTTGGTAAAATTACCTGTGGCATTATCGGACGCGATAGCATCGAAGGTAGCTCCGGATGCTGGTGGCAGTGCATCCACCACGCCTCTCAGGTCGATCCCGTAAGCATCCACGTGAACCGATACGGGCTGGCCTGGCCGCACGTCCCTGAGCGCAATCTCGCGATAGTTTGCCACAATAAATCGCATCAAGCGGCACTAGAGCCATCAGCGGACTTCCTGGCGTTACAAAGTTGCCGAGTTGCACGATGAGAACGCCAAGAAGTCCGATCAGTTGTTGTATTTGAGTCATGCTCTCCCGGCGTTTTTGCAAATGGCCTGTGGTCGTCGAGGGCGCGGCTTAGTGATATCCGATATCGCCTCGCATTTTCCCCCGGAATACCCAGTAGGACCATCCCGTGTACATCAGTATGATCGGCAGGAGGACTAAGGTACCGACAAGCAGAAAGGCTTGCGTACCCGCCGACGATGCGGCCTGCCAAAGCGTGTAGTGGTAAGGCACGATCATTGGCCAGAGGCTGATGGCGATACCGAGATAGGACAGAAGAAACAATCCCATTGCCGCGAAAAATAGCGCGCTATCTCCGCCCCAGCCGTCGAGCGAGCGCCAAGCGGCATAAGCAAGAACCGCCGTCAGCAGCGGTATAGGAGCAAGATAAATGATGTTCGGCATCGCGAGCCAGCGCCGTGCGACCGCAGTGTCCGCCAGCGGCGTCCATACGCTCACGGCCAGGATCGCGACGACGACGCCGATGAGGCAAACACGGCCCATCCGGCGCGCCCAGGCTTGCAGCGCACCCTCAGTCTTGATCACAAGCCATCCGGCACCCAACAGCCCATAGCCGAGCATGAGGGCGACACCGGTCGTGACGGAGAAGGGTGTCAGCCAATCCCAGGACGTTCCGGCGAAAACACGGTTCTGGACGGTGAAGCCCTGAATAATGCTGCCAAGGACTGCGCCCTGCGCGAAGGCTGCGAGGCCGGAGCCCACACAAAAGCCTCGCGACCAAAAACGGGAGAGCCAGGGCTGCCGAAACCGAAACTCGAAGGCGACTCCACGAAATACGAGTGCCAGAAGCATCAAAAGGATCGGAAAATAGACCGCGGGGATGATGATGGCGAAGGCGAGGGGAAACACCGCAAGCAATGCGACTCCCCCTAGGATGAGCCAGGTTTCATTGCCGTCCCAGACGGGCGCGATGCTGTTCATGATTGTTGCCCGGTCATCCTTTGGCGCCAATCCGTAGAGCATCCCGACGCCCAGATCAAAACCATCAAGTAGGACGTAGAGAAAGACGCCGATGGCGATAATCGCCGTCCAAATCGGCACGAGATCGAGGAGTCCTCCACCCATCATTTTGACTCCGTCACGGTGGCAATGGGTGGGCGTGATTGCTGCCCCGCGATCGGCGGTGGCATCTCGTCACGTGCGGGTCCATTGCGAACCATGACCGCCATGACAGCGACTCCCACAGGGTACAGAATTAGATAGACGACCATGTAGAGCAGGAGCGATCCCATAACGTCCGCACCGCGCAGCGATGGGGATACTGAATCGGCCGTACGCAGCATGCCATAGACCGTCCAAGGCTGTCGTCCCACTTCGGTCACTGTCCAGCCTGCCAGCACCGCGAAAAAGCCCGCCGGTGCCGTCCATTGGCAGAGGCGCAGGAACCAACGGGTCTCGAACAAGCCGCCGCGAAGACGCAGGAACCAGCCAAGCATCACGACACCCAGCATGATGAAGGCGATCCCGACCATGATCCGGAAGGCGAAGAATACCGGCCAGACCGGTGGCCGCTCATCCGCCGGCCAGTCCTTCAATCCCCTGACCGCACCCGTCAACGAGTGCGTTAGGATCAGGCTTCCCAGGTATGGCACATCAACGTTGTAGTCGTTATGCGCTTCCTTTTGGTTGGGAATCGCAAAAAGCGTCAATGGCGCCGGTGATGCTGTGTCCCATCTTCCTTCCATAGCGGCCAGCTTGGCCGGCTGATATTCGCGCGTATTGAGGCCATGAAGATCGCCCAGTAAAAACTGAAGCGGCACGAAGATGGCCAGTAAGCTTAGCGCCATAAGCACGATCCGCCTTCCCTCCTCGCGAGCGTGATCGCACTGCACGAGATAGGCTCCGACGCCGAGCACGACAAAACCAGTAGTGAGATAGAAGGCGGTGACATTATGTGCCAGGCGATAGGGAAAGGACGGGTTGAAGACGATTGCCATCCAGTTTTCGGGAAAGAATCTTCCATCAAGCTCTACGAAGCCCGAGGGCGTTTGCATCCAGCTATTGGCAGACAAAATCCAGAAAGACGACATCAAGGTGCCCGCCGCCACCATGCAAGCCGCCAGGAAATGAGCCCAACGAGGGACTAGACCTCGGCCAAACAGAAGAACGCCTAGGAAGGTCGCCTCCAAAAAGAAAGCCATGAGATCCTCGTACGCCAACATGGGCGAGATCACATTGGCGGCGGCATCAGAGAAGCGCGACCAGTTCGTTCCGAACTGAAAGGGCATAATGATTCCGGTGACAACGCCCATGGCGAAGGCTACGGAAAAGATGCGCGTCCAGAAGCGCGAAATCCGAAACCAGATATTGTTTCCGGTGAAGAAGAACAGCCCCTCCAACACAGCAATGTAAGAGGCGAGGCCCACTGTAAATGCCGGCAGAAGAATATGCCAGCCGATGACCCAGGCCCACTGCAGGCGCGATAGGAAGACGGGATCCAGGCTCATCGGGGGATTTCCATTCCAGGAGAAGCCGAAGTGGGATCGGATCAAGTCGTTGCGTTATGCGGCTATACGCGGTAACCGATCCTTCCGTCTTTTCCCTAACTGCGGACCTTTTTCCAGATCTTGCTCTTACGCCCGCCGGTAGCCGCGCATTCGCTAAGTGCGGCGCCTCCGGTACTCCCCCGGTGATATGCCGATGATGCGGCTGAAGGCCCGTGTGAAATTCGCTTGAGAGGAAAAGTTTGCCATCGATGCGACATCGGTGATCGATAGCTCAGACGTTTCTAGAAGAAGTCTGGCGCGCTGAAGACGCCTTTGACTGATGAAGCGGTGTGGCGTGAGACCCGTCGCCTCCTTGAAGGCCCGTGAGAAATGGAACGGGCTGAGGCATGCGACGGAGGCAAGGTCATCAACCCCGACATCCTCATCTGTGTGCGCTTCAATGAAGTCGATCACGCGACGCAACCGTGTAATGTCCAAGCCGATCGCTGGCCGGGTGCGGGCTGCGTAGGGCAACGCCGCCTCGCCATGGCTGTGTAGAAGGCGTGCTGCGACGGTTAGGGCCGCTGTCTCGACGAGAAGGCGTCCAGACGACGTCTCTGCCGTCAGTTCTTCGAGAAGGACGGCGGCCAGTTGAAACAGCAGAGGATCTTGGAAGCCTGCCTTGTAGCGAATGCTTTGTCGCGTTACGTCTGAGAAGTTATCTTCCTTCGCTAGGGCAACAAATGTCGCCGCCGGCAAGTAGATATGCAACATTTCGGGGATAGCCGATGTGATCCGAATATTATCTTCGGCAACACCCTGCGGGCAGAGCCAAACGGTTCCTCGCGATGCGTGTGTCGCTTGCCGGACGCCGTTTCCCCGCCGATGAATGATAGCCCGGTGATTTCCTCGGACAGCGATCGCGATGACCATTCGATCCGCCACCATCTCAGGCACTTCCCCGGCACTATGGCGTCTGAGTTCGACGCCAATCCCCTTCCACTTGCGAGCCGCCGAGCTGGCGATCAGGTTGGTCGGCGGGAGTTTCCATCGTCCCTCGAGATCCATTCTGCGGTCCCTTCAGTAGCTCCGTTTGTGTTTTCTAAGTTCTCCAGGCAAAGACTGACCGATCGCCTCTAATAATACACCGTAACGTTCTATCCCATAAATGCAAAGTCGGTTCACCTCCAGGATGCATCTGCCTGACAGGGCAAGGGCAACTGGGTTGCCGACGATCGCGAGGCCCATCAGCGTGCCGCCGTTGAAAACGGCGCTATGGAATCGCCAAGCCGTGGGGATGCCGCAATGGGCGTGATGTCTGCTTATAAAACCCCGCACCTGGCCTGCGCTGGCATGTCCGAATTGGAGTTGCCCATCGAGTACCATGCCGGTGCAATCGTCGTCGGCCACGCGCCGAAGACGCCCGGAGGATCATAGTCGATAGCGCAATAACTTCGGAGGGGGCACAGAGCGGGCTGATTTCAGGCCGGCTCAATATTCGCCGATAGCGCGACGAGATCCCTTGCAATAATATCGATGTAGGGTTCGGGAGAATGATCAACTTTGGTTGCTGGTCCAATCTCAAAAGGTCTTGGGATGTAAGCCGTCCTGAAACCATTAGCCTTAGCGGCTTTTAGATCAAATTTGTGGGCCGCGACCATCATGATCTCGCTTGGTGGAAATCCGAGATAGGTCGATGCGGAGCGGTATACGTCGGGTGAGGGCTTATAGGAGTGAACCAACTCCCCACTTAAGACCGCATCAAAAGCCAGCCCAGCATGCTTAACAAGCCCGATTACTGCGGCCATGCCCGCATTAGAAAGCGTCGCAACTGTTACTTTCTGCTGGAGGCTTTTGATACCTGTAACGCTGTCATGCCACGGCACCATTCGGCTCCAGACTGTCATCAGCTCGACGCGGTCTGCCTCATCGAATTTGGCAGCTAACCCGCGAGCCGTAATGAGATTGTCGAGCGATTTGCGAAATACCTGACCGGGCGGAATCCATGAGCGTTTTTTTGTGATGACTTCCTGGATAATAGATCCTGCGCCCGCATTCCATTCAGCCAAGAAGCCCGGCCAGTTTTGGTGGATTGCCGTGCGGGAACCCACATCGGCGCTGATGCCGATGAACGGCGTATAATAGTCGAACAGGGTTCCCTGAATATCAAAAGTCATCGCCTTGATCCCGCGCAAGGCCGCTGGGATCTCCACTGCTCCATGTGCGACGTTCATCTGGACGGCGATGGGCAACGCAGCCGCTGCTGCGGCGAAGCCGAGGATAATTCTTCGGCCAATCGAATTAACTTTGATGTCTTCGTACTTCTCATTCATGTTGCGATACTCCTGGTAGTGAGGGCAGGAGACTCGCTCCCGCCCCTTGACCTCAGATTGCCGGATGAAGGTCGCGGACTGGGCTTACTTCTTCAAGGCGTAACGCGGCAGCGAACATCGTCGACTCTGCGAACCACGACGAAACGATCTGGACGCCGATCGGGAGACCATCCCGACTTGTCCCGAACCGCAACGTCATTGCTGGATTGCCCGTGAGGCTGAAGATCGCGGTCGCGTTCATGACCTGGAACGGCGAGAACGCCTGGCCGTCTATCACAACATCATCGAGCCCATGCTTTGTCGCCGGGAAAGGCGTCACTGGGCACAGCAGCACGTCATAGCGCTGAAAATACTCGGCGAAGGTGTCGCGAAGCCGCTCCATGATCTGCTCGCCAGCGACAAAATCTTCAATCGAAGTGTCAGGCGTGCCGAAGATTGCCTTCACATGATTAAAGACTTGATCCTCGTGACCGGCGGTAACCTTTTCGAACACCGAACGGGTTTCCATCTGCTGAAGCTTCCAGAAGATGGTGACGCCATCGGTTTCCTTCAGAATCGGCAGACTAACCTCTTCGACCTGACAGCCCGCGACGCTCAATGCCTTAGCCGCTTCCTTCACCGTCTTCGCCACTTCGGGATCGAGCGGCCCAAAGAAGTCTGTCAGCCAACCGACGCGCAGCGGACGGTTTGAAGTACCCGTGCCGGTATCAACGCTCGGGGCGATGGTGGAAAATCCGTCGGCACCGTCGGGACCGGCGAGCAGAGAATAGGCAAGCGCCACATCGCGAACGCTGCGCGCCATCGGGCCAATGTGCCAAAAACGGCGCGGAACCCGCGGCCAGTGTCCAGACGCCGGCACGCGACCGTGGGTAGCCTTGAGGCCGACGATGCCGGTGTGCGCTGCAGGACCCCGGGTCGAGATTGCGACGTCACTGCCCAGGCCGAGCGGGGACATCCCGGCAGCAATCGCGGCCGACTCACCTCCGCTGGAGCCGCCCGGGGTATAGTCAAGGTTCCAAGGGTTGTTCGTTCGGCCGGTCAGCAGATTGTCAGTCTCAACCGAGTATGCGAACTCCGGCAAATTCGTCTTTGCGATGAGGATGCCGCCGGCAGCCTTGATCCGGGCCACGGCGGTGGCGTCGGTATCGGGAATACGCCCCTTGAAGATCGGTGAGCCGCGTTGCGTGAGGACGCCTGCCGTGTCGATACTATCCTTGACCGTAAAGGGAACACCGTGAAGCGGCCCGAGCTTTTCGCCGGACATCAGCGCGGCCTCGGCTTTCTTAGCGGCATTCATCGCGCCATCAGCAAGCGTCACAATGGCGTTCACTTTAGAGTCGACCTCGGCGATGCGGTCGATGTGAGCCTGCACCACCTCGACGGGAGAAAGCTCGCGGCTCGCAATGAGTTGAGCGAGGCGGCTCGCGTCCAGACGTGTAATATTTCCAGTCATTGATTTATCCTACCTAACGTTTGGCAGGTTTGAGGACTAGGACCTTTCTTTTAGGCCGTCAATACCCTATCTAACAATTGGTAGATGAAATGGAATGGCTCGATGAGTGAGAATGCGAGAGAAGCTATCCTTGAGGCCGCGCGACGGAAGGCGCAGGCGCACGGGTACGGCGGCCTGAACCTCCGTGATATCGCGTCGGACGTTGGGATCAAGGCCGCGAGCATCTATTACCATTTTCCCGGCAAGGCCGAGTTGGGCGCTGCGGTTGCTAAGCGCTATTGGGAGGACACTGCAAAGAATCTCGAGGCCCTTACGACGCAGATCGGCGATCCCATTAAGGCGCTCAACGCCTATCCAGGACTTTTTCGACGATCCTTGGAAGAGGAGAATAGAATGTGTCTTTGCAGCTTCATGGCGGCTGAATATGATGATCTCCCCGATGCTGTGAAGACTGAGGTCCAAGCCTTCGCAGACATCAACGTTGCTTGGCTCTCAACGATGCTAGCTGCCGCCCTTATCCCCAAAGCTAAATGTCAAACAAGAGCCCGCGCGATCTTTGCCGCGGTAGCTGGTGCACAGCTCATTGCCCGAAGCCGTGCAGACCTGAGTCTATTCGATGCGCTGATTAATAGCTTCCGAGAAGCTGGACTGATGCCGAAGTGAATGTAACCATGCGGAGCGCCCGAAAATCGTCCAGCGCAAGTCACAACCAAGCTAGTTGTCACCCATGTTTTCATAGGACGGAACAACCTCATCAAATGAAGGGCGAGGTGTGATTGCCGGCACCAGCGAGCTGGCGGAATTACTGGGTTTAATTAAACCAGCAAAAATTTGGTTAGACAGGGGCCTAGTTCAATAGGCGCATGACGCCAGCCATTAGCCAAAAGACCACTAACGTTCTTTGACCAAGCATCACTCTCCATTTAGACGTGCATGGCGTTTGTCATGCTTGCACACACACCTTTGCATCATACGATCTTGGCTCTCGCAAATCATTGGATAAGGCTCGGGCCATTCGATGCTGACCTCCCTTCAGTCAGCATCTTGAATTACATCAACCCCGCGCCGGGGAATCAAAAATCCGATTCAGAACCAACCGAAAACGATCTAGCGACGATGTGCGTTTATCCCTTTTGCTCAAAGGCATCCTTCCGATAATCCCGCTGAGGGCAAATCGGAAGTAGCACATCGCCTGCGATTTCGTCGCTTATCGGGATCGCAACCGCGTCGAGCGCATGTTCAGTCGGCTCAAACAGATCAATCATAGCCGAGCCGTCACTATTTTGGTTGCCCGTGCAATCCGTAAAGGTTCAACAATTCCAGAAGACGTTCTCTGGGCGGTTTCCTGCTGAAATAATCACGGTTGGCAGGCGCCAGTCCTGTCAGCCGTCGCAGATCGACGGACAGTTCCGCAAGTTTGATTGTGGCGCCCAGCGCATCGATCACCGGCACATCGTCTATTCTGGAAATGCCGTGCCGGGCCAGCAACAGGCAAAGTGGGGCCTCGCCCGGAATGATCGCGTCGGCGCCGAGAGCGATCAACTTGCGCGCGGCGACCTGGAATTGATCGAGCAGCTTGCCCGTATCGTCATAGGCCGCGAGTACATCGTTGAAGGTAAAGCCGACGTCAAAGGCGCCCACGAACCGATCGCTGATGCCGATGCGTCTGGCATTGCGTTCGATGGCCGGCGCCATTTCGCGGATGAACATCAATACCCCGCAGCGCTGGCCGACCAACCCGCTGACGAGCATCGCACTCTCCCCATAGCCCACCACAGGAATATCGACGATGGCTCGGATCGCCTCGATCGACGGTTCCGGCAAGGTCATCATGGCGAAGGCGTCAAATCCCTGCTGCTCGGCCTCGATCGCGCCGAGGATGAATTGCTGGCTGTGAAGGGTCTGGAAATACGCGAATTGTATATCCTTGCCCGGGTAGTTGGTTTGATAGGTCCCCGGACGCATGCCGTGCAGCACGATCTGCGTATCCGGGCGCGCGATCTTGCGAAAATGCGCGTCAAGACCTTCCGCATAGGCCGGAAGCTGCGCTAACTCGGTAAAACTATGATGCCATATCTTCATAGCCATCCGATCTCCCTCCTTCATCAAACACAGGACCGTTAAGAATACCGGCGCTCAAGCTCGGTCATCTCCGCAAGCCGCAAGACCTGTTGCCGTTGCGCGAAGGGCATCACCGCATCCTCGTGACCGGCCAGCGATCCATGCGCGCGCAGGTATTGCAGCACGGTCGTCATGGCGAGCATGCCGGCCTGCAACGCGGCATTGGCGTATAGAACGCCGGCGAAACCCATCGCCGCCAGATCCTGCTGCGGCACAGGTTCGGTCTTGCCGCCGAAGACGATGTTGCAGATATGACGGCCAGGGGCCTGGCGGGGAATCTGCCGCAACTCCTCCGCGGTCTTCGGCGCCTCGACGAACAGAAGATCCGCCCCCGCCTCCTGGTACAGCATGACCCGATCGATCGCCGCCGACAGGCCCTCGATGGCATAAGCATCCGTACGCGCCAGCAGCAGAAAATTGGCGTCGCGGCGGGCGTCCGCGGCGGCTTGGATCTTCTGCACCATCTCGCGCGCGGGGATCACGTGCTTGCCCTCGAAATGGCCGCATTTCTTCGGGAAAGTCTGGTCTTCCATTTGAATGGCATTGGCCCCAGCGCGTTCGAACAGGCGGATAGTGCGCTGCATATTGATCGGATTGCCGAAGCCTGTGTCGCCGTCGGCGATCATGGGCAGGCTGCACGCGTCGCGGATGCGGGCGACATGATCCGCGACCTCCGTCACGGTGGTCAGGCCGATATCGGGCATGCCGAGATAGGTATTGGCGATACCGGCACCGGTCACGATCAGCGCCTCGAACCCGGCATCCTCAATGATTCGGGCCGTCAGCGCATTGGCCGCACCCGGCATCAGGACCGCAGCGCCGGGCTGGAGAAGGTCGTTCAGGGTCTTGGTCATAAATCCTCCTTATATAATCAGGCGGTGATCGTAGGCGCGCGGGCCAGGCTTCCGCCGACAAAAGGCAGAATGCCGCCGGCCTTGCACCAGGCCATTTCCCTGCTTGTATCAATACGAAGATGCAGCCTGTGGGCGTCGGTTCGACCAGAACTGCGATGGATGAGGCAGCAAACCTCGCCCAGTGGTTCGGCTGCGGACAGGCCGAGGATATCGAACGTCTCGTCGCCGTCCAGCGCCAGGCCGGCGCGGGTCGTGCCGGCCTGGAATTGCAGCGGCATCACACCCATGCCGACAAGGTTGGAGCGATGAATGCGTTCGAAGCTTTCCGCCAGCACGGCCCGCACGCCGATCAACTGCACCGCCTTGGCGGCCGTGTCGCGGGAGGATCCCATACCGTAATTTGCGCCGGCAACGATAATCAGCGGCGTCCCTTCGCTGCGATAGCGCTCGGATGCCTCGAACAAGCGCATAAGCTCCCCCGAAGGCTGGTGTGTGGTGACGCTGCCCTCGCTCCCCTCCGCCATCAGGTTGCGCAGCCGAATATTGCTGAAAGCGGTGCGGGCGACGATCTCGGCATTGGCGCGGCGTGAGGCCAGAGAGTCGAAAGCGTCCGGCGCCACATGGCTTGCCTGCAGATAGGCTGCCACCGCACTGTCGGCCGGAACGGCGCCCACCGGGGCGATGTGATCAGTCGTGATATCATCGCCAAGAATCGCGATCGGTCGGGCCCCGCGAATATGCGGTAATGCCCCAAGCGCCGGCCGGATCGCCGTATAGGGCGGGCGGCGCAGATAGGTGCTGGCGGCATCCCAAGGGAAAAGCGGCGTTGCCGGGCCGTGCAGGTCCCGCCACAGCGCGGGGCCGTGAAAAAGGTCGCGGTAACCCTCGGCAAATAGCGCGCGGGTGACGGCGGCCTCGGTCAATGCCGCGATTTCGGCATCCGACGGCCAGATGTCGCGCAGATAGACCGTTTGACCGGTCGTACTTTGCCCCAGCGGCTCGGTTTCCAGGTCAATCAGAATGCTGCCCGCGATCGCATAGGCGATCACGAGCGGTGGTGACGCGAGGTAGCTCGCGCGCACCAAAGGATGTACTCTTCCCTCGAAATTGCGGTTGCCGGACAGCACAGCGACAGCCGTCACCGCACGGCCATGGATCGCGTCCTCCACCTCTGGCGCCAGCGGGCCGGAATTGCCCATGCAGGTCATGCAGCCGTAACCGACCGGCTGAAAGCCCAGCGCATCGAGCGAAGCCTGCAGGCCGGTCGCCTCCAGATACTCGCTCACCCGCCGGGAGCCGGGGGAGAGCGAGGTCTTGACCCAGCGCCTCGGCCGCAGCCCCAGCGCCGTCGCGTTACGCGCCAGAAGCCCGGCCGCGAGCATGACGGCAGGGTTGGAGGTATTGGTGCAGCTGGTGATCGCGGCGATCACGATATCGCCGTTGGCCGGGTGCGGGTCTTGGGCCGCCGGGGCAGCTGCGAGATCCAGGAAGCTGCGGCTTGCGTCGGCCAGCCGCACGCGTTGGTCAGGTCGGCGGGGACCGGCGAGGCAACGCAGCACGGTCCCAAGATTAACCTCCAGGATGCGGTCGAAGGCGGGCTCCGCCCCGCCCCGCCAAAGCTGCTGGGCATGGGCATAATCCGAGACGCGTTGCACCTGCTCGGGCGCGCGGGCGGTTCCGGCCAGATAGGTGATGGTCTGACCATCGATCGGGAAAAACCCCAAGGTAGCACCCCATTCGACGGCCATATTGGCAATGGTCGCGCGGTCGGCGACCGGCAGGCCGTCCAGACCCGCGCCGCAGAACTCAACGAAACAGCCTGTCACCCCGCTGCCGCGCATCACCGCGGTCAGATGAAGAACGAGGTCCGTCGCGGTCACGCCAGGACGAAGATGACCCGTCAGCCGGCAGCCGACGACCGCGGGGATCAGCATCGAGATCGGTTGGCCGAGCATGGCGGAGGCTGCCTCGATGCCGCCCACGCCCCAGCCCAGCACCCCAAGCCCATTGATCATCGGCGTGTGGCTGTCGGTACCCACCAGCGTGTCGGGAATGGCCAGGACGCTTGTTCCCTGCCTCTCGACCGAGACGACGGTCGCGAGATATTCGAGATTGATCTGGTGCAGAATGCCGTTGCCGGGGGGCACAATCCGCAGGCCCGCGAACGCGGTCTCGGACCAGCGCAGCATGGCGTAGCGCTCGCGGGCACGGCGGAATTCCAGTGCCATATTGCGTGTGACGGCATCCGGCACACCGGCAAAATCGACCATGACCGAATGGTCGATCACGACATCGACAGGAATAACCGTGTCGATCAGGCGCGGATCCCCGCCTTGGGCCGCCACCTCATCGCGCATACCGGCCAGGTCGCAGATGGCAGGGACACCGGAGGAATCGGGCATCAAAACCCGGCTCGGGAAGAAGCCGACTTCCCGACTTGGCCGGCTGCCCGGCGCCGACCGGGCCAAGGCCTCGATATCGGCGGCAAGCACCGTATCGCCATCCTCATGCCGGAGGAGATTTTCCAGCAGGACGCGCAGGCAATAAGGCAAGCGGTCAAGCGTGATGCCAAGAGCCTTGGCAAGCTTGGGCAGAGAGAAAAGCCTTGCCTGCCCGTCGCCGTTGGCGAAGGGCGACAGCGTGCCGAAACTGTCGATGCTCACACTGATCCCCCTCAGGCGCGGGTGCCGAGCGGGTCCGTATGCCGAACCTCGATCATCTCGACATCGGCTTCCGTCTCGGTGAACGCAGTCTCGCGGAAAAGCCAGGCGACGAGGGCGAGCAAGCCGAACAGGCCGGCACTCAGGAAAACGACAGATTGATACCCGAAGCGCGGGATGAGGAAGGCAGCGATCAAAGGCGGGAAGAAAGACAGGCCGCGGCCGATCTGCAAGGCGGAGGAGACGGCCGTCGCGCGAATTTCGGCGGGGAAGGATTCGCTGAACAGCGCGCCGAAGACGGAGGCGCCGTTGGACCCGAAGAATAGGATGAAGAAGGGGATCAGAATCCACATCCGCCCCGTCAGCAATTGATGCCAGCCGAAGGCGAGCCAAAGCCCGCCGAAGCAGGCGCAAGCCGCCACGAAGGACAGCGACGCCCGCCGGCCGATGCGATCGCTCAGGAAAGCGACCGTGGCGCAGCCTATGGCCCCAGCGAAAGCGGTGAAGATAAGCCAATAGGACGCGCCGGCGATCGAGGAACCGTGGTGCACCAGATAGTTCGGCAGCATGCTGGCTGCACCGTAATAGGCAAAAAACTGTAGCGCCGCGGCCAGAACGCACAGGAGCCAGGTGCGCCGGTAGCGACGGCCGACGATGCCGGTGGGCAAGGCAAGGATAGCGGGCGTCTTCGCGCGCTTCTGGAGCCAAATTTCCGATTCAGGCGTATGCCGGCGAACCCAAAGGGCGCAAAGCACCGGCAGGCCGGACAGCACGAAGGTCAAGCGCCAGCCGATCACCGGTGTCAGATGGCCCCCCACCAGCGCCCCCATAACGATGCCCAGATAGGACCCGCCATAGAGGAAGGCGCTGAAGAAGCCCCGGCGACCACGCCGGATGGTTTCGGTGACCAGCGTCTGGCCGACGCCGTATTCGCCACCGATGCCAAGACCGGCGAAAGCGGTGAAGACCAGCAGCATCGCGTAATTCGCGGACAGGCCGCGGGCCATGGTGCCGATCGAATAGATCAGGATCGTGAGGATCAGAACGGATTTGCGACCGATGCGGTCGGCGAGCCAGCCGAAGAAGACACCACCAATCGCGAGGAACAGCAGCTGGATCGAGAAGATGAAACCAATCTCCTCCGTGCTGAGCTTGAATTCGACGGCAATGGGGACCACCAGAACCGATACGAGAAAGATCTCGTAATAGTCGAAAACCCAGCCGATCAGAGCCCCCAGGAAAGCGCCCCGTTCGGTCGGATCGAGCCGCCCGGTTTGGTCCGTTGCGTTACTCGACATTCCATCTCTCCGCCGTTTATTGTTTTTGCTTGCACGGTGTGACGAGCGATCAATCGGACCAGATGCCTCCGTTCACATCCAGCACCTCGCCTGTCACGAACGAGGCCTGCGCGCCCGCCAGGAAAAGCGCCGCATCGGCGACATCCTCAGCCTGGCCCATGCGCTTGACCGGGATCAGGGCTTGGATCGTCGCCGGCAGGCTGGTCGTCATGGCCGTCGCGATCGGGCCGGGCGCAATGGCATTGACCGTAATGCCGTCAGCCGCCAGTTCCCGCGCCAGATATGCGGTCATGGCATGCACGCCGGCCTTGGAGACGCCATAGGCGATATTCCCCGCCCGCTCCTGCTCGGCAGGGTCGATCCAGGGCCGGGCATTGCCGCCGTTCTTGCCGAGCACCGAGCCGAGATTGATGATCCGACCGTATCGCTGCTGTCGCATCGCCGGAATGACGGCCTGACAGCACAGGAAGCTGCCCTTCAGGTTGATGGCCAGCACGCGGTCCCATTCCGCCACGGCGAGTGTGGCGGCATTCCCCATCGAGGTGACGCCCGCGACATTCACCAGAATGTCCAGCCGGCCGAACGCGTCCAGCGTCCGGGCGACAAGGGCGTCAATCTCGGCCGGCAAGGTGACATCGACCGTCGCCATGATCGCGCGGCGGCCAAGGGCCGCAACCTCGGCCGCAAGCGGCGCCATCGGCCCCCGATCGGCGAGACAAAGATGGGCGCCGGCAGCGGCGAAGCAGCGGGCGATGGCGCTGCCGATACTGCCAGCCGCCCCGGTGATAAGGGCGACGCGCCCGTCAAGGCGCAGGCCGGTCATGGCGCATTCCGCCTCAGCGCGGCGTCCTGACCGGCGCGGCGGCCGAAGACCAGCCCCTTCAGGACGGAGGTCGCGCCGGTATAGGTGCCGTGGAACAGGCCGATGATCTCGCCGGCGGCATAAAGGCCGCGGATCGGCAATCCGTCACTGTCCAGCACCCTGGCATCGCTGTCCACCTTCAGGCCGCCGAAGGTGAAAACATTGGCCGAGATGATCGGATAGGCATGAAACGGCGCCTGATCGATCGGTAGCGCCCAATGCGATTTCGGCGGATGCAGGCCGACCGTCGCGACATTGTCGAGTTCCAGCGGCTTATACTGTCCCGGTCGACAGGCATCGTTATAGGCCGAGACAGTCGCCGCCAGACGGTCCGGAGGGACGGCAAGCTGTGCGGCCAGGCTTTCGACAGTATCGGCTTCGAATGGCGGCTTGTCGGTACGCAGCGCGAGCCGGTAATTCGGCACCTGCTTGTGCCGCGCGTCCAGGATCACATAGGCCAGGCCGTCGCGCTGCTCGTAGATGCGGCGGGTCACCCGCTCATAATGCGCGTCGACGGCGCCGGGGGCTTCGTCAGTGAAGCGTTCGCCTTCCTTGTTCACCAGAATACCATAGGGAAAGATGAAGATGGAGGGTTCGGAAACGCCTGAGCGCGGGTCCATCGGCTCGGCATGGAAGCTGCCGAAATCGCCGGCCCCGAGCGCCCCGATCGCCAGCGCCATCTGAATGCCCTCGCCGCGATTGTAATAGGCACCCTTGCAGATCGGGCGCAGATATTCGGCACGCGGGCCGATATAGCGCGTCTGCATCTCGCTATTGCCCTCAAAACCGCCGCAGGCCAGCACCACCTGGCCCTTCAGGCGGACGCGGTCGCCTTTGTGGCGCGCGCGCAACCCGATGACCTGCCCGTCCTCATTCTGCTCCAGACCTTCGGCCGTGGTGTCATAGAAGAAGGTCACGCCCAGATTCTCCGCCTGCGCGGCCAGCGTTTCGACCAGGGCCAAACCGCCGCCCACCGGCAGCAGGCGCGGCTGTGTCTTCGTCAGAAACTGTGTGGGCAAAAAATCGAAGCGCAGGCCGAAGCCTTTCAGCCAGGCGATGGTCGGACCCGCCTCGGTCGCGAAAGTGTGCAGCATATCGGGATCAACCATATTGACGGCGCGCGCGAAGCCGGCGCGGTCAGCGGCCGGGCGGCCCATTTCCTGCACCATGTCCGGGTCGACATAGCCGCTGCTGTTGTCGATGATGTGCTGCTCGAAATCATCCGTCACGTCATCGTGACTTTTCATGCGCAGATAGGCCTCGGTGTAGCGGCTCTGTCCGCCGCGCTCCTCGATCGGTGCGCGCTCAAGCACTGCGACCTTCGCCCCCTGCTCGGCCGCCGCGACGGCGGCGGAAAGGCCAGCGGCGCCACACCCCGCCACCACGACATCGAACTGCGCATTCTGCATCGATCCTATTCCCCCATCGGCCAGTACGCGCTGACCGGTGTTTTTTAATTTTGAGCAGTTTAGCGCTATTTGCGATGAGGATGAGCCTGCTGCCGACAAAGAGACTTTTCGGAATTCATGAAATATCGCATCACGTCTGGCAAAAGGAGAAAGCAGGCATGGACCGGCTGCGCGCGATGGAGGTCTTCGTCAAAATCATCGAGACCGGCAGCCTATCGGGTGCGGCCGCCCAGCTGCATCTTGCCAATGCCTCGGTCACGACAGCGCTGCGGCAACTGGAAACGCGGCTCGGCACTATTCTTTTGCAGCGCACAACACGGCATATTCGCATCACGGAGGAAGGCGCGGATTATTACGAGCGTTGCAAAGCCATCCTGGCACAAACCACCGAGGCGGACGCGGCCGTCAGCGGCGCGCGTCTTGTCCTCAGGGGCGAACTGCATGTCGAAATGCCGATCGCCTTCGGTCAGCTTGTGCTGGGTCCGGCGATGGACAATTTCGCGGCCCAACATCCCGAACTGCGGGTAATCGCGACGCTGACGAACGACGTCAATAATCTGATCAAGCGCGGCATCGACGTCGCGGTGAGGATGGATGAGGTGGAGACCGGCGAGCTTGTCGTCAGGCCTCTGTTCCAGTCACCGCATGTCCTTTGCGCGGCGCCAGCGTTTCTCGCCCGTCACGGCAAACCGGCCCACCCGCGCGAGATCAATCCCAAGCGTTGCATGGCCTTCCTGTCGCCGCCGGCCGGCTCGCCGAGGGACTGGGTGTTTCGTCGCGCTAACGAAACCCATACCGTCACGCCGGAAGGCAATCTGTTCTTCAACAGTACCGAAGCTTTGATGCAAACGGCGGCACGCGGCACAGCCCTTATCTATGTGCTCGATCTGCTGGCGGAGCGCTTCTGCGCCAGAGGCGAACTGGTGCCGCTCCTGGACGATTGGGAGACGGACGAGCAGATTTTCTACGCAGTCTATCCGAAGACCCGTTTCACACCTGCGAAGGTGCGCGCCTTCATCGATTTTTTACTGGCCAGCATGCCGGCTTCAAACCGGCAGAGCACGCAACCTATCCGAATTCGTCGTGGCTAATGAGATCTCACACGAGAACTTTAGAGCACCTTTCAAAACCATGATGTGAGTGCGCGCATACAGATCAAAGAGCATGCGATCAGAGTGAAGGCGAGATGAATGTTGGCTCTACGTTCGTAACGGACAGTGAGGCGCCGGAACCGAGAGAGCCAAGCAAAGGTTCGCTCGACGACCCAACGATGTTTTCCGAGGTCGAAAACGCGAGGGCGACCACCTTTCGGGCGGGAAGGAATGACAGGAAGGAGCGGTTCAATCACCGCCCAGAGTTCGTCGGAAACAAGAGGAGAAGCCATACAGCTTCATCCTTCTTTCCGACCTCGCGTACACAAGTTTTGAAAGGCGCTCTTAAATGGGATAGGTGGGCAACGGTATAGGCTAAACAGGAGTTAGGATGGCTTCCACCGCTGCTGCAATCGCGAAGAGAGCGGCGTCCTGGCCTTCGAATCCTACGATCTGCAATCCAAGGGGAAGTTTCTCAGACTGGAGCAAAGGCAGGGTCACCACGGGGACGCCTAGTATTGACCCTGGAACGACGAAGATTGGATTGCCGGTCGACCCTAAACCAATTGGTGCGGCGCCTGGCGCCGTCACGCTGATGATACCGTCACATCCCGCTTCCAATTTAGCATAGAGCTTTCGGATTTCGGATCGGCGGGTGATGGCCGTCGCGTAGTCATCCTGTGTCATGGCCATGCCAATATCTGCGCGCTCGCGCGCGGAAGAGCTAAGCGCTGCGGCGTTGCGCGCCATGAATGCATTCAACGGCCAGCGCCATTCCCAGGCGTTGATTCTCATGGTGATCGGCAGCATCTCCGCGGCCGTCTCTTCCACGGCTTCGAGGTCAGGCCAACTCGACCGGGTGACAACCTCGACCCCTGACTGAACCAATGTCGCGATGGCCCTGTCCAGGGCCTCCCGAGCCGATGGTTCTAAAATCGACCAGCCGGCAGTTTGCAAGAGGGCAAGCCGTTTTGGCTTGCTTGCCGGCGGTGGTGTCATGGGACCCGTAACACCGACATAGCCAGGGTCACCGCCGACGCGTGCTACAATTTCGCGAGTCATGACCCAGCTATCCGCCAGGCTGGCAGCCAAGACACCGGAGCAGCTCTGACTGAGCATATCGAGACTGCCGCCGCGATTAATGCCTCCGAGAGTCGGTTTATAACCATAGACGCCGCAAAATCCGGCGGGGCGGATTATCGAGCCCACAACCTGTGTGCCCATGGCTCCAGCCACCATGCCGGCGGCGACGGCGGCCGCCGAACCGCTGGACGATCCACCGGGTGTTCTGTTCAGATCCCAAGGGTTGCGTGTGCCTCGCGGCTCGGTCGAGGCAAATTCCGTCGTCACCGTCTTTCCCAGTATGACCGCTCCCGCCAGACGCAATGCGGTTGCGCTTGCGGCTCCGAAGAGTGGTCGGTGACCCGCATAAAGGTCCGAACCATGTTCCGTCGGGAGGTCATCGGTGTCGATGATGTCCTTGATCGCGACGGGCATGCCATCGATCCCGGAGAGTGGGCGGCCAGCTTTCCAGCGCAGTGTGGAAAGATCTGCGGCTTGCCGCGCACACTCGATGTTGACGACAGTGAAAGCGCCGACTTCCGGCTCGCGGTGCGCGAGGTCTTCAAGGCATCGCTCCAGGAACTGGCGTGGGGTATCGCTGCCCATTGTAAAGTTCGGCTGCGCTGACAGAAACGGCCGCATCCGGGTTTGAGCCTGTTGCATGAGCCTTTTTGCCTTTTAGGTCACAGTCGTCTGCGGGGAGGAGGGGATTCATCCAGCTTCCGCTAGAACAACCACCCTGGTTTCAACATCGCGCTCGATTGCGGAGAGGGTTTGGGCGAGGTGAGCGGCAGTTTTGGCGGCGACACCGTCCTCATCACGCAGCCGATAGAGCCGTAACAGTTCGGCGTGATCGCCATTATTCAGGGCCATTAATTCCGGCGTCGCGTGCATGGAGAGAGAGACGTATGAGCCTGCGGCTTCTGCCAGGCCCGCGACGATGCGGCTCATCCGCCCGTCCGCCGCTGCGACATTGAGAGCCTGATGAAAGGCCACGTTGAGGCTCGCCCAACGCTCGGGATCCTTCTCACCGCAAAGGCGAAGATGGATTGCCTCCGCCGCGTCAAGTTGGGTGGTGTCGGTGAGGCTCAAGGCCCGCACGGCGAGCATTGGTTCCAACACAATACGCAATTCATAGAGTTCGCGGACATCCGCAAGGGTAAGTCCACGAACAAGGACGCCGCGATGCGTGTCGAGGCCGATCAGGCCTTCCGCTAGCAGGTCCCGGAAAGCCTCCCGCACTGGGGTGGTGCTGACGCCAAGGCGTGAGGCAACCTCTTCCTGCCGCAATCTGGCGCCGGCACAATGTTCCCCCCTCAGAATCTCCGCCCTCAGCATTCCCAAGACGTACTGCCGTGCAGTCTGTGGTCGCTTTTTCTCCATTCGGTCTCGTCCTTGCTCGTCATCGCGTCGCATCTCTGCACGTCGTTAGATAGCGCGGGTGTGTCATGTCGAGCCAGACCGTACTGCCATGCCTCAACGCATTATGCATTGTGCATAATATCTAGGCATTGAGCGTGAAAAAAGTACCCTGGCATAGCCGCGGAAAGCGGACGCCTAAAAATATCGTTTTTTATCAGTATATTAAGAGAATTTTAGCGCTGGCACGTGGTTTGCGATGAAGGGATGGCAACCTGTGTTGGAGGACTTCCAGATGGCTGGCTTGCTCCCTAAATCTCTATCTCGTCGCCAAAGTTTTCAGCTCGTCGGTGCCGCCGCGGCGGTCACCGCCCTTGGTGCACCACGTATCGCGCGAGCTGCTGTAACGGATGTCGCCTTTATCGAGGCGGTGCATAATCTCGGCTATATCGACCTCTATGTCGGTCAGCATGCAGGCTATTTTGAACAGGCTGGCATCCATCTCAACGTCTCGGCGGCCGGCGGGGATGCCCAGACTTTCGCGGCCGTACTGGGGCAATCCGCTTTGTTCGGCATCGGCGACCCGACGATGGTGCCGATCTCGGTCGAAAAGGGTGGTCCCGGCAAGGTCGTTGGCAGCGTCGTTCAGCGTGCCTTCTACTTCGGTGTCTCCAAGACGGTGAAGCCAATCACCGATGTGAGGCAGTTCAAGGGCCTCCGCATCACGACCTCACCCGAGCCCAATACAAACTACAGCGTGACGAAGCGGCTTTTGAATCAGGCGGGGCTTGTCATCGGGCGTGATGTACAGATTATCCAGGTGAGCCCGGGCACGGAAATCGGCGCGATGCTGGCAGGGCAGGCGGATGTCGCTATCGCCTATCAGCCCAGTGTCGCCGAAGCGGAATCGCAGGGCGCCAAGATCATTTTCGACTTTTCCAGCGCCATTGGTCCGTTCTGTAATACTGGGATCATGGTTCTCAATGAGACGATCAAGAGTAAGCCGGAGATCGTCCAGGCGCTCTGCAACGGCTTTCAGAAGGCCATGCACCGTAC
The DNA here is from genome assembly GCF_020621385.1 of Acidisoma cellulosilyticum. Lineage (GTDB taxonomy): Bacteria > Pseudomonadota > Alphaproteobacteria > Acetobacterales > Acetobacteraceae > Acidisoma > Acidisoma cellulosilyticum. The sequence continues at coordinate 108,241 of NZ_JAESVA010000008.1, read as the reverse complement.
CTATAGCGATCCGGCCTATGCTAAAATGGTCGCAAGGAAGGAGTTTCCTCAGCTCTCTGCGGCGGTCACTGACAGCGCGATCGACAGTGAGTTGAAAGTTCGTGTTCCGTCGGAATCCGTCGTGGTGGACCGTGCGCAGTGGGAAAACCTGATGGCTATGCAGATATATCTGAAGAACATCAAAGGCACGACGACCTTTGATCAGATCGTCGACAATAGCTTCGCTAACAAGGCGGCTGCAGCCTGAGCGCGCAAATGACAAGCTTGAAGCGGCCGGATACGCCGCTCCAAGCCCTCGATCTCGGCAAGGCCTTCCTGACCGATGCCGGCGAGGAACTGGACATCATTCGCTCGGTGTCGTTTACCCTGGAGCGCGGCGAGATCGTGAGCCTAGTGGGTCCTTCCGGATGCGGGAAGACCACCTTGCTGAACCTTCTGTGCCGATTGATCGAACCAAGCCAAGGCACCGTGCTGTGGAACGGGCGCGAGAGCGACGGCGTTCCGGCGGGTGTCGGCTATATGCTGCAAAAGGACCTGTTGCTGCCTTGGCGTTCGGCCATTCAGAACGTCATGCTGGGGCTGCAGGTGAAGGGCGGCACAAGGGCGGCGCATCGGGCGCGTGCGAAGGAATTGCTCGATCAGCTGGGATTGGGTGGTTTTGCGGATCACTATCCCTCGACGCTATCGGGCGGGATGCGCCAGCGCGTGGCACTTGCCCGGACCTTGGCGCCGGAGCCTGAGGTTCTTCTGTTCGACGAGCCGTTCTCTGCGCTCGATTTTCAGACGAAGATTCTGATCGAACGCGATACGCTGCGTCTCGTACGGGAAATGCAGCGCTCCCTGCTTCTCATCACGCATGATGTGGAAGAGGCCGTCAGCTTGTCCGATCGTGTGATTGTGTTATCGCGTCGTCCCAGCACCATCGTGTCCGAGCATCGCATCGAGCTGCCGGGTGACCGCAGCAATCTCATCGCGCTACGTGAAAGCACAGGATTTGCGCATTATGTCCGACAGATCTGGACCGAGCTTGACGTTCAATAGCGCGGATCCGCGCGCTTCGATCCACCAAGCAACGATGCAGGATCGTCGCACTGCGGCGATTCTAGCGCGACGCCGGCGGCGGATGCAAATTCTGCTATGCCAGATCCTGTGCTTCGTCGTCTTGATCGGCCTGTGGCAATGGCAGACGGCAACAGGACATGTCAGCGCCTTCCTCTATGGATCGCCCTCAGGCATCTTCGCCGCGCTTATCGCGACGATACGCGATGGTTCGGTCTGGACCGACCTGACCGCGACGGCGCTGGAAACGCTGGCGGGTTTCGCGCTCGGCAATATCATCGGCACAACCTTGGGGTTGTCACTCTGGTATTCGCGTTTCATCTCGCAGGTGCTGCAGCCCTTTATCCTGGCACTCGGGTCCATTCCGATCATCGCTTTGGCCCCGATCACGATTATCTGGTTCGGCACCGGCTTCGCGTCCAAGGTCGCCATGTCGACACTGTCGGTGGTCGTGGTCTCCATCATCATCGCCTATAAGGGTGCGATGGGGGTCGATCCGGATCAGATCAATCTGATGCTGTCGTTGCGTGCGAGCCGACAGAAGATTTTTCGCCTCATCGTGATCCCGGCTTCGATGACCGATATCTTTGCAGGCCTGAAGCTGACGGTGGGTTTCGCGCTTGTCGGCGCAATCGTCGGCGAGTTCATGTCCTCAACCAATGGCCTGGGCCATGAGATCTTTAAAGCCGGCAGCCTCTACGCCATATCGGCTGTCTTCGCCGAGCTTGTCGTAACCGTGATCCTGGCTCTTGTGCTCTCCAGCATCGTCACGCGCGTAGAGCGTTGGCTGCTGCCCTGGCGGCACGATCTTTCCTGACCTTCCTGATTGATAAGGGACAACTCATGTCGCGATTGATTGAGAAAGACGGCAACCTCAAATACGCGCTCGCGCAGGGCGAAGCTTGTGTTGAGACGATTTCGCCCGGCGAGATGATCAAGATCGAATGCGAGATTAACTGCAATGCGGGCGTGATTACTTCGACGGAGTCCAAGATTACGCCGGACAAGGTGAAGTTTCCCTTCGTTAATCCAGCCACCGGTCCGCTGTTCGTCACAGGTGCCAAGCCTGGCCAGGCTTTGGCTGTGACCATTCACGATATGGAGCTGGATGAGATCGGCTATACCGCACTCTTCCCGGGGGCAGGCATGTTTCCCGATTGGGTGCGCCGTAAAGAGTTTGGCCAGCATACCCGTGCGATGCGCGTGTCGGACGGTTTCGTTCATTGGAGCGATACCAAAAAATTGCCGATCAAGCCCATGGTCGGCGTTATCGGGGTGGCCCCAGTCCACGGCGCTGTCCTGACCGTCGATAACGGTGTTCACGGTGGCAATCTTGACGTGCAGGAAATCGGACCGGGTTGCACGATCACGTTCGACATACACCAGGAAGGGGCAGCTCTTTACATCGGTGATTGCCACGCGCTGCAGGGCGACGGGGAATGTGTCGGCATGGGGGCAACGGAGATTGGTGCGCGTGTGACCTTCAGCACGGCTTTGATCGACAAGCCGAAGCGCTTGACCTGGCCGCGGATCGAGACGGAAACTCATATTGCGACATTAGGCTGCGCCAGGCCGCTCGAAGACGCTATGCGCACCGCGTTCGAGGAAATGGTCTATTGGCTAGCGGATGATTACGGTTTCACCGAAGCGGAAGCCTATCTATTCCTGGGCCAAATCGCGGAGGCGCGATGCACGCAAATGGTCAATCCAAAATACACATATATCTGTAAGGTCGCGAAAAAACATCTTCGCTAAATTCTGATGCTTTAAATCGAAGCCGGTACTCGATATCCCTGTCTATGGTTTCGCGCTGTCTCCGCTCGATAGGACACCGATTCGGCTAACGGGCTCCCCGCTGTAATCACGCGGGTCAGGAGCCCGTGGTCCGACCCCCTAAAAGTGCGCCACCATTGATGTAGTTTTTGGGTGGAGGTGGATGATGCCGCGGAGAATTTATAAGCCTGAAGAGATCATTGCGAAGCTTCGTCAGGTTGAGATTTTGACCTCGCAAGGCAAGTCGGCTGTTTGATGCGATCCGTTCGATTGGTGTGACGGATGCAACGTATTACCGCTGGCGCCAGGAATATGGCGGGCTCAAGGTCGATCAGGTGAAGCGCCTAAAGGAGCTGGAGGCCGAGAATAATCGGCTGCGACGTGCGGTTTCTGATTTAACGCTGGAGAAGCTTGTTCTTAAGGAAGTGGCTTCGGGAAAGTTTTAAGCCCGGGGCGCCCCCGCGCTGGTATCCAGCATGTTGTTCCCACGGATCCGGATAAATACCTCATCGAGGTGCCATTGATCACCGGGTTTTGGGCGACGGCGCGTGAGAGCGGCCGCGTATTGCCGGCCAAAACGGATGCCCCAGTCCCGAATGCTCTCGTAGCTGACGGTTACGCCGGGCCGCCAGGATCAGTTCGACATCCCCCAGGCTAAGGCTGAAACAGTGATACAACCAGACCGCATGGGCGATGATCTCCGGCGGAAAACGGAAGCCTCGGTCGGGGTTATGGGATCGGCTCATGCGCAGAGTTTGCCCGCGCCGACCCTTCCCAGCAACCTGACAGCACCTTGGCCGGCAGGCCAGGGCGGCGCCCGGCTGAAGGCCGTCCTGCATCCGCACTGCCAGCAGGGCTTTGACCTGCTCGACCTCCGCGCCGCAAACCCGCAAAGGCGCTGCGCCCAGACTGTCCCATAGGAAAGCGGGGTCGGGCGTGAAATCCGCATGCAGCGCCACCACCCGGCCTGCCGAGAAGTTCTGCCGGGTTCCGGTGTCGAGATAGCTCTCGGCCGGCAGGCCTTCGGCGAGCAGAATGGCGTGTTGCGCCAATTCGATATGGTAGTAGGTGATGATGCCCGGCGCTTCCTGCCGGATGGTGTCGCCATTGATCAGATAGCGGATCGGGATGAGTACACCCTCCGCCAGGATCGCATGGTCGGGCGACAGCCGCAGGTCGCGGCTCGGCTGGCCGGGTCCGAAGGCCCCCGCCGCGACCCGAACCGGGGTCACCTGCCTCGGTGCCGGATGCCGCCGGCAATCCAGCCTGCGATAGCCGACCCAGATGACCGGCTGTGCAATGCCATCCGCCGTAAGAACCAGATCCCCGGCCCTCAGAGCTTCAACCGCCGCCTCGCCATCCGGCATCGCGAGACGGGTCCCGGCCACGAAACAGTTGGTGTCCCCCATCAGCGCAGCGACGGTCTCGTCACCATTGTCGAGGGTCACTCCGAGATCGGTCGCATAGGTTCCGAGCAGATGGAATTGCACCGCGACGGCCAGCACCTCCGCCGAGACAGCCGTGCCCCCGCTCGCATAGGCGGTCGCCGCCGTGGTGAGCAGGCTGCTGTGCCATGACGGACCGGTCAGGACCTGGCCGCCGTAATGCTGCACCAGGCTGTTCTGCACGATCTGGCCCAGATAGTCCGGCGCGTCGCTGGAATAATTGCCGACAGGATCGCCCTGCTCGACATAGTTGGTGAGCTGGCTGGGGCTGTCGAACAGGAGGTTGTTGATGCCCGGCGCGCCGAAGGTGATGCCGGCAAGACCCTCCTGCGTCGCGACATATTCGGCCTCGGCCCCGCCGAGGGAATGCCCCGCCAGAAAGACGTCGCTGGAAGCATAGCCCTGCGCCTTGGCGTCCTTCAGCACGGCCTGGGCGAAGGTGTCGGCCGTATAGAAGGAAGGGGCATTGACTCCGATGCCGATCGCGGCGTCGTCCGCGGCCTGCGCGGCGGTGAAGATCGCATCTCCCGTGAAGAGATTGGTGCCCTCGTAGGCGATGATGACCTGGCCGGCCGGCGTGACAAGTGCTGCGCCATAGAAGCCAGTATTCGCGTCATACTGCGTGACCGGATTGCCATTCTCCATGAGGTAGGTGAAGCCGTCCGGCAACGGGCTGCTGCCCTGGGAATAGCTCCAATTGGCGGCGTTCATCGCGTCGGAAACGGAGATATCGGACATGGCGTTCAAGAGTCCCGCTCAATCATTTTATTGATTATTGCGGTTGACGGAAGGTTAAGCAAGTTACCAGGCATTAACCGCCAAGAAGGGCATCCGGTTTCTCGCGCAAGGATTGCAGCCATTTCGCCTTGCAATGCAGGATGTGCTGCCCGAGGCGAATGTCTTCACTGGGACAGAAGGCGAAGGGTCGCCGCATCCCGCTCCCCCGCGCACCATCGGTCTAGCGCGGCGCCGAAGACGCCGCTTTCCTCCGAACCGGTCGCTTCGAACAAAGTCATGCAGGAGCGGAATTTCATGTCGTCCGGTGAGCCGAAAATCCCGTGCAGAGAGGCACCGTCGCTGTGAAGGACCGTTCGCGTGCAGAGGATGAGCCGCGGCCCCAGCAGCGTGTGATCGAGATAGGCCTGCGCTTCGTCGATCGTCTCGATGCCGTAGAGTCGCGCGGTGGGGGAGCGGCCGAGGCCGCGCAGCTGCGGGAAAACGAACCACATCCAGTGGCTTCTTTTTCGCGCGGCCTTCAGCTCCGCAAGCACCGTTTCGAAGACCGGGGCCTGTGCCGTCACGAAGCGTCGCAGGTCGAAGGGATCGGCGTTCATCGGGCAGTCCTCTCCGAAGGATTGCCCGCCGCCGTTGCAGCGGCGGGCGTCGCCTCCTCAATAAGGCGAGTAAGGATGATAGAACTCTACCGCATTCTGTTGCGAGCTATGGCCGAACCTGGGAGACGGTTCTGGTGTAAACTGAATGTTTGGTCGAGTGGGACAACGATATGGTCCCATCTCTTCATGCTTCCGGCACTGCATTCCAGGTGGCGGGCATGGCGGTACCTTCGATACGTAGATTTTCGACGTTGAACTGTCCGTTGTAAATACGGCGGATCAACTCAATCCCGGCATGTGTTATCGATGCCGTTTTAAAATGTTTGAAGCCGAGCATTGGCCCTGTTCGGGCCTTGATCCCACGAGGATCCTGTTCGATCAAATTGTTCAACTATTTTGATGACCGCAGCTTGGTGTCGGCCGGGAATATGCCGTCCTCCTTCATCGGCCGCACGGCCCGGTGGGAGGCGGCGTATCCATCCAGCGTGATCGTCTGCGGCGCAGATTTGTGACGTTTGATCGCTTTACTGAAGGAATGCCTTGACGCCTGACGATGAGGTCACGCTCGGCCTGCGTATCGCTGAGGGTATCGAGACGGCGATATCGGTCCTGCAGGTTGCGGGCTGGGCGCCGACATGGGCCGCAGGGAGTGCCGGCGCTATCAGCACCCCGGTTCTGGGCGCGGCTCCGCGCGCCCTTTGGACGCCCTGCCGGACTGGCCCTCCTGAAAGGGGCGCAGGTTTCTCTGTTTCGTCTTTGTAAAAACAGTTGGTTGGTCATGTTCGGAACGTACCATTTCCGCTGGGCCCTTGCAGCAATATTTCGGGCAATCAGCGGCAGGTGTGTTACTTTATCCCGACGCAGCCAAAGAGTCAAAACCTCTGTGACGAGGTACTAGCCGCTGCTCGTCTCTTCGGTTAGCCCATTCCATCCTAATTCTTTTGATACCGCTGTCGTGGTTTCAATTAGATCGGGAAGTAACTCTACAAGTCGGTCAATATCAGCAACTTCGCGGAAAGCTGTAATCGATATTGCGCCGACAACCATGTTAGAATAATCCCGAACGGGGGCCGCAATGCAATTGGAGATGGTTTCATATTCTCCACGATCACTTGCCCAGCCGTTTTTTCGGACTTCGACTAAGCGTCTCAAAAACCCATCCCGTGTGGTGATAGTACTCGCCGTCAGCTTTTCAAAAGTGGCATTTGCAAGTATCTGATCAACTTGCTTAGGCTCAAGAAAAGCTAAAATCGCTTTGCTCACACCGGCGGTGTGAATGACGACAAAGCCTCCGATTTTCGTATTTAAACTAATGGAATTTTGGGGCTCGATCTTATCAACATAAATAATGTGCGACCCCTGAGCGACGGCAAATTGAATGGTAAAGCCGATTTTCGCGCCCAGTCGCTCGATATGAGGATGCACAACAGTTCTCAGGTCAAAATTGTCCAAGGCTGTTTTTGCTAAACCGGCAAGCCGAAATCCAACGCCGTATGTGCCGTCCAGGTTTCTACGAACAAAGCCGGCATCTGCTAAAGTTTGTGCGATGCGGAACGCAGTCGAGCGATGCACACCCAGCATGTCCGCCAACTGCTTCAGGCTTCGCGGCGTCTCGCTGCAAAACTCCAGAATATCGATTGCCCGTCCGACGCTCTGAGCCATGTCCTTACACTTTGTTCCGAAGATCTTGATATGCCCGATAACGGGCTAGCTGGCCGAATGGCGTCCGGCTAGTGTCAAGGGCCTTCCTATCCGCGTGGAGGTCCACGAGCCGGGCGATATCGACCGCCGAAGAGATGGACCGAAGGACATTCTGCGAACGAGGGCCAGAAGATAAGAAAATCATATCCGCCTTCAAACCACCTTTGCTATTTCCGTAACCTCGGGATGGGCATCGGCGAATTTACCCTATCAGGACGCCGCCACAAGATTCTATGGTGCAATGCTGTTGCACATCTTGCACGACCTGTGCATTTTGCGCTACGTGTTTTCGGATTAAATGATAACTGCTGTCTAAGCAGTGCATCCTAGTTCGTGGCGAGACACGTCAATGCTTTGGATCAGGGTTTTTTGTCAGCCTGCCGTCGGTTCTTTTTTCGATAATGTCGGCCGCGTGGGTGAGGGCAGCTCGTGCTCGTCGCTAGGCTGCGCCAAATCAATAAGGACTGCAGTTGCGCCATTCTTTCTTCGTCTAAGCTAAAGCCAGGAAATTTAAGATCGGCCGTAAGAGCCGGGTCATAGGGAAGGATCAAAGATTGTGAAGCATCTTATTCTCGGCGCATCCATCGCGACGCTATTGGGCGCGACGGCCCTTTCGGCGCAGGCCGCGGACACCTCAAGCAAACGCATCGCTTTATCGAATAACTATGCCGGCAATTCGTGGCGCCAGGCGATGCTTCAGAGCTGGGCGCAGGCTGGCAAGATAGCGGTTTCTGGCAAGCAGCTTGCATCCGCCGATTCCTTTACGACGCCGGACAAGGAAGTGACGACTCAAGCGGGTCAGGTTCAGAATCTTGTCCTCCAAGGCTATGACGCCATCGCGATCGACGCGGCTTCGCCAGATGCACTGAACGGCGCCATCAAAGCTGCCTGCGATGCCCATATTGCCGTCATATCGTTCGACGGAGTTGTGTCCGAGCCTTGCGCCTATCGTATCATCATCGACTACAAAACGATTTCCGAGCGTCAGTTTGACTATCTGGCGACGAGATTTCCGAAAGGTGGCAATCTGCTTGAAATTCGTGGTGTCGCCGGCACCTCGATAGACAATGCGTTTCACGAGGGCATGCTGGCCGGGCTCGCCAAATACCCTCAATTCAAGATCGTCGGCAGCGTCGAAGGCGACTGGGATGAGGCGACGGCACAAAAAGCCGTGTCCAGTGTTCTATCGTCGCTTCCTTCTGTTGTCGGCGTCGTTGATCAGGGGGGGGACGGTTACGGAGCAGCGCAGGCATTTCAGGCCGCAGGACGGCCCGAACCGGTGATTATCATGGGTAACCGTCAGGATGAACTTGCCTGGTGGAAGCAGGAGCATGACAAGAATGGATATACAACATGGTCGGCGAGCAGCCCGCCCGGTGTGTCGTCGGCAGCCCTTTGGGTCACGCAGCAAGTTCTGGCAGGAAAAGCGGTACCGCATGATATAGTTGTGCCGCCACTCGAAATCACGCAAGCGACCCTTGATGAGGCTTTGAAAACAGCGCCGGTTGGCGGCGTCGCTAACGTGACCTACTCTCAAGAAGCGACTATCAAGATCATCGCCGCCAACACCCATAAGTAGACTGCCGGACAAGAAACATGGATCGTGGGATCATAGACCTCTCCGAGGTTACAAAGAGCTTCGGTGCCGTGCATGCATTAAGGGGTGTTGATCTCACGATCCGGTCTGGTGAGGCGCTTGGGCTGGTGGGCCACAATGGGGCCGGCAAATCGACGCTGATGCACATATTGACCGGCACTGTTGCTCCTACTGCGGGCATCATATCCGCCGATCAGAACCAGCGGCCGGATTACGATGTAAATATCGCGAAAATGCTCGGAATCCGGTGCGTTTTTCAAGAACTGTCGCTCTGCCCCAACCTGACGGTCGCCGAAAATACCTGTATTACGCACCGGCCCCTGAGCGGCCTCGGCTGGCGCAAGCGTGCCGGAAAACTGATCATCGGTAAGCTGGACGAGATCTTTCCGGGCCATGGCATAATGCCAGGCGCAATTGTCTCTGATTTGTCGATCGGCCGAAGGCAAATGGTCGAGATTGCACGAGCCTTCACAAAAACAGATATTATCCCGCGATTGATTATCTTGGACGAGCCAACGTCTTCGCTTGACCCCAGTACCTCGCAACAGCTTTTGTCCTTCATGCGACGTTTCGTCAGCGAAGGCGGTGCGACAATATTCATTTCCCACCTGCTGCAGGAAATTCTCGACTACTGCGACCGTATTGTCGTCATGCGCGACGGGCGGGTCGTAGCCGACGACATCGCGACGGAATTTGGTCGGTCAAAGCTCATCACCACAATGGGTGGGGCTGCGGGGGGACATCAGGTATCGTCGCCGGAGTCCGCCCGGAGCGCAAGTTCTACCGGAAACCTTCGTGTCCGGTATCGTGCGAAAACGCAACCCACCGGCATTGAGCTTTCCGTTCATGCCGGCGAGATTGTCGGCCTAGCTGGCCTTGCGGGCCACGGTCAATCTCTCAGTCTCATAGAGATATTCGAAGCTGCAGGCGGACGCCCAGGGCGCATTGAAGTGAATGGTCAGGTTGCCCTCGTCGCCGGCGACCGTCAGACAGACGGAATTTTCCCGCTCTGGTCGATCGCCGACAACATAACAGTTCGCTCGCTGACTGCGCTGACAAGAGGCGCACTCATCTCACAGCAGCGGGCAGGCGAACTCGCAAAATCCTGGAAAGAGCGCATTGGCATTCGAACGCCGGATTTGGATAATAACATTTTATCGCTCTCCGGAGGCAACCAGCAGAAGGCTCTTTTTGCGCGTGCCTTCGGCTCGAATGCTGAGACCATTCTGATGGACGACCCGATGCGGGGCGTTGATATTGGCACTAAGCTCGACGTCTATCGATTGATCGAACATGAAGCGGAACAGGGCCGTTGCTTCTTATGGTACACGACGGAAATGGACGAATTGGCGTACTGCCACAAGATATATATTTTCCGGAACCGGCAGATCGTCGCCCAACTTTCGCAGGATGAGCTAACTGAGGAGCGCGTCATCCACTCATCGTTTCAAGAGGCCGTTTGATGAACGCCGTTGTCAAATCAGGGCCGTCTAAATTGTGGACGGATCAGAACCGAAGATTCGACCCGCGTCGGCTTTTTCGCTCTGCCCTGCCGGGATTGTCGCTATTGATTGTTTTAGCAGCAATTTATGACTTCAATCCTAGAGCTATCAGCTACTTCGGCTTCAATTTGATGTTGAACCTTGCCGTGCCAGTGGCCCTTGCCACCGCGGCGCAGCTCTGCATCATTGCCGTCAGCGACCTTGATCTCTCCATTGGGGCTTACGTCGGCTTCATTGCTTGTGTAACGACGACTTGGCTCCCTACCACTCCTCTGCTCGGGACGGCTGCAATCCTGGCCTCCATCGTTGCTTACGGGGCGCTTGGCGCGCTCGTCCATTGGCGCCAATTACCCTCGATCGTAGTAACGCTTGGCATGAGCTTCGTCTGGTTGGGTCTCGCCCTGTTCGTGCGTCCGCAGCCCGGTGGTCTGTCACCGGTCTGGCTAAGTACTTTCATGGGTTTGCATGTCCCTTATGTGCCGTTTCCAATCGTGGCGGCGGTCGTGCTGGCGATTGTGCTGCATCTCGTTTTAATGAATACGGCTTTTGGAGCCGTCCTGCGCGGGGCAGGCGGAAATGCGACCGCGGTCGGCCGGTCGGGATGGTCCCTGCTGCGCATCAAGGCAACAGCCTATGCGATGGCCGGTGTTCTGGGCAGTTTGGCTGGTCTTTCTCTCGTCGGCGTCTCTTCGTCTGCCGACGCGAACATGGCCAACGGCTACACGCTCCTTTCTATTGCCGGCGCCATTCTGGGTGGTGCTGAGTTTATTGGTGGACGCATTTCCCCAATCGGAGCGGTCATGGGCGCGTTGACGCTCCAACTTGCGACGGTTGCGCTCAATTTCTTCCAGCTGCCTGAAGTCTTCCCTGGATTTCGTATCCCCCCCGAATGGCAGGTGGGCGCTCAAGGCATCATTTTGATCGTTATTCTTGCCATCCGCGCGCTTATTAACCGGGGGGAAGCATGAAATCGCTGAAAGAGTCTCTGATCCGGTGGCGGCGCCGCCCTTGGATCTGGTCCTTCCTGGGCGCCATTTTAATCTGGGTGCTTGCGGTAGGCCTTGCCGGCGGGCATGGCGGCTGGTCGGTTTTTACGACAGCCTTGGCCTTTTCGGCATTCACAGTTCTGGTCGGCTTGGGGCAGATGTTCGTCATCACCCTTGGTCCAGGCAATATCGACCTATCACTGCCCGCAAATATCGGTCTGGCAAGCGCCGTCGCCATGAAGGTGATGGACGGTTCTGACGCGCGGATCGCAATTGGTCTCGGAGCGGCAATTCTTGCAGGGCTCTTGATCGGACTTGCGAATTACGCGCTGATCCGCGTACTGCGCATTCCGCCGCTGATCGCTACTCTCTCATCGAGCTTCGTTATCCGCTCGGTCGGCATCAGCTACGGCCGTGGGCTGCAGATCAAACCGCCCCAGGCTTTTGCTGATGTCGTGTTGACGCGGATCGGTGGCATCTCGCTTCCGGCTCTTCTTGTGCTTCTGATGTCAATTTTTGCAGGCGTGGTTTTGGCACGAACAGTTTATGGGCGCTCGGTCCTTGCTGTCGGCCAAAATGCGCGCGCGGCCCGGTTGGCAGGACTTCCTGTTGGGTTAGTGCGCTTGGCGACATACGCACTGTGCGGAGCCTTAGGAGGTTTGTGCGGTGCGCTTCTGGCCGGGTTCACGGGCGGCTCATCCTTGGATGTCGGTGCGGAATATCTGCTGACCTCCATCGCGGTTGTCGTCATCGGAGGCACATCCGTCGCAGGGGGGCTGGCCAATGTCCCCGGTCTTTGGGGCGCCGCGCTCATGCTTTTCTTGACCGCAACGCTGCTGAACTCCTCGGGCCTCGGTGTAGATGTGCGAGATCTGATGACTGGGTTGATTATCATTGCCGTCATAACTCTGGCAGGTGGACGCCGTTCGCTGCGGTAAGGGCTCTGAGGATTAGGCGCCCATGCGCCTGTCAGCTTCCCGACACAAGAAGGAACACACAAATGGCGATCCCCCTAGTGTCTGGACGCTGTGCGCTCATTATCCAAGATATGCAAAATGACGTCGTGATGGATGGCGGGGCATTTGCATCCTCGGGCGCTCCAGCCCATTGTCGCGAACAGAATGCCATATCCAATATTGCCGCCTTGGCTGCCCACTGTCGGGGCTGCGGTATTCCGGTTATTCATGTCTGGTTCGTTGTCGAGCCTGGGGCGCCCGGTCTGACACTGAACGCGCCGCTATTCCTCGGGATAGTAGAAGAAAATGCAGTCGTTCGCGGGACCTGGGGAGCGGAACCGGTCGTCGGGTTGGAACCGATGTCCGGCGACCATATAATTACGAAGATGCGTATGAGTGCATGGCAAGGAACCCCCCTTCAAACCATTCTCATGGCTGAAGGGCGGGACACCGTCATCGTTACCGGCGCATGGACCAATATGTCGATAGAGCACACGGCTCGGACAGGCGCTGACATGGGCTACCGGATGATTGTTCCTGAAGATTGCTGCGCGACCATGAACGCTGACTGGCACAATGCATCAATCAATTACGCGCTCCAAAATGTGGCAAGAGTGACAAAGTCAGCTGATCTGATCGATTGTTTTGAGTGAACTCGATCCTCCCTGCCGCGAAGCAGAACCGGTGGCCGGGTAGGCAATCCGTTCGCCCATGCCAGTCGTTGGGCCAATCCGGCCAAGGCGAGCGGCGGGGTGCCCATCCGAGATCAAGACGCTGGATCCATACCCCGCTGCCGATAGGGCAGCGAGAATTTGCGGGTGGGTCTTGCGGCTGGATATGATTGCGCTAACCAAAATATTGACCACCATTGATGTCGATCACTGTGCCCGTGACAAAAGCAGAAGCATCGCTTGCGAGCCAGATCGCGGCGTTTGCGACATCGTCGGGGTTCCCGGCGCGCCCCACCGGGATCGTCGTGATTGTGGCCGTCTTTGATTCCGCTGAGGTAAAAGTGTCGTGGAACGGCGTTGCCTCAATAAAGCCGGGCGCCAGCGCATTGACGGTAATGCCTTCGGGGGCAAGTTCTTTGGACAGTCCGCGGGTAAATCCAAACAGTCCGGCCTTCGTCGTGGCATAAGCGGTGGCACCAGGATGGCCTCCGTTACGGCCAGCAAGCGAAGCGATATTGATGATGCGTCCGTTACCCCTGGCAAGAATCGGGAGCAGATGGTGGGTAACCAGGAAGGTGCTGTCGAGGTTCACGGACAACACGTCCTTCCAAAGCTCAAAAGGCATGTCGCTGATCTTTGCCCGCGCGACCAAACCGCCGACATTGTTGACAAGGATATCGAGCGTGCCGAACTGTTTTTGAATTTCGGCCGCGACAGCCTTTACGTTGGTCTCCAAAGTCGCATCAAGCTCGATCGCAAGCGGTGGTTTCCCGGAAATGTGGGCAAGCTTGGCGAGAAGCTGCTCATCCGGCTGGTGGGTGCGATAAGTGACGGCAACTCGTGCGCCTGCTGCGGCCAAGGCACTCGCAATGCCTGCCCCGATTCCGACCCCACCACCCGTCACCAGCGCGGTCTTCCCGTCAAGAGATCTGATCATACTGAGATGTTCCTTGCCTAAAAGATGAGCCGTCGGGTGACCCTCGAGCGCAAGTGTCCGTCTGGTCGATTGTGCCCATGGCCGTTGAAGGCGGCCTCGGTTGCGGCGCAACGGGGGCAGCAAAACAAACGGGCCCTGTCGTCACCTGTCGCTTCCTTGAGCAGGCCTATAACGGTGGGCGCGGCGAACACCGGAAACGATCTACATCCAGTAGCGCAGTACGCAATTATTGTGCAATATGTGCACAGCATAAACGTGTCTAGCAATTTTTACCGAAACTTCGCTGGTCCCAAGCCGGCATCCTCATTTCAGCATGTCGTTGCACAGATGGTTTCGCTGTAGCTATCGATCGATATCGGGGCCTGCTGCAGAACGGTCAGTGGCTCTGGTGCAAAATTCTGTCGGTGTGGTAGTTCCGGGGATAATGGTTGGATACGGATGCTGGTCTTGGATCGTTTGTTTTCGGGCCGTCATTTTGATCATGAGATCATCCTCCTCTGTATAAGGTGGTATCTGCGCTTCAAGCTCAATTTCCGCGATTTGGTAGAGATGATGGAGGAACTTGGCCTACCGATGGCGCACACCACCATCATGCGATAGGTGCATCGCTATACACCTGAATTCGAACGGCGCTGGCAGCGCTTTGCCATTCCGTTGGGGTAATCCTGGCGGGTTGATGAGACCTATATCAAGATCAGGGGAGACTGGGTGTATCTTTATCGGGCGGTTGATAGGTGTGGTCAAACCTTGAACTTCCGCCTGAGCCGCCGGCGCAATGCCATCCGGGAACGATGGAGCAATGATCAAGTCGAAGGCTAGATCAACCGTCTGAAGACGCTAAAGCGCTCCATGTACCGGCGCGCGAACACAGATCTCCTGCGAGCCCGCATGTTACCGCTCCTCAGCCCACGCTTTGAGGAAGACCCAGATCCGTGTGGAATTCAACAGACTTGCGAAGATCGCAGCAATTCATGCAGGCGTGACGGCGGTCCTCCATGTAGTCGGCGTTCCTGATGTGGACCCCAAGCTGAACTAGCTGTTGGATGCCCGCTGAAGCCGAATTTGATCTGCACCTTCCCACGAATGCCGTCTGTGCGTATCTCAAGCTGCGCCGCTATGGCCGGTGTTGCCAGGATAGTTGCCGCTCAAGGTTCAGGCCTGGAACAGAAAATTTGTCCCCATTGTAGCTGTTCAGCAAGGCGGCGCATCTCAGCTTGCCAGCTGCGGCATGGACGAAGCCTGTCTTGTACTGGACGTCCAGATCGCGGCTCAACTGTATTGCCGACAACCACTTCGAAGCGTTCACGAACAGACAGATCGCGCCGAGAAGATCGACGAACGAGAGCTTGTGCGACGCGAACATCGTCCCTGAGGTGGCGCTGAACTGATGGTGACAGGCCGCGCATTTGAAACGGCGACGCACCTTGAGGTCGTAAAACTCAAGGCAGCCGCATCTGGGGCACACAGGACGGCCATGTGTCTCTGGCCAACGCAAAGCGCAGAACCGTCGGTAAGCCTTATCCTCGCCGCCAGCGAAGATCGCCTTCAACGAAAGCGTACGCGCGTCGGCCGATAAGAGAAAATGCTGCGCCGTCGGGCATCTCCGGGCGACTTACGTTCATGAAATGTTCTATTTCCGACGTCGGCAAGAAAAACCCATAAAAACGATTCCACGTGTAAAATCAGCCGTTTGTGGGCGCTCTGGCGCGTCAAGCGGTCTAGCCTGATCGAGGACGTCCGAAGCCAAACCCGGAATGGCCCATACCCAGGGGTGGCAATAATAGCCCTATCGAATAGTATAAATAATAGCCTGATTTGCGTCGGGCAAATTTTTTCGTATAAAGATTGGTAAGGATAAGATTTAACGATAAAATTTTGTACAAAGGTCAGCATGACGCATGCTTTCGCAAGCCTCCTCGTTGCCGGCGCACTGGACACGCTGACGTTTTGGAGTCTGTCCTTTATGATCGCGGCGGGCTTGACGGTCGTCTTCGGGATGCTCGGCTTTCTGAATGCGGCCCATACCGCATTTTACATGCTGGCGGGCTACGCAGCCTATGCGATCGTCCGCCATACCGGCAGCTTCTGGCTAGCCCTGGCGCTCGCACCTGTCATCGTCGCGCTCATCGGGGTCGCGGTCGAGCGGCTTCTGTTCACACGGCTGTACCGGGCAAGCCACGCGTCTCAACTGCTGCTGACCATCGGCCTCGCCTATATCATTGCGGAAGGCGCCAAGATCATCTGGGGCGACAGCGCCTTCACCGTAGCGCCCCCGCCCATTCTTGCGGGCCGCTTCTCTCTGCTGGGCGCGACACTCCCCATCTACCATCTCTTCATCATCAGCGTGGCGCTGGTGCTGCTTTGTGTCATTTCGGTGCTTCTCGTCGGCACGCGGCTTGGCATGGTGGTTCGGGCTGCCGCCGTCTATCCCGAGATGGTCGGCGCCCTCGGCTTCAAGGTGCGAACCATCTACACGCTCGTTTTTGCCGTAGGCCTTTTCCTCGCGGCCTGCGCCGGGGTGGTCATGGCGCCGCTCGCCGGCGTCTATCCTGGCATGGCGGATGATGCGTTGGTCCAATCGTTTATCATCGTGGTGGCGGGCGGCCTGGGCAGCCTGCCGGGCGCCTTTATCGTGGCCGGGCTTCTGGGCGTCGTGCAGGGGTTCGGCAGTGTTTTCTTCTCCTCGTATGCGATCTTCTTTCCGTTCATCGTGCTGGGTGGCGTGCTGCTGGTGCGGCCGCACGGGCTCTTCGGCGGCCGCGCGGCCTGATCATGTCCCAAACCCTTCTCGCTCGGACGACGGCCGCTGATCGCGGGCCCCGCCTATCCTCCGCAAAGCGCGCCGAGACGGCGGCCACCGTGCTGCTGCTTGCCCTATTGATCGTGGCGCCGACCTTTGTCAGCCGATCGACAGTGAATGATCTCGGCCAGGCCGTCTGCCTCGGCCTCTTTGCCATCAGTTTCAATCTGCTGTTCAAATATTCCGGCCTGCTGTCCTTCGGCCATGCCGCCTTTTTCGGTTTCGCTGCCTATGCCGAGGCCTTGCTGCTACAAAGCTGGCCCGGGCTGCCGTTGCCGCTTCTGGTGGTCGGCACGGTACTGTCCACCGCGATCCTGGGGCTGCTCCTGGGCCAGGTCTGCGTGCGCCGTAGCGGGGCCTATTTCTCGATGACGACGCTGACCATCGGTGCTTTCTTTTATGCGGTCGCCTTCAAATGGCAGGGCGTCACTGGCGGCACCGACGGCCTCGATAGTTTCATGCCACAAAATCTTTTGCTCCTGCCGCGTTGGAGCCTCGACAATCCGGGAACCGCACAGACCTATTGGCTGATTCTGGCGATCCTGATTCCTGCCGCCTTGGCTGCTTGGGCGCTGTTGGAATGGACGCCTTGGGGCAATGCGGTCGTGGCGGTCCGCTCGAACGAAAAACGCGCGGCCTTTCTCGGCTATGACACGCATGGCGTGAAGCTCGCGAATTTCGTCCTGTCCGCGGCGCTCGCAGGGGTTGCGGGTGCGCTATGGGCGATCGACAATGGCTTCGTCTCCACCGACAGCGTTGATTTATCCTTCTCGACCACCGTGATCATTGTTGCCCTCCTGGGCGGCAGCGGCTGGTTCTGGGGACCGATGGTCGGTGCCGTGATCTATATCGCGGTCAGCGACCGGCTCTCCGCGCTGACGCCTCATTGGCAGATCTTCCTGGGTCTCGCCTTCGTGGGCATCGTGCTCTTCGCGCCACGCGGCCTGGCAGGGCTCGTGCAGTCGATCTGGCAGCGCGTGCTCACGCGCCGGGGCCGGCAGAATGTCTGAACTGCCAACCCTTCACCTGTCCCGCATCGCGAAAAGCTTCGGCAGCGGGCCGGTGCTCCAGGACGTCAACCTGAGCCTGCAGTCGGGCGAGCGCCGGGGGTTGATCGGCCCGAACGGCGCCGGCAAAACGACGTTGATCAATATCATCACCGGTGGTCTGGCGCCCGATTCCGGCGACGTGTTTTTTCAGGGGCAGCGTATCACCGGCCTCTCGCCTTATCGGCGCAATCGCATCGGCATCGGTCGCTCCTTCCAGATACTCAGCCTATTTGGGGAGATGACCGTGCGCGAGAATCTCCGCAACGCGCTGCTGCGGCACCGCGGACTGCATGTCCTGCCTTGGCGCGCGGCCGCCAGATTGGCGCCGATCGAGGATGAGGTCGCGCAAGCGGCTGAGCTTGTCGGCCTCGGTGACGTGCTGAAGGCCCGTGTCGATACCTTGCCCTATGGTATGCAGCGGCGGCTGGACATAGCCCTGGTGCTCGCGCAGGAACCGGCGCTGGTGGTGCTGGATGAGCCCGCGGCGGGGCTCTCAGGCGCAGAAACGCGCGACCTGATCGACTTGCTGCAGACGCGGCTCGGCGATCGGACGCTGCTGCTGGTCGAGCATGACATGGACGTTGTCTATTCGCTGTCGGATCGCATCACGGTACTCGACTATGGCCGCGTTCTGGCGGAGGGCAGTCCGGCTGAGATCAGTGCCAATTCCGACGTGCGTCGCGTCTATCTGGGTGAAGACGCCGCATGACGCTTCTCAGTATCGACAATATACAGGCCCGCTATGGCCGCAGCCAGGTGCTGCACGATGTCTCGATCAATGTCGGGCCGGGGGAGATCATCTGCCTTCTCGGCCGCAACGGCGTCGGCAAATCGACCACGCTGAAATGTCTGATGGGCCTGCTGCCGCCGAACGCGGGGGAAATCCGCTTCGACGGTCAGCCGATCACGGGTCTTGCATCTCATACGGTGGCGCGCAGAGGAATCGGCTATGTCCCCGAGGAACGGCTGATCTTTCCCAATCTGACGGTCGCCGAGAACCTGAGCATGGGTGTCTGGCAGACCGGCCGAGGTGCGGAGATTGTCGAAGCGACGGAGCGTGTGCTCACGACCTTTCCCCGTCTGCGTGATCGGTTGCGTGCCCGCGGCGGCACGCTGTCAGGCGGGGAACAGCAGATGCTCGCGATCGGGCGTGCGCTCATGGGGCGGCCAAAACTGCTGGTGGTTGATGAACCGACCGAGGGCTTAGCGCCTGTCATCGTTCGCGCGCTCGAAGTTGCGCTGAGAGAACTCGCCGCGACCGGCATGGCCGTGCTCGTCATCGAATCCAAGCTTGCCGTCGCGCGGCGCATCGCTTCCAGCATCACCGTGATGGCCAAGGGCCGCACGGTCTTTCGCGGCTCTCCGGCAGAACTGCTCTCCAATGAGGCGATCTGCCGCGAACACCTTCACGCCTAGAAAATCTGGCGTCCGTTCAACAAAGACGAGAGAAGAATATCATGCGAGGACTGCGTCTGTTCAGATACACGCTTATGGCGACCGCCGCGGCGGTCGGGCTTCATGTGGCAGCGGCGCGGGCCGCCGACGACAAGCCCATTGTCTTCGTGGCGGCCATTATCGAATCAGGTCCGTTCAAGGTAACCGACAACCAGAATCTGGCCGGTGTGCGCTACGCGGTCGACCAGATCAACAAAAGCGGCGGCATCAATGGCCATCCCATCAAGCTTGACATTGTCGATACGGAACTGAACGCGGCTGCCACGCGGCGCAAGGTGACCGATGCCATCCTCAATGACGATGCCAAGGCCATCATCGGGGCATCCGGATCGGACATCGTCAATGCCCTCGTCTCCGTCGGACAAAAGAACCATGTGCCGGTCTTCGCTTTCGCGGGTGAGGCGGATGACATGACGGGTGCGCGCTTCCAGCCGGCATTGTTCCGCTTCGCCTCTAATACCAGCATGCATGCCTCCGCGATTGTCTACGCGATGAAGCATTTCTATCCGAATGTAAAAAAGGTCTTCTTGCTGGACGAAGACTATGCCTTCGGACATGAATCCGAGGCCGGGTTCAAGGCGGCCTTGAAGACGGTGGCGCCGGGTGTGGAAGTTGCGGGCAGCGTGTTCCATCCGCGCGGCGTCGCCGATTTCTCGCCCTATCTCCAGCAGATTCAAGCTTCCGGCGCGGATTTCGTGCTGACAGCCGACTGGGGTGCGGATCTCGTCAAACTCATGACCCAGGCCCAGAGTTTCGGCCTGAAGCCGCGCATTGGCGGGACGTTCGTCGCCGATCCGGAAATCCTCAAAGGGATCGGCAATGCCGGCATTGGTGATATTGGTGCGGATGTCTATCAGCCGACCATAGACACGCCCGAGAACAAGGCCTTCGTCACTGCCTGGCATACTGGCCATGCAGGGTCTGACGTGCCTTGGCCGACCGCATCCGTGGGCAAGTCCTATATTACGACCGAATTGGCCGCAGCAATCTTCACTAAGGCCGGATCAACGGATTTCGATACCGTGGTCAAGACGGCGGAAGGGTTCAAGCTTGACTCCATCGCTGGTCCGCTCGTCATTCGCGCGTGCGACCATCAAGTTCAGATCGGGCAGGCGACGGGGCAGGTGGTGCCGACCAACAACAATCCCTATCCTTTCCCGTTCATCGGCACGGCCTTCATCGCGCCGCTAAGCGCCATTGCCGTCGCCCCTCAGGATACCGGCAATCCGCGTTGCAGTAGTGCGGCCGCGAACTGACATCGACAACGGCGCCTTATCGCAGTCGAGGCATCAACTCGGCTGCGAAACGGCGCATTTCGGCTTCGAATGGTTGAAACTGCAGCATAAAGAGTTCGATGCCTGCGGCGTGAAAGGCGCGCATGCGCTCAGCCACCTGATCATAGCTCCCCACTAGTCCCGCTGCAGTCCCGCCATTCGTACCGATCGTCGGCCTGTTCTGCGGCACTTGACTATGCTTCATGACAACTGCCGGGTCGGTATTCGCGCGTTGCCGCGCGCGGATTTCAGCATCCTGGGCGGAGAGCGCGACCAGCCGGTTGAAGGCGTCTTCCGCTTCTGCCGCCGTCGGCCGCGCAATGACGAAGGCAGAAAGGCCGAAGCCGAGCGGCTCACCTCGGCGCGGCAGGCTGCGGGCATTCGCGATAAGGCGCGCAACATTCTCTAGGCTCTGTCCGTTGATGAACCAAACATCGCCGTGGCGTGCGACCAATTCCTGGGCAGGCTGAGACTCGCCACCCACATAGATGCTTGGCCGGGCACGAAAACTGTCGCTTGGCCGGATTTGAAATCCATCGATCTGGAAATGACGGCCGCGATGAAAGACCCGTTCGCCACGAAGCAGTGCATCCACGACCGCAATCCATTCCTGGCCATAGGCATAGCGCTCGTCATGTTCGGCAAAATCGATGCCTGCCTTCTCGTATTCCGCGCGGTTCCAGGCATTGACGAGGTTGATGCCGAAACGCCCGCCTGAGACATGCTCAATCTGCTGCGCCATCTTGGCGAGAATGACCGGATGATAAAGCGGCGGTTTGACGGCGGTGATGATTTCGATGCGCTGCGTCAAGGCAGCTAGAGCCGCCGACGCGGTCCAGGCTTCCAGTTCATCCCAATCGTCGTCGTAGGGATTAGCGGTGTGCTGCGCGATGAGGGTGCTGTCGAAGCCGAGGGATTCAGCTTCCAATACTAGGCGCCGATTGCGGTCCCACGACGCATCGAAAGGCTCTTCCGGATCATGGAATGTGCCACGGCTACCATGGACAAGCGCCCAAATTCCAAATCGCATCGGGCTCATTTTTCCCCCCAGGCATTGCTTTGGCGAATGCGCATTTGGCTATCGTTGTATTTTTTTACGATTGGCCAAGAGACGCTTATGAATAAAATTACATGAACAACTTTGATAGGTTTAGCTGACACCGCCGACCATCCAAAAAGCCGGCGGAGTTGTTCCGTTCACGGCGTAGTCGCCCACGATCCGCTGCTTATAGATGAGCGGATTGTGGGAGGAGAGGGTGCGGGCATTGCGCCAATGCCGGTCCAGCGCGGTCGCGCGAATGGTAGCCGAGGCCCCCAGCGCATCGAACAAAGTTTCGGTTGCTTCCAGCACCAGTTTCGCGACGATGGGCTGGGCCTGATCGACGCCGATCTCGCCGACGATGGCAGCCTGAGCCGCGTCCTCCGGCTGACCTGCGACGGACAGCTCATAAACCACCTGCGCGCCTTGGGCCGCCTGAAGGGTGGTGGCGGCAGCGGCATAGGCCAGGCTGCGGACATGGCCCACGACCTGCAAGACCTGCGGATCGGTCTGCACAGTGCCGGCAGCACCATGGCTATAGGCGCGACGGCGGGCGGCCACCTGTTCCGTCAGATCGCGCGCGGCGGCGCGGCCGATGCCTGACAGGGTCGCCAGATGCACCAGCTGATAAAAGGCGGTGCGGTATTTCGAGCGTGCGTCGAAGGGAAACACATCGCCCGGATGCACGGGCGCATTGTCGAAGACCGTCGTGCCGCTGCCGGTAAGCCGCTGTCCGAAGCCGGACCAGTCATCATGGCGGGTGACGCTTTCGCCGGTCGCGGAGACGAGACCGCTCAACACCTGGCCGTCCTTCTCGGCCGCGAAATTGATCCAGTCGGCATAGAGCGTGCCGGTACTGTAGAATTTGGTGCCGCTCAGCCGCAGGATATCGCCCTCGGGCTTCAGCGTGGTTTCGAAGGAGCCGAGCGTATTGCCAGCGGCTTCGCTGAGTGCGCTGCCGACCAGATCGCCCGCCAGGAAGCGCGGAATCCAGCGCGCCCGCCGGTCTGGCGTGCCGGCGGCGAGAATATCCTCCACCGCGCCGAAATGCGCGCGTAGCGCCTGGGTAACATTGGAGTCAGCGGCCGACAGCTCGATCAGCAGGCCAAACAGTTCCGGGATGGTGGCACCCAACCCGCCGTCGGCGACGGGAATGCGCAACGCGCCAAAACCAGCCGCCTTCAGCCAGGCAATCGGCTCATAGGGCAGAATCCGCTCGGCTTCACGCTGGATGGCATCGACCGCGATGCGTTTAAAAATCGGCCGGAACCGCTCAGCCAGCGCCAAATAGCCGGGCGAAAACGGGGTAGGAAAGGCAGTCTCGGTTTCGGTCATCGATGCCTCAATAATAGCGAATTAAATTCGGTATTTACAAATCAAATTTATAATTTGCACTATCGTCTGGTTGTTTATCGTATCGCGCGTCTGACCATGCGTCTATGGCCGGCCGTGAGAAGGGGAGAGACGCCATGACCCATGCGTCGAGACAGATTCATCTCGCGGGCTTCCTGATCGCGGGGCCGGTGGTCCATAGCCATGCCGTCTGGCGTCATCCGCGCACCACGCGCCGCTTCACCGACCCCAAGCTTTACACGGAGATTGCCGACATTCTGGAGAAGGGGCTGTTCGACTTCCTGTTCTTCGCGGACCGGCTGGCGGTCTCCGATCAGGCGGACGGCAGTCGCGAGACAGCTTTTCGCTACGGCAGTCAGGATTCCGCCAGGCTGGACCCGTTGCCCATCGTCTCCTACCTTGCCGCCACAACGCGCTATATCGGTCTCGGCGTCACGCGGTCCACGACCTATTACCAGCCGAACCATATCGTCCGCAGTTTCACGACGCTCGATCACCTCAGCGGCGGGCGCGGGGCCTGGAATGTAGTCACCTCCATGAATGACAGCGAAGGTCGCATCTTCGGGCAGGACCGGCATATGGAGCATGATCTGCGCTATGACCGCGCGGACGAGTTTCTCGATGTCGCCTTCAAGCTTTGGCGCAGCTGGGAGCCGGATGCCCTGGTGCATGACAAGGAAGCGGGCTTCTTCGTCGATCCGGCAAAAATTCACCCGGTCGATCATCGCGGCCAGTTCTTCGCGGTCGAAGGGCCGATGAACATGCCGCCCGGACCGGGCGGCCATCCCGTCATCATCCAGGCCGGTGCCTCGGGCCGTGGCCGCCGCTTCGGCGCCCGCTGGGCGGAAGCGATTTTCGCCATCAGTCGCAGCATCGAAGACGGCATCGATTTTCGGGACGACGTGCGCCGCCTGGCGGTGGCGCAGGGGCGCGCCGCCGACAGCATCCGCATCCTGACCGCCGTGATGCCCTTCATCGGCCGCACCGAGGCCGAGGCGATTGCTCTACGGGACGCCCATAATGCGCTTGCCCGGCCTGAACTGGGCATAGTCACGCTGTCAGGTCAGCTCAATTTTGATTTTGCACCATATGATCTGACGACGCCAATAGCTGATCTTTCTGGCGACACCGCTTTGCCGGCGGCAGTCCGGGAGAAGCTTGGCACGTTAGGTGGCCCGGGCGCCACGCTCGATAGTGTCGGCCGCGAATGGGCTGCCAGCGTTCGCGTGCCGCAGCTCGCCGGTACCGGCCCGCAGATAGCACGAGTGCTTGCCGAGTGGTTCGAAGCAGGTGCCTGTGATGGATTTGTCGTGAGCCCAGCCTATCTTCCCGGCAGTTTCGCGGACTTTACGGCCGAGGTTGTTCCAGAGCTTCAGCGTCTTGGTCTGTATCGTCATGCTTACACGGGGACCACCCTGCGCCATCACTTGAGCGAACATGGTAGTTAGGCGAGGGTAGCAAAGGGTGCTGTCAGGTTGTTGGAGCGCTTGTGCGTTCGGGCATGAACGGTTGCCAAGTCACGGCGTGATTGCGATGCAGGCGACATCCCGCCCTCGGTCGGGGTTCTGGGATCGCATCATGCGCAGAGTTTGCCCGCGCCTACCCTTCCCAGCAACCTGACAGCACCCAGCCTCACGTGTCAATCATCGGGAGAGCCTCGAACGGATTCAAATCCCGGCTGAAAGGCCCCTCCGCCTGGGCAATACGCGCGCATCCTGGAGCTGGCCAAGAATCTCATCGAACATGGCTTCTGTGTCGACGCAATCATGAAAGCCGTGCTGGCGTGCTTTAATCGTGGACACCAGCGAGTGGCGCGGCACCGTACTGCCTTGCCGCAAAAGGTAGTCCATGAAGTCCCATGAATGGACGATGTCATCATATGCCAGCGGCATCAGATCATGTGACTTGACGATGCGATCCCAGATCGGACCCTTGTCGGCCATGGTGGCGGCCAAGGAGAAGGGATGTGATTGCCCGACAGAAAGGCCAAATCGTTCGGCGAATCCCGGCCATATCGTCGGCCAGGAGAAACAATCGCCATTGGCTATGTTGAAAATCTCGCCAAGGCAACTTGGTGTTTGGCCTGCCCAGAGAATTGCCCTGGCCAGCAAACGTGAATCGACGGCCTCCTGAAAGCACGCGGCACCGCCGGGAAAACGGAAGGGTTGCCCAAGTTCCTGACAGATCGCGGCGTAGGTGCCGATGGCCGTGACGGCGTTCATCGGATTACCTATGGCGAAGCCGCATACGATTTGGGGGCGCAACACCGTATAGCCCCGGCCTTCGGTCAGGACCTCACGCAGAAAATCCTCCTGCTCATAATAGAAGTTTGAAGCGATGAAGCGCGGATCGCTCTCCTTGGCCGGCATCTTGTAGGGACCATGATGCACGCCATAGGCTTTCGTGCCCTGCAGAAGCGTCACATGCCTGAGCGCGGAGGCTGCTGTCATGAAGGGCGCGATCGCGTTCTTCAACATGGCGAGGTTTAAGTCAATTTGTCGGCGTTCCGTCCAGCCACCGACAAGGTCGCGCTCTTCATATAGGGCGCAATAGACGATATGGGTGACGTCACCGACGCGAGGGGCAAGGCGTCTAGTACAATCTGCGGAGTCGGTTAGATCAATGCTCAGCCACTCGGCCTGAGTCTCAAAGCCTGGGGGACGGCGGGCCAGGCCCGTGACACGCCATTGCGGGAGAGTCTCGAAGAGCTGCAGGGCGGCGCAGCCCACCACGCCGCGGCCACCGAAGACGAGAACGGATCCACGGGATTGATCGGCAGGAAGGGTCATCACGCGGCCTCGACGCTCGATCGTGGGGTGCTGGAGAGCAGGCGTTCCAATTGGCGGAAGGCGGCATCGACCAGATCCAAGGTCGCTGGTGCGCCAAGGCAAAGGCGGACCGCATGGGGGATTGAACGGCGGTCCGCCACGAAACCATGCGTGGGCGCGATAACCACGCCTCGGCGCCTGGCCGCATCGACGAAATCCTCGGCGCGCCAGGGACTTGGCAGCGATATCCAGGCATGTGGGCTGGCGGGGTGGATGCGTGCGGTGGAGAGATGGCGGAAGGTCGCCATAAGATCGGCCCGGCGTCTGTTTTCCTGCCTTTGCCATTCGGTCATACGGTCCATATGGCCGGCTTCGATCAAGGCGACAGCGACCTCCGCGCACATCACCGTCGCTGTCCCCGTTGACATGCCGACGCCGGCCTGCGCGCGCGAACCTTGATCGGGCGGAGAGACGAGGCAACCGACCTTGAGGCCAGGCCCGGCAATCCGCCCCAGGCTCGTCAGGTAATAGGTTCGCTCGGGCGCCAGGGCAAAAATCGGCGGAGCGGGATCGTTCAAGATCGTGCCGTAAATGTCGTTTTCGATAATGGGAATGTCAAAGCGGCGGGCGATCTCCACCAGAGCCGCGCGACGCTCGGTCGGCAAGGTGACGTTGAACGGGTTTTGCAATCGCGGGGCGCAATAGAGAGCGGAGACCCGATGTTCCCGGCAGCTTTTTTCCAGGGCGCTCGGGATCATGCCCTGATCGTCGCAGGAAATACCCAGAAGCCGCCTGTCGAGGTAGCTTGCGACCGCCTTCATGCGCGGGTCGGTGAGTTCCTCGGTCGCGATGAGATCGCCGTGATGGGTCAAGGTCGCCAAGGCCGCCATATTGGCGTGCTGCCCGCCGTTGGTGATCGTCACTTGATCCGGCGACGCTTCGACACCTTGCCGTTTCAGCCATTTCGCGAGGACGGTCCTGTGCCGGAGCGTGCCGGCAGTCGGGCCACCGGCGAGGATCATTGCGGGGTCCTGAGCCGCCAGCGCTTCCAGCACCGATCGCATCGCTTCGGTTCCGAATGGCGGCACAGAGACGCGATAGGCAGCCATGTCGATCGGCCCAGCCTCCGCGTTGATCTGGATCGGCTGATAGCGGTCATCTGCGAAGGGGGATACCGCGACGAAGGTCCCGCGGCCGACATGGCTATTGATCAATCCGCGCGCTTCGAGCTCGGCATAGGCACGCCCGACGGTGGCGACGGCCGCTTTCATCCGGTGAGCGAGTTCACGTTGTGTCGGCAATTGCTCGCCGCGCTTGAGGCCGCCGCTTTCGATTGCCGTCGCGATGACGTCGACGATCTGGCGATACCCGGATCGGTGTCCGGATTGTAGCATTTCAAACTGCGCCATATGGTACAATATTCTTGTTGTGATCTTATCCAAGGTGGTATTGTATTGCTTACAGGAGCAATTCGCCAACCAAAATGTCAACCCTTCCAAAGGGTGACCAAAAATAAGCCGGATCCTTAAGAGAAACCGGCAGAGGGAGAGAACAGGGTGGGCTTTTCGAAGCGACAAGCTGTCGAAGTGCGCGCGACAGAGCAATTGAGTGAAATCGATACGCACGGCCTGATTGCCCGACGCGAATTGATGCGTCGAGGGTCTATCTTTGGTGCGGTCGCGACCTTGGGCACGTTCACGGGATTATTGAAGACCGCGTCCGCCCAGTCCTCTGCCGCGGGAACCGTGAAAGTGGGTCTGGACAGCGGGGCCTTCACGCCGATCCTGAAGACTTTTGCGCCGGAATTCAAAGCGGCGACCGGCCTGACGGTGGAATTCGAGTCCTATCCTCTCGGCAATATGTATGATCAAAATCTTCTGTCGCTGCGCCAAGGCAACGCGCGGTTCGATGCTTTTGATTTCTGGCAGAATTTTGCTGGAGATTTCGGGCCTTATCTGACGCCGCTGGAAGATGTCGGCTCGTTGGAGACGCTGAATTTCTCGGACGTCGCCAAGCCTTTTCAGTTGCTTAACTATTACCAGAACAAGCTTGTCGGCATCACCATCGACGGTGACCTGTTCGTCGACACCTATCGCAGCGATCTGTTCGATAATGCGGATGAGAAGGCGGCATTCAAAGCAAAATATGGCTATGATCTCGCGCCGGCAAAGACCTATAAGCAATACCGTGATATTGCCGAGTTTTTTACGCGTCCGGCAAAGAATTTGTATGGTGCGGTCGAAGTTACCAGCTTTTTCGTCTATGCTTTTTTCATGAATCACTTCGTCCAAATTGGCGCCGAAAAAGGGGTCAATTACGGCGAGATCTTTGACGCCAATATGAAGCCCAATATCGCCAATCCTATCGGCGAGGAGGCGATCCGCCGCTATATCGAAATGACCGCCTTCATGCCAAAGGACCTCGCCAAGGCAATGCCTTGGGATGTGGGGCGGCAGCTGTATTTCGCCGGGCATATAGCGCAGGCCAATTGGTGGACGGATATGGCCAAGGGCGCCTCTGATCCCGCGATATCGAAGGTTGCCGATGATATCCGATGTGCCCAAAGCTGGGGTGAAGTCACCATGCTTCCCTATGGCCGCGCCTTAGGCATCGCCGCCAATTCGCGGAACAAGAAGGGTGCCTTCACGGCGATCGCCTGGTTGCAACAATCCGCCAATGCCACCCGCTGGGTCGCCGAAACCTTCGCGCAATCGCTGATGGATCCCTGGCGCATCAGCATGTTCGAGAGTCCGAAGGCAACCTTCCCGTTGCAATCGGCTTCCGGATTCGCAGACAACTTTGCGCAGACCGGGCTTGCCGCCTTGCACAATCCGAAAATCTATCTCGATATCTCCATTCCCGGCACCAACCAATATATGAGCTCGATCATCCAGCATGTGCAGGCGGCCATCAATGGCCAGGTCTCACCGATGCAGGCTTTGCAGGCGATATCGAGCGAATTTGACGAAACTACCGAAACCTACGGCCGTGACTTACAGATTGCCCATTATGCCGAATATCGCGCGCGTATGGTCAAGAACGGCTATTGGACCTGACGCGGGCAGGCGGGTTTTATGCAGGATGTGATGAAGGGCCAGGGGCCCGCACACCGTCGGCGCGTCATGCCGCGCGCCGATGGTGGAGGTGGGGAGCGCGGAACCTGGCTGTTGCTGGGACCGGCGCTGTTGTTCCTGACGGTCTTTGCCGTCTGGCCTTTTTGCTATCTGATCTATGCATCCTTCACCTCCTATCAAATGGCGATCCCGGTGCCAATTCACTGGGTCGGTCTCGGCAATTTCGAGGCCCTCGTGAGCACCGCCCGCTTTTGGCATAGTTTGGGGGTGACGGCGGCTTTCGCCCTGGTCAGCGTGCCGCTGCAACTCTTGATCGGTCTCGGCATCGCGCTGTTGCTGAACGGCATCTCACGCGGGCGGGAACTCTACGCATCTCTGCTGCTGACGCCGATGATGCTGGCGCCTATCGTCGTCGGTTTTGCCTGGGAATTGTTCCTGAACCCGATCTATGGGCCTTTGAACGCGCTTCTGAAGGCCATCGGCCTCTCGCCACCTGCCTGGGCACAGTCCCCGGCATGGGCACTTCCTACCCTCGTGATCGTCGATATCTGGCAATGGACGCCGCTGGTCATGGTGATTCTGCTGGCCGGCCTGCGATCGATTCCGACACGCGTCTATGAAGCGGCGAAGGTTGATGGGTCGAGCGCCATACAAACCTTCCTCAATGTCGTCGCCCCAATGCTGCTGCCTTATTTCGCGGTCGCTTTCGTGCTTCGCTTTATCGACAGCTTCAAGGTCTTCGACATCATCTACATTCTGACCCGCGGCGGTCCGGGCACCATTACCCAGAACCTTGCCTATTACACCTATGATCTTGGCTTCGGGCGTTTTCAGTTCGGTCGATCCGGCGCGCTCAGCATCATCCAGCTTCTGCTTCTGACCTTCGGCACGATGCTGATCATCAAAGTCCTGGCCAAACGCAACGCCCCGCCCTCGGCTCAGACGGCATTGCCGGCCAAAGTCACGGAGCGCGTGTGATGAGCGCATTGACCCAGACGCTTCACGTTCCACCCAAGGCGAAGATCCGAACCGAGGGGTTGGTCGGCGTCGTCCTCCGCCATGCCGTGCTGATTGCGCTCGTCATCTTCTGTCTGGCGCCCATTGTCTGGTTGCTGATCACGGCCTTCAAGCCATATGGGGAACTCTTCTCCAGCCCGCCGACACTCTTCCCGATCCATCCGACACTGGTCAATTTCGCGGCCGGATGGTCTGTCGGCGGTGGGCGTGGCATTCGCGACAGTCTGATAGTTGCAACATCCTCGACGGTGCTTTGTCTTATCCTCGGTTTTCCGGCGGCCTATGCTTTGGCGCGACGCTTCGCGGCTCATGGCCAACTCAGCTTCACCATCCTGTCGCTGCGCATGTTGCCGCCAATCGTGCCGGTCATCGGCTTCTATCTCATGTTTCAGAAGCTGGGCCTTTACGACAGCTATATCGGCCTCATTATTGCCTATACTTTCATGAACCTGCCCCTTGTGATCTGGCTTCTGGCAGAATTCATCCGGCAGATCCCGCGCTCGTATGAAGACGCCGCACGGATCGACGGGGCGCCCTGGTTTCGGATGTTCTGCGATATCCTGCTGCCGCTATCGGCACCCGGCATCATGACGGCAGCCATTCTCAGCATGATGTTCGCCTGGAACGAGTTTCTTTTTTCGCTGGTTTTGACCGGGGACAACGTCATCACGCTGCCGAAGGCGCTGGCAGATTTCTTCCTGTTTCAGGAGCCGAACTGGGGCCAGCTCGGCGCCATCGGTATCGTCGCGATGGGACCGCTCCTCATTCTTTGTTATCTCATGCAGCGGTATCTCATCCGCAGCTTTACGGCCGAACTCGGCGGCCGCTGAAGACAAGAACCGTTCAGATCAGGACGAATACCATGGCATCCATCACGCTTGATCATCTCAACAAGTGGTTCGGTCCTTCCGTGCATGCCGTGCAGGATGTGAACATCCATATTGAGGATGGTGAGTTCTTCGGTCTGCTCGGCCCATCCGGGTCCGGCAAGACATCGGTGCTGCGCATGCTGGTTGGGCTGGAACGGCCAACGGAAGGCCAGATTCTCTTCGATGGCGTCCCCGTCCAGGACAAGACGCCGCAGGAACGCAATGTCGCGATGGTGTTCGAGCAGAACGCGCTCTATCCCCACATGACGGCGCGCCAGAACATCAGTTACCCGCTTCGCGTGCGCAAGGCATCCCGTGAGAGCATCGCCCATAAGGTGGCGGAGGTCGCGGCCCTGCTCAACATCGGCGCTTTGCTGGACAGGCGGGCGTCGCAAATGTCGGGTGGGCAGCAGCAGCGCGTCGCGATCGCGCGCGCCCTGGTGCGGGACCCGAACCTGCTTTGTCTGGATGAGCCGATTGCTCATCTCGACACATTGCTGCGGGCTCGTCTGCGTGGAGAACTCAAGCGGCTGCAACGCGCCCTGGGCACCACTTCCGTCATCGTGACGCATGATCCGATCGAAGCCATGACCATGACCGATCGTCTTGCCGTGATGCGGGACGGCGTCCTGCAACAGGTCGGCAGCGCGGACGAAATTCACAACCGGCCGGTGAACGCCTTTGTCGCGCAATTCTTCGGTCTCCACTCCATGAATGTTCTGACCGTCGAGTCCTGCGTCGATCAGGGCAGCCACATAGCCGGCCGATTGGGTGGTGAGCCCGCGCGCCTGCCGCAGACCGTCGAACGCTTCTTTGGCGGCAGCCGCCGTACCGCCTCTATCGGCGCGCGACCGAGCGGCGTCATCGCCCTGCGTGCGAACGAGCCAATCCCCCCCGTCGATGGATTCACCGCGGCAGGTCATGTCTACGTGACCGAGCAACTGGGTGACGCCCAACTTGTGACCGTCCAGATCGGCGATCAAAGCATCCAATGCCTGACCCCGGATCTTTACCCATTCGAGATTGACGAGCCCGTGCGGATCTTCATTCCGGACGATATTCTCTTCCTTTTCGACAATGACACGCATGTGACAAGCCGCTTCGCGAGCCGCAGTCCTTTGGACGAGGTCAAGGCCGCCAGGGTTTCGGCTGCGTGACATACCTGCTTGGCATCGACAAAGGAACCTCGGTCATCAAGGCCGTGGTCTTCGACGCGCTTGGCACGGAGTGCGGCAAAGCGCTGGAGCGCGTGGCCGTGCTTCGGCCGCAGCCGGGCTGGCACGAGGAGGACCCGGAAGCGACCTGGGCCGCCTGTGGGCGGGTCATTCGGGGCGCGCTGGAGCAGGCCGGAGTGGGTGGGGACGCGATCCACGCCATCGGTATTGCCGGGCACATGGGTGGTGCCTGGATTATCGACGCGGCCGGAGCGCCTGTCCGCAACGGCATAGGCTGGCCGGACAGCCGGGCGCAGGCGCAATTGATGCGCCTTCAGGAAGCGGGCTTGCTCTCGGAAATATTTGCCATCGGCGGCAATGGGCTGATGCCCGGCGTCACCGCGGTGCTGCTGGGCTGGCTTGCCAAGTTTGAGCCTGGAATACTCACACGTGCGGCCTTTGTCTTCTCCGCCAAGGACTATTTGCGTTTCCGACTCACCGGGGCCGTGGCGACCGAGCCGTCCGACATCAGCTTCGTGCCAGGTGATATTGACGGACGTCGGTTTTCGCAGCGTATCTTCGATCTCTGCGGGGCGGGCGCCTGGGGCGCGTTATTGCCCCCGGTCCTGCCGTCTGAGAGTATCGCTGGCGGCGTGAGCGAGCAGGCGGCGCAGCAGACGGGCCTGCGCCCGGGCACGCCAGTCATTCACGGCATGGGCGATGCCTGCGCAAATGCGATCGGTGTGGGGGCAGTGGCCGCCGGCGCGGCGATAACGGTGCTGGGCACCAGTTGCCTCAATTCTCTCGTTCTCGGCCATGCCAGCCGAGAACCCGCCGGCGTCGGCTTTCTGTTCGCGATGCCGGATCAACTCTACATGCGCATTTTGCCCAATACCTCCGGCACCATTGTGCTGGATTGGTATCTGGACCGTTTCGGTGGCCCGACCCAGGCGGATGGCGGCCGCGATTACGCGGAGATGGAGCGTCTTGCGGCCTCTGTGCCGCCTGGCGCCGGCGGAGTTATCCTATTGCCATACGTCAATGAAAGTGGGGTTCTTGCTCCGGTCTATGATACCCTTGCGCGGGGGTCATTCTTTGGCTTGAGCACGCATACGACCGAGGCGCATATGCTGCGGTCCGTCTATGAATCCCTGTGTTTTGCGACGAGGGATTGCTTCGCGGGGATGGCGGAACGCCCGTCTTGCATCACCCTCACGGGTGGCGGTGCGCAGAGCAAGTTCTGGGCGCAGATGTTCGCCGATGTCTGCGGCATACCGATCGAGGTGAAAGCCGTCCAAGAATCGGGCGCCCTCGGCGTCGCAATCCTTGCAGGGGTCGCGACCGGTGTCTGGACGACGATCGCGCAGGGCACGAGCGCGACGGCGCGCGCGGTGACGCGGTTTGAGCCCGATTCGGAAACCGCAGAACTTTATGACGGCTGGTTTGCCTTGTACCAGACCCTGCGCCGGATCTATCTCAGCTTTTCGGAGCGGCGGCACGCGCTGGTGCCTGCGCCGCTGACGCGGATATCCGCATGAAGGCGCTGCTTGGCATCGACAAGGGAACCACGACCACGAAGGCCGTGGTTTTTGCCGCCGACACCGGACGCGTGCTGGGACTGGCGCGCCGTGCGACGCCGTCCTTCCGCCCGCAACCGGATTGGCACGAGGAAGACACGGAACTGACCTGGGCGGGTGTTGCCATAGCAATCCGCGCGGCTTTGGCTGACGCGGGCTTGCCGGCCTCCGCTATCGCGGCCGTTGGTGTCAGCGGCCATATGGGCGGTCTATGGGCCCTTGATCGCGAAGGTGTGCCGTTCGAACGGGCGATCGCCTGGCCGGACGGCCGGGCGAGCGAACTGCTGCAGCGGTGGCGGACGAGCGGCGTCGTTGAGAAAGTCTATGACATATCGGGCAATGCCTTGATTCCCGGCATGCCGATTGTCCTGCTTGCCTGGATGCAGCTCAATCGACCGGATCTTTTCCGCCGGATCGGGCGGATATTCTGCGCCAAGGACTACGTGAATTATCGTCTGACCGGCGAGGTCGCAACAGACGAATCCGATCTGTCCTTCTTTCCCTGCGACATCAGGAATCGCTCGGTGTCAGAGGCCATTTTCGATCTTTGCGGTCTTGCCGGAAAATCCCACTTGATCCCGACCGTGCTGCCGATCGGCGCGCCGGTCGGCCGCGTCACCGCAAAAGCGGCCGAGGAGACGGGCCTTGTAGAAGGCACGCCGGTCACGTCCGGCGCCGGAGACGCCGTCGCGGCCGCGATCGGGGCGGGCGCCTTGTTGCCGGGTCAAGCGGTGACGGTAATCGGCACAAGCTTCATGAACAATCTGACGGTCGATCGCCCTGTCATGGAACCGGCCGGCGTCGGATTTCTTTTTCTTATGCCGAATGGTCGTTGGCAGCGCCTCATGTCCAATACAGGGGGCGGGTCCATATGCCTCGACTGGGTGATCGATGCATTCGGCCGCAAGGAGAGCGCGTTGTGCGAGGACGGCAGCCTGTTCGCGCGCATAGAAAGCGAGGCGCGTGCCTTGCCGCCATTGCCGGGCGGCCTGTTATTTCATCCTTATCTCAACACGTCCGGCATGACGGCGCCATGCCATGAGCCGTCCGCCAGAGGCAGCATCATGGGTCTGGGGATTGATACGACCCCGATGGCGCTATTGCGCGGCATCATGGAAGGTGTCGCGCTGTCGATGGTCGATTGCTACGCTGCGATTGACGCTCCCGTCAACGAAATCCGCATTACCGGTGGCGGTGCGCGCAGCCGTTTGTGGCGCGACATCTGCGCAGCGGCCATGAACCGCGAGCTTGCGGTAACGGAGGCCGAGGAAACCGGCGCGCTGGGCGTGGCACTATTGGCAGGTCAAGCGGCGGGCCTGTATCCGACACTGGAGGTCGGTGCCGCGCAACTTGTACGCGTTATCGAGAAGGTTCAGCCCAATCCGGCCATGGTGGCGCGGTACGGGGCCGCTTTTCCACTTTTCAGAGACATTCGCGAGGCACTTGTTCCGGCATGGGCGGCCCGCTCCGCCTGTCTTGAACTTAGCGCCCGGAGGAATCCAAGCTGATGCCGCCTATCCTCGTGGAGCACGTCATATTCGATCTCGATGGCACCTTGGTTGATACCCGCAAGGCGGTCGAGGAATGCTACCGCTATGTCTTTACAACCGTGCTGCGGCAGACGTTCCCGCCGTCAAGCATCGATGCCCATGTATTATACGCGATGCGGCCGCTTGAGGTCTTCAGCATCATCGCGCCCGAACTCGCATCGCTTTGCTTTGACGCCTACCAACGGCAATATCCCTCGGCCTCAGCCGAGGTGATCCTGTACGACGGTGCGCGCGACTTGATCCTCGCGGTCTTGGACGCCGGCCGCAAGCCCAGTCTTGTGACCAATAAGGGCCTTGCGCGAACCTTGATCGACCTTGATCGGGCCGGTATCGACCTTGCGTCTTTTACGGCCGTCGTAACAGCGGAGGATACGGCTGACCGGAAACCGCATCCAGCACCGATCCTGCTGGGGCTGCAGCGGGCAAAGGCGGCGGCCGCAGACGCTGTCTATATCGGCGACGCACCGCATGATGTTGCGGCCGCACAGGCGGCGGGTACGCGGTCCATTGCGGTCACCTATGGTTTCTACAGCAGGGCAGAGATGTCGGCCGTCGGAGCCGACCTTGTCGTGCACGATATTCCGGAATTGGCAAGCGCCCTCGGGCTTGATGTCAAGGCATCTGCGCCATGACGGTGTTTGACGTTCTGGCCGATGGGCTGGCCTTTCCCGAAGGCCCGGTCGTTCTTCCGGATGGCAGTCTGGTCGTGGTCGAGATCGGTCGGGGACAGATCACCCATATAGGTCCGCGCGGCAAGCAAATCCTGGCAAAACCTGGAGGAGGCCCAAACGGTGCGGCACTCGGCCCCGATGGTCTGCTTTATGTCTGCAACAATGGCGGATTCAGTTGGCATAGCGTGGATGGCACTCAACGGCCCGTTGCCAAGGCGATCGACAATACAGGTGGCCGGATAGAGCGGATCGATCTTGCGAGCGGAATTGTCGAAGTTCTCTATGACCGCTGCGGCGACCGTCTGCTCTCAGCGCCCAATGATATCGTCTTCGATCGCCATGGTGGATTCTGGTTTACCGATCACGGCCATCGCAGCGCACGACAGGTTGAATTTGGAAGCGTGTACTACGCAAGATCGGATGGCAGCAGCATCGTCGAGGCCGCGTTTCCGCTTGTGGGGCCGAATGGCATCGGCCTCTCCCCGGACGGAGACATCCTCTATGTTGCCGAGACATCCTCAGGGCGGCTTTGGTCTTATCCGGTCCTGACTCCGGGCGAGCTTGGCCTTGCATCCTGGCCGTCACCGACCGGCGGTGATCTCGTTTGCGGCCTGCCGGGATTTCACCGCTACGACTCGCTCGCTGTGGAGGCCGAAGGAAATGTTGTGATCGCGTCGCTCCGCTTTGGCGGGTTCGATGTCGTGTCGCCCGCCGGGACAATGGTGGAGCGTATAGACATGCCCGACCCTTATACCACGAACATCTGCTTCGGCGGTGCCGCGATGCAAACGGCCTATGTCACGCTGTCGTCAAGCGGGCGCGTTGTTTCCATGCCTTGGGCCCGTCCAGGACTGCGTCTCAATCACCAATCCTGACCTTGCCCTTATCTGAAGGACCCGATGATCACCATGAAGTCGCGTAATCATCCTCCCGAACATCCTGATATTGCGGCGCTGAAGTTACGCGCCCTGAACTTGCGACGTCTGATGCTGGACATGGCGAGCGGCAAGGGTGAGGGCTATATCGCCCAGGGCCTTGGCATTGCTGATTGTCTTGCGGCCCTCTATTTTCATGAACTTCGTTACGATCCGGCGGCACCGGATTGGTCTGATCGTGACCGCTTCGTGCTATCGACAGGGCATTATGCTATCGCCATGTATGCGGTTCTGGCGGAGGCCGGCTATCTCCCCATTCGCGAGCTCGCCAGCTATGGACTGAATGGGTCCCGGCTTCCCATGAGTACCTTTGACGACACGCCGGGTATCGAGATGGTCGGCGGTTCTCTCGGTCATGGTCTGGGCCAATCGGTCGGCATGGCGATCGGGCTAAGACTGGATGGCTCATCCGCACGGGTCTTCAATGAGTTGTCGGACGGCGAGCTTCAGGAGGGGTCAACCTGGGAAGCGGCGATGGGGGCGGCTACCTTCAAGCTCGACAACCTCGTCGCGGTCATTGATTGCAACGGCATCCAGGCGGACGGCCCGGTGACGGTCAAGATCGATCCCGTTGCGGACAAGTTCATTGCCTTCGGTTGGGAAGCTGTGGAGATCGACGGCAATGACATGCAGGCGCTGGTGACGGCGCTCGGCAATGCGCGTGAGGCGAATGGCAGACCGAAGGCGATCGTGCTTCGGACCTTGCCCGGCAAGGGCGTGCCGACGCTGGAACGCCGGGAGCGCGCGCATTTCGTGCGTGTCGCGAATGACGAGTGGGATTTGTTGAAGACAGAGTTGGAGACGCATCATGGCTGAGGTTGCACAAACCACCGCCGGCCGCACCCGTGGCATGGGTGAGTTGATCGACGTCGAAGGTAAAACCACCGAAATCGCGCCCTTCGGCACCACGCTCGCTGCTCTCGCCGCCGAAAGGCCCGAGATCGTGGGCCTGACGGCCGATATGGGACGCTACAGCGACATCCTGCCATTCCGAGATGCCTTTCCGTCCCGATTCTTCAATGTCGGAATGGCGGAACAGGATCTTATCATGATCGCCGCCGGTCTCTCAAAGGTTGGCAAGATAGCATATTGCACGACCTATTCGGTTTTCATCACGCGCCGGGCTTATGACTTCGTCGCCATCGCCTGTGCGCATTCCAAGGCGAATGTGAAAATCTTCGCGGGCATGCCCGGCCTCGTAAACGGCTATGGCGCAACGCATCAGGCGACTGAAGATCTTAATATGATGCGGGGCATTGCGGATCTCACCATTATCGATCCCTGCGATGCGACGGAACTCAAGCAAGTCGTTCGTGCCGTGGCCGATATTCCCGGCACGGTCTATGTACGCAGTCTGCGGGGCAAGGTTCCGGTGGAACTGAACGCTGACTATCGCTTCGAACTCGGCAAGGCGAAGGTGCTACGGGAGGGCAGCGCGGTCGGTATCATCTCCTGCGGCTATATGTCGATGCGTGCGCGCGATGCCGCTGACATTGCGGCCGGGCAGGGTGTTGATGCGGCGGTCCTGCATGTGGGCACAATAAAACCTTTCGACCGTGACGGCGTCGTTGCTTTCGCGGCCGGCTTCGACCGTCTTATCGTTGCCGAGAATCACAAAACGACGGGTGGGCTCGCAAGCCTGGTCGTGGAAGCGCTTTACGATGCGGGAATCATGACGCCGATGATCAAGATCGGGCTTGCCGACAGCTTTTTTGAATGCGGCTCGCAGGAATATCTTGAAGCGAAATACGAGGTCGATCTGCCAAGATTCGTCCGGGCCATTTTGGAGAATCGATGATGGGGGAATTGGAAGGCCGGGTCGCGCTGATCACCGGCGCCGGCAGCGGCCTCGGGCTGGAGACTGCGCGGGTTTTCGCTCGGGAAGGGGCGCGGATTGTTATCAACGACCTGCATGCCGAGGCTGCCGGAAATGCAGCACGATCACTGGGACCCGAGCATCATGCGGTGACGGGCGACGTCGCGGATGAGGCATCGGTCACAGCCATGGTGGCCGCCGCAGTCGCGCGTTACGGCCGCATCGATATCCTGGTCAATAATGCCGGCATTCCTGACAGTTTCGTGCCGACCGTTGACCAGACGCTCTCGCATTGGCAGCGCTTGATCGACGTTCATCTGACCGGCACTTACCTTGTCTCAAAGACTGTCGCGCCCCATATGATCGCCCAAAAATCCGGCGTCATCCTCAACCTCAACTCAATCGCCGGGGTTTTGGGTCTGCCGGTCCGAACGGCGTACAGCGCTGCGAAGGCGGGTATCGGCATGCTGACACAGGTGCTCGGCTGTGAATGGGCGCCGCACGGAATCCGGGTCAATGCCGTCGCGCCCGGCTATATGCTGACACCGCTGCTTGCCAAGTTGATTGAGGATGGCAAGGTCGATGGCGACCGCATCCGGCGCCGGACGCCGATGGGACGACTGGGCAAAGCCGCACATATTGCGGAGGCAATGCTGTTCCTGGCCTCCGAAAGATCGGAATTTATCACGGCCGTGACCCTTCCCGTTGATGGCGGCTATTGTGCCTGGGGGGCGCCCAGCGACGCTTATCCGCTGGAACATCTGCCACCACAATCATGATGACAGCCTGACCAATCAAGAGGGCTTCGCTTATGCGTCTTTTTGGTTCACCTCATCGCTATGTCCAAGGGCCGGATGTTCTCGACGACCTCGGACGTCTGCTCCTTCCCTATGGTGAGCGGCCTCTCATGATCATCGATCAGTTTTTGGTTGAGCGGCTGCGCGCGAGGCTGGAGCGTGCAGCGCGCAACGCCGGGCTTGATCCGATCCTGATGCCCTTCGGTGGGGAGATCACTTACGCAGCGATCGACCGATTGGCCGCGGAGGCCAGCAATGTGGCGGTTTCGGCCGTTGTCGGCATTGGCGGCGGCAAGGCGCTGGATGCCGCCAAGGGCGTGTCGGTGCATCTGGGCAAGCCGATGATCACCGTGCCGACGATCGCGTCGAATGATTCCCCCACAAGCGCCGCCATTGCCGTTTATGACGACCACCATGTCATGATTGCGGTCGATCGCATGCCCCGCAGCCCTGACCTTGTCCTTGTCGACACGCGACTGATTGCCGCGGCACCGGTACATTTCCTGCGGGCCGGTATCGGTGACGCGATCGCCAAGAAGTTCGAGGCGCGTGGCTGCGCGGCGGGAACCGGCAATACGCCCTTCGGCACACGTCCGCTCATCACGGCCGGTGTGATCGCGAACGCCTGCTATGTGACGTTGCGCTCTCACGCGGCCGCGGCGCTCGGCGCCGTGGGGGAGGGGCGGTTGACCGACGATGTCGAGGCAACTGTCGAGGCCGTTATTTTGATGAGCGGCCTGGGCTTTGAAAATGGAGGCCTGTCGATTGCTCATTCGCTGACGCGCGGCCTGGTTCAAGCGCGCGGTGCCAGGACAGCGATTCATGGGTTTCAGGTAGCCTACGGCACGCTGGTTCAACTGGCGGTGGAGGATCGGCCGCCGGCCGAGATAATGGACATGATGGGGTTTCTTCGTGGAATCGACCTGCCGACCTGCCTTGGTGAGCTTGGCATGAGAGACGCGACGTCCGAGGAGATTGCGGAACTTGCGCGCCTGACGCTGACAGCGCCCCATCTTGCTAATATCGGCCGTCCGGTGGAGCAGGTCGATATTGAGAGGGCGGTCATTCAAATTGAACAGCTTGCGGCATCCGGGCGCGCAGACCGTTGCCCGGCATGAGGCGTCGGCGGCCTCACCTTACGACAAGAGAGTCGGAGGATAAACAAGCTTGGATTTGCTGAATGGTCCGATTTAAATTCGGGTTGTTTGTAGTCACTCCAATTCAAATGTGAAGATGAGTGATGCGCGGAGCTCTTGCACTGACCGTTTGCTATACACAAATCGCCAAAACCAATTAGCGATGCATGAGAACGGCGTCAGCTGCCGCATGCGTTTTATCAGGCAGGAGACCTCCATGGCCGAGAAGACCAAAGCTCGCAAACTTGCCCAGGCGGCTCCGACATCAACACAGTTCAGTGATGCGACGGTGACGCGGGGACCGGGTGGAGAGACGCATCAGGTCTCCGAAGGCGGCGTGCCCGTGTTGACGACGGCTCAGGGCATTCCGGTCTATGACGATCAGAATTCCCTCAAAGTCGGTCCGCGCGGCCCGGTGCTGCTGGAAGACTTTGCTCTGCGCGAAAAGCTGTTCCATTTCGACCATGAGCGGATCCCCGAACGCGTCGTGCACGCGCGTGGTTTCGGCGCCCATGGTTTCTTTGAAATCACCGACCCTGCTCTCGCAAAACTTTCAACGGCGGATGTTTTTCAGCGCGTCGGTGAACAGACACCGGCCTTCGTGCGCTTCTCGACCGTCGCCGGCAACAAGGGCTCTGCGGATGTTGCGCGTGACGTGCGCGGCTTTGCCGTCAAGCTCTACACGCAGCAGGGCAACTGGGATATCGTCGGAAACAACATTCCGGTCTTTTTCATCCAGGATGCGATCAAGTTTCCTGATTTGATCCATGCGGCCAAGCAGGAGCCGGACCGGGGTTTCCCGCAGGCACAGACAGCGCATGACAATTTCTGGGATTTCCTGTCGCTGTCGCCAGAAGCGATGCATATGGCCATGTGGATCATGTCTGATCGCACCCTTCCGCGCAGCTTCCGCTTCATGGAAGGCTTCGGCGTTCACACCTTCCGGCTTATCGATGTCGCAGGCAAATCGACCTTTGTGAAATTCCACTGGAAGCCCAAGCTTGGCCTCCAATCCGTGGTCTGGAACGAAGCGGTGAAACTGAACGGTGCCGACCCCGATTTTCACCGGCGCGATATGTGGGATGCGATTACCGGCGGCGATTTTCCAGAATGGGAATTTGGCGTGCAGATCTTTGACGAAGCCTTCGTCGAGAGCTTTGACTTCGACGTGCTGGACGCCACTAAATTGATTCCCGAAGAGCTGGTTCCAGTGAAAATCGTTGGTCGGCTGGTGCTCAACCGCGTCGTCGATAATTTCTTCGCCGAGACCGAGCAGGTTGCATTTTCAACCGGGAATGTGCCGCCCGGCATCGGCTTTACAAATGATCCGCTTTTGCAAGGGCGTAACTTTTCCTATCTCGATACGCAGCTAAAGCGCTTGGGCAGCACCAATTTCACGCATCTTCCCATCAATGCCCCGAAATGCCCGTTCCATACGCTGCAGCAGGACGGGCATATGGCGATGATCAATCCTCGCGGGCGGGCCAATTACGAGCCGAATTCGTGGGGACCGGAGAAGGGCGGACCTCGCGAGTCTCCCACTATCGGCTACAAGCCGGCAGCTGAGCAAATCAGCGGCGATAAATTGCAGGCTCGCGGCGATCTTTTCGCGGATCACTATAGCCAGGCGCGGCAGTTCTATGTCAGTCAAACTGCGGTTGAGCAGCTTCACATCAAGGACGCCTTCGTTTTCGAATTGAGCAAGGTGGAAACGCCAGCCATCCGCGCC
Organism: Acidisoma cellulosilyticum; assembly: GCF_020621385.1. GTDB lineage: Bacteria > Pseudomonadota > Alphaproteobacteria > Acetobacterales > Acetobacteraceae > Acidisoma > Acidisoma cellulosilyticum. The sequence goes on along the minus strand of NZ_JAESVA010000008.1, from coordinate 66,217 downwards.
CGCATGGTCTCTCACCTCCTCAATATCGACAAGGGGCTGGCAAAAACGGTGGCGGATGGGTTGGGTCTGCTGGAGATGCCGAAGCCGGCCATACCGGCGCGCAAAGTTATCGAGACCCTGCCGCCGTCGCCTGCGCTGTCGATCATCCAAAACGGTCCCAAGCGCTTTGAAGGCCGCAAGCTCGGCATTCTGGTCACGGACGGCGTTGACATGGCGCTACTGGGCGCGTTGCAGAAGGCGGTGGAAGGGGCCGGTGGCTTGGTCGAGCTGGTGGCGCCGAAGGTCGGTGGCGTTGTATGCAGCGACGGCATGCTGATGCCCGCTAAGCAGAAGGTGAATGGCGGCCCCTCCGTGCTCTATGACGCAGTGGCGATCTTGCCCTCGGCCGAGGGCGCTGCCCTGCTCGCACAGGAAGCCACGGCGAAAGATTTCGTCAACGATGCTTTCGCCCATGCCAAGTTCATCGCTTATGGGCCGCACGCGACGGTTCTGTTCGACAAGATCAATCTGACCGCCGACCTTGATGCTGGCTGCTTGGCCCTCAAAAAGCCGGCCGACGCCGCGGCATTCATTCAGGCCTGCGGCGCACTGCGCTTCTGGCCGCGTGAAGCAAAAACCCATGCTGTGTGACGTCGTGATCACAATCTGAGTAGATAATTGGCGATTATGCCGGCGCGTGCATAGGATCTTGCCGATCGCTGGAGATATCGGGATCCGCAGGTGAATGGTTGACAGCACGCTCGGCAACCCGGTCAAGCAAGATATAACGTCCAGCCAATAAAATGACGTTGAGTTGCATCTGAGCGAGCGGATTGAGGCAGGCCGGGACTTCATTCACGCCCGGCCCGATCGCTTTGACGGCGCCCGGTGACCTTGTTGAGCATCATCACCCTGTCGTGAAACTCAGGCGGGTTTGAAGCATCTATCTACAGCAGCCGAGGTCGTTCCTGGTTGGCATACCAAAGAAAGGCCAGGCGGCCGTTCCAACGCCGGACAGCGTCACCAAGATGCTGTTGACGCCGCCGCCCTGCCGACCTGGGGGAGGCGGGGGTTTCTGAGAGCATGGCATTCCCATGTCGCGAGCTAGGTTGTTCTTTTCACGAAATTTTGTCAGATCAAATCGCGGCGGCGATCGCCTGATCTATGGCGCTCGCGACTGCCAATAGCTGACGATCGGCGTAGCGCGAACCGGTCACGGTTATGCCCAAAGGTAGCCCGGCCGCGCTTTTCAGGCCCGGTACGTTGATGCAGGGGGCGTGCAGAAGGGTCCACATGTGGTTCAGGGCGGGATTGCCGGCGCCGGAGCCTTTCGGTGCTTCGCCCGGCGCGCTTGGCGTCAGCACCGCATCATACTCGGCCGCGATGCTGTCGAAGCGGGTGCGGCAATGCGCGGCAAGATCATAGGCGGCCACCAGCATCTGATCGGTGAATCCGTCCCGGTTCTCGACCCGATGGCGGAAATCCTCGTGCAGAATTTCATGGTGCGCGCGGTAGAGATTGAGAAAAGCCGTGCGGCCTTCGCGAAAGAGTATCGTTTTATGCGCGGCCGGCAGTCCATTGAACGGCTCGGGCAGATCGAGCGTGGAGACATGCGCGCCGGCATTGCGCAGAATATCCTCTGCTCGGGCAAAGGCTTCGCGCATCGGGGGTTCCGTCGCCTCCCATTCCGGGGAGCGGCAGAAGGCGAGGCGCAGGCCGCTGACGGAAGCGGGGATCTGCTGTTTCTCACCAATGCCGAAGACCTCGGCCAGGAGATCAAGATCGGCGATTGATCGGCCATAAAGGCCGATCGTGTCGAGCGTTAGTGAATACACCTTCACACCCTCTCGGCTGATGGTGCCCCAGCTTGGCTTCATCGCGTGGACGCCGCAGAAGGAAGCGGGCCGGATGGTGGAACCGCCGGTCTGGGTACCGATCGACAGCGGAATCTGGCCGTCACCCACGGCCGCCGCCGAGCCAGCCGAAGAACCGCCGGAGGTCCGCGTCGGGTCGAACGGATTGCGCGTGCTCGGGTCGCGGCCAGCGGCGGCGAATTCCGTAGTCTCCGTCTTGCCGATGATCAGCGCACCGGCCGCGCGCAAGGTCTCGACCAACGGCGCGTCACCGCTCGGGCGATTGCCGACATAGATCGGTGAGTTGTGACAGGTCGGCATATCGCGCGTATCGATGATGTCCTTGATGCCGATGGGCAAGCCATGCAGGGCACCAAGGCTCGGTGTCTTGTCCAGTTCGCGCGCCTGCCGCAGCACCGCGGCAGGATCGACGTAAGCCCATGCTTTCAACACATCTTCCCGCGCTGCCATACGCTGCAGACAGCCGCGGGCGAAATCCTCGACCGTCATGGTCCCGTCGCGGATGGCCGCGGCCGCGCCAACCGCGGTCATGATGTCAAGGCTCTGGTTCACGAGATTTGACCTTTCGCGACAAGCGGCGGGATTTGCAGGTGGTGATCCGTAACGTCCTGAAAGCCGACGCTGACCGCAAGCAGCCTGGCCTCCGCCCATTGCGGGCCGACGAGTTGCAGGCCGATTGGCATGCCGTTCTGAAAGCCGCATGGGATCGATATTGCCGGCACCTCCGCCAATGCCCAGGGGGAGCAGAGCCGCGTCAGCCTGTGCGTCGCCGCGATCATATCGGGCGAAGCGGCGGCGAGTGGCGCGGGAAAACCCACGGTCGGCAGCGCAATCACGTCGACCGCCGCGAAGATTTCGGCAACCTCCTGTTTCCAGGCCAGCTGTCGCATCCTGGCATCAGCATAGGCGGGTCCTGTAATGGCATTGCCCAAGGCGAGGCGCGGCAGAAGATCCCCGCCAAAGCGGGTGGGGTTGCTCGCAAACCGTTCGCGATGAACGGCGGCGGCATCGGCCTGGGCCATTGTCTGCAGCGCCAGATTCAGGTCGCCGATCTCGGCGAGGCCGAGGCTGACGATTGTCATGCCAAGGCCGGCCAGCACCGCGGTCGCATCTCGGATCAGTTTGGCCACCGTGGGCGTGGACTCAACCTCCACCATTGACCAGGGAACGCCGATTTTCAGACCCTCGAAGCCGCCGGCATGCAGCCCGGCCCAGCTTTCAACCGGGTGGTTGACGCTCACGGGATCTCGGGGGTCGAAGCCCGCCAGGACTTCGTAGACGGCCGCCACGTGGCGCGCATGGCGCGCCAACGGCCCCACCGTGTCAAAGCTCGCGCTGACCGGCATGACGCCGTGATTGGAGATGCGGCCGACGGTCGGCCTCAGCCCGGAAACGCCGTTCAGGGCCGCAGGAATACGCACAGACCCGCCCGTATCGGTGCCGAGGGCGATCTCACTGAACCCTGCTGCGACCGAAACGCCGGCCCCGCCACTTGATCCGCCGGGAATGGCGGCCGGGTTCCAGGGGTTTCGACAGGCGCCGTGATGCGGGTTCTGTGACGTCGCACCAAAAGCGAATTCATGTAAATTGTCTTTGCCGATGATGATGGCGCCGGCGCGACGAATACGCTCCACCACCGTCGCGTCATGGTTCGGCATACGATCGGTGAACCAGTTCGATCCGCGCGTGGTGCGGATGCCGGCAGTATCGATATTGTCCTTGACCGAGATGATCCTGCCCGACAGGGCGCCCCCTGGGCGGTGCCGCTCGGTTTGCGACACAGCCTCCGCGCGGGCTTCAGGGCCGAGCACCGTGATCATGGCGTGGAGCGTATCGTTATGTTGCGCGATAGCGTCGAGATGGCGCTCCAGCCGTGCGATCAACGGTGATTCGATGTCCATGGACCTTATTATCCTCGTACAGCCGCAATAGCGGAAAGGATGCGTTGTATGCGCGAACAAGTAAATGTATAAGTTCGGACATACCGCAAACATTCCGCCGCTGAGGTCAATCCTTTAGGAGCTGCAAAAATTGGATCTGGGCATCTTCATTCCGATCGGGAACAATGGCTGGTTGATCTCGGAGGCCTCGCCCCAATATCGGCCGAGTTTTGCGCTCAACAAGAAGATCGTCCAGAAGGCCGAAGCCCTTGGCTTCGAATTTGCTCTCTCCATGATCAAGTTGCATGGCTTCGGCGGCAAGACTGAGTTCTGGGACTATAATCTTGAGTCCTTCACCCTGATGGCCGGGCTGGCCTCCGTCACCAATCACATTAAACTCTATGCTTCGACCGCAATTCTGACTTTGCCGCCGGCACTGGTCGCGCGCATGGCGACGACGATTGATTCCATCGCGCCGGGCCGCTTCGGCATCAATATCGTGACCGGCTGGCAGAAGCGCGAATACGAACAGATGGGACTTTGGCCCGGCGACGATTATTTCGGCAAGCGCTATGACTATGCCACGGAATACGTGACCGTCATGAAAGATCTCTGGGCGACCGGAGAGTCGAACCATCGGGGCGAATTCTTCACGATGGATGCCTGCATGATGAAACCGGTGCCCTCGGCCGAGATCAAGCTCGTGGTCGCGGGACAGAGCGGCCGCGGCGTTGACTTTGCCGCGACCTACGCGGATTTCAATTTCGTCAACGGCGTCGGCGTCAATACGCCCACCGCTTGCGCGCCGACCGCGCAGCGGCTGGTGGAGGCAGCCGCCGCCACAGGCCGGGATGTCGGGTCCTATATGCTGTTCATGGTCATCGCCGACGAGACCGACGAAAAAGCGCAGGCCAAGTGGCAGGCCTATCGGGACGGCGCGGATGTCGATGCGCTGTCCTGGATGGCGGACCAGGGCGGCAAGGATCATACGGCGGGTGAAACGAGCACCGCCCGCCACATCAATCTGCCGGAAGGCGCGGTCAACTTCAACATGGGCACGATCGTCGGGTCCTACGCCACCTGCGCCCGCTTGCTGGATGAGGTGGCGACCATTCCCGGCGCCAAGGGCATCATGATGACCTTCGACGATTTTCTTGTCGGCCTGGATGCCTTCGGGCAGCGCATCCAGCCGTTGATGGCATCGCGGTCGGACGTGGTCGCGCGGATCGCCGCCTGATGGCGGCCGACGGCAAGACGCCTGTCACCGTGCTGACCGGATTTCTGGGCAGCGGCAAGACGAGCCTTTTGCGTCTTGTACTGGCAGAACCCGATTTCGCCGATACGGCCGTCATCATCAACGAGGCCGGCGAAATGGCGCTCGATCACTTGCTGGTCGAGGCCGTTGATGAGCAGGTGGTGGAGATGCCGAGCGGCTGTCTTTGCTGCGTCCGGCGACTTGACATCGTCACCACTGTGCGGAGCCTGATCGACCGCCGGGACCGCGGCGAGCTACGCAGCTTCAGTCGCATTGTGATTGAAACAAGTGGATTGGCCGACCCCGCACCCATCCTCTACACGCTCGCCGCCGATCCGATGCTGGGCCATGTGCTGAGTTTCCGGGCTGTGGTGACGCTGGTCGATGCCGTGGCGGGCGAGGGGACATTGCAGCGTCATCCGGAAGCGGCAAGCCAGGTCGCGGTCGCCGATCGCATCCTCGTCACCAAATCCGATCTCTTGGCGCCCGCCGCGTCGCTGTTTGCGATGCTCGACGGTCTCAATGCCTGGGCCGAGCGCATTTCCTTGCCCGGTGACGACGATTTGGGCGAGCTGCTGTTCGGCGCCGTGCCCGCGGTCGCCACGCGGTCGAGATTTACCGCGCAAGCGGTTCAGCCGCAGGCGGCCCATACCGTGGGCATCACGACGCTGTCGCTGGTATTGACGCAACCGCTGACCCGGCTCGACCTCGCGAAATCGCTGGGCCGGCTGGCGTCGGACCGGGGCGAAGACCTGCTGCGCGTCAAGGGGCTGGTGGCATTCGCTGACCGGCCTGGACATGTCGCTGTCATTCACGCTGTCCAGCACACGATTTATCGGCCGGAATGGTTGCAGAACTGGCCGGGGGATGACAGGCGCAACCGTCTGGTCTTCGTCGTCCGCGATATCGCACCCGAGGTCATCATGGGGCATTTCGCGGTCGGCGGCCCGGTTCATTGGACACCCGATCTCATAGGCGCCGCTGCCTGACATCAGAAGGTATCTGGATATGTTCGATCTCGTCATAGCCCACGGACTGGCCGTGCTGCCAAGCGGCAGTGCCGTGGTGGATATCGCCGTCACCGACGGCATCATTTCCGCCATCGGCGCCCCCGGAACGCTGGCGGCGATCGGCGCCAAGCGTGTGGTCGACGCGACGGACCAGATCGTCATTCCCGGGGGGATAGACCCGCATGTGCATTCCGGGCTGACGCTCGCATCCGGCCCGGGCGGCACCACCATGACGAGCGAAATGCCGAGTGTGGTGAGCAAGGCCTGCCTGTTCGGCGGCACGACGACTCTGTGCGATTTCATTTTCTGGAGTGGCGGCAAGTCACTTCAGGCAGCAGCGGACGAACGGCGCAAGCTGTTCGATGACCTCTGCTACGGTGATTATACGCTGCATATCGCGGTCGAAAGCCCGATCTCGAACGAAATTCTGGCCGAAATTCCCGCCATGGTGAAGGCGGGCTATCCCACCATCAAGATGTTCACCACTGACATCACGCCTGGCCGCATGGCCCATCTCACCCATTACGGCCATATCTGGGAAATTTTGAAAATCCTCGCCAAGGAAGGCGGGCTCGCGCTGATCCATGCCGAGGACAATGACCTTGTCATGCATATGTATGAAAAGCTGATCGCCGAAGACAAGACCGGCTTTGAGCATCTGGCCGAAGCCCATACCGTTCTGTCGGAAGAGCTGTCCTTCAACCGCGTGATTGGCCTCGCGGAAAGCGTGCCGGGTGCCGCGCTCTATATGGTGCATACCAGCGCGCGCACCGGCGTGGAGGCGATCGAGCGGTCGCGGGCCAAGGGCTTCCCGATCTACGGCGAGACGCTTCATCAATATGTGCTGTTCAACGCCGAGGACTATAAGCGTCCGAACGGTCAGATCTATCACACCTATCCCTCGCTCAAATATCCGGAAGACCAGAAGGCCCTGTGGCGGGGGCTGGAATCCGGCGCGCTGCAATGCGTGGCGACGGATGAGTTGTGCTGCCCGCTGGACGTCAAGCTGATCGGCAACCGGATTGACGATACGACCGGCGGCAATAGCGGTGTCGAGCCGCGCGTCGCCTTGATGTATACCGAGATGGTGACGAAGCGCGGATTCCCGCTCGAACAATTCGTCGACCTCATATCGACCAGCGCCGCGAAGCTGATGGGGCTTTATCCGCGCAAAGGCATTCTCGCCGTCGGGTCGGACGCCGATATCGTGCTTCTGGACCCGAAGCTGGCCCATACCATCGACGGCTCCAATCTCCATTCCGTGGACTATTCACCCTGGGATGGATGGCCGGTGTCGATCTGGCCGAGCATGACCATCCTGCGTGGCAAGATCATGGTCGAGGGTGGCCAGTTCAACGGCGAACTCACCGACGGGGCCTTCATTCCCCGCAGCATCGCGCCCGAAATTCTGCAAGGGCCGGCAGTCTGACATGACGGACCTGCTGGGCCTGACGATGCGTGCGGCGTCGGAGGCGGTGCGGACAAGCGCTGTCTCTCCGGTCGCACTTGTCGATGCTTATCTTGAGAGGATTGCGTCTGTCGATAGCCACATCGGCAGCTACATCCTGGTCCTGGCTGCCGAAGCGCGGGCGGCCGCGAAGCGGGCGGAAGCGGAGATAGCGGCAGGGCGATGGCGCGGGCCGTTGCACGGTCTGCCCTTCGCGGTGAAGGATAATTACGACACGCGCGGCATCCGCACCTGCGCCAATTCGCGGTTGATGATGGATGTCATCCCGGATCGGGACGCGACCGTTGTCAGCCGGCTTGCGGCGGCCGGCGCCATTCTGCTCGGCAAGCTGAATACCTGGGAATACGGCACCAGCATGGGGGCGGTCTATGAAGACCTGCCCTATCCGCAGGCGCGCAACCCCTGGGACAGAACGCGGCTGACCGGCGGGTCCTCCACCGGGGCCGGCGCGTCCGTGCCCGCGCGCACCGCGATGTTCGCGCTCGGCAGCGATACCGGCGGATCCGTGCGGCTGCCCGCCGCCGCCTGCGGATTGCAGGGTCTGAAACCGACCTTCGGTCTCGTCAGCCGCCACGGCATGCTGCCGAATTGCTGGGCCTTCGACACCGTCGGCCCGCTCTGCTGGAATGTATGGGATTGCGCGGTCATTCTGCAGGCGATCGCGGGGAAGGACCCGCTCGACCCGGCTTCGGCCGGGGACATAGACGACTATACCGGCACGATCGCCGATGGTGTCGCGGGGCTAACGATCGGCGTCATTCTCGACGGCGATTGCGATGGCGTTCATCCCGATCCTGCGATCCTCGCCGGTTTGGAAGCCGCCGCGGCGATGTTTGAAGCGGCCGGCGCCCGGCTTAAACCCGTGACAATGCCGGCAAGTTTCATCCGCTACCGGCTTGCGGCCTCCGTCATCAACTGGGCCGAATCCTTTGCCATTCATGAGCGTGATTTTCGTGACAGGGCCGCGCTTATGGGTCAGGCCCTGCGCGACAAGATGATGGCGGGGCTCAGCCTGCCTGCCGTCGACTATATCGCGGCGTTAAGGGACAGACGCGTGCTGACCGAGATGAATGCGGCGCTGATGAGCGAGGTGGATCTGTTGCTTTGCCCCGGCGCTTTCCATGTCGCGCCGTCAGCGGATGACGCGGAGCGGATCACGGCCTTTACGGCCGATACCGCCATGACGCCCTTCAATATGAGCGGACATCCGGCGATAACGCTTTGCAGCGGTTTCGACGGTGATGGTCTGCCGACGAATATTCAGCTTGTCGGACAATGGTTCGGTGAGGCCGCTTTGCTGCGCGCGGCCTATGCCTATGAACAGGCAACGCCCTGGCGAGCGCGCTTTCCGGAGGTGACATAATGGACCGCGATATCGTGCAAGTCGTTTTGCCGGAAGGGCTTTCGGAGGAGCAGAAGGCGCGCTACGCGGTGATTGCCGCCGTCGCGCGCCGCACGGCTGACCGTTTGCCGCGCGGCTTGGATGAGGCCATCGAACCCGCGCATAGCTTTACCCTTCATCTCAGGTGAAGTCCTGCGGCTCCCGCTTGCGGACGAGCTGTGACAGGGCAACGGCCAAAACCAGCGCGCCGCCATAGAACAGATTCTGCACGAAGGTCTGGATGCCGAGCATGGTGAGACCGGTAATGCCGATGACAAGGAAATAGACCGCGATAAGCGTGCCCCAGGCGTTGAAGCGCCCGGGGGTGATGCTGGTTGCACCCAGGAACGCCGCGGCGAAAGCTGGCAGCAGGAAGGTGGTGCCGGAATTCGGGTCCGCCGCGCCGATGGTGCCGGCATAGAGAATGCCGGTGGCTGAACTGATCACCCCTGAGGCGATCAGGCAAAGAAACCTGACGCGATCGACCCGGATGCCGGAGAGACGCGAGACCTCGCGATTGCGGCCGACGAACAGCAGCCTGCGTCCGGCGGTGGTATAGCCAAGAAAATACCAGATCGCGACGCAAAGGAGCAGGGCATAATAGAAGGCGAGCGGAATGCCGAAGATATGCCGCACGACGACCCAGGACACCAATCCGTCGTCGATGCCGCTGATCGTGTTCGCGCCACTGATCCACAGCACCACGCCACTGATGAATGTGCCGGTCCCCAGCGTCACGATCAGCGACGGAATGCGGAAATACAGGATGAAGCCGGCATTGATGACGCCGACCACAGCGCCAGTCACGATGGCGACGGCCATCGCCGCATAGATCGACCAGCCCAGTTGCGCGTTGAGCACTGCGATCAACATCGACGACAAAGTCAGCATCGATGCGATCGAAAGATCAAAATCACCCGCCGTGAGCGGAATGATGAGCGCCAGGCTCAAAACGACCAGCACGGCCTGCGAGCCGAGCATGGTCGAGACATTGGCCCAGGACAGGAAGGAATGCGGCATGAGGATGCCGAATACCGCCGCCAGCGCGATAGTGGCCGCGAGAAGTGCGAAGGATTCGGCGACACGCGCGATATTCATCTTGCGAAGGGCAGGGCCGGCTGAGCCGCCGGGCGAAATTCGGGCGCCGGCATCGGCTTGATTGGGGGCTTGGCTCATGCGGCGACCACCTCCGGAACATTGGAAAACGCGCTTGTGCCCAGGCTCAACAGACAGCGCTCGGCGATGGCGTCCTTGCTGATGGCGGCGCCCGCAAGCACGTCGACGACCTGGCCGCGGGCGAAGATAAGCACCCGATCACAGATCTGGGCAAGTTGCTCGTAATCGGTACTGGCGACCAGGATCGATGTGCCCTTACCCGCCGCGTGGTCGAGTGCCGCAAAAAGCTGCTGGCGCGCACCCACATCGACGCCCTGTGTCGGCTCATCCAGCATCAGCAGCAGCGGTGCCGTCTGCAGCCACTTCGCCATCAGCACTTTCTGCGCATTGCCGCCGCTGAGCGACGACAGGGTCTGGGCGGGTCGATTGGGCCGGACGTCATATTGCTTGCCGAGTTCGCTGGCGCGCCCGGACATCCGCGACCAGTCAAGCCGGAACCAGCGGACGAAGTCCTGCAGCACGGGCAGAAGCATATTCTCGGCGATGGTCAGGTTGCCGACGCCGGCCGCACCCAGCCGATCCGACGGGAGCAGCGCGAGCTTTGCCTCCAGCGCTGCCGGCGGCGACATTTTCGACAAGGGCTGAGACTTGCCAAGGATCTCGACCGTCCCCGCGCTTGCCGGCCGCGCACCGTAAAGCGCATAGGGCATTTCGTCGAAACCGGAGCCGATCAACCCGGTCAGCCCGAGGATTTCGCCGCGATGGATGTCGAAGGACACGTCGCGCAGGATCTCGCCGGTCACATTGCGGGCGGAAATGGCGACCGAAAGCGCCGTCACATCCCTGACGGCGGTCTTGTACAGGCTCACCCGCCGCCCGATGATAAGTTCGACGAATTCATCGGCCGTCGCATCGCGCGACGTCAGCGTGCCCGCCAGATTGCCGTCCCGCAAAACCGTGGCGCGATCCGTGATCTCGCGAATCTCGTCGATATCATGGGAGACGAAGATGACGGCCGTACCTTCCTTGACGATGGTGCGAACCAGATCGAACAGCTTGTCGACACCGAGTTTCGGCAGAAAAGGGGTCGGCTCGTCAAGGATGAGGACACCCTGGCCATGGCTTGAGGCGGTGCGGATATCCTCGAAAGCGCGAACGATTGCGACCAGCGCGCGTTCAACCTGCGGCAGGTCCGCGATGCGGGCGGTGGGATCGATGGTGAGACCAAAGCGCGCGAAGGTCTCGCGCGCGCGGGCGGCCTCACGACGCCAATCCACCCGCCAGCGATCTTCCGACGCGATTGCGCCGATGAGCAGATTTTCCAGCACGCTGAGCGACGGAACCAGACCGAGATGCTGGTGGACGAAGGCGATGCCGCGCTTGCGGGCGGCACCGGCCGGCATCGGCAAAGGGACGCTCTCGCCATACATGATCAGCTCCGCGCCCGGCTCCGGATCGTGGAAGCCGGCGAGGATCTTGATGAGCGTCGATTTTCCCGAGCCATTCTGGCCGAGCAGGCCATGCACTTCTCCCGGCATGACCTCCAGCGTCACGTCATTCAGGACCAGCGAAGAGCCGAAGCGCTTCGATAGATGCGTCATCGCAAGTGCGGGCGCTTCGCCAGGATAGCGTCGCGCAACAGCGCTCACTACTGCATTCCCCACAGTTTCGCGTAACCGGCGACATGCTTATCGCCATAGCCCCGGTCGAAGTCGGCCGGGATGCCGGCGTCCTTGGCATTGTCCTTGTCGAATATATAGAGCGGGACATAGAGCGTCTCGCCGATCGACGGCAGGCCGCACATGTTCCGCATCTCACCGTCGAGGATGGAGCGCGCAATCCAGCCGAGGCTTTCGCCGATATCCATCTCCACATCGCCGCGGCGTACCATGTCGATGATGAAGGGCGTTCCGTTGAAGGTCGCGATCTTCACGTTCTTGCGGTGGCCTGTCAGGGTCAAAGCCGGGATCACGAACTGCGACATGCTGTCATAGAGTGGCACGATATAGTTGATGGTCGGATCCGCGATCAGTGCGCCCTGAACGGTTGTCTGGATTTTAGTGGACCATGTCGGGACCGTCACCGTGACATAGCGATGCTTGCAGCCGGGCCCGCAGACCTTGTCGAGCGTCGCGCCGAGCATGTCCGCATAGGGCTTGCTCGGCAGGATGTCGCTGGAGCCGACGATCAGAACGTTGGCGTGTCCACCAGTTTTGAGCGTGATCCAATCGGCGATGATCTCTCCGACCTCGTGGAACGGGATGCGCAACGTGACGGCGACGGCGGGGTCGGCCGGCTGCGTCGTGTCCGAATAATGGGTTGCGAAGACCTTCACGCCAGCCTTATTGGCTGCGGCCACTTGCGGGGCGAGCGCGTTCGGGATGATGCCGCCCATCAGGTCGATGCCGGTGAATTTGTTGTCAATACCGAAGGCCATGCCCTGAACCCACTGGGTAGGCTGGCCTTGGTTCTTCCATTGCTGGAATTTGAACCCGACCTGTTTGGCGACGCTGCCCATGGAGTTTTCGATGCCGTCGACGAAGGGGATCGAGCTTGACGTCGGTATCGACAGCAGGCTTTTGCCGGCCATGCATTTGCGCGCGTCGAAGGGCGGGCCGGGCGGCACGAAATCGGGAATTTGGGAATGCGCGTTGATGACGGCTTGCGCCTGAGCGAGATCGGGTGTCGCAGCCTTTGCTTGGCTTCCCGCCAAGGCCACAAGCAAGCTGCCGAATACGGCGACCGAACCCACAGCAAATTTCCGCAATATCGCCTCCTCCAACCGGATTGGAATTCTGAAGCTCCAGCCGCATCATTCAGCCGATAGGCCGAAATATGCATATGTCCGTACTAGAATAGGGTAACATGGAGCGGTGGCGCCACTATTGTCAGACGCCGAGGCAAGCATTTTTTGAGCGTTTATGCCATAAGTGCATATAATTTCGGCAGATGTTGTTGCGATGCACAAAAAGAAAGCGAAGCTGATGTTTCCGGCACGGCTACATCCGTATGCCGACCTCCTGTATAGGCAGCGCCAGCGCCTGGTCGGCGGTGATTAGGATTAGGGAGCGAACTCGGTATGGCGGCGAAGCTTAAGGTTGAGCGGACGACCTTACCGACGGTCCTGGATGCGGTTGATGACCCTGATTTGCTGGCAAAGGGTTCTTCCGCGACACCGCGCTACCTGCTTCTTGCGCGCACGCTGTACAACGCTATCCAAAGCGGCGCGCATCCCGTCGGATCACTTCTGCCGACCGAACTCGACCTGGCATTGCAGCACGGGGTAAGCCGGCAGACTGTGCGTCAAGCCATGGCGCAGCTGCGTCAGCAGGGGCTGGTGAGTGCGCGCAAGGGTGTCGGTACAAGAATCGAAGCGAAGCAACCGCCCAGGCGGTTCAGCTACTCCGCCATGTCAGCCAGCGATCTTGTCGAGGTGGCCGAGGGAACCGAGCTGTCGATCCATGCCACCAAGATCGTCGCCGCGCGCGGCAAGCTTGCCAGCGAACTCGGGTGTCGCGCCAATCATCGTTGGCTTCATATCTCCTGCAGCCGCACGGTGGACGGCGAAAGCCGGCTCCTGTCCTGGATCAATGTCTATGTGGACGGTCGGGTCTCGTCTGCGCTGAAGCTGCCGTCGGTCCTGCGCGCCGCTCTGTTTGCCCTGGTGGAGAAACAGTCGGGCGAAACCTTTGTGGAAATCCAGCAGGAGATCCGGGCGACCAATCTCGATGCCGAATTGGCCAAGCGCCTGGACGCGGAGGAGGGAAGTGCTGCGCTGGAAATTACCCGCCGCTATTTCAGCACGGGGCGGCGCCTCATCATGATCTCAATCAACACGCTGCCATCGGATCGGTTTTTCTATTCCGTCGCCATGACGCGCGACTGAGGCTCTATTCAGCTTGCAGCCTAGGATACGATAGCTTATGTACGGACATATGGATTGCTTGTCCTTATGAGTTTTGCCGCCGGAGAGGCTGCTGCACGGCGCCCGAGCCTGTCCGCGACACTAGCAATCTGCACCGCCTCCCAAGCACTGGCCACCTCATCCATCCTTGCCTTGGCGGCCATTACGCCGATCGTTGCCCGCAGTCTTTCCATCTACAGCTATTGGATCGGCTATCAGGTCAGCCTGATCTATTTCGCTGGGATTTTCGCATCCGCCGTCTCCGGCAGCCTCATAAAACGGTGGGGGGCGGCGCGGGTCGGGCAGATCGGTTTGCTCTGCGCCGCTTTCGGATTGCTGGGGCTGGCCACCGGCAAGGTGCCGGCGATGATTGTGTCATCCTTGTTGCTTGGCGTCGGCTATGCCTGCAACAATCCCAGTTCGTCCCATATGCTGCAGCGACTGGCTCCATCGCGGCTGCGCAACGTGATCTTCTCGATCAAGCAGGCCGGCGTGCCCTTGGGTGGTGTCCTGGCCGCCCTTTCCATGCCGCCGCTGTCGGAAGCAGTGGGTTGGCAATGGGCTTTGATTATCGCGGCCATCCCTTGCCTGGTTCTAGGCATGACCTTTGGCCTGCTGCGAGAATGGTGGGACGATGACCGCAAGCCGCAAACCCTTGTGGGTGTTGGTGCGGTCTGGGAGGGCCAAAAACGCGTCTGGGCCCGTTCCGATCTGCGGCTGGTCTCGATGCTCGGGATGCTCTACGCGGCGGTTCAACTTAGCGTTTCGGCGTTCACGGTCACTATGCTGGTGAGTGAACTTGGTTGGACGACCGTGCAGGCAGGGGCGGTTGCGGCGGCGGTCCAGGTCTGCGGCGCCATCGGACGTGTGGTTTGGGGCGTGGTGGCTGACCTGCTGGGCGCGGGATTCCTGGTCCTGGCGCTGCTCGGCTTGATGATAGGGCTCTGCTGCATCGCTCTCCTCTGGAGCCATGGCCTGACCGTCCGCGCGGACATCGCTATTCTTTGCGTTTTGGGCGCCAGTGCCATCGGGTGGAACGGCGTCATGCTGGCCGAGACAGCGCGACTGAGCGCTCTGTCGGCAGCGGCCGGGTCCGGCACTCTGACCGGGGATGTCATGGTTTATACATTCATCGGCGTTGTCATCGGCCCCTCGGCCTTTGCCTTTGCCTACGGCCATATTGGAAGTTACACGATCAGCTTTGCGCTGTTCAGCATTCCGGCCTTGGTCGGCGGAGTAATAGCGTTGTGGGGCCATCTGCGATCGCAAAGCCTCGTGAGGAGGCGATCCTAATCAAGTGGTTTTCCAATGACTGTGTGGAATGGGGTCTGTCGCGAATTGTGTGAAATGATCATGCAGTAACCGGCAGCATTCTGGCGCGCAGGTGTCAATTTGCTCCTTGTCCGGATGTTTTCCTTGTAGGCGCTCGTTTACACCGAGAGTGAGTCAGAGTCTTAAATGCTTCGCTGCGGCAGCCTGCGAACCTGCTCTGTCGCTTCCAAGAACCCGGCGTCCATTACCCGCAGGAGACTCTTGACCGAGAGCCGCGCGTGCCTGCTCAACCTCGGCGCCCGTCACCCGCAGAGGCGCATAGGCAAGCGCTTCCCAGGTGAGGCAAGTATCGGGCTCGGTGATCCCTTTAGCCTCGAATAGCGGATGCAGTTGTATCGGGCTTCCGCCACCTGCAAAGGCCGTGCGATTGCCCACATCCAGGAAGGTCTCGGCCGCAAGTCCCTCGGCGAGAACGATATCATGCGTGGCAAGTTCGATGTGAAAATAGGTTACACTGGTCATGTCAACCTGCGTCACCCAAATTCCATCGATGAGATGCTTGATCGGTATCAGAACGCCATCGAAGAGAATCGCGTGGTCGGGCGACAGAAACAAGGGGCGCGCCGGCCTGTGAGGCCCGAAGGCATGTGCTGCGATGCGCACCGGCCGGATTTTATCTGGCGATGGGTGTCGCGCGATATCGACGCGACGATGGCCGATCCACTGGACTGGTCTTTGATTCCCGCTCGCCGTCGTTATCAGGTCATTGACGCGCAATGCTTCCACACGACATTCGCCGTGGGGCGTTGCCAACCGCGTGCCGGCGGCGAAACAGGCCAATTCCACCAGCGTGCCGCCGAGCCCATCCGACTGCACGACGAAAGCATTCTCTGCAAAGCTCCCTGACAGGTTCAGCATGATCGACGTCTCATGCGTTGTGATCGTCAGCGTGTCGGCATTCCACACGGCAGCGGTGGCATCCGTGCTCGCAAGCTCCAAAGCGTCGCCTAGCGTGAATCCAGAAATCGTCCCTTCGAAAGCCAGGACGTCATTCAATGTTGCGCGGGCGTCGTCGCCCAGCGTCAAGGTCTGGCCAGCGCTGACGGCGGCCTGAAGCGTAAGGTTCGCATCATTTTCGGCTGCCAGTGCGCCGATGCCGGTGATGGGTCCATATACCAGAAGCGATCCACCTGCGGCAGTAATGGCACCGTTGTTTGTGATGTCGCTCAGCATCACCGTTCGGTTGCCGCCGCCATCGCCGGACACCGTGCCGGCACCGGACAATGCAGCGCCGGTATCCAGCATGATCGCGCTCGCCCGCAGCGTCGCCGAGGAGCCGCCGAGCGCGACCGCGCCACTGGCCCCGACCGTGAGTGTGCCCAACAGCGCCAGCAGACCGGCATCGGTTGGGGTTTGGCCGATGACTACGGCTCCGGCGCCTGTGCTGCCGCCGATCGTACCGCTGCCATCGACCAGAAGCGACGCGCCGCCGCCGATCGCGACGAATCCGGACCCTCCGGTCATGCCCCCTACCGTCAGCTTGCCCGTATCGTCGATCAGGTCGGTGACGGGAGAGGCTCCGCCTTGGACCGGCGGTTCCACCACCATCGCTTCCGCGACGCCCACTGTCGCATTGCTGCCGTCGGTCAGGGTGAGCGTGCCGGTCCCTGCGCCGCCGACGGCAAGCGTGCTGGAGGCGGCGACCTCGTCGGCAATCAGCAGGTCCCCGCCGTTCAACGTGACCTTGCCCGCTCCCTCGCTCTGGGCGCCGATTGTCCCGTCATAGGCGGTCACTTGCCCGGTGATGCCGTTCGCCGCCCCGGTGACCGTTACCGACCCGGCGCCGGCATCGCCCACCGTCAATATCCCGTCCGTCGCCCATTCGCCGCCATCGACGGCGACATGGCCCGACGCGCTGGCGCTCTGCCCGATATCGGCCCCGCCGTCGGACACCGACGACGCGGCGCCGAGCAGTTTCAGGGTTCCATCACCGGCCATGCCCACGACGATCGTGCCATCGGCTTCGATCTGCTCGATATTCAACACCGTTCCCTGGCTATCGGCGTTCATGCCGATGATCAGAGAATTTTCTGACGGGCCGGCGGCGGTCATCGTCAGGGCCCCGTCCGCGATGGTCAGAACGCCGTCGCCCGATAGCCCGACGACCGTGGTGGCGCCGGCCGTCAAAACGGCTCCGGCGGCGAGGGTCAGGGCGCCATTGACGATCACGGCATAGCCCTGCCCGACGACGTTCTGATCAGTGAGACCTTGGGCCATGACGGCGCCCGTCAGCGTGAGCGACCCGTCGACGGTCATGCTGCCGATGGCACCATAGCCGCCGACCGTGAATGTTCCGGGGTTGAAGAGGACGCGATTGGCGCCACCGGGTGCGGTGATGCCACTTCCGCCCTGCCACGCGGCAGGGTTGCTGAAGACACCAGCGGCCCCGCCGCCCCATACGTATTCAGCACCCGTAGTGCCGTTGTTGGTGACGGCGATCAGCGCGGTCGCCGAGGTCCCGGCATAGTCCGATACCGTGATGCCGATACTGTCCGTAGGCGCCGCGCCGCCCTGATAGGACAGGCTTTGCAGGCTGGTTTCGACTGCCCCGAGGGAGCCGGCCAGGATCAGCGTTTGCGGGTTAATCTGCGTGATCGTGGTTTGCCCGTTATCCGAGCCGGCGGCGAGCGCACCGGTTTGGGCTGAAACCGTAACGATGATCGTGCTGTTGTCGCCGGGCGCGGCGGGCAGCGGCGTGGACAATGTGATGTTCGGGATCAGGACGGGCGATG
Source organism: Acidisoma cellulosilyticum (assembly GCF_020621385.1). GTDB lineage: Bacteria > Pseudomonadota > Alphaproteobacteria > Acetobacterales > Acetobacteraceae > Acidisoma > Acidisoma cellulosilyticum. Next base: position 48,286 of record NZ_JAESVA010000008.1, on the reverse strand, counting down.
CCGATGCGGAGGTGGCTTCAAGCGTGGGCGGTGCGATGACGCCCGGTGGGCCGCCCAGGGCGACCGCAACGAAGCTCACCGAGGTTGTGGTGGCCGTACCGGAACCGGTTACCGCGAGGGTCGGCGTGAGGCCGCTCAGATCGCCCTCAAGGGCAAAGGTAAGGGTCGTTGTGGTTGGGGCATCGGAGGCCTTGGACGGCGGAATGGTCCCATCCAGGGTGAGTGTGCCGTCGCTGTAGAAGACATTCGTGGCGGAAAAATCCTCGACCACCAGATCGTCGGCCCAGGAGAAGCCCGTGATCGCGGCATTGAAGCCGGCCGGCGTTTGTAGAATGAGCGAGGTCGGGGAATAGGGGTCATCGGAAAGCTGGTCTATGTCCGGCGGCGCGAAGGCGATTGTTTCAAACGGCCCGATCGATAAATCGAGAATCAACGTTGCCGCGGCGTCGATCAAAATTGTGCCGGTGCCTTCGACCGCGGAGGCGAGGGTCAGTTCCTGTGCGCCCACCGTTTGATCGGCCACAGCATCGATGGTGCCGTCATTCAGGATGCCGCTGCCGCCCTCGGCGGCCAGCGTGCCGTCGCCGCTGATCAGGCCACCGCTTGCCACGGTCACCCCATCCGGATCGAGCGCGCCGGTGAACCGTACGGCGCCCTGGCCCCAGACCTTGAGCGCCCCGCCGATGGTCAGGCCGGTTGTGCTGGAATTGTCGGGACTCAAAGCCGCGATGACAGTACCGGCGCCCCCGGCTGTTCCTGCGGTTCCGCCGACCGCGAGGTCGCCCGCGATGGCGAGCGTGGTGCCGACGCCGGCCAGCACGAGGACGCCCGTGATGCCGGCGGCATCCGCCACGTCGACGTCGCCCGTCCCTTGTTGGCCGACAGCGATGTCACTGTTCCCGGAAAGCACGAGTGTGTCGTCGACGGTGACCATGCCGGGGGTCCCGTCACCGGCCAAGGTCGTCGGCAGGGGCTGCCCGATGAATAGCGCGCTGGCGGTGATGCCGGGCGACCCGCCAGTGGGGAACCAATTGCCCGCGGCCGCGAACGAGGCGTCGGGTCCCTCTCCGGTCCAAAGAAAGGTCCCCCCGTTGGCCGAGGCCAAGGCTGGCGACGGAGGCGCCCCTTGCGGTGCGGCCGAGGGGTCGTTTGTTGGCAAGATGCCGACAGCCCGCGTTGTGCGGTCGCCGCTGCCGTCGGTCGCGGTGATGAGCAGGATGTCGGTGCCGGAACCCACGCTGTCGGTCAGGCTGGCCAGGATGGTATTCGCGAGGGCCAAAGACGTGGTGAAGGTCAGGCTCGGGCCGCTGACCATGCCACTCGCCAGTGTCAGCACTTCCTGGTCGGTGCCGAGGATGGTCACCGGGGTAGCGGGCAGGGCCGTATCCGCGGGCACGTCGATCGCGTCGAACACCGTCAGAGCGTTGCCGTCGACAGACGTTATCGTGATTGTATAGGTCCCCTCAGTCGCCGCACTTGCGAGCAACACGGCGTCCGTGCCGGTCAGGGCGATGACGCCTGCCGGCCCGCTGACCGATGCCGGCGCGATGAAACCGAGTTCCGCGCCGTCATCCGGCGCCGCGGTGACGGGCGCCACGCCGTTCGCCAGGCTTCCCGCGAGACCACCGACGAAACTCGATGTCTCCCCTGTAAATCCCGTAGTACCCGGTGCGTCCCATAGCTCGATGTCACCGGCGTTTGAGGTGACGCCTTCGGCGATCACCGAAGGCCAATTCGCGTAACTGCCGAGATTGACCGGGGATGCGGTCTGATAACTGGCCGGCACGGTGGCGGGGTCCAGCGCCGCATCGGCAGCAATTTGGGCGTAGACGAAGGAATCGGCCAGGTCCGGCGGATCGTTCAACGCATGATTGCCGGCCTGGACCGGACGGCTGGAATTCTCGGCTTCCTGCAGGACGGCAAGCGTGACATCGGCATCACCGACGACCGTTCCCCCATCCTCCAGATGGAATTCGTTCATCGTATAGTCGAGCGGCGTCGTCGACCATGCCGCGTAATCCGCGATGGCATTTCGCAGCGTCAGTTCTTCAGCTGCATCACGATAGCCGCCGGCTTCGAGTTCATCGACTTGGTCGGGATGCAACGGCACAAAGGGCTCGTCCGAGGCGGAAGCGCCTGCGGTATTGGAAATGCCCCGGATCAGCGAGTTGCCGTCATAGGTCTTGGCCAGCATCGTCTGGAAACTGGCCCAGGCATCGTTGTAATCCGCCGTCCAGAAACGGCCGAGCGTTTCGGTTACATCCTGATCGGGATCAATGGTGCCGGTGCCCGTGACGGTGATTGGTGGCCCGTCAATCGTTTTCGCCCAATCGGGGGCCGTATAGCCGCCCCAGACGCGCAGCTTGATGCCGACATCCGTGCCTTCGGCCGCGTTATAGACGTCCAGAGCCGCGATGGCATCGGTGATTGCCGAGAGGTCCAGCTGACCATTCTCCGTCGGCTCCAACTGTGCCCATGTGACGTTGAGGACAATTTCGCTGAACGAGCCTGCGAATTCGGTCAGATCGGTGATGTTGAAGGGTGGCGTGGGGTCGCTTGGGTCATTGTAGAATTCGATATCGCCCATGTCGACGAGGCCGCTTTGGGGCGACTTGTCCAGCACGCTCGTCTCCGACATTTGGCTGCCCTTCTTGTTTTTGTCTTGGTGCTAGCCGTTGGGAATTGGCCGCGCGGCCGTGGGTCTCCGCAGAAAAATAAACCGAACGCTGGGCCGCCAACATGGTCCAGGAAGCCATACAAAGCTATTTTCAGATAAAAACAAGACGCTATGCGGCAGCTATCCTCTGTTAACCAGCAGCGACGATAGTCAAACCGTCCAGATGAACGCGAGATGATGTCGGCTCTGCGTTCGTAGCGACCGGTGAGACGGCGAAACCGGGAGATCCAGGCGAACGTCTGCTCGACGAACCATCGGTGTTTTCCAAGATAGGCGCTGCTCTCGATGTCCTTTCCGGCGATGCGATGTTTGATGCCGCGGTGGCTGCAGGCCCGGCGGCTGAAGTCTGAAACTGACCGGCTGAAAGCAGCCGTGGGTTAAAGCGAGACCCGCAGATCCGGACTGCGGAAGACGATTTTCAAGCCAGGGGGCCGCGTATTTCCTGTATCTTAGATGCCTTCAATGAAGAAGGCTTTCGACTTCGATCCAGCATGACGGAACTTGGCGGCGGCCTGGTAGGCCGGACTGTCGTACCAGGCGCGCGCCTTATCCATGTCGGGGAATTGTAGGATGACGGCACCTTCGATAGCATCGCCTTCAAGCTGATCGAGCGCACCGTAGACGGCAAGCGGCTTCAAGGGATGGTTCTGAGCTGCCAAAGACGCCCTTGGCCCGTACTCCGCGAGTGATGCAGTGTCGGTGGTCTTTTCCCGGATCATTACAAAATATGTCGACATGTCGATTGCTTTCGAACGTTGCAGTGTTTTGAAATTGGCGCTGCCACAGTTTTGAGGTCCTTGGAAAGGACCAGCTTCACTTGCTTGCGAAGGGGGAAGCCTGGCCCCCCTCGACGCTCAATAAAATAGATCTGAGGGGGGGCTTTATCGAGACGACTCAAACCTGGGCCAAGCCGCCATCGACCGGAAGATCGATGCCAGTGATATAACTCGACTCATCCGACGCTAGAAAATATGCAGCGGCCGCAAGTTCTTCGGGGAGACCGAGACGGCCAAGCGGTGTTATCGAGGCGAACATGGTCTTTGCAGCGTCCGACGCTTCATCGCTATCAAACTGGCCGCGAATGATCGGGGTTTCCGTCGCTCCGGGGCTCAGCGTATTGACCCGGATACGCCTGTCTTTGAGTTCCTGAGTCCAAACGCGCACCAAAGCGCGCACGCCCGCTTTCGCGGCGGCGTAAGTGCCGTGGGCAGGAACACCTTTCACATTAATGATTGAAGATACAACAACAATGGACCCGCCACGGGTCATCAGCGGCAGAGCCTTCTGGACCGTGAAGACAACGCCTTTGACGTTGATGTCCATCGTCTTATCGTAATGGGCTTCGGATAGATCGAAAATTTGGGCGTGCTCGATGAAACCGGCATTTGCGACCACGATATCGACGACGCCCTTTTCAGCTTTGACGGTAGCGTAGAGCTGGTCCAAATCAGCCAGATTGGTCACGTCGCCCTGGACTGTCGTGACGTTTTTCCCAATCTCGGCCTTGGCATTATCCAGTTCGGACTGCCGTCGACCGGTGATGAAGACATAAGCCCCTTCATTGACGAAGCGCTTAGCCGTCGCAAGACCGATACCGCTCGATCCACCAGTAATAACGGCGACTTTTCCTTCTAGATTAGACATTCCGCGCTCCATCCTGCCACCACTGCTCAGGCGGCGTTCGTGTGATGAGCAGTCTCAACAACCTGAATTCCTGCTCGTGAGGAGGAGTATTGCTATTCCGGAGAATTGATGTCAGTCCTCACGAAGCCATAATGTTTATTCCTCCAGGGAATAACGGGCCGATTATTGCATTGCGTCGCCCAAAATGCTCCCGAGCACGGCTTCAGGGGCAAGGGAGTGTGGCGGGTTCAGCGGCATCAGCAAACCTGTCCTCATTGCCGCCCGATCGGGCGGCAATGAGGACAGGCGTTGCGAGGCAAACGACAAGTCCTGCCTCGCCGGGCAGATTAGGCAGGATGAATACCTCATCCAGGTGCCATTTATCCCTGGGGCTTTGGGCGGTGCAGCGGTTCAAGTCGATGCGCCAGGCGCGGCGTTTCCTATGCGCTCACGGCTGCATTCATGGTCACTTTCAGCTTCGCCGCCGTCTCATCTCCGCCAATCAATACCGCTCCCTCCGGGAGGCAGCGTTGCGCATCTGGCGAGATTTAGCCCGCCTCCCACCAACAGCATGATCTTACAACTCCAACTCAAAAAATCTGAGCTCTTCTGAACGACCTGACAACACCCGTGCGGTGCTTATTGGTTCGCGTTGATGAGCGCGCTGCTCAAAAGCTAGGCGCATTGAGCCAAGAAATTGGGCGGCCGACGGGACGCCCAATCGGTCATGTCCTCCAGCGCCGAGGCTGCGTCGAGGATGACATTTTCCGACAAGGGCGCGCCGGCAAATTGGATGCCCGTGGGAAGACCTTTGGCGCCGAAACCGTTGATGACCGAGATCGTCGGTGAGCCGGTCAGCACGCCCGCGAGGTTGAGCGGCCGTCGCCCCAACGCGCGCGGCAGGCCGAGCTCGAAATCGTCATGCAGACCGGTCGCGACTACGCCGAGGCTGGGTGCCAGCAGCGCATCGTAGCCGGCGGCAAGACCGGTGAACGCGCTCGCCAGAATATGGCGGATGCGTTGCGCCCGGATGTAGTCATGCGCTGGCAAAATCGACGCGGCAAGGCGATGGCCGGCCGATAAGGGCGAGCTGAGCTGAGCCAAGCCACCGGCAGCGATAAAATCGTCGAAAGCGGCATAAGCCTCGGCGGCGACGATCGTGCTGATCATTGGACCATAGGGGAAATCCGGGAGCTCTACGCTATCCAACGTCCCGATCTGCCGCAGCAGATCGAGCGTGGCCTCGAAATTTTCCTGAACCTCGGGCTCTATCCCCTCACAGCAGCCTTCGATGACGCCGAAGCGGAAGCCGCGCTTGCGTCTGGCACGGCCGCCGTAGCGATAGGGCTCACGCAGGCTCGCATGGTCGGCGGGGTCGTGACCGGCAATCGCATCCAGCACGAGCCCGCAGTCCTCGGCCGTGCGGGCCATTGGCCCCAGGCGATCGAGCGTCCAGCACAAGGTCATCGCACCATGGCGGCTGACACGGCCATAGGTCGCGCGGAGACCGGCGACGCCGGTGAAAGCTGCCGGGAAGAGGATGGATCCGCTGGTATCGCTGCCGATCGCAAAGGGCACGGCCCCAGCGGCGATTGCGGCACCCGGACCGCTGGAGGAGCCGCTGGTCCAACACCCTTCATCCCAAGGATTGGCAGTGGGGCCGGTAAAAGCGGCGGCGGGGTTCTTATAACCCATGCCGCCGGCGAGTTCGACGGTCGCAAGCTTCGTCACCAGCACTGCGCCCGCGCCACGGAGCTTCTTCGTGACCGTCGCTTCCTGCGCGAGGACCTGGTCTCGAAAGGGTGCGGCGCCCCAGCTCGTCGGCACGCCAGCGACGGCCACGATATCCTTCATGCCGTAAGGAATGCCGTGCAGAGGCCCGCGGTCGAGCCCGTTGCGCAGCTCCGCATCGGCGAGCGCCGCCTCGCGCAGCGCGATCTCAGGGGTGAGTGTGACGACGGCGTTGAGGCGGCGCCCGTCCCTCTCCAGCCGCGCGAGGCAGAGCTGCGCCAGCTCGACTGCGGAGACCTTGCCCGCCCGCAGCGCAGCACCGAGTTCCGGGATGGTGGCGAAGGCGAGATCCATGCCAGTCATCGTCCATCCCCGAGCGGCGCGCGAACGAAGGCTGGCTCATCCGCGTTCTGAAGCGGCACGCGGTGCAGCGCCTCGGCATGGCGTGTCTGGGTCTCGATGGCAGCGACGAGGTCCGCATGCTGGGCAGCGGTCAAGCGCCCCTGATGACGGAGGGCGACAACCTCGGCCAGCTTGGCATTGAGGGCTGCGATCTCTGCGGCATCAAGGGCCGGATATATCCAGGCACGCGGCGCGGTGCCGGTTTCTTCAGCAGTCTCGGCCATGATCTTAGGGCTTTCCACTGTTACAATTTCTTAGAACGCTTTCATGCAAGCGGCGCACCATCGACTGGTAAAACGAGGCATGATCCTTGCTTTGGACCATTGCGTTACAGCGATTGGAGCCGGGTCTTGTGTTCTAGTCCTGTAATACGGTGACGCTGCGAGCGTCTCGCCGCTGGACCTTTGGTGGGAGGATAGATTCGGTGCCGTCGCTGTGACGATGAGTTTCGCTCTCGACCGATCCCTCCCTGTGCTGCTGGGCGTGCAACTGCGCGGCCGTATCAAATACGGGATCGCCTGCGGGGAGTTGCGTCCCGGCGAGCGCCTGCCCTCGGTGCGGGAACTCGCGACGCAGATCGGTATCGCGCCGATGACCGTCGCGACAGTCTATCGCGAGCTAAAGGAGGTGGAACTGCTGGAAGGACGCGGCGGCTCCGGCACTTTCGTTGCGTGGAGCGGCGCGGAGGACAAAGCGCGGCGCAGCGGGTTGCAGCAGTTGCGCGCAAGGATCGACGCATTGCTGAGCGACGCGGAGGCGCTGGGTCTGGACCGACCGGACATTCTGGCGCTCGTCCAGACAAGGCTTCAAGCGCGGCCTTCCGACGGGTTGCGGCTAGTCTTCGTCGGCGTTTTCGCCACCGCCACGCGGGATTATGCCGCGGCCGTGGAGGCGCGATTGCCGCCCGGCGATCGGGTGACATCCGTGACGGTCGAGGCGCTGCGCTGCGACCCTGGCCTACGGCTGAAGGCGGCGGGCGCCGATCTTGTGCTGACCATCCCCGACCGGCGGCCCGAGGTCGCGGCGCTTCTTGGGCCCCAGGCGCCGGCGCTGGTCGCAATCGGGTTTCTGCCGGCTGAGCATGTGCGGGCAGCGCTGGCAGCGCTCGACCCCTTTGCCCGGGTGGCGGTCGTGTCTTTGTTCCCGGAGTGGCTGGTGATGATGAAGGCGGGCGTCGCGCGCTTTGCGCCACATGTCTCGCAAGTCGCGACGACCGTCCTGGATGCACCCGAACTCGGTGCCGTTTTGGCGAGCGCCGATGTCACTGTCTATGCCACAGGCGCGGAGGCGGTGCTGGAGCGCCTGCCCGAGGGCTTCCCTTCGCTCGAATACCGACATTCCCCCGATCCGGGTGACATCGAGCGCAGCGTGCTGCCGATGCTGCATGCGCTACGAACCAAGACGGCGATCACCGTACCACAGGAGGTCCTATGCGGTTGAGCGAAATGAACTGGATGCAGGTCGAGGCTTACCTGCGTGTCGATGACCGTTGCGTAGTCCCCTTGGGCAGCACGGAACAGCATGCCTATCTCAGCCTGTCCGTCGACAGCATCCTCAGCGAGCGCGTGGCGCTGGACGCGGCCGAGCCGCTCGGCGTGCCGGTGTTTCCGGTTCTTGCCTACGGCCTCACGCCCTATTTTCAGGAATTCCCAGGCACCGTCTCGCTGCGGCTGGAAACCTATGTCCATATCGTGCGCGATATTCTGGATGGGCTCCATCGCAGCGGCTTCCGTCGGATTATGCTGTGCAACGGCCATGGCGGTAACGCGCCGGCCGGCAGCCTCGCGATTGAATGGATGGCCGACCACCCCGGCACCACGGTGCGTTTCCATAGCTGGTGGAATTCGCCCAGGACTTGGGAGATGGTGCAGAAGACAGACCCGATCGCGTCTCATGCCTCCTGGATGGAAAACTTCCCCTGGACGAGGCTCGCGAATGTCCGCAGCCCGGAGGCGCAGAAGCCGATGATCGATCTCGACCGGCTGCGCCTGCATAATCCTGCCGGTGTGCGGAGCATGCTGGGAGACGGCAATTACGGCGGCGTCTATCAGCGCAGCGACGAGGATATGCTCGCCATCTGGGCCGTGGCCGTCGAGGAAACCCGTGCGCTAATTGAAGGACCTTGGGCGTGAAGGAAGACCCGCGCGAGACGATCCTGATCTGGGGAGCGGGCGCCATCGGCGGCACAATCGGGGCCTATCTGGTGCGCGCGGGCGAGGATGTGTTGTTCGTCGATAGTGCCGCCGATCATGTCGCCGCCATGAACAAGGACGGTCTGACCATCGAAGGGCCGATCGAGCAATTCTCGGTTCCGGTGCGGGCGGCTTTGCCACAGAATGTGGTGGGCCGGTTCTCCTGCATTTTGCTCTGCGTGAAGGCGCATCACACGGAGGCAGCATCTCTTGCGCTGCTGCCGCATCTGGCGGAGGGGGGCTACGTCGCGTCCTTCCAGAATGGGTTGAATGAATTTGTCATCGGCGACGTCATAGGCATCAGTCAGGTTATCGGTGCCTTCATCAATTTCGGCGCCGATTACCTGTCACCGGGCCTTATCCTCTACGGTGGCCGCGGTGCCTGCGTGTTGGGTGAGATCGATGGAAGCCGCACGCCGCGCGTCGAGGCGTTGCATCATCTGCTGACACTGTTCGAGCCTGGCGCGATCGTCACGGATGACATCCTCGGCTATCTCTGGGGCAAGCTCGGCTATGGCGCGCTGCTTTTCGCGACCGCCGTCACCGATGATTCGATTGCGGATGTGCTCGCCATGGAGGCGCACCGTCCGGTGCTGGCGGCAACCGCGCGGGAGACCATGGCCGTCGCGACCGCGAAAGGCATCCGGCCGCGCGGCTTCAACGGTTTCGACCCATTGGCCTTCGCACCCTGCGGCGCGGCAGGAGCCGTCGATGCGTCCATGGCCGAGATGGTCGCGCATAATCGCCGCTCGGCGAAATCCCATAGCGGCATATGGCGCGATCTTGCCGTCCGCCGGCGCAAGACAGAGGTCGACGCGCAGCTTGGGCCGATCTTGGTTGAAGGCGCCGCACTGGGGATCGCGACGCCGGTGACGGCGCGGCTCGTCGCGATGATCCATGAGATCGAAGATGGGGGCCGTGTGCTGGAGCGTGCAAATCTTGAGATACTTGCGCAATCCATGGCGGAGGGTGCGTGATGAAAATTGGCTTTGAGGGGCAGCGCGTCGTCGTGACCGGCGCCGGGCACGGCATCGGCCGCGGCATTGCCCGCGCCTTTGCGGAGCTCGGCGCGACGACGCTCGGACTCGACATCAACACGGCGGGTTTGAAAGAAACCGCGGCAGAGCAGAATGGTCTGGAAACCGCTCCGCTGGATGTCACGGATGCTTCCGCCGTACAGGCGGTGATCGCGGGCTTCGGACCTGTCGATATCCTGGTGCACAGCGCGGGCGGCGTTTGCGGCCAGGCCGGCAAGCCGGTGGAGGAGGTTACTCTTTCGGAATGGCAGGCGATCCTGGCGGTCAATCTGACAGGCGCCTTTCTCATGGCGCAGGCTGTTATTCCCGCCATGAAGGCCGCAGGCCATGGCCGCATTGTGACTATTTCCAGCGGTGCCGGCATCGGCGTAAGCCTGACCGGCATCCAGGCCTATGCTGCGGCCAAAGCCGGGGAGATCGGGCTGACCCGTCAACTGGCGCATGAACTTGGCCCCTTTGGCGTCACCGTGAATAGCGTCGCGCCTGGCTTCGTCCGCTCCAACCCGACATCGGAACGGCAATGGGAGGCCTATGGGTCGGACGGGCAAAAGCGTCTTGTCGAGACAATCGCGTTGCGGCGCCTCGGCACGGTCGCTGATATCACCAATGCCGTGCTGTTCTTCGCGAGTGACTATGCGGGCTGGATCAGCGGGCAGACGCTTAGTGTGGACGGCGGCAAGTGATCGCTGCGTTGTCGCAGCGTCGGACCGAGGCGCGGCAGGATAAGGCAACTATCATTGCTCAGACAACATAAAGGTAATTGCTAACGGTATAGGCATTCATCCGCCTTATTGGACTAGCCTCGCGCTTTCGGTCATCGGTCCGGAGCTTTGGTGACTTGCGCGTGACGATAGGATTACGATGCCTCTTTTATAGACGGATGCAGCAACTTTAATCAGGGCGCATTGGAAAATGGGCGGATCTTTGCGAAATGTCTGCTCATTGTGTTTGACACCGTTTAGCTGGTCCTTTTAGGCTAAAACCGAATTCGGGCCAGGACCCGACATGATCAATCGGGGCAGGCATCCATGAAGTCGTTGTTGCTAAGAACCGCTTTCGCATTTGGCACATTGTTCACGGTGCATGCCACCGCTTATGCCGACCCGGTCATGGGTGGCACGCTTCGGTTTGCGCGCAATACGGATTCCGAGATTCTTGATCCGGTATTGAATAACGCGAATGCTGATATCTGGATTTTGACCAACCTCTACAGCACGCTGATTTTACCGGCGCCGGATGGGAAGGGGCTTCTACCCGGCCTCGCCACGGCATGGAGCGCCTCGGCGGATGGCAAAAGCTATACGCTGAAGCTGCGCCAGGGCACGAAATTCGCCGACGGCAGCCCGGTGACGGTCGATGACGTGATCTGGTCGCTGAACCGGGCGCGCAACCCGAACATAGGCATCTGGAATTTTCTGCTCGCGTCCATCGCCAATGTCTCTGCGCCCGATGACAATACCATTCTTATCACGCTGAAAAATCCTGACCCCAGCATTCCGGCTGCACTTGCGACCTTCAACTCCGCCATCATGCCGCACAAGCTGTTCGAGGCCGCGAAGGGAGCGACCGATACCGAGAAGGCGAATAATTTTGCGCTGCACCCGATCGGCGACGGCCCTTTCGTGTTGAGTTCTTGGGAGCGCGGCAGCAAAATGGTGCTGAAGCGCAACCCCTATTACTTCGGCACGGATAAGGCGGGCCGCCATCTGCCTTATCTCGATGAGGTTGACCTTACGATCGTGCCCGATGATGCGACACGCATTCTGCAGTTGCAGGCCGGGCAGATCGATGCGACTGAGTTTATCCCCTATGTGCGGGTCAAGGAGTTGCAGGCCGACCCCAACCTGACGGTGGATCTGTTTCCTTCGACGCAGGTGACTTATCTGCAGCTTTCTGTTTTCCCCAAGCTGGCTGATGGCACGCCGAATCCGCTTTCGAACACGAAAGTGCGTCAGGCGCTGAACTACGCCATCAGCAAGGAAGCAATCATCAAAGTCGTGACGCACGATCTCGGCACGCCGATGCATTCATTCTTTTCGTCCACCACACCGCTTTATTACGGCGGGGACGGTCCAGCCTATCCCTTCAACATGGCGAAGGCCAAGGCGCTGCTGAAGGAAGCGGGTTACGACAAGGGCTTTGAACTGACGGCGCTGGCGCAGGCGGGCAAGGCGAACGATACGGCGACGCTGACGCTCGTTCAGCAGATGTGGTCGGCTCTGGGTGTTAAACTGAAAATCCAGCAAATGGATGAGACGACGCTGGACAACCACCGCAATGCCAGCAACTTCCAGGTTCTCTCTGCTTATTGGACAAATGACATCGCCGATCCGAACGAGATGACCGACTACTCCGCCTATTATCCCAACATCAAGAGCGCCTATAGCGGCTGGAACAATCCCACCGTCAACAAGCTTTTTGAACAAAGCCAGACCGAACTTGACCCTGCCAAGCGGGCCGCGGAATATAAACAGATCCAGCAGATTTACGTGGCCGAGGCGCCCGAGTTCTTCATGTACGAGACGCCCTTCGCGGTGGCGACGCGCAAGAATGTCGTCGGCTTCCAGCAAAGTCCCCTCGGCAACGATATCTTCGACATGGCATATTTCGAGAAATAAGGGGCGCCATTATGCTGGCGAGGCTTCCTGGCCGATTGTTGCAGATGATCCCGACTTTCGTCCTCATCGGGATCGTGGTGTTTGTGCTGATCCGGCTGCTGCCCGGTGATCCGGCGGCGGCCCTGCTCGGCATCCATGCGACGCCGGAGGCTCTCGCCCGTATCAACGCGCAGCTTGGCTTCAACCGGCCAGTTTGGGTGCAGTTCTTGCTCTTCGTCGGGCGCCTGCTGCATGGTGATCTCGGCATCTCAGTCAGCGAACGTATTCCGGTGACGGAGGTCATTGCTCGGCGCCTGCCGGTCACGCTCATCCTTGTTGTCATGGCCGCAATCTTCGCACTGATTCTCGCGCTACCGCTCGCCTTTGTCGCGGCACTGCACCAGAACCGTCTGACGGATGTCGCATTGCGCGGCATTTTCCAAGTGGGGCTTTCGACGCCGATCTTCTACATAGGGCTTCTGATGCTTGGCTTCCTTGGCGCTCGGCTGCATTGGTTTCCGGTCGGTGGTATCGGCAATGGCGTCGTCAGTGGCTTCTACCACCTCTTTCTCCCCGCGCTGACGCTCGGCATCGGTCTCTCGGCCATTCTCATGCGCAGCCTGCGCAGCACGGTGATCGGTGTGCTGCGCGCTGAGTATGTGGAATTCGCTCGTGCCAAGGGCATCGCGCCGTGGCGCGTGCTGACCGGCCACGTGCTGCGGAATTCGCTGATTACAACGCTGACACTGTTCGGCCTCAATGTCGGAACGCTGCTCGGCAATACCGTGATCGTCGAGAATGTTTTCGCGGTGCCCGGCATCGGTGGCCTTCTGGTGGAGGCCATCTTCGGCCGCGACTATCCGGTGGTGCAAGGTGTCACGCTTGTGCTCGCCGTCATGGTCTCGCTCGTCTTCCTGCTGACCGATATCGCCGAAAGCTGGCTGGATCCGAGATTGAACGGATGAGTGGCGCTCTACCGACGCTTGCGGAGGCCCCGACGGAGGCATCATTGCGTCGAAAGCGGTTGCGGATTTCGGTGCCGCTCACGCTTGGCATTATCATCACAGTGTTCTTTCTGGTCTGCGCGATCGTTCCGGGCTGGATTGCTCCCTATGATCCGCTATCCTTCGATTACAGCAACCTCCAGGTCGGGCCGAGCTGGATCCATCTGCTGGGCACCGACAATTTCGGACGTGACGAGCTGTCGCGCATCATCTGGGCGGCGCAGGTCGATATCCAGATCGCGCTCTTCTGCACGATCCCCCCGCTTATTGTCGGTACCATCATCGGCTCTCTCGTCGGCTATTACGGTGGTATCGCCGATATGATCTTCGGCCGGGTCGTCGATCTCGTCGTAACCTTTCCGTTTATGGTGCTGGTCATCGCGATCGTCGCCGTGCTCGGACCTGGTCTTGTCAACGTTTATATCGCCGTCTCCGCGGTTGGCTGGGTCTTCTATGCACGGTTGGTGCGGTCGGAAATCATGGTGTTGCGGCAGGCGGATTTTGCCGCGGCCGGGCGCGTGATGGGTTACAGCGATCTGCGGATCATCTTCCGCCATCTGCTGCCCAATGCTTTGATCGCGGTCGTCGTCTACTGGATGACCGATATGGCACTCGATATTCTGCTCGGGTCCAGCCTCGGCTACCTTGGCCTTGGCGCGCAGCCGCCCACCGCCGAATGGGGCGTGCTCGTGTCCGACGGCAAGAACTTCATGGATACGTCCTGGTGGATGTCGGTCTTCCCCGGTATCGCCATCGTGCTCTGCGGCACGGGGCTGAGCCTGCTTGGGGATGGCGTGGCTGATCTGCTCGCGGTGAAGCGATGACCACTCCACTGCTTTCTATACGCGGGCTGCGTACGACGCTCGCGACGGAGCGCGGCCAAGTGACGGTGGTTGACGGCGTCGATCTCGATGTGCAGCCAGGGGAAATCCTTGGACTCGTCGGCGAATCCGGTTCCGGCAAAAGCATGACGCTGCGCTCCATCCTGCGTCTTATCCGTGCGCCGGGGCGGGTGAGCGGCCAAGTGCTGTGGCGGGGCAGGGACCTTGTGCCGCTCCGCGAGGCCGAGATGCGCGCTATTCGGGGCCGAGAGATCGGCATGATCTTTCAGGAGCCGATGACGGCGCTTAATCCCGTTCTCAGCGTCGGCGCTCAGATTCTAGAGAATCTTGTGGCGCATACAGATCTTGGCCGTTCTGCCCGCCAAGCCCGCGCGGTGGAGTTGCTTGACCTTGTCGGCATTTCGGCCCCGGCGCAGCGCGTGAACGATTATCCGCATCAATTCTCAGGCGGCATGCGGCAGCGCGCAATGATAGCCATCGCGCTCGCCTCCAACCCGACGTTGCTGCTGGCGGATGAGCCGACAACGGCGCTGGATGTCACTATCCAGGACCAGATTTTGAAGCTTCTGATGCATCTGCGGGCGACGCTGAAGATGGCGGTGATTCTGGTAACCCATGACCTTGGCGTGGTTGCGCAAAGCTGCGATCGGGTGGCCGTGCTCTACGCTGGGCGTGTGGCCGAGTATGGTGCCGTCGGCCCGGTCTTTGCGGCCCCTCATCACGCTTATACGCTGGGCCTGCTGCGTTCGGTGCCGGATGCGCGGCACGCCCGGCAGCCGTTGCGGCCGATCGGCGGTGCGCCGCCTGCACCCGATACGGTGGGCGAGCGCTGTGCCTTCATGCCACGCTGCGCTTACGCTACTGCCGCTTGCGCCACGGCACGTCCGCCACTCGTCTCGTTGTCCGATGGTCGCCTCTCCGCCTGCGTCCATTGGGACCAGTTGGAGGCGAACGAATGGGCGGCAGTATGACGATGAGCGCCGTCGCTCAATCAACGGCCAACGCACCAGAGACGGGTTCCGCGCCGGGCGAGCCCTTGCTTGTGGTGCGGAAGCTCACCAAGACCTTCGCGCGCAGCCGAAGCCTGATGGATCTTGTGAAGGGCGAGCCGCGTCGCCGCGTCCATGCGCTGACGGAGGTCGATCTGTCCGTGCGGCGCGGGGAGACGCTCGGCATTGTCGGTGAAAGCGGCTGCGGCAAGTCGACGCTCGCGCGCTGCCTTGTGCGGCTGCACCGCGTCGATTCGGGCAGCGTCACCTATGACGGGCTCGATGTCGTCGCATTGCGCGGTGCTGCCTTGCGGCGCTTCAATCGGCGGGTGCAAATGGTGTTCCAGGATCCCTATGGTTCGCTTAACCCGCGCATGACCGTCCGTGCCACGATCGCGGAGGCGCTCTCCGTGCACCGCATCTGCCCGCGGCGAGAGATGCCGGCGCGGATCGCGGCGCTGATGGATCTTGTGCATCTGCCTCTCAGCGCAGCAGGCCGGCGTCCGCACGAGTTCAGCGGAGGCCAGCGTCAGCGCATTGGAATTGCCCGCGCCCTGGCTTTGGAGCCTGATTGCCTGATTGCCGATGAGCTGGTCTCAGCGCTAGACGTTTCCGTGCAGGCCCAGATGGTGAATCTGCTGCTGGAACTGCAGGAACGCCTGCATCTCACGGTCCTGTTCATCGCCCATGATCTGCGGCTGGTAAGGCATCTGTCGCATCGCGTCGCCGTTATGTATCTCGGCAGGGTCGTTGAACTGGCAGAGACCGAGGCGTTGTTTGCCCACCCACGTCATCCTTATACACGCGCGCTACTTGACGCGGCTCCGGAGCTTGACCCCAGCCGTCGGGGCAGTGCCGAGGCCGCTGTGAGGGGGGAGTTGCCGAGCCCGGTCAACCCGCCGCCCGGTTGCGCTTTTCACCCGCGCTGCCCGGTCGCGATCGAATACTGCCGCAGAGTGCGGCCCGAACTCGTGCGATTGCGGGATGGCCGTCTTGCCGCCTGCCATCTGGCGGCGACGGAAGACGGCCTAGTACAGAGCACCGAACTATGATACCGAATCGCAATAGAAGTTTCTGATGACTTTGTGGCGCTTGCATATAACAAGTTTTACGATCGATCATTTCTCGGAAACAAATGCTGATACTTTCAGCCGGATATTTGATTGGTCGTTCTGTTGGCGTTGATCAGCCTATCCCTCGATATCCTCCCCGAATTGAACAACAACATGTGTAAAGCCAAGTATAAATCTAAAACAGAGACAATAGGTTGCAGTCTCCGTCGAACTTGATCGGCGGCCGGCCATGAAAACCATCCTAGGGTAGGAGCCACACTATGACAGCGACGACAACCAATGTGGCTATCGGCATTCATGGGGGCTGCGGTGTCATGCCCCATGGTGAACGCAGCACGGCAGACTGGGCGTCGGCGCGGCAGGATCTGGTCCTGGCGTTGCAGGCGGGATGGGCGCTTCTGGTCAGGGGCGCCTCTGCCGTTGATGCCGTGGAGGCCGCAGTCGTCGTGATGGAAAATTCACCGCATTTCAATGCAGGATATGGTGCGGCGCTGAACTGCAACGGCCATGTCGCGCTAGATGCCTCGATCATGGATGGCTCGACACTCGGCTGCGGCGCGGTCAGTGCTGCCGAGCGCTGCCAGAACCCGGTGAGATTGGCGCGCCGGCTTATGGATGCTGGCGACGTTGTCATGCTGACCGGCCCGGCGGCGGATCGCTATGCCCAAGGTGCTGGCCTTGACGTGATGGAGCCTGCCCATTTCGTCACGGACCGTCAGCGACAGGCGCTTGCGCGCATGAAGGGGCTTTCTACTAAAGGGCTCGCTCGTGTGGCTTCCGAAAGTGAGAAACACGGCACGGTCGGTGCTGTTGCTATGGACCGCGATGGGCATCTTGCAGCGGCGACTTCGACCGGCGGCTATACCAACAAGCCAGAGGGGCGCGTTGGAGACTCACCGATCATCGGCGCCGGAACTTATGCCAGGAACGGTGCCTGTGCCGTTTCAGGAACCGGTGCGGGAGAGATGTTCATCCGCCGGGTTGTCGGACATGATGTCGCTAGTCGTATGGCTTATCTCGGGGAAAGTTTGGGCGCCGCCGCGGAGGCGGTGCTGGGGAACCTGACGGCGGACAAAGTCGGTGCTGGATTAGTCGCGATCGATTGCTCGGGGACCGTCATAGCTCCTTACAACACGGCGGGCATGTATCGCGGCTGGGTCACGACAGATGGCAATGTTCACGTTGCTACGCATGACGAGGTTTTCTTTGTCGCGACTTGGGACAGGGCCGGTTGATTCGCACGAAATGGGGTGCTGTCAGGTTGCTGGGGAGGCTCTGGCAAACTCTGCGCATGAGACGGCGCCTGTTTGTGCATGTTTACATCGTTGCTCTTCTTGTTCGTGCATGTTTAGCTTCGATCATGAACCTCCAGGTGGTCGGCGTAATTATCAGCGGCGGCAATGCAAACCCGGCGGTCTTCGCCCGCGCCGTCGGGCTCTGAGTGGCAACGCCGGCTGAAATCGCGGCGGCGTTCCACTGGCTGCTGGGCCGCGCCGCCACGGCGGATGAGGTGCGTGCCTGGGCGGCGGTGCCGGAAGCAGCACTTCGGGAACGGCTGATGGCGACCGAGGCCTTCGCGATAGCATTGCCATCTTCAGCCGTCCGCATGCGCGACGAGCGGCAGGCCATCGAATGGGATGTGTCGTCGGATATCGCGGCCGAGCTTCTGGCACGGGTGCAGGCGCATTGGACCCGGCTGGGTGAGACGATGCCGCATTGGTCGGTAGCGGGGAAGCCGGCGTTCATGCCCGACCAGATCGATGGCAATCGCGCCGCGTTCCTGGCATCCGGTGCGCAGGATGTGGCACATCTGGTAACGATTTTGGCCCGTCATGGCTGGCAGCCGGGTGATTTGCCGCGGGTGATGGATTTCGGCTGCGGCGTGGGGCGGATGACTGCGCCGATGGCGGATTGGTTTAGCGTGGTCGCAGGGTGTGACGTGTCGCCGAGCCATTTGGCGCTGGCGCGCGCAGCCTGTGGCAGCCGGGTGCAGTTCAGCTTGGTGAACGCGCTGGATTTCGGCATGGCGGCACCGTTCGATCTCTGGTTCAGCACTCGGACCTTGCAGCACAATCCGCCGCCGGTCACGGCGCTGATCCTGCGTCGGGCATTCAGCTTGCTGACACCGGGTGGCGTGGCGGTGTTCCAGGTGCCAACGGCTCGGGTCGGGTATTCCTATGACAGTGCAGCGGCGCTGTCGGATTCGAAGCCGTCGGAGACCCTGCCGATCCATGTGCTGCCGCAGGGCGCGGTATTCGCACTGGCGGCGGAAGCGGGGTGTATTCCGGTCGAAGTCCTGGAGGATTCAATGGTTTGGCCACCGACGCTGTGCCGTTCGAATAGCTTCGTGATCCGAAAGCCGCGGAGTTAGTTATCGGTCAAGCCCGCCCCTTGTCCAAAAATCTCAGCTTTCGTCAAATCTGTCCCGTATCGGAGTAGCGCGTATCACGAGATATCAGGATTGGTTCGCCTTCGTTTCAGAGTAACGAATATAAATGCCGGAATACCGCAGAGGGCCTCCCAAAAAAAGGGCAATCCGAGAACAAAGGGAATCAGCAAACCCAAAGCGGCGCCGATCGACAATTGCCGGGTTGCTGCCTGAGCGTGGTTCATCGAGCCATTTCTATCAAGCTAAAGATCGGCGAATTCTTTGTGGCACAGATCGTTCTGCGCGTTGTCCCGGAGGTCGTCGTCATCATAAGAATTCATGCCAAATGCCTCTCGGACCAATCCGCTGGTGGCTGGCTCTGACCGTCAGCTCTCAAGATAACTTACTTGTCCGAACAATGACTGCAAAGGGTTGAAATCGTGTGAATGTGTTGAACAAGGCTGCGGCCGAGTTCACAAGGGCGGATCGCCCGAACGGCTGCATGATCTCTCTTGCGGGCACCCATCTGCCGCCTAGCCTGGAGGCTGTTCGGACCGCCTTGTCTCGGGGTTTGGCCGTGCAGGCAAGAGACGGCGCGTCCAGGGGCCGCCTTATCGAGATTGTCGACGTGGCGATGAACGCCTGGCCCCCAGCTTAGACGCCAGAGCGTTTCCCGTTCGCTTACGCTCACGGATACCGCTCTAGATTATTGTTTTTGCGAGCATCTTCACACAGCCAGATGATTCCATCTGACTGTGATCTGCTCTAGGGAAGCAGGCCCGTGTTGCGGTAGGCGCGCATGGTTCAGTCATAGATGCCAATGCCGTATTGCTAAGCGCTCTGCTAAGGCTGGGCGGTCAAGTTTAACCCCACAGGCAGACGTATGGCCCGCAAACATTCGAAACATGATCCGGACGAAGATTTGCATCGTGAGGAGGACGCTCCGGTCGTGGCAGCGCTCTGCTGGCTCTGCGGCAGATCCACCGGCAAGTCTATCGTCTGGCACCATCCTGTGCCTAAAAGCCGAGGCGGGCGCGACGTCGTGCCCATGCATCCCATTTGCCAGGAGACGCTGATCGCCAATTTCACCAATTCCGAATTGCAGCGTTACGGGACGGATGTGGAGGGCCTGTTGGCCAACCCCAACCTGCGCAAATTTGTCGATTGGGTCGCGAACAAGGACCCCGATTTCACAGCGACGACTGCCAAAAAGCGACGCTGATCAGGCAGTGGCTTCGGCCCTCGACCGGTTCTTGCTAATCGTGACGTGATCGGCAAACGCGTGGCGCCGCTTGTTGGGAGGCCGTCATCTGCCCCGGTTCGCGCCTGCCGTCTCGCTGGCGAGAACCAGCCGCGCCACGTTTGGTGGGCAGCCGAGATCGCCATCAGCCAGATTTGTGAACATCACTACCGACCCACTTCAGCTCATCCAGACCCACGGTCCCGTTCTGGCTGGTAAAGGCTAAATCCTGCCCTTGGCTTTGCTGCTGCGAGACCCCGCTGATGTGGTGGTCTCCAGTATCGTAAGCGGTCAGATTCCCGTCCTTCTCTACCAGTAACCGGTGCTTTTCCGGGAAGAAGGCATAACGCATGGCATTCTGGCTGCCGCTCGTCGAAGGCTGACCCAAATCAGCTGGCCACCACGTCTCACCCTCTGGCATTGGTTTCATCGGCTCTATGGGAGCCATTGGCTTCATCGGTTCCATTGCTTCATCCTCGATCGTTCCACCGCGATAGGTGGAGGCGGTCGACCATGGCGACAAGGTGCCCCACCAACGGCTTGGGTGCTTTATCCCGAAGGATTGAGACCCGGCGCGCGCAGACAAATCCCATTTCTGAAAGGCGGCTTAGACCGCGATGGGGGTAGAAATGGCGGAAATTTTTGAATGGGTGACATGGTTAGGCTCATCATCGGTGGCCCGACTATGGCGGTGACCCATGGCGATGGTGCCTTTCATGAGGTCTGGCGCACTTGATCCGACGGCACAGGCATGCGCCGCGAAGGGTGTTGTCAGGCTGTGCAGACGAGCTCAGATTTTTTGAGTTGGAGTTGTAAGATCATGCTGTTGGTGGGAGGTGGGCTAAATCTCAAGTTGCGATACGCGAGATTTCAGCGCAAGCTTGCTCAAAGAAACGATGGATTTGTCGTCAGCCAAAGCTGACGCGGGAGCGGTGCTGATGGACTTAGGTTTAAGAGACAAGATTGTTCTGGTGACTGGTGGTTCAAAGGGCATTGGACTAGCCTGCGCAGCCGCTTTCCTGTCCGAGGGAGCAAAGGTTGCTATCGTTTCGCGTTCAGCCGACAATATTGCAAGGGCAAAACTCGAGCTCGGTAACGTTCTCGGATTAGTGGCTGATCTGGCGGATCCGCTGCAGGCGGCGCATATCGTGGAAACCGTCGAACGCGACTTGGGCGCGATCGACGTGCTGGTAAATTCCGCGGGGGCGGCAAAAAGAACGCCACCGGATGATTTGACGCCGGATGTGTGGCACGCGGCAATGAGCGCTAAATACTTTACCTACATCTATGTAATTGATCCGATGATTAAACTGATGGCGCGACGCAACGCCGGCGTAATCGTCAACGTCATTGGCAACGGGGGTAAGGTTGCTTCGCCAGTGCATCTTCCCGGGGGCTCGGCGAATGCCGCCTTGATGCTGGCTACGGCCGGTCTGGCCACAGCTTACGCACCCCGCGGTGTGCGAGTGGTCGGGGTCAACCCGGGACTGACCGAGACCAGTCGGGTTGCAGAAGGCTTTGCGGTGGATGCGAGGCTCAGTGGCATATCAGTGGAGGAGACGAGCGCCAGAGCGCTCGCTAAAATTCCAATCGGACGGATGGCTGAGCCGAAGGAAATCGCGGATGTCGTGGTTTTCCTTGCTTCCGCGCGAGCGAGTTATGTTTCCGGTGTCAATATCGCGATGGACGGTGTCGCCAACGCGGTGATTTGAAAAAGGACCCACGTTAGAACGCAGGGAAAGCTGCGAGGACCTCACATCCTTCGCGCCAACTGCAGCAATCGTTCTCCCAACCCCTTTTCTCCAATACCGCCTGAAATTTAAGCCTCGAGCAGATCACAGTCAGATGGAATCATCTGACTGTGTGAAGATGCTCACAAAAAACAACACCATCAGTCGCAGAGAGCGCAATTACTATTTTCTGAGCGCGATGGTGTTGCCGCTTTAAAAGGGCGGCCGACTGCGACCAAGTTCAATACCAGTTATGTCTTAAATGATCTGCCTAACCGCTGGCACGGCTTGGCGTCCCCTCCTATAGATAGGCTGATATAGCTGCCCGTTTATAATTAATAACAAGCAGCGGAGTGGGACGGATACGAGATGAGGATAGCCAATAATTCTTGGGAAAATCGCGTTAAATACGCTGGTTTTGCACGGTTTTATTTGTGCGGCCCGGTTTTATTTGACTGACCGCACGCTTTCCTGCGCGTAGGATCACGCCCGCAATCTGCCATCTCCAACAATAAAAATATAAGGCGATATTGCAGTGCAGAAAAATCTAGACTTGTCCCTGCAGTCACCACGGCGATTGTTTAAAGATGTTGTGTTGGCAGCGGCATCGGTCGCAGCGATCCTGTGCGGTATGACAAGTCTTTCGACACATGCGCAGGCGCAAAGCAGCACCAAACGCCTCGTCATCGGCTACTCGACCTATACGGTCGCCAATCCCGCTTTTGCTGGAATCATCATGGGCATGAAAACCGAATCCAAGAAATTTGGATACCGGTTTATTATGGCCAATTCCAATAATAGCCCTTCGCAGCAAATATCCGACGTCGAAAGCCTGATGTCGGAAGGCGCCAATTATATCGTCATCACGCCCTATGACGGTACGGCGGTCGCACCTGCCGTTGCGGCGGCGACGGCACATCATGTGCCCGTCATAGCCTTGGCGGATCACATCGTCACCCCCGTGACGGCCACCTATAGTATGGATCATGCGGAAGGCGGTAAGCTGGCGGCCGAACAGGTCGTCACATTCCTGACGAAGAAATACGGTGCCCCGAAGGGCAATGTGGTCGACCTTGAAGGGATCGCCGGTACCGTTGCGGCCGCGCTGCGCGAGAAGGGCTTTGCCGATACGCTCGCCAAATACCCCGATATCAAAATCGTCGCGCGGGCGGATGGCGGCTTCAATACCGACCAGGCCAATCAGGTCATGACCGCCATTCTGCAGGCCCATGCCAAGATCGACGCTGTCTACGGCGCCAATGACGCGGAGACCTTCGGCGCCATTGCCGCCATCAAGGCAGCCGGACGCTTCGCCCCCGTCGGTCAACCTGGCCATATCTACGCAATCGGGGTTGACGGGTCCGAACCCGCTATCGTCGGAATCCGCAACGGCTCGCAGGATGCGACGGTCAGCCAGGAATTCATCAAGATGGGTATCGAGATGACGGACAATATCCACGCGAAGGAAGCGGGGACGATCAGTACCATCCCCTCCGTGGTCTGGCCGCTGATGGTGATCGACACCGCCAATATCGATTCGCCTGAAGTCAAGGCCTATGGAATTTGGGCGGACCAAGTGAAGCAATGAGCGGCGCCGCGCTCGTCGAACTGTCCCATGTCACGAAGCGCTATCCGGGCGTCGTCGCCCTCAACGATGTCACGTTGACGCTGGAGGCCGGAACGATCACGGCGCTGGCGGGAGAGAACGGTGCTGGAAAATCGACCCTCATCAAGGTCCTGTCCGGCGCGGTCGTGCCCGACAGCGGTGAGGTGACGGTGGCGGGCAGGCATCTGCCGCCCGATCCGGGTCAGGTGATCCGCAGCGGTGTCAGCACGATCTATCAGGAGCTGACGGACGTGCCGGCCATGAACGTGCTGGATAATGTGCTTCTCGCCAGGCAGTCCAGCCGGCTCGGCGTGTTGGAGGGACAAGCCAACCGGGAGCGCGCGCGCGCCGCGCTGGAGCGGGTGGGCCTGCAGAATATAGACCTCAAGCGGAGCGCGGGGTCGCTGACGCCGGCACAACGTCAGTTGCTTGAGATTGCACGCTGCCTGGCGCGTGACGCGCGAGTGCTGATTTTTGATGAGCCAACATCGTCGCTGCCGGAAGGCGATGTCGAGACCCTGCTCGACATCATCCGACAATTGCGGCGTGAGGGTCTGGCCATTCTTTACGTCAGCCATCACCTCGATGAGCTGTTTGCGATCTCCGATACGATTGTCGTCATGCGCGATGGCGCGGTCGTCGCCCTCAAGCCGACAGGCGAGTGGGATCAGCCCGCCCTCGTCAAAGCGATGCTGGCGCGTGACCTGCAGAACGCCTATCCCTGGGTGGAGCGGCCCTTGGGTGACGTGGCGCTTGAGATCAAGGACCTTACCGCGCCGGGTGTCAGGTCCGCGACCATCACCGCGCGTTCCGGGGAAATCCTGGGTCTCGTCGGCCTCGACGGGGCCGGCCGCACCGAGCTGATGAAGGCCATGGCGGGTGCCACCAAGCCGACCTCGGGATCAATCGCGGTCGATGGCCGCACAATCCGTCTTGGCAATCTGACCCATGCGCGCGAACGCGGTATCGTCTATGCACCCGAGGATCGTAAGCGGGAGGGGTTGATCCTGACGGCGTCGATCCGCGACAATCTCGTTCTGGGCCTCTATGCGCTCATCAGCCGCCTTGGCCTGATCATGTCAGGGCGGCAGACCGGCCTGGCCGAGGCCAGCGTGCGCGGCTACGGCGTCAAGGCGGATTCCATCACGCAGCCCATCGGCACGCTGTCGGGCGGCAACCAGCAGAAGGTCATTCTGGCGCGGGTCGCGCTGGCCGGGGCCCGCGTCATCATGCTCGACGATCCCACCAGGGGCGTCGATGTGGGTGCCAAATCCAGCATCTATGAGCATGTCCTCAATCTCGCGGGCCAGGGTGCCGTCGTCTTGCTGACGAGTTCGGACACGGATGAAGTGCTGGCGACCTGCGACAGGGTCTATGTCTTGCGGGCTGGTCGGATTGTGGAGGAGGTCATGCGCGCCGATTTCGACCGCGAGCGTATTCTGACCTCGGCGTCGCTCGGTTGACGAAGCGCCCCTATAGCCAAGCGGAAGAGATCATGGCTCAGTCACTGAATATTCCCACACGCGGCAAGGAGGGCGCGATGCCCCCGCCCGGGCGGCCGCGCGAGCGTCCTTCGGCCAGCTTTGTCATGGGTCGTTTGTTCGGAAGCACGACAAGCGCCATTGCCGTGATACTCGTCATCATCTGCGCCCTTCTCAGTCAGCTCTCGGACAGCTTTCTGACGGCAAACAATATCTATGCGATATTGTCTCAGTCCTCTGTCGTCGGCATCACGGCGGTGGGCGGCACCTTCGTCGTGATCACGGGGGGTATCGATCTTTCGGTCGGCGCCGCCATCGGCCTTGCCGGGATGATCGGCGCTTTGCTGATGCAAGCGGGATTCGGCGCTTTGGGCGGTGCGATCGTCACCATGCTGATCGCGGTCGCGATCGGTGCCGTGAATGGCATTTCGGTAGCCGGCATAAAGCTTGCGCCCTTTATCGTAACCTTGGCGACGATGGGCATGGCCCAGGGTTTGACGCTTGAGGCCAATGGCGGCCAGAGCGTCTATACCCTGCCGGCGGCTTTCACCTATTTCGGAAGCGGCACCGTGCTGGGCGGCATCCCGATTTCCGTCATTGTCACCGTTATCGTCTTCATCGTCGGTGGCGTGCTTCTGACCAGGACGGCCTTCGGCAAAAGCGTGTTCGCGGTCGGCGGCAATCGTGAAGCCGCCCGGCTCGCCGGTATTCAGGTCAATCGCGTCACGTTTCTGGTCTATGTCATCGCTGGAATTTGCGTCGGCATCGCCTCCATCATCATCGTCGGGCGTGTAGGTGCTGCGACGCCAACCGGCGGTGTCGGCGTCGAGCTGCGGGTGATCGCGGCGATCGTCATCGGTGGCACAAGTCTGTTTGGCGGCAAGGGCAGCCTATGGGGAACCCTTGTCGGTGTGCTGCTGATCGGCGTGATCAATAATGGTCTGACGCTTCTGAATGTGGACCCCTTCCTGGTTCAGTTCATGCAGAGTGCGCTTATCTTTATTGCAGTCCTGTTCGACGCCGTTAACACGCGGCGGATAACGCGGGGCCGCCTGAAGGCACCGCGCTCCACGTGAGGTCGCGGCAGGCCCAAATTTTAATCTGAACGGAGTGAATTGAGATATGGATCGGTTGAAAGACAAGGTTGCACTCATCACCGGTGCCGCGCGCGGGCAGGGCCGTGCGATGGCCGAGCTTTTCATGCAGGAGGGCGCGCGCGCCGTCATTTCGGGTGACGTGCTCGATGCCGAGAATGCGGATACAAGTTCGGTCGAGTTTGTGCGCCTCGATGTCACCAAGGACGATCAATGGAAGGCCGTCATCGACAAGATCGTCGCCGATCACGGCAAGATCGACATCCTGATCAACAATGCCGCGATCTGCCTTTACCAGCCGATTTTGGAGACGACCAACGAGATCTATGACCGGGTGCTGGACGTCGATCTGAAAAGCATCTTCTTCGGCATGCGCGAAGTGCTGCCGCATATGATCGCCAGAAAGCAGGGTTCGATCATCAACGTCTCCTCAATCTGGGGTCTGGCCGGCGTCCCCAACTCCTATGCCTATCAGGCGGCGAAGGGCGCCATTCTCAACGTCAGCAAAAACGTGGCTGCGACGCATGGCGAAGACGGCGTGCGCTGCAATTCCCTGCATCCCGGGTATATTCTGTCGCCGATGAACGAACATCAGGCGCCTGACATCAATGCGGCGCTGATTGCGGGGACGGTTCTGAAGCGCGCCGGGCAGCCGATCGAGACCGCCTATGCGGCGCTTTTTCTGGCAAGCGACGAGGCGAGCTACGTGACCGGAACGTCGCTGGTCGTCGACGGCGGGTATCTGGCGCCGTGACTTGTCCACATCATCCATCGGAGAGAGCGACAGATGGTAGAGCGGCTTAGAGGCAAGGTCGCCCTTGTCACCGGCGGCGCGCGGGGACAGGGCCGCGAAATGGCG
Source organism: Acidisoma cellulosilyticum (assembly GCF_020621385.1). Lineage (GTDB taxonomy): Bacteria > Pseudomonadota > Alphaproteobacteria > Acetobacterales > Acetobacteraceae > Acidisoma > Acidisoma cellulosilyticum. The sequence continues at coordinate 21,741 of NZ_JAESVA010000008.1, read as the reverse complement.
GAACTGTTCATGCGGGAAGGTGCGGCGGCGGTGATCGCCGGCGATATTCTGGAACCCGAGAATACGTCCGACAGTTCCGTCGACTTCGTCCAGCTTGACGTCACGCGTGACGACCAGTGGAAGGCGGTGATCGACCGGATCATCGCCGACCACGGCAAGATCGATATCCTGATCAATAATGCGGGGATCGTGATGTACGAGCCGATCCTGCAGACGACGAATGCGATGTGGGATCGCGTTCTGGATGTGGACCTTAAAAGCATCTTTCGCGGAATGCGTGAGGTGCTGCCGCATATGATCGCCAGAAAACAGGGGTCGATCGTCAATGTCGCGTCGATCTGGGGCCTGGCCGGTGTCCCGAGCGCCCATGCCTATCAGGCCGCGAAGGGGGCCATTCTCAATGTCAGCAAGAATGTCGCCGCAACCCATGGCCAGGATGGCATTCGCTGCAACTCCCTCCATCCCGGCTATATCGTGACGCCCATGAACAAGGATCAGGGCCCCGTGATAGAAGCGGCCTTGATCAATGGCAGCCTGCTCAAGCGTGCCGGGCAGCCGATCGAGACCGCCTATGCGGCTTTGTTTCTGGCCAGTGATGAGGCAAGCTACATTACGGGCACGTCGCTTGTCGTCGACGGTGGCTATCTCGCACCCTGACGAGACAGGATATCGGCACAGCAGCTATAGGTCCGGGCGATCCCGGCTATAGCTGCTATGTTCCGCCGCGCTATTCTCTCGACGCAGCGCCTTCGGGCAATCTTAGTGCAATAATAACACCAGGAGGATGAGTTCGCGGATATCCGTGCGCTCGATCATAATGTTCGAATCGCTGCATCCATGAAGATCGCCGCTCGTCGTGCAAAACTGACGCAAGAGGGCATCGTCTTTGCTTTGGCGGTCGTGCTGTTCGTCGCCTTTGCTGTCTCCCTGCATGGCTTCGTCACCTCGGGCAATATTGTCGCCCTCATCCGCAGTGTCTCCATCCTGGGAATGCTGGGTCTGGGCATGGGCCTTGTCGTCATCGGCCGTGGGATCGACCTCGCGATGATCGCGACGATGGTGGTGGCCGTGTCCTGGGCCTTCTCCCTGGCGCAGGCGGGCATGGGCTTCGGCTATGCGCTGCTGATCGGGGCGGGTTTCGTCATCCTTGTCGGTTGCATCACCGGAATCCTGGTCGCCTTCGCCGAGGTTCCCGCGATTTTCACGACGCTCGCGATGGGACTGGCCGTCTATGGCGTCGGCCGAGCCTATTTCTTCAAGATCGACGTCCAGAACGTGCCCGATAATGCCGGAGCCTTTTCATTCCTGGGCGTCGGTCATGTCTTCGGCGTGCCGATGCCGATCATCGCTTTCGCGGTCCTGGCCGTCATCGTCTGGCTGCTGTTGCGATGGACCCGCTTCGGTCGCTTTGTCTATGCCATGGGCGACAATCTGCTCGCCGCACGGGTGGCCGGCATACCGGTCGCCTTGCTAATCATCGCCCAATATGTCGTCTCGGGTCTCATCGCGTATGCGGCCGGGCTTGTTATGGCCGCATCCGTCGCGAGCATGAGCACGCGCATCTATAACTCGACAATGATCTATGACGTATTGCTTGTCGTCGTGCTGGGTGGCGTCAGCCTCAGCGGCGGGCGCGGCAATGTGCGCAGCATTCTTGTCGGCACACTTCTGGTCGGTGTCCTGCTTGATGGCATGACGATCATGGACGTTTCCTATACCGAGCAGAATCTGGTCAAAAGCATCGTGCTGCTGCTCGCTCTCGTCACCGATAGCCTGATCAATCCGCGCGACGAGCAGACGGCGCAGCAGCAGCAGGGTGATATCTGACGCCTGCTGCCTTGCGCCGCGCTCCAATCAAAAAACAAATGGGAGGGATTCAATGCTTCGCTTCATTGCCCTGATACTGACGGCGGTATTCGCCATTGGCACGGCCTATGCCCAGGATAGCGGTCTGTCGAATGCCGCGCGCCGCGCGCCGTATTATGACGGGCTCAAGGGCAAGAAGGTCGTCTTCGTGCCGCTCTCGATGGGTTTCGATCTCACTGAAGGCTGGGCCGCCATCATGCGCCGCCAGGCGGCCGATCTTGGTTATACATTCGAGATTCGTGACCCGAACTGGAGCACGGATGCCGGCACGCGGGCGCTGACCTCCCTGATCGCGCAGAAGCCGGATCTGGTGATCGTGCATAATCCGGACGTGCAGTCCTATGCGCGCCCCATCAAGCGGCTTGAGCAGGCCGGCATAAAGGTGCTTCAGGTCAATCTCGAATCCGCGCTGACCACGGATTCCTATGTCGGCGCCGATTGGGTGAAGGTCGGCTATGTCGAAGCCGATGCGCTGGTGAAGAAATGCGGCCCTGGCACATCCGGCAAGATCGCGATCATGCAGGGCGTGCCCACGGCGGCATCCAACCTTTATGAGCTTTACGCCTATCACGACACTTTCTCGAAACATCCCAATATCAAGATCGTCTCCGAACAGGCGGCGAATTACGACCCCGCCAAGGCGCGCGCGATCATGGAGACGGTGCTTCAGCAAAACCCCGATCTCTGCGGCGTTGTCGGCAATTGGGACAATCAGGATGTCGGTGCGGGCGCTGCCATCCAGCAGGCCGGCAAGACGGGCCAGGTCTATGTCGTGACCTCCGGTGGCGGTACCGCGGATGGATGCGAGAATATCCGCAAGGGCCTGCTCGATATGACGGTGAGCTACAACGTGCCTTTGCAGGGTGACATCCTCAACCAGCAGATCGTCGAATTGCTGCTGTCGCCTGCCAAGGCCGGCACGGTGAAGAATACCTATTACACGCCGCTGACGATCCTGACGAAGGACAATCTGACGCCGCGTAACTGCTGGTCCCTGAACGAGCTGAAATAGACCACACACCGATGGCTCAAAACGACACACTTGTTCGGCTGCGCTACCGCTTCCTCCCCGATCATCTGATCGGGGAGCTTTTGTCGAAGCGGTGGATTGACAATGCCATTCCCTTCATCGCTCTGGTCGCGGTGATTGCCGCTTTCGGTTCGATCACGCCGGATTTCTTCGCGCTGTCGAATCTTTCCGATCTCGGGCGGCAGGTGGCGGAATTCGGCCTTGTCGTGCTGGGCCTCGCGATTGTCGTCGTCTCGGGCGGTATCGATCTCTCGGTCGGCGCGGTCTTTTCTCTCGCGGTTCTCTTCGCGCTGCTCGGCGTCAATGTGCTGGCCTGGTCGATCCCGCTTGTGTTGGTGGTGACTTTGGCGCTTGGCGCCCTCTGCGGTGCCTTGAACGGCGTTCTGATCGGCTATCTGCGGCTCCGCGCCTTTCTGACGACGCTGGTGACGCTGATCATTTTCCGCTCGATCTACGAGATTGCCTTCCTCCATTTCTCGACGGCGCTGGTCTCGGGAAGCGTCGATTCCGATCTATGGGATTATCTCGGCGAAGGATCGGTCTTCGGTATCCCCTTCAGCCTGCTGCTCGCCGTGGTCATCGCCTTGATCTGGCATATGGTGCTGTCGCGGATGCGGCCGGGCTGGCGACTGACGGCGGTGGGCGGCGCCAGGCGCTCCGCCTATAATGCCGGCATCAATGTGCGCCGCACCGTCTTTTTCGCCTATGTCTGGTCGAGCGGGCTGGCCGCCCTGGCAGGGTTTCTGTTTGCCGCCCGTCTTGGCAGCACGGGGTCCGATACCGGCATCGGGCTTGAAGTTTCGGCCCTGACGGCGGTGGTACTGGGCGGCAATTCGCTCGGCGGCGGGCGCGGGTCGGTATCGAAAGCCGTCATGGGCGCGCTTCTCGTCCTCATCCTGACGAATAGCCTGATCAATTTCGGCGTCACCGGGCCGGTCACCTCCATGATTCTCGGCTGCGTGCTGATCGGCGCGGTCTTCGTCGATATGCGCTGGCTGAAGAACCGCGAGAAGCTGCTTTCGAAAGTCTATGTCTCGCCGACCTATCTGTCCTTGCCGCCCTTTCCCCGTACGTCCGATCCCGGCTCGCCCTATGCGCTGAACGACAAGCTGCGCACTGTCGACATCATCGGCCTCGGGCTGATCGAAGGTCCAGAGGATGTCATCCTCGACCGCGACGACAATCTCTATTGCGGCACCCGCCAGGGGGATATCGTTCGCTTCTTCGGGCCTGACCATACGCGGCATGAGATCTTTGCCCATATCGGCGGTCACCCGCTTGGCATGGCTTTCGATCGCGCGGGCAATCTGCTCGTCTGTATCGGCGGCATGGGACTTTATCAGGTCTCGCCAGACCGGCAGGTGACGAAACTGACGGATGAGACAAATCGCAGCCTGTTCTCGATTGTGGACGATTCACGCCTGCGTCTTGCCGATGATCTGGACGTCGCGCCCGACGGTCGCATCTATTTCAGCGAAGCCACCATTCGTTATGAGCAGGAGGATTGGGCAACCGATTCCGTGGAATGTCGCGGCAATGGCCGGGTGATTTGTTACGATCCGCGCACCGGCACGACGCGGACTGAAATCCATGACCTTGTGTTTGCCAATGGTGTCGTGCTGGCATCCGACGGCCAGTCCTTCCTCTTCGCCGAAGCCTGGACCTGCCGCATCAGCCGCTATTGGTTCGACGGACCGCGCAAGGGCGAGAGGGCGGCAGTGCTGACCAATCTTCCTGGCTACCCGGCCAATATCAATCGCTCATCGGACGGCAATTACTGGGCAGCCTTGCTGGGGATGCGGACACCCGCGCTGGATCTTGCGCAGTCGATGCCGGGCTTCCGACGTCGCATGGCCCGCCGTGTCGCGCCCGATCTGTGGCTTTATCCCAATATCAATACGGGCTGCGTGATCCGCTTCAATGAAAATGGTGAGATACTCGAAACGCTATGGGACCTCGGTGGCGTCAATCACCCCATGATCACCTCGATGCGTGAGCACAAGGGCTATCTCTATCTCGGCGGCATCTCCAACAATCGTATCGGCCGCTACAAGATTCCCGGAGCCGATCCGAATTGGTGCGCGGTCGACAGCTATTGGGGGAAGCCGGCATGATCGGGGCATTCCGTAGAGCCTATGCCTCCTTTCGCGGCTTCGACACGGCGGGCAGCGCGGTCCCCGCCATGGACGGTCCGCTGACGCCCAATACGCGGCTGGATGAGGCGAGGGTGATCGGGCAATTCGCCGGCATCGACAACCTTGTCGCGACACCGGGCGGGCTGGTCGGCTCCCAGGGGTCCGACATCCTGGCTTTGTCCGATACGGGGGCCGCGCGCATTCTGCGCAGCCTGGAGGCGCCGGTCAGTTGTCTGGCCGCAAGTGCGGATGGTACGCTGGCCGTGGGGTTGGACGGCAAGGGCGTGGTGCTGATCGGTGGCCGGCATGACGGCCAGAGGGTGACCGAGGCCGCCGGGCAGGCATTGATCTGTCCGACCAGCGCCGCTTTTGTCGATGCCGACACGCTTATCGTCACCAACGGATCGGCCAGTCTTCCCGCGGCCGCGTGGAAGCGCGACCTTATGACCGAAGGCGCGAGCGGCAGTGTATTCCGCCTGTCGCTGACGGGGGGCAAGGCCGTGCGGCTGGCGTTTGGCCTCGCCTATCCCAGCGGGATCGCACTGAGCGCCGAGGGCGATATTTTCGTCGCCGAGGCATGGCGCCATCGGGTGTTGTGCCTGCCTGCCACCAGCGCCGGCCTGCCCACTGTCCTATTGGGACAGTTGCCGGCCTATCCGGGCCGCATGTTGCGGCGGGCGGAGGGTGGCTTCTGGCTGGCGCTGTTCGCACCCCGCAACCAACTGGTCGAGTTCGTGCTTCGCGAGGACGCGTATCGCCGCCGGATGATCGAGACCATCGATCCCGATCTGTGGATCGCGCCGGCGCTGACCAGCGGCGTCACCTTCCTGGAACCCATCCAGGGCGGCGCGCGCAAAAAGCTCAATCAGTTGAAACCCTGGTCGCCGTCCTGGTCCTATGGCCTTGTGCTGCGCTGTGACGACCGGATGCGGCCGGTGGAGAGCTATCACAGCCGCGCCGACGGCCACGTTCATGGCGTGACGTCGCTGGCGGAATGGGACGGGCAATTGATGATCGGCGCCAAAGGATCGGGCGTGGTGGTCGGCCTCACGATCGGTCGGGCAAGGCAAGCGGCATGACCAAGGTTCTTGAACTGCGCCAGGCCACCAAGGCATTTCGTGGCGTGCCGGCGATCCGCAATATCGACTTCGATGTCGAGCGCGGTGAAATCCATGCGCTGGTCGGCGAGAACGGGGCCGGCAAATCGACGCTGACGAAAATCCTGGCAGGGGTCTATCAACTCACATCCGGTGAGATGCTGCTGGACGGTGCGCCCGTCACCCTGTCATCCCCTTCCGAGGCCAAGGGCCAAGGGATCGCGATGGTATTCCAGGAGACGAATCTGGTGCCGTCCATGACGGTCGCGCAGAACATCTATCTCGGCGAGGAGAAGATGTTCAACCGGTTGCGGGGGCTTTACATCCAGGCACAGCGCTTTCTGCTGTCGCTCAACTTCCATGTCGACCCTATGGCGCTGGTCTCCTCCCTCGGTGCCGCCAAGAAGCAGATGGTCGAGATCGCGCGGGCCGTTCATCATGAGGCGCGGCTGATCATTTTCGATGAGCCGACGGCGACGCTGACCCCGGAGGAAAAGTTTCATTTCTTCAATCTCGTCAGGCGTCTGAAGGAGAGCGGCGTCTCCATCATCTTCATCACGCACGCCCTGGAAGAAGTTCTGCTTTTGTCCGACCGCATCACCATCTTGCGTGACGGCGAGTTGGTGGTGACCGGCAGAACGAGCGATTTCGACCGGGAGCGCATCGTGCAAGGCATGGTCGGCCGCACGCTCTCGCATGAGTTGTATGACAAGGACAAACCGCGCGCCCGGCGCCCCTACGGCGAGCGGATTCTGAGCGTGCAGAACCTCTCGATGGGCAGCATCGTCCGCAATACTTCGTTCTCGGTCTATAGTGGTCAGATCACCGGCTTTTTCGGGCTGGTCGGCGCCGGCCGCACCGAGACGATGAAGATCGTGAGCGGCGTGCTGAAACGCGACTATTTCCACGGCGGCTCTATCGAGCTTGACGGGCGGCCTGTGCGTTACGAGGCACCGCGCGCCGCGATCCTGGACGGCATCGTCTATATCACCGAGGATCGCAAGATCGAGGGCTTCTTCGAGACCATGTCGATCGCCGAGAATATCTATCTGGGCCGTCTGGCGCGCGGCTTCAATCCACTGTCTATCGTGTCCATGACCCAGGCGCGGGCTTTGGCGGCCGAGTGGACAAGCAAACTGGGCGTGCGGGCGATCGACGCCAATGCCAAGATCATCGAATTGTCGGGCGGCAATCAACAGAAGGTCGTCATTGCCAAGGCGGCAGTGCAGGAACCGCGCATCCTGATTTTTGACGAGCCGACGCGCGGCGTCGATGTCGGGGCCATTGCCGAAATCCATCGCTTCATCAACGAGATTGCGGATCGTGGCATTGCGGTCGTGGTGATCTCCTCCTACCTGCCGGAAATCATGGCCCTGTCGGACCGCATCCTGGTTGCAAGGCAAGGCCGCGTGGTGGAAGAGTTGGACGTGAGTGAGGCGACGGAAGAGCGCATCATGTATGCGGCCGTGCATTAGAATGAAACAAAAGACGGGGGGAAACCATGGCGGATAAGACAGCGAAGCAGGTGCCGGGGATTTACAGACATCCGATCGGCGATGCGATGGTCACCGTGATCAATGACGGCTTCCTCGACATTCCCTTCGAGATTCTGCGCGGCGTGGAGCAGGAGGAGATGCATGCCTGCATGCGCGGTGCATTTTGGACAAAACCGCCGCGCCTGACCGTCAATGCCTTCGTCATCGAAACCGCCGGGCGCACCATATTGGTCGATGCCGGGGGCGGCAGCAGCACGATCTATTCCATGGGATTGCTGCCCGAGAATCTGAAGGCCGCCGGTTTTGCGCCGGAGGATTTCGATACCGTTTTGCTTTCCCATATCCATCCCGACCATTCCAATGGGCTGCTGGACCCTGACGGCAAGGCGATGTTTCCGCGCGCCGAGCTTGTCATTCACAAGGATGACGTCGCCTTCTGGTCCGACCCTGCGCTGCGGGACGGGCGCGTGCCGGCGGCGACCCCTTATCTCGACGCCGCGCAGGCGCTGCTCACCACCTATCGCGACCACATTCGGCTGATCGATGGCGGGGAGGTGTTGTCCGGTATCACGCAGCTGCCCTTGCCGGGTCATACGCCGGGGCATAGCGGCTACCGGCTGGACTCGGCCGGTGAAACCCTGGTGATCTGGGGCGATACCGTGCATGTGCCGGAGATCCAGATTCCCCACCCCGGCGTTACCAGCGAGTTCGATATCAATGAAGCGCTGGCTGCCGAAAATCGGCGCCGTATCTTTGAGACGGTCGCGACGGAGAGGCTTTTGGTGGCCGGCATGCATCTGCATCTGCCGGCCTTCGCGCATGTCGTGAAAAGCAATGGCAGCTACCGCTTGGTACCGGAAAACTGGGCCGTGGCGATCTGACGCGCCACAGCCCAGGATATTATTCGCCGGCGGTGTGGGTTGATCAGTCCTTCAGTTCAACCCACTGCTTTGACGCCGCATCATATTTCACCAGGGTCAGCTGCTCCGGCGTGATGGTGATGTGATTCTCGGGGCTGAAGCTCAGGCTGCCGGTGATGCCGTCGAAGTTCTTCGTATTGTTGAACTCCTTCTGCAGATCGACGGGCTTTGTGGAATTGGCTTTGGTGATGACCTGGGCGAGCATAAGGATGCTGTCATAGCTCGTCTCGGCGAAGGGCGTCGATTCCGTGTTGAATTTGGTCTTGTAGCTGTCCCGGAAGGCCAGCATCGCGGGGCTGGGATGCAGACCGGATGTCAGCACTGCGCTGATCGTCCCATCTGCATTGCTACCGGCAAGCTTGGCATAGGTATCATCGGCATTGGTTTCGTCATTGCCATAGGTGGTGACGGCGAAACCGAGCGAATGCGTATCCTGCGCGAAGGCGGCCTGGTCCTGCGGTGTCAACCAGACATCGGCGCAGGTGACGCCGGCCGCCTTGATGGCGCTGATCTGCGGCATCAGGCCTGTTGTCGCGCCCGTCGACCAGTTTTCCGTAATGGTCTCGTCGATCTTTACCTTCTGATTGGCCTTGCGATAGACGAGTTGGATGCCGTAATTGCCGCCCTCGCCATAAGTGCTCGGGTCGTGAAGAACGGCCAGTCCTTGCGGACAATTCTTCAAGGCATGTTCGGCAATCTTGGCGCCCCAGGCAAAGGTGTTGAGGCCGAAATCGAATACCCAGGGGTTGGGCGGGCTGTCCGGCCCATGCGGATTGACGGTGAGACCGCCATCATCCACGACGCCGATGGTGGGAATCTTGTAGCGCGTGGCAAGCTGAGCCGTGACGGGGCCGGTATCCGGCGACCCTGCAATCGCGACGGCGCCATTGCTGACGAGCTTCGCAAAAAGCTGTCCTGACAAGGTAGCCGAGGCATTGTCGTTATACCATTCCAGCTTCAGCGGGCGGCCGAGCACGCCGCCGGCGGCGTTGATCTTGTCGACCGCGAGTTGCGCGCCTTGGACGGTGGCCACGCCCGTTGTGCCGTAGGCACCGGTCGTGCCCGCGATCAGCCCGACGAGGATCGGCTTGTCGGTCGCGGCCGCATAGCTCACAGGACAGCCAAGTATCGCCGTTGCGGCGAAGATAGTGCTGGCGATAATAGCTCTCACTGGATTCTCGCTCCCGGTTGTTGGGCGGCTCGTCATGGACGATCACGCCTTATTGTTATCGTTGTTGTTGTCGTTCCGCGTCTCGCGCGGATTACTGCTAGGCCTATTGCCAATATCATGCGCGCGGTCGAACGATAAGAGAGACAGATGCGCACAAATTCCTATCGGCATAATAACAGTTATAGTCGCTATGAGATCTGACGCGGCCGGAGATTCCGGTTAGGCTTGATTCAATTGACTGTTTCAAACGGCTGAAGCGGCCCGAAGCCGCTCATAACGATAAAAAAAGGGAGCGGGCCAGCGTTGCTGCAATTCATCCTGAGTGGTCTTGCGATCGGCTCGGTCTACGGCCTCATCGGGATGGCCTTGGCGATCTCCTTTTATGTCACCCGCGTCATCAATTTTGCCCAGGGACAGATCATGATGGTGGCCATCATGATCACGGCGACAATTTCATCAGCCGGCTACTCGCCCTGGATCGCCGTTATTTTGGGATTGCTCAGTTCCTGCATCGTCGCGGTGCTGTCTTATGTCATCGCGGTGAAGCCGATCCTGGCTTTCAACCGCTTCAGCTTTGGCTGGCTTGTCAGCACACTCGGCTTCGCGGTGATGCTGGAGAATGCGGCCGCCTATCTGTGGGGGCCGACATCGCGGCCTTTCCCGGCCATCCTGAACGGGTACAGCATTCACATCGCGAATGCCGTGCTGACAGGTCAGCAAGTGCTGGCGATTGCCGTCGCTATCGTTTTTGCCGCGGCCTTCGAGCTTGTTCGCAAGCGCACGCTTTACGGTAAGCTCGGTGTCGCCGTCGCGACCGATCCGGATATGGCGTCAGCCATCGGCGGCAATACCACGGTCGTTGCCATCGCGGCCTTCGCGATCTCCGGTCTATTCGCGGGCGTCGCCGGTATTCTGATCGGGCCGAGCACCTTCGCAAATCCCTATCTCGGCAGCACCTATGGCATTTCCGGTTTCATCGCCATGATGATCGGCGGGGGCACCGAAAAGCCCCTATCCGCGATGTTCGGCGGTTTGCTGCTGGGCGTGCTGGCGAATGGTGCCAATGCGCTGATCGATTCTCAGGCTTCGGACTGGTTTCCCTTCCTTGTTCTCGTCATCATTCTCATCGTCACGCCACGCGGGCTGTTCAGTTCTGGAGGTTTTTCATTCCCCCGGCTGATGCGGCGGGCGCGGTAGGACCAGGCGATGACCAAGTCACCCTTCAATCGGCGGCTTCTGACCGTCGTCCTTCTCGTCGTCTATGTCATGGCGACCTGGCTTGCGGCCAATGCCAGCCTGAGCATTCAAAGCCTCGTTCTGGTGGCAGGGGTATTCGGTATCCTGGCGATCAGTCTTGACCTCGTGGCCGGCATGCTCGGCCTCTATTCGCTTGGCCAAGGCGGATTCTTCGGCATCGGCTCCTATGTCACCGCCATCGCGGTGGCCGATCTCAATGTCAGCCCCTTTCTGTTGCTGCCGGTCGTGATCGTGGTGAGCGGCCTGTGTGGCGTCATCATCGGTGCGATGTCGCTGCGGGTCAGCGGCCTGTATTTCGCGATCACCACCTTCATCTTTACCTTGGTGCTGACGGTGATGGCGACGGATATGCAGATCACCGGCGGGACCCAGGGGCTTTTGGGGCCGGCCTTTCCCGACTTTCCGACCGGCCTTGCCTGGCTGGGTGCGCCGGTTGCCTGGTGCATATTGCTGGCCCTTTTGGCCGCGGCCGCTCTGGTCTGGAATATCCGCCGCTCGCCGCTTTACCCTGTGCTGCTGTCCATCCGCGACGCGGAACCTTTCGCGGAAGCGGCGGGCGTTCGAACCTCGGCCATCAAAATCGGCATCTTCGGGCTGTCGGCGGCCATGGCGGGAACGGCCGGCTGGCTGTTCTCCTTCCTCGGTGTTGTTTCTCCCGGACAGTTCGATTGGTCGGTATCCCTCAATGTCCTGGTCATGGTGCTGGTCGGCGGTATCAATACCACGCTCGGTCCGCTGGTCGGCGCTGCCTTCGTTTCGATGTTTCCCGCTGTCGTCGACATCAATCCCTGGTTGGAGGAAGTGCTGTATGGGGCCTTGTCCATCCTCGCGATCACGGTCTTCCCGGAAGGTGTCGTCGGCCTGATCCGGCGGCAATTCGGCAAGACGGTTCAATCGCCGGTCATTTCCGAAGACGCCGGTGCTGTCGCGCCATCTGCCGTGCCACCGACGCGCGCGACGGACATGGCGGGTGGCGACATTGCCGTCGAATGCCGGGGCATCGAATTCAGCTATGCCGTCGGGCCGAAAGTGCTGCGGGATGTCAATGTCGTCGTGCGGCGGGGCCATATCCACGGTCTCATCGGGCCGAACGGTTCCGGCAAAAGCACATTGGCGAATGTCATCGCGGGTCGTTTGCGGCCGGTCGCGGGGGCGATCTTCGTCAAAGGTCAGCAGGTCAACGGTGTATCGCCCAGTGGCCGCGCAAGGCTGGGTCTGCGCCGCACATTCCAGGCCGCGCAACTGGTGCGGGAGTTGACCACGAGCCAGAATGTCTCGGTCGGTCTCTACACCAAGATTCCGGGCATCGTGCGCAGGGCCGCCATCTGGCCGCTGCTGCCGTCAGGGCAGCGTGACCTCGGCTGGATGACCACACAGGCTGTGGCAGCGCTGCAATCGGTGGGGGCCACCAATTGGACCGAGCGCCGGATCGGCGATGTTCCGCACGGCGTGGAACAGCTGACGCAGTTGGCGTCCGTCTGTGTCGCAGCGCCGGACATCATCATTCTGGATGAGCCGGCGACGGGATTGTCGAGCGGCGAGGTCGATCATCTCGCTAGAATCCTTAGCCAGCTCAAAGCCCAGGGCGTCACCATGATCATTATCGAACATCAGACGCGGTTTTTGCTGCCGCTTTGCGATCGGGTCACAGTGCTGAATGCGGGCGAGGTGGTGCTGACGGCGACCGCCGATGAGGTCCGTGCCCATCCCATCGTCCGGCAGGTGTATCTCGGCGAATGAGCCCCTTATCCAATCCAGCTCTTGAGATTTCCGCGCTCTCGGCCGGTTACGGCCGCTTCGACGTCATTCGCGACGTGGCCTTGCGTGTCGGCAAGGGGGAAGCGGTGGCGCTGCTCGGCCCCAATGGCGCGGGCAAGACCACGGTGCTGCGGGCCATCATGAGCCTGATCAAGAACCGCCGTGGCAGCATCCGCATCGGCGATACCGATGTCTCGGATTTTCCGCCGCATCGCGTCGCCAGCGGCTATGCCGCCATCGCCCCGGAAGGGCGGCGCCTGTTCACCGAGTTGACGGTGGAAGATAATCTCGTCCTCGGCGCCTTTCATCTGCGACATGAGAAGGCGCGCGTGGCGGCTTTGCTCGCCTCCGTCTATGAGCTGTTTCCGGTTCTGCTGAACTACCGTCAACGGCGATCATCCTTTCTCAGCGGCGGCGAGCAGCAGATGGTCGCCATCGGGCGCATGTTGATGAGCGACCCGGAGATTCTGTTGCTCGATGAGCCGTCGATCGCATTGTCGCCCGTCGCTGTCGGCATCGTCGTCAAGGCTTTGCTTGAGCTTCGCCGCAGGGGCGCTTCGCTGCTGCTGGTAGAGCAGCGCGTTGATATAGCGACGCAGGTCTGCGATCGGCTTTACATCATGACCCATGGTGAGATTGTCGAGGAGATGACCCCCGACGACATCAGGCGTCAGGGTTTTGATATCATCAACAAGTATCTTGGCTAGACGCGTTCCGAAGCGACACCGATCACTCATAAAGCCCCCCGGACGGCGCAGGCTGTTATGTCGATGACAGCCATGGCGAAGCCGGGGAGAGGCGAATAATCCGATGCAGAATGCATCGCAGGAGGTCTTATGTCAGGTAAGCAGATCGGTTTTGTGGGTGTGGGGCGCATGGGCGGTTTCATGACCCAGCGTCTGCTGGCGGCGGGTCATAGCGTTGTCGTCACCGATCCGAGTGCGGAGGCGGTGGCCGCGCTGGTCGCCGAAGGTGCCACCAGCGCGGGGTCGCCGGCCGAAGTGGCATCCCTGTCGGATATCGTCTTCGCCAGCCTGCCGTCACCGGCGGTGGTCGAGACGGTGGCGCTTGGTGCGAATGGCGTGGCAGACGGCGGCCGGGCGAAGATCTTCGTGGATCTTTCAACGACCGGTTCGCGGGTTGCGGCGAAGGTCGCCGAAGGCCTGACGGCCAAGGGTGTCGTGGCGGTGGATTGTCCGGTCAGCGGCGGTCTGGCCGGCGCCAAAAACGGCACGCTGGCGGTGATGGTCTCCTGCCCTGCCGAGACCTATGCGGATATCGAGCCGATTTTGAAGATCTTCGGCAAGCTGTTTTATGTGGGTGAGAAGCCGGGTTCGGCGCAGACGCTGAAACTGGTCAACAATCTGCTGGCCGCCTGCGCGATGGCGATTTCGGCGGAAGGCATGGTGATGGGGATGAAGGCGGGTCTGGACCCCAAGGTCATGATCGACGTCATCAATGTCAGCAGCGGCCGCAACAGCGCCATTCAGGACAAGTTTCCGCGTTCGGTTCTGCCGGGCACGTTTGATTTCGGCTTCATGACCGGGCTGTCCTACAAGGACGTGCGGCTTTGCCTGGATGAGGCGGAGGCGATGGGCATTCCCATGGTCGTCGGCAGTGCCGTGCGGCAGATGCTGGCCATGACCAATGCGGTCTACGGACCGGACTCGGATTTCACCTCCATGGTCCGCAATGTCGAGACCTGGGCAGGCGTCGAGGTGCGCGGCTGAAGCTCAAGGCGCCGGCGTCCAACACAGGTCAGATACCTGATCGCGAATGAGTTTGATCACCAGCCGCGTCGCGGCCGTCATCGGCCGCTGTGTCGCGGTCGCCAGCATAAGCTGGCGTGTCAGATGCGGCGCCTCGATGGGCCACCAGCGCAGGCGGCCGGCAGCGATGTGGGGCTGTGTGGCGGCATAGCAGAGGATGGTATAGCCGACCCCGGCCTCGACCAGGCCGAGGGTGGACGCCATGGCATCCATCTCATGCTCGATCCGCAGCGTGACACCGATGCGCGTCATGGCGTGGTCCACTTGCATGCGCAGGCCATGCGGCCGCGCCGGCATGATCAAAGGCACCTCCGCCAGCCGCTCGGCAGTGATCGGCCCGTCGCCGACACCTGCCGGGTCGCCGGGGGGGCCGAGCAGAATCAGGTCCTCCTCCAATAGCGGCTCGGTCAGCAAAGTCGGATGGCGCGGCGCGTTGTAGACAACACCGATATCGACGCGACCGGTTGCCAGCCATTCCAGAACATGGCCGCTGAACCCTTCGACCGCGTGAAGGGATATCTCCGGATATTGCGCGCGGCACCGCTGCACGAGCGGCACGGTGAGAACCCAGCCGATGGATGGCGGCATGGCGATGACGACTTTGCCGCTGGGTGTGGCGCGGCGCGCCGCCATTTCGCCGGTAATGCGGTCCGCGATATCCACCATGTCTCGGGCATGGGTCGCCAAAATCTGGCCGGCGGCCGAAAGAACGATGCCGCGACCGTTGCGATAAAATAATTCCTCGCCCAATTCCTCCTCCAGGAACTTGACCTGTCGGCTGAGTACAGGTTGGGTCAGGGCGAGCGAGACTGCGGCTTTCGAGAAGCTTCCAGCTTCCGCGACGCAGAGAAAATACTTGAGCTGTTTAAGTTCCAATCGTCCGTCCCCGGTCGGCCACAGCTTTGAGCGCTGGCACCTTTCACCACAATTATAGCTGCTATAGCGGCTGTGTCATCTGGCACCGCTTGGCGCATGGGTCTAGCTTCGAAAATCGAAGATACGGGCCGTCAACAAGGTCCGGAGGAAAGCGGCCTTGTCATGTTGCCATGCAGCAAAATGGCGAACATGGATTCCCGTGATTCTGACCGCAGTGTTTTATTGGTCAATCGAACGTCTCCGACCGGAGCGCATAGGGTGTCTTGGATAGGATAAGCCGCCAAAAACGGCGCGAAAGGGATGTGGATGCGCGTTGCAATAACAGGGGCCGGTAGCGGTATTGGCGCGGCAACGGCCCGGCTGATGATCGCGAAAGGCTGGCAGGTCGTGTGCCTTGATCGCGATGTGGCGGCGGCGCAAGCGGTCGCGGGCGACCATCTGGCGCTTGCGGTCGATGTCGCGGATGAAGCCGCCGTCGTCTCAATCTTTAAAGAGATCGCGCAGAAAATCGGCGGTTTGGATGCCTTGGCGACATGCGCCGGCATTTACGAGACGACACCGTTTTTCGAGACGACGGCCGCGCAGTTCCGTCGCGTTCATGACGTGAACGTTGTCGGCACCTTCGTTTGCATGCGGGAGGCCGCGCTGATCATGCCGCCGGGCAGCCGCATATGTACGGTCGCGAGCGTGGCCGGGCTGCGCGGCGGCGGTCTTGCCGGCACGGTGTCCTACGCGTCCAGCAAGGGCGCCATTCTGTCGGTCACCAAAAATGCCGCGCGCGCCTTGGCGGAGCGCGGAATCGCGGTGAACACGGTCGCACCGGGGATGATCGAGACGCCTTTCGCGGCGGCGCCGCTCGCAGACCCGGATATTCGCGCGCGTATCGAAGGCATGGCGGTTCAAAAACGCCTAGGCACACCGGAAGAGATCGCCGAGGCGATTGCGTGGTTGTTGTCACCGCAAGCGTCCTATTGCAATGGCATGACGCTGGTGGCGGATGGCGGAATGGTGATGCACTGACCGTCAGGCGCGACGGCGTAGCGGCGCGGGCAGGGGCAGATAAGAGATTGGTGCGTCGGGCGAATAGCTTGGCACAAAGGCGCCAAAAGGGGATGCAATGGCAGGAAGAACTCTAGGTTTTGTGGGTGTGGGGCGCATGGGCGGTTTCATGACCCAGCGTCTGCTGGCGGCGGGTCATAGCGTTGTCGTCACCGATCCGAGTGCGGAGGCGGTGGCAGCGCTGGTCGCTGAAGGTGCCACCAGCGCGGGGTCGCCGGCCGAAGTGGCGTCCCTGTCGGATATCGTCTTCGCCAGCCTGCCGTCACCGGCGGTGGTCGAGACGGTGGCGCTCGGTGCGAAGGGCGTGGCAGACGGCGGCCGGGCGAAGATCTTCGTGGATCTTTCAACGACCGGTTCGCGGGTTGCGGCGAAGGTCGCCGAAGGCCTGACGGCCAAGGGTGTCGTGGCGGTGGATTGTCCGGTCAGCGGCGGTCTGGCCGGCGCCAAAAACGGCACGCTGGCGGTGATGGTCTCCTGCCCTGCCGAGACCTATGCGGATATCGAGCCGATTTTGAAGATCTTCGGCAAGCTGTTTTATGTGGGTGAGAAGCCGGGTTCGGCGCAGACGCTGAAACTGGTCAACAATCTGCTGGCCGCCTGCGCGATGGCGATTTCGGCGGAAGGCATGGTGATGGGGATGAAGGCGGGTCTGGACCCCAAGGTCATGATCGACGTCATCAATGTCAGCAGCGGCCGCAACAGCGCCATTCAGGACAAGTTTCCGCGTTCGGTTCTGCCGGGCACGTTTGATTTCGGCTTCATGACCGGGCTGTCCTACAAGGACGTGCGGCTTTGCCTGGATGAGGCGGAGGCGATGGGCATTCCCATGGTCGTCGGCAGTGCCGTGCGGCAGATGCTGGCCATGACCAATGCGGTCTACGGACCGGACTCGGATTTCACCTCCATGGTCCGCAATGTCGAGACCTGGGCAGGCGTCGAGGTGCGCGGATGATGGACGGAACAACGATCGGTACTGCGGACATGGCGCTGTGTCGCGGCATCGCACAGGCGGCGCTCACCGCCGCCATTCCGCGTGAGGCCGAGGCGGTCGAGAAGCTGCGCATCTGCCTGCTGGACTTTTTGACCTGTGCGCTTGAATCGCGCGATCTGCCGATTTCGGGCCAGGCCATCCGGTTCGCGGCGCTGGAGCAGGGCAAGGCGCCCGTGCTTTTTACCCAACACCTTGTGCCGGTGCCGCAGGCCGCCTTCGCGAATGCGGTGATGGGTCATGGCCTGGTGCGCGAGGATATGCATACCGGCAGCGTCAGCCATATGGGTGTCGTCATCATGCCGACGCTGCTGGCCCTTGCCGCGCGTCGGCCGATCAGCGGGCGCGACTTCATCCAGGCGGCTATTCTTGGCTATGAGGCCGGTGGTCGCTTCGGGCGTTCGCTGATCAACGCGGACTTCGCGCGTTTCTTCCGGCCGACGGGCTTTGCCGGCCCGGTCGCCGGCGCCATCGCCGGCGGCAGGCTTATGGGTTTGACCGAAGATGAGCTGACCAGCGCCCTCTCGCTCGCGGTCAATACGATGAGCGGGCTGAATGAATGGCCGGCGACGGGCAGTGACGAAATGTTCTTCCATCCGGGCTTTGCGGCACGCAATGCCGTGACGGCGGTGGAACTGGCGGCATTCGGTGCGCGGTCATCCGAGCGGGCGCTCGACGGGGCTGCCGGTCTGTTCGCTGCCTATCGGCCCGGCCAGCCGGTGCCCGCGATTACACTTTTCGCGGACGGCACGCCGGAACTTCTCACCGTCTATAACAAGCCTGTTCCGGCCTGCAATTATGCGCAGACGCCCTGCCAGGCGATGCTGACGCTGGTGCGGGAGGAAGCTATCCGCCCTGATGACGTGACGGCCATTTTGGTGCGTGGCACGCGCGCGATGAAGCTCTATCCCGGCTGCGACTATGCCGGCCCCTTCGGTCGAATCCTGCAGGCCAAGATGAGCATTCAATTCGGCGTGGCGGCGGCTTTGGTGCATGGCGGTGTCTCGGAGCAAAATTACCGCCTGCTCGATGATCCGGCGATCATGCGACTGGCGCAATGCCTGACGGTCGAAGAAGGGGCCGAGTTCAACGCGGCCTATCCGGCGCAGCAGGGCGCCTCGGTCGAGGTGACGCTCAAGGATGGCAGCAAACGCTCACGCAGTCTGGCGGATGTCGTGCCTGCAACGCCGGACGGCGTGCGCGACCGCTTCCGCGAGGCCGCCACCAAGATGCTGGGCGCGGACCGCTCGGCGGCACTGGAAGACGCCGTCGCGCGGCTGGAGACCCTCGAGGATGTCGGTATCCTTGCGGTGATGACACAGAATTAATTCATGGAGAGAGTGATGAACAAGGACATGTTCGAGAAGGGTCTTGAGATCCGCAAGTCCGTGCTGGGGGCTGAGTTCGTCGAGAACTCCATCAAGACCGCCGACGACTTCAACATGCCGATGCAGGAGCTCACGACGGAATATTGCTGGGGCGCGGTCTGGGGGCGGGAAGGCCTGCCCCGCAAGACGCGGAGCATGCTCAACATCGCCATGCTCAGCGCCCTGAATCGGCCGCATGAGTTGAAGATGCATCTTAAAGGTGCGCTTAAGAACGGCGTGACCAAGGATGAGATCCGCGAGATTCTTCTGCAAGTCGCGATCTATTGCGGCATTCCCGCCGGTGTCGATTCCTTCCGCGTCGCGCGTGAGGCTTTCGCCGATGTTGCCAAGGCGGCCGAATAATCGAGCAAGATCGGAAACCCTGTCGCTGCCTGCGTGGCAGGGTTTCCGCAAACTATTCCACCACGAGGCGTATTGATGCCCGACGATCTGCCGAATTACGAGCTTTACGCCATCCGCTATGCGACGCGCGAGGGACGACGGGCTGACAACTTCATCGGCGGCGATCCGCATGACGGTCCCATGCGCATGGATTATTTCATGTGGGTTGCGATCGGGCCGGAGCGCAGTTTCATCATCGACTCGGGCTTTACGGCTGAGATGGCGATCAAGCGCAAGAGAGAATATCTGCGTTGCCCTGTGGACGCCCTCTCGCTGTTGGGCCTTTCAGCGGAGAATGCACATGATGTGGTGCTGACCCATCTGCATTATGATCATGTCGGCAATTTCGCCAAATTCCCGGTGGCACAGTTCCATTTGCAGGAACCCGAAATCCATTTTGCAACCGGCCGCTATATGCGCCATCACTGCATCAATCATTCCTTCGAAGTTGACGATGTCGTTGGCATCGTCCGTCTCAACTATGGCGGCCGGGTCACCTTCTATCGCGGCAATGAGGAACTGGCCCCCGGCATCACGCTCCATCTTGCCGGCGGACATTCCGGCGGTCTGCAGTTTCTGCGTATCCACACGCAGCGCGGCTGGGTTGTTCTGGCCTCCGACGTTCTGCATTTCTTCGAGAATATGGATAGCGACAGGCCTTTCACGACTGTTTTCAATATCGGCGATGCGGCTGAGGCATTTGACCTTGTGCGCAAGCAGGCACCAAGCCGCGATCACATCATTCCGGGCCATGATCCGCTGGTGATGGACATGTATCCGCCGCCACGGCCGGACCTGGCCGGTATCATCGTGCGGCTGGATGTGCCGCCGATCAAACGGGGCTAAAAAAGAAAAAATAAGGAAGCGTTGCGTGTCATTTTCCCAGACTTTTCCGGTCGGGGCCGCCGATCAGACGATGGACGAGAAGAGACGAAGTGCCATCAAAGGTGCCTTCTTCTCCGAGTTTATCGACATGTTCGATATCTATCTTCCCGTCGTTGTGCTGTCGCCGGTTCTGTTCTTTTTCCAGCCCGCGCATCTCTCTGCCGGGGTTGAGGCCATCCTTGCCTCACTCGTCTTTATCACGACGCTGCTCGGCCGTCCGGTCGGCGCATTGTTGTTCGGAATGGTCGCCGATCGCATCGGGCGCAGAATGGCATCGATCTATTCCGTATCGGGTTTTGGCGTCATCACGCTGCTGATCGCGCTGTTGCCCGGCTACAATACCATCGGCATCGGCTCCTATCTTCTTCTTGTGGCACTGCGTTTCCTTGATGGCATCTGCCTTGGCGGTGGCTATACGGGTGCCATGCCGCTCGCCATCGAGTATTCACGCAAGCATCAGCGGGGATTTGTCGGCGGCTTCATCATCGCGGGCTTTCCGGCGGCCTATGTGACCATCAATTTGGTCGCGATGTTGATGTTCGTTCTGTTTCCGCTGCACGGTGCCGATTCACCCTATACGCATTGGGGCTGGCGCATTCCCTTCATCATTGGCGCGGTACTCGCCGGTTGTCTGGCGCTCTATTATATCTTCAAGGTCTCCGAATCCGAAATCTGGAAGTCCGAAATCGGCGAGCGCCCGGAGAAGGTGCCGTTCACGGATCTTCTGCGCGGCAAAAGCGGACGCAACCTGCTGCAAGTGCTCATCATGATGAGCGGTTTCTGGCTGACCCAGAATATCATAACGATTTTCTTGCCCACGACCCTGCTCAGCCGGTTTCTGCACTTGTCGCATTTTCAGCTGACCTCGACGCTTCTGATTTCCTATGCGGTGCTGTTTTTCAGCTATATCGGCGCCGGATTGATCGGGCAGCGGATCGGGCGTCGTCGTTTCTTTGCCATCATCGGTCCGGTCATCGCCACGATCGGCGCCGCGATCCTTTATGTGCTGGCGAATGTCGACGGGCTGACCCTGCCGGTGATCATGCTGCTGGTCTGCGTGCTGTCCGTCATCGTCACGTCGCCCTGGGGCGTGATCGTTACCTATATCAATGAGCGGTTTGTGACGGATGTCAGGGCAACGGGCTTCGGCGTGGGGTTCAGTCTTTCCGTCATCATCCCGTCCTTCTACGCCTTTTATATGAACTGGCTCAGCGCCATCATGCCGTTTCATGTGACGCCCGTGGTTTTGCTTTGCCTCGGCGGTCTGATCGGTATGGTCGGCGCCCTGATGGGACCGGAGACCAAGGACGTCGATTTCTAAGTTTGCGCTATCGGCCCTCGCATGCGGCCCGAACGAGCGTGAGACAAGTGAAGGACAGATCATGCTTGAGACAGTATCCACGCTACCGCTGAAGGACGCTTCGCTTCTACGACAAGCCAATCTGCTCGACGGCAAATGGGTTCAGGCCGACAGCGGCAAGACGATCGCCGTCACCAATCCGGCGACCGGAGCGGTGATCGGTCATATACCCGCGATGGAGACGGCCGAGACCACACGCGCGATCGACGCCGCTTATCGCGCGCAGAAGGCCTGGGGCGCGATGCTGGCCAAGGATCGCAGCGCCATCCTGCGCCGTCTGTTCAATCTGATGATGGAGAACCAGG
>NZ_JAESVA010000007.1 GCF_020621385.1 Acidisoma cellulosilyticum | reverse complement strand
TTCAACCCCGCACCGCGTCGGTGAACGGGCTTTTACGCCCCACCCCAACACCCGTCAACACCCAATTTCAAAACAATGACAAACTAAGAAAAGAAAGAATAATGTAACAAAATCAACGAGATGAGCGGAAAATCAGGGGTCTGCCTCACCACAAAACCCACTTACCCGATAGGAATGAAGGCCATGCAAAATTGTGAGTGGTCAGTGTGACGATATGCAGAAAGCGCTAATCCCAAGCCGAAGAACCCAGGATTAGCCCCCACTCTGCTATCCCATCAGCCGCATGAGCCTGATGGGATCATCGGCGCTTTGCGTCCGATCAGGCTGCTTCCGCGAGCCTGCCATTGATGATCAAGCCATCCCGGCCCGCCGTCACGGCAACCGGCTCACCGTCATGGATCGCCCCTTCCAGCAGCAGCCCGGCCAGCGGATTCTGCAACTGCCGCTGAATGACGCGCTTCAGCGGCCGCGCGCCATAGACAGGGTCATACCCCTCCTCAGCCAGCCATTCCTGCGCCGCCTGATCCAGGCCCAGCGTGATCTTGCGATCCGCCAGCAGAGACCGCAGCCGCTGCAGCTGGATATTGACGATCGACGCCATATCCACCCGCTGCAGACGACGGAACAGGATCACCTCATCCAGCCGGTTGAGGAATTCGGGCCGAAAATGGTGACGGACGATCGTCATCACCTCGCCCTGCACCATCGCCGCCGCCTCGCCTTCCGGCTGAGCCGCCAGGATCTCGCTGCCGAGATTGCTGGTGAGGACGATGATCGTATTGCGGAAATCGACCGTCCGCCCCTGGCCATCCGTCAGCCGCCCGTCATCCAGCACCTGCAGCAGGATATTGAAGACGTCCTCATGCGCCTTCTCCACCTCGTCAAACAGGATGACCTGATAGGGCCGGCGCCTGACCGCTTCCGTCAGCACGCCGCCCTCGTCATAGCCGACATAGCCCGGCGGCGCGCCGATGAGACGGGAGACCGCGTGCTTCTCCATGAACTCGCTCATGTCGATGCGCAGCAGCGCCTTCTCGTCATCGAACAGGAAAGACGCCAGCGCCTTGGTCAGCTCCGTCTTGCCGACGCCGGTCGGGCCGAGGAACAGGAAACTGCCGATCGGCCGGTTCGGATCCTGCAGACCGGCCCGCGCCCGCCGCACGGCATTGGAGACGGCCTTCAGCGCATCCTCCTGCCCGACGACACGATGGCGCAGGTCATCCTCCATGCGCAGCAGCTTGGAGCGCTCGCCTTCCAGCATCCGCTCCATCGGCACGCCGGTCCAGCGCGAGACGACGGAGGCGATCTGCTCCTCCGTCACCGCTTCATTGACCAGACGACCCTCGCCGGACTGGCTGGCTGCGATCTCCCGCTCCAGCTGCGGAATGACGCCGTAGCGCAGTTCGCCGGCGCGCGCGTAATTGCCCTGACGTTCGGCGATCTCCGCCTCGCTTCTGGCCTGATCGAGCTTTTCGGTCAGCTTCTGCGCGTCCTGCAGACGATCCTTCTCGTTGCGCCAGGCCGTCGTCAGCGCATCCGACCGCTCCTGCAGATCCGCGATCTCATGCTCCAGCTTCTCCAGCCGGTCGCGCGACGCCGCATCTTCCTCGCGCTTCAGCGCCTCCCGCTCGATCTTGAGCTGCAGCAGGCGCCGGTCCAGTTCGTCCAGCTCCTCCGGCTTGCTGTCGACCTGCATGCGCAGACGGCTCGCCGCCTCATCCATCAGGTCGATCGCCTTATCCGGCAGGAAGCGGTCGGCGATATAGCGGTTGGAGAGGGTCGCGGCGGCAACCAGCGCGCCGTCGGTGATGCGCACGCCGTGATGCAGCTCGTATTTCTCCTTGATGCCGCGGAGAATGGAGATCGTATCCTCGACCGAGGGCTCACCGACATAGACAGGCTGGAAGCGCCGAGCGAGGGCCGCGTCCTTCTCCACATGCTTGCGGTATTCGTCGAGCGTGGTCGCACCGATGCAATGCAGCGCCCCACGGGCAAGTTCCGGCTTCAGCAGGTTGGACGCATCCATGGCGCCGTCAGCCTTGCCGGCACCGACCAACGTATGCATCTCGTCGATGAACAGCACGACCTCACCCTGCGCGGCCTCGATCTCCTGCAGCACGGCCTTCAGCCGCTCCTCGAACTCACCGCGGAATTTGGCACCCGCGACCATCGCGCCGAGGTCGAGCGCCAGCAGCTTCTTATTCTTGAGCGCCTCCGGCACGTCGCCATTGACGATACGCAGGGCGAGCCCCTCGACGATCGCGGTCTTGCCCACGCCGGGCTCGCCGATCAGCACCGGATTGTTCTTGGTGCGCCGCGCGATCACCTGAATGGTGCGGCGGATTTCCTCGTCACGGCCGATGACCGGGTCCAGCTTGCCGTTGCGGGCGAGCTCGGTCACGTCGCGGGCGTATTTCTTGAGCGCGTCGAAGGTGGACTCGGCCGCCTGGCTGGTGACCTTGCGGCCCTTGCGCATATCGGTGACGGCACGGTCCAGCGCCTGGGCAGGGGCACCCGCGTCGCGCAGCGCGCGGGCGGCCGGTCCGTCGCTGGCGGCGAGCGCGACCAGCAGCCGGTCCTGGGCCACATAATCATCGCCGGCACGCTGCGCGGATGTCTGCGCGGCGTCCAGCACGCGGACGAGTTCGGGGGTGATCTGCGGCTGGCCGGCGCCGCCGCCCTGCACCTTGGGCTGACGGGCGATCTCGACCTCGACCGCGCGCTGCGCGACCGCCGGATCGCCGCCGGCCGCACGGATCAGGCCCGAGGCCGCACCCTCGGGGTCATCCAGCAGCGCCTTCAGCAGATGGTCCGGCGTGATCCTTTGGTGGAATTCGCGGATGGCAATGGTCTGCGCGGCCTGCAGGAAGCCACGCGACCGCTCGGTGAATTTCTCAATATCCATATCTGTGTCCCTTCAATCAGGCGACCGGCGGAGACTGCCCCTCAGGAGGCGACAGGTCCACTTTGCAGGATGAAGGTAGGAAGCGGTTTGCGTTACCTCAAGGGGTCGTGAGGTCAAGACTGCCGAAAGAACGCTCTTCCATCGCAAACTCCGACGCACGAGCGGCGGCGGACGACGCCTTCTCCGTCTCGGCCGCGATCGGCGCATCGGCCGGGGCGGCAGGCACCCGCGCCTCCTGCTCCACTGACGCCGGCGACACCGCGGGCCGCTTCTCGATGGCCGGACGCGGTTCGCCCACCGTCACCTCGACATTGACCGTCATGGAGACGAAATCCTCGGGCTCGCCGATATAGCCGCCCGATAGCGGGGTCGCCTGATACGGCTCCCGCGCCGTGCAGACGCGGATGAGGTTGCGCCCCGCGACCAGACCGTTGGTGGGGTCGAATTCCACCCAGCCGGCGCCGGGCAGGTAGATGCTGCACCAGGCATGGGTGGCACCGCCGCCGACCATGGTGTCGACGCTATCGACCAGCGCCTCATCATATAAGTAGCCGGAGACGAAACGCGCCGCGAAGCCGAGCGACCGCGCGGCTTCCATCATTAGCACGGCAAAATCCCGGCAGGCGCCGCGCTTTTCGGCCAGGGTTTGCAGCGGCCCATAAGTGCCCTTGGCCTCGCGCCCCTCATAGGTGAATTCCGCCTTGATCGCCTTGGTCATGCCGATCAGCAATTCCCAGGTCGGGGTATTGCCCTCGCGGCGCAAAAAGCGCCTGGCCCAGGCTTCCACCCGGCGGTCCGGGTCCGGATAATGCGGCTCGATCAGGCGGCTGAGGTCGGGATACTCGTTGCCCGCATAGCGGAAGGGGTAGATCTCGGCGGCCGGATCAAGCGGCAGCTCGGTCGCGACCGGGTAATGTTGCAGGTCCAGCCGGGAGACGATGCGCAGCTTGTGGGTCGAAACATGCTGCCAGTCGAGCAGGCAGACGGAGTTGTTGAAGGCATCATGCGCCCAGCGCGTGCTGGCGCCCGGCGGCATGATACCGAGCGTTGCTTCCAGCAGGCGCAGGTCGTGGCTGTCGCGCGGCCGCATCATCAACCGATGCTCCGTCAGCTTCACCGGCCGCCGATAGGTATATTCTGTGGTGTGGACGATACGGACCCGAGGCATGACTTATCCTAAGCTTCGGCCGTGAGGCGCTTGCGACAAAAAACCGGTCATGCCGCGGCGCGCCCCGCAAAGCGGACCCGCCGGCCCATCAGACCGCCGCAGGCGCCCTGCATTTTCGCGCGGAACCGGCCGATACGGCCCACGCCCTGCAGCCGACGGTCGAAGAAGGCGAGCGTCGCTTCATGCTCAAAATCAATATCCGACAGAAAAAACAGCAGCGTCGGCACCAGAATGGCCGCCAGCGTCGCGCGTTTGGTGTAGCGGCTGGCATCCGTCGACCGGTCGCCGGCAGCGTCCCAGATGCCGTTCACGAGGCGGGCCGTGATCGCGGCCAAGCGCCGTGCATTGACCGGCAAAACCAGCCAGGCGACGGCCCGCCGCAGCGCATCCTTATCCGGCCCGAATTCGTTCAGCAGGCATGCCACCACGGCACGGACCCGCTTGGTCAGCCTTATCTCGCTCGCGACCTGCGGTTCGGCTGCCAGAACGGCCCGAGACAGCGCACGCGCGAAGAACAGCTCGATCATCTCGGGCGCGCCACCCTGAAAGCGCCAAGCGACCTCAGACGCATCTCGGCCCGTATCGCGCAGCCCCTCGGCGAGCGCGCGGCGGGTCCAGCCGAACAGAGAGACATGCGGCAGCATCGTTTCGAGCGTCGCCAGTTGCTCGGCATCCAGAAGCGGATCAGCGGTTTCGGTCATGACTCAAGCTTCTTTCATTCTTCCCACCATGAGGCATAGCCCTCATTGGGGCAGAACCGGCTGAAAGCGGGCCAGCTCCTCGTTAAAACCCATGAGCGAGAAATCGCGCATGCGCATGGGGTAAAGGACCCCGTCGAGATGGTCGTATTCGTGCTGTATAACCACCGCATGCAATCCAATGGCATTACGTTCCAGCGGCGCGCCGGTGCGGTCCAGTCCGGAATAGGTGATCTGCGCGAAGCGGGGGACGGCCGCACGCAGGCCCGGAATCGACAAACATCCCTCCCAGCCCAAGCGCCTGTCGGTGCCGATAGGTGTGATCACAGGGTTGATCAGCGCCTGCGGTGCCAGGCCCTCATCCGCCGGTTGGTCTTCGCCCTCAGCCGCCCGCGCGGCCGGCACATGAAACACGAAAAGCCGAAGCGGAACATGGACTTGCGGGGCAGCGAGGCCCACGCCCCCGGCATCCAGCATGGTCTCAATCATATCGTCGATCAGACGCTGAATCTCGGGCGCCGCGACATCCTCGACCGGCAGCGCCTCCTGCAGCAAAACCGGGTGGCCCATGCGGGCGATCTTGAGAATAGCCAATGTCAGCTCCAACAAGTGTGAAACGGAAAGCGTTTGGAGCAGGCGGCGGGCCATGGTATAGCGCCCGCCTGATCCGGGATGCGCAGACGTTTGTGGTCCCGACCCTTTATAGCAATTCCATGAGATGGAGCAGGCGACCAAGTGCAGGTTCTCGTTCGTGACAACAATGTTGATCAAGCGCTTAAGGCGCTTAAGAAGAAGATGCAGCGGGAAGGAATCTTCCGCGAAATGAAGCTGCGTCGTCATTTCGAGAAGCCGTCGGAGCGTCGCGCGCGGGAAGCCGCCGAAGCCGTCCGTCGCGCTCGCAAGATGGAGCGTAAGCGTCTGGAGCGTGAAGGCTTCTAAGCCGTCCGTCTTTTCGACGAATAAAAAACCCGCCTCATCGGCGGGTTTTTTATTGCCTGCTGCGTCGCACCATCTTGTGATACCCGGCAAATTTCAAAGCATTTCCGTATGTTACAGCTGAGGCCACGAAACTGTGGCAAGTGTGGCACGCCATTGCCTCAGCTTGGCCAGAAACACCGCCTATCTGTTGTTGCAGCAAGGCAGATGCCCAAGCGACGCAGGAGAGATTGATATGCGGATTGCCCAGATCGCGCCCCTCGCAGAAGCTGTTCCCCCGAAATTCTACGGCGGAACCGAGCGCGTTGTCTCATACCTGACCGAGGAACTTGTGAACCTCGGTCACGAGGTGACCCTGTTTGCCAGCGGTGACAGCGTCACCAAGGCCGAGCTTGATGCCGTCTGGCCGCAAGCTCTTCGTCTCGACCCCACCATTCGCGACAGTCTGGCCCCGCTCGCCATGCTGCTGGAGCGGGTGCGCCGCCGCGCGGACGAATTCGACGTGCTGCACTTCCATCTCGACTACTGGCCGGCCTCGCTCTTCGCCCGGCACAATATTCCTTATGTGACGACGTTGCATGGTCGCCTCGACCTGCCGGAACTCAAGCCGGTCTATGCCGAATTGCCGCCGATGAATGTGATTTCGATTTCGGAATCGCAGCGCCGCCCGCTGAAAGAGGCGAATTACGTCGGCACCGTGCTGCACGGCCTGCCCGCGGATCTGCTGACGCCGCAGGCGGTGGAACCCAGCTATCTGGCCTTTTTGGGCCGGATCTGCCCGGAAAAGCGCCCAGACCGCGCCATTCGCATCGCGCGGGCTGCCGGCATTCCGCTGAAAATCGCGGCCAAGGTTGACAAGGTCGATCTGGAATATTTCGAAACCGTGATAGAACCGCTGATCGCCGAAGGCGGTGGCGTCGAACTGGTGGGAGAGATCAACGAGGCCCAGAAGCCCGCCTTCCTCAGCGGTGCCAAGGCATTGTTGATGCCGATCGATTGGCCGGAGCCCTTCGGCCTGGTCATGATCGAGGCCATGGCCTGCGGCACGCCGGTGATCGCCTATAATCATGGTTCGGTGCCGGAAATCATCGATGACGGCGTGACCGGCTTTATCGTCGAAGACGAGAAGGGCGCCATCGCTGCGCTGCGCCATTTGCCGGAAATTTCGCGCGACGTGGTGCGGGCAACCTTCGACACGCGCTTCACCGCCCGCCGCATGGCGGAGGATTACCTCTCGATCTATCGCGCGCTGACCCTGGCCAACCGTCCGCGCCTGCGCCTGGTGCGCTGACCGCGGGTCCAATCCGCAAGGAAATCCCCATCAGGTGGATACACCTGATGGGGATTATAAAGTGCAAACAGCACAAAAGGGCGCGCCGGAAGGCGCGCCCTTTTTATTCATGCACGGTCCTGGAAGGCTCCCGGCAGGAACCCGAAGATCGGTCTATCAGATCGCCTTCAGATTCGTGGCCGCTGCCTTGCCACGCTCCATGGCGACTTCGTAGCTGACCTTCTGGCCTTCATTGAGGCCGCGCAGGCCAGCGGCCTGGACCGCCGTAATATGGACGAATACGTCCTTGCCACCATCCTGGGGCATGATGAAACCAAAGCCCTTGGTGGTGTTGAACCACTTAACAGTGCCGATCGCCATAGCTGTACCCATCTCCGTCTTCGATAAACCGCGCGCCGCAACAATCGGGCCTTGTAGACTTGACGACGCCGCAAGAGACAGGCGCAACAAGATAGGCCAGAATTTGAATGCGCATTAGCCATGCAGAAAACGGCAGGGGTTGTCAATCACAATGGAATTCCCAGTCCGGACATAGAAAAAGGGGCAGACTGGGCCTGCCCCTTGTTCCTGAACTAGAACGGAAAAATCACCGGGGAGGATGACCTCCACCCCGGCGAAATTCACAATCTTAGAAGTCCATGTCGCCCATGCCGCCCATGCCGCCACCGCCCGGCATCGGAGCAGACTTCTTCTCGGGACGCTCGGCGACCATCGCCTCGGTCGTCACGAGCAGACCGGCAACCGAAGCCGCGTCCTGCAGCGCCGTGCGCACGACCTTCGCGGGGTCGATGATGCCGGCGACAACGAGGTCCTTGAACTCGCCCGTCTGAGCGTCGTAGCCCCAATTGTACTCGTCCTTCTCCAGGATCTTGCCGGCGATGACGGCGCCATCGGCACCGGCATTCTCAGCGATCTGGCGCAGCGGCGTCTGGATCGCCTTGCGGACGATTTCGATGCCGAAGGTCTGGTCGGAATTGTCGCCCTTCACACCGACGAGAACGGTGGACGCGCGCGTCAGCGCAACGCCGCCGCCCGGAACGATACCTTCCTCGACCGCCGCGCGGGTCGCATGCAGCGCGTCATCGACGCGATCCTTGCGCTCCTTCACTTCGACTTCGGTCGAGCCGCCGACGCGGATCACGGCCACGCCACCGGCGAGCTTCGCCAGACGCTCCTGCAGCTTCTCGCGATCGTAGTCGGACGTGGTCTCTTCGACCTGAGCGCGGATCTGCGAGCAACGGCCGGCGATGTCTTCTTTCTTGCCGACGCCTTCGATGATCGTGGTGTTCTCTTTCTCGATCAGCACCTTCTTGGCGCGGCCGAGCATAGCGAGCGTCACGGTCTCAAGCTTGATGCCCAGATCTTCGCTGATGACCTGACCACCGGTCAGGATCGCGATGTCTTCCAGCATGGCCTTGCGGCGATCGCCGAAGCCCGGAGCCTTAACGGCCGCGATCTTCAGGCCGCCACGCAGCTTGTTGACGACGAGGGTGGCGAGAGCCTCACCTTCGATGTCCTCGGCGATGATCAGCAGCGGCTTGCCGGACTGAACGACGGCTTCCAGCAGCGGCAGGATCGGCTGCAGGCCGGAGAGCTTCTTCTCGTGGATCAGGATGTAGGGGCTGTCGAGATCGGCAACCATCTTATCCGGATTGGTGATGAAGTAGGGCGAGACATAGCCGCGGTCGAACTGCATGCCTTCGACGACGTCGAGCTCGGTCTCAATGCCCTTGCTCTCTTCGACGGTGATGACACCCTCGTTGCCGACCTTCTGCATCGCTTCGGAGATCTTCTCGCCGATATCGGCCTCGCCGTTGGCGGAGATGGTGCCAACCTGCGCGGTCTCGGACGGGGAGTTGATCTTCTTGGAGCGGGTCTTGATCTCGGTGACGACCAGGGCAACGGCCTTGTCGATGCCGCGCTTCAGATCCATCGGGTTCATGCCGGCGGCAACGGCCTTCAGGCCTTCGCGCACGATGGCCTGGGCCAGAACGGTCGCCGTCGTGGTGCCGTCACCGGCCAGGTCATTGGTCTTCGAGGCCACTTCGCGCAGCATCTGTGCGCCCATGTTCTCGAACTTGTCGGCCAGCTCGATTTCCTTGGCGACCGTCACACCGTCTTTGGTGATGCGCGGGGCGCCGAAGCTCTTGTCGATGACGACATTGCGGCCCTTGGGACCCAGCGTCACCTTAACGGCATCGGCCAGGATATCGACGCCGCGCAGCAGGCGGGCCCGCGCGTCGGTGGAGAAGCGAACGTCTTTCGCTGCCATTGGACTATGTCCTTCTAAAATAGAGACAGGATCGGCTGAGGCGAGGCGCCCTTAAGGCCGCCGTCGCGTGATTAGGCGATCACACCCATGATGTCAGACTCCTTCATGATCAGGAGTTCTTCACCATCGATCTTGACCTCGGTGCCGGACCACTTGCCGAACAGGATCTTGTCGCCGGCCTTAACGTCGAGCGCGACGATCGCGCCCTGCTCGTTACGCGCACCGGCGCCGACGGCGATGACTTCGCCTTCCATCGGCTTTTCCTTGGCGGTATCGGGGATGATGATGCCGCCGGCAGTCTTTTCTTCCGCGGTCAAGCGGCGAACAACAACGCGGTCGTGTAGCGGACGGAATTTCATTCGGATCGCTCCTGAATGGGGTGTGTTGAGCTTTAACCCGCTGGCGGCCCAAAAAGCGGCACCGGCCTGCGCGTCTTGGCACTCTCTTCGTGAGAGTGCCAGCGATCTAGCCACTCCCCCCGCCAGTGTCAATGATTTCGGCAGCACTCTCAGGGGTCGAGTGCTAATGCGCTGATCTTGTTGCGTTTTTTCTTGTGGCAACTTGATGAATTTGTCATCGTCCTGATGGCCAGGGTGAAGGCGCCCCAATACCCGCCGGATCCCGACCGTCCACAGCATCAGATTGGTAACGACAGCCGCATTCCAACCACCCTCTTCAAACGGCAAGGATGATAGAATGAGCCTGGCTCTCCAGCTGCGTGACTTTCGCCTGACGACCGCGGAAATCCTCTATCGCCTGCCAGACCACCCCGCCGTTTTGCAGACCTATATCTGGCAGGAGTTGGATCTGGCCCCGGACTACCCGACGCTCCGCCGCTTTCTCGATTTCTGGAAACGCGAGATCGAAGGACCGCTCCATTCCGTCCGCGTCAGTCACGCGGGCAGCCTCATCGCCCCGCCGCGATGGCGCCATGTGGACGTCAACCTCACCCTCCATTGACCGGACTTTCAGGACCGCCGCGCGGGCACCGCATGACACGGTGCTTGCCGAGGACGGGACTGTGATGGTGCAATAGGCCTCTGGCATCGCCATTTGGCAGTCAGGGGCCTGCGTCGCCATGCGGCCTGCGCCCGATTCTTGTGAAAGTCCTTGTCCCATGCTGCCCTCCGCGACCCCACTGGAAACCACCGACGGGCTGTTCTTCGGCCAGGACGGCAGCGAGCTGGATCGTGCCGCCGCCGAGCAATTGGTGCAGCAGACGCTGACCGGCGCCGATGACGGCGAGCTTTTCCTGGAATACCGGGAGAGCGAGGCCCTGGCGCTGGAAGACGGCCGCATCCGCACGGCCAGTTCCGATACCGCCCTCGGCTTCGGCCTGCGCGCCGTCTCGGGCGAGGCGACCGGCTATGCCCATGCCGGCGAGATGTCCGAGGCTGCGCTGAATCGCGCCGCCGACAGCGTCCGCGCCGTGCGATCCGGCCATTCGGGGGAGTTCATGGCCGCCCCGCAGGCAACCAATCAACGTCTTTACAGCGGCGACAATCCGCTGCGCACGACGGAATTCGCGGTCCGTGCCGCGCTTCTGTCTGAGATCGACGCCTATGCCCGCGCGCTTGACCCCCGGGTGACGCAGGTGATGGCCTCGCTCTACGGCGAATGGCAGGCCGTGCAGATCCTGCGCGCCGATGGCAGCCGCGTCGCCGATCTGCGCCCGCTCGTGCGGCTGAACGTCTCGGTCGTGGTCGAGCAGGACGGACGGCGCGAGACGGGCGGCCATGGTACCGGCGGGCGGTTCAGCTATGCCCAGATCATGGACGGCGCCGTCTGGCGGGCCTCCGCCGATGAGGCGCTGCGCCAGGCGCTGCTTAATCTCGACAGCGTCGCGGCACCTGCGGGGGAGATGGAGGTCGTGCTCGGCTCCGGCTGGCCCGGCATCCTGCTGCATGAAGCGATCGGCCATGGGCTGGAAGGCGATTTCAACCGGAAGAAGACCTCGGCTTTCGCGGGCCTGCTCGGCCAGCGCGTGGCCAGCCCGGGCGTCACCATCGTCGATGACGGCACCCTGCCTGACCGGCGCGGCAGCCTGACGGTCGATGATGAAGGCACGCCGACCAGCCGCACGGTCATGATCGAGGACGGCATTCTCGTCGGCTATATTCAGGACCGGCTCAATGCGCGGCTGATGAATATGCGCGCGACCGGCAATGGCCGCCGCCAGTCCTATGCCCATGCGCCGATGCCGCGCATGACCAATACGATCATGCTGAACGGCCAGCATTCGCCGGAGGAGATGATCCGCTCGGTGAAACGCGGCCTATACGCCGTGAATTTCGGCGGCGGCCAGGTCGATATCACCTCGGGCAAATTCGTCTTCTCGGCCTCCGAGGCTTACATGATCGAGGACGGCAAGCTCGGCGCCCCGGTGAAGGGTGCCACCATCATCGGCAATGGTCCGGATGCACTGACCAAGGTGACGATGATCGGCAATGACTTGGCGCTCGATCCCGGCATCGGCACCTGCGGCAAGCAAGGCCAGGGCGTGCCGGTCGGCGTCGGGCAGCCGCATCTGAAGATGGCGGGACTGACCATCGGCGGCACCGCGCGCTGATTCCATTCAGGCGGAGCCGATGTCTTCGCCTGACCGGATTTCCTTCGCGCGCGACGCGGCCAGCGGTATCGAGGGGCTGGCTGCGCGCTTCGCGGGCCATGCCTATGACCTGCACCGGCATGACGAATGGCTGGTCGGCGTCACCGATAACGGCGTGCAGGATTTTCTGTGCCGCGGCACACGCCAAAAGAGCACGACCGGGCGCGTGATTCTCATTGAACCGCAGGAAGCGCATGACGGTCAGGCCGGCGCCCAAGGCGGATTCGCATACCGCATGCTCTATCTGCCGCGTAAATGGTTGAAGCGGGGGCTGCGGGACGGACAGGACAGCGATCCGGGTTTTCTGACGACGCTCTGCGACGATCCGGCGCTCGGTCTTGCCATCGGCCATGCCTACGTGGCCCTGCGGCAATCAGCCGAGCAATTGCGGCGCGATGCTGCCCTGGACAGCGTGCTGGATAGGCTAAGGCCGCATCTGCTGCGGCCTGAGCGCGCATCCGCAAACAAAGAAGCCCCTGCCATCGCCCGGCGTGCCCGCGACCGTCTGCATGATGCATTGACCGAGGATATCGGCGCGGATGCCCTGGCCAAAGCGGCCGGCGCGGCAGACCGGTTCCAGCTCGCGCGCGCCTTTCGCACCGCCTACGGCACCAGCCCCCATGCCTATCGGCTGCAGACCCGGCTGCTCCAGGCGCGGCAGTTGCTCGCCACAGGGATCAGCCCAGCGGCCGTCGCCGCTGATTGCGGTTTCGCGGATCAAAGCCATCTGGGCCGGCGCTTTCGCCGCGCCTATGGCATCGCGCCCGGCGCCTATCGCCTGCTCTGCACGGGCGTTCCAGACCGACAGCCAACGATGCCCTGAAAGTCTCGCCCTTCTTGTGAGGGGAAAAAGCATGTTCGAGACCAAGGTGGCCATTCTGGTGCTGGAAGATCTCGCCGTCTGGCAGAAGCTGAACGTGACGGCATTTCTGGCAACCGGCGTCGCGGCGGCAGCACCGGACGCTATCGGTGAGTTTTACGAGGATGCGCTCGGCCGGCCGCATGGTCGGATGCTCATCCAGCCCATGCTGATCTTCGCGGCGACATCAGCCTTATTGCAAAGGGCCTTTGCCCAATCGATCGAGCGCGGGATCGACCGCGCCGTCTATGTCAGGGCGATGTTCGCAACCGGGAATGACGCGGATAACCGCGCGGTCTTCAAACAGGAACCCGCAGAGCAGCCCGATCTGGTCGGGCTCGCTCTGCGGGGTCTGAAAAAGGATGTCGACAAGGCCACCAAGGGCGCCAAGCTCCATCCCTGAACCCATCGTTACGGCGTAATGTTTGCCGGCAGTGCCGGCAAATTGGCCGAAGACGCCGGGGCCGGTTTCGGTACCGGGGCGGGTGCCGGAGCAGGCGCGGGCGCAGGTGCGGGAGCCGGCGCGGGTATGGCTGCCGGCACGGTCGCACCCATCGTGCCGTTCGGCTGCACGGGCACCAATTGCGGCATCGCGGCCGGGGCGGCAGGCATGGCCGGCGTCAGCTGCGTCGGCGCGCCCGGCATCGCCGGGGCCGAGAGGTCCTGGTCGGTCGGCACCGGATTGCCCTGGGGCATGCCAAGATCACCGCCCGGCATCGTATCCGTATCGGTCGGCATCGGCGGCACCGCTGCCGGCATGGCCATGCCCGGCATCGCCGGGGCGGGTTGGCTGCCGCCCAGCGGCACCGCCGCGCCAGTGACCGGGGCGCCAATGACCGGGGCGCCGGGTCCGCTCAACGGTACGGCCTGCACCGGCGTCGGCGCTGACGGCCCGCCAATGACGGCGGAACCCCCGCCGACGATCCAGCGCGGCAGATTGTTGCGGATCTGATACTCAAGCTCGACATTCTCGGCATTCACCAGATCCTGCGTCATGGCATACAGGAAGGCCCGCAGCGCAGTCTGGCTAGTATCGTCCGGCATGGTCCGGGTCCGGCTGACGCTCGCATCCGTATAGCCGCGCGAGCGGCCGTCGGCGGAGCGCACGGTCAGGCGTAGCGAGATATTGCCGACAGCCGTGTCGTTCACCTGATTGATCGACGCGCTGTTGATGGTGATCGTCGCCGTGCCGCCGGCGCCGCCGGCGACCAGACGATCCTGGATCATCTGCTGCACCGCCTGCAGCGGCGCCTCCGGGCTCATCGGGTCAAGATCGGTGCCGCCCTGGCCCGGCGCGAAATTCACGACCGTCTGGACGGAGGCGACATTGAGCGAGATCGGCGCCAGATAGTTGTAGCGCAAGGGCGGGAAGTTTTGCGGCACGCTGTCATCCCCGCCGCAGCCGGCGAGCAGAAGCGGCGCCGACAGCGCGGCACCGAGCAGCAGATGGCGGAACATCGACGAGCGTCTCACGAAGGTCTTCTCCTATTGCAGGCGGGCGTCGGATTGACCGCGCAGATCGGCGCGGGGAAAACGGAAATCCATGTTGCAGAATTCGCAGGTCATGGTGATGTCGTCACCCTGCGCCATCTCGTCCAGCTCATCCGGCGTGAATTGTTCCAGAATTCCGGTCAGCTTGGCGCGCGAGCAGCGGCAGCCATAGCCCAGCGCCCGGGCGCGGTCGACGGCCACGCCTTCGGTATGGAATAGGCGATAGAGAAGACGCTCGGGCGTCAGCGCATCGTCCAGCAGTTCCGCGTCCGAGATCGTGGAAGCGAGCGTAACCGCCGTATGCCAGCTCTCGTCCTGCTCGGCGTCCGACATCGCCAGATTGCCGTCGCCGCCCGAGGCGATGCGCTCCAGAATCAGCGCGCTCGCCCGCCAGCCTTGTTCAGTCTGGGCGCAGGCAAGATGGATGGAGCACTGGAACTGCTCGCTGGTCGTGAAGTAATGCAGCGCCATATTGGACAGGTCCGGGCCTTCGATGGCGACGATACCCTGGTGCCGTTCGGTCTCTGGCCCCTGATCGACGGTAAAGGCCAGATAGCCTTGGCCCAGCAATTCGGCGTCCGTCGCGGTATCGGGATCGTCAAGCATCGCGAGCTTATCATTGTCGCCGCGGGCATAGCCGCGCAGCGTGCCCTCATCGGTGCAATCCGTCAGCAGCAGATCGACCGGCCCGTCGCCCTTGGCCTGAAGGCTGAAGGTGCCGGAATATTTCAGCGAGGTCGCCAGCGCCGCCGTCAGAGCGAGCGCCTTGCCGGCCAGCCGCGTCACCGCATGCGGATTATGCGCATGGCGGCTGAGCAGCGCCTCGGCCAATGGCCCCAGCTTGATCAGGCGACCGCGCACCGGACGGTCGGGCAGGAAAAACGGCGTCACACCCTGAGGCACGACGACATCGGGAAGATTGGGACGGCCACTGTCAAGAAAGGCGGGAAGATCGTTCATACCAACTCACTTAAGGCGCCGAGGTCGGTTTCGCCATCTGCTATTGCGCATTGAACACCCGAGATTTCGAGCCCCGGCGATAAGAGCAATCCCGCCTCTACTGCGGCCAGCGGAACAAGGGAATTGGCCCCAGCCTTACGAGACCGTCATCCAAGATCAGCGGCGCGGCTCTGTTCGGTGCCATCACCAGGCTTGCGACGGCGGTCATGGCACGGGCTTCCGGCTTGGTCATGACCTTCGCCTCCGCCAGTGTCAGCATGGCCTGATCGAGGCCTTGCGCCGTCACATTCACCATCCCTTGCAGCTTGCGGTCAGCGGCGAGGTCGAACTGCCCGGTCGCATTCAGCGTCAGCGGACCGTCGTCGAGATGGAAGGCACGAAGCGTCAGGCTGGGCTTGGCAGGCAGGCCCGAAACCACCGTATCGAAGGACAGAAACGCCGGATTGCCGAGGGCCGCCATATGCGAGCGCGGCAGGCCGATGTCGTGCAACTGGGCTGCGAGGGTAAGGTCCGGGCCAGCGGCGTTCAGCGCGGCCGCTATGCTGGCGATCGACACGGGTTGAACCTTGCCCGAACCCGCCGGCCAGGCAGCCAGAATGGCTGAGGCATTGCCCCGGATCAGGCCCAGCCGATCCCCGGGCAGCAAAGCCGCGAGCGCCGTCATTGTCTGCGCCTGGAAGGCAATCGGCGGATTTTGACCGAGGGTGACCGACTGGCGCCCGTCGATGCCGATGAACAGATTGCCGGTGTGGCGGATATCCAGCGCGAGCGTCACTTGTCCCGCCTGCCAGACACCGCCGCCGGGTAGATAAGACCGGCTGACCTGGACCGAGACATTCGTCAGCCGGATGCCGGCCGCCATCGGCCAGCCGGTCCGCACCGGCGGGTCATGGCGGATGGTGAAACCGGCCGCCTGGGCTTGGCTTTCCCAGGACGCCAGATGATCCGCCAGCCGTCCGGCCAGCAGATACCAGGCGCCGGTCCAGCCCCCGACAAGGACCAGAACCAGCAGAATCAGGACCGCGAGGGACCGTCTGAAGCGACGCCGTTTGCTCATGCACATCCATATCGCGATGGCGGCGCTTGTCGCCACCCTGCCCCATGCTTATGCCTTTGGGGGATCGTTAGTGACCGGAGACCAAGATGGCCGCGAAATCCGTGAAGAAAGTCGTGCTCGCCTATTCGGGCGGGCTCGATACCAGCGTTATCCTGAAATGGTTGCAGCAGACCTATGGCTGTGAAGTCGTGACCTTCACGGCCGATCTCGGTCAGGGCGAGGAGCTGGAACCCGCTCGCCGCAAGGCCGAACTGGCCGGGGTGAAGCAGATTTTCGTGGACGACCTGCGCGAAACATTCGTGAAGGATTTCGTCTTCCCCATGTTCCGCGCCAATGCGCTGTACGAAGGCCAGTATCTTCTCGGCACCTCCATCGCGCGGCCGCTCATCGCCCAGCGCCAGATCGAGATCGCCGAAGAAGTCGGCGCCGACGCCGTCGCCCATGGCGCAACCGGCAAGGGCAATGATCAGGTTCGCTTCGAACTCGCCTATTATGCGCTGAAGCCGGATGTGACGGTCATCGCCCCCTGGCGCGAATGGGACCTGACGAGCCGCACGCGCTTGATCGAATTCGCGGAAAAGAACCAGATTCAGGTCACCAAGGACAAGCGCGGCGAGGCCCCTTTCTCGGTCGACGCGAACCTTCTCCACTCGTCCTCCGAGGGCAAGATCCTCGAAGACCCCGCAGTCGAAGCGGATGAGATCGTCTATCAGCGCACCATCAGCCCGGAAAATGCGCCGGACGTGGCGACGACCATCACCATGGATTTCCACAACGGCGATGCGGTCGCGATCAATGGCGTGGCGCTGTCGCCGGCGACCCTGCTGACCGAGCTCAACGCCCTCGGCAAAGCCAATGGCATCGGCCGGCTCGATCTGGTCGAGAACCGCTTCGTCGGTATGAAGTCCCGCGGCATCTACGAGACGCCGGGCGGCACCATCCTGCTCGCCGCCCATCGCGGCATCGAAAGCATCACGCTGGATCGGGAGGCTGCCCATCTCAAGGACAGCCTGATGCCGCGCTATGCCGAGCTGATCTATAACGGCTTCTGGTTCAGCCCCGAGCGGCGGATGCTGCAGGCGCTGATCGATACCAGCCAGGGCTCGGTCACCGGCCGCGTCACGCTGAAGCTGTACAAGGGCAATGTCACGGTCATCGGCCGCGAGAGCCCGAACAGCCTCTATTCCATGAAGGTCGTGACCTTCGAGGACGATCAGGGCGCCTATAATCAGGTCGACGCGCAGGGCTTCATCAAGCTGCAGGCGCTGCGCCTGCGCCTGGGGGCCGCCGCCGGCCGGCGCGGCGGCACGCCTTAACTGTATCAATATGTCGCCCGCGCACTCGTTGCGCGGGTCTACCCGTCGCGGCTCCCTGACGGCGTTTGGGCGCCCGCATCGTTAGGCGCCGCCGAACAAGTCCGCGAATAAGCGTGAAAGATGTGTTATAACCCCTGTGCAAACAGGGGGTCGCGATGGTCGCGTTGAAGCTGACGAGCATCGGCAATTCTGTCGGTGTCATCCTGCCCAAAGATATGCTGGCGAAACTAGGCATCGGTAAGGGCGACACGCTTTATGCGATCGAGACGCCCGAGGGTGTCCGACTTTCCACGAGCGATCCTGTTTTCGAAGCACAGATGGATGAGGCGCGGCGGATCATGAAGGAACGGCGCGCCGTCCTGCATGAGCTGGCCAAGTGACGGTTTGGCTCGGGCGTCAACTTATTCTCGCAATCCATGACGAACAGCTTCGCGAGCATGGCGGTGCTGCCGGCATCAGGGATGAAGGGCTGTTGGAGAGCGCTCTGGCCCGCCCATTGAATAGGGCAGGCTATGAGACATTGGAGACAGCCGAGCTGGCCGGCATCTACGCCATCGCGATTGCACGAAACCATCCGTTCATCGACGGCAACAAGCGCACGGCCTATGTCGCCCTGGAACTTTTCCTGGCGCTGAACGGTATGCGGTTTGCGGCAACCGATGCCGAGGCGGTCGTCACCATGCTGCAAATGGCAGCCGGTGACCTGACCGACGATGTTTTTCTATCCTGGGTCAAACAGAATGCGGAACTGAAAGGCTGAAACAGATGAAGCGGGCAACGACGTCGCTTTCCTTTTCTGTCTTGCCCGCCTTGCTTCCCTTCCTCGTCGTCCTCGGTACCCGCCGTGGCGCTCTCTCTTCTCGTCATCCCCGGACTTGTTGTTCAGACCGGGGAACGACCCGAAGGGGCGCCCTGACGGCGTTTGGGCGCCGGAACGGGTAGACCCTCTGCGGCGCTCTCTCTTCTCGTCATCCCCGGACTTGTTTCGGGGAACGACCCGCCGGTGCGCCCTGACGGCGTTTGGGCGCCGGAACGGGTAGACCCGCTGCGGCGCTCTCTCTTCTCGTCATCCCCGGACTTGTTCCGGGGAACGACCCGACGGGGCGCCCTGACGGCGTTTGGGCGCCGGAACGGGTAGACCCGCGGCATGAAGCCGCGGGCGACAGTGAAGTGGAGTGCGCGGGCGACGATAAGAGAGCTGGCGGCGTAAAATACAAAAAGGCAATGAGATGGAGCGGGCGAAGGGAATCGAACCCTCCTAGCTAGCTTGGAAGGCTAGAGCATTACCACTATGCTACGCCCGCCCATATGAGCCTCAATACCCGCCTTCCGGCGGGTATCGCAAGCCCTCCAGGCTCTTCCTCAGACGACGCGGAAATTGCCGAACAGCCAGGGATCGCTGGCATCGACCGCCTCGGGGAACAGCACGCCGCGATCGACGAGCGGGGTCCAGTCGGAATAGACGCCCACAACCTCGCCCAGATAGGGCTTCGTGATTTCCAGAATGCGGTCATGGTCGATCGCGTCGGGCTCGATAATGCCGGCGCGCGGGTTTTCCATCGCCCAGATGACGCCGGCCAGCACCGCCGCCGTCACCTGCAGGCTGGTCGCATTGTTATAGGGCGCCAGGCTGCGCGCTTCCTCGATCGTCAGGCGCGAGCCGTACCAATAGGCGCCGTTCGCATGGCCCATCAGCAGCACGCCGAGCTCGTCCGTGCCGGAGATGATCTCATCCATCATCAGCCGGGTGCGGCTCTGCATGTTCCAGTTCTTGCCGGCGAGTTCATGCACCGACAGCACCGCGTCATCGGCCGGGTGATAGGCGTAGTGAACGGTCGGGCGATAGGCGACCTCGTCACCGTTCTTCACGGTGTAGTAGTCGGCGATCGAGATCGACTCGTTATGCGTGATCAGGAAGCCATGGAAGGGACCTTCCTGCGGCGTCCAGGTCCGCACGCGGGTGGAGGCACCGGGACGTTCCAGGTAGATCGCGGCACCCGACCCGAAATCATGGCGGCGCGCGTCAGCCGGCCAGACCGTCTCATGCGTGCCCCAGCCGAGTTCCGCCGGCTGGCAGCCCTCACCCACGAAACCGTCCACCGACCAGGTATTGACGAACTCGTCGCGCTCTTTCGGAATATTGGC
This sequence comes from Acidisoma cellulosilyticum, assembly GCF_020621385.1. Lineage (GTDB taxonomy): Bacteria > Pseudomonadota > Alphaproteobacteria > Acetobacterales > Acetobacteraceae > Acidisoma > Acidisoma cellulosilyticum. Next base: position 242,431 of record NZ_JAESVA010000007.1, on the reverse strand, counting down.
GACCTGCGTGTCGCGCTCGGCGATATGGATGACCTTGACCGACAGGGTCTGGGCCAGCGCGCCCCATTCCGCGCGCGTCGTCGGCACGGTCGTGACCACGCCGGTATCCTGCGCGAGGTTGAGCAGCGCCTGCTTTACGAAATGCGAGACCAGGCCGGGATTGGCGCCATGGGTGATCAGCGCGGTCGGGCCGTTATTGTCGCCTTCGCGCAAAGCCAAAGCTGATTCGCGAAGCCCGTAGTTGGAGCGCGCGGAAGCCGAAAGCGCGGTATCGGTATAGCCGCCCAGCCAGGGCTCGACGCAGGTATCGAGATAAAGCGCGCCGACCTCGCGGCAGAAGGCGATCAGCGCCACGGAGGAGACATCGACCGAGAGGTTGAGCAGGAAATCGCCCTGACCGACCAGCGGGCTGAGGACCTCGCGGAAATTCTCCCGCGTCAGCGGCGCGATGATGTAGCGGACGCCCATTTCTGCGGCGACCCGGCTGCCGCGCTCGTCCGAATTCACGATCGTGACCTGGGACGGCTCCATGCCGATATGACGCAGCAACAAGGGCAGAACGCCCTGGCCAATGCTGCCACAACCAACCATCACCAAGCGGCCAGAGAACGAAACGTGCTTCACTTATCGAGAACTCCCAGTGAGAAGACGGTGAGAGAAGAACCGCCGCCCGCAGACAGGGGCGGCAGCTTGGTCAGGCCGCCAGATCGAGCTGGTCGTCACCCGGATGACCCGGGGTCTGCAGCATGGGCTGGTCACGCACGGCCACCGTCTCGGCACAGCCGAAACCGTTGAATTCGGTCGCGAGGCAAGCGCCATAGGCGCCGAGCTGACCGATTTCGATCCAATCGCCTTCGCGGATATCCGCCGGCAGGAAGAACGGACCCTTCATATAGTCGGCGCTGTCGCAGGTCGGGCCGAAGAAGGCGAAAGCCTCCAGCGTCGCCGCCGAACGGGCGCCACCGTCGCGGATCAGACGCGCCGGAAAGCGGAAAGCCGGTGCGCCCGCATCCGACAGGCTGCCGTAGACGCCGTCGTTGATGTACAGCGTATCGCCGCGGCGATGCTGCACTTGCACGACGACGGAGCTGCCGGCCGCGACCAGCGCCCGGCCAGGCTCGGCCCAAAGGCGCGCCTGGGGCAGGTTCAGGTCGTCGAAAGCCCCTTCGATTTCAGCGAAATAGGCGCCGAGCGGGGGCGGCTCCAGATCGGGGTAGCTCACCGGAAAACCACCGCCGACATCGACGACGTCGATCGCGACACCGGCCTGGCGGATCGCCTCGCCGGCCAGCGCCAGGGCGCGGCGATAGGCGAGCGGGTCCATGCATTGCGAACCGACATGGAAGGAGACGCCAAGGCGCACCACGAGCGGACGGGCCGCACGCAGCAGAGCCACAGCTTCCTCAAGCGGCGCACCGAATTTGCCGGACAGGTCATACAGCGCATTGCCGCGCGGCAGGCCCAGGCGCACGACCAGGCCAAGATCCTGGGCATTGCCGGTCTCGGTCATAATCTTCGCCAGCTCTTCCGCGCTGTCGAGCACGAAGTCACGCACGTCATGAAGGCGGTAAGCCTCGCGGATCGCCGAGCGGGCCTTCACCGGATGCATGAAATGGATCACCGCGTCCGGGAACAGGCCACGCACGAGCGCCACTTCGCCGGCGGACGCGCAGTCGAAATGGCGCACGCCGCCATCCCACAGGGCTTCCAGCACGTCCGCGTCCGGGTTGCACTTCACGGCATAGAGCACGTCACCCCGGAATTCCGCGACGAAACGCGCGGCGGTCGCCCGCAGCACGGCCGGGCGCAGGCAATGGATCGATTCCTCGGGCCGGCTGGACTGGATGATCTCATCCACCGACGGCGGGACCGCAGCGGAAACAGCGGTGCGGCGCAGAGCGGTCAAGGCATTCGGGGGGCGAATATGGCTCATCGGGCAATCCTCCTAACACCCGCGGTTACCCACGAATGTGACGTCTTGAACAAGGATGGAACGCAGGGGACCGTCACCCGTGGCGCGAAACCACAGGGCGACGAAGAAGGCTGGGGCTCAGGCCGGCTTAACCGGCATCACCCTCAGACGGTTTTGCGATGAGCGAGCATCGCAGCGTGCGTAACAGAAAACATATCGTTTCCCTTCAGGACGCCGGTCAGACTTGGGACCGACTGGACCAAAAAGGACGCGTTACGTCGTTGCTGTGCCCCTTTGGGGCTCGCGGCACGTGCGATTGCGTCAAGCCATGCGCCGATAGTCAGCGCGGAAGGTGATATAGAGCGAATTGCAGCCTGCGGGGATGCCGATCTTTCCCCTCGGTTATGCTTGTAGAGCGTGACTAATCGGGGTTTTCTGGAATTGGCTCACTGCGGCATTCGGGCCGCGGCTCAAGGTTACGAATTCATGATATCGACAGAGCGCACCAAAGCCCCGCCACCGGCCTCCGTCAAAGCGGTCAGCGTCATGGGAGCGGGTGCAGATCAGGCTGCCGCGCTCATCGCGTCATTGCCGATGCTGGAGAATGCGGCCGAGGATGGTGCGGCCCTCAATATCGCGGCGCTGGCTTTGAACATGTTCGCCTTGCCCACGTTTCTTGTCCGCTCGAACTGCGAAATCATCGCCTCCAGCGGTACCGGCCCGGCTTTGCTGCAAACATCGCGTGCGTTCTACGCCCATCACGGCAAACTGACGGTGCGCCGAGCCAGTGATACCCAGGCCATGCTTGAGGCTGTCGGCCGGGTCATCGCTCATGGCACGGGGGAGCTGTTGCGCTTCCTGACCCGGCAGGAAGAAGCCAGCGCGCTGATGCGGCTTCACGCCGTGCCTGAACGGCCGCTGGTCATCGTCACCATCGCCGAGCTGCGCGCCCCCATGCTGTTGGCGCAAGGCTGGTCGACAGCCGCTTTCGGCTTCTCCGCCCCCCATGCGGCCTTGGCGGAAAGCTTGGCCCACGGCCATAGCCTGGCCGATTTCGCGGAAGCCCATAACCTGCCGATCGGCACCGTGCGCACGCGGCTCAAGAAACTCCTGATCCAGACAGGCACAAGCTCCCAGGCTTCTCTGGCGGCGATGCTGCAGCGCGCTTCGGTGATCATGAGCGGGGCGGAAAGGCTGGCAAACCCGCCGAAAGCCCGTCGGTCTGCCGGCTCCTAACCGGCGGCCTGGCCGCGTTTGACCTGCTCACGCATCACGCTATGGTGCCGCCGAGATCGGCCACGGACCAACGATGCGGTGTCTGAATTCTAGCCTGCGCGCGGCCCCCGATCTGGGAGGAGCTTGACTGATGCTCATTGCCGGTGACGTTGGCGGAACCAAGACCCGCCTCGCCCTTGTTTCGCCTGATAAGGGGCCCCGGGATTTCCTCGCCGAAGAGGAATTTCCCAGCCAGGACTATCCGGGGCTGGAACCGATCATCGAGAAATTCCTCAAGACGCACATGAAGACTGCGGAGCCGGTCACGAATGCCTGCTTCGATGTCGCAGGTCCCGTCATCGACGGCCATGCCCATCTCACCAATCTGCCCTGGAATCTGGACGAGAAGGTCCTGGCGCGCGACCTCAACCTCAAGACGGTCAGCCTGCTGAACGACCTCAAAGCCATCGCCCATGCCGTGCCGCATCTGCTGCCGGAGGAGACGACCGTCATCAATGCCGGCCGCGCCGTGCAGAATGCCGCCATCGGCATCATGGCGCCGGGCACCGGTCTCGGCGAAGCCTTCCTGATCTGGGCCGGCGATCGGTATATCGCCTGCGAGTCCGAAGGCGGCCATACGGATTTCGCGCCCATCAACCAGGTCCAGGACGGCCTCTGGTCTTACGTCACCGACCGTTTCCGCCACGCGGGGTATGAGCGCGTCTGCGCCGGCTCCGGCGTTCCCAATGTCTATGACTTCGTGCGTTCCCGCGACCCGGCGGCTGAACCGCCGGCTTTCGCGACAAAGCTGCATGAAGCGCATGACCGCACGCCGCTGATCATCGACGCTGCCTTGCACGACGCCGATAATAACCCCTTGGCCGCCGAAACGCTCCGCATCGTTATCGACATCTGGGGCGCCGAGGCCGGCAATCTGGCATTGAAAGTGATGGCGACGGGGGGCATCTACTTGGCAGGTGGCATGCCGCCGCGCCTGATGCCGCAGCTTCAGGATGGCGCCTTCATGCAGACCTTCGCCGCCAAGGGCCGCTTCGCGAATATGCTGCGCAACGTTCCCGTGCATGTCATCATGATCAATGCAGCCCTTCTGGGCGCCTCCATTTACGGGCTGGAACAAGCGGCGAAATAGTCAGCGCTCTCTGTTATAATACGCCTCTCAGAGTTGCGACGTGCCGACCGAGATCCAGACGACACGCCACACAGGCAAGCGATAAAGGAACCACATCATGGCTTCGACCGCACCTCAGGAACTCAACACGCTCGGCCAGAGTCTGTGGCTGGACAATATCACCCGCGACCTTCTCGATAGCGGCACGCTGAAAAGCTATATCGAGACGAAGTCGGTCACGGGCCTGACGTCCAACCCGACCATCTTCGACAATGCGATTTCCAAAAGCACCTGGTACGACGCGGAAATCCACAAGCAGCTCGACGCCGGCCACAAGGGCGAAGAACTGTTCTTCAACATGGCGATCCAGGACCTGTCCCGCGCCGCCGACCTCTTCCTGCCGATCTATGAGCGTACCGGCACGGTGGACGGCTTCGTTTCCCTCGAAGTCTCCCCGCTCTTTGCCTATGACACCGCCGCGACCGTGAAGCAGGCCGCGGCGCTTCACGCCCAGGCCGCGAAGCCGAACCTCTTCATCAAGATCCCGGGCACCCCGGAAGGCCTGCCGGCGATCGAAGACGCCATCTATGCCGGCGTGCCGATCAACGTGACGCTGCTCTTCTCGGCCGACCATTATCTGGCCTGCGCCGAAGCCTATCTGCGTGGGTTGGAGCGCCGGGTCGCCGAAGGCAAGTCCCCGGACGTGCGTTCGGTCGCCTCGCTGTTCATCAGCCGCTGGGACGGCGCCGTGGGCGACAAGGTTCCGGCCGAGATCAAGAACACGCTCGGCCTCGCGGTCGGTCAGCAGACCTACAAGGCCTATCGTGACCTGCTCGCCAGCGACCGTTGGCAGCGCCTGGAAAACCTTGGCGCCCATCCGCAGCGCCTGCTCTTCGCCTCCACCGGCACCAAGGACAAGAACGCGTCCGACACGCTGTACATCACGGGTCTGGCCGCGCCGAATACCGTCAACACCATGCCGGAAGGCACGCTGCTCGCTTTCGCCGATCACGGCGTGATGGGTGGCGCGCTGACGGCTGATGGCGGTAATTTCGCCGCAGTGCTGAAGGCCCATATGGAGGCCGGCATCGACCTGACCGCCCTCTCCGAGGAGCTGCAGGCCGCCGGCGCCAAGGGCTTCGTGAAATCCTGGCACGAGCTGATGGCCGCGATCGACGAAAAGTCGAAGGTTCTGAGCTAAATCAGGCCTGAATTTTCTAAATGGTCATCCCCGGGCTTGACCCGGGGACCCATCTTTTGGGCGTCCAGACGATTGGATGGCCGGGTCAAGCCCGGCCATGACGAATTTAGGGAATGTTCCAATTAACATCGCGAAAACGCCCCATGCTGGTGACAGCATGGGGCGTTTTCGTTCAGCCCCCTGGCGGCTCGGGCATTGCCAGCAGGGCTTGCGCCGTCGCCTCATCCGTCACCAGCACCGTGACATAGCCGCCGGCCAGCAAAGCCAGGATTGGCGCTGCCTTGTCAGGGCCGGCGGCCACGCAAATCCGCTCGGGGATCAGCGCGATATCCGGGATCGTCATGCCGATCAGCCGGTCGTCCAGCTCCCCGTCGACGACGCGGCCCTCGGCATCGATAAACCGCCCGGCCAGGACCGCGACCGCACCACGGTCCCGATAGGGCTGTCCTTCCTCCGGTGACAGAAAACCGGTGTCGAAGGCCGTGCTTGACGCTTCCACGCTGCCGACGCCGTAGATGATCTTGTTGCAGGTGCTCATGATGCGGAACTGCTCGATCAGCGTCGGTTCGTTCATCAACATGCGCTTCATCTCGGCGCTGGAAACGATGCCCGGCGCATGCAGATAGACGCAGCGCCCGCCGATGCGATTGGCAATGTTCGACGCGCAGGCCTCCGCCGAAAAGCGATAGGTACCGATGGCGCTGCCGGTGATCTGCACGACGGAAACGCCCGGCAATACCTGCGGCACCATCGCCTGGGACAGCGCCAGCACCGTGCGCCCCCAGGAGACGCCGAGCACGTCATCCGGGCGCAGCGTCTCAGACAGCAGCTTTGCCGCCGCGCGGCCGACCCGGTCATGATCCGCTGAACGCCCGCCATCGCCCGGAACGACCAGGCAGTCGCGGATGCCGAAGCGCGCCTTGATGGCGCGGGCCAAGGTCACGCTCCGCAGATGCTCCGTCGCGACCGCGATGGAGACGGTGCCGTTCTCCCGCGCTTCCTGCAGCATGGTGACGACGCTGCCCCGCGAAATGCCCAGCGTGCGGGAGATGTCCTCCTGCGTCAGCCCCTCCTCGTAATAGAGCCAGGCCGCCCAGACGATGGCATCGCCCGCGAATTCGACCGGTGGCGTCAGCGCGTCGCGCCGCATGCGTGCGGGCGCGTCCGGCTTCGTCTCGGCAAGCTTGGTCCGACCCATTACGGTGCTCTCCATTCGTGCCCGTAACTTTGTCAGAGTTTATTGACATATGTCCAGACTGACTTCTACTATCCGCATCGGTTCACCAAGGTTGCCGCCAGAGCAGCCCAACACGGCGTCGAGGACGATGAAAAGCCTTTGGTCGGATGATGATGCCCGCGCCTGCGTCCGCCATTACGCGGAGCGTGGTGTGGGTGAGGATCTCGCGCTGCGCACCTATACGTCGCGCCTGCTGGGCAGCGTGCCTTGGCTGGTCATGCATGGCGGCGGCAATACCTCGGTCAAGACGCAACTGCCCGATCTGTTTGGGCAGCCTGTCGATGTGCTCTGCATCAAAGGCAGCGGCCGCGACCTGGCGGTGATCGAGCCGGACGGCCATCCCGCCGTGCGCCGCGCACCGCTGGACCAGTTCCGCAAGCTGGAGCGCATGTCGGACGAGGAGATGGTCAACGCCCAGCGGCAGAATCTTCTGGATACGACGGCGCCCAACCCGTCCGTGGAAACCCTGCTGCACGCCTATCTGCCGCAGAAATTCATCGATCATACGCATTCGGTCGTCTCGACGGCCATCGCCTGCCTGCCGGACGCGGAAGCGGTTTGCGCCCGTATCTTCGGCGGTCGCGTCGGCTTCGTGCCCTATATCATGCCGGGCTTTCAGCTGGCGAAGGCGGCCGGTGATGCCTTCGACCGCGATCCCTCCGTCCAGGGCCTGCTGCTCGCCAAGCACGGCATCTTCACGATGGGGCAGACGGCGCGCGAAGCCTATGAGTTGATGATCGAAATGGTCACGCTGATGGAGCGCTATGTCGCGGAAAACGGACAGGACAATCCTGGCCTGCATCCGGTGACGCTGCCGGCCGATCCGGCACCGGCATCGGCCATCTTCCCTGTTCTGCGCGGCATCCTGGCGAAATACGCGCCGGCCGGCGTGCCGACGCGTTGGCTGCTCAATCACCGCAGCAGCGACCGTATCCTGCATTTCGTCAATGGCAGCGCGCTGGCGGATTACGGCAAGCGCGGTGTCGCGACCCCCGAACAGGTCATCCGCATCAAATCCGCGCCCGCCATTCTGCCTGCGGCGAGCACGAGCGATCTCGCGAACTGGGCAGCAGAGGCGGAAACTGCGATCGCGGATTTCATCGCCGACTACGATGATTATTTCGCGCGCCACAATGCCCGCGTCGGCGGCATCAAGAAGCCGCTCGATCCGCTGCCCCGCGTTCTCGCCATACCCGGTTTCGGCATCGTCGGCATCGGCAAGACCGCGCAGGAATCGAGCATATCCTCGGACGTCGCGGAAGCCTGGATCGACGCCGTGCTGGACGCGGAAGCGGTCGGCACCTTCGAGTCGATCAGCGAAGCCGACCATTTCGACATGGAATACTGGTCGCTGGAACAGGCGAAGCTTGGCAAGGGCGCGGAGAAGCCGCTCGCCCGGCAGATCGTGGCCGTGACCGGCGGCGGTGGCGCTATCGGCCAGGCCGTCGCCCGCGCCTTCGCGTCGGAAGGTGCGGAAATCGCGGTGCTGGACCGGGACGCGGCGGCGGCAGAGGCCACCCGCAAGCTCATCGGCGGCCGCGCCTTGGCGCTCGCCTGCGATGTCACTGACGCGGCCGACGTGGCGCGCGCCATGGCCGCTGTCGCCACGCATTTCGGCGGGCTGGATATCCTCGTCTCCAACGCGGGTTCGGCCTCCACCGGCATGATGGCGGATATGCCGGACGCGGTGTTGCGGCAGAGTTTCGAGCTCAACTTCTTCGGGCATCAGAGCATGGCGCGCGCGGCCGTCGGCGTCATGCGCATGCAGGGCTTCGGTGGGGCGCTGCTCTTCAATGTCTCGAAACAGGCGGTCAATCCCGGTGCCAATTTCGGTGCCTACGGCACGGCCAAGGCGGCCCTGCTCGCCCTCGTCCGGCAATATGCGCTGGAACATGGCGCGGAAGGCATCCGCTCCAACGGCGTCAATGCCGATCGTATCCGCTCCGGCCTGCTCAATCCGGAGATGATCGCGGCCCGCGCCGCCGCGCGCGGCGTCTCGACCGCCGATTATATGGCGGGCAATATCCTGGGTCAGGAAGTCACCGCTCAGGACGTGGCGCAGGCCTTCGTCGCCTCCGCGCTGCTTGCCAAGACAACGGGCAATATCATCACTGTCGATGGTGGCAATGTCGCCGCCATGCTGCGCTGAAACCGACGGAGCCAGCCTAACCCCAAAACCGACTTGCCTCCCGATGGATCGTAGAATTCACGGAAAAGAACAGGAACCATGTCCGAGAAAACGCAACCGACCTACGATGTCAGCGTCGTAGGACTCTACTGCATCGATATCCTGGGCCGCCCGGTCCGGCGCATCCCCGACGGCGGCAATGCGGATTTCATCGATGAGATCCGCTTGACCGTCGCGGGCACCGCCGGCGGCACCATCGTCGATTGTGCCAAGCTCGGCCTCAAGGCACTCGCGGTCGGCGCCGTGGGGGAGGACGAGAAGGGCTTTTTCGTCCGTGCGACGCTGGAAAGCTTCGGCATCGATACCAGTGCGATGCAGCGCTACAAGGGCGTTCATACGGCGGCGTCCATCCTTGCCGTCCGGCCCAATGGGGAGCGGCCCTGCCTGCATGTCCGCGGCTCGTCCGACGCACTGCTGATCACGGAAGCCGAATATCCCCGCGTGCTCGACGCGCGCTTCGTCCATATGGGCGGCAACGGTCTTTTGGGGAAAATGGACGGCGAGCCCACGCGCGCCTTGCTGGCGGCCGCGAAAGCCGCCGGACGCGTCACGACCTTCGATCTCATCTTCGCGGAGGCCCCGCTGATGGCGAAGATCAGGCCGGCCATGGAATATGTCGACTATTTCGTGCCAAGCATCGAGGAAGCCTCAGCCCTCTGCGGGCATGAGACGCCGGAAGATTGCGCCAAATACTTTCACGATCTCGGCGTCGGCACCTGCGTGCTGACCATGGGCGGCGACGGCGCCTTCATCTCGACCGGCGACGCAAGTTTTCGGCTGCCGGCGCATGACATCAAGGTCGTCGACACCACCGGTTGCGGCGATGCCTTCACGGGCGGGTTGATCACGGCGCTCCATCACGACTGGGATATCGAGACAGCGGCGCGCTTCGCCGGCGCCTGCGGTGCGCTGGTCGCGGGCGGCCTGGGGTCGGATGCCGGCATCGTCGATTTCGATCAGACGGTCCTGGCCATGAACACCCTGCCGATCAAGCACTGATGCGTCCTCGTCTTCTCGTCTCCGACGTTGACGGCACCATCGTCCGGCATGACCGCCACCTTGCCCCCAGCACCATCCTGGCGGCCGCGCGGCTCAGACAAGCCGGCATTCGCCTCGCGCTGATCAGCAGCCGCCCGCCGGGCGGGCTCGCCCTGCTCCGCACACCGCTCGGGCTCGACACGCCCTGCGCCGGCTTCAACGGCGCGCTGGTGCAGGACGCGGCAGGACAGACCGTCGCTGAACACACCATCCCCGAAGACGCCTGCCGGGAAGCCGTGGCAAGGCTGGAGCGGGACGGGCTGGATGTCTGGGTCTTCGCGGGCGGCGAATGGCTCCTGCGCGACGCGCAGGCAGCCTATATCGCTCGCGAGCAACTTTCGATCAGCATGGGCTGGCGGGTCGTGCCGGACTTCACGCCCTATCTGGGCTCCGCGCATAAAGTGATGGGATCGAGCAAGGATTTCGCCCGATGCGCGAAAGCGGCAACAGGCTTGTCATTGGCTCTGGGGGGGCAGGCTGTCGTGCTCCGCAGCCAGGATTACTATGTCGATGTCACCCACCCTCGGGCGAATAAGGGCGAAGCGGCCAAGGTCATCGCCGGTCTGCTGGGCATCGATCCGGCAGAAATGGCGGCGATCGGCGATATGCCCAATGACCTGCCCATGTTCGCCGCCGCCGGACTTGCCGTCGCCATGGGCAATGCCTCGGACGCGGTGAAGGCGGCGGCCGCCATCACCGTCGCCGATAATGACAGCGACGGCTGGGCGGAAGCGGTCGACCGTATCATCGCGCTCGGCTGACACGGTCGATCGTCTTCATCTCAGACGGTGATCGCGCCGTTCGAGAGCGTCGAAACCTTGGACTTCAGGGTAGCGATCAACTGGCTGGCATCGCCTTTGGTGACCAGCGAGGCGAAATCCGAACGCTGCACCGCAACACGGCTGATGGTGCCGTCCAGCAGCACGTCGACCACCTTCCACCCCGCGCTCTCGTTGCGCATCACGTAATCGATGCGCAACGGATCGCGTTGCGGTTTCGTGATAGTTGTCGAAACGATCTGCTGGGCGCCGACCGCGCGGGTCGTCGGTGAAACGGAAATCACCCGGCCCTTATAGGCGTGGAAATTCGAGACATAGTTCGCGATCGTGAAGGCACGGAAGACGCTCAACAGCGCCTGCTGCTGCGCGGGCGGCACGGACGACCAATAGGCGCCGACTGAGACCCGCAGAATGCCCTGAAGGTCAAAGGCCTGATCCACGGCCGGTGCCAAGGTCTGGTAGCGCTGCTGGAAGGGCGTATGGCGGCCTTCCTTCATGATTTGCAGCAAGGGCACATAGAACTGGTTGATCGTGGCCGTGGGTCCGGCAGCGGACTGGGCCAGGGCCTGGGCACCGCTTGCGGCCATGACGAGCGGCACGCTCATCGCCAGCAGCTTACGTCTTGACACCGTCATGCGAAGCTCTCCTTGGGCATTGCTGAAAAATTGTCTCATCTTTAGATCGCGCGGACAGTATTTTTACAACCATTCACTCCTAGTGTGCTGGATATGAAGTTCGCTCTATCATCGCCACCCGTGGGTTGCGAACTTCAAATCCAAAAAGCACACTAGAATCATAGTTTTGCTAGTGTGGCCTTGATCCGGAAATTCGCGCTCAGGCCGCCGGCAGCGATGGCTAATTTCCTAATCGCCACACTAGACAGAACAGGGCCAGCATCTTGGACATGGCGACCGCGGGACCGATGGGGTCTGAGCTTCCGATGCATGTCCTGGCGACCACATTGCTGGTGGCCTCCGTTGTCATTGGGCGTTTGCGGCCGAACTGGCCGATCTGGTTCAAGCTGCTATGGCGTTATGGCATTTTTGCGGTGCTGACGATCATCGTTCAGCGCGTGCTGGGCTCACCGCTGCACCCGCATTTCAGCTTGCCCTATTCCGGCACCAGCTTCTGGGACCATGTCATCGAAGCCGGCTGGTGGTTCCTGGCCGCCGGTGTCGCCATCAGCATCATCCGTATCGTCGTCGTTCTGGAACATCGCCCGCGTGAGACGCAGATGGTCTCCGACCTGATCGCGGGCGGTATCACGATCGCGACCCTTCTCGCCATCGTGAATTTCGTCCTCGGCGTGCCCATCGCCGGTCTGCTGGCGACCTCGGGCGTGATCGCCATCGTGCTCGGCCTCGCCTCCCAGAATACGCTCGCCGATGTCTTTTCCGGCATCGCGGTCGGGCTGGAACGCCCCTATAAGGCCGGCGATCTGCTGTGGATCGAAGGCGGCATCGAAGGCCATGTGACGCAGGTCAATTGGCGCTCGACGCAAATCGTCACCGGACACGGCAATATCGCGATCGTCCCCAACAGCGTCATCGCCAAGGCGCGGCTGATCAATCGCAGCCTGCCGGTATCGACCCGCGGCGACACGCTGGACATCAAGCTCGACCCGGCCGTACCGCCGGATCAGGCCATGGCCGTTCTGCAGGCCGCGACCCAGGCGGCCCTGCTCCCCCTCGCCGTTCCCGCGCCTTCGGTGTCCTGCACGGGCCTGCATCTGGATAGCGTAAGCTATGCCATCAGCTATTCGGTATCGACCAGCAGCATGCTGGGCACGGCCCGCACGGAGTTGTGGAGCCAGATCCACCGGCATCTACGCCATGCCAATATCGCCTTCGCGGTCGCGCCCGCCGCCGAGAGACCGATCTCAACCGGCACACCCGACCTCATCGAGCTACTCGCACAATCGGACCTCTTCGGCGTGCTGTCCGAGGCTGACCGCAAACTGCTGGCGCAAGGCTTTACCCAGGCGAGCCTGGAAACCGGGGAGGCGCTGCTGGAGCAAGGCGGCTCGCCCGTCTATCTGTTCCTGATCGCCAGCGGCGTGGTTGAAATCACCCGCAGCACGCCCGCCGGCCCGCACCTGCTGCGCCGCATGAGCCCGGGTGAAAGCCTGGGGGCCATCGGCCTCATCACCAATACGCCCTATGCCGCGACCGCGACCGCCATCACGCCCGTCCACGTCTTCCGCATGGATAAGGCCGCGATCGCGACGGCCATCGCGACCGCCCCCGGCCTTGCCGCCGGGCTGGAAGACCTCGCCCATCGCAGCCAGGCGGCCATCGAGCGGGATATGGCAGCCAATCAGGCGCCAGGGCCGCAACCGCCCGATGAGTTGCGCATCAAGCTGCGCAACTTCCTGCGGCTGCTATCCGCCTGACCGACTAAGCCCAAGGTTCAGGATCCTCGGGCTTGCTTGTCTTGTCGGAAAAATCTGCGTCTAATCCTTTATGAGGCGTCACAATAAGATCCCATTACGAACCAAGGGCTGAATGAGGGTCCAGGACGTGCAGAATAAGCTGATGGATGAGCCGGCCCGGCTGGCGGCCCTCGATCGCTGTCAAATTCTCGACACCGCACCGGAAGCCGCGTTCGACAAGATCACGTCCTTAGTTCAAACCGTTATGAACGTGCCGATCTCGATCGTGTCCCTGGTCGCGAAAGACCGGCAATGGCTGAAATCCATGACCGGCCCGGTCGCCGCCAATATGCCGCGCACGATATCCTTCTGCACCCATACGATCGAGCGGCGGGAGCCGATGGTGATCGCCGATGCGGCGGAAGATAAGCGTTTCGCGAGCAATCCCGTCGTGCTGGGACCGCCCTTCATTCGCAGCTATCTCGGTATCCCGCTCAGCTCCCCGGACGGCTATAATCTGGGCGCGCTCTGCGCGCTCGACACGAAACCGCGCAGCTTTGACGCCACCCAGATCCAGATCATGACCAGCTTCGCGGCCCTCGTCATGGATGAGTTGGAACTGCGCCTTATCGCCAAAAGCGATTTCCTGACCGGCGCCCTCACGCGCCGTGCCTTCGGCGCCGCGCTCAACGGCGCCTGGGCCGCGTTTCAGGACGGGGGGCGTGAGTCCGCCCTCATCATTTTCGATATCGACCATTTCAAGCGCATCAATGACGAGCGCGGCCATGCAGCGGGTGATCTGGTGCTGTCGAGCGTCGCGCAATTCGTCAGGGAGACGATGCCGCCCGAGGCTGAACTCGGTCGGCTGGGCGGGGAAGAATTCGCCGTCCTCCTGCCGGATATGGACCGTCAGACAGCGCGCAGCCTGACGGAAGCGCTGCGCAGCGGTCTGGCAGCTTATGCCATTCCCGGCATGAGCGCGCGCCCGGTGACGGCAAGCTTCGGTGTCGCGACGACGGTGCCAAGCCTTGCTTCGGTCGCCGATTGGATCGCGCGCGCCGATCTGTTGATGTATGAGGCGAAGCAAAGCGGGCGCAATCGCTGCCGCTTTGACATGTCCGTTGACTGATCGCGCCATCGCCCCCTTGTACTTGTTCCTAGCTGAGGCAATTCATGATTGATCTTCTGTGGCGCGGCCTCGTGATCGGCATCGGGGCGACGATCCTGATGGATATCTGGGCTTTGATCCTCGCCTATTTCCCTGGCCAGTCGCGCCCCAATTGGCGGCCTGTCGGCCGCTGGGTCGGGCATCTTGGCAATGGCCGCGTCTTTCATAACGATATCGCCACCGCCGCGCCCTTCGCACTGGAAAATTCGATGGGCTGGGCCTTCCATTACATCGTCGGTGCGCTCTATGGCGCCATCCTCGTCGCTCTCACCGGTCCCGGCTGGCTGGTGCATCCGACCTTCTGGCCGGCCTGGATCTGGGGCATCGTCACCATTGCCGGCGGCTGGTTTTTGCTTCAGCCGGGCCTCGGCATCGGCTGGGCGGCGTCGCGCACTCCCAATCCCAACCGCGTGCGCATCATGGGTCTGATCGCGCATACGGTTTTTGGTTTTGGCCTTTACGCGACCGCGCTGCTAATAAGGTAGCGGGTGCTGTCGCGGCCAATTCCGCGGTATCGCCCCTGACTTGGATGAAGCGGGAGCGATACCGTTGATTTGGCAATATTCACGGCACGCCATGCGGGCGCTGCTGATCGTGATGGTTACCACATGCCTCGTTGCCTGCACGGATGAGCATGTCACGACCTATCGGCATGATCACAAGGCCTTTCTGAAAGAGCTGATCTATTGCGAAAATCACTATGAAGCGGCGCGGGACTCGGACGCCTGCCGTGCCGCGTTCCACGTCAATTCCGAGCTCTTCCCTGGATAGTCTCAGCCTTCGGTTCAGCGCCCATGTTTTTGTCTGATTTTCTCTCCGCCCATTACGGCTATGGCTATCACCAAGGCTGGACGGACTGGCTTGGCCACACGGTCGCGTCCGCTGTCATTCATGCGCTGATCTACAGCTTCATCTTCCGGCTGCTGCACCATCTGACGCTCGGTCAGGCCGGGCTGCTTGTCCTGGTCGTGCTTGTCGTGATGTTCATTCTGGCGCGTGCGGGTGACCGCCGGCGATGGTGAACCCCGTCAGGAACAAAGATCCCTGACCTGATTCATCAAGACGTCGAGCGAGAAGGGTTTTCCTAAAACCCTTGTTCCGAGGCCGAATGTTTCGCCGATCACAGCGCTGTCGGCATAGCCGGTGATAAACAGCACCTTCAGATCAGGCAGCGATGACCTTGCCGCCTCGGCCATCTGCCGTCCGTTCATATCGCCCGGCAGGCCGACATCGGTGATCAGCAGATCCACCTCCGGATGATCCTGCAATTGAGCCAAGGCGGATTCGCTGTCGCTCGCTTCCAGACAAATATAGCCCAGGTCATCCAGCACTTCGACGATCAGCATGCGGATCGCCTCCTCATCATCGACCACCAGGATCGTCGATCCCCGGCGATCGGAAAATGACAGGTCAATCGCCTGTCCTTTTTCTATCTCTTCGGGCAATGCGCCATGATAGCGCGGCAAGTAGAGTGTCACGGTTGTGCCGGCGCCGGGTTCCGACGCAATGCGGGCCCGACCGCCCGACTGCTCGGCAAAACCGTGGATCATCGACAGGCCGAGACCGGTTCCTTGCCCGATGGGCTTGGTCGTGAAGAAGGGATCGAAGGCCCGCGCCAGCACCTCGGTCGTCATGCCGGTGCCGGTATCGCTGACGGCAACCGCGATATAATCGCCATTCGCCAGACGCAGGTCGCTGGCTGCACGACCCAGAAGCGCCAGATTGCCGGTATGAATCACGATGCATCCACCGGACGGCATGGCGTCGCGCGCATTGAGGCAGAGGTTGAGTATGGCGCTCTCAAGCTGATTGGGATCGCAGCACACCGTCCAAAGATCGGGTTCCAGATCGGTGCTGAGCTTGACCCTGCGCCCGACGGTCTGCCGCACAAGCTCGCCCATATTGAGGATCAGGGTATTGATCTCGGTCACCTTGGCATCAAGCGTCTGGCGGCGCGCGAAGGCGAGCAGGCGATGGGTCAGCGCCGCGGCCCTGGCAGCCGCGCCCTGGGCGGCCGCGATATAGCGATCCAGCCCGTCACGGCGGCCGGCGCGGATACGCGCTTCGATCAAGGTCAGACTGCCGATGATGCCGGTCAGGACGTTGTTGAAGTCATGGGCCAGGCCGCCGGTCAGCTGGCCCACCGCCTCCATCTTCTGTGCCTGAAACAGCTGCTGGCGCGATGCCTCCAGTTGCAGCTGCGTGTCTCGCCGCTCCGTCAGGTCGCGGGTGATCTTAGCGAAACCGACCAGGATGCCGTTATCGTAGATGGGATCGAGCACAACGCTTGCCCAGAAGCGGCTGCCGTCGCGGCGCACGCGCCACCCCTCGATCCCGTAGCGGCCCTCGGCACGGGCCGTCAGCAAGGCCAAGGCCGGCAGGCCCAGAACCTTGTCCTCCTCGGCGTAGAAATCCTCGAAATGGCGCCCGATGATATCGATGGCCCGATAGCCGGTAATCCGTTCCGCGCCGGCATTCCAATGCGTCACGAAGCCGACCGTATCCAGCATGCAGATAGCATAGTCCGTGACGCTCTCGATCAGCAGGCGGAAGCGGCGCTCGCTGTCCAGCGCCGCCATCTGAACCGCACGTTGCTCGGTCATGTCACGCGTGATCTTGGCAAAGCCCATGACGCTACCGTCCTGATAGATCGCGTCGATTACGACCATCGCCCAGAATCGGCTGCCGTCCCGCCGCACCCGCCAGCCTTCGGCCGCCAGACGGCCGATATCGGCGGCGGTTTGCAGAGCGCGTGCCGGAATGCCGGCTTCCCGATCCTCATCGGTATAGAAACGCGAGAAATGCGTCCCGAGGATCTCGGCCTCGCTATAGCCCTTGATACGCTCCGCCCCGGTGTTCCAGCTGATGACCTGGCCGTCCGGGTTCAGCATATAGATCGCGTAATCAACCACTTCCCGCACCAGAAGCTCGTGCAGATTAGCGATTTCGCTTGAGGTTTCGCGCGCCATACTATGCCGCCGACGGATCGGTCGGACTGCGCGCAGCCCTGGCCTGGCTCGAAAACTCTCTACACACGGCACTATCCACGGCTAAAATCGTCAGAAATCGGACCTATGCGTCCGTGAGGCCCGCAGGCCTGTACTATGCCTCATCAAACCGGCCCCTGATAGAGCGCAGCGCATACCTAGCCTTCAAGACCTGGCGTTCCCTTGCGCTCGGTGCATGATGCCCAGGACCAATGAGATCAGTATAGCGGTCCTGATTCAAGCCGCCTGCGATGCGGATTTTAGCTTAGATTCTTTGATATTTCTTAAAAGAAACGTCCTGATTTCCATATCAGGCATGGATCTTTAAGCTTGTCCGACGCATCGGGGCTCCCGCAGCACCGCATCGATTACGCTGGGTTCCCCTCTAGCCAGAGAGTCCGTCCGGCTTTGACGGAATCCTGACTGGCTGCGCCTCGCCGGCCGCGCCTCGCCGGCCGCGCCTCGCCGGCCGATATCGGGACAAACGAAAAATCCCGGCCCCCGAAGGCCCACTGATGCGGCGCATCGCAGATGCGACGGCAGGGCTTGTCTGCGCCAAGCGCAGTGCGGTCGGCCAGACTGGCTGACCAGAGGCCTGCCGGATGCCGATATCTCATTTGGAATTTGGGGAACCATGTCATTGCCTTAGCGCGAGGCAATGGTGGAGGGGGTTGGATTTGAACCAACGTAGGCGTGCGCCAACGGATTTACAGTCCGTCCCCTTTAGCCACTCGGGCACCCCTCCAGCGTGGGACGTGCAAATCCCTCATTTGCTCGTTCTTGTCAACGAAGGCTATGGGTGCGGCGGCCGATAATCTGACCTGCGGCCGCGACAGCCCATTACCCCGTCCATGCAAGGAAGCTCCTCATGAAACCGCCCCGTTCAGACCGTTCTCGCGGCCAGCCGGCCGGCGGCAAAGCTTATTCCAAGCCCTATCAAGGCAGTTCGGCAAGCGCCGGCCGTGGCGGCGATAGCCGTCCGGCAAAGCCGCATGGCAGCCAAAGCCATGCATCCAGCGCAGGCAATACCCGCGATCGTGACGGATCTCGTGACGAGGCACCGCGCTCCGCCGCGCCGCGTTCGGCTGGGCCCCGCTCGGCAGCGCCCCGTCAGGCCAGCTCAGGTTCGGCCGGTCCAGGTTTGGCCGCGCCGCGTTCGGCCACGCCGCGTACGGCCAAGCCAGGGATGCGCAATTCCCACGGGCCGCGTCCGGCGACACCGCGTCCGCGCGTCGAGCGTGACGTCAAACCGACCTACCGCACCGAACGCCCCGAGCGGTCAGACCGCCCCGAACGTGCTGAACGGCCAGAGCGTCCCGCGCGCGACGAACGGCCGGATCGCCGCCCGGCGCAGACGGACCGGCCGCGCTCGCCGCAGGCCGACCGCCCTCGTTCCCATGACGGCGACCGCGCGCCGCGCGCTGAGCCTCGCGAGCGCGCGCCGCTGACCGCCCCGTCCCGTGTGCAGGACCGCGCCCGCGAAGGGCTCGACCGTGATCGGGAGGAGCAGAGCTTCACCCCGCGCGCACCCCGTCCGAACGCGGCCGACACGCCGCGCGGCACCGTCTGGATCTATGGCACCCACGCCGTGCAGGCGGCCCTCGCCAACCCTGCCCGGCGCCTGCGCCGGCTGCTGACGACGGAAGAGGGCGAGGCCAATCTCAGCACCCGCCTGCCGCAGCCCTGGGCCGTGCAGGCCGAAACGGTCGATCGCGCCCGGCTGGACCAGATGCTCGGCCGCGACTCCGTGCATCAAGGCCTGGCGGTTCTGGCCGATCTGCTGCCGCAGCTGACGATCGGCGAAGTGCTGGAGCGTCCGGGCCCGGTCCTGGTGCTGGATCAGATCACCGACCCGCGCAATGTCGGCGCCATTCTGCGCTCGGCCGCCGCTTTTGGCGTCGCCGGCGTCATCGTGCAGGAACGCCATGCGCCGGAAGAGACCGGATCGCTCGCCAAGGCTGCCTCCGGCGCGCTGGAGACGGTGCCGCTGCTGCGCGCCGTCAATCTCGCGCGCACCCTCGTCATGCTGAAGGCCGCCGATTGCTGGGTGGTCGGGCTGGACGCGGAAGCGACCCAGGCCCTCAACGGTCCGTCCTTCGCCGAGCGCCGCGTGGCGCTGGTGCTGGGTGGGGAAGGCGAAGGGCTACGTCGCCTGACGCGCGAATCCTGTGACGAACTCGCCAAGCTGCCGATGCCGGGCGAGATGGAAAGCCTGAACGTCTCGGCCGCCGCTGCCGTTTCGCTGTATGAACTGGGGCGTAAGGGTTAAGGCTCGCCTGCAAAAGCGCGTCACGCGCAGGAGAAAAAAGCCGTCGCCCGCGCAACAAGTGCGCGGGCGACGCTTTTCTCAAACCGCCGTGTAACCGCCGTCGACGAAAATATCCTGGCCGTTGATCATGTCCGATGCCTGGGAGCAGAGGAACAGGATCACGTCGCAGACCTCGACCGTCTGCGCCACGCGGCCGGCCGGGATTTTCGCGACCATGGGACCAAGCTTCGCGGGGTCGCCCCAGACCTGCTGGCCCATCGGCGTCATCGTCACCGTCGGGCAGACGGTATTGCACTGGATATTGTAGGGCGCCCATTCCGCCGTCATGACCTTGGTGAGGCCATTGAGGCCATTCTTCGACGCCGCATAGGCGCCGTGTTCGGTCAGGGCCACCGCACTCGTCTGGCTGCTGACATTGACGATCTTGCCAGACTTTTGCGCCATCATGGCCGGGACCAAGGTGCGGGCGATAAGCCAGGGCGCGCGCAGATTGACCGCCTGGATCAGATCCCATTCCGCGATCGTCTGATCGACCATCAGCTTCGGAAAGCTGACGCCGGCATTATTGACCAGGATGTCGATCGTCCCCCAGGCCGCCAAGGCCTCCCGCGCCGCCCGTTCCGGCGCCTCGGGCTGGCCCAGATCGGCTGGAATCACCAGACAGCGGCGGCCCCGCGCCTCCACCGCCTTCTGCACCTCGGCAAGGCCCGCTTGATCCCGCGCCAAGGCCACGATATCGGCCCCAGCCTCGGCAAGAACGGAACACAGCTCGGTGCCGATGCCCTTGGAGGCACCGGTCACCAAGGCCTTTTTGCCCGATAGCGAAAACCTGTCGGTAACGCTCATGGGGCTTTTCCTCAGAAGACGATCTGCGTCTTCACGACCTCGGGCGAGCCCTGGGCCGCGAATTCGAAGGCTTCCACCGACTGCTCGAACGGGAAGGTGCGGGAGATCAGCGGCTTGAGGTCGATCTTGCCGGAGCCCAGCAGCGCGATCGTGCGCGGATAGACATTGGCATAGCGGAAGACCGTCTCGATCCGCGCTTCCTTGATCTGCGCGCCGACGACGTCGAGTGCCACTTCGGCCGGCGGCATGCCGACAAGCACGACGCAACCGCCCGGGCAGACGAGATCGAAGATACCCTTGAAGGCATGCGGGCTGCCGGAGGCTTCGAAGACCACATCGGCACCCCACCCGCCAGTGAGTTCCTTCACGCGGTCGGCCGCCTTCACCTCGGAGACATTGACCGGCACGATGCCGTCATAGCCACCGGCGATGGCGAGCTTTTCCTTCTGCACATCGGTCATGATGACGCGGGAGACACCGGCGGCCAGGGCGGCCAAGGCCACCATCATGCCGATCGTGCCGGCGCCCAGCACCACGGCCGTCTGGCCGGGCAGGATATGGGCTTTGTTGACAGCCTGCATGCCGACGGCCAGCGGCTCCACGAAGGCGCCTTCCTGAAAGCTGACGCTATCCGGAATCTGGAAGGTGAGGTTCGCGGGATGGACGATTTCCGGCACCAGGCAGCCATGCACCGGCGGGGTCGCCCAGAAGCGCACGGCAGGGTCGAGGTTATAAAGGCCGAGCTGCGCAGCGCGGGACGTCCAGTCCGGAATCCCCGGCTCCATCGCCACACGGTCGCCGACCTTCAGATTGGTGACGCCCTCACCCACGGCCACAATCTGGCCGGCGCCTTCATGGCCCAGGATCATCGGCTCCTTCACCCAGAAAGGTCCGATATGGCCGTGCAGATAGAAATGCAGGTCGCTGCCGCAGATGCCGACCGCCTTCATGGCGATCTTGACCTCGCCGGGGCCTGCTTCCGTGGGCACATCGATGTCGCGCAACTGGATGCGACGGATCTCTTCCAGAACGGTGGCTTTCATCATCGTTTCTCCCCATGAGGCCCTGCGGTCCCCGACAGCCTTTGTCGGCCGCTTTTTCCCTCGTGATTATGACTCTGAGCACGGTTTCACGCAAAAAAGAACCCGGCTGAGACGAAAGTCTCAACCGGGTTCTTTTTTTCACATAAAGGCGACTGGCAGCCGCCCCGAAGCCGCGGCGATCACCCCGCGGTTTTGTCGGGGGTGATGGCGACAAAGATCGGCTGACCCTGGCGCAGGATACGCAGCGCCACCGCACCGCCGCCGCCTTGCAGCGCCGCGCGGATGGCGCTCGCCGCCTGGTTGGGGGAGCCGATCGCGGCACTGTTCACGCCCAGCACCACGTCGCCCTGCTGGATACCGGCCTGATCGGCCGGCGAGTTCGGACGGACCTGCGCCACGACCGCACCATCCGTGCCGTCCGGCACGCCAAGCTGGCCACGCAGATCCGGCGTCAGCGGCGCCAAGGCAAGACCCACACCGCCTTGGCTGGTCGCGGGTGAGCCGGACGTGTTGCTCGCGACCTTGCTCTTCAGCTGCGCGATCTGGACGGAGACATCCTGCGCCTTGCCGTCGCGAACGATATTCAGCGTGGCGGCCGTGCCCGGATTGATGCTGGCGATAGAAACCGCCAGATCGCGCGGGGTGTGGATGACGGTGCCGTTCACCTTCTGGATCACGTCGCCGGGCTGCAGACCTGCCTTTTGGGCCGGGCTGCTCGGCTCGATCTGGGCGATCAGCGCGCCGTTCAGGGCACCCTGGCCGCTACCCGGCAAACGCAGCGCCTGCGCCATGCCAGCATCGATGGACTGCGCTTCGACACCCAGGAAACCGCGGGTGACATGGCCGTCCTTGATGATCTGCGCGACGATCGCCTTGATAGTATCGGCCGGGATGGCGAAGCCGATGCCGATGCTGCCGCCGGAGGGCGACAGGATGGCAGTGTTCATGCCGATGACCTCGCCCGCCTGATCGAACAGCGGACCACCGGAATTCCCCTTGTTGATGGGGGCGTCGATCTGCAGGAAGCTGTCATAGGGGCCGTCGCCGATATCGCGGCCCTCGGCCGAGACGATGCCCGCCGTCACCGTCCCGCCCAGACCGAAGGGATTGCCCATGGCAACCACCCATTGGCCGGTCTGCACCTTGGCCGAGCTGCCCAGATCCAGATAAGGCAGGGGCTGCTTGGCCTCGACCTTCAGAACGGCGATATCCGTGCTGGGGTCACGGCCGATCAGCTTGGCCGGCAGGCGCGTGCCGTCGGACAGGGTGACGGTGATGGTCTTCGCCCCTTGGACCACGTGATTGTTGGTCACGATGGTGCCGTTGCCGTTGATGATGAAACCGGACCCGGCGGCTTCCACCATCTGCGGGCGCGGCTGCGCGCCACCCATGCCGGGGGCACCGGGCATCATGTTGAAGGGGAAGGGCAAGGCGGGCATGCCGTTCTGCGCCTGCGGTGCGCCCTGATCGCCCGAGCCGTTGTCGCCCTGGTCTCCGCCCTGATCGCCACCCTGGTCACCGCCGGGGGTATCGTCGGACATCGCATTCGGATTGAGGTCGGAGAGGATCGTCACCACCGCCGGCTTCACGCGGGACGCAAGCTCGGTGAAGTCCGGCAGCACCTGCGCCGTCGCACCGGCCGGCAGGTGGCTGACATCGCCCGGCACGATCGCACCGGCGGGGGCCGATGCCGTCGCGTCCGCGAAGGTCGGCGAATAAAGGGCATAGCCGCCCAGCGCGCTACCGGCGAGCAAAGCGACGGCCAGGGAGGATCTCAGACGGAGGCGACGGGTCATATGCGTAACTCCTATGCTCAAGACGCGGATGCGACGCTGATATCAGCGCCAGGACAACATCCTGTTACGAGTTAAATAGGATCGTTAACCGTTCCGTCTGCATTCGAGATCGTGAACAGCGCGTCACATGGACATATCGTCACCCTCCCGTTCGGAAGCGTTATGATTGCAGGGGCTTGACAGAAGCGACCGTAAAATGTGTCTAGCGTCACTTACCGAGCTTGCAGGGGTGTAGCTCAATTGGCTAGAGCGCCGGTCTCCAAAACCGGAGGTTGAGAGTTCGAGACCCTCCACCCCTGCCATTCGGAAAAATTTGCACCGGCCGGACCTTGAACCATCCGGCCGGCGCCGCTGTTTCAAGATAGTTCAAGATAGGTGTGCGCGTTGAAGACGATTTTCGGGCAGGCGTGGTGACTGTGAGCTTCGATCCCGCTGGATTTCTCCGCGATGTGCGGAGTGAAGTGTCCAAGGTTACCTGGCCCTCCCGCAAGGAAACCCTGATCACCACCGCTATGGTGATCGGTATGGCCGTGATCGCGTCCTTCTTCTTCTTCGCCGCCGATCAGCTCATCGGACTTGGTGTGCGCACCTTGTTCAGCAGCGGCAGCTGAGGAGAGCTGGTCATGGCAAAACGTTGGTACGTCGTTCACGTCTATTCGGGCTTCGAGAAGAAGATAGCCCAGCAGATCCGCGAACAGGCCGGCCAGAAGGGTCTCGCTGACCACTTCGACGAAATCCTGGTGCCTTCCGAGGAAGTGACGGAAGTCCGCCGCGGTCAGAAGGTGAATACCGAACGCAAGTTCTTCCCTGGCTATGTGCTGGTGAAGATGGAGCTGACGGACGAAGCCTGGCATCTGGTGAAGGACACGCCGAAGGTCACGGGCTTCCTGGGCAATCGCAACAAGCCGAGCCCGATCACCGAAGCCGAAGCCGATCGCATCATGAAGCAGAGCCAGGAAGGCGTGGAACGTCCGCGTCCGTCCGTGGTCTACGAAGTGGGCGAGCAGGTTCGCGTCGCCGACGGCCCCTTCACCAGCTTCAACGGCACGGTGGAAGAAGTCGACGAGGAGAAGGGCCGCGTGAAGGTCAGCGTCTCCATCTTCGGTCGTTCCACCCCGGTCGATCTCGAATACAGCCAGGTCGAGAAGGTCTGAGCCCAGCGAAGCGGTCCTTTGGGCCGCTTCGCTGCCCGCCTTGCTTAGCCTGCGAGATAGGCTTTCAAACTCTCCGCAAGATGATCGAAGAGCAGGCGCAGACGACGCAGCCGCCGCCGATCCTCATGCATCGCCATCCAGATGGGTAGCTGCACGATCGTCACCGCCGGCAGCACCGGGATCAGGGACGGGTCCGTATCCGCCACGCCCTGCTGGCAGGCGCCGATCCCCATTCCCGCCCGCAGCGCGGCCAGCAAGGCGATATCACTCTCCGAGGCGAAGCCGAAGCGCAGGCTGAGGCCGGCAAAGGCCGGCACGCGCCGGGCATATTCTTCCCGTCCGATCAGCGCATGATCCTGCAGCGCTGGCAGCGACCCGGGCAGATCATGCCGACCAGCATAGCTTTGATGGGCAAACAGCCGCACCGGTGCCTCGCCAATTTTCCGCACCAGAAGCGCATCCTGCGCCGGCGCGACATTGCGCACGGCAAGGTCGGCGTCCCCGCGCAGCAGATCCAGATTGCGGTCGCTCATCACCAGATCGATGTCGATTTTCGGGTAAAGCGTCCGAAAGGTAGCCAGTATCGGCGGCAGCACGGCGACGCCCATGAATTCGCTGGTGGTCAGTCTGACACGGCCTTCCGCCTGCTCTGCCTCGCCGGACGCAATGCGGGTGAGGAGATCGGCGGCCGCCGCCATGGTCTCAGCCTGGGGCTGTAAGGTCAGCGCCGCCCCGGTCGGCCGCAGCCCGTCATTGGACCGGGTGAACAGCACCGCGCCCAGCGCCTCTTCGAGAAGGGAAATATGCCGGCCGAGTGTCGGCTGGGTCAGCGCCAGACGCCGTGCAGCCTGCGACAGACTGCCGGTCTGCAGCACGGCAAGGAAGGAGCGCCACAGGGTCCAGTCAGGATCAATCATACATTTTTGTATAGCGACGACAGAATTTTCCGCAATTTCTCTTTAGGCCTTTCGCGCCCATTCTTGGCTCACACACAAGGAATGGAGACGGATGATGACGACAGGAACCCAAAAGACGGCACTGGTGACCGGCGCCACAGGCGGTATCGGCGGTGCGGTCGCCGCAGCCCTGCTGCGCCAAGGCTGGCATGTGCGGGCGTTGACCCGCCGGACGATGGCGGATCGCCCTGCTTCGGATCATGCAGGCATCGAGTGGATCCAGGGCGATGCGATGAACCCGGCGGACATGAAGCGCGCGGCGGAAGGCGTCGACATTCTGTTCCACGGCGCCAATCCGCCAGGCTACCGCAACTGGCGCGGCCTCGCGATCCCGATGCTGCAGAACGCCATCACGGCCGCCAAGGCCAGCGGCGCGCGACTGATCTATCCCGGCTCCGTCTACCCCTACGGGCCCGACGCCTGGCCGGTGGTCGATGAACGCGCGCCGCAGCATCCGACGACCCGCAAGGGCCGGATCCGGGTGGAAATGGAGGCGATGCTGGCGGCCGAGGCCAAGCAAGGCCTGCGCTATCTGACCGTCCGAGCCGGCGACTATTTCGGCCCGCATGCGCCGAGTTCCTGGGTCAGCATGATCATGCTGCAGGGTGGCAAAGCGCTTCGCAGCATTCAGACGCCGGAGCGGCAAGGCGTGCGGCGGGCCTGGGCCTATCTGCCGGACGTCGCCGAAACCATCGCCCGTCTCGCGCAGCGGGAGCGCGATCTGCCGGCAGCCGAGACCCTGCATTTCGGCGGCCATCGCCTGCAGGACCGCCAGATGGCCGAAGCGGTCGCCCGCGCCGAAGGCCATGGTTTGCCGGTCCGCGCCTTTCCCTGGGCGCTCGTCTATGTCGCCGCGCCCTTCAACACGACGATGCGGGAGCTGCTGGAGATGCGCTACCTCTGGCGGGAGGAGATCACGCTCGACAATACCCGTCTCCGCGGCATTCTGGGCGAGGAGCCGCATACCCCGCTCGATCAGGCGGTCACCGCCACGCTCGCGGGGCTGCGCGCGGCAAAAGGGGGATGACAGCGCCCCCCGGCGCGTGCTTCCTGCCCCGACCATGACGGACCATCCTGTCCAATCCTGCCCCGATTTCGATGACGCCTTCCGCGCGCGCTTGCTGGATCTGTTCCGCTGGCGGCGCGATGTGCGGCATTTCCGGTCCGACCCGGTCGATCCTGCTTTGCTGGATCGGCTGCTGGAAACCGCCTGCCTCGCGCCCTCCGTCGGGCTCAGCCAGCCCTGGCGCTTCGTGACCGTGGATGATCCCGAACGCCGGGCGGCCATGCGGGACAATTTCGCGCGCAGCAATGCCGAGGCTTTGGCGGGCCAGTCGGACGATAATGCCGCCCATTACGCGCGGCTGAAGCTCGCCGGGCTGGACCAGGCGCCCTGTCACGTCGCGGTATTTGCCGAGCGCGACCCGGAACAGGGCCATGGCCTCGGCCGCCGCACCATGCCGGAAACGACGGCCTATTCCGCTGTCATGGCGGTCTATACGATCTGGCTGGCGGCCCGCGCCGAAGGTCTTGGGCTCGGCTGGGTTTCCATCCTCGATCCCGCCGATATCGCGGCCGTGCTGGACGTGCCGCTGCGCTGGACCTTCATCGGCTATTTCTGCCTCGGCTATGCCAGCGCGGAAAACGACATTCCTGAGCTCGAACGGCTGGGCTGGGAACATCGCCGCGGCGCGGCGCCGGCCCGATTGCAGCGGTAAACCGTCGACGGCTTCCGCCCGCTTCGGTAACCTTTCTGTCGAGAATTGCAGTGTCAGAGAGCAAAGCCATGCCCCGCGTGCCGGCCGCCATGTTCGGAATTGTGCTGGGGCTTTCCGGGCTCGGCACCTGCTGGCGTCTTGCCCACCGGCTTTGGGGAATGCCCAGCGCGGTGGGTGAAATCATCCTCGCTGCCGCGACCGTCATCTGGGCGCTGCTCATCATCGCCTATATCGGCAAATGGCTGAATGCGCGGACCGAGGCCATCGCGGAACTCGGCCATCCCGTGCAGTGCTGCTTCATCGGGCTGATCGGCGCCGCCACCATGCTGATCGGCAATGCCATGCTGCCCTATAGCCGGCCGGTCACCGTGTTTCTATTCGCCTGCGGCCTCGTTTTCACGCTCGGCTTCGCGCTCTGGCGCACTGGTCTGCTCTGGCAGGGCGAGCGGGAACATGCCGACACCACCGCCGTTCTTTATCTGCCGGCGGTGGCCGGCACCTTCGTCGCCGGCACCAGTGCCGCCGGGCTCGGCCTCACCGAATGGGGTTCGCTGCTGTTCGGTATGGGTTTTTTCACCTGGATCGCCATCGAATCGGTGCTGCTGCACCGGCTTTATACCGGCCCGCAGATGGCGGTGCCGCTGCGCCCGACGCTCGGCATCCAACTCGCCCCGCCGGTCGTGGGCGCGGTGACCTATCTGGCCGTCACGCCCGGCCCGCCCGCGACCATCGTGCACGGCATGCTGGGCTATGGGTTGTTCCTGTCGCTGCTGCTGATCCGGCTCATTCCCTGGATCCGGAAACAGCCTTTCGCTGCCTCCTACTGGGCCTTTACCTTCGGCGGCACAGCGCTCGCCGCCGCGCCGATGCTCATGCTGCTGCACGGCGACCATGGCGCGGTCGGTATCCTGGCACCCATTCTATTCGTCGGTGCCAATATCCTGGTCGGAATCATTGCGGTCGGCACTGTCCGGCTGCTGATGGCCGGGAAACTTTTCCCGAAACCGGCTGCGCCTCAGCCAAACGCAGCCTAAGCGGAGCACTCCACCTCGCCGTTAACTTGCTCGATGGATTATGGCGCTAGACAGGTGGCATGCGCATAACGATCGTCATCAACGACAGGCTGTTGACCGAAGCTCTTGAGATTACCGGCCTGAAGACCAAGAAGGCGGTCGTCGAGTACGCGCTTCGGCAGCTTATCGAAGCCGACACGCAGCGTGCCGCAATCGAAGATATGAGGGGTCTGGGCTGGGGAGAGGGTTGAAGCACGACTGCTTCCGGGCGAGACTGAAGTCCGCAAGGTTTTAATATTCGTCATCCGCGCACTCGTTGCGCGGACCCACCCGCTGCGGCGCCTGGCCGACCGTGGTCCCTACCCAAACGGGTAGATGCGCGGGTCATGGCCCGCGCACGACAGATTTGAGGGGGGCCGCCGAGAGACCCCGGCGGCGTTTCCTGTGAAACAGAGAGGAGAAGCGCGATTACAGCGCCTTCTCAAGCTCCGGCAGGATCGTGAACAGGTCGCCCACTAAGCCATAATCGGCGACCTGGAAGATCGGCGCATCCTCGTCCTTGTTGATGGCGACGATGACCTTGCTGTCCTTCATGCCCGCCAGATGCTGGATCGCGCCGGAAATGCCGACGGCGATATACAGATCCGGCGCCACCACCTTGCCGGTCTGCCCGACCTGCTGGTCGTTCGGCGCGTAGCCGGCGTCGACCGCCGCGCGGGACGCGCCGATGGCCGCCCCCAGCTTGTCGGCGACGGGAAGAATGAACTCCTGGAACTTCTCGGCCGAGCCCAGCGCGCGGCCGCCCGAGACGATGATCTTGGCCGAGGGCAGTTCCGGGCGTTCGGATTTCGACAGGCTTTCACCCACGAAGCTCGACAGTGCCGGGTCGGCGGCGGCCGCAACGGTCTCGATCGGGGCTGCGCCGCCTTCGGCGGCTGGCGGGAAGCCGGCCGTGCGGATGGTCAGCACCTTTTTCGCGTCCGTCGCCTGCACCGTCTGGATGGCATTGCCGGCATAGATCGGCCGCTCGAAAGTATCGGCGGAGATGACCTTGACCACGTCCGAGACCTGCATGACGTCGAGCAGGGCCGCGACGCGCGGCATGACATTCTTGCCGGTCGCCGAAGCCGGGGCCGCCAGCACGTCATAGCCAGGCGCCAGCGACAGGATCAGCGCCGTCAGCGGCTCGGCCAGCGCATGGGCCAGCGCCGCATCCTCGGCGAGCAGAACCTTGGAAACACCAGCAAGCTTGCCAGCAGCCTCGGCGGCGCCACGGGCGCCCTGCCCCGCCACCAAAACATCAATCTCACCGCCAATGGCGGCCAGGGCCGAGATGGTGCGGGCCGTGGTTTCCTTCAGCGCCGCATTATCGTGATCGGCCAGAACGAGCGTCTTCATCTGTATTGTCCTCTCGCTCTTGGGTTCAGATCACGCCGGCTTCGTCGCGTAGCTTGGCGACGAGCTCAGCGACGGAGGCAACCTTCACGCCGGCCTTGCGGCCCGCCGGCTCAACCGTCTTCAGCACCTTCAGGCGCGGCGCCGGATCGATCCCGTATTCGGCCACTGGCTTCATCGCGATCGGCTTCTTCTTCGCCTTCATGATATTCGGCAGGCTGGCATAGCGCGGCTCGTTCAGGCGCAGGTCGGTCGTGATGATGGCCGGCAGCTTCAGCGACACGGTCTGCAGACCGCCGTCCACTTCGCGGGTGACGGACAAGGTGCCGTCACCGACTTCGACCTTCGAGGCAAAAGTGCCCTGCGCCCAGCCGAGCAGGGCGGCCAGCATCTGGCCAGTCTGGCCGCAATCATCGTCGATCGCCTGCTTGCCGAGGATAACCACTTCCGGATTCTCTTCTGCGACCACGGCCTTGAGGATCTTGGCGACGGTCAGCGGCTCCACGGCATCGGCCACTTCGACCACGATGCCGCGATCGGCGCCCATGGCGAGCGCGGTGCGCACGGTTTCCTGCGCCTGCGCCGGCCCGATGGAAACGGCCACGACCTCGGTCGCCTTGCCGGCTTCACGCAGGCGCAGCGCCTCTTCCACCGCGATCTCATCGAAGGGATTCATCGACATTTTGACGTTGGCCAGCTCGACGCCGGAACCATCGGCCTTCACGCGCACGCGGACGTTGTAATCGACGACCCGCTTCACCGGCACCAGGATCTTCATCAAGCCTCCACAGTCACTAAAGGGCACGGCCATGCCGCTGGGGATTTTTATAGGCAGGGCGGCGAGGGCGCAAATCCCCTCCCCCAGCCTCGCCAGAGCCGCCATAGGTGCCGAGTGACGGGAAACAAGACTGGAGCGTACGCGACCGGCTATCTGCCCGATTGCGACATCCGGAAGCCTGCCGCCGGATGCGGGGCGGAGAGCAGCGGCCCCTCGCCGAACAGCTTAGTGCGCAAGGTGCCTTCGGCGTAGCTGGTCTTATAGATGCCGCGCGCCTGCCATTCCGGCACCAGAAGCTCAACCGCATCCGTGAAGCTCTCGGGCAGGACAGCGTAGGAGAGGTTGAAACCGTCGATATCGGTCTCCGCCGCCCAATCGGCCATGCTCTCGGCGACCTGAGCGGCCGATCCCACGAAAACCGGCCCGGCCCCGCCGATCGCGACATGGGCGGCCGCTTCGCGCACCGTCCAATCCCGGTTCGGGTCGGCGCGGGTGAAATTCTCCATCGCCGCACGGCCGGCATCATTGTCGATATAGCGGATCTTCTGGTCGAGCTCGTAGACCGAGAAATCGACGCCGAGCCAGCCGCCCATCAGCACCAATGCGCCGACCGGGTCCACATAGCTGCGATAGTCGGCGAGCTTGTCATGCGCTTCCGCCTCGGTCGGGGCCGTAATGGCGGTGGCCAAGGCAAAGACCTTCACGCTGTCCGGCGCTCGGCCTGCGGCCACCAGAGCCTGGCGCAGCCGCGCCACGCGCGGCCGGATGACGGCAGCGGACGGGCCGGAGACGAAGACGCATTCCGCATGGCGGGCGGCGAAGGCCAGACCGGCCGGCGAACTGCCCGCCTGATACAGAACCGGCGTCCGCTGGGGCGAGGGGGAGACCAGATGCAGCGCCTCCATCTGCACATAAGGACTTTCGTGACGCACGACATGGACGCGGTCGGGATCGGCATAGATCCCCCGCGTCTTGTCGGCGAGGACCGCGCCCTCCTCCCAGCTCGCTTCCCAAAGCTTGTAGGTCGCGGTCATGAAGTCTTCCGCGACCGCGTAGCGATCGTCATGCGCGCGCTGACGGTCCGCCCCCATGGCGCGGGCGGCACTGTCCAGATAGCTGGTCACGATATTCCAGCCGACACGCCCGCCGGTCAGATGATCGAGCGTCGAGAAACGCCGGGCCAGCTGATAGGGATTTTCGTAGGAGAGGGAGACGGTGACGCCGAAACCCAGATTCTGGGTCACCGCCGCCATGGCCGGGATCAGCAGCAGCGGGTCATTCGCCGGTAGCTGCGCGGCCTGGGCCAAGGCCGCGCGCGCATTGCCGCCATAGACGTCATAGGGACCCAGCACATCGGCCAGAAACACGCCGTCGAACAGACCGCGTTCCCATAGTTTTGCCAGGTCAAGCCAAAGCCCGATCTTATTGAATTCGGTCGACCGGTCGCGCGGATGCCGCCACAGGCCGGGCGACTGATGCACGGGCGCGTTCATCGCGAAGGCATTCAGGCGAATCTGCTTCATTGATTGCGTCCTAAATTTTAGTGTCGCCCGCGGACTTGGTCCGCGGGTCTACCCAGGGCCGTGGCACGCAATGGCATGGCGCCACATCGGGTCGATGCACGGCATAAAGCCGCGCATGACGACAAGAGAGAGCGAAAGGCAATCAGATCCAGGAATGAACCGGGGGCGCCGTGCCGTTCAGCGCGTAATCGCCGATGGCATAGTATTTCCAGCGCACCGGATCATGCAGCGTATGCACGCGGGCATTCCGCCAATGGCGGTCGTAGTTGTATTTCGACAAGGTCGCGCTGGTACCGGCCAATTCGCACAGTTGATTGGCCGCATGCAGGGCCGCTTCCGTCGTCACCACCTTGGCTTCCGCGACGGCGAGAGATGCGCGGGCGATGCCGTCCACCGTTTCGTCCTGTAGCACCTCGTCGATCACGCCGGCCGCATAGGCGAGGACAAGATCGGCCGCGCGCAGCTTGATGCGCGTATCGCCCACCTGCGTGATGGTCAACGGATCTTCTGATGCGCGCTCCTTCCCGCTATCGACCCAGGGGCGCGACTTGCGGCGGATGAAGTCCAGCATGTCCTCAAACGCATCGGCCGCGATGCCGGCATCGATCGCCGCCTGCATGATCTGCGAAATCGGACCATAGACCAGCGGCTGCTCCCGCAATCCGCCCAGGCCGATGATATTGAAGGCTGACACCCGAACCTGATCGAATTTCACCGTGCCGCTTGCCGTGGTGCGCTGACCGAAGCCTGACCAGTCATCGATGATGGTGACGCCGGGCGTGTCACGCGGCACGATCGCGCGCAGCACGGCGCCGCTTTCCGTGCGGCCGACGGTCGGGATGAAATGGGAAAACAACGCGCCGGTGCAATAGAATTTCGTGCCGTCGATAATGAAGTCGTCACCCTCCGCCGTGAAGGTGGTTTTCCAGTCGGCCGCCGTCTTGGTGCCAACCTCCACCAGCGCATTACCGAAACGATAACCCTCAAGCACCTTCTGAAAGAAAAACTGCTTGCGGGCTTCATCCCGCTCGGCGCGGAGAAGGTTCAGAAAAGCCCAGTGGTTTTGCGGAATCTGTCCGATGGAGGGGTCGGCCGCCGAGACGATGCGGATGACCTCGGACAGAGTCGCGACCGACAGTTCGGGGCCGCCATAGTCGCGCGGCACGGTAATGCCCCAAAGACCGGTTGCGGAAAACCGCTCAATCTCCGCGATCGGCAAAATCCGCGACCGGTCGCGCTCGGCCGCGCCATCCCTGATGCTCGCGGCAAAATCCCGGGCGACGGCAATCGCCTGCGCGGCACTCGTGATCAGCGGCGGCATGACATCCGGCAACGGCAGGGGGGCAGCCACTTGGGGAACAAAAGTCTCGGTCATGGAGCGCATCCCGGTCAGCGGTGGTCGAAACGTGCGGCG
Source organism: Acidisoma cellulosilyticum (assembly GCF_020621385.1). Lineage (GTDB taxonomy): Bacteria > Pseudomonadota > Alphaproteobacteria > Acetobacterales > Acetobacteraceae > Acidisoma > Acidisoma cellulosilyticum. The sequence continues at coordinate 209,301 of NZ_JAESVA010000007.1, read as the reverse complement.
AGCCTATCGCCAAGGAACTGCACGCCACAGACCAGCACAATCAAAATCGCGACGACGATGACGATGACGGCCGTGCTGAACTCGTCATAGCCGTAGCGGATGCCAAGATCGCCCAGCCCCCCGGCGCCGACCGCGCCCGCCATGGCCGAGGACCCGATGAGGGTAACGAGCGTCACCACGAAGCCGGAGACGAGGCCGGGCAAGGCTTCCGGGATCAATACCTCCCGCATCACGCTCAACCGGCTGCCGCCCATGGCCCGCACGGCCTCCACCAGCCCGCCATCGACCTCACGCAGAGAAACCTCCGCGATCCGCGCGAAATAGGGCGTGGCACCGATCGCCAGCGGCACGATGGCGGCCGCCGTGCCGATGGAGGAGCCCACGATCAGCCGCGTCAGCGGAATGAGGGCGACAAGCAGAATGATGAAGGGCACGGAGCGCACGCCGTTCACCAGCAGGCCCAGCGACCGGTTGATCGCCCTCTGCGGCCAGATGCCGTTCGGCGCGGTTGCGACAAGCAGCAGCGCCAGCGGCAGTCCGACGACGAAACCGATGATGCCGGCGACCCCCACCATCTCCACCGTCTGCTGCAAGGCGGTCCAAAGATCATCGCCCGAAATCGGCAAATCGAACATCAGATCCCCTCCCCGTCCTCGAAGCCCAGCGAGGCCGCATGCAGCAGCACGCGCGTTTCCTCGGCCTGCGGCGCGGTCAAGACCTGCCGCATCGGGCCTTCCTCGACGGCGCGGCCTTTCGCCATGACCAGCACGCGGTCGGCGATGCGACGGGCGACATTCATCTCATGCGTGATCATGACGATGGTGAGGCCGAATTCGCGGTTGATATCGCGCAGCAAGGCCAGGATCGACACCGTCGTCTCGGGATCGAGCGCAGAGGTTGCTTCGTCACAGAGCAGCAGCACAGGGTCGGACGCCAGCGCGCGGGCGATGCCGACGCGCTGCTTCTGACCACCCGAAAGCTGCGCCGGGTAGTCTTTCTCTTTCCCGCCTAAGCCCACACGTTCCAACAACGCCGCCGCGCGGTCCCGCCGCTCGCGCTTCGGCAAGCCCGCAAGTTTCAGCGGCAGTGCCACATTATCCAGCACGCTGCGGGAGGAGAGCAGATTGAAATGCTGGAAGATCATGCCGATGCGCCGACGCTCGGCCTGCAAAGCGGTCTCGGTAAGCGGCGTGATATCCCGCCCGTCGATCTCAACACACCCGCTATCCGGCCGTTCCAACCCGTTCAGGCAGCGGATGAGGGTGGATTTGCCGGCGCCCGAGCGCCCGATGATGCCCAGCACCTGACCGCGCGGCAGCGAAAAGGAAACGTCATCGAGCGCCGATGTCGCACCGAAGCGGCGCGACAGGCCTGTGACCTTCAGAAAGGGCTGCTCAAGCCTTGCATCCATCTGCGGCAGGGACTGGCCCAGATAATGGTCCATTCTGTCCGCTCCTTCGTTACCAGGCGGGCATGACGGCATTGCCGTATTTTTGCGTGAGATAGGCGCGCTCGTCATCGGACTGGAAGATCTTGATGAACTTGAGCAGCTTCGGGTCCGTCGCATCCTGCGGGCGGGCCACGAACTGGATGGCGTAATGCTTGTTGCCCGTGCCGTCCGAGATCAGAGCCGCATTCGGATCCCCGCCGGAGGCGAGAAAGAAAGAATAACTGACCTGGGCGACCGTCACGTCATCCAGCGCGCGGGCCAGTTGCGGCGCCGGCAATTCGATGAAATTCAGATGCTTCGGATTGACGGTGATGTCGTGCAAGGTTGCGCCGTCACCGACACCGGGCTTGAGGGTGATCAGCCCTGCCTTGGCGAAAAGCTGCAGGCCGCGGGCACGGTTGACCGGGTCATTGGCGACGGCGACCGTCGCACCATCCTTCACGTCATTCAGGCTTTTGACCTTATGGGAAAAAAGCCCGACCGGCATGATGACGGCCGGTGCCACGGCCACAAGCTTGAAACCGCGCGCCTTGATGGCGGCTGCAAGGAAGGGCTTGTGTTCATAGAAATTGGCTTCGACCGAGCCTTCGTTCACCGCGACATTCGGCGTCACCCAATCCGAGAAGACGATGACCTTCACCGGCAGACCCTGCTTGTCCGCCAGATCGGCGGCGTGCTGCACGGCATCCGCCATTGGTCCGGGCGTGGCCGCAATCGTCAGCGGTTGGGCCGCATTGGCGGAAGCGATCAGGCCGACCGCGCATAATGCCAAGGCGATCAGTCCGGCGATCAGCATGCGCCGGGCCAGGCCCGGCTGGGTTTCAATCTCGAATTCGCCTGATGCCGACATGAAGCATCTCTCCTGAAGACCAGCACATTTGTGCCTGAAGGCAGGGTAGATTCTCTTAAACACGAATGTCTAGTGTTTTGATGGGAAATATTTTCCGATTTTTACGATTTTATTTTATAAAATACGAATTGTAAAAGCATTTTGTCCCCCGCCTGCTCTCTGGCCTTCCCGCGTCGCTCGGCCGATAGTCTGGCAGGCCTGCCTGAGAGGTCGGCCAAGCCAGAGACGGGAAAGAAAAATGGGACAGACGGTTAACTGGGGAATCCTGAGCACGGCGAAGATCGGCCGGGAGAAAGTCATCCCCGCGATGCAGAAGGGCGCGGTCAGCCGCGTGCTGGGCATCGCGTCACGCGATCAGGCTTCCGCGCAGACAACGGCCGATGCGTTGGGCATCCCGCGCGCTTACGGCACCTACGAAGCGCTGCTCGCGGACCCCGACATCCAGGCGATCTACAATCCGCTGCCCAACCATCTGCATGTGCCGTGGAGCATCAAGGCCCTGGAAGCCGGCAAGCATGTTTTATGCGAAAAGCCGGTCGCGCTCGATACCAAGGAAGCCGAGCTGCTGCTGGCGGCGCGCGACCGCACCGGCCTCGTCGTCGCCGAAGCCTTCATGGTGCGTTACGCGCCCTGGTGGCAGCGCGTGCGGGCCTTGGTCCAGGAAGGCCGCCTCGGCCGCGTCTCCGCCATCCAGACCGCCTTCAGCTATTTCCTCGATGACCCGCAGAATATCCGCAACATGCCGGAGATCGGCGGCGGCGGGCTGATGGATATCGGCTGCTACGCCATCGCGACCGCCCGCTATATCTGGGGGTCGGAACCGACACGCGCTGCCGCCCTCATCGATCGCGATCCGGCCATGGGCACGGACCGGCTGACCAGCGCGCTGGTGCAATTCCCGGAAGGGCATCTCACCTTCACCTGCTCTACCCAGCTTGTCCCCCATCAGCGGGTGACGGTGATGGGCACCAAGGCCCGCATCGAAGTGCTGATCCCCTTCAACGCGTCACCCGATGAGCCTGTGCAAATCCTGATCGACGAGGGGAAGGCTTTGGGCGGCGTCGCGGCGCTGACCGAAGAATTCAGCCCGACCGATCAATACACGCTGCAGGGCGACGCCGTATCCCGCGTCATTCTGGGCGAGGCCAAACTGGAATTCCCGCTGGAAGACGCCATCGCCAATATGCGTGTGATCGAGGCGATCTTCCGCGCCGGCGACAAGGGCAGCTGGGAAGCGCCGTAACGGCGCCCCCTAAAATCACCGTCGTCCCCGGCTTCATGCCGGGGATCTACCCAGTTGCGCAGGCGGCACCGGGTAGATGCGCGCATGACGATGGAGAGGCCGCGCTTAGAGCAGATCCCGGTCAGATGGAATCATCTGCCGGGTAAAGATGCTCGTAAAAACAATAAACTAGAGCGGCGTCTGTGAGCGTAGGCGAACAGGAAACGCTCTAGTGGTTCGCGCTGATCATCCGGCCCAGCGGACCGCCGCCGAAGACATGAACGTGGAAATGCGGCACTTCCTGCCCGGCATTCAGCCCATGATTGCTGAGCAGGCGGTAGCCCTCGGTCTCCAGGCCTAGCGCGGCCGCCACTTTACCGACCGCGCGCCAGAAACCGGCGATCTCGCTATCCGACGCGCGCGCCGCGAAATCGACCGAGGAGACGTAAGGCCCCTTCGGGATCACCAGCACATGCACTGACGCCTGGGGGCTGATGTCATGGAAGGCGAGCGCGCATTCGTCCTCATAGACCGTCTTGTTCGGAATCTCGCCGCGCAGAATCCTGGCAAAGATATTCTGGTCGTCATAGGGCTCAAGGCCGGTCACGGGCATCATGCCTCTCCGTTGCTGGTCGTCTGCGTCTGTTTCGGCCGCGCCGCCACTGTTCCGAAACTGGCGAGCGTTACGCAAGCCATCCCGGCCAATTGGGCCGTGCTCAACCGCTGTCCCAATACGAGAAAACCCATCACCGCCGCCATCACCGGCTCCAGACTCATCAGGATGCCGAAATGCCGCGGCTCCATCCGCCGCAGGGACGCCATCTCCAGCCCGAAGGTCAGGATGGGGGACAAAAGGGAGATCAGCGCCATGGCGATAACGGAGCCGAAGCCCAGAACCTGCCAATGCGGGACGATGCCGATGGGCAGGCCGACCAGGCCCGCGACGGCCATGGAGAGTGCCAGGCCCTGCATGCCGGAAAAGGCGCGGCCGACCCGCCGCGTCATCAAAATATAACCGCCCCAGCAGAGGCCGGAGGCCGCCGCCAGGATCAATCCCAGCGTATCGGCTCGGCCGTGATCCTGCAGCGTCAGCAGCCACACGCCCAGCGCCGCCAGGATGACCCAAAGCAGATCAAGCAGACGCCGTGAGCCGGCAAGCGCCACGGCCAGCGGTCCCAGAAACTCGATCGAGACCGCCATGCCGAGCGGAATGCGCCCGACCGCCGCGAAAAAGAAGAAGGACATGCCGGTGGTGATCAGGCCGAGCACGAAGGCTGCCGTGAGTTGCTTGCGGCCGATGGACCAGATGCGCGGTCGCGCCACGGCCAGAAAAAAGACCGCGCCCCAGATCAGCCGCAGCGAAGTCGCGGTCGGGCTGCCGATACGGTGAATGACCGATACCGAGAGGGAGGAGGCCAGCTGCGCGGAGCAGATGGCCGTCACCAGCCAAAGCACGACCGGGATTTTTTCGGCCAGGTTTCGCCACCTGGTCAGATTGGAGATCATGGACGCTCGATTCAGACATGGTCGGGGCCGCGTTTTCCAACCGCATCACGGCAGGGTCACACGATCTGCCGCCTCTTTAGCCGAGCGCGCGCTCAGCGTGAATGCGCGGCATACGGCGTCAGCCTCGCCGGGGGCGCTTAGGACAGCATCTCCCGGACACTCGCCGCAAGCGCTCGGGCAATGCCTGCAAGACAGTGATCGGGCGTGCGCGCCAGCATGACGATCTGGGACGAGGGCAAGGACGGCAGCCCGGTCGCAAGCCCCAAGTCATGCTGATGCGCGCCGACAATGCGGCCCAGGGGCGCTACGCCGAGCCCGGCCCGGACGGCCGCCATCAGCGCAAGACAACTGCCGCCGATGAAGGCTTCATCCCAAGGAATGTCGGCACGATCGAGCGCTTTGAGCGCGACGGCACGCACGCCGCAGGGCGGCGGCAATGTGACGAGCGGCACCGGTCCCTGCGGCATCACCCAGCCCGGTGGCACGCGCCATTCAAGCGGGTCTTCACCCAGCACCTCGCCGTCTGAAGCACCCGCATCACGCCTGATGATCGCGAGGTCGATATCACCCTTGTCGAAATGCTCTCGGATCGCCTGGGATTGGCCAAGCTTGACGGTCAGGAAGGCCCGCGGCGGCAAGGCAGTGCGGATATGGCGCAGCGCCGTATCGAAAGATGCACCAAGCACATGGTCGCTCACGCCTAGCGCGATGCGCCGGGGATCGACGTCATCCTCGGCCAAGGCCGCATCATGCGCCGCAAGCAGAACCCGCGCTCGTTCCAGAAAAATGCTTCCGTGTTCCGTAAGCCTGACGAAGCGCGGCGTGCGGTCCAGCAGGCGACGCCCGAGCATCTGCTCCAGACCCTTGATCCGTTGGCTCACGACCGGCTGCACGGTGCCGGCCGCCTCTGCCGCCCGGGTCAGACTGCCATATTCAGCGGTGAGCACGAAAAGGCGGACGGATTCAAGGTCAAGCATCATAGAAATCTACTATCATTGGTATTTCATAAGATAGTATTTTCATATCAAAGACAGGCCGCCATCATCATCGGCAGCAAAACCGAAAAGGAGACCAAGATGCCGATGATCACCATCCGCTACACGACGCCGAACCCGCAGCCGCATCTCCGCCCGCAGATCGCGGCCCTGGCATCGCAGCTGGCGGCAGAAAAACTCGGCAAGCAGCCGGAGGTGACGGCCGTGCTCGTCGAATCCGCCGATCCCGAAGGCTGGTTCATTGCCGGCCAGCATCCGACGGCGGCCGGATTGTCCGCTTTCTGGCTCGATATCAAGATCACGGCGGGGACCAATACGAAGGCGGACACGGCAAGCTTCGTGAAGGCGACTTATACCGAGATGGAAAAACTCCTCGGGCCTCTGCACACGGAATGCTACGTCCTGGTCCAAGCGGTTGACGGTGACGCCTACGGCTATGGCGGGCGCACGCAGAACGGCCGCTGGGCCGAGGCCCATCCCAGCTTGCCGAGCAATAATGATCGTCTTTTGAGGCAATTCTGATGGATTTCTGAGCTTTCCTGAACCGCAACGCGGCCTATTCTCGGCGCCATCAATCGGAGCGTCCATCAAGGGCGCCTGGAAACGCCCGAAGACCAAGAACATGAATAAAATGGACGGCAAAATCTGCCTCGTCGCCGGGGCGACGCAGGGTCTGGGGGCAGCGATCGCGCTGAGACTGGCGGAGGCCGGTGCCGCCGGCCTCGTCATCACCGGGCGCTCCGCCGAGAAGGGCAAGGCTCTCGCCCAAAGGATTGAGGCAGAGACCGGATGCTCCACCCATTTCATCCGAGCGGACCTCACCTCCGTCGCTGATTGCAAACGCGTCGTCAATGAAACGGAAGCCGAATCCGGCGCGCTGCATGTGCTGGTCAATGCCGGGGCGCTGACCGACCGCGGTACCATCCTCGATACCACGCCCGAACTATTCGACCGCATGATGGCGACCAATCTGCGCGGGCCGTTTTTTCTCATGCAGGCCGCCATCCGCCAGATGATCCGCCACAACATTGCCGGCGCCATCTGCAATATCGGCTCCATGTCCGCGCTCTCGGGCCAGCCCTTCCTCAGCGCCTATTCCACCTCCAAGGGCGCGCTGGCGACGCTGACCGCCAATACTGCCTTCGCCGTCATGAAGAACCGCATCCGCGTCAACCAGATCAACCTCGGCTGGATGGCCTCCGATCATGAGATTGCCCTTCAAACGACCGAGCGCGGCGACGCCGACTGGTTGAGCAAGGTCGCAAGCGAGCAGCCCTTCGGCCGCCTCATCGACCCAGCCGAGGCCGCGCGGGCCGTGAATTTCCTGGTCTCGGAGGATGCCGGGCTGATGACCGGTGCTGTCGTGAATTACGATCAGTCGATCTGGGGGGCGGCAGACCAGATGCCGATCCCGGATGCGCCCTTGTCCCTTCCGGAGCTTGCCCAATGAGCGAGGTTAGAATCGGTGTCATCGGCACCGGCGTCATGGGTACCGACCATGCCCGCAAGCTCGCCGGTGGCATTCCCGGCGCGCGATTGACCGCGGTACAGGATTTCGACGCGGCGCGGGCCTCGGCCCTCTCCCGAGAACTCGATGTCATTGCCCTGGCGCAAGCCGATGACTTGATCGCGCATCCGGAGGTCGATGCGGTCCTCGTCTGCTCGCCGGACGGCACGCATGCGGCCCTCGGCCTGAAAGCCATCGCCGCCGGCAAGCCCGTGATGATCGAAAAGCCGCTGGCCGCTGAACGCACGGAAGCCGAGGCCATTCTCCACGCCGAGATGGCAGCGGGGCGGCGGCTTGTGCAGGTCGGCTATATGCGCCGCTTCGACCCAGGCTATGCCGAGATGCGGCGGGTCGTCGCCAATGGTGAGATCGGCGCACCCCTGTTCCTCCATTGCCAGCACCGCAATGAAAGCTCACCCAGCTATCTTACCTCGGACCTCATCATCGCCAGTTCCGCCGGCCATGAATTCGATGCCGCGCGTTTCGTGCTGGGCGAGGAGATCGCTTCCGCCACCGTCATCAGCCCGCCGGAACCGCGCCACGCGCCCGGACGGAAGCCGCAATTCATCGTGCTGCAAAGCGCGTCGGGCGCGGTCGTCGATATCGAAGTCTATACCGACGCGCGCTACGGCTACGACGTGCAGGCCGAACTTGTCTGTGAGACGGGCACGCTGTCCCTGCGTCCGGGACCGCCGACCTCGCTGCGCCATGCCGCAAGGGACGGGCTGGTGGTGCCGGGCGATTGGCGCGCACGCTTCGCCGATGCCTATCGGCTGCAATTCGAGGCCTGGATCCTCTCCATCCTCACCGGGCGCACGAATGAGGGATCAACCGCCTGGGACGGTTACATGACCATGCTGGTGACGGATGCCTGCCTCAAAGCCTGGCGCAGCGGCGCGCGGGTGGAGGTCGAGCAGCCAGACCGCCCGGCGTTTTATCGGTAATTGCCCAGGATGGCGTCTGCCACCTGGACTGCAGATGGACCAACAGAACAAGTTCAATGATCACGCTTCCAGGAAAGAAAAATTTGTTTCATCATCCTTACGCCTAGCAGCCGTCAGGTTTAGTTGGAAACGCCCCAAATCTGTCGTGCGCGGAAGACAGATTTGAGTGCATTTTTGTCAGGGCGATGCCGCAGCCGGCGCTGTGGTCGCCGCCTTCGGCTGCGGCAGCGGGTATTCCGCCATCAGCGCCGCCTGCACGCCATTGGTCCAGCCGAAGCCGACCTGCAGCGCGTATTCGCCGCCATGGCCGCCCGCGCTGCTGCCCGCAGGCGCCGCGACATTGTATTTCTCGACCAGCACGCCGTCGCGGGCGAAGCCTTCGTTCACGCGGGTTTCCCAGCGCTCCGCGATGGTCTTGGCAAGATCAGGATTGCCGTAGTTGCGGAATCCCTGCACCGCCATCCATTGCAGCGGCGCCCAGCCGTTCGGTGCGTCCCATTGCTGACCGGTATTGGCGGTCGTGGTCAGAATACCGCCTGGCGCCAGCAGCCTCGCCTGCACCACCGTGGCGACGCGCGCGCCTTCCGCATCCGTCGCGACATGGAAGAACAGCGGCACCACGGTCGCGGCCGACAGAACCGGCGTCAGCTGCTTGGTCTTCCAGTTATAATCATGGAAGTCGCCCTCGGCGCTGTCCCACATCACATGCTGGATCGCTGCCTGACGCTTGGCGGCGCGGGCTGCAAAGACCTTCGCCTCTGCCTTATTGCCGTCCAGGCCATAAGCATAGGACAGCGCACTTTCCAAATGAAACATCTCGCTGTTCAGATCGACCGGCAGAATATCGGTCGTGTCGATCGTCGACATCGTGCGGCCGTCCGCGAACCAGCGGGAACTGTAATCCCAACCCGATTCCGCGCCCGCGCGCAGATTGCGGTACAGAACGGACGGCGTCTCCCGCGACGTTTTCGCGGTCTCGATATCCTCGCGGAAACTTTCGTCGCGCGGCGTGTCGCTGGCAGACCAGAAACGATTGAGCAAGGTGCCGTCAGCCAGTTTCACGACATTGCCACTTGCCTGGCCGGGTTTCAGATCGGCCGCGCCCTGCATCCAATATTCATATTCGGTCCGCATCACGGGCAGATAGGTCTTGTAGACAGCGGGGCCATTCTTCTGCGCCAGCAGATCGACCATGGCCGAGAAGAAAGGCGGCTGCGACCGGCTGAGGTAATAGCTGCGATTGCCGTTGGGCATATGACCGTAGCGGGTGATGAGGGAGGCGATATTGCGCAGCATATCCCGCGCGATCGCGCCCTGACCGTCCTGCTCCAGGCCAAGCATCGTAAAATACGTGTCCCAGTAATAGATTTCGCTGAAGCGCCCACCCGGCACGATATAGGGTGCCGGCAGCGTGAGGAGCGACGAATAAGGCTCGGCCTCGTCGGGCTGGCGCAGCAGCACCGTCCACATGTCGTTGATGTAATCGCTGACGGTTTCGCCCGCGCGGCGCTGGTAGGAGACGGTCTTCAGCACCGGCTGCTTGAAATGCGCCTGCACGAAATCGGCGAGTTTGAAGTCAGGCTTTCCCTTCTCGGCCGCGTAATCCTTCATGATGCTGGCGGGAGAAGACATCGGGATCGCGTCCGCGAAGGTCTTCTGATCAGGGAAGATCTGCGCCATTTCGACGGCGCGATACAGATCCCCGAAAATGACCGAGGGCGGCTGAGGCTCGGGCGTTCGCGCCAGGGCCTGATGGCTCAGGATGGGGGCCAGAACCCCGGCGGCGAGGACGGTGAGGCGAAAGGAATATGTCATCACCACCGGAAGCTAGGAAGCGTCGCCAAGGGTGCAAGACCCGCGGCCGTCGCTTCCTGCTCGGCCAGGTCGTGCTTGCCGGCCAGGTCATGGATGCCGTCCAGAACCCAGCAGGATGCGAGACCGGCCGTTTCCGCGCCCGCGATATCGGTGCGCAGCGCATCGCCCACGGCCAGCACGCGCTCGGGCGCGACGCCCAGCATGGCCAGCGTCGGGCCATAGACTTCGGGGCTGGGCTTGCCGCGCCAGCGGAATTCGCCGCCCATCCGGGCATAATGTTCAGCCAGAAGACCGGCGCAGATGATCTGCTCGCCGTCGCGCACGATGATCAGGTCGGGATTGGCGCAGACCATCGGCAGTTTGGCCGCCAGGCAGGCTTCCAGGGCGGGCAGATGCGGCGCCAAATCGCGGTCGTTGATCCCCTCATCCGCGCCGACATTCAGCACGAAATCGGCCTCCGCCGGGGTCAATGCCAGGTCGAGGTCCAACCCCTCGATCAGCGGCAGGTCGCGCGGCGGCCCGAGAAAGAAGACGCGGCGGCCAAGCTTGGCGTAAAAGGGATCGTCACGCGTGCGCAGCGCCTCCCACACATTCTCGCCGCTCGTCATGACGCCGTCATAAAGTTCGGGCGGAATGCCAAGCCGGGTCAGGCCTTTCGCCGCCATTTCGGCCCGGCGCGGCGCATTGGACAGCATGACGATGCGTTTGCCCCGCGCCCGCAGCGCTTCCAGCGTCGCTTTGGAATGCGGTAACAGCTTTCGTCCGTCATGGATGACGCCCCACAGATCGAGGATGAAGCCGTCATAATCATCCGCAATCGGAGCGAGGCCTTCCAGGTGACGCATCATCAAATCCCTTTTGCCAGCGCATCCGCGCCGATGCCCTTCAGCTCGGCGATGCTTTTCACGCCGGCCGATTTCACCGCCTTGTCCAGATCGGCCTTGATGCGCGCGATCAGCTTCGGTCCCTGATAGATGAAGGCCGTATAGACCTGCACCAGATCGGCCCCGGCATGGATCTTGGCGAGCGCATCCGCGCCGGACGCGACACCGCCGACACCGATCAGCGCCAGCCGTCCGCGCGCGGCGAGGGAGGCGCGGGCCAGCATGGCGGTGGAGCGCGTGAACAACGGTCGGCCGGACAGACCACCCGTCTCCGTCGCATGCGGACTGCGCAGGCTATCAGGCCGGGCGGTGGTGGTATTGGTCAGGATCAGACCGGCGATCCCGGCATTGACCGCGACCTCGATCACCGCCTCCATCCCCTCGACCGACAGATCGGGGGCGAGCTTCACGAAGATCGGCGGCGCGTCGGGGACGGCGGCGCGCATGGCGGCCAGAATGCCGGCAATCCGCTCCTCGCTCTGCAGATCGCGCAGACCCGGCGTATTGGGCGAGGACACGTTCACGACGACGTAATTGCAGACGGGCGCCACCTGTCGCAGCAGTTCGGGATAGTCGCGCTCGGGGTCCGCGCCTTCCTTGTTGACGCCGATATTAGCGCCCACGGGCACGATGCGGCGATGGCGCGCCAGCTGCCGCTCGAAGGGCTTGATGCCCTTATTGTTGAAGCCCATGCGATTGATGATCGCCTGATCCTCGGTCAGCCGGAACAGCCGCGGCTCGGGATTGCCCGCCTGCGGAAGCGGGGTCACGGTGCCAGCTTCGACGAAGCCGAAACCCATCCGCATGAGGGAGCGCAGCGCCACCGCATCCTTGTCGAAACCGGCGGCCAGACCGATCGGGTTCTTGAAGGTCATGCCGGCGACCTTCAGACCCAGGCGCAGTGGGTCGGCCTTCTGATTTTCGGCCGCGAAACCAAGCCGCATGGCCAGGATGGCCAGCCTATGGGCGCGTTCCGCCTCCATACGGCGCAGAAGGGGCAGTGCCAGCGCGGTCAGCGGGGCCATGGGCGGCAATCCATAACGATATGTTTATGTTTAAGCGGCTTTACACCGCAGCGGGCGGGGCCGCTGCGATCGCCGCATTCATGCTGCGCACCCCGGCGGCCGGGCCATCGGGATGGGACCAGACGGCGCTGATCACGGCCAGGAAATCCGCGCCTGTCGTCACCAGAGGCGCGCAATTCTCGACCGTGATGCCGCCGATGGCGACGGAGGGCAATTCCATGATCTCATGCCACCAGGCCAATACCTCAAGCTCGGCCTCGACCGGCGCATCGGCCTTCGACCCTGTCGGGTAGAAGGCGCCGAAGGCGACGTAGTCCGCCCCCGCCTCCCCCGCTTCCATGGCGAGTTCACGGCTGCCATGGCAGGAGACGCCGAGCGTGAGATCGGGGCCGAGGATGCGCCGCGCGTCACGCGCCTTGGTATCGTCCTGCCCGACATGGGCGCCGTCGCAGCCGGTCGCGACCGCCAGATCCGGCCGGTCATTGAGCAGAAAGGCGACGTCGCGCTGCTGGGCGACCGGGCGCAGCAGGTCGATCGCCCGGCGCACGTCATCGTCGCTCGCGTCCTTCAGCCGCAGCTGCACGGCACCGACATCGCCGGCATCAAGGGCGGCGGCCAGCTGATCACGAAAGATCGCAGGGTCGAAGGCCGCAGGCGTGATGAGGTAGAGGCGGCAGGGACTATCACCGGACATGATCGAGCGGCCCGAAAAAAGGCGAGGATCATTTTGATCGCCGCGGGTGAAGACAAGGGAAAACGAGCGTCAGGATAAGCCGAAGGAGTTAGCGAAACTCCCCCCGCTTGTCACCCCGAGGTCTCAGGCCCCGCAAGCCAGGCCGCAAGCTTCCGGTCTGCGCCTCTGACGGCCAGGTCGAGCGCTTCGGGTCGCGCGGTCCAGACCTCTGCCCCGCAGGCCTCGGCCATCGCCTGGACGGCGACGACATTCGCCGGATTTTCAGGATAGAACAGAATGCGCGTCTGGCCGGCCCGCAAGGCCTCGGCCGCACGACCCGGGGCGTCGGCACAGTCCAGAACATCCGTGAAAACCCTATCCGGATGCCGGGCGCGCAGCGTCGCGATCAGCGCCCGCCACCAGCCGGCACCGGCATAAAGGGCGGCCCCCGGCGCCGAAAGCAGCGTCACCGGCCGCCGCAGGCGCAGCACCATTTCGCCGTCCTCAAGCCCGTGAATCGTGACAGCCGGCGGCCCCGCCCGCATAAGCGAAATCCTTGACCTTAATCGCCTGACCTGTGCTGATGCGACGAAGCACGGTTCAGACATATTAGACTAGAGGCCCAATGGCAGAATTCGAGGACACCAGCTTGGCGCTCGGCCGGCTGGAAGCAGCATTGAATAGAATCGCTGCGCAGGTTGGCAAACCTCGTCCCGCTCTGGCCTTTGACCCATCTGAAACTGACGGCACCTTGCCTGCCCAACCGGCGGTTGCCGCAGCCCCCGCCCCGGCGGCGGATGAGACGCCCCGCCAGGAAATCGTGGCCAAGCTTGACGATCTCATCGGCGGCTTGCGGAATGCCCTTGGTATCGAGCGGCAATCCTGATCCCCGCTGACCGGGAACAGCAAGCAGGACGGAGGCCGGCATGGCACAGGTAAATTTGTATATTAACGGCTACAACTACCTCGTCGGCTGCGAGGATGGCCAGGAAGGTCATCTCAGCGCCATGGCGCAGCTGCTGCAGCGCCGTATCGACAGCGTGAAGGCCATCGGCCAGCAAGGTGAAGCCCGCCTTTTGCTGCTGGCCTCCCTGCTGCTCGCCGACGACTTGCATGACAAGGAAGCGGCTCTGGCCGAGGCTCATGCCGCAATCCAGGCGGCGCCCGCGACCATGCCGGCCCCCGTGCAGCCGGCGGCCGCAGTCCAGCCCGCGCCGGAACCCGAGATCGTCTATGTGACGGTCATCGACCCTGAATTCGACGCAACCGTGCAGCGCCTTGCGGCCAAGGCGGAAGAGATTGCAGACGCTCTCGAACGCGCCTAAGTATGCTGTGCGGGGCTGCCCGGTTCGATAGGTAAATCATCCCTGGGGCCGATAAGCATTCTCCTTGGGAACTGGCTCTGTCATGATCCTGGTCATGGTATCTGGTGCCCACCTGCACAAGCAGGCTCTAGGAGGATGAATACGCCAACGGCCATGGCGGCTCCGCACTTTCCCTCCCCTCCGGTCGAAGATGCCGCGCTGATTGCCGCCAAAGCGGCGGCGCGTCTGGCGATGGCCGAGCGGCGGCAGGGCATGGACCCGGCGCTCGGCGCGGCGCTCGTTCCGCATTTTCTCAACCATTTCAGCCTGCCCGCGGGCGCGACCATCTCCGGCTTCTGGCCGATGGGGGATGAGATCGATATCCGCCCGCTCCTCGTCGCCCTGGCCGAACGCGGTCATCCCATCGGACTGCCCGTCACCGGCAAACGGGGGGAGCCGCTGGTTTTCCGCCTTTGGCGTCCGGGCGACGCCCTGCTGCCCGGCCGCTTCGGCACCAGCCACCCGGACGGGTTGGAGGTTAAGCCCGCGATCCTGCTCATGCCGCTGCTCGGTTTCGACCGTTTCGGCAACCGCCTCGGCTATGGCGGCGGCTTCTATGACCGCAGCCTGGCGCAACTGCCGGGCGCGCTCCGCATCGGCTGCGCCTTTGCCGCGCAGGAGATGCCGCTTGTGCCGACCGGTCCCTTCGACCAGAAGCTCAATGCGATCCTGACTGAAACAGGCGTGCGCGCGTTTCCGCCCCCGTCTGTGGCCGGGCTGTAAAGGGACTTCATGCGTATTCTTTTTTTAGGCGACGTCATCGGCCGTGGCGGGCGGGACGCGGTGACCGCCGCCCTGCCCGACTATCGGGCCCGGCTGCGCCTCGACCTTGTCATCGTCAACGGAGAGAACGCCTCTCACGGCTTCGGCCTCGCGCCGGAAATGGCCCGCGCGTTCTTCGAGGCCGGGGCGGATGTGGTGTCGCTCGGCAATCATGCCTGGGACCGGCGCGAGATCATCCCCTATATCGCGACTGAAAAGCGGGTCATCCGGCCGATCAATTTCCCCGCCGGCACGCCCGGCGCCGGCAGCGTGATACTCACCTTGGCCGATGGCCGGCGCGCGCTGATCGTCAATGCCATGGGCCGGCTGTTCATGGATGCGCTCGACTGTCCCTTCCGCGCGACCGACGAATTGCTCAGCCGCCACAAGCTCGGCGCCAATATCCAGGCCGCCATCGTCGATTTCCATGGCGAGGCGACCAGCGAGAAGGAAGCCTTCGGGCATAGTTTCGACGGAAGGCTGTCTCTCGTCGTGGGGACCCATACCCATGTGCCGACCGCGGATTACCAGATCCTGGAAAAGGGCACCGGCTATATGACGGATGCCGGCATGTGCGGGTCCTATGACAGCGTCATCGGCATGGCGAAGGCCGGCGCGGCCGAGCGTTTCTGGCGCAAGATGCCGGGGGAGCGCTTGCAGCCGGCGGACGGTCCGGCGACCATCTGCGGTGTCTTTGTCGAGACGGATGACGCAACCGGCCTTGCCCGCCGCATCGCGCCCCTCCGCCAGGGCGGCCGCCTGTCGCAGAGCTTTCCCGACCTCACCTGAACGCTTGTCCCAGGACGACGGAGACCGAAGACTGTGAAGCTCGCTGCCGTCACCATGGTCTATAACGAGCCGGATTACATGGATCTGTGGCGCCGCCATTACGGCGCCCAGGTGGGGCCTGAGAACTGCTTCGTCATCGACCACGGGTCAGATGACGGAACAACTGACGATCTGGGCGTCGTCAACATCATCCGCCTAGCGCGCAGCCCGCAGGATGATGACTGGCGATCAAAACTCATCTCCGATTTCGCCGCCGAGCTTCTCGGCCGATACGACTGCGTGCTCTACACGGATATCGACGAAATCCTGGTCGCCGACCCTCGCTATCATCGCAATCTGGCCGATGCGGCGCGCGCCATGCGCGGCCCGGTGATGCATGCGATCGGGTTGGAAGTCTGGCATCTGGCAAAGGACGAACCGGCTATCGACCTCGCCCGCCCGATCAGTGATCAGCGGAGTTGGGTCTGGTTCAATTCCGCGCTGTGCAAGCCGAACCTTATCCGTGAACCCATGCGCTGGGTACCGGGATTCCACAGCGTCGACGCGCCGCTCGCCTTCGACAAGCTTTACCTGTTCCACCTGCGCTATTTCGATGTCGAACGCGGTCTGTCACGCTTGGCCCGCACGCGGGCGATGCCCTGGGCGAACGACCATGCCGGGCTGCATCAACGTCAGCCGGATGAGGCCTGGCTCAGACTGGTGCGCGATGTCGCCAATCTGCCCAAAGCCCGCGACGCCGATCTCGATACCGCACGACCGCCGCTCGGCAACCTGCTGCAGCAAACCATCGGCAGCCAGCTTGGTCGAGAGACAGATACCTATAAGATCGATCTTGGCATTCACGGCCTGAGTCTGTTGCCAATCCCCCGCCGCTTCAAAGGTCGCTTCTAGAGCGTTTCCCGTTCGCTTACGCTCACGGATACCGCTCCAGATTATTGTTTTTGCGAGCATCTTCACACAGCCAGATGATTCCATCTGACTGTGATCTGCTCTAAGACGAGGACAAACGATGACCAAGCACCCCAAGCACCGCTTTCTCCTGCCGATCGCGATCGCCGCTGCGGCGATGACCCTGGCGGCGCAATCGCTGCCCGCCCACGCCGATGGTCTCAGCACCTATGACGGCGTCTATTCCGGCTTCTCCACACCCGCCATGGCCATTTCCGGCTGCGGCCAGACAGCAAAGTCGATCACCATCCATGTCAGGAATGGCGAGGCCTGGACGCATCACCACCGACTGGCCGGCCAGGTCGATGCCAGCGGCAATCTCTCGATGCAGGACGGCGGCGGAATCGCCCATGTCACCGGCAGCATCGTCGCCAATAACCTGACGGCCAGCGAAACCGTGCCGGAAACGCCCGCGAAACTCGGCGCTGCCTATGACAATAACGCAACCATCTGCAGCTATACGATCAATGCCAGCCGGGGCGGTTAGACTCTGCCACCGACCCGCGGCATGAAGCCGCGGGCGACACAAAGGGCAAGCTTCCGGTCAAACACCTGACGGAGGCTAGCGGATCGCACGCCAGGATGCAGTGGCGAACAGCAGCAGCGCTATGGCCGAGGAGACAAGAACGGCTTCCGCCGCGCCGCGCGTGCCCCATAGCGGCAGAAAGATACCCAGGATCGCGAAAAGGCTCAGACAGGACAGAATGCGCGCGATAATCACCTGGGTCGCGCGCCCCATGGCGATCAGTGCCGGCTCGAAAATGGCACTCGCCAGGTCGAAAGCCGATGCCAAGCCCAGCAGCACCAGCAGCGGATAGACGCCGCGATAGGCATCGCCGCCGATGACACCCAGAATGGGCCGTCCCGCGATCAGCAGAATGAGCATGATGACGGTGCCGGCCCCGGTCGCCAGGCTCACCGCCCGCAGGATCAGACGACGGAAATCCTCTCGCCCGCCGGCGGCATGGGCGCGCGCGAGTTCCGAGAAAATGGCGCGCGACGCCATGTCGGAAATCCGCGCCAGCGACTGGGTCAGCTGATAGGCCAAGCGATACTGCCCGGCGCCGACCGGCCCGGCGGCCAGGCCGACCAATAGGACCACGGCCTGCTTCGCCCCGGCATCAAGCGTGGTGTTGAGATTGGTCAGCCAGGAAAAGCGCCAGATGCCCTTGTTCTCCAGCACCGCCAGACGCAGCCGCCGCTGACTGGGCCAGGCCAGCGGCCCCGGCACCGTGCGGCCCACGGCAATCCAATAGGCGGCCGCCGTCAGAATTTCGCCGGCCGTCCAGGCGAGCAGAAACCCGCTAACCGAAGAACCAACCGCCACCACCGTCAGCGCACCGACGAAACGGGTGATCGGCGTCACCGCATCGGCACTTGCCCCGACACCGAAGCGGTCGTGCAGGCGCAGAATGCCGACAGCGGTCGAGCGCACGGTCAGCAGAATGACGAAGGTGAAGCCGAGCCCGGCCCAGGCCAATCCCCTTGGCCAGCGCAGCCAGTCGCCGAGCAGCCAGACGGCGAGCGTCGCGACGACGCAACCGACGAGCGCACCGCCCAGATCGAGCATCAGACAGAAACTCGCGAGACGCGCTGCCGCCTCGCCCCGTCCCGCCTTCAGATGCGGCAATCCGTAGCGGACGACGATCTGCCAGGTCTGGAAACTCACAAAAGCCGCCACCGCCTGCGCGCCACCGGTGATGAGCGTGAACTCACCGAAGCCGCGCGGCCCCAGCGTGCGGGCGGCGAGCGCCAGATAGACGAGGCTGAGAACGGCACCGACGCCCTTGCCGGCCAGAAGCCAGCCGAGATTGGCGAAGACCTTCCCGAGCGAACCCTCGCGCCACTGCTGCGCCATCAGCGTCCGTTGCCAGGCGGCGCAGGGAGTTTGTAGACAGGAGCCAAGATGAAGATCGCCTTTCTCTACATTGCCGAGGCTTATCAATGCTATCACGGCGCGTCCATCGCGCTGGAACTGGCCAGGCGTCCGGGCGTGGATGTCGTCAGCTACTACAACGACCCGCAATCGCCCCATCACCTCGAACGGATCAGGCAGGCCTATGGCGCAGAGCCCATGGCCTATCGCCGGCTGAAGGGGTCCTGGCTGACGCGCCTTCTGCAAACCGCGCTGCGCCGCTTCGGCATGTTCAAAATGCTGACCATGTGGGACAATCACAGCGAACTTGACGCCTATGACGCCATCTTCGCGGTCGAGGATACGGTTTGCTACGCGCGGCGCCTGGGCATCACGCATCCCAAGCTTATTCTGCTGCCGCATGGTTTCGGGGATCGCGCGCGCGGCTTCACCCACCACACCAAGGGCTTCGACTTCGTGCTCGTCGCCGGGCCGAAGATCGCCAAGCGCATGCTGGAGCAGACCCTCGTCTCCCCGGACGGCTATGCCATGGTCGGCGCCGTGAAACTCGATGTCTGCGCGCAGTTGCAGCGGGCGCAGGCGCCGTTATTCAAAGATACCGGCCCGATCGTGCTTTATAACGCGCATAAGGCGCCGAAACTGACGTCCTGGTCGCGTTTCATCGCGCCGATGCTGGATGATTTCGCGGCCCAGGACGACTTCAATCTCATCGTCGCGCCGCATGTGAAGATGTTCCGCCGGCAGCAGTCCGGCCTGCGCGCGTCATGGGAAGCGCGCGGCACGGACCGCATTCTGATCGACACCAGTTCCGACCGGCTGCTCGACATGACCTATACGAGTGCCGCCGATATCTATGTCGGCGATGTCAGCAGCCAGGTCTATGAGTTCCTGGCGACGCCGCGCCCCTGCGTCTTTCTGAACGCCCATGGCATCAAATGGCAGGGCGATCCCAATTTCGCGCATTGGCAATTGGGCGATGTCATCGACGATCCGAAGGACCTGATGCCAGCCATCCGCGCCGCGCCAGCGCGGCATGCGTTGTATCGGGCGAAGCAGGAAGACCTTGCGGCGGCGTCCCTCGGCGAACGTCAGGGCGCAACCATCCGCGCCGCAGACGCGATTCTGGGTTTTATGGGCGCTTCGTACTGAGCCACCACGCGGCCGTCTCTCGCATGCCGGTCTCCAAATCGATCACCGGCTGCCACAGATCGGCTGGGATAAGGTTCGCGGGATCAATGCTCCAATCCCGATGCAGAATTTCCCGCACCTTGCCGCGCCCGAAGATCGCGGCCTGACCGGACCATGCGGCAAACCCGTCGCTGATCGCGCCGGCTGTCTGCAAAACGGCATCCGGAATGGACAAG
Organism: Acidisoma cellulosilyticum; assembly: GCF_020621385.1. Taxonomy (GTDB): domain Bacteria; phylum Pseudomonadota; class Alphaproteobacteria; order Acetobacterales; family Acetobacteraceae; genus Acidisoma; species Acidisoma cellulosilyticum. The sequence goes on along the minus strand of NZ_JAESVA010000007.1, from coordinate 189,327 downwards.
GCAATCGGCGCACGGCCCAGCGCGCCGCCGATGACGCCCAGCAATTCCCGCCAGCCGTAACCATCCCAGCGCGCATCCGCGATGTCGTATGTGCCACGGGCCTTGTCCGACGTCGCGACAGCCAGCGCCGCCGCCGCCGCGTCGCGCGCATGGATCATGGCAATGCGCGGTTCGGGCGCGGCGATGGCCGGCGCAAAGCGGCCGGCGGCCAGACGCAGTATCGCCAAGCCTTCGCGGTCCCAAGGTCCGTAGATGGCGGAGGGGCGAAGAATGATACCGCGCGTCTCATCCAGCAGGGCCCTGACCGCCTCCTCCCCCGCCCGTTTGCTCTCGGCGTAAAGCGACAGCGCCGGCGCGCGGGCGGCGAGAGAGGAGATCATGACCAGGCGGGGGGACTGCGGAGCACGGGCGACGATCGCCGCCACCCGCGCCGCGCCGTCACGATTGACGGACAGGAATTCGGCCCGGCTGCGGGCTTTCACAAGACCTGCCCCGTGGATGACGACATCCGCGTCCGCGACCAGTTGGGTCAGCGCGCGGGCATCGTCCAACCCGCCCAGAACCAGATCCAGAGGCAGGTCTTCCAGCATGGGGTGAATGGGCGCGCCGCGCGTCAGCAGACGAATGCGCCAGCCGGCAGCGACAAAGGCTTGGGCGATATAGCGACCGAGGAAACCGGTGCCGCCCGTAAGGGCCGCGACCGGAAGCGTCATGCCGCCATCGCGGCCACGGTCGGCAGCGCAGCTGTCAGGTAGCTCTGCCGCGTCTTGGCACGGCTGAGCTTGCCCGAGGAGGTGTAAGGCAGGCTGCCCGGCGGCACGAGAACGACCCGGCTGTCCACACCATGATAGCTGACCAAAGCGCCGCGCACTTCCTCGATCAGCAGCTTGCCGGCGGCGGCGTCCGCAATGCCGCGGGCTTCGACCGCCACCACCAGCACTTCACCGCCGTTTTCTTCGATCGAGAAGGCGGCGCAATCGCCCGTACGGACCTGCGGCACGGCGCGTTCCACCGTCCATTCCAGATCCTGCGGCCAGATATTGCGACCGTTGATGATGATCAGATCCTTGGCGCGGCCGGTAATGACCAGCGTCTCGCCGATGCGGTAGCCAAGGTCGCCCGTCTCCAGCCAGCCGTCATCCGACAGGCTTTCCAGCGTCTCGACCGGACGGCCCTTATATTCCTGCATGATGCTGGGGCCGCGCGCGAAGACGCGCCCGACCTGGCGGTCGCCCAGCACGGCACCGTCACGGCCGCGCACCTCGACCTTATGGCCCTTCAACGGCAAGCCGCAGTGAACGACGGTGCGCGCCCGCGCGTCCGCCTGCTGCGGCGGCATGGCCAGTCCGTCCTGCTCCAGCCGGTCAAGATCGATCGTCTCGGTCTCGATGCCCAGGCCCACCGGCGCGAAGCTGATGGCAAGCGTCGCCTCGGCCATGCCGTAGCTCGGCAGGAAAGCCTCCGGCTTGAAACCGCAGCTGCCAAAGGTATCGGCGAATTGGGAGAGCACGGCCGGGCGGATCATATCGCCGCCAATGCCCGCGATGCGCCAGGTCGACAGATCGAGGCTGTCACGGTCGATGGTCCGCTGGCGGCGGGTACAAAGATCGAAACCGAAGCTCGGGGAATAGGACACCGTACCGCGGTTCTGGGAGATCAGAGACAACCATAGGCGCGGGCGGCGCGCGAAATCCTGCGTCGCGATGAAATCGACGGTCACCTGACCGCAGAGCGGGCTGAGCAGGAAGCCGACCAGACCCATGTCGTGATACAGCGGCAACCAGGAGACGGCACGGTCCTGCGGGCCGATTTCCATGCCCTGGGCCAAAATGCCGGCGGCATTGGCCATCAGCGCTTTCTGCTGGATGACGACGCCCTTCGGGAAGCGCGTGCTGCCGGAGGAAAATTGCAGATAGGCGGTATCCTCGGGCCTAATCTCCGGCAGGACGACGTCCTGTATCTCCATCTCCGCGAGATCGGCGACGGTGCCGCACAGGCGCATGCTGCGGGCCTCGGCCATCGGCGCCAGCCAGGAAATCAGCGTCGTGGGGGCGAAAAGCGCGCGCGCTTCAGCCTCATCCGCCAGCCGCTCGATATGCGCGATATAGGTCTCGCGCCCGCCGAAGGCGAAGGGCAGCGGCATCGGCACGGGCACCAGCCCCGCATATTGGCAGGCGAAAAAGATCCGCACGAAATTCGGACTGGTCTCGGCGATGATCGCGACGCTGTCGCCGCGGGTGAGACCCAGGCCCATCAGCCGATAGGCAAGATCGATCGCATCGTGGCGCAGACCGCGATAGCCGAGCGCTTCGCTGAGCTCGCCCTGCGCGGAGTAGAAGTTGAGACCAGTCAGACCCTCCGCCGCATAGTCGAGCGCTTCGGGCAAAGTTCTGAAATCACCGGCACGCAGAGCAAGCCCGCTCAGCGTGGGAGTCGGTCCAGTCGAAAGATGGAGATCCAAATTCGGTGATCCAGACTAAGCAACGTTTGACATAAGGGAGAACTCAGGCCGCACGTCGCGCCGCCAGAGTCCTTTCGACAAGGAAGAGATCCGCGGGTTTATCGACGTCGACCGCCGCATCCGCGAAAGGAAGAGTAATAACCGCAAGTGAAGCACCACTTCTACGGCTAAGAAGCCTAGTTGCCTTGTCCATTGTCAAGGTTTTGAATGCATAACCGACGAGCGCCGATAAACCGATCAGTCGCGCCATGGTCCAGGGATGCTTCCGATGGGCTTCCAATTTTCGCCAAAAAACGACGGCAAGACTGGCTTTTTCGTGCTGCAACAGGAAGAGGTTGCAGCCGCTGAACAGCCCGTCGCGCAGACGCAGCCATGTGCGTCGCGTATCAGGGTAAGCCGCGCAAATAATCTCCGACCGTGCCACTGCGGCCACAGCGTCGGCACTGGATGGCGCCAGGGAGAGAAAAGATTTTACGATCTCAGGCGTCAACAGCGCATGATCCGCCGTCGTCACAAGCAACGGCGTGCCGAATTCTGCCAAAGCGGCAGCGACACTGGCGCTTGGTGAAGTCTCGGCGTGACGGACCGCAACAGAGGCGGCTTCGGGCAAGTCATCGAGCAGATCCTTGCGCTCGCAGACGACGATTATTCGACCGACGGCAGGGCTCTGTTGCAGCGCGCGAATGACCCGCAGCACCATCGGCGTGCCGTCCACGGGCAGCAGCGCCTTATGCGAGACGCCACCCTGGATCGCCAGCGGATCGGCAGCCCCGTCGCGGCTGCCGGCCAGAATCAGGGCCGTCAGTGTGGCCGGGCCGGTCATGCCGTGAGGGTTTTCTCGTAGACGCGGTAGGTTTTGTACTGGCGGCCGCCAACCGCTTCCGCCAAATGCCGCATCGGCAGATTGTCCTCAAGAATCCAGGACATTTCGACCGCCTTGATGCCCTTCGCCAAGGCCTCGCGGCGCAGGGATTCCACCACATGCAACGCCAGCAGCCGGCCGAGCATGCCTTCGCCGTAACGCTTGCGCACGCCCATCAGGGGCACGCGCGCGGTCGGCACGCCTGAAACCTTCAGGCGCCACAGCAGCTTGGCCCAGCCCAGCGGCAATAGGCTGCCCGAAAGATCGCGGATCGCGGCATTCAGATCGGGCAGGCAGAGGCCGAAGGCTGCCGGCTCGCCGTCGACATCGGCGAACCAGATCAGCTTTTCATGCAGCAGCGGGCGCATGGCCTTGGCCATGTGATCGACCTCGGGCTCGGTGATCGGCACGAAGCCCCAATGGGTCGCCCAGGCATCGTTGAAGATGCTGACGAGGGAGGCGATGTCCTGCTTCAGCGTCTTGAACTGCATCGGGCGCAGGGTGACGTTGCTCGGCAATCCGCGCGCCACCATGGCGGCCGAACGCGGCGGCAAGGCGGCCGTGGTGTCGCAGAGATAGGCATAAAGATCGCGGATCTTGCCATAGCCGGCAGCGTCGATATGCGCGGCCACATAGGACGCGTCATGCGGCATCATCAGCATCGGCGGCGTATCGAAACCGTCGATCAGCAGCCCCGATTCCTCATTAATCGAAAGGCTGAACGGTCCCTGCACACGCTTGATGCCACGCTCGGCGAGCCAGGCCTCGGCGGTCGCCAGCAGCGCCGCGAAGACCGCCTTGTCGTCGATGGCCGACAGCATGCCGAAATTGCCGATCGGCGCCTCAGGCTCGGGCTTCGTCAGATGGTCGATCTGGGCGGAGATACGGCCGACATCGACGCCGTTCTTTCGCGCCAGCCAGAAAGCCGCGTCGGCATGGCCGAAGAAGGGATTGCCCTTGGGCGTCAGCGCCGCCTGCCGTTCCGAATGCAGCGGCGGGATGTAGTTTGGATCCGGCGCCATGATGCGGTCGGGCAGACGGATGAAGCGCTTGAGCAGCGCAGGCCCCGTCACGGACAGAATCTCGATATCGCCGAATGTCGTGCTTGCCATGATCAATTGGCCTCGCCGGAGCAGAACAGCGGGTTGCGTCTGGAGGCGTAACAGCGTCCCGGCATAGGACCAGACATGACGCGCGCGACGAAGAATTCCACCGTTCTAGCGCAGAAACGACTCATGAGGCGATGGGCATCCGTCAGACGCCGCAGGACGGGCGCTAGTCCAATCTCACAGACGCCCGCGATAAATGCCAGCACAACATCAAATGGGATGGTTGGATGAACGGCATCGGCCGGACAAGGGTCCTTCAACAGCATGCGGCCGAGATCGATATCTCGGCCCTCCTTCCGCCAGCGCCTGTGCATTACCTTCTCCTCAGCCGTCGCAAGACATCCTGTCGCGTAAGACTGTCAAGGAAATTAGCCGGCTTGTTTTGAATAAATGTCATGCTTCGCTGTCGTCCGCCTGGCTCAAACGCAGGCAGGCGAAAGCGAAAAAGAACAGCGCCGCCATCCAGCCGGCGAGCCAGGGCGGCAGCGCGCCGGACTGGCCGAAGGCATTCAGTAGCCCGGCCGAGGCAGCGAAGCCAAGGCCCAACGCCAGGCCGGTCGCGGTCGCCCGCGTATTGCCGGTGGAGCGCGGCGGGGCGAGCAGAACGGGGGCCGCCAGCAGCAGCATGATCATCGGGCTGAGCAAAGCGGCGAAGGCCGCCTGCAATTCCGTCCGGTAATAGCCAAGCCCTTGCGAGCCTGCCCAATGCCCGTGCAGCACGGCGAGGATGCGGCCCAAAGTGATGCTATCCGTGGGCCAGGCGAGCGCCTGCATATTGGCGGGCTCGGGTCCCTGCGGCCAGGGCATCGTCGCCACATCCTGCACCCGCGCGGCCTCGGGCCGGGTGACGCGGACCTGCTGCAGCACCCAGCCGGCCGGCCCGAAATGGGCGATCGGCGCGTCCAGCCGCAGGCTGATCTCACCCTGCCCGTCACGCTCCAGCACCATCACACCGCGCAGCGTGCGCCCGTCCGTGGAAACGCTGTCGACGGCGGCAACGTCGCTGCCGGCGCGCAGCCAGATGCGCGGCGGCGGACTATCCGCGGCGGGCGGTATGGTCGCCGCCCACCAATTGGCGAAAGCGCGGTCGGCCTTCGGCGCCACCTCGTTCTGCAGGGCGAATTGCAAGACGCAAAGGACCAGACAGACGGGCATCAGCGCGCCCACCATCTGCCACAGGCTCATCCCCGCGCCGCGCAGCGTCGTGACCTCCAGATCCGCCGCAAGGCGGCGGAAGGCCATCAGCGCGCCGATCAGGACTGAGAGCGGCAGCATTTCGCTGACGATGGCGGGCAGTTGCAGCGCGATGAAATGCAGGATGTCCCGAAAGCCGCCATGGGCGAAGATGGTGCCAGCATTCTCCAGCAGATTGAGGATCTGAAGCATGGCCGAGAGGCCGATCAGCGCCGCCAGCATCCGGCCGAGGAAAAGCCTGGTGAGATAGGCGCGGATCATCGGGCCGGCTGCTTCCGAGCCCAACCGCCGCCCAGCCATCGCACGCCGCGCAGACAGAAGGACGCCGCATCTTCCATCCGGGCGAAGAGCGGATCGAGCGGCCCCTCGCTGGTATGACGGGAGGCGCGGCGGAACATCCAGAAGCAGAAAGCGCTAAAAACAACGAAAATCGCCCAGAGCGGCGCACGCGGATCGATCAGCCCGGCCGTGCCGAGCGCGGCCGTCAGTTGGATCGCGTGATCGTACAGGATCAGGATCAGGAAACCGACGCTGATGCCGTATTGGCGCTTGGCGCGCTTGGCCGAAATGCCGATGGAAACGGCCATCAGAGGCAGCACCGCCATGGAGATCGACCGGATGATGCGGCTGTAGAGCTCACCGTTCATCCGGCGCAGCGGCTGCGGAGGATTCTTGTCGTGGCGCGCGGACCAAAGTTCGCCGGTCGTCATCTCGCGCTCGTCACTGCCCCGCGCGCGAAAGGCGCGCATCGGCAGCACGAAGGGGCGCTCCATCGCCGAGGTCGCCGAGGTCTCGGTGCCGATCGTGCCGTCGGGCTTCAGATCCAGCCGCTTGCCGTTGTCGAGCGTGAGCAGGACATCGGCGCCCCGGCCGACCAGGGAGACGGTTCCGGTGACGCCGGTCGTCACCTGCTCGGTCCCATCCGTCTTGCGCTGGAAGGCGAGCACATGCCGCAGCGCGCCGGTGCCGCGCTCGGCGCCATCGGCCGTGACGACGAGGTTTTTCGAGACATGGATGATCTGGCCGGGTGGAATGGTCGCGTTCCAGCCGCTTTCGGTCGCGGCCCAAAAGGCCTCGCGGAAGGCGTAGCGCGCCAGCGGCTGGACATAGCCGTAGAGCCCATAGGCGACCAGCATGAGCAGGAAGCCGAGGATGAAGAAGGGACGGCTGATCCAGACCATGGACAGGCCGGCATTCTGCATCGCCTCCAACTCGTTATCGGCGCTCATCCGGGCGATGACGAAGTAGATACCCAGGAAAAGCGCCGCCGGCAGGGCCAGACCCAGGTATTGCGGCACCAGATCGACCAGCATGCGGCCGACGAACTGGGCCGGCACGTTCTGGTCGGCCAACAGGTTGAACAGCCTCAGCAGGCGCTCCAGCAGCAGCGCGGGCAGCACCACGAGCAACGTCGCCGCGAAAGGGCGGGCGCAGAGCGACAGAAGATAGCGTTCCAGCGTGCGGGGGGACCGCGCGTGAGGGGCGCGCACAGAAAAGCCCAAGAGATCTACCGTTTCATTCCAGTCGGCGTCGGTGCCGAGGGCGATGGATCGCCGGGCGCCCGATGATGATAAGGTCTTCTTGCAGAAAAAGGTCACGGCGGCGAGACTGCCCGCCATCATGCGCTGGTGTGCTGACTGTTATGACCTCCAATGCTATTGCGTCGCAATATCATTCAGTCGCGTGATCCGCGTCATGTATTCTTGCCTCGAGGCTGAGTTCCGATGACATTTGCGCCCGGCCGCTGGCTTATGGCTTGTCTGATTGGGCTTCTGTTAGGCGTTTCAGGCGATTTTCCCGCCTTGGCGGCGACAGAGTCCGGCGTCGCCTGTGACGCGCCCGGCGTGTCGCCCTCGGCGCCGCGCCTGCTGATGACCGTCACCAATATCCGCCATGCCGGGGGCAATATCACCTTCACGCTCTATGGCGACGACCCGGCCAAATTCCTGGCCCATCACGGCAGCATCGACATCATGCGCGTGCCGGTCACAGCGAATAGCGTGCAGGGCTGTTTCGCGCTCTCGGGTCCTGGCACCTATGCGGTGGCGATCTATGACGACGCCAATAACAACCACCGCTTCGACAAGACTTTCCTCGGATTGCCGGCCGAGGATTACGGTTTCTCCAACAATCCGCGCAATCTGCTGGCGCCGCCGGGCTTTCACGCCGTCGCCTTCACCGTGACGGCGGCAGGTGCCCACATCACCATGTCATTGCATCCGTTCTGACGGGAAGCCTGAAGCTCCACTCCCCACCAGGCTCAAACACATTGCGTATCGGATTGTAGCGACGCAGGGCGGAGGTGAGATGCCAACCGCTCTCCACCCTTTCGATGCGATGCAGATGCCAACCAGCCCATTCGGGCCGCGCTTTGCTCGCCAAAGCCGCCGGCACGCCGAAAGAGGGAATTCTATAGCTGGGCCCCTGCACTCCATCCAATCGAGTGATGTGGTGATGGCCTGAAATCATGAGCTCAGCACCATGCTGCGCCAAAACCGCGCATAGCGCAGCCCGGTCGCGCAGTGCCTTGCGTTCCCCGCCCAGGCTCATGGTCGGGGGATGATGGATGAGGACGGCACGGAACAGCCCCTGGCGTCCGGTTGCCTCCAGCAGCTCTGCCAGCCTGTGCATTTGAGTCATGCCGATCTCGCCATAGGCCTTAAAGACCGGGGTCAAAATGGCCGAATCGACCCCGATAATCGCCAGATCGCCTCTACGTCTCAGGAAAGGAAATCCCCCCTCGCTCAAGACGGCTTCTTCTGCATCGCTGCACATCCAGTCTTGCCATTGCTCAAGACTATCTTGCCATGGCAACGGAACTGTCCGATCATGATTGCCGGGAACTACCGAAAGATCATGCGGTGCTCCTATCTGTTGGAGATAGCGTCTAGCCGCCACGAATTCCGCCGGATGGCCGAAATTCGTGATGTCTCCTGTCAGGGCAATATGATCGGGTGCCTGCGCCGCGATATCGGCAAGTAAAGCCGCGGCCGGGTGCAGTGTGTAAATTCGTTTGCGCTTCCTGTGCCAAGACAGTTTGGCAAGGACGCTTTTCAGATTTCGATCCCGCATCGACATCGCTTCCGCCGGGGGCGGCAGATGCAGGTCGGAGAGATGGGCAAGGCTGAATTGCATTGGGTCAGATAACCTCTTCTACGCAGGCGCCCCGGCGCATCGGGTTGATTATCAATCCGCGCAGCCACGCCAACAAGACGAAGCCGGCCGACTTCACCGCGGTCCTGGCACGCCACCCTGAAGTGCAGGCAGCCTCTCCGGATGGTCTGCCCGAACTGCACAAGACCCTCGCCCAATTCGCGGCGGACGGTGTGACGCTGCTGATCGTCTGCGGCGGCGACGGCACTTTGCGCGACGTCATCAGCGCCATGCCGCACGCCTATCCCGACGACATGCCTGAGATCGCCATTCTATCGGCTGGCAATACCAATCTGGCGGCCCGCGTTCTGGGCAGTGCCGGCAGCGACAGCGCCGCCCTCGAAAAGATTCTCATCGCGGCAGCTCAGAACCGGCTGACCCGCAAGGTCTGCCCGCTGCTGCAGGTCTCCTGGCCGGACGAACCGGCGCGCGACCCCATCTTCGGCTTCCTGTTCGGCGCGGCGAGCTTCACCGAGGTCAAGCGCACCGCCAATGCGGCCGTGCGCGGCGGCGGGCTGCGCCATGGGGCGGAGGTCGCCGCGACCGTCACTTTGACGGCGCTGCGCGCCATTCTCGGCCGCGACCCCGCCATCAAACAGGGCTGGCCGATGACCTTGACGGTGGGTGATCGCCCAGCGATCGACGGTCAGCGCATGCTGGTGATGGCGACAACGCTGGACAGCCTCATGCTCGGCCTCTGGCCTTTCTGGGGCAAGGGTCAGGGCGGCATCCGCTGGCTGGATATCGACGCCTCGCCCCGGCGCCTTGTCGCCGGGCTCACCAATATGCTGATGCGCCGCCCCAAACCCTGGATGCTACGCGGCGGCTACCGCTCCGGTCGGGGCAATGCGCTGCGCCTGATGCTGACCCAGCCTTTTATTCTGGACGGGGAGGCTTTCGAGCCCCGCTCGGGTGGTGTTCTTCTCTCTGCGGCCGCCAGCGTCACGGTCGTCGCCCCGTGACATCCGCCTTATGACCGTGGGCGCCGAACAGGCGCTCGGGCCTTTGATCGCGGCGGAACTGGACCGCCCTGCCCCACCGGCAATGGCCGCCTTGGTCCAGGAGATTCTCGACAGCCGAGGCAAAGCGGTTGCGGCTATTCTGTTCTATGGCTCCTGCCGTCGGACGGGCGATCTGACCGGTCTCATCGATCTTTATATTCTGTACGATGGCCATCGCGCCTTTCATCGGCGCGCCTTTCCGGCGCTGATGAATGCGGCACTGCCGCCCAATGTCATGCTGATGGCCGCTGGGGCCGGGACTGATGGATTGCGCGCCAAGGTCGCCATGCTCTCGGTCCGCCAATTCGACCGTCGCGTGCGGCCAGGCTCGCTCGACACCACGATCTGGACGCGCTTTTCCCAGCCGTCGTCTCTCCTCTATGCACGCGATGATGCGGCACGAAAACGCGTGACCGCCCTGCTGACGCAAGCCGCCGGCACCGCGCTCGCCTGGGGACGTTGGCTGAACCCGGCCGCCGAAAACGCGGGTACTGTCTGGGAAGGGCTCTTCCGCGAAACCTATCGGGCGGAGCTGCGGCCGGAGCGAGCGAACCAGCCCAGCGTGCTGTATGAGACCAATGCCGCCTGGTTCGACGGGCTGTTCGATGCCGGAGGGCATCCGGCGGCCAAGGCCCCGTTCGGCGGCTGGGCATTGCGCCGCTTCTGCGGCAAGCCGCTCAATCTGCTGCGGCTGGTGAAAGCCGCCTTCACCTTCGCCGGCGGCGCCGATTATCTGCTGTGGAAGCTGCAGCGCCATAGCGGCGTCCGCCTGGAGCTTTCGCCCTGGCAGCGCCGCCACCCGATCCTCGCCGCCCCGTTCCTACTCTGGCGGCTCAGAAGGATAGGCGCGCTCAGCTAGCCTTATTCCGCCGCTTCGACCGTCGCCCCGATGATACCGAGCTCCTCGCCGACGGAGGCGATGGCGTCCACCGCGAAGCGGATATCGGCTTCGCTATGGGCGGCGCTGACACTGGTGCGAAGAAGAGATTCGCGCGCCGGCGTCGCCGGCGGCAAAGCCAGATTGACGTAAAGCCCGCGCGCCAGAAGCTTGTTCCAGAAGGCGACCGCAAGCTCCGGCTTGGTCAGCCGGACGGAGACGATCGGGCTCGGCGTCGGGCCCAGGCGGAACCCGGCCTTGGACAGACCCTGATACAGAGCCTCCGCGTTCCGCGTCAGCGCCTGCCGCAGGTCCGGACGCGCGGCCATCACCTCGAAAGCCTGGGTCACGCTCGCCGCGATCGACGGCGGCATCGAGGCCGTGAACATATAGGCGCGGGAGGCGACGCGCAGCACCTCGAAACCCGGCATGTCGGAGGCACAGAAGCCGCCGATGCTGCCTAGGCTTTTGCTGAAGGTGCCGACGACGAAATCGACATCCGCCTCGACGCCCGCCACTTCCTGAAGGCCACGGCCGTGTTCGCCGAGCACACCCAGCGAATGCGCCTCATCGACGAGAAGATAGGCGCCCGTCTCGCGCTTCACGGCAGCGAATTCGGCCAAGGGCGCCACATCGCCCAGCATGCTGTAGATGCCTTCGACGACGATCAGCTTGTCGCCCGGCTTATCGGCCAGATAGCGCAAGCGGCGATAGAGGTCGTCCGGATCGTTATGGCGGAATCGCGTCACCTGCGCTTCGCTGAGGCGCGAGCCGTCATAGATGCTGGCATGGCTGTCGGCATCGAGCAGAAGATGATCGTCGCGCCCGGCCAACGCCGCCATGATGCCAAGATTGGCCTGATACCCGGTCGTGAAGACCATCGCATCCTGCCGGCCAAGGAATGTGGCGACCTGCTTTTCCAGCGCGACATGCGCGCTATAGGTGCCGTTGGCGATGCGGGACCCGGTGGTGCCGGTGCCTTCGGTCTCAAGCGCCGAGACCGCTGCCGCGATACAGCTCTCATCGAAGGTCAGGCCGAGATAGTTATTGGTCCCGAGCAGGACGACGGTCTGGCCGTTCAGCCGCGCCGTGGTCGGCGACAGAATCTCGTCGAAGGCGACGGTGAAGGGATTGGTGCCAGCCTCGCGCAGTCCCGACAGGGACTGGGCGAGATGCGCATATTTTCCGAGCATATCAGGCGGCAGTCCGCGCCTGTTCGGTCGTGATCGCCCGGGCGAGATCGCCGACGGTCGCGATTTCGGCCACGGTATCCAGCGGAATGACGGTGTTGAAGGCGGTCTCCAGCTCCATGATGAAATCCATCACCGCGATGGAATCGAGGCTGAGATCGCGCAGGATATTGGTCTCGGGCGTCACGGCATCCGCCATGGCGGGGGTCACGCCGTCCAGGGTGCGGATTACCGCGACAATCGTCGCGATGACGTCCTCTTCGCTGGGCAAGGTCTTGTCTCCATGACTAAAAGCGTCCGTGCGCATGGCATGACACGGACAGTCCTATCGATTTTCTGGATCTCCTCTATCACGAATGTCGGTCGGTCGCATCTAGCGGTACATGCATGGTCCTGACCCCTGCCATGGGTCTCCGACCGTCACGCTGACCCCCGCTTTGCCCTCAGGATGGGGTCTCTCGAAGGAAGGATTGAGGCGAGAATGCTGCGGCCGATGGATCTTTGGCGTGTCGCGATCATCAACCGCCCGCTGACCGCGATCCTGGCGGAAGGGTTTGATGAGCCAAGCGTCACCTGGGGGCCAGCAATGCCGGCGCAATCCTTCCGGGCCGATCCCTTCGGCCTCTGGCGCGACGGCCTGTTGCATGTCTTCGCCGAAGGTTTCAGCTATCGCGACCGCCGGGGCTATATCGACCTTCTTGTCTATGATGCGCAATTGACCCTGCTCGACAGCCGCACGGTGCTGCGGGAACCCTGGCATCTGTCCTACCCCTTCGTGTTCGAGGCGGAGGGGGAGATCTGGATGCTGCCGGAAGCCTTCCAGTCCGGCACGCTGACGCTCTACCGCGCCAAGACGTTTCCCGGTGAATGGGAGGCCGTGTGCCAGATCCCGCTGGACGGGGCCGCCATCGATGCGACGCCCTTCTTCTGGCAAGACCGCTGGTGGCTGTTTTATGCGCCATCGCACAGCAAGCGCGCGAAGCAGAGCCATCTTCACATCGCCTATGCCGATCGTCTGACCGGACCTTGGCATCTCCATCCCGGCAATCCGGTGCATATCGACATCGCCAGCGCGCGGCCGGGCGGCACGCCGATCCTGCAAGGTGGATCGATCATCCTACCAGTTCAGGATTGCCGCAGAACCTACGGCGCCGCGATCCGTCTTCTGGAGATTGCGCATCTCGACGAGACCGCCTTCGCCGCGACAGACCGCGACGGATTGCAAGCGCCCGCCTGGATGACACCCTATACGGACGGGTTGCATACGCTCTCGGCCGTGGGGGAGATGACGCTGCTCGACGTCAAGCGGATGGATGCCTCGCTGCCGGCGACGGTGTCTCGGCTCTATCACATCCTTCGGCATAAGCTGGCGAAAGCCGCATGAAGATCGCCTTCCTCTATAATCACGATGCCGTCCACCAGATCCCGCATACGATCCCGGTGGCTTCCGCCCTCGCGGCGCGTGGTGTCGATGTGCATGTGCTGACATCGAGCGCCGAGCAGCGAGAGACGGCGGCGAGTCTGATTGCGCCCGGCGTCGCTGCGCCGGGCACCGCCGTCACCTTCCATGACCTGACGCTCAGCTGGCCGAACCGCTTGGCGGATCATCTGCTGCGGCCTGTCTTGCCCTTCAAGCGCATCGCTATCTTACGCGAACATGCGACCCTTCTCGGCAGTTTCGACGCCATCGTCGTGCCGGAGACGACGACGACGTTGCTGCGCACCCGCTTCGGTGTCAGCGCACCGAAACTGATCTATATCCCGCATGGCGCCGGTGACGGTGCGGCCGGCTTCCGCAAGACCACGCGCCATTTCGACCTGGTGCTGCTGTCGGGTGAGAAGGTGCGGGACCGGATGCTGTCAGGGGGACTGATCACCCCAGACAACCACGCCATCATCGGCTATCCCAAATTCGATATTGCGCTCGGAAGGCCGGTCGAGCGCTTCTTTGACAACGACCTGCCGACGGTCGTCTACAATCCGCATTTCAATCCGCATATTTCGTCCTTTTATCCCTTCGGACGCGCCGTGCTGGATTGGTTCGCGCAACAGGATCGCTTCAACCTGATTTTCGCGCCGCATACCATGCTGTTCAAGCGCGCGATTCATATCACGCCCATCCACAAGCGCATCGGTTGGCGTGGCAACCTGCCGAAAACGCTGCTCGATCATCCGCGCATCCGCATCGATACCGGCAGCCGGCGCTCCGTCGACATGAGCTATACGCGCGCGGCCGATATCTATCTCGGCGACGTCTCAAGCCAGATCTATGAGTGGATCGCGCAACCGCGTCCGGCGATCTTCTTCAATACCGGCGGGGAGGATCGCGCAACCTCCCCCGATTTCGGCCATTGGTCGCTGGGCGAGGTCATCACCCGTGTCGATGCGCTACCGGCCGCGCTTGACCGGGCGATCACCAATCCGGACGCGTTCAAGACTGCACAAGAATTACGACGGGATTTGACGTTTTCGATGACCGAAACCCCGGCCGGGGAGCGCGGGGCCGAAGCGATTTTGGCGTTCATGGCCCGTTCCGCCAGCGCCACCGGGTAGGTCCGCGCAACGACTGCGCGGATGACGAAGAAAAGTATCGCCCGCGGACTTGTTCCGCGGGTCTACCCGATCAAACGGAAAACTACTCCGCCGCCTTGGTCTCGGTCTCCGAGGAGACCGGCGCGACACCGGTCGCGCCCTTGGCGAGCCGGTTATAGGCGTCGAGCGCGGCGATTTTATACGCCTCCGCCAGCGTCGGGTAGTTGAAGGTATTCTCGATGAAGTATTCGAGCTTACCCTTCAGGTTCAGCACGGCCTGCCCGATATGGATGAGTTCGGTCGCCCCTTCGCCCACGATATGCACGCCGAGCAGGCGATGGGTGCGGATGGAGAAGATCATCTTCATCATCCCCGTTTCCAGACCCATGATATGGCCGCGCGACGTTTCGCGGAACCGCGCGATGCCGCATTCATAGGGAATGCCCCGGCTGCGGACATCCTCCTCGCTCATCCCGACCGTCGAAATCTCCGGCACGGCATAGATGCCGTAGGGAAAGAATTCCGGCGCCGGCGGCAGCGGCATATGGAAGGCGTGGCAGGCGGCAATCCGCCCTTGCTCCATGGAGGTGGAGGCGAGGCTCGGGAAGCCGATCGCATCCCCCGCCGCATAGATATGCGGCACATTCGTCTGCAGGGTCTGCGGATTGACATGCAGGCGCCCGCGATCATCGGCGGTCAGTCCGGCAGCCTCCATATTGATGGAATCGGTCGCACCCACCCGCCCCGCGCAATAGAGCAGCATCTGGCTGCGCACGCGCCGCCCGCTTTCCAATATCGTCACCGGCCAGCCGTCTTCCATGGCGATGGAAGCGACTTTGGAGCCGAAGCGGATCGCCATATTGCGGTCGCGCAGCTGATGGACGAAATCCTCGATAATCTCGTGGTCGATGAAATCGAGGAAGGTGCTGCGGCTCTCGACCAGGGTGACCGCGACGTCGAGCGCACTGAAGATCGTCGCATATTCCACGCCGATGACGCCGGCACCGACCACGGTCAGGCTGCGCGGCAGTTTTTTCAGGTCGACGATCTCATCGCTGTCCAGCACGCTGACGCCGTCGAAAGGGACGTCCTTCGGCCGATAAGGCCGGGTGCCGACGGCGACCAGGATCTTTTCACCACGAACCAGAGTGACTTCGCCATGCTCGGCGGTCACTTCCACCGTATGCGGATCGACGAAGCGCGCCGCGCCGGCCATGGTGCGGACGGAATTGCGGGCGAACTGATGCTCCAGAATATCCACCTCATGGTCCAGCGTCTTATGCAGACGCGACATGAGATCCTCGGCCTCGATATCCTTTTTGACCCGATAGGCCCGGCCGTAAAAGCCGCGTTCCCGGTATCCGGTCAGGTTGAGGACGGTTTCCCGCATGGTCTTGGACGGGATGGTGCCCGTATGCACGGATACGCCGCCGACCCGCCGGCCCTTTTCGATGACCAGCACGGAATAGCCCAGCTTCGCAGCCTGAATGGCGGCGCGGCGACCGGAAGGGCCGCTACCGATGACGAGGAAGTCATATGCCAACACGCGATGTGTGTCCCTTCGCAGCCGCAACATCACTCTAGCACGACCGGGCGGCTATGAAACGCCCGGATCGTTACCGCCCCTCGTGTGCTGAATGTGACGTTCGCTTGATCCTGGCCAGCACCGCGTTGCGAAGGTCAAATTCGAAAAGCACCCTAAAATCATATATTTGCTAGTCTGGCGCCGATTGGTAAATTCGCATCGCGCTTGCCCCATGCGATAGCGAATTTCCGAATCGCCACACTAGCCCATCGCCACTACGATTTCATGACCGATCCCCGAAAGCAGCGGGGGCGATCCAGACCGAGGAAGCAACCATGGCGCATGAACGCGTAAGCAAGCCGGCCTTTGATTGGGCCGACCCGTTTCAGTTGGATGACCAGCTGACGGAGGAGGAGCGTATGGTGCGCGATACCGCGCGCGATTTCGCCCAGGCAAGGCTTCAGCCAGGCATCACGGATGCCTATATGACGGAAAACTTCGACCGCAAACTCATGGAGGAGATGGGAGCCCTCGGGCTTTTGGGACCCACGATCCCGGTCGAGTATGGCGGCGCCGGTCTGGGCTATGTTTCCTACGGCCTCGTCGCCCGGGAAGTGGAGCGCGTGGACAGCGGCTATCGCTCGGCCATGAGCGTGCAGTCCTCCCTCGTCATGTA
Source organism: Acidisoma cellulosilyticum (assembly GCF_020621385.1). Taxonomy (GTDB): domain Bacteria; phylum Pseudomonadota; class Alphaproteobacteria; order Acetobacterales; family Acetobacteraceae; genus Acidisoma; species Acidisoma cellulosilyticum. The sequence goes on along the minus strand of NZ_JAESVA010000007.1, from coordinate 172,747 downwards.
TCCGATCCACGCCTATGGCTCGGAGGAACAACGCATGAAATTCCTGCCGAAACTCGCGACCGGGGAATTCATCGGCTGCTTCGGCCTCACCGAACCCGATGCCGGGTCGGACCCCGGCGGCATGCGGACGCGGGCGGTGAAAGTCGCGGACGGCTACAGCCTCTCGGGCAGCAAGATGTGGATCAGCAATAGCCCGGTCGCCGATGTCATGGTCGTCTGGGCCAAGTCGGACGCGCATGACGGCGCCATTCGTGGCTTTCTGCTCGAACGCGGCATGAAGGGGCTGACGACGCCGAAGATCGAGAACAAGCTCAGCCTGCGTGCCTCGGTGACCGGTGAGATCGTCATGGATGAGGTCATCGTGCCGGAGGAAAACCTGCTGCCCGGCGTCTCCGGCATCAAGGGCCCCTTCGGCTGCCTCAACCGGGCGCGCTACGGCATTGCCTGGGGCACCATGGGCGCCGCCGAATTCTGCTTCCACGCAGCAAGGCAATATACGCTGGACCGCAAGCAGTTCGGCCGCCCATTGGCCGCGACCCAGCTGGTGCAGAAAAAGCTCGCGGATATGGAGACCGAGATCGCGCTTGGCCTGCAGGCCGCGCTCCGCGTCGGCCGGCTGTTCGAGGACGGGCGCCTGGCACCGGAAGCCATTTCCATCGTCAAGCGCAACAATTGCGGCAAGGCGCTGGATATCGCCCGCGCCGCCCGCGACATGCATGGCGGCAACGGCATTTCCGCCGAATTCCACGTCATGCGCCATGCCGCCAATCTGGAAACCGTGAATACCTATGAAGGCACGCATGACGTCCACGCGCTGATTCTCGGCCGCGCGATTACGGGCCTGGCGGCATTCTGAGACCAAACGACTGTCGCCGGCCCTCTCTTTAGTCATCCGCGCACTTGTTGGGGGGCGCCTAGCCCGCGGACCTACCCGCCGCGGCGCCCAGACGCCGTGATGGCGCCCTAATGGGTAGACCCGCGGCATGAAGCTCGGCCGGACAGGCCGCGGGCGACGGCCGAAGCGGCATGAACGCGGGCGGCCGTCGAATCAGTCGGCTGCGCTCAAGCCGCGCCGGCGACATAGGACCGCAACTCGTCCACTTCCATCTGCTGCGCATCCAGCCGCGCCTTCACGACATCCCCGATGCTGACGATGCCGATCAGCTTCCCTTCTTCCAGCACCGGCAAATGACGGAAACGCCCTTCCGTCATCACCGCCATGGCCTCCTCGACCCTGGTCTGCCGCGTGATGGTCTGAACCGACTGGGTCATGACGGAGGAGACCGGCAGATCGAGCGCCGCCGGCCCATGGACGGACAAGGCGCGGATGATGTCGCGCTCGCTCAGAATGCCGATCAACCCATCCCCTGCCACCACCGGCATCGCGCCGATCCGCCTTTGCACCAGGCTCTGGACGACCTCGCGCAATGTGCGTGTCGGCTCCACCGTGGCGACGTCGCGCCCTTTTCCCCGAAGAATCCTTTCGACTGACATTGTCCCTCTCCCGGCTTTGCCGATCGCGGGCGTCTGCGTCCCGCTTGGTGATCCGGTCGAAATCATATCAGGGTCATGTCAGATTCGTTTCAAAATTCTGCCCCCCGGCGGGGCCACATCTCTGCGAGCCATGCCGAAGGCCGCAGATTTTTGCCGTGCCATGCGTGGTTTTGGTTGCGCGACACAGCATAGAGACGGTTCGATAGCAGCCGCACATCTGGAACAGTCCTGCCATGGCTCAGCATCACGAGATCCCCTTCACGCCGGAGACGATGATCCGCACCGTCATGTCGGCGGCGTTTCCGCCGATTCTGACCATCGATTCAGGCGATACCGTCAGCCTCTCCTCACTCCCCGCAGGCGGGGCTTCGGCCTTCCCACCCAATGCCGCCGATGTGCCGGAGATCTGGCGCCAAGGTGTGGCTGCTCATCCGCGCGAGGGCGGGCATTTCCTGACCGGTCCGGTCTTCGTGCGCGGTGCCATGCCCGGCGACACGCTGCAGATCGACATTCTGGAAGCCAAGCCATGCATCGATTTCGGCTTCGTCAGCATCATGCCGCTGGTCGGCACCCTGCCGGAGGAATTCGACTATGAGACGATCCACCCGACCATCGACCATGACCGGCAGGTGATGACGCTGCCCTGGGGTACGGAACTGCCGCTGGACCCCTTCTTCGGCATCATGGCCGTGGCGCCCCCCGCCGCCTGGGGTGAGGTCAGCACCATCCAACCCCGCGCCTTCGGCGGCAATATGGACAATAAGGAGCTGAAGCCCGGCGTGACGCTCTATCTGCCGATCTTCAATGAAGGGGCGCTGTTCACGGCTGGTGATGGCCATGGCGTGCAGGGCGACGGCGAGGTCTGCGTCACGGCGCTGGAAACCGCGCTGACCGGCACCTTCCGTCTGACCGTGCGGAAGGACATGAAGATCGAGCGGCCCTTCGCGGAAAGTGCCACGCATCTCATCTCCATTGGCCTTGATGAGGATCTGGACGACGCCGCCAAACAGGCGGTGCGGGAAATGGTCGATCATATCGCGGCCCGCACCAACCTCTCCCGCAACCAGGCCTATATGCTGTGCTCGCTGATCGGCGACCTGCGGGTAACGCAGACGGTCGACGGCAATAAGGGCTGCCATATGATGATGGCGAAGGCCAACCTCTAAGCCGGCCTGGGCTCAAGAGCGTTTTCCCGGACGGTCTTCGGCGCATAGCCGAACTGGCGGGAGAACGCGCGAGAGAAGGCGGCCGCGCTGCCGAATCCGCTGCGGAAAGCGACCGTCTTGACGCTCGCATCCGACAGCAAAGCCTGCCGGCCGAGGGTCAGGCGCCAGGCCGTCAGATAGGCGGTCGGCGTCTGGCCCACCACGTCGCGGAAACGCGCGATGAAATGCCCGCGCGACATCTCGGCCAGCGCGGCCAGTTCCGCCACCGTCCAGGCGCGGCCAGGATCGTCATGCATCGCGACCAGGCTGCGATGCAGCGTCGGGTGCGCCAATCCAGCGAGAAGGCCAGCGCCGACGCCGCGATCGATGGCGCGGCGAATGGCGAGGACGACGATGACCTCACCCAGCCGGGACCGCACGGTCGCCCCGCCACAACTAGGGCTGCAGGCTTCTGCAACGAACAGGTCCACGATCGCGCGCATCGCCGTCCCCGCCTCCAGATCGACCACCAGTCGCTCAGGCAAAGCCGCCAGCAACGGATTGACCGCGCCGCCGAAGATGACCTCTGCGGCAATGCCGTCCGCGTCGGCGGTGCCACCCTGCATGGACAGGACGACGCGCCGCGCCGAGCCTGTTTCAGGGTCGCGGGCGATGAAAAGCTGCGCATCGGCTGACATCTGACCCGCTGCCAAAACCTCGACCCGCAAATCATAGGCCCGAAGAAACGCCGTCAGCCGATCATATTTCCGGTCGGCCTTCGTATTCTCGATCATGCCTTTGGTCCCAAGCTTGATCCTAATGATGACATAAAGGGGCCCAATCGACATCGGACAAAGACCACATAGATGAGCCAGACAGATCAGGCGGCGCAGAAATTCGATAGCAGCCGGGCCGAGGAATACGAGCGGCAAAGCCGCATCGCGCTCGCCGGTTATGAGGCGTGTCATGAGCTCGCAGCCTGTCTTCTCGCGGCGTCGCTGGGAAGTGGCACCGAGGCGCTACTTCTGGTCGCGGGCGCGGGCGGCACGGGAAATGAAATCCTGACCGCCGGCGGTCTGGAGCCGGGCTGGCGCTTCGTCGCGGTAGACCCGGCCCCGGCGATGCTGGATCTGGCCATGGATCGCGTTGCGCGCGCGGGGCTTGGCGACCGGACGACAGCGGTCTCCGGCACCGTCGCCGATCTGCCTTTGGATGACATATTCGATGCCGCGACACTGATCGGCGTGTTGCATCACTTGCCTGGGGATGGGGCCAAGCGGGCGATCCTCTCCGATATCGCCGCGCGCCTGCGTCCCGGGGCGCCCTTCGTGCTGGCCTGCAACCATTATCCCTATGCCAGCCAGCCCTTGCTGCTCGCGGCCTGGGGCGAACGCTGGCGGATGCTGGGGGCGACGCCTGATGAGGTGCAAGCCAAGCTCGGCCGCATTCTACAAGGCGCGGACCCGCCGGATGGGGAGCAGGCCGTGGCAGCTCTGCTGGCGGAAGCGGGTTTCGATGCGCCCTTGCGCTTCTTCAGCAGCCTGTTCTGGGGCGCGTGGATCGCGCGAAAGCTCTAGATTATTGTTTTTGCTAGCATCTTCGCACAGTCAGATGATTCCATCTGGCTGTGATCTGCTCTAAATCGCTTGCGCGCGGCGCCGGTACCAGAAGGTGCCGGCGAGGAGCAGGCCCAGGATGCCGTAGCCGATGATCGGCGACAGCAGCAGGTAGCGGCCGATCGGCCAGACAAAGACCAGCCAGACCATGACGACCGTCTGCAAAATCAGCCCGACGCCCCATAACACCGTCAGGTGCCGGAAAAAGGCGCGGCCCCTGGCGGAAGACCCGAATCCTTGCAGCCGTGCGGCGGCTTCCGGCCCCTGCCGCGCGAAGGTCGCCACCGCCAGGTGATAGAGCAACGGCCGTTCCATCAGCAGCGTCGCTAGAAAAACCACGCCGACCAGGCCGGTGACGGCATTTTCGCGGATCTGCAGCAGTTTGGCGCTGCCGCCCAGGCCGGTCGCCACCACGGTCAACAGAATACCGGCGACCACCACGGCGCTGATCGCATCCACCCGGCGGCGGACGATCAGCTCGCCGATGCTCCAGACCAGCGGCGGCGCGACGGAGCCGATCAGCGCGATCGTATCGCCGCAATGCGGCGCCAGCAGCGAATAGACGGCCCAAGGGGCCAGGATATTCACGGCCAGTTCCAGAATCAGGTTGATCGGGAGGCGTTTCACGGGCGGCGTCATTCCTGCGGCGCGCAGCATTGCAGCCACAGAGGTTAGGCCGGCCCTGCATCCTCGGCAACCGACCGCATCTCTGGCACCCCTGGCCGCACCTCTGGCCGGGCCGGAGCCCGGTCACCGCCGCAGCACTGGCCGCGCCCCACTGGCATTTCTGCAACACCCCGCGTCGACACTTGCCGCATGTATTGACGTTGCAATGCCAACCGGATGTTATCGCCGATCGGTGTCAGTCTCAGCTTGCGCGCTCGACCAACCCCAGGCTTCGCCGGTGAGGACCAGCCGTTCATGCCGCAGCGTCAGCGCCGACAGAGCTGGCCTCACATTGGATCGTAAGGACTAATTCGTGATTCGTCTTATCCTGCTCCTGCTCGGGGCACGCTCGTTGCGGACGCATTGGTGGGTCTTCGCCTTACTGTCTCTTTTCTGTGTCGCTGTCGGCATCGTTTTCTCGCTGCACCTTTTCCATATCGGCATCGTCGTCGTGACCGACATCATCGGTGCCCTGCTCATCCTTGAAGGCTGCGTCCGGCTGCTCGCCCTCGCGGCGATCGGGTTTCCCAATGCGACGGTGCCGGTCCTGAAATCGCTCGGCTTCCTCGCGCTCGGCCTGATGGCGATCGACGTGCCCTGGGATGACAACATTGTCGCGACCTTCATGCTGGGCGGCGCGCTTCTGCTCGACGGTCTGTTTCGCCTCGCCGCCGCGATCATCGTGCGCTCGGTGCGCTGGGTCCGGGCCGCGATCGTCGGCCTGATCGAACTCGTTATGGCCATCCTCATCTGGCTGCCCTATCCCTTGCCCTATCGCAACACGGTGCCCTTCTGCATCGGCGTCGCGCTGGTCGCGGCGGCATGGAGCCTGGCGCATCTCAGCGTCCAGCTGCGCCGCCTCAAACCTGGTGAGTCGGTCACCGAATTGCCGCTTTACGCCGGCCCCAACTGGCATGCGCGCGGCCTGCTGCATTCCTCCCACGAGGAGCCCGATTCCTGGACCAACGAGACCGGTCTCGTCGTCCATGTCTGGACGCCGCTCGGCTCCATGCCGAACGCCCAGCGCCGCTTTCTGGTCGACCGCTATATCGCCGCCGCCGACAAGAACGGTGTCATTTCAACCGGCCATGCCGCCATGTCGCTGCCGCCGGAAATCTACATCAGTCTTTGCCCTGCCAATGACATTGACCACTCCACGGGCGAATTCACGCGCCTGCTGCGCGCCACTGCCGAGAATGACGTGCCGGCAGCCTACCGGCCGTCGCTTGAGGAGGAATGCGAGGGCTGGCGCCGGCCGGACCAGGAGATCGTCTTCCACCGCTACAACGGCGCGGCCCTGCGGTCCTTCCTGACCGATTACAAAGCCAAGCCGATCTACAACCTGACCAGCCGCAACTGCTCCTCAACCGTCGCCCTCGCGCTCGACGCCGCGATGGAGGGCGCGCTCGGCCAGGAGCGGCCCTGGCGCCGGCTGTTTCTTCTGCTCACCGATCCCGCGATGTGGCTACTGGCGCTATGGCGCGCGCGGGCCGAAGCGATGACCTGGACCCCGGGCCTCATCGTCGATTACGCCCATACGCTGAAGGATATTCTGGATGGCCGCCGTATGACCTGGTTCGCCCGTCTGCGCGAAACAAGAAGTCGATACGTGCAACAGCGCCAACACCTGGCGGCGGAGGGGCACCAGACCCGATCGAGCCTGCCCGCCATCATATCGCTCATCGCGACCGGCCTGATCTTCGGCCTGACCTACGGGCTGACCGCGCCGCTCATCGCGCTCGTGCTGCGGCAGATGGGCTTCGGCGACAGTTTCATCGGTGCCAATGCCGCCATGCATGCGCTCGGCGTGCTGCTGGTGGCGCCGGTTCTGCCGCGCATCGCCTGGCGGATGGGGCCGAAACTGCCCATGACCGCGGCCCTGCTGGGGGCGGCGATCCTGCTAACCTTGTTCCCGGCCATGCCGACGGTCTGGCTTTGGTTTCCGCTCCGTATCCTGCTGGGCATCGTCTCGGAAACGATGTTCGTGATGTCCGAGACCTGGCTGAACCAGCTCAGCGACGACAAAAGCCGCACGCGCACGATCGCGAGCTATACGGTGGCGCTCTCGGCTGGCTTCGCGCTCGGCCCGCTCATCCTCACGGCGGTGGGCACGGACGGCATGCTGCCCTTCCTCATCGCAGCCGGCATCGCCCTGGTGGCCCTGATGTCGGTCGCCATGCCCTGGGTCCGCGCGCCGGCCTTCGAACAGCCGCAGCATTCCAACCCCCTGCGCTACCTCGCGCTGGCGCCGGTCGCCCTCTTCGCGACCTTCGTCAACGCGGCGCTGGAGACGGCCGGCATGTCCTTCCTGCCGATCTACGCCATGCATCTCGGCTGGGCGGAGGAAGCCGCGACGCTGTTGCTTTCGGTTCTGCTCGTGGGCGCAATCGCTTTGCAACTGCCCATCGGCTTGCTGGGTGACCGGATGGATCGCCGCCGTCTGGCCATCGTGCTGGGCGTCATCTCGACGATCGGTGCTCTTATGTGGCCGATCGCGATCCACTCGCCCTTCCTCGCCTACCCGCTGCTCTTTGTCTGGGGCGGCGTTTTCGTGGGCATCTATACGGTGATGATGGCGCAGGTCGGCAGCCATTTCAAAGGCGGCGACCTGGTCTCGGTCTATGCCGTCATGTCCGTCGCCTGGGGGGCAGGCGCCGCAGTCGGGCCTTTCGGCGCGGGCCTCGCGATGCAGATCACCACGCATGGCCTGCCGTATTTCGCAGCCCTCGCCTGCGGTCTCTTTACCATCCTGGCGCTGGTGAGACGCCGGGGCATCTGACCGACGCCAGGATGGATGGGGGTGCGACGGCCCCCCACCCCCGGATCAGAACGCCTGCAGCTTGAAGTCACTCGCCTCGATCGGGGCAGCCGACCGCAACAGATCCACCGACCGGCGCAGCCCTTCGATACGGGAGAGGATCACATCCTCATGCTCGATCGACAGCCAGCCGTCATACCCGGCCAGACGCAGCCGGTAGCAGAAGTCCCGCCACCAGCCCTCAGGATGGCCGAAGCCGAGCGTGATATAGCTCCAGGACCGCGCCGCGATATCGGTCAGCGACCCATTCTCCAGCAGGCTCGTCACCGCCTGACGCGGTTTGTTGAGATAGGTGTCCTTGGCGTGGCAATGCAGGATCGCCTCGCCCAGCGCATCCACCGCCGCCAGCGGGTCAGCGCCCATCCACATCAGGTGGCTGGGGTCCAGATTGGCGCCGACGATGGGCCCAATCTCCTGCCGCAACCGCAGCAGGGCAGGGACGTTATAGACAAGCTGATTGCCATGGATTTCCACACAGAGTTTTTTCACCCCCTGCGTTTCGGCGAAAGAAGCGAGCTTCCGCCAATAGGGCAGCAGCTTCTCCTCCCATTGCCATTTCAGGATCGTCTGCGTTTCCGGCGGCCAGGAGGAGATGATCCAATTGGGCGTCCGGTCATCCGGGCCGCCTGCCGGCAGGCCGGACATCAGCACGACCGTATCGACGCCAAGCGCGCCCGCAAGGCGGATCGTGTCGTGCAATGCGGCCGATTGCCGCTCGCCCTCCGTCGGGTGCAGCTGATTGCCGTTGGCGTTCAGCGCGATCAGATCCAGCCCGCGCGCCGCAAAGGCGCGGGTGAACTGCCGCTGCTTTTCGGCGCTCGCCAAAACGCCGGGCAGGTCCAAGTGTGGTGCGGCCGTCCAATTGGCGGCATTGATCTCCACCCCCTCGATACCGAGAGAGGCAGCGCTATCCAGCATCTCCTCGAAAGGAAGATGCCCGAGACTGTCTGAGACGACACCGATTTTCATCAGGCGGCCTGCCCGGCCGTTGTCGGCTCACCGCGATGGAGTTCGTGCTGCAGAGCGTTCAGCCCCGCGCCGCCCGCCATATGGAACATGAGGTCTTCCAGGCTGAGGTCGGCGCGTGGCGTATCCAGCTCCACCTCGCCGCGCGACAGCACCATGAAATGGTCACCGACCATATAGGCGTGATGCGGATTATGGGTGATGAAGATGACGCCGATCCCCTGCTCCCGCGCCGCCGTCGCGATATAGCGCAGCACGAGGCCGGATTGGGTGACGCCCAGCGCCGCCGTCGGTTCATCCAGAATAAGCACGCGGGCACCGAAATGCACGGCGCGGGCGATAGCGACGACCTGCCGCTGACCGCCGGACAGCGTGCCGACCGGCTGCTCCAGGTCAGGGATATTGATGCCCATGCGCTCCACCTCGCGCTCGGCCGTCTGCTGCATGGTCTTCACGTCAAGCCGCTTGAAAATCCCGCTGCCTTTGCGGATTTCGGAGCCGAGATAGAAGTTCCGCCAGACGGACAGCAGCGGCACCAGGGCGAGCGTTTGATAGACGGCGGAAATGCCAAGATCGAGCGCCTGGCGCGGCGAGGTGAAATGCATCGGCGCGCCGTCCACGGCATAGGTGCCCTGGTCGTGGCTGATCAGCCCGGCGATGATGCTGATCAGCGTCGATTTGCCGGCGCCGTTGTCACCCAGGATGCAGGTGACCTCGCCTTGGCGTACCGTCAGGCTGACATCGCGAAGGGCGCTGATATTGCCGTAGCTTTTGCCGACATTGCTCAGCTGAATGATCGGTGTATTGGTGCTCGTCATCTCACTTGCTCCGGCTCAGGGCGCGGATACGCAGCCAACCGTTGAAGACAGTCGCCAGCAGCAGCATCGCCCCCACGAAGAACATGAACCAATCCGGGTCCCAATCGGCATAGATGACACCTTCGGTCGTCATGCCGAAGATGAAGGCACCGAGCGCGGACCCGGCCGCCGATCCGTAGCCGCCGGTGAGCAGACAACCACCGACCACGGCGGAGGCGATATACAGAAGCTCGTTGCCGATACCGGCGCCGGACTGCACGGTGTCATAGGCGAACAGCATATGCATGCCGGTGAACCAGCAGGAGAAGCCGACGACCATGAACAGGCCGATCTTCACGCGCTTCACCGGAATGCCGACGGCGCGCGCACTGTCGCCCTGACCGCCGACCGCGAAAATCCAGTTGCCCATGCGGGTGCGCAGCAGAACCCAGGTCGCGATCACGGCGAAGATCAGCCAATAGACGATGGCAATGCTGACGGTCGTGCCGAAAAGATGAAAGTTGGAGGCAAAGATCCGCTGGCCGAGATCGAACCCGACCATGCCGCTGATATCCTCGGTCGCGACATTGCCTGTCACCAGCTTGGTAATGGCGATGTTCAGGCCCTGCAGCATCAGAAAGGTCGACAGCGTCACCAGAAAGCTGTGCAGCTTGGTGCGAACCAGCAAGTAACCGTTCAAGGCCCCGATCGCGAGGGACAGAACGAGCGCGAGCAGAATACCGGTCCAGAGATTGCCCGTCACTTCCGTCGCGAACATCGACGCCGCCAGCGATGATGACACTACGGCCACACCGGCGCTGAGGTCGAATTCGCCGCCGATCATCAGCAAAGCGACGGCGACCGCCGGAATGCCGAGAATGGACGCCTGGTACAGAACGGTCGACAAGGCCGAGAGTTGTCGGAAGGGCGGTGCCATCACGTAGAAAAACGCGAAGACAAGAATAACGCCGCCCAAGGCACCAACTTCCGGCCGCTTCAGAATGCGTTTCCATAGCGGCGTCTGTTGCAATTGACGTCGCTTGACGCGTGTCTCCACGCTCTCCGTGATAGCGTTCACCTGATCCTCCTCCCGGCCGTTGCCGACCGAAATTTTTGGTCCTAGTAAAGACCGCAATTTGTCCCATCAGGTGATGTCACCTGATGGGATCTTGCTTTAGCGCGTGCCGGCTTTGGCGAATTTCGCGACATCGGCGATATTGGTGCTGTCGACGAAAGCAGGGCCGGTCAGCACCGGCTGGCCGCCACCGACGACATCGCCGTTCACCTTGTTCAGCCAAAGGAAGTCGATCGCCAGATAGCCTTCGACGAAGGGCTGCTGGTCAATCGCCCATTGCAGCTTGCCTTGCTGAATCAAGGTGACTGCACGCGGCGTCAGATCGAAGGTGCCGACCTTGGCCTGGCTGCCCGCCGTATCGGCCGCCTGAATGGCGGTCGGTGCGAAAGGCGCGCCCAGCGTCACGATATAATCGACGCTCTTATCCTGCTGCAGCTTGGCGACGATGCGGGACTGCGTCTGGGCCATGTCATAGCCAGGAACGTAAAGAACGTAGAAGCTGCCCTTGAACGTGTCCTTGATGCCGTCGCAACGCGCTTCCAGCTGCACCGCGCCCTGCTGCTGATCGACGCAGACGACGCTTTTCGCGCCAAGCTTGTTCAGCTTGTCGCCGACAGCCTTACCGGCGATCGTCTCGTCCTGCCCGACATAGGAGAGCAGGCCAGCGCTTTTCCAGGCATCCGTGCCGGCATTGAAACCGATGACCGGAATATTGGCAGCGATCGCGGACTTGATCGTCGTTTCCTCGGCATCCGGAAAGGCGAGGGTGATCGCAATGCCGTCGACCTTCTGTGCCACGACATTGGTGACAAGCTGCGCCTCGCCCGAGGCGGTCGGGTTCGACAGATACAGCAGCTTGACGTGATCCTTCTTGGCCGCCGCATTGGCGCCCTTGCGGATGATGTCCCAGAACGTATCGCCGGGCTGGGCATGGGTGATCATGGCGAAGGTATAGTCGTGCGCGGATTGCGCCTGTGCGCTCACCGGGCTTAGCGATGTCGTGAAAGCAATGGCAGCGACGGCCGCAGAGCAACCGACGAGCTTCCGCAGAATAGTGTTCATTCTTTTTGTTCCTTCCCTGTTGCCCTTAAGGGCAATCAACGCAGACGCATCTGATTTTGATTTGGACTTTTGTTTGCGACGTACGAAGACAACTGGCGCGGCGACCGGCTGCCGGCTTTATCCTCCTCCCGAAGGTTTTTTCTTCTTCTTGTAATAGTCGATGAGCGGTTCAGTCGGGCGCCCGAGCACGGCCGTTTAGGGCCGCATCCTGCAGAAGCGGTTTTGGCCTATTTCGATCATGAATTCCAGTTTTTTGTTTATATCGACCGCAAATTCCATACGGGATCGGCTTGGCAAGACAGGCCTACCAAGCCATCTCCTTGAAATCGCTCAAAACTCGAATGCGGCCTGGAAAATCAGTCCTGCAAATGCTCCCGCAGCGTGCTGCCCGCGTAGTCTTTTCGGAAGACGCCACGCTCCTGCAGGATGGGCACCACGGTCTTGGCGAACTGCTCATACATGCCGGGGAAGGTGGTGGGCGTCAGCACGAAACCGTCGCAGGCATAGTCCTGGAACAGATCGATGAGCTTGTCCGCGATCATCTCCGGCGTGCCGACCAGCTGCGGGCAAAGCTCGCTCGTGGCAAACCGCCGCGCGGCCTCGCCCAAGGTCAGCCCTTCCGCCTCGGTCCCCTGAAGGATGACGTCCATGGTTCCGCGCGACCCTGTCTCCACCTTCACGTCCTTCAGCGGCTGGTCCGGATCGAGCTGGGATAGATCATAGCCGATCTGGCCGGAGACGCAGGCCATGCCGAGCTGGGTGTCGACCAGGCCATTGACGTAATCCGCGCGCTCCCGCGCGATCGATTCCGTCTCCCCGATCACGACATCGATGGAGGGCAGCACCACGCAGCTTTCCGGCGCGCGGCCCCGCGCCGCCATGCGACCCTTGAAGTCCTTATAGAAGGTCTGCATGTCGCCTTTCTGGTGCTGCAGCGTGAAGATGATCTCGCCCCAGCGCGCGCCGAAATCCCGACCACGGTCGGAACTGCCGGCCTGCATGATGACGGGATGGCCTTGCGGGCTGCGCGGCACCGTCAGCGGCCCACGGGTCTTGATCCATTGCCCGTTGTAATCGGCGTAATGGACTTTCGAGGCATCGGCGAAGATGCCCTGCTTCTTGTCCAGAACAAGGGCGCCTTCGTCCCAGCTATTCCACAGCGCCATGCAGGCTTCCAGCACCTCATCCGACCGGTCATAGCGATGGGCGCGGCTCGGCATTTCGGCGAGGCCGAAATTATTCGCCTCCAGGGTCGAATGCGAAGCGACCACGTTCCAGGCCACCCGGCCTCGGCTCAGATGGTCCAAGGTGCCGAGCTGCCGGGCGATCTGATAAGGGTTGAAGAAGGTCGTGGAGCAGGTCAGGCCAAGCCCGATCCGGTCGGTGACGCGCGCCATCATCGGCAGGATGATGGCGGGGTCGAGCAGGCAAAGCTGCCCGCCGCGGCCCAGCATCGTCGCGAAGCTGCTGTTATAGGTGTCGTAAATGCCTAGAATATCGGCGAAGAACAGCGCATCGAACTTGCCGGCTTCCAGCACGCGGGCGATGTGCTCGTAGCGCTCCGGCGTCAGGATATCGTCGACATCCGTTTCAGGATGCCGCCAGGCGCCATGGTGATGGCAGGTTGGGCCTGCCATCAGGAAAGCCACCAGATGCATCTTCCGTCCGCTCATCGCGCCTTGTCCTCGCTGTCCGCTCAATCGTCTTTATCCCAGCAAAATCGGTACCGCCTATCGGCGCTGCTCGGAAGATTTTTACCGCCCGCCACAATTTATCAGCATAATGTAGGCCGCTACCTGAGATCCTCTGGGCTGAAAGGCTTCGATGAACCGCTTGGACCAAATTGCGAGGCCCGAATCCTCGGCCTCCACGTTAAGCCAGCTCAGGCTTTATGGGGTCGTGGCGCGTTTCCTGCCGGTCAGCTACCGCAATAAGATCATGCTCATCGCCTTCCTCGGCACGCATGTACCGCTCCTAACCCTCCTGATCTTCTTCGCCTTACGCAGCGGCAGCTTCTGGCATGCCCTGCCGGTCATCGGCGTCGCGCTCGCCGCCACGCTGCTGGGGACAGGGGCCACGCTGTTCATCCTCAACGGCCTGCTGCGGCCCATCCTCATGACGCGCGAAGCGGTCAGCGCCTATGTGACGCAAGGGCGCCTTCCGTCGCTGCCGCTCACCTTCACGGATGACGCGGGCCGCTTGATGGCGGATACCGCCTCATCCCTGCTCAGGCTGGATGCGACCCTCAACACGCTCACCTATGTCGATCAGATGACCGGACTGCCCAACCGCGACCATCTGCTGCGGCGCCTGGAAAGCCAGCTCGCCGAGCACAGACCTGTCGCACTCTGCGTTCTGGCACTGCAAAATTTGGATGAGATCATCGCTGCCTATGGCGAGCCCGGCGCGGTCACGGCCTTCCGCACCATGGCGGCACGCCTGCAATCGGTCGCGGCGGAACAGGCGATCGTCGCTCGTATCGACGGTCGGCGTTTCGCGCTGACCGCCGCCGTCGCGCCGGACGCGCCCAGCCTCGCCGATCAGGCGAAGCTGATCCTGGCTCACCTTTGCCAGGACATTCGGGATGACGACTTCCAGATCACACCGCTGATCACCATGGGCATCGCGCTCGCGCCGGACGATGCCGAGGACGCACAGACCTTGTTGAATGCGGCGCAGACGGCTGTCCCGGCCGCCACGCAACCGGACATCGCCTTCTACGTCCCGGCAACGCAGTCTTCCCTGCGGCGGCAGATGGAACTGCAGCGCGAATTGCGCCAGGCTTTGGAAAGGCGGGAGTTTTCGCTGCACTACCAGCCGGTGGTGACCCTGGATGACGGAATGGTCGCGCCACGCATCATCGGCGCGGAAGCGCTGCTGCGCTGGAACCACCCCAGCCTCGGCGCCATCTCGCCGGCGGTATTCATCCCGATCGCCGAGCGTCTTGGCCTGATCGAGGATATCGGCCCCTGGATTCTGGCCACCGGCTGCCGCCAGCTGCTGGAATGGGACAAAAGCGGGCTGCCGCCGCTGCGCCTCGCCGTTAATCTGTCGGCCCGGCAGTTCAGCGACCGTCGCCTGGTGCAGATGATCGCGGATGCCATCGGACGCGTCTCCCTGCCCGCGCATCGGCTGGAAGTGGAAATGACCGAGACGGCGGCGATGCAGGACCGCGCGGTCACGCGGCGCGTCTTCGGCGAACTCCGCGAACTCGGCATCACCGTCGCCATCGACGATTTCGGCACCGGCTATTCGACCATGAGCCATCTGCGCGACATGACCTTCGACACCATGAAGATCGACCGGGAATTCGTGCGCGATGTCGATACATCGCCCAGCGGCCGCGCCATCTGCAAGGCGCTCATCGAACTCGCGCATGGTCTCGATATCGCGGTACTGGCCGAAGGGGTGGAGAGCGGCGCGGAAGTGACGGTGCTGCAAAGCTACGGCTGCACCATCTTCCAGGGATTCCATTTCGGCCGGCCGGTGCCGAGCGAGGATTTCGCGCGCCTGCTGCCCAAACAGGCGCTGCCGGCTTCGCTATAGTCGGACAGCGGGAGACGGGGGCAGCCCCGTCTCCCGCTTCGTGTTTCAGACCGGCGCGGTCATGACACCGTCGATCCGGCGCCACAGACCCTGCGGATTGGCATCCTGCAATGCATCCGGCAGCAGCGGCTCGGCGACATTCTGGTAGCAGACCGGCCGCAGGAAGCGGCGGATGGCGAGCGTGCCGACCGAGGTCGTGCGCGCATCCGATGTCGCTGGAAACGGCCCGCCATGCACCATGGCATGGCAAACCTCCACGCCCGTCGGCCAACCGTTTATCAGGATGCGACCAGCCTTGGTCTCCAGCACCGGCAGCAGGGCCGTGAACAGCGCCTCGTCATCATCCGTCATATGCACGGTGATGGTGAGCTGCCCTTCCAGACCCTGGATGAGACGCGCGAGCGCCATCAGATCGGCATCCGCGACCAGCAGCCCGGCGGCCCCGAAAACCTCATCCGCCAGATGCGGTGTCTTCTCGAAGGTCGCCGCGTCGGTGCCGAAGAAGGCAGCACCCGCCTTGCCCTCGGCCTTATGGCCCGCACCTAAAGATTTCACGCCGGCCGTATCGCCCAGCTTGGCAACGCCCTTCTCATAGGCCGCCAGAATGCCTTTGTGCAGCATGACGCCGGCAGCGGCGTCGCCCATGGCCTCGCCGGCCGCCGTCACGAAAGCATTGAGCCCGTCTGAGGGGATCGCCAGCAGCAGACCGGGATTGGTGCAGAACTGTCCCGCGCCCATGGTCAGCGAACCGACGAAGGCCTTCCCGAGCGCCGCGCCACTCGCAGCCAGCGCGCCGGGCAGAAGCAACACGGGATTGATGCTGCTCATTTCGGCATAGACCGGGATCGGCTCATGCCGCGCGGCGGCGATCTTGCCCAGCGCCAGACCGCCGGCGCGGCTGCCGGTGAAGCCCACGGCCTTGATATGCGGATCGGCGACGAGGGCCGTGCCGAGAGCGTCACCGACACCGAATAGCAGCGAGAAGACGCCTTCCGGCAATCCAGCCTCCTTCACCGCCGCCTGCATCGCGCGGCCGACCATCTCGGACGTGCCGGGATGCGCGGGATGCGCCTTCACCACCACCGGACAGCCGGCAGCGAGCGCCGAGGCGGTATCGCCACCCGCGACCGAGAAGGCGAGCGGGAAGTTGCTGGCGCCGAAAACACCCACGGGCCCGAGCGGGATCATGCGCATGCGCAGGTCCGGCCGGGCGAGCGGCTTGCGATCCGGCAGCGCCGGATCAAGCCGAACATCCTGCCAGCTGCCTTCCCGCACTTCCTGCGCGAACAGGCGCAGCTGGCCGACGGTGCGGCCACGCTCACCCTCAATACGTCCGCGCGGCAGGCCGGTCTCGGCACAGGCGCGGTCCGTCAGCGCATCGCCCAGCGCGTCGATCTTGCTGGCAGCGAGTTCCAGAAATTTCGCGCGGATATCGGGCGAAGCGGCGCGATAGGGGGCGAAAGCCTCCTCGGCCAGCGTGCAGGCGCGGGCGACATCCGCCTCCGTGGCGCTGCCATAGTGGGGCGCCAGTTCCGCGCCGCTTGCTGCGTCAAAACCCGAAAAACTCTGCCCGGTGCCGCGCAATGCGCTGGCCCCGATCAGCATCTCACCCGTCAAGCTCATGCGTCTCTCCTTTGTTTCAGGCCCGACACTCACTTGCCCCAGCGCAGGACCAGCGGATCAAGCCGCCGGGCGGCATCCAGCAACCCGGCCCGCGTTTCAGGCGACAGCGGCACCAGCGGGTGGCGCGGCGCATCGCAGGCGATGATACCACCTTCCTTCATCAGAGCCTTGCAGGCGAGCAACCCGCCCTGCCGGTTCTCGTAATTGATCAGCGGCAGCCAGCGGCCGTAACCCTCCACAGCCGCCTCCCGGTCGCCTGCCAGATAGGCGTGAATGATGGGTTTCAAACCATCGGCATAGGCGCCGGCAGTCATGGCGCCCGTGGCACCGGCATCCAGATCGGCGAGAAGGGTGATCGCTTCCTCCCCATCCCAGGGGCCTTCGATGGCGTCCCCGCCCAGGCGGATCAGCTCGCGCAGCTTCTGGGCGGCCTGCGGCGTCTCGATCTTGAAATAGGAAACCTGTTCGATCTCCTGCGCCATGCGCGCCAGGAAGGCTGCCGACAGCGGCGTGCCGGCGACCGGCGCATCCTGGATCATGATCGGAATGTCGATCGCGTCCGAGACCACCTGGAAATAGCTGTAGATCGCATGTTCCGGCACGCGAAAGGTCGCGCCATGATAGGGCGGCATGATCATGACCATGCTCGCACCCTGGTCTTGCGCGCGGCGGCTGCGCTCGGCCGTGACGCGGCTGCTGAAATGCGTCGTCGTCACAATCACCGGAATACGGCCCGCGACATGGTCAAGGATGGCGGTCGTCAGCATCTCCCGCTCCTCATCCGAGAGCACGAACTGCTCGGAGAAATTGGCGAGGATGCAGATGCCGTCGGAGCCGGAATCGATCATAAAATCGATCGCGCGCAGCTGGCCCGGCAGATCGATATTGCCGTCCTCATGAAAGATCGTGGGGGCGACGGGAAAGATACCGGTGTAGCGCCTTGTGATATCGGCCATTTTTTTCTCCCTTTATCTTCTATTAGTGGTTGTCGCGCGGCACGGGCGCACCGCTGCGACCGACCAGAAAGTCCAGATCGGCGCCTTTATCGGCCTGCAAGACGTGATCGACGTAAAGCCGGGTATAGCCGCGATCGGCGGCGCGGGCCGGCGGCACCCAGGCCGCCCGGCGCTCGGCCAATACCTCATCCGTAACATGCAGATGCAGGCTGCCGGCCAAGACGTCGAGCGTGATCATATCGCCGTTCCGCACCAGCGCCAGCGGGCCGCCGGCAGCGGCCTCGGGCGCCACATGCAGCACGACCGTGCCGTAAGCGGTGCCCGACATGCGCGCATCCGAAATGCGGATCATGTCGCGCACACCTTCGCGGAGCAGCTTGTGCGGCAAAGGCATGTTCCCGACCTCGGCCATGCCCGGATAGCCTTTCGGCCCGCAATTCTTCAGCACCATGATGCAGGACGCATCGATGTCGAGGTCGTCATCATCGACGGCGTGATGCATCTCCTCGACCGATTCGAAAACCACCGCGCGCCCGGTATGTTTCATCAATTCCGGCGACGCGGCGGAGGGTTTGATGACCGCGCCGTTCGGCGACAGATTGCCGCGCAGAATGGCAATGCCGGCGTCGGGCTTGAAGGGCTCGGCGAAGGGGGTAATCACCTCCTCGTTCCAGCATTCGGCGCGCGCCACATTCTCGCCGATGCTGCGACCGTTCGCGGTCAACGCGCCTTCATGCAGCAAGCCTTGTTCGATCAGGGATTTCAGCACCACCGGCAGACCGCCCGCGTAATAGAAATCCTCCATCAGAAATTGGCCGGAGGGCATCAGGTTCACCAGGCAATGCACGCCTTTGCCCAGACGGTCGAAATCATCCAGCGACAATTCGACCCCGATGCGTCCGGCGATCGCCAGAAGATGCACGACGGCATTGGTTGATCCGCCAATCGCGGCCAGCGTGCGGATGGCATTCTCGAAGGCATCCAGCGTCAGGATCTTCGAGAGGGTCAGATCCTCGTTCACCATCTCGACGATGCGGCGGCCCGAAAACCGGGCCAATTCGTTGCGCCGCGCGTCCACCGCCGGGATCGCGGCATTGCCGGGCAGCGACACGCCCAGCGCTTCGACCATGCTCGCCATGGTGGAAGCCGTGCCCATGGTCATGCAGTGACCGGAGGAGCGGTTCATACCGGCTTCCGCCTCATGAAACTCCTCCAGCGTGATTTCGCCGGCCCGCAACTGCTCGCTCATGGAAATGATATTGGTGCCGGAACCGATGATCTTGCCCCGGTAGACGCCGCGCAGCTGCGGCCCGCCGGAAACGCCGATCGTCGGCAGATCGGCGGAGGCCGCGCCCATCAGCAAGGCCGGCGTTGTCTTGTCGCAGCCCATCAGCAGCACGACACCGTCCAGCGGGTGGGCGCGCACCGCCTCCTCGACATCCATCGACGCCAGATTGCGATACAGCATGGCGGTCGGCCGCATCGTCACTTCGCCGAGCGAAGAGACCGGGAATTCCAGCGGAAAGCCGCCCGCGTCCAGAATGCCGTAGCGGACATGCTCGGCAATGGTGCGGAAATGGGAATTGCAGGGGTTGAGTTCGGACCAGGTATTGCAGATGCCGATGACCGGGCGGCCTTCGAACTGATCCTGGGGAAAACCCCGGTTCTTGAGGAAGGACCGGTAGTAGAACCCCATCTTATCCTGTCGCCCGAACCATTCCTGGCTGCGCAGGGGCTTCTTTGTCGTCATGGCATCCGTTTCCGCTTATTGGCTGTTTTGCCGTTATCGTCTTGGTGCGAATGTTCGGATGATAACGCCAGCAATCAAGCTCCGCTACCGGGGCGGGCGTAATTAATCGCCCCCTTAATCGCCGGGCTGGACCGCTTCGCGCACACCGCCCGCAATGTCACGATGGCTTTCCGGAATGCCGAAGACCAGAACGGCCGCGACCGCCGCAGGAATGGCGAGGGCGAAAAAAGCGTTCTGCCAGCCGAGCCAGCTGACCATGGTGCCGCCGAACAGGCCGGACAGCGCGCCGCCCACACCCTGGATGGTATTGAGCGCGCCCAGCGCCGTCTGCGTCCGCCCCGTGCCCCAGGTCAGGTCCGCGACCACGACCGGAATGGCGACGCCGATCAGGCCGGAACTCACCCCGTCCAGCACTTCCGCGACGATCAGCACCCAGGGATCGGTCGTGAAAGCCGACAGGATCGCGCGCAGGGGCAAGGCCAGGCAGGCGATGGTCAGCAGCCGGCGCCGGCCCTTTTGGTCCGCCAGATGTCCGGCCCAAAGGGCGACCGGGATCATCACGCCCTGGGCGATGACGACATAGGCCGCCAGCCAGCCGGTGCCGTTATGCCCGGCGACGACCAGGCGCTGGCTGATCAAAGCCAGCATATAGCCGTTGGCGAGGTTGAACAGCGTCAGCGCCAAGGCCAGCCGCGCCAGACCGGCATTGCGCAGGATATCGCCGATGGCCGAGCGATGCTCGACATGGTCCGGCTCCCCCTCCTCCCAGCCATGGGCACGGCGACCGTTGAAGGCCTGCGCCGGCGTCGCGAAAATCGCGATGATGGCGCCGAGCGCCATGGTGCCGAAAACCCAGAAGGGCGCGGTCGGACCGACCAGCGAACTCAGGCCGATGATCAGCAGGGCCGCGACGACGATACCGGCATGGTTGAAGGCCTGATTGCGCCCTTGCTGTTTCGGAAAGCGGTCCTTGCCGACGATGCCGAGCGTAAACAGCGTCAGCGCCGGCAGCATCAGCGTGCCGCCGGCCCCGGCCAGGCATTGCGAGACGATGACCCAGACCAGCCCATGCCAATGCACGATGATCGCCGTGCCGAGCAGAATGGCACCGCAGGCCGTCGCCAGAACCAGACGCGGATAGCGCGTATGATCGACGATCGCACCCGCCGGCCCGTTCAGCAGCAGGGCAAAGAGACCGATGACGGTCATGACGGAGCCGACGCGCGCCGGGCTCCATCCGCCCTGCCAGGCCAGCCAGGTCGCCAGAAACGGCCCAAGGCCGCCCTGGATATCGCCGGTGAAGAAGTTGATCAGGGCGAGGTGGGTGGAGGCGGAGATCAAAACGGAGGGGAATCCTTGGGTGCAGCGCCCTTCTTAGATGGAGTGGCGAAGCCGCGCGGAAAGTCTGGACTCATCCGGTCCTGCCCTCAAACCTGTATGAGCGGACGCCTCGGTTCGGCTAGGTCCATTGGCCAGGTCCATTGGAATGTGTCGTCCGCGCACTTGTTGCGCGGATCTACCCGGTCGAGCGCGACCCGGTCGAGTGCGATCCGCCGTGGCGCCTCGCCGGCCTTGTGCCGGGTCAGACGGTAGACCCGCGGGACGAGCCCGCGGGCGACATATCAGGGCGCGCCCTCGACTAAATCCAACGAGGTCTTAGCGGTCCATGTCGCCCATGCTGGGCAGGCCCAGCGCCTGCCGCACCTCTGCCCGCGCCTGATAGAAATCGCCCAGAAACGCCTGATCATGGAAAAACACGCTGTCGATGACGGTGCCGGAAATGCGGCCGGCCTCGATATCGGTCGGGAAATGCGCCCCGGCGACGACGCGGTTATAGCCGTATTCGGCAGCCCGGTCGAAGATCGGCCCCGCCTTCTCCGGCACCATATTGGCCAGGATGATCGCCATGACATAGGCGAAGGTGGTGTGCCCGCTGGGATAGGACGGCGTCTTCCGCGGTTCGACCATAGGCGACAGATTGGCATCCACCATGAAGGGGCGGGGGCGGTTGAAATGGGCTTTGGTCTGAAAGACGATCTGCTTCTCGTCGGCATAGACCCGCGCGAAAAACCCTGTCGCGAAGGGAAGATTTTCGGGCGTGAACTGCGGCCCCAGGACATCGGCGAAGCGGAAGACCGAGCGTTCGTGATCGGCCTCGGCGTCGACCGCCTCCTCAGCCGTCCGGTCCGCCTGCGCTTTCACGACGGTCGCGAGATCGACGGATTCCTTTGCAGAACCCAGAACCGGCGGCGGCGCCAGCAGCAGATCCAGATCGACCTGTGACGGGTCGATGTAATAGGCCGTGACGCTCTTGTCCTTAGTGCCAGCCTTATGCGCCGATGCGACCGGCCCGCTTAGCACCAAAACGCAGCCTGAAACCGCCCAGTAAAGCCATGCACGCGCCACAGACGGTCTCCGGTTTGTTTTGAAAATTTTATAATTCAGTTTTGTCTTCCGGTCATCTGGCCGGACTATGACCCGGCAAACGACAGGAGACGCCGCTCTGCCCGCGATCCGCTTTCGCATTTATCTGGATAACGGCGGCCATATCGGTCCCGGCAAGGTCGAATTGCTGGAACATATCGAGCGGCTCGGTTCCATCGCCGCCGCCGGGCGGGAGATGGGCATGTCCTATCGCCGCGCCTGGGAATTGGTGCGGGAAACCGGCCAAATCTTCGGCCGGCCTGTCACCACGCGCCATGCCGGGGGACGGCATGGCGGCGGGGCCAAGCTGACGCCGCTGGGCCAGACGGTCATCGCCCGCTTTCGCGCGGCCGAGGCTGCCATCACCGCCGCGTCACAGGATGATATCGCGGCGCTCGAAGCCGAAATTCACAAGCCAACCGAGAGCTAGCCTGTCTGGCCGGATGCCCTGTCACCCGTTATCGTCATCCGGGAATAACGCGCATCAAGCGCGTCACATGGTTCAGGAGACTTGCCGTGCAACGTCGTGACGTTCTTTTGGCTGGCCTGTCGCTCACTCTGCTTCCCGTCGTCGCCCGCGCGGGGACCGGCATCGGCACCGTCAATGTCCTCTATGCCGGTTCCATGGTGAATATGATGGAACACGGCGTCGGGCCGGCCTTCGACAAAGCCACAGGCGGCAGCTTCCGCGGCTATGCCGGCGGATCGAACAAGCTCGCCAATGAAATCAAGGGGAAGCTGGTTCCGGGCGATGTCTTCATCAGCGCCTCCCCCAAGGTGAATGACAGCCTGATGGGTGCGGCCAATGGCGCCTGGGTCGATTGGTATGTCGGTTTCGCGCAGTCCCCGCTGGTCATCGGCTATAACCCGAGCAGCAAATTCGCCGACGCGCTGAAGACCAAGCCCTGGTACGAAGTGCTGCAGATGCCCGGCATCCGCATCGGCCGCACAGACCCGAAGCTGGACCCCAAGGGCAAGCTGACGGTCGACCTGCTGAAGAAGGCCGAGACCGTCTACAAGCTCCCCGGCCTCAGCGAAAAAGTCCTCGGTGCGGCGGAAAACCCGGCCCAGGTCCTGCCCGAGGAAACCCTGGTCGGCCGGCTGCAATCCGGCCAGATGGATGCCGCCTTCTTCTATTCGACCGAGACGACCGATCTGAAGATCCCCTTCGTCACTCTGCCCAAGGAGACCGCGCTCAGCGCGCACTACACCGCGACGGTGCTGAACGGCGCGCCGCATGCGGATGCCGGCGTCGCTTTCCTCGCCTTCCTGCTGGGTGACGAGGGTTCGGCCATCATGCGCGCACATGGGCTCGGCCTGACAGCGATTAAGGTGACGGGCGATGCCGCGAAGGTGCCGCCTGCCATCCTGGCCCTCGCGAAGTCCGGCCAGTAATCGCAGCCTATGGCGAGGAGAGGTCGCTGGCCGGTTCTTCCGGTCCTGGGCGCGCTCCTCGCTGTCTATCTTGCCGCCCCCTTCGTCGCCGGGATCGCCCATCTCGGCCTCGCGGATTGGCGCGGCGCGGATTGGCAGGGACTGGGTCAGGCAACTCTTGTCTCGGTCTTCAGCGCCACTGCCGCGACGGTGCTGATCGCATTGGGCGGCATTCCGCTCGGTTATCTGCTCGCCAAACGCCCAGGCCCAGCCATGGGTCTGCTCGGCTTTCTGGTGCAGCTGCCGCTGGCACTGCCGCCACTGTCCAGCGGCATCCTGCTGCTGTTCCTGCTCGGCTATGCCAGCCCGATCGGCCAGCTTACCCATGGCGCACTGACCGACAGCCTCATTGGCATCGTCCTCGCGGAAACCTTCGTCGCCGCACCCTTCCTCATCATCGCCGCGCGCTCCGCCTTCGCGGAGGTCGATCCGGTATTGGAGGACGTGGCGCGCACACTGGGTCATCGGCCCGGCAGCGTCTTTCTGCGCGTCTCCCTGCCGCTCGCTGGCCGCGGCATTCTGGCCGGGCTGCTGCTCGCCTGGCTGCGCGCCTTCGGTGAATTCGGCGCGACCGTCATGGTCGCCTATCACCCCTATTCCTTGCCCGTTTACACCTATGTCGCTTTCGGCGGCGAAGGCCTGCCGGCCATGGTGCCGGTGCTGCTGCCGACACTCGGTGCCGCTCTTCTCGTCATGCTGGCAGCGACAGCAATCGTCAGCCCGAACCGCAGGAGAGAACGGCCGGCCGAGACAGGCAGCGCGCTGCCGCCGCCAGCCTTTGCCCTGACCGAACCGGCGGCCGTACAAGAATTTACCTTCGCGCTCGCAAGGCAACTGGACGGATTTTCGCTCGACGTCGCCTATAGCGGCACGGCACGTCGGATCGCCATTCTGGGGCCGTCCGGTTCCGGCAAATCCCTCACCCTCCGCGCGCTCGCGGGATTGGACGCGCGAGGGGGCGATCGGCTGGTCATCGGCGACCGGATCTGGGACAGCGCCTCGGCCGAGGACCGCCGCGTCGCCTATGTGCCGCAAAGCTACGGCCTGTTTCCGCATCTGACCGCCGAGCGCCAACTCGGCTTCGCGCGCGATGCCGACCTCGCCCAGGCGCGACATTGGTTCGGAACGCTCGGCCTTGCCGGGTTGGAACAGCGGCGCCCCGCGGCCCTCTCGCTCGGCCAGCAACAGCGCGTCGCCATCGCCCGCGCACTCGGCCGTCCCGCCGATCTGCTATTGCTGGATGAGCCCTTCGCGGCGCTCGACACGCCCTTGCGGGCAGAGCTACGCGCCGCTTTGCGGGCCTTGCAGAGGGAGATCGCGGCAACCAGCGTCCTCGTCACGCATGATCCGGCGGATGCTTTCGCGCTCGCCGATGACATCATCATTCTGGACGGCGGGCGGGTATTGCAGGCGGGACCGGTCAACACCGTCTTTCTGCGCCCACGCTCGGCCCTCGTCGCGCGCCTTCTCGGTGCGGAAGGTGCTGCCTTCGGGCAGGTCGTGGCGCCGGATCTTATCGCGATCGGTGGCGAAATGACGCTTGCGGTCTCCGGCCCAGCCCTGCGCCCTGGTGCCCCGATCGGCTGGACGGTGTCGGCCGATCGCATCCGCATCCTGACCGATGGCGGATTGCCGGCCGCGATCATCGCGATCGAACCGCCCGTCGCCGGACGGCAGCGCGTGATCATCCGGCTCGGCGATGCCGAACTGCCCGTGATCCAGGCGCCGGATGAAGACCTTCGCCTCGGCCCTGTTCAAGTGATTGTGCCGCCGGGCGCGATTCAGATTTGGGACAGAGACGCGGAGACGCCGCGAGGCTAAGTTGGTCTCCGCATCAGGGAACGAAACGATGAAACTCAGCGCGCGCAATCAGATCAAAGGCACCATCGTCTCGGTCGTGCTCGGCCAGACCACAGGCCATGTCCGCATCGATATCGGCCAGGGCGTCATCATCACCTCCTCCATCACCAATGCGGCGATCGCGGAGCTCGACCTCAAGGTCGGAGATCCCGCGATCGCCGTGATCAAGGCGTCGGACGTGATGGTCGCGATTGATTAGGGTCTGCCAAACGATTGATTGGAAACGTCCCCAAACTCGTCATGGCCGGGCTTGACCCGGCCATCCAGTCGTTGGGGCGCCACGGCAAATGGATCCCCGGGTCAAGCCTGGGGATGACAACTTAAGAGATTTGTGCCGCCCTTTTTTGTCTAGCTGGGCAGTTTCAATTAACCCAGACACCTCAGGAAGCTACCCGACTTGCCCGGTTCGCCTTCGCCTCGGGCGGCGTCGGCTTCAGCGTCAGGCTGAAGATGACGACCGCCGACAGCGCCATGAAGACGCCGACGATCAGCATCGGCAGCTGATAGCCGCCGGTCGCCCCCTTCAGATAGCCGGTGATATAAGGCGCCACGAAGCCCGCGACATTGCCCACGGTGTTGATCAGGGCAATGCCGGCCGCTGCCGCCCCACCCGTCAGGAAGCGGGAGGGGATGGACCAGAAGACCGGCAGGGCCGCGAAGATGGCGCAGGCGACGACCGTCATCAATGCCATCACCGCCACGGTGTCGGACACCTGCACGGCGAGCGGAATGGCGACGGCCCCGGCGATGGCCGGAATGCCGACATGCCAGGCGCGGACACCGCGCTTGGTCGCGTCACGGCTCCACAGGAACAGCACGATCGCTGCCGGCAGATAAGGAATGGCGGTGATCAGCGCCTTTTGCATCACGCCGAAATGCACGCCCGCGTGGGACTGGAAGCCGGCAATGATCGTCGGCAGGAAGAAGGCGATGGCGTAAAGCCCATAGACCAGGCCGAAATAGACGATGGAGAGCAGCCAGACCCGGCCATTGGTCAAAGCGTGCAGCGGAGAGGCATGGCGCGGCACGCCGTCTTCCTGGGCGAGTTCGGCCTTCAGCCAGTCGCGCTCACCCTGCGTCAGCCATTTCGCTTCGGACGGCCGGTCCGGCAGCAGGAAGAAGGTGACGATACCGACGATTACGGCCAGCGCACCGACGCCCAGATACATCGTCCGCCAGCCGGCAAGGCCCGTCAGCCCGTGCAGCTGCATCAGAAGAGCGGCCAGCGGAGAGCCGACCACGATGGTCAGCGGCTGCGCGATATAGAAACTCGCTAGAACCTGGCTGCGGAAACGCTGCGGCACCCAAAGGCTGAGGAACAGGATCGCGCCAGGGAAGAAACCGGCTTCGGCGATGCCCAGCAAGAAGCGCAGCCAATAAAGCTGATGGACGTTCTGCACCCAGGTGAACAGAACGGTGACGATGCCCCAGGTGACCATGATACGCGCCAGCCAGACCCGCGCGCCGAAACGGTGCAGCGCCAGATTGCTCGGGATTTCCAGAATAATATAGCCGATGAAGAAAATGCCGGCGGCAAAGCCGAATTGTGCGGCGGAAAGACCCAGATCGTGGTTCATCCCGCTCGGACCGGCGAAGGAGATTGAGACACGGTCAAGGAAGTTGACGAAAAACATCAACCCGATAAAAATTGATAACCGAAACGAAATTTTTCTGACGGTCGCGCGCACGGCCGCATTATCTGCCGACATGGCAGGTCCTCCCCTGGGCTTCATTCGCGCTTAAAAGGTGAGCGCAAGTTCCTGGACGGTCGCGGCTACCAACCGGCCTTATGGCGGCGGGCTGCGATTCGGGGCGGACACTATGTCTGGTGGTATAATGAGTCAACCAGATGTCGCCAGTCACGCCCCGGCCAATCTTGCCGGAGCGTGCGGCAATCCATCGGTCAAACGGCCGGGATCAGATCCCGGCTGCGCAGCAGCGCCGCCGTATGCGGCGGCCGGCCTCGGAAATCGATGTAAAGCGCCATCGGGTCGCGCGTATCCCCCGCTGACAGCAGCACGCGAAGTCGCGCTGCCATGACGGGATCGAAAACGTCGCCGGCCTCCTTGAAGGCTTCGAACCCGTCCGCATCCAGCACTTCCGACCACATGTAGGAGTAATAGCCGGCCGCGTAGCCGCCGCCGGCAAACAGATGCTGGAAATGCGCCGGGCGGTGGCGGATGCCGATCTCCTTCGGCATGCCGATGCCGGCCAGGAAGGCGCGCTCATAGGCCTCGATATCGATGGCGCTTGGGTCAGGATGCTGATGCAGCGCCATGTCGATCAGGGCGGCCGAGGTATATTCAACGGTGCCGAACCCCTCATTGAAGCCCCGCGCCGCCAGCAGCCGTTCGACCAAGGCATCGGGGATCGGCTGACCGGTCTGATAATGGGTCGCGTAAGTCTTCAGCGTCTCCGGCACCGACATCCAATGCTCGTAGATCTGAGACGGCATCTCCACGAAATCCCGGCGCACGGAGGTGCCGGATTGCGAGGGGTAGCGCACGCGGCTGAGCAGCCCATGCAAAGCATGGCCGAATTCGTGGAACATCGTCTCGGCATCGTCGAAGCTCAGCAGCGCCGGCTGTGACTTCGCGAAATTGTTGTTGTTGACGATGATGGGGGAGATCGGCCCGTCCAGATTTTCCCGGTCGCGAAAACTGCTCATCCAGGCGCCGGACCGCTTATCCGACCGCGCGAAGTGATCGGCCAGGAAAATACCGACATGCCCGTCCGCGTCACGCACCTCATAGGCGCGCACGTCCGGGTGATACAGCGGCAGATCGGGCAGCGGCACGAAGCTGAGACCGAACAGCCGGGACGCGGTGTCGAAAACCGCCTGCTGCAACTGTTCAAGCTGGAAATAGGGTTTCAGCTCCGTCTCATCCAAGGCGTAATCGGTCTGACGGACCTTCTCGGCGTAATAGCGCCAGTCCCAGGGCTGAATGGCATCGTTGAAGCCTTCCGTGCGTGCGGCGGCCAGCAGCCGGTCGCGCTCGGCGGCCGCCTTGCTTTTCGCCGGCTCCCAGACCTCGGCCAACAACGCTTCCGCCGAAGCGGGCGACCCCGCCATCGAATCCGCGAGGCGAAACGCGGCAAAGTCGGAAAAGCCCAATAGCTTGGCGCGCTCGGCGCGCAGCGCCAGGATTTCGGGGATCAGCACCCGGTTGTCATGCGCCCCAGGATGCACGCCCCGCGCGATCCAGGCCTCATAGGCCGTCTGGCGCAGATCGCGCCTGGCCGAAAAGGTCAGGAAAGGCTCGATGAGCGAGCGCGACAGGGTGATGGCATAGAAGTCCCGTCCACGCTCGACGGCAGCCTCCCGCGCGCCGGCACGGACGAAATCCGGCAAGCCGTCCAGGTCGCCCTCACTCAGCGGCAGGAACCAGGTCTTTTCGTCATGCAGCACGTTTTGACCGAAGGCCGTATGCAGTGCCGCCAACCGCTCGGAAATCGCGGTCATGCGGGCGCGGCCGGCCTCGTCCAGCGCCGCGCCGGAGCGGACGAAACCGAGATAGGAGCGGTCCAGCAGCCGCTTCTGGTCTTCTTCCAGCCCCAGCAATTCGCTCATCCCTTGCAGCGTGGCAATCCGCGCGAACAGCGCCGGGTCCAGCGCCACCTTCATACCGTGCTGTGCCAACTGCGGCGCCAGATCGCGGTCCAGCGCCTCCAGCGCCTCACCGCCCTGGCTGCTGACGAGATTGTAGAAGACGGAGCTGACGCGGTTCAGAGCACGACCCGACCGCTCCAGCGCTTCGACCGTATTGGCGAAGCTCGGTTTCTCAGGGTTGCTGCCGATCGCCGCGATCTCAGCCAGATTCTCTGCCATGGCCGCCGTAAAGGCCGGCGAAAAATGCGACGGCTTGATGAGATCAAAGGGCGGCACCCCAAAAGGGGTCGTCCAAGGGAGCAGGAGCGGATTATCTTCGGTCATGCTGACCAGTCGGACAGAATGGCCGTCACCGGTCAAGCGGCGTGTTCTGCGCGTATGTTAGAGAGGCGGCGTGACGCAATTTCACCTTCCGGAACCCTTGACCATGGCCCTGACCATGACCCTGGTCATACTGGCGACTTGCCTGAACTATCTCGTCATCTGGTCCCAGAACCGGCAGCAGCGCGCCTTGCTATGGATGGTGGCGGCCTCCCTCCTCAGCGGCTCGACATTCATTGTGCGACTGATCTGGCCCGGGCTGGAGGGCGTGATCTTCGCGCAGCCCGCCGTGCTGACCGGCGTCAGCTGCGTCTGGATGGGCTGCCGCGTCGCGGCGGGTCATCGCCCGCGCATCGCGGCCCTGCCGCTGCCCGGCGCATTCTGGCTGCTTTGCGCCTGTATCCCGCGCTTTCTCCACAATCCCAGCGCGCGGTTCGCCGTCTCCTATCTGCTGGTCGTGCCCCTTTTGCTGCTCGCCCTGCGAGCATTGTGGCCCAGCCCGATCCCCAAACGCGCGGGCCGGCTGTTCGTCTCAGGCCTGCTCGGTCTGCTCGCCGTGCTGTGCCTGGCCTGGGGTCTGTTGCAGGCGGTCTCCATCTTCCGCGACCTCGGGCTCGGGATCGACCTCACCACCGTCCCGGTCTCGGCCTTCGCCGTCATGGGCTTCTATCTTGTGCTCAGCTTCGCCTTCGTGGCTTTGGTCAAGGAGGAATCGGAATGGGCGCATGGCCGCGCAGCCTTCACCGATGCGCTGACCGGCCTGCCCAACCGCCGCTCGCTCGATGAACGCCTGACGGCGGCCGTGAAGGGCGCCCAGCGGGATGGACAGCCGCTTGCCGTCATCATGATCGATGTCGATCAGTTCAAAGCCTATAATGACCGTTACGGCCATCCGGCCGGTGACGCTTGCCTGCAGACGGTCGCCACCTGCCTGCAGACCAGCCTGCCGCCCGAGCGCGCTGAGGTGATGCGCTACGGCGGGGAGGAATTCACCGCCGTCATACGGCAGACCGATGCGCGCGGCGCGATGGCGCTGGCCGAACGCATGCGACAGGCCGTCGCCGCCCGCCACTTGCCGCATGAAGGCGGCGTCATCGGCGTCGTCTCGATCAGCCTCGGCATCGCGGTGATGGAGCCGCAGTCCCGCCACACCGGCGTCATCGACGGTATATCGCTGATCGCGGCGGCCGATCGGGCGCTGTATCGCGCGAAGGAGACCGGCCGCAACCGCGCGACCCTCTTCACGCCGGCGGATGCGGAAGGCGTCGCTCTGCGCGGCCGGACAAGAATGAGCCCCGGCCTGTCAACCTAGTTCGACGAAATTTACGAAACAGGGCTAGCCCCGCCTCGGAAATCCTGGCCTGATAGCGATGTGCGCGCACCCGAACGGGGCCGCCTGCCAGAATTTTGGCCAATGAAGAACAAAAACGGGGGAAACCTAAGATGGAACGGCGTTCCGTAATCGGCGGTCTGGGGCTGGGCCTGGCAGGTGCTGCAACCCTTTTATCGTCAAGCCGAGCGCGGGCTGAGGGCAAGGCCTTCACGGTCGCCCTCATTCCGGGCCTGACGACTGACGCTTTCTATATCACCATGCATCGCGGTGCGGCGGCGGCGGCCAAGGCGCTGGGCGTCAACCTCGTCTTTCAGGGCGCGCCCTCCTTCAACGCGGTGGAGCAGGTGCCGGTGCTGGACGCCGTCATCGCCCGCAAGCCGGATGCGCTGCTGATCGCGCCGACCGATAAGGTGCAGTTGATCCAACCGCTGCAGGCTGCCGTCAGCGCCGGCATTCCGGTGATCACGGTCGATACCTATATCGGCGGTGGCGTCTACCAGACGGGCAGCGGCAATGCCGATTTTCCGCTCTCCTATATCGCGTCGAACAATACGCTGGGCGGCCAGATGGCGGCACGCGCCCTGGCCAAGGCGATCGGCGGCAAGGGCAAGGTCTATGTCTCCAACGTGCAGCCCGGCGTGTCGACGACGGACGAGCGCCAGGACGGCTTCATCGATGAGATGAAAAAAAGCTTTCCCGGCATCACCGTTCTGAACACCCAGTTCAATGATGATGACGCCAATAAGGCGGCATCGCAGTCGCAGTCGGTCCTGGCACGCAATTCCGATCTGGCCGGCATCTTCGGTGCCAATCTGTTTTCCGCCATGGGGGCCGCCAATGGCCTGCAGCAGGGCGGCGCCGGCGGGAAGGTCAAGGTCGTCGCTTTCGACGCGCCGCAGACGATCATCGGCAATATCAAAACCGGGCTGATCGATATCGCCATCGCCCAGCACCCGGCCGAGATCGGTTGGTTCGGTGTCGCGGCGGCCTATGCCCATTTGACAGGGCAATCTATCCCGCCCGCGATCGCGACCGGATTCACGGTCATCGACAAATCCAATGTCGATGATGCCAGCATTCAGAAGTTCATCTACGCGTCATGAGCTCGGCCTTACCCACGCGTTCAGCCCCCGGAAATCTCCGGGGGCGTCGCATAATCGCAGCGGTCGCCTCAGCCCGGGCCTGGATTTTTCTGCTTCTGCTTCTGGTCGTCTTCGAAATCTGGTCGCAGATTGCCTATGGCTCCACCTTCATCTTCAGCAGCTTCAATATCCGTTCCGTCGCGGTCTTCGCGGTGGCCCCGGTGCTGCTCGGCCTCGGCCAGACTTTGGTGATCATCTCCGGCGGCATCGACCTGTCCGTGGGTTTCACCATGGGATTGGCTGCCGTGATCGCCGCCCATGTCGCCAATGATGTCGGCGCATTTGCCGGCGCGCCGATAGGGCTGCTGGCCGGTGTGGTCGTTGCTTTGGCCGCGACCCTCATCCCCGGCTGGATCAACGGGCTGTTGATCGCGCGACTGCGTATCCCGCCCTTCATCGGCACATTGGGCATGTATGGCGTGGCGCGTGGTGCTGCCTATCTGTTTGCCGGCGGCACCACCGTGCCGGTCGATAACAGCTGGCTCACTTATCTCGGCAATGGTCGCATCCTCGGCATTCCCGTCATCGTCATCGTGACCGTGATCTTCGTCGCGCTGGTGCATTATCTGCTGTCGGAGACGCAATTCGGCCAGTACACCTACGCGATCGGCGGCAATCGGCAGGCGACCTTGCGGGCCGGCGTGAATGTCCGCCGCGTTACCATTATTTTGTACATGCTATCGGCGCTGACGGCGGGGATCGACGGCATCCTCTACACGGGCCGCTTCGCCGCCGGCGCACCGCAGGCGGGCGAACCGCTGCTGCTGGACAGTATCGCCGCCGTTGTCATCGGCGGGGCCAGCCTTTTCGGCGGATCGGGTACCATCATCGGCACCATCATCGGCGCGCTGATCATCGCCGTCATCCAATACGGGCTCGTCTTCCTGAATGTGGAGCCCTTCTGGCAGTTCATCGCCGTGGGACTTGTCATCATCGTGTCCGTGCTCGTCGATCAGAGCCAAAGACGCTTCGGGGGAGGGCGACAGGATGAGTGACATCATGACCGGTGATCCGGTTCTCGAAACGCATGGCATTTCCAAGCGTTTCGGCGGCGTTCATGCGCTGGAGCGGGTGGACTTCACGCTCCGCGCCGGGGAGGTCGTGGCCCTTGCCGGTGACAATGGCGCCGGCAAATCGACCTTCACCAAGATCATCTCCGGCGTTTTCCAGCCGAGCGAGGGGGAAATCCGCTATTGCGGCAAACCCGTCTCCTTCGATGGGCCGCAGGCGGCCCGCGCCCAGGGGATCGAGACGATCTACCAGGACCTGGCGCTTGCCGATAACCTCGATATCGGCGGCAATGTCTTCCTCGGCCGCGAGCTGAAGACGAAGTTTCTGTTCCTGCCGCGCATCGACCGTCGCCGCATGCGGGAAGAGGCCGCCAAGGCCATTGAGGTGCTCGACGTGCATCTCGATCGGCTGGACCGTCCGGTGCGCGCGCTCTCGGGCGGTCAGCGTCAGGCCGTCGCCATCGGCCGCGCCATCCATTGGGATGCGCGGGTCTTGATCATGGACGAGCCGACGGCGGCGTTGGGCGTGCCGGAACAGCGCAAGGTGATGGACCTTATCCGGTCGCTTAAAAAGAAGGGTCTCGGCGTCATCTTCATTTCCCACAATCTCGCGGATATGTTCGCGGTCAGTGACCGTATCGTCGTCTTGCGCCGGGGCATTGTGGCGGGCGAGCGTCAGGTCGGAAATGTCGACCCCGAGGAAATCGTGCGCCTGATGGTCGGGCAGGAATGAATGCCTTTTCGTGAGGAAACGCGCCGCTGAACCCGATTGGCATCTTCGCCAGAACGTTTCCCGGCCAAACGCCGGAGGCCGTGTTCTCCGGTGCCGCGGCCGCCGGCTATGATTGCGTGCAGTTCAGCCTCTCCTGCTGCGGCCTGCCGGCCATGCCGGACAATCTGGACGCGGCGGTGCTGAACGGCATCGCTGCCGCCGCGGCTGACAGCGGGGTCGGCATCGCCGCGCTCTCCGGCACCTATAACATGATCCACCCTGACGCGGCGGCCCGCCGTCAGGGCCTCACCCGCCTCTCCCACCTGCTCGCCCATGCCAGGACCATCGGCACGGATCTCGTCACGCTCTGCACCGGCACGCGCGATCCGCATGATCCCTGGCGCTATCATCCGCAGAACGAGGGGCCCTGCGCCTGGGCGACCCTGCTGGCCGAAATGGAACAAGCGGCCGCCCTCGCCGACCGGTTCGACGTCGATCTCGGTATCGAGCCCGAGATGGCCAATGTCGTTGCCTCTTCAATGCAAGCGGCGCAGTTGTTGCGCGATATACGCTCGCCCCATCTTCGCATCGTACTCGATCCGGCCAATATCGTCGCCTCCCCGCAAACCGATCAGGACTGGATTTTCGCCGAGGCGATGGAGCTGCTCGGGGATTGCATCGCCATCGTCCATGCCAAGGATCGCGATGCGGACGGCAGCATTGTCGCTGCCGGCGAAGGCATCATCGACTTTCCGCTTTTCTTTCAGCATTTGCGTGCCACGGGTTTCGCGGGACCTGTCATCACCCACGGACTGGCGGCCGAAGACGCGCCAAGGGTCGCAACCTTTCTCCGGACTCTTGCTGCGTAGCACCCAATGCCCAGCCGTGTCGGATCGCCGCTAAACGTCACTGATTTGCAGCTGGAATTATCGCCCTGAAGAAGGTTTGCTCCCGCGTGCGGGCGAGCCTGATGTCGCAGCCGCGGAGACGTTTCAATGGAATCGACCCTCGACGATAAAGGGCTTGTCTGCGGCTATAGCATCGCGCCCGACGGCAATATGACGGTGATCCGCGCCGCCGATATCGCGTTGCACTTCAATCAGGCCGATAATCTGGTCTGGCTCCATTTCGACCATGGCGATGCCGGCGCGCGACAATGGATCAGCCATTGCGAGAGAATGCCGCCGGCGGCCAAAGCGCTTCTCCTCGGCTCGGACAATCACATGCGCATCGAGGCGATCGGTAGCGGGCTATGCGGTATCATCGGCGATCTGCACCATGAATTCGCCAGCCAAACCGACGGGCTGGACGTCCTGCGCCTTTACCTGGACAATCATTGTCTCATCAGCGTTCGCCACCGGCCCCTGGCCGCGATCGACAAGCTGCGCAAGACCATCGGCGAGGGTCTGCAGGACGGGCGGCCCATCGTGCTGGTCACCAATTTCCTGCTCCACGTAACCGATACGCTCGGTGACCTCATCCTTGGTCTTGCCGACAGCGTCGATGACGTTGAGGAAAAGATTCTGGAAGGCCGGCCGAGCCGCCCTGGGGAGGAGCTTGGCCGCATTCGTCGCCTTGCGGCGCGTCTTCGCCGGCATATGGTTCCGCAACAGCACGCCTTGCTGACCCTGCTCGCGAAACTGCCGCACTGGGTCGCCGAGAATGATGCCGTGCGGCTGCGCAGCGCCATAGAAGGGCTCGGCGCCTTGGGTCATGACCTTGACCTTGTGCAGGAACGCGCCCGCCTGCTTCAGGAACAGGCCTCCGCCCGGCTGATGGAGGCGACGAACCGCAACCTTTATATCCTCTCGATCGTCACGGTATTCTTTCTACCGATCTCGCTGATCAGCGGCATATTCGGCATGAATCTGGGCGGCCTGCCCTGGGGCCAGGCGCATCTCGGCTTCTGGTACGGCATGCTGCTGATGGTCGTGACCGTCATCGTCACGCTTGTGCTGCTCAAGCGCGGCCGCATGCTTTAGGCAGCCGCGCCTGTCAGGTTTGATCAGGCGAGGCCGTCGACCAGCTGCTGCGCTTCGGACACCAGGACCTGCAGATGCGCCTCGTCCTTGAAGCTCTCGGCATAGATTTTATAGACGGCCTCGGTGCCCGAGGGTCGCGCGGCAAACCAGCCGCTCTCGGTCTCGACTTTAAGGCCACCGATCGGCGCGTCATTCCCCGGCGCGCGCGTCAGGATACGGGTGATCGGCTCGCCCGCCAGCACCTTCGCCGTCACCGTCTCGGGGCTCATCTTCCCCAGCTTGGCTTTGAGTTCGGTCGTTGCCGGCGCATCGATCCGCACATAATGCGGCGTGCCGAGGTCGGCGGCCAGACCCTCGTAATGCTCACCCGGATCGCGGCCTGTCGTGGCGGTGATTTCCGCCGCCAGAAGATCCATGATCGGTCCATCCTTGTCGGTGGTCCAAACCTGGCCGTCGCGGCGCAGGAAACTGGCACCGGCACTTTCCTCGCCACCGAAGCAGCAGGTGCCGTCGAACAATCCCGGCGCGAACCATTTGAAGCCGACCGGCACTTCCAGAAGCTTGCGGCCACGTCTTTGCACGACACGGTCGATCATGCTGCTGCTGACCAGGGTCTTGCCCACGGCCGCCGCATCGGACCAGCCCGGCCGATGCCCTAGCAGATAATCGATCGCGACAGCCAGATAGTGATTGGGATTCATCAACCCGCCGCCCGGCGTCACGATGCCATGCCGGTCGGAATCGGGGTCATTGGCGAAAGCGACCCGATACTCGTCTTTAAGATCGACAAGCCGCGCCATGGCATAAGGGCTTGAGCAATCCATGCGGATGATCCCGTCATGATCGACCGTCATGAAGGAAAAGGTCGGATCGACGACAGGATTGGTGACGGTGATGTCCAGACCGTATAGCGCGTTGATCGGCGCCCAATAGGCAAGCGCCGCGCCGCCCAGCGGATCGACCGCCAGATGCAGCTTTGCGTCGCGGACGGCCTCCATATCGATGACCTGTCCCAGATCCCGGACATAAGGCATCATCATGTCCTGCCGCAGGGTCGTATCCGCCAGGATCGCCCGCTCGAAGGGGATGCGTTTCACATCCCGGTTACCCTCCGCCAGCAGCGCATTCGCCCGCGTCTCGATCCATTTGGTGACATCGGTATCGGCCGGCCCACCATTGGTCGGGTTGTATTTGAAACCGCCATCCTGCGGCGGATTATGGGACGGGGTAATGACGATACCGTCGGCCAGCCCTTCGGACCGGCCGCGGTTATAGGTCAGGATCGCGTGCGAAATGACGGGCGTCGGGGTGAAACCATTCTCCGGCTGCACCACCGCCGTCACGCCATTGGCGGCAAGAACCTCAAGCGCCGTCCGCTCGGCGGGACCGGAAAGCGCATGGGTGTCCTTGCCCATAAAAAGCGGACCCGTCACGCCTTGCTGCTGGCGGTAATCGCAGATCGCCTGGGTAATCGCCAGGATATGCGCTTCGGTGAAGGACCCGCGCAGTGACGAGCCGCGATGGCCGCTGGTTCCGAAGCTGACACGCTGCTCGGGATTGGCGGGATCGGGTGTCACGGCGCTGTAGGCTGCTTCAAGCGCAGCCAGGTCGATCAGCATAGCCTTGGGCGCAGGCTTTCCAGCAAGGGGTGACAAGGCCATGGCTATTCGCTCCTCTTACGCGACCGGGCAGGGTTTCACCTGCCATATCTCGGAAGCATATTGCGCGATAGTCCGGTCGCTGGAAAACTGGCCGGAACCCGCGATATTGAGGATGGCCTTCCGCGCCCATGCCCGACGGTCGGCATAGTTGGCGCAAAGGGCTTCGTCCGCCCGCATATAGGCCGAGAGATCGGCCAGATGCATATAGCGGTCGCCTTCCTTCAGCAGGCTGTCGAGCAGAGGGGTAAAGGCCCCCTTCTCGTTCTCGCTGAAATGGCCGCTGGCGATCAGGTCAAGCGCGGCACGGATTTCAGGTTCGTTCTCGTAATGCCAATGCGGGTCGTAATAGCCCCGGCTGGCCTCGACCTCATCGACCGTCAGACCAAAGAGGAAGAAATTCTCCTCGCCCGCTTCCTGTGCCATTTCGATCGTCGCACCGTCGCGGGTGCCCAGCGTCAGCGCGCCATTCATCATGAACTTCATATTGCTGGTGCCGCTCGCCTCGAAACCGGCGGTCGAGATCTGGTTCGAGACATCGGCCGCCGGGATCAGCCGCTCGGCGAGAGAGACACAATATTCGGGCAGGAACACGATCTTGAGCCGCCCTTTGACCGCCGGGTCGCCGTCGATCGTGCCGGCAAGATTATTGATGAATTTGATGATGAGCTTGGCGCGCTGATAGGCCGGTGCCGCCTTGCCCGCGAAGAAGAAGGTGCGCGGCACCATCGCCATATCCGGATTGGCGCGCAGGCGATTGTAGAGAACGATCACGCGCAGCGCGTTGAGCATCTGGCGCTTATATTCGTGAATACGCTTCACCTGGCAGTCGAAGATGGTCTCGGGGTCGACGCTCTGCCCGCTAGTGCGCAGCAGCCAGCCGGCAAAATCCTGCTTCGCGGCGCTTTTGGCGGCAAGGAACAGATCCTGCACGTGCTGATCGTCCGCGACCGACCTGAGCCCGGCGATCGCCGTGAGATCGGTCAACCAGCCGGTGCCGATCACCGTCGAAATCGCGGACGCGAGGTTGGGATTGGCCAGCGCCAGCCAGCGGCGATGCGTGACGCCATTGGTCTTGTTGCTGAACCGCTCGGGGAATATCTCGGCCAGATCATGGACCGTCAGCTTGCGCAGCAGCTCGGAATGGATGGCGGCGACGCCATTGGTGCTGTGGGACCCGACGATGGCCAGATTGGCCATGCGGACCTTGTCTTCCGCGCCTTCCTCGATCAGGCTGACGCGCTGCACTTTCGCCTCGTCGCCGGGGAAGCGCGCGCGCACATCGTCCAGAAAACGATGGTTGATCTCGTAGATGATTTCAAGCTGACGCGGCAGCATGGTCTGGAAATGATGCAGCGACCATTTCTCCAGCGCCTCGGGCAGCAAGGTATGGTTGGTATAGGCCAAGGTCCGCTTCGTCAGATCCCAGGCCTGATCCCAGCCGAGCCCGGCTTCGTCGAGCAGGATACGCATGAGTTCGGGCACGGCCAGCGTCGGATGCGTGTCGTTGAGCTGAATGGCGCATTTTTCGGGCAAAAGCGCCCAGTCGCTATTGCCGCGACGGAAACGGCGGACGAGATCGGCGAGCGAGCAGGCGACCAGGAAATATTCCTGGGCGAAGCGCAGCCCTTGGCCCATCTCGGTCGAATCATCCGGATAAAGCACGCGGGTCACCGTATGCGCCGCGATCTTGCCGATCAGGGCAGACACGAAATCGCCGCTGCTGAATTCGCGGAAATCGAAATCGTCATGGGACGTCGCGCTCCACAGGCGCAGCGTATTGATGGTCTTATTGCCGTAGCCCACGACCGGCCGGTCGTAAGGGACACCGACAAGGCTGGAGGGACGGTTCGGAATCAATTCCAGCCTGCCATGATTCATGACGAAGCTGCAGCCGAGCTTGACCTCGACGATATCCTGCGGCCGGCGGACTTCCCATGGGTCCTGATTGCGCAGCCAGTTATCGGCCTGTTCGCGCTGCCAGCCGTTCTCGATCGACTGTTTGAACATCCCGTATTCGTAGCGCAGACCATAGCCCATCGCGGGTAGCTGCATGGCGGCCATGGAGTCGAGGAAGCAGGCGGCCAGACGACCGAGGCCACCATTGCCAAGCCCTGCATCCGGTTCCTGCTCGATCAGATCGATCCAGTTCAGCGCCTTGTCGCGAATGGCCTGTTCCAGAACGGGCTCGACCATCAGATTGAAGACGTTATTGGCGAGGGACCGGCCGATGAGAAATTCCAACGACATATAGTAGATGCGCTTCGGATTGGCGCT
Source organism: Acidisoma cellulosilyticum (assembly GCF_020621385.1). Classification (GTDB taxonomy): domain Bacteria; phylum Pseudomonadota; class Alphaproteobacteria; order Acetobacterales; family Acetobacteraceae; genus Acidisoma; species Acidisoma cellulosilyticum. The sequence continues at coordinate 133,470 of NZ_JAESVA010000007.1, read as the reverse complement.
GTCGTATTGGCGCTCGGTCTGAACCCAGCGCTCGGACAAAAGATCACGGACGGAGCCGGCTGCCGCCTCGAAAACCTGGCGCAGACCGGCCTGCGACGGGTCGATCACCGAATCGAACAAAAGATTTTGCGCGAAGAGCGTGGCGAGCTGATCGACGTCCGGCATCGCTGCCAGATCCAAGGGCTCGCGATCCGGCGAGAGCGACTTATCGGCTAGATCGTCCATGACGTTTCTCCCGTGTTTATAAAATAAGGCTAGGTTCCCTGGGCGACAGACTGGCCTGCGCTGTCACCGATAGGAGAAAGGGCTAGGGCTTTGGCCGGAGGGCAAATCGCGGAGCCGCTCATTGGCCGGGACATTTTGATGATTTGGGTTCTCGCCTAGCCCGGATGAAATCCGGCCAGCCAAGCTCGGCCAATCCACCGGTCGCGACCCTCGCTCACGCGCTACTCCCCTGCTGGATTGACCGTCTCACGCGGCGGCGGGGGAGGCACGTTAAAATTCGAAGGCGCTTGCGCCCGGACCTGGTCGAGGTCCCTGCCCCGCCTGCGGTGGCGGTGGCGGTGGCGGTGGCGGTGGCGGTGGCGGTCAGGCCAGACGCTTCTGCCGTCTCCGGAGCCGAGAAATCCAGGCCGCCATGACTTTTCTGAGCAGGGGTTCCCCGTATCGCGCGACCAGTATTGCGACGACGGCCGTGACGATCAGCCCGCCGATCGCAATGGCAAGCGCGGAACTATAGCCCTTGGACAGGAATATATGCCGCACCGCGCGCCCGATCCGCTCATGCATCAGGTAAAAGGGATAGGTTGTCAGGCCAAGCAGCCGAACGGTCCTCAAAACGGGTCGAGGAAGATGCTGGCATTGCTCCCGCCAATGGGCGGAAGCCAGAATGAAGGCCAAGGCCAGAAACCAGATCAGAACGGGCACCCAGCCGATCGACCGGACATCCATCACGCGCGGCATGAGCTTCGTGAGTTCGTCGGTGCGGCAGGTTATTTCCATCGGCGCGCAGAGGCAAACAACCAGAAGACCGATCGCGCCACGCCAACCCAGCCGTTTCTCCGATATCAGCCAGCAAAATATGCCGGCGGAAAAATAAATCCCATGCCTCAGCAATGTAATGTTCTTCCAGCCATAGCCGAAATCCAGCCAAGGGGTGTGGATGATGCCCAGATACAGCAAAGCGAGAGCGCAGAGATAAGCGCCGCTGCAAAGACAAAGGCCCAGCGCTATGGTTTCAATGTCATCGAATGCCCGCAGATAAAGAACAAATCCGATCAGCGCATAAAAGGTGATTTCGATCGGCAGGGTCCAATAGGCCGTCGCGATAAACGGTCCCATCGGATAAAGAACGACCGATCTGAAAAACTCCGACAGCAATGGCAGGAGAGTAGGAGCCGTGCTGCCATTGTAGAGAAGAATGGCGAGGCTGATGGCACCGCAAATCCAGGCGGCGGGATAAAGACGCAGGAAGCGTGAGATTGCGAAGCTCACAGGTCCCGCATCCTGCGCCGATTGCGCGATGACGAAGCCCGATATCACGAAAAAGATCTGCACGCCGATCCAGCCGAACCAGTCGATCTGCGCTGTGCTGGCCTCAAACCAGGTCAGATGAAACAAGGCGACCATAACCGCCGCCGTGAAACGCAGCAGGTCTATACCGTAGATATAGGATCGACGGTGCAACACCGTTTTGCTAGCGGCTTCCATTATTGCCGTCTCGCTCATCGCTCGCCCATGACGCTGCTTTCAGCCTTAGGTCGCATCCAAAACAGAGAATCGAACCATTCTTTACAAGGGTGCCGGTCTTTACAATGTTGCCCGTCTTTACAATCTTGCCAGTCAAAATCTCGCACGAATAAAAACAGCGGATACTTTAATCCGCAGACGAAATCCTGTCTTTTGCAATAAATCCCAACCCGGAGGATCGTAACGCCCCAGCTTCGCGTTTGACGATTAGGGCGATGGAAGTAGTTGGAGCCCGCAAAACTCCATTCTGCTTGCCTTTTACCCCTCTTAAGATCGCAGCCTGCAATCATCGCTCTGCCAAAGGCAGCAGGACGTCAGGGGAAATTTGCGACCCTCTCCGGGAAATTGCTTGGAATTCCCTTCTTGAGGCCGGGATGCCTGCTCGCCTCGGAATCTGGCTATTGCGGAAGGATTAGCCTTTCCTTGCCAATTTCTATTTTCCAATTTTATTCTATATCGAAATGACTATGGCGACTTTTGCCCGAAACCGGCACCATTTCCTCGACCCGGAAATTGGATAGATCCGGTCGGAAAGATCCCTATTGCCGGAAGGCGTGAATATGAATGGCTTAAAAAAAGACGCTGTTTCCTCGTTTTTTTTATACTCCCTGTTCTTCCTGCTTTCCTCTCTCGCCGTCCTATCTCTCGCGAGTATTGTCATCGCTATTCTGGAACTCAAGGTCAGCGACCCCACGACCCTCTTTTGGGATTTCCGGAATGCCTATTATCCTGCCGGGGTCGCCGTTCTCGATGGGGTTTCGCTGTCGCCGCTGATTCACAAAGGCGTCCTGGGTTTTGTGAATTTGCCTGTTCTGGCCTGGATCTTCGCCCCCTTCGCATTGCTGCCGGTCAAGGTCGCGGCCTCGATCTTCACGCTCATCGGCGCCTGCGCGATCGCCCTGGCCTTTTTCCTTCTGGCCGAGCTGGCGGCACTCGGGAAGCTGGGTCGCGCTTGGCTGCTGCTGGTCATGGCCGCGAACGGTCCGATGATCTACAGCCTCAAACTGGGCAATACGAGCCACATCATTCTCGCCATGCTCGCCGGCGGGTTGTGGCTTCTGCGCCGCAAGCGGTCCTTGCTCGCGGGCTTGCTTCTCGGCATGGCGGCTTTGATCAAGCTCCCCCTCCTGCTGGTCGGCCTTTATTTCGTCTTTCGACGGGACCGCTTTGCCGCTTTGGGTTTCTTCGGGCTGGTCGCCCTGCTCACAGGGCTCTCCATCGCGCTTTTCGGCCTCAAACTGCATCTGCAATGGTGCCAGGACGCTATCGGCGCTTTCAACGGGCATGCATTGGAAGCCTTCAATGTCCAATCCCTGCAAAGCTTCCTGCTGCGTCTGCGTGATCCCGCACCCGCGCTGAATGATTGGAAGCTCTACGCTGTCACGCCGCAAATAAAGGGGATCGCGCTCTGCTTGACCCTTGTTTTCTACGCGGTCTTCATCTGGACCTGCACAAGGCCGAACCGGCCAGCCGCGCCTGACTTGGCCTATGCCAAACAGGATCGGGACTATATGGCGCTGATCGCCCTTTGTCTGATCAGCAGTCCATTAACCTGGACCCATTACTATTGCTGGCTTCTATTGCCGGCCGCCTTCGCGATCAAAGCGCTGACCGAGGGACCACGCCGACCTTGGCTGTCTATCCTGGCTATTCTTCTCATCTCCCCGCCGGTGACCTTGCTTCATAGTCCAGTCGCTGCCTGGTCTGGCCTCTATGATAAATTGCTTGTCTCCACCTATCTCTTTGGCGGGGTGATCTGGTTCTTGAGCCTGGCGCTGACCAGGCATCGCCAGCCGGCCCTGGCCGCGGAACGCGAATTCCCGATCGCCTCCCCCCTCGGCAAGTAAGGCGCAAGGTCTAATCTGGACGCCGCGCGCCGGATGATATGCCTCCGATATTAGGCTGCCGTCTCGGCCTGACAGGATGCCTGTGACGTCTGCAATCGGGTCAGGAAAGGAAGAGGCCCTTCGCAATTTCGGACCTAGACATGTCCCAGACTTCACTTGCGACTAGGTCGCATTAACAGTAGAGGCGGAGCGCACTCCTAGGGATTGTCTTGTGCTCAAATCCTGCCTCGCCGCCGCGACACTCGTCTGTGGGCTGATCGCCGCAAAACCTGCTGCCGCCACGACCTATCCGCTGACCGTCACCGATACCGCCGGTCGCACCGTCACCATCCAGCACGAGCCTGAACGCCTCGTCCTCCAAGACGGGCGGGACATGATGCTGCTGGCGCTGCTCGACCGCGCCAATCCGACCGGCCGGGTCAAGGTCTGGAACAATCTGGAACGGCGCGATGACACGGATTTCTGGAGGCTCATCGCCCAGAAATGGCCCGCCGCCGATAAGATCCCCGATATGGGTTTCAGCGATGACGGTGAGGTCAATATGGAGAGGATCCTCGCATCCCATCCCGATCTCGTCATTGCCGAGCGCCGCACCGAAGGCAGCCTGAACAGCGCCGGCGTCATGCAACAGCTCGCGGCTTTGCATATCCCGCTGATCTTCGTGGATAGCGTCGTCCAGCCCGTGGTCGATGCACCCAAATCCGTGACGCTGCTCGGCGCGGTTTTGAACCGCGAGGCGGAGGCGAAAGACTACACGGATTTCTACGCGTCCCATCTCGCCCATATCACCGAAGTCACGCAGGCCATCACCCCCAAGGCAAGGGTCTTCGTGGAAGCGCTCGCCGGACGCTCCGGCCCGGATCAATGCTGCTTCACCCATGGCCATTTCGGCTGGGGCGCGCTGCTGGATGCCATCGGTGTCGTCAATATCGGCGGCGATCTGCTGCATAGCCCAAGCGGCGACGTGACGCTGGAAACGGTGCTGGCGCAAAAGCCGGACGTCTATGTCATGACCGGCTCGGAGGGCGCGCATCGGCCGCCCGTCTTTGCCGATTTCGGCTATAATGCGAATAACGTCGAAATCCAGACCTCGCTCGCGCGGCTGGAGCAGCGACCCGGTTTCGCGGCCTTGGGTGCCGCGCAGGACGGCAGGGTCTGGGGCATCTGGCACCAGTTCTACAGCCATCCCTTCAATATCGTCGGCCTCGAATATCTCGCGAAATTCGCCTATCCGAAGCCGTTCGCTGGCCTTGATCCGGCAGCGACTTATCGGGAAATCATCACCCGCTTTACCGATATGCCGGTCGGAGCCTTCACCTTTGCCGAACCGGCGCCGCCGGTCGTGCATTGACCACACAGGCCTCGGCTGCCACGCCGCCCGGCATTGCCGCCCATTACCGGCGCACTGTCCTGGGCCGTGGGCTGTTGCTCGCTGTGGTGATCCTCCTCGGTCTTGCCGCCATGGTGGCGGACCTGATCGTCGGCTCCGGCACGCTGACGCTGGCGCAGGTCGCGGGCGCGATCTTCCACCCGTCGCAGGCAGACCCCACGACACGCGCCATCCTCTGGGATATCCGCGCGCCGATCACGCTGCTCGCCGCCGTCACCGGCATGGAACTGGCGCTGTCGGGGTCTTTGCTGCAGACGGCTTTGCGCAATCCACTGGCAGAGCCCTTCACGCTCGGCATCGCGGCCGCCGCCGGCTTCGGCGCGGCCATCGCCATCGTCTTTCAGACCAGCATTTTCCAGGCGGGCATTTTCGAGTCGATATTTGCCTGGATGCCGAGCGAGCTTTTCGTCTCCGGCAATGCCTTCGTCTTCTCGCTGCTGACGGTCGTGCTCATCACCCTGCTCGCCGGCCGTCGCGGCATGAGGGTGGAGACGATCACGCTGCTAGGCATTGCGGTCCACTTCACCTTCAGCGCGCTGCTCGCCTTCGCGCAGTATTTCGCCGACGCGACGCAGCTCCAGTCCCTCGTCTTCTGGCTGCTCGGCTCCCTGCTCCGCGCGACCTGGCTGAAAGTCTGGATCAATACCAGCGTGCTGGTCGCCCTGCTGCCGGTCCTGCTGCTGCAATCATGGTCGCTGACGGCTTTGCGCGGCTTCGGCGAACAGGCCGTGGTGCTCGGCATTCGCGTCGCACGCCTGCGCTTCCTCCTGATGATCTGCGCCGCGTTGATGGCGGGGGCGGCCACGGCCAGCATCGGCATCGTCGGCTTCATCGGTCTGGTCGCCCCCCATATGGCGCGGCTGCTGGTGGGCGAGGATCAGCGTTTCGCTTTGCCGCTGACGGCCGCCTGCGGCATGCTGATCCTGACGCTCGCCTCCCTCGTCAGCAAAATCGTGCTGCCGGGCGTCATCCTGCCGATCGGCATGATCACCTCCCTGCTCGGGATTCCCTTCTTTCTGGCGCTGATCCTGGGCAATCGCCGGCAGGCTGGCGTCTGATGCTGTCGGTCGCGCAGTTTTCCGTCCGCATCGGGCGCGCCGAGATCGTCCGGCCGTTGGATTTTGCCGTCGCCGCCGGGGAATGTCTGGCCGTGCTCGGCCGCAACGGCGCCGGCAAGACCAGTCTGGTCCGTGGCCTCGCCGGGCTTCTCGCCCATCGCGGCCAAGTGGCGCTGGACGGCACGCCGCTGGACAGTCTGAACGCGGCCGAGCGCAGTCGCCGCATCGGCTATATGGCGCAAGGGTCGGCACAGCCCAGCGCCGACCTCACCACGCTCGACCTGCTGCTGCTGGCGCAGAACGGCAGCCGTCTGGGCTGGGGCGTGTCGTCAGAAAGCCTGACACGGGCTGAGGAGATGCTGGATCTGCTGGATCTGCAGCCGCTCGCCCATCGGGTCGCCAGCCAAATGTCTGGCGGACAGCGGCAGATGGTGGCGCTCGGTGCCGCGCTGGTGCGCCGGCCCCGGCTTCTGCTGCTGGATGAGCCGACATCGGCGCTCGATCTCGCCAATCAGCTGCGCCTATTGGAAATCGTGCGCGACTATACCCGGCGGCAGGGGATCGCGACGGTCATGGTGCTGCATGACCTCAATCTCGCGACCCGCTACGCCGATCGCGTGCTGATGCTGACGGGCGGCGCCTTGGCGCATATCGGTCCGGTGCGGGACGCCATGCGGAGCGATCTTCTGGCCGAGGTCTTCGGCGTCCATTGCGGCATCTACACGATAGATGGCGGCCATACCGCCATCTATCCGCTGGCAACCGCTTGACGCACCGCAACGAGAAGATGGGTCCCCGGGTCAAGCCCGGGGATGACAAAGCAAAAATATCGCCCCAATAATCGTCATCGCCGGGCTTGACCCGGCGATCCACTCTGCCTTCGGCAGCTGTCGGCCTTCGCGCATCCAGCCTGAAGTGCCTTAACAGACGATGCCCTTAATCTCCATGAAATCGCGCAGACCGAAATCGGCATATTCGCGGCCATTGCCGGACTGCTTATAGCCACCGAAGGGCGCGAACAGATCCCAATCCGGATAGTTCAGATAGACGGACCCTGCGCGCAGACGACGCGCGACGCGATGCGCTTCCGCCTTGTCCTTGCCCTGGACATAGGCCGCCAGGCCATAAGGCGTGTCATTGGCGATGGTGATCGCCTGCTCCACCGTCTCATAGGGAATGATGGAGAGAACGGGCCCGAAAATCTCCTCCCGTTCGATGCGCATGCCGGGCTGGACATTGCCGAAGACGGTCGGCTTCACGAAATAGCCGGCATTCATGCCGTCCGGCTTGCCGGGACCGCCGACGACCAGCGTCGCGCCTTCCGCGATGCCGCTCTCGATCAGCGCCTGCACCTTGTTGAACTGCATGTCGCTGACCAGCGGACCCAGTTCCGTCGCCTCGTCACGCGGATCGCCGGTCACGACGCCAAGCGCGGTGTTGCGGGCAATCTCCAGCGCCGCATCGTGCAGATGCGCCGGCACCAGCATGCGCGTCGGCGCGTCGCAGGACTGTCCGGTATTGCCGAAACAACCCAGCACGCCCTGGCTCACCGCCTGCTCCAGATCGGCATCGGGCAGAATGATATTGGCGGATTTGCCGCCAAGTTCCTGCGCCACGCGCTTCACGGTCGCGGCCGCATTGCGGGCGACATCCGTGCCGGCGCGGGTCGACCCGGTGAAGGACACCATGTCGATGCCGGGATGGGCGGACATCGCGGCACCCACCTCAGGCCCGGTGCCGTTCACCAGGTTGAACACGCCCTTCGGGATACCGGCCTCATGCATGATCTCGGCGAAGACCATGCCGGAGATCGGCGCGATTTCGGAGGGTTTCAGCACCATCGTGCAGCCGGCGGCCAGCGCCGGCGCGACCTTGCACATGATCTGGTTCATCGGCCAGTTCCACGGCGTGATCAGCGCCACGACGCCGACCGGCTCATGCGTCACGACGGTCGTGCCCCGCGTCTCGTCATATTCGAAGCTCTTGAAGGATTCGATCAGCGCTTCCAGATGGCCCTGGCCGGCGAATGCCTGGCTGTCGCGGGCCCGCGCAATGGGGGAGCCCATTTCCGCGCTGATCGCCTGGGCCATATCCTCGTAACGGCTTTTATAGATCTCCAGCATGCGCTCCAGCATCGCCAGGCGCTCGTCACGGGTCGTCAGCGAAAACGTCTCAAACGCCGCGCGCGCGGCAGCGACGGCGCGATCGACGTCCTGGCTGCTGCCGAGGGAGATCGTCGCGAAAACCTGCTCCGTCGCCGGATTGACGACGCCGAGCGGCCGCGCCTCGATCGGATCGACGAAGGCACCGTCGATATAGAACTTCGTGTAATCCGACGTCATGGCGGTCCTCATTTCTCTACCTGTAAACCAGCAGGATAGAGCGGGGACCGCTCGCCGTCACGGCGCGGTCACGGCTCCGGCGCGTATTTCGCCGCGAAGTCGGCGGCATCCAGCGCGCGGAAATCGGGCAGAGCCGCTTTCAGCTGCGCGTGGGTCCAATGCCACCAGCCAGTCAGGCGCAAAGCGGCCTCCACCTCCTCGCTCACCCGACGCCGGATGACCCGCGCGGGATTGCCGGCAACGATAGTGAAGGCGGGCACATCCTTGGTCACGATGGCGCCGGCACCGATCGCCGCACCATCGCCCACCGAAACACCGGGCAGCAGCGTCGCATTATGCCCGATCCAGACATCATGACCGATGGTGACACGGTTCTGCATGCGCCAGTTGAAGATCTCGATGTCATCCTCCTCCGCCAAGTCGTGTACGCGGCTGCGATAGGTGAAATGATGCAGCGTCGCCCGCCAGAAGGGGTGATTGGTCGGGTTGATGCGGACATTGGACGCGATATTGCCGAACTTGCCGATCTCGGCATTGAAGACCTGATCGTCCTTCACGAGATAGGTCCAGTCGCCGATGGTGCTGTCGAAAATCTCGCAGCGCGGACCGATGGAGGTCCAGGTACCGATCTCGGTATTGCGGATCAGCGCGCTCTCATGCAGCCAGGGCGCCTCGCCCATTTCGCCGTCGCCACGCCAGGGATCCTGATACTCACCCTGATTGATCAGGACCATGCCGCTCGCCTCTCCGCTCTGCGCGCGTCACTCCGTCCTGTTCGGCAGAAAGGGATTGCCGCCGGGCCAGAGCACGCTCGGCGCAGCCGGTAGCGCATAGGCAAGTCCCTGGCCATTGAAGATTTGACGATAGCTCGCGACCCCTCTGTCCAAGTGAGCCTGCCAGCCGGCGCTGGTTTTCAGCGCGGTTCCAGGCGCCATGGGGGAGGTCGCTGCCGCCGGACGCCGCTCCAACAGCGGCATAGCGGGATTGGACGCCAGAAGACCGGAAAAATCGATCCGGTCGGTGGCCCCAAGAAAGGCCGTCTCCAAGTGCCGGCAGAGATCGGTCGGCAGCGCCGTCTGGCCGGCCAAAACGGCGCAGGAGAGCAAGGTGGCGCCCGCGCTGGTCTCCCCGGCCATGGCCGGCAGGGTCTCGACACCAAGCAGACAAAGCGCAGCCACAGCCAGCGGGATCCGCATCACCGTCTCCAATACGCAACAACGAATAATTAACGCTCTATCGTTGATCTTGCCAATGGCGTTTGCATGCCCTGCAAGCCGGGGAGGCATCCGGCGCCGCGGAACAGCGGACAAAGAAAAGGGGCGCCGCTTGCGCGACACCCCTTTCCCTTATCTCGTCATGCCGCTAAGCGGCATCGGCCTCCGTGGCGGGCCTAATGCTGGCCGCCTTTTCGGCCGGCCTCGGCCGCTCTCTCGCGATCATGCGCGAAATTGCCCCCGCTGTTTTGGCCGCCCTTTTGTCCGGCCATGGCCGCTCGCTCGCGGTCATTGGCGAAGTTGCCGCCTGACCGCGGGGCGCCCGATTGCTGGCCCCCCTTTTGGCCAGCGTCTGCAGCGCGTGTGCGGTTCTCAGCGAAATTGCCAGGATTTCCAGTGTGGTTCTGAGCCATGTGGGACCCTCCTGCTTAGCAACCGACGCCCTGTATTGGCCGCCGGTAACCCACAGTTTGGAAGCCCGCTCGCCCGATTACACCCCTGCCTGTTCAACTGGCCGTGTAGCGCAATCGCGTCTCAGCTACGGCGGGTCGGCGCCTTGCCGGCGGGCTTGGCGGCTGCCTTCGGCAGCGGCGGCAGGTCCTCGTCCAGGATCGTCAGCGTGACGGCATAGGAGATCTCGCCCTCATCCGTGTCCTTGTCGACCGTGCCGATCGTCTCACCCTCGACCGCGACCTCAATCGGGAAGCCGGGCTTCATGGGCGGCACGATCGTAAGCTTGTCGCTGCCCAGAAGGCGGCGCAGGTAAGTCTGTACGCGCTCGATTTCGGCTCCGGTCATGGTTCCGGTCCTTTCTGCAATGACATCGTCTTAAGGGCGCCAGATAAAGGATCATGACAGCGAGCGCCACGCCGTCAGCGCACAACGGCACTGTCCCAGGCGGGTCGCGAACCCGGCCGCCGCTCTCTTGATCGCGCTACCGCCTGGGGCCAGGATAGGCGGCATGAGCGAAACCGTGCTCGATCTCAAAGATCTGGTCTGCCCCCTGCCCGTGCTCCGCGCCAACCGCGCGCTGCGTTCGATGCCGGCGGGGGAGCGGCTGCGCGTGCTCGCGACCGACGCCGCCTCGGTCGCCGATTTTCAAAGCTATTGCCGGGAGACCGGCCATGTCCTCGTCTCCTGGAGCGAGGAAGCCGGCGTCTACAGCTTTTCGATCAAGCGGCGCGCGGGGGATTAGCCTCCGCACCGCCATCACTGTTCAAGACCTCACGCCAAGAAGGTCGGCGAACGACACCAAGGGACGAAAAAATGGATCTGGGATTGAAGGGCAAGGCTGCCGTGATCACGGGCGGCAGTGTCGGGATAGGATTGGCGATCGCCGAGGGTCTGGCGGCCGAGGGCGTCAATCTTCTGCTCTCCGCGCGGGACGAAGCGCGGCTGGTGCGCGAAGCCGCGCGCATCGCGGCCGCATTCGGCGTGACGGTCGAAATCTCGGCAGGCGACGTGTCGGCGCCTGACGCGGTCGATGCCATCGTCGCCCGCGCCGAAAGCGCCTTTGGCGGCGTCGATATCCTGATCAACAATGCCGGCACCGGCAGCAATGAGACGATCATGGAAGCGCCCGACGACAAATGGGACTTCTACTGGAACCTGCATGTCATGGCCGCCATTCGCCTCGCCCGCGGTCTGGTGCCAGGCATGCGTCAGCGCGGCGGCGGGGTCATCCTGCACAATGCCTCGATCTGCGCGACCCAGCCGCTGGGCTATGAGCCGATCTATAATGTCACGAAAGCGGCCCTGGTCATGTTCTCCAAGAACCTCGCCAATGAGGTCGTGGGTGACAATATCCGGGTCAATACCGTCAATCCGGGCCTTGTGCTGACGCCGGACTGGGTCAAGACCGCCAAGCAGCTGACGGCGGAAACGGGCGGCGATTGGGAGGGGCATTTGCAGTCGGTCGCCGATGAACTCGCGCCCATCAAGCGCTTCGCCTCGCCGGCGGAGATCGCCAATCTGTTCGTCTTCCTGTGTTCGGACAGATCGAGCTATTGCGTCGGCTCCACCTTCTATGCCGATGGCGGCATGCTGCGGACGGTCTGAGCATGAGCCTGCTGCTCCTCACCCATCCCTCCAGCCTCGCGCATGACACGGGACCCGGACACCCGGAACGGATCGCGCGGCTGAAGGCCGTGGGGGCAGCCCTTGCCCATCCGGATTTTTCGGCCCTTATCCGCGAGGAAGCGCCGCCAGCGACCGAGGCGCAATTGCGCCTCGTTCACCCGCAATCCCATATCGATCTCATCCTCAGCACCGAGCCCGATGAGGGGGAGATGGTCCGTCTCGACCCGGATACGGTGATGAGCGCGGGCTCGGCCGAGGCCGCTTTGCATGGCGCCGGTGGCGCGATCGCAGCGGTCGATGCGGTGGAAAGCGGGCGCGTCACCCGCGCCTTTGTGGCGACCCGCCCGCCGGGCCATCACGCCGAACCCGCACGCCCGATGGGTTTCTGTTTTTTCTCGAATGCTGCGATCGCGGCCCTGCATGCCCGCGCGGCCTGGGGCAAGCAGCGCGTCGCGGTGGTGGATTTCGACGTCCATCACGGCAACGGCACCCAGGCGGCCGCCTGGAACGACCCCGATTTCTTCTTCGGCTCCAGCCACCAATATCCTTTTTATCCGGGGACGGGTGGCTTGGATGAGCGGGGGATTGCCGGGCAGATCGTCAATGCGCCACTCTCCGCCGGGACAGGCCGCGCGGGTTTCGAAACGGCCTGGACAGATCGCATTCTGCCGGCTTTGGATGATTTCGCGCCTGACTGCCTGATCATCTCCGCCGGGTTTGACGCCCATCGTGACGATCCGCTGGCCGGACTGATGCTGGATACCGAGGATTTCGCCTGGGTCACCGATGCCATTCTAGCCTTGGCCCGGCGCCATACCGGCGGGCGGGTCGTGTCCCTGCTCGAAGGCGGTTATGATCTCGATGCCTTGGCTGCCTCGACCGCCGCCCATGTCCGACGGCTGCTTCTTGCCGGCTGAACCGCGCTTCTTCGAAGGAGAATCCTCAATGTCCGAACCTACCCCCTTGCCTGCCTCCGCGACGAAAGCCGCCTGGGATAAGCTCGACGCGCTGGCGGCTGCCCCCGGCGGCCGGCTGATCACGCCGCTTTTCGCGGCCGACCCCGACCGCGCCAAGAAATTCTCGGCCAGCTTCGAGGATATGTTCCTCGACTTCTCCAAGACCTCCATCAGCCCTGCGGCGATGACCGGTCTGTTCGAACTCGCCCGCGCGGCGAAGGTCGAGGATTTCATCGCGCGCCTGTTCGCGGGTGAGCCGGTGAACATGACCGAGCATCGGTCGGCGATGCATATGGCGCTGCGCAGCCTGCCCGATGCCGGCTTCCGCGCCGTGCTGCCCGAAGGCGGCTTCGAGGACGCCTCCGCCGTCGCCGCGCATGAGCGCGCGCATATGGAGAAGTTCGTCCGCGGCGTGCATGACGGTTCCATCGTCGCGGCTGACGGCAAGCCCTTCACCGACGTGCTGAACATCGGCATCGGCGGGTCCGATCTCGGGCCGCGCATGGTCTCCCTGGCACTCACCTTCGTCCATGGCGCCAAGGTCAATGCGCATTTCCTGTCCAATGTCGACGGCCATGCCTTCGCCCAGCTTTCCCGCGAACTCGACCCCGCGCGCACGCTGGTGCTTGTTGCCAGCAAGACCTTCACGACGCTGGAGACCATGACCAACGGCCATGCCGCGCGCGACTGGCTGGCTGGCGCCTTGGGTGAGGATGCGGTCAGCCATCACTTCGCGGCCCTCTCCACCAACCTGAAAGAGACCGGCAAATTCGGCATTCCCGAAGACCGCGTCTTCGGCTTCCGCGACTGGGTCGGCGGCCGCTATTCGGTCTGGTCGGCGATCGGCCTGTCGGTCGCACTCGCCGCCGGCTGGGACGCGTTCGAGGATTTCCTCGCCGGCGGTCGTGCCATGGACGGGCATTTCCGCTCGACGCCGCTTGAGCAGAACCTGCCGGTACTGCTGGCGCTGTCGGGGATCTGGAATCTCGACGTGCTGCATGCCGCGACGCTCTGCATCCTCGCCTATGATGCGCGCCTCGCCCGTTTCCCGGCCTATCTTCAGCAGCTGGAGATGGAGAGCAACGGCAAGTCCACCCGCCTCGCGGGTGACCAGGTGACCCATCAGACCTGCCCTGTCGTCTTCGGCGAGCCGGGCACGGACGCGCAGCACAGCTTCATGCAGCTGGTCCATCAGGGTCCGGCGCTGGTGCCGGTCGACTTCATCCTGGCGGCCGAAGCCGATCATGACCGCCCGGAAGCGCATCGCATCCTGGCGGCGAATGTCTTCGCCCAGGCCGAAGCGCTGCTCGCCGGCAAGTCGCTGGAAGAGGTGACGGAGGAGATGAAGAAGGCTGGCGCGGACGAGGAGACCATCGCACGCGTCGGGCCGCATCGCGTCTTCACCGGCCAGCGTCCGTCGACCACGATCCTGTACAAGAAGCTCGACGCCTATAGCCTCGGTCGCCTGATCGTTCTGTATGAGCATAAGGTCGCGGTGCAGGGCGCCATCTGGGGCATCAACAGCTACGACCAGTGGGGCGTGGAACTGGGCAAGAAGCTCGCCCAGGCCATTATCCCCTCGCTGGAACCCCATGCCGATCTCGGCCATCACGACGGTTCCACCACCGGCCTGATGAAGACCTTCCTGTCGCTGCGCGGCGAAGGCTGATTGTCGTTCCAACCGGCTGGCCCTGGGGGGGCAGCCGGTCGGGGCTCCGGTCTTGTCGATCTCAATAGGATTCAATCCTATTGATGCTATGATGAAGGGGAGGAGCATGACATGCGCAGCACACAGCAGTTCAGCATCACCCTACCCACTGAATTGGCCGAAATCGTCGAGCAGAAGGTCCGCTCTGGCGATTATGCAAGCGTCAGCGAAGTCGTCCGTGACGGTATGCGCGCTTTGATGGAGCGCGATGCCGCCGTGGAGCGATGGCTGCGCGACGAAGTCGTTGCCGGGCATGCCGAATATATGGCCGACCCCTCAAAAGCGGTTCCGGCTTCTGACATTCTTGACCGTATCAAACGTCGACTTGCCTCGGCTCGGGATCAGTGACGTGAAATGCGGGTTCTCTTCACCCCGCGCGCTGAGACCCATCTCAGTAAGATTTACGACTACGTCGCTTTGCATTCCAACGAAGACCGTGCCGGTGCGTTTGTTCGGCGTATCATCGCCTATTGCGGAGGTTTTGCGACCTTCCCCGAACGTGGCGCGCGCCGCGATGATCTCCTCCCCGGATTACGAACCATCGGGTTTGAGCGAAGCATCACGATAGCCTTCATCGTCATGCCAACGGCGGTACTGATCGAGGGCATCCATTACGGCGGCCAGGATTATGAGACCGTTTATCTGTAGCGGCCGCGATCAGGCATCCGGGCCGTAATAGACGCAGCCATCGCCTTCGCTGTCGCGATAGACGCCGACCTGAGCGAGCCCCGGGCAGCGATCGGCGAGCGTCTTCCAGATCCAGACGGAGAGGTTTTCGAGCGTCGCGGGGCCGAGGTCAGCGACCTCGTCCAGAAAACGGTGATCCAGCCCGTCCCGCGCCTCGGCCAGAATCCGCTCGAACAGACCGAGGTCGATCACCATACCGCTTTCCGGGTCAGGCTTGCCGCGCACGGTGACCGCCGCGCGATAGGAATGGCCATGGATGCGCCGGCTCGGCTCGACATCGATATACCGGTTCAGCGTATGGGCGGCGTCGAAGCGAAATTGTTTCGTCAATTCAAACATCACGCGATTCCAAGAAACTTATGCGTCTGAAGGTTCAGCTTCCAGCGCGGGTGCTGCAGGCAATAGGCGACGGCTGCTTGAGTATTGGCGGCGGTCTCCGCGCCGTCCATGGGCGAGAGCAGGAAATGGTCGAAGGCAAGCCCCTCGAACAAAACGGGCTCGGCGCCTGGCTGCGGATAGACGAGCTTCAACTCGTCGCCCTGCGTCACCACGACCGCGTTGCCGGCTTTGGGGCTGACGCAGACCCAGTCGATCCCCGCCGGCACGGGCAAGGTGCCATTGGTCTCGATCGCGATCTCAAACCCCAGGTCATGCAGAGCGGCGGTCAGATCGGCATCGACCTGCAGCAGCGGCTCGCCACCCGTCAGCACCACCAGCGGCTTGCCGCCGGCACCGCGCGGCCAGGTGGCGGCAATGGCCTCGGCCAGCGCTTCGGCGCCGGCGAAACGCCCGCCGCCCGGCCCGTCCATTCCCACGAAATCGGTATCGCAGAAGCGGCAGGCAGCGGTCGCGCGATCCTGCTCGCGGCCGGACCACAGGTTGCAGCCGGCAAAACGGCAGAAGACTGCGGCCCGACCGGCATTCCGCCCCTCACCCTGCAGGGTGTAGAAAATTTCCTTGACCGCGTAAGCCATCGTTTAAGCTGCCACTCTATCGTCCGATGATGTCGTCCGAGCCATTCGGGCGCTGCCACTAGCGCGTCGCGCGGCATTTGGCGACGGCCGCAATGGGACACTGCCTCGCGTCGCAAGGCGAGGGCGCTTTTTCTTGGCGCCAGACCGACAAAATCCCTAGGGTTTGACGATGATCACCAGCCGCCTGACATCCAGGTTCAGAACCACGATTCCCCAAGCCGTGCGCCATGCGCTCCGGCTAAGGGACGGGGATCGGTTCGTCTATGGCGGGCCGGCGCAGAAGACGCTCGCGCCTATGCGCACCTTATAGGAACATCTTGAACGGCGAGATCGCGCCGTTCTCGTCGCGGATCAGGAAGGTCTTGCCGCTTTCGACCTCTTCGATCAGCCCCTCGTACAGACGCAAGGCGTTCTTGACGACTTCTGCATAGGAAGTTGCTTCCGTCTTTGCTTTCAGCGAGTTGAGGCGCTCCATCGAACGCGGCGCGAAGTCGAGCTGCACACGGTTTTTCGTGACCTTATCGACCTTCTTGGCCTCGTCCTTTGCCTCATGACGCGCCTCCGCCTCATAGGTCAGAGTAGCCATCATCCTGAATCCTTGCTGTGCACACCAAAGAAGTAAGCGACCATCGCGCCCATGATAGGTCCGGCGACCGTCCAAACTGCCGTGAGTGCGTGATAGTCTCCTGTCAGAAGACCATGCAATCCTGTAGCGCCCACTGCCGCCGCGATCATGACAGCGACCAATCTGGCCAAGAACCCTCGGGTTTTGGCCTCGACCACCTGAGGCTCGGAGACCTCGAAGTCATCTTTTCCAAATGCCGGCTGGAACGGCTTTTTATCTCGAAGGGTTCTTTCATTAATTTCTAATGTGCAACATTTTTAATTCATGAGGGAGCCCTTCTGAGGTTCGATCGGAATGTCTCAATAAAGCGTTTGAGCGGAAGGCCAGCGCGCTGCGTACTCCTGGGGTATACAATAATGATGGAAAATACAAATATTTTATGAGTATAATTTACTCATATCTATGATGGCCCTTGGGCGAATGGGAGCCACCGGCTCCAGAATATCGGCTAGCCGAGGATCCGATGGAGCCGCTCCCGCTTCTGTGGCAGGATCGCCCCATGCTGACGATTCGTCTTCTTCCCAGCCATGTCGTGGACCGCATCGCCGCCATCAAGGAATTGGTCGAGAGTGCGCTCGACGCCGGGGCGGAAGACGCTCGCGCCTATGGCGGGCTCTGAAGGATCGCATAGAATGCGGAATATGCATCTGTGAGCGCCAATATTTTCGATTTTTGGGCCGATTTGCCCGCCGACACGAAAGTGCATCCGGCAGATCTGCCCATTTTCAAGCGTCTCGGAGATGGGACCGATACCGGACATGGATTCAATCTCAAATGCCTCCCGGTCCCATTTGCGGGACCTCTCCGCACGGCACCGATCGTCCTGCTCTATCTGTCAGCCGGCTTGGCAGACCAAGACTTGAACGAAGCCGAGAGCCACGAGGCGCAAGCACGCCAGACGAGGCAACGGCGTGGTGATTCTCCGCTGCCCAGCGAAGACGATATCCGAGTGCATGGGCATGGTGGGCGTCCCGAACCAAACCTTTCGGAAACCTGAACGCACTGCGTGACCAGATCGCCTTTCTGAATATCGGTGCCTATCACTCAAAAGATTTCCAGGATTACCCTCTGCTCTCGGCGCTACCGTCTTGTCGCACAGCAGTGGATTGGGCGCAGACCGTGCTTTTCCCTCAGGCTGAAGCCAGCGAGCGCGTCGTCATCTGTCTCAGATCGGCACAATTCTGGGGCCTCGAAAGAGGCCGGCGCTACAATGGGCATTTGTTCGCCCCACCGGTCACGCGCGGTGGTCATATGCTGCGCCAAGGCGATGCCGCACCCTTGTATGATGAAATCCTAGCCGCCGTGCGAACAGCCTGCCCGGGCTAGCTTTCCCCAGCCATGATCCGATGGAGCCGCCCCGGCTTCTGTGGCAGGATCGCCCCATGCCGACGATTCGTCTTCTTCCCAGCCATGTCGTGGACCGCATCGCCGCGGGCGAGGTGGTCGAGCGGCCGGCTGCCGCGATCAAGGAATTGGTCGAGAATGCGCTCGATGCCGGCGCCCGGCATATCCGCGTCTCCCTGCAGGACGGCGGCATTCGCCGCATAGACGTCTCAGACGACGGTTGCGGCATGACGGCAGCCGAACTGCCGCTCGCCATCCAGCGCCATGCGACCAGCAAGCTGGATGAGGCCGCCGACCTCGTCCATATCACCACGCTCGGCTTTCGCGGCGAGGCTTTGCCCTCCATCGGCGCCGCCGCGCGGCTTGCCATCACCAGCCGCCCGAACGGTGCCGACAGCGCGCATACCATCCGCGTCGAAGGCGGGCTGGTCAGCGAGGTCGAGCCCGCCGCCGGGCAGGTGGGCACACGTATCATTGTTTCCGACCTGTTTTTCGCGACCCCGGCCCGCCGCGCCTTTCTGCGCAGCCCGCGGGTGGAGGCGGACCATGCCGAGGCCGTCATCCGCCGCTTGGCATTGGCCGCGCCCGAGACCGCCTTCCGGCTGGAACATGATGGCAAGCTGATCCTTGACCTGCCGACCGCCGATCGCCGCGCGCGCCTGGCCGCCCTGTTGAGCAAGGATGAGGCCGAGACGCTGCTGGTGGTCGAAGCCGAGCGCGAGGAGGTTTCGCTCTCCGGCTTCGCGGGCGCCGCCGCCACGCATCGCGCCACCGGCGCGGCGCAATATCTCGTCGTCAACGGCCGCCCGGTGATGGACCCGCTGCTGAAGACCGCACTGCGGGTCGCCTATCAGGAGGTCATGCCGCGCGGGCGCTTTCCCGTCGCCGGGCTTTGGCTCGACCTGCCGCATCGCGCGGTCGATGTGAACGTTCATCCCGCCAAGACGGAACTGCGCTTCCGCGACGGCGAGCGCATCCGCGGATTGCTGATCAGCTCCTTGCGCTCTGCCCTCTCGCGTCCGGCCAATTTGCAATACCAGCCGCGCGCCACGATCCGGGGGTTTGGCCGCGCCGTCAATGCCTATGCGCGGCCCGACGCGATCCCCGCACCCGCTTATGCTGGGCCGGCTTATAATGGACCTGCTTACGATGGGCCCGCTTACAATGACCCGTCTTACGCAGAATCCGACACGCAGACTCTGACAGAGCGCGAGCCGATCCCGCGCCCGCTGCCGAACCACTTCGCCGAGACGCAACTGCCGCTGGCCGCCGCGCCCTTCGCGCGGTCCATGCCCGCCCCCGCCCAGGCCCAGGCCCAGGCCGAAACGGGCCATCCGCTGGGTGCCGCCGTCGCCCAGGTGCTCGACACCTATATCATCGCCGTCGCCGATGACGGGACGCTGATCCTGGTCGACCAGCACGCCGCCCATGAACGGCTGACGCATGAGGCGCTGCGCGAGCAGGTGATCGGGGCCAACGGCCCGCGCCCGCAACCGCTGCTGCTATCGGTCGTCGTCGATCTGCCGGTCAGCGACGCTGCCCGGCTGGCCGAGGCCGCGCCAGACCTGCTGCAATTGGGGCTGGAGGTCGAAGCCTTCGGCCCCGGCGCCATCATGGTCCGCGCCATGCCGGCCGTGCTCGGCACCTCCGACCCCGCCCCCCTGCTGCGCGACATCGCCGAGGAATTGGCCGAGACGGAGGAGAGCACGGCCTTGTCCCAGAAGCTCGACGCCGTCATCGCCCGCATGGCCTGCCACGGCAGCATCCGCGCCGGGCGGCGCATGAACGCGGCTGAGATGAACGCCATGCTGCGGCAGATGGAACAAGTGCCCCGCGCCGCCACCTGCAGCCACGGCCGCCCCACCTTCCTCAAACTCTCCCGCGCCGAGATCGAGACCATGTTCGGCCGGCGCGGCATTTAACCTCATCTCTCATGCGTCAACGGCATGACCGGGACGAGATCGACCGCTTGCACGAAATCGTGTGCAGAACCATGTCGGAGCCATGTTCAACACATCCCCCTCGCCGCACGATCCTATCGGTTGGCACGGCACAACCATTCTCTCCGTCCGTCGCGGCGACCAGGTCGCTGTCGGCGGCGACGGCCAGGTGACGCTCGGACAGACCGTCATCAAAGGCAATGCGCGCAAGGTCCGCCGCATCGGCAATGGCCAGGTCATCGCGGGCTTCGCCGGCGCCACGGCGGATGCCTTCACCCTGCTGGAACGCCTGGAAGCCAAGCTGGAGCGTTTCCCTAACCAGCTGGAACGCGCCTGCGTCGAACTCGCCAAGGATTGGCGGACGGACCGCTACCTGCGCCGTCTGGAAGCCATGATGATCGTCGCGGACCGCGACCATTCCTATACGCTGACCGGCAATGGCGACGTGCTGGAGCCCGAGGACGGCATCATCGGCATCGGCTCGGGCGGCAATTACGCCCTCTCGGCCGCCCGCGCCCTCATCGAGATGCCGGATCTCTCGGCCGAGGAGATCGTCCGCCGCTCCATGAAGATCGCCGGCGATATCTGCGTCTATACCAACCACAGCCTTGTGATTGAGACCATCTGACCGCATGCTCTGCCGTCTTCGGACGGATAATGACTGTATCAGGCTACGACCGGTTGCCGCCTGGCGGGGCCGGGCCGTGGTGCTAGGAATAAAAGACCATGGAAGTTCCCACCTACTCCCCCCGGGAGATCGTCTCCGAACTCGACCGCTTCATCGTCGGCCAGAATGACGCGAAACGCGCCGTCGCCATCGCGCTGCGCAATCGCTGGCGCCGCCAGCAGGTGCCGACCGGCCTGCGTGAAGAGATCGTGCCCCGCAATATCCTGATGATCGGGCCGACCGGCGTCGGCAAAACGGAAATCGCCCGCCGCCTCGCCAAGCTCGCCCAGGCGCCTTTCCTCAAGGTCGAGGCGACCAAATTCACCGAAGTCGGCTATGTCGGCCGTGACGTGGAAAGCATCGTCCGTGACCTGGTCGAGGCCAGCATCAATATGATGCGCGAAGCCAGCCGCAAGGACGTGCAGGCCAAGGCCGAACTGAACGCCGAGGAGCGTATCGTCACCGCCCTGGTCGGTGAGGGTGCCGCCGCCGATACGCGCAACAAGTTCCGCCGCATGCTGCGCAATGGCGAGTTCGAGGAGAAGGAGATCGAGGTCTCGGTCGCCGAAGCCCCGCCCAACGCCCTTGGCCAGATGGACGTGCAGCCCGGTCAGGCGATCAATCTTGGCGATATGATGAAGGGCATGTTCGGCCGCCAGCCGCAGGCCAAGAAGATGTCCGTCGCCAATGCCCGCAAGGCGCTGGAACGCGAGGAGGCCGACAAGCTTCTCGACAATGAGCAGCTGATCAAGGACGCGGTCGCGCACGCCGAGAATAACGGCATCGTCTTCCTGGACGAGATCGACAAGATCTGCGCCCGCTCGGATGGCGGTTTCCGTGGCGGCGATGTCAGCCGCGAAGGCGTGCAGCGTGACCTTCTGCCGCTGATCGAAGGCACCGTGGTGAACACCAAGCATGGCGCCGTGAAGACGGACCATATCCTGTTCATCGCCTCCGGCGCCTTCCATATCGCCAAGCCTTCGGATCTGCTGCCCGAATTGCAGGGCCGTCTGCCGATCCGCGTCGAACTGTCGCCGCTTTCCCGCGAAGACATGCGCCGTATCCTGACCGAACCCGAGCACAGCATGCTGAAACAGTATGTGGCGCTGATGGGCACGGAAAAGGTCTCGCTCGACATTACCGAGGACGCGATCGACGCGGTCGCCGAACTCGCCGCCGATATCAACGATCGGGTCGAGAATATCGGTGCCCGCCGCCTGTCGACGGTGTTGGAGAAGCTGTTCGAGGAGATCAGCTTCACGGCCTCCGACCGGCCGGGCGAGACGGTGACGGTGGACGCCGCCGCCGTGCGGGACCGCGTCGCCCCGCTGGCCGCCAAGGGTGATCTCAGCCGGTTCATCCTGTGACCAAGGCTGACCCCTTCGTGACGCCCGAGGAGGAGACGGCCGTCGCGGCCGTCTCCGCCATCGATGATGAGCTTGGCGTTTTCGACGATTGGATGGAGCGCTACGGCTATATTATCGAGCTCGGCCGCAAGCTGCCGCCCTTCCCGGATGATTGGGCGAATGACGCCCATCGCGTGCCCGGCTGCCAGAGCCGGGTCTGGATGGAAGCCGAAGCGCGCGACGGAAAGCTGTTCTTCGCCGGCGCGTCGGACGCCGCCATCGTCTCCGGCCTCGTCGCCCTGCTGCTGCGTGTCTATTCCGGCCGTACCCCTGGTGAAATCCTCGCGACCGACCCTATCTTCCTGAAAGAACTGGGTTTGCTGGAAGCGTTGTCGACCAACCGGGGTAACGGGATCGCCGCCATGGCGCGGGCGATCCGCGAAAGGGCCGCAGCCGAACAGCCCGTCGGCTAAGCCTTTGATCTTAGGCTCTGGCGCCTGACACCGTTCCGGCTATCCTGCATGGATTGTAACGGGGGGTCGGGATGACAGGCGGACGTTTTGGACTTTGGGTCTTGGTTGCTTTCGCGACCGGGGCGCTGACCGCAACGGCAATTGCCGAGGAGCCGCATCTGGCGACCGCCATGAGCGCATTGCAGCGCGCGCATGACGCCCTGGCCCTCACCCACGACAATAAGGGCGGCCATCCGGCAGCGGCCCAGGCGCTGATCGCCAAAGCCCAGGCTGAAATCCAGGCGGTGGCCCCATGACAGTCTCCTTCATCTCACGCACCGCAGGACGATCTGTCCTTTTGGCCGGCGCCTTTGCCGGCGGCAGCCTTATCGCCGGCTGCGCGCTGCATCATCAGGGCCATATGAATACCGCGCTCGACGCGCTCAACACGGCCGCCGCCGCACTGACCCAGGCGCCGCCGGATAAGGCCGGCCATGTCCAGGCCGCGCTGACCTTTACCCGCCAGGCCATCGACGAGGTCGAAATCGGCATGGCCTATAAAATTCAAACAGGCTCAACAGCCACAGCCGATTAGGAACACGGCCATGACCCAGTTCGATCTGGACGCAGGGGTTCGCGCCTTCATCAAGCGAACCGACAGCTTCAGCAAAGGATTGGGTCCGGACGCGACCACGGCGGAGGTCCGCGAGGCCTATATGCGGATGTGCGCTGCCTTTTCCCTGCCGCATCCGAAAGGGCTGCGCGCGCGGGACGGCATTCTGCACGCGCAGAACCCGACGCGGGAATTGCGCGTCCGCAGCTTCGCGACACCCGACGCCATTCCCGGCCGCGCCGTGCTGTTTCTGCACGGCGGCGGCTTCGTGGTCGGCGGCTTGGACAGTCATGACAGCATCTGCGCCGATCTGGCCGCGGGGGCCGAGGTCGCGATCGTCGCCCTCGACTATCGGCTGTCGCCCGAACACGCCTATCCGGCAGCTTTGGATGACGCGGAAGCCGCCTATGACGATCTGCTCGACAGCCATCAGCATGTCATTCTGGTCGGCGACAGCGCCGGCGCGACCCTGGCCGCAGCGCTCAGTCTGCGGTTGCGCCGCAAGGAAAAGCCCATGCCCTGGGCGCAGGTGCTGATGTATCCGATGCTGCATCCTGATTTTCGTCGCAGCCTTGGCGGCCCGAAGGCGGATGCGCCGCTGCTGCCGGCATCAAGCCTCAGTCTCTATGTCGGGGCCTATCAGGGCGGCAAACCCGCGGTGACCACAGATCCGGAAATCGCTCCGCTCGCCACGCGCGACTTCACCGGCATGCCGCCGACCGCCATTTTCGCGGCCGATATCGACCCCCTGGCCGAAGACGCGCATGACTATTGCGCGGCCCTGCGGGACAGCGGCGTGCCCGTGCTGTTCCACCCCGGCCATGGCCTTGTGCATGGCTATCTGCGCGGCCGGGCGATGAGCGACACGATCGCGGAGGCCTTCTCGGCCATCGTCTCGTCCCTGCGGGATTTCACCCACGGCGGGCAACCCTGACCGCCTGAAAAGCCGCCGGAAAAGCGTTTGACTTCCGGCATCAAGGCTCGGATTTTGACCTGAACCGGACGACGAAGCCGGATGCGATGGACGCCGCAAAGGCGCCATGAATGACGGAGGACGCCCTATGCCTGATCATGTCGACTATGCCAGCCAGCCGACCTCGCCCCGGCTGACGGAGAGTGCCGCGCGCGTGGCGACGCTGCGCGCCGAGGCGGCCGCCGACATCGAAGGCTTCTGGAAGCGCGAAGCGATGTCGCGCATCGCCTGGGTCAAGCCGCCGACCAGGATCAAGAACACAAGTTTCGAGGGCGATGTCTCGATCAAATGGTTCGAGGATGGGACGCTGAATGCCTCCGTCTCTTGCCTCGACCGGCATCTGGAGACGCGCGGCGATCAGACCGCCATCATCTGGGAAGGCGATGAGCCGGGCAGCCAGGATTCCGTCACCTACCGGGACCTGCACACCCGCGTCTGCAAGTTCGCGAATGCGCTGAAGGGGCTTGGCGTCCGCAAGGGCGACCGCGTCACCATCTATATGCCGATGGTGATCGAGGCCGCCGTCGCCATGCTGGCCTCGGCACGCATCGGCGCCATCCATTCCGTGGTCTTCGGCGGCTTCTCCCCGCACAGTCTCGCCGGCCGTATTCAGGATTGCAAATCCTCCGTTGTCATCACGTCGGATGAAGCCCGGCGCGGCGGCAAGCGCGTGCCGCTGAAAGCCAATACCGATGAGGCGCTGAAGACTTGCCCGGATGTCACGGCGGTCGTCGTGGTCGCTGTCACGGGTGCCACCGTCCCCATGGTCGCAGGCCGCGACCATGATTACGCGACGCTGGTGGCCGATGCCTCGGCCGATTGCCCGCCGGAGGAGATGGGCGCCGAGGATCCGCTATTCATCCTTTATACCTCCGGCAGCACCGGCACGCCGAAGGGCGTGCAGCACACAACCGGCGGCTATATGGTCTGGGCGAGTTTCACGCATGAGCTCGTCTTCGATTACCGTCCCGGTGAAATCTTCTGGTGCACCGCCGATGTCGGCTGGGTGACCGGTCACACCTATATCGTCTATGGTCCGCTCGCGAATGGCGCGACGACGCTGATGTTCGAGGGCGTGCCGACCTATCCGGATAGCGGCCGTCTTTGGGAAGTGGTCGATAAGCACAAGGTCGAAATCTTCTATACCGCGCCCACCGCCATCCGCGCCCTGATGCGCGACGGCGATGAGCCGGTGAAGCGCAGCAGCCGGACCAGCCTGCGCGTACTCGGCACGGTGGGCGAGCCGATCAACCCGGAAGCCTGGGAATGGTACTATTCCGTCGTCGGGGACAGCCGTTGCCCGATCGTCGATACCTGGTGGCAGACGGAAACCGGCGGCCATCTGATCTCGCCCGTGCCCGGCATGAACCCGCTCAAACCGGGCTCCGCCACCCTGCCGCTGCCGGGCGTCAAGCCGCTGATCGTGGACAGCAACGGCACCCCATTGGAAGGCGAGGCGGACGGGCATCTTTGCATCGCCGACAGCTGGCCGGGACAGATGCGCACGGTCTTCGGCGATCATGACCGTTTCATCAAAACCTATTTCAGCACCTATAAGGGTCTGTATTTCACCGGTGACGGCGCCCGCCGCGACGCCGACGGCTATTACTGGATCACCGGCCGTGTCGATGACGTCATCAACGTCTCCGGCCATCGCATGGGCACGGCGGAAGTGGAAAGCGCTCTCGGCTCGCATCATCATGTCGCGGAATCCGCGGTCGTCGGCTATCCGCATGACGTGAAGGGACAGGGCATCTATGCCTATGTCACGCTCAAGCACGGGGTCGAGGCGACCGAGGCGCTGCTGAAGGAACTCGCCGGTTGGGTGCGCAAGGAGATCGGCCCGATCGCGGTGCCCGATGTCATTCAATGGGCGCCCGGCCTGCCCAAGACCCGCAGCGGCAAGATCATGCGCCGCATCCTGCGCAAGATCGCCGCGAACGAGGTCGACAGCCTGGGTGACACGTCAACCCTCGCCGACCCGGCGGTGGTCGATGATCTGGTCAGCAACCGGAAGAAGTGACTCCCCCTCGCCCGCCCTATCTCGCATTGTCGCCGCCCCTACCTAATCGTCATCCCCCCTACCCAATCGTCATCCCCGGGCTTGTCCCGGGGACCTACCCGCCGTGGCGCCACACCGGCGTCAGCGCGCCCGAGCGGGTAGATCCGCGCGACACGTGCGCGGACGACGATTGCAGGCAACCGACAGCCCATGCATCATCCCCCGATGATCACAGCCTATCTCGCCGGTCCTGACGTCTTCCTGCCCAATGCCGTCGCGCATGCGGCGCGGAAGGTCGCCATCTGCGCGGCGTATGGCATTCGCGGTCAGCCACCGCTGAACGAGGACCTTGCGAGCCTCGCCAGCATGACAAGCGCCGAAGCCGGTATCGCCATCTTCGCGAAAGATCTGGAGATGATGGAGGCCGCCGATATCATCATCGCCAATCTGACGCCGTTTCGCGGCACCTCCGCCGATTCCGGCACGCTGGTCGAGATCGGCTGGTTCCTGGGGCGCGGGCGCCCGATCTTCGGCTATTCCAATACCGCCACGCTCTTTCAGCAGCGCTCGGTGGACTACCTCCGTCAGATGCCGGACCCGCTGCCTGACGTGACGGTGGAAGGGTTCGGCCTGCCCGATAATCTGATGATCCCGGGTGCGGTCCAGGCCGCTGGCCGCCCCGCGATGGTTCTGCCCGAGGACGGGCAGGACCGGCCTTTCGATGCGCTGGATGTTTTCGAGCGCTGCGTCGCCCAGGCCGCCAAGCACCTGGGTCTCACATCTTAGATTCGATGGCGTTCACGTCGCCCGCGCAACACATGCGCGGGCGACGCAAGACAATCAGCCGAACCTGAAACCGGACAGCTTCTTGCCCAGCACGACATCCGAATAGGCATGGACCGCCGCGTCATTGCCGGCGGCGCCTGCCGCCACCATCAGCGGAATCAGATGTTCCTCGCGCGGATGGCAGATGCGGGCGGAGGGTGCGGTTTCCCAATCGATCAGCGCCGCCTCGCGCGACGCTTTCGGCTGGCAGACGGCATCCACCAGCCAGGCGTCGAAGGTCTCGGAGATCATCTCGATCCGCGTATCATTAGCGAAGAAACCGCGCAGATTGTGATAGCTCATGCCGCTGGCCAGGATCAGCACGCCCTCGTCCCGCAGCGGTGCCAAAGCCGCACCGATCGCGATATGCGCCGCCGCATCCAGATCGCGGCGTACCGAAAGTTCCACGACCGGGATCGACGCGTCCGGCAGCGCCACCTTCAGCGGAATGAACATGCCGTGGTCGAAGCCACGTTCGGCATCCAGCTCGGTCGGAAAACCGGCATCCTCCAGCAGATCCGCCACCCGCCCCGCAAGCGCCGGATCGCCCGGTGCCGGATAGGTGAGGTGATAGGTGTTTTCGGGGAAGCCGTAATAATCGAAGATCAGGCCGGGACGGGCGCCGGCGGTGACCGACAGGCCCGTTGTTTCCCAATGCCCGGTGATGATCAGGATGGCGCGCGGCTTTTCCCCCACATCGCCGGGCAGGCTGCGCAGGAAATCCGCCATTCGGTCCCAGGTGCCGGGACCGCCCATCGGCGGATCCATGAAGAAGCAGGGACCGCCGCCATGCGGAATGAAATAAGTCGGCAGCCGTCCTGCGCTGCTCATGGCGCGGTCTTGGTCGCGACGATGGCGACGGTAACCGCGACCTCAAGCGCCACATATTGCGCCGAAGCCCAGGCACCCTGGCCGACGCCGTAATCGGTGCGGATCAGCTGCACCTTGCCGTCCGCCTTGGCCGTATCGCCGGTAATCGCCAGTGTGAAGGGCAGCGCGATGGGCTTGCTCATGCCACGGATGGTCAGCGTGCCATCCGCTTCATAGGTGCCGGTGCCGGTCGATTTGAAGCTGGTCGCCTTGAATGCGGCGGTCGGGAATTTGTCTGCCGCGAACCAGTCGGAACCCGGCATGGCGCCGTCCTTCTGCTGGTCGCCGGTCGCGGCGCTGGCTGTCTCGACGGTCACGTCAGCGTGACCCGCACCGGGATTGGCCGGGTCAAACACGATGGTGCCGGAGAATTTGCCGAATTTGCCGTTGAACGGCGTACCGCTTTGGCTGCCGGTGAAGCCGAGCGTGCTCTTGGCCGTGTCGATCGTCCAGGTGGCGGCATGGGCCGAGACACTGGCGCCGACCAGAAGAGCAGCGGCGAAACCTATAGAGCGAAACATCATGATCCGTCCCTGTTGGTGGGGAAGAATGGTTATTGGCGGCGGCCAGCGGACTTCATGCCCGGAACCATACGCGCCAGGATATTATCACGTTTGATGAACTGGTGGCGGAAGACCGCGGCGACGTGAACGACCAGCAGGCCGATCAGCGTCCAGGCGCCATAGGCATGCACCCAGCCCAGCGCGTGGCTGACGGCGCCCTTATTCGCCAGATGCGGCAGGATCGGCAGATCGGGCCAAGGCACCAGATGGTACAGCACCGTCGGCAGGTTGAACGGCGATGAGGAGACGACAGCCCAGCCGGTCAGCGGCAGACCCAGCATCAGGATATAGAGCAGCCAGTGCAATCCATGCGCCGCGCCCTTCTCGACCGCCGGCATATCGGCGGCGAGCGGCGGCGGCTTATGCGTGAAGCGCCACAGGATGCGGATCACCGCCAGCAGCAGCACGGTGATGCCGATCGACTTATGCAGTTGGAACAGCGAGAAAGTTTCCATCGGCCCGATGCTGCTCTGGAACTGCGTCATCAGCAGACCGATGACGATCAGCGCCAGAATGCCCAATGCGATCAGCCAATGGAGCAGGATCGCGACCGCCGTATAGCGTTCCGAAAATTGTGTTCTCAGGGACGCCATGGCGATCGCGCTCCGGTCAGGCGAGAGTTAGTTAGCCAGCTCGAAGGCGCCGCTGAGCTGCAGCTTCACCTTGTCGCCGATCAGCGGCTCGTAGGTCTTCACGCCAAAATCGGCGCGGGACAGCGTGCCCGTGGCATCGAAGCCGATGGTGTATTTCTTGTCGAGCGGGTTGGTGCCGGCACCGTTGAAATGCGCGTCGAGCGTCACGGAATGCGTGACGCCATGGAAGGTGAGGTCACCCACGATCACGCCCTTGTCGTGACCCGTCACCGTGATCTTGGTCGACTTGAACGTGATCGTCGGGTACTTGGTGGCATCGAACCACATCGGGCTCTTCAGCTCGCCGTCCAGCTTGGTATTGGTGGTCGAGACGCTGTCGGTCGGGAAGCTGATGTCAAGCGCGCTCTTGGACGGGCTCTTGGGGTCGAAGGTCAGCGTGCCGCTGGCCGTCGTGAAATCGCCGTACCAGGTGGTGAAACCCATATGCGAGACCGAGAAGACGATGCGGGTGTGGTAGGGCTCGACATTATAGGTGCCGGCCGTCGCCTTCGACGCGGTTGTGGTCGCAACCTGGGCGGAAGCGGGCGCGTGTGCGGCGACAGCGATGGCGGCAACCATGGCGGTGCCGAGCAGGATCTTGCGGATCATGGTCTATTCCTTGGGTCTGGGACGAGTATCAGAGGGAGAGAGCGGCGACAGCGGCTTTGGCATCGGCCACGGCCTTCGCGGCCGCATCCGGGCCCAGCGCCAGACCTTCGGCGCGCACAACGGTGACATCGGTCAGGCCGATGAAGCCGAGCGCCGCGCGGAGATAGGTCTCCTGGAAGTCATAGGGCTTGTAGGGGCCATCGGAATAGATGCCGCCGGAGGCCAGGAACAGGAACACCTTCTTGCCGGTCAGCAGACCCTGCGGGCCGTTCTCGGTATATTTGAAGGTGCGGCCGGCGCGCAGGATATGGTCGATCCAGGCCTTCAGCGTCGACGGAATGCTGAAATTATACATCGCAGCGCCGATAGCGACCACATCGGCGGCTTCCACCTGGCCGATCAGCTTGTCGGACAGCGCAATCGCCGCCGCCTGGGCTTCGGTCAGCGCTTCGGGCTTGCCGAAAAAGCCGCCGATCAGATCGACGCCCAGATGCGGCACCGTATCGGTGACGAGGTCATGCGTCACGACGGTCGTGTCCGCGTGAGCGGCCGTATAGCCGGCTAGAAAGGCTTTGGTCAGATCGCGGCTGACGGAGCTGGCAAGATTTGCGCTGCTCTCGATCACTAGGACTTGGGTCATCGAAATCCCCGAGGGAAGGTTGATGGGGGCGGACTTAAAAGCAATCGGCCCGCAGAAGAAACTGATAAAAATCAGCTGAAGTTCATCTATAAATTCGATAGAGTGTCGCCATGAACCTCAGCGGCCTCTCCCTCGACCAATTTCTGGTCTTCGTGACCGTGGCTGAAACCGGCAGTTTTTCGGCGGCTGCCCGCCAGCTGAACCGTGCGCAATCCGCCGTCACCTACGCCATTCAGAAGCTGGAAGATCAGCTCGGGGTCTCGCTGTTCGACCGTTCGGCCTATCGGCCCAGCCTGACCGAGGCCGGCGCCGCGCTGCTTCCGCGCGCGACCCGCATCATCAGCGATGTCGGCGCCTTTTCCGATCAGGCGCGCGGCATCACGGAAGGGTTGGAGCCCGAACTGGCCATCGTCGTCGATGCCATGTTCCCTATGGACCGGATCGTCGACGCGCTGCGCGTCTTCGGCGTCCGCTATCCGACCGTGCCGACGCGCATCTTCGTCGCCTCCATGGGTGCCACCGCCAATCTCGTCATCGACGGCACCTGCGCGATCGGCATCGCGCTGAGCTTCACGTCCCAGGGTGCCGAACTGATAGAGCATGAAATCGAGACCGTGCGTATGGTGGCTGTTGCGTCCCAATGCCATCCGCTGGCGGCCATCGAAGGCCCGATCCCGAACGATGAGTTGCAGAATTACGTACAGCTCGTGCTGACCGACCCATCCGGACGGACGGACAAGCGGGATCATGGCGTCCTGTCACGCCGCAACTGGCGCATCGGCGATCTGGGCGCCAAGCACACCATGCTGCTGGGCGGATTGGGCTGGGGTGGCATGCCGCTGCATATGATCCAGGCGGATGTCGCGGCTGGACGGCTGCAGATCATCCGGCCGGAGGAATGGGGTACGCGGGGCGGCGATGCCGCTTTGTCCATGTGCCTGATCCACCGACCCGATCGCGCGCTGGGGCCGGCCGCGCGCTGGTTGTCGGACTGGTTGATCTCTGGCAAGCGAGGGCCACAACGTGGCGACGCGGGCGGATATCGCGCGCTGGTCGATGCGGCGGAATAGAGCCTGGAGACCGGAAGATTGCTGATACGTGCGGCCAATGAGCAGGACCTGCCTGTCATCCTTGCCATCACCAACCACGCCATCACCCAGACCACGGCAAGTTGGCAGACGGTGCCCACAGATTTGGCGCAGCGTCGGCAATGGCTGCGGGATCGCGAGGCCGCCGGTCAGCCAGTTCTGGTGGCCGAGATTGATGGGGATATCGCCGGCTTCGCGACCTATGGCAGCTTTCGCGCCTATGGCGGCTACGCCCTGACGGTTGAGCACTCCATCTATGTCGATGGGCGCTTTCAGGGTCAGGGCCTCGGCCGCGCTTTCCTCACGGCCTTGCTCGACCACGCAACGGCGGCCGGGATGCATGTCATGGTCGGCGCGATTTCCGCCGACAATGCCGTCTCCATCAAACTGCATGAGCAATTCGGCTTCACGATCACCGGCCGCATGCCCGAGGTCGGCCAGAAATTCGGCCGCTGGCTCGACCTCGTGCTGATGCAGAAAACGCTGTCGAAATAGGGCTTGGCCGCCGTCCAAAATCGTCTTCCGCGGACCTACCCGGCCGCGCGAGCGAAACGCGCCTTAAACCGACTGCTCACCCCGCGCGGCCGCATCGACCGACGAAAACCCTTCGAATTCGGGATGGCCGAGCGTCAGCGGCTTCGCCCCGCCCGCCCCGGCATGGGCCAAGCGGAAGGCCTCCGACTTCGTCCAGGCCTCGAAATCCGCGTGGTCCTTCCAGATCGTGTGGGAGGCATACAGGATGTGATCCTCGCGCTCCGGCCCGCGCAGCAGATTGAAGCTGACGAAGCCGGGCACGGTATGCAGCTGGCTGTCGCGGCCGATCCAGCGGTCCTCGAAGGCACCAGCCTCATCCTTGATGACGCGAAAGCGGTTCATTGCCACGAACATCGCTCTATTCCTTGCTGTTATACCAAATTACGACTGCGGGGGTTAAGCTAGCGCATTGCCGGGACGGGCTCAAAGCGCGCCTGGATGAAGCTTGGGTGAGAGAGAAACGCCATGCGGCTGCACAGAACGGAACAGCAGAAGGGCTGGGAAACCGGCATCGTCCATCTGGGCCTGGGCGCCTTCGCCCGCGCGCATCTGGCGCTTTATACCGAGGACGCGCAGGATCATGACTGGGGCATCATCGGCGTCAGCCTGCAACGGCCGGACCAGCGCGACCATCTCGCCCCGCAGGATTGTCTTTACACCGCGCTGGAGCGCCGGCCGGAGGGCAATCGCCCGCGTCTCGTCACTTGCCTGACGGGCGTGCTGGTCGCGCCGGAAGACCCAGACGCCGTGCTGGCCGTCATGAGTTTGCCCGCGACGCGCATCGTGACGCTGACGATTACGGAGAAGGGCTATTGCCATGATCCGGCGACGGGCAAGCTGAACTGGTCGCATCCGACGATTATGCATGATCTCGCCAACCCTGCCGCGCCCAAAGGCGCGATCGGTTTCATTGTGGAAGCGCTGCGTCGCCGCCAGGCCGCCGGTCTGCCGCCCTTCACCGTGCTATGCTGTGACAACCTGCCGGCGAACGGCCATGTCGTCGCTGGCCTTGTGCGCGAATTCGCCGAACGCATGTCGCCCGATCTGGCAAGTTGGATCGCGGCGGAAGGGCAATTTCCTTGCGCGATGGTCGATCGCATCGTGCCCGCGACAACCGAGGCCGATATCGCGGAGGTCGAAAAACTGACGGGGTTCGCGGATGCCGCACCTGTCGTGCATGAACCCTTCCGCCAATGGGTGATCGAGGATCGTTTCGTCGAGGACGCGCGTCCGCATTGGGAAATCGGTGGCGCACAATTCGTGGCGCATGTCGAACCCTTCGAACATATGAAGCTGAGACTGCTCAACGGCGCGCATTCGGCCTTGGCCTATCTCGGTTATCTCGGCGGGCATGAGACGATTGCCGATACCATGCAGGACAAGGCCTATGCGGCTTTCGTGGAAAGGCTGTGGCAGACGGAGATCGTGCCCGTGGTGCCGGCGCCGCCCGATACCGACCTGCTCGCCTATGTCGCGGCGCTGAAGGCGCGTTTCAGCAATCCGGCGATCCGCCATCGCACCTGGCAGATCGCCATGGACGGATCGCAGAAACTGCCGCAGCGCCTGCTCGGCACCATTCGCGAAAGACTGGCGCAGGACCTGCCGCTGCCTTGCCTCGCCCTCGTGATCGCAGGCTGGATCCGCTATGTCGGCGGTATCGATGAGCAGGGCAGCCTAATCGACGTGCGCGACCCGCTGGCCGACACGTTGAAAACCGTGCAGGACGCCGCGCCCGACGCCGCTGCCGCCGTGCGCGCCGTAATCGGCCTGACGGAGGTTTTCGGTCAGGATCTGTCCCAGGACAGTCGTTTCGTGGATGCCGTTGTCGCGGCCTATACGGTGCTTCAGGAGAAAGGCGCCCGCGCTGCCGTTGTCGGGTGACACCTCACCCTATCGGATCATTGGCCCATAATCCGGGCGTGCCCACTTCCAACGAATGGCCGTCCGGATCGCGAAAATAGAGGCTGGTGCCGCCCCTGGGCCAGACAACACGGCTTTCCACGACGATGCCGAGGCTGTCCAGATGCACCTGCCAGCGCGCGATATCTTCCTGCGCGATGGAAAAGCACAGATGCTGCACACCCTCGGACCCATGGGCGGGGATCGTGCCGAAAGGCGTCTCGCTCGGCTCAATCGTCGCGCCATGCTTGAACAGCAGCAGCGCCTGCCGGCCCGGCACATCCAGCGCGCACATGCGCGCGTCCCGAAACAG
This sequence comes from Acidisoma cellulosilyticum, assembly GCF_020621385.1. GTDB lineage: Bacteria > Pseudomonadota > Alphaproteobacteria > Acetobacterales > Acetobacteraceae > Acidisoma > Acidisoma cellulosilyticum. The sequence continues at coordinate 99,531 of NZ_JAESVA010000007.1, read as the reverse complement.
AACGGGAAAGGCGAAGACAAGTTCATAGAAACCCTGCGCCAGATCCAGATCCGCCACGTAAAGCGACGTCTCCAGAATGCGGCCGACGCGGGGTGTGAGCATCAGGCCGATTCGAATATGACGGTGCTGAGCGGCGGCAAGGTGAGTGTCAAGCTCGCCGGGAACTCGCCCCAGCCTTCCTCGGCCGCATTTACCCATCCCCCATTGCCGAGATTGGAACCGCCGTAACGCTCTCCATCCGTGTTTAGCACCTCTCGCCAACCGCCGCCGCGCGGCACACCAAGACGATATCCTTGCCGTGGAACAGGCGTCATATTGCAAACCACAAGCACGGGCTTGTCGCCCTCTTCCCCGTAGCGCAGATACGCGAAAACACTCTGATCGCTGTCATGCAGCACAACCCATTGAAAACCGTCGCCACGGCTGTCCCGCCGATGCAGCGCGGGCAGACTGCGATAGACGGCATTGAGGTCGCTGAGCAGCAATTGCACACCGGCATGATCCGGCCTGTCGAGCAGAAACCAGTCCAGCGGCAGGTCGTGGTTCCATTCGCGTTCCTGCGCGAATTCGCCGCCCATGAAGATCAGCTTCTTGCCGGGATGCGTCCACATGAAACCGAAATAGGCGCGCAGATTGGCGAATTTCTGCCAGTGGTCGCCGCTCATCTTCTGGATGAGCGATCCTTTGCCGTAGACCACCTCATCATGGGACAGCGGCAGAATGAAATTCTCGGAAAAAGCATAGACGAGGCCGAAGGCGATCTGATCGTGATGCCAGCGGCGATGAATGCTTTCCTCCTGCATGTAATGCAGCGTGTCATGCATCCAGCCCATGTTCCACTTATAGTCGAAGCCCAGCCCACCTTCGCTCACCGGGCGGCTGACGCCAGGAAAAGCCGTGCTTTCCTCGGCCATCAGGGAAGCGCCAGGGCAGCGGCCGACGACAACTTCAGAGAGTTCCCGAATGAACGAAATGGACTCCAGGTTTTCGCGGCCGCCGTATATGTTCGGCACCCATTCGCCCTGTTTGCGGCTGTAATCGCGATACAGCATGGATGCGACGGCATCCACGCGCAGCGCATCGATATGATAATGCTCCAGCCAATGCAGCGCGCTGCCGATGAGGAATCCACGCACCTCGTTACGGCCCAGATTGTAGATGTAGGTATTCCAGTCCTGATGGAAGCCTTCCTTCGGATCGGCATGTTCGTACAGCGGCGTGCCGTCGAACTGCGCCAGGCCATGCGCGTCGCCCGGAAAATGCGCCGGCACCCAATCCAGAATGACGCCGATCCCGGCTTGATGGCAGCGGTCGACCAGACGCGCGAAGTTTTCGGGGCTGCCCCAGCGCGCGGAAGGCGCGAACTGCCCCAAAGGCTGATAGCCCCAGCTGCCGCCGAAGGGATGCTCCATCACCGGCATGAATTCGACATGGGTGAAGCCCATGGCGGTGACATAGGGGACAAGCTTTTCCGCCAGCTCGCTCCACACGTCCTGACCCTCGCCGCCCGCAGGCGCCCAGGACCCGGCATGAACCTCATAGACGGAAATCGGCGCGTCATGCGCATTGGCGCGGGCCTGCCGCGTCTCCATCCAATCGTGATCGGTCCAGACGAAACGGTCATCGGTGACAAGGGACGCCGTCGCCGGGGGCACCTGCGCGGCACTCGCCACCGGGTCAGCCTTCAGCGGCAGAACCCAACCCTGCGGCCCCAGGATTTCGTATTTATAGGCAGCGCCCGCCGTCACGCCGGGGATGAACATCTCCCACACCCCGCCGCCGGGATGATAGCGCATCGGATGCCGGCGTCCGTCCCAGTCGTTGAAGCTGCCGACGACGGAAACGCGCCGCGCATTCGGTGCCCAGACGGCAAACCGCGTGCCGGTGACGCCGTCCTGACGGGCCAGATGGGCCCCCAGAACCCGCCCAATCTCCCGGTGCCGGCCTTCCGCCAGAAGATAGATATCGACATCACCGAGCGACGGCCCAAACGCATAAGCGTCGTCGATGACAACAAGACTGTCGGGCCGGGTGACACGCAAGCGATAGGGAACATGGGCGGGAACAAAACCGCTCCAAAAACCCGCCGCATCAAGAAGAAAAAGCTCGCCCAGTCTCTGCCCGCTTTCCCGCGACAGGACGTCCACCTTGATGGCACCGGGCAGGAAGCAACGGATCGCACAACCGCCCTCTGCCTCATGCGGGCCCATGACAGCGAAGGGATCGCCATGCCGGGCTTGCACAATCGCTTCCACCGCGCCCCCATCGGGCGCGTGCGTATCGGTCAGGATGGCGCTCATGCCACACCCTCCGGTATCAGCAGCCGGGCCGCGATATCATGCAGCCCCCGCAGCGGGATGGAGAGCCAGCTCGGCCGGTTGGTGATCTCGTAGCGGATTTCATAGGCCGCCTTTTCGATCAGGAAAAGATCGAGCAGCGCCTCCTCGGCTTCCGGTCTGACCCAAGGGTTGTCGGCGGCACGCAAGGCATCCCGATAGGCATCCAGCAAGGCTTCTTCCGCATAAAGACGGAACTGCTCCAGCAGAATGACATGCCGCTCGGCCGCCTGCGGCGGCAAGGCATTGGTGGAATGCGCACCGGCCGCGGTCGCCATGGCATAGTCAAGGCTGCGCAGGACGCCGGCCAGGTCACGCAGGCCAGAGGATTTCATCCGCCGCTGATGCAGCGGCCTTGCCGGCTCACCCTCGAAATCGATGATATAGGCGTCGTTCTGCACGACCAGAACCTGACCGAGATGGAAATCGCCGTGAATGCGCGTGCGCAGCGACCCGATGCCGCGCTTCGCGCGCTCACGCACCAGACCGATCAACGCGTCCTTTCTGGCCAGCACGTCGCGGGCCAATCCCTCTGCCTCGGCGTCCGGCCAATCGGCGCGTTCATCCAGCAGCGCGAAGGCCAGATCGATCTGCTCGATCGCCGAACGCGCCCATTCCTCAGCCATCGCCGCATCCACCACCTCGGGCGCGAAATCGGGATCGCTGCTCGGTTCGGCGAGCACGGCATGCAGTTCACCCAGGCGCCGGCCAAGCGCCTCGGCGAAGGTCGTATACTGGCCGAAAAGGTCTTGCTCCGCCCCGTCCTGCGGACCGACAAGGGCGATTTCCGCCACCGCACGGGTGAGGTAATCCTGTGTCCAGCTCCAGCCGTCACCCTGGTTGCGGACAAATTTTTGCACGATCATCAAAGTATTCGGCGTGCCGTCGGCATCGATGCGCAAGACCTCACCCACCAAAGGCGCCGTATTCGTGAACCCCTTCTCGGTCAGGTAGCGCGTCATCTCGCCTTCCGGATTGATGCCGGGGCTGACATGACGGATGAGTTTGACGACAAACTCGTCCCCCACGACGAGAGAACTGTTCGACTGCTCGGCGGACAAGCGGCGGATCTCGGGCGTCTCGGCCAAAGCCAAGGTCCCGGCTATGGAACTCGGCTCGAAGCGGATTTCGCCGCCCGGAATGCTCAGGCGGCTTTGCCCGATCAGATGCGAGACGATGCCGGTCGCAAAGGCGTCCAAGGCAAAGGCATCGGTCAGCAGACCGACACGGCGGAACAGGCGCACGCGCGCCAAAGCGAGCTGCTGCACCAGGGCCGGGGCAGCCTCCCCCTCCCAGGAAATCCCGAGCGGCAGCACGTAACGCTCGGTCTGCCCGTTGCTTTCGCATTCGATTTCCGCGAGCAGAACATCCGCCGCACCGGGCAGCGGCACCGTATAGGCCAGGGTCAGGCGATCGACGCGCTTATCCTTGGCGCCGAACCAGCGGCGCTTGCTGACATAGGCCGGCAGGGATTCGCCTTCCAGCACGCGTTTCGAGGCCGGTATGGCAATGTCGGACACGCCATTGCGCACCACGAGAGTCGCGAATTCCGGCAGCGGTTCCGGCGCCGGGGTATGCCAGGTCGGCAATTCCGCCTGCTGCGCCAGCAGGAACCAGAAACTGCCGTAAGGCACCAGCGTCAGCAGATAAGGCAATTGCCCGATCGGCGGAAAGACCGAACCGCCGACGATATCAACCGGCACGCGCCCGGCCATGGTCGACAGGTCAAGCTCCACTGCCTGCGCTGTGCGGGACAGGTTGCAGACGCACAGAACCGTCTCTCCGTTCTCTCCCGGAATTTCGCGCAGATAGGCGAAGATCTTGCGATTGCCGGGATAAAGGAAACGCAATGTACCCCGGCCGAAAGCCGGATGGCTTTTGCGCACGGCCAGCATCCGCCTTGTCCAATGCAGCAGCGAATGACGATCCGATTCCTGCGCTTCGACGTTCAGCGCCTGGAATCCGTAGAGCGGGTCCATGATGGCCGGCAGCACCAGCGACGCCGGATCGGCGCGGGAAAAGCCGCCGTTGCGGTCATAGGACCACTGCATGGGCGTGCGCACGCCGTCACGATCGCCGAGATGGATATTGTCGCCCATGCCGATCTCGTCGCCGTAATAGATGACGGGCGTGCCGGGCATCGACAGCAGCAGGGTGTTCATCAGCTCGATCCGGCGGCGGTCGCGTTCCAGCAGCGGGGCCAGGCGACGGCGAATGCCAAGGTTCAAACGCGCGCGACGATCATGGGCATAGGTCTCCCACAGGTAATCGCGCTCGCTATCCGTCACCATTTCCAGCGTCAGCTCGTCATGGTTGCGCAGGAAAATAGCCCATTGGCAATTGTCCGGAATATCCGGGGTCTGCCGCATGATATCGGTGACAGGAAAACGATCTTCCCGGGCGATCGCCATATACATGCGCGGCATCAAGGGGAAGTGGAAGGACATATGGCATTCGTCGCCATCGCCGAAATAGACCTGCGCATCTTCCGGCCATTGATTGGCCTCCGCCAGCAGCATTTTGCCGGGCGAATGCGCATCCATCTCTGCCCGGATGCGCTTCAGAAGCACATGGGTTTCGGGCAGGTTTTCGTTGATCGTGCCTTCCCGCTCGACCAGATAAGGCACCGCGTCAAGGCGCAAGCCATCGATGCCCATATCCAGCCAGAAGCGCATGACGCTGAGCACTTCGTCCATCACCGCCGGATTGTCGAAATTCAGGTCCGGTTGATGCGAATAGAAGCGGTGCCAGTAATAGGCCTGGGCCGTGTCATCCCAGGTCCAATTGCTCTTTTCGGTATCGACGAAGATAATGCGTGTGCCGGCGTATTTGGTATCCGTATCCGACCAGACATAAAAGTCGCGCTCGGGTGAGCCCGGCGGCGCGCGCCTTGCCGCCTGAAACCAAGGATGCTGATCGCTGGTATGGTTGATCACCAGTTCGGTGATCACGCGCAAGCCCAGCGCATGGGCTGCATCGACGAACCGCTTAACATCCTCCAGATCGCCGTAATCCTCATGGACCGAGCGGTAATCAGCGATATCATAGCCGTCGTCGCGGCGCGGCGAAGGATAGAAGGGCAAAATCCAGATAGCCGTGACGCCAAGCTCAGCGATGTAATGCAGCTTCTGCAGCAAGCCTTTGAAATCGCCGACGCCGTCATTATCGGCATCGAAGAAAGACTTCAGATGCAGTTGGTAGATGACCGCATCCTTATACCATAGCGGATCGTCCATAATGGTCCCGGTCTGGATTTGGGCCGGTGTCTGGGTCGATGTTTGGGTCTGGGTCATGCTGTCCATGGTCAGGTAATCTCCGGCTCAACGCGCCACAGGGCAAAGGGGAAGCTCGGGTCAAGCGAAACGCTTTGCCATTTTCCTTGCCAGGTCCGGCGGCGACCCGGCACAAGGTCCGTCACGGTCAACGCGCCATTGTCGGGCACACGCCAGGCATAGAAGGGAATGATGGTATTGGCGCTCTGCGGCTTGGCCGGATCGAGGCTGACGGCGACGATAACGACGTTGCTGCGATCCGCATTCGATTTTTCGTAGATCATGACCTGGTCGTTGTCGGATGGCAGAAAGCGCAGGCCGAGATGGGATTGCAGCGCCGGGTTCTGCTGCCGCAACCGGTTGAGCAGCGTGATCTCAGCCACAATATTGCCGGTCCGCTGCCAATCCCAGGCGCGGATCTGGTATTTCTCGGAATCGAGATATTCTTCCCGGCCGGGTAGCGGCGTCGCTTCGCAGAGTTCGAAACCGGAATAGACACCCCACAAACCGGCCAAGGTCGCGGCCAATGCCGCACGGATCAAATGACCCGGCCGGCCGGACGTCTGCAAAAAGACCGGATTGATGTCGGGCGTATTGACGAAGAAATTCGGGCGGAAGAAATCCGCTTCCGGACCGGTCGTCAGCGTCGTCAGATAATCTTCCAGTTCGGCGCGCGTATTGCGCCAGGTGAAATAGGTATAGGACTGGCTGAAGCCGATCTTGCCGAGCCGGTTCATGATCTTCGGCCGCGTGAAAGCTTCCGCCAGGAACAGCGTATCCGGAAAGCGTGCCTTTACTTGCGCAATCATCCATTCCCAGAAGGGAAAGGGTTTGGTATGCGGGTTGTCGACGCGGAAGATGCGCACGCCCTGCTCACACCAGAACAGCACGACCTCGGCGAGTGCGACCCAAAGACCCGGGATGGCGTCACGCGCATAGAAATCGACGTTGACGATGTCCTGGTATTTCTTAGGCGGATTCTCGGCATATTTGATCGACCCATCCGGCCGCCAGTCGAACCAGCCGGGATGCTGCTTCAGCCAGGGATGATCGGGCGCGCATTGAATGGCGAAATCCAGCGCGATTTCCAGCCCATGCGCCGCCGCCGCTTCCCGCATATGCAGGAAATCCTCCAGCGTGCCGAGTTCAGCGTGAATGGCATCATGCCCGCCCGTCTCATTGCCGACGGCATAAGGGCTGCCGGGATCATGCGGCCCCGGCGTCAGAGTATTATTGGGGCCCTTGCGATTGCTATGGCCGATGGGATGGATCGGCGGAAAATAAAGAACGTTGAATCCCATATCGCGAATGCGCGGCAGGTGCTTTTCCACATCGCGGAACGTGCCGTGCCGCGCGGGATCGTCGCTCATCGAGCGGGGGAAGATTTCATACCAACTGGCAAAACGGCTTTCCAGCCGATCGGCATCGATGCTGTGAATGCCGGACCGCGTCGCGAAGGGACGCGGATCGATATCCATCATCTGCTGCGCAATCTCGGCCGAGAGCAGCAACGCGATCCTGTCTTCCTGCGATGCCAGATCAAAGCGCGCGAGCGCCTGGCCCAGCGGCGCACCGGCGGCGGCCAGCAGATGCCGGCCCTCCATCAACTCCACCGTCACATCAACACCGGCGCGATGCTTCTTGCCCAGCTCATCGCGGTAGCTCGCGAATTGATCGCGCCAGGCTTCGACGAAGAATTCATAGACGCCGATTTCAGCGAGGAAGAAGGGCGCCTGCCAACGGTCGTTATTGATCAGGTTCAACCGCGCCTGCTGCCAGGACGCGTCCCCTGTCTTGCGCCAATGCAAAGCGGCCGAAAGCTGGTCATGCCCGTCACACAGGATATCGGCGGTGACGGTGACGATTTCACCGGCCAGACGTTTCACGGGAAACCGCCCGTCATCCACGGACGGGGCGACCGCTTCGATCGCGACCCGCTGGGACAGGTCGGCCGCCTTTTTCACCGTCTCGGTCAAGGCCGGCGCAGGCTTGGCTTCCGTCTTGTGGCGGCGGAGCAGCAGGGTCTTCAACGCACCCGGTTCCAGCGACAGCGACTGCGCCATCGCCGTGCCGGGCAGAAAGCGACCGCTCAGCGCCGTCATGGCGTTTTCGATCGGTGCCGTCACACGCCGCCGCAAGGACGGGTTGAACAGCATCAACTCCGCCTCTTCTGCGAAGCGCAGATCGGCTTCGCTGCGAACGAACGAGAAGACATCGCCGGTCGGGCTGCCGATGCGCAGCGTCGTGCCATTGCCGGGAATGGCCGTGACCTGCCGCAAAGCCGCCGCCAGATCGGGCAAGGTTTCGCGCGGCAAATCATGCCCGCGCCGCGCATCCCAGGGCCTGGTCGCGCCGGATTCGAACCCCATCGGCATCATCAGCCCCTGGCCGGTAGCGGCGGCGAAGTTCACCAGCCGTTTTTGCGCGTTGCCGAGCAGACCGATATCGCCGATGGACGCGGCCAAGGGCTTGCCGAAGGGATCTTCCAGCGGCGCAATGGTCGGCGCGATGCCGTCCAGCATCGCCGCCTCCTCCCAGAACCAATCGCTGCGGAAATCCCACCAGGGCAATGACGAGAAAACGAAATCGAGGCCGCTGCCCGATAGAGCCTTGACCTCGGCCCAAGGCAGTCCCGGCGTCCAGCCGAACAACTCGCCGGTGTCAGCGCCGCCGATCGACCGGAGAAACGCCAATCGTTCGGCAGGCGCAATCTGCTTGAGGTCGACCCGAAAGCCGGCGATCCCGGCTTGCTGCCATTGGGCCAGGTGGGACGCCCAGAAATCACCCAGTTCGGCCGCCGCATTTGTCCAATCGGCCGAAGCCGCGCCGGCAAATCCCGCATAATGCCGCGGGTCGCGCGCGTGATCGGCAGCCGGCACCGTGAACAGCCCTGCGCCCGCATTCTCCGCGACAAAGCCAGGATAGATATCCAGCAGCGGCCGCAGCCCTGCGCTTCTGGCCGCCTTGGCATAGGCCGCCAGAGCCTCATCCGCCGTACCGTCCCAGCCTAACCCGTCGAAAACACGAGAGAAATCGCTCGGCAATTGCAGGCTGGGGCCGGCGAAGAATGGCGCGCTCAGAACATGGGTAAAGCCCAGACCCGCCGCATGGTCGAACCATTTCCCCCAATCGCCGATCGGCCCGGCCAAAAGAGGGTGAAACAGATAGATGCGCGGCGTTTCCCGCGCGGATGCCGGCGCGGAAGCCAGCCTCTCGGCACTGGGCGCATTGATCTTGTTCTGAAATGTCATCGGCTTCTCTCTCCGTCTCGTCATACCGGCACGAGGGCGGAGGCGGATGTCGAAGCGCCCCCCACGAACGGATATGGGGCTGATCCCGCCAGTGTCAGTCCGGCCTTCATCACAACGGCTTTAGCGAGGCCTGGGTGCCAGACGTCTTCCGCCGCCAGGATCGGCGCTCTAGACTTTCGCCAAAATAAACAAGAGACGTCCATGCTCCTTATCTATGGCGATGCCATCATTGATTTTTTGCCAACGGCGATGCCGGTGCCCGGGCAGGCCAGCGGCCTGTCGCCTTATCTGCCGGTGGCCGGCGGTTCCTGCTTCAATGTCGCCCTCGGGCTCGGCCGGCTGGGCGTGCCGACCGGCTTCATGGGCGGGCTTTCGACCGATTTCTTCGGCCAGTTTCTGGCCCAGCGCCTGACCGAGGCCGGCGTGTCGCTGAATTACGCCAGCCGCCTGCCGGAAGGCAGCACCCTCGCCTTCGTCGAATTGTCAGGCCAGGAGCCGCAATACGCCTTCTTCGACCGGGAGACCGCCATGCGTCGCTGGCGCCGGGCAGAGGCGCCGATGCTCACCCCGGATATCGACCTTCTCCATATCGGCTCCGTCCCGCTCATCGCGGACCCTGTCGCGGATGAGGCGGAAGCGCTGTTCCGGGAGCAGCAGGGGCAGCGGCTGCTCTCGATCGACCCCAATTGCCGGCCGAGCCTGGTGGAGGACCCGACCCGCTATCATGCGCGCATGCAGCGGCTGCTGAGCCTCGCCGATATCATCAAGCTGTCGCTCGCCGACCTGGCCTATCTCCTGCCCGGCGTGCCACCCGAAGCCGCCGCCCGCCGCTGGATCGAGGAAGACGGCGCGACCCTGGTGGTCTTGACCCAGGGGGCCGAGGGCGTCACCGGCTTCACGGCTCAGGGCAAGGTGCATTGCCCGGCCCGCCGTGTCGCGGTGATCGATACCGTCGGCGCCGGGGACAGTCTGACCGCCGGCCTGTTCTGGCAGTTGCACAAGGCGGGCTTCCTCACGCGCGACAGGCTCGGCACCCTGCCGCTGACGGCGCTTGAGGCCGCGCTGGCGGCAGCGGTCCAGGTCGCGGCGGTCACTTGCGGCAGGCTGGGCGCGGATATGCCCTGGTTACCGGAATTGACGGAGCCGGTTGACGGTTAGGGCCTTGTCCTATCCGCTTTAGGGGGTTGTCCTCTGGCCCCACTGCGCTGCACCATGCGGCCTTGCGAGAGCGGAGCGCCCCCATGCCGATCATCAATCGGATTGCCGATTTCCATGAAGATATGACCGCTTGGCGGCGGGATCTGCATGCCCATCCGGAACTCGGCTTCGATTTGCCGCGCACCAGCGCGGTGGTGGCCGAGCGCCTGCGTGAATTCGGGGTGGATGAAGTCGTCACCGGTATCGCCCAGACCGGCGTGGTCGGCGTCATTCGCGGTCGCAATGCCGGGAACGGCCGCGCCATCGGCCTGCGCGCCGATATGGACGCGCTGCCGATCCCGGAAGAAACCGGCGTCCCCTATGCCTCGCTCAATCCCGGCGTCATGCATGCCTGCGGCCACGACGGCCATACCACCATGCTGCTCGGCGCCGCCCGCTACCTGGCGGAGACGCGGAATTTCGATGGCACCGTCTATGTCATCTTCCAGCCCGCCGAGGAGGGTGAAGGTGGTGCCAAGGTGATGGTGGATGAGGGTCTGTTCCAGCGCTTCCCCATGCAGCAGGTCTTCGGCATGCATAATTGGCCGACCCAGCCCGCCGGCACCTTCGTCTGGGGCAATGGTGCGGTGATGGCCGCGACCGGTGAGATCACCATTACCGTCACGGGCCGTGGCGCCCATGGCGCCAAGCCGAATGAAGGCGTCGATCCTATCCTCGTCGCCGCCCATATCTTGACCGGGCTGCAATCGATCGTCGCCCGCCGGATGGAGCCGACCGAGGCCGGCGTCGTCACCATCGGCAGCATCGTCTCGGGTGTCGCTTCCAACGTCATCCCCGAACGCGCGGTGATGACCGGCACCTCGCGCTGGTTTTCCCCCTCGGTCGGCGACGTGATCGAAGCGGGCGTGAAGCAGATCGCGACCGGCGTGGCCGCGGCCTTCGGTGCCACCGCCGTGGTCGAATTCAAGCGCAACTATCCGGCGACCGTGAATGATGTGGAGGCAACGAAGCTCGCCACGTATGCGGCGGAAACGGTGGCGGGTTCGGCCCGCGTGTCTGAGATGGAACGCCCGACCATGGGCGCGGAAGACTTCTCCTATATGCTGAACGAGAAGCCCGGCAGCTATATCATGCTGGGCACGGCGCGTGGCGCGAACGACCCTGGGCTGCACCACCCGCTATTCGATTTCAATGACGAGGTTCTGCCCGTCGGCGCGTCCTATTGGGCGACGCTGACGGAGCAGTTGCTGCGGGCATAGGACTAGCCAAGATTTCGGAGCAGACTAGAGCGTTTCCTGCTCGCTTACGCTCGCAGATACCGCTCTAGATTATTGTTTTTGCGAGCATCTTCACACAGTCAGATGATTCCATCTGACTGTGATCTGCTCTAGATGCCGAAAAGCATTGATTGTCAGGTTCGCATCGGCACCCGTTGGGAGCGAATGAGTATAGATGAGGCGCTCCTGCAACAGGGAAAGCTGGTGAAGCGCTGCCCTGAATGCCACGGCCCAGTGCGGGCTCACAAAACTGGCACTACAGGACAAGCTGAGCACTTTGAGCATCTGCAGGGACACAGCGGATGCAGCTTGAGCAGCATCTGGGACGGACACAGCAGAAGTCTTCATCCATTGGCTCTTGATTAGAGTCTGTCGGATTTTAATAGATAATTCGTCATCCGCGCACTCGTTGCGCGGACCTACCCGCCGCGGCGCCCAGACAGCCGCTTGCCTGCGCGCAAGGGTACACCCGCGGAACAAGTCCGCGGGCGATAGATTTGGGGGCGTTTCCGACTAAGCCTGACGGACTCTAGCCCAGTGTCAAATTTGTCCTTGTCGGGTATATTCTACAAGCAAAGTAGAAGGCGTCGATCGTCTCAGCTACCGCTGAACCAGTTATAGCCCTGGTCTTCCCAATAGCCGCCCGGATTGTCATTGGTGACAAACAGGGACACGACATATTTCGGGTTCTTGAAGCCGAGCTTGGTCGGAATGCGCAGCCGCATGGGGAAGCCGAATTCCGTCGGCAGCGGCTTGCCGATGAAGTCGAGCGCCAGAATGGTCTGAGGATGCAGCGCGCTCGGCATGTCGATGCTTGAATAATAGCGGTCGGCGCATTTGAAGCCGACATATTTGGCCCGCGTATCGGCACCGATCTTTTTCAGGAACAGATGCAGCGGCACGCCGCTCCATTCGCCGATCTGGCTCCACCCCTCGACGCAGATATGCCGGGTGATTTGGTTTTCCTGTGGCATGGTCCGCAGCCGGGCCAAGGTCCAGGGCGTCTTGTCATCGACGAGGCCGGAGACTTCAAGCTTCCAATCCGACGCATCGATCTCCGGCGCGTCATCCTCGTCATAGAAGGCGTTGAAGCGGAACGGATTGGTGATGCGGCTGGCGGGGAAGGTGGCGGCCAGCCTTGTCTTGCTGAACAGCAAGGCCTGCACGCGATCGTTGAAGCGGGACATGGCGAACAAGGCGCGGTCGACCTCATCGCCGTCCGACAGGTTGCAGCCCGTCAGCATGGTCAGCGCCCCGAGGGACAGGCCTGTTTTCAGGAGCAGGCGGCGCTCGACCCGCTTGAGTTCGGGCGCGGCATCGCGGGGACGGATCAATCCGGTGTCACGCTTCATGGCGCATTCCTGCCTTATCATCCATCCGCACGCGACCGGTGATCATGCTCGGCAGGGTGCGCGGCACGATGATGACAAGCGCCAGATGGATGATGACGAAACCGACGATGCCCGTCATGGCGATGAAATGCAGCCAGCGGAGCGAGGGATAGCTGCCCAAAGCGGCCGCAAGCCATTCGAATTGCACCGGCTTCCACATCGCGAGACCCGAGAGGAAAGCCAGAATGCCCAGAAGCAGAACGGCCAGATACAGCAGCTTCTGCACGGCGTTATAGACGCCCGGCGTATGCGACAGATTGAAATGCAGCGCGGAGCGGAAATCCGACAGCACGCCACGCGCACTAAGCGGAAAAAAGCTCCGCTTGAAATGCCGCGAGGCGAGCCCGTAGCCCAGGTACAGAATGCCATTGGCGATCAGCAGCCACATCATGGCCAGATGCCAGGCAATGGCCCCGCCCAGCCAGCCGCCCAGCGTCATGAACGGCGGGAAGGCGAAAGGCAGCAGCGGTGAGGCATCATAGATCTGCCAGCCGCTCATCACCATGCAGACGATCGCAAAGGCGTTCACCCAATGCGTTATCCGCACGATAAGCGGGTGAACCAGGACCGATCGACCCCTGGCCGGTCGGGAAGCTGCGTTAGACATTGGCGGTCTCCGCGGACAAGGGCCGATATCGGCCCCTGTCCTTTAGGCCCGATGACGATGTTATTGCGGCGGCGTGATGCCGTTGCGGCCGAACAGCACGGCGGCCGCCGTCTTGGCGTCGCCCTTGGCAGGAACGACGATAACCTTCACGCCGCTGGTGACTTCGGTCATCGCACCAGGGGCAATCGTCACGATCGGCACATCGGCCGGCACGACGATCGCCTTCTCGCCGCCCTTGTATTTGACCATCATCGTATTGCCGTTGGAGGTCACCAGATCGCCGACCGTGCCGTTGGTCATGGAGCTGTTCTTGCCCAGATCCCAGTCGTAATGGCCTTCGCCGACGCCGACCATGCTGGGCGGGAAGACCGTCACTTCGACGGCGCGCAGCTTGCCGCCGCCGCCCGCCACGGGCACGGCCGCGCTGCCGATATAGCTGCCGGATTTGATATCCGTCATGGCGCCCGTGGTCTCGCCCAGATAATGCGTATCGGCGGTCAGGGCGAAGGTCTCGGCAGCGCCACTGCGCGTCGTGATGCTGATCTCAGTCGCTGTGATGGCTGTCACCGTCCCGCGGACGCGCTTGGGTGCGGCCGCCTGGGCAAGGGCGATACCGCCCAAAAGTGCCAGGCCCATGGCCGCCGTCGCGATGAATGTCTGTCGCATGATTTGTCCTGTCTGACTGAAAGCCGGTAATGGACGGCAGTTCGCAGCTTCATCCTTGCGGGATGCAAGGCAAAGTTCCGTCACATCTCATTCCAAGCTTGGTGATCGTTGGATGCACACCAACGCTATACGTCCGTCACCCCGCCCAGGTTACGCGGATTGCCATCGCGCCACGCTTGCCGTTCTCAGGCGCAGACACCGGCCAGGCAGGGTTTATTCCCGGGATGTCGAAAATAAATTGAAGTTAATGTTTTCTCTCGCGTCCTGGCGCATCTGAGTTGCATCTGGTGATGTCATAATACCAGTCTGGTTGACAGCCTTCGTCCCGGCGCCATCTCCCGTTCGGGCGGTGGCCTATGCCTCTCCGCCCAATCAACAGCCCGTGAGTGGCTGTGTCTGAAGATCGGACGGGAGGAGATTGTCCCATGGCAGAAGCAGCGCAGGACAAGCGCTATATTTTCTATCTCGTGCTTGTCGCTCTGGCGGGCTGGGCGCTCGCGTCCTACGACGTCAATCTTCTCGTCCTGGCACTGCCCGATATCGCGAAGTCGCTGCATATCTCGGAAACCGGCATCGGTATCCTCGGCTTCTTCGTCTACGGCGCCCAATTCTGCATCACGATCTTTGCGGGCTACGGCATGGATCGTTTTGGACGCAGGCGTGTCTGGATGATCTGCCTCGCCGGCACCGCCATTTTCACCGGCCTCACCTATTTCGTGCAGGGTTTCTGGGAGTTGGTGGCGGTACGGGCCCTGGCCTCCGGCCTCGCCTATTCGGAACTCGCGGTCTCCATCACCATCGTCAACGAGCAGGTGCCGGCCAAGGGTCGCGGACTGCTTTATTCCATCGTCCAGGGCGGCTGGCCCCTCGGCCTGTTCTTCGCCTCCGCCGTCTATCTCGCTTTCGGGCAATTCGGCTGGCGTTTCGTCTTCCTGCTCGGCGTCATTCCCATCATCGGCGTGATCGTCGGGCGCCTGTTCGTCCGCGAATCCGATCGCTATGAGCATGTGCAACAGGTTCGCGAGGCGCAGGCCAAGGGCGATGACACAAAGCTGCAGGCGCTGCTCGCCCAGCGCGCAGTCGCGGTGGAGGAGATCGAGCGCGTCACGCTCGGTCAGCTGTTTGCGGCGTCACCCGCGATCAGGCGACAGCTCATCTGGCTGACCGTCGCCTGGATCTGCTACGGCGCCAGCTATGTCGCGAGCAATTTCTACATCACCTATTGGCTGACCAAGTTCAAAGGCTTCTCCTCGTCAGAGGCCAGCACCCTGCTGCTGGTGACGGGCGGTATCGGCTTCTTCTTCTATATCCTGGGCGGATGGCTGGGCGAGCGTTTCGGCCGGCGCGAGGTCATCATCGTGACGGCGATCCTGGTCGCCCCGCTCAGCCTGATCTTCCTCTACGCCCAACAGACCTGGCTGGTGGTCACCGTCTATTTCCTGCTCTATCAGGTCACCAACGGCACCTGGGCCTCGGCCGGCTATGCCTATCAGGCGGAAAGCTTCCCGACGCGCATGCGGGGCACGGCGGTCGGTTTCCTGAGTGCCATGCAGGTGCTGGGCTTCGTCATCGGCACGCTGCTCTGGACCTTGCTGAGCGACACGACCACGCCGACCGGCACCTGGCTTGTGCTCGCCGTCGGCGTCTCGATCGGCATGTGCGCCGTGATCTTCCTGCGTCACATCAAGCCGAACCAGGAGTTGGAGGCGATCAGTCAATAGATGGGCGCGGCCTCGCTATTGCTGGCGGCCCTGTTGCGCTTGCAGACGCAGCAGAGCCGTCAGCAATCCGAGTGTCGGCGCGGGCACCGATGCCATTTCCGCCAGGGCGAGCGGGATCGTATATAGCGCGTCGATTTCCATCGGCCGGCCAAGCTCCAGGTCCTGCAAAATGCTCGGCTTATGCGGGCTGGAGCGCACCGCCTTCACGATCGCGTCGATATCCGGCGCGATCATGCAGCCAAGCCCGCGCGCAATCGCGATCCCCTCAGCGAGCAGCGCCCGCACCGCCGCCTCGACCGTCGGATCAGCCAAGGCGACATTCATGGGCGCGCGAGCCAAGGCGCAAATCGGTCCCGTCGCGATATTCCAGGCGAGCTTCGTCCAGATCGCGTCCCGGATCTGGTCCGTGACCTCACACACAAAGCCGCCTGCACGCAGGATAGCGGCCAAGGCCGCTGCCCTTGACGATCCCTCGCCTGTCGGTTCGCCCAGGATGATGCGACTTTTGGCGCTGAGCACGCGAACGGTGCCGGGCGCCGTAACGGTGCAGGATGAGTAGACGACGCCGCCCACGGCGCGCTCGGGGCCGATATGGCGCCAGACGATGCCGTCCGGATCGATCTCCGCAAACTGCCTGCCTGCCAGATCGCCTTTAAGACCATGGCAATACCACCAGGGTATGCCGTTCATGACGAAGACGACGGGCGTATCCGGCCTCAGCAACGGTGCGATGGCCGCGGCGACAGCGGTCAGCGCCGGTGCTTTGACCGTCACCAGCACGGCGTCCTGTGGACCCAGATCGGCGGGATCATCGCTGGCGCGCGGATGCGCTGTCAGCGTGCCGTCCGGTGTTTCGACCCGCAATCCCTGCTCTCGGATGGCCGCAAGCTGCGACCCGCGTGCGACCACGGAAACATCGGCGCCACCCGAAACCAGGCGCGCCGCGACATGGCACCCGATGGCGCCCGCGCCATAGACACAGACCTTCATACCGGCACTCCCCGATCTCTGGTCTGCTGTAACGCTAGCGGCGCAGGAAGGCCAGGAACCGATGCTCCGCGCGTCGGAAGGTGAAGATCAGGGTGAAGGAGATGCAGGCATACAGCACGCCGGCGATGCCGAAGGACCAGAAGGGTTCATAGGTCGCGGAATTCGCGTCATTCGCGACCTTCAGGATATCGGGCACCGTCGCCGTGAAGGCCAGCGTCGTCGAATGCAGCATGAGGATGACCTCGTTGCTGTACAGCGGCAAAGCCCGCCGCAGTGAGCTTGGGATGATGATGCGGCGATACAGCGTGAAGCCCGACATGCCGATGGCCCGCGCCGCCTCGATCTCGCCGAAGGCCATGTCGCGCATCGCGCCCGCGAAAATCTGCGTCGTATAGGCGCCGGTATTCAGCGCGAAGGCGAGCAATGTGCAGTCAATGCCCTGGCGGAAGAAGGCGTTCAGGAAGCTCGTATGCTGGACGATGCTCAGGCTGTAGATGCCAGTATAGATGATCAGCAGCTGCACATAAAGCGGCGTGCCGGTGAAGACGAAGACATAGGTCCAGACCGGCAGGCGGATGAAGGGGTTGCGCGCATTCCGCGCAACCGCCAGCGGCACCGCCAGGCAGAAGCCGATCAGGCAGGAAATCACCAATAGCCAAAGCGTCATGGCGACGCCGGTCATGGTATAGCCGTCGGTATAAAGCAGCGGGCGCCAGTATTGCTGGATGATGTCGATCATGACGCGGCCCTCCGCACGCCGACGGAATAGCGTTTCTGCAGCAGCATCAGCACGCCGTTGGAGGCCGTTGTCAGGACAAGATAGACGACGGCGGCCAGCACCGAGAAGAAGAAGGTATTGAAGGTCGCCTTGCCCGCGTCCTGCGTCGCCTTGATGATATCGGACAGGCCGATGATGGACACCAGCGCCGTCGCCTTCAGGATGACCTGCCAGTTATTGGCCAGGCCCGGCAGCGCATAGCGCATCATCTGCGGGAACAGGATGCGGCGGAAGGCATAGAAGCGGCGCATGCCGAAGGACCGGGCGGCCTCCATCTGCCCGCGCGGCACGGACATGAAGGCGCCCCGAAAGGTCTCGGTGAAATAGGCGCCATAGATGAAGCCGAGGGTGATGACGCCACTGGTGAAGGGGTCGAGGTTGAACTGGTCCAGGCCCAGCGCATCCGTCAGATCGTTCAGCCAGATCTGCAGGCTATAGAACAATAGCAGCATGAGAACGAGGTCCGGCACGGCGCGGATGATCGTGGTATAGACGGTCGCGATACCCACCGCGATGCGGCTGCGGGACAGTTTGGCCGAGGCGCCGAGAAGACCGATCAGGAAGGAGACGATCAGGCTGAGGATCGACAGCTCGATCGTCGTCAGCGTGCCGGACAGAATGATCGGGCCGTAGCCCCCGAGATTGAACATTCAACTCCCCTTCCGGCAGCGACGATAGAAAAAGGGCCGCAGACTGATGCGTCTGCGGCCCTCTCGGAACAGTCTTAGTTCGCGCTGGTCTGGTAGATGTTGAAGTTGAAATACTTGGACTGCAGCTTGTCGTAGGTGCCGTCCTTGTGCAGCGCCGCGATCGCCTCGTCGATCTTGGCGAGCAGCGCCGTCTCGTTCTTGCGCACGCCGATGGCGACGTAGGACCCAAGGACGTCCTTCGGATCGTCAGTGATATTGGCGACGAGCGCGTAATCGGCGCCCTTCGGGGTCTTCAGGAAGCCGTAATCGGCTTCGACGGAATCCTGCAGCGACGCATCCAGACGGCCGGTGAGAAGATCGGCATAGACCTGATCCTGACCGGGATAGGAGACGACCTTAACGCCGGCCGGCTTCCAATAGGCATTGGCGTAGGATTCCTGAATGGTGCCGGCTTCGACGCCGACCGTCTTGCCCTTCAGGCTGTCGACCGTCGCCGCGATGCCCGAACCCTTCTTGGCGATCAGGCTGGTCGGCTCGTCATACATCTGGGTGGAGAAGGAAATGGCCTTCTCGCGCTCCGGCGTCTTGGACATCGAGGACAGGATGGCGTCGAACTTGCGGGCCTGCAGCGCGGGAATGATGCCGCTGAAGGTCTGGGACACGAACACGCACTTGACCTTCAGATAGGCGCAGATGGCGCGGCCCATATCCATGTCGAAGCCGACGAACTCGCCGGAGGGCGACAGGCTCTCGAAGGGCGGATAGGTCGCGTCGACGCCGAACTTCAGCTCGGTAAAGGCCTTGGCATGGGCCGGACCCGTGCCGGTCAGACCGAGCATCATCACCGCCAGCGCGCCGGCAGCCAGAAGCTTCTTCATCAGGTAGTCTCCCTTTGGTCTTGCGGACCCGGGCAGCGCGCCCGGTCAGCTTGATACCGTTGAAAGGCGATATGGTCGGTAACATGCAAGCGACAGGCCATGCGCGTCACGAGACGACGGGACCGATGCCGTCGCCGCCGCCCCTCTGCTACTAAATCCGCGCGACAGCAAGCCGCTCGGTTCCTCCCTACCCACTCGAAACGTCTTTTTCCACAAAATGAGTCAATTGCTTGACAGGCGCCGCCTGTTGCAGGGATCAATCAGCTTTTCGCGAAAGACATAAGCGCACAATGGCTCTGGTGCAGGCAGACCACGCAACCACCGTCCTCAAGACCGGGGTGGAAGCGCTCCGTGTTGACGGCATGCATAAAAGCTTCGGTCCGCATGAGGTGCTGAAGGGCATCTCCATGACCGCGCATGAGCATGACGTCATCGCCATCCTGGGCAGCAGCGGCTCCGGCAAAAGCACCTTTCTGCGCTGCATCAATTTGCTTGAGATGCCGAATTCCGGCGAAGTCCGCATCAAGGGCGAGCTCATCAAAATGCGCCGCCACCGCGACGGCACGCAGGAGCCTGCGGACGCGCGACAGGTGGAGCGTATCCGCCGCGAACTCGGCATGGTCTTCCAGCAGTTCAATCTGTGGAGCCATATGACGGTCATCCAGAATTTGATCGAAGCGCCGATGCATGTGCTGGGTCTGGGCAAGCGCGAAGCGATCGAACGGGCCGAGGCCATGCTGGAGAAAGTCGGCCTGACCGCCAAGCGCGACGCTTATCCCATTCAATTGTCCGGCGGCCAGCAGCAGCGCGTCGGCATTGCCCGCGCCTTGTGCATGGAACCGGCCGTTTTGCTGTTCGATGAGCCGACCTCGGCACTGGACCCCGAACTGGTGGGCGAAGTGCTGGCCGTAATGCGCAAACTGGCCGAGGAAGGTCGCACCATGCTGGTCGTCACCCATGAAATGGGTTTCGCGCGGCAGGTCGCCAATCGCGTCGTCTTCCTGCACCAAGGCAAGATCGAGGAGGAAGGCACGCCGGACGAGGTCTTCCTCAACCCGAAATCCGATCGCTGCCGGCAGTTCCTATCGCGGATTCACAACTGAAGACGCGATGATCGCGGCGCCGATTTCAATAGCCGTCATCCGCCCCTTATCGTTATCCGCGCCCTCGTTTTTCATTCGTCATCCGCGCACTTGTTGCGCGGACCCACCCGTTATGGCGCCCGGACGGCGTTTGGGCGCCATAATGGGTAGACCCGCGGCATGAAGCCGCGGGCGACGATAAAAGAACGATACGAGAAAGACTCGCGACGCCCGGACGGCGTTTCAGCGCCGCATCGGATAGACCCGCGCAACACGTGCGCGGGCGACGATATAAACGGATGACAAAAGAACGATACGAGAAAACCGCGCAGGCTGCCTGCCCGTCACCGCAACCGCTGCCGATCGAAAGCCTCGGTCACATCCGTCAGCCGCGACCGGCCCTCGCCCAGGTCATCCAGCGCCAGCACCGTATAGACCGCGTCGAAGATCAGCAGCTGGGCCATCCGGCCCGATAGCTCATCGGTCGGCAGATCGGTCGCGCGGCTGGCGGTCCTGACCAGCAGATCGGCGACGCGCGCGATGGGCGCGTTTGGATCATGCGTCACCGCGATCACGCTGGCGCCACGGCTACGGCCAAGGGCCAGGGCCGCGACCACGGATTCGGTCCGCCCGGTATGGCTGATGCCGATCAGCACATGGCCGGGCCGAGCGGCGGAGGCCGCGATGGTCATCATATCCCCGTCCCCCTGCGCGGAGGCAGCGAGCCCCAGCTTGCCGAGCTTGTGGCAGAGGTCGGCCGCCACCGCCGCACTGCCGCCGATGCCCAGCACGCTGATCCGGCTGGCGGCCCGCAATAGCCGGCCTATCTCGGCGATCGTCTCCGCCGGCACCGTGGCCGCCGTCTCGTGGATCGCCGCCGCGTAAGCGGCGGCCGTGTGGCGCAGGGCGCGCGCCGGCACGCTTTCCCCCGCGCTGCCGCCTGGCAGCATCTGAGTCGCATTGCGCGCGGCCTCGGCCACCAGCGCCATGCGCAAGGCCGAAAAACTTGGGAATCCCAGATGCCGGCACATCCGCGTGACGGTTGCCTCGCTGACATTGGCGGCCCGGGCGATCACCGCTATCGCCAGGGACATCGGGTCACCGGCAAGGGCCAAAACCTCATCGCAGGCAAGCTGCTCGGCCGGAGAAAGGTCCGCGCGCAACAGGCGGATGCGGCCGGTGCCGCTCGCGCTCAAATCCCTGACCTGTTTCAAGCGCCGCACCTCTGTCTCCGTCCTCAGGCATTCGGGAAGCCGGGCCATCAGTGTCAACCAAATTTCGCATAACGGCCGGCGCGCGGCTGTTACGGCTGAAGGAACCCTGTTCCTCGCCGAAGGATAATTGCCTTGGACCTCAGCCGCCCTGCGCCTGCCCAGCCGCAGGCCCCCAAGAAGATCGCCATTCCTGGCCGGGTTTGGCCCCGGATTTTCAAATGGACCAAATACACGATCTTCGCGGCCCTGATTGTCGATCTGCTGGTTTATTTCTTCGCGGAAACGCTGAACGAAGCCATGGATTCCTTCGGCTGGCTGCTGCTGCTCGGCGTCTTCCAATATGAGTCCTCGACGCTCCGCCAGAATTACGTGGGCGCATGGGAGAAGTGGCTGCTCATCGCCGTCCAGACCATCGGCTATGGCATCGCCATCCAATCGACGGTCACCTACGGGATGGATCACGAATGGCTCGATCTCGCCAATGCCACGCTTTGGCTGCTCGTCTGCGCCTCGCTCGCCTATGACATCTACGTGCCGGGTGACTTCGACGGGCTGGAATGGCGGATCCGCAATTGCGTGAAAATCGTGCTCTATGTGGGTCTCGTCGCCTGCGCCGCGACCTGGGGCGCGGCGCAGGAATGGTTGGATTGTCTGGACGCCTGCCTTTGGCTGCTCTGCTTCGGTCTGGTCGAGCTGAACGTCTTCGAATTCGAAGAGGGCGAGGAGATCGGCGTCGTCGCATCCTGAGGCCAGAAGGCGTGACGCCGTTTCGGAACAGCGCTAGCCTGTCGTTATGACCGCATCCGCCGCCGTGCTGCGCTGTTCCTGGGCGAATAGCGACCCGCTGATGACCCAGTATCATGACACGGAATGGGGCAAGCCCATTCGCGACAGCCGTCTGCTATGGGAGACCCTGATGCTGGAAGGGTTCCAGGCCGGTCTCTCCTGGCGGACCATCCTGACGCGGCGGGAGGGTTTCCGCGCGGCCTTCCAGAATTTCGACCCGGCCGTGGTGGCAAAATTCGGCCCCGACGATGTCGAGCGGCTGATGGGTGACGCCGGCATCATCCGCGCCCGCGCCAAGATCGAAGCGACCATCGGCGGCGCCCGCGCCTATCTCGCGATGCAGGATGAGGGGTTGAGTTTTTCGGATTTCGCCTGGGGCTTTACCGGCGGCAAACCCATCCGGGGCGACGGCGTGGCACTGCCGGCAGAAACGCCGTTGTCGCAGGAAATATCCAAAGCGCTGAAGAAGCGCGGCTTCAAATTTGTCGGTCCTGTCATCGTCTATGCCTGGATGCAGGCCGTCGGGCTGGTCGATGATCATGCTAAAGGCTGCTTCTGCCGCAAGCGCTGACGGCGCCTGCGGGTTCGGCAAAGGAACGCATCATGGGCGACCGCATTCTTGTCCTCTACGGCTCATACCGCGCCGACCGGATGGGCATCCGCCTCGCGGATTTTCTGGTGCAGGGGCTGATCGCCCGCGGCGATGACGCCGAGCTGATCGACGCCAAAGCGATCGACCTGCCGATGCTGGACCGGATGTATAAGGAATATCCGCAGGGCGAGGCGCCGCCCGCGATGGAGCGTCTGGCCGACAAAATCCGCAAGGCGGACGCCTTTCTGTTCGTGACCGGCGAATATAACTGGGGTCTGCAGCCGGGGCTGAAGAACCTCACCGATCATTTCCTGGAAGAATGGTTCTGGCGCCCGGCAGCGATCGCCAGCTATTCGGCCGGGCGGCTGTCCGGTGCACGCGCCAATTCCGCCTGGCATTGCACGCTCTCCGAAATGGGCATGGTGGTGATTTCCTCGACACTCACGGTCGGGCCGATCTCGGCCACGCTGGATGCCGAGGGCAAGCCGACCGGCACCGCCGGCGACTCCCTCGCGAAAGCCTTTCCCCGTTTTGCCGATGATCTGGCCTGGTGGACGGAAGCCGCCAAAGCACAGAAGGCCCGCAAAGCGCCGCCCTATTGATAATACCAAGTAACGAGGCGAGCATCTTTAAATAAGAAAGCAATTTTCACACTATAAGAAAAATATGAAAGAAACTTTCTGATTGACCTTATTGCGGGGCGCGCAGATAAGGCGAGGCGGATTGGCAAAGCGGACAGGAAGCCGCTCCGCCGTTTCCAAGGGAGGAAACGCTCTATGCCCAAAATTCTGCATGTGGACCCGTCGCTGACGCGCCAGAAGACCGTGCTCGCGATCAAAAGCATTCCCATCCATGCCTATGACACGCCGCTTGCGACCGAGCGCGCGGCGCTGGGCGATGGCCGCCTGCGCCGCATGCTGCGCGATATGATGATCATCCGCGAGTTCGAAACGATGCTCGCGGGCTTCAAGGGCCAAGGCGCCTATGCCGGCATCAAGCATATCTATGCGGGCCCGGCACATCTCTCGATCGGGCAGGAGGCTGTCGCCGTCGGTTCCGCCGCTGCCTTGGACGCCGGCGATCATGTCTTCGGCAGCCATCGCAGCCATGGCGAGTTCATCGCCAAGGGCCTCTCCGCTATCCAAAAGCTGGGCGGCGATGCGCTGTCACAGATCATGGAAGGCCAGGCCGGCGGTCAGTTGCTGCGCACGCTGGAAGGCAGGCTGGGCACCAATGACATCCGCCAGCGCGCAGAGCAGTTTCTGCTCTTTGGCCTGCTGACCGAAATCCTGATGCGCTCAAACGGCTTCAACGGCGGCATGGGCGGCAGCATGCATGCCTTCTGCCCGGCGCTCGGCATCTATCCGAACAACGCCATCGTCGGCGGGTCGGCGGCCATCGCAACCGGTGCCGCGCTCTACAAGAAACTTCACGGCCAAGGAATCGCGGTCGCCAATATCGGTGATGGATCAACCGCTTGCGGTCCGGTCATGGAAGCGATGAACCTTGCCGGCATGGGCCAGCTGACGAATCTGTGGGACGAAGCCTATCAGGGCGGCCTGCCAGTTCTGTTCCTGTTCCATAACAACTTCTATGCCATGGGCGGCCAAACCAATGGGGAGACAGCGTCCTGGGATCGCCTGTCGCGCCTCGGCGCCGGTTTCAACGCCGATAATATGCATGCCGAGACGGTGGACGGCACCAATCCGCTGGCCGTCATGGACAGCGTCCGCCGCAAGCGCGATCTGCTGATCGCCCGCCGCGGCCCCGCGCTGATCGATGCCGAATGCTACCGCTATGTTGGCCACTCAACGACGGACGCCAGCGCCTATCGCACCAAGGAAGAGATCGAGGCCTGGCGTAGCGTTGATGCCATCGCCGGTTTCGCTCTCTCGCTCAAGGCCGAAGGCATCCTGGACGATGAGGCTGAGGCTGAGATGCTGGCAGGCGTGAAACAGACCATCCAGCAGATCACCGCGCTGTCGGTCGATCCGGAGGCGTCCCCGCCCATCGACATCAAGGCCGATCCCTTCGCCGTCGGCCGGCTGATGTTCTCGGATGAACTGGCAACCCTGCCCGGTGGTGGCGCATTGATCGCGCCGGCCGAGACCTGCAGCCGCGTCACCCAGCTTGCCAAGCGCAGCCGCGTCGGCAAGTCACCGGAAGGCAAGAAGCTGTCGGCCATGGCGGCCATCACCATCCGCGATGCGCTGTTCGAGCCGATCCTGCATCATTTCCAGCACGATCCGCTGCTCATCGCCTACGGCGAGGAAAACCGCGAATGGGGCGGCGCCTTCGGCGTCTATCGCGGCCTGTCGGAAATCCTGCCCTATCACCGCCTGTTCAATGCGCCGATTTCGGAGGCCGCGACCATCGCCAGCGCCGTCGGCTATGCGCTGGAAGGCGG
Organism: Acidisoma cellulosilyticum; assembly: GCF_020621385.1. Classification (GTDB taxonomy): domain Bacteria; phylum Pseudomonadota; class Alphaproteobacteria; order Acetobacterales; family Acetobacteraceae; genus Acidisoma; species Acidisoma cellulosilyticum. The sequence continues at coordinate 74,475 of NZ_JAESVA010000007.1, read as the reverse complement.
CCGCGTCATCGTCGAGCTGATGTACACGGATTTCATCGGCCGCGCGGGCGATGAAATCTTCAACCAGATGGCCAAGTGGCAATCCATGTCGGGCGGCGTGCTGCGCATGCCGTTGGTGCTGCGCTGCTCCATCGGCAGCAAATATGGTGCGCAGCACAGCCAGGATTGGACGGGACTTGTCACCCATATCCCCGGCCTCAAGGTCGTCTATCCGGCGACACCCTATGACGCGAAGGGATTGATGGCCTCGGCGCTGGCCGGCAACGATCCTGTCGTCTTCTTCGAAAGCCAGCGGCTTTATGACACGACCGAGCTGTTCCAGCCCGAAGGCGTGCCGACCGACTATTACCGCATTCCGCTCGGCACACCGGATATCAAGCGCGCCGGCAAGGACGTCACCATCCTGACCATCGGGCCGTCGCTGTATAAGGCAATCGACGCGGCCGAGACGCTTGCGACCGAACACGGCATTGCGGCCGAGATCATCGATGCGCGCTCCCTCGTGCCTTTCGACTACGATCTGGTTCTGACCTCGCTCGCCAAGACGGGCCGCCTGCTGCTGGTCTCGGAAGCTTGCGAGCGCGGCAGTTTCCTGATGACGCTCGCCGCCAATATCCAGCGCTTCGGCTTCAAGCATTTGAAAGCGCCGGTCGAGGTGCTGGGCACACCGAACTGGATCGTGCCGGGGGCCGACCTGGAATCCTCCTATTTCCCGCAGGCGCATGACATTCTGGATATCGTCTGCAACCGGCTAATACCGGACCTTGCACGCCCCGCGACGGGCGACCGGTTGTGGGATAATGTCGCACTCGCCCGGCAAGGGCTGTGACATCAATCGAAGGGAAGCGGGTCATGGATATCGAACTGGTCATGCCGGTGCTGGGCGTCGAAATCGAGGAAGGCCAGATGCGCGCCTGGCAGAAGTCGGAGGGCGATTCGGTGATCCAGGGTGAGGTCATCGCCGTCATCAGCACGCCGAAGCTCGATATGGATCTGGAAAGCCCGGCCACCGGCGTCCTGAAGACCATCATCGTGGATGAGGATGAGATCGCGGCGGTCGGTGCCGTGCTCGCCATTATCGAGGCTGACGAAGACGATGCCACGGATTGAGGCAGCGGGGGAAACCCTCTCCTATCTCAAGGCCGGCGGCGGCGCGGCCGGCCTGGGTGAGCCCGGCGTGGATGAGCAGGTCATGCTGCTCATCCATGGCTTTGCCTCGGACGCGCGGTCCTGGGGGCTGAACCAGCCCGCGCTGGCAGCCAATGCCACCGTCTATGCGATCGATCTGCCTGGCCATGGGCTGAGCCCGGCACAGGATTTCGGCGGGCTGGACCGGCAGGCGGCGGTTGTGATCGCTGCCATCCTTGCTCTGTCACCCAAGGCACCCGTGCATATCGTCGGCCATTCCATGGGCGGCGCCATCGCGCTGCGCGCGGCCAGCCTGCGGCCTGATCTTGTCCGGGCGCTCAGCCTGATCGCCCCGGCGGGTCTCGGCGGGCCGCCCAATCTCGCCTTCATCGAAGGTCTGCTGGCGATGACGGATCAGGCGAGCGCGCGGGCCGTGTTGCAGGATCTGGTGGCGAACCCGGCCATCCTCAGCCCGCAGATCGTCACCGGCATTCTGGCGGCCCGCAATCGTCCCCATACCTATGCTGCCTGGCAGGCGATGGCGCAGGTCGGCGCGGAGATCTGGGCGCGCTCGGCGGACCTTCATGCCGCGCTCTCGGCCCTTTCGATGCCCACGCAAATCATCTGGGGCGGGCAAGATCGCGTCCTGCCGCCGCCGCCGCCGCCTGCCGTCGCGCTGGCGGGTCTGCACCGCATGGCGGGTTACGGCCATGTGCCGCATATGGAAGCCTTCCGGCAGGTCAACCCGTTGATCGCCGATTTCGGGGTTTAGCCAGGGCGCGTCGGAATGGGCGGCTATCGGCCCAACCCAGGCATAGCCCGGCTCGAAAACCGATCCCAGCAGCGGAGATTGGGCGCCGGCCTGTGCCGATCCCCGATTCCTGACAAATGATCGAGTTCGATTATAGTCGGGTGCATGAAGTCTGCGCTGGTTCCCGATGGAATATCTGACCAGCCGTCATTCACGCCGGGAGAAAGGACAACAACGCCTATGCTCGAGCCTGACTTGCAGGATGCCGTTCACCAATTGTGGGATGAACTGGCCGACTTCGACGCCCGCGAGACGGAAGCGACCCTGCGTCATCTTCAGGAGGCGCTGTGCCGGCTGGCAGGTCCGTGGAATGTCCGTTGGACAGGCGCTGTGCGTGTCAACAAGCAGTTCGGCGATGATCCGTTGGAGGGCTGGCGCATGGCCGTGCTGCAGATACTGCACCCGATGCCACCTCTGTCCATCGAGCCGAAACTGAAGGAAATAGCGCAATTATGGGATCGACGGAAAATGGATCCTTCGTTCCTCCTGCCCATTCCCGGCGTCGGCAGTTTCCGCACCTATTCGTTTCGTCGCCAGTTGCCACCGGATTGGTTTGATTCTCCGTTCTACGAGCATTTTTATGGCTCGCGCGGCATCTACGATGCGCTCTATGTCGGGTTTCCGCTCAATGCGAATGCTGAATCGCATTTTGGCTTTTATGCGCGTGAGAAATTCACTGACAAGCAGATCCTTTTGCTGTCCTACGCACTGCGTGGCATCAAATGGTTTCACCGCCGGTTGATGTTGAGCCATGGGCTTCTCATTGCATCATCGCCACTGACGCCAACGGAACACCGGGTGCTGGCGCTATTGCTCACGAAAGGAACAGAAACACAAATCGCCCACCAACTGGGCTTGGCAACATCCACCACTCACCAGCATGTGGTGGCGTTATTCTCCAAATTCGGCGTACGCAGCCGCGCCGGGTTGATGAGCCTATGGCTCAATGGAGGTTGATGAGCCTATGGCTCAATGGAGGTGGATAACGCACAGGTCGCCGCGACAAGAGCGTGGAACAGGCGCGGCAAAGCTTCACACCTTGCAGGACCGTGCAATGCTCGCCGTTGCGCTATTGCAGCGGTACGGGGAGTGCCATAAACTGATCTCTGCTCGTAACGGAGTAGTTCGATGGACCAGCGAAACGACGAGCCTGAGCAACCCAAAGGCGTCGGCCGCCGAACTGTGCTGGGCGGCTTTGGCGCTGGTTTAGGTGCCGCAAGCCTTTCTGCCTTGCCACGAAGCGCAGCGGCGCAGACACCTGCCGCCACATCGACCTCAGCCTCGGCGGACCCATTTCCGGCAAGCCGCAATACGCCGCTCGGCCGGCCGTATAACGTGATCCTCATCACCACCGACGAAGAGGCGTTTCATCTGCGCCCCGCCGAAGGCTTCACGACACCGGCGCGCGCCGAGTTGCAGCAACGCGGCACCACCTTCCTTAATCACTACATTGGCTCAGCCATGTGCACGCCATCGCGTGGCGTTATATATTCCGGCCAGCCGCCGCAGGTGAACGGCGTATTCGACCAGATGGAGACAGGCTATGTGCCAAGCCTGAGAACCGACCGGCCGAGCATGGGCACCGTCTTCCGCCAGCTTGGCTACCACACCGCCTATTTCGGCAAATTCGAACTGCTGAGCGACATCGTCGTGGCGAATCCCGCCGTGAACTATAGCGAGGCCCTTGCAGCCTACGGCTTTCAGACCTTCTCATCGGACGGCGACAAGGTCGGCGCCCCTGACCAGGGTTACGAAACTGATATCTATACGGCGAGTGAAGCGGTGCGCTGGATGCGCACACATGGCCAGACGCTGAACGAGAACGGCATTCCCTGGTTGCTGGTGGTGAGCTTCATTTCGCCGCATGACATCATGTATGCGGACGTCAACCAGCCCGGCCAGATCGTGCAGAAATCCCAGACCGGTGCCGTTCTAACACCACCGCCCAGCAACGCGGCCTTCACCACGCGCTGGAAATTCCCCCCCTCGCCCAGCGCGCTTGAGCCGCTGGACAAACCCGGTCGGCCGCCCGCGCAGCTGGCCTATAATACCGGCTGGTCAGCTTGGCTGGGCGAGATTCCACAGGACGCCACGGCAATGTGGCAAGACTATTACAATTTCTACCTCAACCTTATCCGCGACAATGACTGCACCTTGCAGATCGTTCTTGATGCGATCTCGGAGCTGAACCTGTGGTCCACGACCGCCGTCGTGCGCACTGCTGACCATGGCGAGCTCGGCGGCTCCCACGGCGGGCTCCGCGGCAAGGGCCCGCTACCCTACGAGCAGGAAACGCATGTGCCGATGGTCGTCGTCCATCCCGAATATGCCGGCGGCCGCAGCTGCAAGGCGATAACAAGCCATATAGACCTGTTGACGACACTCGCCGGCCTCACCAATGCCGAGCCATCGCAGCGCGCCGCAGCGCTCGCAGGCTTGCCCGGCCGCGATTTCAGTTCGGTCCTGAAGGCGCCCGAGCAGGCGTCCCTCACCGCAATCCGCGAAGGCGCTTTGTTCAATTATGTCGGTCTATGGACTGTCGATTCAACCTACATGACGAAAACCGCATGGGAACTCAATAAGGCGCAATACGTGCCGCCCTTCGGCGCGTTGCGGCCCGCGATGACGCCACGCGGGTTCCTCAGCTTCTGCTTTGACGGGCGCTACAAATTCGCCCGCTACTACGCGCCCGGCAATTTCAACACGCCCACAACCTTCGAGGACCTGGTCGGCAACAATGACCTCGAACTATACGATCTCGAAAGCGATCCGGACGAGATGATCAATCTCGCTGTCAAAGCCGATGCCAATCGCGAGCTCATCATGTACCACAATGAACTTTTGAACCGGCTGATCGCGCGCGAGGTCGGCGACAACGACGGTAGTTTCTTGCCAGCGGCGGTCCGAAAATCCTGACAGGGCAACCTACCCGGTGCCCCCCGAGGACCGATAAGGGCGCCTAAGCCGCGAACCCCCAAGCGCCTTCCTCGGCCGTCAGGCAATGCGCGCGCATGCCGTCGAACAGGCCACGGCCCAGCGTCTCGGCCAGCGGGTCCGCTGGACCGATCATCACCGCGCGGGCAGCCCATTCCGCGTCCGGGACTTCGGCCACCACCGTTCCGGCCTCGGCGTCCAGCGTGATCATGTCGCCGTCGCGCACCTTGCCGATCGGGCCGCCCATGCAGACCTCCGGCGACAGGTGAATGACCATCGGCACCTTGCCGGATGCGCCGGACATGCGGCCGTCCGTCACCAGCCCGACATGAAAGCCCTGGTCCTGCAAGGCGCCCAGGACCGGCGTCAGCTGATGCAGTTCGGGCATGCCGTTCGCGCGCGGTCCTTGATGCAGCAACACCGCCACGAAATCACGCTGCAAGTCGCCGCGCTTATGGGCCGCCGCCAAAGCATCCTGAGACTCGAAGACGATCGCCGGTGCCCGCACAAGCCGATGCTCGTGCGCGACAGCCGAAATCTTGATGACGCCACGCCCCAGATTGCCGCGCATCAGCCGCAGCCCGCCATCGGGTGAAAACGGCCTGTCGACCGTCGCCAGCACGGCAAGGTCGCCGCTGACGGCGGGGCCGTCCTGCCAGACCAGATGCCCATCGACCAGCGTTGGTTCCTGCGTATAGGCGGACAGGCCGCGTCCCATCACGGTTGTCACATCATCATGCAGCAATCCGGCCGCCAGCAGCTCGCGGATCAGCAGCGACATGCCGCCCGCCGCATGGAAGTGGTTCACGTCCGCCTTGCCATTCGGATAGACGCGCGCCAGCAGCGGTGTGACGGCCGAGATATCGTCGAAATCATCCCAGGTGATGATAATGCCGGCCGCCCGCGCCATGGCGACGATATGCATGGTGTGGTTGGTCGATCCACCGGTCGCCATCAGCGCCACGATGCCGTTGATGACCGCCTTCTCGTCCACCACCTCGGCCAGGGGGATGAAAGCATTGCCCCGCGCCGTAATTTCCAGCACGCGGCGGGCGGCGGCGGCCGTCAGCGCATCGCGCAGCGGCGTGCCCGGATGCACGAAGGCCGCCCCCGGCAGATGCAGGCCCATCACCTCCATCAGCATCTGGTTGGAATTCGCCGTGCCGTAGAAGGTGCAGGTACCAGGCCCGTGATAGGCGCGCATCTCGGAATCGAGCAGCGCGTCCCGCCCCACCTCACCCAGCGCGAATTGCTGGCGCACCTTGGCCTTCTCGGCATTCGAAATGCCTGAGGTCATCGGCCCGGCGGGCACGAAGATCGTGGGCAGATGGCCGTATTGCAGCGCGCCAATGACCAGACCCGGCACGATCTTGTCGCAAACGCCCAGCATCAGCGCCGCGTCATAGACATTGTGCGACAGGCCGATCGCGGTCGCCATGGCGATGACGTCGCGGGAAAACAGCGACATCTCCATGCCCGGATTGCCCTGGGTCACGCCGTCGCACATGGCGGGCACGCCGCCCGCAACCTGCGCCAAGCCGCCCGCCAGACGCGCGGCACGGCGGATGATCTCGGGGAATTGCTCATAGGGCTGATGGGCCGAGAGCATGTCGTTATAGGAGGTGATGATGCCGATATTGGGCGTGGCCCCGCTCGCCAACCGGTGCTTGTCGCCGGCGGACATCGGGGCATAGGCGTGGGCCAGATTGGCGCAGGACAGGCCGGACCGCGCCGGATAGGCGGCGGCGGCCTTCATGGTTCGGTCCAGATAGCCCGCGCGGCTGGCAGCACTGCGATCGCGCACGCGCTCCGTCACGGCAGCGATACGGGCATGGATAGCAACCATCGAACCCTCCTCGTTCAAAGAGGGTCTGCTATACCATTTCCTGGACGCAACGTCATCTGTCACGTTACGCGAAAAAAGTGCAAGCGCTCAGTCTGAGGACATTGGTCGGGACGAGAGGATTCGAACCTCCGGCCTCCTGCTCCCGAAGCAGGCGCACTACCAGGCTGTGCTACGTCCCGTACCTGGATCGGTCGCTTCCGACCGAGGGCCGGCATATAGCGGGCTCTGCCGGGTGGGGCAAGCCACCCGGCGCGGAAATGCGATGCAGGAACGAGGGGTAAGGTGCATGGATAGAGTATGGCTCGGCGCCGGCGGGTTATTGGGCCTGACTGGCGTGATGATGGCGGCCCTCGCGGCCCATGCCCTGCCGGGCCGCATAACCGCCCCCGATCTCGCCTTCGTCCATACCGCGATCGAGATGCAGATGTGGCATGCTTTGGCTTTGGTCGGCTGCGGCATCCTGGCCCGCCAAACCCCACGCAGCCGCCGCATTCTGGTCGCCGGCTGGGGGTTTCTGCTCGGCACGCTGCTGTTCTGCGGGGCGGTCTATGTGCTGGCGCTGGCGGGCACCGAACTGCCGGCCATGGCGCCGACGGGCGGCTTCCTGACCATGCTCGGCTGGATCAGCCTTGCGTCGCTCGCCTTCCGCCGATCGGTCAAGCCGTGACGGATACCAGCGCCACGGCTTCGATCACCATATCGCGCAGCGAGGTGACATAGGCGTCCGCCCCCAGCGTCTGGGCCAGATCCTGACGCGCCAGGATCTCGGCCTCGGGCGTCCACAGGCCCACGACCATCGGCACGTCCGGCATGCGCTGCCGCAACCGGCGCAGCAGATAGCGCAGATGCGGTGGCTGGCCGACCAGCTCCAGGCAGGTCACGCAGATGAGGGAGACGCCCGCCTTGTCCAGCGTCGCGATCTGCGCGCGGGAAACCGCGTCATGCGTCGCAATCCGCGTCTCGAACCCATGCTTGCCCAGCAATTGGGCCAGCATGGCGCTCGGGATATCGTCCAGCGGCCCGCGCCCGCCGACGCAAAGCGCCAGCGGCGCCACGGCCACCGCCCCGTCCTCCGCCTGGATCTCCACACCCGGCGCCGCCTGCTTGACGATGACGCGGTTCGGCCGCTCCACGCCCGCCACCGTCTCCTCCTGCATCAGCAGCCGATGCGGCGGATCGACATCGTCGTAATCGTCCAACTCCGCGATCAGCGTCTCGACATCGGCGCGCAGCCGGGCCACCTGAACCGGCTTCATCGCGCCGCGCAGGATGTCCCCGGCCGCCAGTTCCAGGCCGCGCCGCGCGACGCCGTCGTAATAGGCGCTCAGCGACCGGGTCTGCAGCAATTGTTCGGCCTGTTCCTGCACCTCGTCCGGATCATGGGCCAGAATGCGCTGATAGAAGGTCTCGACCGGCGTCAGCGCCGGCCTGTCGCCCAGCAGCACGTCGAAGAATTCCAGCCACTTCACATGCCGACCGACGACGACAAGGCAAAGCGTCATCGGCGTCGACAGGATCAGGCCGATCGGTCCCCAGATCCAACCCCAGAAGACGGCGACGACCAGCACCGCGACGGGCGAAAGGCCCGTCGTGCTGCCATAGGTCATGGGTTCGATGACCTGGCCGGTAATCCCCTCGCAGACCAGGAACAGGATCAGCGTGGCCAAGGCCAGACCCCAATGCGGATCGACGGCGGCGGCGAGCGCGATCGGCAGCAGGGCCGAAATCAGCGAGCCGATATAAGGCACGAAGCGCATCAGCATTGCCAGCACACCCCACAGGATGGGGTTGGGCAGGCCAAGGAAGGTGAGGCCGATGCAGATGACGACGCCGAAACCGGCATTGATGCAGGTCTGCGCCAGGAAATAGCGTGACAGCCGGTTGCCGGCATCGTCGATCGCAAGCGTCGTGCGGTGCAGGTCGCTGGACCCGAACAGACGGATCAGCCGATCCCGCAGATCTTCCTTCTGCAACAGAAAGAAGATCGCGAAGACGATGACGATGCCGACCGTCTCGATGGGGCCCACGACCGGCGCCAGAACGGTCTTGAGCAGGGAGAAGGTCGAAGGCGCGCCGGTATCGGGTGCCACCTCAACCATCTGGCCGGACGGATTGCCGGTGGCGATTTGCGGCGCCGCAGGACCCTGGGCGCGATGGCCGGGCATATCCGCGGCCTTACCGAAATGGCTCATCAACGCCTGCAGATGCTGGGCGAAATAGCCCTGCACCGCCTGGAATTTCTGCATGATGGTGGCTTGGTAATGCGGCAGGCTGCCGGCCAGATCGGCAATCTGCATGCCGATAATGCCGCCGAGCAGCAGAATGACCAGCAGCGCCAGCAGCACGGCCAGCAGGACCGCCACCACCTTCGGCAGATGCCAGCGTCGCAGCAGGCCGACCACCGGTCCCAGCACGAAGCTGAGCATGACCGCCAATGTAATCGGAATCAGAACGGTCTTGGCGAAATAGAGCGCCGTCACGACCACGACAGACACAAGCAATATCAGCAGCCCCTGCGGACGTGGCGTCTCTGATGCCGGTACACCTGCACCGGGCAGCGTCGACGCCTCATCCACGTCCGCCATGCGAAACCTCCCCGGAGAAGCGGCCCCGCCGATCATTCCGGCAGGTGTAGCTCAGAGTCCGATATGGGGGCCGCTCGTTCAGGCAGAAGGGAGGCTGCGGTCACGATTGCGCCGGTCAGAAACCATGCGCAACCGGACCCTGATGGCGGGTGTCAGAAGACCCTTTGCACCCATCCGTACGGGTCGGGGGCATTGCCCAGCTGGATATCGACCAGCGCTGCGCGCAGCCGCATCGTCACCTCGCCGCCGACCTCGGGATTGCCGATGGTGAAACTGCCCTCCGGGCTTGCCACCCGGCCGATGGGGGCGACGACCGCCGCCGTGCCGCAAGCGAAGGTCTCACGCAGACGGCCGCTGGCCGCGTCGCTTTTCCACTGGTCGATGGAATAGGCCTCCTCGCGCACCGTCATGCCCTGCGCCCGCGCGATGGTGATGAGGCTGTCACGCGTGATACCGGGCAGGATGGTGCCGTCCAGCGGCGGCGTCGACAGCGACCCGTCCTCGAAGACGAAGAAGATGTTCATGCCGCCCAGCTCCTCGACCCAGCGCCGCTCGGTGGCATCCAGGAACAAGGTCTGATCGCAGCCGTTGCGGATGGCTTCGGCCTGGGCGCGCAGGCTGGCGGCATAGTTTCCGCCGCATTTGGCCGCACCCGTGCCGCCCATGGCCGCCCGCGTGTCGTTTTGGGAGATCCACACGGAGACCGGCCCGCCCGCGCCCTTGAAATAGGACCCGACCGGGGAGGCGATCACCATATAAAGGTATTCCGCTGACGGTTTGACGCCGAGGAAGACCTCGTTCGCGAACATGAACGGACGCAGATAAAGGCTGCCGCCGGGCTGGCTCGGCACCCAGGCGCGGTCGACATCGACCAGGCGCCGCACCGATTCCAGAAACAGCGCCTCGGGCAGGTCGGGCATCGACAGGCGGCTCGCCGAGCCGTTGAAGCGGCGGGCATTGGCGTCCGGCCGGAAGAGCACGGCACCGTTACCGGACTGATAGGCTTTCATGCCCTCGAAGACTTCCTGGGCGTAATGCAGGACGGCGCTGGCCGGATCGACCTGGATCGGGGCGCGCGCCTCGATCCGCGCATCATGCCAGCCCTGGCCCTCGGTATAATTGATGACCGCCATATGGTCGGTGAAGACGCGACCGAAGCCGGGGCTGGCCAAAAGAGCCTCACGCTCCGCCACCGGCACGGGCGTGCTGTTCGGACGATAGTCAAATTGCACGCTATTGCCGCTCATTGCGTCGCTTCCATCAAATCCATCATCGTAGCGTCGCAGGATGTCACTTGCGCGCAACTTTCGCCTCTAGCGGGACCGCAGACAAGCTATGCGCTGGGACGAGCTATAAAAGCGTTTCACTGGGAAAGCTGGGAATGGGGACAGCCCGGTTCCATCCCGGGCTGTCGAAGGGGATGAAGGCTTCGGCCTAATCGCCGCGCGACCGGCGGCTCGGGTCGATGGTCCGATGCCGATCCCACAGCCGGCGCTCTGTTTCCATCAGCGCCTCGCCCCTGGAAATACCGATATCGGCCCAAAGCCGCGCATCCATCTGCGCAAGCTCCCGCCGGCTGCGCATCGTTTTCCAGACCGATCGCATGACCGACCAGACGACCCGGATGGAGCGGATACGCCGGCGCGGTTGCGTTATCGGGGAAAAGACAGTAGCGTTATCTATGTTTTCCATAGAAATGAATAACAGCAGCCATCGCGTTACTCAATATCTGCGGGACATGGCGCTGGCTGCCATGCCCGGAACGCGGCTGCCCTCGGTGCGCGCGCTGATGCGCGATCTCGGCGTCAGCCCCGTCACCGTGCAGCGGGCTATCGATACGCTGGTGCAGGCCGGGCTGATCGAGGCACTGCCCGGACAAGGCACCTTCGTGCGTGAGCGTCGGCGTGAGACGGAGAGCGCTGCGACGCCGGATTTCGGCTGGCAAAGCCTCGCCCTCGGCTCCCCTCGCACCCGATCGGATGGGCTGAACGCGCTGCTGCGGATGCCCAAGCCTGACGTGATGGCGCTCAATCTCGGCTATCTGCCGGAGGAGAGCCTGCCCCAGGCCCTGCTCTCGGCCGCCGGCGGGCGGGCGTTGCGCCGCCCCGGCGTCTGGGCGCGCGTACCCATCGAAGGCCTGGAAGCGCTGCGCGCCTGGTTCGCGACGGAAACCGGGGATGCCTATGCGGCGTCGGAAGTGACCATCTGCCCTGGCACCCAGGCCGCCAATGCGGCGGCCTTTCGTGCCCTCGCGCAGCCGGGCGATCCGGTGATCGTCGAAAGCCCGACCTATACCGGCGCCATCGCAGCCGCGACCAGCGCCGGCCTGCGGCTTGTCCCGGTGCCGATGGACGAGGACGGCGTCAGGCCCGATCTGCTGGAACAGGCTTTCGCCCGTACCGGCGCGCGGCTGTTCTACTGCCAGCCGACCTTCTCCAACCCGACCGGCGCTGTGCTTTCCACCGCGCGGCGGCAGGCAGTGCTGGATATCGTCACCCGTGCCGGCGCCTTCCTGATCGAGGATGACTGGGCGCGGGATTTCAGCCTGGAGGGGGAGCCGCCGCCGCCCCTCGCCAGCGCCGATCGCGACGGCCATGTCGTCTATATCCGGTCGCTGACGAAATGCGCCGCACCGGGTCTGCGCATCGGCGCCATCTGCGCCCGAGGGGCTGCCCTGGAACGGCTGCGCATGGCGCGGCTGACGGATGATTTCTCGGTCCCCGGCCTGATGCAGGAAACCGCCCTGCAACTGGTCACGGCGCCAAGCTGGCCCAAGCACCTGAAGGCGCTGCGGGCGGAGCTGAAACGCCGCCGCGATCTGCTTGTCGCTGCCGTACACACGGAACTCGGCGACGCCGCGCTGGCCCATGTGCCGGCCGGCGGGCTGCATCTTTGGGTCGCCCTGCCACCCGGCCGATCGGACACCGATATCGCACGCCGCGCAGCGGCCGAGGATGTGCTGGTGGGCAGCGGCCGTTTCTGGTTTCCGGCGGAAGCGACCGGCCCTTATCTGCGGCTGAGCTTCGCCGGCGCGAAGCCGGATTGGATCGGGGAAGCCGTCCGCCGCCTCGGCCGCATCATCGCGACGGAGACGGCACCCGCAGCGTAAAACAGCCAAACGTCTCCAAAGCCGATCCTGCGGCCGGTTTATCATGAAAATTTACCGACAACCTGCCGCTGCACTAGTATTCCGCGCCTGAAATAGTCCAACCTCTCAATCTCTTACGGGTTTGGTTCTTATCGCTTTGGAGCGGAATGATCTTGTTGAAGCGGCAGACCAGGATCGCGGGAGTTTTCGTTCTTGGCACCGGCTGATCCGCCGCCCGCGCCGCCGCAAGCCGCACCACCGGTACCTGCACCGGCGCCGGTGCCATCAAGGCCGAAAGGATGGCTGGGTGTTTGTTACGGCATCGTCTGGCGGCTGCTGAGTTTCGTTCTTGCCGCTGCCATCGTCTATGTCTGCTTCACGCAATGGAACCGCTGGGAGGGCGAACAGCGCTACCAGGTGACGGACGACGCCTATCTGCAGACCAATCTCACGCCGCTCGCCGCCCAGATCTCCGGCTATATCGCGACGGTGCCGGTGCAGGACTATGCGACCGTCAAGGCCGGGCAGGTCATCGCGACGATCCAGGATGACACCTATACGGCCGATGTCGCGCGGGCCCAGGCCGGCCTAGCCCAGGCCGAAGCCGCGCTGACGGAGACCGAGGCCCAGCGTCCGTTACTGCAAGCCAATCTTCAGGCCGCGCAGGCGATCGTCGCGCAGACGACCGCCTCTCTCGGGCAGAACAGCCGGGATGTCGCGCGGCAAAGGCGGCTGATGACCTCGGGTTCCACCTCGCAATCCGATCTCGAACAGTTCCAGACCACCCGCGCGGTCGCGGCCGCCAAGCTGCTTCAGGTGCAAGCGCAGGCGGATGCCGTGCAAAAGCAGATCGACCTTCTGGGCGCGCAGGAGCAGCAGGCGCGGGCCAATATCAACGCGGCGCAGGCCGCGCTGCGGCTCGCCCAGATCAATCTCGGCTATACGCGCATCACGGCGCCGACCGACGGTGTCATCGGCTTGCGGGACGTGCTGCCCGGCCAATATATCGGCCCCGGCGCGCAGATCACGACGCTGACGCAATTGCCGCTCATCTGGGTCATCGCGAATTACAAGGAAACCCAGCTGACCCATGTCGTGACCGGTGAAGACGCAACGATCACCGTCGACGCCTTCCCCGGTCGCAAGCTCGCCGGCAAGGTCATCGCGGTCTCGCCCGCCTCCGGCTCGGAATTCGCGCTGCTGCCGCCCGACAACGCGACCGGCAATTTCACCAAGATCGTGCAGCGCATCGCGGTCAAGATCGCCGTCACCGACACCCACGGCCTGACGACGCGCCTGCGCGCCGGCATGTCGGCGATCCCGACGATCGACACGACCTTGCCCGACGGCAGCCGCCCGTGAGTGCGGCCGCCACGCCGTCCCCGCCCGCCGAAGCGCCAATCCCTTGGCTCGGCCTTCTCGCCGTTCTGCTCGGCACCTTCATCTCGACGCTGACCGGGCGCTTGTCCAGTTTCGGACTGGCCGACGTCCGTGGCGGGATCCATGCCGGTTTCGATGAAGGCGCCTGGATCACCACGGCCTTCACGGTCGCGCAGATGCTCGTGACACCGGTCGCGGTCTGGGTCGGCAGCATCTACGGCCCGCGCCGTATCCTGATTCTGGCAGCGCTTCTGTTCACGGCGGCCTCCGCCGTGATCCCCTATTCGCAGAACCTGCCGACGATGCTCGTGCTCATGTTTCTCGCGGGGCTGGGTTCGGGCTGCTTCATTCCGCTGACCCTCGGCTATGTCCTGCGCAGCATGCCGCCCCGGCTCTGGGCCTATGGCGTGGCGCTTTACGCGCTCAACCTCGAACTATCGCTCAATATCTCGGCCTCGGTCGAAGGCTGGTATGTCGATCATCTCACCTGGCACTGGATCTTCTGGCAGAATGTGCCGCTGGGTCTCGGCATGGCGATCTGCCTGCATTTCGGGGTGCGTCAGCAACCGCCGCCGGCTTTGCGTCTCAACAAGGATATCTACGGCCTCGCCACCTGCGGCCTGGGCCTCGCTTTGCTCTATGCGGCACTCGACCAGGGCAACCGCCTCGACTGGCTGAATTCCGGCCTGATCTGGGGATTGCTGATCGCCGGCGTCTTCCTGCTCGTCTGCTTTGTCTTGCATGAGCGGACGGCCGAGAAACCCTGGCTGGATTTCCAGGTATTGCTGCGCCACCCGATGCCTTTCCTGCTGCTCATGATCGCGCTGCTGCGCCTGACGATCCTCTCGACCTCTTTTCTCATCCCCTATTTCCTCGGCGGCGTGCGCGGCTTCCGGGCGCTGCAGGTGGGCGATACGCTGATCTGGATCGCGATGCCGCAGCTTCTCATCTGCTGGCTCGCCGCTGTCTTCCTGCGCCGGACCGATCCGCGCTTCGTCGCCTGTTTCGGCCTTTGCCTGATCGGCATCGCCTGCATGACGGTCGCCTATACGCTCACCCCCAATTGGGGGTCCGATCAGTTTCTGATCTCGCAATTGCTGCAGGCCGTGGGGCAAAGCTGTGCGCTGTCCGGCATCGTCTTCAACGCCGTCCTGCGCCTGCGCCCGCAGGACGCGCTCTCCTTCGGCGCGCTGCTGCAGATCTCCCGCCTGTTCGGCGGCGAGACCGGCCAGGCCTTCATCAGCACGCTGGCGCGGGTGCGCGAGCAACGATCCTCCAACCTCATCGGGCTGCATGTGAAAGCGGGCGACCCGGCCGTTCTCCACCGCCTGCAGGCCTATGGGCAGGTCATCGCCCGGCATGACCAGCCGGCCAAGGCCGCGCCGCTTATTCTGGGCGAGGATCTGCGCGCCATGGCGACCACCTTGTCCACCATCGATTGTTTCGTCGCTGTCTCGGCCTTTGCGGTCGTCGCACTCTTCGTCATGATCGTGGTCATGCGGGCGCCACCGCGCGGCCCCGCGTCCCACCGCCCGCTTTTCGCGCGGCGGTCCGCCTGATGAAACGCCGTCTCGCTCTCGGCCTTCTCGCCTGCCTCAGCGCCTGCACGCTGGGGCCGGACTACAAGCCCCCTGCCGTGCCGCCGAGTGCGACCGGCGGCTTCGTCTCGGCCGCGAACCCAGCCGTCAGCGCCGATCCTTTGCCTGACGGCTGGTGGAAGCTTTATCAGGACCCCCGGCTCGATGCCCTCATTCTTCAGGCCTTTGCGGCGAATGATGACATCCGCGTGGCGGAAGCGAATCTCGCTGCCTCACGCGCCTTGTTCGAAGGCGCGCGCGCCCTGCAACTGCCACAGACGACAGCCTCCGCCGGCGCGGTCTACGGCCGGGACGTCACCGTCGATACCGTCCTGGAACTGACGGACCGCGAGCCGCAGGACACCTGGCTGTTCGACGCGACCTTCGACATGGCGTACGAGGTCGATCTGTTCGGCCAGGTGCGGCGGGAGGTCGAAGCCGCCCGCGACAATGCCCAGTCCGTGGACGCCGTGCTGGACGGTCTGCGCGTCACCATCGCGGCCGAGGTCGCGCGCGCCTATGGCTCGGTCTGCGCCTTGGGTGAGGAACGCGCCGTCGCGGAACGGTCGCTCGCCATCACGGCCGACCAGCTTCGTATCGTGCAAGCGTCGGAGGATGCCGGCGCCAGCACGGATTTCGATGTCGCGCGGTCAAAGACACTGGTGGCGCAGGTGCAGGCCAGCATTCCGCCGCTGGACGGCGCGCGCCGCGCGGCGGTCTTTGAACTATCCGCTCTTCTTGGCAAAACGCCGACCGAGGCACCCTTCAATGTCGAAAGCTGCGTCACGCCGCCGCGCTTAGCGGCGCCCCTGCCGGTGGGTGACGGCGCGGCGCTGCTGCGGCGGCGGCCGGATATCCGGGCAGCCGACCGCAAGCTTGCCACCGCGCTCGCCGAAATCGGCGTCGCCAAGGCCGATCTCTTTCCCAAAGTATCGCTCACCGGTTTCTACGGCGGTGCCGCGACCCAGTTCAACCTGCTCGGCTCGAATAGCGGCCTCACCTGGGGTCTGGGTCCGGCGATCAGCTGGACCTTTCCGAATATCGCCGGGCCGCTCGCCAAACTGGCGCAGACCCGCGCCAGTGCGCGCGGGGCGCTGGCGAGTTTCGATCAGACCGTGCTGACGGCCTTGAAGGAAACCGAACAGGCGCTCACGACCTATGAGGCCGAACTCGCCCATCATGCCGCGCTGGCGGATGCGGCGGCAGACGCCAGTCACGCGCTGGCGCTCGCACAGGCACAATTCACGGCCGGGCAGATCAGCAATCTGGACCTGCTGACTTCCGAACAGACTCAGGTGACGACGGCGGCCGCCGTCGCATCCTCGGACGCCGCCCTCATTCAGGACCAGATCGCCCTGTTCAAGGCGCTGGGCGGCGGATGGCAGGCGGAATTGCGATAGGTAACCCTGTCGTCGTTCAAGGCCGGGCTGGGGAAAGCAGCCTATCGGCTTTCAGGAGAGCGCAAGCTGATATCGGTAAAGCAGGCATGGCTAGACGCGCGGCACAATCGCCCGTCATACGTCTAGATTTCTTCTTTCTCTCTTGTGATTTTCCGTTCAAAAACGATACACTACGGCATCGTGTCTATAACCCGATACCGTAGTGTAGCTCGGTGCCTAGCGGAAGGTTTGAGATTGACTGAAAATCCTCAGGACAAGCGGGTCGAGCGCTCGAAAACCGCTGTCCTGGCCGAAACCTACCGGCAGCTCACGCAGAATGGCATGAGCGGAGTGAGTATCGACGATGTGGCAAGAAACTCCGGCGTGGCAAAGACAACCATCTATCGCCATTGGCCGTCCCGATCGGCGTTACTGATCGATGCTTGCTCCCGGATCGGTGGACCACAGGCCGTTCCAGACAAGGGTAATTTCGGCGGCGACTTGCGGGTGCTCACGACAACCGTCGCGGAACAACTTCGGACGGCTGCATGGCCTGCCGTCCTTCCCTCGATCATCGATGCCGCCGAGCGTGATTCGGAAATCGCCGCGATGCAGTCTGCCCTGCATGAGGGGAATATGGCGCCGTTCTACGCCATCATCGAACGCGCGAAGGAGCGGGGTGAGATACCGTCGGACAGGCCCGCTGCCGACCTGATCGCCGCCACGCTAGGCCCGCTTTTCTATCGGCGCTGGTTTTCCAAGGAGACGATCGACGATCGATTCGTCGATACGGTCATCGATGCCGTGGTAAAGACCGCGATAGAGAGCGGGACGCAGGGAGCGGCAGCCGCTGACGCGAAGAGCACGCAACCCTCACCCGCCCGTCGTTCCGGCCGCCAAAAGTCTCGATGATCGGCCGTCGATAAAACGCGAGCATTAGCATAGAGCAGATCCCGGTCAGATGGAATCATCTGCCGGGTGAAGATGCTCGCAAAAACAATAATTTAGAGCGGCACCTGTGAGCGTAAGCGAACAGGAAACGCTCTAGTCTGAATCCTGGCCGAGGCATCCTTGGTCCGGCATTGCCGCGATACAGGTGATCGCTTTGCAGACCCGATCCTCGCCTGAAGGTCAAAATAGCAAAGCCTGCCAAACTATCGGCCCGCAATAATTCCCAGAGGAAGCGGTGACATCCCTGGAGACGGCCCCCCGAAAAGACCAGCGTTGACACAAACGCTACGACACGGTAGCGGTATTAATGCTACGAATACGTAGCGTAGCGAATTCCGGGTTTACCCGGTATGTCAACTCACGGAGATTGTCCTGTGACAACGCAAAAAGCCTATCGTCTGCATTCTTACGGCGGGCCCGAATGCATCCGGCTCGATGACGTGCCGGTTCCGACACCCGGCACTTCTCAGGTTCTGGTGGCCGTGAGTGCTGTGGGCATGAACCCGTTCGACTGGAAGGTCCGCGAAGGCTACGCGAAAGATTTCATGCATCTAAACCTGCCCGCAACCATGGGCGTCGACTTCGTCGGCACCGTTGCGGCACTCGGTGAGGGTTCATCGCGGTTCAAGATCGGCGACAGGGTGATGACCCTGTCGACCAGTCTTGGAGCATATGCCGAGCACATTGCCGTGGACGAGGCCATCCTGGCTCGCGTGCCGGACGGCCTGGGCGATATCGAAGCCGCGACCCTTCCTATCCCCGGTCTCACAGCCTGGACTGCGATGTATGAGGCGGGTGATCCGCAACCTGGGATGAGGGTGCTCATTCACGGTGCGTCCGGTACCACCGGCGCCTTCGCGGTCCAGTTTGCTAAGGCTGCAGGGGCCTATGTGATAGGGACGGCGTCCGGCAAGAACCGTGACTACGTGCTGGGGCTGGGGGCTGATGAATTCATCGACTACCGGACGGAGACGTTCGAGAAGCGCGTGAAGGATATCGACCTGGTTCTTGATTTTGTGTTGCTTGGCGGGGACATGAACACCACCGATCGGTCCTGGATTGTCCTCAAGCCCAACGGCGCGATCGTGAGTGTTGCCGATCCGGCCATTTTGGGAAAAATCCCTGACGGGCACAGAGGTTTCTTCCCTCACATCCAAGCCGATGCAAATCGGCTTGAGACCATCGCTGACCAGCTTGCACGTGGCGAGATCAAGTCCAAGGTCGCTCGGGTTTTCCGTCGCGCTGAGCTTCTCGACGCCATGGCAATCAACCAGGCCGGTGGCACAACCGGACGGCTGATTGTGGACTTCAAGATTGCTTAAAGCCAAGGCGAGTAACTCTAGGATTCTTAAAGATCTGATCTTCGATCAATAAATTCGACGTCGAATTCATATTGTGTTTTCAAAACGGATTTATTGACCGAAGTTTTATGTAATAGCTAGAACCGGAGAGGCAGATCCGAACCGCACGTTACCGCCCGGGAGCGTCGCGAACCAAATCGACAAAAGACGCAATGAGCCTCGGCATCTCTTGCGCCTTGGCGGGGAGCCTGCTGGCGGGCATCGTAAGGCTGTCAAGAAAACGGCCATCGACAGTGTATAAGGTCAACTCCAGGTCGTTTCCGATGACTTCGGGACGGCACACGACATCCTCCCCTCCGGCCTCGTTGCGGCATATGGTGACGAATTCCCGGATATCATTGAGGCCTCTGGTCTGGTCGCCCGCGTCGGCCCAAAACGCTGCAATTTCGCCCTTCACTTCGGAGAAGGGCACCAGTTCGAGCGGCACGCAGCCCTTGCTATCCTCGAAAATCCTCTCTCGCCAGCCATCGAACAGCGCGGTGCGACGGGCCTCCTCCGGCGTCTCCGCGGCGTCCTCTTCGGGGGGCTCGGGCAGCCCGCCATCGGCGACGATGGCCTCCCAGATCGGAATGGCCCAGTCGAGGCGGCACCCGATGAGAAGGCCGAAACCATTTTTTGCTAGATCGTCCGTATCACCGGGCGGCAGGTCAGACGGCTCGCACCCGTCGGCAACCGCCATCAGGACGCTTCGAATGGCGCCATACGACAGCGCGTCGAGCGCGTCGGCTGAGCGCCATCCCGGCAGCAGATGAACCTCAACCTCCGGGCCGAGGGCACCGGAGGCGACAAGATCATGCCCCAGTTCGGCTCCGTCCGGCGGCCGCCCTGCGGCAAGAGCGACAGGTAGCGCCACGAGTTCCATCCAGCCTGAGGGGCCTATCTCGGCACCCTCGGCGGCGACCAGGAAGACCCACTTAAGGTCATCGGCCGCGTCGTCGCCTTGCATTTCCCGTATTTTCCGTATTGCGAGGTCGAGAATATCGATCCGCTCCGCCCGGAGAAGGGCTTGCACAAGCGTGTCGAATTCCGGGCTTTCGTCATCCTCATAGGCGGCCAGTAGCCTGTCCGCGACCGGTCCGGGGATTTTGCCAAAGGCCGGCGGAGGCCCATCGATGTCTTTAAGTCCAAGAAGCTCCATCGCGGCCTTGCCCCGAAGCAGCCTTGTCCGATTGATCCAGCCATGCCGAGTTTCGGGCTTATCCTCCCGGTCGGTCATCCAGCGCCGGAAGGCGGCCTTGTCCGCCCGCTGGACAACGACCTCCACGCCAGACTCCAGAAATTCGGCAGCGACGGCCCGATTGATGGCCTGGGTCAGTTCGAGGTCGGTATTCCCGGGCTGGAAAAGGTCGAGAGTGTCGGCGTCTTGGTAATGTGTCAGGAGGACTTGGCTGAGGTCGGAGGCCGTGTCGCGCGCGAGCTCCACCCTTTCGGCGATGATGGCTAGCTGGCGGTCGGTCATCTGGGGCAAGCGCGTAAGTCCTCGGTTGAGGCGCTCATTATGCATCGAGGGTGTAACTGCCGCCAAATGACCAGGATGGGCATCAAAAGCCAATAACGGCAATTCCAGAAAATGGACGCTTTAGGTTACCGAATGGGCTGCTCAGTGCGCGGCAACGCTCCGCTGCAGCCTTGTGATAGCAGCGGGCAAGCCGCGCAACGTCAGCACAAGGCCGGTATCGTTGTAGTCCTCTGACAGCACACGAGCACTTTCATAAACTTCGCCGATCAAACCTTGTTTCGCATAAGGCAGCACCAGCACATCCTCCACCATCATCGTCTCGAAAAACGCGATGATGGTGTCACGCAATGCGCTCACATCTTCAGGCGCATGGGCAGAGAGCATGATTGCGTCTGGGTGTTTTTCCATCAATGCAGCGCGCCGATCCGCGTCCACCCGGTCCAGTTTGTTGAGCACCAGGCGCGACGGCACGACATCCGCCCCAATGTCACGCAGCACGGTCAGACTGACCTCCAACTGGGCTTCGTAGGTCGGGTCCGATGCATCGACGACGAAAAGCAGCAGCGACGCTTCCAGCGCCTCCGCCAGGGTGGAGCGGAACGACGCGACCAGATCGTGCGGCAGCTGCTTGATAAAGCCAACCGTGTCGGAGACGAGCACGCGGGGCCGGGTCTCAGGCTGCAGAACACGGACAGTGGTGTCGAGCGTGGCAAACAGCTTGTCCTCCACAAGCACCTGACTGCCGGTGAGGGCGCGCATGAGCGATGACTTGCCGGCATTGGTGTAGCCGACCAGCGCCACGCGCAGCTGGTCGCGGCGAGCAGACCGGCGCTGGTCGCTGTCGCGCTGCACCGCATCCAGCTGGTCCTTCAGCTCCGAAATTCGATCGCGGATCTTGCGCCGATCGAGGGCAAGTGCACTTTCGCCGGCACCGGGGCCCTGCTGACGCCCGCCACCTCCCGAAGATTCCCGCAAGCGGGGCGCCACGTATTTCAGGCGCGCCATTTCCACCTGCAGCTTCGCCTCGCGGGTATTGGCGTGGCGGTGGAAAATCTCAACAATGACGCCCGTGCGGTCTAGCACCTCGGCACCGGTAGCGCGCTCCAGGTTGCGAATCTGACTGGGCGAAAGCTCATGGTCAACGATGACAAACTGTGGCTTGCGCGCGGCGTCCTGATGGGGCGGAGCCGTCTCGGCGGCGCCTTCGAACCGCTGTCTTGCCTTAGTCTTCGGTGCCGACGCCATCGGACCGACGACGCCGGTGCCCCCGGTGAGCGCCGCCAGCTCCGCGAGCTTGCCGCTACCCAGCAGCAACGCGGCACCGGTGCCCTCGCGCTTTTGCGATACAGTGCTGACCACGTCGTAGCCAAGCGTCTTCACAAGGCGCCCCAGCTCCTCAAGGCTGCCTTGGTGCGCGATGTCATCGACATCAGGCGCCTGGATGCCAACGAGGATCGCGAGCGGGATCGGGGGTTTAGTTTCCATGGACGGTGATGTAGCACGCCGGTCAGATAGAATCATCCGACCGGGTGAAGATGCCCGTAAAAACAATAACCTAGAGTGGCATCTGTGAGCGTAAGCGAACAGGAAACGCTCTAGGGTTAAACTCTATCCGCAACGGCCGAGTGGGGAGAAAGGAGACTGTCGGCTCTTGAGGCCAAATCCGAAGCAAGCGGACGCCCCAGCTACAACCGGAGGTTAGAATAATTCGCGGAACGCGAAACACGCGCATCGGCGCAAACTCAAGACGTCCGCACCATCGCAGCGGCTCAGGGCTTCAAATTTAGTTCCTTCAGTTTTTTCGCTGCCGTGCCGAACTGACCTAGTTGATAGACGGCTGCGCCGGCAGGAGAAAAAGTGAAGGGCGTAAACGGCTCAGCCAGCATCGGATCAAGATCGCGGCGAAAGGCAATGCCTGTGGTGACATGCGGACTGAAATGATCGCCGGAAGCCTTCGGAACAAAACTCGAAACATATGCGATCAATTGCGGATCTATGATGGGATCATCCGGCGTGGTTACGAACGCCCCGGAATCTCCCGTCTCCACGGAAAAGGGAGCGAGAGCCGAGATGAGGCTTGCTTGCAGCTTGACCAGTTCCGGGGTCGGTTTCGCGACAATGCCCGCGAGGCCAAGATCTTTGGCAGGAATATAGTAATATTTGAATGCTTCCAGTTTCATCCCGGTCACGTCAACGCCGGCGAGAACCGCATTCGCTGCGGCATACACCTTGTCGAGATCAGCCGAACGAACAAAACGCTGAACCATCGTGATATGCGGCCGGTGCGTCGCATCCAGGGCGAAGCCTTTCGGGAAGAGATTGCGCAGGCGGGTGTTGTTCGCTTCGGCGTGCTGAACCATCGTGCTGTCCGGCAGGAGGAGAACATCGATTGCGATTACGCCACTGGCTTGAAGGGTAGCGCCCTTTGAGCTTCCCGCGCCCATAAAGAGACTGATCGCAAGAAATCCCGCTAAGGTCGCTATCAGAAAAGCTCTGTGATGGCGGGCGGCCTTCATTGATCTGCTCCGCTTCGGGGTTGGCTCCGTAGATCGTGGCTAGGCTAGCAGCCTCGTCACTGGGCAATGCCGATCCGTTGGATAGAAATTTACATCAACCTTTATAAAGCAGGAATCTCGTGCACCGCGTAAAGGTACGAAATAGCAATAAATCTGATGCAGATATCTGCGCCGTTTGCCGGCTTTCCGGAATCCGGTTGTTCGCTGTGAATAGCCGACCGGGGTCGAAGGCTGATTGAGCTTTAGGTCCAAGCGACCCAAACCTCAGGGCATCAAACCTCAGCCCCCTAAACCTCAGCCCCCTGACTCAAGGATCAAAAAATGTTCTTGCCTTGTTCCCGTTTTATTCGCTAACCTTACCTTGTTCTTAACACGAGGTTTGCGTCATGGCTGACTCGCTGCACCGCTCGCTGCGCCCCGCTGAAGACCAGGAAGTGGTCAAGGAACTCGCCTATGTGCTGCGCAGCTGGCCGGGCGCCCGTGGCCGCCGCCGCGGCGATGAGGCGTTGGCGCGCGTGACCGCGGAACGGCTGGTCGATTATCTCCATCTCTCGGGCTTCGAGCTGATGCGCCGCCCGGCGGTCTCGATGGATATGCACTATGTCGGCGCCGAGCGCTGAGGCTTTCCGGGCGAGCGCTGCCGGGCGACCTCACGTGCATTTCTTTACGCAAGGTTAGTCCCTTGGGTCTAACCTTTTCCGATTGTCTGCCCAATCAAACGGGCAGCAATTCCACCACCGCTTGCTTCAACAACGCCAGATCAGACTCCCGCGACAGGCGGTGGTCGCCGTCCTTGATCAGAACAACGCGCACATCTGTGCTTTCGACCTTCTCCGCGATGGTCAGCGCCGTCTGCCAGGGCACGTCCGGATCCTGCTGCCCTTGCAACAGCCGCAGCGGACAGGTCAGCGCAATGGTATCGCCCAGCAACAGGTGGCGGCGGCCGTCTTCGATCAGCCTCCGCGTCAAGGGCAGCGGCTCGCCGTAGTCGGAGGGCGCATAGACAACGCCCTCCGCCATCAGTTTTTCCTGAATGGCCGGCGGCATCTGCCCCCAGATCAGCGTCTCCGTGAAATCGGGCGCCGCCGCAATACCGATATAGCCGATGACCCGATCCGGCCGGGCGAGCGCGATATTGAGGCCGATCCATCCGCCCATGGAGGAGCCGACCAGGATCAGCGGCCCTTCCGTCTCGGCGTCGATCACCGCCAAGGCGTCCGCCGTCCACAGCCCGATGCTGCCGTCCTCGAAGCGGCCGCCACTGACGCCATGGCCGGAATAATCCAGCCGCAGCATCGCCTGGCCCTGCTCCGCCGCAAAGCCCGCGAGGAAAACCGCCTTGCTGCCTTCCATGTCGCTGCGGAATCCGGGCAGGAAAACGATCGTCGGTCCAAGGCCAGGTATACGCTTCCAGGCCAGCCCCACCCCATCGGCCCGGACGAGAACGCCACTCTCTTCGCTCACTCTGTCGTCTCCGCACCATCGGTTTCGCGATCGGCCGTCAGCCGGTCGACGCGCCTGCCGTCCATGGCCAGAACCTCGAACCGCCAGCCGCTGAAAACGATACGGTCGCCGACCTGCGGCACGCGGCGCAGCAGCGCCAGGATAAGACCGGCGGCGGTGTGATAGGTGCCCTGGGCCGGCACCTGACTGATGGACAGTTTCTCCATCAGCTCGTCCAACGGCATCAGCCCGTCGAGCGCAAAACTCGATTCCTCGGCCTTGCCGACATGGCCGGGGCCGTGATCGGTGACATTCTCGTCAACATCGCCGACGATCGCCTCCAGCATATCGGCGGCCGTGATCAGCCCTTCGAAACTGCCATATTCGTCGATAACGAAGGCCATGCCATTGGCGTCGCCCTTCAACCGCTCGAAAGCGTCCAGCGCCGAGATCGCATCCGGCACGATCATCGGCTGCAGAACCGCGTCATCCACGCTGACGCTGCCGCCCGCCAGCAATTGATCCAGCAGGTTCTTGGCCAGCACGATGCCGATGGCATTATCCACCGACCCGTCGCCGACCACGAAGCGCGAATGGGGGCTGCCGCGCAGCCGCGCGATCATCTCGGGCAAGGGCGCCGAGCGGTCGATCCAGGCGATTTCCGGGCGCGGCGTCATGATGGCGCGCACCGGCTTATCGGCCAGGCGCAGCACCCGCTCGATCATCAGCTTCTCTTCGCTGTCCAGCACGCCCGACTGGGTGCTTTCCGCCAGCAGCGCCTTCAGCTCCTCCTCGCTCGGATGATCCGGCCGCGTGCCGGTGACGCCGAACAGGCTCAAAATACCGGCGGAGGTCTTGCTCAGCAGCCAGACGGCGGGCTTCGTCACGCGCGCGATGACGATCAGCATCGGCGCCGCGCGGGCCGCGACCATTTCCGGCCGGCGCAGCGCCAGCTGTTTCGGCACCAACTCGCCCAGCACCATGGTCAGGAAGGTGATCAAGACCACCGTCACGAAGAAGGCGGTGCCATAGGCGAAACGCACCGGCACACCGACATGGATCAGCGCATGTTCCACATCGCCCGTTATGCGCTCGCCGCTGAACATGCCGGTGATGACGCTGACCAGCGTGATGCCCACCTGCACCGTGGGCAGAAAGATATGCGGATTTTCAGCCAGCTTGCGCGCGACGGCCGCGCCCGCCACGCCCTTGCGTTCCAGCACGGCCAGGCGCGCCCGCCGGGCTGAGACAAGGGCAAGCTCACTGCAGGCAAAGAGGCCATTGATCAGGATCAGCACCAGAATGCCGATCGCCTCTATCGAGATCTCCACGCCTTACGCGCCTCCGCTGTCACAAGCCGAAAATCGGCCCATATCCCATGTTAGAGCAGGAGGACGAAACCATCTCCAGCCGTTATTCCGATAAGCCTCTCGTTGCCACAGAACTGCCACTCGTTCCGAGACATCTCGGCCTCATCGTCGGATCACATAAGGAAGACCGCATGCGCGCCCCCGCCCCCATGGTTTTGCTGCTCGGCTTTCTGGGTCTGCTGCCTTTTTTCGTCACGGCCTATCTGGCCTCGGCCTGGCGCAGCCCGTCCGACGCCCAGGCGATGACCGCCCTTTTGACCTATAGCGCCGTCATCCTGTCCTTCCTCGGCGCCGTGCATTGGGGCTTCGCGCTCACCGAGCCGCCGCAATCGCTCGCGGGGCTCGCCCCGCTGCCGCGCAGCCAGGACCCAGCGCATCGGCCAAGGCTGGTGCTCGGCGTGGTGCCAGCCTTGATCGGCTGGGCGGCGCTGCTCATCGGTTTTCTGGTGCCGGCGCCGGCCATCGCCCTCTGTGTGCTGATCGCCGGCTTTCTGGCGACCAATATCGCGGAACACGGCGCGCATCGGCGGGGCTGGGTGCCGGGCACCTATCTGTGGCTGCGCTGGATTCTGACCGTCATCGTGGTCGCTCTTCTGGTCACGGTGCTGGTGCTGCGCCTCTCCGGCGCCCGCATCATTCTCTGACCCTGCCGCCCCAAAACCCCGCCAATTGCGGCGCCGATTCAGGGTGGCGCCACAATTGTGACGCAATTCGTGATCGAAACCGCCGAAACATCACCGGCTCGTGATAGCGATTGTGGCTCAATTATGTCTTAATTGGGCCACGAACACGACGAAAGTGGTGCGACATTATGTTCCAGACTATTGCAGCCCGCCTCGGCCTTGTTGCCAGCCATCGCCCTCCGCCGGCGCCCCTGGCCATTGAGGCCGATAAGACGGATGACCGTGACTTTGCAGGTTTTGAGACCTTCGGCCGGACCGGGCTTGATATCGGCGGCCTGCATCGGGATCAGCAATGGGTCGGCGCCTGGGGTGGCCGCTGCTAACCACGCCTGCGCTGCCGATGACCGCTTGACGGATCGGCGACAGGGGGTTTTCTGAACGCGCTTTCCCCGCCAGATAAAGGCAGCGCGTGAACGATTTTCCGACCCATTCCACTCTGGCCGATCAGGCGCGCGATCTCGATCCCGATGATTGGGATGCTTTCCGCGCCCTCGGCCATCGCATGCTCGACGATATGGTCGATCATCTGCGCGACCGGCGTAATCAGCCCGTCTGGCAGCCTTTGCCGCCCGACCTGCGCGATAATTTCCGCCAGCCTCTGGCCGTGGAAGGTGCTGCCGCCGAAGACGTCTATGACCGATTCCGGCAAAGCATCCTCCCCTATAGCACCGGCAATACGCATCCCCGTTTCATGGGCTGGGTGCATGGCGGCGGCACGCCGCTCGGCATGCTGGCCGAAATGCTGGCCGGCGGTCTCAACGCCAATCTCGGCGGGCGCGACCATGCGCCGATCGAGGCGGAGCGGCAGGTCATCCGCTGGGCCAGCACGGCCTTCGGCCTGCCGGAAACCGCCGGCGGATTACTCGTCACCGGCAGTTCCATGGCGAATTTCATCGCGGTGCTGATGGCGCGACGCACGGCGCTGGGTCAGGACAGCCGCCGCACCGGTCTTGGTGACGCGCGGCTCACCGCCTACGCCTCCACCGGGGTTCACCGCTGCGTGCCGGATGCGCTGGATATGGCCGGGATCGGCAGTGACGCGCTGCGCCAGATTCCGGTCGGGCCTGATTTCGGCATGGACCTCGATGCCCTGCGCCATGCCATCGCCGCCGACCGCGCTGCGGGCTTCACGCCTTTCCTGGTCATCGGTACCGCCGGCTCCGTCGATATCGGCGCCTTCGATGATCTCAATGCCATTGCCGACATCGCGGCCATAGAAAACCTATGGTTCCATGTCGATGGCGCCTTCGGGGCGCTCGCGGCCCTGTCGCCCCAACTCAGCCCGAAGGTCGCGGGCATGGAGCGCGCGCGCTCCATCGCTTTCGATTTCCACAAATGGGCGCAGGCGCCCTATGACGCCGGCTGTATCCTGGTGCGCGACCAGGCCGATCAGATCGCGACCTTCGCAAGCCCGGCCGCCTATCTCACGGCGACCGACCGCGGCCTGTCCGGCAATGCGCCCTGGCCGGCCGATCTCGGGCCGGACCTGTCACGCGGCTTCCGCGCGCTGAAACTCTGGTTCGCGCTGCAGGTCTTCGGCGCCGATCGCCTGGGCGCGGTGGCGGAACAAAGCTGCGCCGTCGCGGGCCATCTGGCCGCGCGCATCGCCCGCGAGCCGGCGCTCGAACTGCTCGCCCCCGTGCCGCTCAATATCGTCTGCTTCCGCTATCGCGCGGCCCCGGCCGACAGCCTGGACGCGCTGAATGCGACGATCGTCGCCGATGTCCAGGAAGCCGGGCTCGCCGCCCCGTCGACCACCACCATCGGCGGCCATCTCGCCATCCGCGCGGCTTTCGTGAACCACCGCAGCCGGGCCGAAGACGCCGATGCGCTGGTCGATGCGCTGCTGGCGGCGGCGCGGGCGGCCGTGTCACAAGCGGTTTGATCGCAGCATTCGAATAGGACGAGGACAATCTGATGAGCGCACATCCCCTGATCGGGCAGCTTAAAGCCGCAAGGGTCGTTCCTGTTGTGCGCATGAAAAACGCGGCTCATGCGGCAACCGCCGTGCGCTGGCTCCATGATGCCGGCCTGCGCATTTTCGAGATCACCATGACGATCCCGGATGCCCCGGCGCTGATCCGCGAACTCGCCTCCGATCCTTCGCTGCTGGTCGGTGCCGGCACTGTGCCGGACGCGGCGACGGCCGAAACCTGCCTGCGGGCCGGCGCGCGCTTCGTCGTCTCCCCATGGGTCGATCCCGATCTCGTTGCCCCTTGCCGCGCGGCCGGCGCGATCCTGATGTCCGGCGCCACCACGCCGACCGAGGTCCGCGCGGCCCTGAAGGCCGGGGCCGAGGTGGTGAAGATCTTCCCCGCGGCCTCGGCCGGCGGCCCTGCCCACGTGAAAGCGCTGGCGAGCGTCTTCCCCGGCGTTGTTTTTTGCCCCACGGGCGGCGTCGATCCCAGCAATCTGGACGCCTATCTCTCTGCCGGTGCATCCTTCGTCGGCATGGGCGGCAAGCTGGTCGACGAAAGCCTGGTCGCCGCGAATGACAAGGCAGCGGTGCTGGCGGTCGCCCAGCAGATTCTCGCCAAGAACTGACGGCTAGAGGGAGCGGACAGGATGGCGGCCGAACTACTCTGCATCGGCGAACCGATGCTGGAATTCAACCAGCAGCCCGCGCTGCCGGATGGCCGCGTCCTGTATCAGCAGGGTTACGGCGGCGACACCTCCAATGTCGCAGTCTCGGCCGCCCGCCAGGGCATTTCGGCCGGCTATATCTCGGCGGTTGGGCAGGACCCGGCCGGTGAGGCCCTGCTCGCGCTGTGGAAGGAAGAAGGCGTCGACGCGTCACACGTGAAACGCTCGGCGACTCACCCGACCGGCGTTTATTTCGTGACGCATGGCGCCCAAGGCCATCGCTTCAACTATCACCGCAAAGGCTCGGCCGCTTCCGCCCTGACGCCCGCCGATATTCCTGAAAAGGCCATCGCCGAAGCCCGCATCCTGTTCGCGAGCGGCATCAGCCACGGCATTTCCGATTCAGCCTCGGATGCCGTGTTTCATGCCTTCACCGTCGCGCGGGCCAGCGGCGTCGCCATCGCCTATGACACCAATTACCGCCCGGCGCTTTGGGCGCCGCGCCGCGCCGCCGCCATCATCCATGCCGCTGTCGGTGAGGCCGATATCGCGCTGCCGGGCCTGGATGACGCGCGGGCGCTGACGGGCCTGACGGACCCGGACGCGGTGCTCGATTTCTATCTCGGCCTCGGCCCGGGCCTCGTGCTCCTCAAAATGGGCAGCGAAGGCGTCTATCTCGGCACGCCCGAGGGCCGCACGCGCATCGCGCCTTTCCCGGCGGCACCCGTAGACGCGACCGGCGCCGGCGACACTTTTTGCGGTGCCGTCATCGCCCGGCTGCTGAAGGGCGAAAGCCCCGAGGATGCGGCCCATTACGCCGCCGCCGCCGCCGCCATCTCCACCACCGGCTATGGCGCCATCGGCCCTATCCCGCGCGCCCCGGAAGTCTGGGCCGCCATGGCGATGCGCAACCGATGAGCCTCTCCCCCGAATTCCACACCGTCACCATCGCCGGTATCGACGAAAAGCTGCCGGTCATCGCGCTGAATGAGGCGGTCGCCATCGCATTGCTGATGGTGATCGATCGCGGGGTCGCCTTCGGTGCGCGCATCGGCGCGGCACTCGCTGATCTCGCCCGGCCGCAGGCGCCGGATATCGTGGTGGGGCCAGCGACTTTGGGCATTCCCGTCGCCATCGAAGTCACGCGGGCCTTGGGTCTGGATGACTATGTCATTCTGCAGAAGTCGCCAAAGATCCATCTGGCGGATGCGCTGCGCGAAAGCGTCACCTCCGTCACCTCCCACGGTGTGCAGACGCTGATGCTGGACAAGCGCGCCTTGCCGCTGCTCGCGGGCCGTCGTGTCTTCGTGGTCGACGATGTCGCATCAACCGGGTCGAGCCTGGCCGCCATGCTGCGCCTGCTGCGCCGCGCGGGCGCCGAGATCGTCGGCATCGGCGTCATTCTGACCGAGGGGCATGACTGGGAAGCATCCCTCGGCGCGGATGCCGGTCTCGTCAAGGGACTTGGCCATATCCCGGTCTTTCGGATCGAGGGTGGCGAGGCCATCGCGATTCCCGAGACGCTTTAATCGGAAGTCTAGAGTCCGTCAGGTTTAGTTGGAAACGCCAAAAAATCTGTCGTGCGCGGGCCTAGCCGGCCGCACCCCGACCCGCGCATCTACCCGGCGGAGCAAGCAATCGGCCGGCTGGGCGCCGCGGCGGGTAGGTCCGGGGCGCGCAGTCCGCGCAACAAGTGCGCGGATGACAAATTATCTATTAAAACCTGACAGACTCTAGAGCAGATCACAGTCAGATGGGATGATCTGACTGTATGAAGATGCTCGCAAAAACAATAATCTAGAGCGGCATCTGTGAGCGTAAGCGAGCAAGAAACGCCCTCGCGGCTGCCTTCAGATAAAAATTCGATTTCAGAACAAATTCCTGATAGGATGAGCCCCGCTCCGGTAATCAGAATAAAGCAAGGTAAAAGGCAGGGTTATGAGCAAGAAAGAAGCCATCCAGGCGATCGTCACCGGAGACGACGAGGGGGTCGGCTTCCGCGCCGCTGTCATGAAACAGGCCATCGCCTACAATCTCTCCGGATCGGCCGAGAACGATGCGAACAACATCGTCAAGGTCACTCTGCAGGGCCGCGGGAAACGAATCGACAAGGCGATCGACGCTCTGCGCGCGGGAACGGAGGAATCCTCCGGTCTTACGATCGAGACGAAACCTGCCGAGATCCAGCCTCACCTTGAGACATTCACGATCATCGGCTGGACCTCGTGCCGCCGTCAGATCACCACCCCCTACACGCTGATTTTCACCCTCCGGAAGGATGACGACAAGATTACGCCGGAAGAGGCGGAGGCCGAGTGGCATAAAATCCTGGAAGGCGCGCTCGACCGGGACGATCTGAAGAAGCTGAACGCGAAGCGCTGATCAGCGAAACACGTTAAGCAGCCGCCCCATAATCGCTACCCTCGGGCTTGACGAAACAAAGGTGACTGTCAAACGGCTTTCATACGTGCAGCCCCGGCGCTTCTTGTCCGGTCCGTGCCACATATTCCGTATAACCGCCGCCGTAGTAATGAACGCCCTCCGGCGTCAGTTCCAGAACGCGGTTGGACAAGGCCGCCAGGAAATGCCGGTCATGGGACACGAACAGCATCGTGCCTTCATATTGCGCGAGCACGGAAATCAGCATTTCCTTGGTCCCGATATCCAGATGGTTCGTCGGCTCATCCAGGACCAGGAAATTCGGCGGATCATACAGCATCAGCGCCATCACCAGCCTGGCCTTCTCGCCGCCTGACAGCACGCGGCATCGCTTCTCGACCTCATCGCCGGAAAAGCCGAAACCACCGGCGAGCGACCGCAGCGCGCCTTGCCCCGCCTGCGGAAAGGTATCGACCAGCGTCTCGAACACCGTCCGCTCCCCGTCCAGCAGATCCATCGCATGCTGCGCGAAATAGCCCATCTTCACGCTCGCCCCGAGGGTCACGGTGCCCTCATCCGGCGTGGTGGAGCCCGTGACGAGCTTCAGCAGCGTCGATTTGCCGGCGCCGTTTACGCCCAATACGCAGCAGCGCTCGCGCCGGCGGACCATCAGGTCCAGCCCCTCATAGATCACGCGATTGCCGTAGCGCTTGTGCACGCCTTTGAGGTTGGCGACGTCCTCGCCCGAGCGCGGCGGGGTTGCAAACTCAAACACCATGGTCTGGCGGCGCTTCGGCGGCTCGACCCGCTCGATCTTATCGAGCTTCTTCACCCGGCTCTGCACCTGGGCGGCGTGGGACGCGCGGGCCTTGAAGCGCTCGATGAAGTTGATTTCCTTGGCCAGCATCGCCTGCTGCCGCTCGAACTGCGCCTGCTGGTGCTTTTCGTTCAGCGCCCGCTGCTGCTCGTAGAATTCGTAGTCGCCGGAAAAGACCGTCAGATTGCCGCCGTCGATCTCGATCACCCGGTTGATGACACGATTCATGAAGGCGCGGTCATGCGAGGTCATCAGCAGCGCGCCGTCATAACTGGCCAGGAACTGTTCCAGCCAGATCAGGCTTTCCAGGTCCAGATGGTTCGACGGCTCATCCAGCAGCATGACATCGGGGCGCATCAGCAGAATGCGGCCCAAGGCTACGCGCATCTTCCAGCCGCCCGAGAGGCGGCTGACGTCGCCGTCCATCATCTCTTGGCTGAAACCCAATCCGTGCAGCACTTCGCGGGCGCGGGCATCCAACGCATAGCCGCCCAATTCCTCGAACCGGGCCTGCACCTCGCCGAACCGCTCCAGAATCTCGTCGAGCTGGTCCATTTTGTCGGGGTCCGCCATCGCGGTTTCGAGTTCGGATAGCTCTGCCGCGACGGTGCTGACGTCGCCGGCCCCGTCCATGACTTCCGAGACCGCGCTACGCCCCGCCATCTCACCCACATCCTGGCTGAAGAAGCCGATGGTGACACCCCGCTCGACCAGAACCTGACCCTCGTCCGGCTCCTCCTCACGCGTGATGATGCGGAACAGCGTCGTCTTGCCGGCGCCATTGGGGCCGACCAGGCCGATCTTCTCGCCCTTCTGCAGGGCGGCAGAGGCCTCAATGAAGACCAGGCGCTGGCCGTTCTGCTTGCTGATATTGTCCAGGCGGATCATGGGCGGTCAGGTCCTCGGGCGGCTTTCGGCAGTCGCCGGGGGTCTAGCGCATGCCGGGCAAGAGCGGAACCGCCGTCCCCGCTTTCGTCTAATGCGTCCAGGGATTGAGAAGCGTCACACCGGTCGGCACATAATCGGCCGTATTGCGCGTAATGACGGTCATGCCATGCACAAGCGCCGTTGCCGCGATATAGCCATCCCGTTCGGGGCGCGGGTCCGGCACATGAAGATGCGCACAGCGCACCGCGACCGCCATATCGATCGACAGAATGCGCCCTGCGAATTCGGGCAAGACAAGCTCATCCACCCAGCGGCGCAGCCTGGCCGCCTGGGTCTGATCGCGCCGTTGCACCCGCGCAATACCCAACTCCAACTCCATCACCGTGATGACCGACAGATAGCAGGCGCCCGCGTCGACCGCCTCAATCCAGGCCACAACACGGGCGTCGGCCCTGCCATCTCCGACCTTGCGGAGTTCGGAGATCACATTGGTATCGAGAAGAAACGTCACGAAAAGTCAGCCGCCCGCGACAAAGAACGCGACGGCGGAAAATCCTCCTCGATATCGGCAAGGTCGGGCATAGCCAGTGCATCTGCCAGGTTGGTCCGTCGGCTGGTCAGTCGCTGGTAAGCCTCGATACTGAGAAGCACATGGGCCGGCCGCCCGCGATCCGTAATGAAAACGGGACCTTCGGCCGCCGCTTTCTTGGCGCGGCTCGTATCCTGATTGAATTCCCGGCTCGATAGCGTGGTGATGCTCATGGTCCGCCACCCATTCGTTGTATGTATAAATGTTACTACTTTTGTCACAAAAGGTCAAAACTATCCGCCCAAGGCCGGCTTGCTTCGCAGGTGCAGCATGCTAGTCCTGGGCCATACGGATAGGGACAGCAGGATGAGCAACGCACCGAAAATCAACCCGGACCAGCTGTGGCAGGACCTCATGGCCTTGGCTTGCCTGGGTGCGACGGCCCAGGGCGGCTGCGACCGGCTGAGCTTGACGGAGGCTGACGCCGCTGCCCGCAACCTGTTCCGGCTGTGGTGCGAGGATGCCGGTTTCACGGTCCGCGTCGATGCCATGGGCAATATGTTCGCGCGGCTGGAAGGGGCTGACCCCAGCCTGCCGCCGGTGCTGATGGGCAGCCATCTCGACACCCAATCCCCTGGCGGCAAGTTCGACGGCCCGCTCGGCGTGCTGGCCGCGCTGGAAGCCGCCCGCGCCATCGGCCGCACCGGCACCCGGACCCGCCGTGCCATCGAGATCGTGAACTGGACGAATGAGGAGGGCGCGCGCTTCGCCCCCGGCCTGATGGGGTCCGGCGTCTTCGCCGGCGCCGTGACGCTGGAGGCCGCCCACGCCGCGCAGGATCGCGCGGGCGATAGCTTCGGCGCGGCGCTGAAGCGCATCCGCTATCTGGGTGAGGAGCCCGTCGGCGGCCGGGAGATCGACAGCTATGTCGAACTGCATGTCGAACAGGGGCCGGAACTGGAACGCACCGGCACGACCATCGCCGCCGTCTCCCACAGCAATTACCTCGTCTACATCACCGTCGAATGCCTGGGCGCCAACGGCCATACCCAGGCGACGCATTTCGCGACCCAGCGCAATGCCCTGCTGGGGTCGGCCAAGGCGCTGGTGGAGATCGAGCGGATCGCGACCACGCTGGAAAGCCGTGCGGCCGTCTCTCAGCTCGACGTTTGGCCGAACAACCGCGTCAATGTCCCGCACCGCACGACCTTCTCCGTCATGATGGTCGAACCCCAGAAAGAAAAAATGCTGGCCCTGCGCGGGCAGATTCTGGCGGCGCTGGACAGCATCGGCACGGAGATGGGTCTGACCTTCACTATCCGCGCCGATGCAACCCGCGAACCGGTGATCTTCCCCGAGGAGATGGTGACGCTGATCGAGGATGTGTCGAAGGATCTCGGCCATTCCGTCATGCGGCTTTCCGCCAATACCGGGCATGACGCGCTCAGCATGGGCCCGATCTGCCCGACGGCGCTGATCTTCGTGCCGAGCCGGGACGGCATTTCGCATAGCGACTACGAATACACGTCACCCGACCATTGCGCGGCGGGGGCGGAGGTGTTGATGCATGCCGTTCTGCGCCGCGCCAATCGCACCTGATTCTTGACGGGCGGGCTTTGCGGCCCGCCCGTCTCCGCATTAAGACAAGGAATTGATCAATCCACCTTCGACGCGGATAGCGGCACCGTTGGTGGCGGCTGACAAGGGGCTCGTGAGATAGGTGACCATGGAGGCGATCTCCTCCGGCTCGATCATCCGCTGCAATAGCGAGCCTGACCGCGCACCGGCAAAGAATTCGGCCTCGGCTTCCGCTGGTGTCGCATCCGGATTAGTGGAAACGCTCTTCAGAAAATCGACGATCCCGTCAGACCGCGTCGGCCCCGGCATGACGGAATTGACGGTGACGGCGGTACCGCGCGTCAGCCCGGCCAGGCCGCGCGCGATCGACAATTGCGCTGTCTTCGTCATGCCGTAATGGATCATGCTTGGATCGACGGCGAGACCGGTCTCGCTGGAGATGAAGATGACGCGACCATCATTCCGCTCCAGCATCGATCTCAGTTTCACGGAAGATATCGTCAATCTGCTGGCGCAGAAGGCCGATATCGCCTTCCGTATGGGCGATCTGCCGGATAGCGCACTGACCGCGCGCAAACTGGGTGAGAGCGCGCGGGTCATTGTGGCGTCACCCGCCTATCTGGCGCGTCGCGGCATGCCCGAGGTGCCGGCCGCGTTGCGTGATCATGATTGCATCACCTTCAACTTCCGCCGCTCGCGCATCGGCTGGCCTTTCCGCCAGGAAGGTACCTTGGTTGAAGTGCCGATCAGCGGGCCGGTTCAGGTGAATAACGGGGAGACGCTGCGACAGATGGCGCTGGCCGGTGTTGGCCTGGCCCGGCTCGGCCGCTGGCATGTGACGGATGATATCGCGCGCGGCACTCTGGTACCGGTGTTGGAAACCTTCAATGCGGGCGACCGCGAGGCCGTCCATGCAATCCATCTCGGCGGCGCCCAGGTCCCCCGCCGGGTCAGGACTTTCATCGAGCATATGGTGAAGGTCGTCGAAGCAGCCGGCTTGTTCGGATAGAGGCGATTCTTACAAAAAATCAATCTATACGTTATTTAAACGTTATGAATTGGCGTTCCATAGTCCGCTGACCGGTCATACGGAGTGGAGCGATGCACCAATCGGATCTTGATGCTCTTCAACGCCTCCATAACCTGAAATCCAGGGGTGTTTTGACGGAATACGAATATGAACGGAAGAAGATTGAAATTCTGAGTCAAGAGACATCTTCGCGCGGCTTATCAGCCCAGACTCCTAACCCCAGGCTGGGGCAGGGTGTATCCTTGCTGATCGGTGCGGTGATTCTCTTTTTGATTAGTGTCGGCCTGCTGTCTCCTGATCATGTGTCGCAGGATGACCTTCAAACAGCGCTAGGCATGATCATTTTATTCTGCCTTTGGCTGATTCCTCACTCTATTTGGCTTTTAAGCCGGGCTGGCGCCAATGTCATTTTGCCAATCATTGCTCTGGTTCTGACTGGTTTGTCCGGACTGGTCTATATGGGCAGCTTGTAATCTGCCGGCAAAAGCAAAAAGACCCGTGTCCTGACCCAGTATTAGGCAAAAATGCTTAATCAACGCAAGCAAGGGCTTAAGTCAATATGCAGCCTAACAACGGCTTTGATTGGTTTCTCCTCGCCATAAAGCGATATGCGGAATTCCAGGGCAGGTCGCGCCGCCGGGAGTTCTGGTATTTCATGCTTTTTCATACGATCGTGAGTACTTTCGTCAGCGCCATCAGTGTCGGCATCGGCAATCGCTTGCCCAGTGGCATCCTCAGCCTTGCGCTGATTTTTCCTTATTTCGCAGTCTGCGTCAGACGGCTTCATGATACGAACCGGTCCGGCTGGTGGACCTTGCTGCCGATTGCAAACATCATCTTCTGGGCACAGGACAGCGACCCGTCCGCAAACCGCTTCGGTCGCTGCCCGAAACCTGCCTCCGAATTCGTGGGTAACGCGTCCATGGGGCGTGCGACCGGATTCGACAACCTGGAGCAGATCGAGAAGCTGGCCGTGCTTAGAGACAAGGGCGTGTTGACCGAGGCGGAATTCCAGATGAAGAAAGCGGCCCTTCTATAGGCGGCGCGTTTCCACCCACACGGCGCCCACTGACACCAAAACACTACCCGCGAAACCTTAACCGCTCCACCAGCAGCGAAAACGCGGGCGAAGGCTGCCTTCGGCTGGGGTAGTAAAGGTGATAGCCCGCGAAGGGCTCGCACCAATCGGCCAGCGCCGCCTTCAGAGGCAACGGCGCGCAACTGGGCAAGGTAACCCGGATATCGGGCGATCCATACGGCCTTTTCCTGGCAAGACCCGGACCGGATTTCTCATTTCTTCGGAATGCGCTAAGCTAGCGGTGAGCTTCCAAGAAATCAGAAATCCCGGAATGCATCCGGAAAAAGAAAAACAGGAGCCGTCCGATGTCCCCCGAAACGACCGCCTTGGTCCTTATCGAATATCAGAATGATTTTACCACCGAAGGCGGCGCCCTGCATGAGGCGGTGAAGCCGGTGATGCAGAGTACCGGCATGCTCGGCAATACGGTGTCGCTGGTCAAGCAGGCGCGCGACAGCGGCGCACTGATCATTTTCGCGCCGATCTCTTTCACCGACGATTATCGCGAGCTTAGTCCCACCCCCTATGGCATTCTCAAAGGCGTGGTCGATACCAAAGCTTTTCGCCAGGGCAGTTGGGGGGCCGAGATCCTGGACGTTCTGACACCCGAGGCGCAGGATATCGTGATCGAGGGCAAGCGTGGTCTTGACGTCTTTGCCAGCACCAATCTCGATTTCATCCTGCGTGCGCGCGGCATCAAAACCTTGGCACTTGGCGGCTTCCTCACCAATTGCTGCGTCGAATCGACGATGCGGACCGGCTATGAGAAAGGCTTCGACGTGGTCACGCTGACCGACTGCACAGCGACGGTCAGCGACGAAGAACAGCGTTTTTCGATCGACAAGAATTACCCCATGTTCTCACGTCCCATGACGCATGACGTCTTCCTGGCCGAGCTGACTGGCGAGGACAGCGCAACTGATGCCTCCCGCGGTTATGGCCGATAGGGCTGCAGGCTGCTGAGCCAAGCAGCCCATGCTCCCCGCACGCTGATAGATTAGGGATAATCTGCCGCCGCTTGGCCAAGGAAAAACAACAATGCCGCATGTCATCGTCAAACTCACCACCGGGCGTTCCGAACAACTGAAACAGGAGATTACGGCGGCGGTGACGGCCGCCATCGCGTCCTCGGCCCATCTGTCGGAAGACCTCGTCTCCGTCAGTATCGAGGAATTCGAGCAGGGTGACTGGGCCGATAAGGTCTTCAAGCCCGAGATTACGGACAGGCCCGAGACGCTGTACAAAAAACCCGGCTATACGCCGGGTTGAGAGAGTCGCTTCTGCTCGAAAGGGCAGATCCGCGCAACACGTGCGCGGAAGACAAAAAGAAGACGACAAAAAGAAGACGAGGACGACGGCGAGAAGATGCGGATGGCCAGTCTACCGCCGTCTCAATTCGTCCCGACCCGATCCGGCAGCAGCTTGCCGGGGTTGAGGATGCCGCTGGGGTCAAGGGCGGCCTTGACCATGCGCATCACCTCGATGGTTTCCTCACCATGTTCGGTGACAAGGAAACCACGCTTGCCGCCGCCCACGCCATGCTCGCCCGAGCAGGACCCGCCCAACGCCAGGCCGCGCGCGACGATCTTGCGGTCCAGCGCCCAGGCGCGCGCCAGCCCGTCAGGCTCCGGCGGGA
Organism: Acidisoma cellulosilyticum; assembly: GCF_020621385.1. Lineage (GTDB taxonomy): Bacteria > Pseudomonadota > Alphaproteobacteria > Acetobacterales > Acetobacteraceae > Acidisoma > Acidisoma cellulosilyticum. The sequence goes on along the minus strand of NZ_JAESVA010000007.1, from coordinate 35,446 downwards.
CGAGAATAACGGTGTGGAAATTGCCGTCGCCAACATGCCCCACCATGGGCGCCAGCAGGCCGGATTCCGCCACGTCTTCCTTCACGCCCAGCACCGCCTCGGCAAGTTTGGAGACCGGCACGATGGTATCCGTGATCAAAGCGCCATAGGTCGGGCGCATGGCACGGCAGGCCCAATAGGCATCGTGGCGCGCCTTCCACAGCTTGTTGCGCGCCTCCGTGTCGGTCGCCCAGGCAAAAGCGCGGCCGCCATTGTCACGCGCAATGCTTTCGGCCAATTCCGCCTGCTCCCGCACGCCGGCCTGGGTGCCGTGAAACTCAAAGAACAGGGCCGGCAGAACCTCGAACCCGGTCAGTTTGGAATAGGCGATGCAGGCTTCCATCTGCACCTCGTCCAGCAGCTCGATCCGCGCGATCGGGATGCCCGCCTGCATGACCTCGATCACGGTCTGCACGGCGCTGGCCATATCGGTGAATTGGCACGTCGCCGATGAAATCGCCTCCGGAATGCCGTGCAGCCGCAGCTGGATTTCGGTGATGATGCCGAGCGTACCTTCGGACCCGATGAACAGCCGGGTCAGGTCATAGCCGGTGGAGGATTTGCGCACGCGCCCGCCGGTCTTGATGACGCGACCGTCCGCCATCACGACCGTCAGCCCCAGGACATTGTCGCGAATGGTGCCGTAGCGCACGGCATTGGTGCCGGATGCGCGGGTCGCGCACATGCCGCCGATGGAGGCATCGGCCCCCGGATCGATCGGCATGAACAGGCCTTGATCGCGCAGATATTCGTTCAGCTTGCTGCGCACCACACCGGCCTCGATCCGGCAATCCATGTCATCCGGATTGACCTCCAGAATGCGGTCCATGCGGGAGAGGTCGATGGTCAGCCCGCCCTGGACGGCATTCACATGCCCTTCCAGCGAGGTCCCGGTGCCGAAGGCGATGACAGGCAGCGCGCGGGCGTGGGCGAGCGCCACGAGCTTGGACACTTCCTCCGTCGTCTCGGCAAAAGCGACGGCGTCCGGCTGGCCGGGCGGGAAGGAACCCTCGCCATGGCTATGCTGATCGCGCACGGTCACATTGGTGGTGATACGGCTGCCCATGAAAGCCGTCGCCTCCGAGACAAGGCTGTCGATCACATCTTGGCGCATGGGTTCGGCTCTCCTCAGGCGATGGCAGGTTTCGGCCGGCAGCCCGCAGAGTGGGGGAGTTGCCGGGCAGGCAAATGAAAGCGATGATCGGAAAACACACAACAGCCGATCTGCGGAGGCCGCCATGAGCAACCATTTGAAATTCTATATCGACGGTGCCTGGGTCGATCCGATCACGCCTAAGCCGATCGATGTTGTCGATCCTTCGACCGAGGAAGTCTTCACCCAGATCTCCGGCGGGTCCGTCGCCGATGTCGAGCGCGCGGCCACAGCCGCTCGCGCCGCCTTCGACAGCTTCTCCCGCACCTCGCCGGCCGAGCGGCTGGAACTGCTGGAAGCGATCCTGGCCGAATACGACCGCCGCTATGAGGATATCGCCCAGGCGGTGTCGATGGAAATGGGCGCGCCGCTCGCCTTCGCGCGTTCTGCCCAGGCCTGGATCGGTCAGGCGCATCTGCGCGAAATGGTGCGGGTCATGAAGGACTACCGCTTCTCCTATATGGAAGGCGGCATGCAGATCAGCCGCGAGGCCATCGGCGTCGTCGGCATGATCACGCCGTGGAACTGGCCGCTGAACCAGATCACCTGCAAGGTCGGCCCGGCCATCGCCGCCGGCTGCACCATGGTGCTGAAACCCTCCGAAATCGCGCCCATCACCGGCATCATCTTCTCCGAGATCATGCATGACGTCGGCGTGCCGAAGGGCGTCTACAACATGGTGAACGGTGAAGGCGCCGTGGTCGGCGCCGCACTCTCCTCCCATCCCGAAGTGGACATGATGTCCTTCACCGGCTCGACCCGCGCCGGCATCCTGGTCGCCAAGGCCGCCGCCGAGACCGTCAAGCGCGTGCATCAGGAACTCGGCGGCAAGTCCCCGAACATCCTGCTGCCCGAGGCCGATTTCTCGCGCCGCGTGCCGGAAGGCATCGCCAATATGTTCAGCAATAGCGGCCAAAGCTGCAATGCGCCGTCGCGCATGTTCGTCCCCCGCGACCGTCACGCGGAAGTGGTGGAAATCGCCCGCACGGCGGCCGGCAATTTCACGGTCGGCGATCCGCGCAGCGAGAATTCCAACCTCGGGCCGGTCGTCAGCAAGGTTCAGTTCGACAAGATCCAGAACCTCATCCAGTCAGGTATCGACGAGGGTGCGGAACTGGTCGCCGGCGGCCCCGGCCTGCCGGACGGGCTCTCGAAGGGCTATTACGTCCGCCCGACGGTTTTCGCGAATGTGACGCCTGAGATGCGGATCGCGAAGGAGGAGATCTTCGGGCCGGTGCTGTCGATCATGCCCTATGACACGGAAGAAGGCGCGATCGCGGAAGGCAACAACACCATCTACGGCCTCGCTGCCTATGTGCAGTCGGAAGATGTGGAAAAGGCGCGCCGCGTCGCCAACCGCATGCGGGCAGGCACGGTCTATATCAATGCGCCGCCGACCACGATTTCCGCGCCTTTCGGTGGATTCAAGCAGTCCGGCAACGGCCGTGAATGGTCCCATTGGGGCCTGGACGATTTCACGGAGATCAAGGGCATCGTCGGCTACGGCGAAGCCGCCGACTGATCTGATCCATCCTGGTCTGGAGGTCGTCAGGTTTTAATAGATAAATTCGTCATCCGCGCACTTGTTGCGCGGACTGCGCGTCCCGGACCTACCCGCCGCGGCGCCACATCGGTGTCTGGGCGCCTGAATGGGTAGACCCGCGGCACAAGGCCGCGGGCGACGGATTTGGCGGCGTTTCCACCTAAATCTGACAGGCTCAAAACAAAAAAAGGGCGCCGCGCGGCGCCCTTTTTTTGTCCTAAGCGGATCGGGCCGCGAGAATGGCATCCCGCATGGCGGGAAAGGTCGTAAAACCCGTCTCGGCGTTGAGATGCCCGCCGCCCGGGATGATGTCGAGCGGTGCCGCCAGCCGGGTCGCGATCTCCTGCGAGCGGGCGAGGGGCACATAGGGGTCATCGTCGGCCGCCCAGCAGCGGCACGCCGCGCCCTTGCGCGCGCGAATACCCGGCCAGTCGAACTCAGACGCGAAGAAAGACTGATTGATCGGGTCATAGTCCGGCAGGCCCAAAGCGCCGGCGAAACCTGCCGCCAGAAACAATCCGGCGATCGGCGCGGCTGCGCGTTCCACCAGGCGCAGCGCGAAGGCCGCGCCCAGACTATGCCCGACAAGCACGGTCTGCGCGGCAGCCAAGGGTTCAAGCGTCCTGTCAAAGACGTCGAGCCAGGCCGCCAGCGATTGCCCTTCGGGGGTAGGGAAGCGAGGGCGCAGGACCGCGATGCCCTCGGCCTCAAGCCCCGCATGCAGCCAAGGGAACCAGTTCGTGTCGGGCCCGCCATGGGCCCCGTGCAGTATGATGGCCCTCAACGGCAACTCTCCAGGCAGTGTCAGCTCGTGCGCCCTTGCTCCCGCCGGTCAACCGGCGGGAGCACGGATAGGCTCAGCTCTTGCCGTCGAAGAATTCCTTCATCTTGGCGAAGAAGCCTTCGGCCTCGGGGCTGCCCTTGGCATGCTGCGTCGCTTCCTGCTCGAACTCCTCCAGCAGCTCGCGCTGGCGGCGGGTCAGGTGCTGCGGGGTTTCCACCGCGACCTGAATATACATGTCGCCTCGCGCGGCGCTGCGCAGAACCGAGAAGCCCTTGGAGCGCAGGCGGAACTGTTCCCCACTTTGCGTGCCGGCCGGGATCTTCACCTTGGCGCGACTACCGTCGATGACCGGCACTTCGATCTCGCCGCCCAGTGCTGCCTGGGAAATGCGCAGCGGCACGCGGCACAGAATGGTCGCGCCGTCACGTTGAAAGATCTGATGCGGCCGGATCGCGATATGGACATAGAGATCGCCGGCCTGCCCGCCGGCGCCGGCGGCCTCACCCTCGCCGGTCAGACGGATGCGTGTACCGTCCTCCACGCCCGACGGCACGGTGATCTGCAGGCTGCGCTCGCGCGGCACAGTCGCCGCGCCATGGCAGACGCGGCAGGGATTGCGGATGACGCGGCCGGTGCCGCCGCAGGTCGGGCAGCTGCGCTCGACGAGGAAGAAACCCTGTTGAGCGCGGACCTTGCCCATGCCGCCGCAGGTCGTGCAGGTATCGCTGGCCGCGCGGTCCTTGCCTTCCGACCCGGTGCCGTCGCAGGCGTCGCAATTGACCCGCGTCTGCACCTTGATCGTCGCCTTGGTGCCGAAGAAGGCTTCCGTGAGATCGATCTCGATATTGGCGCGGATATCGCCGCCGACACGCGTCGCTCGTCCGCCGCCACCGCCGCGTCGGCCGCCCATGAAGTCGCCGAACATCTGGTCGAAGATATCGCCCAGGCCACCGGCCTGCGAGAAGTCGAAGCCGCCCGCGCCCGCGCCGCCATTCTCGAAAGCGGCATGGCCGTAGCGGTCATAGGCCGCGCGCTTCTGCTCGTCCTTCAGAACCTCGTACGCCTCGTTCACTTCCTTGAACTTGGCCTCGGCCGCCTTGTCGCCCGGATTGCGATCCGGATGAAACTGCATCGCCTGCTTGCGATAGGCCTTCTTGAGGTCGTCCGCGCTTGCGTCGCGGGCCGTGCCCAAGGTCGCGTAATAGTCGTTCTTCGCCATCGAATGCCCTCAGCCCTTCAGCGGCCGCGGCGCTGTCCCTTGCCTCTGGGTCAGCCACCTGTCTAACCGATCCCCATGCAAGGAAGACGCCTGCGCCTCAGATGAAGCGCAGGCGTCTCTCACGTCACAGAGATGCTAATCCGTAAACCGGACGGATCAGGACGACTTCTTCTTGTCGTCGATTTCCTCGAATTCCGCGTCGACCACGTGCTCGCCATTCGGACCGGCGCTGCCACCGGCCGCACCCGGCGCTTCGCCACCCGGCGCCGCGCCGGCTTCGGCCTGCGCCTTGTACATCGCCTCGCCGACGCGCATGGCGATCTGGGTCAGACGCTCGCTGGCGGCAGTCAGCGCGGCGGTATCCGTGCCTTCCATCGCCGTGCGGGCTGCCGCGATCGCGGATTCCGCCTCACCCTTATCCTGGGCCGAGATCTTGTCCCCGCCTTCCGACAAAGCCTTCTCGGTCTGATGGATCAGGCCTTCCAGCTGGTTGCGGCTTTCGACGAAGGCGCGGCGTTCCTTATCGGTCGCCGCATTCGCTTCCGCTTCGCGCACCATGTTCTGGATATCGGCGTCCGACAGACCACCGGAAGCCTGGATGCGGATCTGCTGCTCCTTGCCGGTCGCCTTGTCCTTGGCCGAGACCGACACGATGCCGTTGGCGTCGATGTCGAAGGTCACTTCCACCTGCGGCACGCCGCGCGGGGCGGGCGGCAGACCGACGAGGTCGAACTGGCCCAGCGCCTTGTTATCGGCCGCCATCTCACGCTCGCCCTGATAGACCTTGATGGTCACGGCCGTCTGGTTGTCTTCGGCGGTCGAGAAGGTCTGGCTTTTCTTGGTCGGGATCGTGGTGTTGCGGTCGATCAGGCGGGTAAAGACGCCACCCAGCGTCTCGATGCCCAGCGACAGCGGCGTCACGTCCAGCAGCAGCACGTCCTTCACGTCGCCGCGCAGAACCGCACCCTGAACGGCGGCGCCGATGGCGACCACTTCGTCCGGGTTCACGTTGCGGGCCGGGTCCTTGCCGAAGAACTGCTTCACGGCTTCGATGACCTTGGGCATGCGGGTCATGCCGCCGACCAGGATCACTTCGTCGACTTCACCGGCGGTCACACCGGCATCCTTCAGCGCGGCGCGGCAGGGTTCCAGCGTGCGCTGGATCAGGTCGTCGACCAGGCTTTCCAGCTTTGCGCGGGACAGCTTGAGGACCAAGTGCTTGGGGCCGGAGGCGTCGGCAGTGATGAAGGGCAGGTTGATCTCGGTCTCCTTGGCGGAGGAGAGTTCGATCTTCGCCTTTTCAGCGGCTTCCTTCAGGCGCTGAAGGGCCAGCTTGTCCTTGCGCAGGTCGATGCCGTTTTCCTTGCGGAACTCATCGGCCAGATAGTCGATGATGCGGATATCGAAATCCTCACCACCCAGGAAGGTGTCGCCGTTGGTGCTCTTCACTTCGAAGACGCCGTCGCCGATTTCGAGCACGGACACGTCGAAGGTGCCGCCGCCGAGGTCATAGACCGCGATGGTGCCGGCGGACTTCTTGTCCATGCCGTAAGCAAGGGCAGCGGCCGTCGGCTCGTTGATGATGCGCAGGACTTCAAGCCCGGCGATGCGGCCGGCATCCTTGGTCGCCTGACGCTGGGCGTCATTGAAATAGGCCGGAACGGTGATGACGGCCTGGGTGACGGTCTCGCCCAGATAGGCTTCCGCCGTTTCCTTCATCTTGGTGAGGATGAACGCGGACACCTGGCTCGGCGCGTATTTCTCGCCGCGGGACTCAACCCAGGCGTCGCCATTGTCACCTTTGACGATGGCATAGGGCACCAGGCCCTTATCCTTCGAAACCAACGGATCTTCAAAGCGGCGGCCGATGAGGCGCTTCACGGCGTAAAGGGTATTGGTCGGGTTGGTGACCGCCTGGCGCTTGGCAGCCTGGCCGACCAGACGCTCACCGCCTTCGGTGATGGCGACCATGGACGGCGTCGTGCGGGCACCTTCGCTATTCTCGATCACGCGGACATCCTTGCCCTCCATGATCGCGACGCAGGAATTGGTTGTGCCGAGGTCGATACCGATGACCTTGCTCATGCTTAGTCTCCTTTATAAGCGGGGGCAGCCGACCCGAAGCATCGGTGCCCCCCTTGGGAATAACTTTAACCTAGATAGCTTCGCGACATTGCCAAGACAAGAAGATGCTGCCCAAAATTTGGGCATCACCCTGGAATGGCCGCGTTTCGATAAAATAAGGCCTCAGGCCTGCTCGGCCGGCGCCTTGGCGACGACAACCATGGCCGGACGCAGCAGACGCCCGTTCAGCGTCCAGGCCTGGGTCCAGGCCTGCACGATGGTGCCGGGCGGATGCTCCGTAGTTTCCTGCTCGCCCATCGCCTGATGCAGATTGGGATCGAACAGCTTGCCGGTCGGATCATCCATCTGCACACCGTTGCGTTCCAGCGTCGCCACGAAGCTGCGCTCGATGCCCTCAAAGCCGTCGCGCAGCTTGCCGGTGATCTCGGCCTCGCCCTCGGCGCGCGGCGGCAGGCTGGTCAGGCCGCGCTTGAGGTTCTCAGCCACTTCGACGACATCTTTCGCGAATTTCTGCACGGCGAAAAGCCGCGCATCCTCGACCTCGCGCTTGGTGCGGGTGCGGAGATTGGCCATCTCGGCCTCGGATCGCATCCAGTTGTTGCGCATCTCATCGCGCTCCGCCTCGACGGCGGCAAGGCGATCTTCCAGGGAAAGCTCCGCGTCTTCAGCGGCCATGGAGAGGTCCGCTTCGTCAGCCGGGTTCGAATGGGTTTTGTCGGTTTCGGTCATGGCCCCTGACTTAGGTTTGAGAAAGGCACCGTGCAAGCGCCGGATACACGAAATTGCGAGCTGCCAGATACGCATGGCTCGAATTTCGTCAACCGTCTCGCATCAGACTGCAGCCTGACGATAGGCCGTCATCGCGGCAGCCAGACGCTGAAACGGGTGCCCTGGCCTTCTTCGCTGGTGATCGTCAACTGGCCGCGATGGCGGTTCACGATGTGCTTGACGATGGCAAGGCCAAGGCCGGTGCCGCCGACAGCGCGCGACCGCCCCTTGTCCACCCGATAGAAACGCTCGGTCAGGCGCGGCAGATGGGCTTTCGGGATACCCGCACCGTCATCGGCCACCACCATCACCACGCCAGGGCGGGTCGGCCAAGGCAAGCCGGCGACCGCCTCGACCGTCAGGGTAATGACGCCACCTTCGCGACCGTATTTCAGGGCATTGTCGAACAGATTGCTCAGCACCTGCGCCATCTGATCGACGTCGCCCGCGACCGGCGGCAGATCGGCCAGACGCAAATCGAGCCTGACCCCACGGGCGACGATGCGCGGCTCGAAAGCCGCCAGCGTCCGCTCGATCAGCTCGCTGAACTGGATCTTGCCCTGCGGCGGTTGATGCTCGGACAGCTCGATCCGCGACAGGCTGAGCAGATCGTCGATCAGCCGGTTCATGCGCGCGGCCTGCTGGGCCATGATGTCCAGAAACCGTTCCCGCGCCGGCAGATCGTCCTTGGCCGGTCCCTGCAGGGTTTCGACGAAGCCGATCAGGCTCGCCAAGGGCGTGCGCAGCTCATGGCTGGCATTGGCCACGAAATCGGCGCGCATGCGTTCGACCGCACGCTCCCGCGTGTGATCGACCAGCAGGACGGAGACATGACGTTCCTCGAACAGCCCAGCATCCAGCGGCGTCACCATGGCGTGGATTTCGCGCGTCACCGGGGCGGCGAACAGCAGATCAGCCGCCTGCGGCGTGCTGGTCGCCAGCGCGCGGTCAATGGCGCCGCGCAGCAGCGGATGGCGCAGGACGGCGGCGGTATCGGCACCGACGGTCTGCCGCGCCGCCTCATTGGTTCGCTGCACCGTGCCATCCGCCGTCACCAGCAGCAGCGGCTCGGGCAGATGCTCCAGGATCGCCTGTTCGGCACCAAGCTGGACTTCCAGCAGCGCCAGACGTTCCCGCGTCCGGATCACCGCCTGGCCGAGGAAGGTGCCGACCCGCTCGATCTCGGGCAGGCGCGGCGGATCGGTCGGCTCACCGGTCACGACACACCGCAGCCGCTCCAGATCCTGGCGCCACAGAAAAGCGACGACCATGGCCGCCAGCATCTCGACCAGTATCAGGATGAGGACGACATCCAGCGGGGCCGTCCCCGCGATCACCATCAGAAGCTGGCCGAGCACCGGCACGACCAGAATCAGCAGCATCCACCGGCCTAGACCGGGCGCCCGCAAATCATCCATCAAACAATACTCTGCAGGCGCTGGCGGTCATGGATGGTGGATCAGCTTCCCGGGGCGAAGGATGTGGGCGCCGGCTGCACGATCTGCGCACCGTCCTGGGAGACCTGGAAGACAGCCAGCCCGCGCTTGACCGACCCATCGGCGCCCAGCGCCACCAGACCATCGGCCCCGGCAAAACCGGACGGGTTGGTCAGCGCCGCCTGATTGATCTGCCCGTTCTGCGTCGTCACGCGGGCAATCGCCCCGGCATCGAAAGCGATCGCGGCGATGTTCGAAGGCGGCCCGCCATAGGCCTGGGCGTAGCTGGACTGGAAGCTCGCGGCCGTCGCCGGATCGGGCGCGGCATAAAGCGCGCCACGGAAGCCGGCAGCAGCGACGGCGGCCGGATTGGCTGCCCAAAGGCCGGGCCCCAGCACCAGAACCGGGCCGGGATTGACGTCGTAATAGGGCATCAGTGACGCGAGTTCGCCCAACCCGCTGCCGGTCTCGGCCACCAGCAATGCCTGGAAGGGCGGCGGAGGGATGGGCGTCCGCGCCAGCTTGGCGGCCTCGCGGCGGCCATCCACCGTATGCGACCCGCGCAGCGATTTGATCTGCGCGTCGATCGGCCCACGGCGGCCGGCATAGTCGGACAAGCTGCGCAAAGCGGCATTCATCGAGGAGAAGCTGCCGGAAGCATAGGTCTGCACCTGCCCGCCACCACCCGCGCTCTGCAAGGCGCGGCCCATGGCGTCACCCAGCGGATTTTCCGGCAGCAATGCGGCCAATTGGCCATGGCCCTGCGTGCTCGCCGCCTCCGTCAAGGCCCGCACCTGTTCGGCAGGCGTGATGCCCAACGCCCAAAGGCCGGGCTTTGCCACCGAACTGTCGGAGGTCAGCGCCAGCACATCGACATGGGCGGGACCGGTCACGCCGGCGACGGCGGCGGCCTCGGAATTGGTCAGCGGCCCGATGATAACGCCGGCACCATCGGCGATCGCCTTCTGCGCCGCCGCGACCGCGCCCTGCGGCGTGCCGCCGGTATCGAGCACGTCCAGCCCGCTGGCGCCCGTGGCGCCCAGACCGAGCTTGGCGGCATTGACGAGTTCGGTCGCAACACCGGCATAAGGCCCGGTCAGCGGCGCCAGAATGGCGACACGGCTGCCGGCGGGATTTGGCAGCGGCGCCGCGCCGCCCGCCAGACCTTGCGGCGCACCAAGGGGCGCGCCCATGCTGGGGGACCCGTAAGGTACAGCGCAGCCCGCGAGACCGAGGGCCGCGAGGAGAGCAGATGCCGGAGCTAGACGCACTTCAAAATCCTCCGTCAGAGCAGGAGCCGGTTCAGCCCGCCCTTGGCGTCTGGCCGAGCGTGAACGGCAGCCCCGCCCAGCTTGTGCTGGTTTCTACACCGATCGGCAACCTGGGGGATGTGACAAGTCGCGCGATCTCGGCTCTGAGATTGGCCGATATCGTGCTTTGTGAAGATAGCCGCGTCACCCAGCGCCTGCTCTTTGCGCTCGGCCTGAAGGCAAGACTGGAGAGTTTCCACGATCATAACGAGGAAAGCCGCACGCCCAGGTTGTTGGAGGCGATGCGCCGGGGCCAGAAATACGCCCTCGTCAGCGATGCCGGCACGCCGCTGATGTCCGATCCCGGCTTCCGTCTGGTGCGGGCCGCGGTCGCCGAAGGCTTCGGCGTCACGGCCCTGCCCGGCCCCAATGCGGCCGTGACGGCGCTGACGCTGTCCGGCCTGCCGCCGCATCCCTATCTGTTCCTGGGCTTTCCGCCACCGCGCGGCGGCGCGCGGCGCACCGCTTTCGCGGCCCTGCGCGCGGCCGAGGCCGCCGGCCTCTCGGCCAGCATGATCTGGTACGAAAGCCCGCATCGCGTGGCCGAGATGCTGGCCGATCTGCAAACCGTCTTCGGCGATCGCCCGGCCGCCCTGGCCCGTGAGCTGACCAAGCATTTCGAGCAGGTGCGGCGCGGCCCGCTATCGGCCCTGATCGCGGGTGTCGAGGCCGACCCGCCGCGCGGGGAAATCTGCGTCGTTTTGGGGCCGCATGATCCCGAGGCCGAAGGCCAGCCCGCCTTCGATCTCGACGCACGGTTGCGGGACGAGCTTACCCGCACCCGGCTGAAGGAAGCGGTCGCCCAGGTCGCGGCCGAAACTGGTCTGCCGCGCCGGCAGGTCTATGCCCGCGCCCTGGCGCTGTCCGGCGAGACGGAGGCGTAAGACCGCCGCACCGTGACAAACGCCGCTGACCGACCGCCCTCTATCAAACCGTCCTCTGTCAAACCGCCCGCTATCAATAGCCGGGATAGGCATAGGGATAGGGCGGCGGCGGCGGATAGCTCGGCGCGGTCGCCGCCGCGCCAACCGCGACCCCGACAGCCGCCCCAACCGCGACACCTGCCGCGACGCCACCCCAATTCGGCCCGTAATTGCCGTGGTAGCCGCCATACCCGTTCACGTTGACGTTGCGATTGACGTTGACGTTCGCATTGCGGTTCACGTTCACATTGCGGTTGGCGTTCACGTTGCGGTTGCCATTCCGATTGCCGCTGACGTTGTTGTGGAAGTTATTGGAATTGAACTGGCGGTTGCCACCCCCACGGTTCGCACCACCGCCGCGATGGCCACCGCCGCCATGACGTTGATACTGCACCAAGGTCAGAGACCCATGACTGGGCGCTTCCGCCGCCGGCAAAGCCTTGACCACCAGCGGCCCGGCCATCGCGCCCTCGGTCAGGGCCAAGGCCCATAATCCGACCCAGAACCAAAGCTTGCCCATGGGCGCTCTCATTGGTTGAGGTATTTCTGCTTGATATTATTCCAGCCGCTGCTGGCCTCGGCGCAACCGGCCTTGTCGAAGGGCTTGCCCGACCCATAGCCGACAGCACCGCTGAAATTGAAAGCGGCGGCAAGGCCGAAATGAAGGGCGACCAGATTGGCGAGGCTCATGGCATCGGATATCTCGGCCTTGCGGTCAGCCTCGGGCGCGCATTGCACGACCTCGCCGGCCATCACACCGATACGGCGCAGGCCGGTCATGAAGGCCTCGTCCGAATCGACGGTGGCCGGACCGGTGCCGCTCGGCGCGGCCGCTGGCGATGTCGGGGCTGTGGCTGGTGCAGACGCCGTCGTCGTTTGGCTGAAGGCAGGCCCGCTGGCCATCAAGCCGAGCAAAGCCAAAACTCCGAATGCCGCATTACGCGATCTCATATCCGTCCCCCTCAGGCTCATGGATGATGCTACCGCATTTGGCAATTGCTTCACAAGATTGGAAACAATTTCAGAATATTATCCTGTGCCGAAATCTTTTAACGACGATGTAATATCCTAATAAGACAAACGTCATCATGTCGTAACTTCGGATGCTCGCTTCGCCGGCATGAACGTCATCTAGGGCCATGCCGTGCCTTCGGCCCTAGAGCGTTTCCTGTTCGCTTACGCTCACAGATACCGCTCTAGATTATTGTTTTTGCGAGCATCTTCACCCGGCCAGATGAGTCCATCTGACCGGGATCTGCTCTAGATGTCGTCGCGACAGTATTATCCTCATTATCTTCTATGCGTCAGAACAGTTTGTGATCGATCCCGGTCAGCGTGATTTGGGTTCCGTCCGTCAGCGTGATGACATCGGCGCTGCCGGTCAGGGTTTCAGATGCGACAGGCGTGGGATCGCTGTAGCCGGTGAAGGTAATCTTGTCGTGGCATGGGTCGAAGCCGTGAACGATCTCGGTCCCGCCCGCATGTCCCGATACGAAATTGAAGACCTCCTTGCCGCTGCCGGCGGTAATCGTCGAGGCACCGCTGCCGCCGGTGATCGTCGCGGAACCGGAGCCGATCGTGGCAACACCCGTGCCGGATCCGGTGAAGAACTGTTCGGACGCGTGGCTTGCGGCACCGTCGAAGGTAATCTTGCCGCTGCCGCCGATGGCCGTCGTCGGTCCGGCCGCGGCGAAAGCCAAGGTGTTTCCGGATCCGCCGACCAGCAGGCTTTCGCCCCCGCCGCCGACCAAGGTTGCGTTGCCGCTTCCCGCCGAGAAGCTGGTCTTGCCTGGCCCGGCTCCGCCCAACAAGGTGGCACTTCCTGAACCGGCTTGAACCACGGCATCACCGGTACCGCCGATGAAATACAGTGGCTTCTCGCCGCCGCCGACAACAACATGGCCGGTGCCGCCGAAAATGGAATCCTGCCCTTCCGCGAAAACGGTACTGTCACCGTAACCGCCGGTGAGCAATAGCGTTGTATTTCCTGACAGGAGATAACTCGCTGACCCCGCTCCCCCGACAACAAGGTCGTTTGTTGCAAAGTCAAAGACCTGATTGATCGTTCCGGGCACGAAGTTGTAAAACACAGTCCCGCCGATCACGGTAGACGTGCTCATCTTCTGACCTTTCCATTACAAATTTAGTTTGTGGGTTATATTCGAATTTATCGAGTCTAAAACTTGGTTTTTCGAATTCATGCAAAATAGATAGCCTCTACATTGCGAAGCCGTATCTAGATCATATTATGCCGCGTTGCAACGAAAAGACCGTTATTCTTGGCATAAAGTTTCTTTGGGCAATTTTGCTTCGATTATTTCTGTTGAATAATTCTGAGTCCCAATCTCGAAATTTTATAACTCTGGATTTCGACTAGATCAAATGGGTGGGGTCCTTTTCCCATTTTTGGAATCTTTCCTGGATAGAGCCCTGATCGTCTCGAAATATTTGCGGTTGTCTAATCCAGATCCGCTGACTCTAGCATCTTGCTCTCGCTCAAGATGAAAAGCTTTTTTCTTCTTGGAGAGGGGTCTCTGCATAGGGCTAATCATAATTGTCTAGTTGCATACTGCATGACGAAACCTGCTGCCGGATGCCGCTGGAATCAGGAAGGCGGCAACTGTCTAAATTTTTTATTACCGGAGGGGCTGGCTCTGCGACGCGTCAGGCTATCGGCCTGGTCAGGCCAAATCCACCCGCAGATTCCTGCTAGCACCGCGACACTGTCGCGGCGCCCGAGACTCTGCTCACATTTAACTTTTTATTAAGTTGTTAGGTCAAATTATACCATGCGCTCTGACCGGAAGCGGTCCTGGGCCAGCGCTATCTTTGTGAGCAGGGTCGCTTTCGTCACCGGTTTGCTGGCGATCGGAATACCGCCGAAGCGACCTGGGACGACAAGGCCATCCCCGTATCCCGTTAAAAACACGAAAGGCACGTGCAGGTCCATCAATCGGTCCGCAACCCCTTCCGAGGTTTCACGCCCACCGAGATTGAAATCCAACAGCGCCAGATCCGGCCGTTTCGTTTCCAGAAGCGTCAAGGCTGTAACAGCGCCGGACACTACCCAGCAGACGCCGGCGCCAAGGTCCAGCACCATGTCCTCGATATCAAGCGCGATCAGCACCTGATCTTCCAGAATGAGGACGGACTGCCCGTCGAGATTGGACGGCGTTGCGTCGCTTGTCACGGCGACGATGTCGCTTTTGCGACAGGACCACACGGCATTTTCAAAACGGCAAGCACTGGCGTCCTCGTCAACTTCAACCACTTGTGTTCACGAGTAACATAGAACCCCGATGGCGTCGGTCCACTTGTAGACGGTTGGGCGAAAAGTCTTTGGAGTGATGGGAATGGCGACACCGACACCGCAGGAATTGGCCGAGAACGCGCTCCTATCAACCTTGCGAGAGAATGACCGGGACCGTCTGGTCCCGCATATGCTGATCTTCGATCTCAAGGCAGGGGACGTTCTGCAACGGGCCAGCGATCCTGTGACGGAAACCTGGTTTCCCTGCGGTTCTGCCTTGGCTTCCTTCATCGTCAGCACAAGCACGAGCAATGACGCGGTCGAAGTGGCCCTCATCGGCCGCGAAGGCGCGGTCGGCGGCATCGTCTCCAACGGCAGCCTGCCGTCCTTTTCCACAGCAACCGTCCGCAACGCAGGAAAATTCCTGCGCATCAAGACATCGGCGCTGGAACACGCGAAAATCGACTCCCTTCATCTGCGGCATTGGTTTTCCCGCTATTCGGATTGCCTTCTGGCGCAGGTCTTTCAAACGGCCGCCTGCAACGCCAAGCACACCATCACCCAGCGTTCCGCCAAATGGCTTATCGCGGCCTTCAGGCGCACCGGGTCGCGCGAATTCGACATGACGCAGGAACAACTGGCTGAGCTTCTGGGGGTCGGCCGCACCTTCGTCACCCGCACCGTGTCGAAATTGCGGGCCCAGGGCTATATCGAGACGCGCCGTGGCGTCTTCGTGGTCTTGAACGAGCGCGGCCTGGCCGATCTATCCTGCCGCTGCACCTTCGCCATCGAAAATCATTTCGACACGGTCATGCACGGAATTTATCCGGCCGATTAGACGCCCGACCGGGTCGGGGCACGCAGCCCCGGACGACGCGCAGGCTCCGCCGGGCAGCTCCCCGGAATACATCCGGGGAGGTTAGTTGCTCTGCTCGATCAGCGCACGGACCTTGGGATAGATTTCCCGCGCCCAATGGCTGCCGCTGAAGACGCCGTAATGGCCGACATTGGTCTGCAGGTGATGCTGCTTCATCGTCGTCGGCAGCCCGCTGCAAAGGTCGAGCGCCGACATCGTCTGGCCGATACCGCAGATGTCGTCGCGCTCGCCTTCGACCGTCAGCACCGCCGTACGGCGAATGGCGCCGGGGTCGACACGCTCCCCGCGATGGGTCATGCGGCCCAGCGGCAGGTCGTGATCCTGGAAGATGCGCTTGACCGTTTCCAGAAAGAATTCCGCCGGCAGGTCCATCACCGCGCGATATTCGTCGTAGAATTTCCGGTGCAGATCGGCGCGTATCTCATCGCCCGCGGCGATATTGCGTGCCTGCAGGATTTCGGCGCGCAGATGACGGTCGAAATTCATCGTCACAAAGGCATTCAGCTGCATGAAACCCGGATAAACGCGGCGATTGGCGCCCTTGAACTGCCAGGGCACGACGCCGATGAGGGAATTCTCGAACCATTCGATCGGCTTTTCCTGCGCCAGGACATTGACCTTCGTCGGGTTCAGACGCGTGTCGATCGGTCCCGCCATCAGCGTCATGCTGCGGGGCGTCGCGATATTGCCCTCGCGCGACATCACGGAAACGGCGGCCAGCACGGGCACCGCCGGCTGACACACGGCCAGCACATGCGCACCCGGCCCGATCGCTTCCAGCTGCTGGATGACGTGGTCGGTATAATCGTCGAAGCCGAAGGTCCCGGCCGTCAGCGGCGCATCGCGGGCGTTCTTCCAGTCGGTGATATAGACATCGTGATCGGCCAACAGCGTCTGCACGGTATTGCGCAGCAAGGTCGCGAAATGGCCGGACATGGGGGCCACCACCAGCAGGCGCGGCTGACGGACGGCGGTCTCCTTGCGGAAATGCAACAGGGCGCAGAAGGGGGTCTCGAACACGACCTCCTCGGTGATCTCGACCGGCGCATTGCCGACCACGACCGGCTTCATGCCATAGGCCGGCCGTTTATGCGTCTTGGCCGTGCGCCACAGGCTCTCGGCAGTCGCTGCCGCCATACGCAAGGGCAGGGCCTCGGGCCGGGTCAGGTCGAACTGGTTCAGGACATGGGACAGGAATTGGAAATACTGGCGCGCGGGCGCCATTATATCCTGCTGCGCCTGATACATCTGATACAGCATCGGCGTGCCAAGGGCCGCCATCACGTCCGAACCGGGCAAGCCGGCCACGGGCTTTGCCATCTCGTAAAACAGCGACTGACGGTTTTTTTCGGGCAAGCCAAGCCATCCGTTCCGTTGGAGCTCAAGGCTCTGATAGAGTGGGTTTCCATCCTTCGGGGACAGGACAGTATTCATGGCTGAAGCCACGCTTCTCATAAGCAGCAAGAACTATTCCTCCTGGTGTCTCAGGGGATGGCTGATAGCCCGCCTCTCCGGCCTGCCGTTCGTAGAAAAGACCGTCGATCCGACCGATCCCGCCGCGCGGGCCGAACTTCTGCTGCAGTCCTCGTCCATCCTGGTGCCGACGCTGATCCATGACGGCGTCTCGATCTGGGATACTCTCGCTATCGCAGAATATTTGAACGAATTGCGGCCGGAGGCAGAGATGCTTCCGAAGGACAGGCATGCGCGGGCGCGCTGCCGGGCGATCAGCGGCGAGATGCATTCCGGTTTCTCGGCGCTCCGCTCCTCCCTGCCGATGAACCTGCATGCCCATCGGCCCGGCTTCGCCATCTGGTCCGCCGCGCGCGCGGATATCGAGCGTATTCTGACGATCTGGGACGAGTGTTTCGAGACCTGGAAGGGCCCGTATCTCTTCGGGGAGAAGCTGTCCTTGGCCGATGCCATGTATGCGCCCGTCGTCACCCGGTTCTTAACCTATGACGTGGCGCTGAACGCGCGCGCCGCCCGCTACTGCCGGGACATCATGGCCTGGCCGGACATGGCGGAATGGGTAGCTGCCGCGAAGGAAGAACCCCAAGAAATCACCGAACTGGAACTAGAATTCTAACCGATCGGTAAGGCTAGCACCGATCGCGCCGGACCGGTAGCGGCAAGAATGGCGGCTTAACCCAGCAGCCGGCCGACCACCCGGGCGGTGTAATCCACCACCGGGATCACCCTCCCGTAATTGATCCGGGTCGGCCCGATGACGCCGATGGCGCCGACGATGCGATTGGTCGCGTTGCGCGCCGGCGCCACGATCATGGAAACGCCGGCCGAACCGAACAACCCGCTCTCGGCGCCGATGAAAATACGCACGCCGTCTGAGGTCTCGGCCAGTTCCAGCAGGCGCAGCATCGTCTCCTGCGCTTCCAGGCGTTCGAACAAGGTCTGGATGGAGGCGAGTTTCTCGATCTGGGTGACATCCGCAAGCAGGCGCCCCTGGCCGCGCACGATCAGGTTGCCGCCACGTCCCTCCCCGCCCCAGGTGGCCAAGCCAGCTTCGATGATGCCGGCCGCCAGCTCGTCCAGCGTATTGCGGTCACGCGCGATCTCATCCGACATATTGGTGCGGAAATCCGCGAGCGTCTGCCCGACCAGCCGGGCATTGAGGTAGTTGCTCGCCTGCTGCAAGGCCGAGGGCGGCACGCCGATCGGAATATCGATGACGCGGTTCTCGACCTGGCCTTCCGAGGAGACGAGCACGACCAGCGCGCGGCCGGAGGCGAGCGGCACGAATTCGATGTGTTTCAGCGCGCCCTCGGCCTTGGGCGCCAGCACAAGCCCCGCCGCCGCCGAAAGACCGGAGAGGAGCGTGGACGCCTCGGCCAGCGTATCCTGCAGGCTGCGGCCATGGCTGCTGAGGGCGGCGTCGATCGCGTCCCGCTCCTCCTCCGCCAGATCGCCGAATTGCAGCAATCCGTCGACGAACAGGCGCAAGCCCCGATCGGTCGGCAGGCGCCCTGCCGAGGTATGCGGCGCATAGAGCAGACCGGCATCGGTCAGATCGGCCATGACATTGCGGATCGTCGCCGGCGACAGCGTCAGCGGCAGGCGCCGCGACAGCGTACGGCTGCCCACGGGCTCGCCGGTTTCCACATATTGCTCGACGATTTCGCGCAGCACGGCGGCCGAACGGCTGTCCAACCCTTGCGGCAGAACCGGGGGTTGGTTGGGGGGAGACGAGAAGCCGTGCCTGTCCATCGAATTCCTTAATGCCGGCCCGGGCTTGGGAGCGGTCATCCTAACAGCCAGAACCCCTGCCATGCGACAAGAAGAGTACTGCGCCGCATGTCCTTCATGCTGATCTTAGCCTAATTCGGCATCCGAGAAACCAAAGGGAATGGCGGGCAGGGCATGGGCTTCGCGACGAGTGTTTCGGCCTGGCGGAGCAGGCTTGAGCGGTCCTCCACCGGAACCGGCCTGATCCTTGTCCTCATCGCCTATTCCGCCTTCGCGCTGCATGATGCGCTGGTCAAAATCCTGGTCGCGCATTTCGACGCGCCGCAGATCCTTTTCATGCGCAGCCTGACGGTCGTCGTGCTTTGCCTTGGCATCGGTGGCCGCAGCGTCGTCCATCGCGGTCTCTTTTCGCCCATGCGCAACAAGCTGCTGGTGCGCGCTGTTCTGACCTTCATCGCCTGGCTGCTTTATTACTCGGCCGGGCGCTATCTCGGCCTCGCCCAGATGATCACCATCTATTTCGCCAGCCCCTTGATCATCGCCGTCATGGCAGGACCCTTGCTGGGGGAGCGGGTGACGCTGGTGCGCTGGGTGGCGCTCGGCATCGGCTTCGTCGGCGTGCTGCTCGCCGCCCGTCCGCATGGGTCGAGCCCTTTGCTGCCGGCCATCTGCGTGGCGCTGGCGGCCGTCATCTGGGCCTATGCCATGATCCTGATGCGACAGGTCTCGAAGGAGCTGCGCGGCTGGGACCAGGTTTTCGTCATCGCCATGCTGTTCCTGATCTGTTGCGGGGCGATGATGCCCTTCATCTGGAAGACGCCGAGCCTGCCCCAGCTCGCGCTGATGCTGGGTCTTGGCCTGCTCTCGACCGCCGCCCAGCTTCTGCTGATCGAGGGTGTGAAGCTGGCCCAGGCCAGCGTCATCGCGCCGATGGAATTCAGCGGCCTGCTCTGGAGCTTCGTCCTCGGCTTTATCTTCTTCGGCGATATTCCGGCGGCCAGCGTGTTTTTAGGCGCTGCTTTGATCCTCCTCAGCGGCGGATTAGTCGTATTGAGTGAGATCCGCGCGAGCCGGCTTAAAGCTGCTTAAGTCTAAATTAGTAGGAATCGACCGAAAGAACCAAAAATCGACAGGCACATTCGGCCGGGAAAGCCCCATGATCATCCAAATGTGATCAGCCTAGCGGCAGAGTGGAGCAGTGGCGATGATGGACTATCTAGGGGATGTCTTCCCGGATGCGACTCCGATGGAGGAGATCTCAACCAAGCCGACGAGCGCCCGTTCCATCAGCGAAACCGACCGCCGCCTGCTTCTGATCGCCGCCGCCGAAACGGTCTTCCTGGCCAAGGGCTATGTCGCCACCACCATGGCTGATATCGCAACCGCCGCCAGCATGTCGAAGAAGACCATCTACCAGATCTTCGACTCCAAGGCTGACCTGTTCGACGCCTTGATGATCGAGCGGCTGGTGGCCCTGCCGACGACCTCCGTCCCCAGTGACGAGGCCGCACCGGACGCGCTTCGCAGCATGCTGATGGCTTTCGGCCGCGTGCTGCTCAGCCCGCGCCAGGTCACGCTGACCCGGCTGATCCTGGCTAATATCGCCAGCGTCCCGCAGGCCAACGAAGTCGTCACGCGCCGTCTGAACGATACCAAAACGGGCATGAGCAGCTGGCTCGCGGCCCAGGTTGATCGGGGTATCTTTCAGATCGCGGATCTGACGCTCGCCACCGAAACCCTTTTCAGCCTCGCCTTCGCCAGCCTGCAGACCGAACTGCTGCTCGCGCTGCGCGAGACGCCGACCGAGCAGGACCTGGCGCGTCATGTCGATTGGAGCGTCGGCGTCTTCATGCGGGAATTCGCGCGCCCGAGCGTGACGGCCGAAGACACTCAGCCGCAGGGCTGAATCGCGCGACTAAACAACGCATTATCGTCCGATGGCCGCCTCGGCTTGGAACCATCGGGCGATAAACCCGTTTTGCCATCAACCCAAGGTTGACCGCCGTCGCGCGGCAGGCTTCTTGGTCGTTTGATCCAACGGAGACTGTCGCGTGAAAGCCATACCATGGTGGAGTTGGGCCTGCCCGCTCGTCGCCTGGGTTCTGCTGGTGGCCAAGACCTTCCTTCCGGTCGAAGGTCCGATCCTCGTGATCTTCGTTCTGGCCCTGGGCGGCGCTGTCTTCGCCGGCGTGCATTTCGCCGAGGTCATCGCCCATAAGCTGGGTGAGCCCTTCGGCACGCTGGTACTGGCCGTGGCCGTCACCATCATCGAAGTGGCACTGATCGTCTCCGTCATGCTGGGCGGTGGTGCGGACAAGGCGGCCCTCGCCCGCGACACGGTTTTTTCCGCCGTCATGATCGTCTGCGCCGGCGTCGTCGGCTTTTGCCTGCTGGCAGGCGCCACCCGCCATCGGGAACAGGAATTCCGCATCCAGGGCGCGAATGGGGCGCTGGCCGTCATCATCGCGCTCTCCGGTCTGACCATGGTCCTGCCGAATTACACGCAGGAGCCGGGGCCCAGCTTCACCGTCTCCCAGCTCGAATTCGTCGGCCTCGTCTCCCTCGTCATGTATGGCGTCTTCGTCTTCGTGCAGACGGTCCGCCATCGGGAGTATTTTTTGCCCGAGGTCGCGGATGAGGATAGCCACGCCGCGCCGCCGTCCAACGCCATGACGCTGGCCAGCCTCGGCCTGCTTATCGTCTCGCTGGTCGCGGTCGTCGGCCTGGCCAAGGCGCTGTCGCCGGCGGTGGAGGCCGCCGTCAAGCAAAGCGGCGCGCCGCAATCCCTGGTCGGCGTCATCATCGCCGCCGTCGTTTTGCTGCCGGAAAGCCTGGCCGCCGTTCGCGCCGCCCGAATGAACCGGTTGCAGACCAGCCTTAATCTCGCTTTCGGCTCCGTCATCGCCAGTATCGGCCTGACCATCCCGGTGGTCGCCGTGGTCTCGGTGCTGATCCATCAGCCGCTGACGCTCGGTCTCGATCCGAAGGAGACGGTCATGCTGGCGCTGACCATGCTGATCAGCACGCTGACCATTGCGACGGGGCGCACCTCCATCCTTCAGGGTGCCATCCACCTGATGCTGTTTGCCGTCTTTCTGTTCTTTGCCGTCGTGCCTTAGAGTCTTAGAGATCGTTGGAAGCATCCCTTATTCCGTCATGGCCATCCAGTCTTCGGGCGCCATGACGAATGGATGCCCGGCTCGGAGGCCGGGCATGACGATATTGGGGATGCGCTTAAGTTAAAATCAGAGACCATCTACCGAACCAAAGCGCCGAGCACCGCGTCCAGCCGCATGCGCCCTTCCGGCGTCGCGCGCAGCCGGTCGCCGTCCTGGAGGAGATAGCCTTCCGCGATCAGCGCGGGCAGCATCTCGGTATCGATGGCATCCCTTCTCCCGTCATGGCCGGGCTCGACCCGGCCATCCAGTCTTCGGGCGCCCCAACGAATGGATGCCCGGCTCGGGGGCCGGGCATGACGATATTGGGGATGCGCTTAAGTTAAAGTCAGAGACCGTCTACCGAACCAAAGCGCCGAGCACGGCGTCCAGCCGCATGCGCCCTTCCGGCGTCGCGCGCAGCCGGTCGCCGTCCTGGAGGAGATAGCCTTCCGCGATCAGTGCGGGCAGCATCTCGGTATCGACGGCATCGCTGAGCGCGATGCCGGTGCGGGCGTGAAAGCGGGCGGCCGAGATGCCCTCGCTCAGCCGCAGACCCATCAGCAGCATTTCCTCGGCGCGTTCGGCCGGCGTCACGATCACATCGGCGCCGGACCCATGGCCCGCCGCCTCCACCCGATCCGCCCAGATTTCCGGCGCCCGATGACGGCGCGTCGCCGTCAATCCCGCCGCGAGACTCAGCCGCCCATGCGCGCCCGGCCCGATGCCGATGTAATCGCCGTAGCGCCAATAGGTCAGGTTATGGCGGCTTTCCGAACCGGGCCTGGCGTAGTTGGAGACTTCGTACGGTGCCAGACCAAAACGCGCGGCCTCATCCACCGTCGCCTCGTACAGCCCGGCCGCGGTCTCGGCGTCCGGCAGCACGATCTCGCCACGCCGGTGCAGACCTTCATAGGCGGTGCCGGGTTCGATGGTCAGCTGATAGAGCGAAAGGTGATCGGCCGCCAAATCCAGCGCCTGGGCCAGTTCCGCGCGCCAGGCCGCCTCGGTCTGGTCCGGGCGGGCATAGATGAGATCGAAGGAAATGCGCGGAAAGATCTTCCGCCCGATTTCCAGCGCCGCGATTGCCTGGGGCACCGAATGCTGGCGGCCGAGCCGCCTGAGGTCGGCCTCGTTCAGGCTCTGGATACCGACGGAGATGCGATTGACCCCGGCGGCGCGATAGCCCGCGAAGCGCCCGGCCTCGATACTGGTCGGATTGGCTTCCAGCGTGATTTCCAGATCGGGTTCGGGCGCGAATAGCCGCTGGGCGGCCTCGATCAAGGCCGCCACGGTCTCGGGCTCCATCAGGCTCGGCGTGCCGCCGCCGAAAAAGATCGACCGCAGCGGACGGCGCCCCAGGCGCTCCGCCTCCCATTCCAGCTCGCGGATCAGCGCCGCGCGAAAGCGCGCCTGCGGCAAGATGTCGCGGACATGGCTGTTGAAATCGCAATAGGGGCATTTGGCGAGACAGAAGGGCCAATGGATATAAAGCGCGAGAGGTTCGGCGCTGAGCAAGGTCATGGCGAAATTCCTAAGCCTGACCTCATCATGAAACAATCGACATGAGCGGGAAGCACCCCATCTGAGGGATTCCGCTTTCAACCCAAGGGCCAGCCATGTTCGGGACCACAAACAGACTATCCGCCGCCGGCTGGTCCATCCGCGACACCATCCTGTGGGTCTTCGGCGTCACCGCCGGCTGCCTGATGATCTGGCTGCTGCATCAGGAATTGCTGCTGGTCTTCCTGGCGACCCTCTTCGCGGTCTCGCTGCGCGGTGCGAGCGAATGGATCAGCCGCCATACAAGGCTGCCGACGCGCTGGGCCATGGCCGTTATCATGCTGCTGGTGGTCGCGGCCTTCATCGGCTTCTGGTGGTGGGTCGGCCCGCAGCTGGTCCAGCAGGGGATCGACCTCGGCAAGACATTGACCCAGGAAGGCGGCAACCTCGCCTCCCGCTACGGTCATACCGATTGGGGCCGCAGCATTCTGGAGAAGCTGAGCAGCGCCGGCAGCCAGGCCGCGGAGGCCATGGCCGGCTCCATGCTGACCGCCGCCACGTCCACGGTCGGTGCCATCGCCGCCGCCCTCGTGCTGATCGTCACCATGCTCTATTTCGCCTCCAGCCCCGATCTGTACGTGAAAGGGCTGATCCATCTGGTGCCGCAATCGCGCCGGGCGCGCGTGCATGAGGTTTTGGGCAAGGTCGCGGCGGTGCTGCGCTGGTGGTTTCTCGGCCAGCTGATCGACATGGCGGTCGTGGGACTTCTGACCACGATCGGCCTGCTCATCATCGGCATGCCGATGGCCCTTGCCTTAGGCGTCATCGCCGGCATCCTGACCTTCGTGCCGTATTTCGGCGCTATCCTGGCGGCGATCCCGGCGCTGGCCATCGCGCTGGGCCAGGGCATGCATATGACGTTCCTGACGGCCGTGGTCTTCGGCGTCTGCCATTTCGTCGAAGGCTATATCATGTCGCCCATGGTGCAGGACCGCATGGTGAAGCTGCCCCCGGCGCTCCTGATTCTGTCGATGACCTTCCTCGGTTCCCTGCTCGGGCCGATGGGCATCGTGCTCGCCACCCCGCTGGCTGCCGCCGCGCTGGTTCTGGTCTCGGAATTCTATGTCGTCGATGTGCTGAAGGACGAAAGCGGCCGGGACGTCACCGGCCATTGAATCCCATGGGGCGCAGCACCAATCTGCGCCCCGCCGCCATCACTCCGCTTTCGGCGGCACGCCCAGGCAGCCGCGCACAAGCGCTGCGAAGGCGCGGGCGCGATGGCTGGTCGCAGTCTTTCGTGCGCTGTCCATCTCGCCGTACGTCTCCGTCTCGCCATGCGGCACGAACATCGGGTCATAGCCGAAGCCCCGATTGCCGCGCGGCGGCCAGACGCGCTCCCCCTCGATCCGTCCTTCGAACAGCTCGTAATGGCCGTCGGGCCAAGCGAGGCAGAGCACGGAAATGAAAAAGGCACTGCGGTCGCCGCCGTCGCCGGCTTCATCCTGCACGCGCTGCATGGCGGCGCGGAAATCCTTCGACGGGCCAGCCCAGCGAGCGGAATAGATACCGGGCGCGCCATGCAAGGCGCCGACGCAGAAGCCGCTATCGTCGGATAGTGACGGCAGGCCGCTGGCCCCGGCCGAAGCCTGCGCCTTCAGTCTTGCATTGCCGGCAAAGGTCGTCTCGGTCTCATCCGGTTCGGGCAGGCCGAGGTCGCCCGCGAGCACGACATGAATGTCCCAAGGTTCCAGCAGCTTGCGGATTTCGACAAGCTTGCCCTGGTTGTGGCTGGCCAGAACCAGACGCGATCCGGGATCGAGCGGGCGGGCCATCAGACAATGCTCCCGGCGGCTTCAATGGCGATATTCTGGGCCACGAACAATTCGCGCGTGCCGGCTTTGGCCAAGGTCATCAAGGTCAGGCAATCCGTCTCGGTGAAGGGTTTCTGTTCCGCCGTCGCCTGAATTTCGACGATGCCGCCGTCCGCCGTCAGCACGAAATTGCCGTCCGCCTCGGCCGCCGAATCCTCGGCGTAATCGAGATCGAGCAAGGCCTCGCCGTTGACAAGCCCGCAGGAGACGGCGGCCACCTGCCCGATCAGCGGCACGGCCGCTATCACGCGCTTGGCGACCAGATGACGGAAGGCGAGCGACAGCGCGACATAGGCGCCGGTAATGGCGGCACAGCGCGTGCCGCCATCGGCATTCAGCACATCGCAATCGAGCGTAATGGTCATCTCGCCCATGGCTTTGCGATCAACGACCGCACGGAGCGAGCGGCCGATCAGGCGCTGAATTTCCTGCGTGCGGCCGGATTGCTTGCCCCGCGCCGCCTCGCGCTCGCCCCTTTTATGGGTCGCGCGCGGCAGCATGCCGTATTCGGCCGTCACCCAGCCCAGCCCCTGGTTGCGGAGAAAGGGCGGCACACGGCCTTCCACGCTGGCCGTGCAGAGCACTTCCGTCTGCCCCATGCGGATCAAGACGGAACCCTCGGCGTGGCGGGCAAAGCCGGTGGAAAAGGAAACAGCGCGCAGGCTATCGGCAGCGCGGCCGGACGGTCGCATGGGTTTTTCCCTTAAGTTCGGTCGGTCGGGCGCGCAGGATTAACCGCAAGCGACAAACCATACCACCCCTGCCGCCGCACCCCACGCGGCAGAGAATGATCGGATCGGCAAACTCTCCCCTCGCAAGCTTAAGCTTGCGCGCTATGATATGCAGATTATGCAAATCGCAACCATCGGATATCGCCTTGGCTGACGTCCCCACCTCCAGTCGCCCGCGCGTTCATCGTGACGTGGTTGAAACATTGGCACACCGCATTCTCTCGGGCGGCATCAAGCCGGGCGAAAGCTTGCCGAATACGCAGAATCTCAGCTCTGCGCTCGGCGTCAGCCGCTCGGCCTTGCGGGAGGCCATCAAGGTCCTCAGCGCCAAAGGCATGCTGGATGTGCGGCCGCGCACCGGCACGCGGGTGCTGCCGCGCTCATCCTGGAATCTCATGGACCCGGAATTGCTCAGCTGGTCCGGCCCGATCCTGGATCAGGATCTCGTGCGCAGCCTGCTCGAATGCCGGAAATTTATCGAGCCTGGGGCAGCGGCCCTCGCCGCCCAGCGGGCCACGCCCGCGCAGCTGGCCGAGATCGAAGCGGCCCTGACGCAGATGGATGCGGAATCGCTGGAAGATCGGGTCCAGGCCGATCTGGACTTCCATGTCGCGATCCTGCGCGCCAGCGCCAATCTTTTCCTGGCGCAATGGGGTCAGACCGTGTCCTCGGTTCTGCTCGCGGCCTTCCGCCTGTCGACGGGCGCCACCCATTCCTATGACGCGACCTTCTCCGCCCATCGCGACGTCGTGGATGCCATTCGCAATCGTGATCCGGCAGCGGCCGACCGCGGCATGCGCGTCGTTCTGTCCGCCATGGCCCATGATCTCCATCTGGAGAACGGCGAAAGCGCGGTCGCTCCTCAAGATTGATGATTATAACTGGCAAAATCACCAGTCCGTGAGCCGTTTTTAAACGTTTTGTGTATAAGCGCTATCCGCGCGAAGGCCTTTTTCCGCACTGCATTGGTTCCATATCGTTTAGCAACAGGATGGATTTGCTCTCACCGAGCACCCTCCCGCGCCGGCGCCATCGGGTGCTGGCCCT
This sequence comes from Acidisoma cellulosilyticum, assembly GCF_020621385.1. Taxonomy (GTDB): domain Bacteria; phylum Pseudomonadota; class Alphaproteobacteria; order Acetobacterales; family Acetobacteraceae; genus Acidisoma; species Acidisoma cellulosilyticum. The sequence continues at coordinate 8,548 of NZ_JAESVA010000007.1, read as the reverse complement.
CATCGAGATGGAGCGGACCATGAACAAGGGTATCATTGCGGCTTTCGCCGCTGCGGCGATCGGTATTGGCGGTGCGGGTCTGGCGACGACCGAGGCACACCACAGTTCGGGCAATCAGCTTATCGCCCGTAACAGCGAAGTCTTGCCGAGCCAGCGTCCGGCTTACCTCGCCCGCAACAGCGAGGTGCTGCCGAGCCAGCGCCCGGCTTATCTGGCGCGCAACAGCGAGGTGCTGCCGAGCCAGCGCCCGGCTCATCTGGCGCGCAATAGCGAGGTGCTGCCCAGCCAGCGCCCGGCTTACCTCGCGCGCAACAGCACCGTGCTGCCGAACCAGCGCCCCACCTATCTGGCGCGCAATAGCGAGGTGTTGCCCAGCCAGCGTCCGGCTTACCTCGCCTAAGTTGAGCGCCTAACCCACAAAAAAGGCCGGCTCCCTCACGGGGCCGGCCTTTTTTATATCTGCGCTCCGCACGGATCAGGCGAAGGCCGGTTCCGGCAGGTGAATGCCGCATTCCGTCTTGGCCATGCCGCGCCAGCGACCGGCACGGCGATCCTCGCCCGCCGCGACCGGCGCCGTGCAGGTCGTGCAGCCGACCGACAGGAAGCCGAATGCCTCCAAAGGATGATGGGGCAGGTCACGGGCATCAAATTCCGCGGCGATCTGATCGACGCTCCAATGGGCCAGCGGATTGACCTTGATCTTGCCGTCAGCCGCCGTCTCGAACAGGCCAACGGACGCGCGGGTAAGAGACTGGAAGCGCTTCCGGCCGGTAATCCAGGCGTCGAACCCGTCCAGCGCTGCGTTCAAAGGCTGCGTCTTGCGCAGGCTGCAGCACCGATCGGCATTGTCGCGCCATAGCTTGCCCTCGGCATCCTGCCGCGCGATTTCAACCGCCCGCGGCGTGATGACGCGGATATCGGTCAGCCCCAGCTGATCCACCAGCTGATCGCGATATTCCAGCGTCTCAGGGAAAAGCTTCCCGGTATCCAGGAAGATGACCGGTACAGAGCGATCGATCTCAGCCGCCATCTGCAGCAGAAGCGCGGATTCGGTGCCGAAGGAGGAAACCAGCGCGATGCTGCCGTCAAACGCCTCGGTCAGCGCAACACGCAGAATGGCCGAAGCATCCATCGGGTCGGCGATACGCCGATCCAAATCGGCGCAAAGCTGGCGGGAAATCTGTTCAGCGGGTGATCGCAGCGAAGCTGAGGCGGAGACCATCTCTAGCGAAGCCTTATTCTAGGAGGCTGATCTCTCCAAAAAGATGAATTTTCTCCGGATTACAATAAGCAGATTTAAAATAAGTAGGACCTTCCACGCGACTGCGCATGGCTAGAAAAAATTCTGTTTTTCGGTAGATTTTAAAGAATGCATGGCCACAAAGCAGGCATGCATTTCGCGATTTTGCGGCAGGAGACGGATAGATCGCTGATCCATCCGTCTCAAGGACTGCCTATTCGCCGGCGGTATCGATCCAGCCGATATGACCGTCATCGCGTCGGTACACGACATTCAACTGGCCGCTGACGGCATTGCGGAACATCACCACCGGCTGATCGGCCAGGTCCATGCGCATCACGGCTTCCCCCACGGTCAACCGCGCGATGACCGAGGGGCTCTCGGCAATGACCGTCGCGAAATGCCCATTGGTCAAACCGTTCGGACCGGGTGCCTCCTTGCTCGGGGTCGAATCCTCGTCCCTTTGCTGAAGAATATAATGCTGAGCGGGTTCCAGGATTTCCGGCGTCTCACGCTGCTGCGCAATATCGCGCGCATGCTCGTTCACGCGCCGCCGGTAGCGGCGCAGACGCTTGGCAATATGTTCCGCCGCGTCGTCGAAAGCGCTGTTCGCGTCAGCCGCTTCGCCCTCGCCGCGCAACGTCAAGCCGCGACCGGCATGAACGTTGATGTCACAAGTGAAAAAACTGCGGGCGCGGCTGAAGGTGACATTTGCTTCAAGAGCATCGCCGAAATATTTTCGGGCGATCGTCTCAAGCATGTCGGAGACGCGAAAGCGAAGCGCGTCGGAAAGATCAAGTTGCTTACCGGAGACCGTTATTTGCATTTTACCTCCAGATACTCCCCCTGCGGGAACGTTATCCGCAGATGTGCGGATCAGGGGATGTCTTTAGAAGACTGGGCCTGATTTCCACTCTGTCAATCGGTAATCGGACTAGCCGTCAGGCCGCCGTCTTCTCCTTCTTGCGCTGCATCGAACTTGGGATCTGCAGCGTCTCCCGATACTTGGCCACGGTTCTGCGGGCGATGTCCACGCCTTCCTTACGCAGAGCGGCCACGATCGCATCATCGGACAAAATATCGTTCGGTTGTTCCGCGCCGATCAAAGCGCGAATGCGATAGCGGATCGCTTCTGCGCTGAAGGTCTCGCCGCTGGTACCGCCGATCGCGGTGGTGAAGAAGAACTTAAGTTCAAACACGCCGCGTGGCGTCGCCATGGATTTGTTGGCGGTCACACGGCTGACGGTGCTTTCATGCATCTCGACCGCATCAGCGACATCGCGCAATGTCAGCGGGCGCAGATGCGTCACGCCGTGGCGCAGAAACCCGTCCTGCTGACGCACGATCTCTGCAGTCACCTTCAGGATCGTTTGCGCGCGCTGGCGCAGCGACTTCACCAGCCAGTTCGCATTTTGCAACTGCTCAGACAAGAAAACGCGGTCTTCGCGCTTCGCACTTGCGGAAACGCGCGCGTGAAAAACATGGTTCACGAGAAGACGCGGCAGCGTCTCCTGATTGAGGTCAAGATGCCAGCTGCCGTCGGGCGCGCGGCGCAACAAAACATCCGGCACCAAAGGCTGTATCGGACCGCTTTCATAGGTCGCGCCGGGCTTCGGATCGAGACGGCGGATCTCCGCCACCATCTCCATCATATCTTCCGCGTCGACGCGGCAAAGCGCCATCAGCCGCTTCAACTCGCGGCGCGCGAGCAGTTCCAGATTGTCGAGCAATAGCGCCATCGCCGGGTCCAGGCGATTGAGTTCAAGCAGCTGGGCGGCCAGACATTCCTTCAGATCGCGCGCGAACATGCCGGGCGGATCGAAGCGCATCATCCGTGCGCGTACAACCTCCACCCGCGCCAGCGTCGTGCCCAAGGCGGTGGCGATCGCCGCGGGTTCCGCCGTAATGCGCCCAGCGCCGTCCAGCAGGGCGATCAGATGTGCGCCGATCAGCCTGTCAGCAGGATCGGCGAACCCGAGCCTAAGCTGCTGCGCCAGATGCTCGCGCAAGCTGGCCGGGCTTTCCGCCAGATCGTCGATGCCGTGCGGGTCTGAATCGAAGGAATGGCTGCCGCCCCGGCCGGTGCCGGCATAGCTCATGCTTGGGCTCAGGCCGCCATCGGCAACCCCACCCGCGTCATAGGCATTGGAGAAATCGCCATCCAGCGGCGCCTGTTCCGGCGCCGGCAGATGGTCGGAGGTCGCATGGGACAGGCTGTCGCTCTCGCCGCCGACAACTTCAGGCCGCTGGTCGGTGGCGGGCCGGTCAAGCAGAGGAACCTCAGGCCGCTCATCCTGTTCCAGAAGCGGATTGCGGTCCAACTCCTCCTGAACGAAGCCGGCCAGTTCCTGGTTTGAATAATGCAGAAGCTTGATGGCCTGCCGCAGCTGCGGGGTCATCACAAGGGACTGTGACTGGCGTAGCACCAGTCTTGGCCCGATTTTTGCTCCAATGGACATCGGGCCTAGCTTAGCAGCATCGCGCTGCAGCAAAAGTGGTTACATGCTAAAACGATCACCCAAATAGACCCGACGGACGCCTTCGTGGCTGACGACCTCGGACGGCCGGCCCTCCATCAGCACTTGCCCATCATGCATGATATAGGCGCGGTCGATAATCTCCAGCGTTTCCCGGACATTATGGTCGGTGATCAGCACGCCGATGCCACGATGCTTGAGATGGGAGACAAGATCGCGGATCTCCCCCACCGCAATCGGGTCGATGCCCGCCAGCGGTTCGTCCAGCAGGATATAGCCGGGGCGGCTGGCCAGCGCGCGCGCGATTTCCAGGCGACGCCGCTCACCGCCCGACAGTGCCAGAGACGGCGTGCGGCGAAGGTGCGAGATGCCGAATTCCTGCAGCAACCCGTCCAGCATGGTCTGCTGCTTGTCGGGATCGGTCTCGGTGATCTCGATCACGGATTTGATGTTCTGTTCCACGTTCAGGCCGCGGAAAATGCTCGCTTCCTGCGGCAGATAGCCGATGCCGAGACGGGCCCGGCGATACATCGGCAGCGCCGTGATGGGATTGCCGTCCAGCGTGATCTCGCCGCTGTCGGGGCGCACCAAGCCCATGATCATATAGAAGGTCGTCGTCTTGCCGGCGCCGTTGGGACCCAGCAGGCCCACCGCCTCGCCCCGTTTCACGGTGAGCGAGACGCCCTTCACCACCGGGCGCTGCTTGAAGCTTTTGCCCAAGCCCCGCGCGACAAGACCGGCACCGGCTTTAGGCTGCGTGCGCGGGGCATCCGCCATCTGAATGGGCTCCTGAACCGACTGCATCTTACTTGTCTGACCCTAGTGTGACGTCGGTTTTTTGGCGGCCGGTGCCCCGGCGGCCGGCGCTCCGGCACCCGATGCCTGATCGGGCACGATCAGGCCTTTGACCTGGGTCGAGCCCTGCGACAACAGGCGGGAGATACCGGTCTTCATATTGACCAGCGCCTCGTCGCCCACCAGCACGTTCTGCCCGCGCGTAATCCGCACATTGCCGGCAATGCGTGAGATGTCGAGATTGGGGTCGTAGACCGCGCGTTCGCCCTGCACGATTTCGGTCGCCGTCATGATCACGACATGACCGATCGCATCGACGCGCTTCAGCTTGCCCGAGGCGGGATCGTTGGGATCGGACGCGGCCGTGCCACTGCCCACCGGCGTCTTCGCCGCGACGGTCGTTTTGGTCGCGGGCTGGGCCTGATTGTTCGGGCTGGGGTCGGTATAGGCGACCAGCACATCAGCGGCGATGCGGCGGCCCGTATTCGTCACCAGAACCGCGTCCCCGCGCGCGACGGCCATATGCTGGTTCGACCAGTATTCCAGGGAATCCCGCGCCGTCACGACATAGGTCGGCGTCGTCAGCTTCAGCGCATGGCCCGTCAGCACCAGAACGGCCTGATCCATGTCATAGGCGCCGTGATCGCCCCAGGCCTGATCGGTCGGGGTGAAAATATGGACATGGCCGAGCGCTTCGAGGAGGTAGATCTCGTTATCGCCCTCAAGCCCGTTCGATGCCGGGTCGGCCCCGGCCGCCGTGCCATCTGTCGCGCCAGTCGTCGTACCAGACGCCGCAGGCTTCGCGGGTGTCGCGCCCGGCGCACCGGCTTTTTTGCGGTAATGGGCAATCAGCTGGTCGCCGGTCACCGTGACATTGCCGCGAACGGCCTGCGCGTCCTGATCGGCGATCACTTCCTGGCTTTGCTGGCGCCATTCGATACCCCCCTGGGAGGTCACCGTCACCGGCCCGCCATGCGAGAAATCGAGGGCCTGCGCGCTGGCCATCCGGGCGCCGAGCGGCGCCACTGCCAAGGACAAGGCCAGAACGCCAGCCGCGAACCGCACTGGCCGCGTCGCGCGGGGCGCGCGCCACGCCATCATTGTCAGCATTGGGGTCTTCCGGTCTAACGCCTTGGGGTCACTCATTGCTCCCGTCTAGCACAAGCTTAGACGGACCCGTGAAGTGCAGGCGTGTGCCGCGGTCGGTAATATCGAAACCCTGGGCCGTCAGCGTGCCGAAAGGACCATCGGCATTGACCTTTTCATGGCCGGACGCGCTGGAATCCTTCAGATTGATCGCGGCCTGGGAGCTGCGCACGGTGGTGCCGTCATCCCGGTAGAGAACGACGTGATTGGTAAGGTCCAGATGCTGGGCCTTGGCATGGTACAATCCGTCCTTCGACTGGACCATAAGCCAGGAACCGCTCTTCATCGTCATATCGCCGGCCGGCTGCGTCAGCACGACGGTATCGGCATCGGTCTGCACGGCCTGCACCGCCGTCATGGTGTAAGGGCGACCGGTATCGTCGATCCCTTCGTAATGCGCCTTGGTCATGCTGCCCTGATCGGCGCCGTCCGGGCCGGTTCCCAGGTGATAGGTGACGCGGGCCGGATTGTGCTGGGTGATCAGTTCAGGCCAGAGCATCACCAGGCTGAGCAGCATCAACGCGCCCAGCGGCAGTAGGCGCTTCATCCAGGTGACCAGCAGGCGGCGCCGGCGCAGGGCGCCAGCAGACGGCATCTTGCGGCCACGCCAAATCCGGCGCGTCAGCCCATGCTGTTCATCCTGCTGCGCCGGGCGCAGCATTTGAAGACGGTCAGGAACCGCGCTCATTCATTCCCCCATACCCAGCTCAGCCGATCGCACAAGCGTCTCTCAAGATCGAGTTACCGTCTCGCAAGGCTCGCAGGCCGATTGCCCAGGGCCGATGGTCGCAAAGGCGGTTAACACCAACCTTGCGAATCACATCACAGTTCTTAGCAATCTGTTTCACAGACGCTTGTCTTATAGCCGGGGAAAAAAGGCAGTCACATGGCAAATTCGTAACCAACCGGATTTTTTGCACCGCGTCATCGCTAAGATATCTTTTACTATCAAATCGTTGTGATAATTTGACCGCTCGGTCAGCCAGATCGATGCTGCATTGCACGCTGGCGTGATCAAAACACGGTGCCGGCTCTGGCCGCGCTGGCAACCGGGGCGCATGGTGCAGCGCTGAATTTCAATCGCTGTGCTCGCCGGGCAAATGCCGCTTTCCGATCCCACCACCGCATCCCAGAAGCGCGTCCGCACCATTGCGCTGATCGTCGCCTGCGCTTTGTTCATGGAGCAGCTGGACGCGACCGTGCTGGCGACCGCGCTGCCAAGCATGGCGGATAGTTTCGGGGTCCGCCCGCTCCATATGAGCATCGCGCTGACCTCCTATCTCCTCAGCCTCGCGATTTTCATTCCGGCCAGCGGCACCATCGCCGATCGTTTCGGCACCAAGCGGGTCTTCAACGCCGCCATCATCCTGTTCACGCTCGGCTCCATCCTCTGCTCCCAGACCACCAGCCTGCCGCTGCTGGTGGCGGCGCGGCTGATTCAGGGCATGGGCGGCGCCATGATGGTGCCGGTCGGGCGCATCATCCTTCTGCGCAGCGTTCCGAAATCCGAACTCGTCTCCGCCATGGCCTGGTTTCTGGTGCCCGCCTTGGTCGGTCCGGTGGTCGGCCCGCCGCTCGGCGGCTTCATCACCACCTATCTCTCCTGGCGGTGGATTTTCTTCATCAATATCCCGATCGGCATTCTGGGCGGCATCCTGTCGACGCTGCTCATTCCCGATATCCGCTCCGACCAGCGCACCTCCTTCGATCTGCCGGGCTTCGTGCTCTCGGCCACGGCGCTCGCCTGCCTGACCTTCGGCCTGACGGTCGCGAGCCGCGGTTCGGAATGGGCGACGGCCCTGCCGCTGCTTCTCGTCGGCACGGCGTCCGGCTGCGCCTATGTCGTCTATGCCCGACGCCGCAGCAACGCGATCCTCGATATCCGGCTGATGCGGGTGCAGACCTTCCGGGTCTCGACCCTCGCCGGTTCGCTGTCCCGCATCACCTGGGGCGCGGTGCCCTTTCTGCTGCCGATGATGATGCAGCTCGGCTTCGGCATGACGGCGGCGGCCAGCGGTGCGGTCACCTTCATGGTAGCGGCCGGGGCCATGCTGATGAAAGTCACGGCCGGGCCCATTCTGAAGCGCTTCGGTTTCCGCAAGGTGCTGATCTGGAATCAGCTTCTGGCCACCCTCGGCATCGCCGCCTGCGCGACCTTCACGCCCGGCTGGCCCAAATTCGCGATCTATGCCGTGCTGCTGGCCGGCGGCTTTTTCCAGTCGCTCCAGTTCACCGCCTATAACACGATCGCCTATGCCGACCTGAAGGCCGACCGCATGAGTGCTGCGACCAGCTTCTACACGGTGTTTCAGCAGCTCATGCTGTCCATGGGCATCTGCGTCGCCGCCGGCACGCTCGCCGCTTCCGCCCATCTGTTCGGCCGGTCCGCGCCTGACGTCACCGATTTCCGCGTGGCTTTCCTGGTCGCGAGCATCGCCTCCCTGTTTGCCGGCCCCATCTGCGCCAAGCTGCCCGCCGCGGCCGGCGCGGAAATGAGCGGCCATACCAACCGTCCGTCACCCGCCAAGGCGTGATTTAGACGCGACGCCGGTCCAGGACTAAACTGCTTTCGGGACGCATAATTCCGAGATTTGGGAGAGAAATCCGATGCTCGACACAGTGACAACGCTGCCGCTGAAGGACGCTTCGCTTCTGCGACAGGCCAATCTGCTCGACGGCAAATGGGTTCAGGCCGACAGCGGCAAGACGATCGCCGTTACCAATCCGGCGACCGGAGCGGTGATCGGTCATGTGCCCGCGATGGAGACGGCCGAGACCACACGCGCCATCGACGCCGCTTATCGCGCGCAGAAGGCCTGGGGCGCGATGCTGGCCAAGGATCGCAGCGCCATCCTGCGCCGTCTGTTCAATCTGATGATGGAGAACCAGG
>NZ_JAESVA010000006.1 GCF_020621385.1 Acidisoma cellulosilyticum | reverse complement strand
CGTGCCTCCTGCCTTACCCAGCCGCGGCAACGCTGAACAGCCTGTCATACGGGCGCAGATTTACCGTGCCTGCAGCTTGAAGTGGCGAACATGAGAGGTGTTTAGTCCCGGCATTTAGCAGAGATTCACCGTGAGGGCTGCGCAATCCTTATAGGCTGGCGGCAAAGCCCAGAGCCGGCAGGGTCGCGTCCCGCGTTTCATCGATGCGCATGATCCATTGCTCAGCCAATAGCCGGAGCGTCTCAGCCTGCTGGCCGGCAATGGTGATTTCCTGATTGGCTGCGTCGATCAGACCAGAACGTCGGTTGAGCAGATCGCCCATGGAGCCATGATCCGCGAGATCATTGAGGATGGCAAGTGCGGCGGCTTCTGTTCTCATGATGCGATCCAGGCGGTGAATGTCCTTTGCGCAGGTAGCGACCTCCTGCAGCAGGCCTTCGGCCAGGCTGCGGGCGGCATCCAGACTTGTGCGGGCCTGGCGCGGATCGAACGGCATAACACCTGCCAGAAGCGCTCTCAGACCGGCTTTCCTATTGCCAGCGGCATGCGCTTTCGCGTGATTGATGATGCCACCGATGAGCGGTTCCAGATCGAGCGCGTGGAATCGCTCGTTCAGCGCCGCGATGGCGATCGTCAGCCGTGCCGAGCGGTCGAGCGTGTCGCGCCCGAAGCCGGACAAGCGCGCAAAGTCGAGCGGGATCAAATCACCGAGCAGGTTGCGGACGAGATGAGCTTGGCTTAGCATCAGAGCGGGGAAAAGCCGTACCCCGCGAGCCAAGGCGACCGACACCAGCGGATCCTCATCGATCGCATGGACCGAATAGGCGTCTGCCGTCCGTGGTCGGTCTGGAATGGCATCAAGGTCAAGAAGCGTCGGCATGACAGGTGCATGCCCGGCAGCTTTCGGGGCGACAAGGGGCGGCCCTGTGTTGTCATCGTCGAACAGGGGTTTGGGGTCGACCATTGCCTTCCGCTCCGCACGCCGCCAGCCAGCACGACTTTAGCGCCAGACCGGGCTGACGCCAGGTTATTCCGGCGTCCCGACCTGCAATCCATAGGCGATCACGAAGGCCTCCAGCCCTTTCAGGTAGCCTTTGCCGACCGCCTTGAAATGCCACTCGCCCCCTTCCTGAACGAAAGACCCGAGTTGCACGGCGGTGAATTGCGCATCTTCCTCGGTCAGTCGGAATTGGGCGATATCCGTTTTACTGTCCGCGTCGATCACCTTCACGGTCGCATGGTTCACATGGCCGAAATCCTGCCGGCGGTCGATACCCTCATAGATTTCGGCGATTACCGAGATCTCGGTAATGTCGGGGTTCCGTTGGCTGAGCTTGGCGAGGTCGAGCCGAAGTGTGTCGTCCCCATGCTGCCAGTCATCGGGGTTATGGGTGACGGAGCCGGTGGGATCCTTGAGGTTGTTGTAAAACACGAAATCCTCATCCGCCGCGCATTTGCGGCTTCCGTCATCCTGTTGCGTGAGGAGAAAACAAACGATTTCCATTTCCACGCGCTGTGTCGCGACCGGACTTGGATCCCAGGTAAGATCGGCTATGAAGCGGGTCGTATTCGGATGGGCCTTGGACAGATTGATGCCCTCGCCCTTTTTGAGATTGATCATGATCGGCTTTCCGAAAGGTGCTGAAAGGGACAGCGGAGCATGGGCATCAGTGGTTCAGGCGCGCGGCGGATGCTGCTTCAACCAGCTTGCCAGTTTCGGGCTGACAAGCTCGGCATAAAGGGCATCGTCGGTGATCCGCAGATCCTCAAGATCGACGAATTCCGCGTCGTCGAATTCCCGGTCCATCTGTTTCAGGAACCGGAAAGCGTGGTCGCCGATACCGACCAGCGACCAGAAGACCGGGTAGGGCGCAGAGCGCCGGATGGCGCGCTCCGCCGCCGCGTGATCCTCGTTATCGCCGTCGGTGATCATGACCGCGAGAACCGGCAGCTTACGGGCTTCGGCATCGAAATTCCGAACACCGTCGCGCCCTTCGGCGTCATCACCCTGACCGTGCCGATGGAACAAGCGGGAGAGCAGGCCATGATGGCCTTCCTCACGCCCGTCCAGATGCGCGGCATGGTCTGCATGCCGCCCGAAATAATGGTCCTGCAACTGGTGCATGGCCCCCGCATAGCAGGTGGTGCCCCATTTTGGGATGGCGTCTTCCGTCAGGATCTGGCGGTTCACGTAGTCGTGGAAATTGCGCGGCGTCGCCGCCACCGGCAACTGCGCATGCTTATGGTCGAACACCCAGACATCGAGATGGTGGGTCGGGTCGAAATTCATGGCGAGGCCAAGCACATGGTTGATCGCCTCCTGCACGACACCGTCCTGGTAGAGATGCCGCATGGATCCTGAGATATCCATCATCAGACCAACGCGGACATGGGGTGGATTGCCGATACCTTGCTTCTTGAGGCAGATGCCGGCGCGCTCCGCCTTCTTATGGAGGTCGATGGCCATCGGACGGTCCTTTGATCGGAAAGTTAGCCTTCGCCCAGGCGGGCGAGAAGGCGACGCTCGACCTCGCTGCGGTTGGTTGCATCCTGAAGGCGGGCTTTGCGGCCTTCCTCCTGGATTGCCTTTACGCGCAGCGCAGCCTGTTCGAGAATGGTTTCGCAGTCGATCAGCGTTGCGGTATTGATGGCCGAGGACTGCTGCAGCTGGCTCAGTCGAACGGCATTGTCGCCTGTCATCTGCGCCTGAATACGCAAGGCGTCATCCAGGGTCGATCGCAGCATCGCGTCGGTCTCCGCCGCGTGCTTCTGGTCGATCTGGATCAGCTCCTGACCCACGATGCTGCGGAGCGCGGGCAGCACGATCGTCTGCGCGCGCTCGAACTCATCGATCAGAATCTGCGCATTACCTTGTTCCTGCGTGATGGTCAGCGCTTCCTGTTTCGCCAGCGTCATCGCATTACGAAAATCGTTGATTGTGCGCTCAAGCCGAGCCGTCAGCTGCTGGAGAGCCGCCCGTCTGGCCGCGGCCATTTCGTCCGCAGGGTCGGGCGGGGCGGCGAGCGCCGCCTGGGCGGCCGCCAGCCATGCCTCTGCGGTGGCCGCCGCTTCCTTCATATCCTGATGATAATCCAAATTGGCAAGCTGCAGATCGGTCAGCGTCTTGATATGGTCGCGCTCCGCCGCGACCATATCCTCGACTTCTTTCATCAGGGCATCCAGTCGTTGCTGGACATTTGCGACATGGGCAATGATCCGCTCGCGCTCATTGCGAAAGAAACCGGTCGCTTTTTCGAAAAGGCTTTGACGGCCGCCATTCTTGATGTCCATGCCCTTGGCGACTGCGATGAGACCATTGAGCTTGACCCCCATGGTGCCGAGATCGACGGTCTTATGGGCCTGCAGGATCCGCTTTGTTGCCCCATCATAAATATTGCGGCTGCGAGCACCGAGGGCCGAAATATCTGCATCGGTCGGGATACCTGCCTTGGCGGTCACCGATAAGGGCGTGTCATCAAAAAGCGGCTTGACGTCGATTGTACCGGTCACTGGCCTTCCCCCGGGCGTTCCATGGCGGTTCCTTGTCTGCTTCGCTTACTCACCCTTACCCGTTCACTGCCTCACCCTGACGTGATTGACACTTCACAATATCGCGCGTCCGGCACCGGGAGTCGGACCGCGTGAGGTTGCGTTATCACTGGCCGCGCGGTGTCAAAAGTTCACATAGACAGCGGTCACCTTGCATCGAGATCCAGTTCGATCATGCCGCAGTTCGGAAGAAAGCTGCCCGTCAGATGGTAAAAAAATGTCCCATGACCGACGACGGCGATCCGCTGTTCCGGTCTGGCGGCCAGAAACGCGCGGAAGAGCGCAATACGCTCGCTGAGGGATTCCGGAGGCTCGATATGCCAGCCGAATTCATGCGGCTCACCCTCAACATGCCACCAGGTTTCCGAGAGATGGCCGAATTCCAGGGTGGGAAACTCGGCCAGCAGCAAGGACGGGGACCGGCCGACATCGCAGCTGCTTTCCAGATGTTCGCGATGCAGCGCCTCGATGGCAAAATGCGGATTGGACCGATGTCCTTCGAATATGCCGAAAGCGGTCTGCAAGGCCCGGGTCAGCGGCGATGCGACCACCAGATCGAAATCCTCGTCCTTCAGCAATTCCCGGGCTGCCAGGACCTGCGCTTCGCCTTTGGCGGTCAGCCGGGCATCAAACAGCAGGGGATCCCGGCCGGTCTCTTCATAGGCCGCATTGAAGGCGGACTGGCCGTGGCGGATCAGTAGAATGCGACTTGTGTTCATGCCGGCAACCTAGGGGAGCGGCATCGCGCGCACAACGCTGGGACAGTCGAACCGAGATTGCCTCAGGCGTCGTAAGATCAGCGTTAAAAGCGGGTCTTCCATGCAAAATTCGCAGTCTTTGGTGTTTGCAATATATTCCTGAAATATGTTTCTCTTCTCCCAAGGCGCTCGCCCCGGAGCAATTCGGAGGATGGGCCAATGAGGAATGGGAGAACAGGAATGAGAATATCGGCCTTGCTGGCTAGTACCGTTTTGGCTTGCTCCAGCGTGATAGCTCTGCCGGCTGCCCATGCGGATAGTGCGAAAGGGGCAACGATCGCGCTGATCTACGGCATCAAGGGCGACCCGTTCTACATGACGATGGAGCGTGGTGCGCGCGAGGAGGCAGCGAAGCTCGGCGTGAAGCTGGTGGCCGATGGCCCCTCGCAATGGAATCCGGCGCTGCAGTCCCCCATCATCGACGCGATGGTCGCGCGCAATGTCGATGCCCTGGTCGTTGTGCCCAATGATCCGCAGGCGATGATCGCGTCCCTGCAAACCGCCAATACCCGTGGCATTCCGGTCGTGACCGCCGATACCACGCTGGGTGACGGTGACTATACAAAGGGATCGGTCACTTTTCCGGTCGCGGGAATTTCATCCGATAATTTTGCCGGCGGTAAGCTTGCCTGCACGGCCTTGATCAAAGCCATGGGCGGCAAGGGCAAGGTCTATATCCTTGTCTCGACACCCAATGTCGTATCCGACACCAAGCGGCGCGACGGCTGCAAGGAGGCTATCAAGGAAGCGGGCCCAGGCGTCGGTCTGGCAGGTGTCGACTATACACAATCCAATTCCGCCATCGCGAGCAATGATACCCAGGCGGTTCTGCAGAGGAACCCGGATATCGCAGGCATATTCGGCGGCAATACCTTCAGTGCGGAAGGCGCGGCCGCGGCCATCAAGACCGCAAATCTGCAGGGCGCCGTGAAGATCGCGAGTTTCGACGCGCCGCAGGAAGCGATCAACGCGCTTAAAGACAAGACCATCGACCTTGTGATCGCGCAACAGCCGGCGCTGATCGGTGCCACGGCGGTCAAGGACGCCTTCGACGCGCTGGAAAGCAAGACCGTCAGCCCCAAGAACAGTTTCGTTCCTTTCGTGACGATTACGCGTGAAAACGTCGATACGCAAGCGGCCCAGGCCGCCATCTACAGGACGAATTCGGGCTCGTAACAACAACCGACGGAGGACAGGACCATGAACATGCAGGTCTTCTCGAAGGGAGTTTCCGAGGCTCGCGCCAAAAAAGCCCTGCAGCAGGATGATTTCACGCGCTCCAGCGCGATGAAGATCCTGAGCAATCTTTGGGCTTGGCTGTTCCTCCTTCTCCTGGTCATCTTCTTTTCGATCGCCGCTCCCGGCTTTTGCAATCTGTTCAACTTCCAGTCGCTCGGGACCAATATGGCGGTCCTGCTCGTACTGGCATTGGGGCAGACCTTTGTCATTCTCTCAGGCGGTATCGACCTCTCGGTCGGATTCGTCATGGGTCTGGCCAGCGTCTGTTCGGCTTTGGCGATGCAGAAGCTGACAGGGCAACCGCTTGTCGTCATGATCCTGGCCGGTCTCGCCGTGGCCTTGGTGGTCGGTGTGATTGCAGGATCGATCAACGGTCTGCTGGTGTCCAGGCTGAAAGTGCCACCCTTCATCGCGACGCTCGGCACGCTCGGCATTGCGCAGGGTGTCGCCTATGTCCTGTCGGGCGGCCCGCCGGTCAGCGTCAATTCAAACGCGCTTGGATTTCTGGGCAATGGCTTCGTGCTTTACTATCACCCGAAGGCCGGGTTCCATTTCTTCTCGCCGCCACCAGGAATAACGGGAATCGCGCTGCGGCATGTCTCAGGTTTTCTGCCCCTGCCGGTCATCTATCTGGCGGTGATCACGCTGGTCTGCGCCTGGGTTCTGGCGCGCACCAAATTCGGGCGTCACCTTTATGCCGTGGGCGGCAATGCCAAAGCCGCATCCCGCGCCGGTATTCCCGTCAATAAGCAGATCTTCCGCATCTATATGATGTCGTCACTTTTCGCGGGACTGGCCGGATTTCTATACGTGCTGCGCTATTCGGGCGGGGTTGCCAATGCCGGTGACGCGCTGATGCTGTCTTCCATCGCAGCGATCGTCATTGGCGGCGCCTCCCTTTTCGGCGGTGAGGGCAAAATCCTCGGCACCGTCGTCGGCGCCCTCATTATCTCAGTGCTGCAGAACGGCCTGATCATCGAAGGCATTGACCCCTTCTGGCAATATGCGGCCGTCGGCGTAGTCATCATCCTGGCGGTTCTCATGGACCAGGCAAAGGCGAGGATAATCCGATGAGCGCAGCTTTGAAGATGGCGCCCGAAGCGCCGACGCCGATCCTGCAATGTCAGGGCATCGGGAAGCGGTTCGGCGGTCTGGTCGCGCTCAGCGAGGTGGATTTCACCATCGGTGCCGGCGAAGTCGTGGCCCTTCTGGGCGATAACGGTGCCGGCAAGTCAACGCTTGTGAAGGTGATCTCCGGCGTGTTTCCGCCGGACAGCGGCCGCGTGATGCTGGGCGGTCGGGAATTGCGCGCCAGTTCGCCGATGGACGTTCGCGATCAGGGTATCGAAACCGTGTTCCAGGACCTGGCCCTTTGCGACAATCTTGGCGCTGCCGAGAACATCTTCCTGGGCCGTGAGCTTGAATATAAGCGCCTGGGCCTGTTTCGCGAGCTTGATCAGGCCCGGATGAAGCGCGAGGCCAAGAAGGTTCTGGATGACATGCATATCCGGATCCGCGACCTTGACGCGCCGGTGCGCACGATGTCGGGCGGGCAGCGTCAGGCTGTCGCCATCAGTCGCGCTGTCTACTGGAAAGCGAAGCTGATGATCCTGGATGAGCCGACGGCGGCTTTGGGCGTGCCCGAGCAGAAGAAGGTTCTGGATCTTATCCGCAACCTGAAATCCAGAAATGTCCCCGTCATCGTCATCAGCCACAATATGCAGGACGTTTTCGAAGTGGCGGACCGCGCCTTCGTGATGCGCCGTGGCCGTGCCGTGGCGGATATCAAAATTTCTGAAACGACGCCGCGTGATGTCGTTTCCATGATGATCGGCTAGCGCGCTAGCCAAAAGGAGAGTTCCATGACTGTGAAAATGACAACGGCCGAGCGTCGTGGCTATCAGCAGATTTGCGATGCCGAAGGTTTCATGCTGGTGGTCGCCGCCGATCAGCGCGGCGGCATGAGGAAGCTTCTGGCCAAGGATCCCACCGACCAGGCCAAGATCAGCACGGCCACGCTTGGAAAGGTCAAGGGCGATATCGCGCGCTACCTCGCCAATGCGGCGGCATCCTGCATTCTTCTCGATCCCGTCTGTGCGGTTCCGGGCGTGGTAGAGGAAGGCACTTTGGCGCGCTCGACCGGGCTGCTGATCGGTCTGGACGAATCTGGCTGGGACACCTCGCCCGAAGGCTTTCAGCTGTCGAAGCTTTGCCCCGGCGTCGATGCGCGGCGGGTGCGTGAAATGGGCGGAACGGGTGCCAAGCTGATGGTCTATCTGCGCCCCGACATCGCAGGCGCCAACGCGTATAATCTGAAGATCATCCGCGACTGCGTGGCGGATTTCGCGAAGGAAGACCTGCTTCTGGTCGTGGAAATCCTGACCTATCAAATGCCGGGAGAGGCGGACGCGGATTATGCCGCCAAGTTCCCGTCGATCATCGTCGAGTGCACGCGTCTGGCGCTGGAATGCGGCAGCAAGGTGCTGAAGATGCCTTATCCCGGAACGGCAGAGGCCTGCGCGCAGATCACGAAACTCTGCGGCGAGGTTCCCTGGGCGGTGCTGTCCGCCGGCGTCAACCATGAGACCTTCATCAAGCAGGTGGAGATCGCCATGGCGAATGGCGCGTCCGGCATCATCGCCGGCCGGTCGCTGTGGAAAGATTGCATTTCGCTCGATTCTGCCGTGACCGCTGAGCGGTTGACGACGATCGCCGTGCCGCGCCTGTTGGAACTGCGCGCGGCTGTTGCCGCCGCGACCAAGCCGCAAGCGAAAGCGGCGTAAGCGGAGGCCGTCATGAATCTTATTGCGCGAAAGGCCGAAGGGCGTCGTCAGGCTGTCGGCATCGATGTCGGCGGGACTAACCTGCGCGCCGCTTTGATCGATGAGGACGGTCGGATTTCGACCCCGATCTATGAACGGGTCATCACCGATCGGCAGGGCTTCGCGCAAAGGATCGAGACGATCGTCGGGCTATTGGACCAGTCCTCCTCCGGTCCGGTGGGGATTGGTCTGCCCGGCCGGGTCGACGTGCAGCGCAACCGCGCGGTATCGGCCGGCTATCTCGATATCGCGGAACTGCCGATCCCGGAGTTGCTGGGCGGTGAAATGGGCCGCGTGGTGCGGCTGGACAATGACGCGGCCATGGCCCTGCGGGCGGAGATGGCCATCGGCGCCGCCCAGGGCTTCTCCAACGTGGTGCTGCTGACGATCGGGACCGGGATAGGTGGTGCCTGCGCGATGGGCGGCAAACCCGTCCAGGGCCATTCCTTTGCCGGTCAGCTGGGCCATATCACGGTCCACGCCACCGGCGGTGCATTGTGTAAATGCGGCCGCTATGGCTGCGTGGAGACGACCAGTTCAGGATCCGCCCTCGGTCGGCTAGTCAGGGAAGCGGGCCTGCCCGAAGGGATGAGAGCGGCGGAGCTATTGCAGCGCGGCCGCGCAGGGGATGCCTTGGCCTTGACCGTCCTGCGGCAATGGGCCGGGCCGCTGCGCTGTGCCATCGAGACTTTGATCGCGGCCATCGACCCCGATCTGATCGTCCTCGGCGGCGGCCTGGGCGCGGAGGCCTTTGCGGCGCTGGATTACGCGCCTTTCAACTCCGAATGGTTCCAACGTCCGATCCGGGCCGCGATTCTGGGCGATGATGCCGGCATGATCGGGGCGGGCCTCTGCGCGCTCGCATTCGCGGCGACACAGGTTGGTGAGGCCGCGGCATGCTGACCTCCGCCATTCTGGTGAACGGCGTTCCCGCCAGCGGGAAAAGCACGGTTTCCCGCGACATCTCACGCGCACTTGGTGCGCCGCTTCTGGGCCTCGACACGGTCAAGGAGGCGCTGTTCGGTGAGCTGGGGGCGGGCGACCGTCTGTATAACCGGACGATGGGCCGCGCGAGTTTTGCGGCGATCTGGGCCTTGGTCGGCGCGTTTCCGCCGGGCAGCGTCGTTGTGATCGATGCCTGGTTCGGTTTTCAGCCGGTCGAATTTCTGACGGAGCATGTGAAGGCGGCCAAGGCCGTGATTGCCTGTGAGCTATGGTGCCATACCGATCCCAGGGTCATCGAACGGCGCTATCTGGATCGGTGCGAGCGACGCCATGCCGGACATCTGGGGCCGGAATACGCGCCGGAGCTGAGGGCTTTGGCGGAGCGCGCTCAGCCTATCGGTCTGTCGCCGGTTATTCAGTTGGACACGGAGAAAGCGGTTGATACCGCATGGCTGGTGCGGGCGGTGAAAGAGCTGCTACCGATTGAAAGAACTACCGCGCATTCTGTCCTGCCGGCGATCTGATGGAAGCTCTGCACGATTTTGCGGCAGTCTCGCAAGACATGGAAATTTCGGGCATAGATTGGGGACCCTCTGGACGGAGCACCCATTTGGCCAGGCCTGCGACAACGGACAAGACGACGAGCCGGGCTTTGCTGCATACGGTCGCGCGTCTCCATTACGAATCGGATTTGTCGCAGGTGGAGATTGCGCGCCGTCTGGGCCTGTCTACCGCCACCGTGTCTCGCCTGATCCGCCGCGCCCGCGAGGAGGGTATCGTGCGGATCGAGATCCGGGACTATGCGACGGCGGAGGAGACGTCGGGGCAGATCAAGCTTGCCTTGGGGCTGAAGCGTGTGGCCATTGTCAATGCACCGGATGTCACCGTTCTGTCGGCCTTGGCCGGGCCGGTCGGTGCCATGCTGCGTGACGAGCAGGTGGGGCAGGGGTCCGTTCTGGCGGTCGGCTGGGGGCGCGCGGTTCGGGAAACCATTCGCGCCGGCCTTCCGAAATTTCCAGGTCTGATCACGGTTCCCGCCACGGGCGGCATGCAGCAGGCGGCGGCGCATTTTCAGATCAACGAATTCGTCCGGCTCGCCGCCGAGCAGACCGGGGGCATGCCGCATTTCATCCATGCGCCTTATCTGCCCTCGCCCGAGAGCCGGGATGCTTTCATGAGCGACCCGACGATCCGCGATCAGGTCGCGCTATGGGACCGGATCAATGTCGCGCTGGTGGGTGTTGGACTGCCCCATGCCGTCGACCCGATCCATGCCGGTGCGGCGACGTCCAGCGAGCGTGCCTTGGCGAATGCGGCGGGTGACGTCATTCGGCATTACTTCGACGCCGACGGGCAGATTATTCCCTGGGAAGGGGATGACCGGCTGATCGCGGTATCGGTGGAGCAGATGAGAGCGATTCCGCTGACCATCGGCGTGGCGGCCTCGGCGGCCAAGGCGACGGCCATTATCGGGGCCGTGCGTGCGCGCCTGATCAATGCCCTGGTCACGGATACCGCGACGGCGGAGGCCATTCTCGTCAGGCTTGAGGCGGAGAGCATTGGCGCGGCGAAAGTCTGAACGATCGATATCGACTGAGAAAGGACATCAAAAAAACAAGGCCAGAACCGGCGATCTTCCGAATAGCGATATAATTTCGTGCGTCGCGGCCGAATAATCACGCGCGGCGCCAAGACAAAAGAAAAATAACCTGGCGTCGAACGCCGGTCATTCTTGGAAGCAAGACAATGAAATTTCGCAGCAAGGTTGCGGTTGTGACGGGTGGCGCCAGCGGCATAGGGCGCGCGATCGCGCAGCGGCTTGCCGAGGAGGGTCTGACTGTCGTCATCGCGGATCGGCGGTTGGACGATGCGCAGGCCGCCTGCACGGCGCTTGGCGGCAAGTCCTTCGCCGTTGAACTTGATGTTACATCGCAGGAGTCGATATCGGCTGCCACTGAGCGAGTGGTCGGACGCGCCGGGCGCATCGATGTTCTGGTCAATAGCGCCGGACAATTCGATCTGCTGCCGTTTTTGGAGGTGACGCCGGAGAGTTACGAGAGAGTATTCTCCGTCAATGTGTCCGGCCTTCTGTTTATGATGCAGGCGGCCGCCAAACGCATGATCGCGCAGGGCGACGGCGGCAAAATCATCAACCTGGCGTCGCAGGCGGGTCGGCGAGGGGAGCCCCTGGTGTCGGTCTATTGCGCGTCCAAAGCGGCCGTCATAAGCCTGACGCAGAGCGCGGGTCTGGCGTTGATCAAGCACGGCATCAATGTCAACGCGATCGCGCCGGGTGTGATTGATACGCCAATGTATGATTTTGTTGACTCTCTCTGCGCAAAATATATGAATATCCCGATTGGAGAAAACAAACGTCAGGTTTCGCAGGCGGTTCCATTCGGGCGAATGGGCAAGCCTGAGGAAATCGCCTCCTTGGCCGCCTTTCTGGCGAGTGATGACGCGGACTACATCGTGGCACAAACCTATGGTGTCGACGGTGGCAACTGGATGGCGTGATTCCCTCCTAGATTATCGATAAACCTCGGGCAAATTCAAAAGACCCGTCAAGAGAGGAAACATTGTGAGATCATTTTGGAAATCCACCGGAAAGGTGGGTGTGCTGCTGGCTGGCCTGCTGGCCGGTGCCCCGGCGGTTTCGGCGGCGACGATTACGATCGCGACCGTCAATAATGATGACATGATCATCATGAAGCGGTTGTCACCGCAATGGGAAAAGGCCACAGGCAACAAGATCAACTGGGTCGTTCTTGAAGAGAATGTCCTACGTCAGCGGGTGACGACCGATATCGCCACGAAGGGCGGGGAGTTCGATGTCATTACGATCGGCGCTTACGAGACGCCGATTTGGGGAAAGCTGGGCTGGCTGTCGCCCTTGAACGATTTCGACAAAAGCTATGACTACGCGGACCTGTTTCCCTCGCTGAGAAACGGGCTGTCCGTCAACGGCACGCTATATGCCGCGCCTTTCTATGCGGAGAGTTCCTTCACCTTATATCGCAGCGATCTGTTCAAACAGGCGGGTCTGGTGATGCCGGAGCATCCGACCTGGAACCAGGTGGCGGGCTTGGCCGATAAGCTGACGGACCGGTCGAAAGGCGTTTATGGCATTTGTCTACGCGGCAAGCCGGGCTGGGGTGAAAGCATGGGTATCATCACCACCATGGCAAATACCTTCGGCGGCAGCTGGTTCGATATGTCCTGGCAGCCGCAGCTGACGTCCCAGCCTTGGGAGAAGGCGGTCAGCTTCTACGTCGACCTTCTGCGTCGCGACGGGCCGCCGGGTGCCACGTCAAACGGATTCAATGAGAATCAGGCGCTGTTCGCGACCGGACATTGCGCGATCTGGGTGGACGCGACCTCGGCGGCGGGCCGGTTGTATAATAAGGAGACCTCGAAAGTCGGGGGTGTCTTGGCCTTCGCCCAGGCGCCGGTCGATGTCACGCCGAAAGGGGCCGCCTGGTTCTGGGCTTGGTCACTCGCTATTCCGGCGACGACGCATCATCTGGACGCCGCGAAGTCCTTCGTTCAATGGGCGACGTCCAAGGACTATGTCAATTTGGTCGGGACGACAGCGGGTTGGGTGGCGGCACCTCCGGGAACGCGGCAATCCACCTATGATAATCCGAACTATCAAAAGGCAGCGCCATTCGCGGGCATGGTGCTGAAAGCGATCCTGTCGGCGGATCCCGCGCATCCGACCGAAAATCCCGTGCCCTATACGGGGATTCAGTTTGTCGCCATTCCGGAATTCCAGGCCATCGGCACGACCGTCAGCCAGGATATTGCGGCGGCACTCGCCGGACGGGAAACGGTCGCGGCCGCGCTATCCGCGGCCCAAGCCCAGACGGTATCGGCGATGCAGCAGGCGAACTACTTGAAATAGCGATCTCCCTCAGCCGGACGCGCGCATGGCCCGTCCGGCTGATCAAGCTAAGCGATGGTGCTTGTCATGAGCAGAACGGAGCCTTCCTCGATGTATATGGATAAGTCCCGGCTGGACGGTCGGCTTGCCTTCGTGACCGGTGGCGGTGGTGGCATCGGCCTGGCTGCCGCCGAGGCCCTGAGCGAAGCCGGTGCCAAGGTCATCATCGGGGACCGCAACGCCGAGATGCTGGAACTCGCCCGACAGTCCTTGGCCGACAAAGGATATGTCGTGGAGACGCAGATCCTGGATGTATCCGACCCTGATGCGGTCTCCGCGATCGCGCGCGAGATCGAGGCCCGTCATGGTCCGGTGGAGATTCTGGTGGCGAGCGCCGGCATCACGTCGCCGGATACGGCGGCCGAAGCCATTCAGGATGACGTCTGGCGCCGGATCGTCGATGTCGATTTGAACGGTGTATTCTGGTGCTGCCGCGCCTTCGGGACGGCCATGCTGGCACGCGGCCGCGGCTCCATCATCACTTTGGGGTCCATCTCCGGCTTGATTTCAAACAAGCCGCAGCGCCAGGCGCATTACAATTCCGCCAAGGCCGGTGTCCATCATCTGACGAAGTCCTTGGCGGGGGAATGGGCGGCACGCGGGGTCAGGGTGAATAGCGTGGCGCCGACTTACGTCGATACCCCCATGTCCAGCGGCAGTTTCGGCAATCCGGCGGTCTTCCCGATCTGGATGGACATGACCCCGATGGGCCGTGTGGCAAGGGCTGACGAAATAGCCTCGGTCATTCTCTTTCTTGCGGGCGACGCATCCAGCGCGATGACCGGCGCGGTGGTCCCCGTCGACTGCGGCTATACGATTTGGTGAGACAGGCTGTCGCGGGCCGAGCGCCACCTGACAGGACAGCGCTCGGCCAGGCTTACTTGATGATGCCGATCTTCTTGCGATCGATGGTGACGAAGACAGCGCAGATCAAGACAATGCCCTTGATGATGTTCTGCAGGTAGGGGTCTACCCCCGCCATGTTCATGCCGCTGGAG
Source organism: Acidisoma cellulosilyticum (assembly GCF_020621385.1). Classification (GTDB taxonomy): domain Bacteria; phylum Pseudomonadota; class Alphaproteobacteria; order Acetobacterales; family Acetobacteraceae; genus Acidisoma; species Acidisoma cellulosilyticum. The sequence goes on along the minus strand of NZ_JAESVA010000006.1, from coordinate 262,888 downwards.
AGCAGCGTGATGATCAGCACGCCGAGCATGGTATTGACGATGCTGCCGAGGCCGCCCGTCAATGGCGTGCCGCCGACCACGACGGCCGCGATGACATCCAATTCGAGGCCGAGGCCAAGCTGCGAGGTGGCAGCCATGGTCCGCGCCCCCTGCAGCAAGCCGGCCATGCCGGCCAAGGCGCCCAGCAGCACGAACATGAATATCTTGACGCGCGTGACAGCGATTCCGGTCAGTATCGACACGCGCTCCCCGCCGCCGATGGCCCTGACCTCACGGCCGAAGACCGTATAATTGATGATACACCAGGCCAGGACAGCCAAGGCCAGGCCGATCATGACGGAATGCGGGATGCCCCAGGAATAATCGGAATAGGTCCAGAGAAAACCGTCATCATCGATCGAGACCGGCGCGCCGCGCGTGAAATACAGAACCAGGCCGCGATAGACGACCATCGTTCCCATGGTCGCGATAAAGGAGGGCACCTTGCCCACGGCCAGAAGCAGGCCGTTGATAAGCCCGCACAGCGCCCCCGCCGCCACGGCGGGGATGATGGCCCAGACGCCGAGACTATCGGCGGTGAGGGCTGCGACCAAAGCCGAGACAGCGACAATGGCGCCGACCGAGATATCGATGGACCCGGCCATGATGATAAAGGTCATGCCCAGCGCGGCAACGAGCAGGACCGTGCCTTGCTCCAGGACCGTCGATAGATTGTCCAGCGACAGGAAGCGCGGCGACATGATCGTGAAAACGGCGATCAGCAGCACCAGAAAAATCAACGGAAACCCACGCCGAAGCTGATCGACCCGCGGAATATTCCGGCGAGGGCCTTTGATGACCGGATCACCGGCGGCGGTCACGTTACCTGCTTCGTTCATCTTGCTGCCTCAGGTCATATACTTGACGACGTCATGCTCTTCGACATCGGCCGCTACGGGGAATTCCCGCGCCACCACACCTTGCCGCAGAACGATAAGACGGTCCGACATGCCGATGAGTTCGGGCATGTCTTCCGACGATAGAATGATGGCGAGACCTTCCGCCGCCTTCCGCCGGATGAGCCGATAGATTTCGACGCGGGCACCGACATCGACGCCACGGGTCGGGTTATTGAGCAGCAGAAGCTCCGGCCCGACCGCAAGGCATTTGCCAAGCACGACCTTCTGCATATTGCCACCCGAAAGAGAGCGGCAAGGCGCATCCGCGCTGGCGGTGCGGATGCCGATCAGCTTGATCAGATCGTTGGACATCGATCTTGCGCGGGTTTTGTCGAAGAACGGCCCCCGCGTCGGCGGCCGGGCCATGACCAGATTGTCGAGCACGGTGAATCCCGCGATCAGGCCCTCATTGCCGCGATCGCCAGGCAGATGGGCGATGCCATTCTTCCAGGCGTGGCGCGGATTGCCGGGATGATAGGGCTGTCCCGCCATCTCGATCGATCCATGGCGTAGCGGCTCGTCACCGACGATGCCGGCGAACAGCGCTTCCGCGCCGGCGCCTTTCAGACCGGCGAGGCCGAGAATTTCGCCGCGCCGGATGTCCACACTGAAATCGTTCAGCTCGCGCCCGACAGCGACCCTATCGACGCGCATCACGGCCGGGGCGGACAGATCCGCTTGTGGGGGGCGCGGCGGATAAGTGCCGAGCGAGAGGTCGCGCCCGACCATCAGGCGATGAATTTCATTCGCCTCGATTTCAGCCGCGCGGAAAGAGCCGACGAATTGACCGTCCTTGAGGATTGTCAGGTCATCGGCGGCGGCCAGCACTTCGCTGAGATGATGCGAGACGAAACCGATGGTCATGCCTTGGGATTTCAGTTCCCGCATGACCTTGAGGACGGCATCGACTTCCCGATGATCGAGATAGGCCGTGGATTCGTCGAGCAGCAGCGTTTTCGGGTCCGAGGAGATCGCGCGCGCGATCTCGATGCATTTGAGTTCCCCGAGATTGAGGCGATCGATATTCGTCGTGACCGAGATCTTGACGCCGATCCGATCGAGTGCGGCCTGCGCGACTTCGGCCATGCGCTTCCGCTTGATGATGCCGAAGGCCCGCGCATAGCCGCGCAGATTGCCGATGAAGATATTCTCGGCGATGGTCAGGGATCGATTGATGGTGATTTCCTGATGGACCAGCGCCACGCCGCGTGCTGTCGCATCACCGATGGATTGCGGTGCGTAAGTTGCACCGTCCAAGGTCATCTCGCCGCTGTCAGGGCGCATGGCCCCGCCCAGCATGCGGAGCGTTGTTGATTTGCCCGCGCCATTCTCGCCGACGATCGCATGGACCGTGCCTGTGCGCAGCGTAATCGACACATCGCTGGCCGCGCGCGTCGGTCCGAACTGCTTGAAGAGGTGAGAGGCAACCAGTGTCATGAACCGAACCGTTGGTGATTTGGCCGCTTCGATGGCAGCGCTGTCTTGCGCGCCGCTATCGAAGCGGATCTGCGTTAGCCTCAGTTGGAATAGTGCAGCTCATAGGCCGGGGAGGGCGCGTCCTTGTTATAGGTCTTGGAATGCGCCTTGAAGTCATAGGCCGGCTGTCCGCCCGGATAGTCATGCACGTAACGCCCGACATCCGCCTGCGTCATCGGCAGCAGCTTGAGCTTGATAGTGGCGTCGCTCGCCGAAATTTTGTGGCCATGAATATAGTCATACATGATCACCAGGCCGATGCCGCCTTGGACCCAGTGGCCGCCGATATCATAGAGCTGCTCGCCGGATTTCACTTCCTCGACATTCTCGGGGTTGAGGTCCATGGCCGAGATCAGGACGTCCTTGCCGGGAACCTTGCCCTTGCTTTTCAGTGCGGCGATGACGCCCATCGCCTCGGCATCATTGCCGGCCCATACGCCGGTGATGTCGGGATGGCCTTCATACAGCGCTTCGAAGGCGGTCTGCGATTGATCGCGCACGAAATTGCCGTCGACTTCGCCGGCAATGCGGACATTGCCGTCTTCCGCGATGGCTTTTGTCAGCCCCTTGCGGCGATCGATGGCGACGGAGGTGCCGGCTGTGCCGTTGACGATGCCGATCACCTTCTTGCCGTCCGGACCGGGTTTGACCTCGGCCAGAAGGGCCTTGCCCATGCGGTATCCCGCATCCTCATCGCTCGGGCCCACGAAGGCGATGTAATTCGTGTATTTGCCGGTCTGCGGCGAGAATTTCGGGTAGCTGTCGGTCAGGATGACCGGGATGTGCTGGCGCTTTGCGTAGAGGATCGTCGGCGCCCCTGTCGACCAATATCCGACCGAGATGATACCGTCGACCTTACGCGCGACCAGATCCTGGATCGACTGGATCATCTGATCCGGCTTGTTGTCGGCATTGAGCACGATGAGATTGACGCCGAGCTGGGCGGCACCGGTCTTGAGGAAGCTGATATCCTTGTTCCAGAACTGCGCATCCAGCGTCGGCACCACAACGCCGATCGTCGGCATATCAGCGGCCATGCTGGCGGCGGAGAAGCCCAAGGCCAGGGTTGCGGTGGCAAGAATCAATTTGATATCGGGCAAGCGCGGCATGGTTCGTTCCTTTTATTGTTTTTGTTGAGGGCGCCGATATTCGGCTTGCGCCCTATGGCTCGGGTCAGGCCCTTGCTGGTGTTTTGCGGAGTCTGCTACCGGCCTTGGATATAGACGACATGGGTTTCGGTGAATTCGTAAAGCCCATGCTTGCCGTCTGCCCCGCCTATTCCGGAATGGCGGCGCCCGGCGTGGAAGCCCTGCATCGCTTCGAAGCTTTCCCGGTTGATATAGGTCTCACCGAATTGCAGCTCGCGGCTTGCCTTGAGCGCGGCATTGAGATCCTGGGTGAAGATCGCGGAGGTCAAGCCGTATTCGGAATCATTGGCAAGCGCGATCGCCTCGTCCAGGCTGTCCACGGATTGAATGGGCAGCACCGGCCCGAAGATCTCCTGACGCATGATATTCATCTCCGCGCGACCGCCGGTAATGATGGTCGGTTCGTAGTGATAACCTTGGCCCAGCTCGGCAATTCTGCCGCCGCAGACGATCGTCGCGCCGTCCTTCCTGGCAAGCTCCACGGCGGCCTTGACCTTGTCCAGGCCGGCCTGATTGATCAAAGGACCCATATCGACCTCGCTGTCGGTGGACGGGTCCCCGTAACGCGTCGCTTCAAAGAGGGTCTTGAGCTTTTCCACCAGCGCGTCATGCACGGCATGCTGGACATAGACGCGTTCGGTGCAGTTGCAGACCTGACCGGTATTGATGATGCGGGAGTCGTAGATCGCCTTGGCGGCGAGATCGAGATCGGCATCGGCGAGCACGATCGTCGGTGCCTTGCCGCCGAGTTCGAGATTGACGCGCGTCAGGTTCCGGCCCGCCACCTGCATGATATGCGAACCGGTCTTGACGCTGCCGGTGAAGGTAATGAGATCGATATCCGGGTGGCTGATCAGCGCCTCGCCGCAGACAGTGCCGCGACCACCGACGAGATTGAACACGCCGGCCGGAAGATCGGTCTGCGCCACCAGTTCCGCAAAGGCGAAAGCGTTGAGCGGCGTCTCCTCGCTCGGTTTGATGACGATGGTATTGCCGGTGATGAGCGCGGGCGCCATTTTGCGGGCGATCAGGAAGAACGGGAAATTCCAAGCGAGAATGCCCGCGACAACGCCGATCGGCTTTCTCAACAGAAGGATCGTTTCGTTCGGCCGGTCGCTGGTCAAAACCTCGCCTTCCAGGCGCCGGCTCCATTCCGCCATATAGTCGATATAGTCGGCTGTGAAATCAACTTCGATCTGCGCCAGACTGCGGATCTTGCCCTGCTCACGCACAATAAGATCGGCAAGGTCCGTGCGGCGTTCGCGCAATTTGGCCGCGATGGCCTGAAGATGCTTCGCGCGCTGGATGGCGGGTGTCTTTTCCCAGCCGGGCTGCGCTGACCTGGCCGCCCGGACAGCCGCATCGACGTCCGCCGCGCTGCTGTCGGGAATAAGGCCCAGCAATGCGCCTGTCGCCGGATTCGTCACCGCGATTTTGTCCGAGGCGGTTTCGACAAACTTGCCGCCAACGAAATTCCGATAGTCCTCGTCTAGATTGGTATAATATCGGGCATGGTGATCGGGTGCTGTCTTGGCACTCATATTGCGTCTCCCATACGGCCGGACCGCATTTGTCCGTTTTATGCCTTGGGACGAAGCATGCCTTGGCCGGTCCTGTGCGTCATCAGGCCGATGCCAGCCGGTTCGGGACAAGTGGGTCATTCATGAGCCACATCCCACGGGCGACTTGATGCCCGAGACCGCGATCGTGATGACGCGGCAAGACCGTCCAGGTCAGACAGGCCGGCGAAGGTCGTATTGCTTTACTTTGCGTTTCATTGTCGCGCGACTGATATCCAGCACTTTGGCGGCGGCGGAAATATTGCCTTTGGTCCGGGCCAGCGTGCGGCGAAAAGTTCCGCGTTCCGCATTGGCGATCGTATCACCGTGACAGATTGCGCCCAGCGGAAGGTCCGCTGCCGGAATGCCATCCCGTAAAGCCATGTCGGTTACGCCCAGCGTCTGCCGGGCGGCGCGGGTGGCGCCGAGCACCATGTCGTCGTCATCGACCGCGATCAGACCGACGCAGGCCCGCGTGGTGTCGGGCACGGATATCAGGCGCGCAGGGCCGAAGGCTTGGCGGAAATTGGCGGCCTCAATCTCCCACGCCGCTTCGCGCACGGCAAAAGTCAGCAGGCCGATCAGCCCGTCTGACGGAGCACTGCCATAATAGGCAATGTCGAGTGCTGCGGCCACTTGTCCCCGATGATCGAAAATCGGGGCGACAACGCAGCTGAGTTCGACGTCCCGCGCATGGAAATGGTCTTCACGCTGGATTGCCATCTCGCGCTTCTCAACCAAACAGGTTCCGATGCCGTTGGTGCCTTCGTGCTGTTCGCTCCAGTCTACGCCGGGCCAGAGACCAAGCTGGCGCAAATCGTCGATATCGGCATCGCGGCCCCGCCAGTGAGCCGGAACGCCGTCGAGGCCGGCAAGAAGGATGCAACAGCTCATGCCCACGACAATCGACTGCAAGCGGTCGAGCGTCGCGGTGGCGGCAAACAGCATCGGTTCAAGGCGCTCGGTCGATGCCTTCAATTCTCCACCCGACAGCAGGCGGCGGGGAACTTTGCCGCTGGGGTCGAGGCCGTAATTATAGGTGCAGCGCCGCCAGGAGGCGACGACGGATGATCGGGTCGCTTCGTCTGACGCGACGGCCGTCCTGACGCGCTGGATATGTTTGCCGACAGTATAGGTCATGCGTTTATCCCATGGCGGCTTTGCAATCGATGGCTGGACCGAGAGCGAGCCGGCATTGCGGTCGGATATTGGCCAAGGACAGAGAACCGTTCGGCTCATATTATTTGTTTTGAAGTGGAGGCACAGTGTCTGCGCCTCCCGCCAATCCAGGATCACACGTCTGTGCGCTTGCTGTGTCAAGGTCAGAAACGAGAATGGGTGCCAAGTTGCCCATTTTGGGGAGGTTAAGGCGAAATCGCCAAAAAATGGATTTTTCCTGAGCGGTGTTCTTAAACCCGGATCTGGTGTCTATCATGCGCTGGGGACGTGGCGATGTCGTTCATAGACCGCAGTTGCACTGCAATAAACCGGGCCGCGTCGCGATCAAGGGAGTGGGCCAATGTCGCAAGACAAGATCGATCTGTCCTTCGGACGGGGGCAGCTGACCGTAACGCTGCCGGAAGGCTGCTTGCCTACGATCGTCCGCAAGGCGGTGCTGCCGAAACTGGCCGACGGTGCCGGCGCCATCCGCGCTGCATTGGACGCGCCCATCGCGTCACCCTCGCTGCGCGATCTGGCGAAAGGCCAGCGCAGCGCCTGCATTCTGATTTGCGATATCACGCGCCCGGTGCCGAACGCCCTGTTCCTGAGACCGATGATCGAGATCATGCTGGCCGCGGGCATCCCCCTTGCCAATATCACTGTCCTGGTCGCGACCGGGTTGCATCGTCCGAACGAAGGCGCTGAGCTGGAGGAGCTGGTCGGCGATCGCTGGGTTCTGGATCATGTGCGGGTCGAGAATCACTTCGCCCGGGACGACGCCGCGCATCTCGACCTTGGCAACACAGCGACGCGCGGCACCCCGATCGGCATCGATCGCCGCTTCGCGGAAGCCGATCTGCGGATCGCGACCGGCCTGGTGGAGCCGCATTTCATGGCCGGCTGGTCCGGCGGCCGGAAGGTGGTGGCGCCGGGCGTCGCGCATCATACGACCATCCGCACCTTCCATTCCGCGCGCTTCATGGAAGATCCTCTCGCCGTGCAATGCAACCTTGTCGGCAATCCGCTGCATGAGGAGCAGTTGGAGATCATTCGCCGTCTTGGGGATGTCTACGCCCTCAATACCGTCATCGATGAAGAGCGTGATCTGGTCCATGTGACCTTCGGGGAAATCATCGCGAGCCATCTGGCGGCGGTGGATTTCATTTCCGGCGTGACGAGGATTGCGGTGCCGCGGCGGTTCAAGACGGTGGTGACGTCTTCCGCCGGCTATCCGCTCGACAAGACCTATTACCAGACCATCAAAGGCATGGTGACGCCGCTTGATATCCTGGCACCCGGCGGCACGCTGATCATCGCCTCCCAATGTTCCGAAGGGTTCGGATCACCCGAATTCCGGGAGGCGCAGGACCGCCTGGCGGAACTGGGGCCGGATCGGTTCCTGGCCACGCTGACCGCCAAGTCGCTCGCCGAAATCGACGAATGGCAGACGGAGATGCAGTTGAAGGCGACCCGGCTTGGCCTTGTCGAGCTTTATACCACGGGCCTGACGGACGAGGAGCGGCGCATCACCTGCGTGACCATCTCCGCCGATATCCTGGCCTCCATTACCGCCAGTATCGCCCGGCACGGGGATCCGCATGTCGCCTTCATTCCGGAAGGCCCCTATGTCGTGCCGGTTTATGTGCCGACGGCCGGGGATATCGCAGCTTGACCAAAACGGCGATCATGCTTGATGCCGTTGGCGGCATTGCCGGCGATATGTTCGTGTCCGCGATGGTCGACGCCCTGCCCGCGCTGCGCGAGCGCGTGCTGGCGGATGCGGCGGCCGTATTGCCCGAGGGCGCGGGCGTGCCGCGACTGGAACCCGGCATGAGCGGCGGTTTGCGGTGCCTGCGCTTTGGCCTGGCTGAGCCTGGACATCACCATCATGCGGCGCATTTCGCCGCTATGGTGGCGCGGATCGAGGCCGCAGCTTTATCCCCCGGTACCGCGGTCCAGGCGATCGCCATCCTTCGCCTGCTAGCGGAAAGCGAGGCCGCCATCCATGGCACGGCGGTCGAGGATGTCCATTTCCATGAAATCGGGGACTGGGATTCTTTGATGGACGTCGTGGCCGCCGGCAGCATTGCCGCCGCACTGCCGGGGGTGGATTGGGCGGTATCCGACCTGCCGCGCGGGGGCGGGATGGTGCGGACGGCCCATGGCCTGCTTCCGGTACCGGCGCCCGCCACCATGCGGCTGCTGACCGGCTTCGCCTGGCGCGATGACGGTGTCAGCGGCGAGCGGGTTACCCCCACCGGGGCGGCCATTCTGCGTCATCTGGTGTCGGTCTCCGGGGACCCAATCTCTGGGGTCAAGCTCTCCGGCGTCGCGGGCCGGCTGCGCGCCAGCGGTACCGGCGCCGGCACGCGGGAATTGTCAGACTTGCCGAATGTCCTGCGGGCGACGGTCTTCGAGACCTCGGATTCCGGTGGCGCCGAAGACATTCTGGTTCTCAGTTTCGATATCGATGACATGACCGGAGAGGAAATCGGCATCGCGGCGGACCGCCTGCGGGCGCGCGACACGGTGCGGGACCTCGTCATCAGCACGGCCTTCGGCAAGAAGGGGCGCGTGGTGCATGTGTTCCGGCTCATGCTGCGCGCCGAGGATCAGGCGGCCGTGGCCGAGGCCTGCTTTGCCGAGACGTCTACCATCGGCCTGCGCTGGCATATGGAGCGGCGCGCTATTCTGCCCCGCCGGGCGGAGACTTCGGACGGGGTGCGGATCAAGATCGCAACGCGGGGGACAGGCAGCAGCCGCAAGGCGGAGAGCGACGATCTAATGCTTGGCGCCAGTCTGGAAGCGCGACGGGCGGCCAAGCGCCGCGCGGAGGAGGGATGATGCTGGACCAGGTCCTGGGTACCTATACACGCCTTGCCGTGGCGGTCAGCGGCGGTGTCGACAGCATGACGCTGGCTCATGCTGCGCATCGGCGTCTGGCCGATGTCACCATGGTGCATGCCGTCTCGCCCGCGGTGCCGGACCATGCGACGGCCCGCGTGCGCGCCCATGCGGCGCGCGACGGATGGCGGTTGATTGTGACCGGCGCGGGGGAGTTCGACGATCCTCGCTATCGCGCGAACCCGGTGAACCGCTGCTATTTCTGCAAGACCAATCTTTACGCCCGTATCGCGGCGGTGACGGATATGCTGATCGCGTCCGGTGCCAATCTCGACGATCTCTCAGACTATCGGCCGGGTCTGACCGCGGCTGCCGAGCATGGCGTGGTGCATCCCTTTGTCCTGGCCGGCATGGATAAGCCAGCCGTGCGGGCTTTGGCGCGCGCCTTCGGCCTGTCGGACCTGGCGGAACTGCCCGCCCAGCCTTGTCTGGCGAGCCGCGTGGAAACGGGGATCGCGATCCAGGCCGATGACCTTGCCTTCATCGACCGCATGGAAGGCCTTCTCAGCGCGGCTTTGCCGGCGGGCGCCGATATCCGCTGCCGCATCACCCATGCCGGCGTGATGATCGAAGCGGCGCCCGGCTTGGATGAGACCGCGGCGCGGGCGCTGTGCGCGGCTGAGGGCCGCATCTTTCTGGGTGTGCGGCCCTATCGGCGCGGTGCCGCCTTCCTGCACGGCGCGTCATGAGCTTCGTCATGGACTGGGAGCGCGAGCGCCGCACCGGCGTGGCGGAGGCCGTGCTCTGCGGCAGCAAAAGCGCGGCGCAGATTGCCGCGATCCTGGACCGGGCCAGGGCCGAAGGGCGCCGTCTGCTATTGACCAGGCTCCGTCTTGACCAGTTCCGCGACCTTCCTGATCCCTGCCGTGCCGATCTCGATTTCGATCCTGTCTCTGCCACCGCCATCCTGGGCGCGGCTGCGCCGGATGGCGCGGCGAAGCCAGGGACGCTGATCGTCGCGGCCGGAACGTCTGACCTGGGCGCGGCGACCGAGGCCGCGCGGACCTTGGGCTTTCACGGCTATGCGGCACCGATGATCGTCGATGTCGGGGTCGCTGGCCTATGGCGGCTGATGGCGCGGCTGGAGGAGCTTCGCGCCGCGCGGGTCTTGCTTGTGGCGGCCGGGATGGAAGGCGCCCTGTTCAGTGTCGTGGCGGGACTGGTGGAGGCGCCGGTGATCGCCTTGCCGACCTCCGTCGGCTATGGCGTCGCCGCGCAGGGCCAGGTTGCTTTGCACTCTGCCCTGGCGAGCTGCGCCCCTGGGGTTTTGGCCGTCAATATCGACAACGGGTTCGGCGCGGCGGCGGCGGCGATCAAAATTCTGCGAATCTCGGTGGGTTAGCCGGTCAGCACGCGGCCGTCTGGGCGCCGCAAGAGTTTGGCAGGTTTTAATAGATAAATTCGTCATCCGCGGCCTCGTGCCGCGGACCTACCCGCCAGGGCGCCACATCGGCGTCTGGGCGCCGGAACGGGTAGACCCGCGGCACGAGGCTCGGCCGGACAGGCCGCGGGCGACGGATTTTGGGGCGTTTTCACCTAAACCTGGGGGACTTTAACGTCAGGTCCGCGCAACAAGTGCGCGGATGACGAATTATCTATTAAAATTGGACAGCCTCTAAGCAGCGCCGATAGTGTTGACAGAGCAAGGTAGCGGCGACGTTTAGGTGTCGCATGCTTGATATCGCTCGCAACACCTTGCCCCGTTCCTGCTGACGACCGGGCCGGTTGCCGAGACAATCGCACCGCTGTCCGGCCAAATTATCCGACCATTGAACGATGCCGATCCGGGCTTGCCCGGATGAGCGCGTCGTCTTGTCTGCGGTCAGGCGCGGCAGTCTTTCGTCGACATTTAGAATCGTTTGACAGGATGATCGTCAACCTGTCATACCAATCGGAATAACAAAAGCAGGGAGGAACAAGCCAAATGCGTCTTCGAGTATTGTCTCTCGCCGCGGCTAGCGCCGCATTGCTGGGCGCCCTCGCGAGCGCGCCGACCGCCTGGAGCGCGACCCAGGCGAAGCCCTTTCCCGCCTGGGCGGCCCCCACCATCGATAAAAGCCTGACGACGGATCAAGCCAGCAGCATCGTCGCGGAACGCACGAAGCCGCAGACCGACTGGCTTGGGCCGACGTCAGGGGAACAGGCGCCGAAGGGCGTCAAGCACATCATCTATGTCTCGGCCGATCAGTCCTATGTCTCTTTCGTCAATTGGGGTCGCGGTGTCGTTGAGGCCGCCAAGATCCTGGGTTGGCAGGTCGATATCCTGAACGGGCGCGGTGCCGTGACCAGCACGCTGCAGGCGATGCAGCAGGCGGTCGCCGTACATCCCGATGCGATCATCACCTCTGCCGATGCCAGTGCTTTGCAGGGTCCGATCGCGCAGGCCGTCGCTGCCGGCATTCCGGTGGTCGGCATCCATGCCGCCGCTTTTCCCGGACCCGACCCGGAGCTTAACCTTTACGACAATATAACATCCAATCCGGCCGAGATCGGCGAAACCCAGGCAGCCTATGTGCTGGCGGAATCAAAAGGTACGGCGCAGGTCGTTCATTTCCTGGACAATAGCTTTGCGATCGCCCGCTTCAAGGCCGAAGCGGCGACAACCCCGATCCAGAATTGCGCCGGCTGCAAATTCCTCGGCATGCAGAATATTCCGATCGCCGATCAGACGCAGCGGATTCCGACCGTGATTTCCGGCCTTCTGGCCAATGACGGCCATCATTGGTGGGGAACGACCTGCTGCGACAATTTCTACCCCTATGTCGCGGCGGCCTTGCGTGCGTCCAATATCGCGCCGACCGACATCAAGCTCGTCGGGTCCGACGGCCCTCCCTCCGCCTATGATCTGATCCGCAAGGGCGATTACGAGGTGGCCACAGTGCCCGAGCCGAGCACGCTGTTCGGTTTCCAGGCGATCGATGCCGTTATTCAGGCCATGGCCGGCAAGGAACCATCTCACTTCATTCAGCCGACCTATCTCGTGACCAAGGCGAATGCGGATCAGGAAGGCGGCAAGAAAGACGAGTTCATCCCGTCCAATCACTTCGCCTGCCATTATCAGAATATCTGGCTCGGCGAAACGAAGGATTGTTCGGGTTCCTGATGTGACGCGCCGCGCCGCAGGGTTTTCCTGGGGCGCGGCGCATCCGAAGCGCGCGGGAAAATATTGATGTCCAAGGCTGAGAATATTCTAACGATCCGTAATCTGACCAAGCGCTTTTACGGATCGCTTGCGCTCGATCATGTGGATTTCTCGCTGGAGAAGGGAGAGATCCATGCGCTGATCGGTGAGAATGGTGCAGGCAAATCAACTTTCATTAAAATTCTGGCGGGCGTCTACGCCTGTGACGGGGGCGAGATCACGCTCGACGGGCAGGTCGTCGATCCGCGAACGGATAGTCTGTCGATCGCCTTTGTGCATCAGGATCCGGCCTTCGCCGAGGAACTGAGCGTGGGCGAGAACATCGCCTTCGGCATGGGCTATCCCCGGCGTCGCGGGCTGATCGACTGGTCTGCCGTGAAAGCCCAGGCGGTCAAGATTTACGAGGCGATGGAAATCGCGCCGCTCGATCCCGACCGGCTGGTTTCCACCCTCACGGCGCCGGAAAAGGCAATCCTTGCCATCGTCCGCACCTTGGCGCTTGCACCGAAGGTGCTCGTCCTCGACGAGCCGACGGCGGCTTTGCCCGAGGCCGATTCAGTACAGCTTTTCAAGGCGATGCGCAGGCTGCGCAGCCTCGGGACGAGCATGATCTATGTCTCGCACAGGTTGAACGAGCTTTTCGGTCTCGCTGACCGGGTCACGGTCTTCCGCAACGGTCGTCATATCGTGACCGAGCCGATGGCCGGCGCGACCGGCGACGGTTTGATTGAACATATGCTGGGCCGGCCGCCGGTGAAGCTGTCCGGCGCGGACCCCCGCGCGGAGACGCGCGGCAGCGCCGTGCTGGAGGTCAGGGATCTGACCATCGGCGGTCGCGGTCCGGTCAGTTTCGAAGCCCAGGCGGGAGAAATCCTTGGCCTGGTCGGCCTGCGCGGCGGCGGCCAGGAAGCCATCGGCAGGGCCATTTTCGGCGCCCTACCGATCACCTCCGGCGTGATCATCCTGAACGGCAAACCCTTGCCGCAGAAACGGTCGATCGGAGATTCGATCGAATTTGGCATTCGCCTGCTGGCCGGAGACCGTTCCGCCGAGAGTGCCTTTGCCGGCATGAATCTGGTCGAGAATATCTTCGTCAATCCGCGTATCCGCGGCGGCTCGATGTGGCGCTGGACGTCCCCCGCGCGGGAGCGGGAGGAAGCACGCCAGATCATCGACCGTTTCGACGTCAGGCCGCGCAGAGAAGCGAGCCTGATCGACTGGCTGTCCGGCGGCAATCAGCAGAAGACCTGCCTCGCACGCTGGCTGAATGATCAGGGCGATCTGGTCATTCTGGAAGAGCCCACTTCCGGCGTCGATATCGGTGCCAAGCTTGCGATCCATAAGATCCTGCGGGGTTATGCCGCCGGCGGTCGGACTATGCTTGTCATATCAACGGACCTGGAGGAGGTCGCGGCACTCTGCGATCGCGCGATCATCGTCAGTCGCGGCCGCCAAATCTCCGAACTCGCTGGGCCCGAGCTGACGCTCGACCAGCTTGTTTCCCATTCGTCGCAAGGCGGTCGGCATGCCGTCTCAATTTAGCTCTATGCTATTCAAGCCGAGGAAGGCGCCATGAGCAGTCAGGATATAGTGGAGAAGCGCGGCACCGCCGCGCCCCAGCCCAAGCAGAGACAGGTTCTGGTCAATTTTGCCGCCAATTATGGGCTTGCGGTGATTTTCGTCCTGGTCCTGATCGTTTTCGGCCTTATGCGCCCCGATACTTATCTGAGCCGGTCCAATATCGGCAATCTTCTGACCAGCCAGTCCGTCACCGCCTTGCTCGCCCTGGCCGTGATGATGCCGCTGACCACGGGACGGTTTGATCTCTCGGTCGGCTATCATGTCGGTCTGGCGCAGGTCCTGATGGTGGGTCTGCAGGCCAATCAGCAATTGCCCTGGGTGGTGTCGGCCATCATCGTGCTCGCCGTCGGCGCGGCCGTCGGTGCGATCAACGGGTTTCTTGTGACGCGGTTCAAGATCGATTCCTTCATCGCGACGATGGGCGTCGGCTCGCTCCTCTACGGCCTGTCGAACTGGTATACGCAAGGCATGCAGATTTCGGGTTTGCAATTGCCCGCAGGCTATCTGTCGGTCGCCGGCGATATCTTCGGCATCCCTTTCCCGGCCATTATCGTTCTGCTGGTCGGCATCATTCTGTGGATTGTGCTGGAGCGTATCCCGGCGGGCCGCAGCCTGTATTTCATCGGCTTCAATCCGCGCGCGGCGGAGCTGTCCGGTATCAATGTCGGCCGTGCCGTCAATGCCGCTTTCATCTCCTCCGGTCTTCTCTGCGCTCTCGCGGGGATCATGCTCGGCGCGATCCTGCGCTCCGGCACGCCCTCGGTTGGGCCGGAATATCTGCTGCCGGCCTTCGCGGCCTCGCTGCTGGGGGCCACCTCGATCCGTCCGGGGCGGGTCAATGTCGGCGGCACCTTGCTGTCTATTCTCATCCTCGCCTTCTCGTTTTCGGGCGTTCAGCAACTCGGCGCGGCCTTCTACGTCGAATACTTGTTCAATGGCGGAATCCTGGTCGTCGCAGTGGCGCTTTCCGTCTATGCCGCGGCGCGCCGTCGCAAATCCGCCGTTCACAGCTCAGCCCATTGATCGGCCGCCTGGGCAAAGGAGTTAGACTATGAAAGTGACCATTCTGGGTTGCGGCGTCGTTGGTTCGTCATGGGCGGTGGTCTTCGCCAGAGCCGGCAATGACGTGCTCATCCATGATCCGCAGACCGCCTCGGCGGAGGCCGCGCTCGATTTCGTGCGCAAGACGGATGCCGAGGCCGCCAAGCGCTGCAGCATCGCGCCCGACCTTGAAACCGCGCTGAAGGGGGCGGATTACGTCCAGGAAAGCGCGCCGGAACGTTTGCCGATCAAGCAGGCGCTCTATCGCCAGATCGATGCGCTTCTCGGCCCGGCGACCGTCGTCGCCAGTTCGACCTCGGGCCTGCCCGCTTCCGCCTTCACCGAGGGGCTGACCCATGGCGCGCGCTATCTGGTGGCCCATCCCATCAACCCGCCCCATCTCATCCCGCTCGTGGAACTGATTCCGGCCCCTTGGACCAGCCCGGAGACACTCGCCTTCGTCGGCGATCTGATGCGGTCGCTGGGGCAAAGCCCGATCACGCTGGCGCGGGAAATCAACGGTTTTGTGGTGAACAGGCTGCAGAGCGCGCTGCTCGGCGAAGCCTTCCGCCTGGTCGAGGACGGCATCTGCAGCCCGACCGATGTTGATCTGGCGATTTCCGAAGGGTTGGGCCTGCGCTGGTGCTTCCTTGGCCCATTCGCGACGATCGATCTGAACGCTGCCCAGGGGATTAAGGAATATTGCCAGAACCTTGGGCCGATGTATTTCGGTTTGGCGCAGGAACAGGCGGACCCACGGGAATGGTCGCCGGACCTGGTGGCGCGTATCGAGGCAGACATGCGGGCCTTGGTGCCATTGTCAGATCTGCCCAGCCGGCGATACTGGCGCGACGGGTTCCTGGCGGAACTCGTCCGTGCCAAGCGTGCCATTGCCGAGGGACTTAATACTTGACGAGTTTTGCTAAGCCTGCCGTAGCCCTCCGCCGGGATCGCCTGTCGGACCAGATCGCTCAGGATATCGAGCGCCGCATTCTGGCGGGCGAATTGTCGATCGGTGAGGCCTTGCCCTCCGAACGCGACCTCATGGTCCATTACGGCGTGGGCCGGCCCGCGGTGCGGGAGGCTTTGCTTTGGCTGAACAAGAAGGGGCTGCTCGCCGTTTCCAACGGCGATCGCACCCGTGTGACGGAGCCTGACCCGAAGGAGCTGCTCGACCTTTTGTCAGGCGCCGCAAAAATGCTGGTGTCCCGGCCGCATGGGGTGCGCCTGTTTCAGCAGACCAGAGCCTTTGTCGAGACATCCGTCGCGCGGCGTGCGGCACTATTGGCGACACCGGAACAGATCGCGGAATTGGAGGAGATCCTTACGGCCAGTGAGGTCGAATCCAATGATCTGGCGGCCTTTGCCTTGCACGATGATGCTTTTCATTCGCACTTGATGAGCATCGTTCAGAATCCCCTTGTCGATGCGCTGTATCACGCTGTTCTGGAACTTCTGGAGGAGCAGCGGCGCATTTCCCTCAGCCATCCGATCGCGCTTGCGGCAGCCATCAAAGCGCATCGCGCGATATTCGCGGCGATCAAGCGTCGTGACCCGGACCGTGCCGAGGAGGAGATGGCAGCGCATCTCTCGAAGGTCGAGGAAACCTATTGGACTGTCATTAAATAAGAAAAAAGAGAGAAAATGTCCTATTTCGAAACTCAAGATAAGACCTTCTCCGACTACATCATTCCGGTTTGCGATCTTGAAATCCTGGCCGATGGTCTGGCCTGGGGGGAGGGGCCTGTCTGGTTCGGCGATAATCGCGCTTTGCTGTTCAGCGATATTCCCAAGGACCGGATGCTGAAATGGGATGAGACGAGCGGCCAGGTCTCGCTGTTCCGTTCGCCGTCCAATTTTGCGAATGGCAATACCCGCGACCGGGAGGGGCGGCTGCTGACCTGCGAGCATGGCGGGCGGCGTGTGACGCGCACGGAGTATGACGGAAGCATCACCGTGCTGGCGGATAATTTTCAGGGCCGCCGGCTGAATTCCCCGAACGACGTCGTCGTCACGAGCGATGGCGCTATTTGGTTTACCGATCCCCCTTATGGGATATTGACCGATTACGAAGGTCATAAAGCCGAAAGCGAGCTTGACGGTTGCCATGTCTTTCGGCTTGACCCGATCACGGGGGACCTCGCGATCGTCGCGGATGATTTCGTCAAACCGAATGGGCTGGCTTTCTCGGCGGATGAGACGGCGCTTTTCGTAGCCGATAGCGGAAGGTCGCATGACCAGGACGCCCCGCATCATATCCGCAAGTTTCAGGTCAACCGGAATGGTACGCTGTCGGGGGGCGCAATCTTTACCGAGATCGATCCCGGCGTGCCTGACGGTCTGAGGATCGATGAGCGAGGCAATTTATGGGTTGCCGCGGGTGACGGCGTCCATTGCTATGGTCAGGACGGACGTTTGCTCGGCAAGATTCTGACCGGTGAAGTCGTTGCCAATCTTTGCTTCGGCGGTGCCAAACGCAATCGTCTGTTTATCACTGGCAAAAGCAAGCTGCAGTCGGTCTATCTCAATACGATCGGCATCCAGAGACCCTGAGGATTGCCGCGATCGGCCAATGACAGGGCGGCGTTGGGCAAGGTCATCCGCCTGCCCGACGCTGTACTGTCGTTGTTATGGCGTCAAACCCAGTCGCGCCTTCGGCAGAATGCTGCGCAGATAGTCACGATTGCGCGCGCATATGCTCAGGCCGTCGCCGCCGTAATGTTCGACGAGAAATGCGCTGTTGAAACCGGCAGCGATTGCCATTTTGATGGCAACGCGATAGCTGATGAGGCCTGACTCCATCGGCGTCGGCATGGTGACAATGCTGCCGGAATCCGGGTCTTCATCGCGCATATAGTTTTTGACATGCCAGTATTTGGCGAAAGGCACGGTCTTTTCCAGCATGGTTTGCCAGTGCTCGATCGGACGATGCAGGCGGATGAGGTTGCCGAGGTCGAGATTGAGACCGACAGCCGGGCAATCGACCTCCGTCACGAAGCGGACGGCGCTGTCCGCCGTGCCGAGATAAGTATCCTCATACATTTCCAGCGAGACTTCCAACCCGACCTCGGCCGCATGCCGGCCAAGCTCGCGGATACGGGACACGGCCTTTTGCCAGGTCGCGGGATCATCCGGGTTGGTCACGCCGGGTTTCGTCCAAAACCACAGGACCTGCTTTTGCGCCGGGGATAGCGGGCCGAACAATCCGAAGGATACGGCCTTCGCGCCGATACCAGCAGCGGTATCAATGACCCTATGGCTATAGTCCAGATAGGCGTCACCTTGGTCCGGATCGATGACGCTGCGGCGGGATGTCGAAATCGCCGGAATTGTCAGGCCAAGCGATGACACGACGCCCATGAATTCGTCCAGGCGCGATTTTGAAAGATCGGCCAGGCGCAGCCATGAATCGGTCGGGTCGAGATCCGTGAAGCCGGCGTCGACGATATCCTCCAAAGTCGAGGCCCAGCCTTCGGCCGATTGATCCTGCACGGATCCGCCACCCGGAAGGCTATTGGGATATTGGATCATCGCTGCCGCGATCGGCCAGTTATCCCGCGTCCAAGTCTTGACAGGCTGTGTTCCGGACATGCTGTTCACCCCAGATTCGGCAGTTTGCCGCCCAATTCGTCCTGGATATGAATCCGGACGATGTCATCGAATTCTTTATCGGCTTTGAAACCGAGACTTTCCGCGCGCTGCGGATTGAAGCCGCGTGCCCAGCCGCTGACGATCAGCTCGATCGCCGGATCGCGCTTCCGCTCGATCAGATCGGCCAGTTTGGTGCCGGCGACGCGAACCAGGGCATCGATCTGCTCTTTGACGGTGACGGAGGTTCCCGGCATCGTGATGCAGCGGCGGTTCTTCATCAATGACAAATCGATCTCAGCCGCATGGATCAGAAACGCGACGGTCGCGCGTGGGCTGGCCATCCAGTGGCGGACATCGTCGCTGACCGGCAGGATGGCGGGGAGACCGGCCAGCGGCTCCCGGATGATGCCGGAAAAGAAGCCCGACGCGGCCTTGTTCGGCGCACCGGGGCGCACGCAAACGGTCGGCAGGCGGATGGCGATGCCGTCGAAAATGCCGCGCCGGGAATAATCCGCAAGCAGCAGCTCGCAAATGGCCTTCTGGGTGCCATAGCTTGTCTCAGGCGTATGGAAATAATCGTCGCCGATGACATCCGGCATATCCCCGCCGAAGACGGCAATGGACGAGGCGAAGACGAGGCGCGGCTTCCAGGGACCGTCCTTCTGGGCAAGGCGAATTTCCTCGAACAGCGCGCGGGTGCCGTCAAGATTGACCGCATAGCCCTTTTCGAAATCGACTTCCGCTTCGCCGGAGACGATGGCCGCCAGATGAAAAATCACGTCGGGCTTCGCGTGCAGCAGGCTGGCCGCCGCATCCGGCGCGGTGAGATCGACCGTGACGCAGGCGGCATCGCCCGTGAAACCGTGCGGAACCTTGGGTGCGATCGCATCAGCCAAGGTCAGACGCTTGATCGCGCGGTCCCCGATCTTACCGTCCGACACCAGACCTTCGCTGAGCTTGCGGCCGAGCATGCCGGCAGCACCGATTATCAGAACGTGCATAAGCGCATTTCCTCATCAAACTTGAGCAGTCTAGGGCGTCGCCGATAAGCGGCGGGACGCCTGGGTGGTGCGGTGAACGCGGGCGAGATGGGTGGACATCGCGGCGGCGGCACCGTCCGCATCCCCCCGGTCGATGGCGAATAGAATAGCCTCATGATCCTTCAGGCTTTTCTGCACCGCATGTGGAACCAGCAAGGCGCGCCGCCGCATATCGAGTGCGTAGCCATAGATATCCGTCAGGAAAGCGGTGAGAAGGCGGTTGCTGCTGGCCTCGTAGATGGTGGTGTGAAACTCCATGTCGGAGATCTGGAAGGAGACCGGATCACCCACCATCGTCTTCTGTTGTTGCACAAGCTGGTGCAGACGGCCCAAAGCCGATGGCGTGATCGATAAGGCTGCCGTGCGCGCGCCCGCCACTTCGACAAGGCAACGGGCATTATGCACTTCCAAGGCCGTGTAACGCTGAATATCGGCGTCGCGCGGTGGATGCTTGGCCCATCGCGCCATATCGACGACACGGCTGCGCGACCCCTGGGCGATTTCGACCATGCCCAGCGCCGCCAGACATTGTACGGCCCCGCGCACCGTTTCCCGACTGACGCCCAAAGTCACCGCCAGATCGCGCTCGCTTGGCAGTTCATCGTCCGGGCGCAGCAGGCCGGCGACGATCATCGCGGTGATCTTATCGGCGATCTGCTCCCGCATCGTGCGCTTGGTCAGACCGACTTTGACCTCGGAGAGAGGCCGATCCACTGTCATCGCGCTTGTCCCGATATCATCTTGTCCGCCGGCCGCTCAGCAGACGTTCCAGCAACACGGCGGTGATGATGATGATACCGATCGCCGTGCCTTGCCAGAAGGGCGAGACGCCCAGCAAGTTCAGTCCGTTGCGGATCATCACCATGATGAAAACACCGAGCAGCGTGCCGATGACGGAACCGCGCCCGCCATAAAGGCTTGCGCCGCCGATGACGACGGCGGCGATGGAATCGAGTTCCATGAGATTGCCGGCGAGCGGATCGACGGATAGCAGTTGTCCGGTGGTCAGGATAATCGAAAAGGCCGCCAGGCAACCGGAGATGACATAAGGCAGGATCGCATAAAGACGGATATTGAGGCCCGCGGTACGCGCGGCTTCGCGGTTCGAGCCCAAGGCATAGATGGTCCTTCCGCCCTTCGTATAGGACAAGTAGAACCAGGCCAGAGCATAGGCGACGAGCAGGACAAGGACGTTCGCCCGGATGCCGAGTATGGTGACGTATTCATAGGCGTTCAGAACAAAGGGAATACTCGAAATCGCCTGGCCGCCGGATATGATATAGGCGAGGCTGCGTCCGATCGCCATCATGCCCAGCGTCACGACGAAAGACGCCAGACCGAATTCCGCGATCAGCACACCGGAGATCAATCCCGCCAGGGTTCCTGTCAGCAGGGCCGCGACGGCGGCACCGGCCAGTCCGAGCACAGGAATGGTCATGCCGAAGATAATGCCGGAGACACCCGCGACCGAACCCACGGACAGGTCGATGCCGCCGGTCAGAATGACGAAGGTCATGCCGATGGAGACGACGCCGATGACGATGGATTGGTCGAGAAGGTTGAGCAGATTCTTGACGGTCAAAAAATAGGGCGAGGCGAGGGACAAAACGACGGCGATGAAAATCGCCAATGCCAGCATTCTGAGTTCAAGCCGCGCCATCACGAAACGACCGATCTGGCCGGGCAAGCGGCGCTTTGTACGCGGCAAGGCCAATTGAGAATTGCCGCTCATAGCCTGTCTCCCATATCGTCCCTTTGGGCCAAGGGAACTGCCGCGAGGGTTTCGACCACGCGCTGTTGCACGATCTGCGCGGGAAGCGGTGCGGCACTGGCCGAGACGACCAGCGCAATGAAGCCGTTCTCATGGCCGCGTTCATTTGTCAGCGGCATCGTCAGGATCTGATAGGTTTGGTCGCTGCTGACGTTATTATGCCCGTTCTGCAGCAAAGCGCCGATCGGCAAGCGATCGACCTCGGCGACCTGACCGGCGCGCAACCATGGTGGCGGGGCGGCCGCGGCTGTCGCCAGAAACGTGATACGCTGCTGGTCGAAAATACCCCAGAACGCCATCCCGTCATACGCGGCAGCCAGACTGGTCAACAAGGTCTGGACAGGCGCCATGGAACTGCGCGGCGCGGCCAGAAAGGTCAGCGTCTCCTCGACCAGGGACGCGGCCGGCAAATCGGCGGTGGAGCGGCCGTCGCTGACGACGATCACCCGCTCGCACAAGCCGAGCAATTCCTCGAAATCCGAGGAGACGACCAGAACCGCGACGCCTTCATCGGCGATCTTGCGCAGGAGCTTGTAGATCGAGGCGCGCGTCGCGATATCAACCCCGCGTGTCGGCTCATCGAGCATGAGAACCTTGGGCTTCAGCAGCAGCCAACGGGCGATGATGATCTTCTGCTGCATGCCGCCGGAGAGGTTCAGCAGGCTATCGTCCCGCAGCCGCGACAAGGGCAGTTCCAGCAGAGCCAGCAACGCCTCTATCTCGGCATTGCGGCGCTTATAGCCGCAGAGGAAACCCTTCGATGCGGCAAGATGGCCGAGCAGCAGATTCTCGGCGACCGTCATATCCGGCGCGATGGCCTGATGGCGCCGATCCTCGGGCACCAAAGCGACGCCGGCGCGAATGGCCTGGGCCGGCGTGCGGGGCGCGAAGGGCGAGCCGTCGAGTTGCATGCTGCCAGCGCGCCGTTTGCGCAATCCGAATATGGCTTCGAGCGTTTCGGATCGGCCCGCGCCGACCAGACCGCCGAGGCCAAGAATTTCGCCCCGATGCAGATCGAAGGAGATGTCCTTGACGATGGGATCAACGGCCAGGTTCCTGACCGACAGACGGCACAGGCCCTTGTCGTGGGTGGCCGCGACCCGGTTCGCATAGACCGACCCGAGTTCCTGCCCGACCATGAGGCGAATGAGATCGGCTTGGCTGAGCGACGCGGTGGCGACGGATTCGGCGACGGATCGGCCTTCCCGCATCACCGTGACGCAATCCGTGATGCGAAACACTTCCTCCAGACGATGAGAGACGAAGACGATCGCACAGCCTTCGGAGCGAAGCCTGTCGAACAGGCTGAACAGCCGGTCGACCTCGCTGGGGCTGAGCGAGGATGTCGGCTCATCGAAGATGATGATTTTGGCTTTGACGGCCAAGGCTTTCGCAATCTCGACCAATTGCTTTTGCGCGATCGAAAGGCTGTTCACCTTGTCATCTAGTCTTAACGAATCGCCTTGCCCGAGGAAATTCAGGATCCTGAGACCATTTTTTCGCAAGGTCGAAAAAGACAGCCGACCAGGCGTGCCCATATCGGCCAGGAAAATATTTTCCATGACCGACAGATCGGCCGCGAGCGTGGTTTCCTGCGTGACGAGGACAATGCCCGCATCCAGCCCGGCACGAGGATTGCGCAAGGACAATGCCTGGCCGTCCAGGGTGATGCTGCCCTTGTCAGGCCGGATATGGCCGGACATGACGCGGGAAAGCGTGGACTTGCCGGCGCCGTTGGCGCCGAGCAGCCCATGCACTTCGCCGCGCCGCAGGGCGATAGTCGCGTTGCTGAGCGCGCGGGCGGCACCGAAGGATTTTTCGGCGCCGCTCACCGTCAGAACAGGCTCAAGCCGTTCGGCTGTCACAGCACGACCGGTCACAGCGGCATGGCTTGACGGCATCGTCGACGCTGTCAGCCGTCGCCCAAAGCGAAGACGGTCTTATTGGCGACCGGCACCAGACTGTCGATATTCTCATGCGTGGCGATCATGATCGGCACCAGGATTTCCTTCGCGGGCTTGCCGCCCTTCAGGGCCGACAGAAGCGCATCCGCTGCCTGATTGCCCATCAGATAAGGCTGCTGCATGCCGGCCACGACGATCTGTCCGCTTTTGAGCAGATCGATGAATTCCGGGATGCCGTCGAAGCTTGCGACCAGCACGTCGTTTTGACGATTGGCGGCCTTGAGGGCCTGAATGGCGCCGAGCGTCGGCTGATCGGTTTCGACGAAGATGCCATGCAGGTTGGGCGACGCCGTCAGCATGTCCTGGACGAATTTATAGGTTTCGTCGGTCGTGTAGGAGGCCATCTGCTTCAACGCGGCTTGATCGACCAGACCGGCCGCCTTCATGGCATCGCGAAATCCGTTCGTGCGGTCCTGGCCGTTCTTGCGGGCCAGCGAAATCGTCACCAGACCGAAGGGATCTTTCTGATAGCCTTTGGCGATGAGCGCTTTGGCGAAGGCCGCACCGACCCCGTAGGCGCCCTTGTAATTGTCGGACTTGATGAAGGACACGTAATCGCCGCCATTGGTGCCGATATCGCAGATGACGACGGGTATGCCGTTGCGCTGTGCGAGCGCCAGCACGCTCGGCGCCGTGGAACTGTCAGTCGGCGAAATGACGATGCCGGCGACATTGCGCGCGATGGCGTCTTGCGCATTCTGCAACTGCGTCTGCGCGCTGTTATGCGAGTCGAAGACCTTATAGTCATAACCGGCGGCCTTGGCATGGGCGCCGACGCCTTTGGCGACAGCCCGCCAGAACGGCAGATCCAGACCCGGCGTCAGATAAACGATCTGCTTGTCGGCTGCGAAGACTTTGTCGACATCCAGCAGACCCATGGCCGCCGCGGACGCAGTCGCCGCAAGAAGCGCTCGCCTTTTCATTCGGTTTCCCCTTTTTCGACGCCTTTCCGGCGTTCGCTATTGTTTCTGGTTCGGGTACCATACCAGTGGGCAGAGCAGCGTCAAGGGCAGGCTTGTATGGTCACCCTATATCGTCGTTGAAATCGCGGTCGTGACGGCGGCAGACGGCCGCCGTCTGGTGTGAATGCGTCGAAGCGCGCGTCAGTGATGATGCGGTTGGTGGTGATGGTCATCGGGATCATCGTGATCCCGATGCAGATCCAGTCCGAAGGTGCCGGCCAGGTCCTGGATTTGCGCGGATGACAAGGCGCGTGGGTTGAGGCCGCGCAGCAGAAGATAAAGCTTGGCGGTCTCCTCCAATTCTTCCATGGCATAGACGGCGGCTTCCAGGCTTTTGCCGGCGACGACGGGCCCATGATTGGCCAGCAGCACGGCGCTGTATTTTCCGGCGAGCCCGCGAATGGCCGATGCCACCTGCGGGTCCCCTGGCCGGTGGTAGGGCACCAGGGCGGTCTGCCCGACGCGCATGAGGTAATAGGGCGTGAGCGGCGGCAGGACGGCGCGGGGATCGATTTCCGGCAGCATGGAGACGGCGACGGAATGCGTGGAATGCAGATGAACAATCGCGCCGGCGCCGTGGCGCGTGTCATAGAGCGCCGTATGCAGCGGAATCTCCTTGGTCGGCTTGTCGCCTGAGATCCATGCGGCATTCGCATCCAGTTTCGAGATGCGCGCGGGGTCGAGAAAGCCCATCGATGCATCGGTGGGCGTCATCAGCCAGCCGCCTTCCGGCAGGCGCGCGCTGATATTGCCGGAGGAGCCGGGCGTCAATCCGCGCTCGAACAAGGAGCGCGCGAAAGTGCAGATCTGCTCGCGCAGCTTGGATTCGGTCATGCCGGTCTCCCGTCGTGTCTGTTGAGGATTATGCGGTCGCACCTTCGACCAGTTCGACGCCGACATCGACTTTTTGCGAGGGCGCATCGCCGCAGACGAGCCTGGCCGCAATTTCGCCGATCTTCAGCCTGGCCGTCCGAACGGTCGATAGCGGCTGCGGGGCGACTTGGCCGACGTCCAGCGCGTTATGGCCGAACAAGGCCAATTGACCGGGCACGGCAATGCCGTTCGCGAGGCAGTGGAAATAACCGCCGAGCGCCATATCGTCATTCGAGAAATAGATCGCGTCGAGATGCGGCGAGCGCGCGAGGAGTTCGGCCAAACCGCAGCGGCCAGCGGCGATCGATGACGGGGCGTCGACGATTTCCTTGTCCAGCGGCGGATGCCCGGCGGCGGCCAGCGTCGTGGTGAAGCCGGTCCAGCGCTTGCCGGCGCGCAGATCGGCGCCGATGGTGGCGCCCCCGCCATGGCCGACATAGCCGAAGCGGCGGTAGCCGCGCGACAGCAGGTGACGGGCAGCGATGCGCCCGGCCTCGGCATTCGAAAATCCGACGATGATGTCGATGCCGGTACCGTCGCTATCCATCAATTCCGCAACGCGCACGCCGGCATTGCGCAGCATGGCTTCGGCGCGCGGGGTATGTTCCAGCCCGGTCACGATCAGCCCGGCCGGCCGCCAGGACAGCAGAGATTCGATGAGCGTTTCTTCCCGCGCGATATCGTATTCCGTAACGGCGATGACGGGCTGATAGCCCATCGTCGCCAGCGGTCCGGCCGCGCCGCGCAGAACTTCCGGGAAAACGATATTGGCGAGCGAGGGCAGCACGATGCCGACGAGATTCGAGCCGGAGGAGGCAAGGGTGCCGGCGACGCGGTTCGGCACATAGCCGAGCGCGCGGACGGCCGCCATGACGCGGTCCCGCGTGGCCGGCGCGATGGGCCCGCTGTCGCGCAGCACCCGCGACACGGTGATCTCACTGACGCCGGCCTGCTGGGCGACTTCGGTGAGCGTGGTGCGCCGGGCGGTGCTGCGCCCTGTGGTCGGGTGATCCATAGTCCCTGTCATGCTCCGGAAACTCCGCCCCGTCCACACCGGATAGAGGCATCTTGACCGGCCGGGAAGAGTTTGCCATGGTTCCAATGACAGCGCTGTCATGGTTGCCGCGGATGGTTCGGGGCAAGGAAAACGAACGGCGCAGGGGAAAGACATGTCCTACAGAAACGGTCTTCTGGGCCTGAGCGCCTTTGCCTTGATGGCGGCGGCTGGACTTCTGACCGCCGGCAGTGCTCGGGCGCAAAGCCTGACCGATCCGGCCAGCCTTGCGCAGTGTTTCGTGAAGGCGACCGCCGATACGCCGATGATGGCGGCCAAGCACAAGGCCGGCCCGTATAAGATTGCGTTCAGCAATTCGCTGTACGGCAATAACTGGCGCACCGAAATGCTCAATATCGCCAGCGCCTATGTCAAGCAGCCGGACGTCGCGCAGCATATTTCCAGCTTCAAGATCTTCAATTCCGGCAATGACGTATCGCAGCAGATTTCGCAGATCCGCAGCATGATCCTGTCGGGTTACGATGCCATCGTGGTCGATGCGGCCTCGCCCACCGGGCTGGACAGCGTCATCAACCAGGCCGTGAAACAGGGCATTGTGGTGGTCGCCTTCGACAATACCGTGGGCACGCTGAAAGCGATCAACGTCAACGAAGACCAGACCGAAATGGGCCGTCAATGGGCGCAATTCCTGGTCAAGCAGGTGCCTGCCAATAAAACCATCCTGATGGTGCGCGGCCTTGCCGGCGCGACCGTCGACAACGACCAGGTCGACGGCGCGAAATCCGTGTTCAAGGACCATCCGGATCTGAAGCTTGTCGAAGTCTATGGCGGTTGGGATGTCGGCACAAATCAGAAAGTGACGGCGGATGCGCTGGCGACGCATCATGATATCGGCGGTGTCTGGGGCACCGAGGGGGCGACGGGCGCTTTGCAGGCGATCCTGCAGGTTCATGCGCCTTTGGTGCCGATGACGGGCGAGTCCGATAACGGCTTCATGATGCTGGCGACGGAGAACAAGATCCCCGCCACGGTGATCGGTCAGTCGCCGGCGCTGGTGGCGGTCGCGATCCGCGCGGCCATTGCGACACTCTCCGGCCAGTCCTTGCCGCAAAGCGCCAATGTGCCGCTGACGGCCTTGACCACGGATGAGATGAAGCCGGATGTCGATTACTTCCCCAAGCTGCCGGGCAGCTTCGTGACGAATATCAGCATTCCGCAATGCGGCGTGCATATCCCCGTCACTGACGTTGTGAAGTAATCACGATGCCGGATGCCGTATTGCGGGCGGAAAATCTCACCAAGCGCTATGGTGGGATCACTGCGCTGGAAGATGTCAGCCTCAGCCTTGCTGCGGGCGAGGTGCTGGCCCTTCTGGGTGCGAACGGTGCCGGCAAAAGTACGCTCGTGAAGCTGCTGTCGGGCAATATCCTGCCCGACGGCGGCAGCATCGCGATCGGTGGCGAAGGACGCCATCTGACCTCGCCGCGCATGGCCTTCGAAGCCGGTGTCGCGACCGTGCACCAGGAATTGTCTCTCTTTGGCAGCTTGACGGTCGCGCAGAACGTGCTGATCGGCCGGGAGGAGCGCGGGCGTTTCGGGCATATCCGGGAAGATGCCAGTCTGCGTCGCACGGAAGCGCTGCTCGCCGAAATCGGCGTGCCGGATATTGCGGCCGATGCGCGCGTGGGGACCTTGTCCCTGGCGCAGCGCCAATTGGTGGAAATCGCGAAGGCCATGTCCTTCGATCCGCGCGTGCTGATTCTGGACGAGCCGACATCGGCCCTTGGCCTGACCGATGTGCATCGTCTGCTGACCGTCGTGCGGGGCCTGCGTGCCAAAGGCCGGGCGATCATCTTCATCTCGCATCGCATGGAAGAGATCGAGGATATTGCCGACAGCGTCACGATCCTGCGCAGCGGGCGCAAGGTCGGTGCGTTTCCGCGCCACAGCTTCACGCGCGAGCGCGCGCTTGAATTGATGCTGGGGGAGACGCAGCAGCAATTGCATGCGGTGCCGCCGCCACCGGCGCCGCCGGACTCAACGCCGCCCATCCTGCAGGTGGCGGATCTGCGCCTGGACGGCCGGCTGAACGGGGTGTCCTTCGATCTGCGCCCGGGGGAAGTCCTGGGTCTGGCCGGTCTGGAAGGGCAAGGGCAGAAGGACATGCTGTTCGCTTTGTTCGGGCTTTTCCGTCGCGGGTTGCGGGGCGATGTCATCATTCGTGGGCAGGCCCGTCGCGCGTCACGGCCCTTGCAGGCGATCGCGGCAGGGCTCGCCTTCATTCCCGACGATCGCAAGAACATGGGCGGATTCATGTTTCTGCCGATCGCGCATAATGTCACGATCACCATCCTCAATCGCCTGCGGCGCTTTCTGTTCCTCGATTCCAGGCAAGAGAAGGCCGTCGTTTCCGCGCTGATCCGGCAATTGGCGATCAAATGCTCGTCGGCCGATGCGCCGCTCGGCAGTCTCAGCGGCGGCAATCAGCAGAAGGTGATCGCCGCCAAATGGCTGGCCTTCGAGCGCGACATCTATCTGTTCTGCGATCCGACCCGCGGTGTCGATGCCGGAGCTCGCGAGACGATCTACGCAACAATCCGCGACCTTGCGGCGGCAGGCAAAGGCATCATTTTGTATTCAACGGATATGGTCGAGTTTCCGATTCTGTGCTCGCGCGTTCTGGTCTTTCGCGGCGGCAAGATCGCCGGCGCCGTTTCGGGCGCGGAGATCAACGAGGAATCCATTCTGGCTCTGTCATTTCGCGATACCGGGACTGTGGCGGCATGAGCAAAATGCGCGATCGGTTGGGCGAGCATATCGGCCCGCTTTGCTGTGCCATCGGCGTCATTGCCGTGGTCGCCCTTTATGCCGCCTATCAGCCGGCCATTTTATCCGCCTTCGGGATCGCGAGCCTGGCCAATGCATCCGTGACGCTGGCACTCGCCGCACTCGGGCAGACCGTGGTTTTGATGACCGGAGCGCTGGATCTGTCGATCGGGTCGGAAATCAGCCTGGTCAATTGCTTCGCCGCGACCTTCATGGGTGACGGGACGACGAGCATTGTGCTGGTGGTCATCGCCTCGCTTCTGATCGGCGTGCTGGCCGGCGCCATCAACGGCGTCGTCGTCGCTTACGGCCGCGTGGCGCCGCTGATCGCGACCTTCTGCACCTCCTTCGTCTATGCCGGCATATCGCTGACTTTGCGCCCGCAACCGGGTGGCTCGATTCCGGATAGTTTCGCCAATCTTCTGACGGGAAACTGGGGCCTGCTGCCGTTTTCCGCCGTGCTGCTGCTGCTCGCGGTGCTCGTCATCTGGCTGCCGGTCTTCCGCAGTCGCCTGGGGCGCTTCATCCTGGCCTATGGCGACAATCCCGACAGCGCCTTTGCCTCCGGCATTCCGGTCCGCAGGGTGGGCATGGCGGCCTATATGCTGGCGGGTCTGTTCGCGGCCATCGCGGGGCTGTTTCTGGCGGCCGAGACGACGTCCGGCGATCCCAGCATCGGCAATGTCTATACGCTGAACTCGCTCGCCGCCGCCGTGCTGGGTGGCGTGGCGCTGACCGGCGGACGCGGCAGCATGATCGGCCCGATCCTTGGCGCCATTCTGCTGTCCATCATCCTGAATGTGCTGAGCGTCGTCGGCATCTCGGCCTTCTGGCAGGACTTCATCGAGGGCGGGATTCTGATCCTCGTGCTCGGCCTGGCCGGCATAAGGCTGTTAAGGGCGCAAAGCTGGACGAGCTTGCTGGGCAGGAGCCAGTCATGAGTGCCACGACAGATCTGCAGCCGGGCCGGTCGGGCCCCCGCCTATCCGCGGCGGTCCGGCGCGGGGCGCTGCCTTGGCTGATTCTGGCGGTGGTCTATGCGCTGTGCGTGATCGCCAGCGCGGATTTTCTGACCTGGCACACCATCCGGCTGCAATTGATCCAGGCGGCCTTCATCGGCCTCGTCGCGATCGGCGAAACCCTCGCCATCCTGATCGGCCATATCGATCTGTCGATCCCTTGGACCATCACGCTGACCGGCATTTTCGCGACCAATCTCTATGCGGCGCATCCGCATGAATGGGTCGCCTTCGGCGCGGCGATCGGCATCGGCGTCGCGGTCGGTCTCGTGAACATGCTCGGCGTCTATGTGCTGCGCGTGAATTCGCTGATCTGGACACTTAGCATCAATCTGATGCTGCAGGGCTTGACCCTGATCTACACGAATGCCGCCGCGCCCACGACCGTCGTGCCGCCGGCGGCAAAGTTCCTGGCGCTCGGCATGGTCGGCGAAATACCGATGGCCGCCGTGCTTTGGGCGGTTTGCGCCGTCATTGTCATTGGCGCCTTGCGGTTTACGCCGTTCGGCAGAGCCGTCTATGCGATCGGCAGCAACGAACTTGTGGCGCTCGTCTCCGGCATCAGACTGGGGCGCGTCTATGCGGCCGTCTTCATCACCAGCGGCGTGATGGCGGCATTGGTGGGGTTGCTGCTGAGCGGCTACTCGTCCCAGGCCTATCTTGGTATGGGTGACGACTATCTTTTGCCGCCGGTCGCGGCGGTCGTGATCGGCGGCAGTCGCCTGGCGGGTGGGGAGGGCGGCTACGGCGGCAGTATCGCTGGTGCGATGACGGTGATCCTGCTGGAGGCGATGCTCATCACCTTGAACGTATCGCAAGGCGAGCGCGAGATCGTCTTCGGTGCCATTCTTCTGGCGCTCGCCTTCCTGTTCCTGGGGCGCAGCCGCCGGTAAGGCCCCTGGCTTTCTATTCCTTCCACTGAGGACGACTGATCCATGAATTCCACCGCACAGCCGCAGATCACCGTTATCGGTCTTGGCTCCATGGGTTTCGGCATGGCTTTGTCCTTGCAACGCGCGGGCTTCGATGTCGTCGGCTGCGATGTGTCCGCGGCCGGGCGGGACCGGTTCCAGGCGGAAGGCGGACGGGTGGCCGCGACACCGGCGGAGGCGGCCGCAGGCTCCGCCATCGTCATTTCCGTCGTCGTCAATGCCGCGCAGACCGAGGCCGTGCTGTTCGGGGCCGACGGCTGTGCCGAGACAATGCCAGCGGATGCGGTCTTCATCTCGGCCGCGACCATGGCGCCCGATGTGGCGCGCGGGCTGGCGGCAAGGGTGGAGGCGACGGGCCGCCACTATCTTGACGCGCCGATCAGCGGCGGCGCGCAGCGCGCGGCCGAAGGCGCCTTGACCATCCTGGCGTCAGGCTCCGCCACCGCCTTCGAAAAGGCGAAGCCGGCGTTGGATGCCATGGCAGCGACGCTGTATGAACTCGGCGATTCCGCCGGCACGGGTGCTGCCTTCAAGATGATCAATCAGCTGCTCGCAGGCGTTCATATCGCGGCCGCCTGCGAGGCGATTACCTTCGCCGCCAAACAGGGTCTGGACATCCGTCGCGTCTATGAGGTCATCACCGCCTCGGCCGGCAATTCCTGGATGTTCGAGAACCGGGTGCCCCATGTTCTGGACGGCGATTATGCGCCGCGCAGCGCGGTGGAGATCTTCACCAAGGATCTTGGGATCATCATGGACATGGCGCGCACCGAGAAGTTTCCGGTGCCGATCGCGAGCAGCGCCCTGCAGATGTTCATGATGACCGCCGCCAGCGGCATGGGACGCGATGACGATGCCTCGGTCGCGCGGCTATACGGGCGCGTCACCGGCACGCCCCTGCCGGGCGACGCATAGGGATAGGACAAGCCAGCATGCCGAATTTTGCCGCCAATCTGACGATGATGTTTACGGAATGGTCGTTTCTGGATCGTTTCGCGGCCGCAGCCGATGCGGGTTTTTCGGCGGTCGAGTTCCTGTTCCCCTACGAGCATCCGCCCGAAGCCGTCGCGGCCCAGCTGCAACGCAACGGGCTGACACAGGCGCTGTTCAACCTGCCGCCCGGTGATTGGGGCAAGGGCGAACGCGGTCTGGCCGCGCTGCCGTCACGCTTCAGCGAATTGCAGGCCGGGGTCGAGACCGCGCTGATCTATGCCGAAGCCACGGGCTGCCGCAGCTTGCATCTGATGGCCGGAATCGCGGAGGCCGGCGATGCGCGCGCATCCGCCGCCTATCGCGAGGCTGTCGCCTGGACGGCGGAGCGTGTCGGCGCGGCTGGCCGGACCCTGGTGCTGGAGCCGATCAACCGCCGCGACATGCCGGGATATTTTCTCAATGATTTTGCGTTGGCCGAAGACCTGATCGCCGCACTGGCGCTGCCCAACCTGAAACTGCAGTTCGACATCTATCACCGCGCCATCATGCATGGCGACGTCACCATGGCGCTGCGGCGTTTGATGCCGACGATCGGCCATATCCAGATCGCGAGCGTGCCCTCACGCCATGAGCCTGACGCCGAGGAACTCAATTACCCCTTCCTTTTGGCCGAGCTTGACCGCCTGGGTTATGAAGGCTTCGTCGGGTGCGAGTATCGCCCGGCGGGCGCCACGATCGACGGCCTGGGCTGGTTCAAACCTTACCGTGGAATCAGCGCATGACCCTCGCTCTCGGCTGTATCGCTGACGATTACACGGGGGCCTCGGACCTCGCCAATACGCTGGCGCGCCAGGGGCTGCGGACGGTGCAGACGATCGGCTTGCCCGCCGCCGCCTTCGATCTTTCGGGCGTCGATGCCGTCGTCGTCGCATTGAAAAGCCGCTCCATCCCGGCGGCCGAGGCGGTGGCGGCCTCGCAGGCGGCGGAAGTCTGGCTGCGCCAAAAGGGCGCGGATCATGTTCTGTTCAAGATCTGCTCGACCTTCGATTCGACTGATGCCGGCAATATCGGGCCGGTATCCGATGCGCTGCGCGACAGCGGCGCTTGCCCGATGGTGGTGGTGACACCCGCTTTTCCGGGGACGGGACGCACTGTCTTTCAGGGCAATTTATTTGTCGGCGTCATGCCGCTGAATGAAAGCCCGCTGAAGGACCATCCGCTTAACCCGATGCATGACGCCAATCTGATGCGCGTTCTGTCTCGGCAGACCGCGACCCGCATCGGCCTGGTGCCGCTTCAGATCGTCGATGCCGGTCCCGACGCCCTGCGTGCCAAGCTGGCGCAGTTGCAGGCGGAGGGCTTCGGCATGGCGATCGTCGATGCCGTGTTCGACCGTCATCTGCTGACGATCGGCGCCGTGACGCTTGGCTATACGGTCTCGACCGGTGCCTCGGGCCTGGGTCTTGGCCTGGCCGCAGCCCTGATCGCAAGCGGTAGAGTGGCAAAAGCCGAAGGCGCGGCGGCAGCCGAGGCGCCGGTCGGCGGTCAGGCGGCCATCCTTGCCGGCAGTTGCTCGGCCGCGACGCTGGCGCAGATCGATGCCTTCGCCGGGCAAGGGCCGATCTTGCGTCTGGATGCCGAGCGTCTGCTGGCCGATGCCGAGGCGGAAGTGGCGGCAGCCCTTGACTGGGCTAAGCCGCGCCTCGCTGCCGGCCCCTTGCTGATCGCCAGCAGCGCTGCGCCGGATCAGGTCGCGGCCATGCGCGCCCGGCCGGACGCGGAGAGCACGGGGCACAGGATCGAACAGGCGATGGCCGCGATCGCGGAGGGTCTGGTTCAGGCCGGGACGCGCCGCCTGATCGTGGCCGGGGGCGAGACCTCGGGCGCGGTCGTCGATCGGCTGAGCATTTCCGGCTTTCGCATTGGTGCGGAGATTGCGCCGGGCGTGCCGGTGCTGCGGGCGATGTCCGGGCAGGGACCGGATCTGCTGATGGCGCTGAAGTCGGGCAATTTCGGCGGCACGGATTTCTTCACGGATGCCTTAGCGCTCATGCACTGAGCGCGGCCAGGGGATTTTGCGCGATGTGCGCAAAAATCCCCTGGCCAACCGACCATCTCCCGCGTATGAATTGCGCAATTCGCGCATAAATGAGCGGTGCCGTTCGACGGCCTGCTGAGGGAGATCTTCTGTCGCTTCGCACGCCACAACCGTCCTGGCTGATCCTGGCGGATGACCTGACCGGTGCCGCCGATAGCGCCATTGCCTTTGTGCGGCATGGATGGCGGGCCTCGGTCAGTTGGGGTGTCGACGTGGAGCCTGAGGCGGTGGTCGCGATCGACGCGGATAGTCGGCGCTTGACCGCGACGGAGGCAGCAGCGCGCCATCGCAGTTTGCTGCAGGCCCGGTATGCCCCGGGTCTGCGCCTGTTCAAGAAGATCGACTCGACGCTGCGCGGCCAACCTGCGGCGGAGCTATCGGCGACCGTCCGGCTGTTGCGGGAGGCAGGGCAAGGGGCCTTGTCCGTGGTGGCGCCGGCCTTCCCTGAAACCGGCCGCACGACGGAGGGCGGTGGCATCCGCCTGCAGGGCCAGGCTTTGGAAGACACGGCCCTGTGGGCGCGCGATCACAGCTATCCGACCGCCAATCTTGTATCGGTGTTGACCGGCGAGGGCCTCCGTGTCGCGCATCTCAGCCTGGATGCTTTGCGGGACGGTGCCCTGGCGCAACGGCTGCCCGAGGCCATCGCGGCCGGCTTGGATGCCTTGGTCTGCGATGCCGCGACACCGGCCGATATGGATCTTATCGCGCGCGCGACGCTGCCCTGGGCAGAGCAACTGTTCTGGACCGGATCGGGCGGCCTGGCGCTGGCATTGGCGCGGGCCGAGAGCACGCCGGCCTCGGCCGAGGTTCTGGACGTGAAGGGCGGCATCCTGTTCGTGGTCGGCAGCATTGCCGAGGCGTCACGCGCTGCCGCGGCCGTGGTGGCGGCCGAGGCGACCGTCATCGCTGTCACGATCACGCCTACGACCTTGCGCGCCGGGTCCGGTGACGCTGCCTGGCAGACGGCTGGCCGCCAGATCGCCGATGCGCTGCAGGCGGATCAGGACGTGCTGGTGTCGATCGCGCCGGACAGTGACGCCGATCTTGCGCAAGGCGCGGACCTCGCGCGCCGTCTGGGGGAGATTCTGCGACCGGCGGCCCCGCATATCGGCGCGCTGTTCGCGACCGGCGGGGAAACCGCGCTGGCGCTGCTGGATGCGCTGTCGGTGACGGGCATCCGGTTGGTGGCGGAGATCGAGGCCGGCGTTCCGCTGGGCCTGACGCGCGGGGCTTTGACGATCCCCGTTGTGACCAAGGCCGGCGCCTTCGGCGATGCCGGGACCTTGCATCGCTGCCTTATGCATTTGCGCCGGTTAAGGCCAAGGGAGAACGGATCATGAGCAGTTCATCCAAGACGCGTCCCATCATTGCAATCACCATGGGAGACGCGTCCGGCGTCGGTCCTGAAGTGATCATGAAGGCTTTGGCCAGGTCAGAGGTTCAGGACCTTTGCCGGCCCCTGGTGATCGGTGACGCGGTGCGGCTGCGGGAGGCCGGCACCGTTGTGCATAGCGGTCTGACGGTCAATGCGCTCGCAACCCCGGCCGAGGCCCGCTACGCGCCCGGAGAGGTCGATTGCATCGATCTTGGCCTTATCCCTGCCGGTCATCCTTTCGGAAAACTCTCCGCCATCTCCGGCGAGGGCGCCTTTCGCTATATCGAGCGTGCCACGCGGCTGGTGGAGGCGGGAGAGGCCGATGCCATCTGTACCGCGCCGCTCAGCAAGGAGGCGCTGCATGCCGCCGGCCATAAATATCCCGGCCATACCGAATTGCTGGCCGCGCTGACGCATACGCCGGAAGTCTCCATGATGCTGGTCTCGCCCAAGCTGCGCGTCATCCATGTCACGACCCATATCGGCCTGATGGATGCCATCCGGAAGATAGAGCCTGGTCTGGTGGAGCGGACCATCGCGCGCGGGCATGAGACGATGGTGAAGGCCGGCTTTGAAAATCCTAGGATCGGCGTTTGCGGCATCAATCCCCATGCCGGTGAGAACGGGCTGTTCGGTCAGGGCGAGGAGGCGGAGAAGATCATTCCCGCCGTCCTTGCCTGCCAGGCGAAGGGGTGGACCGTCACCGGTCCCTTGCCGGCCGATACCTTGTTCTATCTGGCGGCGCGCGGGGATTATGACCTGGTGGTCGCCATGTATCACGATCAGGGTCATGGGCCGATCAAGGTTCTGGGCCTGGAATCGGGCGTGAATGTCACCATCGGCCTGCCCGTGGTCCGTACCTCGGTCGATCACGGCACGGCCTTCGATATCGCGGGCAAGGGCATCGCCGATGAGGGGTCCATGATCGAGGCGCTGCGTCAGGCGGTGGACCTGGCACCCAGGCGGCACTGACGGGCCATGCGGCGCAGCCGGAACCGGCGGGAGGCTATTCTCGCCGAGGTCAAGAACGGGCAGGCCGATGTCGATCGTCTGGCCGCGAGCTTCGGCGTTTCGGCTTCCACCATCCGGCGCGATCTTCAGGAACTCTCGGCCAGTCAGGCAGTGACGCGCACTTATGGCGGTGCGATCCTGACGCCGGGCCCGGTGACGGACGTCGAACAAAGCCTTCAGGCAAGACGAGCGGTCAACCGGTCCGCAAAAGCGGCGATCGCGGCGGCGGCACTGGCGCTTTTGCGCGACGGTGAGCGTCTGATCCTCGACGGCGGTTCGACCGTCGCGGCGATGGGGCAAGGGCTGCGCCAGCGCCGCCATCTGATCATCACCAATAATATGCCCCTGGTGCCTTTGCTGGCCGGCATGGCCGAGATTGAGGTCATGGTTCTGGGCGGCGCCGTGCGGTCGATCAGCATGGCGACCTCCGGCCCGGTTGCCGAACAGGCCTTGCGGCAGGTGACGGCCGATATTTGCTTTGTCAGCGCTGACGGCGTCGTCGCGGGGCGCGGCCTATGCGAAGCGATGCCCGAGCAGACGGCGCTGAAATCCCTGATGATGGCGCAGGCCAGCGAGATTGTCGTCCTGGCGGATAGCAGCAAGCTCGGTCAGGCCAAGCAGCCTTTCTGGGCGCCCCTGGACCGGCCCTGGACCTTGATCACGGATGCGGCGGCCGACCCGATGCAATGCCGGCTGCTGGAGGGCAGCGGGGCCAAGGTCATCCGCGCCGAGTGACGTCACGGTCATGCGCTTACGATCGGACCTTATCCTGCATGGCCCAGTCTTCCGCGAGCACGCGGCCTTCCTGTTGCCAGAATTCCTGATCCGCCAGCAAGACCCTGGTCGCCGCATTGTCCAAATGACGATAGGCGGCGGTTCTGGCGGCTTGCGGGTCTTGCGCGACGATCGCGTCATAAATCTGCCGATGCTCCTCGGCGACGGCGGACGCGAAATCGAGACGCCTTGCTTCATTGGCGCGCGTCAGGCGGATGGCTGTGCGCATCGGATCGGCGAATATGCGCACGAACTGGTTCCAATAGGCATTGGACGTTGCCTGGCCAATGGAAAGATGGAAGTCCAGGTCTTCATCGACGCCGTCGTTCCGCGCCTTCTCGACGGCCAGAAGCGCCTTCTTGATCGCGGCACTTTGCGCCTTGGTACGGCGTTCGGCGGCGAGGGCGGCCATTTCCCCTTCGATCGGGCGCCGGACTTCCAGAAAGCCGAGCAGCCCGTCGATGGAGCGCGGCATCGACAATCCCTTGTCCAGGCTTGGGCTGACTGCGCAGACGCGCGCGGCGGTCCCTTTGCGCGTTTCGACCAGGCCGTCAGCCTTCAGGCGCGTCACGGCCTCACGCACCACCGTGCGGCTGACCTGGAATTTGAGGCCGATCGCCTGTTCCGACGGCAGTTTCGAACCGACCGGAAAGATCCCCCGGCCGATGCGGGCGCGCAAAGCCTCGGTCAGCTGATCCGTCCGGCTGCGAGGCCCCATGACTCTGCCTATCCTTCTGCCGTCCAACGGCGACGATGGGCGCCAGCATACAGTCTTCATCGGAGATACAACTAGGGGGAAAGGCAGGATCGCCGAGGCCATCGCGCGCACCGAAAATTTGACTTGCGTCGCGCGGCCAAGCCGGTAAAGGTGTCATACAGCTTTTACCCGACGGAGATCGGGAAGGAAAGAAACCAGGATGCGTCTTGTCGTAACCGGTGCCGCCGGTTTCCTCGGTCAACGTTTGATATCCGCCATTCTGGCGCGCGGAAGCCTGACGAATGCCGCCGGCGTCGTGACGCCGGTGACCAGGATTCTGGCCTTCGACAAGATGGAGGCGCATGCCTTCGGCGATTCCCGCGTTTTGCCCGTAACGGGCGACATTGCGGACCCGGGCGCGGTCGCGTGCCTGATCGATCAGGATACGGACAGCGTCTTTCATCTGGCGGCGGTCGTTTCCGGCGAGGCAGAGCGGAATTTCGATCTTGGCCTGACAATCAACGTCGATGCCACCCGCGCGATCATGGAGCGCATGCGCCATGCGGCGCCGGGGGCGAAGCTGATGACGACGAGCTCGGTCGCGGTCTTCGGCGGGGCCATGCCGGCGACGGTGCCGGATAGTTATGTCTGGAAGCCGCAAAGCTCCTACGGCACGCAGAAGGCGATCAACGATCTGCTGCTGTCGGACTATTCGCGGCGCGGTTATATCGACGGGTTGAGCCTGCGGATGCCGACGATCGTGGTGCGGCCGGGCAAGCCCAATGCGGCGGCGTCCAGCTTCGCAAGCGGCATCATCCGTGAACCGCTGAATGGCGATATGGCGATTTGCCCGGTCTCACCGAAGACGGTTTTGTGGATCATGTCGCCGGAGCAGGCGATCCTTAATCTTTTGCACGGGCATGAATTGCCGCGAGCCTTGCTCGGCAGCGATCGCGTCATCAATATGCCAGGCCTGTCGGTGACGGTGACAGAGATGCTGCAGGCGCTGCGGTCCGTGGGCGGGGATGCGGCGGCAGATCGCGTGCGTATGGAACCCGATCCGGCGATCGAGGCGATCGTCAATTCCTGGCCGGGGAATTTCTCGGCCGAGCGCGCGCACAGCCTTGGCTTCACGCATGACGCCGATATGCGATCCATCATCGTCGCTTTCATGCGGCATATGGGACTTCATTGAAGGATGAGACAGCCGATGCCGGAATCATCGCAATCATTCGGGCAGTATGCCCGACTGCCGCTGGGCCCTTTGCAGGATACCCGCTATCCGGACAGCCGTGTCGAGGCGCTTGACCCGCGCTTCAAGGCGCGGCAGGGCAATGCCGGAATCGAGCGCATCGCGACGGGATTCCGCTGGGCGGAAGGTCCGGTCTATTTTCCCGCCGGCGGCTATCTTCTGTGGAGCGACATTCCGAACAACCGCATGCTGCGCTGGCTGGAAGATGACGGGCATGTCAGCGTCTTTCGCGGCCAAAGCAATTTCGCCAACGGCAATACGAGCGACCGCGAAGGGCGCCTTGTCACCTGCGAACATGATTCGCGTCGCGTGACCCGCACAGAGGTCGACGGCAGCATCACGGTATTGCTCGACCGCTATCAGGGCAAGCCGCTCAACGGGCCGAATGATCTGGTCGTGACATCTGACGGCGCCATCTGGTTTACCGATCCCGGTTATGGGATCGACGGTCCTTACGAGGGCCATACCGCCGAGGCCGAGTTGCCGCGTCACGTCTACCGGCTGGATCCGCAAACCGGCGAGGCTGCTGTTGTCGCCGATGATTTCTGCCGCCCGAACGGTCTGGCGTTTTCGCCTGACGAGACGAAGCTTTATGTCGTGGACAGCGGCATTACCCATGGCGGTCCTGCCCATATCCGGGTCTTTGACGTGGCGGGGACGCGGCTGACGCATGGTCGTGTCTTCGCGGAGGATTTCGCGCCCGGCTTTACGGACGGCATGCGCACGGATGCGGACGGCAATGTCTGGTGCAGCATGGGTTGGGCGGACCCGCAGGAGGACGGCGTGCGCTGCTACGCGCCGGACGGCGATCTGATCGGCAAGGTGCATTTGCCGGAAACCTGTGCCAATCTTTGTTTCGGTGGCAAAAAAGGTCATCGGCTTTTCATGGCCGCCAGCACGTCCGTCTATGCGCTTTATCTGAATACGACGGGCGCGGCCTGGAAAGGCTAAGCATCCAGCGTTTTGCCTCAACCGGTTCGGGGCGGCGGAAGACTTCGTTAAAAATAATAAGAAAAGAGGGTCAAAATCATGCCGAATGTTAAACGGACTGTCGCCACCGCGATTGCGATAACCTGCCTTGCCTGGTCGAGTTCGCCGGTGCGGGCAGCCGATTATGTCGTCGGGCTGAGCGTCGCGACGCTCGCCAATCCCTTCTTCCAGGGCATGACCAAGGGCGTGAAGGAAGGCATTGGCGCGCACCCCAATCTGACCCTGATCAATACCAGCGCCAATGGCGACGCCAATACCCAGACCAATCAGGTCACCGACCTGATCAACCAGCATGTCGCGGCACTGATCCTGAACCCGATCAATGCCAATTCCATTGTGCCTGTCGTCAAGGAAGCGAATAAGAAAGGCATTCCGGTCTTCACGCTGGACCGCGGTGCTGCCTGCGGCGACTGTCAGGTCAATTTCCTTGAGACAGACAATGTGGAACTGGGCAAGGAAGGCGCGGATTTCATCGCCGCCCAACTGAAGCAGCGCTACGGGTCGATCAAGGGCAATGTTGTGGACCTTGAGGGCCTGCTTGGCACGACGGCGGGCGATGAGCGCGAGCAGGGTTTCGCGACCGAGTTCGCGGCGCTGCAGAAGGACAATCCCGATCTGAAGTTGATCGCCCGTCAGGCGGCCGATTTCGATGCCGACAAGGGTTTCAATATCACGACCCAGCTTCTGGCCGCGCATAGCGATATGGACGCGATCTTCAACGGCAATGACGACAATGCCGTTGGCGCCATCCGCGCCATCCGCCAGGCCAATCGCTTCGCGCCGATCGGCAGCCCCAAACATATCATCATCATCAGCATCGACGGCACGGAACAAGCGCTGAGCGCCATCCGCAACGGACAGATGGACGGCACCTTGTCGCAGAATCCGCTGACCATGGCGAAGCAATCGGTCGCCTATGTCGAGGCTTATCTCAGCGGCGACAAAAGCAAAATTCCGGCCCATCAGTTCTGGCCGCATATGCTGCTGACCAAGGCCAATATCGATAGCCCGGCCGCCAAGGCCTATGGGCTTTGGGGCGACGAGGTCAGCCAGTAATCCGGGGACAATCGACCATGGCAAATCTGCTGGAGATGCAAGCCATCTCCAAAGGATTTCCGGGCGTGAAAGCGCTGTCCGATGTCAGCATCTCCCTCGATAAGGGGGAGGTGCTCGGCATCGTCGGTGAGAACGGCGCCGGCAAATCCACTTTGATGAAGATCCTGGCCGGCGTCTTTCCGCCGGATGCCGGCAAGATGCAACTGGAAGGCGCGCCCTTCGCGCCGCATCGGCCGCGCGATGCGCTTGATGCCGGTATCATCGTCATCCATCAGGAATTGAGCCTGGTGCCGGATCGGTCGGTGGCCGAGAATATCTTCCTCGGCAATCTGCCGCGCGGGGCTTTGGGGGCGGTGCGCCGGGCCCAGCTCAATCGCCAGGCCAAGACCTTGCTGGAGCGGGTCGGGCTGGCGGTCTCGCCCCAGGCGCGGGTGCGTCACCTTGGCATCGCTCAGCAGCAGCTGGTGGAAATCGCCCGGGCCTTGTCACGCTCGGCCAGGGTGATCGTGATGGACGAGCCGACCGCAACGCTCACGACCGCCGAGCAACGCATTCTGTTCGCGACCATCGAAGCTTTGCGTGACGCCGGCGTCGGTCTTGTCTTCATCAGTCATCACCTTGAAGAAGTCTTCGAGATTTGCAATCGCGTCACCGTGCTGCGCGACGGCATGGCGGTGGAGACCAGATCGGTCGGCGACTGGACGGAGGCCAGCCTGATCCAGGCCATGGTCAACCGGCCGATCGACGCCTTGTTCCCCGAGCGGCATGCCGTGGTCGGCGATATTCTGCTTGAGGTGGAAGGGCTGGCGGCACCGGGGGCCTTCAGCGATGTGTCCTTCGCGGTGCGCGCGGGGGAGGTGGTGGGCCTGGGCGGCCTTATCGGCGCTGGGCGCACGGAGGTCCTCAAGACCATCTACGGGGCTTTGGCGAGCAGCGGCGGCCGTGTGCGGGTCGGCACCCGAGACGCCCGCATCCGCTCGCCGCGCGATGCGATCGCTGCCGGCCTCGCCTTCGTGCCGGAAGACCGGAAGGGGGAGGGGTTGGTGATGCCTTTCCCGATCCGCAGCAATCTTGCCTTGTCGACGCTCGGCAAACTGTCCTGGTTCCGAAGCATCTTGGCGCCGAAGCGCATCGATCGCCTGGCCGATAAGACGGTGGCGGAGCTTCGCATCCGAACCCCGAATACCCGGCAAGTGGTGCAATCCCTGTCCGGTGGCAATCAGCAGAAGGTGGTTCTGGGTCGTGCTTTGACCACCCATCCGCGCGTCTTCCTGCTCGACGAGCCGACGCGCGGCATCGATGTCGGTGCCAAGGTCGAGGTCTATCGGCTGATCAATGCTTTGGCGGAGCAAGGCAGTGCGATCCTGGTCGTGTCGTCGGACATGATCGAGCTGCTGGGGATTTGCGACCGGATTCTTGTGATGCGGGCAGGGCGTCTTGCCGGTGCCCTGCCACGGAGCGAATTCAGCCAGGAGCGGGTCATGCAGCTTGCGGCGCTCGGTTAATCAGACGTTCAGAATAGAAGGCTCCCGATGGCATCCGCTCAAACCTCAACCCCTCAGCGTCGCGGTTTCGGACTGGCGTCCATCACCCGCGCGCTTAATGAGCTTACGATTGTCGTGGGCTTTCTCGCGATCTCGATCTATCTCGCGCTGACGACGCCGGCCTTTCTGACGTCGGCGAATATTCTGTCGATCCTGCTCGCGAGTTCGCTGATCGGCATCGTCGCGGTGGGCGAGACTTTCGTGATCGTGACGGGCGGCATCGATCTTTCGGTCGGCTCCGTCGTCGCTTTTACCGGGGTCATGGCCGGTCTGGCGTTGAATGCGCATGTGCCGGTTCCCATGGCCATCATCGTCGGTATCGGCATCGGCGCTTTATCCGGCGGGTTCATCGCTTTTGCGGTGACATTCCTGAATATGAGTCCCTTCATCGTCAGTCTGGCGGTTTTGGCGATGGCGCGCGGCCTCGCCTTCATCGTGACCAACGGCAATACGCTGTTCTCCTTCCCCGATGCTTTCGACAATATCGGCGGCGGCAATCTGGGTCCCTTTCCGGTGGCAGCGCTTATCACGCTCGGCGTCTTTCTGGTCGCGGGATTGGTGCTGGCGCGCACGGTCTTCGGTGCCGAGGTCTATGCCGTCGGCGGCAATCGGGAGGCCGCGCGGCTGGCCGGCATTCCCGTGGGTCGCACGCTGGCCATCGTCTATATCATTTCGGGCGCGCTTGCCGGATTGGGCGGCGTCATTCTGGCAGGCCGGCTGGACAGCGCGCAGCCGATCGCGGCCGTGGGGCTGGAGCTGAATGCCATTGCCGCCGTCGTCATCGGCGGCGCGTCGCTGTTCGGCGGCAAAGGCAGCATATTGGGCACGCTGCTGGGCGTGCTGATCATCGGACTGATCAATAACGGCCTGACCCTGAAGAATGTGCAGCCCTTCTGGGTTCAGTTCATTCAGGGCGCGGTCATCTTCGGCGCGGTTCTGATCGACAGTCTGAACCAGAAGCGCCGCAAATCCTGAGCTTAAGCGTCACGGCAATGAAAGGCTTATCATGAACACGCAAGCGATTCCCGCCGGCCTCGGCCGTATGAAGGGCAAAGCCGTCCTCATCACCGGGGCATCCAACGGCATCGGCTATGCGACGGCGCTGCTATTCGCGGCGGAAGGCGCGCGTCTCATCATCAACGATATCGCGGCCGAGCGGCTGGAGGCTTTGCGAGAGATCATTGCCGCCGCCGGCAACGATGTCCAAAGCGTCGTGGGCGATGTGTCCAAGGACGCGGATGCGCGCGCGATGGTGGCGGCCTCGGTCAGCGCCTTCGGGCGCATCGATGTCCTGGTCGCGAATGCCGGGATCATCCCCGAATTCGATCTGCTGACGGCGACGGCGGCTGATTTCGATCACGTCATGGCGGTGGACGGGCGCGGGATGTTTTTGACCTGCAAATATGCGGCCGAGGCCATGCTGCAATCCGGCGGCGGCGCCATTGTCTGTCTGTCCTCGATTTCGGGCGAGGCCGGGCAGAGCGGGCAGGCGGTCTATGGCCCGGCCAAATTCGTGGCCTCGGGCATCACCAAGCATCTGGCCGTAGAACTGGCGACCCGGGGCGTGCGCGTGAACGCCGTCGCGCCGGGCACCATCGCGACGGCGGCGCTCGCGAAACTGTCGGACGAATATGTGGCGGGCGTGACATCCCGCCACCCGATCGGGCGTGTCGGCCGGCCGGTGGAGGTGGCGAACGCCATCCTGTTCCTGGCCTCGGACGAGGCCTCCTTCATCACAGGGGTGGTGCTGCCGGTGGACGGCGGTTATCTGGCGCAATGACAGGCCCGGATCCGCTCCTGCTGCCCTTCCGCGCCGATGGCAAGGTTGCCCTGATTACCGGTGGGGCGCAGGGCATCGGTCTGGCGACTGCCAGGCTTCTGGTCGCCCTGGGCTGCCGCGTCATCCTGACCGATATCGACGGCGCTGCGGCGGCCGCCGCAGCGCAGGAATTTGCCCCAGGGCTGGC
The DNA here is from genome assembly GCF_020621385.1 of Acidisoma cellulosilyticum. Taxonomy (GTDB): domain Bacteria; phylum Pseudomonadota; class Alphaproteobacteria; order Acetobacterales; family Acetobacteraceae; genus Acidisoma; species Acidisoma cellulosilyticum. The sequence continues at coordinate 218,245 of NZ_JAESVA010000006.1, read as the reverse complement.
GCGCGGGCTGACCCTGGATGTGGCATCTGAGGCCAGCGTGACCTCTGGCTTCGAGACGATCGCGGCCGAGGAAGGGCAATTGGATATCCTGGTCAATAATGCCGGCCGGGCCATCCGTCGGCCGTCCCTTGAGCTTGATATCGCCGATTGGGATGCCGTGGTCGCCGTGAATATGACCGGCGCCTTCCTGTGCGCCCGTGCGGCGGCCGGGCTGATGGTGAAGCGCGGCGCTGGCGGCGTCATCGTCAACACGGCCTCCATCATGGGTCTGTCAGGGGGCGGGCTTTACCCCAATATCTCCTACCAGACGACCAAGGGGGCGATCGTGAATATGACGCGCGCTTTGGCGGTGGAATGGGCAGGGTATGGCATTCGGGTCAATGCCGTGGCACCGACCTGGACCCGCACGTCCTTCATCGGCCAGCTGGAGGAAAACCCGGATCTGATGCGCCGCATCCGGGAGGTGACGCCGCTCGGGCGTCTGGCGGAAGCCGAGGATGTGGCGCATGCCATCGCCTTTCTGGCCAGCCCGGCTGCAAGCATGATTACCGGGCACACCCTGGCGGTCGATGGCGGATTCCTGGCGCAATAGCGCTGGGGGTGTCAGCGATGATGGCCGGCCGCCAGCTTCCGGTAGCGATCGCGGCTGGCTTCCAGATGCGTGCGCACGCAGCGGCGCGCCAGTTTGCTGTCCCCCTGACGGACGGCCTCGAAAAGCTGGCGATGCTCCTTCTGGACCTGGCTGACATAGGATCGCCGCTCCTCGACGGTTTCAAGGCCGACGCGAATGGTTTGGCGCGGAATGATAACGGGACCCAGGAACTGCATGAAGCGCTGGAAATAGGGATTACCGGTCGCGGCCGAGATGGCGCAGTGGAAGTCCAGATCCTCCTTGACGGCTGAGGCACCTCTCGCAATGGCCTCGTCGATGCTCTCCAACGCGCGTCCGATCAAGGCGATGTCTTCGTCGGTACGCCGCTCGGCCGCGAGCCCGGCGGCCTCGACCTCGACCGCGAGACGCAGCTGCAGGACATTCTCGATTTCGACGAGCGACTTCAGCTCCTCGGAGACGATTCGGAAGGGCCGCGCGGCGGTATGGTCCGCCACGAAGACCCCGGCCCCCTGGCGGCTGACGATAAGCCCTTCGGTGCGGAGCGTTGCCATGGCCTCTCGGACGACCGTGCGGCTCACCTGATATTGCGCGATCAGCTCCTGCTCCGTCGGCAGCTTCTGGCTCGGCTGCAGACGCCCGGCGCGGATATCCCGGCCGATCCGCTCAGCAAGCTGAGCGGTCCGCGTGGGGGAAGGGGCTATCCGCAGGTCTTCAGCCGGGGTCTGAGGCATGAGCCGTTCCTTGGTGCGATTCTTGTCTTCCGATTAGCCTTGGACCTGTCAAGTTTTATCCGCCGACCGGAGATCTGGCGACCGGGGATCTGGGGTCGATCAAGCCTGCGGATTTGAGTTCAAGCCAGAAGTCCGGCGGGATCGGGTGACGCACGTATTGCGCATTGGCGCGCACTTCCTCGACCGACCTGGCACCCGGGATGATGCTGGCGACTAAGGGATTCAAAAGCGGAAACTGCAGCGCCGCCGCTTGCAGAGGAATCCCATACCGGCCGCAGACGGCTTCGATGGCCTTGGTCTTGTCTTTGATCGCATCGCTCGCGGGGCGATAATCATAGGTCGCAGACGGAATGGCGCCGGTCGCGAGAATGCCCGAATTATAGGGACCACCGACGATCAGGCTGATCGATCGCTTTTCACACAGCGGCAGCAGCCGGTCCATGGAGTCTTGATCAAGCAAGGTATAGCGGCCTGCGAGCAGAAAATAATCGAAATCGCCGGCTTCAGCGAAATCGCAGAGCATCTGCCACTGATTGATGCCGACGCCGATCGCCTTGATGACGCCCTGGGCGCGGAGTTCGGCCAGGGTGGGAAAGGCCCCGTCCATCGCCGCCTTGAAATGGCTTTTGCTGAAGGGATCGATACCGGCGCCGACATCGACCGCCTCATCCGGATCATGGATCGCGAGCATGTCGATATAAGGGGTCTTGAGCCGTTTGAGGCTTTCCTCGACACCGCGCAGCACGGCATCGCGCGTATAGTCAAAATCCGCCCGCATCGCAGGGGGCTCGGCCCAAAGCTGCGGCTTGAGTTCGGACGGGCTGATGGGCACCAGACTGTAGCCGACCTTGGATGACACAACGATATCCTGGCGCGGCAGATCGCGGATGCCTTCGCCGAGCCGTGTTTCGCTGAGGCCGAACCCATAGACGGGCGCCGTGTCGAAATAGCGTATGCCGACATCCATCGCGGTCGCGACGGTGGCGGTGACATCCCTGGGCTCCATTGGCCGATACATATTGCCGAAGGGCGTGCCGCCTATTCCGAGCTCAGTGACATGGAGGTTGGTTTTCCCGATCCGGCGGGTGGCAAAGGCATCTGTCATTTTTTTGTTCTCTTGTCCCTCTGCTTGCCCGGCCTTGGGCCGGACGTGAAAAGACATTGACAGAAAATTTGTCATATTACAATGTAACCTGACTACAGGGTCACAAGGGTGCGGCGGTGCCGGTTCTTGCTCCAAAGCAAAAAAAACAAAACGGGAGGCTCGTGTGGATCAAATTGACGACCTTGGCTTAGGCCGGGCGGTTGCGCGGGGCATGGGGCGGCGGTCAGCCGCGCGTCTATTGGCCGCGACGGGGATCGGGACGATCGGGATGGCGGGGGCCGCCGGCAGGGCTCTGGCGCAGTCGGGCCCTTATCCCGGCTTGCCCAAGAAACCCTATAAATTCGTCTTCGTTTGCCATGTGACCTTGGACCAGTTCTTTGTCCCGGCGCAGTATGGCATTCAGGACGCTTGTGCGGCTTTCGGCTGCCATTACCAATGGACCGGCTCTCAGAACAATGTCGTGTCTGAGATGGTCAATGCGATGGAGACGGCCATCGCCGAAAAGGCCGACGGGATCGCTGTATGTCTGGTCGACCCGACGGCGTTTGATGCGGCAACCGCACGCGCGGCGGCGGCCGGCATTCCTGTCGTCGCCTTCAATGCCGATGTGCCCAAGGGCAGCCCCAATAAGCGTCTGTCCTATATCGGGCAGCCCTTGTTTCAGGCTGGGTACAATATCGCCGAGAAATGGCTGAAAATGGTGCCGAAGGGCAGCCATGTCATGCTGTCTATCGGCATGCCGGGGTCTTTGAACGAGCAACCGAGGCTGGACGGCTATATCCAATGCATCAAGGACAACGGCAATCCGGTGACCTATGATGTGATCAATACCGGTGTTGATGCGGCCACGGAGATTTCGCGCATCGGCAGTTATGTGCTCAGCCATAAGAATGTCGCGGGTATTTTCACGACGGGTGGGTCGGACACCTATGCGGCGGGCTTCGTCTCGGCTCAGTACGGTCTGGCCAAGAAGGGCGTGATTGTCGCGGGTTTCGATCTTTTCCCGCAGACGCTGGGCTATATCAAATCCGGCGACATGACCTTCACGACCGACCAGCAAGCCTATCTGCAGGGATTTCTGCCGGTCCAGCAGATGTATATGTGGAAGTTGTCGCAAGGATTGGTCGGCACCGCCGATACCAATACGAGCGAGGCCTATGTGACCAAAGACAATATCGACCAGTATCTGGGCAAGTCTCGGTTCGAGGGCACGGCGCGCGCCGAGCCGGTCTAAGTATTCGACCAAGACTGGAAACGTCGCGACGCCCCTCGCCACCAGTATCGCGAGGGGCGGCCGATCACTGAGGTAAGCACGGTGATGATCAGGAAACGAGGACCGTGGGCATAGTGTCAAATATCAAGAATGACCCGGTCGGGGCGCTGAGCCCGGCGGGGAAGCGCAGTGTCGGCTTTCAAAGGCCGACCACGCCGCTGGACAAGGCGCTGACGCTGCTCTCCCGCTACCGGGAGGCAAGTATCGCGGTGGTGGCCGTTCTACTCGTCATCTATTTTCAGATCGGCAGCGACAACCAGTTTCTGACGTCGCAGTTTCTGAGCGTCGTGCTGCGCGACACCGGCCGGCTTGGCTTGATCGCCATCGCCGAGGTGATGCTGATGATCACCGGCGAGATCGATCTGTCCGTCAGCAGCGTCTTTTCCCTCGCACCGTATAGCATGGTGCTGATGGCGAATTCCCTGGGTGTGCCGCTGCCTTTGGCCGCGATCATCAGCCTTGTCATGGGCGTCGCGGTGGGCGTTCTGAACGGTGTCGTGACGGTCCGGTTTCGCGTGCCGTCGCTGATCACGACGGTCGGAACGCTGTTTCTGTTCCAGGGTATCGTCGTCTGGATCAATGACAGCCAGCCTATCGTCGCGCCGATCCAGGAGCCGTTCAACGCCCTGTTCGGCCAGAACCTGTTTCAGCCGGACGACTCGCTGCTGTCCTGGCACGCGGTGACGGCCTTTACGCCCTTCCTTTGGACCTTGGCGGCCGTCATCGTCATCGCCCTGGTTCTCAACCGGACGACCTTCGGCCTGCACACCATCGCGACGGGTAGCAATATCATCGGCGCGCGCGAGATCGGCGTCAGAACCGACCGTATCAAGATCTACAATTTCATGCTCGCAGGCGGCCTGGCCGCTTTCGCGGGCATCATCAACACGGTGCAGTTCTCATCGGCCGATCCGCAGGCGGGTAGCCCCTTCCTGACGCTGCAGGCGATTGCGGCGGCGGTCATCGGCGGCACGTCGCTGCTCGGTGGCTCCGGCACAGTCGTGGGCGCATTGATCGGCGCCTTTGTCGTGGCGACGCTCAATAACGGGCTCGTCATGGTCGGCGCGCAGGCGACGGTCTCGGATATCTATCTCGGGGCCGCCATCCTTGGGGCGATGATACTCAACGTGCAGGTCAACCGGTTGCGCGCGCGGAGGCGGATCTAATGCAAAACATGAACACGCCAAGGCTAAGCGACGACGCGCCCGTGGTCCTGGAAATGTCGCATGTCAGCAAAAGCTTCGGCGCGGTCACGGCCTTGGTCGATGTCAGCGTCAAGCTGCGCAAGGGCGAGGTTCTGGCCCTTGTCGGCGACAATGGGGCCGGGAAATCCACCCTCATCAAAGTGCTGTCCGGATATCACAAGCCGGACAGCGGTACGATCACGTCCAAAGGCAAACCCATTCGCTTTGAGTCACCGCGTGACGCGCGGTCCGAAGGGATCGAGACGGTCTATCAGGATCTTGCCTTGATCGGTGACCTCAGCATCTACCACAACATGTTCATCGGCCGGGAATATCGCAAGCGCATGTTCGGGATGAAATTCCTGGACAACCAGAAGATGCGTGGCATGGCGGAGGAATATCTTAGCACGCTCGGCATCAATATTCCGAACGTGAACAGCACGGTCGACCGGCTTTCGGGCGGGCAGCGGCAATGCGTGGCGGTTGCGCGATCGATCTATTCCGCGCCGAGCGTGCTGATCCTGGATGAGCCGCTGGCGGCGCTGGGCGTGCGGGAAAGCGCGCATGTCCTGGGGCTTGTACAGAAGCTGCGGCGGGAGCGGGAAGTCTCGATCATCCTGATCGTCCATAACTACAGTCAGATCTTCGAAGTTTGCGACCGGATCAATTTTCTGCATTCCGGCGAGATCGTTTTGGATGCCGCGACCTCCGACATCACCGAGGAGGAATTGACGCGGACGGTCAAATCCGGCCTCGGCAGGCTTTTGCGTCCCGAGGATGCCGAGATCGCCTTGGCGGCTGTGCCCTGACCTAACCTTTGTCATCACCAAGTTCATGATGCGTCCGGACGGCACCCGCCGGACGGCATTCGAATGGAGTTCGGATCTGTGGCCTTTTCTCCGAGTGATTTAGCAACCTGCGTGACGAGCGGTCTGCTCTCCTTCCCGGTCACGTATTTCGACGCGTCGGGCGTTTTCCATGAGGCGGGTTACCGCGCGCATGTGTCGCGCCAGGGGCTGGCCGGGGCGGTCGCGCTATTCGCCGCCGGAGGCACGGGCGAGTTCTTTTCCCTGAAGTTCGACGAATACAAAAGCGTGGTGCGCGCTGCGGCCGAGGAAGTGCCGGACCATATGCCGCTGCTGGCCGGGGTCGGCTATGGCACGGATATGGCGGTTGACCTGGCCAAGGCAGCCGAGGCGGCGGGGGCGGACGGTATCCTTGTGCTGCCGCCCTACCTTGTGAATTCCGAGCAGGAGGGGTTGCGGCGCCATCTGGAAGCAGTCTGCAAGGCCGTTGGGATCGGTGTCATCGCCTATAACCGCGACAATGCGATCTATGCCGCCGATACCCTTCTGGCGGTCGCGGAGACCTGTCCTAATCTGATCGGCGTGAAGGACGGCGTTGGCGCGACAGAGATGCTGGTCAATCTGCGCTACCGTCTGGAAGATCGCTTCATCTTCATCGGCGGCATGCCGACGGCGGAGGTTTACGCCAGCGCGACGCCGAATGCCGGCATCACCACCTATTCCTCCGCCATCTATAATTTTGCGCCCGAGACGGCTTTGGCCTTCTTTCAGGCCTGGCGCGCAGGCGAGCAGGCTGTCGTCGATGATCTGATGCGGCGGTTTTTTCTCCCTTATCTCGCGATCCGCAACAGACGCGCGGGCTACGCGGTCTCGATCGTCAAGGCCGGCGTGCGGATCGGCGGCAGCGATTGCGGCGCGGTGCGGACGCCACTTCTTGACCTGACGGCTGATGAGGAATTGTCTTTGCGCCTATTGATGGAGCAATGCGGCATGCCCGTCGCTTAGGTCCATGCAACCGAACGAAGCCGGATGAAGCCTATGGCGCATAATCCTCAACCCATCGCATTATTGACGGGCGCCGCGGGACAATTGGGGCGCGTGCTGGCGCAGCGCCTTAGCGCCTGCGGCTGGCAGCTGCGCATGACCGATATCCGGCCCTTTCCGGACGCTTTGCCGCGTGGCGCCCGGTTTTTCGAGATGTCGCTGGAAGACAAGGACGCTGTCATCGACGCGGCGGCGGGCTGCGATCTGATCCTTCACTACGGCGGCATATCAACCGAGCAGTCCTTCGAGGAGATCCTGGGTCCCAACTACCGCGGCACGTTCCATATCTACGAGGCGGCAAGGCGGCACCGCGCTAGGGTGGTCTTTCCGTCTTCGGTTCATGTCGTGGGACTTTATGACAGGTCGGAGACGCTGGACCAGGACTGCGTCTTGCGGCCGGACGGCTATTACGGCCTGTCCAAAGCCTATGGCGAGATGCTCGCGCGGGTCTATTGGGAAAAACATGCGGTTGAGAGTGTCGTCGTCCGGATCGGGTCTACCCTGCCGGAGCCGACAGACCGCCGGTTTTTGTCGACCTGGCTGTCTCATGACGATTTCATCGCCTTGATGCAGTGCTGCGCGCAAGCCGAGCATGTCGGGTTCACCGTGATATGGGGCGCATCCGATAACAGCCGCAGCTTCTGGCGGGATGATGGACGTGTCCGCATCGGATGGCGGCCGAAGGACAGTTCCGATGGGTTCATCGACCAAGTGGAGGGGATCGTCACGCAGGATGTGATCGCCGAAAGCCTGCAGGGCGGCCGTTTCGTGACCGTCGACTATACAAGGGATGGTCTTCCGCCCAAGGATCTGTTCTGAAGACGGGCATTTCTAAAGACGGGCATTGGACCCCGGCATCGGGTGATTGGATTGGCGCTGTCCGAACTGGCGCTGTTCGTACAATGGCCAGAATGATCGACGCGATATACCGTGCGGATCAGGCGGAATGTCTGTAGAAACGTGAGGGACGACATGAAAACGAGACTCTTCGGCAAGACCGGCAAAGCCGTCGGCGAAATCGGGTTCGGGGCCTGGGCCATCGGGGCCAGTTGGGGCGATGTCGATGATGCGGCCTCGCGCAAGGCTTTGCACGCGGCACTCGATTCCGGTGTCACCTTCCTCGACACGGCCGATGTCTATGGCGACGGGCATTCGGAAAGGCTGATTGCCGGCGTGTTGAAGGAGCGTGGCGGCGAGCGGCCCTTTGTCGCGACGAAGGCCGGCCGGCGGCTGCCGGCACAGACGGTCGAGGGCTATAGCCGTGCGAATCTTCTCGCCTGGATCGACCGCAGCCGGAAAAATCTGGAGATGGACCAGCTCGATCTCGTGCAGCTGCATTGCCCGCCGACCGACCTCTATTACCATCCCGAGGTGTTCGAGACCCTGGAAGAGATCAAGGCTTTGGGGCTTATCCGCGACTATGGCGTGAGCGTCGAGCGGGTTGAGGAAGCGCTGAAGGCTTTGGACTATCCCGGTGTCGTCAGTATCCAGATCATCTTCAATATCTTTCGCCGCAGGCCGATCGCGCTGCTGTTCGATCAGGCGCGGGCGCATGATGTCGCGATCGTCGCGCGCGTGCCGCTGGCGAGCGGATTGCTGTCGGGTAAGTTCAAGGCAGAGACGACATTCGCGGAGTCCGACCACAGAAAGTTCAACCGGCACGGCGAAGCCTTCGATGTCGGCGAGACCTTCTCCGGCGTGCCATACGAGGTCGGGCTGGAAGCGGTCGAGAAAATCCGTCCGCTGGTGGGTGACGATACGACCATGGCGCGTCTGGCCTTGCGCTGGATCCTGATGTTCGAGGCCGTATCCGTCGTTATTCCGGGTGCGCGCAATCCCGAGCAGGCGGAATCCAACGCTGCGGCCGCCGCGCTGCCGCCGCTATCGGATCAGGTCATGGAGACTTTGCGCGGGATCTACGACGCGGACATTCGCCCTTACGTTCACGCCCGGTGGTGATTTCGCCTTAAATTATTGTTTTTGCGAGCATCCTGGCCCGGTCAGATGGTTCCATCTGACCGGGATCTGCTCTCGGGTTTGGACCGGCTTCATGCCTGCCCGATACGCCATTGGCCCTGCGGAATGCGGCCGTTGACGGCAAAATCTCCGATGATGCGATCCTTATAGACGCGCGGATTGTGAGAGCTGATGGTGCGGGCGTTCCGCCAGTAGCGATCAAGTCCGGCGTCGCGCAGCGTGGCGGAGGCGCCGAGCGCATCGAAGAGGGACGCCGTGGCATCGATGATCAGCTGAGATACGACCGATTGCGCCTGCCAGATCTCGATCTCGGCCTCCGCGATCAGCGCCGGATCCTGATCATTGCCGATGGCGGCGGCCTTGTCCAAGGCGCGCGCGGCGTGGTGAACGATGGCGCCGGCGGCATAGGCATGGGCCCGCACGCGGCCCACGACCTGCAGCAGCTGAGGGTCCTCCGGCGCCATAGCGGTCGTTGCATTGCTGTAGCTCCGCTTGCGGATGCGCAGGATGGATGCGGTGTCACTGGCGGCGGCGCGGCCGATGCCGGCAAGCGTCGCCAGATGCACCAGTTGAAAGAAGGCCTCGGAATAGCCGAAGGGCGCGCGCTCTCTCACGATTTCGCAATCCTCCACGGGCACATCGCGGAAATGCGTGGTGCCGCTGGCGGTGAGACGCTGACCCATGCCGTTCCAGTCGTCCAATACCTCCACCCCCGGCGCATGGCGGGAGACGACGACGCTGACGCCATTGCCCTCACTATCCGAGGCGCCGACATGCACCCAATCCGAAAACAGCGTGCCGGTGGTATAAAATTTGGAACCGTTGAGCCGCCATCCTTCTGCCGTCTGGCGGAGTTCCGCCGAGAAGGCGGCCTGTTTCGCGTTGCCGAGTTCGGACCAGCCGGCGCCGACGACATCGCCCCGCAATAGCCGGTCGAACCATCGCGCCTGGCGCGCCGGTGGTGCTTCCGTGCGAATATGCTCGACGAAGCCGAAATGCGCGCGCAGCGCCTGGGTGATATTGGAATCGGCCTCCGATAGATCGATCAGAAGCGCGAAGAAATTGACCAGGCTGACACCGAGGCCGCCGGCCTCCTGCGGCACGCGCATGGCGGTGAAACCCGTTTCGCGCAGCCAGCCGATCTCGTCATGCGGCAGGCCGCGGCCAAGTTCGCGCTTGACGGCGTCTTCACGAATGCGCGCGAAGACCGGGCGGAAGCGCTTGGTCAGTCCGTCCCATTCCGGATCGCCGGCACTGCCCCAGCCGGAGCCCAGCTTGACGTCGTCGGGGAGATTGGAACGGTCATAGGCCATCATCTGTTTGTCCTGTTGTCCGGCAAAGGGAGTGCCGAAGAATGTTGCGGTATCATCTGAATTGTCATTCGGCTGGCCAGCGATGGGCGGCGGCGGGATGATGCGACGGCAAGCGGTCGCCACGGCCGAACAGCTTCTGGCGTAGGGTACCGGGCGCATAGGCCTGTTTGTAGACGCCTCTGCGCTGCAATTCCGGCACCAGAAGATCGGCGATATCCCGGAAGTTTTCATGCGTGACGGCATGGGCGAGATTGAAACCGTCGATATCGGTTTCCTCGGTCCAGGCGATGAGGGTATCGGCGACACGCTCGGCCGAGCCGGTCGTCACCGGGCTGAGGCCGCCGATGCCGCACCAGGCGGCGATTTCCCGAATGGTCCAGACGCGATCGGGATCGGCGGAACTCATCGCTTCCACGGCCGTGCGGATGGCATTGCTGTCGATATGGTGAAAGGGATCGTCCAGCTTGTAGCGGCTGAGATCGGTCCCGATCCATCCGGACATCAGCGCGAGTGCCGCTTCGTCCGAGCAGTAATGCCGATACTCGGCTTCCTTGGCCGCCGCTTCCCGGTCCGTCTTGCCGACGATCACTGTATGTTCGGCAAAGATCAGTACCTCATGCGGGTCGCGCCCGGCCGCGCGAATGCTGTCCCGCACGGCCGCCACGAATGTGCCGAGCACGCGTTTGGAGGGCGCACCGATGAAGATGCATTCTGCGTTTTCCGCGCCGAAGCGCCTTCCGCGCGGCGAGGCACCCGCCTGATACAGGACAGGCGTCCGTTGCGGGGAGGGTTCGCAAAGATGGATGGCGTCCAGCTTGAAATGCGCGCCGTCGTGATGAATGGATCGCACCTGGGCCGGATCGACATAGCGGCCGCTGGCCGCATCATTGATGACGGCGCGATCGGACCAGCTACCTTCCCAAAGCTTGTAGCAAAGCGCCGCGTATTCATCGGCCATGTCATAGCGCGAATCATGGGGCAGTTGCGCCGCGCGGCCGAAGGCGCGCGACGCGCTGTCCAGTGCCGAAGTGACCATATTCCAGCCGATGCGGCCGTCCGTCAGATGGTCGAGCGTCGACATCCGGCGGGCAAGCTGGAAGGGATGTTCGTAGGTCATGGAGACCGTGACGCCGAAACCCAGATGCTCCGTCACCTCCGCCATCGCCGAGACGGCGAGAAGCGGATCATTGACGGGGAGATGCAGCCCGTCGGCCAGGGCCGTATCCCGGCTGGCCTTGAAGACATCGCTGACGCCCAAAGTATCGGCGATAAACAGACCATCGAACAACCCGCGCTCCAGAATGCGCGCAAGCTCCGTCCAATAGCCGCGTTGGTGATAGCGGGCGGCATCGCTGCGTGGATGCCGCCATAGGCCGGGCGAGAGATGATCCGGCGTCGCCATGGTGAAAGCGTTGAGGCGCAGCGGCTTAGCCATGGCGATGGTCCGGGCGGAATGGATTGAGGGCGATCAGGACTGTCCCAGTGCCTTGGCCGCATCGGCCGCGTTCTGCTTGTTCACCAGAATGGCGGGCAAGAAGGTATAGGGCGGCAGGTCATGATCGCCGGCGAGATAGCGCGCAACCGTATCGATGGCCGTCTTGCCGATGAGATAGGGCTGCTGGGCGGCGACGGCGGAAGCCGGGGAGGCAGGATCGGCCACCATCTTCACGACATCCGGGCTGCCGTCGACACCATAGGTGCGCACTTCGGTCCGGTGCGCGGCGAGGACAGCCTGGGTCGCGCCGACCTGCGGCACATCCCAAGCCGACCAGATGGCTGCGATATCGCCCTTGTTCGGATATTTCTGCAGCATATCGGTGACCTGGGAATAGGCGTTCTGCACCGTATTGGGAATGACGTCGCGCAGTTCCGGCTGGATGATATGGATATCGGGGAAGGCGCGCAGCACAAGCTTCAGCTCGTCATACCGAATGGCGCAGACGGGCACGCTGTAGAAACCGTTGAAGACGAGAATATTGCCGCGTCCCTTGATGTCACTCGCGAGTTGCAAAGCGAGTTTCTCGCCGATGCTGTAATTGTCCGAGGTGGTGTCGTTGATGCTGTAGGGCGAGATGGTATCGACCGTAAAGAGCGGAATACCGGCGGCGCGGATTTTCTTCAGCCAGGGTTGCAGCACCGGCGCGCTGCCAAGCTGCTCGACGATGGCATCAGGCTTCTGCGCGATCAGGGTCTGGATCTGGGCGATCTGGCGGCTGTCGTTGCGGCCGGCATCAAGGGCGATGGGGATACCGCCGAGGCGCTTCACCTCGTCAATCTGGCCCTGATAGGCTTTCAGATCCCAGTAATGTTCGGTGCCCGCGACGGTGATGCCGATGCGCTTGCCCTTCAGGCTAGGGGCGTCCTGTGCCTGGGCCGCCGAGACCGCGAGGGAGCCGAGGCCGAGCGTGAGCGCAAGCCCGGCCAGAAGGCGTTTCCGAAACGACATTGTTTTATCCTTGTCTTATACGAAAGAAAAGTCAGTCGGCGGTCTGCAATCGCCGGCTCAGGAAACTGATGCCGAGCACGATGAAGACCAGAAGGCCGATAGCGACCTGCTGCCAGTAGAAATTCCAGCCGATCAGGAGGAGGCCGTTATGCAGCATGCCGAAGAAGAAGACGCCGAGCAGCGTGCCGAGCACATTCGGCCGCGCCTCGCGGCTGATGGTTGTGCCGACAAAGACCGCGCCGATCGCGTCCAGCATGAAGGCATTGCCCGATAGCGGCACATAGGATTTGACGGTCGCCGAGAGCAGCAGACCGGCGAGACCGCAAAGCAGCGCCGATAGCAGATAGACAAGCCAGGTCGTCCGCCGCACCGGCAGGCCCGAATGCCAGGCGACGCGGGGCTCGGCGCCGATAGCACGCAAATGCCTGCCGAAGGCGGTGCTGCTCAGCAGAACCTGCACCAGGACGACGGCGAGCGCGACCAGCCAAAGTGTCAGCGGCAGGCCGAGGATCTGCCCATGGGCGAGATAGTCCAGCCCAGCGGCAGGATAGTTGGAGACGAGGTAGATAGGTGTGCCGCCGTTGGTCGCCAATTGCTGCACGCTCTCGCCGATGAAAAGCACGCCGAGCGTCGCGAGAAAGGGGCTGATGCCGAAGACTGTGATGAGCAGGGCATCGAGCAGCCCGACGACGAGTGCGCCGCCGATACCGGCGATGAGGCTGAGGCCGAGCCCCGAGCCATGCTCCATCAATGTGACGGCCAGCATGGCCGCGATATCTGCGGCGACGCCGACCGACAAATCGATCCCACCGGCAGAGATGACCAGCGTCATCCCCAGCGCGACCAAGGCCGGGAGAGAGAAGTTGTTGACCAGGATATGGAGGATATTGCCGGGCGTGCGGAAAGTCGGTGAGATCGCCGCGAAGATCAGGAAAAGGGCGATGAGAGCGGCGGGCGTGGTGACGCGGACAAGCTGGGCGCCGATGGGGCGACCCATAGGGACGGAAGCCGACATGTCAGGCGCCCCCACGGCGGGTGGACAGCGATCGCACGGCGACGACGAACAGGATGAGCACGCCCTGCACGCCGTTCACCCAATAGCTGGAGACGTTGAGAAGCTGGAAGCCGTTGATCAGGCTGCCGATAAACAGCACGCTGAGCAGCGTGCCGCCGATGGTGGGCAGCAGGCGCCGCGAAAAGACGGTGCTCATCAGACTGGTGAGCACGACCGAGAGCAGGATATCGCCCGAGCCCGGCGAACTGCCGCTGAGCCGCGCCGCCTGCAGGATGGCGGCGAGGGCTGCCAGAAGTCCCGCCGCGACATAGGTGCCGGCCAGATAGGCCTGCACGCGGAGCCCGGCAGCACGCGCGGCCTGGCGCTGGCCGCCCACGGCTTGCAATCGCAACCCCCAGCGCGTGCCCTGCACCAGGACAATCAGCACAACCGTGGCCGCGACCAGAACCCAGTCGGTGACGGAAAGCCCCAGCCAGGACAGGCCGACGATAGAGCCGAGCAGCGGCGAATTGGTCGATATCACCGTGTTCTGAGTGAGAACGAGTTCGGCGCCCGCGCAGATATTCATCACCGCAAGGGTCGCCAGAAGCGGCAGGACGCCAAGCCCGACGACGGCGATTGCATTGAGCAAGCCGACAGCGGCCCCGGTGCCGAAGGTAATCGCGACCGCCAGCCAGTCACTGAAGCCGGCGTTGGATGCGACCGCAAAGACCGCGACGCAAAGGCCGAGATTAGCGCCGAGCGATAGATCGATACCGCCGCGGATGACATCCCCACCACCGCCGAGCACGACGATGCTCATACCGAAGGCGAGCAAAGCCAGCACGGCCGATTGCTCGATGACATTCGCGATATTGCCGAGATTGGCAAAACCAGGGGCGACGGCGCTGAAATAGGCGAAGACCGCGATCAGCGCGGCGATGGAGCCAAGCCGGATGACCTGGCTTTGGCGGCGGGCGCGTCTGATATCCCGATCTTCCAGATCGACAGAGCGTTCGGTGAAAGCGGGCGCTTGATCGGCGAGGACATTGCTGCTCATGCCGCGATGCTTTCACCGAGGCCGGCAGCGCCGGTGGCGGCCGCCAGAATCTCCTCCGGCGTCGTGTCCGCCGGCCGCAGCCGATGGGTGATGCGGCCGCGATGGAGGACTAGGATACGGTCGCAGATGCCCTGCAACTCCAACAGATCGGAGGAGAGGATCAGCACGGCGGCACCGCGCTGCGCGAGATCACCCAAGAGGCGATAGATCTCCACCTTGGCCGCGACGTCGATCGCGACCGTCGGCTCGTCGAGCAGGTAAATATCGGAGGCGGCGCTCAGCCATTTGGCGAGCACGACCTTTTGCTGATTGCCGCCGCTGAGATCGCGCACCCGCGCATCCGGCCCCGGCGTTTTGATGCCGAGGCGCGCGATCAGCTGCCGCACAGTCTCAGCCTCGCGGCGCCGGCTGATGAAGCCGAAGCGGGTGAGCTTCCCCAGACTGGCAAGGGTGGTGTTCTCGCGCACCGACATATCGAGCGCGATGCCCTGGCCGCGCCGGTCTTCGGGCACCAGCCCGAGGCCCCGGCGGATGGCGCCAGCGGGAGAGCCGACGGCGCCTTGCTTGCCATGGGTCGTGATGCTGCCCTGGTCGGCGGGTGCGAGGCCGAAGATGGCCGCGAGGACTTCCTTGGCCCCGGACCCGACGAGACCGGTGAGGCCGAGAATCTCGCCCGCATGCAGCGTGAAATCGACATTCGTGAAATGGCCGCGCCGGGTCAGACCCTGGACGCTGAGCGCAGGTTTGCCGATCGGCACCGCCGATTTGGGGAACATGTCGCCAATCTCGCGATTGATCATGAGGGAGACAATGTCCTGCAGCGGCGTGTCGCGCGGGTCCAAGGTTGCGACATCCCGTCCGTTGCGCAGGACCGTCACCTTGTCGCAAAGGTCCTGCACTTCCTCAAGGTAGTGCGAAATATAGACGATCGATGTGCCTTCATCGCGCAGGCGACGGATAAGCCCGAAAAGCCGATGCGCTTCCCGCCGCACCAGCGAGGCCGTGGGTTCATCGAAGACCAGAACGGCGGGGCGATTGAGCAAGGCGCGCGTGATCTGCACGATCTGCCGATGGGCGGCGCTCAATTCCCCAATCAGCGCGTCGCGTGGCAGCATCATGTCGAAATAGCTGCCGATGATATCTTCGGCGCGTTTGCGCATGGTGCGTCGGGACAGCAAGGGACCGATGCCGGGTTCCGCGCCCAGAAACAGCGCTTCCGCCACCGTGAAGCTGGGCACCAGAAGCGCTTCCTGATGGATGATATGAATGCCGAGATGCTCGATCGCCCTTGGCGAGACATGGGTCAGCGTTTGGCCGTCGATCGTGACTGAGCCGCTATCCGCTTTGTAAAGCCCGCCCAGGATCTTGATGATGGTCGATTTGCCAGCGCCGTTCTGGCCGATAAGGCCATGGATGGCACCGCGTTCCACGACCAGATTGGCATTGTCCAGCGCGCGTGTCGCGCCGAAGGTCTTGACCAGATCGCGGAGCGCCAGAGCAGGCTGCGCCATCAAATCGCTCCGTGGCGCGGCGGCTTGATGCCGTTCAGATAGTAATTGCCGATGGCGGCATATTTCCAGCGCGCGGGATCATGCAGCGTATGGACGCGGACATTGCGCCAGTGCCGGTCGAGATTATGCGCGGCCAGGGTCGAGCGCGTGCCGGCCAGTTCATGCAATTTATTGGCGGCCGTCAACGCCGCTTCTGTCCCGAACGCCTTGGCTTCGGCGACGGCGACCGAAGCCTCGGCCACCGTCTCCTCCGTGGGTGTTTCGGCCGCCGCGTCGACATAGCGGCCGGCGCGCGCCAATAGGGCTTCGGCGGCATTCTGACGGATGGTCAAATCGCCGATCTGTGCGATGGTATAGGGATCTTCGGCCGCCGTTTCCTTGCCGCTATCGATCCAGGGCCGGCTGCGATGCTGCACGAAGTCGATCGTCTCAGCCAAGGCCGCGCGGCCGATGCCGATATCGACCGCCGCATGGATGATCTGCGCCAGAGGTCCCATCGAGGTCGGGTGATCGAAGGCGTTCTGGTAGGGGATGACGCCGAGGGGGTCGACAATCGCATTCTCGAAGATCGTGGTGCCGCTGCCGGTGGTGCGCTGGCCGAAGCCGGACCAGTCATCGATCAGCGTGACGCCCGCCGTGTCGGGTTTCAGGAAAGCGAAGACCAGCCGGTCATTCCTGTCCTTGGCGACGGCTGCCACCCAATGCGCGAATAAAGCGCCGGTCGAATAGAATTTGCGGCCATTGAGGCGGAGCAAGTCTTGCGCGTCAGGCTTCAGAAAGGTTGCATAGTCATGGGCGGTTTTCGTGCCCGCTTCGCTCAACGCATTGCCGAAGCGCTCGCCCTGCAGAACGCGCTCGAACCAATGGCGTTTCTGCACTTCGGTCGCGGTGAGGCGGATGGCTTCGATGACGAAGAAATGGTTTTGCGGAATCTGGCCGATGCTGCCATCGGCGGCCGCGATGATAGCCGTGACCGTCGCCAGGGTTGCCGCGGAAACGCCGGCGCCGCCATAGGCTTTCGGCACGGTGATGGCGAGAAGGCCGCTTTCCGAATAGCGGTCCATCTCCGCATGCGGAAGGCGGCGGTCGCGGTCACGCTCGGCCGCGCCGGGTGCGAATGCCGCCGCCAGGCGGTGTGCCACGGCGATCGCCTCAGCACCGTCGCGAATGCGGGCGGTTTGCCCGCGCAGATCAAAAGCAGCGCTCATTCTGCGGCCCTCAGGATGGTCTTGCGGGATTGGGCGGCCGGGTGTGTGTCGCTCAGTCGCGGTCCATGGCCGGGAAACAGCTTTTCGCGCAGCGTGCCGGCCGCATAGTCAGTCTTGTAGCGGCCGCGACGCTGCAGTTCCGGCACCAGAAGATCTGCGATGTCGACAAAACTTTCCGGGGTCACGGCATAGGCGAGGTTGAAACCGTCCAGATCGGTTTCCGCCACCCAGGATTCCATTTCATCCGCGACCTCACTGGCGGAGCCGACCAGCAGCGGACCGAAGCCGCCGATGCCGATCCATTCCGCGACCTCCCGCACCGTCCAGACGCGGGAAGGGTCGGCCGTCGTGAAGGATTCCACGGCTGAATGCACTGCCTCATTACGGATATAGCGCAAAGGCTCATCGAGGTCGTAGGCCGAGAAGTCGATGCCCGTCCAACCGGAGAGCAAGGTCAGCGCGCCGGGGATGCTGACATAGCTGCGATAGTCGGCATGTTTCTCGCGCGCGGCGTCCGGCGTTGCGCCGACAATGGCCGTGGTGAGGTTGAAGATCTTGATGCTATAGGGATCGCGGCCATAGGCGGCCGCGCGCTTGCGGATATCAGCGACATAGCCGCGCGCCACGGTCTTGCTGGGCGCGGCCATGAAGACGCATTCGGCTTGCCGGGCGGCGAAATCCCGCCCTTTGCTTGAGGTGCCGGCCTGGAACAGAACCGGCGTGCGTTGCGGCGACGGTTCGCTGAGGTGAATGGCATCGAGCTTGAAGAATTCGCCCTCATGCCGGATGCGATGGACCTTGGCGGGATCGGTGAAAACCCCGCTGTCGCGGTCACGCAGAACCGCGCCTTCCTCCCAGCTACCTTCCCAAAGCTTGTAGACAAGCTCCATATATTCTTCGGCGATCTGATAGCGCGTGTCATGCTTGGGCTGGCTGGCGGCGCCGGAGACACCGCGCGCGGCACTGTCCAGATAGCCGGTGACGATGTTCCAGCCGATGCGACCCTTGGTCAGATGATCGAGCGTCGAAATGCGGCGCGCGAGGGTGAAGGGCGGTTCGTAGGAGAGGGTGCAGGTGACGCCGAATCCCAGATGCTCGGTCACCGCCGCCATGGCCGAGACAGACAACATTGGGTCGTTCAGCGGCACCTGGGTGCCTTCCCGCAAGGCGTGATCGGTATTGCCGCCATAGACGTCATAGACGCCGAGCACATCGGCCATGAACAAGGCGTCGAACTTGCCGCGCTCCAGAATGCGGGCGAGATCGGTCCAGTAGCTGAGATCGGAATAGCGATCGGCGCGGTCACGCGGATGCCGCCACAGGCCGGGCGATTGGTGGACAACGCAATTCATGTCGAAAGCGTTGAATAGGATAGGGCGCGTCATGAGCGTGATCCTGCCGTCAATTCCAGGGATGACGCGGCGGCAGCACGCCGTTCAGGGTGTGGTTGCCGATGAGGGCGAATTTCCAGCGCACGGGATCATGCAGCGTATGGGTACGGGCATTGCGCCAATGCCGGTCAAGCCCATGCTGCTGCAAGGTGGAGCGGGTGCCCGCCAACTCATGCAGCTTATTGCCGGCGAGAAGAGCGATTTCCGTCGTGAGAACCTTGGCTTCGGCGACCTTCAGCGACGCGGCGGCGACGGTCTGTTCGGTCGCTTCGGCGATCGCAGCATCAACGGATGTGCCGGCGAGGGCGAGAATGGCCTCGGCCGCATGCAGGCGAATGACCAGATCACCGACAGCGGCAATGGTATAGGGGTCTTCGGCCGCCGTTTCGCGGCCGCTATCGACCCAAGGGCGGGACCGCGTGCGGACGAAGTCTATGGTGTCGGCGATCGCCGCGCGAGCGATGCCGAGATCGACCGCCGCCTGGATGATCTGTGAGACAGGGCCGTTGGCGGAGGGCTGATCATAGCCGAGATAGGCTGGCACGACGTCGCGCGCGGCAATCGCCACATGATCGAGCGTGACAGCGCCGCTGGCCGTGGTGCGCTGGCCGAAACCGGACCAGTTGTCGGTAACGGTCAGCCCGGGCGCTTTCGGATCGGCAAAGACCAGATAGGCGTTGCCGTCTTCGGCCGTCGCGGCGATGGGGATGATATCGGCAAATAGCGCGCCGGTGGCGTAGAATTTCTGGCCGGTGACGCGATAGATCTCACCGTCGCGCACAAGCTTGGTATCGAAAATGCCGGCATGCTTGCTGCCGGATTCGGAAAAGGCATTGCCGAAGCGTCGACCTTCGAGAACGCCCCGATAGAAGCGCCGCTTCTGCTCCTCATTCGCGGTCACGCGCAGCGCTTCGACGACGCCAAAATGGTTCTGCGGAATCTGCCCGATGGAGGGGTCGGCGGCGGAGATGGTGGCGATGACTTCCGCCAGCGTTGCGAAGGAAACATCGGCGCCGCCATAGGCCCGCGGCACGGTGATGCCCCAGAGGCCGGAGGATGAGAAAAGATCCAGCTCCGCACGCGGCAGGATGCGTTTCTGGTCACGCTCGATCGCGCCTGCGGCGAGATCCGGTGCCAGGGCGCGGGCGACCTGTATCGCTTCGGCGTCATCGCGAATGATCGGCGCCACCGGTCTTGAAACCGCAGCCTCGTGATTGTCGTCCGTCCGCAGAGCGCTGCTCATGGTTTCAGCCTTGTGAATCGCTATTAACGGCACAATGGCTAGTTGTACGTTCGTTGGCAATTTAATTTTTAAATTGCTATTTTATTTAGTATTATATGGATATGATAACGGCCGAGGGCAGGTCGCAGCAGCGGCTGGCCCGCAGGTTCACCGCGGATACGCTTGCAAATGCACGGTTTTTTGGCCTATTGGCGCGTCAGTCTCGTTCTGCCGACTTCACTCGATCCGTTCGACTGGCAGCAGATCGGTCAGGAAAGCGAAGGGGTTGCGGCCTGACGGGCCGGCCACAAAGGGGCCCGGTTCCGTGTCAAGGAAGGCCGCCTGGGCCGCCAGCAGCGCCTTCGCGCGATTGACTTCGTCGCCCGCGACGCGCAGCGGGGCATAGCCGATGGCGTCCATCAGAAGGGAAACGTCCATCGCCTCCGACCCCCAGGCCGGATGAAGGGCCGTCACATCGCCACCGACGAAGGAGGTGCGGTCGCCGGTATCGAGATAGCTTTCCGTGGGCAGACCTTCCGCCAGGACGATGCCATGGCGCGGCAGTTCGACGTGATAGTAACGGACGACATCCGCTTGCACCTGAGAGATCGTTCGGTCGTTGATGAGGTGCTTCACCGGTATCAGCACGTCTTCCACGAAGACGGCGTGGTCCGGCGACAGGTAAAGATCGCGCTCGGGCAAGGATGAGCCGAAGGCACCGGCCTTGATCCGCACAGGATTGACTTTGGACGGCGTCGGATGCCGCCGGCAATCGATGCTGCGGCGGCCAAGCCATTGCACGGGGCGGGCAGACCCCTCGATGGTCAGGACGTGATCACCGACCCGCAGCGTCTCTACCGTGACAGGGCCACGGATGGTGAGAATATGTGTGCCTTTGACGAAGCAAGGGGCGGTGGCTGTCGTGTCGACCGCGCCCGTGGTGCTGTCGAACAGAAGCGTTTCCGATGTATAGGCGCCGCTAAAGGTGAGGCTGCCGATTGCCTTGCCGTCATGCGTGAAACTGAGCTTGGCATCCCCGCCGCTACTGCTGAAACTGGCGGATGCGCCCACCAGTGCCGCCGCCTGCACCTGATCGCCGGCGACGAAACCGCTGACGGGTGCGGCAGGTAGGCTATCGGCATGAAAGGCCGACAGGTCGCCGAGCGTCAGCGTGCCGGTGTTGCTTGTAAACGCAACCGTCTCGCTATTGCTGACGCTATTGTCAAAGGTCACGTCACTGCCGGCACCGATATCGATCGTGCCAGAGCCGGTGACGGCCCCCGCGAAGGTAAGGGTTGCGGGATCCGTCAGGATCAGCCCGTTATTGGTGAAGCCGGCTTCCGCTGTCAGGGTGCCGAGGTCGGAGAGCTTGGCGCCTTCCGCGAGAGAGGTATTGCCGGTCAGGTCCCAGTCCGCGTCAGCATCGACGGTGATGTCGGAGAAGCCGGTAAACCCTGCACCCAAACCGGACAGCGTTCCGGCTGTCGCTGCATCGGGCCCATCCGCCAATTCCAGCAGGTTGTCGCCGCCGGATGCGGCCGTCACCGCACCGACGAAGACCGCACCCGGATGGACGATGAGCTTGTTTGTGCCCTTGCCCAGAAAATCGACGGCGTCGCCTGCTGTGGCGGCGATGGTGCCGGCATTGGTGACGGTGCCACCGCCGCCGATCACCACGCCATCATTGTGGCCCGAAATCAGGCCGCCGGCGGTATTGTTCACAATGCCGCCGTTCGACAGGACGATGCCGCTATCCGTCTGGCCGGTAATGCTGCCGCCATTGACGACCATGCCGCCGCCGTTCTTGTCCTCGATACCGATTTTGCCGCCGGTGACGCTGCCTGAATCAACGGTCCCATCGCTGTTGCTGGTGAACGGGCCATTGACCTGGATATCCCAGCCGGAGGTGACGTTTCCGGTATTGAGGATACCGTCCGTGCCGCCATCCACAGCCGCGTTGGTCTGGATGTCCCAGCCGCCGATGACGGTGCCGGTATTGACGATGCCGTCGGTGCCGCCGTCCAGAACCGCGTTGGTCTGGATGCCCCAGCCGCCCGCGACGGTGCCGGTATTGGCGATGGCGTCCGTCCCGCCGTCCGTGGCTGAGTTGGTCTTGATGTCCCAGCCACCCGCGATGCTGCCGGTATTGGCGATGCCGTCAGTTCCGCCGTCCAGAACTGCGTTGGTCTGGATGCCCCAGCCGCCTGTGACGGTGCCGGTATTGGCGATGCCGTCCGTTCCGCCGTCCGTGGCTGAGTTGGTCTTGATGTCCCAGCCGCCCGCGATGCTGCCGGTATTGACGATGCCGTCGCCGTCTGTGCCGTCCAAGGCTGCGTTTGACTCAATGTCCCAGCCACCCGCCAGCGTGCCGAGATTGGCAATGCCATCCACACCGCCGATCACCGTGCCGTTCTGGACAATGGTCCAGCCATTGGCGAAATCGGTTGCGTTGGAGATGCCGTAGGTGCTGCCGGAGACGATGGTATCGCCACCCACGGTCAGGGTGCCGGGCGAATTGGCGGCAAGCGCATAGCCGGAGGGATTGTAGAAGGTGATCGCTTCCAGGCCCGTCTTGCTGTCAGGACGGGCGCTGAAGCTTGCGACACCGCCGACGTCATAGGTGACGTTGCTGAAAACGAAGGTCCCGGCATCGGTGGTGATGCTCAGGCTGTCGGAGCCGAGGGCGACATTGGAGACGGTTGTGCCCGGCAGTTCCAGCACGTCACCGCTGCCGAGATACGCCAATTGGGCGTCGGTCGTCGTACCTGGCGCTGCCAGGGCAAAGATGCCGCCCCCGATATAGGTAAGCTGCGAAGCGGCATTGGGCGCGGCGGCAAGCTGCACCATGCCGCCGCCCTGTGCGATATAGTCCAGCGCCGGGGGCGTCGCGTCCGCATCCTCGATCACGGCCCCCGCACCGATCGCATAGAGCGTTGGCGCTATACCGCTGCCCGAGACGGTGGCGACGCTATCGAGCGTCACGGTGCCGCCGGTCACGTCGATCTCGCTGGTATGGGCGATTGTCAGGGCATCGACCGTCAGGCCGTCCGTCACCGTCAGCACGCCGTCCGCACTGGCGGTGCCGGGAGACAGGCTCAAGCTTGCGAGGCTGAGCCCGGCGATATCATCGACGCCTTGTCCCGTCATGACGACGGAGGCGCCGGCCGTCGGCAGGCCAAGGCTCCAATTGGCGACGTCGCTCCAAAGATAGTCGCCGCCTGCCGCGGTTTCGGTTTGCGTGAAGACATCCGGCCCGGTGACGGTGGAGCCGACACCGATCTGGCTATTGGCATAGAAGCCGGAATCCGGTGCATCCACCGTGACGGAGAGGGTGACATAGACGGGGGTCTGGTTGAGCTGGGCGGGGCTGTCTTCCAGGTCGCCGATGCTGCCGAGGTTGATGACATTATGGTCGAAATAGGCGAGCGCCGCGGCGCCGCTGGCAAAACTCTCATACAGGGAGGCGAAGCCGACCTGGACGTGCAAATCGACCTCGGTGACCCCGGTGCCGACCATTGTCGCGCCCGCGAGATCGAGCAGCAGGTCGCTGTCCAGCGGATCGGCAGAAAAATCGAGTTGTCCGGCCAATGTCTCGATATTGGTGACCGCGCCGCTGAGGCTGGCATAATTGCCGGCGCCCTGCTCGATATCGACCAGCAGTTGATCGCCGGTTCCGAAATCCGTGCCATTGCTGGCGGCGGTCGGATTGAGCACCGCCATGGAGACGGCCTGGTCCGTCGTATCGAGAGCACCCAGCTTGTCGCCTTGGGATTGGGCGGCATAGGCGGTGGCATTGCCCAGAACCGCAGCGACGGCTCCGGCGTTGAGAAATTCCTCGGTGCCGACGAGATTGTTTTCGTAGCTGCCGCCGGCACTGGCGTTGGCGGAGCCGCTCGGCCCGATGCCCGTCGCCTTGGCCGTGGCTTTGCCGGTGGTCGCCTCCCCGGTGCCGCCGGTCGCGAGCGCCGTGACATTGGCCGTGGGTCCGGTTCCGACGGCGACGGCATTGGCGCCGCCGCCGGCGATATTGGCCCCGCCGCCGGTCGCAGTGACATAGACATTGGCCAAAGTGCCGGCGGTGCCGTTGCCGCTGGCTGTCGCCGTGCCGCCCTGCGCATTGCCGTAGCCGCCGGCCGCAAAAACATCGTCATAGACATCGGCCGCGCCGGTGATGGTGCCGCTGGCTTCCCCTTGGCCGCCATTGCCTTCCGTCAGCAACCCGCCGGCCGGTTGCAGCGCGGGTCCGCCGTCGCCCCCGGTCGCGTGGAGTTCGACCGTGACCTGGCTGCTCGACGTATCGGAGAGCGTGAGGTCGGAGGTCGCATTGCCGCCGGTCGCGGTGTCCGGTCCGGCATAGGGACCGCCATACCCGCCACCCCCGCCATTCGCGGTCTGGTTGAGGTTGAGACTGCCATCGTCGGTCTTGCCCGAAACGGCATCGGTGAGGGTGCTTGACCCACCATCCCCGCCGGCCGGGCCATCGCCGCCGCTGCCGCCCGTCTGGGTGACCGTCGCCGTCGCCATGGTGGTGCCGCTGGCGCTCGCGGTACTGCCGCTGACATTGGCGCCGTTGCCGGCGGGATGGACGATGCCGATATAGGTGTTGTCGGTATATAGCGGCGTATCATACTGGGAATCGCCGCCACTGCCGCCGGTCGCGGTCGCGCTGGCCGAGGCAATTCCAGCCGTGTTGCTGGCTGTCGCGCTGGCGCTGGCGCTGCCCCCGTCACCGCCGACGCCACTGGCCGCCGCAGGCAGGCCGCCCACCCCGCCATTACCACCGTCCCCACCCGTCGCGGTCGCCTTGGCCGAGTTGCCGTCCGTGTCGGCATGCGTGACCTCGCTTGCCGCCGTCGCATCGCCGCCGTCGCCACCATCACCGCCGCTGCCGCCGTCCTGGTCAGGTAAGGTATTGGCCGCACCGCCGGCCCCGATACCGCCGTCGCCGCCTAGAGCCTCAGCCGTATTCGTGGAATCCGCAGCCGCCGCGGCCGTCGCGCTGGCATCGCCGCCCGCAAAGCCGGAGGTCCCACTCGCTCCGTTGCCTGTGCCAATCGTGCCATTGGCGCCTGGGCTGCCGGTGACGTTTGAGTCCATCTTATTTCTCCGGACATAGGCGCGGTTGCGTCAGTTCGGGCTCAGAGGATTGAGTGCGCATGATGTTTGCGCTGTCCCGGCTTGCTTGTGCTTCACTAAACGCATAGCCCAGCCAAGGGCACATCCCCCGATTGGGGGAGATCGGCTTTTGCGCCTGACAAAGACCTGAAATCGTCTCACCGCGCCTCTTTGCGCGATGGAACAGCGCTCTAGCTACGCCGAAAGGGGCTGGCTGTGCCCGCAACAAGTTTGACCAGGTCAGCCTGGCGGCTTGTGCCGGTCTTGAGAAAGATTGATTTCAGATGTGAACGCACGGTGGCGCTGGTCAGGCCCATGACCGCGGCAATCTGCGGCACGCCGCCGAATTCGACGATGCCGGCCACGACCGCGATCTCACGCGGGGTCAAGCCGTAATGCGATTTCAACACGGTCGCGGAAGCCGGGCTATCGAATTGCAGCTCTCGAACGAAGAGCGCTGCAACGGCGCGATAGGGGCCGGCGATCGTCTGCCGCGATCCGTTCACCAGCGAGATAACGGTGCCGACCAGGGTTTTTCCTTTGGCGGCGGCGAAAATGATGGAAATACCATCAGTGCCGAGCGCATCATCACCATTGCCCGCCTGTATCAGAACCTGATCCAGAAGGTCGCGCGCCTGTAGATTGCCGGGGCGGAGCCTGCCGCCGATGATCGCGGCCGCGTCGGGCCTATCGGCCAGCAAGGATTGTGCCCCGCGATTGCTATGGAGAACGGCAGCCTGACCGTCCAACAGGAAAATCGCTCCGTCCAACGCGTCGAGCGTATCGGACAATGTCGAAGCCGCGAGCTTCTCCCGGTTGAGACTGCGGCCGATGGTTGCAGCCCTGCGGACATGGGGCCCGATCAGCTCCAGCCTGTGGCGGACGTCTTCGTCCGCGATGCCTTGTTGGCGGCTGCGCGCGACGGACAGCACGGTGATGGTGGTGGCTGTCGCTTCCAGAACCACGACCGCCAGATCAACCATCTGGCGCTGCGACAGAAATTCCTTGACGAAGCGGCTTCTGGCATATTCCGCTGGCTCCATGAGGTCCGAGGTCAATATGACCTTTCCGGCCTGGACCTGTCCGAAGGTCGCGAGCCGCATGGGATTGAGCAGAAGATAGGTTTCAAGATAGCTACGGACCCAGTCCGGGTCCGTAAAGGATATGTAAAAAGCGCTTTTTGTCGTCTCAATCGCATCTTCGAGAATCAGGATGCCGCGCGCGGCACCGACGAAATCGGTGATATCGGCGAGAACATCCGACCAAGTATCGGGATTGATGACCGTGTCGTAAATAGCGCCGATCAAGGTTGACAAAGTTTGCAAACGCGGCTGCGCCGGCTGTTCGTCGGACGCTTTCAAGCTCCAGGGATCCAAGCGGCCTTTTACCTTTTGCCTTGTCGTCGGATGATGAGCCGGCGGCGCGTGAGCATCTATAATGATCAATCATTAATGATACCAGCCACAAGAATTTGATCCGATTCGGCATCCGTTGACTGCATCTGCTTTGCGGGATCTTGCGTGCCGCTGGCCGACCGTCTTCCGATCGACGTTCCGGCGGTGGCGAGGGACCTGGCGCGTCCGTCCGGCCCCGCGCGCTGCCTTGACCATCGAGAGAAGGGGGCTAAGGCCGCTGGGCTATCGGGCCGACATTTGCGGGCCGCATGCGCTGAGGATGCCTGCCTGTAACGGCTATCGCGTCAATCCTGTGCGATAGGGGAGGCGGAACAGGTGCCTCCGCCCTACGGTTTTCAGGTCGAGGCAGCTTCCGCCCGTTTGGCGCGCTTTTCCCGCGCCGCCTGAATGGGCCGCATTCGGCTGATCGATTTCACCACACTATGGCTGGTCAAGCGATGGAACGATGGGGCTGCTCCCCCTTGAAGACCGCTTGCGTGCGATTGGTCGCGCCGATGGTCTGCATAATGGCACGGACATGCACCTTCACCGTCGATTGGCTCATCTGCAGTTCATGGGCGATCAATTTGTTTGGCTTGCCTTGCCTGAGCAACTGAAAAACCTCCGCCTGACGAGCCGTGAGGCGATCGATCGTTTTCCCTGCTTTTCGCGGCTCCTTATGCTGCGCCGAGGCCTGTGCGTAGAATTCCTTCGGCACAAAGGTTCCACCGGTCGCGGCGAAGGATATCGCAGCAGGCATCATTTTGAATTCGGACTCCACCGTCGATACAAATCCGCAGATGCCGAATTGCAGAACCTCTCTAAAAAACGGGACCAGATCCGACAATTTTTCATCCGAGACAACGAGAATAGGGACGGAGTGGGACGCTATCGCCTTGATCGCGTCTCTCGTCAGCTGTTCAGTTTTGTGATGGGAGAACAAAACGATGAGTTGCGTTTCGGTGCCGATCGAGCTCACGGCTTCCTCGATCGTCGGAAAAGGATGGATAGCAACGCCCTGACCCAGCGATTGCAGAAGGGCCTGGCTTAGGCCGCCACGAAACAAGGGCAATTCATCGACTAATGCGATATTGGTCAGCGGATGGCTGCTATCCTGGTCTTTGGTAAGGCTCTCAGGGACTAAGCTTGGCGATTGCTCAGCTAGCCGGTTCGACAGATTATTCATAAAACATCCTCCGAGGGTCGAGCTCAGGCCGTTTAGCGATCAGTGGATTAGGTGAAGGCCGAAATTCGCATAAAAATATTAAGCCCAAAGAGACTTATTTTAGGTTAAGTACAACCATCGGGAGTCGGCATTTCAGGCTAAATAATTAAGAGCGACCATCGGGATGTTTATTTGATCAAGCGAATAGCCGCGTGCAATCCTTTAGCATCACCGGTTGCCAATCGGTCGTTTGATGGAAAATCAAAGTGATATCGCTGCCGGATGGGATAAAACCCGCCCTGATGTTGAAATTTTTATTGTTTTGCCGCCTGGGCGTCAAAGCCAGATCAGGATTAGGATAAGGCTTTGCTGCAAGCGATCTGGGCTAAGGCGGAAAGCCTCTCCGGCGGCGGCGGCGAACAAATCGGCTCGCGATCGTCCTGCGAAAGGCATGCGGCGGTCGCTTGCCGTCGTTTAGACCAGGTCTTTGCCGTTAAGCGACAGAGCAGACGACCGAGCTCTGTCATTGTCCTCGGGTGAATCCGTGACGGGAACGGCCGGTTGCTGCAGGCGATATCGGCTCCACCTGCCCTTGACTTGGCCTTGACTGGATTTAGCCGCCGTTTTGCCGATCGACCTCAATGCGCAGATAACGCAAAGCCTCGATCGCAGCCTGGGTGCGGTTCGTCGCGCCGAGTTTGTGCATGACATTTCGGACATGAATTTTAGTGGTCGAAGGGCTGAGGTTCAGGGCATGCGCTATCAGCTTATTAGGCTTGCCTTGTCTGATCAGCCCAAGAACCTCTGTTTCCCGGGGTGTCAGCAGCGGTCGCTCCCGCGGCCTTGTACCATCGGGTTTTTCTATCTTTGTATCGGCAACAAAAAAATCTTTTGGCATGAAGGTCCCCCCCGATCTGACGAAGGCGAGCGAGGATAGGAGCATCTTCACGGAAGTCTCACGCGCGTAGATGAAGCCGGATACATTATGTCGCATGATCGCGGCTATGGCATCGATCGACAGACGAACCGCATCGGACAGGATGATGAGGGGTATTGCAGGGGGAATGCTGAGTACCAAGGTCCTCAATTCTTCCAAGTCAATCGAATCGGCTCCCTGAGCGTGATAGACCACAAGATCCAAGAGCCCTTGTGCTTTGTCAGGCAAGTTTTGGGGCGAATCAAAGGTTGTTATAACGAATCTTGTGTCGATCCGGGATATTAGCTCCTTCAGGCAGTCTCTGGTCAGGGAAGGATCCGCGATCCAGCCGACCGATATAGTGCTGGCATTGCTGGCCTTGTCGGCTGACCCTATTCGGTAGGAATCGGGCTCGGTTCCGGAAACTTCCTCATCCAATGGCGTATTATCCATTCTTATTGTTCCTGAATAATGATCGATTAGAATTTCACTCTGTCCGAGTGCGTTGGATAGTATCTTGGACAAATGACATTACCTTGTCATCACAAAATAAATGTCATTTCTTTACCGTTACCGATGGCATTGTCACTTGCTGGAGAAGCCCAACCATAGGATTTAGGCCTAGCCAAGGAACTAGGCCCAGAATCCTTCCAAAGAGATAGGTGGAACCGGTCGATTTTCCGTGTCGCTGCGTCAGATCTAAAACAAGACTAAGCTTTTTCTGGAAATTGCGCTTTTCCCTGAAAGTTGCTTAGCGCTTTTTATAGGTGATCCTGTCGATTACCCCTGTCATGGCTTGCCAATAGGGCAAGGGCGCAGACCGCGCCGGTTCAAGCAGGATGAACCGGGCAATTATGCAGGGAATGATGGATTGTTCAGATCCGCTTGATATCGCAGCGGAGGAGGCAGGGCGTTTAGGAACAACCCCTGCCTCCCGGGCTTTAGCGTGCTGTCACCATCCGGTCTAGCTGCGCTCGGGCTAGGCCCAAGCCACGATGATGATGCCGCCGATGACAAGCAGCGTGCCGAGGATTTTTTGCGGGCTAAGACTTTCGCCGAATAGGACAAAGCCGAGAAAAGCGGTCAGGGCGATGCCGAGGCCGATAAAGGGATAGGCCTGGGACAGGTCGACACGCCGCAATACGCCAAGCCAAATCAGCGTGCCGATGCCGTAAAGCGTCAGGCCGAGTATGACGCCGGGCGTGAGGAGCGTCTGGCTGAGGGAGGTCAGAAGACCGGCCTTGGCCAAGCCCGACGGCCCGGCGCTGCCGACGCCAAATTTGAACGCGGCTTGCGCCAATGCCGAGAGGGAGACGCTGAGCAGGATGAGGCCGAGTGTGCCGAGCGTCATCAGGGTGCGATCCCCAGCCGGTTCAGAGGCAGACCGAGGGCCGCACCGATGACGACGAGGAGCACGAGCGCGATGACGATCCAGGAAACCCAGTCACGCGCCGCATAGACGATCGGGTCATCATGCATATGGCCGCGCGTGGTGGAGAGCCAAAGGCGGCATTGCCAGAACAAGGTCAGCGGGATGATGAACCACAGCAGTTGCGGCGTTCCGTAATGCAGCATGGCCTCATCGCTGCGGACGAAAAGCGCCAGAACGATGCTAGAGGCAAAGGAGGATGCGCAGCCGAAACTGATCAGCATCTGCAAATCACTGGACAGATAGCCGCGCCTTGCGGCTTTTCCGGCCCCGCCCAGACGCAGGACGCCTTCCATCTCGCCGGCGCGCTTGACCAGTGCCAGGGAGAGGAACAGAAAGCCCGAAAAGGCCAAAAGCCAGAGAGAGACGTCGTATCCGGTCGCGACGCCGCCGCCCAGCATGCGGATGGTGTAAAGCGTGGCCAATAGAAAGACGTCGAGTATCGGGAATTCCTTGAGTGCCAAAGAATAGGCGATGGATATTGCAGCATAAATTAAAATAACCGCCTCACCTCCGACTAAAAAAGCGAGAGAAAGGCCAGTAATGCCGCAGAATGCTGCGAGTATGAACCCTGTCGGCAGGCTGAGCCGTCCGCTTGCGAAAGGACGCCGGCATTTGCGCGGATGCCGGCGGTCGGCGGATAGATCGGCGATATCGTTCAGCAGATAGATACAGGACGCCGTGGCGCAGAAGGACAGGAACATGGCAATGGCATGAAGCCAGGTCAGCGGATCTTCCACCGCATGCGCCATGACCATCGGCACGAAGACGAGAACGTTCTTGCACCATTGATGCGGCCGCATGGCCTTTAAAGCATAGCGAAAGACAGAAGGGCGGTCGGCAAATCGGAGATCGCTGCCCGGCAAGGCCTTGGCCTTCGCCTTGACGGCGGTACCCGCATTGACGACGAGCGCGCGCCGTGCCTGAGCCCAGACCGCGAGATCGGCCCGATCATTGCCGGCATAGTCGAAACCGCCCTTGCCGAAATAATCGACAAGAATCCGCGCCTTCGCTTCACCTTTGAGATTGGTCCTGCCATCCGAGCTTAGAACGAGATCGAATAGTCCCAGATGCTCGGCCACGGCGCGGGCTAGTCTCTCATCGGCCGCCGTCACCAGAACCAAGCGAGTGCCCAGCGATTTTTGCTCCGCCAGATAGGCGAGCAAGGCCTCATTATAGGGAAGTATCGTGACATCGACATTTTCCAACTCTGCCAGACGCCGCTTCAACAGCGCGCGATCAGGCGTGAGCAGGCTTGGCAGTTTTTGGAAGGTCTGTCCGTTCATCAGAGTGGACACCAGGCCCTCGACAAGCAGATCGGTTCTCACCAAAGTCCCGTCAAGATCGACACAAAGCGGGATCGAGCCCTGTGATGAAGCGAGCGTTGCGGGAGTGTTTTGGCCAGGCAAAGCTGCCCCTTCGGCAGCGTCAGGCAAGTCCAGCATTGCCCTGAATTCTCCTGTTTGGCAGTAAGCGCGGCGGCCATCCTGCGACGGCGACCGGCTCCGCGCTTGTTCCGACATCTGTCTTGAACAAATGTGCCGATTTCAAAACAAAAATTCTATAATCACTCTGTCCCGATATTCCGGTCTGGCACTCAAAATTTCCGGGAAATATCTAATCATAAAGATAGGATACTTAGGGTTGGACTAAGTCCTTAACCCTATCTTCGCCTGGGCCGGGCGAAGGGCTCTCGCTCTGCGCGGTCGAAGCCGCGGAGAAAGGCGCGGGTGACAGGGTCTGGCGAATTATGCCGTCAAAGCGCAGCGCGATCGCCTCAATGGCGAAATGCCGCTCCGCATAGGCGCGACCGGATTGCCCGAATCGCTGACGGCTGGCATCGTCGCGATGAAGCGCCTGGGCGCTTTCCAGGAAGCCGCTTGCATCCTGCGGTGTCACCGTCAGTCCGGCGCCGCTTTCTTCCATAATGACCGTCGCAAGATTATCGCCGGGTGCCGAGAGCAGGATCGGTCTACCCGCACAAAGATAATTCAAAAGCTTGGAGGGAACGGCAAACTCCCCCGCATCCTCCTCAAGAATTGCCAAGAGCACATCGGCCGTGGCGAGAACCTCCGGCAGCTCCTCGGCAGGCTGCAGGGGCAGAAGGGTCAGGTTGCGGCGCGGGCTTTGCCTTTGCAGCTCAGCCAGTCGCTGCGCATTGATCCCGGCCGCGACGACGACAATTTGAACCGCCTCATTCTGCGCATAAGCGTCGCACAAGGCGAGCAGCAATTGAGGATCATGCTTCAGCGCGAGCGTGCCCGTATACATGAAGACAAATTGTCCGGACAGCCCCATCTTTCGGCGCCAGGCATTGTCCCGCGCGCCAGGGGTGATCAGCGCAACCGATCCCCAGTTGCGCACGACATGAACCCGGTTCGAGGTCTTCAGGCCGGGCGGCAGATAGCGCAAAAACCCCGGGCTGATGAGGATGATGGCGTCACTGCCTGTCATGATCTTGATCTCGCTCGCGCGATAGCAATAAGCAATGACGCGTCCGGCCCCGAACCAGCGCCGCGCGAGCAGTTTCTGCATCGCCAATCCGTAGAAGTCCTGGACCCAAAAGATGAATTTGGCACGGCGCCGATGTGCGGTCGCACGCAGGATGCGTTGAACGTCCAGAGGGGCGTTGCCGGACAATACGACATCCGGCTTGAAGGCCGCGATGCTGCGCGCCGCGGCATGCGCATAAAGCTGGTCGCATATAAAGCGCCGCAGCATGCTGTCTTTCGAATAGGCGAGCGGAATGCGGATCGGCTCTACCGAGAAACCGGCCGGGTCCTCGGCGCGGACCCTTCTATCGCCCTTGGGACCCGGATCATCCGCGAAATAGAAGTGACGGACGTCATGGCCCAGGCGCGCGAGCGCCCGCGACAGGTCGAACTGAAACGGATGGCCGGCATAGTCATGGATGGCGACACGCATAACCGCTCTCCTCATGAGAGTGTACTGAGCCAAGCTGGGCCTCGCGTCTTTATGTCGGCAGGACGCGCCTGGTCATCCGCCGTCTTCGGTCTAGTTCCATCTATCTACTCGCCAAACAGGAAGTCGGGTCATTATGGTTTGTGCGTTGAGGATAGAGCCATTGAGTCCTTTGGGTTAGCTGATCCAGCTGGGTTCTTAAATCGATCCCTTGTATTGAAAGAGCAACCGTTGCGATTTCGTTGCTTTTGACTGAGGCATGGGCGGCCGGTTGCAAGCTTGCCAATCTGACCAAAACAAATCTGGAGAATGAACGGATGACGAAGTCTGTCCTGGTATGTGGTGCGGGTGGATTCATCGGCGGCCATCTGGTCCGGCGGCTGCTGGAGGAAGGATGCTGGGTCCGTGGCGTGGACAGCAAGCGCCATGAATACGCGTCACATCTGGCGACGGAATTCATGGTCGGGGATCTTTGCGACCAGCAATTCGTGGCCAAGGTCGTCGATCGTGACTATGACGAAGTCTATCAGCTTGCGGCCGATATGGGCGGTGCGGGCTATATTTTTTCGGGCGAGAATGACGCTGCCATTATGCAGAATTCCGCATCGATCAATCTCAATATGCTCGACGCCTGCCATCGGCGGACGATCGGCCGGATCTTCTATTCCTCCTCGGCCTGCATCTATCCGGCTTACAATCAGACCGATCCGGACAATCCGAATTGTGCCGAGGACTCGGCCTATCCGGCGGCGCCCGACAGCGAATATGGATGGGAAAAGCTGTTCAGCGAGCGTCTGTATATGGCGTATCGCCATAACTACGGCATGGATGTGCATGTGGCGCGCTATCACAATATCTTTGGACCCGAAGGCACCTGGACGGGCGGGCGGGAGAAGGCACCGGCCGCCATCTGCCGGAAGATCGCCATGGCAGCGGCCGAAGACGAAATCGAAGTCTGGGGCGACGGTTGCCAGACGCGGTCCTTCCTCTATGTCGATGAATGTATCGAAGGCACGCTGCGACTGATGCGCTCCGGCAGTTGTGGTCCGCTCAATATCGGTTCGGACGAGATGGTCACGATCAATCAGATGGTCGATCTGGTGGCCGATATCGCCGGCAAAAAGATCCATAAACGTCATATCCCTGGGCCGCTTGGTGTGCGCGGTCGCAATTCCGACAATCGGCTGATCCGGGAAACACTGGATTGGGCACCGAGCGACTCCCTGCGCGCCGGCCTCGAGAAAACCTATGCCTGGGTCTCTCAGCAGGTGGAACAGTCTTTTGCGGCGGTGGAACGGGTTGCTTGATCAAGATGGGTGAGAGCGTTTCCTGTTCGTCTAGGCTAACAGGTGCCGCTTTGTTTTGCGAAAATCTTCACCCGGTCAGATGAGTCCATCTGACCGGGATCAGCTCTAAGGCCCGGACAGGGTTCCTATTCCTTGACCGTCAGGCTTGCCGGCTCACCCGAGCCCTTGTCTGGCGTGTCATCAACATGAGGATGAAAGGCGTGGATCTGCGTGCCATTCTTCAAATCGTTTTGCCACGCAAACGGGCGATTTTATTCGCGGGTCTGGTCTTCGCTCTTCTTGCTTTCTTCCTGTCAGAGATGATGCCGATCCGCTACGGCAGTACCGGCCTTCTCATGCTTGACGCGCCCAAAGACCAAGCTACCGAGACGATGACGCGCATGACCGATATCGACGTGCTGCTGTCGCCGTCGCTTCTGGCTGATGTCGCCACCCTGCCTGCGCTCTATCGGAGCCAGGATCTGGTTCCAGCCCTGAGGCTGCCTTGGGCGCTGATGGGACAACTGCCGGCGACCCTGTTCGGCTATAAGACCGGGATCAGTCTCGGCGGCAGCGGCGACAGCGGCAGCAGTCTGGGGCCGCGTTCGCGGGGCGGCGCCAGCAGCCATATTGACGGCATTGTCGGCTATCTCCGCGCCAATCTGAAGGTGACGGGCGACGCGGATAGCCGGGTCATCGCGATCCGCCTGGCTGCCGGCAATGCCGGGCTGGCGGCGATGGTCGTCAATGACCTCATGGCGCGCTATATTGCGACGGATTACGAGGCCAGACGCACCGCCATCACCGCCCCGCAGGCTTGGCTCAAGGCGCAGGCCGCGGCGGCCGCGCAGGATGCTGCGGCGGCGGATGCCGCTGTCCTGGCCTTCCGCCATGGCCATGGCGTCTTTGCCTCGGCCCAGGGATCCTATGCCGATATCACCCTCAGCCGGGAATGGGATTTGCTGTCTGCCGCCAAGCAGCAACTTTCGGAAGCGGAGCTGTCCCAAAACCTCATCAAATCCGGCTTCGACGATGCATCCGCTTTGTCGCCCCAGGTGCAAAGCTTGCGAGAGCATCTGATCGAAATGTCGCAGAGGCTGGCGGCAGTGCAGGCGTCGGCGGGGGCAGCGAATATCGACCAGCAGGCGCTGCAGAACCAGATCCAGACGCTACGCCGCCAGATGGCGGTGGCGAGCGGCAAGGCGCTCGGCTCGGTCGGCGAGCGGGTGGCCGTCGCGCAGGCGCGTGTCGATGCGCTGCAGGCTGAGGTTGACAAGGCGGGAGTCGCCGCGGCAGGCGTCGCGGAAAATCAGTTTCAGCTGCAACAGCTTTTGACCTCTGCGCAGAACAAACACGCGATCTACGACAATGTGCTGGCGCGCCTGCATGATGTGGAGCTTGCCGCCAGTCAGCTCAACCGCGCGCAGATTGTCTCGCCGGCGACAGTCGCACTCCACCCGGAAGCAACCCGCACCGCGCTTTGCGTGATCCTGGGTTTCGTCATGGGTTGCATTCTTGCCATGACCTTCTTTGTGCAGCGTCAACTTTTCAAGGCTCTCATCGGATCGGTGGACGATTTGACGGATTTGCTGCGCGTTCCCAATCTCGGCTGTCTGCCGATCATCGGTTCAAGACGCGGCACGCTGGCGCGATTGGCTCTCGATCATCCGCATGGGGCGATTGCCGAAACCTTGCGCGGCATTCGCTTGCGTCTGCAAGACTCCGCGCCAGGACCAGGTGGCAGCGTCATACTCGTCACCTCGGCGGAACGGGGGGAGGGGAAGACAAGCGTGGCCGCGGCCGTCGCGCTGCGGGCCGCCGGGGATAGTTTGCGTGTCTTGCTGATCGAGGGCGATCTGCATCGGCCGTCCTTGGCCGAGGATTTGAAGATGGGCAAGGGGTTGCACGGTTTGGAGGCGGCAGTCTCAGGCAAGCTGCACCGGGAGAGCTTTCTGGAAATCCATGCGGAAACAAAGCTGCATTGCCTCTTTGCGCGCGGTGCCGCGCCGAATGCCATCACCTTCCTGGATAGCCGGGGCTTTCGCCGGCTCGTGGAGGATGCGCGGTCGGTCTATGATCTTGTCGTCATCGATGGGCCGCCCCTGCTGCGCGTGCCGGACCCCCTGGTTCTGTCGCGACTGGCGGATCGGATCATCTGGGTCGTCAGAGCGGAGCGGACACCGCAGCGGATTATTGTCGAAGCCTTGAAACGCTTGCCGGCCGACCGTCGGGCGCTGGTGGCGACGATCATCACGGGCGCACCAAAGCGCCTGCTGACGGGCATGGGTTTTTATGCAGGCTATAGCGGTCGCCGCCCGTTACCGGCGCTTCCGGATCGATCCGATACCGCCTGGAGCGAGACAGGTCCCAGATAACGCCAGCGACGGGCGCCGATATTCAGAGCGTTCGGGCGCCCGGTCTGCGGTCTTGCCGGTCAGATCGACGTTGGCGGACGGGATGTCTGAGATACTGCTGAAACCTGCACGATACTGAGTCTAGAGAAAAGAAATACTGTCCGTCGGGCAATTCCGCTCGAAGGAATATTGCCCTAGCAATCCAGAGAAACACAGATGTCTGCGTCCGGGATCCCAGTGGCGACAGCCGATATTGGTGCGGTGACCGAGGGCGGAACGCTTGTCGCCAGCGGTAATATATTAACCAACGATACGGATCCGGCGGGCTTGCCTTTGACGGTGACGAATGTCGGGTCAACCGCGATCACCAATACGACGACGATCACCGGGGTCTACGGCAAGCTGATCATTCAACCGAATGGCAGCTACACCTATACGCTGGCGAGCGCGCAAGCCAATGTCCTGTCGCTGGCCAATGGTCAGCAGGTCAGCGACGTTTTCACCTATACGATTTCGGACGGCAATACCTATACGCAGACGGTGACGCAGGTTGAGCAGAATCTGATCACGCAGTCTGAGGCTTTCGACAATGCCATCTGGATTAAATTCGCGACATCGGGTGCCAGCCCAACGGTCCAAGCGAATGTCGCGGCCGGTCCCTCGGGCGGCGCGGCGACCGCCGATAAGGTGACCCTCGGGTCCGCCGGTTCGGGGCTTTATACGACGACCGGTGTCAGCGGCGCCTATACGTTCAGCGTCTATGTCAAGCTCGTCAGCGGCAGCGGCATCTTCAGCTTCAATTACTGGGATGCCTCGACCGGTGCCGACCATCTGGTGACCGCGACGGCGACGGCGACCTGGACGAGATTGAGCTGGACCTTCACGGGTGACGGCAACGCCAATTCCAATGTCGCGCTGATGCTGACGGCCGCCCAGGCCGCCGGGGGCGTTCTGGAATTCTGGGGTGCGCAGCTCAATGCCGGCACCGCGCCGCTGACCTATGTGGCGACCACGGGCACCGCCGTGAATACGACGGTGCCGGTGACCACCCCGATCACCATCAGCTCAACCCTGACGGTGACGGTGACGGGTAATGGATCCTACACGCCGCCGACGGCTTCGGCCGATACCACGGCCTTGACCGAGGGGGCGACCGGGGCCGCCAAGGGCAATGTTCTGACGAACGATACCGGCTCGCCGCTGACGGTCACCAGTGTCAACGGCAAGACGATCAGCGGCGCGACGACGATTGTCGGCACCTATGGCACCCTGGTCATTCAGGCGAACGGAAGTTACAGCTATACGCTGACTAATAATGAGGCGAGCGTTCTGGCGCTGGCCAATGGCCAGGTGGCGACGGATGTCTTCACCTATGCGATGACCGACGGTATCAGCACGACGCAGACGGTGACGCTGGTTCAGCAGAATCTGATCGCCCAGTCTGAGGCATTCGACAATGCGATCTGGACCAAGGTGACCGCTGTCGGCATTCCGCCGATGATCGTGCAAGCCAATGTGGCTGTCGGTCCGAATGGCGGCGCGGCGACGGCCGATCAGGCGAATATCGACGGGCCGGGCGCCAGTCTGTCGATCTTTTCCGCCGTATCGGGGCAATATACGTTCAGCGTCTGGATAAGGCTGGTGCAAGGGAACGGAGAATTCTCCCTGGCCTATGCCGGCGCCGTCGCTGGCATTTCCGTCACGCAGGAATTTGTCGCGAATTCCACCTGGCAACGCTTTTCCATTACGTTTTCGGGGGATGGCAGCGCGGCCTCCTCCCTCGCGATCATGCATGGCCTGGATCAGACGGACGACGGCGTCTTTCAGCTCTGGGGCGCGCAGGTCAATAGCGGGTCGACACCCGCCACCTATGTCGCGACAACCGGGAGCATCATCAATACCACGGGGCCCGTCACCTCCCCCCTCGGCAGCACGCTGACCGTCACCTTGACCGGTGCGACACCCGTCGCGACGGCGGACAATGGCGCGGTGGTGGTCGGCGGCACGACAATCGCGAGCGGCAATCTTCTATCGAACGATACCACCCCGACCGGGACAGTGCTGTCGGTCGCGAGCGTCGACGGCTTGGCCATTACCGCGACCACCACGATCGCCGGACTCTACGGCAATCTGATCATTCAGCCGAATGGCAGTTACACGTACAGCCTGAACGCGGCGCTGCCGCTGACCGCGGATTTGCTGTTCGGCGAGATCGAGCAGGATTCCTTCGCCTATACGCTGAGCGACGGCCTGACCTATAACCAGCCGGGTCCTATCATAGACGAAAATCTCATCACCCAGTCGGAGGCGTTCAACGCCGCGCCTTGGACGAGTTTCGGCACAGCGCCGACCATCACGGCCAATGCGGCGGTCGGTCCCTTGGGCGGCAAGACAGCCACGGCCGACAAGGTCAAGCTGTCCGCGGCATCCTCGGGGCTGTACTATCCGACGACCGTGGCGGGCGACTATACGTTCAGCGTCTGGGTGAAGCTGGTCAGCGGATCCGGTGCCTTCAGCTTCAACTTCTATAGTGGCTCTGCCAATATCGATTATCTGCAGTCAGCGACGGCGACGACCAGCTGGCAGCGGTTGAGCTTCACCTTCACCGGTGACGGCAATGCAAATTCCAATATTGCGCTGATGCATAGCAGCACGCAGAGCACGACAGGGACTTTCGAGTTTTTCGGTGGGCAGCTCAATCCCGGAACGGTGGCGGGCGATTATCTTGCCACGACCGGCACGGCCGTCAGCGCCAATGACTATGCGACTGGCACCGCGACCTTCGGCGCCGCGCTGACGGTCAATGTCACCGGCGCCAGTGGCGCTGCCAATACGCTCAATCTGCAGAGCGACTCCAAAGGCGTCGTGGTCAATCTCGCGACCGATCAATGGTCGCAGGCATTATCGATCATGCCCTTCGGCGATTCGATCACGCATGGCTGGACAGCGAATGATTGGGCGATTCAGGGCAGCACGACGGACCAGGGCTATCGTGGTCCCTTATGGCAATCCTTCATCGCCGCCGGCGCGCTGGTGAACTTCGTCGGCGATCAAAGCGACGGGCCATCGACCTTGCTTGATCCGGAGAATGCCGGCTATCCCGGCGATACGACGGGGCAATTGCTGGAACGGCTGCCCAATCTGCTGGCGGAACAGAATCCGCAGGCCATTCTGCTTCTCGCGGGCACCAATGATTTGCTGCAGTTTGTGCCGCAGGCGACGATCATCGCCAATCTGAACAAAATGCTTCTGCTCATTCAAGCCTCCAACCCGGCGACCCATGTCTATGTCTCCGAATTGCCGCCGAATACCGGTGTCAGCACGGTGCCGGCCCTGAATACGGCGATCGATGCGATGGTGCAGCAAGCCATTGCCGCCGGGCTGAATGTCAGCCTTGTCAGCCAGAGCAATTTCCCGTCCTCGGATCTGATCTTTGACGGGACGCATCCCACCGATGCGGGCTATGCCCTTTTGGCGCAAAATTGGTATGCGGCGATCCTGGCCAAGCAACCCTTATCGGGCGGCACGCCTGGCGGTTCGATTGCGACCATCTCACCGGCAACGCTGAATGCCGTGGGCGGAGCCGGGAATGACCTGCTGATTGGCAATAGCGGAAACAATATTCTCAGCGGTGGTGCCGGCAACGATGTCTTTATCGGCGGTGGAGGCAACGATATTTTCGTCGGCGGTTCGGGTGCAGATGAATTCGACATCAAACCGGTTGCGGGCTCGATCACCATCGCCGATTTTACCCCGTCGCAAGGCGATTTTCTGGCCTGGGACAATATTCCCGGTCTGACGAGCCTGGCCATTCTCGGTAGCCATGTCACGCAATCGGCCGGGTCATCCTTGGTCGATCTGTCATCTTTCGGCGTGAGCCTGACGGTCAATCTTGCCGGCTACACCGGCAGCCTTAGCAATAGCATATTCCTGACGGGGACCGCCACGTCATGAGGCTGGCTTTCGTGACTGCAGCCTGAGCGCGTCACGTGTGATGCGCTTGAGGGGACCCGTCGGTCGCATCAGCCGGCGGCGCAGACTGGCGGTGCTTTGGTGCCGCAGCAGTTCCGCGAGCCGGAGCGGCTCATAGAGCACCGGGTAGCGGTTATGGGGCAAGGCCGCGAAACGGTTGAGCGCCGCGGATTGCGATGGCCCGGCGATCGCTGTCTGGAGCGTCGCGCGGAGCTTGCCCTTTTCCGTCGCCCACCAATCGCCGATATGGGTCTGCAACTGCGCGAGGCTATGCTTGTCGGCGTAAAGCGTTTCGGCAAAAAGCCGCGCTTTGCGCCAGCTGGCGAAGGTCGGGACCGGATGATCGCCGAGCAGCGTACGGTAATAGTCGAGACTGGGTCGGCGCTCGATCAAAGGGATGCATCCCAGTTCCAGGCTTTCATAGAGCCGCCAAGTCTCCAATATGACATTCCCCATGGGGCAAGGCGAAAAGACCGTGTCGCTGAGGATGGCGTCGAATTCGGCTTTGCTGAGCTTGCGCCCCGCCGCATCGTCAATGGAGGCGGTGCGGGTAAAGAGATTATCGCCGAACCCCTCCATCGCCGCCGCCATATCGATGCGCGAGGCCTTGATCTCACCCGTGAAGGACCAGGCATAGCGGCGCTCCTTCGCCGGTTTGCTATCCCCGCTGCGGCGCGTGCCGTTCGAATAGCCGAAGGGCAAGGACAGAATGCCCGGCCCTGTCGTCAGATAGGTGCGGAAATTGCGCAGTACGAGGTCGAAATGCCGATACAGGGCATTGCCGCCCGAGAAATATTCATCGCTGGCGTGAAAGAGGATGAGGGTCTTGCAGCGGCTTCTGCATTGCGCGAAATAGGATTCATACTGCGGCAGCGGCTTCCAATTGCTGCTCACGACATGGATCGTATTGTCATCGAAGCATGAGCAATCAAGGTCGAGCGCTTCCTGGTCAATGAGGGTTCCCAATAGGTCCCTGATCCAATCGGCTTCGAGAAGATTATTCGCGTGCCAGACCAGTTTCATCCTGAACTCCTGCGGACCCTCCGGATTGGGCAAAGGTGCGACAAGCTGCAATGAGACGGATCGGGCGTCTATAATCCCTTCGCTAGTGACTGCCCTGGCGGGGAGAGGCAGATCTTTAAGAAAGGCCAGGAAATAAGAGAGAGGACGCTAAGCATAAGGGTCAGTGTTCCGAGGCAAGAGCTAATGCTAGACAAGGATTTCTCGCCAGGCCGCTCGGCCGGGCAATCCGGTCCTTTGCGGCGGTGAAGATTGAAGATTTTTCTGCAATTCTTCTCGATCACGCTCGGCACGCAGCTTTGTCTGGCCGTCAATCAGTTGATTCTTCTCCCCTTGCAATTGCGCGTCTGGGGGCAGACGGAAACGGCTTATTGGCTCGTCATCCTGGCGATCGCGAATCTTTGTAGCGTGAGCGATGTCGGTTTGCGTAGCATCGGGCATGCCCAGTTGCTCTCCGGCACGCGTCAGGCAGATCCGGCGGGGGCGGCGTATTTCCGTCAGATCTGGGCGCTGACGCGCGGCATCATGCTGGCCTTCACGGCGGTCGTCATCATGGGGGCCGCTTTACCCATCATCCGCGGCAGCGCGGCCTTCCAGTTTTGGCCTTTCGCCCTGATCGTTACCCTGTCGCTGGATACGCTTCTCATCGTACGCGGCTATTGGCTGGATACGCTCGGGAATTTCCGCCTTGTCGAGGGGCTTTTTCTGAGCATGGTGGCCTGCCGCAATGCCTTGTCGGTGGTGGCGCTTCTCGTTTTCCACGGCGGGCCTGCGGCGCTCGCCTATGTCATGCTCGGCACGGGGGTCGCCGCCGTCGTGGCGCAGGCTTGGCTATTGCGACAGCCAAGGTCGCTCGGCCTTTTCATATCGGGTTGGCCTGACATCGGTTGGCGTATCGGCCGGGTGATTCCCCTGGCGATTGCCGATCCGGCAGCGACCTGGATCCGTTTCAGTCTTCCGGTCATGATTTTGGCGAGCATGGCGAGCCCGGCGACGCTTACGACCTTCGTCGCGATGCGCGCCTTGTTCAGTCTGGGGCGCCAGGTCATCAGCCAGCTGAGCCGCTTCGCCTCTATCCGCTATGCCGAGCTTGTCTCGCGCGACGCCGATCAGGCGGATGCGATCATGGGCGGTTTTATTCTGCTCGCGACCTTGGTGGCCAGCGCGGTGTCCTGCGTCATCATCGCCGATCACGGACGTCTGCTGGCGCTTTGGTTGAATGGCGGCGACCCCAGGCTTGAACCCTGGATCGCGCTCTCCTTCGCAATCGGTGCGGCCGGGAACGCCTTTCAGGTGATTTCCGCGACGCAGATGCGCACCGGCAAAATCAGGCGGGTCGCCCTATGCCAATATATCTATATCACGGCCAGTCTTTTGGCCGCGGCCCTCGGTTACTGGTCCGGCTCGACCTTGGTCTATCTCGCTTTGCTGGCGGCGCAGGAAGTGCTGATCGGGGTCGTTTTCATGGCCTGCCTGCGGGGACGGCTGTTGTGGGTCAATGGCGGCGCCTTCCTGGTGGCTCTGGTCGCCATCGCGCTGTTCTGGCTGGCAGCCAATCTCGGTCTGGGCTGGATATTCGAGCAGCATTCCCTGACTGCGGTGATTGATTGCCTGCTGTTCGGCGGCATCTGCCTTGCCGTCGTGATCCTGGCCTATGCGGCGATCTATGAGGTGGTTTTTGGTCTGCCGAAGCTAAGGCAGCGTCGGCCATGAGCCAGAAGCGGAGGGCGTCCTTGGCAAGATGGATAGCGGCAGGCCTTGCGGCCTTTGCTTTTGGTCTGCCGGCCTGCGCGGGCGCCCAGCCGATCGGCTATAGGCTGGTCTTTCACGACGATTTCGACAGCCTGTCATTGAGATCGGGCGGACCGAGCATGGAAGGGCTCAACAAGGGGACCGGCGTTTGGACGCCGCAGAACGAAGAAGGCTTCGGCTATGAATGGTTTGTGACGGAAAACCCCGCTAAATTCAGCCCATTTTCGGTTGAAAACTCTATTCTGACAATCTCCGCCGGCCCCATGCCGCGCTCCTCCGCCGCATCCTATCCGGCGCAGACGCGTGGCCGGCCGACCCATTTTGGCGGCGCCATCTCGACCTTCAACAGTTTCGCCATCGCGCCGCCCTTCTATGTCGAGGCGCGGATGAAGCTTTCCGACAATCCCGCAGCTTGGGCCGCGTTCTGGACCTTGGGGATAGACAAGGGCATCGGGCCGCCGAGCAATCGCTATGTGAAGCAGTGGGAGGATGATGTGATCGAGAGTTTCGGCAATGCCAAAACCTATTTCGCGTCGATTCACTGGAACGACCGGACGAGTAGCCCGAATGTCACGGCACCTTATATGCAGCGGACCTTCGGCATCGGGACGAACCTCGATCTTGCCGATCGGTTCAATAGATTTGGCTCTCTGGTGACGAAGACAGAGACGGTCTGGTATCTGAATGGACAGGAGGTCGCCAGGATCGCGCATCCTGCGGGTTCCGATGCGAACCAGCCGCA
This sequence comes from Acidisoma cellulosilyticum, assembly GCF_020621385.1. Taxonomy (GTDB): domain Bacteria; phylum Pseudomonadota; class Alphaproteobacteria; order Acetobacterales; family Acetobacteraceae; genus Acidisoma; species Acidisoma cellulosilyticum. Next base: position 174,300 of record NZ_JAESVA010000006.1, on the reverse strand, counting down.
ATTCCTCATTCTCGATCTGGCCTACGGCTTTCCCTGGGAGAAGGCTGCGGTCTATCCAGAACAGACGGCATCGATCGCGATCGACTATGTGCGCGTCTACGCGCCGTCCAAGCCGTGACGATCCCATCCACCTGCCGGATCTGCGTTGAGGAAGGCCAAAGCGATGATGCGTGACCAGTCTCTCGATGCTGCTGGCTTGTCCGTCATCGTCGGCAAGAGCGCTATACTTGTGCCATTCGGCGTCCTGGCCATCTCCGCGATATATCTTCAAAAAATCGGCCTGACGTCCGGGGCCGGCAGCGGCATCGGGATCGATGTCTTTATCATGCTCGGAACGCTGTTCTGGATTTTCCTGACCGGCCGGGCGGTAATCGACCCGACGCGGGCATTGCTTTTCGTCACCCTTCTCGCCAGCGTTACATTCGCTTTGGTTGGAGAGGCTTTCGCGGGGCGCGAGATTGGCAGCCTGCCGGCCGTCGCGATCTTTCTGGTCATCTACAGCAGTCTGGTTTTCCGTGTCGATGTCAGCCGCGATATCGCCATGCGCTGCTGCAATATTTTCCAACGCGGCATGCTCGTCATTGCGCTGATCATCATCGCGCAGCAGGCCGTGCAATTCTCGGTCGGAAATCGGTTCTGGCCGAATCTGGATGACATCCTGCCGCCCAGCCTTCTCGTCCGCGGCTTTGCCTATTTGCGCCCCTATAGTTGGAATTCGCCGTTCCTCACCCCGAACGGGGTCTTCTTTCTGGAACCCTCGATCGCCTCGGAATATCTGGCCATCGCCCTTACCGCGGAATTGCTCTGGTTTCGAAAAATCTGGCGTTTGACGATCCTGATGACGGGGCTTGTCGCCGGCATGGCGGGGACGGGGCTGGCCGCGATCGCGCTGGTATCGCCCTTGCTGCTGTTTCGCCTCGACCGTCGGCTTCTCAAACTGGCGATGGGCATAGGATTGCCGCTCATCCTGCTGGCCGGGCTGAACGGGGCCTTCTCGCATCTTCTGGAGCGCTCGACCGAGCTTTCGTCGCACAACTCCAGCGGTTATGCGCGGCTCATCCTACCCTTCGAGGATACGATGACATTGATCGCCGATCCGTCCTTTCTGTTGATCGGCGCGGGGCCGGGCAGTTCCCCCAAGGGCGATAACCAGGTGCAATGGCCGGCCAATAAGCTCATCTATGAATATGGGCTGCTGACGGCCGTCATCTTCCACGTCTTTCTGCTTTGGGCTGTCCTGGGCTCCACCTTCAGCCGCAGCCTGGCTTTGGTGGTTCTGATCCCGCAGCTATTTTTCGGGGGTGGCATCGTGGCGCCGACGAGCGTCATGATGCTGGTTCTGTTCGGCTCCCTTATCCGCATTGCGCCGTTGCGCGATCATAGGCTGGGTGGTGGCTTGCCCGGGACTTTTGTCGCATAGACGCAAAGACCATCGACGCCGAAAGCGGCACTGCCGCCGGTACAGGCTTCGACGAGATAGGTGATGCCCTTCCGGCGGGCATAGTCCATCCGCTGTCCGGGCGTTTTCAGGGCCAGAACCGGCCAGATACGGCTATTCCATTCGCTGTAATAGGAGGGCGTCCACATGACGGCCGCGCCGCGGATGAAATCAACCCAGACTTGCCGATGTGAAGTGAATTCAAAGATCGCACTATCGCCGGCATAGGAATAAGGCGCGGGCGCGTGAGGTCTGATGTCCTTGGTGGGAAGCAGAAAAACGGCGTCTCTCGGGGTTTGGCTGCGCGCCCATTCCCCGATCGCGGTCCAGGTCCGGACCTGCTGATGGCTGAGACGCAGGGTCGCGATCTGTTGCCGACCGTAGAGGCTCCAAAGCCCCAGCATCAGCACGCCGACAGCGACGGCAAGCCATTTGGCATGTATGCCGCGACGCTCGATCCCATGCCGCGCGACCCTTTGCAGGCGTGGTGACATGGCAATGGCGAGCGGAATGCCTGCCAAAGGCACCAGGGCGCGGATAGAGCAGAAGGCCAGCAGCAGCAGCGGGCCGAGTACCCGGCGTTCCAAGCGGTCGCCACTCAAAACCCAGCGGGTCAGCAGGCTGGCGAGAATCAGGCTGGTCATGATGTGCAGACAGGTGCTGGATCTGAGCAGATGAAGATTGAGGATGGCGGGATTGTGCGTCGCCATCGGGACAAGGATTCCCAAGCCATAGACCAGGACAAAAGCCAGGGACGACAAGGTGATCGTGGGATTGACTGGCCGCAGCAGACAAAGACCCCACGCGCCGAGAATGACGATGACGGCGAGACCGAAGATCGCGCCCAGCGAATTCGACCAAATCAAAAAATGAAGCGGCCAGTATTGCGTCAGAAAGGTCAGGTAATCGACCGCCATGGGCTGGCCGCAATGGGGATTGCTTCTGATATTGACCAGTATCGGCGCTGCGATCACCATTGCCGGCAGGCTGGCCAGAGCGATCTGCCGCATCGCTTGCCTTGGGCTGACAGCGCCCGTCCGAAGCCAATAACCGGTCACGAGCAGAAAGGGCAGGGCGTTCCAGACGGCAAAAAAGGCATTGGTGAAGAAAACCAAAGCGTTGAGGATTATCCCGCCCAACAGATTCCGCCGGCCGAGGCAGTAGAGCATGATCAGCGTCAGGCCATTGGCGATTTCCGACTGGGTGAATTCTGGAATGAACAGGCCGCCGCCACCGGCAAGCGACAGGCCGCGCATGATGCTGCAAGTGGCGATGACGCTGGCGAAGACCAGCCTTTCGCGCCAAGAGACCAGCCCGAGCAGGGCAGCGCAGAGCAGAAAGCCGAGGATGGACAAAAAGCGTGAAAAGAACAGGAGGACAAAAAACAGGCCGTCAACGGTGAGCGTTCTGTCCTTGCCGGACAGAATGAGCCAAGGTCCTGACGCGTAGTGGCGCAGCGACTGGATGAAAGCGTCGTTCTGATATTGAGGCAGATCGTAAAGAGCCCCGATGATACCGAGATGGAACAAATTATTGCCGGTCGCGAATAGATAGCCCGTCGACAATAGCGACAGGACAGTTCCCAGCAGTGCGGCGATGAGGAGGCTGGCATATCCGTGGTCCTCGCCAAATTGTCTCATGCGACATCCTGCCCTTTATGCCATCGCGCCCTGCGACCCATCGGAGAAATCGGAGAATCTCCTGTTCTATGATAGGCATTGCGAAGCCTGGCTGATCAGCTGGCCGTTTCCCCTAAGCAAGCGGCGTGTGGTCTAGTACCCAATGTCTAATGGCAAACCGAGGGCTTGACTTGGATAATTCCGGACAACCGGCGCGGGCGTGGTCGCCGTAACGGCTTGGGATTGCGAGTCTGGATTTTAAGCCAGGAGGTTCGGCCATTGCTTTCCGGCGGCCAATAAATGGCAAGGGAGTCGGAGACATTTTTATTCTTTGGATTGGCAAGTCTCCGGTTGACGGCGCTGCCGGAGACGAGGTCTTCGACCGTAAGACTATCCAGGCTTTGCGGGACCTGGGCCATATCGTCACCACCGTCTGTCCGAAACCGGCGCCGCGCTGGCTTGAGCTTTGGAATATCCTCCGTGGTATCCCGCGCAACCGGGCTCGTTTCGCAACGCGTGACAATCGTGCCCTGGTATCGGTGGCACAGGCTGGGCAGGATCTGACGATTTGTTCCTGGGAACCGTTTGACGCTTTGGTCTCCAGCTTGACGGGACCGGCTATCCTGATCGCTCATAATATCACCAGCCAGGCCTTGCCGAGGATATTCCCGCGCAATCCGATAGCCTGGCTTCTTGCCATTCAGGCGGGGCGATGGGAGCGGAGGATTTTTCGGTCGCCGCAGCTTTCGGCGATCGCGACGCTTTCAAAGCGGGATCAGGATTATGTGGCCAGTCTGCCGGGCGCAAGACCGGTGCTGCTGACCTTGCCCGGAATGCCCCCGGTCACCATGCTCAGGCCAGGTGCGCGGGTCGTCAGCGACCTTGTCCTGTCAGGCACCTATGATTGGTGGCCGAAGCGGCGGGATGCCGTGCGATTTGCCAAGGATTATGCCAGGAGCAAAAATCGCTTTCCCATTTTGTCTGACAGGCTGCCGAGGCGCGCCACCGAGGTTCTGTCGATATTGCCGCTGCCGTCGGAGTCCGAAGCGTCCGATATTATCAGGTTCGGGGTCATTTCCGACCGATTCGAATCGGGGCACAAGCTCAAGACATTAGCCTATATAGCACAAAATCAGATTGTTCTTTCATTGTCGGATGTCAACGAGGATTTAAGCGAAGTCCTGGATCATTATTTTTTTGTGAGACGTGTCTATAGCGTCGGGGAGATTGCGATGCATCTCGCCTCGATCAGCCGAATGGACCCGCATGTATTGCGGGACCGCCTGGTGCGCTTTCAACTGGCCTGTGCTGAGCGGTTCAACTGGGAGAGTGTTGCAAGCAAGCTGGCGCCGACCGGTCCTGGCTTAACGGCAGAGTCGAAATCTCTGGCCGATAATGTGCTGGTCTAAATCCTGTCTCAAAAAACCGCGACGATGCTGCCGCAATGCAGCAACGGCAAAGGGACGGCAGTGCATTGTCCAAACACTGAGCGGCTGAATTTGCGATGGGCATAAATATTGCCAGATCATCATAAGGATGGCTTATCCTAGCGAGGCGCCAACAAGCTACTGGTTTAGCCTGAACGGCTCACCTCGCCATGATCTAGTCAAATTTGTAGGGTGCTTTCTCTTAGCCTAGCAAAAGAGCTTGCAGCCCTGACCACAAAAGCAGGCAGTAAAACCCAAGAAAAATAATTCGGATTATTGACTGGGACAGGCATCTCAATAATTATAATTTCGTCTTCGCACAGAAGATAAAAATTAGCGCTGGATGGTCTCATGATTGAGGAGAGAGACGGAACGGACCTAAAAAATGCAATGCCGTCGCTTCCAGGTTCCGTACAAAGTGGTCAGAGCATCGCCCCGATCATCATAGCTTGGATCGACGACGTAAAACTAACCCGAGAAGTTTTTTCGCGTGTCATCAACCAGATCGACGCTGCATTTCAGATCTCGGTATTTGAATCGGTGAGTGATTGCGCCTCTCATAAGGCGCAATGTTTTGATATTATTGTCTATCACTCCCATGAAATCCTATTTGAGCGATTTGGCGAAACCGAAGTTCTGCGAAGGTCTTTTCCGGCATCCTATCTTATCATTATCTCGGACGAGATCACGGTCGATTCACGGGTGGTCGATGTCGTGCTCAATGCTGGCGTATCTGCTTATGTCTCTTCTCGTGTCAGCGATTTGAGAGTCTTCGCCAAGACCTTGGCCTTGGTGGGTGCCGGCGGTTTGTCGGTCCCAAGAGGCTATCACGGGCCCGACGAAGGGGAGGAAGCCCGAAGGAAGAGTGATGAGCAAGCATCCGCGGGTTTTCGGCTCCATGGGCTGACGCAACGCGAAGCAGAAATACTGGGATATTTATGGTTGGGGGAGTCAGACCGAGCTATTGCGAAAAAGCTGCAGCTTAGTTTCGCAACCGTTAAAATGCATGTCGGCAATGTGATGCGAAAAGCGGGCACCAGCGACAAGGCCCAGGCCGTTGAGGACAAGCCGGGAGAGGCTAATCCTTAGTATTGTCTGAATAAGGTCTGGTTTGATTGGCCGGAGCATTTTGATGAGCGGGACTGGGCCGATGGCGTGCTTTGCCGATTCCCTCACCCGCGTGCAGAATATCTAACAAGGTCATGACAAACGCCTCGATTTCGTCATCTGGGCCTTCGCGGCTACTCCTGGTTTGCCAGAGACCGATGACAGCGCCGTTCCTGTCTCGTATCAGCCGCAGCCCTCCGGCTGGGTCAATAGCTTGATCTTCAGCGTCAGTTTTTGCCTTGCCGCATGCGGTCTTCAAATTTCGTTGATCATCCGCGGTTGAGTCGCAGGCTGGACGATTGTCTTGATTTTTGGCGAACACCCGATGCATGGCCGAGTTCCAAGAAAAATGCCGTTTTCATTGACCTGATTGATGGGCATCGGCGCAAAACCTCTCCCACCTGAGGGCTGAGTGTAACAATCTAAATTCCAGCGGGTTGTCACATATAGTACGGATCACGCAACGGTTACGGCAGGCCGGCCCCGATGCTTAGGATCCCAATAGGTTTGCGAAGCGCTTCTGGACCGCGCCATAGCATTCGCAGGAGGCCGCTTCGAGCCCAGCCCGGTCGGTCACGGTGATGCGGCCGCCGGAACTGCGGATCAAACCGGCTCGCTGAAGATTGCCGGCGGCGATCGTGATGCTGGGGCGATGAACGCCGAGCATCATGGCAATGAATTCCTGAGTTACCAGCAATTCCGCCCGATCGGCCCGATCATGCGCGATCAGCAGCCAGCGACCGAGCCGCTGGCCCAATCCGTGGCGACCATTGCAGGCGGCCGTTTGCATGAACTGGGCTTGCAATGCCTCATTGTAGCGAAGAATGATGTTACGAAAGGGCGCATTTGTCTCGATCTCACGCTTGAAATCGATGCTGGCCATCCTGAGCGCGGTTCCGGGCATCTGTACAATGGCCTCGACAAAAGACGTCTCAGCGCCAGAAATCACTGAGGTCCCGAGCATCCCCTCCGTACCCACAACGGCAACCTCAGCCTGCATGCCGTCACGCAGGTTACTGACCAGGGAGATCATGCCGCTTGCCGGGAAATAGACGGCCTCGATCGGCGCGTCAGCGCGTTGGACGATCTGTTTTGTTGTTAAAATAAAATGACTAAGTTTTGCGACGACCCGTGACAGCGAATCCGGGGGAAGGGCAGCAAGCAGCCGATTGCAAATGGTGCCGCATTGAAAAGGCGCCATTCGGCACTCCTCGCTCAGATCGGGCGGGAGTGCGGGTTGCCTCTCAGTCGCGTACGAGCCGGTATAAATGTAGCGATTAAATACTTTTGCGCCAGTATCATCAATTCGGCTGTCAGGTTCCTTACATTCCTAGCCAAAAGACGGACCAAGCAGGGCGAGGAAGCGGCGCGTGACCGCGCCATAACATTCGCAACACCTGGCTTCGAGAAGGTCGCGATCCAGAATGGTCACGCGGCCGGCCGAAAAGCGAATGAGCCCTGCATGTTGCATACGGCGCGCGCTGATCGTGATGCTGGGACGATGGACACCGAGCATCATCGCCAGAAACTCCTGCGTCAGTACAAGCTGTTCCTCGCCGCTACGGTCCTGGGCCATCAGCAGCCAACGCGCCAGCCGCTGTTCCAGGGGATGTCGACCGTTGCAAGCGGCGGTTTGCATGATCTGGGCTTGGAATGCCTCGCTATAGCGGAGCAACAATTCGCGAAAAGCGAGGTTTTGCTCCATTTCACGGCTGAAATCCGGGGCGCTCATGCGCAGGGCTGTGCCGGCGAGCTGAACCATTGCCTCGGTGTAAGAGGTTTCTACGCCGGAGATGAGCGCGCTTCCCAGCATCCCCTCCCTGCCGATAACGCCGACCTCGGCCTGCTCCCCCTCATCGAGATTACTGACCTGGGAAATCATCCCGGTTTCCGGAAAATAGACGGAGTCGATCACGGCTTCAGGCTGACAGAGGTCTTGCCGCGGCGTCATCGTCACCAAGGTCAGTTTCGGCGCCAGCTTAGCGAGCACCTCGCCCGAAAGTGCTGCGAGAAGGCGATTCTGGACGATGTGGTGATCGTATAGCGCCAAATGAGCTAGTCCTCGCATCGGTCGGGCGTGCTGGTCTTTCTCAGTCGCATGCGCGCCGGGATCGGTGCAGCGGTCGTCTGTTCCTAATTCAAAACAGATCATCTTCACAGCCCGGCTTTTTGCGAGAAAGCGGTCGCGCCGAGGGGGATCGTGGTTTTCGGTCGGCCAGAGCCAAGGGCGCTGTTTGGCAGCTTGGCTTCCCGAGCCTCCTATTCGGCACATGGCCCAGCCCTCACCACACGACATCAACGGATGCCGCGGATGATATCCCGGATCGCGACGAGCATTCGTCTGTCCTGTCGGCCAAAGGTAAGGACTGTCACAAGAGCAGGAGAATTATTAATATTTGCTTTATGGCAATACCCACGCAAAGCCAGCAAGCCCGGATAAGGACGATTCAGGTGGAACGTGACAAGAGGTTAAGAAGGAGTAAAGATAAAATTTTTTGTTGATTTTTATGAGTAAAAATCACCTCGATTAAGAACTGTACAGAACAAGCGGCCGATAAGATGGTTTTTAAAGAAAAGCAATACAGCTGGATATATTCAAAAAATGTTGATTAAACAACGTTTATGTTGAATGCGATCGAGATAGTGACGCTAAAGAGATAGCGCAATGACTTTTGTCTCTCAAAAAGGTGAGCGCAATCAAGATCAAGCAAAAAATCGTACAATTCCGATTCGCCGGCCAGCTGTTTTAGCAATAACAAAAACGTCAAACCATTGAGGTAAGCTAAATTACCGACGAAGAGAGTGCGATCGGGTTTTCTAGTTGCGGTTTCAATAACCATCAACCCGACATCCAATGGGCGTCCGGTTGCTCGATAAACCCCGGCCATTTGCTTGACCAGCAATAGCCTGATCCGCGCTCTTGTGCGCAAGGAGTGGTTATGACAACAAGTTCAGGGCTTCCGTTTCCACTCGGCGTTTCCGTCGGAAATCCGAATATCAGCGACCCGGACGCAGAGGCGGAATTTGATGCGGCGAATACGCAGTTTGCGAGCCTTATGGGTGCGCAGCCGACTTTCATGAATAGCTCGGTAGATTCGAGCCAGCTCGTCACCGATTGGGATAGCAACGTGGAGTGGTCGGCGACATCGGCCGCGGCGTCACCGACGTTTCAAGGCAAAATTCCGACGATCGCTTTGCCTATGAGTTCGACGGCAGCCGGCTCGCCCTCCGCCGATCAGATGTATAAGAACTTCGCGAACGGCACATATGACAGCATCTTGCAATCCATGGTCAAATCCTGGGCAGATGCGGGTTTTATGACGCAGGTTTGGCGCCCGGGCGTCGAGATGAATCTCGCCGATTCCACGTCATTTGCGGGCAGTACGGCGGCCGAGCAGGCAGATTGGGTCGCGGCTTTCAAACATATCTATACGGTTCTCCATTCTGCGGCTCAAGCCGATGGCGTCAATATGACGGTCGCCTGGAACCCGGGGATCGTCAATTTCAGCGATATCGACAACGTGACTCAGACGCTTTACCCTGGTAACGCCTATGTCGATACAATCGGCGTCGATGTTTACGGCGATGTGTTTCCTTACCATGACGGGTCAAAGATATATGACTGGGATAAAAGCGGTCAGGAGCTGAACTCTCCCAATCCCGTCTATGATACGAGCCTGGCGCAATGGGATGCAGACCCCGTCAACCTCGAACATTATTATACGGATCCCGCTTCCTCCGAATACTCGCTGGATGACAGCGGCGGATCGGCCCTCAGCCTGCAGGATATCATTGACTTTGCAAAAACGACGGGAAAGCCGATCGCCATTTGCGAAACCGGCGCCGGGAATACGCTGGATGACGGTTCCAACCTGACCGACAATCCGACTTTTGTCCAGTGGCTATCCTCGACCCTCGCCAATGCCGGTGTTCAGATCCAGTATGTCGGCATATGGGATTCCGACCTCGGCGGCAATTACGCGTTCTCGGCTGCGTCGGATGACAAACCTCAGGAAGCGGCGGCCTGGGCCAAATATTTCGGCGTCCAAAGCGCAGCTGCCACCGATCCGGCGACAGCGCCTGCTAGTCCGCCCGCTGCCGATCCGCCAGCAGCGACAGCGCATACACTGACGCTGCAAATGTCGGAGGATGCCTATAAAGGGGATGCGGCCTTCACAGTCGCGGTCAACGGCCAGCAGGTCGGCGGGGAGTATCAAACATCGGCGCTGCATTCGTCGGATGACGCGAATACCTTTCTGCTCACCGGTGATTGGAATTCCGGCGTTAACGACGTGGCGATCAGCTTCATCAACGATGCTTACGGCGGTCAGGGCCTTGATCGCAATCTTTATGTCAATTCCATCGCCTATGATGGCGTAACCTATGCGGGCACGAGTGCTAGCATGCCCGGTGACAGTACCGACAACTTCTCGGTCGGTCCAGGTGCTACCACCGGCACGGGTCCTGCCGATAATCTGACCTTGACCTTGTCAGAAGACGCATGGCAGGGGAATGCGGATTTCGTACTTTATATAGACGGCAAAGCCGTGACGACGCCGCAGGTGGTATCGGCACTTCATGAGGCGAATGCCACACAAGGCTTTTCCTTTAGCGGAAACTTCGGTTCCGGTGCGCATACGATCGGGATCGGTTTCGTCAATGACGCCTATGGCGGCTCTGACAGTGAAGACCGCAATCTCTATGTCAATGGCGTCACGCTCAACGGATCGGACATCTTCAGCGGTGACCAAGCCCTATACGGCAATACAACTTCTGATTTTGCGGTAACGACCTCAAAATAACCTGATATTTGCGAGTTCCAAAGTTTGAGACTTCATCGATTTTAAACGGGGAGCCAGGTTTTCTGGTGCGGGCTTGTTGGAGCGGTTCCTATACCTGACGGCTCCGACAGCCCGCATGATGGTCTGAGCATCCCTCCTTTTTGGGGTTAAGCCTGATACAGAAAGGCGGGAGCGCAGAATTGCCGCCCATCATCGGCTTAAGGCTTGGCAATGTCACTGATGCCGATAAAGGCAGCATTGTATAATAAACGAAATATCTTGTGAATTTTTCGGGATTTATGGGTGAACATTTGTTCAGCATTGTATTTATAGAAATGAATTAGTCATTAGGAAAATAAATACGGGCTCTTTGCGGTAAGCAGAGAGCGGGCTTGTGATCACTAATTTTAGAAACACGAAGAGATTTGATAGAAAGTTTTATTAGTCACGCCGCTGGGAGACTTTGAATCGGTAACCTTGCATTCGCATGTGTGAATATAAAACTTATCGCAAAGACAGGGTGCCGGGCGGCCAATACAGCCAAGCAGAAACGCAATTGTGTTGCCTTGGAAATTTTTCGAAAAATGCTGCTACCTTATGATTCAAATGCCAAAACGCGATCGCGATCGCGGGCAATTCACCCCATTCTTCACTTTTTCGTTAGAACCATATTGTGTTGGCTAGCGATAATCGCGTATAGCTGACACAGCGAAATGAATAGGCTGTGTTTGCAGTTGATCTTTCATATTCCGCCAAGTGTCGAATAAAGCCGTGATTATGGCTAGGCTCATCCTGTGTTGGGGGGAGATGTTCGCCTTTTTGGTTGAGTGAGATTTGTTATAATGCCATATTATAAATTTGTGTCTGATTACTAAATTGCCAGCTCGGCGCGTTCATCTCTCGTCGCGCGAGAAAGCTTGCTATTCATTGGGATTGTAATTTCTTGGGAAATTATAGCTCTGTCGAGTTTAAGCCGAACCGTCATGGCATGACATCATTTGTTCCAGAAGAACTGTCACGGTATGTCGATCATTGCCGCTTTCAGACGCGTATCGAAAAATTGATATTCGCGGTCGGAAAATGTAACGCAAGGCTCGATAAGAACCCAGATCTGTTTCAGTTTTATCATTTGATGAGCCGGCGGGACGCTATAATTGCGACAGGGTCAAGAGTGCCGTCGCTCGACTTGTTGGAATTGCTGGTTCATGAGGCAGACGGCCCGGGCGTTCGTATACCTCAGCCGATCTTCCGCCTCGCCAAGCAGAACGGCGACATAGTACTTCGGGCAAATCGTCCGGAAAGCGCCGAGGATTTTTTGATACTTCTGGAGACAATGCGGCTTGCCGATGGCGATGCCACAACCATGTCCGGAAGAGAGAATTCCCATCAAACAAACAAGCGAAGTGCAAATCGCTTATCAACGACCTTTGACCAAATCGGCTTGCATGTGTCCGCGCAGATCGCTGAACATGTTCAATCCCTCGCAGAATTTGTGAATTCGGGCGGGCAAATATCGATGCTTTTGCGATTGGCAATAGCAATTGCTCGAATTTGTACAATTTTTCCGTGCAGTATTGGCGGTTACACTATTGGTCGCTCGCTCACGACAATGATGCTGCGTTGGGAAGGGCTGGCACCCCTTTTTGTCTCCCGCGCCTTCGCGAAACATGCCGCTTCTCTTGAAGAAGCCCTTCAATCAGGGCAGATGAACGGCGACTGGGATCTGTGGTGCTTTACGTTCCTGGACATTATCGAAGACTCTCTTCTTGAAACCTGGACCTGTTTCGATGGTCTGGAACGACTGTCCAGTGAATGGATCGAGGCTCTTAAGGCAGCCGGTGTTCACGCGCATTCCAGCGCTTTCTCCATTGTTCGGTCACTAGCATTCGATCCAGTCGTTAGTGCGAACAGTGTCGCCAAACGGCTAGACGTCAGTCCTCAGGCCGCGAATAAGGTTGTCGGCAATCTTGCCGCGATCGGGATCCTTCGCTTGTACGGCGAGGCAGGCCGGAATCGCAGTTTTTTTGCGCCGAGCGTTCTCGCGATTTTGAGCGAGGGAGAGGCTTGATCTTGCGGCCGGTCCCATATGTTTTTATGGCGGATCAAGTGCATTCAATTGCGCCGGACAAGAAAGCCTAGATTTGAGTTGTAATAGATCTTGTTGAGGTTTTTATGACTAGTCCGATCAACGGGGCCTATGCTGAGGTTTTATTCAAAAATAGGCGGAAAAACACTCATATCGCTTGGGTGGATGAGGTTTCGCTGACGCGTGAAGTGCTTTCCAGCGCTGTCCTCAACGCGAATAGTTCATTCGAGATCACGGAATTTGATAGCATTGATGATTGCCTGCTCCATCGCGAACAAGTGTTCGACACGATCATCTACCATTCCCATCAGGTCGAGTTCACTGATTTTTGCGATGTCGAGACGTTGAGCGATGCCTATCCGGGCGCGAGCATTATTTTGGTATCGGATGCTTCTACTCTGGATAAATTGGTCCTGAACCGAACTCTGGAAAGCGGCGCCTCGACTTATTTCCTGTCGCGCGTGACCAGCATCGCGGTTTTCGTGGAGGCACTGGAATTCGCTAATGCAAGGCGCAATGTGACAGTCTGAGGTGGATCCGGTGTCGGATCAATCTTCCGAATTTGCCTCCTTAGTCACCAAGCCCGGTCAGGACTTGCCACCGCTTGGATGATGATGCCGTCCTGACCGAAGATGGAGGGGCTTGCGACGCCGAGCGAGCGTCACGTTACCCGTCGGAGTGGGGCATGCCGAAGGGCGCGCCTGTGCCGGCATAGACGGACAGGACCCTTGCCGGCGCGTCGTTGAGCGCGACCATGGCATGGCCCATTCCAGAATCGATATAGACGCTGTCGCCGGCTTTCATGGTCAGCGGGGCATAGAGTTCCGTGTGTAATTCTATGCTTCCATCCAGCACATACATCCATTCCTCGCCGTCATGACGGCTGAGCGGACCCCATTCCTCGGCACTGTGGACATCGACGGTCGTGATCATCGGCACCATCCGCTTTTGGCGGAGTTCGGTCGCGAAGAGTTCGTAGCTGCGGCCCATGGATGGGATCTTGAGGGCGGTACCAGCCGGGTTGATCGCGCGCCGTCCGCTGACTAGGGCAGGCTCCCGCTTGTCGCCCGTCAATTCATCCAGCGAGAGCGACAGAGACCCCATGATCTTCATCGCGGTTTCAAAGGAAATGCCAGTTTGGTTGTTCTCGATCTTGGACAGAACCGGCACGCTGACGCCTGTGGCCTCACTAAGGGTCTTCAAGGTCCAGCCCCGGCTTTGTCGAAGCTCGGCGAGAGTACGCCCGATGGTCTGGGTCAGTGTGGCCGCCGACATGAAGGGCTCCCCGCAGGATAAGCTTAAGCGTCAAGCCGATGGCCCGACGTCTTTCTTAGAAGAAACACACTCTTCGGGTGATTTCAACGCCCGAGACTTTGAATGCGAAGAATGCACTGAGCTGATAGCGGGATGATTTGCTCAGTATTTATGCATATAAAACAACGGATATAGAAAAAATCGGGATTTACTGGTGGCAAAGCCAAGTAAGGCCGATGCTCGCCTTTTGGTCAAACTGACGCGGATCGCGCCAGTCACAAATTTTCTTGACAGAAACTTTAGTAAGGGTCCGAATTGCGCCCAGAATTGCTTCGGCGCCCGTGCATCTCATCCTGCTTCGACCTTTCCCCTTTGGCATTGCGAGGACAAAGCCCCATGACCGGTTCCTCTGGATTCTCACGCCCGATGGCGCTGTCGCGCCGCCGGCTGTTACAAAGTTCCGCGCTCGGCTTGGCGGCGACCGCGCTGGCCGGTGTGGGTTTCTCCCCGATGGCCCGCGCGGATGATACGCCCAAGCGCGGCGGCGTGCTGACCATGGCGCGTACCGCGGATGTCGTGTCTTTCGAGCCTGTGGTGCCGTCCGACAATATGTCGATCTGGGCGAAGCTTCTGGTGTTTCAGCTGCTGGTCCGCACCAGCCCGAGCGGCGATTCGGTCGTACCGGACCTTGCCACCAGCTGGGACGTTTCGGACGACAAGCGCACCTATACCTTCCATCTGAACCCGGCCGCGACCTTCTCGGACGGCACGCCCGTGACATCCGAGGACGTCGCATTCTCGTTCAATCGTGCGATCTACGATAAGGATTCCTGGTGCGGCTCGCTGTTTCCGAAGCTGAGCATGGAAACGCCGGACGCGCATACCATGGTCTTCAAACTGCAGCAGGATTGGGCGCCCTTCCTGGCGGCCGTCTCTGTTCACGCCGCCTGTATCGTGCCGAAAGCCTATTTCACCAAGGTCGGCGTCAATGTCTTCGGCAATAAGCCGATCGGGTCCGGTCCCTTCGCGATGACGGAATGGAAGAAGGGCGACAGCATCACCTTCGCCCGCAATCCGCATTTCTGGGATCCGAAGCGTCCTTACCTCGATGGCGTCGTGCTCTCGATCGTCGCCGACGACAATGTCCGGATGTTAAAGGTCCAGTCGGGCGAGATCGATATCGGCACGCAGGTGCCCTTCAACCAGGTCGATAAGCTGAAGCACGCGTCTGGAATCGATATTCAGATCGTGCCTTATGACCGGATCGACTGGATTCAGTTCAACGAAAAGCTGCCGGTTTTCCAGGATGTGAAGATCCGCCAGGCGATGAATTATGCCGTCGACAAGG
Source organism: Acidisoma cellulosilyticum (assembly GCF_020621385.1). Lineage (GTDB taxonomy): Bacteria > Pseudomonadota > Alphaproteobacteria > Acetobacterales > Acetobacteraceae > Acidisoma > Acidisoma cellulosilyticum. The sequence goes on along the minus strand of NZ_JAESVA010000006.1, from coordinate 159,240 downwards.
AAGCCATCATCAAGGCAGTCCTGTTCGGCTATGGCGAAGTGCCGACCACTTTCCTGCCCAAGATGTTCCTGGCCGATGTCACGGACAAGCCCTATCCCTATGACCTCGCCAAGGCCAAGGAACTGATGGCGGCCAGCAGCATGCCGACCGGCTTCACGGCGAAATGCACGATCTATAGCGGGGACACGATCTTCGCCCAGGTGGCCGAAATCGTGCAGCAGATGCTGCTGCCGCTCGGCATCAAGATGACCATCGTGCCGGAGGAGCAAGACACGCAGCTCGCTCAGGTGAGCGCATCCCAATACGAGATGGCGCAGGGCTATATGACCAGCGACATCTTCGACCCCTGCGAGTTGGTGGCCTTTGCCGGTGCGGGTGACGAAGGCAGCGATTCTGTCTGGACCTTCTATAACAACCCGAAGGTCGACCAGATGGCGACGGCCGCGCTGGGTGAATTGGACGAGGCCAAGCGTCGCGGCATCTATCTGGACATGCAGCGGCAGATCTTCTCCGACGCGCCCTATCTCTGGCTTTACTGGACGCCGGCCATCACCGCCCTGCGCGACGATGTCCGTGGCTTCCGGATCCTACCGACCGGCAATTACTGGCTGGAAGATGTGTGGAAGAGCTGATTCCTCTGATGAGAACATCCGTCGGCCGGGCCGGCGGATGATGAGGCAAGCATGCTGACCTATATTCTGCGCCGCCTATTGCTGATGATACCGGTGGCGCTTGGAATAACCCTCGCGGTCTTTCTGCTCGTGCGGCTTATTCCGGGCGACCCGGCGCGGGCCATCCTCGGCATCCATGCGACGCCCGCGCTGATGGCCGCCGTCCGCGCGCGTCTTGGGCTCGACCGCAGTATCGGCGTGCAATACCTGCTTTATCTTAAAAGTCTGGTTCAGGGCGATTTCGGAATCTCCTACTATTACGGCCAGCCGGTCGCGCGGCTGGTGCTGAACCGGATGGTGCCGACGCTGGTCCTGTTGCTGTACAGCACGGTCATTTCACTGGTCATCGCCGTGCCGGCGGGCATATTGGCGGCGACACAGCAAGGGCGGGGCGCCGATCACGTGCTGCGCGTCGTCGCGACCGCCGGGCTCGGCCTGCCCAGCTATTGGACAGGTTTCATTCTTATCCTGCTGCTGGCGGTAACCTTCCATCTTTTCCCCATCGCGGGCTACGGCAATACCTGGGGCGCGCGGCTGTACAACCTGTTTCTGCCGTCGCTGACCTGCGCGCTGAACGTTGCGCCGCTGGTGATGCGCGCGCTGCGCACAAGCCTGGGCGAAGCGCTGGGGGCCGGCTTTATCGATACCGCCCGTGCCAAGGGCCTGCCTGGCCGCGTTGTCCTGCTCAGCCATGCGCTGCGCGTCGCGATCCTGCCGGCCCTCAACGTGCTCGGCCTCAATATCGGCTTTCTGGTCGGCAATACCGTGCTGGTCGAGAATGTCTTTGCCGTGCCTGGTCTCGGCCAGCTCATGATCAGCTCCATCGGCACGCGCGACTATCCGACCATCCAGATGGTGACGCTGATGTTCGGCATCATCGTCGTGCTGATCTATCTGATCACCGATCTTGGCCAGATCATGCTGGACCCCCGGGTGCGGCGGAGCGAGATCGGATGAAGCACTGGCCACGCAACCTCAAGCTTGGCCTCGGTCTGATGCTGGGCTGGATATTGGTCGCCATCTTCGGTCCCATGCTGCTGCCGGGTGACCCGACGACGATGGACCTCATGCATTCGCTGCACCCGCCGAGCCTCGCCTTTCCCTTCGGCACGGATAATCTGGGTCGTGGCGTCTTCACCCGCGTTATCTATGGCAGCCGGATCGATCTGCAGATCGCGCTATTCTGTGTCGTGCCAGCCTTCGTCATCGGCACCACGGTCGGCATGGCGGCCGGCTATTTCGGCAAGCTGACGGACGCCATCTCCATGCGTCTGGTCGATATCGCCGTCGCTTTTCCCTTCTTCGTCGCGGTCATCGCCATCGTCGCGGTGCTCGGGCCGGGCCTGAAGAATATGTATATCGCGGTCGCGGCGGTCGGCTGGGTCAGCTACGCGCGCATCACCCGCGCCGAGATTCTGGTCGTCAAGCAAGCGGATTACGTGCAGGCCGCGCGGCTATTGGGCTTCGGCAATACCCGCATCCTGGCCCGCCATATCCTGCCCAATGTCATTGTCCAGGCGGCGGTCTACGCAACATCGGACGCGGTGCTGGATATCTTCCTCGGCAGTTCGCTCGGCTGGCTGGGTCTGGGCGCGCAGCCACCTCTGCCGGAATGGGGACTGATCATCGCGGACGGCTATAGTTTCGTCAGCCAGGCGCCCTGGATCAGCGGTTTTCCGGGCCTTGCCATCGTGCTGCTCGCGATCTCGCTCAGCCTGCTGGGTGACGGGCTGGCGGACGCCTTGCGGCCAGAATTGGGGCGCGCCTGAGCATGGTGGATCTTCTCGACGTCGATCATCTGGGCATCGGCATTGCGCGCGGCGACAGCACGGTCTCGCTGGTCGAGGACGTCTCCTTCACCATTCGCGCGGGCGAGAGCTACGGCATCGTCGGCGAATCCGGCTGCGGGAAAAGCACGACGATCCGCGCCATCATCCGCCTGCTGACGGGCAAGGCACGCATTACCCAAGGTTCTGTCCGCTTTGACGGTGTCGACTTGGCGCAGGCCAAGGAAAGCGCGCTGCAATCCGTTCGCGGGGCGGGTATCGGCATGGTGTTCCAGGACCCGCTGACGGCGCTGAACCCGGTCATCACGGTCGGACAGCAGATCGCCGAGGGGTTGCGGTATCATGGTGTGCGATCGGCGCCCGAGCGTCGGGCGCGGATGCTGGAAGCCATGCGTCTTGTCGGTCTGCCGGACCCGGCGCGCATCGCGGCTTCCTATCCGCACGAGCTTTCGGGCGGGCAGCGGCAGCGCGCGGCGATCGCCATCGCCTTGATCGCCTCCCCCCGGCTGCTTTTGGCGGATGAGCCGACGACGGCGCTGGACGTCACCATCCAGGCGCAGATCCTTCGTCTGCTCACCGACCTGCGGTCGCGCCTCGGCATGGCGCTGGTTCTGGTGACGCATGATCTGGGGGTCGTGGCCCAGACCTGCGACCGTGTGGCGGTGATGTATTCCGGCCGTATCGTGGAGGAAGCGCCGATCCGGCGGATTTTCGAGGCACCGCGTCATCCCTATACGGTCGCGCTACTGAACTCGATCCCGCGCGGCACGCGCGCCGGCCATCCGCTGCATCCCATCGCCGGCATGCCGCCCGACCCCGCGCAGCGGCCGCCGGGCTGCAGCTTCGCGCCGCGTTGCCCGAACCGGCAGGAGGATTGCGAGGTCTCGGCACCGGGCTGGACGCAGGATGCGGGTGGCGGCGGCTTCGCCTGCTTTCATCCGGCACTGGCGACAGCGGAGGCGACCCATGGCTGAACAGCCGCTGCTATCCGTGATCGGGCTCGATAAATACTTCCTTTTACGACGCTCCCTGGTTGCCGGTCTCATGGGCCAGCCGCAGCGACGGGTACAGGCGGCGCGCGATGTGAGTTTTGCCATCGGCCGTGGTGAGAGTTTCGGCCTTGTCGGCGAATCCGGTTGCGGCAAGACGACGCTCGGCCGGTTGGTGCTGGGTCTGCTCTCGGTCGATGACGGCGCCATCCGGTTCGAGGGCCAGGATATCACCAAGGCTGATCCGGCCAGCCGCCGCGCCTTGCGCCGCCAGATGCAGATGGTCTTCCAGGACCCTTATTCCTCGCTCAATCCGCGCATGCGGATCGGGCGCGCGATTGCCGAGCCGTTGCGCCTGCATGGCATTGTGCCGGCCGATCAGGTGGAGCGGGAGGTCGCACGTCTGCTGGAGCGTGTGGGCCTGCCGGCCTCCGCCGCCAATCGCTATCCGTCGGAGCTTTCCGGTGGCCAGCGCCAGCGCGTCGGCATTGCCCGCGCATTGTCGGTGCGGCCGAAGCTGCTGGTGGCGGATGAGGCGGTTTCCGGCCTTGATGTTTCGGTCCGTGCCCAGGTGCTGAATCTGCTTGATGATCTGCGGCGGGATCTGGACCTGACCCTGCTGTTCATCTCCCACGATCTCGGCGTCATCGAATATCTGTGTGAGACGGTGGGGGTGATGTATCTCGGCACCATGGTCGAGAACGGACCGACATCGGCGGTCTTCGCGCAGCCCGCGCACCCCTATACCCGCGCGCTGCTGGCCTCCATCCCCCGTGCGGACCCGACGGCCCTGCGGGGGGACGAGACGCCGCTGGCAGGCGAGCCGCCAAGCCCGGTTGACCCGCCATCCGGCTGTCCGTTCCGCACGCGCTGTCCGGATGCGCAGGCAATCTGCGAAACCCCGCCGCCGCGCGTGACCTTGCCGGGCGGCCGTTGGGCTGCCTGCCATTTCGCGGTTGAGACGATGAATGCCCCGATTCAATAGGGCAAGGACAGGGAGGACGGGCCATGTGTGACACGATCGTCGCATTGCCGGAGGCGACTGCCGATGGCGCCATGCTGCTGGCCAAGAACGCCGATACGGAAGTGAACGAGGCGCAGCAGATTTTGCGTCTTCCGGCGCGGGATTATGGCGCGGGCAGCCTGGTGCGCGTCAGCCATCTGGTTATTCCACAGGCTTTGCACACGCATGAGGTGATCCTGGACCGATCCTTCTGGGCCTGGGGCGGTGAGATCGGCTGCAACGAGCATGGTGTCGCCATCGGCAATGAGGCGGCCTTCAGCAACCAGGCCGCCGAGAAGGATGGCGTCATCATCCTCGACCTTCTGCGTCTGGGATTGGAACGTGGGGCGACGGCGCGCGAGGCGGTCGCGGTTATCGGCGCCCATGTCGAGGCCTATGGCCAGGGCGGCAATGTCCAGATGATGGGCAATTTCAAATTCGACAGCGGCTTTCTGATATCGGATCGGACCGAGGCCTGGGTCGTGAATTGCGCCGGCAAGCATTGGGCGGCGCGGCGCGCGAAAGCGACGGAAGCGATCTCCAACCGCTACCAGATCACCACGGATTGGGAATTGTCATCGCTGCCGGCCGGTGGGGCCAAGGCTGATTTCCGCGCGATGTTCGCGGACCCGGTGCGGGAATATGAGGCCGGCGCCGATGAGCGTGAAAGCTGTGCCGCCGGCCTGCTCGCGGGGAAGCGTGGTCTTATTACCATGCATGACATGGCCGCCGTGCTGCGCGATGTCGGCGATGAGGATACCTATGACGTCACGCAGGATGAGCGTTCGGTCCGTGTCTGCATGCATGCGGGTCCGACACCGGCCCGTTTCTGGCACGCGACGGGCGCGATGATCACCGAGACGCGGGCCGACAGCGTCGTCGTTTGGATGACGGGGAGTTCGGCGACCGACCTCTCCATCTTCAAGCCGCTGCTGTTTGGGATTCCCCTGCCGGAGGTCGGCCTGCTGCCCGGCGGGATCGATACCGAGAAGACGCTGTGGTGGCGGCATGAGCGGCTGCACCGGCGTGCCATGGCGCATTACAAGGCGGTGAAACCGGACATACGCGCCGAATTCGACGCATTGGAGCGGCAGTTCCATGCGGAATCCGTCTCGGTTCGGACGGCATCCAGCAGGCTCAAGAGCGAATACGTCGCCTGGTGCTGGCAGGCGGCCGCACTGGCGACGGAACGCTGGATCGAGCGGTTGGAGACCAGATCCTATGCCTTTGACCATGCGGGCTATGCCGCCATGTGGCAGCGTTTCAATGCCGAGGCGTCGCTTTCACTTTAACCTGTTTGCTGGCACATCCGGTCAATTGGCGAGGCAACCGCAATCATGAAAATCTTCATCTCGGTCGATATCGAGGGGGTGGCCGGGGTTGTGGTGCCGAAACAGGGGCAGCCCGGAAACCTGGAATACGAGCATTCCCGGCGGTTGATGACGGAGGAGGCGAATGCGGCTATTGCCGGCGCCTTTGCCGGCGGGGCGACTGAAGTGCTGGTCAATGACAGCCATGGGCCGATGATCAATCTGATTCCGGATTTGCTGGATGACCGGGCCGAACTCATTCGTGGTCAGATCAAGCCGGGCAGCATGTTCGCGGGTCTGGATGACAGTTATGCCGGTGCGATGTGTGTCGGCTATCACGCCGCCGCCGCCGATTTCGGTGTGCTGGCCCATACCTATAGCACGCGGGATTTCAGCGCTGTGCGGTTGAACGGCCTGCCAGCCTCGGAGGCGATGGTCTTCGGCGCCTATGCCGGGGCGATGGCCGTACCGGTCATTCTTCTGTCGGGCGATGACGTGACGGCGCGAAGCTGCGGCGCTCTTTTCCCCGGCGCTGAGGTCGTGACCGTCAAGACCGCCCTGGGACAGCGCGCCGCGAAAGCGCTGTCGCCGCAGATGGCCCGTGCCCGCATCCGCGATGCGGCCGAGCGCGCCGTTCAGTCCGCCACACGGATCAAACCCTATACGATCGCCGAACCCTGTGCGCTGGAATTGGATCTGACCAGCGCGGTGTTAGCCGATCTATGCGAAACCATTCCTGTCGCGCGCCGCCATTCGGCATTGACGGTCGGCTTTGAGGCCCCGTCGATCGGCGACGCCATCCGCTGGATGGCCGTCTGCTGCATGCTCGGCAGTCACCTCGTCTAACGAAGCAAGAACGGGCCAATCTGGCGGAGCCGATATGAAAATCTATATGTCTGCCGATATCGAGGGTGTCGCCGGTGTCGTCATCCCTGCACATCAGCGGCCGGGCAATGCCGAATATGAGGATGCGCGCAGGCTGATGACGGCGGAGACCAATGCCGCGATCGAAGGCGCCTTCGTCGGCGGCGCCACCGAAGTTCTGGTCAATGACAGTCACGGTCCGATGACCAATATCCTGCCCGATCTTCTTGATCCGCGCGCCGAACTGATCCGGGGCAATATCAAACATGGCGGCATGTTCGCGGGCCTTGACGACAGCTACGCTGGGGTGATCTGCCTCGGCTACCATGCGAGGGCGGCGGATTACGGTGTCCTTGCCCATACAACGAGCGATTTCGCTTTCGCGCGTACCTGGCTGAACGGGGAGCCGGCGTCGGAGGCGATGTTTTATGGCGCTTATGCGGGTGCCATGGGCGTGCCGGTTATCATGCTGTCAGGCGATGACGTGACGGAGGCGCATTGCGGCAGTCTTTTCCTCGGTTCGCATTTCGCGCGCGTAAAGTCAGCTTTGGGTCAGCGTGCGGCGCGTGCCTTGTCGCCGCGGGCGGCACAGGCCTTGATCCGTAAGGCCGCCGAGGCGGCCGTGCGCGACGCTCATCACATCAAACCCTATCGCGTCGCTGAGCCCTGCGATGTTGCTTTCAAGTTCACGAGCGTCTTCTTTGCCGATATCTGCGCAACCATTCCGGTCGCGGAGCGGCGTTCGCCGCTGACCGTGGGGTTCAAAACAGAAACGGCCCTGGATGCGATTCGCTGGATGCGCGTCTGCTCCAGCCTTGGCGGTCACGTCAGACTTTCCACAAACTAGTACAGCCGTTCAGACGCCAATCCTCATCGCCGAGGATTGGCGTCTGGGATGCGTGCGACTCGGCGGCGTGCCGAGACGCCGCGTCAGACGGCTTTTTTGAGAGAGGGCGAGGCCTTGAAACGCACGGTCTTGCCTGCCTTGACCTTGACGGGTTCACCGGTCCGAGGGTTGAGCGCCTTGCGCGCTTTTGTCTTCTTGACAGTGAAGGTTCCGAAGGACGGAAGGGTAAAACCACCTTCTTTCTTCAATTCCATGACGATGGCATCGATAACATCGGTCGCTGCCTTATTGGCCGCAACGCCGGTGGTTTCGAGACTCTCCTGAATGACCTGGGCAAGGAAGGCTTTGGACATGGATCAATCCTAGGTTGGACGGAGGTTCTTCTATGCCACAAAGCTAGCCATTTTCAAGCAACTCCTGATGAGATCGGTAGAATCGGGTCCTTGCCTTCAATCTTTCGGTCAATCAAAGCAGAAAAATGCCTTAAACCCGACCGAACGGGCCAGCGCCTGATGTCGCGGCCGGCGCGAATCGCGGAAGCCGGTGGCCGTATTATAAAAGGTCTGGTCTTGGGCATTCTATTTATATCGATAACGATATGACAAGCAAAATCCAGATCGGACCGTCTGACCTGGAACGATGTTGGACTGTTCCGACTCCGAAGTGACGGTGGTGCTATCGCGGACGCCGTGCTTGGCTGCTTGACTGTCCAGGTTAGTTCGGGATCACAAAGGAATTCTCCGGTCGCGCCAGCCCCAGACGGTCCCGCAGCGTGCCGGTTTCATATTCCGTCCTGAAGAGGCCTCTTTTCTGCAATTCCGGAACGACCTGCTGCATAAAATTCATCCAGTCATCGGGCAGCAAGGGAAACATCAGATTATAGCCGTCAGCGGCCCCCGCAACGAACCATTCCTCCATCTGATCGGCGATGTGTGCGGCTGTCCCGGCGACCATCGACACGGAACCGGTATTCGCGATCTTGCGCGCCAATTGCCGGATGGACAGGCCCTTGTTCGATTCCTCCTGAATGAGCTTAAGCCAGGTTCGCCAGCCGTTGAAGCTTTCCAGATCCGGCAAAGCGGGAATCGGGCCATCGAGCGGGAAAGTCGATAGATCGACGCCGGCCCAGCTGGACAGCAGGTCGATGCCCACCCGGTCGATCATCAGGGATTCGAGCGCCGCCTGCTTCTCCAAAGCCTCGTCCTTGGAGGATGCGACAATCGGCAGGATGCCGGGAAGCAGGCGGAAGCTTTCCGGCGTGCGGCCTTGTCTGGCCAATCGCTCGTTCATGTCGCGGCGGTAGGCGAGGCCCTGTTCGAGGTTGCGGATGACAGCGAATTGGATATCGGCGTGCAGGGCAGCGAGATTCTTGCCGGCTTCCGACGATCCCGCTTGCACGATCACCGGATATCCCTGGGGCGAGCGCGGCACATTGAGCGGACCCTTGACGCGGAAATGCTCGCCCTTGTGATGCAGATAATGGACTTTGGCGGGATCGGCGAAATAGCCCGAGCTTTTGTCGATCAGTACCGCGCCGTCTTCCCAGCTATCCCATAAAGCTTTGGTGACATCGAGAAATTCGGCCGCACGGTCGTAGCGGCGGGCATGGTCGATATTGCCGTCAAGGCCAAAATTCTGCGCCTCCTCCGTCAGCGCTGATGTCACAACGTTCCAGCCGATGCGGCCTTGGCTGATGTGATCGAGGGACGAGAAGGTGCGTGCGATATTGTAAGGCTCGCTATAGGAGGTCGAAGCCGTGACCATGAAACCGATATCCTTCGTTACCGCCGCCAGGGCAGAGACGAGAGAGATAGGTTCCAGCCGCGCATTGGCGTAATGCGCAACGCCACTGTCGTAATTGTCCCAGATACCGAGATGGTCGGCGATGAAGATGGCATCGATCTTGGCGCGCTCGGCTTCTCCGACTAACCGCCGATAATAGTCCAGATCGAAAATCTCTCGCCCTGGTGCATGGGGATGCCGCCAGGACAAGCGATGATCGCCCTGCGGGTTGTAGAAGAACGCCGCCAAAATCATTTTTCCGTTCGGCATTCTTGATCATCCTTTGCGCTCAGTCACCGTGCTGCCGATGCTACGCAGGATTTGCCCTTGCCAAAAACGATAAATATCAGGAAATAGGAAAGCTGAGCTTATCTATCCTGTCAGCCGTCATGGGGGCCGATGGCCGTTCCACCGTCATTGCGCAGTCTGCAGGCTTTCGAAGCGGCAGCCCGGTTGGGCAGTTTCGTCTCGGCCGCCGACGAATTGGCGGTCTCTCCCGCCGCCGTCAGCCAGCTTGTGCGCGGGCTGGAGGAGCAGATCGCGCGGCAGCTTTTCAACCGGGTCAATCGCAGCACCGTATTGACCGAGGCGGGCAGGGAGCTTTTTCTTCAGGTCACCGGCGCCTTTGGCGACATCAGAACCGTGTCGCGGGACCTCAGCGGCGGCGAGCGGCGATCGTCCCTCGTCATATCGGTCGCACAATCCGTGGCCATGGGATGGCTCTCCTCCCGCCTGCCGGATTTCATGGATCATCATGGTGCGATTGACATATCCCTGCGCGGGGAAGATGACCCGGTGCCCTTCGAGCGGAGCCTGATCGATATTCGTCTGTCCTACGGGCAGTTCTATTATCGGGAGCATGTGACGGAAGAGATTGCGCAGGATTGCGTCTATCCGGTCTGCGCGCCGGCATTTTTGGAGAGATACGGTCCCTTGGCGGCACCCGAAGACTTGCTCGCGGCTAGGCTGATCCATACGGATTGGGGGCCGTCCTCCGCGTCTTTCCCGACCTGGAAGAGCTGGTTCGACAGTGCCGGCGTGACGGCGGACCGCGACGTGCAGCGCGGCATGACGGCGAATTCCTCCCGCGCGGCGCTGGACCTTGCGATCGGCGGATTGGGTGTCGCCCTGGGCCAGGGCATGTTTTGCGCGGAAGCCGTGGAGGCAGGTCAGCTTGTCGTGCCGGTCGGTCATGTGATCGCGCTTGATCAGCCCTATTGCCTCACCATTCCGGTGAGGAGCGCGCAACGCAGCGTGGTTATGGCTTTCAAGACCTGGCTCGCGACCGAATGCGTCAAATCGATCCATTCGCCGGCACTGCGCCCATGCTGATACTTGGCGGTTCAGCGCAGCGCCTGTTGAAGGCGCCGGGCCTGGTGCCGCTATGGATCGCAGGCGGGGCCGCGAACGCCATGCTTTGGCTGGAAGTTCTGGCAGCGGCCTTGTTCACGCTGCAGGTGACGCGATCGGGATTCGATGTCGCCCTGGTCTCGGCCGCCCGCAGCCTGCCGCTTCTGGTGACAGGCGCTTTCATGGGCGTCATTTCCGACGCGACCAATCGCAAGCGCATCGTCGTCGGCGGCCTGGTGGTGAGTGCCGCTTCGGCCGGCACCGTCGGCATGCTGGCGGCCATAGGCGTTCTGCGGCCTTGGCAGATCGGGATCGCAGCGCTGATCAGCGGACTTGTCTATGCGACCGAAATGCCGGCGCGGCGACGGATGGTGGCCGAAAGCGCTGGCCCGGCGCTGGCGCTGCGCGCCGTCGCGGTTGACAGCATGATGAGCTATGCGACGCGGTGCGCGGGCCCGCTGCTCGGCGGTTTGGCCTATCAATATTTCGGCCTGGCCGGTGCGTTTCTGCTCTCGGCCTGTCTGAATATCGGGATGGCGATTCTGGTGGCGCGGATCCACTACCGGCAGGATCTTCTGCGTCGCTTGTCGCTGCTGGGCGCGCTTCAGGACTTGCGCGACGGTCTGGCCTTCGCCGTTCGCCGCCATACGCTGGTGCTGCTGCTGGGCGTCACGATCCTGACCAATCTCTTTGGCTATAGCTACAGCACCTTACTGACGCCGATCGGCAAGCTGGTGCTGGACCTGTCACCGTTCATGATCGGAGTATTGGCGGCGGCCGAACCCGCCGGCTCGCTGCTGGCTGGTATTTTTGTCGCCGTGCGGCCGCTGCCGGGCCATCCGCTGCGATGGCTGGCGGGCGGTGCCACGCTTCTGTTTTCGGTTTTGATCGCGGCGGCGATCGTCGGCCGCATGCCGCATGCGCTTGTTCCCATGCTGGTGCTCTTCGCCCTAGGTGGCGTCGGCAGTGCGGTCTACAATATCCATCAGACGACCATCGTCATGACCGAGACGCCGCCGGCCTTTCGCAGCCGGGTCATGGGGCTGGTCACGGTCTGCATCGGCAGCTGGCCGATCGGGATGATCGCGGCGGGCGCATTGATCGACCCGCTCGGGCTTATGGGCGCCTTGGCCGCTTTGGGTATCGGCGGGCTCGCCGGCATGGCGGTCCTGGCCGGCTACGCAAGATCACAGCGGCACCGCTGATGTCAGGTCAAGAGCGCGCCGGACCGATATGCATTTGCTGTGTCAATCACAGCTCCTGCGGGAACGCGGTCTCGGCGACGGCCCGCTGATCTGGGGGCCTGAGCTGTGATGCCCGCGCGATACCGGGTGGCTGCCCGGTCACCCGTTTGAAGGCGCGGCTGAACGCGGCCTGAGACGCATAGCCGAGGCGATGGGCGACGGTATCGATCGGCATCTGTTCGCTGCCGATCCATTGCGTCGCGAGCCGCATGCGCAACTCGGCCGCGTAGCGCAGCGGCGTCACGCCGGTGACGGCGTGAAAGCGTTCCGCGAAGACGGAGCGGGATGCGCCGGTCTCCGCCGCCAGGTCGGCGACCGTCCAGGTGCGGCCGGGGTCGCGATGCAGTGCCGCGATGGCGCCGGCGAGGCGCGGATCGCGCAAGGCGTCGACGAGGCCGGCGGCACCGTCGCAGCCGCATTCCACCCAGCCGCGCACGATGATGGCGGAGAGGACATCGGCGAGCCGCGCCAGAATGGCGCCGAAGCCTACGCGCCGTCCGCAAACCTCGCTCTCCATGGCTGTCAGGATCGGCAGGACCTCAGGATGACGTTCCGACAGCGTGCCGACGATCAGGGCTTCCGGCATCAGGCGCACCAGGCGCTGCATGCCGCCGAGATCGAATTCCATGCAGCTGCTGAAAATGAGGGTATTGTCCGGGCAGCCGGGTTTTCCGGCGCAATCCCTGATCTCGGACAGCGCGTCGCAGAGCGGCTCCCCCGTAAAGCTTGTGATATCGCGGCAAGGGATATCGATCGCCGACAGCAGTTGATGCTTGCCGCCATGCGGCAGAAAGACAGCGGTGCCAGCGGGCAGGCTGAAGATCCTGCCTTCCGCGCTGCGCAGAAAGGCCGCGCCGGACACCACGACATGGAGATGCGCGCGCTGCGAAGCATTGCCGAAGCTGAGGCCGAAGGGGGGCGCGACCTCGATCCGCCGATACTCGATACCGCGCAGCCGCATGCCGAGCAGCAACTCGCTCATCAGATCAAGCGATGGCAGGGATGGGTTCGACAAGGCCATATTCGGACTTTCGATCAATAGTCGCGGACTTATTATCATAGTTCGTCCGGGTCGCCCAGTATATGCTGCGAGCAACCGTTCGTACTAAGGACTAATGTGATGAGTGACTGTGTGGAACCGAACTGGTCGGTCGCGGTGCCTGAGAAGGCATCCTGGCCGGCCGTCTTCTCCCTGACCTTGGGCGTCTTCAGCCTGGTGACCGCCGAATTTCTGCCCGCAAGCCTGCTGACGCCGATGGCGGCGAGCCTGCATATTTCCGAAGCCTTGGCAGGGCAGGCAGTGACGGCGACCGCGCTGGTGGCCCTTGTGGCGGCCCTTCTGGCCGCCGTCGTCACCCGTGGGCTGGACCGCCGCCTTGTCCTGATGGGCTTTTCGGTCCTGCTCATCCTGTCCAATCTGCTGGTGGCGGCGGCGCCCAATCTGATCCTGCTGCTGCTCGCACGCATTTTGCTCGGCATCGCTTTGGGCGGGTTCTGGAGCATGGCGACGGCGGTTGCGATCAGGCTGGTGCCGGCACCCATGGTGCCGCGCGCGCTTTCGATCCTGTTCAGCGGCGTTTCGGTCGCGACCATCGTGGCCGTGCCGCTCGGCAGCTATCTGGGCGGGCTGTATGGCTGGCGCAGCGTCTTTTTATTCGCGACGCTGATCGGTGTGGTGACGCTGCTCTGCCAGATGACCTTCCTGCCGAAGTTGGTGTCCCACCACGCGGCGAGATTGGAGACTTTGGTGGAGGTGCTGCTGCGACCGGGCATGCGGCTTGGCGTGATCTGCTCCGTGCTCGTCTTCGGCGGGCATTTCGCCTTGTTCACCTATGTCAGGCCGTTCCTGGAAACCACCGCCGGCATCGGCGCCAATGGGATCGCCCTGATGCTGCTGGGCTTCGGCGTCGCGAATTTCGTCGGCACCATGCTGGCCGGCGTTCTGTTGGAGCGCAGCCTGCGCCTGACGCTGACACTGGCGCCGCTGATCATCGGCGCCGTGGGACTGGGGCTTGCGGTTTTGCATCTGGGCCTGCCGGCCCATGCGGTGCTTGTCGCGCTTTGGGGCATGGCCTTCGGCGCGGTGCCGGTCGGCTGGTCGACCTGGACAGCGCGCTCCGTGCCGGATGAGACCGAGAGTGCCGGCGGCATTTTGGTCGCGGCCGTGCAGATCGCCATTGCGGCCGGCGCCGCGCTCGGCGGATCGGTCTTCAGCTTCAGCGGTGTCACCGGCGTCTTCCTGGCCGGCGGCATTCTGCTTCTGCTGACCGCTTGCGTCGTTTTCGCGCGGGTCAACCGAAGCCTGCCGGGCTGAAGATCAGGCGAAGCGTCTGCGGGATAAGGAAACACCGACGACGAGATCGATGCCAAGGCCCAGGGCGAAAGCGCAGGCACCGATGACGAATAGTAACCGGTAGTCACCGCCGGTCGCGGTGAGAAGATAGGTGAGGCCATAGGCGCCACCGGCCTGCAGCAAGGCGAAGGCGGTGGTGGCCGTGCTCCAGGCCTGTTTCTGGGCGGATGGGTGATGGGCCAGCAATTCGTGGACGCGGCCGAGAACCAGGGGGACGATCCCCGGCGTGAAGGCACCCATGACGAGGCTGGACAGGATCAGGCCCGCTGTCCCGGTGCCGAGCGCCGGTAAGATGACGGCACCGGCCTGGATGAAAAAGGCCAGCCGCAGGGCGGGACCGAAGCCGGTTCGATCGGCCAGATGACCGGTCAAGACCGGACCGATGATCGCGCCGAGCCCGAACAGAACCCAATATTGCGCGCCGCTGTCGAGACCTTGGCCAAGACCGCGGGCGACGTAATCCACCAGAAAGAGCATGTGGGGCACGAGCCCGGCGGCGTTCAGCGCATATTGGACATAAAGCGCGCGTAGCCGTGTCGTCGGCAGCGGGCTATGCGCCGGGATCTTTGCCCGCGCTGCCAGTGTCGGCGCCGGTGCCGATCTGGCCGGCCAGCCGCGCCAGGCAACGGCCGTCAGGACCAAAGCGAGCAAGCCAAGCCCATCCCAGGCCAAGGCCAGATTTTGCTGCAGCAGCAGGGGCACGATTGTTCCTGACGCCGCGATGCCGATGCCGATGCCCGCGAAGATGACGCCGCTTGCGACACCGCGCCGCGATTGCGGAATCCAGGGCAGTACGGTCGGCGCGGCCAATACCATCAAACCGCCGCCGGCAATGCCGGACAGCAGTCTCCACACGAAGAACCAGACCAGCGAGACGGGGACCGAACAGGCGAAGAAGGCGATGCTCGCCAGCAGCATGAATCCGCGGAGCAGCGCGGGGGCCGGCAGCCTTGACGCCATCGGGCGGGTGAGCAAAGCGCCCGCCAGATAGCCGACCAGGTTGGCGGCACCGAGATAGGCGGCGGCGGAGGGTGCGAACCAATGCGCGCCGATGATGGCGGGCAAAAGCGGCGCATAGGCGAATCGGGCGAGGCCGATACCAACCAGGCTGGCGCAGGCGGCCGCCAGGGTTGCTCGGCCGGGGCTTACCTCCGGCTTGGCGCCGTGACGGGATCGGGATTTGGGCATGCCATTCTCTCGCAATCGGACGGCGAGATAGCTAAGCGCAATTCTTAATCTCGGATAACGAATTATCGAGAGAAGGGTAATCTGGTTTCGTGATCGCCTACTCGGCCGCCATCCGTTGGGGCGGCATCGGCAAGGGCCTGGCTGTGGCGAGAAAGGCCCGCAGCGCGCTGCTGGGATGAACATCCTTGTGGTGAATGAACATGGTGGCGACCCGTGCGTCCTGGGGCGGCAGTTCATGGGCAAGCACCCGGCCATCCTGCCAGAAGGGGCTGACGACAGCCCTGGGTAGAAGGCTGATGCCGACACCGGCAGCGACACAGCCGAGGATCGCGTCCAGCGACCCGAATTCCAGATGTCTGGCGGTCTGAATGCCAAGCTGAGCAAGGAGATTGTCCAGTCGCTGGCGATAGGAGCAGCCGCGCCGGAAGACAATGATCTTGACCTCCGGCAGGCGCGCGAGTGCCTTGAGGCTGGTCACGCCGGGCGCGGTCACCAGCATCAGCTCCTCCTGAAAAACCGTCTCCTCCCGCAGATCCGGATGCTGCACGGGGCCGGCGACAAAAGCGCCGTCGAGCTTGCGGGCCAGGACGTCTTCCACCAGGGCATTGCTCGTATCCGTCGTTAAAACCAGATCGACCGAGGGATGGGCCTGCATGAAGGATGCGAGAATCGGCGGTAGCCTGAGGGCAGCGGTCGTTTCCAGCGAGCCGATCGTCAGCATGCCGCGTGGTACGCCATCATCCCGCGCCGCCGCATAGGCTTCCTTCAGGATGGCGGAGAGCCGCGATGCATAGGGCAAAAGCCGCTGCCCTGCCGCCGTCAGCACGACACCGCGCCGGCTGCGATCGAATAACGGCGTGCCGACCTGATCCTCCAGGATGCGGATGCGGGCGGTGACATTGGATTGCACCATATTCAACTCGACGGCGGCTCGGTTCATGCTGCCGTGCCGCGCGACCGCTTCCAAAACGCGCAGGTCTGCGTATTCCATCCTGATCTCCAGACTGAAGGCCAATCATCATAACAAATGCTGACCTAGCCTTCCAGTCATCTAAGATTAAGATGGTGATCGATGTTCTACAGCGCCGCGACGGTTTGGTTGGGACAGCCGTCCCGTCTTTCGGGTTTGTAGGAGCCATCAAGGCTGAGCTCGGCCTCATCCACGTCCTGCCGCGTGACCAGGATGGGAATGCCGGAGATGTCCTCGATCTGCTGCTGCGTGCGCTTGCGGCAGGCAATTTTGCCAAGACCCTCGCCTGGCACCCAGGTCCAGTAATTATAAACGGTGACTGTCTGCATCACCTTGTTCTCCCTTGGCCTTTCGGCATAAGCGGCGCCTTACCCCGCCGATGCTAAGTCTCCCGTAGATGCAATGCACAAATTACTTTGTAACTTATGGAAACCGATTTCTTGAAGACTCCGTGATTCGGCCTTCGACATATCGGATGGCGCGATCGGTCACAGTCTTCTGCTGCATGCTCGGCGGTGCTGATGGAGGCCGGTCGGCACTTTCTTTCCTATGGCAGATCGCGCGGTGCTATTCGGTTGCGGGCTGCTTCGTTATAGCGAATATTGGAACATTATTGCGCGAACATGACGGCCGAGGAAATGATCCCTTGTCAAAACCGAAACCGCGTGCTCTAGAGGCGCTGCCCTAGGCAAAAAAAAGCGGTACCGAAGTACCGCCAAGTTTAGGGAGGAAACGTCCAAGAAAGCAGCGACACGATCCTGGACCGCCGTCGCTGCGACTAATTACCTACTATTCCCCTCTGAATTCCGCAAGGGTTTTGTGCGCC
Source organism: Acidisoma cellulosilyticum (assembly GCF_020621385.1). Taxonomy (GTDB): domain Bacteria; phylum Pseudomonadota; class Alphaproteobacteria; order Acetobacterales; family Acetobacteraceae; genus Acidisoma; species Acidisoma cellulosilyticum. The sequence continues at coordinate 142,056 of NZ_JAESVA010000006.1, read as the reverse complement.
GCAATCGCAATTTTTGCGGCGAAGGGGAACTTTTGTTCAATTTCCTTGTCTGACAGACGAATAAGAGCCTTGCGCTGACCCTGTCCGGTCACTGCGGGGCCGGGCCGAGGCAAGGCCCAAGGCCGCGAGCCCTGGCTGAAGCTTCGACGGGGATAGAGGCAGCGGCCGGTCTGCGGACGACCGAAAGATCGATTGAAAAAATGCCGCCCGGCCATATGTGACCGGATCATTCGACCAAGGGGAGAGGCAGGATGGCACAAGAAAACAGCGTCGAGATCGCACTTGCTCTGATCAAACGATATGGGCATCAGGCGGCGGCGATCGCCGAGGAGCGGGCCGCCATCATGACGCAGCAAGATCCGGGATTGCGGCATGTCTGGGAGCAGATGCCCTCGGTCATCGCCGACCTACGCCGCAGCAATGCGGTCCAGAAGGCTAGGACGAACGCGTAAATCGCCCGTATAAAGCCCTGTCTGACGTGAGAGGTGGGGCTTTATACCGCGCAACCAATCGTATTGGCGGATGATTTCCGGGCATTGATGCGGTCCAATACATCATCGCCGTACCCCGCCGCGAGAGCGCGGGCTTGAATGGCGGCAGCGATATCCTGCTTAGTCATGGGATTGCCGTTGGCTTGATTGGCAGCGACCTGACGGAATACGCGGCCCGTCCGCAGCTTGGATCGGGTCAGCCAATCGTCCAGCAATGCCACAGGTTGCAAGACAGCATCATCGACGATGGTCAGCACATTCCGCCGGTTGGGGATACGGCTGCCCCAACTGCCAAGACTAATTTCCAACTGATGGTCTTGGCGTTTGATCTTGGCCAAAGTCAGCGTCGCGAGCTCGGACAGCTGAAAAGCCCCCGCTATTCTAAGAGCCAGCAGCGCACGGTCTCTGCTGGCTTCAAGCGCATCCTCCTCAATACTCAGAAGAATGCTTCGAAGAATCGTCGTCGTCGCCTGCCAGGGATTTTGAGAGCCCCGCGCAGACCCGATGCGCGTCAGTGCAAGCTGAATAACCTTTCCGTCGCGATGCAGAAGCGGCGGCACCGCCCGATGGCGCCGATGCATATGACCGATCGCCGCAAGACGATGCCTGATCGTCTGAGCACCATAGCCTAAAGCCGCTTCGGCTTCCAAAAACTCAGCCACGCTGTCCGGTTCGGCTGCAATCGGTGCGGCGTGCTTGTCCTCGCACCAGGAGAGAAAGCGGGCCCAATCATTCGCATAGGCCTTGTCGAGCAGTGCAACAACCGATTGGCTTTCAAGCACGCTTGGGTAATGCGACAGCCGTATGGGAGCCGATAAGGGCGCCTGCATCATGGTTTCTACTCTTTTTGATGAGTAAGGCCTTGGTTTTTACGGGGTCTTCAAGAAAAAGCGTCAATATTCAATGCGCGATCAAATCCCTGATCGTCGCCGAAAGAAACAAGACCTTCACCCATAGTAAAGCGCATCCGAAAACAAGCTCTGGGATGTGTGACAAAAATGCACAAAATGAGGCGGTGTTCGTTTCAGGGCATGAACTTATTCGAAGTCGATTGTTTTTTACTTATTCTTTCTAAACTTCGTGCCGGAACGCCAAGTCCGGCCGATTCTATCATTCAACACCAAACCCGCTCTCAAAATCGTGAGCGGACAGATCAACGGCCAGAAACTTTGCTTTATGTAACAAGACTATTTCCTGTTGCACTCCCTACAACTACGGCGCCGCTTTGGGGTAGATCATAAACAATGCATGACTCTTATAACATAAATAGCATGTGTTAATCCGGCCACATTCCGAACTTTCCTGTGTTTTCCATGTTGCAGTCACGTGTGGAAAAGATTACCGAATTATCCGTGCTACCAACGTTCGCTCCCTCAATGAAGGGATCGCAACGAGATAAGAAGAATGAAAAGCCGGTCAGGTGGAGACGAAAATGCGTAAATTACTTTTAGCCGGAGTGGCAGCGTTTGCGAGCGTTGGCGGCATCGGGTTTATGGGCTCGGCCATGGCGCAGACGGTGCCGGCCGCTTCCCAGCTATCCCCGGGATCGATCACGGTTCGTCTGAACGGACGCGTGAACTGGTACGCCGGTGTTGAGGGATCAACCCTCGATAACAATAGCGCGACGGGCGAAAAGACCAGCACGGATAATTTTCTTGGCTATATGCGCCTTTATCCGGGCTTCGACGGCGTCGCCGCCAATGGTCTGCATTATGGTGCCGCCGCTGAAATCCGTATGAACGGCGGCCAGGCGGCCAGCAGCGAAACGCTGTATGTCTTCCAGGCCTATGGCTATCTTGGCCTGCCCGAACTCGGCCAGGTCAGCTTCGGCCAGGAAAACGGCCCTTCCGTCCTTTTTGAAACCGGCACTTTTGAAGGGTTCAACGACGGCGGCTGGAACGGCGATATCGAGGGCATGATCCCGGGCAACGCCATCGCGGTCTATCCTTTCCCTGACAGCGGCAGCGCCTATGATCAGGCGTCGAGCAAGATCGTTTATCTGTCACCGACCTTCGGGGGTCTGCAGCTTGCGGTCGGCTTCACGCCGAACCAGACGGCCGAAAACACCGGACCGGTGGTCACGTCTTCGGCGACGCCGATTGCGGGCGGCATGCCGCGCAACATGATCGACGTCGGCGGCCAGTACACAAACAAGTTCGGCCCTCTCGGCGTGCAGATCGGACTTGATTACACAAATGCCGGACAGGTCGCGAATACCGGTGATCCGGACGGCGTCACCGGCTACAAGCAGATGAGCATCCTCTCGGGTGGTGCGACCGTCAGCTATGCCGGTTTCACGGTCGGTGGCAATTCGTCCTACGGTGCCTTCAATATGGCGGACGGCGACACCTTCCAGCTTGAACCCGATGGCGGCACCGCAGCGGTCGGCTGGCTGGTCGGCGGCATGTATACGACCGGACCTTTGGTTGTCGGTGCAAGCTTCTTCCGCTTCAACCAGACGGGCGATCTGCCCGGTGGTATCGATGCTGGCTCAGGTGCGACCATCACCTCCGCCGGTCTGACGACCGGTCAGCAGCAGAATACCGGTGTCGCGGCGGGTCTGACTTATACCCTGGTGCCGGGCGTGAACCTGTTCGCAGATTACCTTTATGGTGTCCGTCAGCAGGGTGGCTATAACTTCGCGACCGGCAATGCCGGTACCGATAATAACCAGGTCCAGTCTCAGCTCTTCGGCGTCGGCACCCAGATCCAGTGGTAAACTGACGCGGCTAGCATTCGCTGGTTAGCAAGCGGGGTTTCGATCCATTCGGGTCGAAACCCCGCAATTGCGTTTAGCGGTTAGGCAGCAAATTTCTTACGCGCGACGATACGGCGGATGACCTTGCCCGATGAGGCACTGTCTGTTTGCTCGTTCAATAGCAATGTCGTGCCGGTCAGGGCCTGCAGCACCCGATCAGGATCGAAGGCCGTATAGAGCCGGGCATTGTCGTCACGACGATCTTGCCCCGCTGTCACGCGCCAGGTGAGATAGAGGCTGCCGTTCGGCATCAGCAGATCGACCATCCGCGTCACGGCGGGGGTAATCGCATGCGGCGGCAGATGCATGATCACCGTCTCGCACAGAATATTCGCGAAGCTCGCATCCGCGAGACCGGCCAGTTCCGGCAGCATGGCCTGGACGAAGCGAATGCCAGGGTGACGGCGGCTTGCCTCCTGCAACAATCCCGTTGAGCCATCGAAGCCGGTTGCCGCGAAGCCGTTCTGAACGAGCCAGGCGGTGTCGCGCCCGCTGCCGCAGCCGATATCGGCGGTCGGACCCGGCGCAAAGAACCGCCACACCGCGTCATGAAGATCGGTAGGCTTGGGTTGGCTCTCCCAATCCTCGGCGAAGCTTGCCGCATCCGCGTCATAGGCGGCGAGGGTCCGGGCGTCGGAATTATCGATCATCACACCTGGCCAAAAGCATAGAGCACGCGAGTCTGCCGCGGGCTGTCCGGGGTGGCAAGGGGCGGCGTCGCGCGAGGAGTCGAACCGTTTTGGAGAGACGCGCATATTTTCCTGATCAATGTCCTGCCGGAATTGGCCGAGTCTCGGCCTTCTCTCAGGGCTGCCATTGAACTGTCATTATTCAAGCCAAGGGCGCTCATTTACAGGGGGCACGCGCGCGATGCCTTGACCGTTTGTGGAGAGCCCCATGTCGTCTACGTCTACAGAATATCAGCTGCTGACGGCCTTCACGGCAGGCGACCTCGTCATCAGCGTGGTAGGCGACGTCAACAATAGCGGGACCTATACGGACAACCAGGCCACGCCGATCGCCCTGGAAGAGCTGTCGCTTGACGGCACGGCGAGCGCCTCCATCGTCGGTGAACTGGTGCTGCCGCAGACCACGACGGTTGAGAACGGCACCACCGAATATGCGATTTCCGGCGAATACGGCTCCTCCTCGGAAGGCTATCTGCAGCTGTCCGAGGACGGCCAGTCTCTCACCATTGGCGGCTATGGCGTCAATGCCGCGACCTATAATACCGGCGGCGCGGCGGTTTATGGCGATCCCCGGCTGGCGCAGTCCACCAGCCTTCTGGACAGTTCCTATACGCCGGTTGCGCGTGTCATCGCCGATATCGGCTATGATACCAGCGTCGATACCAGCACCGCCGTCTACAACGTCTTCAATACGAACAATATCCGCAGCGTCGCGACCGTCGACGGCACAAGCTTCTATATAACCGGCCAGGGCGTGAAGGGCGACGACACGCAGGGCGTCTTCTACGTGCAGGACGGCGCCAATTCCGCCACCGCGATCGACACCACCACCGACACGCGCGACGCCCAGATCGTCGATGGTGTCCTTTATGTCTCCCGCGACAGCACGCAGGGCGGCACCGACGGCACGTCGGAGATCTCCTCCTACGGCACGCTTCTGCCGGTGTCGGATACCACGGCGGAAGTTCTGCCCAATATCGACGGCAGCGTGATGTTGACCACGGCCGACGCGAATGCCGTCAATGGGGCCGATGTCGGCTCTATCGTTAATCTGAGCCCCGAGAGCTACTTCTTCGCGGACGCCGATACGCTCTACGTCGCCGATAGCGGCAATCCGAAAGCGGGCGGCCTGGGCGACGGCGGTCTGCAGAAATGGACCTTCAACGGCACCGATTGGGTGCTGGATTATACTCTGTCCGATGGTCTCGATCTGGTGGCCAACACTGCCACGTCCGGCACCACGGGTCTGATCGGCCTGACGGGCACGGTGACGGCGGGCGGCGAGGTCCTGCTCTACGCGACGAACTCGACCCTCGGCGATCTCGACCAGACCTATCTTTATGGCATCACCGACGAATTGAGTGCCACGACGGCGCAGACCGGTGAGAGTTTCGTCGTGCTAGAGACGGCGGCGACGGATACCAATATTCGTGGCGTTTCCTTCGCGCCGACCTCGGCCACCACAAGCGCCACGGCCACGACCGTATCGAGCGGCTCCCCGCTGAGCGGCACGACCCTGACCAGCGGCAGCGCGATCACGGTTCTGAGCGGCGGCATCATCAGCGACATCACTGCCCTGTCCGGCAGCACCATTCTTGTTTCCGCCGGCGGGACCGACACGGATAGCACCATCGCTCAGGGCGCGACCGAGACCGTTCTTGGCACCGCGACCGGCGATCAGGTGCAAGGCATGCAGATCGTCGATCTGTCGGGCGCCATTATCAGCGACGAGACGGTCTATAACGGCGGCACGATCGAGGTGCTCATCAAGGGTGTCACGGCGACCGATATCACGCTGGACAATGGCGGCCTGCTTTATATCAACGGCAGTTCGACCGCCGTCGATACCGTCATCGAGAATGGCGGCATCGTCGATCTTGACTCCGCCAAGGCGAGCGTCAGCGGTTCGCTTACCTTCATCGGCTCGGGGACGTTCGAGGAAACGACGGTCGTCAGCTCGAACGAGGGCGACCTCGCCGTCATTTCCGGCTTCGGCGTCGGCGACGTGATCGACCTCACGGCGATCAGCGGTGGCACGCTCACCACGCAATTGGTCAGCGGCAATACGGTCGCGACCCTCGTCGGGAACGCCGGCACCGAGACATTCACCTTCGCCGGCAATATCGGGGCCTATCTGTCAACGACGACCGATGCCGGCAGCGGCACGGAAATCGTCTATGTCCCGCCCGCGCCGGTGGAGACCGTGGTTTCCAGCGGGGCTACAAGCACTGGCCTCACGGTCACCAGCGGCGGCACGGTGACGGTCAATTCCGGCGGCTCTATCGTCAGCGCGACGATCCTCTCCGGCGGTTCGGCAATGGTCAGCGGCAGCGATACCGACTCGGTCATCTCGGCCGGCGGCATCGAGGTTTTGAGCGGAACCGCGACCGGCGACCAGATCTACGGCTACCAGAATATCAGTTTCGGGACGGCGACCGCCTTCAATGAGACGGTCTTTAGCGGCGGCACGATCGGCCTGGATCTGAAGGACGCGATCCTCAACGACACCACGATATCGAGCGGCGGCACGTTCAATCTCAACGGCAATGTCTCGGGCACCGGTACCACGGTGCTGATGAGCGGCGGCGTCATCGACCTGCAATCGCCCAAGGCCAATCTGCTCGGCAGCCTGATTTTCTCGGGCGCCGCGACGCTTGAGGAAACCGACATCGTCAGCAGCAGCTTCGGCGTCAGCGCCACGATCTCGGGTTTCGGCACGGGTGACGTGATCGACCTGACGAATTTCGGTTCGGGCGCCGTGATGACCTCGGCGTTTGTCGGCGGCAATCTTGTGGAGACGGTCAGCAGCGGCGGCAATAGTGAGTCCTTCACCTTCGCTGGCAGCGGCCTTGCCACGTCTCTGACCTTGACCAGCGATGGCACGGGCGGCGTGGCGATCGTCTATGGCGCGGGCACGGTCGTCAGCTCCGGCTCCAGTTCAGGGTCATCGACGGAGACGGTGGTCTCCAGCGGGGTCAAAAGTTCTGGGCTGACGGTCAGCAGCGGCGGGTCGCTGACGGTCAGTGCCGGCGGCTCTGTCCTCAGCACGACGATCCTCTCCGGCGGTTCGGCGACGCTGGACGGCAGCGAAACCGACACGGTCATCTCGGCAGGCGGTAGCGAACTGCTGGTCGGCTCGGCGACCGGCGATCAGGTCTATGGCACACAGACCGTCAGCGGTACAGCGCCCGTCGCTGTCGGCGAAACGGTCTATGGCGGCGGCGTGATCGACGTCACTCTGAAAGGTGCCGTCCTTAGCAATACGACGATTGCCGGGGGCACGCTGGCGATCGACGGCAATGCCGCGGCCACCGGCACCACTATCCTGACGAGCGGCGGCGTGATCAATCTGCAGTCGCCCAAGGCCAATATGTCGGGCAGCCTGGTCTTCTCCGGCGCCGGAACGCTTGAGGAGACGGATGTCACCACCGCCGCATACGGGCTCACCAGCGCGGTCATCTCCGGCTTCGGCACGGGCGACGCGATTGACCTGACCCAGTTCGCTTCGGCGACGCTGACCGCTGCGGTCGTCAGCGGCAACTTGCAGGAGACGGTCACCAGCGGCGGCACGACCGAAACCTTCACCTTCGCGGGCACTGACCTCTCAAGTTCTCTGTCGCTGGTCGCGGACGGCACGGGCGGCGAGGAGATCGTCTTTACGGCGCCCTGCTTCGCGGCGGGCACGCTGATCCTGACCGAGCAAGGCGAGGTGAAGGTTGAGGATCTGCGTATCGGCGACAGGCTGATCACCGCCTCCGGCGCGGCCCTGCCGGTCAATTGGATCGGCCATCGTCAGGTCATCTGCCGCCGTCATGCCGAGCCGCAGAAGGTTCTGCCGGTGCGGATCGCGGCCGGTGCCTTCGGGGAGACTGTCCCGGCGCGCGACCTTTATCTCTCGCCCGATCATGCGGTCTTCGCGGAAGGCGTGCTGATCCCGGTCAAGCATCTCATCAACGGCACCAGCGTCCGGCAGATCGAGGCAGAGGCCGTAACCTATTTCCATGTCGAGCTGACGCAGCATGACATCATCCTGGCCGAGGGCCTGGCGACGGAAAGCTATCTCGATACCGGCGATCGCCGCTCCTTCGCGAATGGCGGCGGTGCTGTCACCCTGCATCCGAGCTGGGCGAGCGAAGCGCAGGACTTGGCGCTGATCTTCGAATCGCTCGGCGCGGCGCCGCTGCGGGTGACCGGGATTGAGGTCGACAGCGTGAAGGCCAGCGTCGCGCGTCAGGCGGAACGGGCCGCCAGCATAATCGCGGCGGCCTGATCCTTCATCGGTCAGGCACCAGCGTCCGTCAGGTTAGTTGGAAGTGCCATAAAATCTGTCGTCCTCATCGTATTCTGCATCCGCAAGGCGCCGGCCTTTCATACGGCCGAACGCCGCGTCTGATCGGCGCATGACAAAGGCGGTCGAGATGTCGCTTGACCGCCCGCAGCCCGGTATCTGCATCTTGGCCCAGCGTATGGCTGTTAAGGCGCGGCCAGCGCTTTGATCTGCGCAGCCGCGCTGGCCATAATTTCCTCGGACAGGGCCGGGTCATCCACCGCGCGCGCCAGGCCGACGGCGCCGATCAGCGCGCTATAGACCGTGATGGCCTTGGCCCGCAGGGCAGCGTCATCGCCGGTATTGCCCGCCGCCTGAAGGCGCTCGACCAGTAGGTCGAAGCTTTTCGTCAACCCCCCTGTAAAACTCGTCCGCGTCTGCTGCCCGCCACGGGCGATTTCCGCGACCAGCGCTGCCGCCAGACAGCCGGCCGCGGGCGTATCGCGATGCGCGGGGCTGAGATAGCGGTCGATCATCTCCCCGATCTTCGGCTTCTCGGCCTCCGACGGGGCTTGGGCGATGCGGGCCTGCCAGGTGCCTTGGCCGAAGGCGACGGCTTCCGCCACCAGATCCTCCCGCGTCGCGAAGTGCTTGTAGAAGCCGCCGACCGTCAGCCCGGCCTCCTTCATCAGATCGGCCACGCTGACGCCGTCGAGCCCATGGGTGCGGAGCCGTTCGGAGGCAATCCGGACGATGCGGTCATGCGTTTCGGCCTTGGCGGCCTGGGAACGTCCCATCGGAAGGGTCCTTGACAAACAAGATTATGATTATAATCTCACGATATGGATTGTGAACATAATCCTTTCATCGTTCAAGACAAGGTAGAGATCCCATGCGTTTAGCCAATAAGACGGCCCTGATTACCGGCGGCAATAGCGGCATCGGCCTGGCCACGGCCAGGATGTTCGCGGCCGAGGGCGCACGCGTCGCCATTACCGGGCGGGACCGCAAGAAGCTGGATGAGGCCGCGGCGCTGATCGGGGCCGGCACCGTCGCCATTCAGGCCGATGTCACCGATATCGAAGCGCTGGAGCGTGGCGTGGCGGAAGCGGCTGAGGCGCTGGGGCATTTCGATATCGTCTTCGCTAATGCCGGCATTGGCGGCCCGACGCCGCTTGGGCAGACGACGCTCGCCCAGTTCGACCAGATCATCCGCACCAATCTGACGGCGGTGTTTTTCACCGTGCAGGCGGCGCTGCCTTTTATCCCTGACCATGGTTCGGTGATCCTGAACGGCTCCGTTCACGCGGTGCTCGGCCTGCCGCATAGCGCCGGCTATGCGGCGACCAAGGCCGGCGTGCGGGCGATGACGCGGAATTTCGCGACCGATCTGGCGCTGCGCGGCATTCGCGTGAACCAGGTCACGCCGGGGGCCACGCGCACGCCGATCTGGAACAGCCGGGCGCCGAGCCCGGCGGAATTGGCGGCGCTTGAAGCCAGGTATACGCCCGCCATTCCGTTCGGGCGTTTCGGGGAGGCCGATGAACTGGCGCAATCCGCGCTGTTCCTGGCCTCCGACGAATCCCGCTACATCACCGGCACCGAGATCGTCGTCGATGGCGGCGCTACCGGCGCGCCGGGCGGCGCCCCGGCCTATCGCGGCTGACAGAAGAAGGCGGCGGCTGTCATGCCGCCGCCGCTGCTGCTGGCGGCGCTGAGCAATTTCATGAATATCATGGTCATTTCACCGCATGTGCAGGATGTGGTGAACGGCATCGTCATTCTGCTCGCCGTCTCCTTCTACGGCTATGTCAGCCGCGAAGCGGTTTAGCCTCCATCCCAGACGCGTCCAGCGCCGCGCCATCATGAAACTCATCCTGGGCCGCCGCGCCGAACCGGGGGGCGCTGCGCATCAGTCGGATGGTCTCGGCCGCAATGGGCGCGGACAGGACCGTCTGGGTCTCGCCGGATTCGACCAGCTGCCCCGCCTGCATCACCACGATATCCTGTGCGAGGCTGCGCACGAGGCCGATATTATGGGCGACGAACAGGATGGTCAGACCGCGTTCCGCCTGCAGGCGGGTAAGCAGCTCGATCACTGTTGCCTGGATGGAGACGTCAAGCGCCGATGTCACCTCATCGCAGATGAGCAGTTCAGGCTGGCAGATCAATCCGCGGGCAATGGCCGCGCGCTGCCGCTGCCCGCCCGACAGCTGCCCGGGCAGCGCGTCGATGACGGCAGCGGGCAGGCCGACGGAGGCAAGGACCGCCAGGGTCTCGTTGCGGGAAATCCGCTCCCCCCGCCGCAGATGCCGGGCCGCGACCAGCAGGGATTGCCCGATGGTCTGGCGCGGATTGAGAGAGGCGTAGGGGTTCTGGAAAACGTATTGGATGCGCCGCAACTGCTCCAGCGGTCTGGCCTTGGCCTTGGTCGCGAGCGGTTGGCCGGCCAGCGCGATCTCACCCGTCCAGGCGCTATGCAGGCCCGCGATGCAGCGCACCAGCGTGGTTTTGCCCGAACCGGATTCACCGACGATCGCTGTCGCGCGGCCAGGCGCGATATCGAGGGCGATGTCGTGCAGGACTTTCCGCCCATGCCAGGCTTGGACGGCAGTCAGGCGCAGCAAGGGCGACACCGGCTGGGCTGGCCGCGGGACGGCGGGCAGAAGACGGGGGGCTGCAATATGCAGGCTGCCCGCGCGGAAGCAGCGCACCATATGGTCCGGCTCCGCCAGAACCGGATCCGGCGATTGCGTGGTGCAGGCTGGCTCGGCCAGGCCGCAGCGTGGCGCGAAGACGCAGCCCGGCGGGCGCTGTGCCGGGTCGGGCGCCTGGCCCGGCAGCCCCTCCAGCCATAGCGCGCGATCGGGATCGGGCACGGCGCGCAGGAGCGCGTGGGTATAAGGGTGCAGCCGACGGCCGATGACCTGGGCCGCGGTTCCGGATTCCACGATCTCCCCGGAATACATGACCGCCACCTGATCGGCGAGAGAGGCGATCACAGCCAGATCATGGCTGACATAGACGACAGCCGTACGGTGTTGCTGTGCAAGCGCGCGCACCAGCTGCAGGACGCGCGTTTGCGTGGTGACATCCAGCGCCGTCGTCGGCTCATCCATCACAATGGCCTGCGGCTTTGCCGCAAAGGCCATCGCGATCGCGATCCGCTGCTGCTGACCGCCGGAGAGTTCATGCGGATAGCTGGCGAGGATACGCGCCGGATCCGGCAGGCCGACGTCTTGCAGCATGCCGTGCAGCGCCTGCTCACGCGCGCCGGACGGCTGCCGCAGGCATTCCGCCATTTGCGTGCGCAAGCGCAGACCCGGATGCAGAGCGGTCGCCGGGTCCTGCGGGACATAGGTTATTTCGCGGCCGCGCATGGCGACTAGCTCACGCTCCGGCAGATCGAGCATCGACACGCCGCCGATCGAGACCGAGCCGCCGGCGATCTTGAGCCCCGATCGGGCATAGCCCAGCAAAGCGAGGCCGGCTGTGGTCTTGCCGGAGCCGGATTCGCCGACCAGGCCCAGGATGCTGCCGGGTGCCACCGTGAACGAGATGCCGCGCACGATCGGCACGCCGCCGTCCGTGGTGTTGATCGTCAGTTGCCGTACCGCGATGCCGGCACTGGTAGGCTTGGCCGCGCCCAGACCCGCTGCAGGCTTCGCCATGGTCTTCGCGAAAAGGCTTCCCATCACGCGGTCTCGCCGAGCTTGGCCGGAACGGGCGCCAGATGAGCGGCGGTCTGCAACCGGCCTCGCTTGCCACGGCGGCGCGACAGCCGGTCGCTCAGGACATTGATACCGATGGACAGAAGGGCGATCAGCACGACGGGCGCGATGACCGGCCAGGGGTTGCTTTCGATCCCGATCTGATTCTCATGGATCATGAGCCCCCAATCCGCCGAGGGCGGCTGCGCGCCGAAGCTGAGATAGGACAAGCTTGCGATCAGCGCGATGGAAAAGGTGAGACGCAGGCCAAGTTCCACGAATAGCGTGGTCCGCACATTGGGCAGGATATCAAGCCAGACAATGCGGCGGCGGGGCAGGCCGATGCTTTCCGAATAGCGGACATAATCCTCCCCCACCACCCTGAGCGACGCGGCGCGCAAGGTGCGTGCGACCTGCGGCACATGCACGATGGCGATGACCAGAACGACGAGGCTGAGGCTTGATCCGGCAAAGCTCACAAACAGCAAAGCGAGGATGAGCTGCGGGAAGGCGAGCACCACATCGGCGAGCCGCATGATGATTTCATCCAGGATCCCGCCGATGAGGGCGGCCAGGATACCGATCAGGCTGCCGAAGCCGACACCGAGAATGGTGGCCGCCCCGGCCATGGTCAGGAAGCGCCAGCCCCCGGAGAGAACGCGGGACAGCACGTCGCGTCCGAGAACGTCGCTGCCCAGCAACTCGCCTGGGGCAGGCAACGCAAAAACATCGTCCACGGAATCGGTGGGCGATTGCGGCGCCAGGAAGGGGCCCAGGATGACGATCGCCATGACCAGAATGACGAGGACGGCCGCGAAGACGGTTGGCCAGTCCGTCCGGCGAAGCCAGGTTCTGACCGTCATCATCGGCGCCCGGTTCGCAGTTTAGGTGTCAAAGCCAGCGTGCAGGTATCGGCGACGATGTTGAGAAGCACGTAGATGCCGGCCAGGATCAGCGTGAAATCCTGGATCTCTGGCAGATCGCGCGAGACGACGGCCTGCACGATGCCGGCGCCGATACCGGTATAGCCGAAGACATATTCGACGACGACGATCCCGCCCGCGAGATAGGCGAGGGTCAGGGCGATCGCCTGAATTGTCGGCGGCAGGGCGCTCGGCAGGGCATGGACGAGGAGCAGGCGATGGCGCGCGACACCCTTGAGCCGGGCCATCTCGATATAGTCGCTTTCCAGAACATCGATCATCGAACCACGCATCATGCGGAAGACATAGGGAAAGACGATCAAGGTCAGCGTCAGCAAGGGCAGCACCAGGATGCGCGGCGTCTCCAGCGGCGAATGGCCCGGCCGGACCAGGGAGACCATCGGCAGCCAATGCGGAATGACGAGGGAGGACAGGACAATCAAGGCGATGCCGACCACGAATTCGGGCAGGGCCGAGAGCGACAGCGCGACGGCCGAGAGCGCGTGATCCGTCGCCTTGTCGTGGCGGTGTGCTGCGGCGATCCCCGCGACGACCGCTATGGGCAGGCTGATGATGGCGGTCAGCGACACGAGGATCGCCGAATTATGCAGGCGGCCCGCGATATCCTGTGCGACGGGGGTATTGGTGACCAGCGACCGGCCGAGATTGCCCTGGAAGAGACCGAGCAGCCAAAGACCGTATTGTGCCATCGGCGACCGATCCAGATGCAGCGCCGCGCGCAGAGCCGCGACGCGTGCGGGCGTCGCGGTGCGGCCGAGGATCGCGACCGCCACGTCGCCTGGCAGAAGCTGCGTGGCCCCGAAGACGACCAGGGAGACGAGAAGCAGCGTCACCAAGCCAAGCGCGATGCGGCGCACGAGCATAGCCCCGATCGTGCCGCCGCTGATCCATCCCCAGCCCCCTTGCCAGGGTGCCGCCCGCACCGCTTCGGCCATATCAGGCAAGCCAGGCCTTCGTCAGCGAGAAATTGCCGAGGGCATAGCCGGTGCGGGCCTTGGGCAGGCCCATGACGTTCTTCGCCAGGAGGTCGATGACGCAGTTATAGGCCGGGATGATATAGGTGCCGCGTTCGAATTCGATCTGCTGCAGGCGGTGGATCATCTCCGTCCGCTTCGAAAAATCGACGATGCCTTTCGCTTCGTCATAGACTTTGAAGTATTCGGCATCCGCCCAATGCGTTTCGTTGAGGAAGCTGCCGGGCAGGAAGGACAGGGGCGCCTGACCCATGATGGGCGAATAGTAATAGAAGTCCTGCGAGAAGGGGACTTTCGTGAACATATTGGTGGAATAGACGTTGTTATCGGCCTGGGTGACCTTCACCTTGACCCCGGCCTTGACGGCCTGCTGTGCGAAGACTTCCGCCATGGTGATAATGCCGTTCGCCATGTCGGTGGTTGTCAGTTCAAGGTCGGTGACGCCGGCCTTCTTCAGCAGGAAGCGGGCCTTGTCCAGATCCTGCTTGCGGACAAGGGAACTGTCGAAGGACGGATCATACTGGCCATAAAGGTCGTTCGCGACGGTGCCCAGGCCCGAGAGCGTGATTTTGACGAAGCGCTCGCGGTCCATCATCAGCCGCAGCGCCATGCGGACATCGGGATTGTTGAAGGGGGCAACATCGGCCCGCATGGTGAAAGGCGTAAACTCGGAAGGTTCCGACACCAGGGCCTTGAGGGTGCTGCTGTTCTTGACCTGCCGGACGAGGTTTGCCGGTGCATTGGCAACCGCATCGACCTGACCGCCCTGCAAGGCGTTATAGGCCGAGAGATTGTCCGTGAACTGTTCCTGCAAAATGAAACCGTCCAGATGGGCAGCGCCGCCCCAGTATTCGTCGAAACGCAGGAACTCGGTCTGCTGACCGGGCGTCAGGGATTTGAACTTGAACGGACCCGCACCCACGGGTTTCTTGGGGTCATAGTCGGTCGGAACGATGCCGGCCATGAAGGGGCAGGCGATGACATCGCGCAGGATGGCGTAGGGCGTCTGGGTGGGAATGCGCAGCGTACGCTCGTCAAGATAGCTGATATTCTTGAGGTCGAGCGGGGCGAGAGCCACGGCGCCCACAGTCGGCGCGGTCGGGTTGCAGATCCGATTGAAGGTTGCCGCCACATCCTTGGCCGTGACCGGCCGCCCGTCATGGAATTTGGCATCGCTTCGCACCCGGATCGTCCAGGACGAGGCCTTGCTGTCGCATTCCATCGTCTCGGCCAAGGCGTTGACCACCTGCCCATCCGCCGCCATGCCGACGAGACCGTCATACAGCGCCATGACCCGATAGGTGTCGGGCTGGGTGAGCGCGTTATGGGCATCGAGCGTGTCACCCGAGGTGCCGCCGGTCATCGCGACGCGCAAGGTTCCACCCTTCTTGGGTGTCGCCGTCTGTGCTTCTGCATCCGAGAAGCCGAAACCGACCAGGCCTGCGGCCGCGGCCGTCATGGCGCCGGCCTTCAGCAGGCTCCGCCGGGACGTTTGGAACGGGCCCTCGTTTGCAAGCGGGGGATATCGAAACTCATCCATGCTATTTGCCTCAAGATGGGGGATAGTCTCGGTCTGCTGACCCGACGCTAGATGATCACGCTCTTTTGCTAAAGAAGATTTTTAACCAGCAAGCATTTTCGGGCCAGGCGGGATCGGGCAGGGTGGATGTCTCAAGCAATCCTCACCGATTGGCTCTTCCAGTCGGGTCGCGCGGCTTGACCGGTATCGGGGACCGATCAAGCGGCGAAACGATCCGGCGAAAAAACGACCGGGCATCGACGCCCGGGCATCATTGCGCGCTGCGCATGAAACGCCGCAATCGTCTATCAAAATGCGTGCCGGCTTCCCGGTTAAGCGCGGAAGTCTTCGTCTCCATAGGCGCGCTTGATGCTGTGCTGGACGAAATGCTGTACGCCCTGCTCAAGACGGGACATGCGTCCCGGCACAAAGGATGTGGATTGCAGCGCCAGCTGCAGGGATTCGACCATGTCAAAATCTTCCTGCAACACCTTGTTCAGCATGAAGATATATTCATCGGTCATCTTCTTGCCGCTCTCGCCTTCAAGATCCTCGGCCTGCCATAGCGCCATGGTGGTCATGCGCATGCGGTTCGGCCCGATCGGCCAGCTGGTGAAGAAGACCGTATAGTCCAGCCGCTGAAACACACTGAGATTGGGCGGCAGCGCCGCTGCCTGAGCGAAAAGCTCGGGCTTGTCGGCCATGGTCGGGATACGCTTCTTGAAGATCTTGCCGTCCTTGGACAAGGTACCGACATCGTAATGGTCGACATAGACCTGCCCCTCGGGCCGCAGGTCATAGGTGACGTCGGGCGTGGACAGAAAACGACCGACAGTGTCCTTATGCAGGATCTTGCCATGGTAGAAGTCGAGGAAGTTCTCGACCATCAGCTTCCAATTGCAATTGAGTTCGGCATCCAGGCGGACGCCGATTTTCAAATTCTCCATCTTCACATAGCCGAATTTCTGATCGAAGACGGCGATATAGTCTTCAAAGGGCTGCGGATCCGGCGCCACGGATACGAACAGCCAACCGCCCCATTCGCGCAGATGGAACTCGTGCAGATGGCAGGTGGTCTTATCAAAACCCTCCGCTTCCGCCATCCAGCTTGCCCCGATCAGCCGCCCGTCGAGATTGAAGCTCCAGGCGTGATAAGGACAGACGAAGGCGCGGGAATTGCCTTGCCCCATCACCAATTTGGCACCGCGATGCGGGCACATATTGGCATAGGCGCGGGGCGCCATGTCTTTGTCGCGACATATCATGACGGGTTCGCTGCCGACCTGGAAGGTCATGTAATCGCCGGGACTGGCGATCTCCTCCGATCGGGCCAGACAGAGCCACTCCCGCATGAAGATGCTGTCCATCTCCCGCTGCAGGACGGCTGGGTCCGTATAGAGCGCGCCGGGCGCATGGCTGGCGCGGGTAACGGGTTCAAAGGTCCGCGCGAGGTCGGGGGGGAGGCCAACTTGATTGCTGTCGGGCATGATAATGGGTCCTACTGCGTGAAAGCCGAGCCGGTTACCTCGTCGGAACTGGTTTCGAAGGCATGCAAGAATGCTGCAAGATTGCGGCCAAGCTCGTGCGTGTTATAGCCGCCTTCCTGAACGAGCACCGTCGGGAGGTTCAGCCGAGACAAGGATTGGGCGATGCGGGCAAAGCCAGGCGTGGTCAAGGCGAGGAATGCCAGCGGATCGTCGATGAAACCGTCAAATCCCACCGAGACCACCAAGGCGTCCGGACGAAAGGCGCGGACCTGATGTAACACCGTTTCCAGGGCCGTGAGATAGGCGTCGTCGCCGGTTCCGCGCGCCAGCGGCATATTGATATTGGCGCCTAGCCCGGCGCCTGTTCCCTGTTCGCAGGCATAGCCCCAGAAGAAGGGGTAAAACTCTGCGGGATCGCCGTGCAGCGAGGCGACAAGCACATCGGGGCGGTCGATAAAAATTTCCTGCGTGCCGTTGCCGTGATGGACATCGATATCCACCAGGGCGACGCGCGCAAAGCGTTCGCGCAGCACTTCGACGGCGACTGCCGCATTGTTGAGGTAACAGAATCCTGCAGCAAAATCCGGGCCGGCGTGATGTCCGGGTGGCCGGCACAACGCATAGGCGTAGGCGGCTTCGCCGTCGCGCACCATGGACGCGGCCGTGGCTGCGGAATGGGCATTCCACAAGACCGAGGGCCAAGTGTTGCGACCGATCGGCGAGGCCAGATCGATCAGATGATAGCCTGCCTGACCGACGACCGAGGTCGGGTAACCGCCCCCGTCGCGCCTTGCATGCGCGTTCGGAACGACCTCGGGCCCAGCATTCGGCAAGACGGTCCAGCGGGCATGAGCGCTTTCGAGAAAGGCCAGATAATCTGCGGTGTGTACGCGTTTCAAATAGGGCAATGCCACGGGTGCGGCATCAATCACGTCAGGCCCTAATGTCGTGACGCCGCTCAGCAGGCTTTCGATCCGCACCGGGACATCAGGATGCGCGCGCTGACGGCCGGACACCAGGAAGTATTCAGGCGCATGCGCCTCCTGTCTCGCGGAATACACAACCTTCATGCTGCCGTGCTGCTCATTTGTTCCATTGCTGGACAAGGATGCCGCAGTATGTGAGTATAGATCAAGTTTAGATTTTCGATGAATGCATAAATCAAATCTATATATGTGTAGATTTCGGCAACTATAATCGCCTGAAGACACCGCCTACTGAAGACTCTGGGGCTCGGATCAAGTGTAAGGTAACTTATCAATGAGCAACCGCCGAACCGGCCGTCTGGCCAATGATCTGGACTGGAATTTGCTGCGCGCTTTCTGGGCGATTGCCGAAGAAGGCAGCATCTCACGCGCGGCGGTCGCCTTGTGTCGCAGTCAGCCGGCTGTCAGCATCGCGCTCAAGCGGCTGGAGCAACAGCTTGGCATTCGCTTGGCGGTGCGCAGTGCGACCAGCTTTCGGCTGACGGATGCCGGCCGTATCCTGCATCGTGAGTGTAGCGAGATCTTTCACACGATCACGCATATGCCGAAGCTGCTGGAGGAGGAAAGCGAGTCACTGGTGGGCACGCTGCAGATCCGCCTGGCCAGCCATATCGTCAGTGATCTGGTGGACTCGACGTTTTCAGAATTTCATCGGCGCTATCCGCGCGTGACGATGGATATCTCGGTCAGTCCAAGTTCCAGCGTGGTGGAATCCACCATGAACAAATCGACCAAGATCGGGATTTGTCTTGCGAGCGTGAAACACCCGGATCTGGAATATCTGCATCTGTATCGGGAACATTTTGCCTTCTTTTGTGGCCGGTCCCATCATCTCTTTGGAAAAGAGGGCCTGACGCTCCGCGATCTGGAAGGGGAACCTGCCGTCAGTTTCCGCGTCTTTACGTTTTCCGACTGGGTTCAAACCATTGGCGCGTTGAACAAACAAGCCAATCTCGCCGTGCCCATGGTTGGCATATCCGACAATCTGGAAGAGTTGCGACGCCTGCTGGTCGCGGGCGTCGGCATCGGCGCGATGCCCATTCACGTCATGAAACGCGACCTGGATGATGGGCTGCTGTGGCGCCTGCCACCCTATGACGACCCGCCCGCCATCGACGTTTACCTGGTGACAAATCCGCGCAGTCAATTGGGCCGGATCGAGGCGGCCTTCGTACGTCTGTTGAGTGCGATCGTCGATACCCAGCCGCTATCTGAACGTACTTATCCCCGAGCAGTCGGCCGCCCGACCCGTCGTTCTGCCGCTTAGAGGAGGCTTAGCGCCATGCAGACTATGATGCGTGGAGATCAATATCTTGATCTCGCCATTCGGACGCTGGTCGAGACGCATTTCGCGATCCAGGCCGGCGAAAGCGTATTGATCACGGCGGACGGCACGGCCGACGCGGCGCTGGTGGAGGGCCTGATGCAGGCCGTTCAGCGGTGTGGTGCGCGGCCGATGACAGGGCTATTGCCGCAGCTGCCCTTTCAGGGGGCGCTGGCGGATCCGTTCGTCCCTGATTCGCTGATCGCGGCGGCGGCAGCGTCAGACGTCTGGCTGGATTTCTGTTTTCCCTATCTTGCGGGGTCGCGGATGCATGCGGCCGCCCTGAAGGCTGGGCGCGTGCGCTACGGACTGCTCAATATGCCGAGCGCGAAAAGCTTCGGCCGGATCTATGGCGGTGTCGCCTTCCCGGCGCTGATGGATTTCCAGGTCGCCCTGGTCGAATGGCTGGATAGCGTAGCGGGACAGGAAGCGCATGTTACCTGCCCCCTCGGCACGGATGTGCGGTTCGAACTCGATACCGTGAAAATCAAGCGACATCGCGTCGCCAATATACCGGGGATGCACACAACCCCGGGGGCGCAGAACATTTATCCCAAAGACAAGACTGCACACGGCAAAGTCGTGTTGCAGGCGCTGTTTGATGAGCATTATCGCATCCTGCGCCGCCCGCTGACCATCGAGGTCGACGGCAGTATCACTCAGTTCTCGGGCGGAGGCGCGGAGGACGGGCCGACGCTGGAACGCTCGCTGAGACGCGCGGCCGGCGGCCAAGGCTATGGCAGACTGATCCATTTCACGATGGGGTTCCATCCCGCCGCCCGCTTTACCGGCCAGTCCTTCAGCGAGGATATCCGGGTGCCGGGCACCAATGCCATCGGCATGGGACTGCCCTGGTGGGAGGAAGGTGGCGGTGAGAACCATCCGGACGGCGTGGTCTTGGACCAGACGCTGACCGTCAACGGCGAACTGATACAGGATTGCGGCCGGTTCGTCGGCCCTGCGGCCCTGCGGCCGCTGCATGACAAACTTCTGCCCCTTCTGTTCTGATCCGAAAAAGGTATCCGCAATGCGCGTCGCCTATATCGAGGCCAATGGAATCCTGACCCGCTGCTATGTCGAGGGCAGCGGCCCGCCTTTGCTGCTGGTACACGGCATTGGCGCATCAACCGATTCATGGATGCGGGTGATTGATCCGCTCAGCAAATACTTCACCGTTATCGCGCCGGATCTGATGGGGCATGGCTTCACTGGCGTGGGTGATTTCGAAAGCGGTCCGCCGCAGCCGCATATGGTGAAGCATCTCCTCGGCGTGCTCGACGCTTTCGGCATCGATAAGTTCTTCCTCTGCGGCAGTTCCTACGGCGCGCTTCTGGCGCTGCTGATCTATTTCGCGCGCAAGGGTAAGGTGGAGAAGCTCACGCTGCTGAGCTCGGCCTCGGTCTCCATGCCTGACGAGCAGCGTCTGGAAAGCTTCCGCGCGGCAAAGGCGGCGGCGCTGGCGACCATGGCGAACCCCTCCCTGGAGACGGTGCGCAAGCGCCTGGCGGGCATGGTCTATGACCTGGCCAGCGTCCCGCATGCCCTGGAAATCATGCAAATGAACGTTTTCGCCCAGCCGCACCTGAAGCGCGGGTTTGAGGCGATCATGGAAGGCAAGATGAATCTTGAAGCCTGCCGGGAATGGGACGTCCATAACCGTTTCGGCGAGATCGATTGCCCTTTGCTGATGCTATGGGGTTTGAATGACCCGCGCGCGAATGCGGATCGCGCCATGGCGCTCGGCCGGCAGGCGCGCGAAGCCTATTTCGTCGGGCTTCCGGACTGCGCCCATGTTCCCCATGTCGAGCAGCCGGAGATGGTCACCGATCTGATGACGCGTTTCGCGGCCGGCGAGGATTTCGAGGCCCATCGTTTGCGCTGATGCGACCGGCCGCCGACCATATCCGCGGGTCGGCGGCATCTATTTCGGGAGCGTCTGTTCGGCCGGGTGAGGGGTTGCAACAGGACCACGCTTCCAGCGGAGGCGCCGGACCACCGTATAGAACGTCGGCGTAAAGAGCAGGCCGAACAGGGTGACGCCCAGCATGCCGAAGAAGACGGCGGTGCCGAGCGACTGCCGCATCTCCGCGCCCGCGCCCGTCGATACGACGAGCGGTGCGACTCCCAGGATGAAGGCGAAGGAGGTCATCAGGATGGGCCGCAGTCGCGTCCTTGCCGCCTTGGCCGTGGCGTCCGTGAGGGACAGGCCCTCGTCCTCGGCCTGACGCGCGAATTCCACGATCAGAATGGCGTTCTTGGCGGCCAGGCCGACCAGGACCACGAAGCCGATCTGCGCCAGAATGTCGATCGGCATGCCTCTCAGCCGCAAGCCGGTGACCGAGGCGAGCAGGCACATCGGCACGATAAGAACGACCGCCAAGGGCAGTTTCAAGCTTTCATATTGTGCCGCCAGCACCAGGAAAACGAACAAGGCCGCCGCGCCGAAGACCAGCCAGGTCGGCGTGCCTTTCTGTTCCTGTTGATAGGCCAAATCGGTCCATTCGTAGCTGATCCCGCGCGGCAGCAGTTTTTGCGCCAAGGCCTCCATATGGGCCAAGGCCGTTCCCGTGGCGACGCCGGGTGCCGCCACGCCCTGCACCTCGGCGGCTGGAAAGAGGTTGTAGCGTGGCACGCGATAAGGCGCTGTCCGATCGAGGAACGAGGCGACGGTGCCGACAGGCACCATATCCCCGCTGATATTGCGGGCCTTCAGTCCGGAGATGTCGCCATTGCTGCGGCGGAATTTGCCGTCCGCCTGGACAATGACTTCGTAGGTCCGGCCGAGATAGTTGAAGTCATTGACATATTGCGAGCCCAGATAGACTTGCAGCGTGTTGAACACGTCGGTCGGCGTCAGGCCGACCATTTCCGCCTTCTGGCGATCGATATTCAGATAAAGCGACGGCGCCCGCGTGCTGAACAAGGTGAAGGCGCCGACGATCGCCGGATCGCTATTCGCGGCTGAGACCAGGGACTGGGCCGCCTGCGCCAAAACATCGGGGCCCAATCCGGCCTGATCCTCCAGCATCATCTTGAAGCCGCCGGCATTGCCGAGGCCCTGGACGGGCGGCGGCGGTATCGTGAGGACATAGGCGCCTTTGATCACGGACAGGCGCTGACGCAGCTGTGCCAGCACGCCATTCGCCGTGATCCCGTGCGTCGCCATATCGTACAAGGACGGCAGGCCGGAGAAAATCGTCCCCGCATTCGGCGCCACCGTAAAGGTCGTGGCGTCGAGGCCCGCGAATGGCGCGACATGCTGCACGCCGGGCGTATCGAGCATGATGTTGATGGCCTGTTCGACCACGGCTTCCGTGCGCACGAGGGTGGAGCCCGGCGGCAATTGGACGATCGTGATCAGATAGCCTTGATCCTGTTCGGGGATGAACCCGGTCGGCGTTCTGGAAAACTGGAACACCGTCAAGGCAAGCAACCCGACATAGATGATGAGAACCAAGGCGCTCAGTCGCAAAAAGCGACGTGTCAGCGCGCTATAGGCATCGGCCATCCCATTGAAGGCGATATTGAAGCGGTCGAAACCGCCCTGGACGAGGCGCCGCAACAGGCCGCGACGGGCAGGCCCGCCCATTTCGTGAGGCTTCAGAAGCAGCGCGCAGAGCGCGGGGCTCAGCGTCAGCGACACGAAGCAGGATATGATGGTCGAGGCCGCGATGGTGACCGCGAATTGCTTGAAGAACTGCCCGGATATGCCGGAGATGAAGGCTGAGGGTATGAAAACGGCGCAAAGCGTCAGGGCGATTGCAATGATCGCCCCGCCGACCTCGTCCATCGTCTTATGAGCGGCTTCCTTTGGCGCCATGCCGAGCCGCAGATTACGCTCGACATTCTCGACCACGACGATCGCGTCGTCGACGACGATGCCGACCGCAAGGATCAAGCCGAAGAGCGAAAGATTATTGAGGGAAATTCCCAGGATATTCAGTATCGCGAAGGAACCGATCAAGGAGACCGGGATGGCGATGACGGGGATCACGGAGGCCCGCCAGGTCTGCAGGAAGACCACGACCACGAGCACCACGAGGATGATCGCCTCGAAGATCGTATGGACGACATGGTCGATCGACTTGCTGATGAAGATGGTCGGGTCATAAATGATCTTGAACCCGACCCCGGCGGGAAATTGCCGGGACAAGCGGTCCATGGTCTGCAGGACCTCGCTATTGACGGCGAGGGAGTTGGCGCCGGGTTCCGCGAAGATCAAAAGCGGAAGCCCCGGTCCGCGGTCCATATAGCTTGTCGAGCCATAATCGGCGGCGCCGATCTCGGCACGGCCGACGTCGCGCAATCGGGTCACATGCCCGTCGGCATCGGTTTTAAGCACGATATCTTCAAACTGTTTCGGCGTCGTCAGCCGACCCAGAGTCTCGACGTTCATCTGATAGGCTTGATGCGAGGTGACCGGGGTCTGATTGAGAATGCCGGCGGAGACCTGCAAATTCTGGGCACGCAAGGCGGCCAGGACCTCGGACGCATTCATATTGCGCGACGCGATCTTGTCCGGGTCCAGCCAGATGCGCATCGCATATTCGCGCGCGCCGATATATTGGACGTCACCCACCCCCGGAAGGCGCGCAAGCGCGTCCTTGACGTGAAGCGTCGCGTAGTTCGAGAGATAAAGCACGTCACGGGACTTGTCCGGCGAGTACAGATGCACGGCGAGCAGGATATTGGGCGTGGATTTGCGCACCTCCACGCCTTGCCGCTGCACGTCATCGGGCAGGCGGGAGAGTGCGTTATCGACCCGGTTCTGGGTGAGCATCTGCGCGACGTTAAGGTCGGTGCCCAAACGGAATGTGACCGTAACGGTCAGTTTTCCGTCACCCGTGGATTGGCTGCTGAGATAGAGCATATTCTCGACGCCGTTGATCTCCTGCTCCAACGGTGTCGCGACGGTGCGCGCCACGGTCTCGGCCGAGGCGCCGGGATAGACGGTGGTGATCTGTACCGTCGGCGGGACGATCTCGGGATATTGCGCGACGGGCAGGATCACCAGCGCGCCAAGCCCGATGATCGTTACGAAGGTGCTGAGAACGATGGCAAAGATCGGGCGGTCAATAAAAAAATGCGGAAAGCGCATGACGACCTCGATTGATTATTGCTGTCCGTCCGGCGCGTCATATTTTATCGACCCGGGATCAGCCTTGACCTTCATGCCGGGGTTTGCCCGCACGATCCCGTCAATGATGACCCGATCCTGGGCCGTCAGCCCTGAATCGATCATGCGCAGACCGCCCCGCATGCCGCCGATCTCGACGGTTTTCGGCACAACCGTGCCGTCATCGGCGACCGTCAATACGATATGCTGGTCCTGATCGAGAAGAACGGAGGCGTCCGGCACCAATAGCGCGGGGGCGGGCGGGCTGACGGTTAAACGGACACGGCCGAAGGCACCGGGCGTCAAGGAAAGATCAGTGTTGGGCAAGGCCGCGCGTGCATGGATCGTCCCGCTTGACCGGTCTATTTCGTTATTGACGAAGTCCAACTGACCGGGATGCAGGAAATGCGTCTCGTCGCTCAGCCGGATCATGACCCGGCCCTCGAATTTCGTACCTTGCGCCCTGCGATAGGTCTCGAAGCGGAGATAATCCGCCTCGCTCATGTCGAAGTTAAAATAAATCGGATCGAGCGAAACCAATATGCCCAACAGGGTCGTAGGCGAGGTCGAGAAACGACTGCCGGCGACGAGACTGCCGATCGACACTTGATGCGCGCCGATCCGCCCCGTGAAGGGCGCCACAATATTGCAATGTTGAAGATCGAAGGCGGCATCCCGAATGGTCGCGGTGGCCGCTTCAACGGCGGCTTCGGCGAGCGATGCGTCGGCCGTGCGTTCGTCGACATTCTCGGCGGTGCCGAAGGTCGTTTCTTTCAAGGTTTGCGCGCGGTATAATTCTTGTTTCGCAAGAATATATTTAGCCTGAGCGGAAGCGAGCTGTGCTTTCGCTTGTGCCAGATTGATCTCATAAGGTGTCGGATCGATCACGAAGAGAAGGTCGCCTTGATGGACGATTTGGCCGTCCTGGAAATGTATTTCGGACAGAACGCCACCCACTTGCGCGCGCAGTTCAACCCGGTTCACGGCGGAAAACTGGCCCAGAAAGGCGATGCGGGCATCTTCATCATGCTGTAACGGATAGCTCACAACCACAGACGGCAGCGTGCTGGCAAATTGGGCCGATGCCGTGCGGATCAGAGGGAAACTGCCCCCGGCCTGACAATAGGCAAGGGTCGCCGACCCGAACAGTGTCGCCGCTATCGCCCATCGCAACGGCGCCTTGGCGCGGGCTTGCGCGACAGACCTAGCGCGGCACTCATCTGGTTTCGGCCGAACCGCTTCGGTCATCGCAACTTCCCTCGTTTATCTTTGGACATCCCCATCAGCCGCAATGGGGTGCTATACGATCGTTACTGAGGCAGTCGATTGAAACGGTCCCTTATCCGGGTCCGTTCCTTCAGCCAAACGAGCGTCAGGCTGTCACACGTCTTGGATCCGATGACAGGCGGACGGAAGCTAAGCTAGCCGAGATGCGTTTTTGTCTCTCGACAATTATTACGATAAATCACTTATTGTTCAAGCCTTGCGGTTCGATACCGGTACAATTCAAAAAATTGCCTTGCCGCATCGAACGGCGGGGCTGCGGCTGGCGGACCGCGATTTTGGGGTGCTAAGGCGCCGCGCCGACGCAAGGCGTCCCCGCGCCGGTTAAGCGCCGGCCAAGCGTCGGACGGTCAGAACAACCCGAAAGGGCTGATCGTTTCGAACCAGTTAAAATTTATGCGGTGGCTCGCTTGGACCTATTGCCAGCCGTTTTGTCACAGCCTGGGGGGCGCGACGGGCGCGGGCCATCGCCCCCGCGCCCAATGCCATGCAGCCTGGCTTCAGCCGAAATCGGCAGCGCTATGACGCTCGGCCAACTGGTCCTCCTCGGGACCCCAGACCCGGTTGACGCGCCGCCCGCGCAGGACCGCCGGACGAGCGGCGATCTCCGCCGCCCAGCGGCCCAGGTGCTTATAATCCTGCACCGAGAGGAATTCGGCCGCGTTATAAAGCGCGCCCAGCACCAGCCCGCCATACCAGGGCCAAATGGCGATATCGGCGATGCTGTATTCAGCCCCGGCGATATAAGGGTGCTCGGCCAATTGCCGGTCGAGCACATCCAGCTGCCGCTTCGTCTCCATGGTGAAGCGGTTGATGGGGTATTCGAACTTCTCGGGCGCATAGGCATAGAAATGGCCGAAGCCGCCGCCGAGATAAGGCGCCGAGGCCATTTGCCAGAAGAGCCAGTTCAAAGCCTCTGTCCGTCCGGCTGGGTCCTGCGGCAGCAGGGCGCCGAATTTCTCCGCCAGATAGAGGAGGATGGAGCCGGATTCGAAAACGCGCGTCGGCGGCTGCGTGCTGCGGTCGAGCAAGGCCGGGATCTTGCTGTTCGGATTGACGTCCACGAAGCCGCTGGAGAATTGGCTGCCTTCGTTGATGCGGATCAGCCAGGCATCGTATTCGGCGCCCTGATGGCCGAGGGCGAGCAGCTCCTCCAGCATGATCGTGACTTTTTGGCCGTTCGGCGTCGCCAGGGAATAGAGCTGGAAGGGGTGTTCGCCGACGGGGAGCGTCTTCTCATGCGTCGGCCCCGCGACGGGGCGGTTGATATTGGCGAAAGCACCGCCGGACGATGCTTCGGCCGTCCAGACCTTGGGCGGGGTATAGGGGGCGGTTTCGGTCATTGCGCTCGACTTTCATACCGGTTGAAGCCAGCGACATGCATGCCGCCAGCGCATAGTCGAGGGTATTATCCCATCGCTGACGGCAGAGCACCAGGGGCGGCAGCCTGGGCGGTTCGGGGCCGGTCAGACGGGATCGACGGATTGCGCCTGCAATTCACGAAACCCGTCGAGATCTTCGCGCAGGCTGATGGAGATATGCAGCCGCACCGCGGCCTCCGCCGCATCGCCGTCCCCGCCGGTCAGCGCCTGGATAAGGTGGATATGGCTGTCGGCCATCGGCCGGCGCTTTGGCCAATGCCGTTCCGACCAGCGATAGAGCCATTCGATCTTGGCGGAGAGCGCGGCATAGCGGCGGATGAGATGGCTGTGCCGCGTCAGCTCGACGATGTCGCGATGCAGATGCAGGTCGGCAGCGACGCGGGCATCGGCGGAGGCATCCTCCACCGCGACCAGCCCCGCGAGCGCCCGCTGCAAGCGGATAAGGCCATTCTCGGTCAGCCGGTCGGCGAGAACCCGCGCCGCCAATCCCTCCAGCGCTTCGCGCAGCGTATAGATTTCCCAGATCACCTGCTCGTTCAGCGGGGCGACGCGCCAATTGGAATAGGGCGCGCGGACCACCAGTTCATCGGCTTCCAGGCTGAACAAGGCGGTGCGCACGGTGCCCCGCCCGACGCCCAGACGCGCCGACAGGGATTGCTCGGTCAGCACCTCATCCGGGGCCAGTCGGCCTTGCACGATATCCTGCCGCAGGCGCAGCATGGCCTGATCGGCCAGGCTGTGGCGCGCGATAGGCGGGTCTTCCGGAGGAGCGCCGAGCATGCGGGTCAATTGCGGCTGAGGTGATGGCTGACGAAGCGCCGGCAACGCTCCGACAGGGGATTGTCGAAGACCTGCTCGGGCGGGCCTTCCTCCTCGATCCGGCCGTCATGCAGATAGATCGCACGGTGCGAGACATGGCGCGCGAAGCCCATTTCATGCGTCACCAGCACCATGGTCCTGCCTTCCTCTGCCAAAGCGCGGATGACGGTCAACACTTCACCCACCAGTTCAGGATCAAGCGCGCTGGTCGGTTCGTCAAACAGCAAAGCACGCGGGCGGACGGCGAGTGCCCGGGCGATGGCGACGCGCTGCTGCTGCCCGCCCGAGAGTTGCGACGGCCAGGCATCGCGCCGGGCCGTCAGCCCGACACGTTCCAGCAAAGCCTCCGCCTCCTCCCGGCATTCCGCGCGGGGGCGCTTCTGCACATGCAGCGGCAGTTCCATTACATTTTGCAGCGCCGTCATATGCGGCCAGAGATTGAAGTTCTGGAAGACGAAACCGAGTTGGCTGCGCAGCCGGCGCATGGCCTGGCGGTCGCGCCCCGTCAGGCGCTGGCCGGGCTCGCCAAGGCTGATGCTGTCGTCGCCGACCGCGATCTGCCCGCTGTCGGGCTGTTCCAGCAGCGGAACGCAGCGCAGGAGCGTGCTTTTGCCTGAGCCGCTGCCCCCGATGATGGAGATGACCTCGCCATTGCGGGCCTGAAGGTCGATGCCGCGCAGCACATGATGGGCGCCGAAGCTTTTATGAATGCCGCTGAGGCGGATGGCAGCCTCGGTCATGCCGCGCTCCTTGCCGAAAGAGGGGTCCGCGTGGGGGAAAGCCAGCCTTCCAGCCGCTGCACGCCATAGGTCACAAGGGTGACGAGAACGAGGTAGATGACAGCCGCCGTCAGAAAGACCTCGATCGCCCGATAGGTCTGGGAGACCTCGGCGCTGGCGATGCCGGTGACATCCATCAGGGTGACGACGCTGGCCAGCGAGGTTGATTTCAGCATGCCGGTGATCTCGATCCCGTAAGCCGGAAGGGCCTGGCGGAAAGCGAGCGGCAGGATGACGCGGCGCAGGCGTGTCAGCGGCGACATGCCGCCGACGACCGCCGCCTCGATCGCGCCTCGCGGCGCCGCGCGCAGTCCGGCCCGGATAATTTCGCTGGTATAGGCGGCGTCATTCAGCATCAAAGCGAGCAGCGCGCAGACATAGGGCTCACGCAGAAAAGGCCAGACAAAGCTGTGCCGGATGAAGGAAAACTGGCCGGGGGCGTAATAGATCAGAAAGATCTGCAACAGCAGCGGTGATCCGCGAAAGAGGAAAACATAGAAATCAGCGACGCGCGCGCCGACTATGGATCCGGCCCGCAAACCGTTCAGCAGAAGGGCGATCACCCCGCCGCCGAGCAGCGAGAAGACGGTCAATTCCAGCGTCAGCGGCAGACCGCTGAGCAGCGTCGGAATAAGACCAAGGAGAAAGTGGATATCCATCGCTTATCGCGCCCTTGCCGGCATCTGGCTGCGCATGGCCCGCCATTCCGCCGTGCGGAAGACCAAGCCCGAGAGCGAGGTGATGATCAGATAGATCACAATGCCTGCGGCGTAGAACAGAAACGGCAGTTCCGTGGAGCCGGCGGCGATGCCGACCTCGCGCATCGTCTCGACAAGACCGGTGACGGAGACGAGCGCCGATTCCTTGATGGCCGATTGCCATTGGTTGTTGAGACCGGGGAGCGCGGTCGGCAGCGCCTGCGGCGCGATGATGCGCCGGAACATGGTCCAACGGGTCATGCCGCCAACCTTGGCGGCTTCCAGCGTGCCGGGCGAAATGGCCTGATAGGCGCCACGCAGCACCTCCGTCTGTCCGGCGCCGGAAATCAGCCCGATGGCGATGGCGCCGGCGGCGAAGCCGCTGATCTCCACCGGGCCATGATGACCGAACAGCCCGGCGACGGTTGTCGCGACCTGCCGTCCGCCGAAATAGAACAGGTAGATCACCAGCAGGTCCGGGATGCCGCGCAGCACCACGCCATAGACCTCCGCCAGACGACGGAGCGGCGCGGGGCCGGAGAGTTTGGCCCAGGCGCAGAGCGTGCCGATGGCAAGGCCGAGGGCAAAGGCGCAGGCGGATACAGCGACAGTGGTCGTTGCTGCCGTGAACAGCGCATGGCCCCACCCCATCGCGCCGAAGCCGAGCAAAGTCAGATCATCCCACACCCGCGCTGGCCTTGGCCGGTTCGATCAGGCGGCCGGCGTGATGTCGGTGCCGAACCACTTCATGGACAGGCCGCGCAGCGTGCCGTCCTTGATCATGCCGGTCAGCGCGGTATCGAAGGCGGCCTTCAGTTCGACCTCGTCCTGGCGCAACCCGATGGCGCTGCCCAGACCGAGAACGCCGCCGGTGAAGGTAAAGCCGGTGCGGATCATATCGCCCTTCGAGCGCTTCACGAAGGCCGCGATATTGGTGGAGGAGGCCATCAGCGCGTCGATACGGCCGTTGGTCAGGTCCAGATAGACGTCCGGACCCGAGGCATAGGTGCGGATGGTGATGCTGTCCTTCAGATATTTCGTCAGGAAGTCGTTCTGGATGGTGGCGACCTGAACGCCCAGGATCTTGCCGGACAGCGCCTTGGCCAGCGCCGCGACGGCAGGCTTGGTTGCGGCATCATCGTCCAGCACGATCTGCGTGCCATTGCCCGGCAGGACCGGGCCGCCATCCTTCATGACCGCGAAACCGGATGAGCCGGTCGTATAAGGGACGGTGAAGGCAATCACCTGCTCGCGCTTCGGGGTGATGGAGATGGAATCGCAGACCGCTTCATATTTACCGCCCGTGAGGCCGGCGATCATGCCGTCCCATGCCTGGGAGACCATGACGCAGTTCAGCCTCGACCGGCGCGCGATCTCGGCCACCATATCGGGCTCGAAGCCGATGATCTTGCCGTCCGGGGATTGCATATTGAAGGGCGGGAAGGCGGCTTCAGTCGCAATATGCACGACAGCCGGGATTGCCGCGCGGGCCGCACGGATGAAGGGGCCGGTGGCGAGGCCGGCCGCGCCAAGAAGGCTGGCGCGAAGAAAATTCGAGCGCGTAAGCGACAAAGGGAAGTCTCCGGAAAACGACAATGGGGGCGGGCGGTACGACCGGAAAGGTCAGGCCAGGATATCGAGCGCGGCCCGCACCAGGGCAGCCGTGCCGAGGCCGATGCAACGCTCATCCGGCTGGTAGTGGGAGTTGTGGACCCGGTCCTGCCGCCCCGGCTGCGATGCGCCGACCAATAGCTGGCAGGAGGGGATAAGGTCCGAGAAATAGGAGAAATCCTCGGCGCCGAAGCGGCCTTCCAGCTGTTCCAGCTGGTCATCGCCGAATTGCGCGCCGACGGCCGCGATGGTCGCATCGACCACGCGGTCGTCATTCACCAGAGCGGGCGCCCCGCGCTGATAGGAGATGTCGGCCGTCACGCCCATGGCGGCGGCGATACCTTCGACGATGCGACGGAAGGTTGCCTCCATCGTATCGCGGGATTCGGCCGAGCGGCAACGCACGGTGCCTTGGAACATGCAGCTATCGGGGATGATGTTATGCGTGCTGCCGCCTTCGATATGGCCGATGGTCAGAACGGAGGAATGCGACGGGTCCATGACGCGGGAAACGGCGGTCTGCAATTGCGTGATCATCGCGGCGGTCGCGACGATGGGGTCGACCGCCGCATGGGGCCGCGCTGCATGGCCGGATTTGCCATGGATGACGACATCGAATTCGTCGCTGGAGGCCGTCGCCGCACCGCGCGTATAGGCAAAGCGCCCGACCGCGAGTTCCGGGCGGTTATGGAAGGCGAGTGCGATATCGGCGCCCGCGGCCGCACCTGCCGCGACCATGGCGGCGGCGCCGCTTTCCACCGTTTCTTCCGCTGGCTGGAAGACCAGCCGCACGGTGCCGCGCAGCATGGGGGCAAGGTCCTTCAGTACCGTGCCGACACCCAGCAGCGTCGCGGTGTGGATATCATGCCCGCAGGCATGCATGCGGCCCGGAACGGTGCTGGCGAAATCCAGGCCGGTCAGTTCCTCGATCGGCAGCGCGTCCATATCGGCGCGGATGAGCAGGCAAGGGCCGGGCCGGGCGCCGGCGATCTCTGCCACCACACCATGACCGCCGACGCCCATCTGCGGCGTCAGGCCCAGGCGCGTCAGCTCTGCCGCCACCACGCCCGCGGTGCGCACCGTGTCCATCCCCAATTCCGGATGGGCGTGCAGGTCACGCCGGATTTCGATCAGCCCGGCTTCGATCGCTGCAACGCGATCATTCACGAGACTGGTTACATCGTTCGGGCGGTCGGCATGCATCAGGGGAGCTCCAGTGGTCGAGGCGGTCAAAGCTTAACACGATGTTCAAAACCAGGGCAATTATGTTCGAGGATCGACAATCGAAAATTTTAGTGATTAATTTACGTGCATAATTTGCCGTGATGGAGCCTTCGCATGCACCCCGCCACCGTTCTGGCCCAGCTTGACCATGTGACGGATGGGCCGACCGGCGGGCTTGTGCCCGCGCTGCACCCGGCCTTGACCCATGTCTTGCCGGGTGAGGCGGCAGCCGTCGGCTATGCCCGCAGCACCAATTCTGGGGCGCGGGCGGTGGAGGCACTTGTCGCCAAGCTGGAGGGCGGGGCGGCGGCGGCCGCCTTCACGTCCGGTTCCGCCGCCATGCAGGCGGTGCTGGCCGGGCTAAGCCCGGGCGACCATGTTCTGCTCGACACCGGCATCTATTACGAATTCGGCCGTATCATTGTGGCTTTCGGCGCGCGTTGGCAGATCGCTGTCAGTTTCGCGGATTTCTGCGAACTGGATTCTGTGGCGGCAGCGCTGCTCCCTGGCCGGACAAAACTGGTCTGGGCGGAATGCCCGAGCAATCCGCTGTGGCGCGTGCCCGATATGTCGTCCCTCGCCGATCTTACCCATGCGGCCGGGGCGAAATTGCTGGTCGACGCCACCGTGATCACACCAGTTCTGTGCCACCCTCTGAGCCTCGGCGCCGATCTGGTGCTGCATTCGGCGACCAAATACCTCAACGGCCATGGCGATGTGCTGGCCGGCGTGCTGGTCACCGCTGATGCGGATAACATCTGGGCGGAGTTGGTCGCAGCGCGAACCGCCCATGGCAGCATCCTGCCGCCGTTCGAGGCCTGGCTGCTGTTGCGGGGACTACGCACGCTTGCTGTGCGTATGGCGCGCTGTTCGCAGACCGCTTTGGCAATCGCCGAGGCCTTGCAGGGTCATGCGGCGATTGCCGCCGTGCATTACCCTGGTCTGGCCGATGACCCGCACCATGCTTTGGCCCGTGCGCAGTTTCAGGCTGGTTTCGGCGGGATGCTGTCCTTGACGCTGAAAGGTGGCGAGGCAGACGCGATAAAGGTTTGCGCGCGTCTGCAGGTGTTTCGTCAATCGACGTCGCTGGGCGGCCCGGAAAGCCTGGCCGAGCATCGCCTGTCGACCGAGGGCGCGGGGTCGCTTTGCCCCCCGGCCCTGATCCGCCTTTCCATCGGCCTGGAAGAGGCCAGCGACCTGCTGGGCGACCTGCGCGCCGCTCTCGCCTGCGACTGAGGGTCAGTAGCCGAGGCTGCGATCGACCAGGTTCAGCAGACACTCGCCGTTGCGGTGTCGGCGGATATTGTCGGTGATCATCAGCGCCGCTGTCTGCGGCTGGGTGCGGGCCGCGACATGCGGCGTCACCGTCACCTGGTCATGCCGCCAGAAGGGGTGATCCTCGGCCAGTGGTTCCTGGGCAAAGACATCCAGGGTCGCATGGGCAATCTGGCCGGAGGCAAGGGCCGCGAGCAGATCCTGCTCCACCACATGTGGGCCGCGCCCGACATTGATGAGGTAACTGCCCGGCGGCATGGCAGCGAAGGCCTTCGCGTTCAAAATGCCGCTTGTGTCTTCGGTCAGCGGCAGTAGGCAGACCAGAATCTCGCTCTCTGCCAGGAAGTCTTCCAGCCTGTCGCGCCCCGTAAAGACGCGGAGACCAGCGGCGTCCTTGGGGCTTCTGGACCACACGGATAAAGCGAAGCCAAAGGCGGACAGGCGTTCCGCGCAGAGTGCGCCGAGCTGGCCGTAGCCCAGGATGCCGACCTTGCGGTCGCGCGCCATCGGCACATCCAGCGCGACCCATGCGCGCTGCCGCTGATTGCGTGCGAATTCCGGCATGCGGCGATGATAATGCAGCACCTGCATGGTGACGTAGATCGCCATATCGGCGCCGAGCGATGGCTCAACCATGCGGATCAGCGGCATCCCGGCCGGAATTTCGGCATGATCCAGAAGACGTTCGACGCCGGCGCCGAGTGAAAAGACGGCGCGCAGCGCGGTCAATTGCGGAAACAGTCCGAGCGGCGGATGCCAGACGAAGGCATAGTCGATCTCCGCCGGATCGCCGATCTCAGGCCAGACGCGAAGCTCCAGATCAGGCATCGCGGTTTTGAACGCCGCGACCCAGGGTGCGGCCGGCACGGTCGGGCAGGCGTAAAGCAGCGTGGGCTTCGCCATGTCAGGCGCGGAGGAAGCTGGGGAAGGGAGCGAGCGTGCAGCCGGCCTTGTCGAGCGCCGCGCGGAGGGAGCCGGCCATCGCGACCGCATGCGTATTGTCGCCATGCACGCAGATGGTGTCGACGGCGATGGGCAGGCGCTTGCCGGTGGTGGTGGTGATAGCGCCGTCATCGAGCATGGCGAGAATCCGCTGCGTCGCGACATCCGCATCCTCGATCACCGCACCGGGCTTTTTACGTGACGTCAGATTGCCGTCGTCATCATAGGTGCGGTCGGCGTACACTTCCCGCGCGACGAGAAGCCCTTCGGCGAGGGCCGCCTTCTCCAGCGCCAGACCCGGCATGACGACGACGATAAGATCGCGATCGACCGCGCGCGTGGCCCTTGCCAAGGCCCGCGCCAGATCGGGATCGACCATCGCCTGATTGGCAAGCGCGCCATGGGCTTTGATATGGGCGAGACGCAAGCCGAGGCTTTGCGCCAAAGCCGCCGCCGCGCCGATCTGATAGATCACCATCTTCTCGATCTCCTCGGGCCGATCGCCCTGGATGGGCCGGCGGCCGAACCCCCAAAGATCGAGAAAGCCCGGATGCGCGCCGATGCTGACGCTGCGCGCCTGGGCGGCGACCATGGTGCGATGCATGACCAACGGGTCGCCGGCATGAAAGCCGCAGGCGATATTGGCCGAGGTCACGATATCCAGCATTGCCTCATCATGGCCCATGGTCCAGGCGCCGAAGCTTTCGCCGAGGTCGGAATTGAGGTCGAGTTTCATACCGGTCTTTCCTGTCCAGGGGCCTGGGCCGAGGCCCCAGTTCTAATGTCGCCCCCGGGTCTTTTCAAATGCTTGACCGAAAAAGCCGTCCGTCGCGAGGATTGACATAGGCCCCCGCGAGGGCAGGATCGACCGAAGCGGTGGCAGGGATTGAAAGCATGACGGCAGGATGATGTATCCCGAACCCCGTTTCCTGGATGCCGGGGAAGCCGCGCTGGTGGTGGAATTCGGCCGCGAGGTCGACCCTACAGCGAATGACACGGTGCTGGCGCTG
The DNA here is from genome assembly GCF_020621385.1 of Acidisoma cellulosilyticum. Classification (GTDB taxonomy): domain Bacteria; phylum Pseudomonadota; class Alphaproteobacteria; order Acetobacterales; family Acetobacteraceae; genus Acidisoma; species Acidisoma cellulosilyticum. The sequence continues at coordinate 106,767 of NZ_JAESVA010000006.1, read as the reverse complement.
GATGCCGCCTTGACCCTGGCGCCCTTGGCCGGGTTGCGGGAATTGGTGCCGACCTACCGGTCGCTCATGATCCATTACGATCCGCTGGTCCTGCCGCGCGGGGACCTTATCGCCCAGGTACAGCGCGCCTTGGCGCTGCCGGCCGGCAGCATTGCCCAGCCGCAGCACTGGGTTCTGCCCTGCTGTTACGATCTGCCTTACGGCGAGGATCTGGACGAGGCAGCGGGCATTCTGGGCCTGACGCGGGACCGCGCTGTCGCGCTGCACATCGCTGGGCGCTACCGCGTCTATATGTATGGTTTCGCGCCGGGCTATGCCTATCTGGGCGGGCTGGCGCCCGAGCTGGCCATTTCTCGCCGTCCGACACCGCGCCCGCCGCATCCTAGGGGTGCCATCATGATCGGCGGCGGGCTGTGCGGTGTCGCGACTTTCCCGATGCCGACCGGTTGGTATGTGCTCGGCCGCACGCCGGAGCGGCTTTACGCGCAGGGCCGCGACGACGCCTTTCTGATCCAGCCGGGCGACATCCTGCGGTTCGATCCGGTTGACGTGGCAAGTTTCGATGCGCTGGAGGCACGCGCGGCTGAGGGTGAGATGGTCGCCCGGAAGGAGAGCGCGTGATGGAACCTGTCCTTCGCGTCCTCATGGCCGGGCCGGGCGTCACGCTGCAGGATAGCGGTCGGCAGGGCTATCTGCGCTTCGGCGTGACCCCGGCGGGACCGATGGACCCGCTCGCCTTTGCGACCGCCAATCGGGCGCTCGGCAATGCGCCCGATACAACGGCGATCGAGGTTGGGCTCGGCGGGTTGGAATTCACGGTCGAGACGGCTGCGGCGACCGTCGCCATCGCGGGCGGGGATTTTGCCATCACGCTGGACGGTCGCCGCGTGCCGTCGGCCGTGCTGCTGCGGCTGGAGGTCGGGTCGACCGTCAAGATCACGGCGGGACCGGCGGGCGCCTGGTGCTATGTGGCGATTGCGGGACGGTTGCTGGTCTCGCCCATGCTGGGATCGACCGCGACCCATACGCGGTCGGGCTTCGGTGGATTGGACGGCAAGGCGCTCGCGACCGGGGACCGTTTGGGCATCGCCGAGCCGCGCATGCCGGAAGCGGCTTCCGGCATATTGGAAGCGCCCTGGCTGGACCGGCCGAGCGCAGTGATCCGTGTTGTGCTGGGTCCGCAGGACGATTATTTCGCGCCGGATCAGGTTTCAGCTTTCCTGGCCGGGCCTTGGACGGTCTCCACCAAGGGCGACCGCATGGCCTATTTTCTGGAAGGGCCGAAGCTGCGTCATGAAGAGGGCTTCAATATCGTCTCGGACGGTGTCGCCATGGGCGCGATCCAGGTGCCGGGCGAGGGCCAACCCATTGTGCTGATGGCCGATCGTCAGCCGACCGGCGGCTATCCGAAGATCGCGACCGTCATCGGGGCCGATCTCGGGCGGCTGGCCCAGGCGCGAGCAGGCGATACCATCCGCTTTGAGGCCGTGACGGTCGAGACGGCGGTCGCGGTGCGACGCGCGGACATGGAGCGGCTGGACGCGGGCATTGCCTGCACGCCCCTGCGCCGCACGGACTTCTCATCCGCGTTCCTGCTCGGGTTGAATCTGGCCGATGGCGTTGTCGGCAAGACCGCATTGGCCAGCGATGATCGGCATGCGCTCGGTAGATTGACAGCGCATGAGCGGCTGGATGTGCTGTTCGATGATGCGACCTTCGACCTGCTGCCCGGCATGGTGCCGTCTGCGCTGATCCTGGCGGCAGGGCGGGCGGATGGCCGGCGGGTCTATGCGGCGTCGCGCGATATCACCGTCCGGGGGGGCGCGCTGACGGCGGGGGACATGCGCGATCTAGCGGCTTTCGTTGAGCGTGCGACGGCAGAGCATGCGCCGATTGTCTTGCTATGCGACGGCGCGGCCTTGGCGACGGAGGAGAATGCCGAGACCGTCGCGGCCATGGTCGCGCTGCAATCGGCCTTCGGTCAGGCCGGCGTGCCGCGGATTGCGGTGGCGCTGGGCGCCTGTATCGGGCCGGATGCGCTGCTGGCGGCTCTGGCGGATTTCATGATCATCGTGACGGGTCAAGGTTTCATGGCCAGCGGCGGGCCGGCCTTGGTGCAGACTGTCACGAACGAGATTTTGACCGGGCCGGAGATCGGCGGCGCCGCCATCCACGCGGCCGCCGCCAGCTTGGTGGATGCCGTGCCGCACGACATCGCGGCACTCGCCCGGGTGCGCGAACTGCTCGACGTCATGCCCGATGGCGGGGCGGTTGTGCCGGACGGCAAGGCGAGAGCGGCGCCGAGCCTTGACCGTCTGGTGCCGCATGGCCCGACAGAGGTTTATGACGTGCGGGAGATCCTGTTCGCGATCGCCGACGAAGGGGCTTTCGTTGAAATTGCGGCCGAGGGAACAGCGCATGTTGTTATTGGCTTTATGCGCCTTGGGGGCAGCTCGGTCGGTGTCCTGGCAAATCAGCCTTCCGTTCTGGGCGGCGTGCTGGATGCGGCGGCGCTGGCCAAGGCAACCCGCTTTGTCGAGCGTTGCGCTGCGCTGTCAATCCCTTTGCTGACGGTCGTGGATTGCCCTGGACTGCTGCCAGGCCTCGCGCAGGAGAAGGCCGGGTTGCTGCATCACGCGGCTGCACTCTCCCGCGTTTTGGCCCGCTTCCCCCAGCCGCGCTTGACCCTCATCACACGCAATATGACAGGTCAAGTCGCTGGGCTGATGGGCATTGGTCAGGGCAAAATCTATCGCTGGCCCTCGGCAGTGCCAGACATTGGCGAGACAATCATCCCGCATGAGACGCGGCGCTGGATTCTGGCGGGATTCGCTTGATGCCCCGCATGTTTAGCAAAATTCTGATCGCCAATCGCGGAGAGATCGCCTGCCGGGTGATCAGGACAGCGCGGCGCATGGGTATCGCGACCGTCGCGGTTTATTCCGCGGCGGATCGGGATGCCCTGCATGTCCGCATGGCGGATGAGGCGGTCGCCATCGGGCCTGCACCCGCCAGCCAATCCTATCTCTCGGTCGAAGCGATCATCGCTGCCTGCAAGCAGACGGGCGCGGAGGCCGTGCATCCCGGCTATGGTTTCCTGTCGGAGCGCGCGGCTTTCGTGGAAGCCCTGCTAGCGGCCGGCATCACCTTCATCGGCCCCAATGCCGCGGCGATCGGTGCCATGGGCGACAAGATCGAATCCAAGAAGGCAGCGGCGGCGGCCGGCGTGCGGACGGTCCCCGGTTTTCTGGGTGTCATCGAAAGCCCGGCCCATGCAGTCGCGATCGCGGATGGCATCGGCTATCCGGTTATGATCAAGGCGTCCGCCGGTGGTGGCGGCAAGGGCATGCGCATTGCGCAGTCTGCGGCCGAGGTCGCGGACGGCTTTGCCCGCGCAAAGTCGGAAGCGGCGGCGTCCTTCGGCGATGATCGCGTCTTCATCGAGAAATTCATCGAAAATCCGCGCCATATCGAAATCCAGGTCCTGGGCGACAAGCACGGAACGGTCATTCATCTGGGTGAGCGCGAATGCTCCATCCAGCGCCGTCATCAGAAAGTACTGGAGGAGGCGCCGTCGCCTCTGCTGGATGAGGCGACGCGGACAGAGATGGGTGCGCAGGCCATCGCCTTGGCGCGGGCCGTCGCCTATGATTCCGCCGGAACGGTCGAATTCGTGGCAGCGCAAGATCGCAGCTTCTACTTTCTGGAAATGAATACCCGTCTTCAGGTCGAGCATCCGGTGACGGAACTCGTCACCGGCATCGACATCGTGGAGGAGATGATCCGCGTCGCGGCGGGCGAGCGCCTGCGCATCGCGCAGGCAGACGTGACGATGAACGGCTGGGCGGTGGAAGCGCGGATCTATGCCGAGGACCCCGTGCGAGGTTTTCAGCCCTCCACCGGCCGCGTGCTGCCCTTCCGGCCACCGGAAGAGGGCTTGCACAATGGTGTGACGGTGCGGGTCGATACCGGTCTCGTCGAAGGGGATGCCGTCTCCATCTACTACGATCCGATGATCGCGAAACTGATCACCCATGCGCCGACGCGGGCAGGGGCGATCGCGGCCCAGGCCCGCGCGTTGGACCAATTCGCCATCGGCGGCATTCGGCACAATCTGGCTTTCCTGTCGTCGCTCATGGGTCTCGACCGATGGCAGGCCGGGCAACTGTCGACCGGGTTGATTGTTGAGGCATTCGGCGAGACGATTCCGGAACCGCTACCTGAGGGAGAACTGGCGCGGCGGCTGGTGGCCATTGTCGCGGCCAATCAGCATCGGGCGGATAGGGCGCGCCATGCGCGGCCGGGCCGGGCGGCGATGACCGGTTCGCAAGCCCGCGTGGTTGTCATGGCGGGTGAGGCTTGGCCTGTGACGACGGCTGGGACGGACGCCGTTACCGTGACCTTCGCGGATGGCTTGTCACTCTCGGTCGCAAGCGCCTGGCGGGCGCCTGATCCGATCTGGTCCGGCACAGTCGGTGGCTCGGCGATGGACCTGCAAATGACCCGCGCAGGCGCGGGCTGGGCGCTGCGTCATGCCGGCAAGGTCGCGACCTTTGAGGTTTGGGCGCCGCGTGCCTGGGACCTGTCGCGCTTCATGCCGCATGTGGCTTCGGCCGACACGGACAGTCTGCTGCTGTCGCCGATGCCGGGCCTGCTCACTAAACTTCTGGTGCAAGCGGGTGACGCGGTCGCGGAGGATCAGCCGCTGGCCGTGATCGAGGCGATGAAGATGGAGACGGTCTTGCGCAGTCGGAAAGCGGGCCTTGTGGGGGCGATCTATCCCAAAATCGGCGATACGCTGGCGGTCGATGCGCCGATCCTGAAAGTGGTTTGAGACGCGTCGTCAATGAATGCCGCGCGTGAGGCCGGAGACGAGATAGCGGTTGAGCAGCAGCGCGACGGCGATAATCGGCAAGGTGCTGAGATGCGCCATGGCACCGAGATTGCCCCAGCCGCTGGTCGTATTGCCGCCGAAAGCGGTCAGCAGGGCGACCGATAGCGGCCGCGTTTCGGCCCGCGTCAGGAAGGCCGGGTTAAGGAAATCATTCCAGGCGAACATCATGCACAGAAGGGCGGCCGCAATTACCGATGTCTGCACAAGCGGCAAGGCGACGCGCCGGAAGGCGCCGAAGCTGGTGCAGCCGTCGAGCGTGGCGGCGGCCTCTATCTCCGGCGGAACCGCCTGAAAGGCGGAAAACATCATCCAGGTGACGAAGGCCGTGCTGAGCGTCGCATTCATCAGAATGACCGCCCACCAAGTGCCCAGCAGCCCCAATCTCTGCATGAAGAGGTAGAAGGGAATCAGGGTCACGACGGTCGGCACGCCGCGAATGGCGAGCAGCGCATAGGCGATGATGACCGCCGAGCGGCTGCGCGTGCGCGCCAAAGCATAGCCGCAGGGAATGCCGAAGCATAGCGACAGCAAGGTGGAACCGGCGCTGAGCACGACACTGCTGAGCGTCAGCCTGGAGAGATCGAAATTCGACGCGATGCTGGCGAAATTGGCGAAACTGGGTTTGAACCACAATAGCGGCGGCGTGGATTGGATGGCGCGCGAGGGCTCATAGGCCGTCATGATCAGCCAAAGGACGGGTGCTAGGAACAAGCCGAGCGCCAGGACAATCGCCGTCCGCTGTGCGAGCAGAGACAGCCGCCGGCTCATAACGTGTTGTAGCGCCGGTCAAGGCCGCGCAGCGCCAGGATGATGACGCCGGCCAGGATGGCGATGGCGAGCGTCATCAGGATCGAAATGGCCGAGCCGTAGCCGATATCGAAGAATTGCAGCCCCTGTTTGACGGCATCCAGCATCAGCAGGTTTGTGCTGTCGCCGGGGCCGCCGCCCGTCGCGGCAAAAACGATGTCATAGGTGCGGAAGACATCCGTCACGCGCAGCACAAGCACCAGAAAGATGGAAGGCAGCATCATCGGCAGGATGATCCGCCCGAGCTTTGCAACCGGCCCCGCGCCGTCGATGGCGGCGGCATCCAGACTATCGGCCGGCAGGGATTTCAAACCCGCCAGCAGAATGAGTGCCGCTAGCGGCGCCCATTCCCAGACATCGACCGCCATCATCGTCATGAGTGCCGTGTGGGTGTCGCCCAAAAGCCCCTGCGGCGGCGCGAGATGCGCCCAGGTCAGCCAATAGCCGATGAGGCCGAAGCTCGGGTCCAGCAGCGCGCGGAAGATGAGCCCGACGACGATGGGCGTGACGGTGATCGGCACCAGCATCAGGATCGTCGCCACGCGATTGAAGCGGTTGTCTGTCCACAGCAGCAAGGCGAGGCAGAGGCCGAGCGCAAGCTCCATCGCCACACAGGATGCCGTGAACATAAGCGTCACTGCCAGCGAATGCCGGATCGCGGGATCGGACAAAGCATCGGTGTAATTGCGCAGCCCGACGAAGCGATGCAGCCAGGGCTGCATCAGGTTCATCCGGAAGAGACTGAAACCGGCGCCGCGCAGGATGGGGTAGACCGCGAAGATCGTGACGTGAATGATGGCCGGCGCCGCCATCGCGCATAGAAAGATCGCGCGGCGGCGGGATGGGGTTAGCCAGCGCTTAGAAATACCGCAGCGCCTGTGTCTGGGCCGCTGCCAGGGCGGCTGCCGGTGTCATGGCGCCGACGAGCGCGGAATTGACGGCCGTGCCCAAAATATCCTGAATTTCGGGGTATTGCGGCACGCGCGGCCGGAAATCCGCGTCGCCATGGGTGAAGCTTTCGTCAATCACCGGCAGGAACGGATATTTTCGGTTGAGCGACGCATCCTGCAATTCGCTGCGTCGCAGGAAGCTGCAGGCATTCAGTTGATTGAGCGCGATATGGATCTCGGGGCTGGTGATCCATTTGATATAGGTCCAGGCGGCTTGCTTGCGCTGATCCTCGATATCCGCGTTGATGGCGATACCCCAGCCGCCGATGCCGTAGCGTGGTTTCATGCCGGCTGCCGTCGGTGTCACCATCAGCGCGGCACTGTCCGTCACCTTCGATTGCGCAGGGTCGAAATAGCCGAGCGCGCCGACCGACCAGGTTTGCATATTGGCAGCGAGGCCGCTGCGGAAGCTTGCCTCCCGCCCGTCCCAATCCCAGTTGACGGCGCCCGGCGGTGCCGCCTTCTGGAAAAGATCCTTGTATGTCTGCAGGCTTTGGATATTGAGCGGTGCATCCAGTGTCGGCTGATCCTTCGCCACCAGCACGCCGCCGATCTCGGCCAGATATTGCATCCAATCCTGGGCGCAGGCCGCGCCCTTCTGACCGTTGGCGACCCAACCATATTGATTGCGGGACTTATCGGTCAGCTTATAGGCATTGGCGACCAGGTCCTGCATGGTCTGCGGCGGCTGCAATCGGGCGGTGGCGTAAAGATCCTTCCGATAGGCGAGGACATTGGCATAGCCCGCCAGCGGGAAGGCCACCTGCTTGCCTTTGTAATTCCCCAGCGCGGTGAACAGCACGGGATAGATATCGTCCAGCTTCATCGCTTCCGCGTCGCGCTTCATCCAGTCGTTCAGCGGCACAGTATAGCCCGCCTCGGCGAATTGCGGTGCCCAGACATTATCCGTCGTCGCCAGATCATAGCCCTTGGTATGGCCCACGTAATCGGTGGTGATTTTCGTCTGCAATTCGCCATAGCCGAGAATATCGACCAGCACGGTGATGCCCGTTTCCTGCTTGAAGCGCGCAGACAAGGCCTTGAGGCCGGGGGAATATTGGTCATTGACGCTGGCCAGATGCAGCACCATCCCGTCAAAGGGTTTGCTTTGGCTGCGACCCGGCCGAGGCCAGCCCAATGCGGCCGCACCACCTAAGCCTGCCGCCAGAAGGGACCTGCGCTTCATCGCCATACTCCGTGGGCTCTGCCTTGAGCGTCACGAGCCTATTCTAGGCAGAAAGACCAGGGCAAGGTTGAAACCGGGCTGATCGGCGCGCATTCTGACGGAATGGATGTCAGCTTGCACATATTGAAGGCAGAAGCGCAGGGCGAGGGCGCGGAATTTCCGCCCTTCCTCGCCAATCATCTGCCGATGATCCTGGTAGCGCTGGAGCATCTCGGCGCGCCGCCTGACCGTGTCGTCGCATTTTCCCGGATATACCGGATGAATAACGGGTTGGTGCCTTGCCCTGAAGTGACGGTATCGCTGACGGCCGAGAGTTGGATGTCGGCTTTGGGCGTGCGCGAGCAGGAAGGTGCGTTGCGGGCATTTTTCACGCAGGAAGTGGCTCGGCTCGGCAGCGCTGCGGCGATCCAAACCTATCTGCCTTGTCTGGCGCCGGGCATCGCGGGCAGCGCCTTTCATCCGCTGATGCGGCTGTCCTATGCCGTGATGGAGCAGGATGAGCCGGAGATCGGCGTGGCGCTGGGCTATTGGGCCGCGGCCTTTCTGATCCTCGACAAAGACACCGCGACGGAGGGCGTGACAGACGATCCGGTCAATATGCTTGTGCGCGCGGCGGCCCTTCCCGGCCTCGCCGAGGCCGAACCCGAAAGCGATCTCGTCTGGCACCATATGCGCGCTGCCGCCCGCATGCCGGGTTTTGCCGGTGTCGCCGATTGGCTGATCATGCGCGAGGATATGCTGGACCGCATGGCCGCAGGTGCGCTCGCCCTTTACGCCGAGACGATGAGTTTCGAGGCGCTGCATGCGCTGACCGGCTGCCATTGGCTCAGGCAGCTTTGCCCGCTGGCCCCGGACATGGCGCCCTTGCTGCGGCATTTTTGGGTGGGTATCGCCGCGCTGATGCCCAAGATGGGCTTTCCCGCCATGCCGAGTGCCGAGCGCCTTGCGGCATGGCGCAGCGTTGCCACGCCCGGCTGGGACGCCATCAAGCAGGCGGCCATCGCCTCGGACGACGAGCACGATATCAGCCTTTGTTTTTCGGCCTTCGTGGAATGGCAACGCACGGGTGACGCGCTATACCAAGTGGTTGCAGCCAAGCGCATGGGATTGATCGGATGACAATGCTGAACGCTCTCACCAATGCGCGTCTGGCCGATGGGCGTCTGGTCGATATCCTGATCGCCGAGGGACGGATTGCGCGGATCGATCCGGCAGCCGGCGCTAAGACCTTGCCGGGCCAGCTTGATCTGGACGGAAAACTGGTCGTGCCGGGCTTCGTCGATGGGCATGTCCATCTCGACAAGACCCTGCTCGGCCTGCCGCTGCAACCGCATCAGCCGGGCGGCAGCGTCGCGGAACGCATTGCCCTGGAAAAGGCGCTGCTGAGCGCCTTGCCGGTGTCGGTGGAAAGCCGCGCCCAGGCGATGGTCGCTCAGCTGTCCCGCCAAGGCACCACGGTTTTGCGCAGCCATGTGGATATCGACACCGATTGGGGCCTGTCCAATCTGCAGGCGATCCTGCGGGTGCGAGAGGCCGTGCGCGACGTCATGGATATCCAGATCGTCGCTTTCCCCCAGAACGGCATTATCCGGGACCCGGGGACGGCGGCTTTGCTGGATCAGGCGGTGGCCGAGGGTGCGGATCTGATCGGCGGCCTGGACCCGGCCGGGATCGACGGGGATATCAACGGGCATCTCGACATCGTCTTCGGCATTGCCGAGCGCCGCGGTGTGGGCGTCGATATCCATCTGCATGACGGCGGCGCGCTAGGTTGTTTCGAACTGCGCGACATCGCCGCGCGCACCATCGCGGGCGGGCTGCACGGGCGTGTCGCCGTGGCGCACGCTTTCGCCTTGGGCTCTGCCGATGATGCCGATGTCGGGGCAACCGCAGACGCGCTGGCCCGCGCCGGGGTTGCGATCATGACCAATGAGCCGGGACCGGTGCCGATGCCGCCGGTCAAGCGTCTGCGCGCCGCCGGCGTGACGGTCTTTGCGGGCTGCGACAATATCCGCGATGCCTGGTCACCCTACGGCAATGGCGATCTGCTGGAACGCGCGATGCTGATCGGCTATCGGCAGGGCATGGTGACGGATGCCGAATTGGATGCCGCCTTTGCCTTGGCGACGACGGCGCCGGCTAAGGTTCTGGGTCTGGACGCCGATTACGGCGTGGCGGTCGGTGCCTGGGCCGATATCGTGGCGCTGCAAGCTGCTTCCGTGGCGGAGGCTTTGGTGACCCGCCCTGGCGGGCGCGTCGTGCTCAAGCGCGGTCGGCTGCTCCACCAGGGTTAGACGCCCATGCACTGAAGACCGGTCAAAAGCACGGCGCCCACGGCGAGCAGGATCAGCGGATTTGTTCGCCGCCTTAGCAGAATGATGGTGGCGCCGGCCGCAATGCCGCGCGCAACCCATCCGCCGTCAAGCGCGTGCAGGAGGCCATAGCCCGAGGCCAGGATCATGCCGGCGGCAATCGGACGAAGCCCGGCTTCGACGGCTTGCTGCCAAACCGCGCCCTTATAGCGGGACCATAGATGGGCGATGCCATAGACCAGAATGGCGGTGGGACCGAAGATCGCGATGGTGCTGACGACCGCCCCCCAGAAACCCGCGACCTGCCATCCGATCAGCGTTGCCAATAGCGAGCCGGGTCCCGGCGCCATGCGAGATAGGGCAAAGGCATCGACGAATTGCTTGGGCAGCATCCAATGGTGAGAATTGACGATCTGCCTTTGGATATCGGCGACGATGGCTTGACCGCCGCCGACCGTGACCAGAGATAAAGGTGCGAAGACCCCGGCGAGCTGTGCGAGAAGGTTAGGCATCGGTTCGGCTTCGGGACAGTTGATAATACGACACGGCAATGCTCGTCGTGCCGCCGATGACGACGACCCAGGGCAAGGACCAGTGCATCACGGCGACGGCCGCAAAGGTCGTGGCCATGGCGACCGCCGGGAAAATGCGCCTTGGCACACGGCGGGCGGCGGTAATGCCCATGGAGAGCGACAGGCCGACCGCCGCCGCTGCCGCGCCATCCAGCAATTGATGCGCGATGCGATAGCGATCGACCGATGCGAAGGCAATCGCGATGGCTATGAGTACGACCGCCGGCGGTAGAATGATGCCGATCAGCCCAGCGATCGCGCCTTTTGTGCCGGCAAGCCGGTAGCCGATCCAGATTGCCATATTCGTGACATTGACGCCGGGCAGTGACTGCGCAAGCGACAGGCCGTTAAGGAATTCTTCCTCCGTCAACCAGGCGCGGGATTGCACGAATTCCCGAAGAAGCCAACCGCTGAGCCCACCGCCGAAACTCGTCAACCCGATGCGAGAAAAAATCAGGCCGATCTGAAGTGCTGAGGGCTTTATTGTAACAAACTGATGCGCAGGCTCCTCCATCAAAAGCATTATCCGTTTGGTTGTTTGTTAAACCGCAGCTTCTTTCTAACAGTCGCCGGCTGCTTGCAAAAGACCTGCCGGCAAGGACCGGGTCATCACAAGGCCGACATTCGGGAGAATCCGCTTCGACAGGTAGATCTGTGGAACGGGTCCGCGCACTGGCTGCGCGGATCGACCCGGTGTCGTCAGGAATGCTGGCGCCGCGGCGATCACGAAAAAATTCTCGGCCAAAGACAATTGCGCATAAATAACGGTCTCAATAAAATCAGAATTTTTCTTGTGCGAGGCTGATTGTTTTGCAACAAAAAATAAGGTTAGCATGTCGATAATAGAGTGATTTCTGCCTCTGGCCGGATCGCGCAGAGCGACCGGCAGCGGCCAACAAGCACGGGCCAAGCTCAAGGCACCGGCAAAAAAGGAAACGACCATGACCGATGACTGCATCGAGCAGGGATCCGCACGCCGTCGCTTTCTGCAACTCGCCGGATTATCCGCCGGCGCCGCCATGGCGGCCGTCGGATTTCAGCCAACGCCGGCCTTGGCGGAAGCCGCAGGCCGGTCAGGCAAGCCCCTGAAAGCCGCCTTCTCGAATGCCGGCCTGCAGGCGACCTGGTGTGCCCAGGGCAAGCGCGCGGCCGAATATTGGGGCAAGCTCTTCAATGTCGAGGTCACCTGGTTCGACGGGGAGCTTTCGGCGCCGAAGCAGCGCGCAGCGATCGATAATATGGCCTCCGAAAAATGGGATTTCGTGGCGATGCAGGCCTTCGGCATCGGCACGCTGACGACGCCGGTGAACCGCATGATCGATGCCGGGATACCCGTCATCGACATGGATACGCTGATCGCCCCGCTGTCGACGATCGATGTCCATACCTTCATCGCGCCCGACAATGAATTCATGGGCTCGTCCGTCACCCAGGCGCTGGTCAATGCCATCAATGGCGAAGGCAATATCGTCATGACGCAGGGGGCTTTGGGCCATACCGGCGCGCAGGGACGGGCGCGCGGTTTTGAGTCCATCATCAAGAAATACCCGAACATCCAGGTGCTGGACACGCAGCCCGGAGACTGGGACGTGACCAAGGTCGCGCGTATCTGGGAAACGCTGCTGACCAAATATCCCAAGATCGACGCTGCCTATTTCCATAATGATGATATGGCCCTTGCCGCCTATAACGTCATGAAGGCGCATAACCGCACCGGTATCAAAATCGGCGGTTGCGATGCGATGCCGCCGGCGCTGGCCGCGGTGGAAGACGGACGCATGACAGCGACCGTGCGCAACCCGTCCTGCCGCATTCATGGCGGCGCCATCATCGCCGGCGTGGCAGCGGTGATCGACGGTCAGAAGACCGGGCCGGGCGGCATTCCCAAGAACATCATCGCGGACGGCCCTGTCGTGACCCGCGCCAATGCGCCGGGCCTGATGTGGATGGAGGATCAGTTCCTGATCTAAGGCAGCACAGCCCATGTCACCCCTTCTGCAATTGCGTGGCGTTTCAAAGGCTTTTGGCGGCGCGATTGCGTTGCGGGAGATCGATTTCACCCTGGGTTCCGGGGAGATTCACGGGCTTGTCGGCGAGAATGGCGCCGGCAAGTCCACCCTCATGAAGATCATCGCCGGGGTTCATACCAGCTACGGTGGTGTGATGGAGTTGGACGGTAGGCCCGTGCAATTCGCCTCGCCCGCCGATGCGCTGGCGGCGGGCATCGGCATGGTGCATCAGGAATTGTCGGCCGTCCGCACTCTCACCATTGCCGAGAATGTCTTTCTCGGCGTGCAGCCGCTGAACCGCTTCGGTCTCGTCGATTGGCCGGCGATGATCAGCGGCGCCCGCCTGTTGCTGGACGGGCTGGGGATCGATGTCGATCCCCGCGCCAGCATGGGGTCGATCTCGCTCGGCACGCAGCAATTGGTGGAACTTGCCCGCGTGTTGTTTTCCGGCGCGCGCATCATCATCCTGGACGAGCCGACCTCGGCTTTGTCACCGCCGGAAACGCAGCGCCTGTTCGCGGTGCTGCGCCGGTTGCGGGAAGAAGGGCGCAGCCTGATCTTCATCTCCCACTTCCTCGACGATGTTCTGGATATCTGCGACCGCGTCACGGTCTTTCGCAACGGCGGCAAGGTGGCAGATGCCGATACGGCGGAGATCGACAAGTCTTGGCTGATCCACCAGATGATCGGCCATACCCATGGCGAGCTGGAAGAGAGCTATACCAATGCGCTGTATCTCGACAGCAAGCCGGATGCGGCGGTCATTCTGCACGCGGAAGCGCTGAGCCTTGACGCGGCTTTCCACGATGTTTCCTTCGACGTGCGAGCGGGGGAGGTGCTTGGCATCTACGGCTATCTCGGCTCCGGTCAGTTGGATCTGGCGCGCAGCCTGTTCGGCAAGCAACCGCTGAAGCGCGGTCGGGTCAGCGTCGATGGCCGGCTGGTGAAGCTCAGCAGCACGGCGAAGGCCCGCGCGGCGGGTCTGGCCTTCGTGCCGGAAAGCCGGCGCAGCATGCTGTTCGCGGAAGAGCCGGTCTTCAAGAATATGACGATCAGTATCCTGCAGCGCATCGGCCGCCTGCTGCTGCATCCGACGGCGGAGCGCGGCATTGCCCAAAACCATATCGCCAGCCTGCATATAAGGCCGCCGGTCACGGACCGGCCGCTGGGCGCGCTGTCGGGCGGCAATCAGCAGAAGGTGGCCCTCGCCCGCTGGCTGACCCATCTGCCGCGCGTGCTGATGTTGAGCGAGCCGACGCGCGGCATGGATGTCGGCGCCAAGGAGGATGTCGTCCATATCGTGCGCGGGTTGAAGGCGCAGGGGATCGGCATTCTTGTCGTCTCGACCGAGCCGGAAACGGTGCTGTCGATGGCCGACCGTATCCTGGTCATGAAAAAGGGCCGCGTCGTGCATGAATTCGCGGGTGAGGCCATCAGCAAGGACCGCCTTTTGGCGGCCGCCTAAAGGAACGATCAGACCATGGCCGAGGTGATGCGTGGAGCAGGCGGAAGGGGCGTCACGCCGCTTGCCTGGGTGCGGGCGCGGCTGCGCAATATCGCGCCCTTCGTGACATTGATATTTCTCGTCGTTTTCTTTGCCCTCGCCAGCCCGTCCTTCGTCAGCGTCGCCAATTTCTGGAACATCCTGACGCAGATATCGGTCACTGGTATCATCGCGGTCGGCCTGACCTTCGTCATTCTCTGTGCGGAGATCGACCTCAGCGTCGCGGCTATCGCGAATGCTATCGGCATTATCGCGGCTTTCTTCACGCTGCAGGATGCGAGCGTCAATATCGCCAATATCGCGCTACCGGGCTGGGCTGCGATCGTGATCGCATTGGCGGCGGCCGTCGGCCTTGGCCTGGTGAACGCGATCGGCATTACGCGCGTCGGCATTCCGTCTTTCATCATGACGCTGGCGATGTTGCAGATCGGCGCGGGCATCTGCGCCATGCTGGTGCGCGGGCAGATTGCCTATGCGGTGCCTGATCTGGCGTTGACACTGGGCAGCAAATCTCTGGGTCCCGTGCCTTGGATCGTGATCGTGCTGGCGATCACCCTCGCTGTCGCGCATGTGGTGCTGACCTATACGCGTTTCGGCCGCTACGTGTACATGGTCGGCGGCAACCGCGAGGCCGCCGAATATTCCGGCGTCAATGTGAAGCTGATCATTTCCGCCGTGATGGTGATTTCCGCCGTCTGCGCCGGTCTGGCGGGTATGTTGGGCGTCGCCTATTTCGGCTCTGCGCAGCAGAATGAATTCGATACCTATCTGCTCGATTCCATTTCGGCCGTGGTGGTCGGCGGCACCAGCCTGTTCGGCGGGCAGGGCGGTATCGGCAATACCATCATCGGGTTGTTCGTGCTCGGCGTGCTCAATAACGGATTGGATCACGTCAATATCGACAGTTTCCTGAAAATCCTCATCCGTGGACTGATCCTGCTCGCGGCCCTGGTCATCAATGTCTATGCGCAACGGATGAAGGCGACGGCGATAGCGGCCGAGGGCTAGAGCAGATCACAGTCAGATGGAATCATCTGACTGTGCGAAGATGCTCACAAAAAAATTAATCTAGCGCGGCCAGGCCTGCATCGCGAGGCGCCCGGTCTCAAACAGGCTGTCGCGCGTGGCGCCGTCCGTCGCCTTGATCGCCATGCCGCGAATAACAGCCTCGAAGAATGCCGCGAGCCCGGCGGCATCGATATCTGAGGGCAGATCGCCTTCGGCCACACCGCGCCTGAGCCGGTCAGCCATCGCGTTTTCGGCCCAGTGCCGGATGCCGCGCGCGAGGTCCCGCAGGGATGCCAGTTCCGGTGGGGCATGAGCGAAAGCGAAGGAGACCAGGCAGCCCGCCGGGCAATCCTCCATCGTGAAGAGCGTGGCATGACCCTCCATCAGCGCCACGAAGGCGCTGCGGGCGTCCATCCTCGCCTCGATGACTTCGGCAAAGAAGGCCGCCGGGCCGGCGGCATAGCAATCCACCACCTCCCGATACAGCGCTTCCTTGCTGCCGAAGGCGAAATAGAAGCTGGAGGGGCTGACCTTCAGTTTGGCGATGAGGTCTTTGAAGGACGTGCCTTCGTAACCCTGTTCCCAGAACAGCTTCATGGCCTGATCGAGCGCGCGGACGCGGTTCAGCCTGCGCGGCTTGCCGCCGAGCTTGCGGGCGGGCGTTTCGCCGTCAGGCGGCAATGTCACCATGGGAAGCGGTCGGTCATCTCTGTCCCAGCATAGCTCGGCCCATGCTCCCCACAAACACGCGCTTGTGTTTTGACGATGTTGGGGCGCGGTCGCATTTTCCAATCAATGGAGTGAATGCTCCATTCAAGTTTTCGAGGGTTAACACGCCAGGGAGAATGGCAATGACACGCTTTCGTTCTTTGTTGTTGGCGGGCGCGATTGGGGTGATGACAGGCATCACCGGCGCCCATGCGATCGCCGCGCCGATCAAAAATATCGTGCTTGTTCATGGCGCTTTCGCCGACGGTTCCGGCTGGAAGCCAGTCTATGACCGCTTGGTCGCCAAGGGTTACAAGGTCAGCGTGGTGCAGGAGCCTGAAACCAGCCTTGAGGCCGATATCGCAGCCACCAGGCGCGTCATCGACATGGCGGATGGGCCGGTCGTGCTCGTCGCCCATAGCTGGGGCGGGCAGGTCATTACCGGCGCCGGCATCGACCCCAAGGTGAAATCGCTGGTCTATCTGGCGGCGCTGATGCCGAAACCCGGTGAGAGCACGGCGACGCTGGAAACGATGCCGCAATTCCCGCCGCCCAATAACGACGTGAAAACGACGCCGGACGGCCAGTATTTCTATCTCGACCCGGCCAAATATCGGGCCGATTTCGCCGCCGATTCACCGGCCAGTGTGGCGAACTTCATGGCCCATTCCCAGGTCTTCCTGTCGGTCGAGGCCTTCAAGACACCGGTGACGGCCGCCGCCTGGCAGACGAAGCCGACATGGGCTGTCCTGCCGACAGCGGATAAGACTATTAACCCAAAGCTGGAACGCTGGATGTATGACCGCGCCCATGCCCAGGTCACGGTCGTTCCGGGTTCCAGCCACACGGTGTTCCTGTCGCATCCGGATCTTGTGGTCTCGGTGATCGAGAAGGCAGCAGCGGTGCAGCCCTAATTCAAGCCGCCGCTCTGGTGTCGCTGCGCAAGGCCTCGGCATCGCGCGCTGGCGGCAGGCCGAACATCCGGCCGTATTCGCGGCTGAACTGCGAGACGCTTTCATAGCCGACGGCGAAAGCGGCTGAGCTGGCCGAAAGGTCTTCCGACAGCATCAGCCGCCGCGCCTCGATCAGCCGCAATTGCTTCTGGAATTGCAACGGTGAGAGCGAGGTGACGGCGCGGAAATGGTGGTGGAAGGTGGAGACGCTCATACCGGCGATTGCCGCCAGCCGCTCCACCCGAATGACATGCGCGAATTCGGCCCGCAGCAGCGTCACGGCCAGACCCACACGTTGGGCCGCGCCTTCCGGCCAGCCGAGGCGACGGATGGCGTCGCCATGCTGGCCCGAGAGCAGCCAGTAATGCA
This sequence comes from Acidisoma cellulosilyticum, assembly GCF_020621385.1. GTDB lineage: Bacteria > Pseudomonadota > Alphaproteobacteria > Acetobacterales > Acetobacteraceae > Acidisoma > Acidisoma cellulosilyticum. The sequence goes on along the minus strand of NZ_JAESVA010000006.1, from coordinate 89,495 downwards.
GTTCCCGCACCAATTGCGCGTGCAGGACGGGCAGGGCGCTCGGCCGATCGAGCAAGCGCATCAACCTGAGTGCGGTTTCCGCCACTTGGCTGTCCGTCGGTTCCGACAGCAGGGGCGCACCGCTTGCAGCCGGTGCGGTGCGCATCTGCACCGTCAGTTCCGCGATGACGGCAAGGTCGAGATCAAGCACCAGGGAGAGGTAAGGCGCGGTCTCGCTCGCTTGCGTGATCTGGCTGACGGTCGGCACGTCTGCGGTGATCATTAACGAATCCCCGGCCGCAAAGCTGAAGCTTCTGGCACCCATGGCTACCTGCTTGCGACCCTGCAGCACGAGGCAGACGAGCGGGCGGGAGATGGCATAGACCAGCCCGCTGGGTGCGGTGGCGCGGATGGTGGTGACGCCCGCGATGGGCGTTTGCGCCACCCCGGCCGCATCGGCATGGGCCGCGACATACCGGCGGACGGAGGCGAGAAGGGTTTCGGTCATGCCTGATCCTAACCTGTCCTCCTTCGGTTTGGATAGGACATCAGAGGAATAGGCAAAATCGTCCGAGGTTTCGGCAACGACGTCTGGCCGGGCCGGTCGCTATGACGTGCTGACCGAAGGCAAGGAAAAACAGCATGACCAAGATCGCGATCATTACCGGTGGCAGCCGTGGGCTCGGCCGCAGTACGGCGCTCAGCCTCGCGCGTCAGGACAGCGACGTCATCCTCACCTATCAAAGCCGGCACGCAGACGCGGAAAGCGCCGTCGCGGCAATAGAAGCCATGGGCCGCAAGGCTATCGCCTTGCCGCTCGATACCGGAACCGTCGCCAGCTTTCCGACATTTGCCGCGCATCTGCGCAGCGTGCTGACAGACAATTGGGGGCGCAGCACATTCGACCATCTGGTGAACAATGCCGGCCATGGCGATTATGCGTTGATTGAGCAGACGACCGAAGCGCAGTTCGACGCCCTGGTGGATGTGCATTTCAAGGGCGTCTTTTTCCTGACCCAAGCGCTGCTGCCGCTGATCGCCGATGGCGGCCGTATCGTGAACCTGTCATCCGGTCTCACCCGCGTTTCCGCGCCCGGCTGGGCGGCCTATGCGGCGGTCAAAGGCGCTGTGGAGGTGCTGAGCGTCTATATGGCGAAAGAACTCGGCGCACGCGGTATTGCCGTCAATACGGTCGCCCCCGGCGCGATCGAGACGGATTTCTTCGGCGGCGCCGTGCGCGACACCCCGGCCTTCAATAGCTTCTTCGCGGATATGACGGCGCTCGGCCGCGTTGGTCTGCCGGAGGATATCGGCCCGATGATCGCAAGCCTGCTGTCGGAGGATAACCGTTGGGTCAATGCGCAGCGCATCGAAGTCTCGGGCGGGCAGGGTATCTGAGCTTCAGGCTTTATGATCGCCGGTCTGGCGAGCGCGTCCTGGTCAGGATGGCAGGCAAAAACTCGGTCTAATGGCCTAGTTATGCCTAGTTCCTTCGTGAGGAGCCCTCTTCAAAAAGCGAAAAAGAAAGTCTTAAAATCAGCCGATTATTAGCAAGTCGACGTGATCCGGGAGCAAACTCTTCACAAACAGCCCGCGAAAGGCATAAATTTAGCAAGCACAAGCGGCCCGGGAGTTTCAGGTTTGACCTTAAGTTCAGAGACACCGGTCGTAATCCTGTCCCATGGCTTCGGGACGGACCAGACGGCTTGGTCAGCCATTCGCCCCTGGCTTGAAAGCCGCTTCCGCGTCATCTCCTACGATCTGGCGGGTGCCGGGCCGGACGGCGCCAAGACCTATGATTTTCGCCAGCATAGCACGCTTTTCGGCTTCGCCGACGATCTGCTCAGTCTGCTCGCCAGCCAGAATATCGAGCGCTGCATCTATATCGGCCATTCGGTCAGCGGCATGATCGGCGCGGCGGCGGCCGTCGCTGACCCGGATGCTTTCGCCAAGCTGGTGATGATCGGCGCCTCGCCGCGCTATCTCAATGACGAAGGCTATCACGGCGGGTTCGAGCAATCCGACCTCGATGGCGTCTTTGACGGTATGGCGACCAATTTCCAGGCCTGGGGCGCGGGTTTTGCGCCTGCCGTCGTCGGTGTGCCCGACAACAAGGCCATCGATGAATTCAGCCGGACCTTGTTCCAGATCCGGCCGGATATTGCTTTGGCGACGTCGCGTACGATCTTCCAGTCGGATATGCGCGCCGTTGCCCGCAGGCTGGAACGGCAGACCCATATCCTGCAGACGGCGCGTGACCTTGCCGTGCCGCAGGATGTTGCGGCCTGGCTGAATAAGTCGATCGACGGCTCGACGCTCGATACGCTGGATGCCGAAGGCCATCTTCCGCATATGACCGCGCCTGATGAGATTATCAGCGTCTTGGAGCGTCGTTTGCTGCCGACCTCAAACCTGGCCTGATCCATCATGGTTTTGATGCCGGTGATACAGCCAGGGGCGACGGGCCTTGGTGCCTTGACCTGTTTTGCCAGAATGGCGGCGGGGGCGGATTTTGCCCTGGCCTTTCAGGCGGGAACTGACGGGCTGGCCGTGCCGCTGGCTTCCGACCCTGGCCCTTTGCCCCAGCCTTTCGCCCTTGGCCGTGCCAAGCTGGAGACGATCGACTGGTCCGGCGGTCCCCGCGATGTCGCGGGCCTGACCTTGCCGAGCGCTATTCTACTGGCCTTCGATCAACCCGCGCAGCAGGTGATGTTCGTCGCCAGCCCCTTTGCCGAGGAGACGCGCAGCGGCGTGCTGCTGATCTGGCTCGCCAATAGTCCGCGCCGCTGCGATTGCCCGTTCCGCGACAATATCGGCGCCAGCGTGCCGCTGCTGCGGGCCGCCTTCGGGCAGATGATGGCCGGCCAGCATGAGGTGATGGACCGCAAATTGGCGAGCGATCGGTTTCACGATCTGTTCGAGACGGTGCCGACCGGTATCGTCGTGCTGGACGGCGACACCACGACCGCGCTGGTAAATGAGCGGGCGGCCGTTTTGCTGGACGTGCCGGCGGGGGAGGCCGATGCCAGTCAGGTCGGCGCCCAGATGCGGGCGCTGCGCGACCGCTGCCGCAACCGCGACTCCCTGGCGGATATCTATGCGCCGCTGCAGCAAGACCTCGATTACTCCTCGACCGCCGTCTGGGTGACGGCGGAGCAGCATATCGAGGTCGATACGCATCCTATTCTCGGTCATGGCAGAAACGGCCGTATCTGGCTGTTTCATGACGTCTCGGCGCGGGAGAGGCTGGAGGAGGAGCTTCGCCATAAGGCGGATACCGATGTGCTGACCGGCCTCGCCAATCGGCGGCGCTTCTTCGAAATCGCCAATGCGGCGGTCCAGCGCGCCCATGCGGGCCAAGGCGGGGAAGGCGAGTTGGCGCTGCTGCTGCTCGATATCGACCACTTCAAAGCGATCAACGATCAGCATGGGCATCCGATGGGCGATGCCGTGCTGCGGGATCTGGCGCAGCGACTGCAATCCATTTTGAGAACGCGGTCGCGGGACCTTATCGCCAGGGTCGGCGGCGAGGAATTCGCGGTGCTGCTGCCGGCGACGAATGCGGAGGAGGCGAAGCTGGTCGCCGGCAGGCTGCGTACGGCCATCGCGGATAGACCGATCGTTTCGGGCGAGACGCATCTGCCCGTCACCATCAGCCTTGGCGGCGCGGTATTGTCGACAGAGGACAGCACAACGCCACGCAGCCTGGAAGCTCTGCTCAAAGTCGCGGATGACAAGCTGTATCTTGCCAAGCGCGGCGGGCGGAACCGCGCTGTTTTCGACTGATCTGCGGTCCTGACAGTGTCCTGTCCGTTCTGCCGCTTTTATTTATATGTGGAGCGGATACGCTCGATCAGATCCTCGCTGCGCCGCCGCCGGTCCGACTTGATAAGCGCGCGCTCCGCCCGTTCGATGAAACGGATATCCGAAGGCCGCAACACATGGCCGCGCTTCACCCGCTGTTCGATCCGCAGCAGAACGCGCAGCCAGAAATGCACATAAAGAAAGTCGATCAGTTCCATGAAGTACAGAATGGAACTCCACAACTCCACCAAAACCACGAAGACCAGACCGATGATGAGATAGGAATTGACGAGAGACGCCATCCAGCGCGGCAGGTTCTGATAGGCCCAGGGCAGGCCGTTCTTTTCGAAATCGAGCGCGACGGGATGCGGTGGCAACGCGATATTGACGAGATTCGGATAGGTCCCGGCATCGTTGATAAGGCTTGCATCGCGGTGGGCATTGGCCATGGCCTGCAGCAGCAGATAGAGAATGGCTTGCGACACGTGCTTGTTGGCGACGACGGTAATATTCGCCGCCATCATATGCACGTCTTCCGGTGGGATGCCGCCTTTCAAGTCGAAAATACCGCGCAGCAGGGTGATGGCGTGCAGCGACGGGTTCAGCCGCGCGATGGTTGCGGAATCGCGCAAATTCATCAGTTGCAGACCGGGGTCGTGGGCCAGCCTCTCAATAAATCCGTCCTGCGGATCTAGCATGAAAAAGCCGGCATCCGCCTTGCCCTGGTCCAGATCCGCGACTGCGTCCGCGATCGGCATATGCACGATCCGGCTGTTCGCGGGCGTTACCCCGTATTGCGCGAGCAAGGCGAGTGCGGCTTCGCTCGATGCGCTGCGCAGCGGGGGCATGACGATTAGGCGGCCCTGCAGCGCAGCCGGTTCTATGGCGCCCAGCGATGTCGCGGTGAAGATGAAGAGCGGTTGTTGTTCTATGGCACCCAGCGACAGCGTATGCCGGTATTCTTCAGGGTCGAGCGACTGCGCGACGAATCCTATCGAGATGCCGTCCTGGCGGTCATCGACGTCCTTTGCGATATCGAGCGAATTCGGGACAGGGTGAAGGTGGACCTTAATACCAACATGTTGCAACGTGGCGTGATAGCTCTCGGCATCCTGATAATAGCTTCCGCCGACCGGCCCGGTCGCTATCGTGATCTGCGACGGCGGAAGAACGCGATAGGCCGCCACCAGCAGGGCGATGACGGCGGCGACGCCCAGGACCATATTGAATTTGCGTGCGGCCCTGCGGTTGTCTTCTCGCGCTTCTGTCTCATCCGCCATTGATCTTGCTGCTCTCTGTCAGGTCGGAGGGGCGTCTGCGCCGCGTCACTTGGGCCGCGAGATGCGATCGCAGCTTCTGTACGCCAATGAAACCAGTCTGAAGGATGAGGCCGTAGCCCAAAACGCCGATTGCGAACACCCATAATCTATCGCCAATGGCCTGGAACTGGTCCGCCTGGCGCAGGATGGAGGAGATGCCTTCATGTACGCCGATGGCGGCGGCACTGCCAGATGACATAACCAGCACGAAATAGATCCTGGCCAGATTGGGCAGCAGAAGCAGGGCCGCAAGATGAGACCCGACGCGCCAGTGTCGCAAGGCTTCAGCCGCACTTTCCGCGATCACCGAGGCCGAATAAGGCAGGAGTGAGAGCGCCACCGTAAACTGCCGACTGATGACGATATCATTGCCGAATATCGTGATCCGGTGGGGCAGGATGTTGAGAAGAAAGAACATGACAACAAAAGTCGGTGCCGCGCGGAGCAGCTGGACGATGGCATTTGGCAGCAGGCGTATCGGCCCGCGTAGCGCCCAGACGATAGCCAGCGGCGCGCCGAGGGAGCAGCCCATGACAAGGGCCATGGCCGCCATCCAGAAATCCCGGCCCATCCCGATAAGCAGGTCGGAGAAGAAGCCTAGTGTGAGATGAGGTGGCATCGGTTCAGGCGGCGTTCAGATAGCGTTCGAGCATGAACCTTGTCCTGCCACAGATCCAGACCACGATAAGAACAACGAGGACGTAGAAAATCAGCATCAGCCAATAGGTCGCCTCCCGGTCGCTGGAAAAGGACGTGCTGTCGGTAAGGGCATTGAGCAGTTCCGGCGCGCCGATGAAGCTTGCCATCGGCGTCGCTTTCGTGGCGTTGATCAGGAAAGACATGATCTGCGTCACCGATCGGCGGAGTGCATGGATATAGAGGGTCGTCTCTGTCATGGGCGGCCCGATGAGGGGCGGTTCCTGCTGCTCCTCGCGCAGGCTGGCCAAGGCTTCCGAAATGGCCTGGCCGGCATTGCCGCCGTTGATGAGGCCGAGGGCGAGGATGGCGGCGGAAATGGCAAGCGTTGATGAAAAGGCAAAAATGGCATTCGCGGCCGAGGCCGCGATGACGAGGGACAGCACGGGCGGCGTGGATTGCAGCAGCATGACGACGCCCCGCATGGGCCAGCGGAGGAGCCTTGACTGAAGGCTGAGCGCCCGCCCGATCAGCAAGGCGAAGGCGAGCGTGGACAGCAGCGTGCCGAAAACGAGAATGAGGGAATTGCGGATACCCTCCCGCACGAGATCCCAGGCCGGTTGCAGCTTGAAGATTTCAAGCCCGACTTGAAGGCCAAGCCGCTCCGCAAGCCAGTTCTGGGTCGCATCCACCGCACCGGCAAAGCGCGTCTCGGTCATATCGCTGCGGTGCGGCGGCAGCACGCATCGCGAATTGGTGAAGCCATTGGCCGCGTTGCAATCCCGCCTCAACCAGACGGCGCGCTGCTGTGTCAGGAAGGACAGGCCGAGCGCGTTGGCCTGCGCGAGTTTGAGAAAGACACCGTCGCGGTGGAAGATTTCGCTCATGAGGGCAAGGGCGTCGGCCAGCTGCGCGCCGTCTTGGATGGGGGTTGCCATGCCCCAGGGCAGTGGATCGACGGTGAACTTCACGCTGTATAGCGACCGGAAGCGCGGATCGGTGAAATAGCGAGCGAAGAACGTGTCGTCCTGCGCGATGAGCGCACAAGTTCCGGAATTAAGCTCATCCACCAGTTGCTCGGGACTGGCGAAGAGAAGCAGGCGGGCACCGGCTTCGGCAAGACCGGGATTGCTGGAATCGCCTACCGTGACGCAGATGGTGCGGCCGCCAATGGTTCGCAGCGTCAGCGCCGGATGGGATTTCGCCCCGATGATGGCGGTGGATGACGCATAATAATGCGGGCGGATGAAGCGGGCCTGGCTGTCGCGCAGGGTCGTGTCGCCCATGGTCGCGATGGTGACATCGATGCGGCCTTCGGCGAGGGCCGCGATACGGTCGGCCGGTGTCACGGTGACCAGCGTGGTTTTGACGCCCAGCATGGCACCGATCCGCTGTGCGATGGCGATTTCGAAACCTGCACGGCCATGGGCGTTCATGACGGCAAAGGGCGGATAATTGTCACGCACGCCGATCCTGATGCTGCCCGCGCAGAGGATGGCGACCAGCCGGCTGGTGGGGGCGATGCATGAATGCGCGGCCTCAGTATGCGCTTCAGCCAGAAGTTTCGCTAACGCGACGTCGGGCGAGGAGAGTGCGCTCGCCGGTTGCAGGGGGGCAGGGGCATTGGCCGCGCGGGCCGAGAGCGGCAGGCAGAGCGAGACGACGATCAGCAGGAGCCGCAAACCTGCGCGCAGAGGCGACGCCGGCCGGACTGTCGCCGTCATTCGATACCCGAATCCGCGGCGCCGATGCTGAGCATATGGACGCGGACGAAACTGTAGACGCCCAATCGGTAGATGGTTTGCCCGTCCTCGCGCGCGAGAATATCCGGTGACATAATGGCGAGCTTCTCCCGCGGCAGGGGGATCAGGACGGAGGTGAGGATGGTGGCGGAGAGGCCGAATGCCGTCAGCCGGCGCCGCGTTTCCGCAAGATCGACGAAGGCGTTGTGCGTGATGACGGCGCGGCCACCCGGCGCGAGATGCGCGGCGAGACCGTCCAGAAAAGGATCAAGCAATAGGCGCCCGTCATGGCCGCCGCAGCTCCAGCTCGGGAGCCGATCGGAAAACTGCAGCGCGTCGGTCGGAAAATGCGGAAGATTGGCGATGATGAGATCGAAACGGCGTCCTTCGACCGGGGTCCAGAGTTCGCCAAGGAAAAGTTCGGCTTCGGCGCCAATATCCTTCATCATCCTATGGCCGGTGCGGATAGCCTCCGCCTCGCAATCCACCCCATAGAGCGCCCGCGCGCCCATGCGGGCGAGGGCCGCGAGTACGACGCCGCTGCCGAAGCCAATTTCGAGTACGCGAGCGTTTTCGACGAAGGCGCCCATGCCCAGCACTGTCTGGATGAGAGCGGCCGTATATTCACTCGGCCGCAGCATGTGCTGTGCCTTCGTGAGCGGAAGGTCGGAGATGACGTCAGACATGCTGGACATGGCAATCTGGGCAAAGAAAGAAATACGCCCATTGCCACGGAACCAGCAGGGGCAGGACCAAACCAATATAGCAGAAGCATGCCATTATAGCTTGGGATAATGTTTCAGCAATGATCATGCGCCATGGCGCCAAGGGTGCTGGCAGGCCAGGCTGGCGGCTGGGTCGTATTGTCGACCCGGCGCCGCCAAGCGCCTTGCCGACAGCGGCAAGATGCAGCACTTGCGCCCTTTTCGCCGATACAAAAGTCGGTTGGGTGCAGAAAAGAGATTTCTGCTTGTCCGGTGCATCGGTCTCTTCCCGGAAGGTCTTCTAAATTGTCTTGTCATATAAGGTATCAAGCCGCGCATAGTTATTGCGCCATCGATAGTAGATATGGACCGAAATCCTCGCCTTCCGGCCAGCGAAACGGACGCCTCTGAGCGTTCGCGGAGCGCCTTGCGTCTTTTCAGGCCGCCGATATGCGGCGGCGAAGGCGCGGATTTCAGGGAACTGGCCAGTATCGATTTTGAAAGCCGAGACATAAAATGTTTGAAATCAATAAATTATGAAACTGAAATCCAGGATAGTCTCGGCTCAAGCGTTCTGGCGGGTCGCAGGCCCTGTTGCGGTTGTTCAGTTTGATCATTATAAATCAAAGCATAGCGTTCGAACTTTCTTTTTGGTCTTCGCGAGCAATAGATGGCAAGGTTGGATACGGTGGACCTTCGTCTGCTGCGCGTATTCTCCACGGTTGTGGAGGCGCGGGGATTCAGCGCCGCGCAGACGATGCTGAATGTCAATACCTCGACGATTTCCAACCAGATTTCCGCGCTGGAAACCCGGCTTGGGGTCAAGCTGTGCCAGCGCGGGCGGGCCGGTTTCAAGTTGACGGAAGACGGCGCGACGATATTTTCTGAGGCGCAACGCTTGTTCTCGGCGATCGACGGTTTCGATATGCGCGCCAGCGCTCTGCGCGCGAAAGTGCGGGGCACGCTGAACATCGGCATATTGGATAATACGATCAGCGATCCGCAGGCTAAGCTCGATTTGCTGTTCCGGCAGTTCACGGCCGCGATGGGCGATGTGCAATTGAACATCGAGGTGAAGTCGCCGAACGAGTTGTTACGCGACCTGCAGGACGGCAAGCTTCACGCTGTGATCGGGAGTTTTCCGAAGCTTCTGCTGGGACTGACCTATGTCAGGCTCTACGAAGAGCAGCATTTTTTCTATTGTGCGGCGCGGCATCCATTATTCTCGCTCAATGCGCGTCAGATCACGCAGGACCTTCTGGCCGGGCATCGTTTTGTGACGCGCGGCTATTGGGGGGCGCGTGACACCAAGCATCTGCGCACCGACCGGGCCCGCGCTTCGGTGAATAATATGGAGGCCGCCGCCAGACTGATCCTGTCGGGGGATTACCTCGGTTACCTGCCCGAGCATTACGCGCGACCTTGGGTGCAGGACAAGGTGCTGAAGGCGCTGCTGCCACAGGACCTGACCTATCAGGCGCCGTTCGAGGTGGTCTTCGATCCGGCAAAGCAGAGCCTGCCTTCGCTCAAGATGTTTCTTGAGATTACCCAGGCGATTTTCGGCGCGGGTCCTAGCCAGGCGGCGTGAGCTTTCGCGGCGGCCGGATCCATCGCGGCGCACCGCAAATTTGCCCGAAATCAAGGCATTCCCAAAGGGCGGGCGGCAGTTTCGGAGGTTTGTTTCAAAACAATCAAACTAATGCGTGCTGAGCCAGTATTTTTTGCGCTGGCGAGCATCCGTTAGCCATGCTTCTAGTTCGATCTTCATCTGTTCAGGAGTGCCGCCGCATGGCCAGGCTCGGTTTCACGCCCCGTCGTTTCTACGGGATCGGCGCTTCAGGCTTTGCGCTATTGCTCGGCTTGGCGACACCTGCGGCGGCCCAGGGGACGCTGAATGTCCTGACCTGGTGCGATCACGAAGATCCCACACTTCTGCAGCCCTTCGAGACCGCGAATGATGTGAAGGTGAATTTCAAGGATATCGGCAGCACCGCCGATGCCCTGGCGATTCTCGGTCAGTCCAAGCCCGGCGACTGGGATGCGATCGTCATGGACGAGACCGATACCGGCCGCCTTGAGGGCATGGGGCTGCTGGCGCCGCTGAACAAGGCGGACTATCCCTTTGCCACCATCCCGTCGCAACTCCAGGACCCGTCGCTGACCTCGGTCAATGGCAGCCTGTATTCGGTGCCGGAGAAATTCGGCTATAATACGCTTGCCTATAACAAGGCGAATGTCGACCCGGCGGCAATGCAGGACATCAACGCGCCCTGGCAGCCCCAGTATAAAAGCCGCGTGGCGGTCTATGATTACTATGTGCCGGAGATTCAATATGCCGCGCTCGCGCTCGGCTTGAATCCCGAAACCATCAGCGACGCCGATCTGCCGAAAATCAAGGCGAAGCTGGAAGCGCTGAAGGCGAATGCGGCGATGGTCGGCGACGTCACCAGCACGCAGCAGGCGCTGACGACCGGCGCCGTCGATATTCTGGTCGGCGGTGGCGAATGGGTGACGGCCGGGATCGCCAAGGATCAGCCGAACCTGGATTTCACCATTCCCAAGCAGGGTGGCATCCGCTGGCAGCAGGGGCTGGCCGTGTTTGCCAATTCAAACCGCAAGCCCATGGCCGTGAAGTTCATCCAGTATATCCTCAGCCCCGAGGGGCAGGCGCGTTTGGCGACCTCCGCCTGCTATTGGGGCATGCCGGCCAGCACCGCCGCCGCTCTGACGCCCGATCAGAAAGAGATTTTGCGCTGGAAGGACCAGCCCGACTATCTCAAGGCGTCCTACACCTATCTGAAGATGACGCCTGAGATGGATAAGAAGCTGCAAGCGCTCTGGGCCCAGGTGATGCAAGGCAAATGAACCGGTCTGCCTGGGGCGGCGTCGGATTCACGCTGCCCGCCTTGCTTTGGATCCTGCTGTTTTTTATCGGCCCTGTCCTGCTGATGGTGGCCGCCAGCCTGCACCCGTTGACGGCTGCCGGTGTGCCGAGCCCGCAATGGGGGCTCGGCGCCTATCGCGCCTTTTTCAGCCAGCCCGCCTATGTGCAGGCGCTGATCGATTCCGTGGTGACCACGATCGTCGTCACGGTGCTCAGCACCGTGATCTCATACCCCTTCGCCTGGAGCATCGCCTGCGTGGTGCCGGCGCGCTGGCAGCGCCTGGCGCTGATCATGGCCATTCTGCCGTTCTGGACCTCCTATGTCGTGCGGTCCTATGCTTGGCTGCTAGCCATTTCCCCGGTCGGGCTGGTCAACAAAGCCTTGTTGGCCCTGCATCTGATCCATCGCCCGCTGATGCTGGCCTATAATCCGCACGCGACGGAACTCGGCTTCGTGCATTTCTTTCTGATGCTGAACACGCTGACCATCTATGCCAGCCTCAAGCAGATCAACCCGCGCTACGAACTGGCGGCACGCGATCTGGGGGCCTCGTCCTGGCGGGCCTTCTTCGGCATTACCTTGCCGCTGAGCATGCCGGGTGTCGCGACCGGCGCGTTTCTGACCATCGTGCTCACCATCGGCGATTATGTGACGCCGCAAATTCTTGGTGGCTTCCGGCAATTGCTGCTGCCGCAGCTGATCATGATGCAGATCCAGCGTCAGCTCGATCTTGCCTCGGCCTCGGCCATGTCGCTCATCCTTACCGCCATTGTCGCCCTGGCCTATCTCGGCCTGCAGCGCTGGCTCAGGCTTTCCCGGCTATGAAGACCCTTACCCTTTTCGCCAGTCTCTATATGGCGCTTTGCTACTTGTTCATTTTCCTGCCGGTGGTGGTGCTGGTGCTGTTCTCCTTCCAGGCGGGCAATTTGCCGGTACCGCCGCTGAAGGGGTTGTCGCTGCGCTGGTATTTGGCCGTGTTTCACGATGCCAGACTGATGGGAGGCTTCGGCCATTCACTGGTGGTGGGCGTCGTCTCCTCCGCGCTCTCGGTACTGCTCGGGTTTCTGGCGGCCTACGGTCTCGCCCGCTACGACATGCCGGGGAAACGTTTCATCCGCGGCATCATTATGCTGCCCATGGCGGTCTCCTACCTTCTGGTCGGCATGGGGCTGCTCGTCTCCGCCTCTGCTTTGGGCGCGGCGCCGGGCCTGCCCACCGTGATCATCGGCCATGTGGTGATGAATATGCCGCTGGCCTTCGCCATCTGTCTGGCGCAGCTGGGCGAGCATCAGCGGCGCATCGAATATGCGGCAAGGGATTTGGGCGCCGGCACGCTGCGCGTGCTGCTGACCATTACCGCGCCGATGATCGCGCCCACGCTGATCGCTGCCTTCTGCATGTGCTTCACCCTCTCCTGGGATGAATTCCTCATCGCCTTTCTCAACACGCGGTTCGACGTGACCTTGCCCGTGGTGATCTGGGGCCTGTTGAGAGGCGGGTTGACGCCTGAGACCAATGCCGCCGGCGCTTTGATTTTCCTCATTTCCATCGGCCTGATGCTGGCCGTCGAAATTCTGCTGCTGAGAAAGCGCCGGGCATGAATCATCTCGAAATCGATACCGTGACCAAGGTTTACGATGGGTCGGTCGCGCTGGCGGGCGTTTCCCTCAGTGTCGCGGCGCATGACTATGTCGTCATGCTGGGTCCGTCCGGCAGCGGCAAGACCACGCTTCTGTCCGTGCTCGGCGGGTTTACGCCGCCGACCTCTGGCCGCGTTCACATCGCCGGCCAGGACGTGACGCATCACGGTCCGGCCAAGCGGCCGACCGCGACCGTGTTCCAGGATTATGCGCTGTTCCCGCATATGAGTGTCGCCGACAATCTCGGCTATGGTCTGAAACTGCGGCGAATGCCGAAGCCGCAGAGGGTGAAGACCGTGGCAGCGACGCTGGAGATGGTCGGGCTCGGTGGTTACGGCAAGCGCGGCATTCATGAGTTGTCGGGTGGCCAGCGCCAGCGTGTGGCCGTCGCCCGCGCGCTGATCGTGGAGCCCGAGATCCTGCTGCTGGACGAGCCGCTCGGCGCGCTCGACCTCAATCTCCGCCGCCAGATGCAGGATGAGTTGCTGGCTTTGCAGCGGCGCACCGGGCGCTGCTTCGTGCATGTGACGCATGACCAGGAGGAGGCGATGGCCCTGGCCAGCGTCGTGGTGGTGATGAATAAGGGGCGGATCGAGGATTACGGGGCGCCGGCCCGCGTCTATGCCCGTCCTCGCACGCGCTTCACGGCCAATTTCATGGGCGAGAGCACGGAAATTGCGGCCCGTTTCGAGGGCGGGCTGGCGCGCACCGCTCTGGGTGATTTTCCGCTCTCTGCGCCGCCGCCCGAGGGCGCCACGGGGCTGATCATCCGACCCGAAAACATCATCGCGGACGGAACCGGCCCGATCTCCCTGGGCCAGGTGCGCTTGACGGACAGCTTGTTCCAGGGCGCCTATATCCGCGCCGAAGCGAAGGCCGAGCCGAGCGGGCAGGCTTTGCGTCTGCGCTTGGCCGGCAATGCCACCGCCGTGCCGGGCGATGTGCTGACCCTCTCCTGCCGGAGTGAAGATCTTGTCCCGGTTTGAAATCACGACCGCCGACCAGTGGTTTGAGGCGATCCGGTTCGCGGACAACGTCACCTTGATCCACGAGCCTTGGATCAAGCCCTATTTCCGCTGCAATATCTGGCACGTGCGCGGGCGGGATGCCGATCTGCTGTTCGATACCGGGCTTGGCGTCTTTCCCCTGCGTGGCGCTGTGGCGAAGCTCGCCGAGCGCGAGCCGATCTGTGTCGCCAGCCATACGCATTACGATCATATCGGCGGGCATCACGAATTCGCCTGCCGCTGCGTGCATGCGGCCGAGGCCGGCATTCTGACCTGTCCCGAGAATCATCTCACCCTCGCGGACGGCTATGCGACGGATGCGATGTTCGATGGCTTTCCGGCAGGATGGGATGCGGCGTCTTACCGCGTGCGGCCGGCCCCGCCGACGCGCGTGCTGGCGGACGGCGATGTGATCGATCTGGGCGATCGTCAGTTCCAGGTAGTCCATACGCCCGGCCATTCGCCGGGCGGCATCGCGCTGTGGGAACAGCGGACAGGCACGTTGCTGTCCGGCGATGTGGTCTATGACGGTCCCTTGATCACCGATACCTATCACGCCGATCTGGGTGATTATGACAGGTCAATGGACAGGCTGGACGCCTTGCCGGCGGCGGTCATCCATGGCGGGCATTTCGGGTCATTCGGCCGAACCCGGCTGCGACAGCTGATTAGTGAATATCGCGCCGGGCGGCACGCACCGGGATGCCATCTGAACCCGGCGTAGGCTGCCCCGCGACGGCCCCGCTACGATGTCGCCTCATCGTCAAGGCCGGACCAGATCGCGCGGACATGCTGCTTGATCAGCAGCGCTTCTTCCCAGCGGTCCGACAGTTCAAGTCCGTCCGGTCCGGTCATGGCATATTCATGCGGGCCGAGTTCGCACAGGAAGTTCAGCGGCTTGGTGGTGCCGGCTCTTGCCGCTTCCGCCCGCCATTGGCGAAAGCCTTGTTGCCACCAGCCGAGGAACAGATCCAGCCATTTCGCGTATTGCGGAAATCCGAAAGGCACCTGGATCTGCTGGCGGGACGCGATGCGGCCCTGAAAGGATGCGGACCGGGCGAGCAGCCGCGCGATATGCGATTCCGTGCGCGCGCTGATCGGATAGTCGAATTCGCGACCGACGACGTAATGGGACAGATCGGCCGACAACGTCATTTCCGGCACAGCATCCAATAGTTGCAATGTCGCAAACATATCGTTCGTGATGCTGTTGCGATGCGTCTCGAACTGAAGTTCGACGCCGGCGGCATCCGCCATTTCCATCCAGCGGCGGGCGACAGGCACGGTCGCATCGACACCGAGCGGCATGACCTGGCCGATCAGGTTGATATGGGTGGCATTGAGGTGTTTTGCCAGTTCCAGCACCGGGGTCAGGCCGTCCATGCTGCTGACGAAGGCTGTGACGAGGCAGCGGAGATTATGCTTTTCAAAGAGCGGCGCGAGCGCGAAAGCCTCGTTCAACGGTGTGACGCCGGTATCGATGCAGATGCCGTCGAACCCGGCTTCGGCGACCATGGCGAAGCTTTGTTCGAGCGGCCGTTCCGGCACACCCGAGCGCCTTTGCTCCATCGCCCAGAGCGCCTGGAATACTTCCAGACGCGGCGGCACTGCTGCCGTTTCGGTCAATGCCGTCATGCCAAGTCTCCCATCCGGTCGCCGTCGCGCAGCAGGGTCGTTGCAATGTCAATCTGCGCGCCGATATAGCTGGCGCCGGGCAGGGATTCGCCAAGCCGGGTCTGGATTTCCGTGTTGAGCGCGGGGAGCGCGAAAAAGGGAATGCCCGGAAAGGTATGATGGGCGGTGTGGTAGGACATATTCCATACCAGCCAGCGCACCAGCTTCGGCCCGCGCAGGGTGCGGGTATTGCGCAAGGTATCCTGCTCATGCGTCAGACAGGTATGCTCGCCGGTATTCTGCAGGTTGTGAACCCATTTCAGCAGCATCATGGGAGCGAGCCAGAACAGAACGGCGGCCCAAGTGTGCAGTACCAGCGACAGCGCCAGAACGGCTGCATAACCGGCCAGATGCCAGCGCGCTTCGGCGATGACCTCGCTGCGCTGCGCCGGCAAAAGATAGGTCGCATAGGCCGGCAGCCGCCCGCAGGCGATGCGCAGCGTGCTTCTCATGCGCCCGTACCAATAGGTGAGACCGATGAAATAGAGGGCGTAGGAGCGGGGCGTATAGGGGCCGCGCGCCAGAAGCTCAGGGTCACGCGCGGGGTCCTGGGTATGGCGGTGATGGGCGAAATGGAAGTAGCGGTCCCAGCGGGCCGGGTAGATGGACAGAAAGCCGATCGCCGCGCCCACACCGTCATTCAGCCAGCGGGAGCGGAAGGCGGTGCGATGGCTCATCTCATGCTGACCGGCATAGAGGCAGTTCAGCATGATGCCCAGGACGATGAAGGGCAGAATTGTCCAAGCACTGGGGGCGAGCAGAATCATGCAGATAATGGCCGCCGCGACCGCCGCTATCTGGCTGAAAAGCTGGGTCAGTCCGCGAAGATCCGAGCGCGTGCTAAGCGTTTTGAGAACGGTCCCGGGGACGACCTTTGCCCCCCGCGCCGAGATCCAATCCTGCATTCCGCCTCACTCCCTGTCTCTGTGAGGATCTTTAGAGCCTGCGCGACGGACCGTCGTGACAAAAGCCGTGAAGTAAACTTCGGCTGAACTGAAGTGATCAACAAATAGGCGCAGTGCTCTCTTCTTTTGCATAATCAGCGATCAGCAGGGTTTTGAATGTCTCGGCAATCAACCCGCCGGGCGTGCCACGGCGGGTCAGGACATGAAACATATTGCTTAAATGGAGCCGTTCGGGCGCCAGCGCGCGAAGCAGGCCCTGCCTCGTCCAGGTTTCGGCATAGGCCGGCGGCAGAAAACCAAGAAAGGCCCCGCTCAGAAGCAGAATGGCGCGTGCGTCGATCGTTCCGGCCCGCGCCGAAAACGTGAGCTGCTCGCGCCAGATCGGCCAGAGCGGACCCGTGGCACCGGCAGACACTTCCACCATGCGATGCCGGCCGATCTCTTCAGGCGTTATGGCCGAGGCCGGCGTCGAGAACAGAGGATGGTCCCGCCCACAATAGAGGTGCAGGACCTCTTGAAAGAGCGGCGTCGCGTCGAGCGTGGCGACCAGCCGCGGCAATACCGACACGCCGATCGTCGCGCGCCCGTCCATGACGGCCTGTTCGACCTCGCTGGCCGCGCCGGAGACGAGCTGAATAAAGACCTCCGGATGCAGCGCCGCGAAACGGCCGACGACCCGCAGCAGCGGGCTCTTTTCGTAAGTCACGATATTATCCGTGACATGCAGCGTCAGTGTGCCGGACAGCCTGCCGCGGGCCTGGTTCATGCGGTCCCGGAAATTGTCCAGATCCGCGAAAAGCGCCTCGACCGCTTCCAGAACCTGCCGCCCCTCGATGGTCAGCGCGAAGCCGCCCCGGCCGCGTGCGCAAAGGGTGACGCCCAATCGGGTCTCAAGGGCCGATACATCGGCGCTGACGGCAGACTTGGTCTTGCCGAGGCTGACTTCGGCAGCAGCGAAGCCGCCTTTCTCCGCCACGGCGTGGAAAACCCGAAGGAGGCGCAGATCGGTTTCGCCCAGTTGACCCTGAAAGTGATTTGCCATCGATTTATATTGGATTTGCCGAGTTGCGGCTGTCCAGCCGATTTGTCGACCGCATGCGGGACGTGATAAATCATCCATTATTCTGTGCGTGGAGGTCTTATTCCCGTCAGAAACCCCGCCGCGTCACCAAGTCAAACCGGCAGATCCGTTTTGCTGCGAATGAGATCGATGAGTGCGCGCAGTTTGGCGGGGATATGCCGGCGTCCCGCGAAATACAGGCAAAGCCCCGGATAAGGAGGTATCCAATCCTCCAGCACCTTGACCAGCCGCCCTGCCGCGACATGCGCGGCGACGGCGTATTCCGACAGATAGGCTAGTCCTGCTCCGGCGATGGCCGCTTCCAGCATGAGGCTGCTTTCGTCGAGGGTCAGCCTGCCAGGCACATCTATGAGCAGGTTTTCACCCCGACGCTCGAATTCCCAACGATAAAGCCTCCCGCTTGCCATGCGGGCGCGAATGCAGGTGTGCTGCAGCAGATCGCTTGGCACAGTCGGGCGGTTGCGCTTTTCGAAATAGCTGGGCGCCCCGACGACAGCCGAATACAGCAGCGGTTGGATTGGGATCGAGATCATGTCGGGTGGCACGGCCTCCGCCAGACGGATACCGGCATCGAAGCCTTGACCGATCACATCGACCAGCGCGCCCTCGGTGACGATCTCCACCTCCATACCAGGATAGCGGCGGATATAGTCGAGAATGAGCGGTACCAGCAGCATGCGTGCCGCACCGGCCGATGTATTCAGCCGCAATGTGCCGGACGGCTCTGCGTTCCGCTCGCCGATCGTCTCGATCGCGCTGCCGATCGCGGCCAAGGCGGGGGCCACGTCTGCTACGAACTGCTCTCCTGCCGCTGAAAGTGCGACGCTGCGCGTCGTCCTGTTGAACAGCCGAACGCCGAGGCGCGCTTCTAGGCTCGCCACGGCGTGGCTAAGCGCTGAGGCGGACATCTCCAAGCTTTGCGCCGCCGAGCGAAATCCACCGGTACGTGCGACGGCTGTCACCGCTTCCAGTTCGAACAGGCTCGCTTTCACCATTGTGCGATTCTACTCATTAGGCTGTCCCGAATTGTCCGTCTTATAGCATCAACGGTTCTGAGACATAAGAACAGCCACAAGCACAGCGGATTGTCTCCCATGCAGACCATCGAAAACATCTATGTCGACGGCGCCTTTACGACCCCCAAAGGGGAGGAGAGGTTGCCCTTGTTCAATCCCTCGACCGAGGAACAGATCGGAACTGTACGCCTCGGCAACATTGAAGACGTGGCGATCGCGGTCGCCTCAGCGAAGCGCGCCTTCCCCCGCGTCTCTCGGACTACAAAAAGCGAACGGATCGCCATGCTGCAGCGGCTCTCTGCCGCAGTCTTGGCCCGTGCGGCCGAGCTGACGGCCGTGATGGCCGAGGAATACGGCGCACCGGCCTATGTCACCGGGTTCTCGATACCGCACGCGGCCTCTGTCTTTCTCGATATGGCCAGGACGCTCGAAACCTACGAATTTCATCGCACCATCGGCCGTGCGGCGGTCGAAATGCGGCCATCCGGCATCGCAGCCGCAATCACGCCCTGGAACAGCAATATTGGCTTCATCTGCTCAAAACTGGCGACGGCCGTCGCGGCTGGAACCAGCATCGTCATCAAGCCATCCGAGATGAGCGCGATCCAGACGCATCTGCTCACTGAATGCCTGCATGAGGCTGGGCTTCCGGCGGGCGTCTTCAATATCGTCAACGGCAAGGGGCCGGTCGTCGGCGCGGCGCTCAGCACGCATCCCGACATTGCCAAGATCAGCTTCACCGGTTCGACCGCCACCGGCCGGTCCATTCTCGCCGCCGCTGCCGACAGCATGAAGCGTGTAACGTTGGAACTTGGCGGCAAAAGCCCGACGATCATCCTCGACGATGCCGACCTCGACCGCGCCATCCCGCATGCGCTGATGGTGGGGTTCGGAAATAGCGGTCAGGCCTGCATCGCGGGCACGCGCATTCTGGCACCCGCCAGCCGGCTTGATGAGATCAAAGATCGTCTGCGGGCCGCGGTCGCCGGCATCAAGGTCGGCGCGCCGAGCGACCCGGAGGTCAGGATCGGCCCGATGGTCAGCCAGACGCAATGGGATCGCGTCCAGGCCTATATCCGTCTCGGCCAGGCCGAAGGTGCGACTTTGCTCACCGGCGGTGAGGGCCGGCCCGATGGCCTTAACCGCGGCTGGTTCGTGAAGCCGACCGTTTTCGCGGAGGTCAGCAACCAGATGCGCATCGCGAGAGAAGAAATCTTCGGCCCCGTGCTTTGCCTGATCCCCTATGAAAGCGAGGCCGAGGCGATCGAGATCGCCAATGACACATCCTATGGGCTGGCGAGCTATGTGCTGTCTTCCGATTTGGATCGGGCGAAGCGCGTCGCGGCCCAGTTGGAGGCTGGACGGGTCGCCATCAACGATGCGCCGCATGAGCCGCTCGCCCCCTTTGGTGGCTTCAAGCAATCCGGCATCGGGCGGGAATTCGGGGTCTTCGGCCTGGACTCTTTCCTTGAGCCGCGTGCCGTGCTGGTTTGACAAACTGCGCCGGCCTGGGCGGTTGATGCCGTCCCGGCGGGCGCCCATAATGGCCGTGCGTTGTAGGAAGGGATGAGCCGATGGTCCGGCCGATGAAGATCGACTTCGTGTCAGATGTATCCTGCCCCTGGTGCATCATCGGCCTTCGCGGCCTGGAAGAGGCGCTGGCGCGGGCGAGCGACGTCGTCGAGGCCGAGATCCGCTTCCAGCCCTTCGAACTCAATCCCGATATGCCGGCCGAAGGACAGAATATCGTCGAACATATTACGCAGAAATATGGCTCCACCCCTGAACAGTCTGCCGCCACGCGCGAGATGATCCGGACGCGCGCCGCAGGCGTCGGCTTCACGATGGCGATGTCTGACGCGAGCCGCATCTACAATACCTTCGATGCGCACCGGCTGCTGCATTGGGCGGAGCAGGAGGGGCATCAGGCAGCCTTGAAGCATGCGCTGTTCGCGGCCTATTTCACCGAGGGTAAAAGCCCGTCCGACCATGACGTGCTGGTCGCGGCGGCGGAGAGCGCAGGGCTTGACGGTGCCGCCGCGCGGGCGGTTCTGGCCTCGGATCGCTATGCGGTCGAGGTGCGCGATGCCGAGCATCTTTGGCGGTCGCGGGGCATCAACTCGGTCCCCGCCGTTGTCATCGACGAGCGTTATCTGATTTCAGGCGGGCAGCCGTCGGACGCCTTCGAACAGGCCCTGCGGCAGATCGCCGGGGAAGCCCAGAAGCCTGTCTAACCGGCGGGTCTCAAGGCCGCCATCGGCAGGTCCGTCTACAATAGCCTTAAAGGACAATCGTATTGACAAGCCATCCGCAAGACCTCTCCGCTGCGCGGGAAGAAACATCGGCGACCCAGCCTGCGACCGAGCCCAAAGCCTATGTTTTGGCGCAGATCACGGTCGATGATGCCGCCGCCTATGCAGCCTCGGGCTATATGTCCATGGTCGAGGCTGCTGTCGCTGCATTTGGCGGACGCTACGTCATCCGCGGCGGTGCGCCCGAAGCGCTGGAGGGTGAGCCTGGCCGCGAAAGAACTGTGCTGCTGGAATTTCCGTCCCGAGAGGCGGCGCGCGCCTGGCACGGCAGCGACCTTTACGCACCTGCCATCACACTCAGGCAGAGCCTTTCGACCGGCCGCATGACGCTGCTTGACGCCTATGAAGGTTGACGGTGATCGGTCAATCTGAGGCGCGTGCCGCTTTGACTGCGGCCGAGGTTGCCTGATCCTTCTCCGCGTTGCCGAAATGCGTCTGAATATAGGCGACGACATCCGCGATCTGCTGATCGGTCAGGGTCCGCGCGAAGGGCGGCATCGCCCCTTGTCCATGTAAAATCATGAAGATCGGATAGGCCGGGATTTGCAGGCGCGGGTCCCGCGACAGCGCGGGATAACGGCCAGCGCCCTCGGCGCCCTGGCCATCGGGCATATGGCAGGCCGCGCAGACGCTGGCATAGATGGCAGCGCCACCTTGCTCGGTGAAATGGGTCGGACTGCCGAAGGTCTGCGCGATAGCGGCTGGTCCGGCACTTGCGACCAAGCCGGATGCGAGCAGCGCGACCCACGCGCGCGTCATGATTTCATCACCCGCTCATGCAGCCGTGTGATGGCATCCAGAGATGACAGGATGGCCCCTTCCTGCCAGGCGGGGATATAGGACGCGTGTTCTCCCGCGAGCAGGATACGTCCGTCGATCGCGCAAAGATTGCGGTAATGCTCGGCGCGCGTGGCGTCCGTCCATTGACCGTAGCAACCCAATTGGGATGGTACGCGATGCCAGGCGACGGCCATGCCATTATCGAATTCGGCCGGGTATTGCGGATGGATCTGCGCGCCGAAGGCGACAGCCTTCGCGATCCGCTCGGCCGGGCTGAGCGATTCGAATTCATAGGCATAGGGTCCGAAAGCATAGGTGCCGAGCAGGACGCCCTTGCCGCTATCGAAATATCCGGTCGCCGGATAACCGATCATGGTGATCGGCAGGTCGGTGTAGCTGATGCCGCCATAGATCGCTTCATCCGTTTCCCAGAACCGGCGTTTGAATTGCAGGCCGATCTTGACGGAGGGGCTGTAGGGAACCGCCGCGACAGCGGCGGCCATGGGGGCGCCGACATTCATCTCGATCTGGCTGAGCACCGAAAGCGGGATCGTGCATAGGCACCAGTCTGCGCGGGACTGCTGCATGGTCTGTGATCCCTTGTCCTCCCACGTCACCTGCACGCCGTGCTCGTCCTGTCGAATGGCCGTCACACGGGCGTTGAGCCGCACCAGGTCGCCGACCTCGCGCGCAAAACCCTCGGCGATTTTGTCCATGCCGCCGACAGGTTGAAACAAGGTCGTCTGATAATCATAGTCCAAGCCGCTGCTGAGCCGGCGCCACAGATGGGATTGCAGCAGATCCTGCGGGCGCAGCGGGGTGGAATCGATCGGCTCGGCCGACAATCCGCCGCCGGGCGGCTTCCGCCAGCCGCGACGCTCGCTGGCATCCTCGCCGGCCTTATAGGCGTAGCTGTCATCGAGCGCGCCCCAGTCCTGCAAAGCCTCAAGCAGGACTTCGGTATCTTCCTTGGAGACCAGGGCGTTGAGCCGATCGGTATTGACGGCCTTGGCCAGCAATTCGGAGACCATACCGTTGAAGTCGGCCTGTATCGTGCGGTAGCGCTGCGGCTGTCCGCCGAAGGCGTCCTTGCCATGCAGATAGGCATTGGCGTTGACCTGCGTAAAGGGCTCTAGCGTCACGCCCAGACGCTTGCAGTAATCGAGCAGGGCGCGGTGGTGATAGGGAATGCGCCAGGGGCCGGGATTGAAATAGAGCCCGCGGTCGAAGCCGCAATCCTGCGTGGCGCCACCCAGTTCCGTGAAGCGATCGCCGCCACGGATCGTCCAGGTACGGCCGCCGACGCGGTCATTATATTCCAGCACCTGAACGCGGTAGCCGGCGCGGCGCAGTTCCAGCGCCGCGACCATGCCAGCGACGCCCGCGCCGAGGATCAGCACGGACGCACCCTTGGGATCGCCCGAAAGGTTGATCGGCCCCGCATAGTCCGACCCTTGCGCATGGCCGAGACGGCTCATGGCAAAATAGAGTGCCGAACTGCCCGCGGCCGCGCCGATCAGCGACAACAGATCGCGTCGCCGCAGCGGCGTCGTTTCGGCCTGAGTCATGAAGGGCCTTTCGCCATCGGTGCAGGACTGGTCCGGCGATCAAATTGACCTTGGCGGAAGGCCCTGTCCAGTTTTAGCCATGCCGCCTGATCCTTGCCGCCTGGGTTGCCCGGTTGCTCAGCATCTGCTTGACCCGATCGACCTCGGGCCCTGCCACCTGCAGGGGAGCATAGCCCAGGGCATCCATGACGAGGGTGACGTCGCGCGATTCGCTGCCCCAGGCGGGATGGATCTCAGTCGCGGCACCGCCCGCGAAGGCGTGGCGGTCCCCCGTATCAAGGTAGCTCTCTGCCGGCAGGCCCTCGGCGAGCAGAATGTCGTGGCTGTCCAGTTCCAGATGAAAATACGTGACCCTCTCGACCAGGACCTGGCTGACGGTCGATCCGTTTACGAGGTGTTTGACGGGAATCAGAACCCCCTCCGCAAACACCGCATGATCGGGCGACAGGAACAGGTCCCGACGGGGCAAGGCTGGCCCGAAAGCACCGGCCCAGACCTTGATAGGATGCACCGATATTGGGTTCCGGTGCCGGCGACAGTCGACGGCACGCCTGCCGATCCATTTGATCCGGCGCGGCCGGCCGGACAGGGTGAGGAGGGTGTCGCCGACCGTCAGGTCTTCGACCGCCCGCTCTCCGCCAGGGACCGCGATGCGGGTGCCGGCGGCGTAGCAGCGGGCGCTGACGGTGCCGTCAGAGCTGTCGAACAGGAGCTCACTGGACGTATAGCTGCCCGCAAAGACAAGCGCGCCCAGGTTCTCGAAGCCATCGGTGAAGGTCAAAGTCGCTGCGTCGCCGGTAGTGCTGAAGCTGGCGGTTGCCCCGATCAAAAGGTCGACCGTCACCAGGTCTGCGGATGCGAAGCCGCTGATGGATACGGTCAAGCCCGCGAGTTCCGCCAGACTGAGGGTTTCGGCCGAGCCGTCGCTGAGGAAAGTGACGCCCACGCCATCATCGGCGCTATCCAGCCGCAGCAGGCTGGAATCATCAATCGCCATGCTGCCGGTGCCGCTTATCGCGCCCGTAAGCTCAAGCTTGCCGCCCGAGGCGGTTATGCTGCCGTCGTCGGTAATGGTGTCGGTCACTGTGCCGTTACCGGAAATATCGCCACCCGCGATCGTGACGGAATCGGCCTCCAACTCGCCGTCGGAGAGCTTCACATGGCCCGTCTTCCAGATCGTGACGTCCGCGACATCCACCACGCCGCCGCTCGCGATCGTCAGCGATCCGTTGCCGCCGACGCCGTCCGCCGTTCCGCCCACAGCCAGCGTGCCGCCATCGAGCACCGCGATGGCTAGGATGCCGTCGTCGGAGACGGTCAAGCTGCCGTTGCCCAGGGTCACTGTGCTGGCGACGGCAACGGCCCCGGAGCCGCTAATGCTGAGAGAGGGCGGCGTGCCATCCGCCGCGTTGATGCTGATCGTGCCATTGCCATCGGCGAGGGTACCGCCCGGGCCGACCGTCACGACGGCATTCGCGCCGAGCGAGATATTGCCGCCCACGCTGAGAAGGCCGCCGATTGTCGTGGCGATGGCCGTCATGGGATCGGGCGGTGCCATGGTTGCGCTGATTGTCAGGTCGCCACCGACCGTCATCGACCCTCCTGTTGCGAGGGTAAGCTGGGTGTCCTGCAGGGTGGCATTGTCAGTGACGCGGATAATCGAATCCGATCCTGCGACGGTGACAATGACGGGTACAATTTCAGGCGTCGGCGTTGACATGAGCGTGAGTGTCGCGGCGGAGACGTCGGCTCCGTCCATGACGATCAGGGAAGCGCCGTTGATGGCCAATGTTCCGGTGGCCTGAACCTCACCACCTTTGACGGTAACGGTGGAGGCGATGCCGGCTTCCTCCGCGAAGGACATATTCCCGTCAGAAATCAGTCGCCCGCCGGCATTGATATTGACGATGGAATCCGCCGTGACGGCCGTTTTTCCGCTTGAGATATCCGCGGTACCGGTGACGGTACCCGTGATCGTCGCTGTGCTGACATTGTTCGGATAGGTTGTGCCATTATCCGTCAGGGCGATGGTTTGGCCGCTGACGGACCCTTCTATCGTTTTGATGCCAGCGAGCGTGATGACGCCAGCAGCGGATGTTATGGAGGCGCCGGCCTGGACATCCAGACTATAGGTCGAAACGAAATTGGCGGTGGTGACAGAGGTTCCGGATCCTAATGTCAGGATTCCCGAATTGGTAACCGTGTCGTTTCCAGACAGAGGCGGGGAGGTCGTGTCAACGCTGGTCCCGGTGAGCGATGCCACCGTGCCGGTGAAGAATGAGACGGCGGTGCCTTTAATCGATCCGCCGGTCATCGTGATGGCGTTGTTGAAGCTTACCTGGGTCGTCGCCGACAAGGATGTGCCGTCGATGCTGGTCGTCCCGCCAATCTCTATGCCGTTGGTGGCGTTGACCGAAGAATCGCTGATCGCCGCATCGGAAAGAAAAACCGAAATGCTTCCGGCGCCGTTCCCGCTTGTCGTAATGCCGCTACCGGATAGGGTGCCAGTAAGGTCAATGCTTCCGGCCGAGATCTGAGAGCTTTCGACATCACCGAATACGCCAGCGTCCATGGTCACAGTCATTGTCACATTGGTGAGCGTCA
This sequence comes from Acidisoma cellulosilyticum, assembly GCF_020621385.1. Taxonomy (GTDB): domain Bacteria; phylum Pseudomonadota; class Alphaproteobacteria; order Acetobacterales; family Acetobacteraceae; genus Acidisoma; species Acidisoma cellulosilyticum. Next base: position 63,839 of record NZ_JAESVA010000006.1, on the reverse strand, counting down.
AATTCGAAGGTGAAGATTGCTCGAGAAACTCGTTGGTATTGACCGTGTCATTTGAAAAGGAGATATCGCCCTGATAGGATATGGAGTTGTCTGGGTTGACGGTTCCTCCTTCGAGGGCCACCCCATCCGCTAAAGATAACTCGTTACCTGCCGTGATGCTGCCGTCAAAGGTATAGTCGCCTGCGGCCGCAAATTCAGCGACGGATTTCGCCCCCGCCATATCGACTGTGCCTCCGCCGACCGATGCCTCGAAATTGGCTTCGTCAACGGAAGTCGGCACATTGCCCTGGAACCAATTTGTCCCATCCACAAAATCCCCGCTCCCGCCTTTCCAAGTAACAACGGTTCCTGACATCGTTTGAATCCTTTTTATGACGCGCTTGGTCCGGTGCTTTCAGGGCTATCCCGGAAGCGTAGAATGATGCCAAGAAATTGGTGAAGTATTCGAGACAAATGCGTTGTCTTGGCGCCGACGGTGAGAGCGGCTGCCGGGATATCCTGGCCTAGACCAAGCAGGAAGTTCCCAGCTGATATGTCGGAAAATCCAGGCCCGCATTGTTTATCTGCGTCCATGCATGATCGAAACAGCGCTTCGTCAACCGCGAAGTTCAGCAAGGCCTGCGGCAGTTGACTGTCGCCAACCGCTTAGATTGTCGCAAGATGGTTCGCTTCCGTATGGATCACGACTTCGTGTGAAAAGTCAAGCTCGTGCAGAGACGAGAGTTGGTTGAAGTAAGATCAGGATCGCCGTTGAATGATATTGTCGGACCGAAACTCAAGACGTGGAAGACGTGTTGTCATCGGTCCTTACTTATGGAACCTGACGTCAAACGATAGACCGGCGGGAGGCGATGCCGCCATCGACGGTGACGATCGTGCCGCTGGTATAGCCGGAGCGGAAGGAGGCGAGGAAGACGATGAGGTCCGTCACCTCATGCACATGGGCCGGGCGGCCCAGCGGATAGCCGGCGGCAAGTTCCCGGTATCGCGTCGCATCGCCCAAGACGTCCTGCGCGCGTTTTTTGAGCATGGTGTAGATGCGGTCGGTATCGACCGGGCCTGGATTGACGCCAATGACGCGGATATTGTCGTCAAGGCTCGATCCGCCGAGGGCACGGGTGAAGGCCATCAGGCTGGCATTGCCGACAGCGCCGGCCATATAGCGCGGATCGCAGACTTCCCCGCCATTGCCGATATTGTTGATGATGACGCCGCCACCCTTGGCCTTCATGCGTGGATAATAGATCCGGCAAAGGTTGATATAGCCATAGACTTTGAGCTCCCATCCCGCGCGCCATTTCGCCTCGTCGATGTCGAACAGCGATCCGGCGGGGATGGCACCCGCATTATTGACGAGAACATCAATGTCGCCGGCGGCCTCGGCCAGCGTCTCGCAGGCGCCAGGCGCCGTCAGGTCTATCGGGTGCAGCGTGACGGTGACGGTCGGGAAAGCGGCCAGGATCTCAGACTTTAGGGAAGAAAGATTGTCGATATTCCGGGCCGTGAGGTGAAGGTGGCAGCCTTCCTCGGCGAAGGCCCGCGCCAGCCCGGCGCCGATACCCTGCGATGCCCCGGTGATGAGCACGGTCTTGCCAGCGAGACGAAGATCCATGGGAAGGCTCCTTCAGCGATCAGCCAGAGTGAGACGGCTCAGCCGTCTTACCCCTGATCGCCGTCTGCCCAAAGAGCCCGGGCCTTGTCCTTCAACAGCAACGCCTCCTTCCAGCGGTCGGTCAGATCCTGCCCGTCCGCTCCAGCGATGGCATAGGGCGCGGGGCCGAGTTCGCAGGTAAAGGAGAGCGTGGCGTCTGCCGGGGCGCGCTGTCGCCAGCTGGCGAAGCCCTGCTGCCACCAGCGCGCGAATTGCGCCACCCATGGCTGATGCTGCGGAAAGCCGAGTGGCAGTTGCACCTGATGCGAGCCCGCAACACGACCGTGAAAGGCCCAGGCTTGGTCCAGAATGCGCGTCATCTGCGCTTCGGTCTCATCCGGTATGGGCAACTCCATCTCCCTTGCCGTGACGTAATGCGACAGATCGGCCGTGAAGCGCAGATGGGGGAAGGCGTCGAGCAGTTGCAGCGTGAACAGCAGATCATTGGTCATGCGGCCGCGATGCGTCTCGATATAGACGGCGACGCCGGCCTGTTCCGCGAGCCTCTGCCAGCCTTGAAGGATCGGCACACAGTCCGCCACCGTCATCGGGCAGATCAGCGGCTGGATGGTGATGTGATGGCAGCCGAATTCGGCTGCCATAGCCAGCGCCGGTTCAAGACCCGCGACATCGCGGGGGAATGCCTGGCCCTCGATCGTCAGCCCATGCTGCCGCAGCAATGCCGCGAGAGGCGCGACATGGGTGCGGTCATAGAAATGATCGGTCACGCCGTCGAAGCCGGCGGCAGCGATGCGAGCAATTTGATCCGCGAGGCTCGGCGCCGCGTGCTCACCCCGCAGACGCTGCATGCCCCATAAAGATTGAAAGACCAATAATTGCTGCATTATCAGGCGGCTGCTACACGAGATTGAAGCAAAGACTTAAGTTTGATCGTGGGGTCGGCGAGGGCAGCCGGGTCCGGAGAGCTGCCTGCCTGGATGAGCATCTCGGCCAGGCGGATATCCTTTGCGACCTTGCCGATGGGCCCGAAGGCGCTGGCGCCGACAAGCCGGCCGGCCTTGAGATGGAATAGAAAGGGCATGCCGGCGATATCGCGCACGACCGTCCGGTCGCCCTCGTCCGGCAGACCCGCGATCTGCAGCGTATCGCCGTGCTGATCGGACCAGAACCAGGGCACGGTCGCGAATTCCGCCATGTCGCCCAGCATGGAGCCTGCGACATGGCGCCCTTGATCCTGGGCATTGCGCCAGGCTTCCAGCCGCAAGCGGCGCCCGCCGAAGACCGGATGCGGAAAGGCGCAGCAGTCGCCGGCCGCGAAGATGGCCGGATCATCGGTCGCCAGCCGGCCGTCGACGCGAATGCCGTTTTCGATAGCGAGACCGGCGGCTTCGGCGAGCGCCGTTTCGGGAATGGCGCCGATACCGGCAATGACGGCATCCGCTTCCAACGCACGCCCATCCGCCAGCAGAACGGCGCTGCCTTGCGCTCGCGGTTCGATCGCCGTGAGGCCGATCCCTTCGATGATGGTGATGCCGGCGGCGCGATGATGGGTGGCCACGCGTGCTGCGATCTCGGCCGGCACGGCACGGCCCAGAATGCGCGGCGCCATCTCAACCACCGTCACCGTGCAGCCGCGCGCCAAGGCGCTGGCCGCGACTTCCAGGCCGATGAAACCGCCACCGATGACGACGAGCCGGATGCCATGGGCCAATTGGCCCCGCAGCGCCAGAGCATCACCGAAGGTGCGCAGGTAAAGGACGCTCTCGGCCGTGGCGCCGGGCAGGGAGAGAGTGCGCGGCCGGGCGCCGGTCGCCAGCAGCAACTGCGCATAGGGCAGTGGCGGACCGTCCTGCAGCCCGAGGGTTTTTGCCGCCCGATCGATGCCGGTGACGGTGACGCCGGAGCGATAGTCGATATCCTGGCCAGCCAGCGCATCGGCGCCACCGATGATCGCGGGCGCCGGATGGTCCAGCGCCGTCTGCGCGGCCTTGGACAAGGGCGGCCGCTCATAAGGCAGATGCGTTTCCGTGCCGATCAGCGTGATGGGGCCGGCATAGTGCCGTTCCCGCAAGGTCAGGGCGGCGCGGGTCCCGGCCTCTCCCGCGCCGATGATGACGATGCCAGCGTCAGCCTGGGGCTGCATGGTGATATGCCTCAGCCGAGATCGATGAAGACGCGACCGTCTTCGATCTTCACGGGGAAAGTCTGGAGATCGATACAGGCCGGCGCGCCCTTGGCCTTGCCGGTCGGGATATCGAAGCGGCCGTTATGCTTGGGGCATTCGATGATGCGGCCCATGACGAGGCCGTCCGCCAGATGCACATTCTCATGCGTGCAGAAGCCGCTGGTGGCGCAGAACTTGTCATCCTCCAGCCGATAGACGGCAAAGCTTTGCCCCGCATGGTCGAAGCGGATGACATCCTCTTCGTCGATCTCGTCTTCCCCGCAGGCATTGACCCATTGCGCCATGATCGTTTCTTCCTTCGTCTTTTTATTGTCGGTTAGGCGGTTTGGGCGAGGCTAGCGACTTCCGGCAATCCTGTCTTGCCCGGCAATTCACGACGCACAAAGTAATGCGGATCGCTTCGTTGTTTCAGCAAGGCCGGAATGATCTCGGCATAGGCCGCGATGATGCTGGGATAAGGGTCCGGGCATTCATCCTTGATCGCGTCATGCAGGGCCGGCAGCGCGTGATAGGGCACCATGGGAAACATGTGGTGTTCGACGTGATAATTCATGTTCCAATAGAGGAAGCGCGAGATAGGGTTCATATAGACGGTGCGGCTGTTCAGGCGGTGATCGAGCACGTCCTCAGACAGGCCGGCATGCTGCGTGACGCCATAGATGACGGTCAGATAGCCGCCATAGAGCGTCGGCAGGCCCACAAGCATCGCCGGAATCCAGCTTCGCAGGACGAAGGACAGCAAAGCGACGGCGAACAGAATGGCGAGATAGATCCGCGCGATGACATAGACCTTCTTCTGTTCCGTCTCCGGGATGAAGGTTTTCTCCTCATCCGTCAGCCGGCCAGATGCGTGCAGCGCCAGCTTTCTGATCGCGAAATAGCTGGATTTCAGCGCGAAGAGATTGAGCAGAATGCCGGCGATATCCGGCGGGCGTTTCACTGAAATCTCGGGGTCGCGGCCGACGATGATGGTATCGGTATGATGCCGCGTATGGCTCCAACGCCAGACGGTCGGCTCCCGCATGATCATGAAACACGCGATGTTGTAGACGACATCGTTCATCCAGGCCGTCTTGAAGGCGGTGCCGTGGCCGCATTCGTGCCAGCGCGAGTCCGACGCCGACCCATAAAGCACGCCGTAGACGATGAAGAAGGGGACAGCGAGCCAGCTGCCCCAGAGATGAATGCCGAAGCCCGCACAGACAAGCATCGTACCAAGCCAGATCGCGGTATCGCGGATGGCCGGGCCGTCCTTGCGGCGCATCAGCGCCTTCATCTGCTTGCGGGGAATGGGATGGGCGTACCAATCGGCAGATGCGAGACCGCGTGCTTCCGCGCGGCGCGTCTCCATACCCGTCAGACTGTAATCCCTGGCCGTCGTCGTCATGCGTTCCTCCCACCCTTGTCGGGCTTTCAGCCGCTATAGCGCAGGCGCCTTGGTTCCCTGTCAGGGGGTTTTGATGGTTTTCCATCAATCGGCTAGGCTGCGATCCAAGGCCTCGGAAGGACGCGTGATGGAGCGGCGCAAGATCCGCCATGGGTTGGAGGACGTGGCGCAGCACGCCGGTGTCGGTATCGCGACCGTCGATCGTGTGCTGAACGAGCGCGGCAGCGTCTCCCCCAAGACCGAACGGCGGGTGCTGGATGCCGCGCGGGAATTGGGGCTGCGGCGTATCCTGCCGGCGCCCCATGCGCGGGCGCTGCGCATCGAGGTGATGCTGGCACGCTCCGCGACACCCTTCATGCGGCGCCTGGGCGCGGCCATGGGGCAGGTGGCGGCGACGCTCGATCGCTCCGTCACCGTCATCCGCTCCAGCATCGACATGACGGACCCGGCGCGTGTGGCACAGAACATCACCAATTGCCGTGCCGACGGCATCATCGTCTATTGCGAGGAGCATCCTGCCAATGTCGCGGCCATCGCGGCCTCCGCAGCCGCAGGCCGGCCGGTGATCTGCGTCGTGACGGACGTGCCCGATTCTCCGCGCGCAGCCTATGTCGGGATCGATCATACCAAGGCCGGCGGCACGGCCGCGTTTTTCGTCGCGCGCATGGCAAGCCGGCCGGGGACCGCCCTGATCCTGTCCACCAGCACCGGCTTTCGCGCCCATAAGCAGCGTATCGACGGATTTCGCCTTGGATTGGCTGCGCATGCGCCGGGTATCGCAGTCGCACCGGTCATGACGACGCATGACGATCCGGAGCGAGCCTATCACCACGTCACCCAGGCGCTGCGGCAGCGCCCGGACCTTGTCGCCATCTATAATACCGGCGGCGGCAGTGCCGGCGTGGGCAATGCGCTGCGCGATGGGGGCAGGGGGGCAATCCCTATTTTCGTCGGTCATGAATTGACGGATGAAAGTGCGGTGCTGCTGCGGGACGGGCTGATGACGGTGACGATAGACCAGGCGCCGGAACTGCAGGCGCGGCGGGCGATCGACCTCATGCTCAGCCGTCTGGGCGGCGGGGCAGATCAGGCGATCGGCAGCGAAATCGCGTTTACGCTGCACACGGTCGAGAATTGCTAGCGGCTGCTCTCCGCCGTCTCGATATGCAGGTCGAGAAAACAGGGTGCCATTGCATCCGCATGGCCGCGCGCGGCCGCTGTCATGCGGTCGATCAAGGTGCTGCAGAGCGCGGGCAGGGGATGGGACAGCAAAAGGCGAATATGCCCGTCGAGCAGGCCCTGATGGGCGGCGCTGGTGCGGTCATTGCCGATGGTCACGATCGCTTTCGCGGACGGGCTTTCGCGTAGCGCGGTCAGCACGCCGCCGATGCCGCCGCCCGCGATATAGAGGCCGCGCAGGTCGGGTTCACGCTGCAGCAGATGCCGCACAAGCTCGGCCGCGACGTTTGCATCCTCCAGCGTCGCCCCCGGTTCGATGACCTCGAATTGCGGTGCATGTTCCCGGAAATAGGATCGGAAACCGCTTTCGTTCAGATCCTGGCAGCGGAAGCGATGGGTGCCAACGAGTACGGCGACCTTGCCCGGCTGCTGCGCCATCTGGGCGATGAACCAGCCGGCCGTGCGGCCGACCGCGTGATTGTCGAGACCGATATAGCCGACGCGGACGGAAGCGCTGATATCCGAGATCAGGGCGAAGACCGCGACACCCTGTGCCGCCAGCCCCTCCAGCGCCGCCGCGATCAGCGGGTGGTTGGCGGCGACGACGGCGATGGCATCGACCTCCGCGCCCAAGGCTTTGATCTGAGCCGCGACGGCGGTCGGCGCGAGGTTCTCGGCATGGAGGATGTGCGCCGAAATGCGGGCGCCGGTCGAGCCCTCGGCCGCCTTGAGGATGTCCAACGCCAGCGCCTGATAGAAGCTGCGATGCTTCTGCAGTAGCAGAAAACCGAAGCGGAGCGCGGGCCGTTCTACCGACCAGCGGCGGCCGATCACCGGGGCACCGCGGAAGCCGAGCGCTTCCGCCGCCTGCAAGACCTTCTCGGCGGTCGGCCGGCGCACCGGATTGCGGCCATTGATGACGCGGTCGACGGTCGAGACGCTGACACCGGCGGCCTGAGCCACATCGGTGATGCGGGCCTGCCCGTCAGATTTGCGAGTTTCTTTCATTTCCTGGCCGCTTCTCTGACGGGTTTGACAGAAAATACCGCGATTTCCTTCAGCAGCAAGCGGCCAGGCAGTACAGGCAGGTGCGGGAGGACGCAGAATGAAACAAGCCTGGAAAAACTATGCGCTGCGCGACGATAAGGCTGGGGAGGCAACACCCCATGCCGATGGCGATCTGGGCTCAGCGGTCGCTGCCGTCTGGTATGCCTGCCCGGTCAGCCGCAAGCAGTTGAAGGAGTTGATGCGCCGGTCGGACGGGCCGGCGCTGCGGTTTTTCGCGCTATGGCTGGGCCTGCTGGCATTGTCGGGGGCCGTTGCGTTTCTCAGCTGGGGCCAATGGTGGGGAATACTGTCCTTCTTCGTCTATGGCACGCTGTATGCGGTGGCCGATCATCGGCACCATGAACTGTCCCACGGCACCGGATTCCGAACGCGCTGGCTGAACGAGATGCTTTATCACCTCTGCGCTTTCATGACCCTGCGGGAGGGATTCTATTACCGCTGGAGCCATAGCCGCCACCACACGCATACGCTGCTGGTGGGCCGCGACCCGGAAATTGCGGCACCGCGCCCGCCCAATGTGCTGGCGCAGTTCCTGGACTTCTTTTTCATTCATGACGGCTATGTGCAGGCTGGGCGTTTGTTGAGAAATGCCACAGGCGATCTGACCGAAGACGGCAAGCATTTCGTGCCGGAGGGGCAGCGCCGGTCCGTGATCTGGGCGGCCCGCCTTTATATCGCGATCATTCTCGCCGTCATCGCCGTCTGTGTCGCGACGCATAGCATTCTGCCCGCCATGTTTCTGGTCCTGCCCCGTTTCTATGGCGGCTTCTTCTGCCAGGTTTTCAATCTGACCCAGCATGCGGGTCTTGACGAGGATGTCTTCGATCACCGGTTGAATACGCGCACCGTGGTCATGAACCCTGTCTTCCGCTTCCTGTACGCGAATATGAATTACCATATCGAGCATCATATGTTCCCGATGGTGCCGTTCTACCGCCTGGCCGCGCTGCATGCGCTGATCAAGCAGGATTGTCCGCCGCCTTATCGGGGTGTTTGGGCTGCCTGGTCGGAGCTGCTGCCGGCTTTGATCCGTCAAAGGCAGGAGCCCGCCTTCTTTGTCCAACGGCAGCTGCCGTCGCATACCTTGCCGATGATGCAGGCGGCGGAATAGAGAGACTGCAAGGCGCAGAGGCGGGTGCGCCTCCGCTGTCCATCTCGCCGGGCCAGGTTCGATCCGAGCTTGGCCTGGGCCAGGATAGGCAGCCCGGATAGGTGAATGCCTAGAGGCGAGGCTTATCCCTCAACAGGGGTAAGTCTCCTGTCCGATTTCCTGAAAGACCTGGCTTGTGTCTCGTCAAAGGACCTGATCTTTTCGCCAGGACCTCATCTGCGCCGGAAGGAGTTCCAGGTTTTCATCAAGCTAAACTCTTCCTGATTAATAAGCCGCCCTGATGGAGCAGACTGCCGATAAACTTCTCTTGGAGGCAGGTCGCAAGAGGGATGAGCGAAAACCCTGTACTCATGGATTACCCCTTTTGGCAAAATACGCCTGCAACGCTCAAAGGAAGTCGAGGGCTGACTAAGCCCTCTGATTATTATCCCCCGGATAGAATGAGGCAGAGTTTGTAAGAGAGAGGCGAGACCTCACTACTTCCTGCCAGGGCCAGGCCGTTTTGAGCCGATATTATCGGATCATTCCCCTCAAAAAAAGCAAGCGCTAGTCGCGAAACCCCCTGATGGCCGCGACATCAACGATCGCCGAAAACAACAAATCAATTTTGTTTTACATTCGAACGATACTTATCAATCGTTCGGAATCTACGCCAGGAGGGGTACATATAATTAGGAGAAACTCTAATCAAATCGACTGAAATTTCTTCCTTTGGTACTTCGCACTAAAGTCCAGGCAGTAATCAGGATCAATCCAACTTAAATGAAGATAACAAGAATCCTTCGCTCGCGAAGGGCTTGCTCCGATTAGTCTAGTGCAATTTTTATAATCATTCCGGATGCCGGTGTTTCCGCGTTCGCGACTGGTGGTCAGACAATTGCCGCCAGGATCAGGATAAAAACCATGGCCTTTGCAGCCGAGCGTTTTGAATTATTGATCATCGGCGGCGGCCCCGGCGGCATAGCGACTCTTCTTGCGGCGCACAAACTAGATCAATTGGACAGTCTCCTGTCGATGGGCCTTGCCGTCGTGGAGAGTTCGGATGGTCTGGGCAAGGGCTCGATCGGCAATTACGCCATCAATTCCGATAGCGGTGGTGGCACCTTTGTCGATTGCCTCGACGCGGCACATCCGACCGAGCTTACACGCCTGCAGACGCATGAGCTGACCAAGCGACTGGCTGCCGCCGAAGACAAATCAGTCCCGCTGCGCGATGCCGGTCGGTTCCTAAGCCTGGTCGGCCAGGCAATCGAAAGGATGATCGCCTCCTATCCGGCCAGCGCTGTTTTCACCCGGCACAAAGCGCAATCCGCCCGGCGATGCGAGGATGGTTGGAGCGTCGAGATCAGCGATCTGACGAGTGGCAAAACGCGAAAGATCATCGCCCGCCAATTGATCATTGCATCAGGGGCCAATCAACCGATGCAGCGCATGGCGGCGGAGCAATTCGGTGGCCAGAGCCTGACAGCACGTTGCGGTACGCGCCTCATGCAATCGGGCGAAGTGCTCACCACCGATGGATTGCAGCGCATAAGCAAAAATCTGGGCAAGAAGGCCAAACCGCTTGTTGCGATCCTTGGTGGTTCCACGAGCGCCGCGGCGGTGGCTCATGCTTTGCTGCATCGCCTGACGGGCGTCGCCTTCGGCGAGGCCGGAATTACCCTCATGCACCGCCGTCCCTTGCGGATTTACTATCCCGACCGGCAGCAAGCCCTGGCGGAGGGCTACACCGAATGGACCGAGGATGATGTCTGCCAGATCAGCGGACGCGTGTTTCGTTTCGCCGGATTTAGGCTCGACTCCCGCGAACTCGTCATGCAGGCGCGCGGCATCGGCGGCCGGCCGGCCGAGGCACGGCTGCGTTTGCACCAGCTTGGCGCCGATGATGGCGAGGCCGCTCGCATCCTGGACCAAGCCGATATCGTGGTCGCCGCTATGGGATACCGGCCGCGCGGCTTGCCGCTTTTCGATCGGCTAGGCGTGCCGATCACGCTTTTGTCTCAGCTTGGTCCGCAGCGGCCGATGGTGGATAGCGACTGTCGCGTCCTCGATGCCAAGGGCCAAGCTTTGCCGGACGTCTTCGGCATCGGACTCGCGGCCGGTTTCGTGCCGCGTGGCCGCCTGGGCGGCGAGGCGAGCTTTCGCGGGCAGGCCAATGGTCTTTGGCTTTGGCAGCACGATGTCGGTGCCCTGATCGTCAACGCGGTTCTGGCAAAGGCCCATTCCGCACCGACGAGGAATGATTTCTTGCCCGCCGCCGTCACGTCGCAGCGCGAGACCTATCGATCAACCTCTATCGTCCAAGGCTAGCCATGTCAGTCGCATTCATTCGCCCGAACCCGCCAAGGTTGAGTGAACTCGGTGCCGAACTGCGTGCTATCGAAGACAGCCGCATGTTCAGTAATTTCGGCCCGGTCAATACGCGCTTCGAACAGGACATGGTCGCGCGGATGTTTGCCGGCAGCGGCCAATGCATGACGGTGTGCAACGCGACCATCGGCCTGATGCTGGCCATGCAGCAGGCGATCGGCGGCCGTCCGACGAAACCACGCTATGCCCTCATGCCGTCTTTCACCTTTGCCGCGGCCGCGCAGGCCGCAATGTGGTGCGGCCTGACGCCCTTGTTCTGCGATATCGATCCCGCAACCTGGGCCGCGTCGCCGCAAGACGAGGAGCGGCTTCTGGCGCTCTATGGGGATGAGATCGCGGTTGTGGTGCCATACGCGACCTTCGGCTTCGATATCGACCTCGATCGCTACGAGCGTTTGGCGGCACAGTATAAGGTTCCGGTCGTCGTCGACGCCGCCGCGTCCCTTGGCACCGTCTCTGTCGATGGGCGCGGTTTCGGTAGCGGCTTCAGCGGCACGGTCGTCTTTTCCATGCATGCGACGAAGGCTTTCTCAACCGGCGAGGCAGGGATCGTCTATAGCGCCGACGAGGAACGCATCCACGACCTCCGTCAGATGTGCAATTTCGGCTTCGGCGAGGCGCGTTCCGCGACAATGCTGGGTTTGAACGGCAAGCTCAGCGAGATTGGCGCCTTGCTGTGCCAGCAGCAGCTGAACGGATTCGAGGGCGCCATGGCGCGTCGTTCCGAGATTATGGCGCGCTATCGGCAGGCGCTGCCGGACTTCACCTTTCAGCCGAGGCGGATCGGGGCGCAGGCGCATCAATTCGGCGTCGGCCTGCTGCCCAAAGGCTATGGCCCTTACCGGCGTGAATTTCAGGCGGCGCTGACGGCCGCGGGTATCGGCAATGCCGCCTATTTCAGCCCGCATCTGGCGCAGCAGCGTCATTTCGCGGAACATGCGGTTTTCGGCGCGCTGCCGGTGACCAATGACGTCGCAAGCCGTGTCATTAGTCTTCCCATGTTCGATACTATGACCGAGGCAGAACTCGACGAAGTCGTCACTGTCGTGCAGGACAAGTTCTCGATCCTTGCCGAGTCGCACCTCGCGGCCGTGCATTGGCCTTGGGGATCGATGGCAGCCGATTGACCGGTTAATCGACAAAAGGCGGCGAGGCAAACACCCAGCCGCCGTTTTACCGTCAGACTTTGAGCACTTTTTCCGGTGCCATTTGACCGCGCAGGAGATGCCACAGCGCGATGACATTGCCGCGCAAACGGCCGCGGCGATCGACATAACTCTCAGGCCAAAACGCGCGCAGGACATTCTTGGCCATATTGCGAAAGATCAGCGTCAAAGCGACATGCCAGGGATAGCCCAGGCCTTTGCCAGCGAGATAAAGCGGATTGGCGATTTGCGAATAGCCGAGTTTCACCCCCGGGCTGCGCCCGCGCTTGGAACCGAGATGAACGCCCTGTGCGCCTTCCAGTTGGACGATATTGCCGAAGGCAGAGAGGCGGCGGGAGACGTCGACGTCTTCCTGCCAGCAATAGAGTTGCAGCCGCTCGTCGAACCGGATGCCATGGGTCTGCAGGGGTTTGATGCGGATTGCCATATTGCAGCCATAGCCTGAGAACATCGGCCTGGTTCCTGCGGCCAAACCTTGGCTGGTCTTCAGGATAAGATGGGCATCGGCGGCCGTCAGGCCGGGACCGTTAATCCCATCGGCCAGAACCAATCCACTCGCGACCATCGTTGCCGGATGGCCCATCATATGGGTCTCGATCGCCGCGAGATAGGCGGGATCGGCAAAGAAGTCATCATCGAAGAACATCACGAGGTCCGCATCGGCGGCAGCGTCAAGGATCATATTGCGCTGACGGCAGAGGCCCGGCGGGGAGAGCAGCGTTTCGACCTTCGGGAATTGCGTGATGACGCCGGCAATATCCGAAGGCTCGCTGCCGCAGACAATAATCCTATCCGGCAGGCGCGTCTGCTGTTCAAGCTGCGCCAGCATCTCCAGCAATATCGATGCCCTGCCGCGTGTGGCAATGCCTACGACCAACCGGTAACGAGAGTCCAACATGATCTGTCTTGCCCTTGCGCTAGAGCGCTTCCTGCTCGCTTACGCTCACAGATAGCGCTCTAGATAGTTGTTTTTGCGAGCATCTTCACACAGTCAGATAATTCCATCTGACTGTGATCTGCTCTAGCGGACGGTGTGAAGGTTCGGCAAAGGTCCATCGCCATCCGGGAGCATTGCGATCTTGGTGACTTTCTTGGCTTGAGGGCCGATCAGCCCTGACAGCCTGCCGCGAAAGGTCAGCCAGTAATAGCCGGCCTCGAAGAACCTGAGGCGCAGCAGACTGAGCAAGGTGCCGCCGAACGGGCGGATCAGGAAATTGATCCAGATGCTCATCGGTACGCGATGCTTGCGCAGCACATAGCCGAGGCCGGCACCATAGACGAAGGCCCGTTGGACCGCGACCGGCGTCAATCGCTTATCCGGATGAATGGCCTGGAGCGCCGGATCATAGAAGGCCAGGGCGCCGATACGCCTGGCCAGAAGAATGAGGTCCTGCGCATCGCCCGAGGCAAAGGGCGTGCCGAGACCCATGCCCTTATCGAAGCCGCCGATCTCCTCATAAACCGTACGACGGATGAAGAGATTGAACTCGATAGCGCTGGTCCAGACGGTCTTAAGGGAAATCGGGCCGGCTTGCTTATGCCAGCGGCCGGAGCCGAGCTTGCCGTCCGGCGTGACAGCGATACCGCTCAGAATATCGATCCCGACCGAGCCGGCAGTATTGAACATCTCATCGACCTGGCAGAGCAGATCAGGAGGGTAAAGGCAGTCATCATCCGGAAAGGCGAGGATCTCACCTTGGGCCTGGGCCGTTCCGACATTGCGGCTGTGATTGATCTGGCGGGGTAGAGAGCGGATGACCTGGAGCGGAAACCGGCCCGCGAAGGCTGCGATGATCCTGGCCAGACGGTCATCGGCATTTTGCTGGACGATAATCAGTTCGAAGTCCTGGAAACTTTGCGCGGCAAGCGATTCCATGAATTCAGCGACTTCGGTCGTTCTGCCACCCGTCACCATGATAAGGGAGAAACGCATTGCTATCCTGTGCTCGCGAAGTCCTGGGCTATCGTGGCTTAGTATCATGCCGTCCGGCCGGGGTAGATAAGGACTGCGACTAGGGTGAAGACAAAACAGCTAAGTCATTTGGCTAGGTAGTTCCCAATCCTCGCCGCAAATTCGCCTGTCTACTGAGCAAACTTGTTAGCGCCGCCAGCCTGCCCGACTAGATAGTTTGCCCGGGTCTTCGGCCATCGGCTGTCGAACAGACAGCGCGCTCGTGCTAGCTGAGCTGTCTTAACAACGGCAGCTCGTGACGGCGGCGCGCGTCGAAGATGATTGAAGTCTCGATCCGCGCGACGCCCGGCCGATTGGTGAAATTGTCGAGCGCGAGATCCTTCAGATGCTGGGTATCGCGCACCACCACATGGACGATAAGGTCGTGACGGCCGGTGACGAGGAACGCGAAACGAACCTCTGGCACCTGCACAACCTCATCCAGGAAGGTGTCGACCGTCGAACGGCGATGCTTCGACAATTCGATCATCAGCAGCGCCTCAAGGCCGATACCGAGCGCCTTCGGATCGACCTCGACATGCGCACCGCGCAGGATGTCGGCATCGCGCAGTCGCCGGATACGCTCATGGGTCGAAGAGGGCGCCAAGCCGACCTCGGCGGCGATCTCCTTGACGGAGAGCCGAGCATTATTCTGCAAAAGGCCCAGAATGGCGGCGTCCGTTCGGTCAAGGCCGAAAGGAGACTGATTATCCTGTAATCCATTCGTTCGATCAGCACTCATGCCGATGATAATATCGTCTCTCCCGATAAATGCCAGATGGCGTTCGGCACCAGGAGGTTATTAAGGTCGATATGAGCGATAGTCTTATGTTCCTCGGCACGCTGATCGTCGCCTACACGATACCCGGCCCTGACATGATCTTCCTTCTGCAGACCGGCGCGGCGCAAGGCCGCAGGCAGGCGCTGGCAGCGACCGTCGGGCTCGGCGGGGCGAGGGCCTGTCACGTCGTCTTCGCGGCCGTCGGCTTGGCGGCCTTGTTCCGCACAACGCCCTGGCTGTTCGCAACCATTCGTTTTGTCGGGGCCGCTTACCTGATCTGGCTTGGAATCGACATATTGCGCGCGCGGTCGCTGGTGCCGGAGCGCGACCCTGCCGCGCCTATCGGTGGCCGCCGCAATACGCGCGTGGTGACCCGTGGCTTTCTCACCAACCTGCTCAATCCGAAGCCACTCATATTCTGCTCGGTATTGCTGCCGCAGTTCGTCCAACCCGGTGCCGGGCCGATTTTGGCGCAGTTCGCCTTGCTCGGGGCGATACTCGTCTTCGTCGGCTTCCTGTTCGATGCGACCTTTGCGCTATGGGGCGCAGCGCTCGGCGGTTGGCTGGCGCGGCGTCCTGCCGTGCAGGCCGGCCAGCGCTATGGCTTCGCCAGTGTGCTGATCGGCTTCGGCGCTGAGTTGATGGTGATGCGCGCCCCCCATTGATTTTCGAGCGCCTTGGGCGGTTCGGTACCGGACAAAAGAAAGATGGACGGCCGTTCGTCAGATCGCCCCGAGGCTATCCACTTCCCTGAACAGCCAGGGCGTGCGGTCGAGACTGGCGGGGAGGCCGCCGCTTTGCATGGCTTCGCTGAGAATGCGCTCGCGCTCGATCGCCCCGACATCGGGCTCGCCAATGGCCTGGATAAAGCTTTCCTCATCACCGTCGAGCACGATCGCGGTGAGGAATCCGGAGCGATAGGCACCGGTATCGGCAGAGATACGATTGCCCGCGAAGATCGGGCGATCACCAATGATCGTATGGCCGTGGACGACACGCCGAGGCAGCGACCCCGGATAGTCAAGAAACTCCGCTCTGATCCAAAGCAGATCCTCCTCGTCCTGATCCGCGAGCGCGACATTCGGCCGGATGCCCGCATGGACGAAGAAGTATTTGCCGTCGTCGTGCGTCAGCGGCAGGGCAGAGATAAAGTCCACATGGCGGCCAAGCCGGTCGTTCAACACCGCCCTGTTCGGCAGGCTGCTATAACTCTCAAGCGTGTGGTTAAAGAGGAACCAGGCCCAGTCGGGGACTTCGGATCCTGTGGTGACGCTGCGCACGAAGAGGTCGTCGTGATTGCCGCGTAGGCAGACGAAGGCATCACCGTCGCGCTCAGGGCCCGCGATCAGCCGTTCGATGACGCCGCACGAATCGCGACCCCGATCCACGTAATCGCCTGTGAAGACAATCTTGGCGCGCGCATCGCGGGCGACGGCATCCGCCGTAATCAGGTCCAGCAGGATGAGCAGAAGATCCAGCCTGCCGTGGATATCCGCCACGGCATAGGTCACCACACGATTTGAAGCTAAGTCTGCCAATGCCATCTGCGCCTTCAGTTTCAGCCTAGATGGCAGATCACGCCGCGCCGGTCACGCGGCACAGCAATGGCTCGGGGTCAAAATATATGCGTTACAGCTTTGCATATTTGCGACAGCGCTTAACCGGTGGAGCACTCCCTTGGTCAGGGAGTGCTCCAGGTCGAACAGCACCCGTGGTGATCTGGGGGCTGATGTTCATGATGGATAGGGAGTTTTCCTTATTCCGATAAAATAAAGCCAGCGGCCTGTTCACCAATAACGACGCAAGGTGCCATCGTATTGCCGACCGTCACCTGCGGGAGCACCGAGGCGTCCGCAATGCGAAGTCCTTCGATACCATGAACCCGCAATGATCCGTCCACAACCGATGCCTCATCCGTGCCGACCGCCGCGGTGCCGCACTGATGCCAGAAGGTGACGAGACTATCGCGGAAGAACTGATCCTGTCCGGCTCGCGTATTCTCGACCGTCATCGCCTCTCCAACCGTGAAGCGCTTCAAGGCGGATCCATGACCGATCTGGCGCGCAATCTCCAGTCCTGACCGTAGATCGTCCAGATCCTTGGGATCACGAAGATAGCCTGAATCGATGCCGACAGGCGCGCTTTCATCAGCCGCGCGAAGATAAACCCGCCCCCGGCTCCGCGGCCGCATGCCCACGAACATCGACCAGGTATTTTCGGGGAGATTGGTCGTCTTTAGAATTTCGGGGGAGGCGAAGGCGCCTTGGATGGCATAGGTATACATGTTCGGCGCGTCCAGATTGGCATCTGTCCGCCAGAAGCAGGCGGACTCGCTCCTTGGCACGAAGGGCATGGCTTCCTGCGTCTTTTCCCAGATGAAGCCGAAAGCCACATGGTCGTGAAGGTTCTCGCCCACGGCGGGTAGCGCTTGCACCACATCGATACCCAGCTTTCGCAGAGCCTGAGGATCGCCGATGCCGGACTGCAACAGAATCCGCGGCGTATTGATTGCCCCGGCGGACAGCACAATCTCCCTTCGCGCTTTGACGGCGATGACCTGGCCATTGCTTTCCAGCAAGACGCCGACGGCGCGGTTCTTTTCGAAAAGGATTTTGAGCAATTTCGTGTCGGTCAAGACGCGCAGATTGTCGCTTGATACGAGCGGAGCAACATAGGACTGAAAGATCGATTTGCGTTTGCCATCCTGCACGATCTCGTCAACCAGAGCCGCACCCCCGGTTCCTTCCATCATGGCGCCGTTCGCATTCGGATAGCGCGCAAGGCCGGCATCGCTGGCAGATGACAGCAGGGATTCCGTAAACGCGGAAGGTGAGGGGGCTTGCTGCACATGGACGGCGCCGCCGACGCCCCGGTAGCGCGGATCAGGCTGGCCCTGCCAATCTTCGATCTTGGTGCGGTAGAGTTCGAGAACAGCCTCATAGGACCAACGCTTGTCTTGGGCGGCCGCGCTGAAGCCGTCCCAATCCGAGCGATGGCCGCGTGACCATGTCGATACATTGATGCTCGATCCGCCACCCAGCACTTTGCCCATCGAATAGGGGATGGAGCGTCCGTTCAGATCGGAGCTTGCGTCGGTCATGAATCCCCAGTCGAGGGATGTGCCGAGTGTCATCGGCCAGGCATTCGGGTCGGAGATCAGCGGGGATTGATCCGAGCCGCCGGCCTCGATCAGCAGAACGCGGCCGGTATGGCTCGCGGCAAGACGGCCAGCAACGACGCTGCCCGATGTCCCGGCGCCACAGACGATGTAATCGTAATCCATAATGTCAGTTCCAAATCATCAGCCGGTTGCGTTGGCGCTGACCGCGCCAACGCCTCTCGATAGAAAGTCACCAAGCCTGCATCAGCGTGATACCGAACCGGGGGGCGGCAGACTTCATCCGCGCGATATCCTCGGGAGTGGGAGGAGCGACCGCCGCGCCGTCGGCCCGTTCATGTCCGCCTTCCGCAACGAAGCCCTCGAAGCCACTCGGCGTGCAGAGCAGGATGTAATGCATGGGCGCGCCGCTGACATTCATGAGCTGATGGGGGATGCCTCGCTTCAGAAAAAGCGTTTCACCCGCACGAACGACCTTGGTCTGTCCCCCGACGATCGCCTGCATCTCTCCCACCATCATATAGATGGTTTCATCATCGTCGGCGTGGACGTGAATGGGGGTGCGCGACGCGCCGTCACTCCGGTTTTCAAACAGGCAAAACTGTCCATCCGTTTCTGCGCCGGACAGCAGTCGCTTCATGACGACGCCTGCCAGCAGGAATTCCTTGGCCATGAGATTATCCTTCAGTGGGATTGGGCTTGGCGATCCAAGGCAGAGAGGCCAGGGATCGTAACGATGGTCCTCGCAGACAATAAACTGTCTGACCGGAACAACACTTGTCCGGACGGCGCAGACATTTGTCTCTGCGGATCATTGTTGCGAGGTGACGATGCTGGGCCGATTATTGTCGCCATTGGCGCGCAGTATTGCGCGAACGTCGAGCGGCGCCTGTCAGGCGACCGCGCCACGTCGATCGGCAAAGCAGAGATCAGGAAATCGAGACGACCACTTTACCCGCCGTCGTGCCTGCCGCAACGGCGTCGTGGGCATCGGCCGCCGTTTCAAGGTCAAACAGCCTCGGATCGAGGCGCGGGCTCAATCTTCCTGCATCGGCCAAACGGCTCGCTTCGCGGAGGATGGCGCCATGACGCTCGCGCCCTTCGCCGGTCAATAAAGGCAGGAGGGTGAAGACGCCGGAATAGGTCGCGCTTTTGAAGGAGAGCGGCGCCAGGGCATGCTGACCCCAGCCGAGTGCGCTGACAACATGGCCGAAGCGTTTAACGGACTGGAACGAGGCGTCGAGCACAGCGCCGCCGACGGTATCGAAGACGACATCGAAGCCGCGTCCCCCGGTATGCTCCTGAAGAATTTCGCCAATCTCGGTCTTGCTCGTATCGATCGGCAAGGCACCGAGCGATTCGATATAAGCGCCATGGCTGCCGCGATGCGTCGCATAGACGCGTGCGCCCAAAGCCAGCGCGATCTGCACAGCCACATGGCCGACCCCGCCGCCGCCGGCCTGGACGAGAACGGTCTGGCCGGCCGCCAAATGCGCGCGGTCCACCAGCCCTTCCCAGGCGGTGATCACGATGAGCGGCAGGGCTGCCGCTGCTCGCATGGAAAGACCGGCGGGCTTCGGCGCGAGAAGCCGCGCATCGACCGCCGCATGGGTCGCGAGCGACCCTGGCACACCGCCCACACCGCCCGTCATGCCGTAGACAGCATCACCGGGCTGAAAACCCTCGACATCAGGTCCGAGGGCTTCGACCGTTCCGGCCAGGTCGATGCCAAGAATCCCGGGGAGAGGGTGGCGCGCATGCCCTGCCGCCCCGGCGCGGATCTTGGTGTCGAGCGGGTTGACCCCGCTCGCTTCGATCCGCACCAGCACCTGGCCCGGCCCAGGCACCGGCTTCGGCAGGTCCGTGAGGCGGAAGGGCGCGTTCGGCGCGTCCAGCATCAGGGCTTTCATCTTGTCTTGGTCCGTCATGCGGTCCTCCTTACTTCAGCGTACAGGTGCAAGTGCAGGTGCAGGCGCTGCTGCGGGCAGCAAGCGCCCTTGCAGCAGCAGACGGATGGTAGCCAGAGCGATCAGGCCGATCACGACATTGGCGGCAATGAACAGCACCGGTGCAATTTGCGTGGCCGGCCCGGTCTGGCCATGGGCGATCATCCTGAGCGGGGTTGTGGTCAGCGCAGCCGCGCCGAAGGTATAGGCCCAATAGGAGGCGGTGAAGGGCTGCTTCAGCAACCAGGGCAGCAGCCGCAGCAGGATCAGCGCCTGCAGAATACCGTAGCCCATGAGCGCGTTGACCACGAGATCGGCATGGCCGCCGTTCACGGCGTAATAGGCGACGGCGCCCACGGCAGGCGGCGCCAGCTGGATGCCGAGCGTCGGCCGCAATGCGGCCGGCATTTCCGGCAGCGTATAGAAGCGGTGCAGCAGCACGGATTCGATCGCCAGCCACGCCAGCAGCGCGGCTCCGAAGGCAAACTGGCCCCATTCCGGATAGCCGAAGGCTGCGGCGGCGGCGGCACCGACGAAGCCGCCGGCGACCGTCGGCAGATAAAGAACCGGCGTCGTGGCCGCCGGGTCTCGGCCGCCCTGCCACAGAAGGCCTGTGCGCCAGACCCCGAAGCTGAGCGTAAAGAGGCCACCGGCCGCGAAGAGCACCAAGCCCAAGGGATGGCTATATGGCAAAACTGCTAATGATATCAGCATGGTGGAAACGCCACCGAGGCCGATGAAACAGCACAGAACCGGGTGGAGGGCTTCCGCCATCGCGTCCTTGCGGCGAAAGACCCATTTCAGACCATAGAGAAGGACAAGGATAGCCCAGACGATGGTGGCGGCGGCCATCAAGCCCTCGCCGATGACGGCGGGCAGGTGCCAGGCCGCGGTCGCGGCGCGCCATGCGTTGCCAAGACCCGCAAGACCCAGCACGATGCCGAAGAATGAGGCGGGGACATTGGGCAGGCGTGCGATTGCCTGCGCTTGCGGCAAGAGAGCCGGCTCCGCGGGCTTGACGAGAATAGGCAGGACGGCGGGAGTCTTTTCTACCGATGATACGCTCATGACGATGCTCCATTGGCTCCGATACCGTCCTTTTAAGCGGGCGCGCCCAATCAACCCTTGCCCGCGCGGCACGATGAGCACGCCGCGCGGATCAATGTTTCGGATCTAGGTATTTGGCGACAGAAGCGGATATCTTCGAGGAACTGACGCCGCTGCTTCGCGTGCGGCCCGAACTGCAGGCGATCTGTCGTTTCGGTGCCCAATGGGCATCGCCCCATGCGCCGGAGCCTGAGGGCTGGGCGCCCTTTCATATCGTGACGGCTGGGCAATGCCGGTTGGAGATGCCGGGTGCCGCGCCCCTCACGCTCACCGCAGGGGATGTCGCGGTCTTACCGCATGGCGGTCCCCATACGATCAGGACGGCCTCGGCGCCCCACGAACTATCGCCGCCGATGCGTTCGCTGTCCCGCCCGTTCGACGGGATCATGATCAAAACCAATGTCGAGACGGACGTGGAGACCGGGTTGATCTGTGGCCGGTTCCAGTTCGAGCAGGCAAATCACAACACCGTCCTGGCGGCGCTGCCGCCGATCGTCGTCGTTCCGGCCGCCACGGGCAAGAATGCCGGGCGGATCGCCAGCCTGGTCACCACCATGCAAACGGAACTCTTAGATGACCGCCCTGGTGCGGCCGCCGTCGCGACCGCGCTGGCCCTGGCTGTGATGGTGATCGTGTTGCGGGCACATCTGGAGGCGGCAGCACCGCAGCAAGGCGTGCTGGCACTTCTGGCGCGGCCCCAGACGGCGAAGGCGCTGCTCGGCATGCTGAAAGACCCTGCGCGACCTTGGACTCTGGACGATCTGGCGGAGCAGGGCCACACGTCACGGGCGACGCTTGTGCGGCAATTTCAGGCTGCCGTGAACATGGCGCCGGTGGCCTTTCTGGCTGAACTCCGCCTCACCCTTGCCCGCGGTCGCATTCGGGCCAGCAGGACAGCATTGGCGGTCATCGCCGAGGATGTCGGCTACCAGTCGGAGACAGCCTTCAGCCGCGCCTATCAAAGACAGTTCGGCGTGCCGCCGAGCGGGGATCGATCCGCGATGTAATGGTTGACGGACGTCCAGCCTATTTTCCTGGAACAAAGCCAGGCCTGACGGGATTTCGTTTGGCAGCCGCGAGCAGGGTGATGGCGACCCCCGATCGCCACCAGCATATCGGCTTGATCTCGCAGATTGTATGCAATATGGTGCGTGTAATAGAGGGCGATATGGATACAATCATAGGTCGGGCTATCCCTGAACATGTGGCGCAACTGCTGACCAACGAGATTATCTTCGGCCGTCTGGCGCCCAATGCGCGCCTGACGGAGGAGGAGGTGGCAGCAACCTACGGCGTCAGTCGTTCGCCGGTACGCGAGGGCTTGCGCTTGTTGGAGCGTGACGGTCTGGTGCGGCGCTCCGCCCGCAAAGGGATTTGGGTGTCACCCTTGTCTCTCAGGGATTTCGACGAGGTCTATCAAATCCGGGTCGGGCTTGAGGCCTTGGCGGCTGAGGGGGCTGCGCAATCGGACGCGGCGGCGGCGGCGAAATTAGCTTTGGTCTCTATCCTCGATCGCCTCAAGACCGCGGAAGATCAGAGTGACATTCCCGCCCTTTTCCGAGCGGATGTGGAAGCCTCTGACCTGATTTACAAGTTGAGCGGTAACGCTACCCTGCAGCGGTTGCTGTTGAGTTTGGAAAAGCAGGCCTTGCGCTATCGGTTTTTTACCTATTCCGAGAGTACCAAAGCCGTCAAAATGTCGCTCGGCGGCAGCCGCAAGATTTTCGCCTGCATTTATGGTGGCAAAGCGAAAGAGGCGCATGACCTGACGGCGGCGCTGATTGGCGACATCTGGTTGACCATGCGGCCCGTCATCGCTGCGGCTTTCCCGGAATCCGAGTGATGCTGACAACCGACGGAACCTATACGGTCATCGATTCTCACACGGCGGGCCATCCGACGCGTGTCATCCTCAGCGGCGTCCCCCGATTGGCCGGCGATACCGTGCTCGCCATGCGCGACAACTTTCGCGACAGGCATGATCATTTGCGGGCGCGATTGCTGCATGAGCCTGCCGGGCATGCCGCCATGGTGGGCCTGGTTCCGGTGCCATCCGACCGGGCCGATTACGGGGCTTTTTTCATCTCCTCCTATGTCTATCTCGATATGTGCGGCCATGCGACCATTGGCTATGCCAAAACATTGGCAGCGACCGGCGCGATAGCGGCCCCGCTTGAAAGCTTCACGCTGGAGACACCGGCGGGGGTGGTGACGGTCGGGCTGCGGTGGGCGCCTGACGGCAGTTTGGATCGGGCCATTATCCGAAACGTTCCATGCTATGTCGGCTATGAACGAGTTGACGTGGCACTGCCGGATGGACGCAAGGTTCGTGCGGATCTGGCTTTCGGTGGCATATGGTACGCCATCGTGGATGCAGCCCCCCTCGGTCTGACGCTGGATGACACCAACGCCTCGGCGGCAATGGCATTGGGTGCGACGATAAAGCGCGCATTGGGTGATGCGCTGGCGGGGCTTGATCCTGCAAAAGGCGGCGCCTCGGTGCCAAGCGTGCTGTTCTATCAGGAGACCGGGCCGCATCGCGCAAGGCATCTGCTCGTGCTGGCTGAGAATAAGTTCGACCGTTCGCCTTGCGGCACGGGAACCTCCGCCCGCATGGCGCTTCTCGCTCATCGCGGCGAAATCGATGATGCGACCACCTATATTGCGGACAACCTGCTCGGCGTCAGTTTTCGGGCAAGGATCGCCGCGCGCGTGGTCGAGCACGGCCAGCCTGCGATCATTCCCGAAATTGAAGGTCAGGCCTTCATCACAGCCTTCAGCACGATTGTGAAGGAGGCGGGTGATCCGCTGACCGCAGGCTTCCTATGCCGATGACCGTCCGGATCGAAGGCGGTTGCAGCGAAGGGTGACCGGCCAGAGTTAGGCCCGGTCATGGCGTCTCATCTAAACGCAATACTTTCAAGTATTTGTGCTGTTTTATTATTTTGATTCGGCATCTTAATATTCACAATCTGGGGCGCCATTTCTCTGATCGTGAATTTTCAGCCTGACTATATGAATATTTGCTTGCAACACCATGTTGTGTACAATATGGAGAATAGCATAGACAGTATGCGTCTTGTTATGCATCTGGTCTTTTGACCAAAGGCTTGTCCTGAGCCTGGACTTCGTCGCTTTCCTTGCGGAAAGCCGCATGATTGCCGAAAGATTGAAGATTGGCCCAACCCACGAGAGATCGGGACATGACATTGAAGCTCTATTCCTGTCAGACGACTCTCAGTCTATTTAAGCGGCGGCAGAAATGACGACCATAAGATTTGAGAAAGTCTCGAAGAGCTTCGGCGACTACAATGCTGTTCAGGATCTTAATCTTGAGATCAAGGACGGCGAGTTCATGGTCTTCGTCGGCCCGTCCGGTTGCGGGAAAACCACGACGCTGCGCATGCTCGCTGGTTTGGAAACACCGACTTATGGGCGCATCTACCTCGATAATGACGATGTAACGCTTGCCGCACCCGGTAAGCGGGATGTGGCGATGGTTTTCCAAAGCTATGCGCTCTATCCTCATATGACGGTCCGCAAGAATCTCGCCTTTGGGCCTGAGGTAAGGGGCGAGCCGAAGGCCGCGATCGCGAAGCGCGTCGAGCAAGTCTCGGAACTGGTCGGGTTGCAGTCGCTGTTGCATCGACGCCCATCGGAACTATCCGGTGGCCAGCGGCAGCGCGTCGCATTGGGCCGTGCGATGATCCGTGAGCCACGCATTTTTCTTCTCGATGAACCCTTGTCCAATCTCGATGCCGCCTTGCGCACGCATATGCGGACCGAGATTTCGGAGTTGCAGCGCAAGCTTGGCGTGACCACCGTCTATGTCACGCACGATCAGGTTGAAGCGATGACCATGGGGCACCGCATCGCGGTCTTCAGCCATGGCCGCATCCTGCAGGTCGACACGCCGGCAAGGCTTTACGGTGCGCCGGCGAACAAGTCCGTGGCGACCTTCATCGGCTCGCCTAAGATGAACATCCTGCCCGCCAGACTGGCGCCGGGCGCCGGCCATGTCACCGTGAACTGCCTGGGCACAGTGTTTACGCTGCCATCGCTTAGTCTTACCTCTGCTTTGCCACCTGAGATGATTGAACTCGGTATTCGTCCGGATGATATCCACTGGACGAAGGACGCGCCTTCGCGCTGTACCGAGAAGATGTCCGGCACCGTGATTAGCCTGGAGACGACGGGGTCTGAGACCTTCGTCATCGTCGATATTCAGGGTGTCGAGGTCAATTCTCGCTTTCCGAGCTTTGTCCAAATCAAGATCGGTGATCAAGTCGATCTTTTATTTGATCGCTCGGATGTGCATCTGTTTGATGCGACAAGCGGAGACAGCCTTCGGGACGTCTCATCCATAGTCGAGATGTCCGCTCTATCCCACGTCAAGTAAGTAACCGGCTTGTAATCAGCAAGGATAGCGTTATGTTGCCTCGTTCGCGTCGACGTCTTGTCTTGAGCACGACTGTGCTGTCTGCCCTGGCTAGTATCGGAATTATGGCGTCGCATGTCGCGACCGCCGCGGCTGCGACCGTCAAGGTTGCCTATAGCCTCGACTATTTCATGGCGAGCCCGGAACTGACGACCAAATGGTTCACTGGCGTCAAGACCCAGTTCGAGACGGAACATCCCGGTGACACGCTGCAACTGATCCCGATTCCGGGCGGTTATGATGACTTTACAACTAAATTGAGCCTTCTGTTCAATTCGCATTCGACCGCGCCTGACATCGTCCAATATGCGGCGGTCTCGGTCGGTCAATTCGCGGCCAGCGATCTGCTGGCGCCGCTGGATAAGCAGCTTGAAACCTCGTCCTGGTGGAAGACTTTCCCTGAGCCCGTGAAGGCCGAGGGCATGATTGACGGCAAGGTCTATGGCGTCGCCGAAGGCGAGAATGATTACGGCCTGGTCTATGACCGCACGCTGCTCTCCAAGGCCGGCCTGCCGCATGACTGGTCGCCCAAGACCTGGCAGGACATCCTCGATGCGGCGCGGGCGATCAAGAAGGCCGCGCCGAACTCCTGGCCGATCTGGCTGATGACGGGCACGTCTCAGGGCACCTATGGCGTCGTCGCCGGTGCCGGTGTTCTGCTGGCTGCCGCCAGCAATCCGACGGTTCTTGATCCGGCAACCAATAAATGGGTCGTCGACAGCAAGGGCATCCGCGAGGTTCTGGCCTTCTATCGTGATGCCTCGGCCGAAGGCTTGCTGGCACCCTCTGCCCAGATCCTGGATCCCAATGCCGGCAATAATACGGGTCCGCTCGTGCCGCAGCATAAGATCGGCATTGTCTTCTCGGGCAACTGGGTTCCGGAAGATTGGAGCAAGACCATCAACCAGCCGTACTGGCCCGATCCGGATAAGGTGATCGGCTTCGCGCCGGTGCCGACCTCCGCCGGGCAGACGCCCGGAACCGGCGGCAGTTTCGGCGGGTGGGATTTGTCCGTCTACAAGAAATCGCCGCATCCTGATCTTGCCTGGGACGCCGTGAATATCATGCAGCAGGAAAAGAACATGCTGGACCTGGCGGCCAATGCGCTCGTCATCCCGCCTGTGCCTGCCTATACGAATGACGCTGCCTATCTGGCGATGGCAGAACCGCCGTTTCAGACCGACTTCGCGCATCTTCTCTATACCGAGAAGGCGATGCCGGCCAGCGCCGAGTTTCCCGTCTGGGCCTATGCCTTTCAGCAGGCGACCGAAACGATGGTGCTGAAGCCGAAGACCTCGATCGACGACGCTGTGAAGGCGATGAAGGCCTATGTGTCGCAGCAGCTCGGCGCCGATCGGGTCGAGGTGATGAACTAGTCGATCACGGACAGAAGGGGAGGACCGCGTGTGACCGAAGCAACCGTCATGCCGCTGAAGCCAGCGCCGTCGCGGCGGTCCGGGCCGCGGCGACTTGATCGGCCGCGTCTTAAGCTCGCGAGCCTCTTCCTTCTGGCGCCGGCAGGCATTCTGTTGCCTGCGCTATTCATCCTGCCCGTGTGCTACGCGATCTATCTCGGTTTCACCAATCTGCAGCTGGTTGGCTTGCATTCGGTGCATTACCGGTTCACCGGCTGGGCCAATATCGCGTTCATGCTGAGCGACGCGAGTTTCTATCAGTCGCTTTGGGTCACGGCCCTCTTCGTCGTTGGGTCCGGGGCGGTGGGTTCGACCTTACTTGGCCTGGTCCTCGCGATTGCCTTGCAACAGGCGATGCCCGCACTCCGCATGGCAGTGAGCGGTCTGGCCATTCTGGCCTGGACATTGCCGCCGACGACGATCGCGCTGGTCTGGATCGCAAGCGCCAGCCCATCAGGCCCGATCGCGGCCATGATGGCCGATATGAAGGCCGATCCGCTATATGATCATGCCCTGCTCATCGTCTCCGCGGCCAATGCCTGGTCCTTGGCCGGGCTTGCGATGATCATGTTTTCGGCGGCCTTGCGGAATGTGCCGAAGGACATGATCGAAGCGGGGACGCTTGAGGGCGCATCCTCGGTCCAGCGCATGATGCGGATCACCCTGCCGTTTTTGAAGCCGACGATTGTCACGAGCGCGCTGCTGATGACGCTTCTCACCTTCGGCAATTTCACGCTCATCTATCTTATGACGGCCGGTGGGCCGGATAATGCGACGAACATATTGCCTGTCTACTCCTATCTGGAGGGCTTCAAGTTTTTCAATCTCGGCTATTCCGCTCTCCTCGGAAATATCATCGTCATATTTTCGGCGCTTTTGGGCAGCGTCTTCGTCTTTCTTGGCCAGTCACGTCGTTGATCGGGACCCTATCCATGACCTTATCCCACCATCGGCAGAGTGAAGGGGCCGGCTCATGCTAAATCCCGGTGCCAAGGCGAGCAAGGAGAGTGATTCGGGCGCGCCGGTGCCGAACCCGGTCAGCGGCTTGAGTTTCGAGAAGGTCTTCAGCAACCTGACCATTGCCGTGCTCGGGGTGTTTTTTGCGATCCCGATGCTTTGGCTTGTATTGGCATCTGTCGATCGCCGGGCGACCTATGCTTTGAAACTGCCTTTACTGACATTCGCGAATTTTCTGGCCGCCTTGCAGCCGGAGAATCTTGGCGCTTTGGGCAATAGCATCATCATGTCGGTCATCGCGACCGTCGTTGGCACGGTCGTTGCTTTTCTGGCAGCCTATTCGTTTTCCAGGCACTATATTCCCTGGAAGGGACCGGTTCTTCTCGCGATCCTTTTTCTGTCCGGCGTGCCGATCACGGTTCTGATCGTGCCGATGTATGAGATGTTCTCCTACGCCGGATGGCTGTCCCTTGTGCCGACGGCGATCCTGCTTGCCGTCACCGCGATGCCCTTTCAGATCTACCTCATCAAGAACTTCATCGACGCTATCCCGTTGGATCTGGAGGAAGCCGCCTTCATCGAAAAGGCAGGCACCTTGCGCGTTCTGCGCTCGGTCGTGGTGCCCATGACAATGCCGGGCCTGGCATCGGCCGCCATTTTCGGTTTCGTGAATGCCTGGGGAAGCTTTCTTCTACCGGTCGTACTGATCAGCGACGTTGACCAGCAGACGGCGCCGGAACGTCTCTATGGTTTCATGAGTTCGACCTCCGTCAATTATGGCGGTATCGCCGCCTATTCGATTATCTATTCGCTACCGGTTGTCCTGCTCTATGTGCTGATGTCGCGGCATTTCAAGGCAGGCTTCGTTCTGGGCGGCGCCGTGCGATGAGCGCCGCCAGAAGCCGCCGCAGGATGCGTCATCAAATTGTGTACAATATGGAATATGCCGGACGCGATTTGCCTGTCATCCTATGCCGTGACAGAGCCATGAGCCCGAGGCTGGAGAAACACCATGTCGCTTGATTTCGATCCCAATAGCCTCGCCATTCCGCAAGGCCATCATATCGGCGGGCGCTTTGTCGCGATGGGAAGCGAGGAGATTGCGGTTCTCCGTCCGTCCGACCATCAACTGCTAGGCGTGATCACTGATGGCGGTGAGGCCGCCGTGGATGCGGCGGTGGATGCCGCCCGTGCGGCCCTCGCAGCCTCCGGTTGGAACCGCATCGCGCCGCTGCAACGCGCCCGCGTTCTGCATGCCTTCGCCAATGCCGTGGAAGCGGATGCGACCTATCTGGCGCAATTGGAGGCGGCCAGTTCTTCGCGTCTTATCAAGCTGACGACTGTGGTGGACGTTATCCGTACTGCCGGTGTCATTCGCTATTACGCCGAGTTCTGCGACAAGATCGAAGGCACCATCACCGCGACCGAGAATGGCGTCATGAGCCTGATCCGGCAGGAGCCTTACGGGAT
This sequence comes from Acidisoma cellulosilyticum, assembly GCF_020621385.1. Classification (GTDB taxonomy): domain Bacteria; phylum Pseudomonadota; class Alphaproteobacteria; order Acetobacterales; family Acetobacteraceae; genus Acidisoma; species Acidisoma cellulosilyticum. The sequence goes on along the minus strand of NZ_JAESVA010000006.1, from coordinate 34,578 downwards.
CGTGGGCGCGATCGCGCCGTGGAATTTCCCGATGATCACGGCGGCCTGGAAATTCGCGCCCGCTCTGGCGGCCGGGAATGCCGTGGTGATGAAAACCTCAGAATTGACGCCGCATACATTGCTGGCGCTGGCTGAGATTGCGACGCGGGCCGGTCTTCCGGCCGGTCTGTTCAACGTCGTCAACGGCTATGGCACGACGACGGGCGCGGCCATCGTGCGTCACCCGGCGATCGGCAAAATCTCCTTCACCGGGTCCACCGCGACGGGCGCTGCGATCATGACGCTTGCCGCGCAATCCGGTATCAAGCCCGTGACTTTGGAACTCGGCGGCAAAAGCCCGGCCCTGGTCTTCGATGATCATGGTGATCTGGCGGCGACAGCGGCCAAGGTGACGACCGGATTCACGGGCAATGCCGGCCAGGTCTGCACTGCGGGGTCACGTCTCATCGTGCAGCGCCGCACAGCGGACGCTTTGCTGGAGGCGATTGAGAAAAACTGTCTTGCTCTGCGTCCGGGCGCGACCTGGGAAGAAGCGACGACCTTCGCGCCGATCATTAGCGAAAAGCAGGTGATGCGGATCGAGAGCCTGGTCGAGAAGACGTTGGATGAGGGTGCCAGTCTTCGCATCGGCGGCCAGCGGATGGAAGGTCGCAATGCCGGCGCCTATTTCGCGCCGACCATTCTGGAAGGTGTCAGCGAGCAGAACACGGGATTCCGCGAGGAGTTTTTCGGTCCTGTCCTGATCGTCGATCGCTTCGATGACCCGGAGGAGGGCATCGCCAAGGCGGCCCATCCCACCTACGGCCTTGCGGCCAATGTCTATGGCCGTGATCTGAAGCAGGTCCTGGCGGCCGTTGAAGGCATCGAGGCCGGCATGATCTGGGTCAACCAGCCCGGTCGTGCGCCGGAATTCGCTTTTCCGGCCGGCGGTTTCAAAGGCTCCGGCTTCGGCAAGGATATGGGCCGTGCAGGGATCGAGGCCTTCCTGCGTCAGAAGGCTGCCTGGATCAACTACGCCGCGTGATGCGCTGCGCAACGGGTATTTGCTGTGTCCATCGAACGCTATGATTTCGTAATTGTTGGCGGCGGCTCGGCCGGAGCGGTTCTTGCGAACCGTCTCTCGGCCGACGGTCGCCATACTGTGGCTCTGTTCGAAGCAGGGCCCGATACGCCACCCGATGCGGTGCCAGACGTGATTGCCGATAGCTACCCGGGCCTATCCTATTTCGATCCGCGCTTTCACTGGGAAAAGCTGCGCGTCTTCATGCGCTCGCCACGCAGCAATAGCGGGGCGGCGGCGAAGGACAGCAAGCTGGAACAGGCGCGCGTCATGGGTGGCGGTTCCAGCATCAACGGCCAATTCGCGGTACGCGGCCTGCCCGCCGATTACGACGAGTGGGAATCGCTCGGCGTGCGCGGCTGGGGCTGGAAAGACATGCTGCCCATGCTGAAGCGCCTGGAGCGCGATCAGGATTTCCAGGGTGAGCTCCATGGTGCGAGTGGACCGATCCCCATTCGTCGCGACTTCCCCGAGAAATGGGCGCCCTTCACGAAATCGGTCGCGGCGGCGCTTGAAAAGACCGGTGCGGTCTATCGTGAGGATTACAACGCGACCACGGAGGACGGGCTTTTCCCGCTGCCGCTGTCCAACGAGCATGATCGCCGCGTTTCGACCGCTACCGGCTATCTGACGGCGGAGGTGCGCCGGCGTCCCAATCTGACGATCGTCGCCGAAGCGATGGTTGAGCGTCTTGTCAACGAAGGCCAGCGCATCACCGGCATTGAAGTGAATGTAGCGGGTGTGCGCCGGCATGTGGCGGCAGGGGAGGTCATCATCTCCGCCGGCGCATTGCACAGTCCGGCGATTCTGCTGCGCGCCGGTATTGGTCCGGCTGCCGATTTGCGCAGAATGGGCATCGATGTCCTGGCCGATGTGCCGGGCGTCGGCGAAAATCTGACGGATCATCCCCATATCGCTTTCGCCATTCATCTGAAACCCGGCTTTCGTCTGTCACGGGGGCAGCGGCGGCATATTTTCCTCGGCCATCGCTATAGTTCGGGGGCTGAGGGCTGCACGCCTGGTGATATGCTGATGATGCCGGTCAACCGCGCGGGCTGGCATCGGCTTGGCCTGTCCATGGCGGCGCTGAATATTTGCGTCAACAAATCCTATTCGCAGGGGACAGTGCGGTTGAAGACGCCGCATTATGATGACGAACCCTTGGTCGATATCAATCTGGGGGCCGATGGGCGGGATCTTTCGCGTCTGGTGGACGGGTTCAAGCGCCTGTATGCGGTGATGACGAGTCCCGAAGTCGCGCCGGGCGTGAATACCTGGTTTCTGGCGGGCTATAGCGACGAAGTGCGTCGTCTGAGCGTGAAGAGCCGCAAAACCTGGGTCAAGACGGCCGCCGCGGCGGCCCTGCTGGACTTTCCGCCGACGCGCGAGATGATCATTCGCCGCAAATTCGGCTCGCAGGATCAGCTGCACCGCATGGCGAAGGATGATGAGGCCATCGCGGATTGGGTGCGCAGCACGGTCTGGTCCGGCTGGCATGTTTCCGGCACCTGTCGCATGGGGGCGGAGGATGATCCGCTGGCGGTATTGGACAACCGCTGCCGCGTGCGCGGGGTGGAAGGGCTGCGGGTGGTTGATGCCTCCGTCATGCCGTCCATCATCGCGGCCAATACCAATATTTCCACGATCGCCATCGCCGAACGCGCGAGCGATCTCATCCTCAATCGAGAATAGGAATTCCGCCGATGCGTGCGAATAATCTCCGCAAGATCTGGTCTGAGGGTGGCACGGTCTATAACGGCTGGCTGATGATCCCGTCATCCGTCAGCGCCGAGATGATGGCCCGTCAGGGCTGGGACAGCATCACCGTGGATATGCAGCATGGGCTTATCGACTATGCCGATGCATTGACAATGCTGCAGGCGATTTCAGTGACCGACAGCGTGCCGGTGGTACGCGTCCCGTCCTTGGAATCCGGGATTATCGGCAAGATGCTGGATGCCGGCGCCTATGCCATTATTTGCCCAATGGTCAATACGCGCGAGCAGGCGGAATATTTCGTGCGCAGCTGCCGCTATGCGCCGCTCGGCCATCGCAGCATGGGGCCGGTGCGCGCCACGATGTATGGCGGCTCCGATTACGGGCTGAAGGCGAATGAAACCGTCGTCAGCATGGCGATGATCGAAACAGGCGAGGCTGTCGACAATATTGATGAAATCCTGTCCGTTCCCGGCCTGGATTCGATCTTTGTCGGGCCGTCGGATCTCTCGGTCTCTCTCGGTCACACGCCGGGCTTCGATCCGCGCTTCCCGAAAGTCTACGATGCGATCGTCAAGATCGCAGAAGCGGCGAAGCGGCATAATATTCCGGCCGGCATCCATACCGGCTCCATCGCTTATACGCGTGACATGGAAGCGCTCGGCTACAGCTTCTTTGCCTATCTCAGCGAGCTGCGCTTCATGGCCGGCGCCGGCAATGACGCGCTGTCGGAACTGCGCCAGGGCGGCGAAGTGGCCGGTGCCACCAAATCCAGCTCGTATTGACAGGACTGTGACCGGCATGTCTCGCCCGGATCTGCTTCAGGCCGGCCCGCTGATGCCTTATCTGGTGGAAGAGCTGGAGCGCCGCTTCACGCTTTGGCCCTTGCATGAGCAGGCGGAACCTGCGGCCTTTATCGCCCGCGAGGGCCGCCGTTTTCAGGCGGCGGTGACGAGCACCTTTGTCGGTTTTCCGGCCGATCTGGTCGAGGCTTGCCCGAACCTTCGTCTTATCGCGTCCTTCGGTGTCGGCACCGACAGCCTGGCTTTGCCCTATGCGCAGTCAAGGGGGATCACGGTCACCAATACGCCGGATGTCTTGAACGACGATACTGCCAATATGGCGATCGCCCTGCTGCTCGCCTGCAGCCGCAACCTGGTCGCGAATGATCGCTATCTGCGCGCCGGTCAGTGGCCGCGGGCAGGGGATCCGCCGCTCGGCCGGGGCATCGCGGGGCGGATCATCGGCATTGTCGGCCTGGGGCGGATCGGCATGGTCATCGCCCAGCGTCTGGAGGCCTTCGGTTGCGTCATCGCCTATCACACACGCAATCTCCGTGCGGATGTGCCATGGCGTCACGCGCCCGATCTGGTCGCCTTGGCCCGAGAGGCAGCAGCCCTGATTGTCATCGTGCCGGGCGGCCCTGCCACACAGCATATGATCGACGCCGAGGTGATGGACGCTTTGGGGCCGGAAGGCTTGCTCATCAATGTCGCCCGCGGGTCGGTGGTTGATGAGGCAGCGCTGGTGACGGCGCTGACGGAAGGGCGTCTTGGCGGCGCGGGCCTTGACGTCTATCAGAACGAGCCGCATGTGCCCGAGGCCATGTTCGGCCTCGATCAGGTTATTCTTCAACCGCACCAGGGCAGCGCCACGCGCGAGACCCGGCGCGCCATGGCCGATCTTGTCATCGGCAATCTTGATCGTTTTTTCGCGGGTGAGGCCTTGCTCACGCCGCTTGCTCTATCCCCGTCTTCGCGGAGTGTCTCAGCATGAATGCCATCACCAATCTGATCGGCGGCCGCAAGGTCGCGCCTCAGGGCCAGGAGCGCTATTGCGCCGTCAATCCGTCGCGCCTGGATGACGTCATCGCGGATTATGCGTTTTCCTCGGCGGATGAGGTCGAATCCGCGGTCGCTGCGGCGCAGACCGCCTTTTCGTCCTGGAAGGCCCGCGGGGCGATCGGCCGCGCGGATATTCTGGCCAGGGCCGGGGCGATCCTGATTGCGCGCACAGCGGAACTCGGCGCGTTGATGACGCGCGAGATGGGCAAGCCTTTGCCCGAGGCCATGGGCGAAGTCGGCTATGCCGGCAAGGTGCTGCAATTCTACGCGGCGGAAGCGCAGCGCGCGGCCGGCGAGACCCTGCATTCGGGCCGGCCCAATGTGCATTACTATACGCTGCGCGAGCCTTTGGGTGCCGTCGGCCTCATCACGCCCTGGAACTTTCCTTTCTCCATCGCTTGCTGGAAGCTTGGCCCTGCGCTGATGACAGGCAATACGGTTGTGTGGAAGCCGGCGCCGCATCACCCGCTGTGCTCGCAGGCCGTGATCGACGCTCTGCTGGAAGCCGGGCTGCCCGAGGGTGTCGTCAACCTTGTCCATGGCGGCGCCGAGGTCGGCGCGGCGATTGTGCGGCATAAGGCGCTGCCGGCCATTTCCTTCACCGGTTCCACGCCCGTCGGACAGGCGATCTATCGCGAGGTTTCCGCGCGCCTTGGCCGTGCGCAATGCGAGATGGGCGGGAAGAACGCCCTTTACGTGCATGAGGCAGCGGATCTGGACAAGGCGGTGACCATTGCCACAGAAGGTGCTTTCCGGTCCGCCGGGCAGAAATGCACGGCGACCAGCCGCGTTCTGGTTGATCGCGCCATTGCCGGTCGGTTCGAGGAGGCTTTCGCCGCTCGCGTGGCCGGGCTGACGGTCGGCGATCCGATGACGGAGGGCACATTTCTGGGCCCGGTGGTGGATGACCGCCAATTCGCCAAGGTGCTCGGTCATATCACGGCCGGCATCGCTGCCGGCGAGCGTCTGGTCGTCGGCGGTGATAAGGCTCCGATGGAAAACGGCTATTATGTCGCGCCGACCTTGTTTGCGGATGTCGCCCCCGATGCGCCGCTGGCACAGCAGGAGATTTTCGGCCCCGTGGTCGCGGTGATTCCGGTCGATGGGCTGGAAGCCGCGCTGGCCGTCGTCAACGGCACGGATTACGGGCTGAGCAGCACGATCATGACGCGCGATCTGGAAGCCGCCCATCGCTTCGCGCGTGGCGCGGAGAGTGGTGTCGTCGGCGTCAATCTGCCCACGGCGGGTGTGGAGATGCACGCGCCCTTCCAGGGCTGGAAAGGGTCGGGCCTCGGCCAGCCTGAGCAGGGGCTCAAGATCATCGACTTCTACACGCATTGGCGTTCGGTCGCGATGCAGTTCGCCTGATCGGTTGGTTTGAGCGAGAGGCGCCATGACAGCGACAAGCTCCTTGCCCGTGCGGCCGGGCAATGCCGGACATGTCACCATCATCGGTGCCGGCATCATCGGCGTCTGCTCGGCGAATTACCTGCTGCGCGCGGGCTTCTCGGTGGAGGTGCTGGACCCGGTTCTGCCCGGCTCGCCGGATCAATGTTCCTACGGCAATGCAGGTGGCATCTGTCCCGGTTCCTGCATTCCGAATGCCATGCCCGGCATGGCGAAGAACATTCCCGGTTGGCTGGCCGATCCGGAAGGGCCGATCAGCCTGCGGCTGCTGCATCTGCCGCATGCGCTGCCTTGGCTCATCCGTTTTCTGGCGGCCGGCCGCCGGGGCAGGGTGCCCGCCATTGCGGACGCAATGCGGGCGCTGCATCGCTATACGTTTGAGGCCTACGAACCTCTGCTCAAGGATGCCGGTTGCGAAGACCTGCTGCAGAAGCGCGGGCAGCTCTTTGCCTATGAGGATCCCGCAGGGCCGGCGAAAAGCGGCTATTCCCTTGGTCTGAGACGCGAGCGTGGCGTGGCGGTCGAGATTCTGAACGCTGATGAATTGCATCAGTTGGAGCCGGCACTCGGACCACAGTTCAAGGCCGGGGTCTATCTGCCCGAGCAGGGACAGACGCCCAATCCTGGACGCTTGGTGGAGCGTCTGGCGGCACTTGCCGCCAGCCAGGGCGCGCAGTTCATTCGCACCAAAGTGCAGGCGCTGGAGATGGGGGCGCAAGGCCCGGTTGCGGTGCAGACCGATAAGGGCCGGCGGCCGGTGCAGCAATTGGTGGTATGCGCGGGCGCCTTTTCCGGCCCCTTCGCCCGCACGCTCGGCCTGCGCATTCCGCTGGAATCCGAGCGCGGCTACCATGTCACCGTCAGCAGCGCGCGGACGGCGCTGCGCATTCAGACGGTGTCGGCCGAGCATAAATTCGTCGCGGCACCGCATGAGGGCGGGTTGCGTCTGTCGGGCACCGTGGAATTCGCCGGGTTGACGGCGAAGCCCGATCCGAAGCGTGCCAGCATTTTGCTGGCGCAAGGCCAGCGCATGTTTCCGGGCCTCGATATCAGCAGCTATACGTCCTGGATGGGCAACCGGCCGGGGACGCCGGACAGCATTCCGGTGATCGAGCGTCTGGCGCGCTACCCGAATGTGGTCCTCGCCTTCGGCCACGGCCATCAGGGCATGATCGGTGGTGCGGTGACAGGCCGGCTTGTTGCCCAACTGGCGGCGGGCCAAGCGCCCGGCATTGATCTTTCACCCTTCAGGTCAGACCGATTTTAGCGGATCTTGTGGCAAAGGACCCGATCATGAGAGGTATCATCATCACTGGTTCCGGCAGCGGCATCGGCGCGGAGATTGCCCGGACGCTCGCATCCCCTGATACCGGTCTTGTCATTCATGCGCTGCGCAACGAGGAAGGCTGCAAACGTGTGGCCGAGGTTTGCGAAAGCCGCGGTGCGCGCACCACGATCGTCCTCGGCGATATCGCCGATCGCGCAACATCGGCGCGTTTGGTTGATGCGGCGGTCAAGGCCTTCGGCAGCCTTAACGTCATCATCGCCAATGCCGGGTTCCCGAACCGGGACCCTTTGGGCAAGCTGACCCGCGAGACTTTCGACTACGTGCATGCCGCCATCACCGGCGCCTTTCTGGACCTGGCGACCATCGCGCTGCCGTTCCTGCAGGCGGCCAAGGACGCGCGCATGGTCGCGATCAGCACCCATAACGCCCATGTCTTTCGGTCTGACTATCCGGTTTATCCGGCTTCGGCTGCCGCCAAGGCAGCGGTGGAGGCCATGGTGCGGGCGCTGGCCATTCAACTCGCACCCGACGGTATCCTGGTCAATGCCGTGGTACCCGGCCTGATCCAGAAAGATAACGGACCGCAATTCCTGTCCGCCGAGGAATGGCAGGCCTTTGAGCGGAAGGTGCCACTCGGCCGTGCCGGAACGCCGCAGGAGGTCGCGGCTTTGGTGCAGTTCCTGTGCTCACCGGCGGCAAGCTATATTACCGGACAAGCGCTGCATGTGAATGGCGGCTTTGCCTGAAGGATTTGCCTCGGAATAGTCGAGAGCCCTTCAGGATCAGGCCGGCCGTCCTTCGTCAGCGGCATTGAGCCTGCCGAAATCGTTCAAAGACCCATGGCGGCGATATTGGGATTGCCATAGCCGCTATTGGCCGTGCCATCGGTATAGGACTTCGACCAAACCCCTTCGGCGCCGGCTTAGCTATAGATGTCAAGCTTCGGTGTCGGGTGGGCGACCAGACCGCCGGCAATATCGTCCGGGCGGGCGAGGGCAAGGCCAGGTCTGCCCCCATGGGTAAACTGTCGACAATATAAGCGATTATAGGGCAAAAAATCGGCCCAGTCTTCGAAATCGGCCATCTTTTTGTCGACAATATTGACAGACACTCTCCCTGGTAGTAGCCCCTTCTCAGGGAGAAGCCGCCAATGCTGAAAGTGCTGGCAAACGATTTCGAGGATGCGGACGCGACGGCTGCACATCGTATTTTTGAGCAGCTGAGCGAGGCGATCGTGAGCGGCGATCTCGCTGCCGGATCAAAAATTCAAGAGGCGGCGCTGGCCGCCCGATTTGGTGTGAGCCGTGCCCCGCTTCGGGAAGCCTTGCGCCGATTGGAGGAACGTAAGCTCCTGACACGATCACCGCGATCCAGCGCTCGTGTCACCGTTCTAACGCCCGCGCGAATTGTGGAGCTTTTTACCATCCGGGAAGTTCTGGAAGGCGTCGCTGCGCGGCAAGCTGCGTCGCATATGAACGCCTCGGATATTAACCATTTACGCGCTCTGTTGCAGCGGCATGAAGAGGTGCTGGACGCCATAGATGACGACATCTATCGCCAAGGTATAGCCGATGAAGATTTCCATTTTTACATTATAAAGTGCAGCGGCAATGCGACGCTCGCGCAGATTTTATGCAATGAGTATTACAATCTCATCCGCCTTGTCAGACGTCAGCATAGCCGTGTTCCCGGTCGCGCCCGGCGCGCCTTGAGTGAGCATCACCAATTGATCGAGGCGCTTGCCGAAGGGGACGGCAATTTCGCCGAAATCCTCATGAGACGGCATGTCGCATCCGCACTTCGCAGCATTCTCGGCAGTATAGCAACACAAGTAGAAATCGCATCATGATCACCCATGACGTTCGAGTGTACCCGGAATCTGAGCGCCTGCCGCGGGCGGGTCAGCTCGCGTGGAAAATCGCCGAGGTTGCCGCCGACGCGGTCGAGGTTGAGCCCGCTGTTGCCGAGATGATCATCAATCGGGTCATCGACAACGCATCCGTCGCTATGGCGGCGATCAACCGCCACCCGGTTACCTCGGCACGCGATCAGGCATTGGCACATGCGCGACCCGGTGGCGCGACGGTTTTCGGCCTCGGCCCCGATATGCGCGTGCATGCCGAATGGGCGGCCTGGGCGAATGGCACGGCGGTCAGGGAACTCGACTACCACGACACCTTTCTGGCGGCCGATTACAGTCACCCCGGCGATAATATCCCGCCTATTCTGGCGGTCGCGCAGCAATGCGGCGCGGATGGCCGGGCCCTGCTGCGAGGCCTCGCGACCGGATATGAAATCCAGGTCAATCTGGTGCGGGCGATTTGCCTGCACAAGCACAAGATCGACCATGTCGCCCATCTGGGACCTTCGGCCGCCGCCGGCATCGGCACGCTGCTCGGCCTGCCGACAGAGGTGATCTATCAATCCGTGCAGCAGGCGCTGCATGTGACGACGGCGACGCGACAAAGCCGCAAGGGCGAGATCAGCTCCTGGAAGGCCTTCGCGCCCAGTCATGCCGGCAAACTGGCGGTGGAGGCGGTGGACCGCGCTATGCGCGGCGAAGGCGCACCGAGCCCGATCTATGAAGGCGAGGACAGCGTCATCGCCTGGATGCTGGACGGCAAGGCTGCCCATTATCTTGTGCCGCTGCCGGGGGCGAGCGAGCCGAAACGCGCGATTCTCGATACCTATACCAAGGAACATTCGGCCGAGTATCAAAGTCAGGCCTTGATCGATCTTGCCTTCCGCATGGGCAGGAAGGTCGATCAGTGGGAGGATGTCGAGAGCATCCTGATCAGCACCAGTCATCACACGCATTACGTCATCGGCACGGGATCGAACGACCCGCAGAAATTCGACCCGACCGCCAGCCGCGAAACGCTTGACCACTCCATCATGTATATCGTGGCCGTCGCCCTGCAGGATGGCGCTTGGCATCATGTGCGATCCTACCTGCCGGAGCGCGCGCAGCGGCCGGATACGGTGGCGCTGTGGCGCAAGATCAGCACGGTGGAAGACCCAGACTGGACGACGCGCTATCACGCGGAAGATCCGGCCTTGAAAGCCTTCGGCGGGCGCATCGAGATCCGGATGAAGGACGGCCGTGTGATTGCCGATGAGTTGGCGGTCGCCAATGCCCATAGCCTGGGCGCGACGCCCTGGGCGCGGCCCGACTATATCCGGAAATTCCGCACGCTGACCGAGGGCGTGCTGGATAGTGCGGAAGTTTCCCGCTTTCTGCAGGTCGCTGAAAGTCTTCCCTCGCTCAAGGCTCATGAATTGCCGGAACTCACGCTGGCGCTGCCGAAGGGAGCGCTTGGGGTGGGAGAAACCAGAGGCATTTTTTAAGCAAGTCGATTCTTCTTTTTCTGAAGAAAAAGAACATCCTGCCTTTGGGGAACCAGCATGAGCGAGACAATACAACAAAAGCCAAAGAAGTCGGTGGCGCTTTCCGGTGTCGTTGCCGGCAATACCGCCCTTTGCACCGTGGGGCGTACGGGCAACGATCTGCATTACCGGGGCTACGATATTCTCGATATCGCGCCCCGTTGCACCTTCGAGGAAATTGCCTATCTCCTCATCCACGGCAGCCTGCCGACCGAGGACGAACTGCGCGGCTACGTCGCGAAACTGCGCAGTTTGCGTGGTCTGCCGGCAGCGTTGAAGACGGTTCTGGAAACCATTCCGCCCGCCGCGCATCCGATGGACGTCATGCGCACCGGTGTCTCAGTCCTCGGCTCGCTTTTGCCGGAATCCGCGGGCCATGATGCGGAGGGGGCGCGCGATATCGCCGACAGGCTGATCGCCTGTCTGGGATCGATCCTGCTCTATTGGTATCACTTCGCCCAGAACGGCAGACGCATCGAGACCGAGACGGATGATGTGGGGATAGCCGGGCATTTCCTGCATCTTCTGCACGGTAAAGCGCCAACCGAAAGCTGGGTGCGGGCGATGGATACCTCGCTCAACCTCTATGCCGAGCATGAGTTCAATGCCTCGACCTTCGCTGCCAGGATCGTCGCTGGCACCGGCTCCGATCTTTACAGCGCGATCACGGCGGGGGTCGGCGCGCTGCGCGGCCCGAAACATGGCGGTGCCAATGAAGTCGCTTTCGACATCCAGAAACGCTATGCGTCAGTGGATGAGGCGGAAGCAGATATCCGTCGTCGAATCGAAGCGCGCGAAGTCATCATCGGCTTCGGTCATCCGGTCTATACCACGGCCGATCCGCGCAATATCGTCATCAAAACCGTCGCATCCGACCTCGCGAACGAGGTAAGGTCGCGAAAGATGTTCGAAATCGCTGAGCGCATCGAGAGCGTGATGATGGATGCGAAGCGCATGTTCCCCAATCTCGATTGGTTCAGCGCCGTGAGCTATCATCTGATGGGCGTGCCGACGGCGATGTTCACGCCGCTATTCGTCATTGCCCGCACGGCCGGCTGGTCTGCCCATGTCATCGAGCAGCGGCAGGATGGACGGATCATCAGGCCTTCTGCCAATTATACCGGGCCGGAGGATCTTCCTTTCTTGCCGCTGGCCGATCGGGGAACCTGACCCATGACCTATCTGATCGGGACGGACTGGCCTGCCGAGCCGGCTGGCGCGCGTTTCCGCAAGCTGCTGGCGGGCCCGGGCATTCTGCGCCTGCCCGGCGCCCATAACGGCATGGCGGCGCTTCAGGCGAAGGCGGCCGGTTTCGTGGCACTTTATCTCTCGGGTGCCGCGATGACGGCGTCGATGGGCATTCCCGATCTTGGCATGATCACCGTCGATGAGGTTTCCTTCTTCATTCGCCAAATTGTGCGGGCATCGACCTTACCGCTTCTGGTGGACGGCGATACCGGCTACGGCGAGGCGCTGAACGTCATGCATATGGTCCGTGCATTCGAGGATGCCGGGGCGGCGGCCGTGCATCTGGAAGATCAGCTTCTGCCCAAGAAATGCGGGCATCTGAACGACAAGAAGTTGGCGGACCCGCATGACATGGCGGCCAAGGTGGCGGCGGCGGCAAAGGCGCGGCGGCATCTGTTCATCATCGCGCGGACCGATGCGGCAGCCGCCGAGGGGATGGACGGCGCGGTTGCGCGGGCAAAGCTCTATATCGAAGCAGGGGCGGATGCCATTTTCCCGGAAGCGCTGACGACGCGGGCGATGTTCGAGGAATTCGCCCGTCGCATGCCAGGCGTGACGCTGCTTGCCAATATGACGGAATTCGGCCGCACGCCCTTTTTCACGGCCGATGAATTCGCAGCCATGGGCTACCGGATGGTGATCTGGCCGGTCAGCAGCCTGCGTGTCGCGAACAAGGCCCAGGCCGAGCTTTATGCGGCGCTTGCCCGCGACGGCGGCACCCATGCGATGATCGATCGCATGCAGACCCGTGCTGAGTTGTATGAGACGATCGGGCTGCACGCTTACGAGGCGCTGGACGCGTCCATCGTCCAGACCGTCATCCCGACCGCGATGCCGCAGCAATGATTCTGACCGGTCCAGCACAGCCGGATTTACGGTTGGCCGTAACCCCTTAGGTTCGAAACGGAATAGCCATGAGCAATCGAGAGGTTGTCTTTGTATCTGCTGTGCGCACGGCCATCGGCGGTTTCGGCCGGTCACTGAAGGACGTGCCACCAACGGCGCTCGCCAGTCTTTGCATTCGAGAAGCGGTGAGTAGGGCGGCGATCCGCCCTTCCGATGTCGAGCATGTCGTCTTCGGGAATGTCATTCACACGGAGCCGCGCGACGCTTATTTGTCGCGTGTCGCGGCGATCGACGCGGGCTTGCCGGACGAGGTTCCCTGCCTGACGTTGAACCGCCTCTGCGGCTCCGGCTTGCAGGCGGTGGTGTCCGCAAGCCAGGCGATCTTGCTCGGTGACGTGGATTGCGCCGTCGCTGGCGGTGCTGAAAGCATGAGCCGTGGCGGGTATTTGCTTGATGGCGCAAGGTGGGGCGTGAAGATGGGCAGTGCCACGGCCGTCGACATGGTTTTGGGCGCGCTAACGGACCCTTTCGGACATGGCCATATGGGCGTAACGGCCGAGAATGTTGCCAAGCAATGTGGTGTCAGCCGCGAGGTGCAGGACCAGTACGCCGCGGAAAGCCATCGTCGGGCCGCCGCGGCTATCGCGGAGGGGCGCTTCCGCGAGCAGATCGTGGCGGTCGAGGTCAAGTCCAGGAAAGATGCTGTCTCCTTCGCGGTTGATGAGCATGTCCGCTCGGATATTGATCTTCCCGGCTTGGCAAAACTGAAACCGGTCTTTGACAAAGCCGGAAGCGTCACGGCTGCAAACGCCTCGGGGCTGAACGACGGCGCTGCAGCTCTTGTCCTGATGGACAAAGAGGCGGCGCGCCAAGCTGGATGCCAGGTGATGGGGCGCATGCTTGCCTATGCCCATGCCGGGGTCGATGCGAAAGTGATGGGGTTAGGGCCGATCACTGCCGTGCGCAAAGTGCTGAAACGCGCGGGCCTCAGCTTGGACGATATGGATATCATTGAGTCTAACGAGGCTTTCGCCGCGCAGGCCTGTGCAGTCGCCGACGAACTCGGCTTTCCTGCTGCGAAGACGAATCCGAACGGGGGGGCGATTGCGCTCGGCCATCCTATCGGTGCGACCGGCGCAATTCTGCTCGTCAAGGCGCTCTATGAATTGCAGCGTATCGAGGGTCGCTACGGGTTGATTACGATGTGCATCGGCGGCGGCCAGGGCATCGCCATGATCATAGAGCGGCCCAGGACTTGACCGGGGAGAGTGCGATGACCGCGACGCCGACCAGCCTATGGGCTTTTTGAGTTTGCAGATTTCATAGGCCTGGCCAGCTGCCTTTCAGTGATGTGGGTGCTTCATCAAGGATTGGGCGATAGCAAATATCGCCCTTGCCCTTTCTTGGTGAAATACGCAGAGACCGGTTGGCTGGGGCGCAAGACGAATCGAGGACTCTACGACCACAACGGAGACGCCCCGAAGACGCCGCGCTAGAACAAGGGCAGGAAGTACGCTGCATAAATTGGTCGTCGCAAACAGCGGCAGCAGGTCTTATGCCGGGCGCTTCACCCCGGTACCGCGATCGACAAGTTGCGGATCGAAGCTTTTCGATTCCCAACTGAATTCCCGGTTCTTGATCAAAGCCCGGACCAGGTCGGCCGCATGCCCGCTGACCTTCGCGACGGGGTATTCCACAGTGCTCATCGGTCGGGCAAGGACACGCGACAACTCCGTATTGTTGAAGCCGACGATCGCAATATCATCTGGATAGGCAAGGCCTTGATGACGCATTGCTTCGATAAAGCCGAGCGCCATGCTGTCATTATGTGCGAAAACAGCTGTTGGGCGATCGGGCGTTGCCAGAATGGCCTCGGCGACGGCGCGCCCTTCCGAAGATATCGCGGCGCGCGCGCTGGTGCCGATAGAGAGTTCGCGCACGCCGGCCTCACGGCAAACGACGCTGAAGCCGGCCGCGCGGTTGCGGAAGGTGGTGGCGGTTTGGGGTCCCTGAATTTGGCAGACGACACGATGATGATGAGCGAGGAAATGCCGCGCAACCAAGGCACCGCCGGCCCCATCATCGCATGTCGCGGAAGGCAGATCGATGGCCGAGATGCTGCGCACCGCTAAGACGACCGGAACCTCCCGCGCGGCCGCCTGCAACGCCTCAGCATCGTCTTCGGTGGCGCTCAGGCAGATAATCGCATCGACGCGCCGGCTTAAGAATGTTCGCAGAAAATGCCCGATATGCCCCGAACCGTCGCCGGTTTCCGCAATCAGCGGCGTCAATTCCTGCCCTCTCGTCTGATCGCGATTGAGGTCGGTGACAATCTCGCGCATCACGCGAACGAGTACTTCGTTCATCATATCCGATACCAGGATGCCAACTGTATCGGAACGACCGCGCCGCAATGTCGCGGCCATGAGGTCCGCGCGGTAGCCGGCGGCGGCGGCGGCGGCGCGAATGAGGTCACGCGTGGCGGGTGCCACCAGATGCGCTTTGTCCGTGCTGAGAGCGCGCGAAATCGTCGCGCGATCAACGCCGATACTATCGGCAAGAGCACGCATATTGACGCGTTTCATTGTCGCTACCATGCGCCGGGCAAAAATTTGCTCGGACAGGGATCCTCTGCTCGACCGGCCATCACCCAGCTTCCGCCTTTCAAGGGATTCCGTCCAAACGTCCGGATGCCCACCTATTTGAGAGCGACAAAAGCATGGTGCAGGATCGAATGCAATCGATTGACATCATCCGGCCGGCGAGCCTATCTTGCAAAAAAAAGGACGC
This sequence comes from Acidisoma cellulosilyticum, assembly GCF_020621385.1. GTDB lineage: Bacteria > Pseudomonadota > Alphaproteobacteria > Acetobacterales > Acetobacteraceae > Acidisoma > Acidisoma cellulosilyticum. The sequence continues at coordinate 18,992 of NZ_JAESVA010000006.1, read as the reverse complement.
GGGACGATGAACCAGTCGTCGATTACGGCGCAGAATGCGACCAGACGAATTGTGAAGCGCTCACGGCGCTACCTTCTTTCTTTGAGCATTTTGGCCCTTGCGGCGGGGCCGGCCTGGGCTGCGGATCTGCCTTTGTCGGGGGGCGGCAAGGAAATCGTTGTCCTTATGCCAAGCCGCAGCAATGCCTATCTCGCGCAATGGATCAGAGGCGCCGAGGCAAGCGCGAAAGAGGATGACTACAAGCTAACGGTGATCGAAAATAACTTCGATCAGACCGAGCAGGATTCGCAGACCGAACAACGTATTGCGCTGCCTCATCAGCCTGCGGCTTATATTTGGTGGCCGGCCGACGCGCGCGCCGGTATCGCTTCACTGCGGCGCCTTAGCCGCACCGGCGTGCCGGTGTTTCAGGCGAACCAGGCCGTGCAACCCGCAGCCAAGAAATATGTCAAAGCCTATGCGGGGGTCGATGATTTCTTCAATGGACAGATTGCCGGCCAGAACGCTGAAGCAGCACGGGCGGCCTTTGTCGCGGCGGGGAACAAGTTGTCGAGCCCTGGCGGCAATCTTGTCATTCTGAAGTTCATTCCGGGCTACTCGGCCGGTGATGATCGTGAACGCGGCTTTATGGACGCGACGAAGGGCAAACCGTTCCATGTCATCGCAACCGAATATGGTGGCTTCGACAATGCGAGCGGCTACAAGGCGATGAGCCAACTCATTCCGCGCATTCGTGGACAAGGTATCGATTTTGTCTATGGCATGTCGGATGGTCCGGTCACCGGCGCCGTGCAGGCGCTTGAGGAAGCGGGGCTGAAGCCCGGCAAGAATGTCTATCTGGTCAGTGCGACCTGCATCGCGGATATTTCGGCGATCAAGTCGGCCAAGGAATTCGCGACGGGCGTGCAGGCCGCCGGGCTTGAAGGCTGGTTCGCGGTCAATGTCGTGGCGCGCTATTTCGCGCACGGTGACAAGATTCTGCCCGGCACGTATATTGCGCCTGCAACCGTCGATGCGCGTCCGCAATTCACCGAGCCGCCCAGCGAGGTGAACATCATTCCGAATCCGCCAGTCGTGGTCGGCACGAATGCGGCAGACGCGCCGAAGGTGCTGGCGAATTTCAAGCTTTGGGGACAGACCTTCGTCGATCACTGCGTCTACTGAACAGCTTTGTGCAGGGACCAGGGGAGGGGACAGGCAATGATGCTGGAAATTCTTGAACTCTCTAAATCCTATGGGGCAGTCGCTGCCTTGTCCGGGGTAAGTTTCTCGGCAGAGCGTGGCAAGGTGACGGCGCTGCTGGGAGAAAATGGCGCCGGCAAGTCCACCCTGGTCAAGATCCTGTCGGGATTGGTGGTGCCGACGGAAGGCAAGATAGCGCTGGACGGTCATATCATCGATACATCAACGCCGGACCGCGCCAGCAAGTCAGGCGTGGCCGTCGTTCAGCAGGAGATCAGCGTTCTCCCTAATCTGTCGATCACCGAGAACTTCATGCTGACGGCGCCCTCGGCCCTGTTGCGGCGGGCTAAGGCGGCCAGCGCGTGCCGGGCCTATCTGGATCGTCTCGGCCTTGGTGACGTCGATGTCGGGCGCCCGACCGGCAGCCTGTCGGTCGGCGAAAGACAGCTGGTCGAGATTGCACGCATGCTGGCGCAGGACGCGCAAGTTCTGGTCCTTGATGAGCCGACGGCGGCCCTGGGGGATCGTGACATCGCGCTCGTGCATCAGGCCGTGCGGCGGCTTGCGGCCGAAGGCAAGGTCGTCCTCTATATCACCCACCGGCTGAACGAATTGGAGGAGATCTGCGAGCAGGCGGTCGTTCTCCGCAACGGTCAGGTGGCGGATCGCTTCGCCACTGCCGATACCAGCATCGCCCGTGTGATCTACGCGATGGTCGGCCGTGAACTCAACGAGCTTTATCCTGCGGTCGGAAATCGGGCCGAGCCTGACGGCTCATCCGCGTCCAATCTTGTCCTCACCGGGCTGCGCACGGCGGGCTTGTTGGGATCTGTCGATCTTGATTTGAAGCCTGGTGAAATTGTCGCGACCGCCGGGCAAATCGGGAGTGGTTTTGTGGAGCCGCTGCGCGCGGTGGCAGGCGTGACAGCGATGACGGCCGGCACAATGCGACTACAAGGTAAAGCCTATTCTCCCCGCAATCATCGGGAACGTTGCTCCGCGGGCGTGGCTTACTGCTCCGCCGATCGCCAACTCGACGGCTTCTTTCCGGACCGTCCGGTATGGGAGACAATGAGCGCACCCGCCCTGGCGGCATCCGGATTATGGGGTAGCGCGAACGGGCAGCGTCTGCGGCGCAGCACGGACAGGCTGGCCGACCGGATGACGATCTCCCTCGCTTACCGCGACAGAGCGGTGCGGGCGCTGTCAGGCGGCAATGCGCAGAAGGTGTCTATCGGCAAGTGGCTGTCGAACGACCCCCAGTTGTTGTTGGTTGAAGAGCCAACGCGCGGCGTGGATGTCGGCGCACGCGCGGAGGTCTATCGGGTTATCCGCAGCCTCGCGGATCAAGGTCTTTCTGTCCTCTTCGCCAGCACCGATCTCGACGAGGTTCTGGGTTTCGGCGAAAGGGTGATGATCTTTCACAATCGCCGTCAGGTGGAGACGCTGCCGGCGAGCGCCTTGACGCGCGACAAGCTGGCAACCTGGATCACCCATGGTAGCTGCAATGGTTGATTTAAGCGGCGTGCGGACCACGGCCAGCCAGAGCGCCCAGTCCAAGGGGCGAGGCTCCGTCGCGGTCTCATTACAGAGCCTTGCGCCCATTGCGCCCATCGCCCTCATTTTCGTCATCGCCGCGGTGGCAATTCCAGGCTTTGCCAGCGGCCCCAATCTTATCGCCGTCGTCCAGGCCTCGGCCATCACCGGGATTGCCGCGATCGGCGCCGCGGCCATTACGATCGTCGGGAAATTCGTGAGCCTCGCGATCGAGCAGCAGGCCGTCACCGCGGCCTATGTCTTTACGGCAGTCTTGAGTATCGGGCAGCCGGTTGCGGTTGCGGTTGCCGCGACTTTGATCGTGGCCGTCATCATCGGCGCGGTGCAGGGCTATCTCGTTGCCCGGGGCCTTAACCCGATCGTCACCACGCTCGCCTTCGGTTCCGCGCTGTTCGGCGCCGTCGTGCTGCTGTCCAACAACCGGACCATTACACTGCGCCACAACCCGTTGGCGTGGTTGGGCGGCGGCACCAGTTGGGGTGTGCCTAACCAGGCGGTTGTCTTCGTCATCCTGCTCGCGATCGGGACCGTGTTTCTGTCGCATACGCGGCTCGGGCGGCAGATCGTGCTGTGTGGCGCCAATCCCAAGGCGGCGGAGTTGATCGGTATCCCGATCAGTCGCCTTGTCATCATCGCCTATATTTCCGCCGCCCTCGCTTCCGCCCTGGTGGGCATGCTGGTGGTCGGCCAGGTCTCTCAAGCCAGCAGCAATATGTTCGATGGCCTGACGATCGATGTGGTTGCGGCGATCCTTGTCGGTGGCATTGCCATTCAGGGGGGTGAAGGGCAGCTTTGGCGCGCGGGCGTTGGTGCGCTGATCCTGACCATGCTGTCGAACATTATGCTGCTCCTCGGCCTTGATGCCGGTGTCCGCTTGCTTCTCAAAGGTGGTCTGGCGGCGGCTGTATTGCTCGCGATGACGGTCATGCGGAGGCGCAGCCGATGAGCCGCCTGGACAAGGGCCTCGGCCTCCGCCTGGGGTTGAGCATCCTGCTCATCGTCATTTGCGCTATCGAGGTCGATGGTTTTGCGACGATGGCGACGTTGGCCTCCATCGTGGAGAATGTCGCGCTGATCGGTCTGCTGGCGGCCGGCCTGATGCTGACCATGGTTGCAGGTCAGCTGGATGCCGCCGTGGCCTCCGTCGCTGCGGTCTCCGCTATCATTGCGCTATTGCTTGGGCCTTATTCGCTGGTGCTCGGTATCGTCGTGGCGCTGGTGGTGGCCGGGCTTTACGGATGCGGCATCGGTTGGATTATCGCGCGAACGGGGGTGAGTTCGCTCGTCCTTACGGTTTGCATGCTGATCGGGTTGCGCGGTCTGGCCCTCATCCTGGTGCCGCAGAGCCCGGCGGTTCTGGCGGACGGTCTGCTCTGGGTCTCGGACGGGCTGGTGGCGCGGGTCGGGCCGACGACGGTTCTGGGAATCATAGGGCTGGTCCTGATCCTGGCGCTTGGTCTCGGCATGCGCTGCACCCGCCTTGGCTTGTCGCTCTATGCAGTCGGCGGCAATCTTGAGCGTGCCCGCGGTTCGGGGGTCAATACGACCAAGGTTTATATGGTCGCCTTCGCGGGCTCTGCGATGCTGGCGGCGACGGCGGGTATCCTCGCGGCCCTGCGATCCGGCTCGGCATCGGGCACCGGCCTCGACAGCTTCCTGCTTGACGGTGTCACCGCCGCAGTGGTGGGCGGCGTGTCGCTGGAGGGCGGCCGAGGAAGCATCATCAATGTCCTTCTTGGCAGCCTGATCGTACGCATCATCGCGGCCGCTGCGGCGCTCCTCGGCATGCAGAGTTCCGTGGAGAGCATCGCGACCGGCTGCATTCTGCTGGCGATGCTGCTGTTGGACGACGCGCTTGGCACGCGCCGGGGCATGAAGACCGCTGCGCGATGGCGGGTGCTGGGAAGGCCCCTACGGACATGAACAAGGTTAGGAGAAGGTCATGACAAGCGAAGGCAAGGGGGGCGCCATCGTCACCGGTGCGGCACGTGGCATTGGCCGGCAGATCGCGGCCGGTCTGGTGGCCGACGGGTACGGCGTCGTTATCGCGGATGTCGATGAGACGACAGGCCAGGCAACGGCCGAGGCATTGACACAGGCAGGCGGCGGAGCGGCCGTCTTCGCCAAGGTGGATGTGACCGACCGGGCCAGTATTCAGGATGCGATCGGCGTCTGCGTGAAGCGCTTCGGCAGCCTGAAGGTGATGATCAATAATGCCGGATACAACAAGCCTGAGCCTTTTCTGGACATAACGGAAAAGACTTGGCGTGGCATTTTAGAGGTCAATGCCTTGGGTGTTCTGATCGGCATTCAGGAAGCGGGCAAGGCGATGATCGCGGCCGGCACGAAAGGTAAAATCATCAATACCGCCTCGATCGCGGGCCGCACGGGCTTTCCGGACTTCGCGCCCTATTGCGTCAGCAAGGCGGCTGTCATCAGCCTTACGCAATCTGCCGCAAGAGCGCTGGCGTCCAAGGGAATAACGGTGAACGCCTTCGCACCTGGCGTCGTCGCGACACCCCTGTGGGAACAGTTGGATAAGGATCTTTATGCGATGGGGGCGAGCACCGCGCCTGGCGAGGCGATGGGATCGATGGCCAATCAGATCCTGCTCGGCAGGGTCGCTGATCCCAAGGATGTCGTGGGCACGGTGAAGTTCCTCTGGTCGGAGCAATCCGATTACATGACGGGCCAGGTCCTGGTCATCGATGGCGGGATGGTGCTGCAATGAGCGCGCGTGTCGCGATCCTGACAGGTGCCGCGGGCGGCATTGGCAGGGCAACGGCAGAGCGCTTTGCGCGCGATGGCTGGTCGCTGGTCCTGGTCGATGTCGCGGATTCCGTGACTGCGGTGGCGGCAGACATCGATGCAGGCGCCGCGGGCAAGGTGGTGGGGGTCGCGGCCGATATCACCCGAGCCGAGGCGCTTGCGCCGGTCGAGGCTGCCTTGCACGGTATCGGCGCGCCCTTGAAGGCCTTGGGCCTTATCGCGGGCACATTGCAGGAAGTGGGTCCCGTCGAGACGCTGGATATGGCGGAGTGGGATCGTGTCATGGGCATCAATGTCCGCGCAAACGTGTTGATGATGCAGCGATTTGTGCCGCTGCTGCGGGTTGCCGGCGGCGGCACGATTGTGACGATCTCTAGCTGGTACGGGCGAAGCGGCCATGGCTTGTTCTCTGCCTATTGCGCGTCAAAGGCCGCGCTGATCTCGCTGACGCAGAGTGCGGCGGCGGAGCTTGCGGATGATGGTATTCGCGTGAACTCCGTCGCACCGGGAAATGTGGCGACGCGCATGCATCTCTCGGCCTTGCAGGAGGAGGCTGACAACCGGGGCGTAAGCTTCGAGGCGATGAAGAAAACGGAATGGGACAAGATCCCGCTGCGTCGGGCCGCAGAGCCGGCGGAAATCGCGGCGGCCGTCGCCTTTCTCTCGGGACCCGAGAGCTCCTATCTCACCGGCACGACCCTGGATGTGAATGGCGGTTGTCTATTCACATGAAGCACATGAACGCCGTTCCAACGCTCATCGATGCCGCGGCGTCAAGAAGCGACCCTGCGACCACCGCCGTTTTGGAAACCCGATATCGGGACCTTTGGCGGATCCGCAGGTTCGAAGAGCGGACGATGGAGCTGTTCAAAAAAGGCATCGTCAAGGGCACGGCGCATTCCTGCGTCGGGCAGGAGGCAATTGCGGTCGGCGCCTGTGCGGCTTTGGCGCCGGGCGATACGATTGTCACCCATCATCGCGGCCATGGCCATTGTATTGCCAAAGGTGCCGACACAACACGCATGATGGCGGAATTGCTTGGCCGTGAAACCGGTTACGGGCATGGCCTGGGCGGCTCCATGCATATTGCCGCACTCGATCGCGGCGTTCTAGGCGCGAACGGCATCGTGGGGGCCGGGATCGGGATCGGCACCGGGGCCGCTTTGGCAGCCCAGGTATTGGAGAGTGGCCAGGTCTGCATCGCCTTTTTTGGCGATGGTGCTGCAAACGAGGGTCTGTTCCATGAGGCAATGAACCTGGCGGCCTTGTGGCGCCTACCCATTGTATTTCTGTGTGAGAATAACGGCTATGGCTTGTCACTCGGTGTTGCGGAGGCCTCGGCCGTTCCGCAGATTTCGCAGCGCGCCGCGGCATATGGTATCCCTGGTGAAACCATCGACGGGAATGACGTGCTGGCCGTCGAGTCCCGCACCGCAGTGGCGGTCGCCCGGGCCCGCGCCGGTGAGGGACCCAGTCTCATCGAAGCGATGACCTATCGTTGGGGCGACCACTCCATGCGGACGAATCTGCCGCGATATCGGCCCGAGGCGGAGGAGCAATACGCGCGGACGGAGGGCGATGCGATCAGACGCCTGGGTCAGGTTCTGGCGGATCGGCAGGTGGGGCAGGAGCGTCTCGCCGCTTTGCAGATGGAGGCTGATGACGAAATCCTGGCCGCGATAGAGGTCGCTCAGGCAGCACAGGAGCCTGCCGAGGATAGTCTTGCGGCGGCGGTCTCCTCCCCCCATGCAGGGGCCATAGAGCCCGAGAGAGGCGAGCGGCGGCTTTTCTATGTCGAGGCCATCCGGGAGGCCATGGATCAGGAACTGGCGCGCGATTCCCGCGTCGTGCTTCTGGGCGAGGATGTCGGCAAGATCGGGGGCCTGTTCGGCTGTTCAAAAGGGTTGCAGGAGCGGCATGGACGCAACCGGGTGCGTGATACACCGATCTCCGAGAACGCCATCATCAACGCGGCCGTGGGCGCGGCTCTGACGGGGCTTCGTCCCATTGTCGAGCTGCAATTTTTCGACTTCGTGACACATATGATGGACGGAATCGTCAATCAGGCTGCCAAGCTTCGCTTCATGCTGGGTGGTGCGGTGCCTATGCCTTTGGTGGTAAGGGGACCGCAGGGCGGCGGCATCAGGCTTGGCGCTCAGCATTCGCAATCATTGGAAGTCTGGTTTGCGCATATCCCGGGCCTGGTCGTCCTCGCGCCATCAGATCCCTATGACGCCAAGGGCCTGCTGGCTGCTGCGGTCAGGGATGACAACCCGGTGATCTTCCTGGAGCACAAGCTGCTTTATGTGAATAGCCAGAGCGCGGTGCCAGAGGCGAACTATATCGTGCCGATCGGCAAAGCCGCCATAAAACGCTCAGGCTCCGATATCACCATCGTCGCGACAATGGCCATGGTGGATGTCGCGTTGTCAGCCGCACGGGATCTTGCAGCGGAGGGTATCGAGGCGGAGGTGATCGATCCACGAACCTTGCGGCCACTCGATACCGAGACCATTCTGGCCTCGGTGCGCAAAACCAGTCGCTGTGTCGTCGTTCATGAAGCCTGGAAGACCTATGGCTTCGGTGCCGAGATTTCGGCGCTCATCATGGAGGAGGCATTCGACTATTTGGATGCGCCGGTCGAACGGATCGGCATGCGTGGCGTTCCGATGCCGTACAATGCCGAGCTCGAACGCCTGATGATACCAAATGCACAGGACGTCATCGCTGCCGTGCGGCGTGCCTGCGAAGGCGGACGGCCGTGAATTTCCTGTCCCAAGCCCAATTTGCCTTGGGATGCAATCGATTGAAATTGACGAGGACAAGTTAAAATGGTCGAAAGATTGGATGTCGAGTTTAAGTCCGAGGGCGATACCTGCCGGGCCTGGCTCTATAAGGCGGATGGCGGCGGACGGCGGCCCACGGTCGTTTTGGCCGGCGGCTGGTGCTATGTGCGTGAGATTGTCATGCCAACCTATGCGGAGGCTTTCGCAAAGGCCGGTATCAATGCTCTGATCTTTGATTATCGCAACCTTGGGGTCAGTGATGGTGACAACCGCCAGCATCTCGACCCCTGGGCGCAGATTCGCGATTATCAGAACGCGATCTCCTTCCTGGAGCGCCATGAAGCAGTCGATCCCGACCGCATCGGGGTCTGGGGCATCTCATATTCCGGCGGTCATGCCCTGGTTCTGGCGGCGACCGATCCGCGCGTGAAAACCATCGTCAGTCAGATCCCCGTCATCGACGGCTACGAGAATATGCGCCGCGCACATGGAACGATGGAATTTCGTCGTCTATGGGCGATGATTTTGGATGATCGCCGTTTGCGGTATGAGCAGCCAGGCGAGCGGCTTTACATGCCGCATGCCACTGAAAACGCAGAGGCCGAAGTCTCGTCCTGGCCATTCCCGGAGACGGTCCGGACGTTTCTTGCCATCAAGGCGAAGGAAGCGCCCCTCTACCAGAATAAAAGCACCGTCGAATCCGTTGATCTGCTCATGAACTATGATGTCGGGCCTTTCGTAAAGCGTATCTACAATACGCCGACTTTGATGATCGTGGCGGAAGGCGACGACCTTACTCTGTGGGATCTTGAGATCGGCGCCTTCAATGCCATCCCGAGTGTCCGCAAGAAGCTGCATGTCATAGCGCATACCTCTCACATGACGCTCTATTCGGATAAGTCCAAGGTCGAGAAAGCGGCGGCATTGGCAACCGAGTGGTTCGTCGAGACATTATAATAGCATCAGGCGCCGCCGCATGACTGTGGCGCCAACGGATCGATTGAAACGAAACGACTGACCTTGTGAGGGAGACGCGTCATGGACGCGAGTACTAGTCGAAGGTTCGGCCGCCTGCCTTTAAGTGTCACTGCCTTGGGGCTGGGCACGGCGCCGCTCGGCAACCAGTTCCGGGTTGTGACCGAGGCAGACTCGCAGGCGGTCTTTGACGAAGCATGGAATGCGGGAATAAGATATTTTGATACCGCACCCATGTACGGCCATGGTCTTGCTGAACACCGGACGGGCGAGGCCCTGCGTCTGCGGAACCGCCACGACTATATTCTGTCGACGAAGGTCGGGCGCATGCTGGTGCCGGCCCGGCGCGAGGAGGTCATTTCTCCTTTCTGGGTTGATCCTCTTCCCTTCCAGGTCAGCTATGACTACAGCTATGACGGCGTCATGCGTTCGGTCGAGGACAGCCTGCAGCGGCTAGCTCTTGAATATATCGACATCGCTTTCATACACGATATCGATGTATTCACCCATGGGCCGGAGCAGCAGCCGGTCGTTTTTCGACAGGCCATGGAAGGTGCCTATAAAGCATTGCACCGCCTTCGGGAGGAGGGCGTACTCAAAGCGATCGGCGTCGGTATGAACGAATGGCAGGCCTGCCAGAAGGCGCTGGAAGAGGCGGATTTCGACTGCTTTCTGCTTGCAGGCCGTTACACGCTTCTGGAGCAGGATGCATTAGACAGCTTTCTGCCACTCTGCGTGGAACGTAACGTCGCGATTGTTCTTGGCGGCTGCTACAATAGCGGCATTCTTGGTACAGGCGCGATAGCGGGCGCATACTATAATTACGGTCCCGCACCACAACCGATTATCGATCGCGTCGCTAAGATCGAGTCCATCTGCAGGGAATTTTCGGTGTCTCTGAAGGCGGCAGCTTTGCAATTCGTGCTGGCCCATCCGGCTATTCCCACGGTGCTTGCGGGGACGCGCAGCGCAAAACATATGAAAGAGAATATCGCACTATTGTCCCAGGGCATACCGGCAGAATTCTGGGATGCCCTACGCCAATCCGATCTGATCAGACCGGATGCGCCCACGCCAGCCAGCGCCGCAGTCTAACGACAAGCACGACAGATCGCTTAAATCCTCGGAGACCAGCAGGAGGTTCAGACCATCACGTAGAATGATCGCCGCATCGATGCTCGCCTTCTTATAGAAAAAATGCCTCGCCAAGATGTTCTCACGGTAAGAGGCTTATGGGAGAGAATCATGTCTGAAGAAGAGATTATTGCCGCTGCCTTTCGACTTAAGAACCCGCAGACTCGCCGGGTGTTTATCAAACTCGCTGCTGCTGCCGGTATCGCGATACCCACAGGGGCGGCTGGCATAGAATTCGCGTCCCGTGCACAAGCGGCGGCGAAGGGAAAAATCGCCGCGCAATTCGCGACGCTTGCCAATGATTACTGGGCGGCCTTTGCCAAAGGGTTCCATGCAACCTGCGAAGAGCTGCAGATTGGCGAAGTAGAATTGCTGCACGACAATGACGCCGCGCGTGAGTTGAGCCAGGTGCGAGGCTTGCCTATTCAGAGCGTCAGCATGCTGATCAACACCGTGGTCGCCGCCGGCGAAGTTCCGATGGTCGCGCGGATATGTCAGCAGAACAGCGTTTACTATACGACGATCTGGGAAATCCCGGCATGGTTCACGCCGCCCGATGTGGGAGACTACTTCGTCTCCTATAACACCTCGAATTCGGTGCAAGCCGGCTATGAGGTTGCGAAGGTTCTATTCAAATCGATCGGCGGGGAAGGCACCGTCGTCCATATCAAAGGCCTTGCCACGCCGACCGATGACGCGCGAACGGCCGGCATGATGAAGGCTGCCGGCGAGTTCCCGGGCATCAAGATTGTTGGCGGCCTGCGTGCGGATTGGGTTCGCGAGAAGGCGCGGAGTGTCATGCTGAGCATGGTGACCGCCTATCCCGACATGAAGGGCGTCTTCGCGCAGAATGACTCCATGGCGCTCGGCGTTCTCAGTGTCTTGAAGGAGCGCAATCTCACGTCCGTCAAGGTCGCCGGCATCGACGGCCTGCCGGAGGGACTAGCCGAAGTGGCGAAAGGTGGGCAGTTTGTCGCGACAAATACATCCCTTCCGCCCTATCAGGCAGGTTTTGCGGCGGTGCTTCTGTTCGATGCCTACTCGGGATGGAAGCCAAGTCTGCCTGAGCGTCTGATCTATACAGGGTCGCTGACCGCAACAGTGGAAAATGCGGAGAGTATCAATCAGAAGATCTATGCCAGCGCCAAGCTGCCTTTCGATTGGCTGAGGATGAGCCGCAGCCTGCACCCGAACGATTGGGATCCGCAGAACAAGGTGACGCCGATTGACCCGGTGGTTCATTGGGCGGGTATGCCGAACGAGGCGCGGCTCAACGCGGCCTATAAATCTTCCGGCTGGGCGGCGGAACTTGCGGCGACAACGCAGCTTTATGCCGAACGCTATAAGACCGGGCCCTTTCATGGTGGTTAGCGCCACGCCATCAAGTGCCGTGCGCGCGACGTCGATGCCTGCTAGCACGGCACCATCAAGCCTGGCTTTGGAACTGCGGGGCGTCAGCAAGTCCTATCCCGGTACGAAGGCGCTGACCTCCGTCAGTTTCACCCTTAAGCGATTCGGCATGCTGGGTTTGGTGGGGGAGAACGGGGCAGGGAAATCAACCTTGCTGTCGATCGTCAATGGCACGGTCAGACCCGACGAAGGCACGGTCGCTATCAATGGCAAGCCCGTGCGGTTCGGCCATCCCTCCGAGGCCGCGCGGCTGGGTGTGGCGACCGTGTTTCAGGAACAGGGGCTGATCGCGACGATTCCGGTTTACGAAAATATATTCTTGGGGCGTGAAAAGACGTTTAGCCTGGGCGGGGTGCTGCACCAGCCGCGGATGATCGCCGAGGCTAAGGCGGTTCTCGATGAACTTGAGATTGACGTGAGCCCGCGCGCCTTGACCGGCAATTTGTCCTTCGGTCAGCGCCAATTGGTCGAGATTGCGAAAGCCTTCGCCGTCGCGCGGATTTATCCGGTGGAGCCCGTCATACTGCTCGATGAGCCGACGAGCGCGCTGTCGGACAGCGAGGCAGCGAAGCTGTTCGACGGCATAAGACGCTGGCGAAAAAAGGGCTCTTTTGTGCTGGTGTCGCATCGCCTACGCGACGTCTTTGCTATTTGTGAAGAGGTTGTTGCGCTCAAGGATGGTTGCCTCGTTTTGCAGCGTGGGATTGACGAGGTTGATGAGGCTTTGCTGCACCAGTCTATAGTGGGGCGAGAGCGCAACGCATTTTTCTACCACGAAGGCAGCCAGCGAGAGCCTGAGGCCGAGATCGCGGTCTCGGCCGCCGGGCTTAGCAAATCGTCCCAGGTGCAAGACGTCTCGTTCGATCTTCGGGCCGGTGAGATTTTGGGCGTCGCCGGTGTCCTCGGCTCGGGCAAGTCGATGTTGGCAAAGCTTGTGGCGGGCGTGGAGCAACAGGATAAGGGTATGCTCACCTTATATGGAACGCCGCTGAAGCCGGGCGCCAGGCGGCAGGCCATAGACCTCGGCATCGGCTATGTGCCGGCGGAGCGCACTATTGGCGGAATCATCGGCACGGACACGATTGAGAACAATCTGACCCTGCCAAACATGAGCCTCATCAAGCATGCGATTCCTTGGTTTCTATCACCGTCGTTGAGCCGTAACCTGACGAAGCAGTGGATTGGGCGCCTTCGCGTTCGGCCAAGCAATGGCAAGGCCCTGTGTCGTACGCTGTCCGGTGGAAACCAACAGAAGGTTGTCTTTGGAAAATGGCTCGCGCGCGGGGTCAGGATCCTCGTGCTGGATGATCCGGCCCGTGGTCTCGATGTCGGGGCGAAGGAAGATCTATACGCCCTGATGCGCGAGATGGCGGCAGCGGGTGCTGCCATCCTTCTGGTATCGGACAATCTCGCCGAGTTGATTGGGCTTTCGAATAGGATTCTGGTGATGCGCAATGGGCAGTGTTCAGCACTCATCGATGCACCCAAGGATGCCAAGCCGCGGGAGATCGATATCCTCCCCGCAATGCTCTAGAGGTAAAATGAGAACCATCATCAGCAGGATGCCGTCCGGGCAGATCCGATCCTTCGGTCCGTCTATCGTCGCGATCGCGATCCTGATCGCCTATTTTTCCATCGTTAATCCGCTGTTTCTGTCCTACGAAAATGCCGGGAATATCGGTCGGCAGTCCTCGGTGCTGTTGATGGTCTCTTTGGCGGAGACCGTGATCATCCTGATCGGATCGATTGATCTTTCCATTGGCGCGCTGGTGACTTTGACGGGGATCTTGTCGGCGCTGACAGTCGATGCGCTCGGCATCGTGGGTAGCATGGCCGTTGCCGTGGTCACGGGCGCGGTCGTTGGTTTGATCAACGGTGTTATTGTCACGCAGCTTCGCGTTCCGTCGTTCCTTGTCACGCTCGGCATGCTGTCGATTCTGTCCGGTATCGCCAACCAGATCTCGCAGGGTCAGTCGATCATTTTTGAAAACCAGATTCTTCCAAATATGATGAATGGCTCGCTTTTCCTGCATGTTCCGAATGTCATTTGGTTTGCGGTCCTGACGACAGTCATCTTCACATTGATCGCGTTCCGCACAAGGCTTGGGCGTTATCTTTATGCGCTTGGCGGCGGTGAAATCGTCGCGTCCAATGCCGGCGTGCCCGTCACATTTTATAAGATTGTCGCTTTTGTCATTTCGGGCGGCGTTTGCGGCCTGGCCGGCGTCATGCTCACCGGTCAGGTGGGCGCCGGAACGCCGACCGCCGGCAGCGGGCTTCTGCTCAACGCCATCGCCGCTGTCGTGATGGGGGGAACAGCGCTATCGGGTGGCGTTGGCGGTCCCCACCGCACGTTCCTTGGTGTGCTGGTGATCGCGATCCTCACCAATGGCATGGACGTCACGCAGGTGAATTCGTTTACGCAGGATATCGTCAAGGGGATTGTGATTATATTGGCGGTGTCGCTGACGATCGATCGGTCGAAATATCTCTTTATAAAATAACGGTCTTCGACATTGAAACGCATCGGCTTTGCCGATGCATAGGATAGAGGAAGGAGGCGTCATGCGGCAGAAAACCTTTACGGATGCGAATGCCGCGACGGAAGGCTTGTTGTGGGACGGCATGACCCTGATGGCCGGCGGGTTCGGCCTCTGCGGTATTCCAGAAACCTTGATAGAGGCGATCCGACGCAGTGGTGTCCGCGATCTTACCGTCATTTCGAACAACTGCGGCGTTGATGACTTCGGTCTGGGCATACTTCTCGCGGGTGGGCAGATTAGGAAGATGATCAGCTCCTATGTCGGAGAAAACAAACTCTTCGAACAGCTTTATCTCGCGGGCAAGCTTGAGTTGGAATTCAACCCGCAAGGCACGTTGGCAGAGCGCATCAGGGCCGGCGGAGCTGGGATCCCGGCCTTTTTCACTAAGACCGGGGTCGGCACCATCGTGGCGGACGGCAAGGAGGTGCGGAGCTTTAAGGGCCAGGATTATGTGATGGAAACCGCACTGACCGCGGATCTATCCATTGTGAAGGCCTGGAAGAGCGACACCGAAGGCAATCTTGTTTATAGAAAGACCGCACGCAACTTCAATCCCATGATGGCGACAGCCGGTGCTGTGACCATCGCGGAGGTTGAAGAGATCACTGATCCTGGGATGCTTGATCCGGATCATATCCACACGCCAGGCATTTATGTCGATCGCATTGTCCAAGGAATGGCCTATGAGAAGCGGATCGAACGTGTGACCACACGGCCGCGCCCGATTCTGGAAGGTGTCGGCTGATGCCTTGGACAAGGGATGAAATGGCACAAAGGGCTGCTCGTGAGATTGGAGACGGCTATTACGTAAATCTTGGCATCGGCATTCCCACGCTTGTTGCGAATTGGATTGCCCCTGGGCTGACGGTCACACTTCAAAGTGAAAACGGCATGCTGGGCATGGGGCCATTTCCCTATCTGGAGGATGTCGACCCGGATATCATCAACGCGGGAAAGCAGACGGTCACTGAAATCCCGACGACGAGCTATGTATCAAGCGCGGATAGTTTCGCCATGATCCGTGGCGGACATATGGATTTGTCCATTCTGGGCGCTATGCAGGTATCCGAGCGCGGTGACCTCGCCAATTGGATGGTCCCCGGAAAAATGGTAAAAGGCATGGGCGGGGCAATGGACTTGGTGGCGGGCGTCAAGCGCGTGACCATCCTGATGGACCATGTCGAGAAATCAGGCGCCCCGAAGCTGATCAAGCATTGTACCCTGCCGCTGACAGGGCGCGCCGTGGTGGATCTGATCATTACTGACCTGGCCGTGTTCCAGTTTTTGGAGCGTGGAGGACCGTTATCCTTGATCGAATGTGCGCCGGGCGTCGCACTGGAAGAAATTCAACGTAAAACGACGGCGCGTTTTGACGTGAATTTGGAATCCCGATGAGCAGTGATATCTTTCATCTGGCTGGCCAAAGCGCGCTCGTCACGGGGGCGTCCGGCGGGCTCGGGCGGCATTTCGCAGAGGTACTCGCCCGTGCCGGCGCGAACGTGGTGTTGACGGGGCGGCGTTTGGAAGTCCTTGAGCAAGCCGTGACGGAACTGCGCGGCCAGGGCTATCACGCAACGGCGACGGTCATGGATGTCACCAATGCGCAGTCTGTCGAGGAGGCCTTGTCACAGGCCGTAGCGGCGGTCGGCCCCATATCGATACTGATCAATAATTCCGGAATTGCTGTGTCTGCCGGCGCGTTAGATCTTGAGGAGGAGGATTGGGATCGCGTGCTGGACACGAATCTCAAAGGCGCCTGGCTCGTCTCCCGCAGTTTCGCGCGTGCCGCCAAAGCAGCGGGCACAGAGGGAACAATCGTCAACGTTGCGTCGATCCTTGGTTTCCGGGTTGCGGGCCATGTCTCGGCCTATGCGGTCTCTAAAGCCGGGCTTGTGCAGCTGACCCAAGCGATGGCGCTGGAACTTGCGCGATTCCACATTCGTGTGAATGCCCTGGCACCCGGCTATATTGCGACGGACCTCAACAGAGCATTTTTCGAAAGCGACGCGGGACGCGCCATGATTGCGCGTATTCCGCAACGTCGGCTCGGCAACTTGGAAGACCTCGACGGACCCTTGCTGCTTCTGGCAAGCGCCGCGTCCCGCTTCATGACGGGATCGACGATCACCGTCGATGGCGGCCATTTAGTGAGTTCTTTGTAATGACAGGTCATGCGGACCCTATGATCAAGACGGATAGATTGCTTGCCTTTCTTGGCGAAAAGCTGGGTCTGACCGGGGCCATGTCGCTTGAGAAAATTGAAGGCGGACAGTCCAACCCAACCTATTTCCTGAGTTTCGGCGACAGGGAATTGGTGCTTCGAAAAAAGCCGGAAGGGTCGATCCTGCCATCGGCCCATGCGATCGATCGGGAATTTCGTGTCTTATCGGCCCTAAAGCACACGGCCGTCCCTGTGCCCGCCGCCATACTGTACCACCCAGATGATGATATCATCGGTACGCCATTCTACGTGATGGAACGGCTATCGGGACGGGTCTTTCACGACAGCGCATTGCCAGGCTTGGAGCCTGACGAGCGTCGGGCGATTTATCTGAGCATGGCGGAAACGCTCGCGGCGCTGCATGCGCTTAACCCCGACGATTTGGGATTGAGCGATTTTGGCCGCCCGGGCAATTACTTTCAGCGGCAGATCGCCCGTTGGTCGCGCCAATGGACGGAATCTCCGACTGACAATATTCCCGAACTAGATGCATTGGTGACCTGGCTTCCTGACAATCTTCCCGCGGATGATGGTCGCGTCGCTATAGCTCATGGCGACTTTCGATTGGGAAATTTGATCATCCATCCCACGGAGCCGCGCGTTGTCGGCGTCTTGGATTGGGAGCTTTCAACACTCGGCCACCCGCTGGCTGATTTGGGCTTCTGTTGCATGCCTTGGCATACCGCGCCAGATGAATATGCCGGCATTCTTGGGCTCGACAGGGCAGCGCTCGGCATTCCAACCGAGGAGGCGTTTGTCGCGCATTACTTCTCCCAGGGAACTCCCGACAGGGCCTTCGGCAAGTTTCATCTTGCCTTCGCGCTGTTTCGGTTTGCGGTGATTTTCGTGGGCATTGCCGACCGGGAGCGTGCCGGCATAGCGGCAGGCCGCAACGCTGCTGCGGTCAGCCACCTGGGTCGTCATTTCGCGAAACGGGCTATGGATATCGTCAATCAAGCCTGAGCTTATTCCGCGGGAGGATAAGATGGATTTTGCCTATTCCAAGCGTGTCGAGGACCTTCGGCAGCGCGTTTCTGCATTCATGGATCATGAGATCCTGCCCGCAAACCAGCATTGGCTGGAGCTTGCTGAGCGCGGTACCTACCCGCTTGAGGTGGTGGAGCCGCTTAAGGCGAAGGCCCGCTCCGAAGGTTTATGGAATCTGTTTTTACCCGGATTGAAAGATGACGAGCCAGGAACGAGACTGTCGAATCTCGAATATGCGCCCATTGCGGAATTGATGGGCCCGGTTCCTTGGTCTGCGGAGGTATTTAACTGCAACGCGCCCGATACCGGCAATATGGAGATTTTGCACCTCTTCGCAACGCCGGAACAGCGTCGCCAATGGCTGAACCCGCTTTTGAATGGTGAGATCCGCTCCGTTGTTTCGATTACCGAGCCCGACGTCGCTTCTTCGGATCCGACCAACCTGCAAACTGAAATTCGCCGCGACGGCGACAGTTATGTCATCAACGGGCGCAAATGGTTCAATACGGGTGCGCTTCATCCTCACGCCGCTTTTTTGCTCGTCATGGGCGTGTCGAATTTCGATGCCGATGCCCCGCGGCATCGCCGGCATTCGTTCATCATCGTGCCGATGGATGCGCCCGGCGTTCGCGTTGTGCGTAATATACCGATCATGAGCCATTATGCCATTGACGGTCATTGCGAGGTGAGTTTCACGGAGGTCCGCGTTCCGGCCGATGCTCTTTTGGGCGAGGAAAACGCAGGATTCGCAATTGCCCAGGCAAGACTGGGGCCGGGTCGCATCCATCACTGTATGCGGACGATTGGCCAGTGCGAGCTAGCCTTGGAGCTCATGTGTCATCGGGCATTGCAGCGTCGGGTCTTCGGGCGGGCATTGGCGGATTTCGCGAATAATCAGGATGAAATCGCTTTATCGCGCATCGAGATCGATCAAGCGCGGTTGCTATGTCTGCGGGCCGCATGGCGTATGGATACAGACGGAAATCAGGCAGCGCGCGTCGACGTTTCGGCCATCAAAGTGGTTGCCGCCAGGTTGCAAACGCGTGTCCTGGATCGGGCTATGCAGATGTTCGGGGCGATGGGTTTGTCGAATGATACGCCGCTGGCCTCTCTATGGAGTTGGGGCCGGGCTCTGCGATTCATCGATGGGCCGGATGAAGTTCATCTTCGGGTCGTGTCACGTGACGAGGTCGCGAAAGCAAAGCTCAGCACATCGCAACATGCGCATCACTTTAGGACCTCCCAAAGATAAAGCATAATCCAAGGAGAGAGAGATGCCGCTCTCGATTGTTGAGATTGGTCTGGCAAGTGTTTGGGCGAGCAGGCTAGGTCACCGACTCATTATGACGCAGCCAGATGCGGATTGAGGCGAGCTGAACAGAGGCGAGGAAGTTGTCGTCTCGTTTGTCATACCGTGTTGCGACGGCA
>NZ_JAESVA010000005.1 GCF_020621385.1 Acidisoma cellulosilyticum | reverse complement strand
CGCGGACAGCACCCTGCTGTTCAACGACGCGACCGACAGTCTCGACAATACCACCATCACCATCGGCAGCGCCGGCGGCCTCGACAGCCTCAGCGCCGGCGGCATCCTGACGCTCGGCACCGGCGTCGTCGTCCAGACAACCACCACGGCCTTCCTTGACGTCGCACTCGCCAGCGACGGCGCCGGCACCATCATCAACGACGGCAGCATCATCGCCGACGCGGCCTCCGGCGAGATGGATCTGGAGAGCCCGGCCTTCATCAACAATGGTGCCATCACCGTCGCAGGTGGTGCGACGCTGGATGTCCAGCCTTTCGGGACTTTCGCGAATGCTGGAACGCTCACTGTCGGCCAGGGCAGCACAGCGAATATTCAATTCATCAACACCTTCACCAATACGGGCGTGATTGACGTCGATGCCGGGCAGCTGGTGGTCGATACAAACCTGAAGGCCGGTGGCTCTGCCGGCATGATCACGGTCGAGAATGGCGGCACGGCGACATTCGAAATCGCGGTCGACGCCAGCCAGACCATCGACTTCGGCGCCGGCAGCAACAGCGTGGTTGTGGACGACCCGAGCGCCTTCGCCGCCACCGTCGCGCATTTCGCAGCCGGGGACAGCATCACCCTTGCGGGTCTGGCCGATGATACGCATAGCTTCGCCGATGATGTGATGACCTTCAGCCAGGACGGCAAGGTTACCGGCACGATCACCTTCGACGGCGACTATCAGGCGTCCGACTTCACCTATGCCACCGACCCGGCGGGCGATCTGATCCTCGGCATCGATGTGCTGCCCTGCTTCGCTTCCGGCACGCGCATTCTGACCGCGCGCGGCGAGATTGCGGTGGAAGCGCTGCGCGACGGCGACCAGGTCATCACGGTGACCGATGGCGAGCGGCGCCTGACCCCGGTGACCTGGATCGGTCATCGGACCGTCAATATCGCGCGCCATGCAGCACCCGAGAAGGTGCGGCCGGTGCGCGTCGCAGCGGGTGCTTTCGGCAAAAACATGCCGGTGCGCGACCTGCTGCTGTCGCCTGACCATGCGGTCTTCGCCGAAGGCGTGCTGGTGCCGGTGAAATACCTCATCAACGACAGCACTGTGCGCTTCGACCTCTCGATCGAGCGCGTCACCTACTTCCATGTCGAACTGGCGCAGCATGAGGTTCTGCTGGCGGAAGGCCTGCCGGCCGAAAGCTATCTGGAGACGGGCGGCCGCGCGATGTTCGAGAATGGCGGCATGCCGGTTGTGCTGCATGCCGACTTCTCGCCCTTGGCCTGGGACGTGCTGGGCTGCGCCGACCTGAAGGTGACGGGCGCCGAAGTGGATGCGATCCGCGCGACCCTGGCCGCGCGGGCGAAGGTCATCGCGGGTCAGAAGACCAAGAAGAAGACGAAGACGATCAAGGCCGCCTAAAGCTTTTCGACTTGGCTAAGCGGCATGGCGCGGGCATCCCCCGCGCCATTCTGCGTTTTGCCGCCTGAAACAGCGTCGAACGGTCAGGATTCACGCGGGCGCTCATTTCCGGTCTTGTGCTGTGCAAAAGACCGGAACTAGCTTGGTTGCTTGTGATTCCGACGATCGCTCGCCGCCAGGGGTGTAAGACGCATATGACCAGTAAGCCGTTTCATCTGGGATTGTTTTTGCAAGGATCGAGCGTCCAGGCCTGGGGCGAGCCTTGGACCGGCCGCATCGGCGAGACCTGGATGCAGCCGGACCTGTTCATCGACGTTGCGAAATCCCTGGAACGCGCCTGTTTCGACTATATTCTGCTGGAAGACTCCTCCTATATCGGCGAAAGCTACGGCAATTCGCGCGATATCTACCTCCAGAACGGGCTCGCCGTTCCCCGGCAGGACCCGTCCGTGGTCGCAACGCTGATGATGGCCGCGACCTCACGCATCGGCATCGTGCCGACCTTCGCGACCTTCGCCTATCCGCCCTATCTGCTGGCGCGGCTGGTATCGTCGCTCGACCAGATCTCTGCCGGGCGCGCGGGCTGGAACATGGTGACCGGCAGTTCGGATTTCGCGGCGCGGAATTTCGGCATGGACGGGCTGCCGGACCATGACCTGCGCTACGACATGGCCGATGAATATATCGATCTCGTCGGCCAGCTATGGAATTCGTGGGAACCGGGGGCGATCATCGCCGATACCGATAGCAGCGTATTGATCGATCATACCAAGGTGCAGCAGATCGACTATGCCGGGCGTTTCTACAAGTCACGCGGACCGCTCAATTCCGGGCCTTGCCCGCAGGGCAAGCCGGTGATCGCGCAGGCCGGCGGATCGCCGCGCGGCCGTCAGTTCGCGGCGAAACACGCCGACACCATCGTCGCGGCGGTCAAAGGCGTCGACGCCATGCGCGCCTTCAGGGATGACGTGCGTAAGCGCATGGTCGCCGAAGGGCGCGACCCTGACAGCTGCAAGGTGCTGTTCCTGGCCTCGCCCTTGGTTGGGGAGACCAGGGAAGATGCTCAACGGCTGCAGGAAAAGCGCACCGCCAGGATCGCGGATCAGGTTGAGGTGAAGCTCGCCTTTCTGGGCAAGATCACCAATATCGACTTCAAGCAATTCGATCTCGACGCGCCGGTCGGTGAGCTGAAAACGAACGGACATCAGCAGACGCTGGATGAGTTCAAGCGCAAGGCCGGCAATAAGACGCTGCGTCAGGCCATTGCCAGCTACAACAATGATGGCGGATCGGTGGAACTGATCGGCTCCGCCGATGACGTGGCCGCGCAAATGGATGAGGTGATGCAGCAAGTCGGCGGTGACGGCTTCCTGCTGTCCTTCTCCAACCTGTCGCGCCGCCTGCTGGCCGAGATCGAGGACGGTCTGGTGCCGGCGCTACAGAAGCGCGGGTTGGCGCGGAAAGCCTATGCGCATCAACAGTTCCGCGACAATCTGCTGGATTACTAGAGTCCGTCGGGTTTAGGTGGAAACGCCCCCAAAATCTGTCGCCCGCGGCCTGTTCGGCCGAGCCTCGTGCCGCGGGTCTAACCGTTCCGGCGCCCAAACGCCGATGTGGTGCCGCGGCGGGTAGGTCCGCGCAACAAGTGCGCGGATGACGAATTTATCTATCAAAACGTGACAAACTCTACGCGATCGGCGGATAAGTCCCCGTCGCGCTCAGCATGACCGTCGCGGGGATGAGCGCGCCCCAGGTGTAGAAACGGTCGGCGTCCGGGCTTTCGTCGCCTTTGGGATCATGCCGGTGGAAATTCTCCCGGCATAGTCTCTCGTCCTGCCAACCGGTTTCGAACATCGCCCAGGCGCGTTGCGAGACGTCGCGCGCCAGATCATCCCGACCGGCGCGGCGCAGCCCTTCCCAGACCAGGAAGATATGCGGCGGCCAGATGCGCCCGCGCCAATAGACATTGTCCGCGCTTGCCGGATCATCATGGGCGGATGACGGCAAAACCCGCTCCCCCCAGAATTTATCGGGATTGAGCAGATAGAGGTCGATCAGCGCCTTGGTCTGCGCCGCCGTCGCGGCCCCCGCCAGCAGCGGATAGAAGCAGGTGACGGAGAGTGACGGCTCAAACGCGCCGGACCAATGCCGGCCCCCGAAAACCTTCCGCTCCGCATCCCAAAGCAGTTCGGCAATACGCGCGTTCAGCGCCTTGGCCGTTTCCTGCAACGTGATCGCCGTCTCCGTTTCGCCTAAGACTGTCGCGATCTTGGCGAGGCATTGGGCGTCGAGAGACACAAGAGAGTTCAAGCCAGGCTCGGCCATGGTCAATGTATGCGCGTCAGGGTCGAAACCCGCGGAATCGAAGATCGGCGCATTATCCATGAAGGATTCGTCCATCGCCCCCTGCTTGGTATGAACGAAAGCACCGGTACCGGTGGGGGAACTGCCATATTCGATCAGCCCATCACCGTTGCCGTCGCGCTGTGTCATCCACCAGCGATGCGCGCGCAGCAGGGTCGGGAAATGCTCGATGAGCAGGGACCGATCCCCCGTCATCTCAAACAGCCGCCACAGCACATAGGCGCCTATCGGCGACTGCGCACGGTCGATCCATTCCTCATTCGTCGTGCGCAGGCAAGCCAGATTGCCTTCAGGTGATTGATAGCCGAGAGCCGCGTCCAGATTGGCCCGCGCGGTTGCGAAATCCCCGACCATGCCGGCGAGCAGCGCATGGAACAGAATGTCGTTCAGCCAGACGCCCCAGCCGGAGAATTTGCCGGTCAGCCAATGGCGCGTCAGCACCGTGGTGACGCGGTGATTGTCCTTATCCCA
This sequence comes from Acidisoma cellulosilyticum, assembly GCF_020621385.1. Classification (GTDB taxonomy): domain Bacteria; phylum Pseudomonadota; class Alphaproteobacteria; order Acetobacterales; family Acetobacteraceae; genus Acidisoma; species Acidisoma cellulosilyticum. The sequence continues at coordinate 546,403 of NZ_JAESVA010000005.1, read as the reverse complement.
AAGCGTATTCCAAGCGAGGATATCCCGCACCGCCGCAAAGGCCCTGTCCGCGACTGGCAATTCTGCCGGCGGCATGGTCAGCAGCGCCGCGCTGCCGGCTTCCGCCATGGCGCGATCCGTGCCGAGTGCCACGGCGATGCAAACCTCCGAATGCATCTGCGCGTTGAAGCGCAGCACGCCCCAGCGGCTGGTATCCTCCGCGCGTGGTGGCGCGTAATAGCCGCGCGTATTCAAATCCTGCGCAAAACTCTCGATCGCCGCATAGGCACCGCCATAGACGGCGGGTTCGGAAGATTGCACGGAGGCCCAAAGCGAGCGGTGACGCGCCAGCAACCTTGGCGGCGCGTGCGGTGGCATCGGCTCCTTATTCTCGACCGTCACCCAGGGCTCATCCGCGCGCCAGGGCGCCGGCCCGCCTTGCAGATCCTGAAAGCCGAGTTCCAGCGTCATCCAGAAGCGCAGGCCCCATTCGCCGAGTTTCAGCACGCGCAGGCGCGCGCAGACCCGATGCGGATCGGGCTTGCTATAGGTCAGTTCCAGCTCGGCCCCGGCATGGGTGATGCGCGCGCGGATGAAACTGCCGTCAGACGCGTGCTCAAGAAGCTTGATCCCACCACCTTGCCCCAGCAACCGATATTGACCGTCCGCGCTGCTGAAGACGGAAAAGCGCAAAGTCAGGCCGGTCGGCAGATGCACCATGGCCAGCGGATCGCGTGCGTCCCAGCTATTCCACTGACGGCTTGGGCTGACCGTCACGCGAGCAGGCTCCCGCCACGAACCATCAGGCGCACCGGCATGCCGACTTCCCAGGGGCCCGCCGCCAGCACATCCGGCGAGAGCGACAGGACGGAGACCGCCTGCCCCTCCACATCGATGCGCAGCGTCACCACCGGGCCGCCGAATTCCGTCGCGATCAATCGTCCGCCGAGTTGACCGGTTCCGGCCTCCCCAGGTTCCACCAGAAGCTGTTCCGGCCGCACGGCCAGATGCAGCACCGCGCCCTTGCTTGCGCAGGCAAGCGCGCCGATGACGTCGGCCGGCGGCGCGAAACTCTGGCTGCCGAGGCGCAGCATCTGCCCTTCAGCCTTGACCTTCAGCAGGTTGATAGCGCCGAGGAAGCCAGCGACGAATTCATCCGCCGGATTGCCGTAGATATCGGCGGGTGCGCCTTGCTGCCGCAACGCACCACCTTCCAGCACCAGCACGCGGTCCGCGAGGAACAGCGCCTCCTCCTGATCATGCGTCACCATCACCGTGGTGACGCCCGTCTCGGCCTGGATACGCTTCAACTCCTCCCGCACCTCCTGCCGCACCTTGCGGTCGAGGGCGGAGAGCGGCTCATCCAGCAGCAGCAATTGCGGCTTGATGACAAGGGCGCGTGCCAGGGCGACACGTTGCTGCTGACCGCCGGAGAGCGCCGCCGGCTTGCGATGGCCGAAGCCCGTCATGCGGACGAGGCGCAGAACCTCCTCCACCCGCGCGGCACGCTCGGCCTTCGCGACACCGCGCATCTTGAGGCCGAAACCGATATTCTCGGTGACGCTCATATGCGGAAACAATGCGTAATGCTGAAACACGACACCGATATTGCGATGTTCGGGCGGCATGTCGGTGATCGCGCGACCGGCCAGCGTGACGGCACCGCTATCGGCCGGGGTGAAACCCGCGACGATCTTCAGCAGCGTCGTCTTGCCGGAGCCTGAGGGGCCGAGCAGCGTATGAAACGCCCCGCGCGGCACCGACAGGCTGACATCGCGCAAAACCTGAACGGGGCCGAAACCCTTGCCAACGGCAGTGATGTTCAGGCCATCGTCCATATTGCTCATAGCGCGGCTCCTCCAGGCAATCCGGCATTGCGCAGGCCCAGGCGATGCAGGATCGCGATGAGCAGGCAGGTGATGCCGACGATAAGCGTTGCCAGCGCATTGAGATCCGGCAGATAGCCGACACGGATGAGCGTGTAGATTTTCAGCGGCAGGGTCTGCACGCCGAAGGGTGCCAGGAAATACTGGATCAGGAAGTTGTTGAAGGAGACCATGAAGGCAATCAGCGTCCCGCTGAGGATGGAAGGCAGGATCAGGGGCGCGCTGACGCGCAGGAAGCTGACGATGGGGCTGGCCCCCAGTGACCGCGCCGCGAAGTCCAAATCGCGGTCCAGCGCGTTCAGCCGGGCCGAGACGATGAAGACGACATAAGGCAGAACGGTCGCGAGCAGGCCGAGATAGATGGCGAACAGGCTGCGGCCTAACCCTATGGCATTCATCACCAGCAGCATCGCCAGGCCCAGGATCAGCCAGGGCACCGTGATGGCGCTGAGAAGGGCCGCCCGAAACATCGTGCCGGCGATCTTCGACGCCCGCCGGTCCAGCCAGACGGCCGCCATGGTGCCGAAGACGGCAGCGCTGACGGCGACGAGGAAGGACAGCTCAACCGACAGCCAGGTCGGGCCGAGCAGACCTGAATCTGTAAACAGTGCCGCATACCATTTCAGCGTGCCCTGGAAGGGAAAGGTGCCGTAGGGCGAGGTATTGAAGGACAGAAGGATGATGATGACGAGCGGCACGAACAGGATCGCGAGGCTGAGCGCCAGCATCCCGATCATGAAAGGCGAAAGCGCTTCCGCGTCCCGCAACCGGCTTTTACGCATGGGCATAGCCTTTCACCCATTGGGCGAGAGGTCTGATGGCCGAGACCAGGCCGGTGATCACCAGCATGCCGAGCAGCAGCAGGATGGAGAGCGCCGAGCCGAATGACGGATCATCCGCCCGCGTCATCTGATCGGCGATGATATTGCCCAGCAGCAGCCCGTGCGGCCCGCCCAGGATCTGGCTTTCCACGAAGGCGCCGCCCATGGGGACGAAGACCATGACGAGGGCTGAGACCAGCGCGGGTGCGGCCATGGGAAAGACGATATGGCGCATGCGCCGGAAGCGGCCGGCGCCGAGTGACCCGGCGGCGGCCAGCAGATTGCCGTCGATCCGCTGCATGCCGGAAAACAGCACGAAGATCATCAGCGGCAGGTTTTCATAGACCAGCATGACGATCGTCGCCGGCTGGCTATAGAGGATCGAGGCACCAGGGGCAGCGAGCCCCACCAGGCGCAACAAGGCCATGATCGGGCTGCCCGGTCCGAGGACCACGAAGATGCTGTAGATCAGCAGCAAATAGGACGTCAGATAAGGAATGACGACAGCAAGCAGGATCAGGTTGCGTGTGCGACCCGGCAGGCGCGACAGCGCCCAGGCCGGACACCAGGCGATCGCCGCCGTGATCAGCGCGGCGAGCCCCGCCGTCCACAGCGTCTTGACCGCAAGCCGCGCGTAAAGCGGGCTTTGCACCATGCGGCTATAGCTGTCGAGCGATAGCGGCGCCCCTGCCCCGTCCGGCGCGAAGCTGAACCAGATCAGCACGGCCAGCGGAATGACGACCATCAGTGCCAGCACGATCGCCGCCGGCAGAAGCAGAATGGGCGTCGCGAGACGGTTGAGGAGGCGCCGCATCATCGGATCAGGATGCCTTCACATCTTCCCAAAGCTGCGTCCATTTCTTGAGCGCGGCCGGAGAGATGCCGGTCTGCAAGGCAACCTTGCCCTTGTAGTTGAGCAGCGGGCCCGCCATCAGCTTATCGGCGGCGGCCTGCGGCAAGGCTTTCACGGCATCCGTGTTCACCGGCACCGCCAGTTCCTGATTGGGTCCGGGCGAGCCGATCCATTGCGTGAAATAGGCCGGGCTGGTCAGGAAATTGATCCAGGCATAGGCAAGGTCGAGATGCGGCGTCTTCGACACGATGGCCCAGGTATCGCCCCAGACGACGGTGCCGTCATCGGGGAAGATAAAGTCCAGCGGATGACCGTTGGTCTTCAAGGTACCGGCGAGGCCCGACCACAGATTGCCCATGGTGATTTCACCCGTGGTGAAAGCCTTGTTCCAGTCATCGCCCGATGACCAGAACAGCTTCACATTGTCCTTCAGCGCCAGAAGGGCGGTGCGGACCTTGGCCAGGTCCGGGTTCTGCGGGTCCTCCCCCAGATAAAGCGCGGCCGTCATGATCGCGGTCGTCGGATCATCGAAGAAACCGACCTTGCCCTTATTCGCCGGGTCCCACAGCACTTTCCAACTCGTGGGCGTCGGATGCACATCCGTATTGACAGCGAGCGAGGTCGCACCCTGCACCCAGGGCACGGCATAGACCTGGCCGTTGAGACGGATCGAGGGGTCGGCGCTGAACCGCTCCTCCAGCATCGACCAGCTATGGACCTTGGAGGTATCGACCGGTTGGAACAGCGATTGCTGGGCGCCGGTCGCGACATATTCCAGATTGGGCAGAACGACATCGATCTTGCCCATGCCGCCCTGACGCAGCATCTGCAGCAGATCGTCTTCCGAGGTGAAATAGACGTTCTTGACCGTCGCACCGGTCATATCCTCGAACATCTTGATCGTGGCCGCATCATCGGCCCCATAATTCTGCCAGGAAGCGACGGTCAAGGCCTGGCCTTTGAAAGCGGCAGTCTGGGCGCGGGCAATTCCGGGAAGTGCCATCAGGGCACCGGCAGCCAGCACGGAGCGGCGAGTGAAGGACATCGTCAAGCTTCCTATCGGGTTGGAGTTATCGTTGGATCGTCAATCAACCTCTGCTGCACGTCGCACGGGGCACTTGGCCGCCACGCCAATAAACCTGTCCAGCGCGCGGGCGTCCGGCGCGGTCGCCGGGCCGCGCCGCGTCACCGACAGTGCCGCCGCCGCATTGGCACGTGCGACCGCTGTCAGCGCATCCAGCCCGGATGCGAGGGCCGCAATCAGCACGCCGGCATGCGTGTCCCCGGCGCCGGTGGAATCCACCATGGTGACGGCCGGTGACGGCACCAGAACCGGCGCCTGATCCGCGCTTGTTAACACAAAGGCGCCGGCCGCGCCGTCGCGCAGAACGAACAGCGCGTCCGGTGAAAGCTGCATCCGTCTCGGGGCCGCTGCCGGGTCTGCGGTGCCGGTCAACAGCTCAGCCTCGCGCCGGTTCATGGTCCAGACCGTCGCGCGCGGCATGACCTGCGCCATCACGCTCGCGGGGATATCCGCGACGAGCGGGCCAGGATCGATAACGAAGCCGATGCTGCGCGGCAGGCTGGCCATCCAAGCCGCAATCGCCGGCCCTAATTCCGGGTAGCTGAGATCATAGCCGGAGGCGAAGACGATATCGCCAGGCCGCAGCGGCAGGTCCGCGAAGCGACGCCCCGCCAATGCGGCCTCAACCCCGGGGCTGGAGACGAAGGTCCGCTCGCCGTCAGGCTCGACCATGACGAGACAGAAACCGCTATCCCCGTCGCTGGCCGGCGGATGAACGGTCGCGATCCCTTCGCGCGCGCAATCCGCGCGGATCTGCGCGCCGTAAGGCCCATTGCCGTGACGACCCGCGAAGATGCAGGCCATTCCCTGCCGCGCGGCGGCGGCCAGGATATTGAAGCCGCCGCCGGCCGAGATGCTGGCGCCCGATCCGATGACGTCGCCACCACGACCGGGCAGATGCGGCACGTCGAGCCGGATATCGGCGAGGACACTGCCGACCGTGAACAGTCGCGGCGGTGCCCCGTTTGCCATCAGGCCGCTTTCCGCGTGCGGAGGGCGAGAAGATCGGCGGCCAAAGCTTGCAGTTTCAAATCAGGATTGGCGGCGTTCAGTTCCGCGACCCTGGCCGGCGGGAAAGCGCTTGCGCCATGACAGGCGCCCATGATGGCGCCCGCGATGGCGCCGACCGTATCGCAATCCCCGCCCAGGCTGGCCGCCAGACAGCAGACGCGCCAGGGGTCATGCGGCGCCACGCTGCATATGGCGAGGGCCGCCGGCACGGCCTCGTTCGTGGCGACCCCTGTGCCGACCAAGCGATAGATGAGGTCGAGCGCCGTCTCCTCGCTTTGACCGCGCACCAGATCCAGCGCCCAGGCGCTGCGCGACGCGACATCGCCGCCCGCGAAATAAAAGCCCCGCGCCGCGCCCAGCTTTGCGGCCTCGACGGCGATCGACAGCGCATCGGCGACCGATGCGCCGTCAATGCCCGCGCTGACGGCCGCCGCGACAGCCGAGGCACCCGCTATGGCGACCGTCGTGTTGTGGGTGACATGGCCGGTCTGAAAGACAGCATCGACAATGCCGGTGAGCGGCGCGGCCGGGACAGCGATACCGACAGGGGCGACCCGCATCGCCGCGCCATTGGTGGAGCCGCTGCGGCCGGTGAGTTCGGTCGACATGCCGCCCGCGACCAGCGTCAGCGCGGCGCGGGTGGAGGGGCCAAGCAGATCATGCGATCCGATCGCGATCATCCGCTTTTCCCAGGCGAGCAACCGGGCCGCGAATATCTCAGGATCGACGACGCCCTCGCCCTCGATCAGCAATTCACCAAGGATGACGGCCTGATCGGTATCATCCGTCACACGGCCGGCCGCCATGCCACGACTGATGAAATTGTCCTCCGGCCCCGGCTGGAAACTGTCGAGAATGCCATAGCGGCCAGCAATTGTGCTTCGCGGCGTATATTGCGTCGGCATGCCCAGGGCATCGCCAATGGCGAGACCCAACAAGGCGCCGTAAGCGCGATCGAGACTGGTCATTTCTGGCTTTCACCGAAGCTGAGCTGAAGCGTGAAATGGGAGGGATGCAGACGGCTGCGCACATGTTCGATGATGGCGCCTGACGCGTCATGCACGATGCGGGTGGTGCCGAGGAAGGGCTCGCCTTCCGTCTGCTGCAACTCCATCGCCTCGGATGCGGAGAGACGCACGAGGTCTGCAGCCTCGGTCCCGCCGACCGCGCGGATCTCCAGCATTTCCAGCGTCCGCCGCAAAGACCCCTCAACCAATCCGTGCTCCAGCACAGCGGCATAATCCTCCCGCCAGGGCAGGCGGCTGAGTTCGAGGGAAATCGGCTTGCCGTCATCCGTGCTGCGGACACGGTCCAGCGCCAGGAATGCGGGTGACGGCAGCGCCAAAGTTTCCGCCAGGGCGCTGTCGTCCAGCCGTTCAAAGCGCAGAATGCGCGGTTCCAGCGCCACGCCGTGGCGGGCCAAAGCCCGCGACCAGCCAAGCTCATCTTCCAGACGGGCGCCGTTATAGCAGACGAAGGAGCCGGCACCGGTCCAGGTTTCGATCAGCCCGGCATCCTGCAGGCTGGACAGCGCCTGGCGAATGGTGCCGCGGCTGACATCGAATCTGCGCGCGAGGTCGATTTCACCGGGAAGACGCTCACCCGGCTGGAAGGCGCCGGCCTGAATGTCCCTGGTCAGCAGATCGGCCAAGCGTTGATATTTTGCCGCCACCTGTACGAACCTGTATGATCCTGTCCAATCCTAGTCAGAACTTTCTCCCGCGCGCAAGAATGAAAACGCGCGGGCTTGGAATCAGGATCAACCGGCGCCAGCCGGTCGCGCGACGTCAGACCAGAACCATGCCGCCGTCGATCATCAATGACTGGCCGGTCATATAGTCGGAGGCGGAAGAGGCCAGGAAACGCGCCACCCCCACCATATCCTCGGGCCGTGACGGGCGCCCCATCAGGACGGTGCTGGCGAAATTGTCGAAAGCCTCGTTCTCCTTCGTCGTCAGCCCCTCATCGACAAACCCCTTGTCGATGACCTTCCACATATCGGTCGCGACGACGCCGGGACAAATGGCATTGACGTTAATGCGGTGCTTGCCGAAGGCCCGCGCGGCGGCCTGGGTCAGCGCCACGACCGCGAATTTACTGGCGCAATAATGGGCCAGCGGATCATAGCCCTGTTTGCCGGCGATGGAGGCGGTATTGATAATCTTGCCACCGCCCCCTTGGTCGATCATCTGCCGGGCGGCCTCCTGTGTCGCAATAAGCACACCCTTGGCATTCACATCCATCACCTGATCCCAGTCCTCCTCGGTGATGTTTAGGAACGGCCTTGTCTGCGCGATGCCGGCATTGTTGAAGATGACGTCCAGCCGATCGTACGCCGTGACGGTCGCCTTGATCATCTCCCGCACGCTGGCGCGTTGCGTGACGTCCACAGGCTGCGCCATGGCCCGTCCGCCCGCTTCCGTGATCGCTTCGGCGACACCCCGCGCATTAGCCTCGTCACGGTCGGCAATGACCAGAAACGCGCCATCGGCGGCGAGGCCATGTGCCATCGCAGCACCTATGCCCCTTCCCGCGCCCGTCACGATAATGGCGCGACCCTTGATACTCTCGGACATGCCTGTCTTGCCCCGCTCAGCCGGCCGTGAAATCGAGGATCAGCCGATTGACCTCGGCCGAGCGTTCCATATGCGGCATATGGCCGGTATCGGGCAGCGTGTGCAGCGTCCATCCACCGGGCAAATCAGCGCCCGGCGGCAGAATCTGGTCTTTCTCGCCCCAGATCACCTGCACCGGCACAGCCCCGAGTGCCGCCGCCTGCTCACGCAGACTGATGCGCTGTCTGTCGCCGTCGAAACTGGCATCCGCGATCCTTTGCAGCGCCTGCTCGGCCCCATCCAACCGTTTGAAGCGCAGCACCTCCTCCGCCATGTCGCGGCTGACGAGCGTCGGATCGGCAAAGAGCAGTTCCAGCACCGGCTGCAATTGCTTGTGACGACCAGAGGTGATGAAGCCCTGGATGAACGCATGATTGATCGGTCCGCCCATGCCCGCCGGGGCCAGCAGCGTTACCGCCGCCACACGCCCCGGTTCGTCAAGTGCCACCTGAAGTGCGACCGCGCCGCCCAGCGAATGACCGACGAGATGGCAGGCCGGCAAATCCAGAGCCTTCATCAGGGAAACGACGGCGCCGGCGAGTGTTGATAGGTCTCCGCTATCCATCTGCTTCGTGGAACCGCCATGGCCGGGCAGATCGATCGCGATCACCCGATGCCGCTCCGACAGCGCCGGCTGCGTGAATAGCCAGTTATTGAGGTCGCCGCCGAAGCCGTGGATGAGCAGAATAGGCGTGCCGTCCTGCCCTTCCCCGGTTTCAAGATAGCGGATGGTCCAAGCGCCCGCCTGCATCGTTTTCGGTTCAGGCGGGGCAGCGGCGACGTCGCCCCCCTTAATCGCAAAACTCGCCTGAAACTGCGCGATAAAGGCGTCGATCTCGGCATCCGGCACGCCAGCGTCGGCCACGACCGCGATCAGCGCGCCGACCGGCAGATCCTCCCCCTCCGGCGCGACATGGCGCCGCAAATTGCCCCGCACCGGGCTTTCATAGGCATTGGTGATCTTGGTGGTTTCGATATCGGCGAGTTCGTCACCCACCTTGATCTCCGCACCTTCCGGTTTGGACCAGAGCGCGACCTTGCCCTCGGTCATCGCCAGACCGAATTTCGGCATGGTGATCGGCGTGATTTGCGACATGATCAGGCCGCCTTCTTCTGCGCGACCATGACGCTCTGCACCGCTGCCTCGATCCTGGCAGCGCTCGGCACATAGGCGTCTTCCAGATTGGGTGCGAAGGGCACCGGCACATGCGGCGGACAGACCATGCGGATCGGCGCCTTCAGCGCGCCGAACGCCTCCTGCGCGACCAGCGCCGAAATATCGGTCGCGATATTGCAGCGCGGACTTGCCTCATCAACAATCACCAGCCGCCCCGTCTCCTCGACGCATTCCAGAATGGTGGCGGTGTCGAGCGGCGATGTCGTGCGCGGATCGAGCACCGTGCAGGAAATGCCCTGTTTCGCAAGCCGATCCGCCGCTTCATTGGCCAGGCCGACCATGCGGCCGATGGCGACGATCGTCACATCCCGGCCCTCGCGCGTCAGGTTCGCCTCCCCGAAGGGGATGGTATAGGCCTCGTCCGGGACTTCCTCCTCAGTGTCGTACAGAACCTTGTGTTCCAGGAATATCACCGGGTCGTCGTCGCGGATGGATTGGATCAGCAGCCCCTTCGCCTCATAGGCGGAAGACGGGATCACGACCTTCAGCCCAGGGATATGCGTGAAGATCGGATAAAGGCTCTGGCTGTGCTGGCTGGCGGCGCGAAAGCCCGCGCCATACATCGCGCGGATCACCAGCGGCGTGCGCGCCTTGCCGCCGAACATATAGCGGAATTTCGCGGCCTGATTGAAAATCTGGTCGAAACAGACGCCCAGGAAATCGACGAACATCAACTCCGCCACCGGGCGCAGGCCGGTCGCGGCCGCCCCCGCCGCCGCGCCGATATAGGCGCTTTCGCTGAGCGGCGTATCCAGGATACGGTCGCGGCCGAATTCGGCCAGCAGACCTTTGGTCACGCCCAGCACACCGCCCCAGGCATCCTGCTCGCCGGGCGCACCGGCACCGCCCGCGACATCCTCGCCCATGATGATGACCGTCGGATCACGCCGCATTTCCTGACGCAGCGCCTCATTGATCGCCTGACGATAGCTTTTCTTGCTCATCGCTTTCTCTCCCCGTCCCGGCTGTTGTCAGTATTGCACATAGACATCGGTCAGCAGGTCGGCTTCCGCCGGCATCACGGCCGCCTTGGCATTGCGCACCGCGACCTCGATCTCATCCGCGACGGCCTGATCAACGGCATCCAGTTCCACACCGTCCATCAGCGCGGCTTCGGTGACGCGCGCGCGGAAACGGTTGAGGCAATCCTTCTCGGCACGCAGACGATCGACCTCGCCCGGCGCGCGGTAGGTTGTGGCATCTCCCTCGAAATGCCCGTAATAGCGCGCGAGCTTCACATGCAGCATGGTGGGGCCGCCGCCCTGCCGGGCGCGGTCGATGGCAGCACCCGCCGCCTCGTGGACAGCGAAGAAGTCGAAACCATCGACTTCCGTGCAAGGCATGCCGAAACCCGCCGCCCTTGCCGCCTGTGACCCGGCCACGGAATAGGAGGAGGACGTCGCCTCGGCATAGCCATTGTCTTCGACCACGAAGATCGCCGGCAGCGCCCAGACGCTGGCGAGGTTCAGGCTTTCCAGCGTCGTGCCCTGGTTGGAAGCCCCGTCGCCCAGAAAAGCGATGGCCACACCGCCCGTCTTGCGGATTTTGGCACTCAGCGCCGCACCGCAGATGAGCGGCGGGCCGCCGCCGACAATGCCATTGGCGCCGAGCATGCCCTTGGAGAGATCGGCGATATGCATCGATCCGCCCTTGCCGCCACAGACGCCGTCCCTGCGGCCGTAGATTTCATGCATCATGCCCTGCACTTCGACACCTTTGGCGATGCAATGGCCGTGGCCGCGATGGGTGGAGGCGATAAAGTCATCGTCGCGCAAATGCGTGCAGACGCCGGTGGCCGATGCCTCCTCGCCCGCGTAAAGATGCACGAATCCCGGTATCTCTCCGGTTGCAAATTCAACGTGCAGGCGTTCTTCGAAATCGCGGATCGTCCGCATGGTGCGATAGGCGCGCAGCAGATCCTCTCGGTTCATCTGCATATCTGCATACTCCCGTTTCTTGTTATGGCTTCAGCGAGCGGTGGCGATGAGGATTTTCAGGTCTCTCGTCCCGTCCCTCTCCGCCACGGCCTTTACGGCAACCGTTTTGCGGAGCCTGATTGTCGCGCGCGTTTCCACCGGCGGGTAAACAAGAAAACTTGATCGGATGGCGTTTTTGACCGCTCGCATCAGGAAGTGTCGCAACCCTGCGACAGCTGTCGCAGCGCTGCGTCATGCTGTGCCGCAGCAATCCGGCTTACGGCATGGAAATCCGCGCGGGCGCGTGACATGATCGCGGCCGAGACCACACGCAGAGGTGGCTCGGAGGACAATGACGATGAGCCAGCTCACCCCTTCCAGGCGGCTCCATGCACAGCATCACACGGATCGTGTTTTGTCGGTTCTGGAGAGGCCGAGTGACGGCACTGGTTTATCAGCGTCCTGGCGACGCTGCCTTTTGCACTACAACCTGGATCCGGAACGCGCCGAACCGCCGACGATGCTGAGCGGCATGGAGTTGCGTCATGCGCGGGGCTATGCTGGACGGCTGATCCATGTCGCGGACAGGGAGCTGGACCGGCTGCATCGGCTGACCAGCGGCCTCGGCTATGCCGTGCTGATGACGGATAGCGAGGGCGTCATCCTTGCCCGTCGCGTGCAGGAGATCGACGAGGGCGGCTGCCGCCACTGGCAGTTATGGACCGGTGCGCTGTGGAGCGAGGCGGTGGAAGGCACCAACGGCGTCGGCACTTGTCTGGCGGAGCAGCGGCCGGTGACGGTGCATCGCGATCAGCATTTCCGCAGCCGCCATACCAAGCTCACCTGCACCGTCGCACCGCTGTTCGATGCCGGCGGCGAGGTCGCCGGCGCCTTGGATATTTCGTCGTTCCGGCCCGATCCGGAGGGGAATATTTTGCCGCTTGCCATGGCGGCCGTGCAGGAAACGGCGCGGCGCATCGAGCAGGCCTATTTTCACGAGGTTTTCGCCCGCTGCCTGATCCTGTCGCTGCCGGAGGATTGTGCGGCGGACAATGCGGTCTCCGTACCGCTGGTGGCGCTGGACGGCGAGCGGCGCATCATGGGGGCCACCCGTGCCGCGCGGCGGATTCTCAATCTCGATGCCCAGCAGATGGAGCGCGGGGTCAGCCTGGGCGATGCGCTGGGGCAATTGCCGGCCGAGCCTTACGGCTTGGCCGCCGCCGAAAAGCAGGTTCTGGCAGGCGCGCTCGCCGCCGCCCAGGGCAATGTCAGCGCGGCGGCGGCCCTGCTCGGCATCAGCCGCGCCACGCTGCACCGGAAGATCAAACGCCTCAAACTGCAGCGGGAGGGTGGGTTCCGGTGAGGGATGAGCGGTTCAGCCCGAGCCTCACCGCTCAGGCCAGTCGAAACTCGCCTCGATAACGCCCATCGCCTCGGCCTCTTCCGGTCGGCCACGCAGCAGCGCGCCCTGCCGCTTCGCTTCGGCGGCAAAGTCAGGATGGCTGGTATCCGGGACCCAAATCCGCAGCATTTTCATGCCGCGATGTTGCTGACGCTGCCGATATCGCTGGAACTTGGTCAGCCCGTCACCGCCGCGCGATGCCTGGGACATTTGCCCCTCCACTGGTAGCGCGCGACCTTATCACAATGGCATCGCACGACCAAACGACCGGATAGCCGGCCGTTTGCGGCGCAAATCGGTCAGCGATAAGGTTCCGAGGATTGCGCGAAAGTCGAAGCCAACCATGAACCATCTGTATTTCTCTCCGCATCTGGACGATGTCCCACTCAGCTGCGCAGGGGTGATTTCGTCCCAAAGGGCTGCGGGGGAGAATGTCCGTATGATCACCCTGTTTACCGGGGACGCGCCTGAACCCCTGTCTCCGCTGGCCCAGAGATATCATGCCATCTGGGGACGCGGCGACCGCCCCTATGTCGCGCGTCGTGAGGAGGATCGGCAGGCCTGCGCGCTTCTCGGCGTCGATGTGCATCACGAGGGGTTGCTCGAAGCGATCTATCGGCGCGGCACGGACGGGGAAGCGCTCTATCCCACGAGAGCGGACATGTTCAGGACCATCGACGGCCGCGACGACGCCATTGTCGATGAGATCCAAGCCAGAATGCTGGCCCAAGTTCAGGATTTCAAAGCGGACATTGTCTACGCACCCCTGGGACTGGGCCGGCATGCCGACCATCAGGCTGTCATCGCAGCCGCCAGACGCCTTGCCGACAGCGAAGCGCTGGAGCTGCGCCTGTATGAGGAATGGCCCTATGCCGCCGGGCGATTTCCGAAGGAGCGCCCCGGCCGCATTGCAGAGACATTGGACTTCTTCCAATGGCACGCAGAGCCTTCAACCACCGGGATCGACATCGACCATCGTCTGGCGGTTGCCCGCTGCTATGCCAGCCAGATCGAGGAGCTGTTCGACAGCGACGAGGCCATGGTCAATGAACTGCGCGCCTATACATCCGGCGTCGGCGGTCGCTTGCCGTCGGAACGCATCTGGACGGTTCTGCGATAAAGGGCTGCATTCTATAGTCTGTCGCGTTTGGATAGACGACTAGCCGACCAGCCCACCTCCGCCTTCGTCTTCCCCGGGCTTGTCCCGGGGACCTACCCGCCGCGGCGCCACATCAGCGTCTGGGCGCCGGAATGGGTAGACCCGCGGCACGAGGCTCGGCCGGACAGGCCGCGGGCGACGATAGAGGGGCGCGCCGATGGCGATGAGGTCGCACGGAAATGACGACGGAAAAGCGCTGAGTTTTCTCAACGACTGTTGGCTTTTACTTTTGTGGCCTTCTACTGCCGCCGCCCACCTCCCCCTTCGTCTTCCCCGGGCTTGTCCCGGGGACCCACCCGCCGCGGCGCCCCATCAGCGTCTGGGCGCCGGAATGGGTAGACCCGCGGCACGAGGCTCGGCCGGACAGGCCGCGGGCGACGATAGAGGGGCGCTTCCGATCAAAGCCCAACAGAGATTCTAGACCGCCGCCAGCCAGCTATCCCAGCGCGGGTCGAGGAAGACCGCGCGGGCGCGCATATGTTTCCAGACGCCGTATTTATAGAAGTCGAAGTCGAGCGCGGAGACTTTCTGCTGCACCATCGACCAGGTCGCCCATTTGACGTCGGCCAGCGCCCGATGCACCGCGACGCGCGCGACCAAGGCCGGATCGACACGACCGAAATAATGCTCGATCAGCGCCAGTTCCGTTGCCTCATCAAAAAACATCTCCCCGAACCAGATGCCCAGGTCGTAGCAACGGTCGTTGTTCGATGCATATTCGTAGTCGATGAGCATGATGGTGCCGGCATCGTCGACCATGAAATTACCGGCCATCGGGTCGTTGAAACAAGGCACGAGGTCGAGGCCCGATGCCTCCAGCGCGGCGCGCGCGCGGCGATATTCCGTATTCAGCCAATCGAAATCGGGCGGCACCCAGCCGCCGAGCGTCTTCACCTGATCGACATGTTCATCGATCATGTCGAACACCGTCTTGGTCAGCACCAGCGGGCTCGCGTCATGCAGCTGGCGATAAACATCGAGCGCGGTGCGGCAAAGATCGAGATTGCGGAAATCGACATGGGTGCAGGACCGCCGGCCCTCAATGAAATCGGTGATCTCAATCCCGTCAGCCGCCAGATATTCGTAGACTTTGGGGCCGATGCCCAGACTTGCGGCCTTGCGGCTGGCATCCAGCGCCGCCGCACGGTCGATGAACATCTCCGTCCCTTTGCCAGGGATTTTGACGAAGAAGCTGGCCGGGGAATCGCCTACCCAAACGCGCCAATTAGGGTTGCTGATGCCGCCTGAGACGGGCGCATAGCGCAGGTCCTGCCCGGCCCAGGCCGAGACGCGGCCGACCGCCACTTCCAGATCGACCTCGGCTTCCGTATCCGCCTCTCCCAACCGTCTTTCCATGGGTGCGACCTAGATCTGATTCAGGCGTTGGGGGATCTTGGCATCCCGCAAGGCGGAGCGCGCGCGCAGCAGGCGCCACTCCCCATATTTCAGGAATTCGAGGCCGCGTCGTGGCGAGGTCTGAGACAGAACAAGGCCGCGCAGACCCCATAGCAGGTCATCGACCACGCTATAGGCGCGGCAGCGGAGCAGCACAGGCTCGGCGCAGGCACCGTCATGCAGGACGATGCCGGCGCGCCAATCGGCCTCGAACAGGCAGGCCTCGCCCAGGATGGCTGCCAAGTCGTAATAGGGATCGCTCATCCCCGCGCA
This sequence comes from Acidisoma cellulosilyticum, assembly GCF_020621385.1. Taxonomy (GTDB): domain Bacteria; phylum Pseudomonadota; class Alphaproteobacteria; order Acetobacterales; family Acetobacteraceae; genus Acidisoma; species Acidisoma cellulosilyticum. The sequence continues at coordinate 530,832 of NZ_JAESVA010000005.1, read as the reverse complement.
GTCGCAATCGACCAGCATGACCGCGCCGTCTGACCCCAGCATGATATTGGAGGCCTGACCATCATTATGGCCGGGTGCCAGATCAAACCCGGCAGCGGTGATCGCCTGCGCGATCTGATCCACGACCTGCGCCAAGGCCGGCATATCGGCGGGCAGTGCCGTGCCCGTCTCTGCCGCACGGGCAAGCCAGAACCGAAACGCCGCGAAGACATCCCAAACACGGGTCAGCGGCGGCGCCTGCCGAAATGCCTTTTTTGCCGCGATCACGCCTGCCAGCACATCGGGATTTTGCAAATCGCCCAGCCAGGCATGACGCCAGGGCGCGGCCAGATAGCGGAAGCCGATGGCCTGCCGATCCGCCGATGCAAACAGCACCTCCGGCCCGACGCCCTGCCCGGCTGCCGCCAGCGCGCCGTCATAGGCCGCGACCGGGTCGATCGCGCCGGCCATATCAGGCTCCAGGCATTTCAGGAAGATCGCGTCAGCGCCGTCGCCGATGATCGCGTTGGACCATTCCACCGCCTGCCACATGGGGGAAGCCACCGCCGCGACACCCGGACGCGGGATCGCCCCGGCCCAGGGCGAGGCCGCAATCGCGTCCGCGAGGTTCATGCTTTTCCCTGCAAAACGTCCAGACCTTCATCGCAAAGCTTGTAGAGCATGCGGGCCAGGATCTCGACACCAAGCTCGATATCATCCGGCGCCGTATATTCGGATGGGTGATGGCAGACGCCGTCGACGCTCGGCACGTTCACGACGATGGAGGGGCAGATGGGGATCATGCAGATGCCGTCATGCGCCGCAATGGTATCCAGCCGCATGGTGCCATGGCCGAGTTCGGCCGCGCAATCGGTCGCGAGCGCCACCAACCCTTCATCGAAATAGCCGACCGGGCGGCGGTCGATGAAGCGCGTCTCATGCGTCACGCGGGCAATCTCCGCGCCGACATCGGCGGCGGCGAGCATCTCAGCCTCCGCCCAGTCCAGCACGGCCTGATCCGGCGAGCGGAGTTCCAGGAACATCACCGCTTCACCGGGCACGACATTGGGGGAATTCGGGGATACTTCCAGCCGCCCGACCGAGGTATGCAAGGTGCCGGCGGCCCGCGCCGGCATGGCGCCGAGGGCGGAGATCAGATGCGCCGCGCCCAGCAGCGCGTCATGCCGGTCCGCCATCGGCGTCGGGCCGGTATGGGCCTGACGACCGATATAGGCGAGCCGGTATTTCACGGCGCCCCAGTGGCGGGTAATGGCGCCGAAATGCTGGCCGTTCGCCTCCAGCACCTTCGCGCATTCCACATGCAGCTCGATATAGGCCTGCGGATAAGGGAAGTTTTTGTCGCGCCCATCATAGCCGATGTCCTTCAGCGCTTCGGCGACCGTGATGCCGTCGCCGTCACGCCGGGACAGCGCGTCCTCGGCCGTCATCATGCCGGTATAGACGGAGGCACCGAGCAGGCTGGGCTGGAAGCGCGCGCCCTCCTCATTCGTCCAATCGACAATGGCGAGGTTGCAGCGCGGGGCCTTTCCGGTCGCCGCCATCTCCTCCCGCACGGCCTGAACCGCTTCGCAGGCGGCCAGCACGCCATAGGCGCCGTCGAAACGCCCACCGCGCGGCTGGCTGTCGAGATGCGAGCCGGTCATGACCACCGGTGCGTCCGGCCCGGCCCAATCCAGCAACCCGACCATATTGCCCATGCGATCGACGGTGAGCGTCATTTCCTGCTCGGTAAACCATGCCGCCAGATGGTCGCGCGCCGCACCGTCCTCGGCCGAAAGCGTCAGCCGATGCATGCCGCCGTCCGGCGTGCCGCCATGGGGGATGAAATCATCCATCAGCTTATGCAGGCGGGTCGTATTGATCATGGCAGTCTCAGTCTTCCGTGAAGCAGAATCAGGGCGCGGGCGCGGTCACGTGGCAGGCGGCGAGCCGGCCGGGCTGGCGGCTCCACAAAGCCGGTTCCTTGATGCGGCAGGTCGTCATCGCTTCCGGGCAGCGCGCGGTGAAGGAACAGCCGGGCGGCAGGTCGATCGGGCTGGGCGGTTCCCCGTCCAGCAGCACATCTTCCGTCCGATAGGGCCGCTCGTCCAGCGTCGGCACGGCCGAAAGCAGCGCCTTCGTGTAAGGGTGGCCGGGGTCGTAGAAGACACCGCCGGTATCGGCGATTTCCACCATCTTGCCCAGATACATGACCGCGATGCGGGTGCAGACGCGCCGCACCATGGCGAGGTCATGGGAGATAAAGAGATAGGTCAACCCATGCTTGGCCTGCAACCGCTCGAACAGATTGAGCAAACGCCCCTGCTCCACCGGATCGAGCGCCGATAGCGTCTCATCAAGAATGAGCAGCTTGGGCTCCAGCACCAAGGCGCGCGCGATATTGACGCGCTGGCGCTGCCCCGCGCTCATCCCCACCGGCAGACGGTGCAGATCGTCGGGCGACAGCCCGACCTCGGCCATGGCGGCGCGAACCCGCTCGGCGGTCTCCTTGCGGCCGACGCCATGGATGGACAGCGCCATGCCGATGGTGCGGCCCACCGGCAGATGCGGCGGCAGGCAGTTATAGGGGTCCTGCAACAGCAGCTGGAAGCCACGGCGCATGCCGAAACGCTCGCGCCCCGTCATCTCCGCGATATTCTTGCCTTCGAACAGGATGGCGCCGCTGTCGGGCTCCTCCACCCAGGACAGCAGCCGGGACAGCGTGGACTTGCCGCAGCCGGATTCGCCGACCAGACCGAAATTGTCGCCCTGATAGACATCGAAGCTGACGCCGCGCACGGCCTGCACATGCTGCTTGCCGAAGAAGCGGGCGCGATCCTTCACCGAATAGGTCTTGGTGATGTCGGAGACCTGCAGGATGGGCGTGACTTCGGCGGATGACGGTTCCGGCGCGGGTTCGCCCGTCCAGATACGCGGCGTGCGGGCGACCAGTTCCTGCGTCACCGCATGCTGCGGCGTGCGGGCGATGGCCATGGGCAGACCACGCTCGACGATGCGCCCGGCGGCGAGCACCGCAACCTCATCCGCGATTTCGGCGACCGAGGGGACGGAGGTTGTGATGAAGACGATGCCGGCATTGGTGCGGACGCGCAGTTCCTTCAGCAGCCGCACGATCTGGGCCGCCACCGTCACGTCCAGCGGCTGGATGATATTGTCGCAGATGAGCAGGTCAGGCTCGTTGATCAGCGCATCCACAATCACCGCGCGCTGCAGCATGCCGCCCGAATACTGGCCGGGAAACTCCGCGAACCGTCGCGCGGCGGAAGGGATGCGCACGGCATCCAGCAGCGCGATGACGCGCTTCTTCGCCTCGGCCGCAGCCGTGTCCGGGGCCACGGCCAACAGCTTCTCGGCGATCTGCACGCCCACGGGCAGCGTCGGGTCGAAAGCATTGCCGGGGTCGGCGCCGATGAAGCCGATGCGCGGGCGGACTTTCTTCTGCACGTCGCGGCTGAGCAGATCCTCACCGCGAAAGCGGATGCCGCCGCCGGTCACGCGCAGTGGGTCCGAGACCCAGCCCGCCATGGCCTTGGCCAGCGTCGTCTTGCCGGCGCCGCTTTCACCCAGAATGCCGAGCACGCCGTCCGCCGGCACCGTCAGATCGACGCCCGCCAGAACGAATGACCCATCCGGCCGGGTAATGGACAGATTCTCCAGCCGCAGCAGCGGGACTGACGCCAAGGTCGCCATCAGATCCGTCCCTCCAGAACCTTGTTGCGCGCACGCTCGATGGAGGAGCCGACCAGATTGATGCCGAGCAGCGTCGTGAACAGGAAGGCGCCCGGCATGGTGGAAATCCACCAGGCATTGATCAGGTACTGACGGCCGTCGGCGATGATATTGCCGAAGGTCGGCGTCGGCGGCTGTACGCCGATGCCGATGAAGCCCAGGATCGCCTCGAAAATCATCATGCGCGCGATATCCAGCACGGCGACGAAAGCGATGGGCGGCAACACGTTCGGCGCGATCATCTGCAGCATGATGCGGATCGGCGATGCGCCGAGGATCTTGGCGCCGCGCACATATTCGCGCTGTCGCTCGGCGAGCGTGACGGAGCGCACGACGCGCGCATAGCCAGGCCAGCCAGACAAGGCGAGCACCAGAGTGACGCTTTCCGGGCTCGGCCGATGCACCGTCAGGATGGTGATGGCCAGGATGATGACCGGCACGGCCAGCTGCGCGTCCGTGATGCGCATCAGTACCGTGTCGATGATGCCGCCGTAGAAACCCGCCAGAAGCCCGACGATGGCGCCGACCACGAACATGATGATGACGGCGGAGACGCTGATCATCAACGCATTCTGCAAACCGATCAGCGAGCGCAGGAACAGATCGCGGCCCAGCTGATCGGTGCCGAGCAGATGCGACCAATGCCCGCCCGGCAGAAAGACCGGCGGCCAGAAGCGCTGCATGATATGCATGCGCGTCGGCGACAGCTTGGTCATATGCGGATAGATCAGCGCCGCACCCACCAGCACGACCAACAGGAAAAGGCCGAGTTTGAACTCGAACTGTTGATAGGTCGCGCGCCAGATGCGCCGGCCCGGTGTTTCCATCCGCGCGCGCGTGCGCGGCGGGGCCGTTTCGATAACCGTGTCTGAGGACATCAGAAATCCAACCTCGGGTCGATCTTCGTCGAAATAAGATCGACGAGGATATTGATCACGACGAAGAGACAGGCAGAGATCAGCGCGACGCCCTGAATGACGGGGAAATCGCGTTCCAGCACCGCCTGTACGGTCAGTAGCCCGACACCGGGATAGTTGAAGATATATTCGACGATCAGCACACCGCCGAGCATGGCGCCGATCTGCACGCCGAAGACGTTCAGCACCGGCACCGCCGCATTGCGCAGGATATGACGCAGGAAGACGCGGCGTTTGGAGAGGCCGCGCACATCCGCTAATTGCACGAAATTGCGCTGCTTGGCCGAAGCGATGGAACTCGCCAGGCTGCGCATGAAGATGGGCGACATCTCGATCGCGATCACGAAGGCCGGCAGGATGGTATAAGCGAAGCCCTCATAACCGATGGAGGGAATCCATTGCAGTTCGGCCGTCACCACCAGAGCGAGCACGATCGCCAGCCAGAAATTGGGGATGGAGACGAAGGCAGAGCCCAGATAGACCGCGAAACGGTCGAACCAGCCGCCGGAATTCATCCCCGCCAGAATGCCGATCGGCAGCGATATCATGAAGGCGAAGACGAGTGCGAGGGCGGCCAGCTGCAAGGTCATCGGTACCGACTGCTCCAGCAGTTCCACAACCGTTGCCTTGTCGCCTAAAGCCGAGACATCGCGGCCACCGGCTGCCTCCCCGCCCGATTTCGCCTTGATGAAGGAGGTACCGAGATTCCCGTGCAGAACCTGCCCAAGCCAATGGACATATTGCACGGGGATCGGGTCGCGCAGGCCCATCTCGCGCGCCGTCTGCTCCACCACGGCGTCGCTTGCCATGGGGCCCAGGATCAGGCGCGCCGGATCACCCGGCACAAGGCGCAGCGCCGTGAAGATCGCGAAAGACACGATCAGCACGATGAGCAGACCCTGCGCCAGGCGGCGGATCAGAAAGGTCGCGAGAAAAGCCATGACGCGGCCTCCGTCTTAGGCGGCTGCGAAGCTCGCCTTGTGCACATCCATCGGCCCGTTCGGATAGATATAGAAATCCTTGAGGCCCGCATTGACGGCGTTCAGATTGACCGAGGTGAACAGCGACAGCGACGGCGCCTTGGACGCGATGACCTCGGTTGCCTTGCCCACCAGCATCTTGCGCTTCGCGGTATCCGTCTCGGTATGCTCGGCCAGGAAAGCCGCATCGATATCGGGATCGGAAATGCCGTTGATGATGCCGCCGACGGGACCCGCCTTGGAATAGAACATGGCGCGCAGCACCATGTCGGGCTCCGGCGTCGCCGTGGACCAGCCGCAATCGATCATATGCCCGGCCGGTTCCTGGCCCTTGTGCTGATACAGCACATCGCCCCAGGCGCCGGTTTCCATGACGTTCAGCTTAACGTTGAAGCCCTGGTCCTGCATCATGCCGGTGATCAGCTCACCGTAATCCTTGGTCTTGGGGTAAAATCCGGTCGAGGTGATATAGTCGATTTCCGGCAGGCCCTGACCATTGGGGAAGCCCGCCTGTTTCAGTAGCGCCTGGCACTTGTCGGCATCGAATTCCGGATAGTTCGGCACCGCCTCATAACCGAATTTCAGCGGGCTGATATAGTCGCTGGACTGCCCGCCGGCATCGCCCATCAGATCCATGATCTGCGAGCGGTCGATGGCATGGCAGGCGGCCAGACGCACCAGGGGGTTGTCGAAGGGCTTCTTGTTGCAGCGGAAATGCAGATACTTGTTTTCCGTCGACAGCGTGCGGCTGACGGCCACGCGCTTGTCCTTCTTCAGCGTCGCATACTGCTCCGGCTCCAGCCGCTGCAGAATGTCGATATCGCCGCTGAGCAGGCCGAGCACGCGGGTTGTCGCGTCACCGACATAGCTGAACTGGACCTGATCCAGGATCGGACGACCCTGATAGTATTTGTCGAAGGCGTCGAGATAAGTGACGTTGCCCTTCTGATTGGTAAATTTGAACGGCCCGGTGCCGTTCGGCCGCTGCGCCAGAATGGCCGGGTTCTTCACATCGGCTGCGGACAGGATCGCCATATAGCCGCCCATGAACTGGAAGGCCGAGGCCGGGAAGCCGAACTTTTTGGTGTGCACGCGGGCGGTCAGACGGTCGACGACCTCGACCTCGCACTGGCCCGGAAAGAAGGCGCTGGCGGGGCGCGCGGGGTCGGTGAAATATTCCATCGTCGCCTTCACGTCTTCGGCCCCGAAGGTCGCGCCGTTGTGGAAGGTGACGCCGTCGCGCAGCGTGATTTCAAGCGTATAGGGGTCGACCAGCTTCTGGCCCGTCGCCAATTCCCAGACCATGGCGGTCGGGTCTGCCGCGCGCATGGGCGTGCGGAACAACTGCCCGAAGACGAAGCCTTCGAAGTTGATCTGGCCCAGGGACGTGTGGCTCGTCGGATCCCAGTTGCCCGTCACGGGCTCCGCGGATGCGAAGACGAGCGTATTGCGGCCGGCCGCATTCGCACGGCGAATGAACGGCATCGGCAAAGCCAAGGCGGCCGCCGAACCGGCTGTGGCCGTCAGCAGCTTGCGACGAGATAACTGGTACATAGAACCCTCAGCGTGAAACGCGTGAACTCCGGTACCGTGTTAGCGACTGGGTAGTCCCTGAATATCCGGCAGTCATTGAAGGCCGCCGCCGGAGGTCTGTCATGCGCGATCCTAGCGGCAGACATTCGCCGCCGCCAAGAGGAAAATCCACAAATCCACAAAAAAACAAAAAACCACACAAACCCGCTTGCGGTCCGCCGGGGACGCACGGCATCATTCGGCGCTGGACCGAGGGCGCGCTATGTGGGTCGACGAACGCCAGCAACGCATCATGGAGATGATCGGCACGGTCGGCCGTGTCGAGACCGATGCGATTGCGGCTGAGCTTCAAGTATCACGAGAGACGGTCCGGCGCGATCTGCTGCTGCTGGAGCGTGACGGCAAGCTGCGCCGTGTTCATGGCGGCGCCGTGCGTGCTGACCCGCCGCCCGAGCGGCCGTTTCGGACACGCAAACGCGTGCAGATGGACGCGAAGCGCGAGATCGCGCGCACGGGCGTGGCACTGATCAAGCCCGGCAGCAGTTGCTTCATCGATGCAGGCACAACCACGGCCGCCTTCGCGGCGGAATTGGTGCGCTTGTCCGATCTCCTGGTCATCACCAATTCCCTGGAAGTCGCGATGACCTTGCGCGCGGCGCAAAGCAATGCCGAGATCCTTCTGCTCGGCGGTCGCATGGGATTGGAAGTGCCCTCCACCCACGGCGATGTGACGATCGCCGAGATCGGCCGCCATCGCGTCGATGTCGCGATCCTCTCACCGGTCGCGTTGGACGCGAGCGCCGGCTTTACCTATCACGATCTGGACGAAGGCGCGGTCGCCCGCGCCATGACGCAGAATGCCGCGCGCATTCTGGTCCTGGCCGATCATACCAAGCTCGGCTGGGTCAGCCGCACCGTCGTCTGTCCCTGCAGCGAGATCGATGACCTTGTGTCCGACGCCGACGATGATGCGCTTATGCTCTATCGGCAGGCGGGTGTCCGGCGCACGGTCTCTACCCAGGATAGCTGATCGCGGCGAACTGCTCCGGCGTATCCAGATCGTCCAGAATGCCGGCGCTGTCGACCGTAACCAGATGCACGTCCGTGCGGGCGGCCAGGATATCCCGCGCGCCGCGATCCCCGGTCAAACCGCTGAGTGCGGCGAAATGCGCACGGCCCCATAGGATTGGATTCCCATTCTGCCCGCCGAAACACGGGCGGATGATGCTCTGGCCCCTATCCGGGGCGAAAGCCGCCATCATCGCCTGCATGACGGATGCCGGCACGAAGGGCATATCGCCCAGACAGATCAAGGCGCCTTCGCAATCGGCTGGAACGGCGGCGATGCCCGCGCGCAGGCTGGCGGATAATCCATCCGCATAGTCTGGCGCTTGCACGCAGCTGATCGGAAGGTTGAAGGTTGCGCGCTCCACCGCCGCACGCTCATGCCCTGTCACCAGAATGACCGGCGCGGCACCGGTCGCCAGCACCTGCGACAGGCTCGCCGTCAAGACCGTGCCGCCGGAGGGCCAGGGCATCAGCAGCTTATTGGCAGCCCCCATACGGCGCGACAGGCCGGCCGCCAGAACGATCGCCGCGATCATCGTCTTGCCTTCGTCCGTGCCAAAACACCCGGCGCGGCTTCCGCACCGTCCAGCAACCCGCCCACGCCCATCAGCGCGATATCCTCTGGCGTCACCTGCTCCCCACTGCAAAACCTGTCCAGAATCCAATCGGCACCATTCAGCCGGTCGGTCCCGGCACAGCCGGGCAGAATGATCAGATCGGCGCCGCCCACAAGGCCGAGGCAGATGAGATTGCCGGGAAAGACCGGCATGCCGAAGCGCAGGATCTGCCCGCCGGCCAGACCCACGGCGCGCGGCGCGACATCCTCGCGGTCCGCGACGGCGGACGCCCCCGCGATCAGCAGCAGATCCGCGCCATCCGCTTGGGCGCCAGCAATTTCGGCGGCCAATGGCTCGGCCTCATGGGCGCAGAAGCGCGGCGGCAGCATCACCCCACCGCGTAGCGCGATACGGGCATTCATGCTCGCCACCGTCTTCAGCAGCACGGCGTCTTTTCGCAAGGGCGACCGCGTCAGGATGAGCGCGCAATGCCGCGCGCGATAGGCCGCCAAGCGGCAGACGCCCTGGCGCGCGATACGCTGAGCCCGCTGCAACAGCTTGCCCTCGACGGCCAGGGGAATGATCTTGACGGTACCGACAACCTCCCCTGCCCTCACCGGCTGCCGATCCGCCAATGTCGCGAGCGTGACGGCTTCGTCCAGCAGGTTGAGACGCGCCAGACGTGTCGCGTCCAGCCGAAAAAGCCCATCCGCCGCCGCGCGCAGATTGCAGCGGCCGTTGACCGGCGCGTCATGCACCAGCCCCTCGCCCGCCAAGGCCGCGGCGAGCATTTGGGCGGCCAGGTTTTCGGCCCGATCCTCAGGCCCGAACTCAGCGACCGCCACTTGCGCATAGCCTGCGGCGGCCAGCCAATGACACATCAAACCTGTCAGCACCACGCCCTTGCGCAAGCGCTGCGAGCCGGCCTGCACCGTCTGGGCGAGCATGCAGCCCTCGGCCTGATCCAGCGGCCGGCTTACGAAACGCATGATATCGGCCGCCGCCGCGCCGCGATCAAACCCGCGAGGATGGACACCGCAATTTCGTTCGGTCCTATGGCGCCGATATCCAGGCCGATCGGCGCGTCGATGCGTGCCAGCGCGGCCTGCGCGACACCACTCTCCGCCAGCCGGAGCAGCCGCCCCGCATGGGTGCGGCGGGACCCGAGCGCGCCGACATAGAAAGCCGGCGACGCGAGCGCTTCCGCCAAGGCAGGCTCGTCGAATTTCGGATCATGCGTCAGCGTCACCACGGCTGTCGCGGCGTCGAGCCCGAGCGTCGCCAAGGCGCTGTCCGGCCAATCCAGCATCAGCCTTGCCTCAGGGAAGCGCTCTGCCGTGCAGAAGCTCTCGCGCGGGTCGATGACGATCACCTCGAACCCCGCCAGCCGCGCCATCGGCACCAGGGATTGTGCGATGCGCACGGCGCCGATGATGACAAGGCGCGGTGCCGGGTTGAAGACCTCGACGAAGATTTCCCCCTCATCCCCCGGCAGCAGAACAGGCGCATCACGCGACAATGCCTCCGCTGCTGCCGACGCGAGCGCATCTCCGGGCAGGATGACCGCCGCATTGCCGCCGCCGTCCAGCCGATGCGCGACGGCAAGAATGTCCCGTCTATCCTGAGCGGCGAAGAGTGCCGGCAGAGTCTCGGTCCAAAGCGGCGCGACATAGATGTCTATCTGACCGCCGCAGGCCAGACCGACCGACCAGGCGACTTCGTCCGCGACGCCGAAACTCAGCCGTTCCGTGCCGCCCTCGGTCAGAAGGCGCTGCGCTGCCTGGATGACGGCGCCTTCCACGCAGCCGCCGCTGACCGCGCCGCTGATCCGCCCGGACCCGCTGACGACCATATGGCTGCCGGCGGCGGAGGGTGCGCTGCCCCAGGTGCGCAGCACCGTGGCGACGGCGACAGCCTCCCCGGCCTCGGCCCAGGCCCAGCCGTCTCGTAAGGGATCCTGCACCGACGGCATGGCAAGACTTTCCGAAAAACCCGCGTGATCCTGCACGGATGGGCGCCACTGCGCCATAGGTTCATGCAGGACGGCTCATGCAGATTTGCGCCGTCTTCGATTGACTCGGCGGCTATCGGCGGCAAGTCTCGCGCTAAATAAAAGACGGCCAAGCGCATGTATCGTGAAAAATACGACCTCACCGGCAAGACCGCTTTCGTGACCGGCGGCGGTCGCGGAATCGGCTTGGCATCCGCCATGGCGCTGGCCGAATGCGGGGCGAAGCCGATTATCGCGGACCGCGACCCTGCCGTTCTGGACGAGGGGCTGACGGCCCTGCGGCGCCTTTACCCTGCCGCCGAGGGCATTGAGCTTGACGTCACGCAATCGGACGCGGTGACGGCCGCCGCCGACCGGTTCAACCAGGCGGGCGGCGTCGATATTCTGGTCGCGAATGCCGGCATCTCCTGGCCCGATACGCCGGGCGAGGAAATGGGCGACGATGTCTGGCTGAAGATGATCGATATCAACCTCAACGGCTGTTATTGGAGCTGCCGTGCGTTCGGCCGGCATATGCTGGCGCGCGGCGCGGGCAGCATCGTCACCGTCGGGTCCATGTCCGGCGTGATTTCCAACAAGCCGCAGCGGCAGGTGCATTACAACGCCGCCAAAGCCGCCGTGCATCACATGACGCGGTCGCTGGCGGGGGAATGGGCGGATCGCGGCGTGCGGGTGAATTGCGTGGCGCCGACCTATGTCGATACCGCCATGTCCGGTCGCGGGCTAAGGACGCCTGAACTCTCCAAGATCTGGATGGAGAATACGCCGGCCCATCGCGCCGTGACGGCCGAGGAAATCGCCTCCGTCATCCTGTTCCTGGCCTCGGATGCCGCAAGCGCGCTGATGGGTTCGATCGTTCTGGCGGATGTCGGCTATACGATCTGGTGATCGCTCATCGCTGACACAATCATAAGAAAAGTGGAAACGTCGATGATGATTACGCCAAGCTTCAGCGTGGCCGGCAAGACCGTGCTCATTTCCGGGGGCAATGGCGGCATCGGCCGTGCCTTCGCCCAAGGATTCCTCAACCATGGCGCGTCGGTCATCGTCGCGGACCTGACCTTGCCGAGCGACCCGGACCCCGAGATCCGCCATGTCCAGCTTGACGTGCGCGACAGCGCCGCAATCGAAGCACTGGCCGGGACGATCGACCGCCTGGACGTGCTCATCCATTGTGCCGGCAAGCTGGTGCGGTGGGAGGAATATAAGCCCGAGGTCTTTGCCGATATTTTGGACATTCACCTTGTCGGCAATCTGCGCCTGGCGACCAGCTTTCGGCCGCATTTGAAACGGACGAAGGGCTGCATCATCAATATCGCGTCGATGTATTCCTATTTCGGCGCGGCGCATGTGCCGGGCTATTCGGCCGCGAAAACGGCCGTTGTGTCGCTGACCAAGTCATTGGCGCTCGGCTTTGCCGCCGACGGTATTCGCGTCAATGCCATCGCCCCCGGCTGGATCAAGACGGAAATCAGCCGGCGCGGTCGCGAGGACCCGGACTTCAACGCCAAAGTCGTCGCGCGGCTTCCCAACGGCGAATGGGCGGAGCCGGAGGAATTGGCGGGCACGGCGATCTTTCTCGCCTCCCCGGCGGCACAGCTCATCAACGGCGTCACCATCCCGGTCGATGGCGGCTATACGGCGAGTTGAGCTGGTCTCGCCTGCGGTATCGGGTAGGTCCGCGCAACAAGTGCGCGGATGACGATGATTGGGCAGGCGCTTATCTTGCTTCGTCATCCCCGGGCTTGTCCCGGGGACCTACCCGCTACCGCGCGCACAACCCGGCCTAAAGCCCAAACTCCCGCATCTTATCACGGTTCGCCTTGACCGCCGCCAGCGGATCACGGGCCGCCTGGTCCGATTCCTCCTCGATCACCAGCCAGCCGTTGAAATTTTCAGCCCGCCGCACGGTCGTGACAACCGCGTCAAGATCGCAATCCCCGGTATCGAGCATCGCCCATTGCCCGTCCTCGTCGAGATCCTTCAGATGCAGATAGCGGATGCGGTCGCTATAGGTGCGCAACAGGTCCAGCATATCCTCATGCCCGCGCAGGATATGACCGGTATCGGGCACCCAGCCGATCAGCATCGGGTCCGTGCGCGCAAAGATCATGTCGTAATCAGCGCGATTGAACAGCAGCGTATTGTGATGCGAGCTTGGGTGCAGCGCGATACCGACCCCTGCCCTGCGACCCAGCTCCCCGGCCGCATTATAGAAAGCGGCGGCGGCGGCGAATTTATCATCCCGCGCGCCTGGTGATCGGATCGTCGCACTGCCGAAACAGACGAGCGCACCGGGAAAATACCCGGCAAAGGCAATGGCCTGTTCGGCAGCCGAGAGGTCCGCCGACAGCATCGCGGGTTCGGTAAAGCCGCTGTCGCTGCCGACGGCATAAGCGACCAAGACCAGCCCTTGCTGCGCCAGGGCGCGCGCGAAAGCCTGCGGACTGTCCTTGTAATGACCGATCATCCGATCGGTCATCTCAATCCCCGCATAGCCGGCGCCGGCGATCATCTCCAGCAACTTGTCCGGCCCGTCCTGATAGGCATCGCCGAGCATTTCCCAGGTATAGGTCTGGCAGCCGAGCCGCAATCTCCGATCCATGCCAGTCATTCCTTCAAAGCGGCCGGCTCAGCCGCTCGCGATCACGAGTTCAACCCCCGCTTGCGCCATCGCATCGGCGATATCGGCGGGCGGCGCCCGATCCGTCACCACATATTGCACGCGCGCAAAATCCGCGACATGGGCGAAGGCCGGCGCATCGAATTTGGAACTGTCGACGACAACGATGACGCGCCGCGCCGCGTCCATCATCTCGACCGTCACCTGCGCTTCCTCCAACCGGCTGATGGAAAGCCCCGTGGCATCGATGCCGGTGACGCCCACCACCGCCGTATCGACGCTGATGCGGGCCGAACCCGCGATCTTCACCGCCCCCACCGTGATCTGCGCATTGTCCCAATAGGCGCCGCCGAGAAGATAGATGGACCGCGCGGCACTGCGCGGCACCAGCGTCGGCAGCATGAGGTTGTTGGTCACGATCGTCAGATCGCGCAGCCGGCCCAGTTCGGCGGCGAAGGCGCAGGTGCTGGACCCGCCGTTCAGGATCAAGGTCTCGCCCTCGCGGATCAGCCCGGCGGCGGCACGGCCGATCAGGCGTTTCGAACTGGTCTGTTCGGTCATGCGCGACTGGAAGCGGGTTTCCCGCGCCACCAGCCCGTCGCCCGCCAGCGCGCCGCCATGGGTGCGCGTCAGCACGCCCTGGCGTTCCAGCACCTGCAGATCGCGGCGGATGGTATCGCGCGACACGCCGAACATGGTGGTGAGTTCGGCGACCGTGACGTGACCCTTGTGCCGGATGAAATCGACCAGGCTGCGCTGGCGTGAGCCCGGCAGCATGAAATCCTCTGTCGTTTCGCTCACAACGCGGCTTTCCCCCTGACAGGACTGGCTTTTCGACCCCCACCTCCTATCCGGACGACGCGAGACGCGCCAGGGCGGCCGGCAAGGCAGCGCAACCTATCGCATAAATGCGCATATTTCCAATTGACCTTGCGTCATTTTGCGTCAAATGTTGCATGAGAACGAGCCGGTCCAATCAAAAGACCGCCACAAGCCGCGACAACGCGGGGGGAAGAAAACGTGCAAAGCGTCTGGCACGAGGCCTATTCGGCAATCCACCAAAGGCTGGGCGCCTATGCCGCGCGGGCAAATTGGACACTGTGCGGGCTGTCGCTTTGCGTCGACGCCTTCACCCGGCTGGATTCCGCCTGTGCCGCGCGCCTGGCGGCCGGTCCGGACAAGGCAAGCGCGCTGGGCGCCGAATTGCAGCGTCGCGCGGCGGCAGGGATTGGCGGGGAGTTGCGCGTCGATTGGGACGAAGGCCCGGCCTGGCTGGACGCGCATATCCCCATGCGTATCGCCCTCGGCGGCACGCCGGCCCATGCCGCGCGGCTGCTGACGCGGCTGGGCGCGCCGGCGCTGCTGGCGCTGGAGCATCGCACGCCCGAACAATTGGCTGTGCTGGACCCCGACATGCTGCTGGCGGCAGGCGGTCCTGTGCGCGCCACCGACGTGCCCGCCACCGGCGAGGATCGGTCGCGCGTCTATGTGTTCGAATATACGGCGCATGACAGTATCGGCGGCGTCATCCCGCCGCGCTCCTCCCGCATCATCGTGCGCTTTCACGATTTCGATCTGGAGCAGGATGCGGATTTCGCCCGCCTGTCGTCACGCCTGCTGCTGGGCTGCGCCGGGCAAGGCAGCGGCATTCTGTCCGGCTTCAGTTCCCTCGGCGGCGGCGCGCGGCTGGATGCCGGCATCGCCTATGCGCGCACACTCGCGGCCGATTGGAAAGCGGCCGGTATCGGCATCATCCATGTCGAACTGGCGGGCTATGAGCGGCCCGACTATCGCGACCATACGCTGCGGGAAATGGTCGGCGCGATGACCTCCATCGGCATGAGCCTGTCGGAATTCCGCGCGATCGATGCGCAGACAAGCGATCTGGGCGCAGGCATGCGCTGCCTGGGCGAAAAGCTGAGCGTCTCGCGCGTCACCGTCCATGCCGATGACTGGGCCATGACCGCGACGCGGGCGGACCCCGATCAGGAGCGCGAGGCCCTGATGATGGGTTGCCTGCTTGCCAGCACGCGCGCCGCGGCCGGCGGCCTGGCTTTGCCGGACGGCCTGCCCTTGGGTGCCGAATTTTCAGCCCCGCCGCCCGAGGAGAGCCATGGCGGCTGGCATATCGTCTCCTGCCCCAGCCCGCATCTGCATCAGCCCCGGACGACCTTGGGTCTGGGCGACACCTTCATGGCCGGCTGTCTGCTCGTGCTCGGCCAGCCGAAATTTTCCGATCTTTCGGTTCCGCTTCATGCCGCAACCGTCTTTGCGGCGCCGCTGACCTGACATCCTTGTCCCTTATCCGTTTCCGGGAGTTTCCCTCATGGCCCGTCTCGACAAAAAGCTGAACCGTATTCTGTCCGGCAATTACCGCCGGGGCGATTTCATCATCGCCGACGCCAAGGACGGCGATATGGGGTCCGGCGTCACCACCGGCGGCCCACTTTACGATACCCAGGGCGAGCAGATCGGCTGGAAGACGCGGCGCGACTATCTGGATCAGATCGCGGCCGTCGTGAAACAGGACGTCGTCGATATCATGCTGACCTCGGCATCCAATATGGAACGGCTGACACAGGAGGGCGTCTATAAGGGTTCCGCCGTCAAACCCGCCATTCGCGGCAATGACGCGACGGATTGCTGGGGCGGGGTGCGCGGATCGTCCTATGCGAAGGAGATGTCGCGTCCCTATCGCACGGCCAATATCGCCCAGGTCATGTATGGCAAACAGGACGGCAAGAAAGGCGACCCGATCACCGGCACCGATCTTGGTCTATACTCCATCACCTTCAACAACGACCTCGACGCCGATATGCGGTCGCTCGACGCTTTCGCGGCCTTTCGCGAGGACGCCGTTCGTTTGGGCTTCACCTATTTTCTGGAAGTCTTCAATCCGAATGCGCCGGTCGGGCTGACGCCGGAGACATCGCCCGCTTTCATGAATGATTGCCTGCTGCGCTGCCTGTCCGGGCTGACGCAGGTAGAACGCCCGCGCTTCCTGAAGATTCCTTTCAACGGGCATCGCGCCATCTCGGAACTCGCGCATTACGATCCGTCCGTCGTCATCGGCGTGCTGGGCGGCGGCGCGGGCACGACGCGGGATACGTTCGAGCTGCTGCATCAGGCGGAACGTGCGGGCGCCCGGCTGGCGCTGTTCGGTCGTAAGATCAACCTGGCCGAATCGCCCTTGACGCTGCTGCGTTTCATGCGCGCGGTCGCGGACGGCGATGTCGCGCCGTCCGATGCCGTCAGCGCCTATCACGATGCGCTGGCCAAGGAAGGTCTGCGTCCGCGCCGCAAGCTGGAAGCGGATCAGGAAATTACCGAAGCCGTTTTGCGGGGGTGAGAGATAATCGTTTCGCCTGCAACGAGAGGTAGATCGAGCGGGAGAGACCCCGCTCATCGCCTCAACAGGCCGTAAAACCGCCATCGATCGGCAGGGATACGCCGGTGATCATCGCAGCCCCCTCACCCAGCAGAAACACGATCGGCGATGCGATCTGATCTTCGGTCGCCCAACGATGCAGCGGCATCTGCGCCAGGAACGGGTCACCGATATCCGGCCTTCCCCAATAGAAGGCCGACATCTCTGTCATCACCACCGTCGGGTTCACGCTATTGACGCGAATATTGTAGCGGCCCAGTTCCAGCGCCGAAACCCGCGTGATGTTGTCGAGCGCTGCCTTGGATGATCCGTAGGAGATATGCCCCTTCAAGGCGACCAGCGCTGCCTGGCTGGAGACATTGACGATCGATCCGCCCTGCCCCAAGCGGATCATGGATTGCGAGGCGTATTTCGTCACCAGCAGCGCGCCGCGCGCATTGATGCTCATCACTCGGTCGAACACCGCAATATCCGTATCCATCGGTGTTGCGATCTCTCCGCCGAAACCGCCGCAATTGACGACGCCCCAAAGATCGAGCCCGTCCAGCGCGCCCTTGATGCTCTCTTCAGATTCAAGATCGAAAGCGAGTGTGCGGCAGCCCGTTTCTGTCGCCAGCTTGTCCAAAGCCGCCGCCGAGCGGCCGCTTGCGATAACCTCGGCGCCCGCCGCGACCAATTGACGCACGGTCGCACCACCGATGCCGCCGGATGCCCCTGTCACCAGAATCACTCGTCCGTCCAAACCCCACATCGGCATTTCCCTTTTATTGACTGACAACTTTTTAGTCGTCGCTTCGTTGTCGCTTGGGTTTCTGCCGCCGGCCGGCGTTGCGGCTGGCATGCTGCCGGATGATAGGGGTTTCGGTGCCGTCTGTCAGGCGTAAATCGGCGGCATAGCGCGAGAGGAGGATGACGCCTTAATCTGTCACGTCCTCTCCGCCCTTGCCGCCCGGACCAGCCGTTTTACTTTGCCGTGGTCGTCGCCTGCTCCCGGAACAGCGTATCGGCCGTCTGTTTCTGCGTCACTGACAACTGGCCGTAGACGGTTGCGAAGGCATCGGCGAGCTTCTGCGTATTATCGGCATAGGCATGGGCTACCTGTGCGTAGGACTGCATGTTTTGCAGCGCGTTCATGGTCTTCGCGGTCTGCGCGCGCTGCGCGAATACCGCGTCCGTGGCGGCCGCATTGTCGCGCATGGCCTGGGCGAAGGCGTCCCAGGCCGGGGTTTCGGCCGCGTTGATGGCAAGCCGCGCCTTCAACGCCGCGATACGGTCATCGATCGCCTTGGCGGTGCTGTTGCTGACATCGGCTGTCGTCGCCGCATGAGCGGTCAAGCTATGTGCGAGGCCGAGCGTCGGGATCAGCACCAGGGCCAGGGCCGCGGCGCGGAGCGTCATAGAGGTCTTCATGATGGTCCTGTATTTTTCTGCGAAATGCGAATGACGTGAGACGAGAGCGTTTCCTGTTCGCTTACGCTCACAGACGCCGCTCTAGATTATTGTTTTCGCGAGCATCTTCACCCGGCCAGATGGTTCCATCTGACCAGGATCTGCCCTAGTGGCGCCAGGGATTGCCGCCGCCATGGCCACCGCCATGCCATCCGCCACCGCCGCCGCCGTGACCCCAGCCACCACCATGGCCCCAGCCATATCCGGCATGGCCGTAGCCATAGCCGGGACGGCCCCAGCCTTGACCGCGATAGCCCGGCCGGGCGCCCCAGCCCGGACGCGCCCATCCGGCATGGCCGTAAGGGACGGCGTAATAGCCGTGCGGATGGATGACCGCGAGGCCGACGGCCGCCACCGCCAGACCACCGACGACCGCGCCACCGGTTATATAGCCGTGCGAATACCATTCAGGCCGGGGGGCGACGAAGGCGAGCGAAGGCGGGCACAGGCCCAGCGCGTAGGCTGGCTGCGCGAAGATGACCGGCGGCGGCGCGGCGGCCACGACGACCGCCGGCTGCGGCAGCACGACGATGGGCGGCGGGGCCGCCGCCATCAGCATTTGCGGCGCCGGCGGCAAGGCGACCGGCGGCAGTGGCGGCGCGGAAGCGACGACGGGCATGGTCGGCAGCATGACCGGCGGCGGCGCGATCGCCGGCAGGCCCAGCACCACGGGCGGCGGCACGGCATAGATCGGCGGGGCCGCGAAGACGACCGGCGGCGCAAAGACCAGCCCGGCGGCGACACCCACCATCATGCTGTCCCAGGCCCAACTGCGCGCACCCCAGGCATAGGGCTGCCCCACGCCCCAGGAATTGTGCCAGTCCCAGCCATGCCACCCGGCTCGGCCGGGGCCCCAGGCAGCGACATAGGCCGGGCCACGATAAGCCGGGCCGCGATAGGCATAAGCATAGCGCGGAGCGGCATAGCCTGGCCGACCCCAGCCGCCATGACCCCAGCCGGGTGGGCCATAACCGGGGCGACCCCAGCCGCCATGGCCCCAACCGGGACCGCCATAGGCCTGCCGGCCCCATCCCGGTCCGCCGGAATGACCGCCCCATCCGCCGCCCGGATGACCGCCCCAGCCGGGCTGGCCGCCACCATGCCCCTGGTAATGGCCACCACCGCCATGCCCCTGGCCACCGCCGCCATGCCAATAGCCCTGTGCGGCCGATGGCTGGACCGCCGCCAGCGCACCGATACCGGCAAGAACGGCCAGCTTGGCCCATTGCTGCCCGAGACGCCGTCTGACGGCGGTCCCTGTCGCGAGAGCGTTCATCATTGCCTCACATTCATGCTCATTCCTCTCTGCTTTCGCGGAAGAGACGGGCAAGATTGCGGCGGCGCCGTTTACAGTTTGAAACGTGACGTGATTGTGATCGCGGAACTCGCCGCGCAATTCTTCAGATATTGTCTCGCTATTTCGTGATGGTTGTAAAAACAAACCATCCGCACAATCACCCTGCGATCCACACCGCCCGCGCATGAAGGTGATGGGCGGCAGGTGACGTTCCGCAACGACACAGAATAATTTCCTAGGATTCTAATCCTAGGAAATTATTCTGATTTCGTAAAAATCAAGATGCCAGGAAGGTTTCCACCGGGCGGCGCATCACCGCCATCACCGCCTCGGTCTCGGGCGAAGCATGGCCCTGGCAGTCCAGGATGACGCCGCCATATTGCGAGGCATGCGTCATGATCGCCTGCTGCTTCAGCGTGATCTCGTCGCCGATATCCAGCCGATAGCCATGGGCCGGCGGCTCATCCACCTCCGTCTCATCCGGCAGCGCCCAGCCGCTGGTCGGATAGCTGAGCAGCGGCAGTCCCTCGCGCGCTGCCACATGCTCGGCGAGCGTTGCGGCAGCCAGGTGGTCGGCATGCGGATCATGCCGCCAGGTGGCGATGATAAGGTTGCAGCCATGGCTTTCGCAGATGCCGGCGACGCGGCGGGCGGCGAATTGATAGGCCGGTCCGGCACTCGGCATTTCATGGTCGGAATAGCCAAGGAACCAAGTATAGCCATGCGGCAGGCCCAGAATATGCAGCGCCTCGCGCGCTTCCTCCTCCCGCATATGACGCAGTTTTTCCGGCGGATGGGTCTGTGAATTGGGATGCGACAGGCAGCCATCCGTCAAGATCACCACATGCGGCGGCGTGCCGGCGGCGCAAAGCTGGGCGATCAGCCCGCCGCAGCCGAGACTTTCGTCATCGGGATGCGGCGCGATGATCAGCGGCAGCCGGCCCCGCAACATCTCATCCAGGCTGACCAAAGGCAGCTCATCCCAGGACTTTCTCAGGGCGTCCATGCGCATTGTCTTCACCGTCCCCAAAACCCACCCGAATTCACCATCGGGCGCTTGACGATGCAAGACTAGCACGCAGATCGCGATAGCGTCATGAAGGCTCTGGGCCGGTGGCAAGCGGCCGACGCAGACCAAGACCTGACGCAGATCAATGCGCCGCGCCAGGCGGGGTCAGGGCTTCCGAAACTCGGCCCGCGCCTGCCAGACTTCCGCCATCTCGGCCGCCGCCGCCTCGGCGCCACGGCCGAGAAGACGCATGACCAGCCCGGTCTTGCGCTTCGGCTTCAGCCAGGCGGCGCGGGCCTTGGCGCCGCCGATTTCCCGCAGCAGCCCGTCGACGTCGCCAAGCTTGTCGATCAGCCCGGCCTCCGCCGCGCGTGAGCCGATCATATAGCTGCCGTCGAACAGCTCGGCCTCCGGTCGCGTCAGTTTGGTCCCGCGCCGGCTGCGCACCCAGTCCTTGAAATGCCCATGCAGATCGGTCAGCAGCGCCCGGGTGAAGGCCACATCCTCGGGCTTCTCGGGGCTGAACGGGTCATTACGGGATTTGTTCTCGCCGGCCGTATAGACCCGGCGGTCGATGTCGAGCTTCTCCAGCAGGCGCGGCACGCCGAAGCCGCCGCCGATGACGCCGATGGAGCCCACGATGCTCATCGGATTGGCGCGGATCTCATCCGCCGCGCAGGCAATCCAATAGCCGCCCGAGGCCCCGACATCGCCGATGACGGCGATGACGCGGACGCCGGTTTCATCCGCGCGCCGGCGGATGAATTGGCCGATGAGGTCGGATTGCACGGGCGACCCGCCGGGGCTTTCGATCGCCAGGATCAGCCGCTTATGCGGACCGGCCTTGGCCAGCGCGAAGCCGCGTTCCAGCAGCGGGCCAGCCCCCTGAATGTTCAAAGCGCCCTGGCGCCCGGCGATGATGCCCCGCAGTTCGACCACCGGAACGGGGCGCGCACGCCAGAAAAACAGACCCATGGCTTATGATCCCTGTGGCGGTGGCCCGGCGGTCGCTGCCGGCGGTTCGTTAGTGGGCGGTTCGATGTCGGGCAAGGCCGGCGCCCGGTCCGGCCCCGCGCGCTCCGCCATTTCCACGCGCACATCCAGCGGATGCTGGAAGGCCGAGACGGTTGCCGGCGGCATGATGCGGATACCGGCCTCCTGGAAGGCGAGCTTGATGCGCCGGTTGAGTTCGCGCTGCACGCCCCAGCGCGCCTTGTCGGTGCAGACGACCTGCCCGGCCAGCGTCGCGATGGTGCCGTCGATCTTATCGACGCCCCAATACTGGAAGTCGCTCAACATGCCGGCCGAGAAGGCTTCCTCGGCGCGCAGGTCCAGGATGATCTTCTTCAGCAGATCGGCCGCGCGATCGGTGTCTTCCTCATAGGAAATCGTCACGGTGACCGCGGCATTGCCCAGACCGCGATTGATATTCGTCACCGTCGTGACCGAACTGAAGGGGATGATATGCACCGACCCGTCGCTGGCCCGCAGGCGCAGCGTGCGGATGGACAGGTTCTCCACCGTGCCGGAAAGGCCGCCGGCCGTCACCCAATCCCCCACCTGCATGGCATTTTCCAGCAGCAGGAAGATGCCGTTGATGAAATCCTGCACCAGCTTCTGGGAACCGAAGCCCAGCGCCACACCGATGATGCTGGCGCCGGCCAGAAGCGGGGCGATATTGACGCCGATCTCGCTCAGAACCGTCAGGATGAAGATCGCCAGCAGGGTGATCAGCACGGTGTTGCGCAGGATCGGCACCACCGTCCTGATACGCGCGGCGCGGACGAAGGACCCCTGCTGGGACAGCTCGTCCATATAGATCTGCATGACGAAGTTCAGCGTTTCCCAGATCACCACCGCGACCACCAGCGTGACGGCGATGGTGCCGAGCGAGCTGAACAACCGGGTGCCGAGATCGCCGACACGCAGCCAGTCGAGGATGTTCACACCCCAGAACTGCATCAGGACAACCAGCAGCCCCACGATCATGACGAAGTTGATGATGACACGCAGCGGCATGTGGTAGCGCGCCGCCCGCTGGGCCATCAGCGCCCGGCGCGGATCGGAGAAATCGGCACCGACCGCAAAGACTTTCTCAAGCCCGCCGAGCAGCACGATATGCAGCACACGGAACAGAACCAGGATCGCGAGCGTGCCCAGGATAAGGCGCGTCGGATGCTGGACATGGTTCATGAATTCGGTCGCGAAGACGATCCAGCCGAGCATGATCACGATGATCGCCTGCCAATGCCAGACGCTGGCCAGGCGGGCTTTCATATTATGCCAGAAGGTGTGCGTCTCGCCCGGCCGACCGCGCAGCCAGGCCTCCACCTCGCGCCGCCGCTTCAGCACCATGACCACCAGCATCAGATGGATGATCAGGCCGAACACGCGCCCGATGCCGTGCTGCACGCGGTGTTCCATGCCGGACAGCCCGCCGACCTGGACGACGGTGAAGCCGAGCACGATGACGAGCGCGATGCGCCGGCACCAGAAGGCCAGGAAGGCCGCGCCGCTATCGGAAATATGGAGCAGCCTGAGCTTGCTGCTGGGCGCACAGAACGTGCCCCGCGCCGCGACCAGCAGCAGACGGCAAAGAACATAGGCGTTGACCACGGCCTCGATCATCAGCCGCATCAGGATGTCGCTGACCAGCGGTGACGCGAGCAACAGCGTGGCCGCCGCCAGGAAGGCGATTGCGGGTAGCGCATCCACCGCCATCGCCCCCAGAATGAAAGGCAGACGCCGCAGCAGCGGCCAGCCGCCCTGCAAAGGCCGCAACCGGTTGCGGCGCCCAGCCGGAACAGGGGCCGGAAGCGACGATGAGGCGGGCTCGGGCTCGGCCAATGCCGCTTCCTGCGCGGCGATCGCGCGGGCCGCACTTTCATCCTCGGTACCTTCGGCGCCTTCCGAGACCTCCTCCGCGCTCTCCGCGCCGCCATCGGCAGACGGCGGCGGCAGACCCGGCGTTTGCGCAACCTCGGCCTTGGCCTTCGCGTCAGCCGCGCGGGAGTTCCGGCCCAACCGCTCGTAAAGCGGCGCGGTGAAATGCCAGACGCCATATTCGCAGGCGAAAGCGATCAGCAGCACCACCGCCAGACGCCAGACCGCCGACAGGATGATCTGCAGGATGATCGGGTCGCTGACCGTCTCGGTCACCCAGTCACCGACCGCGCGATATTGGGTGATCTTGGTCAAGGTCACGATGACCGAGGTATCGAGTTCGCTGAGGATGCTGTCGGCCTGGTCGATCAGGTCGGCACCCAGGCTATTGGGCTTCAGCGCGACCGCTGGTTTCGCGGGCGTTGCGGCCGGTGTCGCAGCAGGTGTCGCGGCGGCCGTGGTGGTAGCCGGCTTTGCCGTGCTGTCGGCCGTCGCGGGCGTCGCCGTCGCGGGCAGCACCTTCTCCAGGCTCTGCAGCGTATTGATGAGCTGCGTCCGCTGTTGCGGGCTCTGCAATACCGAGAGCAGCTGATGCGCCTCGGCCGCACTCAGCCCTGCAGGGGCTACGGCGGCCGGCGCCCCGACAGCTGGCGCCTGAACAGCGGCGGTCTTCGCTGTCCCCTGGGCGGCAGCGGGCAAAACGGGCAAAGCCGCCAGCAGAATAAGAAGCGCCGTGAATACGGTCGAAAGAACTAATCGCATGGCGCATCCCCGATCACGCGGGCAGGGTTCCTGTCAACGCCCGCGGGGATGACGGCAGCCCAGGGCGACTGCCGTCCGGGCCTCAATAGCCGAGTGCAAAACCGTCCTTGCGCGGCTCTGACCCGCCGTAAAGCGCGCCTTTTTCCCAGTCCAGCCAGATCGCCTGGGCGCCGCCGATCGGGTCATCCGTGGTCACGATCTTGTGGCCGAGCGCCGTCAGACCGTCACGCGCGAAGGCCGGCAGCGGGGCCTCGGCCTCCACATAATCGTGTCCCGGCACCGGAAACAGGCGCGGCAGCGCCATGGCAGTTTGCAGATCCATGCCGAAATCCACGACCTTGGAGACGAGATGCGCCTGGCCCATGGCCTGGAAATGCCCGCCCATGACGCCGAAGCTCATCGCCACGCGGTCGCCCTCGGTCATGATCGCCGGGATGATCGTATGCATCGGCTGACGGCGGGGGCCGAGCGTATTCGCGTGCCCCTCCTCCAGCGTGAAGCACATGCCCCGGTTATGCAGCAGCACGCCGCTGTCGGGTGCCAGGATGCCGCTGCCGAAGCTTTCGAAGACCGAATTGATGAAGCTCACCACATTGCGGTCGCGGTCGACGACGGTGAGATAGACGGTGTCCTTATGCTCGGGTCCCGCGAAGGACGGCAGATCGGTCATCGCCTTTTCCGGGCTGATCAGCGCGGCGAGGCCGGCCGCGAATTCCGGCGACAGGATGTGCCGGCCGGTGGCGGGCGAATTCTCGGCCAGAATGGCGCCGCGCACGGCATAGGCCAGGCGCGCGGCCTCGATCTCGATATGCAGTCGCGCCGGGTCCATCGGATCGCCGGAACCCGGAAAATGCGACAGGATATTGAGGATCAGCAGGGCGATGATGCCTTGGCCGGGCGGCGGGCATTCATGGACCTTGTACTGCCGGAACTGGGATGAGATCGGCGTCACATAGCGGCCGCCGGCATCGTCGAAATCCGCCAGGGTATGAAAGCCGCCTTCGGCGCGCAGGACGGACACCATCTCCGCCGCGATCGGGCCTTCATAGAAAGCGTCGGCCCCACCATGCGCGATGGCGCGCAGCGTCCGGCCCAGCGCCGGCAGTTTCAACTGCTCGCCCGGCATCGGCGCGCGCCCGTCGATCAGATAGGTGGCTGCCGTGGTCGGGCGGCTGCGCAGCAGCGGCTCGGTCTCCGCCCAGTCATGGGCGACGCGCGGCGTGATGGCGAAACCCTGCTCAGCATAGGCGATGGCGGGTTCAAACAGCCGGCCGAGCGGCAGCTTGCCGTGATCGGCCGAAAGCCGGCACCAGGCGTCGATCGCGCCCGGCACCGTGACGGCATGGGGCGAGCGATCCGGGATCGAGGCCAGGCCCTGGCCGCGAAGCGTTGCCGCAGAAATGGCGTTGGGCGACCGGCCGGCGCCGTTGAAGGCGGTGACACGGGCGCTGCCCTTGGGCGCCCAAAGCACGAAGCAATCGCCGCCGATGCCGGTCATGGCCGGTTCCACCACCGCCTGCACGGCCGCCGCCGCGATCGCCGCGTCCATGGCATTGCCGCCTTCGCGCAGCACATCGACGGCGGCCAGCGTCGCCGCCGGATGCGAGGTCGCCGCCATACCGCTGGCGCCGACCGCGACCGACCGGCCGGGCTGCTGAAAGTCGCGGCTTATTCCGTTTTTCATCATTCTCTCCGGCGTATCGGGTCAGGCAGGCTGGATATGGCGAAACAGATGACTGCGCGCTTCCGCATCCGTCTCGGTCTTGAAGCTATGGCGATCCTTCAGCGCCATCGCGCGCTGCACCGCCGGACGCTCGGCCATCGCATCCATGAAGCGCTTCAAGTTAGGAAGAAATTCCCAGGCATTCTCGGCGATGACGAAGGGCACCATCCGCGCCCAGCCCCAAAGCGCCATGTCGACGATGGTATAGGTCTCGCCCAGCATGAAGGGCCGATCGGCCAGCCTCGCATCGATAATGCCGTAATGGCGCTTCGCCTCGAAGACATAGCGCTCCACCGGGTACTCCTTCGGCTCGGGCGCGAAATGGCGGAAATGGACGGACTGGCCGGAATAGGGCCCCACGCCGGTCGCGACGAACATCAGCCAGGAGAGCAGTTCGGCCCGCGCCGCCAGACCGGGTGCTGGCAGGAATTTGCCGGTCTTTTCCGCGAGATAGAGCAGGATGGCGTTGCTGTCGAAGACGGTCACGCCGTCATCCTGAATGGTCGGCACCTTGCTATTGGGGTTCAGCGCCGCATAGCCCGGCTGATGCTGGTCGCCGCGCCGCGTATCGACCGGGATCGCCTCGTAGTCCAGCCCGGATTCCTCCAGGAACAGCGCCACCTTCATGGGGTTGGGGGCCATGTTGTAGTAGAACTTGATCATCGGACGATCCTTCGACTCTTTCTGGGACGATGGCTTGGGGACGAAGCCTAGCCCGCCCTGGCCCAGGGCAGAAGACCCGGTGACATTTCCCGCGCGCGTCCCAACTTGATGCAAATCAGGGGGAAAACGGCATGACGCGACGCGGCGGCACGAAACTTGGCTTGTTTCTTGGGCTTCCGGTCCTCGTCATCGTGCTGGTGATCCTGTTCTGGAACTGGGACTGGTTCATTCCCATCGTCGAATCCCAGGCATCGGCGCAAATCGGCCGTCCTGTCACCATCGCACACCTGCATGTGAAGCTCGGCCGCACGACGCGGATTGTGGCCGATGACGTCGTCGTCGCGAACCCGAAAGACTTCCCAGGTGACGTCCCGCCCCTGGCCCGCATCGCCCATCTGGGCATCGATCTCGATGTAATGGCCTATATCCATGACCGCATCATTTCCGTGCCGCTGATCGACGTGAACGGTCCGCAGATGGAGGTGCGCGGCCTGCCCGACGGCCGCAACAACTATACGCTGGCGATGAAGAAGGCGGCCCCGCCCAAGCCCGGCCAGAAGCCGAGCCCGGCGCCCAAGCTGGGCGATCTGACCATCGAAAACGGCCAGATCCACGCCCAGATCGCGAAAATGCGCACCGATTTCACGGCCAATCTGGAGACGAAACCCGCCGAAGGCGTCGTTGCCGCCCAGGGCCAGACGACCGAACTCTCAGCCGAGGCGAAAGGCACCTATACCGGCCAGCCCATCACCGCTTCGCTGGTGACCGGCGCGCTGCTGACCGTGACGGACGCGACGAAGCCCTTTCCGCTATCCCTGAAGATCGCCAATGGCCTGACCCATGTGTCGCTCGCCGGCACCATCCAGGACCCGCTCGCCTTCGCCGGCACCGACCTGGACCTTGTCCTGTCGGGCGCGAATATGGCCGATCTCTATCATCTGACCAGCATCCCGATCCCCGATACGCCGCCCTATAAGATCAGCGGCAAATTGAATTACGAGACGGCGACCCAGCGCATCCGCTTCGACAATTTCCGCGGCGTCGTCGGCCATACCGATGTCGAAGGCACTATCACCGAGCAGCCACAGGCCAAGAAGCCCGACGTGACGATGGCGCTCGCGTCCCGCAATGTCGATCTCGCGGATCTTGCTGGCTTTCTAGGCGGGAAACCGGGCAGCGGCACGGCCAAGACCGCGAGGCCGGCGGCCGCGAGCGGCAGAATTCTGCCGACGACGCCCATCAATCTGCCCAAGCTGAACGCCGCCAATATCCATCTGACCTATGACGGACATCATATCGAAGGCCGCTCCATTCCCCTGGACAGCCTGATCGTGACCATGGATCTGGTCGACGGCGCCATTACCTTGCATCCGATCATCCTCACCATCGGCAAAGGTCGGGTTCAGGGCGATATCTCGGTCGCGCCGGCGTCCGAAAGCCGGGTCGCGCTGAAAGCCGATGTGCATTTCGACAATGTCGATCTGTCGCGCATCATGGCCTCGACCCATGCCTTTAAAGGGGCCGGCGCCATCGGCGGCCGGGCGACCATCGACGGGACCGGCAATTCGGTCGCGACCCTGCTCGGCGACGGCAATGGCGGCCTCGCCCTGTATATGGCCGGCGGCAATCTCAGCGCCTTGCTGATCGACCTCTCCGGTCTGGAATTCGGCAAGGCGATTCTGTCCGCCCTCGGCGTGCCCAGCCAAACCAATGTCGACTGCATGATCACCGATTTCGCGCTTAACCATGGCCTTGTCACCACCCGCGCCATGCTGGTCGATACGGGGGAGGCGCTGATCGGCGGCAGCGGCACCGCCAATCTGGCGACCGAAGCGCTCAAATTCGAGATCGAAACGCGGTCCAAGCATTTCAGCGTCGGCAATCTGCCGGCACCGATCGAAATCGGCGGCACATTCGGCAAACCCTCCATCGGCATCGGCATCAAGCCGCTCGTGGCGCGCAGCGGCATCGCGGTCGCCCTCGGCTTCCTGGCCGCCCCGCTCGCCATCCTGCCGACGATCGATCTGGGCGTCGGCGATCCGCATAAATGCGGGGAACTGGTGGCGGAGGTGAAATCCCAGGTCGCGCGCGGCAAGCCGGGACAGGCCGTGCCGGGCGCGAAGGTCAAGGGTCTGCCGGCCAGCAAGAACTAGCCGTCCGATGGGCTTGACGGAAACCGCTTCTGGGCGAAGCCTTGGGCTATGAACGCTCCGACCCAGACTGAACAGCAATTGCACGACGCCTTGCTGACCATCGACACGCATATCGACATTCCCTGGCCGCCCGGCGCCAGTCCTTTCGAGGACGGGCCAAGGCGCGTCGATCTGCCCAAAATGCGGCGCGGCGGCCTGGGGGCCGGCTGTTTCGCGGCCTATATCCCGCAAGGCAAGAATGACGAGGCCGGATTCCAGGCCGCCTATGAGCGTGCCACCGCCATGCTGCGCGCCATTCATGAGATGGGCGAGGACAATGGTGACGCCACCCGCCTGCCCGGCCGCATCGCCACCACCGTCGCCGAAATCGAAACCGCCCGCGCCGATGGCGCGCCCGCCGTCATTCCTGCCGTCGAAAACGGCTATGCCCTGGGCCTGGACCTCAACCGTCTCGATGAATTCCGTGCGCTCGGCGCCCGCTACATGACCTTGACCCATAACGGTCACAATCAGATTTCCGACAGCGCCGTGCCGCGCAAGGACCTGGGCGACGGACCCGAACTGCATGGCGGCCTGTCCGATTTCGGCCGCACCGTCGTTGCCCGCATGAACAAGCTGGGCATGCTGGTCGATATCTCCCATGTCGCCAAAACCGCCATGCTGCAGGCGATCGACGTGTCGCAGACGCCCGTCATCGCGACCCATTCCTCGGTTCGCGCGATCTGCGATCACCCCCGCAACCTGGATGACGAGCAGATGGACCGGCTGGCCGAAAGCGGCGGGCTGATGCAGATCACCCTCGTCTCCTTCTTCCTCAAGCGCGGATCGAAGGAGACCGAGGTCACTTTGTCTGATTATGTCGATCACATCGACTATGCGGTGCGGCATATGGGGATTGCGCATGTCGGCATCGGCACCGATTTCGATGGCGGCGGCGGCGTGGTCGGGTTCCGCGATGCAAGCGAGAGCGCGCATCTGACGGCGGAACTGATACGCCGCGGCTATGACACGCAGGCGATCGCGGCCCTGTGGGGCGGCAATTTCCTGCGCCTGCTGCGCATGGCCGAGGAGAAAACCACAAAATGAGAACGGTCGATCTGCCGAACGGACGCAGCCTGCCCGTGATGGGGCTGGGCACCTGGCGCATGGGCGAAGCCAGGTCTGACAAGGCCGCCGAAATCCGCGTCATTCAGAAGGCGATGGACCTTGGCATCTCGCTGCTCGACACGGCCGAGATCTATGGCAATGGCGGATCTGAACGGGTCGTCGGCGAGGCTATCCTTGGCCGCCGCGACAGCGCTTTCATCGTCAGCAAGGTGGCGCCGAGCCATGCGACCCGCAAGGGCACCATCAGCGCCTGCGAAGGCAGCCTGACCCATCTTGGTATCGAGACCCTGGACCTTTATCTATTGCATTGGCGTGGCGGCGTTCCGGTCTCCGAAACCATTGACGCCTTCGAGACATTGAAGGCTCAAGGCAAGATTCGGGCCTGGGGCGTTTCCAATTTCGACGTCGACGACCTGGAAGATATTCCCGATCTCACAGAATGCAGCGCGAACCAAGTGCTGTATAACCCTCAGTCGCGGGGCATTGAATACAGCCTGCTGCCGCTCTGCCAGTCCCACCAAATTCCCATCATGGCCTATACACCGTTCGGACAGAGCGGTGCGGTCCTGAAAAACGCCGCGATTGCCGGCGTCGCTCACCGTCATAACGCGACACCGGGACAGGTCATCCTGGCCTGGGGCATCCGCCACCCTGGTGTCGTCACAATCCCAAAAACCGCGACCTTGGCCCGGGTTGAGGAAAACCTGGGTGCCTTGTCGCTTCAACTCACCGCGGAAGACCTGGCCGAGATCGACCGGGCCTTTCCGCCTCCACGTCGCAAGTCGTCGCTGGAGATGCTGTAACGGGGAAATACATGGCCTTACAGAAACGCGCTCTCGGCCGTCAGGGCCTGGAGGTTTCGGCAATCGGCCTCGGCTGCATGGGGCTCAGCCAGTCCTACGAGCCGGCGGTGGAATCGGAATCGATGAAAACGATTCATCGGGCCATTGAAATTGGTTGCACTTTCTTTGACACCGCCGAGGTCTATGGTCCCTTCACCAATGAGGATCTGCTAGGCCGCGCGCTTAGCGGCAAGCGGGATCAGGTAACCATTGCCACCAAGTTCGGCTTCAAGATCGAAGACGGGAAAAATACCGGCACCGACAGCCGGCCTGCGCATATCCGTGAGGCGGTCGAAGCGTCATTGAAACGCCTGCGCACCGATCATATCGATCTTCTATACCAGCATCGCGTTGACCGGTCGGTGCCGATCGAGGATGTGGCTGGAACGGTCGCGGACCTCATCCGCGCCGGCAAGGTGCGCTATTTCGGTCTGTCCGAAGCGGGCGTGAGCACCATAAAGCGCGCCCATGCGGTGCAGCCGGTCTCGGCCGTGCAAAGCGAATATTCGCTTTGGGAACGTAATCTGGAGACGGATGTCATCCCGGCGCTGCAGGAACTGGGCATCGGCCTGGTGCCCTTCTCCCCGCTCGGGCGTGGCTTCCTGACCGGTCAGGTCAAGCGCGCGGAGGATTATCCGGAAACCGATTTCCGCCGTAACGATCCGCGCTATCAGGGGGCGAATTTCGACGCCAATATGCAGGCTGCGGACGCGGTGCGGCAGATCGCCGCGACCAAGGGCGCGACCCCGGCGCAGATCGCCCTCGCCTGGGTTTTGCATAAGGGAGAGGATTTTGTTCCTATCCCTGGTACACGCCATACCGCCAATCTGGACGCCAATGTCGCGGCGGCCGCGATCCGGCTGGATGACGGCGATATCTCGAAACTTGAAGACGCATTGGCACCGGGCAAAATCTCCGGCCCACGCTATGCCGAACGCGCTATGGCGATGGTTGATCGCTGAATCAACGGATAATAGGAAAGAAATCCTAATATGACATCAGAATCCCCTGTCTGGTTCATCACCGGCTGCTCCACCGGCTTCGGCCGCGATCTTGTGACCTTGCTGCTGGGCCAGGGCTATCGCGTCGTCGCCACCGCCCGCGACGTCACCAAGATCACCGACCTTGTCGACGGGCATGAGGATAAGGCCCTCGCGCTGGCGCTTGACGTTACCGACGCCGATGCCATCGGCCATGCCGTGAAACAGGCCGAACAGAAATTCGGCCAGATCGACGTGCTGGTGAACAATGCCGGCTATGGCTATATGTCGGCGATCGAGGAAGGCGAGGATGCGCCGATCCGCGCCATGTTCGATACCAATGTCTTCGGCCTGATCGACATGACCAAAGCGGTGCTGCCCGGCATGCGCGCCCGCCATGCGGGCTTCATCGTCAACCTCTCCTCCATCGCCGGACTGCGCGCCTTCCCCGGCAGCGGCTATTACTCCGCGACCAAGCATGCGGTGGAGGCGATGTCGGAATCCCTCGCGCAGGAGGGCGCGCCCCTCGGCATCAAGGTCCTGCTGGTGGAACCCGGCCCCTTCCGCACCGATTTCGCCGGCCGGTCGCTGGGTCGTTCGAACACCGTCATCGCGGATTACGACAGCACGGTCCATGCGCGGCTGCGCATGATGGCGGATTATAGCGGCAGCCAGAAAGGCGACCCGATCCGCGCGGCGCAGGCGATCATCGATGTCGTGGCGGCGCCGAACCCGCCGCTGCGTCTTCTGCTCGGCGCAATGGCCATGGACGGCGCGCGGCAGAAACTCGACATGCTGAAAACCGATTTTGATACCTGGGAAGAGACGACGCGTGGCGCCGACTTTCCGGAAGGCTGAGGCAAGCAAATGAAACAACGGAAATTAGGGACCAACGGTCCCCTGGTCAGTGAAATCGGCCTCGGCTGCATGGGCATGTCCGCCTATTACAGCGGCCGGGACGAGGCGGAATCGATCGCGACGCTGCAGCACGCGGTCGAACTCGGCGTGACCTTCTTCGACAGCGCCGATATGTATGGGATGGGCGAGAACGAGAAGCTGGTCGGGCGCGTGCTGGGTCCGGTGCGCGATCATGTCGTCATCGCCACCAAATTCGGCAATACCTGGGACAGCGAGGGCAAGCGCGGCCCGGTGCGCGGCGATCCGGCCTATGTGAAATCGGCCTGCGAGGCGAGCCTGCAGCGCCTCGGCCTCGACGTCATCGATCTCTATTACCAGCATCGCGTCGACCCCAATGTCCCGATCGAGGAGACGGTCGGCGCGATGGCGGAACTGGTGGCCGAGGGCAAGGTGCTTCACCTGGGCCTGTCCGAGGCCGGGCCGGAGACGATCCGCCGCGCCGCGAAGGTGCATCCGATCGCGGCATTGCAGACGGAATATTCGCTCTGGAGCCGAGACCCGGAGGCTGAGATTCTGGCAGTGACCCGCGAACTCGGCATCGCCTTCATCCCCTATAGCCCGCTCGGCCGCGGTTTCCTGACCGGGCAGATCAAAAGCCCGGACGATCTGGAGGCGGACGATTGGCGGCGCAATATGCCGCGCTTCCAGGGCGAGAATTTTCAGAAGAACGTCGATCTGGCCGATAAGATCGCGGAATTCGCCAAGGCGCGCGGCTGCACGCCGGGACAATTGGCGCTCGCCTGGGTCCTGGCGCAGGGGGAGGACATTATTCCTATTCCGGGAACGAAACGGAGAAAATTCCTAGAAGAAAACCTCGGTGCCGCGACCGTCACCCTGTCGGCCGAGGAACTGGCAGAGATCGACCGCATTCTGCCGCCCGACGCCTTCCAAGGCCATCGCTACCCGGCCGAAGGCATGAAGGCCGTCGGCCTGTAAAAGCCGATCCCATCAGGGTCGCGGCCCTGATGGGATCGTCCCGTTCTTTGCCGGACATAGGAAGCGCCTGATCGGGTCAGGCGCTTTTCCGGCTGAGAACCGTCAACTGAATGGCGCGGCGCAGGCGGAAGCCGAGCGCCTCATATAGCCCCCTGGCGCCGTTCTCCGTTTTGACATGCAGGAAAGGCAGATTGCCTTCGGCCAGAGCCATAGCGGCCAGCCCCACTACCAGCGCTTTCGCGTAGCCGCGCCCCCGAAAGGCCGGGTCGGTGCAAACAGCGCTGATCTCGCTATAGCCTGTCAGGCAAAGGCGCTCGCCTGCCATTGCGGCAAGCCGGCCGTCCTCGGATCGAAATCCGAAATAGCGCCCCATGCGGATCGTACCTTCGGAAAACGGCCCCGGCTCAGTGGCCAAGGCGAGGGCGAGCATCTCCCCGACGTCCTTTGTCTCCAAGGGCAGCGTCAACGGCGCGGCGCTGCCTGTCAGACGTTCGCAAACCATCTGGTCCAAAGCACGCGCGCGCAAAACCTCCCATCCCTTTGGCAGATCAAGCGGCTCGGCGGTGAAAAACGCCACCGTCTCGCCGGGCTGGACCAGGGTTGCCAGATCATCGAACGCCGCTGCGTCAGGCCGCTCCAAGGCCGCGAACCGGGAGATACCGGCGGGATAGCGCGCGGCCTGACCCGTCCCGCGATTGAAGGATCGATGCCTGGAATTGAGAGCCTGCCAGATCGGGTTATCCAGCAACGGGTGGTCCTGCGTAGTTTCCTGCACGGCGGTCGACATCCCGTTCTCCCCATGACTGTTTTGCCAGACAAAGCTTCCGCGATATTATGGGCAAGTGCCCCCTTTCTATCAAGGGAAGCGCGGTTTGTCGCATAGGCAGCGATATGCCCCTATTTGCGATCCAGGGCGTTTGCTGCGGCGGATCTGGCGCGTGACGATTGAAGGGATAGGACCTTGCGGAAACAGGCGGCCTCGACCGGGCGACCAGACGACAAGAGTACGGCGCTCGGCGACCTCAATCGATGCAACAGCACGGCGCTGCGGAAAGCGACGCGCCGGGTCTCGCAACTCTATGATTCCGTGCTGGCACCGACAGGTCTGCGCTCCACACAGCGATCC
This sequence comes from Acidisoma cellulosilyticum, assembly GCF_020621385.1. GTDB lineage: Bacteria > Pseudomonadota > Alphaproteobacteria > Acetobacterales > Acetobacteraceae > Acidisoma > Acidisoma cellulosilyticum. Next base: position 496,178 of record NZ_JAESVA010000005.1, on the reverse strand, counting down.
ATTCTGCTGAACATCGCGCGGTTCGAAAGCCCGACCATGGGCCAGCTCGCGGCATCCCTGGTGCTGGATCGCTCGGCGCTCGGCCATAATCTGAAGCCGCTTGAGAGAGACGGCTTGGTCGCCCTTGAGGTCGACCCCGAGGATAGGCGCAACCGGCGGGCGAAGCTGACGCAGCAGGGCCAGATCAAACTCCGCGAAACCGCTGGCCTTTGGGAGATTGCGCAGACACGCTTCGAGCATAAATTTGGCGTCGAGACAGCAAGGGCTCTTCGCGAGACGCTCGCCCTTATCGCGGCGGAGGATTTCGACGAGGGTCTGTGAGCGTCCGGCGCTTACCGCGTTTCACCTTAAGGGTCAGGCTGGACTGACCTTGCGCAGAAAGGCCAAAAGCTCGGCATCCACCACCTCGGCCGCTTCGTGCTGGACCCAATGGCCGATATTGTCGAGTTCCAAACCGCCCAGCAGCCCTGGAAGCCCTGCGCGCATCTGGTCCAGCGTCAGCGGATAGAGTTCCTTCAAACCGTCAGCCTTCCCCCAGATGAAAAAAGACGGTTGAGCGATCTTCGCGCCTTTGAATGCGGCGGAGAGGTAAAAATAAGGCTCCGCTGCGCGGTAATAGTTCAGCGCCCCATGAAAACCGGTGCGCTGGAATTCCGCGATGCTATGCGCGACATAGGCGGGATCTGCCCAGGATGGCAGCGGTCCCGGCGCCGGGCGGTGAAAGTTTCGCGCGGGGTCCATGGGACTCCAGCGCTGGTCCGGTGGCGCGGCGCCCGATGCCCAGTAGAGAATGCCCGGAATGGTGACCGCGGCTTCGGCCCAAATGTGATCGGCCTCCGGCTTGATCTGCTCGAACATATAGAAGCGGTCCTGATGGCCGGCCGCGCGCATCCGCTTGAAGACGCTCACCTCGCCCCGCGGCACATAAGGCACGCTGAGGCAGAACAAGGCCTTGAACCGGTCAGGGCGCATCATCGCGGCGTTCCAGACATGCGTCGCCCCCCAGTCGTGACCCACCAGGACCGCGCTGGGGATCTGCAGCGCGTCGAGCAGCCCGATCAGGTCGCCCGCTGTTTGCAGAGGCGTGTACAGGGTCGCGTCAGCCGGAGCGGAACTTCGCCCATAGCCGCGCATGTCCGGCGCGATCGCTCTATAGCCCGCCGCAGCGACGGCCATCATCTGTCGGCGCCAGGTGTAGGACGTGTCGGGAAAACCGTGACAGAAGACGACGGCCGGCCCTGCGCCGGCCTCGCTGACATGGAGGGTGATCCCGTTCGTTTCTATGTAACTTTGCTTCATCACAATCCTCCCGAACCGTCTTAAAATCTGCTTTGAGAATTGGACTATTACGGTTTCTGCGCGTGCAGCCAGGACGCGATCGTTTCGGAAACCTCCGCCTTACGCTCAAGCGGCAGCCAATGCCCGGCCTCGATCGTCGTCACGGTAAGCTGCGCGCAAGCGTTGCGCATGGGCTCTCCCAAACGGCTGCGGTTGATATCGCAGATGCTGTCCCACGCGCCGTTGATGAACAGCAAGGGCTGGCGCAGACCGCCGCCATCGGGCGCCCTATCGGCGTAGGCGATATTGGCCGCGTCGTTCAGATACCACGCGTTGCCGGGACGAAAACCGGTGACGCGGAAGGCCGCGATCAGCGCGTCGAAATCGGCCGCTGGCCACAGCGCGGTATCGGGCGCTATCGCCGGGGCAAGACGCGCCGCACCGAACCAGCCGCCAAGGGCGGTGACCTTGGCGGAGCGGGAGATTTGTCCGATGGACTCCGGGCTGCCGCGCCGATAGATCGCTGACAGCGTCGCTGCAATATCGGCGTTGAAGTCCGCGACTGTCTGATCGAAATGGGTGAGATAGAAGCGGTAGTAGTCCCACTGCCCGTCCGGATAAGGATCGGCCGGGTAAAGCGTCCGATCGACCAGCGGGATAAGGCTCGGCAGCGCGAAACTCCGCGGCAAATAAGGAACGGAGAGCAGCACAATCCCGCGGCTGCGGTCAGGGTGATGGGCCGCCAACAGCCCGATGACCGGGCATCCCAGGTCATGGCCGACCCAGATAGCCGCGCCGCCGCCGAGATGGTCATGGAGTTCGACCATGTCCTGGACGATTTCCTCAAACGCATAGTCCTCGGACAAGGTTGGCGCCGAGGATCCGCCATAACCGCGCATGTCGGGCGCGATGCAACGCCAGCCATCGGACGCGAAAACCTCCATCTGCGCCCGCCACATCAACCCGATCTCAGGCCAGCCATGGATAAAGACCATGAGCGGGCCATCGGCTGGACCGGCTTCCCAGTAATGCGTTCTGTGCCGGGGCGACTGGATGGTCTGGGCGGTCAGGATCGGGGCCATATCATCCTCGACAGGGACTGTTACGCGGTCTGGGCGAGCGGCAGCTGAACATCCTGCCTCGGACCATTATATGTATATGCCCATAATATCACCGCCTACGCCCCTATTGTCCAATCCTCCGGAAAATACCGTTATCGTCCCAGCGTCGGACAATCGGAGCCCCATGCCATGACACCCCCCCGCGCCCGGGCTGAGGCATTCTGCCACCGCTTCGGCCTCGGCGTGCCGATCCTGCAGGCGCCGATGGCGGGCGCCTGTCCGCCGGAACTGGCGGCCGCCGTCGCCAATGCCGGCGGCTTGGGCGGGCTGGGGGCGCTGCTCTCCACGCCCGACGGCATCGCCGATTGGGCCGCTGCCTTTCGCAGCCGCAGCAACGGTGGCTTTCAGATCAATCTGTGGATACCGGACCCCGATCCTGTCCGCGATCCTGACCTGGAAGCCCGGCAACGCAGCTTTCTTGACAGCTGGGGGCCGCCGGTTCCGGCGGAGGCCGGTGACGCGGCTCCGCTCGACTTTGCAGACCAATGCGCGGCGGTGCTGGCGGCCGGGCCTGCCGTTGTCTCCTCCATCATGGGCCTTTATCCCCCGAGCGTCTTGGACCAGATCAAAGCCCAGGGGATCGCCTGGTTTGCCTGCGTCACTACCCTGGCCGAGGGCCTGGCGGCCGAAGCGGCCGGCGCGGATGCCATCATCGTCCAAGGGGCGGAGGCCGGGGGCCATCGCGGCGCCTTCGACGCGAGCCGCGCCGAAGGGCAGGCGGTCGGTTTGTTTTCCTTGCTGCCGATCCTGGCCGATCGCCTGACCGTCCCGCTCATCGCCACAGGCGGCATCGCCGATGGACGCGGGATCGCGGCGGCTTTGCTGCTGGGCGCGAGCGCCGTGCAGATCGGGACCGGTTTCCTGCGCAGTCCGGAGGCTCAGATCAGCGCCGCCTGGGCCGAGGCGATCGGCCAGACCGCGCCGGAAGACACGATGCTGACCCGCGCCTTTTCCGGCCGTGCCGGACGGACGATCGCAGGCGCCTTCAGCCGCGCCGCGGCCCAGGCGGACGCGCCGCAGCCGGCGCCCTATCCGGTGCAGCGCGGCTTGACCGCCCCCATGCGCGCGGCCGCAAACGCTGCCGGTGATATGGACCGGATGCAGGCCTGGGCCGGGCAATCCGCGAAACTGGCGCGGCCGCAACCGGTCAGCGAGATCATGCGTCAGGTCTGGGCTGAGGCGACGGCGCTGCTGCGATAAACGCGACAATCCGCCTAGCGCGTTTCCTGCTCTAGATTATTGTTTTTGCGCGCATCTTCACACAGTCAGATGATTCCATCTGACTGTGATTCGCCCTAAATGCCTTGGCCATGCCGATCGCCATGGCCAAGGCAGCCCGCTTTCGTTAGGACTGGCAGGGCCATGGCCCCTGCTCTCTCCGACCCTGAACCGACCCGAAAGCCAGACTCTGGCGCCCGTCCGCGCAGAGCCCCGATCCGCGCCGGTGATGGGCCGGACAAGGTCTATGCCGCCATCCGCCGGGATATCATCGAGCGGCGCCTGCCCGCCGGCACCAAACTGCCGGAAGGCGACATCGCCCAGCGCTTCGGCGTCAGCCGCACCGTCATCCGGGCGGCTTTCGGCCGTCTGATCGCCGAAGGGCTCGTCGTCCGTCCCAGCAACCAGAATGCGCGCGTCGCCAAGCCCAGCCCGGACGAAGCCGCCGATATTCTGGACCTGCGGCGCAGCATCGAACTCATCGTCATCGGCCGGCTGACGGACGGCACCTTGCCCGAGGAGACGCTCGCCACGCTGCGCGCCCATGTCGCCGAGGAGGAGCGCGCGCTGAACGACGGCGGTGCGGAATCGATCCGCCTGTCCGGCGAATTTCATGTCCGCCTGGCGGAAGCCGCCGGCAGCCCTTTGCTGGCGCGCTATGTCGCGGAACTCGTCTCCCGCTGCTCCCTGCTGCTATCCGACCAGCACCTGCCCCATTCCGGTCAATGCGCGGTGCAGGAGCATCAGGCGCTGATCGACAGCCTGGCGCGCGGTGACGGACCCGCGACGCTGAACCAGATGGCGCAGCACCTGACGGCGGTGGGGGAGCGTGCCGAGCTGCCGACCTCCGGCCGCCGCGCCTTGACCTGCCAGACCGTCACCGGACAATCCTAGACGTGGACGGTCTGGGGTTTATCGCCATTCTGCTGACGCTGTCGGCTGTCTTCGGCATCATCAATTACCGGCTGCTGCGCGTGCATGCCTCAACCGGCGTGCTGATCATCGCCCTCGCTGTCTCGGTCATCGCCGTCGCCCTCGATCCGCTGATCGCGCCCTGGAGCTTCCGGCACTGGGCCTTGGAGCTGCTGCATACGGTTAATTTGCCCTCGACGCTGATGAACGGGGCGTTGGCCTTTCTGCTGTTCGCCGGCTCCATGCATGTCGATATCCGTGAGCTTCTGCACCGGAAATGGACGGTGCTGGCGCTGGCGACCTTCGGCACCATCATCGCCGTCGCGGTTTTCGGCATCGGCATCTGGCTGGTCTTCGCGGCACTCGGCGTTGCCGTGCCGCTGATCTGGTGTCTGGTCGTGGGCGCGATCCTGGCGCCGACCGACCCGGTCTCGGTCGTGGGATTGCTCAAACGCCTTGGCCTGCCGGCCGGTTTCCGCGCCATCTTCGCGGGCGAGGCCTTGTTCAATGACGGTGTCGGCGTCGTCGTCTTTACCGTGCTGCTGGGTGTCGCGACGTCCAGCGGCCATGCCGAGACGGTCGCCGGCGTCATCTCCTCCTTCCTCATCGAAGCCGTCGGCGCCGGTATCCTGGGCTTCGTGACCGGCTGGGTCGCGCTGCGGCTGATGCGCCGGGTGGATGACTACAACCTCGAACTCATGCTGTCCCTGGCGCTGGCGACCGGCACCTATAGCCTGGCCAATGGGCTTGGCCTCTCGGGCCCGATCGCCGTCGTCATGGCCGGGCTTGCCATGGGCAGCGAAGCTGGCCAGACAGCGATGAGCGAGGTCGCGCGCCATCACGTCATGACCTTCTGGTCGATGATCGACGAATTGCTGAATACGCTGCTGTTTCTGCTCATCGGGCTGGAAGTCGTCTCCGTGCCGATCACCGGGCTGGATCTGCTGGCCGGCGTCATCGCCATTGCGCTGTCGCTCTTCGCCCGCGCCGTCAGCGTGATCATCCCGATTTACTTGCTCCGGCTGCATGAGGTGATGGGCCGGCATGCGATCGCCGCCCTGACCTGGGGCGGTTTGCGCGGCGGCATTTCGGTGGCGCTCGCGCTCAGCCTGCCCGAGGCCGCGCCCCGGGGGCATCTGCTGCCGGTCTGCTACGCCGTCGTCGTCTTCACCATCATCGCGCAGGGGCTGACCATGCCGCGTCTGGTGCGGAATTTCCGTGGGCAAGAGCCAGCCGAAACGGCATGACGATGCTGCCGCAGGCCGAGGAGATCACCCACCGCGCGGTTTTGAAAATCGCCTTCCCCATGATGTTCGCCTATCTCAGCACCGCTTTGGTGGGCGCGGTGTCGATCGCGGCGATCGGGCAGATCGGCCGGGCGGACCTTTCGGCCGGGATCGCGATCGGTGCCATCCTGTTCGATATTCTGTTCAACAGCCTCAATTTCCTGCGCAGCACGACGCTGGGGCTGACCGCCATCGCGCTGGGCGCGGGCCGCACGGACAAGGCAAAGGCCATCCTGCAACGCTCGCTCATCCTCGCCGTCGGGCTGGGTCTTGTCATTCTGGTCCTCGGACGATGGGAAATCCGCATCGGCCTGCCGCTGCTCGGCGCGCATGGCACGGTGTTGCAGGCGGCGGCCAGCTATGCCGTGATCCGCGTTCTGTCGGCGCCCTTCGCACTCGGCAATTACGCGATCCTCGGCGCCCTGCTCGGGCGCGGCCGCGCCATAGCGGGATTGGCCCTGCAACTCATCCTCAACGGCACAAATATCCTGTGCTGTATCTGGACGGTTCTTGTGCTGCACTGGGGCGTGCGGGGCGCTGCCCTGTCGGCGGTCAGCGGTGAGACCTTGGCCTTCGTCGCTGGGTTAGTATGGCTAAGGCTGTCGACCGGTCCCTTGCTCGGTCAAGGTCTGACGGCGGCATGGCGCGACGGCACAGGCTGGCGGCAGATGGGCGTGCTGAACCGCGACACGCTGATCCGCAGTCTGGCATTGCTGTTCACCTTCGCCTTCTTCACCCGCCAGGGTGCGGTCTTCGGTGCGGCGACGCTCGCGGCGAACGCCATTCACATGCAGTTCTTCGCGCTCAGCGCCAATTGCCTGGACGGGTTCGCGGCGGCGGCGGAACAGATGGCCGGCCGCATGATCGGCGCGCGCGATACCGGCGGCTTCCGCCGCGCCGTGCGGCTGACCTTCGGCTGGAGCCTCATCTCCGGTGCGGCCATCACCCTGGTTTATCTCGTCTTCGGCCAGGACTTCGTCGCCCTGCTGACGACCGCCGCCGATGTGCGCGCGGACGCTGGCACCAGCCTGGTCTGGGCTGCCCTCGTGCCGGTGATGGCGGCCGGCGCCTTTCAGCTGGACGGCGTTTTCATCGGCGCCACCTGGTCGCGCGACATGCGCAACATGATGCTGCTATCGCTCGCGGTGTTTCTGGTCGCCTGGGCGGTGCTGATGCCGGCCTTCGCCAATGCCGGGTTATGGGCGGCCTTCCTCATCTTTTTGGGCGTACGCGGTGTCACGCTCGGCATAGTTCTGCTCAACCGTATGAAGTCCGGACGCATTTTGGTCGCCTTCGGCGACTAGAGTCCGTCAGGTTTAGGTGGAAACGACCCCTTGCCCCGTCATGGCCGGGCTTGACCCGGTCATCCAGTCCTTGGGCGCCCCAACGAATGGATGCCCGGCTCTGGGGCCGGGCATGACGATATTCGGGACAAGCTTCAGTTAAAATCAGACAAACTCTAGAGTCCTTGCCTAACCGCAAGGTCCCGTCCCTCCGTCAAGAAGTATTAACCATTAAGGGGGTATCGCTAAGGCCGAAGGAATGAGGCCGGCCTGGCGCGCGCGCCAAGCCAAGAGCAGCAGGTCAGGTTCATGGCGACAGGGATTGAATACCAGACGCTCAATTACACCGCGTCAGGCTTGACCTATTCCACCTATCTGACCGGTATCGCCGGCGAAAATATCGTCGGCATGTATGTCACCGCCGGCGATATCGACAACGGTTTCATCTATGATGAGACGACGCAGACATTCATCCTGATCGGCTATCCGGGTGCGGCAAGCACGGTGCCTTACGGCCCGAGCTTGGCTGACACCGCCAGCATCATCGTCGTCGGCAGCTATAAGCTTGCCGGCGAGGACAAGGATAACGGCTTCATCTACAATGCCGCCGACGGGACCTATACGACGATCGACATGCCGGGTGCGACGGACACAATTCCCCATAGCACCTACGGCGAGTATGTCGTCGGCAATTACGACGACCTGACGACAGCCAATAACGACTATGCCGTCTATCCGTCCGGCGGCAATGCCTTTCTTTATGACATGGCAACCAAAAATTTCACGACGATCGTTATTCCGGATGCGATCAGCACCACGGCCTATGGCATCTGGAACGATGTGATCGCCGGCGGCGTGGACCTGACCGATAACGGCGTCCAAGTAACCGACGCCTATCTTTTGGATCAGTCGACCGGGAAATCCTACACCTATTCCTATCAGTCTGGTGCTCAAGTCGCGGTGGTGACGCATTTCGACGGCATCACCGGGGGCAGCACGGCCGGCAGCTATATCATGACCGGCGACTTTGTCCTGGCGGACGGGACCGAGGGCGCCTTTTCAGCCAAGGTCAGCAATTTTACCGATATCGTCTGGACCGATCTTTCGGTCCCCCCGACCGTCCCTGATACGACCACCATGACATCCGGCAATTCCGGCTATGGCAATGAGGCTGTCGGTGTCTACACAACCTCCAGCTCGGATGCCATCAACGGCTATATCGCGACCTTGCCCTGTTTCGCGGCCGGCAGCAGGATCGCGACGCCCGCGGGCGCGACGGCGGTGGAAGATCTGGTCCCAGGCATGATCGTCGACAGCCTGTTCGGCGGGCCGCAGCCGGTGCGCTGGGTCGGCCATCGCCAGGTGGATTGTGCGCGCCACCCCGACCCTGCCAGCGTCTGGCCGGTGCGCGTCCGCGCCCATGCTTTCGGGCAGGACCAGCCCGGCCGCGACCTCTATCTTTCGCCCGATCACGCGATCTACCTGCGTGATGTGCTGATCCCCGTCAAACATCTCATCGACGGGGATGCCGTCTGCCAGGTGCCGCGCGACGCGGTGACCTATTACCATGTTCAACTCGATCAGCATGACGTGCTGACCGCCGAAGGGCTGACTACGGAAAGCTTTCTGCCCCATGCACCGCGCGACGCTTTCGACAATGGCGGTGGCGTGACGCAGATCTACCCTGAGTTCCTGCATTGGTGCTGGGACGTGGCGGGCTGCGCGCCGCTCGTCGTGACCGGCCCCCCGGTCATCGCCGCCCGCGCGATGCTGGCGCGCTCCCCGCAGCGCGCCGCCGCGTAACGCCGCTAAAGCAACCGGGTCGGCGCGGGGTCCAGCCCCGCGCCCTCGAACCGCGGCATGGCGGCGACGACCGCCGCGATATCGCCGTAACGCGCAGGATGGAGCAGAACTGAGCGCGCGAAAGCGAGTGCTGCGGCTTGCGCCTGCGCCCGCACCACCTCATCCGGGATGACCAGAAAATCCGCGATCTGCGCGAAGCCCAGCACGCGGCGGATGATTTTGCAGGCCATGAACATCACCGCGTCCCGGAACAGATCCGCGACATAGGACCGACGCATGGTCTCGGCCCGCGCCGCCGCGACCGGGTCCGCGAAATGGCTGGCCGGCAGACCGTCCGCTGCGCCGGCAAAGCCGCGCCAATGGGCCAGGAACTGCGCTTCGAAGCGCTGCCAGAAGACAAGGATATCGGCGGCCAGCAGATCGCGGAATCGCGCTGTCTCCGCCGGGCCAGATCCGTGAAAGGGTTTCGCGAACCACGCCATGACATAATGGGCGATGAAATTGCCGATATCGAAGCCGGACGGCCCGATAAGCGCAAATTCACCGTCGATGACACGCGTCTCCGTGGCCGTCACCATGATGGAACCCGAATGCAGATCGCCATGCAGCAGCGATTGCGCATGGGTCAGATAGGCCAGGCGCGCCCGCGTGACGGCTTCCTTCAGGTCGATATCGGCGCGAAAAGCCGCCGCCCAGCCCGCCAGCGGCACGGTGACGCGATTGCGCTCATGGATCACGTAAGGATCGGTAAAGACGAGATCGACCGAGATGCGTTGCAGCCCGATATTGCCCGCGAAAAGCGCCTGATCGGCGGCCTTGGTCTCGAAGGGCGCTGCCAGATCCGAGGTATGGAAGGACGCGGCGGCGATATAGTCGGCGACATCCACCGGCACGCGCGGATGATGCGCGCCCGCGATCAAAGCGCTGCGCAGAATGATATGCGGCGCCAGCTTCTCCATGACGATGATGAACTGCGCGGCGTCGAAGTGATGGATGGCTGGCGCCAGACTGCCCACGAAGGGCGCCATGCGCCGCGCGTAGCTGACCTCGAAGAAGGCGCGACGGACATCCATGGGCCAGCTTTCGCCTGCGACCCGCACATAAGGCAGCGCCTGTTTGACGCAGAGCCCACCCGCCGGACCATCGACCAGGAAGACGGAATTGAGATTGCCGTCCGCGACATCCTCACACCGCCAATCGGCTGTGCCGCCGCCCAGCATGGCAGCGATATCCGGCAGGCCAGCCAGATAGGCCGGCAGGTCCGCCAAGGTCAGAATCCGATAGTCGGAATTAGGGTTATCGAGCATGGGCGCGCCGGCTGCCTTTCTGTGAAGCTTGACCGGCTTGAGCCGGCTTCTGAGCCAAAGACAGCCAGCTTAGCGCGGGACGATGATGCCGTCAGGCTCCCGCGATCACACTCGCTCGATAGGTCGCGCCATTCGCTTGACGATCCGGGCCTTGGCCTTCAAGTCGAAATCGCCGCATAGACTGGACGACGATGTCGAATACCGAGCATTCCCCTGGCCGTTCGGCCGCCCAACCTTCGCCGGGGGCGGCCATTGACGCTTTGGCGGATTGGCCGGCGACGCCTTTGGGCGATGTCGCGCATTGGCCTCCCGCCCTCCTTGCCGCCGCCATCCTGGTGCAGGACCTGCCGGGGCCGGCTTTGGTCGCCTGGGGGTCCGCGCTGACCGTCTTGCCCAACCCACGGCTTGAGGCGCTGCTGAAGGTCAAAGGCGCGGGGCTGCGGCTTGACCTTGTGCTGGCTGACGCCTGGGAATGGCTGCATCCGTTGGTGACCCGCGCTTTGGCCGGCGAGCCGACCCAGGCCGGCATCCTGCCGCTGGCGCGCGGGGCCGATGCGGTGCTGATCCACGGCACCGTCGCGATCTCTCCCTTGCGGGCGGCGGACGGCGCCATTGCGGGTCTATTGGTGCAGCTTGATCCGGACGCGCGCCCTGCCTTGCCCCCGACCTCTCTCACGGACAGCGAAGCGCATTACCGCACGCTGTTCGAAGCGATGGACGAGGGTTTCTGTGTCATCGAATTCTTCGACGGTCCGCATGGGGCTTTGAGCGACTATATTCATGTCGATGCCAATCCCGCCTATGCGGTCCATGCCGGCATTCCGAATGTCGTCGGCCAGACGCTGCGTGAGATAGTGCCGAACGAGGCCGATGCCTGGGTCGCCCGCTACGGCGCGGTGCTGGCGACCGGCCAGCCGATCCGCTTCGAGCAGGAACTGGTCGCGACCGGCCATTATCTGGAAGTATCCTCCTTCCGAATCGAACCGCCCAGCCGCCGTCAGGTCGCGGTTCTGTTCAAGGATATCACCGACCGCAAGCGTATCGAACGCGTCTTGCGCGAGGTGAATGAGACGCTGGGGGCGCGGGTCGTGTCCGCCGTCGCCGACCGTCAATTGCTCGCCGGGATCGTGGAGAATACCCATGCCTTCGTCCATGTCCTTGACATGGAAATGCGCTATCTGGCGGTCAACGCTGCCGCCGCCCAGGAATTCGAGCGGGTTTTCGGCGTGCTGCCGCGGGTCGGCGACAGGATCGCCGAACTGCTCGCGGAGCAGCCCGATCTGCTCGCGGACGTGCAGACGGCCTGGGCACGCGCCTATGCGGGCGAGGATTACGTGATCGTCGATGAATACGGCGATCCGTCACGCGACCGCCGCTATTACGAGCAGCATTTCAGCCCGCTGCGCGACGCCAAGGGCCAGCTGATCGGGGCCTATCAGTTCGGCTATGATGTGACTGACCGTCTGGCCGAGCAGGACCGGTTGCGCGTCGCCGAGGAATCGCTGCGCCAGGCGCAGAAGATGGAAGCCGTGGGCCAGTTGACGGGCGGCCTGGCGCATGACTTCAACAATCTTCTGGCCGGAATCTCCGGCAGTTTTGAGATGATCGGCATCCGCGCCGCGCAAGGCCGCACGGCGGATGTGGAGAAATATATCGCCGCCGGCCAGGGTGCCGCGCGCCGCGCCGCCTCCCTCACCCACCGGCTGCTGGCTTTCGCCCGGCGCCAGACGCTGTCGCCCAAACCGACCGTCATCAACAAGCTGCTGTCGGATCTGGTGGAGCTTGTGCAGCGCACAGTGGGACCGGCGATCGCGGTCGAGACGATCGCCGCCGGCGGCTTATGGACAGCGCAGGTCGACGCCAACCAGCTGGAAAACGCCATCCTCAACCTCTGCATCAATGCCCGCGACGCCATGGCCGACGGTGGCCGCATCACCATCGAAACCTCAAACCGCTGGCTGGACGAGCGCACGGCGCGCGAGCGCAATATGGTGAAAGGCCAGTATGTCGCCGTCAGCGTGACGGATACCGGCTCCGGCATTGACAAATCTATTCTGGATCGCGTTTTCGATCCCTTTTTCACGACCAAGCCGATCGGCCAGGGCACGGGACTTGGCCTGTCCATGGTCTATGGTTTCGCCCGCCAGAGCCACGGCCAGGTGCGCATCTATTCGGAACTCGACCAGGGCACGACGGTCACCATCTATCTGCCGCGCCATCACGGTGCGCAGGACGAGCGCGAAACAGTGGAGCCGGCCCACGCCCCACGGCTCAATTATCACGGCGAAACCGTTCTGATTGTCGATGACGAGCCAACCGTTCGGCTTTTGGTGGCAGACGCGTTAGGTGATCTTGGCTATCATTGTATCGAGGCGGAGGACGGCGCGACCGCGCTCAAGATCTTCGAAGGCGAGCCGGACATCAATCTGCTGATCACCGATGTCGGTCTGCCCGGCGGACTGAACGGACGGCAAGTGGCGGATGCCGCGCGCGCCATCCGGTCTGATCTGCGTGTGCTTTTCATCACCGGCTATGCCGAGAATGCCGTGCTGAACCACGGCCATATCGAGCCGGGCATGGAGGTTTTGACCAAGCCCTTCTCGATCGATGATCTGATCCGCCGGGTGGAGCGCATGCTGGGCGAAGCCAAGGCAGGGGGCGGCGGGAAATAGATTTTCCGGAACTGCGCGGGCGACAGCGGACCGCGAGCGTCTGTCAGGTTTTTATAGAAGTCTGGCCCACCACACGTCGTCACCCGCGCACGCGTTGCGCGGAACTACCCATGGTGGCGCCTCGCCGGCCGCCTGCCTACTCAGACGGGTAGATGCGCGGGTCGGGGCCCGCGCATGACGGACTTGGGGCGCTTCCGGGCAAACCCGGCAGACGCCAAAGCCCGCTGTCTGGTATGACTTACGGGCCGCCGTGATAGCCGCCCTGACCGCCGCCACCACCGCCATGATGGCCCCAGCCACCGCAATAGCCGCGACCCCAGGGACCGCAACAGGCGGAGAGGCTACCGGCCGCGAAAAGCATACCGACCAGGATCAGCACCTGTTTCCAATTTCGCATGCAATTATCCTTCGATATCAACTGAAGCGCTGTCCGGACAACCGTCCGGGCAGCGGGCGGGGTAATACCGCCTCATAAATCCCCGCGCCTGTCAGCGCGGAGACGGGGGTTTCATTGCAAAATCAACATAATGATTGTCGACTTTGACTCGCAAACGATGCGCCGGGTCTTTCGAACCTGACACATCATCCCTGTTAAGGACAAAACTGTGGCAGGAATGCGAAAAATCTATCCGCTATCACGGTTCGTTGAACAAAAACCTGGATGATGCGGCGACATCGATTGATGATAAAACCATCATTGATTTGATTTCAAAATAAATTCTGAAAAGCCAAGATCGAAAAGATGTCAAAAAATCCCGTGCAGAAACCAGGCCAGATTCCCGGTCTCGGGATCCTCTCCATCGCCGTTGCGGTAAAGCCAGAAACGGTCGCCCGCCTCGTCCTCCACCGCCCAATAGTCGCGGGATAGCGTGCGCTCGCTGTCCCGCTTCCACCATTCGCCGAAAATCCGCTCCGGCCCATCCGCGCGGCGAATGAGATGGCGCTGACGCCGCCAGGTGAAGGCGACGGGCGGTTGATCGGGCAGCAGGGCGATGGCCTGCACTGACTGCGGCGGGGTCAAAAGCCGCAGCGGCCGCGGCAGGTTGGGCGGCCAGGCACGGCCGTCAGGCGGCGCCAAAGGCCCGATACGCCTGACGCCGCGTTCCGGCACATCGCTTTCCACCGGTGCCAGACGGTAAACCTGTCCTGCGCCGAAGCGCGCCACCAGACGGTCGATCAGCGGGGCAAGTTCGCCGAGGCTTTTGGCGACCCCGCTTTGCGGCGACCAGGCCTCGATCTGCGCGGGCGTCGTGGGTTCGGCCCTTGCGACCCACAGCACCATCGCCTCCACCCCCAGGCCGGGATCGATCGTCTCGATCCGCTCCGCCAGCAGTCGCGCAAGCTGCTTGGCTGACTGCACCGGCCGCGCCGTGCCGAGGGCGATCAACTGCTGGCTGCCGTCGACGCGCTCGCAGACCAGATCCAGCCGCCGCGCGCCCTCCCCGCGCCGTTCCAACTCAGTGGAGACGAGACGGCTCAGACGGTCGATGACGGTGGCGAAGGCTTCCGCCGTGACCAATGGCTCGACGAAGGTCAGCCGCTCGCGGATCAGTTGCGCAGCCGCCTGAGGCTCCAGCGGTTCGAAGCTGGCGCCGGTCGCGTAATCCAACTGGCGCAGCAAATCGGCGCTGAAGCGACGGGACAGCGGCGCACGCTTTGCCGCCATCAACTCCCCGACGCGTGCAAACCCCATGCGGTCGAGCCCCTGCACGGTATCGGCCGAGAGGCGAAGGCTGGGGATGGGCAGCGGGTGCAATGCCTCTGCCACGCGTCCGGCCGGGCAAAGCGTGATCGTCTCCGCCCCATAATGGGACAAGGCCCAGGCCGCGCCCGGGGTATCGGCCACCGCCATCCGCACGGACAGGCCGACGTCAGAAAGACGGCGATGGAGATCGGCCATCATCGCTGCCTCTCCCCCCCAAAGATGGTCCGCACCGGTACTGTCGATGCGGATCGCGTCCGGCAGGTCCGCCGCTGTCAGCGGCGCATAGCGCTGGCACCAGGCGGCCAGCGCGCGCAGGCCGGTGGCGTCCCCCTCCGGATCGGCATCGACGATCGTCAGATCGCGATACATTGCCTGGGCTTCCGCCAAGGGCTGGCCGAGCATGACGCCCAGACGCCGCGCCGCCGCATCGGCCGCACCCACGACATGGCGCCGACCGTCATGCAGGCGGGTGATGACGGGACGGTTGCTATCCTCGGCCGCGCTCGGCGCCAGCGCGGGTTCCGCCGGGTCTCTAGCCTGCCCGGCTTTGCGGCCCTGCTGCTGCCGGCGCCACCGATCGGTCGGCCAGAGCGGCAGGTAGACGGATATGACCCGTCGCATCGCATGCCTCCACAATCCAGGATGCGGCCTCGGCCCCGCGACAACGGATGAGGTCCAGCCGCCAGAGCGCCGGGGCCAGGCCCGGCACATGAGGGGCCTCGGGCAGTACCGGCCCGGACGGCACGCGCGCGATGCGCCAGCGCGTCAGCGCGGCGATCGGGGCAATGGCGGTTTCACGCCTGGGCGGACGCCGCAGCACGAAAGCGGGCAAGCCGGCCGCCTCGGCCGCCAGTTGCAGGCGGCGCGCGGCCGTGGGCTCGATCTGCCGCACCTCCCCCACGATGCCGGCGAAACGGCCAAGGCGCAGCGCCTCCTCCATCACCGCCGCGACCGTCCGCCGCGCCGTCACATGCAGGACACGGTCGGGGCTCAACCCCACATTGCCCAATGCGGGGGCGTAAAGATCGGGGCGCTCGCTTACCCATAGAACCGGGCCATCCCGCCGGGCGAGAATGCCCGCGACCATCAGCCCGGCCGCACTGGCATAGGGCTGACCGAGGCCAAGATCGGCCCATTCATGCAGACCCGGCAGGCGCAAGCCGCCCCAGGGCAGATGCCGATCGAGCGGCGCCACGCCGAAGGGCAGCACCTGCCCTGCGGATTTGCTGACGCTCAGCCTTTCCAGGCCGGCGATCATCGTCCGCAGATCGCTAAGCTGTTGTTTTTCCAAAAATCCGGTCACGATATCGCCTTGTCAGAACAGGAACATAACGTGAACATTTGGTGTGTGAAAAGCCCTTTCTCGGCAGGGAAACGTCGCTATGGCGACTCGTCCAAGGATTTCAGATCTCTAAGCGAATCGCCTCATCCTGCTTCTCAAGCAGCCGCCCTGTCGGCCCCCCGAAAGGCCCACGAAAGGCCCCCCGAAAGGCTGGCCGACCTATGCGTCCAGCCCTATGGCGCAGGCGCCGGCAAACCGTTTAACCTTCGGGACAGAAGGGCCCGTTGCCCTCATTCCACGACTTGAGGCTGACGAGGATGGCGAGCGAAACCCGCAACAAGTTCCTGACCGCCACCCGCGTCCTCGCCTCCGGCACCGGCACCTTGAAGGTGCGGCTGCGTCTGGCTTTGGTGCCGGACCTGCTGGTCCTGCGGCAGCATGAGATGCCTTGGCCCGATCTGTGGGACCGTTTCGTCACGCTGCGGGAAGAGGTCGCCCCCCAGGGGCGGCGCGATGTCGCGCTGGAACAATGGTGGGATTTCGAACTCGGCCGTATCGCGCAGGAGATCGTCGATCTTTTCGACGAGATCACCCGCCGGCACAGCACCTGATCTGCCCGTTATATGGGCAGGATCGCCTGGATCGCCTCCTACCCTAAATCCGGCAGCACCTGGCTGCGCGCTTTCCTGCACAATTACATCGCCGATAGTGCGACGCCTTACGACATCAACCGGCTGATGGACCTGTCAACCGGAGAGAATGCCGCCAGCCGCTATCACGCTTTCGATCCGCGCCCGGCGTCGCGCTATAGCATCCGCGATGTGCAGGCCATGCGCCCGCGCGTGCATCAGGCGATAGCGGACGCGCATCCCGGCCTGGTCTTCGTCAAAACCCATAACGCGCAGCTGGTCGTGGAGGGCGTGCAGCTGATCACCAAAGCGGTGACGGGCGGCGCCATCTATATTCTGCGCGATCCGCGCGATATCGTCATTTCCTATAGTAGGCATCTCGGTCTTTCCTTGGATCGTACCATCGATTTCATGAACGACCCGGAAGCCGCGACCGGCGGCAAGGACAGCACGGTCTATGTCCGTCTCGCGACCTGGTCCGGCCATGTCCACTTCTGGACAAGGCAACCGCACCCGACGCTGCTTGTGCTGCGCTATGAGGATCTTCTGGCCGATCCCGGCACGGCCTTCGGTTCTCTGATCCGCTTTCTGGGACAGACGCCCACGCCCGAGCGGTTGGCGCGGGCCGTGGCACATAGCGATTTCGCCGAGCTTCGCCGCCAGGAACAGGAAAACGGCTTTGTCGAGCAGCCTGCGCAATCGCAGGACGCCTTTTTTCGGCAAGGCCGCAGCGGCGCGTGGCGCAGCATCCTGACGCCGGAACAAAGCGCGCGCATCGAGCGCGACCACGGCACCGTCATGCAGCGTTTCGGTTATCTTTAGGCGGGTTTCACAAGATTGCGCATCAAGGAAACTCTATACGAAACGTGATGATGCTCACTCTGAAAAAATGCAGTCCTTGCCTCCTTATTAGACCAAGCGGCGCAAATTCCGCGCCTTGGACCCAGGAGACAAAAATGCATCACTTGCGCATGATCATGGTTGCAGCGGCGATCACGGCCCTGCCCATCGCCAGCAGCTGGGCCGGCAACGGCTCCGACGTCGAACCCCAGACAAAAAACGCCGCCGTACCGGGTGCGACGACAAGCTCCGGCTCATCGACGGGTATGTCGTCCAAGACCACCAACGGTACCGGCGGCGGCGGCATGTCGACCGCCAGCGGACAGAAGGCCGGCGGGCTCGCGAAGAAAAATAAGGTCATGACGACCGGCGCGTCCAACTAAATCCGGGTCTCTCGCGATGCAGCCGGAGCTGGATCGCGAGAGCCTGCTGACGATCGTGATGCTTGATGCTTGGTCTTTCGCGAAACAGCCCAGCGGCTCAATCCTCGGATGAGTCCGCCTTGGTCTCACCGACGACCATATGCTTCAAGGCGCCCCGCAACGCGGCGACATTGTCCGCGCCGTTCAATTGCGCGAATTGTCGTTGCGCGCCCTGCCAAAGCGGCCTTGCCTGATCATGCAGATGGCGGCCTGCATCCGTCAGCTCGACAAGCCTGCTGCGGCCATCCGTCAGCGATGGTCGAATGCTGACCAGACCGTCACGTTCCAGAAACCCGACCATTTTGCCCATGGCCGTCCGTTCGATGTCGAGCTGTTCGGCAAGGACATTGACCGCCGCACTGCCGAGCTCGTTCAAAGCCGCCAAGGTCAGAAATTGCGTGATGCGGAGACCAACCGGCTCAAGCTGGGCGTCGTAGAAGCGAGAGATCTGCCGGTTCGCCTTCCGCATGGTGAAACAGTTGCATTGATCTATGCCAAGAGGCTGGTTTACCGGCAACATCTCTTTGCCCTTTCAATAACGCGTCAAAACCCTGCCGACGGAAGGTCCGTTCAAAGAAAAAGACTTTCCGGCAACTGCTTCGACAATGTCTGCCGCAGATGGCCCGCGAGAGACAGCATAGCGCCAAGCGGGCTCATCCGCACGCTGACGCGCGGCACCGATCCGTCCGGATTGTGGTCGACGACCACGGTCGCGGTCAGCGTCTCGCCATTCGTCAGAACCGCCTCGTATTCAAGGAAAAGCCTTGAACCGACGGTTTGCAGAAAAGTCGGCCTCTGCGAGGCGTAGAATGTTCCGACCGCCGCGACCGCAAGCCGGATATCGTTGCGCCCGGTGACGGGACCACGCAACACCGAAGTGACCAGTTCCGCGTCGGCCGTCAGATCATCCAGAAACGGATGACGCTCATTCTGATGATGTGACATCACTCAATCCCAATTGTTCTGCAGACCCATCTCAGGCGAAGACAGCGCGGTTCTTGGCGATGAATTGCTGAACCGACAGCGCCGGCGTTCCGGTGATCGTCTCGACCACGTCATTGGTTCCCGCGAAGATGCCGTCACGGTAGTTCTGCGCGACTTCGACCAGGTGCTGCACCAGGAAGGGCGGGAATTTGTATTGCTGTTCCATTTTCTGCCGGAATGCGTCGATGGAGGTCGGCGCATAGTCGATTTTGGTGCCAAGCACCTCGCTCATGGCGGCAGCGATCTCGGTATGATTCATCTCGACCGGACCATGCAGCGTGTAGATCTTGCCGCCCTGGCCTTCAGGATTGGCCAGAAGATGGGCAATGACACGGCCCTGGTCATCGGCGGCGATCGGCGCATGGCGGCCATCGGCAAAGGGGAATTCGATCGCTTTCCTGGCCCAGATCTCCTTCCCAAAATGCGGGTAGACGAGCCAATCGGCGAAGAAGGTGGGGCGCAGATGCGTGGTGGGGACGCCTGACCAGTCAAAGACGCGCTCGGACACCCAATGGTCCTGCGCTGCATGGCTGGCCGATTCACGCCGCGCCGAAATCTGCGACATATTGACGATCGCGCCGACGCCCGCTTCCTTCGCGGCCTGGGCGAAATAGGCTGCGGCCCCGATGATGCCCGGTGCGATCGGATAAAGAAAATAGGCCGACCCGATGCCTTCCATCGCCGCGCGGATGGCATCGATATCCGTAAAATCGCCGATGGCGATATCGACGCCGCGCTGCCTCAGCGCCGCCGCCCGCTCATCATCCGCGCGCAGATAGGCCCGCACGCGCCGGCCCATTTTCAGCAATTCGTCGATCGCGGTGCCGCCTGTCCGCCCCGTCGCACCACTGACAAGAATTTCAGCTTCACTCATGACCTGATACTCCACACTATATGAGAGCATATGCTCTTATACGGATCGTGTAAAAGCATATGCTCTTATTGTCAAGGCGCTTCGATCCGTCAGGAATTGCTGACGCCGACATTGCATCAGGATGCCCGGCCGGCTTGGCGACTCAGGCCGTGCGGGCCGCGCAAGCGCTACCCCCGTCATGCCTGACATCCGGCGATAATCTGTGACCGCTAGGTTGCGGAGCCGGACGCCCGCTGCTACAGGGTCGCATCCGCAGCGCCCTCAGCGCCGCGGTGATCGTGTCAGTAGTTTAGAATGACGGGCAGTAGCGCAGCCTGGTAGCGCATCAGTCTGGGGGACTGGGGGTCGTGGGTTCGAATCCCGCCTGCCCGACCATTCTAATTTACTGAAAACAACCTAAAATCCTATTCCGCTGCTGCTGGCCCGGCTGAGCGATGGCTTGCCATCGGCTCGGGGCATCAGGTTCAGCGTGCTTGGCTGGATTGAGGACCGCGATGAACAGGCAGCAGCGCCGCGCAGAGACCAAGCAGAAGGCCAGCGCCGCCACTGGCTCTGCCGCTCAGGCGCCCTCACCCGCCCAGATGGCCCCCGCTCAACTCGCTTTAGGGGAAGCGATCCGCCTGCATCAGGCCGGGCGGCTGGCCGAGGCCCTGCCGCGCTATCAGCGCAGCCTGGCCCTTGCCCCGAACCAGCCCGATGCGCTGCAGAATCTCGGCAGCGCGCTGAATGATCTTGGCCGCCCGGCGGAAGCGCTGACCCGGTTCCACCAGGCGCTGGCGCTGCGCCCGACCTATCCCATCGCCCATCTCAACCTTGGCAATGCGTTCTGGGCGCTTGGCCGGGCCGACGAGGCGATCGCGGCTTACGGGAATGCGCTGGCCCAGAAGCCGGATTTCCTGGCCGCCTTCGATGCGCGGGCTTTGGTGCTGAGCGGCGAAGGCCGCTTCACGGAAGCGCTGAGCGACGCCGATTCGGCCCTTCGTCTCGCGCCGCGCGATGTCCAGAGCCTGAATACGCGCGGCAATGTGCTGCGCGCCCTCGGCCGACTGGATGAGGCCATCGACAGCTATAGCCGCGCCATCGCGGTGGCGCCCGGTTACGCCGACGGGCATTTCAACCGCGCCCAGGCTTTGCTGGCGGCCGGCCGGCTTGAAGACGCCTGGGGGGAGTATGAGTGGCGGTGGCAGACCCCGCAGATGGTCGCGACCCAGCGGCGGTTCGCGGCCCCCATATGGCAGGGCGAAGCCAGCGGCGGTCAGCCGGGGACGGGCCGACGCCTTCTGATCCATGCCGAGCAAGGGCTGGGCGATACGCTGCAATTCTGCCGCTACCTGCCTTTGGTCGCGGCCCTCGGCTTCACGGTCATTCTGGAAGTGCCGAAACCCCTCGTCCGCATCTGCGCGACGCTCGACGGTGTTACCGAGGTCGTGGTTCAGGGCGAGGCTTTGCCCGCTTTCGACCTGCATCTGCCGCTCATGAGCTTGCCGGGACGGTTTCGCACGGGGCTTGGCAGCATTCCGGCCGCCACGCCCTATCTCAGCGCTGACCCAGCTGCCGTCGCCTTGTGGCAAGGGCAGCTTGGGCAAGGGCGGCTTGGGCAAGGTCTTCGCGTCGGCCTCGCCTGGGCCGGCAACCCGAGCCTTGGTAACCCGTCGCGCACGGCGATGGACCGGCGGCGGTCCATCGCCCCCGCGCGGCTCGCCCCGTTGTGGCAGGTGCCCGGCGTCCATTTCGTCAGCCTGCAGAAGGGTAAGCCCAGCCTGCCCGATACCTTGCCCGCCTTCGACGTTATGGGGGAGATGGGGGATCTCGCGGATACCGCTGCCCTGGTCGCCAATCTCGACCTCGTCATCGCGGTCGATAGCGCGGTCGCCCATCTGGCCGGGGCGCTCGGCAAGCCGGTCTGGCTGCTGGACCGCACCGATCCCTGCTGGCGCTGGATGCTGGGCCGGCGGGACAGCCCCTGGTATCCTGGCCTGACGATCTATCGGCAGCAGAACCCCGGCGACTGGGAGGCTGTTCTGGCCGAGGTCAGCGCCGATCTGGCGCGGTTGCGCGCTGAGACTGGCCGGACGGGCTAAGGCGACGCGCTGCCGCTCCATCTCCCTATGCGCAAGCTGCGCATCGGCCAGGGCCTGGATCTGACGTTGATGAGCCATGCCGGGCGTATCGGGAAAAGGCTGCGCCTTGCCACGGTCGAGCATGAGGATTCCAGATTGTCATGAAGGGGGATGTTTTCCCGACCAAGGTCGCGGAAGACTTCCCTTTCCTATACGCAATCAGGCGATTTGTCCAGATTTTTGTTTTGTTTTCGTTATTATTTATAGGACCGCATTGCTAACGGCACCGTGTGGATCCCCGGGTCAAGTGTTCAGACCGGTGATCCATACCTTGGTGCATCACAACGCATTGCAGACAACCCCCTACTCCACCGTCACCGATTTCGCGAGATTGCGCGGCTGATCGACATCCGTGCCTTTCAGCAACGCGACGCGATAGGCCAGCATCTGCACGGCGATGGTGTGCAGAATGGGCGCGACGAAAGGATCGCAGGTCGGCAGCACCACCGTGGCGGCGGCAATGCCTTTCAGTTTCTCGGCCCCGGCGGCATCGCTGAAGACGATGACCTGTCCCCCGCGCGCGGCGGCTTCCTGCAGATTGGAGGCTGTCTTCTCGAACAAGGGGCCGGAGGGCGCGATGGCGACCACCGGCACATGCCGGTCGATCAGCGCGATCGGACCATGCTTCATCTCACCGGCCGCATAGCCCTCGGCATGGATATAGCTGATCTCTTTCAGCTTCAGCGCGCCTTCCAGCGCCACCGGAAAGCAGGAGCCGCGACCGAGATAAAGCACGTCCCGCGCTTCCGCGATGCGTTCGGCCACCCGGCCAATCGCGGCCGTGGTTTCTTCCGAAAGGATTTCCGCCGCCTGTCCCGGCACTTCCATCAACGCCTGGGTCAGCAGCGCTTCGCGCGCCGCATCCAGCGTGCCGCGCGCCCGCCCGGCGGCCAGCGCGAAACAGGCCAGCACCGTCAGCTGTGCCGTGAAGGCCTTGGTGGAGGCGACACCGATCTCAGGCCCCGCCAGGGTTTCCAGCACGGCATCGCTTTCCCGCGCCATGCTGCTTTCCGGCACGTTCACGACCGACAGGACATGCTGCCCTTCGTCCTGCATGTAGCGGAGTGCCGCCAAAGTATCCGCCGTCTCGCCGGATTGGCTGACAAGCAGGCCCAAGCCTTCCGACGGCAAGGGCGGCGCGCGATAGCGGAATTCGCTGGCGACATCGGCATCCGTCGGCAGGCGGGCGATCGTCTCCAGCCAGACACGCCCGACCAGACCGGCATAGAAGGCCGAGCCGCAGGCGCTGATGGTGGCGCGCGGCAAGGTCGCGAGGTCAAAGGGCAGATCCCACAGCATGACGCTGCGCGACGCCGGATCGATCATGCGGCTGAGCACATCGCCGATCACGACCGGATGCTCATGCAGCTCCTTCTCCATGAAATGGCGGTAATTGCCGCGACCGATGGCCGCCCCCGTCAGGCGGGTTTCACGGATGGCGCGCTCAACGCGGGCGCCGTGCCGGTCATAGAAGATCGCGCCGTCACGGCGGATCACCGCCCAATCGCCATCGTCCAGATAGGCGATACGGCGGGTCAGCGGCGCCAAAGCCAGCGCGTCGGAGCCGATGAACATCTCCCGCTCCCCGAAACCGATGGCGAGCGGCGCACCGTGGCGGGCGCCGATCATCAGATCCGGATGGCCGGCGAAGATCAGCGCCAGGGCATAGGCGCCTTCCAGCCGGGCGAGCGCCGCGCCGGCCGCCTTCTCCGGGCTCATGCCCTGCTGCAGATAAAGGTCGAGCAGCTGGGCCACGCATTCGGTGTCTGTCTCGGTCGAGAATTCCTGACCGGCGGCTTCCAGCTCGGCGCGAAGGGCCGCGTGGTTTTCGATGATGCCGTTATGCACGACGGAAACGCGGGCCGTGCCATGCGGATGGGCATTGCCCTCGGTCGGCGCGCCATGGGTCGCCCAGCGGGTATGGCCGATACCGACATCGCCGGCCAGCGGCAGGCGGGTCAGCACGCTGGCCAGATTGCCGAGCTTGCCTTCCGCGCGGCGGCGGTCGATGCGCCCGCCGTCCAGCGTGGCGATGCCGGCGCTGTCATAGCCGCGATATTCCAGGCGGCCGAGCGCTTCCAGGATCAGGGGTGCCGCCGGGCGGTCACCCAGCATTCCGACGATACCGCACATGGGCGTTCAGCCTCCCGTCTTCTTCTTGGTCCAGGTCGAGCGGATCAGCGCACCGCCGCCGCGGCGTTCGGCCTGCTTGGCACGGCCGAAGGCCAGCGCATCGGCTTCGACGTCCTTGGTGATGGTGCTGCCGGCGGCGATGAAACTGCCGGGGCCCAGCGTCAGGGGCGCGACGAGCGTGGAATTGGAGCCGACGAAGCTGCCCTCACCGATGGTCGTGCGGTGCTTCAGATTGCCGTCGTAATTGCAGGTGATGGTGCCGGCGCCGATATTGCTGCCGCCCCCCACGCTGGCATCCCCGATATAGGCGAGGTGATTGGCCTTGGCGCCGTCGCCCAGCGTCGTCGCCTTCAGCTCCACGAAATTGCCGACATGGGCGTGCTGGCCGACGACCGTGCCGGGACGCAGCCGGGCATAGGGGCCGATGCGCGATCCCTCGCCCACCACACAGCCTTCCAGATGGCTGAAGGCAAGGATTTCGGTGCCGGTCTTGATCGTCACGCCGGGACCGAAGACGACATGGGGACCGACGATGACATCGGCTTCGATGACCGTATCGAATGCGAAAAAGACCGTGTCCGGCGCGGTCAGCGTCACGCCCGCATCCATGGCGGCCAGGCGCAGGCGGGCCTGCACGGTCGCCTCAGCCTCGGCAAGCTCGCTCCGCGAATTGACGCCGCGCAGCTCGGTATGATCGGCCTCGACGGCGACGACGCGCCTGCCTTCGGCGACGGCGAGCGCCACGACATCGGTCAGATAATATTCGCCCTTGGCATTGTCGGAACGGACGGCGGCCAGCCAGCGCGCGAGGTCCGGCCCGGATGCGCAGAACACGCCGGCATTGCAGAGGCCCACGGCGCGCTCGGCGTCATTCGCATCCGCCCATTCCACAATGCGGATGACGTCGCCTTTGTCATCGGTGATGACGCGGCCGTATTTGCCGGGCGCAGGCGGGCGCATGGCGAGGAGAGCGAGACCGTTTCCGGCCCGCGCTGCCTTCAGCCGCGCCAGGGTTTCGGGCGTGATCAGCGGATTATCGGCATAAAGGATGGCGACATCGCCTTCCCCGAAATACGGCACGGCTTGAAGCGCGGCATGGGCTGTGCCCAGGCGGTCCTGCTGCACGACCGTCGGATGCGGGGCGGCCGCGCGGGCGACGGCCTCCATCTCCGGACCCGTCACCACGACCATCTTATCGAAGACCTGGCCGGATGCCGCCAGCAGATGCGCCAGCATGGGGCGGCCGGCGATGGCGTGCAGGCATTTGGGCAGGCTGGATTTCATGCGGGTGCCAAGCCCCGCGGCCAGGATCACGGCAGTGGTGGTATCAGCGGTCGGCGCGGTCATGATCATCCCTAGGGCTCACCCTTGCGGTAGCGGCGAGAGGCCTGTCGTGTCAAAGGGTTCGGAGACAATTCTCGTATCGGAGTGCAACCTATGGCCAAGTGTCTGGTGCTGGATCTGGACGGCACGATCACCGACAGTCTGCCCGATATCGCGGGCGCGCTGAACCGCAGTCTGGCGCGCTATAGCCAGGACCCGCTGCCCATGGAGCAGGTGCGGCCGATGGTGGGTGACGGGCTGATGGTGCTGTATCAGCGCGGTTACGCGGCGCGCGGCATGGTGCCGACGGATGAGGATATGGCGCTGGGCCTGGCCGACTATACGGCGCATTCGACCGAAGGCACATATCTTTACCCTGGCGCGCTGGAGGCCCTGCGGGCGCTGAAAGCGGCCGGATGGCAGTTGGCCGTCTGCACCAATAAGCCCGAAGAGCCGGCACGCATTCTGCTCGACCATGTCGGCCTGCTGCCGCTGCTGGATGCGGTCGGCGGCGGCGACAGTTTTCCGGTGAAGAAACCGGACCCGGACCATATCCGCTTCACGCTGGAAGCCGCCGGAGCGACGGTCGCGGAATCCGTCATGATCGGCGATCACCATAATGACGTCGCCGCCGGCAAGGGCGCCGGCCTGCCGACCATTTTCGCGTCCTGGGGCTATGGTCCGCGTGAGGTCGGCGCGGAAGCCGATGCGGTGGCCGAGAGTTTCGCGGACGTGCCTGCGCTTTGCGAGACGCTGCGGCCGTAACGCTGGCGGCCGCCCTGCTTTCGTCATCCGCGGACTTGTTCCGCGGACCAACCCATCAGGGCGCCCCGACGGCGTTTAGGCGCGGCCGGCAAGGCCCGGCCGGCAAGGCGCCCCAGCGGGTAGACCCGCGCAACGGGTGCGCGGGCGACACTGAAAGGTCAGCCCTCCGCCTGGATCGCCGGACCGTGGCGATCCACCAGCGTCGCGCTGGCAGTGTTGAGGCCGACCAGTTCCACCCGCATACCGTGGCGGCGCATCTTGGTGACGACGGTCTCCAAAGCGCCGACCGCCGTGATGTCCCATAGATGCGCGCCCGTCAGGTCGATCACCACGCTTGTCGCGCTGTCGCGCAGATCGAATTGGTCGGTGAACATATCGGCGCTGGCGAAGAAGACCTGGCCCGTCACGACATAGGTCCGCGTATCCGTGGCCGCGTCATAGCGGCTGGCGACGCTCATCAGGTTCATGACCTTGAAGGCGAAGAACACGCCGCTGAGCAACACGCCGACCACGACACCGGCTGCCAGATCATGCGTCGCGACCGTCACGATGACCGTCGCCAGCATGACGATGCTGGAGACCTTGGGGTGCCGCACCACGTCCCGGAAGCTTGCCCAGTTGAAGGTGCTGACCGAGACCATGATCATGATCGCGACCAGGGCGGCCACCGGCACGCGCGCCACCCAGGGTCGCAGCAGCACCATCAGGATCAGCAGGAACAGCCCGGCGACAAGCGTGGAAAGTCGCCCGCGCCCGCCATAGCGGACATTGCCGACCGTCTGGCCGATCATGCCGCAACCGGCGATACCGCCGAACAGCCCGGCCGCGATATTGGCGAGGCCAAGCCCCGTGCATTCCCGCGCCTTGGAACTGGTGCTGTCGGTCAGGTCATCCACGACCGTCGCCGTCATCATCGATTCCAGCAACCCGACGACCGCCATGGCCAAGGCGTAGGGGGCGACGATGCCCAGCGTATGCAGGGTCAGCGGCACATGCGGCAGAACCAGATTGGGGAGCGATGACGGCAGTTTCCCGAGATCGGCGACGGTATGCAGCGGCATCGGGATCAGGAAGCTGATGCCGGTCAGGATGACGATGCAGACGAGCGGCGACGGGATCGCCGTCGTCAGGCGCGGCAGCAGGTAGATGATGACGAGGCCGATCGCGATCATCGCATAGGTATGCCAGCTGACACCCAGCATCTGCGGCACCTGGGCCGAAAAGATGAGAATCGCCAAGGCATTGACGAAGCCGGTGCGGACCGAGCGCGAGACGAAGCGCATCAGCACATCCAGCCGCAACAGGCCGAAAATGACCTGGAAAGCGCCCGCCATCAGCGTGGCCGCGAGCAGGTAATCCAGCCCGTGGGATCGCACGAGCGCGGCGGCGACCAGGGCGACCGAGCCCGCAGCCCCGGAAATCATCGCTGGCCTGCCACCCGCGAAGGCGATGACGATGCCGATGATGAAGGAGGCATAGAGCCCGACCTCGGGGTCCACGCCCGCCACGAAGGAGAAGGCGATGACCTCAGGGATGAGGGCGAAGGTGCCCACCATCCCGGCGAGGATATCGCGCCTTATATCGCCGAGCGTGGTACCCCACTCGGCACGGTAGTGAGAGATGGATTGTGTGTTCATCGTGATATCTACAGTCAGCGCACGAGATGGCATCGACTTCAGCGATGCGGAACAGTCGTGACGTTTGCTGTTGTCCGGCGGATTGGCGGCCGGAAGAGCCACCCGGAGTTTCACCGGGGTCCTGACGAATGCCTTTTTCCTAGCAGGCGAAAGATGCGACACGCAACATTTTCTCAGAGAAAACTTTCATCTCTGCCCGGCGAGCATCCTGGTTGCCGGGCGGGACAAGCCAAGTCACCCTGCTCGGACAAAGCACACCAGGACGCGACCATGACCACCCTGCGACCGGCAGCGCGCGCGGATATCCCCTTCATCATGGCGGTCGAACGCCGGCCGGGTAATGACGCTTTCGTCAACCGCTGGTCGGATGACGCGCATCAAGCGGCCTTGGCTTCGCCGGACAATGCCTATTTCATTGGCGAAGGTGACGAGGGTCAGCCGGTCGGTTTTGCCATCGTCCAGGATCGGCAGGACGCGAACGGCAATCTATATGTCCTTCGCCTGGCCGTGGCCGTTCTGGGGGAAGGTCATGGAAGGCAGATTTTCGCGGCGACCCGCGACTGGGTCTTCCGGGAAACCACGGCCCATCGCCTCTGGCTGCGCGTCTACCGCCACAACAGCACAGCCTACGCCCTCTATCGCAGTTGCGGCTTTGTCGAGGAGGGCGTCGCCCGCGAAGCGCGGCTATTGCCGGATGGAAGCCGTGTCGATGTGGTCATGATGTCCCAGCTGCGGCGGGAATGGCAGAGCCTTCAGGATGCCAAGGCCGCATTGACCGCCGCTTCCGCGTGAATCTGGGTGGTGTCGAACAGCGGCACAGGACTGTCCTGGGGCCGGACCAGAAGCATGATTTCCGTGCATCCGAGAATGACGGCCTCGGCCCCATTTTCGACAAGCCGAGCGATCACGCCCCGGTAAGCCTCCCGCGATTCGGCCGTTATCTGTCCGGCGACCAGCTCCTCATAAATGATCCGGTGAACCAGCTTGCGGTCTTCCTCGCCAGGAACAAGCACGGATAGGCCGTGACTGGCGACAAGCCGTCCTTTGTAGAAATCCTGTTCCATCGTGAAGGCGGTGCCGAGCAGCCCGACCTTGGCGAAGCCTGCTGCCTTGATGCGGTCCGCCGTCGGGTCAGCGATATGCAGCAGCGGTATCGTCACGGCCGCCTGCACGGCGGGCGCCATGCGGTGCATGGTATTGGTGCAGATCAGCAGCAGATCCGCGCCACCGTCCTCCAGACGCCGCGCGGCATCGCGCATGAGCGTCGTCAGCGCGTCCCAATCGCCCTTATGCTGCAGCGCCTCGATCTCAGCGAAATTGAAAGACCAAAGCAGGCACTTGGCCGATACCGTAGGACCCAGACGATCCCGCACGCCCTGATTGATGATCCGGTAATACTCGGCCGAGCTTTCCCAGCTCATCCCGCCGATCAGGCCGATCATCTTCATCACGCTCTCCTACCAGGTCAGGCCGATAGGGACCAGCTTGTCGGCTTGTTGTTGTTCAATCAAGTATGAGGCCAAGTGCCACAGCCTGCCTCCCCCTGCATCATCATCCGACACTGCCCTAAACACGCGCTTTCGTGAATGGGCGCCTTGCTTTCGCCATCCCGCCGCGACGATCCCGCCACGCGCAATCCCCAGACTCTTCATCAAGACCACAAAGGGGATTGTTCCTCATGCGACTTCTGACCTCCACCCTCGCCGTCGGTGCCTTGGCCTTGGCTTTGCCCCTGATGGCGCCCCAGCTAGCCCAGGCGGCAGCGCCGCGGGGCGCGACCGTCCTTCAGGCCGACTGGAACGGCTATCACAATGACTGGCACCATGATTGGCACCATGATTGGCGTCATGACGACCGCCATGAATGGCGCGGCGATTACGCGCATCATTGGCACCACCATTGGGACCGCCCGCCCCCGCCGCCTTACGGCTATGACGCGCCGCCGCCCCAGTATTACGCGCCGGCGCCCCAGGGCTATGTCTACGGCTATACCTACGGCGGCTGATCCGACCCTGCGGAGGAGGACGGCGCGATCGCACCCCTCCTCCGCTCCGCCCTCTGCTCCCCATTGCTGGCCACCCTTGCTCACGCGCTGCTTGCGGGACAGGGCGCGGGGCGGCAAAAGGCCAGGATGCACGCGCTCACGCTCCATAACAGCCTCACCCGCCGGGACGAGGCCTTCCGGCCGATTATCCCCGAGCATGTCCGCCTCTATTGCTGCGGACCCACGGTCTATGACCGCGCGCATCTGGGCAATGCCCGGCCTGTCGTCGTCTTCGACGTGCTGGCGCGGCTGCTGCGCGAGATCTTCCCCCGCGTCACCTATGTCCGCAATATCACGGATATCGACGACAAGATCATGATCCGCGCGGCCGAGCGCGGCGTCCCGATCGCCACGATCACCGAGCAGACGACCGCCGATTTCCACGCCGATATGGCGGAATTGGGCGCGCTGCCGCCGGATATCGAGCCGCACGCCACCGACAATATTCCGCAGATGATCGCGATCATCGAAAAGCTGATGGCGAACGGCCATGCCTATGCGGCCGAGGGCCATGTGCTGTTCGCGGTCGCCAGCGACCCGCATTACGGCCATCTCTCGGGCCGCAGCCGGGACGAACTGATCGCCGGGGCGCGGGTGGAAGTCGCGCCCTATAAGCGCGACGCCGGGGATTTTGTGCTGTGGAAGCCGTCGACCGGCGATATGCCGGGCTGGGACAGCCCCTGGGGCTACGGAAGGCCGGGCTGGCATATCGAATGCTCGGCCATGTCCTGGCGCTATCTGGGCGAGGATTTCGATATTCATGGCGGCGGCGGCGATCTGATCTTCCCGCATCATGAGAATGAGATGGCGCAGAGTTGCTGCGCCTTCCCGGGGAGCCAATTCGCCCGCACCTGGATGCATAACGGCATGCTGCTGGTGAACGGCGAGAAGATGTCCAAATCCCTGGGCAATTTCCGCACCGTGCGTGACGTGCTGAGCATCGCGCCCGGTGAGGCCGTGCGGTTTCTGCTGCTGCGCAGCCATTACCGCGCTTCGGTCGATTTCACCGAGGCCGGGCTGGTGGAAGCCCGCCGCGAACTGGACCGCTTCTATCGCGCCCTGTCGCGCCATGCGCCGAGCTTCGCCGAGGAACCGCATGCAGCGGTACCGGCCGAGGTGATGGCCGCCCTCTGCGATGACCTCAATACACCGGCTGCCATCGCCGCGCTGCATAGCCTGGCGGACCGCGCCATGGCCGGGGATGCGCTGGCCGCCGCCGGGCTGCATGCGGCGGGCCGCGTGCTGGGCATTCTGCAGGCCGATCCGCAAAGCTGGTTTCAGGGCGGCATCGATGGCTCAGCGGTTGAACAGGCGATCGCGGACCGGCTCGCCGCCCGCAAGGCAAAGGATTTCGCCCGTGCGGACGCCATTCGCGCGGCATTGCTGGCCCAGGGCATTCTGCTCGAAGACGGACCCGGCGGCACGACCTGGCGCCGTGCGGATGCGAGCGTATGACCGGCCGTGACGCGGGGGCCGATATCGGCCCCATCGGCAATAGCCCGGTCGTGATCCTGGTCCGCCCGCAACTGGCCGATAATATCGGCTCGGTCGCGCGCTGCATGGCCAATGGCGGTCTGTTCCATCTGCGCCTTGTCGCCCCGCGTGACGGCTGGCCGCAGGAGCGCGCCTGGCGGATGGCCTCCGGCGCCGATCGTATTCTGGACGAGGCGCAGGTTTTCGAGACGGTGGCCGAGGCCGTCGCCGACCTGCATCATGTCGCGGCCACCTGCCCGCGCCCGCGCCATATCATCAAGCCGATCCTGACGGCCCGTGGGGCTGCCGCCGAACTCCGCGCCGCCACCGCGACGGGCCTGCGCAGCGGCATTCTGTTCGGTCCCGAACGCGCAGGGCTGGAGAATGACGACATGGCCCATGCCGATATGCTGGTGCGCTATCCGCTGAACCCTGCCTTCATGTCCCTCAACCTGGCGCAAGCCGTGATGGTGATGGCCTATGAATGGTGGATGGCGGATGAGCCGTCATCCCCCCGCGAGCTGATGACGAATGAAACCCGCGTCGCCACCAAAGGCGAGTTGGAAAACTTCCTCGGCCATCTGGTGCGCGAGCTGGACGATTGCGGTTTCCTGCGCAATGAGCCGAAGCGCCCCGGCATGGTGCGCAATGTCCGCCATCTGTTCCAGCGCGGCGAAGTGACCGAGCAGGAATTGCGGACCTTGCACGGCATGATCACGGAACTCGCCCGCGGCCGGAACGCGAAGCGCGGCGGGTAGCGATCGGCCAGGCTGGGTTCTCAGACCAAGACCGCCGCGACAACAAGCAAGGCGGCAAAGACGCTCAGCGGTGCCAGATGCGAAAAATCGCGGTGGCGTAGAACCGTCACAACCGCAGCCGCAATGATGGCCGCCCCCAGCGCCAGACCCAAAATGCGGCTGACGGGGAGCGCAATCAGAACCGCGCATATCACCTCCAACCCACCCGTCACACGGCCCCACCAATGCGGATAACCCCAGCGCGCGAAATCGCTCCGCGTCCCGGCCGTGCCAATCGCGTTGACCAGGCCCGCGCCGAGGAATCCGGCAGCGATGAGCCAGATTGAAAAACTATGGACCATCTCAGACTCCTGCGATCATCGGGGTCGCGATAAACGCGACAGCCGGGAGCAAGGCCAATCCAGGCGCAAACCAGTGCATGACGTCTTCCTATCTAGCCATTTGAAATTATCTAGCGTCGCTAGATTAATAATATACCATTGCTAGATAATCAAGCGTCGGTATGATCCCTCGATCTGGGAGATCGAAGATTGGGCATCGCCGAGCGGAAAGGGAGAGATCGGGCTGAGCGCGAGCAGCGCATTGTCGCGGCAGCGCGCGTCATCGCGGAGCGCGAAGGATGGGATGCCGTGACCATCCGCCGTCTGGCCAATGAGATCGAATATAGTCAGCCCGTCCTCTACGCCCATTTCGAGAATAGAACCGCGATTGTAAGCGCCGTCGCCGTCGAGGGGTTTCAGGAATTCACCCTGGCACTTCGGGAAGCGGCCCTTGGCGCGACCGACACAGGGAATGCCCTCAAGGCTGTCGCCCTGGCCTATCTCGCCTTTGCGCTCAGTCGCCCTGCACTCTACGAGGCCATGTTTATCCTGCCCACGGATTTGCGCTTCGCCGTCGGTGATACCAGACCGGAACTCCGCGCCGCGTTCGGGGCCCTTGCTGCGGTCGTCGCACCGTTCTGCGTCGATACTGACCTGATGACCGAGACGTTTTGGGCAGCCCTGCACGGGCTCGCCGCACTCGAAGGGTCAGGCCGGATCAGGCCCAGCGCACGCGACGCGCGCATCTCGCTTGTCATCCAGGCGATCGTCGTTTGCGGAAACGACGCATCTGCTTAAGCGGAATGCCCGCTTTCCGCCACAGCGGATCACTATAAAACGACAGATCGACTGCTTTTTTTTGGCTTATCCTGCGCTGAGACCGTCTATACTTTGGCCGTTACTGAGCGATCCCGTTCAAAATACCTGCCCCGACGCGGCAGTTGTGTGATCCACCGCCCATGGCGGACGGGGGGTATCGCGCGCAACCCCATATCGACAGCGGCCGACTTGTCGGTTGCCTGGCCGATTGGATAGAGCCGGAGACCGCGCTTTATCTCTATTACCCCTCGCGGAAATATATCTCCGCCGGTCTGCGGGCCGTCATCGCGGCAATGCGCGTCACGGCTTGAGACGATAGCCGGTGCGGAAGATCCACCACAGCACCGCCAGGCACAGCGCCATGAACGCCAGGATGAAGACAAGGCTGATACCGACGCCGACATCGCCCACGCCATAGAAGCTCCAGCGGAAGCCGCTGACCAGATAAACGACCGGATTGAACAGGCTGACCGTCCGCCAGGGCTGCGGCAGCATGTCGATTGAATAGAAGGCGCCGCCGAGGAAGGTCAGCGGCGTCACCACCAGGGACGGCACGATCGCCAGCTGCTCGAAACTTTCGGCCCAGATGCCGATCAGAAAGCCGAACAGGCTGAAGGTCAGCGCCGTCAGCACAAGGAAGGCGATCATCCAGCCGGGATGCATGATCCGCACCGGCACGAAGAAGGTCGCCGTCACCAGGATGATCAGACCGATCATGATCGATTTCGTAGCCGCCGCGCCGACATAGGCCAGCACCACTTCCAGGCTGGAAATCGGCGCGGATAAAAGCTCGAAGATCGTCTTGGTGAATTTCGGGAAATAGATCGCGATCGAGGCGTTGGAAATGCCCTGGGTCAGCAGCGTCAGCATGATCAGACCCGGCACGATGAAGGCGCCGTAACCGACCCCGCCGACCTGATGCATGCGCGACCCGATGGCCGTGCCGAACACGATGAAATACAGCACGGTCGTCAGCACGGGCGTCGCTACACTCTGCAGAACGGTCCGCCGCGTGCGCGCCATTTCGGCGCGGTAGATGGCCCACATGCCGGGCAGGTTGACCACGCTCATACGCCACTCTCCACCAGACCCACGAAAATATCTTCGAGCGAACTCCGGCCCGTTTCGAGGTCTTTGTAATCAATCCCGGCGGCGGCCAATTCCCGCAGCAACAGCGGCATGCCAGTATCCGGCGCATTCGCGTCGAATTCATAGACAAGGCGTTCGCCGTCCGCTTCCAGCCGCAAGGGCCAGCCGGACAGCGCAGGCGGGATAGCCGTCATCCGCTGCTGCATCGTGACGCTCAACCGCCGCTTGCCCATCTTGCGCATCAGCGTCGCCGTCTCCTCGACCAGCACCAGGCGTCCGCGATCGATGACCCCGACGCGGTCCGCC
Source organism: Acidisoma cellulosilyticum (assembly GCF_020621385.1). Lineage (GTDB taxonomy): Bacteria > Pseudomonadota > Alphaproteobacteria > Acetobacterales > Acetobacteraceae > Acidisoma > Acidisoma cellulosilyticum. Next base: position 461,775 of record NZ_JAESVA010000005.1, on the reverse strand, counting down.
ATCTCCTCCGCTTCCTCAAGGTAATGCGTGGTCAGGATGACGGTGACGCCACGGTCCCGCAGCCGGCGCACGAGGTCCCACATGTCACGACGCAGATTGACGTCGACACCGGCGGTCGGCTCGTCAAGGAACAGAATATCCGGCTCATGGCTCAGCGCCTTGGCGATCATCACCCGGCGCTTCATCCCGCCCGACAGTTCGTTGACGCGTGCGCCGCGTTTTTCCCACAGCGAGAGATCGCGGAGAATCTGTTCGATATAGGCAGGGTTTGCGGATTTGCCGAAAAGGCCGCGACTGAATTGCACGGTGTTTTCGACCGTCGCGAAGATATCGAGCGAAATCTCCTGCGGCACCAATCCGATTATGCCGCGGGCTGCGCGATAGTCGGTGATGATGTCATGGCCATCGACGGATATGCGGCCCGAGGTCATCGAGACGAGGCCGCAGATGATGCTGATCAGCGTCGTTTTGCCGGCGCCATTGGGGCCGAGAAGCGCGAAGATCTCGCCTTTTTCGACCGCAAGATCGATGGCGTGAAGGGCGGTCTGTCCGGATTTATAGGTTTTTGTGACAGCGGAAATCGATAAGACGGGTGACATAGGCTCTCTTGCTTTTGGCTTGTGACCGCGTGATTGCAGCTAATGATCGTCGGCCGAAACCGGCATGTCTCACACAAGCGCAGATTTTCCCACCTTAAAACGGAACATTGTTCCTATTGTCAAGGGCGACGGGGAGAAGCTTATGACCTGCGAAGTGAGCGCTGCTAGCATGCCATTATTAAGACAATAGGCCTAATCCTGGCGATGATTGCGGGGATCATTGCCCTTCCCCTGCTGATCCCGATCGCGGCCGTGCTGCATGCGAGAGACCAACGACGCATGCGAAAAACCGCCGGAAAAACCCACTGCGCGCGTTGCGGTGCGATATTGGGCGAGGGCTCGTTGCTGCGGGCTGAACAGGCTTGAGGGAGCCGCTCCCGCTGCCAGCGTCGGTCCTTCGCGCCAGGGGGGACGCTCGCTTCTGCAGGAAATGCTTCCGGACTCGCCGTCGACACGTCCGTTGGAAGCTGAGACGGACCAGGGCAGCGAATTGTTGGTAAGAAGCCGGCCGAACTCATGTCGTTTATCTTACGCTTGCCGTTGACACGGATGAATGCTCTCACTTTTCTGTGATGCCGAGTTCATGGCAATGAATCCGGCTTGGCGTTGATCATGCTACGGCAATCAGACATATAATAATGTGTAACGAGGGAATGAGCAGCCGATTATGAAAACGGATTCCTGTGCCAATAAATTGCTGGCAACATTCGTGATTCTATTGCTTGCAGGGAGCGGGTCGACGGCGATGGCGAATACCACCCCATCGCCCGCCAAAATCGAACGAGGCGATTATACGCATCACGGCCATCACTACCTGCATCGCAAATGGGTCAAGGACCACGAGAACATGAGCGGTTACTGGTCTTATTACTGAGAATGGGGGCTGCTGCATTGGCTAACGCAGCAGCAGCAGCCCCACGCTTAAGATCCGTATGATTGCGGCAGCTTGAAATTCACGAAAAACATTTCCTATTCTCCCTCCGAAAATCCGACTGCATCAGATCACGCCACCATTGGCGCGGATAATCTGACCGTTGATCCATCCACTCTCCGCGCCGGCCAGAAACGCGACGACATGGGCGATATCCTCCGGCTGGCCCAGACGGCCGAAGGGGTTCATGCCGGCGATGGCCTTCAGCTGCGCCTCACTCTTGCCGTCCAGAAACAGCTGCGTCTCGACCGGACCGGGGGCGACGACATTGACGGTGATGCCGCGCTTGGCCGTTTCCTTCGCCAGGATATGGGTCATGGCCTCGACCGCTGCCTTGGTGCCGGCATAGACGCCGTAGCCGGGCTGATAGAGGCCGACGACGCTGGAGGAGAAGCTGATGATGCGCCCACCGTCACGCAGACGCCTGGCCCCCTCCCGCATGCCGCGAAAGACGCCGCCGATATTCAACGCCAGCTGCGCCTCGAACTCCGCATCCGTCACCTCGGCGATCGCGCCGAGCGTCATCATGCCGGCATTGTTCACCAGGATATCGACGCCACCGAAAGCCTGCTCCGCCGCGTCGAACAGCGTGATGACGCCATTAGCCGCGCCGAGATCGGCCTGAACCGCGACGGCGCGGCCGCCGGCACTTTCGATGGCACTGACCACCTGCTCGGCCTCGCTGCGCCCCCGGCTGTAATTCACGACGACGGCGATCCCGTCGCGCGCGAGGCGCTGGGCAATGGCAGCGCCGATGCCTTTGGAGCCACCGGTCACGATCGCCGTGCGCTGTTTTGTCTCAGTCATCGACTGTCTCCTGCATGTGTTGACCGCAGAGATAGGCTTCTTCGATGCCTGGATAATCCTGGCCATCTTGGCAAGAGTGTTCGGCTGTGGCGAATAATGCGTCATGGACCGGATCGACCGCATGCGCCTTTTCATTCGCGTGGTGGAGCGTGGCAGTTTTACCGCCGCCGCTGCCGATATCGGCCTGCCGCGATCGACCGCGACCGAGGCGATCAAGGATCTGGAAGCGCATCTGGGTGTCCGGCTGTTGGAACGCACGACGCGGCATGTGGCCCCCACGCTGGACGGTCAGAGCTACTATCAGCGCTGCCTGGCGCTGCTTCTCGATCTGGATGAGGCTGAGAATAGTTTTCGGGATGCGCGGCCGCGCGGGTTACTGCGGGTGGACGCCAATAGTCAGCTGACGCGCAGCTTTCTGCTGCCGCATCTGCCCGCTTTCATGGCGCGCTATCCGCTGATCGACCTACATCTGGGCCAAGGCGACCGGCTGATCGATCTGGTGCGCGAGGGCGTGGATTGCGTCATCCGCGCCGGCGACCCGACCGACAGCAGCATGATCATCCGCCGCCTTGGGCTGATCGAGGAGGTGACGGTCGCAAGCCCGTCCTATATCGCCGCTCACGGTATGCCGAAGACGCCGGACGAACTGGCGGACCATCACCGCATGGTGGGCTTCGTCTCCTCCCGCACGGGCGAAACCTTGCCGCTGGAATTCATGCATAACGGCGTGCTGCGGACCATGCGGCTGACCAGCCGGGTGACGGTCGGCAACTTGGATACGATGGCCGAGCTTGCGCGCCTCGGCTTCGGGCTGGTGCAGGCGCCGCGCTACCGCTTCGCACCGGACCTCGCCAGCGGCGCGCTGTTGCAGGTGCTGCCTGACTTTCCGCCGACACCGACGCTGCTCTCGGCTTTGTATCCGCAGAACCGCCAACTGGCGCCGCGCCTGCGGGTTTTTCTCGATTGGATCGTGGGGATTTTCGAGACGGCGGCGTTTTAGCCGAACGCCTGAGCGATAATCCGCCCCGTCTCGGCGATCAGCTTCTCCCGCCCAGCCAGCGGTTGCGTCGTCTCCGTATAATAGACCGCTGCCAGGATCGGCGCCGCGTTGGGCGGGTATATGATGCCGATATCGTTGCGCGTGCCATGCCCGCCGGAGCCTGATTTGTCACCCACGCGCCAGCCCTGCGGCAGGCCGGCCCGGATCAGATTGCCGTCGATGGAACTCGACAGCAGCCAGGCATTGAGTTGCGCGCGGGATGCTGTGCGAAGCGCATCGCCCAGCAGGACAGCGTCAAGGTCTGCCACCATCGCTTCCGGCGTCGTGGTATCACGCGGATCGCCGGGGATGGCGGTGTTCAGCGTCGGCTCCGTCCGGTCCAGCCGCGATGTCTTGTCCCCGAGCGAACGGGCAAAGCGCGTCCAGCCCTGCGCTCCGCCGATCAGCCCCAGCAGCAGGTCCTCGGCCGTATTGTCGCTCCAATCAATCGCGGCAGCGCAGAGCGCACCGGCCGTCATGAAACCAGCGCCGAGATTCTTGCGCGTGATCGGCGCATAGTCGAGCAGGTCGGCCTGACCATACGGCACAGGCCGGTCGAGCGTGATCTTGCCTTCGTCCACACGATGCAGCACGGCAGCCACCGTCAGCAGCTTATGCGTGCTGCACAGGGGGAATCTTTCCCCGGCCCGATAGGCGATGCTGCGCCTGGTGCCGGTATCAACGGCGAAAACCCCTAGCCGGCCGCCATTCTGTCTTTCCAATGCGGCAATGGCATCCGTCGCGGTCGCGGCGCGGGCCGGTGACGCCGCGACCGCGATAACCGTCGCCATCATGGCGCGACGCGTGGTGAAGGAGATCACCGGACGAGGAAGAGAACGGAAGCGCCGAAAACGATGAAGGAGACAAAGAAGCTCATCACCGTGAAGCCCAGCACGCGCCGCATGCCGATACCGGCGATGGCGAGCAAGGGCAGCGCCCAGAAGGGCTGGATCATATTGGCGACCGCCTCACCGTAACCCACCGCCTGGGCCGCCGCCGCCTGATTGACGTGAAGGGCGACCGCTGCCGGCACGATGAAGGGCCCCTGCACCGCCCAATGTCCGCCGCCGCTCGGCACGAAAAGGCTGATGATGATGGAGGAGATGAAGGCCCAGAAGGGCAAAGTCATGGGCGTCGAGATGACGATGAACCATTTGGCGATGACACCGGCCAGGCCCGTCGCCGTCATCATCCCCATGATGCCGCCATAGATCGGGTATTGCAGCAGCAACGACCCCGTGACCCGCGCCGCGCCGTTCACCGCATCGACATAGGCGATCGGGCGCCAATGCAGCAGCAGGCCAAGGGCGAGGAAAATCAGGATCAGCGTATTGATGTCGAGATGGAAGGTTCCGTGCGCAAGCTGCATGCCGATATAGCCGAAGGCCGCGACGACAAGGGCGAGGTTCAGAATCCAGGCGCGATCCAGCACGCCCGCCAGACCGCTGGCTTCCACACGCGGCTTGGGCTCGTCCTCCTTCGCCAGACGCGCCTGATCGGCCGGCTGCATCTCCGCCTCCGGCGGTTCCATGCGGCTGAAGAGCCAAGGCAGGATGATGAAGAGCAGGATGGAGGGCACAAGGTTGAAGGGCGCCAGCAGGGAATGGCTGAGGGGCACGATCTCCCCCGTCAGCTTCTGCGTGATATTGAGCGGCGACCCCGGCGTGGCCTCGGCCAGCGCGATGGAACTGGACAGGCCGGGCGGGAACATCAGGAAACCGCTATAGGCGCCGGCCAGCAGCCAGGCGAAATCCAGCCGATGGCGCTTGGCGATTTCGCGGGCGAAGACGGCCGAGGCGACGAGACCGAAACCCCAGTTGAGCGTGACGGTGGTAAGGCCGACGAAGACCGTCAGCGCCACGGCACCGCGCGGCGTGCGGGGGATGGCCGCGATCCGCCGCAGCAGGGCCGATACCGGCGGCGCGCTGGTCAGCGCATAGCCCGTCACCAGGATCAGCACCATCTGGAAGGCAAAGGGGAAGATCTGGAAAATACCGCCGTACCAGCCTGTCAGCACCTCCGTCACCGTGTTCTTCGGCGCGAAGATGAAAGCGAGCAAGGCGGTCAGGAGCGTCAGCAGAATGGCGAAAACGAAGGGTTCCGGCAGCAGCCGCTCGAACAGATAGACGAAAACCCCGGTGATGCGGGCGAGTGGCGATGCTGGTCGCGCGGCGTTCTGGCTCATTATCCGATTCGTTTCCCCGACTATTCTCCCTTCCTGCCTGATTTTCGGGCGGTTGGGGAGGTTGCGCGGGTCTTACGTCGCAAAAGCCGGATCGTCCTGCCGCAGCACGCGCTTGACGCTGTCCAGATGGAGACGCGCGGATTCCGCGTCACCCTCGCGCATCTGCGCCGCCGTGCGGGCCGCGATATCGGCCGGCACCGGCACCAGTTTGCGGCCGGTCGACAGCGCCTTGACCTGCACCTCCGCCGCCCGTTCCAGGTAATAGAGATCGTCCCAGGCTTCCGCGATGGAGGCACCCGTGACCATCACGCCATGGTTGCGCAGGAAAACGATATCGGCGTCCCCCATGGACCCGGCGATGCGGTCGCCTTCCGCCTCGTCCAGTGCCAGACCGTTATAGGCATCGTCCACCGCCGTACGGCCGTAGAACTTTAGCGCGGTCTGCCCGGCCCAGACGAAGGGTTCGCCTTCGACCATGCTGAGCGCGGTCGCATTGGGCATATGGGTATGGAAGGCAGCGCGGGCGCGCGGCAGCAGCTTGTGCAGACGCGCATGGATGAAGAAGGCGGTCGCTTCCGGCTTGCCCTCGCCTTCCAGCACATTGCCGTGGAAATCGCAGACCAGCAGGCTGGAGGCGGTGATTTCCCGAAAGGCGAGGCCATAAGGATTGACGAGGAACAGATCATCCCGCCCCGGCACGAGAGCGGAGAAATGGTTGCAGATCCCCTCCTCCAGCCCCAGTTTCGCGGCCATGCGGAAACAAGCCGCCAGATCGATCCGCGCCTGACGCAGCGCCGCCTGGTCAATCTCACCCAGACTATTGGCGCCGGCATACTGGCCGGCGGTCGAGAATTCATGAGCCATGAAGCGGCACGTCCCTGAAGCTGCATTCCAGCCGCAAGCTTGGCATCGTCACCCCAGGCGCGGCAAGTCGCAGGCGACCAGCCACAAAAAGTGTACACAGTTTGGTTGAAATTTCTGGACAGAGGCATGGTTTCGGGTAGCTTGGTCACAGGAAGGTCACACTAGTCGCGCGGCTCCATAATGCATGTCATTGCAAGGAGCCCTCTGATGATGGCGGAAAAGAACAACAGGCGCACAGCGCGCCGGCTGGGAGACGCGCCATGAGTGTCGCGACATCCCCCCATGATATTCCGGCCGCCTATTCGGACCGGCTCTATAATGATGATCTGGCACCCCTCGCCCGCGACGGCAGTGGCGCCGCGCGTGAAAAAACCCAGCACTGGACCTGGTACAATATCTTCGCCTTCTGGATGGCGGACGTGCATAGCGTCGGCGGCTATGTTTTTGCGGCCTCGCTGTTCGCACTGGGCCTGACCGGCTGGCAGGTGTTGATTTGCCTGCTCGTCGGCATTTCCATCGTTCAGGTCTTCGCCAATCTTCTCGGCAAGGCCGGGCAGAATGCCGGCGTGCCTTATGCGGTGGTGGCGCGCATCTCCTTCGGCGTCTATGGCGCGAATATCGCGGCCATCATTCGCGGGCTGATCGCCGTCGTCTGGTACGGCATTCAGACCTATCTGGCCTCCGGCGCGCTCGAGATCGTGCTGCTGAAATTCTTCCCCGGCATGCAGAGTATGAGCCATTCCAGCTTCGTCGGGCTGGACGGTCTGGGTTGGCTGAGCTTCCTGCTCGTCTGGGTGCTGCAGGCGATTGTTTTCTGGAGCGGCATGGAGAGCATCAAGCGCTTCATCGACTGGGCAGGCCCTGCCGTCTATGCGGTGATGATCGCCCTCGCCCTCTGGATCGTCGAAGTGGCGGGCATGGGCAATATCAGCTTTGATCTGTCGGCGACGCATCTGCACGGTACTGCGGTCGTGTGGGAAATGATCGTCGCCATCGCCCTCGTTGCCGGCTATTTCGCGGGTCCCACACTGAATTTTGCCGATTTCGCGCGTTATTGCAGAAGCTACAAGGATGTGAAGCGCGGCAATCTATGGGGTCTGCCGGTCAATTTCCTGTTCTTCTCCATCATCACCGTCGTCGTCGTCTCGGGGACCATTCCGGTCTTCGGCAAGATGATCACCGACCCTGTCATTACGGTCGGCCGTATCGGCAATACCGCCGTCGCCCTGCTCGGCGCTTTTACCTTCGTGACGGCGACGATCGGCATCAATATCGTGGCGAATTTCGTCTCGCCGGCCTTCGACTTCTCCAATGTCTGGCCCAGCCGCATCAGCTTCCGCATGGGCGGCATGATCGCGGCTGTCGGTTCGATCTTCCTGACGCCCTGGAACCTGTTCAGCAACCCGGCGGCGATCCATTACACGGTCGATCTGCTGGCTGCCGCCATCGGGCCGCTGTATGGCATTCTGCTCGCCGACTATTATCTGGTGAAGATGCAGAAAGTGGATGTGCCGGCTTTGTTCAGCGACCGTCCCGGCAATACCTATTGGTATCAGGGCGGCGTCAATCCGGTGGCGGTGATGGCCGTTGTGCCCGCGACGCTGATTGCGATTGCGCTGAACTTCATCCCCGGCCAGATCGCGACCTTCTCGCTGTTCATCGGTGGCATCCTCGCGGCCGTGATCTATACGGCGATTTCGAAGATGCGCAGCTGATTTTCAGTCTCTGCGGCGCCTCGCGTAAGCGCCATGTCCCGAAAGGGCGTGGCGTATTTTTGTGTCTAAAGCGCGACGAATATTGAACCGTGGCAGGCTAAATTGCGTAGCCAGCCAACCCCGCGGCACAAAATTTCATTCGCCGCAAGGTTAATTATTACATACGACCAAGCAGCAAAGCGCGGCCGTGTCAAAGTCCAGCGCCTAAGTCGTCTTGACTAGCCCACAAGGGGCCTACATTATTGTTTGTGAAGCTACAATAATTTGATTTGTGACACGGCAGAGGGCGTATTTTGGGCGGAGAGCAAGCCAAGGCTATTTGTTCCCGTCTCCTGGACGGGATTAAATTCTGTCCCTTTATCGGGCGTCTTTCCTATTGCTCTCGGGACGAGATTTCAGATGCCATTATCGAAGTAGTCGTTGCCACTATTTTTTCTACTATGCCTTTGTGGCTTCTGCCCCTTTTAAGCCATGCAATTTTCAAAGTCGCAGTAAGTGCATGGGAAGGCATTAGAACTGGAGAATTGTTTCTCTTATCGGCGGCTTTGGTTGGCCCTTTGATCTACATTATTACCAAAGGCTATGGCGTGAGAAATAGCGATAGCGTGTCAGGTCATCCGCTAAAATTGTATTCGATTCGATTTCCCTACGGGGCAGGATTTATATTTGTCTGTTTTGCAATTTGCATTTTATCAAGCTTTGCCTTTTTTGTTCTTCGCAATCCACTGTTTAGCCAAAATGAACTATCAACATTTATCGACTACAATAGTGTAGCCAATGTATCTATAATAACTTTTCTTTTTTCTACACTGATATTTTTTTGCGCGACAGCTTATCGCAATAGTATGGACCACCCAGCTGCGCAGATGGCAAAGAGCGAGAATGACTTCGTTCGGAAATGGGAAGATCAAAAATGACTTCCGATCCACCAAATGATCTCGATCCGATAACATTTGAAATTCCGTGCTTGCGAGCACGTCAGCCTATTGGTGATATATTTATAGCTGCCATCCCCTCCAAACGTCTGCTGTCAATTACCTATTTTGATGTCAGAAGAGTTTTAAGAGACGAAAGAGATTTTGAACGATATCTTGGGATTCAACGCCCACTTGACGAAAAGCGCGTTGCTAAGCTTCGTGATTACGTAAATTTTAAAGATGCCTCTTTTCCAACTTCAATCATTTTATCTGTCGAGCAAGATTATGTGCGCTATGACGAAGAGGCGCGCAAGATGACTATAAGCAACTGTCTTGAAGGAGAAACGACACCAAGTATTAATCTCGCTCGAATCGCCCGTGTCTTAGACGGGCAACACCGCATAGCGGGTCTCGATGGTTTCAATGCTTCTTCTTCCGAATTCGACTTGTCCGTGACTATTTTTGTTGGAGCAGATATCGCTGATCAGGCTCAGATTTTTGCAACGGTGAACTTAGAGCAGACTAAGGTAAATAAAAGCCTTGTCTACGATTTATATGACCTAGCTCATTCTCGCAGTCCTCAAAAAACCTGCCACAACATAGCGGTAGCGCTCGATCGAGATAGTGATTCACCATTGTTTGGGCGAATCAAACGCCTTGGAATCGCTACCGAGGGACGCGTTTTTGAACCGATAACACAGGCGACTTTTGTAGAATCAATTATTTCCTATATTAGTAAAGACCCTCGTGTTGATCGAGATAAACTCATCCGAGGACAAAAAATTCCTACTTACTTAAATGATGATTTACAGAGATATCCATTGCGCTTATTGTTTTCTGAAGAGAAAGACATTGACATTGCACGTATAGTCAACAATTATTTTGTGGCTGTGAAAAATCGTTGGCCTATCGCATGGAACGAACAGGGTCGCGGCTATGTCCTTAATCGAACTAATGGCTTTCGTGCTTTAATGAGATTTTTTAGATACGCTTACTCGCGCGTTGGCTCTCCCGGTAGTGTGCCGACACCCAATCAATATCAAGAAAAAGTATTTAGTCGCATTTTGTTAAAGGATCGTGATTTCACTGTTGACAATTTCACACCAGGCACATCCGGCGAAGCACGTCTTCTTCGTGTCATGCGTGGTGATGAAAATCTTTGAATTTGGATTTTCAGTAGATTCATGATGCTTACCCCTTTCTTGAAATGGGCTGGTGGGAAACGCTGGCTTGTAAATAGTGGCCAGTTACCCGTGCCTAGCGCCTATAAACGTTACATCGAACCGTTCCTCGGCAGCGGGGCTGTCTTTTTTTGTTTGAATCCACATTCGGCAATATTGTCAGATCTCAACAAAGATCTAATAGAACTCTACCTAGTCATGCGCGATAAGCCAAAAAATCTACATGCGGCCCTTTTCACGCATCACAAAAACCACAATAAATGTTACTATTATGAAATAAGATCAAATATTCCAAGTTCCTCGGTTGACCGAGCTGCTCGCACTTTGTATTTGAATCGAACATGTTGGAACGGTCTATATCGAGTGAATCTCAGCGGCCAATTTAACGTTCCAATTGGTACTAAAACTTCCGTTATATTGCCACATGAAAATTTCCAAAATTTCAGCGAAGCCCTTAAGCGAACAGAAATTTACTGTCATGATTTTGAAAAAACAATTGACCAATCAAGCGAAGGAGATTTTTTGTTTGTTGACCCGCCATACACCGTCAAACATAACTTAAATGGATTCCTAAAATACAATGAGAACATTTTTAGTTGGCCGGACCAAATTCGTTTGAGTTCTTCAGTCAAACGAGCAATACAACGTGGAGTTTCTGTTGCCGTAACAAATGCGGATCATGAAAGCGTTCGTTCTCTTTACAGCGGACATTGTAAATATCGAAAGCTTCACCGCCATAGCATTTTGTCTAGCATAGCAAGCAAACGAGTTCCTACAACCGAAGCATTGTTTTTTGCCAATCTATGATAAACTTCTCGCAATGATGCGCTATCTTTGACTAACTTGAGTTAAGCTTGTTCTCTACCCGACGCAAATTGATGAACATCCTGACGGGTAGGGGAGCCTCTGCCTGAATAATGCCGAAACGGCGGCGAGAAGTTCTGCCCCCTCCCCGTCGTCGGATGCGCCGCCAGATCAACGCCGCTGCAGGGGCGCCAGTTTGATACCGCGGGCGAACTCGGCCAGGTTTCCGTCCTGCACACTGCCGTCAACAAACGGCAGCGGCAAAGCTGTTGCCCCCATATAAGACTCTGGGCCGCCGCAGGGTTGAACATGCTTGTGCTTTCTCGCCTGGCTGTGCTGCACATGCTGAAAAACGAGACTGGCAAGGAAGAGCAGGAAGGCGTCCTGCCAGATGCCGCCATGACCGTTGATGATAGCGGGCTCGGCCCGGACCATCCAGAAGGGATTATGGGTGCGGATCGCTACCGGTTTCAGGTCGAATGGCAAGGTCCCCGTCGGTCCCGCAATATCATGGGTCCGAAATTCCTTGATAAAACCAATGCCATGATTGACACAGCGCCTTTCCAGACTGCCGATCGTGCTTTGCGTCAAGGATGACAGAAAACTCGTCACCGGGAATAGTTTCCTAACCGGAAAGTCGTTCCTGGCCTGGGCGCAGACAAAGACCGGCAATTGGAGAGGTCGGGCCAGATTGGCGGCAAAGCTCCGGATAAGATCATAGATAGGGAGGTAACGTGCACCCTCGATCGCCGGATTGATGAGCAGAACCAGATCCGCGAAGCTGGGCACAAGCGTGCCGTCCGGCGTCGCGGCGGCCTCGATCAATGACTGCGCAAGTGCCGAAAAGACGATCATGCCGCCAAAACTATGGCCGGCGATGACCAGAAGCGGGATTGCCTTTCTGCTTCAGACGCGCCTTGCGATAGGCTCGGGCCCGGCCGAAAACCTCGCGTACCGACCCCACGGCGACACGCCTGCCGGCCGATTGGCGCGTAAAGAACGTCGTCAGGCTGGCAACGTAATCAGACGGGCCGTAGAGCGACAGGCCACGCCAGCCGATGAAAATGCCCAGTACCGGCCTTGGCTTTATCCCCGCATTAGCTGCGGTGCTGTTCTCGTGAGCAACCGTTTTTGCCAGAAGAATACGAAATGCCGAGAGGTTGTCATCATCACTCCGCGCATCATGTTTCCAACCATGCGTGAAGGTAATGATGATGGCGTCGACGCAGTCCGCTGTCAGTGTTGCGAGGCGCTGCTCGACAAGATCGACCTGCATGCGGTCATAGGCACACCCCTGATCGTCCAATTCAACGATTGCGAGTTCATAGACGGCCCCTGTCAGGGCATCGTGACCTTGCTGCTGATGATTACGCACGCAGCCGAAGCCGCTGAGTGGCCGCACCGCCGCCAGTCCGTCTAATCCGTCATGGGGCGGTATGAGGGGCATGGGCTGTCCTGGGATGGATCGGGCGCGACGGAAGCCTGAAAACGATGCCAAACTAAATTATCAACACATTGCGATTTCGCATAGAAAATAGTGAGGTTTATCTGTCCCGAAACGATTGAGGATGCGATCCGCCACTTCGCACAACGGAGACTATTAAGTTTCTTACCCCATCGCCCGCACAAAATCGATAAACGCCCGCAACGGCGGTGGCACCAGCCGCCGGCCGGAATAATACAGGAACGGCCCGGAAAAGGACGGCCACCAGTCTTCCAGCACCGGCAGCAGACGGCCGGCGGCGAAATGGGGCCTGATCCAATCCTCGAAAATATAGACGATGCCAAGTCCACCCAGCGCGGCGTCGACTGCCAGATCGGTCGTCGGGCCGATCGTCACCAGCAGCGGGCCGGTCGGCTCCACCACCAGCTTTTCCTCGCCGCGTTCGAACTCCCAGACATCAGTCGCACCACTCGGGAAACGCCCGCGCATGCAGGCATGGGCGAGAAGGTCGCGCGGATGGGCGGGCAAGCCATGACGGGACAAATAGTCGGGCGCGGCACCTGCGGCGTAGCGCTGCCGGCGCGGGCCGATGGGCAGCGCGATCATGTCCTGCTCCAACCGCTCATCATAGCGAATGCCGGCGTCGCAGCCCGCCGCCAGAATATCCACGAAGCTTTCCTCGGCCGTGATTTCCAGCCGGATATCGGGATAGGCTTTGAGGAAGGGCGGGACGAGCGCGGGCAGAACCAGCCGCGCGGCGCTGACCGGCACATTCAGACGCAGCGTGCCGGCCGGATGGCGGGCGGATTCCTGCGCGGCCTCCACCGCTGCCTCGACCTCGCTGAGGGCCGGCGCCAGCCGGGCAACCAGCCGCTGCCCGGCCTCGGTCAGCGCCAGGCTGCGGGTGCTGCGATGGAGCAGGCGCAGGCCAAGCTTGCTCTCCAGCCGGCTGACGGCCTCACTCAACCCCGAAGGGCTGAGGTTCAGGCCACGCGCGGCCTGGCGGAAACCGCCGGCTTTGGCGACCGCCAGGAAAAGGGAAAGCTCGTTGAGATCGGCGGCCATTGTTCGCTCATGTGAACAGGGTGTCCGCTTTATCGGCGGTTATCGAGCGGCCAAACAGTCCCTAAATTCCGTTTTCAGAGACAAGAGGAGACTGACCATGGCGAAAATCGATGCCGCTGGAACCTATATCATGGGTGACCGACCGGTCCGCCGCATGGGCTATGGCGCGATGCAGCTGGCGGGGCCCGGCGTTTTCGGCCCGCCGCGCGACCGCGCCGAGGCCATTGCCGTGCTGCGCGAGGCCGTGGAATCCGGCGTCAACCATATCGACACGTCCGATTTCTATGGGCCGCATGTGACGAATGAGATCATCCGCGAGGCGCTGCATCCTTACACCCAGGATCTCGTCATCGTGACGAAGGTTTCGGCCAAGCGCGACGACAAGGGCAATTGGCTGCCGGCCATGTCGCCGTCAGAACTGCGTGCGGCGGTGGAGGATAACCTTCGCAATCTGGGCCTGGAGCAACTGGAAGTGGTCAATCTGCGCAGCATGCATTCAGTGCATGGGCCGGCGGAAGGCCCGCTGGAAGAGCAGGTGAATGCGCTGGCTGAGATGCAGCGCGAAGGGCTGATCCGCCATATCGGGCTCAGCAATGTCACCCGCAAACAGGTCGATGACGCGCGGCAGATTGTGCCCATCGTCTGCGTGCAGAACGCCTTCAACCTCGCCCATCGCGAGGATGAGGCGCTGGTGCATTTCCTGGCCGATGAGGGCATTCCCTATGTGCCCTTCTTCCCGCTGGGCGGCTTCTCGCCGCTGCAATCCACCATCCTGAGCGAAGTGGCCGAGCATGCCGGTGCGACGCCGATGCAGGTGGCACTCGCCTGGCTGCTGCGCCGCTCGCCCAATATCATGCTGATCCCCGGCACCAGTTCGCGCGGACATCTGCGCGAGAATCTGGAGGCGGCGGAAATCCACCTGTCCGAGGGTGCCATGGCGAAGCTGGAACTGCTGGAGCAGAAGGGCGTCGGCCACTAAGCCAGGGCGTTAAGGATGGGAGCGGAACAGCGCGGGCCAGTCCCCCGCTTCCACCCCGCCGCAGGCATCCTGATAGTTCAGCGCCGCAAGTTGAAAAGCCTGGCCGTCCCAGATCCAACTGGCGGTCAGGCCGCAATCACCCAGGCCCCGGCCCTTGGCGAAGCTGCTGAGGGTCCCCGTTTTGGCATCGAAATTCGGCTCGGTCAGCATATCGGTCGGGTCATCCGGCGCCGGATTGCCCTGGAAGCTCATCGGCAGAACGAGCTTGGAAACCGTCCCTTGTGTGCGATCCACCAACACGCCGAGCGAAGACCCCTGATAGGCGCCCATCAGGCAAGGCAGCAAAACCAGCGCTGTCTTGTCAGATAGCGCATCGGCTTCGGGCGTCATCTCCCCCGGCTGGGCATCGCATTCCTCCTTAGCGACCCTCGCCGCGCTGGCCGTCTGTGCCAAAGCGATCAGTTTTGCATCCTCGCCCGGTGCCAGCGTGGCGGTCACAGGATGCGGTGCCACGACAGGCTCGGGCAAAGCAGGCGGCGCGGCGCTGGCCGGCTTGTCGCCGGGATCGAGCAGTGCGGTCACGGTGCCGACGCGGCCTTGCGCCGCATCCATACGCAGCAGCGCGGCCGCGATACCGTCCAGCGGGATGGTCATGGTCTTGCCCAGACCCAGCACGGCGCCGTTGCGGATCTGGTTCACCAAAGCCCGCACTGGGCCGAGGCCGGTCGCGGTCAGGCTGGTGCCGTCATCATCGCTCACCCTTTGCCAACCCGCGCCGAGGGTGATCGGCCTGCTGTCCAGCGTCAGGCCAAGGGCGTCAAACGCATCCTGTCCACGGATGGCGGCGGTGACAGCGCCGTCCGGCCCGGCCGCGCGCGTCAGCGTGATATCGGTCGCGGGGCCGCCGTCCAGCGCGAAGGCGCGGGCGGTGCAGCGACCGGTATTATCGCAACCGATCAGCCAGGATTTGTATGCGGCATAGAAGGGGAACTGTGTTCCCGCCGCCCGCGCGGCGATCGGCAGATTGATCAGAACAAGGGCAAGACAGAAAATGCGCATGGCGCGCAGACTTCCCTGCCCTTCCCGCCCGCGTCAATCGCCCGACAGCGCATCCAACGCGCCGTATAGCGACTGGCTTTGCAGATAAAGCTGGTCGAAAATCGGCTGCATGCGCGCATAGCGCTCGGCCCAGGCGGGATCGGGCAGAATTTCGGGCTCGAACCGCACGAAGGCATCAACGGCCGCATGCAAGGACGCAAAACGCCCGGTGGCCGCCGCCGCCATGGCCGCGCAGGCGATCAACCCGCTCTCAGCCTCACGCGGGACCAGGATCGGCCGGTTATAGGCGCTGGCCTTGATCTTCAGCCAAAGCGGGCTTTTGGCGCCGCCGCTGGTGGCGATGACGCGCTCCACCTTCTGCCCGGCGCTATCGGCCATGATGCGCAGCGCGCGGTTGCCGGCGAAAGCCACCCCTTCCAGCAGCGCGCGGTCGAGATGGGCCAGACCATGACCGGCACCGAGGCCGAAAAACTGTGCGCGGGCATTGCGATGCGCCCCTAACCGTTCCCCGGTCAGATAGGGCAGGAAAAACAGGCCGTCGCAGCCCGCCGGCGCGGTTTCCGCCTGATCCATGATGCCCGCATAATCCATCCGCCGCTCATGCAGCGCCCGGCGTGCCCACCGCACGGCGTCCCCGCCCGTTTCCAGCAGCACGAAAGCGCCCCAGCCGCCCTCGATGGTCGCGACATTGCAAATCTCGGGGTCCAGGATCGGCTTTTCCGCGATCACCGTCATGATGCAGGATGTGCCGGTCACGTCCGACGCAAGACCAGGGCGGCAGACGCCGGCACCGAGCAGGGCCGCCGGATAATCCGCGCTGCCGACCAGAACCGGCGTGCCGGCGCGCAGGCCGGTCTCGGCGGCAGCCTCTGACGTGACCGCGCCCAGGATATCGCGCGGGTCAAGCACAGGCGGCAGCTTCGCCGCGTCCAACCCCAAGGCCGCGATCATCGCGGGTGACCAGTCATGGCTGGCGCAGTCGTTCAGGAAGCTGCAGGAGACATCGCCGCGATCCATGGCGGCCTGGCCCGTCAGCCGCAGATTGATATAGTCCTTCGGCATCAGAACATGCGCCGCACGGTGATAGGCATCCGGGTCATTGTCGCGCAGCCAGGCGAGTTTGAAGCCCGGCCAGGCGGGTGTCGGCGGATTGGCCGTCAGGCGGAGATAATCGGCCGATGGATTGGCAGCCTCGAAAGCCGCAACGCTGGCCGCCGTGCGCTTGTCGTTCCACAGCGGCGCGGTGTCGCGGGTCAGATTTCCGTCTGCATCCACCAAAACCGTGCCGTGCATCTGCCCGCACGCGGCGATCGCCTCGATCGCCTGGCGCGCGTCCGGCATCCCGTCCAGCAGCTCGCGGATCGCGGCAACCGTGCCGGCCCACCATTGCGCGGGCCGCTGCTCCGCCCAGCCGAATTGCAGGACGATCTGCTCATGCTCGCGCGACGCCACACGCAGAACCAGGCCTTGCCCGTCGACCAGCGCGGCGCGCGCACTGCCGGTGCCGATATCGATCGCGAGTATCAGGCCTTCGGCCATGTTTTGGTCTCCCCCTCCAACCAGCCAGCGTCAGTCAGAACCCAATTGAATTGGCCCCGATGTCGTCATGGCCGGCCTTGAGCCTGCCATCCCGTCGTTGCGCGCCGCTTCCCCTTAGCCATGCCGTTTCTGACCGGACCTGAAGAACCGAGAACCCGCCTCTACCAGCAGGTATAGCCGCCATCCGCCAGAACGATAGAGCCGGTCATCAGGCTGGCGGCTTCGGAGGCCAGGAACAGCACGACGGAGGCGACCTCCTCGGTCTTGCCCAACCGGTTCATCGGCGTACCGCCGACCCAATGCCGATACATCTCGGCATTCTCATAGACATAGGCGTTGAGTTCGGTGTCGATATAGGTCGGTGCCACCGCATTCACGCGCACGCCGCGCGCTGCCCATTCGGCCGCCAGCGAGCGTGTCAGATGATGCACCCCGGCCTTGGAGGCATTGTACTGGCTCTGTTCCTGCGGCCGATTGACGATATCGGCGGACATGGAGCCGATATTGACGATCGCCCCCTTCCCTTGCGCCAGCATGGTGGCGCCGAAGCTGCGGCAGCACCAGAAGGTGCCGTTCAGATTGACGTCCAGCACCTTCAGCCAGGTTGCGTCATCCATGGTCTCGGCCGGGCGATTGCTGATGGCGATGCCGGCATTATTGACCAGGATATCGCAACGCCCGTGCCGCGCGATGACCGCGTCATGCACGCGCTCGACCCCGCGCGGGTCCGTCACGTCCAGCGCTTCGGCCGAGGCCGTATAGCCGCGTTCTGCCAGCACCGCCGCCGCCTCTGCCGCCGCCGCACCGTTCATGTCGGTCAATACCACGGCGGCGCCGGCTTCCGACAGGGCTTCGGCGCAGGCAAGGCCGATGCCCCGCGCCGCGCCGGTGATGACTGCCACTTTTCCGTCCAGCCTGAATTTTTCGAGATACACGCGATAGCCCCGTCACATGAGGGTGTTGAAAAACTTCAGCGCTTGAACCAGCGTGATCCGTGCTGCAGCAGCATGGCGATGACGATGATCGCGCCCATGCAGACCTGCTGATTGTAGCCCGGCACGCCGACCAGGTTCATGATATTGGCGATGACGCCCATCACCAACGCGCCGAGCAGCGTGTTGATGACGCCACCTTTGCCGCCCATCAGGCTGGCCCCGCCGATGACGACGGCGGCGATGACGTTCAGTTCCGAACCGACACCGACGACGCCGGAGCCCACGCCCGTCCGGCTGGTGGTGATGACACCGGCGAGTGCCGCCAGCGCACCCGAGATGACATAGACGGCCATGACGTAACGCGGCACGGCGATGCCCGACAGCCGCACGGCTTCACGATTGGAGCCGATGGCTTTCACCAGACGGCCGAATTTGGTGAAGGTCAGCACCACGCCGGCCAGGACGAAGACCAGCGCCATCAGCCAGACAGGGTCAGGAATGCCGAGGAAGAAGCCGGACCCGAAATTGGTGATCACCGTGCTGGCGTCATCACCCATCATGATCGGCTGACCGTCCGACACGATCAGCGCGAAGCCGCGCACCGCCGTCATGGCGGCCAGCGTGATGACAAAAGGTGGCAGACCAGCATAGGCGACCAGCACGCCGGTGACGAGGCCGCAACCGGCCCCCGCCGCGACCGACAAGCCGACGCCCAGGCCCGTGCCATGCGCATCGATCGCGATGGCACTGACGACGCTGCCGAGCGCGAGGATGGAGCCGACCGACAGATCGATGCCGCCCGTCAGGATCACGAACAGCATGCCGACCGCCATGATGCCGGTGCCAGAAATCTGGCGCAGCACATTCATGATATTGCGGTCGCTGAGGAAGGCATTCGATTCGAAGGCGGCGCCGACCACCAGCACCACGAAGATACAGACGGTGCCGTAGCGGCGGAAGAATTCGCCGGCATCGAAGGACCGGCGCGACGCCGGAACGGGGGTCGCTGTGACGGATTGGGTCATATCAATTCACCGGCTGATGCTTATGCGCAGGAAGATCGAGCGGGGCGGCCTGATCGGCCGCGACGGAATTTGTCATGGCAAGGGCGAGAAGCTTTTCCTCGGAATAGTCTTCCGGCAGCAGCATGCCGCGCAGCTCCCCTTCTGCCATCACCAGAACGCGGTCACAGAGACCGAACAGCTCCTGATGTTCCGAGGAAATGACGAGGATAGCGCGACCGGCAGCCGCCAGCTCCTCGATCAAGCCATAGATTTCGGTCTTGGCGCCGACATCCACACCGCGCGTCGGCTCATCCAGGATGATGACATCGCCGCCGGCATGGAACCATTTCGCCAGCACGACCTTTTGCTGATTGCCACCCGAAAGGCTGGAGACGGGCGCTTCGGGCCCGGCCGATTTCAACCGCAGCTGCTGGCCGAGTTTCATCACCGTATCGCGCTCGCGCTGACGGCGGATGAAACCTAAAGCGTTCACCACCGGCTTCAGCCGCGCCATGGTCGTATTGATGCGGATCGACATATCCAGTATGGCGCCGTGATGTTTCCGATCCTCCGGCACCAGGCCGATACCGGCGAGCACGGCATCCAGCGGCGAATTGATTTTCACGACTTTGCCGTGGACGCGGATTTCCCCGGACTCTTTGGCGTCCGCCCCGAAGATCAGCCGCGCGGTTTCCGTGCGGCCGGAACCGACCAGACCGCCGAGGCCGACGATTTCGCCCGCGCGCACCGATAGGCTGACGCCACGGACCTTGATGCCACGGCGAAGATTCTCAACCTTCAGAACCTCCTCCCCGATACTGCGATGGGCGGCTTTCGGGAAAAGTGCCGCCAAAGACCGCCCGACCATCATGCGGATGACGTCGTCGATGGTGGAGACCTGCGGTGAGGTGACACCGACCAAAGCGCCGTCCTTCATGATCGTCATGCGGTCCGCGATCTTGAAGACCTCCTCCAGCCGATGCGATATATAGACGATGCCGACACCTGAATCCCGCAGCACGGCGATGATGTCATGCAGCCGCTGCGCGTCACGCGAGGACAAAACGGCGGTCGGTTCGTCAAAGACAATGACCTTGACGTCGCGCGACAGCGCCTTGGCGATTTCCACCACCTGCTGCTGAGCGACCGCGAGGTCACCCACGCGGCGGCGGACGTCGAGTTCGAAACCCATGCGGGCGAGCACGTCCCGCGCACGGCGGTTGAGCTTCCCCCAGGAAATCGCCGCCGGCAATTCCCGCATGAAGATGTTTTCGGCGACCGACAGATCGGGCGCCAGCGCCAGTTCCTGATGGATGACGGCGATGCCGAGATCGGCCGCCGCTTTCGGGTCCGCCAGGGTCAGACTGCGGCCTTCGAAAGTGATGCTGCCGGCCTCGGGCTGCAGCTCCCCCCCGACGACGCGCATGAGCGTGGATTTGCCGGCACCGTTTTCGCCAAGCAGAGCATGAACTTCCCCCGCCCTCAGGGAGAAGTCCACGCCCTTGAGCGCCCTGACGCCACCGAAGGATTTGGTGATGCCGGTCAGCGTCAGAAGATCGCTCATGGTCTCGCTTCTACCTCGGCTCGTTCAGAAGACCGCCTTGGGATTGTAGAACTTGGCGACATTGTCCTTGGTGATGACTTCGGGCGTCGTGTAGTCAACGCGCGGGAAGTCCGCCGGCAGCTTGCCGGCCAGCGCCTTCAGCCCGATATCGACGCCGGTGCGGGCGACGAGATCCGGATTGTTGAGGCCGGTCGCGCCATATTCACCCTTCTGGATCAGCTCCAGCGCGTCCTTCTGCCCGTCAGCGGCGGCCACCAGCAGCACGCCGTCAAGCTTATGGGCTTCGCGCAGCGCATCCCGCGCGCCGAGCACCATCGAATCATTCTCGCCGAGCACGACATTGACGTCCGGATGCGCGGTCAGGATGTCTTCCATCGCCTTCAGGCCGCCATCGGTATTCCAGCCGCCCCAGCCCTGGGCGACAACGTCAAAGCCGGCATGGCCGCTTTTGACCAATTGCTCCTCGATCACGCCCTTCAGCACGCCCAGGCGGCGTTCCTCACCGACGATATTGCCCTTGTCGCCCGAAATCAGCGCGATCTTCATCGGCTTGCCGGCCATCTTGTCGGCCAGCCACTGACCGACAAGGAAACCGTTCTGGTCGTTTGATGATTGCACAAGGGTGACGTACTTGGCCTTGGGGTCCAATCCGCTGTCGATGACCACAACCTTCACGCCGGCCCGCGCGGCCGCATTGACGGAGGGCACCATCGCTTCCGGATCGCGCGGATTGATGATGAGCAGCTGAATACCTTTGGAGACCATGTCTTCTACGTCGCCGATCTGCTTGGTCAGATCGTTCTGACCGTCGGCCGTGGTGACGGTGCAACCGTTCTTTTTCGCTTCATCGACGGCGGCTGCCATCTGCGCTGCATAATAGGGCGCGCCGAGCGTGAACATGGACACACCGACCGAACAGGCGGCATGGGCGGTGGCGGCAGCGAAGGGGGCCAGCGTCACAGCCAAGGCGGAGCCCAGCAGCAAGCGGCGAAATCCTGAAACGGTCATTATTGTTCTCTCCCTATGATCGCGTGATCGCGATGATTTTTTGTAGCAATAATTCATGAATTAGGGGGCCGTCAACGCTCTTTGGACGATTTTGGGGATTTTCTTCGCGACAAAGGGCGTATAAAGGTAGTTAAACTACAAACGCATAGGGAAGCGTCATGCAACTGCACGAGCCGATCCTTTGTCCCGTCTCGGTTTCCGCCGGACGACTCGGCCAGGCCTCGGGCCGCTATACGAAGCAGCTCTCCGATCTGAACGGTCTGTATGAGGACCAGACGGCCTTCGCCGCCGCGCTTAGCGCGGGCGACGGGATAGTTTATGAAGTGACGGATTACCGTCCCTCCGCGAATGCCGGCGATCTCATCTTCGGCGTCACGCGCATGGAGCCAGGGCGCATCGGCGATGAGTTCTATCTCACCCGCGGCCATATCCATGCCCGCGCCGATCGGCCGGAAATCTATTACGGCGAGGCTGGTCAAGGCGTGATGCTGCTGGAAAGCCCCGAAGGCGAGATCCGGGCCTTGCCCATCGGTCCGCGCGACATATGCTATGTGCCGCCCTTCTGGATTCACCGCTCCGTCAATATCGGCAGCACCGAACTGGTCATGTCCTTCATGTATCCGGCCGATTCCGGGCAGGATTATGCTATCATCGACCGTGCGGGCGGCATGCGCCAGCGGGTGGTGGCGGATGGGCAAGGTTGGGCGCTCCGCGACAACACGCTCTATAGGCCCCGGCACAGGGACGACATCGCGGCGCTTTATGCCGCCAATAGCAAGAACGAGATGTAACATGACCGATCTACTGGACCGCATCGGCGCCATCGGCGTTGTACCCGTCATCGCCATCGACAGCATTGACCACGCATTGCCGCTCGCGGATGCGCTGTTGGAAGGCGGATTGCCGCTCGCCGAAATCACCTTCCGCACCAAGGCCGCCGCCGATGTGATGCATATCCTGCGCGACAAGCGGCCTGATCTGCTGGTCGGCGCCGGCACTATTCTGGATATCGCCTCGCTGGAAGCTGCCAAAGCTGCCGGTGCCGCCTTCGGCCTTGCCCCCGGCTTCGACGCCGAGATCATGACCGGTGCCGCCGCGCGCGACTTTCCCTTCGCACCCGGCATCATGACCCCGAGCGAATTGGGCGCGGCCATGAAACTGGGCGCGAAACTCTGCAAATTCTTCCCCGCCGGCATTGCCGGTGGACCCGCCGCCCTGTCCGGCGTTTCGGCGCCCTTCGCCCATCTCGGGCCGCGCTTCATCCCGACCGGCGGCGTCACCGAAAGCACCATTGCGGAATGGCTGACGATCAAATCCGTGCTCGCCGTCGGCGGCACCTGGATCGCCACCACCAAGGATATGGGCGACGGCCGTTGGTCTGACATCACGGCCAAGGCCCGTGCCGCGGTGGCCCGCGTGCGCGCGGCCCGCGGCGGCTGAGCAGGAGAGATCGCATGCCCCTTCCCGCCCCTGCCACGCGGCCGACGCTCTATTTCATCGGCGTGTCCACCGGCCAAAGCTCCATCATGCGGGTTTTCCCTGCCTGGGCCGCGCATCTCGGGCTTGATGCCGAGATCAAAGGCATCGACTTTCCGCTGCACGCGGACCCGGCTGCCTACCGCGAGGCTGTGGCATTCATCCGCGACGACCCGATGTCGGCCGGCGCGCTGGTGACGACGCATAAGATCGATCTGTTCAAGGCCTGCCACGATCTTTTTGATGTCATCGACCCGCATGCCGCTTTCATGGATGAGACAAGCTGCATCTCGAAGCTGGACGGCAAGCTGGTCTGTCACGCCAAGGACCCGATCAGCTCCGGCCTGTCGCTGGACGGATTTCTGCCGCCGGATCATTTCGCCAAGACGGGGGCTGAGGTTTTCTCGATGGGGGCCGGCGGCTCCACCATTGCGCTGACCTGGCATCTGATGCGCGCGGCGCGCGGCGCCAATGTGCCGAGCCGCATCGTCGTCTCCAACCGCAGCCAAAGCCGGCTGGACGAGATCCGTCGCATTCATGAACAGGTGCCGACGACCGCCAAGCTGGATTATGTCTGCGCCCCGGATCCGTGCGACAATGACGCCGTTGTGGCTTCGCTGAAACCCGGATCGCTCGTCATCAACGCCACCGGCCTGGGCAAGGATGCGCCGGGTTCGCCGCTGACGGACGCGGTGCAATTCCCGGACAGCGCCATTGTCTGGGACCTGAACTATCGCGGCAATCTCATCTTCCTCGATCAGGCGCGCGCGCAGGAAACGGCAAAGCATTTGCAGATCGAAGACGGCTGGACCTATTTCATCCATGGCTGGACGCAGGTGATTGCCGAGGTCTTCCATATCGATATCCCGACCAGCGGGCCTGATTTCGATGCGTTGGCGCGCATCGCGGGCGAGGTCGGCGCCGTGAAGCGAGCTTAGCACCATGTCCGGCAAAATTCTGGTCACGCCGCGTAGCTTGACCGCGCATCCGCATCCGGCCTTCGCGCATTTCGAGGCTCATGGTTTCGAAGTCGTTCTGGGCCCTGCGGGCAAACAGCCTGACGAGGCGGCGCTGCTGTCCCTCATCCCCGATTGCATCGGCTGGATCGCCGGCGTGGAACCGGTATCGGAGGCCGTGATCGCTGCCGCCGGCAGCCTGCGCGCCGTCGCGCGCAATGGCGTCGGCACCGACAATCTGCCGGTCGACCATCTGCGCGCCCGCGGCATTCCCGTGCTGACCGCCGATGGTGCCAATGCGGCCGGTGTCGCGGAACTGGCGATCGCTTTGATCTTTTCGGCGCTCCGCCATGTGCCGGCGGCGGATGCCGGCATCAAGGCCGGCCATTGGCCGCGTCGTCGTGGTCGCGAATTGCGCAGTGCGACCGTGGGTGTCATCGGGTGCGGTGCCATCGGGCGGGATGTCGTGAAGCTCACCGGTGCGCTCGGCGCGCGTGTCATCGGCCACGATCCGATGCGGCCGAATTTCGAGACGCCGCCGGATTTCCGTTGGGCTGACATCCCCGAACTGCTGGCGGAATCGGATATCGTGACGCTGCATTGCCCGCCGCCGGCGAACGGCCGTCCGCTGATCGATGCGGACCATCTGGCCGGCATGCGTTATGGCGCGATCCTGGTGAATACCGCGCGCGCAGGCTTGGTGGACGAGGCCGCCATTCTGGCCGCGATCGAAAGCGGGCAGCTGGATACCTATGCGGCCGATGTCTTCGCGGAGGAGCCGCCGCAGTCCCTCGCCCTTGCCGGCCACCCGCATGTCATCGCGACCAGCCATATCGGCGCCTTCACGGAGGAGAGCGTTGACCGCACGACGGTCATCGCCGTGCAGAACCTGCTGGCGGCGCTGAAGGACGACCATGCGCGTCCGGTGTGACGCGCAGCCTTTCACCGGGCCGCTGGCAGCGCGCGTTCAGAAACCGGCCGAGGGCGTCAGCCTCTATTGGCTCGGTCAGGCCGGCTTTCTGATCCGGGGGGGCGGCCTGACGCTGCTGATCGACCCTTACCTGTCGGACAGCCTTGCCGAGAAATATCGCGGCAAGCCCTTTCCGCATCAGCGGATGATGCTGACACCGATCGCGGTCGCGGATCTGCCGCCGATCGATCTTGTGCTTTGTACCCATGCCCATACGGATCATATGGATCCCCGCACCTTGCAACCGCTGCTGGCGTTGCAGCCGCAAACACGCGTCATCAGCCCGCGCGCGAAGCTGACGGAGGCGATGACGCGCGCCAGCGTGGATGCCGATCGCGTCGTCACCATGGATGCGGGCGAGACCATCTCTCCCCTGCCCGGCCTCACCATCCGCGCTGTCCGCGCGGCGCATGAGACAGTGGAGAGAGACGCGGAAGGCTGTCACGTCTTCCTCGGCTATGCCATGACCCTCGGCGGCTGCACCGTCTTTCACGCGGGCGATACTATTCCCTTCGATGGACAGGTCGATGAAGTGCGAGCGCTAGGCGCCGATATCGCCCTGCTGCCGGTCAATGGCCGTTCGGCGGCGCTGGCGGCGCAGCGTGTGCCGGGCAATTTTTTTCTCGCCGAAGCCATCGCGCTGACGGCGCAGGCCGGCATTCCGACGATGATCGCGCATCACTTCGATATGTTTGATTTCAATACCCTGCCGCGTGCGGATATCGAAGCTGCCGCCGCACAGCCCGATCTGCCGATCAATCTGCTGCCGGCGGCGCCGGGTGTGGCGTATCGGTTGGCCTAGTGGTGAAGAGTGGATCCCCGGGTCAAGCCCGAGGATGACACATCATTAAATACATTCCCCACCAATAACCGTCATCCCCGGGCTTGACCCGGGGATCTTCTTTCCTGAGCACCCAAGTCAGAAGATTCCCGCAACACGTGCCGGGATGACGGCTCATGATGCAAAATCCCCTACCGCCTGCCGCCCTTGCGTAGCTTGTCCAACCAGACCGCACCCGCGATCAGCGCGCCGATGACGATCTGCAGCGTAAACGCGTCGATGCCAAGCAGATTGCCGCCATTGGTGATGGTCGTCATGATCAGCGCACCGAGAATGGCGCCAAGCACGGAGCCCTGCGCGCCGTTCAGGCTAGCGCCGCCGATGACGGCGGCAGCGATGGCGTAAAGCTCATACCCCTCGCCCGCCGTCGGTGCCGCCATGCGCACGCGCGCTGTGAGCACAAGACCGCCGATGCCAGCCAGCAGCGCGCCCAGGCCATAGACCGCATAAATGGTGCGGCGCAGATTGATGCCGCTCAGCCGCGCCACCTCCTGGCTGGCGCCGATGGCGTAGAAATTCCGCCCCAGCCTTGTGCGTGTCAGCACAAAAGCCATGACGACGGCAAGGATGATCCAGACCCAGAATTGCGACGGCAGCGCGAAATAGGAGGCCTCACCGAATTTCAGAAAGCTCGGCTGCAATCCCGTGATCATCATCGCATTGGTGATGAGGCTGATCAGGCCGCGCACCATCGTCATGGTCGCAAGTGTGGCAATGAAAGGCGGGATGCCGCCTTCATAGATCATAATCGCATTGACGATGCCGATGACGACCGCCGCCGCCAGACCCGCGACGCATGACAGAAGGACACCGCAACCACCGACCATCAGCATGGCGGTGACGACGCCCGTCAATCCCGCCACAGCGCCCACCGAAAGATCGATGCCGCCGGTGATGATGATCGCTGTCACGCCCAGCGCGATGATGCCGTTGATGGCCGATTGCTTCACGAGATTCGCGAGATTGGACTGCGTGAAGAAATAGGGCGAGGCGAAGCTCAGGATAAGGAAGAACACCACCAGAATCGCGCCCAGCGTCAATTCCGTGCTGTAGCGATGCCAGAAGGAGAAGCTGGACGCCGGGGGCCGCTTCGCGCCCTTGGCCGGGCCGATGCCGGGAATCGTCATTGCCATGTCACTATCGCTCTTATGACGCGAGGCCGGAGGCAAGCCGCAACAGCCGCTCCTCCGTCGCCTCTTCCTTGTCAACGATGCCCATGATGCGTCCTTTATGCATGACCGCGATACGGTCCGAGATGCCGATCACCTCCGGCAGATAGGAGGAGACGACGATGATGGCGCGACCTTCATCGGCCAGCTTGTGAATAAGGCCGTAGATTTCGACGCGCGCACCGACATCGACGCCGATGGTCGGCTCGTCGAACAGCACAATGCGCGGATCGGCGGCCAGCCATTTGCCGATGACGACCTTCTGCTGGTTGCCACCGCTGAGATTGAGAACCTTCTGGAAAGGCGACGGCGTGCGGATATTCAGCGCACGGATGAAGCGCCCCGTCACCGCATCTTCCTTCTTCCTCTCCAGAAGACCGAACCGTCCCTGGTTCTGACTGACGACCAGGTTCATGTTGACATTGACGTCGAGTTGCAGGGCCAGCGACTGGTGTTTGCGGTCCTCCGTCAGCAGCGCCACACCTTCGCGGATCATGCCGAGCGGCGAGTTTGGTTTCACGACCTTGCCCTCGATGCGCATCTCCCCACTATCCATCGGGTCCGCGCCAAAAATCACCCGCAGCAACTCGGTCCGTCCGGCGCCGATCAGCCCGTAGAGGCCGAGGATTTCACCGCGGCGAAGCGTCAGGTCGACGCTGTCCAGACGACCGGCGGCGGTGATGCCGCGCAGGTCCAGCGCCACATCGCCCGGCGTCGGCGGCCGATGCGGAAAGGCCGCGTCCAGGCTGCGCCCGACCATCATGGCCATGATATCGTCTTCGGTGACATCAGCCACCTGAACGCGGCGCACGAAGCCGCCATCCTTCAGAATGGTGGCACTGTCGCAGATGCGGAAAATCTCCTCCAACCGGTGGGAGATGTAGATGACGCAGCGGCCTTCCTGTTTCAGCTTCTCGATGATGCCGAACAGAATATCCGTCTCGGCATTGGTCAGCAGCGCCGTCGGCTCATCGAAGATGATCAGCTTGGCGCCGCCCCAGATGACCTTGGCGATGGCGATCAGCTGTTGCTGCGCGATGGGCAGATCGCCCACGCGCATGCGCGCATCCGTCATGATGCCGAGGGAGCGGAGAAAGCGCTCCGTCTCCTGCCGCATATGGCCCCAATCGACCATGCCGTTCTTTCGCGGCAGATGGCCGAGGAAGAAATTCTCGCCCACCGTCAAAGGCTGGGCGAGGGTCACATCCTGATAGACGGCGGCAAGCCCCAGTGCCTGGGCTCGCAGCGGCGAGCGGACTTCCACCGCTTCACCGTCGAGAAACATGCTGCCCTCGTCGCGCTGAATGACGCCCATGAGGATCTTGATGAGGGTCGATTTGCCCGCACCATTCTCCCCCAACAGGGCATGCACCTCCCCCCGCATCACCTCCAACGTGACATTGGAAAGCGCGCGCACGCCTGGATAGCTTTTGGAAATACCGTCCAGACGCAGGAAGGGCTGCACGCTCGGCGCCTGCATCACTGGGGCTGCCGCCGACATCCGCGGCCTATTCCTTGCGGGTCAAGGGGTTGAGCAGGCCCTTCATGTCCGGCTGATCCATATTGGACTTGGTGATCAGCGCGACGCCGGTATCGGTATAGGCCGCGACCGGCTTTTTGTTGATGGCGTCGATGACGAATTGCACGCCCTTATAGCCGAGGCTGTACGGGTCCTGCACCACCAGCGCCGAGAGATCGCCGCTTTTCAGCGCATCGACTTCCTGCGGATCGGAATCGAAACCGATGGCAACCAGCTGGCCGGTTTTGCCGCTGCTTTGGATCGCCAGCGCCGTGCCGTCCGCGGAATGGTTGTTATCGGCGAAGAATCCGAGAATATCCGGATTGGCGGAAATCACATCGGTCGCCGAGGACATGCCCTTCTGGATATCATTATCGATATAACGCACCGGCAGCAGTTTCAGATCCGGTGCAATTTCCGCGAGTTTCGTGGAAAAACCCTTGTCACGGTCTGTCAGAACCTGAACGCCGGCGTAGGCGCTGATCATGCCGATCTTGCCTTTGAGCGGCTTGCCGGCTGCCTTCAGCATATCCACCAGCGTCTGTGCCGCCTGTCCGCCGGCCTTGATATTGTCGGTCGCGAGATGACCGGTCACCGTCACGCCGCGGACGCGATTATCGGCGGTCACCACCGGAATGCCCTGGGAAATGGCCTGGCCGATGGCTTCCACCGGCGCGTCGGAACTGGACGGTGCGATCAGGATACCGTCAGGATGACGGGTCACCACGTTTTCGAGGATCGAAACCTGTTGATCGACATCGGTTTCGGAGGGCGGACCATAGATGGTGACGCTGACGCCCGGATGGTCATGCGCGTAATTCTTCGCACCCACGACCATATATTGCCAGAAATCCGAATCGGTCGCCTTGATGATGACGGCGATCTTTTCGTCCTTGGCGAAACTGGGGCTCGCCGTCAGCAGGCTTGCGCCCGCCAAACTGCCCCCGAATAAGGCTGCCGCCATCAACAGATGTCTTTTCATCGCGTTTCCCCAGCTTAGGCTGATGATTGATTGCTTCGTTGCTTCAGCCGATGACGGACGGGCCAGTCGTTCTAACTTGTGACCGCCCATCATCCAGCGTCCTGTAGTTTTAATTCACGATATCCGGTCCGGCAATGGCAATTTTGGATGTTTCCGCGCCAATATAGGCGATGAGAGCCTCACAAAAGTAGCAGCGCTACACATATCTCAGGCCCAGGGCAGGTCATCGGCCCTATCCGCCTGTTGCCAGGGGCAGCCTGCTTGGCCTATCGCAGAGCATTCTCTGGTCGAACCCCATGAAAGCGCCTGGTCCAATGTCCCGTAATCCGGAGCCCCATCACCGCCGCGCCGGACCGAATATCCTGGAAGTCGTGCGACTATCGATCGACGAGTTGCGCAAATCCGAACGCAAGGTCGCCGATCTCGTGCTCGCGAATCCGCAGCAGGTTCTGGCCGGCACGGTGGCCGAGGTCGCGAAGCTCGCCGATGTCAGCCAGCCGACCGTCATCCGCTTCTGCACGGCCGTCGGCTGCACCGGCTTTCATGATTTCAGATTGCGCCTTGCGCAAAGCGTGGCGCTGGGCACGCCCGCGACCCATTCCGTCATCCGCAGCGACGATCCGCCGGCGGCCGTCGTCGAGAAGATCTTCGAATATACCATGACCAGCCTGGACTGGGCGCGGCATCATCTGGATGCCGCCGCCCTCGGCGCTGCCATCGACGTGCTCGCCTCGGCTCGCAGTATTACCTTTTTTGGCTTCGGCGCTTCCGCGATCGTCGCACAGGATGCCGAGCAGAAATTCCCGCTATTCGGCGTGCCTTGCCGGGCGCTGGCCGACAGCCATCAGCAGGTCATGGCCGCCGCGATGATGGGACCGGAGGATGTCGCGGTCGCCATTTCCAATACCGGATTGTCCCAGGGGATCATCGAGGCCGCGCGCATCGCTCGCGACCATGGTGCCCAGACCATCGCGCTGACCGGCGCACGCGCCACGCTGTCGGACCTTTGCGACATCACGCTGCTGGTCGAGACTTTGGACAATACCGACGCCTTCACGCCGACCACATCGCGCGTCGCCGCACTCGTCGTCATCGATGTGCTGTCGATCGCGGTCGCGTTGCGCCGTCACGGCGATCAGCTGGACCGGATGCGCGACATGAAGGCGACGCTGAGCAATTTCCGCATGGGTGCGAGTGCCGCAGAGGAGGATGGGGACCCGACCTAACGCGCGTCCCCATCGCAAGCCCCCTTACTGCGCCGAGGGCCGTCCCGGACCGGCATAGCGCGCCAGCCAATGCGCGTAAGGTGCCGGCAGAGTCCAAGCCGGATCCTTCTCGCCCAAAGCCTGGGCGAGATCATAGGCGTAATGCGGATTGGCGAGATGGGCCCGCCCGATCATCACCAGATCGGCCTGCTGTTCCGCGATCACCAGATCGGCAATCTCAGCGCCGTCGATGCACCAGGCGACGGAGACCGGCAATGCGGCCTCCTGTCGCACGCGCTGCGTGATGGGCGCGAGGAATCCCGGCCCCCAGGGCACATTGGCGTCCATCGTCGAGAAGCCGACCGAGACATTGAGCATATCCAGCCCGCCACGGCGAAAGGCCTTCACGAGTTCGATGGATTCCGGGACGATCTGATCGTCATGGCCGTCGAATTCGATGACGCCGAACCTTGCCGTCAGCGGCAGGTTTTCCGGCCAGACGGCGCGCACGGCGTCCAGCGTTTCCAGCAGGAAGCGGCTGCGGCCCTGGAAATCTCCGCCATATTGGTCGCTGCGCTGGTTGGATTGCGGGTTGAAGAAGCTTTGGCCGAGATAGCCGTGGGCGAAATGCAGCTCCAGCCACTCAAAACCGGCATCGCGCGCCCGGCGGGCGGCAGCCACGAAATCCGCGCGCACGCGCTCGATATCGGCAATCGTCATCGCCTTCGGCACCTTGGGCAGACCGCCACCGAAAGCGATGGCGGAGGGGGCGATGGTCGGCCAGGCGCCGAGCGCGCCGTCCGGAATATGGTCATCGCCTTCCCAGGGCTTATTGGCGCTGGCCTTGCGGCCGGCATGGCCGATCTGGATACCCGGCACCGCTCCGGCCGCCTTGATGGAGGACGCGATGCGCGCCATGCCTTCGACATGCGCGTCATCCCACAACCCGGTGCAGCCCGGGGTGATGCGCCCTTCGGGGGAGACGCCGGTTGCTTCCACAATCACCAGGCCAGCGCCACCACGAGCCATGCTGGGGTAATGGACCCAATGCCATTCGTTGGTGAACCCGTCCAGGGCGCTGTATTGGCACATGGGCGGCACCGCGATGCGGTTGCGCAAAGTCACGTCTTTCAGCTCAAACGGCTGAAATAATGCCGACATTCTATTTATCCTTTGTATCGTCAAACGAGCGAATCTTGGGTCCGGCTGTACAGTCTGTCAGATTTGATCGGAAGCGCCCCCGACTCTGTCCTGCGCAGCTTCAACCCGTTTGCACAGGCAAGCGGCCAGAGAGGCGCCACGTCGGGTAGTTCCGCGCAACGCGTGCGCGGACGACGAAGTATGGGCGGCGAGGTCTCTATCAAAACCTGACAGGCCCTTAGGAATAAGCGCCGGCGGAATAGGTCAGCTCGTAGCTATGACTGTAGATTTCAAAGATATTGCCGAAGGGGTCTTCCATATAGACCATGCGGTAGGGCTTCTCGCCGGGGAAATATTCGCGCACTGGCATTCTTTGGCGGCCGCCTGCGGCGACAACCTTGGCGGCCAGGCCTTCGACGTCGGGGTCCTGCACGCAGAAATGAAAGACGCCGGATTTCCAGTATTCGAAATTGTTCTCACGCTTCTCGGCGTTCTTGAATTCGAAGATCTCGACGCCGACACGGTCCCCGGTCGAAAGATGCGCGATGCGGAACTGCCCCCAATTGGCGCCGAAGACATCGGAACACATCATGCCGATAGCGCTATCATCCTCGGTAATCAGGGTCGGCGGCATGATGAGATACCAGCCCAGCACGTCAGTGTAGAATTTTACGGCCGCGTCGATATCGGTCACGGACAGGCCGATATGGGAAAAGCTACGCGGATAGACGGGATTCATGCGGTTATCCTTATGCGACGGCCGAACGACTGGCTTCGGCTGCCGGAAAGCGGCCAGCCGCAGCCGGTTATGACCGGGTGACAGAAACTGAGATACCAGCTAAGGGGACATAACGCCAATTACAATGTCCGATTTACGCCATCAGAATGCGCGATATCAGAAGCCTGGACCTGAACCTGCTGCGCACGCTGGACGCGCTGCTGGATGAGCGGAGCGTGACACGCGCGGCGGCGCGGTTGAGCCTGACCCAGCCGGCGGTCAGCGGCATGCTGACCCGGCTGCGGGAGAGTTTCGGCGACCCGCTGTTTGTCCGCACGCCGCACGGAATCCTGCCGACGCTCCGCGCCGCGCAACTGGCCGGCCCGCTGAAGCAGATTCTGGGGGATGTCGACAGCCTGCTGCTGCCGGCCGGTTTCGACCCGCTGACCGCCGCTTTCACCCTCTCCATCGCCGCGACCGATTACGCGCAGCAGGCCGTCGTGGTGCCTTTCCTGGCGGCGCTGCGCCGCCGCGCGCCCGCCATTCGCGTCGCCATCCGCCCGGTCGAAAGCGACCGCGTGCAAACCGCTTTCGAGCGCGGCGACCTGGACCTGGCTTTGATGACGCCGGACAGTGCGGCGCCGGACCTGCATGCGCGCCGCCTATTCGATGAAACCTATGTTTGTGCGCTGAGCGCCGACCATGCCGATGCCGCGACGGAGGTGCTGTCGCTCGACCGTTTCTGTGCCCTCGACCATGCGCTCGTCTCCTATGCCGGCGAGCGCTTCTGGGGCGTGACGGATGATGCGCTGGCCGAGATCGGCCGCGCCCGCCATGTCGCGCTGTCGGTCACGAGCTTTCTGGTGCTGGCGGAAGTGCTGCGCAGGACAGAGTTGATCGCGGTCGCGCCGCGCCGCCTGGTCAGCGGTGCCCCCGGGCTCGCCATGCGCGCGCCGCCCGTCGCCATACCCGGGTTCAGCAAGATCGCCGTCTGGCATGAACGGACGCATCGTGACCCCGGCCACCGCTGGGTCCGCGCCTTGCTGTTCGAGACGTCCGGGGGTTTGCCGGAGGAGAGCGCAGACCAAATTGGCTAGCGGATATCGCCCTGCCCATAAAGTCTGCGCCCGATGTCGTTCAGCGATCCGTCAGACCCGATCGCCTACACGCCAATAATCGAGACTGCGTTTGCCGCTAACTCCAGGCATGGAGCGGCGGGTTGACGCCATTGAGCGCATGGTTTCCAAGGATCGCGTATTTCCAGCGCACAGGGTCATGGAGCGTATGGGTCCTTGCGTTACGCCAATGCCGATCGAGTGCCTCGGCCGCCAGCGTTGACCGCGTGCCGGCCAGTTCGAATAGCTTGCTCGCGGCATAGACCGACAGTTCCGTGGACAGCACCTTCGCTTCGGCTGTCGCCAACTGCGCCGTCGCCACGCTCTCGCTCGTCGGATCGCTGACGGCGCGATCGATCGCGGCACCCGCACGATCGAGAAGTGCTTCGGTCGCGTGAAGCCGGATCGTCAGATCACCGATCGCCTGAATTGTGTAAGGATCATCGGACGCGCGATCCAGGCCGCTATCGATCCAGGGGCGGGATTTCGTGCGGACGAAGGCGATCGTGTCCTCAATCGCTGCTTTCGCAATGCCGGTATCGACAGCGGCCTGGATGATCTGGAAAATCGCGCCATCCGCTGTCGGCCGCTCATAGCCGAGATAACCCGGCACCAGATGCGTCTTCGGCACGGTGACGCGATCAAGAATGACCGTGCCGCTGCCTGTCGTGCGTTGCCCGAAGCTCGACCAGTCATCGATGACCGTCAGACCGGGCGCATTGCGATCCGCAATCGCGTACCAGGCACGCCCTTGATCGTCCAAGGCCACGATCGGCACCAGATGCGCGAAGATCGCGCCGGTCGAGTAGAATTTCCGGCCGGTGACGATGACGTGGTCACCTGCGTCCTCGAATTTGGTTTCAAAATCGGCCGCCCGTTTGGAACCGAATTCCGAGAAGGCATTGCCGAAGCGGAGACCGCTCAACACGAGGTCGAAGAGCAATGTTTGCTGGGCCGGATCAGAGACTGTCCGAATGGCCGCGACGACACCCAGATGGTTCTGGGGAATCTGCCCGATGGAGGGATCGGCCGCCGCGATGATCGCAATAACGCGGCATAGCGTCACATAGGAAAGCTCCGGCCCACCAAAGGCGCGGGGCACGTTGATGGACCACAGGCCGCTTTGCGAGAACAGGTCGAGTTCCCGGACCGGCGCGACGCGATCCCGGTCACGCGCGGCGGCACCTTGGACAAAATCAGCGGCCAGCCTATGGGCAACCGCGATCGCCTCGGCATCATCGCTGATGACATGGGCTGGGGCAGACGGCCGGGGCAATCCGGGAACACCACTCTTACCCAAGGGCGGATGCCCGGTATTCGGCTTAATGACGTTCATGCGACAACCTCAATGGATTTTGAGCGCGAAGACTCAGACGAAGGCGGTTTGTTGAGACCGAGATAGGCCGCGCGAATGTCGTCGCGCGCGCTGAGCTCGGATGCGATGCCGGTCAGGGTGACCCGGCCGTTTTCCAGCACAACGCCGCGGTGCGCGGCCTTAAGCGCCACCGTGGCGTTCTGTTCGGCCAGCAGGATGGAAAGCCCCTGATCGCGATTGAGCGCTGTGAGGGCAAGGAAGATTTCCGCGACGACGATCGGCGCCAGACCCATGGAGGGCTCGTCGAGAATGAGCAGTCGCGGACGCGCCATCAGCGCCCGGCCGATGGCCGCCATCTGCTGCTCCCCCCCGGACGTCAGGCCGGCAAGCACCGCCCGCTTGGTCCGCAGACGCGGAAACAAAGCATAGACAAGCTCCAGATCCGTGGCGGTTTCGGCCTTGCTGGCCCGCCGTCCGATCGCGCCGGTGATGAGGTTTTCCTCGATAGTCAGCGCCCGGAAGCAGTGCCGCCCCTCCAGAACCTGAACCAGTCCGGACGACACCAGCCGGCTGGTGGGCAAGCCCGCTGTCGATCGGCCGTCGAAGGTGATGCGGCCTCGGCTCATGCGGCCGAGCTTGGCATGCAACAGATTGGAGACCGCGCGCAATGTGGAGGTTTTTCCGGCGCCATTCGCACCGAGCAGGGTGACAATCTCACCCTGCCCGACATGAAGCCTGACGCCGCGCACGGCCGTGATGGCGGCGCCGTAGACGACGTCCACATCCTCCAACGTCAACAAGGCGGGCGCGACTGTCATGGTGACCTCAGTTCGCCGCGACGGTTTCTTTGGCGCAGTCGCGCGGCGTGATGCTGTGTTCCTTGGCGTATTTATTGGCCGATGTTTCAATGATCGGACGCAGAAGCGTCCAGTCCGGAGCGATCCAGTCGCTGATGCGAACCCATTTCGCCCCGTCCCATTGTTGGAAGGTCACATAGCCGTCGCCTTCGTGATTGGAGCAGGTGACGTTAATGGAATGAAACAGCCCTTCCGCACCCAGCGCCTTTACCCGCGCCGGATCGAGCTGCAGATGCTCGAAGCCCCACCGGACCTCGTCACCTGTCAAGGTCCGGTCGCCGAACTTCGCCTGAGCGATCCGGATGGCCTCGACGTTCAGAATGCCGTTCACGATACCAAGATTGTGGTAGACGCTGCCGATACGCGCCTTATCCGCGAGATTGCCCTTGCCGGCGCCATAGACGAGCCTCTCGATGTCCTGCACCACCGGATAGGTCGTTCCGGTCGCTTGCGTCGTCAGCGCAATATAGCCCTTCGCCGCGCCACCGGCCGGTATTACGTCTTCCTCGGAATTGCTCCAGACATTGCCGATGATATGGTCGGCCGGGAAACCGACTTTCTGCGCTGTCTTGAGCGCCACCGGATTCATCACGCCCCAGCCGCGCAGCACGACATAATTGGGATTGGTGCGGCGAATCGTCAACCACTCCGATTCCTGTTCAGTGCCTGGCGCCGGGACCTCGATCTGCTTCACCGTGAAACCGTATTTGGCGGCGAGCAGCTTATAGATGGGAACGGTCTCACGACCGTAGGGGGAGCCGTGATACAGGACGACGATCGACTTGCCGGCAAGCTTGGCGTCACCGCCCAGGCGACTGCCGATGAAATTGATGATGCCCGAGCTTTCGCTATAGGGGTTCATCAACAGCGGAAACACGTAAGGGAAAACGGCGCCGTCCGTGGAATCGGTCCTGCCGTGGTCGATCGTGATCAAGGGCACCTTATCGGCGGTCACGCCGTCGATCATGGCATAGGCGATGCCGACGCTGAGCGGATTCCAGGCGGAGGGGCCTGGAACATGCGTCTTTTGCCGCTGATAGCATTCAACGCCACGCTCGACGATATACTGCGTCTCGCATTCGTCCCAGGTGAGCTTGA
Source organism: Acidisoma cellulosilyticum (assembly GCF_020621385.1). Taxonomy (GTDB): domain Bacteria; phylum Pseudomonadota; class Alphaproteobacteria; order Acetobacterales; family Acetobacteraceae; genus Acidisoma; species Acidisoma cellulosilyticum. The sequence goes on along the minus strand of NZ_JAESVA010000005.1, from coordinate 424,775 downwards.
CGCCGTTCACGCCGCCGTCCCGCAGATTGATGAGGTTCATGTAGTCGATGAAGCCGCCGAAGAAGCCGGTTCCACCTGCGGCATAAGGGCCGACGCGATAGCTTTGCAGCGGAAAATACTGTTCCGGTTGGGCAGCCTGCGCCGAGACCATGGGGATGGCGGCCGCAAGAGCGAAACCTGCCACCAGGGCTGTTGAGCGCGCGAGCGCTGCCAGCCTCTTTGCAATAGGGACCATAGAAGACTCCGTATGAAACCGAATGACGATTCAGGTCGCGTTGCGCCGGATGCGTAAGCGACCGACGAGGGCGGAAAGACCGGCGGGTTCGAGCCTCAAAAAAAGAATGATGAGAGCGCCGAGGAAAATTTTCTGCACCAGGTCGACAAGTCCGCTGTCGAACCCGGGCCCGAGCAGGATGGCACCGGCGCGTGAGAGCAAAAGCGGCAGGACCACAATGAACGCGGCACCGAGGAAGGCCCCGCGAATGCTGGCAAGACCGCCGATGATGATCACGAATAGAATTTGGAAGGAGCGGTCGAGATCGAATCCGTCCGGCTCGATCGTCCGCAGATAGGCGAAGGACCATAAGGCGCCAGCCACGCCAATGTAGAAGCTGCTGACAGCGAAGATGAAAAGCTTCGTGCGCAGGACCTTGACCCCCAGAACACGCGCGCCAAGTTCGCTGTCACGCACGGCGATCAAGGCACGGCCGGTCTGGCCGGAGACCAGCCTCATGGCCAGAAAGGTCAGGACCGCGACGACGCCGAGGCAAAGCAGATAGCGCCTGACCGGACTGTCCAGCGCAAAACCACCCAGATGCAAAGGAGGCGGGCTTATGACGCCGGATGTGTCGTCGTTTGAAAACCAACTGATATTGGTGAGCGCCCATTGGACGAAGAACTGCGTCGCCAATGTTGAAACGGCAAGATAGAAGCCACGCAGGCGGAGACTGGGTAGACCGAAAACGATGCCAATGACGGCTGCGGTCAGTCCCGCGAAAGCGAGACCCGCGAGCAGCGGCAAGCCCGGAATCCGCAACAGGAAATTATATCCGGCGAAGGCCCCCACCGCCATGAAGGCCGCACTTCCCAGAGACACCTGACCGGCATAACCGGTCAAAAGATTGAGCCCCAATGCGGCAAGGCTGATCGCGAGGAATGGCGTCAGAATGGCATCGAACAAATAATCCGAATGCACTTGCGGGATGACGACAGCAAAGACGAGTAAAACCAGAAAGGGACCGCGAAAGGACTTGAGCCCGGGAAGGCCTTGGGAATTGGCCTGACGTTCGAGGATTGCGCTGCTCATGGATCAGACCCTTTCGACCAGTTTCTGGCCGAACAAGCCGGAAGGACGCACAAGCAGAAATCCGAGCGCCACGACATAGGCGATCCAACTATCGATACCGTCGCCGATATAGGGGCCAAGATAGACCTGAGCGAGATTCTCGGTCGCGCCAATGATCAGACCACCGATGATTGCGCCCGCAATGGAATCGAAACCACCGAGCACCAGGACGGGAAGCGATTTCAATACGACGAGCGACAGGGAGAATTGTACGCCTGTCCGCGCACCCCACAGCAGCCCTGCGACAAGGGCCACAATACCCGCCGTCGCCCAGACGGCGGCCCAGATGAACGGCAATCTCAAACCGATATTGAGCGCCGCATATTGGTCCTCGGCGGCGGCCCGAAAGGACAGGCCGATACGCGTATAGCGAAACAGGATTGTCAGCGCCGCGACCATTACGGCCGCGACCGCTGCGCAAAACAGATCGAACTGGCTTACGAGCACGCCCGCGATCTGCATGGGCTCATCTTGAATGCCAAGATCGAGGCCGTGGACCTGGGTGCCCCAGATAAGCTCCGCGCTGCCCTCGATAATATAGGAAAGACCAAGGGTGACCATGAACAAGGTGATCGGCGGCTGATTGATCATAGGTCGCAAGACAAATTTCTCGATCGCGATGCCAAGAATGACCATGACGAGGAATGTGATCGCGAGGGCATATAAGAAGGGCATGCCTCTTTCATGCAGGCTGACGAAGGTCAGTGCCGCGAAAAGCAGCATCGCGCCTTGGGCGAAGTTCAGGACACCGGATGTTTTGTAGATCAGCACGAAGCCGATCGCGACAAGCGAATACATGATGCCGGCGGCAAGTCCCGCGACCAGAACTTCGAAGAAAAAGCTCCACGCACTCATGCTGCAAGCACCGCGTCATCGCCGTCATCTGCGTGGGCGACGCCCAGATAGGCGTCGATCACGTCGGGATTGACCTGAATTTCGGACGGCGTTCCCTGCGCGATGCGCTTGCCGTGGTCCAGAACGGTAATGCGATCCGAGAGTTCCATCACCACGCCCATATCGTGCTCGATCAGGATGACAGTCACACCACTATGCGCTTGTGCTTCCCGGATGAACGCGATCATCCTGACCTTCTCACCCGCCGTCATCCCCGCCATAGGCTCGTCCAAAAGCAGAAGGCGCGGCCCCGCTATCAGCGCGCGGGCAAGCTCCACGCGCTTTTGTGCGCCATAGGAGAGGGTATTGACGGCGCGGTCCTGGACCTGTGTCAGGTCAAGGCGCGCCAGGATCGCTCGGGCAATTTCGTAGGCGTGAGCTTCCTCGCGCCTTGCGCGCGCGCTGCCGATGATCTGGCCCCAGGGCGTCGAGCGCGTCTTATGGGTCAGCCCCATCATGACGTTTTGCGTCACCGACATGCCTTTGAACAGAACGATGTTCTGGAACGTCCGCGTGATGCCCAGCTTGGCCAGCCGACCGGTTTCCATGCGCGAAAGATGCTGGCCGTCGAAGTCGATAGACCCGGCCTCGGGCCGATAAATGCCGCAGATGATATTGACCAGCGAGCTTTTACCGGCCCCATTGGGGCCGATGATGGCGTGAATGTCTCCGGCATGAATGTCGAGATCCACACCTTTGAGGGCAAGGATGCCGCCGAAGGAGAGTGTCACGCCTGAAAGACGGATCGCGGCGCCTGCCATGGTGGTGATGTCTCTGGCCGGTGCGGCTAAGCGGCGCGGGCGCGACTGCGGGCTTCTTCAAACTCGCGCACCAACGGCAGGACACGCTCGCCGAAGAACGCGACCTCCTCCTGGAAGTGCAGGAAAGCGCAGAGCACGAGATCGACGCCGATATCCTTCAGCGCGACGATCCGTTCGGCGATCTGGCGGGGTGTGCCGATCAGGTTCGTCTTGAAGCCGTCATTGTATTGAACGAGATCCTTGAAACCGGAATTGGCCCACATGCCCTGCCCCTCCGGGCTCGCTTGTCCTGCTTCCTTGACGGCGCCACCGAAGGCATTGACGGCCTCCGGGTCTGCCTGATCGATGATCGACGCCAGGACCGCCTGCGCTTCCTCCTCTGTCTCTCGTGCGATCACGAAGGAATTGACAGCAAACTTGACGTGGCGTCCGTGACTGGCGGCAATCGCCTGGACGTTTTGAATCTGCTTCCGGTGTCCGTCCGGCGTATTGCCGTTCATGAAATACCAGTCTGAGACGGCGCCTGCATTTTCCTGCGCCGCGCGGGAGTTTCCGCCCTGAAAGATCTCGGGATGCGGTCGCTGCACCGGCTTGGGCTTCAGGGTGAAGTCCTTCGCTTTGTAGAACTCACCTTCATAATTGAAATTGTCTTCGGTCCAGATGCCCTTCACCACTTCGATGAATTCACGCGAGCGCTTGTACCGCTCATCATGCGCCAGCCAGGGCAACCCAAGGGCTTCGAACTCACCGGCGAACCACCCGCTGACGACATTGATGGCCCATCGGCCTTCAAAAAGCTGGTCGGCCGTCGCCCCCAGCTTCGCGATAACATGCGGATGCCAGGGTCCAGGCAGGATCGCCGCAATAACCTTCAGCCGCGTGGTGCTGGCCAAAAGCGCCGTCGAGAAGGTTGTCGATTCATGCTGATACTCGGCGCCGTAGCTGCCGATGAACCGGATCTGCGATAGCGCGTAATCGAAGCCGGAAGCCTCGGCGATCTGCGCGAGTTTGACGTTGTAAGCCAGGTTCCAATCGGTCCTTTGCGGGATCTTGCTGACAACCAGACCGCCTGAGACGTTCGGGACCCAGTAGGCAAAGCTTAGAGGATCGGCGCCATTCGTCTTGGGAGGTTCGTTCGTCATTCTGATGTCCTCACCCAGTTAACCCTGGATCGTATTTCACGATTGAAAATAATTAAATGAAGCCAATGGCCTCGTAAGCAGGGTTAAATGCCGAAATAAGTTAGGTCAACAAATTAAAAACAAAAATTTTGAGTCATTTTATTATTTTACTTTTTACAATTGTATTTTCTCGTGACAAAATTGTTAACCTGCTGGCGCCAGATCGCGCGCTGCCGGGTCTTTCCATACAGCGCATTCAGCACTGGCTTCGGGATTTACAGGATGCTGCCGCCCGCCTCTCTGCGTTGACGCAGTGCAGCATCACCCGTAAAAGGCGTCATCCTGAACCAGCGAAGCCCCAATAGGCGCAGCCTTACCCAGCGCCGGAGGCGCCGCACGACCATGTCCATGACTTTCGCCGATCTTTCCCTGGCGCCATCCCTGCTCTCCGCATTGGCCGAGGAAGGGTATGTCTGCCCGACCCCGATCCAGGCGCAATCGATCCCGATGCTGCTGGAAGGCCGCGACATGCTCGGCATGGCGCAGACCGGCACCGGCAAGACCGCTGCCTTCGCGCTGCCGCTGCTGCATCGTCTGGCCGCCGCGCCGCGCCCGGCGCCCAAGGGCGGCGCCCGCGTTCTGGTCCTGGCACCCACACGCGAACTGGTCTCTCAGATCGCTGACGGTTTCGAGAAATTCGGCCGCCACATGAAGCCCCGCGTGACGACGATTTTCGGCGGCGTCAGCCAGTTCCATCAGGTCAATGCGCTGAAGGCCGGCGTCGATATCATCGTGGCCGCACCGGGGCGCTTGCTGGATCTGATCGATCAGGGCCTTTGCGACCTGTCGCAGCTTGAGGCGCTGGTGCTGGATGAGGCCGACCAGATGCTGGATATGGGTTTCGCCAAGCCGATCGAGCGCATCGTCGCGACCCTGCCGAAGGATCGGCATACGCTGCTGTTTTCGGCCACGATGCCGAAATCCATCGCGGTGCTGGCTGAGACCCTGCTGCGCGATCCCGCGAAGGTCGAGATCGCCCCGCCATCCACCACCGTCGACCGGATCGAACAATCGGTCATGTTCGTCGATGCATCCGACAAGAAGGCGGCGCTGCTGGCACTGCTGCGCACACCGGGCATTGGCCAGGCCGTGGTCTTCACGCTGCAGAAGAACATTGCCAACGAAGTTTGCGCCTTCATCACCGAGGCAGGCATCACGGCCGAGGCCCTGCACGGCAACAAGTCGCAAGGCCAGCGGGAGCGCGCGCTGGATGCCTTCCGCGCCGGCAGCGTGCAGGTTCTGGTGGCGACGGATATCGCGGCGCGCGGCATCGACGTCGATACCGTGACGCATGTTTTCAACCATGACCTGCCGAGCCTGGCGGAAAGCTATGTCCATCGCATCGGCCGCACCGGCCGCGCCGGGCGCAGCGGCTTCGCCGTCACGCTCTGCGATGCCGAGCAGCGGGCGTGGCTGCGGGATGTGGAGCGGGAAATCGGCCGCGCGCTGACCGTGCTGGCCGATCACGAATGGCATTCCGAAGCGGCAAGGAACTCGACCATGCGCGCGCCGGTTCTGGGCGGCGGCCCGGTCAAGCAAGTCAAGCCGCAGGAAAAAAAGCGCGAGCGCAAAGTCTGGACCGAGGAAGAGAAGCGCGCCGCGCGGGCAGCGGCGACCGGCAAGGTCCTGGAAGAAGTCTGATCAGGCCGGCGGCCGGGGCTTTATCTTAACGATTGAAGACAACCGTTAACGATAGAAGACACCCGGCGGCATGCCGAAATGGCGACGGAACATGGCGGTGAAGGCGCTTTGGCTGGCATAACCGCTGTCGAGCGCGACATCGAGGATGCGCGCGCCTTGGGCCAGTCGCTCCAACGCGAATAGCAACCGCGCCTGCTGCCGCCATTGCGCGAAACTCAGCCCGGTTTCCTGCATGAAGAGCCGGTAGATGGTCTTCGCCGTCACGGCGAAAGGCCGCGCCCAATCCTCGGCTGTCCTCGCGTCGCTGGGATCGGCAATCAGCGCCGCGCAGATCTGCCGCAGCCGCGCATCCTGCGGCATCGGCAGATGCAACGGCAGCACCGATGTTTCCCTCAGCTCATCCAGGATCAAGCGCATCAGCCGCTCATCCCGCGTGTCCGGCCGATAGTCCAAGGGCACAAGCATCGCGGCGATGATCAGTTCCCGCAGCAGGGATGAGACCGCAATGACGCAGCTGGCGCGCGGCAGATGCGGCGCGGCATCCGGACGGATGAACAAAGTGCGGATTTTCACCGCCCCGCTCATCCGCACCTCATGCGTCAAGTCCGGCACCAGCCAGACAGCGCGATTGGGCGGCACCACCCAGCTGCCGGCGGCGGAGCGCACTATCATCACCCCTTCGATCGCATAAAGCAGCTGGCCGCGCGGATGGGCATGCCAGCCGGTGGAAGCGCCGCTGGCGTAATCCGCCTCCATCGCCGCCATGGGCTGGGAAGTCGCGTGATAATCCTGATAGCGCGGAGGAGAATTGGGCATGTCCTATTCTCGCTAATTGACGTCTGTTTAGCGAGAGACGGACGCGATTGCCAGAGGCTAAGGCTGGACGCTCCCTTCATCCCATAAGAGCGAAACGCCATGCTCAAGCACAAAGCCGCCCTTCTCTACCCTTTCGGCGCGATCCTGATTTGGTCGGGCAATGTCATCGTTTCCCGACTGTCGGCCCATACGATCGGGCCGCAGGCCATCACCACCTATCGCCTTATTCTGGCGGTGGGTATCATGAGCCTGTTCGTCGCCCGGCCCGCCTGGCGCAACCGCGCCGTCATCTGGCCGCATATCGGGCAATTCGCGATCCTCGGCTTCCTGGCCGCCTGCCTGTTCCAGAGCCTGTCCTATCTGGCGGCGGAAACGACGACCGCCACCAATATGGCCGTATTCACGGCATTGACGCCGCTGCTGACGGTCGCACTCGGCGCGCTGGTGCTGGGTGAGGCGCCGACGATCGGCATGCTGGGCGGTGGCGTTCTGTCCTTCCTGGGCCTGATCTATCTGGTCAGCGGCGGTGACCCGGCATCGATCTGGCGCAACGGCATCCATCCGGGCGACGCGCTGATGTTCATCGATGCCTGCGTCTATGCGCTGTACGGCGTGCTGCTGAAGCGCTGGAAATTGCCGGTGGATGGTTGGCAGAACACCTATATGCAGTCGCTTTGCGCCTTGGTGATCATGATCCCCGCCTATCTGGCGACACCCGCACCGCTGCGACAGATCAATGCCGAAACCTGGCCGCTGATCGCCTATGCCGGAACCCTGGCCTCCGTCGTGCTACCCTTTTTCTGGATCCGTGGCGTGGCCCAATTGGGACCCAGCCGTTGCGCGATCTTCATCAACCTTTTGCCGGTGCTGACGGCAGCCGCGGCCATTGTGATGCTGGGCGAACCTGTCCGGCTGTTTCATGTCATCGGCGGGGGGCTGGCGCTGGCGGGCGTAATCGCGGCCCAGATCTTCAAACGCCCTCTGGCGTCACGGCGACTTTTCCACCCGTGACAGGGCGGGCAGCCGAAACCCTGCCCGCGCTGCCGCCACCGCATCCCGCGTCACGCAGCCATGGGCATGGTCATTGACCAGTCCCAGGGCCTGCATCATCGCGAAGACCGTTGTTGGGCCGACGAAAGCCCAACCGCGTTTCTTGAGGTCTTTTGATAGGGCAATCGATTCGGGCGAGGTCGTGATCGTCTGCGGCGGTGGCAGATTCTCCGCCGCAGGCTCGAACCGCCAGACATAGGCCGCGAGCGAGCCGACCTCACCGATCAAGTCCTGCGCCCGTTTCGCGTTGTTGATCGCCGCCGCGATCTTGGCGCGATTGCGGATGATGCCTTCATTCTGCAGCAACCGGCCGATATCGGCATCGGTCATCGCGGCCACACGGGCGATATCGAAACCATGGAAGGCAGCGCGAAAATTCTCTCGCTTGGTCAGGATCGTGCGCCAGCTGAGGCCGGACTGGAATCCCTCCAGGCAGAATTTTTCGAACAGCAGACGGTCGTCGCCGACCGGAAAGCCCCATTCGCGGTCATGATAGGCCAGCATATCCGGGCCGATGGCGCACCAATGGCAGCGCGGCCTCCCGTCCGGCGCGATCATCGTGCCGCTCATGCATGCGTCCTTTTCATCGGTCCGAATGATCGCCGGGCCCCACCCGGCTGGCAAGTGCTGCGCCGGTCAAGCGGCTGACCGATCCGGCGCAGCATGATGTCCGTCGGACATCAAGGGTTACCGCATGTCGGGCCGAGCTTTACGACAAGGACGCCGTCGATATCGCTGATGGCATTGGGATTGGGCCAGGCCGGCAGGAACGGCAGTTTTGACTGCACCCTGTCTTTATCGGCGTCTGTCGCCAGCTTGACATTGGCGATCCCGTTGACCGTCAGAAATGAGCTGATCCGGATGCTGTCATCGACGTCCCACGAAAAGAAGGATCCGCCGAAGACATCATAATGGTTCTTTCGCCAGAAGTTCGGGACCGCGTAAACGCCGCAGAAATAGACCGGCGTTTTGGTTTCATCGAATGCGGGCTCTCGGTCATAGATTGCCGATACAATGCGATTGCCCAGCAGAAGGTCCGATCGGTACGCCATCGTATCCGCAAAAAACAGGCGGGTTACATGAAAGGAACCGTAGAGGAGGCAGCATGCCACAATCACCCAGGCCCAGGATTTCCGCCACCCGATCGACCGGAAACCGAGCGTCCAAAATCCGGAAAAAATAACCGCCGAAGCCACGAATGTCCGCGGCGGCTCCTGCATGCCAAGCAAAAGCACCATGGCAAAGGGAGAGGCAATCCCGAACAGCACCAAGCCAAAGGCGAGCGCTTTTCTGGAAAGGCTGGGTTTGCGCTTCCAATACTGTACCAGGATCATAATGCCGGGAATAAAAACGGTCGCGTAGATCGACTCGCCGAAATAATCGCCCCCCGAGACATCCTTCCACAGAGAACCCGTCCCATTTTGAAACGCGTGAGACCAGGACCCGTGATGCCATCCCACCACCGCATCGAGATAGTCAGAGGCTGGAACGTGGAGCGCGAATTGGAGGAATTTTGTAATAAAATGATAGATGATCAAAGAAACGATCGTAACGGCTAAGGAAATGCCGATCTCGCGGACAATGCGTCTGTTCGGAGCATCCTCCAGAACCAGGGATAGGGCCGACAAGGCGCATAAGGCCGGCACAATAAGGACCAGGGATTGATAGGTAGAAATTGCAAATACAACAAGAACGACGCTTATTATATAGTATCGAAAATTTCCTTGATTTGCATTGCCTGCTGTCCTGACAATGCACCCGAAGGCGACGGTCGCGGCCAATAGGCCCAGCGCCACAGACTCCGTCTGGTTCAGGAATTCGAGTTGATAAGCAAATTGCGGAAACGCGATATAAAGCAAAGCCAGGAATTTTTCGGAAAAGCCGCCGTTCCCGATGATTTTAGCGGTGCCGATGGCGGCCGCCACCAGAAAAGCAAGGCTGATCGCCGGCATGAAAAAAGGCAAGACAGGGCCACGCAATATCGTGCTGTGGATGAGCGATGTCCCCCAGCGACCAATGCTGATATTATTGAATACGGTACCGAAAACTGCCCCATTTTCCTCGTCGATATGAAGGGCGAAGTTTGTCAGCGGATAGCCATATACAAATAACGCCGCTAAAAGGCACCCGATCAACAAGCTTTTATGCGCTTTATAGAACTCGTCCATGCCATCCACGTCGGTAAGAGGGCGGCCGTCTTAGCGTGATTGGCGGGCCGGTTGCAACGCAACCGAAACCGCATGTCGTTTCTCTACGTCGATGTTTTGAGGATAGCGGGCTGGGCCTGGGCACCGCGTCCACCGATCAGCGTTACGCCTCGGCGGTCATCGCCGTACCGTGTCAAATCCACGTCTTCCCGGCAGCCGAGACCGCGCTAGAATAGTCCGGCTAGAACAGGACTGATGAGAATGACGGACCAGCCGACCCAGACCGCGCCCCAAAATACGCCCCCCAATACGCCCATGGCAGCGCTGAAGACGCTGCGCCGCAGCATCGACAATATCGACGCCGCGCTGATCCATATGCTGGCCGAGCGCTTTCGCTGCACCAAGGCCGTGGGCGCCTTAAAGGCCGAGCATGGTCTGCCGCCCTCCGATCCGGCCAGGGAAGCCGAGCAGATCGCCCGCCTGCGGACGCTGGCCGAGGATGCCCAGCTGGACCCCGATTTCGCCGAGAAATTTCTGGGCTTCGTGATCCGCGAGGTGATCCAGCATCACGAAGCCGCCCGCCAGGGCTAGCCGCTTCCCTCAGGCGAAACGCCGCGCGGCGCCGACACACAGCACCACCGCGCCGGCCGCCGCCAGCATGCTCCATTCCATGGTCTCGCCCAGGACGAGGGCCGCCAGCATCAGCCCGATAAAGGGTTGCAGCAGCTGCAACTGGCCAACGCGCGCAGCACCGCCCAGCGCCAGGCCGCGATACCAGAACACGAAGCCCAGCAGCATGCTGAAGAGCGAGACATAGGCGAGGCCCGCCCAGGCAGCCAGCCCGATGCCGGCCCAATGCGCTGGCCTTGTCGCCATGGCGAGGACGAGCATCAGCGGCAAGGCCAGCAACAGCGCCCAGGAAATCACCTGCCAGCCGCCAAGCTGACGGGATAGCCTTGCCCCTTCGGCATAGCCCAGACCGCAGAGCAGGATGGCCGCCACCATCAGCAGATCGCCGGCGGTCGCTGCCCCTCCCCCTTGGCCGAGCGCGAAACCGACGACGCTGAGGCTGCCCAAAACCGAAAACAACCAGAATAGCGGCTTTGGCCGCTCCCCGCCGCGCAGCACCGCGAAACCCGCCGTCATCAAGGGCAGCAGGCCAATGAAGACGACGGAATGGCCGGCATCGATATGGCGCAAGGCCAGCGCCGTGAGCAGCGGAAAGCCGATGACGACGCCGAGTGCGACGATGCCGAGCGACAGAATATCCCCGCGTGCCGGCCGCTTCTGCCGCAGCAGGATCAGCATCGCCCCCGCGAGCGCGGCCGCAATGACGGCGCGGGCGGAGGTGAGGAATAGCGGCGAGAAGCCAGAGACGGCCAGGCGCGTCGCCGGCAGGGAGCCGCTGAAGATCAGCACGCCGAGCAGCCCGCTGCCCCAACCCGATCCCGTTTTTGTCTGTGTCATGGCGCCTCGCTTTCGCAAAAGGTCTGCGCTCACGGCACTGGCGGGGACAGGAACAATTCCATACAATCCTGTCGAACTGTACTGATGCGGAAGCCCATACAATTGGATAGCGTCAAGGACATCGCCGTTAGAACCGCCGGCCGCACGCAGGAGGTAATGGCAGCCATTCGCGCGCGCATGGCCAATCGCACGCTGGCGGGCGGCGACCGTCTGCCCTCCATCCGCGGTCTTGCGACCAGCATGGGCGTGTCGCCCTCCACCGTCGTCGAAGCCTATGACCGGCTTTCGGCGGAGGGTTTGATCCGCCCGCAGCGCGGCTCCGGCTTCTATGTCGCCGGTCGCGCCGCCGGGCCGCTGGCGCTCGCCGAGAGTGAGCCGAAACGGGATCGGGCCGTGGATCCCTTCTGGGTCTCCCGCCAATCGCTCGACGCCGATCAGCGCGTCATGCGGCCGGGCTGCGGCTGGCTGCCGGCAAGCTGGATGCCGACCGCCGCCCTCCGCCGTGCCGTGCGCGGCCTTGCCCGCTGCGAGGACGATCTGCTGGCCGATTATGCCGGCACGCGCGGCGCGCTGACATTGCGCCGCCTGCTGCTCGCGCGCTTCGCCGAGGAAGGTATTTCGGCCAGCCTCGATCAACTGATGCTGACCAGTTCCGGCACCCAGGCGCTGGATATGGTCTGCCGTTTCCTGCTGCGGCCGGGCGATGCGGTTCTGGTGGACGACCCCTGCTATTTCAATTTCCGCGCGCTGCTGCGGGCGCATCAGGTCAGGATCGTCAGCGTGCCCTATACGCAGTCGGGGCCCGATCTGGCGGCTTTCGAGACGGTGCTGCGGGAAGATCACCCGCGCCTCTACATCACCAATTCCGCGCTGCATAACCCGACCGGGGCGACGCTGTCGCTGCAGACGGCGCACCGGCTTCTGACTTTGGCTGCCGCCCATGATCTGACGATCGTCGAGGACGATATCTTCGCGGATTTCGAGCCCGAACCCTCGCCGCGTCTGGCGAGCCTGGACGGTCTCGCCCGCGTCATCCGCATCGGCAGCTTCTCCAAGACCATCTCGGCTTCCATCCGCTGCGGCTATATCGCGGCGCGCAGCGACTGGACCGAGGATCTGATCGACCTGCAGGTCGCCACCAATTTCACGGGCCCGAGCCCGCTGGTGACCGAGATCATCGCCCGCGTGCTGACCGATGGCCTGTATCGCAAGCACCGGCAGGCGCTGCATCCGAAGCTGTCGCGCGCAAGGCGGGAGACGGCGGCGCAGTTGCGGGCGCTGGGCATAGAACCCTGGGCGATGCCGCGCGGCGGTTTCAATCTCTGGTGCCGCTTGCCGGAAGGATTGGATTCCACGCGCGTCACGAAAGCCGCCATGGACGAGGATGTCGTGCTCGCCCCCGGCAATGTCTTCAGCGTCTCGCAAACGGCGGGCAATTTCATGCGCTTCAATGTCGCGCAATGCGGCGAGCCGCGTTTCTGGGAGGTGCTGCGCCGCGCGCTGGCCACCGCCAGGCAGGAGCAAGGGTCATGACCCGGATAGACCTGCTGCGCTCTTTCGTCATCCTGGGCGAGGCCGGCAATTACACGATCGCCGCCGACCGGCTTGGCATCAGCCAGCCGACGCTGACCAAGCAGATCGCGCGACTGGAAGATATCCTGGGGCAACTGCTGTTTCACCGCTCCCGCCAGGGCACCGAACTGACCGATTTCGGGCGTCAGTTTTTGGTCGAAGCGCAGCCGCTGGTGCGGGAGGCCGACCGTATCTGGGCGCGCGGGTTGCGCATGGCGGCGGGCCAGACCGGCCAGCTTGCCATCGGCTTTACCTTCTCCGCGCTGGAAGTGATGACGCGGGCGCTGATCGCCTATCGGGAGACTTTCCCGGACGTCGAAATCAGTTTCGACGACATTTCGTCGCAAAGCCAATTGCCGATGCTGCGCGAACACCGGCTGGATGTCGCGTTCGCACGGCTGCAGGATAGTCCTGACCTCTCCTCCTGCATCGTCTCCAGCGACCGGCTGGCCTTCGTCTTCCCGGCCGAACGCGCCGGCGAGATTGAGAGCATCGACAGTCCGGCCGTGCGGCATATGCCCTTCATCCGCCTGAAACACGCCATTGCGCCGGGGTTCGAGGGCGCGGTGCAGCGATTGTTCGAATGGAAGGGGATCGAGCCGGCCGTGACCCATTGGGTGAATGAAAGCCTAGTGCAATTGCGCATGGTCGCGGCCGGGCTCGGCGTCGCCATCATGCACGGCTCAGCCGTGTCTAGCCTCATCGATCGCTCGCGGCTTGTGGTGCAGCCCATCGACGGCCCCGATCTCGGCTGGCAGACGGCCATGTATTGGCGCAGCACGGAGAAGAAGCCGGTCGTGCTGCAATTCCTGAAGATCGCCGAGGGCGTCGCCGCGTCATTCCAAAAGTAATCACGAAGGCAAAATCTCTTCTGTTGAAAGCCGGCTTCCGGACGTCAGGATAGGTTTCTTCAGGATATCACATGGCGTGATGGCAAAGGCGCGACGCTATGCCGGATAGGCATGAGCGAGCGTTGCGCTTCAGGAGCAGAGAATGGCCGGGCAGATCAATCTCGCCGCTTTCATGAATGGCGGGCCGATGGGAACCTCGGGCTGGCGCCATAAGGATGCCGACCCTGCGTTTCTGTCCGCCAGCTATTACCGCAATGCCGCGCGTATCCTGGAAGCCGCCTGTTTCGACCTCGCCTTCATCCCTGACGCGCTGTCCATGCCGCGCTCGCTCGGCGGGTCTTTCCGTCCGGCGGTGGAATGGGGATCGGGCACGCCGCGCCTGGACCCCATGACGGTGCTGGGCGTCATGGCCGGCGCCAGTACCCATCTCGGCCTCGCCGCCACCATCTCCACCGGCTATCACGAGCCCTATAATCTGGCGCGGGAATTGGCGAGCTTCGATCATCTGACCGATGGCCGCGCGGGCTGGAACATCGTGACATCCTTCCAGGACGCGGAGGCGCAGAATTTCGGCCAGGACAAGCTGCCGCCGCGCGAGGCGCGTTACGCCCGCGCCGAGGAGGTTGTGGAAGCGACGGCGCGGCTGTGGGACAGCTGGGATGACGATGTCATCACCCAGGACAAGGATAGCGGCGTGTTCGGCAACCCTGACCGCGTGCGCGCCGTCGATTTCAAAGGCAAATATGTCAGCACGCAGGGACCGCTTTCGGTGCCGCGCCCGCCGCAGGGCTATCCGCTGCTGATCCAGGCCGGGGCTTCCCCGCGCGGACGGGATTTCGCGGCACGCTGGGCCGATGTCATTTTCAGCAGCAACGAATCTCTGGAATCGGCGATTGCCTTCTACCAGGACATCAAGAAGCGCGCCGCGGCCTTCGGGCGCGACCCGGATCAGATCAAGGTTCTATGCGCCGCGACCGTGGTTGTGGGCGAAACGGATGCGGAAGCCCAGGCGAAGCATGAAGCCTTCGCCGATCTGGTTCATCCCCTGGCTGGCCTGTCGCGCCTCGCCTATCATTGCAATGTCGATCTGACGCAATACGACCTGGACGGACCTTTGCCGACCTTGGAAGAAGTCGGCGTTCAGGGCCATTACGAGGAAGTCGTCGAATTCGCCCAGCGCGAAAAGCTGAGCGTGCGGGAGATCGGGCGCTGGTACGGCGCGCGGACCGAAGGCAATATGATCGGCTCGGCCAAGACCATTGCCGATAGGATGGAGCATTGGGTCGCAGCCGGCGCGGCGGACGGGTTCATGGTGCAGGCGACGCATCTGCCCGGCGCCTTTCAGGACTTCACCGCCGGCGTGGTGCCGGAATTGCAGCGGCGCGGGCTGCATCGCACGTCCTACCCCGAGGGCACGACGCGTGACCTGCTCGGCCTGAAGCGTCCGCTGCGCGACGAATGGATGAACCGCGTTGCGCGCTGACCCCTCCCCCCTGGTCGAGGCCGATTGGCTGGCGGCCAATCTTGATGCGGTCGTGGTGCTGGACTGCTCGGTCGCGCGCATCCCCGGTATCAATGGCCGCACCGCATTCGCGCCCGGCGGAGCCGCCTTCACGCGCGGCCATATTCCTGGCGCGCGCTTCGCCGATGTCATGCAGGCGTTTTCGGATCCGGACGCGCGCTATCCCTTTACCTGTCCGACGCGAGCGGGATTCGATAGCGCCGCGCAAGCGCTGGGCCTGAACGCGGATAGCCGGATCGTCGCCTATGACAATCTGGGCAGCGCCTATGCCGCGCGGCTGTGGTGCGTGTTTCGGGCTTTCGGCCTGACCAATATTCGCGTGCTGAATGGTGGCATCGGCGCCTGGGAAGCCATCGGCGGCGCTATCGAGACGGGCGAGGCCGCGCCAGTGCCGGTTGGTACTTTGAGCGCTCAGCAGAATTCTACGCTGTTCGTCGATACGGATTTTGTCGCCGAAATGATTGGTCATGGAACCATTCCGGGGCAGCCGCTGCTCTGCGGGCTGCGCGATGTGCAGTTTCGGGGTGACGACAGCACTGACCCTCGGCGCGGCCATATTCCGACCAGCCTCAACCTTCCCTTCCCTGACCTTCTGGACGCGGACGGCAGGCTGACGCCGGAGCGTGTGGAGGCGGCCCTGTCCAAGCTCGGCGTCGGGCATGATATCGCCCCGGTGCTCTATTGCGGTGGCGGTATCAACGCGGCCGGTCTGGCCTTGGCGCTGTCCCTGGTCGGCATCGATGACGTGAAAATCTACGACGATTCCATGAACGGCTGGCGGAATACGCTGTCCCTGCCGGTCGCGCATGAGGCAAGCCATGTCTGACATCACCCTGCTGACGGCGGCCGACATGACCGCAGGCTTCGCGGGCGGGCGCTTCACCCCGGTCGATGTCGCGGAAGCCGCCCTCGCCCGTATCACCGGGCCCTTGGCCGCGCTGAATGCCATCGCCAGCGTCTCTCCCGGCCTGACCATCTCCCTGGCCGAGGCGAGCACAGAACGCTGGCGCGCAGGCAAGCCGATCGGCCCGCTGGACGGCGTGCCGATCAGCTTCAAGGACAGTTTCCATATGCAGGGCTTTCCGCGCTGGCACGGCACCGCCTGCCATGCCGGCACGCCCTCCCCCCATGACGCTCTGCCCGTGCAGCGGGCGCGCGCCGCCGGCATGGTGCCGACCGCCAAGACGACGATGCCGGATTTCGCCATGGTCATGTCCGGCCTAAGTTCCGAACACGGCATCATCCGCAATGCCTGGGATGGTGCGACCAGCCCCGGCGGCTCCTCCTCCGGCGCTGGCCCCTCCGTCGTGCTGGGTGGCGCGGCCGTCGCACTCGGCACCGATATGGTGGGATCGGTACGCCTGCCGGCCGCATTGTCCGGCCTTGCCTCCATCAAGCCGACGCAGGGCCGCATCGCCTATGATCCGCCGGGCAGCTATCGCAGTGCCGGCCCGATGGCGCGCTGTGTGCGCGATGTGGAACTGACGCTCGCGGCCCTCGGCCAGTTTTCCGACGGCGATTTCTTCTCGGCCGAGGGGCGTTTCATCCCGGCGCTCACGGATCTGACGCGTCTCGACGGCCGCCGCATCGCAGTCTGGGCGCAGGCCGGCTGGGGTGACGCGACCGATGCGCCGACGCTGGCGGCTGTGCAGACGCAGGCCGCGCGTCTGGCCGATCTTGGTGCCGAAATCATCGAGATCGCCGATATCACGGTGGACGCCGAGGATTACATGGCGATCCACTGGTATATGCTGTCCATCGGTGCGCCCGATTACTTTGGCCTGACGCCAGCCGAGCGCGGGCGCATTCATCCTGTCATCGGTGCGATGTATGACGGCATGCTGGTCCAGTCTGCGATCTTTGCGGCCGGCGTCAATCGCCGTATCACGGTCGCGACCACGCGCATTGCCAAGCAACTCTCCGATTTCGACTATGTGCTGTCACCGGCTTTGCCGGTGCGCGCCTTCCCGGCCGAACTGCCCTGCCCTGACCCGTCGCTGGGTGCGATGTCCCACCAGGCTTTCGCCTGCTGGTTCAACCAGCTCGGCTGGCCGGCCGCGACCGTCGTGGTGCATGATGCGGGGGACGGCGGTTGCCCGGTCTCCGTCCAGATCGCCGGCAAGCGGTTTGACGATGCCGGCGTGCTGCAGGTGGCCAAGCTTCTGGAAAAGACACGCGGTTTCGATATCCGCTGGCCGGAGACCGTTGTATGAAAACGCTCGTCATCTTTGATGTCGACGGCACGCTGCTGGATTCAGGCAATTTGCATCATGACCTGATCACCCGCCTTCTCGCCGATGACGGGCTGGACGTGACGTTTCAGCCCTGGAGCGCCTATCCGCATTATACCGATCTGGGCGTGCTGGATGCGCTGTTCCGGCATTACCACGGACGCGGCATCACCGCCGCCGAACTCTCCCGCTACGATGAATTGTACGAGGCCGCGCTGCGCGAGCATCTGGCGGAACACGCGCTTCACGAAATCCCCGGCGCCAAAGCGCTTCTGACCGATCTGGCCCAGCGCGATGGTGTGAAGATTGCCTTTGCCACCGGATCGCTGCGCCGCATGGCGAGGCTGAAATTGTCTCTCCTTGGGTTGAAGCCGGACGATCTGGCGCTGGCCACCGGCGGGGAGCACCTCACCCGCGAAGACATCGTCCTTGCGGCTTCGGCACTTGCCATGGGCGCGGAGGCCGAGCCCTTCCGTGCCGTCATTCTGGGCGACGGGCTTTGGGACCAGCGCACCGCCGCTGTGCTCGGCATTCCTTTCGTTGCCTTGCAGACCGGCCTGCATGTTTTCAATACCGAGACCGCGCTGACCTTGGCCGATTTCAGCACGCTGACGGCAGAGCATCTGCTGTCCTTGGCACAGCCCGTCAGCCTTCACGAGGTCAAGCGATGACAAGACAGACGATCGCGACCGGCAGCCGCTACGAAGAGCTGATGGGCTATTCCCGCGCTGTCTTGGCGCAGGGGACCATCTATGTCTCGGGCTGTTCCGGCCTGCCGCCGGATATCGACACCGCTGGCCCGGGTGATGCCGCCGCGCAGCTGGCCTATGCCGTGACGAAGGTCAGCCGCATCCTGGAACAGGCCGGCGCCACGCTCGCCGATGTCGTGCGCACCCGCCTTTATCTGACCGACGACGCGGATTGGGATGCGCTGATTGCGGCCCATGGCCGGGCTTTCGGCGCCGTGCGGCCGGCCTGCACCATGGTGCAGGTCTCCCGCCTCATCGATACGCGCATGAAGATCGAACTTGAAGTCACGGCCATTGCCGGGGTCAGCGCCGAATAGGACGCCGCAGACGAAACCTTCCGTTTTTTGTATCAACCTGACGATCAACCGCCGCGTCGCGGCCGGAACCTGGAGAGCGTGATGAAAGAATTATCTTGGCGGGATACCGCCGTCCGCCACGAATTTTCCCGGCTGAAGGCCATGAAACCCTTCTGCTACGGCTTGACCAATTACGTCACCGCCGGTCTGTCGGCCAATGTTCTGCTCGCGGTCGGCGCCGGCCCCGCCATCGGCACGGCCATGGACTGGCCCAGCGTCTTCGGCGGCCATGCCCATGCCGTCTGGATCAATGCCGCCTGCCTGATGAGCTGCGGACCGGATGAAATCCGCCTCGCCGCGCGTTCGGCCCATGAAGGCAATGTGCCCTGGGTGCTGGACCCGGTGGCGGTCGGTGCCGGTGCGGCCGAATATGATGCGGTCGTCCGCAGCCTGCTGGAATTCAAGCCGACCGCCATTCGCGGCAATGCGTCCGAGTTGATCGCGCTCGCGGGCGGCCATGGCGGCGGCCAGGGTGTGGAGACGACCTTGACCTCCGACAAGGCGCTGCCTTTCCTGGAGAAGGTGGCCGCCGAGACCGGCACCATCGCGGCCGTCAGCGGCCCGATCGACTATATCACCGACGGCCGCACCACGATTGCGGTCAGCGGCGGTGACGCGCGGATGACGCAGATGACGGGCGCCGGTTGCTCGCTCGGCGGTTTCATCGCCGGCATGCTGGCCAATGCGGATGACCGTCTGACGGCGGTGGCCGCCGCCCACGCGATCTATTCCGAAGCGGCCGAGCGTGCGTCCGGTGCTATCGGCACGGGCAGCTTCGCCGTGCAGTTCCTGGATCATCTGTCGCTGCTCGACCCTGCTGAATAATCACGAGACAATCGGTTGCAAGGTCATTCATCGTGAATGGCTTTGTAACCGTGACGACCAAAAATAGGGGGAAACAATCCCCTGTCATCCTGGAGATGAAATCCCTTTCCACGGCATCCGGATTCCAATGCATCAAAAGAAGGAATAATCCGAATGTCGGCGGGCTTAAAGACGTTTTCGGCACAGGTGACAGCCGGTGCCTATGTTTCAGATATCTTCTACATACTCGGCTGTTTCGGTGTGGTGCTCGGCATGGTGGCGTTGACGCTGCTGGATGCCGGTATCGTCAACCGCAAGAACGTGGTCGATACCATCGTGCAGAAATGGGTCTGCGGCGCTGTCGGCGGTCTTGCCTATCTGGTCATCGGCTATGGGTCCTGGAACTGGCAGATCTACCAGGCGCTGGGCGTGCCGCATCCTTTGCGGCAAGCGCTGTCGGATTGGTCCATCTTCGGGCCGAACCTGAATACTTTTGCGCAGCATCTGGACCCGGCCTTCGTGCCCGGCGCCGATACCGCGCAGATCTTTGCGGCCTTCTTCGTGCTGTTCACCATGCTGATCTGCATGCTGATGCATAGCGCGGGGGTGGAGCGTCTGAAGCCGGTGCCGGCCGTCATCATGTCCGCGCTGATCGGCGGCATCATCAGCCCGGCCGTCGCTTACCTCACCTATGGATCGGCCAGCGCGCTGACCAATAGCGGCCTGCATGATTTCGTGGGCGATTTTGCCATGTATGTCTTCGTCGGCATCTGGGGGCTTATCCTTGCCTGGCGTCTTGGGCCGCGCCAGAAGATCGCCTCGGTCTCGACGAACTTCCCGATGATGGCGCTCGGCGCCTTCTTTCTGATCCTCGCCATTCCGCTGTTTGTGCCGGCCTGCGGCTTCCTGGTGCCGGGCGTCGGCTATTACGGCATTGCCGTGAACGATAGCGGCCTGGGCGTGCTGTTCATGAGCATCGTGCTGGCGCTGGTCGCGGGCGGCGTCTCCGGCGCCATTGTGGCTTACGTCAAAGGCAATCCGATCTACATCATCCTGGGACCGATCGCGGGCTATATCTCCTGCTCGGCCTTCCTTGATATCGCCTTGCCCTGGCAGGCTTTCGCGGTCGGCTTTTTCGGCCCGGTCGTGATGGCCTTGGCGGATGCGCTGATGCGTCGCATCGGCATCGACGATCCCAAGATCGTGCCCTTGGCCTTCGGTCCCGGTCTTTATAGCGCGATCATGGCGGGCATCGTGGGGAGCGGCAAAATGCAGGGCGGTTTCTTCGATGTCACGAAGGGCGCCTATGCCTATCAGCATGCGCGCATCACCTTCGGCACACAGTTGCACGGCACGGTGCTGATGGTGGTGGGCATCGCCGTCGTCGCTTTCGTCGTCATCTTCCTGCTCGAAAAGACGATCGGGCTGCGGGTGACGGCCAAGCAGGAGGCGCAAGGTCTGGACGCGACCTATTGGTCCCGCTTCATGACCGATGATACGTCATCGGTGACGGAGACAGTCTTGAAGCCGGTTTCCGCCACCGGCTGAAGGCAAAAGGCTGGGCCCGTCCGCGAAAGGACGGGCCTGACCTCGACAGCAGAACGAAAGACGTCAGCGCGTCACAACGGCCGTCGTCGCGATTTCGACCAGGAATTCCGGCTTCACCATCTCACCCTTCAGGCAGAAACGCGCGGGCAGGAAGTCCTTGAAGTATTCGACATAGACAGCGTTCATGGCGTGATAGTCATCCATGTTGCGCAGGAATATCTGATTGAAGGTGACATCCGCCATGGTGCCGCCCGCAAGCTCGATCACTTCCTTGATGCTGTCCAGCACGCGGCGCGTCTGCACCGTCACGTCGCCCTCACCGACCAGGCTGCCGTCATAGGGATCAAGCGACAGCATGCCCGCGACATAGATATGGTTGCCGGCTTTCACGCCCCAATTCAGATGCAGCGTGCCGTTGGCGGTCTTGCCCGGCAGCCAGCCCTTCGGATTGATCGCTTCGTTCATCGCACTACCCTCTTTGCCTGACACGACCTGGATCGCCGTGACGATGCCGGCAGCCTAGGCGCCTGCGCGGGCGCGGGCATGGACAAACGCGCACAAAATGATTCTTCCAATTTACGCCGATCCTGTCCCCTTGGTCTCCTCCCCCGACAGGGGCTATCTGTTGGCGGGAAGAGACCAAGGGTTGCGGGATGAAAGCTCCTATTATCGTACCAGCGGCAAAGCTGGCCGAGCGCGTGCAGCAGAAACTGACGGAAGCCGGCGCCGATGCCCCCTCCTCCGCCGCCACCGTCCGCGCGCTGATGCACGGCTCGCTGCATGGGGTGGATAGCCACGGCGTGCGGCTGGTCGGCTATTACGACGGGCCGCTGCGATCCGGCGAAATCAACGGCCGCCCGCAGGTCAGGTTGCGGAAGACGGCCGCCGCCACCGCCATGCTGGACGGCGATAACGGCCTTGGCCATCACACGGGCTATGAGGCGATGAAGGCGGCGGTCGAACTGGCGCGGGACAGCGGCATCGGTGCCGTGGGCGCCACCGGCTCCTCCCATTACGGCGCGGCCGGTGCCTATGCGCTGGCAGCAGCCGAAGCCGGGATGATCGGCTTTGCCACCACCAATGCGGAAAGCCTGGTCACGCTTTTCGGCGGGCGGGAGGCCTTTCACGGCACCAATCCGCTGGCCGTCGCCGCCCCGGTGCCGGGCGAAAAACCCTGGTTGATGGACATGGCGACCTCCGCCATTCCCTTCAATCGCGTGCTGCTCTACCGCTCGCTCGGGCATCCTTTGCCGGAGGCCATTGCGGTCGATGCCAGCGGCAATCCGGTGCGTGATCCGGCCGATGCCACGATGCTGATGCCGATGGGCGGCGCCGATTACGGCTTCAAGGGCGCTGCACTGGCGGGTGTCGCGACCTTGTTCTCCGCCATTCTGACCGGGGCGACGCTGGACCATGATCTGGTCTCGCTCGGCAAATCCGAGACGGCGAAACCCTCCAATCTCGGCCATTTCTTCATCGCGATCGACCCGGCGCGCTTTGCCGGCGTGACGGAGATGGCGGCCGGGATGCGCCGCTATCTGGATGCGCTGCGCGCCTCGCCGCCGCGCGAGGGCTTCCCGCCGCCGATGGCGCCGGGCGACCGCGAATGGCAGGTCGTGGAACAGCGCCTGCGCGACGGCATACCGGTGGACCAGGATACCGCGCAGATCCTGGGATTCTGAGCGCCTAATCCATGGAGCGAGACAAAACCCGGCGCGCTGACGGCGGCCGGCGCGCCTATCCCTGGCAGTCCGCGACGAAGCTCGCGATGCGGGCCGGATTCGGCTTTCTGCGTCTGATCGGCCCGGTGAATGCCTCCAATCTGGCGGGTGCCGTCACCGCGGCGATCGGCCCGCATCTGAGCCCGTCCAAGGTCGCGGATGGCAATCTGCGCCGCGCCTTGCCGGACCTCAGCGCCGCCGAGCGGAAGCGGATCATCGTCGATGTCTGGCGCAATCTTGGCCGCAATGTCGGGGAGTTGCCGCATCTCGCGCGGCTGAAGCGCACGGAAAGCGGCCCAGGCTGGGAATTTGCCGGGGCGGAATTCCTGCCGCCGGGCCAGGCGATTTTCATCTCCGCCCATTGCGGGAATTGGGAAATGATCCTTCCCATTGCCGCGCAGATGGGCCTTGCCGTGTCCGGTGCCTATCGGCGGGCATCGAATCCCGCGATGGAGGACGCCATCCAGGCGATGCGCTCCGCCGCGCATGGCGCGGATGTCTCCATGTTCGCCAAGGGGGCGGCCGGCGCCCGCGCGGCGCTGCTGCATGTCGCTCGCGGCGGATCGCTTGGCCTGCTGATCGACCAGAAGATGAATGACGGAATCCCGGCGCCATTCTTCGGACGGATGGCGATGACCGCGACGGCCCCGGCCCAATTCGCGCTGCGCTTCAACCTGCCGCTGGTGCCGGTCCGGGTTGAGCGTATCGGACCGGCGCGGCTGCGCATGATCTGCGAACCTGCGCTCGACATCCCCCTGACGGGCGACAGAACCGCCGATATCGCGGCCATCACCTTTGCGCTGAACCGGACAGTAGAAGGCTGGGTGCGCGCCCGCCCGGGCAGCTGGCTTTGGCTGCATCGCCGCTGGCCGAAGCAGTCAAAGGCCTGAAATCCGCGCGATTGATGGCGCGAGCCCTGCACTGCAACTGGCGCATGTCTTACGCTTTTTCAGAATTGTCTTGCCGATACTGTTCCGAGGGTCTAGAGAGCCCTTCATCGATCTTTACTGACGAACTTTGTTCCTGCGCTACCTGCGCCGCTGACGATCTTCCTCTTTCAAAATCGACCATGAACGGTCCGTCATGGCTAACCGCCCGGGCCAAATTTTTAATGCGATTGAAAGGAAAATCGTCATGACCGTTGGAACAGTTAAGTTCTTCAATATGACCAAGGGCTTCGGCTTCATTCAGCCGGACAACGGCGGCCCGGACGTGTTCGTCCACATCTCTGCCGTCGAGCGTTCGGGCCTGCATTCCATCAGCGAAGGCCAGAAGCTCAGCTTCGACGCCGTGAAGAATGATCGTAACGGCAAGGTTGCCGCCGAGAATCTTCAGTCCGCGTAATTCGGACAGCGCTTTGGGCCAGTGACCACGGATGTACTGGCACTAGCCCTTGAGGCGCTTAGAAGAAGGTCGGGTTCGCCCGGCCTTTTTTGATTCTGAGACCCGAACGCGCTCAGCGCGCCCGGCGTTATCTCCGCCGCACTGACCAGATCAGCCCCGACAGGGGGGATTGCCTGCCCCACCCCGTATCAGGCTCGCACCCACGCATGGCAGTCTCGCCCGGCGTGATGGCTGGATGAGCAGCAGGGTCATGGCTGAATGGTATGTCGATTTTGCGCGCCCAGGCGGGTCTTTGGGGCAAGGCGCCCCAAATGACGGGTCCGCTTACCTATCGGGACGCGACAGATGAAGCCCTGGCTGGCTGGTCCGGCAAGGGCGACCGCCGGGCTTTCGACGAGATCGTCACGCGGCACGGGCCCTTCGCCCTGCGTGTCGCGGCGCGCGTCATCCCCGACCGTCTCATCGCCGAGGATATCACGCAGGAAGCCATGCTGCGCGCCTGGTCTCAAATCGCGCGGTTTGACCCCGCGCGCGCGCAGTTTCGCACCTGGCTGTATCGCATCATCGTCAATCTCTGCATCGATCATCGTCGGCGTATCCAGCCCGGTCAGTTGCCGGAGGATTACGACGCGCCTGACCCCAGCGACAGCGCCGAGGACAAGCTCGCCACGACCGAGCGGAACAAGGTGCTGCTGGCGGCTCTCCACCAATTGCCTGCCCGGCAGCGCGCCGCCATGACACTTGTCTATGATGAGGGATTGTCGGGCGCGGAGGCCGGCCGGACCTTGGGTCTATCGGCCAAGGCCATCGAAAGACTGCTGGCACGCGCGCGTGCCTTTTTGCGTGACACTATTCAAAGACAGACGTGAAAGGGGGCCGCGAATGATGACGATCAACCGGCTGAAGGCGCTCTCGGACAGTTATGGCGCCGACCTGCTGCGCTGGCCCGCAGACGAGCGACGGGATGCCGAGGCTTTGCTGCGAGTCTCCGCGGACGCTCAGGCCATCCTCGCCTCCGCTGCCGAAACCGACGCGCTATTTGATGCCATGAGCCGGGCGGAGCATGCCGCGCTGTGGACTGAGGCCGAGGAAGCGGCGGCCGTGGCGCGCCTGCGCGCGGGCGTCTCGGGCCATATCGCGCGGGACGGCGTCGCCCGCGGCCAGCGCCGGCGCTGGCCGGGCCTGGTGTCTCTGAACCACGGCTTTGCTGTCGTGCAGGCCAATCTCGGCTGGCTGGGCCTTGCGACCTCCGGCGGCATCGCCGTCGCCGGCGGGTTTCTGATCGGGGCCATTTCGGCACCGTCCGGCATATCGGAAGGGGTGCTGAGCTTGCTGCAGACCTCTCCCCTCCACGTCCTGCCCTTTTGATGGCCATGGTCCTACGCACCCCCCCTTGCTGGACCCGTGCCAAGATCGCGCTGTCGGTCTCGGTCATTATCAATCTGTTTCTGGTCGCCCTGATCGGCAGTCACATCTGGCGGGTTGAGAGCCAGCGGCGGTTCGACAATCCACTCGCCCAGGCGCTGGCGACGGCGGAACACAGCCTGCCGCCCAAGGATGCGAAAACCTTCCGGCAGGTCATCAAAAGCGAATCATCGGTCTTTGCCGGATCGGCCCAAAGGCTCGCTTCGGCTCGGCATGCCGTAGGACAGGCGATTAGCGCGGAACCCTATGACCCGGCGGCCGTCAGCCAATCCCTGAATAATTGGCGCAGCGATTGGAACCAGTTTTTCGACGTCTTCCGTGGCCCGCTGGTCGATGCGCTGGGCGCTGTCTCTCCGGAAGGGCGGCGCAAATTGATCGCCGACCGCGATGCGACGCGCAAAAGCATGCACGAAACGGGCTTCGATCCCTGACGGTCACGAATGAGAGAGGCGAGCGGGGGATGATGTCGCATCGCTCTCCCGCTTCCGTATCAGTCTGCGTCAAGACCAATGACGGAGACTCTCATGACTGCACACAAGACCCGCCGCATCGGGACGCTGGGGCTTCTCGCTTTTGCCGGCACGCTTGCCTTGGCACCCATGGCCCTGGCGCAGATGAAGGGCAATTTCGCTGTCGCCGACGCCAACCATGACGGGCGCGTCACCTTCCCGGAATTCGACGCCTACGCCATGCAGATGCTGGCGAATGCGAACGGTCCCCTTGCACAGCGTTTCAAGGCAATGACGCCACAACAGCAACAATCGATCCTGCAAAAGCGTTTCGCAAAACGGGACCAAGGCAACAAGGGTTATCTGGATCAGAACGACTGGAACGCGCCGTAAGCGCGGTTTCCTGATCAAACCTATCCCATCATCAAGGATGCTGGAGACATATCATGTTTAAGAAGCTCTCTATCGCGACCGTTGTCTCGGCGCTGACTTTGGCGGCATTCGCCGGCCCGGCCATGGCCGGCGGCTGGCGCTATACCGGCCCGCACGGCAATACGGCGACCTTCAACCATTGGGGCGGTGGCGGTTATTACGGCCACGGCTATTATGGGCATGGTTACTACGGCCATGGCTATTATGGGCATGGCCCTTGCTGCTATGCGGGCGGCGCCGTTGCGGCGGCGGGTGTCGCGGGTCTGGCTGTCGGCACCGCCGTTGGTATCGCGGCGGCTTCGCACCCGGCCTATCCGACCTATGTGGCACCGCCCC
This sequence comes from Acidisoma cellulosilyticum, assembly GCF_020621385.1. Lineage (GTDB taxonomy): Bacteria > Pseudomonadota > Alphaproteobacteria > Acetobacterales > Acetobacteraceae > Acidisoma > Acidisoma cellulosilyticum. Next base: position 398,133 of record NZ_JAESVA010000005.1, on the reverse strand, counting down.
CGGTTATCTATGCCGCGCCGCCGCCGGTGGTCTATGCGCCGCCGCCGGCTTATTATTACACACCCTGACGGTGACCTATCATCCCGCGCGGCATCGGCCGCGGGGGATGATTTCGCAGGCTGCGTATCATAATTCATGATGACGCAGGGACCTCGCATGCAAGACTCACTTCCCAAGACGATGCCCGCTGCCCTTAAACGGAAGCCTGGCCGCGCCGCGCTGGCCGGCCTGTCGCTGTTTTTGCTGTCATCCTGCGCCGGCGCGCATGTCAGCAATATCGCCTCGGTCAGCACCACCACCCCGGCACCGAGCGAAATCCTCGTCGCGGTCGATACCGCGCCGATGCCGAACGCGGATCAGACAAGGGCAGCGGCCGCTGTCGCACCGCAATTGCAGGCAGCGGTGGTGAGACGGCTCGGCAAGGCGCATATCGCGGCCATCCCCTACACAGCAGGCAGCGCGCGACCGGGCGCGGCCGTACTGCATGTCTCGATCCAGCAGGCGGACCCCGGCAGCCGCGCCGAGCGTTTCCTGATCGGCTTCGGCATGGGCAGCGCCAAGCTGGAGGCGCGCGCCGATCTGGAAACCACCCTGCCGTCAGCGCATTCGTCCCTCACTGCCTTCGATACGGCCAGCGATACCGGCATCAAGCCGGGGCTGATCCTGCCCGGCGGCATCGCACTTGCCACCGGCAATCTTATTCACCTTGCCATCGGCGGCGGCATCGACGTCGTGACGAATCTGAACGGCGGGCTGAGCAAACCCACGAACAGCACCGCGACCGCCATCGTGAAGCAATTGCATCGCTATTACCGCTCGGCCGGATGGGTCTGGCCGACCGACGAGGAAAGCTGATCCGCGCCAAGACCCGGAAAGATCGCCTCGTCTATCCGGCCCTAAAGCGTTTCCTGCTCGCTTACGCTCACAGATACCGCTCTAGGTTATTGTTTTTGCGAGCATCTTCACACAGTCAGATGATTCCATCTGACTGTGTGAAGATGCTCTAGGCCGGCTGTTTCCCTCTCCAAAAACACCAAAATTTCCCTAGTCCTTGGTCTCCCTCGTTTTCGAAAAGCGCGGGACAGCCGGGGCGTGCGAAATTTCAGATGAGTTTTTGATGAAGCCCAGCTAACACCACCTAGCCAAGTGGGTTAATCCGGTTGCTTTATGAACCCTCTACACCCTGACTGGTCTGTTTTTAACGCTGTAACGCCGGCCGAAGCCGCTGCGGGAGACTTGCGCGTCCGATGATCCAAGCTGGCGTCCTACCGGATCGGCCTAGACCGCAAGGGAAAATCGCCCTCAGCCGGCGCCCTGCCCCGGCCGACCCTGCGCCAAGCTGGAAACATCTGCTGCCCGCCGGTCTGCTTCTTCTTGTCTCGGTCTTGGCTATCCTGCTCCTCGTCGCGCAACCGCGTCCGGGACAAAAGGAAGTCGCGATCGTACTGCCGCCATGGGACGGCGCCTTGCAGGCGGCGGCCCTTGTCGGCCGTGCCGGCGGCGCGCTTGTCGATGCCGGCGGTCTGCGAAATATTTTCATCGTAACCTCCGACCGACCTGATTTCGTCGCTGCCCTGTACCGCGCCGGCGCCTGGCTTGTGATCAACCCCATCGCCGCGCACGGCTGTCTGTCCGCGCCGCAACCCCAAGGCTTTTGACATGGCTGAGATCCTCGCTCTCAGGACCCGATTCGGACAGCTGATGGCCCTGATGCTCTGGGGTCACGTGCCGATAATCGTCATCGTATCCTGGGGTCTCGGCGAGCCGATCCTGCTGCCGACGCTTTTCGCCGTGGTTCTGGCCGGCGCCTATCATCTGAGCTGGAAGATGAGCGGCATCGGCCCGGCCACGCGCTATATCTCGGCCGTAGCGTTGGTGGGGGAGCCGGCGCTTCTCGTCTATCTGCTGCGCGGCAATCCCTGGCAGATCGACATGCATATGTATTTCTTCGCATGTCTGGCGCTGCTGATTGCCTGGTGCGACTGGCGGGCCATCCTGCTCGCCTCTGTCGCCATTATGCTTCATCATCTGGCACTCGATCTGCTGCTGCCCTTTGCGGTCTTTCCGAATGGCGGCGGTATCGCGCGTGTCGTCTTCCATGCGGTCATCGTCTTGCTGGAAGGCAGCGTGCTGATGTGGGTCAGCAACCGGCTGGTGGAAAGCTTCGCCCGCGTCGAGCAGATGAGCGCGGAGATCCAGCGCCATAACGAGACGCTGGAGGAAACGGTCGCCGAGCGGACGAAGGACGCCCAGGCGGCGAGCATCGCCAAATCCTTGTTCCTGGCAAATATGAGCCATGAAATCCGCACACCGATGAACGCCATCCTCGGCTTCAGCCATCTGGCGCTGCGCACGGAAATGACGCCCAAGCAGCGGGACTATCTGGTCAAGATCAAATCGGCGACGACCAGCCTGCTCGATCTCATCAACGACATTCTCGACTTCTCCAAAATCGAAGCCGGCAAGCTGGTCTTGGAGCGGACGAGCTTCCAGCTGCGCCATTCGCTTGATTCCGTGCGGCAGATGCTGGCGCTGCGCGCTGTCGAGAAGAATATCGAGCTTGAGTTCAACATCAGCGCCGATACGCCGGATACGGTGATCGGCGACCCGCTGCGGCTGAACCAGGTGGTGACCAACCTCGTCAGCAACGCCATCAAATTCACCGATGCCGGGCATGTGCAATTCTCGGTGCGGGTGATCCGGCAGGAAGGCGACGACCTGCTGCTGGAATTCTCAGTGCGGGACAGCGGCATCGGCATGACGCCGGCCCAGGTGAACCAGCTCTTCACGGCCTTCACCCAGGCCGATACCTCCATGACCCGGCGCTTCGGCGGCACCGGTCTGGGCCTTTCCATCAGCCGCCAGCTGGTGGAGTTGATGGGCGGCACGCTGACCGTGCAAAGCCAGCAGGGTATCGGCAGCCAATTCTCCTTCACCGCGCGCTTGTCCTTGTCCACCAAGATCGCCGCGCCCTCTAACGCGACCCTCAGTCAGCTGCGCAACCTGCGCGTTCTGATCGCGGATGATAATGCCGGCTCGCGCGAGATTTTGTCCGAAACCCTCAGCCCCTGGTTCAGCCAATTGGATCTGGCCGCGTCCGGCAGCGAGGCTTTGAGCATGCTGCGCACCGCGAATAGCAGCGGCAAACCCTTCGACCTCGTTCTGCTCGACTGGCGCATGCCCGGGCTGGACGGCATCGAGACGGTCAATCAGATGCGTCAGGATCATAGCATTCCCAAAATGCCGACGATCATGATGGTGACGGCCTATAGTCGCGAAGAAGCCATCACCGCCGCCGGTGCCGCCGGTATCGCGGCCTTCCTCGTCAAGCCGTTGGATACCGATATTCTTCTGGAAACCCTGGCCGCGATCTTTGGCAGCGAGGAACTACGGCAGACGATGGCACCGGAAGAAACGGTGATGATCGCCGCCCCCTATCGCGGTGCCGTTCTGCTGCTCGTCGAAGATAACGAGATCAACCGCGAACTGGCCTATGAAATCCTGACCGATGCCGGTCTGGTGGTGGAGCAGGCAGAGAACGGGCGCATTGCCTGCGAGATGATCGAGGCCGCGCCGACGCGCTATGATGCCGTTCTGATGGATGTGCAGATGCCCGAGATGGACGGGATAGAGGCGACCAAGCGCATCCGGCAGACCTTCTCGGCGACAGACCTGCCGATCATCGCGATGACCGCCCATGCCTATGAGCAGGAGCGGCAGAACTGCCTGGATGCCGGCATGAACGACCATTCGACCAAGCCGATCGAACCGCCGCTGCTGCTGGAAAAGCTGTCGCGCTGGCTCAGGCCCGGCGGCCGTGACAGGACAGCCGCCACGGCGGCCGCACCCGCACCCGCAGCGGAGGTCGCACCGCCGCAGCTTGCCGACGACATGCTGCCGGCGGAGCTGCCGCCCTTCGATCTCGGCACGGCGCTGGCGCGTCTGAACGGCCGACGGAAACTGCTGCGCAAGCTGATCATCGATTTCAGCTATAAATTCGCGGATGCCGTGTCGGTGCTGGAGAACCAGATCACCGACCGCGAATGGGACGAGGCCCGGAGGAGCGCCCATACATTGAAGGGCACCGCCGGCGCGCTGGAAATTCGCGACGTCGCGGAATGCGCGCGGCAATTGGAAGACGCGCTCGCCAAGCGAGTCCTGGACGACCTGCCCCGACTGACGCAGCGCCTGGACGAGGCCATGAAGCCCGCCATCGCCGCCGCGCAAAGCCTGCGCAGCCAATCCCCTGTCGCGCCCGTGGCACCGGCTTTGCTGCGCGCCGGCACGCTGGACTATACGCCGGTCGCGTCCGAACTGGCCGAGCTGCAACAGCTTCTGCAAAGACGCAGCCTGAAGGCGCGGAAAATGTTCGAAACCGTCGAGGCACGTCTGGGCAATTCGCCTGAAGGTCTGCGGCTTGATCCCATCCGGCAGGCGCTGTCCGCTCTCGATTACCCCAAGGCACTTGCCTATCTTGAGGAGTTGACGGCATCCGCCGTGGTGCCCGAGGACATATTGCCATGAACAAGCGCCCTGTCATTCTGATCGTCGATGACGAAGTCTCCAATATCGAGATTCTCAGCGCTGCCCTGGAAGATGACTACGACATCAGCTTCGCGACCTCGGCCGACGAAGTCTACGAACTGCTGCGCAACGTGATGCCGGATCTTGTGCTGCTCGACGTGCTGATGCCCGGCACCAATGGCTATGAGGTCTGCAAGCATATCAAATCCGATTCCTTGCTCGCCGATATTCCTATCATTTTCACGACCGCCTTGGGCCATGAGGGGGCGGAGCTGGAAGGTCTCGCGCTCGGCGCGATCGACTACATCGCCAAGCCGATCTCCCCCGCCATCGTGCAGGCGCGGGTGCGCAACCATCTTGAACTGAAGCGCATGCGCGATCAGCTGGCGACGCTGGCCGTGACGGATGCGCTCACCGGGCTTGGCAACCGTCGGCAGCTTGAGCAGAGCCTGGCGCGGGAAACCAGACGCCTATCCGTGACCGGCGGCCTGCTTTCTGTCATCATCCTCGATATCGACTTCTTCAAGCGCTTCAACGACCTTTACGGCCATATGGTCGGAGACCGCTGCATCGTGCAGGTGGCAGCGACCTTGCACCGGGCGGCCAGACGCGCGGCCGATGTGACGGTGCGCTATGGCGGCGAGGAATTCGCCTGCATCCTGCCCGATATCGGGCATGAGGAAGCGATGGAGATCGCCGAGACGATCAGCATGCGGGTCTCGGCTCTCGGCATTCCGCATGATGCCTCCGATACCGCGGCCTTCGTGACGGTGAGCCTGGGCGTCGCGACCGCCCCTTGCACGCTGGATATCCCGCCGGAAGCCTGGATCAATGCCGCCGACCGGCAACTTTATCTCGCCAAGAATGCGGGCCGGAACCGGGTGATCGGCCGGGCTTTCACCCATGCCGAACTCCGCGAGCATATTATCGCCGCGCATTAGAGTTTGTCTGATTTTAACTGAAGCTTGTCCCTAATATCGTCATGCCCGGCCCCAGAGCCGGGCATCCATTCGTTGGGGCGCCCAAGGACTGGATGACCGGGTCAAGCCCGGCCATGACGGGGCAACGGGTCGTTTCAACCTAAACCTGACGGACTCTAGAGACCGGTCAGGGATCAGACCAGCCGGGCGATCATCGCGAAACCGGCAACGGCGCCGAGTTCTATGACGGCCATGGTCAGAAGCGTGGGCGTGATGCCGATGCGATCCGTCATGACGGCAAAGGCGAAAGGCGCAATGGCGCCCACCACAAGGCGGACGGACATGATCTTGCCCTGGCGGGCGCCGTAGCCCTCCGCCCCGAACAGCGCCAAAGGCAGCGTCCCGGCGACGATACTGTTCAGCCCGCCGCCGATGCCGAACAGGACGGCGAAGAGCATGGCACCGGCAAAGGATGGCGCGGTCAGGCAAAGTGCGACCAGCGCGACCGGAAAGAGCGCAGCCGAGATCGTCGCCAGTGTCAGCTGCGGCATATCTTTTCCGAAGACCAGGTTGATGAAGCGACTGGCGACCTGGGCGGGGCCGAACAGGGCGCTGACGGCAACCGCCGCCGGCCCCAGGGCCAAGGCATCGAGCATCGGCAGCATATGCACCAGGATCGCCGAGCCCACGAAGCTCTGGAATGAGAAGGCAACCGCCATCAGCACGAAACCACGCATGCGCGCATGGGGTGGCAATAGACCCGAGGCCGATGCCAGAATGCGGGCCGGCGGGTTGGCCGCGGACTCGGGCCTTGCCGATGGGCGACGGCACAGAAACAGATGCAGCGGCAGGCAAAGGAAAAGATTAAGGCCCGCAAAAATGAAATAGACCTGTCGCCAGGTCATCATATGGTCCAGCCAACTTGTCAGCGGCCAGAACAAAGTTGAGGAAAAGCCCGCGATCAGCGTCAGATAGACGATGCTGGCCCGCGCCGTCGCCGGGTGACGCTGCACCAGCAAGGGAAAGGCCGCGCCGTATTGCACGAGTGTGGAGGCCAAACCCATGGCGATCAGCGCCGGCACGAAAAGCGCGCCGGTCGGCGCCAGTGCGCAGGCTGCCAAGGACACTGCCGCCGCGACCGAGCCGATACTCATCACCCGGCCGGCGCCGACGCGATCGATCCAGCGCCCGACCCAGGGCGATGCCAGGCCGCCAGCGAGAAACGCCAGGGAGAGCGCGCCAAAAATCCAGTCGCGCGGCCAGTGGAAACTGCGCGCCATGGCGGGAACGAGGGTACTGAAGCTGTAATAGAGCGTGCCGTAACCCAGGACCTGGGATAGGCCGAGCACAGCGATATCGAGCCAGTCGCGGCGGCCCAGCCGTCCGGTCGCGGGCAGCATCAGATGCGGAAACTCTCAGAGTCGCAGGACGTTTATCCCGCTATCGGTAAGCGCAACGCCTGCGGCGCACCAGCCCTAAACGGCGGGGCCGGTCAGCCCATGATGCATTCGGCGGAGCATGGCATAGGCCACGACCATCGCGGCGGCGAAGCCTGAGGCAGCCCCCACGCCCATGGCCCAGCGCGGCCCCCAATTGTCGGCGACCCAACCGACCATTGGCGCACCGACAAAGGTGCCGCCGAGCGCGATACCAATGCGCAATGCCATCACGCGGCCGCGCATGGCGGGTTCGGTGGAGAGCTGCATCAGGCTATTGGTGGCGTTGGTCACGATCAAGGCCGCGACGCCGATGACGACAAGGGCCGCCGCGAAAAACCAATACCCGGGCGAGACGGCCGCAGCCAGGCAACCGGCACCGAAAATCGCCGTGCCGAACAGCAGCGAGCGAAAGCGGACCCGGCCGCGGCTGGCGCCGAACAACGCGCCGCTCATGGTGCCGACCGCCATGATGGAGGACAGCATGCCGTAGCCGCCGGCATCGGCGTGGAAGACGCGGACCGCCATGGTTGAGATGAAGATCGGGAAATTCAGCCCGAAGGTGCCGATCAACGACAGCATGATCAGGATCGCCCGCAGATCCGGCCGGTTCCAGGCATAGCGCACCCCTTCGGCGAAACTGCCCTTTCCCCGTCCCGCCCGCGCCTGTCCGTGCAAATCGCCGACACGCAGCAGCGTCAGCGAGAATAGCACGCCGATGAACGACAACCCGTTGAGCAGGAAAGCCCAGCCGGTGCCAACGGATGCGATGATGACGCCGGCCAAAGCCGGCCCCACCATCCGCGCGCCGTTGAAGGAGGTGGAGTTGAGCGAGACCGCGTTCGACAGATCGCGCTCCCCCACCAATTCACCGACAAAGGTCTGTCTTGCCGGCGCATCGAAGGCGGCCGCCGTGCCGGACAGAAAGGCAAAGACATCGACCTGCCATAGCCGGACTTGGCCTGTGACGGTCAGCAGACCAAGCACCAGGGCCAGAAAACCCATCACCGCCTGGGTCAGCATCAGCAGCCGACGTTTGTCGAAGCGATCGGCGGCGGAGCCGGTCCAAGGCAGCCACAACAGCTGCGGGCCGAATTGCAGCCCCATGACGATACCGACGGCCGCGGCATTGTGATGCGTCAATTGCGTCAGCACCAGCCAATCCTGCGCCGTGCGCTGCATCCATGTGCCGATATTGGAGACGACGGCACCGCCGGCCCAGACGCGGTAATTATAGACCCTGAGCGACCGGAAGGTGCCGCCGGGCGCGGTATCGCTCACGCGCGCTCGGGCCTATTGCCGCCGTTGAAGCGGCCGAAATGCCGGGCGGCGAATAGTGACAAGGCAAGCATCCCGAGCGCGAGCGCCACCACATCGGCCGTGCTGCGCAGATCGAATTGCCCCACACGGCAGATCAGCAGATAGGCGATGATGAGATTGAAAAAGCCCCAGAGGACATTGACGGTGGAGGACGAAAACCCCTCACCGCGCGGCTTGGCGAAAGGGCTTTGAAACGGCCGGCCCATCATGCCGGCGACCGTATGCGGCACAGCATTGGCCAGAAAGGCGCCGCCGAAGAAATAGGTCAGCAGAAAATGGCCGCCGATCATGACGCATTCCTTGTATCGAGCAGGTCGATGATCGCCTGCGTGGTGCCGGTCTCACCCAGCCGAGGAAAAACATGGGCAAGGCAATAGTCATGCGCTTCCGCGCGCCGGTCGGTCATGGCGTCGATGGCAAGCGTGACATGGAAACCCTGCTCATAGGCCTGACGCGCCGTTGACTCGACACCGCCACCGGTCGCGATCCCCAGGATGACGACCTGCGTGACACCGAGGCGCTTGAGCCGCGCGTCAAGATCCGTGCTGGCGAAAGCGCCCCAGGTCTGTTTCGTCACCACGATATCGCTCGGGCGCCGGTCGATCTCCGGCACGAAATCGGTCCAGCCTTCGGGCCAGTTTTGCTCCGGACGCGCCCGTTCGGTCCGTCCCGGTGCGCTGCCATCGACATTGACCAGCACGACCGGCAAGCCCTTTGCCCGGAACGCATCGGCCAGCAGACGCGCCTTCGCCAAAATGCCGTCGATCGGATGCAGCAACGGAAGTCCGACAATGCCTTTCTGCAGATCGATGAGGATAAGAGCGGTCTGTTTATCCAGGGTCGTGACAGGCATCTGTCGCTCCTTCCCTTGGTTTTACGGGATCAGTCTTCGACGAGGCGTTTGAGCAGGTGGACGGCCGTCGCCAACGTGGTCTGCTCATCGGGTGACAGCTGCGCCGCAATCTTGCGCGTCAGCCAATCCTGCCGGGCCGCCCGGCCCTCCCGGATCATGGTGCGACAGGCATCCGACAGCGACAGGATGGTCTGCCGCCCGTCATGCGGGTCCGGCTTGGCGTCCAAAAGGCCGGCCGCTTCCATCGGCGCGATGGCCGCGCCCATGGATTGCGGACGCATCCCCTCCGCCCGCGCGAGTGTGGAGGTGGTCGCGGGCCCGTCCTTCTCCAGACGCAGCAGCACCGCAATCTGGGATTGAGTCAGATCCCCTGTCCCCGCCTGTTCGCGCAAGCGGCGCTTCAGCTTGCTGGCAATGGCGCGGAGGTCGCTGGCCAGGGTAGCGGCCAGCAAGGTTTGGGGATCGGTACCGTTCATGGACAATATTTAGCCGATACGAAGGTAAACTTCAAAGTTAAACTGTGTAGATGACCTTCACGATGCAGGTGTGACAATCCGCTCGGGGAAGGACCTGTCGAGGATATCGAGGAAGGCGCGGACCTTGGCGCCGATCAGCCGGCGGGCGCTTTGCAAAGCCCAGATTTCGACCGGCGGCCCGGCATGCACGCCCCATAAGACCAGCCTGCCGGCCGCGATATCATCCGCCACCAGCAGTTTCGGCAGCAAAGCGGCCCCGGCGCCGGCCAGAACGGCCTCCCGCACCATCAGCAGGGATGACAGACGCAGGATCGGCTGCGGCGTGAGCGCGACCTCCCTGCCCTCGCCCTTGGCCAGACGCCAGACCTGGCCCGGCGGGCTGGCGGATAGCAGCACGGCCCTGACTACAGAGCCGTCACCCTCCGGCATCGCCATATCCGGGGGCGCAACGACAAACCGCTCATCATACAGAAAGCGCCGGCCGACCAACTGCTCATCCGCTGACGGATCGATCCGGATGATGAGGTCAAAGCCGTCCTCCACCGGATCGACCTTGCGGTCCTCAGCCACGATCTCAAGCTGCACGTCCGGATAGGTCAAAGCGAAGCGGGCGGCGATCCGCCCGAGCACGACATGGGCGAAGACGACCGGCGCGCTGACCCGCAACCGGCCGCGCGGCGTGGCGGCGCCCAGCACCACCGCCTCACCCGCCTCCGCAATCTCCGACAGCAGCCCATCCGTCCGGTCATGCAGGCTGCGGCCTTCGTCGGTCAGGCGCAGGCTATGGGACCCGCGATCGATCAGCCGCACGCCCAGGCTCTGCTCCAGTTCCGCCACCCGGCGCGACAGCGTCGCCTTGGACCGGCCGGAGACGCGGCTGGCGCGGCCGAAACCGCCATGGCTGGCGACCAGATTGAAGTCGGTCAGGGCTTCGAGGTTCATTACCGTGTTCCGTTTTTGAGACGTGTTGTCTCTATCCTGGCGTCTTCTTCTGAAAACCGGAACGATTATTTGTTTCCCCAGGCAAGCAGCAATGCCCGCCCCATCATCAGGAGAGAAAGAATGACCATTCTTGTCACCGGCAGCACCGGCACCATTGGCACCCAGGTTCTGGCCGCCCTGCAGCCCTTCAATCGCGAGGTTCGGGCACTGACCCGCTCGCCGGACAACGCGACACTGCCCGCTGGCGTCACCGCCCTGCGCGGCGATCTGGCGGATGTCGATAGCCTGCGCGCGGCGATGACCGGAATCAGTACCCTGTTCCTGCTCGCGCCCAATGTGGCGGACGAACTGACCCAGGCCATGCTGGCGCTGACGGTCGCGCGGGAAGCCGGCGTCACGGGCGTCGTCTATCTGTCGGTCATGAAGGGCGAGGACTATGCCGATGTGCCGCATTTCGCCGGCAAATTCACGGTGGAACGGATGATCGCAGCGCTGGATATGCCGGCCACGATCCTGCGCCCGGCCTATTTCATCCAGAACGATCTGCGCGAGAAGGACGTGCTGCTGAAGGCCGGCGCCTATGGCTCACCCATCGGTGCCAAGGGCGTTTCCATGGTCGATATCCGCGATATCGCCGAGGCAGCGGCGATCGAGCTTGCGCGGCTTGACCAGTCAGCCGCACCGCTTGGCCGCGAGGTCTACGACCTCGTCGGGCCGGACAGCCTGACCGGGGAGGCCATCGCGGCGATCTGGACCAAGGTATTGGGTCGCACGATCCGCTATGGCGGCGATGACCTGGCGGTCATGGAACAGCGCATGAAGGGCATGCTGCCCGCCTGGCACGCGCTGGATCTGCGGCTGATGTTCGCCCGCTATCAGGCGGATGGCGCCGTCGCCTCGCCCGATAGCATCGCGCGGCTGACGACCCTGCTGGGCCATGCGCCGCGATCCTACGCCGCCTTCGCGGCCGACGCGGCCCTTTACTGGGCCAAGGGCTGAGAGCCTGCCTTCACCGATGCTGTCAGCGCGTCGATGAAGGCGCGTATCGCGGGCGCCATATGCCGTTGCTGGGGATAGCAGAGATAGAAACCCTCGAAGGGCGCCGACCATTGCTCCAGCAACGGCACCAGCGTCCCTTCGGCGATCAACCCGGCGGCGTCGGAATCCTTTACGAAGGCAATGCCGACGCCGTTTGCTGCCGCCTGCACCGCGAAGGCGCGGCTATTGACGATCAGCGGGCCATCGACCGCGACCGAGAACCAGCGGTCATTCTCGCAGAATTCCCATTCATAGAGCGTGGTCTTTCCCGGCCAGCGCCAGTTGATGCAGCGGTGATGCAGCAGATCGGCCGGGCTGTCCGGCGCGCCGCATTCCGCGATATAGGCGGGCGAGGCAACCGCGATCTGACGGATCGCGTCGCCCAGCTTCACCGCCACCATATCACGCTCGATCACCTCCCCCACGCGGATGCCGGCATCGAAACCGGCGGCGACGAGATCGACCACCGCGTCATCCAGCGTGATGTCCAGCACGACAGCGGGAAAATTCTGCTGGAAGCGGGCAAGCATGGGCAGAAGAAAGATGTCGGCGGCGATCCGGAAAGACAGAATTTTCACGACACCCGCCGGGCGGCCCTCACTGTGCCGGGCTCGCCCGAAAGCAGCCGCCAGGGCGTCAATCGCCGGCCGCGCCTCATGCAACAGATTCGTGCCGGCCTCGGTCAGCGACACGCTGCGCGTGGTGCGGTTCAGCAACCGCGCACCGACGCGATCCTCCAAACCGCGGATGGTCTGGCTGAGCGCCGAGGATGACACGCCCAGGGTTTCGGCCGCGCGCGCGAAGCTCAGCGTCTCAGCCACCGCCGCAAAAGCGCGCAAGGCTCCGTAATCGGCGGGCTGTACCATCGGCCTCTCCGGCATTAGTAAGTGTAGCTAAGCAACCCCTGTAGCAGATCGCGGATTATCCTGTCTCGGCATGGGTCTATGTCTCTCCTTGTCTTCAAGGAGAAAGATCATGACGACATGGCTTATCACCGGCATCGGCCGGGGCTTGGGCAAGGCAATGGCCGAGGCGGCGCTGGCGCGCGGCGATACCGTGATCGGCACGGTGCGCGAGGGGCAGCCCGATATCGCGGTCGGCCAGGGCCAGCTGCATATTCTGCCGCTGGAAATCACCGATGCGACATCCGTCACCGAGACTGTGACGCGGGCTTTCGCGCTGACCGGGCGTATCGACGTCATCGTCAATAATGCCGGCTACGGGTTGCTGGGCGCTGCCGAGGAAGCGAGCGACGCGGAAGTGGCGCGGCTGTTCGCCGTCAATGTCTTCGGGCCGTTCCAGCTCATCCGCGCGGCATTGCCGCGCCTGCGCGCGCAAGGTGCCGGGCATATCATCAATGTGACCTCCATCGCCGGCCGCGCGCCCATGGCCTCCTCCGCGCTCTACGCCGCGACCAAATTCGCCATGGAGGGATTGTCGGCGGCGCTGGCACAGGAAGTGGCGCCGTTCGGACTTACGGTGACGGCCGTGGCACCCGGCGGTTTCCGCACGGATTTCCTGTCCGATCATTCGATCCGCCGCAGCAAATCCGATGTCGCGGACGCCTATGCCCCGACCGTCGGCAAGGCGCTGGCCTATATGGACGGCATGGCCGGAAAGCAGATCGGCGACCCGGACCGCGCGGCGATGGCGATCATCGCTTTGGTCGATAGTGCCGCGCCGCCGCTGCATCTGCTGCTGGGGTCGGACGCGCTGCGCCGCGCGCGGGCGAAACTGGCCGATGTGAACGCGGAAATCGACACCTGGGAGGCCGTAACGCTGAGCACGGATTATCCGACGGAGGTGTAAGGCTGAGCAGATGCTGCCCTAGAGCGTTTCCTGTTCGCTTATGCTCACAGGTGCCGCTCTAGTTTATTGTTTTGCGAGCATCTTCACCCGGACAGATGATTCCATCTGACCGGGATATGCTCTAGGCCACGCGGCTTTCCTCGATGATGACCGTCTCGGTGATGGTCATCGGTTCCCAGAGAACGCGTGCCAGGGCACCCGCCGCCAGCGCTCCCAGGATCGGTGCCAGCCAGAACAGCCAAAGCTGCGCCGTATAGGCACCGCCCGCGAACAAAGCCGGGCCGGTGCTGCGCGCGGGATTGACCGAGGTATTGGTGATCGGGATCGAAATCAGGTGGATGAGCGTCAGCGCCAGTCCGATCGGGATGCCTGCGAAACCGCTGGCTGCCCCTTTGGACGTCGTGCCGATGATGATCATCAGAAAGAAGAAGGTCAGCAGGAATTCCGCAAAGAAGCAGGACGCCATGCCGAATTTTCCGGGGCTGAGCGCGCCGTAGCCGTTGGCCGCGAAACCGCCCGGCACCCAGCCCGGCTTACCGGACGCGATGAGATAAAGCGCTGCCGCAGCGACGATCGCGGCGACGACCTGCACAATGACATAGGGCAGCACATGCTTGTTGGCGCAACGTCCCGCCGACCACAGGCCGAGCGTCACCGCAGGGTTGAAATGGCCACCGGAAATATGCCCGACGGCATAGGCCATGCTGAGGACCGTCAATCCGAAGGCGAAGGCGACGCCCACGAAGCCGATGCCGAGCTGGGGAAAGGCCGCCGAAAAAATTGCGGCACCGCAACCTCCGAAGACGAGCCAGAAAGTGCCGATGAATTCAGCCACGAGGCGCCGCTGCATGTCCGTCTGAAGCACGGAGAACGCTCCCTCTTTCTTGATCTCGTGCAATAGCCGATCAAAAAAAACCTGTCCATAATAACAAATGCTAGATCAATTGTTTTCAACGCAACCAATACTGAAAGATAGCTTTAAATAAAAAGATTGATTAACGAATTTTTAAATTTCAAACATTTTATTGTTTTGTTCTTATTTCATTATGATAATATTTTATTATTAGAGCCTGCTTGATTTTAATAGATAATGCGTCATCCACGCACTTGTTACGCGGGCTGCGCGCCTCGGACCTAGAGTCTGTCAGGTTTTAATAGATAATTTGTCATCCGCGCACTTGTTGCGCGGGCTACGCGCCCCGGACCTACCCGCCGCGGCGCCCAGCCGGCCGATTGCTTGCTGCGTCGGGTAGATGCGCGGGTCGGGGTGCGGCCGGCCAGGCCCGCGCAGGACAGATTTTGGGGCGTTTCCACCTAAACCTGACGGACTTCAGGATGTCAGCCTAAGCTGACATCATCCGATCCTGTGAGCAGAGGTCCGCGTCAGTCCGAGGCCGAAGCGGCCGCCAAGCTCGGCTGATCCGACGGCGCACTGGCGACGGCGGATGTCGGGGACCGGGGGGTGCCGTCGAGATCGCCGGCATCGGCGATTGCCCGGGCACCCGGCCTCGGCTTCGCCTGCTGAAAGGCTTCCTTGTGCCAGTGACGGCCCTGCCGCTTATAGAGCGCCGCACAATGCATGCCGACGACAGGCCAAAGATCGAATTCGCCGATGACATTGACCTGACCGAGCCAGGATGACCACAATTCTCCGGACGCTGCCATCTCCTGCGCAAAAGACCGCGTGATCAGACCCGGTCCGGTCAGCATCCAGACCTTGTCATGATCCCCGCGATTGATCGCCGTGACAGCGGTCACAAGGGCGCGGCGCAGGATCGGATGGTTTGGGGCCGCCGCCATGAAATTGTTGCAGATATGGCCGCTTCTCTCCTGCCAGAAAACGGCAAGGTCCGCGGGCCTGAACAATTGGCCGACCGGCTTCAGGCAACGGTCGTCCATATCCGCCCAGATCCCGCCGTCCAGCACCAGCACCGCCAGACGGAAAAGATCGGCCCTGGTCGTTGCGTCCCGGGCGCGCAGATAGGCCTGCAATGCGCCGGCAGGCAGCCGTTCCTGCAGATAGGCGCGCGCAGTCTTGTCATTATAGAGCCGATATTCGTAGCCCGGATTGATCTGACGCCAGCTGTCAGAAATGGCACGCAGATCGGCCGGCGGCGGATCCTCATCCCAATATTGCGCGACGCGCTGCGGGATATGGGCATGCGCCACCTGTGCTGCCGCTGCATCCCGAGGCGGCGGCGCGAAGCGCCCCGCCTCCATGGCCGTGACGACAAGAGCCTGAGCGGTCGGAATATGGTCCGGCCGTTCCCGCACAAGCTCCATCAGCCGGCGGATGCGACCGCGGCTGGTGCCGTGCTCGCTCTGATGCAAAGCCTCCATCGCCTCCGCATCCAGCTTCAGGTCATTGATCATCTGACCGTTATGGGATTGCGATGCGTTGATTGTCTGGCCGTTCATACGCCGTTCGACCAGGGACAGACTTGCAAGGTGCAGATGATGCCTGGTCGCGTCTTCCACATCGTTACGCCAAAGGCTGAGCAGGAAAAGCTCGTTGAGATAGGATCGGTTATGGGGGTCCTGCAACAGCCCCTTTTCCAGGATAAGGCGGGCCTCGTCACGCCTGTTCAGGCGGATGGCCAGCCGCGCCCGATGCAATAGGACAACAAGCTCCTCCCTGCGGTTCTGCGCGGGTATGCGCGCGAGCAGCCGCTCGACCTCGGCGACCGGACGCAACCGAAGGGAAAGGTCCAGATAATCGACCCATAGAGCGAAACTGCCCGGATGGGCGGATGTCGCCGCCGCCGCCGCCGCCAAAGCTTCCTCAAGATTGCCCGCCTCGCGCAAGCGACGGACAGCCTCGCTCCGCAGATCCGCGACATCGCCGAATCTCGCGTTACAGGCTTCGAGCGCCTGCATCTCCTCGTCGCTGCCCATGGTCTGCAGAAGCCGGACAAGGCGGAGATGGTGGAAAATGTGATCGGGCGCGATGTCGAGCACGCGGCGAAAGAAATGCCGCGCGGTTTCGTAGTCGTCGTCTTTTTGCGCCCGCTCTCCGGCCTCGCCGAGCGCGGCGGTGGACCTTGGATCCCAGTCAAGGGCCAGCATCACCTCGGCTGCCGCCGCGACACCTTGCCCCAGTTTGCGCAGCGCGCGCGCGTGTTCGACGCGCATAAGGGCATCGCTGGGCAGCAGCGTGACGAGCTGTGACAGAACGGCCTCTGCCTCCCTGTCATCCTCCCTCGCGCGCGCGATATCGAGCAGAGCGCGCAAATGCACCGCCTTGAACTCCGCCCCTTTGCCGGGAATGAGGTCAGCCGCCGCCCGCGCCGCCGCATAGTCTCCGCGATCGATTTCGATCCGACAGAGCTGAACCAGCGCTTCGGGGCGCTTGGGCTGCAGGCGGTCCGCCGCCTGCGCATGACCCCGTGCAGCGTCCGGGTCACGCATCGCGAGAGCCAGTTCGCTCCGTTCGAGCAGCAAAGACACCGTCTCGGGCCGGTCAGCGAGCACAGCGGCTGCATCCTCATGGCGCCCGCGGCGGCGCCATTCCCGCGCCAAGGCAAGCGCGCAGGTCTCCGAATCCGGGTCAGCCGCCAGGCCAGCACGAAAAGCATCGATGGCATCATCGCTGCGGCCGATGGCGAGATAGATCGCGCCGCGGGCCTGCGCCGCTGTGGCGCCCCTTTGCTTGTCCGATGCCGCCAGCCCCTCCGCGACCGCAAGCGCCGCGTCGAACCGTCCGGCCCGGCGATGCAGGGTGATCAGACGTTGAAACGCCGCTTCGCCCGGCTTCTCCTCGCTGTCCAGCGCGGCCTGGTAGAAGCCCCGCGCGCGATCATCCTCGCCCTGTTGCTCGGCGATGGTGCCACGCGCGATCAATAACCGCGGCGTCTGCGGTCTTTGCGCGAGGAACGCATCCGCGGCTGCGTGTTTGCCGATCTGAGCCAGAGCGGTTGCGCAATCCGTGACCGCATCCTCGTCCGCCGGATCGAGGGCTGCGGCCTCGTCGAAGGCTTGGGCGGCGCGGCCGAGGTCCCCCGCCAGCCAGGCGCAATAGCCGAGGCCGATGCGGGCATGAATATGCTGGGGTGTCGCTGAGAGGATGCGTGTGAAATTGCGCTCCGCCGCTTCGAGCTTTCCCTGAATCTGAAAGGAACGAAGCGCAAGCAGCATAGCGGCCCCAAAGGCCGGATCAAGGAAGGAGGTTGAACAGCCCAACACCCCCACAGCACGGCCATGTGAAGGCTAGGCGTTTTTGTCCAAGACGGCAATAAAGCAGGCAAAACCTGACCCCTTGCCCAATGGACAAGGGGTCTTAGGCCTAGGTTATCAGGCGGCGATCGGCAGAGGCTGACCGAACAGAGCCTCGGCGCGGGCCATAAGCCGGCGCTGGGTGAAGGACTTCATCTGACGCTGAGACTGCGCACGCGGCAGCAGCATCTCCTCGATCCGCGTCTCCTCGCCGTAAAGGGCTTCATGCTCGGCCCAATTGTCGAAGGCCATGCGGCTGACATTGTCCACGAAGGTCTCAGCCGGAACGCCTTCCGCGAGGATGAGTTCGTGGCTGGATAGTTCGACATGGTAGTAGGTGAAGGTTTCGGGGACATCGTATTCCCGAACCACCGACAGGCCGTTGACCATGGCGCCGGCCTGAACCAGCACCCCGTCGACCAGCAGCGCATGATCGGAGGAGACCAGCAGGTCGCGCACCGGCATGCCCTCGCCCAATGCACCGGCAAGGATGCGGATGGGCAGAACATTCAGCGGATCGCCGTCCACGGCCGAATTGGTGCTGATACCCATCCAGCGGACAGGCTCGGCATTGCCTTCGGCGGTCAAGACCAGATCGCCCATCTTCAGCGTCTCGATTGCGCGCTCACCGTCCGGGGTCGCGATCATGGTGCCGGCGAGGAAGCAGAGCACGCCCGGCGTGAATTTGACACCACCCGCGCCGCTACTCTCAACGATCAGGCCGCCATGGGTGTTCGTGACCGCCCAATTGCCATTGGTGAGGTTATTGCCCGCCACGACAAAGTCGCCCGCGAGCGCGCCACTGGCATTATAGAAATCGATGACCTGATCGGCTGCATTGGAAGGGTCGGTCACAATTGCGTAGGAGGCAATGGTCTGAGTGATCGCCTGATCGTTGATGAAATCAACACCACTGGTTTTGAATCCGGTAACATCCAGGCCAGTCAGCAAACTGACATTAATGAAGCTGTTGTCGAGTCCAGTGTCGAAGGTGCCGCCATTGGTGCCAAAATTGATTGACGAACCGTTCAAAAGGCTAACGCTGACCAATCCACCCAAGCCAGCAGAACTCAGGGCAAAACTGCCGCCATAGCCAATATCAACGGTCAGTGCGGAAGCAATATTCGCAACACCGATCTCATAAGTTGCTGCACCGCCCCAGATATTAACGACTTCACCTGAAGCAGCCGATATTTCCTGATTGATGGTGGCGGTTCCAGCCACATCATATTCAAGACTGGAGAGAACCGACGTAATATTGTACGTTTGGCTGATTGAGGTTGGATCGAAATAGTATCGCGTAGCGCCGAGCGCAATCAGCGGAGTAGTAACAGAGGCACCATCCGTTGTGGCGAGGGTGAGGTTGCTAACACCCAAGACAACCGTCGCAGTTACTGTATCGACAGCGGTCGTTGTGCCGCCTGCGGTGTAATCGATCACCACCTTCGTAATATGACCACCCTGATTGGCACGGCTGTAAGTCGTAACGAAGGATATGCCACCAGCGTTTGTCGGCGACGTTGTGCTAGACAAGGGCGTTACTCCTGCAAATGAGAACTTCTAGGGAGAATCAACGAATAAGAAACAATATTCTTACTTAATGCGAATTTTCGCGATCTTTCCCGCTTCCAGAAGCATCTTTCCTAGGAAGTATCGCCCTAGCGACACCGTAATAAGATTAACAAAGTATGGTCAATCGGATTTTGCTGCAGGAGCGTCATTGGCAAAGTCATGCTGCAGCACACAAAAAACCGTTTCTTGCTCGGTTAATTTCTCCGAAATTTTGTCGGAGCGTTCAAGCTATACATGACAGGCTGAATGGACAGATATGAGTGAATAGAAAATTATTCTAAAATATATATATATTTACCGATAAAATTATTTTTCTGGCAAAATATGGCTGCAAATTTCTAAAAATAGTGCCAAATCGCCGAGCCAAACTTAATTGAATGGCGCTTTTCTTCCGCGAAATTCCTGCCTATCTGACCTGGAATTCACCCCGGATCGACCTTGCCCTGAGGATGCATTTAACCGTTTTGTAATCGGACTAGTCTTGATGATTAGGTCCTAGCCCTAAGTATTCATCCCATTTTTATTATACATAAAAATTATCTAGATTTTTTGAAGAGATTTTCTAAATGCGTCGAAAATCTCTGTCCTGAGACTTTGTGGTTTCTCATTCTAATGATTAGGTCTGTCGATGAGTTTTGCCCAATGGATTAGTCTTTTTTGGAAGAGCTTAAAAAAGTTTGAATTTTGATGTTTCCAGCCAGAGTCAGTCACATTTTTCTTACTGAAATCATAACGTGCCATCCATCACGCTTCATTCCTCTCCAGAGTCTGCCAGGTTTTGATAGGGCTTGGCTGGCCGCGCCTCGCCGGCCGCGCCTCGCCGGCGTTTCGGCGCTTGGGCGGGTAGACCCGCGGAACGGGTCCGCGGGCGACAGATTTGGGGCGCGTCCGATCGCACCTGACAGGTATGGCCAGGCGCGGCTGGTCAGCGGGGTTTTCGGATGTTCGACAATGTCAGGAGGGTCTGGCGGAGAGGGTGGGATTCGAACCCACGGTACGCTTGCACGTACGGCGGTTTTCAAGACCGCTGCCTTAAACCGCTCGGCCACCTCTCCTGCGGTCGTCGGCAAACTAAAACGCATTACGCCCCGGCGCCAGTGCTGCCGGAGCGTAAATCGCGCATTTCCTTGCTCTTTTCCTAGATCAAAGCCATGCCCTGGCCGCCCGTCTCTGCCCCCGGCGGCCGCAAGGCCGGCTGCGTCGTCGCCACCGCATCCCGCACGATATAGCCCCGCCCCCACACCGTGGTGATAACGTCCGCCGCCCCGGCCTGCGCCAGTTTCCGCCTGAGCTTACAGACGAAGACATCGATGATCTTGATGTCAGGCTCGTCATTGCCGCCGTAAAGATGGTTCAGGAAGGATTCCTTGGCGACGATGCTGCCGCTGCGCAGGAACAGCAGTTCCAGAATGCGGTATTCCTTCTCCGTCAGATGGACCGTCTGCCCGCTGACCGTGACGAGATTGGACTCCATATCCAGCATGGTGAGGCCGAGAGAGATACGGGAATGGCTGAGCCCTTTGGAGCGGCGAACCAGCGCCTGAATTCGCGCGCTAAGCTCGGACTCGTCGAAGGGTCTCGCCAGGAAATCGTCCGCGCCGAGGGAGAAGGCCTTCACCTTCGCCTGGGGCCGCGTGAGGCTGGACAGCACGAGGATGGGCACGGTGATCGAACTCCACCGCAGGCGGCGGATGACCTCATACCCGTCCGTATCGGGCAGCATCAGGTCCATCACCAGCGCGTCATAGTCGTAGCGCTTGGCGAGCTGAAAGGCCTCTTCCCCAGTCTCGACATGCTCCAACACCGCACCGTTGGATTTCAAAGCACGCTGGATCGTCGAGGCAGCCTGGGCGTCATTATCAACAAGAAGGACACGCATCGGTCTACATCCACTGGTTGCAAAGCGACTTTGCTACCGGAACGTGTATTCGTCAATAATAAGCACAACTATAGGATGTGTCGTTAGGAATGTGACAAGAAAGCTGACAAACCCGTGCATTGGAAGGATGATGACTCAATATTATTGAGCATTGATTCATAATCATCGCGAATTCGTGATCATATCGAAACAGGATCATCAGGTCCCTTCTGCCCGTTTCATCAAAATACACAATATTTTCAACGCGATACGAATTCGACCCCAATCACAACCGCAAGCTGTGCCAGGGACGGTGTTGAATCTAAAGCGAATTTTAAGGGGGGATTAATCAGAACCGTGGTGGGCGCAACAGGGATTGAACCTGTGACCCCCACCGTGTCAAGGTGGTGCTCTACCGCTGAGCTATGCGCCCACGGTTCCGATGGAGGTCTTCCTAACGGCTGTTGCCGGACGCTGCAAGAGGGCTGTCACATTCGAGCCCCTCTTCGCTTGGGGATCGGCTCTGCGCCCTGCGGTTTGCAGCGTTTCGCCCGACAGGCTCTGGAATTTTTGCGAATCCAAAGGCGATTCGGGCCACGGCCAGTGGCTCACCACCCGCCGCAGCCCGTCCCCAAACCGGACTATCCGGCGATCCGCATCAGATGCACATCGACCAACGGGCGCTTCTGCACGCGCTTGCCGACAGCACGGCGCAGCGACGCACGGGCCGATTCCGCGAGGGCGAAATCATCCCGCCGCAGCGGCGCCGGCAGATCGGCGACGGCCGCTGTGAACTCTGCCTCCATGCGCGTGCGCTCAGGGTCTTCGGTATCGAAGAGTCCCGGCGCGCTGATCTGGGCATTGCCGCGAATACGGCCCTGCTCATCCACCACCAGACTGCCGATGACGACACCGTTGAACAGCATGCGCCGGCGCGCCGCCAGCACGCCGCCCGTCATCGGCACCAGCCGATTGCCGTCGACCGCCAGGCGGCCCACCGGCGCGCTGTCGATAATCTGCGGCTTGCCGGGTGCCAGTTCCAGAATATCGCCGTCTTCCAGCATCAACGGCTTGGCGCCGGCTTCACCCGCCAGGCCGGCATGAGCCGTCAGATGCCGCCATTCGCCATGGACCGGCACGGAATAAGTCGGCCGCACCAGCGCATAGATCCGCCGCAGCTCGTCCCGCGCCGGATGGCCCGAGACATGGATCATATGGTCATTGTCCGTCATCAGCCTTACGCCGCGACGGACGAGATTATCCTGCACCAGGCTGATCGCCCGCTCATTCCCGGGAATGACGCGGCTGGAGAAGATGACGGTATCGCCCTCCCCCAATGCGATGCGGGGATGCGTATCGAGCGCCACGCGGGACATGGCACTCCGCGCCTCGCCCTGGCTGCCCGAGAGGATGAGCAGAAGCCTGTCATCCGGCACATCCGCCGCCGCGTCTTCGCTCAGGAAATGCGGTACATCGGCCAGATAGCCGCATTCGCGGGCGGCTGCCTCGATATTACGCAAGGACCGCCCGGCAATCGCCACTTGGCGGCCGACGGCCTTGGCGGCGAGCGCTATGCTTTCCAGCCGCGCGACATTGCTCGCGAAACAGGTGATCGCCACCCGACCGCTCAGATGACGGATCAGTTCCGGCAAGGCGCGGCGCACTTCGGCTTCCGACCCGGAATGGCCTTCGACCAGCGCATTGGTCGAATCGCAGACCATGGCGAGCACGCCCTGGTCACCCAGGCGCTTCAAGGTCGCCTCATCCGAGACCGGTCCCACGACCGGATCAGGGTCCAGCTTCCAGTCGCCGCTGTGCAGGATCACCCCGTACGGCGTGGTGATGGCAAGCGCCTGCGCTTCCGGCACCGAATGCGCCATGGCGACGAATTCGATGGAAAAATCACCCAGCACCAGCGTGCTGCCCGACTGCACGACATACAGCGGCACTTCGCTCAGCAATCCGGCTTCCGTCAGCTTGCGCCGCAGGACGGCGGCAGCAAACGGTGTCGCATAGACCGGACATTGCAAGCCGCGCCACAGCCAGGCGACGGCGCCCAGATGGTCTTCATGAGCATGGGTAATCACAAGGCCGAGCAGCTTGTCGCGCCGCTCCGCAATGAAACTCGCGTCCGGCACCATGACATCCACTTCGGGATGTTCCGGCCCGCCGAAGCCCAGGCCGCAGTCAACCGCCAACCACTGCCCGTTGCAGCGGTAGAGGTTCAAGTTCATGCCGATCTCGCCCGTCCCCCCAAGCGGGAGGAAAGCTAGATCGTCGTCATAATTGGTCATTAGGCCCTTATCCTTGGTCAATCTCCTGTGGAATGGCGCTTCCAGTCCTTCGGCAGGCTGGGAGCGGGATTGCGCAGCGCCAACAAGCGCATCCCCTCCAGCGTAAGATCGGGGTCGATCGATTCGAAAATTGCGGTGCCTTCGGCAAAAAGCGGGGCGAGTCCGCCGGTCGCGATCACCTTGATCGGCACACCGAGCTCGCCACGGATGCGGGCCACCAGCCCTTCCACCATGCCGACATAGCCCCAGAAAATGCCGGACCGCATGGCGGGTACCGTCGAGCGTCCAATCACGACCTGAGGCCGGCCGATCGCAATGCGCGGCAACCGCGCGGCGGCTCTGTGCAAGGCCTCGATCGAGAGATTGACACCCGGCGAGATGATCCCGCCGACGAAATTTCCATCCTGGTCCACGACATCAAAATTGGTGGCGGTGCCGAAATCCACAACCACCAAGGGCCCCCCGTAATTGTGATGGGCGGCCAGCGTATTCAGCAGGCGGTCCGCCCCCACTTCGGTCGGCGCGTCGGCCCTTATCTCAAAACCCCAATCGAGCTCCGCCGATGCGATCATCGGCTCGACCTCGAACCATTCCCGGCACAGACGGCGCAGATGATAGAGCGCCGCCGGCACCACGATACCGATGACGGCCCGACTGACCGTCTTCGGTTCCAGCCCGCTATGACGCATCAGCGTCATCAGCCATACGGCATATTCGTCAGAGGTGCGTTGCGCATCGGTCGAAATGCGCCAGGTTCCGCGCCAACCAGACCCATCATGCAAGGCCATAACGATATTCGTATTGCCGGCATCGATCACCAGAAGCATGGCGGGTCAGCTCCCTTGGCCCAAAAGCACATCACCTGTGGAGATGGCGCGCGTTGTTTCGCCCATGGATAGTAACAACTCGCCGGTTTCCGATAGCCCGGCGAAGGTCCCTTCCGCCATGCTGTCGCCGCGGGCGTCGCGGACTGCGATCGGGGTGCCGATCGGGTGGGCACGCGCCATCCAGGCCGACCGAATGGGCGCGAAGCCTCGCTCGGCCAGCAAGCCGCGCCAATACGCGATTCGCGCGATAAAGCTGTGGGCGACGTCGCGCGGTGACGGCGCAGTCCCCGCGCGGGGCAGGATCGCGGCGGTAAGGCGCCCTGTCACCACCGGTGCAACCGCCAGATTGGCGCCGACGCCGATGACCAGCCAATCGAGGCCATTCTTTCCCATGCCGGCATCGACCAACACGCCGCCGAGCTTCGCACCGGCGCGCAGCACGTCATTCGGCCATTTCACGGTCAGCTGCTCAGGGTCGGCGTCATAGGCCGATAGCGCCTCGACGAAAGCGAGGCCGGCCAGCAGCGCCCATTGCCCGGCACCACCGGCCTCGGCCGCATTGCGCGGCCGCAGCAGGACAGACAGATAGAGATTGCCGAGCGGTGCGCTCCAACTTCGGCCGCGACTGCCGCGGGCGGCGGACTGCGCCGCCGCCAGAATGGCCAGCCCGTCGGCCGCGCCTTCATGGACGCGGGCGATGCAGGCATCC
Organism: Acidisoma cellulosilyticum; assembly: GCF_020621385.1. Classification (GTDB taxonomy): domain Bacteria; phylum Pseudomonadota; class Alphaproteobacteria; order Acetobacterales; family Acetobacteraceae; genus Acidisoma; species Acidisoma cellulosilyticum. Next base: position 373,343 of record NZ_JAESVA010000005.1, on the reverse strand, counting down.
GAGGTGGAAGGGATCAGCTGGACTTCTTCGAGCCGATACCCCGAGGCAAGCGGAAGCAGATCTGCCGCGACGCTATCCGTCACCCCAACAGGGCCATGGCCGCGGCCTGCGCCGCGGTGGTGACGGGACCCGCCACCAGAATGAACAGCAGCGTCACCGCGCCGGTTAGCGCCACGACGAAAGATAGCGACGGCGCCGGATGGTCAAACGCGCCTTCCGGCGCATCGAAATACATCAGCTTGATGATACGCAGGTAGTAATAGGCGCCGATGACGCTGGTGATGACGCCGATAACGGCGAGCAGCCAGAGCCCGCTTTGGATCGCGGCCAGGAAGACGTAAAGCTTGCCGAAGAAACCCGACAGCGGCGGCACGCCGGCCATGCTGAGCATGAAGATGGTCATGGCAATCGCCAGACCCGGATGGTTGCGGCCGAGGCCCGCGAGGTCGGTGATCTTCTCGACCGGACGGCCCTGACGGCGCATGGCGATGATGATGCCGAAGGCGCCGAGCGTCATGAAGATATAGGTCGCGAGATAGACCAGCATGGCGCTGATGCCATTGCCGTTGCCGGCGGCCAGACCCATCAGCGCGTATCCGACATGGCCGATCGAGGAATAGGCCATCAGGCGCTTGATATTGGTCTGCACCAGCGGCGCCAGCGCCCCCAGGATCAGCGAAGCGATGGCGATGATCTCGATCAGCAGCTGCCATTGCACGAACAGATGGCCAAAGGGCCAGGCCATCACGCGGATGAGCAGAGCCATGGCCGCCACTTTCGGGGCGGAGCCGAACAGCGCCGTCACCGATGTCGGCGCGCCCTCGTACACATCCGGGGACCACATGTGGAAAGGCACGGCGGCGATCTTGAAGACGATGCCGACCATCACGAAAACCATGCCGATGACGAGGCCGACGGAGGGCGTACTGGTAACCAGCGCCTTGGCGATATGGATGAAATCGGTGCTGCCCGAGAAGCCGTAGGTCAGCGTCATGCCATAGAGCAGGATGCCGGAGGCGAGCGAGCCGAGGACGAAATACTTGAGACCGGCTTCCGAGGATTTCAGGCTGTCGCGGGCGAAGGCCGCCACGACATACAGCGCGAGGGACTGCAGCTCCAACCCGAGATAAAGGGTCATGAGGTTGGTGGCGCCGACCATGATCATCATGCCCGCCGAGGCGAACAGGATCAGGACCGGGTATTCGAAACGGGCCATGCCCTCCTCGCGCTCATTGAAATCGAGCGAGAGGATGATGGCGAGGCCGGCACCGGCCAGGATCAGCAATTGCGCGAAACGGCTGAAAGCGTCGTTGATGAACAAGCCGCCGAAACCGAGGCCGGTCGGCGAGACCAGAACCAACCCGCCGACACCGAGCAAGGCGCCGAGCGACAGCATGCTGGTCAGCTGGAAGGCATGCTTATTGGGCGAGAAGACGCCGGCAATCAGAATGGCGAGCCCGCATAGCGATAGCGCGAGTTCGGGGAGTGCGACCAACCAGTTCATCAGTTGGCCCCCCCGGCCGTAACGCTGCCCACGGCGAGATTGCCTGCCGCAGAGGCCAGATGCGCGGGTGTGCCGGCCAAAGCCACGGTATGGGCCTGGGCCATGGCATTCGCCGTCGCGTCAAAGAAGGTCGAGAAGCTGGAGGGATAGATGCCCATCCAGATGGTCAGGATCACCAGCGGCACCAGCATGACGATCTCACGCGGGCCGATATCCTGCAGCACCTTCAGCTCGGGCCGTTCCAGCCCGCCGAAGATGACACGCCGATACATGACGAGCGTGTAGATCGCGCTCAGGATCAGCGTCGTGCCGGTCAGCAACGACAGCCAGAAGTTTACCTTCAGGGCGGCCACGATGACCAGGATTTCGCCGATGAACCCGGCAGTGCCCGGCAGGCCGACAGTGCCCATGGCAAAGATCATGAACAGCAGCGCATAGAAGGGCATGGTGCGCGCCAGCCCGCCGTACCCGTCCATGCTCTGGCTGCGCATCCGGTCCATCAGCACGCCGACGCAGATGAACAAGGCGGCCGTGATGAAGCCATGGGACAGCATGCGGAAGAGCGAGCCTTCGATGCCTTGCACCGAGAAGGTGAAGATGCCGACGACCGCGATGGCCATATGGCCGATCGAGGAATAAGCGCAGAATTTCAGCAGGTCACGCTGCACCAGCGCCGCGATCGAGGTGTAGATGATGGCGACGACCGCCAACGCGAACATCAGCGGCGCGAAGCTTTGGGAGGCCTGCGGCAGCAGGCTGACCGAGAAGCGCAGGAAGCCGTAACCGCCCATATTGGCGAGCACGCCGGCGAGCAGAACGGAACCTGCGATCGGCGCTTCGCGATGCGCGTCGATCAGCCAGGTATGCACCGGCCAGATCGGGATCTTCACCGCGAAGGCGGCGAAGAAGGCCAGGAACAGCCAGAACTGCAGATGCGCGGGCAGCGGGATATGCAGCATGTCGGGGATGCTGGTGGTGCCGTCATGGATCCACAGCGCGACGATGCCGAGCAGCATCAGCATGGAGCCGGCGAACATAAAGAGGAAGAATTTGATCGCGGCATAGCGCCGGCGTTCCCCGCCCCAGACGCCGATGATGACGAACATCGGGATCAGCACGGCTTCGAAGAAGACGAAGAAGACCAGCAAATCGAGCGCGCTGAAGATGCCGATCATGGTCGTCTCAAGCACCAGGAAGGCGGTCATATATTCCCGCGCGCGTCCGCCGCCCTGTTTCCAGGCGGAGAGGATCGCGATCGGCGTCAGCGCGGTCGAGATCAGCACGAACATGACGCTGATGCCGTCGACGCCCATCCGGTAGGAGGCGCCGTATTGCGGCAGCCAGGGCAGGTTTTCCTGGAACTGGAAGCCCACGAAGCTTTTGTCGAAATCGAACCACAGCACGAGGCTAAGCACGAAGACGATGAGGCTGGTCCAAAGTGCGGTCCAACGGGCCGCGCGGGCCGTCGCCTCTTCATCGCCGCGCAGGCAGAAGATGACGACCACGCCCGCCAGCGGCAGGAAGGTCAGCAGTGACAGAAGCGGGAAGCCTGCTTGGTTCATCGGGCTCACCGGAAGATCAGGAAGACGGTGATCAGGACGACAAGTCCGATCAGCATGACAAAGGCGTATTGGGCCAGCGAGCCGCTTTGTATCCGGGCGATGCCGCCGGCCGAGAAGCGCGCGATGCCGGCGCCGCCGCGGGGAATACCGTCGATGATATCCTCGTCCCCCACATGCCAGATCGCGCGGGCGATGGCGTAATAGGGCTTCACGAAGATGACGTCATACATCTCATCGAAATAGTATTTGTTCAGCAGCAGTCGGTAGACCGGCGCGAAGCGCGTCGCCAGCATCGCGGGCAGTTCCGGGCGCGCGATATACATCACATAGGACAGCGCGAAACCGAGGACGCCGAGGATGGTCGGCAGGATACCGATCAGGAAGGGAACCTTGTCGATATCGAGCAGGATCGACGGGTGGTTGATGGCGGAAATGGCGCCGTTCCAGAACTTGGCCTGATCCGCGCCGATGAAGTCATGCGCGAATATACCGCCGACGAAGATGGCGCCGAGGGCCAGGAAGAACAGCGGCCCCGTCATCACCAGCGGGCTTTCATGCACATGGCTGAGCACATGCTCATCCGCGCGCGACTTGCCGTGGAAGGTCATGAACAGCAGACGCCCGGAATAGAAGGCCGTCAGGAAGGCCGCAGCCGCGACGCAGAACCAGGCATAGCCGCCGCCTTGGCCCATGAAGGCCGCGTTGACGATGGCGTCCTTCGAGAAATAGCCCGACAGCGGCGGAATGCCGGCCAGCGCCAGGCTGCCGATCCACATCATGGCATAGGTATAAGGAATGAGCTTCGCGAGACCGCCCATCTTGCGCATGTCCTGCTCGCCCGACATGGCGTGGATGACGGAGCCCGCCGTGAGGAAGAGCAGCGCCTTGAAGCAGGCATGGGTGATGAGGTGAAAGATCGAGGCCTGATAGGCACCGACCGAGACGGCCACGAACATATAGCCGAGCTGCGAACAGGTCGAATAAGCGATGACGCGCTTGATGTCGGTCTGCGTGCAGCCGATCGTCGCCGCGAACAGCGCCGTGGTGCCGCCGACAATGCCGACGACCGCAAGCGCGACCGGCGCGTATTCCAGGATGGGCGACATCCGCACCATCAGGAAGACGCCGGCGGTGACCATGGTGGCCGCATGGATGAGGGCGGAAACCGGCGTCGGGCCTTCCATCGCATCCGCCAACCAGGGGTGCAGACCGAGCTGGGCCGACTTACCCATGGCACCGATGAAGAGCAGGATGCCGATCACGTCCAGCGCATGCAGATTGGTGCCGAACAGGTGGTAGACGGCATGGCTCTGCGCCGCAGCGGCGCCAAAGATGTCCGGGAAGCGCACCGAGCCGAACAGGAAGAACACAAGGCCGATACCGAGCGCGAAGCCCAGATCGCCGATGCGGTTCATGACGAAGGCCTTGATGGCCGCCGCATTCGCCGAATCCTTCTCATACCAGAAGCCGATGAGCAGGTAGGAGACGAGGCCGACACCTTCCCAGCCGAAGAACAGCTGCACCAGGTCATTGGCCGTCACCAGCATCAGCATGGCGAAGGTGAACAGCGACAGGTAGGAGAAGAAGCGCGGGACCGAGCGGTCGCCCTTCATATAGCCGACCGAATAGATGTGGATGAGGGTGGAGACCACCGTCACCATCAGCACCATGACGGCGGAAAGACTATCGTAGCGCAGCGCCCAATCGACCTGGAAACCGCCGACATGCAGCCATTCGGCGATGGCGACGGTGGTCGGGTGAGCCGAGCCCGAGAGCAGGCTGACGCCTGAGATGACGCCGCAGACGGCGGCGATGAGCATCGCCAGAATGCTGACGAATTGAGCGCCCTGGTCCTTGAGCCAAGGACCGAACAGACCCGCGATCAGCGAGCCGAAGAGCGGTGCGAAGACGGCAATAGCGAAGATCACGTCTCAGCCCTTCATCAGATTGACGTCTTCGACCGCGATCGAGCCGCGGTTGCGGAAGTAGGTGACGACGATGGCGAGCCCGATGGCGGCCTCGGCCGCGGCCACCGTCAGCACGAACATCGTGAAGATCTGCCCGGTGAGGTCATGCAGCTGGCCCGAAAAGGCCACGAAGTTCAGGTTCACCGCGAGCAGGATGAGTTCGATCGACATCAGGATGGTGATGACGTTCTTCCGGTTCATGAAGATCCCGAAGATGCCCACCACCAGCAGGATGGAGGAGACGACCAGATAGGGGCCGATGCCAATGGGCATATCAATGCGCTCCCGGCTTATGCGTGACGGCGACATGATCTGTCTCCGGCAGCGTGATCTTCTCGCCCGGCGCGGCCAGCGCCGGGCCGGGCCGCAGGATGCCGAGCTGCTTCACGCCGACGCCGATCGGCACATCCATCATGGTCAGCGTATCGGCCGGCTGGCGGGCGTTCTGACGCGCGATGTTCTGTGATTTCGAGCGCGTCCGTTCCCGATGCGTCAGCACGATGGCGCCGATCATGGCGACCATCAGCACGACCGATGAGGTTTCGAACAGGAAGGCATATTGCGTGTAAAGGATACGGCCGATGGCGTCGGTATTGCTGATGCCAAGCGGCATCGGCGACATACGCAGCACGGCGGCCGCCGGTGCGATCTTCCAACCGCCCACCGCCATCACCAGTTCCAGCAGCAGGATGATGCCGACGACAGCGCCGATCGGCGCGTAGCGCTGCACGCCCGCGCGCAGTTCGGTGAAGTCGATGTCGAGCATCATGACGACGAACAGGAACAGCACCGCGACGGCGCCGACGTACACGATCAGCAGGATGAAGGCCAGGAACTCGGCCCCCGCGATCAGGAACAAGGCAGCCGCGTTGAAGAAGCACAGGATCAGGAACAGCACGGAATGAACCGGGTTCCGGGACGTCACCACCATCACCGCGGAGACGATGAGGATGGCGGCAAAGATATAGAAGAAGATTTGAGCGAAGATCATGGCGCGCTGTTACCGGTACGGGGCGTCTAGTTCGAGGCGCCGTGCAATCTCCGGCTCCCAGCGGTCGCCGTTCGAGAGCAGCTTGTCCTTGTTATACAGCAGCTCCTCGCGCGTTTCGGTCGCGTATTCGAAATTCGGGCCTTCGACGATCGCATCGACCGGGCAGGCTTCCTCGCAGAGGCCGCAATAGATGCATTTCACCATGTCGATGTCATAGCGCGTGGTCCGGCGGGAGCCGTCTTCGCGCGGTTCGGCTTCGATGGTGATGGCCTGGGCCGGGCAGATCGCTTCGCACAGTTTGCAGGCAATGCAGCGCTCCTCCCCATTGGGATAGCGGCGCAGCGCATGCTCACCCCGAAAACGCGGGGATAGCGGCCCCTTCTCGAAGGGATAGTTGATCGTCACCTTCGGCTTGAACATGTAGCGGAGCGTGATGGCCATGCCGCCGACGAGTTCCGTCAGCAAGAGGCTGCGCGCTGCACGGTCGAGGACACCCATTATTCCATTCCCCTTTTAGTCGTCGCAGCCAAGCTGGCTTTATGAAACTCAGCCATGGGGCAGCCATCCGAAGATTTCGAGCGCGGCGGCGGTCAGCACCATCCAGCCGATCGACAGCGGCAGGAAGACCTTCCAGCCCAGACGCATCAGCTGGTCATACCGGAAGCGCGGGAAAGTCGCGCGCACCCAGATGAAGACGAACATGACGAAGCAGATCTTGAGGATCAGCCAGATCGGTCCGGGAATGAAGGCCAGGAACGGCACCGGCGACATCCACCCACCCAGGAACAGGATGGAGGTCATCGCACTCATCAGCGTCATATTCGCGTATTCGCCGAGGAAGAACATGGCGTAGCTCATGGAGGAATATTCCACCATGAAGCCCGCGACGATCTCGCTCTCGCCTTCCGCCAAGTCGAAGGGCACGCGGTTACATTCGGCCAGGCCCGAGATGAAGAAGACGATGAACATCGGGAAAAGCGGAATGCAGAACCAGAGACCGTTCTGCGCGCGCACGATGTCGTTCAGGTTCAGGCTGCCGACGCACAGCAGGACGCAGACCATGACGAAGCCGATGGAGACTTCGTAGCTGACCATCTGCGCGGCCGAGCGCAGCGCACCGAGGAAGGCGTATTTGGAATTGGACGCCCAGCCGGCGATGATGATGCCGTAGACGCCGAGCGAGCTGATCGCGAAAAGATACAGAATACCGACATTGATATTGGCGACCGCCAGGTGGTTGCCGGTCGGCACCACGGCCCAGGCGACCATGGCAAGGCCGAAGGTCAGCATCGGCGCGATCATGAACAGAACCCGGTTCGCGCCGCTCGGCACGATGGTTTCCTTCATCACCATTTTGACGGCGTCGGCGAAGGGCTGCCACAGACCGAAGGGGCCGACGACATTCGGCCCTTTGCGCAGCTGCATGGCCGCCATCACGCGGCGTTCGCCGTAAGTGGCGTAAGCCACGATCATCAGCAGCGGGACAAGCACCGCCAGCGTCTCAAGGGCCGCGAGGATGATCTGGCCCAGAATGGTGGAGAAGAAACCCATGACCGTCTCTTACTCCGCCGCCTGCAGAACGGGGACGTAGGTCTCAGTACAAGCTTGCATGGTCGGGCTCGCGCGGCTGATCGGATCGGTCTGGTAGTAATCGGCGATGGCAATCGCGAAAGGCGCGCTGCTCAGCGCCGCACCGGTATTAACCGGGCCGGTCTTATCTGTCGTCGCCAGTCGCGTGAAGGTATCAACGGTGCCGAAGATCGGGTTGACGGCGACCAGACGCGCGCGGAGGGCGGCGATGCTGTCATAGGGCAAGGTCTTGCCGATCACCGCGCTGAAGGCGCGCAGGATGCGCCAATCTTCCTTGGCATCACCCACCGGGAAGGTCGCCGGCTGAATGCACTGCACGCGGCCTTCGGTATTGACGTAGGTGCCGCTCTTTTCAGTGTAAGCGGCGCCCGGCAGAATGACATCGGCGCGGGCCGCACCGCGATCACCGTGATGGCCCTGATAGATGACGAAGGTTTCCGGCGCGATGGCGCTGGCCGCGAATTCATCGGCACCGAGCAGCCAAAGCACATCGACGCCACCGGCGACCATGCTGGCCCAATCCTTGGCACCGGCTGCCGGCACGAAGCCGAGGTCGAGCGCGCCGACACGGGCCGCGGCCCGATGCAGCACGTTGAAACCGTGCCAGCCTTCGACGAAGCCACCGACTTTTTCAGCCAAGGCCCAGGCGGCGGCCAGAACGGCTGCACCACCGGGACCCTGCAAAGCCCCCTCACCCACCACGATCATCGGCTTGGCCGCACCGGCGAGCACGTCCGCGAAAGCGTGGCTGCCGTCGAGCAGCGCGGTGATCGCGTCGGGGCCGGCGCCCAGGATCTCGGACGGATAGGTCAGATCGGCCGCCTGGCCGATAACACCGACGGGAAGGCGGTTCTGGCGCCAGCGCTTGCGGATACGGGCATTGAGGATCGGCGCCTCGTGACGCGGATTGGTGCCGATCAGCAGCAGCGCGTCAGCCTCTTCGATGCCGGCGATGGTGCTGTTGAACAGATAAAAATCACGGCGGCTGGTGTCGAAAGCGGCACCGCCCTGACGGGCATCGACGTTGCGGGAGCCGAGCGAGGCGAGCAGGTCCTTCAGCGCCAGCATGCTCTCGGCATCGGCGAGGTCACCCGCCAGCGCGCCGATACGATCACCGGCGACATCCTTCAGGCGGCCGGCGATGGCGAGAAAGGCCTCTTCCCAGGTCGCGGGCTGCAGCTTGCCGCCCACGCGCAGCCAGGGCTTGTCGAGCCGGCGACGGGTAAGACCGTCCACGATATGGCGGGACTTATCGGCCAGCCATTCCTCGTTCACGTCCTCATTCAGGCGCGGCAGGATACGCATGACCTGCGGACCGCGCGTATCGATGCGGATGGCGGAGCCGACGGCGTCCATCACGTCGATACTGTCGGTCTTCTTCAGCTCCCACGACCGGGCGCTAAACGTATAGGGTTTGGAGGTCAGCGCGCCGACCGGGCAGATATCGACCAGATTGCCGGACAGCTCCGACGACAGAGCCTTCTGCACATAGGTGGTGACTTCCATATTCTCGCCGCGCGAGACACCGCCCAGTTCCGGCACGCCCGCGATTTCGGTCGCGAAGCGGATGCAGCGCGTGCACTGAATGCAGCGCGTCATGACGGTGCGAACGAGCGGCCCCAGGTCCTTGTCGCGCTGCGCGCGCTTATCCTCGGTATAGCGGGAATGGTCACGGCCATAGGCCATGGCCTGATCCTGCAGATCGCATTCGCCGCCCTGATCGCAGATCGGGCAATCCAGCGGATGGTTGATGAGCAGGAATTCCATCACGCCGCGACGGGCCTTGCGGGCCAGCGGGCTGTCGGTCTTCACCACCATGCCCTCACCCACCGGGAAAGCGCAGGAGGCGACGGGCTTCGGCGCCTTCTCCACTTCCACCAGGCACATGCGGCAATTGGCGGCGACCGAAAGCCGGTCATGGAAGCAGAAGCGCGGGATTTCCTTTCCGGCGGCTTCCGCCGCCTGCAGCACGGAGAAGCCGGCAGGAACCTCGACCTCAATCCCGTCGATGGTCAGCTTGGTCATCGGTGCTACTCCGCCGCGATCGCCATGGGTTGCGTGGCCGTGGGAGACAAGCCGCGCGCCGCCTTATAGGCGGCGATGCGCTCCTCCATCACGGGGCGGAAATGCCGGATCAGGCCCTGAATAGGCCAGGCCGCCGCGTCACCCAGCGCGCAGATCGTATGGCCTTCGACCTGACGGGTGACCTGCTCAAGCATGTCGATCTCATCGACTTCGGCGCGGCCTTCGACCATGCGGTTCATGATCCGCATCATCCAGCCCGTGCCTTCGCGGCAAGGCGTACACTGGCCGCAGCTTTCATGCTTGTAGAAAGCCGAGATGCGCGCGATGGCCTTGATCAGATCGGTTGACTTGTCCATCACGATGACGGCGCCGGTGCCTAGCCCTGAGCGCATTTCGCGCAGGCTGTCGAAATCCATCAGCGCCTTTTCGGCCATGTCCTTGGTGATCATGGGGACGGAGACGCCGCCCGGAATGATCGCCAGAAGATTGTCCCAGCCGCCGCGCACGCCACCGGCATGCTTGTCGATCAGCTCGCGCATCGTGATGCCCATCGATTCCTCGACGGTGCAGGGCCGGTTCACATGGCCCGAGATGCAGAACAGCTTGGTGCCCTGGTTCTTGTCGCGGCCAAAGCTCGCGAACCATTGCGCGCCACGGCGCATGATGGTCGGCGCGACCGCCACCGTCTCGCAATTCGTGACCGTCGAGGGCAGACCGTACAGGCCCATCGCCGCCGGGAAAGGCGGTTTGGAGCGCGGCATGCCCTTTTTGCCTTCGAGGCTTTCCAGCATCGCCGTCTCTTCGCCGCAGATATAGGCGCCGGCACCACGATGCACGAAGACGTCGAAATCATAGCCCGAGCCGGAAGCGTTCTCGCCGATCAGGCCGGCCGCATAGGCCTGCTCTACGGCTGCCTGCAGACGCGTATATTCCAGGTGATATTCGCCGCGGATATAGCAATAGGCGGCGGTCGCGCCCATCGCGAAACCGGCGAGCAGACAGCCCTCGACCAGCTTATGCGGTTCGTTGCGCAAAATCTCGCGGTCCTTGCAGGTGCCGGGCTCGCTCTCATCGCAATTGACGATGAGATAGGCCGGCTTCGCGCCGCGATCCTTCGGCATGAAGGACCATTTCAGACCGGACGGGAAACCTGCGCCGCCACGGCCGCGTAGGCCGGACGCCTTGATCTCATCGACCACGGCAAAACGGCCGCGCGCCATGATATCGGCGGTGCCGTCCCAATCGCCGCGCGTGCGGGCGCCGTCCAGCCCCCAATCCCGCTGACCGTGCATATTGGTGAAGATGCGGTCCTTGTCTTCAAGCGCCATGACCATGTCTTACGCTCCTGGCTTGGCAGCGGGATCTGCCGGCGGCGGATTGGCGGCGGCGGCCGCCTGCGCGGCGGCTTCAGCGGCGGCGGCCTCGGCGGCAGCGCGCTCGGCCGCTTCCGCCCGCTCGCGCTTCACCACGGCATATTTCTCCGGCGACCAGAATTCACCGGCATGGGTCAAGGTCGTCGGGCCGCCTTCGGCCTGCGACCCCAGACGATCGATGGTCGGGCCCGCCGCCGGCGGTTCGCCGCGACGGAAGGCATCGAGCAGCGCTTCCGTGCGCGGACCGTCGAGATCCTCGTAATAGGATTCGTTATTGACCTGCATCATCGGCGCATTGACGCAGGCGCCGAGGCATTCGACCTCGGCCATGCTGAAGAGGCCGTCGGCGCTGACTTCGCCGAAATGCGACAGGCCGGTTTTCTTGAAGCAGGCAGCCACGACATCGTCCGACCCACGCAGCCAGCAGGGCGTCGTCGTGCAGACCTGCAGGTGATAGCGGCCGACCGGCTTGAGGTTGAACATCGTGTAGAAGGTCGCGACTTCGTAGACACGGATCGGCGCCATATCCAGCACCTCGGCGACCACATCCATCGCCACCTGCGGCACCCAGCCGCTATTGGTGTGACGCGCCATCTGCTTCTGCACTTCGTACAGCAGAAAAATGACAGCGCTCGCCTTCCGCTCGGGCGGATAGCGCTTCAGGATCGTCTCGATCTCGGCGAGGCTTGCGGCATCGAAAGCGAAGCTTGCCGGCTCCGCGACCTCGGCAACGTGGGAAGAGCTCATGATTACCTGTCGATTTCGCCGAAGACGAGGTCGATGGACCCGATGATGGAGACCGCGTCGGCCAGCATGTGGCCCTTGGCCATCTTGTCCATGGCCTGCAGATGGGCAAAGCCCGTGGGCCGGATCTTGCAGCGATAGGGCTTATTGGTACCGTCCGCGACCAGGTAGACCGCGAATTCGCCCTTGGGCGCTTCGATGGCCGTATAGGTCGCGCCCGCCGGCACATGGAAGCCTTCGGTGAAGAGCTTGAAGTGATGGATCAGCGCTTCCATCGACCGCTTCATCTCACCCCGATTAGGCGGCGTGAACTTATTGTCCAAAACGCGCACCGGACCGGGCTTCATCTTGGTCAGGCACTGGCGGATGATCTTCAGGCTCTCGCGCATTTCCTGCACGCGCACCAGGTAACGATCATAGCAATCGCCGTTGCGCGCGACGGGAATATCGAAATCGACTTCGCTGTATTTGGAATAGGGCTGCGAGCGCCGCAGATCCCACGGCACGCCGGAGGCGCGCAGGTTGGGACCGCTGAAACCCCAGTTCAAGGCTTCCTCGGCCGTGACGATGCCGATATCGACGGTGCGCTGCTTCCAGATGCGATTGCCGGTCAGCAGGCCTTCCATATCGTCCAGAAAGCCCGGGAAGGTATCGCACCAGGCCAGCATCCGGTCTTCCAGACCCGCCGGCAGATCGCGATTGACGCCACCCGGACGGATGTAATTCGCATGCATGCGCGCGCCGGACGCGGCTTCATGGAATTCCATCAGTTGCTCGCGCACCTCATAGCCCCAAAGGCTCGGCGTCGTCGCGCCGACATCGAGCGCGAAGGAGGTGACATTGAGCAGATGGTTGAGGATGCGGGTGACTTCCGCGAACAGCGTGCGGATCCACTCGGCGCGCTCCGGCGCTTCGATGCCCAGCAGCTTCTCGATCGCCATCACATAGCACTGTTCTTGTGCCATCGGGCTGACATAATCGAGCCGGTCGAAATAAGGAATATTCTGGATATAGGTCCGATATTCCATCAGCTTTTCGGTGCCGCGATGCAGCAGCCCGACATGCGGATCGGCGCGGTCCACGACCTCGCCGTCCATTTCCAGGATCAGGCGCAGCACGCCATGGGCGGCCGGATGCTGGGGACCGAAATTCAGCGCGTGGCTGTCGATCTCGATGACGCGGGTCTCAGGATTGACGATCGTGTGTTCCGACACGGTGGCGGTTTCGCTCATGTCTCAGCCCTCCCGATGGGCTTTCTCGTCACCGGGAAGCGTCGTCATGCCTTCCCAGGGCGAGATGAAATCGAAGCGGCGGAAATCCTGAACCAGCTTAACCGGCTCATAGACGACCTGCTTGCGCTCCTCGTCGTAGCGGACCTCGACATAGCCGGTGAGCGGAAAGTCTTTCCGCATCGGATGCCCGACGAAGCCGTAATCGGTGAGGATGCGGCGCAGATCGCTTTGGCCCGAGAAGGGAATGCCGAACAGGTCCCAGGCCTCACGCTCCCACCAGGTCGCGACCGCCCAGATATGGGAGACGGAGGGAACCGGGGTCACGCCGTCCGTCGTCACGATGACGCGGAGGCGATGGTTCAGCGAGACGGAGAGCAGATTGTAGACGACCTCGAACCGCTCGGCGTTCTGCGGCCAATCGACGCCGCAGATATCCATCACCTGCTCGAAAGCGAAGCGCGGATCGTCCTTCAGCACCGTCATCAGCTCAAGCAGCGAGGCGAGATCGGTGCGGATGACGATCTCCCCCACGGCGATCTTGGCCGAGAGAACGCGCTGCAGACCGCCGACAGCCGCGCACAGCGCCTCGGTCGGCGTCAGAACGACAGGGACCTGATCCTCGGTCGGTGCGGTCTCAGGGGTATCAGCCACGGAGGATGGTCCCCGTGCGGCGGATCTTCTTCTGCAATTGCATGATCCCGTAGACGAGGGCTTCGGCCGTCGGCGGGCAGCCCGGGACATAGACGTCCACCGGCACGATGCGGTCGCAACCGCGCACCACCGAGTAGGAGTAGTGGTAATAGCCGCCGCCATTGGCGCAGCTACCCATGGAGATGACGTAGCGAGGCTCGGCCATCTGGTCGTAGAGCTTGCGCAGCGCCGGGGCCATTTTATTGGTCAGCGTGCCGGCGACGATCATGACGTCGCTCTGGCGGGGAGAGGCGCGCGGGATGACGCCCATACGGTCAAGATCGTAGCGCGGCATATAGGCGTGGATCATCTCGACCGCGCAGCAGGCCAGGCCGAAGGTCATCGGCCAAAGGCTGCCGGTGCGCGCCCAATTGACGATCCTGTCCAGATTGCCGACGACGAAGCCCTTGCCGGTGATCTCACCGGTAATGGCCTTCATCACCGCGTCCTGATCCGGCCCCGGCGGCAGCTCACGCCCGTTCCAGACGAGCTCGGTTCCGGTATCGCCGGACATTGAACCGCTCATCGCTGTCACTCCCAATCCAGGGCGCCCTTGCGCCATGCGTAGACATAGCCGACCCCAAGCTCGGCCAGGAAGGCGAGCATGGTCAGGAAACCCATGATGCCGATATGCGAGAGGCTGACGGCCCAGGGAAAGAGGAAGGCCACTTCCAGGTCGAAGATAATGAAGAGAAGGCAGACGAGGTAGAAGCGCACGTCGAAACGGCGGCGCGCATCGTCAAACGGCTCGAAACCGCATTCGTAGGCAGACAGTTTTTCGGCATAAGGCTTCTGGCGGGCGGCAAGCATCGCCCCTGCCATCATGGCACCGGCGATCACCGCGGCGATCGCTCCAAAGATCAGAATGGGCCAGTACTGCGAAAGCAGAGGTTGCACCTTCATCTCCTCGGTCGAAAGCCAGAATAGGCAGAGCACTTATGCAGCGCTTTGCCGCATTTGCGAACGGGACCCTAATCCCTCCGCCCGCGCCGCGCCACCCCTCTTAAGCCACTGTCATGAAAGACTTGTAATCATGGCACACCCAGCCGCAAGGCATGGCAAAACATGCACCAAACGCACCGAAAAGCCAGGGGGACCCTTGGCTTTTTCGATGATGACAGATTGATTTATGAAGGGGAAGATTGTCGCCACTGGCGCGAGTGACGGGGCTCGAACCCGCGACCTCCGGCGTGACAGGCCGGCGCTCTAACCAACTGAGCTACACCCGCAGCGACGGGAGGGGAATTAACCCGCTGGCCTGACAGCGTCAAGCGCGCAAACCCCGGAAAAACGCCGTTCTGCTCAGCTGGCGGAGATAGCCGCCATCCTGCCTTTGGGCGTTGACATCAAGTTGACGCATATTCCGTGATTCGCGTGGATGCCGTGTCGGCCCCTGCCCGGCCCGCCTGAAACGGGCTTTTCCGGCCCTGTCTCCGCGATCAAAGCCAACGCGAAAGACCGCGCGCGCTGTGGACAGTAAACATGCAGATGGAAAAGGACTGGATAAGGACTGGTGGGCGGTGACGGATTCGAACCGCCGGCCCTCTCGGTGTAAACGAGACGCTCTACCGCTGAGCTAACCGCCCGCTAGTCGAACCAAGCAAAGATCGGCGGCAAGGCCATCCGATCAAGCAATCAAGGAATGGGAGACCGGGTAGCGTCCCGATGCATGCAGCACAAGTGCGCTGGACGCATCGGGCTTTGCCTTATCGTCCGGGATCTCTGTGCCCGGCCAATCAAGACCGGACTTCGATCCCAAACCAGGCCGCCGGCGGGGATCACTCCACCACCCGGCGGCTTAAGCTTGACGTCAAACCGCCCCGTCAGAGCAACCCTTGGCACAAGGGCGCAAAGGCGGGGTGAAGCGCCTGATTAGTTCAGCGAGTCCTTCAGAGCCTTGCCGGGCTTGAAGCGCACGGAGGTAGAAGCCGGAATGGCGATCTCCTCACCGGTGCGGGGATTGCGACCCGTGCCGGCCTTGCGATGGGCGGTCACGAAGTTGCCGAAACCGACCAGACGCACTTCAGAGGACTTCAGCCCTTCCGTGATCTTGGCGAAAACCGCGTCCACAACCTCACCGGCCTTAGCGCGGGAGAGATCGGTCGCTTCCGCAACCGCCGCGATCAAATCATTTTTGTTCACGCTCGAACTCCCTGTTCTCAAAAAATCAAACCCACGACGTGGAATCCCCGGGCATCTGGGTCCGGGTGTCTGCGGGCTACCAACCAACGGTTCGTACCGACATCGGCACAAGCCGGAAGCGTCTTGGGCTTGCAGCACAAGCTGGCAAGCCATGTTTTGTGCCTAAAGATGCCATAGGGCAGGAAAAAGGCGGCGGATAGTCACCCGCCGCCTTTTTCAGTCACGTTTCTGTAGAAAACCAGCCGATTAATGGGGCAGAAGCGGCGCCTTCGCGGACGCTTCCGATTTCGCGGGAATCGCGTCCTCATCAGGCTCGGACCATTCGATAGGCTCCGGCTTTCTTGCCAGCGCCTGGCTGATCACATCGTCCACATGTGAAACGGGTATGATCTTGATGCCCTTCTTCACATTATCGGGAATTTCCGCCAGGTCCTTCTCGTTTTCCTTCGGAATGAAGACCGTCGTGATCCCGGCACGCAGCGCCGCGAGCAGTTTTTCCTTCAATCCGCCGATCGGCAGGACTCGGCCGCGCAGCGTGATCTCGCCCGTCATGGCGACATCGCGCCGCACCGGAATGCCCGTCAGCACGCTGACGATGGAGGTCGCCATCGCGATACCGGCGGACGGACCATCCTTCGGTGTCGCGCCTTCCGGCACATGGACATGGATGTCCCGCTTCTCGAACAGCGTCGGCTTGATGCCGAAGGTGATGGACCGGCTGCGCACGTAGCTGATGGCGGCCGCCACACTCTCCTGCATCACGTCGCCGAGCTTGCCGGTCTGCTTCACGCCACCCTTGCCGGGCAGCAGCACACTTTCGATGGTCAGGATCTCGCCGCCGACTTCCGTCCAGGCCAGGCCCGTCACGACACCGACCATGTCTTCCGACTCGGCCTCGCCGTAATGGAACTTCTTCACGCCGGCATAGGTCTCAAGATTTTCCGCCGTGAAATCGACCTTGGTGGCTTTGCCGGTGACGATCTCCTTCACCGCCTTGCGGGCGAGATTGGCGATCTCACGCTCCAGACTGCGGACGCCGGCTTCCCGCGTGTAGTAGCGGACCAGATCGCGCAGCGCCTCATCGGCGACCGACCACTCATCCTTCTTCAGGTTATGGGCCTGACCCTGTTTCGGCACGAGATGACGCTTGGCGATCTCGATCTTCTCATCCTCGGTGTAACCGGGGATGCGGATGATCTCCATGCGGTCCAGCAGCGGCTGCGGCATGCGCAGGCTATTCGCCGTCGTCACGAACATCACGTCCGACAGGTCGTAATCGACCTCCAGGTAATGATCCGCGAAGGTGGCATTCTGCTCCGGGTCCAGCACTTCCAGCAGAGCCGAACTCGGGTCACCGCGCCAGTCGGCGCCCAGCTTGTCGATCTCGTCGAGCAGGAACAGCGGGTTGGAGGTCTTGGCCTTCTTCATGCCCTGGATGACCTTGCCCGGCATCGAGCCGATATAGGTCCGGCGATGGCCGCGCACTTCCGCCTCGTCCCGCACGCCGCCCAGCGACATGCGGACGAAGTTACGGCCCGTGGCATGCGCGATCGATTTGGCGAGCGAGGTCTTACCCACACCCGGCGGCCCAACGAGGCAAAGGATCGGACCCTTCAGCTTCTGGCTGCGGACCTGCACCGCCAGATATTCCAGGATGCGTTCCTTGATCTTCTCCATGGCGTAGTGCTCGTCATTGAGCACCTTTTCCGCACCATCGAGGTCAGACTTTATCTTGCTGCGCTTCTTCCAGGGGATGGACAGAATCCAATCCAGGTAATTGCGCACGACGGTCGCTTCCGCGCTCATCGGGCTCATCGTGCGGAGCTTCTTCAGCTCGCCCAGAGCCTTTTCGCGGGCTTCCTTGGACAGTTTGGTCGTGCGGATCTTCTCTTCGATCTCCGCCGTCTCGTCCTTGCCGTCCTCGCCCTCGCCGAGTTCCTTCTGGATCGCCTTGAGCTGCTCGTTCAGATAGTATTCGCGCTGGGTCTTCTCCATCTGCCGCTTCACGCGGTTACGGATGCGCTTTTCCACCTGCAGAACGCCGATCTCATTCTCCATATGGGCGAAGAGCCGTTCCAGCCGGTCGCCGACGACGCGGGTTTCCAGCAGTTCCTGCTTCTCGGCGATCTTGAGCGTGAGGTGGCTGGCGACCGTATCGGCCAGCTTGCCCGAGTCGTCGATCTGGTTCAGCGAGACCAGGACTTCCTGGGCGATCTTCTTGTTGAGCTTGATATACTGCTCGAACTGGCCGACGACCGTGCGGCCGAGCGCTTCCAGCTCCTTCGGGTCGCCCAATTCCTCCGCCAAGGGCTCGACCTCGGCCTCGAAGAAATTATCGACCTCGGTGAAGCGCGTCACGGTCGCGCGGCTGGAGCCTTCGACCAGCACCTTCACGGTGCCGTCCGGCAGTTTCAGCAGCTGCAGGATCGTGGAGACCGTGCCGACGCGATAGATATCGTCTGCCGTCGGATCATCCTGCGCCGCGTTTTTCTGCGCGACGAGGAGGATCTGCTTGCCTTCCTTGGCGACCGCCTCCAGCGCGCGGACGGATTTCTCGCGTCCCACGAAGAGCGGCACGATCATATGCGGAAACACCACGATGTCCCGCAGCGGTAGGACAGGCATGCGGCCTTCAACAGGCCTCTGCTCTTCCTTCACTTCATTCTCACTCACGATGACCTCCTTTCAAGGACAGTCTCTCTTCATCTTCGGGCCCGTCAGCGGCACCCGAATCAGGCACTCTCTTCAGCCCGTTCCTTGCCGTAGGTGAACAAGGGCTCGGCCCGGCTTTCGGCGACTTCGCCGTTGATGACGACTTCCTCGACATTGCTCAGGCCGGGAAGCTCGTACATCGTGCTCAGCAGGATCTGCTCCATGATGGAGCGCAGGCCGCGCGCGCCGGTCTTGCGCTTGATGGCCCGGCCCGCCACCGCCTTCAAAGCCTCGTCCGTGAAGTTCAGCTTGACGCCTTCCATTTCGAACAGACGGCCATACTGCTTGACCAGAGCGTTCTTCGGCTTGGTCAGGATTTCGATCAGCGCGCCTTCGTCCAGGTCTTCCAGGGTCGCGAGCACAGGCAGACGGCCGATGAATTCCGGGATCAGGCCGAAGCGCAGCAGATCCTCGGGCTCAACCTCCCGCAGCAGCTCGCCGGTACGGCGCTCGTCCGGGTCCTTCACCGAAGCCCCGAAACCGATGCCGGACCCTTTGCCACGGGCGCCGATGATCTTGTCGAGGCCCGCGAAGGCGCCGCCGCAGATGAACAGGATATTGGTGGTGTCGACCTGCAGGAATTCCTGCTGCGGATGCTTGCGGCCGCCCTGCGGCGGCACGGAGGCGACCGTGCCTTCCATGATCTTCAGCAAGGCCTGCTGCACGCCCTCACCGCTCACGTCGCGGGTGATCGAGGGATTGTCCGACTTGCGGCTGATCTTATCGACCTCATCGATATAGACGATGCCGCGCTGCGCGCGTTCCACGTTGTAGTCAGCCGCCTGCAACAGCTTCAGGATGATGTTCTCGACATCCTCACCGACATAGCCGGCTTCCGTCAGCGTCGTCGCGTCGGCCATGGTGAAGGGCACGTCCAGCATGCGGGCCAGGGTCTGCGCGAGCAGCGTCTTGCCCGAGCCGGTCGGCCCGATCAGCATGATGTTGGACTTCGCGATCTCCACATCATTGTGCTTCTGACCGTGGGCCAAACGCTTGTAATGATTGTGAACCGCGACGCTCAGCACCTTCTTCGCATGTGTCTGGCCGATGACATAATCGTCCAGCACCTTGCAAATTTCGCGCGGTGTGGGCACGCCATCACGCGACTTCACAAGATGCGTCTTGTTCTCCTCACGGATGATATCCATGCAGAGTTCAACGCATTCGTCGCAGATGAAGACCGTCGGTCCTGCGATAAGCTTGCGCACTTCGTGCTGGGACTTGCCGCAGAACGAGCAGTACAGGGTGTTCTTAGAGTCGCTGGTCTTGCTCATGGCAGGCTCCTCTCCCGGGTCGGCCCAGGCGTCAGTCTGTCAGACTACGCCCCGGAAGCTTTAAAAAACAAGGTGGTGGCCCGATCGCCCCGACAGCCGGGCCCGCCTTCACATCAAAGACCTTATCGCCGGGGCGCAAATCAGGGGATGCCTGCGCCCAGGCTCGTCGCCGATTAGGTATTCGCGGACAAAGCTATCCAAGTTTCAGGCCATCCCGCCGTGCTGCGTTGCGCGGCGGGAAGACCGGTCTTGGTGTCAGCTCGTCTTCGTCTCATCACCCATGGCCGGGCGGCTATCCACGACCTCGTCGATCAGACCGAATTCCTTCGCCTCGACCGCCGACATGAAGCTGTCACGCTCCAGCTTCTTTTCGATGGTGTCGAGCGATTGGCCCGTATGCTTGACGTAGATCTCATTCAGGCGCTGGCGAATCCGGAGGATTTCCTGCGCCTGGATCTGGATATCCGTCGCCTGACCCTGCGCACCGCCGGAGGGCTGATGCACCATGATCCGGGCATTCGGCAGCGCGAAGCGCTTGCCGGCCGCACCTGCCGTCAGCAGCAGGCTGCCCATCGACGCGGCCTGCCCAATGCATACGGTGCTGACCGGGCAGCGGATGTATTGCATGGTGTCATAAATCGCGAGGCCCGACGTCACCACGCCGCCGGGGCTATTGATGTAGAAGGCGATATCCTTGGTCGGATTCTCGCTCTCCAGGAACAGCAGCTGGGCGCAGATCAGCGAACTCATCTCATCGAAGACCTGACCGGTCATGAAGATGATTCGCTCTTTCAACAGGCGCGAATAGATGTCGTAGGAACGCTCACCGCGAGACGTCTGCTCGACGACGATCGGAACCAGCGTGTTGTTATAGACGGTTAAGGGGTCCCGGTCTTGCATGCTCAGTCCTTTCCCCGCGCGGGCATCAGCCCGCAGCGTCACGATGCGATAGGGGGACATTTCCTCATGAACCTGTCCGTGTCGCAAGAGCTCTCGGCCTAGAACCGACCCTGGCGTTTGCCGTCCCATAATGGCGACGGGCTTTCAGCCAGAGGCGACCTGCGGCCTCAAGGCAATGTGAGGCCGCAGATCGAAAATTAAAAGAGGGGACGATTATTCCTCGGACGCAGCAGCCGTCAGCTCTTCCTGGGAAACCGCCTTGTCCTCGACCTTCGCGAGTTCGAGCACATAGTCCACGACCTTCTCTTCGAAGATCGGGCCGCGCAGGAATTCCGCCGCCTGCGGGTTTTTGCGGAACATGTCGAGCGCTTCCTTCTGGCGGGCGCCATACATCATGCTGTGCTGGAAAATCGCCCGGTTCAGCTCGTCATTGGTGACGGTGATGCCGTTCTTCTGGCCGATTTCGGCGAGCAGCAGACCGAGGCGGACGCGACGATCGGCGATCGCCTGATACTCGGTCCGCAGCGTGTCCTCGTCCTTGTCCTTGTCGGCTTCGTCCAGACGGCCGGCCTTGCGCTCCTCCTCCAGGCGATCCCAGATCTGCTTGAATTCGCTGGCAGAGAGGGTCGGCGGCACGTCGAAGCTGATGCGTTCGGCGAGCGCGTCGAGCAGCTGGCGCTTCAGATTCTGGCGGGCTTCCGAGTCGAGCTCGCGCTGCAGACGGTCCCGAATGAACTTCTTGAGGTCTTCCAGATCCTCGAAGCCCAGTTCGGTCGCCAGCGCGTCATCGGCGGTAGCGGTCTCGAAGGTCTTCAGGCCCTTGGCGGTGATGTCGAATTCGGCATCCTTGCCGGCCAGTTCGGCCGCACCGTATTCGGCCGGGAAGGTCACCTTGATGGTGCGGTTTTCACCGGCCTTGATGCCGTCCAGCTGCTCGGCGAAGCCCGGAATGAAGCCCGTGCCACCGATCTCGACCGACACATCGCTCGCGCTGCCGCCTTCGAAGGCGACGCCGTCGATGCGGCCCAGGAAATCCACCACGACCGCGTCGCCGGCAACGGCCGCACGGTCCTCGGTGACGTCGATTTCCTTGCGGCGGCTCTTCAGCAGATTGTCGAGGCCCTGAGTCACGGCATCGTCGGTCGGCTCGGCCTTCAGACGGGTCAGCGTGATCTCACCCAGGTTCGGCACCGAAATCTCGGGCAGGACTTCGAGTTCGAGCGTGAATTCCAGGTCCTTGTCTTCGCCGGCGGAGACGAGGTCCACCTTCGGCTGCATGGCCGGGCGGATGCCGCGCTCGGAGAGCAGCTGGCGGGTCGCCTCGTTCACCGATTCGTCGGTCACTTCGGCCATCACGGCGGAGCCGTAGCGCTTCTGCAGCAGGCTCATGGGCACTTTGCCCGGACGGAAACCGGGGAGGCGCATGGTGCGGCCCAGTTCAACCAGCCGCGCCTGTCGCTTCTGGTCGAGCTCAGCGAAGGGCAGCGTGACGGTGAAAGCCTGCTTCAGCCCGTCGGACTGGGTTTGGTTGATCTGCATTTGAAAGACTGGGCTCCGGTCGAACGAAAAGGCGTTAGGGTTAATCCGTGAAGGCGAACGGATCGGCGGGCGGAGAGAGACCGCAAGGCCGAAGCCCGAACGCGGCAAGAATGGTGCGGGCGGAGGGACTTGAACCCCCACGACTTGCGTCACCAGAACCTAAATCTGGCGTGTCTACCAATTTCACCACGCCCGCAGGCCGATGGCCGTAGGGGCGGCGCTTTACAGGAGAAGTGCCACCCCCACAAGCGTGGGCGTAACAGAGCTTGATTGAAAATTGGGCCGTTAGCGGCGCTGCAATGCAGCAAGGGCGCGGCGCAGGCCGTCGGCCAGATCCTCCGCGATCAATCCGGCGCCGCCGCTGTCGGGGTCAGCCAGGTTGGCAGCCTCCCCATGCAGCCAGACGCCGGCGGCGGCCGCGCTCCACGGCGCCATGCCCTGGGTCAGCAGCCCAGCGATGATGCCGGCCAGCACATCGCCCGACCCGGCGGTCGCGAGCGAGGGCGGGGCGTTGTGATTGATGGCGGCCCGCCCGTCCGGCGCCGCGATGACGGTATCGGCGCCCTTCAGCACCACGACCGCGTCGATCCGACGCGCCGCCGCGCGGACCGCCGCCAGCTTATCCTGTCCAACGGGACCAAAGAGTTTCGCGAACTCCCCGCCATGCGGGGTGATGATGGTGACACCGCGCAGCTTTTCCGGCGCGCCCGCGCAGGCACCAAGGGCATCGGCATCCGCCACGATCTGCCGACCCGCCGCGATAAGCTGGGGCAGTGTCGCCCGCGCGCGGTCGATTCCTAACCCAGGACCGCAAATCCATGTCTTACGACGTTGATCCTGCAGCAATTCATCGACCGGGCTTTCCGTCACGATCAAGCCCGGCTCGGTCGCGCGCAACACATCGCCGTTGCCGGCGACGACGATCGTCAGCAGCCCGGCCCCTGCCCGTCTGGCGCCGAGGGACGCCATCCGCGCGGCACCCGCCATCTCACTGCCCGCAAGGACCGTCAGCATGCCGCGCGTATATTTCTGCCCAGCCATGGCAAGCGGGGGAATGTCCCAAAGATCAGGACCATTGGCGAAAGTCTTCACCTGATCTGTGAGCAGAACGCCGGCAGGCATGCCGATATCGGCGAGCACGATCTCTCCACATAATTCCCGGCCCGGCAGAAGCAGATGGCCGGGCTTGAGGCGGAAGAAGGTGACCGTGAAATCGGCTGGCGCCACGCGCCCTTTCGGCTGGCCGGTGGCGCCGTCCAATCCACTCGGCACATCCACGGCGACGATCCGCTTGGCCGATGATAATACTTTAGAAACAGACTCTTCTATGTCGCGGCTAAGACCGGCGCCGAAGATTGCATCGATGACCAGATCGGCGCGGCCGGCGGCCTGTTCGGTGAATTCGGTCCTCGGCCCGCGCCACTGCGCCGCCATCACCGCCGCATCCGTGCCCGGATTCGGTTCCGCCAAAGCCGCGACAGTGACGGGCCAGCCTTCCTGCGCCAGATGCCGGGCGATGACATAGCCGTTACCGCCATTATTGCCGGGACCGCAGAGCACGAGGGTGCGGCAGGGCGCGACGCGTCGAATGATGGCCCGCGCCACCGCCCGCCCGGCATTCTCCATCAGCGTTACACCCGCAACGCCGAGCCTGGGTGCAGCGCGATCGACCGCCGCCATCTCATCAGGTGTCAGCAATTCGGACGGAAAGCTCATGTCATTCCCTCAGACAAGCGAAAGCCCGAGGATCATGCCCCCTGGCCTTCATCAGCACCAGCCGACTGCCGCCGGCCTTATGTTATGCGACGCGTCTCTCGGGCCCTGAGCATGCCTTCAACAGGCCGATGAACGCATCGGAAAAGGCCGGAATATCATCGGGCTTGCGCGCGGTGATCAACGCGCCGTCCTGAACCACCGCCTGGTCCAGCCAGGTCGCCCCGGCATTCGTCAGATCGGTGCGAAGCGACGGCCAGGAGGTCAGCCTGCGGCCCTTCACGGCACCGGCTTCGATCAGCGTCCATGGCGCATGACAGATCGCCGCAATGGGCTTTCCGCTGCGCGCGAAATGACCGACGAAGGCCAAGGCAGCGCGGTCCATGCGCAGGGCGTCGGGATTGGCGACGCCACCCGGCAGCAGCAGGGCATCGAATTCCTCGGGCCTCGTTGCTGACAACTGGCGGTCAGGCGTGAACGCGTCGCCCTTCTGATCGTGATTCATGCCCTGAATCGGCCCGGCTTTGGGCGACACGATGGTGACCTGCGCCCCCGCCTGACGCAGCGCTTCCAGCGGCCCGGTCAGTTCCACCTGCTCGAACCCATCGGTCACCAGAGCCGCGATCTTCTTGTTCGACATCGCCATTTTCTTGTCCTTCCTTGGCATCCTTGCCCTTGAAGGTTGGCGACCCGCCCGCCCGCCTCAACCACGGCCCCCGGCAATGTGAGGTCACCATCTGCGTCAGGCTTGGATTTGCCGGGCGTTTCCGGCTTTTCCCGCGTTGCCCGAGGTGGCAGAACCCGACACTCGCAGGTTTGAAGGAAAGCAAGATGATCGTTCTTATCACGGGGGCCTCGGCCGGTTTCGGCGCGTCCATCGCGCGGCTGCTAGCCCCGCTCGGCCACAAGATCATCGCGACCGGCCGTCGCGCGGACAGGCTGAACGAGCTCGCCCAGGAACTCGGCACCGACCGCGTTCTGCCGCTCGTCTTCGACGTCACCGACCGCGCGGCCGTCGAAAAGGCCATCGCTGACCTGCCCGCGGATTGGGCGGAGATCGATGTGCTGGTGAACAATGCCGGTCTCGCGCTGGGTCTGGAACCCGCCCAGGAGGCCGATATGGAAAACTGGGAGCGCATGATCGACACCAATATCAAGGGTCTGACCTACGTCACCCGTGCCGTGCTGCCGGGCATGGTGACGCGCAATCGCGGCCATGTCGTCAATATCGGCTCCATCGCCGGGTCCTGGCCTTATTTCGGCGGCAATGTCTACGGCGCGACCAAGGCCTTCGTGCGCCAGTTCACGCTCAACCTGCGCACCGACCTGCTGGGCACCAAGGTCCGCGCCACGAATATCGAGCCCGGTCTGGTGGGCGGCACCGAATTCTCCAACGTCCGCTTCGCGGGTGACGACGGCAAGGCCGCCAATGTCTATGCCAATACGACGCCGCTGACCTCGGAAGACGTGGCCGAGACCGTGCGCTGGATCATCAGCCTGCCCGAGCATTTCAACGTCAATGCCATCGAGATCATGCCCGTGGTCCAGGCCTATGCCGGCATCAAGGTCGTGAAAACCGAGGGCTGACGCTTTTTCGAACGAGAAAGCCGAGGCCGAGCCTGTGCGCAAGTTCGATCATACTGCCTTCATCCTCGGCCTCGGCTTCGTCGCAGGCTTCATCGACGTCTTCGGCTTCTCTCGGCTTTCGGGGCTTTTGCCCGCGCATATCACCGGCAACCTCATCTTCCTCGCCCTTTACGTGTCGCATGGGCGACCCGGCGTGGTGACGTTCCTGCTCTCGATGCCCGTCTTCTGCCTGGGCGTGATGGCCTCCGCCTGGATGATCGGCTTCCTGGCCGAGCGCGGGCGCGACGCGTTCCTGCCGGCTTTGCTGCTGGAGGCCGCCCTGCTGTTCGTGGCGATGCTGGGCGTCTTCGCGCTGCCACCCGCCCGTGGCGGCAACAGCCTGACCAGCATCGTCCTCGGCGTCCTGGTAATCCTGGCCATGGCGCTGCAAAACACCATCATGCGGCTGGTGCTGAACAACCTGCCGCCGACCACGGTGATGACCGGCAATCTGACGCAGGTGCTAAGCGATACGGTCGCCTATGCCTGCCGTTTCCCCTCCATCAGCCATGGCAAGGGTGAGCGCGTCATCCTGGAGCGGCAGGCCAAGCGGATGCTGCTGACGGTCCTGTCCTTCCTGGTCGGCGCGCTGGCGAGCGGCCTGGCGGAGGTGCATCTGGGCGCGACCGGTCTGGTATTGCCAGTGCTGGCGCTGCTCGCGCTGATCCCCTACGGCCAGCGCATCCTGCGGACTGACGCGGCATTGCCCTGAATCGACCTTGCGCGCAGGTGACGATAGGGCAGCAAGAACCCTGCCCCGCCCCTGATGCAGGGCCTGCCGCATGCAATCAGATTGACATAGGAACGGGCGCTGGATAGACCCCAGCCGCTGGCCTCCTGCGAAGGAAGTGGGTTCGTCCTGCTATGTCGGCCTCAAAAAAAGAAGCCGCTCCAACGAGGGCGCAGCATGAAAGAGATTGAGACTATGTTTGCAGTGATCCGCACTGGCGGAAAGCAGTATCGCGTTGTCCCCAACGCGATCGTTAAGATCGAGAAGCTGGAAGTCGAAGAAGGCAGCACGGTCACCTTCGACGAAGTCCTGGCCCTTGGTGGCGAAGGCATTGCCGCCCAGATCGGCGCCCCGCTCGTCGCTGGCGCGACCGTGACGGCGACTGTCGTCGCCCAGGACCGCCTGGCGAAGATCATCATCTTCAAGAAGCGCCGCCGGCAGAACAGCCGCCGCAAGAACGGCCATCGTCAGCACGTCACCGTGCTGCGCATCGCCGAAATCATCGCGGCCTGAGCCCACGCTTTAAGCAGGAGATACAGATATGGCACATAAGAAAGCAGGCGGCTCTTCCCGCAACGGCCGCGATACCGCCGGCCGCCGCCTCGGCGTCAAGAAGTTCGGTGGCGAAAGCGTCATCGCCGGCAACATCATCATCCGCCAGCGCGGCACGAAGATGAAGCCGGGCGCGAATGTCGGCCTCGGCAAGGATCACACGATCTTCGCCCTGATCGACGGCCACGTGTCCTTCGAAAAGAAGGCCGAGCGCGTCCATGTTTCGGTGAAGCCGCTTCCCCTCGCCGCTGAGTAACACCGGTCCCTTATTGACGCAGCGCCCCTCGGGGCGCTGATACAATCGACTTTCAAGGGGCCGGCTCTGTCGGCCCCTATTTCTTTTTCTGGTGCGTTTATGAAGTTCCTCGATCAAGCCAAGATCTATGTCCGCTCCGGTGACGGTGGCGACGGCGCGGTCGCCTTCCGCCGGGAAAAGTATATCGAATTCGGCGGGCCGGACGGCGGGCGCGGCGGGCGCGGCGGCGATATCATTTTCGAGGCCTCGGCCGATCTCAATACGCTGATCGACTTCCGCTATACGCAGCATTTCAAGTCGCCCAAGGGCGGCAACGGCTCGGGCAGCGACCGCACGGGGCGCGACGCCGAATCGATCACGATCAAGGTTCCGGTCGGCACCGAAATTCTGGCGGACGACCGGGAGACGATGCTGGCCGATCTGGATCACCCCGAGGCGCGCATCGTTTTCTGCCGTGGCGGCGACGGCGGCAACGGCAACGCCCATTTCAAGACCAGCACCAATCGCGCACCGACCCGGGCCGACAAAGGCTGGCCGGGCGAGGAACGCTGGATCTGGCTGCGCCTGAAGCTGATCGCCGATGTCGGGCTGCTCGGCCTGCCCAATGCCGGCAAATCGACCTTCCTGTCCCGCGTCTCGGCCGCCAAGCCGAAGATCGCCGATTACCCCTTCACCACGCTGGTGCCGCAACTGGGCGTCGTGCGACCGACGGAATACGAGGAATTCGTCCTTGCCGATATTCCGGGTCTGATCGAAGGCGCGCATGAAGGTGTCGGCCTCGGCGACCGCTTCCTGGGTCATGTCGAGCGTTGCGCGGCCCTGGTGCATCTTATCGATGGTGCCGCCGGCAGCGTGGTCGATGCCTGGCGCACGATCCGTGGCGAGCTGGAAGCCTATGGCGCCGGTCTGCTCGACAAGCCGGAGATCCTGGTTCTCAACAAATCCGATGCCATGACGCCACGCGAGACCTCCGCCCGCAAATCCGCCCTGGCCAAGGCGTCCGGCGCGCAGGTTTTCGTCGCCTCCGGCGTCTCCGGCGACGGCCTGCCGGAAGTGCTGCGCGCGCTGATGGGTTTCGTGAACGAAGCCCGCGCCGAACGGATGGAAGCGCAGCGCGCCGCCGCCAGACGGGCCGCGCGGGCGTGAGTGCGGCGGCTGCCGGCCTTCTGGCCGTGCCGGCGCTGAATCAGGCCCGCCGCCTTGTCATCAAGCTCGGCAGCGCCCTTGTGGTCGATGGGGAAGCCGCAGCACCGCGCCAGGCTTGGCTGAATGAGGTCGCCCAGGATATCGCCGCGCTCCGCGCCCGTGGGACCGAAGTGCTCGTCGTCTCCTCCGGCGCCATCGCCCTGGCGCGCCGCACGCTCAATCTCATGCAACCGAAGCTGCGGCTGGAGGAGAAGCAGGCCGCCGCTGCCGTGGGCCAGATCCGCCTTGCCCAGGCCTGGACGGAAGCGCTGTCGGCGCAGGACATCACCGCCGCCCAGCTTCTGCTGACGATGGAAGATACCGAGGACCGGCGCCGTTACCTCAACGCCCGCGCGACGCTGACGACGCTGCTGTCGCTCGGCTGCGTGCCGGTGATCAATGAGAATGATACCGTCGCGACCGCCGAAATCCGTTTCGGCGACAATGACCGGCTGGCCGCCCGCGTCGCCGAAATGGTGCAGGCCGATCAGCTGATCCTGCTGTCGGATATCGACGGGCTTTATACCGCCGACCCCAGGCGCGATCCGGATGCCCAGCATATTCCGGTCGTGACCGGCATGACGGCCGAGATCGACGCCATGGGCGGCGAGCCGCCGCCGGGCTATTCCTCGGGCGGCATGCGCACCAAGCTGGTCGCGGCCCGCATCGCGACCAGCGCCGGCTGTGCGATGGCCATAGCCCTCGGTCACCGGCCGCATCCGGTGCAGGCGCTGATGGACGGCGCCCGCTGCACCTGGTTCCTGCCGAGCCAGGACGGACGCTCCGCCCGCAAGCGGTGGATCGGCGGCAGCCTGTCGCCGCTCGGCGCCGTCACCATCGATGCCGGCGCGGCCCGCGCGCTGTCAGGCGGCAGTTCCCTGCTTCCGGCCGGGGTGCGCGGCATCGGCGGGGATTTCACGCGCGGTGATGCGGTACGCGTGCTCGGACCCAGCGGCGACGAGATCGCGCGCGGCCTTTCGGCCTATGGCAGCGAGGATGCAAAACGCATCGCGGGCCATCGCTCGGAAGAGATCGAGGCCATTCTCGGCTGGCGGGGGCGCGACGAGCTGATCCATCGCGACGATCTGGTCCTTCTCTAACCCACTCGCCAAAGCGTGAAGACCGGCTCGCCTCGCTTTTCGGCCATCACCCAGCCGTGAGCGGTGCAAATTCGGACCATCGACCCTTTATGACGCTCTATGGAGCAGCATACGGCGGTCATCGACCGATCCGCGATCCAGGATGATCGGATCGCGCCCAAGGGCAAGGATGAGATCGATGCGCTGACAGGCGTACGTGGCGCTGCGGCGGTCATCGTCATCGCCTATCACAGCTATCCGGCAGCGGATTTTCCCTATGGGATCAGCCATCTGGTGGCGCGGGGCTATCTGGCCGTCGACATCTTCTTCGTGCTCAGCGGTTTCGTGATGGCGCTGACCTATGGCCGCATGTTCCGCGACGGCGTGACCGCCCCGGCTTTCTTTACCTTCCTGATGCGCCGCGTGGCCCGGCTCTATCCGCTCTATATTTGCTTTCTGGCCCTCCGGATCGCCTATTCGCTGGCGGTCTATGGCAGCCTGCAGGTGCCGAACGGCTGGTTCGCCATGAACCTGCCGCTGCCGATCAAGGACGTGATTGCCAATATCTTCATGATCCAGTCCTGGGGCGTGGCGAAGGCGGTGACGACGCCGACCTGGTCGATCAGCACCGAATGGGGCGCCTATTTCGTGTTTCCCTTCATCGTCGGCGGCATCCTGTTCCGCCGCCCGGCCTATGCCATGCTGTCGCTGCTGGCCGCCGCCGCGCTGATCGTGGCGGCAGGCGCTTTGACCGGCTATGACGGGATGCATCACAACGGCGCGCTGGATGCCTATGACGGCCGCACCTTCATTCCCATGCTGCGCTGCCTGGGCGGCTTCACCTTCGGCCTGCTGACCTACCGGCTGTATCAATGGCCGCCGGCGAAACGCCTCGCGGCTTCGGGTATCGGCTGGACGGCACTGGCCTACATCATGCTTTGCCTGGTGCTGCATCTGCCGGACCAGGTCATCTACCCGGCCTTCCCGCTGCTGGTTCTGTGCCTGGCCTGCGACAAGGGTGCGCTTGCCAAGCTGTTCTCATGGAAGCCGCTGATGCAGCTCGGCGTGCTGAGCTACACGATCTACGTCATCCACAATGTCTGGATCGGCCTCGTGCATTGGCTGATCAAGCATCTACCCAGCACCATGCCGACGGCAGTGGCGCAGACCATGTCCGCTGTCTTCCTCATCGCCAGCCTCTATGTCGTGGGCAGCTTCTTGCACCATTGGGTGGAAGTGCCGGGGCGGACCATCGTGCGGCGCATGGGCGACCGCGCGGCGGAATACTTCCGCCCTCGCCCGCGTCCCCCGGTCCTCAGTCGTGGATGAAGGTCGCCTCGATCTCACCGAATTCGAAGCCGAGCTTGGTGCCCCAGGCGCGGTTCATCATGATCTTGGGAGCGACCATCCACTGCCAGTCGTCGAAGGTCAGGGTATGGTCCGAGCCGCTGCTTTTGAGGTCGAAGACGTAATGCATGCGATAGGCATTGCCTGAGGTCTGGCCCCGCGTGACGCCCACAACATCGGGCGTACGGCCGATCCAAATACCCTTGGCGTCACGCGCGAAGGTCCAGTCGCGGTCCTGGGTCTTGCCGTCCGAAAACAGGTAATGCTCATGCAGGCGCAGGGTTTTGCCGTCCCAGACACCATTCTCATCCGCCGTGAACTGCTTCACGACATTGCCACGGCGGTCGAAGAAGAACCCGTAGCCACGGGAATGCCCGTTGTAGAAATCCTCGACCTTGAAGACGGGCGTGCGGTCTGAAAAGGCCGTGACCGGCTGCCGCGCGCAGGCAGCGAGCCCAGCGAGCGCGGCGAGTGAGACGAAAGCGAGCACGCGCATGAGGAAAGCTCCCGGCCTTATGCCGCTGGTTTCCCTCGATTAACGGTCCTCGTCCGCCGCTGGATGCGGGACGACCTTGCCGCCCTCCTGATAGGCGAGCGCCAGGGGATGGTGGTTCTCCACCAGCTTCTGCAATCGCTCGGACAGGAGATGCGTATAGACCTGCGTCGTCGCGATATCGGAATGGCCGAGCAGCATCTGCAGGCTGCGCAGATCGGCGCCGCGCCCGAGCAGATGGGAGGCGAAGGAGTGCCGCAGCACATGCGGCGATACCCGCGCCGGGTCCAATCCGGTCTTGAGGGCTAGGTCCTTCAGCGCGAGGAAGAACGCCTGGCGCGTCAGCGGCACGCGCCCGTCCCGCCCCGGAAACAGCCATTTCGCGCCCTTCGGATGCGTGGCACGCAGCGCGCGCGCGACCTCCCGCGCCGTTTCCGACAGCGGCACCACGCGGTCCTTGCCACCCTTGCCACGGACCATCAGCATCTCGGCGTCCCGCGTCAGCGCGACGGCGGGCAGCGCGAGCAGTTCCGAAATACGTAGACCGCTGGCATAGAGGATTTCCAGCCCAGCCTGCAGCATGAGTCCGCGCGGACCTTTTTGCGCCTCGCCGGCGGCGGTCGTCAGCAGCAGGTCGACCTCGGCCTCGGTCAGGTTCTTGGGCAGTCCCGGCCGTGCTTTCGGCGAGGAGAGCAGCCGCGCGGGATCATCCTGCCGGATGCCTTCGCGGAGCAGAAATTTGGTCAGCCCGCGCAGGCTGGCCAGGCGCCGCGCCTGGGTACGTTCACTGAGCCCCAGATCGGCGAGGGACGCCAGATAGGCGCGGAGCGACAAGGCCTGACAGGTGAGAATGTCTTCCCCCCGCGCGTTCAGGAACGAGAGAACGTCTTCCAGATCGGCGCGATAGGCCGCCAGCGTATTCCGCGCCGCGCCCTTCTCCGCCGCCATCATTTCCAGAAAGGCTTCGAGATGTCGGTTCATAAAGGTTGCGAATTGCGATAGCCGGAGCCTAAGGACCTGTCAGGCTTTGATAGAAGCCTCGCCCGTCGCGCCTCGTCATCCGCGCACGCGTTGCGCGGACCTACCCGCCGCGGCGCCCAGACGGCCGCTTGCCCGCGCAGACGGGTAGATGCGCGGGTCGGGGCCCGCGCACGACAGATTTCAGGGCGCTTCCGATAGAATGTGACCGACGCTGGCTGCCCTGCCGGCTCCTGACCTCGCACCAAAATTATGCCTTTCATGACGAGCAATGGCGGATCTGTTTCACCTTTCATGATGCCGTGAGCGGTAGGTCGCGCGTCTCATAACCCGCCTGCAAGGCGCGCCAGCCATCGAGCAGGCCGGGCCGGTCGGCGGGATAGGTCTCGTCCAGAATGACCAGGTCCTGCACGCGATCGGTACGGAAATGCCGGTAATCCTGTCTGAGCTCGCACCAGGTGCCGAGCAGCGTCGATTCCGAGAAATAGGCGACGGCGAGCGGCCAGACGATCCGCTGGCTCGGCACGCCATCGCGGCTCAGGTAATCGATGCGGATTTTCCGCGCGTCGCGAATGGCGTCGCGCACCTCCGCCATACAGACGACCGCCGCCACCGACGCGCCGCCGGACCAGACGTAGAAGGGTGTTTCCGCAACAGGCGCCGGACGGCAGGGCAAAACCGCCGCGATCTTGGCGCGCACGGCGCTCGCGGCTTCCTGCAGCCCGCGATCCCCGGTGCGGCGGACCAGATCGAGCGCCACCGCGATGGTCTGGAATTCCTCGGCCGTGAACATCAGCGGCGGCAGGTCATAGCCCGGCCCCAGCACATAGCCGAAACCGCTGGCGCCATCGATGGGCAAGCCGCTTGCCTGCAGCGTCGCGATATCGCGGTAGATGGTGCGGGTGGAGACTTCCAGCCGTTCAGCGATGGCCGCCGCCGTCAGCGCACGCGGGCTCGACCGCAGAAGCTGGATGATGTCGAACAGCCGGTCCGCCGGTCGCATGAATGTCCGCTCCTTTTGTCTCTGGCGTGCAGCACCGGTTGCTGACACCACGCTGTCAGACCTCTTCCCTTATAACCCCGATCACGCGACGGGAAACGGACAGCGATATGCAGCGGTGGTTGGGAATTGGCTTTCTGTCGGGCTCGGCCGTCGCCTATAGCATGGCCGGGTTTTTCACCCGGCTGATCCCGCTGGATGTCATGAGCCTGCTGTGCTGGCGGTCCATCATTGCCGGCATCATGCTGACCGTCCTGGTGCTGCTGCGCTATCGGGGCGATGCCTGGCGGCAGACGCGCGCCATCGGCCGCACGGGGCTGACGATCGCCTGCATGGGCAGCTTCTCCTCCTACCTGTACCTCACCGCCTTCCGCCATACGACGGTCGCCGATGTCGCGATCATCTACGCGACCTTGCCCTTCATGACGGCGGCCCTAGCCTGGGTCTTCCTGGCCGAGCGCGAAGGCTGGCGGGTGCTGGTCAGCAGCCTGCTCGCGCTGGTCGGCGTCGCCGTCATGGCGCGGGGCGCGCTGCATGCCGGACATATCCTGGGCGACCTTCTGGCCGTCGGGATGACCGCGACCTTCGCCGTCACCATGGTGCTGCTGCGACGCGGCGGCCGTCAGGGATCGATGATGCCGGCGGTCGCCGTCATGTGCATCATCACCGCCGTCGCGACCGCACCCTTCGCCCATTTCTGGCCACTCGACACCCGCACGCTGGTCTATCTGGGCCTGTTCGGCACCTGCCAGCTTGGGCTCGGCCTGTTATTTCTCAGCCTGGGGATGCGCCATGTGACCGCAACCCAGGGCGCGCTGCTGGGATTGCTGGATACACCGCTGGCGCCGCTTTGGGTCTGGCTTGGCTTCGGCGAGGTTCCGCCCAGCGCGACCCTCATTGGCGGCGCCATCGTGATGCTGGCTGTCCTTTGGACGGTCATGCCGACCCGCAAAGCCGCCGTTGCGCCGGCGTAACGCGGGGCGCCTTGCCTGGGCGCGGGCCGGCTAGAAGCGGCTAGGTCTTGTCAATCACGCTGTTTGGCAGGATTTCATGCACCTGATGCTGGTGCAGCGGCAGCGGAAACATGCCCAAAGCCACGAACCCGCCGCCGAGGACGACCAACAGGACGACGATGAGAACCAACAAGAAACTGCGCATAGGGTGGGCCTGCCCGTGGAAACTGCGGCTGTGCTAACCTCTGGCTTGATGACGCGCAACAACGACGACGCCTTGAAGAGCGATACCCTGCCCCGCCACCTCGCCGATCGCAGCATTGTGCTGGTGGGGATCATGGGTGCGGGCAAGACGGCCGTGGGCAAGCGTCTGGCCGCGACTCTGGGCCTGACCTTCATCGACGCCGATCAGGAAATCGAAACGGCCTCCGGCTACACGGTCAGCGAGATTTTTGAGCGTTTCGGCGAACCGGCTTTCCGCGATGTGGAGCGCCGGGTGATCCGCCGGCTGCTGGAAGGTCCGCGAATCGTGCTGGCGACCGGTGGCGGCGCCTTCATGGATTCCGAGACCCGCACGGTGATCCGCGGCAAGGGTCTGTCCATCTGGATCCGCGCGACCTTGCCGCTTCTGCTAAGACGTGTCGCCGGGCGCACCCACCGCCCGCTGCTGATGAGCGGCGACCCGGGTCAGATTTTGCAGGGGCTGATGAAGCTCCGCCATCCCATCTATGCCGAGGCTGATATCGTGATCGACTCCCGCGACGAAACTGTGGATGCCATGGCCGGACGCATGGCCGAGACCGTGATGGACCATCTGCCGGCCTTGTCCGTGCCGGTGGAACTTGCGGCCGGCGGCTATGAGGTGATCATCGGCAGCAGCCTCATCACCCGCGCCGGCGGATTGCTGGGCGCCGTGCTGCCGCAGCGCCGCGCCGTGGTGGTGACGGACAAGACCGTCGCGGGCCTCCATCTGCAGACCCTGCTGACCGGGTTGGAGACGGCGGGCTTCACCACCGGCACCATTATCGTGGAACCCGGTGAACCCTCGAAATCGGTCGAGAACTGGGCCTCCGTCATCGACCAGCTTTTGGACCAGGCGGTGGAGCGGCGCACCGCCGTCATTGCGCTCGGCGGCGGCGTGGTGGGGGACCTGGCCGGATTCGCGGCAGCCGCCACCATGCGCGGCCTGCCCTTCGTGCAGGTGCCGACGACATTGCTGTCCCAGGTCGATTCCAGCGTTGGCGGCAAGACCGGCATCAATACCCGCCAGGGCAAGAACCTGATCGGCGCCTTCTATCAGCCGCGCATGGTGCTGGCCGATACCGATACGCTCTCGACCCTGCCGCCGCGGGAGCTGCGCGCCGGCTATGCCGAGATCGTCAAGACCGGGCTGATCGGCGACGCTGCTTTCTATGAGTGGTGCGAGCAGAACGGGCTTGGTGTGGTCAGCGGCAATCGCGCCTTGCAGGCCAAGGCCATTCAGGTCGCCTGCGCCTTCAAGGCCGGCGTCGTCGGCGACGACGAGCGCGAGGAAAAGCCGAATGACGGCCGCGCGCTGCTCAATCTCGGTCATACCTTCGGCCATGCGCTGGAAGCCGAAGTCGGCTATGGCGCCGGCCTGCTGCATGGCGAGGCGGTGGCGATTGGCCTCGGCCTCGCCTTCGACCTCTCGGCCAAGCTCGGCCATTGCAGCCCTGACCTGGCACCCCGCATCCGCCGGCACTTGGACAGCGTCGGTCTGCCGTCCGAGATCGCGATGCTCAACCGTCGCTTTTCGGTAGAGCATCTGGTCGGGCATATGCGTCGCGACAAGAAGATGCGCGACGGCGCGCTGCATTTCGTGCTCGCGCGCGGCATCGGACGGGCATTCACCTCGCGCGACGTGCCGCCCGAAACGGTGGTCGAGCTTCTGCGCGAGGCTGGCTGCGAGGCGTGAGCTAGAAACACACCCTACTAACGATATTGTCTTGGGCGTCGACCCGTCGGGTTGCCCAATCGCGTTTCGTCAGCGGTGAGGGGTAGACCCGCGTGACGAGCACGCGGGCGACAGAATAGAAGCCGCCCATAAACTGTACACAGTTTGACCCATTCGATGCAGAAGGCGCCCAATGCGGCGCCTTCTGTCATTTGATGCCGGCAGAAACGGCAGCCTCGCCTTTGGCATGACGTTTGCGTGAGACTATGCGACGCGCCCTTTGGCGCGCGTTGCCGGTTACCACCACGCCCGAGGGACGAGCCATTGTGACGACGGTTCTGGATGTCGAGCTGATCTCGGTCACCAAGCGCTACGGCAATACGACAGCCGTCAGCGATATTTCGCTGCGCATTCCGCGCGGCTCCTACTGCTGCCTGCTCGGCCCCTCCGGCTGCGGCAAGACCTCCACCCTCCGCATGATCGCCGGGCATGAGGATATCAGCGACGGCGACGTCATCATCGCTGGCCAGAATGTCGGCAATCTGCCGCCGGTGAAGCGCGGCACGGCGATGATGTTCCAGAACTACGCCCTGTTTCCGCATTTGAATTGCGTCGACAATGTCGCCTTCGGCCTCAAGATGCGCGGCGTCGGCAAGGCCGAGCGGCGGGCGGAAGCAAGCAAGCTTCTGGCCATGGTCGAGATGGAGAAATACGCGGCAAGGCTGCCGGCCCAGCTGTCCGGCGGCCAGCAGCAGCGCGTGGCCCTGGCCCGGGCGCTGATCACCCGGCCGAAAGTCCTGCTGCTGGACGAACCGCTGTCGGCGCTCGACCCCTTCCTGCGCGGCACGATGCGGGAAGAACTGAAGCGCCTGCAACGCGAATTGGGCATCAGCTTCATCCATGTCACCCATAGCCAGGAAGAGGCGCTGGCGCTGGCCGATCTGGTCGTGGTGATGGATCACGGCATCATCGTGCAAAGCGGCCCCCCGCAGGAAATTTTCAACCGCCCGGCGACCGCCTTCGTGGCACGCTTCATGGGCGGGCATAACGTCATCCGTCAGGATAGCGGCGCGGTCGCCGTACGCGCGGACCGTTGCCGCATCGGCATGATGGATAGTGCCCTTGTCGGCGCGGGCGGCATCGGCGGTGCTGTCTGCTCCATCGAATATCTCGGTACCGTCGTCAAAGTCGGTATCGAGACGGAAACGACCGGTGAGGTCGTAGCCCTGGTGCCGGACGACCAGTTCTTTGCGTCCCCGCTCACCTTGGG
The DNA here is from genome assembly GCF_020621385.1 of Acidisoma cellulosilyticum. GTDB lineage: Bacteria > Pseudomonadota > Alphaproteobacteria > Acetobacterales > Acetobacteraceae > Acidisoma > Acidisoma cellulosilyticum. The sequence goes on along the minus strand of NZ_JAESVA010000005.1, from coordinate 336,001 downwards.
TGAAACGACCCGCCTGACCTGGGCGACGGCCGACGCCCATCCCGTCACGCTCTGATCACACGCAACAAAAGGATCTTTGGAAATGACCGAGAAAAAAACCATCGACCGCCGTGGATTGCTGAAAGGGGCCGCCGCCGTGGCGGGCACCGCCATCGGCTCCGGCGCGATCACCGGCTTCCCGACCATCTGGGCGCAGAACATCAAGAACATCACGCTGCGCCAGTTCGGCACCGGCGTGTCGAACCTGAACGACATCGCCACGCGCTGTAAGGCCGATACCGGCATCACCATTTCCATGACGGCAATGGATACCGACGCCGCCGCCATCCGCGCCATCACCCAGCCGAACAGCTATGACGTTGCCGATATCGAATATTTCACCGTCAAGAAGGTCTTCCCGACCGGCCGCCTGCAGCCGCTCGATATCAAGAAGATCAAGTATTACGATGAGATCGTGCCGTTGTTCAAAGACGGCAAGGTGACGCCGACGGCCTCCGTCGGCCAGGGCACCGCGCCCTGCCGCGTGAGCTATGTCGAAGGGGCAAGCTCCACCAAATTCGCGCCCTCCCCGACCGAGTGGATGACGCTGATCCCGACCATCTACAATGCCGATACGCTCGGCATCCGCCCTGACCTGGTCGGCAAGCCGATCACGCATTGGAAGGAACTGGTGGACCCGGCCTTCAAGGGCAAGGCTGCCATCATCAATATCCCCGGCATCGGCATCATGGACGCGGCCATGACGATCGAAAGCCTGGGGCTGATGAAATATGCCGATAAGGGCAATATGACGAAGGCCGAGATCGACAAGACCATCGCCTTCCTGATCGAGCAGAAGAAGGCCGGCCAGTTCCGCGCCTTCTGGAAGAGCTTCGAGGAGAGCGTCGATCTGATGGCCTCGGGCGAAGTCGTCATTCAGTCGATGTGGTCCCCGGCCGTGACGGCCGTGCGGTCCAAGGGCATCGCCTGCACCTTCCAGCCGCTGGCAGAAGGCTATCGCGGCTGGGGCGGCGGTCTTGGCATCGCCAAGCACCTGACCGGGCTGGAGCGTGACGCGGCCTATGAATATATCAACTGGTATCTGTCGGGCTGGACCGGCGCTTACCTCAACCGCCAGGGCTATTACTCGGCGGTGCTGACGACGGCGCAGAAGTACATGTCGCCGAACGAATGGGGCTATTGGATGGAAGGCAAGCCGGCCACCGCCGCCATCATGAGCCCGCAGGGCCAGCAGATCGCCAAGATCGGCGATGTGCGCGACGGCGGTTCCTACTACGACCGCATCGGCCATATCGCTTGCTGGAACTCGGTCATGGATAACGACCGTTACCTGATCCAGAAATGGAACGAGTTCTCGGTCGCCTAATCCGGAGTACGGGAGCCGCAGCGCGTGAGCACCACCACTGATACCGCCGCTGCCAGACCAGCGGCTTCCGTGAAAAAAGCAAGGCCCGGCGGTTCGTCCGCCGGTGCCTGGCTGCTGGCGACGCCACTGGCAATCGTACTCGGGATTTTCCTTGTCATCCCGATCCTGATGCTCGTGATCGTGAGCTTCCTGGACTACAACTCCGTCCAGATCCTGTGGAGCTTCGTCGTCCAGAACTATATCGATGCGGTGTCATCCTCCGCGACCTGGGAAACGTTCGCGGTGACGCTGAAATACGCTGTCATCACCTGGGCGATCACGCTGTTCCTGGGCTTCTGGCTATCCTATTTTCTGGCTTTCGAGGTGCGGGGTGCGGCCTGGCAGATGGGGCTGTTCCTGGTCTGCTCGATCCCCTTCCTGACGTCGAATATCATCCGCACCATTTCCTGGATTCCGGCGCTGGGGCGCAACGGCATCGTCAATAGCGTGCTGTTGCACTTCCATCTGATCCACCAGCCCTTGACCTTCCTGCTGTATAGCCAGTTCGCGATCATCCTTGCCTTCGTGCATCTCAATACGCTGTTCATGGTCACGCCCATCTTCAACTCGATGATGCGCATCGACCGCACGCTGATCGAAGCCGCGCGGGATAATGGCGCGGGCTTCTGGCAGACGATCGTCAACGTCATCCTGCCGCTGTCCAAGACCGGCATCGGCATCGGCACGATTTTCGTGATCACGCTGGTGATGGGCGATTTCGTCAGCGTCAGCATCATGGGCGGCGGGCAGAGCGCCTCCGTCGGCATCATGATCCAGAACGAGATGTCGCAACTGCAATATCCGGCGGCGGCGGCCAATGCCGTCATCCTGCTCGCGATCGTGCTGATCATGGTCTTCCTGATCCTGCGCGTCGTCGATATCCGCAAGGAGCTTTAAGGGATGAGCGGCGCCCCCTCCTTCGTCAAACCCGCGAGCGACGAAAGGAATGTCACGCCATGAACCGGGACCGGCACGGCAAATCCTTCTATATCCTGGCGGCACTCTTCGCGGCTTTCGTGCTGTTCCTGTACGGGCCGATCGCGACCATCGTCATCCTGTCCTTCCAGGGACCGAATGGCGGCCTCACCTTCCCGATGAGGGGCTTTTCGTTCCACTGGTTCCATGCGCTGTTCCAGCAGCAGATGGTGGGCGATTTCGGCGGCGCCATTACCCGCTCGCTCATCCTCGCCTTCATGGTCATGGTCGCGAATGTGGTGATTTCCGTCGCCGGCGGCATGGCCTTCCGGCGCCGCTTCGCGGGCTCCACCTTTCTGTTCTACCTCGTCATCGCCAGCCTGATCGTGCCGTCCATTCTCGTCAGCCTCGGCATCGGCTTGCTGTTCAGCCAGCTGGGCATCGACCCCGCCTGGTACAGCTCGGCCTTCGGGGCGCAGCTCACCTGGACCATCCCTTTCGGCCTGCTGATCATGTTCGCGGTCTTCAACCGCTTCAACAAAAGCTGGGAGGAGGCCGCGCGCGATCTCGGCGCCGGCCCCTGGCGCAGCTTCACCAATGTCATCCTGCCGATCATCCTGCCGGGCGTCGTCGGCATCGCGCTGTTCGGCTTCTCACTCTCCTATGACGAATATCCACGCACCATGATGACGGCGGGCGACAGCAACACGCTGCCGCTGGAAATCTTCGCCATGACGGCGAATGTCACCACGCCCGTGATCTATGCCCTGGGCACGCTGACGACCGCTTTCTCCGCTCTCATCATCATTGTTGCCATGACCAGCATGGCCATCATCCGCCGCCGGCGCGCGGCCAAGCTCGGCTGATTTGCCATGAAGATCCCCCGATGAAGATCCTTGTCGTCAATCCGAACACGACGGCCTCCATGACCGAGAAGATCGGTGCGGCAGCGCGGTCCGTGGCAAGCCCCGGCACGGAGATCGAGGCCGTGAATCCCGCCATGGGTCCGGTCAGCATCGAAGGTTTCTATGACGAGGCGTTTTGCGTCCCCGGCCTGATCACCGAGGTTATGGCCGGCGAGAGGCGCGGCGCCCAGGCGGTCGTGGTTGCCTGTTTCGACGATCCCGGTATCGACGCCGCGCGCACCGTGACCGCCATGCCCGTCATCGGCATCTGCGAGGCCGCGATGCGTATGGCGGGATTCCTGGGCCATCGCTTCACCATCGTCACCACCCTGCCCGTCTCGCTGCCGGCCATGGACGGGCTTATCCGCCGCTACGGCATGGAGGGGCGCGGGAAAGCGCGGGCCGCCGGCGTGCCGGTGTTGGCGCTGGAAGACCCCCATAGCGGCGCGGTCGAGAAGGTGCGCGCGGAAATCCGCCGCGCCATCGCCGAGGACGGATCCGAATGCATTCTGCTCGGCTGCGCGGGCATGGCCGACCTCACCCGCGAATTGACGGCCGAGATGGGCCTGCCGGTGATCGACGGCGTCGCGGCTGCCGTAAAGATGGCGGAGGGGCTGGTCGGGCTTGGCCTTACCACCTCCAAGGTCGCGGGCTATGCGCGGCCGGGCGTGAAGCCTTATGTCGGCATGCTGGAAGGTTTTGCGCCGGTCGGCTAGGCTCTCCTATGCAGCGCGTTCGGCCAAGCCATCCGGTTTGATCGGCTGGAAGCCTGGGGTTGGTCGGGTTAGGAATGATCCGACCATTATGGAGCCCCTTGCCATGCAGCCCCTGATCATCGACCGCATCGAAACCTTTGCCGTGCCGCCGCGCTGGCTGTTTGTCCGGGTCGAGACCAAGGACGGCGCCGTCGGCTGGGGCGAAGCGAGCCTGGAAGGCCATTCCGAAGCGGTCGAAGGCGTCTTCGCGTCTTTCCGTGAGCGGTTCATCGGCCGCGATGCCGCCGATATCGAGGACATCTGGCAGGTTGGCTATCGTGGCGGCTTCTATCGCGGCGGCCCGGTGCTGATGAGCGCGCTGTCCGGCCTCGATCAGGCGCTGTGGGACCTCAAGGGTCGCGCGCTGGGCGTGCCGGTCTGGCAGCTGCTGGGTGGCAAGGTCCGCGACAAGGTCGAATGCTATGCCTGGATTGGCGGCGACCGCCCGGATGAGGTGAGCGAAGCGGCCCGCGCCCGCAAGGCGCAGGGTTTCCGCGCGCTGAAGATGAACGCGACGGCGGACCTGAACTGGCTCGCCTCCCCCCGCGATCTGGACGCCGTGGTGGAACGCGCGGCGGCGGTGAAAGCGGAAGGGCTGGATATCGGCCTCGACTTCCATGGCCGCGTGCATAAGCCGATGGCCCGCCGCCTGGCCGAGCGCCTGGAAGAGATCGAGCCGCTGTTCATCGAGGAGCCGCTACTGTCGGAGAATATCGAAGGCCTGGAACAGCTGTCGCGGATGACGACGATCCCGATCGCGCTCGGCGAGCGGCTGTTCACCCGCTGGGACTTCAAGCCGTTCCTGGAACGCGGCATCGTCGACATCATCCAGCCCGATCTGTCCCATGCCGGCGGCATTTCGGAAGTGAAGCGCATCGCCGCGATGGCCGAAGCCTATGACGTCGCTTTGGCGCCGCATTGCCCGCTGGGGCCGATTGCCTTCGCCGCCTGCCTGCAGGTTGCGGTATCCACCCCGAATTTCGTGATCGAGGAGATGTCTCTCGGCATCCACTATAATACCGGCGGCCATGATCTGTTGACCTATCTAGCCGATAAGTCCGTCTTCGCGCTGGAGAATGGTTTTGTGAAAGCCCCTATGGGGCCGGGCCTCGGCATCGAGGTCGACGAGGCTCTGATCCGCGAACTGGCCAGCGACTTCAAGGGCTGGCGCAACCCGATTTTCCGTCTGCAGGACGGCAATTTCGCCGAGTGGTAATGATCTGACGGACAGACCGGACGTCTTGCAGCGACGGCCGGCCAGCTCGCATAGTCCCCGGGCGGATATCTTCCGACCTAGAGCGTTTCCTGTTCGCTTAGGCTCACAGATGCCGCTCTAGGTTGTTATTTTTGCGAGCATCTTCACCCGGTCAGATGAGTCCATCTGACCGGGATCTGCTCTAGGACGCATTGAGTGATCGTTTCGCACGCCCGGAAATTTATCTTCTTTCACAATCCGAAATGTGCGGGCACAAGTTTCCGCGACATGCTGAAGCCCTATCACGACGATGGCTTCACGTTCTGGGGCGTGTTTCGGGCGCCTTATTTCAAAAACCACATCGACCATACCCATCTCCGCCTATGGGAAATGCAGGCGCAGTTTCCTGACATATTCGCCTGCGCGATGGCGTATAATTCAGTGATCTTCGTACGGAATCCGTATGAGCGCTTTTTGTCCGCGGTCAACGAGCATATGAAGAAATTCCAGCCGCAGATCGACCTGTCGTCGATGACCCCGGCGCAGCGCGTCGAGGCTGTCGAGACCTTCATTCGTCAGATTCTGACGGTCGCGCGCATCACGAGCGACTGGCGCTTCATCCATTTCTCGCCCCAAATCTGGTATTTGCAATTGGGGAACGAATTCTTGCCCCGCCACGTGATTCCGATGGGCGGGGATGATCGATTTATGCGTGAGGCGATGCTTTGCCTCGGCTTAGACGAGCTGCCGATACGCCATCACAATGTCTCGCCCTCCAATCTAGGCGCTGCCCTGACGTCATCGGTCCTGACCGATTTCGTGCAACGATTCTACGAGGACGATTTTGCGTATTTTAAGGCTGACGCGCGATTGGCTGGGCTGGCCGAACTGCCAAACCCGCCTGAGCGGCGCGACGTCACGATTGCTTAGAGTCCGTCAGGTTTAGGTGGAAACGACCCGTTGCCCCGTCATGGCCGGGCTTGACCCGGTCATCCAGTCCTTGGGCGCCCCAACGAATGGATGCCCGGCTCTGGGGCCGGGCATGACGATATTAGGGACAAGCTTCAGTTAGAATCAGACAAACGTAAGCAAACAGGAAACACTCTAGTCGCACAAAAAGGGCCATGTCAGCGATGACAGGCCCATTGTCATAGATCCAAGCGATCACGACGCCAAACCAAACATAACGTTTGGTTTGGCGTCGCAATTTTCATCCCCTTTAGTCTAGCAACAGTCTTGGCAACCGTCACCGGCCACCAAGACTATCTCAGTCCTACCAAAGCTTGTGGTCGATGCCGGCCAGCGTGATGGTCGTGCCATCGCTCAGGGTAATGACATCGCCAAGCGAACCGACCGCTTCGCCCGTGACCGTCAGACCCGACCCGAAGGCAACATTGTCCTTCGCGTTGAAGCCGATGATGGTATCGGCGCCCGGCATGCCGTTGCTGACGAAAGCGAAGACGTCAGCGCCGCTGCCAGCCTGAACCACGGCATGAGAGCCGCTGCCACCAACAAAGGTATCGGCGCCGGAGCCCATGGTGGCCTCCATCTGGCCGCCACCAAACGGGTAGGTGGAGATGGTCAGCGGGCCGGTGGTGCCCGAGGCATCGATGATGCTCACGCCCGTGCCACCCACGAGCACGTCGCCCGAGGCCGCGCCCGTCACCGACATCAGCGTCAGGCCGGAACCACCGATGAGGGTGTTGTTGCCGCCACTGCCACCGAACAGGGACGTGGCGCCGGAACCCGCCGTGATGGAGTCATTGCTGGAGGAACCGCCCGAGAAAGTCAGGCTACCCGTGCTGCCATTGATCGTGGTCGAACCGGTACCGGCATTGACCGTGGCCGAACCGGAGGAGGCGAAAATCGTCGAAGGCGCAGCGCCGGTATTCAGAACAATGCCGTCGCTACCGTTCAGGAAGGCTTGGAACGGGGTCGCGTCGCCCGACGTGACCGTATCGTTCTGACCGGAAATGGCGACAGCATTGGCGCCGGACAAGGTGACCGTGATGGCCGGGGCGGTAACGGCCACTTCCGACGGAAAAGCGCCGGTGCTGCTAAAATTATAGGCGCCGCTACCAAAGACGTCAGAAACGACGGTGGAAGAATTGAAGAAACTGGCGAAGGCGGTCTGCCCGGCACCAGCACTGAAATTCGACGGGATAGTCCCGCCGTTAACCGTCATAATGTCGCTCATCATCAACTCCAGCTAGAAAAAAGGGGACGCGTTAATGGGTCAGGCTCTTGCCGATGGTCGAACCTCACCCTCGACAGACCAGATTGTCGCAAAGCGCTCGCTCAACGGCTCAGTAGCGGTAGTACCTGGCTCATCCTGTTTGAGAGAACGAAACCGAGACGAAAGCGAAGAATGATCCGCCGTTACCATCAGACTGCCCGACCGCTTTTTACGACCAGGACGCCAAAGCTGCAGGCGGATCCATATTCCATGATCGCCGGTTTCATCTGGCGGGAGAAACGCGCGAAAGAGTCAAAGGCCAGAACTTCAGACTCTACCGAGCCAAAGGCCGCCTTAAACGCTCTGCAACGCGTTAACGTATCGCCCACCAAGCTCTCCCCTTGATCTTCAGCCAAAATCTAAATGGCCATCAGTTTCAGCGACTAGGAAGCGCCGCTGCCGGCTAAGAACCCGAATCACACCGGGTCATGTTGAGACGAAGCCTCCGAGACCTAACCTTAATCCCGAACCTTGGGGGGATGATGATTAAAGGTTAACGATTAGTAAAGGATTTTTTGGTCATTTGGCTGGCAGTGCAACATTTTTCTAACCCGATGATGCGCCGCAGCAACAAACTCTCCTCCAGGACTAGGTCTTCAAGACAGAGGTCAATAACTGGCGCTTTTACGCCAAAACTTCCTTGCAAATGCCGAAGCTGAACTGAACGAGGCCGGGCAGAAGCCTGACCAAACTATCGTTTCCGGATCCAAATTCTAGTTAACAAGATATAAATTTTCATAGAATTTATCTTTTATTCTGACATCAAGACAGTTTGAGCAAAGGAAGAGAGCAAGCCTGCCCTTGGCCAAATTGGCCCCACCAAGCAAAGCCCAGCCGACAACTAGGAAAATCAGAACAGCACTCACGATTCGGCATCAAAGGAGACGTTTCATCCAAAAAGCTTCATAAAGGCGACAACTCAGTCGAAGTGCGTGAAATAATAATGTAACAATAGGTAAATTTTATTGTCGCAATGACTTTTTACTCTGCTTTCTCCTCAAGATTAGTGGCTGATGTGTTGGAAATAGCCCCAGCGGGCAACGGCAGGCTCCGATTCGGCCCATTTCCACGTCACATCGTCGCGGCAAGCGGATGTAACGTAAGCTGTCTGTTTGAGGTGAGCACCCTGCCCTTTATCGACCGTGAACAGCACTTCTTTGCAATCCGTCAGCGGGTTATCGATATCGCGCGTCACCTGCACGGTGCCTTGCTCGTTATCGAACATCGGAATTTTATGGACGATCTTCCAGTCCTTGATCTGGCCCGGTTGCATTTCCGAGACCGATAAAAGGATCGCATCCTGCTCGGCATTCTGACGGACCCGGGCGATATATTTCTGTAACTCGTCAACCCCGGCATTGACGCCGACCGCCGTCGCATATCCGACGATCGGGTTGACAGTCACAGCACCCGTCGCACCGCCGGCCACTGCACCGGAAATGGGGCCGACCATGCTGCATCCGCCGAGCAGCAGCGGAATCCCGGGTAGAAAGAAACCAAACCGTCGCGCATTCACTGCAGCGTTCCCCAGCGCGCGACCGCTGGTTCGGCGCTGGCCCAACGCCAGGCCTTGCCGTCGCGGCAGATATCCGTGACGAAGAACTGCCGGTCCGACTGATGCTTATGGATTTGATCGACCGAAAAAACGATCTCCCTGCAGGCCAGGGGAGCGGCACTGATCTCACGGCTGACCGCGACCTCGCCATGGGCATCGGCCTCGATCGGTATGGCATGATCGACGGACCAATGGGCGACCCCTCCTATCGGCAGCGGCCCCGCTACCGACGCGATGCGCTGCTGTTCATCCGCGTGAACCGAACGCTCGACGAAGCCGAGAGCCGTTGCTGCGGCGGCCTGAGTGCCAAGACCGATCGCCGCCGTCACGCTGCCGTTTTTGGTGACTGCGCTCGCAATACCGGCACCGGCCACGCCGGCACCGGCCGAGGTACCTTCGGTCAGAACGGAGCCACAGCCCGATAACGCCAGAAGCCAAGAAACACCTGCCAGCAGAACAGCGCGGGATGACCATGACACTTGCATGCCGGTGTTCTGACCAGATTCTCTTTTGTGGTCAACGCAGCTAACGTCAACATTTCTCCATAAATATTAACCGCTATGTTTCAAGTTGTTCGTTCAATTATAACAAAACCTATTAACGTTTTATACAGACGACCACATGAATAGAATTCCCATCGGAAATTTTCCGTCCCACTCTCTTATAAACTTTTCTATAAAATTGTCTGTGCGACACACAAAGCGATAACGCCGGGGCGCCTACCTGCTAGAGTCTGTCAGGTTTTAATAGATAATTTGTCATCCGCGCACTTGTTGCGCGGACCTACCCGCCGTGGCGCCAGCCGGCCGATCGCTTGCTCCGCCGGGTAGATGCGCGGGTCGGGGTGCGGCCGGCCAGGCCCGCGCACGACAGATTTGGTGGCGTTGCCAACTAAACCTGACGGACTCTAGATTGTATCGGGTTTTGATCGCACCTTGCCGGCCCCTTACGTGCACGGACCAGCAGATAAGCAGGTCAAGCGCCTGCTTGGCGGACTTGCCGCTCAAATCTGGCAGGCGCTGATCCCGCCCCGAACGTCAGGCAACGGTAACCGCCCGTCAGTGCAAAGGCGGAATCAAGCTGCCATGCGCATCGATCAATTGATCGACCATCTGCCAGATCTCATCCAGGCTCAACTCGGCCGCCGTATGAGGGTCGAGCATGGCTGCGTGATAGACATGGTCGCGCCTGCCTGTCAGCGCTGCCTCCACCGTCATCGATTGGACGGCGATATTGGTCTGCATCAGCGCCGCCAATTGTGGCGGCAGCGCGCCGACCGGGATCGGCTGCAAACCATTCGAATCGACCAGGCAGGGCAATTCGACGCAACAACCGTCCGGCAGATTGGTTATCAGCCCGCGATTGGGCACATTGCCGTAGATGACGGCCGGTATTCCACTCTCGATGGCACTGATGATTTGCGTGCCATATTCGATGGAGGGGCGGATATCGAGCGGGAGCGATTTATCAGCCAATCGCTGAGACAGCCTCTCCCAATCAGCAATCTGAGACCGGCAGCGGCGCGGATACTCGTCCAGAGGAATATTGAACGCCTCGATCAAATCGGGCCGATTCCGCTTGATGTACCAAGGCACATATTCGGCGAAATGCTCGCTCGATTCCGTCACAAAATATCCCAAACGTTTCAGCATATCGTAGCGCACGCGGTTATGGGCCGGAACGCGCCCTTCCGCCTGGACCGCATGCAGACGCGGATAGAGGTCTTCCCCGCCAGCCTCGAACCGCAGGTAGAACGCCATGTGATTGATGCCGGCCACGAGATAGCGGATGGAGCCGAGCGGCACCCCTATATCGCGCGCGAGTTCGGCGGCGGTGTGGGGCACGCTATGGCAAAGCCCCACAGTCCGAATAGGCGAAGCGCGGGAGAGCGCCCAGCAGTTCATCGCCATCGGGTTGGTATAATTCAGATGCAACACATTGGGGCAAAGCCGCTCCATCTGCCGGCTCATCTCGATCAGAACCGGGATGGTGCGAAGCGCCCGCATGATCCCGCCGATGCCAAGCGTATCGCCGATGGTCTGGCGCAAGCCGAACCGTGACGGCACCTCGAAATCCGTCAGGGTGGCAGGCTCATAGCCGCCGACCTGGATCATGTTGATGGCGTAGTCGGCCCCCGCCAAAGCTGCCGAAAGATCCAGGGTCGCGTTGATCTCTGCCGGCACGCCGAGTTGCCCGGCGATACGGCGTGCAACATCCTCGGAGGCCTTCAGCCGCCCGGCATTGATATCGTAAAGCCAGATGCGGCTGGCCGACAGATCGGGTCGCAGCAGGATATCGCCCAGGAGATTTTTGGCGAAAACGGTACTACCGGCGCCGATGAAGACGATCTTGGGCCTTGTCAGCGGCCGGTCGCCGCCGGTCGCCGGGCTCTGCGCCAGAAGGCCGATCTCGCTCCGGCTAAGCTCCTGCTCCAGCGCCAGACGCGTCGGCTCCCAGATCGGCAATTCGCCAGGATGGCCGTCCGGTGTCATCGCGCGGAGCGTAATCTTGCCGCTCAGCAATTCGGCAAGCGTTCCGGCCCGGCTGAAATCGAGGATGAAGGCGGCCATGAAGGCGGCGTCGCTCGAAACATCGGGCCTGGGCAATGTCGCCGTGCAACGGGCGATAACCTCATCACCGCGCAGCACCTCGAAGGCGAGGCCCGGACGCAGGTCTTTTCCGATCTGCCAATAGCCCCATCCGCGAACACAGCCCGGAAACTCATAGCCGTCGACGCAACCCCTGATCTTGACCGAAGACAAGTCACTCATCGTCGCTTCCTATCCTTATCTCTTGCCCGATCTTCTGGCCGGGCTGGCCTTCGACCGGAGAGGCTCCCGCCTGGATGATACCCCGCTAGAGATCTAATGGGCTCAGCAATCTGGCGCCTGCAACCTCCCGTCCACGGCCGCCTTTTTCCATGAACTCCGCGACATGCGGGCGCTTTTCGATCTGCAGCCGGTAAAGGGCGAAGGCCGCCGCGACCAGGCTGCCGCGCCGTCCCAGCGCGCGATCGCCGAGCTCGATCATCCGGAGATTAGGCCAGGTTTTTTCCCGCAAGCCGTGAACCTGTTCCAGCACGGCGGCGGCCGCTGTTTCGGGCATCGCCTGGGCAATGATCAGCGCCATGGCGGCGGTCGACCGGGATATGCCGGCATGGCAATGCACCAGAAGCCTCGCCGCCGGCACTTCCGCCTGCATTTGCCTGCCGAAAGCCAGGATAGCCGCGACATCGGCCTCCGACGGCAGGATCATGCCGGGCTGCGGGTCGATGATATCGTGAAAGCGGAGTTCCAGCTTCGCATGCTCACCATATTGGCCGAAAGCCTCCGGCACCGGATGATCGGGGTCGAGGATGGAGAGCACATGCGTCGCCGCCAGGCCCGCATGACTGCCCAGTTCCTCAATGCCGCAAACGGTCATGCCGAAGCGCGGGGTGTCAGTCATTCTGCGGCATCCTCTTTAAACCCTACCGTCAAGCATGGGAGAATTTGGCGCCAGGCACCAGACGAGCCCGGTTCCGGGGTGGTTTGCGCATTGACGACCTCTGGACGCGGAACGTGAAGGTCGGTTGATCGAAACCCAAGGGCCGGGCAAGAGAAGCCATGATTGAGACCGCGCCTGGCCCCTGGCCTGAACTTCGCACGTCACGCCTGCGTCTGCGCTTTTGGGAGGCGCGCGACGCCGCGCCCTTCGCCGCGCAAAACGCGGATGAAGAGACGATGCGTTTCCTTGGGGGGCCAATGACGCGCGCCCAGAGCGACGCTTATATTATAGGTACGCGCGAGCAATGGTCCCGGGACGGATTCGGAAAATGGGTCGTGGAACTGGCCGAGACGGGTGAATTCGTCGGGGCCCTCGGGTTGCAACGCATGCGCTTTGACGCGGATTTCACCCCGGCGGTCGAGATTGCCTGGCGGATGACGCGCAGCTTCTGGGGTCTTGGCTATGCGACCGAAGCCGCCCGCGCCGCCGTCGCTTTCGGGTTCGAGACCCTCAAGCTCGATGAAATCCTGGCCCTGACGGTGCCGCAGAACCTGGCCTCCCGCGCTGTCATGGAGCGCCTGGGCATGCGGCTGAGCAGGGAGTTCGACCATCCGCTACTGCCGCATCCGCATCCGCTTTGTCGCCATGTCCTCTATCGTTTGGGCCAAGGATGAGAGAAACTAGCCTGATTGCCTAGCCTGTCTTTCTCCGGAGCTTAGTCGTCATGGCATCGATTACATTCCCGCCGCAGAGAAAAAAACTCCTGAAAGCCGTCGAACGGCAGTTTATTGGCGCAGGTTGGGCGGTCGACACGACCATCAACGATTTGCGCGACCTCTACGTGGAATGCAACGACCTTCGCTTCATGATCAAATGCATTGACGAAACAAGAATTGATTATGAGAGCGAAGGCAGCATCGTATCCAAGCTGGAGCGGCTTGCACGGGAAGTCCAAAATATACGCAACTTCCCTATTATCGTTGTATTCGATCGCCATTTCCTTTCTGTTCCCCTTGACGGGCTGACAACGCTCGGGATTTTCGCTCTGACTCTTGACGATCTGCCGAGTGTTCTCGAACTTGCTGCTTTCAGCAACAAGATCCCCGAGGGACTCGACGAACGGCAGACTTATCTTGTGCAAAGGAGCATCAATTATGCGACTTGCACCTCTGAACGCTATGCAAATGCAAAAAACTCCGCCGAGGCTATCAAATGGGGTAAAATAGCGGTCACAAACAGTATCGGGTTTAGTCAAGCCCATATGCATCTTTTTAAGATTTTGAAAAATAACCGTGAGTTTGCTGCTGCCGCCGAAATCGGGAAGCTAATCATCGGATTCCGCCCGGACGACCCAACGGTCATTCGCGGTTTGGAGGATCTCGCACTTCAGCGAGGCGACCAAGCCGAGGCAGCCAAGTGGCGAAGGCGTCTTGAGGACCAACCGACGACACCGCGCAGTTTTAATGACATCCTCGCGAAGCAACGAGATCAAAGGGCCCGCTCGGCGCAGCCCTCAGTCGCGGCATCTCCGTCGGAGCCCGAACCACTCCCGGCAAAGTCGGGTCTGGCCCGTCTGCTGGCAGGCCTTCGACGGAGTCCAGATCGGTAGCGAATGCGGACCGGCCTGACCCGATCGCCTGACCTTTATCGGGGGCAGACGAGGATAGTTGAGAATTTCCGACAAAACCGCCAGGTCTGGTCCATGCATCGTCCTATCCTTGCCCTGGCCGCAGCCCTGATCCCGCTTGGCCTATTGCTGGCGGCGCCCGTCCGCGCGCAACCGGTATCCGTCGATCTGGCGGTCCAACCCTGGCGGGCGATCGGGCGTGTGCAAACGGAACTCGGCACCCGCTGCACAGGCTTTCTGATCGCACCAAGCCTGGTCATGACTGCCGCGCATTGCCTGTTCCGGCCCGTGACGGGCCATTACGTGCAGCCGAGTTCGGTGCATTTCCTGTGGCGCTATGACCGTGGGACCTATGCCGATCAGGCCCGCGCGCTGAGTTTCGTCGTCTCGCCCGGCTATGACCCGACGCAGGAATTGCGGACGCTCGGCCTCGACCGCGCCTTTTTGACGCTGGACCATCCGATCGGCGATGACGCCGACAGCGTGCGATTCGCGCCAGCCTTGCCGCCCGTGGGCGCCCCCCTGCTCCTCGGCGGCTACAACCGCGACCATGACGAGATCCTGCAAGTGGACCGCTGCCGCCTGCTGGGCTTCCGGGTCGATCAGGGCGGACATCGGCTGCTGATGGATGACTGCCACGGCGAGCCCGGCACCAGCGGCGCGGCGCTGTTCACGCAATTGGCGGACGGGTCCTGGGGCGTGGTCGGCTTGTCAGTCGCCAGTACCGGCCGCCGCCATATCAAAGGCCTGGCCGAACCCCTGGCCCCCTAGCTTGCCTCTTGTCGGCGTCCGTCGCCTTCGTTCAAATCTACAGGCACCTGCGTTCTGGCTGCCGTGCGGCGGTCAGCGCACCTCTAATGCACCTCGCGCATAGAAACGATCGGCCCATATGGAACGCTTCTCTGGCCTATCCCTGCTTCGTCATGCTCTCGGCGGCCATCAAGGATGGAAACCCTTCTGGCGTGAGCCGGAGCCGAAGGCTGAATATGACGCGGTCATCGTCGGTGGTGGCGGCCACGGCATGGGCGCGGCCTATTACCTCGCGAAAGAACACGGCCTGCGCAATATCGCGGTGCTGGACAAGGGCTGGCTGGGCGGCGGCAATACGGGCCGCAACACCACCATCATCCGCTCCAATTATCTATTCCCCGAAAGTGCGGCGCTGTACGATCACGCGCTCAAGATCTGGGAAACGCTGTCCCAGGACCTGAATTACAACACCATGTTCTCGCCGCGCGGCGTGCTGATGCTGGCGCATACGGTGCATGACGTGCAGGTCTTCAAGCGCCATGTCTTCGCCAATCAGGCGGCCGGCGTGGATAACGAGTGGCTGACGGCGGAAGAGTGCAAGGCCTATTGCCCGGCGCTGAATATCTCCCAGAACATCCGCTATCCGGTCGTGGGCGGCGCGCTTCAGCGCCGTGGCGGCACGGCGCGGCATGATGCGGTGGTCTGGGGCTATGCCCGCGCGGCGGACGCGATGGGCGTCGATATCATTCAAAACTGCGCGGTCACCGGCATCCGGCGCGATGCCTCTGGCGCGGTCGAAGGGGTGGAGACCGAGCGCGGCTTCATCCGCACCAAAAAGGTCGGCGTTTCGGCCGCCGGCAATACCTCCGTCGTCATGTCCATGGCCGGGCTGCGTATGCCGCTGGAAAGTTTTCCGCTTCAGGCCCTGGTGTCTGAGCCCGTGAAGCCGGATTTCCCCTGCGTCGTCATGTCCAACACCATCCACGCCTATATCAGCCAGTCCGATAAGGGCGAGATGGTGATCGGCGCCGGCACCGACGCCTATACCAGCTATACGCAGCGCGGCGGATTGCATATCGCGAGCCATACGCTGGATGCGATCTGCGAGTTGGTGCCCATGTACCGGCGCCTGCGGATGCTGCGCAACTGGGGCGGCATTGTCGATACAACGCCGGACCGCTCGCCCATCATCTCAAAAACGCCGGTCAAGGGACTTTACGTCAATTGCGGCTGGGGCACCGGTGGTTTCAAGGCGACGCCGGGCTCGGCCAATCTGTTTGCGCATACGATCGCGAAGGATGAGCCGCATCCGATCAACGCACCTTTCAGCCTGGACCGCTTCGTGACCGGCCGCTTCATCGACGAAGCCGCCGCCGCGGCCGTCGCGCATTGATCGCATAGGGAGCCGGAACCATGCTGATTATCCCCTGCCCCCATTGCGGCCCCCGGCCGGAACTGGAATTCCGCTACGGCGGCCAGGCGCATATCGCGCGCCCTGTTGACCCGTCTCCCCTCAGCGATGAGGAATGGGCGTCCTTCCTGTACAGCCGCGACAATGAGCGCGGCATCCACGCCGAGCGCTGGCGCCATATCCACGGCTGCGCGCGTTTCTTCAATGTGGTGCGCGACACGACGACCGACCAGATCCTTGCCAGTTACAAGACCGGCGAATTTCGCCCCGAGGCGGTGTGATGCCTGATTCTCTCGCACCCAATCTCAGCGTGGCAGCCGTGAACGAGCCTTTCCGAACCCGATCCGGTGGGCGCATTGACCGCGCAAAGCCTTTGTCCTTCAGCTTCGACGGGCAGACCTATTCCGGCGTCGCCGGCGATACGCTGGCTTCCGCCCTGCTGGCGCATGGCGTGCATCTGATGGGCCGGTCCTTCAAATACCATCGCCCGCGCGGCGTGATGACGGCGGGATCGGACGAGCCGAATGCGCTGGTCACGGTCAGCCGCGACGCCGGGCGGACGGCACCCAATCTGCGCGCGACGCAGGTGGAACTGTATGAAGGGCTGAGCGCCATCAGCCAGAACCGCTTTCCCAGCCTGCAATTCGATGTCGGCGGCATCAACGACCATTTCGCCGCCCTGCTGCCGGCCGGCTTCTACTACAAGACATTCATGTGGCCGCGCAGCTTCTGGGACCGCGTTTACGAGCCGGTGATCCGCGCCTCCGCCGGCCTGGGCAAAGTGCCGACCGCACCGGACCCGGACCGCTATCTGCAGCGCAACGCACACTGCGAAGTCTTGGTGATCGGCGCCGGCCCGGCTGGCCTGACGGCGGCACTCGCCGCCGCCGAATCCGGCCTGCGCGTCATCCTGTGTGACGAGCAGAGCGAGCTGGGTGGTTCCCTGCTCGCCGACACGACATCGATGATCGCGGGTAAGCCTGCTCGGGTCTGGCTGACGGAGACGCTGGCTGAACTGGCGACCTTCAGCAATGTGACGCTGCTGCCGCGCACCACGGGTTTCGGCTATTACCCGCATAATCATGTCGGCCTGGTCGAGCGCGTGACCGATCATCTGGCGAGCCCGGACAGCGCCCAGCCGCGTGAGCGGATGTGGCAGGTGCGGGCGAAGGAGGTTGTGCTCGCGACCGGCGCTTTCGAGCGTCCGCTGACCTTCCCCGAGAATGACCGCCCCGGCATCATGCTGGCCGATGCGGCGACAACCTTCGTCAACCGCTACGGCGTGAAGCCGGGCAAGCGCGCCGTCATCGCCGCCGCCAATGACAGCGGCTATCGCGCGGCGCTCGCCTTGGCCGAAGCCGGTGTCGAGATCGCGATGATCGCCGATCTGCGCCGCAACCCGAGCGGCTCCGGTTACGACGCGGCCCGCCGCGCCGGTCTGTCCATTGAAACCGGAAAAACTATCGCCGGCACGTCCGGCAAGATGCGCGTCGATGGCGCGTCCATCGCCTCCGTCGGCGAAGACGGCAAGGTCTGGAACACGCAGGATATCGGCTGTGACCTGCTGCTGATGGCCGGCGGCTGGACGCCGACCCTGCATCTGTATTCGCAATCTCTCTCTAAATTAAAGTGGGATGACGCCATCCAGGCCTATGTGCCGGGTGCCGTCGCGGCGTCCCAGGCCTTGCGTGCGGCCGGTGCCGCCAGTGGCGCCTATGGGCTGGACGCGGCGCTGAGCACCGGTTTCAAGGCCGGCGCCGAGGCTGCCGTCGCGGCCGGTGGCGACGGCGTCACGACGCGGGTTTTCGTCACCATCAGCGCTGAGGCCGATGCCTCCACATTCCTCGGCGCGATGCCGCATAACCGGGACGCCAATCGCGTCCGCGCCTTCGTCGATTTCCAGAATGACAGCACGGCGAAGGACCTGAAGCTGGCGGTGCGCGAAGGCTTCCGTTCCGTCGAGCACGCCAAGCGCTATACCACGACCGGCATGGCGACCGATCAGGGCAAGACCAGCAATATGCCCATGCTGGGCGTGATGGCGCAGGCCCAGGGCAAGACCATCCCCGAGATCGGTTTCACCACCTTCCGTCCGCCCTTTACGCCGACGACCTTCGGCAATTTCGCCGGCGCCGCGCGCGGCGATCTGTTCGACCCCATCCGCCGCACCGCCATCCATCACTGGGCCGAAGGCCAGGGCGCGGTCTTCGAGGATGTCGGGCAATGGAAGCGCGCGCGGTATTTCCCCCGCCAGGGAGAAGACATGCACGCGGCCGTCGCACGCGAATGCAAGGCCGTGCGCAGCGCGCTCGGCATTTTCGATGCCTCCACCCTCGGCAAGATCGAAGTCGTGGGGCCGGACGCGGCCGAATTCATGAACCGTATGTATATCAACCCCTGGACCAAGCTCGGCGTCGGGCGTTGCCGCTACGGCGTGATGCTGCGGGAGGACGGGTTTGTCTATGATGACGGCGTCGTCGGCCGCATCGCCGAAGATCGCTTCCATGTCACCACCACGACCGGTGGCGCGGCCTCCGTGCTGAACATGATGGAGGATTACCTTCAGACCGAATGGCCGGGCCTGAATGTCTGGCTGACCTCGGCGACCGAACAATGGGCGGTGATCGCCCTGCAGGGGCCGAAGGCGCGTGAGGTGCTTGCCCCCTTCGTGGAGGGGATTGACCTGTCACCTGCGGCCTTCCCGCATATGGCAATCGCCGAAGGCCGCATTTGCGGTGTGAAGACCCGCCTGTTCCGCGTCAGCTTCACCGGCGAACTCGGTTTTGAAATCAACGTACCGCCCAGCGCCGCGCGCCGCGTGTGGGAAGCGCTTTATGCCGAAGGCCGCAAGCATAGCATCACGCCTTACGGCACCGAGACGATGCATGTGCTGCGCGCCGAAAAGGGCTTTATCATCGTGGGCCAGGAGACGGACGGCACGGCGACGCCCGATGACGTCGGTCTGACCTGGGCCATTGGCAAGGCAAAGAAGGATTTCGTCGGCAAGCGCTCCCTCGCCCGTCCGGGCATGACGGACCCGAAGCGCAAGCAGTTGGTCGGCCTGCTCTCGGTCGACAATCGCACCGTTCTGGAGGAAGGCGCGCAGATCGTCGCCGACCCGAAGCAGCCCAAGCCGATGACGGTGCTGGGCCATGTGACCTCCTCCTATATGAGCGCGGCCCTCGGCCATCCGATAGCGCTGGCACTCGTCGAAGCCGGACGCAGCCGCATGGGCGAGACCCTTCAAGTATTGGTGCCTGGGAAAGGCTCCGTCGCCGTCAAACTCGTCTCGCCTGTCTTCTATGACGCTGAGGGAGCAAGCCTCGATGCTGTCTGATATTGTCGAGACCACCGCGATCGACGCCGATGGCGTCCGTCTGGAAACGCTACCCGCCTTCGGTCGCTTGAATTTCCGTGGCCGTGCGGGTGCCGTCGCTGCCATGAGCGAGGCTTTCGGTCTCGCTCTGCCCGAGGCGTCCTGCCGCGCCGCGATTGCCGGCAGCCGGGCGGCCCTATGGCTCGGCCCCGACGAGTGGTTGCTGCTGATGCTGCCCACCGAGACGGATGCCGTCATCGCAGCGGCGGCGTCCGCGCTCGCCGGTCTGCCGCATAGCCTGGTCGATATTTCCGAACGTCAATACGCGCTGGGCCTGTCCGGCCGCTTGGCCGCCACCGTGCTGGCGGGCGGTAATCCGCTGGATTTCGACCTCAGCACCTTTCCGGTCGGCATGTGCACGCGGACCATCATGGGCAAGGCGGAACTCGCGATCTGGCGGACCGAGCCCGACCGTTTCCATATCGAGGTCTGGCGCAGCTTCGCGCCCTATATCCGCGGGTTTCTACGCGAGCATATGCGCGAATTCGGCGCCTGAGCTTGCTGGCTGCTTCTGTCTTCTGACTGGATTGGCCTCATGATCAGCGTTTTTGATCTTTTTAAGATCGGCATCGGCCCTTCCTCCTCCCATACCGTGGGGCCGATGAAGGCCGCCGTCGCTTTCGTCTCTGCCCTGCCGCGCCTGCCCGCGCGGATCGAGGTACGGCTGCTGGGGTCCCTCGCCTGGACCGGAAAAGGCCATGCGACCGATACCGCCGTCATGCTGGGCCTGGCTGGCGAAAAGCCCGATACCGTCACCGCCGAAGCCGCGCGTCGTATCATCAACGATGCGCGCGGCGCCTATCGCCTGCCGCTCGGCACGCAGATGATCGCATTCGACCCTGCCCGCGACATCATCTTCGATACCGAGGCCGAGACGCCGGTCCATGCCAATACGATGGTGCTGACGGCGCTGGACGCTGACGACCGCGTGCTGCTGGCTGAGCGATGGTGTTCCGTCGGTGGCGGCTTCATCGCCCGCGAGCATGAGGTGGGTGCGGCTTTCGAGGATGGCGCGGTGCCCTTGCCCTATCCTTTTACCAATGGCGACGAGATGCTGCGCATGGGTGAAGCGGCCGGCCTCTCCGTCGCCGGGATGATGTGGGAAAACGAACGCGCGCGCTTGCCACAGGCCGAGATCGAGCGCCGGCTGGACGCGATTATCGCGGTGATGATGGATTGCATCGATCGCGGCATGGAAGGCGAAGGCGAATTGCCGGGCGGGCTGAAGGTCCGCCGCCGCGCCCGCGCGCTGCTGGGCCGGATCGACGCCGCCGCGCGCAGCAATATCCCCTCCCCGCACAGCATGATGGACCGCGTCAGCCTCTATGCCATTGCGGTGAATGAGGAGAATGCCGCCGGCGGGCGTGTGGTGACGGCGCCGACCAATGGCGCGGCCGGCGTGGTGCCGGCGGTGCTGCGCCATTACCGCGACCATTATCCGGACGGATCGCTGGAAGGGATGCGGGATTTTCTGCTGACGGCGGCGGCGATCGGCGCTTTATTCAAGATCAACGCTTCCATCTCCGGCGCGGAAATGGGCTGCCAGGGTGAAGTGGGTGTTGCCTGCTCCATGGCCGCCGCTGGGCTGACGGCGGCCCTCGGCGGTTCCATCCTGCAGGTGGAGAACGCGGCCGAGATCGGCATGGAGCATCACCTGGGCATGACCTGCGACCCGGTGGCGGGGCTGGTGCAGATTCCCTGCATCGAGCGCAACGCCTTCGGCGCCATCAAGGCCATCAACGCCGCCTCACTCTCGCTGCACGGCGATGGTACGCATCGCATTTCTCTGGATCAGGTGATCGCGACGATGCGCCAGACCGGCATGGATATGCAGTCGAAATATAAGGAGACCTCGCTCGGCGGTCTCGCTGTGAATTTCACGGAGTGTTAGGCACCCTGACGGCGTTCAGGCGCTACGCGGGGTAGGTCCGCGCAACAAGTGCGCGGATGAGCCATAAAACCCCGCAGATGACGATCCAATCAAACGCTCGCCTGAAACTCCGCCCAGACCCTGGGCAATAGACGGATCAACCTTTCCGCCCATTCCGCCTGGCCGGCTTCCGTCGCGATCAGGTCCTGGCGGATTTCCAGTTCCAGATAAGGCAGGCGCCGACGCTCGGCATGAACCGGGATGGTGTAGTCGGTCAGGTCGCTGACGAAATAAGGCTCGTTATCGCCGATGACGAGGCCGCCTTCCTCCTCCAGCATCCGCTTCAGGATCAGGGACATGCGCGCGTCGCGGTTATACAGCAGCCCGGCGTGCCAGGGCCGCACCTCACCCTTATAGACCGGCGTGAAGCTATGGACGGCGATGATGGCGGTCCTCTGCCCGCTCGACAGACGGGCGTCGAGCGCGGCCGTAATCGCATCATGATAGGGCTGGAAAATCTCGACCTGCCGGGCCAGGCGCTGGTCATCCGTCAGCCCGATATTGCCGGGGATTTCCGTCGTCTCGCTGATCTCAGGGATGGAACTCGGCACCGAAGGGTCCCGGTTGCAGTCGATCACCAGCCGCGAATAAACCTGCCGGATCAGCGTCGCGTCCAGCGCATCGGCCAAGCGGAGTGCGACCGCGCGCGCGCCGATATCATAGGCGATATGGCGCTGCATCTCGGCGTCCGAAACACCAAGCTGGCCGAGCTTGAGCGGAATACGCCGCCCGGCATGATCGCAGGTCAGGAACAGATCGGAGGTCCCTTGCGCGTGGTCGATGACCACGGGGGCGGGTTCGTCGTCTGAAAGCAGAATCGTGGCGTCATTCATGCGCAGAGCATAGCCGGCATGGGCGCGCGCGTCAGCCCTGGGGACAGCCTATGACTTGACCGCAGGCCGATTTGGTTCTGACCTTGGGTCGCGTCATTGAGGATTGCGTCATGGATTTTGAAACCAAGCTCGACCGTCTGGCCGAAGTCGCCGTGAAGACGGGGCTGGGCCTGCGTCCCGGCCAGGAACTGGTGATGACGGCGCCGCTGGACAGCCTGCCGCTGGCGCGCCTGATCACCCGCCACGCCTATAAGGCCGGCGCGTCTCTGGTCACGACATTCTATGGCGACGATCAGGCGACGCTCGCACGATTCGAACTGGGTGCGGCCGAGAGTTTCGACACCGCCCCCGCCTGGCTGTTCGAAGGCATGGCCAAGGCCTACGGCGCCGGCGCCGCACGGCTTGCGATTTCGGGCGAGGACCCGGCGCTGCTGGCGGGCCAGGACGCCGACAAGGTCAGCCGTGCCAATCGCGCGCGGTCCAAAGCCTATCAGCCGGCGCTGCAGCATATCGTCGATTTCCATATCAATTGGAGCATCGTCTCCTTCGCCAGCGCGGCCTGGGCGAGGATGGTCTTCCCCGACGCCACCGAATCGGACGCCGTGATGAAGCTGTGGGACGCGATCTTCGCGGCCTCCCGCGTCGATCAGGCCGACCCGGTCGCGGCCTGGGCCGCGCATAACGCGCGCCTGCATGACCGCAAGACCTTCCTGAACGAGAAGCGCTTCTCGGCTTTGCGCTTCCGGGGCCCAGGCACCGACCTGACGGTGGGCCTGGCCGATGACCACGAATGGGCCGGCGGCTCGGAAAAGGCGCGCAACGGCATCACCTGCAACCCGAATATCCCGACCGAGGAGGTGTTCACCACGCCCCATGCGCGGCGGGTGGACGGGTTTGTCCGCAGCACCAAGCCGCTATCCTATCAGGGCACGCTGATCGAGGATATCGCGGTGCGTTTCGAGGGTGGGCGCATCGTCGAAGCCCGTGCGCGCACGGGCGAGGCCGTGCTGCAGAAGGTGCTGGAGACCGATGCCGGCGCGTCCCGCCTCGGCGAAGTGGCACTGGTGCCGCATTCATCCCCGATCTCGCAAAGCGGCATCCTGTTCTATAACACGCTGTATGATGAGAACGCGGCCTGCCATATCGCGCTGGGGCAGGCCTATAACAAATGCATCATCGATTTCGAGAATAAGTCCGAGGAGCAGTTGGTCGAGGCCGGGGCCAATCGCAGCCTGATCCATATCGACTGGATGATCGGCTCGGGCGAGATCGATATCGACGGGGTTTCCGCCTCCGGCGAAACCGAGGCCGTGATGCGCGCGGGTGAATGGGCTATTTGAGCCGGGCCAAGCCGGAATGTATCGACATATGTCGATACATTCTCCTATATTGCCCTCATGAAAGTTCTCGTCAAGAAATGGGGCAATAGCGCGGCTGTGCGCATTCCCGCGCCAGTGATGGCAGCGATGTCGTTGCAACTCGACCAAATCGTCGATGTCCGCGAGGAAGAGGGCCGCATCATCATCGAACCCGTGCCGCAGTCGGCAGTCACGCTGGACTCGCTGCTCGATCAAATCACGGCGGACAATATACCCGATGACGTCGATTTCGGACGGCCCGTCGGGGGAGAGTTTTGGTAACGCCCGTCTACACCCCTGCGCGTGGTGATATCGTCTGGCTGAACTTTGACCCGCAAGCAGGGCACGAACAGGCGGGCCATCGGCCGGCCCTGGTGCTGTCGTCACACCGCTATAATCGGCTGCGCGGCATGATGGTGTGCTGCCCTTTGACCACGCGCATCAAAGGCTATCCATTCGAAGTGTTCGTTGCCGGTGACCCTCCCTCGGTCGTCCTGGCAGATCAAATCAAAAACCTGGACTGGCGCGCCCGGCAGGCAAGTTTGAAGGGTCGGGCGTCCCCGCAGGTATTGGCCGAGGTCGAGACGAAAATCAGGGCGCTATTGGGTTTTGAGCCAATAGCCCCCTGAAGGCCAGCCCTCACCCCTTCCAGGCGTTGTCGGTGACCGTGATCTTCTTCGGGATGAGCCCGAGACCGAAGAAGGTATCGGCGATCTTCTGCTGGTCGGCGAAGATTTCGGGCGTCATCGGTCCCAGCCCGTAGCCCATCCGCGGCAGCGCCTTCTGCAGCACCGGGATGGGGATACCGGTTGCGGGCCCGATCGTCGCGGCGGCAGGCCCCGGATCGGCCTGGACCTTCTTCTCCTCGGCCGCCACGGCATTCAGCAGCGCATGGATCACGGCCGGATTGGCATCCGCGAAATCCTGACGGGCCAGGAAGAACTGATGGTTCGGCACCACGCCGGTACCGTCCGCGAGCAGGCGACCGCCCGTCACCTCGGCCGCCGCGAAGAGCGGGTCCCAGGCGCACCAGGCGTCCACGCTGCCGGTGCGGAACGCCGCGAAGGCGTCCGGCGGGGCCAGGAAGCTCAACTGCACGTCCGACGGCTTCAGGCCAGCCTTCAGCAGCAGAGCGACAAGGCAGTAATGGGCGTTGGAGCCCTTGGTTGTAATCACGCGTTTGCCGCGTAGATCAGCCACCGTCTGCACCTTGCTGTCGGCCGGCACCAGAATGCCCTCGCCCTGCGGCGCGGCCGGGTCAGAGGCGAGATAGACGAAAGGCGTGCCGGCGGCCTGGGCGAAAACCGGCGGCGTTTCCCCGGTGATGCCGAAGGCGATCGCGCCCGCGTTCAGCGCTTCCAGCAAGGGCGGGCCGGAGAGGAATTCACTCCACGCCACCGTGAAACCGAGCGGAGCCAGAATCTGGTCCAGCGTCCCGGCGGCCTTCAGCAGCAGCAGTGTGCCGTATTTCTGATAGCCAATATGGATAGTCTTATCAGCAGCTTGAGCCGCATTTCGGCCCATGACGAGCCCGGCGGTGACCAAGGCCGGAGCCGTGGCAAGAAGGGATCTGCGAGAGATCATCGGACTGTCCTGAGATGGGTGATGGGCGGTTTTTTCGCAGATGCAGCATGCCGCACCCGCTTGGCGTAAGTGGTATTTGAACTATCTCATCCTCGTCAATCGTGCATATAATCCTTTAACGCAGTTGTTCCACAGTTCTGTCAGAGGAAATCCGCCATGGCCAGCGCAGCCGTCTCCGCCGCGCGCCCGCAGGATCGCGCCATATCGCTTAATGTCAGCGCCTTTCTGGCGCAGGCGCATCGCTTTACCGTACCCTTGCTGATCCTGATCGTCTGGCAGGCGCTGGATTCCTTCCATCTCATCAACAGCCGGCTGATGCCCTCGCCCGTGATGGTGGCGGAATCCTTCTGGCAATTGCTGGTGACGGGCCAGCTGCTCGGCAATCTCTGGGCCTCCCTCATCCGTGTCGGTCTCGGGCTTGGCATCGGCGTGCTGCTCGGCACCGGTTTCGGCCTCTTCGCGGGCCTGTCGCGCCTAGGCGAAGATACGGTCGATTCCACGCTGCAGATGGTCCGGACCTTGCCGCATCTGGCGCTGATCCCGCTGTTCATCCTGTGGTTCGGCATCGGCGAGACACCCAAGATCGCCCTGATCGCCCTCGGCGCCATGTTCCCGATCTACCTCAACCTGTTTGCCGGCATCCGCTCGGTCGACCGCAAGATCATCGAAGCGGCGTCGACGCTGGACCTGACCCATGCCGAGATCATCTGGAACGTGGTGCTGCCGGGCGCGCTGCCGCAGTTTCTGGTCGGCCTGCGCTATTCCGTCGGCATCGCCTGGCTGACGCTGGTGGTGGCCGAGCAGGTCAATGCCAATAGCGGCATCGGCTATCTGGTGATGAACGCGCGGGACTTTCTGGAAACCGACGTCATCTTCGTCGGCCTTATCATCTACGCGCTGCTGGGCCTCGCGACCGATTACATGGTGCGCGTGATCGAACAGCGTGCCCTTGCCTGGCGCCCGAGCTTCATCGGAACCCAGTCCAGCGGAAATCGCGCCAATCGGAGGGCTGCATGATGACCGCGATCGAAACCCGCGCGCCCATTCTGGACGAGGCCCGCCTGACGCGAGGCGAGGCCGCCGTCAGCGTCCGTGGGCTGACCCGCAGCTTCGGCGGCCCGGCGATCCTGACCGACCTGGACCTGGAGCTGGAAGCCGGCAGCTTCACCGTGCTGCTGGGCCGCTCGGGCTCCGGCAAATCGACCCTGCTGCGCACGCTGGCCGGGCTCGATCCCGCGCCGGCCGGTACCGTCTCGGTGCCGAAGGAGCGCGCCGTGGTTTTTCAGGAGCCGCGCCTGCTGCCCTGGAAGCGCGTCTGGCGGAATGTCGCGCTTGGCCTGCGTCAGGGCGATACGCGTGCGCAGGCCAGTGCGGCGCTGGCCGAACTCGGCCTGTCGCACCGGCTGGATGCCTGGCCGCTGACGCTGTCGGGCGGTGAGGCCCAGCGCGTGGCGCTGGCCCGCGCCCTCGTCCGCCGCCCCAAGCTGATGCTGCTCGACGAGCCTTTCGCGGCGCTCGACGCGCTGACGCGGATGCGCATGCAGGCGCTGGTGGCGCAGCTATGGCAGCAGCATGACCTGACGGTGCTGTTGGTGACGCATGACGTGGACGAGGCGCTGCTGCTGGGCGACCGCGCCGTGGTGCTGATCGACGGTCAGATCGGCGCCGATATTCCGATCAATCTGGATCGCCCGCGCCGTCACGGCGATCCGGACTTCATCCGTCTGCGCCAGCAATTGCTGGCGACGCTTGGTGTGGACGAGACAACCGGCTGAACCGTTCGACTTCTGTTCGAATCAACAGGCTGTGGCGGATCTCAGGGTCCGCCACATTCGTTTCCAGGCGAGCGTAAAGCGCGCAACCCTGCTCACATTTCCGTGCCTAGCTAATTGTTAGGACGCTAACTATAAGCGTCCCAGTTAGTTCGGTTCATTATCGGGGATGGGATGCGCGCTACCGAATTCGGTCGATTGATCTACCGCATATCCATCGCCTGGCGGCGGGAGATCGATGTCCGGGTCCGCGATTTCGGCCTGACGGAAGCGACCTGGCGCCCCCTGCTTTATCTTGGCCGCATGGGGGACGGACAGCGTCAGACTGACCTCGCTGCCGCCCTGATGATCGAAGCAGCGTCGCTGGTGCGGCTGGTCGATGCGCTGGAACGCGCGGGCCTCGCCGAACGCGTCGAAGACCCGGATGACCGTCGGTCCAAACGCATCACCATGACGGAACAAGGCCGCGCGATTTACGCGCGGGTCGACACCATCCATCAGGGCCTTGCCGAGACCTTCGTCAAAGACATTCCGCCTGAGGAGATGACGATCTGCGCGTCCGTGCTTGAGCGGATCGAGCAGGCCATCGAGTCTCAGTCGGCCCGAATCGAGATCGGTGACGGAGAGCAGGCGTGAGCGCGCGGCTGGCTGAGACCGGCACCGACCGACCGCGTTTCGCTGACTTCTGGCCCAGCCTGGGCCAGGCGCTGCGTCTGTCGCCCGCCCAGGCCTATGTGTTCCGCACCATCCTGGCCATGGCCATCGCCTTCTATGCGGCGCTGTGGTTGCAACTGGCGACGCCGGCCTCCTCCGCCGTGACCGTCATGATCGTCGCCAATCTTTCACGCGGCGGCCTGATCTCAAAAGGTCTGTGGCGCATTTTCGGCACGCTGACCGGGGCCGTCGCCGCCGTCGTCATCATGGCCTGGTTCGGCCAATCGCCCATCCTGTTCATCGTCGGCTTCGGCGCCTGGCTCGGGCTTTGTACTTTTGCCTCCAGCATGTTCCGCCATTTCCGGGCCTATGGCGCCGTGCTGTCCGGCTATACCGTGGCGCTGATCGCGATCGGCGCCATCCCCGAGCCCGACGATGTCCTGCAATACGCGCTGGCCCGGCTTGCCGTCGTCACGCTCGGCGTCGTCGTCTCCACCCTGGTGACCATGATCCTGCAGCCCAGCGTCACCACGGATGCGATGCGCGCGCGGTCCCGCGCGGCAGTGCGGGGGGTTGCGAAACTGCTGCTCAGCCGCGCCGACGGCACGCCGATGGACGACAAGAATTTCATCGCCGAACGGACGCGCCTGGCCGGAGAGATCGAACGGCTGGACGAGGTGATCGAGTTCGCCGGGACCGAGGCCCCCGACGTCAGCCGCCACGCCGCCAGCATCCGCCGCGGGCTCGCCGCTTTGTATGCGGCGCTGCTGTCGGTCTCGATCGCCGGGCAATCCCTCACCATCCTCGGTGAGATCGAGACCACCCATAGGAAGACCCGTCAGGACGTCTTGGCCGCTGCGCAGGAAGCCGGCGAGGATGCCCCCCAAGGCACCGCCGAACACAGCCCGTCGATCGTCGAGAAAGTTCGCGGCTTGCTGCTGGAGCTATCGCAGTTCGAGCCCCGCACCGACCGGGAGACGATCGCGATGGCCGAAAAGATCGCGGTCGGTGCGCGAGAGGTGACGGCGCTGCAATCCGCCGCGCATACGCTGGACGAAGCGACCACCCTCGCCCGCATCCACCAGGAGTTGGAGCAGCTTTATGACGCCGTGGCGCCGTTCGCGACCTGGCGCGCGCGTCAGCGGCCCTATCATCGTGGCGGCCGGCTGATCACCTTCAAGGATTACGCGACCGCTCGGCGCAACGGCCTGCGCAGCATGATCGCGGTCGTGCTGGGCGGTTTGTTCGCCTATGTCACGGCCTGGGACCAAGGCCCGACCTTGCTGCTGATTCTGGCCGCGTCCTGCGCCCTTCTGTCGGGTGCGCCCAGCGCCTCGGCTGCCAGCCTTCAATTCGCGAAAGGCATTACGCTCTCGACCCTGCTTGCCTTCGTTTGGGAGTTTTTGATCCTGCCGCATCTGTCCGGCTATCCGATGCTGTTTCTCAGCATGACGCCGGTCCTGATGATCGCGATCTATTACACGATCGTCCCCAAATACGGGCTGATGGCGCTGGGCTTCGTGATCTTTTTCATCACCCAGCTGAACCTCGCGAATGTCATGAAATACGACATCATTTCCTTCGCCAATGGCGGCATGGCTTTTCTGCTCGGCGCCTGGGGCACGGTTCTGGTCTTCCGCGTCATCCTGCCGCCTAACCCGATGCGGGATGCGAGCTATCTGGCCCGCCGCATGCGCCGTTCGACCGAACATATGATCGCAAGCTGCGGCCGCCCGCGGGGGCGGCGCGACTGGCTGGGCTGGCTGGTGACCTATAATCAGGCGATGCAGCGGCTGTTTTTGCGCCTTCAGGTCAATCCTGCGCTGCGCAACCGCTCCATCGGCGATAGCGGCGCGCTGCTCATCATCGCGCAGGAAGCCATCCGGCTGCAGTCGCTGTTGCGCGGCATCACCCTGCCCGCACCGGAAGCCGCCGAGACAGCGCGCGCCATTCGCGACCTGACCCATCTGCGCCAGCCCCGCCGCGCGGCGAAAAGTGCCGAGAGGGCGAGCGAGAGCCTGCTCGCCTTGCACGCAGCCGGCGCCGAGGCGCGACCCGGGCTGCTGCGCGTCGCCGGCAGCTTCCGCACCATCGCGGCGCTGATGCCCCAGGCGGAACACCTCCTGGCGCTTGAAGCGCCTTTGCCGAAGGGCGCATGACGGCATGTTTTCGGAAGCTCAAATCGGCAGCATTCTTTACGCCCCGATCGTCCTCTACTGCATTCTGGGCGCGATCATCTTCGTCCCGGTGCGCTTTATACTCGGCAGGCTCAGGGTGTTTTCCATCGTCTGGCACCCTGCTTTGTTCGAGGTTGCTCTGTATTTCATCATCACTGGCGCCATCGTGCTCCTAGCGGCCTGACCGGAACCCCATGTCTGTTGTCCTTCGCCTTATCCGCTTTCTGATCACGCTCGCGATCCTGGCCGTTGCGGTCTTCATCGTCGTGCAATTGTGGAACGTCTATATGCTGGCGCCCTGGACGCGGGACGGCCGCGTCTTCGCGCAAACGGTCGTGGTCGCGCCCGAAGTCTCGGGCACCGTCGTCTCGATGCCGCTGCGCGATAACGAGGCGGTCACGAAAGGCCAGGTCCTTTACCAGATCGACAAAAGTCGCTTCCAGATCGCCTTGGCACAGGCCCAGGCCGATCTCGACGCCGCTCAGTTGCAGGAAAAGAAGGCGCAGGATGACGTGGCGCGGCGCCGTGGCCTCAGCGGTCTGATTTCCAAGGAAGACGTCGTCAATACCGGCATCGCCTCCTCCGTCGCCTCGGCCAATGTCGAAGGCGCGCAGGCGGCGGTCGACCTCGCGAAACTCAACCTCGCGCGGTCCACGATCTACGCCCCGGTCTCCGGCGTCGTCAGCCATCTGCGTCTTCAGGCGGGGGATTTCGCGACGGCGGGACATCCCGATGTCGCGCTGATCGACACCGGGTCCTTCAAGGTCATCGGCTATTTCGAAGAGACCAAGATCTCTAAAATCCATATCGGCGACGCCGTCAGCATCAAGCTGATGGGCTTCCCGCAGCGCTTGACCGGCCAAGTCAGCAGCATCGGCCTCGGCATCGCCAATCAGAACGATGCCGCCAACCCGAACGGCCTGCCTGAGGTCAATCCCGTCTTCGACTGGGTGCGCCTGGCCCAGCGTATTCCCGTCTATGTCGCGATCGACCAATTGCCCGCGGGTGTCGTGCTGGCATCGGGCATGACCTGCTCGGTCAATGTCGGGCGGGAAGTGCCCGTCGCCCACGGCATCACCGGCCGCGTCCAGTCTTGGTTCGAGGATAATCTGTAAGATGCGCCGTCCCTCCTTCTCCCTGAAAGGGGCGCTGGCGCTGCCGCTCGCGAGCCTATTGGCTGCCTGCACGGTCGGGCCCAATTTCTCCAAGCCGAAGCTGGACCTGCCACCGCAATTCACTGAAAAGCCGGCGACGCCGACCGAGATCGCGCTGACGGATGCCGAGCTGACGCGCTGGTGGCAGTCCTTCAACGATCCGGTACTGAACCGGTTGGTGAACGAAGCCATCACCGGCAATCTGGACCTGCAGATCGCGCGTGACCGACTGGTGCAGGCGCGGCAGCAAAAGATCGAGGCGGCGGCCGGTGCCCTGCCGCAGATCGATTTCGGCGCCCAGTATTCCCGCGACCGGTCGAGCACCGAACTGGTCTGGCCGCCCGGCGTGGGCAATTACCAGTATTACCAGCTTGGCTTCGATGCGAGCTGGGAGCTGGATATTTTCGGCGAGAACCGGCGCGCGACCGAAGCCGCCGGCTATAATGTGGATGCGACCATCGCCGAACGCCGCGCGCTGCTGGTGAGCCTGCTGTCCGAACTCGCGACCGATTACGCGACACTCCGGTCCGGTCAGGATGAGCTGGCGATCGCCGAAAGCAACGTCAAGACGGCGCAGGATGTGCTGTCCTACGCCGAGAACCTGGAAACGCAGGGTCTTGGCACCACGGTCGCCGTGCTGCAGGCCCGCACCCAGCTGGAACAGACGCAATCGACCCTGCCGCATCTGCGCGCCGGCATCGCGGTGATGGCGCATGCCATTGCGGTTCTGCTCGGCCGCTATCCGGGTGATCTGGAGGCGATGCTGACCGTGCCGCAGCCGCTGATGGTGACGCCGGCGACGCTACCGGATTCGGTCCCCTCCGACGTCATCGCGAACCGGCCGGACGTTCATGCGGCGCTGATGCAATATGCGGCCGCCAATGCCCAGATCGGCGTCGCCATCGCGGCCGAGTTGCCGCATTTCGCGATCCCGCTGACGCTGACCCCGCAAGCGAGCCTCGCCTCGACCTTGTTCGAGGGCGCGGCCCTAACCTTCACGGCGGCGATCGAGGGCAGCCAGCATCTTTATGCCGGTGGCAAGCTCAACGCGAAAATCCGCGAAGCTCGCGCTGTCGCCGACGAGGCGCAGCTATCCTATAAATCCGCGGTACTCTCGGCCTTGCAGCAGGTCGAGGACGCGCTGATCCGCGTCATGACCGAGCGGCAGACCAATGCGTCCCTCGTTGCCTCAGTGAAGGACGCCGAGAAGGCGCTTGGCCAATCAACCGAGCTTTACCATGCCGGCCTGACAGACTTCCTGACGGTGCTGACCGACGAACGCACCGTCTTTGCCGCGCGTGACGAGGTGGCACAGAGCGATCTCGCACTCGTGACCGATTATGTCAGTCTCTATAAGGCGCTGGGCGGCGGTTGGCAGCAGATCGAACTCGACACGCCTGATACAACCGAAAAGAAATAATTTGCCGAGACAATCTGCTAGAGGCTGAGCTGAATGACCGCATTTTCCAACGCGATCCCGCAGGATGGGCTGGACCAGCCGCAGCGTTTCTGGGCCGTGCTCGCCGTCGCCCTCGGCCTCGTCATGGCCGTGCTCGACGGTGCCATCGCCAATGTGGCGTTGCCGACGATCGCGGCGGACGTGCATGTCAGCCCGCATGACAGTGTCTCGATCATCAATGCCTATCAGATCGCGGTGCTGGTGCTGCTGCTGCCCTTTGCCTCGCTCGGTGAAATCCTCGGCTATAAGCGCATCTTCCTGTACGGCGTCGTGCTGTTCACCTGCGCGTCTTTCGGCTGCGCGATGTCCTCGACGCTCGACCAGCTGACCATCGCCCGCATCTTCCAGGGCTGCGGCGCAGCCTGCCAGATGAGCGTCTCCGGCGCGCTGATCCGCTTTGCCTATCCGCGGGCGAAGCTCGGCCAGGGCCTGTCGATCAACGCGTTGACGGTCGCGGCGTCCACGGCCGCCGCGCCTTCGATCGCCTCCGCCATCCTGGCCGTCGCGCATTGGGAATGGCTGTTCGCCATCAATGTGCCGATCGGCTTCGTCTGTTTCGCGGTCGCTTATTGGGCGCTGCCGCTGAGCCAGCGTTCCACCATGCGGTATGACCTCACCAGCGCCGCGCTTTGCGTCTTGAGCTTCGGCATCGGCATGTTCGGCATCATGGGCCTGTCGCATGGCAGAAGCTGGCTTCAGGGCGCCGCGGAGGTGATCATCGGCATCCTGGCCGGCGTTTTCCTGGTGCGGCGCCAGCTGACCCGCGCCGAGCCGCTGCTGCCGATCGACCTGCTGCGCATCCCGCTATTTCGCCTATCGATCATGACCTCGATCTTCTCCTTCTGCGCGCAGTTGCTGGCCTTTATCGCCATCCCCTTCTACGTGCAGGACGTGCTCGGCCGCAGCGAGGTCATGACGGGTTTGCTGATGACGCCCTGGCCCGTTGTCCTGATGGTCGTCGCCCCCATCGCCGGCCGGCTATCCGACCGGATGCCGGCGGGGCTGCTCGGCGGGATCGGGCTCGGCCTCTATGCGCTCGGGCTGGGTCTGACCGCGCTGCTGCCGGCGCATCCGGAGAATTGGGACATCTGCTGGCGGCTGGGGATTTGCGGCGCCGGCTTCGGTCTCTTCCAGTCGCCCAATAACCGGGCGATCCTGGGCTCCGCGCCACGGCACCGCTCCGGCGGCGCCAATGGCATGCTGGGCATGGCGCGGCTCACGGGACAGACTTTGGGTGCCACGCTCTGCGCCGTGGTCTTCAAGCTGTTCCCGCATCACGGGCAGATGCAGATCGCGATGAGCCTGGCCTGCGCGCTCGCCGTCATCGGCATGGGGCTCAGCTTCCTGCGGCTGCGGCTGCCGGGCGGCGTGCCGAACGCCGCCAAGGGATAGACCGGTCCGGTCGACCCGCCGCTTTAACCGGGCAGCAAATGCTGGCTGCTCGCCCCGTTTTTGATGCGGCGCGTCTCGGCCTGGATGCCCAGAAATGTGCCGCCGACGATCAGCGCGGCACCCATGAAGGTCGCTGTCGTGACCGGCTCCGCGATCAGGAGATGGGCAAGCGCCAAACCGAACAGCGGCTCGGTTCCCATCAGCAGCGCCACGCGGGTCGGGCTAGTGCGCCGCACCATGGTGTTCTGGACGTAGAACGCGGCCAGGGTGCAGAACAAGGTCAGAAAGCCGATGCTCGCCCAAAAGCGGATCGGCGCCGCGATCAGGCTGGCGGCCGGTCCTTGCATCGCCAGCGCCACCGCCAGGGTCAGGACCGCAACGGTATTGGCCTGCAGCGCCGTCAAAGCGGTGGAGGAAAGCGTGCTGGCCGCCATGACCCTTTTGGTCGTCACCACCATCACGGCCCGCAATCCGGCAGCCAATAGCAGCAGGGAATCGCCGATCGACCAGGACGTCGCGCCGCCCGCGAGCAGCGCGATACCGATCCAAGCCAAGGCAGCGCCGACCGCGACACCGAGCGGGGGCAAGCGCCGGGACAGGCCGTAGTCGAGCATCGGCGTGAGCAGGGTGCTGAGCGAGATGATCAAGGCCGCATTGGTCGCGCTCGCAAGGGCGATACCCGCGACCTCAGCCAGGAAGATCGAGCACAGAATCGCACCGAGCAGGACGCCTCTGCCAAGGTCCGCGCGCGAGATCGCGGCCAGATCACGCCAGGCCAGCGCGCTCATCAGGAGACCGGTCAGTCCGAAGCGATAGAGGATCACGGTCAGGACGGACGCAGATGCCAGCGCCACCTTGGTGACCGGGTAACTGGCGCCCCAGATCACCGCGATGCCGAGGATGGCCAGATCGGCCCAGCCGATCGACCAAGTCTGGTCTGCTTTTCTCACGTCTCTGATCCCGATCACACCGTCCACACGACAGGGGCGGATCGCCTTCAGCTAACGGGGGAGGCGCGCAGCCTATAGAACGAAAACGCGGTGACGCTCAGGCACGCACGAAGGCCGCAGGAGTGGTTCCGACGATCGCGATGAAATGCCGCGTCATGTGGCTTTGGTCCGCGAACCCGGCATCGGCCGCCGCCTGTGCCGGCGTCACACCCTGCCGCAGCAGTTTCTGCACCATGCGCACCTTCAGACCGAGATGATAGGCATGCGGCGGCAGCCCGACCCGACGTTTGAACACATCGATCGTATGCCGCTGGCCGAGCCCGGCGAGCGCGCCGAGCGCGTCCAGGCCAATGTCCTCCGCCGCATGGGCATGGAGGAAGTCGATCATGCGCTGCACCCGCGCGTCCGGAAGGTCTCGCCGTTCGGGTGGCGAACCGATAGCCCCCACCATCGGCCTCAGCAGCGTCGCCAAGCCAGTCAGCGCCGTGTCACGCGGCATGGCCAGCGGCGAGCGATGGACCATGTCATGAAGACGCGCCAGACGGCCCGCGAGATCCGGGCTGTGGTGAAAGGACGTGCGGAAGCTGGGGGATGATGCCCCCACGCCCAGAAGCGCCCGCAATTCGTCCTCACCGATATAGAGCATCCGCTGCGACCAACCCTCGGCGTCGCCGGCCCCGCCATGATGGACATCCCCCGGATGCATGGTGACGATCGTTCCGCCCGATACGCAGTGATGCTCACCGCGGCACCAGACGGAATGGGCGCCGGCGGTAATGATGCCGAGCAAATACTCCTCATGGGCGTGCGGCTTGAACGACCGCTGCACGTAGCGCGCCGACAGCGTCTCGATCGGGCGCAGTTCGAAGGGGCGTTTGAACGATGCTTCTTCCATTTAGGGCCGTGCCGCTATCCTTTTGGCGCGGCCAGCAGCACGCGGTTGACGGGCTCCAGCGCCGCAAAAACCTCGGCCCAGGCACGGCGGAATTTGTCCGCCGCCATGCCGCGCTCGGCGAAGAATGCGGCGAGGTCCGCCACCGTCCTTTCCCCATCGATCGCCTGCAGAATGGCCGGCGCCTGCGGCGGCAGGCTGACGGGCGCGCGCAGCCCATCGAACAGGAAGGGAAGCTGGCCATTGGGCAGGATGGACTTCACCAGCTCCGACCCTGGCACTTCACGCATCACCGGCACCGCCGTATCGGCCATCGGGTCGGCACGCGTGACGGGCTCGGCGGCCCGCCGGCAATAGGCGATATGGACGCTCATATTGCCGGTCAGGCTTTCGGCGAGCGCCGCCTGCGCGGTCGCTGACAGGGACGCCGCGCGGGCGCGCAGCTTGGGGTCCGGCAGCCAGGTCGCGGGGTTGTAGCGCATCGGCTCCATGAAGGCCGCGACCGCCATCCCGGACGTGCCGAGCAGTGCCGCGAAGTCGGAAACCGTAAAGGCGCGGTCGCGGGGGTTGAGCAGCAGGTCGTACAGCCCGGCATCACCGCCCGAAATATGGTCCGAGAAATTGCGGTTGAAGCGCAGCCAGTTGCTTTCCGGCAGATGGCGCATGACGCGCTTGCCGACCTCGATCCGGGCGGCGGGCGTCTGGTCGGGCGGCGCCAGCAGCGCCAGTGCGTCTTGCACCATATAAACGCCGGTGCGGCCATGCGGCGCATAGACCATCAGCCCCATGCCGCCGCCGGGGGCGAGCACGACTTCCAGCGCCGCGAGGCCCGCCGCAGGTTCGGGCAAATGATGCAGCACGCCGCAGCAATCGATATAGTCGAAGGGGCCAAGGCCCAGTGTCGGCAGGTCGAGAATCGAGCCCTGGACCCAGTCGATATTGGTCAGATTGCGCGCTTCCGCCCGCGCGCGGGCGATGCGCATGGCGGCGAGCGACCGGTCGAGATAGGTCACGCGACCCGCATTGCCGCGCCGCGAGAGGTGGGTCGCCAGCATGATGGTGCCGTCACCGGTACCGCCACCCGCCACCAGCGCCTGCAACGGCTGCGCCTGCGGGCGCCGGGCGCCGAAAACCCAGTAGTCGATTTCCCGCAGATGCGACGGACTGCCGATGATAAGGCGCTTGGCCTCCTCCTTCGGGTCGCGGGCCGGATAGGGATAGGCCTCATACTGGGCGGCGAGCTGGGCGTCGGTGCTGTCGGTCATGCCCGCCGCTTTAAAGACTCCTGCGCGCGCTGGCGAGACATGCAGCTTATGGCGCAAGCTTCACTTGCGAAGCAGCCGGCTGGTCCCTTATCCCGTCACCATGCGCAAGATCATGATCACCGTATCGACCCTGATGGCCCTTTCCGCACCGGCATTCGCCGCTGAGACGGGCGGCCCCACCTCGCTGGGCGTCTTCTCGGACTGGACAGCCGCGTCCCTGCCGGGCTCCCATGTCTGCTACGCCTTCACGCGGGCCATCGGCAGCGCCAAGACCGCGACCGCCGCGATGATCATCGTGACCGAGCGCCCGACCTCCCGCGACGAAGTCGTGGTCAATGCAACCCATGATTATCCGGCCAAGACCGAAGTCGCGGTCCAGGTCGATGACCAGACGGCCATGTCCTTCTATACCGCGGGCCCGCACGCCTATTCCCGCGACGGCCGCGCGACCGTGATCGCGATGCAGAAGGGCAATGGCGCGAGCGCCGCCTGGGCCACGAAAAGCGAGAAGAAGCATACCGAGAAATTCTCCCTCTCAGGCTTCAGCGCCGCTTACGGCGCCATCGTAAAGGCTTGCCCCGCGAAGTGAACGCCATCCCACCCCTGAAGACCGAAGCCCGCAAGACCGAAACCAGCACGCCCTTCGTCGGCGCCATGCCGGAGGATGCGGCCCGCATCCTGGCCAAGGCGGCTTTGTTCGCCCCGCCGCCCGCGCGCATGGCGGACGGACGGCGCGAGCTTGTCGGCCTGTCGCGGGAGGAACTGATCGAGGTCGTGCGCGACATCGGGGAGGCGCCCTTCCGCGCGAAACAGATCTGGCACTGGATCTATCATCAGGGCGAGACCGATTTCTCCAAGATGTCCAGCATGGCTAAGCCGATGCGGGACAAGCTGGCCGAGCATTTCGTCGTCGGCCGGCCCTTGGCCGCCGTCACCCAGACCAGCACGGACGCGACGCGCAAATTCCTGTTCCGCTTCCGCGACGGACAGGAAGCCGAGACGGTCTATATTCCGGACCCCGAGCAGGATCGCGGCGCCGTCTGCATCTCCTCCCAGGTCGGTTGCACCCTGTCCTGCAGCTTCTGCCATACCGGCACCCAGCGCCTGATGCGCAATCTGGGTGCGGCCGAAATCGTCGGCCAGTTCATGGCCGCGCGCGACAGCTATAATGAATGGCCTAGCCCGAAGGGCGAGACCCCGCGCCTGCTTTCCACCATCGTGCTGATGGGCATGGGCGAGCCCTTGTACAATTACGAGAACGTCGCCAAGGCGATGAAGATCGTCATGGACGGCGAGGGCATCGCCTTGTCCCGCCGCCGCATCACGCTGTCGACCAGCGGCGTCGTGCCGATGATGGACCGTGCGGGCGCCGAGCTTGGCGTCAACCTCGCCGTCTCGCTGCACGCCGTGCGCGACGAACTGCGCGACGAGCTGGTGCCGCTGAACCGCAAATACCCGATCAAGGAGCTGATGGCGGCCTGCCATCGCTACCCGCCGGCGTCCAACGCGCGGCGCATCACCTTCGAATACGTCATGCTCAAGGACGTGAACGACAGCGAGGCCGATGCGCGGGAGCTGGTGCGGCTGATCGCGGGCCTGCCGGCGAAGGTGAACCTGATCCCCTTCAATCCCTGGCCCGGCAGCAAATACGAGACGAGCTCGAAGAACGCCATCCGTCGCTTCGCCAATATCGTCATGGATGCGGGCTATGCCTCCCCCATCCGCACGCCGCGCGGACAGGATATTCTGGCGGCCTGCGGTCAGCTGAAGACGGAAACCGTGCTGTCGCGCCGCCGTGCCGGTGCCGGCGATGATGCCGCAGCCGAGCAAGCAGACGCCTGAGCCTATCCGCGAAATGGCCGGTCCACCCGGCCCGATATCGCCAGATAGTCCAGTAACACGCGAATCCGAGCTGGCAGTTGGCCGGACTGCCCGACATAGACCGCGTGAAACGGCTCCTGCCGCGTAGGGGTCGTTTTCGTCGGTAGGACAATCAGCTGGCGGGATGCGATGGCGCTCCGCACCGTGAACTCCGCCAGCCTTGCCGATGCGACACCCGCCAAAGCCAGCCGCCGAATGCCCTCACCGTCGCTAACCCTAACCCGCGCGGGCGCACTTTCCCCCGGGCGCAGCCAATCGCCCGATGCGCGGGCATAGGCAAAGCCCAAACGGTCGCGAGCGGAAAGCGCGTCCGCGTCAACGGGCATGCCGTTCCGTTCGATCCAGGACGGTGCGGCGACCACCACCAGAGGCGTCTCGCCGAGTGATCGCGCGACGAGGCTGGATGCCGGCAGTTCGCCCGCCCTTATCGCGATGTCGCTGCCGTCCTTGAGCAGATCAGCCACCCTGTCGGTCTGGATGATCTCCAGGCTGATATCGGGGTAGCGGGCCAGGAAATCCGGCAGGATATCGGCCAGCACATGGGCCACATAGCTCATGGAACTGTTGATGCGGATGCGCCCCGATGGCAGCCTCGCTCCCCCAATCTCCCGCTCCGCGAGGTCGATTTCCGCCAGGATGGTCAAGGCCCGGGCGTGAAACTGCTCTCCCTCCGGGGTAAGCGCCAGCTTGCGGGTTGAGCGGCGCAGCAATGTGGCGCCCAGGCGCTGTTCCAGCCGCGTGATCAGCCTGCTGACAGCCGAGGGCGACAGGCCGAGCACATGGCCCGCACGGGCGAAGCCGCCATGCTCAACCACGCGGACGAAGGCCGCCATCTCTCCAGCGCGGTTAGGCTCCTGTCTCACTCCAGGCGTTCACTTCACGAATAACATTCCGACGTGAGGTCTAATTCATTGAGCGCTCCTGCGCCATCTTGTCTGCATGGAAAGGCGTGCAGCCTTTCACCCCATCCAGCAAGAGACCAATCACCATGGAATATCGTCATCTCGGCGCGTCGGGATTAAAGGTGCCGGTTCTCAGCTTCGGCGCCGGCACATTCGGCGGAACCGGCCCGCTCTTCGGCGCCTGGGGCAATACGGAGGGCGATGAGGCAAGACGCCTGGTCGATATCTGCCTGGAAGCGGGCGTCAACCTGTTCGACACGGCCGATGTCTATTCCAATGGCGCATCCGAGATCGTGCTCGGCCAGGCCATCAAAGGCCGCCGTTCGGAGGTTCTTCTCTCCACCAAGCTGGGCCTGCCGATAGGTGACGGAGCCAATGACGCCGGCACGTCGCGGTCGCGGATTATCCGCGCCGTCGATGATGCGCTGAGACGCCTGGGCACGGATTACATCGATCTTCTTCAGCTTCACGCCTTTGACGCGGGAACAGCGATCGAGGAAGTGCTGCAGACCCTCGATCAGCTCGTACGGGGCGGCAAGCTGCGATACACCGGGGTCTCGAACTTCTCCGGCTGGCAGGTCATGAAGTCAATCGGGCTGGCCGACCGGCATGGCTGGACCCGCTATGTGGCGCATCAGGTGTATTATTCCCTCATCGGCCGCGACTACGAATGGGAGCTGATGCCGCTGGCGCGCGACCAGGGGGTCGGCGCCATGGTCTGGAGCCCTCTCGGCTGGGGGCGCCTTACCGGCAAGATCCGCCGGGGGCAGCCCCTGCCCCGCGAAAGCCGGCTGCATGACACGGCATCCTTCGGTCCGCCTGTCGAAGATGAATACTTGTATCGCGTGGTGGACGCGCTTGCCGATGTGGCCGAGGACACCGGCAAGACGGTCGCTCAGGTCGCGTTGAATTGGCTCATCAACCGCCCGACCGTCAGTTCGGTCATCATCGGCGCCCGGAACGAGCAACAGCTTCGCCAGAATCTTGGCGCGGTCGGCTGGTCGCTCAGCCCAGCGCAGATGGCGTCGCTCGACAAAGCGAGCGACGTGACGGCGCCCTATCCCTATTTCCCCTATCAGCGACAGGCAGGTTTCGCGCGTCTCAATCCGCCGATCGTCTGAACGGGCTCGCAGGCTACATCTTCATGCCCGACATCGCAGGGGCGCCAATCGGCGCGGGCGGCATATAGGTCATCGGCTGCACGGTCACGGTGACTTTGACCGGACCGGCATGGGCGAAGGTGAGCGTGAGGGGAAATGTCTCGCCCACCGTCAGCGAATGGCTGAGACCTTCGAGCATGATATGATAGCCGTCGGGCGAGAGCATCAGCGGATGGCCGGAGCTGACCGGCAAATCGGTCACCGGATCCATCACCATCAACCCGTTCACCAAATGGCTTTGATGCAGGCTGGCCGTCTGCGCGATGGGCGTGGCGGCGGCCGTCAGCTGATCCGGCGCACCGCTATCCGTGACGGTCAGATAGACGACGGCCGGAATGGTCGCGATTGGCGTGATGCGCGACCAGGCCGCGGTGACGACGATACCGGTGCTGTCGGCGGCAAAGGCAGGGATCGTCACAGCCAGCGACAGGAAACCCGCCGCCATCGAAAGCCCCGCCATTCGCCGCATCAGCCGCTCCCGCTCTCAGGTGATCGTATAGCCGCCGTCGATCACCAGATTCTCGCCATTGATCATACCGGCAGCCCGGCTGACCAGATAGAGCACGGCATGAGCGATTTCCTCGGCCTCGCCGAAACGGCCGACCGGGATTTTGGCGCGGAACTTGTCGCCGCGCTCGCCGACCCAGGTCATCTTGCCCATGGGCGTATTGATGACGGTGGGCGATATCGTGTTGCTGGTGATGCCCTTCGGCCCCCATTCCAGAGCCAGCACCTTGCTCATGCCGATGATGCCGGCCTTGCTGGCGCCGTAAGCGACATGGTCGTCCAGCGCGACCAAGGCCGCCTGGGAGGCCATGCT
The DNA here is from genome assembly GCF_020621385.1 of Acidisoma cellulosilyticum. Classification (GTDB taxonomy): domain Bacteria; phylum Pseudomonadota; class Alphaproteobacteria; order Acetobacterales; family Acetobacteraceae; genus Acidisoma; species Acidisoma cellulosilyticum. The sequence goes on along the minus strand of NZ_JAESVA010000005.1, from coordinate 294,202 downwards.
GACGATGCGGCCATAGCCGCGGCCGATCATGTGGCGGCCGACCTCACGCGAAAACAGAAAGGGCGCACGGAGATTGACGCTCATCGTCAGATCCCAGATGTCGTTCGACAGCTCTGTCGCCGGGGCGATGATGCCGACGCCGACATTATTGACCAGGATGTCGATCTGGCCGGTGCGGGCGATGATCTCGGCCACCGCCGCTTCCACCGCCGCCGCATCCCGCACATCCACGACCAGACCGAAACCGTCCTGGCCGAGTTCTGTCGCGACCGTCGTGACCTCGGGGTTGGAATCGACCAGCACGATACGGGCCCCCTGCTCCGCCAGCAGAGTCGCGATGCTAAGGCCGATTCCCCGCGCGCCGCCGGTGACAAGGGCCACCTGGCCCGACAGATCATAAGCCGCGTCAATCGATGCTGGCATGTCTTCCTCCGCCTTTATTCTCATTCTTGGACCGCACGATTGTTGTGCGGTTTGGCGTTATCCCATGAGCTTGCATTGCCGCCAAGCTGGGACTGGCCGCGCCTGCCGCCACCGTTATGCCGGAGATCGTGACGTACAGCCGGCCGATGCTCGGTTGAAAAGCAATCCGACATGTCGGACTATGGGTGTCACTGGATCGCACCTATACCGCCGCCGCCATGGTGCGGCAGGTTGGATGCGGTGAGGCGACTGAGATTGGGGATATAGCGAAACCTTGGTTCAAAAATCGACAACCCTGCTCCGTATGTCAGCCTGCGCCGCTGGCCTGTTCCTCGGGCTGCCTTCTGCCCATGCCGCCGAACTTGCCGGGGTGCAGATGCCCGATCATAAGGTCGTCGAAGGCGTGCCGCTGACGCTGAACGGGATGGCCCTGCGCACCTATTCCGTTCTCAATATCCATATTTTTGTCGCCGGGCTTTTCCTCAGCCAGCCGAGCCACGACGCGGCGGCCATCATGGCCTCCCCCGAACCTAAGCTGCTGCGCTTCGTCTTTGTCCACGATGTCGATATCGAGAAAAGCCGCAATTCCTGGAAGAAGTCTCTCGCGACGAATTGCGAGGCGCCCTGCCACCTGCCGAGCGACGAGGTCGCTAAATTCCTTGCCAGCGTTCCGGCCATGAGCAAAGGCGATACGGTGGATCTTCTGTTCAACCAGCAGGGGGTCGATTTTACCGTCAATGGCCGCAGCCTGGGTCAGGTCACCGATCCGCTCCTCACCCACGTCATTCTGCGCGGTTATATCGGACCGGACGCGACGCCCCCTTCCGTGCGCGACGGCATCCTCGGGCTCAACTAACCTTGCCGTCCTGACGCTGGCTCACACCGCGCCGATACGGAAGACGCAGATCTTATTGCCTTCCGGGTCGCGGAAATAAGCGCCGTAGAACCCGTCCGGGTCATCGTCGCGCAGACCAGGCTGGCCTTCGCAGACTCCGCCGAGCGACAGGGCTTTGGCGTGGATGTCATGCACGAGGGCGCGCGAGGGCACATCCAGGGCGATCATGGCGCCGTTACCGACGACCGCAGGCTCGCCATCAGCCGGGCTTAGAATGCCGAACTCCATCATGCCTCGGCCGTAGAAAACCCCACGGTCGATCGCAGCCACGCGTTCCGCGCCGATCATTCCAAGGATTTCGTCATAAAAGGCCGTCGCCTTGTCGAGGTCATTAGTTCCGAACGTGGCGTAGATCGGCATGCTATTCTCCGGCAATGGCTTTGTATGCGAGGTCGCCGGCCTTCCGACCGGGGCCTGGGCAGACGTTCAGCCTGACCACGCCCAGTTTCAGACAAACACCGGACTCTGTCCAGGGCATGCGTCCGGCTTGATCCGCCGCCTGACGTCAGGGGCGATCCATCAGATCCGGGCAAAGTTTCATGGCATTGAACGCGACCTGCGTGCGATTGCTGGCGCCCATCTTTTTCATCAGATTCCTGATATGGACTTTGGCGGTACTCTCGCTCATGCCCAGTTCATAGGCGATGATCTTGTTCGATTTTCCTCGTTGAAGTTGTATGAGCACGTCTCTCTGGCGTGGTGTGATGTCGCAACCGTTCTTTGATTTCGGCGAGCGAAACGCGGATGCGATCGTTGCGGTGGAAACCGGCTCAAACGCCGCACATGCGTCTCCGCTCTGGACGAAACGAACCGCTGAGGATGCCACCGACATGCCCATGACCCTGGTGGAAATCAATCCATCAGCACCAGCATTCAAAAGGTCGCGCGCCAATTCCGCCTGATGATAGGATTCCAGATCGGACAGGATGACGAGGCGAATACGGGGAAAGGCGATGCGTAAAGCCGAGGTCGCACGCACGCAATCCTGCGACGAGCCATGCGAATAAAATAGAATCAGCGCGAATCCGTCATCACCCTTGGCGATGCAATCCTGAATCGAACCGAATACAGCCAGATCAACATCCGGATTCACATTCGTCAGAGACAACGCAATCGCTTCACGGGTTAAGGAATAGGCGTCAATCCAAGCAACCCTTGTACCCTCCGTTTTACGTCCAGCAAGACCTTTCGCTCGGCTCGAAGAATACTCGTTCATGGTCACCGTATTGTTTTTAAAGCGAATTATTTTCCAATCAGATCCTGCACGCCACCAATCGACCATCATCATGCATAAAATTTTACTATTTAGATATATTATACTAAAATTCTGACCACGCAACGACATATCGCCCGCCTGATGCAAGCGCATCAAAAAGCTGACCGAATCAACGGCCAGATCGGGATTGGCAGTATTTGATGTTATTTCGAAATATAATTTCAGGGGGCGCGCTGAACTAATCCAATATTCGTCTGGATTCCGCAACAACTCTCAAGAAATTCTGAACCCGGCAGGATCTTGGCGCCAAGCCCCTGCCCTGCGGGCAGGATAATCGGCGCGACCACAACGCTCGTGCGACGCGCCGGCGCTTGTTCGCCCTGTCCCTATTCCGACTGCAGGACGCTCAACCTGACGCTCGGTCGCGACGGGAACCGCCCCTTAGAGTCCGTCAGGTTTGGTTGGAAACGCCACCAAATCTGTCGTGCGCGGGCCTGGCCGGCCGCACCCCGACCCGCGCATCTACCCGGCGGAGCAAGCAATCGGCCGGCTGGGCGCCGCGGCGGGTAGGTCCGGGGCGCGCAGTCCGCGCAACAAGTGCGCGGATGACAAATTATCTATTAAAACCTGACAGACTCCAGACAAAAAAATCCCCGCGCCATTCTATGACCGCGACAAGGCGAGGTCATAGAATGGCGCGGGGATGGCTTGCCTGGGAAAAGGCAGGGTTGCCCCTACCTTCCGGTTCAGCTTGCTTTCGGGTCCAGGCGATAGCCCCCGGCTTCCGTTATCAGCAACTGGGAATGGCTGGGGTCGGGCTCGATCTTCTGCCGCAGACGATAGATATGCGTCTCCAGCGTATGGGTCGTCACCGCGGCATTATAGCCCCAGACCTCGTTCAGCAGCACCTGTCGCGCTACCGGCTTGGCACCGGCGCGATAGAGGAATTTCAGGATCGCCGCTTCCTTCTCGGTCAGGCGAATGCGGCGGTTCTTCACAGGCTCATGCAGCAGCTTGGTCGCCGGCCGGAAGACATAAGGCCCGATGGTGAAGACCGCGTCCTCGCTGTTTTCGAACATGCGGAGCTGGGCACGCAGTCGCGCCATCAGTTCCGACAGTCGGAAAGGCTTCGACACATAGTCATTCGCACCGGAATCGAGACCGCGCACGACGTCGGTCTCTTCCGCCGAACCGGTCAGCATGATGATCGGCATCTTGAAGCCGCGCGCGCGCAACTGCGTGCAGAAATCACGCCCATCGCCGTCCGGCAGACTCACATCCATGATGATGGCGTCGTACCGGGCACCCGCCTTGTTCAAAGCCTCATCGGCTTCGGCCACGGACGCAGCCTCGGCCGCCCAGAATTCGCCGTCGACGACAAGCTGCTCCGCCAAAGTAGACCTCAGCGCCAGGTCGTCATCCACGATCAGGATGGAGCGCTCGTCCCCGCTCGGTTTGTCTGCCACTGTGACCCTCTCATTCTGCATAAGCACATCTGCCATCGACCAACCCCAAGTCTCATCCGAGAGGTCAGGCGCGGCAAGGGCTAGACCGCCCTCAAGGCGCCTCGCCCGCGAATACTGTTAGACTTTGCCTAACCCACCTCTGCTCAAGGCCCCGATATGGGGGCGCTCACGAGGTTTACTATATTTTGCTAAGTATTTCCTTTCGGATTACCGCAAGAAATTGGGGCGCCTGTGGACCCAGGACGGCCTGCCTCCGGCTTAAGCCCCGTAAACTTCAATTCCGGTCAGTCCCTTCGCCAAAACTTCCCGCAGATGGTCGAGGCTGAGCGCAATGCAACCGGCGGTCGGCGCGCGATCAGGCGTCGTCACATGCAGAAATATCGCCGAACCCCGACCGCTCGCGACCGGCGAGTCGTTCCATCCCAGGACCCCGATCAGATCATAGACGGCGTCGTCTCGCCACAGCGCCTCATGCCGTCCGGCATAGGGCAGACGCACCATGCGATTATAGGCAGGGTCTTTCGGGTCATCGCACCAGCCGTCGCGCGGGCCGAGCGGCTCCAGCGGCAGGACGGTACGGGGTGCCGCCAGACGATCGGCCCGATACAGCACACGACGCAGCGGCAGAAGGCCGACCGGCGTGGCGAAATCGCCCTCCTCCTTCTCGCGCGTGATCCCAGCCCGCCCGAAACAGGCCGGATAGCGATCGGACCCCAAGGTCAAAAATCCATCCGCGGTCATAACTGCATGCGACATAGGCAGTTCGCTAATCGGTGAATGTGGCAGTGTTATGAGCCTCAAGCTGTAAATAAATGAAATTCCTCTAAGATTTCGGTGAAGCTCAGATGAGCCCCTGCCCGGCCTCAAAATTGCGAAGCCGCCAACACGCGACAAAGCCCGGCCTTCTCAGGGTGACGCCCCGATACCGCGAGTTCCGATGAGCCCACAGGACAGCATGACCCGACGCATCGATCTTGCCGGCTGGGCGATAACCGAAACGGTGGTGACGGCAACGGGCAGCGGCGCCGTCGTCACCACCGGTCCAGCGGACCCATTGCCCGTGCCGGGACCGCCGCGCGGCATTTTGGCGGCCGTCGCGCAGGAATCCGCGATCGTGACGGATGCAATCGATGCCGGACCAGCGGCTGCGACGCTGACGCTCTGCGGCCTCGTCGACGGCTATTACCATGCGCGGCCGACCTTCGGTCGCGGCCAGGCCTTGGCCCAGGCGACCGAAGCCCTCAACCGCTGGATGTTCGCGAGCCGCGGGCAGGACGCCACCGGGGCCGGGCTTTCCGCGTCCCTATCCGCCCTGGTTTTCAGCGGCAGCCGGGTGGGGCTGATCCAGATCGGTGGCGGCCTCATTCTGCGCATAAGGGCCGGCGAGATCGTCCGCGTCACGACGCCGCAGCTTCTGCGCTTGGCCCAGGGTCAGCTCACGCCACGCCGGGCGATCGGCAATGATAGCCGCATCCTGCTGGATTATCAGGAAGATACGGCGCTGGCCGGCGACCGCTATATTCTTATCAGCGATATCCGCGACGCGGCCGGCGGGCGGATCGATACCCCTGCCTTGCTGGCACTCTGCCGGCCGGGCAGCAGTGGCGCGGTCGACGCTCTCGCCCAAAGCCTCGCCCAGTTTGAGCCCGGGGCCGCGGCGTTACCTGCAGCGGTGGCATCGCGCAGCGTCGTCATTCTGGATATCGAAAGCCTGCCCGAACCCTCCGTCGCCGCGACCGAGACAGAGCTTTCCGGCTTGCCGCTCGGCGCTATCCCGCAGGCGGGAGACAGTCTGGACGGATATACAATCGGACGGACGCTGCATCGGGGCGCCTATACGCTGCTGAAATATGCGATCGATACGTCAACGCGCGAAGCCGTGGTGCTGAAATTCCCGCTTCCCGCCATGCTGAACGACCGCGTTTTTCAGGCCGGTTTCGCGCGGGAAAGCTGGATAGGCACCGGCATCCACAGCCCAGTGATCGGCCGTATCCTGGCGTCGGAGCCCGGCCGAAAGTCGCAGCTCTATATCGTCATGCCTTATTACCTGGGCGAAACGCTGGAGAGCCGTATCGCGAGCGAACCGCGCTTCGGGGTGCCGGACATCGTCGCCATCGGCCAGCAACTGGCGCAAGCGGTCGAGGATCTGCGGGCCGTGCAGGTGCTGCATCGCGACCTGAAACCCGACAATGTCATGATGCTGAACGGCGGCGGGCTCAGACTGCTGGACCTCGGCCTCGCCTATCTGGCCGGGTCGGACGCAAGCACCGCGCAAGGTCTGGCCGGCACGCTGCGCTATATGGCACCCGAGGTATTGCGCGGCGGCGCGCCGGACGATCGGACGGAGGTTTATGCGCTCGGCACCATCCTTTATCGACTGGCCGGCCAGGGGCGCTTTCCCCGGCCCGGGTCCGACATCGCCGAGGCGCTGATAAGGGGGCGGCCCGATCTGCCCCGGCCGCTATGCGCGGCCATCGCCTCGGCCCTGGAGACCGATCCGGCCAGGCGGCCAGCCCATGCCGCTGTTCTGGCGCAGGCATTGTCCAATGCCTTGCAGACGGCCAGCCGGTCAGAGACGGCAGCAGCCCGACCAATCCTGCCGCACCGTATGCCGGAGCCGGTGACAGTATGGCGCGCGGTGGCGCTGCTTCTCGGCCTCATGCTTTTGGTCTCGCTCGCATTACGCTGACAGCGAAACCAAGTTGTCGCGGAAATGCTCGCATGACGGGCCGGAAAGACAATGCTAAGAGCAGCCCCGCGACTGTCCCGACATGACTGAGAAAGACGGAAATTTGCCTGAGGCGACCACTCTGCCGAACCCGCCCGCGACGCCCAAATCCGGCTTGGCCGGCCTGGTCGAACGGCATGGCAAGCTTGTCCGGCAGTTCTTCCAATTCGGCGTTGTCGGCACCTTTGGTTTTCTGGTCGATAACGCTTTCGTCTATACGGCGCATTTCGTCTTCGGCATCGGCCTCATCCTGGCCGGGATTCTGTCCTTTTTCGTTGCTGCGACGGCGAATTGGTTTCTCAATCGTATCTGGACCTTCCGGGGTGCCAGCACCGGCCGCGTGCATCATGAATGGCTGCGCTATCTGGCCAGCAATGCGCTCGGCTTCGTGCTGAACCGTGGCGTCTATATCGCCCTGATCGCGACCAGCGCGCTTTGCGTGAAACATCCGGTTATCGCCCTGGCCGCCGGGTCCATCGCCGGCCTCGGCATCAATTTTGTCATGTCCCGCCGCGTCGTGTTCAAGTGACTGAGACCGTGATGCTTAAAACCGACCCGACCCCGGCCTCTGCCCTGACCAATACGCCCGCCATCATGCTGACCGAGGCGCGTCTGGCCGTGCTCGTCCCCTGCCGGGACGAGGCCGTGACGATCGCTCAGGTCGTCGCGGACTTCCGGGCCGCGCTGCCCGGCGCGCGCATCTTCGTCTATGACAATAATTCGTCGGACGGCACGGCGCGGCTGGCTCAGGAGGCCGGCGCCATCGTCCGCGCCGAGACCAGGCCGGGCAAGGGCAATGTCGTGCGCCGCATGTTCGCCGATATCGAGGCCGACGCCTATATATTGGTCGACGGCGACGGCACCTATGAAGCCTCGGCCGCGCCGGCCATGGTGCAGATGCTGCTGCAAAATCAATTGGATATGGTCACCGGCGTGCGCGTCGACAATTCCCAGGCCAGCTACCGGCGCGGCCATCGCTTCGGCAATCTCATGCTGACCGGCATCGTTCGCAATATCTTCGGCGACCAGATCACCGACATGCTGTCCGGCTATCGCGTCTTCAGCCGGCGTTTCGTCAAATCCTTCCCCGCGCTTTCGACCGGGTTCGAGACCGAGACCGAATTCACGGTGCATGCGCTGGAACTCGCCATGCCGCTCGGGGAATTGCCCACGCGCTATCAGGAGCGGCCCGAGGGCTCGGCCTCCAAGCTTCGCACCTATCGCGACGGCGTCCGCATCCTGCGCACCATCGTCAATCTGGTGCGGGAGGAACGGCCGCTGATGTTCTTTTCTGCCACCGCCGGCTTCGCGGTCCTGGTCGGGCTGGCCCTGGGCCTGCCGGTCGTGGCCGAATTCATGCGGAGCGGGCTGGTGCCGCGCCTGCCGACCGCCATTCTGGCCGCCGCCTTCGTCGGGCTGGGCTTTGCCTCCTTCGCCTGCGGCCTGATCCTCGATTCGGTCGCTCGCGGCCGCAAAGAGGCCAAGCGCATCGCCTATCTCTCCGTCCCGACCTTCCCCACGCCGCAGTGACCGATCTCCGCGCTGGCCGGCTGCCCCAGGCTGCCGGCTATGACGCGGATATCGTCATTCTGAGCCTGGACCGCCCGGAGGAGACCGAGGCGGCCATTCTCTCCGCGCTCGGCCAGACCGGACTGACCCGCCATGTCATCGTCCTCGACCAGGGGTCGACGCCCGAAAACCTCGCTCGTTTCGCGCGGCTGATCGACGGACGCACGGACGCGCTGCTGGCCGAGGCCGGCAGCAATCTGGGCGTCGCCGGCGGGCGCAACCGGGCCAGCGCCCTCGGGCAAGCCAGTTTTATCATCGCACTCGACAATGATGCGGTGTTTGCGGCGTCGGATACGGCGGCGCGCGCCGTATCACTGCTGCGAACAACACCGGATTGTGCCGTGCTTGCTTTCCGTATCCTGAACGGCGACGGCAGTGCCGATGATGCCGAATGCTGGGGCTATCCGACGGCGCTGAACACCCGCGCGGCCGAGCGATTCGCCTGTGCGACCTTCGTCGGCGCGGGCCATGCCATTCGCCGCGCTGCCTGGACGGCGATCGGCGGCTATGATGAGGCCCTGGTTTTCACCTGGGAGGAGTTCGACCTCTCGCTACGTGCCATCGCCGCCGGGTGGCGGCTGCTCTATACCGGTGATATCGCGGTGCATCACAAGCGCGCGACCGCCGGACGGGTCCAATGGAACGAAACCCGTTGGTTTCTGTATGTCCGCAACCGGCTCTATATCGCCCGCAAGTGGCGCGGATCGACGCCGGCAGTGATATGCCGTGCAGCCGCTTACGCGTTGAAAAGCTTCAGGATAGGACTGCCCGGTCAGGGGTTGCGGGGCATTCGTGCCGGGTTGTCGATGGCCTTGCCGGACCCGCCGGCGGACCTCAGCAAGGCGGCCATCGCTTACCTGTGGGAGAGCGACGGGCGCTGGCGCGGCGGGTTTTGGCAGCGGTTGCGGCGTGAGGTATTCGCCGCCTTGCCTTTTTCCCGCCAGACAAGTCGCGGACATAGCTCCGTTACAAACCAGCTTTAGGCCCTGGCGCCCGGCCCTGATACCGAACGCCGACCCATAGAGGATTGCGTGATCCCTTCCCTTCGCCGCCTGATGCTTGGCCCTATCGGCCTGCTCACCCTTTTTCCGCTGACCGGATGCGATGTCGGGCCGGATTATCATCGGCCGGCGACGGCCGTGCCGCCGATCTTTACTGCGCCTGGCGCGCAAAGCGCGTCCAATACGGGACCGGCGCCGATTTGGCCGTCTGCGACCTGGTGGGAAGGGTTCGGTTCACCCGAACTCAACCAGTTCATGGAAGAGGCGAAGGCGCATAATTATACGATTCAGAGCGCCATCGCCGCGGTCGAAGCGGCCGACGGCGCCGTGCGGGTCGCAGGCGGCGCGCTGCTGCCGACGCTCAGCACCGCGCCGGGCGTGTCCTGGAGCCAGGTGAATACCAGCGGCAGCAGCACGGGTGCGGTGGTCAATTCCAACGGTACGCTCACCACCGGCGGCAGCGGTGTGGTCGATACCCGCACCTATAGTGCCGAGCTGTCGGCCTCCTACGAAATCGACTTCTGGGGCAAGAACCGCGCGACCTTCAACGCGGCCGAAGCCAATGCCATGTCCGCCCGCTATGCCGCCCAGGTGACGGCCTTGACGGTCGTGTCCGAGGTCGCGGACACCTATTTCTCGGCGCTGTCCTATCAGGACCAGATCCGCGTCGCGCAAGCCAATCTGAAAACCGCCGAGGATCTGTTGAAGGTCGAGCAAGGGCGGCTCGCCGCCGGCTATTCCTCCGTGCTCGACGTGGCCCAGCAGGCCGCCCTGGTCGCAGGCCAGCGCGCGGATATCCCGAACCTCGTTTCGCTGGAGAAGCAGGAGGTCATCGCGCTCGGCATCCTGGTCGGGCGCCCGCCGGAGGAGATCACGATCGACCCCGGCACGCTCGCGACGCTCGGCTCGCCCGCCGTGGTGCCGGGCCTGCCCATCGAATTGCTGCGCCGCCGGCCGGATGTGGCGGAAGCCGAGGCGACGCTGATCTCGGCCGTCGCCACGACCCGCGCGGCGCGGGCCGCGCTGTTCCCCTCCCTCACCCTGTCGGGGTCGATCGGCTGGGAGAATGGCGCCATCGCCGGTCTGCTCTCCCCGCAATCGCTCGTCATCAACGCCGCCGCCAGCGCCGCGCAGACGCTGTTCGACAATGGCGCGCTGTCGGGGCAAGTGGCCGAGGATCGCGGCCTCGCCAAGGAAGACGCCGCCGCCTATCAGGAGGCAGTGCTGCAGGCCTATACCGATGTCGAGACGGCGCTGACGCAGGTGAATTACAGCCAGCAGCAGGAAGACCTGCAACAGCAGGCCGTGCAGCAGGCCCGGCTTTCGACCACCGTCTCTCGCGCGCAGCTCAATGCCGGAACGGCGGATATCACGACGCTCATCACCGCCCAGCAGACCCAGCTGACCGATGAAAATACGCTGGTGACCGTTCAGCTGGCCCGGCTGGAAGCCTATGTCGCGCTGTTCAAGGCGTTGGGCGGCGGCTGGGAGCAAAGCGCGCCCGCGACGGCCCATCCCGTGCCTGCCATCAACCCCTCGATCATTCCGTGAGCCTGACCATGACGGACCAAAAGCACGGCCAGCGTCTTGCGCGCGCCCTTCTGCTCACCCTTCTCGGCGCCACGGCGCTGACGCTCGCGGGGCCTGAGGCCCATGCCCAGCGGCGCAGCAAGTCCAGCCCGAACGACGTGACACCGGTCACGGTCGTCCCGGTCACCAAGCAGGACGTGCCGGTGGTGCTGACCGGCATCGGCACCGTGCAGGCATCGAATACGGTCACCATCAGCCCGATGGTGACCGGGCCGATCGTCTCGATCAATTTCACCGAGGGGCAGAACGTCAAGAAGGGCGACGTGCTGGCCGTCATCGACCCGCGCACCTATCAGGCGACGCTGGACGAGGATCGCGGCAAGCTGGCGCAGGATCAGGCGACGCTGGCCGGCGCGCTGCGCGACCTGACCCGCTACGCCAAACTGTCGGGGTCCTCCTACATCTCGCAGCAGACCGCGGACGACGAGCGCGCGACCGTGGACGAGACCAAGGCCCTGATCATCCAGGACAAGGCCGCGATCGAACTGGCGCAAACCAATCTCGACTATTGCACCATCACCGCGCCGGTCGACGGGCGGCTTGGCGTGCGCGACGTCGATATCGGCAATATCGTCTCGGCCGGCAGCAGTTCAGGGATCGTCACGCTGACGACGATCGAGCCGATCGGCGTCGTCTTCACCCTGCCGCAGCAGGATCTGCCCCAGATCATCGACGCGTCGAAAGCCGGTGCCCTGCCGCTATCCGTGGTGCCGGAAGGCGACGGATCGGGGCCGGAAGAAACCGCGACCCTGGATGTCATCGACAATCAGGTCGACAGCTCGACCGGCACGGTGAAGTTCAAGGCCTATTTCCCGAATACCGACGAGCATCTTTGGCCGGGCGGTTTCGTGACCGCGCATCTGACGGTCAAGGTGCTGAAGGACGCGCTGACGGTGCCGCCGGCCGCCGTCCAGACCGGCCCCACCCAAAGCTTCGCCTATGTGTTGCAACCGAATAACACCGTGAAACAGGCCAATGTCACGCTCGGCCAGCAGAATGAGAAGCTGGCCGTGATCCAAAGCGGCCTCGCGGCCGGCGACAAGGTCGTGCTCGACGGCGCGTCGCGTCTCAGCGACGGGTCCAAGGTCAAGGTCGTGACGCCGAAAACGGTGACCGATCAGGCCGCTCAAGGCAAGGGCGATCAGGGACCCAAGGGCGCGGACAAGGCGGCGACCGCGCAGTGAGCGTCTCCTCTCCCTTCATTTCGCGGCCCATCGCGACCTCCCTTCTGGCAGTCGCCGTGCTGCTGGCGGGGATACTCGGCTATATGCAGCTGCCGGTCTCCTCCCTGCCCGAGGTCGAGTTTCCGACCATTCAGGTGACGACGCAGCTGCCGGGTGCGAGTCCCGATACCGTCGCCAATCTGATCACCGCGCCTTTGGAACGTCAGTTCGGCGAAATCCAGGGTGTGGCCGGCATGACGTCCACCAGCAGCCAGGGGCTCAGCCAGATCGTCCTGCAATTCGCGTTGACACGCGATATCGATGACGCGGCGCAGGACGTGCAGGCGGCCATTCAGGCCTCGGCCGGCACGCTGCCGACCTCGCTGCCTTACCCGCCGGTCTATGCCAAGGTGAATCCGGCCGATACGCCGATCGTGACCTTCGCGCTGACCTCGAAGAACGTGCCGCTTTACACCATGGCGGACGACGCCGTGACGCTGTTGCAGCCGAAGCTGAGCCAGATCACTGGTGTCGGCCAGGTGACGGTGCTGGGCGGGCTGCGCCAGGCCTTCCGCATTCAGGCGGACCCGGCGAGGCTGGCGGCCTATAGCCTGTCGCTGGAAGACCTTCGCAGTGCCGTGACCAACGCCAACCAGAACGGGTCCAAAGGCGGGTTCGACGGCCCGTCCCAGGCGGTCACCGTCGGTGCCAACGACCAGTTGGAGACCGCGCGCGATTACTCCGACCTCGTCGTCGCCTACCGCAACGCCGCGCCGGTGCGCCTGCGGGATGTCGCGACCGTCGTGACGGCCATGGAAAACGAGCAGACGGATGTCCGCTACAACGGCCAGCCGGCCGTGGTTCTGTCCATCCAGCGGCAGCCGGGCGCCAATATCGTGGCGACCGCCGATACCGTGAAGGCGATGCTGCCGAAGCTGGAGCAGACTTTGCCCGGCGGCGTGAAGGTGACGCTGGTCAGCGACCGCACGACGACGATCCGCGCCTCCGTCCGCGACGTGCAGTTCACGCTGCTGATCAGCGTGCTGCTGGTGGTGTTGGTGATCTATCTGTTCCTGGGATCGGTCCGTGCCACGATCATTCCCGGCGTCGCTTTGCCGCTGTCGCTGATCGGCACCTTCGGTATCATGTATTTTCTGGGCTTCGGCCTGGACAACCTGTCGCTGATGGCATTGACCATCGCGACCGGCTTCGTGGTCGACGATGCCATCGTCATGATCGAGAACGTGGTCCGCCTGATCGAGGAAGGCCATCCGCCGTTGGAAGCCGCCTATCGCGGTGCCAAGCAGATCGGCTTCACCATCATCTCGCTCACCATCTCGCTCATCGCCGTTTTCATTCCGCTGCTGTTCATGACCGGCGTCGTCGGCAAGCTGTTCAACGAATTCGCCGTCACGCTGTCGGTCGCGGTCATCGTCTCGGCCGTCATCTCGCTGACGCTGACGCCGATGATGTGCGGACGCATCCTGAAGCCGGCGTCCGAAAACAAGCCTGCCTGGCCGGCGCGCATGGCGGAGGCCGGCTTCAGCCGCCTGCTCGGCCTGTATCGCGTGACGCTGATCTGGGTGTTGCGCCGTCAGGTGCTGGTGCTGCTGATCGCCGTCGGCACATTGGTCGGCACCGTGCTGCTGTATATCGCGGTGCCGAAGGGCTTTCTGCCGACGCAGGATACCGGCTCGGTCATCGCCATTACCGAAGCGTCCCAGACGATTTCGATCCCCGCCATGGTCAAGCTGCAGAACCAGGCGGCGAAGGAATTCCGGTCCGTCGAGGGGGTCGTGAATGTCGTCTCGAATGTCGGCACCGGCACCGATAATTCGACGCCCAATTCCGGACAGGTGACGATCACGCTGAAGCCTATCGGCAACCGTCCGGGGGTCGAGGCGATCATCGCCAAGCTGCAGGATGCGGTCGCCGATTTGCCCGGCCTGCAGGTCTATTTCGTGCCGGTGCAGGACATCAATCTGGGCACCAGCGTCAACCGCACGGCCTATCAGTATCTGCTGACCGATACGGATTCGACGGAGCTTTCCGCCTTCGTGCCGAAGTTGGTCAAGAAGCTGGAAACCCTGCCCGAAATCGAGCATGTCAACAGCGACATCCAGAATGACGGCGCCGGCATTTCCATCAATGTCGACCGCGTCCAGGCCGCGCGCCTCGGCGTGAATATGCAGACGGTGGAAGACATTCTGGACGATGCTTTCGGCCAGCGGCAGATTTCCACCATCTACGGCCAGACCAACCAGTATCGCGTGATCGAGGAAGTGGCCCCGGCTTTCGCCACCAACCCCGATCTGCTCGACATGCTGTATTTCCCGGGCAATGTCGACAGCGGCAGCAGCGGCACGAATGCCAATGCCAATGCCTCGAACAGTTCGACCGGTTCCAGCACGGCCACCGGCTCCGGCAGTTCCAACACGCAGACCGCGACGACCACGGAATCGACGGGCACCAGCACCAGCACCTCCTCCCAGATACCGCTGCGGGCTTTTGCGACGGTGACACGGACCCTGACGCCGCTATCCATTTTGCATGACGAGCAGTTCCCGGCCGCGACCATCGGCTTTGACCTGACCAGCGGCACCTCCCTCGGCCAGGCCGTGCAGGCGATCAGCCGCGCCGAGGCCGAGCTTGGCGTGCCATCCACAATCGCCGGCAGCTATCAGGGCGACGCGGCGGAGTTCAACAGCTCCCTCGCGTCCGAACCCTGGCTGATCCTGGCCGCCGTCGTCGTCATCTACATCGTGCTCGGCGTGCTGTACGAAAGCACGATCCACCCGATCACCATCATCTCCACCCTGCCATCCGCCGGCATCGGCGCGCTGCTGGCGCTGATGCTGACCGGCAACGATCTCTCGATCGTGGCGCTGGTCGGTGTCGTGCTGCTGATGGGCATCGTGAAGAAGAACGCGATCATGATGATCGACTTCGCGATCGAGGCGCAGGGCGCGCATAAAAAGACGCCGGCCGAGGCCATTCTGGAAGCCTGTCTGCTGCGCTTCCGGCCGATCATGATGACGACCATGGCCGCCCTTCTGGGCGCGTTGCCGCTGATCCTGGAAGGCGGCGCGGGCGCGGAATTGCGGCGCCCGCTGGGCATCACCATCGTCGGCGGCCTCATCCTCAGCCAGCTGCTGACGCTGTATACGACGCCGGTGATCTATCTGGCCTTCGAGGGTCTGCGCGCCCGCTTCGCCCCAAGCGGCCGCAGGCGTGCCGCAAGCCAGCCGAGCTGAACCCCAGGTGTCGCTTTCCACCCCCTTCATCCGCCGGCCCGTCGGTACCATGCTGCTGGCGATCGGCCTGCTGATCGCGGGCGCGGTCGCCTATTGGTTCCTGCCGGTCGCGTCCCTGCCGAATGTCGATCTGCCGGCCGTCGTCGTCTTCGCCAGCCGTCCGGGTGCCAGCCCCGAGACGATGGCCAATTCCATCGCCGCCCCTTTGGAGCGGCATCTGGGCCAGATACCGGGCGTCAACGAACTGACCTCGGTCAGTTCCACGGGCTCCACCAATATCATCTGCATCTTCGACGTTAACCGGAACATCGACGCGGCGGCGGCCGACGTGCAAGGGGCGATCAACGCGTCCGAAGCCGATCTGCCGTCTGACCTGCCGAGCGCGCCCTATTACCGGAAGTTCAATCCGTCCGACGCGCCGGTGATGACGATTGCGCTGACATCGGACAAGCTGTCGATCGCCCAGATTTTTGACTCGGTCGATACCATCCTGGCCCAGCGTCTGGCGCAGGCCACGGGCGTCGCGGAAGTCACCGAAAGCGGTGCCGACAAGCCGGCCGTGCGCGTGCAGCTGAACCCCACGACCGTCGCGCTGGCCGGGCTTTCGCCGGAAACGATCAGCGAGACCATCGGCAACGCCAATGTGGTGCAGCCGACCGGCAATATCGAAACGCCGACGAAAAACTACACGCTCACCGTCAATAGCCAGATCAAGGACGCGACGGATTACGGCAATCTGGTCATGGCCAAAAGCACGGACGGCGTGCTGCATCTGCGCGACCTGGGCAATGTCATCAACAGCGTCGCGACCTTGCGGCTAGCCGCCTGGAACAGGCAGCAGCCCGCCATTCTGCTCGATATCACCAAGGAGCCGGGTGCCAATGTGATCGACACGGTGGACGGCGTGAAGGCGATGCTGCCCGGCATTCTGAAGCTGATGCCGAGCGGCATTCACACGACCATCCTGACCGACCGCACGACGACGATCCGCGCGAGCGTGAACGACGTACAGTTCACCCTGCTCGGCACCGTGATGCTGGTTCTGGCCGTCGTCATTATCTTCCTGCAGCGCACCGTGCTGACGATCGCGGCCGGCATCACCATTCCGCTGTCGATCGCCGGAACGCTTGCCGGCATGTGGTTCGAAGGCTTCACGATCGACAATTTCTCGCTTCTGGCCATCACCATCTCGGTCGGTTTCGTGGTCGATGATGCGATCGTCATGATCGAGAATATCCATTCCCATGTGGAACGCGGCATGTCGCCCATGCGCGCGGCCCTGCGCGGTGCGGGGCAGATCGGCTTCACCGTTTTGTCCATCACCCTGTCGCTGATCGCGGTCTTTTCGCCCATGTTCCTGATGCCCGGCATCATGGGCCGGCTGTTCCACGAATTCGCCATGACGCTGGTGATCGCCGTCAGCGTCTCGGCCGTGGTGTCGCTGACCGTGACGCCCATGATCTGCGCCTGGTTCATGCCGCGGCACCGCCCGGACGACGCCGCACCTGCGCGCCGATCCTGGGGCCGACGGGCGGGTGCGGCCTTCGACCGCACCTTCAACCGCATCGTCAACGGTTACGGCCGCAGCCTGAACTGGGTATTGCGCCACCGCATCCTGATGAATCTCGTCACGCTGGCGACCATCGGGTTTACCGTCTGGCTTTATATCATCGTGCCGAAGGGCTTTCTGCCGAATGAGGATACGGGGTTGCTGATGGGCCAGACCATCGCCGCGCCCTCCATCTCGTTCAAGGCGATGGAAAAGCTGCAGCGTCGCGTTGTCGCCGTCATTCAGAAAGACCCGGCGATCGCCGAAGTGGGGTCGCGCATCGGCGTCGCGAACGGCTTCTCGTCGCTCAATCGCGGGACGATGTTCATTTCGCTCAAGCCCATCGATGTGCGGCATGTGACCTCGGATCAGGTCATCGCCCGGCTGCGCACCAAGCTGAACCGCATTCCCGGTATTCAGGCCTTCCTTATCCCGCAGGAGGATTTGCGCACCGGCGGCCGGCAGAGCGCGAGCGACTACGATTTCGTGCTGTCGGGCAGCGACCTTGACGAGTTGCAAACCTGGGCCTTGAAGCTGGAAGACAAGCTCAAGACCATTCCGCAATTGACCGATATTTCAAGCGATCAGGATAAGGCGAGCCCGGAAGTGAACGTGGTCGTCGATCGCGCAAAGGCGTCGCGCCTGGGCGTGACGATGGAGCAGATCGACGACGCGCTGAACAACGGCTACGCGCAGCGGGAAATCTCGACCATCTACGAGCAGCGCAATCAGTATAAGGTCGTGCTGGAAGCCTTACCGGGATTGCAGATCGATCCGTCGCAGCTTGACCGCGTCTATGTGCCGGGCAGTTCCGGGACGCAGGTGCCGCTCTCGGCCTTTTCGCATCTTGAACGATCAACCGCACCGCTGACCGTGCGCCATCAGGGCCAGTTCCCGGAAGCGACCGTCAGCTTCAGCCTCAAAGCCGGCAATGCGATCAGCTCGGGCGAAGCGATCGTGGAACAGGCGGCAGCCGATATCTATATGCCGGCCGATATCCATACGAGCTTCGCCGGCAATGCGCAGCTGTTCCAGCAATCAGCGAATTCCGAACCCATGCTGCTGCTGGCGGCCATCCTTGCCATCTATATCGTGCTCGGCGTGCTGTATGAGAGCCTGACCCAGCCGATCACCATCCTGTCCACCTTGCCCTCCGCCGGCGTCGGCGCGCTGCTGGCGCTGCTTGCCACCAATACGCCTTTGACCATCATCGCGCTGATCGGCATTTTTCTGCTGATGGGCATCGTCAAAAAGAACGCCATCATGCTGGTGGATTTCGCGCTGGAGGCGGAACGCAAGCGCGGATTGTCCCCGATCGACGCGATCAGGGAAGCTGCGGTCGCACGCTTCCGCCCCATTATCATGACGACGCTGGCTGCCATCCTGGGCGCCGTGCCGCTCGCCTTTTCGTTCGGTATTGGATACGAATATCGACGACCGTTAGGGCTTGCCATCATCGGTGGCTTGATCATCTCACAGGCGCTGACGCTGTACACGACGCCCGTAATTTATGTTGCGTTGCAGCATAAATGGCAGTTCCGCTTTTGGCGGCGACGTCGTCCGGCGAATGCCTAGCGTCTGACCGCATGTTGCATTGCAGCAAAATTCCCTAGAGAATAACTAGGGTTTTTGAAATGCACGCCAGACGGGAAATCTGGTTTCTTGCCCTCACGCCACTCTCTGCCTATTTATTGCCATATATAATCTGGGCAGCCCGGCGACTTTGCCGAGCGCGACTAAGCGTCGGCATCCCGTCACCTTCGGGACAGCGCGGCGGAGAGGAGTAAGCCATGGACGGCGCCGTCAATCCATTCGCGGACGAGACCGCAGCCTCGCCGCGATCCCGCATGAGCGGGCTGTTGCGAGCGACCCAGGTGTTGGATCGGCTGGTGGTGGAGGGCAAGGCGACATCCGCCTACGATCTCGCCAAGGCGATCCGTGCCCCGGTTTCCACAATCTATGGCGTGGTCGATGCGCTGGTGACGGCGGGGCTGCTGGAACGGGACCCGGCCGGCGCCGTCTGGTTCGGCAGCCGCATGTATCACTACGGCCTCGCCTATGGCCGCAATGTCGATCTGCTCCGCGAGGCGCGGACCGAAATGCGCCGCCTGGCCGATGAGTTGGGCGAGACCGTGCAGATCTGCGTCCGGCACGAGGGTTTCGTCGTGATCCAAGACATGGCCGAGGCATCCCGCAACCTGCGCGTCTCGTCCCGCATCGGCGCCCGCGTGCCGATCAACTGGAGTGTCTCGGGCCGGTTCTTCCTCTCTCACCTGCCGCAGCACGAACAGCTGGAGATTTTCCGCCAGAACGCCGTCCCCTCCGCGACCGGTCGGGCGCCGCTGGATCCCGCGCAATTCGTGGCCCTCTGCGACGAAGCCCGGCGTCTTGGCTATGCCAGCCAGCTCAGCGGCACGGATGAGGGCATTGCCTGTATCGCGGCGCCGATCACCAATGCCTCGGGCCTTGCCGAGATGACGATCAGCATCATCATGCCCGAAATGCGGGTGCGCGAATCCTTCGACATCTATGCGGATGCGGTGCGGGAAGCGACCGCCCGTGTCGAATCCCGCGTCGGCTGGCGCCCCTTCGGGCCGATCAGCTTCGCGAAGGACCGGGCATTGCCGGCGGTCGATCCCATGAGCGATCACAGCTTGACCCAGCCGGCCGCTGAACCGGCCTATGCGCCTTACGACGTGATGGCCTGACAGGCGGTCAAGGCAGGGGAGATTTTCCCCCTGCCCGCTTGCGGAGGCCCGAAAACCTTCCTATAAGCCGCTTCCCTGCGGAGAGGTGCCAGAGTGGCCGATCGGGGCGGTCTCGAAAACCGTTGTGCGTGTGAGCGTACCGTGGGTTCGAATCCCACCCTCTCCGCCAGGGCTTCCCAGGGCTTGAATGACATCCTTGGCTTAAGGCGACGGTCCGGTCGCTGCCCTTTTGCGCGCCGGCCATACCTCATTGACACGCAGGGCTTGTTCACCTTGGCGCCCTGAACCTGCGGCCATGCGGCGCAAATAGCGTGTCTGTGCCGTGAAACCAGGGTTCTTTCGCCAATCTCTGCCGCCAGGGCGTCTCTCTCGTCAGCGCCCTCTCGGGTCCATCACTCTCGACCGGACGCCTGAGATAATGCAGGGCGAGACGGAGATGGGCGGCATTATCGCGCCCTCTGTCCCCGCGTTTTATGCGCGCCCCCAAACCTTGGACGATATGGAGACCCATACGATCGGGTGAGCCTTTAAATCTCTTCGATCTGGACCTGAACGCCTTTGCCCGCTGGGGGGAGGAGGCCGACGGGCTTTGATAAGGCAAGTCGCGTTCCCGGCAGGCGCGGTCTCAGCAAGCCCGTATCCTACGAATGGCGTAAGCTTATTTTTTCGCGTATCGTCGTTAACACAACGCCTGTTAATTATGATGCGTTGACAACGTATCTCTTGTCTTGCTGTCTCTGCACCCATTAACATTGATAAATCAACAATTGCAATGACAGCTCCGCTTCCGGTACGCTCAGCCATTCACCGCCTGCAGGGACGGCCCAACCGGAGGACGCGACGCGTTTTGCCGATGCGCGACGCCGCCTGAGTTCGTAAGATTTAGAGTTTGTCTGATTTTAACTGAAGCTTGTCCCTAATATTGTCATGCCCGGCCCCAGAGCCGGGCATCCATTCGTTGGGGCGCCCAAGGACTGGATGACCGGGTCAAGCCCGGCCATGACGGGGCAAGGGGTCGTTTCCACCTAAACCTGACGGACTCTAGCTGAAAACGCCCAAAAATCTGTCGTGCGCGGCCTGTCCGGCCGAGATTCATGCCGGGCATCTAACCGCCTGTACAGGCAAGCGGCCGTCTGGGCGCCGCGGCGGGTAGGTCCGCGCAACAAATGCGCGGATGACGCATTGTCTGTTAAAACCTGGCAGGCTCTAAAAATACAATCACTGTGGGGAAATCGATAATAATTACCCCACCAAATCTTTTAATATTTTCGATTTAATGTAATAAAAATGAGCTCTGCGCAATATTTTCTGCGCAAATATTGCGACGCTAATTACGATTGGCCTGGCGTCGTCGGAGATTAAGCCTGTTTGACGGGATTGGCGCAGACCCGGTTCCAAAGCACGTCGAAGGAACTGTCATTGCCTTCAAGCACGGTCGAGTAGCGCTGCCCAAAGACAGAGACGAAACGCTGCTGGCCCAGGTTGCTGCTCGGCACAGCGCCGCAGAAGGAGACGACCCGACCGTCGCTGACGCTCACGAAACTATTAGCAAATTGCTCGAAGTTCGGGCTGTTGAGAGCGGTCTGCACCGATTTCACGCCATCCGTCCAAACGGAGCGCTGCAGCGGGTCAGCGAGGGTGGCGGGCGCGGCAGCCGCCAGTTTGGCTGCTGGCGCCGTGATAGCATCACCAACATTGCTGACGCGGGCGGCATAGGCGGCGGAGAGCATGAGGGGCACGGCGACCACGGCGAGAGCAAGACCACGTCCGCCAATTTTGCGCTTGCGGCGCATACCCTGCGCCGCGGCTTCAACCTTCAGGACCGGGCTTTCCAGCCCGCATTCCAGGCAAAACTTCGCGTCGGCCCGAACAGAGGTCTCACACCATACGCAGTTTGAAATTTTAGCCGTCGCCATCTGGCTACCCGCATACCATCCATTACTTTTTATTTAGCGGTTGAATGGCGCAGCGCACAATCACAAAGCTGTCAAAAACTGGAAAAAATCTCATAAGCAAGACCCATTTGGGTCTAGGTGACATTAATCGTACAATTTGGTGTTATTCCGCATCCAGCATGTTTCATGCCCGATCGCGGCGGCTGGCCAGGGTTTTGCCCTGACCAGCCCGCGCCTCAGTGCGCCTCCGCCCAGCTGCGGCCGATCCCGGTTTCGACCACCAAGGGCACGCTCAATTCCGCGGCGTTTTGCATGACATCCCGGATAATGACGGCTGTCGCCTGGGACTCGGCTTCCGGCACTTCGAACATCAACTCGTCATGCACTTGCAGCAGCATGCGCGCCGCAAGCCCGGCCTCCTGCAACGCCGCGGGCAGCTTCACCATGGCGCGCTTGATGATATCGGCACCGCCGCCCTGCAGCGGCGCGTTGATCGCCTGACGCTCGGCATAGGCCCGGCGGGCGCCGTTCTTATCCGCGATGCCGGGGATCCAGCAGCGTCGGCCGAAGGGCGTCAGCACGAAGCCGTTGTCGCGCGCCTCCACCTTGGTCCGCTCCATATAATCGCGGATGCCGGGATAGCGCTCGAAATAGGCCTCGATATAGCGCTTGGCCTGACCCGGCTCGATCTGCAACTGGCGCGCCAGACCGAAGGCGCTGATGCCGTAGATGATGCCGAAATTGATGGCCTTGGCGCGGCGGCGCGTCAGCGGGTCCATCCCCGCCATCGGCACGCCGAAAACCTCGGACGCGGTGCGGGCGTGGATATCCTCCCCGTTGCGGAAACTCTCCCGCAGTACCGGCAGATCAGCGACATGGGCGAGCAGGCGCAATTCGATCTGCGAATAATCGGCGCTGACCAGAAGATGCCCGGGCTCGGATACGAAAGCGCGGCGGATGCGCCCGCCTTCCTCCGTTCGGATCGGGATATTCTGCAGATTGGGATCGGTCGATGACAGCCGCCCCGTGGTCGTCGCCGCCATGGCGAAGCGCGTATGCACGCGCTTCGTCTGCGGGTCGATCTCCTCGACCAGGGCATCGGTATAGGTGGATTTGAGTTTCGCCAGTTGGCGCCACTGCAGCAGGCGCTCGGGCAGTTCATGCCCCTGCTCGGCCAGGTCCTGCAATACGGAGGCATCCGTGCCCCAGGCCCCGGTCTTGCTGCGCTTGCCGCCGGGCAGCTTCATCTCATCGAACAGAATCTCGCCCAGCTGCTTCGGGCTGCCGAGATTGAACGTCCTGCCGGCGAGCTTATGGATTTCCACTTCCTGTGCGGCCATGCGCTCGGAAAAATCGGCCGAGAGTCGCCGCAGCTCGTTCGCATCGACCGAGACGCCGGCTTGCTCCATGGCCAGCAGGATCGGCACCAGTCGCCGCTCCATCAACTCGTACAGCGACAGCGATTTGGTCTCGCGCAGGCCCGGCCTCAGCGCATGCCACAGCCGCAGCGTCAGATCGGCGTCCTCCGCCGCATAGGCCGTGGCCTGTTCCAAAGGAACGGCGCCGAAGTTAAGACGCGCGCGGCCGGTGCCGGTCGCGCCCTCGAACCCGATCGGCGTATGGCCGAGATGGAGTTCCGACAGTTCGGCCACCGAATGGCCGTGCCGGCCGGCGTCCTGGGCATAGGAAATCAGCATCGTGTCGTCCAGCGGCGCGGTGCCGGCGGGAATACCGGCGCGCTCCAGCACCGCCAGATCGAATTTCGCGTTGTGGAAGATCTTCAACACGCCGGGATCGGCCAGCAGCGGCCGCAGAGCCGCGATGGTCTCATCCGCCGCGAGCCCAGGTCCGGCGAGCAGATCCTGCCCGAAGGGCAGATAGACCGCGCGACCGGGCGCGATGGCGAGCGCGATACCCACCAGGGCCGCGTGAATGGCATCGACACCGTCCGTCTCGACGCCCACAGCGATGATGCCCCCTTTGGTCGCTTCCGCCAGGAATGCCGTCAGAGCCTCGCGCGTGCTGATCGCCTGATAGGGACCGAAACCGGCTTTTTCCGGATTGGTCGCCGCACGGGATTCGGGCTGCGGCGCGGGTGCGCCGAAGGGCGCGCTGCGATCCGCGTTGTCAGCCGGTTTCGGACGCGCGGCGGGTTTGCTGCCGTCCATGCCGAGCCGGGTCGCGATGGAGCGGAACCCTTGTTCCATCAGGAAGGGTTGCAGCATCTCGGGCTGCCAATCACGGGCGGCAAGGTCTTCGACCGGCCGCGGCAGCGGGACGGTGGCGCAGAGTTCCACCAGTGTGCGGGACATCCGCGCGGCCTCGGCATGTTCCACCAGCGCGTCCCGCCGCTTGGAGGCTTTCATGCCGTCCTGTGCGGCCGCCAGAATGGCATCCAGCGAGCCGTATTCGGCCATCAGCAAAGCCGCCGTCTTGGGGCCGATGCCCGGCACGCCCGGCACGTTATCGACGGAATCGCCGATCAGCGCCTGCACGTCGATGACCTTGTCCGGCGTCACGCCAAACTTCTCCATCACCTCGGCCGCCCCGATGGGCTTCTGCTTCATCGGGTCCAGCATATCAACGCCGTCGCCGATGAGCTGCATCAGATCCTTGTCGGAGGAGACGATGGTGCAGCGCCCGCCCAACCGCCGCGTTTCGGCGGCGTAGGAGGCGATGAGGTCATCGGCCTCCCAATCATCAAGCTCGATCCCCGGCACGCCGAAGGCGGCCGTCGCCTGCCGCACGAGGGCGAATTGCGGGATGAGGTCGTCCGGCGCCGGCGGCCGATGCGCCTTGTAGTCCGGGTAGAGCCGGTTGCGGAAAGTCAGCCGCCCGGCATCGAAGATGACCGCGAAATGCGTGCCGACATGATCCTTCAGCAGCCGCGCCAGCATATTGGTGAAGCCGTAGACGGCATTGACCTGCGTGCCGTCCGGCCGGTTCATCGGCGGAATGGCGTGGTAGGCGCGGAAAATGAAACCCGATCCGTCGATCAGGATCAGGTGCAGCGGCGTGGCAGCGGTATCGCTCATGGTCTGACTATCCTGGGACGCGGCTCAATGTCCTTCAGGGACAGCGTCGCCGCTGAGGATGAAGAGGCGCGAGCAATAGGGGCAGACCGCCTCGGCCGGGCCACCGAGATACTGCGGCAGGCGCAAAAAGACCTTCGGATGGCCGAGCTGACCGCCCGAGCCCTCACAGCTCACCACATGGGCATTCACCTGCTCGACCTCGATCGGCTTCAACATCGTCTGGCTCATCTCTTTTCCCCTTTGGTGCAGGACGGGCCGATGATAGCCATGCCGGGTGCGTCGAACCATCCCCCCTGCCCTCGTCCTCAGCCTCGCGCTGGCTCTTGGTGGCTGCGCGCCGCCGCATGTGGTGGCCGAGGCGCCGCCACAGCCGCCGGTGGTGACGGACGGGGCCTTCACCATGGCGGACGGCGCGCGCCTGCCGTATCGGGAGTGGCTGCCGGCCGGCGCGCCCGCGATCGTTGTGCTGGCGCTACACGGCATCGATGACAGTCGCGACGCCTGGGAGGCGCCGGGACCCTTGCTGGCGGCCCAGGGCATCGCCGTCATCGCCCCGGATGAGCGTGGGTTCGGGGCCACGCCCGGCCGCGGCTATTGGCCCGGCACGCCACAGATGTTGAGCGACGCGCGCGCCATGACGCTGTCCGTGCGGCAGGATTACCCGGACGCGAAACTTTATCTGATGGGCGAAAGCATGGGCGGCGCCGTGCTGCTGGCGCTGGCTGCCAGCCCTGAAGCACCGGCCGTGGATGGCTATGTCTTCAGCTCCCCCGCTGTCTGGGGCCGCCAGCAGATGAACCTTTTATATCGGTCCACGCTTTGGCTGGCCGAGCATACCGTGCCGAATATGCGCCTGACCGGCGGCGGTACCGGCGTGGTGCCGACGGATAATGACGCGGCCTGGGAGCGGCTGTCCCGCGACCCGCTGACGGTGACGGATACCCGTGTCTCGACCGTCAAGGGCCTGGTCGACCTGATGGACCAGGCCCTGGCGGGGGCTGGGCATATCAACGCGCCCGCTTTGTTCCTGTATGGCGGGCATGATGAGCTGGTGCCGAAACCGGCGATGACGGCCGCCTGGCGCGCGGCGGCGCGGAGTGGGGACTTGTCGGTGACACTCGCCTTCTACCCGAAGGGCTATCACCTGCTGCAGCGCGACCATGAAGGACCGGCGGTGACGGCGGATATCGCCCATTGGCTGCAGGATCCCCAGGCGCCGCTGCCGTCCGGCGCGGACAAACGGGCGCGGGACTGGATTGCGGGTCAGCCGACGTCCTGACCCCTTTTCATGACCGCCCGATCCGGCTAAGGGATTGGCACACGCCTTAGGGCATGGACCCGTAGCTCAGCTGGATAGAGCGTTGCCCTCCGAAGGCAAAGGTCGCGCGTTCGAATCGCGCCGGGTCCGCCAGCGTTTTCAATGCGTTAAGCCCGAGGACGTTACCGAGCTAAAGAAGCTAGGTAGCAGATAGGTGGCGAGGCGAGCGTTGCCCTTTTAGCGCGGCGAAGCTCCATTGGCCTTGCTCTCTACCTCCCATCTTCTCCTAATCAAGCTGATGTCTTCCAATCGCGACGATTTAACAGCGTCAGCACAAGCACTGATCGATCGGGGCTTCCCGCTCAACGGTCAAGATGGATGACGGTCGCGGCGTCTGGCTAGGGATTGAACGCCACATAATCGCGTTTGAAGATTCGCACGAAAGCTTCGGCCATCCACTGGATTGCGGGCTTCCAATCGGCGTCCGCAAAGGAAGGAAGCCGATCTCGCGCGCAAACCGACGCGTGTCGGCCGCCATGTAGCAGGAGCCGTTGTCGGTCAGCCATTCAATAGTCCGCGGCAAGCGATTGAGACGACTGAAGCGCCGCTCGACATCCGTGACCATGAAGTCGCGGATGTCTTCGCCCATGATGCCCACCGTTGTCATAACATGGCTCGTGGCTTATCGGTCGCAGCAGTCGAGAGCAAAAGCGATCGCTAAATAAAAGCCGCTAAGAGAGTTTCCTCCCTGACCTCGAGCATTATACTAAATTGGAACGATTCCGATGAACGGAGTAAGCCTTGACAACCCATCGGAAAGTAAATGACTGGATGCGAATAGACGTCGTCTTAGCTATGTTGTGGGTATCAAATGCCACATTCGCAGGAGTTTATCGGAGTGTCAGGGATAGTATGAATTTCGCCCAACATTTTGCCCGGCATTACAATCTTTGGAATTGGCCGCTAGCTTCGTCTGGTAAGCCGGTCGTAATCAAAGGGGCCTTCTCATGACCCGAACGACGCTGCTGCGCCGACAAGTCCTCCTTGCTGGCCTGACGATGTCAGTGTTGCTACCGATTGGACAGACGAGTGCCCAACAACCCACCGCCGCTCCACAGAACGATAAGGCGCCATTCGGGCTGACCTGGGGTATGAGTGCTGACGACGTCACTTATCTCGAGAACGGCGGCGCATACGATTCGGGATACAACAACTGTAATGCTAAAGACATTCGCGATGATGGCATCAGCTGCGGGAATGTGAAGTTGCCGGATGCGCCCGATGATACCAATGAAATCGACTTATTTCTTGGATTTAGAGATAAGCTCTTCGGTGTCTATGCTGCGGGCATGACCGGAGAGACCGATAGTGTCATGACACGCTACAGGGAATTATCCTCGCTCCTGTCCGATCTGTACGGCCCTGGCCGTGAGACCGTCGCGGCAGGGAGATGGTTTGGGCGCGAACCCGCCGATACCACGCTCAGGGACACCTTGTTCAGCACAGATATTGTCCAGATCACGCTGTCCATGAAGGAAGGCGAACTTGAAAGCGGACGAGACGCCGCTTACTGGACACTCACGTATTGGCACCTTGCCGGTCTCGCTGAATATAAAGCAGACGAACTTAACCACAAGAAAAATGCACTTTGAGCCCTCAGTTACCTCCTCATATCGGATGAGCAAAGAAGCCGGTGAAAGCTGCTGCCTCTGACACGGCCTTTGCGAAGGCTGTCATGAGCGGGGCCAACCTGTACTTGGGCATATTAATCTGCCGTCGACGGGAACGCCGAAGCGTGCCGAAGCGATCGCCAGTTTCGCGTGCACATCCTCGCTCGCCGGCAGGACCATATAACCCGTTCGCAAATCACCAAGCAGCAGCGAGTCAGACCGCGGCATACGCCGCCAGCGAAAGGCAATGAGCGTGCAAAGCGCCGCATCCAACCTATCCTGATCAGCCTTGCGCGGCTGAGGAATAGCCGCCGCGTCACGGCACCAGGCGGCCAGATCGGCACAGCCCAGGGCTTCGGCCTGCGCCCCGGCAGCGCGAGCCACTCTGCCCCAATCTGCCAGCCGGAAGGTTTTGCGCCGATCCGGGTTGTAGCGTGGGCCAGAGAGCCGGCCGAAGAAGGATGCCTCGAAAGAGGCCAGTGATATGGCTGGGAAGGCCTCCATGATGAAGGTGCCTTGCGTCGCAATCCGGGCTTGCTCCGGGTCTTCCAAAGCGCCCAGTTCGGACAGGAACCGCCAGACAGGCGAATCCGCGCAGAACATGCCGACACGGCCAGTATTCGACGGCTGCACGCCGCCGCCAAGCCAGGAGATCAGCGAAGCCGCCGCGCGCTCCACCGGCCTCATACCCGTGGCATTGGGGACAATCGTCGGCTGATCGAGCGCCATCAAAGTGACGCCATCCTTGGAGCGCACTTGCTGAATGAAGGCCAAGGCTTGATCGAAGGAGGCTAGTTGAGGAGGGTAAAAGGCGATCGGACTAGTCCCGTCCATCGCAACAGCGCAGATGGCACCGGGCGCCTTCGCATTATCGGTCCAGGCAGAATCGAAGCCAATGAAAACGTCCATCGCCGCGCTCACTCTTCAAGAAAGAAATGCGGAACATGGCACCGATATCCAGGCCATGGGTATCCTTGAGGAAGCAAGGGCCAGCGGCGACGAAGGCATGCTGTTCGACCGGCTGATGGACCAGCGCCTGCGCCTTGCGAATGCGGAACAGGCCTCGGAACGGCTCAAGATCATCCTCGAATGCGTGACCGTCTTCACGCAGCACGGAATGAGCCTCGTGGTATTGGGCATCGGCGCGCTTGAGATCATCCATGCCCGCCTGACCTATGGCGATCTGGTCGCCTTTCAGATGCTTGCCGAACTGTTTGCCAACCCGCTCAACCGGCTGACCGGGGCGGGTGCTGCCTTGCAATCGGCGTCGAGCGCGGTCGTTCGTCTTCAAGACGTATTGAAAGCCGATATGCCCCAGAGCGCATCGCAGGAAAGCGGAGGCCGGTTGGCGGGAACGGTCGCGCTGGACAAAGTCACGCTGACCGACGCGCACGGCATTCCCTTGCTGCAGGGCTTGACCTTCGAGATCAGCCAGCCGGGTGAGATCGTCGCCATCAGCGGGCCGCCGGGCAGCGGCAAAAGCCTGCTTCTCAACCTGATCGCCGGCACCCTCGCGCCCGAGGACGGGCAAGTGACAATCGGCGGCGCGCCGATCGCGGCCCTGCTGGTCGCGTTGATCTGTCAGGCCTTGTTTCAGATGGGGCAGAAATTCGCCCTGTCGCGCTTGGAAGCCCGTTCCGGCCTTGATCTGCAAGCCGCATTGGTGGACCGCGCCATGCGTCTGCCCGCGGATGCCTTCCGCAAATCGACGCCCGTTATTCTGGCGACGCAGCTTGAAAGCATCGCCAAGTTTCGCAGCGACATGGTGCATTTCGCCATCTCGGGGGGCGTCGCGCTCGTCAACGGCCTGGTCGCGGCCGTGGTCATGGCGTTTTTCCAGTTACAGGCCGCCGCCGTTGCCATGGTTCTGGGACTTCTGCTGTCGGTCATCGCCGCCGTCTTCGGATGGCGCCAGTTCCGCGCGATTTACGAAGGCGAACGGATGGACATCATCGTCCTCGCCTTCGTCTATGATCTGGTGCAGCTGGTTCCGGTGGTCCGCGCCATGGCGGGCGAACGCGCCAGCTTCATTCAATGGGCGCAGAATTTCCTCGCCTTTCAGTCGCGTATCATGCGCTCCACAAGCCTTTCCAACGCCTATTCGACGGTCGCGAGCGTCTGGGAGCCGCTGATGCTGCTGACCTGTTTCGCCGCGATTGCCTTTGCCGGATCGAAAGAGGCTTTGGGCGTGGGCGCGGCGCTGGGGTTCATCTCGGCACTCGGCCGCTTCGCGGGGGCCACGCAGGGTGTGGCGGCGGCGGTCTTCGGCGTGACGAAATCCCTGCCGATGGCGAAACTGTCGAAATCCTTCCTCGATACGCATCTGATGCCGGTTGGTTTCGGCGAGCCTCTGGCGAAGGGGGCGGGCGCGGATCGGATCGTCCGCCTCTCCGAGGGCAAGATCGATGCCGTCGAAGAGCAAAACCCTGCCAACGGGACGGTGGCTTCTACCTGAGCGCTTTCAGGTGCGGCATCGGTCAGCCAGGGCCAACTACATCCGGCAACTGACCAGCATTGACCGCTGGAAGGGGTTCAGCACGGTCGTGGTCAGATCCTTCGAGGCGATGTCATAGCCGGTCGGGCAGACCTTGGCCGCTTTGGCGTCGCAATCGGCCAGCGTGTGCTGGATGCCGCTGCAGCTCACCTTATAGCCCGGACGGCCATCCGGCAGCGAAGCCCTTTGCGCGCTCGCGCATCCCGCCAGCGACGCGGCGGCCAATAGAAAGGCTGTTCGTTTCCAGGCCATTATCATCCCTCCACGCCATCGGCTGGGGTTGATGACAGCCGATCCGATCCGTTTGACCCTAGCCGGCTTGCCGCGAGACAGGGAACGGTTAGGCGCGTGGATCGGTCTCGATTGCTCGATTGTGATGGCGGACCGCAAATTCCATCGCTGAGAGCGGCACTCGGCGGTCCCCGACTGACTGATCCGGTGACGGACGTCGGACCGATTGTCGTGAGAGCCCGGGCCGCGTATTATCCGCGCCTTGCCTATCCCCTTGAACGAATTCCAACCACCCAACCAATGAAAATGGCAGAGGTCGATAGGCATGCTCAAAAGAGTGGGCGACGAGATCGTGATTACCGAACAGGAATCGACGGTCATGGCTTCGATCACCGCCATCCTGTCCGCGACCCGGGCGCGGGTTCGCATATTGGACGGCGAACAGACCGGTGAGGAGCATGAGATCGAATTGCCCCACGGCGTCTTGGAGCAGTCCTGATTTCCTGACCCGGCGCGCGCCCAGTCACGCCGGACATCAGACATAAAACCAAGCGGTTTCGGCTGCAGGCGCTGCCTGCAGCCCCTCGGGCGACCCTGACGATCAGTACGGGGAGTCGGGGTGATAATATTCCGCCGCGTTCGCCTGTGTGATCAACGGCGACCGCACGATGAAACTGCCGCGCATCGGCAGGCCCGTCTCGAACTTCAGAGCCGTCAACTCAATCGCAGTGCCGACCATGCCGGGGTCATAACCGACATCGATCGGCACCAGCTTGCTGCCATCCATCACCTGTTTGATGGCCTGCTTCATGCCCGCGCCGCCCACGACCCAGATCTGATTCTCACGATGCGCCTGTTTGATGGCGGCGATCGCGCCGATGGCCGTGTCGTCATCCTGCGCCCAGACGGCATCGATCTTGGGGAAACGCGACAGGAAGTCCTGCATCACCTTGAACCCGTCGTCTCGGTTCCAATTGGCGAATTGGCTGGCCAGAACCTTGATCTTGCTATTGGCGATGGCCTGATTGAAGGCATCCACCCGCTCCTTGTCGATCGGGATAGGCAGCCCGCGCAGCACCACGATATTGCCGCCGTCAGGGAAGCGCGACACGAAATACTCACCCGTCGTGCGGCCAAGGCCGGGATTGTCACCCGCGACATACAGATCCTCGACGCCGGGCTGCGACAGCTTGCGGTCCACCACCGTCACGAACTTGCCCGCCTTCTTGACCCGCATGATGGGAGAGGTCAGCGCATCCGGATCGCCGGGCAGAATGACCAAGGCGTCGATATTGCGGGTGGCGACCATATCCTCCAGATCCGACGCCTGCTTGCCGGGATCGCCGGCGGTCGCGAGCACGAATTTGAGGTTGGGGTAAGTCTTGCTGAGCGAGGCGATGGTCTGCTGCGCGAAGTAATCCACGCCGCCGGTCCAGCCATGATCGGCGGAAGGCACCGAGACACCGATGGTATAGGTCTTGTCCTGGGCGAAGGCGGACGGACTGAGTGCCATAGCCGTCACAGCGGCCGCCGCCATCAGCATATGTCGAAAACGCATCGTTTTATCCTCCCTGAAATGATGAGCCCTTTGGGCTTCGTCTAGCTGGTCGCTCTCCGGCTTCGTTGCAGCAAAACGGCCAGAATGATGATGACGCCCTGGAAGGCGCCATTGAGATAGGGGCTGACGACATTCGTAAGGTTCAGGATATTGTCGATCAGGCTGAGGATGACGACGCCGATGACCGTACCCCAGACGCGACCATAGCCACCCCGCAATGTCGTGCCGCCGATGATGACGGCGGCGATCGCTTCCAGTTCCCACAACACGCCGGTCGTGCTGGAGGCAGAGCCAAGACGCGGCACATAAAGCAGCGTCGCCACCGCAACCAGCACACCCTGCAGCACATAAGTCAGCAATCGCACACGATCGACATGAATGGCCGAGTAGCGGGCCACCTGCTCGTTGGAGCCGATCGCCGAACAATGACGGCCGAACGGCGTGCGGCGCATTGCAAGCTCACCCAGGATCGCGACGAGCGCGAACACGATCACCGGCACCGGGATCCCGGCGACCGTGCCGTAATAAGCCGGCCGATAGGCATCCATCACATCAAAATTGAGCGACAGCGTGCCGCCATTGGCCAGGAAGGTGACGAGGGAGCGGAAGATCCCCATCGTCCCGAGCGTCACGATGAAGGCCTCGATCCGTCCGCGCGTGATCAACAAGCCGTTGCCCACGCCGGCCAAGGCGCCGAGCACCAGGCCCACCGCCATGCCGATGGCGATCACACCGAAGCCGACACCGAATTGCGGCACCAGCGCGTTGATCACCATGATCATGACCCCGGCGAGAAAGGCCGCCATCGACCCGACCGACAGATCAAGCCCGCCGGAGGTGATCACGAAGGTTGCGCCCACAGCGATGATGCCCGTGAAGGACGACCGCGCCAGCACATTCGCGATATTCGCGGGGCTGAGGAAATTGCCGTTGAGCGAGGCCCCCAGAACGACCAGCAGGATCAAAGCCAGAAGCGGACCGAGAAGATGGAGATTGAGCCTGAGCTTGGGTCCCCTTCCGGGTGGATTGGCCGCTGCGGGCAAGGACGGATCAGCGCGCGGCATGCAGCCTATCCTCCGCCCGATGATCCTTGGTCATGCTGTCCAGTCCCATCGCATAGCGAACAATGCTTTCCTCCCCGATCGCCTCACCCTCCAGCTCCCCCGTGATCCGGCCCAGGCGCATCACCATCACCCGATGGCTGAGGCCGATGACCTCTGCCATTTCGGAGGAGATGACGATCACGCTTTTGCCTGCGGCCGCGAGCCGCTGCACGAACCCGTAGATCTGCTGCTTCGTGCCGATATCGATACCGCGCGTCGGTTCGTCGATGATGACGATCTCCGGCTCGATCAGCATGGTTTTGGCCAGCAGCAATTTTTGCTGGTTACCGCCCGAAAGATTGCCGACGGCGACCGTCCGGCTCGGCGCACGGATGTCGAATTCGCGGATTGCCTGGTCCAGCGCGCGATCTTCCGCCGCCTCATCGATCAGGATGCGCGAGAAACGATCGAGGGCGAGCAGCGTGAGGTTGGGTCGCATCCTGCTGCGCAATAGCAGACCGCGGCCTTTGCGATCCTCCGTTAGATAGGCAAGCCCGAGGCGCGCGGCATCCGCAGCACTGCGAATATGGACAGGTTTGCCCATGACGCTTACCGCGCCTTCGGAAGGGCGCAGGCCCATGAGCCCTTCCATGAGTTCGGTGCGCCCGGACCCCACCAGACCCGCAAAACCGAGGATTTCGCCGCGCCGCAGATGAAAGGAGGCATCCGTGACATAGCCGGGAACCGACAGCCCCGCGACCTCCAGCACCGTCTCCGCAACCATCGGTGGCAGTTTGGGTGGAAATAGCTCGGACAGATCACGGCCGACCATCTGGCGCGCCATGTCATGTTCGGTAAGGTCCGCGGCAGGCGCCGTGATGACATGGCGCCCGTCCCGCAGCACGGTAATTTTGTCCGAAATGGCGCTCACTTCGTCGAGCTTGTGCGAGGTATAAAGAATGGCGACACCCTGGGCCTTCAGCCGGGCGATCTGGCGGAACAGGACAAGAGATTCCTTGGGCGTCAGCACCGCCGTCGGCTCATCCAGGATCAGCACCCGCGCGTCCCGTGCCAGGGCCTTGGCGATTTCCACCATTTGCTTGTCCGGCACGGCAAGATCCTGCACCCGCGCCGTCGGATCGATCTTGGTTTCAAGGGCGGCGAGCAGCGCCTGCGCACGGGCACGCATGGTTTTGACATCGAGAAACAAGCCGCGCTTGATCTCTCGGCCGAGAAAGATATTGGCTTCGACCGTCAACTGCTCCGCCAGATTGAATTCCTGGTGGATGAGGACGATTCCGGCGTCCTCCGCGGCCTCACTGGATGAAAATTGCCGCGCCGCGCCGTCGAAGACGATTTCCCCCCCGGTCGGCGGCAGATAGCCCGACAGAATCTTCATGAGCGTCGACTTCCCGGCGCCGTTCTCGCCGATCAAGGCATGAACTTCACCGGCATGCAGCGCGATGGAAACATCAAACAGCACCTGCACGTCACCGAACTGCTTGGAGACCGCGACGCAAGCCAAGAGGGCGTCGGAATGCCTGGCCGCCGGGTCAGTCACGCCGGCAGCACCCAGCATTTGTTGCCAGATCGACACTGCCGATCACGCCAAAATCGGAGGCGCGCGCAGCCAAGTTCCAATCGCCGCCGCAGACCAGGCTCGGAGAACAGACGCCGCAACGGCTCATTCGCATCCCAATTGCCCAATTGCCGCCTGCGACAGTCCGATAACGGCCGTTTGGCAGCGTTTATGTGGTTCTCGTTTTCGTTACGGATACTATAAACCGGGTCCTATGAAATTCAAGATGCCGGCAACGGCCTGAACCGGCTTACCCAAGAATCTGTCAGGTTTTGATAAAAGCCTGGCCGGCTGGCTGCAGGGGCCGGGGCGTGGCCGGCTAGGCGCGGCCGGCTAGGCGCGGCCTTGCCCAGATCGCAGGGTCAACCTGCGCGCCCTGGATTGTCGTCCAGACGCCGTCTTTCTTTGAATACTCAACTTCGCCGCGATGATTGCCATACCGTCCAAGCCTGTCGGGAATGGAGCGTCCAGTGGAATATCAGCGCCCAGCGCTTCAACTGACCCACCGCAGGCCGGCCCCGCCCAGGCCGGCCGCGCCCAGTCCAGCCGCGCCCAGGCCTTGCCTTCGGCAAGCTCTACCGCGGACTAGACCCAAAGAACCTGTTCAGGCAATGAGGTTAAGAGTATCTGATGGAAAGGGTAATTTCGAGAAAACGATGAACGCACAGGTTCCAGGGATTTCCTTGGTTAGAGTTGTCGATATTAAAATTTCTGAACCAGAAAGATTATTACTACTGCAAGTCGAAGCAGCTTCCGGTCAGACCTTTTGGCTGACGCTGCCCACCGGCGAAGCCCCCCTGCTGGCGCGCGCCGCCGGCCTGGGCCTCGGTTTCGACCGGGATGAGCAGCTGCGCAATCACGCGCTGAAGGCCCTCAATGCGTCCTGGGTCGAGTTTTTGGCGATACCCGAAGAACCCGAAGCGCTCGCGATGTCCGTCACCTTCGGATCGGGCGCGACGCTGACCTTTCGCCTGCCCAAACCGATGCCGCAAACGATACTCGAAACGCTGCAGGTGGCGCTGATGAAGGAAGCCCCTCAGGCGCCACCGAGCAACCCGCCGCCCCATCCTGGCAATACAGCGCCACGCGAGGATGAGATCATCCACCACTACAAACAGTAGCACTGCGGCCATTATGCTTGCCAAGGACTAGCCTTGACGGCCCGCTTGGCGAAAGGCCCTGCGGGTAGCGGCCGGCCTGCCCGCTCACGCGTCAGACCTTACCCCCTGCCGCAAGGTAATTGGCTTCCCGACCATCACGCCATAAAGCAGTGCCGCGACCAGGGCGATGGCCGCACCGACATAAAGCGCGGGCGCGAAACCACCCGTGCGCTGCACGATCATCCCGGTGACGAGCGGCGCCAGCGCGCCACCGAAATAGCCGCCGAAATTCTGGATGGCGCCAAGGGAGGCCGTGCAATTGCTGGGCGCCGCGACCGCCGCCATCGCCCAGGCCGTACTGCTGCAAATATAGGACAGAAACAACACGCAGGAAATGAAGACGAGCGCCAGCGTATTACTGGGCGCGATAGCGGTAAGGCCGGTGAAGACTGCCATGCCGACCAGCCCGACCAGCATCGGATATTTGCGGCTGCCCATGGGCGAGACGCCGCGGCGCACCAGGAAATCCGTGATCCAGCCGCCGAGCAACCCGCCGACCACCCCCCAGAAGAAGGGGATCGAGGCAAGCAGACCGGTCTTGGACACGCTTATATGCCGGTCATGCTCCAGATAAAACGGCAGCCAGGCCGTGAAGATCCACAAGGCGTAGATCGTGCCGAAATAACCGGCCATCAGCCCCCAGGTGGTGCGATAGGAAAACAGCGACTTCCAATCCGCCCAGGTCGCACGCTGCACATGCCCGGTCTCATCCCCTTCCGTGAGATAGGCAAGCTCCGCCGGCGTCAGATCAACCTGCAAGGGGTCGCGATGCGTCATCCACCAGATCAGCGCAAAGATGATGCCGACGATGCCCATGATGATGAACATCCAGCGCCAGTTGAAGGTCAGCATCAGGAAGGTAAGCAAAGGCACTGCGACGAAGCTGCCGAGCGAGGACGCGCAGTTGAATATCCCGCTCGCCGTTCCGCGACTGCGGATATTGAACCAGTCCCGCACGACGCGCGCGCCGGAGGGGAATTGCGGCGCCTCCCCCACGCCCAGCAGAACGCGGGCGATGATGAATTCCTGGAAGGAGCCGACAACACCGCCCAGCAATTGCGCAAGCGACCACAGGAACATGCCGAGACCGAGCAACAGCCTTGGCCCCAGCCTGTCGATCAGACCGCCTACCGGCAACTGCGAAAAAGCATAGGCCCAGAGAAAGGCAGAGAGCAGCACGCCCATGCTGCCGACCGAGATATGCAGATCATGCTGGATGAAGATATTGGCGACGGCCAGCGTCGCGCGGTCCACGTAATTGATCACGCCGCTCAGCACCAGAAGGCTCAGCGCCCAGCGCTGAATGGATTTTATGCGCGGCGATGCGGTAGTGACCGCCAAGGGCCTGGCGGTTCCGGCAAAATTGGCCATCCTGGTTCTTCCCCTGTCGCTGCCCGCTTGCCCGGGCTTGACGAGGAGAATGGGCGCGAGCGCCGAAAAAATCCAGCGCCGGCGATCTGCGTGTCCTTAAAGCCCCCTATGCGTCGTCAATCTGAGCCAACTCAGGCACGGCCGGCTCAGGCGCCGGCAGCCTCCACCGTATGCGGCTTGCCCTGGCGCGGCACGACCAGACATGCGAGCCCCGCCGCAATGGCGAAGACGAGCATGACGGTCGCGATAGCCGCGAGGCCGAATTCGACAAAGAGCAGCGATGCGATTGCGCTGGATACCGCAGCGCAGATCATCTGGAAGGAGGCCAGAACGGCTGCGCCGACACCCGCGACCTCGGGGATCGGATCGAGCGTGCCGTGGCTGGCATTGGGCGCGATAATGCCGAAGCAGAAGGTCACCAGAAAGAACAGCGGCATGACGACCGTAAGCCGCACCGAGCCGGTCAATGAAAGCGCTGTCAAAATCGCCGTGACGAGAATGAGGCAGCCAATCCCCATCGGCAGCATGGGCAGATGATGCGCGCCGCGTGCGCTCAGCCAGCCATTGATCGTCGCACCAAAAACGATACCGAGCGCCGTGCAGGCGAAGAGCAGCGCATATTGCGCCGGGGTGACGTGATAGAGGCCGATAAGCACGAGGGAAGACCCCGAAATATAGGCGAAGGCGCTGCCGAACCCGAAGCCGTAGACGAGGAAATTCCCGACGCAAGCGCGGTTACCGAGCAGACGGCGGTATCCTGAGATCAGACTGCCGGATGAGCCGACGGTCTCAGGATCGCGGGATTCCCCATAACCGAAGAAACTCACCACCACGACGATGAAGGCGATGACGGCCAGGGCCGCGTAGATGCCGCGCCAATCGGTGAGAGCAAGAATGGCCGCCCCCAGGCTCGGCGCGATGACAGGCGCGAAATTGATGACGACCGTCACCATGGACAAGCGTGTGCGTGCGGCGTTGCCCGAGAAAAGGTCGCGGACGATCGCGAAGGCCATGGTGATTCCGGCCCCGGCCCCCGCGCCTTCCAGCAGCCGGGCGATCAGCAGCGTTTCGATCGAAGGGGCCAAGGCACAGAGCAGCGAGGCCAGTGCGAAGACCAGCAACCCGGTCATGAGCACCGGTTTGCGGCCATAGCGGTCGGAGAGCGGGCCATAGATCAGCGGCGTCGCCGCGAACCCCGCCATAAACAGGCTGATCGTCAATCCGCTCAAGCCTGCTGTCGTATGAAAGGCCGTCGCAATATGCCCAAGCGCCGGCAGACCGAGATCCGTCGCCAGGGGCGGCATGGCAGACATAGCGCCCAGCAGAATGACGAATAGCGGTGATTGCGGCGGAATGCGCATGCGGTCTGGCCTATTTTGCTGTCGGGATTTGGCCTTTCTATCGCCGATCAATCCTGGCCTGTCCAGCAGAGGCTCTATTCTTATGGGCTAATCGGCCGGCGCGCGTTTTACGCGAAGTTCTGGCTGCGGCTTATCGGCAGCACCCTTCCCTTTACTTTGCTTTGCGCGCGATCCGGGCGGTCTAACCGGCGCGAAGGCGCCCCAGGGTCGTCTTTTTCAGGAATTGCGCCGCCTGGAATAAGGGTGAGCTCGTGCTCACCAGATAGCGGGGTTTGAGCGTACCGCCGAATCCGGTGATGAGCAGGCGATTGCTGTTGGAATGCACCCCGTCCATGTCGAAGACCCGCCCTTCGGCCGCCGCAACCTGAAGCGCTGCCCAGATCAGCAGGCTGGTCGCGCCATTGCCGGAATTGGGAGCATAGGTCGACATCAGGTAATATTCGGCCTCATCGTCCCAAGCCGTGAAAATGGCCGCCTGTGGGGCGCCTGTCTGATCGACGGCCGCGATGATACGGCCGCGCTGACGGTCGATGCAGGCCTGCATCACGGTCCGGCAAAGATCGAGATCATAGTTGCTGGACTGGCCACGGCTTCGCAGATTTTCCCTGTAGAACTCAAAAAACACGGTCGCGTCTTCAATCGGCTCCACCGTCAGATTTTCTTCGGCGCGGCGAATGACGTTGCGGGTCTTGTCCCGCATCCGGCGCCAGATTACGTCGCGCTTATCGGGTGCAATCTCGGAGGTGAATCGCACGCCAAGATCGAAGCCGGCGGCCTCGAAAGGGAGGGTGTTTGTTACCTTCCGGTGCATCGCGAACCAGATATGGGACGCCTTCGGAAGTTGCTCGATCAATTCACTGCATAGCGAAAATTCGCGGAGCGCGCGGCTGACCTCCCCGCCCGGCAGGTCAGGGGTAATGGACGGGCCCAGGACATGCGTCATCGCGGGCATGACCAACGCTGTCTGCCCGCCGAACTTGCGTAGCGGCAGATAAGGCAGACGCGCGGTGATTATATTGTCGACGGTGACCGACGCTTCCCGATAGGCGCCGTCGCTTGCCGCCGCCAACCACCAAGGCTCATGGAAAATCGTCGCATTCGGCATAACCGGGTCGGACCGCTGAAGCACCCTCACCGTCTTCCCCTCACTGGCTGGCTTGCCGCCAAGGCGCAATGCTGGCGCTTCCGCCGTCAATGTCTGGGACATTCCGCAATTCCTGTCTCAGCAACTGCCTCAATTGGCCTTCATGCTGAGAGAAATATAAGCGGCGTCCTGCCTAAAGGCTACGCAACCAGAGTTAGTAACCCCCTATGAAAATGCATCCTCTCTTAGGATTAGACCCACCGCCAGGGCTAAGTGTTGAGTCAAGTTTACCCCCCGATTGGGGCGCCACTTAAGGATTTCTAACCAAGGGGCAAAAGAAAGGTTGCTGACCGACAAGGGGCGCTTGGTTTGTAACACAACATCCCCTTCATCTCATCCGGGAAATGACAGTCCCACTTCGAATTCCCTGATCGACGCTATCTCGTTTCCGATCGAAATCAATAAGCGATTGTTATTGGATCAGAAATGGGCCGGACGAGGATCGATCGGGTCAAGCGCGCTGGCCCTTCGCAAGGCGGCAGCCGCCCCTTCGGATCGCGGCTAAGCGAGCAGGACCAGACCTAGCCTAAACCGCATCGGGTCCCTGCCCTGGCGTCCAATCTGGACATTACGTCAGTCATATTGCCGGATATCCGATTTATTGTGTAATGAATCAGTAAAACGGACAGTATTCGAAATGATTCATGATGAAAAATCTGACCTCGTCTGAATGAGGCGCCTTATCGGTTCTCGAAACCCATTCTGCACCGGTCCTTGGACGATAGACGCGCGGTTCCCGAACGGTCCCGACAATGACGCGACGGCAGAGATTAAAACGCCGGGGCAGCATTCATGAATTCTGAGCATAGCTTCATGCAGATTATAA
Source organism: Acidisoma cellulosilyticum (assembly GCF_020621385.1). Classification (GTDB taxonomy): domain Bacteria; phylum Pseudomonadota; class Alphaproteobacteria; order Acetobacterales; family Acetobacteraceae; genus Acidisoma; species Acidisoma cellulosilyticum. Next base: position 254,015 of record NZ_JAESVA010000005.1, on the reverse strand, counting down.
TGGCTAATGCCTCGGGCCTTAGGCTGACAATCTAGCCGAGCGGATAAACCTTATGTCCGGCGCCAGCACCGTAAAGACTGGCCAGGCGAGCTTAACCCCCCTTGATAAACGGAGGAACCCTCCGTATAAGAACCGGGTCAATTCTCCGATCATGTCATGCCAGCCGGCAAGGCAAAGTCACCAGCCTGAACCGCAAGCACGCCAAGGGTGCCATCGCACCCACACCAGACTCGGGAAGATCTATGAAAACGTCAGCCTATGCAGCGCTTCGCTGCGATACTCCTCTTGAGCCCTTCAGCTTCGACCGCCGCGCCCCGCGCGCGAATGATATCGTGATGGAGGTGCTGTATAGCGGCATCTGCCATTCCGACCTGCATCAGGCCCGCAATGACTGGGGCTGGAGCCAATATCCGATCGTGCCGGGGCATGAGATCGTCGGCCGCGTCATCGAAATCGGCAGCGACGTGACGACCTATAAGGTCGGCGATCATGTCGCGGTCGGCTGCATGGTCGATAGCTGCATGAGCTGCGACCAGTGCCGCAAGGGCGAGGAACAGCTTTGCCGCGTCGGCAATACCCAGACCTATAACAGCCCGGACCGCATCACGGGTGACATCACGCGCGGCGGCTATTCCAAGCAACTGGTGGTGCGGGAAGAATTCGCCCTCCGCTTGCCGGAAGGCATGGACCTGTCCCGCGCGGCGCCGCTGCTTTGCGCTGGCATCACCACCTATTCGCCGCTCCGCACCTGGAATGTGGGTCCGGGCAGCAAGGTCGGTGTCATCGGCCTCGGCGGCCTCGGTCATATGGCGGTGAAGCTCGCCGTCGGTCTCGGCGCGGATGTGACGGTCATCAGCCGCAGCGCCGATAAGGAAGCCGATGCCCGCGCCTTGGGGGCCGACCACTTCCTGGTCTCCAGCGACGCTGGCGCCATGGCAGCGGCGGCCAACCGCTTCGAACTCATCATCGATACCGTGCCGGTGAAGCACGACATCACACCTTATACTTGGCTGCTTGATGTCGACGCCACGCTGGTCCTGGTCGGTCAGGTCGGTCCGCTGGACGAAGCCAGCACGGTCCCGCTTCTGATGGGCCGCCGCCGGGTTGCGGGCTCCCCCATCGGTGGCATCGCCGAGACGCAGGAGATGCTCGATTTCTGCGCCAAGAAGGGCATCCTGCCGGATTGCGAGATGATCCGCATGGATGAGATCAATGCGGCCTTCGAGCGGATGGAGCGGGCGGATGTGCGCTACCGCTTCGTCATCGACATGGCGTCCCTGCCCGCAGCCGCCTGAAGCCGGGCTGACACTGCTCTGATTATCTATCGTTGAACGGCGGCGGGGTCGCTTGCGACAGGCAGCCCCGCCGCTTTTTATATGGTGCCGGCATGACCGCAGGCGCGGTTTGATGAGGCAACCGCATCGCCGCTTCAAACGGTGGCGCGGATCTTTCCCGGTGCCGGCACAAGCAGCCAGGCGCAGGCCAGACTGCCGAGGCCGCATAGCAGAATGACGCCGCCCATGGGCCAGGGCGTGCCATCGGCGAAGGCCCCGACGAGGCCAGAGCTGATGATACCGCTGCCATATTGGATCGCACCGACCAGAGCCGACACGGTACCCGCACGTTCCGGCGATTGCATCAGCGCGCCCGCGATGGCGTTGGCGACGATAAAGCCGGCGATGCCGATAAAGACGAAGAGCGGCAAGGCGAGCCCGGCCAGACCGCCCCAACCGGTCCAGGCGTCAAGGCCGATCACCAGAGCCGACACAGCCGCGACCGCCGTGCCCATACGCATCAGGCGCGTGCCGCCAAAGCGCGCGACGATCCGCGCATTGATGACATTGGTCGCCATGATGCCGATGATGCCGGTGCCGAAGACCAGCCCATAAAGCTGAGGGCGCAGATGGTGATAGGTGATATAGGCGAAGGGCGTGCCGGCCAGATAGGCGTACAAGCCGCCGTAATAGAAGCCGACCGCCCCGGCATAGCCCAGCAATTGCGGCCGTCGCACCAGCGTCAGATAATGCAGCATCGCCCGGCCCAGCGGCTGATGGTTGCGCCGTTCGGGCGCCAGCGTCTCCGGCAGCGTCAGAACAGCGGCGAGCGTCAGCGCGCCCATGACGCCAAGGAGCCAGAAGATCGTCGGCCAGGACGAGAAGATCAAAATCTGTCCGCCGAGAATGGGTCCCAGCAGCGGCGCGATCGCCATGACGGTGATGAGTGTGGACAGCATCTGCGCGGCTCGCGCGCCTTCATACAGATCCCGCACGATGGCGCGGGCCAGAACCACGCTGGCGCAGGCGCCAACCGCCTGGACGACACGCCAACTCACCATCATCCAGGCGCTATCCGAGAGCGCGCAGCCGACCGAGCCGATGATGAACAGGACAAGCCCCGCGACGATCGGCATGCGCCTGCCGTAGCGGTCGCCGATCGGCCCCCACAGCAATTGCCCCAGGCTGAAGCCAACCAGAAAGCCGGAAATCGTCAGTTCCATCATACCGGGGCTGGCGCGCAAGGCCCGCGCCATGCTCGGCAGCGCCGGTAGATAAAGATCGGTCGATATCGAGGCGAAGCCCATCAGCGCGCTCAGGATCGCCAGCACGCGCAACCCGTGCTTTGCGACCTCCACCTTATCGCCGGGCATGATAGCGATAGTCGTCAGATCAAGCTGACTGCCATCAGTGTCAGAACCCGGCGTTGCAGACATCAAAATTCCTGTGCGGTGGGACGGAAAAGGATTTCGTTGATATCGACCTCGGCCGGCTGGCTGATGGCGAAGGACACGACGCGGGCGAAGCTATCCGCCGGAATGGCATAGGCGTCGTAGAAAGCCTGGACGTTTTTGGCGGCATCCGGATCGGTCACGCTTGCAGGAAGTTCGGATGTCACGGCGCCAGGAGAAATGATGGTCGTGCGGATGTTATGGGGCTTCATCTCCATGCGCAACCCTTCGGAGAGCATACGCACAGCGGCTTTGGTGGCGGCATAGACCGCGCTGCCCTGACGAACTTTGTGCCCAGCGACTGAGGAGACATTGATGATCTGGCCGCTTTTCTGCGCGATCATAGGCGGCAGGGCGGCGTTGATGCCGTAGAGCACGCCCTTGATATTGACGTCGATCATCCTGTCCCAATCCTCGATCTTGCCGCGCTCCAACAGGGAATGCGGCATCAGACCGGCATTGTTGACGATGACATCGACACGGCCATGCAGGGCGACCGCGCCATCCACCAGCGCCTTGACCTGCGCTGCGTCGGTGACATCGGTTTCGATGGCCGCGCCTTCGGGCAGGCCGAGTTCGGTCGCCAGCGCCTGAAGCCGATCGAGCCGGCGAGCGCCGAGGACGAGTTTCGCGCCCTGGGCGTGCAGCAGCCGAGCGGCGGCTTCACCCAGCCCGCTGCTGGCGCCGGTAATGACGACGACCTTGCCTTCGATATTCTGTGTCATGACTGCTTCCTTTATTGTCTGAACATGAAAGCCCAAGCACCATGACTGGTGCCTGGGCTTTCAGCCGCACTTTAATTCAGCGGCCGGTGGTCGCCATCAGATGAGCCGGATAACGCTCACCTTCGACGTCTATCGCGGCGAGCGCCTGATTGATGGCCGTCAGATCATCGGCGCTCAACAGGATATCGGCAGCCGCAATATTTTCTTCCAGGCGGTGCAGCTTGGTCGTGCCGGGAATAGGCACGACCCAGGGCTTTTGCGCCAGAAGCCAGGCAAGCGCCAATTGCGCCGGGGTTGCGCCCTTCCCGGCCGCCAGGGTCTTCAGCAGAGCGATCAGCGCCTGGTTCTTCTCCATCGCTTCCGGCGTGAAACGCGGCAGCATGCGGCGGAAATCGCCCTCGCTCAGCTTGGCGTCACCGCCCATCGCACCGGTCAGAAAGCCCTTGCCGAGCGGACTATAGGCCACGAGGCCGATGCCCAATTCCTCGCAGACTTCCAGAATGCCGTTGCTCTCGGGGCCACGCGTCCAGAGCGAATATTCGTTCTGCAAGGCGGCCACCGGCTGCACCGCATGGGCGCGGCGAACGGTCTGGGCGCCGGGCTCGGACAAGCCGAAATGCCGCACCTTGCCGGCAGCGATCAGATCCTTCACCGCGCCGGCGACATCCTCGATCGGCACTTCGGGGTCGACGCGGTGCTGATAGAAAAGGTCGATGACCTCGATGCCGAGACGCTCCAGGGACGCCTCCGCGACCGCCCGGATATGGTCGGGACGGCTGTTCAGCCCGGCCATTTTGCCGTCGACGATCCCCGCCATTTTGCCGTCCACGATATTGAAGCCGAACTTAGTCGCGATCACCACCTGATCGCGTATCGGGGCCAGCGCCTCACCCACGATCATCTCATTGGTATAAGGCCCATAGACTTCGGCGGTATCGAAAAAGGTCTCGCCGCGCTCCACCGCCTGCCGGATGAGCGTGATGCTCTCCGCATTGCTCAGCGCATGGCCGTAACTGAAATTGAGCCCCATGCAGCCGAAGCCGATGGCCGAGACCTCAAGCCCACTTTTGCCCAGTATACGCGTCTGCATCGTCTCGTCTCCTTACCGTCGCGGCACAAAACCGCCCAGGTTCGGACAATAGAGGATGCCTCGTTCATTCATTAGACAGCTGAAACCGCATGAAACGATATCCATTATTCATGAATGGGCTCAACCGGCTCAGGCGTCAGCCGCGATAGCGCAGCGCGTCGACCAGAAGCGCGAATGCGGCGGAGGGTTGCCGGCGGCTGGGGTAATAAAGGTGATAACCGGGGAAGGTCGGGCACCAATCTCCCAGCACAGCGATCAGGCTTCCGTCCGAGAGTTGGGCCTTGACCTGATCCTCCATAACGAAGCCGAGACCGAAGCCGGCAAGTGCGGCGCGCATGACCATGCTGATATTGTTGAAGACCAGCGGACCGTCCACGCGCACCCGCAACTCCCGCCCGTCCTTCGCCATCTCCCACGCATAGAGGGCGCCAGACGTCGGCAGACGAAAGTTGAGGCATTGGTGATCCGCCAGATCATGCGGCGTCTGCGGGATCGGATATTTGGCGAAATAGGACGGCGCGCCGACCACGATCATACGCAAGGCAGGACCGATGCGCACCGCAATCATGTCCTTGGCAATGGCTTCGCCCAGCCGCACGCCGGCGTCGAAGCGCTCCGTCACGATATCGGTGAAGCTGGAATTGACGCTCAACTCAACATGGATATCGGGATAATGCGGCAGAAATGCCTCCAGCGCTGGCCAAAGCACGCTCGTCGTCGCATGTTCGGAGGTCGTGATGCGGATCGTCCCGGCCGGCTTGTCGCGCAAGTCGCTGAGCGAGGTGAGTTCAGAACCGATGCTGTCCAGCGCCGGCCTGAGCGTGCCGAGCAGCCGTTCACCGGCTTCGGTCGGCGCGACGCTCCGCGTGGTGCGGGTCAGCAGGCGCACGCCCAAGCGCGTTTCCAACCGCCGGATCGTATGGCTCAGCGATGACTGGGAGGTGCCGAGCTTGGCAGCGGCGCGCGTAAAACTCTGCTCCTCGGCGACCGTTAGGAAGGCATTGAGGTCGACCAACTCCTCACGTCTCATTCATGAACCTCAGATATAATTCTGAGAGACTCATATCAGATAAATGAGACCATACAGCAGGTCGAGCTTCGGTAATCCTTAATAAGAGATATATGATTGGAAGAGGAACGCCGATATCGCTGAATCGTATCGGCATTATTCATATTTGATGTCGTTTAGCGTCAAAAAAACGGCAAACAAAATGGCTTTCCATCAAAAGATTTTATCTAGAAACGATCTGTCATATATTTCTGGAAAGTTTTTTTCAAGTTGCATCGTCAACATGAAAAATCCTGTTGCGCCGCGGCGGGGAGAGATTGCGGCCCTCCCCGCACCCAGTTCAGAGTTACGACGACTTACCTAGTCAGTGGCGTCGCCGCGGCACCATTACGGTAATAGCTAACCAAGGGTAAATCTAGTCTCATTTGAGGCTCGAAATACTTTCCGCCCGGCCCGTTGTCGGTTCATCCTTCGCCGGGCTTAACCCTCTGCTTTGACATCGACATTTCTCTCACGCCTGGCGCGGATCGCGTGAAAACACGCGTGGCTTGCGCAAAACGAAAGATCCCTCGCCTGCTCCACCGGTTTAACGCGCGCTGTCCGGGCTGACCCAGGTCCCGCCCTGGGCGCTCGATGCGATGGCGGCATCGATAAAGCGCATGCCGATCAGCCCCTCACCGATGGTGGCAAGTTGCAGGCTGTCCGGCGCTGCCGCACGGCCCTCATTTCGCGCCGTCATCTGCTCGGCCATATCGGTGTAGAGCTGCGCGAAAGCCTCCAGATACCCTTCCGGATGGCCAACCGCCGCCCTTGGCTCATAAGGCCGCGGAATACCACCGAGCATCACACCGGCGCGGCCCAGGCGCTGCGGCGCCTCCCCGAAGCGGGTGAAATGCAGGTCGTTCGGCTGCTCCTGAAACCAACTGATGCCGCCCGTCTCCCCATAGATACGCACCCGGATGCCATTGTCATTGCCCGGCGCGACCTGTGTGGCCCAGATCATCCCGCGCGCGCCTGACCCATAGCGCATGAGGATATGGACATTATCGTCCAGCTTCCGGCCTGGCGCGAAGGCCGTCAGATCGGCGCAGATCGCGTCCGGCAGCATGCCACTGACGAAACTGGCAAGATGATAGGCATGGGTGCCGATATCGCCCACGCAACCGCCGGCGCCTGAGAAGGCAGGATCGGTGCGCCAGCCCGCCTGCTTATTGCCCGTTGCCTCCAGCGGCTCCGTCAGCCAGGACTGCACATATTCGACATTGACCAGCCGCACGCGGCCGATCGCCCCGGCCGCGACCATGGCACGGGCCTGCCGCACCATCGGATAGCCGGCATAGGTATGGGTGACGCCGAAAATGCGGCCGGTCTGCTGCTGCACCCTGACCAGATCCTCGGCCTCCGCCGTATTCAGCGTCAGCGGCTTGTCGCAGATCACATCGATGCCCGCTTCCATGAAGGCTTTGGCGGGACCGTGATGCAAGTGATTGGGCGTGACGATGGCGACGACGTCGATGCGGTCTGGACGTGCGGCCTCGGCCGCCACCATCGCTTGCCATGTGTCATAGCTGCGGTCGGGCGCGATATGCACTTCGGCCGCCCCCTGACGCGCACGATCGCGGTCCGAGGAGAGCGCTCCGGCGACGAGTTCGAAACGGTCATCCAACCGCGCGGCGATACGATGCACGGGTCCGATCAGCGAGCCGGGGCCACCACCGACCATACCCAGACGGAGACGGCGTGAAACGGTGCCGGGAGAAACCATTCTTCTTGTTCCTTGAACGTTTCCCGGATCGTCCAATGAATTCCCGACCGCGGCAAGTCGCTGTTCAACGATGCCTGTCTTGCGATGCCCGTCTTGGGATGCCTGTCTTGCACCTAGCTGCCCGACCTAATCCTCCGCAGACGCCACGATGACCGCCACCCGGGACGAGGTCAGCATCTCCGCCAGCTCACCTGAGGGCGCCAGGTCCGTCACCAGCCGCGTCACCGCTTCAAACCGGCAAACCGTGATAAGCGCCTGACGATCAAACTTGGAACGATCGGCAAGAATCGTCACTGTCCGTGCCCTTGCGATCATGGCGCGCGCCAAGGAAGCCTCATCGACATCGTAATCCATGACCCGGCCATCGGCGCCGAGGGCACCGACGCCGAGCACGACATGATCGGCGTTGAAATGCGCCAGTTGCTCGATGCAGAGCGATCCCAGGATCTGACCGGAATCGCCACGGAAAGCGCCACCCAGAACAAAGATGCGGTTTTGCCCTGCCCCCGCGGAGATCGACGTTGCGATGCGGTTGGAATTGGTGATGACGGTGATATCGGTTTTCGCCGCGAGCGCGATCGCGAATTGCTCGGTCGTGCTGCCGGTATCGATCATCACGCTGTCGCCCGGCTGGAAGAGCCCGGCGGCTGTCAGGCCGATGCGCCGCTTCGCCTCCATGTTCAGCTTCTGCCGCTCCTGAAAGGGCGGCTCGTTGCCCGGTCGCGGCACAACCGCACCACCATGAACGCGGCGCAACAAGCCGGCATCGTCAAGACGCGCGAGATCCCGGCGAACGGTTTCGCGAGACACGCCAAAGCGACCGGCAATTTCCTCGACCGCCAGACTCTCGCCCAGACGGCTCATGTCAAGAATTGCGTTTCTTCGCTCAACCGGACTCAAAACCCGCTCCAGAAAAATCCCACCGCTTAGATATAGGGAGCTTGCATTGCCGAATTGTGTCAAGTAGATGACTGAACGGGCAGTGATTTGCTGATTCGATATGACCGAACGGTCAAGCTCGCGCGACGACAGGTTGCCGTCCGTCAGGATTGGCCGCATTTTCGATACGACTTGGCATTATATAGACAATTCCAAAATCATCAGAGCTTTTATTGTTGGAAGATGCATTTCTTTTGAGAGGTCGCACCAATGTCTAGCCCTTCGGACAGGGACATACTTGCCGCGGACGCGGAATCACTTCACAAAATGGGCTATGCGCAGGAATTGTCACGCCGGATGGGCGGCTTTTCCAATTTCGCCGTTTCGTTTTCGATTATCTGCATCCTGGCGGGCGGCATCACCTCCTTCCAGGTCGGCTTCAGCACCGGCGGCGGTTTCACCACCATCATCGGCTGGATCGTCGGTTGCATTTTCGCGCTGATCGTCGGCCTGTCGATGGCGCAGATCGCTTCCGCCTATCCGACGGCGGGCGGGCTGTACCACTGGTCATCGATCCTGGGCGGACGCGGCTGGGGCTGGGCCACCGCCTGGTTCAATATGCTTGGCCTGATCTTCGTGATCGCCTCCGTCAATGTCGGCGTCTACAATCTTTTCATCGGCCTCATACTCGGCAATATTTTTGGTATCGATACGTCCCATTGGGGATTCGCGCAGCAGACGATTGCCGTCGTCATCATCACGCTGTCGCAAGGCCTGTTCAATCACTTCGGCATCAAGACGACGACGAAGCTGATCGACTTCTCAGGCTATCTCATTCTGGTCGTGGCGATTCTGCTGACGCTCGCCATGCTGTTCGGCGCATCGCATATCGATCTGTCGCGGCTGGTGAGTTTCCACAATAATTCCGGTGCGCCGGGCGGCAATATCGTGCCGCATAGCGCCAACCCCTTTTATCTGTTCCTGCTCGCCTTGCTCTATCCGCTTTATACCGTCACCGGTTTCGATGCGTCCGCGCATACGTCGGAAGAGACGATCGACGCGCGGCACAATGTGCCGAAGGGCATGCTGAACGCCATTATCTGGTCGGCAGTCTTCGGTCTGGTGATGGCGGCTGCCTTCATCCTCGCCATGCCCGATCCGGTGAAGTCCGCCGCCGATGGTGGTGCCGTCATCCTCAACCTTCTGGCCGCCCTGCCCGTCAATCCGGTGCTGAAGGATATTCTGTATATCGGCATCGTGGTGGCGAACTACCTCTGCGCGCTGGCCGGTGTCACCTCGACCTCGCGCATGGTCTATGCCTTCTCCCGTGACGGCGGTCTGCCCGGCCATAAGTTCTGGCGTCAGGTCAGCCACAAGCACCGCACGCCGGTTCCGGCGATCTGGCTGACGGCCGTGCTGTCGATCGCCGCGACCCTCTACTCCCCCGCCTTCGCGGCGCTGGCAGCGGGCTGCGCGATGTTCCTCTATATCTCCTATACGATGCCGATCGCGGCCGGGCTGTTTGCCGAGGGCAAGACCTGGACCGAGTTCGGGCCTTTCCGCCTCGGTGTCTTCTCCAAGCCGCTGGCGGTCATCGGGCTGATTGGCGGCCTGGTGATCATCTATATCGGCACGCGCCCGCCCAATGATATTCTGGACAGCTATTTCATTGGTCTTCTCGTGCTGCTGGCGATCGTCTGGTTCGGCGTCGCGCGGAAGCATTTCCCCGGTCCCCCGATCGGTGCTGCCGCGGTTGCCGCCCGCGCCCAGGAAATCGCGGCCGAAGAAAAGGCCGTGGGCGAGGTCTGACCCTGCCGCCCCGATTGTCCAGGCCGTCACGCTCAGGCGGCTTGGACAATCGGCTTGTCTCACCAGATTGAATCGACGCTATGAACAGTCATCTCCACTCCGCAGATCGCCAGGATGTCGCGGTCATCGGTGCCGGTGTCGTGGGTTGCGCCATCGCCCGCCGCTTCGCCCTGACGGGTGCGCGCGTGATTGTCATCGAGAAGGCCGCCGATATTCTGGCCGGCGCCAGCAAGGGCAATAGCGCCATCCTGCATACGGGTTTCGATGCGCCCAGCGGCAGCCTGGAATGGCAATGCATGCAGGCGGGCTACGCCGAATTCCTCGACATCCGTGAGCGCCTGGGCCTGCCGCTGCTGCGAAGCACCGCGATCCTTGCCGCCTGGACCGAGGATGAGATGTCCAAGCTCGACCAGATCGCCGCCAAGGCCTGGAAGAATGGTGTCACCGATGTGCGCCCGCTCAGCCCTGCCGAGGTGCTGGCGCGGGAGCCGCATCTATCCCGCACTCTGCTCGGCGGCTTGTTGGTGCCGGGCGAATTCCTGATCGACCCCTGGTCGACACCGCTCGCTTATCTTCATCAGGCGATTGCCAATGGCGCGACGGTGCTGCGCGAGACGGAAGTGCTGTCGGGTCGTTTCGACGGTCAGGCTTGGACGCTGGAGACCAATAGGGGCGCTGTCTTGGCCGAGACCGTCATCAACGCCGCCGGTCTCTGGGGCGACGTGGTGGACGACCGGCTGCAGGTTGGCCGAACCTTCGACATCCGGCCGCGCAAGGGCCAGTTCGTGGTCTTCGACAAGGCCGCAGCGCGCCTGCTCTCCGCAATCATCCTGCCGGTGCCGACGGAACGCACCAAGGGCATTGTGCTGACGCCGACGATCTTCGGCAATCTTCTGGTCGGGCCGACGGCGGAGGAACAGGCGGACCGCATCCACGCGACCGTGGAACAGGCGACTTTGGAACAGCTGATCGCGAAGGCGCAGGCCATTCTGCCGGCGCTGGCCGATATGCCTGTCACCGCCACCTATGCCGGGCTGCGGCCCGCGACGGCGCATTCCGAGTATCAGATTCGCCATGACGCGGCCCACAACCTGATCGTCGCCGGCGGCATCCGCTCCACCGGGCTGACCGGCGCGCTCGGCATCGCGCAGCATGTCGCCAAGCTTTATAACGAGCGGCACCCGCATAAACGGCCGGAATCCAACGCCATCTGGCCTACTGTTGCCCTGCCCGTCCTGGCCGAACATGAAGCGCGCGACTGGACCAGGCCGGGTTACGGCGAGATCGTCTGCCATTGCGAGCTGGTGACGAAGCGGGAGATCGAGGCCGCGCTGACGGGCCCGCTGCCCGCCGGCGATAGCAGCGGCCTGAAGCGCCGCACCCGCGCGGGCATGGGCCGCTGCCAGGGTTTCTATTGCCATGCCAGGATCGCGTCCCTGACCCAGGGCCGTTTCACGACCCCTCTGGCGATCGGCTCGGTCGATGCGTGAGATGATCGACGTCGCCATCATCGGCAGCGGCCCGGCCGGCCTCTCGGCCGCCATCGCGCTGCGCAAACGCGGTCTGCGGCAGGTCGTGGTGTTGGAGCGGGACAGCGAGGCCGGCGGCGTACCGCGCCATTGCGCCCACCCGCCCTACGGCTTACGCGAATTCGGCCGCATCATGACCGGGCCGAGCTATGCGCAACGGCTGGCGGACGACGCCCGCGCGATCGGTGTGCAGATCCGCCTTCTGCATAGCGTCACGCAGCTTCTGCCCGATGGGGTGCTGGAAATCGCCACGCCGAACGGCCGGCAACGCTTGCAGGCGAAGCGCGTGCTGATCGCGACCGGCGTGCGGGAAACGCCGCGCTCGGCCAGGCTGCTGTCCGGCGACCGGCCGCTCGGCGTCCTCAATACCGGAGCGCTGCAAGCCTATATCGCCCTGCAAGGGCTGATCCCCTTCCGGCGCCCCGTCATTCTGGGCAGCGAGCTTGTCAGCCTCTCGGCGATCGCGACCTGTCGGTCCCACGGCATTCGTCCTGCCGCCGTCATCGAGACGAATGCCCGCCCGACGGCGCGCTTTCCGCTGACGCTGCTGCCCCGACTGCTGGGGATTCCGGTGTTCCTGGGATGCGCTGTCACGGCCATTCACGGCACTGACCGCGTCGAAGCCGTCACCCTCCAAAGCACGGATGGCGGTACGACGCGGGATATCGCCTGTGACGGCGTGCTGTTGACCGGGCGGTTTCTGCCCGAGGCCTCGCTGATCCGCGCCAGCCATTTGACACTGGACCCGGCAACCCAGGGCCCGGCGATCGATCAGTTCGGCCGCTGCTCGGACCCCCGCTATTTCGCGGCCGGCAATATCCTGCGCGCCGTGGAGACCGCTGGCTGGAGTTTTCGGGAAGGACAGCGCATCGCGCATTGTCTGGCGGCCGATCTGGAAGGCCGATTGCCATCGGCATCGGCGAGCTTGGAGATTAGGGCCGGCGATAATCTGAAGCTGGTCCTGCCGCAGCGCCTGACCTCACCCAGCAAGGCCCTGGGCAAGCAGACGCTGGAGTTGCGGGTGGCGCAAGGCGTCACCGGGCGGCTGCGCCTGCGACACGGCGACGTCACCCTGTACGAAAGGCCTCTCACGGCCCTGCCGGAGCGGCGCATTCTGATCCCAATCGGCGCCTTGGATCTGGCGAATCTGACCGGGACCATCGTCGCGGAGATCCTGACATGACCAGTCCCCGGATCATCGGGCTGGACCAGGGCACCACCAGCACGCGCGCTTTGGTGCTGGAACCGGGGATGCCGCCGCGCATCGTCCACGCCGTCCGGCATCAGCAGAGCTTCCCCCAGCCCGGCTGGGTCGAGCATGACCCGCTTGAACTGCTCGCCAATCTTCGCGCCTGTCTGGATGCGGCGGGCGAGGCTGAGGCCATCGGCCTCGCCAACCAGGGCGAAAGCTGCCTTGCCTGGGATAAGGTCACGAAGCAGCCGCTGTCGCCCGTCATCGTCTGGCAGGACAATCGCACGGCCGGGATGGTCGCGGCGCTGACGGCTGCCGGTGCGCTGACGGAGACGCTGGCGCGGGCCGGCCTTCCGCTCGATCCCTATTTCTCGGCGAGCAAGCTCGCCTGGCTCATGACGGAATTGCCTGAGGTGAAAACGGCGCATCGCGCCGGCCGCCTTTGCCTCGGCACCACGGATGCCTTTTTTCTCCATCATCTCACGGACCGCTTCGTCACGGATGTGACGACAGCGTCCCGCACATCCCTGATGAATCTGGAAACCGGCGATTGGGACCCGGTTCTGTGCGATCTGTTCGGCGTGCCGATGGACTGCCTGCCGGCGATCCAGGACAGCGCCGGCGATTTCGGCCGGGTCGCGCAGGGGCCGATCCGCGCCTCTCTCGTGGACCAGCAAGCGGCCCTGTACGGCCATGGCTGTCGCGTGCCGGGTGACGCCAAGATCACCTTCGGGACCGGGGCTTTCGCGCTGGCGGTCACTGGACAGACCATCGTCAAACGACCCGAGCGCGGGCTATTGCCCACCGCCGCCTGGCGGCTGGCGGGACAGACGACCTATGCCGTCGATGGCGGCGTCTATGACGCGGGCGCGGCCGTGGAATGGGCAAGACAGCTGGGCTTGTTCGCCGATTTCGATGAGCTGTCTGCCTTCGACGCCCCGCCCGCGATCGCGCGCGGCCTCGCCTTCGTGCCCGCCCTCTCCGGTCTCGCCTGCCCCTATTGGGACCGCAGCGCGGGCGCGGTCTGGATCGGCATGACGGGCGGCACGACGCGGCGCGACATGGTGCAAGCGGTTCTGGAAGGTGTCGCGCTGCGCGCGGCGGAGGTGATCCGGGAGATTGACCGCCAATTGCCGATTGCCGGTGCCATTCGCATCGATGGCGGCGTTGCGCGGAGCAATTACTTTTCCCAGTTTCTGGCGGATGTCCTGAACCGTGACGTCCTGCGCATGGATTTTGATGAATTGACCGCGCTTGGCTGCGCGACGCTCGCCTGCCCGCGCGACATCACCAAACCCTTTGTCTTGCGGGACAGCGGCAGGCTGTTCGCGCCGCAGACGGGCGAAGGGTCCGGCTGGACCTCGCTCTTCGCCGATGCCGTCTCCCGGAGCCAAGGCTGGCGACGGTAAGGTTGGCGACAGGGAGCCTGGCGAAGCGGTATTGCCGAAGGTGCCGTCACGCTGGCTGAAATTGCAGCGCGTGCAGTTTCTTTGGTTGCCGCGTTTCAAGAAAAGCAACACGACTTTATCAAGGTGCTTTAGTTCAAAGCTAAACGAATTGGCAAACTCTCCTATCAGGACTGTCAATTCACGTTCGGCATTGCGAGCCTGCGATTCGCGGTGCCGATTGTAGCGCGATCATTCCGCAACCCCATCAGCACACGCCAATTTGATGACGATCACAAAAAATCAAGTCACTGCCTATTATGCTGGATTTGATTCCGAAATTTGCACGACACCTGCCGCCAGCGGTCGCGTCTATCCGAATCGTCAAGCTAGACCGTCGCAATGCACCCGGCCCAAGTTTCTCCAGCCCGGACGGCAGGACAGATATCTCACGACGGGGTGAACCCGCTTGCGCGCCAAACACAAGCCCTCGCCGCAACGAGAGATATTTTCTTGAAGGATTTCAATAGATAGACAAGGAATTCTATGACGCCGTCGCAGGTTATCCCTGTCTGTTCACCGATATTTTTTGAATTGGCACTGCCTTTCTGACGGCATTAACAAATTGATGCCATAAATCAGTGGCGTCTGACGGCATGGTTGCGGAGCCGGCTTGGTGTTCGCAGCCTCTTGATCTCAACTTTTAAATATAATTGTGCGAATCACCTGATCTGGCCTTCAAATTCCTCACAAAACCAAAATAAAAACACCGAAAATCGATCAAAAACTCGGCATTTTTATTGAGAGAATTACAGACCATGCCACTGTCTCTTGGAAAAATGACAAGCATATCGCTCATACGACGCATGTATGTTCGTTTAGTTTTGCAATCATCTCTTTTATGACTTTGGCAATCAGACTCTAATATTTCTGCGATCTTGTCAGTGCCAGCATTCCAAAAAATAGAATTCACACATTTGTGTTAAATAATAATGCCTGAGGCTTATCGGTCAAAAGGGTTAGTGTTTTCGCACTAGCTCAAAAGGCAATCCCTCTGGCTAGACGTGAGAAGGCCAATAAATTTTTACGCTTACGCCTTTAATCCGCCACACTGGGGCTCTTTTTAGCCAGGGATAGGCTGGTCACATAAAAAATTTCGTCTCTCCTGCATCCAAAACCCTATCCTAGGTGTAAGTCTCAGGGCCGATTGGCCCTAAGGACGAAGACAAGGCGGATGAAAGGAGCCCCGTTTGAGGCTTTCGCCGAAAGCGCAACAGCAGGATGGCTGCGACTGCAAGAACATGACGCTCCCGCGCTCTCCCGATGACGTCCTACCGGGAGAGGCCACCGGGAATTGGTTTGAGGAATACAATGCTGTGAACATGGAATCCGACGATTCTGAGCGAATCCGGAATCATACTATCGGGCTGGACGAGCATGCATCCTCGCTGTCGCTTGATGCGGCATCCTTGTCCATGCTTTGGGTCGATGCTGCCCGGCTAAGCCGCGAATGCATTACCAATGCAGTCATGGTCGCTCAACCAGGTTTTATGATTCACGCTGTTAAATCCCTGGAAGAATGCCTCAGCCAGGAGGGATTAAAGCCGGAATTGGTCGTCTATTATTCGCACGCAGAGGAGACGGTCGACATTCATGCGATCGAAGCTCTGCATGCTGCCTATCCTGCGGCACGCCTTGTGGTTCTGTCAGACGCATCGACGCTTGACCCTGCCTTGGTGCGCCATGTTTTATCCCAAAATGTGGCGGGCTTCATTCTTACCCGGCGAACCGGATTGCAGATGGTCGTTTCGGCCATCAGCCTCGTCCATTCCGGTGGCACTTTCGTGCCGCGAGATTTCCTGTTCATGGAAGGAGCACCGTCAAATACCAACGGAATCCGAAAGACAACAGAGAACGGGCGGTTCACGCAGCGCGAGCTTGCCGTGTTGGAGCTTATCCGCCTGGGACAGCCGAACAAGCTGATCGCCGAGGAACTCGGCATGAGCGCGAGCACAGTCAAAGTCCATGTTCGTAACATTATGCAAAAAATGGGCGTCGCCAATCGCACGAAAGTTGCAATGGGCGCCGAGGACTTTCTCAAAGAGAGATCCGCATAGATTTATCAATTTCGTTAATAAATCAACTTCTTGTTAACTTTATTCACCAGTCCGTGACGCCTAATGGGGTAGCTCTTTTCCTCAAACGGGCAATGTCAAAAATCAAACTAGTCAGAAGGCTAATTCATAAAATCTGACTAGTGCAAATGCTGCTAGTGCACTTAATTGTATGACCAGCATTTTTTTATGGAGACAGCTAATGGGTCAAGCGTTTCGTCAATTCGATCGAGTTTTTCCGCAAACCAGCCAATCGAATGAGGAGCTGATGCAATCGACTGCTGAAACATTGTTCAGCAACTCTGCCCATTCGGACGATAGCGGCTCATCCTCCGATCAGATCCGCGGTCAGGCTACCGTTATTGCCTGGATCGATTCCTATGCCCTGACACGTGACTGCCTGTCGAAAGTCATGTCGGATATGCAACCAGATTTGTCGGTTCAGACCTTTGCGTCTGTGGAGGATTTTCTCGCCACTGATGATGCGGACGTCGATGTCGTCATACTGTATTCACATCGCGCGAATGACGCGTCCCTGCAGGAAATCACAACGGTTTGCGAAGCACTCGAAACCATTCCGGTGATCGTCCTGTCCGATCTGGAAGAAAGCTATCAGGTCAACACCATCCGTGACGCGCTTCGCGCCGGCGCCAGTGGCTTCATCTCCACCCGGAGCATGGGCCTTGGCATGACGCTCTCCGCCATCCGCTTCGTGCAGTCCGGCGGCACCTTTGCCCCGCTCGATATTCTTCTGTCTGACGCAACCGCAGCGCAGGCCCCGCAAATCGCCCAGGACGCGCCCTACCGTCTGACGGCAAGGCAGCGGGATGTGTTGGCCCAGCTCCAGCAGGGCAAGGCCAATAAAATCATCGCCCACGAATTGGGTATGAGCGAAAGCACGGCCAAGGTTCACATCAGGAATATCATGCGTAAGATGGGTGCCACGAACCGGACGCAGGCCGCCTTCAATGCCCTGAAGCTGTACCCCGAGAGCGAAACCCGCTCGGCCGTCTAAGACCGTCATTCGACGATCTCAGGGCCGCTGGGGCGGCCCACCACTTTTCAAAACCATCCCGTAAAAAGCTGATCCAGGCGCTCATCCCATTGCGCTGATCCGGCCGCATATCTGGCCGGGAAGCAGGCGATGCGGATGCGCTTTACCCTTTGCTGGCCTGCGTGCTGGCGAAGGCCGCTTATACTGGCTTCCGCCATTCGGCTCGTCCCTTCAACGGACTATTGCCTTTAGTGATTATAGATCCAAGCCTTGTTCAAGGAGGCCTATTTTTCTATTCCCAAAGCTATCTTAAGCAAGACGAGAGCGCTGATTGGGCAATGATGGGCGGTAAACGATTCAGGGAATTTTCGGCAAAGCCCGATGCGTCAATAGCAGCTGTTGCAAAGACAGCAGCCCTGCAAAGCCTGGTTTTGGGATAACGAGCATGTCAACAAGACCATTAGCCTGGGTAAGGTGATGCCGGGACGCATCCGTGTAGCCTGGGTGGATCAATGTCAATTGACCCGAGAATGCATGAGCAAAGCACTCTCGCAAGGCGCATCGCCGATCCTGGCAGTACCGTTCGACGACATCGGCAGCCTTATCGAAAAACGGGCCCGATTGGAGATCGATCTGATCGTATTGCATGCCCAGACGATGGGCGATCAATTGCCGCAGGATATTGCGGCTCTGCGTGCGGCCGATCTTAAACAGCCGATCATTCTGGTGACCGGGGATGAGGCAGGCGACCAGATGGCGAATGTCAAAAACTCTCTTCGTCTCGGTGCCAGCGGCCATCTTTCCAGACAGTCGACCGGCATAGATCTGGCCATTTCGTCTTTCGCCTTCGCTCATCAAGGCGGCACCTTCGCGCCCATCAACCTTTTGCTTGCCGACGGGCCGGATACACGGAAGTCCTTGCCCGTTCGGCAAGGCGAGCCGTCACAGGAACGGGTGATGCCGGAAGCATCCTTAACCGGGAATGCGATGTCGGGACGTCACCCGCTGGTCGGTTCAGACGGAAACACGCGGCGCGGCGCGGCGCGTGTCGGCGCCGGAAGACCGGCATTGCGGCTCGCGTCCAGCGCGACCGGGACGGAGGACAAGGCATGAGCGGCAATCTGAAACGTTACCTGAGAGAAGGCTATCTCGCTGGCTGCTCCGCTTGGACCAAACATAGGCTCGGCACCGGGATCAACCCACGGCGCTTCGATCGCGTGGCGATCGTCGCCGCCTATGGCAAGCAGAACGGCATTACGCGCGGCGCCTTTCTGCAATGGCAGGCGCTGCGCCGCCTCGGGATCGACGCCACAATGGTCGATGCGACGCCCGGGCTGCGCAATCCGTTCTATCGCCTGCCCCATGATCCAGCGACGGCCTATATTTTCCATTCGGGCGCACCGCAGACGGCCAGCCTGATCGGCGCGGTAATGCCGCATGCCCGCGACGCCTATCGGATCGGCTATTGGGCCTGGGAATTGCCCGATCCGCCGCCGGATTGGGCCGGTTGCGACGACAGCCTGCACGAAATTTGGACGCCGAGCCGTTTTTCACGCGATAGCCTGGTGCGCATGATGCGGAAACCGGTCGAGGTGGTCCCGCATTACCTGCCGCCGGAGCCAGCCCGCCTTCGTATCGACGGTGCGCCCTTCACCGTGCTGACCATGGCGGACAGCCGGTCCAGCCTGTCGCGCAAGAATCCGGAAGGCGCGGTACGCGCCTTTGTAGCTGCTTTCGGACAATCGACCGACGCCCGACTGCTGCTGAAAATTTCGGCGAAGGATGAGGAATTGCAGGCCTTCGACGCGCAGCTTGGCGGCCTGCTGAGCGCACCAAATATCGAAATCATCCGAGAGTTCATGACCGAAGACGCGCTATCCGCGCTCTATGCAAGCGCGGATGTGCTGCTATCGCTTCATCGCTCCGAAGGGTTCGGGCTTCCGATGCTGGAAGCGCAGGCCCATGGCGTGCCGGTCGTCGCAACCGGTTGGTCCGGCAACATGGATTTCACAACGACCGAGAACAGCATCCTGGTGCCCTACGATCTGGTGCCCGTGGACGACGCGGCCGCCGTCTATCGTGGCAGCCACTGGGCCGAACCCGATGTGACGGCAGCGGCCGATGCCTTGCGGCGCCTCGCCGACGACAAGGCGCTGCATACCCGCCTCGCCGACGCGGCCTATCGCGGCTGCGCCGATCAGCCGATTGAATTTCCGCTGGCCCCTGTGGCCTTGGCTGCCTGACCCTTCGGATCAAAGCTCCAGCACGCGCTCCGGCGCCATGCGGCGGCGGATGAGATCAGAAAAAGCGAGCAAATTGCCGCGCAGGCGCCCACGGCGATCGACATAGGGTTCTGGGCGCGCCGCCCGCGCGATATTCATCGCGAGATTGCGGCCGATATGCTGGATCGCGCGGCCGAGCGGATAGCCGGCCCCCTTGCCGGCGAGATAGAGCGGATTGGCGACTTGCGAATAGCCCAGGCGCAAGCCCGAATTCCGGCCGATCTTGACACCCAGATGCACGCCAACCGCTGCCTCCACCTTCACGACGCTGCCGAAGGCCGCCAAGCGTCGCGACAAATCGACATCCTCCTGCCAGCCATACAACGGCAGCCGCTCATCGAAGGCGATCGCATGGGCGCGCATCGGTGCCAACCTTACGGCCATATTGCAGCCATAGCCGGAGAAGACAGGCGCGATGACATCCTGATCAGCCCGATCCGCCCGAATGGCCTGCTCTGCTTCCGCCACGCGCAGGCCCGGCCCGCCGATGCCGTCCGCGATCACCCGGCCTGTCGCGACCATGATGGTCGGATCATCAGCCATCGCACATTCGATCGCGGCGACGTAATCCGCGGCCATGACGAAATCATCGTCCAGGAACAGCATGGCATCGGCCTCGGGCGCCGCCGCGATCAGCGCATTGCGCTGCCGAGGCAGTCCCGGGCGGGACAGCATGATCTCGACACCGGCCAGCGTCTCCAACCCCACGACATCGGCCGGCTTGCTGCCGCAGACGATGATGCGGTCCGGACGCCGCGACTGACGCAGAATGCCGATCAAGATCTCGCGAACGACATCCGCGCGACCGACGGTCGGAATTCCGATCACAAGATTAAGCGTCATCGTAAACTCCCTTGCCTGCAAAGCGGGACCTCGATCCTAGTCCAAGGCGCCCGTGCAAAGCTAAAATTTCGACTTGGCTAGTCTAGCGTTCTGGCCAGGTCGATCTAGCCAAATTGATTAGGGGCGCCCTTCGTTCTCCTCCACAGGAATGACCGAGCAAATTCAAACACCGATGCTAATCTATGTGGAGAGATTGACGACCAGTTGGTTCGCGCAGCAGGACAAGTTCGCCTATGCAGGATGAGAATTTTCAGCGATCGCCTATCGAGGCCAGCCAGCGCCATCACGTCGCGGCCAGACCCGTCATTGACCCGACGGCCGCCATCGAACCCATTGCCGTGCCCTTCGGGCGCCTGGGGGCGGTCTTGCGGCGGCGTCTATGGATCATCGTCCTCGCCCTCATCGTCGGGCTCGGGGGCGCCTTCCTGTTGGTTCAGCGGATGCCCAAGCAATATACCGCGCAGGCCTCGCTGCTCATCTCCCCTCAGCGCACGCAGGTGAGCGACCTTCAGGCCATCTCCAATGATGCCGAGGACACCGAGAGCCTCATGCGCACGCAGATCGATATTTTGAGCTCGCCATCACTGGCACTCGGCGTCGTGCAGGCGCTCGGTCTGACCAAAGATCCCGAATTCATGCCGCATGCCGGCGGGCTCAGCAGCCTTGTCCAGACATGGATGGTCGATCTTCACATCGCCAAACCGGTGATCAGCCCGCCGCTGACCCAAAGCGACCGTGAATTGATCGCGTCCAGCATTCTCAGCGGCAAGATGAGCTTCTCCAATCAGGTCCATTCCCGGCTGCTCGGCATTGCCGTGACAACGCTCGACCCCACCGTCAGCGCCCGCATCGCCAATGAGCTTGCGAAGCAGTTCCTGGCCTTCGAGGTGCAGGAAAAATATGCGGCCATGCAACGCGCCCATGACTGGCTGCAGGGTCAGATCGGCTCGCTCGCGCAGGAAGTGCAGCAGAAGGACAATGCCGTCGAAGCCTATCGCGTGGCCCATGGTCTGGCGGAAGCATCACCCTCGCTCCAGAACAACAGCGGCAGTGCGCAGGAGCAGACCGTCAACCGGCAGCAGCTTGATGCGACCAGCACGGAATTGGTGCAGGTCTCGCGCGATCTGAGCGAGAAGGAAGGCGAGCTTGTCCAGGCCCAGGCGGCGTTGAAAGGTCATATGTCGCCGTCCGATCTGCCGGCGGTGCTGGCGTCGCCCGTCATCGCGGAACTGGTACAGGAATCGGCGGTCGCTTCAGCCCGCGCGTCGGAACTCAGCTCCACGCTCGGAGCGGCCAATCCCGAATTGCGGTCGGCGCGCGCACGCGCCTTTACCTTGCAGAAT
Source organism: Acidisoma cellulosilyticum (assembly GCF_020621385.1). Lineage (GTDB taxonomy): Bacteria > Pseudomonadota > Alphaproteobacteria > Acetobacterales > Acetobacteraceae > Acidisoma > Acidisoma cellulosilyticum. The sequence goes on along the minus strand of NZ_JAESVA010000005.1, from coordinate 232,331 downwards.
CAAATCAGCACCCAAATGGCCGCAATCACGCGCAGTATCGCCGTGCAGGTGAAGGCCGCCCGCGACCAAAAGGCGACCTTGCAAGCGCAGCTGGATCAGCTGCGCGGGGCGGTCGGCAATGAGAATGCGGCGGAGCTTGGCCTCAATACGCTCGAATCCCAGGCCCAGGCGACACGCAACCTCTATGAAAGCTTCCTGACCCGCGCGGCCCAGCTTGCCAATGTCGCCGGCATTCAGGAGGCTGATGCCTCGCTGGTATCCGGCGCGGAGCCTCCGCTCGGGCCCTCCTCCCCGAAGCGCACGCGGATCCTGGCGGTGGCACTTATGCTGGCGGTCGCCGTCGGTGTCGGCATCGCCATCCTGCTCGAACGCCTCGGCGGCGGCTTCAGCCGGCCCGAGGAGATCGAAAGCGTCCTCGGTCTGCCGCTTTTGGGCATGCTGCCCGCGGTCAGCCGCAAGCGCCCTGTTCTGCGCGGCGGGCGCGGGGCTGCGGCGGAGGTCGCGATGACGGCATCGCTCAACCGCCTGCGCGGTCAGATGCGGGTCCTTGGCGACGCGCGGCCGCAACTGCTGATGGTGACCTCCTCCCTGCCGAAGGAAGGCAAGAGCGTTTTCTCCGCGCGGCTGGCGCAGAATATGGCCGCGGCCGGCTGGCGCGTGCTGTTGCTGGAATGCGATTTCTGCCGTCCCTCCCTTGCCGGCTATCTCGGCCTCACGGAAGGGCCAGGGCTATGCGAAATTCTCTCCGGCCTGAGCATTGGCAATAGCGACCGGATGATAAGGCAGCCCGAAGCCAATCTTGACGTCATTCTGGCCGGCCGTGTGCGGTCCGACAGCCAGGAATTGCTGGCATCATCCCGCATGCAGGCCATGCTGGCCGATGCGCGCAATCGCTATGACCTGATCATCCTGGATACGCCGCCGGTGCTTCCGATCGCGGATGCTTTGGTTCTCGGTCAAAATGTTGATGCAACCATAGCCGTGGTGCAATGGGAAAAGACGCCGCGCGATGCGGTGAAGGATTCGATCCGCCTGCTGCGTGACAGCCGCATTCCGGTGATGGGTGTCATGATGACGCAGGTCAATCAGAAGAAGGCCGTTCTGGCCGGCGGGCGGATGTCTTACCCCTTCCGGCACTACGAAGGCTACAACACGTCGCGCGCCTGACCGTTCATGGGAATCACCTTACTCGGCATCGTGCTGCTGCCGCTGGGACTTGTTTGGGCAACCAATCCGGTCCGGCTGCTGCAACTCGCCTTCGTCTCGGCCATTTTCGAGGCCGGCGCCGCCTTCCTGTTCGGCAGTTTCGGGTTGCAGCCGGCGCTGGTGCCCGGGCTGATCTTCGTGACCTATGTGTGCGCGCAATATGCGCTCGGGATGCGCTACAGCGGCGAGGGCCAGGTTCTCAGGACGATGACGCCGCTCATCGGTCTTCTCGTCTATGCCGTCCTCTCCATCCTGTTTCTGCCGCAGGCTTTTCAGGGCCGCATCATGGTCTGGCCGCAAAGGCCCGACTTGCTCGATCCCGGCTATGTGCCGCTGAGCTTCACCTCGGGCAATGTCACGCAGACGCTCTATCTGGCGCTTTATGCGATGGTCGCCATCTGCGCCGCACTTTTGGTGACGCGCCCCGGTTTCCGGCACTTATCCTTGCTCCGCGCCTATCTGCTGGGCGGCTATCTGGTGATCGGTATCACCTTCTGGGATTTTGCCTATCGCGTGGCGCATGTCCCCTTCCCGGCGGCCTTGGTCTATTCCAACCCCAACTGGGCCATCGTCGACCAATCGCTGGGCCCGGTGCCGCGCATTCAGGCGACCTTCTCGGAACCGGCCGCCCTCGCCTTTTATCTCTCCGGCCTGTTTTTCTGCTGCCTTTGGCTGAATGCGAAAGGCCGGCGGATCATGCGGGTCGATATTCTGCTCATTCTGTCGATCTTCGCGATGCTCCTCTCCACCTCCACGACCGGCCTTCTGACCCTCGTCGCCGGCTTTCCGATGATGATCGCTTTCGCTGCTCTATCGGGCAATACGGCGGCCATCGGGCGCCTGCTCAAAAAAGGCAGCATGCTGGCGATTGCCGGCATCGTCATCGTCGGTCCGCTTCTCATCCTTGTGCCATCGCTCCAGAACGCGGTGAACGAAGTTGTCACTTCAACCCTATCCAAGGGAGACAGCGAGTCCTATGAGGAGCGCAGCGGGCTTGATGGCGCGGCCATAGGCACGCTGACGCAAACGGACGGGTTGGGCGTGGGCTGGGGCAGTTTCCGGGCGTCCAGCCTTATCCCGGGCCTGTCCGCCAATGGCGGGATCTTCGGCCTGCTCATGGTGCTTGCGCTCGCCTGGCAGGTAACAGGGCTGATGCGCCGCGCGGGCCGCCAGAACCACGAGCATCCGGGCAATGCGGTCTTGGACGGTTTCGGCGCCGCGCTCTGCGGTCAGTTGGCCGCAGCCCTTGTTTCCGCACCGACGATCAGCGACATCGCCTTCTACCTTCAGCTTGGCTGCGTCACGGGCACAGCAGCCCGCATGCTGCAGGAAAGCCGTTCCGTGAAAAATTTTACGATAAAGCAATCAAATTCCGCGATTCTCGCTGAGAGCCGCAACAAGGGAGGCAGTTTCGCATGATGACCGGTCCCGTCTATGTCAACGGACGATACTTGTCCCAGCCGGTGACGGGCGTGCAGCGTTTCGCCTCGGAAATTGTGCGCGCGATCGACGGCCTGGTGCAGAACGGCGAATGGCCTTTGACCACCCTTCTCACCCCGCCGCTGAAGGCTGAGGGGGCTTTGGCCGGCGATGCGTCAGACAGTTTTTTGCCAACCCGCTCCGTCGGACGTCGCAAAGGACAGCTTTGGGAGCAGATCGATCTGCCGCAGGCGGCCCGTGGCGGCACCTTGATCAATCTCGGCAATACCGCCCCGCTGCTCGGCGGCAGCAGCCAGATTGTCGTCATCCATGATGCCGGCGTCTTCGACACGCCCTATTCCTATTCCTGGAAATTCCGCCTCTGGTATAAGAGCCTGCAACATGCGCTGGCCCGCATGGGCACGCGCATCGTCACGGTTTCGGAATTTTCCCGCCACAGAATCGCGGCCTCTCTCGGCATCGATCCCGCCAGGATTGCGGTGATTTACGAGGGCGCCGACCATATCAAGCGTATCCCCGCCGATGAGACGGTGCTTCCGCGCCATGGCCTGACGCCAGGCGGTTACGCCCTCGTCGTCGGCAGCCGTGCCGCGCATAAAAATCTCGGCGCCTTGGACAGGGTTGTCGAAGCGCTCGGCCAGCGCGGCATGGTGGTGGCCATGACGGGCGGCGCCAATCGCGCTGTCTTCCAGGATACGGCGGATCAGGCAGCGCTTTGCCATTTGGGCCGCGCCAGTGACGCAGAGCTGCGGGCCTTGTACGAAAATGCCGCCTGCCTGCTTTTCCCGTCGCGTTATGAGGGTTTCGGCCTGCCGCCGGTGGAAGCGATGATCTGCGGCTGTCCCGTGATCGCAACGCGCGGCGGCGCGGTCGAGGAGATTTGCGGCGAGGACGCGCTGTATTTCACCATGGACGACCCTGCCTCGCTGGTCGGCGCCGTCGAACGCATGCTGGATGAGCCTGGGCTGCGCGACGATCTCTCCAGGCGCGGGCTGCAGCGTGCGCAGAAACTCAGCTGGATGGCCTCGGCCCGACTGCTGTGCGATGTCGCCGGGCGCCGGGCGGCATGACCCGTCGTTCGTTGAAATTCCTCTCCGTGCTCGCCGCATCGGCCGGCGTCTCCCTCGCGGCACCCTGTGCCGTCAGCACGGCTCAGGCGGGCCTGCTGGACAGGCAGGAGGATGCGAGCCAGGTCTGCGGCGATGCCGTTCAGGCGGCCGAGGCGCAATATACCTTGCCCGCCGGACTGCTGTTTGCGATCTCGGAAGTGGAGTCCGGGCGGCCAGTGGGCAACGGGTCGACCCGTCGTCCCTGGCCCTGGACCGTGCAGGCCGATAATCAGAGCCATTTCTTCGCGACCAAAGCCGCCGCCATCGGCTGGGTGGAACAAGCGCAGGCGCAGGGCATCACCTCGATCGACGTCGGCTGCATGCAGATCAATCTGATGTACCATCCCAATGCCTTCCGGACGATCGCGGATGCCTTCGACCCGACGCATAATGCCAATTACGCGGCACGCTTCCTGATCTCCCTGCATGAGCAGACGGGCGACTGGACCGAGGCCGCCGGGCGCTATCATTCGCAAACCTTGGCGCTCGCCTTACCCTACCGGCAACGCGTGGAGGCTATGCTCAGCGGCAAAGCTGCGGCGCTCTCCCCCCAGGATAGGCGGCTGCTGGAATTGCAGACGGCCTGGAATGCGACGCTGGGCGGCGGCGGAAACGCCCCCAGCCAGCCGGATCTCAGCGGCAATTGGGGCGGGCTCGCAGTCCCGCCAAAGGCGAGCCTGGCCAAGCGCCACCTCGGGACCCGCCCCATTATGCTAAGTGACGCGCATTGAATGCACGTGGTTACAATACAAATCCCAACCTCTCTAACGAAACTGGAACCGGGCGGTGGCCATGATGACCCTTCTCTCTCCCATCCTGTCCGCATCGCGCAGCGTTCCGCTGCGTTTGCCGGCGATCGGCCTTGCGGCCTGCCTGGCGCTTGCCGGCTGCGCCCCCGGCTCTGACCTGGCGCCGCTGCCGCAGACCACGGCCAAGACCTATACGCTGGGCACGGGCGAGGAAGTCCGCGTCGTGATTTTTGGCCAGACCCAGCTGACGGGCCGTTTCACCATCAATGACCGCGGCAATATCTCGGTGCCATTGCTGGGTGACGTGCCGGCGAAAGGCAAGACCACGGACCAGCTGGCCCAGATCATTGCGACCGATCTTGAGCAGCGGAAGCTCCTCAACAACCCGAGCGTGACGGTCGAGATTTCCAAATACCGACCGGTTTTCATTCTCGGTGAAGTCGTGAAGCCGGGACAATATCCCTATGAGCCGGGGATGACGGCGCTGACCCTGGCCGCCATCGCCGGCGGCTTTACCTATCGCGCCCAGACCAATGATTTCTCCGTCTTGCGCAAGATCGACGGCCAGACCGTCGAAGGGCGCGCGCCGCGTGGTGCGGAAATCGAGCCCGGGGATGTCATGACCGTTTTCGAGCGTTATTTCTGAGCGAAACGGCAAGCCCCAAAAAAAGCCCGCGCGTTTACCAACGCGCGGGCTTTTTTGCGGAATGCTGACGCTTCAGAAGGCGAATTGCAGCGTCAGCATCAGGATATTCTGCGTATAGGCACCGCTGAGCTGACCTGTGCTGACGACCGTGCCGCTGCTGGGCGCGTTCTGATTGGTAAAGTCGTCATTCAGCGATAGCTGCATCTTGCGGTTGAGAAGCCAGGTCACGCCGCCGCCCACCGTTTCGCTCATCTGCGTACCACCCTGCAGATAGGAGACATGCTGCAGGCTGACCCGCCCTTCCAGCAGCACATTGCGCATCAACTCATAATCGCCGACGAGCTTGCCCTGGGTCTGGACATAGCCGGCATTGCCGGTGACATCCGTATCCTCGACCGAACGCGAGAGATTGCCGATCAAGGTCAGTACCGGGGTCGGTGTCCAGACAAGCTGGCCGGACAGAACCGGCACGGTATAGGTGCCATATTGCGACGCCGCGAAGGAGGTGGTTTCGACGCCGACCAGAAAGGAATAACGCCAGACATTTTCGGATTGATAGTCCAGCCCGGCCAGCACCATGCCGCTGGTCGAGTCATTATTCACCTGCCCGTCCGTCTGGTCGATGTAGTTCGAACCGCTGCCTCTCGCGACCAGAAGCAAGCCGGTGCCGCCCGTCAGCTCGTAACGCGTGACCAAGCCGCCAGCCACCACATCCCGGTTGAGATAGGTCTGGCTCGATCTTTGACCATTCGTGGTGATGTCGCCGAAGCGATAGGCGCTGAAATCGATCGAGGGCGTGATGGTGACGCGACCGAGATTGAAATCGTAGGAAATCTCGCCCGTATCGGTGACGTTCAAGGACGGCTGGTCCGAGCTGGCCATGCCGATCTGCGTGCCAAGCTGATTATAGGTGGAATGGGAATAGCTTGCCTTCAGCTGGCCGCCGGCGATGGTATAGCCGCCGCCGATGCCGATATTCCAGTTGGTGTAATCGTCATTCGGAAGCTGAAAATAGCTGAGATGGTCGAAGCCCATTGTCGCCTGCAGGCTGTTGCGGCTCCAATCCGACTGGCCTGTGACGCTGCCCGACGTCTCCGAACCCCAGCTTCCCGAGCCGCCGCCGGCCGTGCCGTTGACATTCGTATTGTCGAACAGGGACTGATCAAGCTGGGGACGAACGGTAAACCCACCGAAACGGATGCCCTGCTCGTCGTATTCCGGCCTCGCGCGGGTCAGAACGGTGACGCCCAGGTCCTGGTCATAGCCGTAGGTGCCGGTCGGAAAATAGGCATCCGCGGTGGTCTGCGCCTGGGCAGGCATTGCCCAGGCGACCAAGCCTGTGCCCAGCAAGGGCAGCATCCAGGCGCGCGGCGCGGTGAAAAAGCCGCGAGAGGAACTGGGCGAGAGGAACTCTATCAAGGAATGATCCGTCAGAAGGGCGGCGTTGCGAGAATAGTCGGCCAGTGTCAGCGATAATCAAGTGTCAGCGATACTCAAGTGTCAGCGATACTCAAGTGTCGGCGATACTATCAGATCGGGATGCTTTGAGCAGGCGAGAAAAGCATCGAGGTTAAGCGCCGCAAGTCCCTAACATAACGCGGATTAAGAACAAATTTGCACGCCCCCTTGACCGCAAACAAGCTTAGCCGGGCCAGGACCCGGGCCAGCGGCCGGATCCTGCCCCACCCAACAGGAAGGTGATAAGAACCGCTTGATCAGTCCCCCCTCGCCTTTAGGGAATAGGCGGATGAAGCGATAATCCACTAAAAGGCGTATTAGCCCCTTGTGTTGCAACGCAGCATAATCCTATTCGGCGATAAATCTGAAAAATTCCCAAGCCATCCGGACCGTTAACCCTACCTCGCTGGGTAGAGTTAGGCGGCGACCTCATTCCTGTGGATAGCCGCCCTGCCAAAACTAAGGTTTGGACCCTAACCCTCTCGACCCAGCGCTCGGCCAAACTGGCAGCCTCTCAACTTTGTCGCTGGGCTCTAAATCTAGGCGCATTCGGAAACACGTTTGTGCAGGGGGATTGCTTGACGACTTTGAAGGGTCATCCGATTTCTCCGGGCATGGCAGAAAATCACATCGATTTCCTGTCGCGTGCTCAACCAAAATTTTCACCCGCCATCTGCGCGATGGCTTTTCTGGCAGCCGATATCGTCTCGGCCATGCTGGCACAGGGTCTGGTCGGTGGCACAGCCTTGCTCTCCGCCGTCGATCATCACGCAACCCTACAGTCTGTCGCGCCGAACTTGCTTGACGTGACGGTCATCCTGGGCGTTGTCGTTCTCTATCTCGCCATACGTGGCCGCTACACGACACGCACGCCGTTCTGGACGGAGGCGAGCCAGATATTCAGCATCGGCGGCTGGGCGGTGGGCGCCTATATTTTGGCGAGCTTGCTGAACAATAGGATCGACAGCCACCTTTCCGGCTTGGCGACGCTGGTCCTATTCCCCTTTATCGCAACCTTCGCGAATGCACTGACGAAGTCCATGCTGACGCAGGTCGGCCTCTGGCGCCTTCCCATCGTCGTGATCGGAACCGGAGAGGCCGCTATCGCCGTCGAAGCCGCCATCGCGTCGGACCCCGGCCTTGGCTATGCCATTGTTAGCCGCATCGACCCCAGGCGGATCGTATTGCAATCCAACAGCTCCTTTCTCTGGAGCATTCTGGAACGTCACCAGGCCGGCAAAATCCTCTTCGCGCTTGACGATGACAGCGCGCTGCAACGCCAGCTGATCGACCAGGCGCTGCGCGATAAGGTCCCCTTCGGTGTTGTCCCGGGCCCGCAGGCCATGCCCGCGCTCGGCTGGCGGACGACACGCTTCTTCAGCCAGGATGTGGTGATGCTGAGCTTTCAGCATGGATCGCACCGCAGTCTGGCGCAGAGCGTGAAAAGCGGCATCGACGTCCTGGCCGCGATCCTGCTCCTCATTCTGTCGAGCCCGATCTTTCTCGTCGCCGCCATCTTCAACCTTTTCTCCAATGGGCCGCTGTTTTTTGCCCATCAGCGCCTGGGCATCGGCGGCAAGATGTTTCCTTGCCTGAAATTCCGTACCATGGTCGTCGATGGTGATCGCGTGCTGCAGGAGGCCCTGGCGCGTGATCCGGAGCTGAAGGCCGAGTGGGATCTGACGCAGAAGCTGCGTCATGACCCTCGTGTCACGCCCTTTGGACGCTTTCTGCGCAAAACGAGCCTGGATGAGCTGCCGCAGCTGGTCAACGTCATCCGCCGGCAGATGAGCCTGGTCGGGCCGCGCCCGATCGTGCAAAGCGAAGTGCGCTTCTACGGTGACGACATCGCCCATTATTTCAATACCCGCCCTGGCGTGACCGGCTTGTGGCAGGTGAGTGGCCGCAGCAATACGACCTATGCGCGGCGTGTTCAGCTTGATGTATGGTATGTCAACAACTGGAGCGTCTGGCTGGATATCACGGTGTTGTTGAAGACCCTGCCCGCAGTCCTGGCACGCACGGGCGCGCATTGACGCAAAATGCCATCAGGTGACATCACCTGATGGACGGTTTTGTGCTATCTATCAAAAGGCTGGCGCGGGATGATTTCGGCCAGCCGAATTCGCCCAGTCGAAGTGGTTTTCCCCTCATCGAAAGACGAGACTGATTGCCCCGTGTGACGCATAATACCAGCGCCCTGCCCCGTATCTCCCTCATCTGCGTTCTGGCTTTGCCGATGTCAGCCCTGGCCGGCGTGCAGGGCGACACTAGCGGCTTGGACAATGGACCGGTGAAGCCCATCCGCGCGCAAAGCGCAGATCGCTTTCTCTCCTCCCTTGGCGTCAATACCCATGTCGACCAGGGCTATGACCCGAAAACCTATATCGAGCCTCTGCGCTATCTGGGCGTCCGTGCGGTGCGGGATGGCATTCGCCATATCGACAGCGACGTGATGATTGCCAAGGCGACCGGCCTGCGCTTCGATATCACCGGCTATGGCGATCTGGACGGTGAGCTGGACGCAGGCCGGACGCTGGCCAAGGCCGGTGCCCTTCTGGCCCTGGAAGGCCCGAACGAGCCCAATAATTTCCCGATCCATTTCCACGGCGAACAAGGCGGCGGCCAAGGCCATAGCTGGAAGGCGGTGGCCGCCTTCCAATCCGCGCTTTATCAGGCCGTGCAGACGGACCCGCTGCTCAAAACCCATCCTGTCTTCGGTCCGTCGGAGACCGGCGCCGAGACCGACAATGTCGGCCTGCAATTCCGCACCACGCCGAAGGATTTCGCCGGCGCCGCGCCGCCCGATACCCGCTATTCGGACGATCTGAACGTCCATAACTATGTCAGCGGAACGCAGGGTGGCTATAGCAACAACCAGGCCTGGTCTGCCGCCGATCCGGTGCTGAACGGGCGCTGGGACGGGCTATACGGCAATTCCGGCAGGACCTGGCTCCGCCAATATCAGGGCTATAGCAATGCGGCGCTTCTGCTGCAGCCCAGGGTGACGACTGAGACCGGTTGGGACAGCATCTCCGATCCCGGCGGCGAAGCCGCCCAGGCGGCTGTCCTGAGCAATACCTACCTTGCCCAGTTCAAGCGCGGCTGGCGCTTTACCTTCATCTATGAGCTGAAGGATGAGGAAGGCGGCACGGGTCATCAAGGGCTTTTCGCCGGCGATCGTGCGAAGCCCGCCGCCGTCTATATCCACAATCTGACGACAATCCTGGCTGACCGCCATCCGCTGCCGCAACCCGGCGAACTTGCCTTCTCAATCAAGACCGGCGCGACTACCGTCCATGATCTGCTGCTGCAGAAAAGCAGCGGCGAATTCGATCTGGTGATCTGGGATGAGCGGAAGACCGGCCAGGACAGCATCTCCGTCACCTTCGGCAAGCCGCAAGCCCTGATGGAGGTTTTCGACATCGCCAAGGGCGTGGCACCGCAGCAAAGCCTGCACAATGTCAGCCTGGCAAACCTCACGCTCAGCGATCACGCGGTCATCATCCGCATTCCGCCGCCGGCACGCCAGTAACTGCGCCAAAGTCTGTCAGGTTTTATTAGATAATTGGTCATCCGCGCGAGCATGGCGCGGATGACCTGTCCTATCAGTCGGAATAAGCCGCAACCTTGCGGCCAGATACCTGCTCCGGCTGCGTGAGACGCGGCTTGATCGTGCGATCAAAAATCGAGAGCGCGGCGCCGATCGCCTGATGCATGTCGAGATAGCGGTAAGTGCCCAGACGCCCACCGAAGACCACATTCTCCTCAGCCGCAGCAAGCGCACGATATTGATCGTAGCGGTCCTTATCGACGCTGCGACCGATCGGATAGTACGGTTCGTCCTTGCTCTCCGCCGCCCGCGAATACTCGCGGAAGATGACGGTCTTTTCGGTCTGATAATTCCGCTCGGGATGCATGTGCCGGAACTCAAGGATCCGCGTATAGGGAATATCCTCGTCCGCGTAATTGATCACCGGCGCGCCCTGAAAATCCTTGGTGCCGATGACGTCACGCTCGAAATCCACCGTGCGCCAGCCCAGCGCGCCGAAGCGGTAATCGTAGAAGCGGTCCAAGGGGCCGGTATAGAAGACCAGCTTGCCCATGGCTTCGATCTGGCTGCGCAGGTCAAAGAAATCCGTGTCGAGCACGACTTCGATCTTGTCGCTGGCCAGCATGCGCTCGAAGATCGCGGCATAGCCATTGACCGGCAGGCCTTCGAAGCGATCCTCGAAATAGCGCGTGTTGAAATCGGTCCGCACCGGCAGCCGCGTGATGATGTTTTCCGGCAAATCGCGTGGGTCAGTCTGCCATTGCTTCATGGTATAGCCACGGATGAAGGCTTCATACAGCGGCCGCCCGATCAGCGAAATCGCCTTCTCTTCCAGATTGCGCGGCGTCTTGCCTGCCATCTCGCCGCGCTGCTCGGCGATCAGCGCCATGGCGGATTCCGGCGTCATGAACTTGCCGAAAAACTGCGAGATGGTCAGCAGATTGATCGGCATCGCATAGATTTTATCTTGATAGGCGGAGAGAACGCGATGCTTGTAGTCGGTGAATTCCGTGAACCGATTGATATAGCTCCATACCTCGGAATTGGATGTATGGAAGAGATGCGCGCCATATTTATGCACCTCGATACCGGTATCGGGGTCGATTTCCGAATAGGAATTGCCGCCGGCATGGGCGCGGCGGTCCAGGATCACGCTCTTCAAGCCAAGCTCGGTGCTGCATCTTTCCGCAATCACAGCACCGGAAAATCCGGACCCGATGATGACGATATCGGCGTCACGAATGAGATCGAGCATGGCAGAAGGCCTCGGATAATGACAATGCCGCTGCTAAACGCTCCCTCCTTGCGCCGCCATCTGTCTGATGGGATGAAAGATCCCTCGAACGAGGTAGCTTTGCGGGTTCCTTAGCGCGATCCCGACGCGAAACTGCGTTGCTCTCTAAACTAGTGAGAGCGATACCATCAAAAGGCGTATTTTCCTCGACCGGGAAAGGGCAATACTTTTAAACGTGGGATAGCGCTTGAGATTGGACAAAAGACCGGTTCTCAACCTCGCGAATAGTTCAGCCAGACTAGCAAGACAGCAAGGACAGTATGACGATCGGTTTTGCTCCGCTCCCTATCGCTGCCGAGACGGAGAACTCCCTTGGCTGATACGGCCATGCTCAAGCGCCTCGGGCGCAATCTGGTGTCTACGACCGTCTTTCAAGCAAGCGGCTATCTGCTGGCCGCGATCAACGTACCGTATTTGACCCGCACCCTGGGTGTCGCGGATTACGGTGTCCTCGCCTTCGTCATCAGCATCAACGCCTATCTTTATATCATCATCGACTGGGGCTTTTCGCTCGGATCCACGCGCGACGTGGCCCAGGCCAGCGGGGATGAGGATAAGCTGCGTGACATCTTCTGGCGGACCATGACCGCCAAGATGCTGCTCTCCCTGCTCTCCACGGCCGTCCTATTCGCTCTGCTGCCGTTGAATCGCGTGCCCGCACCGATCTATCTGCTGCTGCCGGGCTTGCTGAACATCTTCGGTGCCGTCGTCACCGTCGACTGGTTCGTGCAGGGTCTGGAACGCATGGGCATGTTCACCATCTATTCCATAGCCGGCCGCAGCCTGGTGGTTCTATTGACCTTCATCATGGTGCATGGCCCCAAGGATACCTGGATCGCCTGCGCGCTTCAGGGTGTCGGATCAATCGCCAGCGGCCTTGCCGGCTTCTACATCGCCTGTCGCTATCTCAAGATGGGCCGGCCGAGGTTTCCGCTGCGCTCGGCCGTGCGGCAGATCTGGCAATATCGCCATTACTTCCTGTCTCAGAGCAGCTGGATCGCCTATTCGACCGCCGCACCGCTCGTGCTCGCGCTCGTCGCCGGCTCCGCGCAGGTCGGGCTTTTCGCCGGTGCCGATCGTATGACCCGTATTGCTATGGCGCTGACCGTGCCTGCCAGCATGGTCATGTATCCGCGCGTTAACGCGCTTCTGGCCCAGTCACGCCTGGCCGCGGCCAAGGTCGCCGGCCCTTTCCTGGGCTTTCAGCTTCTGGTGGCCGTCGCCCTCGGCGCGGTCTTCTTCCTCGGCGCCGATCCCATTGCGACCATCGTCCTGGGGCCGCAATTCCACAAATCAGCCGATGTGCTCCGCTGGCTCTCAGCCTTGCCCTTGCTGACAGGCATTGCCGGCACGCTGGCTCGGCAGTTCCTGATCCCGCTGGGTTGGAGCCGCGACGTCTCCCGCATAACCATCGTCTTCACGCTGCTTTATCTTGTGCTGCTGGTCGGCGGTTGCTTCGCCTGGGGGGCGACCGGAGCTGCGATCGCGCTGATCACGAGCGAGCTGCTGCTCAGCGCGGCCTTCACTCTGCATCTTTTGAAGCATGAGCGGGAGTTTACCTTGGCCTCTCTGGCCGCTTTGTCGGATACGCCGCGTCATGTGACGGATGTCGCCCGGATCCTCCGCGACAGGGTCCGCCCCCGCCGCGCCGCCGATACCTGAAGGCAAGAGAGCAAGCGGCGGCCCGCGATCAAGCCTGACGCGCTAGCCGCTGTGAGCTAGCGCTTTCGCCGTCAGACTTCGGCACCCGCCATGTCCTGCACGAAGGACCGCATGCGGTCGCGGAATCGCTCCTCAGAAAAGCGCAAGGCATTGGCGCGGCAGGTTTCAGGCGCGATATCTGCCGCCATAGCGTCGAACCTTGCCAAGGCATCCTTGATGCTTTCGACGGATTGATCATCGAAAAGGATGCCAGTGGGGCAAGCCTCTTCGGCGGTCTCGATGATATCCAGCGCGCCGCCCTTGCCAAAGGCAATCACCGGCGTGCCGCAAGCCTGGACCTCGACCATGGCGATGCCGAAGTCTTCCTCGGCCGCGAAGATCGCGGCGCGCGCGCCTTGCATCAGATCGATGAGCTCGCTTTTAGGAACGGAGCCGCGGAACTCGATATTGGACGCGCCCTTAGCTGCGGCGCGAACCTTGGCTGCCTCCGGCCCGTCACCGACCACCACCAGCTTGCGACCGGGGTCGGCCTGGAAGGCACTCACCACCAGATCCGCGCGCTTATAGGGCACGAAGCGGCCGGCCAGCAGGTAGAAGTCACCCTTCTGCCGGCCGATGGTGAAGTCCGTCACATCAACGGGCGGGTGAATGACGCTCGCGTCACGCGCATAGGCCTTTTTCACACGCCGGGCGATATAGCGGGAATTCGCGATGAAATGATCCACATGCTGCGCACTCGCGAAGTCCCACAACCGCATCTTGTTAAAGAGCCAGCGCACATAAATCGCCTTGAGGCTCCAACCGAGACCGGCCTGCCGCAAATATTGATGCTGCAAATCCCAGATATAGCGCATGGGTGAATGGACATAGCTGACATGGACCTGATCGGGACCGGTCAAAACGCCTTTCGCGACGGCATGATTACTTGAAATCACAATATCATAGGCGCTGACGTCAAGCTGCTCGATCGCCATCGGCATCAGGCCCAGATAGTGCCGAAACAGGCGCTTTGCGCCGGGCAGTTTTTGAATGAAGGTCGTCGTCACCTTACGGCCTTTTAGAAAGGCGCGTTCCTTGGGCGACATGAAATCGACCGTCGCAAACAGATCGGCATCCGGGAAGCAGAGCAGAAGCTGTTCCAGCACGCGTTCGGAACCGGCATTGACCTGAAGCCATTCATGGACGATCGCGATACGCGGGGCGCGCAGCTTACGCCGCGACAAGTCCAGGCCGTCACGCTCGCTCTCATCCAAGTCCGGCATTGCAAGTCTTGCCTTGATAAGGCTGTCAGGCGCTGACATCACCGTATGGCTCATCGCCTCAATCTCCAATTGGCGAGAATCCAATCCCGTAAAACCTTGCTCGCCCGCTTTATCCGTTGAAGATCGCTGTTCTTCTGGAAAGGCCAGGGCGCGTTGCGCAACTTGGGTAGGGGAGGATTGATCAGCCATATGCACGTCCTCGGGATGGAGAAAGTCTGGCTAGATGTCTGATCTATTGCCTGAGTCTCAAGAGGGGAAAACTAGCGATGCACCCTAGCCGAATGGGTAGTGCCCTACCCCTTAGAGCGAGCTTGAGAGCTTTGGCTTAAAGCTTGATGTGATGGCTGCCCTTATTCTTGTCTGAAGGAGAGGCCTGTGGCGCAAGCCAATATCTCGACCGGGACTAAGCTGTTGCCATCGGCGCGGACAGCGGTGATGAGCGATAAGCCGAGGCTGTCGCTGCGCAGCGCGATCAGCTCTCAAGCCTATGGTGCGGTGAAACGCGCGGCCCAGGTCGCCGACGCCTATTCGAAATTCCATGACCGCGTGACCTTCGACGACCGCCGCGTCAATGCGAATGTTCTTGTCACCATTCTTGCCGGATATAAGCAGGATCTTTGGCCGCTTGTGATGCCGCGGTTGAAGGCGGCGATCAGGGCCATGAACGGCGCTGACATCTGCTTTGTCTCGCCGGGCAAAAGGGACCAAGCCCTTGCCGATCTCTGCAAGGCCGAGAATTGGAGCTATCTGGCGACATCCACCAATGATGTCTCGCTCGCACAAAACATCTGCTTCAAGCAGTTCGATCAAGCCCAATGGATCGTGAAGCTTGACGAGGATATGTTCCTGCTGCCTGACACGATTGTGAACCTTGTCCGCGAATACAAGCGTATCAAGGACAGTGGCAAGGTGGACCCCGGTTTCGTCGCGCCGATGATCCCGCTGAATGGTTTCTGCTACCGTCCTTTGTTGAGCAGGCTTGGCTTGCTCGCCGAATTCGAGGCCCGTTTCGGCAAGGCCCGCCTCGCGACCTCCGGCCTGCCCATTCATACCGATCCCATTGTCGCGCGCTGGATCTGGGAAAAGACTTCGCCCTTGGACGAGCTGGCGCAGCAATTGGGCCAGGCGGAGTCCGACGATCTGTTGAGCCCTATCCAGTTCAGCATTGGCATCATCGTTTTCGAGCGCAGCTTCTGGGAGACGTTCGGCTATTTCACGGTCCATCGTCGCAAGCTGCTGGCCGGGATGAATACGCTGGGCGGCGATGAAGCGCATATTTGTGCTGCGGCCATGCTTCATTCCAGGCCCATCGTTGTCACCACCCATGCGGTCGCCGGTCACTTCTCCTTCGGTGGACAATATGCCGGCATGATCGATCTGATGCGGAGCAAGCCCGATCTGTTTGCTTGATCAATATCGCCGATGATGCCGGTCTCGCGTGACCCTGAGGGTCGGGGATGAGATCGCGCGGCGTTCCAAGACCGCCGATAAGCGTTGGCGTCTTCTAAAGTTCCGACTGTACGAGGGGGTTTTGCAGGCGCCATATTTTTTGCAACCCATCGACCATTCTTCCCTCGTCCGGCAGCCAGCCGGCCGAGTGAAAAAGTGCGATCACCTCGGCTTCACAAAAATCATTGACCCAGGCGTGCTCGCGCCGATTCTCCAGCGGATCGGGCGCATCCGTGATGCAATAGCTGACCACCATTGTCCCGTACTGATGACCCGCGTTTCGGAGAACCGCCTGCGGATCGTAAAGATACTCAAGAACGCCTAAGAATGCCGCGGCGGTGGCCTCGGTTTCCGGAAGCATTTGTCTGTTCAAATCGCAGAGGATGGTTCTATCGTCACGGGCAATGACATCTATCGGGATATAGCGCTGGTTGGGCCTTAGATACGCCGCCAAGGTCATAGTCCCGCAGCCAAAATCCGCGACCGAAGGCTGATCTTCCAGCAAGCCGGCCGCGAGGGCCGCGCGCGCGTTCCAATGCGACGATTCTGCATTGTCCAAAGCCACCCAACGCGCGATGAGGGTGCTTTTGCCGCGCATCGCGGCCTCCGTCAGCGCCAAACGTTCATCCCGGCTGCGCGCGTAGAATGGGATGTTGCCCTCCCCGCCCATGATGCTGGGTTCTGACCTCTTCACGGGATTTTATCCTCTCTCGCTATTGGCTTGGCCGTCGCAGGAAACGCCTTCGGGATTCAGCCTCGACACATAACACGACCAACAGGCAAATCAATTCATAACGTTTTAGCAAGAAATTTTCACTAATTTTTAGCGAAACACCGAACCACCAACGCGACGATCGACCGCCACCGCCCAGGCGCAGGATGCTGAGGCTGCAATGGCGTCCTTTCCACAGGACAAAGCGCCGGCGATTGACTGCCGACACCCCAAACCGCAGGATGCGGCGCGGAAACCGTCCAGGCGGCTAAAAGCCTAGCAGATTGAAGATTTTATGAACCGAAAGCAGCGCAGGGCCGAGTCTCACCGAGACGGCGACCAGCCGAGGGACCAGCCTGCGGCCTTGGCGCGCTCACAGCTGATGGCCGTCATTCAACAGCATCAGAGGGGCGATCTCCAAAAGGCTATCGTCGGATACCGCGCCTATCTGCGCCAAACCCCCCATGATCCGATCGCCTATAATAATCTTGGCATGGCGTTGAGCGGGCAAGGGAAGATCGAAGATGCCGTCGCTGCCTATAGGCAGGCGATCCATCTTCAGAAGGATTTCGCCGGAGCCTATTTCAATCTCGCGAATGCCTATTCTCTGCAGGCCCGATTGCCCGAAGCGATCGCCATGTACGAGCAGGCGATTGCCCTCAGCCCCGGCAATGCCGATATTATATTGAACCTGGGCAATGCGCTGCGCGATCACAACAGGCTGGATGAAGCGATTACCTGTTACCGGAAGGCGATCGACGTCAGGCCGGCGGATAACCGCATTCGCAACAATCTCGGTAATGCGCTGCGCGACCAAGGCGCAATCGATGAGGCCATTCGCTGCTACCGCAGATGCATCACGCTCGATCCGCAGGATGCAGCGGCCCATCACAATCTGGGCAATGCATTGCTGCTGAAGGGCGACATGCTGCAAGGCTGGGTGGAGCATGAGTGGCGCTGGCAAATGCCGCTGATGCGATCCGCCCAACAGCAATTCCTGCAACCGCAGTGGAAGGGTGAGTCCGCGGAAGGGCAGACCATCCTCCTTCACGCGGAACAAGGTCTTGGCGATACGATCCAGTTCTGCCGCTATGCCACCCTTGCCGCATCGCGCGGCTTGACTGTGATTATGGAAGTGCAGGCGCCATTGCTGCGCCTGCTGCAAACACTGCCGGGCGTCGCCAAGGTTATCGCTTACGGGGACAAGCGTCCGAGCTTTGATTTGCATTGTCCCCTGCTGAGCCTGCCGCTGGCTTTTCGAACGACGATCGATACCGTTCCGCAGTTTCCAGCCTATCTGCAGGCCGATGCGTCGCTGGTCGATCATTGGCGGAATCACTTGCCTGCGCTACCAGATCGCCCGCTGCGCGTCGGCCTGGTTTGGGCGGGCAATGCCTATAAGGACATCCCAGCCAGAGCGGCGGTGGATCGGCGGCGATCCCTGTCACCTCACCTGCTCGCGCCCTTGCTGCAAATGCCGGGCATAGAATTCTTCAGTCTGCAGAAAGCCGGACCGGCCGCACCGGCCGATTTCCCGCTGATCGACGTCATGGATCAAATGACCGATTTCGCCGATACGGCTGCGCTGATCAGCCAGATGGATCTCGTTATTTCGGTCGATACCGCGACGGCACATCTGGCAGGGGCCCTGGGCAAACCGATCTGGTTGCTCAATAGATTCGACTCGTGCTGGCGCTGGCTTTTGGGACGTGAAGACAGCCCCTGGTATCCGAGTTTGCGTGTGTACCAGCAGGACCAGCCTGGCGATTGGGAGTCTGTCATCGATCGCGTGACAGCGGATCTGCGGAAAACCACCAGGCCTTAATCGGCGCCGCCCGGTTCTGGCCAACGGCGCCAACGCCGGTACGCAGGATCCGGCGCAATTTATTGTTGGAATTGCAGGAGAGAATTGGCGGAGGGGATGAGATTCGAACTCACGGTACAGGTTGACCCTGTACAACGGTTTAGCAATTCGTTTCTGGCGCCCACCGAAACCCAGGCCCTACCTAGGTTTCAATGTATTTCAATGATTTATATACCGAACAAACCGCACTGAAAGCGCATGCCGCATAAGGGGTGTAGCAAAGGGTGTAGCAGGAGTTTGCTCGGACGCCCTCACTTTGAAGGCCCGCTCCGACCCAGGGCGGCAGCCCTGTGGGTGGCAATATCTCGCCTAGAACGCTCTCTAGCGAGGAGCTCATATACGTCCGCCACTGCCATGCCGAGGCGTGCGGCGGCCTGCTTAATTGGTAACCCATCCTCATGGATTAGCCGCCAAGCCTCTGGTCCGGTTGCTAGTTCGGTTGTCGTGCTCATGCCTAGTAAATAGGCAAAGGATATCGTCGGAGAAAGCCTTCCCGCGGGTGACTGCTCTGCGCGACTAGACACCCCCTCAGAGACGAATGGCGCCATGCCGTCGAGCGAGCCCGCGAGGCATTGCTCGACAGGGCTGGACGTGATCCTCTCCTAGATCGATATCGGGACGATCCAGTGGCTCTGAGCATGCAGGATTTCGCGCAGCAACTCGCTCGCTGCGCCCAGTCAAAAGAGGAATCTGTTGCCTTCATGGAAGCGTTTGCCCGCGTGCGGCTGGCAGGCATTACCAAGGCTCTATCAGCTCCCCTCGCTCATGCAGCCGCCGCTGGAGAAGACCTTGAAGTCGACTGGAATGATAGCGTGTTGCTGGTCGAGTCTGGCGTCGACCCCGTTGATGTTGCTAAGGCGGTTGCGGCCAAAACCGACCCTGGGAGGCTGTTTCTCCATATCGAGGTCGCCCTCGCTCGCTCAAAGGCCACAATCGCGACCTTCTTAGACATGACGGGACTCTCCGATAAGCAGAAGCGAGACCTTTATCCCTGGTTCTCCAGCCAGATCGGCGGCGGAAGCCGGGCTGAGCTGGCTGACGAGGTAAAGCGTCTCAATCTACACCTCGCCTGGATCCGCCGGACAGGCGTTCAGCCTGAGACATTCCTCGCCTACCATCGGCACCTGGGCATTCATGGATCGAGCCAGAATTTCTCAGGGGCTGTGGGCGCCATGGGTGCGGCCATTGCGTTCATCGATGCCATTGACGAAATTTCGCCCGGAAGCATTATCGAAATTGTGGGGACTTCGCCCTCCATCCTCAGGAACAAGTCTCCCGAGGCTATTGCTGAATATCTGGTCTCGGGCACGAAAACTGACATTAAGGCGAAGCAGATAAAGGCGCTGGTTCTGAACAATGAGCGTTTCGTTGTGTTCTCAAGCGACCCGGACGTCTCAATATTTTATCCGCTCGTTCAGCTTCCGCAATTCCCAAAGGTTGCCGCCCCCAAGGCGACGAAGAATTCTTCCAAAAAGCCCAAGGTTCCAAAACCGCTGAAGCCACTAACTAGGGGAGAGGGAGCGCTGGCGCTGTATAACCAGGTCCGCCAACACCCGGTCCAGAGGTCTCAACAGCTTAAAGAGTTTGCCGTCGGTGAGGTGAAGACCGCGACAGATCCGAGCAATCTGCATGAACGGTTGGCTCTGGGTTCACGGGAAACAAAGGTTGAAGTGAACGCTGATCGATTCCTGTTTATGGCCCTTCTCACCAAGGACATCTTAGAAGGTGGAACCGGCAGGAAGAGCGGACGGGCGCCACTTCAGAACCGTGACACTGTCCGCTTCACCGACGTCTTTAATCTCCATCACGCTTGGGGCTGGGATGGAGGGCGTATCCGGCACCCGGAGCACTGGGAAACTTTCAAGCAGCGCGTCAGGCTTTGGTGCGGCCTTTAGGCTGCAACAATATCCTCAACACGCAAGGTGGTGTTCGGCATAACCCAGTCCTTGGGCTCCGGCCGGACGCCCGTCTTCATCCACATCGCGAGAGCCGACATCTGGTAGGCGATCATCGGCGGCACCGCGTCACCCACATGCCGATAGCGGTTAGCCACGGCCCGAGCCGGGAAGCGGTAGTCGAACGGGAAACCCTGAAGCGAGGCCATCTCCCGCACCGTCAGGAGACGATCCTCGGTCGGATGGGCATACCGACCGTTTCCCACATGCGCGCACTCTCTTTTAATTGTGGGCGCCGCTCGGTCCCAGGCCATGCGGCCATACACGTCGGGATGAGAGCCAAGGTCTCCGAGCTCCCATCGACGCAGGCAGTCCTTAGTCAGCAGTTTCCTCGTTCGGGAGTTCCGGGCGACATCAGCCCACCCCCCGCCGTCATGGGGGGTTACAGCCATCCGCTTCTGAACCAGGGGGCCCATGCCCGGAAAAACATCGCCGTCCGGATCTACCGGGTTCTCGCGCTTCCATTCGGCCAAGCGGGATAGTGCAGCCCGGACTGTGGTCGCCTCTGGCCGGACCTTCCATCCCTTCCACAGGTCTTCAAGCGTCCGAACCGGTCCGACTCGTGATGCCACGACTAGAGCGCGCTCCCGAACCTGAGGAAGGCCAAACCGATCCAGAAAATGAATGTCGGAATGGACTCTGTACCCGGCCTTCTTCAGTTTTTTGACTAGGGCCTCGTGGTGATGTCGGTAGTTGCCCATGATGAGTTCGCGGGCATTTTCCATGAAGAACACCTCGGGCATCAGGCTGACCGCGAACTCAGCGCTCCGTCCGATCAGCGTGTTTTCCGGGCGGTCGGTAAGATGATTATTCGGATTGGCCCGCGACAGATGGGTGCAGGGCGCACACGAAATCATCACGTTGAGCTGGCCGCGGTTGATACCGATGGCCTCTGAGAACTCGGACGGCTGCAACGTCATCATGTCACGGGCCATCGGGCGGACGCCGTGATTTGCGAAGTAGGTCCCGTTGCAGTCAGACGCCCCCTCGCCTCCTGAGGGTTTTGCCATCTCAAGGTCGACTGCGCCCACTAGGCGGAAGTCCGGTCGCCGAGAAAAGCCCGCGCTTGTCCCGCCGCCACAACTAAAAAAGTCGGCGACCGTCCAGGCGTTTGGTGCCCCCGTAGGCGTGGTTGAAGCGCAATCCATATCCTTAGACTCGCACGAAAGTTTGGAGTCCGTCGATGGCCGATTCCAGCTTTTCCTTGGAACGGGTGTCGCACTCCCAAAATGTTACGACTCGCCAGCCTAAGGCCTGTAAATCGACGACATTGCGACTGTCTCTAGCCTGGTTCTGTGTGAGCTTTTTCGCCCAAAATTCGGCGTTCTCCTTGGGTCTCCTGATGCCCCGATCGCATTTTAAGCACCCATGCCAGAAGCACCCGTGGACGAAAACAGCCACCCGACGCCCCGGCATAACAAGGTCCGGCGTCCCCGGAAGGGCTTTGACATGCAGTCGATAGCGGAACCCTCGGGCGTGAAGAGCGCGGCGAACGGCGAGCTCTGGCTTCGTGTTCCCGGTGCGTATTGCGGCCATACGTCGACCCCGGTCCACAGCAATCCGCGCCACCGTAACCTCCTCTATCTCACCATTCGTTCGGATAGATCCGCGACTGAGGACGCACAAGATCCGAACGCTCAGGCTCAGCACCATCATTCCCAAGCCGGGTCCGAGACCCGCGTGGGCGCGGAACATCATAGTTCCCTTTTTGTTCTTGTCCACCCAGGACATCACCTCGCCGATGCCGTGGGCCAAAAGCGAGGCCAACCAGCGATTCCCAGGTTTCTGGGAGCGACGTCGGCTTTGAGCAACTGGTATCATCGCATCGTGAGGGCCTGGACGGGTCCGTACTTCTTTTGCCCGCTTTAAGCGTTGGCCCCAATTGGGCGCCTGGGCTATGGCTAGGCCGAGAAAAGGAGAGGCCTGCTAATCATGGCTCGTTCAAGCCGGGATGAATTCTCCGATAAGGATAAGCAGGCCCTGGCCGCCAGAGCTGGGTGGCACTGCTCAAAATGCGGACAACTTACGGTAGGTCCGAGTGAGGAAAGCACCAAATCAGTCACCATGGTGGGTGTAGCGGCGCATATTTCGGCCGCAGCACCGGGACCTGGTGGGAGACGATACGACAGTTCCATGACGCCCGAACAGCGATCAGGTATCGAAAATGGCATCTGGCTCTGCGCCACATGTTCAATTGAAATCGACAGAGACGAGGTAACTTATACAAGAGCCGAGCTACGGCGCCTAAGGCTCGCGCACGAACAGAAATGCTCGCTGGCGATACGAAACAGATCTGCCGTCAACATCCCAACCGGTCTGTTGGGTATTGGCACCAGCGTGATCTGCACAGGTGATGTTGTCGAATTCACAAAGGATTCCTGGACCCTTAATCTTAAGCATTTCCTCGAAGGCGAAATTGCAACTCTTCTGTCACTAATTGAGCATTTCAGCGAATTGCCAGAAGAGTATCGCTATATCATCAGCAACGAACTGGGTGACGGTCGAATGTTAAGTCATTCACCTAGCCTAAAGCGGCATTATGACGAATACCACCTAGTTTGCCCTATATTACCCTCTTCGCAACGAATTAGTGTTGAAGATTTAGGGACAAGCCTGGCAACCGATCCGATTAATAATGATATCTATGTGACGCCCACTGGCGATATAGCAATGGTTTCCGGCAGCGACTATTTCCCGCAGCGGATTCGAGAAGTTCTATCGATGCAAATCGGTGAAAGCCCTTTTCATCAGCTTTTCGGCGTTCGTTTATATGAGTATTATAGCGCATATCATGACTCTCCCTGGCTAGATCTCCTGTTCAAGTTGGATGTTATACGTCAAGCCTCCATCCCGGTTCGAGATAAGATAAACGGGACCGCCGAGACCCCATTAAGATGCGTGATTAAGGTTAACGAAGTGGTTGTGCTTGATTCTCAACCTGTTAATAATCGCCTGTCTGTGCGACTTGACCTGGAAGTAAGTGGCATTGGTCGATGGGCGAATGAAGTGCAAGTATACATGCCTACCAAAGAGCAGATGGATCAACGCAAGCAATTCTTTAAAGAAAGCGGCTGGAACGAACTTTTTCGTCAAATTGGCAAATGAAACCTAGTCCTCTCGCTTTTCGGGCACCGCAGGAAAGTTACCTTTAGATTGTGGGATAGCATCCCATCCGTCAGGTTTCTTATATTGACCTGGGATCCAGCCAAGGAACTGCGGCGGTTGATGTCCTAGGCGACTATCTACGAATGACTCATCAAAATGACTTGCTGCATAAACATAGTCTTTTGCTTGACGGACTACCGCGTCATTGTGTGCTGCGACCAGTCTATCGCCACTTACATTTTTTAAAATCTTCTCGTATCGCTCGCGGTTATTGCAAGCCAAGAACATGCGTCTCGGGCTCAACGCGACACCCACATACGAGTCATCATGAGCCAATCCATGAGGCATGACGATCGGACGATCCGACGTCATCAGAGTTTTCCATGTGTGAGGGAAATCCCACACTGCCCATCTCATATTGTTCAAAACGAGTCCAATTGGCTCGCTATCCATCATCCCCTTAATCAGGTTAGCAAATAGCCGTTCTTTGGTGCCCTGCTTCTGGGACGCAACGTAGGCTGCATAGTTGGGAGGGTCGCCCTCCTGACGAAGCTCGTCATATCGAGGCTCCAATCGCCGCGTGAGGTCGTCATAACCCTCGTACCAGACCTTACTAATCTCGGCTATCTTCTCCGGATTTCTATGGATCATAGACATTATAAATCTGCACCAGGAATCCTTCAGGTCTGGCGACAAGTCTTCGTGTGCGATCAGCTTATTTCTAGCCTCCGCGCTGTTTTTGTCGACCAGGCCGAGAAACTCGGTTTCCAACCAATTTTGATTCTCAGGCTCAAGATTCGGCAGGGTATAGAGACCTTCCTTGTATCCTGTTTCCGTTGGGCAAACCCATTTTTTGAACAGCCTTTTGGTCGGACCAACGCGATGAAACTGCGCGAGCCGTCCATCTCTTTGTCGGCACCACCGCCTCAGGTAAAATACCGGGATGTAATGGTGTTTTCTGGGATGCTCTGTCGACTTCGCCATATGAGCTTAGGCACTCCCAGGATCAGACACCGGAACCGACTCAGAATTGGGCTTCATCTGCTCAAGCTTTCCGAGTGTGATATTCATAGAACCCTCCTGGCATCGCTTGGCCGCTCCGGAACACATATAAACGATATGTCAAGAAAGCAAAAATCCTGGGAGAGCAAGCTCAATCCCAGGATTCTGCGCACCCGTACCCCTACAAGCACTTCTCATCTCGCGTTGGAGACCACTGATGAGCTCGATTGCATCTACATGCGGAGATGCCCTCTACAAATAGTATGCCTGATCCAAGCGCCTGAGATCCACTATCTCGATCAGATTTCTTTTATGTCTAATGCAAACAAAAATAATGCTCGATATACTTGATTTTCGCGCTCTAGATCACTCACACTAATAGTAACCCCGAATACTAGTGTGAGGACAACATGAGCAATTCTGTTTACATAGACCTGCCAGGCGATACTTACCGACATCGCGACACTATCAAATTTTCAGGCGGCAAATTCGATTCAACATACAAAATATGGCGCGTTCCCGCTGCTGAATTTGATCGCTTAAATGCACTCGTTAACCCCATCAAAATCGAACCCGCCAAACCTGCTCAGATTCCCAATGGATGGTTTGTAGGACCCGAGGATTCTGAAATCGAGATCGATGGAGAACCGGAGGGTTGGTCCGAAATCCAGGCCTGCCATGTCAACACGTTTTGCTGGAGATGGGGAGAATTTGTTAACGGAACTCCGATTGATGTCCGTCAAATCGCTCGACGCGTTCAGAGCGGTGTAATCATTGCATTCAAAACTTTTCAGATCCCGGGCTACTCTATGTCACCCAAAATCGGGAAATTCGATGCTGACGGAAAACTCGAGAGTTTTGGTTTGCTAAGTGGGGTTGAGGCCCGCGTGACTATGCACGGAGACCTTGGACCATCAGCTCCCGATCTCCGTCCAGCCGTCGTGGCGTTAACAGATCGCTATGAACGGGAGCGGGCCTCGAAATTGGGGCAGACATCATTGCGTTTGAACCTGTTTGGCCGGTAAGATTATGTGTGGGCTTCGGATTATATGAGCATGTATAGGCTTAGGGCTATCTCTCTTTTTTCTGGCGCCGGTGGATTTTGCGCTGGCATCGAACGCGCCGGATACCAGATCGCTGTGGCGGTCGAAAAGGACCGGTCGGCTTGTCAAACGTATCGCGCCAATTTCCCCTCGGTCCCTTTATATGAAGGGGATATCCAGAAATTTTTGGCGCCGAAATCAGGTCATGGCGAGCTGTATGGCCTCCAAGAAATCGACTTATGCTACGGAGGCCCTCCGTGCCAGGGGCATTCGAGCATAGGAGCGCGCGATGCTGATGATGAGCGCAATGGTCTCTGGGTTGAGTTTGCAAGAATTATTGATTCCATCAGGCCAAAATCGTTTATCATGGAAAATGTCCCTGGCATCCTGTCGTCAGGTCTCGGAAAATTTAAACGGGAAATCCTTCAAAAATTCCAGGCGATCGGATACTCGAATGTAACCCTGGTCCAAGTAGATGCATCAGATTTTGGGGCGCCGCAGATCCGCAAGCGAGTGCTTTTTGTCGGAACACGCGACGATTTGAGGCTTTCCGGATCGCTCGATGGCCTATTGAAATCTGGCCTCGATGCTCACCGACAGCCCGTAATTTCGGTCGACGAAGCGATTTCGGATTTGCCGGAGGCGGTATGCGAGCCCGGTGAGATGGTGGGCTACGCATCAAAGCCCTCGAGCGACTATCAGAGAACAAGGCGCAGTAGAAACCTCAAGGTTTCCGGGCATCATACGAAACGCATTGGTCCTCGCCGCGCTAATCTGATTGCCCACCTGGCCGCTGGTCAGAACGCGGACAGCTTACCGCCGGAGCTTTGGGATGGTGTCAGGGCCCAAAAATGGAGACGGCTGGATGGCTCGAAACCGTCGCATACGTTGCTAGCTCAGATGGGAAAGGACCTCTCTGAGTGGATTCACCCTCATTTTTCACGATGGCTCACACTGAGAGAAGCCGCCCGAATCCAGGGATTTCCTGATAATTTCGGGTTTCCATGTTCGGAATCGGAGGCCTTGAAGCAAGTTGGCAACTCTGTGCCGCCTCCCCTCGCTTATGCGGTTGGCCTGGTGGTGAAGGAGATCCTGGGTGGCGCAGTGATCGCTAGAAAGCGGGGTCGGCCGACAAAAGGTGTGAGACCTATGACCGGCGGGGAAAGGCATCGCAGGTGGAGGGAAACTCATGGTTCTGTGGCGCTCACTGTGTCACCAGAGCTGGCCGAAAGGATCAGGCTGGCCAGGGATGAACTATGTCTGACCACGGCTGAGCTGCTTGGTCAGGCCCTAGATGCCTTGGTAGAGCAGCGGCGACCTAGGCTGAAACGGGCGGCCTGACCGAGTGGCCAGCGTTGGCGGGTGACGGATTGTAGCGAGAGATCGAGGCGAATGTTGCCTTGTGGGAGTCCAAAATTTCTCGACGAGTCCTAGAAAACGCTAGCATCTCATAGAGATCGGACAGGTCGATTTTGAGCGTCACGGCGGCCTTTTTGGCGGGGATTTTGTCGTCGTGGATCAGCTGCCAGGCACGGGTTGCCTTGGCCTCATAAGCGGTTTGGGTCATCGCGGGCACTCCAAAACTGGCGGATATCTGCGAAATATATAGTGGCCACAGGTTTGATTACAAGCTGTGATCGCACGATGGCTTGAACCAATGTTCTCTTTATGTTCTATGAACTCACGCCGACAAGGAGCTCTGTGGATATGTCGAATCTCAATATCCTGGTAGTCGATGACGACGAGGTCACCACTCTTTTTTCGGTTCGGGAGCTGGAAAAAGAGGGCTGGGATGTGATAGGCGCCCTGTCCGGCGACGAAGCTGCCGAGATCATAAGGTCGGGCGTCGAAATCGATTTGCTGATCACCGATTATGACATGCCGCCCGGAATAGACGGTATCGTGCTGAGTAAAATCGCCCGCAAGATTCATCCAGGATTGCCGATTTTGATGCGTTCTGGCGAACCATACATCGAGACGAAAATGAGAGATCTTACTCAGCGGGCCGTAAGTTGTCCGACGAACGACAGGAAACATGCCGATCATATCTTGCATGTAGAATCCCAAGTGTCGTCCTACTTACCGACTACTGAGTAAGGGTCCGATTACTTTTGCAGACAAACCTACTAATATCGGGCACCTTCCAGAATTGGTCCGTCAGCTTTGCGATGTTGACTGAACGCGCAATTGAAAAACTGGGTCAGCCACTTTCCAAGCATCGGGGGTGGCGTCTCCAGATCCGGTGCGGCTGGTGTAGGGCTTTCTCGACGGTTGAGTGCACATACCTTCACGAATCTCTCGGTGAAGTTCAGCTATCGTCTGTCATAAGCAGATTGAAATGCAGAAAATGCAAGTCTTCACCTTCATCGGTTGCAATTCGGCATCACATGGCGCACGAGTTGCTACTCGGAGTTGATGACAACTAAACTGACATGAGGAGGCCTATGATAAGGCCTCCTAGGAATGTCGTCGCGACAAATATTAAAGTTTTCCGAGGCATTAAGCGTATCGCTTCCAAATAAATTTCTCGGGAATTTTGTTGATTTTTCCGAGAAATTTTGTGCCGATCCAAATCCAAACAACGCTGCCCAGGACGACCCCGACAATATCGAGCCACGTCCACCCATCGGTGTTAGCGCCCATTTTTGAGCAGATGGCGTAGAGAAGAAGAATGGGTGGCCCGAGATATGTTGACGGCAACACAATGAGAGCCAGGAGACCAATCGCGTTGCCGTTGTAACTTTCTTTGACCGCCCTACAATGCTGGCAGACGGTTGCATCGGGGCTAATGGAGCCTTTGCAAAATGGGCACGAGATAAATGCAGTAGCCGACATCTGGACCCCCGAAATAGACCCCTCAACCGGGGTTGAGCGATCTAGATCGGTTTCGTAATATGGTCAATGGGCAGTCGCAAACTGAATCGTTTTTATTTTCGGAGATCTACTAGACTTAGGTCTCCGCAGCCTTGGCGTGGGCCATTGCCCGTATTTGGCTGATCATGCGCTCATCAACATCTCTTAGTCGTTGGAGATGTCCGGTCACCTCGAAATCTTTATCAATATATGAGAATTTGACTGAGAATTTCATTTTATTATCTGGGCCAGGGTAGGACTTAAATGTGCCCCGAAGTTCTTTCAGCCCAGGTATCTCGGCCAGAATTCTGGCGACGGCTTCATCGGTTGTTAGCATGCTTTTCACACCCCTTTCTCATCCGGGAGGATGCTAACCCGCTTCACACCATCCCGGAATCAAAAAAAGCCGCCCCGGTTTCCCAGGGCGGCCAATTCAGATCGGATATCTAGACGAGATTAGAGAGCTTTGGCGATCGTAGCCGCCTCGCCTGCCACGGCTGAAACCTCCGTTGCAATGGTTGCTGCACCGGTCGCAGGAGCTGCGGCTTCGACAGCCTGGGCGACGGCGGTAACCACCGGCGCGGCGGCCGCGACAACTGGGGCTGCGGCAGCGACGACAGGATCAGCTGATCCTGCGGTTTCTGCGATCAAGGCCTCGGCGGTCGAGGCAAGTTGGGCGCCGGTTGTCGGGCTGATATCCGTTGCGAGGGTCACGCCATCTTCAGCAGCCAGGGCGACCGAACTAGCCGACTTGGTCGTTACCGCTGCAATGGCAGCTTTTGCGAGGGTAACCGCATCTGCGCTAGCTTTTGAGTTGTCTGGAATGGCCAACATCGTAGCGCCACCGACGGCTACGGGAACCGCATCAGAAATCGAGATGACCTTATAAGCGGCACCTACCGCAGCGCCCACGATCATACCCAGGCCCGTAATCGAGGTAGGCTGTTGAAGGTGGCTGGCGACTTTAGTCAGGATCGCTGACAGTTTCGATGGTGTTGCCGTAGTCGTGGCGACGACAGCCGTAGTTGTGGTAGCAGACATTTAAGTCCTCCGTAAATTTATGGAACTCTGTTGATTTAGATTACCACGCGGATGCTCAGATCTCGCTGGAATTCGTGAAATAATTACACCGCTTGCGTAGTAATCAGGCGGCTATAAGCAGCTTGTAGTTTCGAGGCATATCCGAAAACTTGGCCTGGGCCATTGTAGCCACGAGCGAGGGTTTGCCAGTCGTGGGATTTCAGGGCTTGGTTTAGTCTTGCTGACTGAATGAAGGCAACGAATGCATCGAGGTGTGCTCCAGCTCCAGATTTCATGGCTTTTACGAAATCGGAGACGTTTTCAAAGCTCACTGCGGCATGGTTCGATCCCATGATCTGAAATTCGCCCCAGCTACACGCAGAATCGGCAGCCGTTGGATCCAGGGCGGCCGCATCATCGCGCCGGTCCCACTGATGTGTGCCTGGTGCTCCGTATAGCGAGGGAATCCATGTCGAGGTCGACAGAAGGACGCCGGACCTATCTTTGTGGTCGTCAAATTTTCCAGAGGTTTGCTCATGAAAAATGTGGGCTTCGAAGAGAATTTTTGGTCTGCCGTCGGGAAGGAATCCGGATTGACCGCCGCTTTCAACGATGGAGAAAGCCTTAATGGCGGGGATATCGCATCCAAGAGTCTGGGCGGCAGATGCATAGTCGGCATCGGTAAGCGTGGTGATCAATGGCATTGGATTTACTCCATAGGCACGGCAGGCTTAATGAACGGTTGCTCCGCCAGTGAGTTTGCTGGCAACAAAAGAACTCACGATGAGTGGGATGGCTGGGACCTCTTCGCCGTCAGCAAGATTTGCTATGATGCCGAGTGTGTATTCGGCGAGCTGACACATCAGGAGAATCTGATCGGCGGTTGTCATTTTCTCATGCATTTTTAGATTCCCTTATTTGACGTTCTCTCTCAGAGATAAGTCTGCTTATTTGGCGAGGGCACACAAAATGAAATCGATCCTGCAAATCTTCGGTGATCACGCCCTGCTGATAAGCCTTGAAGATTCTGTCGGCCAGAGTCTTTGGAAGACCTCCTGCGCCAAAGTTTTCAGCACGGCCCCGATGCGTTTGGGCGATGAGAGAGATGATAAAATCCGGATTTCGATGTCATGTCGCCCTCCATTTCTTTCCGCGCATCGTGAGAATGGCGCGCTTGCCGTTTGGGTATGTGATGATATGGCTGTGAGACCAGCTCGAAGGACCCTTGTTGTAACCCATGTCTAGAGAGCCACTGACTCCGGCTGTGTAAATTCCATCTACGATGCCGCAGCTATGAGTGTGAGCTGTGTTGCAGCGTCGGCCAATCTGGCGATAGGATTTTGGAGATCCACGGCTTCCGTTGGGTCCGCGATGGCCGTGCATCCCGCATTCGATTCCATCGCCTTGGTCGGCGCAAATCACCCAACTATCATCTTCGCGCAGAAAGGTTGTGTTCTGGAGTTTTGATTTCGTAGAGGACCTGACTGCCTCCTCGAAAATTAGCGGTTCAACACCGGCTTCGATTGCCTCGAACATTCTGAGGTTCCAGCGGTGCCAATAACTCGCATTGATTGGATCACGATGCCCGTCAGCTTCTTCGAGCCATCTCCTGAATGCTTGGTCGTGGTTGCTTTCGACGACAACCGTCCGAC
Source organism: Acidisoma cellulosilyticum (assembly GCF_020621385.1). Lineage (GTDB taxonomy): Bacteria > Pseudomonadota > Alphaproteobacteria > Acetobacterales > Acetobacteraceae > Acidisoma > Acidisoma cellulosilyticum. The sequence goes on along the minus strand of NZ_JAESVA010000005.1, from coordinate 201,297 downwards.
ACCAGGATCGCTCGATGCTCTGAAGCTTGTCCGCGCAGGATTTCATGCCATCACGTACTGATGCACCGCCCGAGAAGTGGGTTTGAGCAAGGAAGTAGGCCGAGCCTCTGTTGTGATGGTTGCGAGCAGTGAAATCTGCCAGGTCATGAACGTGTTGCTCACGCGGGCGAAGGCTTTCTAGGATGGAATGCTCGCTGTCAAAGCAAGCATTCAACACTTGGGTGTCCCGCTTCTCCTCGTGGAAATCTCCCCATGTTATGGCTTCTACACGTGCCCTGGATATACCACATGCCGAGTAATGCTTGTCGAGATCGTAGAAGGAACCGTCAGATCCAGCAATTAATTGGCGGCAGAACCAATCGCCTGACTCATCGACTTCAACATAAATGGCCCCGAACACATGATGGAATTCAGCCTTTTGACCGGCTTTCCGCTGGATGTAGTTAAGCTGGGTGCATGCGCCGGTAGTGTAGAGAAACCGGGCGTGTTGACCCTTCATCACGGCCATGGATTTCATCGCAATCTTGGCGTGTGGGATGATGCCGGATGAAGATTTGGTGTAGCTATCTAGACCGGACATAGGGTCTACGGCCGTCGGCAGAATGTCCAATTCTCCGCAGAAAACCAGGTCTTTAGCCAGGCGTGTCGGTGCGTTTACAAGGAATGGTTGGATCGCCTCATCATACCAAAGATCTTCTGATGCTTTGGTTTGTTGATGCGGGTTTTCGAACGCATTCTTATTGTATGAGAAACCAGCAACAAGGAGTTCGGCGCCATTATGGTCGCAGAAACCAAGGATAGCTTTGAAGAAGCTATCGAAAATTCTCGTGTTATTCTGGGCCGATGTGATTACCCAACGGCGGCCGTTGGCTTTCTTAACGCGGGCTTCTGGGCCTTCAAGGCTACCACCGAGTAACGGCCTTTCCGATTTCGATGGCTTCTGTATGATTTCAGGTATTGCTATCGATAAAGCTTGAACGCGAACTCGTGGTTTCTCAACCGTTGTGTTTTGCTCGGCAGTTTTATTGTTTCGCCGAAATGTAGACCATGGGATTCCTGCATCCTTGGCTTGCTGTCTTAAGCTTTTAGGTTGTCCGTTATTGTGCGCTTTCATGTGATTTACTCCGAGTCTAGGCGGGGTATGCAGATATCACTCTGCTTAACCTTAGCTTGATGGATCACACACAGCAAAAGCAAGCTTTATGCATATGATTTTGCAGTATTATTTTGTTTTTATTATTCTGTTTACATGTTGTCCACAGAATTACTTCTGTGAACCCTGATCTGACTTCAGATCAGCTACTTTTTGAGTAATCGTCGCGAGTTGTAAACTAATGCTCTGCAGTGATGCTTGGATCTGCGTATTGCTTGATGCCTGCGATGCTTCGAGCGCGACGATCCGCCTGGCATGGTCGCCGAGCTCTGAAAAAGCTAAGGCGGCATACCATATTCCTGTGCCGAGCTGAATAATGAGGCCTGCGGCCAGGGCTATCCTTGTCAGTGTCAACCGATCCGCGTTCGGAGGTGTGGGCGTTTGATTGCCGGACATGCGGGTAGCTTTCAAAAAGTGGACGCACGAAGGCAATCCTTGAGATATGGAAAATATGTGGACTCACAGGAAGCCCGTACAGAAGGATATCGTGGTGTTGTGGCCCGATATCCTTCTGAGATGACCTACAGTGCTGTAGAGGGCTTAAAACTCGGTTTGGATAACCTGTTGACAGGATGTCAACAGGTTAGGCTAGCGGGGTTGCCGCGGAGGCTGATGAGGTGGCTGTCCAGCCTGCGGGGTTTCCCCCATTTTGGAAAACCCACTGCAAATCGGTCTCATCATTTATTTTGGTGGGCTTTTTGCCGGAAGCTAGCCAGGATTTATAAGCCGTGTTTGTTGGGGCGACATATGAAGCCCTGGCTGACGAGTAGACTGAGGCGGTGTTAGATCCGACGATCCAATACCAGTTGTTTATCATATACATGCTTGATTTCCTTTCTATGCGTAGACGCCGCAGGTCGCAGTGTCGGCATATCCCGCCACACTGCCGGGCAGATAATTGGGTCCACCGCCTGCTGTGTCGATAACGCCGCCTAAGCTTACCGAATATCGAGTGCCGGTCGCAGCGCCGGTGAACGTGGATCCATATGCGGCCACTAAGCCATTTGAACAAACAATGAATGCTCCCGAAAAATTTGGTGTGCCGGTCAGCGTAAATGGCGCGTCAGCAATAGCGACGTATCCCCCGCTGTTACAGCTTATATGCTGAGATGCGCCGCCCACAATTTTGTAACCCGAAGCTTCGTTGGGGCCCAATGTTTCTACAGATACCGATCCGCCGGTCCAGCAATCGATGTGCGAGGTTCCCGCGATGCCAAATTCCACCTGGGGTCCGATAAGAACACCCGCATCAGTCGTGCACACTATGCAACTCCCAACGTTGTAATAGCTTGCGCTGGTACCGGTTGCCGTCAGATGGACGCCGTTGATCGTGAGGTTTGAGCTTTTTGTCGCGGTCACCGCGCTTAAATTGACACCCTGAATTACAACGTTACCCGGAACCGTGAGATTTCCGACGATGGAAACCGGAGTCGATATAGATGTCCCCGCGAGGCTGAATCCATTATACGTGCCGTTGGCGAGATTAATTGTAATCGTGCTCGCAGAGAGATCATACTGCTCTGCAGCGATCGTTAAAGCTTGCTGAATCGTCGCTAGCGGAGTGAGAGCTGTGGTCCCTAGTGCGAGGTCTGATCCGAGGGGGCTGATGTAGAAATTGAGCGTTCCCCCAATAACTGGCTTGCGAAGTCCAGTGAGCTTATTGGGTAAGAACGGAGCACTGGGATATACGGAAATGTTTGATTGAACAATATTTACTGCCCCCGCATTGACGGTGACGACATACAATCCAGTCCACCCGGCATCGACGGCGGGCGTCGCTTGAGTGCCTGCCGATGCGGCGACGCCCGCCTTAACCTGCAGACTTACGGTCTGAGCCCGCGTCGTATTGACTGACGCCTCTCCACCACCCGGTCCTGAAAACGGCTGTGCGGGGTTGGCGGGATTGTAAAATTGCAGAACAAGTGGGTCGACGTCTTGCTCTAAAAATAGGGCTTCAACTAGGTAATTTTGTGAATACCCGGCAGTCGTAGGAACGCTCAAATCGAGGGTTGTCGATTCAGTGTTGACACCCATTTTTACGAGAGGATCACTATCTGCAGTCAGAGTGCCAAAAGACGATTGGTCGACTACCGTGAATTGAGTGATCGTGCCAGGCGCCAGGGTGATACCAACACCGGAGGCGGCTGGCGTGCAAGCAAAACCGTCAACAACGGTCTCCGTACCGAGCATCATCTGAAGAATGTAGCCGAGTGCGATCATGGTAGACCGCTGTGGATTGAGCTGGTCGCGAACCGATGGCACGGCTCCGACGTATGTAATTGTGCGATCCATTTATATGTTTCCTCAACGCCGAACACCCCGCAAACGCGAGGTTGGGTAGGCCTAAAATTTGATTGGGTTAGGCTATAATCTGGTTAGGCGGCTGGAACCGCAGGCACGGGAACCGCTTGTGTGATGCATGCCGGAATCAATGCAGCTAGCTCTACAGGAGTGGTCGCCGAACTCAAATCTGTTGACCCGACTTGCATGAGTGCTGCTAGCTGCGTTGCGCATGCGGCCCTTGTCGTTGTATCGCCGATGATGTCTGCGGTTGTATAGGCAACCCGAACATTACTCATAACCGGGCTAGCCAGGGACACAAGATTTGCCAGATGTGTAGCGGCCGCCGTAACCATATTGACGCCGAGTTCTGTGGCACCATAAGTCCAGGATGACCTAAATTCGCCAGGCGGCATGACCTCTCCCGCGACCAAGGTTCGTACGGAAAGCCCGGCTGCTGCAGGCTGAGGCTCATAACCGGGCATTGCGGATACAATGAGAACACTGTTATCGGCCTGCTGGACGACATAGGTTGTCGCGTTTTGTGTAGTTCCTGACATAATGATTTCCTTATGCAGTAGATGTTGTGCCGCTGGTAACGATGGTCGGCTGAGATGTTGGGGCGGCCCAGATTGCGAGGGAAATTCGGGCAAGATCGGCGGCAACGACAGATCCGGCGACCGCATAAACAGTGCTCAAGATGACCTGCGTGGTCGATCTAGAAGGGAATTCGCCGCCGCGATGCTCACAAATCAATGCCTGTGTAGCATCCCACACCGTCAAGTCGCCGCTAGTTGCGCCGGTGTTATCGCCGCCATATCCGCCAGCATAAACCCCGATCCAGTAAGCGTTGGCGAATGGAGTTGTAAATACAATCGTGTAAACCCCAGTTGCAGTATGCGTAATGCTGGCGATGCCTTTACTTGCTCGGATGCCAAAAGCGTATTCGCCTGTGGTTGCTGTCGATGCTCCACCGAAATAACAGTAAACATCTGGATCACCGGTCACGGAGCCTGCTGCAGCTGCCGAAATTTGACCGGTTGGCGAAATAGTAATGCCAGCGCCGCCCGTGTACGGAAGCTCGGACAAGGGAACGAGACCAGAACTTAGAGTCGCAATGCCATTGGGCTGGCCGATAGAATCTGAAATCACGGCGATTTCGGTTGCGGCCGAGGATACGGCTGCCGTGGATGATGCGACCTGCGTCTGAGCCGAGGCGACCTGGCCGCTGAGACCGGATATCGCGCTGGTGTTGGATGTTGCATTTGCCTGGGCGGATGATGCCGCCGATGATGCCGAGGTCACCGCTCCAGATAATGGAATAATCAGACCTCCGTTGGAAATTACCAACGCTTCAGCAGCTTCGGAGGTCGAAGAAATCGAAGAAATCTCGGTTTCGAGACCGCTAATGGTAATCAAATTCCCGTTCGCGATAGCCAGGGCACTGTTGGCGGCTGTGTCAGCTGCTGAGATGATAGATCCACCAGAGGTAACCAGGGCGGTATCCGAGGCTACCTGGGATTCCAGACCTGCCATTACGGATGAAGTAGATGATGCAATCTGAAGCGCCGAGGTCGCGGAAATAAAAGCTTGCTCAGCTTCGGCTTCTGTTGTTGTGATTGCGCCATTTAAATTTGTAAAATTATCGTTAAGATCGGAGGCATTCAAAACTTCCCCAGACGACCAAGTATGTAAATTTGCTCCACTCATTTCCTATATTCCTTAACTTGCGGTGGAGACGGTGCCAGATGTTGTAATCGTGGAAGTTGGGGCGGCCCAGAACATGAGGCTAATTCTTGCGAGGTCGACAACTGCGCCGGAATTTCTTCCGCCCACGCCTGGAGCTGCGTAGAGGGTGGAGAGTATTACAGAGCTGGCGGTGCGTGATGCGTATTCGCCGCCGTGATGCTCGGAAATCAAACCCTGTGTGTAATCCCATATTGTCAAGTCGCCGCTAGTTGCGCCGGTGTTATCGCCGCCCCAGCTGGCTTTATAGATTCCGATCCAATTTGCATCAGCGAAAGGCACGGCGAAATTAATCGTGTACCAGCCCGTCGAGTTGTGAACCACGCTTGCAATGCCTTTGCTTGCGCGGATTCCGAAACTATATTCACCGCTAGTGGCGGTCGCGGCTCCCCCAAAATAAACATAGGCATCAGGGCCGCCGCCGAGGGCATTCAGATCAATAATCTGGCTTCCAGATATAGCGATGCCCGAGCCCGAGCCCGCTGTATAAGGCATCTCTATCAACGGGATATGTCCTGCAGAATCAAGGCGCGCTATACTACCTCCGGAAACCAAAGCTTCAAAAGCGGACCCGGCAGATATGATGGCTGGAGCGGAGGAAATCAAAAGTCCTGCTGAAGTAATCAAGCCCGATGTTGAGGACCCCAGGGTAATGATGCCACCAGAGGTGATTTGACCGGCTGAAATGGCCGAGCTGGCTTCGTTAGCGGCTGCAGATGTCGCGGATTCCATTGAGCTGAGTGTCGCGCTCTGGGTTTGTGCGGATAAATACGTCGAAGATACCAAGGCAGATATCAGATTTACGCTGGATGTTAGCGCGCTGAGTGGTGTTGAGGTCGCGCTATCGGCAGATATCGCTGAGGTTGTGAGGCCCTGGACTTCTGCAGCCGACGTGATTAAATCTTCGGCGCCCGAGGAGATAATGGAGGCCCCGGAAACGATAGTCGTCAATTCGGATGAGTTTTCTGATACCAATTCAACAGCTGATGCAACAACGGCTTCCGCTGTTGCGACGGCATCACCGGCTGAAATGATACCGACATTTATCGCCGACATGTCGCTGTTAATGTCGACTGCCAGTGGATGAGTTGCCGACACAAACTCGTAGAGATTTGGCATATAAGGTCTCCTGAGTTATCCGAGTGTGCTCGTGCCGATCACGAAATCGATGTTGAGCAAATCGCCAGCGACCGGAGGCTTATTAGTGATCATCGTCCAGCAGACGATTCCTGCAGGCAAAACTGAGTCGATTGCCGCATAGATTTGGTCGTCTGTTACTGAGCTGTCGCCCGACACGTATTCCAGCGGACCTTCGTAAGTGAGATCCAATCCTGATGCATAGCCAGCGACGCCACCGTTGTCGTAGCCTGCGATGTAAGGGATGGTAACCAGCGCGGGCCTGTAGACAATTGCGAAAACTTGGTTCGGGAGCTCCGGATCTCCGTAATAGCCAACAGTATCGTATGCTAATCCGCGCCAAGTTGTGTCGCCCACATCTCCATATGCGCCCGTATCTCCAGGATTCCAGGGCTCGATAATCACCGGCGTTTGCCCGGTTGTATCAATGATTTCCTGAATTAGGGCGGCCCTGGTATTTCTCGGTCGTAGAAGCTCTTTTAGGCATCTCGCGCGAAATGCAGCATCCGTCTCGCCGGAAAGCCTAACGACACGGCCGCCCAAGAAATCAATGGCTCTCGCGTCGAGGGCATCTGCAGTCGACGTTGACCACCGAATGCAAGTCCTAGCGTAAGCGATCCAAGCGTAGGCGTCCGCAAGAGTGTATGCGATTCCGTTCAGCACGCCTTGTAAGAATGGTGTTGACGAAGTTTCGCCGAACCACCCACGCGGTAGCAATTTCGTTAGACGGGCAACGAAGTCGGATTGGTCACCGGTCGCCATGTGATGACCTCCTTACGAGTTTACGACTACCTGTCCGGCTTTGAAAACGGACACAGATGTTGGCGCGGCAAGGTCAACGATCACGCTTTTGGCAGGCGTCGTTTGCTGGATGTTGACGGCGCTGACATTGGTTATCAACGTGCTTGAGGCAGCCGCAGCCTGAGAGATTCCAAAAACAGTGCATGTGGCCCCGACTGGCAAACTGTTGACATAAGCTGAGACCGCTTGCTGCACACCGGCATACAGAGAAGCTGCGGTCCCCGAGCTCACGGAGATGCTTAAATTGATATTGAGTAGGACCTTGTTAGGCCCGAGGACTGCTGACTGAACACTGACCGCGCGGACTTTGTTTACGATAGTGGTAATTGTGTTCAGTAAACTCGCCGGTGGGTCGCCGGAACCATCGTCGACGTAGACGGTAAACCAGCCTGGTGTAAAAACGCCTGCTGAGTTGAAATTGTTAGCTAAACTGCAAGTTATGCCAGCTTGCACCGAATTTACGGCGTTGATGATAGCGTCGACCGTCCCTTGAGGAAGGCTCGCAAGGTAAGCCACGAAAGCTAATTTCAAGCTTGCGTCGGATTCAGCATCATCCCCATTTTCGATGGCAGCCGAATTGGTGACGGTGTCGATACCCGAGATATTTGTACCAAAAAGGCTGATTGCACCCGCAATTACGTTTCCGATTGCGCCGATGGTTGTGCATTGCACATTAACTGTGATGCTCTGGATTCCCGGCGGTAAAACGTATCCGCCCGCTGTGCCTGCGGTAGCAGACCAATACTGATTCGTCGGGTCTGCCAAAATATTGTAAGTAATCGAACCGTCGGCCGTCCGGACCTGATAGCCGACTAAAACCGTCGCTGAACCCGTATAAACGTTGCGTCCTAAGGTTACCTGACCTGTCGCGTACGTCGCGGGAGCTCGCGAGAGTCCATAGTCACCAACAAAAGAGTCGACGTCCGAACCCACGCAGGTGGCCAATCTTGAGGCCTGCAAAACGGCGTCTGTATTGCTTTGATTCCAGGACCACAAAGCCGATGTTGCCCACAAAATTGCTCGCGCAGGACTTCCAATGGAAAGATCCAAAAGCTGAGCACACGACGCCTGAGCGGCCGCAGCGGCACTCGAGAGCATTTGCGATACGGATCTCAGAGATAAGGTTGGCATCTAAGTATCTCCGAACGCTTAAGTTGTAGTCGGCAAGGTTAAGGATTGGGCTTCGGATGCATCAATGCTCACATATGAAATCGTGGCGCTCACAAAGCCTTTTCCGTCCGTAAGAATTTTTACAGAACTCACACTCTCGACGGTATCTTCCAGCAAGCATTGCTCTTCGATGAGGGCCTGCAGCGCGCCTGCATTTACAGGCAATCCGATATACTGAGCGAGACCCGCGCCATATGTGAGGTCTTCGAGCAAGTCGCCCGGATTTGTCAGCAACCTTCTGATGAGGCGTTGCCGAGTTAGATTGGCGCCGGTTGAGAGTTCGAGGCCACCGGTGGGAGACAGCGATAGATCGCCACTCCAGTCAAGAGAGAGATCATACATAAGGGGACCTCTCGATTATTGCGTCTGCAGGGTTTTGGCGGTTGAACCATCACCCGTCTGCACACCCGGATGAATATGTCCATCGTAGGTTGTCCGGAAATCCTGAACGCTGCCATGGGAGCCGGACAAATCTGTGATGTTGCCCTTAGTGACTAGATTTCCGCCTGATCCTTCGGCTGTTCCAAGGATGTCCATGTCGCCGTCGACCTCTAAGTTTTGCTGGAGAACTGTGTTGCCAGTTACCGTTAGGGTGCCCGTTATTTTTGTATTCGCAGCGATAAAGGCACCGGCTGGAGCTGCAGCATGCAATGAGCCATCGGACACGAAATGTGCCCAGGCACCGCCCGGCGAGAAGATTCCAAACTCTCCGGGCTGGACGGATTTGTTGGTAACACCCGAAACCGGAGGCATGTCGACTGTCGAGAAAATGCGCGCAATAACTACAGGATGGTCACCATCTCCGTGTGCGTGCACGCACAAGACTTGGTCTCCGATTTGTGGAGGAGCAACAATCCCATAGCCGCCACTTGCATAGACTGCTGAACCATCAGGAACCCAGCCTGAGAGGACGCCTTCTGGCTGGATTGCTAATTTTACCGCATGATTGTCCGGGTCGACGGAGGCAATCGTGGCATAGCGAGGCTGTGCAATGGTAGAAACAGCAGCTTCTATATCTCGGCGCATGAGCGCGCGAAATCGCTGCATCAGTGCGCGCATCATAGGAATATGCTTTCGGAGATTAGAATAAGATAGCAGAGACTTTCACAGAGACCTAAGAAATTACAGCGATTGCTGACTCTCAGTGCTATGATTTTTGAGCTGAATGCTCTCATCAAATCCAGAGTCTACAGACCAAGTCCGATCTATGCTGTCAACATAATAGCTCTGGTCAAACGTCGTGCCGGTGCCACTCAGTTTGATAACCGAACGCGCGTCGAGCACCAACTCGCCAGGGCAAACAACTGCAACCAGGCGCTCATGAAGGACGATAGCCTGGTACTGAGATTGCATATAAACCAAGGCTGCCGCAGGGCTCATCCCCGGTCGCGGAGGAAGCACGTATTCCTGAGAAGTGCCGTTTTCGACCGCGGATTGTCCAGATTTTGGATAATACAAAACCGTGGCTTGCTTCTGTTTGGAATCCCAAATCCGCATACTCAGCACAACATCTTTGGCAATCGTTAGGTCTCTGGCCAACTGAATGCTGGTGGCTGGCAGAGATGGATATGGATTGTCGGCACCTGGCGGTGTGTAAACCAAAGAATACGGTGTCGTCTTCGTCGCGTCGACCGCACTTTTAAAATGCAGCGTCTGCCCGGATACCCAGAAATCTGCTCCAACTTGTTGAGCTAGCCAGATAGTGAGGTCTCTCAAATTCGTCGTGTGGCTATAAGAATCCTGAGAAATCTTGTCGTGGTCGACTTGATAGAATGCGCCGACTTTTTGAGGAAAGTTATCAACATCAGCAGTAAGCTTTACTCGTCCGGCAAGCGTTTTTATGAGATTTGAAACCGTGTAATTGCTGAAATTTTCGCGGGTTTTTGTATCTGCAAGGCGTCGTGACAGGTCTCGGGCCTCGATAGTAACCGTACGCTCTATGAGAGCAACCGTCGGTCTGTCGAGTTCGCCGTAGAATATTTGTTTGACTGACATTGTGCCGGTTGCGTCGATAAAGCCAGCTCTGGCTTCTATGAGGACTGCGGGGTCCGCGTCGGTCCAGGTGGTGAGCGAGCCCGTGTCGGCCGAGATGGCTAAGGTCGCTGAAAGCTGATCGGGCTCAAAATGGTTGTTGGTGTGTATGCTAAGCTCGGTGCAGCCCGACATAGGCTTGCCGTTAACCAGGAGCTGCCATATGGGCTCGCGGACTACGTTTTGGGATATAGGCCACGCCTTCGCGGGACCGGAGGTCGAGGTCAGGGCGGCGCTCAATATATACCTCGCTTTCGAACAGTTGACCGGGCTTGGGCTACGCCTTTATGGTGCGGTAGTAAAATAAACCAGGTCGATACAGATGGCTTTGCTTCCGTGCCGAGAGTGTGGAACCCAGGTTTCGACCGAAGCCAGGGAATGCCCGAGATGCGGTGTTCCTAACCCCACGGTTAAGCCGGGCGGCAGTTTTCACGAGAACCGTAGACCCGGATTGGATCCGACACCCGCCTCGACCATTGAAGACGAGCAGAAGCGAGAAAAATCTCGCAATACGAAAAAGTGGCTCTTAATCGGCGTAGCAGCCTTTGTTGTCATCAGCGTAATCGGTGTAATGAGCAACGGCGGCTCAACTACGGGGTCGTCATCCGTTCCGGCGGGCAATCCAGGCTGCGATTCAGACTATACGAAGTGCGCAGACAACACCGATTTAGTTAATCACTTCTCTAGTTATGGAACCGCTCAGTCTCAGTGCAAAGAAGAAGCGATTTCCGAGGCTAAGTATGGGAGTCCGAAATTCCCATGGCTTTCGCCGTTTGGCACTTATCAAACCGGGAGTTCTGGACCGACCAATGGCCAGATGACGCTTATCGAGCCGGATGCTCAATTCCAAAACGCGTTTGGGGCTTATGTTCACTCAACGGCAACCTGCCATTACGATTTTTCAAGTAAGCAAGCAATAGACGTCATCATAACCGAGCACTAGAGAATACCTATGAGGTCCTTAATCGTCATTGCGGCACTCATCGTATTTCCAGTCTTCGCAGCTCAGGCGGCTGACATTCGGTTTGATGCGCTGACTTGTGAGTTGACCGGCGCGGGACCACAGATTGAAGGTCAGATTACAAATGTCAGCAACCAGGCTCTCAAGTTTGTCGAGATTTATGCGACATTCAAAGATTCAAATGGGAAATTTCTAAGCACGTCGGGTGGGATCCCACTAGAATTCGACCCCATAAGCCCTGGGCAGCAAACGAATTTTCGTGGATATGGAGACGAAAGTTCGGCAATAGCGACCGTCGCTGTTCAAGCGGGATTCACTGGCGGCTCATCTATCTCAACAACAGGTATGACGACCGTGGACTGCGAGCAAGGTGACTAGCTAGCCGGAAGACTACCTTCAAAGCTCGCTTGATACTCTGGGACAACCAAACTCTGGAGCCCGTAAATCACCGGGTCGACCATCCCATTGGCGGTCGCCAAAGCCAACCACGCCGAGGCATCGCCCCATTCAGCGGCCGCTACATGAAAGAGGTCGATGTCAGCCGGGGAAACCTGAATAGTCTTGGTCGCCATGTCACAGCATCCCTAAATTGGTGATCGACCGTCCGATATAGCTCAGGGCCTCGGTCGAGCTGGCTTCCAGCGTTCGGGCCGCGACGACCGCACTGAGCGATGCCGACCCGGGGAAAACCCCACCGGCAGCCGTCGCGGCAGTCGAGGCGCCGTCTATGATGGTTCCCGCCGACACCTGAGCTAGCGATGCCACGGACTGGGCACTCGTGAGAGCTGAGGAAAGCCCCAGAAATGCGGAAGACCCCCTGGCCAGGACGCCGACGACGGGCAAAGCGGCTTGAGCTGTAGTCAGCGCGCTAGTGATGTCTGCGCTCAGTCCAGGGATACCCAAGGCGTTGCCGATATCGTCCGTGATGGAATCAAGTATAGATGTTGGGTTACTATCTTGTTCGGTAATCACTTCAAGCGTGATGGAATACGGAATCAGGTATCCGATCGACTTATAGTCTGGCTCGAAAGTTTTGATGACGACCGTGCGGCTGAAAGTCCCCCAGACCAGGGTGATTTGCTTTCCGGCCTTCCGGAGCGCATCGATAGACCTGGCTCGCGAGACTGCATTAGTCCCTGAAAATAGTCCGGACCACTGGATATCGCGTTCGTACGCACCAAGGACGTCAACAACTTTGCCGCCGCCCGGTAGGCGTTTGACGCTTACCGCTTGCTCGCCGCCCCACGGAATTTGTTCGGGGACCTCTGTCGATGCGAGACCTATACCGCCAATGGTGACCGATGCGGACCCTAGAATATTCTCTGCGGCGGATAGCAGGGTTAGTCCGGCGCCCAAAAGACCGCTCATGGGAACCTCCGATTTTAGTCAAATTTGAATTAGGTAGGCGACCAGGGATTCAAATTTGAATCCCTGGTCGCCTGGTTAGCGAAGACCCGTTTGGCTAGGCGAAACCGGAACTTGGCGGCGGTTGACGGTGCTGAAACCAGCGTCTGCTGCGGAGCTCATCGCGTTGGTCATGGCCGATGCGGTCCCCTGGTGGAGAGCCAGGGGGTTAGTGATCGTCGCGCCGACCTGGCCGCCGACTACCACCACTGGCATCGGAGATGATTTGGTGGGCTGCGATTTTTGAAGCTGCTGCACATGAGTGTCGATCGTGCGCTGCAACCGGGTGGCCGCAGATTTATCGGCATCCTGCTTCGCGGCCCAGGATTTGAATGCCGCGTCCTCACCGGCGCCAGCTGATGTCGAGTTGCCGGTCAAATCGTAGATCTCACCGATGCCCGGAATCCACGGTAGAACCGAGCTCAGAAGGCCTCGTTTGGCGACCGCCTTGGCCGTGGCTTTTGTTGCTGCCTTTGCCGTGGGGCCCACATCGCCAGAAAGGTCGTAGCCACCCCAGTCTGCTGCCCATTTTTCCCAGGTTTCCGCCCGTTTTGCTGCCGAAGCAGTAGCGGACATCACGCGGCCCCTGGCATCGCGAAGGAGAGGGAGTTTGCTTGCTGCGGCCGAACCACCAGCCCCGACGCCGACCTCCGCCGCTTGAGCTGCTGCGGACTCCGCTTCGGATAAGAAACGACCATTTCCGGCTCGCCACCTTCCGCTCGAATCCTTGAACGGAACTCCGACACCTGGCAGAAGAGCCTCTTCTTCACCAGCTTTGAGACCGCCGATCAGGAGCTTCAGTGCGGCTAGAAATGGAGATACTGACAATGTGAAAACCGTGATCGCTCCACCGGCTATCATGAGTCCGGCAAGAGCCAGCGCGGTTTTATCGAGGAACTTGACAGCCTCGGGATGAGCCACGGCGACGGCAGTGAGCTTATCAATATCTGCAGCTAAACCCAAAAGAAAATCGCTTCCCTTGCCGACTAACGGGCTTCCGATTGCAGTGATCAGGTTGTCAAACGCCGTCGTCAAAGCCTGCATTTTTAGAATAGGATTGCCATTAAGCAGAGCTTTGTATTGATCTGTTTTAGTTGCTGGGACGATGTTGTTAGCAATGTCCTTTTGGTAGGAATCCTTGTTGTTTATGAGCTCAAACAGCATTCCCGCCACGTTGGAATTCAAATGAAGACCTAAAACGGCCCGGAGCAATGCCTTTGGATCTTTTGTGTTTACACCCTCGGCTTGCAACCCAGGAAGTAGCGTATCCCAGGTCCATCCGGCTATGTCAGACTGCATATGATCTTCGTTGACATAGGCACCTGGATCGATGACAATGCCTTTTCCTTTTACTTGATGCCAAAACCCCTTTTTCAAAACGCCAGCTTTTTGAAGAGCTTCCGCAGCGCCAAGAGTCAGATTTCTACCGCCGCCAAAAAGCTGACGCTGCAATGCTGTCAGGGTCGTGCCGGTTCGCTGACCATCTTGAGTTTGCAGATATGGTGCAAGGTCAATCAAACCTTGATCGGACATCTGAGTAAGAGCGCCACGTCCTGTTACTGAGAGGCCATACAGCTTATTCTGGTCTACGCGTCCGTTTGTGCCTGCGATGATGCCCTGCGCCAGAGAGGATTCCGAGAGGAATCTGGATTCCGAAACCTTTCCGGTCGCCGGATCTATCAAAGCGCCCCGGTTTTCGAGGAATTTACCAAGTGTGTTTGCGCCGTTTTCCGCGTCTGTGCCGGTGAACCTGTGGATTACTACGCCAGCTTTTGCCATCTGCGGCAGAGAGGAGATGGATTCGCCAAGGCTTCCAAATGTGTCACGCAGGTCAGCCGCAAGCTTAAGGTTATCAGTGATGGATGTGCCCATCACTTGCCCAGAGGTCCTCCATGCTGCGGCCGTCATCGCTGCTACATCCGCTTGGGATTTGCCCGCAGAGCTGATTTTGGCTTGTATGCTCACAAGCTGCGCGCCCGCTTTCGCAGCATCCCACATTCCAGCGGCAATGCCCGTTCCAGCTGCAGCAGCACCTGCAGCAACGGCGGCAGTTCTTAGGCGCTTCAGGCCTTTTTCGGTCTCGTCAACGTGGCCTTGCACACCGATAAGATCACGGGAGATAACATGTAGGCCTGACGAAAGTCGGTTATCCAGACTGAGCTTTACGCCAATCTCGAAGAGTTCTTCCATCATTGGCTATGCATCCTTAATCCAAATCGGCATCTTCCGGCGTGCGAGGATACTGATGATTTTTGATAGCGTATTTGGTAGCCTGGCCGACGACCTTGGCGACGGCATCGCCTTTGCGGTGAGCGGCAGGACCCAGGAATGGGCGTGGAGGGATGCGATCAGTTCCGTGCTCATGAGCCTTGGCTATAGTTGCAATATCAACAGCCTTCATGGCATAGGAATGTTCGACCATCTTTGAGGGAACACCAACGCTGGCGGACATGCTCTCAACGTCAACTTGGCGTTTAATATTCTTCTTCAGGATGCCGTCGCGCTCTAGAGGCTCGTCAGCAGGAAAACCTTGGCGCTCACGCTCATCTTTTGTTGACTCGGCAAGCTCTGGCCAGCCATCTTGATAGTGTCCTAGCGAGGACTTGGCTTCTTTTTGGATAATTGACGCACCCTTATCAAGAGCTCTCACGTTGTTCTGGTGAACCCGCAAACCGATTTCTGTGAACCTGGAAATGGCTTGAGCAATAGATATCTTAGGCATGCTCAGGCCTCCGGTTTTTGGAATTCCATCGTGTCGAAGTCGAATTTTGAGCCTTCGATTTCACACATTTTGATGTAGAGTGCAGTGCGGAAATAAGCGTCGGTGCCGAAAGCGATATCGAAGGGGATGCCATGATGAACGAGAAAAACCGACTGGGAAAAGCGCGGATCTTCGCAGATCGCTTTTACTGAATCAAAGAACCTCCGGCCTTCCGTTTCCTCACTCATCAGAGCCTTCATCTTCGTCGGCGGTCTCGGATTCTGCTGTGATTGCTACATAAAGAGCGTTCGCTCCCGCCGTGCCAACGAGCTTTACACGCGCATCGAGTTGGGATTCGGATGACGGAAACGACAGGGGCATCTCACCAATTTGGCGCACACCGCACACCAAGCGCGCTAGACCTTTATAGCCATCCGCAGCGTCTCCAACGACTCGAAGCAATTTGAATTCTTCCAAAAAGTCCAGAGAATGCCAGACAATTTTACGACCCGCACGGTCGACGACTTCAAGCGTTGTTTGTTCTTCAATCATTGACTGTGATGGTGTCTGTAGCTGTGGCTGCTGAACGATGGCTGGCATAGTACGCGGCTGACCAGGATTTGCTGGAGCCGATGAAAATGATTGTGGCTTACGTGCCATTTTAGTTAACTCCCGAAATTACGCTTATTAATTTGTGGCAACTGCAAGTGATTAGGAAATCACTTGCATATATCTGGCGAAAAACTCGATTTTCAGAGCTACCGTCTGCTCAGATTTCCACTGACCCAAGTCGAACTGGAAGTCACAATCGGTGAACGACCACGCACTCTGTGTCCCATCGCGCTCGGTCACATATTTGTATGCGCTACCAAGCGTGATGAATCCACCACCAGCCCAATACGCGGCTTCAATTTGAGCTACCAAATCATCGATGTTTCGCTTTGTCCGGTCAATCGTGATTGTGCAATCGTGGCCATTTGGCTCGGAAATCCTGATTTCTGGACCATCCAAAACGGCAGATGTCGTAGCCTTATATTTGGGTTTCGACTGAAAATCGATGACATTTCCCAGGTCAATCGTGCCATAAGGTCCGACGACCACCGCAGAAATGTCTTTACCAATGCTAAATTTTGTTGACGATGCCATTGTTGAGGCCTCCTAATAAAAAAAGGCGCCCCACCAACGAGGCGCCCTATTTGTTGTGTAATCTAATAAAAGTTAGGAGTCCGTTGAACCAGTCGTCGCAATCGTCACGGTCGCGCCGTCTTGCAGATTGACCACGAATTTCTCGTTGATACCCTGAAGCTGGACAGCTACATCAGCAGTCGCAAAGCCCTTGCCCGTCCTGGCTTGCGGGTTATTCGACAGGTTGCAGATTACGCTGTAAGGAAGCGCACCAGTTCCGTTGTTCGGCGAACCGATGTAGCCCAGGCTCTGAATTGTGGAGAGAAGGTCAACCAAGCTTGCTGTGATATTCTGCAGCAGCGTCACACTAATCGGCAATCCCACATAGATACCCATTGAGCCTGCAATGGATTCCGCGATGAAATTGGTCATCCGAACGTAATTGTCGCCATATCTCGTGCTGTCGGAGGACGAGTTATGTCCACTCCGACAAGACCAATATTTCCCGCCCGGCGAAGGGTTAGCGATCACGTCAATGCCCGCGCTGATTAGCTGTGTGAGATCCGCTTTCGTATAAGAACCCTGACCGCTTGCGCTGCGCTGAGATCCAACGATTCCAGTCAAACTCTTGTTCAGAGAGCTGTTGTTCGGTGTCAACGCAACTAGTTCGCCACCAGCAAATGCCTGAGGACTTACCAATCTGGTAATGCCATTGTTGGTGTCATACCAAGACAACCAGTCGCCAAACATCAGCTTTGCGCCGTAAGAGTCTAGGCCTGCTGTGGCTTTAGAGGTCAAAACATTGGCTACGGTATCGCCGCTTGGGCTGCAGAGAATCATGTAGATTCCGAATTCGAGCCCGAAAGCAGACTGCTCACTCCAAGTGTCGGAGTCCGAGCAATCAACGAGGATTCCGACGCTGGCATCAGTGGTCTGGAGCGCATACATGCCCGTGGGAGGTGAAACATCCTCACCCATGAGGCTTGCGCCAGTGATTCCTGTGTAGCCATCGGTGCCGCCGGTGTAAGCAAATGCTGTCGATGTGGGTGCGGTTCCGGCTCCGATTGCGATGTTATCAAAGGACTCACTCAAGCTTCCGAGCTGGTTAGTTACCCTGAAAGTGCCAGCTTTCGAACCCTTGGAAATGGTCGTAACCAGGCTATCGCCGTAGATTCCGGTGTAGAGGGTTGCGAAAGTCCCGGATGTGACATCGAAACTTACAAGATTAGATTTCCCGCTTACGTTGGGAATTCCGGAATTGATAGCAATTGCAACCGCAGCATAGAAATCCGAAGCCGCCGTGAGATCATCCGAAGCAACAACGCTAGTAGCAGCGGTATCAGTGCCATCTGTGTGGCGAACGATCACAAAACTGGTGGCTCCTTGGAGCTGAGCAATCGAAACATGAGTTCCGATATCATATAAACGAGCAATCACTGGACCAAAATTGTTGACGTATTCCGATAGAGAACCGACGACTGTTGGCACCTCAACCGGTCCCCAGGAGGCCGCGCCAACAAGACCTAGGGTATCCGTAGAGGCCGCATTGATAGCCGCAACAGCCGGGGGCACGATATCGACATAGAGGTCGGGGACAACTAACGCCGCCTGATTTAACGCGGTTGACTGATAAAGCTGAGAAGCCATTTTGGGGATTTCCTTCGTACATGCCGAAATCCCCGCGCTGGCGAGGTTGGCTTATTTTCGTTTATGGGTAACTAAAATTTAGATTGGGCTCAGCGCTGAGAAACCGCCCCAGATGCCGCTGTTTCCGACAGTATTCGTATCAACTACGAGCCCGAACAGGGGCTTGCTCACCGACTGATGGAGATGCCAGCGACCAGATGCCAAGAAATCCTTGGTGCCGGTGAAAGCCGAACTCTCGGAAAGCCACGCATAATCAATCAAGCCAGCATCGAGCAAAGTCTGGAGAACCAAACCATTTCCGTAGCAACCGATTTTGTAATAGCCGCCAATTATCGTTTTGATTGCCTGGAAATAAGGGGCGACATTGCTCTGTAGATGAGCACCTGTTTCATCGTAATCGATCGCAAAATAGATGGCCGAACCCTGAGGCTGTCCAATGACTGTGGATGCATATTCCAGTGCGTATTCGCCAGCTTGGCTGCCAAGGTCAGATGAGAAATCGGCATATGCTGCGCCCACTTCATAGACGGCGCCTACAGTTAATCCGGCAGCTATGATTAACTCGGCATCTGAACGCGTCAGTCGCTTGCTCGGAATTGCAGTGTTCGGGCAGTAATATTTGATTACTCCAGTCCCACCGGCCGACTTAAATTCATTAAGCGCCCCGGAGCTGAGAGGCGAAATCGTGTCTATGATCATGCTCGCCTCCCTATTTGGATTGCTTATTCTTTGGCTGGCGCCGATTTGATGATTGCCTCGGCGGCTGCGATTGCTGATGCTGCAGCTGCCAATGCCGATGTTTCAGTTGGAGCCGCAACAACAACGGGCTTTACCGCTGGACGGCTAACCCTTACAGTGTGTCGGACTTGTCCGGACGCAACCACTTTTGCGATCGCCGCCGCGTCTGTGATGAGCTGGCCGCGTTTATAGGTCCCGAAATCCGAGGTAACCATCAGAGCAGTAGGCGTGGTTGAAGATGCCGCAGTTGCAGCTTGGTTTGCAGTTGTCATATTGAGAAATCCTCTAGAGAACGGTTTCTGAAACCGTCGAATTGTTGGCCGTTCTGTCGATGATTTCGAACAGTAGTGGTGGCGCCACCTGTGTTTGCATCGTCGGATACTCAATCAAATACTGCAGCGTCCGCTTCCACAACGCATCCTTCGTGGGAACGTCGTCATTGGCGGTGCTTGCGTACTTGAGCCAGCCATAGGTGCCGTCAGGCAGGGGCAGCCAGTCGACGTCGGCGAGCGCACCGTCGATTAAGCTTCCAAGCTTATTTCGGGTGTCTGGGCTTGTGCACCAGAGCGTCACCGCGACCATTTGCTGTTGGCGTCGTATTTCCCGCTCGATAAGCCTCATCTGACCCAAGCGAACGAGGAAATCTGGGGCTGCGGGGACCGTTACGGTTGCTCCATCCGCCGAGGCGCCAGGCACCAAGCTGGCGATGGCCGTGGCGATGGTCTCCAGAGTGTCCGTGGTCGCCACGGCGTAGCTGTAGACGGCTTTGGCGCATCGGATGCCGATGATTTGGTTGACGGCTGGCGTGCCGGTGAAGGTCGTCTGGGTCTTGGTCTGGGCCACAGCGAGCGCGAGGGGTGCTGCTGGACCAGCAGGATGCCAGTCGCGTGGGTATCGGGTCGTGAGTTTGGAATGGCTCGGCAAGGCGAAAACTGAGCAGTTTAGGATGCCTGCGGCGATGTCGTTGTTCAGACCCGCGCTATTCGGCCACCCAGGGTAGATTTTTACGCCTTGCTTGCCTGGGAGTGCGCTTGGCAAGCTGGGTCCATTTGGGTAGACAACCTTGGTTATCTGAGTAACCAGGGCATCCTGCACATCGGAGATGTCTGCCATTTGAGGAGTCCTCCGTGTCGATTGTAATCGGGTTTTTGCGCTCGTTTTTTATGTAGTGGTCGTCGGATTTCATTGGCTAATAGCGACTGAACGTGGCGGTTGGAAAACAAAGGCTTTTGCAGGTTTCGCGTCGTTCGTCCTCGCGGTCGAATTCGTGTTCGGTACGCTGAGAATTATAGAAACCGTGGAAAAATTGTTTCACTAGGGCGCCGAGCGAGCCAAAACCCGCAGAATTTATCTTCATGTTAAATAGGACAGTATTTATGCCCTAAAATCGGTTGACTAACCTGAGTTTTGGCTATCTAATTGGCCGTTCTATACAGTTTGCCGGGATTCTCTAAATGTTCAGGAAAGCCTTGTTGTTTGGTTTCGTCGCGGGCCTGGCGACGTCTAGCCCGGCATTGGCAAGAGAAAACCCACCGGGCGAATTCCAGATTTTTGGCGTCGGCGGACTTCAGTGTTCGGACTACCTGCTTGCAGTTGAAAACGAACGCGCAGCTTGGATACAGTCGGGGCATCCGCGGCAAGGTGGGGAGGCCCTCTACCCGGCTTATATTGGTTATTTGCAATATATGGCGGGCGCTTTGACATTGACGAGTTTTTCGGTCAACAAGTCATTCTCAGTTACTATTGATACTGCAATGGACGTTGCTGAAAACTACTGCAGAGCGCACCCAGCTAGGCAATATATTGAATCCGTTATGTCGGTGACGAATCCATCTACTTGATATGAAACGGTTTGGCCTTAGATTTGTATTGCCGAGAGAAGAACTTCAGGACGCTACGGTAATGGCGCGTATCGAATATGCTCTCGAGAGGAAGATAACAGATCGCGATATCTCTGGTGGTGGTTATCACATTGTCTCAATCGAGCTTACGGCGAAGCAGGCTATGCGTGACAAGTTTGTCGAATGGATCGATTCAAATAAGACAAAGCTTGGTTAGTTCTGACATACGAAGCGCCACGTTTCCTACCCAGTAGTCGTCTGACCATTCGGAGTCACCTGCACAACTGGCGCACTGGCAATAAGCACGGCATGCGCACTGGTATGAATGCTCGAAATCGCCGAAGCAAATGCCGTTGCGTCACTCTCCAGCGCAGGTAGCTGAGCCATCAAAGCATCAACCGCCGTGATGCCATCTACAATCACGGTCACCCCAGGGTCAACGGTTTCCAGAACACCGAGGGCGACCTGACCTACACCTTTAATTATACCCCAAAGCGTGGTCGTACTCGCCGTCGTGGCGGACGCCGACAATGCTGCGGCCGCCGTGGCCGTGGTTGAAACCGTGTTAGCTGTAGATGCCGCAGATGTCAGGGCGCAGGTGAGTGCTGAGCAACCGGCGAGAAATGGGGTTGCTGCGATAAGGCCTGCAGCGGAACGACGACTGAGCATGTTGGCGAATCCTTGATTACGGCTGCGAATACATCATAGATAACCGCCAACCGAGATTGCTCAACTCACAGCTCGATATTTTGTATCGGTTTCCATCGGCATCGTATGCCAAATCATCAGTGAGTATTGCTACACCGTCGATAGCTGGCATCAGCACACTATACCAAGGCTGACGGGTCTGGTCGGGCAATCCCAGGTCAGATTTCTCACCTTTGGATCCCTGGAGAACTGATGCAGGGAAGTTGTCCATTATGGTGGATTCTGAGACTTTGGTGTCGCCTCCGTATCCCTGGGTGCCGACGGATGGATTGGCCTGCTCTCGCTTGATAGTGAGCTGGGTGTTGCAGAGGGTTCCTACGATGTCGCTCATTGGATTCATCGAGTTTATGAAAAACGTGCGGGCCTGTTGTCCGGGTCCAAATGGAGTCTGCTCGACAAGGATGTCACCTGGCTGAAGTTGGGTTCCATCTGCGTATAGGAGCCATGCAGGTTTGCCGAATGTTTGGGTCCTGGCAAACCCTCTGTCAACAGCCGAAACTACGTTTAGCCCTCCCAAGATTGGCGTGGAGTCCATAGGTTTCTCAGTTGCCGAGGTAGCTCGGAACACTGTAAAAGGGCTTCCAATCACCGACGCTGCGATCGCAGCCCCTGCGTAGATTTGGGCCTGTATAAGAGCCGCCTGAGATTGACTCATGATGACCCCGCCTAGAGAAATCCAATAAATAGGAGATTAGAATGAAAACGCCGTCTAGACTTCGCAACAACCGATCAAGGCGCTCTGTACGAGTGAAGGTCCGTCGCTCAAATAGAAATATCTACATACTTCTCGACCAAGCCCGACGTCTTCTTGATACCGTCATTGGTGGCAGACTCGGCTTTACGCTGAAGAAACACCAGACGAACGATCTCTTTGATAAGAAGGGATACCTACGTTTTGTGTTTCCGAGCAAGGCGCTAGCTATTCAGTTTCAGGATGCCGTCGAAGAGTTTTGCTCATCGGCGGTATCCACTATGCGTTATAAACTGCGCTCGATTTAGCTAGACAATAATCCGACCGGCCTGGGCACTGGCAATGCCCGGGCCCGCTGGAACGCCGAGATATCTGCAGAGCTGAGTGCGCCATTGATCATAGAGTGCCGTTCTATCCCTGGCCTCGTTCCTATTGCGGGTCCACACGGCGGCTTGGTCAGTGCCCATCATCGTAGAGGCGCCTAGAATCGCCGTTCGTAGGGTCTGCATTTCAGAGAGCATCTGCCGGATCGAGGCGCACTCGGATGGGGCGGCATTAGTCAAACGGTATTCCAGGAAGCCTTGCTCTTGGAAGAATCGGTAACCTAGGAAACCTGCGGCCGAGTTTCCATACATCTCGTAGCCGCAAAAAAATCGGATATCCGATTTCTCGGTGTCAGTTAAAGGGTCTGTGGACTGGGCGGCGCCGAAGCTGCTTAGTGTGTCAGACATCACGCCCTCCTTTTAGACAGCCTCGACCGGCGGATTTCGTCCCGATAGCAGGCTAAGCACATACGGATTTCTCACCGTCTGCCCGGCATGCCAGTGCCACTGGTCGCCAAACTCGTCGGCGAATCCGTATGGACGCAAGAACCTAATTGCTGAAGAAACCGTGGGTAGTATCTCGGTTTCTTGAGAAATTGGGTTGTTTGGTTTTCTAGCCATGTGAACTTGGGAGGGGAAGAACCCCTCCCCTCCCTTGTTCTTAGTCGATTATAGTGATTCCAATATAACCGCTCTTTTCAGGGCGCTGTTCGTGGCCGTTGGAATAATACCAGTGCTGGTAACATCCGTTGGAAGCGCAAATCCACCGATCCAGTACCAAGACTGAGAGATGATCTGATCAAGGCGGTCAAGCGGTGCGCGCGTAACCATCGCAACGCCATCAATCATCTCGATGAGCGAGCGGCTTGCATCAGGAACGTCCGAGTAAGCCGTGTTCTCGAAATCTCCTTCGATGAGTGCTCCACCTCCGACAATGATCGCGCGCAGGATTGGACCCGCGCCCAGAGAGGCCTGCTGAGGGGCTTCGGTTGTAGGAATGTAACGCACACCCAACAATTCGAAAACCTGACCTTGTCTGAATTCCGTGCTGTTATAGGCGCCGCGGAACAGATGCTGGAACTGAGGATCGTTGAACAGCTCCAAAAGCTGGTCATCCTCGATATAGCAGTTATACATTCCATCAATCGTGGGAACCGCGTTCTTGCGAAGCGTCGCAACCGCTCTCAGAATCATGGACATCGTCAGGGTGTCGCCAGCCTGCAGGGCTGCCGTGGTTGTCCGGCCATTTGGGCGAAGCACAACCGGAGCAGTGCTGATAACCACGGGGGCAGCCAAAACACCATTGGCCTCGGCAACATTTGTGCCCGAGAACGTAAGGGTTCCAGAGATTCCACCGGGAGCGGTCGAAACATTTGTTGCATCGGGAACGGCACCAATGCAGGTGTATACGACGCCGTTTACGGAAACGCTGGCCGGATTAGCCGAGGAAATCGCGACTACGGTACCCTCGCCAGTGGAGTTCAGGACCTGCGAAACAGAGTTTTTGAACCCACGGATGTCGTCGACTTCCAGGGAAAGACCATCTGCCGTGAGGGCTGCGACAACGCGCGTATTGCCGCCGAGATATCCGCCCGTATCGGTAACCAAAGGAGAGGATGAGCCATAAAATAGCGTGTTGCGCGCAATCTCGTCCAGGGACTGGGCGGCCTGAGTTGCGTTCACTTCTGCGTTTTGGACGAACTGAGCGGCTAGACCAACACCCTGAGTTACCATATTCAAGTCTTCAGTGTCGGCATACATGTCGATGCCAAGTGTATACTGCTCAACCGACCACTGACTAGAGGTCATTCCGTTGTCGAGGCCCGTATTTGCGGTTGCCGCAATCGGAGTCGTCGACGGCTTCTTCAAACCGCGCTTTGTGTCAGTGATTGTCTGGCCAACCCGATTCTGGAAGACCCGGCGTTCGGCGACCTTTCGATATCCTAGAATGCTCGTAAGTGGCTTCCGGAAAGTACGGGAAAGAAAGCCTTGCTGAATGATTGGCTGAAGCTGAGAGGGGAAGTTTTCGATACCCATGCTGGGTTCTCCTTATGTGTGTGAAGTCGGCATGGGGGTCGAACCCAGTGTCCGATAATATTGTGTTATCTACCGCTTGTTAGTGCGGCTAGTTCGCGCGTGAATTCCTCATCGGACAGCTCACTGGCTTTCTTGCCGGATAGCTTTGCGGGAGGAGGTGCTCCACGCGTGTTTGATGTTGTGCCCGTCTGAGCACCGGTCACCTGAAAGAAATGCGGCTTTGTAGTCTTGAGCGCGTCCCAGAATCCTTCTGGCGCAACCACTTCACCGTCTTCGTCAACCTTGAATCCTGAGGTGTCCAGCACCTTGAGGAGATCCACGTCAATTAGGCCATGCTCTTTAGCGCCTAGCTTGACTTCAGATCGGATTGCTTTGTCACTCAGCGCCTTCTGGAAATCAGAAAACCGCTTGTCGGACTTAGCTAATGCAGCTTCGGCATCTGCCTTTTGCGCTGCGGTCATCGTTTCAATTTCGGCAAGCTTGGTCTTGAAAGTTGCCGCTTCCTCACGGTTCGCCTTCGCTTCGGCGCGTAGAGACTTCACGTATTCCAATGTGAAGGTTTTCTCTTCGCTTTGCGTCGGCTGAGCAGGCGGAGTGGTTGCCATTGGTGTCGGGCTTCCACCAGGGTTTCCTTCAGCATCATGGGTAGCGGGATTGATTAGGGCACGAATACTCATGGACATCTGGTCCTTAATTTGAGCCGTCTGGCTGTTGGGCTGTTAGGTTGTTGCGGACTCTTCCGCTGTGAAGACTGCCCTGCTAAGAAAGGGGACAGTAATTTAGGTGTGACACGATGCCGCTGTTTAACTATCGGAAGCCACCTACTCGGCTGAACGAAATCACAAGAGTCGTCTTTGATTTCATTCAGTGGCTAGTTGTTGTTGCTGGCATCGAATTCATCGGCGCGGTTATTCACCGCCCAATATTTCATTGGATTGGTCTAGGTCTTCAGGAATGGCTTGTCTTTTACTTGCTAGTGAACACCGTTGGGCGAATTGACCTTGAATCTCGCCACTTCCCTATCAGGCCTTGGGTGCTGGTAGTGGGATTGCCCGCTGCGGCCATCTATGTCGGCTGCAGTATTGGGCTCTCCATATTGATGGGATCGGTTGTTCAGTCTGCACTTTCTGTTCAGGAAATGCAGATGTCGCCTAGCCCGCCAGTGGCTCCGTCGCCGCAATCGTCGCCGCCGCAGCCTGTGCCTGCTTCAAAGCCTTAGCCTTCTCAGCAGCAATGAGCGACATCTCGGCATCAATGTCTTCGATGTCGTACGTCTGTGCTAACACGGAAACTGCCGTCTGATGGCTCATCAGGCCACTGTTCACCAGGCTACCCAGTGTGGTCGCCTCGCTCCGCCTGTCCTCAGCCGTAGGAGCGTACCATCTGGGCCAAGCCAACGACAGCCCATCGGCACCCAGATCACGGTAAGCCTTCCCACCAATGATCAGGCCGCCTTTAACCCTGCTAGATGCCAGGCAAAGCATGCGAGCGATGGCCATGAGTGCGCCCTCCCCGTAGGAAATCCGGAGACGGTCGGCGAGCCATATTAAGCCCTGGTTCAACATTTCAATTGCGCGTCCGGATTGAGCAGCGCTCATTTTCTCTGGGTCGGCCCGAGATCCGTGGATGCTTTCCAGGGCTAGATGCCTGAGATATCGAACGTAGCTCTCAACCGCCGCTGCCGCCGTCCCATTGATTTCCAGAAATTTCGCATCGGCAGCCGGATCGGACAGCACGATGGCGTTGGAAGCGCCACCTGTGATTGGTCTGTTTTCACCACCGGCATCACGGACCATCAGTCTAGGGTCACCGGCATAACGGAGAGCACGTCCAGCCTGCGAAAGCTGATAGTCAATTTCGATTACCGTATCTATGGCCGCCTCAAAAGTGCATGCACCGTCAACAGCATCTCCGCCTGGCAAGTTTTTGACCCAAACAACCGGAAGGAAACCTAGGCCATGGGTGAGCGAACGCTCGGAATCGACAGCAGGAAGCCTTTCGGTTTCCGAACATGGAATTGGCTGAAACCACGTTTCGTCCTGATCATCCCAACAGCGTTGAAACCAAAATTTCTCAGCGTCGGCATCGACAGGAATATTGTATCCCTGTAAACGTAAATCGCGGCCACGGACTTTATATTTCTCGGTCACCCGGAGTAGCTGATCCGGCGCTTCAGGGTCCCATTCGGGCGTCAAACACGCCGTTGGCATGACCTTTAGATACGGAACGCCTTTTAGGATCTGAAACAACACAGCAACCGATCCGACTGAGCCACGGGTCGCCACGTCGATCATGATCTCGTTCAGCTTGGAAGCTTTCACGAAAGCCTGGATTGCCTCGACCGCCTTTTCGTCACCCCGAAAGGATGGAAAATGCCCCTCAGAAAAGAGGAGCGCAACCGAATCATCGACCACCGTGCGGCATAGACCGCTTTTAACGGATGGTCTCCGCTTGTGCAGTGGCACATACTCACCGCCGTCCGACATCTCCATGCTGAATGGGTGCCGAATGACATTGTATAAGGTCCCATCGAGAACGCTGGTGAGCGCCGAAATGCGGTGACATCTGTCAGGAAGACCCGAGTCCTTGGGATGCTGCGAGATGAGAGCATGCCAATCCATGTAAGCTCCCCTCCCCTTTTTAGCGACCCATTATGTTGATTGCATGCTGTTGCGGTGGCTTATAGGCGTATTTGCCGAAAAGAAGATATGAAACGGCGTCGAATTGATGGTCGAATCCGGTGCCTTTGTCAGGCTCGCTTGTGCCGTCTTTGTATACATGGCGCTCATAGCTATCGATGCTGTGTTTGCAGCGTGGGTCAACGAAGAACCGACGAGCGCCATCCCCGGATTTAGCGCGAGAATTCGCGACATTAACGCGGTCTCGCACAAGCGGATGACTAGACATCGCGATTACCCGCATGCCAGAGCCTTGCAGAATGCTGATGTCCGTCCGACCTTGAGCTGACGTTCGTCTCTGGGCACCGGCAGGATCAGGATAGGCTGTTATGTGAGTTAGCGAACCATTTCTGGAATACCTATTTCTAATCTCGGTAACCAGCTCATCGGTATTCGATGTCTTGATTACAATTTCATCAATCTGATAATCCGCGCCATCGTGATTTTGAAGCACAGCGCATGACATTGGATTGATGTTAAAGTCGATGCCCAGTTCGATGGGTTTCGCAGGATCGTAGGCCTTAGCCCTAATGCTTCCCAAATCGTTTGAGTTTGCATCACGAGTGAATGCGTAAAATATGCGACCCTCGAAAGTTTTGAAGTCCGCGCAGTACTCTTGCTCAAATGTGCGGGAATCTAGGGTCCGCTGGGCTTGCTTTACTTCGTCTGCTGGGACGTTTCCACCTTCAAGAGTTGTATACTTCCAGCTCTTGCAATCGGGCTCTCCGCCTGGCTGGCCGTCAATATAATTGTCGCGAAAGTGGTTAAAACCCTTCGGTGTTCCTATAAATAATGCGTGCCCACCGGCGGTGGAAAGCATGGGGCGAATGGTTTCCGTCCATGCCTCGGGCGGTGCGTCTTGCCACTCGTCACCAAGGAAAAACCAGAGTCCGCTTCCACGGAGGTTATCGTATTCGTTGAGTCCTACGCATCGAACTACATGCCCTGATTTGAGCACAATACTGCAGTCGGTTTCGTTAGGCTTCGATGCTAACCAGGATTGCGGCAACCCCTTTTTCAGTCGGCGCCAGAAGACACGCTTAGCCTGGCGAAATGTAGGCGCGCCATACCAGATTTCGTTGTCCGTGTTGATGTTCAGTCTCACCGCTTCACGGCAAGCTCTGCGGATTTCCTCAACTGCTAGAAAAGTTTTTCCAAAGCGACGGCCGCAAACTGCTGTGCGAAATCTCGCTTCAGATCTCCATCCCCAGGAGTAGATCTCATATTGCGGCTTGGAGAGCTTTTCACGTTTTATGAAGGACTTCTTATTCTTGGATTTCCGGATCGACATCGTCAGCAATCCTTGATCCGTCGTCCTCGTCCACCGGAGCCAAACCAATGCCAAGATGTTTACTCAACACTGCGAGCGCACCCATTTTATCCCGGAGCTTGACGCTGGTTCGGACTTCTTTGCCTGTCCGGGTTTCCGATACCTCAGAAATGGCGGCGGCCGCATCATCGGAGATATCCCAAGAGTCACGGATGCTTATGCCTGATGAGGACCACTCAACGGTGTCCCTGATGTCTGCAAAAGCGATTCTGGCTAACTCTCTAAGAACGCGATCCTGACTAATATGAGTTCTCTTCGCCCTGTGAGCCATTGCTTCCGCGATTGCGGCTTTGACATCGGGTCGCTTGATCAGATTTTGGCCAATTTGCGGAGCCGTCTTGGCGGAATAGCCAGCTCTAATCGATGCTCGACTCGGTGATAGGTCCACCAAATATTCGTCAACAAAACGTTGGCGCTGAGGATTCAGGGGCATCTCGTTTTGCCCCCTCATCTACAGAGCGCTAAATTATAAAGGCCGCCTTGGTAGATCCCAAGGCGGCCACGTTCCGGGAGGAAACGAAAACACCTCTTGGCGTCGCGACGTATCAGCGGACACGCGGAGAGGAGTCTACTAAAATATAACGCTCAGCTCATCCCGAGTCAAGTTTTCCGATCTAAATCAATATCTTATGCAAAATTAGTTGACAAACCGATCTAAATGGGATTACCGATATAAGCATTGGCCACTGACGAAGTGGATCCAGGACTCAGGAGGCCCATCATGAGCTACGCTGATAATGTTTCTCACCAGATGCACTCGACCATCAATGTCGGCGTCGCCGGAATTGGCCTTGCCTTGCTCGCAGCAGGTCGCGAATCTGTTGAGCGGTCGCATATTCGTGCGGCCGCTGCATCGACCGGTGCTCGCGAGGACGTTTTGAGGCGGACGCTCAGCGATATGCGGACCGAGCTGAGTCATGCTCGCGTCGCACTGAGCGATGTCCAAACCGAGCGTGATTTCCTTCGTTCGCAACTGGCGTTGGTTCGTGGTCAGCTGGCGAGTGCCCAGGTTGACTTAGGCCTGATGCAGGAGATCGCGGCTGAGATGGCTGCCTGAGATCTAGGCTTCTTTATATGAGTTAAGCCGCCTCAGGAAATCCTGGGCGGCTTTTTCATGTCTTGCCGACCAAATTTAGATTCCGAAACGCCGGGAAACCGTCGATTCATCAGGCTTCGAGATTAAGGACTGCCGAACCATAGCCCGGAGTTCAGCTTTTCTAGCCGCTACGGGATCCACGGTATCCTCGGGCTCGGATACCTCCTTTAAACCATGATCCAGTCGACCGAGGACCGCTACCAGCTCCCGTGGCGACATCTCGACGATCGCATCGCAGTCCAGCGCCCTAGCCGAAATGACGTATGCCTTCTGAGGGCCCGATAGCCGTGCCAAATCGCGTTCCTTGGGTGGTTGGCCGACCGCCCTCGCCTTCGCCACCTCTCTTACGACCAGGGCAGCCTTCTGCAGATCGGCAATCTCAACCCTGGAGCGAACACCTTCAACATGTGAGCCTGACCAAAACTCAGCCAGCTCATCCGGCTTTAAGCTAGCCAGTTTAAGCGCCTCCTCGCGAGAGAGGCATCCAAAATACGTGTAGTCCGACTTTGCCAAGCAAGAATGCTCCGGCTCATAGGGAATCCCCTGCCCTCCGGAATAGGCCGTCGCCAGGGCGTGGATTTCCCGAAGAGTGCGTTGCTTATCAAGCTTTGCGTTCTCGTTTTTCGATAGGTTTGCCTGGTGCTCCTCCTCGGCCGCCCGAGCGTCATGGGCGGCTTGGTCTGGATTGGAGGGCTTGCCAATGAGCGACTGCGCAAGACCAGATGCGATAGTGATCGGCAAGGTGACGATATCCCACGCCGTCGAAAACACAGCCTCAGTGACGGCTATGAATTTGCCGCCAACAAATTTGAAGGTGGTAACCGGCATTGAGATTAGCTTTGAGATTATGGATGCCAAACTGGCCAAGAAACTGCGCATTATTTGATTCCTTCCCGGGATTTGACGCTATTTCTAGCGCGTAATCCATGGTCTCAATACAGTGCGCAAATATCAAGCAAGTCATCTGTTTATTATTGATGGCGATACTTTGTTGACGACTTTCGTCTTCTGTCAACAAAATCATCATCAGCAAACGGTCGCTGGTTAGCAATTTGTGTTCTAGGACTACAATATCCCTCACAGACACCAGAAACGCGTCAGTGGGCCTTAGAACTGCATTAGCGGGCATTTTCGTGTTTTGTTGACGAAAATAGGGTCAGCTCAGGCGTTCGTCGACTAGTCTTTTGGTTTCCGTAAGCAGCTCAGACAGCCTTTTAGCCTTAGCGAGCGCGCCATGAGTATCGTCGCTGGTGCCGCGAAGGTTATCTTTCGCGCGTGCGATGACATGGCGAATCTCAACGTCAACCTCATCCTCTGGAAGATCCAGATCGTATAGGCTGACGCATTCAAGCCGTAGGATTTCGTCGATGTCAGCGATCTCACGTTTTGGCATTCTCAAGTGCGATGCTTGCAGAAGAATTTTAAGCAATCTGGCATCCGCATTAGGGTGCTCCGACACGAGTTGGATATCATCGTGATTAATGAGGGCGTCGACAAGAAGCGCGACATCCTCTGCATCGCGGCCGCCTTCGACTGCAGAGATATCCACGGGTTTACGTGGCTTGATCGAATACGAGATCCTAATCCCATCTTCAAAACACAAGGCAATTTTGGCTGCCATTTTTAGGTCAGATGAAACTTCAACACCAATGAAAACATTTCTCACGGCTGGCCTCAATCAGGCTGAGTTTGCAGACGCTCAAGGATTTCATCGAGCGAAATCGGGTAATACCCCCAACAGTCTACCCCGACATCTAGAGATTGCCGGTCACCAGACAATCGACCATGAGAATGACCGTACAGATGTAAGGAACCGCGATGACTTTTGGGCCAAACCCGCATTGCGTAATGGCATAGTGTAATGTGGTGGCCTTGATGATTGATATGCATCATCGGTGTTGACGACAGCCATCTTTCATCAGCGCGGGTTGCTTCACGATCATGATTGCCGTGGATCAGATGGACCTTACCTTTGAGCCTATCTAAATAGTGCGAGCAATCCCGGCCGGATCGATGGCTAAAATCCCCGAGATGATATACGGTATCGCTGCCGCCAACCCTCGAATTCCAATTCGAGATCAACGCCGCATCGTGCTCCTCGATACTCGCGAACGGCCGGAAGCACATCTCAATGATTCCCCGATGCCCGAAATGTGTGTCTGCCACAAACCAAGTTTTGGCCATCTCAGTGCATGCCCATCACGTCAGTCGCCTTAGCTCTCTTCGAAACCATGATGGGCTTGTTGATCCGGATAATCTCAGCGACCTCATGCCCATCCAGGATTTCTCGATCCATAAGAACCTCTGCAATCGCGACGACCGCGTTACTCCGATGCCGGACGATTTCCAAAGCCTCCGAATAGAGTCTCTGCAGCCGAGCTTCAACACGACCCGCAACATCGCGATTCATGGCAAGTAGATTTCCGATATTGTGTTGGTTCACTTCGCCTCGCCAGCTCAAACCGGAGTCACCCACACACCACTCGGTTTCCAAACTCGCTGCGAAAACCGTCGCCAATCCCAGGTCGCTTGACGCATGGCCAGCACTTCCGATTGTAACCCTGCCAAGAATGGCTTCCTCAGCAGCACGTCCAGCAAGCCAGTCACGAATCATGTCGTCGATGTCTCGAACGCTACCTGCAGATCGGTCATCGAAAATTGCGCCACCCGACGTGATACCCGAACTCAGAATCGACACAGAATGCAGCGACCCTTGAAGACTCCCAAGCAGAGCATGGCCCGCTTCATGAATTGCAATCCTGTATTGAAGTTCGGGAGCTCTCGGTTTTTGCGATGACTTCAATTCCTGCAGGAAATCTTCAGTTTTCAGTTCGCGCTTTTCACGTCGCGCTCTCCGACCTGCAGTGCGAGCTAGGGCCTTACAATCCGCACCTGTTTTGCCGACCATGCGTTGAGCAATCCGATCGAAATCTACGTCAGACTCGTAGCAATGGTCGCGCAGGATTTTAGCCAGCGCAACACGATCTGGCAGACCAATCTTGATCACGCGATCTAATCGACCGGCACGCCGGATGGCGGGGTCGACCTTGTCCGGATAGTTAGACGCCGCGACCACGACAACACCATCACGAGCTTCGGCGCCATCGAGTTCAGCCAGTAGGGCATTTACGATTGTCGACCACCAGTCATCACTTCTCTTTGAGTTTCCTCGGCTTTGAATGGAATCCAGTTCATCAATGAAAAGAATGCATGGCGCGGATTCCCTGGCTCGTTTGAAATCTGCACGCATAGCTTTGAGAACTTCGCCTTGATGACCAGCTCTCCCCCAAGCGCCATAGGAAGTCGCGATCAACGGAATTCCACAGCTTTCTGCGAGAGCCTGGGCGAAAATGGTTTTCCCGGTGCCAGGCGGACCACCGATTAGCACACCAGGATCAACGTCCGACCAGTCAAGCTGACCCGCTTTATAAGCCCGGATATCCTCGGCCAGATCGCGACCCCATTTTACTGCTTCCGGCATGCCGTGAATGTAGTCGAGATCAAGGTATGGTTTGCTCTTCGACTTGTGGCTCACTGCGCTTTTAGAAGTCACACCCTTCTCGGCCGCGTAAATCGTGAGCAACTTTTGGAAAATCGCCTCACCCGATGCCTCCTTGTGCGCCGACATAAAGAGCCGGACAGCACTCACAGAGAGAGCAATCTCATCCGTGAGCTCGCGTTCGATGATAGGCGAGGTTCCGATGAGACGCTTGAGTTGATCTGCGCTAAGTCCAGAAATCCTGAGTCGGACATCGTAAGCTCCAGCATATTCCGGAGCGATCTCCTCGATATTGCGGCACAGAACAACCGTCGTTTCCGGAAAACTCCTCAGGCGATCCTCGGGTGGGATGTCAGCTTTAGACGAAGGAATCACATTGAGTCGCGAAATCTCCTTGTCAACAAGATTCCAGATCGGCTCAGAAAGCCACTTCTCCCAAGCGACCTCGCACTCAATAACAACACACGAATCCAGCATCCGGATGCGCTCGATATCCCTATCAGTCAGCGCGTCCATCACCATCATGGTCGCAGCCGCTTCTCGGATATCCGGTTTCTGTGTTGAGCTTACATCGAGCGGGTCGCCGCATTCATCATAGCCCTGCACAATGGTCGGCCGCGCTTTCGCAGCTTCCAGAGCTGCATGCAGAGTGCTCGGCGGCCGACGTTTACCGATCGAACGTGTTTTCGTAGTCATGATGGGATGACCTTATATTCTATAGCAAACCCAGGGCGCGATTGCGCCACACTGAAACCCTTGAGGAATCAGGCTCGTATGAACGAAGCGAGGTTTGCCATATTGGTCATAGCGAGCTTGATACCTCGGTGACCCTTGGTTTGGCAATCCGCGTTTAGATCATGTCGACTATGATCCAAATTGGATAGCTTACCGGGCCAGGCCGCCGGTCAGGAGGTGCCACTCGATTTCATCACCATCATCATCATCCGCAACGTGCGGCAGCACCATGTAAGCCAGCTCCGGCTTTTCGGCGAGCTTTTCAGCATCAGTTTCTTGGCTCATTTTCGTTTGCCCCAAACATAATTAATCTTACTCTATTGAGCATGTAAAATACCAGCAAGTCGAACACTGCTATTTTGTTTACTGTGAATTTTGCAGGTTACCAATGTAAATAACGAAGTGCTCATTTACTCTGTATTTGCGGCATCCCAGGGTTATCCTTGATCTAAAGGAGAACTCACATGAAATTCAAAATACTCGAAAACGCCGCGACATTAATGTACGGAAAACGATGGCTCGATGGGCTATCGCGGGATTTGGCGGGCACACGCGTGAAATACACCGGTCACGGTCTCAGCCCGCGCTCCATTAAAGTCTGGCGCGCAAAGGATGAAGTGCCGGGCTGGGTTTCCTCCAGCCTACCCATGATTCTGGAGTCCGCCGCAATCAGCGCCGAGAAAACCTCAATTGCTATGCGTGCGGCCGCCAAGGAAATCGCATCTGAGGAGTGCGCATAATGAGCACGGCAATCTCACAAATCGGCAAATCACTCTACGGCGCTGGCTATCCCGAGCGGCTGACCAAAGCCTTGTGTCAACATAATCGCATTGAGCTGGCTGAGCTGGTGCAGATAGCTCATGGTGCCATGCCAACCCCCACCTGGATCCGGAGAGCCCTGCCGATGGTAATCTGCGCTGAAATCAAGTCTCGCACGCGCATAAACACAAGCCTAGAATCCCTGGGAGCACTCTAGCGATGGAGATTTCTGAGAGTTGGTATGAAGATTTCCTGGCCGAGCAATCAAGGATCTATGATCCTGACTACCCCGATACTGAGGCCGTCGAACTCGAAATGGTAGACCCAGACTACAGATATCCAAATTGAATTAGAAACCCCGGCATTACTGGGGTTTCTTTTTGTCCACAGATATCTGAGCAAAATATGTTCACTGAGGAATTTGCAGTGGACGTATTCTGTTTTGCAAGTGCTTAGTTTCTAGGTAATTATGAATGAGTCGTGGTTTCATAATTGTAGAGCTAACCCAGGCCTGTGGAGACCGAGTATCATGATATCCAAATTTGAATTGCAGCAGCTGATCGGAGAAAAGCTAGCCGGTGAGAACCTAGTCAGCAACAATCCATCCGTGCTGTCCCTGACTATTGAAGATGGCCAGCACGAGCTTATGCTGAGCTCCGGGCATCGCATTCCTAAGCGTGTTGCGGCATATGTAGTTGTCGGTATCGATGCAGATGATGTCGATTACACCGACATGGACGATGACTACGCGGAGATCGTGGCGAGCGAAGCGTATGCTGTTGAGAGCCTTGTTTCTTGGGCTACCGACCTTATCGGGCAGGCCAAACGTACGGTCGGCCAGGAGGTGTAAGATGCCTATTATCCACGAAACCCATGAATTAAGCGACGGCCATCGAGTTGTGTTATCTACTGTGAGGGTGCCAAAGGATTGGTCGGCCAACAATGGTGCACACCGGGTTGTTGTGTTGGATTCGACTTTGAGTGTGGCTGACTATGCCGCGTCGAAGACGTCAACCAAAAAGGGTAGCAAGGCAATTTGGCATTCTGTTTGGATCGATATCAACAATGCTGATGGTATCGAATATCGGCGGCAGTTGATTGCCGGTCGGACTGAGTTTGCTCGGCAAGTTGGTAAACTCACTGTTGCATAAGACGCCAAAATTGGCTGGTTAACCTTGGTTTTCGGGTTTAATCGGCCAATTTTGGCTTGTTATAGATGGAGCCTGGATTGCGAGTATTAGTGTCGGGTAAACTAATGTAAATCAAGGAAATAATAATAATGGAAACGGAGAGCAAGTATAGATCCACTGGGGTTTTGCTAGAGGCACCCAAAATCGTAAAATCGGCAGATAGGTCTACAGATGTCTATGAAATAAAGGATGGCGTTGTTACTAGGTTTTCTTTGAGTGATTACAGTCTTCCCAAGCATCTGATCGGCCGAGTAGCGGTGGGGCCTGGCGCCGGAGATGCTGACGGTAGAGCTGTTTTGGGGACTATGGCCGAGCTGGCTGACCGCATCGCACCATGGCTTACCGTGATCGTAGCACCCAAAATTTACCGAGTTGATAGTAACGTCAACGATTTCGGCGTTACACGAGCTAGCTACGATATAGATGGTGCAACCTACAAAGCCGTTGGCGGCCTGGCCCCGTGCGATGGTAATATCATCCTCGTCGCCGAAACTAATCCCTCATCTATGCTCACGGCGTTAGCGCACGAGATTATGCATAGGCTGCTCAGAGGGCATTTGAGCCAGGCGGCTTTGACGGTGATCGGCGAGGCCGTGGCGACCGGCGTGGAGATGCCAGGCACATACTATGGATCAGCGGAAGAACGCGCTTGCCGACTGTTTGAATCATGGTGCGCGGCTCAGATCGAAGGCATGCCATCGGCAATTTGGTATTCGGGCAGGCTCTGCGTCGCCCAAATTTTTGAAGAGATCTGGACAGGTCAGCTTGCTGATGCGGAAATTTTAGCTGGCAATACGCCACGGCAGGCTGAGCTTATAGCTCGCCGTGGTTTGAGGGTTTGTCGACCCGTTCCAGGCGTTTTGGATCGGCTGAGATCGGGTTGGAATCGGATATCCGAACGACACGGAAGGGCACAAGCCGCTTAATTGACACACCGCGCCAACGCGCAGGAGCCTTTTCCGTCTCCAGAATCATACCGTTCGTCTTCTTCGCTGCGGCCTTGAGATGGTTTTCTAAGACTGTGACGAACGTATCGAATTCCGCAAGCTCATTTTTGACGGCATTAATTTCGGTGATGTCGGAATTAATGAAATCGTCAACGCGGTTATCTAGTGTCATATAGAGAGCGACAAATTCCTCTCCGAAGCGACCAATATCGTTCCAAACGATATCCAAATTTGGTTTCCGTATAGTTTGGCGAACCTCTCTTACGACAGGCGCATTCTCAATATAATATTTTGATGCCTCGAGACGCTTCTTTAGTATCTGGATGTCGTCATCCGTCTTCGAAAGCATTCCCAAAAGACGGTTTTCAGCAATTTTATTGTCACGCGCCAACACCCTCTTTGCCTGCCTCTCCATCGCATCGACCTGATGCTTTGCAGCAGACTTGGCTCCACGGTTAGCAATGAGAGCGGCGCCCAACGCCAAGACACCAGCTATGATGCCGCCTTGGTCGCGAAAGAAATCATAAAGGTCGCCGCTCATCTGGATCAGACCGCCGTCTTCAGCGAGGGCGACGCCTTAAACCGCACGGTCTTACTAGCCTTCACCTTCACAGGCTCGCCGGTGCGGGGATTGAGAGCCTTGCGCGCTTTGGTCTTCTTCACGGTGAAGGTGCCGAAGCTTGGCAGGGTGAAGCCGCCTTCCTTTTTTAGTTCCTTCACGATAGCATCGATTACATCGGCGGCCGCTCGATTGGCTGCGACGCCCGTGGTTTCGAGTGATTCTTGGATCACTTGAGCTAGGAAAGCTTTGGACATGAAAAACTCCGACTCGTATTTGGGTTACGAATCGGAGTTGTATGCGATGATTTCGAAGAAATTTCAATCCTGGATCGGGCTTCTATTGCCGCTCGCTCATAACTTGCACTCCTCTGGCATGTTTCTCTCCATCGAGCCGCCACCGTAGCCGTACGCCGCAATCGATTCCGCCAAATGACCCGCAACTTCGCGGAAATCCGACGCATCAGAAAACGTGATCGTAAGGCCTTCTAGATGGATTGTGCCGACGATTGTGAGAGCTGGATCTGGCGCTCGGCAGCGCAAAATCGTGTTTTCCATTTCCGTATTTGATAGCAGATCTTTGAGGCTTGCGACCTGCTTTTCGAGATCTTGGATAGTGTCGATTCCACGATTGATGATACGCGAATGTTTGTTTGCTTTCTTCATGTTGTAGTCCTCCCGTATTTGTATTGTGCACACACGCGAGGACTAAAAAGCAAGGAAGTCGCGCCTTTTATTTCACCGGTATACTATTCTGATGCATGTAAATGAATCACCCACCCCTGCCACGGGATGTGTAAACAAATTAGGTGGGTTAAGTGGGTTATAGGGGGTTATTTCTGATACCCCACGGAAAACTGTCAGACTACTATCTGTGACACTTTCAGTAATCTCTCCGAAACTACCCCACTTAACCCACTTAACCCACCTAATCTGTTGACAAGGATATCTTGAACACCCTTTTCGAAGGAAAACGACCTGTAAAAAGAAGAATCACCACCCATCCCACGGGTGTGTAAACAGATTAGGTGGGTTAAGTGGGTTATAGGGGGCTATTTCTGATACCCCACGGAAAACTGTCAGACTACTATCTGTGACACTTTCAGCAATCTCTCCGAAACTACCCCACTTAACCCACTTAACCCACCTAATCTGTTGACATGACCTCTTGAACCATCCTTTCCGTGGGAAGCGACCACCAAAAGAAGAAGGCCCACCCCTTTTGAGAGTGAGCCTTGAAAGAACAATCTGAGCTATTTTAGTTTACCAATTCGCTGGTCCGAGGATACCGGGCTCATCAGACTCCAGCCTCCAGGTCGGAGATCCATCCAAAAGACCCAGCCTCACGATGCGGAGGCCTCCGACACGCCGATCAGCGTTGGCTCCAAGCCACCTCCCAAGGGAGCGAGCACTCAGCGCCGATGACGATCCGGCTGAGGCCACGGACATAAGAGCCGACCTCAACTCAGGATTCCGAAATACGATCTGGCCATCTTCATTGTGGGCCTGGGCCGTCGCAGCTTCGACGATGGCACTTGTTGTGACCCGATTGTCGTTGAGAGCCTTTGCCCATCCCGACAGAACTGCTGTCAGCGCCTCCAGTTTTGGATCCAGTTCGCGCATCCTTACCATGGTTTCGCATGGGTCTGCTTCACCGGCCCAAACGAGAGCGTCGCGGACCGTGCGGCTCCAGTCTTCAAATGAGCCCAATGGATTCTTCTGCTTCGGGCTACCCTCCACAATGAACGCTCTCAGAACTGTAAGTGCGGCAACAACCAGTTCTGGCCTGCGTTTTTTTGTCTCGGCGATAACATCGATGTCGAATTCCCGATCCTCGGGACGCTCAACCTTAGCATCTAGACTGCAGTAGATAGCGCGGCGCGTAACATCACCGGCGATTATGAGGCTGTTGCCGGTGGCGGCCATCAGAGCTGATGCTGGGATATCCGGCGTCTCAGACCGACCAAGGATCCTGGGGCGGACGGTCGATTGGGTCAGCATCTGGCAAAGAAGGTCGCCATCAACAGGGAGAACGCAGTTATCGAGTGTGATGATTTGGTCGCCCGCGATGAGTGCGGATGCCAGGCGCTTTTCGGTTTCCTCGTCTGTTTTGCCTTGCGCTAAAACGCCAGCCTCACGACCCGTGGCAAGGATTGAGGCGATATCGACCAGTTTGGATTTACCCGTTCCTGCGGTTGGTGCCGAGAAAGCATGGAGAGGAGCCGTACGGAGAGAACGCCTTACGCATGCTGTCAACAGCATAGAAAGGGCCACCGAGCGATCAGCGTTCGCTACAAACGGGAAATCCTTAATTAACGCCTTCAGGGCCCCCAGAGCGACCAAGGCATCATCACGCGATGGCGCCTGAGGCACCTCAGGAAACTGAACGCCGCGGTGATCTAGAAGGAGCCCAGTAGTCTCGTCGAAGCCAGGCTGATCCAGGATGCTGCCATCGCCGCGAAGCGTGGGAGCCCCCACTACGCCCGAGAGCACTGGAAGTCCTAGGCGGCCTTTGCGATCCATGAGCGTCTGCGCGATCCACATCGGCGCCGAGGTTCGTGCCATCCCTTTGCTTCGGGCATCATATTTCATCCAGATCGCAGAGGCGGATAGGTGTTCGACCAGGGCATGCTCACCGACCGGGAAGATCCTCTGAGTCGATACTTCGCGTCCAGACGCCGTGTGCGACCAGGTTTCCCCGATGCTCACGATTGCACCGCCACGCTGATAGATGCCCCTACCCGAGGCGACCAGGGCTAGCTCGGCCGCATTTGCTGCGCTTTCTACATCACCAGTCACGATTTCGATGATCGGCAGGTCGGAGTCTAAATGGCTCTTAGATGCCCCGCTTGCGATCATCCTCGGACGAGGCGGCTCAACCTTTGCTGCCGCCCGAGCAACACGAGATCTAATTTCCTGCCGAAGCATCTTTGGCTCCCAGCGCCCACTCGCCTCAGCCTTGACAACAAATTCATCGAAAACCGCCTGGCACACACCAGCCAACAATGGCCGGAGAGCATCATCACCAAGGTCTCGCGCCGCACAGATTTCCTGCGAGTTGGCACATACCATCGCCCAAACCAGCTTGCCCAGGTATTCCTCGCGGCCGTCGGTCAGTCTGCCACTCACACCGGTGTCGATGATCGCGGTGCGGACTTCGCCCTCTTCTCCCTCGGTCCAGGAAAAATTTGCCTTGATTACCTGCGCCTGAGCAAATCCAAGCTTCGTATCGACGGCTGCAAGGAAATCGACAACCTGTGCTGACGTTACCAGAAGTGCCTTTTCTGGGCCGTCCAAAAGTGGTGTCGCCAATCCAGTCCATTTGAAATACTGGCCTGTCTTGTGATGGCGGCCGTGGAAGGTAAGCAACTTTCCGGCGCCGAGGATTTCAAGACCATGTTGAGACGGCATACCTTCTTCGTCCGCAAGGCGGCGAGACACACTAGCCACAACATCGTCTTCAGCATGCCGATAAATAAGAGCGAGCTTTGGTTTGTTTCCGACTCTGACAAATGGAGTATCGCCAAGGATTTCCTCGGCGATTTCGGCGACCTCGTCTGCAAGTTTTTCATCTAGCACATCGATATCAACCGCGAAGGTATTTCCGCTTGCGGGACCAAAAACGGTCGCGACGTTCAGTGATGCGCACTGATAAATGCATCTGTCGAGAAAATCTTGTGTCGGGCGGACCAAAGAGAGATTGTAATCCTCCTTCCACTTTATAACCCCGCCATCGATTTTGCCCGGGAGGCGACGCTCGCCAGACGTCATTTGTGGGAATATCGACCAGCCCAGGTCGACCATATTCTGAGCCACACCGGCGAACACGCTTTCGCTCATGCCGTTGAGTAACTCTACACCCTCATCGATTCCGATGGATGCAGATGTATTGACAAATTTTTGGGTATCGGACATAATAAACTCCTGCGCTAAGATCCGGGGAGCGACGCCAATCGCGATGATCCGGATCTTTTTATTGCGCCACATTCCTGTGACTTGACACTAATAGTGATACAAGCCACCGCCGATCGCAAGCAAAACGCGCATAGGTTTGCAATATTTTGTAGTCATGTCAACAAAGTATGCAGACTATATCACCGCAATCCACTTATCCAGCTGATCCAAAACCCTCTCCACAGCCGCCCGACCCTCCTCATTGCCAGCCCTGGCAGCTTCCGGCAGCTCACGAACTGCAGATAGCAAACCAAGAAAAACACCAGCTTGCCTCAGCACAGCCCGAGCTTCCCACTCATCCCCCAGAGCCAGCAGCCTTATATCGGCCTCCTCCCGTAAACGTTCTCCATCCGGCCTGGGTCGCCCATCATCTCTGATCGCCTCCGCCAACCTGATTTCCAAACGAATCCCGGCATCCGAATACGACTGCAGATGCCCTGGAGGATAGGGCTCATAATCCGATCGTTTAGAAAACCTATCGACAATATAAGAAAACTGTTCCATCACGCTGACACCCTATCACGAATCCGACCATCAAAAGAGAATCTGTCGACTCCCTTTTGATGATCTTAATTTTGTTGACGCATCCAATCCGCCAGCTTTACGTAGTCTTCACAGCAATCACCGGAAATCCGCCGGTAGCGCTCACTCTTAAGTCCGATCCATCTGCGTAGTGAAACCATCCACCCTCCCAGACTCCCATCCGATCCTTGAAGTCCTTCCCGTGCCTGTCTTCAGCATCCCAGAGCGCTCTGTTAGCCTCCCGATCATGCGGACTAGATGCCAAGACTGCGCGGATCGGCGCCGCGTCACGAAATGCGAGTTCTTTCGCGACAGATACCGACAGTAGAAGCGTCCGAATATTTAACGTCGATAACTGAATGTCCGTCAGCCCGGCGAGCTCGGGAACGGATTCCAGACCGTAGCCCAAAGTGTAAGAAATCGTCATCGGATCAGGTCCCGAAATCAGTGCTTCGATTGCATCCTCGAACGGTCGCGCACTGTTCACGACTTTTGCTGTAAAATTGATATTTTCATTATTGAGCATGAGATTTCCTCTAAAATTTGCCGGATATCGTCGTTGATTTTATGATATCATCTTTTTTTCGTGAACACGATCTATGTTGATGATTCAAGTTCAAATTCACGCCGAATCCGGCCATCAAACGAGAATCTATCCACATTTTGATAGTGAGTGCTCAACGCAAGAAGTGTAGTTTTCAGGGCATGGCATACGTCGCCCCACCGGCACTGCCAGTCCTTGCGGATAGAATCTATAGACATGCCAAGATGAACCGCTTGTATCAAGAGAGCCTCACCATCGCGCCCGATTGCCTGATTAGCCGCCCTCAATTTTGTTGACGCATCTAGACCCCACAGTAGCACACCATCCGCACCAGCCGCGCTACCTCCTCCGATCCCTGCAGTCGCGGGGTGGACATACCGTGATCGACGACCAGACTCATAGTCAGCTAGCCAGCGGGCGGCCGCGACCACTTCTGCATCCCCGATTTTACGGGATCTATGCAGTGAGAGAACTGGTGTGTCGATGCGTTGAACTCTTCTTGCGAGAACAGCATCACCCGGTTTACCTATCTCAATTTCGATTCCCTGAGTGCCATGCTGCCAGCGTTCTCTGGGCGCCTTATCAATTTTATCTTCTGAAGATGTTTGTTGTCGACGCCCCATTAAACGCACTCCATCGGAATTTTTGATTACTTATGTATAAGTTATCAGAAATACTGATGGATTGCCATGATCTCAGCAATCTAATTTGTTGACAACACTTGGCTTATTCGTTCTCACCATCCGCGCAGCAATCGCAGATATCGGTCGAGGTCCACGGCATCCTGATGATTTTGGGGCGCGACCATAGTAGCGTGCTGTTGATGTTGATGCATGCCCCAGCCACGCAGATACGATTGCCATATCATCAAAGGAATTCCTGATATCAGCTGACCTTTGATGACGGATATCATATGCTGAAATGCGGCGGCCGAAATTCAGACCGACAGCCAGGTCGGCAATTGCTAAACTGATGGCGCACGGGGTTGCTGTGCACCGGATTTTCGTTTGCCCCAAACGAAATTGCTCGGCCAGGTGTGCGGCCGGAGAGCTATCGGTCGAAACGGTCAATCTACGCCAGGGCTGACCGTTTACATCCGTAGTTTTCCGACCAGTCACAGTGATCGTCAGATGGTCGTCGACCACTTCGATCTCGACACCATCGCAGATTTCAGCAGGCCTGCAGCCGGTGGTGATCAAAACCGCCAGGCTATCGAGATATTTGAATTCCTTGTCGACCGCGACGGACCAAATCTGATCTAGCCAATCATCCGGAAGCGATAGAATTCCACGCCTCTTCGATCTGCTCGGAGGGATTTTGATTCCCGAAGCCCGGACTGCAGTCAGCCAATCGCCCGCCTTGGTCCTCTCTTGCCGAGGGATTGCCTGGCGCGGTGGATATCTCTCAGCTTCCGGAACCCAAATTTCCAGCTGAGCCAGACCATCCTTCGCGGGAATCCTTTGAGCGTGGAGATCCTTGATCAGTCGAGATACCATGCTGTGAGCATGCCTCGACCAGGCTGCACGCTGCAGATACGCATAGCGATGAGTAGATGCCAGGCTTTCTATACCTGTCCAAAGATCACCATCTCGCATCATATGTGCCTCGATCTGAGCGGCGACCTCGGCATATTTGGCATCTGAGGATGCGGAAATCGGCCCGAATTTTACCGACCGCATTATAGATACTGCACGCGTCAACAGATTTTGTTTTGCTAAACTCAACATGGTATTTCTCCGATGTTTGTAGAATACCACTGCAAGATGCAAAACTTGTAGTTTTGCGTGCATCACATTTTGAGAGTTGTGCAACACAAATGCATCGGTCGTGCAACACATCTTGTTGGTTCTGCAACACAAATAGGAAAGCTGGATGCAAGGGCGCACTAGATCACGGTGGGATGCGGTAGTTTTACGGTATTTTTACGGTATTTTGCGTGTAGATTCGGTTTGGGAAAGCTAATTTGTTGACGTATCATGGGTGAGCTGGATAGGCGGGGATGTCTACTTAGTAGAACATAAATGTGTTTTAGGTCCCAAAATTGGTTCAGAAACCCGGTCAAATGGTCACCTCCTGGGATCAGGATGGGCTGCAGATATCAGGTGCACCAGTGGTGACATAGTGTACCTGATATCTACGGGGACCGACACCTAGGCGATCTTTGGATCTGGTTTCCTCACCGGCATAGATTATCACGCCATCAGGATCTCAACATGGCCCGGTCGACTATTTGAAAGTCGGCTAGTGCCAAATATTGACAATAACTGACTTTCAAATATCCAAACCCAACACCGTACACCCCTTATTGACGGTCCCAAGTCGTCAACAAAATACCCAAAAGCCAGCCATACCCGTTTTTAAGCCCGCCAGAGCGAATCAGGGCCTCCAGAAGAACATCATCCACGCCGACCAATAATTGGTCGTCAGCGCCCCTCCAGCATCGCCAAACTATGTT
Source organism: Acidisoma cellulosilyticum (assembly GCF_020621385.1). GTDB lineage: Bacteria > Pseudomonadota > Alphaproteobacteria > Acetobacterales > Acetobacteraceae > Acidisoma > Acidisoma cellulosilyticum. Next base: position 156,536 of record NZ_JAESVA010000005.1, on the reverse strand, counting down.
GACAATGGCTCATATGGCCCCCTCAGGCGCCTATGGAGGGCTGTAGAGGTCAACAAAATGGGAGAATGGCCGCCAATGCCTCCGTATGGCTCGCTGGTGCGTTTTGGGTGTCTGTGAAGAATATCGGGCATCAATGCGTTGTTTTGCTCACCAGTGGCCGTTTTCTGGGCATGACTTTCGGGATGGGATGACAAAAATGGGGATATAGGAGTGTGTGGGTCGCCTAGGCCCAATGTTGACAATGTTGTCACGGGCTACCCAAGTAATTGTCAACATAGTTTGACGACATCAGAATATGCGTACTGTAAACAGATAAGTCACCGCAAAAAATATAGTTAGCTATGCGTACTATGTGTGTTCGATTTATTATTGTTTTTTGGGAAATGTGTGTTCTCATAATATTAAGAGGACGCAATCAAGCGCCTCCCCCAGATTATACCCAGGAGACTGAAGATGACGACACCAGGCACACGCAAGCGCGTCCGCATCGCTGTGGCTAATCGCGAAGGTATTCTCGCGATGCTGAGGACCGTGCAGACCGGTCGCGGCCAGAATGACCTGAGTTTTATTGATGTAATGGTAGTCGCCCGCAATGCAGAAGAGGGTCTGGCTGACCTAAAAATCGCAAAGCGGCGCCGTGCCGGTGCGACCGCAGAATTTGTTCGCGGCGGTGCATCAGCCAAGGCTTATCGGTATCCGATTAAGTCTACGTACGCCACCGTTAAACGCGATAGCGTTGGTTGGTATCTTGAGAGCGTCGAATCAGTGAAAATGTGTCCCCGCGAAGGCGGCGTTGATAGCGTAGCTCTGTCAGTAACTCAACGCGCAGAGGTTCACGCCCGCAAAACCAAGGCGGCCGCGAAGGTGCAGGCCCGCGTGACCAGGAAGCCATCCTCCCCAGAAGCCCACGCGTAAGGGAGTGAACCATGATCACCGCGGAGACCCTTCGAGCTATCGGCATCAGACTCTACGGTGATCGTTGGCATACAGCTCTCGCGAGAGAGCTGGGTGCCCGACACCCGAGAAAACCCCGACGGTCTCTGGCGCCATCGATGATCTGGAAACTGGATCGAGGTGAGAGACCGGTCCCGGTCTGGATCCACCAGGCACTCGTAGATCTCGTCGAAGCTGAGATGGCTTCGAATACAGAAACCCTGGCAATTTTAAAATCCTAAACCCTGAAGTTGCCCAACCCTTTTTAGATATGGAGAATTTATCATGGAAATCGTGAATTTAGATGCAATCACAAGTATGCGTGCGATTAGTATTTTTGCTAAACCCGGCAGTATCGGCCGCAGCGTAGCGCACAAGAATTTCGAGGAGGACCTGTATTTTCGGATTTTCAAAAGCGACACAAGAGAGCGCCTTGAGAATGCCCAGAACTATAAAATCCTGGTTAAGCTGAACGGATCTAAGGAAATTGTTGATGTAACAGAGCAGATCGTAGAGCGGTGCATATATGCATATTTTGCGAGCTACGGCTGCTTTAATCCGTACGGCGATGATGAAATGGCAGTAGTCAACGCCCGGCAAATCAAATTCTTCGGGAAAGAGGCTTCGGCGTTCGAGAAGATGGGTCTACCCATGCACGCTCATAAGTCGCGCCGGTGCATCGACATATGCAGGGGTTGGAAGCCAGAAGAGCCTCGTGATCACAGCGATGATGACAACCTCCCCTTCTAACGTCCGCCCAAACTAAGGGTCTCCTGATCACGCGGAGACCCTTACCCTCTCCGGAGGACTTCAACAACATGCGCACCCCAAAAAACGAGACCCTCGGCAGATCCTCGGATATCCGACGCACCTGGGAATCTACACTCAAAGCAGTCAACAAATTCCGAGTAGGAACACCATCGCAGACCGTGACCGGCAGCTTGAATTTCTGGAAATCCTGATCGACAGGGATCCTGAAATTTATCGGCATCTATCTGCCGTTACAGTCGCCATGAATCGGATGGCTGACGGATGGACGCCGACGGAAGCGTGGGAAATTGCGAGGCTAAATTCTGCTTTCTACGGAGACCGTCGGTGCTCGAGGGGGATTTTGTGGGCACTGATTCAGTATGAGCTATCTCAGATGCACTGGAGCCAGATCGGGAAAGGCATCGGTTTAGTCAGGCACCGGATGTTCTGGCAAGACGGACCCGACAAGCGGCCTGGAATATTTGTGTTGTATCAGCTACTATGCGACTCAGAGCTTCCGGCTGACTACGTTGTTCAGTAAACGTTGGAAAATTTGTTCACTGAGTAAATTGCATGCAAGCCTTGATGATTTGGAAGTGCTGATTTTCTAGGTAATTCTGATGAACCCATGGTTTCATAATATTAAGAGAGCGATGAAGCTTTCAGACCCCACAGATGGAGACTAAGATGACTAAATTTGAAGTTTTTGCAAATAACAACAGCTACGGAATTTTCCAGGCAGACACAGAAGCGCTGGCTATCGATGCCGCGATGGTTGATGCTGGATATAAAAACGTTGACGACATGCTTGCACAGACCGGCTCATCAGAGTCGAAGTTCACGGCAAAAGAGATCCCCGGGTTCATCATTGTGAGTAGGGGTGAGATCTGGAATCGCATTAACGTGGCTTGCGACATCGCAATTCAGAAAGCCATCGCTGAGCGCAAGGCCGCAGAAGCTGAGGCAATCGAAGAAGAAGAGCCGCTCGACACAATCGCGTTTTCATTTAATTTAGTTTACGAGGGTCAAGGAGAATTCGTTGCGCAAGCAGAATTCAGAGAGAACTACGACTATACAATTTTGCTCAACTACACGTCTGTAGGCAGCGATATCGGCAGAGACCTGGTCGCTGCGGTAAACGGAGATCTAGATGCTATCTCCAAACTTACGGACGGCTACGAATGGTCTGATTGGTCTGACAACAACTCTTGGAATGATGAAGACCTGGCAGACGTGCTTGCAAATGGATATTCAAACAAAATTGTTAACGAAGATGAGGATGAGGAAATCGTGTCGATCTAAAATAAATCACGACTTTCTTGCAATTTCCATAGTCCAGGGCTCACTTATTATAGTGAGCCCTGATTGTCTGGGGCCGAATTTTGGGAGGAAACTATGAAAATTACGCTTATGCCACAGACCAGAAAAACTCGGGTGATCGATGGCATCACTCACGAAGAATACACACTGTCGATTGCTCGCGATGCTGATGATGTCGGGTTTGATTCGTTGACTGACGACATTCTTGAGTCTGCGCATCAACTAGCTGAGAAGGTTTTGGAGAGAGGAATTCCTGGAGAAGAAGTCCTACTTTTCGACGGCAGCCTTTCAGATCTCCTGAAATCCGGAGCGTCCGCGATTCACTAAGATCTTGGTATCTCAGACCAGTCAGTTCCGGCGAACAGAAACGGGGGCTCATCGTAAAGATGGCCCCCTTTTTTGTCGATAAATCCTAAGCAACGATGTCAACATAGATTAAGTAAAACTTCTCCAACGGACTAATTCGACCAGATTCTTGGAAATCTCAAAATAATTCATTGACGAATATAGGTTTACAGGAGAGCATTAGATTACCCGCTAAATTTTGGACCCTAATGTCTTCCTTCCGAGCCATCCCCGACGCTGAGGCGATCGACGATAGCTCGAGGTGCGTCCAAATTTCCGAGGGCCCACAGCTCATTAGATCCCATCAGGTCGCGGAAATCTTGCCCTTTTCTGTTCGCCAAATTGAGCAGATGGCTGCCGAGGGAAGTTTGCCAGCCTTTAAATATCCTGGGGCAAACGTGTGGTTGTTTGACAAAACCGTTATCTCGCGACAGATTTCGATCTACATCAATGGTTTAGAGAACAGGATTGCTACACCCAAATGCCCCCGCCCCTCATCCAGCCCGCTAAAGGTCCGTCCGCCGACCCGAATCACAACCTCCAGCTTCGCGGGTCGACATGGTACGTCCGCTTTAAGCTCGGGGGAAAGCCCCAGCTCCAGTCCCTTGGCACTGCTGATGTCAAAGCGGCGAGGCGTGCGCGCGACAAAATCCTGAAGGAGAACAAGGCGCTCAGAAGTGGCATCGTCCGCGAGGCCGAGAAAACTTGGCAGGATGCCGTGAATGGCTACCTTGACCACACAAAGCAGCTTGTTGCTAATCGCTCGCTATCTGAAAAGACGGTCCAGCGCTACGGGGTGAGCTTAGTGCAGCTCACGCTGGCACTCGCCGGTGATCCAGACGAGAACGGTGTGTTCCCGCCGGTGCCTCTGTCAGCCATCACAGTTGGCACACTAAAGGACTACTCCAAGGCCAGGTTCGAAGAAGGACGGTCGACATCGACAATTTTGAACGACCTCACGGCGATGAGCCGCGCGTTGCAGTTCGCCGTGGTTTCGGGCTGGGTTGAGCAGAATGTCGCGAAGACATTCGATCGGGATATGTTTGTGGGAACGACTGTCGACGACTTAGATCCCCCGACCGACGAGCAGGCCCAGGCCCTCATCGACGAGGTCGCTGAGTGGAGCGCAGATATGGCGACGCTGTTTCGGTTCCTACGCGAGACCGGTATGCGCTTGGCTGAGGCTCTCCATCTGCATGCCGAGGATATCCACCCCGATGTGGTTAGGGCGACCCTCATCCGAGGCGTAAAGCGCAACAGGGATGGCCTCAAGACCCGGATAATTAATTTAGGTCGAGCGGCTGAACTGCTTCCAGTGCTTCCGAAGCGTGGGCGCTTGTTCGCGCGTCTTCACGCAGATAGCGCCGTGGTCAGCACGCGTTACGGACAATGGCGGCGCCAGCGGCAGGGGCGCGAAGAAAAATCAGCCGCTGATGAGGGGCGGGATCCGGAGACTCTGCAGAAATTCCGCATCCACGATTTTAGACACTCGTTCGCAATCGCGTCGGTCCTCGACGATGACACATGCCTTTATCGTCTATCTGAGCATTTGGGGCACAGCTCGATCAAGACCACCGAGAAATACACCCGATTCCTACGGGGGATGGGCGCCCATCGGCAATACGGGCGTCGGACTGACCTTTTCGGGTCTCTTCCGGCCGCTCTGAAGTAGGGTGTGGGGGTGTGGCAAACGGTGTGGGGGTGTAGCAGAAGGTGTCACAGGTGTAGCAAAAACCGTTGTAAACGGCCTGTGCGCACTTTCCAAAGGTGCAGATAATTGGCGGAGGGGATGAGATTCGAACTCACGGTACAGGTTGACCCTGTACAACGGTTTAGCAAACCGCCGCCTTCAGCCACTCGGCCACCCCTCCGCCGGGAGAAGCAATGCCATTTGCACGACGTTTGCAGGCCTCTTCTAGCGGCGGGTTTTACCCCGGTCAATGCACCCTGAACGCCTCATTTTGCGGTCAGGATGCATAGCTGGCCGGAGGCTGGCCCGGGACGGCATAGCGCCCCAGGCCGCGACAGCAGGCGATCAAAGCTTGCGCTTGATCGCCTCATTCACCAGCGCCGGATTGCCCTTGCCGGCCATGGCCTTCATCACCTGACCCACGAAGAATCCGAACAGTTTTTCCTTGCCCGACTTGTATTCGGCCAGCTTATCCGGGTTGGCAGCCAGAACCGCATCCACCGCCGCGTCGATCGCGCCGGTATCCGTCACCTGCTTCAAGCCCTTGGCCTCGACGATGGCGGCCGCGCTCTCGCCCGTCTCCATCATCGCCTCCAGGACCTCCTTGGCGATCTTGCCGTTGATGGTCGCATCCGCGATCAGGTCCAGCAGACCGCCCAGCGTGGCAGCCGAGATGGGGCTGGTCTCAATGCCCTTCCCCAGCCGGTTCAGCCCGGCGAAGAAATCGCCCAGCATCCAGTTGGACGCGGCCTTGCCGTCGCGGCCCTTTGCCAGCGTCTCATAGAAATCGGCGCTCGCCTGCTCCATCACCAGCACGCGGGCGTCATAGGCCGGAATGCCATAGTCGCTGATGAAGCGGGCCTTCTTGGCGTCCGGCAGTTCCGGCAGCATCGCGGCAAGCTGGTCGACCCAAGCCTGTTCGATGACCAGCGGCAGCAGGTCCGGGTCCGGGAAGTAGCGATAGTCATGCGCGTCTTCCTTGCTGCGCATGGACCGCGTCTCGCTCCGCGCCGGGTCGTACAGCCTCGTCTCCTGGTCAACGCTCGCGCCCGATTCCCAGATCTCGACCTGACGGCGGGCTTCAACCTCGATCGCCTGCATGACGAAGCGAACGGAATTGACGTTCTTGATTTCGCATCGCGTGCGGAATTCTTCGCCCGCCTTGCGGACGGAAACGTTCACGTCGGCGCGCATGGAGCCCTCCTCCATATTGCCGTCGCAGGTGCCGAGATAGCGCAGGATGGTGCGCAGCTTGCGCAGGTAAGCACCAGCCTCCTCGGGCGAGCGCATATCGGGCTCGCTGACGATTTCCATCAGCGCGACGCCGGCCCGGTTGAGGTCGATGAAGGATTCCGCCGGATGCTGATCATGCATCGACTTGCCGGCGTCCTGCTCCAGATGCAGGCGCGTGACACCGATATGGCGAACCTCGCCGCTCTCCAGCTCGATATCGACGATGCCCTTGCCCACGATGGGATGGGCGAACTGGCTGATCTGATAGCCCTGCGGCAGGTCCGCATAGAAATAGTTTTTGCGGTCGAAACGGCTGACGAGATTGATCTCGGCATTCAGACCCAGACCTGTGCGCACCGCCTGCGCCACGCATTCGCCGTTGATGACCGGCAGCATGCCGGGGAAGCCGGCATCGATGAAACTCACCTGCGCATTGGGCTCGCCGCCATATGTGGCCGAGGCCCCGCTGAACAGTTTCGCGTTGGAGACAACCTGGGCATGGACTTCAAGACCGATGACCAGTTCCCAGGGGCCGGTGCGGCCTTCGATGATATAGGACATTAGGCGCCCTCCCCCATGCGGATCTGCGGCAGGCCGGTGAAGCCGGCGGCCTTTTCCAAGGCAGCGCCGACCGCAAAGACCGTCTCCTCATCGAAATGCCGGCCGAGCACCTGCAGGCCCAGCGGCAGGCCGTGGGCGTCCAGCCCGGCGGGCACCGACATGCCCGGCACGCCGGCCATGGAGGCCGGGACCGTGAAGATATCGTTCAGATACATCTTCACCGGGTCATCCGCATTCTCGCCGATGGCGAAAGCGGCCGACGGCGCCGTCGGCGTGAGCAAGGCGTCAACCTTGGTAAAAACCTCGGTAAAATCCTTCAGGATCAAGGCACGGACCTTCTGTGCCTTGAGGTAATAGGCGTCGTAATAGCCGGCCGAGAGGACGTAGGTGCCCATCAGGATGCGGCGGCGCACTTCCTTACCGAAGCCGGCAGCACGGGTCTCCTCATACAAATCCTTGAGGTCATTGGCCGGCACGCGCAGGCCGTAACGCACGCCGTCATAGCGCGCGAGGTTGGACGAGGCCTCGGCCGGGGCGACGATGTAATAGGTCGCCAGACCATATTTGGTATGCGGCAGGGAGACATCGACGATTTCCGCGCCCTGCTGGCGCAGCCAATCCAGACCCTGCGCCCATAGCGCCTCGATCTCAGCCGGCATGCCCTCGGCGCGATATTCGCGCGGCACGCCGATCTTCAGGCCCTTCACGCCACGCTTGGCGGCCGCCACAAAATCCGGCACCGCGCGGGGAACGCTGGTGCTGTCCTTGGGATCGTGCCCGGCCATGGAGCCGAGCAGGATGGCGGTATCCTCCACCGTGCGGCCGAAGGGTCCGGCCTGGTCGAGGGAGGAGGCGAAGGCCACGATGCCGTAGCGCGAGCAGCGGCCATAGGTCGGCTTGATGCCGACGATGCCGCAATAGGAGGCCGGCTGACGGATGGACCCGCCGGTATCCGTGCCCGTGGCCGCGAGGGCCATGCCGGAGGCGACAGCGGCGGCCGAACCGCCGGAGGAGCCGCCGGGGACCAGCGCCACATCGCTATCCTGGCGCTGCCAGGGATTGATGGTGGCGCCGAAGGCCGAATTGGTGGTGGCCGAGCCCATGGCGAACTCATCCAGATTGAGCTTGCCGAGGAAGACCGCGCCGTCGCGCAGCATGTTGCTGGTCACCGTGCTTTCGTACGGCGGCACGAAGGGTTCCAGAATCTTGCTGGCCGCCGTCGTCTTCACGCCCTTGGTGCAGAAGACGTCCTTGATGGCGACCGGCAGACCGGTGAGCGGCCCGGCCTCGCCACGGCCGAGTGCGGCATCCGCCGCATCGGCCTGGGCGAGTGCGAGGTCCGGCGTCACGGTGATGAAGGCGTGCAGCTTGGGGTCCAGCGCCGCGATGGAGGCCAGATGCGCCTGTGTCAGTTCGCGGGAGGAGATGCGGCGGCTGCGCAGCGCGTCACGCGCGCTGGCGAGGGTGAATTCCAATGTCATCGTCTTATTCCACGACCTTGGGCACGGTGAAGAAAGGCCCGGAACGGGCGGGCGCATTGGCCAGCACGGCATCGACCTGATCGCCGTCCGTCACCACGTCATCGCGCAACGTCATCGACGCCGCCCCGATATTGGCGAGCGGATCGACGCCCGAGACATCGACCTCATCCAGCTGTTCGATCCAGCCGATGATGGAGCCGAGCTCGGTTTGCAATTGGGCGACATCCTCATCGGCCAGACGGATACGCGCCAGCCGGGCGATGCGGCGGACGACGGCAGGGTCGAGGGGGGAGGATGAGGAGGCCATGGAGCAAAAACGGTCCTTGGGGTTTGAATGGGCGCGGACCATAAAGGGCAGCATGACAGTCATCAACTTCGAGGACCTATGCGCGGGGCTCGCGCATAACGAACGGCTCATCGGGCTCGACCCCGGGTCGAAGACGATTGGCGTCGCCTTGTCCGATGTAAGGCTGAAAGTCGCCAGCCCTTATGGCAGCATTCGGCGGGGCAAGCTGTCGGGCATCGTCGAACAGCTGGGCAAATTGATCATGCGGGAGGAGGTCGGCGGGCTCATCGTCGGCCTGCCCTTGGGTGAGGACGGGCGCATGGGTCCGGCAGCACAAGCGGCACGGGACTGGGCCTGGGCCATTTCCGACGCGCTGGAACTGCCGGCGGCGCTGTGGGATGAGACGCTGACGACCTCCGCCGTGCATGAGATCCTGATCGGCGAGGCCGATCTCAGCCGCAAGCGCCGAGCCGCCGTGGTGGATAGGATGGCCGCCGCCCGCATCCTGCAATCGGCCCTCGATTCCCGACCCTAAGACCAGTCTTTTGAGAGACTGACCGTGACGCCGGGCGGGGCTTCCCCCTGCCCTGCCCCGTCGCCGGTCAGAATGATCCTCCGGACGGTGGGCAGCAGGATGGCGGGCCAGGCGTCCGTCACCAGCACGTGGGCTGCCTCATAGGACGCCGCTCGCCCCGCAATGAGAGACAGAGCCTGCGGCAGCCAGACGGGCGATGCCCCCTCCACCCATAACCGGTCGTCGGGCCGTAGATCGGCTGCCAGCAGCAGCCCGGCCAGCAGATGAGCCGGGATATCGGCCCGACCGGCGAATCCCTGGATCAGTTGCAATACCGAATCGCTGCCATAGGCGTCGCAAGGGGGAATCCTGGTCCCAGACGCTACCGCCCAGAGGTGGAGCGCCCAGAGGTTGGAACAGGCCTCTGATTCCATCAGGGCCTGTCGGGAAATGGAGGAGGATAGGGTGTCAGCCATGCATCTGAATGTGACAGGTTTCGGAAAGAGGGGGCTTGATCGGCAGGATAAGGCCCGTCTATATGCCGCTCACCGCACGGCGGGGCCATAGCTCAGTTGGTAGAGCGCTTGAATGGCATTCAAGAGGTCAGGGGTTCGACTCCCCTTGGCTCCACCACGTAGCCCTCGGATTTGATTGGGTTATGTGGTGGATTTTCCCTAAATAAGTTCGACAGTGACTAGTGGGTTCGTCGCCCGAACTCACCGCGGACTCATTTTTCGAAAATAGCAGCATCTCATCTCTCCGACTTCGTCGCCGTCGTTGTGGTGGCCGCGATCCTGCCGCCGATCAACGAAGTGCCGTCTGATTTCCCGGCCGTCTGGATCGTCCGCGCCTAAGCCCGAAGCTCGCTTGGCGCTAACCGTCCTCACCGGACTGATGAAAGGCCTCGGCAATGCCGGAGCCTTTTCTTTTGATGGCTGATGATGGCTGACCTGCCGCTTGCGACGATCGCGTCTTTCCGGCTAAGCCGGAGGAGATGGTTCCCCGAGAGGGGATTAAACGGGAATGTGGTGCGGGCGGCGAGCCCAATGCCACGGCTGCCCCCGCAACTGTAAGCGGCGAGTCCTTCGTCAAAATGCCACTGGGGTGACCCGGGAAGGCGATGTTGGACAAAGACCCGTGAGCCAGGAGACCTGCCATCGACAGGCGTCGACGCATTCACACCGGGCGGGGTGCCTCGGTGGGTTCAGGATCTGCTCTCCTGAGCCGGTTTGTAGAGACAAACGCCGATTGAGGGCAGATTGCTCATGCTTAGAACGTTAAAACACGTCTTCAACGACAGCTCAGCCGATGTGCGCGGCAAGGTCGTCGGAATGTACACATTCCTGATCGCCGCCAATATCGGGGCCTGGATCTGGGCCATCGTCGCCTTTCACGACCGCCCGGTTCTGCTCGGCACCGCGCTGCTGGCTTACAGCTTCGGACTGCGTCATGCGGTCGACGCCGACCATATCGCGGCCATCGACAACGTCACGCGCAAGCTGATGCAGGAAGGCAAGCGCCCGGTGACGGTCGGGTTTTTCTTCTCCATCGGTCATTCCCTGGTGCTGCTGATCGGAACGGCCATCATCGCCGTCGCGGTCGTCGGCCTGCAGAAGGGCTTCGACGTCTTCAACACCTACGCAGGCATCATCAGTACCATCGTTTCGGGCAGTTTCCTGCTGATCATGGCGGTCATGAACCTGATGATCGCGCGCGGGGTCTGGCAGACCTACCGCCACGTGCGGCGTGGTGGCGCTTATGACGACGACAGCTTCAACATCCTGCTCAATAATCGTGGGGTGATCGCGCGCCTGCTGCGCCCGCTGTTCCGGCTCATCGACCATAGCTGGCAGATGCTGCCTGTCGGCTTTCTGTTCGGCCTCGGCTTCGACACGGTGACGGAGGTCAGCCTGCTGACGGTCGCCGCGACCGAAGCGAGCAAGGGCCTGCCGGTCTGGTCGATCCTGGCTTTCCCGGCCCTGTTTTCGGCCGGGATGTCGCTCATCGACACGACGGACGGCATCCTGATGCTCGGCGCCTACGGCTGGGCTTTCGTGAAGCCCATCCGCAAGCTCTATTACAACCTCACCATCACCATCGTCTCCGCCATCGTCGCCATACTGATTGGTGGGATCGAGACGCTCGGCCTCATCGCGGGAGAGTTGAACCTGCAAGGCTGGTTCTGGGATCGGATGAACGACCTCAACAATAATTTCGGCCTGCTTGGCTATGGCATCATCGGTATCTTTGCCGCCGCCTGGAGCATCTCCTTCGTCATCTACCGCGTGAAGAAGCTCGACGATATCGAGATCAGCCAGACCGGAGGCAGCGGCCTCTAAGGTCTGATCGGGATGGCCGCGTCCTGCGCCGCCATCCCGCCTTGCCTTAAGCAAGTGCGCTCAAAACCGTCAGCACGCCCGTGGTATAGGGCGCGCGGCTGGCACCATCATCGGCGGTCAGCCGATCTCGACGTCCAGACGGTCGTATCCCTTCGCACGGTAGATGACCGCGGCGATGATCCAGCTCGCGACGAAGACACCGATGATGAGATAACCGATGCTGCCGAAATTGTCGTTCAGCGCACTGATGCCGCGCCAGAACGGACCCGTCAGGTTGAGCTGGCCCTGAATCAGGCCGAGCGCTTCGATGCCGCCGACCAGAACCGCGACGACGACGGAGACCAGGGTAATGGTCAGGTTGTAATAGAGCTTGCGGATGGGCTTCACGAAAGCCCAGCCATAGGCCCCCAGCATCAGGATGCTGTCGGTCGTATCGACCAAGGACATCCCGGCCGTGAACAGGGCTGGAAAGACCAGGATCGACCAGACCGAGAGGCCCTGCGAGGCCTGGGCCGCCGATATGCCGAGCAGCCCGACCTCCGTCGCCGTATCAAAACCAAGACCAAAGAGGAAACCGAGCGGATACATGTGCCAACTGCGCTGGATCAGCCCGAACATCGGCCGGAACAGGCGGGCAAACAGCCCCCGCCCGGCGAGCAAAGCGTTCAGATCATCATCCACATAGGCTGCGCCCGCCTTCACGCGCCGGAAGGTGCGGTAGACGCCCAATAGAATGACGAGGTTCATGGCCGCGATCGCCAACAGAAACAGCGCCGAGACCAAGGTGCCGATGACGCCGCCGATTGTGTGCAGCCCATCGATCTGGCTTTTGAAGGCGGTCGCGGTCGCCGCGATCGCGACGGAAGCTAAGATGACGATGGTCGAATGGCCCAAGGAAAAGAAAAAGCCCACCGAAACCGGCCGCTTCCCTTCCTGCATCAGCTTGCGCGTCACATTGTCGATGGCCGCGATATGATCCGCGTCGACCGCGTGCCGCAGGCCGAAACTATAGGCGAGGAGCGCGGTGCCGAGCAGGACCGGGTGATGGCGAAAGGCGATGATCGCCCAGGCCCAGGCCGCGAGATTGGCGCCGATCAGGATCGTATAGAGGCCGATGACCTTGATAGGCAGGTTGCCGCTGCGGTCATTGAAGATCCGAGAGATGACCTGTCGCAAAACCGCCTCGCCCATGCGCTCGACGTCATACTATTCATAAAGATAATATGACGTCCAGCGCCCGAAGACACCAATGTGGAGATCGAACCCGATGCAGCGCTTCACCATCACGATCGACGACGATCTGCTTGAGGCGGTCGATACGCTCATGGCCGCCAAAGGCTATGCAAGCCGATCGGAAGCCATTCGCGACATGATTCGTGCTGCCGCCACACAAGAAGCGGCAATCGCGGACCAGACGCCCTGCGTGGCAATACTCGGCTATGTCTATGACCATGAGACGCGGGCCCTGGCGCAACGGCTGACCCATACGCTGCATGACCATCACGATCTGAGCGTCGCGGGCATGCATGTGCATCTAGACCATGATACTTGCCTGGAAGTGTCGGTCCTGCGCGGGCCGGTGGGCGATGTGCGCGGCTTAGCGGACAGCCTGACCAGCCAGCGCGGCGTGCGTCATGCCAATCTTCATGTCGTGCCGGTGGCGGTGACGCACGACCGGCATGAGCACGGCGGGCGGGGCAGCGACCACACGCATACCCGCGCTTAGGCAATGGTCCGAGGACAAATCACCAAGGTCTGGTTTTCATCCAGCTTTGCGACTGGCAGCGCGCCTTCATCGCCGAGCAGATCGGTCAGGTGCCATCGCTGACCCTGCACAAGCTGAAGGTGGGACTGGGCATCGCGCTAAGCGCTCATCACTGGATTGAAGTCGGGATTCAACAGCTCATGCCAGACAAATCCAGATGATTCTGCAATTTTCGCGATAGTGTCAAGCCCGACACTCCACCGACCGCCTTCCAATTGGCTCAGATAGGCTTGCGCGATCCCTGTCCGCTTCTGAATGTCGCGTTGGCTGAGCTCCGCATGCTGGCGCGCGCGGCGTATGTTCTTCGCCAGAACAAGCCGCAGGTCCGTCTTGGTATTGATCGCGACGCTTTGGCACATCTTCAATCATGAGTCTCCCATGGCGAGCCTAGCCGAGGCCCAGGCGACAGAATTCCTCAACACCCCACTCGGGCTGGTTGATAAGGCCGCTTCATAGGCGCTGCCCACTCATCTAACGCCTGGTTCATATTGGGGCGAAGCGCGTTTCACGGCGCGCTTCCTAGGAAATGCCCTGCGCAGTCCCCGACCGATAAAGGAAGGATCATGAGTTCATTAGTAACGACATTGGAGGAGAGGCCGCGCGTCATCGGCGCATCTAAGGTTCCGCTCACAACTTTGAATTTCTGGACCGTGAAGATCCTCTCCACCGCGATGGGCGAAGCGGCCTCCGACTACCTCGTGAAGCATATGGACCCTATTCTGGCGGTCGGCCTGGGTGCCACGGGCTTTGTCATCGCCCTTCTCATTCAGTTTTCCACCACGCGTTATAACTCCTGGAGCTACTGGTTCCTGGTCTCGATGATCGCAATCTTCGGCACCATGTTCGCGGATGCGCTACATTTATTCGGCTTACCTCTGACAATCTCCACCGTCGTCTTCGCCAGCCTTCTGGCAGTCATCTTCTTCGCCTGGTATCGGGTCGAAGGCACGCTGTCTGTCCACAGCATCGATGCGAGCCGGCGTGAGGTCTTCTATTGGGTGACGGTCATGACCAGCTTCACGCTTGGCACTGCGGCTGGGGACTGGACAGCCGTCACGCTTCACCTCGGCAATCTGCTGTCCGGCTTTGTCTTCCTCGGCCTGTTTCTGCTACCGGGCCTTGGCTTCTGGAAATTCGGCTTGAACCCGATCGTCGCTTTCTGGTTTTCCTATGTCATGACGCGTCCGCTCGGGGCGTCCTTCGCGGATTGGATCGGCAAGCCGACAGGTTTTGGCGGCTTGGGCTTCGGCACCGGCCATCTCAGCCTGCTGCTGACGGCCTGCATTGTTCTGCTTGTCTTCTATCTGTCCGTCACCCGGCGCGATGTTGACCGGGTCACGGCCCCAGCCGAATAAACAAGGGAATTTCGGATGACCGATCTCGCCTGGACCCATATCGGTCCGTCCATGCTGGCCGCCTTCCTGGCCTCGACGGTCGAGTTCGTCGAGGCGCTGACAGTCATCCTTGCGGTCGGCAGTATGCGCGGCTGGCGCGATGCCTTGGCAGGCACGGCCGCCGCTCTCTGCGTGCTGCTGCTTCTGGTCGGCGTGCTTGGCACGACCCTGACAAGGATGCCGCTCGACATCATCCAATTGACCGTGGGCGCGCTGCTGCTGCTGTTTGGCCTGCGCTGGCTGCGCAAGGCGATCCTGCGCGCAAGCGGCGTCATTCCTCTCCACGATGAAACGGCGGCGTTCGAACGGCAGACCAAGGCCATGGGGCATCACGGCGCTGCTTCCGGCTGGGATAAGGTCGCTTTCGGTGCGGCCTTTCAGATCACCATGCTGGAGGGGGTAGAGGTCGTCTTCATCGTCATCGCGGTCGGCGCGGGTGGACGCGGCCTGCTTCTATCGGCCAGCATCGGCGCATTCGCGGCCCTGGTCCTGGTCGGGATGCTTGGTGTCATCCTTCACCGACCGCTGTCCCGTGTGCCGGAGAATGCGCTGAAATTCATGGTCGGCGTGCTGCTCTCGGCCTTCGGCACCTTCTGGGTCGGCGAGGGGATCGGTGCCCCCTGGCCGGGCCAGGATCGGTCGATTCTGTTTCTGGTCGCGGGCTTCCTGGCGATCGCCCTTCTTGCGGTGCCGCTCTGTCGGTCGAGAGCGGCTGCCACCTCCCGCGCGACCGGTTAGGAGCACATGATGTCCTGGATCAGAACCATCCTGCGGGAAGTTTGGGGCCTGTTCGTGGATGATGGCCGCTTCGCCGTCGCCATCATCGTCTGGCTGTTGATTGTCTGGCTCGCTCTACCGCGCTTGGGCATATCGCTGACCTGGAAAGGACCTTTTCTGTTTCTGGGCCTCGCCGCGATTCTGCTGGAAAGCACCTGGCGCCGCGCGAGCCGCGCGGGTTCGCGCTGAAAATCGCGCGTCTTGATCCAGCGGTGAGCCCTTGCCGCCAGTCGCCCGCTGATTGGCTTGCACTGCACAAACAGATATCCGTGACAGTTCGATGTCACAAGCCTAGGATCCGGCCAAGAACAAACAAAAAAGGAAACGTCATGACTAGTTCCAGCCAGAACGCGGCCGAGTTACAGCATTTGATCCGCGCCGGTGAAGCTCAGGCGGCGGCGACCCTTACGGCCCATGTGCTTGAAACCATCAGATCGGCCGATACCATTCCCGATGTCATCCTCACGTATAAGGAAGTCTATCGGGCGATGTTTGGCCGGGAGCCATAAGTTCCTCACGCTAGAGCCTGTCAGGTTTTAAGAGATAACTCGTCATCCCCGCACTTGTTGCGCGGGCCGCGCGCCCCGGACCTACCCGGTCGCACCTAGCCGGCCGCACCTAGCCGCCGCCCCACCCAGACGGCCGTTTGCCTGCGCAAGCGGGTAGATGCGCGGGTCGGGGGGCGGGCCGGCCAGGCCCGCGCATGACAGATTTGGGGGTGGCCGTCCTTCTGTTCATGGGCCTTGCACACAATCGACCGGAAAGCGCTTCGCGCCGAGCGATCCAGACAAATGAGCACTGACAACCGACCTTTTTGACAGAGGCTCGCCACGGCGATCGGCCTCTGTCGCCTGGCCCCGCGCCTCCTCAACGAGTCGCTGCACCTGCGTCCAGGTCACGTCCCCCCAGCGAAAGCGTCGAAGGTTCACCCCATGCCGTTCCTTTCCGCAGCCTCCGTGCAAAGAGCGGAACGGTATGAAGGCCTTACAAAATTTGGCCTGCTTTGTAACAGCAAAACTGGCAGAAAGTCGACAAGGTCAACAGCTTGTTTGGTCCACAAAATTATATTAAGGATAGCTTGTTTGGTCTTTCAGATGAATGGAGAGACTGAACAACTGACCCGCTTCAGCAAGTTTAACGTCGACACTGTGTGAGCAACTGGCGTCAAATGCTGAACAAAATCGCGGAAGACAATCCGTCCCAGACCGCATTTGGGACCATCGCAAAAGCTTCGGCCTTACCAATAAAACATCCATTCCGGTCTGTTCGACTCCTAGGCCTCGACATCAAATTCTCTGTCGACACGGAGAGCGGCCTCAGCTTTCTTTTGACAAAGCTCAATGCAATTCCGGATCGGTTCTATTGGCGCCCTCTGGCCATCACTTGCATTGTCATGTTTCTTATTTGGCTGCGCTGCCCCACAATATTGTCCCGAGCGACTTTTTGGGCAGAGGATGGCTGGGTTTGGTATCCAAGCTGCTATGCGAATGGTTGGAAATGTCTGCTGATCGACCAAAGCAGCTATTTGCAAACCGTTTCGATGCTCACAGCCTGGATCAGCCAGGCTGTCTCTCTGATCAATGCGCCGATCGTCTTTGCCTGGGTTGCGCTTGTGATCCAGGCGGCTCCGGCCGCCTTTCTCCTGTCGCGCCGCATGGCAGAAGCGATACCGTCACAGGGTAAACGCCTCTTTCTGGCCGCCCTGCTCATCGCCGTTCCAGGCATGCATGAAGTCTATGTCAATACAACCGATAGCCAATGGCACCTATCGCTGTTGGCTTTCCTTGTCTTGACCGCCGCCACGCCCCGCAACAGCGTCGAAAAACTGTTCGATACACTCGTTCTCCTCATTGCCGGCCTGAGCGGGCCATTTTCGGCATTCCTTGCGCCACCCGCCTTGATCTGGTGGTTTTGGCGACGCTCCCGCTGGAATTTCTGGCGCGCCTGCCTTGTCATCGCGACGGCCCTGGTCCAGCTGAGCCTTATTGTTCTTCATCACGCGAGCCGGGGCGGCGCCGGGGCGGGCCTTGGTGCGAGTATTCCTGCCTTCGCCAATATTCTGCTCATCAACGTCGTCGGGGTCGCCACTTTCGGCGCGCAACGTATCGTCAGCAATGGTTGGGGATATGGCTTTGGCTGGATATCCAATGGCGATCCTGTTTCCGTCGCTTTGTCCCTGTGTCTGACGCTCGCAGCTCTCGGCACCGTATTGACGGCTTTTCTGCGCGGCCCGCTGATTCTCAGACTGTTTCTGATTTTTGTCTCCTGCGAATTTGCAGCCGGCCTGATCGACAGCCTGCGTCTGGCAAATATTCCCGCATGGCAAAGTTTTGAGGCGAATATCGCGTATCGCTACGCCTTCCACCCGATCTGCGCTTGGCTCGTCGTCCTGGTCGCCTGCGCCTGCAGCCGTATCGGATCAGCGCGCTGGCTCGGCTCGGCTCTTCTCGCTTGCACCGTCCTACTGGCGGTGCCGTCAGACTGGGGACTGCCACCGCTGCCCCAGGCGACCTATCGCGCGTTCCATCATGACGCCAAGGTATTTGCTCGTCTGCCGGCAGGGACGGCCATGAGCTTCCCGGAGCGTCCTGGCGATAGCACAATGAACCTTGTGAAGCATTAGCGGCAATTTGCGCTGTCTCTATCGCGCGGCGAGGCCATCCTGACGGAGATGCCCCGCTTGGACGAGGCCACGGATCGCAAGCACCAGAAGGATGGTCGCGGCGGCGAGCAGCAATCCGACGCCGATGCGGCGATAGGCGATCACGCCGATAATGCCGCCAAAGACGAAGGATGTGACGGTCTGCAGATGCAGCCGCAGCTTGTCCCGATTGGCGCGGGCATCCGGCGACGCCACCCCGCGAAATTCGAGAAGATTCGCAAGCTCGATCCCGATATCGGTGACCATGCCGGTGACATGCGTGGTGCGGACGCGGGCGTTGGAGATGCGCGTCACCACGGCATTCTGCAGCCCCAGAACGAAAGCCAGGCCGAAAGCCAGCACCGTGCTGTGGACCAGCGGCGGCATCCAATAATCGGCCAGGCTCAGGGCCATCAGCAGCAATGCCTCCACCACGATATTCAAGGCAAAGATACGGGTGATCCCCCGCCGCCGGCCGTAATTGATCAAGACCGTCGATATCGTCGCCCCCGCAATGAATGTGAGGACAAGCCCCAGATAGGGGATGGCCGCGAGCAGATCGCCCACGCCGAAGCGATCCGCGAAGGCAGATACATTGCCCGTCATATTGGCCGAGAACATGCCGACCGCATAAAGACCCGCCGTGTTCAAAGCCCCGGCGACACCGGCCAGCCACCAGGCCAGGCCCTGATCCGCCTTGTAGCTGCGCTGTTCGCCCTGATGAACCAGCATGCTTCGGTCTCTCGCCTGATATGGGCCGGCCCCGGCTTCTAGGCGACCCTAGCCCCGTCAGCGCGGCCCGGCCAGTCGCCTAACGGTAGGCCAGCCTGTATGATGGGCGGGCCAGCAATGACCAGAGGAACGTCATGCGTCTCCCGACCTCCGTCCCGTCCGCGGGCTCCTTTCCCTCTCCGACTCCCGCTCCGTTCCGCCGGCTTATCATCGGGGCGATTGCCGTTCTTGTGGTCATTGTCGTGATCGTCTCCCTGAATCCCTTCTATACCGTACAATCCGGCACGGTCGGGCTGAAGACCGCCTTCGGGTCCGTTCAGCCGGAGGCGCTGCAGCCCGGCCTGCATTTCGCCATTCCGTTCTATCAGACGGTGGTCACGGTCTCGACACAGCCGCAGACCGTGACCAGCAATGAGACGGCGGCGACGCATGACCTGCAGACCGTCCAGACGGCGATCGCGGTGACCTTCCATGTCGATCCGGCCGAGGCATCCTATTTTTGGCAGAATTTCCGCTCCTTCGACACGGTCGGGCAACGCATCATCACGCCTTCGGTCAGCAATGACGTGAAGGCGATCACCGCCCGCTACGATGCACAGGAACTCGTCACCTCACGCGACAGGATCGACGCCGAGATCAAGGATCTGGTGGTCGCGTCTCTCGCCCCCTATCACCTGACGGTCGAGAGCGTGAACGTCGCGAATTTCGCCTTCTCCCAGGCCTATGAACAGGCGATCGAGGAAAAACAGGTGGCGCAGCAGCAGGCCCTGCAGGCCCAGTACACGCTGCAGCAGACCCAGATCAGCGCGCAGCAACAGGTGGTGCAGGCCAAAGCGGCAGCCGACGCGGCGGTGGAGACCGCCACCGGCAGCGCGCAGGCGACCGTTTTGCAGGCTCAAGCAGAGGCGAAGGCCAATGCTTTGGTGAATGCCTCTCTGACGCCTGAGATTCTGCAACTCCGTGCGCTGTCGCGCTGGAATGGCGTGATGCCGACCTATCTGACCGGCAATACGCCCCTGCCCTTCATCGGCGCCACGCCCGGGCGCTAAAGCGTTTCCTGTTCGCTTACGCTCACAGATACCGCTCTAGATTATTGTTTTTGCGAGCATCTTCACACAGTCAGATGATGTCATCTGACTGTGATATGCTCTAGCCGATGCGCATGGACAGTTCAACCTCATCACCGAAAGGCGTGGAGATATAGCCCTTGGCGCGCGAGCGTACGCGCGCCAGATAATCCGGGGCATAATCCGCATTATCAGCAATGATCAGGGCGCCCGGCCTTAGCCGGCTTTCGACCAGGCTTAAAACCTCCGGATAGAGCGACTTGGCGCCGTCCAGCAGAAGAAAATCGATCGTCTCGGGCAGATCCACACTCAGCGTCTGCAGCGCGTCCCCTTCGCGTATCTCGACCAGATCGATTAGGCCCGCTTCGGTCAGATGGTCGCGCGCCCGCGCCACCTTGGAAGGCTCGAACTCGCACGTGATGAGCCGACCGCCGCCATTGTCCCGCAGGGCGGCGGCGAGATGCAGCGTGGAAATGCCGAAGGACGTGCCGAATTCGACGACCACCTTCGCGCGCGTGCTGCGCGCCAGCATATAGAGCAGCGCACCCGTCTCCCGGCTGACCGCCAGCGGCAGGTCCTTCATACGGCCGTAGAAATCGCGATACTCGGTCTTGCTCCGCATCAGGCGGTTCTGTTCGTCCTCGGACATCGCGGCGAGGTCCGGGCTGGCCCCGGACCAGGATGCAGCATCCGTTTCGAACAAGCGTTCGAGCAAGGAAGCGACGGGGGCAGTCGTCAGCGTGGTCATGCAGGTCTCCGGTCAAAGCGATGCGCGTTCTTGCGCGCCGCCAGAAATACGATTAATCCGTCGCATTCTCTATTCGCATTCAGCGGCGCATCATGACAGACCCCAAAAAACCCCGGATTTCCTCGCGAAAGCAGCCCAAACAGGCAAGATCGTCCGAGCTTGTCGCCGCCATTCTGGAAGCGGCGGCTCAGGTTTTGGCGAAGGAGGGCGCGCCGCGCTTCACCACCGCGCGGGTGGCCGAGAAGGCCGGCGTCAGTATCGGGTCGCTGTATCAGTATTTCCCCAATAAGGCGGCAATCCTATTCCGCCTGCAAAGCGACGAATGGCGGCAAACCACGGACATGCTGCGCGATATTCTGGAAGATGAGCAAACGCCGCCGCTGCTGCGCCTGCGCCGGCTTGTCCATGCATTCATCCGTTCGGAATGCGAGGAAGCCGCGATGCGGGTTGCCTTGAACGACGCAGCGCCGCTGTATCGCGACGCGCCCGAGGCACAAGCGGTGCGCGTGTCAGGCAGCGATACGGTCCGGCGCTTCATGCAGGTCGTTCTGCCCAAGGCGACGGATGCCCAGCGCCATTCGGTCAGCACGCTGATAACGACGACATTGAGCGCGGCGGGCAAGCAGTTCTCAGAATCCCCACGAACCGACGCGGATATCACCACCTATGCCGAGGCCATGGCCGATATGTTCTCTGCCTATCTCAGCCATCTCGATCCGGACAATGTTGACGAGTCATTAGAAAGATCCGCACTCAACTTGTGATGAGGATGCTTGCCGCGACGGTCGATGCTGACCAATTCGGAGGCAGCGGCCTTTTGCCGCGACAGGAGGATAACTTGGCCTCAATTCAGGCTCCGCACGATCCCAGCGGCGACAAGATTGCGGCAAGCCAGGTGAGCGGCACGGCAGTCTTCGATCCGGCGGGCGAAAAGCTCGGCCAGGTCTATGACATCGTCATCGACAAGGTTTCCGGCCAAACCGATTACGCCGTGCTGAGCTTCGGCGGCTTTCTGGGCATCGGCGACCGCTATCACCCCTTGCCCTGGCAGCAACTGCAATACCACACGCGGCTCGGCGGCTATGTTGTCGATATGAACAGGGCGCAGCTTGAAACCGCACCACACTACGATGCCGATGATATCGGCCGCTGGAGCGGTGGGCATAGCCGCGCGGTCGATGCCTATTACGATGGCGGCATCACGCCCGGGGGCGGCGACGCGGGTCTTGGTTCCGCGCCGATCCGCTGATCCCATCCGAATAGTCGCAAAGCAGCCGATGCCGCAGATCCTGAACGATCTGCGGCATCGGCTGCCGAAACATGCTCCGACGGAGCAGGCAGGATGCCTGCTCAATACGGGTTAAGGTGAAGGCTGTGTGGTCGTCGTGGTCGTCGTTCCCGGCTGGCCCGGCGTCAGCACGGGCGGCGGCGGCGTCATGGGTTGAGCCTGGGTCGTCGTGCTTTCCGTCGTCGTGCTGCTGCTCGGCGTCGGCGGCGGCGCAATGATGCAGCCGCCGAGCGAACAAGTGCCGCCCAGCAATGCGACACCAAAAGCGAGACGTGTTTTCAATCGGGTCATGAAGGGCTCCTGTTTGATCAGTTGACGGATGTGGTCGTGGTCCGGGTCGTGGTCGTCACCGGCGGTGGCACGGGCTGCGTGACGGTGGTCGACTGGCTCTGCGACACAGTGCCGTTCGCATTTCCGTATGTTGTCTGCTGCGATGTCTGCGAATTGCCGTAGGCATCCTGGTATTTCTTCTCCGTCGTCACGCTGAGCGTGCCCGGCGGCGGGGGCGCCACCGGCTGAATACCGGGCGGCGGTACCGGCTGCATGACCATAGGCGGCGGGGTCGGCACGGTTGTTGTCGTCGTCTGATAACTCGTCTGCGCGAAAGCCGGTGCGGCGATAAAGCTGGCGCCGATCACGGCGGCAAGAATTTCTCGTTTCATATTGTCCTCCTTGTGTAAGAGGCCGAAGCGTGTTTCGTGATCGGATATGTAAGTGCCTGGATATTCTTCAAGGATCGGGCGGTTAAGCCCATCGCGCAATCCAAACCATCCCAAAACCTTGACAAAAAATCCTCTGATATCAGCGGACTAGCCGAGTATCCGACCATCATTCTGTGGAATTTCGGGGGCTAGTATTGGCGCCCGCAATGCTTCACATACCCGTGTCATGACGCCTGTTCGGAAGTCGAAGCGGCAGATTTGAATAACCCTATTTTAGCCGCATTTAATATTGGGAAATTTCCACTCGATTTAATCTGCAATTTCATTTACATGCCCCTGGATTGTCGGAATGAGTCGCACCGTCATCCGCGCTTTGCCCCAGTCCGCTCGCGCAACCGTGTCCGAAAAAGGGGGTCGTGAGCGGCAGTAACATAGCGAAACTCTCTTTGATTTCTGGAAGCGAGTTGTTAAGAACGGCAGCTATCCTTTTGTTCGTAGGGACAAGATGCCGCTTCTCGATCAGACCCTGCTTCGCGCCTCGCCCTGGTGGCAGCCGCGCCCTGAAACGTCGCTCATCATCGAGGGCGGCCAAAAGCTGGTCGGCACTTATCCGATCAGCGGCGCCAAGAATGCCGTGCTGCCGCTGATGGTCTCGGCACTGCTGACGCCGCATCTGGTCACGCTGAACAATATCCCGGCGAGCCTGGATGTCGCGGTTCTGGCGAATCTGCTGGAAGGTCTGGGCGTCAAACTCTCCTGGTCGCAAACGGCAGCCGGCCTCTCCGCCACCTTCGCGGCCGACCAGATCCACCCGGCGCGAATCGATGCCGGGCTCGTCTGCCGCATGCGCGCGTCCGTGCTGATCCTCGGCGCCCTGCTGGGCCGCGCGGGTGAGGCCTGCCTGCCCATGCCGGGCGGCGACGCCATCGGGTTGCGCGGGATCGACTTTCACATCGCCGGACTGACGGCCATGGGCGCCGAGATCACCCTGGAATCCGGGCAGATTCGCGCCCGCGCGCCGCAGGGCCTGCATGGCGCAGATATCCTCATGCCCCTGCCGTCAGTCGGCGCCACGGAAAACCTGATGCTCGCCGCCGTCCTCGCAAAAGGGCAGACCACGATCCGCAATGCGGCGCTGGAGCCTGAGATTGTCGACCTCGCCCTTTGCCTGCAGGCCATGGGCGCGCAAATCGACGGTGCGGGCACCGACGTCATCCGCATCGCCGGTGGCGCGCCGCTGACCGGCGCCGTTCATACCGTCATGCCGGACCGGATCGAGACCGGCACGCTTGCCTGTGCGGCCGCGATGACGAACGGCGAATTGCACCTGACCCATGCCCGGTTGGATCTGCTCGGCGCCGCCGGCCCGGCCTTCGAGGCCGCCGGCGTGGTGCTGGAGGAAGTGGCGGGCGGGCTTATCGCGCGCCGCAACCCGGCCGGGCTGAAGGGGATTGCGCTGCAGACACGTCCCTATCCCGGCTTCGCGACCGATCTTCAGGCGCCTGCCATGGCGCTGCTGGCCATGGCCGAGGGTGCCAGCGATATTACCGAGACGATCTTCGAGCAGCGCTTTCGGCATGTCGATGAGCTGCGGAAAATGGGCGCGCGCATCCAGGTGCAGGGTCGCGTCGCCTTCATTCGCGGCGCCGAACGGCTGACGGGCGCGCGGGTGACGGGCCATGATGTGCGGGCCGCTGCCGCCGTGGTGCTGGCCGGCCTGGTCGCCGAGGGCGAGACCGTGCTGGACGGACTGGACCATCTCGACCGTGGGTATGACGGGATGGTGGAAAAGCTCATCGCCTGCGGCGCGCGTATTCGCCGCAGCGCTTAAAACCTTCACCGCAGACAAAAAAGGCCGGCCCCGCGAGGGACCGGCCTTTTTCATGCGCTCGCCGGATTGATCAGGCGAGGTAGGCCGGACGCTGGCTCGGCAGAACCGTCGAGTTGCCCGCGAGATAGGTCGGGCGCTGGCTCGGCAGCACCGTCGAGTTACGGGCGAGGTAGGACGGGCGCTGGCTCGGCAGCACCGTCGAGTTGCGCGCGAGGTAGGACGGGCGCTGGCTCGGCAGCACCGTCGAGTTACGGGCCTGTTCGGCGCCGGACAGGCTGTGGCGAACCGGCGCATCGGCCAGGGCCGAACCGGTCATGCCCAGGGTAACGGCGGCAACGGCCGCGAGGATCATGCTCTTCATAGTATCATCTCCAAACCATGCCGGGCACCTGTGTGTCCGGCCTCGACCACCGTTTGAACACCGGTGATCGGCTTGGGTCCGAGATAGCCGTTGCGGCAGCGCAGCATAACGCTGCCGCCGCTTATCTTTCTCATGCGAATGGCGCACATATGTGCAAGCCGCATTCTTTTTATGCAAAATCGGCTGGAGCCGTTAGAGTTCCGCGCTGCCAAGATCAGGTGGCTCTTTTGAACAAAAGCTAGAAAAAATCTCAAAAGTCGGGCGATATCCGCCCCATCTCAAGGATGAACGCGCGTGATCTACGAACTCCGTACCTATCACTGCCTGCCCGGACGCTTACCTGCCCTGCTCCAAAGGTTTGAAACCATCACACTGGGCTATTTCGAAAAATACGGCATCCGCCAGGCCGGCTTCTGGACGACCCTGGTGGGTGAGAGCAATCACAGCCTGACCTATATGCTGGCCTGGGAAAGCCTGGCCGAGCGCGAACAGAAATGGGCCGCCTTCGGCGCTGACGCCGACTGGGTGGCTCAACGTAACGAGACCGAGCGTGAGAAGCCTATCGTCGCCTCGATCGCCAATGAATTCCTGATGCCGACGTCATTTTCCAGCGTGAAATAAAGCGATATCCCATCAGGTGGCGTCACCTGATGGGAAGGTTTTCGTTTCTTATCAAAGGGTCAGCGAAAACCGATCAACCCCGCCAGCGCTGCCAGCCCGAGGAACCAGAGCGGGTGGCGCTTGGTGAACAGACAGCCGATCGCGACACCGGCTGACAATACCAAGGCTCGCCAATCCACCGCCGCGTCGCGCACGAGCAGATAGGCGGCCGCGACCATCAGCCCGGCCGTCACCGGCACCAGCCCCGCCTGCACCACCTTGCGCCATTGCCGGTCGCGGAACCGCACCCACAGATGGCCCATGACGAAAGCCAGCGCGCAGGCCGGCAGCAGGAAGGCGAGCGTCGCGACGATGGCGCCCGCGATGCCGGAGACTTCCCAACCGAACAGCGTCACCGCCAGCATATTCGGCCCGGGTGCCGCCTGGGCCAGCGCATAGAGGCGGACGAATTCCGTGGCGCTCATCCAATGCTGCTGATGGACGACCGCGTGCTCCATCGCTGGCAGCGTCGTCGACGCGCCGCCAATGGCCAGGAAGGACAGTTCCGCGAAAATCAGCGCCAGCGCCAGAAGATGGCTCATGCCCGCAGCTTCCACCCGGCAAGCACCATGCTGAGCGGCACGAGGACGCAGAGGCTGGGCAAAAAGGGCAGCCGGACAATGCCGAGCGCCGCGAAGGCCAGCGCTGCCACCACCAGATTGAGCGGCGATGTGCGTAGCGGCATGGCGATCTTCAGCGCCGTCGCCAGAATAAGCCCTGCCGCACCGGCGGAGAGGCCGGTCACCATATGCCTGACCGGCGCCAACTCCCCATAGCGGGCATATAGCTCGGCAATGACCAGCACGATGGCGACCGGCGCGCCGAGCAGGCCCAGCAGCGCTGCCACGCTGCCCTGCGGGCCGCAAACGCGGGAGCCGAAGATGACGGCCATATTGGCGACATTGGCACCGGGCAGGAACTGGCAGAGGCTGATCAGCTCATTGAACTCGGCCGGGGTCAGCCATTTCCGATCCTCCACCATCACGCGGCGGATCATCGGTAATACCCCCCCGAAACCCATCAGCCCGGCCTGGAAAAAGGCCCCGAACAAAG
The DNA here is from genome assembly GCF_020621385.1 of Acidisoma cellulosilyticum. Lineage (GTDB taxonomy): Bacteria > Pseudomonadota > Alphaproteobacteria > Acetobacterales > Acetobacteraceae > Acidisoma > Acidisoma cellulosilyticum. The sequence goes on along the minus strand of NZ_JAESVA010000005.1, from coordinate 130,105 downwards.
CGAGGGAGGACAGGCGGAGCGGTTGTGCGGGCAAGCTTTCCATGAAGTGAAGCTTCTAGCCTGCAATGCGCTGCGGTGAAAACTCAGTAAGCCAAGGCTCACACAATTTGAAAGGAGACTGTCGGCTCGGGAGTGCGAGCGTCGTTTAGCGGGCGTTGAAACAAGACAATATCGACGCATTTGTTCCGTCAAACACCGGGCCTGCCCGCCATTGGCCCTTGCTGCCAAGCCTGTAGCGGCAGATGCAGAGGGCAATGGCGCCAGGTCACCGGACCGGCAAGCGGGACCTCGGAGATTCCGTCAGGAAAACCAGGAAGATGCCCAGGGCCATCAGCGCCCCGACTGAGGCCGTCAGCCACCAGCCGCCATGATAATAGGTCAGGGACCCGAGTGCGGACCCAGCCGCACCGCACAGGAAGACGACCGTCATATAGGCTGCATTGAGCCGCCCCCGCGCTCTGGGATCGATACTCTGAACGATGCGCTGGCCGAAGACCTGATTGGCCTGGACGGCACCGTCGAGAATCAAAGCCGCGGCCACGAGGATGAGAATGGATCCGGCGGCTTGGCCCCAGCCGCTGATAAGAAGTGCGATGGCTGAGCCCAACAGGACCACGCCTGTGCCGATGGTCGATCCGCCTTTGTCTGCCACGCGACCGGCGATGGGTGCCGCCAGGGCGCCCGCCGCACCGGCCAAGGCAAAAGCCGCGATGCCGATTTTTCCCAAGCCGAACCGTGTGTGCAGCATCAGCGGCACGCCGGTCCAGAACAGGTTGAAGACCGCGAACAATGTGCCCTGATAGGCTGCCCGGCGCTGAAGCGTGCGCACCGTTGCGAGCAGACGCAGGGTGGAGAGCAAGGTCATCAAATAGCCGCGACTGGGATGGGGCTTCCAGGCAGGCAGGCTGCGCGCCAGTAACAGCAGCACGCTCAGCATGATGGCGGCTGACAGGACGAATATGGCGCGCCAACCCAATTGCGCCGCCAGAAAACTCGCCAATGGTCGGGACAGCATGATGCCGGTCACCAAGCCACCCATGATGCTGCCGATAACCTGCCCGCGCTGCTTCTCCGGCGACAGGTGGACCGCGAGTGGAACGAGAATCTGGCTGCCAACCGCGCAGATGCCCAGAACAAGCGAAGCGGCCAGGAAGCTCGGCGCCGACAGGCTGATCGCGACCCAAACGAGGCTCAGGACGGTTCCGGAGGTCGTCATCAGGACAAGACGGCGATTTTCGACGAGATCGGAGAGGCTGACCAGAAAGAACAGACCGAGCCCATAACCGAGCTGCGTCGTCGTCACAATGAGACCCGCCAGGCTTCTCGGCAGATGCAGACTGTCTGCGATAGGTCCCGCGATCGACTGCGCATAATAGACATTGGCGGTCGTGGCACCGCAGGCCAAAGCGAAAAGGAAAACGATCGCTTTCGACAGGCCAACGGGCTCCGCCGAGGCATGCTCAGACGCACCCAAACTGATTGGGGCGGCGGGCGGTGATGTCACTCTCTGATCAGGCATGATGAACGAGGCATAATCCGATGCGCTTTCAAGGATAAGAGGGTTAATTTGGACAGACCGTCTCAGCAGCGGGACGCTCATGGATCTTCTTGCGCTCGCGGATTCAATCCATGCATCGCAATTGACCGCTTTTGCGGTCAACTGCGCAAACTGCCGATGGCTGCGTTGGTCGACAACCGCCCAAGTGTGACGGCGTTTTGTCTACAACTCCACCTGTCGGCCGACTTCCAGAAAGCGGTCGGCCGGCAGATCGAACCGGTCTGACGAACGGACAGCGTTGCGATACATGACGCTGAAGATCGCACGCCGCCAGGCCGGCAGCCGATGACTTGTCGCCCCGCGCACCACATGATCGCGCGCCGCAAAGAAAACCGCCTGATCCAGGTCGATGGGGCAGCCATTGGCGCGGGCACTGGCCAACGCCACCATGGCATTGGGCACTTCGACAAAGCCGAAATGCACGCGGACATGCCAGAAATCCGGCCCGATCTGCTCCACCTGCGCCCGATCGGCCACGGCCACCCGCGGCACTTCCTCGAAGACGAGCGTCAGCGTCACCACCCTTTCCTGCAGCGCGCCCATCTGCGCCACATGCCGCGTCAGCATGATGGGCACGGCCGTGTCCGTGCGGCTGAGGAAGACCGCCGTGCCCGGCACGCGCGTTACCCGCCCGGCAGCGAGATCGGCCATGAGCTGGTTGGGGGCCTTCTCCTCCTCATCGATCCTTGCCCGCATGGCCTGAATGCCCCGCCGCCAGGTCCGCATGGCGATGAAGATCGCGGCACCCAGCACGAGCGGAATCCAGCCGCCCTCGGCGATCTTGAGCAGATTGGCGGTGAAAAAACCAAGATCGACCAGCAGAAAGACCCCGCTGACGGAAGCCGCAACCCAGAGCGGCCAGCGCCAGACGTCGAGCATGGCATTGAACAGCAGTGCCGTCGTCAGCAGCATGGTCGTGGAAACCGCCGTGCCGTAAGCGCCGGCCAGCTTCGCGGAACTGCCGAAACCCCAGGTCAGCGCCAGCGTCGCGACCATCATCAGCCAGTTCACCGAAGGCACATAGATCTGGCCATATTCCTCGTCCGAGGTCTGGCGGATGATGACGCCGGGCAGCCAGCCGAGTTGGATCGCCTGGCGGGTCAAGGAAAACGCCCCGGTGATGATGGCCTGGCTGGCGATGATGGTGGCGAAGGTCGCCAGCACAACCAGCGGGATGATCGCCCAGCCGGGGGCGAGCCTGAAGAAGGGATTTCCGCTGAGACCGGGGTCTGAGATGATCAGCGCGGTCTGCCCGGCATAGCTCAGCAGCAGCGCGGGTAGCACGATGAAGGACCAGGCGGCGCGAATGGGCGCGCGCCCGATATGCCCCATATCGGCGTAAAGCGCCTCCCCGCCCGTGATCGCCAGAAAGACGCCGCCGAGGACGAACAAGCTGCGGGCGCCATGCCGGACCAGAAAGCCGATGGCATAGGTCGGGTCGATCGCCGCCAGCACGCCCGGATGGCGGATCACGGCCATCAGTCCCAGCAGGCCGATGACCGCGAACCAGACCAGCATGATGGGGCCGAACAACCGGCCGATCCGCGCCGTGCCCCAGCGCTGTGCGACGAACAGAATGACCAGAATGGCCAGTGCCGCCGGCAGCACATAGGGCTGCAGGCTGGTGGTGACGACATTCACCCCTTCCAGCGCGCTGAGCACGGAGATGGAGGGCGTGATGATGCCGTCACCGTAAATCAGCGCCGCGCCGAACAGGCCCATGGCGACAAGGGCCGCCGTGGTCTTTGACCGCTCCCCGCCGACACGCTTGGTGACAAGGGACATCAGCGCCAGAATGCCACCCTCCCCGCTATTATCCGCCCGCATCACGAAGACGCAGTATTTGACCGAGACGGTGACGATCAGCGCCCAGATGACGAGCGAGAGCAGCCCGAGCGCAACCCTGGCCGAAGGATGGCCGCCGGCATCCGCGACGATGGTCTGATAGGTATAAAGCGGGCTGGTGCCGAGATCGCCATAGACGATGCCGAGGGCGGTCAGCGCACCGATGGCTTTCAGCGGCCGGTCGGCAGGGTTCCTATCCAATTTATCCAAGTCCTGCTCCCGCGCCGCCGACTGGCTTCCTTACCAATCAAGATCGGCTTTTGCCGGGCTAAGGCAAGGGCAGGCCAGCCCCTTTAATTCCGCTTTAACGCGCCGGTAGCCCAAACCGCATCGCGCTTTAACGCAATCCCCGCGTATTGAAACTGTCCGTTTGAACCATCGGACAGGGTGCCGTGTTGAACCTGATTGTCGTCATCCTCTGCCTATCCGCGCTGCTGGCCCTTCTGGCGCTGGCCGCGATCCGGGAAGAACAGCGCCTGCAAAGGCAGCGCGCGCCGCGCCGTTTTTAATTTCATTTTTATGCAGCGCTGCCGCTTCGCGAATGGCGTTTTAACGCCCCGGGCCGGCACCCTGCCTATCGTCTCAAGAGTGGGGTTTCATCATGGGGGACGTGATCACGGTCGCCTATACGGCGGTCATTTTCATGCTTCTGATCGGTTTCGTTACATTTTGTCGAAAGGTCTGAGCCATGCTCGATCTCATTCTCGGCGGCGGCGTTTCTGGCCTGCTGCTCGTCTACCTCTTCTGGGCCTTGCTGCGCCCCGAAGATTTTTGATTTTCCCGGCCACGGATCAACCATATCATGACAGTCTCGGGTTGGGCTTACATCGCCCTCATTACCTTGCTTACGCTGGGCGCGGCCATTCCGCTCGGCCTTTACATCGCCCGCATCCTCAAGGGGCAGGTGCGGTTCCTCGCCCCTGTCGAGCGCGGCATCTACGCCATTTGCGGCATCAATCCTGACCGGCCGATGCAGTGGCAGGAATATACGGTGGCTCTGCTTCTCCTCAGTGTCATTCACGTCGTTATTCTCTATGCCATCCTGCGTCTGCAGCAATATCTGCCCTTTAATCCGCAGCATATTGGCGGCATGTCGCCGCGTCTGGCCTTCAATACCGCTGTCAGCTTCGCGACCAACACCAACTGGCAGGCCTATGTGCCGGAAGCCCAGATTTCCAACGGCGCGCAGATGTTCGGCCTGTGCGTGCATATGTTCGTCTCGGCCGCTGCCGGCATTGCCGTAGCCGGCGCCGTCATGCGCGCCTTCACGGCGTCGAGCATCGCCTCGCTGGGTAATTTCTACGCCGACCTGACGCGCATCACGCTGTATCTGCTGCTGCCTGTCAGCATCGTCGCCGGCCTGTTCCTGGTCTGGTCCGGCGTGCCGCAGAGTTTCGCGCCCTTCGCGACGGTTCACCCGATCGTCGGTGGCGCGCAGACCATCGGCATCGGCCCCATGGCCTTCCAGGAAGCGATCAAGGAATTCGGCACCAATGGCGGCGGCTTTGTCAACGCAAACTCCGCCCATCCCTTCGAAAACCCGACGATCTGGACGAATATCCTTGAAAACGTGCTGCTGCTGGTCACCGGCTTCGCATTGCCCATCGCCTTCGGCAGCATGATCGGCAAACCCCGCCAGGGTTTTGTGCTTTATGCCGCCATGGCGATCATCCTCGGCGCCGGCGTTATCGGCGCCTATGCCGCCGAATCCCACGCCAACCCGCTGCATGTCGCGGCCGGCATCAGCGCGGCGCCCGGCAATATGGAAGGCAAGGAGACACGCTTCGGCATTGCGGCGTCCACAACCTTCAATGTCTCGGCCACCGGCACCTCCACCGGCGCCGTTAATAGCTTCACCGACAGCTATATGCCGCTCGGCGGGCTGGTGCCGATCTTCATGATGCAGCTGGGTGAAATCGCGCCCGGCGGTGTCGGGTCAGGCTTTTACACCATCATCGTCTTCGCGCTGCTCAGTGTCTTCGTCGCCGGCCTCATGGTCGGGCGAACGCCGGAATATCTCGGCAAGAAGGTCCAGGCGAAGGAGATCAAGCTTGCGATGCTGTCTTTCCTGATCCTGACGTTCTTCATCCTTGTCGGCACCGGCTATACCGTGATCAGCAAGACCGGTCTCAGTTCCATGGCCAATGCCGGGCCGCATGGGTTGAGCGAGATGATCTATGCCTGGACATCGGCGAGCGAAAACAACGGCTCCGCCATGGCCGGTATCAGCGCCGATACGCCTTGGCTGGACTACGGCCTTGGCACCGCCATGCTGTTCGGCCGCTTCGCCTTCCTGATCCCGGTGCTAGCCATCGCAGGATCGCTCGCTGCCAAGCCGAAACTGCCGGCATCATCGGGCACTTTCCCGACCGACACAGTGCTGTTCACCGGTCTGCTGATCGGCGTCATCATCATCCTCGGCGGCCTGCAATTCATGCCGGCGGATACGCTGGGCCCGATCGCGGAGCATTTTCAGCTCTTCGCCGGCAAGACTTATTGATCTGGCACTCGCAAAGAAGCCATAGAACATGACGCAGAATGCAGAACAGATCGCGCTGTTTGACCGCGCGATCCTGACCCGCGCCGCGCGCGACGCGGTCTTGAAACTCAACCCGCGCACATTGATGCGCAACCCGGTGATCTTCGTCACGGAAGTCGTGGCCATGCTCACCACCGTCGTCGGCATCGAGGAGATGGTGCATGGCCGGGGTGCCGCCTTCTCCCTCGCCGTCGCTGTTTGGCTTTGGCTGACGGTTCTGTTCGCGACTTTCGCCGAGGCCATGGCGGAAGGGCGCGGCAGGGCGCGGGCGGAAAGCCTGCGCCGGGCAAGGACGGATACGATGGCGAAGCTCATCCTCGATCCGCGTGAACCGCATATGTTCAAGCCAACACCGGCCCCCGATCTGCACAAGGGCGATCTGGTCCTGGTCGAAACCGGGGACCTTATCCCCTCGGACGGGGAGATCGTGCAGGGCATCGCCTCGGTCAATGAAAGTGCCATTACCGGCGAAAGTGCCCCTGTCATCCGCGAGTCCGGTGGTGACCGGTCAGCGGTGACGGGCGGCACGCAGGTCGTGTCCGACTGGCTGGTGGTGCGCATCACCGCCGAACAGGGTTCGACCTTCCTCGACCGCATGATCGCATTGGTGGAGGGTGCCGAACGCCGCAAGACGCCGAACGAAATCGCGCTCGATATTCTTCTCGCTGGCCTGACCATCATCTTCCTGATCGCGGTCGTGACCATCGTGCCGCTGGGCCTTTATTCCGGCACCAATCTCGGCGTCGCTGTTTTGGCTGCCCTGCTGGTCTGTCTGATCCCGACGACGATCGGCGGCTTGCTCTCGGCCATCGGCATCGCTGGCATGGACCGGTTGATCCGCTTCAATGTCATCGCGACCTCGGGTCGTGCGGTGGAGGCGGCCGGGGACGTCGATGCGCTGCTGCTGGACAAGACCGGCACCATAACCTTCGGCAATCGCATGGCCGCCGGGATCTACCCGGTGCCGGGCGTGACGGAGCGCGAATTGGCGCAGTTTTCGGCGATGTCGTCGCTGGGTGACGACACACCCGAAGGCCGCTCCATCGTCACCTTCGTCCGCGACCGCTTTGGCTTGACCGTGCAGGCGCCTGATGGCGCGACGGTCGTGCCCTTCTCCGCCAATACGCGCCTCTCCGGTCTGGATCTGCCAGGACAAAGCATCCGCAAAGGGGCTGTCGATTCCGTGCTGCGTGCGATCGGTGTCACAGAGCCGCCGGCAGCCTTCACCGATGCCGTGCGCCGCGTGGCCGGCGCCGGCGGCACGCCGCTGGCCGTCAGCGTCGATCATCGCCTGCTCGGCGTGGTGGAACTCAAGGACATCGTGAAGCCGGACATCAAGGAGCGGTTTGCCGCACTCCGCCGCATGGGTATTCGCACGGTGATGGTGACGGGCGATAACCGCATCACCGCCGCCGCCATCGCGGCCGAAGCCGGCGTGGATGACGTGATTGCCGAGGCAACGCCGCAGGACAAGCTCGATTATATCCGCAAGATGCAGGCGGAGGGCCGGCTTGTCGCCATGTGCGGCGACGGCACCAATGACGCGCCGGCCTTGGCCCAGGCCGATGTCGGTGTCGCCATGCAGACCGGCACCCAGGCCGCGCGCGAGGCCGGGAATATGATCGACCTGGACAGCGATCCCACCAAGCTCATTGAGATTGTGGAGATCGGCAAGCAATTGCTCATCACCCGTGGTGCGCTGACGACCTTCAGTATTTCCAACGATATCTCGAAATACTTCGCCATTCTGCCGGCGATCTTCGTCGGTGCCTATCCGGGCCTGCAGGCGCTGAACATCATGCATCTGTCGTCACCGGAAAGTGCCATCCTCTCGGCCGTCATCTTCAATGCCATCATCATCGTGGCCCTGGTGCCGCTGGCGCTGCGCGGCGTGCGGTTTCGGGCCATCGGTGCCGGGGCGCTCCTGCGCCGCAACCTGCTCATCTACGGCCTGGGCGGCATTCTGGCGCCTTTCGTCGGCATCAAGGCAATCGATGTCGTGCTGCACGCCTTCCACATATTTTCCTGACCTTTGAGAGATCATTCCATGATCCGCGAAATACGCCCTGCCTTGTCCCTGGTGGTTCTGTTCACCATCGCACTCGGCTTCATCATACCGGGGATTTTCACCCAGGTCGCCCAGACGGTCTTTCCCTTCCAGGCTGGCGGCAGCCTGATTATGCAGAAGGGACGGCCGGTTGCCTCGGGCATCATTGGACAGAATTTCACCGGCCCCGCTTGGTTCAATCCGCGCCCTTCCGCGCTGATGGGCACCGATGCCAAGGGCAATGCCGTGGCGACACCCTATGACGATTCGGAATCAGGTGCGTCGAACCTGGCGCCGACGAGTGCCACTTTGCTTGCTGCGATCAAGAGCCGCATCGCGTCCTGGCATAAGACCTATGGCGCGGGCTCCGTTCCGGCTGATGCGGTGACAAGCTCGGGTTCCGGCGTCGATCCGGATATCTCGCTCGCCAATGCGCTGGCCCAGGCGCCGGTCGTGGCCAACGCACGGCATCTGCCGGTGGAGGACGTGGTCGCCCTCGTCAACCGGATCGCGACACAGCCTGCGCTCGGCTTCATCGGCACGACCAACGTGAATGTCGTGCAGCTGAACCTTGCCCTGGCCGAGATGAAGTAAGACATTAGATCTTGCGGGACTTCACATCCCGCAAGATTTCCCGCGCCGCATTATGGCCGGGAATGCCCGAGACGCCGCCGCCCGGATGGGTGGAGGACCCGCAGAGGTAAAGCCCCTTCACCGGCGTGCGGTAATCGGCATAGCCTGAGACCGGGCGCTGAAAGAACAGCTGGTCAGCGGATAGCTCTCCGTGGAAAATATGCCCCTGCGGCAGCCCCACGATCGCTTCCAGATCCGGCGGAATCAGCGTCTGCTCGGCGATGATGTCGCCGGAAAAGCCGGGCGCGTAATTGTCGATCGCCTTAAAGACGGTCTGCTTGAATTTCTCTTTCTCCACCGCCCAGTCGCCATTCTTCAGCTTATAGGGCGCATGACCGCCGAAGACGTTCACGACATGCTTGCCTGGCGGCGCCAGCGTGTCATCCACGATCGTCGGCGTACACAGCGTCATAAACGGTTCGGACGAATACCAGCCATGTTTCGCATCGTCATAGGCGCGTTCAAGATAATCGATATCGGGTGCAATATGGCAATAGGTCGGGTAAGGGAAATTGCCCAGCGACCCATCTGCCTTGGCCTTCTCCAGAATCCGATATTGCGGCGGCCTTTCGCAGGCGATGTTCATCTTGAAGGCGGTCGAGAAGGTCCGGTAATTCCGCGCTTCCCGCAAGACATCGGCCGGCACGGCGCTTTCGGGCAGCATATTCAGATAAAGCGTCTTGGCATCGACCCCGGAGGCGACAACCCGCGCGCGGAAAACATCGCCCTTGGTCGTCACCACGTCCGTCGCGCGGCCGCCCGAGACGCGGATTTCACCAACGGCAGCCTCCGTGAAAATCTCAACCCCCTTCTCCCGCGCGGAAGACGCCAGCGCCTGCGTAATTGCCCCCATGCCGCCCTTGATGAATCCCCAACCGCCCGCGCCTTCGTGCTCACCCATGATGTGATGCATGATGACATAGGCGGAGCCTGGGGTTTTCGGACCCGCGAAGGTGCCGATAGACGCGTAATAGGCGAGGCAGGCCATGACCCGATCATCCTCAAACCATTCGCGCAGATAGTCATAGGCGCTCATGGTCAGAAGATCGACGAGGCGATACATCTTCCGGCCGATCTTGCGGTATTTCCATAATATCGCAGCGGATTCGCGAAAATTCTTCCAGTCGCGCTTGGCCGGGTCGACGGGTGTTTCCCATAGCAGCGAGCGCACGATCTTGGTCGCTTCCTGCAGATAGGCATCGAAGACCGGATAGATTTCCGCGTCATGCTGCGAGAATTTGGCGAAACTTTCCTGCGTCTTCTTCATGTCCTCCGAGAATAGGATGTAATCATCATAGGAAACGGAGGAGATCATGTCCGAGCAAGGCAGCACCGTCAGCCCATGACGGCGGAGTTCAAAATCGCGGATGATGCGCGGATGCAGCAGGCTCATGAGATAGGAAAAGATGGAGGCGCGGAAACCGGGGTGGATTTCCTCCGTTACCGCCGCCCCGCCGATGACATGCCGGCGCTCCAGCACGGCGACCTTCATGCCTTTCTGCGCCAGGTAGTTGGCGCAAACCAGACCGTTATGCCCGCTGCCGATAATGATGGCGTCGTATTGTCTTGCGCTGGCCGCGATGGTGCTGTCCGGCATAGTCAGCCCTCCAATCCAGGCATCGCGTGGCGAACCATATCCTGAAAGGCCTTTACGGCCTTTTCCTGCCGTGGCGAGAGAATGCCGTGATCATAGATGCCGGTATTCAGATTGCGCTGAACCCCCGTCACGATCTCCAGATCTTCGCTGATGATCTGCGCCGACCATGCGGCGGAGCGCGCATTCTCCTCAGCTTTTTCCGGGCTGATATCGGAGAATAGATACCAGTTGATATGTCTTAGCTTGCCCGCGCCGAGCGGTTCCACCGTCGCGATAGAACTGCCCCATTCATAAAGGTTGAGCATCAGGAACGGAAACCGATAGAAATACAGACCATCCGTCATACCGCCGTCCTTCTTCGGACCATAGAGATGGAACAAGCCGTGCTCAGGGAAGGAATCGATCGTATAGCGGCTGATATCCAGGCTTTCGCAAAGCCCGGGATGCATGCTGGGACAGTGATAGCATTCCAGATAATTCTCGCCATACGCCTTCCAATCGACATCGACGTCGCGGTTCTTTTCCGAGAAGAACTTCTGGCTTTCCAGCGGATAATGGGCGGCAAGCGGCACGATCGGCCCCAGCCAATCGATCAGCCCCGGCCCATCCTTCGCGATGCGGATGAAGACAAGTCCGCGCCATTCATCGACGGAAATGGGGAACAGCGACCAATTGGCCGGGTCAACCTCCCCCTTCGCCGCGCCGAAACCCGGCGCGCGGTTAAGGCAGCCGTCGAGGTTATAGGTCCAGCTATGATAGGGGCAGCGGATGACGCCGCCCGGCATGGTCCCGGCGTCTTCCTGCGTCAGCATCGACGCGCGATGGCGGCAGACATTGTGGAATCCGCGCAGCTTGCCGTCGCTTTGCCGCACCAGCATGATCGGATAGCCGATGATGGTGCCGGTGATGAAGTCGCCCGCATTGGGCAATTGGTCGCTGCGCGCGAACAGCAGCCATTCGCGCGCGAAAATCTCACGCCGCTCACGCTCGAACAAAGCGGGGTCACGATAGAGCGATGCCGGCAAAGTCGGCGCCACGGGTAAGGCTTCTGTCCGTTCGATGATCGACATCGCTCTGTCTTTCCCCAATGCGTTTTTCTAGTCGGATAGCCTTGTCTTGTTTCGTCGTCTTCGTCGTTCAGCGCTGGCCGATGCTGCGTCCTGCGCCATCCGGCATCGGCAAAGCGCGGTGGCCGGCGGCAAGACCTTGCAGAACGGAGAGCGTTTCCGGTGCGGCCGGCGTAGCGCGATGCGCCTTCATATCCACACACAGCATCATCTGCTCGGCCGTCGCCAAAAGCCGCCCGTCGCCATGCAGCAGACGATGGAAGATATGGATGCGCTTCTCGTCATGCGCCAGAATCTGCGTGGTCGCGACATAGGATTCGCCAAGCTTGATCTCATCCAGATGCCGCAGATGCGTTTCCACCGTATAATAGCTGAAGCCCTTTTCTAGCATGGCGTCATCCATGCCGATCCGCGCCAGCAAGGCATCCGTCGCATAGCCGAAGATTTCCAGATAGCGGCTCTCGTTCATATGGCCGTTATAGTCGATCCATTCGGCCGGGACCTGACCTTCATACAGCCGCAGCGGTTCGGCATCGCCATCCGTCGCGCGGTCACGCAGGGCTTTCTCGAATCCGGCCAGGGTGGCACCCGCGCCGAAATCCTGCACCTTCAGTGACCGCATGATGCCGATCAGGCAATCATCGCGCTTGGCTTCCAGCGCCCGGAAATCCCATTGGCCGGATTGGTCATCGGATTGCTCAGCCACCAGATCGACCAATGCATCGGTAAAGTCCGGCACATCCATCAGCTTGGTCCAAGGCAGTTTCAGCGTCGGGCCGAATTGCGCCATGAAATGCCGCATCCCGGCCTCGCCGCCCGCAAGACGGTAAATCTGGAAGGTGCCCATGAAGGCCCAGCGCATGCCGGCGCCGAAGCGAATGGCGTCATCCACTTCCGCGACCGTGGCGACCCCATCATGCACCAGCCAAAGCGCTTCCCGCCACAGGGCTTCCAACAGACGATCGGCGATGAACCCGTCTATCTCCTTCCGCACATGCAGCGGGTGCATGCCAATGTCAGCGAAGAAAGCCTTCGCCCTTGCGATGTTATCGGCTGATGTCTTCTCACCGCCGCAAAGCTCGACCAGCGGCAGCAGATAGACCGGGTTGAAAGGATGGGCGACCATGAAACGCTCCGGCCGCGCCATCATCGCCGAAATCTGCGTCGGCAGCAGGCCGGAGGTCGAGGAGCAAATCAGCGCATCAGGCTTCGCGAAACGGTCGATCTCGGCCAGGATCTTTTGCTTGATCGCTTCGACCTCAGGTGCGCTCTCCTGAATAAGGTCAGCGTCGCGCACCGCCTCCTCCAGGCTGACGGCGACATGCAGATGCCCGAGCGGCGGTAGAGGTGCCGCGATCAATTTCGCCCAGGCGCGGCCGGCGAGCTTGACCATTTCCCGCAGACGCCGCTCCGCCTCAGGATGCGGATCGAAGACCGTGACGTCCAGGCCAGCGAGCAGGAAGCGCGCCGCCCAGCCGCCGCCGATGACGCCGCCACCGATGATGGCGCAATGACGGATCGCGGTCATGCCAGCGCTCCCACACGCTTTTCGAGCTTGAGCTTGGCGCGGACTTCCTCGGGACCCATGATGCGCGCGCCCATGCTGGTGACCGTCTGCACCGCGCGCTCGACCAATTGGCTGTTGGTTGCCGGCACACCGCGCGACAGCCAGATATTGTCTTCCAACCCGACGCGGATATTGCCGCCCGCCAGCACCGCCATGGCAGCATAGGGCAGCTGCATACGGCCGATGGAGAATGCCGAATAGACCGCACCCGGCGGTAAATTGGCCACCATGGCCATCAAGGTCTGCGGATCATTCGGCGCACCGTAGGGAATGCCCATGCAAAGCTGGATCATCACCGGGTCATCGATCAGCCCTTCCTTGATGAGCTGCTTGCACAGAACGAGATGGCCGGTATCGAAAACCTCAATCTCCGGCCGCACGCCCAGCGCCTGTACGCGCCGCGCCATGGCGCGCAGCGTGCCGGGCGTATTGGTCATGACATAGTCGCCCTCGGCGAAGTTCATCGACCCGCAATCCAGCGTGCAGATTTCGGGCAGCAGCGCGGTGACATGCGCCAACCGTTCCTCGGCGCCGACCATATCGGTGCCATGGGGGTTCAGCGGCAGCGGATTTTCCACACTGCCGAAGACCAGATCGCCGCCCATGCCGGCGGTCAGGTTGATGATGACATCGGTATCGGATTCCCGAATGCGGCGTACGACCTCGGCATATAGCGCCACATCGCGCGCGCCCTTGCCGGTTTCGGGATTGCGGACATGGAGATGGGCGATCGCCGCACCGGCCTTTGCCGCCTCGATCGCCGCACCGGCGATCTGCTCGGGCGTGATCGGCACATGCGGGTTCTTGCCGGCACTGTCGCCGACGCCGGTCACGGCGCAGGTAATGAAAGCATCCCAGTTCATGGGCGATGGCTCCGAGGACGTCTGCTGGTCAAGCGGCGTGTGTCACGCCTCTGACCAAAAGGGTGCTACCGCGGCCCGGTGCGTGCTATACATTTTCCGAAGATTTTCGTCCGTTTTGCGAAAGAAGCATCATGCAGGCGCCTTCCCTCGCCCTGTCCGGCCCGATGCGGGTCGATGTGCTGTTGCAGGATCAGTTCTCGCTGATGTGCCTGGCCGCCGTCATCGAACCGTTGCGTGCCGCCAATCGCGTCGCCGCCCTGCCGCTGTATCGCTGGCGCCTGCTCTCCCGCCAGGGCGTTTCCGCCCTCAGCACGTCAGGCCTCTCCGTCAATGTCGATGACGTCTTCGACCCGGCGGACAGCCGGGACGCATTGTTCCTGCTCGGGTCCTTCAACACGCGGATGACGGATCGTAGCTTGCGTGCCGATTTGCGCCGCGCCGCCCGGGGTGGCGCCATTATGGCCGCCGTCGAAGCGGGCTCATGGGAATTGGCCCGCGCCGGGCTGCTGGACGGGTTTGCCGCCACCACGCATTGGGAGGATCTGGATGAGTTTGCCGCTAGCTTCCCCAAGATCGCGGTGCGCAATGACCGGTTCGTCATGGACCGCAAGCGCTGGACGGCGGGCGGCGCCACCCCGGCGCTGGATATGATGCTGACCCTGCTGCGGCAGGACCATGGGCTGCCGCTGGCGCTGAACGTCGCCAGTGTCTTTGTCTACGACCAAACGCTGCCGGGCTCCACCCCGCAGCCGGTCGTCTCCCTCGGCCGCCTGCTGGGGGATGATCCGGCCCTCGCGCGTGCCATCACCCTCATGCAGCGCCATCTGGAAGAGCCTTTGGGTCTGACCGCTATCGCCGCACAATCCGGCGTGTTGCGACGGACATTGGAGACGCGGTTCCGCGCCCAGCTCGGCCAATCGCCCTATGACTATTACCTGGACCTGCGCTTGTCGGCGGCCAAGCGGATGCTGGAACAGAGCGCCATGGGTGTGGCCGAAGTCGCGACCGCCCATGGTTTCACCTCCCCCTCCAGCTTCGCTCGGGCCTTTCGCCGGCGGTTTCAGATGAGCCCGCTCACCGCCCGCGCTGGCATGCGGCTGGCGGCACCCCCGGCGACGGGGCGGATGGCCGGATAGGTTTTGACATGGACCATTACATTGGTCCAAAATCTTGCCTCACGAGGAGAGTGCGATGAAAATCGCCGTCAGTGACGCCAAAGCCCAATTGCTGGAACTTGTCCGTCGCGCTGAGAAAGGCGAGGAAGTCATCCTCACGCGGCGTGGCGAAGCAATCGCCAGGCTCGTCAGTCTTGCACCCGACGGTGAGCGGCGCCTCGCTGCCCTCGCCCGCGCTCGCGGTGCAGCGAAAGATGGCCTGGCCGCAAAGGATGCGGAGGATCTTTATGACGATCACGGCCTGCCGGTTTGATCGTCTTGGACACATCCGCACTGATCGCCATTTTGAAGGATGAGCCGGAGGCTGAGCGCTGCCTTGCGGCTTTGCATCCGACCGAAACAATCTTGATGTCGGGTGGCACGCTCGCCGAACTCCTCGTCGTCGGCGAGCGTCTTGGAAAACAGGCAGCAATCCTTGACCTGCTTGCGGGACTGCAGGCCGAAATCGTGCCCGTCACGATAGAGCAAGCTTACGATGTCAGCACGGCCTATCGGCAATGGGGCAAAGGTATTCACCCGGCCGGCCTCAACTTCGGCGATTGCTTCGCATACGCGCTCGCTCGGAGACGTGCTTGCCCCTTGCTGTTCGTTGGCCAGGATTTTGCCAAAACGGATGTGCAGGTCGCGTAAGCACGACAGCCAACCACCTTTAAACGGAACGCCGCCTTTGCCTGACATTACCCTTGACCCGCTGCTGCAGCCCTTTCAGCTGAAACACCTGACGCTGCGCAACCGGGTGATGAGTACGGCGCACGAACCCGCCTATTCCGAAGACGGCATGCCGAAGGAGCGTTACCGGCTCTATCATGTCGAGAAGGCGAAGGGTGGCATCGCGCTGACCATGACGGCGGGCTCGGCCGTCGTCAGCCGGGATTCGCCCGCCGCCTTCGGCAATCTTCTCGCCTATCGCGATGAGATCGTCCCATGGATGAAGCGCCTGACGGATGAATGCCATGAGCATGGCACGGCGGTGATGATCCAGCTGACGCATCTTGGCCGGCGCACGGGTTGGAACAAGGCGGATTGGTTGCCGGTTCTGGCGCCGTCGCGGGTGCGAGAGGCAGCCCATCGCGCCTTCCCCAAAGCCGCCGAGGATTGGGATATCGAGCGCATCATCGCGGATTACGCGGCCGGCGCCCAGCGTATGCAGGCGGCCGGGCTGGACGGGATCGAGATCGAGGCCTACGGCCATTTGATGGACCAATTCTGGTCCCCCGCCACCAATCGGCGCGATGACGATTATGGTGGCGCGCTCGACAATCGCATGCGCTTCTCGCTCCGTGTGTTGCAGGCGATGCGGCATGCCGTCGGCCCCGATTTCATCATCGGGCTGCGTATGGTGGCCGATGAGGATTGGGAGACGGGCCTGACACGCCAGGACGGTCTGGCGATCGCGCGTCGCTTCAAGGCCAGCGGCATGGTCGATTTCCTGAACATCATTCGCGGTCATATCGATACCGACAATGCCCTGGTCGATGTCATCCCGGTCATGGGCATGCGCTCCGCACCCAGCCTGGATTTTGCCGGAGAGGTGCGCGCCGCAGCTGAGATTCCGGTGTTTCACGCTGCCCGCATCGCCGATGTCGCGACCGCCCGCCACGCGATCGCGGAGGGCAAGCTCGATATGGTCGGCATGACCCGCGCCCATATCGCCGATCCGCATATCGTCAAAAAAATCCTCAGCGGTCAGGAAGACCGCATCCGCCCCTGCGTCGGCGCCACCTATTGCCTGGACCGCATCTATGAAGGGCAAGACGCGCTTTGCGTCCACAACGCGGCTACGGGCCGTGAGGCGTCGATGCCGCATGTCATCGCGAAAAGCACAGGCGCGCTGAAACGCGTGCTGGTGGTGGGCGCCGGCCCGGCCGGGCTTGAGGCCGCACGCGTCGCGGCCGAGCGCGGCCATGGGGTGACGGTCTGGGAAGCGAGTGACAAGCCCGGCGGGCAGGTATTGCTCGCCACCCGCCACGCCCGGCGACGGGACCTGATCGGCATCATCGACTGGCGCGTACAGGAATTGCAGCGGCTGGGCGTGGAGATCCGCTTCGGCATCTATGCGGAGGCCGCCGATGTCGAAGCCGCAGCGCCCGATGTGATTTTCCTCGCGACCGGCGGATTGCCGGATACGGATGTGCTGCGTGACGGCAATGCGCTGGTCGTCTCCGCCTGGGATATTCTCTCAGGCCAGGTGAAACCGGCCGAGCGAGTTCTGGTCTTTGACGATAACGGTGCCTATCCGGCCATGCAGGCGGCGGAGATGATGGCCGAGGCTGGATCATCGGTCGAAATCGTCACGCCCGAGCGCTTCTTCGCGCCCGAGATGGGGGGGCTCAACCACGCGGCCTTCGCCCGCCGCTTTCAGCAGCGGGGCGTGCGCATCACCATCAATACCCGCCTGGTCTCGGCGAGGCGCGAGGGCAATGAACTGGTGGCCGCCCTCGGCAGCGATTACGGTGACGCGATCACCGAAAGGCGGGTGGACCAGATCGTCGTCGATCACGGCACCCTGCCGGATGAGACGCTGTATGAGGCGCTGAAACCGGCCTCCCTCAATCTCGGCGCCGTCGATTACGAAGCGCTGGTAGCGGGACAGCCGCAGGAAAGCTTGCGCAATCCGGCCGGACAATTCCGGCTGTTTCGCATCGGCGATGCCGTCGCCAGCCGCAATATCCACGCCGCGATCTATGACGGGCTGCGCTTCGCGAAAGCGCTTTAGGATGATAGAGGGATCGCTCTGACAGCGGCCATTTATCCCTTAACCACCTGGAATCTTGATGAACCGCTCGCTCGGATCGACCCTATCGGGCTGGGTCACGGCCGCCCGATCGCGGCTGGCGCCCCATCCTTTACTGTGCTGCCTCGCGGTCGCGCTGGTGCCGCGCCTGCTGGCCGCCTTTGGCCTGCAGACCTATTACGCGGCCGACGAGCTGTACCAATATATCGAACAGGCCCATCGGCTGGTGTTTCACCAAGGCTATGTGCCTTGGGAGTTTCAGGTCGGATTGCGCTCCTGGCTGATCCCCCTGGTGCTCGCGGTTCCCATGGAGGTCGCCCGGTGGTTAAGCCCTTCGCCACTGTTCGGCCTCGTGCTGATCCGCGTTTTGTGCAGCATCGGATCCTTGTCCGTCGTCTGGTGCGCGGTCCGTTGGGGACAGCTGTCGCAGGGGCATCGCGGCGCCTGGTTTGCGGGCCTGCTGGCCGCCGTATGGCCTGACTTCTGGATGATGGCGCCCCATCCGCTGGAGGATGCTCTCGCCGCCTATACGCTGATGCCGGCGCTTTACCTGGCCTTCCTGCACCGACGGTCACCAAGCCAAGCCCGTCTTCTGACCTCAGGATTTCTGCTCGGCATGACCTTTGTCTTGCGCGAGCAAATGGCGCCGGCGATCGCCATCATCGGGATCTATCTCTGCGCGCGCCATCTTAAAAACTGGATTTTCGCCGTCGGCATCGCACTGCTTCCGGTCATCGCCGCTGGCATGCTGGACTGGTTCACCTGGGGCGAGCCATTCCGCAGCTTTTGGCTCGATCCTTATCTCAACCTCGTTGTCGGCATCGCCCGGGGATCTTTCGGCGCCGCCTCGCCGGTCTATTACCCGCTTGAACTGCTCTATGTTTGGCTGTGGGGCGCAATCCCCCTCGCCTGGCTTGCCTGGCGCGGCGCAAAAAACTTCCCTTTGGCAGGATGGGTGGCGCTGGTCATCATCGCGGAACATAGTTTGATTGCGCATAAGGATTTCCGTTTCATATTCCCCGCCGTCGTGCTGCTTGTGCCCCTGGCCGGCATCGGACTTGCCGGTGTCTGGCAGACAGGCAAGACAAGCCGCAACGCGCTGATTGTCATACTTCTGCTCACGGGACCTTATCTGAGCCCGTCATTCTTCAGGCTGCTGGGATGGCAGCAAAGCGCCTCGGGTCTCTACGCGGAATTGGCGACCCATAACCCCTGCCTGGTGGCGATCGCATCACTGGACAGAGGTTTCTGGCCGATCATATCGGTCTTCGGCGGGCCGACGCAGTTTACGGATGCGACGGGAGCGGCCTATGCGGATGCCATCGTCGCGCATAAGGGAGGGATCGAGATTCCGGCCGGCTTCACGCTCGGCGCCTGCGCCCAGCCAAGCTGGGCCGCTTTCAAGCCGCGCGGACCTGAAGTCTGCTTCTGGACAAGGCCCGCATCCTTCTGCCAGCCGCAGCATGCCGCGCCGTTCTCGCTGGTTTATCCGCCGGCCGCCCGCGCCTATGTCATCCGCGACAGATTGGCGCCCTATCCTTGAGCCAGATGAGACAATTCATGACGAATGCGAATGCGCCGTTTTTCCTGCCCGATACGGATGAGGACGCCATTTCCTCGGATGTGTCCGGCATCGGCAACCTGCTGGTCACGACCCAGGTTCCCATGCATGCGGACGGCAGCATGGGTCTTGACGGCGATATTACCGCACAAAGCGAACTCACCTTGATGAGCCTCAAGACTTCGCTCGAAAAATGCGGCAGCAGCCTGGAAGACGTCATTCATCTGACGATCTACATGACGGATATGGAAGACCGTCCGGCTTTCAACGAAGTCTATTGCCGCTTCTTCGCCAAGCCCTATCCCGTTCGCTGCGCCGTCGGCGTTAGCGCACTGGCCGACCCCGCCATGCGCGTTGAGGTGACGGCAATGGCTGTCAGACGAGGGTAGTTGCGCAGATCGAAGGGCTGGAATTGAATGCCTATACCTGGAGCACAGCCGCCATCCGCATCTATGAGCGGCTGGGGTTTCTGTTGGAAGGCGTTCGCTGGTCATCAATGCGAGTCGGCGATGAACGCTGGGACAAGGCGATGATGCGGGGACGATCTGTCGCGTTAGAGATAAAACTGATTCGGATGGCGGCCTTCGACCCAACTAAGATATTAGGCAACGCAGCCACTATGTCGAGTTTGGGCCGATAGCCGTCCGGCAGCTATTGGCGATCTGGCCTAGAAAGCGGACGCTGTTCGCAAGGGACTACGGGATGACACAGTTCAGCCGGAGGGTCGTGGCAAGTATCAGCGGCGATCGATGTCTTGCTTGCGCACTTTCTATCACTACCTGCCGACTTAAATTTTTCCAACTCAGCGATGAGGCTCGGAGCGGTCCATAAGAGGCCTCATCGGGAGAGCGTGAGATGTATTGTGTTTTGCGAGACTACCTAACCACGGGGCGCCCGGCCTAAAGTGTATTATAAGGGCGCACCGACCCACGGGTATCCGCATGCTGCCACATGGGCTTTTAGTGGTTGATACATTGTCATCCCCTTTAGGTCATCGTGGATCGCGGATATGCGAATTGTCCTACCGAGAATGCTTGGGACGCACTCCCCTGAGGGGCAGGCGTCATAGTGTCTGGATAGAGACAGGTGCAGAATGTCTAGAAATTCCTTGCTGCATACAATCTCCACCGCCGGCTTTTCCGCCATCAGATTTTTTATGACCTGCTGAATAGCGTTCTTGTCCACAAGAGCTACTTTTGATTTAGCAAAAATATAGCGCAGCGATTCTTCAAGGTTTACACTCATGTCAAAGGGCTCAATAAACTTCGTGTACTTAAGGTCATCAAAGTCTAGGTTAATATCATTCCGCTGAGAGTAAAGTCGTATAGCTCCGATATACGATGCGGCTCGGCATAGCTTTTCAAATTCCATCTCTACCCGGACGGGTGCCAGCGGCTCTTTGAGGAACTCCGACAGAATACGGGCAAAAAGCCTTTTTTTGAGAAGCTCCATCTCTATATCATATAACTGAGTTACAACAATTAGCACGCCGTTATTGACGCCTGATGAAATCTGATCATTATCTCTATCTTTCACGAATATTGACCCAGCATCTATCCCCTTTTGTGGCCCCATACTGTATACTAACATTAACGTTTCTTTGCCATTGCAGCTTAATATATTGGATCGTGGAATGCTCAGCACATTTGAGAAGAGATCAACGTCTGTGTCGCCCTCGACAACGAGAAGCACCTCCTTTCGCGCACTGCGCATTGCTAGTAGCGTAGCGGCTTTGCCCTCTGCATTTATATGCCTGTCGACAGAATTCATTTCACCTGATCCGCAAGGTCAACAAGCAGGTGCTTAAATCCCTGAAATATTTGCGGAGAGTGAGTTGCGATTATGCTCTGAAAAGGATTTGCTGATTGAATGCGGCGTAGGTCCGACATGAATTCGAGCTGCCACACAACATGTAGCGATATCTCGGGCTCGTCGATGAGAACAAGTGACTCGCTAGGTGTCTCAAATATTAGCTTAAACAGCATGATGAACTCATGTTTCTCTCCAGAACTTAGCCCTTCAAGTTTCAGGGGGCTTTTGTCTCGCGATACAGCCGCACCAAATTCTCGTCCTATTGACAATTTCTTTGGCTTGAGCTTGCTAGCCATGAGTTCTCTGAATACAGATATCTTTGGATATATCTCGTTGTACGTACTTAACTTTTTTTGCGAGTCTTCAACATATATCTGAAGGGCGTCAACAACCTTTGGTAAGAGCTCATCATCAGTAGCAATAATTGTATCCGCCTGTTCGACAAGAATACCAGCTTCTGTTAATGCAGCTCTTTTCTTCTCTACATCTATAAGCGAATTTCGCAGCTCGTCTGTGTTAGTCGTAACTCCCTCCCGTGCACGAGCAATTAATCTGTTGGGAAACGATCTATCAAGCGCCTGGGAGGTCGCAGCATAGTCGGAGTAGTTTTTGTGCAGGAGAGCGGACAGGCTTTGTGCTTGCCTGGTAATTTCTTCCTGCGAAGTCTGCTTCTCACCATCCTCCTGGGCAGATTTTGAGTAAAGCAATCTCTGTGTTTCAATAAATACGCACCTAATTTCTGGAATGCCTTCCCATACTGCCGATGGAGAAGAAATCGCTAGCATTTCCCTGATTGCGGGATTAGATTTTATCTCTAAGAAATTGTTTCTAAAGGCGTCCGCAACGGACATACTTTCGCCATTACGCATGTCTCTAACTAGAGACGTTGACAGCGTATTTAAAAAGGGAAGTCGATCTAAGGCTCTGGCCAAGACCCGTGGATTTATCTTGTCAAAGTCCGGCAGTTTTTCCTCAACCTCTTTTCCAGATTTATCAAACCTTTTAAACGAAACCACGCGGGCATCTTCAGGAAAGTGAGCATGACGTGAAGATAACCACAATGCTTCTTCTTGAGCCCGTCTACGGCGCAAATCTTCGCTTCGAAGACGGTCTCCGTCGAAAGACCTGATGAACTTCCATTTTGTTTTGTCTTGAAACTCAATTTCAAGCTGCTTGAACGTATGACTCGCGACTCTTCGCAGGTTAAGAGTTACGCAATCTTTCAACAAAGAAAGGAGCGCCGTTTTGCCAAACCCATTCGGCGCAATAAGGATAATAGTATCAGCTCCTTCTGGGAAGGTCACAGCATAATCGAAGATGTCTTGCAGGCCTTCGACGGTAACCTGAGCGATCTTCTTTCCTAAATCCATGTGCCACCTCAATGCTTCATAGCCATTATACCTAGCATAACCCGCATGAAAAGCTTTCCGACACGTATGCAAGGATTGAAAATATCTGATTCGTATGGAAGTACAGAGCGAGCATCGCCTGATGCCGTGACAACGCCAGCGGCCCCACGCAAGGATCCGCAGAGGTTGGAAGCACCCCTTGCTGATCCCATACCGACGCTGCCAACGTCGACGAGTAACTTAACAGCCTTCATGGCCTTCCGCCCTTCCTCGGAAAATTAACGCTGCTGATCAGAGGCTTGCCCAGTATGCTCGTCACAATTCTGATTTCCTTCCGGCTTCGACTTTCTAAAATTTTGGCGTGATTTTGGCGTTAGCGCTAGACTGCAGTTAAGCCTGTCACGCGATAAAGAAATGGCAAAGCGGAAATCGCGATCTCTTCACTGCAATCCGCAGTAATTTTCAGGCTTGGTCCTCCTACATAACCCGGCAGATCATGAACGAATGGCAGATTCCAGGGGCGTGGAAGTGTCCGCCGAATGACGACGCTGGGTGCTAGGCCGTCCCAGCCGCTCTTAAGGCTTCTAGTCATAGGTATGTCCGCTGTTGGGCGATTAGCCGGAGCATCGGAATGACCGCCATGGGCGCGAAGCGGACATATCCGGCTGATAACCTCAATGACCGCTCCCCCCCAACACGGCCGTTATCGCCGTCGGCCAAACACCGCTGCTTCTCTCGCTTCTGGTTTGCATTTCATTATCAAAAACTCGGCGGTGTACAAGCGCTAATGACCTCGCATACTGAGGCCCCCACACAACGAAACCGATGCGGACGGCGACTGTCGAAGTAATAGGCGTCACCCGGCCCTAAAATCCGCCGCTCATCCTCGACCGTTACTTCCAGCCGGCCGGATAGGACGATACCGCCCTCCTCCCCGTCATGGGTCAGCGGGATCTTTCCCGTATCCGCGCCGGGCTGATAGCATTCCTTGAGAATCTGCAGGCTGCGCCCGAACAGGTTATGACCCACCTGACGGTAGGAGATCGGCCCTTTGCCGATCTCGGTCAGATCCTCGGCCGTATAGAAAGCCTGCCTTGGCCGATCCGGCTCGAAGGAAAAGAATTCCGCCAGGCCGATCGGGATCGCGTCCGTAATGCGCTTCAGCGCACCCACGGACGGGTTGGTGGCATTGGATTCGATGAGCGAGATGGTGGAATTCGTCACCCCGGCGCGCTTCGCCAATTCCCGCTGCGACAGATTGTGCGCCATGCGCAGGTAGCGAAGCCTACCACCGATATCGACCGTCACCGCATAGCTCCCGTTTTAGCTGTTCGATATCTCGAACACTTACCTTGATCACCCTAATTTTTTCAATGACTTACTGTCTCAAAGAAAGAGACTTGTTCCGACACACCGAAAGGCGCGAGGATAAGACATCTGCATCGGAGTGCTCCATGAATCACATCGCCCCCAACGCGCCTGTCCTCGACAATTTCTGGATGCCCTTCACCGCCAATCGGCAGTTCAAGGCGGCGCCCCGCCTGCTCGCCGGCGCGGAAGGCATGTATTACACGGATGTCGACGGCAATAAGGTCATGGACGGCACCGCCGGCCTTTGGTGCTGCAATGCCGGCCACGGCCGCCGCAAGATCGCGGACGCTGTGCAGCGTCAGCTCATGAGCCTTGATTTCGCCCCCACCTTCCAGATGGGCCACCCCATCGTATTCGACTTCGCGGCGAAGCTTGCCTCCATGGCGCCGGGCGGCCCGGACGCGAAGCTGGACCGCATCTTTTTCACCGGCTCGGGTTCGGAATCGATCGATACCGCGCTGAAGATCGCCATCGCCTATCAGCGCGCCATCGGCCAGGGCACCCGCACCCGCGTCATCGGGCGCGAGAAGGGCTATCACGGTGTCGGCTTCGGCGGCATCTCGGTCGGTGGCCTCGTCAACAACCGCCGCATGTTCCCGCAGATCCCGGCCGACCATATGCGCCATACGCTGGATGTGGAGCGCAACGCCTTCACCAAGGGCATGCCGGAACAGGGCGCGGATCTGGCTGACGATCTGGAGCGTCTGGTCGCCCTGCATGGCGCCGAGACCATCGCGGCCGTGGTGGTGGAGCCGATGTCCGGCTCGGCCGGCGTCATCCTGCCGCCGAAAGGCTATCTGGAGCGTCTGCGCGCCATCGCCACCAAGCACGGCATCCTGCTGATTTTCGATGAGGTCATCACCGGCTTCGGTCGCCTCGGCAAGCCCTTCGCCACCGATTTCTTCGGCGTGGTGCCGGATCTGATCACCACCGCCAAGGGCATCACCAATGGCAGCCTGCCGATGGGCGCGGTCTTCGCCGGCCGCCATGTCTATGACGGCATGATGACCGGGCCGGAAAACGCCATAGAGCTATTCCACGGCTATACCTATTCGGGCCATCCGGTCGCCTGCGCCGCAGGCCTCGCGACGATGGAAATCTACGAGGAAGAAGGCCTGCTCACCCGCGCTGCCGAAATCGCGCCGGAATGGGAAGCCGCCCTTCATTCCTTGAAGGATCATCCGAACGTCGTCGATATCCGCAATCTGGGCCTGGTCGGCGCCGTGGAGCTTGCCCCCCGCGCCGGTGCGCCGGGTGCCCGCGCCTATGACGTCTTCGTCGATTGCTTCAACAAGGGCCTGCTCATCCGCGTGACCGGCGATATCATCGCCCTCTCCCCGCCGCTGATCATCGAACGCACGGAAATCGCGACCCTCGTCTCCATCCTGGGTGACGCGCTGAAGCGCGCCGCCTGAGTCTTTTTCCAAGGACCGGCAGTATCGCTGCCGGTCCGAACGAAGACGCGACCTATGACCATGATGACGCTACCAGCGGGATACGAGATCTCGACCGATCCCGCGCGCCTCGACCTTGAGGTGATCCACCATTACCTGACGGCGGAAAGCTACTGGTCGCAGGGCGTGCCGCGCGATGTGGTGGAGCGCGCGATGGCGAACTCGCTCTGCTTCGGCCTGTACCACGCCGACACGCAGGTCGGCCTCGCGCGCGTTGTGACCGACAAGTCAACCTTTGCGCTGATCGCCGATGTCTTCGTGCTGGACGGCCATCGCGGACAGGGCCTGTCCAAATGCCTGATGCAAAGCATCATAAGCCATCCTGAATTGCAGGGGTTGCGGCGGCATCTGTTGCTGACATCCGACGCCCATGGCCTTTACAGTCAGTTCGGATTCCAACCGCTGGGCGCCCCGGCCCGCTTCATGGAAATCCTGAGAGCCGATATCTACAAGGCAGCGTGATCCTATCCAATGAAGACGAGATCGCCTGACCCGGGCGGCTAGATGCGCGGCATGAAGCCGCGCAGGACGAGAGGGCCTGTCAGCGCCGACCCTTCGACCTTGTCGCCAGCACGTTCTTGATCGAAAAACTGGAATGGATGCGCGAGACACCGGGCAAGGTTGAGAGCACCTCCTTATGGATGCGCTCGAACGCGCCGGCACTCGCCACTTCCACACGCAGGAAGTAATCCGAACCACCCGTCATGAGATAGCATTCCTGAATTTCAGGATGTTTGCGCACCGCTTGTTCGAACCGGTTGAGGTATTCCTCGGTCTGCCGGTCCAGCGTGATATTGATCAGAACGGCAATCCCCTGCTCGCTCGCCCCGGTTTCGACCAGCGCCGTATAGCCGCGAATGACCCCGGCATTTTCCAGCAATTTGATCCGCCGCAGGCAGGCTGAGGGTGAAAGCCCGACCTCCTGCGCCAGCGCAGCGTTGCTCATACGGGCATTCACGCGCAGCAGCCGCAGGATGTTGCGGTCGATGGCATCCACCGATGTCATAGCGATGTCATGCAGAATATTCCAAACCTTCGCAGTTCCTTCTAATCCGCACGGTTCATTCGCATTTTCAAGCACAAATTCGTGGGAATTTCCGCGATTCCTGTCCTAACCTGATGATGCACAGAGTCGAACCGGAACAGAAATGGACAGCATTGACTGGCGCAGCCTGATGAATGCCGAAACCTTAGGCTATCCCGGTTACCTGACGATCGACCTTGGCGCGCTTGCCCGGAATTACGCGCGGCTGGTCGCCATGGCCGCACCGGCCGAAGTCTCGGCCGTCGTCAAAGCCGATGCTTACGGCCTCGGTGCCGCGCGGGTCGCGGAAGCGCTGGCGGAGGCCGGCTGCCGCCACTTCTTTGTCGCCCATGCCGGCGAAGCGATCGCACTGCGCCCCCATCTGCCGGATGATGCGCGTCTTGTCGTGCTGAACGGCTTGCTGCCGGGTGCGGAAGCCGCTGTCGCCGCCGCCCATTGCATTCCCGTGATCAATTCCTTCGCCCAGCTTGCCCGCTGGCGCGCACAGGCGAAGATCGAAGGTCAGCGTCTGCCGGCTTTGCTGCAATTCGATACCGGCATGTCCCGCCTGGGTTTTTCGCCATCCGACCGCATCGCGCTGCATGCCGACATCCAGAACAGCCCCGAGATCGAGATCCTGTATGTCATGAGCCACTTGGCTTCGGCCGATGAACCTGACAGCGCGCAAAACCAAGCCCAGCTGGATGAGATGCGGAAGGTGGCTGCGGAATTCGCGCCGCTGCCGCTGTGCTTCGCCAATTCCGGCGGCGTGCTGATGGGGGCCGACTATCACGGCGCCCTCGCCCGCCCTGGCATCGCGCTTTATGGCGGCGCCCCCCATGCCGGCAGCGCGAACCCGATGGAGCCGGTCGTCAGCCTCTCCATCGCCGTGGTGCAGACCCATACCGTGCCAGCCGGCGCCGCCGTCGGCTATAGCGGCACGCATGTGACGACCGGTGAGACGCGGCTGGCCACGCTCGCCGCCGGCTATGCGGACGGGCTTCGCCGCTCCCTCAGCAGCCGCGGCGCCGTCTATCTCCAAGGCCAGCGCCTGCCGATCGTCGGCCGCGTTTCCATGGACAGCATGACGGTCGATATTTCCGATCTGCCGGAGGGCGCACTTGATCTTGGCAGTCTGGTGGAGGTCATCGGCCCGCATCAGACGCTGGAAATGCTGGCGGAAGATGCCGGCACCATCGCCTATGAAATTCTGACCAGCCTCGGCCATCGTTACCGCCGGGACTATCGCTGACACTCTGACCTTTGGACGCAGCATGAAGATCACTGTTCTCGGCGCCGGTGTGGTCGGTGTCACCACGGCCTATCAACTCGCCAAGGCCGGCCATAGCGTGACGGTTATCGACCGTCAGGCAGGGCCGGCGCTGGAAACCAGTTTCGCCAATGCCGGCCAGGTCTCCTTCGGCTATTGCGGTCCCTGGGCCGCGCCCGGCATTCCGATGAAAGCCCTGAAATGGCTGTTCGAGGAGCATGCGCCGCTCATCCTGCGGCCCAAGCCTGATTGGGCGATGATCACTTGGCTGATCAAGATGCTCGCCAATTGCTCGGCCGAGCGTTACGCGGTCAACAAGGGTCGCATGCTGCGCCTGTCCGATCTTTCCCGGGAAGCGCTGGCCGAATTGCGGGCCGAGACAGGCATCGCCTATGACGGCGGTATGAAGGGCACGCTGCAGCTATTCCGCAAGGACGAGCAGGTCGAGGCCATGGCGAAAGACGTGAAGGCTCTGGCCGCCGACGGCGTGCCTTACGAAGTGGTCGATGCCGATGGCTGTGTGCGTATTGAGCCCGCGCTCGCCCATGTCCGTCACAAGATCAAGGGCGGCCTGCTGACACCGACCGATGAAACGGGCGACTGTTTCAAATTCACCAATGAGCTGGCCGAGAAAGCCAAATTGCTCGGTGTCAGCTTCGTCTATGGCAGCAGCATCAAGGAGATCGTGACGTCAGGCGGCAAGGTCGAATCCGTCGCCACCGACCGTGGTGTGATCCCGACCGATTCCGTCGTCGTCTGCCTCGGCAGCTATTCGCCCTTCATGCTGCGTCGCTTCGGCATCAAGCTGCCGGTTTATCCGGTGAAGGGCTATTCGCTCACAATCCCCATCGCCGATGTGTCACGCGCTCCGGACTCGACCGTCATGGATGAGAGCTACAAGATTGCCATCACGCGCTTGGGTGATCGTATTCGCGTGGGCGGCATGGCCGAGATTTCCGGCTTCACGACCGACCTGCCGGTCGCGCGCCGCCGCACGCTGGAACATTCGGTGAGCGATCTTTTCCCCGGCGGCGATCTGACGAAAGCCTCCTTCTGGTCCGGTCTGCGCCCGATGACCCCGGACGGCACACCGGTGATCGGCGAGACCCCTATCCGCGGCCTTTATCTCAATACCGGCCACGGCACGCTGGGCTGGACCATGAGCTGCGGCTCCGCCCGGCATATCGCCCAGGTCATGGAAGGCCAGAAGACTGACCTCGCGCGCGAGGATTATGCAATCGCGCGCTACAACTGACAGACGCCGGAAAGGCAATCGCCCTCGCGCGACATGACAGAGAACTATTTGACGATCGTTATATCCTGATAGACGGGATCTTCCGGGTGGATCGCGACCATGTTCATGCCTTGGGCGAACATGACATAGCCGAATTGTTCGAAAAATGCCTGCAGCTTATCTCGACCGACCTTGGTGTGCTCGACATAGACGATGGGGCGCATGGCCATGTATTTCATGGCGCCTTGCAATACTTCCAGTTCCATGCCTTCAACGTCGATCTTAAGGAAATCGACACGCGGAAGCTCCAGCGAATCAAGCGTGATGCATTTGATCCGCGTTGACCTGGCGTCTTGAAGAAGATCCTGCCCGATCCATTCCATATTCTGGTGCTACCGAAGCTCCAGCCCGCCAAAATTGGCCGGCATGGTGTAGTCGGGGAGTGCGACCTCAATGACGCCCTCTTCCGCGCCCGCGGCGACGTTGAGAACACGGGCGTTGAAGCAATTGTTCAGTGCTACATTTCCGGCCAGGGCGTAGAATATGCGTTCCTGCGCCTCGATGGCGATGACACTTCCCCAGCCTTGCATCATTTTGGCCCATTCGACGGTCAGCACGCCGATATTGGCACCGCAGTCGATCACGACCACGCCATCGCCACATCGCTTACGGCGCGCCTGAATCAACTGGCCGATGCGCGCGCCCGTGCCGCCATCGAAGGCCCCAAAGGCGAGGATTTCGCCGCCAACACCGTATAGGCCGCCATCTCGATATTGAACGTCCAAACGGTTGAGGATCATGGTACCGTGATCCGTGGCCGCAAGGATGAACGCGATTTTCTGCTTTTGGGTCGAGGACAAGCCTATCGTCTTCCTATGCTGGAATATTGACGGTCCCGGCATAGTCTAAGAGATGCCACGATTGCAAATCCTCATCCGATGTTAAGAAAAGGATTTGCAATTATGATTTTATTTTAGAATAATTTTTGCCTTATCAAATATTAATGCAATAGTTATGAATGAAGACTGGTATGCAGGAGCGATCTACCACGCTGACTTTGAACGATCGATCTTAGAAACGCTCGCCGACCATCGCTTCGCTCTTTGCCCAAAGCGCACGCGCACTATCGGCATCGAGCGCGTAGCCGCGCACGCCACCGCGCAGACCCTCCTCCTCGGACGGAAGAGCGACATGGCAGTCCTCGCAATACAGACCGCCGACATCCTCGGCCTTTGCCACGACACCGGCCCAGACGGAGGTCGCCGCCCCCTGCGGGATCGTCTTCCACGCAAAAGCCGGCTGACCGCTGGCCGCGTTGGTTTCGTTGATCTGCTTGATCATCGCTTCGATCGTACCATCGGCCAGATGACGGCCGAGTTCGGTCTGAATGCCACCGGGATGCACGGCCGTCGCGCGCACGCCGCGCGCCTTGTGCCGCCGATCGAATTCCACCGCGAACAGGATATTCGCCGTCTTGGATCGGCCATAGGCGCCGAATTCCGTGTAATCCGTATGCTCGAAATTCGGGTCTTCCAGGTTCACATCGGAAAAGCGATGGCCGGCCGAGGAAAGATTGACCAGCCTTCCGCCCGGCTGCAGCAGGGAGGCAATGCGATTGACGAAAACGAAATGCCCCAGGTGATTGGTCCCGAACTGCATCTCGAACCCATCCGCCGTGACGCTTTTCGGGCAAGCCATGACGCCGGCATTGGCGATGATGAGGTCAAGCGGTTTGCCGTCGGCGACCAGTTTGTCCGCCGCCGCGCGAATGCTGGCGAGCGAGGCCAGATCCATCTGCACCAGCGTGATGCCGGGAATGCCGGCGGTCGCCGTCTGACCCTTTTCGATGTCGCGCACCGTGCCGACGACGGTCGCGCCATGGGCTGCCAGCGCACGCGCCGTTTCGATCCCCAGACCCGCCGAAACGCCGGTGACGAGCACGCGCTTGCCGGTCAGATCGACACCCGCCAACACGTCTTCCGTGGTCGAGGTCGCGCCAAATTGTTGAGCCATCCTGGCCTCCTGTTGTTATCCGGTCTCAATGAGACCCGGTTGATGCATCCGCCGCATGCGCCCGATGACAGGCAAAGTTTTTGCCTAAACGGCACGCATGGTGTAAACGGAGGATGTCTCCGCTTTATATACGGAGGAACCCTCCGTTTATCAAGAGAGATTTTGCCGTGACGCCCCCTGCCCCCATCCGTAAGCCCCGCGCCGACAGCCAGCGCAACCGAGAGAAGCTGCTCTCGGTCGCCAAGGACGCCTTTGCCGCGCAGGGGCCGGATGTCAGTCTGGAGGAGATCGCACGCCGTACCGGTGTGGGCATCGGCACGCTCTACCGCCATTTCCCGAACCGGGATGCGATCATCGCCGATGTCTATCGCCGCGAGGTCGGGCAATTGGCCGGGGCCGCCGCCGAGCTGCTGGACAGCCACCCGCCGCTGGACGCGCTGCGCGCCTGGATGCGGTTATTCGTGGATTATATCGGCGCCAAGAAAATCATGGCCTCGGCACTCAATTCGCTCGCCGGCGGCACGACCGAGCTTTATGCGGCATCGGGCCCGCTCATCACGAATGCGATCGCGCTGCTGTTGGACCGCTGCAAGGCCGATGGCGCCATCCGGCCGGATGCGGAACCTATGGATCTGATGATGGCGCTGGTCGGCGTCGCCTATAATACCAGCGCCGGACCCGGTTGGCAGGCTGCGGCTCTGCGGGTGGTCGATATCCTGATCGCCGGCATCAAACAGATGGACAGCCCTCAGGCAGCGCTTTGAGGGCGATCCATTAGCGCCACCGCCCGGGCGCGCAGGCGTTCCATCGTCTGCGCCGACACCTGGCGGCGTGATTGCGCACGGGGGAACGGCATCTCGGTGATCGGTTCCTCTCCGTAAAGCGCTTCATGCTCGGCCCAATTGTCAAAGGCCGTGCGTGCGATGTTGTCAACGAAGGTCTCGGCAAGAACGCCTTCGGCCAGGATCAGCGCATGCTCGGACAATTCGACATGGAAATACGTGAAAGTCTCGGGCACATTCGTTTCACGGATGATGGAAGTGCCGTTTACCAGCGCGCCGGCCTGGACCAGAATCCCATCCACGAGCACCGCATGCGCGGGTGAGACCAGCAGGTCACGCTCCGGCAATCCCTCCGCCAGCGCACCCGCACAGATCCGAATGGGCAGGACGCGCAGCGGATCGGCGAAACGGGTGGAGACGGTATTGCGGCCGATCCAGCGGATAGGCATGGCAAGCCCCGCCGCCGTCATCACCAGATCAGCCAAGGCCAAGTCTTGGACAGCGACATCGCCGCTCGGCGTGCGGATGCGGGTGCCAGGATAGTAGCAGACCACAATGGCCGCCGTGCCGTCGCTCTCTCGCTCAAGCACCATCCCGGTATCGGATGCGCCCGCGATGGTCAGCGCAAAACTTGTGTCGCCGGCCGAAACCGTGACCGTATCGCCGGAAACCGATAGGCTTTCGCTGGAGGAGTAGGCGAGGAAATCGAGGCCGATACTGTCGCCCAAAGCGAAGCCCGAGATGGTGGTTGTCGGCAGCGAGGAACTGTCCACAATGTCGAGCGTACCGTCATTGCCGGCGAAGGTGATCCCTTGCGTCGTAACAGCGCCGGCGCTCAGCACCATCCGGCCGTCGCTGATCGTCGTATCGATCGCGGTACCGCCGCTGAAAACCGTCTCAGTGCCCTCGGCCGCGACGGTCGTGAAGCTCGCGACACCGCCGAAATCGACCGCCTGCGAACCGCCTGCGGAAATTGTCGTGAAACGCTCATCGCCGCCGCGAGAGAGAATTTCAAAACGACGTTTCCACCGCTGGAAATGATGGCATCCGAACTGACGCCGCCGAGAAAGACGACCTCGGTTCCGCCGCTTTGAATGAAGGAGGAGAGCGTCTCGCCGCCGCTGGAAACGATAATCGGGCTATTGGATGTCGCGACCAGGGAACTGGACGTTTGGCCAGAGGAAACGACCTGGTTTGCCATGGGAGCGCTCTCGAAAGGGTTTTGTTACGACCTGTCTAAGCGGCTTAACGCCCAGTACCAACCACTGAATGCGCTGTTGAGATGGCCCTTTTTGGTTCTATCGGCATTAAGATGCTGCGCCGTTGATTAATCTTTGCTCCTGATGAGCCGCCGCGATGGCGCGCGCCGCATGCTCGGCCTTGTCCGCGTGCAGGCCCGCAATGCCGCACAGCAACCCTGGCCGTCCTTTCGCCAGATGCATGGAGGACAGCGCCTGCGGACCATAGCCCTGGGATCGCAGCCTTTGCACTATAGCCTCATCATCCTTCGCTTCGTCCCTGAACCACAAAGCGAGTTGCAAACCGCCGGTGCCGGGTCCGGTTGCGATGGCATCCCCGCAACAATACTGCACGGTATCGCGGAACGCTGTCATGCGCGCAGCATAGATTGGCGTCATCCGCCGGATATGCGCGCGGAAATGTCCCTCGCGCAGAAATTCGAGACAGGCAGCCTGGATATGGATCGGCACCGACAGGCCCTGCAACCGCACCGCCTGCTGCACGGCAAGCAACAAGCTGCGCGGCACGATGGCATAGGCAAGCCGGACGCCGGGCGCCAAAACCTTGGACAAGGTGCCGAGATAGGCGACGACGCCCGATTGATCGATCCCTTGCAAAGCCGCGATCGGCCGCCCATCGAACTGGAATTCGCTGTCGTAATCGTCTTCCAGAATGAGTGCACCGGTCCTTTGCGCGACCGCCAGCAGGGCCAGCCGCCGCGCGAGGCTCATCGTCATGCCGGTCGGATATTGGTGAGAGGGCGTGACATAGATCAGTTTTGGCGACGCTGCGCCTGATGCCGAATCCACATTCATCCCGGCTTCATCGACCGGAACCGGGACCAGATCAGCCCCCGCATCCTGCAGGATCTGCCGGGCGCTGAGATAACCGGGCTCTTCCATCCAGGCTGCATGATGGCCGGGCGCCGCATCGCGCAAGGCTAGGCGCGCCAGCAGGCCGATCGCCGCCCGAGTGGAGGGAAACAAAACCAACTGATCGGGGTCCGCCACCACGCCACGGCTGACCGCGATATGGGCCAGGATCGCTTCCGCCAGCGCTGGCAGGCCCAGTGGCGCGCCATAGCCGAGGTCGGCCGCCGAGACGCGACGCGCGCGGGCCGCCAACAGCCGTCCCCAGATCGCTGTCGGGAATGACGCCAGATCGGGCACGCCCGGCGTCAAAGGCAGCAACGGCAAAGCGGCGGCCGCGCTGATAGCGGGCGTCGGCTGAACCACAGCGACACCCGGAGAGGCGATGGCCGCCACACGGCTCGCCCCGCCGGCCAAGCTGGTCAGATAGCCTTCCGCCTTCAACCGCCCATAAGCACTGACGACCGTGGACCGCGCGAGGCCAAGTGACAGGGCAAGCTGGCGTGTGGAGGGAAGCCTTGCTTCGGCTGGCAAAACCCGGGCCAGAATGCGCCCGCGCAAGGCCCTATAGAGTTGGCCTTCCAGATCACCCGCAGCGCGGTCGATGGAGACAAGGGCCGTCTTGGCGTCCGTTACCAACTGGTCTGCTCATTTTCTTGAAACTGGCGTTATCCACCATACCGCAAATGGTCCAAGCTGCGAAGGATCAAGGAGCCTCGCCATGTCTGACGCCGAGACCGACCCGCGCTTTCCCGTCACCAATCGCAGCCGCGTGCGGCGCGAACATCACCGCGGCAGCTACGACAAGGACGCCGTCTACGCGCTGCTGGACGCCGCCCCGCTCTGCCATGTCGGCTATGTCATCGACGGCGCGCCCTATGTGACGCCGACGCTGCATTGGCGCGTCGGCAACCGCATCTATTGGCATGGGTCGGCCGCCAGCCGCTTCCTGCGCCAGTCCGAAGGCATGCCGGTCTGCATCACCGTCAGCCTGATGGACGGTTATGTGCTGGCCCGCTCGGCCTTCAACCACTCGGTCAATTATCGCTCCGTCATGGCCTTCGGCACGGCGCAGAAGATCGAAGACGCGGAAGAAGCCGCGGCAGCGCTGCAGCATTTCACGGACGGGTTGTTTCCCGGCCGGTGGGAGACGCTGCGGCCGATGACCACGCAGGAGTTGAAGGCGACCTCCGTCCTATGGATGGAGATCGACGAGGCGGTGATGAAGGCGCGGACCGGCGGACCCGGCGACGCGGTGGAAAGCGATTTTCCGGTCTGGGCCGGCACCATTCCCATGCATATCGGCCTGGGTGTGGCCAAGCCCGCGCCTGAGGTGCCGGAGGATTGCACGCTGCCGGCGCCGCTGGCAGCCCTCATCGCCTCCGGCCGGTTGCGCTGACGTCTTACAGATGATCCCGCGGGAAGGACTGGTCGTAGAGGCGTTCCACGACCAGTTCACCGTTTTCGAAGGCGCGAACCGAGCCGGTCAGATGGAATTCATCCGCCGTGCCGGTCATGGCTGTCTCCGTCTCGATGCGAATCTGCCAGCCCTCACGCCCCAGATCGAAATACTGCGAGATCGATGAGCGCGCCGAGAGCGGATCATCCGCCTGCACGGTGAGTGTGCGATTGAGGCCGTGATCGAGCGTGAGATCGATCTCATCGAAACGGAAGACGCCCTCACCGAACAACCCGCCCTCGCCCACCGTCATATAGGTCGCCGTATCGGTGAGCGTGTCGATGCTGACGCTGCGGCCAAGCTTGCTTTGGCTGAGTTGCGTGATCGGCGCGAAGGGACCATGCGCCGGTTCGGCAAATGACACCGGCAGCGGCACAGCATCGCGCGCCCGCACCGGCAGGGTGAAGCGGCTGCCCGCGAGATCGACCGACAAGGTCGCGGCTTCCGGTGCCGGCCAAAGGATCGGCCAATAGGCAGTCGAAATCGCGAAGCGGATGCGATGGCCGGACGCGAAGCGATGACCGCACATCTTCAGTTTTATGCGGATGGGTGTCGCTTGCCCCACCACCATCGGCTTCGGGTCTTCCGATCCGTCCCGATGCGCGAGGTTGAGCACGCCGTAACTGATGCGCTGGCTGGCGCCGTCTGGCGATACATCGCATAGACGCACCGCCATCTGTGCCAGCGGTCTGTCGCTGCTCAACAGCAGGTCGATGACGGGCTGGCCCAGAATTTCGCAATCCTCGGTCAGCGGCGCGCTATCGAATGTCAGGGACAACCCGTCATCGATGCGCTGGTCGCCCGGCATGTCGCCGATCACCCCGGTACCCATCCATTCCCCGCAGGCCGTGCCGGTATAGAGCGGCGACCGAATGCTGGTTGTCCCCGCGCCTGCTTGGCTGGAGATTGTACCGCCCGATTGCGGATAAAATGCCGTGTCGGCAATCGCAGTGCTCGGCCAAAAAGCCTCACCGCGCCAACGGCCTTCGGAAGCGGGTTTGCTGGAGGAGACCGGGCTTTGCCCATCCTCCACAAACGCGCGCAGCATGGGCTCGGCCATGATGCCGCGATCCTCGCCCTTCAGCCAATGATCCCACCAGCGCGTCGCTTCTTGCAGGAAGCCGATGGCGGGCGTCGGCACGCCGTCCTGCGGATAGATATGCGCCCAGGGACCGAGCAGGCCCAGACGCGGCACAGTCAGATGTTCCAGCAATTCCGGCACCGCATTGGTATAGCTGTCGGCCCAGCCGCCGACCGCCATGACCGGGCATTGAATGGCGTTCCAGTCCTCGCAGACCGAGCCATGTTTCCAATAGGCGTCCCGCCGCTGATGGGCGAGCCAAAGTGCGGGCCAGAAGGGCATATGGTTCAGACGCTCGATCCATTGCGCGCGCCAGTCATCGCCGCGCAGCAGCGGGTCCGCCGGGCGCGCCTGGAAGGCGAGCATGATCGCACCCCACCACAGGTTATCGTTGAGCAGACCACCGCCCATGTAATGGATGTCATTGGCGAAGCGGTCGGTTGTGGAACACACGGTCAGGATCGCCTTCAGGGCCGGCGGCCGGCGCATGGCGACCTGCAGACAATTGAAGCCACCCCAGCTTTTACCCATCATGCCGACAGCGCCGTCACACCAGCTCTGCTCGGCCAACCAGGCGATCACCTCCAGCGCGTCATCCTGCTCAAGCTTGATGTATTCGTCATCCAGCAACCCGTCCGATTCACCGGAGCCACGCATATCGACGCGCAGGACGGCATAGCCCTGCGCCGCGAAATAGCCATGCATCGGCTCATCCCGCGCGCGGGTGCCGTCGCGCTTGCGATAGGGAATATATTCCAGGATGGCCGGCACGGGCTTGGCCTCTGCCCCCTCCGGCAGCCAGAGACGCGCGGCCAGCCGCGTGCCGTCGCTCAGCGGCACGAATAGATGCTCGGTCAATGTTATAGCCATCAGCCCACTCACTCATCGAAAAAAGTTTTTGGTTCTTTTTACAAAAAGAACCGCTGTCTTATGCCGGCAAGGCTGCGGGACCAGCGCGCCAGATATCGCGCCTGGTCAAAGCCTCATCCAGCCAATCGGTGCGCATTTCCGGCACCGACAGCAGCAGCTTCCTGGTGTAATCGTCCGGCGGCGTCTCGAAAATGTCCGATGTCGCACCTTCCGCCACCATCTGTCCTTTGAGCATGACGACGACGCGATGCGCGATGCGCTTCACGGTGCCGAGATCATGGGTGATGAACAGGTATGACACGCCCAGCTCATCCTGCAGCTGCTTGAGCAGTTTTAGAATGTCTTCGGCGACCAGGGGATCGAGTGCGGATGTCACCTCATCGCAGATGACCAGTTCCGGCCGCGCCGCCAAAGCGCGGGCGATACAGATACGCTGCTTCTGCCCACCCGAGAGCTGGCCCGGAAAGCGCTCGGTATAATCGAGCGGCAGACCGACCAGGGTCAGCAGCTCGGCCACCCGCGCCTTCACCGCCGCACCCGACAGCTTTTCGAAGAAGGCGACGGGCCGGCCGAGGATATCGCTGATCTTCTGGCGTGGATTGAGCGCGATATCGGGCAGCTGATAGATCAGCTGAATGCGCTGACGTTGTTCCAGGCTGCGTTTTTTGAAGGACGGCGGCAATGCGGCCTGACCGAAGCGAAAGGCGCCGCCCGCTGCCTCGATCTGCCCGATGGCGGCATAGGCGAGCGTCGATTTGCCTGACCCTGATTCACCGACCACCGCCACCGTCTCTCCACGGCTGACTGTAAAGGAGATGTTCTTTACCGCCGTCACTGGTCCGTATTTGATGGTCACGTCATCGACCGTCAGCACCGTCTCCCCGCGTGCCGCCTCCGCCACGCCATGACCGCTCATCGCGGCCTTGCGTTCCGCCACCAGCGCTGTCGTATAGGCCTCGCGCGGCGTCATCAGAATGTCGTTGGTGGTGCCGGTCTCCACCATTTTGCCGTGGCGCAACACCATGATGCGATCGGCGATCTGCGCCACGACCGACAGATCATGCGTCACGTAAAGGGCAGCCGTATTATGCTCGTGGATCAGCTCGCGCAGCTTGGCCAGAACCTCGATCTGCGTCGTCACGTCCAGCGCCGTTGTCGGCTCATCCAGCACCAGCAGATCCGGCTGACAGGACATGGCCATGGCGGCCATGGCGCGCTGCAACTGCCCGCCCGAGGCTTCATGCGGATAGCGCTGGCCGAAGGTTTTCGGTTCCGGGAGGTCGAGGGCCGCGAAAAGCTCGATCGCCTTGGCCTCCGCCTCACGGCGGTTCATCAGCCCATGGCGGATCGGCCCCTCGCAGACCTGCGCCATCAGGGTCATGGACGGGTTGAAGGCGGCAGCGGCACTTTGCGCGACATAGGCCACGCGCACGCCGCGCAGGCTGCGGCGACCATTGGTGTCGAGCTTGCGCAGATCTTGCCCCGCCAGCAAAATCTCGCCGCCGGTAATGCTGCAACCGGCCCGTGCATAGACCAGCGGCGCCAGGCCCAGCGTCGATTTGCCGGCGCCCGATTCCCCGATCAACCCCAGAACCTCGCCCCGCCGCAGGTCAAGATCGATGCCGTCCGTCAGCACCGCGCCGTTGCTGGCCTCGATGCGCAATCCCCGAATTTGCAGAAGCATGTCGTTTTTGGCGGCGCTCATGCCTCAGATCTCCGCGCCGGCGCCGGCCGGCAAAGCGTGGATGGAGAGCAGCCAATCGACCACCAGATTGACGCCGATGGTGACAATGGCGATAGCGCCTGCGGGGAATAGCGGCGCATAGCCGCCGAAGGCGATGGCCTGGGCATTGTCATGCACCATGCTGCCCCAATCCGCCGCCGGCGGTTGAATGCCCAAGCCCAGGAAGCTCAGGGAGGCGATGAACAGGAAGGTGAAGCAGAAGCGCAGGCCGAATTCCGCGACCAGCGGCGGCAAGGCGTTCGGCAAGATTTCACGAAAAATCACCCAGCCGATGCCTTCTCCGCGCAGTCTTGCGACCTGCACGTAATCCATCACCGTGATGTTCATGGCGACGGCGCGTGCCAGACGAAATACCCGCGTCGATTCGAGCACGGAAATGGTGATGATCATGATCGGGATGGAGGTGCCGAGCACGGCGAAGACCATGAGGCCGAAAATGAGGATCGGCATGGCAAGCAGAATATCGACGACGCGGGAGATGATATTGTCGACAAGCTTGCTGGTGGAAGCCGCGACAAAGCCAAGCCCGACGCCGATGATCATGGTCAGGCATGTCGCGATCAGCGCGATGCTGACCGAGGTGCGGCCGCCATAGATAAGACGCGACAGCATATCGCGGCCAATACTGTCCGTGCCCAGCCAGTCATGCGGATTGGGCGTATCCCAGACGCCACCGACGATCTTGGTCTGCGGATAAGGCGCGATCCAGGGCGCGAACAGGATCATGATCAGCGCCAGCACGACGATGACGCCGCCGATATAGGCGGTGAAGGGAACTTTGCGACCGGCGATTTTCATGGCGCGCCCCTCCCTATTGCCGTTTGCGGCTGCGCAGCCGCGGATTGGCCAGAGCCGAGCAGATATCGGCGATCGTATTGAGGCCGATGAAGACGATGGCGAAAACCAACCCGCAAGCCTGGACGGTCGGCAGATCGCGCTTGGTCACGGCATCGACCATCAACTGCCCGACACCGGGATAGACGAAGACGACCTCGACGACGACGACACCGACGACAAGATAGGCGAGGTTGATCGCGACGACATTGATGATCGGCGCCAGCGCATTCGGCAGCGCGTGGCTCAGCACAACGCGGCTACGCGACAGGCCTTTCAGGAAGGCAGTCTCGACATAGGGGGCGGACATCACCGCCAAGGTGGAGGTGCGGGTCATGCGCAGCATATGGGCCACGACGACGAGCGTCAGCGTAATCGCCGGCAGGGTTGTGGCATCGACCCGATCCCAGAAGCCCATGCCGTCATAGACGGTGGCGAGGCTCGGCAGCCAGCCGAGTTGGGATGCGAAGACGACAATCAGGATATAACTGACGAAGAATTCCGGGAAGGAGATGGCAGCGAGGCTAAGGATACTCGCCAGCCGATCCATCAGGCTGCCTTCGCGGATGGCCGACAGAATACCCAATCCCACCGCGAGCGGCACGGCGATGATCGCCGCATAGCCCGCCAGAAACAAGGTGTTGATCAGTCGCGGCATCAGCTCGCCGGCGATGGGTGTGCCGGTCGTCAACGAATTGCCGAGATTGCCGTGCAGCACGCCCCAAAGCCAATGCAGATAGCGCAGATAGGCGGGTTCGTTCAGGCCAAGCTTCGCCCGCAATACGGCCAGCGCGTCGGGCGTCGCGGATTGCCCGAGCAGCGCGCTCGCCACATCGCCCGGCAAAAGCTGCGTGCCGAGATAAAGGAGAATAGAGACAGCGAAGAGGGTCAAAACCCCCAGCGCCGCCCTTGCCGCGATAAAGCGAAGAATGCCCAAAACCCTGAACCCGCCCGGCCGTCAGCTCATCCAGACTTTTTCGCCGATACGCTGGCCCATGAAGTCGAACATCGGGTTCGGCTTCATGCCATGCACCTTGTTCGATCCGGCTTCCAGGTAATCGATGAAGATCGGAATGAGTGCGCCACCGGTCGAGGAGATCATGCCCTGCATTTGGCCATACATCGCCTTACGCTTGGACTGGTCAAGCTCGACGCGGGCTTCCAGCAGCAGCTTGTCGAAATCCGCATTCTTCCAGAAGGTATCGTTCCAGGGGGCGTCGGATTTATAGGCCAGCGTCAGCATCTGATCGGCCGTCGGACGGCCACCCCAATAGGAGGCGCAGAAGGGCGCCTTCATCCAGATATTGTCCCAATAGCCGTCGGCGGGCTGCTGCTTCAGGTTGACCGTAATACCGGCGGCCTGTGCCGATTGCTGGAAAAGCTCGGCCGCGTCCGTCGCGCCCGTGAAGGCGACGTCGGAGACGTTCAGGTCCACCGCCAGCGTGCTTTCACCCGCCTGCTTCAGATAGAATTTCGCCTTATCGGGGTCGTAGGTGTGCTGGGGGATGGAGGCGTCGTAGAATTCGTTCGTGATCGGGATCGGCTGGTCATTGCCGACATGGCCATAGCCGCGCAGCACGGTATCGACGATCTGCTGGCGGTTGATGGCGTATTTCAGCGCCATGCGGACATTGTTGTCCTTGAAGGGCGCATCCGTGCAATTCATGACGAAGACGCCGTGCTGACCGGCCGCACTTTGAATGACATGAACCTTCGGGCGCTTCTTCAACAGATCAACCGTGCGCGCATCGAGACGATTGATCGCATCGACTTGGCCGGAGAGCAGCGCCGCCGTGCGGGCCGAGACGTCGTTGATGATCAGCGTCTCGATGCTGTCGACATTGCCGCAGCCGGTCTTCCAATAAGGGCGCGTCTTCTTGGTGATGCAACGCACACCGGCTTCATAATGTTCAAGCACGTAACCCGCCGTGCCGATGGGATTCTTCCAGTCCGTGAAGCCGTTCGGCACCACCAGGATGTGATAGTCCGAGAGCAGGAAGGGCAGATCGGCATTGCCCTGGCTCATCGTGATCCCGATCTGGTTCGCGCTGAGCTTCTTGATAT
Organism: Acidisoma cellulosilyticum; assembly: GCF_020621385.1. Lineage (GTDB taxonomy): Bacteria > Pseudomonadota > Alphaproteobacteria > Acetobacterales > Acetobacteraceae > Acidisoma > Acidisoma cellulosilyticum. Next base: position 88,450 of record NZ_JAESVA010000005.1, on the reverse strand, counting down.
CGGTGATCGCGGCCAGGAAGGGCTTGGCGGGCGAGGCCGATTTTCCGCGATGCAGGTTGATGGAATAGATGATGTCGTCGGCGTCCAGCACCTTACCGTTGGAGAAGGTAATGTCCTTGCGGACATCGAAAACCCAATCGGCGGCGCCGGTCTTCGACTCCCAATTCATCAGCAGTTCGGGCGTCGCCTTATTGTGCTCGTCGATCTCGATGAGGCCGTTCATGATCTGATAGCCGATATTGACCGGGACCCATTGCAGATAGGTCGTGGGGTCCAGGCTGTCGGTGGTGCTGCCGCCGCCCATGCCAAGGCGCAAATGACCGCCGGAGGTCGGCATATCCGCCGCTCGCGCCTGACCGATCAGCGGAAAGGAGGAAAGGCCGGCGGCCGCCCCCGCCAGCGCAGCCGCGCCCAGAAACTGACGCCGATCGATCATGGAATGAGGCTTGCTCATATTCAGCTCCCGAGATGAGAAGTCATTTTTGTGGGCAGAGGCTGTGCACGCAGGACGAAATGCACGCTTCATGCCTTGCGATGGGCCATGACGCATGTGCATATCAGATTTACGAAGACTAGCGAGCTCAGCGAAGCACGTCTTTGTCTGTTCACGACAGAGTGAGGGCGTGCAGCCGACAACCACGCAACACGGCAGCGTTAGCCGATCTCAAAAAGGCATCGCTCCGTGCAAATTTTGATGCTTTGGCAGTGCTCGTTATTTATGCTGCTCTGGGAGCAAGGCGCCTTAACGGCGTTAAATGATGAAAATTTAGGCCTCTATTCGGACAAATCTGCTCTTAGGGAGATGACGTGATGCGCCGAGTGCTGAAACGCGCCGCAATGATCGCACTGGCCGCTGCCTTCACCCTTCATCTCCGCCCGGCGGCGGCGGCCGATACGAAAATCACCTTCGTCACCGACTGGAAGGCCGAGGCCGAACATGGCGGTTTCTATGAGGCGCTGGCGCTCGGCCTGTATAAAAAAGCCGGGCTGGACGTAACGATCCGCCAGGGCGGCCCGGGCATCGACAATATGCAGCTGCTCGCCGCCGGCGCGGTCGATTTCGCCATCGGCTCCAATAGTTTTGGACCGCTCAACCTCGTCCAGGCCGGCGCGCATGTCGTGGCCGTCATGGCGGCGTCGCAGAAAGACCCGCAATGCCTGATGACGCATCCACGTCCCGATATCAAAAGCCTCGCCGATATCAAGGGCAAGCCGGTGATGATCGCCGCCGGCTCCGCCGATACCTTCTTTCTCTGGCTGAAGGCCAAATACGGGTATAGCGACAGCCAGATCCGCCCCTATACCTTCAACATGGCGCCCTTTCTGGTGAACAAGAACGCCATTCAGCAAGGCTATATCTCCTCCGAACCTTATCTGGTGGAACAGCAAGGCGGTTTTAAACCGCAGGTCTTCCTCTTCGCCGATGCCGGCTATCCGTCCTACGCCTCGCTCGTCATGGTCTCGCAGACAATGATCGACGCGCATCCGGACGTCGTTCAGAAATTCGTCGATGCCAGTATCCAGGGCTGGTACGATTATCTGCATGCCGATCCGTCACCCGCCGATAAGCTCATCGAAAAGGATGACCCGGATGAGAGTGACGGTGTCATTGCCTATGCCATCAAGACGATGAAGGCCGAGGGCATGATCGAAGGCGGCGATGCGGCCAAGCTCGGCATCGGCGCCATGACGGATGCACGCTGGAAAACCTTCTTCGATGTCATGTCAAAGGAAGGCGTCTATCCCGCCAATCTCGATTACAAGGCTGGCTATACCTTGCGCTTTGTCGATAAGGGCCTTGCCCTGGCTGCCAGCCATTGATGCAGATGTTCGCGCCGGAAGCGGCAAGCGCCTCGCCGCACACGGCGAAGCCGATCATCACGCTGAACGGCGTCACCAAGACCTATGGGAACGGCACGACGGCGCTACGCGATGTTGACCTTGCCATCGGCCAATCCGAATTCGTCAGCCTGCTTGGCCCTTCGGGCTGCGGCAAAAGCACGCTGCTGCGGCTGATCGCGGGGTTGGGCGAGATTTCCGCCGGGCGTATCGACTGGCCGCAGACAGCCCATACCGCGCGCGGCGAGCCTGAGCACGATATCGGCTTCGTCTTTCAGGAGCCGACGCTGATGCCCTGGGCGACGGTGTTCGACAATGTCTATCTGCCGCTCAAGCTCAAACGCATGTCTCGCCGCCAGGCGGCGCCAATCATCCGCGACGCGCTGACGAAAGTAGGTCTGGAAAATTTCGGAAAAGCCTATCCGCGCGAATTGTCCGGCGGCATGAAAATGCGCGTCTCCATCGCGCGCGGATTGATCACCCGGCCCAGTGTTCTTTTGATGGACGAGCCTTTCGCGGCCTTGGATGAGATCACGCGGTTTCGCCTGAATGACGATCTGCTCGCCATGTGGGCAGGTCAGCATTGGACGGTGATTTTCGTCACCCATAGCGTCTACGAATCCGTCTATCTCTCCGACCGCATCGTGGTCATGGGCGCGCGCCCAGGCCGGGTGACAGCCGATATCCGCATCGATGAACCCTATCCGCGTTCCGAGGCCTTTCGGCTCTCCAGCCGCTACAATGACTATTGCCGCCTCGTCTCCGCCGCCTTGCATGAGACGATGACATGAGCGAAGCCCCCATCCAGCATCCGCCCGACATCTATGGTCAGGTTCTGAAAGTCGCTTTGCCACTGCTGGTCGGTGCCATTTTCCTGATCGTTTGGCAGATCGTCGTCACGACCCTCGGCGTGCCGAAATTCGTGCTGCCGGCGCCGACGTTGATCTGGCAGGCCTTGATCGGCAATTTTTGGAGCCTCATGGGCTCGCTCTGGTTCACGCTGACGGTCACGGTGGAAGCCTTCATCGCCGCCGTCATTGGCGGTGTCGCGCTGGCCGTGCTGTTCGCCCAATCACGCTGGATCGCAACCGCCTTCTTTCCCTATGCCGTGATCCTGCAGGTGACGCCGGTTGTCTCCATCGCGCCGCTGATCATCATCTGGGTCGGCTATGACAATGTGCGCCTGGCTCTGCTCATCCTCGCCTGGCTGGTCGCTTTCTTTCCGATCCTGTCGAATACGACGCTGGGTCTACGCTCGACCGATCACAACCTGCGCAACCTCATGCAGCTTTACGGTGCCTCGCGCTGGCGGGTGCTGACGGAAATCCAGTTTCCCGGCGCCCTGCCCTTTATCCTGGCGGGCATGAAGATTTCCGGCGGACTGTCGTTGATCGGTGCGGTGGTCGCGGAATTCGTCGCCGGCAGCGGGGCCTCCACCGGTCTGGCCTGGCGTATCATCGAAGCCGGCAATCGGTTGGATATTCCGCGTATGTTCGCGGCCCTTGGCCTGCTCTCCGTGCTCGGCATTCTGATCTTCGGTGTCATGAGCCTGATCGAATATCTGGCCCTGCGGCATTGGCATGAAAGCGCCGTGCGGCGCGAGAATTGAGGGAAACTCCCGAATGGATAGTGCCAAAATCCAGGCCCTTAAAACCAGGCTCGACGGCATCGCGGTCGAGGATGACCCGGCCCTGGTGCGCAAAAAAAGCCGCGACTTCTACTGGTATTCGCCCGTTCTGAAGCGCGTGCTGGACAGCGTCCTGGGTGAGATTGTGGTGACGCCGAAGACCGAGGACGAGGTGGTGCGCACGCTGGCCGCTGCCTTCGCGCTCGATATTCCCGTCACCCCGCGCGGCGCCGGCACCGGCAATTACGGCCAGGCCATGCCGCTTGCCGGCGGCATGGTGCTGGACCTGCATGAACTGAGCGGCATCAAGGACATCGGCCCAGGCTACGTGATTGCGGAAGCCGGCGCCTTGCTTGGCAAGATAGACGCCGCCACCCGCGCCCATTCGGGGCAGGAGTTGCGGATGTTTCCCTCCACCCATCGCACAGCCTCCATCGGCGGCTTCATCGCCGGCGGGTCCGGCGGTGTCGGGTCCATCCGCTGGGGTGGCCTGCGCAACCTCGGCAATGTCACGCGCACCCGCGTCGTCACGATGGAGGCGCACCCGCGCGTGCTGGACCTGACGGGCGACGATATCGCCAAGGTCGCCCATGCCTATGGCACCAACGGTATCATCACCGAATGCGAAGTGCCGCTGACGGTGGCCTATGACTGGATCGACGCCATCATCGCTTTCGACGGCATGGAACGGGCAACCGCTTTCGCCGATGCGCTGGGACGGGAGGACGGCATTCTGCTCAAGGAACTCTCCGTCATGGGTCCGGGCGTGGGGCACCGCTATTTTTCCCAGCATGGACGTTTCCTCACCGCCGATCAGGCGGCCGTGCTGATCATGGTCGCGCCCCATTCCGCCTCCGCGCTGGAGGCCTTCACCCGACGCCATCGCGGCGAGACGGTGTTTCGGTCAGACCTTATCGACGCCGAGACAGCCAAGTCCCTGCCGCCGCTGTTCGAACTGACCTGGAACCATACGACGCTGGTGGCACGCCGCGTCGAGCCGGCGCTGACCTATCTGCAGACCCTCTATCCCTACCCCGATCACGTGGCGGCCGTGGCGAAAATGGGCAGGCTGATCGGCGATGAGATGATGGATCATCTGGAATTCATCCGCTTCGACAGCAACATCGTTTGTTCCGGCCTGCCGCTGATCCGCTTCACGACCGAGGAGCGGCTGGACGAGATCATTCGCATCTTCGAAGACAATGGCTGCCTCGTCTTCAATCCGCATCGTTATACGCTGGAAGAGGGCGGCATGAAGCGCTCGGACCTTGGGCAGCTTGCCTTCAAGCGGGAGGTCGACCCCAAAGGCCTGCTCAACCCCGGCAAGATGATCGCCTGGGACAATCCCGATTTCGACTTTTCCGACCCCCGCCCCTATCTGTTCAGCCAGCCGGCCGCCTGATGAAAGTCCTGGTCCTCTACGCCCATCCGGTCGAGACCAGTTTCAATGCGGCAGTACATCAGGCCGCCTTGAAAGGCCTGCGCCGCGCCGGTCACACGATCGATAACTGCGACCTCTACGCCGAAGGGTTTCAGCCGGTGCTGACGCGGGCGGAGCGGCTCGCCTATCACGACAGTCCGGCCAATCGCGCTCCGGTGGCCGACTATGTGGCGCGGCTGCAGGCGGCGGAGGCTTTGGTGATCGTCTCCCCGGTCTGGAATTTCGGCTTCCCGGCGATACTGAAAGGCTATTTCGACCGCGTGTTCCTGCCCGGCGTCTCCTTCGACATGGTGGACGGCAAGGTCGCCACGATGCTGCATAATATCGGCAAGCTGACGGCCTGCTTGACCTATGGCGGCAATCGCACGCGCGCCTTTCTGGCCGGCGATCCGCCCCGCAAGATGGTGACGCGCGTGTTGCGCGTCACCATCAAGCCCGGCGCGACGGTGGAACACCTCGCCTTCTATGACATGAACCGGGCGACGGAGGCCCAGCTGACGGCGCATCTGGCCAGGGTCGAGCGGCGGATCTCAGCGTTCTGACCGGGTCAGCCGCGCTCTGGCCCCGCCTTCAAAGAGCCGCATAACTGGTCCAGGCTCAAGCGATGGAAGTAGGCCGCATGCGGGCTACTTAAGCCCGAAGGACAGGAATATGACGGAATACGGCCGGAACGGCGAGGTGATCATGTTCGTCACCTATCAGGGCAGCGCGGAATCCCGCTTCGACCGCAGCTATTATGTGGAGCGGCATTTGCCGATGCTGCGCCGGCTGTTCGGGGCCTTGGGACTGACCAGCGCCGAGGTCTTCTTTCCGCCGACACAAGGCACCGGCACCATCGCCATCTGCGAATGCCGCTACCGCGACGAAGACGCCTTCACCGCCTGCATGACCTCAGCCGGCATGCCCGGCATTGCCGCCGATGTCGGCAATTTCACGGACATCATGCCGGTCCATATCCGAGGCAAGCGGGTCTGACCGTCAGGCGGCACTCGGCCCCGCCAGCGTGCGGGGTGCGGCCTCCGTCAGCCCGTCAAGCTCCGCATAGTCCGGCAAGGTCTGGTCAATAACCTTACCTCCGCGCAGCACGACCCGGTCCGCCTGCGGACGAGAGGTGATTTCGTCGAAGCTGCGCGCCCGCGTCAGCACCAGATCGGCGGTGCGCGCGACCGCGATCAGGCCGCAATCCGTCAGGCCCATCGTCGTCGCCGGCACCTGGGTAATGGCGCCCGCCCAATCGCCGTAAGGGTGATCGAGGTGAGACACGCGCAGCGCGAAGCGGAAACTGTCCAGCGTGTCATGGTCCCCGTAAGGCACGAAGGCGTCGCGGCAATTGTCTGTGGCGAAGGCGAAGGGAACGCCGGCGGCCTTCAGCTCATGCGCCAAGGTCACCCCGCGCCAGCGCGGCGTGCGCCCGGCATGCCGATCCTGCAGATACATATTGGCCGAGGGCAGTGACACGACAGTGACGCCCAGCCGCGCCAGATGCGCGATGGTCTCGGCCGCCACGCTGTCCGGCTGCAAAGCGAGGTTGCAGCAATGGCCGCAGGTGACCTTGCCGGTGAAGTCATTGCGCTCGATAGCCGCGGCAATCCGCGGCAGCGTGAAGGCCGCGACATCATCGGTTTCATCGACATGCAGATCGACATCCAAACCGTAACGCTTGGCCTGGGCGAAGAGCAGATCGAGCAATCGGTCGATTTCCACGATCGCACCGTGATCGACACCCGACATTCGCGTTACCGCGCCGAGGATGCCCCCTGACCGGGCGACAAGTGCTGCGAGGTCTGCGCCGAAGGGCGTGTCATACTGGTCGATGGTGGTCAGCGCGACAGCCTGAAGAGCGATCTTGCCTTGCCAACGCGCGCGCATATCCCGGAACACGCCCCAGGAAATCTCGGCCTGTTCGGCGAAGCTGTCGAGATGCGTGCGGATGGCGCCGACGCCATGGGCAAAGGCGCAGCGCAGGCCGAAATCCATGCGCAGCGCGATGTCTTCCGCCGTCCAATAGGCCGCACGATCCGCCCCCGTCGCAGTCAGCGCGCCGGTGAAGCTGCCGTCCGGGTTGGGTGTGCGGGCCACGACATGGCCCTTATCGAGATGCGTGTGCATATCGACGAAGGTCGGAAAGACGATGCGGCTTTGCAGATCCGTCCCCTCCCCCACCGTCCCGGCCGGTTCGATCGCCGCGATGCGGCCATTCTCGATAAGGATATCGGCGTCATACAGATAGCCGTGGCGAGGCTCGCCGAGGCTGGCAGCGGCATCGACCGAGAGCGTGCCGGCAGGAATGGCGGCGCGGCGCAGCCAAAAGGTGCTGGTGGTCGGAATGGCAAAACCTGTCATCTCACACTCCATGAGCCGGATAGTCATATGTCACTTCCTGCTCGCCATGCGCATGCAACAGCGACAGCAGGCGTTTGCGCATGATCAGGCCCGGCCGATCTGACGGCATATGCGCCTCGATCCGCCTTTGCACATCCAGGATCGCGTCCGGGCTGGTCGATTCCAGCACCTCCCGATCTTCATGCACAATGGTCGCGTCCCAGGCGATGAGCTTTTCGGTTGAGCAATCTTCTTCCCGGTCATTGCGGTATAGCAGCTGGATGAGCTGAATTTTACCGTCCTCCACCGGTGTCGCGACATTGATGATGATATGCCGAATGCCACTCGGGTAGGTCATATCCATCCGCCGCGAAAACGGCAGATACCAGTGGTTGACCATGCTGCGCGTCGTGGTGGGGTCCGTCGTGCCCGTCACGGCATGGGCCGCCGGCGGGTTGAGGATATCCACCACCGTCGTCGCCTTGAAACCGTAATCGGTCTCCTCGATGGAATAGACCTTGGGTTTCGGCTGCTTGATGTCCCCGAAGGTGCCGGCATGGACAAAGGCGAAATGCGCATTGTCGAAGGAGTTTTCCATCAGCCGCAAAGGCGCCGTGTCCCAGCTTTCATAGAATTGGAAGATGCGGCGAAAACCGGGATCATCCTCCTCCGGTATATCGAAAATCGGCGCGATCGGGTCATCCAGCGCGACCCATAGATAACCGTATTTTGCCGCCGCGTGATAGGACTTCACGCGATGCTTGGGGAAAGGCGTCTCGGGATCGAATTGCGGAATGCGGGCAAGCTGGCCGTCCGCCTGAAAGGCCCAGCCGTGATAGCCGCAAACGATCAGGCTTTCATCGCACCAGCCCTTGGACAGCTTGGCCGTGCGGTGGCAACAGCGATCTTCCAGCGCCGCCGGGGTTCCATCCGCAGTGACGAAAACCACGATATCCTCCCCCATCAGCCGGAAGGATTTCGGGCCGGATGCGACCTCATCCAACCTCAGAGTCGGATACCAGAAATGCCGCAGGGTCTTTTGCTTCGTCGTCAACATCGGCCCAGCACTCCCACAAAAAGAGGATAGCAACCTCTTGCCATAGAAGCGGAAGCAAAAGCCCGGGAAAAGCATTGAATGCAGTCCGCACCGCTGCCTTAATGAGAGCGGTTGCCGATCATCCGCTGCCTGACCGAGGTCCCATGCTGCATAACCGCCTGCTGCATTATCTGGACGAAGTGGCGCGCACCGGCTCGATGCGAAAGGCCTCCGCCCGGCTGAATGTCGCGTCCTCCGCCATCAATCGCCAGATTTTGGCGCTGGAGGCCGAACTCGGCACACCGCTGTTTCTGCGCCTGCCGCGCAAGCTGATGCCGACGACGGCGGGGGAGATCGTCATCCGCCATGTCCGGCAGGTGCTGAAAGATATGGAGCGGGTGCAGAGCCGTATCGAGGAGTTGAAAGGGTTGCGGCGGGGCGAGATTACGCTCGCGATCATGAGCGGCCTTGCCGCCAATATGGTGCCGCGCATCGCGGTCGATTTCCGCCGCAATTCCCCCCGCGTGAAGCTGACCATGCGGCTGCTGCCCTCGGGGCAGGATATCATGGCGGCGGTCTCGGCCGGTGAGGCCGATCTTGGTCTCGGCTTCGACTTTCCGCGCGACCCCAGCCTGCGCGTGCTGGCCTCCGGCGTCGGGCGGCTGGGTGCGGTAATGGCGCCGGACCATCCGCTGGCCAGCCACAACCAGCTGCGGCTGAGCGATTGCGCCGATTATCCGCTGATCATCGCCGAGGAGGGCATGGCGATCCGCCCCTATCTGAACGAAGCCTTCTCGGCCATTCAGCTGCAGGTAGAGCCGGCGCTGGAGACGAATTCCATCGAGGTGATGCGCCACGCGGCGATGCTGGATCAGGCCATTACCTTCCTCACGCCCTTCGATATCGAATGGGAAAAGCGCGCCGGCCGGCTGGCCTATGTGCCGGTGCATGAGCTGCGCGGCCGCGTGCAGACGCTGATGCTGATCGGGCGGGATCGCGGCGTCGATGCGCTGACCAGCCTGATGGCCGAGCAGATCAAAGCCGCCATCACCACGACTGCGGGGGGTTAAACCCGCTTTCCTGTCGCCCGCCGGCTCCTTCTTTTAGTCGCCCGCGCAGTTTCTAATCGTCATGCGCGCACTCGTTGCGCGCACCTACCCGTTGTGGCGCGGCCAGCCAGGCGCCCAAACGCCGTCAGATTGTCCGAACGGGTAGACCCGCGGGACGAGCCCGCGGGCGACGACAGAGAAGCCGGGTCAGATAATTTAAGCGTTAAACGCGGTCTTCGCCGTCACGGCTTCCATCGGATAGGCATGGACCTCCGCGATCAGGCCGATCAAAGCCTTCGCGGCGCGTTCCACCTGTGTGGCGCCACGCGCGGCGTCCGCCGCCGCCGCATTGCCGCAGGCGCCCGCCGGATGCAGATCCTGCGCCTGCCAGCCGAAACCGACGCCGCCTTCCGGCGTCAGCCATGTGTTCGTCTGTTCCATGGCGACCGAGCGCGAGACGAAATCCTGGGCATGCTCCATGTGAACCTGATCGGGGTGAAGATGCAGCATGACGGAGGTCTCGGACTCGCCACCATGAATGCCGTGCTGCAACTCGCCGGCCGAATAGAGATCGCTGCTGTCGATGGTGCGGAACCAGCTGGCGCCGACCGCGAACATGCCCAGTTCCACGCGCAGCTCCCGACAGACGATTTCCATCACCTGCGGCTGGCCGCCATGGGAGTTGAACAGGATGATTTTGCGTACGCCGGCGCGCCATGCACTTTTGGCGACCTCGAACCACAGCCGCGTCAGCAGGTCATAGGGCAGCGTCAGCGTGCCGGGGAAAGCCGTGTGCTCGTTCGATTTGCCGACCGGCATCATGGGTAGCACGAGGGCCGGGAAATCGGGCGCCATCAGCTCCATCGCGCGCGCGACGATGCCGGCATTGATCGCCGCGTCCACCTTTACCGGCAGATGCGGTCCGTGCTGTTCCACCGCGCCCACCGGCAGGATGGCAACAATCTCGCTCATATCCAGACCAGCGAAGTCCCGGGTGGAGAGGTCCCACCACCAATGCGAAGGGAGCAAGGTCATCGATCAGGCCTTCCATCTAGGGCGGGCGAAGCGGCCCGCGACCGCACCTCCATACGATGCTTTTTCGGGTCTGACCGCTGCCAAATAGGCATCACAACGCACGCAAAAAGGTTGTTCCTTTTTTCATCACACTGGGTCAGCATACCAGTCTTCGCCACTCAACTAGGCAGAAATATGAGGCAAGCGATGGCGCAGGCGATCCCCGAACCGGTTCATATGCCTAATTATTCATCAATTGACGTACGTATACTCATCGCTGAACCGATCACGGCCGCGAATTTCGCGCCCTTCGGCAAGCTGGTGGAACCGACGGCAGACGGCACCCCGGCCGGTGAGATCGACCATGCGCTGGACCTCTCGGGTGGGCGTCCGCGCTTCTATATCATGGCGCTGACGCATCGGCCGCTCACCGTCTCGGGCATCACGCGCCATGCCCAGGCGACGCAGGTTCTGGCTGCTGTCGGCGGCCTGCCCTGGTTGCTCGCGGTCGCGCCCGGCAATGCCGCGAGCAATGCGCCAGACCCCGCCGCCATCCGCGCCTTCACCGTCCCCGGCCATGTCGCGGTTCTGCTTGATCGCGGCACCTGGCACGCCGGACCCTATTTCTCAACGGCCGAGATGAGTTTCTTCAATCTCGAACTTGAAGACACCAATATCGTGGATCACGACACCTGCGACCTGGCCGCGCAATTCGGTCTGACCTTCGACCTGCGCCCGGCCGCATGAGCGCTGCGCTTGCCAACCAGCCGCCCTTGCGCGCCCGTGCCGACGGCATTTCCATCCGTGACGTGCAGATGGTCTATCGCCGTGGCGTCCAGACCACGACAGCGCTCGCCGGTTGCAATCTGGAAATTCCAGCCGGATCCTGGGTCTCGCTCATCGGTGCCTCCGGCTGCGGCAAGTCGACGCTGTTGCGCATTTTGTCGGATATCGTGCAGCCGACCTCCGGTCAGGCGCTGCTGGGCGGATTGACGCCGACGGAGGCGCGGGCCGAGCGGCGTTTCGCCCTGGTGTCCCAACACGCCGTCATGCTGCCCTGGCGCAAGGTTCTGGCCAATGTCGAATTGGGGCTGGAAGTGGCCCGCGTGCCAAAGGCTGAGCGTCGGCGCCGCGCGGAGGAAGCGATCGAAATGGTCGGGCTGCGCGGGTTTGAGCGCGCCTATCCGTCGGAACTCTCAGGCGGTATGCGCCAGCGCGCCGCCATCGCCCGCGCGCTGACGCTGAAACCCGCCTATCTGCTGATGGATGAGCCTTTCGGCGCGCTGGACGAGCTGCTGCGCGACCGGCTGAACTTCGAACTCCTCCGTATTCTGGAAGAAACGAAGGCGACGCTGCTGCTCGTCACGCATTCGATTTCGGAAGCGATCATCCTGTCCGACAAGGTGGTTGTCATGTCACCGCGCCCGGGCCGCATCACCCAGGAAATCGACATCGATTTCGGCCATAACCGCAGCCCCGCCATACGCGACGATCCACGTTTCGGCCGGCTGGAATCCGAACTTCGCCACGCGCTGGGTCACAGCATGGGCGATGAGCATCACTGAAGATTATTTCTAAGAATTGGGCCTGCCCTTTTATCACATGAGGAATTGACATGCGTTTGCGCAAATTCTGGATGAACTCGCTGCTCGCGGGTGCGGCCATGCTGGGCCCCATTCTGGGCTTGGGTGCGGGCACCGCCCATGCGGCCGGCATGACCAAGCTGAACGTCGTGCTGGGCTATATCCCGGACGTTGAGATGTATGGCCCGGAATACGCGTTGAAACAGGGTTACTATAAGGCCGAGGGCCTGAACGTGACACTGATCCCGGCTGGCCAGGGCGTCGATCAGATCCAGATGGTGGCCGCCGGCATCGCGCAGATCGGCATCGCCAATCCCGAACAGATTCTGGCCGGCATCGGCCAAGGCGAAAAGTTCAAGGTTTTCGCAGGGCAGTTTCAGACCCAGCCGATCGCCATGACCTGCCGCAAGGATAGCGGCGTCACCAAACCCGCCGATCTCGTCGGCAAGACCGTCGGCGTGAAGGTGAATGCCGATCCCTATTTCAAGCTGTTCCTGTCCAAGAACGGCGTGCCGGCTGATAAGGTAAAAACAACGACGATCGGGCCGAACGATGTTTCGCTGCTCATCGCCGGGCGTATCGCTTGCGAGATCACCACTTTTGCCTTCAACGAGCCGCTGATCGTGCAGCAGGCCGGCGTGCCGACCACGGTTCTGCCGCTTGGCGATTACGGCCTCAACTCCCAGGTCGATTCCTTCTTCGTGAAGGACACCTTCTTCTCCAAGCCCGGCAATGAGGCCGTTCTGGTGAAGTTCATGCGCGCGACCGCCAAAGGCTGGGTCAGCTTCTACAAGGACCCGAAGGCGGCGGCGAACTGGATCATAGACGGCAATTTCGTGGACGGTCTGGACCGCACGCAGCAGGTCTTCCAGGCCGAGCAGCAGGTGAAGTTCATGAAAAGCCCGCTGACCGCCGAGAAGGGCATCTTCTGGCTTGATCCGAAGATCTGGGCTGAGACCGACGCCAATCTGGTCGCGGCAGGCGTCAACAAATCCCTCGTGCCGCTGGACGGGTTGCTGACGACCTCCATTCTCGAACAAGCCGATATGCCGAAGTTCTGAGGACTAAAGTGATGACGATCATCCTCGCGGACGCTTGGGTCGTAACCATGAACCCCAAGCGGGAGGTGCTGGAACAGGCCAGCATCCTCCTGCGCGGTGACCGCATCGCGGCCATCGGCAGCCGGGCGATGCTTGCCGCCGCGCAGCCGATGGCGGAGGTGATCGATTGTAAGGGCAAGATCGTCATCCCCGGCATGGTCAATACCCATACGCATCTGTTCCAGACCCTGTTGAAGGGTCTGGGCGATGACCGCGTGCTGAAGGACTGGTTCACCTGCATGACCGGTCCGGCCGCCGTGGAACTGACGAAAGAAGATGTCTCGGCCGCCGCGCTGCATGGTTGCGTGGAGAGTATCCGCTCCGGCGTGACCTCCCTGGTCGATTTCATGTATGCGCATCCGCGCCCTGGCCTGACGCAGCCTGTGGTCGATGCCTTTCAGGCGAGCGGCATCCGTGGCCGCGTCTGTCGTGGGTTTCTGACAACCGGTGCCGAATTCGATATTCCCGTGCCGCTGATTGAAACGCCGGAACAGGCGCTGGGTGACGCGCGCGCCGTGATCCGCGCCAATAACCGGCCGGGCGGGCGCGTGCAGGTGGGGCTCGCCCCCAGCATGATCTGGGCGCTGGACCCTGAGACTTTGCGCGCGACGCGCAAGCTCGCGGATGAGGAAGGCGCTTTTATCACCACGCATGTGGCCGAGACCGCATTCGAGATTGAGCAGTCGCAATCGCGCTTTCAATGCACAGATACGGAATTGCTGAGCGAGATCGGTTTCCTGGGCCCCGATGTCCTCGCCGTTCATTGCGTGCAATGCGGCAAGACCGATATCGACCTGCTGCGCCGCCACGATACCCGCGTGTCCCACAACCCCTGCAGCAATCTATATCTGGCCTCCGGCGTGCCGCCGATTTCGGAAATGCTGGCGGCCGGGGTGACAGTCGGATTGGGATCGGACGGGCCGGCGAGCAGCAATAATCACAGCCTGTTTCAGGCGATGAAATTCGCGGCCCTCATCCAGAAAGGCTATCACCGCGATCCCACCATCATCACCGCCGAAAAGGCGCTGGAAATGGCGACCATCGACGGTGCGCGCGCCATCGGGTTGGACAAAGAGATCGGCTCCATCGAAATCGGCAAGAAGGCCGATATCGCCGTCATCGATACCGATAGCTTCGCCATCGCGCCGGTTCATCACCCGGTCTCGGCACTCGTCTATTCCGCGCTGGGGCATGAGGTTTCGACCGTCATCATCGACGGGCGCGTCGTTATGCGGGACAGCGTGGTGACGTCTGTCGATGAACGTGCCGTCCGCGCGCGGTCCCGCGCGGCGGCCGATGCGCTGGCGACCCGCGCCGGCATCGCGCATCTGGGCAGCCGCCCCTGGCGCTCGGTCGGGGTCTCCCGGTCATGAAACAGCTCGCTGCCCTCGTGCTACCGCCGGTGATCCTGCTCGGCACCACCATCGCCCTCTGGGGCTGGATGAGCGCGCAAGGCATGATCCCGAATTATCTGCTGCCTTCACCCGGCAAGCTGGCCGGCGCCTTGGTGGGGGACCGCTCCGTTCTGCTGCGCCATGGTCTGGCGACGACGGAGGAAGCGCTGAGCGGCTATGTCATCGGCAGCGTGCTGGGCCTGCTGGCGGCCGTCGTGCTGTCCTTTTCCCGCCGGTTGCGCGCCTGCTTTTTCCCGCTGGCGCTGGCGACCCAGGCCATTCCCATCATCGCCGTGACACCGCTGATCGTCCTTGTCATGGGGCGCGGCATGCCGGCGATCCTGACGCTGGTTTCCATCACGGCCTTTTTCCCGATGCTGATCAATATGACGCGGGGCCTGCGTGTCGCCGATCGCGGCTATCATGAGCTACTGCACAGTCTGTCAGCCAGCCGTTTGCAGAGACTGGCCATCGTCGAATTGCCGGGCGCGTTTCCTTACCTGTTCGCCGCCCTGCGCGTGGCCGCGACCGCCTGTTTCATCAACGCCATCGTCGGTGAATGGATCGGCTCCAATATCGGCCTCGGCTATCTCGTCGTCATATCCGGCCAGTATTTCAAGATGCCGACGCTTTGGGCCGCGATCGTGGTGACGGCAGCTTTGACGCTGATCCTGGTCGGCATCGTGGCCGTGATGGAACGTGTGATGACGCCTTGGGCGGCGACGGAGCATGGGTCATGAGCCGCGCCTGGCGCATCGGCGGCCCGACGGGCGTTCTGCTCAGCCTGCTCGCGCTCTGGGCGCTCGTTACCGGTCTCGGCTGGGTCGATCCGCTGGTTCTGCCCTCGCCCGTCGCTGTCTTCGGCGTGTTCTGGAACCAGCCTTGGCTGATGGCGACCAATGCCGGCATTACGGCGACCGAAGCCATCATCGGCCTCATCCTCGGCAATGCCTGCGGGCTGCTGCTCGCGATCATCTTCGTCAGTTCCGCGTCCGGCCGCCGCGCCGTGCTGCCGCTGGCCATGGCAGCGCAAGCCGTGCCGATCGTCGCCGTCACCCCCGCACTGATCATCGGTTTTGGCGACGGGATGGAGCCGAAGATCCTGGTCGCGACCTTCCTCGTCTTCTTCCCGATGCTGGTGAACGGCATGCGCGGATTGCGCAGCGCGGATGCCGAAGTCGGCGAGTTGATGCACAGCCTGGATGCCAGCGCGTGGCAGCGGCTGTGGATGGTGCGGCTGCCGGCCGCCCTGCCCTTCATCTTCACGGCGCTGAAATTCTCGGCCTGCTCCTCCTTCGTCGCGGCCATCGTCGCGGAATGGGTCGCGGCCAATAAGGGCCTCGGCTACCTCATCGTTTTCGCTGGATCGCAATACCGGTCTGACGAGGTTTGGGCGGCGGTGCTGATCGGCACGCTGAGCAGCATGATCCTGGTCGGTCTCGTCGTGCTGCTGGAGCGCCGGGTGATGCCCTGGGCGAATGATCCGACGGAGGGCCTGACATGATGGATCACCCGCGCCCGCTGGGCATCTTCAATCAGATGTGGGGACAAGCCGGCGTTGCCGACGCCACGATCCTGAACACCGCGATCGAGGAGATGGTGCTGGCCGAGGCGCTCGGCTTCGCCTCCATCTGGATCGGCGAACATCATCTGCCGCCCGGCACCGGCGGCTTCTACGGGCGCGTGCCGGCGGCGGAAGTGTTTCTAGGGCACCTCTCCGGCCGCCTGCGGCGCATCGGCCTCGGCACCGGAGTCAAACTCTTCGCGACCGATGCGCGGCGTGCGGCGGAGGAGATGATGACCCTCAACCTCCTGGCGCCCGATCGTGTGGAATTCGGTATCGGCCAGGGCCCGACCTTGCCGGACAGCACCGAGACCCGCACCGAGAAGGCGCTGCGGTTTCGTGCGCAGATGACCGCGTTGCTCGACCATCTTCGCGGCGTCGTGCGCGTGGGAGAGAAACCGCTATCGCTGGCGCCCGCGCCGGATCTGGCCCAGCGCATCTGGGTCGCCGCGCGGGATGACGCGAGCATCGATTTCGCCGCCGCCCAGGGGCTGAATTTCGTGGTCGGTCAGGCCGAGAACGGCATCGCGCAATCCCGCTTCGTGCAGCGCTATCGGGCTGCCGGGGGGCGCGGCGAAGCGCGTGGCGTGCGGCTGGTCTTCGTGGCCGAAACCCGTGCCGAGGCCGAGGCCGAATGCGCGGAAGCGACCGAGCTTTACTTCGGCCTGCTCGGCTACAAGGGCTATCATGCGGACGGGATCACGGCCGGTCTGCTGCCCGAGACCGCCGACAGCCCGGCCGAAAAGCGCCGGCAGGTCGATTTCCTGGCCGGCACGCCGGATGATGTGGCCCAGATGCTCAATGACCATATCGCGCTGACCGGGATCGACAGGCTGGATGTGATGCCGCAATTGCCCGGCATCCGCACGGAGGCCGTGGCACGATCCCTGCGCCTGATCGCGACCGAGGTCCGGCCGCGCCTGCGGTTCCCCGAAAAGCGAGAAGCGGCATGACAATCGAAGGGCCCATCACGCAAAGCCTGACACTTGCCGATGGCGTGCGGTTGGACGCCGATATCTATTGTCCCAGCGAAGGCGGGCCTTATCCGGTTCTGCTCATGCGCCAACCTTACGGGCGGCGCATCGCCTCCACCGTCGTTTTCGCGCATCCGCGCTGGTATGCGGCGCAGGGCTATATCGTCGTCATTCAGGATGTGCGCGGCACCGGTACCTCGGAAGGTCGCTTCCGCGCCTTCGAGACGGAACAGGCGGATGGCGCCGAGACGGTGGCCTGGGCGGCAGCGCTGCCCAATTCCTCAGGCCTTGTCGGCATGTATGGGTTTTCCTATCAGGGCATGACACAACTGCTCGCACTCGCCGGTGGCGCGAAGCTCGGCGCGCTTTGTCCGGTCATGATTGGCTGGGACGTGCACGGCGACTGGGCCTATGAGGGCGGCGCGTTTCGCCTGTCCGATAGCATCGGCTGGGGCATTCAGATGGCTGCCATCCGTGCGAGCCATGATGGTGAAACGGAAGCCTTCAAGGCGCTGTCTCGCGCCGCCAAGTCCCTGCCGCTGACGGATGACACGCCATCCTTCCCCGATATTCTGCGCCGCTATCGCACGCTCGGGCATTTCGCCGATTGGGTGGAGCATGACAGCGCAGACGCCCCCTATTGGCAAGGCATCTCCCCGCGCGGGGCTCTCGCGGGCCGCCGCATGGATGTGCCGATGCTCCATATCGGCGGCTGGTATGACACGATGCTGATGGGCACGCTGGACGGTCATGCGACCGCGCTCGCGACCTCCGACAAGCCCCAGCGTCTGGTTGTCGGGCCTTGGCCGCATCTGCCCTGGGGCCGCGCCTCGGGTGGCGATATGGGCCCGGCGGCGGATGGCGCCATCGACGAATTACAACGCGACTGGTTTGATGCATTCCTGAAAGATAAAGGCACGATCGCCGCAGGGCTCGATCTGTTCGATGTCACGGCAAAGGGCTGGCGGCATTTTCCGGACTGGCCCGGTGACACGCGATCTTTCCACCTCGGCAGCACGGGCCTTGCGGTGGCAACCGTGCTGGACGGGGCTTTGTCCGACAAGCCGGGAGACACCGCACAGGATGATATCGTGCATGATCCCTGGCGGCCGGTGCCCTCCCTCGGCGGGCATGACGCGGCGCCGATGGGCCGACAGGATCGTACCGCCGTCGACCAGCGCGCCGATGTTGCCTGCTACACGTCCGCCCCCTTCGTCGCGGAAGGGCTGCTGGTCGGCGCGGTCGATCTGGATCTGTTCGTCACCGCCGATGCGCTATCATTCGATGTCTCCGCGGTTTTGTCGGAAGTGACACCGGAGGGTCGGGCCGTGGTGCTGACGCAAGGCTATCGCCGCGTGACGAGCGGGGAAGCTTTGCCCATCCGCATATCGCTCCGCGCCATCTGCGCCACGATAAAGCCCGGCGCCGCTCTGCGTCTGTCGCTGGCGGGGGCCAGCTATCCGGCGCATCCGGTCAACCCCGGCACCGGCGCACCGCCCGCGACGGCGCGGATCGACGAAGCACAGGTGATCACGCTGAGCGTCGCCCATGGCGGTGAGACGCCGTCCCACATCATCCTGCCTTGGACCAAGGCAAGATCCGATCTTTCGACCGCCCCTTTAAGGAGCCTCAAACAATGATGACTTTCGGCAAGGAAGCAGCAGCAACCGCGAAAGCCTTTCGCATCGGCCCCAATGATACCAATTATTTCGCGGTCCTGTTCGACCCCGAGAAGGACTCCATCAAGAACGTCTTCGTCATCGAAATCTTCACGCCCGGCGGCGCCACGCCGCCCAACGAACATTCCCATGCCGATGAATTTTTCTATGTCCTGTCCGGCGAAGGCATTGCCCGCTGCGGTGACCAGGAAACACCGCTAAAGAAGGGCGACGCTTTGCTGCTGCATCCGGGCAATGAACACATCGTTCACAACACCGGCACTGCAAAACTCTATTGCCTGACGGTGATGACGCCGAACGAGGGTTTTGCGGAGCTTATTCGCAGCGGTTCGCCGGTTGAACTGGACGCGGAAGACCTCGCCGTGCTCGGAGGCTCCGTCCCGTGAGTGACGCGACCCTGATCCCGCTCGGGTCAAGCCCGCGCAACCAGTGGCGCGTCTCGGCCACCGAGGTCGATCTTCGCCGCACGCCGATGGCAGAGCGTCCATTGCGGATCGAGGCAGCACCCCAGCGTCTGACGCTCGATCTGACAAAAACCGCCATCATCGTCGTGGATATGCAGAATGACTTCTGCCACCCGGAAGGCTGGCTTGGCCATATCGGGGTTGATGTCACACCCGCGCGGGCGCCCATCCCGCATCTGGCGAAGCTTCTGCCCGCCTTGCGCAAGGCCGATGTGCCTGTGCTCTGGCTTAACTGGGGCAACCGGCCGGATCGGCTCAACCTGCCGCCCAAGCTGCTGCATGTCTATAAGCCGACCGGCATCGGCACCGGCATCGGCGACCCTTTGCCCGGTTCCGGCGCGCATGTGCTGGAAGACGGCAGTTGGTCCGCCGCCGTGGTCGATGAACTGGCACCCGAACCGGGCGACATCCATGTCGCCAAATTCCGCATGTCGGGCTTTTGGGATACGGAACTCGACAGCATTCTGCGCAATCTCGCTGTCACCACGTTGCTATTCGCGGGCGTGAATGTCGATCAATGCGTGCTGGGCACGCTGCTGGACGCCAGTTGCCTCGGCTATGACTGCATTCTTCTGGAAGATTGCAGTGCGACCACCTCGCCCGACTACTGCTTTGCCGCAACCGTCTATAACGTGAAACAGTGCTTCGGCTTCGTGGCGCAATCCTCGGAATTTCTGACGGAGGCGGCAGCCTCGTAACGCATCGTGCAGCGTGCCATCCTGCACCGGCAAAGCGGAGCGGGATGAGACATGAGCGATAATGCGGCCCAGACCGAATTCTGGAACACGGTCGCTGGGCTGACCTGGGCAGAACATCAGGCCCAGCTTGACCGGCAGTTGCGGCCCTTGGGCGCGGCCGGCATGCAGGTCCTCTCACCCCAGCCGGGCGAGGCGGTGCTGGATATCGGCTGTGGCTGCGGCGATACCAGTTTCGCTCTCGCTGGCGCCGTCGGCGAAACAGGCTCCGTCCTCGGCCTCGATATTTCCGAGCCCATGCTGGCGGTTGCCCGCTCCCGCGCGGCGGACAGCCCAGCCGCGCCAGTCTTTACCTTGGCCGATGCGCAGACGGCGGACCTGGGGGAAGCCCGCTTCGATGCTGCCTTCTCCCGTTTCGGCGTCATGTTCTTTAACGACCCAACCGCCGCCTTCGCCAATATCCGCCGTATGCTCAAACCGGGTGGGCGCATCACATTCGTCTGCTGGCGCCCTGCGACGGAAAACCCATGGATGAGCGTACCGTTTCAGGCCGCACTCCCCCTGCTGCCGCCGCAGCCGGAGCGTGATCCGCTGGCCCCCGGCCCCTTTGCCTTCGCCAACCCGGATCGCGTGCGCGGCATTCTGTCCGATGCAGGTTTCAGCGCCATCACTATCACGCCCTTCGATACGCTGATCGGCAGCGGCGGGTTGGATGAAACCCTGGCGCTGACCGGCCGCGTCGGGCCGCTGGCCGCCGTGCTGCGCGAAAATCCGGACCTTGCCGGTCCTGTGCAGCACGTTGTCCGCGAGGCTCTGTCCGCCTATCTGACAGCGGAGGGCGTGATGATGCCGGCTGCGGTCTGGGTCGTCAGTGCGGCCAATGCCTAGGCCTTATCGCCCGTTACCGGAGTTCGGTCCATGTCCGTGCAGATCCCCTTCGACAATACCTATGCCCGTCTGCCGGACCGCTTCTATGTGAAGATGGTGCCAGAGCCTGTGCCTGCCCCGCGCCTGATCCGCATCAACCACGCGCTGGCGGAAAGCCTGGGGCTTGACCCGGCGCAGCTGGAAAGCCCGGAGGGTATTGCCATCCTCGCCGGCAATGCGGTGGCGAAGGGGTCGGAGCCTTTGGCCCAGGCCTATGCCGGACATCAATTCGGCGGCTTCTCTCCGCAATTGGGTGACGGCCGCGCCATGCTGCTGGGTGAAGTGGTCGGGCGCGACGGTCGACGGGACATCCAGCTTAAAGGGTCAGGCCCGACCCCCTTCTCCCGCCGGGGTGACGGGCGCGCGGCCCTCGGGCCGGTTTTGCGCGAATATGTGGTGAGCGAGGCCATGGCCGCGCTCGGCCTGCCAACGACGCGGGCACTCGCGGCTGTCCTGACAGGTGAAACGGTGCGGCGGGAACGGCTTCTGCCCGGCGCCATTTTCACGCGCGTCGCCGCCAGCCATCTGCGCGTCGGCACCTTTCAGTATTTCGCGGCACAGGGTGACACCGAAGCGTTGAAGATCCTGGCCGATTACGCCATCGCCCGCCACTATCCGCAGGCCGCTTTGGCCGACAATGCCTATCGCGCCCTACTGGAAAGCGTTTGTCTGGCGCAGGCCGATCTCATCGCCCGCTGGCTGCATATCGGCTTCATCCATGGCGTGATGAATACGGACAATACCACGATCTCGGGCGAGACGATCGATTTTGGCCCCTGCGCCTTCATGGACGAATATGACAGCCGGCGTGTGCTGAGTTCCATCGACCATCAGGGCCGCTACGCCTATGGCAACCAGCCCAATATCGGGTTCTGGAACCTGACCCGGCTGGCCGAAGCGCTGATCCCGCTGCTGGGCGCAGACGAGGAAACGGGCCTCGCCGAAGCCAAGGACGCTTTGGGCGTCTATGTGCCGCGTTTTCAATCCGCCTATGATGCCGGGCTCTGCCGCAAGATCGGCCTCTCGCCGGATCGGGAGGAGCATGTCTCCTGCGCCCATGCCCTGCTGACGCTGATGTCACAACACGCGGCCGATTTCACGCTCACCTTCCGGGCGCTCGGTGATGTGGTGATGGGCGAGGATGCGGCGCTGCGCGCTCTGTTTGGTGAGAATGCCGGAGCGCTGGATAGCTGGCTGCCGCGCTGGCGCCAGTTGCAGGAAGCCGACGGTCGCGACCCGGCCGAAGTTCGGGAATCAATGCGCGCCGTCAACCCGGCCTTCATTCCCCGCAATCATCAGATGGAGCGTGTCATCGCCGCAGCTGTTGAGACACAGGATTTCGGCCCCTTCGAACGTTTCCTGACGGTTCTGGCTAAGCCTTATGATGATCAACCCGGCCAGGAGGACTACACCCTACCGCCCGTCACGGATGAGCGCGTGCTGCAGACCTTCTGCGGGACTTAACGCGACCGAAGACCCCGCGCGCTTTGTCCGACAGAATAGTCGCCGCTCAGTCCCCGGCGCGCTTGCCGTCCAGGTTCCAGCCGGCATGGGTAAGCTGCAGAATCTCGGCGGACGGCCGCAAGGGCGCGCCCACCACCCGATCCCGCCCTTCGTCCTTGGCGCGGTAAAGCGCCTTGTCCGCCGTCGGCAGCAGCTCACTCGCGCGGCTGCAATTCTCGGGCATTGAGGCGACGCCGAAGGAGGCCGTGACCGTGATGCCGTTGGAGGTCGTCGCACTGATCGCGACGCGGATCTGCTCGGCACGGGCCATCGCCACATCCAGCGTCGTATCGGGCAGCAGGATCGCCAATTCCTCACCACCGTAGCGGCAGGCGATATCGGCTGGCCGGAGAGACGCCAGAACCACGCTTGCGGTGTCGCGCAGCGCCAGATCGCCGGCGGCATGGCCGTAGCGGTCATTGAGGTTCTTGAAGTGGTCAAGGTCCATCATGATAGCCGCGACCGGCGCCCGACGCCGCTCGGCATCCGTCGTCAAACGCTCCAGCATTTCTTCGAGGAAGCGGCGATTATAAAGACTGGTCAAGGGATCGCGCAGGGCCTGGTTCCGCAACCGCTCTCTGAGCACGATGTTCGACAGCGCAAGCGACATGGCGTCGGCCAACGCGATGGCGATGGGCTGAATACGCTTCAGCGTCTCGGCATCCCGAAGCCCGTCGCCCCGCAGCACCAGAAGGCCGTGAATCTCACCGCGCGCGACGATGGGGATTTCGAAGGCGATGCTGGAACAATCGGTATGCGCGCATCGCAGCGCCTGCTCCCCGCGCCCGTTCAGATGCGGCTTGCCGCGCTTCAGCGCCCAGCAGCTGTCCGGCGCAATATGAAGCGGCGGCGTATCGGCGGCCGACGGCCCCCATTCGGTCGCGAAATCAAGCCGGTCGCGGGAATTGTTGAAGACGTATAGCGCACCGCCGAAATCGCCCAGAAGATCCAGCGCCGTTGCCCGCAGCACGGCGTAGGCATCCTCGCTGCTCGCCGCACTTTGCAGGATTTCCGTCATGCCGAACAAGGTCTCGACCTCCCGCCGCGCCAACAGGCTGGCACTGATCGCGGCTTCGCGCCCCTTTGCCTCCCGCCGGCTGGACGCAAAGGCGAAGGAGGTGGCGGCAATCGCAATCATCGCGCCGAGGAGATTGATCAGCAGAACAAGCGCCTCACCTTCGGCAATCCGGTCCCATTCCGCATCGACCTTGTCGCTCCGGTAGCCGAGATAGGACCGCATGATCATTTGCAGCTCAGTCATCACCTGCGCGGTATGGGCCTTGTCCAGCACCGCTTGGGCAGCGGCCTGCTGATGGTCCATGCCGAGCATGACGGCGGTCGCCCAGGCATCCCGCAAGGTGTTGACGCGATCCGTCACCGGGTGCGGGGTCTGGCCACCGCCGCCACTATGGAAAGCATGATCGTCGACGACCTGAAAAACACCGGCATCGACGGCGTTGAGCTCGCTCATACCGCGGACGAATGTGGCGAAGGCCGTGGACTGGCTGCCTGACAGGACAACGCCACTGACACCGCTTTGGGTATCGAGCAGCGCGAATTGCAACATCCGGATGTCGCGGGTCGTCCAGATATAGTCGCGCAGCTGAGCCTGATCGTCGCGGCTGACGAAGAAAGCGACGAGGGTCGAGGCACCCATAACGGCAATGAGGGCAATGATGAAAATAGCGAGACGGTGCCGCACGAAACCTAGCCCTGCCGTAAGGGCTTTGGGCAGGGTTTTCGTCAGACGGATAATAATCTCTGGGTCAGTAACGGCCACCAGACCTACTCGCTTAGGACGGATGCTCCTATAGCCCAATCGCGGGGGGAATAAACAAGAAAGCTGAGTCTTGGGCTAGGCACAGCGATCCCTTATGGAGCAAAGCTCGATAAGAAGTTCGATTCACTCTATCGGCTTTCTGGGGAAGCGCGTCATGAACTACCGTCCGATCGCAATGCTCGCTCTGCTTGCTGGCCCACTCGCTGCCTGCGCCGGTTCTGGCCCGCAGGTCTATCCCCAGCCCTATATCAGCAAGGCCACCGCCGTTCAGGTAACGCCCGAGAGCCAGGCCGCCTTCAAGGCGCGCACGATCGTGACGCCGCCGCATGGCAAGGTGCAGGATCTGGCCGAAGCCTATATCGCGAGTTCAGTCGCGCATCCGAGCAGCGCCAAATTCACCGGCGCGTTCGAATCGGACGGCAAAAGCGTGGCGCTCTGCGGATTCGTGACCTATCGCGACAAGCACAATACTCAGACCGCCTGGCGCCCCTTCTTTGTGGAATGGACGTCCCATCACACCAAAGGTGTCGATGCACCCTATTACGATCCCGACGAGGAGCTGGCTAAGCTCTGCGGCCCGATGACGCCGCCGGCCGAGTAACCCTCACGGGTTAACTGCTTTCCAATACTCGGCAAAATAGCCCTGGGCGTCTAAGGCGGCCGGGCTGCTGGCCAGGGCGCGGCCGTCAGCGCAGCGCCATTGGTAGAGGCTGTCATGGCCGGCCACATAGGCCGGTACGACATCCGATTGCGGGTTGGCCGCGCAATATTGAGTGACGGCCGGCAGGCTGCTGGCCGCATTCGCCTTGCCGCAGGGAAGATTAGCGCCCAGGCTGCAGAGCAATGGCTGCCCTGCCGCACAGCGGAAAACCGTCATGCGGGTGACGACATCAGCCGGCATCTGCGTATAGCCGAAGCTTGTGCGCGCCATGTCGATCAGCCTTTGCGGCAGCGGTCGCGGCGCCGCATCGGTCTCGGTCGGACCGCAGAGCGCCATATTGGCGGCCAGCGCCGGCATGGCGCTCAGCAGCAGAAAGCCGACCGCCGCAACCATCGGTTTCATGCCGGGCGCAAGGCCTCATCCGCCACCAGGATCAGATCGGGATGGCCGCATAGCGCCGTCACCGGCCAGGCCGGATCCGTTTTGCCGGCAAGCAGCATGGTGAGCGCTTCCGCCTTCGCGGCGCCCGAGACCATCAGCAGAATACGCCTCGCCGAGCGCAGCATGCCGATACCCATGGTCACGCCCTGGCTCGGCACCGTGAATCCGTCCTCGAAATAGGCAGCGTTGGCGGCCCGCGTCTCGTCCGTCAGCGGCACGATATGGGTGCCGTCGGTCCAGGCGACGCCCGGCTCGTTGAAGGCGATATGACCATTGCCGCCAAGGCCCAGGATCGCCAGGTCCAGCCCGCCACGCGCGGCAACCGCCGCGTCATGGGCGCGGGCCTCGGCCGCGATATCGCCTGCGTCACCTTGCAGCAGGCGGATATGGTCCGCCGGAATCAGGGATGCGTCGAGAAAATACCGGCCTAGAAACGTCGCAAAGCTGTGGCTGTCGGCCTGCGCGACACCGACATATTCATCGAGATTGAAGTAATAGCCCTGGCCGAGATCGACCTCGCCTTCCGCTTGCAGGGCAAGCAACTGCCGATAGAGCCCGACGGGCGTCATGCCGGTCGGGAGCGCGATCGCCGGTGTGTCGATTTCGGCCAGACAATCAACCACATGGGCCGCCGCCCGCGCGGCAAATTCCTCTGGTCCTGCCGTCCATTCGATCTGCATAAAATCCCGTCCCAAAAATCCGATGGCATCCGATAGCGCGTCTTCTAGAGCGTTTCCTGCTCGCTTACACTCGCAGATACCGCTCTAGATTATTGTTTTTGCGAGCATCTTCACACAGTCAGATGATTCCATCTGACTGTGATCTGCTCTAGCGATGCCGGGCCGCCTCATCAAACCGCGCCGGCTTGTCTCAGCGCGACATCGGCCGGCGGTAGGACCGGCTTTCCCAGATCGCGACGACGATCAGCACACCGCTGGTCGCCAGATTGACGGCCAGCATGCTCTGCCCCGCCGACCACAAAGCGACCACGATCATGAGAGCAAGGCCGACCAGATGCGACAGTGGTAGCCGCCCGATAAGCGCCTGTTTGAATGCGATATTGCCCATCAGAAACAGGATGGGTGCGCCGAGCAGGACAAGCAGCGCCGGCGCACCGGCGGGCTTGCTGGCTTCGGCCAGGGTCATCTCGTCTCCGACAGCCCCCAGAATAACGGCCGCGACGATAATCGCATGAACATAGGTATAGAGGACGCGCGCGATGCGCCCCGGATCCTCGGCACGCGCGATATGCTCGCTACCGCGCTCGGCCCCGGTATCGAAATAGATCCACCACATGGCGGCCGTCGCCAGGAAGGCCGCGAGAAAGCTCCACAGCACGGCGGGCGACCAGGCGGTTTCAAAAAACGTCGCGCCCGTCACGGTGATCGACTCACCGAGCGCGATCAGCACGAAGCCTGCACAGCGTTCCGCCAGATGCGCGCCGTCGATATCCCAGTCCGATGTGACGGACCGGCCCAGCACCGGGACCCAAAATCCGGCCCAGGCGGAACCGAGATCGAGGGCGAGCGCCAGCAGCCAAAGCACAAAACGCAGATCGCCGCCCGCCAGGCCGCCCGCGATCCACAACACCGCGGTCGCCGCCATCCAGATGGTGATGCGCAGAAAATTTCGGAAATTGCTGCGGCTGCGGCCATACAGCGCCCAGAGCATGAAGAGCGAACGCCCGACCTGCATGACGGCGTAGCACAATGCGAAGACAAGACCGCGCGCGCCGAAGGCATCGGGAATGGACGCCGCCAGCACAAGCCCGCCCAGCATCAGCGCCAGCAGCATCAGGCGCACGGGCGGCCGGTCCGGGTCCAGCCAGTTCGTGACCCAGCTGGTGTCGATCCAGATCCACCAGATGGCTCCGAACAGCAGCAGCGTGTGCAGGGCCTTCGTGCCGGTGGGCTCAGGCAGCAAGCTGTGGGACAATTGGGTCACGGCAAAGACGAAAACGAGATCGAAGAAAAGCTCGATATTCGTCACCCTCTGACCGGCCGGATTATCCCGGCGGCGAGAGAGATCCTCGCGCGGGGCAAGGAAGCGTTTGGTCAAAGCTTGCAGCAATACCTAAACTCCGGTGTCGGAACCGGAGCAAGTTTAAGCCCGGCCGGAGGAAAGCACACGCCTCTTGGAGGTTGGCTTGACGGGTAAACTCTCCGCATCTTGCTCTTGCGGCGGCGAGATTGCCTTGCTCGGTCTGGGATTGCCTGAACTGGCCTGGCCCCAGGTCGCCTGCGAAGCGGCGATGGCCTCCAGCCCAGCGCGGCGCGACCCGGCCTGGGCCGCCAGCACGCCGTCGCGCAGCAGCGCCTCTCGCCCTTGCGTTGCCATCGCCAGCCGCAAATCCGGGCGCCGAATAAGCTGGGCCAAGGCGTGGTACCACTGCGCCTCATCGGCGGCGAGAAAGCCGCCGGCTTCGATGCCCTCAAGGCTCAGCGGCTGCGCCAGCGGCAGGCCCTCGCCAGAATGATAGGCCGCCATATCGGACGCGACCGTCGGCAGGCCCAGCGCCGCGTAGTCCAGCATCTTGATCGAGGATTTGCAGCGATTGAACGGCGTATCGACCAATGGGGCGAGACCGATGGCCCAGGGCTCGCGCCGATGCCGCTCCATCAGCCAGCCGACGAAGGCCGGATAGGAGAGGCCGGCCCGGCGTGGCACGACCACCCGGTTGACGAAGGACGGCAGCTCTCCCGGACCTGTGACGCCGACAAGGTCGACCGCGATCCGGTCCCCGAAAGTCTCATGCAGACGTCGAAGCACCGGCAGAATGAGGTCGAGATCCGCGCCATGGGTCGCCGTGCCCATATACAGGATGCGCACCGGCCCCATCTGCACGCCGGCCGCCGCGAGAGCCGCCATCTCCGGCTTGCCTTGGTCCCCCAGCCCGAGCGACCAGAGCTCTTCATCCAGACCGTTCGGAACGATATCGATCGCAGCCCTTCCCCCCGGCACCAGCGACACCAGCCGCTCCGCCAGGCGGGCGGTCGAGACATGCACGCGGCTCACCCCGGACAGAAGCGTGGCAATGCCGGCCGCCAGGGGCCTCAGTCGCTCTGCTTCGGGATGGTCGGCGGGGAGATCCACAAGATCGTCGTCCAGATCATAGAGCAGTGGCGTCCTGCTATTGCGGGCATGGACCAGCAGCCGCCGTGCAGATTCCTGATCCGGCACGGCGAAGCGCTGCGCCATCAGGATATCGGATTTGAGACCGAGCGCTTCCTCGGCCGAGGCCAAGGTTACCTCGATATCCCGTCCCGCCGCCGCATGCGTCAGCGGCAAGAGGCCGCGAATATAAGTGCAACCGCTCAGCACGCCGATATCAAGCCGTTCCGGCACCAGCACTACCGAAAGCTTGCCATCCCGCCGCAAATCGACCGGCATGCGCGACTTGGACGCGCGTATGGCCGGGGCCGAAAGCGGCGCCTGATAGGCACCATCGTAATAGCTCGGCCTTAGCGGCGCGGGTGGCGCCTGCCGATCATCCGTCCGCCCGCGCGGGGCCTGGCTCACCCTGGCCAGGGTCGACAAGGCAGCGATCACCTGCTCGGGCATCGTATCGGGTGCGATCATCCGCGCGCGGGGATGGCCTGCCAGACGCGGGCGAAACGCGCCTATGTCTGACGCCAGGATCGACCGGCCGGACAGGATGGCCTGGGTCAGCGTATAGCTCCAGGTCTCAGGCCAGGTCGCCGGAAACCAGATCACATCCGGGTCGACCCGGTCGATCAGCGCCGGCAGTTCGTCGGCCTCGTAAGCGCCGGTTTCGCTCAGCACCGCGCGCGCGGCCTCAGGAATACCGCGTTCGGACTTGCCGATCAGGGTGATGGCGAGACGGTCGGCGGAGGCCAGTTCCGCCACCGCCAAAACGTTTTGCGCGCCCTTATGGTCGGCAAGCACGCCGAGCACGGCGACACGCAGAGGCCGGGTCGCCGCACGGGCCCGGATGGGCTTCGGTTCAGGCTTGGCGGTCGGGCATGGCGGCACAAGCTCGGGCATCGCTTCCAGCGGCGCCAGCACGGCGCGGCTGGCGAGGCCATATTTCGCCAGCCTTTCGATGCTGTCCTCGGTCGCGCAGAGCACGCGATCCGCGAGCCGGAACAGCCAGGCATGTTCCGCCCGCCAGCCCGCAATATCATGCGCGGCCGTATCATCGCGGGTCTGGATGCAGCGGTTGCAGACAGCGGCGGCAGGTTCGCCGCAGCTTGGCCCATCCGCCATAGGCAGCAGATTGATCCGCGGGCAAATGCCGAACCAATCATGCACCGTGACATCGAACGGCACGTCGAGCGCGCGGATCAATGCGCGCAGATCAAGCTTCAGATTGATCCAGTGTTGCACGTGAACGCGGGCGATGCGTAAGGGCGCCAGCAGCGACAGCACATCCTTCAGCACCGCATCCTGGGCGGCAAGGTCCGCCAGATCGGGATCTTCGATCTCGGTCTTCGGCAGCGGAATGACGTATTCCGGATGATCGGCCGCGGCCGGTACGGCCAGCGCTACGCCGCGCCCATCGGTCGTGGCGCGCACAACCAGAACATTGGCGCGCCCCAGGCAGCGCAAGGTCAGATCGCGGATATATTGGCCGATGCCGCCGTCATAGATGTGCTGCACCATCAAGACGGTCGGCAGGCCATTGGTCGCGAAAAGCTGCAGCGTGGTCGCAACGCGGAAAGGCAGCGCCTCATCCAACCGCAAATGCAGACCGACGCGACGCTGATAGTCAGGCCAGCGCGCATGCAGCAGCGCCGCATTGGCCGCGCGTTCGGGTACATGCTCCCCGAAACTCACCTCGCCGCGATGATAGACGAAGAGGTCGCAGGCCAGCAGATGCCGCCAGCCGGCGGCATTGGCGCGCATGCAGTAATCGCTTTCCTCGCCGTAACCGCGTCCGAAGGTCTTGGCGTCCAGCACCCCCAGCTCGTTCAGCGCATCGCGGCGGAGATACATGCAGAAGCCGACCGTCGTCGGCACGGGGACGGCACGGCCGGCATTGGCCGCGGCACAGGCGTCGTCGATCGCCTCCAGGCTTTCGCCAAAGGGTAGCGGCCCACCGGGCACACCGGGGTAGGAGCAGAGCGTCGCATTGTTCGACAAGGGCGAGACGCTGGCGACCTTGGGATGGCTATAGGCCTGCCCCGCCAGGCGGCTCAGCCAGCCGGATGGTACCGCCGCGTCGGCGTTGAGCAGCACGACATCGCGGTTGCCCGCTTCCTTGATGCCGCGATTGGCCGAAGCGACAAATCCGCGATTGCGCGGGTTGCGCAGTAGATGGATGAAACGCCGCGCGGCGAGGCGATCGAGATAGCGCGAGAGTTCGGGTTCAGGAGAAGCATCGTCGATGACGACGATGCGGTGAAGCAGCCCCGGACGTCCGGGACGACGGTCCCGCAACACGCTGCGCAGGCAATTGCGCGTTTCCTCAAGCCCACGATAGACGGGGATGACGATATCGACCGCGACCTCGGCCGGCGGCTCGTGGAAGACACCGCGCGACGGCATGGCCTGGGTGATGGAGAAAGGGCGTCGGGTCGGCAGGCCCAGCGCCTGACCGACGTGCAGATGATAAAGGAGTGGCTCCTCAGCCGCTTCCGGCACCTGACTGGCGTAGAAATTGACATCGAAATGCGGATGCGGGTCACGCCCCTCCTGCGCGCCGAAGGTCGCGTAGTGATGCAGGGCCGTGATCCCGGATTCCATAACATCCGGATTTTGCAGCAGATACCAGGTGTTGGAAAAGAAAGCGTTGGGGTCGCGTCCTTCGTAGACACCCCAGCTTACATAATGGTGCAGCGGATCAACCCCGGCACCGCGAACATCAGCATAGGTTTCGAGGTAGAAGGCCGCGTCGAAGTAGCGGACGTCGATCTCCGCCAATAACGCTTGAAACTTATCGGTCGTCAGAACCGCCTCCAGCCTCGAAAATCGGGTCGCTCATTAGCCCAGGCCGGCAAAAAGTACTTATCGTTTGGTCAGGAATAGCCCTGAACAGGCTGGTAGCTTCTATTTCACTAATCTTTAGCAAAAAGGCCCTGGCTCGCAAGCCGCCCTCCCGGCTTAGGCTCTTAATCCCTTGCGTTTCATGCTGAACCATCCCTGGCCGGAAGACTAGTCGTGCAGGGCTGCATTGCACCGCAGCATAAGGCTGCTTTGCGCTCGATCAAGGCTTTTCGCCCCGCCGGCTGACTTCATGCCCAGCACGGACAACGTGATGGAGGATCGCATGAAGCGGTGGAGCATATTGGGGTTGGGTGCGATCGCGGTCGCGCTGCTCGGAGCCTTTCCCGATAAGGCGAAGGCCCAGACAGTCAACCCGCAGCAAGCGACCCAGAATTCGGGCATCGGCTTTTTCAGCCCGGCGCCGTCACCGTTGAAGGCCGGGACTTTTGAGACCAGCTTGAGCGTCATCGGCGTGATCCCGGAGACATTCTCCAGCAGTATCAGCCCCATCGGCGGCAATGTGAATGCCAGCGGCGGCGTCTCGCCCGAACTGACCCTCACCTATTTTCTCACCAACCACTGGGCGTTGCAGGCGATTGCGGCCAGCACGCATCATCGGATTTCCGCGGGTGACACCGCACTCGGCCATGTCGATGTCGGCAATGCCTGGGTGCTGCCGCCGACCCTGACGCTGCAATACCATTTCCTGCCCGATGACCGTTTCAGCCCCTATCTCGGCCTCGGCGTCACCGTCGCCTTCTTCTATGCGAGCGATCCGGCGACACCGACCGTGCAGAAGTTCAGCCTCAGCACGACTGCCGGACCGACGCTCGATATCGGCTTCGACTACAATATCGCTGACCATTGGTTTGTGAATGTCGATGCGAAGCAGATGTTCATCAACACGACAGCGGACATCGACAGCGTCGCCGGCCGTGTAAAGGCCAAGACAGCCCTCAACCCCACAGTATTCGGTGTCGGTTTCGGCTACCGGTTCTGAGGGTCGAGAGGCGGGCCGGAATAACAGGGGATTCCGGCCCGCTTTTTTCGGCCTTGGCCGTTAAATCTCATGAGCGCAAGCGTCTGTTCCCGCACAAAGCTCTAGCGTCAGTCGATGCGCGCGAAGTCGCCCGGCTTCCAGCTTTTGTCGAACCAGGGCTGCAGCGGCCCGTAAAGGCGCAGAAGCGTGTTCCAGCCCTTTCCCGGCATTGTCTGAACCCAGTTGCTGGCTTCTCCCACGGGGGCTTGCGGGCCGAACCACACCGTCACCGATCCGTCGGCATTGGGCTTGATGCCGGGGTGATTGCTGTCGATCCCGGCCGATTTCTGGTCGGTCTCCAACAGGGAACGCGTCTGGTTGTCGTAAACCGTGAAGGACCAGAATTGCTTCGCCGGAACCGGTCCCGGCAGCGTGATCCTATACGTCTTGCCACCGTCGAGATAGCGGCCCTGGGAGTCGCGCACCGAAACGGCATAGGCAGAGCCCGTACCCGGCGCCGGGGCGGTCATGGCCGGGGTGACGCCGGTGGCGTAGTAGTGAAACAGCGTGCGCGCATCCAGCATACGCTCAGCACCATCGGCGAATTGAAAACTGCCGCCGAAGAAGGGCGTGAACCATTGACGATCGGGGTAAAGCTTCGTCCGCGCGTCACGCGACGCGAACAGGATGGCACGTGCTGTCGCGTTGGCGACCGCCGCCGCATCCGTGAGAATGGCCTTCATCCGCGCGTCCGGCGCGAAGGGCTTGCCCTTCTTGATGCCGATCGAGGCGAATAGCCCGACCGTTTCCGGATCGACGAAATCGGCCGGTTCGTGCTGCACGACGGCGTTCAGTTCTTCATAGAAATGGAAGTCGTTCGCATGAACCGTATTGAATTTGAGGCCTGACGTATTGACGAAGACCGTAGCGGGAGGGTTCGCGCTTGATGACAGCGGGTAAATCCGCGCGTGCGATTTGACGCTGGCGACAGCGGCCGCGATATCCCCGCCCTGCACGAAGGCGCGGAAGAACATCAGCACCGTATTGCTATGCGGCCGAGCAACGAAATAGCCGTCAGACGCGAGACTGCCGCTATATCCGGGTGGAACGAACAGATACTGTCCGCCCTTGCCCTGGTCCGGGCCTCTCAACCCTATATCCGTCACCCATTTGAAATAGGCATCATCGGCAGGCCCCAGCACATTGGGGGGAACCTGCACGACGACCGGCCCTTGCGTGAGATCAAGGCAGGTGAAGCCATAGACGGTCGTCGCATTCGCCGTCAGAAATAGCGACCTTGCATCCATCAGATCCTCGGTCACACCGAAGGCCTGGTTCGGTTTGACGCCGACATGACTGAGGCCTTCGCAAATCGCGTAGACCGAGGCCGCAGGCATGCCGGTCATAAACGCCTCGACGGCCCTGGAAAAATCCAATTGGTCGTAGACCAGCTGCACTGTCCTCTCGTCGGGCGCACCATCCGTAAACCGAAGAGTACCAATGCGCGTCTTGACTGTGTCAGGGGTCAGGATCGAGGATGGGACATCTGCCGAATAGGTCGGATGCGTCTCGCTCTTTGCCAAAGCCGATGTGGCTGCAAACGCCAAGGCTAGCACCGCCACTGCCGAACCAAGCTTTTGTCTCATCGTTCGTGAGCCCTCTTCAATGAAGCCCGAGCGAGCGGACTTTTCTTATCAGCAGATGCTTATTGATCTAAATCGTAAATTGCCATGACGCAACTTTGCGCAGGGGCCTATTCGCCACTAGCCAATTCCATTCGACACAGGATATAAACGACATCGTAACTGCATTGATTCTCTGTATATTTTATTTGGAATAAGTTTGATCTAAGATCACTACGACTGGTGATCGAATGGGGAAAGCGATGCTCATTGATAGACGGTCATTCGTTGCCGGGCTCGCTGTCTTGGCGCCCGCGAGCGCTGCCTTTGCCGCGACAGGGCAGGCCGACCCACAGGAGGATCGCGCTGCTCTGGCAGCCTTGAGCAAGCTGACCCGAGAGAACGCGGCGGCACGAAAGCTGGCGGCAAAGGCGACTGCCGTTTTGATCTTCCCCAAAATCGTGAAGATCGGCTTTGTGCTCGGCGGCGCTTATGGCGAAGGTGCGATGATCCAGCAGGGCCGCGTCACCGGTCATTATAGTTCTGCCGCCGCGTCCTACGGATTGCAGGTTGGCGCGCAGTGGTTCGGCTATGCCCTATTTCTGATGACCGACACAGCACTCAGCTATCTTGATAAATCATCCGGATTCGAGATCGGCGTCGGCCCGAGCGTCGTCGTGGTTGATGCAGGGATGGCCAGGAAACTGACGTCAAGCACGATCACCCAGGATATCTACGCTATGATCTTCAGCCAGAAGGGACTGATGGCGGGGCTTGGTATCGAAGGCTCGAAGATCACAAAGCTCTAGGCCCTTGCTCGTGCCGACCTTGATCACACGCCGATCCCGAAGCCCTTGCCGTTTCCGCCTGCGTGGTTCGCTGCTGCTCTGCACGGCCGCCGGTTTGTTTTCATTCGCCCCGCACAGCCGCGCCCAGGTGGCATCAGTATCACCGACACCGATCCAATCCACACAAGGGTGGAGCTTTTCGACGACACCTTATGCCTGGCTGCCGCGGGTATCGAGCACCTATAGCTACACGGGATCTCGTGTCGGCAGCGTCACCAATACAGTCAGTTCCGGTATCGGAGACTATCTGTCGCAACTCAATTTCGCCCTGATGGGCGGGGCCGAGGCGAGATACGGACGCTTCACCCTCATGACCGATCTCGTCTACGCCAATGCCAGTATCACGAGTTCGGACAGCCATATCTCCTCGGTCAATCTCGGGTCGGGACCGATCTATGTCCCCCGAGACCAGCAGCTTGAAACCGGAACGCGACTGGCGACGACGATCTGGTCGGTTGCCGGCGGCTACACGCTGCTGCAGGGCGATTGGGGCAATCTCGATGCCGTTCTTGGCATGCGCAAGCTATTTATCGGGGCCAGCAGCAACTACACGCTGGCCGCCAATGTCCAAGGCCCCAATCAGACCGTGGCGCTGTCGCGTGATGGACGGCTCACGTTGAATGCGTCGCATGTCGAAGGCATCGGTGGCGTGACAGGGCGCATCAACATTCCGAACAGCAATATCTATTTCCCTTTCTACGTCGATGCAGGCGGCGGGTCTGTGCCGTTGACGTGGCAAGTCTATGGCGCTGTCGCATACAAAACGACAAACTGGCTCGATCTATCTCTGGGCTATCGCTTTCTGGCCTTTGACGGCGGCAGCAAGACGAGCGGGGTTGAGAGGCTGGACCTCGGCGGCGTCATTCTGGCCGGAAACATTCGTTTCTAGATCGTGTTCTATTCGCTTACGCTGCTCTAGATTATTGTTTTTGCGAGCACCTTCACCCGGTCAGATGATTCCATCTGACCGTGATCTGCTCCAGGGGTTTTTCACGAGGCCCTAGCCTTCGGCGTCGTCCTGCTCCAGCGCAGGCAGGCTGGCGTCGAGTTCGAGAAGCTCATCCGCCCGCGCGCCTTCGATCGATTCCAAACCGCGCAGCTTGCGATTGACCTGCCGCGCCCGCGTGCGCGCGGCCTCGATGGTATTGGACATGCTCGACGCATTCTTGGCGAGTTTGCCGAGCACAGCATCCATCTTCATCATTTCGGTCTTGGTGGCGCCCAGCAGCGCGCGGATCTGATCCGCCTTTTCCTCCAGCGCCAGCGTGATATGGCCGAGTTGGACGGTGCGCAGCAACGCCGGGAACAAGCTGGGGCCCAGGATCATGACGCGACATTCCCGGCTCATCTCCTCCAGCAGACCGGGCACGCGCGCGACTTCCGCGTAAAGCCCGTCGGTCGCGAGGTAAAGCACGCCGAATTCCACCGTCACCGGCGGGTTGATGTATTTTTCGTAGATCTTGCGGCTTTCATCCCGCAAGCGCCGTTCCAAACCGCGCCTTGCCTGCTTTTCACCCTCGGCGTCACCGGCCTCGGTTGCAGCGATCAGACGCTCGTAATCCTCGACCGGGAATTTCGCATCGACCGGCAGCCAGACGCGCGCGCTGCCGCGCATAGGCATGGCGACCGCGAAATCCACCATATCGTCGGTGTCTTCCCGCAGTTTGCGGTTGGCCTCAAAACTGCCGGCGGGCAATACATCTTCCAGCATCGCGCGCAGCTGCGCCTCACCCCAGCCGCCGCGCGTTTTGACATTGGTGAACAGCCGCTTGATATCGCCGATCTGTGCCGTCACCGCCTGCACATCACCCAGCGCCTTCTGCACGGCGGTAAACTGATCAACGACGCGGGCGAAGCTCTGCTCCATCTGTTTTTCGACAGCCGCGTGCAGTTGTTCATTCACCGTCGCCTGCATCTCAGCCAGGCGCTTTTCGTTGCTTTCGCGCAGTGTCGTCAGCTGCAGGTCGAGTGCAGCGGCGATGCGCCGCTGCTCCTCGACCGCGGACAGTCGCATCGTATCCATCGACGCGCCGACCGCCGTCGTCGCCTGGGTGATCTGTTCGAAAGCGCGGGTCAGCGCGCCGGTCGTGCCGGTCTGGATGGCGCCCGTCAATCCGCGCTCGGTCGCCGCGATCTGGCTGCGCGTGGTGTCGGACTCGGCACGGATGCCGGCCAGGATCTGCTCGGCCTGCAAACGCAGCTTTTCGGCCGCCTGCTCGCGCGCCTGACCGCCCCCACGCGCCGTGACAAAGGCCAGAAGGCCGAGGCCCAGGCCGATCAATCCAAGAACGAGCGCGATGATGTCAGAGGTCATAGCGCCTCTTACCCAGACCGGCCGCCCCCGTCACCCTCCGACTGCGGCGGAGCGTCAGCCCGTCACCTTCACATACGACCCAGGCGCGTCCTCGATCACCGTCACATTCGTGCCCACCTCGCGCGCCGGCACAGTTTCGGGCGAAAGCTTGGCAATCCAACGCTGCCAGTCCGGCCACCAGGACCCCGCGATCTCGGTCGCCATCTCCTCCCAGGCGTCCGGGCTTTCGGGCGTCGATGACGCTACCCAATGGCTGTATTTGCCCGACTCGGGATGATTGACGACGCCCGCGATATGGCCGGATGCGGCCAGCACGAAGCGCTTGCTGCCCTTCATATATTTCAGCCCCTGATAAGTCGATTTCCAGGGCGTGATATGGTCTTCGCGCGCTGCCAGCATATAGATCGGCAGGTTGACGCGCGACAGGTCAATGGGCACGCCGCACAGGCTGACGCCGCCGGCATCCTTCAGCGCATTCTTCTGATACATGCTGCGCAGATAGAAACTATGCATGGCCGCCGGCATGCGCGTGCTGTCGCTGTTCCAATAAAGAAGATCGAAGGGGAACGGCTCATTGCCGAGCAGGTAGTTGTTGACGACGAAAGACCAGATCAGGTCGTTGGCGCGCAGCATGTTGAAGGTCTGCGACATTTCGCTGCCTTCCAGAAAGCCGCGCTTATTCATGCGCTCTTCCAGAGCCTGGATCTGCTGCTCGTCGATGAAGACGCCCAGCTCCCCCGCCTCCGAGAAATCCAGCAGCGTCACCAGATAGGTCGCGGATTTGATGCGGCGATCCTTTTTGACCGCCATCCAGGCGAGCGTCGAGGCCAGCAGCGTGCCGCCCAGGCAATAGCCGATGGCATTGATCTCCCGCTCGCCCGTGACCTGCTCGATCGCGTCGAGTGCCGCGAGCACGCCTTCCGTCATGTAATTCTCGAAATCCTTGGCCGCCAGCTCTTCGTCCGGATTGACCCAGGAGACCATGAAGACCGTATGGCCTTGGCTGACCGCCCAGCGCACGAAACTGTTCTTGGCGCGCAGGTCGAGAATATAGAACTTGTTGATCCAAGGCGGAATGATCAGCAGCGGGCGCTTCAGCACCGTCTCGGTCGCCGGCGCATATTGGATCAGCTGCATCAGCGGCGTCTGCCAGACGACCTTGCCCGGCGTCGTCGCGATATTCTCGCCCAGCCGGAAGGCTTCCTGGTCCGTCATGCGGATGCGCAGCTTGCCGCGCCCCATCTCCAGATCCGTCAGCAGATTGGTCAGGCCCTTGAGCAGATTCTCGCCGCCCGTCTCCACCGTCCGGCGCAGCACTTCGGGGTTGGTGAGGACGAAATTGCTCGGGCTCAGCGCATCGACGAACTGGCGCGAATAGAAATCGACCTTCTGCGCGACCTTGGGGTCCAGCCCATCGACGTCCTTGACCACGTCCTGCACGAAACGGGCGGAGAGCAGATAGCTCTGCTTGATGAAGTCGAAGATTTCATTGTCCTGCCAGGCGCCGTCCTTGAAGCGGCGGTCGCGCGGGTCGGCGGCGATGACGGGTTCGGTATCCAGCCCCATGATGCGGCGGGTCGTATTCTGCCATAGCGCCATATAATCATGCCACAGCCCCATCTGCGCCTGCATGAGCCGGGCCGGGTTGGCCATCAGCTTGGCCGTCATCTCCAGGAACGCCGCGCCGATGTTCAGCGGATCGGTCTTGCCGGCCGCAACGCCGGCCTTTTCGGCGTTCTGGCGCTTCAGCCAGCCGATCATGATGCGCTGGGATCGCTCGGCGATGTCGGTCATGGTACGTCGGACAAGCTCGGGGTCAGGCAGGCGAATGTCTTGCTGGTCCGGTTTCTCGCTATCCGCCATGACACGATCCTTTCCGGCATTCGCCGCTTGGGTTAGACCAACCCCCGCCTACAAGGATAAGGGCTGTATGTTGCTAACCGATTCAGAGGGTAAGGCTCGGACCAGCCGGGTTCAACCCACAGTCACGCCAGGGCTATCACGCGGAAGCTTAGGGCGATCAGGGGCTTTGGCCATCGCCTCCCGCCTGGGCGCCATCACCGCGCCGGCCGGCCTGCTGCTATTGCTGGCGGGCTGCAGCGACGTGCCCAATTCCATAGATCCGGTGTCCTGGTGGCATAATATGGAAGGCGGCGCCATTGCGCAGGACCGGCCGCCGCCGCCCAACCCCAAAGCCCCTTTCCCGCATCTGGCGGCCGCACCCAAACGCCCGGCCGGCATGCCCGACGCGGAGTGGGCCGACTTGAAGGCCGCGCTGACCGCGCAGGGCGCCAACGCCCATCAATATGCGGCCGACAATCCGATCCCGACCCTGCCGACGACGCCGGCCAATGGCGCGGCCCAGACACCGAAACCGGCGCCCGTTCCGGCCAAACCGCCCGCGGCTGCGGTCACGGCAGCGCAGGCGCCCACGGATTCGGCGGCCGATATGGCGGCGATCCAGCGTCTGGAAAATGCCCAAGGGCCGAACGGCAGCAACGCCGGCCTGGCTTCCGCCAAAACCGTCGCAGCGGCCACGGCCGCGACTCAGGCGCCGGCATCCGCATCGGCCAGCAACGGCACCAGCGTGACCTTCGGTGGGCCGGATCAGCCGCAGAATGCTCAGAAGGCCCCGCCCCCCGGCCCGCAAAGCTTGCCGGTGAATGCTGCCGGACAGCCCGAACAAGGCAAGTCCGTCGGCACCCATTATACCTATTTCGATCCCAACAACGGGCTGAGCGTGCCGGGCGCGCTCGGCCCCGTCGCCCAGCCGGACGAGGCGCATCCGCCCGCGCTGCCAACCAGCATCCCGGCACCGGCCGCCGTGCCCGGCTTCGCGATCCCGGCCTTGCCTTCGACCTATGTCCCGCCCAAGGTCCTGCCGCAGCCGGCCCCTTACGTGGCACCCGCGCCTTTGCCGCCGGTGCCACCGCTCGCTTTGTCCTTCCCGCCGCGATCGGCCGTGCTGTCGGCGCCCATGAAGCGCGCGCTGTTGCAACTGGTCTATAGCCGCCAGACTGCGCGCATTGCCGTCACCGGCTACGGCGACGCTGCCAGTGAAACGCTGGCGGACCAATCCGCCGCCATGCCGCTGGCACTGGAACGCAGCCGGGCCATCACCGTCCAACTGATGGCCGATGGCTTGCCGGCCGACGCGTTGGTGCCGAGCGCCCAGGCGCTTGGCCAGGGTGGCCTCGCGCGATTGGTGGATTGACGATTGAACGGATTGAGCAACGGGGGGATTGGGCGTAACGGCTTTTCCCCTTTCGTGCTTCACCCCCGTTCGGACCACCTGCCATGACCGAAGAGTTCCACCGCATCCGCCGGCTTCCGCCTTATGTCTTCGCGGTCGTCAACAAGGCCAAGGCCGCCGCTCGCGCCGAAGGGGCCGATATTATCGACCTCGGCATGGGCAATCCGGATAGCCCGACGCCGCCACATATCGTGGCGAAGCTGGTGGAAGCGGTGCAGGACCCGCGCACGCATCGCTATTCGGTCAGCCGCGGCATCACAGGCCTGCGCCGCGCGCTCGCCAATTATTACCAGCGTCGGTTCGACGTCACGCTGGATCCCGAGACCGAGGTTATCGCGACGCTCGGGTCCAAGGAGGGGCTGGCGAACCTCGCCGCCGCGATCACCAGCCCGGGTGACACCATCATGGTGCCGAACCCCTCCTACCCCATCCATCAGTTCGGCTTCATCATCGCCGGGGCGACTGTGCGCTCCATCCCCGCGACCCCGGATGACGAGATGCTGCGCGCCATCGACCGTGCCGTCCGCCATTCCGTGCCGAAGCCGACCGCGCTGATCGTCAATTTCCCGTCCAACCCGACGGCAGAGCTGGCCACGCTGGATTTCTACAAGGAACTGGTGGCGCTCGCGCGCCGGCATGAATTCTTCATCCTGTCCGACCTTGCCTATGCCGAATTGTATTTCGACGGCGCGCCGCCGCCGTCGGTATTGCAGGTCGAGGGCGCCCGCGACGTCACGGTGGAATTCACCAGCATGTCCAAGACCTATTCCATGCCCGGCTGGCGCATGGGTTTCGCCGCCGGCAACCAGCGGCTGGTGACGGCGCTGGCGCGCATGAAATCCTATCTCGACTACGGCGCCTTCACGCCCATTCAGGTGGCGTCCGCTGCCGCCCTGAACGGCCCGCAGGATTGCGTGGAAGCCGCGCGACAACTGTATCGGGAGCGGCGGGACGTCGTGATTCCTGGCCTGGCCGCCGCCGGCTGGAACGTGCCCAGCCCGCGCGGCTCCATGTTCGCCTGGGCACCGATCCCCGAGCGCTACGCCCATATGGGCAGCCTCGATTTCTCGACGCTGCTGTTGGAACGCGCCCGCGTCGCCGTCGCCCCCGGCATCGGCTTCGGGGAATACGGCGACGGCCATGTCCGCATCGCGCTGGTCGAGAACACCCAGCGGCTGCGGCAGGCGGTGCGCAATATCCGCACCTTCCTGGCCAGCGACGGCAATCAATCCGCTGGCGCTCTGCCGGCCTCTACTCCGCAGGTATCCGCATGAGCGACCCCCACAAACCGCTGCGCGTCGGCATAGCGGGCCTTGGCACCGTCGGTGCCGGCACGGTCAATGTTCTGCGTCAGAATGCGGCTATCATCAGCGCCCGTGCCGGCCGGCCGATTACGGTCACGGCTGTGTCCGCCCGTGACCGCACGCGGGACCGCGGTTTCGCGACCGAAGGCCTGATCTGGCATGACGACGCGGTCGCGCTCGCGACCGACGACAATGTCGATGTGGTGGTCGAGGTCATCGGCGGCGCGCAAGGCCCGGCGGCCGATACGGTGCGTGCCGCCATCCGCGCCGGCAAACCGGTCGTCACCGCCAATAAGGCGCTGCTGGCCCTGCATGGCGCCGAACTCGCCAGTCTGGCAGAAGAATACGGCGTGCCGCTGGGCTTCGAGGCGGCGGTTGCCGGCGGCATTCCTGCCATCAAGGCGCTGCGCGAGGGGCTGGCCGCCAATGAGATCATCTCGGTCTCCGGCATCCTCAACGGCACCTGCAATTACATTCTGACGGTGATGCGCGAGCAGGGTCGCGACTTCGCTGAAGTATTGGCCGACGCCCAGGCCTTCGGCTACGCGGAGGCCGACCCCGCCTTCGATATCGACGGTGTCGACGCCGCCCATAAGCTCGCCATCCTGGGCGCGCTCGCCTTCGGCCAGCCGGTCGATTTCGCGGCCCTCCATGTGG
Source organism: Acidisoma cellulosilyticum (assembly GCF_020621385.1). GTDB lineage: Bacteria > Pseudomonadota > Alphaproteobacteria > Acetobacterales > Acetobacteraceae > Acidisoma > Acidisoma cellulosilyticum. The sequence goes on along the minus strand of NZ_JAESVA010000005.1, from coordinate 46,434 downwards.
AAGGCATTCGCCGCATCACCGCGCTGGATATTGCTTTCGCGCGCGAACTTGGCTTCCGCATCAAGCTGCTCGGCATTGCCAAGCGCACGGCGGACGGTGTCTCGATGCGCGTCCACCCCACCATGGTGCCGGAAGCGGAGGAGATCGCCCAGGTTGACGGCGTCTTCAACGCGGTCGTGGCCGAAGGCAATTTCGTCGGCCGCGTGATGCTGATGGGCCGTGGCGCCGGTGCCGGACCCACCGCTTCAGCGGTGGTGGCGGACCTCATCGATATCGCACGCGGACGCCTGACCCCAATCTGGGGCGTGGAAGGCTATGCGCTGGGCAAGCTGCCGGCTTTGCCGATGTCGGCGCATCAGGGCGCCTATTATCTGCGCCTGATGGTACGCGACCGGTCCGGCGTGATGGCGGACGTCACCGCCGTGCTGCGTGATGCCGGCGTGTCCCTGCAATCCATGTTGCAGCACGGCCGCGCACCGGGCGAATCGGTGCCGATCGTGCTGGTGACGCATGAGACGACGGAGGGTGCGATGATGCAGGCGCTATCGGCCATTGCGAATCTCGACAGCGTCCTGGAACCGCCGGCGCTGATCCGCATCGGTGCCGCCTGATACCCGCGTTATTTCACGAATCGGCGCGGGCCGGGCTAGGCTCGTCCCCGCGCGAGCGAGATCTTGAAGGAGCACGCCATGTCCCAGCTTCCCCGCCAACATACCGACCGTAACCTAGCCCTGGAGCTGGTGCGGGTGACGGAGGCGGCCGGCATCGCCGCCGCCAAATGGATCGGCCGCGGCGACAAGAACGCCGCCGACGGCGCGGCCGTGGAAGCCATGCGCCACGCCTTCGACTCGGTCGCCATCTCGGGCACCGTCGTCATCGGCGAGGGCGAGATGGACGAGGCGCCGATGCTTTATATCGGCGAGAAGGTCGGCATGGGCGGCGTCGAGATGGACATCGCCGTCGACCCGCTGGAAGGCACCGAGATCGTCGCCAAGGGTGCGGCCAACGGCATGGCCGTGATCGCGCTGGCCGATAAGGGCCGCTTCCTGCATGCGCCGGATATCTACATGCAGAAAATCGCCGTCGGTTCGGGCCTGCCCCAGGGTGTGGTCGACCTGGACGCGCCGGCCGGCGCCAATCTGCGCAACCTCGCCCGCGCCAAGAAAGTCGATATTTCCGATCTCGTCGTCTGCATCCTGGATCGCCCGCGCCATGCCGAGATTATCGCGGAGTGCCGCGAAGCCGGTGCGCGCATCATGCTGATCGAAGCTGGGGACGTCGCCGGCTGCATCGCAACCGCCCTGCCGCAAAGCGGCGTCGATATCTATCTCGGTTCCGGTGGCGCGCCTGAAGGCGTGATCGCGGCGGCCGCCCTGCGCTGCATGAACGGCCAGATGCAGTGCCGCCTGCTGTATGAGGATGACGCCCAGATCGAACGGGCGAAGACCATGGGTGTGGTCGACCCCAACCGCAAATACAGCCTGCACGAGATCGCCGGCGGCGACGTCATGTTCGCGGCGACCGGCGTGACCACGGGCCCGATGCTGCGCGGCGTGCTGCGGACGGAAAGTGGCGCCGTCACCCATTCCGTCGTCATGCGCAGCAAGTCCGGCACCGTCCGCTTCGTCGAAGCGCAGCACGACTTCGCCATCAAGCATTGGACCAACGCATGATGCGCGAAGCCATCACCGGCTTGCGGGGGACGCGGCGCTGAGCGCGCTCGTCTCCTCCCCCTCCCCGACCGAGGCTGAGGCCGTGCTGGGGGTGGAGACAAGCCTGAGCGGCCGCCGCTGGCTGTGGCGCGCGGGGGCGGATGCCCTGCCCGCGCATCTTGGCCTCGGCATTGCGCAGAAGCTCGATGTGCCGGAAATCGTCGGGCGCCTGCTCGCTATCCGCGGCATCGGCATCGAAGAGGCCGTGCATTATCTGACACCGACTTTGCGTGCCCTGCTGCCAAATCCTTCGACGCTGATCGACATGGATCACGCGGCAGCGCGCATCGCCGAAGCGGTGAAGCGCGGCGAGACGATCGGCATTTTCGGCGATTACGATGTCGACGGCGCCTGCTCGACCGCGCTGATGACTGAATTGCTGCGCGGATTGGGCTGCATCGTCTTTACGCATATTCCTGATCGCGCGACGGAGGGCTATGGCCCTAACCCGACCGCTCTCGGCGCCTTGGTCGATAAGGGCGCCAGCCTCGTCATCTGTGTCGATTGCGGCACCGCCGCCCACGATACTCTGACCTGCCTGACCGGCCGGGCGGATGCGATCGTGCTGGACCACCACAAGGCGGAAGGCCCACCGCCTGCGGTCCTGGCGACGGTCAACCCGAACCGCCTGGACTGCGGCTCGGGCCAGGGCTCGCTCTGCGCCACCGGCATCGCTTTCCTCACGGCCGTCGCGATCCTCCGCCATCTGCGGCGGGACGAATTTTTTGGTGCGACAAAGCCCGAGCCTGATCTGATGGCGCTGCTGGATCTGGTGGCACTGGCAACCGTCTGCGACGTCATGCCACTGACGGGTCTCAACCGCGCCTTCGTCTCCCAAGGCCTGCGCATCATGGCGCGCGGCAACCGGCCCGGAGTCGCGGCTCTGCTGGAAATTGCCGGCACGCGCGGCGTGCCGACCACAACCTCCTGCGGTTTCGCCATCGGGCCGCGCATCAATGCCGGCGGCCGCGTTGCCGATTCGGGTCTCGGCCTGCGTCTGCTGCTGACCCAGGACGCGGACGAGGGCCGCGAAATCGCGGAACTGCTGGACAGCATCAACCGCCAGCGCCAGCAGATCGAACTGGGCGTCATGGAGGAGGCGATCAGGCTGGCGGAGGCCCAGATCGCCGCCGGACATCCGGCGCTGCTGGTGGGCGGCGAAGGCTGGCATGCCGGCGTCGTCGGCATCGTCGCCGGACGCCTGAAAGAGAAATTCAACCGCCCTGCCGCCGTCATGGCCTATGCCGAGGGCCGCGCGACAGGCTCCGCCCGTTCGGTCCCCGGCATCGATATCGGCGCGGCGGTGCTGGCCGCACGGCAGAACGGCTTGCTGGAACGTGGCGGCGGCCATGCCATGGCCGCTGGCTTCTCCCTGCCCATCGAGGGCGTGCCGGCACTGCATGCCTTCCTGAACGATCGCCTGGTGGCAGCCAGCATGATGCCGGCGGCGGCGGCACTCGCGATCGAAGGCGTCATGACACCGCGCGGGGCGACCGTGCAGGTGGCGGAGTATCTGTCCCGCCTCGCCCCCTTCGGCCAGGGCAATGACGAGCCGCTGCTGATCATGAGCCATGCCCGCGTCACCAAGGTGGACCGCATCGGCAAGGACGGCGGCACCATCCGCGCCATTGTCGAGGGTGAAGGCGGCGGGCGGCTCAAAACCCTGCTGTTCCGTGGCAAGACCGGGCCGCTGGCCGAGGCTTTGACCGATACCGGCCGCCGGCCGCTGCATCTGGCGGGCTATCTGCGGGCCGAGGAATGGAATGGTGTGGTCAGCGCCAGCTTCATTCTGCAGGACGCCGCCTGGGCCTGACCGCGCGCTGCCCGCCCCTGCATCAGGAGCGGGAGAGCCTTGTCATGCTTCTGACCAAAAATGCGCGACGCAGGGGTTGATTCCGGAACGGCCCTCGGCTACCCAGCGACACGGCCTGATGAGGCGCCGCAAGGCATCTCATCACATCGCAGAATGGTTCGTCCCGTTCGTCTAGAGGCCTAGGACACCGCCCTTTCACGGCGGTAACACGAGTTCGAATCTCGTACGGGACGCCAATTATGCCGGGCGGGGATGTAGCTCAGTTGGTAGAGCGCCTGCTTTGCAAGCAGGATGTCGTCGGTTCGATTCCGGTCATCTCCACCATCCCCCCAGAAACGCAGAAAACCGGACTGCCCGCCGCCTTTGCTGGCCGGGGCTCAGCCGCGTCCAGCAAAGGCGGCAGGCGCAGGGCGTTAAGCTTAGCTCTCGCGCTTCCAGAACTCACCCTGAAATTTGTCGTGCCAGGCTTTGGCCTGGAGCGAGTCATAGCTGGTGCCGCTGTTCCATTCGCCGTTCTTGTTGTTATCCCACCAGACATCGAGCAGAGCCGAGCGCGACATGTGATCATCGGCCAGGTAGGCGCTGTCAGGGCCTTTGAGAAACTGATACAGCGCCTGCGGGCTTTTAAGCTGGCTTATTTTATCGACCGTGTATTGGTAAAGCAGATCGTGCAGGCCGATCTGAAGGATCGGTGCTGCCCGGGAACCATTTCTCGGCACGATCACTGAGATCATGAACGATGCTCTTGCCTGGCGTGAAGGAGAAGGCGTTCGGATCCCACGGGTCACGGTCAAGAAACGGAGCGAATTTTTTTCTGCTGCGTACAACGCCGTATTGCCTTTTTCCTCAGCCTGTTTGCCGTACATCTGCAGCCGCCAACTGTCTGCGTATTTAACGATGGCAGCACCGAAGAAATTCATCGCGGTTTCAGGTGATACGACAGTACCGCCCCAAAGAAGGGACCTGATGCCGTCATTAAGCTCCGCGGTCGGCGGCACCCAATAGCCGAGCTTAGGCTTAGGAACGACCGGTGCCGGGTCAAATAACCCTATGAGAAAGCTTGCGGCGGCCGCACCGCCTGCTGTGACGGCATTGCCGCTATAGCTGGCGTTATGGGCCGAAACGCCGAAGGATTTCGCCATGTTGGCGTAGAACTGGTCATTGGCATATTGGGAATTCTTAGCCCATTTTCCTGGATTAATTGTGAAATCAAACTTGATGTTATAGCCGATACACAGAGAACCGCGAAACCCGACCGTTTCCATTGGCTGCTTTCGATCAAGCTTATTCTGGCGCCGAACTGCCAAGTCTGACGATCCGGATCGGTTGACCATTCCGGCAATCATCCTCTTGATCCTGACTATAGTTGTCGGCGCAACTTTCGTCAGTAGTCCCATTTTTATCGCACCAGCCTGATTCCTGCCCGGGCGCCAGCTTCAGGCGGATGCGCCTGGAGCGGTACCTGTTCGCTTACGCGCGCAAATACCGCTCCAGATTATTGTTTTTGCGAGCATCTTCACCCGGCCAGATGAGTCCATCTGACCGGGATCTGCTCTGACCGAAAAGCGGTAGCGGCGCCGCACGCGACCCTCGGCTATTCGCGGGTGCAAAAGTCGGCAGATCCGATTGCATGAGGCCCCTAAGGCTTTTTGCGGATTACAGACTTTCGGAAGCCTCTTCTAAGACGGATAGGCTTCAGAAGGGTCTGTCCTATGCTTTTGCCGACCACAAAAAAACATCAGTTTGCCGTGCTGGACGGCTTGCGCGGGTTTGGCGCGCTCTCCGTATTGGGTTTCCATCTCGTGCAGCAGCATGTTTTGGGCAAGTTTCCCTTCGCGGGTCTGGCCGTCGACTTTTTCTACATGCTCAGCGGTTTCGTGATCGCCTTCGCCTACGAACCGAAGCTGCGGGCCGGCACAATGACCCTGAAAGCCTTTGCCTGGATCAGATTCGTGCGCCTTTACCCATTGCTGTTTGTCGGCACATCCATGGGCATCCTGCTCGGGTTTCTGGCCGCCCATATCAAACACGATGTGACCTATCAGCAGATCGCCCTCAGCGGGTTTCTGGGCCTGCTGCTGCTGCCCTCCTATGTCTTCAGCCAATGGGGCACGGCTTTCCCCTTCAACATGGCGCAGTGGTCGCTGACCTTCGAGATCTTCGCGAATGCCGTCTTCGCTGTCCTGGCGCCGAAGCTCACGACCCGCGTGCTGATCGGCGTGGTCGGGTTCACGGCCCTTCTGCTGATCGCCATGGCGCTCGCGCATGGCGACATCTACGGCGGCTACGACAAGGACAATTTCGTCTATGGCTTTGGACGCGTGCTGTTTCCCTTCTTTGCCGGCGTGTTGATTTTCCGGTTCCGCCGCCGCCCGCGGCATGCGCCCCTGCTTGCCACAAGCCTCATTGTCGTCCTGATCGCCTTCATCATGCTGCCGCCCTGGCATGCCGGGCTGTTCACCCTGCCCTATGTGATCCTGCTGTTCCCCGCTATCATCGTCCTGGGTGCGGCGAGCGAGGTCGGGGCCAAAGCGTCAAGCTTTTTCCGTCTCCTCGGCACGCTGTCCTATCCGCTCTATATCCTGCAAAGCCCTATCCTGCGCATCGGCGAGGAAGTGCTGAAGCGCAAGCATTTCGGCCTCGGAGGATCGATTGCCTTTGCCCTGGTGGAGGCGGTGATCGTGCTTGCTGTCTCCTACGGCGCGCTCACCCTCTACGACCTGCCGCTGCGACGTTTCATGCGCCGCCGCATGGCAAGGCCGCGGCAGGCCATCGCCGGAAACGCTTAACGCCGAGACCGCGTGATCTCTGCCGTCAGAAGCTGCGCCACCCGTTGTCAGGCATGCCGGCGGGGCTCGGCATAATGTCGGCAAGGTTGCTGCAACCAGCCCCTGTCGGCTGTTCTCAGCCCGCTCGGCACGGCACGCCTGGCCGGCACTGCCGACACCGCCGCCCTGGCCGCACCGATATCACGCAGAATCTCCGGAAATTCCTGTGGATGGATCACGGATAGGCGCCTCAGATAGGCTGCCATCACCCCCGGCTCGTCATAAGGCAAGTCGTGATAGATGCCGGCCTTCCGGAGGCGCGCCAGATCATGAGGGGCGCGCTCGATCTCCTTCGGAAAGAGCGCCACAGCCTGTGGCGGCTGAGATTGCACAGGTGCTGGCGGCACAAAGCGCTCATCCAGGCATTGCATGAGCCGTGCGCAAAGATCATGCCCGAATAGCCGCCCGAGATGCGACGTGCCGATGGGACGGGGATTTAATTCTATCAGCGAGGCCTGACCTGTCGCTGGCTCCAACATGAAATCGAAACTGACAAAGCCGGAACAGCCCAAGGCCGCGACCAGCCGGCGCGACGCCTCGGCCATATCCGCATTCTCGATAGGGCGCACCACCGTGCTGGGTCCGGTGGGGGCCGGATTATTCTGTTCCGCGACGAAGCTGACACCGTCCAGAACCTCGCCCTTCCAGGCAAGGACCGTGCGCATCGCCGGAACACCGGGAAGGTAGGACTGCAAAACGGGCGAGGTTCCGACGGCCCCTGTCAATCCCGCCATGCCCCAGATTTTCCTGCGCATGGCGCCGCGCAGCCGCTTCCAGGACGTGGCGCCGCGTGCCGTTGCCATCGCCACGCGCAGGTCATCCTGGGTTCTGGCAATCGTGACACCATGGCCGCCGCAGGTATTTTCGACCTTAAGGACCGCTGGATAGCCCCAGGCCGCCGCATGTTGCAACACAACAGAGGGATCATCCGAGACACAAAAGCGCGGCAAGCGCAGCCCAAGCGTCGATGCGACCTGCATCAGTTCAGCGCGGCTGCAGACAGCAGAATAGCCGCGAGGCGATCCGAACGAGGTTTCGAGCAAGGTCCGGAGGCCGGAGCTGACGGCGACGGATGTGGCGATCGCGCGCAGACAGAGTGCCGCCATGTCATCCAATGCAATGATCAGGTCCGCATCCCATTCCCGCGCGGCGGCTTCGAGCCTGCTGCGGATGAATGGCAGCGCAAGCCAAGCACCCCGCTGTGCCGGCAGGGCGAACCGGCGCCCCATGAACCGCGATTCCGCGCAGTAAAAGCCCGGCGGGCAAAGAACCGCGCAAGCGGCGCCCAGCCCGCCCAGGGCCGAGGGGAGCTTGTCGATACCAACATCATTGGTCAGCGCTACGAATAATATCCGCGCACGAACACCCTTTTGCGCAGTCCCATAGCTCTCGCCGGTCGTCAGCACATCTAAGCGTCCAAGGCGAAGGAGCGAGGCATCGGCTCCTTCGGCTGCGCGGCCGCGTGTTGCCCTGGGCGTCCGACCGGCCTGGATGCACCAAGATGCCGTGAAAGCCGCTGCGCCGTGAATTCCGCTCCGGCGGCAAACCGCATCACCGGGCCAAAGCTATTGGCCGCCGCCGGGCCGATGAAATAGAGCCCAGGCACCGATGTCTCAAAATTTCGTGACAATTTTGGTGCGCCGTCAACGTCACGGATGGCACCGACCATGACATCGTTCAGAAATGTGTTGCGCCCGACTTCGACTTTATAGCCCGTGGCGCAAATGACGTGATCCACCGTGAGCGTGTTGACTCCACCGTCTTCGCTGCGCGTCGTGAGCAAGACCTGCCCGCCGGCCTCGATCGCATCTGCCACGACCGTTCCCGTGACGATCCGGACATGCCCCTCCACTTCATCGCGCACGAACCATGCCGGCGCGGGCCCGAGATAACGACGCACGATTTCCGTGCGGAATCTGTCGGGCATATGATGGAACACCATTGGCGCGCGCGTGCAGAGCACTGATTTCCAGCCCGGCCCGAGCGCTGTCATCGGTGCGCGGATCTTGTCGCGCAGGGACCGCTGACCGAGCGGCGTCTGGAATCGAACGGTTTTGCGTCTTGCGATCACCGTGACATGCGCGCCGCACCGCCTGAGCGCGGCCGCCACATCCATGGCCGAGGAGCCACCACCGATAACAGCCAAGTCCTGGCCTGCGAATTGAGTGAAATCGCTATGATCCGAACTATGGCTGCAGATCGTCCCCGGTAGGTTCTCGAAAGCGGCGGGGCGCTGGGAATAGTTTCGAACGCCGGCTGCGATAACGACCTGGCGCGATGCGATCTCGCCGCCATCGGCAAATTTCGTCAGAAAGCCGATCTTCGTTCGCGTGATGCCGATCGCCATCCTGTTTTCCAGACCAGGCAGAAAGCGTTTTTGAAACGCTTGGCCATAGCCTATGAAAATCTCCTTACTCACCGGGATGCCGGTATGCGCGTAGGGAATGGACTCCGCTTCGCAATAGGCGCCGAGCGTGAAGCTTCGGCTCGGCTCATACAAGCCGGATGCGAAACCCTCGGACTTCAGATACATGCCTTCCGGCATATTATCGGCCCAAGCGCCCATGACCGCTCCGACAATTCTGAAGTCGAGATTGCGCGAACGCAGATAGGCCCCAAGTGACAGGCCATAGGGGCCAGCGCCAATGATCAGGCAATCCGTCAAGCTTAATCTCCTGGACTGGACCTTTTGATTGAGCATTTCCTAGGCTTCCTAAGCTATGAAAGCCTAAGCGGAAGTAGGATGACCTGTCTCCTTATACAAATAGGCCCTAATTAATCCTTTTGGTTGATACTTCACTTATTCGTTAACCTGGCCGATTATGGGGAAAGGAGCTTGTGGGCGCCGATCTGCCTGGAAACTCAATAAGTCACGGTCACCGTGATCATGTCGGAATAGCTGCCGGCCTTGACGAATTGATGCGCGGGAATTGCCCCGAAGCCCGTGAAGCTTTGCGTCGATGCACCCGCATTGCCGCCCGATTGCAGCGTGCTGCCGGTTCCATTGCCCCAGACATTGGTCAAGGCCGCGGTGGTATAGATATTGTAGGAGAGCGGTGTTGTCGTGCCTGTCATGGTGCGCGGGCCATAGCTGGCCGCGTTACCCATGCTCAACGCAATGGTGAAGGCCGGCAGTGTCGGCCCAATCGGCAGCAGCGCTCCGACGCATGTCACTGTTATCGTATTCACCGCCGTCACGGCGGTCCCTGTCGAACCATAATAGGGGCCGAAGACGATGGCATTGGCCGTGATTCCTGGCGTGCCCGCGAAAAGCCCCCCGATCAGGCCACCATTGCAGACCGCAGCCTTACCCGATCCTGGCAGCAGGACAAGAAGCGATGTCGCGACACCCAAAACGACCCTCACGGCAAGCATTTGACCGACTGACCTTTCAAGTAATGATCCGTGGTGACCGACAGATTTGCCGAAAGCCGGCATTTTGTCCTGGACGTCAGAACATAGCCTTCCAAATGCTTGGGTGCATTGACAATCAGCGCCTCGCCGTCATAGCCGATCACCGTATTGGGGCTATCGGAACCTTTGAGATAGATCAACGATCCCGGTGCCGGAAAGGAACCATCCGGCTCGGTAATGCGGATCATCACATCCGTAATCGGCTTGCTTGGGAAATGCGCGACGACACCGCCATAGAGCGGCGGCACGACCGCGATGGAATTCGTCTTGAAATTGGCGGAGAGCGGCAGATCTTTTGGATCGAGCGATATGAGGTTTGGATAGTTGGAGGTCAGACCAGGAACGAAGACCTTGCCGCTCGCATCCGTCTTCCCGATCGGCTGATTGAAGAGCGAAACCGGGATATCAGGATAGCCGACATCGACCAAGGCGAAGGCGGATCGCGTCGGCGAACTGAAATGGATGCCGTCGAGCATGGCAATGCTGCCATTGGCAAGAAGCTGCGCTGATTCCTGATCGTCAAACCGGGCCAATGTTACCGAAACATTCGACAGATGCGTATTGGCCTGGAACAGCGCATAGGACGATCCATAATTTCCGATCTGATTCTGAAGCTGTACGCCATAGCCATATTGCGTGCGCGGCAAGTCGGAGAAGCTTTGACCATATTGCGGTCCCTGGGACGAGCCTGCGCCGAGTGACAGGCCACCGCGCGGTGTTCCGCCGAGCGGAAAACTCAGACTGATATCGATGCCGTTGGATCTGGTTGTCTCGGACTGGCTCTCGCTTTGTCCCGCAAAAGCCGAGACATTGAGAGACCAGTCATCCCAGAATATTTTGCTGTATGATATAACAAGAAACTGGCTGTCGCCGTCCGGCACCGATTGCTGCAGTCCATAATAGGAATATTCATTCGGTGTCTCGGCGGTTGGCGTCGCCACCTGCGCGGTATAGGCCGCATTGAGATTGCCAAGATGATAGGGCAAGGATAATCCCGCCGACAGATACCAGTTCAGCCTTGGAAAAGGGGCACCGTTCTCCGCCGCCAGATCGTAATAGCCTGGGCTCGCCAAGGTCGCACCCGCGGATAGGCTGAGCTTATTGCCTGATCTTGTGTAATTGACGGAAGCCAGCGTTCCCAAAGCCCCCTGATGCGCACTGCCGGCGGCAGAGACCGAGACATCGCCGAAAAAGCCGGAGGTTTCGAGTGTTGCCCCGAACAAGGCCAGGCTCGGGGAGGCCTCCAGGTGAAGCGTGCCCGTATAGTCGTTGGAAATGCCGTGGCTTATCGTATCGTCGGTCGCCGGAATACTATACCCATCCTGCAAGGTTCCGTAATTCTGCCGAAGATATCCGACCGTACCGGCATAGGTCGTCAAACCTGCCTTCAACATCGTGGCGCTGACGTAAAACGGCAAGGTTTGCGAGCTAACCTGCCCACTTGGACTGCGGGTCTGGACGGTGATGCTGTTAAGACCGCTCAAAACCGGAATCCCGACCAAGGCGAAAGGCCCAGCGTTCAGATTGCCGTTATAGGCCTGGGCGCTATTGACCAGCAAGGACACGGCCGACGGCAGCGACAGATTGCTGCCGATCTGCGGTGTCGGAAAAATGACAGTGCTGGGCTGCAGCACGCTATAGTCGCTCGCAATCTGGAAGCCGCCCATCAGATTGCCTCTCGCCCAACCGGGCGGCGTCGTGATGACGTCGCCAAGGCGAATGGCACGCGGGGCTTGAACATCGTCATATTCATAGGTCGTCGACAGCCGGGCGACAGCCGGCTGATCGCTGCCGGGAACGGACGGAAGCTGAAGTCCTGTCTGCGATATCAGCATCCCCCATGGCGAAAACAGGACCCCGTTTATGGTGCCGAGCAGAGAGGCATTGCTCTCGCCATTGGAGCCCGAAAACGGTGTCGTTACGCCCAGATTATAGTTGAAATAGGCGCCCGTCGCCGCCGTCGCCGGTGCCTGAATGGGCGAGTTTCCGCTCAGATTGGTGATGCTCGGCAAAATATACTTGGCAGGGAGCGTGAAGACGATCGTCTGCGTCGCATTGTCAATCACCGCGCTGACCGGCCCGGAGGCTGGGATAAGTCTGTACCCTGCCCCCGCCGCGACACCCACTTGACCGGATATGCCGAGCTTTTCCATGTCGGCGCTCTTGATCCTTATGCCACCCGCCGTCATCACGACAGGCAGAAATCCAGCCAGGCTGCGGCCGTCGACCACCGGCTGCAGATATAAAATATTTTGAGGCGATGCAGCCGCCCAGACGGACGTCGTTGCACCAAAAGCGCAAACCGCAACGCAAATGATACAGGCCAGTCGGTTCAGACGCTTGCAACGCTTGGTCTGATTGCGCCTGCCGACATTGCGACCTATCGGCACGGCCCTGGCAGTCTGGCCTTGGCGCACATCACGATCGCTCATCGCGCGAGCGACAGACCATACCATTCAGTCAGCTAATCGCTCGGCATCAGCGACACCGAGAGCGGGCGCTCCACGCCATTGTCGCTGACCGTGAAGCGGCCGCCAGCCGGCGGCAGTCCGCTCAATTTAGTATAGAGGTCTCTGGTCGATCTTGCGAGGACATAGCCTGACAGACCGGGGAGTTCCATCACCCGGGCGCCAGCTTTTGTGTGATAGGCCAAATCAGCCAGGCGTATATGCACATCGCCGCTATTGCTCAGCCGCAAAATAATAGCATCGGATCCACGCAGGAACTGGGCTTGAAGCTGGGGCGGTGCCGCGTCACTGCCCGAAATGAACAAGGGCAAGCTGAACGCCAGCAACATCTGAATGCCGACACCCGTCAAGGATCCGGGGGACGGCAGTTCGTTCAACAGCAGGCGGTACGAGAGTTCGGTCGCACCGGCCGTGGCGCTGAGATTAGCGACACGAACGACCTGCTGCTGGTTCGGCTGCACCGTCATGAAAGGCGGACTGGCGACGATATCGGTTGTGTCATCCAGAACATCCTGACCCGCTTCCTGACGCCAGGATTTTATCCGGATTTGTGAACTGGTCGGCGCCGTACCATTATTGAAAATGGTGCAAATTGCGGTGTCCCCAATCTGGCCCAAAGCCAGCATCGTTGGCGAAATCTGCACATCCTGGCCAAGCTTTCCTGGCTGCGCAAAAGCAAGGCGAGTCTCCATCAGAAGACCGGCCGTAACAATCATCACAGTACGACGCTTCATGATTTGCCCGAGATTTAGAAGCAGGCGGAAACGACGGCCAGACGCGACGGTCTGCCTTGAGCCCAAGCACTTGTATCAAACGGCACCCCTGCACCGGATTGGGCATTGTCATCGCTGGGGTTTGAGCTGGTCTCAGCACCACAGGATTCCACGCCACCCGCCGGGATGCCCGCACCTGTTCCCCGCATCGCCGTGCGGGCCTTATGGTTTTCCTGCTTGTAAGCAAGGTTGACATAAATCTGAACCGGCGTTCCGTCTTCGCATAGGGATGCGGTCACATGATCGGTTACGGATAAAAGCCAATTCATATTCACCGTGCAGGAGCCGTTGACTTGGGCGGTGACGTCAAATTGCGCCTCAGAAATCCCTGCGCATTTGCCGCTCTCAAGGCAGACGAAACCCGCTGTCGCTAAAAGCAGCGCATACATCCCCTTAAGGCATAGACCCTGTACCACAAGGCAGGTTTCCCCATTCTTTGGTCCGCTTGCGTTTCACCAAGGATCAGTAAGTCAAGGTGACATTGATCGTGTCGGTATAGTCGGTCGCCGCCGGCACAAATTCATTCGCCGGGATCTGCCCGTAGACGGTAATTGTGCCGATGCCGGTGGAACTCGACATCGTGACGGTTTGGTTCGAGGTCAGGCCCCAGGGCACGCTCAGCATCGAATCCTGAAAAAGGTAGTAAGGCAGATGGCTGGTCGACGTGGTGGCACTCGCCATATAGCGCGGCAGCGAACTGCCGGCATTGCCAAAGCCAAGCGTCACGCTTGGGGTGACTGCAGACGTGCAGGTAGCGGTAATCGTTGAATTGCCGACCGAGGCTGCAGTCGGTACATAGGCACCGAATGCAATATTGGTTGCACCGACCGTGCAGCTTGATGCAACCGATGCCGTGACGGTAAATGACGAGGTCGCCGTCGCCGCCGACGCGACCGTTCCTGATAGACAAACGCCAAGGATTGCGAGGCCTAAGGCGCGAACCATTGAAAACTGCTTCTTGTTGCTAGCCATTACTGTCCTCATCTCAAGCCGGCAATGTTTGACGAATATCTGTTTGCTCTTTGTCGTTCTGCTCTATGGCATCCGAACTCTTATCGGCAGGTGATCCCGATCAAAACGATCCGTCGATGCTAACGAAAATTGGTTAATTTATTCTAAATTCAGATCGAATAATAAAATTGTTATTATATCGATCTTAATTATAAGAAATACAACCCGACCAAACTCCCTATTCGAGACTAGACTTATGGGGTAGGTCCTATCACCTCGGCTAATAAATCTGGCCGGGGACTTTTCCCATCCTCGCTGATTTAACAAATCTGCTGAATGAACGGAACTATCCGCCAGGAGGCTTGCCTTAAGCTGATGCTTTGCTTCCGATGACCGGGGAACCGCCCAACGCAACCTGCGCCTCATCAGCAAAGCCCCGGATTCTGATCATCTCAGGGAAATTTGCGAGAAAAACCGATGTCAGCCGCGGATCGAAATGCTGCCCGGACTCCCGGCGCAGATAGGATTCGACTTCATCGGCCGACCAAGCCCTTTTGTAAGGCCGCTTCGACAGCAGCGCATCGAAGACATCCGCGATCGCGACAACGCGGCCTGCAAGCGGGATCGTCTCCCCCCGCAACCCGCGCGGATAGCCGCTACCGTCCCATTTCTCGTGATGCGTCAATGCAATCTCAGCCGCGAAATCGAGCAGCGGCATCCCGCTGCCGCTCAGCAGATTATGGCCGATGCTGGTATGGGTCTGCATCCTGACCCGTTCCTCATCCGTCAAGGCGCCCGGCTTCAACAGAATCCGGTCCGGAATTCCGATCTTGCCGATGTCATGCAAAGGGGCTGCCTCCAGGATCTGCCTGGCAAAACCCGCACCGGTTCCCGCCAGCTCGGCAAGGCGGCTGGCAATCCGCGCAAGCCTTATGACGTGATTGCCGGTATCGTCATCGCGGAATTCGCCGGCCGCACACAGACGACCGACAATCTCGCGCGTCGAGGCAAGAAGAATGTTGGTCTCCCGTTGTGCGGCGACGGCCTTATTGCGATCCGCCGCATTGCAGACAAGGGCCAGCCCAAGCAGAGAGATGGTGACGCCAGCGACGGCCAGCGTCAGCGGGTTGCGCGAAATCCCGCCTTCATCCGCAATCTCTGCCCCGAAATGAATGACGGTCGCCGCCATGCCCGCGTAATGCAAACCGCAGATGGCGGCCCCCATGATCAAAGCGGCAATGACCCTTTGCCAATTGAGCTTGGCGTTGCGGGAAAGCCAGAAGGCCGCCGTCGCCGCGCCGATCGCAATCAGGATCGACAGGCAAAAGAAACCCGGCGTGTAGGATAGTGTACCGGGCAGTTCCAGTGCCTGCATGCCCGTGTAATGCATGGCCGCGACACCGATGCCGACCGTCAGGCCCGCACCGCAAAGCTGACGCCGGCTGGGGGCGTCGGTGCCGCGCACGATTTCGAGTCCCACACCGCAAGCAAGCACGGCGATGAGGAAGGAAATGACGGTCAGTCCGGGATTATAATCCATCGGAAAGACCGCGCGCACCGCAAGAATGCCGATGAAATGCATCGACCAGATGCTGCCGCCGAGGGTCAGCGCACTGCCGATCAACCAAAAATATGCAGAAGGCGGGCTGGCATTGTTCAGCCGTTCGGTCATGTCGAGCGCGGCATAACTGCCAATGACGGCAACACAATAAGAAAGCGCCAGGATTCCTTGATCGTGCAGGAAGTGAGGCCCGCTTGCGGTGCTGACGCACAAACCTAAGAAAGTCAGATTCATTCCACGGTCACCGCATGTCTTTGAAGCGTTACGCTAGGATGCTGCCTCATCACCGTAAAAAAAATCAACAATTCAAAGCAATATCCATCCCTGAAATCGTCAGGTTATCTCGTCAACATTTTCACCAATCTGTAAACGGGGAAGTATCGCCATCAACACTGGCGCGTAATACTAGACTGAGTGCTCTAGGTTTCACCCCGATGACCTAGGCAGTTGGACCTGGGCC
Source organism: Acidisoma cellulosilyticum (assembly GCF_020621385.1). Lineage (GTDB taxonomy): Bacteria > Pseudomonadota > Alphaproteobacteria > Acetobacterales > Acetobacteraceae > Acidisoma > Acidisoma cellulosilyticum. The sequence continues at coordinate 30,454 of NZ_JAESVA010000005.1, read as the reverse complement.
GTCAGGCCGAACTCGCTGACACGTCGGGCAGGAACCAGCCCGCGATCGAGCTGCCCCCGCGTTCAAGGATGAGACCGCCATCGATCCGCGGCGCCGCCCCACGACCGGCGTCTGGAGTCCGGACGGCGCGACCTCTCAACCCGGCAGGCCTTAGGTCTGAGGGTTCGGGTCGCGATTGCGAATGACTTGCATTGTCGACGGCAGCCGGATATTCCAGCTTCGTACTCACTCACGCGTTCGCCCAAACGGAGGCTAGGGATCACCGAGATAGCGATCTAACGGAAGAACCAACGACGCTCTCGGGCTCCTGCCCGCCGGCGCTATCCGGGCCATTGGCCAGCCTACCCCCTCATCTTGCGGACAGAGGCGGCGGACCCCCGCCGAAGCGAAGCGATGCTTGCGACTTTCGTCATCGGCCTGCGTGAAGGTCTGGAAGCGGCGCTGATCGTTGGCATCATCGCGGCCTTCCTGCGCAATAACGGCCGCAGCCTCACCGCCATGTGGGCGGGTGTCGCGCTCGCCATCTTTCTGTCCATCCTCGTCGGCGTCGGGCTGGACCTGGTCGAACAGGCCCTGCCCCAGGCCGCGCAGGAAGGGATGGAGAGCGTCATCGGCGCCATCGCCATCTTCTTCGTCACCGGCATGATCGCCTGGATGAACAAGCATGCCCGCAGCATGAAGCGGGAGCTGGAAGCGCAAGCCGCCGAGGCTTTGAGCCAGACCAGCGCCTTCGCCCTGGCTGGCATGGCCTTCCTCGCCGTGCTGAAGGAAGGGTTCGAGACCGCGGTCTTCCTGCTCGCCACCTTCTCGGCCGCGCAATCGGCCGTTCTGGCCGCAACCGGCGCCGTGCTCGGCGTGGCGCTGGCCGTCATCATCGGCTGGGGCATTTATGTCGGTGGCGTGAAGATCAATCTGTCCCGGTTTTTCCGCATTACCGGCGGCTTCCTCATCCTGGTCGCGGCCGGGCTGGTCATCACCGCGCTGCGCACCAGCCACGAGGCCGGCTGGCTGAATGCCGGGCAGCAGATGACGGTCAATCTCGCTTGGCTGGTCGCCCCCGGCACTGTGCAATCGGCATTGATCACCGGCGTGCTCGGCATCCCGACCGATCCGCGGCTTGTCGAGGTCCTTGGCTGGTTCGCCTATCTCATCCCCGTCGCCCTTTACGTTTATTGGCCGCAGTCCCGTCGCCCGTCCGCCCGTGGCGCGGTGCAGCTTCGCTACACCATCGCCGTCGCACTTCTGGTCCTCGCGACCGGTCTGGCCTTGCTCTACCCGCCAGCTCGTCCCGGCCCGCTGCCGGCAGCGGCTCTGGTCGCATCCGACAACACACAGACCTCTCTCGGCACCGCCAAGCTCTCGGCCCACGGTCAGGCCCTGGTGCTGACGATCAAAGGCCAGGACAGCCGGGTCGCGCTTCCTGCGGCGCAGGCTAAAGCCGCCAGTCACGAAGGCATGCCGGCACAGCGCTGGCATCTGACCTCAAGCGGCAAGCCGGCCAATGCCCCCGCCACACTGACCATCGATCAGGTCTTCGACCTGAACGGCGGGCGCGCCCCGATCGGCCTGAACTTCCGCATCCATCCCGGCCCCTATGACGCGCAATGGACCAACACCCGCACCACTGACGTTTGGACCACCGCTGGCGGCATGCTGCTGGATGCCGCGCAATCCGATACGACGGTGGTGCAGCTTTCGGGCAGCGGCCTCTCCGACCCACGGACGCTCACGGTTGCCGACAATGCCAACGGCAACTGGCAGATCACCGGTGACTACGCCGCCGATGTCTCCGTCACCCTCGGCCGCCTTGAGGCCGCCCAGCGAGAACGCGCCTTCTGGGCGCTGGTGCTGCCGGCCCTGCTCGCCCTCGTCGCCCTTTTCCTCGCCTTAGCCGCCAGTGCGAAAACCCGTGCGCTCAATCGCTCGGCGGCGGCCAAGGCGCGCCAGCCCTCGAACAACCATCGCCTGTCCAAAGGAAATACGCATGCTGCAGAATAGCCTCCGTCGTCCGCTGCTGCTCGCTGCCGGTTTCGGCGCTGTCCTCTCTATGACGACGGCCCTGTCCGGCTTGGCCCGCGCCGCGGAAACCGCGCCTGTGGTGAACGGCGTCAGCCAGGTTCATGTCACGCTGGTCAGTGACAATGGCGGCGCCTGCCTGGTCGATTTCGATCAAGTCAAGGCCGGCCCGATCACCTTCACGGTCACGAACCAGACCGCCACGGCCATCACCGAAGTCGAAATCCAGAGCGACAACCGCATCCTGGGTGAGAAAGAAAACCTCGCCCCCGGTCTGCCGGCCGTGGCGCTGACGCTGACGCTGGGTGGCGGCGCCTATCAGATCTATTGCCCCGGCGCCGGCCAGGAACTGCAGCCCTTCACCGTCACCGGCAAAGTCGCCCCGGCCGCTACCGGCACGACCGCCCAGCTGCTGCAGGACGGCACCATCGGTTACGCCAAATATGTCGCGGGCGTTGCCGCCTCCATGGTCGATGCGGTGAAGATCCTGAAGGCCGATATCGACGCCGGCGACCTTGCCAAGGCGCGCGCCGAATACCCGCTCGCCCGCCCCTTCTATGAGCGTATCGAGTCGGACGTCGACAGCTTCGTGCTGCCGGGCTTCAAAGCGACCGACAATGCCGGCAGCTTGGACTATTTGATCGATATGCGCGCCTCCGCCCTCGACCCCAAGGTCGGCTGGCACGGCTTCCACGCGATCGAGCGCGACCTGTTCCAGAACAACGCCATCACCGCCGAGACCAAGGCGCAGGCGGCCGAACTGCTGACGCATGTCGAGATGCTGGCCAAGATCACGCCGACGCTGACCTATAAGCCGGAAGACCTGGCGAACGGCGCGGCCGATCTGCTGGAAGAAGTGCAGACAACGAAGGTGACGGGCGAGGAAGAAGACTTCAGCCATATCGATCTGCTCGACTTCGCCGGCAATGTCGAAGGCGCGCAGCAGGCTTTCGCCTTCCTGGAACCCGGCATGATGAAGATCGATCCGGACCTGACGGCCCGCGTTCAGGGCGAGTTCGCGAAGGTGAATGCCATGCTCGATACCTATCGTGACAAGAGCCAGCCCGGCGGCTACGAGCTTTATACGGCACAGGTGAAGGCAGCCGACGCTGCGAAACTCAGCAAGGCCATCCAGGCCCTGCAGGAGCCGCTGTCGAAGATCGGCGAAAAAGTCGCAACCGCAGAGAAGTAATGGCTCATAAATTGACGAAACCTTCGTCTCTATCCCGTCGCGGTATGCTCTTCGGAGCGACCGCCGGGGCCGTGGGGGTGGCTGCACATGCAGCCGCCCTTGCGGGCGTGCCGCCCCAAGCCAGTGCGCCCGGTGGTGATGATGTGGTGGATCTGACCCAGACCCACCCCTTTTATGGCGATGCGCAGCAGGCAGGCATCAGCACCGAACCGCAGCGCCACTCCATGTTCATGACCTTTGACCTGACGACGGCCAAGGTCGGTGACCTGCAGGTGCTGCTCGCTTTGTGGTCCTCTGCCATCGCGCAGATGATGCAGGGTGCCACCATCGGCCAGGTGGAGCCGAAGCAGCCGAGCGCCGTCGGGTTCGACACCGGCGAGGCACTGAACCTCGGTCCCGCCTCGCTCACCGTCACGATCGGTCTTGGCCCCAAAGTCTTCAGCGATATCTACGGGCTCAGCCATCAGATGCCGCCACTATTGCGCGAGCTGAAGCAATTGCCGAGCGACCAGCTTGACCCTGCGCTGACGGGCGGCGACCTCTCGGTCCAGGCCTGTGCGGATGATCCGCAGGTCGCCTATCACGCCGTGCGTGACCTCGCCCGCATCGCCAAAAGCACGGGCAGTGCGCAGACGCGCTGGACCGTCATGGGTTTCGGCCGCGCGTCCGCCGGCCGTGGCCAATCCACCCCGCGCAATCTGCTCGGCTTCAAGGACGGTACGCGTAACCTGAAGGAAGATGCCGAGTTCGAGCAGTTCGTCTGGGTGAAGGACGGGCCGGCCTGGCAGCGCTACGGTTCGTACCAAGTCGTGCGCAAGATCCAGATGCATATCGAGAACTGGGATACGGACCGCGCCAGCGACCAGAACAACGTCTTCGGCCGCCACAAGGTGTCCGGCGCGCCGCTGACGGGGACGAAGGAATTCGACACACCGGACTTCAAGAAGGTCGATGCGACCGGCAATCCCGTCATTCTGCCGACGGCGCATATTGCGCTGGCCGCCTTCGAGAACAACAAGGGCATCCGCATTCTGCGGCGATCCTACAACTACACGGACGGGCTGAACCAATTCGGCCAGCTGGATGCGGGACTTTTCTTCATGTCCTACCAGAACGATCCGGCGCATTTCGAGATGCTGCAGACCAAGCTCGGCGCCTCCGACGCGTTGAACGAATATATCGCCCATATCGGATCAGGCATTTTCTTCGCCCCTCCGGCGCCGAAGGAAGGCAATTACATCGCGCAAGAGATGTTCAGCTAATCGGTTCGAGGTCGGATGACGTGACAGAAAAGGCGGCGTGAGCCGCTTTTTTTGTGTCTGCAACCGGTCAGGTTCAGGGTCCTGTCCCATTGCCTGGCCCGGCGCCGCCAGGACCCGGACCACCCGGATGGCCGAAACTCGGCCCGCCCGGCGATGGCGGCTGATGGGCCGTGCCACGCGGTGCCGTCATACCGCCAACGTCCGCGGATTCCCCACCCGCCACATTCACCGATGTCGCGACCAGTCCGGTCGCGCCGGCCCTTACCAGGCCCAGAATGGCGGGTTCGGCGACGGCGGGCAGCGCCGTGCCGGGCGGCAGCGCCAGATGCGCAGCGAAAGGGTCAGCGCCCCCACGCGCACCGCTGATCAGCGCCTGAATAGCAAAATGGCTGATGCCGGGGCCGAAGGCAGCGGCAGGATCGCTCTGCAATTGATCGGGCATCGCGCGCTGCACCGCCAGAGCATCGCCCACCAACCGACCGCGCAGGCTGACCATCTCACCAGCAAGGCTTGCCACATCCCCGCCCACAACCACCAGCGTGCCGATGCGATAGTCTTGTCCATTGCGTTGAAGTCGTCCGCGTAACAGCACCTCACCCGCGACAGCGGTATCGATCCGGCTTGCCAGCACACCGCCGTCCGGTTGCGGCAAGCCACTGACCGCCACCCAATTGCCGCGTGTCAAAGCCGCCTGCACCCAGGCGCCGGGCGCGATGTGGACAAGCTGCCCGGCGACGATCCAGATGCCGTCAGTTACCTCACGCTCCACCGGTCCCACGATCTCATGCCGGATCGCGACCTTGGCCGTGATTGGCCGGTGACCGTCCCAGGTCGCGACCAACACCGCCCGCTGGCCGGCCGCCAGATTTTGCTCGCTCGTCGTCAGACCATCCATAGTGACCGTCAGCGACGGCGCCAGCGCAACCTCCAACCCCGCGAGACAGACACTGCCGAAACCGGTAATGACGGCGGCAACCCCGGTCGGCGGCTTGCTATCCGTGGGACCAGGGGCTGTCGGCGGCCGGGTGATAGGGCCAGTGCCGCCGATACCACGCTCGGCCAATCGCATCTGGCCGTCGCCCTCGGGCGCGCGACAGGCCGTGCCGGACATAGCGGGATGCAGCCAGTTCACATCAGACCAGCGCACCGGTCCTGCCAGTTCCGAAGCCTGTGGCGTGCAGGCGGTCAGCAGCCAGGCCAATGTCACAAGGGCGGGACAGCGCTTCATGAGCGCTCTTCCTTGCCTTGCTCATCCTCGACATAAAGATAGATGCCGAAATTGACCCGTCTCGTCGGTCCCGATTTCGGTGACGCATCATCGGCAGCCGCAATGGCCGCCGCCTGCCGGTTGATATCCTGCATCAACCGGGCGGAGGCCGCGCGGGCCGCCGCGTCCAGAGCGTCCGCCGCCCCCGTGCTCAGCCGATCGTAATGCAGGCTGAGATCGGGGAAAGGCGCATGATCGGTTGACAGAACATTCGCGGCGGCCGCCGCGATATGATCGTGCAGATTGCGCCCGAAGTAGAAAAGCTGTGCCTCCGCCCCCGGCGCCGGGATAAAGGCTTGCATATTCAACCGCACCCGGTCGCCCGCTTCCAGTGTGACGATGCCCTGGGCCAGGAACTCATCCAATACGGCGCGCGGCCGCACATCGGTGGTGACGGAGCGCACCAGCGCATCGAAAGACGGCCCCGACGCCGCGCTGCGCGGCAGAAGCCAAACGTCATCGGTCGGCGTCGCAAGCCAGCGTGCGATGAGCGCGCTTGTGAGCGTGACGGAGGATGGCTCCCGCAGGGCCGGCACCGGTGCGCCGCCGCCGGCTTCGCGCAGCCGCCTGATTTCCTTGCGATGAATGCCGGTGGCAAGGCTGAGGCGACTATCCGTCCGCGCCTTGTCCTGTTCGATGCTGCTGGCCGCCACTTCGACGAAGAGCATGCGCAAGCGCTCGGCAAGGACCGGAAAGGTAATGCCCACGCGCAGCATCAGCCGCACCAAAGGGCGCAGCAGATGGGCGGAGGCGTTTAAAATCGCCTCGGTCGGGAGGGTGTGCGGGTTCATGGGCCGATACGAAAGGTAACATGCCTCACGTTTCGTGGGAACATCTCCCACGCCCCTTGTGTGGGAATTTTTCCCACATTATAGATCACCACGCTTCAACTGGCTTGGCACTGCCCATCTCCACGGGGCGGTCCCGCCTTAGACCGAAGATGGAAACCCGTTCATGCTTCTCGGAAAGCGCGTCGCCGTCGTTCTGCCCGCCTATAATGCGGAGCGGACCTTGCTCCGCACCATTGCCGAAATCCCCCGTCATATTGTCGACGATATCATTCTGACCGATGACGCGAGCGAGGATCGCACCGTTATGGTCGCGCGCGGGCTTTCGCTTTTTACGATCTGCCATCAAGAAAATTGCGGCTATGGTGCCAATCAGAAGACTTGCTATGCAGCCGCCCTTGCGCGCGGTGCCGATATCGTCGTCATGCTGCATCCTGACTACCAATATTCGCCGAAACTCGTCAGCGCCATGGCGTCGATGATCGCATCCGACCATTACGATGTCGTGCTCGGCTCTCGCATTCTGGGCCAAGGCGCGCTGAAGGGCGGCATGCCGCTCTATAAATACATCGCCAATCTTGGCCTGACCGCCGCACAGAATTTTCTGCTCGCGCAGAACCTGTCCGAATACCACACGGGCTATCGTGCCTGGAGCCGCAGCGTGCTGGAAAGCCTGCCGCTGCTGCGCTGTTCGGATGATTTCGTCTTCGACAATCAGATGCTGGCGCTTGCGATCGACGCCGGCTACCGCATTGGCGAAATCTCCTGTCCGACACGCTATTTCCGCGAAGCCTCCAGCATCAATTTCCCCCGCAGTCTGGCATATGGGCTGGGTGTTCTGGCAACCTCCGTCGATTATCGCCTGTCGCGCATGGGCCTGCGCCGCTCTGCTTTGTTCAGCGGTGACGGCGGACGTCTGGTTCAGACAAGGTCAGGCCATCACGACATACCGGTGACGTCGCGCAAGGCAACCGCATGAGCGGGTTGATCGCCTTCCGCACGACGGGCGAAGACGAAGGCGAGATCCGACCCGCCGATGGCAGGCGGGATCTGCAAAATGATGCGCGGATGCCAAGGCTTTGCCTGATCATCTTCCTGGCTTTGGTGCTGCCGCTCGGCATCATCCTTGCCTTCGTCACGCCGCTTGGCGGCGTCGCCGACGAAACCGCTCATGCGCTGCGGGCCGAAAGCCTGTCGCATGGCGAAATCATCGGCTATCGGGCGATCATCCAACTGCCGGACGGCAGCCCACGCAGAGCCGCCGGTGTCTCCGCCGATCTTGGCATCGTGGCGGCGGCCATGGTTCAAGGCCCCGGCGAATGGGTAACGCCCGCTAGGCTGCATGAGGCGCACAGAGCGCGATGGCAGGGACATCTGAGCTTCGCCGAAATCACGCCTTTGGCACTCTACATGCCGATCTTCTATGCGCCGGCGGCCATCGCCATGGCGGCGATGCGTGCCATCCATGCGGGCCCTGCCGAAGCTTATCTCTCTGGAAGACTGATCAATCTTTTTGTCTTTGCCCTTATCGGCATGCTGGCGTTGAGCATCGCACGGCGCGGGCATGCCGTTTTGCTCTGCACATTGGCCTTGCCGATGGAAATCTCCCTCGCCGCTTCGCTCAATCAGGACGGCCTGCTTATCGCGACCGCCGTACTTGCCGTGGCGCTGCTGACCCGAGAGGAGGAACAGGTCCTGGCGCTCTTCGGACGCCGGCGGCCCTCGCCCGACTGGATCGCGGCGGCGGGTCTGCTGGGCGTCATCGCGCTCGCCAAAATTCCCTATGTCGGACTGTTGCTGATGCTGGTCTTTCCGATCAGGACGCGCCGCGATTGCGGGCTGAGACTGGTTTTGGCCGCGCTTTGCGCGGTTCCGGCACTCGGCTGGGCTGGTTATGCCATGAGCCAAATCGCGACACCCTGGCCGCCGTTGCCGCTCTACCGCGCCGGCCCATTTTGGCCGGGCCCTGCGGTACGATTCTTCACCAGCCCTGATGCGGCGGCGCAAATGCTTGTCCTGGCCGCAGACCCTTTGCGCGTCCTTACCCTCACTTTGCGCTCACTTTGGCTACAGAAAGGGATTGTGCTGGAGTTTATCGGCGTCCTCGGCTTCGTCTCGCTGCGCCTGCCGGCACCGCTCTATGCGCTCTGGGCCTTGGCGCTGTTATCCGCGCTACTCGCCGACCGTCAGCAGACGCGCCCGAGCGGCTTCGGAAGGCGCGACCAATTCGTGCTGTTCACCATGCTCGGGCTGATCACCGTCGCCATCTATATGTCGCAATATCTGACCTGGACGAAGGTGGGATTCCCCATCGTGCAAGGTCCGACCGGCCGGTATTTCCTGCCGCTACTGCCCGCAACCGCGTTCCTGGTCCCCCGTGCGCGGTTGCTTGATGCCGCCCCGCCCAGCCTGCTCCTGCTGCCTGTCGCGGCTGCGGCCATGGCGAGCCTGATCGTCACGCCGCTCTGCGTGCTGGATGGGTTCTACGCGCCCTGAATACTTGACTTAGTCAAGTTGTTTTGCGATAAAGCGGTCATGGAAACTGCAACCGCCCAACTGCGCCGCTTCAATCGCTTTTTCACGCATTATGTCGGCGCGCTTGATCCGAAATTCCTCGGCACCGAGATGTCCTTGGCCGAAGCGCGGCTGCTTTTCGAGATCGCTCAGCGAGACCTTCCTCTCGCCGCCGATCTTCAGGCAGCCCTGGGTATGGATGGCGGTTTCGTCAGTCGTGTTCTCGGCCGTTTCGAAACGCGCGGCTGGATCGAGCGTGAGCGCGGCGCGGAAGACGGCCGGCAGAGGCCGATCGCCTTGACCGCCTCAGGCCACGCGGTCGCGGCTGAGCTGGACAGCCGTCAGCAGACGGTGGTGGAGGCTAGTCTGCAGCGTCTGAACCCTGGCCAACGCGCGCAGCTGACCCAGGCGCTGACGACCGTGCAATCGCTGCTCGACCCCGCCTCTGAACGCACGTTTACGCTGCGCAGCTTTCGCCCCGGCGATATGGGGCTGATCGCGTCGCGGCAGTCGATCCTCTATCGGGAGGATTACGGCTGGGGACCCGATATCGAAGTGATCGAAGGCGAAGTTACGACGAATTTTCTGCGTAATTTCAAACCCGGCCGCGAGCAATGCTGGGTCGCCGAGGTCAATGGCATGATCGCGGGATCTGTCTTCCTGACGGATGAAGGCGATGATCGCAGCCGGCTGCGTTTGCTCTATGTCGAATCCTCCGCCCGCGGCCTTGGCATCGGCCGCGCCCTGGTTGCCACCTGTGTCGATTTCGCGCGCAGTACCGGCTACCGCGACATCTCGCTCTGGACTCACACCATTCTGGAAACCGCGCGTCGCATCTATGCCGAGCACGGCTTCACCATAACAGAGACCGCGATGCATGACCGATTCGGCATGCCACTGATGGGCGAAACCTGGGTGCTGAAGCTGCGACCCTGAAGAATTTGATCACAAAATCCTTGCACGCTTCGAAAAAGTGATCACAAATCGCGTCCGTCGCGTCAGAGGCGGCTCATAGGAAAGCAATCTCTAGGACGCGCCGACAATGACAGCTTCTACTCTGGCCGATGGTCGTCTCTCCAATTCCGGCATGCGCGATTTCGCCATCCCGGAGGCCGAGGCCAAAGCCGCCTGGGAGGCTGACCGTCAGCATCTGCTGCATCCTTGGACCAATTTCGCGAGCTTCAAGGAGCGTGGCGCCTTCCTCGTCAGCGGCGCGCGCGGCGTGCATGTCTATGACACGACGGGCCGCCCTTATCTGGACGGCATGGCCGGGCTGTGGTGCGTCAATCTCGGCTATGGGCGTGAAGACATTGTCGAGGCCATCGCCGATCAGGCGCGGCGCATGCCCTATTTCACGCCTTTCGTGGATATCGGCTCCCTGCCCGCCGCCGACCTCGCCAAGGAAATCGCGCGCATCGCGCCCGGCGATCTCAACCACGTCTTCTTCACCTGCGGCGGATCGACCGCGAATGATTCCGCCGTCCGGCTGATCCATTTTTATCATGCGCTGCGCGGCAAGAAGGACAAGCGCCGCCTTCTGGTGCAGATGGACAGCTACCATGGCAGCACCTATCTGACCCATTCCATGTCCGGCCGCCACACGGCGCGCAGCCCGCTGCTCAATTTCGAAACCGAGATGGTGCAGACGCTGCGGTCCCCCAATACCTATCGCCGTCCCGAGGGCATGGACGAGGCCGCTTTCCTGGACCTGCTGATCAGCGAAATGGAAGAGCGGATCCTCTCGCTCGGCGCAGATACCATCGCCGCCTTCTTCGCCGAACCGCTGATGGGCGCCGGCGGCGTCATCGTGCCGCCGCGCGGCTATCATGCCCGCGTACAAGGCCTCTGCCGCAAATACGATATTCTCTACGTCTCCGATGAGGTCGTGACGGGTTTCGGGCGGCTGGGCCAGTTCTTCGCCTCCACTGAGCATTTCGGCATCGAGCCGGATATCATCATCTCCGCCAAGGGCATCACCTCGGGCTATCAGCCGCTCGGCGCGCTGATCTATTCCGACCGGATTCACGCCGTGCTCAATGCCGCGCCGGAAGATGCCTGGTTCACCAATGGTTTCACCTATTCTGGTCATCCCGTGGTCTGCGCCGCCGGCCTTGCCACCATCCGCGCCATGGAGAACGAGGATATCTGCGGTCAGGTGCGGGAGAATGGACCGAAATTCGAAAAGGCGCTGAAATCCCTGCTCGATATCGACATCGTCGGTGATGTGCGCGGCAGCCATTTCATGATGTGCGTCGAAGCCGTCGCCGATCAGAAAACCAAGCAGGTTTTCTCGCCGAAAGCCGATGTCGGCCATCGCATCGCGGACCATGCGCACGAATTAGGGCTGATCGCGCGCTCCATCGGCCATCTCATCGTGCTGTCACCGCCGCTGATCTTCACTGAGGAGCACATCGCCGAGACCGCAGCGACGCTGCGCGAAGCGATTACGCGCACGCGCGCCGATCTGAAGTCCGAAGGCATTCTTTCGTAAGTTGGATAATATTGCGATGACGACACAGATCGATACAATCCTGTTCAACGCCCGGCTGCGCGATGCGACAGCGCCCGCGGGCATCCGCGACGGCGATGCCATCGCCATCAGCGGCGGCCTTATCGCGGCTGTCGGCACCGGCGATGACATTCTGAAACTCCGCAATAGCCGGACGGAGGTTTTCGACCTCGGCGGCGCCTATCTGACGCCGGGCCTGGTCGATGGTCATGCCCATCCTGTCTCCGGCAATGACCTGCAGGTCGGCGTCGATATGACGGGCGCACGCACGGCCGAGGAAATGCTGGCGCGGCTGCGGGCGGAAGCGCAGCGCACCCCGCTGGGCCAATGGGTGATGGGCTATAGCCTGGACCCCATCGCCTTTGCCGGGCTTCCCCATGTCGCGGACGCCATCGAGGATGCGGTCGGCGGTCGGCCGACCTGCGTCTTCATTTTCGACTATCACGGCGTCGCCGTCAGCCGCACCGCGCTGACCATGGCGGGCGTCACCGGCCCGCGCAGCTTCGTCGGCGCCTCCGTCATCGTCTGCGACGCCGACGGCCGCCCCACCGGCGTGCTGCTGGAGCCGGAAGCGATTGCCCTGGTGAAAGGCCTGATCCCGGTCCCGACCTTCGCCGATCGTGTCGCCTCGCTGCGCACCACGCTCAACCGCATGGCGGCGAGCGGCCTCACCGGCATCCATGTCATGGACGCCAATACCCGCAGCATGGAATTGTTCGCGGCGCTGGAGGCCGAGGCCGATCTGCCGTTGCGCCTGCATGTGGCACCCTGGGTCAATCCCGGCGCGTCCCAATCCGATATCGATGAGGTGCTGGCCCAGCAGAGCCTGCACGGCAAATACTGGCGCGTGGTGGCCGCCAAATTCTTCATCGACGGCACCATCGATGGCGGCACCGGCTGGCTGCATGAGCCCGACATTCATGGCGAAGGCCTCGCCGCCCTCTGGCCCGATCACGAAGCCTATCAATATGCGCTGCGCTTCTTCGCCGAGCGGCAGGTGCAGACCATCACCCATGCCATCGGCGACCACGCGATCCGCTTCGTGCTCGACACGCTGAAGGACGTGCCGGAGGCGCTGCGCCGCGCGGCCCGTCATCGCATCGAACATATCGAGACGCTGCCGGATGAGGATATCGGGCGGTTCGCGGCCGAAGGCATCATCCCGTCCATGCAGCCGTCCCACGCCGTGCGCTATACGCGGGCGGACCATTCGGACAATTGGTCCAGCCGCCTTGGCAAGGAACGCGCCGATCGCGCCTGGCGTTGCCGGGATATTGCCGATGCCGGCGCGCCGATCGTCATGGGATCGGACTGGCCGATCGCCCCCTTCGATCCGCGTGAGATTCTGGTCTGCGCACGCTTCCGTCGTCTGGCGGAGCAGAGTCTCGCCGAGGCCATTCAGCCGTCACAGGCGCTGACCGGGCTGGAGGCGCTGGCGGGCCTGACCAGTATCGCGGCCTATGCGGTGCATGAGGAAGCGATCTCGGGCGCGCTGACGCCCGGCATGCGCGCCGACCTGACCGCCCTCTCCGTCGATCCGATCAACGCCCCGGCCGATGCGCTCGCCGCTGCCACCGTCCCGCTCACCATGATGGACGGGCGCGTGACGCATAACGGGCTGTAAACGCTTGCTTCTCGCTACTCGTCACCCGCGCGCTTACTGCACGAGTGACGAGACGAAGGCCTATCCGCCCGTCCCACGCATGGCTTCCAAGCGGAAGCTTCCTTGACACAGATCAAATGGCTAGTACCGTAATTTCAGAATTTTCTGAAATTTGTGCATTACTTGGCCCGTCCCGATCCCGACCTCATGATGTCACCCGCCTCACCCTGGCGGGCGCGCGCGTACCAGAATAGAGATGCCTGGGGCCGCGACTTCATTCATAAGCGAATGGGTCAGGAAACGATGTGCTTACCCAATACCGTTACGGAGCGTGATTGATGTCGAATAGTGCATTGTCCGTATTCTTGTCGCGGCTGGATTTCGCGTGGATCACGACCTTCCACATCATCTATCCGCCGCTGACGATCGGCCTGGCCATGCTTCTGTTCTTCGCGGAATGGCGCTGGGTCGCGACCAAGGACGACCGCTGGTATCATGTCGTTCGGTTCTTCAGCCGCCTGTTCATCGTGAATTTCGCGGCCGGCGTCGCCACCGGCATCACCATGGAAATGGCCTTCGGCATTCTGTATGGCCCCTTCTCCCAGGCCGCCGGACCATTCTTCGGTCAGGTTCTGGGCTACGAGACGATCACTGCCTTCATGTACGAGGCAGGCTTTATCGGCCTGATGATCTTCGGCTGGGGCAAGATCAGCAAGGGGATGCATCTGTTCGCGACATTCAACGTCGCCCTCTCCTCCAGCCTCTCGGCGATGTGGATTCTGGACGCCAATTCCTGGATGCAGACGCCGACCGGCGTCGCGCTCAAGAACGGCGTCTTTGAGGTGACCGACTGGGTCGCCGCTATCTTTAACCCGGATGTCTGGCTCGGCTTTCCGCATATGCTCATCGCCTGTGTCGAACTCGCCCTCTGCTTCGTCATCGCGGTCTCGGCCTGGTTCGTTCTCACCAGAAAACACGTGGATCTGTTCCAGCGGCCGCTGCAATACGCGGTCCTGGCCCTGGTGATCATCGCGCCGCTGCAGGTCTATCTCGGCGACGGTCTCGGCCTTATCGTGGCGCAAGACCAGCCGGCGGCGCTCGCGGCCATGGAAGGCCATTATCATACCTACAATCCGGACGGTTCGGTCGATACCAGCTGGAAGGTTGTCGGCTGGCCCAATGCCAAGGGCGATGACTTCGCCTGGTCGATCAGCGTTCCGCATGTGCTGAGCCTGCTGGAAACCCATACCTGGAACGGCAAGGTTCCGGGCCTCGACACCATTCCGCCAGAGAATCGGCCGCCGGTCGTCGTGCCCTTCTATGCTTTCCGCATCATGGCGGCGGCGGGCGGTGCGCTGATGCTGTTCGCCTTCTGGGGCGCCTTTCTCATCCTGCGCGGTCGCTTCGCCCTCGGGCGCATCGTCCAGAACCGGCTGTTTCTTTGGGCCGCCATTCTCTGCGGCTTCCTGCCTTATATCAGCATCTGGTGCGGCTGGTGGGTGCGCGAGGTCGGGCGTCAGCCCTGGGTCGTCTACGGCATGATGCGGACGGAACAAGGCGTCAGCCATATGGACGTGACCTCCGCCCTGCTTTGGCTGCTCGGCTATATGTATTTCGAAATCATCGTCTGGGGCAGCACCTGGTTCTTCTTCGCCAAGGTGATGCGCAGCGGACCGGATCTGGACAGCCCCGTCGTTCACGGCGGGCACCAGCATCTGGGCGAGCTGGAGCCGCGCCCCGGCCGCCATGAGGCGCCTTCCTATGTCCGTCCGATCTGAGATGATCGAACACATGATCCGCATCTATCCGGGAGCTTAGCCATGGACGGGCTCAACCATATCCAACATATCGTCACCTTCGCCTGGTGGATCGCGCTCGATTTCAGCGTGCTCCTCTATATCCTGCTGGATGGTGCCGATCTCGGCGCCGGCGTCTTCTCTCTTTTTGTCCGCAGCCATCATGAGCGCGGCGCCATCATGTCCGCCATGGCGGGCACATGGGACGCGAACGAGACCTGGCTGATCGTCGCCGGCGGCGTGCTGTTCGGCACCTTCCCCTTCGTCTACGGCTCGGCCTTCAACTATCTCATGGTGCCCCTGGCGCTCGCCCTGTGGGGCATGATCACCCGCGCATTGGCGCTGGAATTCCGCCATCTGGCGGAGACCCCCTGGCAGCGCTTCTCGGATATCTGCTTCGGCTTCTCCAGCCTCGCGGTCGCCTTCTTCGGCGGCATGGCGGTGGGTGCGGTGCTGCACGGCTATCCGCTGACCAATACGCCCGGTGTGGTGCCGACCTATATCGGCGGCTCCTGGCGCTTCATCACGCCCTTCAGCATCTGGACAGGCATTGCCGCCGTCATCGCCGTGACGCTGGCCGGGGTGCTGTTTATCCGCGCGCGCTTTGAGCATGGCGAGCCGATCCGCGAACAGGCGGCGCGCTGGACGAAGACGATCTTCTGGCTGGCGCTGGTCGCCGTCGCGATCACGGTCGCCATCAGTGCCTCGATCTTCCCCTGGGCTTCGAAGAAATGGTTCGGCCATAATTTCTGGATCTGGGGCATCGTTCTGCTCGCCGTCATCTTCACGGCCTATAAGATGCGTGTGGCAAGCCACGCGGATCGCGATTTCACCGCCATCCTGTGGTTCAACGCGGCCGTCGCCATCATGGCGGGCGCGATGATGTGGACCGTCTATCCCTGGCTCGTGCCGAATACCTGGACCATCTATACCGGCGCCAGCCCAGCGGTTTCGCTGTTTACCTTCACCCTCGCCATGGGCGGCTTCTTCCCGGTGATGCTGATGTACAACGCCTATCAGATCTGGGTCTTCCGGGCCCGCGTCTCGGCGCTGGCTGCCTATCACTGAGACGGAATGCCCGAGGCAACTGACGGCTCGGTTAAATCATGACGACCCATAAGCCCCCCATGCCGCGTGCGGTCAGCCGCGCACTGGATGGTTGGCTGAAGCGCCGGGCGGCGATCGCCCGGCGGCCGCTCAATACGGCGATCACCCTTGGCGCAGTCAGCGGACTTCTGCTCATCCCGGAAGCCTGGCTGCTGGCCAAGGCCGTGACCGGCGTCATCTTCGCGCATCGCGGCCTTGCCGCCGTGATGCCGCTGCTCTGGCCGCTGGTCGGGCTCTTTTTTATCCGTGCCCTGATGGCCCATGGCGCGACGGTGACCGCCGTCGCGGGCAGCGCGCGGGTGAAGCGCGATCTGCGGCAGGCGCTGCACGCCAAGATCGCGCGGCTCGGGCCGGCCTTCCTCGGCCAGGAACGCAGCGGCGACCTCGCCAACCTGCTGGTGGAAGGCGTCGATACGCTCGACAAATACTACACCGCCTATCTGCCGCAGATGGCGGTCGCGGCCTTCATTCCGGTCGCCCTTCTCATCGCGGTTTTTCCGGCCGACTGGGTCTCAGGCGTCATTCTGCTGATCGGCGCGCCGCTGATCCCGATCTTCATGATCGTCATCGGCAAGGGCACCGAGCGCCTTAACCAGAGGCAATGGCGCAAGCTCGCTTTGATGAGCGCGCAGTTCTTTGACGTCGTCGAAGGCCTCTCGACGCTCAAGCTATTCGGCGCCAGCCGCTATGAGGCCGAGATCATCGGCCGCATCTCGGACGATTACCGACAGAGCACCATGAGCGTGCTGCGCGTCGCCTTTCTGTCCTCCCTGGTGCTGGAATTCTTCACCACGCTCGGCGTCGCCATGGTCGCCGTCTTCATCGGCTTCCGCCTCTATTACGGCCAGATGCACTTCCTGCCCGGCTTCTTCGTGCTGCTGCTGGCGCCGGAATTCTTCCGCCCGCTGCGCGCCATGGGCACGCAATATCACGCGCGCATGGACGCGATCGCGGCTTCCGAACGGATCGTGGCGCTGCTGGAAACGCCCGAACCCGAGGCCATCCCCGGCACCGAAGCCGCACCGGCCAGGCTCGGCAGCATTCATGTCGAGGCTGTGCATTTCGCCTATCGCGCCGACCAGCCGGCGCTGCAGGGGATCGACTTCTCGCTCCGGCGTGGGGAGCGTGTGGCCCTGGTAGGGCCCAGCGGCTCCGGCAAATCCACCATCGCACGCCTGCTGCTTGGCCTTGCCGCACCGGACGCAGGGCGCATCACGCTGGACGGCACCGACCTTCGCAGCATCGCGCCGGAAGACTGGTTCGCCCGCATTTCCTGGATGCCGCAGCGGCCGACCCTTTTCGCCGGCAGCATCGCCGAGAATATTCGTCTCGGCGTGCCGGACGCCTCGGATGACGCGGTCATTCATGCGGCGCAAGCGGCGGCGGCGGATGGGTTCATCCGGCGCCTGCCGGATGGCTATGCGACGGTGATCGGCGAACGCGGCCAAGGGCTGTCGGGCGGTGAGATCCGCCGTATCGCGCTGGCCCGCGCGCTGCTCAAACCCGCCGATCTTCTGATCCTCGATGAGGCCGAGGCGAGCCTTGATCTGGCGACCGCGACCCTTATTCGCGATGCGATTGCGGCGATGCCCCGTGAAACGACGGTGCTGCTGATTGCCCATCGCCTGGAAACGGCAGCATCGGCCGACCGCATTCTTGTCCTGCGCGAGGGTCGCATCGTCGAGGCGGGCGCGCATGACGAACTTCTGGCGCGTCCTGCCGATTACGCCGCCATGAGCGCGCTTTATCATGAGGGCGCGCTATGAAAGACCTTTGGCGTCTTCTCCGCCTATTGAGCGCCAGCTGGCATTGGCAGGTGCTGGGTATCCTGCTCGGCATTGTCGTGGTGCTGACCAATGTCGGGCTGCTCGCCTTGTCCGGCTGGTTCATTGCGGCGATGGGCCTGGCGGGTCTCGGCCTGCTGCACCTGGAATATTTCCTGCCGGCGGCCGCCATCCGCGCGCTTGCCATCATCCGCACGGTCGGCCGTTATCTGGAGCGGTTGACGACGCATGAGGCGACCTTCCGCCTGCTGTCGCAATTGCGTGTCTGGTTCTACCAACATCTGGAACCCCTAGCCCCCGCGCGGCTGCAGACCCATCGCGCGGGCGATCTGCTGAGCCGCATTCGTGCCGATATCGACAGTCTCGACAATTTCTACCTGCGCGTTCTGGCGCCGAGCATCGTGGCGCCCGTCTGCGCTGTGCTGATGGTGCTGTTCCTGGCGCATTTCAGCGCGGGTGCGGCCCTGGCCGATCTGCTCGGCCTGCTGCTCGTCGGCCTCGCCTTGCCGCTGATGGCCTTCCGTCTCGCCCGCCGTCCGGGCCAGGCGGCGGTCACGCAACGCGGCCAGTTGCGCGCCGAGATTGCGGATACCATCCGCGGTTTCGAGGAGCTGCGCGTCTTCGGCGCCCTCGCCCGACAGACTGCGCAGCATGAGGCCGGTTACGAGGCATTGATCGGTGCCGAACGCGCCCAGGCGCGGGTGGAAGCGGCCTCCGGCGGTGCCGGGCTGTTTATCGTCCAATGCACCATGCTGGCAGCCCTCGTCTGCGCCATTCCGCTTGCCTCGGCCGGACGATTGCCGGGGCCGGATATCGCGATGATCGCGCTCTTCGTGCTCGCGAGTTTCGATGCGGTTAGCGGATTGCCCAATGCCTATCGCGCGCTGGGTGAGACGCTGGCTGCCGCGCGGCGCATTTTCGAGATCGTCGATGCTGAACCTGCGGTCAAGGAGCCGTCGGCGGAAGCGCCTGCGCCGCTGCGCTTCGATATCGCATTCCGCGATGTCGGGCTGCGCTATGACGCCCACGCCCCCTGGGCGCTGGACGGTGTCAGCCTCACGATACCAGCCGGCGGCTCACTCGGCATCGTCGGGCCGACCGGATCGGGCAAGACGAGCCTCGGGAATCTTTTGCTCCGTTTCTGGGATTGCGAGCGCGGCGAGGTGTTGATCGGCGGCGTGCCGATCCGCGATCTGAACGGCGAGACGGTGCGCGGATTTTGCGCCGTCATCGCGCAGCAGACACATCTGTTCAATACCAGCATTCGGGAAAACCTGCGCCTGGCCAGGCCCGATGCCACTGACGCCGCGATGCACGACGCGCTGCGCCGCGCCGGTATCCTTGACGAAGTATCAGCGATGCCGGATGGGCTGGAGACGATGGTGGGCGAAGTCGGCACGCAACTGTCCGGCGGTCAGGCGCGGCGCATCGCCATCGCCCGCGCCTTTCTGAAGGATGCGCCGATCCTGGTGCTGGACGAGCCGACCGAGGGGCTGGACGCACTGTCCGAACGTATCGTGATCGACGCGCTCGCCCTGCTGATGCAGGGCCGCACGACCCTGATGATCACCCATCGGCCGCAGGCGCTGCGCGATGTGGATAGCGTCGCGCGGATGGAACAAGGCCAAATTTTCCCGGTCTGACCGGGACAGGTCAGCGCATGCGGGCGAGCCAGGCCTCGATCGCCATCACCACCAGGCTGATTGCGCCGACCAGCACGACATAGACGACAGCCGCCCCCAGCAGCGGCTCCAGCACGCGCAGCGTCTGGTAGCGAATGACATCCGCCTCGCCCAGCACGTCGAAGATCGTGATCGTCGATACCAGCACCGTCGATTTCAGGAGAAGAATAAGCTCGCTGCCGAAGGTCGGTAGCGTGATCATCAAGGCGCGGGGCAGCACGATGCGGAAGAACGTCGTGACGGGGGACAGACCCAGCGCGGCCGCGGCCTCTCTCTCGCCCTTCGGCACGCCGTCCAGCCCGCCGCGCAGGATGACCGCGACATAGGCGGTTTCGTTGATGATGAGGGCCGCGACGCCATACCAGAAGGCGTCACGCAGATAGGGCGAGGCCCAGCTATGGCGCATCCAGCGGCCGGGGATGAGGGAGCCCAGGCCGTAATAGATGAAATAGATCTGCACCAGCATCGGCGTGCCGCGTATGACAAGACTATAGGCCTGGGCCGGCCAGCGCAGCCAGGCGCGGGCGCCCAGAGCCAAGGCCAGCGGCACTCCGAAAACGGCACTGCCGATGGCGGCAATCGCCGTCAGTTCCAGCGTGATGGGGATCGCCGCGATCAATTGCGGCATCACCTGCGTCATGAAGAAGGCGCCAGAGAAATTCATGCGATATGCAATCCGCGCCGGCTACGGATATGCAGCGCATTCAGGATCGCCATCGAGACCACACTGATGAGAAGGAAACAGAGCGCGGCCAGGGCGTAGAACAGGATATAGTCCTTGGTCGCGGCGGCAGCCAGACTGCTGACCTTCAGCACATCCGCGAAGGCACCGACGATGCTGATGAGTGAAGAATCCTTTGTCGCGTTCAGCCAGACATTGCCGAGGGCCGGCAGCGCATGACGCATCACCTGCGGACCCAATACCCGACCCCAGCGCACCGGAAAGGATAGGCCCAGCGCCAGCGCCGCATCGCTCTGCCCCTTCGGCAGTGCAAGCACACCGGCGCGCAGAATCTCCGTCACATAGGCGCCCTGGATGAAGCCGAGTGCGATAACCGCAACCAGAAAGGGATTGAAGGCGAAGTCGGATTTGACGAGGCCGATGGACGCCGCGAGGCCTGAGATCGCGCCCGCCAGCACATAGAAGGCGATGAGCAGCAACAGCAGTTCCGGCAGCGCGCGCACGATGATGGTATAAAGATTGCCGAGCAGGCGCAGCGCTTTCCAGGGCGAGAGTTTAGCACTCGCCCCCAGCACGCCGAAAATCAGACCGATGAGGTAAGAACACACCGAGATTTCCAGCGTCAGCAAAATGCCTGCCGCGAACTGGCTGCCGTAGCCGCCCATCATACTGTCCAGCCCGCTCAATGGCTGCGCAATATCTGGGCGAGGAAGCGCTGCAGGCGTTCGGTCTTCGGCGCCGCGAACAGACTGTCCGGCGCGCCCTCCTCCACGATCTCCCCGCCATCCATGAAGATGACCCGATCGGCCACCTGTCGCGCGAAACCCATTTCATGCGTGACGCAGAGCATGGTCATGCCGGAACCCGCGAGTTCGACCATGGTGTCCAGCACTTCGCGGACCATCTCAGGGTCCAGCGCGGAGGTCGGTTCGTCGAACAGCATGATGCGCGGCTGCATGCAGAGCGCGCGGGCAATGGCCACGCGCTGTTGCTGGCCGCCAGACAGCTGGCTTGGATATTTCCCTGCCTGTTCCGGGATTTTGACGCGGCCGAGAAACTCCATCGCCAGCGCCTCGGCTTCCGCGCGTTTCATACCCTTCACCGACATCGGCGCCAGCACGCAATTCTGCAGCACGGTCAGATGCGGAAACAGATTGAAGGACTGAAAGACCATGCCGACATCACGGCGAATGCGTTTCAGCGAGGCTGCGTCACGCGTCAACGCGATGCCGTCGACGGTGATACGACCGCACTGATAGCGCTCCAATCCGTTGATGCAGCGGATCATGGTGGATTTGCCCGAGCCCGACGGACCGCAGATCACCACCCTTTCGCCCTGCCCGACGTTGAGCGAGACATTGCGCAGCACGTGATTGGTGCCGAAGCTGGTGTTCACACCGTCCATGATCACCGCAGGGGGTGCGGCCAAGGTCACAACTCCGCCCCCAGCACGATGGGAGAGCCGTCGCTGAAGCGCGTCAGCCGGAAGTCGGTTGGATCGACGAAAGGCGTCTCGTTCATCGCGATATCGGCCGCCAGCCTGCCAGCGCCAGGGCCGATGCCGAAACCATGGCCTGAGAAGCCGGTCGCCACCACCAGACCCGGCAAGTCTTCCGCCGCGCCGATATAGGGGACGATATCGGGCGTCACATCGATATAGCCGCCCCATTCCTGCACCACCGGCACATCGCGAAAGGCCGGATAGAGCTTGCGCATCGTCTCCATCGCACTGTCGTTCAACCGCTTGTTCGGCTTGGGGTCCAGCACACGCACCTGCTCGAATGGACTTGGTCGATCCAGCGACCAGCGCCGGGGCGTTGTAAACTCAAAGCGCGACAGCGCGTTGAAACGGGGGCGAATGCCCGCCATCCCCTCGCGCTTGATATTGGGCCAGAACTCGCGGAGGTAGCGGAAGGAATCCGGTACGATCGGCGTTACATGGCCGCTGCCATGGGCGATGGTATAGCCGCCGTCGCGGCGCTTGCGATAGCCGATCTCCCCCATCCAGGTGCAGGGTTCCGGGCCATTTTCGACCGGCGCGGTGCGCATGACCGATGACAGAACCTTCAGCTGCGGCAAGCGGATGCCCAGGCTGGCGCAGAACAGGCCGGACCAGGCGCCGCCCGCCAGAATAACCGCATCGCAGGCAATGCGGCCGCGTTCCGTCACCACGGCGCTGACACGCCCAGCGGTCTTTTCCAGGCCACGTACTGCACAATGGCCAAGGATGGTCGCCCCCTTCTCCTGCGCCGCCCGGGCGATGGCCGGGGCCGCCTTCTGCGGCTCGGCACAGCCATCGGTCGGCACATGCATACCGCAGCGGAATTTTTGCGACGAGCCCGGCATCAGCGCTTCCATCTCCACGCCGCGCACCATGCGCGCCCCGATCTGATAGGGGCTTGCCATCTCCATCCAGTTGGAGAAGTTGCGCTCGTCGTCTTCGGTCTCACCGACATAGAGCACGCCGCATTCACGGAAGCCGGTCTCAGCGCCGATCTGACGGTCAAGCCCGCGCCACAGGCGCAGGCTTTCGACGATCAGCGGCATTTCGCGAAAGTCCCGTCCGGCCTGGCGCACCCAGCCCCAGTTCCGGCTCGATTGCTCGCCCGCGATATGCCCCTTCTCACAGAGCACGACCGAAATGCCGCGGCTGGCGAGGGTGAAGGCGGCCGAAGTCCCGATGATACCGCCGCCGATGACGACGACGCTGGCCCGTTCGGGCAGCACCTCGTCATAGGTTACTGAATCAACATAAGGACCCATCGATCAAACCCCGCCGCCGCTGTGAAGACGCCTTAAAGACTGAAACGCAAACCGGCCGTCATTTGGCGGAAACGGCCTCGGCGCGCAGATGTTGAGACAGCGCATGGATATGATGGACACCGATGCCGCAGCAACCACCGATGATGGAAGCGCCGGCGGCCACCCATTCATCCGCCCAATCGCTGTAACGCGAACCGTCGAGATCCTGGCGGACATCCGCCAACGTCTCATTCGCTTTCTCGTTCTTCTGCGGCTCGAAGGCATTGGCATAGACGCCGATCGGTATGCTGACCTTATGCGCGGCGAAGACCTTGGCCGCCGCACGCACGGCGGGCGCCATCACTTCCGGCTGGCTGCAATTGAACAGCAGCGTGTCGATTCCAGCCGCCGCCACCCAGGCCGCCGCCTCGGCGACTGTCTCGCCGGACCGCAGACGCGGTTCGGCGCCACGCCCCTCAACCGCATCATCCAAGGTGAAGGAAATCCACACGGGACGGCCGCCGCCGTCCACCGCTGCCAGCACCGCGCGCGCCTCGGCAAGGCTGGACAGCGTCTCGCCCAGCCAAAGATCGACCGCCGGCCTTAATCCGATGACGAGAACGGAGAGGTAGTCCTGCACGGTCGCTGCATCGAACAGTTCCGGCTGGTAGGAGCCGAAGATCGGCGGCAAAGACCCCGCAACGCGCACCGCGCGGCCGGGCTGGGTCGCATTGACGGCGTCAGCTGCCTGGCGCGCCACTTCACCCGCACGCGCGGCCAGCATCGGGGCTTCGGTGCGGAAACGCTCCTCACCGATATGAAACGGCACCAGGGCATAGCTATTGGTCGTGATCACATCCGCGCCGGCGGCCGCGAATTCACGATGGACCTGCTCGACCAGCGCCGGGGTTTCGATCAATGCGAGGGCGGACCATTCGGGCTGGCGAAAGGGGGCTCCAATCCGCTGCAATTCCCGGCTCATACCGCCGTCCAGAATAATCATGCCAGTCAATCCCTAGAACGCGATGATGCCGGGTTGAGGCAACCCGACATCCGAACTCTCGCTGTCGATCAATAATTTAGAGACCAATTCAGACGTCGGGACGGATCGACCCAAAGTCATCGGGCTCCAGAATGGCGAGGGACCCTACAGGCGCTGACCTACTCGAAATCTGCAAATTTCCTGCAAATCCGCCCCTAAATGGCGTGACAAGGCGGTATCGCGCCAAAAATCGGCAACAAAGCGCAAATTTTTATCGATCCTTGCATCGCGGATGCTGCCTGGGCTGCGCCAACCGTGCTACATTGCTGTCTCATTCCAAGTCCAATTGCGGGCGTCGCTGCCCGAATGGCTCGCCGCGACGCCGGAGACATGATGAGCGAACCGCTGGATAGTTTCGACTGCAAAATCCTGACCATTTTACAGGAAGATTGCCAGTTGAAGGCCGAGCAGATCGCCGAACA
Organism: Acidisoma cellulosilyticum; assembly: GCF_020621385.1. GTDB lineage: Bacteria > Pseudomonadota > Alphaproteobacteria > Acetobacterales > Acetobacteraceae > Acidisoma > Acidisoma cellulosilyticum. The sequence goes on along the minus strand of NZ_JAESVA010000005.1, from coordinate 6,046 downwards.
GGTCGGTCTGTCGACATCCGCCGTGCAAAGACGCATCAAACGCCTGCGGCAGGACAAGATCATTACGGCCGAAATCGCGGTCCTGGACCGCAAGGCCGCCGGCAAGCTGATGACCTTCGTCGTCGGGCTTGAGATCGAGCGGGAGAATTACACGGCCCTCGCCCGCTTCCGCGCCTGGGCGGGAAAGCAGCTGGAAATCCAGCAGGCCTATTACGTGACCGGGTCGGTCGACGTCATCCTCATCATCGTCGCTGAAGATGTCGAGGCTTTTGACGCCGTCTCCGCCCGCGTCATGGCGCATAACCCGCAGGTTCGGCGAATGACCACCAATGTCGTGCTCAGCATCCTGAAACTTGGCCTGAGCGTCCCGGTGGAGACCGCACGCTAGCGCGGTCTTCACATGAGGCGTGTTTAGCCGAGCACGACGACTTTGCTGAGGCCACGCGGGCTGATCGAATCCAGGCCCTTCAATTGCGCCTCACGCTCACCCAAAATCTGCAAGGCCGGCAGACAGACCAGACCGCGTGCGGCGGCTTCCCCACCGACGGCGATTTCGACCGTGCCGGGACCACCGAAACCCAGAACCCGCACGCCCTTGGAGATCAGATCCTTCGCCAAAGCCGCATCATCGGCCTGGCCTTCCGGGCTGTAGAGGATGACCGCGACGCTGCGTTCATCGGCCAGGGTGATCGGTCCATGGCGGTAATCGGCGGTCGGATAGGACTGGGTATAGCTCAGGCTCATCTCCTGCAGCTTCAGCCCGCCTTCCTGGGCGATGCCGGCAAGCGGACCGGTGCCGAGGAAGACGAAATGCGAGCGGCCTTCCAGCAGGCTATTGGCGGCGGTATCGACCGCCTCCAGCGCGGCTTCGGCGGCGGCGATCTCGGCCGCACCGATCGTGATGCCGGCCAGGCGCATGCCCATCAGCAGCATCAAGCTGGCCGAGGCCGTCATGACGATGCCCTCGATGGGATGGGTCGGCGCATAAAGCACGGTATCGGCGAAGCGGGTGATGCTGCTGTCTTCGGCGCAGGTCAGCGCCGTGACGTGATGGCCGGCTTTCTGGCTCACTTCCGCCGCGCGCACCGTTTCGGTCGATTCACCGCTGCGGGACAGCACGATGACATGCGCTGTCTGGCCGGCCGCGAGATAGTAGTGCGGACGGTGCCACCACTCGCCGCCCGTCACGGCAATGCTCTGCACGCCATCTGCATTGGCGGCGGCGGCAAGCGCCTGGGCGATGTAGAAGGACGTGCCGCAGCCCACGAAGACGTGGATCGCCGTGCTGTCGCTGAAGGGTGCGGGATTGGGGGCATTGGCCCAAAATTCGAACTGCTCGAAAATGCCGCGTTCGGTTGCGTTCATGGTAAATCCTGTAGCGCTGTGACTGGTGATTTCGCTTATTTTCCCGACCCGGCGGTCAGCCCGCTGATCAGATAGCGATTGAGAAAAACGACGAGGAGAAGCGGCGGGATGATGGCAAGCACGCCGGCCGCGTTCATCAGCCCGTAATCGATGTAGTTTTTGCTGACGAATTCAGGGATCAGCACCGTCAGCGGCTTGGTCGCCAAGGTCGGCGAGAAAACCAGGGGAATCAGAAACTGCCCCCATGCCGTCAGGAAGGTCAGAATGGCGGCGGCCATCAGTCCTGGCCCGGCCATGGGCAGGATGATGGTAAAGAGCGTGCGCAGCTTGCCGGCGCCGTCTATCGCCGCCGCCTCCTCCAACGCAATCGGCAGACCGCGATAGACGCTGCGCATCAACCAAAGCGCCAGGGGCAGAAAAGCCGAGACATAGACAAGCGTGACGCCCAGATAGGTATCGACCAGATGCAGGCTCACCATCATGCGATAAAGCGGGATCATGACGGTATAGGCCGGGATCGCGAGGGTCGCGACAATGAGGCCGAAGATCGCGTCGCGGCCGGGAAAGCGCAGGCGGGCAAAGGCATAGCCGCCGAGGGCCGCCGCGATCACGGTGATGACGGTCGCCGCCGCCGAGGTCACCAGGCTATTGATCAAAGCGCGGCTGAATTGCGGCCAGACCGACTGCGTCACCTGACCCTGAAAGGCGCTGACGGTGCCAAGAAGATTGCCGTAATGCTGCAAGGTGAAGGTCGGCGGCAGAAACGAGAATTTGGACGCCGTCAGGTCCACCGGCCGCGTCAGGCTGGAGCGCACAGCCCAAAGGATGGGGGCAAGGCTCCAGGCCAGCAGCAGCGTGACGCCACCGCGCATAAGCCAGGATTGTATCGGTTTGGTTTTCATTCCGCGCTCGTCTCCGCTTTGCCGCGGATGACATAGATGAGCGAGACAGCGAGGGAGGCGAACATCACCAGCACCGACAGCGCCATGCCGTAGGAAAAATGCAAATCCTGGAAAGCCGACATATAGACCTGGATGAGCAAAGTCCGCGTATCGCCGCTGCTGCCGTTGAGGATCCAGGCCTCGTCGAAGAGATTGAAGGCCAGCACGGTCGATTGCGTCATGGCGATGGCAAGGCTGCCGCCGATCAGCGGCAAGGTGATGCGCCCGAATCGGCTGAGCGCCCCTGCCCCGTCGATCCGCGCCGCCTCATACAATTCCTGCGGAATGGATTGCAGACCGGCAAGCACAATGACAGCGGTAATCGGCAGCATGCGCCAGATATGCACGACCGCGATGAGCAGCAGTGCCGACCAGCGGTCATTGAACCAGACGTGATTCTGGGAGATCACACCCAGCGCGCGCAGCACGCCGTTCAGAACGCCGTAACTGGGGTTGTAGATCCAGAGCCAGATGATGGAATTGACGACAGGCGGCAAAGCCCAGGGCAGAATGACGGCGGCCAGCACCCATTTGCGCGCCCGCCCCAGAGAGTTCAACAGCAGGGCGGCCGCGACACCGCCCGCCGTCTCTATCACCACGGCCACCACGACATAGACGATCGTGTTGAAAGCCGAGCTTTGAACATCGCTGTCCGAGAACAAACTCAGATAGTTGCGCAGGCCCACGAAGGGCGTGCCGAAGCGCATCGGGTCCACCCGATGCACACTGTCCCAGAAGGTCATGACCAGCGGCCAGAAGACAAGACTGCCCATCAACAGAATGATCGGCAGCGCCATCAGCAGGCCGAGGCCGGCATCGCCCCCGCTGATGCGGGCGCGACGTCGAGGGAGAGAAAGCGCAGTCACAGCATCCCGTCCGTCTGGTCCTGGTCTTTCGCGAGATCGCTTACTGAGACTTCGCCTTCTGCGCCTGGGCCGCGATCTGCGCGATGGCCTGGGCGACCGTCAGCTGGCCCTTCGCGGCCTCGTTGATGGCGGAGGAGACACCCGCGCTGAACTGCGGATACCATTCCGGCGTGCCCTGCGCGAAAAGCGGCTCGACCGTCGGGATCTGCTTCAACAAGACATCGCCACTCGGGATCTTGCCTGCGGCGCTGAGGCTGGAAAGGGCCGCCGTGCTCGTCGGCAGATCGCCCAGCGCCGTATAGGCTTCGATCTGGGTTGCCGGCTTCATCCACCAATCGATGAACGCCAGGGCAGCGTCCTTATGCGCGGCATTGGCGGGAATGCCGAGCGCCTCGGGCAGACCGAAGCTGCGGCTATGACCGGTCGCACTCGGCATCAGCACGGCCTCGACATGACCCGCGACCTTGGACTTCGTGGGGTCGTTATAGACGGTGAGATTGCCGGCCCAACCGGCAAGATCGATCGCCGCCTGACCGCCGGAGAGGAAAGCCTGCACCTGCACATCCGTCAAACCGGTCGAAGCCGGATCGATCAGCCCGGCCTTCACGGCCTTCACGATCCAATCCAGCGCCTTATAGCCGGCGGAATCGGGCGTCGTGAATTCCGGCTTAAGCTGCGCGTCGAACAGATCGCCGCCGAAAGCCTTGGTCATCAGATACCAGGCGGTCGAGGTGCCTTCATTGGCCGAGAGCGGCAGCGCGATCGGATAGGTGACGCCGGATTTCTTCAACGCAACGGCATCGTTCCACAGCTCGTCCATTGTCGTGGGCAGGCTGGTGATACCGGCCTTGTCGAACATCGCCTTGTTCACGATAAGAACGCGGAAGTCGTTGTTATAGGGCATAGCGATCAGATTGCCGTCGGTCGTGAAGATCTTCGATGATGCGACATCCTTGACCACATCGGCGGAAACCTTGCCCTGCAGCGGAACATACCAGCCGGCGGCACCGAACTGACCGACCCAGGACCAGTCAACCTCGGTCACATCGGCCGGCGCGTTATTGGCGATCATGGCGGTCAGGATCTTGGCATGGATCTGATCCCAGCCCTGGGTCTGCATGTCAATCTTGATGCCGGTCTCAGCCGTGAAGCTGTCCGTCATGGCCTTGGGCAGCGTGCCCCAGGGCGGCAGCAGCACGGAAATGGTCTGTCCCGCATAGGGTTTCGCGCTATCCGCATGGGCTGCGGGGATCGCGAAGGAGCAAAGGACAGAGAAGGCGAGCAATGACGCACGGAGTTTCATCGGTCCGACCTTTTTGTTTTCAGGATTGGCAGGAGAGTTCAGTCCGCAGCTGGTCTATCCAGGCAGAATCCATTGGCCAGCCGGCATTGGTTGCCGCCCGCCACAGCGCGCCGCCGACAGGCGGCAGCGCCGGGGAGATCGGCGGCGTTTCTAGCAATGTCTGAAGATAATCCGTGACATGACCGCTATTCATGATGCTGCCGACGCCGCACCAGACCCTGTCCGGCAGGCTCGGCAGGCGGCGCCAGGCCCCACGCACATGCAGCGACAAATGGATCGCCGCCTGGGTCAGAATGGTTTTCGCGGTCGCATTGCCTTGCTCGGCCAGACCGTCAACGTCGCGCGCCAGGGCGGCTACCTTCACGCGCGGATCAGCACCCTCGTAATACCAGGCTGTCAGCGCATCGGCGCGGTTCTCGACCGGCAAGCCCAGCCGATGGGCCAGGGCATCGGCAAAGGCTTGATCCTGACCGCGACCGTCCAGGCAATGCGAGAAAGCGGCAATCGCTGCCTGCCCAATCCAGAAGGCGCTGCCTTCATCGCCGAACCCATGTCCCCAGCCGCCGACCCTGATCTGCTTGCCCGCAGCATCTTCGGCCCAAACCATCGAGCCGGTACCCGCCAGCAGAAGCACGCCCGGCTGTCCGATAAAGGCGCCTTCGAAAGCGGTATGAACGTCATTGAGCACGCAATGCGGAAAACCGCTGCCCGCCAAGGCCGCGTCTTCCTGTGCGGCCGAGACCGCGGGCATTTCACCATAGCTCGGCATGCCGAAGGAGGCATAAGCGATGCGCGACGTGTATTCTGCCACACTCTGCGTCAGCGTCCGCAGGGTCTCTGCCCAATCCGGATTCTCGATGGGACCAATCCCTGCCGCCCGCGCATGGAAGACGACATGACCGGCGCGATCAGCGATCGCGAGCAAGGTTTTCGTGCCGCCGCCGTCCAGCCCGAGCACATAGTCGCTCAAGCCACCATCTCCGCCGCGTCCATGTAGCGGGTTTGAGTTTTCGGCAGACGTCCCAGGCGGTCACGCCAGGACGCGGGCATGCCGGCGTCAGTGACGATGACATCAAGCTCGGCAATAGACGAAACGCGATAGGTCGTGCGCAGTCCGAATTTGCTCGAATCGGCAAGCAGCACGCGATGCGCGGCCCGTTTCAACATCAATGCGTTGAGGCTCGCTTCCCGATCATCTCTGCTGTAGATCGCGCCGTCCTCGGCAATAGCGCCGGCGCCGAGGAACAGCTGGTCGCACCAGATACCAGCCAGCATCGCTTCCGCCTGCGGCCCGACCAGGGACATGTTTTCCGCCCGCAGATCGCCGCCGATCATGATCACGCGAATATCCGATAGCGCGGAAAGTTCCTGCGCGATCGTCAGGCCATTGGTGACGACGGTGATACGCTGAGGTTGCACGCGCAGCCGGCGGGCGAGTTGCGCCATCGTTGTGCCGGCATCAAAAAAGGGGAGTGTCAGGAATTTCGTGTTTGGCCGGTGCATAGTGGGAAAGAAGGAGAAGCCCGATGGCACGCCGCAAAGAGCCTGCGATTCCTGATGCGATATTGGAC
>NZ_JAESVA010000004.1 GCF_020621385.1 Acidisoma cellulosilyticum | reverse complement strand
CCCCGGACCTACCCGCCGCGGCGCCCAGCCGGCCGATTGCTTGCTCCGCCGGGTAGATGCGCGGGTCGGGGTGCGGCCGGCCAGGCCCGCGCACGACAGATTTAGTGGCGTTTCCAACTAAACCTGACGGACTCTAAGATATCTCGACCCTTCGAATGTCACCGATGACGAAGATCCAGGACAGCGCGCCCAGCGCCGCGACCACGCCGACGAAAACAAGCGCTCCGACGAAAGACCCAGTCTTTTGTACGATGATGCCGATAACAAGGGGCGTTACAATGCCGGCCAGGTTTGCGGCGGCACTGTAGAGACCGCCAAGAAGGCCAAGGAAACCACGGGGCGCGACTTCTGACACGACGGCCCAACCGGCATTGGCCATGGCGGCAGCAAAGAAGGTGACCGACAGGATCGCGATGACCGCTTGATCGTTGTTGACGTAATTGGCCGCGATAATGATCGCCGAGACAAGCAAGCCGACAACGACCGGCGCTTTGCGGGAAAGATTGAGGCTGATGCCGGATTTGATCATGCGATCCGACCACCAGCCAGCAACCAGAACACCGAAAAATCCCGCTATATAAGGCAAGGTCGAGAAGAAACCGACTTTGATCCAGGCCATATGCCGCGCCGTCACCAGATAGGTCGGAAACCATGTCAGAAAGAATGTGATGGTCGAGTAGACGGAGAATTGCCCGATGCAGAGACCCCAGACCTGGCGGTGACGAAACAGCGCCCGGATATGTCGCCACTCGAATTTGACGGGCTCAAGCTTGGTCGTGATCCCATCGCCTTGTTCGATGAGGTCAAGCTCGGCGCCGTTGACAGATTTGCTCGTGCTCGGATCTGAATAGCGCGACCAAAAGACAAAGGCATAGGCCAGTCCGATGGCACCAGAAATGCCAAAGAGGGAGCGCCAGCCGAAATGCGCCATGATCCAGAACAGAACGGGGCTCAGAAAGCCAAGTCCGACATATTCGGCGGCGGTGTAGACGCTGATGGCGCGGGCACGTTCCGAACGCGGAAACCACATGCCGACAACATTGCTATTGGCCGGGAAGCAGGGTGCTTCCGCAATGCCAAGCCCCAGGCGCAGCCCGATGAGTGAGCCGACACCGCCGACAAATGCCTGCAGCAAGGTGATGATAGACCAGAAGGTCAGGGACAGCGAGTAGATCATCCTTGGCCCGAAGCGATCCAGAAGGATCCCGGACGGGACCTGCGACAGGAAATAGGTCCAGGAAAAGGCGGAAAAGACGACGCCCAGTAAGGCCGAGCTCAGCCCGAACTCCAGCTTGAAAGCGGGCGCGGCGATGCCGATGATCGCGCGGTCAAGATAATTGATCACGACGGCAATCGATATCAAAGCCAGGATTGCGGTTCGTGCATTGGTGGGTGCTGCCGAGGAGGCAACGCCCGTCGCGCTGGCATTGAGCCTGGTTGATCGTTCAGTCAAGATTGCCTCCTCGGGGTATAGTTTCTTATCGTTGGAAAGCCTTGCCCGGCCAAGTGGGGCCTTATTTTCTAGTCTGGTCTATCAGTGCCGGAGCCATCTTCAAGTTCGGCTATGATCCGACCGGCTTTTGCGAAGCCGGTATTGGCGACCGGAACGCCGGCATAGATTGCGGCTTGCATGAGCAATTCTTTCAGCTCGTCTTGCGTAAATCCGCCTTGAGACAGTCCTGCCCGGACATGAAGTTCGAATTCCTCCCACCGGCCGAGGCTGGCGGTGAATGCGAGCACAAGGAGACGGCGCGTTCGGTCTTCCAGGCCCGGACGACCCCATATTTCGTGCCAGGCGATACGCGTGATCATGGCCTGGAAATCGGCATTGAAGGGGGTACGGGCAGCCAGGGACTTGTCGACCCAGGCATTGCCGAGAATGCGACGGCGATTGGCGAGGCCTGCGTCAAATAAGGCGTCGGCCGCGGCGTCGTGATCCGGACGAGGGGCCAGGAAGCGGCGCATCGATGCTGCAAGAGCACCCGGCGCCTCTATGGGTGGCAGATGCGCCGATTCCAGCGCGATATGGTGCGATCTCGGTATGCAGGCGAGGAGCACGTCGCCATGTCCTGTCAAGGGCGTCGCGATATCCGAGTTCCCGGTGACAACCAGCACCGGAACGGCGATGCTCACGATCCTCTCTATCAGGGCCATGTCGCGAATAGCGGCGGCACAACCGGCATAGCCATCGTCTGATTGCGCGGTGATGCTTTGCCGCAGACTTTCAGCGATCTCCGGGTGGCGGTCCGCGAAGCGCGGGGTTAGGAAGCGGCTGACGGCCATTGTCGCAATTGCCCCTGTCCCGTCCTGGCGCAAGGTATCGATACGCGATTGCCAAGCAGCCCTATCCATCCGCGCGGAGGTGCAGATCAGGACCAGAGCGCTGACCCGTTCGGGGTGGGCGAGGGCAATTTCCATGGCGACCATGCCCCCCAGGGACACACCCGCGATGGCGGCCCGCGCGATACCGGCATCACTCATGACGGCGGCCACGTCATCTGCGAGTTGAGCGAGACGGTAATCGCCACCAGGCGCGTCAGACGCGCCATGGCCGCGCATATCAATACGCAATAGGCGGAAATGCGGTCGCAGAAGCGCGAGCGTCGGCTCCCACAGGCTCATATCTGTGCCAATGGAATTCAACAGGACTAAGGGAGGATGATCCTTCTGGCCCTCAAGCTTCCAGTAGATGCGGGTGCCATCGCGTTGCGTGAACGGCATCGTCACACCTCCTGAATCTGGGCGAGAAGGGCAGCAACGATCGCGAGGCTTTCGCCGATATCCTCGCCGATCCCGGCGACGCTCAGGTTGCGTGCGATCGATGCTTCGTCGATGTCGAGGCCGTCCGCCACGACCGCCATCGCCGCGGCGCTGCCGGCGGCCAGCAGGAATAGATCGGCCAGCGCGGGCCCCTCTGCCTGCCAACCGCCAAGCCCGCGTTCCTCCTCTTGCGGCAATCCCGCGAGAATACCGGCGACGAGCCCGGGGGCGCGCAAGGCTGCCGACAGGGCCACCTGACAGCCTGTCGGGTTGCGTTTATGGGCCATGGCGGAGGAGCCACCGCGCCCTTCGACAAGCGGCTCTCTGGCCTCTCCAACGGCGTCCTGCGACAGCAGGGCGATGTCACGGGCGAATTTGCCGAGCGCACCGATGACCATCCCAAGTGCCGCAGCGATCGACGCGATGGCGATGCGGCGGTTGTGCCAGGGCGCGCTTGGCGCAAGCTTAAGCGTCGAGGCTAAGTGGGCCGCAACGGCCACGCCGCGGCCGGCCAGACCCGCCCGCGTCCCCGCGGCGCCGCCGAATTGTATGCGGGCGCCGCTTGCGACCGCCGCGTCAAAGACCTGCACCGCCTCATGTAAGCCGAGTGCGATCTGCGCGAGACGCAAGCCGAAGCCGATTGGCAGAGCGTTTTGCAGAAGTGTACGCCCGATGGCCGGCAGACCGGCATGACGCTTTGCCAATATCGCCAAGGACCGGACTATCCGTTGGAGATCATGTCGCAGATCGTAGGCCGCCGCCTTGGTCTGCAGCATGAGGACGGTATCAGCCAGATCCTGGCTGGTCGCTCCCTTATGCAAGGCCGCGGCGGCTTCCGGGGGCAAGGCTGCGCGTAGATGGCGGAGGAGGGGAATAGCGAGGGTCCCGGTATGGGCAACCTCGTCCGCCAGCAGGGCGGCATCGATCTCGATGGAGCGGCAGGTCGCGGCAATCTGCTCGGCGGCTTCACGGGCGATCAGCCCTTCGGCGGCTTCAGCCTGAGCGAGGGCCGCCTCGAACGCCAGGGCATGAGAAATGACCGCCGCGTCAGCGAAGATCATCCGCATGCGGGGCGTGGTCGCCGGCCGATTGCTTAGATGATGGCTCACAGGTCGAAGAACACGGTTTCACCCGGCCCTTGCAGCACGATGTCGAGCCACCAGACGCCGTCATCTTGACGCGTGGCAATGAGCGTGTGCCGTCGTTCGGCGGGGACCAGGTTCAAGATCGGGTCAAGATCATTGCCCTGCCCATCCGCGAAATAGAGCCGCGTCGCCAAACGCTTCAGCAGCCCGCGTCCCAGAACGGAGATCGCGATATGGGACGCTTGCGGACTGTTCCCCGGGCCCGGAACAGGGCCAGGGCGGATCGTCTTGAAGCGCCAGACCCCGCCAGCATCCGTGGCGGACCGGCCGAAGCCGATGAAGTTTGGATCCAGCGGCAGGTCTGTCCGGTCGTCAACGAGGCTTGCGTATCGACCAGCCGCATTGGCCTGCCAGATTTCGATCATCGCGTCAGGCACCGGTGCGCCCTCACCATCCAGCACCCTGCCGGCAATTTCGATAACCTCTCCCAAAGGCAGCGCGTGCTGCGGGTTCAGGTTCAGCTTGTAGTGTTCCGGCGGAAAAAGATCCGTCCGCGCTCCCATATCCGAGTTTCCGACAAGATCCGCGCCACCCTTCCAGGGCAATCCATAGTGAAAGAAAGGCCCGACCGTTTGCGAAGGGGTCTGGCCGAACAAGGCCGGATCGAGATTATCCTGTCGTGGTGCCGGATTGCGGTGCGCGCGGTCAGGCCGCTCAATGGTCATGGTCATCATCCTCGAACGGGGTCTGGTCTTGTCCTTTGAGAACGATGTCGAAGAGGTAACCGAGCGCCCAATGGGGCTCTGTCGTCGCGATGTCGAACCTGCAGACGAGGCGCTGGCGGTAAGGCATCGGCACCGCGTTCGCGATCGGGTCGATTTCGATCAGGGGATCATCCGGAAAGTAGAGCTGCGTCACGAGCCTTGTTGCAAAGGCCGGCCCGAGCAGTGAAAGATGGATATGCGCCGGGCGCCATGCGTTCTGGTGGTTGCCCCAGGGATAGGCGCCTGGCCGCACGGTAATGAAACGGTAGCGCCCTTCGGCATCCGTTATCACCCGACCGGCTCCGGTGAAGTTGGGATCGAGCGGCGCGTCCCATTGATCGCGGATATGGACATATCGTCCGGCCGCATTCGTTTGCCAGATCTCCATCACAGTATTCGGGACAGGCCGCCCGCTGTCGTCGATAACCCGACCCGAGACGATAATCCGCTGCCCAATCGGGGGGCCCGCATGCTGGGTCGTGAGATCGGACAGGGCAGGGCCCATGAGCCGGTCCCAGCAATCAGCCGGTCCCGTCACTTCGCTCAAGGTCTGTGGGACCGCGAGCGGCCGGTGGTGAGGACTGCGCAACAGGGTCGACCGGTAGTCTTCAACGCGCGAGGGCGGCGTGCCGGCGTCAGGGTCCCGAAATGGTACAATCAAAGACATGGATTTGCTTGTTCCTCGAACGATCTGGAGGTTTGTCCCCAGCTTTTTTATGTGTCATTCCACTTAGCCGATCGGCATTGCGCCTGGTCAGGCAACCCCTTCAGGACGGTGGGAGAGTCTGCTTTGGGATGCAAGACGAAAGGGTGCATTGGCAGCGCCGTAACCGTCATAGCCGCGCCGCTCGACGATCTCAAAAAAGAACCGCTCTGCGAAGACTTTTGTGTAGCATTGAAAATACTCGCCGCCCGTAGTGTCACGGTCATAGAGAATATTCGCCTGGCGGAGACGCGCGATAAGATCATCATCCAAGCCAAACCGCGCGATCAGATCATCATAGTAATTGGCGGGGATCGGAAGAGGCGAAAAGCCACGGCTTTGGAGCGCTGCGACGGTCGCGAAAATGTCCTTCGTCGCGAGCGCGATATGCTGCGTGCCTGACCCGAGAAATTCATTGAGAAAGCGACCGGACAGCGTGCGCCGGCTTTGCGACCCGTTCAGGACGATTCGCAGGCTTCTTTCGTCGTTCTGTATAACCTGGCTGCGCACCAGACCACCGGGATCGGCGACGTCCTGGCCGTCCGTCTTATTCAAATCGAGTATAGAGCCGTAATAGAGAAGCCAGGACAGCATCTCATCATATTCCATCGACTGGGAAAGGTGATCGACGTTCGTGATCCCAACCTGCACCGGGGAATGATCTTCCTTGTTTGCAGCCTCAAAATCGATGTCACGCCATCGCGTTAGACCTGAATTGTCATCGACAAAATAGACCAGGCTGCCGCCGACGCCGCGCACGGCGGGCATTTCAAGCTCACCCAGGCCGACGGCCTGGCGAAACGGAAGGGCGAGAAGGCCGCTTGCCCGGCGCTCGGCAGCGTCGGCGTCCGCGACTTTGAGGCACCAAGCACAAACGGACGGACCATGCGTCAGATAGAATGTATGTGCAAAACCCTCACGTTCGTAATTCAGGACAAGATTGACATCGCCCTGGCACCAAAGCTCGACCTGTTTCGAGCGATGGCGGCCAGCAAGATGGAAACCAAGCGCGCCAATGAGATTGCGGAATTCTTCGATGGTTGCTTCATTCAGCGCGAATTCGATAAATTCCACGCCACGGCAGATCGCCCTTGGTGGAATGCTATCCGCAGCATCCAATTGGCCCAGCTGATCGGCCAGATAGACCAGCGACCGTTTTCCATCGACCGCGACGGCGCGGGCCGAACCGGCACGGAACTGGTCGTTGAATATCTCCAGCGAGACGACGCCGTCATAGCCGGTGGCCCAGATCGCATCCATGAAAGCCGTGACGGGAAGGTCGCCCTGGCCGGGCATATTGCGGAAATGCCTGCTCCAGGACAGCAGGTCCAGCTCAAGCTTCGGCGCATCCGCCAGTTGGACGAGGAAGATACGGTCGGACGGAATCGAACGGATAGAGGCGACGTCGATACCACGCGCCAGGGTATGAAAACTGTCGAGAATAAGCCCGACGGCAGGATGGTCAGCCCGGCGAACGATTTCCCAGGCATCGCGGTGATCATTGACGAAGCGACCCCAGGCAAGAGCTTCGAAACCGATGCGCAGACCGCGTTTGGCCGCGCGCTCCCCCAGTTCGCGAAGGTCGTCGGCCGCCCGAGACACGCCACCCAAAGCGTGAGGAGAGACATTTGAGCAGATCAACAGCAGATCCGCTCCGAGTTCTTGCATGAGGTCGAATTTTCGTTCCGCGCGATCCAAGCCGCGGCTGCGGAGGGGCTCCGGCATGCCCTCGAAGTCTCGGAAAGGCTGAAAGAGCGTGACGGTGAGTCCCTTATCCCGGACCATGCGCCCCACCGTCGCCGGAGAGTGGTCAAATGTCAGGAAGTCATTTTCAAAGATCTCAACGCCTGTGAACTGGGCGCGCGCGATCGCGTCAAGCTTTTCGGGTAAGTCACCGCTTAAGGATACGGTTGCGATTGATGTCTTCACCGGTGGCCTCCTCCTTGCCGCGTTAGGGATTTGCGGCGACTTAGTCTCTCACCTGATCTTCCTCTGTCATCGACCGAAAATGCGACAGCATGCGGTTTGCGTCAGGCTTGCGGCCTGTAAATAATCTAAAGGCTTCGGCCGCTTGAAAAACAGCCATCCCGCCACCGTTCAAGGTTCTGCAGCCGCGCGAGCTTGCCTCCTGGAGGAGGGCTGTCTTCAGCGGAAAATAGACGACTTCCGCGATCCATAGTCTGGGGTCCAGGAAAGCCGCCGGCAGTGGAAGGCCGGGATGCTCCACCATGCCTGTCGGCGTTGCGTGCACGATCCCTTGTGCCAATGCAAGCGTCGCTGATAGATCAAGACCCGGCTCTACCATGCTGTCGGGAAAGAGCTTTTGCATGTCGGAGGCAAGCGCTGTCGCGCGGCTTTCATTCGTGTCGAAGATCGTCAGACGTCTTGTTCCCAGGCGCAGCATGCCGAAGGCCGTCGCGGCTCCCGCGCCGCCCGCACCAAGCTGCACGACAGAGGTGTAGTCCGCGTTCGGAAGCCCAAGCTTGAATGCTTCCAGGAATCCCCACCAATCAGTATTGTGACCGATCCTTTGACCCTTGCTGAAAACGACCGTGTTCACCGCACCGATCGCGCGCGCGTCATCGCTCAACGCAGTGAGGAGTGGCAGAACCCTTTGCTTGAAGGGATGGGTTATGTTCAGTCCGCTGAAACCCCGCCTCTCGGCATCGTCCAGCAGATCGGGCAGGTCCTCCGGACCCAGGCCGCGTTTCGCCGTATCGATCAGCTCGTAGCTATACGAAAGGCCAGTTTCCCTACCCTCATGCATGTGCATGGCGGGCGAGCGGGAGCCTTGGATCTCTGCGCCGATGAGGCCAGCCCTGATCGTTGCCATTGTCTTTCCCTCAGCAGCTAGCGCACCGATTTTGTCGGTTTTGTAAACTAACCAGTGCGTACATAATACCGAAAACGCGTCTTGAAAAGACCTCTCGATGCGCGGACGACCCTGAGGGGGAAAGCGCGGCAACGTCTGGACAGGAGCGCGCGCGGTCGATACGGCTTTAAAGTGCCAACACCTGAAACTGATGGAAGTGATGAGTGTAACAACCAAGCTCCGCTCGCCCCGCCGGAATGACCCCGACCAAACGAAGGAGGATATTCTGGCTGTTGCGGCAAAAGAGTTCTCGGACCTTGGACTTGCCGGCGCGCGCGTGGACGCGATTGCCGAGCTCACCAAGACGTCCAAGCGGATGATCTATTATTATTTTGAAAGCAAGGAAGGTCTTTATCTGGCGGTCCTTGAACGCGCCTATCAATCGATACGCGCCGTCGAAGACAAGCTGGCCTTAGGGAAACTTGCGCCCGAACAGGCCCTGATGACCTTGATTGACACCACGTTTGACTATGATGAATCGCATCCCGATTTCATCCGCCTTGTAGCGATCGAGAATATCCACCGTGCAGAGCATATGGCGCGTTCATCCTCGATTGCGACGCTCAATGTTCCGGTCATCGAGACCCTGGGGCGCATTCTTGAGGAGGGCTTTCGAAAAGGTGTGTTTCGCCGCCGCGTGCAGCCCGTCGATATTCATATGCTTCTGAGTTCCTTCTGTTTTTTTCGGGTCTCAAATCAATATACGTTCAAAACCATTTTTGACCTTGATCCGACCGACCCGGCTATCCGCAAGCGTCATCGCACAATGATCAAGGACGCGGTCCTGAGCTATTTGCGAAGCACCGACTGAGCCCAACGCCCTTGTGACGGGAGAGGAGGAGATGATCTTGACATGTACGAACTAGATAGTATTTTCGTGACCCAATAACTCGACCACCCGATAAAAGCGCGCAACTCAATTGCGGCCAATAATAACGAACTGGGGAGAGTAAAATGAGGCATGGGTTATTAGTAGTCGCCGGAATCGCAGCAATAGCGGCATTTCATTGGACGGATAGCCGTGCCTTTGCCGAGGATAAAGGCGAGATCGTTTACTTTCTTCCCTCCAGCACCAATCCTTATATCGGGCAGATGGAGAGGGGCGCCAAGGCGAAAGCCGCGGAGTCCGGATATGCTGTCAAATTTCTTGAGAATAATTTCAACCAGGCTGAGCAGAACGCTCAGGTGCAGCAGCAACTTGCTTCCGGCGAAAAAGTTGCAGGATATGTCTGGTACCCGTTCGACAATGCCGCCGGCGTAGGGGCGATGCGCGCCTTGTCGCGAACCGGGGTTCCGGTTGTCGTTACCAATCAGCTACCGCTGAAAGGAACGGAGAAATTCTTCACGGCTTATGCCGGTGCGAGCGATGATCTCAGCGGCAAGACCGCCGGGGAAATGTTGCTTGCCGCTTGCGCGCATAGCGCGACCAAGTGCGACGCCGGTGCCATCATCCGGTTTCCCGCCGGGGTTTCCGCAGGCGATGATCGGGTTACCGGGTTCGAGAATGCCATCAAGGGAAAGCTCACCGTTATATCAGTGACCCCTGCCGACGGCTTTCTGGAAGATTCCGGCTATAAAGTCGCATCGCAGATCATTCCCGCAGAAAAGAGCAAGATCACCTGGGTCTATACCGAGAATGATTCCATGGCCGGTGCGACGGCTCAGGCGGCGCGAGAGAACGGGCTCATTCCAGGCAAGAATATTTTCATCATCGGGGGCACCTGCCACGGTGATTCCAGCCACGTGGTGAACGGAGATCTGATTGGAACCGCCATTCAGTCTGGCTATTTCGAAGGTTGGCTGGCCGTGCAAACACTCGTGAAATACATCAAGACTGACGTGGTTCTGCCTGGATCGGTTTCGCTGCCGGCTGATCCCAATACGCCGCCGTCCGACAGTGGCTCTCCCCATAAATACAATTTCCTGCCCAATCCACCGGTCGGCAATTCTCAGGCAGCCTATGATCAGGCAAAGCTATGGGGGCGTCCCGCCAAGGAGCTGTGCAATTTCTGATGCGCCAGCTTGTCCCTGCAGGCCGATCCAGATGGCAATGCTCGCGGATAGCGTTATGCTCGTTTGACGGCCAATGCCTGATCGGACCAGAAGGATTCGAGACTTTTCCTGCGATGGTTGCCGCACAGGCACTGGCTTTGTTGGGAGACGGCTGAATGCTCCGGATGCAAAACATCGCCAAGCGCTACGGTGCAACGCTTGCTTTGGAGCATGTCGATCTGGAGGTCGCTGCCGGGGAAGTTATGGCTTTGCTGGGCGAGAATGGCGCCGGCAAAAGCACGCTCGTCAAAATCCTCTCCGGACTTGAACATCCGGACGCCGGCAGCATTGAGGTCAATGGCGCGGTGCGCGCGATCGCGTCTCCCGGCCAAGCGAAAGCAATGGGCATTTCTTACGTCGCGCAGGAACTGAGCGTGATCGGTTGCCTGAGCGTCGCCGAAAATGTGCTTCTGGGTGATACGACTATCGGCGTTTTCCGCAGCCAAAGCCGGCTTGCCCGGCTCGCGCGTCCTTATCTGGAGCGGGTCGGTCTTGGCTATATTGACGCTTTGCGGCCGGCTGAGAGCTTTTCTGTGGCCGAGCGCCAGTTGATCGAAATTGCGCGGCTATTATCGCGCAAGACGCGCATTGCCATCCTGGATGAGCCGACAGCGACCTTGTCCGAGACCGAAATCGATCGGGTCAAAGCCGCTGTGCGGGCGCTGGCGGCGGAAGGATGCGCGGTCGTCTATGTCACGCATCGCCTGGGTGAGGTTTTTGAATTGGCCGGACGTGCAACCATCATCCGCAACGGGCGCAGTTTTCCAGCCGTCGCAACCAGCAGCGTGACCGTCGATCAACTGATCGAGATGATGCTTGGCCGGCGATTGGATCAGATGTTTCCGGAGCGGCGCGGAGGGGGCGGGGATGAATTGCTTGTCATCAAGGACTGTCTTTGCCCAGGCTTGACCGCGCCGATCAGCCTGACCTTGCGCAAGGGCGAGATGATCGGCTTTGCCGGCCAGATCGGCAGTGGCGCGAATGCGATTTTGAAGATGATGGCGGGGCTT
This sequence comes from Acidisoma cellulosilyticum, assembly GCF_020621385.1. Lineage (GTDB taxonomy): Bacteria > Pseudomonadota > Alphaproteobacteria > Acetobacterales > Acetobacteraceae > Acidisoma > Acidisoma cellulosilyticum. Next base: position 561,351 of record NZ_JAESVA010000004.1, on the reverse strand, counting down.
TTGCCAATCCAGCAAGGGTCGATATCACTCCACGGCAAACCGTTTACGCCGTCCTCCGCCCATGCGAGTATCGCCGCTCAGATCGCGTTCTGCTCCGATGACCGCAAGAGAGATGGGATTTTCGCGGCCCGCAATCTGTTCGAAAACCTCACGGCGCCGACGATCGATGGGATTTCGCGCCTGGGGGTCATTGACCGCACCCGAGAAGCGGTGCGAGCACGCGGCATTGCCCAGCAATTCGATATCGATGTGAACAAGCTCGGCCGGTTGGCGGGCAATCTCAGCGGCGGCAATCAACAAAAGGTCGCGCTTGGTAAATGGATCGGTCTTGATCCCTCGATTTTGATGGTGGAGGAACCGACGCGCGGCGTCGATGTCGGCGCACGCGCCGAAATCTATCGCCATTTGCGACGCCAAACGGATGCCGGATTGTCTGTGCTGTTTTCGTCGTCGGACACGCATGAGGTACATGGTCTTGCGGATCGTGTCGGCACATTTTTTCGAGGACGCCTCATCGACCTCGCACCGGCTTCGACCATGACGGTGGAAAGCATGACCCGTGCGATCACCCATCCGGACCTGGCGGCCTAGGTGATGATTCCGCCCAGTTTATCAGTGAGCCTGCGGCAGCACTTGTCGCGTGACGCAGGACAATGGCCCGCGTTCATCGTCATGATAGGCGTTCTTGCCCTGTTTATTATAGCAGGCGCTGCCACTCCATCATTCCTGACCTTCGGCAACGCCCTGGTGATTGTCCGCGCGGCGTCCATGACAGGCATCGTCGCGGTGGGCATGAGCGTGATTACGCTGTCGGGGAATCTCTTTGCTCTCTCGGCGGCCTCTCTCGGGGCATTCCTCGCCGTTATTTTTGCGATCGTGACAGCCAGTCTGGGCTTGGCGGCCGGGGTCGTTGCCGTAATTGTGGTGGCCATAGCGGCCGGTGGCCTTCAAGGCGTCGCCGTGGTGATCACAGGCAATCCCATCATCGCGACACTGGCCTTTGGTGCTGCGTTTCGTGGCCTGGCATCGATCTTGAGCAGCAATGGTGTGCTGCGGATCAATGGCGCTGCGGCCATTTGGATTGGCACAGGACGGCCTTTGGGCGTGCCGACGCAGAGTTGGGCTTTCCTGATCCTGACGGTTTTCGCCTGGTTCCTCATCCGTCGCACAAGTCTGGGACGGAGAGTGATTTTGACCGGTGCCAGCCGAGACGCGGCACATGCCAGCGGCATCGGCGTCGATGGTGTCATCTGCACGGCCCTCGTGATCATGTCCCTGATGGTGGCGGTCGTTGCCTTGTTCACGGTCTGTCAGTTCTCGGAGGCAAGGGCTAATCTGTTCAGTGGTTATGACTTTGACTATATCGCGGCTGTTCTGGTGGGCGGCATTGCGCTGCGGGGCGGCGAGGGGTCGCCGCTTCAAGCGGCTTTAGGGGCCATCCTTATCTCGCTTCTTGAGAATCTCATGCTTCTGAACGGATTTTCGGCGGGTCTTCGCATTGCGATCGTCGGATTGGTCGTGGTCGCGGCCACGGGAACCTTTCATGTTCTGGGAAGAAAGCATCGATGATCCGGCAGGACAGGATGCGCGAATTCGCGGCGCGCTTCGCGCTCATGCTTGTCGTTTACGCGGGTTTCGCGACGCGCGAACCCAGTTACTATCATGTTGCGGGCATTGCGTCCCTGCTCGACGGCGCCTTTCTGACGGGCGTTATCGCGCTCGGTGTCGGATTGACCATGGTTGCAGGGGAGATGGACCTGTCCGTCGGGTCGATGGCGGCCTTGGCCGGCGTTCTATCGATAAAACTCGAAACATTCGGCGTTTTACCGGCTCTTGTGGCCTCAACGGCTCTCGCCGCTTTGGTCGGCGCGGCTCAGGGCTGGTTCATCGCAAGGCTGAGAATTAATTCGTTGATCTTTACGGTCGGAACTTTGATTGCCTTTCGTGGCTTCGCTCTGCTGCTGGCCGGCGAGCAGACGGTCAATATTCCAATCGCCGATCTGGACGCGACGGACTTCCTCAGTGCGCATTGGCTGTTCCTGTCACCTTTGGGCGGTTTGCTGATCGTCGTCGCCTTGCTGATCTTTGGCCTGACGACCTTTACGTCCTGGGGGCGCGAAATCTACGCCATTGGTGGTGGCCGCACGGAAGCCCGCGCCGCCGGCGTCTCGGTTCGTCGCCCGCTCGTCCTGGCCTTCGCGATGTCAGCGGGGCTTGCCGGCCTGGCGGGCGCCGTGATGTCGTTGCAATCCGACAGCGCGACGCCCTTGGGTTACGATGCCGTCTTGCTGGATGCCGTGACGGTCTGCCTGATTGGCGGTGTCGCGCTCCGAGGAGGTCGTGGGAGTGTCGTCGGCATTATGATCGGCCTTTTTACGCTGCGCTTTCTCGTGAGCGGTATTGCCAGCCTTGGCGCGCCATTCTGGGCCCAAAGCCTGGCGAGTGGGGTGCTCCTCATTTCCTTGATACTGGCCGAGGGTGGCTATGCGTTTCTGCGGCGGCGCCGCAGCTTCGCGGGCGTCGGCGGTCTGCGTGGGGGGATGTCATGAGTGCGGATGACAATCCGGCGCTTGGCGAGGATTGGTTTCCCTCGCGATGGGGGGCAGAGGATCAGCGCGGCAACGGCAATCTGCTTAGTCCGGCAAAGGTCCTTGAAGCGCTCACACTTGCACGCTCTGGGGAAACGATTCCTCTCGGCTTCCCCTATACACCCGATATGCCGTTTTCCCCGGGGCGCTCGTTCTCGCTCAGGTTGCAAGGGCAGTCGAGCGGCACGGGTGGCCCGGTCGGCGCCAAAAGCCGAACGATCTGGAATGACGATTTCGTTTGCACCGAAATCGGCCAGATGGGGACGCATATGGATGCGCTCGGCCACCTGGGGCATCAGGCGGCCGGCGGTTGCGGGCATTGCGAAACGCTTCTCTATAACGGCAACCGGCTTGCGGATGTGTGGTCGGAGACGGGCCTGAAGCGGCTTGGTATTGAGCATGCACCGATCTTCGTCGCGCGGGCGGTCCTCCTCGATATTCAGGGGTTGAAAGGGGAGCCTTTGCCGCGTGGGACAGAGATCACAACCGATGATCTGATATTCTGCCTTCGGCGACAGGGACTGCCGACCGAAGGCTGGTTAAGGCCAGGCGATGTCGTCCTCATAAGAACCGGGCACGGGTCGCGTTTCTATACCGAGGCCGTGACATGGTACGATAGTTCGCCCGGGATCGGATTGCCCGCGGCGCAATACTTGTCCGCGTTTCAACCCAGCGTGATCGGTGCCGATAATTTCGCCATAGAGGTCATGCCCCCGGCTGATCCGGACTATGTGCTGCCTTGCCATCAGCACCTCATCATGCGCCATGGGATATACCTTCATGAAGGCATGGCGCTTGATGCTTTGGCCGAGAGAAGCGTCTCGGAATTCGTCTATGTATTTTCGCCCCTGTCGATCGTCGGCGCCACGGGATCTCCGGGCATGCCTTTCGCGATCTTGTGATGCCCTGCCGTTCTTACGGTTTTCATGCTGGCCAGATTGGTGTTTGATCTGGCGAGACTTCTGCTTGGCATTCCGCTTTTATATTGCGATTGCGGCTAAGGTCATGATGACGATGGAACGGTGTATGGCTGAGCCGATCGTCAAAAATTATGTGACGGTTTCGGGAGTTCGGTAGACCGGTCTGGCAGGTCTCGATGCGTGAAAGGAATTCGCAGATGCAAATTAATGCAGGTCGTTTAGCGTTGGTGACCGGGTCCACGACCGGGATCGGATTGGCTGCGGCTAAAGCCATTGCGCGTGCGGGCGCCGATATGATCATCAATGGCCGTACACAGGCTGCCGTCGATCAAGCCGTGGCTGAGGTTCAATTACTGGCCCCAGCCGTATCTGTGACCGGCATCGCTGCAGATGTCAGCACGGCTGAGGGCGCTGCCGCAATTGCTGCTGCCGTCCCACACTTGGACATTCTTGTCAATAATGTTGGAATATACGAACGAAAATCCTATTTTCAAATCTCGGACGATGATTGGCGCCGATTGTTTGAGGTCAATGTTTTATCGGGTGTCAGGTTGGCTCGACTTTACGGCGAAGGCATGCGCAGTCGCGCTTGGGGCCGTATCGTCTTTATTTCAAGCGAGAGTGGCCTGCTGACACCGGTCGACATGATCCACTATGGCGTTTCCAAAACCGCGCAGATCGCTGTTGCCCGAGGGCTGGCTGTCGAACTGGGTGGGAGCGGTGTGACGGTCAACAGCGTTCTACCAGGTCCGACAAATACAGAAGGCATGGTGGCCATGATCGTCGACGAGGCGAAGCGGACAGGGCGCGCGGTCGAAGAGATCGAGAAAGAGTTCTTCGATCGCGCGCGTCCGACATCGCTCAATCGCCGCTTTTCATCGACGGATGAAATAGGGGCCATGATCGCCTTTGTCTGTAGCGAAATGGCAGGCTCGACAACGGGCGCTTCCCTCCGGTGCGACGGAGGCATTGTCACCGGTCTTGGCTGAGCCGCCAGCTTATCCAAGCTCATCGAGCAGAAGAATCTCGGGCGCTTTCGTCAGCTTGCCATCCATAGACGCGATGAAGGCTTTGAAGTGCTCGGTGCTTTCATGAAATGCGATGGCTGCCTTGTCCTTCCAGCGCTCCACAAAAATGAGCTGGGGGGAGGTTTCCTGCGAGCGGTAGGGCTTGTAGAGCAGGCAGCCTTCTTCTTTGCGGCTTGCTGCAGTGCAGCGAACCGCCGACTCAAAGATCTCAGCCTCGTGTCCGGCCTTTATGGTGAGGACTGCAACGATATCAATCGGTTGGGTCATATCCCCTGGCTCCTATCTTAGCTCTGTTTTGACGGAAACTTATGCGGTAATATCAAGGAAAGAAAAGCTCGGAAGCTTTTAAAATTATAAAAAGGGGGAGGGGATGGTACTCGGCTCTGTGGATTCCATTCGCTTAAATGATCGCTCAAACCAGCTAGGCCTTATTGGGTTCGAGATTGAAGATTTTCTTGAGCGACGGCAACCGGTTGCGCCCCATAGTTACACGACGCTCCGCCAGCCTTTGGGTGTTTCCACCGCCCATTCGCCGTTCCGGGCCAATCGTGTCGCATTAGCCTGGACCGCCGGGGCCGCTCAGCTTCCCTATCTGGTCAGTTTTCTTGAGAGTTTGACGCTGGAAAATTGCGCCGCGCCTGGCGCGGTCATTCTGGTCCATGGCCAGTTATTGCCATCCTCGCTTCCAACGGCAATGTCGGCCTCCGGTCATACCTGTCTTTATCGCCTCGCACCGAGCACAAGCCTGCCGCTGGATAGTTTGGCTAGGCCTGCGCATTGGGAACTCGCCCGCATCTCACGCGAAGCCTGGACGGAATCGCTCGGCCTTTTTTCAATGCAACGGCCGGCGATCGTTTTCAGCGAAGCGCCGTTGATTCAGGCGATCATGTAGAGTTAAACCCAGGCAGGCTGCGGCGCCCTTAACAGGGGCGCCGATCTCAGCGGTTGTCAGTCTTCTTGTCGAATCGGCGGATGATGACCTGTCCCCAGATGCCTTCCTTGACGAAGGGGTCCTGGGCATTGAACGCTTCGGCAGCGGCGCGTGACGGCACTTCGACCAGGAAAAGACTGCCGATCATCGTCTCCCCGTCATCTGAGACAAGCGGCCCCGCCACGACAAGATGCGCATGGCCCTCCTGAAGATAGGCGCGATGCGCCGCGTGATGGGCGAGGCGCTTTTCCAGCCCGTCCGGCTTGTCCAGACAATGAATGGCAAACAGCATTCCGGATGATCCTTGTTATTTGATGATGCCGATCTTGGTGCGATCGGTCGTGAGGAAGACGGCGATCAGCGCCATGACGCCGAAAACGATATATTGCCCGGTCGGTTTCACCCCGATCAGCACCGTCGCGACCCGCAGCCAGGCGGTGATAAGACCGCCAATGACACCGGCCCAAAGACCGCCGACCCCGCCCGATATGGCGGTTCCGCCCAGAACGACGCCGACGATCGAGAGCAGAAGCAGATTGCCGGCCAGTGTCGGAGAGCTGAACTGGGTCACGGAGACGAGAGCCAGCCCCGCCAGCGCTGCGCACCCGGCGGAGATAGCAAAGGCGAAGCTGCGCAGGCGCACGTTGCGAACCCCTGACATCAGGGCTGCCCGCTCACCCGCGCCGAGCGCGAAAAGGTCACGCCCGATCCTTGTATAACGCATCACCAGCGCCAGGACGGCGACCAGCACCAAAGTGGCAAAGCCCGTATTGGGTATATCGAAGCTGGTATCGCCGAGAAGATTGATGAAGGGATCGCTGTCCGGCAGCGGTTGCGCCGTCGCGTTCGAAAGCAAAAGCGACAGGCCGGATAGCATGCTGAGCGTGCCGAGCGTGGTGATGAAGGAGGGTATCTGCAGCCAGGCATGCAGCCAGCCCTGCAGCGCGCCAAAAAGAAGCGCGAGAAGCACGACCACCAGGCAGGTCCAAGGGCCGAAGATTGGCGCCAGCACGACCAGCATTACGCCGGTGATGGAGGCGATGCCGGCGACGGACAGGTCAATACTGCCGGTCAGGATGGGGATCGTGCTGCCGATGACAAGGATCATCAGCGGTGCTGCGTCCGAGATGAAGCCATTGAGCGCGGCGGGTGACAATGTTCCCGGTGCGATGATGGCACTGACGCCGACGAGAAGGATAAGAACGGCGAGCGGCACGCCGCGCCGCAGAGCCGCCCGCCGCTCCGCGAAGCCGGGTTTCGCGGGGACCAACGGATCAGTGGCAGGCTGGACATGAGACATGGTCACACCATCGCCCGAACGAGGTCTTCCTCGCTCGGCGCGTCCCCTCGGTTGAGGTTGTATTCGGCGCTCATCGTACCGTCGCGCATGACGATGACCCGATCCGACAAGTCCAGCACTTCACCGATCGTGTCCGCGATGAAGATGACGGACAGGCCCTTGGCCGCTTCGGCGCGGATGACCGCGAACAGATCATCCCGCGCACCAGGATCGAGCCCCCGCGTCGGATGATCGAGCAGCAGCAATTGCAGGCGGCGGGACAGCAGCCATTTGCCGAGCACGACCTTCTGCTGATTGCCGCCGCTCAGATCGTCGATGCGCGCATCGGCCGACCGCGTCTTGACCTTCAGACGACCGATCCACTCCGTTGCCACCTGCCGTTCCGCCCGGCGATTGACGAGAATTCCACGATGCCCGTAATCCAGCCCGAAGGTCAGGGCCATGTTTTCCACAAGCGTGCGGCCCTTCAGCATGCCTTCGACATGGCGATTGGCGGGCAGATAGCCGATGCCCGCCTGCACGGCGGCCGCCGGGGATGGCACGCTGATCTGGGCGCCGTTCAGCTTGATCTTGCCTTGGACATTATCTTCCGCACCGAACAGCGCACGGCAGAATTCCTCCGCACCCGAACTCTGCACACCCAGCAGGCCGAGAATCTCGCCCGGCGCGACCGAGAGCGTGGCTGGCCGCACCTGCTGGCCCGCGCTCAGGCCGGACACCTGCAGCCTTGCCTTGGATGGGTCTGCCTCATCGCTTTGGATGCCACGCGGGGCGCGTATGGCGCGCTGCCGCCCGACCATGAGGCGATAGAGGCTTTCACGGTTAAGCGCGCTGACCGGCTCGTCTGCAACCTTGCGGCCGTCGGTCATGACAACCGCGCGGTCACTGATATGAAGGATCTCATCCAACCTGTGCGAGACGAAGACGATGGCGGCCGATTGGCGCAGACGGTCGATCTGCCGGAACAGAAGCCTGATCTCTTCGGGCGTCAGAACCGATGTCGGCTCATCGAACAGGATGATGGGCGGGTGACTGACCAGATCCTCGACCGCCAGGACCTTGGCAAGCTCCACCTGCTGCCGTTGCGCGAAACGCAGGTCTTCGACAATGGCGCGCGGATCGATATCGACCTCGATCTTGCGGAGTTGCGCGGCCGCCGCCTCATACAATTGCTTCCAGCGGTAAAGGCCCTGGGCCTTGGCGGGATTGGGCTTGTCGAGGAAGATGTTTTCGGCGACGGTCAGGTTCGGCACCAGGGATTGTTCCTGATGCACCATACCGATGCCGTGCATGGTGGCGTCGGACTGGCTGCGCAGTCGCACTGGCTTGCCATGCAACAGCATCTCCCCGCTGCTCGGCTGCACCAGACCGCCGATGATCTTGAGCAGGGTCGATTTGCCGGAGCCGTTTTGGCCCACAAGTCCCAGCACCTCGCCCTGGTTGAGCACGAGGTCCATCTGCTCCAGCGCGGTCACGCGACCGAAAATCTTACCGACGCCGCGGGTTTCCAGAAGCTGCATCACTTGACCACCCGCAGTTTACGCCGGAGATGCAATCCGCTGACGGCGACGACGATGAGGATGACCGCGCCGCTGATGATGTTGCGCACATAGGGACCGGCACCGATCTGAATAAGGCCGTTGTTCAGCACTTCCAGCACCACGGCACCGATCGCGGATGGCAGCACCCCGCCGCGACCACCGCTGAGCAAGGTGCCGCCCAACACGCAAGCGCTGACCGCCGGAAACAGCAGGCCGTCGCCGATATTGGCATTGCCGTCGCCCAGACGGGCGGAGAGCAGAACACCGGCTATGCCAGCCATCAGACCGGAGATGATAAAGGCCGCCAGCTTGAACAGCGGAACCGGCAGTCCCGTCATCACCAATGTCGCTTCGGCGCCGCCCACCGCGAAGATCATGCGGCCGAGATGCGTGTAATGCAGCAGCAGATGAAACAGCACGAGTAGCATAATGGCCACAAAGACGATCAGGCTGAGCCCCGCGATATGGGTCGAGGCGATGCTCAAAACCCAATGATCCTGAACGGTGGGCACCTGGGACGGAAACAGGATGCTCGCGATGCCGAGGCCGATGAACCAGGTGCCAAGTGTCACGATCAGCGACGGCATCCGCAGGATGGTGTTGAGCAAACCATTGACCAGTCCGAAGGCCAGACCGACGCCGATGGCGGCGGCGATGCCCCAGATGCCCCAGTGATTGCCGTTCACGTCATTTGCGCAGAGCAGGGACAAGGTCATGCTGCTCGCCGCCATGACCCCTTCCATGGAGAGATCGATGGCGCCGAGCAGAATGACGAAGCTCAACCCTGTCGTCAGGATCACCGGCACGGCGGAGGCTTCGGCGATCGCGGCCAGGTTTCCGGCCGATAGGAAGTTATGCCGCGCCGCCTCGAAAACCAGAAGCAGGACAATCAGAACACCAAGCGGGCCAAGGTTCTGCAGCCAGCGGCGTGCGTGCAGCGCGAAGCTGCGGTCGGACTGCTGCGCGGAGATGCGCGCGCTCGTCGTTGGAGACATATTCTTCATGACCAGACCGACCGCATCATTCGCCTGCGTTACTTGTTGGCGCCGACCGGAAGTTCCCCAGCCGAGTCCTTCCAGAAGTCAGCCTTCAGCTCCGCATAGGTGTAGTTCGGCGCATGCGCCTTCAGATCAAGAAAATGATCGACGTTAGATTTATCGACGACTTCCTGCTTCAGATAGAAATCGCGCTGCGCATGGGTGAGCTTTGCCGGATCAATATCGCCGACTGCGGCGGCATGGGCGATGGCGATGGAAACGGCACCTTGCAGCACCGGGTCATTCCAGACGGTGACCAGCATATCGCCGCTTTTCACCATATCGAGCGCGACCTTGGACCCATCCGAGCCCGTCACGGGAATTTTGCCGTTGAGGTTCTTTTCGCGAAGGGCCGCGACCGCGCCGCGCGCCATGGCATCATTGGACGCGAAAATGCCGTTGAGTTTGCTGCCGTAGCGCGCGATCCAGGTCCGCGTGATGTTCTGGGCCTTGGTTTCCTGCCAGTCGCCGACCTCGGTATCCAGCAAGGTCACACCGGGGCATTCCGCCAAAGCCTTTTTCAGCCCGGCGATCCGCTGATAGGCCGGCGGCGTTGACGGCACGCCTTCGATCGCCGCGATCTGGCCATGTCCGCCGAGCGCCTTGCACAGCGCTTGCGCCTGATAATAGCCCGACATGACGCCATCGAAGGACGTATGGGCGACCCAGTATTTCGGGTCCGTATCCCAGGGGTGAATATTCTCGGGCCTATTCCAGATGGTCACGATGGGCACCTGCGCCATGGCCGAACGGTGCACCACCGCCTTGACGAAGGCGTTGGAGGACGGGTCGGTTGCCAGCGCGCATTGGTCGCAGCCGGTCGCGAAGATCGCACCGAGCTGGGCCAGAAGCTGCGAACCCTGATAGTTGCTGGTCACGACGATCAGCTTGGCGCCGAGCGAATTCGCGATGTCTTGCGCACCTTGGGTATATTCGGCCCAATATTCGGATGCGGTTTCGTCGATGCCAATGATCAGGCTGCCCTTCTGGGCGGCCTTGGCCGGGGCGACAGCGATCTGGCTGAGCGGTAGGGCAAGGCCCAGAATCGCTGCCAGGGAAAGGCTGCGCTGCCAAAATTTGCGCGAAAGCCGATGCAGTTGGTCGGTCATAGTCGTCGTTCCTCCGTTTTTTTGTTTTTATTTGGCGGAATCGGACGGTCGGTCAGCTATCCAGCGACGCTGCCGCCGTCGACGAAAAGGATTTGGCCAGTGATGAAACTGGCGGCGGCCGAAGCCAGGAAGACAGCGGTTCCGCTCAGCTCCTGCGGCTCCGCCGCGCGGCCGAACGGAATGCGCGACATGAACAGGTCGCGAACCTCGGGCGTCTTCAATATGAAATCGGCGAGGGGCGTTTTCAGAACGCTCGGCGCGATGCAATTGACGTTGATGCCATGCTTGGCCCATTCCGTGGCGAGCTGGCGGGTGAGCAGATGAACCGCCCCCTTGCTGACGCCATAAGCAACATAGCCGAGCGGATGACCGACGAGGCCGCGCACGGAGCCGATGGTTATGATGCGGCCAGGCTTGCCGGCATCGATCAGGCGACGGCCGAAGGCTTGCGCGCAATAAAGCGTGCCTTTGACATTGACGTCCATGACAAGGTCGAATTCCTCGGGCGGCAGCTCGGTCGCCGATTTGCGTCGCGCGATCCCGGCCGCCGTGACGAGAATATCGGCATTGCCGAAATGATCGCTGACTTTGGCAATAGCACGCTCGACGTCATCGGCTTTTGTCACATCGACGGAGACCGGCAAAACCGAGCCAAGCTCTGAAAGTTCGCTAGCGGCAGCGTGAAGTTCGGCTTCCTTGAGGTCCAGGATGGCGACTTTTGCACCCAGCGTCAGATAGGCTGCGGCGACGGCCTTGCCCAATCCACCGGCACCACCTGTTACGACGGCGATCTTTCCGGTCAGGCCGAAGAATTCTTCGAGCATCTTGGCATTGTCCAAGCTCGCGTCCCCCGTATGTCGGCCTTTTTCAAGCCGGTTGAGCAGGCTTTATGCTCTGCTGCGCCGCAGATTGTTCCAGCGAAGCCGGGTTGTAAATAGAAATATCGATAAAATTATTTCCTATCGCATATAAAAGACATCAAACGACATATGTCGTTTTTATCGTCAAAATATATTCAGACGTAAAAATATCGATTTTTGTAGCGACCGAGTGGCGGCGGTGCTAGAACCCAGGAAAACAAGGTCTCGCAGACCGGGGGGGGATTATGCGTCTGATATCGTTTCTGCAGCAGGGGAAGCCAGCGATCGGCGTGGCGACTGCGACCGGCATTGTCGACCTCACAGCGGCAGACAGCATATTTCCCGACGATCTCGGGGCGTTTGTCCGGGGTGGAGAGGCATTGCGCATCGCCGCGATGCGGGTTGTCGAAAGCAATGCGCCCCGTGTCGACGAAGCGTCGATCCGCTATCTGCCGCTGATCGCGTCACCTGGAAAAATGATCTGTCTGGGTCTCAACTATCAGGAACATGCGGCGGAAGGCGGCTATCAGCGGCCGGAATGGCCCACGACCTTTTTGCGCTGCGGCACGAGCCTGACCGCGCATGGCGCCGCCATTATTCGGCCGATCGTCTCCGAGCAATTGGATTACGAGGCCGAACTTGCCGTCATCATGGGGCGTTCCATCCGCCATGCCACGGTCGAGGAAGGGCTTGATGCAGTCTATGGTTATTCCTGCTTCAACGATGCCTCGGTGCGGGATTATCAGCGCAAAACAATCCAATGGACCATGGGCAAGAACTTCCAGCAGACGGGTGCGTTCGGTCCGGCCCTGGTCACGGCCGATGAGTTGCCGCGAGGCGCGGTGGGCCTGTCCATCGCCTGCAGGCTGAACGGCAATGTGGTGCAGCAGGCAGATACCGCGCAGATGATCTTCCCGGTCGGGGAAACATTGGCGATGCTGTCCGAATGCGTCACGCTGGAAGCCGGTGACGTCATTGTCATGGGCACGCCCTCCGGCGTCGGGCATGCGCGCAAACCCCCGCTCTGGATGCGTCACGGTGATACCGTCGAGGTCGAGATCGAGGGCGTCGGCCTTCTACACAACGTCATTGAGGATGAGCCGGCATCGCGGCCGGAATCCTCGCGCGCCGCCGCTTGAGGGAGACAGGATCATGACCGGCATGGATCGCCCGCCCGCCTATGACATTCACCCCGGCAATGTAACGGACAAGGTCATAGCCTCTTTTACTATGAAAACCGCCCGCGAGAAGCAGTTGCTGGCTAGCCTTGTCAGCCATCTGCACGGTTTCGCGCGGGAAAATCGGCTGACCCATGAGGAATGGGCCAAGGCCGTCGGCTTTCTGTTTCGCTGCGGCGAGATCAGCAATGAAAAGCGCGATGAATTCATGCTGCTGTCCGACGTTCTCGGTCTCAGTTCGTTCGTCGATATGACGGATGCACCAGAAGGGGCCACGGAAGGGAGCGTTCTGGGCCCGTTTTATGCGTCCGACAGTCCGGAGAGGCCGGTGGGCGCGGATCTTCGGCCAGGGGGCGAGGGCGAGCCCGTTCTGGTGCGCGGACGGGTGTTGGACGCGGCTGGCAAGCCGATCAGCGGCGCCATGATCGACATGTGGCAGACGGCTGAAAACGGCCTTTATGCCACCCAGGATGAGGCTCTGCCGGATCAGGCCTTCCGCTGCAAAATGCGCTGCGACGATGCGGCCGGTTTCAGCTTCGTCACCGTCATGCCGGGTCCCTATAAGGTGCCCGATGACGGGCCAGTCGGTGACCTGTTGCACGCGGGCGGCAGAACCGCTTGGCGCCCTGCCCATTTCCACTTCATGATCCTGGCGCCGGGGCATCGCGCGCTGACCACCGAGATCTTTTTCGAAGGCGATCCCTATCTTGGCACCGATGCGGTCTTCGGGGTGCGCAAGTCCCTGATCGTGGCGCCGCAGGAGGAGCGGGGACAGAAGCTGGTCGACCTGACCTTCCGGCTGGTGCCGGCGGCTTTGTCTGACGCGGCCTGAGGGAGGAGGCAGCCTTGGCGGGGGCGATTGTCCGGCTGGGTCCGCCAATGGTAGGATTAACCGAACCACCGCCTGGGCGGCTTTCAGAGAGGCAATGTTTGACAGACGGCACTGCAGCCCGAGAGACGACCCTGGCATCGTCGGTATATGCGCAAATGCGCGACGATCTGCTGCATTGCCGGCTTCCGCCCGATAGCAAGCTGCGTGTGGAATGGGCTGTCGCGCAATATGGTGCCGGCGCGTCGCCGGTGCGCGAGGCGCTGAACCGGCTCGCCGCCGAAGGGCTTCTGGACCGTCGCGACCAGCGCGGCTTCTTTGTCATGCCGATCACGCTGGAGGAGCTGGAGGAACTGACCCGCACGCGCTGCTGGTTGGAAGAACGCGCCTTTCGGGAAAGCATGACCCATCGCACAGCCGGCTGGGAGGAAGGCGTTGTCATCGCGCTGCATCGGCTGTCGCGCGTACCGCGGCGGGCGGAAAACGGCACGCCTAATCCCGAATGGGAAACGCGCCATCGGGCGTTCCACCGGTCATTGATCTCGGCCTGCCGCTCGGACATCCTGATCGGTTTTTGCGAGCAATTGGCGGATCAGGCCTATCGCTATCGGCAGGTCGCACGCGAAGCCGGCAGTGTTCCGCGTGACGAATCCGCCGAGCATAATGACATTGCAACGAAAGCCATCAACGGTGACGCCAATGGCGCGGTTGAGGCGCTTCTGCATCATTACCGTCTGACAAGCGAACTCTGCGGTATAGGCCTGAGAACCTGAAGTAATAGGGGCGTCGGACCTAGACAGGTCCGGCGCCCCTATCGCTTATGCCTTGACCAGAATCTTCAGATGCTGGCCTGCGGGATCAAGAAGCGCTTCGAAACCACCTTCCACCACATCGCTCGCGTCAATCTGACTGGTGACCACCCGCTCGACCGGAAAAATCCCGGCCGCGATCATGCTGGCGATGCGCGGCCAGACATGAACCGGATAGCACCATGTCGCTTCGATCGAGATATCCTTCAGCGCCCAGAGCATCGGATTGACGGAAGCCGACCGGACGTGCAGCCCGGCCTGCACTACCACACCCTGACGCCGCACGGCCTCGACGCAGGCATTCAGCGACCCCTCGTGCCCGACGCATTCGAGGGCGGTATCGACACCGATGCCACCTTCCGTATGGGCACGGACGATCTCGACAAGGTTCTGACTGCGTGGATCAATGGGGATGACGCCGGGTACGATCTCCTGCGCCTTGCGCAGCCGGTTGGGGTTAGGTTCCGACACGAACAGCGTGCTGGCACCCGCGGCGCGCGCGGCCAACAAGGTCAAGGCGCCGATCGGTCCGGCCCCCGATACGAGCACGGTGGAGCCCGCCTGCACGCGACCGCGATCGACGGCGTAGACCGCGACCGCCGCGGGTTCAATCAATGCGGCCTGCACGTCCGTCAGCCCGGCGGGTACGGGAACGACATTGGCAGCGGGCAGCATCGCCATTTCCGCCATGCCGCCCCAGGCATGGGACAGGCCGATAACGCCGAGCTTCTCGCTGAGATGCAGAAGCCCGCGGCGCGCATAATAGTCATCCGCCGGGGCCATCAGCGGCTGGATGGAAACCAGGTCGCCCGGTTTCACATGGCTGACGCGGTCGCCGGTTTTCACGACGCGGGCCGAGAACTCATGGCCCAGGATCTGCGGCAGGGTGGCGCCGGTCAGCACATTCGGCTCTATCGGCGTGACGATGGGTCCCGCGATATATTCATGCAGATCCGTGCCGCAGATGCCACAGACGGTGGGCGCGACCAGAACCTCGTCCGGCCCGGGGTTGTCAGACGGTGGCGCGACATCCTCAACCCGGATGTCGCGCTTGGAGTAAAAGCGCACAGCGCGCATGGAGTTTATCCTTTGTTCGGCGGTGTTATTGCGCCGTATAGCCGCCGTCACAGGCCAGACTGGCGCCCGTCACAAAACGCGCTTCATCCGAGGCCAGGAACAGCACGCAATTCGCGACATCGACCGGCTCACCCAATGTCAGCGGATGCTTCGCCTTCATCATGTCGAGATAATGCTGCAGACCGCCTGGATAGGTTTCGCCCGCCTTCATGAAAAGCGGCGTCTTCGTCGAGCCGGGGTGCACGCAATTGACGCGGATGCCGTAAGGCGCATAGCAGATGGCGTCCGTCTTGGTCATCAGCAGCACCGCGCCCTTGGTCGCATGATAGGGCGGCAGATCGTCATTGCCGATCAGACCATAGATCGAGGAGAAATTCACGATCGCGCCGCGCTTCGCCTGCATCATATGCGGCAGCACGTATTTGGAACACAGGAAGGTGCCGCGCACATTGACGGCGAAGACAGCCTCGAATTCCTCAAGGCTGAGATCATGAGTGAATTTATTGGCGCCCGGGATGGCCGCATTATTCACCAGGATGTCGATCTGGCCCCATTTGTCTGCGACCGCCGCGACAGCGCTTGAAACACTGTCCGCATCGCGCACGTCGACTTGAAAGAAATCGGCATCAGCACCAAGACTACGCAGCTTTTCCGCTGTCTTGCCACCGTTCTCGGCACTGATTTCAAAGACCGCAACCTTGGCCCCTTCCTCAGCGAATCGCTGGCAGGTGGCTTCCCCGATACCGGTGCCGCCGCCCGTTATGATCGCGATTTTTTGGTCTAGGCGTCCCATTGTCGTCCCTCGATTTTGTTATGTCGCAGCGCGATTATCGACGCGCTTCAGAAAAGGATGGATCGAAACCTTTTCCCAGATCGCCGCCTTCTTGAAGGGGTCGTTGTTATGGAAGGCTTCAACCTGCGCCTGGCTATCCGCTTCGACAAGAAAGAAACTGCCGATCATCGTCTCGTGATCCGGCGCCAGAAGCGGACCTGACACGAGCATGGTGATCGGTGCCGAGGATAGATAGGCTTTATGAGCATCGTAATGCGCGAGCCTTTGTTCCACAGCACCGGCTTTGTCCAGGCAATGAATGGTGAAATGCATGGCTTTTCTCCTTATCAGGAAATGGAATAGCCGGCATCGACCATCAGAACATGGCCGTTGATGCCGGATGCGGCGTCCGAGGCGAGGAAGGCGACGGCGGAGGCGATCTCCTGCTTGCGCAGCAACCGCCCGTTCGGCATGTCTTCCAGCCAGATCTTCATGACTTCGGGCTGCGTGCGCCCGACATCCGCCAGCATTTCGGTATCGGTATAGCCGGGACCCACGGCATTGACGCGCAAGCCTTGCTTCGCCCATTCGATGCCGAGCACGCGTGTCATATGCGCGACGCCGGCCTTGGCGACATCGTAACCGACATGCAGTTCCGGCCTGACGACCTTCACGCCGGCGATCGAGGATGTCAGCACAATGGCACCCTTGCCGCGTTGCAGCATGGGGCGCGCGAAGGCGCGGGCGGAATAGAAGCTGCCGTCGAGATTGACGGAAAGCGCACGGCGCCAAATTTCATCGGTATGGTCGATGGCGGCGGCCTCATAGCTGATGCCGGCATTGGCGGCCAGGATATCGACCTGACCGTGACGGCTGACCACGGTTTCCGCCGCCGCATCCAGGGAGCCAGAATCCGTCACGTCCAGTGTCAGCCAGGACGTGCGTTTGCCGTCCGGGTCCAGACGCTGCGCGGTTTCGCGCACGCCCGGCGACCGGTCGGCGAGGACGACGGTGGCACCGAGGGACAGAAGATGCTCCGCGATGGTGGCGCCGATACCACGCTCAGCGCCAGTCACCACGGCGACGCGCCCATCCAGGCGATAGAGAGAATCGATCGACATGAGCTTGCCTTTCTTGGTCTGAACGGCTGCCGTCAGCGCCGCACGTAGCAGGCGGCGGCAAGAACGATGACGACGCCTTTTAGCACGATCTGGAACTGGATCGGCAGGCCGAGCAGCAGCACGGCATTGGCTGCCAGCATCAGCACGGCCGCACCCGCCAGGGCACCCGGGATGGTGCCACGCCCGCCCGAGAGCGCGACACCGCCGATGACCGCCGCGACAATGCTGTCGAGTTCGAAACCACGACCGACCTGATTATCGACGATTTCGGCATAGCCACCCAGAACGACGCCGGCGATGGCGGCCAGCAGGCCGGAGGCGACGTAACTGCCGATGATGATCCTATCGACAGGATAGCCGAGAAGCCTTGCCGTGACCTGGTTGCCGCCTGTGATCATGAACCGCCGGCCGAGCAGCGTGAAATGGACGATGAAGCAGGCAGCGACAGCCAGGACGGCCAGAACGGCCAGATTGACCGGAATGCCGTGCCAGGTGCCGGAACCGACGACCCGCAGGATAGGTGGCAGGCCGCCGCTCGGCGCGCCCTTCGTCCAGGCGAAACGCAGACCCTGCAGAACGATCATGCTGGCAAGCGTTGCGAGGAAGGGGGAAACCTGTCGCTTGGCGACCAGCAGACCGTTGACGAGCCCGGTGGCGCCACCGATGAACAGCGATACGACGAGTATTTCGATGACCGCGCCGACGCCGCCCGCGAAGCAAGTGCCGGCGACCGCCGCTGTCGCCATGACGGAGGCGACCGACAGATCAAGCCCGCCGGTCATGATGACAATGGCCTGGCCGATAACAACGATCGCCAGCGGCACGGTTTGCAGCACGAGGTTGGAGAGATTCTGCTGGCTCAGAAAGGACGGCGCCGCGATGCCGGACAGTATGAGCAGCAGAACGAGAAAGATGTAGATCGCGTAGCGCGCGATAGAGTCGCTCAGCCTTGGTTTGCTGCCCCGACCTGACTTGGTGACGAGCGAGCGGACCTGCGGAATAGCATCCACTTTCATCAGCCTCTCTTCCCTTCGCGATAGGCCGAAACGGCCAGCATGATGATCAGCCCCTGCACGACGAGCTGGATTTCGGTCGATACGTGGAGGAAATTCAGGAAGTCATTGAGCAGCGCGATGAGATAGGCGCCGAGCAGCGTGCCGATGACACCGCCGCGGCCGCCGCTCAGCATGGTGCCACCGACAACGACGGGGGTCACGGAGGCGAGCGTGTAGTTCGCCCCCGCGTAAGGCTGGCCGGACCCGAACCGCGCGACCAGATAGATCGCTGTCATCGCGCAAAGCAGACCGGACAAAGTGTAGACGAGCATCGTCAGCCGTTTGACGGGCAAGCCCAGCAGCACGGCAGCGTGTCTGTCATCGCCGATCGCGTAGATATTGCGACCCGTGGCCGTCCGCCGCATCAGGAAACTGGCGAGCAGATAGACGAGGAGCACGATCGTCGCGCCGACCGATATATCCGCGATGCGGCCATAGGCCAGGAAGTCGAAACCGTCCGGCACCCCGCCCGCAGGCGCCATGGTGTATAGCAGGGCCAGACCCTGCAGCACGGCGCCGGTGCCGAGCGTGACGATCAATGGATGCACCCTGAGCATCACGATGGCGATGCCATTGATGAGGCCGATGACCATGCCGAGCACAATGATGCCGGCGCAGACGGGGAGCACCAGATCGCCATTGCTGTTGATGATGCCCGAGGTCAGGACCGACAGCAGACTGATCATGGAGCCGACAGACAGGTCGATACCGCCCGTCAGAATCGTCAAAGTCTGCCCGAGCGCGACGAGTGCCAGATCCGTCGATTGCTCATAGACATTCAGAAAATTATTGAGCGTGCCGAAGCGATCCGAGACAAGACAGCCCAGAACCGTGATGACAACGATCAAAAGAACGACGATGCCAAGTCGCAGCACTTGCTCAGGCAAGCGACGCGCCCTGTTGCGCGGCAGGGCCGTAGTGGCGGTGATGCTCATGCCGTTTCTCCTCAGGCAGCCTGCCGGTCATGCGTCGCGAGGTCGACGACCGCTTCCTCGGTGATCTCATCCTTTTCCAGGATGCCCGTGATCGATCCCTCACGCATGACATAGACGCGGTCGGACATGCCGACGACTTCCGGCAGTTCGGAACTGATCATCAGGATCGCAATGCCGCGGGCCGCGAGCCCACGCATGATCCGATAAATCTCCGCACGCGCGCCGACATCGACGCCGCGTGTCGGCTCATCCAGGATCAGCACACGGTGACAGGCCCTTGCCCACCGAGCGATCAACACTTTCTGCTGGTTGCCGCCGGACATGGTCGAGACCAGCGTGCCGGGACCGCGGCAAGCAATTTGATAGCTTGCGATATCTTCCTCAGCGATTTGCCATTCGCGGCGGCCGTCCCGCATCACCCCGCGCCGGACCGTCTCCAGACTTGCGGCGCTGATATTGGCCCCGATAGGCTGCAGCATGGCGAGGCCTTGGCCTTTACGATCCTCGGTCACGAAGCCGATACCAAGGCTGATTGCCTGTCCTGGCGTGATCGTGCGGAAGCTCCGCCCGGCGATCGTGACGGTGCCGCGTTCCATCGGCAGGCCGCCGAAGATCGCCATCGCGAGTTCCGAGCGTCCTGACCCAACCATACCGGCAAGACCTGTGATGATGCCGGCATGCAGTTCCAGACTGCAGCCGAGCACGCGCCTGCCGACATGAATGTCCTGCGCTTGCAGCACGACGTCCGGCTGGGCCGGCGGCGGCTGTTCATGGGGCGGGAAAAGATGGGCGAGATCGCGGCCGACCATCATTGTAATCAGCGTGTCGCGTGTCATGCCGGCGACCGGCTGTGTCGCGATCCATTGCCCGTCCTTGATCACGGTCAGCCGGTCGCATAGCGCGAAAATCTCGTCCAGCCGATGCGAAATATAGATGATGGCGACACCAGCCTCGCGCAGCCGGCGCAACCGCGTGAAGAGCAGTTCCACCTCCCGGCCCGCGATGACAGCCGTTGGCTCGTCAAGAATGAGCACCTTCGGCGTATCGATCATTGCCTTGGCGATCTCGACCATCTGCTGGTCGGCGACCGTCAGCAAGCGCACTTGCTGACGCACGTCGATCGAAACGCCAAGCCGATCCAGAATCTCCCGCGACCGCCGTTCGGCCTGCGCGTGGTCAAGAAGACCGAGACGGTTGCGCGGCATGCGGCCAAGAAAGATGTTTTCGGCGACCGTCAGATGCGGGAAGAGCACGAATTCCTGATAGATGACATGGATGCCGGCTGCCTTGGCTTGTGCCGGTCCATGCCATTGGACGACCGCCTCACCGAGGCGGATTTCGCCTTCGTCGGGCGATTCCACGCCCGCGATGATCCGGGTCAGCGTCGACTTGCCGGCGCCATTTTCACCAACCAGGGCATGAATTTCCCCGGCCTTGACCTCAAGCTTGACCCCGGCGAGCGCTTGCACGCCGGGGAAGGCTTTACGGATGCCGCTGACCGAAAGCATGGCGACCTCAATGCGGATATTGAGTATGCGCGGTCGTCGGATCGTAGGTCGGCCCGAGATCATTGGTCACGAGGTAGTTGGACGGCTTATCCGGCAGGCCCAGGCTGTCGAACGGGACATCGCTCTTGATCGACGGCGTCTCGTCGCCAGGGGTCACCGAGATCTGAGAGTTCACGGTATAGGTGCAGGGAACGGCCGCGCCGCTCAATACTTTCAGGGCAACGTCGATCGCTGTGCGATACTGTGACGGCGGGTCGCTGATCTCCAGCATCGGCACTTTATACTTGATGGCTTCAAGCAACGGGCCGTTGACGTCCGCCGTGGTGTGCATCGGAATTTCACCAGGCTTGAAGCCGGCCTCCACGAAGGCCTCGATCGAGCCAGGCACCTGCAGGCCATGGGCCGACCAGACCGCGTCGATCTTGTGACCGTATTTGGCGATGACGGCCTGCATGACCTGCTTACCCTTCACGGGGCTCCAGTCCGAATAGACCGTGTCGAGGATATGAATGCCGGGATATTGCGCGAAGATCTCCTTGGCCGGATTCATGCGGTTTTCGCTCGGGCTTGACCCGGCCTGACCACCGAGCAGCACGACATTGCCCTTGCCATGCAGCTTCTCGACGATCCACTGCGCCCAGAGGCGGCCCATCATGGGATCCGAGGCGTTGATATAGGTGACGAAATGATCGGATGAGATGCGACGGTCGAGCATGATGACCGGAATACCCTGGCGCATCACGCGCGTGACGATCGGGTCAAGCGCCTTTTCAGTATTCGCGCTGACAATCATCAGATCAACGCCTTGAGACGCAAGATCCTGCACGTCCGAGACTTGCTTGGCGTCATCATGCCCAGCATCGGTAATAATCAGCTTTTTGATGACGTCCTTGTGGTCTTCGGCACCTTGCTTCAATTCATCCAATGCGACGACGCGCCAGCTGTCACCGAGACCGGCATTGGAGAAGCCGATCGTATAGGGAGGCGCCTTCTTGTATTTCGAGGTGTCGCGAATGCAGGTGGTGAGCGCCGGATTGAAAAGTTCCGTGCGCGGCGCGCCTTGATATCCGGCGGGCGTTGCGGGTTGGCTTTGCGCATGACCGACGCCTGCGAGAAAGCCAGCAGCCAGCGTGCCGAGAAGCGCGGCTTTGAATCCGTTCCTCATGTTTCCCCTCTTGGTTGCCGATGATGGCAATCCATTTTTGTTTATCTTGCCGAGACAACGCTGCCTCAGTTTCCGAGAGGGTGGAACTCAAAACGCAGTTTGGCTAGATTGAAATTGTTCAAATTGGACAATTTACATCTCGCCCTGGCAGGATGGCGAACCTAAGTTGGGCTGAAGCCGACGCGCGGTGCAGTCCTATGATGCGCCGCACAAATAATATGACGTCGCGCGATTACGGGAGGCAAAGTGCTAGAACCATTTGTATTTGATGGCCTGCCGATGCGCGTCGTCTTTGGCGACGGCACCTTGGCGCAATTGCCGGAAGAGGCAGAGCGCCTCGGCATGGGAAGAATCCTCGTGCTGTCGACGCCGGAGCAAAAAGACCAGGCCGCCGATATCGCGGCGCGTCTCGGTACGCTTGCCGTCGGACTTTTCGACCGGGCGACCATGCATACGCCGGTCGACATCACCGAGCAGGCCCTGGCCGTCGTGCAGTCCCTGAATGTGGACGGCGTGGTCTCCGTCGGTGGCGGATCGACCACCGGCCTCGGCAAAGCCATCGCTCTGCGCACGGACTTGCCGCAAATCGCCGTGCCGACGACCTATGCCGGGTCAGAAATGACACCGATCCTCGGCGAAACGAAGAACGGCGAGAAAATCACGCTGCGTACGCCGAAAGTGCTGCCGGAGACGACGATTTACGACGTGTCCTTGACACTCAGCCTGCCGCCAGCGATCAGCGCGACAAGTGGCATGAATGCCATCGCCCATGCGGTCGAAGCGCTTTATGCGGAGGAGCGCAATCCGATCATCTCCCTGATGGCGGAGGAGGCGATCAAGGCGCTGGCGAAGGCTTTGCCGATCATCGTGGCAGATCCTCATGACCGGGATGCACGCCATCAGGCGCTCTATGGTGCCTGGCTTTGCGGCATCGCACTCGGTTCTGTGGGCATGGCGCTGCATCACAAGCTTTGTCATGTGCTCGGTGGGTCCTTCAATCTTCCTCATGCACCGACCCATACCGTCGTGCTGCCCCATGCGGTCGCATATAATGCCGCGGGTGCGCCGGAGGCGATGCGGCGCATCGCATCGGCTCTGGGGGCAGAGAATGCCGCGCAAGGGCTGTATGATCTGTCCCGGCGCCTGGGCGCACCGCTCAGCCTGGCAGAGATCGGCATGCGCGAAGCTGATATCGAGCAGGCCGTTACCCAAGCGGCGGCACGCCCTTATCCTAACCCACGACCGTTGGAGACAGCGGCGCTACGCAGGCTTCTCCAGAATGCTTTCGCGGGGAAACCGCCTCAGGAGGAGCAAGCGTGATGCTCGGTAAAACCCAGCATTTTACGGAAGAACGGTCGGTTGAGGCGGTGCTGGAGCGCAATGCCGGTTGCACGGATGAGCGTCTGCGCGAGATCATGTCCGTCCTGGTTCCGCATCTGCACGCGATCGTCAAGGAATTGCGGCTGACGCCGGAGGAATGGCTGGCCGCTATTCAGTTTCTGACACGTACGGGCCAGATCAGCAGCGACCGGCGGCAGGAGTTCATCCTCCTCTCGGACTGTTTGGGCGTCTCCATGCTCGTCGATGCCATCAACAGCCGCAAGATCGATGAAGTGACACCCTCGACCGTGCTTGGGCCTTTTTATGTCGATGGCGCGCCGCATCTGCCGATGGGTGCGATGATTGCGCATCATGGCCGGGGTGAGCCGCTATTTGTGCTTGGGCGTGTAAGCGATGAGCATGGCTTGCCCCTTGAAAACGTCGAGCTGGATGTCTGGCAGACATCCGAGGACGGCTTCTATGATACACAGGATGATAGCCAGCCCGATATGAATCTGCGCGGCGTTTTTAGCACGGGTTCCGATGGCGATTTCTGGTTTCGCAGCATTGTGCCGGCCTCCTACCCGATCCCGAGCGACGGGCCTGTCGGCGATATGCTCAAAGCCCTGGGCCGGCATCCGATGCGCCCGGCCCATATTCATTTCATTCTGCGCTGCGCTGGCTATGACACGCTGACGACGCATATTTTTATCGATGGTGATCCTTACCTCGATAGCGATGCTGTCTTCGGCGTGAAAGACAGTCTGATAACGCCTTTGCGTGATCCCACGACGGAAGAACGCCGGCTGTATAGTCTCCCCGAGGGCTGCCAATGCTTGTCCCTCGACTTTCGCCTCCAGAAGGAGGCGTTGAACCCTATGACTGGCGCCAGGACGGTTGCCGGATTGAACGGAGCCCCCACATGAGGAATAGGATGTCTGTGGGTTGGATCGGCCTCGGCAAGATGGGTGCGCCGATGAGCCGCCATATCGGGGCGGCCGGGCATCAGCTCCATGTCTATGATATATCGCCGGAGGCAACGGCCATCGCCGCGGCGGCAGGCGCGGAGGTCGCCCTGAGCCCTGAGGCGGTCGCGGCAGCCGCGCCCATCACGTTTCTGTCGATCCCGAATGATGGCGTTCTGCGCTCGCTGGTTTTGGGTGATCAAGGGCTTGCGCGAAGAATGGCCCCGGATTCGATCCTGGTTGAAACCAGCACGGTATCGCCGCGTGTGTCGGCTGAGGTCGGCATCGCTTTGGCGGCAGCGGGTATCCACTATCTGCGGTCGCCCTTGTCCGGCAGTACCGCGACGGCTGAGGCCGGCAAACTCACGGTCCTCGCGTCCGGCGCGGAAGCCGCTTACCGCATTGTGGAGCCCTTGCTGGAGACGTTTTCCATCCGCCGCTTCTATCTCGGCACCGGGGAGGAGGCGCGCTATCTCAAGCTCGCCATCAATATGCTTGTGGGTGCCACATCGGCCCTTCTTGCCGAGGCGCTCACCTTCGGGCGGAAAGGCAATTTGACGACGGAGCAGATGCTGGAGGTCATTTGCGAAAGCGCCGTGGCATCGCCGCTGATCGCCTATAAGCGCGACATGCTGACATCGCGCGATTTCACGCCGGCCTTTACGGTCGAACAGATGATCAAGGATTTTGACTTGGTCCTGGACGCCGCAAGTAGCGAGCAGGTGCCCGTGTTTCTGATCAGCCTGATCCGCCAACAATATGAAGTGGCGCGCGCTCAAGGGAGTGGCTTGAAGGACTTTTTTGTGCTGCTTGAGCAATATGAGGCTCAGGCGGGCTTGCCCTTGGCCTAGGGAACAGGAAACAGGGCTTAGGAATTGCAATGAATGACCTTGAACTCCTGAGGATTCTGGACTTTCTGCAGAAGCTACGCTCGCCCTGGGCAAAAGCATTTCCACAAGGTGACAGCGAACTCGTTTGGCAGTTGGTCCATCATCTCATGAGCAGTGTGACCCGTGGGGATATCGTCACCATCTCGGCTTTAGCCCAGGCCGGTTACGCGCCTTACACCACGGCGTTACGCAAGGTCGAGGAGTTGATAGACGCGGGGCTGATTACCCGCGTGCCGCGCACGAAGACAGGGAAATCATTCGCTCTGCAGCCAAGTGCGAAGCTCAAGAAACTGTTCGAATCCTATCTGGTTGAGGTGAAGCGCGCGGTCGCTCAAACCCTGGGTAGTCGCGGCCCTGGGGAGGCGAGCGAGGACTATTATTTCGGCGCTTCGCCTATCGGCGGGTCACCCGGCGCTCAGCACAGCAAGCGCTTCGACATTCGCTTTCTGCTGGCAGAGGACAATTATTTCGTCGCGTTGCAGAATATGTGGGCTGATCTGCGAACAAGCTTTGGCTCCCGTCGCGACTTTACCTTGGCGCGCCTGCCGCAGCTTTATCAACTTGCGATGGAAAATGCCCAAAGGCCCGTCTCGCAATATGATATCGTTGCCATCAATATTCCCTGGATGGGGGAATTCGCGGCCAAGGGTTTCATTCGCCCGCTCGGCAATGTGGTGCGGGATGCCGGGTTGGAGCCGACCGAATTTCATGCGGATTTCTGGGCAACCGGCAAATGGCGTGGCACGCAATACGGCATGCCGATCTATTGTACGATCGAGACATTGGCGGTGCGGCGGGATCTTTTTCAGGAAGCCAATATCGGGTTTCCGTCGAACTTCGAACAGGTGCTGGCTGCCGGCAAGGCGCTGCACGCGCCCGCCCATGGCCGCTATGGCATTACCTGGAATGCGGCGCGAGGCATGCCGATCGCCGCGAGTTTCCTGTTCCTGCTCGGCGATTGCGGAAGCTTTTTGTTGGACCGCTCTGCCAAGACAGCCAGCAAACCCGTAAGGCCGGTCATCGACATGACAGCGGGGCTGCGCGTCCTCGACTATATGCACAGGCTGGTGGAGATTTCGCCGCCTGGTGTGACGGAATTGGATTGGGAAGCAAGCCTCGATACCTTTCTAACCGGGCACGCGGCGATGACCTATTGCTGGAGCATGCGGGCCGCGCGTTTTGAATACGACACGCGCTCCAAAGTCGGCCGCAAGGTGGAATACCTGCCGCATCCTGCCGGCCCCCAAGGCAAGGTGACAGCGCCGATCGGCGGTTTTGTGCTCGCAGTTCCGAGCAATCTGCCGGAAGAGCGCATGCGCCTTGCGGTCGATGCGATCGCCTGGATCACCTCGCCCGATACGGTGCGGGATCATCTGAAAAGCGGACTGCCGGTGCGTCCGCGTTTCAGCGTGATCTCTGACCCTGAGGTCATGCAAAGCTCACCGATCGTGAACTTTGTGGAGCGCGTGGCGCGGCGCGATCTGCTCGACAGCTGGCAGCGCCCGCCGATTCCCGAATATGTCGCGATGGAAGCGATCATCGGCCAGGAAGTGCATGATGCCCTGACCGGGCAAACAACGGACAGAGCAGCCCTCGTTTCCGCTCAGCGGCGGATCGACGGCATTTTTCGTCACAAATCAAGCAGGAGGGCTGCCTGATGCCTCCAGTGGTTCACACATCATGATCAACAAATCAGTCGCGACTATCGAGGAGGCGCTCGCGGGCATTGAAGACGGCGCGACGATTTTAGTCGGCGGTTTCGGTGCGGTCGGACAACCTGATCTATTGATTGAATCTTTGATCGATCAAGGGGCACGTGACCTGACGGTTGTCGCCAATAATGCCGGAGCAGGGCGGGTCGGTCTTGCAAAGCTTATGGAGGCCGGGCGCGTCCGTCGTATCATCTGCTCTTTCCCGCGCAGCGCGGGATCCGTTGTGTTCGAGGATCTGTTTCGAGCCGGCAAGATCGAGCTGGAAATTGTGCCGCAGGGCACGCTCGCCGAGAGGCTACGCGCGGCCGGCGCCGGCATTCCGGCGTTCTTCACCCCCACAGGCTATGGCACGAAGCTCGCTAAGGACAAGGAAGTCCGGGAAATCGGCGGCCGGTTCTATGTGCTGGAACAAGCGCTGCCCGGCGACGTTGCGCTGGTCGAAGCCTGGTTTGCCGATCGTTGGGGCAATCTGACCTATCAAAAGAGCGGCCGCAATTTCAACGCGGTCATGGCGACGGCGGCGAAGTTGACGATCGCGCAGACGCATTATTTCGTCGAGCTCGGCGCCATCGATCCGGAAGTGGTCGTGACACCGGGCATCTTCGTCCAACGCATCCTGACATTGCCGCTACCCAAGGAGCTTGCAGCATGAGCGCCGCTGGTTGGTCCAGACGGGAAATGGCGGCGCGCGTTGCTGCCGAGATTCCGGAAGGATGGTATGTCAATCTCGGCATCGGCATCCCGACATTGATCGCCGACGCGATCCCCGATGACCGCGAAGTGGTGCTGCATTCCGAAAACGGACTGCTGGGTATGGGGCCGGCCCCCGAGAAAGGGCAGGAAGATCCTTGGCTGATCAATGCCGGAAAACAGCATGTCACGCTGCACAAGGGTGGGGCTTTTTTTCATCACGCGGACAGTTTCGCGATGATCCGCGGCGGCCATATCGATCTGTGCGTCCTCGGCGCCTACGAGGTTGCCAGCAACGGCGACCTGGCGAATTGGGCGATCTCGGAGGCCGATGCGGCGCCGGCGGTCGGTGGCGCGATGGACCTCGCGGCCGGCGCCAAGCGCGTCTGGGTTATGACCGAGCATACGACGCGCGACGGCGCCCCCAAACTCGTCGAGCAATGTCGGTATCCACTGACGGCGCTCGGCGTCGTCAGCCGGATCTGCACCAATTTAGCGGTGATCGACGTGACGCCTGCAGGTTTTGTCCTTCGCGACAAGCACCAGGATATTTCCATCGAAGACCTCAGACGCCTGACGGGCGCCTCTCTGCTGGCGGCGGAGACCGTTCATGTCTGAAGCTTTTATCTGTGACTTTGCCCGCACGCCCTTCGGCCGCTACGGCGGCGCCCTGAAAGATCTGCGTCCCGACGATATGCTGGCGCATGTCCTGGCGACGCTACACACGCGACACGGCTCCGTCGATTGGGATGCGCTGGACGACTGCTCCATGGGCTGTGCCAACCAGGCCGGTGAGGATAATCGTAACGTCGCCCGCATGGCGCTGCTGCTGGCGGGCTTCGGGCCTGGGGTTCCGGGGAGCACCGTCAATCGCCTCTGTGGCTCGGGCCTGGACGCGCTCGGCACGGCCGCGCGCATGATCCGGGCTGGGGAGGGAGAGTTCGCGCTGGCTGGTGGCGTGGAGAGCATGACAAGGGCGCCCTTCGTCATGGGCAAGCAGGCGCAGGCCTTCTCGCGACAGGCAGCCCTTGAGGATACGACGATCGGCTGGCGCTTCATCAATCCGGCCCTTCAGGCGCTCTACGGCACAGACGCCATGCCGGAGACCGGCGAGAATGTGGCGGAACAGTTTGGCGTGTCGCGTGCGGAGCAGGACCAGTTTGCACTGCGCAGTCAGCAGCGCGCCGCAAAGGCGCAGGCTGAGGGCTTCTTTGCACGGGAAATTGTGCCTGTCACCATGCGCGGCAAGAAGAGCGAAACCGTGGTCTCGGTCGACGAACATCCAAGACCGGAGACAAGCTTGGATGCTTTGGCGAAACTGCCGACGCCCTTCCGCAAGACAGGTGGCACGGTCACCGCCGGCAATGCTTCCGGCGTGAATGATGGCGCGGCCGCGCTGATCGTCGCCAGTGAAGCGGCGGCCGCTCGCCATGGGTTAAGGCCGCGCGCGCGGATTCTCGGCATGGCGACAGCGGGCGTTGAGCCGCGCATCATGGGCATGGGGCCGGCACCCGCCAGTGAAAAGCTGCTTGCGCGCCTCGGCCTGTCCATTCGCGATGTCGATGTCATCGAACTGAACGAGGCCTTCGCGTCCCAGGCCATTGCCGTGCTGCGGCGGTTGGGCCTGCCAGCGGATGCCGAGCACGTCAACCCGCATGGCGGTGCCATCGCTATCGGCCATCCCTTGGGGGCGTCTGGCGCCAGGCTGGCCATGACAGCGGTCAATGCGCTGGAGCAGCGTGGCGGGCGCTTCGCCTTGGTGACGATGTGCATTGGCGTCGGACAAGGCATAGCGCTGATGCTGGAAGCGGTCTGAAGACACCGCGCGGCAAAAAAGACAATGGGAGTGAAACAGATGGAACCGGTAAAAGTGGCCCTTGTCGGGCTCGGTTGGTGGGGCAGCAAGATCGCGGCGACGCTCGAAGGCAATCCTCGTATTCGCATCGCGCGCGCGGTCGAAGTTAATCAGGACATCGCAACCCAATTTGCCGATCGCTACAAAATCCCAGTATCGGCAGCTCTCGAAGATGCATTGGCCGATCCGGCCATCGAAGCCGTGCTGCTAGTGACACCGCATAGCTTTCACGAGCAGCAGATCGCGCAAACCGTCGCGGCCGGAAAGCACGTCTTTTGCGAAAAGCCCCTGGCACTGACACGCGCCGGGGCCGAGCAGGCCGTCGCGCGCTGCCAGCAGGCCGGGCTTGTTCTGGGCATGGGCCATGAGCGGCGGTTTGAGCCCCCGATCGCCGCGATCCTGACGGCCGCTGAAAACGGTTCGCTCGGCCGCCTGCTGCAGATCGAGGCCAATTTCAGCCATGACAAATTCCTCAAGCTCGATCGGGCAAACTGGCGGTTGAAGCCGGATCAAGCGCCGGCGGGTGGCATGACCGCAACCGGCATTCATCTGACGGACCTCGCCGTGAAGCTGATGGGCCCGGCGCGCGATGTTCTGGTGACCTGCGAACAGCGGGCGTCTGACTTGCCCTCCGGCGACACGATGAGCGCCTATGTCCGCTTCGCCGGCGGCGGCACCGCCTATATCAGCGCGACACTTGCCACGCCCTTCTTCTCGCGTTTCGCTGTCTTCGGCACGGAAGGTTGGATCGATGTGCGGGACCGCGCCCATGTCGAAGCGCCGGACGGATGGGTTGTCACCACCGGCATGAAGGATCAGCCCATCACGGTCGAAGAGGTGAAGCCTGCGGAGCCGGTAGTCACGAATTTTGAGGCCTTTGCGCGCGCCGTGCGCGGTGAGGCTGCCTATCCCATTACGGGCGCCGAGATGGTCGCGAATATCGCACTCCTTGAAGCGATCGTGCGCGGCGCGCGAAGCCAAAGGTTGGAAGCGGTGCAAGGCGAGGGGAGAGAAGCGGCATGAAAGCGCTCGTCTTCGAAACGCCGGACGCACCTGTTCTGCAAGATGTGCCGGTGCCTAAAATCACCGAGAATGAAATTCTCGTGCGCCTTCTCAAGGTCGGGATCTGCCATTCTGATTACGAGTTGCTCGCGGGCCGCTACATCATTCCGATCAGCTATCCGGTGACGCCCGGCCACGAATGGTGCGGAGAGATTGTCGAGACTGGCCGCAACGTGCAGGGTTTCCATCGCGGTGAGCGCGTGGTGGGTGAATGCGTTGTGCGTTTGCCGGATCGGATTCACCATTTCGGCTTCTCCCTGAATGGAGCAGACCGGGAATATTTCGTGGTTCGGCCGGAATGGCTGCACAAATTGCCCGACACGATCGATGACGGGACTGCGTCACTGATCGAGCCCTTTACGTGTGGCTTCTATGCCGTGCAACGCTCCGGCGGCACGAATGCGAGCGAGACGGTTGTGGTCTCCGGCGGCGGCACTATCGGTCTTGTGTCCGCGGCGGCTGCCATCGGCATGGGTGCGCGCGTCATCGTCATCGATCCAATCGCAAGCCGACGGGACGCCGCTTTGAAGCTTGAGGCGGCCGAGGTCATCGATCCGCTGGCCGGAAACACGATTGACCAGGTCATGGCGCTGACACAAGGGAAGGGTGCCGATCTGGTGGTGGAAGCCTCCGGCCATGATGCGTCTCTCGGTCTGGTCTTCGACCTCGTGCGGGAAGAAGGCCGCTTGTCGATGGTCGGAATCAATATCGGACGAATGGTCAGTTCCCATCTGGGCAATATCCAGATGCGCAATCTTACTGTCAGAGGCTGCATTGGTTCGCCCGGCGTATGGCCGGCGGCAATCCGCTTTCTGGAGCGCACCAAGCTCGACCTTTCCCCTATCCGCACGCATGAATTTCCACTGAGCCGCAGCATCGAGGCTTTTGCCCTTGGCTCGCAGGCTGATAAATGCATCAAGGTGACCCTGAGCAATGACTGATCTTGCAACCAAAGACGCGCGGATCGTGGCAGGTCGCTTGGCGGGTCAGGTCGTCATCGTCACCGGCGGTGCCTCCGGTCTGGGGGAGGGGATTATTCGCCGCGTGGCGGCCGAAGGCGCGCATGCCGTCATCGCCGATCTTGACGGTGGCAAAGCGGAGCATGCAGCAGAAAGCCTGCGGGCAGAGGGGTTTTCTGGCCTGGGTGTGGCAGTCGATGTCGCGGACCGTATTGCGACCCGCGCGATGGTCGAAAAGGTCGTCGGTGTCTATGGCAAAATCGACGTGCTGTTCAACAATGCCGGCTTCAACAAGCCAGTGCCGTTCATGGACATCGATGATGCCAATTTCAACAGCATCATGCGCGTGAATGCCCTTGGTGTCTTGATCGGCATGCAGGAGGTCGGCCGCCAGATGATCGCAAGCCGGCAGGGCGGCAAGATCATCAACACGGCCTCCATTGCCGGGCGCCAGGGCTATGCAGAATTCGCGCCTTATTGCGCAAGCAAGGCTGCCGTCATCTCGCTGACCCAAGCCGCCGCGCGTGAATTCGCACCGCATAAGATCACGGTCAACGGCATTGCACCGGGTGTTGTCGTGACCCCGCTATGGGACGGGTTGGAGCGGGATATGATCGATAAAGGCGTGATCAAGGAGAAGGGCGAATTCCTCAATTCGTTTTCTGCGAATATCCTGGTCGGCCGTCCAGCCGTTCCGGCTGACCTCGCGGGTATCTGCGCCTTTCTTGCCTCGGCCGATTCCGACTATATGACGGGACAGATCATCATGTGTGACGGCGGGATGATTTTGGTATAGTGCCAGTGATCAATTTACCTGAGTGCTTGTCATTTCGCAGGACAAGACGCGGAACATGATCGGAACCATGGATCGGTGATTCTTGGTTCCGATACCCCAAAATCAGTGGGGCGGCCTTGGCCGTGACCGCCGAGTGGCGGCCGGCCGCCAGGACTTAGATCTAACATTGAATTTAACATAACAAATATTCTGCGAGATTTACGTGCTAGCGGTGTAGGAGCAATATACAGATGTCACCCTCTGCAAAATAGAAGTGTCACTGTGTTCCGGTTCTGAGGGTCCGGAGGATTGTGTGATGGCGGTGGTATCGATGAGCGATCGGGAGTTTTCGCGACTTAAGGTTCTCTTGGACGTGCAATCGGGCGGTCTGCGGGTTCAGGACGCGGCCGAGCTGACGGGACTGAGCCGTCGACAAGTCTTCCGGCTTCTGAAGAGCCTGCGTGAGCAAGGTGCGCCTAGCCTGGTGTCGCGCCGTCGCGGGCGTCCGAGCAACCGACGACTGCCTCCGAGCTATCGCGATCTGGCGATGGCGCTGGTGAAGGAGCGCTACGCCGATTTTGGTCCCACGCTGGCCACCGAGAAGCTCAGCGAACTGCACGGCTTCGGCATTTCGCGGGAGACCTTGCGGCATTGGATGATAGAAGACGGCTTGTGGATTGATCGCCGGCGCCGCCTTCCCTCGGTACATCAACCGCGCAATCGTCGGGAGTGCGTGGGCGAGCTGGTTCAAATTGACGGTTCGGATCATGCCTGGTTCGAAGAGCGTCGGCCGCGTTGCACGCTGCTTGCGTTCATCGACGACGCGACAAGCCGGCTGATGGCGCTGCGTTTTGTGGCAGCCGAAACCACCTTTGATTATTTCCGCGCGACCAGGAGCTATCTGGAGAACTGGGGCAAGCCGATTGCCTTTTACTCGGACAAGTTCAGTGTTTTTCGGGTTTACAAGCGCGACGCCGTAGGTGGCGACGGAATGACGCAATTCGGCCGGGCGCTGCACGCATTGGATATCGATATTATCTGTGCCAACTCACCACAGGCTAAGGGCCGGATCGAGCGGGCATTCGGAACCCTGCAGGACCGGCTGGTCAAGGAGTTGAGGCTGGCCGGAATTGATACGATCGAAGCCGCCAATGCTTGGCTACCGGGCTTTATGGAGGATCATAATCGTCGGTTTGCCAAGCCGCCCAAGAGCGATGCGGATTTGCACCGACCTTTGGCCCTGGATGACAATTTAGCGGAAATTTTTGCGACACGGGATGAGCGCAGTGTGACCTCAAATCTGACGGTCCATTACGACCGCATGATGCTGATTTTGGAACCAACCCCGCAGGCCCGGCGTTTGGCTCGCAAGCGCATTATGGTCGTCAACTATCCGGACGGTCGGTTTGCGTTACAGTATCGCGGCAGTGATCTGCCGTTCCGCGTCTTCGACAAGATCCGCACGCTCGAGCAAGCCCCGATCGTTGAAAACAAGCGGCTCGGTCCGGCTCTGGCCCTCATCAAAGAGCGTCAGGCCGCCCTGCCCGCCCATCAGCGTCGTCTCGATCCAGCCCGCTATACGCATCGGAATAACCTCGAAGCGCCGAGCTTCGCTGCCACCTGAGTGACATCTCTATTTTGCACAAAGGATGACATTTCTAACTTGCGCCGACATTACGTGCTAGCGGGGTGGATTCTATCTCGAAGTGCGAATTTTGTGGCCTATCAGCCAAGTCGCACTTGGGAGGCCTGCCCCGACAGGAATCGTCTACAGCCTCCATCGCCCGTCAGGTCCAGCCGCTCGTCCGCCACGGGCGAACGGCCTCCTCCTCAAATTCTTTTGCGAACAGCTACTGCCGCCTTACGCACAGGTCTAGGATGTCCCCGTTCAGGCGACGGCCGAGACCGCCGTGCCGATAGCCAAAGCACGATCCGCAAGGGCAGTTCTTATGGAGACCGGAACCTGACGATGGCTGTTGGCGCGTGGATAGAGCAATTCCTGGACATTTTTGCCCTCGGGATAAAGCGCCTCGAATTCCGCCCAATTGTCGAAATTCCGACGGTCCACATTATCCACGAAGGTTTCGGCCGGCACATTCTCGGCAAGAATCAAGGAATGATCGTCGAGTTCGATATGGTAATAGACGAAGATCGGCGGCACATCAGCCTCGCGGACGATCGAGCTTCCGTTTACCAGCGCACCGGCGCAGATCAGCACGCCATTCACGAGCAGAGCATGATCCGGTGAGATCAGCAGATCGCGCGCGGGCAGGTTTTCGGCGATCGCGCCGGCCTTGACGCGGATCGGCAGGTTGCGGAGCGGATCGGCGAAGCGCGTCGAAATGGTCTGTACGCCGATCCAATTAACCGGCTTGGCGATTCCGTCGCTGGTCAGAACCAGATCCCCGGGCCGCAATGTTTCGATCGCCGCCGCGCCATCCGGCGTGCCGACAAGCGTGCCCGCCATGAAGCAGATGGTAATCGTATCGACGCCGCGGCCCGTGGTGAGCCTGATCGCGCTCATATCCGTGCCGCTGGCGAAGGTGTATGTCTGCAACAGCGATCCGGTAGCGCTTTTGATCGAAAGCGTATCGCCGCTGACGACAATCCTGTCAGTGCCGCGACGGGAACCCTCCAGCTTAATCTCATCGCTGCCTGCGAAGCCCGAGATCGTTCCGAGATTGACGTCACTTTGCGTGACGGTGGTGTCCTCAAAGATCGCGTTGACGCTGGAGAGGAACGTCAAGGTCGGCAGGATATGGCCACTGTAACCGACATTGCCGGCGAGGTCGAGCGTGGAACCGCTGGCAATCTCCAAGACCGTCGCCGAACCTGTGGCATCGATCGTGCCGTCGACAGTGAGAAGGCCGCCTGATGCCTTCAGGATGCCGGCGCCCGTGAAGTTTCCGGTTGTGACAGAGCCATAGCCCGTGAGACTACCGCTCGTCAGGGTCAGGGCCGCCGTTCCGGTGGAGAGCGAGCCGCCGGCAAGCGTGATCGTGCCGGCAGTGTTGGTGATCGCCTCGGCGGTCGTGAGTGTGGCGCCGCTGGAGATGTTGATCTGGCTCGCACCGGTGTCGGTGATCAGGCCGGTGACCGTCAGCTTGCCAGATTTGACGTCGATGATCCCGCTATTGGCGATGGCATGATGGGCGCCGACGTCCAAGGAACTGCCGACCGTCGCGGTGATCGTACCGCTATTGGCGATTCCGCCTCGGCCGTTGACAATGAGGGCGGCGAGGATGGTCGCACTTTTGCCCTCAAGGTTAATGGTTCCCGCGTTAACGACATCGGCGCCCTTCACCCCGTCGCCCGATACGGTCAGCGCCACCGTATAAAAGCGACCTCCGACGATCGTCAGAGATCCGCCAGCGTTGATGGTGATTCCCTGGATCTTCGTACTCGACTTGAGAATGGGGTAATTGCCAGTCGATGTCGGGCCGATGATCACAGTATCACCGGCACCCGGCACCTGTTCTCCACTCCAATCCAGGCGCGTGTACCAACTCGTACTGCCCGCAGTCGCACTCCAAACACGTGTTGCCATTTCAAGTCTCCAAAATTTGCGCTGTTACCCGCGCATTGCGGCCCGCTAGAGCGTTTCCTGCTCGCTTACGCTCACAGATACCGTTCTAGATTATTGTTTTTGCGAGCATGTTCTCACAGTCGGATGATTCCATCTGACTGTGATCTGCTCTAGGCGGCGTCGCTGTTTCTCTAAAATTACAAGAAGGAACAGAGTAATATTGCGGGCGTTCAGGCTAGGCCCGACTGAAAGTTATATAAGTAAAAAGACGTAATCACTTCTCGGATACTTGGCGTTATCCGATCGTTAAAATCCCACGCGTGAACTCTGTTTGCACCGCGGTGCTTCAACAGAATTTCAGGCGGTAGAATACCGTTGCGTTTCCGTTTGCAGATGAGTGAGCTTAGGGGCCGTTCTTGGGGCAAGATTATTGTTGCGCAGTGGAGAACTGCATTATTGTTTCTGTCACCTGCGAGGCGTCAGCTGCGGCCCCGTTTATTAACTTAATATGTGGAGATCAACATGTTTGGCAATCAACGACTCTCGCAAAGAGAGTCATTGCTAAAGCCACCCTTACAATCTTTCTGCGCTTGAACTCTCTCCCAGGACAGCTTGATCTCAATGGCGTACAGGCCACCGAGACTTCATTTTTTGCATCATGACATAATCGTGATGGATCAACAATACCTGCGAAACATTTCTGCATCAGAAAATAAAAGTCCTGCGCATCGGAGTTGCCAATGTGAGGTTGTCATCGCGCTACGAGCGGCCCCCATAGGCATTGGGCGGCGGTGATCCGCACGCATCGCGATATCAAAGCATCGCATCGCCAGAGAAGCGATCGACAGCAGCCCGCTATCTCGGAGAAATCGTTGGGTTGCCGAGCGGAGGTTCACTTGGGCCTCCTGGTTCCTCGGCCTCACAGCATGATTTTGAACGGCCTTATAAGTGATAGAGCCAGACAAGCCAGATACCGAGCGCCAGTGCCGGGCCAAAGGGTAGGACCGTATCATGCCGGACGCTCTTGCCGGTCAACCTGAGCGCGGCAGCCAGGGCCAGGCCGCCAAGCGCACTGACGAGCATAATCGCGGGGAGAGCCGAAAGGCCCGCCCAAGCGCCGCCAGCTGCCAGCAGCTTGGCATCGCCTTGGCCCAACCCCTCCTTACCGCGAAACCGTCGATAGGCGAGCGAGACCCCACGAAAGATGCCATAACCCAGGATCACTGCAATGCCGTGATCGAGCAGATCGGCAGGGGATAACCATTCGGTTGAGATCAGCCCAAGCAGCAGAAGCGGCAGCGTCATAGCATCGGGCAGGAGGAAGCTGCGCCAGTCGCAGACGGCCAGTGCCAGAAGCATCCAGCCCAGCAGGCAGGCGGCATAGAGCGTCGGACCACTCACCAGCATGGCACCCCAGACAGCGATACCGAGGCAGCCGAGTTCCATGATCATATGCCAAGCCGAGATCGCGCCGCGGCAGTGCCGGCACCGTCCGCGCTGCAAAGCGTAGCTGACCAACGGGACAAGCTGCGTCGCGCCCAGCATTGCTCCACAATGATCGCAGGCCGATCGCGCCAGCACAACCGGCCGCCCGACAGGCAGTCTCGCGGCCAGAAGACCCAGAAAACTGCCAGCGAAGGGTGCCGCGAACAGCACCCAAGCCCAGCTGGGCAGCAGGCCGAGACCCGTCAATTGCAGACCATCTCCGATCCCGTTGCGTTCCCTTTCGGCCCGGCCGAGCAGAGGTCATATTCCCGGTCTTTGCGCTCGGATGGGTTTAGATAAACATAGGGATGATTCCAAGGGTCGAGCGCCACCTTATCACCCTTGAGATAAGGCCCGTTCCAGCGCGAAGCGCCGGCAGGTTTGTGCAACAAGGCTTCCAGCCCTTCCTGAGTTGTCGGGTAAGACCCCACATCAAGGTGATAGAGATCCAGCACCGTCCCGATCCGCTCGATCGACTGTTTCGCGATCGAATTTTTGGCCCCTGAAAGCTGGCGGAGTGCTGCCGGCGCCACGAGCGCGATCAGCAGGCCAATGATCGTGATCACGACCAGGATTTCGAGCAGCGTAAAACCGGCCTCCCCTGCCCGCCGCATTTGCGGCGGCCTCGTCCGGAGGCGTGGGCAATAGCCCAGAAGATTGTGGAGCATGGCTAGTTCCATTCATAAACGAGGAGGGGAGCGCTTGACTGACCGCTGAGGCGAATGACGGCGCGACGAAAGGCACGCGCGCCGCGCAGCCCCGCGACTTCGGCGGTAATCGTATAGGCATGCCCCAGCACAACACCGGGTAAGGGCGTGGTGGCAGGCATGCCGCGTGCGGCATCTGTCCTGTCCCGCAATCGGGCCTCAATACTCGGATCTTGAGTGCGGAAAACCTGCAGGACCTGCGTGCTTGCATAGGTCGGATCGAGATAGGGTGTCTGCGCATAGACGGTGAGAGTCGACGAAAGCCAGTTATAGGCTGCGGGCGTGATGCCCGGGACATCGCGAAGCGCAGAGACCGACTGGAACGGCTGAGCATCCGCACCTTTGCGCCGCGCAACGATCCGGGTTGCCACCGCTTCCTGTTGCGCCGCATCCAGGCCCGACGCTGCCAGCATCTGTTCCAAAATGCCGACGCTCACGAAGTTGAGGTCAAGCTTGCCAGCCTCATCCTGAATAGTCATGCGCGCCTGAGACCCGCCGAAGGTAATGGTGAAGGGCAGGCCCAGAACGGGTGGGCGGGTCTTCGACGGCCCAAGCATCGAGAGAATGGCGAGGTTGATGGCAGCGTCTGCGACATCCCCAAGACGAGCGGCATCCGAACCGCTATGCTCCATCCGGCTGTTCGCACGCGTCAGGTCCAGAACGCTCATCGTGACGATGGCCAGGATTGCTGTCCCCCAAAGCGCGACGACGAGCGCCATGCCGCTTTCACGGCCTGACGCGCGCATGGCCGGCGCAGGCGGGCGATGGCCCACCTTATCTATTCTGCTTGCGCGGCAACCGGCACGGTCAACCGCAGGCTGTTGCGCAATTCCGCTGTCACACTGTCCGCATCGTTCTGGTTACGAATAACGTAAGGCGTGATCAGAACGATCAGTTCACTACGGTTGAGGCTTTTCGTTTTTGTACCAAACAGATAGCCAAGGACGGGAATGTCCTGCAGCCAGGGCAGTCCGGATTGGCCACGGCTATCCGTCTGTTGGATCAGGCCGGCCAGAACGATCGTCTGGCCGTCGTTGATGGCAAGCGTGCTCGAAACCTTGCGGGTCGAGATCGACGGGGAGTTCAGTTGATCGTAGCTGGAACTGGTCGCCGTCGCCGTGGGCGCGCTGACCTCCTCTTCCAGGTCCAGTTGCACCAGCCCGCTTTCGTTCACGCGCGGCGTCACCTGCAGGATCACGCCCGTATCACGGTAGGCGATGGCATTCACCGTCTGCGCTGTATCGGTGAGCGTGCTGGAGGAGGATTGGGTGGCGACCGGGACCTGATCACCCACCTGCAGCTTGGCGGTTTCATTGTTCAGCACCAGAAGATCCGGCGAAGAGAGCACGCGAACCGTCGTCTTACTCTGCAGCGCCTGCAGAACGATATTGGTGCCGCCCGCCGCATAAAGTACATTGGCGGCGCCATTGAGGGCAAAACCGCCGAAGGGGGTTAAGGTCGTCGCCGAGGCCGCGCCCGCCTGGCTGGGCGCGAAAATCGCGCCGAAATTGCCGCTTTTGATATAATATTGCAGTCCCATGCTGAGCTGGTTGGAGAGCGTGACTTGCGCGACCGTCGCCTCGATCAGCACTTGCAGCGGTGTCACGTCCAACTGTGTCAGGGCCGCGCGGATTGTCGCGTATTCCTGGGACTTGGCCATGATGATCAGGGCATTGTTGGTGGGATCGGCGGTCACGCGCACATCGCTGCCTGACCAGCCCCCCGCGCCGGCGTCACTGCCGCTGCCGCCCCCGCCCCCGAGCAAGACATCCGCCTGCGCGGGTGCCGCGGCGCTGGAGGATGGCGCCCCCGAGAGCGCGGTCTGGACGGTTTTTAGCCCGGCCGCCGCATTCGAATCACTCGCATTCGTCTGAATATCAAAACTGCCGCCATCTCCCCCGCTCTGTGTGGCGCCGCCAGCCGCTGTGTCCTGAATGCCCAAGGCACGCCGCAGGACGAGGGCCAGGTCCGTGGCACGACCGTTTTGTACGCGATAGATAAATAGCTGCGGCGTCCCCTCCCCGTTCCCTTGGTCGAAGCGGGTTATCCAGTTTTCGACTTGGCGGAGATAGGCGGGCTGCATCGCCGTCACAAGAATGGCATTCATGCGCTCGATAGGCGCGACCTTTACCATGTCGCCTATGCCGCGCGACGTGGTCGCCAGCAGTTTATTGACGTCGGTCGCGACCTCGCTTGCCATGCCGTTCTGCAACGGCACCAGGGCGAAGGACATGCCCCGAAGATAGTCGACATCGAAGGAGGCGATATCATCGCACAATGTGTCGACATCGATGGAATTTCCCGACACCAGAAGAACGTTGCTGCCCTGCGCTACCCGCAAAGAGGCGTTCGGCGGCACGAGCGGTTGCAGCGCCTGTTCGACTTCGGTGGCCGAAACATAGTTCAACTGAACCATGCGCGAGACGAAGCCCACGCTCGCCCCCAGGGGCGCCTGTTTGGCGGCATTGGCGATGGGCACGGCGGCATAGACATCACCACGCAGCACAAGGCCAATGCCACTCACCTGCAATGCATTCGTCAACACGCCGATGACGTTGCTGCGTGGGATGGGTGACGGTGTTTCAAGCGTGACCGTGCCCTTCACCGCCGGATCGACCGTATAGGCCTGTTTCAGAATGCCGCCGATGACGCTTTGCACGACATCACGGGCATCGGCATTGACGAAGTTCAGCGACACATCGGCACCGCTGAAGGTAACGGGCGCCGGCTGGGTACTGCCTGGATTCATAAACTGACCAGTACCGATCTGCACCTCCGGCCGCACGAAGCGAGCGGAGTCGCTGTCTGTGCTGAGCGAAATCGGCCCGTTGCCCGCCGCCGGCGCCGGGCCGAGCGGTTGGGTTGCGATGGCGGGCGCGGACGCTCCGGCCAGCGGCGCCACCGATTGATGGTTGCATCCATTGAGCGAAACAATCGCGAAACCGAGGCAGAGAAGGCCAGGCAAGCGATAACGATGTACCAATGAAACGGAACTCATGGCTTTTTACTTGACGGTTTTGGTAACGTCATATCGAAGCTTGCGCTCTCCGTCACAAAATGCAGCTGGTTCCCGGCAATCGTCTTCAAGATCCACCCATCCAGCGTCTGCCCCTCATAGACCATGATGGTCTTCCCACTCTTCGGTTTGATCAGGGCCACGCGAACCGAGCCGCTTTCGAGAATGCCCAGAGCCAGGTAACCCGTCAGCTTCGGTGGAGGACGCACCACGGGCGGGGGCTTTGGTGCCTGCGGCGGTTGCCACGGCTTACGCGAAGCAAAAAAAAGCGGCCTCTCGATGATGGCGGGATAATGCGTGGCGGTGGCTTCCGGCGGCGTCGGGTCCGCTGTGGCAGCAGCGGACGGCGAGGCCAGCGGGCGGGCTCGCGCTATGTCGGGCTGCAGGCTGCCTTGCCCCAAAGCGAGGATTCGGGAGAGTACAACCGCCGCGAGCAGCACAGCCAGCAGCCGCAAGGCTAGCGGGGCAAACGGGGCCGGCCGAGCTTTGCTTCGTATCGCCTGGCTCATTGGGCGGACTTTCTCATATAACCAAGCACATCAAGATCGAGTGACAGCATCGGCACCTGTGTGGGCGCGCTATGCGTGGGTGCTGTGATCGTCATATTTTCCACGAATATGGGCGGCCGCGAGGTCGCGATGGACGCAAGCGTTTGGACCACGGTGTCCAGAGTGCCATCGATCACCACATGCACCAGCACCAGCCTGAGACCAGCTTCATCGGTCCCATTCAGTTCCGAGGTACTGCGGATCTTCCCGCCCCGCCCGGTCACGACATCGCGAATCTTACTTTGCATGCTGGTGGCGACGACGGTTTCGTTGGTGCCGGTCCAGACTCCCCCTTCTGCTTCAAGCCGTTCCCTCAGCGCATCCGCATTGGCCCGTAAGGCCGGAATGCGTGCCACGATGGCGCGAAGTTGCGTGAGGCGATCGGACATTGCCTCAATCTCCTTCTGACGGCTTGTCGCCATATCAATGATCGGCTGCACGACAGCTTTCCAGGCCAGCGTCAGTGCCAAGAGCAGAATGAGCAGCGCGAGCATACGCCCGCTCATGCTCGACATGCGCGGGGCCATCACTGACTGGCCCCGTCGCCAAGTGTGAAACCAAGATCGAAACGCTCTCCTTTGCCATCCGGTGACGGCGTGATGGGGGCGCGCAGATGCGTTTTGTCAAAACCGGGGTGTTTCGCGATGCTCTGGATAAGGGTGGAGACACGATCGGTATAGCCTATGATCTCAATCTGGGGTCCACGCATCGAGAGCTGATTGACCCAGGCAGCGTCAGGCAGAAGCCGCGTCAATGCGTCGACCAGGGACAAGGGCTTGGCCTTCTGGTCTTGACTGGTCAGCACCGCGAGCGTCGTTTCGGTCTGCGTGATCTCGTTCGAAAACGTGCGCGCGCGCAGCGCCACTTTCGCGGTCCGCGCCACATCCTCACCCAGAGCTGTTTTCACGGCACTCAGCTTTTGCAGATAACACCCGTATGATGCGATCAGCAGGAGCAGGGCCAGAATTTCCAGCGCATGCAGCAAACGCCGCCGGCCGCGCCCAAGCCCGGCGCGATCCGCGCGCCAAAAGACCACGGGCCTTGGCTCCATCGTGACGATCCGACTTGGCGTGATGTCGAAGCGATTGGCGAAATCGAGGGCACGGGCGATGGTCGCGCGCGTCGTGACGAGAAGTCGCACGGTAATGGTCTTTTCCTGCGGATTGCGGGCCAAAACCGTATAGTCGAACACTACCTCATCGGCGGGAAGCGGCAGCAGCCGGTCGATCTGGTTTTGCAGAATGGACCGCAAGTTCCCTTCTGCCGCGATAGGCAGCACCGTGCTCGTTGTCAGCAAAAGCGAGGAATCAAGCCGAACGGTCAAGTTGCCCCGGCTTCTGCGCAGGACAGCCCGCGTCTTGTCCCAGTCTGTGCCGTCCTCTGGCAAAGCCAGCGGCTCGGCTTTGTTCCGCAGCAGCATGACGCCTTTGCGCGACAGGAGAAGAACCGGACCAGTGGCGCCACGCTCGGTCCAGCGTTTCGGCACCATGCCGGCAAGCTCGGCAAGCCACCAGGAGACGATGCGGCGGATCGGGTACAGCGCCTGGGATGAAGCGAGGGTCTCGATCCGCATTATCGGGTTATCCGCCGGCAGTCCTTGCCCGCGGAATCGCTCAGGCAAGTCGCATTGGCATTGACCGGGGTGGCGGCAATCAAATCGGGCCAGACAGGCCAGGCAGGGCTGCGCACGATATGAAGACGGATGAGGGCCGGAAGCCTATCTGCCCTCGCCCATTGCTTGGACCACTGGGGCGCCGTGCTCGCCAAGGCTGCGCCGAAATAGCTGAGATCGAGTTCGGTGACCTGATCCAATAGCCAGTCTTGATGGGAACGCCCGGCTTCGTCCCAACTCAAGGTCAGCGCCTTATCCTTGCCATCTTGAACAAGGTGCAGCGTGAGCAAGGTCCATGATCCCAGATTATTGCTTCCCGGCATCGGAGCGACCAGACGCAGGGTCGCCGGGCCGCCCGCGAACAGGATCGACTGGTCGGCCGGCTTGGATGAGGCGAAGGCGGGTTGCGCGGACTCTATCGTCCGTCGCAGCAGGTTCTGTACCGCTGTCATGGCATCGAGATCGTCCGCCTGGAATTCAGCCCGGGTCCATATGCCCGTGCCAATCCGTATGGCCGAAAGGATCACGGTCATCAGCATCGCCAGCAATGCGAGGCCGACCATGACTTCGACAAGCGTGAAACCGGCCATGCGCGTTCGTGATGTCATGAACCCAACCGCTGATAGGCAAGTCCGACTGTTTCCATTTCAATTTGTCTTTGTCTGCCGCGCTCGCGCCAGCTGACCTTCACCACAACGGTATAGGCTGCGACACCGCTCGCCACCGGAACGGAAATCGCCGTGAAGCGCCGCGATTGCGCGACCCAATCATAGGCGCCTGACGCACCTGCCACCTCCTTGCCGAAAGGAATATCCTGGCCGACGCGTGCCAGAGCCGACTGGGCGACCGATGTCGCAACCGTCACATCCCGGCTGCTCGCAAGCTGTGCCAGGGCACCCGACAGGCTTTGCAGCGCATAGCCCGTGACAAGTCCGACGACGGTCAGCGCCACCAGAAGTTCCACCAGCGTGAAGCCGGCATCCCGCGCGGAATGGTGACTAATCATCCTGCCGCACCCGTCCCGTCAGCCAATCGACGCCGATCACAACGCGACGGTCGCCGCTGAACAGCATGATCTGTGCCGGCGTGGCGCGGCCGTCAGGCTGGAAGCGGATGAGAACGAGACCCTTGGCATCCGCCAGGGCGGGCGGAACGATCTCGACCTTTGTGACAGCGCCAGGCAGTTGCTGCTTGCTCGCCCGCCAGGAGGTCGCATAGCTCTCGCCCGACATGCTGAGAACGAAGTCGGCCGGCCCGTCGCGGCGCAACGCCTCGGCGCGCGTCTCACGCAGCACCGCAATCATACTGTCCGACGCGGCACGAAGCCGGCTGCCGCCGATACCGCCGGTGATGGCCGGCACGACCATCAGGGAGAGGCCCAGAATGCTGACCACAACCAGCATCTCGATGAGGGTGAAACCTGCTTCCGCTGCGCGCATGTCAACCGGCCAGTTCAGAGATACTGACCATCGCGGTCATCACCGCCGCCATGATGAACGCGACCAGCAGGCCCATGACGATGGTAATGACAGGGATCAGCAGCGCCATGCCTCGCTGCAATACGCGCTCGACCTCCTGGTCGTAGATATCGGCAACCTGTTGCAGCATCTCCGCCAGACGACCCGTTTCCTCGCCGATCTGGATGAGTTGCACGGCGAGCGGTGGAAAGCGCCCGGTCGCCTCCAGCGAGGGGGCGAGCGCCGCGCCCTCCTTGAAGCGCGTGGCCAGCGTCTCGATAGCCTCCACCATCAGGCGGTTGCCGACGGTCGCCCCTGCCAGGGACAGGGCACGCGCGGCCGGCACACCATTCGCGAGCAGCACGGCCAGGCTGCGGCAGAGCCTGCTGACCTCGAACCGGATCAAAATGCCGCCAAGCAGCGGCAGCCGAAGCAG
Source organism: Acidisoma cellulosilyticum (assembly GCF_020621385.1). Taxonomy (GTDB): domain Bacteria; phylum Pseudomonadota; class Alphaproteobacteria; order Acetobacterales; family Acetobacteraceae; genus Acidisoma; species Acidisoma cellulosilyticum. Next base: position 516,573 of record NZ_JAESVA010000004.1, on the reverse strand, counting down.
CAGCCTGTCACGCAGGCGCTGTATCTGCCCCAGGCTGCCAAGGCCACGGGCCGCGCCCACAAGCAGGACCAAGCCGAGCAGGAGCCAAAGCCAATAGCCGCGCAGCCCCTTGCTCGCCAAAAGCACGATCCGCGTCGCCATCGGCAGTTTTGCCCCGGCATCGGTGAACATCGTCTCAAATTGCGGGATCACGAGGGTCAGGATCAGCGCAACCGAGCCGAGCGCCACGACAGTCAGGATGACCGGATAGACCAAGGCGGAGATGACCTTCTGACGGATCGCCTCGGACCGGACGAGAAATTCCGCCACCCGTTCCAGCACGGCGCGGACCGCCCCGCCCTCCTCGCCCGCGCGCACCATGGAAATGCACAGTCGCGGAAAGACGTTTTTTTCCGCGCTCATCGCCTCCGCGAGGCTCGACCCGTCCCGCACCCGGCCCAACAGCCGCGCCACGATCCGCCGCGACGGCCCATCCTCGACCAGTGTCGTGAGAATTTCGAGAGCACGGTCCAAGGGCAGGCTGGCGGCCAGCAGGCGCGCAAGCTGCTGAATGAACAAAGCCAGTTCGGCGGGCGCAAGACGCTCCCCCCGCGTCAATGACAGCGTGAAGCGCGAAGACGCCCCTTTTTCAACCGCCTGGATGGGGAGCAAGGTTCGCTCGTTGAGGCGAGCAATGGCTGCCACCTCGCTTGGCGCTTCGATTTCGCCTGTTACCATATCCCCGGCGGCCGACAGGGCGCGGTAGCGAAAGACCGCCACGGACTAAAACTCCCGCGTCACGCGCAGGACCTCTTCGTAGGTGGTAATCCCTACGAGCGCCTTGCGCATGCCGTGCGCATACATCGTCTGCATGCCGTCCGCGATCGCGCGGGCCTGGAGCTCCCGCGCCTCTGTCCGCCGCAGCACCAGGGCGCGCAGCGCATCATTCATCACCATCAGTTCGAGGATCATGGTACGCCCGCTGAACCCGACTCCGTTGCATTGGGGACAGCCGACGGGGCGATAGAGCTTCACCTCGCCGTCACTCTCAAGCTGCAACTCGGCAAGCAAAGGCGGATCCGGCGTATAGGCTTCGCGGCAGGCAGGGCAAAGGCGGCGCACAAGTCTCTGCGCAAGCACGCCGTTGATGGTCGATGTCAGCAGATAAGTCTCGATCCCCATATCGAGAAGACGGGTCATGGCACTCGCCGCGTCATTCGTATGCACTGTCGAGAGCACAAGATGCCCCGTCAAAGCCGCCTGCACGGCGATCCGCGCCGTCTCAAGATCGCGGATTTCACCGATCATCATGATATCGGGGTCCTGGCGCAGAAAGCTGCGCAACGCGGACGCGAAGGTCATCCCGATCTCGGCCTTCACCTGCACCTGGTTCACGCCATGCAGAACATACTCAACCGGGTCTTCTGCCGTCAGGATCTTGGATGTCGGGGCATTCAGCTTGCTGAGCGCGGCATAGAGCGTGGTGGTCTTGCCGCTGCCGGTCGGCCCGGTGACGAGCACAATGCCATGGGGACGAAAGAGGCAGGCAAGAAAAGCGGGAAGCTGGGCATCGTCGAAGCCGAGTATCTCAAAATCGAGAGCCAGGGATCCGCGATCCAGAATACGCAGGACGACGCTTTCGCCGTGGATCGCGGGTGTCGTGGAGACACGAAAATCGATCTCCTTGCCGCGTACGGCCAGACGGATGCGGCCGTCCTGCGCCAGTCGCCGCTCGGCAATATTGAGTTTGGCCATGATTTTAATGCGCGAAATCACGGCACTGCGCAGCCGTCCCGGCGGCGCTTCCATCTCGCGCAGCACACCATCGATCCGGTAGCGGATACGCAAGCCGCTTTCCATTGATTCAAGATGGATATCGGAGGCGTGCATCTCGACCGCGCTGGTAATGAGCGCATTGACCAGTCGGATAACCGGCGCCTCGCTCGCCAGATCCTTGAGCCGTTCCAGGTCCGAATCCCGGTCGGCGTCCTCGCGCCCTCCGGCAGCGTCGGCAATCTGCCCGAGGGATGAGCGGCCTTCGCTGTAGAGCCGGTCCTGGGCCGCGTCGATATCACCCGGCACGGCAGCCACGCGCGCCACGGATTTGCCGAACGCGAATTCCAGCGCTTGCGCGGCGGCATCATCCAGTGGATCAGCCATCGCCAGCACGAGTTCCGTATCGGTCTCGGCAATCGGCAGCACACGCGCGCGTTTGAGAAAGGCGAGGCGCGCCCGCTCCGGTGCTATGGGTTCCGCGGGAAAATCGCCTGGCATGACTAGAGGCTTGCCCAGAACCTCGGCATAGGCGGAAGCCAGATCTCGGTCGGAGAGCAGACCGAGCTTGGACGCGATCAGATCGATCCTTTCGCCGCTTTCCGTTTCCAGGCGGCGTACACGCTCAAGGGCTGCTTCGGAAAGCAGCCCTCTCGCGGCAAGCACCGCCTCTATCGCGTTTCGCCCACTATCCATCATGGACGCTTGTGCAAACGTCTAGGACGGGTCAATTCGGCACTCCGCAGCTTCCCTTGCCGGGAGTCTGGTTCGGCGCATGGTAACAGACGCCGGCAAGCGCTTCATCTTTCGGCGAGGTCAATTCTACATTCCACGGCGCAGCGTCGATCGCAGCGGGCGCGGGCTGTGGCCGCCGATACTGATCTTCCGCCGTGAAGGTTTTGGGCAGCGTGAAAGAGAAGCCAAGGATACCGCTCTTCGGATAATCGAGATCATGCACCGCCCATGTTTCGCATGCATTCTGGCAGCTTGCTTTCAACGTCGGGCTCAGCGACTGCCAAGGCTGTTCCTCCAATGCCTTGATATTGCATCCACAGCCGCTGGGTGATGTCCCGTCCGGTTCACAGAAGGAGTGAGGCTGGCAAGTCTCTCCGCTATCGATCACCTTTGAATCCTTCGGGTTTAGACCTTCGACTTCCGAGAAATTCACGGTTATCTGCAGGACATCCTTGCGCGCGGGCTCTTCCTTGGGATCACTGCTGATCATCTTTGCATTTTCGATCCAGGACTTCGGCATCGCGCTCCACGGGTCGATCTTGAAATGCTGATTAGAGTCAGGCACCTGCACGCCATGGATATCGGTGTCTTTATTGAAGCCGTCGCCAACATAGATCTGATACGTTTGCTCTATCGTCGGCGTCACGAAAAGAAAGAGGACGTCATAGGTCTCGCCGCCTTTGAAGACATTCACGCTACGCGGCTCACAGTTAAGCGTCTTCAAATTCCCTTGGCGGTAGGCACAATCCACATAATTGATGTTGGTATCGGTCGGCGCACCCAGGGCGTTGGTGGAGCGCTGCTCGTTCTGACTGGTCGTTGTATCCAGATAATAGGTACCGCCATTGACTGTGAGTGAACTACGCTGCCACTCGGACGCGCCCGCCATGCGGATGAAGGGAAAATTGCACTTCTCCAATTCCTCGGCAGCCTGCTCAGCCGCTGCTGCCTCATCCGGAGGAAGCGTTTTCCCCTCGGCCCGAAGCACCGTCCTTTGTGCCATCAGCTGAACCGCTTTCGCTATAGCCGCCTGATCGTCGCAGCCATTATCCGCCCATTGCTGCCATTCGCGCGGATAGGTGGCAACGCCTGCCTGCGCCGCTTCCTCAGTCGTCAAATCCTGGCGATAGAGCTTAACCCCGGTACAGAACGGCCCAGCGCAGTCCTTCGACCAATCGCCGCCGCGCTGGTTTTCGTTGATCATCCGCCGCGGGCTGGTTACCTCCTTTTCCTCCGGGATCGGGTTCCGGTTATCGTCACCCGTCATCGACCCACAGGCGTCGTCTTTGGTGCCCTGTTTTGCGCATTCCGGATAAACGACGGTCGTGACGTATTCATAAGGGCTGGTGCGCGTACTGGGCGGCGTTTGAGGCACCTGGTTGGCGCAGGCATTGTCCGGATTGACCCCTGTGCTCGACTCACACTCCTCCGCCTGTATCGGAGCACCGAAGAACCCGCCGAGCGGCTTGTTGAGCACGCTTTTCCCTCCGACGGTCTCGATCGACGAGAAATCATCGTTCACCGAGACGGTTTTCACGAAACCGGTCAAGGACCCATCCTCGTCATTCAGAACCGTCTGACGATCGACATCCGTATAGTTCGTGAAAGCATTGGTTGGAACGATGCCTGACCCAACCAATTGCTTCTGTGCTTCGGCCGCATCCGTCAGATAAGTGCCACGCTTGGTGATCGGCGTCGTCACGAAGTGGCGGATATCCACATTGTCGAAAAACAGGTTCCGCGATCCAAAAGCTGGCGGATAATAGAAGCCGTTCGGTTGTTTCCAGCCGATCGCGGCATTCGGGAGATAGCCCGCGTCGTCGATACCGCTGGCGCTCGCGTCAAGCCGCCTTACGCCGGGCTTGCCCCAATACATGCAGGTTTCCGCATTGTCGCAGCCTACAGATTTGACATTCAGGAAAGCATTGGCGTCCTCATAGGCAGGGCCATCATAAATGCTGAACAGGCGTTGATTGGTCGCCCAATCGCTCAGCGCGAAGGCAATACCCTGGTTTTGGGCGATCCTTACATTCCCGTAGCGACGGTCGCAGTTCAGCGCCGCGCACGGCCCTTGCTCCAGAGCGTATTCATGCGGCCCGTCAAAAGCACCGCCATCCTGCGGCTGCGTAAAGCCCGCGAACACCGAATGACTGGCCAGGGCCCAATATCCCAGGGGCACCGAGGACCGCGAATAATCGCCGCCGGAGACGAGGGTTAGGCCGCCATTCTGCACATCGCTGATGAAGCTATTGTCGAAGATGTTCCATGCCCCGCGCATCCAGACAGCCGCGAAATTCGTCTGCGGCCAATTGAAAGACGTGGTGAAATGATCGGCGACGGTGATGCCGCAGGTTTTGGGGTCGGTGTTAGAGCACCGATCGACCGTCGCGCAGGAGCCAGGCTTATTGGGGTCGCAGATCGTAGGAATACGTACAAGGCCGGGAAGGATATTCGGATAGTACATCGCGGCAGCCATGTTGGCGGCATCCACTACCCCCGACGCTGCCAGAGGATTGACGATAGGCGCAATCTTCCCGGCCTCAGGTGTGCCGGCTAACGGGTTGGACATCGCATCGCAGGGCGAGGCATCGCTGGTAAAATTCAGCGCCGCCATCGCCGTGGAGCAGTAATTCTTATAGAATAGCTTGACCGGCGTGCTTCCGGCCCCCGCCCGACCGATGGGATAGGGCTCCTGCTCAGCGGAGTAACCCTCCCACTTCTGATTCGTCAGCATGGAAGCCCCGGTGGAAGGAACATCCATACGATCGCTATTGATGGACGGGACATACCAGAAGCAGGTCCCACAGGTTCCCGCGCCCACGGCCATATTGCCCGCCAGCTCGTTCCAGCCATTGGTGATCCAGAAGATGGAAGGGTTCACGGCATCGGACCGGTAGCGGACGGACGGCTCCATGCTCTTCTGCGAGAGGATTCCTGGAATGTTGCGCGGATTGTCACTGCTCACAACGCCGGCCCGCGCAAAGATTCCTATATTCGAATAAAGATCGTTATCGGCCTCGGTCCCGTCCTCAAGATAAAATCCATGCCCGATCGACTTCCAGCCGACATTGCGTGACAGTTCGACGCCATTGGTATCGTGCAGAACGAACCACCGCGTCATGGAATCATTGACGGAGGAGTCACGGATATAGGTGTCCGGCGGCACATTGCGTGCCTCATGGAAATGCACGGCGTAATGGTCCATACGCCCGCCCACGCCCAGGTTACGGAATTCGACACCGTCAATCCCCAGCGATTCGAAACCCTGACGGAAGGTTGTGATCGCCCCCATCGCGTAGTTGGGGTTTTTCGGAACATGCTTGACATCACTACCATTAGTTGCGTCCGCGAAAGTTTCGCCCGCGCGATCGCCACCCGATTCAATCACGATGCTCCGGCTCAGCAGCGCGACCGCAGCCCTGGTCTCGGCAGATTGCTGCAAGGCGGGGTCCATGCCCCCTGTCATGCTCTTTCCCTGTGCGCCGAGCAGGGTCGCGATATCGAATTGCGTGCCGTTATGGCCCCAGTGCAGCGGCCCCGTCGTCGTGCAGGTTTCTTGCTCGGCCGGCGTCAATTCGCCCGACGGTTTCCGGCAGGACGACGTCTCATCCGGCGCCTGCCGGACGGTGATCGTATGATCATCCTTGAAGCCCGTAATGATCAGATCCTCGGAATGATCCGGGACATAATCCGTGGTGCTGAGGACAATCTCATCCCCGACCTGCCAGTCATTTTGCACGCGCCTGTCGAGTTTCAGCTCATTATCGCCGGCTTTCACGTCTCCGTTCAGGCGGGCCCAGCTGGTGCCGGAATTAAGCTTGTAATTGTCCTTGTTCTGGGCCGGGTCCGGGTAGTCCGCCGGTTGCATGAAGATGGCTTTGCCAAGATCGGTTCCTTCCGCACCCTTGAGTTGCAGGGTCCCGCCATAGGAGAGGCCGAGCGTCTTGGAACCAAAATACCCTTGTGCGCCCGTACTGGTCTTGGCACCGTCGAACATCAGCGGACCATATCGGTAGAAGTAGTCTTTCTTGGCGCCACCGGGCAGGCTGACCGGATCGTCACCGTTGGAAATCCAGGTGTCCTGGGGAATGCCGCAGGGCGCGCCGTTCGGTCCCGACATCGCCGAAGCGCAAACCGCGCCTTGGGCTGGTATTATCTTGCCGTCCTGGAAGACCTGATCCGGACCATAGAGAACGATATCGAGTTTTCCGCCCCTCTCGCCAAAAGGCTTGTCTCCGTCTACGCCTGCCTTCATGGCGCCCTGATTTTCGATGAGGATCGACCTGGCCCAAAAGGTGATCTGGTTGTTCGGCCCAGGCACGTCATTTTCTTTAAAGATCAGACTGCCGCCCTTGATGATATTGACATGGCCGAAATAATAGCTCCCCGGCTTGACCACGCAGTCGCTCTCAACCAGCAGGTCAGGTTGCGCATCCAAGGCTATCCGGCCGCTCTCCACCTTCGGGTCCGATATCGCAAGAGCTTGCGGCGCAAGCACGTCGCTACACCGGATGGGCGGGGGCGAGACGGTAGACGCATCATCCGCCCTTGCTGGAGCCGGCATGCTCAGCCACCCGAGACAGATCGCGAAAGGAAGAGCGAGGCCATACAACCCTCGGTTGCGCGGAGCCTGCCCGGTGAACAAGCCCCAGGACCTCGTCAGCTTCATCACGATCCTCTCCCGCATGCGGCGCCAACGACACCGGATGACAATATCATTTTTAAAACGGAATCAAACGCGAAATGGTCGATCGCATGCTTTCGGGCGCGCGGACGGCAGCGAAACCTATGGCGCGGCACATTTGGCAGTCGTTCGAGTAGCAGGTCGCTTAACGCCTTGCAGAATGTGCATATCGCAAATCCGGCCAGGCGGTCATGCCTACTAATTAGTAGGGGTCATTTTCGGAGTGAAGGGAATTGACCGCCCTCTGCTTTGCGGGTGAAATAAGTACGCCGCCGTCACAGGACGAAGGGGAGGGCGATGCCAGTGTTTACAAAGCAAAACCGATATTGGCGGCTTGACCGAAAGATAAGCCGAGCGCTTGGTTTTCCATTATGCGTGATGCTCTGCACGGCAAGTCTGGGCGCGACAGCCTTCGCGGATAGCTTTTCGACAGAGCAACGGTCTGAAATTGTTCAAATCGTTCGGGACGCCATGGTGAAAGATCCAACGATCCTGCAAGACGCGATCAGCGCCTGGAAAGCCGATCAGCAGCACCAGCAGGAGGTCACCAATCGACAGGCGATCGCGGCCAACCGGCCGCAGATTTATAATGCAATGGACCCGAGCGTGGGTCCGGCTAAGGCGAATGTTACAGTTATAGAATTTTACGACCCGCGCTGCCCCTATTGCCGCCAGGTCGACCCGATGCTGAGTCTCTGGCAACAGCACGATCCCGATCTGCGGATCGTCTATAAGGATCTCCCGATCCTGGGGCCGCCGAGCGTCATCGGCTCTCAAGCCGCGCTCGCCGCAGAACGGCAGGGTGCCTATATGCCGTTCCGCGCCGCGCTGATGGCAAGCCCACCCAATATCGACAGTGCGATGGTGCATCGGATCAGTGATGAGCTCGGTCTGAATTGGACAAAGTTACAAAAAGACATGAATGATCCGGCAATCGCGCAGCGCCTTGCCGATAACGAACAATTGGCGCAAAAGCTCGGTATCCAAGGAACCCCGGGCTTCGTTGTGGGGGATCAGCTTGTTGTCGGCTCCTCTTTGACCGATGTGCAGGCCGCCGCCGATGCGGCGCGGAAAAGCGCCAAGCAATGACGGATGCCAGGCTGGACCGGGCCGGATTTGGCCTCAGCCTCAGCTTGATCCTTGCTCTGACAGCCTGCACGCAACGGCAGACGAACTTTCTGCCGACCGGTCAGGAAGTCAGCCATATCACGTGTAATCTAGCTCTTGACGGGGCGGTGGCCTGCTATCGCTCGGCCGGGAAACTCTGTGGGTTCCGGGGTTACACACTCTATGATTGGGACGGCAAGCCTTGGCGCAGGCCTTACCCAAGCCCGGCCGCGCTTGATGCCGATCCAAGCTTCGGCACAGCTGGCCTCCTGGTTGCCTGCGGACAGTGAAGCCGCGTCGGTCAAGGATGAGCCGCCGCCTGGGCGAAAAGCGCCTGAGCCTTGTCGATCACCTCGGCCTGATAGCTGTGGTTCAGCAAAGGCGTATGGGAATGATAATCGCCGACGGCTTGCAGAATATTGCCGTTCGTTTCGCGAAGATAGGCGCGCAGAATGGCGCTCGCGACCAGAATATTCAGGCAGGGCTTGCGAATCAGCGCGCTACGCACCGCCTCTTCGTCGGCACCAAAGCGGACGGCAAGAACCGGCAGCCAGCGGGTATTGATCTGCATGACGCCCAGATCTTCCGAACCATCCCGATTGTGGCTTACCGTGCCGACCGCGCCTCCTTCGACCGCCTGGATCGAGGGCAGAACGCGCGGTGGAAGGTGCTGCAGCTGAGCCACGGCCAGCATGCAGGCGAAATAAGGAAGAGACATCGCGCAACCCAATTATCTATCTGTCGATATGGCACATAAAGCGATGGACGTCATAGCAAAACCAAAACGAGCCAGCATGCTCCCCAAACGCATTCTTGTCGGCGCAACCATCGCCTGTTTCGGCATCGGCTTGGACGGCGCCGCCTATGCTCAGCCGGACTCTGCCTCCGCCATCCGCACGGCGCTGGAGCATTGGCGTGTTGATTTCAATGCGCGCCGATCTGCCCATATCTGCGATCTTTTCTCGACCGATCTCCGCTATGATTTTCGGGGCTTGCCTGAGCAGAGCTATCCCTTGCTCTGTGCCCGGCTTCATCGCGCCTTGGCCGACAATACAAAGACCTTTCAATATGGTCTGCATATCAAGGAAATCATTGTCTCCGGCTCCATGGCTGCCGTGAGGTTGACTTGGATTTCGACGGTCACTCTATCCAATAAAGACGTCACGACGCATGAGGAGCCTGGGATGGATATCTTCCAACGCCAGTCCGACGGTCATTGGAAGATCATGCGATACCTCGCCTATGAAAGCGAATAAGCGTGCAAAGTGGAATTCTGTGAATTTTACAAATCCTAACAAAAATATTTCAACTATACTGTCTGCTCTTGGTCTCATGCCCCCCTACCCCTCCTGTTTAGTAGGCTTGGCCATCTCAGGCTTTCCGCGATATCTGTAAATTCTTGCGCGTCAGAATAAGGCCAAGCGTCAGCATGCCTTCGGCGAGATTGCACCGCCTCGCATGACGCCTCGGCTTTATGGTTTTGCCATCCAAACGTCTCAGTTAAAAGCACCCAGAGCAGGTACATAATTGTTGGAAAGCTCGGCATGTCTCGGCCGCTTGCGCGTCAGCCGGTATGCGGCGCTGAGTTCGGTCGCCTTCGCTGCTTTGGTCGATTACCTTGTTTACGGCGCGATCGTCGCACTCGGCGCTTATTCACCCGCCGGCCAAGCGGGGGATAGGCAACTCGGCGTCCTCTACGGCGCCTATGCCTTCGGGTTGCTGGTCAGCACCCCGCTGTTCGGCATATTGGGGGATCGACGCGGCTACCGATTTCCTATGCTGCTGGGATCGGGCTTCGGTATCCTGGCCGTGCTGCTCCTCGGCGCGGGGCCTGATTTTGCCACTATGCTGCTTGGGCGCGTGCTGCAAGGCGTGGCGGCGGCAGCAACCTGGACCGCGGGTTTCGCCCTCCTCGCCTCGCATTACCAGAGCGATCGCGTCCGCATGCTCGGAATCGCATTCATGGCGAGTACCGCGGGAACCGTCCTTGGCCCTGTCCTATCCGGCGCGCTCTATGAAATCGGCGGCTATAAATCGACCTTCCTGGTGCTCGGCATGCTGGTGCTGATCGACGCTGTTGGGCGCTTTCTTCTGCTGCCAAGCAAGGTGCCGCCTCTCTCGTCCGGTCTATCCACGCTCGACCTGCTGATGGATCGCAGCGTGGTGGTTTCGGCCATCGCGGTTGCCGCCGCCGCCGCCGGCTGGGGCATTTTGGAACCGCTGCTGCCGCACCATCTGCAACGCACCAGCGGCCCAGGTCCTGCCGTGGTCGGGCTGCTGTTTACGGTCGCCTCGATCGTCTACGGGCTATTTGCGCCTTTGGTGAGCTTCTCCACCGCGCGTTTTGGCCTCAAGCCCACCATCATCGGCGGCTTGCTTGGCATGGCCGTCACGCTGCCGCTGCTCGGCGTGTCGCTGTCCTTGCCGATGATCGGGCTTGTTCTTTGCCTCGTGAGCATAGCCCTTGCCTTCCTGCTTAATCCCACCGCCGCCGAACTCGGCTATGCGGTCGAGCGGCGCGGCCTTGCCTGCTACGGCGCTGTCTACGCTGTTTACAACATCGCCTACAGCATCGGCATGATGGGCGCCTCCACACTGGTCGTGCTCCCCGCGTCCTCCGTCAGCTTCAGCCAAATCATGCTCTGCGCCGGCCTCATCCTTCTGCTCTTGATTCCGCTCGTCCTGCGCACAGGCCCAGGAACCCCCGCACAAAAACCGGATGTTAGGGATTTACGATGACCATTCAAGCGGAGAACTATCAGGCGTTGCTGTCGGCCGTGGAGCACGGCGACGGCCTTCCCACCGCGTGGTATACTGACCCGGCCGTCACAGAGCGCGAAATCACCGACATATTCCGACGGACCTGGCAATATATCGGGCCGGCGAGCGCCTTGGCGAATAATGGTGACTATATCACGGGCATGGTGGGGCTTGTTCCTGTCGCGGTTATCCGCAACGCGGACGGACTTGCAGGCGTCGTCAATGTCTGCCGTCACCGTCGGCATCAGGTCCTCAAAGGACGTGGCAATACAAGCAAGATCCAGTGCGGCTACCATGCCTGGGTCTATGACCTGCATGGCAATCTCAAGGGCGCGCCGCGCTCGGATGATGAGCCGGATTTCCGGCTCGAAGACTATCCGCTATTGCCGATCCGGGCAGAGGCCATCGGGCCCTTCGTCTTCGTCAATCTCGACCGCGATGCGAAACCGGCCCATGTCTATCACGGTCGCGTACTCGATCTCATCGCGCAGAGCGGTATCGACCTCGACAAGCTCGAACTCTATAGCCGCACGGAATGGGTCTCGCAGTCCAACTGGAAGACGCTGCTGGAAAACTACCTCGAATGCTATCATTGCGCGATCGCGCATCCGGGGTTCAGCGCGGCCATTGACGTGAAACCCGAAAATTACGCGCTCACCCATGATGAGTGGTTTTCCAGCCAGATCGGCTATGTGCGCGATTCTGCCCTCGAAGCGAAAAGCCAGATCAAAACCTACGACGCGCGCGGCGACGTGGGACAGGCGCAGTATCACCTGCTCTGGCCGAACCTCACCATCAATATCAATCCCGGCTTCCCGAACATGTCGGTGGATGTCTGGATGCCCAATGGGCCGAACAGCACGAATGGGGCTTCCGAGCAATATTTCGCGCCGGGTGTTGCCGAGGACTTCGCCAAGGACCTCATCGAATTCAACCAGCAGGTCGCGCGTGAAGATGATGACCTGACGGATTCCGTGCAGTACGGGCTGCGGTCAGGTCTGCCTGAGAAGGCGCGCTTCCTGCCGCATGCAGAGGCACTCCCCCTCCACTTCCAGCGCCTCGTCGTGCAGGCGCTGATCGCAAATCCGGCGCCCGTCGCTGCCGTCGCAACACCCAACACCTATCACCGCTATGAGGTGTTCAAAGTGGAGCGCGAGAGCGACACCATCACCTCCTTCTACCTGCGCCGCAGCGACGCTGGCCCGGTGGCCGCGGTCCCTGGTCAGTTCCTGCCGATCCGCTTGACCCTGCCAGGGCAATCGCGCCCAATCTTGCGTACCTACACGATCTCGGATGTGACAGACGGCAGCCAGTTCCGCCTGTCGATCAAACGATGCGAGGGGGAGAAATCGGTTTCGGCCTATCTGCACGACAAGGCCGACCCAGGTTTCCAGGTGGAAGCGATGACACCGCGCGGCAAGTTTACGCTCGCGGCCGGCAACGAGCGGCCGGTCGCCCTGGTTTCCGCGGGCGTCGGCATTACGCCGATGATTGCCATGCTGAACCAGTTGGTCATCGAAGCGGAACGGGTCGGCGGCGCAAGGCGCGTGCATTTCATCCATGGCGCGCATCATGGCAAGGCCCATGCCTTCGGCGCGCATGTGCGCGCGCTGGCGGCCAAGCATTCCTGGCTCTCCGTGCATATCATCTACGGTGCAGCAGCGGCGGAGGACCGCCTGGGCGAAACCCATGACAGTGAGGGCCGTATGACAGCCGCCCGGCTCGCGGAGCTGCTCCCGATCAGTGAGGCCGATATCTATCTCTGCGGCCCCACTGGTTTCATGCAGTCGCTCTATGACGGGCTGACCGCTTCCGGGGCCTCACCCGCCAGCATCCGATACGAATCCTTCGGCGGCGCTCTCAAGCTGAAACCGACATTGCTGCCGGACAGCACTCAGACCGCCCCTGTCACAGTGACCTTTGCCCGATCCGGCATCTCCGGCGAATGGTCTCCGGCGCAGGGAACGCTGCTGGAATTCGCAGAGACGCTCGGTCTTGCCCCGGCCTTTAGCTGCCGTTCAGGCATTTGCGGTACCTGCTCCACGCAACTCCGAGAAGGCCGCGTCGTGCAGGAGGAGGATACTGTGGCCGAGGCAGAGGACGGCGCCGTACTCCTCTGTTGTTCCGTCCCCGCGGCCGATCAGGCCAAGGGAATAGTCCTTGATCTCTGACCAAGGATAGCAGGCGTTCGGGCCGGCGAAGGCATCGGTGCAAGGCTTCTTCTTGGCCCCGGCCGCCGTCTTTGGTCCTGGAGGGGCGGATAGGGAACTGCGGCAACGATCCCTGTCCGGCTTAGCCTGCCCCGAGACGAACATAGCCCTTGACAGATTTCACCGCTGTCGAGAGTTAGGACTCTCCTCCGAGGCTTAGCCCTCCATGATGACAGCCACTAGCGAAGAGGCCATACATCGCGTCTGGGATGACCTCAGCGGGTTTGGCGCCGACCATTCCACTCAGGCCGTCCTGCATCTCCTTTCATTTCTGTGCGAAACGGTTGGTGCCTGGAATGCAACCTGGGCGGGTGCGGTCCGGCTGGAGGGCGCCCATGACACCGACCCATTGCAAGGCTGGCGCGTCGGCGCGGTGCAGGCCCTTCATGCCATTCCGCCGCATCCGGACGAAGGACATTTCAAGGATATCCTGGAGGTCTGGGACAAGCGCGAGATCGACCCGTCCTTCCTTCTGCCAATGCAGCGCGTCGGCGCCTTCAGATCCTATTCCTTCCGGCGAGAACTGCCCGCGAGCTGGTTCGAATCCGCTTTTTATCAGCGCTATTATGCCTCTGTCGGTACCGTCGATGCTCTTTTCGTCGCATTTCCTTTGAACAAGGATTGTGAGTCGCATGTCGGCCTTTATGCGCAGACAACCTTCACGGATGAACAGATCGCCAAGCTTTCCTACGCGCTGCGCGGGATCAAATGGTTTCATCGCCACATGATGCTGAGCTACGGCCTGGTGGTGGCGTCTTCGCCCTTGACCCCTGCCGAACGCAAGGTCATGCAATTGCTATTGACCAGCGCATCCGAAAAAGACATCGCCCGCCAGTTGCTCCTGTCGGCTGCTACCGTCCACCAATATATCGTCGGCATTTTTCGTAAATTTGGCGTTCACAGTCGTGCCGGTCTGATGGCGTTGTGGTTGAGCTGCAGTAGCTAGATCTCATCGCGGATCTTTCCGGCGGTTTTTAGCCAGGGCAACTCCACGCGGATTGTATAATAACCCATCGGCCTTGTATTGTGTCTGGATGTCAGACCAACTTCCTCCAGAAGCCCGATTTTCGCCTTCTGTCGCGCGCAACCGAGAGCCGATTTTGGCGGCTCTCAGGACAAGACTGCCAAAATCCGGCTCCGTGCTTGAAATCGCCGCCGGCACGGGAGAGCATGCGGCATTCAACGCTGCCGCATTCCCTCATCTTGAATGGCAGCCGACCGATGCCGACCCGAACGCCCTTGTCAGCATAGCCGCGTGGCGCGACCACACCGCTCTGCCGAACTTGCATGCGCCATTATATCTCGATGCCGCTTCCCCCGATGAATGGCCGCTTGAACGGACGGATGTCGTCATCTCCATCAACATGATCCACATAGCGCCATGGTCAGCGGCGCAAGGACTGATGGTTGGAGCCAGCCGGCTATTGCCGCCCGGTGGTCTGCTTTTTTTATACGGCCCCTACCTTGAGACTGAGGTCGAAACTGCGCCGAGCAACTTGGCATTTCACCAAGACCTCAAAGCACGTAATCCAGCCTGGGGTCTGCGGGATCTGGGCAATGTCGTCGCACTCGCGGTGCTTCAAGGTTTCAAACTCTCAGAGCGCCTCGTGATGCCCGCGAATAATCTTGCACTCTTCTTCGAGAAAGCATAACCGGCGCAAAATCCGGCTTCGGATGCCGCGATAGCGCCAAGTTCGAGCGGAGCTCCAGCTAAGCTTTTCGTTGCGCCTGTTTGAGTGAGCGAAGGGGAAATCCATCCCCATCGCGTTGAGAAATTTTGAGTTTACAACCTGGCCGTTTATCTTTCGGCTTCGACGGCGCGCCATTCAAATGTCATCTCGTCGAGCTTCGCTTTAAGGTCTGCTTCCAAAGGACCTTGCTCGGCGGCGGCGAAACTATCAGCCAACTGTTCGGGCCGACTTGCACCGATGATCGGTGCCGTAACGGCGGGATTGGACATCACCCAACGCATGGCCATTGTCGCCAATGTCAAGCCTGCCTCACGCGCGACCACGCGCAACCGCTCAACCGTTTCGAAGGATCGTTCATGCCAATAACGGTCCTGGTAACGTGAGCCTGCTTCCCCCAGCTTGAAACGGCCACCCTCCGGCGGGGCTTCGCCGGGATTGTGTTTGCCGGTCAATAATCCACCCGCAAGCGGATTGTATGGGATGACAGCCACGTCCTCCTCCTCGCATAGAGGCAGCAGATCACGCTCGAAGGCACGAAACAGCAAATTATACCGCGGTTGGACGGAATCGATCGACACGAGGTTTTTTACTTCGGAGCGGCCGAGCGCGCGCGCGACCCGAATGGCCTGCCAGTTTGATACGCCAACATAGCGCGCCTTCCCTGCACGCACCACGCTGTCCAGCGCTTCGAGCGTTTCGTCCAAAGGGGTCAAGGGATCAAAGCGATGTAATTGATAAAGGTCGATGTAATCAGTGCGCAGACGTCGCAGAGACGCGTCAATCGCGTCCAGGATGCTCTTTCGAGACATTCCGCGTTGCCAAGGCTTAGCCCCCATTTCGCCGGCACATTTCGTGGCGATGATGAAATCCTGGCGCCTGCCATCCAACCAGGATCCGACGATCTCCTCCGTGCGGCCGGCCATCGCTTTTCCGCCACCAAGGGGATAGACGTTCGCCAGATCCAGGAAATCGATGCCGCCTTCGGAAGCTGCATTCAATATCGCCCGGCTTTGCGTTTCATCGCATTGCAGGCCAAATGTCATGGTTCCAAGACAAAGTTCCGAGACTTGCAGACCCGTCCCACCGAATTTTTTGTAACGCATGCCATCCTCCCGATGCTGCCAGCCAAATCAAGGTTAGCACTCATTCCCTTGGCCGGGGCGATCGGGCCAAGGCAAATTTACGATCAACCTGAGCCTGTCCGGTTCAATTTTCTGCGACAGCGCAACCACTTGTCAGCAGGCAGGTCATCAGATCCCTGGATTATCGTGCCTGGCTTGCGACTTTCACCGTATCGCCCGCACTCAACCATTCCGGCGGGCTGTCGATGAGTTTGTCGGCCAGTGAGAGCCCGCTCAACACTTCGGCCTGATCCCCGAGGTCACGCCCCAGGGTCACGGTCTGGAATTTGACCTTGTCACCACTGCCGAGCAAGGCGACACGGACACCATTGGCATCCAGCACGAGTGCCGTTGCGGGAACATGCAAAACATGCGCGGCAGCCGGGACGGAGAATGAGACCTCGGCAAAGGTCCCCGGCCAAAGCTTGTCATTCGCATTATCGGCTTGCAGCTCAACTTGCACCGTCCGCGATGCCTCATCGAATGCATTGGCCGTCGTCGCCAGCTTGGCGTCGAAGATCTCATCAGGATATTGCGGCAGATTGAGCGTTGCGTTGAGCCCAGGCTGCATTTTGCCGGCGAAAGCCTGCGGAACCTGAACGTAGATGCGCACTTTATGAACGTCCGAAACCTGAAATAGAGCGGAGCCGGCGCTGCCCGCGGAAACGAGATCGCCGATATCGACGTGACGCGCCGTCACGATCCCGTCGAACGGGGCTACAATATTCTTGTAACGCTGAAACGCCTCCAATTGCCCGACATTGGCCTGGGCCGCCTGCACGGCCGCCTGCTTCGCGATCGCGTCGGATATCTTCTCGTTCTGATCCTGCACCGACACCGTCTGGGATTTCAGAAGCTGAGACCAGCGGTTCGCCGTGACCGCTGCCAGTTGCTCACCCGCAACCGCGCTCGCAAGATTGGCTTGCGCCTGGATGAGCTGCTGATCGAGGTCAGGCGTGTCGATCGTCGCCAGTACCTGGCCTTTGCTGACATGAGCACCAATATCCGTGCTCCAGGATTTCACATAGCCCGTGACACGCGGATAGATCGGTGCCGCGTAAAATGCCTGAATCGTGCCCGGCAGCGTAATCTGACGTGCCTGTTCGTCGACCGTCGGCTCAACCAGGGCGACTGTCGGCACCGCTTGCGCATTGGTCCAGATGCTCAAAGCATTCTCTGTATGGGCGCGCGCCGAAATGCCCCGCACGACCAGAAGAACGGCGCCCATGGCCAGGACAAGACCGGTGACACCGACCCACCAGGGACGAATAGCGCGTATCGGCGGCTCGGCGACGGCGTGATGATCCGGCTGCCTGTTCGTGGCGCCGCCGTCGTCCGGGTCTCGGGATGGTTCTATGGACATGAGAACTCCGTTCTCGGCGACATCAGGACAGGTGTGCCGCAGCCATCGCGCCCGCCGGGGCTTTCAGATGGTCGCGTGCATGGACTAAGGAAAAGACAAGCGGAACAAAGAAAAGAGTGGCACAAGTGGCGAAGATCAGACCACCGATGACCGCCCGGCCGAGCGGCGCGTTCTGACCCGGCTCGATCGCCATCGGCGCCATGCCGATGATCATGGCCAGCGCCGTCATCACCACCGGGCGAAACCGGGTGCTGCCGGCCTCCATCACCGCCTGAAGAGAATTCCGTCCGGCTGCCAACCGCTCGCGGGCGAAACTAATGACCAGAATACTGTTCGCGGTCGCGACGCCCATACACATAATGGCACCGGTCAGCGCCGGAACCGAGAGCGTGGTATTGGTGATGAACAGCATCCAGACGATCCCGGCCAGCGCGAACGGCAAGGCCAGAACAATGACGAAGGGATCGAGCCAGGATTGGAAGGTCACGACGATCAGCAAATAGATCAGGACGATTGCGAAGCCGAGCCCATAATAAAGCTGAGCATAGGCGCTGGCCATGGTGCTGACCTGCCCGATGAGAGAGACCGAGGTCGCACGCGGCAGATCATGCGACGTTTCGGCCAGGACTTTGCGAATATCCGCAGCGATGGCACCCAGATCGCGCCCTTGCGGGGTTGCGTAGATATCGATCACCGGTCGCGTGTTGTAATGGGTCACAATCGCATCGCTCGGCCCCGGCTGTATCGTCGCCAGCCCGCCGAGCAACTGCGTGGACCCGGCGGCGCGCAGCGGCAGGTTATCGAGATCGCCCAACGAACTCATGGCGTATTGCGGGGTCTGCACCGCAACCGGATAGGACACGCCGGTCGCCGGGTTAAGCCAATAGATCGGCGTCGTCTGCGTGCTGCCGCCGAGCGTGTCCAGCATGCTGGTGGCAGCATTGCCTTCCGTTACACCGACCATGCTGGCAAAGGTCCGGTTCAGGTTGACGTTAAGCGTCGGTGTTTGAAAGGCCTGCTGAATCCTTGCATCGGCAACACCGGGTATTCGCCTGAGCCTTGCCAGAATATCATCGGCATAGGCTCGGCTCGCCGTCAGATTACTGCCGACAATCTGAACATCGATTGGCGCCGGCAGACCAAAATTGAGGATTTGCGTGACGATATCGGCCGGCAGGAAGGAAAAGACCGTGCCGGGATAGGCTGCCGGCAACTTTTCGCGCAGCATTTTCACGATCTCGTCCGTCGGCCGGTGCTGCCCCTTCAACGTGATCAGCATATCGGCATCCGCCACGCTCACCGTGCCGGAATTGCCGTAGGAGAGATTAATGCCGCTGATCGGCAAACCGATATTGTTGACGATGCTCCCAATCTGATCCGGCGGGACCAAAACCCGGATCGTCCGCGTCACTTGCTCGATCAGGCGCGTAACGGCTTCGATGCGTGTGCCGGTCTGCGCCCTGACATGCAACTTGATCTCGCCGGAATCGATATCCGGAAAGAAGTTCTGGCCGAGATAAGGCACAAGCCCTGCGGATAGCACGACAATGGCAAAGAACCCGCCGATCACCGGTAACCGCGCCTGGAGTGCCAGAGTGAGCAGACCACGGTAGAGGCTGCGCACAAATTCGAAACCCTGCTCGAACTTCTGCTGGAATAAGGAGAACGGATTGCGACTGGCAGCCCCTTTGCTCCCATGCGGCAGGGTCGATGTGCCACGAAGCAGGAAATTGGCCATGGTCGGCACCAATGTCCGCGACAAGACGTAGGAGCTCATCATCGCAAAGACGACGGCTTCGGCCAGCGGGCGAAAAAGATAGCCGGCGACGCCACCCAGACCGAACATCGGCGTGAAGGCGATCGTGATGCACAGCAAGGATACGGTCGCGGGCAGGACGATCTGCTGGGCGCCGTCCATGATGGCCGGCTCGATCTTCTTGCCCTGCTCAAGATGGAAATTGATGTTCTCGATCGTCACCGTTGCATCATCGACGAGAATGCCGACGGCCAGGGCTAGTCCGCCGAGGGTCATGACATTGATCGTCTCGCCGAGCAGCGAAAGAATGGTGATGGAACTGAGAATGGCGAGAGGAATGGAAATCGTGATGATCAGGGTCGAACGCCAACTGCCGAGAAACAGCAGTATCATGATCGCCGTCAGTCCTGCGGCAATGACGCCTTCCCTTATGACCGCGGTGACCGAATCCTTGACGAAAACGGACTGGTCCCCCACGGCACGCATATCGACCCCTGGGGGCAGAAGCTGCGACACCTGGGGCAATAGTTTCTTAATCCCTGCGATGATCGCCAGCGTGGAGACGGAGCCATTTTTCAGCACGGTCATCAGCACGCCGGGCTTGCCGTCCAGCTCCACACGATTGGTCTGCGGCGGGCTGCCGTCATGGACGGTGCCGACATCACGCATATAGATTACCGTGTCATGCACTACTTTAATGGGAAGATCGCTGAATGACGCCATGCGCAAGGGGGAGTCGTTGAGCGAGACCGTATATTCAAACTTCCCGATCTTCTCTGTGCCGGCAGGTGTGATCAAATTCTGCGTCGTCAGCGCATTCACGACATCGGCGGCCGAAATCCCGTAGGATTGCAGTGCCTGCTGATTGAGGTCGATCTGCAACTGCCGCGATGCGCCACCGTAGGGGGCCGGAATGGCCGAGCCTTGCACCGTGGTGATCTGCGGACGAATGAAGTTCATCGCAAGATCATTAAGCCTGGTCTGCGAATAGCGGTTGCTTGACAAGGCGAGCTGAATAATCGGCACGCTGGACGCGTTATAGCTTAGAATAATAGGTGGCGTAATACCCGCCGGCATTTGCTTGAGAACGGTCTGTGAAATGGCCGTTACTTGAGCCAGCGCCGTATTGATGTTCACATTCGGCTGAAAGAAGACTTTCACGATGCCGTAGCCGGCCAGGGACTGACTCTCGATATGCTGGATATCGTTGACGGTGGTCGTCAGGGAACGCTCGTAAATCGACACCACCCTGCCGGCCATTCCGTCCGGCGACAATCCCGTATAGCTCCAAACGGCACTGACGACGGGAATGTTTATATTCGGAAAGATATCCACCGGTGTCCGCAGCGCGGACATGACGCCGAAGATCATGATGAGGATCGCCATCACAATAAACGTGTAGGGTTTTCTGAGCGCTAGGCGAACAATGGCGATCAAGATTGAACCCTTTTATCGGGCCGCGGCACCTAACCGAGCATTCGGCTAAGATGTGTCACCTCCCAGTCGCTCTCTTCCTGGCGTTTTACTGGGAAATCCGGACAATCGAAACGGGATTTTTGTTACTATACGTCACGCAGATAGCATCCATCGGCAGGAAACTGGCAAAGGCCATGTCATGCACCATTCCGCCGCGGGCTTTGCGTCGCTTCAGTGCCAGAATGTCCCGGAGGCGCAGGCCGGACACGTGAGAGAGGCATACCGCGCGTTAACGTGATAATGCACGCGCGTTTCTGCGTCGAAGGCGGCCGCGCGGACTAAGAAGCAGAGCCCCTACTGGGAATGGCGATGGGATCAGGTGTTTGGGTTATCAAGGCAAGAATGCTGTTTTGGCGCCTGCAGCGGGAGATTGACTGGCAAACGCTGGTCATAACGCTCATCGTTTTGTCGCCGCTCATGCTCGCCGCCGGCCTCTCGGGTAATCTTCAATGGTGGCGGGCGATGATCGTCGGTATGGCGATCTATATAGTTGTTGAAAAAGTCGGTCTTGCTCCGCTCGGGGTCATTTTGCACGCTGCTGTCGTGGCGGCGGGCATTATCCTTTTGCTCATCTCTTTCGCCGTTCCACCATTATTTGTCCTCGGTGCGGCGAGCCTGGGCGGGGCCAGCGTCATGTTACGCTCCTACGGAGCGACGTTTCGGTCTCTCGGAAGCTGGACCTTCATTCCCATCCTTTATCTCGCTTCGGATCTCAGAGACGGTTCGGCACCCGGCGTTCTGGCATTGCGCGGTCTTCACTTTCTGCCCTATCTGGCGGCCGCCGTTGTCCCTGGGCTGATTCTATCGATCATCCGCTATCGGCAAAGCACCGGCGCGCTCACCGGCCATAGCCATGGGTTCTGGCGCCTGTTTCGTCGGAGCGATCACGGCGAACGTCAGCGCGTCCTTGAACCCATGGCCGCTACATTTGTGGCCGTTGCCGTGACGGCCGGCGTCGTGGAATGGCAGCATCTGCAATATGGAGAATGGGTGATCTGGTCGGCAGCCAGCGTCATCACCGGGACAACGGCCAGTGATCGGCGCAAGTTGCGGGAGCGACTGACAGGAGCTTTGGTGGGGGTACCGCTCGGTATCGGCGCCAGCTTCATCCTCCCGCATGACGGCCTGACCTATGGGCTGGCCGCACTGGCGGCATTGCTGACGCTGGTAGCAATTCGCCGCTATGTCCTCGCCTTCGGGCTGCGTTGTGCCTGCGTTGCCCTGGCACTGATGGTGCTGGGCCAGGGGGATGTCTTGGCGGCCAGCCGGGCGTTCAATGTCGTTCTGGGCGGCCTTCTGGGTATGCTGATTTCGGTCCTTATGCACGCCGTCATACAGACAATCCAAGGCAAACCGAAAGCAGAGTGAGGCCTCATCGATCACCGCCACTCATGCGCGCCTCCACCGACACGCACAGACAATCAAAACAGAACAGCAAAATCAATGATATGATGAGGTGTTCAACCTAGCCCTTCACCGCGCCGGCCGTCAGCCCCTCCACGATATATCGCTGCGCCAGCAGGAACATGAGGATCGCGGGCAGGATGGTCAGGGTGATGAAGGCCAGCACCAGTTGCCAGGCGGTCGAATACTCACCCTGGTAATCCATCAGCCCAAGCGGCCAAGGGAAGAGAGAATTACTGTCGAGCATGATGAGCGGGACGAGGTAATTGTTCCAGCTGCCGACGAAGGCGATGACGCCGACGGTCGACAGGATCGGCCGGGACAGCGGCAGCGTGATATGCGTGAAGTAGCGGATATAGCTGCAACCGTCGACCAGCGCTGCGTCCAGCAGCTCCGTCGGCAATTGGCGGAAGGCGTTGCGCAGCAGCAGCACGGCCATGGCGAGGCCGAAGGCGACCTGCGGCAGAATGACGCCCCAGGGCGTGTCCACCAGCCCCAGCTGCCGCACCCGGATGAACAAGGGCAGAATGGCGGCAGCGGCCGGGAACATCAGCCCCAGCACCAGATAGTTGAAGAGGAATTTGCGCCCGAAGAAACGCAGATGGGCGAAGGCGAAAGCGGCCGTCGCGGCAAGTGCCAGGGTAAGCACCACCGTCAGGCTCGCAATGAGCAGCGAATTGCCCAGCACGCGCCAGTAACGCAGGCTCGCCAGAATGTCCCAATAATTATGCCAGAGCCAGACTCGCGGCAGGCCGAGCGGATTGGTACGCAATTCCCCGACGGTCTTGAAACCACCGAGCAGCGTGGCGCCAAGCGGCATCAACACGATGCCGGCCATAATGATCAGGATCGCCGCGCGCCAGATGGCAAATCGGCGTTGTCCCGCGCGGCGGGAGGTTTGCGCCCCTGCGCGATCGGCGTCACGATCCGCCATCCGGTTTGCACGCGTCCGGCTGAGAGACAAATCACTCATCTCGCATCAAAATCCGCTGATAGAACAAGGCAAAAATCACGCAGACAAGAAACAGAATAACGCCGACGGCCGAGCCATAGCCTACCCGCATGCGCGTGATGCCGAAGCTGTACATGAACGTGACCATGGTATTGGTCTTTTCGAAAGGCCCACCGCCCGTCAGCGGGATGATCATGTCGAATAGCTGCAACGCACCGATGACGGAGAAGAAGACCGAGAGTTTCAGCATCGGTGCCAGCTGCGGCAGGGTAATGGAGACGAAGCGCTGGCGGGCATTGGCGCCGTCAATCTCGGCCGCTTCGTATAGCTGACGATCGATCCCCTGGAGGCCCGCGATATAAAGCATCATGTGAAAGCCGAAATATTTCCACACGACGACGATGATGATGGCCGTGAAGGCAAGATTCGGGTCTGCCAGCATGAATAGCGGCTGCCCGCCCATGGCTTGGATGAGCGATGAAATCGGCCCATAATTGCCATCGAAAATGAAGCGAAAGATAAGGCCGGCCGCGACATCGGCCAGGACATAGGGCAGGAAAAAGATCAGTCGGAAGGCGACCGAACCCCAGGCGCGACGGGCCAGCAGCAAGGCCATGCCGAGGCCGAGCGGCAGTTGGATGGCGATGGAAAAGACGATGATCAGCAGATTGTTGCAAAAGGCGGTGCGGAAGTTCGATGACTGCAGAAGTCGTCCGTAATTCTGCAGGCCGATGAAATCATGCGGCCAGCCGAGGCCGTTCCATTTGAAGAGGCTGAACCAGGCTGCCTGTCCCAATGGCAGGATAACGAAGATCGTGAACAGCAGCACAGCCGGCGGCACAAACAGCAGAACCGTGAGGAGCGCGCCATTATCCCGGCGCATGCCTTGTACTATGCTCGCCATCGCTGCCTCCCCTCGCCGTTCTGCCCTATTGCTGTTCGTCGTCCCATGCCTGCTGCACGGACTGCGCTGCCGCCTTGGGCGTCATCTGCCCTGCCGCGACCGCGACCGAAGCGTCGTTGACGACACGACCGACCGATGGCCCAAGCGCCTGATCAAAGAAAATCTGCAGGGTGCTGGCTTTGTCCAGCCAACCGGCGATCTGCTGCACCAGGGGGTTGGAAATGGCGGAACTGGTGCCGGCCAGCGCCGGGATATAGATACCGGAAGCCGCCGCCTCCTGCTGGTATTTCGGCTGATAGAAGAAGGCCAGAAAATCGTCAGCCGCGGGTGGCGCGCTTTTCGTCACCAGCCAGCCGTTGACGCCGCCGAGTTCGTCACTCGCTCGGCCGGGCGTATTCGGGATCGTCGGGAAGCCGAAAACGCCGATATCGGACAGCGCCAAGCCTTTTCCGTCTGCCGCGTTGCCGGCCTGGGTTCCCAGCAGCCAATTGCCCATGAGCTCCATGGCCGCCTTGCCGTCACCGAACATACCGTCCGCCTGCAGTGCAAGCGTGCCGACATAGCCGGCCTGGAAGGGCTGCAGCTTGGCCAATTCCTGCAGGCGCTCCCCGGCCGCGACAAAAGCGGGACCTGCGAATGCACCGTTCTTGCCGGCCTGCGCCTGCGCGATGATATCGCCGCCGCCTTCACGCATGGCGAGATAGGCCCAATAGAAATGCATCGGCCATTTCTCGCCCGCACCGACCGCAATCGGGGTGATCCCGGCCGCCTTTATTTTTTTGACGGCCGCCAGAAGATCGTCCCAGGTCTTGATCTGGCTGGCATCGACCCCGGCCTTGGCAAAGAGCTGCTTGTTATAGAAAAAGCAGACGTCATCGGTCAGAATCGGCAGGCCGTAATATTTGCCGTCGACGTCATAGGCCGCGGCATCCGCCGGCACCATCTTCGGCAGAACGGCCAGTGCGGCCGCACCGAGCGGGCGCAGATAGCCGGCATCGATCTGGGCGTGCATCACGCCGCCCGCCCAGCTCCAGATGATATCCGGCCGGTCGCTGCTTTGCAGCATGGTCGGCAGCTTGGCCTTATAGGCCTCGTTTTCCAGATACTGGAATTGCACGACGACATCGGGATGGGCTTTTTCATAGTTGGCAGCGATATGCGTCCAAAGGCCGACCGTCGCCGGATTGGTCTCCTCATGCAGAACGGTGATGACGGTCTTGGCCTGCACGATGGCCGTGGACGCGAGCAAGCTTACACCAAGCGAAACTACGCCGATCATAGCCTTGAGCATGACATTTCCCCGGCAATCTGCGCGATGATCGCGCTATTTTTTTGTGACGCGTATTAATTCTGACCCGCCTTCCGCAAAACTGTCAAGTGCAATGCGTAAACGCCTCGATCAAATCACGAAATGGCACGTTGACAGCTAAGCCATTCGCGGGACTTAATCCGGACCACGATGAAAACCGCCGATCCCGAACTGATGCGGGCCATCAACCGCTTCCATGTGATGGATGCCATCCGCCGCGCGGGCCCTATCGCGCGGGTCGAGATTTCAGACCTCACCCAGCTTAGTCCGACCACCGTTTCCGCCATTACCGCCGCATTGCTCGACGACGGGCTGGTAGTCCCCCGCGCGCTCGGCACCCTGCGCGAGCCAATGACCGATATGGCCCGTGGCCGCCCGCGGGTGCTGCTGGAGCTGAACCCCCATGCCGCTTATGTCGTCGGCGCCAAGCTCACCCCCGACCATATCACGGTCGCGACCACCGATTTCTGCGCTGAGACCTTGGCGAGCCTGACCTTGCCCATCCGCATCAGCCGCCAGCCGGTCTCGGTCATTGCAGATCTTATCGAAGACGGCGTGCAGCGCTGCATCGCTGATGCCGGCCTGCCGATCGAGAAAATCGCTGGCCTCTGCGTCGGCCTGCCCGGCCGGGTGGACCGCGCAACCGGCATCTGCCAGTCCAGCCCGATTTTTTCGGAATCCAACCTTCCGCTGGCCGGTCATCTTCAAGAACGCCTCGGCATCGCGACCGTCATCGAAAGCGACATCAACCTCATCACCATGGCCGAAAGCTGGTTCGGGGAAGCGCGCGGGCTGGAGGATTTCCTGGTCGTCAGCATTGAACATACGCTCGGCCTTGGTGTCATGGTGCGCGGGGAGCTGTATCGCGGCGCCAATGGCCTGGGGCCGGATCTGGATAGCCTGCAACTGAATTCCGAAACGCCGGCCTGCCTGCGGGATATCGCCTCCGCCGCCGCCATTCTGCGCCGCGCGGAAGCGATTCTGGACGGGCCGCAGCAGCGCGCGGCCTTTCGCGCGGGGCGCGGCATCGCGACCTTGCGCGCTGCGGCGGATGCCGGGGACCCGAAGATCATCGGAATTTTGCGGGAAGCCGGTGCCGCACTCGGCTTCGCCATCGCCAATCTCGTGCTGCTGTTCGCGCCACGCATGGTGGTGCTGGCGGGAGAAGCCGTCAGCAGCGGCGACGTTCTGCTGGAAAGCCTGAGCGAACGCTTCCGCGCCCATCTGCCGGTCAGCTACGCGCCGGTTCCGGACCTCGTCGTCCATCGTTGGAGCGAGGATTCCTGGGCACGCGGCGCGGCGGCGCTCACCTTGCGTGAGCTCTACGGCGCACCTTGGAACACGACGGGACCCGCGCGCACAGGCTGACAGCGGCGCTTAAGGGAGGACAAAAGAAAAAAATGACGAAGCAACTCGGTATCGGAATTATAGGCTGCGGCACGATCAGCGCAGCCTATCTCAAGGCCGCCGGCAATTTTCCGGTGCTGGCCTTACGCGGCCTCGCCGATGTGAATAGCGCGGCGGCAGAAGCGCGCAGCGCGGAATTCGATGTCCCCGCAATGACGGTCGAGGCGATGCTGGCTGATCCTAGCATCGACATCGTCATCAATCTCACCATTCCCCTTGTGCATGTCGACGTCGGACTGCGCGTGCTGGCCGCGGGCAAGCATGTCTATTCGGAGAAACCGCTCGGTGTGACAACTGAAGAAGCGAAGCGCCTGCTTGACGCGGCAGAAAACGCAGGTCGGCGGCTGGGCTGTGCGCCGGATACCTTTCTGGGCGGCGGCCAGCAAACCTGCCGCGCCCTGCTGGATGAAGGTGCGATCGGCCGGCCGGTGGGCGGCACGGCCTTCTTCCTATGCCCAGGGCACGAGCGCTGGCACCCGGCGCCGGCCTTCTATTACCAGTCCGGCGGCGGCCCGATGCTCGACATGGGCCCCTATTACATCACAAGCCTGGTCAATCTTTTGGGCCCGGTCGCCCGTGTCGCAGGCGTTACCACCATGATGCGCGACAGCCGCGTAATTACCAGCGAACCGCTGGCCGGACAGTCTATTGCGGTTGAAGTCCCAACCCATGTCGCCGGCACGCTGCATTTCGTCTCGGGCGCCGTCATCTCCATCGCCATGAGCTTCGACGTGCCGAAGCATAAGCATCTGCCGCTGGAACTTTACGGCACCGAGGGGAGCATGATCATCCCTGATCCGAACCATTTCGGCGGTGAGATCGAACTGGCCAGTACCGGCGGCGATTGGACGGCGGTCGAGACCCGTCACGCCTATGGCGATGGCAATTACCGCATCCTCGGCGTCGCCGACATGGCCCAAGCCATTCTGGAAGACCGGCCGCACCGCGCCAGCGGTGCCATGGCCTATCACGTGCTGGAGGTGATGGAAGCGTTCGAGCGCTCCTCCGCCAGCGGGCAATTCGTCACCATCGCCAGCACGGTCGAACGGCCGGCGCCCATGCCGACCCACGGTATTTGACAAGGAAAAAGACAATGCGGGAAGCCTTGATCGTCTGGGGCGGCTGGGCCGGGCACGAGCCCGAGCAATGCGCTGCCGTTGTCGCGGATCTGCTGCAGGAGGCCGGCTTCAAGACCTATCTTGAGAATACGACGGAGGCTTTCGCCGACCCGTCCATCGCGGAACTCTCCCTCATCGTGCCGATCTTCACCATGTCGAAAATCGAGAAGGAGGAATTGGACAATCTGACGCGCGCCGTACAGGGCGGCGCCGGCCTCGCCGGTTTTCATGGCGGCATGGCCGATGCCTTCCGTGAGGCGGTCGAATACCAGTTCATGGTCGGTGGCCAATGGGTCGCCCATCCCGGCAATATCATCGATTATACGGTCGAGATCACGAAGCCCGAGGACCCGATCATGCAAGGCCTGCCATCAAGCTTCGCCTATCGCTCGGAGCAGTATTACATGCATGTCGATCCATCGAACGAAGTGCTTGCCACCACCCGCTTCACCGGTGATCACGCATCCTGGATCGATGGCACGGTCATGCCGGTCGTTTGGAAGCGCCGGCACGGCGCGGGGCGTGTGTTCTATTCCGCGCTCGGCCATGTGGCAGCAGAATTCACGCATCCGGAGATGCGCGAAATCCTGCGGCGCGGCATGCTATGGGCCGCGCGCGACTAGAGCGTTTCCTGCTCGCTTGCGCTCGCAGATACCGCTGTAGATTATTGTTTTTGCGAGCATCTTCACACAGGCAGATGATTCCATCTGACTGTGATCTGCTCTAAGGAGAGGTCAAACCTCGGGGAAAGGCTGCCAGACGCCGCCGGCTGCGGATGACGCAACCGCAGCCGTGATGAACCGCATGCCCGCAAGCCCGTCCTCGATGGTCGGATACAGAACGTCGTCGGGCTTGGCTTCTCCACGCTCCGCCGCGCGGATAGCCTTTGCCGCTTCCGCATAGATCGTCGCGAAAGCCTCAAGATAGCCTTCCGGGTGGCCGGCAGGGATGCGAGAGACCCGCGCGGCGTCTGGCCCAGCCCCGGCGCCGGCACGGGTCAGCAGACGCTTGGGCTCCCCAAAGGGCGTGAACCACAGATGGTTCGGCTCCTCCTGCGACCATTCCAGCCCGCCCTTGCTGCCATAGACCCGCAGACGCAGCGCATTCTCATTGCCGGGGGCGACCTGGCTCGCCCATAGCATGCCCCGCGCGCCGCCCTCGAACCGCAGCAGGATCTGCACATCGTCATCCAGCCGACGCCCGGGGACGAAACGGCTGAGTTCCGCGCAGAGCGATTGCGGCTGCAAACCAGTGACAAAGCACAGCAGGTTGAAGGCATGGGTGCCGATATCGCCCACCGCGCCGCCGGCGCCGGACCGCGCCGGATCGGTCCGCCAATCCGCCTGCTTCTGGCCCGAGGCTTCGATATTCTGGGTCAGCCAGTCCTGCACATATTCCGCATTGACGACACGGATATCGCCCAACAGGCCCTGCGCGACCATGGACCGCGCCTGCCGCACCATGGGATGGCCGGTATAATTATGCGTGAGGATGAAAAGCTTCTTGCTGGTGCGTGCAACCGCGGCGAGCGACTGCGCTTCCTCCAGGTTCAAAGCCAGCGGCTTGTCGCAGATGACATGGATGCCCGCCTTCAGGAAGGCCATGGCCGGCGCCACGTGAAGATGGTTCGGGGTGACGATCGCAACCGCTTCGATCCCGTCCGGCCGGGCTGCCTCCGCTGCCGCCATGGCCTCGAAATTAGCATAAGCGCGATCGGGGGCGATGCCGAGTTCGGCGGCGGAGAGCGCGGTGCGCGCAGGGTCGGAGGACAAGGCGCCGGCGACCAGGGTGAACTGGTCGTCGAGACGCGCCGCCATGCGGTGAACGGCGCCGATAAAGGCGCCCTGGCCGCCGCCCACCATACCAAGGCGAATGCGCTTATGCGATGCGGGATTGGAATCCGGCATGATCTGTTTCCTTGAATGGGGCGGGATGGTCAGAGGCCGAGGATGCGATAATTCATCGCTTGATCCACACCGCTCGCCGCGAAATCATCGAAGGCGCGCGAAGCCACTTGGATGATATGGTTCGCGATGAAAGGTGCGCCTTCCGCCGCCCCTTGTTCGCTGTCCTTGATGCAGCATTCCCATTCCAGCACGGCCCAGCCATCGAACCCGTATTGCGAGAGTTTGGAGAAGATTCCCCCGAAATCGACCTGCCCGTCGCCGAGCGAACGGAATCGCCCGGCCCGCTGCACCCAGGGCTGGAAACCGGAATAAACGCCCTGGCGACCGGTCGGGTTGAACTCCGCATCCTTGACGTGAAACATGCGGATACGCTCGTGATAGATATCGATGTAATCGAGATAATCGAGCTGCTGCAGCACGAAATGGCTGGGATCATACAGCAGATTGGCACGCGGATGATTGCCGACGCGTTCCAGAAACATCTCATAGGTCACGCCGTCATGCAGATCCTCGCCGGGATGGATTTCGTAGCAAAGATCGACCCCGGCCTCGTCGAAGGCATCGAGAATCGGATGCCAACGGCGGGCGAGTTCATCGAAGGCGGTCTCGATTAGGCCGGCTGGACGCTGCGGCCAGGGATAGAGAAAGGGCCAGGCCAACCCGCCTGAAAAGGTGGCATGGGCGGTGAGACCAAGATTGCGAGACGCGCGGGCGGCGAGCTTCAGCTGATCCACGGCCCAGGCCTGCCGTGCTGTCGGATTGCCGTGCAGCGCCACCGGCGCGAAACCGTCAAAAGCATGATCATAGGCAGGGTGAACCGCAACCAGCTGGCCCTGCAGATGTGTCGACAGTTCCGTAAGTTCGACGCCGGATTGCGCCAGAATGCCCTTCACCTCATCACAATAGGTCTTGCTGTCGGCGGCGCGCGCAAGATCAAACAGCCTCGCGTCCCAGGACGGGATCTGCACGCCCTTATAGCCGAGATCCGCAGCCCAATGCGCGATGTCCTTCAGAGAATGATAGGGGGCTGTATCACTCGCGAATTGGGCAAGGAAAATCGCCGGTCCCTTGATCGTGCGCAGCGTCATACGTTTGCTCCTCATTCCGCCAGCTGGCTGCCGGTCAATTTTTGAACCCATTCCAGACTAGCACCGTCATCCTGATATGCGAGATCATTTCAGCGCACCGGCCGTCAGCCCGCTGACGATTCTGCGCTGCAACAGCACAAAGACGATGAGGATCGGTGTGACGTAGATCGCCGAATAGGTCATCATGCCGTTCCAATCGCTGGTATTCGGGCCAAGGAAGGCTGATAGGCCCACGGTCGCCGTCTGCAAGTCATCCTGCGAAATCATCGAGCGCGCATAGACATATTCGCCGAAGCTTTGCAGGAACACGAGTATTCCCGTCACCAGAATGCCGTTGCGGGCAAGCGGCAGGATGATACGAAAGAAAGCACCGATGCGGGACGCACCGTCCACCATGGCGGCTAGCTCCAGCTCCGCCGGAATCTGGCTGAGGCTCGCGCGTGTCAGCACGATATAGAAGGGCAGCACCTTGGCGACTTGCGCCAGAATAACGGCCAGCCGCGGCGTCCGCAGAAGCCCGGCCTCGCTGAAACCCACGAAAAGCGGCATCACCATCAGGGAGGACGGCAGCACCTGCGTCATCAGGACGGCAAAGAGTGCGACATCCACCCAGCGGTTGCGGTATCGCGCCAAGACCCGCGCGCAGCCGGTGCCCAGCACGACGCAGATGACGGTGACACCGCCGGCGATGAGGAAGGAATTGGTGAGATAGGTCGCCATTTCGTGCTGGACGAAAACCTGACCGACAGTCCACACGATATGATGCGGCAGGAAGTGCGGCGGATAGGCAAACAGATCCTGGCTCGATTTCAGGGCGCTCACATACATCCAATAGAGCGGAAACAGATAGAGTCCGGTGATCACCAGACCGATGCCAAGCAGAAGCGACCGTTTCATCCTGCTCACGCCTGCTGCTCCAGCCTTGTCGAACGGACATAAAGGATGGCGACCAGGATCACGACCAGGATCATGACGACGGCGACGACGCTGCCGCCCGCGATGTCATAGGTCTCGAAAGACAGCTGCCAGGACCAGTATTGCGCGACATTCGAGGCATTGGACGGTCCCCCCTGGGTCAGTGCCGCGACGAGATCGTATTGCTGCATGGTGAAGATAATGCTGAGCGAGAGGACGGC
This sequence comes from Acidisoma cellulosilyticum, assembly GCF_020621385.1. Taxonomy (GTDB): domain Bacteria; phylum Pseudomonadota; class Alphaproteobacteria; order Acetobacterales; family Acetobacteraceae; genus Acidisoma; species Acidisoma cellulosilyticum. Next base: position 484,693 of record NZ_JAESVA010000004.1, on the reverse strand, counting down.
GCCGAGCGTTGCCCGCATCATCGGCAGGGTCACAAACAGGAAGCGCTGGATCGCACTGGCGCCGTCCAAGGACGCCGCCTCATAGACATCCGCCGGAATGGCCGCGAGCCCGACGGACAGCAGCAGCATGTTGAACGGAATGCCCAGCCAGACATTGGCGATGATGAGCGAATAGAGCGCGACATGCGGATCGGAGATCCAGAAGATATGCCCTTTGATGAGGCCGAGTGAGCCCAGCAGGAAATTGACGACACCAAAATCCCCCGCCAGCAGCCAGCGCCAGATGGCGCCGACGACCAGCGCCGGCATCACCCATCCCGCGAGAAAAAGGCCGCGCAGCGTCGAAGCCCCAGGGAAATCCTGACGGAAATAGATGGCAAGCACGAGGCCAATGACGAGCTGAAGGACAACCGAGAGGACGACGAAGATCGCCGTATTCGTGGCCACGCGCCAGGCCACCGGCATGGCGAGCACATGGGCATAATTGCGCAGTCCAACGAAGGGCCGCGCCAGCGTGCCCAACGTGAACATATCGATCTTCTGCACCGACATGACGACGGTATAGAGCATCGGCAGCGCCGCGAAGACGAAGAGATAGGCGAGTGCCAGCGCGACCAGCGTCAGGTCAAAACTCGAACCATCCCTGAAGCGTGCGATCATCCGGGTCATGACAGCCCGCCTATTGGTTGACCGTCGCATCGACCGATTGCTGCGCGGTCGCCAATGCCTGGGCCGCCGTCGCCTGATGGGTGAGCGCGGCCTGGACCGCCGTCTGGATCGCCTGCGAGATGTCGGCCCAATGCGGGCTTGGCCCACGCACGCGCGCCGTCTGCAAGGCCTGCAGGAACAGCGCATAATCCGCCGGCCAGTTCGGATGATCGACCGTCACCTGCTCCACCGGCAGAAAGCCCCAATCGTTCCAGACGCTCGGCATCTTGCTATTGAGGAATTCCAGCAGCTCGAACGCCTCTTTCGGGTGCTGCGATTTCGCAAGGATGACGTTATCCCCTTCGCCGAGGGCCGAGACATGCGCACTGCCGGCCGTCATGGTGGGCAGCAGCGCCACGCGGTAGTCAAACTTCGCGTCCTTTGCCATGCGCGGCAATTCCCAGGGTCCGGAAATCGCCATGGCGGCGTCGCCGGCATTGAAGGTGGCGGTCGAATCATATTGACTGCGCACCAGCGTATCCGGGGAAGCAAGCTTCTCGTCGATCAGCTTCTGCCAGAATTGCAGCGCTTCCACGTCATTCGGCGTATTCAATCGGTTATAGTCGCCGCCTGCCATTTGAATCCAAGGCAGGAATTGGAAGGTCCCTTCCTCCGACGCGACTGCCGAGAAAGCGAGACCATAGACATGCTTGGCAGGATCGGTCAGCGTCTTGGCATCGGCGTAAAGCTCGGCCCAGGTCCGCGGCGGCTTGTTGGGATCCAGCCCCGCCGCCTTGAACTTGTCGGCATTGTAGTAGAGTGCCAAAGTATTGGCGCCGCGCGGAATGCCGTAGATCTTGTCGCCATATTTCACGGCAGCGAGCGGTCCGGGGTAGAATTTCGAAAGATCGATCATCTTCGACTGCGCGATCATCGGTGCCAGATCGAGCAGCAATCCCCGTGAGCCGAACAGATCGATATAGGGATTGTCGATATAGCTGATATCGGGAACGTCACCGGTAATCGAGGCGCGAGCGAGATCGTTATTGATGTCCTGAAACTGCACATGCTTGACATGCACGGTGATATCCGGATGCAGCGCCTCGAATTGCTTTGCCAGCGGGAACATATACTGGCTCTCCAGATCGATGGTCCAGACATTGAGCGTGATATGCGCGGCGTCCGCGCGGGGGGCACCAGTGAGACCCAAGGCGACCGCGCAGACAAGACCAGCGCTGAGGCATTTCAGGCGAGACATGGGCTTCCTCCTCTCAATTGTTATTGCGTTCGGGCGCCTCTTTGCGGGCGCTTGACGTCAGGCGGGGTTGGGAATGATGGTGCCGCCACGGCATAGCTGCAAATGGTGAAGGGCTGCCACCTGCCCTGTCATCTCCAGCGCATCGCGATAGACCGGGTCGTGCCAGCCCTCGATATCGATCGATCCACGATAGCCCGCAAGCCGAAGTTCCGAAATCACATCCGTCCAGTTGGAATCGCCAAAGCCCGGCGTGCGCATGAAGACGAAGGGATGTTTTCCAAATATTCCATGTTCTCGGATGACCTGCCAACGAATGGTGGCGTCCTTGCCATGGACATGGAAGATACGCGGCGCCCATTTGCGAATCTGCGGCAGCGGGTCGATGAGATAGACCATCTGATGGCAGGGTTCCCATTCCAGGCCGATATTCTCATCCGGCAAGGTATTGAACATCAACTCCCAGGCATCCGGATTATGCGCAATATTCCAGTCGCCGGAGGCCCAATTGCCGTCCATGGCGCAATTCTCGAAAGCGATGCGCAGCCCGCGATCCGCCGCGCGGCGCGCAAGCCCTCCCCACACCTCCTTGTACCGCGGCAGGCTCTCCTCGATCGGGCGGCCGCGCACGCGACCGGTAAAGCCCGCTATCGTCTTGGCACCGAAAAGATGAGCATTGTCGATGAGCGCTTTCCACCCGTCCAGCGTCGCACGGTCAAGTGCCCCGTCTTCCAGCGGATTGCCGAACATGCCGAGGGTCGAGATAGTGACATCGCGATCGCCGATCGCCTCCTGGATTTCGCCGGCCAGACGCGGCAAATCGGCGCCGCCCAGGCTCTGCCAGAAGAAAGGCTCGATGCTCTCAAAACCATGTGGCAGGATCTGACGCAGATAAGCGCCGACATCCCCCTGATTGCACTTCACCATCGTGCCGATGCGCAGGTCCATTGCCCGGTCCCTTTCCGTCAGACGTCAACCGCCACGCGCATGCCGCTTTCCGCACTGCGGATCGCGGCCATGACCATGGCGAAACTTTTGATATTGTCCTCGCCCCGCGTTTCAGGCTGTAAGCCGCCCTCAATCGCAGCAACGAAATCGCGCATCACGCCGAGATGGCCGTCGATACGGTCTTCGGCATCCCGTGGTGGAATTTCAACCGATTGCGCGGTGTCGAACAGATGGCTGCGTGGCGGCCCCACGATCTCGGCCCGAATATCGTCATGCCCATCCCAGACCAGACTGCCGCGCTCACCCACAATGCGCCAGGCGCTTTCCCAACTCGTGCCGAGACCCTGCGCGACCCAGGAGCCGCGATAGGTGAAGACGGCACCATCGGTGAGTTCGAAGATAGCGGCTGCCGAAGACTCGTGCGCAAACCAGGAGCCGGGGGGATTCCATTCGCGGCAATAGACCGCTTCCGCATCCTGACCAGAGAGGCAGCGCGCGGCGTCGAAAGTGTGAATTGCCATATCAAGCAGAAGGACATGACGCATGTCCTCCCGAAAGCCGCCGAAATGCGGCCCGAGAAAAAAGTCGCAATGCAGGCTGGTGACACGGCCCAGCACGCCGGACGCGAGAAGCCGCCGAATGCGCCGGATCGGCGCGATATAGCGGCGGTTCTGGATCACGGCATGAATGCGGCCCGCTGCCTTGGCCCTGGCCAGCAGATCGGCCGCCTGCGCCATGGTCTCCGCCATCGGTTTCTCGGTCAAAACATGGCAACCGCGGCTTAGCGCCTGCGCGACGAGCGTATGGCGCGCCATCGGCACCGCTACGTCGAACAGGATATCCGGGCGCAGCGCGTCGATCATCGCGACCGCATCCGCGCCGGTCTGCGCATTGCCGCCCCAACTGGCCGCCGCAGCCTGCGCACGCCGCGGATCAAGATCAACGAAGCCTGCGATCGACAGGCCAGGTATCTGTTTGGCAGCGTCAATCCATCCCGCGCTCATGGCGCCGCATCCGGTCAAAACCGCACGCAGACTCATCCTATCGTCCCCTCGCCTTTGCGTCCGTCTCTTCTGCCCTTGGGCGGAGACTAGTCCGTAAACGTTTACGACGTTATGATCGGAGTGGTGAGCAAGTCAAGACAAAGCTAAGGTTGCGCGGTGTCCAGCATGAAGAAGCCAAGCCTCATCCCTCACGCCCAGGCCGGAGCCTCAGGGATTCGTGATCTCGCGGCGAGGCTCGGCATTTCTATCGGCACTGTCTCCCGCGCGCTGAACGACAAGCCGGACGTCAATCCCGAGACGCGCAAGCGCGTCATCGCCGCGGCCAGCGAACTCGGCTATGTGCCCCAGCAATCCGGCCGTAGCCTGCGCAAAGGGGCCACGCATAATATCGGCCTACTTTGGGAAATCCCGGAAGGGCGTGCGGCGTACGGCGAACCCTTCTTCCTGTCGCTGTTCGGCGGCACCCAGCAGGTATTGAGCGCGCGAGGCTATGATCTGGTCATCATGCCCGATCAGCCGGGCGCGACGGCGGACCCGCTCGCGCGGTTGCGCCGCATCATCCAGCAGCGCCAGGTCGATGCGCTGATCCTGCCCTGGACGCGGACGATGGACCCGCGACTGGACTATCTGGCGGAGGTCGGCATCCCCTTCGTGGCCCTCGGCCGCAGCCGCTCGGGCGGCCCGCATCCCTGGATCGATCTTGATTTCGAACAAGCGGGAGAGTTTGCCACCGCGCGCTTCATCGCTGCCGGGCATCGCCGGATTGCCATCGCCATACCGGCCGACAGCCTTATGCAGAAGCGCTTCTTCCTTGCGGGCTATCGCCGTGCGCTGAAAGCCGCCGGCCTGCCTTTCGAGCGCGCCCTGGTGGCAGAAGGCCATGTCACGCCCGCCGGCGGCTATGCTGCCGCCACCCGGCTACTGGATGTCATTCCTCGCCCGACCGCGATGCTTGCCATCGACAGCAGCATGGCGGTCGGGATTTACCGGCGCCTGGCTGAGCTTGGCCTAAGCTGCGGCCAGGATGTCGCCGTCATCGGCGGGGTGCATGACACGCCCATGACGGAATTCCTGGTTCCGGCCTTGACCTGTTTCAGCCTGGATACCGTGGCCCTCGGCCGGCGCCTGGCGGAAATTCTTCTCGCTCGCCTGGACAGCAAGGCAAATCCCGCCGGTGAACTCTGGCCAATTGTCCTGGTCGAGCGGCAAAGCGACCGGATTGACTAAACGACCACGCCGCTCTCCGGATGGGCGTCCCACGATGATCGGGAATCACCCCTTCACGGCACCGACCGAAAGCCCGCCCGACAGAAAGCGCTGCAGATACAGAAAGCTCACCGCGACGGGCAGTATGGTAAGGACCGAGGCCGCCATCAAAGATCCCCAATCCGTCGAATGCGCCCCCCGAAACAGCATGATGCCAGGAGTCAACGTGCGATGGGCGTCATCGTTGATGAGGACATATCCGAACATGAACTCATTCCAGGCGGTGACGAAACCGAACAAACCTGTCGCCAGCAGCCCCGGCACCGAAAGTGGCAGCAAAATGCGGATCAGAAAGGCCGGGCGGGAACAACCGTCAAGTTCGGCCGCCTCCTCCAACTCCACCGGCAAGGCGTCGAAGAAGCTGCGCAGCATGAAGACCGCCAGCGGCACCATGAAGGTGCAATAGACGATAATGAGCGAGAGATAGGTGCTGAGCAGACCCAAATCCCGCATCGTCATGTAAAGCGGCACCAGAAGCAGAACGCCCGGAATCATCTGCGAGGCCAGCAGGGCACCCGCCACCACCCGCACCGGGCTCTGCCGCGGCCAACGGCTGAGCACATAGGCGCAGAAGGTCGAACTCACCATGGTGACGAGGGTCGAGAAACCCGAGACGATGATGCTGTTGCGTAGATAGATCAGGAAAGGACTGTGCAACAGCACGGTTGCGAAATTGACGAGGGTCGGATGCCGGATCAGGAAGGACGGTGTCGTGCTCAGCACCTCGTCTATCGGCTTGAAAGCCGTGTCCAGCATCCACAGAAAGGGAAAGAGGCAAAAAGCCGAAAAGGCGATGAGGACGCCGTAGCGTGCCGTCAGCGTGAACCGGTCCTGTGCGCCGACCATTGCCATGTCATGCGTCTCCTGCGTTCAGGCGCCGCACCCGCGCGCGGACAAGGCCCATAAACCCGTAGCGATACAGAAAGAACATCGTCGCCATGGCGGACATCATCATACCCGCGAGGGCGCAGGCAGCACCGACATCGAAATTCTGCAAGGCATAGCGGTAGATGAGGATCGGCAGCGTGGTCGAAGCGTTGAGCGGACCGCCTTCCGTCATCACCCAGATGAAGTCGAAATTCACCGCCGTCCAGATCACATGCAGGGTCACCAGCGTGAGGGTGACGGGTCGAAGATGCGGCAGGGAAATGTGCCAGAAGCGCTTCCAGGCCGGCGCACCGTCCAGGGCCGCCGCCTCATGCAACTCGGGCGGCACAGCCTGCAAAGCGGCCAGGAAGCTGATCGTATAGAAGGGAAAGGTGCGCCAGACATTGGCGAGCGTGACGGTCGGCAGGGCCGTATTCAACTGCCCCAGCCAATCCACCGGATGAGCGAGCAGACCGATATGGACGAGCCAGAGGTTGAGCACACCATAGTCGGGTGCGAGTATCCAGCTCCAATCAAGTCCCGCTACCACGATCGGGATCAGCCAGGGAATGATGATGCAGGCGCGGAATATGGCGCCGCCACGGATGGGGCCTACTAAGGCCAATGCGGAGGCGAGCCCCAGCACATATTCCCCACCCACCGAGAATACTGTCCAGAGAACAGTATTCCACAGCGCCGGCAGCAGATTGTCATCCTCGAAGACTGTCTCGAAATTGTCGAAGCCCGAGAAGCCTGTCGCAGTCGGGTTAGTGAGATTGACGTAGTGAACGCTTTCCCAAACGACATTCAGCAGGGGATAGGCAACCAGCGCCAGCAGCAACAGGGCGACAGGGACGAGGAAAACCCAGGCGATCAGCGGCAGGCGCCGCCGACGCCTTGGCGTTTTCGCCAAAGCCGTCTTGGCGCGCTGCGCGATGCCTTGGCCGCGGGCGATTGATTGAACCGCTCCCATGTTGCGCCTATGGGCTGCCCAGCTGGCCGGACTGGCGCAGGGCCTTATTGACCGCATGCCCCAGCCAGGCCGCTACGACATCCGGCTTCTGGTGTTTCAGCAACACACGGCCGACCGAATCCTCCATGCTCTGCGTGATGCTGCCGAGGGGCACCGGCGGGAAGACGACGCCGATCGGCGTCAGCACCGTGAAGCTTTTGCCCCAGATGCCGTCGCCGGTGACATCCATGCGCGGCGAGCGGTCACGGTCCACTGCGCCCTGATATTCGCGGCCGATCATGAACTGGGCGAGCTGCCAGGCAGCCGCTTCATGTGGACCTTTGAAAATGTAGAAGGGATTGACCTCGAAGAAGGTCGCGGGTGTCGTATTGTAGGGCGGCGGGACAATGTCCAAATCCGCCATTTCCTTCGGATTCTGCGCGACCCGCTCGGACATCCAGGAACCGTCGACGACCATGGCATAGCGCCCCTGGGCGAATTCGCTGTCTTCCTCATCATAGCCCCAACCCGCCGCCGCAGGGTCGATGGCGCCTGTCGTCGCCAGGCTTTGATAGAAGGCAAAGACCTCTGCCGCGCGCTTTATCTCCGCCGGATTGTCAGCCCAGTCATTGCGGAACTTGCCGTCCTTGGTCGGCACCGCGATCTTCACGCCGTTCTGCGCCAGGAACATGACGAGTTCCTGTGGCGTGCGCACGCCGGTGCCCGCGATGCCAAAAGCCGGCTTGCCTGTCGCGGCCTTGATTTTCGGTGCATCGGCCAGCAGTTCCGCCCAGGTCTTGGGTGGCGCCGCGATCCCCGCCTTCTTGAGCATATCGGTATGGACGAGCAGAGCGCGAAGCCCGATGTAATTCGGCACGGCGCGAAGCTTGCCGTCGATCGTGAGCGCCGCCAGGGCATTGGGGTAGAGCGCCTTACCCTCAGGCGCGGCGCTCATCTGCGCCGACAGATCAGGCAGAGCGCCCATCCGGTTCAGCTCACCCAGCCATTCAACCAGGCCCCAGGATATATCCGGCGCGTCGCCGCCCACCACGGATGTGATAAGCTTGTCGTGCAGCGCATCGAAAGCGATGACCTGGACATTAACCTTGATGTCCGGATGCGATTGTTCGAACAAAGCGATCTGCTTCATCCCGTCGATACCGTCGCTTTTGGTGGGGTCCCAGGCCGCCCAGAAGTTGAGCGTCACGGGCGCGGCATGCGCCGGCACACTGGCAAAACCGCCAGCGATGAACAGAAAAGCCGCGGCCAGATGGCACCGATATCGGCGAGCTTTCACGAAGGTTTCCTTTTCCCCATTTATGGTCGAGGCCCGGAGGTCTAACGCCTCCTCATCGGCCAGCGCGGAGGCGCCCTGCCGAGCGCCTTGCCGTTTACGCCACGATCTGCTTGTCCGGCGTCATACCTTCCGCTTTCTGAGCGCGGTCGATGCGCATCTGCGCGACGGAGCGTGTCGGCAATCGGGCCGCACCGTCCCAGTCCCGCGTCGGGATAAGCGCCCCGGACAAGCGCCGCTTCGCGTCCGGCACTGCCGCCGCATATTGCGGCAGCCAACGGGCCTGCGCCACGACCATCTCATCGGTCATCTGCCAGACCTCCTCAGGCGTGCAAACGGCACCGACCAGCGGGTCATTCAGCATGGCGAGCTTCAGCGTCTCGATATCACCGGTCACGGCGGCCTTGACCGCAAGGCGCTGCACGTTGATGGACGCTATGCAGGGCACGGCGCAGGCATCGGGCAGTTTGAGCCCGGCGACCATGTTGAGCCCGAAACGGTCGACGAAACCGGGCGTTTCGACAATGGCATCCGCCGGCAGGTTGACGACCAGCCCCTTGTTCGGAACGTTGAAATGGCCCCGATAGACGCGCCCGGTCTCCAGCGCCTCGATAATATAGCTCGCATGCTCGTCCGTCCGCCGCTGCGGATCGACCGCGATCTCGGCTTCCTGAAGATAGCGGGGAAATTCCTCCTCGAACCAATTACGACCCTCCGTGCAGATGCGGAGATAGCCGCCTGTCTCGCCGTGAATCCATTGCGAGAGGTCAATCCATTTGCGGGTTTCTTCGGGACGCTTGCGATACCAGGGCAAGTATTCCGACAGATGACCGTTCGACTCCGTGGAGTAGACGCCGAAGCGGCGCAGCACATCGATACGCAGCTTTTCCTGCTGCGAATAGACAGGGTGCCTTTCGAAACCGGCCAGCAATTCCTCCCGCCCGATCGGTCGGCCCTTGAACCGGATATCCGTGTACCAGGTTTGATGATTGATCCCCGTGCAGATGTATTCGACATCCTCGGGCTTGTCCGCACCCAATACTTCGGCGATCTGCCGCCAACCGTGCTGGACACCGTGGCATAGGCCGATGGTATCGACACCGCCATGCTCGATCGCCGCCCAGGTATTCATCGCCATGGGGTTAGCATAATTGAGCAGGCGCGCGCCGGTTTCAGCTTCGGCCTTGATGTCCCTGCAGAAATCCAGAATGGCCGGAATGGTACGCTGGCCATACATAATACCGCCCGCGCAGATGGTATCACCCACGCATTGGTCGACGCCGTATTTCAGTGGAATACCGATATCGTCTTTGAACGCCTCCAACCCGCCTTGGCGGACACAACAGATGACATAGCGTGCTCCCTCCAGCGCCCGCGCGCGCTCGGTCGTCGCGGTAATGCGGGCGGGAAGACCGCTGACCGCGACGATACGGTCCAGGATTTGCTTGATCATATCGAGATTGTGAGCGTTGAGATCCGTCAGCGCGAATTCCACCTCCTGGAGTTCCGGAACGCTCAGAATGTCTCGCACCAAGGTGCGCGTGAAGCCCACGCTGCCGGCGCCGACGATGGCGATTTTGAATGCTTGGCTCATGAGCCCTCCCTCTTTGTTCGGCCAGCCTCTTCGGGCGCCTTGTCAGCAAGACAAACTTGACACACATCATGCCCGTTCCGCAGGAAGAAAGCTGTGCTTCGAGGGGTAAAATTGTGCTGAACGCACTCATCGAGCGAGGCGCCTTCCGGACCACCGTCTCGGCACCACGGCGGCGCGGCCGGCTGCATGTGATGCCGACGACCGTCGGCCTCGAAGAGGCCGTGGGGCCGGGCTATAGTTTCGACGGGCGGAAACGCGGGCCGCTCCCTTTCGCCGTATTACAACATACGATCAGCGGCTGCGGGCGATTGCGCTTCGGGCGCCAATTCCATCGCGTCGCGCCCGGCCAGACCATGCTGGTCACCATCCCGCACACGCACAGATATTGGCTTGAGGCCGGGGAAACCTGGTCCTTCTTCTGGATCGGGCTGACCGGCCAGGAGGCATTGCGGCTGCTCTACGCTATTCAAAGCGCCGCCGGCCCGGTGCTGACCCTCGATCACGCCACCATCGATCGTCTGGCAGGCTTCTGTCTGGAACTTGGCGACCGGGCGGCTGATCGGGATGCTGTCGGCTCCCTATCCGCCATCGCTTACGCGGTGCTGATGTGCTTGGTCGATGACGTGCTCGGTCGTCATCACGCGATCCGCGCCGAAGCGAACAGCGATGATGTCGAACGTGTTTGTCGGCATGTGCGCACAAATCTTGACCAGCCCTTGAATGTGAGCGACTTGGCTGCCGTTGCCGGGTATAGCCGCGCGCATTTCTCGCGTTTGTTCGCAGCGGAAACGGGACTGGCCCCGGCGGAATTCATCTGTCGGGAGCGGATGCGCCTGGCGAGCCGCCTTCTCGCGAATGCCAGTCTGAGTGTGAAGGATATTTCCTCAGCCTGCGGATATGCGGATCCGAATTATTTTGCCAAGGCGTTTCGTAAACACTTCGAAACAAGCCCGACGGAGTTTCGGGCTGCCGCCTCGCGAAGCGATGATGCCGCGCGTCCTGTCCTTCATCCGAACCGTCAGGACTAGCTGTGCTTGCAAGTTTGATAGGCTCCCTGCCCGTCCTGCTGTTTCCTCGCAAGCGGTGGGTCTGCTCTTCAAGCTGCGGAGGCTTACGCCTTGGAGGAAGGCTCCCCGGTTCGCGCAAAGGGGCCGCTCCTTGATGTCTGGCTTCGTGCGGCATCCCAGGTGAGACCAGGCAGGCGCGATGATTAAGTCTTGCGTTTGGAATTCAAATCACTGTTAATTCGTCAGGGTGACGAACTTAATGGGGGTGTTCCTTGGCTGAGTTGCGCAAAAATGCTATCAGCCTGTTCGGGGCCATTGCCGCGACCTGCGCTTTCATGGGGCCGGCCACCTCGGTCTATTTCAATACCGGGCTTGGCATCCAGAATGCCGGCAATGCCATCGGCTTTGCCCTGATCCTGGCCATGGTTGCCACTTTCTTTATCGCCTTCGTCATCGCGCAATTCGCAAAGCAAATTCCGACCGCCGGATTTGCCTATACCTTTGCCGTGCGCGGCCTGGGTCCCAAGGTCGGATTTGTCACGGGCTGGCTGCTGGTCGGCGGCTATGCGATGCTGGCGCCGATGCTGCTGGCCGCAATCGGCTATTTTCTGGCGCAGTTCTTGGCCCAGATAACTGGCATCAGCTTGTCCTGGGCTGTCTATTCCGTGATCGTGGCAGCGCTCATCCTGTTTCTCGCTTGTCGCGGTATCGGGGTCTCGGTCAAAGTCGCGATCGTCATGCTGCTCGTCGAAATTGTCGTGATGATGCTGTTTTTTCTGACCGTTCTTATTCATGGCGGCGGGCAAGGCATTGCCCTGACGACGTTCAATCCGGCCAGCGCACCAGCATCCGGCAGCCTGAATGGCATCGGCACCGCAGTGCTGTGGTTCATCCTGATGTTCGTCGGCTTCGAAAGTGCCGCGACCATGGGTGAAGAAACCCGCGACCCCAAGCATAATATCCCTCGCGCGCTGATGCTGTGCGTGGGCGGTATCGGTATCTTCTACCTTGTGTCCGCCTTGGCGGCCGTCACCGGCTACGGGCCGTCGCATGTAAAAGACGTGCTGGGAGCCATCAACAAAGGCGGCAATCCCTGGGACCCGTTGTTTCACGCCTTTTGGGGTCACGGCGCCGGCATTGTCGTCCAGCTCGTGGTGCTGAACTCGATCTTCGCCAATCTTCTGGCCGGTTTCAACTCCGTCATCCGCATCCTTTACGCCATGGGCCGCGAGCGCGTTCTGCCACCGGTGCTTGGGGAGGTTTCAGGGCGCCAGGTGCCCGCGAAAGCCGCCGTTCTTTATATGGCGCTCTCCCTCGCCCTCACCCTGATTCTCGGCTTCACCTGGGATCCGATGACTGTCTATGGCTGGGCGGGTACCGTGCTGGGGCTTGCGATCGTGCTCGTCTATATCGTGATCTGCGCCAGCCTGTTTGCCTTCTATCGCCGCCGCGGCGCGGAATTCAGCTGGATCAAGCATGCGCTTGTGCCCCTGATCGCGACCCTCCTGCTTCTATTGCCGCTGAAGGGCGTGCTGATGTCGACCCTTCCGGTCGGTGGTGGCACCGCCCCCATGACGGCCGTACCTTATGTCGTCGGCATATGGATCGTCTTCGGTGTCCTCTATTCACTCTGGCTGGCGCGATTCCGTAAATCCGTCATGACCGGGATGGGTCGCGCTTTCGAGTAGTTCGGCCCATCCTCGCCTACCAAGGAAGCGGCGCCTGTGTCGTCGCTTCCGCCCGCTGGAGAGTGTTCGATGACCATGTTGAGAGATCGCCTCAAGGCGGCCCTTGATCCGGATGCCGCCATCGACCGGCTGAAGCGGCTTGTGCATTGCCCGAGCGTCACCGGGCAAGAGGATGACATCGCGGCGCTGCTGGAAGTCGACCTTCAGACCCTGGGACTGGATGAGGTCACGCGATGGGCCTTCGCCACAGGTCGCTTCAATGTGCGCGCAAGGCGCTCGATCGCGTCGGACCGGCCCACGGTACTCCTCGTGGGTCACACGGATACCGTGCATGTCCGCGGGTGGCAGGAGCGATGGGCTGGAACCGATCGCGCGAACGCCTTTGCGGCTACCGAGGTTGATGGGGAGATCTGGGGACGCGGAACGGCGGATATGAAGATCGGGATTGCGACCGCACTCTCGGCCATCGACCTTCTCAACCGCGCGGGCATCGCGCCAAGCTGCAACCTGCAACTGGCCTTCGTCGGCGATGAGGAGAGTGGGGAGCCAGGGTCCGGCGTCAGTGCGGGCATGAAGGCGCTGATGCCGGTCTATGATACCGGCCTATGGCCGATACCCGACCTCGCCATCTACGGCGAACCGTCGAGCCTCGATGTCTATACCGCCCATATGGGGTTTTTCATCTGCGACATAACGGTCAATGGCAAGTCAGCCTATTTCGGCTTGCCTGAGCAAGGCGTCGACGCGCTGAAGGCCGGCAATGCCATCCTGACGGCGCTATGGCAGCTATCGGATGAGATCCGCGCCGCAGGGTCGGATCCGATGATCGGGCCCGGCTTCCTGGTCGTCACCGGCGTCAATGCCGGCGGCTATATTGCCGTGCCCGGCGATTGTCGCATCAGTCTCATCCGCAAGCTGATCCCGGGCGAGGACGCGGAGGTGGAGCGGCAGCGGCTTGAAACTGTCGTGCGAAACGCGATCACGGACGATCTCATCACGGTCACCTTCGGCTATCCAGCGGGACGCGACAGCAGTATCGGCGGCACGCCGCTTGTCACGGACGCGGCTGTGCCTGCGATTGGCATGCTGATCGATGCCATCCGCAGCGTGGTACCAGCGGCTGGGCGCATCGGCCCCTGCGCCGGCTGGTCGGAAGGCCCGTTCCTGTCCGCGCGCGGCGCGCCTGTCGTCTATTTCTCGCCGGGCGATTTCGTCCATTGCCATACATTGGAAGAGCGTGTGAGCCTGGGCGCCTATGCAGACGGCATTTTGGCCCTCGCGATTTTTTTGGCGAGCTACGGCCAGACGACAGCCTGACGCAGGGGCTGGACCAATCAACAGGAGCGATAGGATGACAAGACTGAGTTCAAAACTTCTCGCGACCGCCGCCATTCTCCTCGGTCTTGCTTACACGACTGAGGTCTATGCCGCTGCCCCCGCGACTGTCGGACCGCATGGCGAAAGCGCCACACCGTCAAGCGCCCTGTCTCTCACGCCGGTTGAGATCGCGAAGCTTAAGGCTGGTCATTACACGGCCGCTTTCGTTTGGCACACCACGTCCGATTTCACCAACGGCGTTACCGCCGGTGCGACCGATACATTCGCCAAGCTCGGCATCAAGGTCATAGCGACGACGGATGCAGGCTTTGACTCGGCGAAGCAGATGGATGACGTGCAGACGATCACCGCACGGCGGCCGAGCGTCATCCTGTCGCTGCCGCTCGATCCCGTCGGCTCGGCCGCGGCCTTCCGTCCGGCCCTGGCGGACGGCACGAAGCTGGTCTTTCTGTCCAATGTTCCCAACGGCTACAAGGCCGGCAAGGATTACGTCGCGATCGTGACCGACGACCTGCATGCCATGGGCAGTCGCGCGGCCGATGCGCTTGCCAGCGCAATCGGCGACAAGGGCAAGGTCGGCTATATTTTCCATGATGCCCAATATTACGTCACCAACCAGCGCGATCAGGCCTTCAAATCCACCATCGAGGATCAATACAAGAATATCACCATCAACGAGCAGCAGGGCATTTCCGATCCGGCCAATGCCGAAGACATCGCCAATGCCATGCTGACGAAGACGCCCGGTCTCGACGGTATCTATGTCACCTGGGCCGAGCCTGCGGAGGGTGTTCTGGCCGCTCTGCGTGCCGCTGGAAACAAGCATACAAAGATCGTGACGCTGGATCTGTCCGAACCCATCGCGCTCGACATGGCCCAGAACGGCAATGTGGCTGCGATCGTCGCCGACGCGACCTATGAACTCGGGCGTACCATGGCAACCGCCGCGGCCTATGGCCTGCTCGGCAAGCCTTGCCCCGGCTTTATTGTCGCGCCGGCCATGACCATCACCAAAGCCAATCTGCTGGCCGGCTACGAGGCGTCGCTGCATCGCGAGGCACCGAAATCGGTCATCGACGCGCTTAAATAGGATCGCGGTCGTGACGTCAGACGTGACGCAACAGAAAGGCCCCAGGGTCATGCTCGGCAGATTGGCCAGGCTCGATACCAGCCGCTACATCGTCTATGTCGGATTTCTGGCCATCTTCGCGTTTTTTGCCCTGGCATTGCAGGGTGACGGTTTCCTGACGCGGTCCAACCTCGTCAATATCGTGCAGGAGACCGCGCCCATCACCGTCATGGCGGTCGGCATGGTCTTTGCCCTCACGGCTGGTGAGATCGACCTCTCCATCGGCTCGGTCGTCGCGATTTCGGCGCTCGTCGCGGCTGTCACCATGCAGAACCATGTCTGGGAACTGGGCGTCGTCGCCGGTCTGGCGGCCGGCGCGGCGATCGGTTTGATGAACGGTGCGCTTGTCGCCTATCTCAGGCTCCCGTCCTTTCTGGTGACCCTGGCATCCATGGGGCTGCTGGCCGGCGTGGGGCGATGGCTGACCAATCTTCGCTCCATTCCGGTGACCGACCCGACCTTTACAGGCATGTTCGGCGCGGGAAGCCTGTTCGGCGTTCCGTCCCTGGTGATCTGGACGATAGCGGCAACCATCACCGGGCATTTTGTCTTCCGTGAGAGCAAGTTCGGCGCGCATGTTCTGGCAACCGGCGACAATCATCGCGCGGCACGCGCCGCCGGTATCGGCGTCGACCGCCTGCGCCTTGGCGTTCTCGTCATCAGCGCGATGGGTGCCGCGCTCGCGGGCTTGCTCTATGCCGGCCGGCTATACGGCGCCCGCTATACGCTCGGCGATTCCGACCTCCTGACGGTCATCGCGGCCGTCATTGTCGGCGGCACAAGATTGAACGGCGGCACTGGCAGTGTCGTGGGCGCGCTGATCGGATCGCTGCTGATGGGCATGCTCAACAACGGGCTTATCCTGATGGGCCTGACGGTTGCGGAACAGATGATGGTCCGTGGCCTTATCATTCTCGTCGCCGTCGCTACAACGCTGCGCGAAAAGCGAAGCTAGAGGAAAATCCATGTTTCTTGATGTCCTCCGCCGCCGCAATCCGGCTCTCATCGAACAGGCGATCGCCTTCCATCAGGCCGGGCAAATCCCCGCCAATAGCTATGTCATCGATCTCGATGCCGTGGCGGAGAACGCGTCCATCATCAAGGCGGCAGCCGACCGCGCGGGCCTCAAGATCTTCGCGATGACGAAGCAGATGGGTCGCAACGGCGATTTCTGCCGGTCGGTCCTTGCCGGCGGTATAACCCACGCGGTCGCCGTCGATATGGAATGCGCTCGCGCCTGTGTTCGGGCTGGCCTGAGCCTCGGGCATCTCGGGCATCTCGTTCAGGTGCCCCGGGCGGAGGCCGCCGCCGGCGCCGCGATGCGGCCGGATTATTGGACGGTCTTCAATCGGGAGAAGGCGGCGGAAGCGGCCGCCGCAAACCAGGCGGCTGGACGTGAACAGGCATTGCTCGCCCGTCTGTTTGCGCCAGGAGATCGGTTCTACAATGGCCATGAGGGCGGATTTCCGGCCGAGACGGTGGTCGACGTCGCGAATGCGCTTGACGCCCTGCCTGGCGCGCGCTTCGCCGGCATCACCACATTCCCTGCCCTGCTGTTCTCCCCGGAACTGGGCGATGCCGACACAACCCATAACCTTGGCACGCTGGCGCGCGCGGTCGAAGCCCTCGCCAAGTCCGGAAGACGGGATATCGAGGTCAATGCGCCGGGAACAAACTCCGCCATCTTCCTGCAGCGTCTGGCCGATCACGGCGCCACGCAATGCGAGCCCGGCCATGGTCTGACCGGAACGACGCCGCTGCACGCTCTCCATGATTTGCCCGAACGCCCGGCAGTCGCCTATCTCAGCGAGGTTTCGCACATCCATGCCGGCCGCGCCTATTGCTTCGGCGGCGGCCTTTATGTCGATCCGGTTTTCCCTGATTATGCCATGAACGTCGTGGTCGCGCGTGAGCCCGCATCAGGTCCCGAGACCCTGCATGGCGTCGAGATTCCACCGCCAAGCGCCATCGATTATTACGGCATGATCGATGTCGAAGGGCCAAGGGCACCGCAGATCGGCGACAGCGTCGTCTTCGGATTTCGCCCGCAGGCCTTCGTCACCCGCGCTTATGTCGTGGGCATTGCCGGCCTTTCATCCGGCAATCCGAGCGTCGGCACAATCCATGATGCTTTCGGCCGCCCCATAGACTGGCCAGGCTGAGAGGAGGCCAGGATGTCCAGCGAGCCCGTGCTGAGCCTGCAGTCGGTCCATAAGATGTTCGGCGGGATCACCGCTATTCAGGAGTTCTCGCTGGATATCATGCCGGGGGAGATCGTGGCGCTGGTGGGCGACAACGGCGCCGGCAAATCGACCCTGGTCAAAATCATTTCCGGCGTCCAGCCAATGACCACGGGCCGCATGGTGATAGAGGGGAAAGCCGTTTCCTTCCGGGACCCTGCGGAAAGCCAGCATCACGGCATCCAGGTCGTCTATCAGGATCTCGCTTTGGCTGACAGCCAGACCGTTTACATGAACCTGTTCCTGGGCCGTGAATTGACGCGGGGGCCGCTACGACGATTGGACCGTCGGCGGATGATCGCGGAGACCGAGGCCCTGATGAAGGACCTTGATGTCCGCATTCCCTCCGCCGGCACCGTTATTCGCGACCTGTCCGGCGGTCAGCGGCAAGGCATCGCCATCGCGCGCGCCACGCGATGGGCGTCAAACCTCGTATTGATGGACGAACCGACCGCCGCGCTGGGCGTCGCGGAAACAATGAGAGTCGAGTCCATCATCGCGGGCCTTCGCGCCCGACGGCGTTCTATCCTGCTCGTCAGCCACAATCTCGATCAGGTCTTTCGTCTTGCCGATCGCATTTGCGTTTTGCGCCATGGGGAGCAGATCGGCATTCGTCGGACCGACGAGGTCACCCGAAACGAAATCGTCTCCATGATCACAGGCTTGGCCTAGGCAGGCTCAACGCCACGCCAAGGTCCAGCGCGCCGAATAGCTCATTATGCGCCCGGTGAAGCGCGGATGCCGCCGCGCCCATCAAGGTAGCGCGCGTGCCCAACCGGCTGGGTTCGACCGGCGGCGGCAGTGGCGTGCAGGCCGCAAGATAGCGACGCACCGGCTCCAGCAATTCCGGGCGAACGCCGATGCTTCCGCCGAGTACGATGACGGCGGGATCTAGAAGTGCCGTGACGGCGGCAAGGCCAAGTGCCAGCAGTCGCCCCGTCTCATCGATCGTCGCCTTGGCAATGGACGATCCTTGAAGTGCTGCATCGAAGATGTCCCGGACAGACTTCTCCTCACCGCCGGCGGCCGCATGACGTCGCAAAATGCCCGGTGATCCGATCTCCTGCTCCAAGGTACCGGTGGACAGACTTCCCGGCGAAAAGGGATCGGGACCGATCGGCAGGAAAGCGATCTCACCGGCCGCTCCATGCGCGCCCCGCGCAAGCTTGCCGTTCACCAGCAGGCCCAGCCCGACACCGACGCCAAGCGCGGCATAGACAAGGTCGTCAGATCCTGCGGCGGCCCCATACCACTGCTCCCCCAGCACGCCGAGATTGACGTCGTTTTCAATCGTGAGAGACGGGCAATTCAGCGCTTTCTTGAGCGTGCCCAGAGCATCGATCTTATCGAGGCCGGGAATATTGGGTGCAAAGCGGATAGACCCTGAGGTGGGATCAAGCGCCCCGGGGCAGCCGACGGCCACGGTCAGAAGCGTGGCATCGGCAGGCTTCGAACGGTTGGCGAGTTTGGTGACGAGTTCGGCCACCTGCTGCAATACCTGCATGCCGCCTTGCGCGTCCGTCACGGCAAGCTCCTCCGCCACCACATCGCCGGCCAGATTAACGAGGGCCGCATGGAGCTTGTTGCTGCCCAGATCGACGCCCACGACCATCCCGCGGTCACGCCGCAATTCGTACAGTACCGCGCTGCGCCCGACCGCCCCTTTGGTATTGCCGATGCTCTGGATCCAGCCCCCCTCCTCCAGCATGCGGACCACTTCGGACGAGGTCTGCTTCGATAATCCCGTCACTTTGGCGATATCCGCCCGCGATATCGGTCCTTGGTGGAGCAGCGCGTCCATGACGGTGCGGAGGGAGATGCGGCGGTTGATCGGTGCCGCCGGAAGGGATGGATTATCGAATGTCATTTTGTTCCTCAACTTGACGAACAAATTAGCATCTTCGCATCTGACAACCTATCCCCCATCGGACCAATCGCGAATAACGACCTAATTTTGGGAGCCGGACCTGCCCGAACTCCGGTCAATGACACCATCGTCCTGGGGGACGACCATCCATTCAGCCAGTTTGTTCGGCTAGAGCGTTACACCATCGAAAGAGCAGGAAGCGCGATGCGCCGTTTGACGAGATCGCTTGGCTTCATCGCTACGGGCATTGGCAGAGTAATCGATCAGCGATCTTCCAGGTAACGCCGCAATGCGATCGCGGCATTCAGCATATGGGCGCGCATCCGTCGGGAAGCGGTATCCCCGTCGCCTTCTGCAATAGCCGCGAGGATCGCGCCATGCTCGGCAATCGAACGGTCGAGCCGGTCTTTGTGCCGAAGCTGCGTCCGCCGGAACCCATTCAGCCGGCCGCGCAGGCCGATCGCTTGCTCCGCCAGAAATTCATTATGCGTCGCGTTATACAAAGCCTCATGAAAAGCTGCGTTGATGCCGTCATAGGCATCCACATCCCCGGCCTCTGCCGCGCGAGACGCCTCGTCATGCAGTTCGAGCAGTCGCCCCCGCTCCGCAGGCGTCATGCGATAAGTGGCCAGGCGCACGCAGAGCGCTTCAATCTCCGCCACAGTCTCGAACATCTCCATCACGCGCTCCGGTGTCATGCGGGCCACCACCACGCCCCGGCGGGGACGGATGTCGACAAGGCCGGAGACCGCCAATTGCCGCAAAGCCTCTCGCACGGGCGTGCGCGAGGCGCCGAAGCGGTTCGCGAGCTGTTGCTCGTCAAGCGCGGCACCCGGCAACAACTCGCCTGCCGCGATCTCGTCCGTCAACGCATTGCGTATCCGCTCGGAGAGCAGAAGCGGTTCGCCTTCTGTATCCTCTGACGCCCCATCCTCTATCGCATCGACCATCCCGACCTCCGCACTTGCATGCATCGCACCCATACAAAGACAGCAATGCACGACACAATCGACATTTCAGTCGCTCATGTATACATATAGCTCATGGAAAGCCAATTATGCATACAAAGCGAATGGCCATGAAAAACTGGAACGACCAAAAGACCGCTCGCGCGGCTCGGATTGCCGCCGGTCAGACGGTCGCGGACGGGAAGATGATCCCAGCCGAACGTCTGACCGAATTCCTGGAAGCCGTTATCCGTCCGGGCGACCGCGTCTGCATCGAAGGCGATAACCAGAAACAGGCCGACCTTCTGGCCAGGGCTTTGGCGAATGCCGCACCCGCGCGGATAAATGACCTTCATATGGTCCAGTCGGGCGTCGTCTTGCCGGAGCATCTTGACCTTTTTGATAGGGGGATCGCGCGACGCCTCGATTTTTCCTATTCCGGCCCGCAATCCGCGCGCATCGCGCGGATGCTGTTCGGCGGGCAGATCGAGCTCGGCGCGGTCCATACCTATCTTGAGCTTTTCGCGCGCTATTTCATCGACCTGACGCCCAATGTCGCGCTCATCGCCGCCGTCTCTGCCGATCGCGAGGGCAATCTCTATACGGGACCCAATACGGAAGACACGCCGACGGTTGTGGAAGCGACGAGCTTCAAGGACGGGCTTGTCATCGCCCAGGTGGGTGAGATCGTCGATCGCGTGCCGCGCGTCGATATCCCCGGCGACCTTGTCCATTTCGTGGTCGACGCCAAAAAGCCTTTCTATGTCGAGCCTTTGTTCACCCGCGACCCGGCGGCCGTGACGGAGACGCAGATCCTGACCGCCATGCTTGCCATCAAGGGTCTTTATGCACCCTACGGCATCAAGCGTTTGAACCACGGCATCGGCTTCAGCACGGCGGCGATCGAACTGCTATTGCCGACCTATGGCGAGGCGCTCGGCCTGCGGGGCAGGATCTGCTCCCATTTCGCGCTCAATCCGCATCCGACGCTCATCCCGGCGATCGAGGCCGGCTGGGTCGAGCAGGTCCATTCCTTCGGCTCGGAAGTCGGCATGGAGGACTATGTGGCAGCGCGCTCGGATGTCTTCTTTACTGGGCCCGACGGTTCGCTCCGTTCCAACCGCGCCTTCTGCCAGACGGCGGGGCTTTATGCCTGCGACATGTTCATCGGCTCGACCCTGCAGATCGACCTCGCGGGCCATAGTTCGACCGTCACCACCAGCCGCATCGCCGGCTTTGGCGGCGCACCGAATATGGGGTCTGATCCGCATGGCCGCCGCCACCCGAGCGAACCCTGGCTGAAAGCCGGCGCGGAAGCCGATATCACCTCCCCCGCGCCACTCCGACGCGGCCGCAAGCTGGTGGTGCAGATTGGCGAGACGTTCGGCGACAAGAATGTCCCGCTCTTCGTCGAACAGCTGGACGCCTTGGCCCTGGCACAAAAGCTCAACCTCGATCTCGCCCCCGTCATGGTCTACGGCGATGACGTGACCCATATCGTCACCGAGGAAGGCATCGCCAATCTGCTGCTGTGCCGCAGCACGGATGAGCGTGAGCAGGCCATCCGCGGGGTCGCCGGCTATACCGATATCGGGCGGCAAAGGGACCGCAAGATGGTTGAGCGTCTGCGGGAGCGGAAGATCATCCAGCGCCCCGAGGATCTGGGGATCAATCCCTTGGATGCAGATCGCAGCCTGCTCGCAGCCCGCTCGATCAAGGATCTCATGCTGGCGTCAGGTGGCCTGTACAAGCCGCCCAGCCGTTTCCGGAACTGGTAGGAGGCACCGATGGAAGAACTCTCCTTTACCCTCAAAACTCCACGTCCGGCGGCAGGGGCAAGACGGCAGGCGATCGTCGGCGTCGTCGCCTCGGGCAATCTTGAAGTCCTGGTCGAGCGGACAGCGGATACCGACATTTGTGCGATAGACATCGCGACGGCCGCCCATGGCTTCCGCGCTGTGTGGGAAGCCGTGATCGGCGATTTTGTGGCGCGCGGGGCCGGTGGCCTGCGCATCTCCATCAATGATGGTGGCGCCAGACCGGACATGGTGGCGCTGCGCCTCGCCCAGGGGCTGCGCATGATCGAGGAGCCCGAAGCATGAGCAACCTTGCTGTGAGCTGGTTCGAAGCGACGGCCCGGCAGCGCTTGGCGGCGCTGGTCGATGACGGCAGTTTCGAAGAGTTTCTGGGGCCTGAAGCGCGTGAAGCCTCGCCGCATCTCGGCCTGTTCGATCTGCCCCGGCAGTTCGATGACGGTATCATCGTCGGCCGTGCCAAACTCAGCGGTAAATCCGTTCTTGTTGCTGCCCAGGAAGGCCGCTTCATGGGCGGCGCCTTCGGCGAAGTGCATGGCGCCAAACTGACCGGCCTTCTCCGAGCAGCGCGGAAACTCGGTCAGGATGTCGTCATTCTGTTCGACACGGGTGGCGTCCGTCTGCAGGAGGCGAATGCAGGCGAACTCGCGATCAGCGAAATCATCCGCGCGATCGTCGAGGCCCGTACGGCCGGATGTTCCGTCATCGGCCTCATCGGCGGGCGCGCCGGCTGCTATGGCGGCGGCGGGATCATCGCTGGCTGCTGTTCGCACCTCATCGTCTCGGAACAAGGACGGATCAGCGTCAGTGGGCCGGAAGTGATCGAGACCAATCGTGGGATCGAGGAATTCGACAGTCGCGACCGCGCTTTCGTCTGGCGCACCATGGGCGGCAAGCACCGTTACCTGATCGGCGGCGCGGATGATTTCGTGGACGATGACGCAACCGGATTTCGTGCGGCGACCGTCGCGGCGCTGGCGGCCGGAAAGCCCCTCACGCGCACCGTGCTGGAGGCCGAGCAACACCGTCTGACCACCCGGCTCGCTCGCTTCGGCAAGGCGCAGGACGGGTATGACGTCTGGAAAGCGCTCGGCATGGCCCAGCCAGAGGCATTGCCCGGCCTCGCGGTGGAGGCTTTTCTCGACATCGCCCGCGATAGAAGGGAGACGTCCGATGACGCTCGATGACATCCTCGCGGGTCTCTTTCCCGCCGGCCATTCCGTTCAACGCCAAGGTTCGATGCTGTTCGGCGAAGGGGCCATTGGCGGCATGGAGGTCGTAGATGTTGTCGGCATCGCCGACGGTGCCATGCTCGGCGTGGAAGACGCCCTGACGCTTGCCGGCCGAGTGCTTGGCCTTCTCGGCCAAGCGTCCCCGCGCCCTATCCTCGTCCTGGTCGATTCCGCCAGCCAGAGGATGAGCCGGCATGACGAGTTGATGGGGCTCAGCGAATATCTGGCCCATCTCGCGAAATCCTTGCTGCTGGCGCAGCAGCAGGGACATCGCACCGTCGGGTTGCTCTATGGTGGCAGCGCGGCGGGGGCTTTCATCGCAACGGCCTTGGCCTGCGATACTTTGCTTGCGCTGCCCGGCGCCCATCCGGCAGTAATGGATCTTCCCTCCATGGCGCGCGTGACCAAGCTGCCGATCGCGCAATTGCAGGACATGGCGAAAGCCACGCCGGTCTTTGCACCCGGGCTTGAGAATCTGGCGCAGACGGGGGCTATCCATCAAACGCTCGACCCGACGGCCAATCTCGCCGATCAGCTTCTCGCGGTGCTTCGCAAAGCGGCTGGCCAGGATGAGCGCGGGGGTCTTGGGGCGGATCGCGGTGGCAGGCCCAAAGCCGCTTCCATCGCCGCCCGGATCGATGCTCTGGCCTCGGCCTGACGCCATGCGGCAGCGCCATTGGATGATGACCCCGACGCGGGACGCCTGGAACCGGCTGATGTACCAGCGACCGGAGCTTGCCGGAGAGCCGTTGGTTGCCACCTGGGCCGAGTGGGGCTTTCCGCTCGTTTTGCGGCGTCCGCTTCCCGGCGATGCTCCGGGTGAATGGCCCCTCGGACTGCCGCTGCCGCCAAGCCAGGGCAAAAGACGCATCGCCTTGACCCTGGCAGAACAGGACATCCTGCGCATGGCGCCACCGCTGGGCCTTGCCGACGCGGTGGCAACGGCCCCCGATGAATGGCAACAGACCATCAGAAGCCTGCTGGGGCTTGATGCGGCAACGCGATGCTTCGGCAGCCTTGCCTGGCAGCATATGACCGGACTCGCCTACCTGTCACCGACCTCTGACCTCGACCTTCTCTGGGACTTGCCCGCAGATCCGCGCCGCTTGCTCGCCGGGATCGACGCTATCGCGCGAACTGCGCCGATGCGGATCGATGGCGAGGTGATGGGGGCGCATGGCGCGGTGCAATGGCGCGAATTGCGGGATTCGGTCGACAGCATCGTTGTCAAAGATGAGGCGGCCGTCGCGCTGATGCCCAAAGATGCGTTCCTGGCGGGGGCCTGTCCGTGAGCTTGGCCCTGGCGCACCGCGCGTCGAAAACCTCCCCCGCATCGCTTGGCGCCTGGGCCAGCGCCTGCCTGCGCGCGGAGCTTGAAACCTATCCGAAGCCCGGTCTGGTCAGCCATCGCGATTGCGGTGCCCATCGTGACATGGATGCGTCCCTCCTCAGGCTGAGTGCCACGACCCTGGAACCGTTCTTTGCTGATCTGGCGGCTGCCGGCGCGGCGCATGCCGAGATGGATGACCTGCGCCGGATCGGCATCGCGGCCGAGAAGGCGATGCTGCGCGCGACCGGCGGGGTGAATACGCATCGTGGCGCGATCTTCGGTCTCGGCCTGCTCTGCGCTGCCGCCGGTTTGCGTCAGCGCCTTGGTCTCAATGGCAGGCTCGGCGATATCGTCACGCAGCGTTGGGGACGGGCGATCGGCGCCGCAACGCCGAATGCCGCCAGCAACGGCGCGGTTGCCGGGCGTCGCTTTCGGGTCGGCGGCGCAAGGGCGGAAGCTGCCGCCGGCTTCCCCTCGGTCTATGCTATCGCCCTGCCTGCCTTGCGCTCCGCCCACCGCATGGCGCCAGACGATGCCGAAGCGGCCAGGGTGCAGACTTGCTTGGCCTTGATCGCGCAGTTGGACGATACCAACCTCCTCCATCGCGGTGGTGCGGCCGGCCTTGCATTTGCGCAGGACGCGGCGACCGGGTTTCTCGCAGCGGGTGGCATTGCGGCGCCCGACTGGCTTATGCGCGTCGCGGCAATCCATGCGGATTTCGTCACGCGCAACCTCAGCCCCGGCGGCGCCGCCGACCTTCTGGCGATGGCTTTATTCCTCGAACCTCTGGAGGCGTGATGCTGGCGCTCCTCTGCGGTGGCCAAGGCCTGGTCTCTCCTCAGATGTTCGATCTGGTCGCGGAGGCGCCGGCGGCTGCACCCATTTTCGCATGCGCCGACCGTCTGCTCGGGCAGGATCCGCGGCGGCTTGTGCACGATACGGCAGGTGACGCGCTATCATCCAATCGCCAGAACCAACTTCTGTCGGTCACGGCGGTGCTCGCGACATACGCGGCAATCGCTGACCTGCTGCCGCCCCGCTTCCTGGTGACCGGCTATAGCGTCGGGGAAATGGCTGCCTGGAGTATCGCGGGCATATGGTCAGCGGATTTGGCTCTAAAGATGACCGATCAACGTGCCCGCATCATGGACGAAGCGGGTGCAGAGCCCGGACGGCTGGTTTACACGCGCGGATTGGGTCGCAGCGCGGTCGAAAAACTGGCGGCCCAGAACGGTGCCGAGATTGCCATTATGAACCCTGGCGATCTCTTTGTACTCGGCACGACGGAAGCAAATGCTCGGCGTTTCTGCGAGGCCGCGCGACAGGCCGGGGCATTGAAGGCGGAACCGCTAGCCGTTCACGTCGCGGCGCACACATCCTTGCTGCGCAGCGGCGTGGCACCTTTCGCGACCGTTCTGCGGGACAGTGCGCCTGCCGCGCCAAAGGACGATTCTATCCTTCTTGCCGGCGGCAATGGTGCGCGCATTTTCAGACCGGACCTCGCGATCAAGGGTTTGGCCGCGCAAATTGCGACGCCGATCGACTGGGTCAGCACGCTGGAGGCGCTCGCCGAACACGGTGTCGATACCGTTCTGGATCTAGGACCCGGCGCGGCGCTCGCTCCGATGGTGAGCAGCGCCCAGCCCGGTATCACAGCCTATGCCGCCGCAGGATTTCGAAGCTTGGACGGATTGCGGACCTGGCTCAGCGATCATCCCCGTTGATTGCGATGGTGCAGGTGTCGCAATCCTGCCCAGGCAAGGCTCATTATCTTGGCTGAAATTGCAATTTCCCAAACATCACGTCTCGCTCGGCATCCGTTAGCGTGATTTGGGGCGGATGATCGCCGATCACCTGAAAGCCGCGTTGCACGCCGGGTCGGCTCTCGATCGCGTCGAACCACCGCTTGATGCTGGGGAACATGTCAAAGCTCAATCCGCGTCGGTCAGGATAGCGCATCCAGGGAAAGGTCGCGATATCGGCAATGGAAAATTCGTCGCCGGCGAGATATTCGGATTGCGACAGCCGCTTTTCCAGAACACGATAAAGTCGCGCAACCTCGTTGGCATAGCGTTCCTTGGAATAGTCCCACTGTTCCTTCGCCGTGTGATGGAAATGATTGTATTGCCCGGTCATCGGGCCAATCGCGCTCATCTGGAACATCAGCCATTGCAGGCAATAATAGCGCGACGCGGCGTCCGTCGGAATGAAGCGGCCGTGTTTTTCGGCGAGGTAGATCAGGATCGCGCCGCTTTCGAAAAGCCGGATCGGTTCACCGCCCGGTCCGTCCGGGTCGACGATCGCCGGCACCCGGTTATTGGGATTGATCGCCAGGAATTCCGGCAGGAACTGCTCGCCGGTCGAAATATCGACGGGCATCACCTTATACGGGATGCCCAATTCCTCGACCATGATATGGATCTTATGGCCGTTCGATGTCGGCCAGGTCCAAAGCTCAAGCATAAAATCTCTCCTTATCGGACGACGGAAGAAGGCATCAGAAATGGACCGCCGCGACGCCGTCCGTCTTGTCTTCGAACCCGAAATAGGCGTTCTCAAGATCCTTGTCGGTCAGCTTGGCCGATGCGCCTTCCAGCGTGACCTGACCGTTTCGCACGACATAGATCCGATCGGCGTTTTCCAATGCGCGGTGGGTGCTCTGCTCCACCACGACCAGCGTGCTTCCCTCATCCCGCAGCTTTCGCAGAATGTCATAGACCAGGTCGACAATGATCGGCGCCAGTCCCAATGACGGCTCATCGACCAATACAACCTTTGGGCGCGTCATGAGCGCGCGTGCTATGACCAGCTGCTGCTGCTCGCCACCGGACAGCTTGCCGCCCGGCATCTCAAGGCGTTCTTTCAAAATCGGAAAATAGGCCAGGGCACGATCGTAATCGCTACGCACGGCCGCACGGTCACGGCGCATATCGGCGCCGATCAGAAGGTTTTCGCCGACGGTGAGCTGCGAGAAGACATGTCGTCCCTCCGGCACAAAAGATATGCCAAGCCGCGCAATCTCCTCCGGCCGTTTGCCCGTGATATCGACACCGCCGAGACGAATCAGCCCCCGCGTCGGCGTCAATGCACCGGCAATCGTCATCATGGTCGTGGATTTTCCGGCGCCATTAGGACCGACGATGGTGACGAGTTCACCCTTATCGACGCGAAAGCTCAACCCACGGACGGCCGGAATGCGACCGTAGCTGACCTCGATCGTCTCGACCTCAAGCATAGGTCTTCTCCGATTTCGAGCCGAGATAGGCGCGGATCACGGCAGGATTGGTCTGAATTTCCGCCGCCGTTCCTTCGGCAATGGTGCGCCCGCTATCCATGACCTGGATGCGCTGGCAGACGCCCATCACGACCCGCATATTATGCTCGATCAACAACACGCCACAGCCGAAGCGGCCGGGAATGTCGGAGATAAGCTGCATCAGATCGTCGCATTCACGGTCGCTCATGCCGGCCGCCGGTTCGTCGAAGAAGGCGAATTGCGGTGCCGTTGCCAGAACACGGGCCAAACCGACGCGCCGCTCATCACCATAAGGCAGCGTATCCGCACGTACGAGGGCTTTATCCTCGAAATTCATCCAGGCCAGAATGTCCCAGGCACGGTCGCGCGCAGCCCGGCGCGTCAGGCCCGTGCCGATACCGGCGACTTCCAGATTGTCGAGCACCGTCATGTCTTTGAAGAGACGCACCGCCTGAAAGCTCCGCGCCAGTCCCTGCTGGGTGCGAAGGCGCGGTGTGACGCGCGTGATATCGGTGCCGTTGAGCAGAACCTGCCCGGTGGTTGGGGCCTGAAATCCCGTCAAGACATTGACCATGGTCGTCTTGCCTGCCCCATTCGGGCCGATGAGACCGAAAATCTCGCCGCGCGCGACGGAGACGGTCACTTTCGTGATGGCAGCCAGCCCGCCGAACTGCACGGAAACGTCCTGCGCTTCGAGGCGTGATGTTCTATCAAGCGGCTGGGGTGGCTGTGCCAGACGCACCAGCGCCTTTGCCCTACCCTCCTCGATCATCCGCGCCTCATCCGGGAAAGGCCAGGGTATCTCCCGGCCATTGGTCAATCCGTTTTTGCGCAGCAGAAGAATGACCAGCATAAGCAAAGCGGCGCCGAGTTCGCTGAGCCCGTGGGGAAGTTGGAGATTGAAGCTTGCTACTTGCAGCCCGGCTTCCAGCTGACGCAAAGCCTGCATGACGATTGACAGGACCAGCGTGCCGACCACGGCGCCGGTCAGGCTGCGCTGTCCCCCGACCATCAGCATGGCGATGAGAATGAAGGTCACGGGAATCCAGAAGGCGGAGACGGCGATGGAGCCCAGAAAATGCGCCTGCAAAATGCCGCCCACGCCCATGAACAGACCGCTGAGCGCAAATCCGATGATCCGCTCGCGCCGCACATGGATGCCGACGGAATGAGCCGCCACCTCATCCTCGCGCGATGAGCGGAGTGCCAGACCGAAGCGCGACTTCTGATAGACGGTCGCCACGACGAGCGCGGCACAGACCCAGGCCAGCGCCACCCATTCCGTTACGTAGAGCGGAATACCGACAAGCGTGCTTGAGCCGAAAGTCCAGTCGCCCCAATTCTGATAGATGGTATTGAAGATAACGAGAACGGCAAAGGTCCCGATGCTGATGGCGATACCGCCCATCCGCATCAACGGCAGACCCGTCAACAGCGCCAGGATACCGCTGGCCAGGCCCGCCACCAGCAACGAGGGAAAAACCGCGAAGGAATGGTTCGCCAGAAAGTCCGGCAGGTTGAGCGCAAAACTCTTCTTGAACGGCGACATCGTCAGCCAGGCGTCCGCATAGGCGCCGATCATCGCGTAGGTAATATGCCCGAAGGCGAGAATGCCCGAATTGCCGATAAACACGTAAAGTCCGATCACCATCACCATCTGAATGAGGATATTGGTGGCGACGAAGATCAGCACGCCGTTCTGGCTGAGATCGGCAGCTATGGTCAGGATAAGAAGGCCTGCGCAGAGCGTCGCCGGCTCCCAAAGATAGCGGCCGATGCTGAAAAGGCGCGATTGTCCTGGCATGGTTAAACGCGCTCCTGCACGGACTTGACCTTGATCAGCCCGGCCGGACGCACCAGCAGCACCAGGATCACGAAACCATAGACGAAGGCATCGCGATCCCCGCGCAGGCTCATCGGCAATACAACCTGGAAGAAGACATTGGCGAAGCCGACGAGGAAGCCGCCAAGCACCGCGCCTAGGACACTGCCCATGCCGCCGATGACGGTCGCGACGAAAGCCGCCATCACCAAAGGCACGCCGAAATCATAAGTGATGGTGCCGCGCTGCACGACATAGAGAAGCGAGACGACGGCCGCGAAGAATCCGGAAATGGCGAAAGCCGCTGCGATGACGAGATTCGCGCGTACGCCCAGGAAGCGCGCCATCATGAAATTCTCCGAAGCCGCGCGCATCTGCCGTCCGATGGCCGAACGGCGCAGGAAAAGGGTGAGGCCGCATAGCAGCACCAAGGTCGTGACGATCGTCACGATCTGCAGCAATTGCAGACGAACTCCACCGACGCTCACCGATTGCGCGAGTGCCGGCCAAAGGTTGACGCCCTTCGGTCGGCTTCCATAGATCATGATCAGCGCATTCTGGAGAAAATAGCTGACCGCGAAGGATGCGATCATCAGCACCGACGGATTGGCGCCACGCATGGGTTTAAATGCCAGACGCTCGCACAGAATTGCCAAGGCAACGACGATGGCGCAGATCGCGATGATCGTATCCAGAACGGGCCAAAGGCCGATAAACATCACCGCATTCGGATTGCTGGACGGCACGATCAGGGCATAGGCGCCGATGGTGATCAGATCGCCGTGCGCGAAGTTCACCAGGCGCATGATGCCGAATAGTAGGCTGATGCCGAGTGCGGTCAGCGCAAAAAGGCTGCCCAGGCTCAAGGCATCGGCCAGATGTTGGATAAACCCCTGCATGAACAAAAGAATCCCTGGGCCGGGCCAAGCTTGGCCCGGCGCGTCGAGTTTGGCTTAGTCTTGGTGCTTGAAAATCAGCTTAAGCGGCGGCGGCGCCGGAAGCTGCACGAGGTCGACGAAATATCCCTTGCCGTCCCGAATGCCGAGGATAGCCTGCGGACGGGTCAGGTTGATGTGTAGGTCGGGCGTGAAGGTGGTGGGACCGATCGCCAGATTTTCGTCGTGGAACTTGTTGAGTTGAGCCAGCACCGCATCACCGTCCAGCGAGTTCGCACGCTGCACGGCCAAAGCCAAAGCCTGCACGACGCTATAGCCGCTGATCGCGAGGGAGGTCGGCGGACGGTGGCCGTCCGCTTTCGCCATGCGATCCATGAACTGGTTCACGAAGGGCCGCGGATCGTCGCCAAAGGGCGAGCCGAGCGTGCTGGCATAATGATCGTTCAGATGAGGAACGGCCTTGGTCCAGAAATCGCCGTCCATGGAATCACCGCCGCCGATCGGCGTCTCGATCCCCGCCGAGCGGATCTGCCGGACGGCGCTCACATCGCCAGCGCCATGCGAGCAGATCATGATGAAGTCGATTTTGCTATTGGCGTTGGTCTGCTGCATATTCGTGACCTGCGAGGCGATAGACGCGTCATCCTGCTTGAAACTGTCCTGACCGACGATCGTGCCGCCTGCCCGTTTCCACTGCGTCTCGAAACCGCTGCAGATACCCTTGTTATATTCGATCGTGTCGTCGAGCAGCAGATAGGCGTTCTTCCAACCCTTCTTGACGACGCCCCATTGCGCGAGCGTGGCACCGATGGTCAGAGACGCATTGGCGATCGTGAAGGCATAGGGCCCGATGCCCTGCACGCCCATTTTGGCGTCCGAAGCGCAGAGCGAAAATGTCGGAATTTTGTGGTCATTCCCGACCGTCGCCGCCCCCGCCCCCATATCATAATCGCAGGAGACGATCATCAACTTGGCACCCTGGGCGAGAACGGATTCGCCGGCCTCCGCACCCTGCGTCTGATCCGACTTGGTATCGGCGAAGACGGGGCGGATCTTGCGTCCCAGCAGGCCGCCCTTGGCGTTGATGTCATCGATCGCCATCAGCGCGCCCTGCGACGGCGGACCGTCATTCTCACTCATCCACCCGCTCTGCGCGATGGCAAAGCCGACGACTATGTCATTATCCGCTGCCCAGCTGGACGGAATTGTCCAAGCCAGGGCGAGCGCCGCAAGCAATAGGCCCGATGCGACAAGCTTCATGCCATATCCCCTTCTAACCCGCTTGTGGCGCAGGATCGCGCCGTAAAATACGTCCCAAGATTGCAAAGCCCGACCAGCGCGCGGTGCGACGCAAAGTTTCGCTGCTCAACGTTTTTTCTGAACATCAAGCCCGCCGAAGGATCGTTCGACGATGTCACTCGGCGCTGCCTTCCCGAAATCGGTGAAGGCACGCGTCATGGCCTCGGGTGTCGTGCCGAACAGTCCGGCCCGATTAGCTCGGGCCCAGGCATTCGATTCCGCCAATGGCTCAAGCGACTGCTGAAAGACCGGCATCACATAGCGCGCAAATAGCTCGTAGCTGCGCATGGTCTGCTCTCGCGTTGCCCATTCATGCGCGATGATCAGAAGCCCACCGAAGCCACCCTGGCTGTACTCGATCAAACGGTGAATGCCCTTGATCACCGTTTCCGGAGAGCCGATCAAGGTCGTTCCCATCGCGACGCCCTCGCGTAGCGGATCATCCGAACGACCAGGGGGGCGACCAAGCGTTGCCTCGAAATATTCCAGCGTCTCCTCGCGCTCCCCGCGCGAGACCTCGGCCATGGCCTGCTCATCGCTTTCGGCGACATGGGTATTGACGACGAAGCGCCACTTCTTCCGGGACATGGTTTTTCCGGCCTTGGCGGCAGCCGCTTCCGCGACCTTCCACTGGTCCGCAAGCTTTTCCGGTCCGCCCGGAACCCCGGCCCCCATCGACAGCACGCCGATGCCGTGGGTGCCGGCGGCCACCATACCGAAAGGGCTTAAAGTGCTGGCGACGGCCATTTCGAAATGCGGATCCGAATAGGGTGCCAGATGCAGCTTCGCGTCATTCATCTCAAACCAGTCGGTCTTCATCGTGACCCGTTCTTCCATGCGAAGAAGCGCCATGATCGCGTCCATGGCTTCCAGCATGCGGGGACGAAGGCTCGGCACCGGCAGACCGAGCATATGGGCATCCGGCGGCAGCGAACCCGGACCGCAGCCCAGCATGACGCGCCCGCGTGTCATATGATCAAGCTGCACCCAACGTTGCGCTACCAGAAAGGGATGGTGATAGGGCAGGCTGACGACGCCGGACCCAAGACGGATATGCTTCGTACGTTCGGCGGCCGCGGCGATCATCAATTCCGGCGACGCGATCGTCTCCCATCCCGAGGAATGATGTTCGCCGATCCAGGCCTCGTCAAACCCGAGATGATCCAGCCACTCCACCAATTCAAGGTTGCGCGCGAAGGCGAGCGTCGGATTCTCACCGGGGCGGTGAAAGGGCGGAATGAAAGCGCCAAAGTTTAAACCACGATGAGCCATAGGACACCTTTGTAACAAGCGGCAGTCGGGGCGGTCTTGATGGTTTTCGCAATCAAGGCCAGACCCGGCCGCTGTATAGCCGTCTTGATGTTGAACGTTAGCGCGAACCTTTGCAAGCGAAACCAAGCTTGGTTCGCATGGTTCTAGAGCGAGTAAATCAATTCATCCGCCGCTTCGGGGGCTGGCATGGCCAAGGAAGCCGCCTGCCGCATATCCATACGATAGCTGAACCGATCCCACCGCAAAGACGAATTGAGCAGCACCATCGGGCGCCCGTCGCTATCGCGCGTCAGACGCCGCAAACAAAAGAGCGGTGCGCCCACGGGAAGATCGAGAAGTTCGGCAATGGCATGACTTGCCGGGGCAGCTGTCAGGATCTGGTCGGCGCTGGCGGCAACCTGTCCCTGTTGCCGCAGGATATCGATCAACTGGTGATGATTGAGCGCGTCGCGTGACACAAGACGGCCGATCCGCTCCGGCATATGCGCGGAGGTATGGCTGACCGGCTGCCCCAGACGCCGACGCAAACGTGTGACCCACAGGACTTTCTCATCCGGTCCATCCAGCATCAGCGATTCCGCCAAACTGGCGTCAGGGCGCAGCCAGGTGAATGTCAGGACAAGGGGCTGCATATCGATGCCCTCTGCCTTATGCGATTCGATCTCTCGCCCCACATCCACGACCAAGGCTGGGGGACGCGGCAGGATTTCTGTCGGCCGTCCCTGGCTTCGCATGACAAGCCCTGCGCGCTGCAATTCATCGACCGCGCGGCGCACGGTAATGCGGGAGACGAGAAAGCGGTTCTCTATCGCGAATTCCGCAGGCAACTTGCCGCTGGAATCATAAAACCCCGTCAAAATTTCGTCGCGAAGGGTCTGAAAGACGCGTGCATAGAGCGGAACATTGGGCGCATTCGCAAGCGCATCCCGGGGGCGCACGGATGGCCGGCGCTCAGCGACACGGCGCCCGACGAATTTGACGTCAGTCATGACCTCGATCCCGCTCAAGCCATAGGCGTCGTCCAGTTCTCGTAATAGGCGAGGACATCCCTGACCGGCAGGACATCGGCATATTTCTTGTGCATGTCGTAGAGATTGGCGAAATGCGGACTCTCGTGCAGATCCGCCACGCATTCCTCCGGCACGATGGTCCGATAGCCGCGGGACAGACTATCCACCACGGTCGCACGCACGCAGCCCGAGGTCGATCCGCCGGTCACAATCACCGTGTCACAGCCAAGCCAGACCAGCAGAGATTGCAGGTTGGTCTCGTGAAAAGCCGAGGGCATCAGTTTGTTGACGACATAGTCCTGTTCGTGATCGATGACTAAACGGCTATCGAGCGCGGCGCGGCGCGATCCGCGCTTGATATTCTGCAGCGAGTCCGGCTTGTCGTCCCGGCTGCCGAAGGCGCCGCAATCGCTGCCATCGGTCCGGAAGGCGACATAGGTCCACATGACCGGCAGTTTCTTGGAGCGCGCGGCCGATGCCAGCGCATTGATATAATTCATCTGCGCAGGGTCATTGTCGTAGGCCGTCACAAACTCACCGACCGATGTATAGGCATTCTGCGGATCCACATTTACAAGCATGGGCTTGCGGCCGAAGCCATAGGCCAGCCGGTCGGGACTGGCGCGAAGCTCCGCGAACATCTGCCGCGCGGTTTTGTTGGAAAGTTCCATCGAGCGATCCTGCTTGTCTCTGTCGTTATGCGGTCAGGCGGCAACCGGGCGTGCCGGGGCGCGCATGTCAGGCGGCAAGATGCGGCCATCCTCCACGATCAGCTGTCCATCGAGATAAAGCGAGCAACCACGCAAAGGCATGTCGAGATGGCAGGCGGTGTCATTGGTCCCGCCAAGTTCGGTGTTCGGACCTGTCGAAAACAGCACATTGCCGTAGAAAGCCAAGGCATGAACGCCGATCTCATTATCCAATTCCCGCGTCGCCGCGAAATGGTGCCAATTCGCGCGCTCGTTCAGGCCCCAGCCGATATGAGACACCGCATAGGCCCGTGGGTCCCCGAAACTATCCATGTATTGACGCAGCAAGGCGGCATCCATGCCGTCACCTTCGATTGTGGTGACCATGCCGCCTTCGACCGTCAGGGTGACGGGCGATTGGATATAGCGGCGAAAGGCATTGATGATATCGCCGGGCATCAGCACCACACGGCCGTCGACCGCACCATCGTCCCCCTGGGTCAGCAGAAAACCCGAGGGGAAATGGTCCCATCGTCCAGGTTGGTCGGTATAGCCATATTCGGTCATCACCGGATATTGGCCGATCCGGTAGCGAATATCGGTGCCGTGGGGCGAGGTGACGCGCAGTTCCCGCGCGCTGCCGAGCATGGTCTCTCCATGCTCCACCCGGCGGCGTAGATCGGTCGTCGGAAACAGATCGCGCAAGACGCTGAAGGGTTCCCAAACCAGCAACATGCGTGTGCCGGTGGCTGTAATCTCATTCTGCTCCTGGCTGAACAGAAGCCCCATCAGATCGATGACGATATCGGCCATCTTCAGCGCCTCGATCGCGGCGCGATTGCCGGCAAGCGGCGTGCGGCCGACCTGGTGAAGCGGGCCCACGCTCGGCACCGATGGCAGATTGAGGTGGAAAGCCGGGGCACCCAATCGCTGTGCCGCGACCAGGAAAGCCTGGGCGTAATCGGCGCGCACCTGGCCTTCGCTCAGCACCGCAACCGTCTGGTCCGGGCCTACCTTGCAGAGCAACAACTCCGCTTCGAACAAAGCCACCATGTCGAGATCCATCATGATCCTCCCTGGGCTCAATGCATTGATGTGGAAGACGCCAGCGCATCCACGCCGGTGGCCTGGGTGAGCAAGCGAAACGGCGTGTCGTAGTGCCAGGGCCTTGCCCGCTCGATCTGCGCCGCGAGCGCGAAGATCCGCCCTTCCTCGCCGAGCGGCGCGCCGACCTGAATGCCGAGCGGCAGGCCCGACGCCGTTTGACCAAAGGGAATACTGGCCGCCGGACAGCCAGTGGCATTGTAGAGCGCGGTGAAAGGGCTATGGGCCCAGAACCGGTCGTAGAAGCCGGTATCCGCAGCCCCTTGCCCGGCCAGCACCCCGAGCAGCGGCGGCGGCGCGGCGGTTGCCGGTGTCAGCAGGATATCGCAATGGCGGAACGCCCGGCCCATCGCCTCACCGGCCCGGCGCAGAGCGGCGATCGCCTCCGCATGGTCCAGTGCGGTCAACCCCGCCCCGCGCGCGATCCAGGCGGCATTCACCGGTTCCAGCAGGCTTGTGTAATCGGCGATCCCGGCACGCGTCGCGTAACCGCGAACCGAGGCCAGGACGCTCGTCAGAGTAATAACCTCCCAGGCGGATTTGATCGCATCCGCATCCTCGTCCGCCGCGCGCCATTCCACCCGATGGCCGAGCGATTCAAGCAGCGCCGCCGCCGTCTCCGCTGCTGCCACGCAGTCCGCGTCAACCGGCGTTCCCAAGGGCGCCGTGACCGACAGGCCAATAATGAGCGGCGCCGGATCGCGCATCGTCTCGGCCAGATATGGCCGCGCCTGTGGCGGGGCCGCGTAAGGATCGCCCGGCAATGCGCCGGCTGTCGCGTCCAGCAGTGCGGCGCTGTCGCGCACGCTACGGCTGACACCATGCAACCCGCTCATACCCATCAACGGGTCCGGATTGTCGAGCCCCGCCGAAACACGCAGTCGCGTCGGTTTAAGACCAAAAAGGCCGCAATGGGCCGCCGGGACACGGATTGACCCGGCGCCGTCAGACGCATGGGCCAGCGGCACGATGCCGGCCGCGACTGCGGCCGCGGAGCCGCCAGATGAACCACCCGCACTATGCTGCAAATTGCAGGGGTTACGCGTCACACCCTGGGCCAAAGGCTCGGTCGTGAAGCTCAAAGACAGTTCGGGCGTATTGGTCTTGCCGAAGATCACCAGCCCGGCCGCCTTGTGACGGGCGATCAAGGGCGTGTCGGTCGGGGCGATGTGATCCCGGAAAAGCGCGCTGCCGCTTGTCATCGGGGCGCCGCCCAATGCACCGCCGGCATCCTTGATCAGGAACGGCAGTCCCGTGAAGGGGCCGTCCGGCAGACCGGCTGCAATCTGACGCTCGGCCAGGCCCGTCGTGAGATGGGCCAAGGCATTCACCTTCGGCTGAACCACCTCCATGCAAGCAACCGCCGTCTCAAGCAATTCGCTTGCGGTCACGTCACCGCGCCGCACCAAAGCTGCGAGACCAAGCCCATCATGCTGAAGATAGTCGCGACAGTTCATGGCTGGACCTTAACTTATTATAATAAGTTCCTCAATCGGATACTGCATAAAAATGCGCCACTTATTCCGAATCAGCCAAAACAAAACTCGCATTGTTATTAATTGCGTATTTTTTAGGCATACTTAAAGACCATTACGCCGTGGCGCGCTCCACGATTTCGAACCCAAGATCCACACTGGCGGGGTCCACCGGGCGGCCGTCCAAGCGGGTGAGCAACATGCTCGCCGCCCTGCGCCCAATGTCATAGCGTGGGAAACGCAGGGTGGTGACGGCCGGCGAAATACGCTCCTGCAAATCGCTATCGTCGGTGCCGACGATCGCCAGTCTTTTCGGGATGGCAATCCGCCGCCGCTTGGCCTCCAGCACGGCACCGGTCGCCAGAACGTCACCGGACAGAAAGACCGCATCGACGGCGGGCGTCAGGCTCAGGAAATACGTCAGCGCCTCCGCGCCGCCCGCCAGTCCGGCTGCGACCTCTATCGTCAGTGCCGGGTCCACTGGCATCCTGGCCCGCGACAGCGCCGCCTGATAGCCGGCCCTGCGCTCCTCCGCACGATCATTGTCGTCCGTCGGCAGGCTGGCGAAGCCGATGCGACGGTGCCCGCGCGCGATCAGATAAGCGGTCATCGCCCTTGCCGCTTTACGATTGGAGAAGCTTGCCACCATGTCGATGGGCTGACGCGTCAGATTCCCGGTCTCGACACAGGGAATGCCGGCTTCCCGCAACATCACCCGACTGCGGTCCGTATGCGTGGTATTGTGAAGGACCACTGCGCAAACCCTTTGACCAAGAAAGGCGCGAATGGCGGCCTCCTCTCCGGCCAGGGAATAGCCGCTATCGGCGATCATCAAGGGGTGGCTGGTCCCCAATACGTCGGAGACGCCCTGAATGGTCTCGACGAAAAGCGAATTGCGCAGGCTCGGCACAATCAGGCCGACGATATTGGTGCGTCGCGACGCCAGACTGCCGGCAACGCGATTCGCGACATAGCCCGTCGCCTCAATAGCCTGCTCGATACGCTGCAGGGTTTCGGGCGTCACACATGTCGGATCGCGCAGCACGCGCGAGACGGTCATGCCGGAAACACCTGCCATGGCGGCGACATCCGCCATGCGCGGCGCGCGACGGACGCTGGCATTTTTCGACAAGATCGCTCCTCTTCCTGGCTCTGGACGCCATCCGTCGGTTTTGCAGGACCAATCGCAAAATCTTAGCCGCGCTTGAGGTCGCTAAAAGAAGATTGCAGATCGTTCTCTCTTTCGTCAAGTTAGCGCTAACTCGCGGACAGCGCCGCTGACCGCTCGTCGAGCATGGAGGCAGTCCTTGACCCGTTCCGCGCGCTTTCGCGAACTCCTGAAAACACCGCCCTTCGTTTGCATGGGCGCGCATGACGCCATCACCGCGAAACTTGCCGAACAAGCGGGCGCGTCTGCGATCTTCGTCAGCGGCTTTGCGGCTTCCGCAGTGCTGGCGGGTGCGCCTGATGTCGGCCTGCTGACACAGACAGAAATGTTCGAGCATATCCGCCGCATCTGCCGTGCCACGACGCTTCCGGTTTTTGCCGATGCCGATACCGGCTATGGCGGTGTTCTCGAATCAGCGCGGACCATTCAATTATGGGAGGAGGCCGGCGCCTCGGTCCTGCATCTTGAGGATCAGGCCGCCCCAAAGAAATGCGGCCATTTTACCGGCAAGCAGCTGATCAGCCCGCTTGAAATGCAGCAGAAGCTGCGCGCCATGCTCGATGCGCGGCGTGATCCGGACTTCTTTATCGTTGCGCGCACCGATGCTCTCGCCGTCACCGGGCTCGACGATGCCATCGCACGCCTGACCGCCTATGCGGCGGTCGGTGCCGACGGGCTCTATATGGATGCGATGGAAAGCGTCGAACAGATGCGCGAAGTCAGCGACCGCCTGAAGCCACTTGGCAAGCCTCTTCTTTTCAATATGGCGCGCTCCGGCAAAAGCCCGTTCCTGTCTTTGCAACAGGCGCATGAACTTGGCTTTGATTTTACGCTCTGCCCAATCGAGTCCATGTTTGCAATGCATAAGGCCGTCAAGACGATGATGGAGACCTTTCTCGCGGAAGGCGCCTCAACCAATGCCGTCAAGGATATGTTGACGCCTTTCGACGAGTTCAATCAATTCATCGGTCTGCCGGAGGTACTGGCGCTCGAAAAGCGCTATGCTATTGAATGACTATATCGCACGGGCTTTGCCCGAGGCGATGCTGAAACCCTTGTCTCTGGATCTGCGGCTCGGAATATCGGCGGCTCTGGCCGAGGGAACGGAGTGGCATTTTCCACGGCGTCACACGCTCAGCAGAGATCTTGCTGCTACGTGATTACGCTGCAAGTTTCTGCGCGGATCCGGTGCCGAACAGAAATTCGACGTCGTCGATTTCCACGCCCGAGAAATCGCCTTCCGCGCTGAGGGCAATATTCGCCAGATCAGCCTTGCGGCGCTGAAGTTCCACGATGCGGTCCTCCACCGTGTCGGCCGCGATCATCTTGTAGACGAAGACCGGCTTGGTCTGGCCGATGCGATGCGCGCGGTCCGAGGCCTGGTCTTCCGCCGCCGGGTTCCACCAGGGATCGTAATGGATGACGGTATCGGCGGAGGTCAGGTTCAAGCCGCGGCCACCGGCCTTGAGGCTGATCAGGAACAACGCCACCTCACCATTCTCGAAGGCCCGCACAGGCTCGGCACGATCGCGCGTGTCGCCGCGCAGCTCGACGAACTTCACCCCGGCCTCGACCAGGCGCGGCTTAATGAGATCAAGCATCGTCGTGAATTGCGAGAACAGCAGAATGCGGCGACCTTCGGGGATCATCTCCGTGATCATGTCCAGAAGCTCATCGAGCTTGCTTGAGGATTCGACGGCGCGCGCGGACGGCAGCTTGACCAGCCGTGGATCGCAACAGACCTGCCGCAGCTTGAGCAGCGCGTCCAGCACCACGATGCGGCCTTGCGCTGCCGTCAATTCGGCGACCTTGTCGCGCACCTCGTCATGCAGCGTGGCCCGGATCGTCTCGTACAATTCGCGCTGATCCGCCGCGAGGTTGATACGGCGCAGAATGGTGTGCTTGGGCGGCAGGTCGGTCGCGACTTCGGCTTTGGTGCGGCGAAGCAGGAAGGGTTTGATACGGCGAATGAGTTGAAGACGGCGCACCGCGTCGTTGTTCTTCTCGATCGGTGTACGGAAACGCTTGGCGAAGCCTTTGCGGTCGCCGAGCAGTCCGGGGTTGAGGAAGGCGAATTCCGACCACAACTCCTGCAGATTGTTTTCGATCGGCGTGCCCGACAGGCAAAGACGATGCCGCGTGTCGAGCTGGCATACCGCGCGCGTGGCCT
The DNA here is from genome assembly GCF_020621385.1 of Acidisoma cellulosilyticum. Taxonomy (GTDB): domain Bacteria; phylum Pseudomonadota; class Alphaproteobacteria; order Acetobacterales; family Acetobacteraceae; genus Acidisoma; species Acidisoma cellulosilyticum. The sequence goes on along the minus strand of NZ_JAESVA010000004.1, from coordinate 444,112 downwards.
TCGCGTCCGGACTTTTGATGACCTGCGCTTCGTCCAACACGACCAGATGCCAGGACAACCGCTTCATTTCCTCGATGTCGCGGGCGAGAACCGTATAGGTCGTGATCACGACATGAACGCCGTCGAGTTCGGAACGGCGCTCATGACGGTCGAGGCCGTGCAGAACGGCGACACGCAGATGCGGCGCAAATTTCGAGAGCTCGGCGGTCCAATTGGTGACCAGGCTTGTCGGCACCACGATCAAAGCGGGACGATCCAGCCGGCCCTCCGCCCCCTCGATGACGATATGGGCGATGGTCTGGGCAGTTTTGCCGAGGCCCATGTCATCGGCCAGGAAACCGCCGAGGCCCAGGCTGCGCAGATGTTGCAACCAGTCGACGCCCTGCTGCTGATAGGGTCGCAAGGTCGCCGTGAAGGTCGCCGGGATCGTGACAGCTGGGATATCCGCGCCGCCGCGGAAATTCTGCGCATAGGCCTCGATCGCGCTCGCATTCTCCCACCGTGTGATGAGGAGGTCTTCGAGGTCGAGGATGCCCCCGGCTTCGCCGTTCTCCAACAACAGGCGGCTTTCGCCGCTACGGCGCGCGGCCTCGATCAGGTCGCCCATCACGGCGAGCAGGCGACGGATACGATCCGCCGGCAGTTTCAGGATGCGGCCGTCGTCCAGGCTGGTGATCAGCTCTCCGTCGATGATCTTGGCGGCATCAATGCCGCCGCGATCCAGCAGGCGGGACAGGATCGGCAGCAGCGGACTGCGCGTGCCGTCAATCTCGATGCCGAAATCGAGGGAGAATGTCCCGCTCTCCGCATCCTCGACCCGGACGTCATAGTCGCCGACCGTCTCGACAAGGCTCGGGCCGAAGTCGCGGTCAATCAGGTTGCGCCAGCCCGACCGTTCCAGCGCCGGCGCGCGTTCGGCGACGAAGGTCTGCCAGCGTTCGGACGCGTCGCGCCCGCGATAGACAAAGACCATACGGCCCTTGGCGGAAGCTCCCTCAGCGATGCGCATCTGGCTAAGGCCATCCTGCCGCAGGGTATCCAGCGCGGCGGTTTCGGCGGCACGGTCACGGCGGATGAAGCTCTGTCCGCCGCCGCCGGCCGATTTGGCCAAGGGCAGGAACTGGCGCTCGTCATCCCCCGGCGTCAGCACGCCTTGGTAGTCAAAGTCCATCGTCAACGCGTTGATATGCTGCATATGGCCGAAATCATCCGGGCAATCGACCTTGCGCAGACGGATGACCGGTACCGGCGGCTGCTCCAGAATGACGGGACCGGCGGCTGCCGCGATGATGGCGTCCGGCCGCCGATCCTCGTCGCGGTCGTAGCGGGAGCGCGTGGGCGCGGGCCGCTTGCCCGTGAAGCGCGGCGCCGGCGGCTCTGGCCGCTGAAAGGTCGGGTTGTTGGCCGGTCGGCCCGCCGGACGAAACACCCGGGGGGAGCCAGCCGCCTGCGTCTGCGGCGTGGCAGCCTGACGCAGGCGCACTCGCCCGACGGCGCCGCTCGCCGCATCGACATACCAGGGGCCGGTATCGCCCAGGATAACAGCAGAGTCGGCGGGCAGATCAGGCGGCAGATTCGCTTGAAAGGCGCGCTCCTCTCCCTGGACGAGGGGGCGCTTATTGGCATGCCAGCGGGCCTTCAACCGTGGCAGCAGGCCGAGCACGGACGCCACGCCGGCGGGCGCCACGGCCACACGGCTGTCTATGCCCGCACCTAGCATCCTGGCCATGATCCGGCTGCTCTCATGACTGGTCCGGTCGGCCAGGATGCGCGCCGGCGTGGTGGTCGCCATCGCGCCCGTTCTTTCGCCGATCAGTAGCGTGGCGACGAAACAGGCATGGGGCGGCTCCCCCGGAGAGAGCTCGAAAACGAGCCGCTGACGCTCGCCGGCGACCGAAACCCCTGGCGCCACCGCGGCCGGCGGCGGCGATCCGGCCTGGGCGGGCGCCGACAAGGCGCTCAAAAGACTGGTCTGTTCAGGGCGCCGCAACACCGGAAACCGATCGAGCGCAGCCAGCGCACCGGCCGCGACATGGCTGCAAGCCGACTGTCCGCAGCTGCAGCGGTTCAGGAAGCCAACCCGGCTGCCCCGCGCCGACGGCGTGATGCTGGCAGTGTAGCGAACGCCGATATGCTCGACCACGACCGTGATCGACGCGTCCTTGAGCGATACGGTCACGGCTTCCAGGAGAATGAGGGACCGTCCCCGCCGCAGCATCGCGGCGTCGAAAACCCGGCTGAGATCCTCGGTCGAGAAGGGCGTCACGGTCGGTGCGGCGCGGGTGGAAACCTCGGCAGACATGTCGGAGGGCAATCAGGCCGCCCCCATCTTGAGGTCGATCATGCCGCATTTCCGCAGGATATTGCCGCTCTCTCTATAGGCAGCCTTGCCAGCGGCCTGTCCGTGTCGGATGCATAAAATCGTGCGAGGAATCATAGGGTGCAAGTTAGGGCTTCACTTCCCCCAGGGCAACGCCAAGCAGCTGGAAGGGGTTTTGAAAACTGTCTTAGGCCGGCAGGGCTGCCCCGCCCCAGACCAGTCCCAGACCAGCCCGCAACGACTGACCGTACCAAGTACGGTCTACAACTTACTGTAAATAGAAGAAAGTTTAGAGCGACGAGCCGTCTGCACGGCGACAAGGTGAGTTCCGGTCAGTATCTGGAGTTCCAGGATTTAGGCGCACATCGCCTGTCCCTGCGTCATGTGATGCAGTTGCATGATGCGATCCGCCTCTCATGACGTTCCAGGCTTTCCGAGGCCATCTGTATTTCTGCTCGGACACCTGTCGTCATCCCAGGACGCTTCCCGCTACCAGACCTAGCCGCCTATGCTTTCAAGCAGGATACATGCCCGAAACGGCCGGATCTCGCGGCATTACCCCGGCGATTCTGCGCCGTTCATCGCAATGGTCTGTCCGTTGACATAGTCCGCATCCGCTGACGCGAGCCAGGAGACGGTGCTTGCGACATCGTCCGGCTTGCCGAAACGGCCCCAGGGAATGGTCGCGGCAAAGCCCGCCACAACCTCTTCGGGCGTTTGTCCGGTGATTTTCGAAAAGCCGGCCGCGATGCCAGACCAGAAGGGCGTTTCGATATGCCCCGGCGCATAGGCGTTCACCCGGATCCGGTGCGGCGCCAGTTCAACCGACAGCGACTGGGTCAGCATGATGACGGCGGCCTTGGACGCGCAATAATGCGCCAGATTGGGCGAGCCTTTGCGCCCGGCGCCGGAAGACGCATTGATGATGCATCCGCCCCGGCCCTGGGCGATCATCTGCCGTGCCGCCGCCCGCGCGCCCAGAAAGACGCTATGCAGGTTGATTTCCGTCACCCGCCGCCATTCGCTGAATTCCATCTCGACCACCGGGGCGATCCCGATCACCCCGGCATTATTGACCATGATGTCCAACTGGCCGAATTTTGCCACGACGGCGCGCAGGGCATCATCGACCACCGCTTCATCGGCGGCATTGCCGGCGATGAACTGAACCGCGCTTTCGTCTTTCAACACATCGACCGGCGGCGGTTGCAGATCCAGAATGGCGATCCGCGCGCCTTCCCTTAACAGCCTCTCGACAATGCCGAGACCGATGCCGCTCGATCCGCCAGTCACCAAGGCGACCTTCCCGGCATGACGCAAATGATCCATCGCTCGCTTACCCTTCAGATATTAGGCTGTCGCACGATCCTGGCGGCAGACCATGAGCGGCTGGACATGCTGGCCGAATGTGTCGAGCCCTGCGATGAAATCGTCAAAGGTCAGCATGATGCCCTTGGCGCCCGGCATGGCGGCGGCTTCGTCCAACAGGCGCGCCGCCGTGGCATAGGAGCCGACGATCGTGCCCATGTTGAAATTGACCGCGCCTTCCGGAAGATTGATGTGACGCGCGGTGCTGCTGGCCCCGGCCGACTGATCCTTGCCGCCCTGATCTGCCATCCAGGCCAAAGCATCGACATCCGCGCCGTCGCGGTAGCGCTTCCACTTCGCCTGCGCCGCCTCATCCGTCTCGTCCGCGATCACCATGAACAGCATATAGGAGCCGACATCACGCCCGGTCGCCGCCGAAGCATCGACCAGCCGCTGCACGGTCGGCTGGCAGGCCGTCGGCGTATTGACGCCAAGGCCGTTGACGAAGTTGAAATCCGCCAGGTGAGAGGCGAATTCCATGCCGCGGTCGCTCTGGCCCGCGACAACCAGCTTGATATCGGCCGAGGGCGCCGGCTTCATCATGCAATTATCCATCTGGAAGAATTCGCCCTTGTGGTTGGACAAGCCCTTCGACCAAAGGTCCTTCATGACGGTGACGTATTCGGATGCATAGTCATAGCGCTGGCCGAAATACTGGTCGCCGGGCCAAAGACCCATCTGCTCGTATTCAACCTTCTGCCAGCCGGTCACGATATTGATGCCGAACCGTCCTGGCGCGATGGAATCGATCGTCGTCGCCATGCGCGCGACAAGCGCCGGCGGCAGGGTGAGGATGGCGGTCGAGGCATAGAGCTTGATGCGGCTGGTAACGGCGGCCAGACCTGCCATCAGCGTGAAGGATTCCAGGCAATAGTCCCAGAACTCCGTCTTGCCGCCGAAACCGTGCAGCTTGATCATGGAGAGTGCGAAATCGAAGCCGTAGGCTTCGGCCTTCTGCACAACGGTCTTGTTCAGCGCGAAACTCGGCTTGTATTGCGGCGAAGCTTCAGAGATCAGCCAGCCATTATTGCCGATCGGGATAAAGACACCAATGTCCATGCCGGAAATCCTCCTGTTCAGCGCGCCTTTTGAAAAGCGCGTCGCACGCTAAAAGCTGTTGTCGCGCAACCATGCCGCGTAGCTGCGCAGGCCGCGATCGAAGTCAATACGCGGTTGCCAGCCGAAATCCCGCAATGCCGCTTGCAGGCTCATCGGTCCTTGAATATCCGTCTCCGGCAGCATGCCCGGACCGATATCGATCCTGGCATCCGGCAGGAACTGAGTGATACGCGCGGCGATGTCGCGAAGCGACAGCACGGCGGCGCCATTGACGTTGTAGCGCGTCGATGCCGGCGCATCACAGTCGAAAGCGGCGATGATTGCATCTGCCACGTCATTGACATGGACGAATTGCAGCGCGTGATCGCCGCCCGCCGGCAGATGAAATGCCGGTCCGCCGAATGCCGAACGGATCATCGGCCGCAGAATGGCGTCCGTCCGACGCCCCGGACCATAGACCCAGCCAAGGCGCAGAGAGGTCGCACTCAGCCCATGCTGCATGGCATAGGTCTGCAGCACAATATCCGCCGCCGCCTTGCTGCTGCCATAGGGTGTGGAGGCCCGCAGCGTCTCATCCTCCCGGATCACCGCCGTCGGATCTGCACTGCCGTAAGCGGAGACCGATGAGCAAAGCACGAACCGGCGCAGCGCAAACTGTCGCGCGAGGTCAAGCAATTGCCAGGTGCCACGAATGTTGATGTCGTAGAGTTCTGCCGGATTGTCCTGCGCCAGCATCGGCCCCGAAATGCCGCCGCAATGGATGATGCCGTCGCATCCCTCCTGCAGCAGTGCCGTATGCCGCAGACTGTCGCGCGTATCCGCCTGCACGAAGCGGAAATTCTGCGGCATCTCGCCTGCCGGACGCACGATATCCGTGCCGATCACCCGGGTACCGCGAGCAAGCAGCGTGTGACTGACGGCGTGACCGATGAAGCCAGCGGCACCGGTCACGATGACCGGCCGCGCGGTCCGGGCGTGGTCAGACAATGTCCGTCTCCTCACGCCCACGGGCGAATTGCGACACCGTCACGGCAACGATCAGCGCACCGCCGTTGAAGACGCTGGTGACCCAGATGGGAATGCCAAGCATCGTGAGACCGGTAATGCCGGTCGCGAGGAAATATACGGCGATAAGCGCGCCCAAGGCATTGAAACGGCCCGGCAAAATGGCGGTCGCCCCCAGATAGGCAGCGGCGAAGGCCGGCAGAAGATAATTGAGGCCGGAGAAAGGGTCCGCCGCGCCGAGCAGCCCGGCATAGGCGACGCCGCCCAAAGCCGCGAGGAGGGAGGAGACGACCAGGCAGGCCGCGCGGATCCAATCGACATTCAGACCGGACAACCGCGCCACTTCGCGGCTGCGGCCGACAAAGAGGATAGAGCGCCCAAGCCCGGTATATTCGAAGACGATCCAGATAATGCAGGCCAGAGCCAGCACATAATAGAAGACCAACGAGATGCCGAGGAAGCGATGACCGATCACGCCGATCAGCGCCGGCGATATGCCGCTGATGGTGCTGGAATTGCTGATCCACTGCACCAGTCCGGCCGCGACCGAGGCCGAACCGAGCGTCACCACCAGCGAGGGGATTCGGACATAGACGATGAAAAAAGCATTGATCAGGCCCATGGCAAGGCCGGCTGCCAGGGATACGGGAATGGCAAGGGCGACCGGCCATTGCAGAACGGCGTTGAGGACGCCGATGATGACGGCGGACAAGGTCAGCGTCGCGCCGACGGAAAGGTCGTAGTCACCTGCCGTCAATGGAATGATCAAGGCGAGCGCCAGGACTGCCCCAGGCGCCTGGGTCGCGAAGAGAACCGAAAAATTGCCCCAGGTCAGAAACACGCCGGGCAGCACGATACTGAAGACGATGATCGTCAGAAGCCAAGCGCCGACCAGCGCGAAGCGTTCCACGAACAGACCCAGATGGAAGCGCGGCTCAGCCATCGATGCGGGCCTGGGGCCGAGAGTCCGATTCGACATAGCAACGCTCCGCGATATGGTCTTTGGTGATCTCGTCCCCGATAAGTTCGGCCGCCACGGCACCGCGCGCAAAGATCAGCACGCGGTCGCAAAGCTGCGCCAATTGCTCGAAATCGGAACTGGCGCAGATGACCGCGGCGCCATCGGTCGCCGCCTGCCTTACGATGCGGAACAATTGTTGCCTGGCCCCGACATCGACGCCCTGTGTCGGCTCATCCAGCAGCAGCAGGCCCGGACGCTTCAGCAGCCACTTCGCCAGCAGGACCTTCTGCGCATTGCCGCCACTCAAGGCGCTGAGCTTCTGGCTCGGCTTATTCGGCCGCACCTCATATTGCGTGGAGAGCTTGCCCGCCTCCTCCACCATTGCGCGACGACGCAGCCCCAGCCGCGTCTGAAAGCGCCGCATGTCGAGCATGAGGAGATTGTCCACGATCGGCAGGCTACCGATGCCACTCGCCTTGGGCCTGTCCGCCGGCAGCAACGCCATCCCGTCAGCCACCGCCTGCCTTGGCGTCATGCTGCGCAACGACTTTACCTGGCCGCCAAACGTCAATGTGCCGGTGCGCGCGCGATCCGCGCCGAAGAGGAGATAGGGCAAGCGCTCATAGCCTGAGCCGATCAGACCGGTCAGGCCCAGAATCTCGCCCTCCTGAATATCGAGTGCCGGCACCGTCAGCCCAGGCTCGGCGATATCCCGCACGGCCGCCTTCACGCTGGCCGTGGCGCGCGCCGCCGCCGGCCGCGTAACCCGCACGATCCGCCGGCCGACGATGCCTTCGATGAAATCGTCATGGCTCGCATGGGCGGTTTCGATCCGCGCCGTTACCTCCCCGTCGCGCAGAACCGTGGCGCGGTCGGTGATTTCGCGAACCTCATCAATATCATGGGAGATGAACAGGACGCTGGCACCCTGGCCGACCAATTGCCGCACGAGGCCGAAAAGGCGCTGCACGCCTTCGCGCGGCAGAAAGGGCGTCGGCTCATCAAGGACGAGAATACCGCCCTTGTCGCCTTCAGACTGGGAATCCGCCAGATCCTGCGACGCACGAACGATCGCCAGCAGGGCGCGTTGCGTCTGCGATAGGCTGTCCAGCCGGGCATTGAGGTCGAGGTCGATGCCGAACCTGCCAAGCGCCTGCGACGCCGCGATACGTTCCGCTTTCCAATTGATCAGACCACGGCGGCCAGTCACATGGGAAACGCGGAGATTTTCCAACACGGTCAAGGACGGCACCAGCCCCAGTTGCTGATGCACGAAGGCGAGTTTCAGGTCACGAAAGGAGCCGGCCGCCATGGGTAGCGGCACGGCCTCCCCATAGAGGCTGATTTGACCGCCGGGGTCGGGCGCGTGAAAGCCGCAAAGGATCTTGACGAAGGTCGATTTCCCGCAGCCGTTCTGACCGAGCAGCCCATGCACTTCACCAGGACCGATATCGAAGCTGATACCCTTCAAAGCGCGGGCGCCGCCGAATGTCTTGGCAAGGTCCCGCACCGCCAGAGCCGTGACGGCGGGCTGACTGTCAAACCGGGCCAGGGACGATACCGCTTCCATCACGCCGCTTTTCGCTGTCCCGCGCTATTTGATTTCCCAGACCTTCTTGAAGCCCGCGACATAGTCGTCGCCATAGCCCTTGTTGGCACTGGCCGGAATGCCGGCGGTTTTTACATTGGACGCGTCGAACAAGTAATAGGGAACACCGATTTCCTTCGGCATGGGCAGGCCGGCAAGCTCACGCATATAGCCGTCGATCGTCGCCCGCGCGATCCAGTCCAGGCTTTCCCCGATATCCATCTCCACATCGCCGTTGCGGATGAAGTCCAGCACGAAGGGCGTGCCGTTCGAGGTCGCGATATGCACCTGCCCGGTCTTGCCCGAAAGGCGAACGGCAGGGACCACGAATTGCGACATGCTGTCATAGATCGGAATGACGTAATTGACCTTCGGGTGGGACAGCAGCGCCGACTGCACGGAGGGCTGAATCTTGGTGCCCCATTCCGTAATGCCGACATTGATCTCCGCCGAGATCTTGCAGTCCGGACAGTTCTTGGCGAGCGCATCATGAATGCCCTGCACCAAGGGCGCGGTCGGCAGGACCTCATCCGATTTGACGATGACCGCATTCGCATGGCCGCCGGTCTTGTAGATCATCCAATTCCCGAGGATCCAACCCTGCCGATAGAAACTGACCGGCAGATTGCCGGCGAGCAGCGGATCGGGCGGCTGCGAGGGATCATAGAAATGCGAGGCGAAAACGTGGACGCCGGCAGCTTTGGCTGCCTGCATCTGCGGCTCTACCACGGCCGGGTTCACGCCGGAGATGAGATCGACGATGCTGATCTTGTTGTTGATGGCAAAGTCCATGCCCTGAACCCATTGGCTCGGCTGGCCCTGGTTCTGCCATTCCTGAACCTTCAGGCCAATTTCCTTGCCGACCGCAATCTCCCGCGTGATGATACCCTTCAGGAATTGATTTGCGCTGGTATTGGGAATCGACAACATTGTCTTCCCTTTCGCAGTCGCCTCGATATCGAAATCCGCACCGGGCGCCACGAAGGTGGGAAGTTTGCGATACTGATCTATGACCGCAGTGGCACGTGCCACGCCGTCGCTGACGGCATCCGCCTTCGCCAGTCCAGGATAAAAAACGGCCGCGATGCCAAGCATCGTTGTCAGAAGCGACAATTTACGCAGAGAAACGGCCATCGCTGTCGGATCCTATGTTGGAGCTGGAGATAAGGCATTTATTCGCGTTATGAATACGCAGTCATGACTGTTATCGAAGCCAGCCGAGACGCTTGTCAAGCATGTTCTGACCCTAGATGAAGGGCGCCAGACGAAATCTGATTGCCTTTGCGTCACTCTGATCAGTTTTCCTTAAATTTGCTCAAATGATAGGCTTTTTCAGCTTATTTTGGTGTCCGCCCTGCTCGATTTCGCCTCGCCGTTCTGGCCGTTTATGCCATCGATCTCAAAATTTAGGCAGTTTTATGGGGGTGAACGGATAGAGGCGTTGACAGCCACGGTCTCGACCGGTCTATGAATACGCATTCGGCGGAACAATGCCGTAAGGAATTTGGCATGGGCGGACATTTGCAGCTCGGTTTGTTTCTCCCAAGCACGAGTGGCGGCATGATCATCGCCGACGCCACACCGCCGCAGAACAAACCGACTTGGCAGCTCAACAAAAACGCTGTCGTGGCGGCCGAGGCCGGCGGTTTCGAGTTTGCTCTGTCGCAGGTCAAGTGGCGCGGCTTCGGCGGCCCGTCCGGCCATTGGGATTCGGCGCTGGAATCCTTCACGCTGATGTCCGCGCTCGCGGCCGTGACGGATAGGATACGTCTTTACGCCTCCGTCGCGGTCCGGACCATCCACCCGGCTATTCTCGCGAAGATGGCCGCGACGATCGACGAAGTCAGCGGCGGCCGCTTCGGCGTGAATATCGTCGCCGGGTGGAACAAGTTCGAATATGCCCAGATGGGCCTGTGGCAGGACGACAACTATTTCATCGACCGCTACGAATACGCGGCAGAATATCTGACTATTCTGCAGCGCCTCTGGTCCGAACCCTCCGTGACTTTCGACGGCAAGCATTTCCAGTTGCAGGATTGCGTCTCCCTGCCCAAACCCGCACAGCGGCTGTCCATCGTCTGCGCCGGGCAGTCCGAAGGCGCGCTCGATTTCGTGGCACGCGAAGCCGACTACGCCTTCGTCGGGCGTCTCAACGACAGCCCTGAACAATTGCGGTCCGTCACCAAGGCGCTGCGTGACCGCGCCGCCGGCCGGGACCGTGCCGTCGGCGCCTATTCGCTGCTCACGGTTATCGCCGACGAAACGGCGGACATCGCGCTCGCCCGGAAGCAATCTTATATCGACCGCCGCGACGATGTCGCAATCGCCGAATTCCTGCGCGCGTCCGGCAAGGACATCAACCGCGCCGATTACGCGAAGCTTGACCCCGCCGTCGCAACCTTCATGTCGATCCCGTCGATCGCCAGTTCCTATGCCGGTGTCGCCGCCCATCTGGATGCGCTGGCCGAAGCCGATCTCAGTGGCGTCTGCCTCTCCTTTCCCGATTTTTCGACGGATGTGCCCATCTTCATCGAACGCATCCTGCCCCTCATGAAATCCCGGTCGCATCCCATGTGACCAGCCGGCCGCCCGACCGACACAGGACGGGCCGTCAGCCGCATCGAAGGAATGGCTATCGTGAATGACGTGTCGACCAGCCAACAGCCTGCTTCCTACGTCTTCGCCGACCATGTCACGGGCACCCGTTTCGAGGACATCTCGGCCGACGCCATTCTGAACGCGAAGACCTTCATTCTCGATACCATCGGCGTCGGCATATCCGGCTCCACCGCCGACGGCGCGCAGCATCTGCTGGACGCATCGCGGGGATGGGGTAGCGGCGAGGATGCGCAGGTCTGGGGCCGGCGCGCGCGCGTGCCGGCGCCGACCGCCACGCTGCTCAACGGCTTCCAGGTTCATTGCCAGGAATTCGATTGTGTTCATGAGGCGGCGGTGCTGCATCCGCTGGCGACGGCACTGCCGGCGGCCCTCGCCTTCGCCGAACGCCAGGGCGGGATCAGCGGTCAGGATTTCCTGACCGCGATCATCCTGGGCGTCGATGTCTCAACCACCCTGGGCATGGCCTCCCGCGAGAAGCTGCGCTTCTTCCGGCCCGCGACGTCAGGCGGGTTCGGGGCGGTGGCGGCGGTCGGCCGACTGGCCGGGCTCAGCACGGACAGCATGGCCCGCGCCTTCGGCATTCAATATGCGCAGACAAGCGGCACCATGCAGCCGCATGTGGAAGGCAATGTCACCCTGCCCCTACAGGTCGGCTTCAATGCCCGCGCCGCTTTGCAGGCCGCCGACTTGGCAAGCCTCGGCATGAAGGGGCCGGTCGGCACCTTCGAAGGTCCCTTCGGCTTCCTGCCGATGTTCGAAGGCGTCTGGACTCTCGGTCCCGGCCTCGACAATCTCGGGCGCGATTGGCAGATAAGCCAAGTCAGCCATAAACCCTTCCCGTCCGGCCGCGCCGGTCACGGCGGCATCGAAGGGCTCATGCGCATGCGCGCCGAGCCTTGGTTCGATCTCGACGCCATCGCCGGCATCAAGGTCATCGCGCCGCCGCTGATCAACAAACTCTGCAGCCGTCCGGACATGCCGGAGCCGACCGGCAATTACGCCCGTCTCTGCATGGCCTTCATTGGCGCCAAAGTGTTGCAATACGGCAGCATCGACCTGTCCCGCTATCGCGGGGATGAGCTGCTCGACCCCGTGACGCATGAGCTCGCAAAGCTCTTCACCATGGAAGTGGACGGCAATCCCGACGAGAATGCGCTGGTGCCGCATGAGATCGTGGCGACCTTGAAGGACGGGACGGAGCATCGCTGGCGCTGCGAGGCGATGCTGGCAAGCCCCAGCCGGCGGCTGACGCGCGAGCAGCATCTGGCGAAGTTCCGCGACTGCTGCACCTATGCTGCCGACCCCCTGCCCGCCGGCCGCACCGACGATCTGATCGCCATGGTCGATGCGCTGGAGACGGTGACGGATATGCGCGATCTCGCGAACCTGCTGATGCCGGCATGACGAGCGAACCCGCCATCGTCCTGCAGGCGCAGGACATCGCCATCGCTTACGGCAATGCCCCGCCTGTTGTGAACGGGCTGGACATCACGATCCGCCAGGGTGAGGTCGTCGGTCTTCTGGGCGAAAGCGGCTGCGGCAAATCCACCGCCGCCTATTCGCTGCTCGGCCTCGCCCGGCCGCCGGGTCGTATCACACGCGGCAGCGTCAGTTTCGAGGGCCGCAACCTGCTGACCATGCCGGCCGAGGATCTGCGTGCCGTGCGTGGACGCGGCATCGGGCTGATTGTGCAGAACCCGCGCTCCGCGCTCAACCCCATGCTGCGCGTCGGCCGGCAGATCGCCAATGTCTGGCGCAGCCACCAGAAGGGTAACGAGGAAGCGGCGCGCGCCCGCGCGATCGAGATGCTGCGCCTTGTCGGCATCAATGACCCGGAGCGCCGGATCGAGGCTTACGCGCATGAACTGTCGGGCGGCATGGCGCAGCGCGTGCTGATCGCGATCGCGCTCAGCTCCGCGCCGAAGCTTCTGGTGGCTGATGAGCCGACCAGCGGCCTGGACGTGACCATTCAGGCCCAGTTGCTTGACCAGATGTGGCAGGCGACCCGCACCACCGGATCCTCCGTGCTGCTGGTGACACAGGAAACCGGCATTATCGCCAATTACTGCGACCGCGTCCTGGTCATGCATGGCGGCCGCATCGTGGAGGCGGTCACGACCCGCCGCTTCTTTGGCGCCCCGCAGCATGCGGCAAGCCGCGCCATTCTGGAAGTCAGCGCGGCGGAGGAGGAGCATCGGCCGACGGAATTGCCGACAGCGGAAACCACGCCGCTGATCGATGTCGAAAAGCTCAGCCGGTTTTTTGAGATCCGCAATTCGCCCAAGCGTGTGCAGGCGGTCAGCGAGGTCAGCTTCACCATCGGCGTCGGGCAGACGCTGGGTCTGGTCGGCGAAAGCGGATCAGGCAAGACCACGGTCGGGCGATGCCTGCTGCGGCTGCTGGAACCCTCGGCCGGGCGCATCGTCTATCGCGGTACGCCGATCAGCACGCTCGCCAAACGCGAATTGCGGAAGTTCCGCGCCAAGCTGCAGATCGTGCTGCAGGACCCCTATGACAGTCTCGACCTGCGCTGGACGATCGAGCGCAGCCTGCGCGAGCCGCTGGACCAGCACACGACACTGTCCCGCGCCGACAAGCGCCGCCATGTGGAGCGGCTGCTGCGCCTGGTCGATCTGCCGGCCGCAACCGCCGCCGCGCGGCCGCGCAATCTCGGCTCCGGCGTGCTGCAACGGATCAATATCGCCCGTGCGCTCGCCAATGACCCGGAATTCCTGGTGTTGGACGAGCCGACCTCCGTCCTTGCCCCTTCGGCGCGCATCGGCCTGGTGCGGTTGCTGCGGCGGTTGCAGAAGGAACTGGGTCTGTCCTTCCTGTTCATCTCGCATGATCTGACAACGGTCAGCCAGGTCTGCCACCGCGTCGCGGTCATGTATCTCAGCCAGGTCGTGGAACTGGGCAATACCGAGGATATCTTCAACAATCCGCGCCATCCCTATACCCGCGCGCTCATCGCCTCTCATTTGGCGCCCGATCCGCATAACCGGCGCGTCGACCGGCCCAGGATCGGGTCGCTGTCCGGCGAAATCCCGAGCCCGATCGACCTGCCCTCCGGCTGCTACCTGTTCAGTCGCTGCCCGCACGCGGTCGCACGCTGCGAAGCGGAGCCGCAGGACCTGCTGCCGGACGGCCAGGGCCGCTGGACCCGCTGCTGGCGGGCTCGCGCCGGGGAGCTTGACCTGCGCGCGCCTGAACCTTTGGAGGCCACTATTGGAGCATGATGAGGTTCTGGTCGTAGGCTCCGGCGCCAGCGGCGCGGCCTTGGCCTGGAAGCTGGCCAAGGCCGGCTTTCGCGTCACCTGCCTGGAACAAGGCGGCTGGGTCTCACCGAAAGATGCCAGCACGACGGGGGATGACTGGGAAAGGCAGCGCTATACGGATGAAAGCGCCAATCCCAATATCCGGCGCGGCGCCTATGATTATCCGCTGGATGAGAGCGATACGCCGATCAAGCCGCTGATGTTCAACGGTGTCGGCGGCAGCACCATCAAATGGGGGGCGCATTTCCCCCGCTTCCGCCCTTCGGACTTTCGGGTGCGCAGCCTGGACGGCTTGGCCGACGACTGGCCCTTCGATTACGACGCGTTGGCGCCTTTCTATGACGAGAACGACCGCATGATGGGCGTCTCGGGCCTGGCCGGCGATCCCGGCAATCCGCCGCGCAGCGCCCGACCCATGCCGCCGCTGCCGCCCGGCCCGGGCGCGCTCCGCATGGGCCAGGCTTTCGACAAGCTCGGCTGGCAGTGGTGGGTCTCGGATGTCGCGATCAACAGCACGCCCTATGGCACGCGCGGCGCCTGCAACAATTGCGGCCCCTGCGACATGGGCTGTCCGCCCCAGGCCCGCGCGAGCACGGATATCACCTATTGGCCGCTCGCTTTGGCGGCTGGCGCGCGCCTCATCACCCATGCCCGCGTCTTCGAAGTGACGACGGACGCGGATGGGCGCCCGACCGGCGTCGCCTATTTCGATCAGAACCGGCAGGTGCAGCTCCGCAGTGCCGATATCGTGGTGCTGGCCGCCAATGGCGTCGGCACGCCCCGGCTGATGCTGCTCTCGGCCAGCGGCAAACATCCGGACGGATTGCTGAACCGCTCGGGCCTCGTCGGGCGGCGTTTGATGCATCACCCCACGGGTCTGGTGACGGGGATTTTTGACGAACCTTTGGAAGGCTATAAGGGCCCCTTCGCCTGTTCCTTCCTGTGCCAGGAATTCTACGAAACGCGGCCCGAACATGGCTTCGTCCGTGGCTATCAGATGCAGGTCGTGCGCAGCGACGGGCCGCTCGGCACCGCGCTCGGCGGCTATGTGCCGCGCATCCGTTGGGGGGCCGATCATCACCGCGACTTCCTGGACTGTTTCGGCCATACGGCGTCGCTGACGGTCACGACCGAGGACCTGCCGGACGAAAACAACCGCGTGACGCTGGACCCTGCGGTGACGGACGGCTTCGGCATTCCGGCGGTGAAGCTGCACTACCGGGTGGACGAGAATACGCGCGCGATGATCGAACACGGCATCGAGAAGGCGAGCCTCGCTTTCCGCACCGCCGGCGCCCGGCGGGTGGAGGCGCAGCGCCTGGTGGCACAGGCAGGCTTCCACCTGATGGGCACCGCGCGCATGGGCGACGACCCGGAAACCTCCGTTGTGGACGGCTTCTGCCGGGCGCATGACGCGGACAATCTGCTCATCATCGACGGCAGTGTTTTCGTGACCGGCGCGGCGCTGAACCCCACACCCACGATCCAGGCGATTGCTCTGCGCGCGGCAGACAATCTCATCCGCAATCGCGGCAATCAGACGGTATCGACCAGCCCCACGCATACGGGTTGGAAGCCGGTCGCCCATGGCTGACGCGGAATTCATCGTCGTCGGTGCTGGTGCTGCCGGCTGTCTGCTCGCGAACCGCCTCTCGGCCAATCCGGCCAATCGCGTCATTCTGCTGGAAGCTGGCGGGCGGGACAGCAACCCGCTGATCAGCGTGCCGCTGCTCGCGGGCTACCTCTATTACGTGAAATCGCTCAACTGGGATTGCCGGACGGAGCCTGAACCCGGCCTCGGCGGGCGCAGCCTGGTCTGGCCGCGCGGCAGGGTGCTGGGCGGCTCCACCGCCATCAACGGCATGATGTATATGCGCGGTCACCGCGCGGATTACGACGGTTGGGCGGAACTTGGGCTGGACGGCTGGGGCTATGAGGATGTGCTGCCGCTGTTTCGGGCTTTCGAGCGCAATGCCTCTCACCCTGACGGCGAGCATTGGCATGGCCGCAGTGGCGAACTGTTCACGGAAAAAGCAAGCGGCGCCAATCCGCTTTACGCCGCCTGGCTGCAAGCTGCCGCCGAAGCCGGTCTGCCACTGAACGAGGACCATAACGGCGCCGAGCAGGAAGGCCTTGGCCTCTATGATTTCAACATCGATAAAGGCCGCCGGGTCTCGGCCGCGACAGCCTTCCTGCGCCCGATCGAGAAGCGCCCCAATCTGCGCATCGTCACCCGCGCCCAGGTGACGGGCCTGAACTTCGACGGGACAAGCTGCACGGGCGTCACCTACCAGCAGCATGGACGGTCGCATCACATCGCGGCGACGCGCGAGGTGGCACTCTGCGGTGGCGCGATCAACTCCCCGCAATTGCTGCAACTCTCGGGGATTGGCGACCCGGCGCAATTGCAGGCCCATGGTATCGCCGTGCGGCTGGACCGCCCGCAGGTGGGGCAGAACCTCCAGGATCATCTCAGCGTCTATATCCATCACCGCTGCCTACAGCCGGTGACGCTGTTTGGCCTGTTCCGGCCGGACCGGGCGGCGCTCGCCATCGGCCGTGCCATGCTGACCGGCACCGGACCCGGCGCCAGCCTGCCGCTGGAAGCCGGCGGCTTTCTGCGCACGCGAACGGAGCTTGCGATACCTGATATCCATATGACCTTCATTCCGGGCCTGTCGTTGGAGGCGACGCGGGCGGGGCAGCGCGAGCACGGGTTTCTGACCAGCTTCTATCAGCTGCGCCCGCATAGCCGTGGCCATGTCACCCTCCGCTCGGCCGATCCGCTGGCACCCGCACGGGTCTTTGCCAATTATCTTGCCCATGACGAGGACCGGCGCGTGATGCGCGACGGTATCGGCATCGCGCGGCGCATTGCCGAACAATCCGCGCTCGACCGCTATCGCGGTGCGGAGATTTCCCCCGGCCTGGATCGCCAGACGGAAGAGGCGTTGGATGATTGGGTCAGCCGCACGGCCGGCACGACCTTCCATCCGGTCGGTACCTGCCGGATGGGCGCGGATGACGATGCCGTGCTGGACGCGGCGCTGCGCGTGCGGGGCATCGGCAATCTGCGGGTAGTCGATGCCTCCGCCATGCCGTTGATGATCGGTGGCAATACCAGCGTGCCGACCATGATGATCGCTGAAAAGGCCGGCCGGCTGATGCTTGGCGCCTGAACCTGAAAGGACCGCGCCTTGACGGACAAGACTGAGACCCTGGCTGTTCTGCTGGACGAATTGCTGCCCGGTGGGGAGGATTTTCCGGCCGCCCAAGCGATCGACCTTGCGGGCCGTCTGTTGGGCCGGCCGGAATGGGCGAAGGCAGCCGAGATAGTCTTAATCCTATTGCCGGAGGGATTCGCGGCCCTGGCGCCTGCCCTGCGCGTCGGCAAGCTGCGGGATTTGGAGGCGACCGAACGCCAAGCCTTCGACGCGCTCATCGTCAGCGCCTATTCGGCCTATTACACCCACGCCGCCGTCAGGGCCGTGATCGAAGCGAAGACCGGATACGCGGCCGGCCCGCCGCAACCGGCGGGCTTCACGCTGCCGGCTTTCGACCCTGCGGTTCTGGATGTGGTCAGGCGCCGGCCGCCGAGCTACCGGCGGCCCTGACCTGTCGCCCAATCAGTTGCGGTAGTGCCGTTCCAGCATTTCGCCCAGAACCGCGAAACTGAAGACCGTCAATGAGATGGCGATGCCCGGAAAGACCGAGGCCCACCATTGACCCAGAACCATGTCATTGGCGCCCGTCGCGATCATCAGCCCCCATTCGGCGGCAGGCGGCCTGACGCCGGCACCGACGAAGGACAATCCCGCCGTCAGCAGGATGGCGAAGCCGATGGTGACGGAGGATTGCACCAATGTCGGGCCGAGCGAATTGGGCAGCACATGCCGCACCGCGATCGCCATTTCGCTGAGCCCGATGGCACGCGATGCCTCCACCATGCCGCGCACTTTTTGTGACATCACTTCGGAGCGCGTCAGGCGGACATAGATGGGCGCATAGAGAATGGCCAGGGCGATCACCAGATTGACGACGGACTGGCCCGCCAATGCAACCAGGATCATGGCTGAGATAAAGACCGGGAAGGACTGCACCACGTCCGAGACCCGCATCATGATCTCGGTCGCCGGATTGCGAAAATAGCCCGCGATCAGGCCGATCGGCACGCCCAGAAGCAGCGCGAAACCATTGGCCAGGACCGCGATGACGAGATCCACACGGGGCGCCGAAATGACGCGTGAGAAGACATCGAAGCCGGACGCGTCGGTGCCGAACCAATGCGGCATTGGCCCGACGCCGCGCACCATATTCCACAGCAGATGCGGGATCGCACCGATCGCCGGTGGCGGAATATATTGCGCGAAGGCGCTGGCGGAGGGGTTATAGGGCGCGATGCTCGGCCCGATGACGGCCAGCACGAGCATGATGCCGACCACACAAGCTGCAAAGATGGTCAGGCCACCGAAGCGCGGCTCCCGGATCGTCGGCGCCAGACCGGTATCGGCCGCAAGAAGCTCCGCCTGGCTCATGAATGGGTCACCCTGGGATCGATAGCTGCGTAGAGGATATCCAGCACGAGGTAGATGATGAGCGACAGGCCGGTGATAACGAGTACCACGCCCTGGATTGCCGGATAGTCGAAGGCGAGGACGGATCGCACGGCATATTGCCCGATCCCGCCGAGGGAAAAGACGCTTTCGACCAGCACGGCGCCACCCAGCATGACGCCGAACAGAATGCCCACCAGCGTCATCGACGGCGCCAGCGCCGCGCGGAAGGCATAGCGCGTGATCATGCCCTGCGACAGCCCGGCCGCCTGACCGTAGAGAATGAAATCGGATTGCAGCGCGCGGATCATGTTCTGGCGGACCATCTTCATGATCGGGCCGGACAGGATAAACACCAGTGTCAGCACTGGCAGCATGAGGTGATAAAGGACATCGACGAAGACATCGAACTCCCCGGTGATGAGACTGTCGATGAGGATGAAACCGGTGATGGTCGGCGGCGAATCCAGCATCGGATCGACAAGGCCGAGCGGCGCCGGCGCGACGCCGAGTTTGAAGAAGAACACGAAGACGAACAGCAGACCCCACCAGAATTCCGGCTGCGACCCGCCGAAAAGCCCGTAGGCGAAGACAGCCTTGTCCACGATACCGCCGGGGCGGCGCGCGCTGATGATGCCGACCGGCACCGCGATCAGCAGGGTGACCAGAAAGCTCAGGCCCAGAAGCTGAAACGTCACCGGCAGCATCTGGCCCATTTCGGTCAGGACCGGCGTATTCGTCACCCAGGAAACGCCCAGATAGCCTTCCAGCAGGCCATGGGCCGGATGGCCGAGCCCGAAATAGCGCAGGAATTGTATAAGGATCGGCTGATCTAGCCCCAGGCTATGCGCGGCCTGCGCGTAGGCCGCGGGCGACGCATTCATACCGACCAGCCGCGCCACCGGATCCGCTGGTAACATACGGATCAGAAAGAATACGGCGATGACGAGGCCCAGAAGCTGAAGCACGCTTATGCCCAGACGGCGCAGAATGTAGCGGTAGATCAATATAGTCCTCCATCGGTGAAGTGTTCACGGCAGTTTAGGCCGTGAACACTTTGCCAAAAGTCAGTAATGGAGATCGTAGAAGCGCATCGAATTGTCCGGCACCCAAGCCACGCCCTTGAGCTTGTCGCTATAGGCCCATTGGGTCTTGAAGGTCACGACCGGCAGCCAGGCGACGTCGCGCATCAGTATCTGCTGCATCTGGGCCAGTTCGGCATTGCGCTTGGTCACATCGGTCTCAAGCTTCGCCTTTGCCCAAAGCGCATCGATCTCGGGATTGGCGTAGTTTTCCATATTGTTCAGGCCGCCCGCCTCCTTCGAGACGAAGAACAGCTGCATGGCATAGCCGGCATCGACGCCGATCGGCTTTTCCTGATCGTTGATCGCGAAAGCCAGATCCTTCTTAACGATCTGATGATCGCCATATTCGGTCTCAGGCATCGGGTTCAGGGTCACAGGAATGCCAAGCGGCACAAGTGCGGTGCGGATTGCGTTCACCACCGGCCCGAGCGTCGCTTCCTTCTCGGCCACATAGGTCAGTTTGAACGCATCGGCATATTGCTCAAGCCCCTTGCCGCCGGGATAGCCGGCCTCGGCGAGAAGCTGCTTCGCCTTGTCGGGATCATAGTTGTAATCGTCAGAGGCGACGTAATCGGGATAGGTGGTCGGGATCACGCTCTTCCACTGCTTCGCCTCGCCGGCATAGCCAACGTCGATGATGCGGGAATAGGGAATGGCATCGGCAATGGCCTGACGCAGCTTGATATTGTCGAAGGGCTTGGTCTTGAAGTTCATGACGATGAACATGCCTTCGTTGCCGTAGACACCGCCGACCGTCACGCCTTTTGCCGATTTCAGGCTGTCATACTGATGCGCTGTCATGCCCTGAATGACCTGCGCCTGACCGGACCGCAAAATGACAAGGCGATTGGCCGCCTGCGGCACGCGCTTCATGACCACACGGTTGATCGCAGCCTTGCCCCGATAATAGTTCGGATTGGCCGTGAAGACCATTTCGTCGTTCTTGACCCATTTCGACACGCAATAGGGACCGAAGGATGGCGCCGTCACGTTATTGGCGTAGTCATGGCTCCAAGGGTCAGACGGTGTCGCATGCTTCAGCATATCGGTCTTGTCGTAGATACCCTGGGAGATCACGACGGCCATATTCACCAGGAACAGCGGATTGGGCTGCGCCTGCTTCACCTTGATGGTGTAGTCGTCGACTTTCGTGATCTCATCGCCTAGCTTGCGCGCGGGGCCGGAGACGGCCGGGTTCTTGTCGAAGACGGCGGTCGAGAAATTGGCGACCGAAGACATATTGAGCAGGAACCAGGCATTCGGCACAGCGCCGCTCACGGATTTCGCGCGCGCCCAGGTATAGAGGACATCATCGGCGGTAAAGGTATTGCCGGCGCAGCTTTTCACGTCGTGGCGCAGGTGCAGCGTCCAGGTCAGCGTCGCTGGGTCATAGGACCAGCTTTCCAGCAGACGGCCGCGCGGACGCGAGAAATCCGGCACCACCACGCCGTCGGCATTCATGCCCTTCGGCGTATAGTCGATCAGAGGTTCCAGAAGCTGGACCATGCCTTCCTGGGTCGTCGGGATGGCGATGGAGGGGCCGTCGATGTCGAGCCCGGCCGGCACGTCCTCGGTGAGGATGAGAAGCTGGGACGGCGCTGCCTGGCTCGTTCCGACACCGATGGATGCGGAGAGCAGGGAAGCACCAAGAATAGGCATGCAGACATTACGCCAAAGTGCCATGGGCCTGTTACCTGTTGCGATGGGGAGAGCCGAAGATTGTCAGTCGTAAAGCTGGCGCCGCCCCGCATTTCTCTTCTGGCGGCCTTCTTATGCCGGAGCCTTTGTCTGCATGAACAGACAACCGCACCGCGCCTCTTCCTCAGCTAAACAAACTATGCATACGCATGCAATCAAATTCAACGTCCTGTCATAAATTAGCGGAGCGGTCTGGCGTCGCCGAAACGCGAAGCGGCGGAAGCGCTTGTTCAACGCTTCCGCCGCTTGTCGATTTGATGCTGCAAACGCTGCCGTCTGCGCTGGGCGCAGAAGCGGCTTCCCTGTGGAAACCTGCTAACGCTCGCCAGCCGGTTTCGCGTCGTCTCGGGCCCATCGCCGCTCGAACGCCCAGACCTCCTCGAACCCGATCAGGGAATTGAAGGTCGCAAAGGAGAACAGGGGAATCGACGGGGCGTTACTGGTGCCGAGTTTCTGGAATTCGCTGAAGGCATTATGCGCGGCTTGAGCTGCGGCCAGGCCCGTCATGGACGGGTAGATGGCAAGGCTGAAACCCAGGGCCTTCAATTCATCCGCCGAACGGATGGGGGTCTTGCCGCCATCGGCCATATTGGCCAGCAGCGGCTTGGAAATCCGCCCGCTGGCGGACCGCATTTCTTCCTCGCTTTCCAGCGCTTCCAGAAAGACGATATCGGCGCCGGCTTCCGCATAGGCCGCGCCACGCTTCAGCGCACCCTCATAGCCTTCGCTCTGCCGCGCGTCCGTCCGCGCGATGATCAGCGTCTCCACCGGATCTGTCCGCGCTTCGCAGGCGACTTTGATCTTCTCCACCATATCGATCATGGGAACGATTCGCTTGAACGGCGTATGGCCGCATTTCTTGGGAAATTCCTGGTCTTCGATCTGGATCGCCGTCACCCCGGCTGCCTCATAGCCGCGCACGGTATGGTGGACATTCAGCAAGCCGCCATAACCCGTGTCGGCATCGGCAATGACGCTGGAATTGACCGTGCGTGTCAGCGTCGCCACACGGTCCAGCATCTGGCTATAGGTGGCGATACCGGCATCCGGCAGGCCGTAAGCGGAGGCCGTCATCCAATAGCCCGTGGCATAGACGAAATCGAAGCCGAACTGGTTGGCGACGACCGCCGTGATCATGTCGTGAATACCGGGAGCGGCAACGAAGACCCCGCTATCCAGAGCGGCGCGCAAGCTCGGTTTCGCCATCTGGCTCATTCCTTCGACTGAAGATAGGTCAAGGCTTCTGCTTCGCTCACGACATCCGCATATTTGGCGTTCATGTCGAAAAGATTGGCTTCATGCGGCGCAGGGTGACGGTCCCCGCAGGCCTCCCGCACCACGATCGGAATAAAGCCGTGGGACATGGTATCGACGCAGGTCGCCCGCACGCAGCCGCTGGTGGTGAGCCCCGTCAGGATAAGCGTATCGATGCCCCAGCAGGTGAGCGTGGAGGCAAGCGACGTGCCGAAAAAGGCACTCGGATATTGCTTGGAGACGACGAGTTCATCCGCGCCGACCTCAAGCCCAGAAGGCCAGGCACCGAGCGGGCTGCCGGCCAGGAAGTTCTGCAACGGCCTGGCCTTCTGGTAAAAGCGGCCACCGTTCAGCGCTTTCGGATGATAGACGACATTGGTGTAGATTACCGGAATACCGGCCTTCCGCGCGGCATCCCGCACCCGCAGCGCCGATGCCAAAGCATCGTCGACACCAGCGTAAAGAGTACAGTCGGGGTCGAAATAGGCCTGCACGAAATCGATCAGGATGAGTGCCGGGCGCGCACCGAACCCGATCCGGTTGTCGTAGGCGCGGCGATAGTTCTCGTCCAGATTCGTCTCAGTCATAGCTTAACCTCTTCACGTCTATCGCAATCCAGAAACAGCCAAGGGGCCGCCACACGATGGTTTGCCTCGAAAGCCTCGATATCGGCGCCATCATCCGTCAGCATCATGCCGATCTCATCCAGACCGAGAAGTAAGGCCCGCCTGCGATGCGGATCGACCGCAAACGGGATCGGCGTGCCCTTAGGCAGAAGGATCTCCTGCGTTTGCAGATCGACCGTCATCTCAGCACCCGCTTCGGCGACAAGCAGGACGCGATCGTAGAGTTCGGCATCCAGGATAATTGGCAGCACGCCATTCTTGAAGCAATTGGCAAAGAAGATCTCGCCGAAGCTGGGCGCGATCACGCAGGTTATGCCGAAATCCGCCAGCGCCCAGACAGCCTGTTCCCGGCTTGACCCGCAACCGAAATTCCGCCCGGCGACCAGAATTTTTGCCGTGTCGAATGGCGGATGATCGAGGACGAAGCTTGTGTTGCGCTGCCTCTGCCTGTCGTGACGCCGCTCATGAAACAGATGCTGCCCAAGGCCCGCCTTGTCGAGCAATAGAAGAAATCGCGCCGGTATCACGACATCCGTATCGATATCTGATTCCGGAAAAGGGGCCGCGATACTGGTCAGTCTGGTGAATTCCGTCACGCATGCCCCTCCCCGGCCATGCGGCGGACATCCACCAGATGGCCCGCGATGGCCGCCGCCGCCGCCATTGCCGGGCTCATCAGATGCGTGCGCCCGCCGATACCCTGCCTACCCTCGAAATTGCGGTTGGAGGTCGACGCGCAGCGCTCCCCCGGCCGCAGCCGGTCGTCATTCATGCCGACGCACATGGAGCATCCGGCCTCGCGCCATTCAAAACCGGCATCCAGAAAGACGCGGTCAAGCCTCTCGGCTTCCGCTTGCAGTCTGACTTGCGCCGAGCCCGGCACGACGATCGCCTCGACCGAAGATGCCACGCGCCGGCCAGCGATGACGGCTGCCGCCGCCCGCAAATCCTCGATCCGACCATTGGTACAGGACCCGATGAAGACCCGGTCGATGCCGATATCCTCAAGCCTGGTGCCCGGCGTCAGGCCCATATAGTCAAGGCTTCGTTGCATGCGTAGTCTTTTGACGCCGTCGCTCTCCGCCGCAGGGTCGGGAATACGCGCGCCGATGGGCGCGGATTCCTCCGGACTCGTGCCCCAGCTGACGAAGGGGGTGAGTTCGCTGACATCGAACCGCACCTCGCGGTCGAAAACCACGTCGGCGTCGGACGGCAGAGTCTGCCAATACTCCAGGGCCTGGTCCCAAAGCTTGCCTTTGGGCGCCATGGCGCGCCCCTCCAGATAGGCAAAGGTCCGCTCGTCAGGCGCCACCATGCCGACGCGGCTGCCGGCCTCGATCGACATATTGCAGAGCGTCATGCGGGCTTCCATGGACAAGGCCTGCACGGCCGGCCCGGCATATTCGATCGCGTGACCGACGCCGCCCGAGGTGCCGATGCGCGCGATGACCGCGAGGATGATGTCCTTGACTGAAAGGCCGAACGGCAAAGCGCCATCCAACCAGACGCGCATGACCTTCTGCCTTGTCTGCCGCAAGCATTGTGTGCTGAGCACGGCCTCGCATTCGCTGGCGCCAATACCAAAGGAAATCGCGCCGAAAGCGCCGTGGGTGCAGGTGTGACTATCGCCGCACACCAGCGTGGCACCAGGCAGCGTAAAGCCGAGTTCCGGGCCAATGACATGAACGATGCCGTGATGGCGGCTTTCGATGGGGATATAGTCGATGCCGAAACGCGCGGCATTTTCCTCAAGCCGGGCAATCTGCAGCTGGGCAAGGCCGCCGACCTCGATATTGGCCCTGTTCCTGGTCGGCACGGCGTGATCCGCAACCGCGACATTCGCCTGTGGGCGGCGAACAGCGCGCCCTTGCAGGGCAAGCCCCGCGAAGGCCTGCGGGCTGGAAACCTCCTGGACAAGATGCCGGTCTATGTAGAGGAGCGAGGATCCATCTTCATAATTTTTGACGAGATGGCTGTCCCATATTTTCCCGTACAGCGTTCGGCCTGTCATTCGTCACCAGACCCCAGCTTCTGTCCGCCTCGCCTTGTCACGATGCCGCCGCCTCCGAGATGCTAATTTAAAAGGCTGAATCCGATCGTCGTTCTTGCTCAATCATTATGAGCATACTATGGTTCCGTGCATGCGCATGCAAGCGCTAATGCGGCGGCTCGCAGGCTTTCGCCACGCGACCGGAAGCGGCACTTCGGCCGCCGTCTCTATCGACTGGATGGACGCTTTACCTCGTCAATAACAGGAGAAGCCGATGCGGATATTCGTGCTGTTCAATCTCAAGCCTGGTGTCAGCAAGGCTGAGTATCTCGCCTGGGCGAAACAGACCGATCTGCCCATCGTGCGCGGCCTGGATTCAGTCGCATCGTTTGAAGTCTTCGAAGTCACATCGCTTCTCGGCAGTGACCAATCACCGCCTTACGACTATATAGAGGTCGTCGAGGTCAAGGACATGGACGCTTTCGGGAAGGACGTTGCGCAGGAGATCATGCAGCGTGTGGCCGCCGAATTTCAGGCCATCGCCACGCCGCAATTCCTGCTCTCCCGTTCCATCGAGGCCGCCCAATGATGCCGGCCGGGACGGCGAGAGTAGCGCTGATCACCGGCGCCGGACGCAAGGGCGGGCTGGGGCAGGCCATAGCGCGGCGCCTGGCGCGCGATGGCGTCGCCGTCATGCTGCATGATCGCGGCGCTGTGGAGGGGGATATCGCGCCCGCCCATGGTGTCGGCACGCAGACCGATCTTGATGCGATGTGCGAGGACCTGCGGGCGGCTGGTGCCGATGTCGACGCCGTGACCGGCGACCTTCTGCAGGAAAACGCCATCACCGCGATTGTCGAAAAGACCGTGGCGCGCTTCGGACGTATCGATATTCTCGTCAATAACGCCGGGATCGGCTATCTGTTCGGTCCATTGACGGAGATGAAGGCCTCGGACCTGGACGCCGTACTCGGCGTCAATCTTCGCGCTATGATCCTGGCCACGCGGGATGCCGCCAATCACATGATCCGACAGGCGGGCGGGGGCAGGATCATCAATATCGCCTCCCAGGCCGGGAAATCCGGCTTCGCCTTCGCGACGGCCTATACGGCGTCGAAACATGGCGTCGTGGGTTTCACACGGGCAGCCGCGCTGGAATTGGGCCCCTACGGCATCACGGTCAACGCCATCTGCCCCAACCATGTCACGACCGGCCTTGGCGCCTGGCAGAACCAGTTCATGTCATCCGCGCGCGGGCAGAGCATGGACGAATACTTGGGCGAGATGCGGCGGCGCATTCCGCTCGGCCGTCTCGGCAAGCCGGAGGATATGGCTGATGCGGTCGCTTTTCTCTGTTCGGATGCGGCCGGATACATCACCGCCGAGGCTCTCAATGTCTCGGGCGGCGAGGAATATCACTGACCGCCTGGACCGCTCCGCTGACCCATTCGGCTGACCAGTCGCGCCGAGGGTCAGGTTGGGCTATGCTGCCCGACTGGAAAGGTGGTGAAATGCCGCTTCCCACCCCTGACATTACCCGGTGACTGGACGGTCGCCGGATCGACAAGGATTGATCGTGGAGCTGCTTAGCGTGTTTGACCTGTCGCAGAAGGCTTGGCTGTCATGGATCAGGTGACCCGCCCGAAGCACGCTGTCCCCCAACCACGCGTGACGTCCTTCGACGTGGCGGCGCTGGCGGGCGTTTCGCAATCCTCGGTATCACGTGCCTTCAGCAAGCGCTCCAATATTTCGGAGGACACGCGGCAAAAGATTTTCGAGGCCGCGCGCAAATTGAACTACGTGCCCAATTCCATTGCGAGCAGCCTCACCACGCGCCGCAGCAATATCATCGCGCTGATCATCGGGGATCTAAAGAACCCGTTCTACGTTCGCATGCTGCATGCTTTCAGCGAGCGGCTTCAGGCCGAGGGACGTCAGATCCTGGCCTTCACGGCGGGGCCGGACGACGATACCGACGCTGTCATGATGCGCGTATTGCAATATCAGGTCGATGGCATAATCGTGACCCAAGCCAGGCTCTCGATGCGCATGACCGGATTGAGCCATGAGCGCGGCATCCCGATTATCTTCTTCAATCGCTATGTCCCGGGAAGCGACGCCTCATGCGTGAGATGCGATAATGCTGCGGGCGGACGTGTGCTGGCCGAATGCCTGTTGAGGGCGGGGGCAAAAAGCTTCGCGATGATCGCCGGTGAAGCACGCGCGACAACCAGCCATGATCGCATCAGCGGTTTCGTAGAAAGGTTGCGGGAATCGGGTGTCCGGCCACAAGATATTGAAACCGCCGAAGGCTTCTCGACCTATGACGGTGGCGTCATCGCCATTCAAAAACTATTGAAAGATCGCAAAGCGCCTTTGCCTGACGCGCTTTTTTGTATCAATGACATCATGGCGATGGGCGCTATGGACGTCATGACACATAGCTATGGTCTGTCGGTTCCGACTGACATCATGGTAGCGAGCTTTGACAACATTCCCGAAAGCGGACGTCTCCCGTATCAATTGACAACGATCGAGCAGCCTCTCGACGCGATGATAACTGAGACATTGAAACTTCTACATTTAGACGATCCCGGATCTGGAATCGAACTTGGCCTTGACCGTCCTATTCCCGGTCCGTTGATCTGGCGTGCGACCATCCCAGGTTCAGCACCGGATGCCGCCACTCTTGCAACCCTTTGACTTCGATTTTATCATTTTTTATTCGCAACATTTTCGTTTAAAAGCAGGCCAGCGGTAATCTCGTCCGTAATAAAAATATTGGGTTTGATGAGGGTCATGGCACCCAGGATGGCATCGACTTTGGCAGCCCCGCCGGATGTTAAAATGCGCCGGGGCGTCTTGACCAAAGTGTCGATCGGCACGCTCATGATGCGTGAATTAATGGGATGATCGATGATCTGGCCATCCTTATCGAAGAAATTGTAAAGCAGATCTCCGACCGCACCTCTTGAGATTAAAGTCTGACGCTCCTCGGCCGAGAAATGCCCGAACAGATAGGACGTCGCATCAGGATTCATGCCGCCGACGCTGACCAGGATGACGTCGAGAGATTGCGCCAGGTCGAAAATGGCCCCCACGCCACAACGGTCAACGAGCACATTCTTTGTTTGCTCGCTATCGACGATAGCGGGCGCCGCGATCTGGAAACAATCGGCGCCAAAGGCGCGGGAAAACTGCCATCCGAATTCGGCGGGATTGTATTGACGCACGGAAGAAATGCCACCGAGCAAAGACACCACCGCGACGTTCGACAGCGGCTTCTCATCGATAAAGCCGAGAGCCTTCAGAAGCGTTCGTCCCCAGCCGACACCGACCAGCATATTCGATGTGATGAAATCCGATATATATTGGCCCGTTGCCGCGCCGATCGCCGCAGTCGGATCCACGTCGCCAGACGACAGCGGTGCGACAACGGCCTCAGCCAGGCCAAAGCGCTGCTGCAATGCAAGTTCCAGCCCCGTCAGTTCCGCAATGTCACGGCGCAGAGATATCTTCACCTCATGCAAGGCACGGGCATCACTGAGAAGCCGCACGACCGTCACGCGGCCAACGCCGAGCGCCTCGGCTATCGCATTTTGCGTCATCTCCTCGACGTAATACATCCAGGCGGCGCGCAGGCGAAGCCGCGCCGACCTGCGGCCGCTGGTACCTTGGCCTTCACCGAACTCGGCTTTCGCAGAATCCGGACGCGCCCGATTATCTCTACCCACAATACGTCCCAACCATGCAAGCCTGCCCGGATTATCTAGGATGAGGTCCGAATAATCCAGCCGGCCTCGCCTTCACTGGCTCGCCTCTCGGCGCAAACGCCCGCCCTTGCACAGGATCGCTTGCCCGGGAATCGGGTGGGGGACCCGCGCCTGCCCGTCATCGACCATCATGCAGGTGATGGGCCAGGATGCGCCCTAACATCGCCCGGCTTTCAAGCTGGGGCATATGCCCGACGCCAGGCAGCCGATGTACAGCCGCCAAGGGCGGCAGGTGCATCGCATGACCGGGTGGAATGATGCGGTCATTCGTGCCGAAGACCAGACGGACCGGCATATCAAGACGCTCCATGGCGCCGCGGATCGAGAATCCCTGCGTGCCGTCTGGAAACATGGCGGCCGCAAGATCTGTCTGTGCTTTGATTATGCCCCGGTCTTCACGCTGTCTTGCCGTGCTGCGAATAAAACTCGGGGTCAATACATCACCGTCATCGACGAGAAGTCGCAGCCAGGGCGCGAGACTTGCCTCCGAGGTCGCGCGCGCCAAGCCCGCGATAAACGCGCCGTTGATTTCCGGACCCAGCCCTGCCGGCGCGATGAGGAACAAAGACCGCACGCCGACCGTGCCGATATCCGCGAGTTCGGTGGCGACCGCGCCACCCAGGGAATGCCCGACCAAATCGATATTCGACAGGCCTTCGGCCGCCAGCCTCGCCGCAACGGCATCCGCGAGAGATCGCAGATCCGGCCGCGGCAAAGCCGGCGAAGCGCCATGACCAGGAAGGTCGATCGCAAAAACCGAACGCGATGGCGCGATGACCCCCAGCATAAGCCGCCAGGAATTCAGATCGGCACCGAAGCCATGGAGGAGCACAACAGGCGGTCCCTCGCCTTTACGCAGCCAGGCGCCATGGGGCAAATCCGCCGGCGTCGCGATGGGCGGTTCTATGATTCTATCGACCGGCCTGTCGCTGTCGCTGTCCCGAGACAGGATCGGAACGCTTGCCGGATCTTGTGACCCTTGCGCGTGGTCGAAGCCATTTGCTCCCAGACGCTCGACATCACGGGCCTGAATGCGCCCCCTGGGTCCGCTTCCTTGCACGGTCGCGAGCGAAATGCCGTAACCGGCGGCAATACGCCGCGCCAATGGGGTCGCGGTGACAAAACGACGATCGGACGCCGGCTCTTTCGCCGCCGCCTCGCTGGAAGGGCCTTGTGTCTGTGGAATCGCCGAGGCCTCATCAGGCAAAGCCTTTTCAGGCTGAGCTTCAGGCTGGTTCTGCGGCAGCATCTCATCCGGTGCGCAAATCCAACCGACAGCACTCCCCACGGACACTTCCGCACCATCCGCCAGTGGCAGCTTACGCAATATGCCGCCGCTCGGTGCTTCGATCTCCATCGCCGCCTTATCCGTCTCGATCTCGAATAGCGGCTGCCCGGCCTCGACACGGACCCCTTCCTCGACATACCAGCGCGAGATTCGCCCGCTCGCCATGTCCATATCGACACGGGGCATGATGACTTCGGTCGCCATCAGAGCCGACCCTGCGCCAGCGCAAGAGCGCTCACGATAATATCGGGAACCTGCGGCACCGATGCCTTCTCAAGCTCCGGATTATAGGGAAGTGGCGCCTCCGCGCCGCCAAGGCGCGCAATCGGCGCGTCGAGAAAATCAAACGCTTCGCTTTCCGCGATGGCCGCTGAAACCTCTGCACCGATGCCGAGCGTCTTGACCCCCTCATAGACACAAAGCAACCGATGCGTTCGCTTGACGCTTTGCACGATGGTCGCCGTGTCAATCGGGCGGAGAGAGCGAAGATCGATCACCTCCGCCTCTATCCCCTCCTCCGCCAGAGCCGCAGCCGCATCCAATGCGCGATGCACCATGATGGATGTCGCGACGATCGTGAGGTCCCGTCCCGCGCGCCTTATCTCTGCTTTGTCGAGCGGCACCGTGTAATGACCTTCAGGAACGGCGCCCTTCATTTTGTAGAGCAGCTTATGCTCGAAAATCATCACGGGATCAGGATCCGCGATCGCGGCCAGAAGAAGCCCCTTCGCGTCATAGGGCGTCGCCGGTTGCACGACCTTCAGCCCCGGCACATGCGCCAGCCAGGCTTCCAGGCTTTGACTATGCTGCGCGGCAGCCCCCGTCCCTGAACCCGCGGGAAACCGCATGACCAAGGGAACCGAGACCGCGCCGCCCAGCATATAGCGCAGCTTGGCGGCCTGATTGACGATCTGCTCCATGGCGAGCGTCGCGAAGTCCGAAAACTGGAACTCGAAGATAGGTCGCAAACCCGTCAATGCCGCGCCGACCGCGACACCGGCCCCGCCCAGTTCCGAGATGGGCGTGTCCATGACACGATCCTCGCCGAAACGATGGATCAGATCTCCGGTTACCTGGAACGCGCCGCCATAGGTTCCGATATCCTCACCCATCAGGATGACCCGAGGATCGGCTTCCATCGCCAAGGCCATCGCTTCCTGGATCGCTTGCGAATAGCTCAGCTCGCGGTCCGGATTGCCGATATCGAGAATTTTTTCAGACGCTGGTATAAACGTCACGGGTCACGTCCATAGTTGAAGGCAAAGGACTGTCGCTGGCGAATTGGAGGCCTGCTTTGATCTCTTCCTCGACCGAGGTCTGGATCGATGCGATCTCGCTATCCTCAATGAGGCCGTAATTCCGCAATTCGGTCTGAAAGAGCTTGATCGGATCCCGTTCCTGCCAGGATTCGATCTCCTCCTTCGTGCGGTAACGGTTGCGGTCACTGCGGGAATGGCCGCGGATGCGATAAGTCTTGCACTCGATCAGCGTCGGCCCATCTCCCCGCCTTGCCCGCTCGACCGCATCAAAACTGGCGGCAGCGACTTCGGCGAAGCGGTTGCCGTCGACGATCACGCCCGGCATGCCATAAGACGCCGCACGATCGGCCACATTTTTAACGGCCATCGATCGCTCGGTCGATGTCGACATGCCGTATTGGTTGTTCTCACAAATGAAGATGACCGGCAGTTTCCAGATGGACGCCATGTTGAGCGCTTCGTGGAATGCGCCTTCGTTACTGGCCCCGTCGCCGAAGAAGGACAAGGACACGGCACCCGTGCCAAGCCGCTTGGCCGAAAGTGCCGCACCCACCGCAATAGGAATGCCACCACCGACGATGCCATTGGCACCCAGATTGCCCTTCGACGGATCGGCGATATGCATCGACCCACCGCGGCCACGACAATAACCCGTCTCACGCCCGAAGAACTCCGCGAACATGCGGCCGATCTCGGCGCCTTTGCCGATGCAATGCCCATGTCCACGATGCGTCGAGGTGATATAGTCCCTGTCCGTGAGGGCGACACAGACGCCGATCGCTGATGCCTCCTGGCCGATGGACAAATGCATCGTGCCGTGAATAAGCCCCCGCATATAGGCCTGCTCGGCATTTTCCTCAAAACGCCGCACAAGTTGCATTTTCCGCAAAGCCTCATGAAGCGCCGGACGCGACAAGCGGCGATAGATCTCAGGCAAATTGCCGATAAGCCCCGGAGAGATATCGGGAATGATATCAGGAGAGGCGCTTGATGCCTCGACCATGTCTTGCATGCTCTTGTCTCCCGCTCAGACGATGAAGACAGAGTCGAGCTGATCCTGCCTTTGCCGGATCTGGGTCACGGACAGCGAGACATCCGGCCGGCAATTTTCGTAGGTAAGCTGTTCACCAGCCTTGATCGACGTCAGAACGGTTGCTTGTTCGGCAAGCCCGATCGGCAGGGCATTGGCCTTTCTGGCACCGGCCCATGTCATGGCAAAGCCACGATAATCGCGTTCACCGATCTTGCCGAGAGTCTCACCTTCCATCAGATCCCGCTTGGCAAGAGCCGTACACTCCGCCACCGGCGCATCCAACGGCTCCATATCCGGACGCCCACGCATTACCGCGCGGATGGCGGATAGCGGCACTTCCATGCTCGTCAGATGATAGGGCCGGAAGATCGTGAAGCAGGGACCGGGCCCGACCTTGAGGTCGATCATCCGTTCCAGAATACGCGGGTGACGCGGTTTGACCACGCAAAAGACACCCGGTGCCACACCTTTGCCAATGGAGTAGTCGACCACACCGGCCTTGGACAAAATACCGCCGTCTTCCTTCGTACAAAGAACGCCGGCCAGCTCCTCGCGCGTCGCGCGCGGCCCATGCATGCCCGGCACATCCGGGACCAGGCCAGTGGCATTTGCGACCGCCACCATCTCAATCATCGTCTTTGATCCGTCGACGAATTCGACGAGCATGCGCGCCGCCATATTGCGGTTGCGCGCCTCCTCCTCGTAGTCCTCCGGCATGGCATTGAAGTTGAGCGCATT
Source organism: Acidisoma cellulosilyticum (assembly GCF_020621385.1). Classification (GTDB taxonomy): domain Bacteria; phylum Pseudomonadota; class Alphaproteobacteria; order Acetobacterales; family Acetobacteraceae; genus Acidisoma; species Acidisoma cellulosilyticum. The sequence continues at coordinate 410,617 of NZ_JAESVA010000004.1, read as the reverse complement.
ATTTTTGCCCTTGCCGGCAGCGACAATGTCCAGCCCGAGCGATTGCGCAAACCCGATGATTTCGAGCGTGGCGGCGGGCTCATCGCCGGCGGCGCCCGTGAAAACCACACCGTGACGCCGCGCCTCGGCTTTCAGGAAACGGCCGATCGTGATGTCCGCTTCCACATTGAGCATGACGACATGCTTGCCCTGGCGCATGGCTTCCAAAGCGATAAGGGTGCCGACATTGGGATTGCCGGTCGCATCGATCACGACATCGATCCGACCGCTGCCGCATAGCGCGCGATAGTCATCCGTAATCGCGACCTGACCCGTTTCGATGGCATGGTCGATCGCGGATGCGCTATCCGCATGTTTGATCTGGCTGGGATCCCGACCCGCCATGGACAATGCCTTGACCGCCAGATCCGGTCGGACCTCCGAAATGGCCCCCAATCTGACGGATGGCATCAGTGATAGTTGCACGACGATATCCGTGCCCATCTGCCCGGTGCCAGCCAGGCCGATCGTGATCGGACCATTGGCCGTCGCATAGGCCGCGATCTCCGCAGCTAAAGAAACCGGTGCAATTGCGTTCATTGGTGCTCTCCCGGACCAGGCTCGCCCGCCGTTTTGCGCTGGGGGCGTTGTTGCTGGCCGAGTTTATGTACTTTTGTCTCTCGGTCAAGATTAATGTTCTTTTTTATGGTCCTTCTCGACGAGCGCGGAAGGCCCCTGCTTATCCATCACGGGTCTGGGCTTGGCCCGCATGGCCGGACGATGGGCGGCGATGGCCGGCGCGGCCCAGTTAGGCTCAGCACCGACGAAGAGATCGAAAAATCCGATCGCATTCCAACGATCTTCCCGCACATTTTCCCGAAATGACCACCAATTGCGCAAGTCCCCCGCGATTTCCGACACCGGCAGCGCCTGTTTTTCGTCCTGCTCGATCACGGTCTGCAGAACGCTGATGCAATAGGTGGTGTACAGAAATCCCTCCGGCCAAAAGGCGATGATCTTCTGCACCTCGTCATCGGGCGCTTCCGTCAAACTGGATTGCGATTTCTGCTGCACGGAGACCGGCTGAGCCTCGACCAGATGAGCCAGCAGGGTTCCGGCGGTAAACACCATGAAGTCACGCCGGTTCACGCTGGCAAGATTGCGTTGCCGGTTAAAATCCTCCCCCCAGCGGAGAAAGGCGTCCGTCAATTTCAGACGGTCGATGGTGACCGACAGACCGAGTCTTGCTGCCAGCGCGTCCATATGACCGCAGAAATGCTCGTCAAAAAAATGCAGCCGGCGCAGGCGATGGGCCAGATCCGGCTCATGCATGAACTCCTTGGAGAATTCCTTGGCCATTGCGCTTCCCATTCTCGCGTCTTTTCCCACGCCTTAACCCGGCGATCGCCCCTTGGCGAGGTCTGCCCGCAACATTTTACCTCAAGGGGATCAGAACATATTGACTTTCCCTCAGTCAATTGTACTGTTCTCGTTACCTGAAGGAATAATGCTCGCAACGAACGGGCCCCTGCGGATCGGCATGCTGAACCCATTCCGGTCAACTGGGCAAGAAGGAACAGGGCGGATGGCATTTTGGGCAAAGGGACTGATAGCCCTTGCAATATTCTGGGCGCTCCAGGTTGTGGGAACATGGGTGCAAATGCGCCACTACCGAACAATCATGCGCGATATCGGGGAAAAATGGCCCGACGGCAGCCTGGGCGCTTCCGCCGTCCGCGGTTATCTTGGCAAAGGGGTCATAGCGATTGTCGTCGCATCCCCGGATGAGATTATCCGCGACGTTCACGTCATGGAGGGTCGAAGCGTTTTTGCAAAATTCAAAAGCTATCCGGATTTCTGCGGCTCATCGCTGAGCACGCTGGAAACCTTGACCAGCGAACAACTAAAGCGGGCGCGGTTCAAGGCGATTGCGGGCGCAATCGCGCAGATCCGACGCGCCACCCGCAATGCGGAGGCGAGTGGAAACGCACTGGTAAAACCGATGACGCCAACGGTGACCAGCCCGGCATGATTGCTGGACAAAACAATAAAAAGAAACATTGATCAGGGCAGTCCAGGAAACAAAAAATGTCAATAATGGCAGTTCACGACAGTCTTTTGCTCGCGCACCCGGCAGTCCATCAGCTCCATACCGTCGCGCATTGGGTTCTTCGCGCCCCGGCTGCCGGCGGGCATACCGGTTTTATTCTCGCGGCAGATGCGAATACAGTGGCGCCCAGCGGTCCCGTCTCCGCGCAGACCTATGCCGAGCGGGTGCAGGCATTGCCGACCAATCAGGGCGCGCATCTCGGTTGGCTGACCGCGATCGGAACCGGCTTCATCGGTGTTTTCCAGAAAGGCGGATCAGTTTTCGAAGGATTCGTCACCGGCATCATCCCGACCTTGGTCGTGCTGATGACCGCCTTCTACGCGGTCACGGAATTCGTCGGCGAGCAGAGGGTCCATGGCATCGCAAGATTCGCCGGCAAGATCGCCCTGACGCGCTACACGGTCCTTCCCATCCTGGCCGTGTTCTTTCTGACAAATCCGATGGCCTATACGTTCGGAACGTTTTTGGACGAGAAGTATAAGCCTGCCTTCTATGACAGCGCCGTATCCTTCGTGCATCCGGCGCTCGGATTGTTTCCTCACTGCAACCCGGGCGAGTATTTCGTCTGGGGCGGCGTCCTTGTGGCGCTGCTGCAGTTGGAAAAGGAAGGTAAAGTCCCCCCCAATTTCCATGTGACTGTGGCGATCTATTACTTCGGCGTCGGCGTCGTCGTCATCCTGCTCAAGGGCATCATGACGGAATGGGTGACGCGTGTCATGGCCCGCCGCCAAGGCGTCGTGCTCTAGGCCCCAGAGAAAGAAAAGAACATGGACAAGGTCTATAAAGCCGTCCGGGTCGAGCGCGGCAATACGGGTTGGGGTGGCCCGCTCATCATCCAGCCCACCAGCCAACGCGACAAGATCGTGGCTGTCACCGGCGGCGGGATTCCGGCCGTTGCGCGCCGCTTGGCGGAAATGACGGGCGGCATTGCGGTCGATGGCTTTCGCGCGCCGCCTGTCGAAGGCGAGATCGCGGCCGTCGTCGTCGATTGCGGTGGCACCGCACGCTGCGGCGTCTATCCGCGCAAACGTATCCCGACCATCAATCTGACGCCGGTCGGGCAGTCCGGACCTCTGGCGCAATTCATAACCGAGGATATTTACGTCTCGGGCGTCAAAGAGGCCAATCTGAGCTTTGCCGATGGCTCCGCCATTGCCGCCGCCGCGACGGCGGCCGCACCGGTCGAGGCAGCCGCCCCCGCCCCGATGCCAGAAGACCAAGGCGGCAACGCCCTGATCAATATGATCACGGTCATCGGACGCGTGATGGGCCGCATCGTCAATATCTTCTTCAATGCGGGGCGGCGAACGATCGATCAGGTCATTCGTAACGTGCTGCCCTTCATGGCCTTCGTGACGATGCTGATCGGCCTTATTCTTTATACCGGGATCGGTAATCTTCTCGCGGCACCGATGGGCCCGCTTGCCAATACCATCCTCGGCCTGCTGGTTCTATCGGCCATCTGCGGCCTGCCCTTCCTCTCGCCGATCCTCGGGCCAGGCGCCGTCATTGCCCAGGTTATCGGCGTCGCGATCATCGGGCCGCAGATTGCGAACGGTACTGTGGCGCCCGCCATGGCTCTGCCGGCCCTGTTTGCCTATAATACCCAGGTCGGCTGCGACTTCGTGCCGGTCGGCCTCGCTCTGGGCGAAGCGAAACCCAAGACAATCGAAATCGGTGTGCCTGCTGTTCTGATCAGCCGGCAGGTGATGGGCCCGGTCTCGGTGCTGATCGCCTGGCTTGCCAGCCTCACTCTCTAAAAGGCAAAGACAATGTCCATCATCTTCCGCAGCACAATCACGAGTGTCGGACCTGAAGTACTTGAGCTTTTGGAGGGCGGCATTCTGATCCTGTTCGCCGAAGGCGCCCCGCCGGAACTCGCTGAAGTCTCCGTGCTGCACAGGATCGTCGAACAGCCCTCACCCGACGCACCGGTTCCGGGGGCAGAATTCAAGATCGGCGATCTCTCTGCCATCCTGACCGGTATCGGTGATCACGCCTGGGCGAAAGTGCGCGACATCGGCCATGTCGTCGTGAATTTCAATGGCGAGGATGTCCCTGAGCGGCCGGGCGAACTCTGTGCCTCCGAAGTCAATCTCGCAGCGCTGGCGGAACTCCTGCAGGCCGGCCGCGAGATCACCATCCAAAACTGAGGACGGCAGCATGTATCTGGAGCAGAGGGTTGTGGTGAATGTGCCGGAAGGGCTGCATGCCCGTCCGGCCAGCCAATTCGTCCGGCTGGCGCGCGGTTTCGAAGCTTCGATCCAGATCGAGCGGCAGGGGAAACGCGCTGACGCCAAAAGCTCCGTGCGTCTGATGCTGCTCGGCGTCAAGGAACGGGATGAGATTACGCTTCATGCCGACGGAGACGACGCAACGGAAGCGTTGCAATGCCTGTCGGCCTTCGTTTCTGACACTTCGCCGGCGGCAGCACCATCGGCGCTTCCGCCGGCCGCCGACCCGTCCTCGCCTGCCCTTACCGCCCTGGGGGAATATAGCGGGACGCCGGCAAGTGACGGCATCGCGCTTGGCGCTGCCTTTCACTTCTTCCCTGCCGATATCTCAGCGCCGGCGCTGGTATCCGGCGGCATCGACTATGCGGCGGAACTTCAGCGCTATGAAGCCGCCGTGCAGGTGACGGTCGATCGCTTATCGGCCAAAAGGCAGCGGTCCGACAGCGAGGCCGAGGCGATCGTTCAGGCACTGATCGACGTGGCAGCGGACCCTGCGTTCCACGAAGAGATCGCACAGCATCTTCAGGGCGGGATGGACGCCGTCAATGCAACGATGCGCGCAGGACGCGATATCGCAGAGCGTTTCGAGGTCGCTGCCGACCCCTATCTTCGCGCTCGCGCCGAAGACATTCGCAGTGTCGCGCGCAATGTAGCGCTCGCGCTGCAAGGTCAGACAGAGCCATTACTGGCCGATATTCCTCCAGGCTCCGTTATCCTTGCCGATGAACTTGGCGCCTGGGAGTTGAGCACGATCGATCTCTCGCATATCGCGGGCCTGGTCTTTCGGGCGGGCACGCCGCTGTCCCATGCCGCCATCATTGCGCGCAGCCATGGCATCCCCGCTGTCATCGGTTGCAATGCCTCTGTCGAGGCACTCAAGGCAGCCCGCCGGGTCGGGCTGGACGGCAAGACCGGGACAGTTGTGCTCGACCCCACCGACGCGGTCGCGGCACCCTTGCTGGCCCATCTGAGCCGCGATCTTGCGGAAAAGGCAGCGCTCGCTGCCTACCGTCTGGTCGCACCCAAGACAAAGGATGGTCGCCCTGTTCTGGTTGCCGCCAATATCGGCGGCGAACGCGATATCGGCCCGGCGTTACAGGCAGGGGCACAGGGCGTCGGGCTATTCCGCACGGAATTCCTGTTCATGGAGGCGCGGCATTTGCCGAGCGAGGACGATCAGGAAGCGGTTTACCGTCGGGTGCTGCAAGCCTTCGCGCCGCATCACGTCGTTGTCCGCACGCTCGACATCGGCGGCGACAAGCCGGTCGCCGGGATTGAGTTTCCAAAGGAGGAGAATCCGTTTCTCGGCTGGCGTGGTGTCCGCATGTGCCTGGACCGGCCGGACGTCTTCAAACCTCAGATCCGCGCCTTGCTGAGGGCCGCGACGCAAGGCTCCCTCAAAGTCATGATCCCGATGATCGCCGATATCGGCGAATTGCGCGCTGTTCAGGCGATTGTCAGAGATTGCGCGGCCGAACTGGCCGCCGAGGGCAAGCCCCACGGCAAATTCGATCTCGGCATCATGATCGAGACACCGGCGGCTGCCTGGATGGCCGATGAGCTGGCGCAAGAAGCCGCCTTCTTTTCCATCGGCACGAATGACCTCACGCAATATATTATGGCGGCCGATAGGACGAACCCTAAAGTGGCATCGTTGAACCGTGCCGACCATCCCGCCGTTTTGCGCGCCATTGCCCATATCTGCGCGGCCGCCAAGACGGCCGGCATACCGGTTGCCATATGCGGGGAGGCTGCCGCCAATCTCGACCTTACCAAGACCTTTATCGATCTGGGCCTGGACGAGTTGAGCATGAGCCCCGCCGCGATCCTCAGGGCCAAGAAGCACATCACGGAGATCGGCCTCTAGCACCAAGGCTGAGCCAATCGGGCGGCTGGGTTAAGAGTTTGTAAGGTGCTAGCCCAGTGGCTTCGGGCGCCCTAGATTGTCCAATAGACGGGAAAAGAGGCGCTCCGGGGCTCCATGGGATCAGATCGGGAGAAGATGCTTAATCGAGGGCCCAGGATGTCACCGCTCAGGGAGGAGCTGTCCATCATTCTCAAAGACGGCTTGCGCGGTGCGCGTTACATGCTGCGCCGCGGGGTCCGCTTTGGCATGGAACCGAACAGGCTATCCTCGGCTGTCCCGCAGCTGGCCCGGCTTGCCGGCTCGGTCGCGACGGCGACTGAGAAAGCCGCGTCTTTTCTCTCGCATGACAGCGTTCCGATCACGTCGGAGCGCTTCTCCCAAAGCATTAGTGATGTCTTGACAACAAAATCCCGTGCTGAGGCGCGGGCCATTTTTGTCGAGAATATCTATCGGCTGTCGGAACAGGTTCTGGTTCGTCTTGACGTCGAAAACGCGTTCATATCATCCGTCGAAATCTCGCTCGCGTTTTCCCTCCTGTGGTCGGACCATCGCGAGGCGCAGCGTGCGACCCGGCAGAAGCCCCTGTTCACACGCCTGAGCCTGACGCGGTTTTGGGTCTTCACTCTGGTCCATCTCAATCGACGCTCCCCCATTCGTGAAATCGATGCGCCCGCGCTGGAGCCATCGGCAAAACGCGAATATCTGGAAACGAATGCCGAAGCTTATTGTCTGCTGATTGTAACCCTTGCCGCCGCGACGATAACCGCCCGCTATCTCGCGGCGGACGGCCAGTTCTCGGAAGGGTCTTCTGCCGAACTCGATCATTCCATCGATAGCGCTATCGCGGTCATCACGGCGAGGTTCAAGACATTCTCTACTCATCTCGATCAGCCGAACGCCATTGATCTGCTTTGCATCGACTTCGAGACGGTTCTTCCCTTCCTGCCCTGACGCATCGTCGTCCAGGACTGATCCTGTATCCGCCTTCGACGTGCACGGATGCCTGCCGGATCAACCCTCCTCCTCCTCGGACATGCCGGTAATCACGCGCTCCACCGCGTCCACGCTGGTATGGCGAGGATCGATATCATCGGCCACAACCTGGCCACGCCGCATGACGACGATCCTGTCCACGACTTGAAAGACGTGATGTATATTATGCGCGATGAAGATGCAGGAATGGCCGGAATCGCGGGCGCTGCGAATGAAGCTTAGAACGCCCTTGGTTTCCGCGACGCCAAGATTATTCGTGGGTTCGTCCAGGATGATGAGGTCGCTTTCGAAATACATCGCCCTTGCGATGGCAACCGACTGACGCTCTCCCCCCGACAGGGACCCGATCGGCGTGTTGGGCGGAATATCCTTGCTGATCCCCACTCGTTTCAAAAGATCGCGCGCCACCCTTTCCATCTTGGCATGATCCATCTGATTTAAGAAGCGCGGACGGCGCAGCGGCTCTCGTCCCAGAAACAGGTTGCGCACAATCGAAAGCTGCGTCACCAGCGCGGAATCCTGATAGATCGTCTCGATCCCATGGGCGATCGCGTCACTGGTGCTTTTGAACGAGACTTTACGGCCGCGAACAAAAATTTCTCCGCTCGTCAAGGGAACCGCGCCGGACAATACCTTGATGAGGGTCGATTTTCCCGCGCCGTTATCGCCGAGCAGACCGATAATTTCGCTTTCGCCGACGGTCAGATTGGCCTCGGCCAGGGCCTTGACCTGTCCATAGGATTTGCTCACCCGCTCCATACGGATCAAGGGTTCACTCATATCTCACGCTCCCGCATTGTGGCGGCGTTCCAGGCCCGAATGCAGAGCCATCATGCCGAGGATGATCGCACCGATGAAAATGTTATAGGCGAGTCCAGGCACCCCGACGAAGACAATGCCATTGCGCATGATGCGTAGGATAAGCACACCTAAGACCGTTCCGACGATCGTACCCCGGCCGCCGGTCAGCGCGGTGCCACCGATGACGACCATGGCGATGACTTCAAGCTCGTATCCGGTGCCGCTGTCAGGATTTGCCGCAGAGGTGCGGATCGAGCTGATAGTTCCCGCAAGAGCAGACATGACAGAGCAAAGAACAAACAGGCCGGCTTTGGTGCGATTGACATTCACGCCGCGCGCCCGCGCCGCATTCGGGTTTCCGCCCGAGGCCTGAATCCAGTTTCCGATCTTGGTGCGTGTCAGCACATAGCCAAGCACGATCGCCGAACCCAGAAACCAGAAAATGGACGCATAGACCCTGAAGTCGCCGATATAGAACTCACCGGCCAGGATTCGCGGCAGCCAGGCGCCGCTGGCACTCCATGTGCGCTGCGGAAAGCCATTGGTCATGAACAGCGCCAGGCCGCGCACGACCAGCAACATGCCGAGGGTCACGAGGAAGGATGGAATCTTCAAGCGTGTTACGAACCAGCCGTTGATGAGGCCAATCAAGGCCGCGATCAGAATTGCGACAAAGAACGCCACAACCAGTGACGTCGCACCACTATTGGCCAGCGTCCACATCAGGACAGGGGAAAAACCGAAGACCGAACCCACGGAGAGATCGAACTCGCCGGACGTCATCAACAATGTCATCGCCAGGGCGATCAGCCCGAGCTCCACCGTGAAGGCGAGCGTATTGCTGATATTGAGAATCGAAATAAAATCGCTATTTAGCGATGCGAATACTGCGATTTCGACAATAAGCAGGATCAGCGGACCCAGTTCGGCCTTGGCCAGAAGACCCTGAAGGAAGCGATTTTTCATCAAGTTCCGTCATCCTCTATCTTGAACAGAACGGCGCTGCGATAGGTCGCGGCGTTCCTGAGGGAGCGCGCCGATGCGCCAATCTCGCTTCGGCGCGCCAATCTCATTTTGTAGAGAGTAACTTCGCGTAGTACCCGGCTTTCGTTTTATCGTAGAGGGCACCGGTTATGACGTTGAAGCCCGGGCGGACGCCCCCGGCTGCCATCGCCGCGAGGGAGAGCGCGACATAGCTCGTCGCCTGAGGGTCCTGCCATTGCGCCGCGACGACATAGCCGTCCAGCACTTCCTGAGTGGTGTCGAGAGTATTACCCCAGCCGATCACCGGTATGGAACCCGGCTTGATGCCGACCTGATCGAAGACGCGTTTGATGCTGCCGGTGACGAGATCGCCCAGTCCCATGATGGCGTTGATCTTCCTGTGATTGGCCGTCAAATAGTCCGACATACGGCTGATGGCGTCGGCCTGATCCAACGTCGCGTCCGTTATTTCCCATTTAATGCCAAGCGGCTTGAAGACGGTGGAGGCACCTTGTGCTTCCTGAACCCCATAGGTCGCACCCGGCACTTCAACCGGCATCCAGACGAAGTCACCAGCTTTGACAAGATGATGGTCGACCAGATACTGCGCCCAATTTTGACCAAACACCACATTATCGCCACCGACATAGGCGAGAAAGGGCGCTGTCGGATCGCGCATATTGAAGTTGATCATTGGAATATTGGCGGCCTTGGCTTCTTTGGCGATCTCGACCAGACTGCCCGGATCAGGGCTCGTGGTAGCGATTCCGTCAGCCTTCGCCGCAATGGCGGCCCGTTCCGCCTCCTGCTGGGAGGGAACATCGCCGCTGTAGAAGGATGTCTTCACCGTATTGCCGGTGTCCTTAGCCCATTGCTCGGCGCCCGCCAGGAAATAGGTCCAGACCGGATCAGCGGGCGAGCCGCTTGACATCCAATAATAGGTTTTGGCCTGGGATACGGATGGTACGGCCAGTGCAATACCAACGCAGCCGAAGAGAGCGAGCTTTTTAAGCATTCTTATTGCTTCCTTTTATTTTTATTGCTCGTCATTTCAGTCTTATTGAGCTTTGCCAAAAAAGCAAAACTTTTGCCACCAGACTTAGCCTATTTGTACTGACTAGCCATTAAGCGCTATCGGTCATTCCTCGGTCCGTTATTGCCGTTCTTGCTGGAAGACAAGCTTAGCCCCAGCATAAAGACATAGGCTGCACTGGCTCGCAAGCAGGTTGATCGGTCTAAATTTTTTGCATGAGCGAAGCAGTGAAACCGATTTTGTAACCAATTTCAAACATTGAACAACATTGATCGGATCTGTGATCCTCACAGTATCAGGGGTGAACAACTGTCGCCAATGACGAGGTTTGGTTGAAACACGGCCTGACGTGGTGGAAGTGCAGTCTCGTTGTTCAGCCGATCGAAACGACACGAGCGAAAAAGGGGTTGGTAAGCTCTGGTACGGCAATGGCCAGGAGTTGGCTGCAACCGCTTTTAAGATTACGGGCGGCGCGCGACAGCGCGTAACGCAAGATCGCAATGGCTGTCTCGACACGCTGGCGCAGTGCCGGGCTGACCGGCCATGGCAATAACGGCGTCTATGTGCCGCTCAATAATGCGACCGGCAGCGTGTGGGAGCAGCTCAAGACAATCGACAAGATCAATAACGAGCTCGCCTGCGATCTCAGCCGATTGATCATTCTTCATGACGTCAATCGCTGGGAAGGTCTGCCGATCGTCAAGGACGTCGAGGGATTTCTCATCGTCCAGGCAGCCTGATAAAGTTAGCGCAGGGCAGTCCGCAAGCATGACGGGTTAATTTGGAGCGATCCCTCATCAGGTGGAACCATCTGATGAGGAGACATGCGGATTAAGGGTGATCGAGATAGCGCTCGACCATGAAGGCTGCACCGATCGCCCCTGCCTCATCACCTAAAGTCGCCGGCAATAGTTCAACGCACGCAGCCAATTTGTTCGCGATCGTCAGTTGCGCCATGATCCCCGGTCGGAAAAGCTCAAAATATGGGGCGACGCTGCCGCCGATGATCGTCCTTTCCGGCATATAGAGGGCGTGATGGACTGAAAGACCCCGGCCTACCAGCCGCCCGTAATCCATGAAAATCTGACCGATCGCCGGTTTGTCGCTCTGCGACGTGGCTTCCGCAATCAGGTGAAGATCCGCGACACCGGGAAGATGCGGCCTTAACCTATCTTGCAGCGCCGCCCGCGACGCTAATTGCTCCCAACAGCCGAAGGCCCCGCAATAGCAAGGCTGGGCTGAGTCGAGGATGGGTATATGGCCGGCTTCCGGGTGCAGACCTCCTGGCCCCCGAAACGGCGAGCCGTCGACGACAAAGGCGACGCCAATGCCGGTACCGAGCGTGATCATCAGCATACGGCGCGCCGATTTGCCGGCGCCCATGCGTTGCTCACCAATGGCAGCGACCACCGCGTCATTATCCAGCACGACGGGAACGCCGAGGCCTCGTGCCAATCCAGCCCCGATAGGGAAGCCGGAGAAGCCAGGGAGCGTGTCGGGATTGTGGATGACGCCCTGCACGCAATCCACCGGCCCACTGGCACCAAGTCCGACGCCCGCAAGCTCGGCCCCCGATGGAACGATCGCCCGAATTGTCCTGGCAAGATTGGCAATGCGCGTCGCCTCCGACCCTTCGGCCAGTTGACGCGTAAGCGTCTTGGTCGCCGCCAGCAGCTGCCCATCACCGTAAATGACGAAGCGGCAGCCGGTTCCGCCAAGGTCGACACCTGCCACGACTTGCATCGTCGTCAAACCTGCGAGGTAATTTTTTGTCCATAGAGAAATTTCCCCGGCACCAGGCCAGATCCTCTTGCGAGACCCAGGCTGAGTTGCTGGACAAACACCATGGCATGGGCAAGGCGCTCCAACATATTGGCATTCGGCAGTGGCACGTGTTCAGTGCCGGGATATGCATCAGGGGCCAAGGACAAGACCAGGCTGCCCGTCCCCACCAGATCTCTCGCCAGTTGGGTCAAGGTCACGTCCTCCGGCTTGCCACTGCCGAACAACAGAACGGTGGCACCCGCACCGACGATTTCCATGGGGCCATGACGAAATTCACCGCCGATATAGCCCTCGGCTGCCACTTTCGACGCTTCCTTGAGGATCAAGGCGCCGGTCATCGCCGTCGCCGCGTCCTCCCCCGCGCCCACCAAGGCCAGGCGCGGCCGAGGTCCTGCCAGAATGCGCGCCGCCAAGCCGTCGGCCAAGGCGGTGGTTGCGGTCAACCGCGCGCTGAGGCTGGCGGCGACCCGCCCGATATCGTCTGTGGTCTTGCCATCGTCTTCTCCGCTGATGGCCGCGCCGACACGGTAGAAACTGGCCAAGGTATTGAGGTAGCTTTTGCTGCTGACGGTTGCTTCACTGCCGCTTTGCAATGGCAGGACAAGATCGGCTCCGACCGCGAGCGGGCTGGACGGGTCGTTGGTCGTCGCCACGATCGTCACAGCATCCCGAGCGGAAAGCTGCTCGACGAGTGCCACAACCTCACCGCTGCGCCCCGATTGCGATGTCATCCACAGCAATGTTCGTGGTGCGATCAGCTGCGGCATTTCCAGCAGGCGCCCGGTTTGGATACGCCAGACCGGCAGACCAAGACGGGCAAGCATGAGCTCGAAAGGAATAGTCGCATAATGCGACGAACCCATTCCCGTCAGAATGATCCGATCGAAGCGCGCCATATCAAGGGCAGCGATCGCAGGAGGGAGAGCTTGCGCAGCATGCGCGTCCAGGGCCGCCGGCTGGTCGAGCATGTCCTGCTCATAGCCGTTTTGTGTCAGATTATTCATCGAACTCTCTCTTTCGAGGGTAAATGCATGACGCACCATCATATGGCGCTGCGCGTCGCCAAATCACTGGGCGTTATAGTCAGCATCTTCGCCACGATGCGGGCGGCAATCGCAGCCGTGGGAAGATTGATATTGCCGCGCGTTATGCTCGGCATGACAGAAGCATCTGCCACATACAGGCCGCTGACGCCATGCACCTGCCCGTCCGCGCCGACAACGGCGTCCGGATCGGTCGGCGGACCCATTTTGCAAGTACCCGCCGGATGGCAGTAATTGACGATGCTGCCAGCGAAATCGGAAAAGTCCCGCGGCACGGGTTTGCCCAGAACCTTGGCGAATTCCGCTTCCTCGGATATTTCCGTCAATAGCGCCTTGGCCTGACGCAGCACGGCCAGATCATGCCCTTCTGGATCGGTCCCGTAACGCGGATCGACAGCAACGACCGAATGCGGCGATGCATCTTTAAGCGTCACGCGGCCCTGGGACTTCGCGCGCATGGCACCACCATAGATCGAGATCGGTGGCAGACCGGGATGGCCGCTATTGGCACCGGCCACAAGGAAGGCGTGGATATCATAGGGTCCGCTATCGCAGCGGTCGGATTTGGCGCGGCCCACGGTCTGCTCATCGACGTGGCGACTATTCGTCCGAACCGATTCCAGGAACGCGGGACTTCCCTCAAAATCCAGTTGAATGCAAGGATGATCGAGAAGATTCTCGCCCACCCCCCGAAGAGCGACGGCGACCGCGATCTGATGCTTCATCAATTCCGCTTCCGGCCCTATGCCAGATCGCAGCAGAACCGCTGGGCTGCCATAGGCGCCTCCCGCCAGAATCACGCGCTGGCATTGAATGTAATGGCTTTCGCCTTGTCGGTGGATATGCAGGCCACGCACAACCCCTTGCTCCACCACCACGCGATCGACCAGAACATCCCCCATCACGGTGAAATTCGGTTTTTGCCTGACGGGGTCGACGAAAGCGAAGGCGCTGTTCCACCGCGTGCCATCCACAATATTCGCGGTCATCGGCCCTATGCCGATACCCGCCTCCAATTGATCGAGATCATCCGCGAAGGGCAAGCCTGCGGCTTGGCCTGCCCGCATGAAGGCGGCCTGCGCCATGGTGAGTTCACCGACTGTCAAAGTCTGGACCCGGAAGCGCTTGCGCATCAAATCCAGCAAAGGGGCCATCGCAATCGCGCCCCAACCGTCATTCCCGTCCTCTACCCATTGGTCGTAGTCCGCGCGGGCACCGACCGATGCGGTGCAGCCGTTATGCGCCGAACAGCCACCCATCACCCGCGCCCGCGGAAAATCGATTATCCGGTCCGGGTAAACCGCGCCGCTATTGAGACCCCAATCATGGGACAAGGGAATGGCCCGCGCATCCAAAAGGTCCTTCGGCCATCGGCCGGCTTGAAAAGCGCCGTAATCGGGGCCGGCTTCCAGAAGCAGGACCGATTCAGATCCGTGTGCGGCAAGAAGGCCAGCGCAAGTCGCGCCACCGGTGCCTCCGCCAATAACGACGGTATGTATGTCAGATGGTATTGTCTGGACGGAAGCCATGGAGACCCCTAGCGCTAAGCGACGATGACCTCGACGCCTGCTTGTCTAAAATGATTGAGAACGTCATCGGGCGCCGTGGAATCCGTGATGAGGATGTCCAGATCGTCGATGGCGCAGATTTTAACGAAGGCGGTTTTGCCGATTTTGGAACCGTCCGCGACGGCGATGCGACGCCGCGCGCTGGCGCAAGCCGCGCGCTTGATGCCGGCATCATCCAGATTGTATTCGGTGAGGCCGGATTGCGGGTCGATACCCCCGACAGTCAAAAACAAAGTATCAAACGACAATTCCCTGAATGTCTGCTCGGCCAAAGTGCCGATGAAGGAGCGCTCGCCCGGGCGAGCAACCCCGCCGCTGAGCATCGTCGTGATTCCGGTTTCATCCACCAGCACATCGGCGATATGCAGGCTCAATGCCAGAATGCGGAGGTTTTTCCGACCGCGCAGCGCGCGGGCGATTTCCAGCGTCGTCGTTCCTGCATCGAGAATCACCGTTTCTCCATCACGCAACAATCCCGCCGCCAATTGCCCGATACGCTGCTTAGCCTCGATATTGCGGCCGATCCGGACCGCGAAAGGCGGCTCGTAGCTGCGGCTGTCGGAGGGGACTGCACCGCCATGAACCCGCGACAGCACGCCCGTCTGCTCCAGGACCTCGAAATCCCGCCTGATCGTCATTTCCGAAACCTCCAGCCGATTGGCCAGATCGGACACCATCAGGCGTCCTTCGGTCTCCAGAAGCTCAAGAATCCGGGCATGTCGTTTATGGGCGCTCAAGGTATTGGATCCTGCTCAATGTCATGGCGGCCGGAGGGGCGAGGCTATCAGCACGCCTTCCCCTCCCCTTACCGCGTCTAAACTGCGCTTGCCCCTTTAGCGTCAAGCTCGACCACCGCCTTGGACAAGGTTCGCCAGCCCTGTTTGCCGCTGCGCCGCAGTTTCAGAAGAACGGCAAAGCCGAGGAGAAGAAGGATTGCAGCCACCAGGGGGGCGTAGGAGACAGGCGGCGCCGGCAGAGGCACCAGCGAATAATAGGCGACGACCAAGAGTGCGACCGTGGAAATAATCGGAAAGATGAGATGGATGATCGGATTGAAATCCTGCCGACGCACGGTCAGAAAGAAGCGGACCACACCGATATTGCCCAAGGTGTAAACCACGACATAGACGAGGGTACCGACGGTTCCCAGCAGATAGAAGATATTATCCGGCCCGACCAGCCAGCCTCCGCCAAGTCCGACCAGCAGGGCCAGCGCTGCCTGGGCAAAAACCGCATGGGCAGGGGTGCGGTGTTCCGGGTGAATGAAGGCGACCCATTGCGGCAGCGCCTCCGCCCGGGCCATTGCGTACCAGTTCCGGGTTGAATCGACGGTGCAGGCGATGCAGACGGCGATGCCGGAATTCAGCAAAGCGAGCAGTACCAAGACCCAGCCGGCGCCCCAAACCCGATGGGCGAGAACGAAGGCAGGATTTTCCGTGGAACTCGCGAGGCTTGACAGGTGCTGCGTGCCCCATCCGATCTGAAGACCCCAGGAACAGAATACGTAATACACGCCAAGCAGGATCAGAGACCCCAGGATGGCGCGGGGAATTGTTTTACGCGGGTTGCGGGCCTCCTCGGCGACAGCCGCCGCACCTTCCCATCCCGTAAAGGCAAAGATCGATAGCACCACGGCGATGTAAAACCCGTGCGTGCTGGTGCTGCTGGCCGGGTTAAAGCCTGCGACCGAGATGCCGCCTGGGCCGGGCGCGGCGATACCGGTGATCGCCAAAGCCAGGACAATGATCATTTCTGCGATGGAGAAAATCGTCAGCATCTTGCCGGAGACCGCGATCCCACGGAAGCCGATATAGGCAACGAACAGCAAAATGGCGATGACGAAGATCGGCCAGGGAATATTGATGCCATATTGCTGCTTCAACTCGCCCTGAAGCAAAAAGGCCGTATAGGATGCCAAAGCACCGGGTATAGCGGCCACAAACCACGAATAGATCCACCCGACCATGAAGCCCGAGCTTGGGCCGACGGTCGCGCTGACATAGGTGTAGAACCCGCCGGCGGACGGGAAGAACTTCGCCAATTGGCTGAGCGATGTCGCGACGACCATCGCGATGACGAATGCCAGCAGATAGGTGGAGGGGGCGCCCAGGCCCGCCTGCTGGGTATTGAAACCAATCGTCGTCAGGACGCCGACGGCCGGTGCTATTTGCGCGACGCTCTGCATGACGAGCGTGGTTAGGCCGACGGAATTGCCGGCAAGCCCTGGACGGTCGTAAACTTTGCCAGGTTGATCGATGATCATGGTCGCTTTCCAGTGCGTTGGAGGGAGAGCACGTCCATTCAAATGTCCGAACGCACAATTGAATTGTTGTTTTCTATCCGTCAACAGAAATTTTCTGCCGTCTCATCCATCGCAGCGCCCTCAGAAATGTATTTCCCTTACGATTTATGCCCAAATTATCGGCTTATTATAGAGATAAAGGTTGAAATCATTGAGATGGTAAGGTCGCCAGCCTTATTTTTATACAAAGAATCAAACATAATAAATGTTCGAATATGCTGCATGCTTGTGCGAATAGGCCCGGCGCCTCGTCACAAATCTCATATCCGGTGGCAGCGCAAAGTCTTAAGAAGGATAAAGACCGCAACTCATCCGCCAATCGACATAGGTTGCCATGCCTGATCCTGCGCCAAACGCGATCCGCCGTCTTGTCTCCTTAGACGTCGCGTGTTTCAGGGAGCTTCGCCTAGAAGGACTCAAGACTTGCCCCCAGGCCTTTGGCGCCATGTGGGAAGATGAGCGTGCAAAACCAACAGAGTGGTTTGTCGAACGCCTTGAGCGCAACATCATCTTCGGCGCATTGGATGCTTGGCAGAATTTGGTTGGAATGGCTGCCCTCTTTCCCTCGGACGCCCCCAAGACAAGGCATAAGGGCATTGTCTGGGGCGTCTTCGTGTCCCCGCGCGCGCGTCGGGCGGGTCTCGCGGCCAAGCTTTTGGACGCGGTGCTCACCGACGCCGCGCAGGTCGTCGAGGAGGCAAGGCTGACCGTTGGCACGTCAAACGCTGGTGCCATCGGTCTTTATCGGCGCGCAGGTTTTACCCAATACGGCCAGGAGCCCCGCGCGGTGCAGCTGGACGGGGTGTATTACGACGAATATCTCATGGGATTGCGCTTGACGGATTATAATCGCCCGTCCGGCCGTCGAGCCCTCTCAGATCCTATGCCGGGCGCGACATAAGGAGACCTGTCGCGCCCACCAGCCCGTGACGCGAAATCGCTGACCGGGTCAGGCCTCGACGCCACCCCAGACCAGTTTTGCGTTGCTGAGCTCGCGTGCCCCTAACTCGCCGAGCTCGCGGCCGAAACCGGAAGCCTTGACGCCGCCGAAGGGCGCGCGCGGATCGGACCGAACGAAATCATTGATGAAGACGGCGCCGGCCTCCAGCTGTGCGGCGACGTTGCGGGCCCGGTCCAGATCACGGCTCCACACCGCCGCCCCCAGGCCAAATTCGCTCGCATTGGCAAGACGGATCGCGTCGTCTTCCGTCTTGAACGAGAAGATCATCGCGACAGGGCCAAAGAATTCCTCCGCCGCAATCGGGGCGGTGAAGGGCAGATCCACCAAAACCGTCGGCGGATAGAAATTGCCTGCGCCGGCTGTCGGCTCACCGCCGGTCAATACCCGCGCGCCGGCCTCCACCGCCGCCTGCACCTGACGATGGACATTGTCGCGCAGATCCGCCCGCGCCAATGGCCCGAGCTTGATCCCCTCGACCATGGGATCGCCCATCGGCAGGGCCGCCGCCTGTTCCACGAAAGCCTTGGTGAAGGCTTCCATCAAAGGCTCCGCGACCAGGAACCGTTTGGCCGCGATGCAGCTCTGCGCGTTGTTGGAGAAGCGGGAGACCACACCAAGCTGCACCGCCTTGGCAAGATCGGCATCCTCCAACACGACGAAGGGGTCCGAGCCACCGAGTTCCAGCACCACCTTCTTGCCATGCCGACCGGCCTCGGCCGCGACCGCCCGTCCCGCCGCGACGCTGCCGGTCACGGTCACCGCGCGGATGCGCGGGTCCGCGATCACGGCCGCTGCCGCATCCCTTTGGATGGCGAGATTGACGTAAAGCCCTTCCGGTCCCCCGGCATCGCGTATCAGCTGCTCCAAAGCCTCGGCCGAGCCCTGCACGGTCTCCGCGTGTTTGACCAGAACGGTATTGCCGATCAGCGCGGCCGGGATGAAAAAGCGCAGCACCTGCCAGAAGGGCAGATTCCAGGGCATGATGCCGAAAATGGGTCCGATCGACTGGTAATGGATCTGCGCGGGTGTGCCCGCAATCGCCTCGGGCTTGAGGTAGTCATCGGCCGCAGCGGCGAAATGCCGCGCGCCGGACGCGGCCTTCTTTACCTCGCCGATCGCCTCGGGCAGAGGCTTGCCCATTTCCAGCGTAATTAGCCGACCGTAGTCAACGGCCCGCTCCTCCAGCAGATCGGCCAGACGCAGCAGAAAGGCGCAACGATCGGCGACGGGCTTGCGCGACCACGTCTGCCAACCCTCCCAGACGGATTGCAGCCGCCGTTCGGTCTCCGCCTTGTCATGCTCGGGATAATTGCCCAGCAGCTCGCCATTGGCCGGATTATGTGACTGGAAGCTCATCGTCTCATCCTTCCCTTCGCGTCTTTGCGCGATTGTGCTCAGCAGACGGTCTCGAACCGCTCGATACAGGTCGCAATAACCGCGTCGCCCGGCCGCTTTCCCCAGTTCTCAGCAGAGAAAATCTCGACTTCCTGAGGACCGTGATAGCCCGCGGCCTCGATCATGGCGCGCAGCGCCTTCAGATCGATCACACCATCCCCCATCATGCCGCGATCGAGCAACAGGTCCCGCGTCGGCACCAGCCAATCGCAGATATGATGCGCCAAAATCCGGCCGCCCGCGCCCGCACGCGCAATCTGCTCGGCCAGCTTAGGATCCCACCAGACGTGATAGGCGTCGATGGCGACGCCGATATCGGGTCCGAATTGGTCACAGAGGTCAAGCGCCTGTTCCAGCGTATTCACGCAGGCGCGGTCGGCCGCATACATCGGATGCAGGGGCTCGATCGCAAGCGGCATATTCTGGGCCTGCGCATAGGGCAGAAGCGCCGCCAATCCGTCCAGAACCATGCCGCGTGCCGCCGGCAGGTCCCGCGATCCTCCGGGCAGGCCGCCGACGACGAGTACGAGGCATTCGGCATCCAGCGCCACCGCCTCATCCACCGCGCGCTTATTGTCTTCGATCGCAGCGGCCAGGCCTTCGGGCGTCGTCGCCGGAAACATGCCACCCCGGCAAAGACCCGTCACCGTCAGCCCGTTCGACCGCACGATGCGCGCAGCCTCATCCAAGCCGATGGCGTGAATCTGGTCGCGCCAGGGCGCGATGGCGGTAATATTCTGCGCCAGACAGGCATCGACCGCAGCGGCAAAACCATATTGCTGACGGATGGTGGCAAGGTTGATGGAGAGACCGGCGAGGCTCACACCACACCTCCGACCGCCATGACGCGCCGCATGCGCGCCACTGCCTGCTCGGGGTCGTGCAATACGCCGGCCTGGTCCGCCAGCCGGAACAGTTCCGCGAAATGCAGCAGCGACCGCGCACTCTGCTGGCCGCCGAGCATCAGGAAATGATCCTGCAACCCGTTGAGATAGGCCAGGAAGACGACACCGGTTTTGTAGAAGCGCGTCGGCGCGGCAAAGATATGCCGCGACAATGGCACGGTCGGCGCCAGGATTGCGTGGAAGCCGGCCTCGTCACCCGCCGCCAATCTTGCCAGAGCCGCCGAGGCCGCCGGCGCGATCGCGTCGAATATGCCGAGCAAGGCGTGGGAATGGCCAAGCGCATCGCCTGCGATGAGCTCCGCGTAGTTGAAGTCGTCACCGGTATACATCCGCACGGCCGGTGCCAGACGGCGGCGCATGGCGATCTCCTTCTCGGCCGAGAGCAGGGAAATCTTCACGCCGTCCACCTTATCGGCATGGGTATTGATGATGTCGGTGCAGACAGCCATCGCGTCCCAATGATCGGCAGCGCCCCAATAACCGTCGAGTGCGGGGTCAAACATCTCGCCCAGCCAATGGATGATGACGGGCTGACTGACCTGGCGCAGGATGCGGTCATAGACCCTCGCATAATCATCCGGCCCGCGGGCGGCGGCCACAAGCGCCCGGCTCGCCATCAGGATGATGCGACCGCCCAAAGCCTCGATCGCCTCGATCTGCATCTCATAGGCGCGGATCACGTCATTGATGCTGCTATCGGTGCCCGGCGTCAGGTGATCGGTGCCGGCGCCACAGGCAATCACGGCGCCTGGATGGTTTTTCGCTGCCGCCACGCTATGACCGATGAGTTCAAGCGCCCCCGGCCAGCTCAACCCCATGCCGCGCTGCGCCGTATCCATGGCTTCCGCAACGCCAAGGCCGAGGTCCCACAGATGGGTGCGGAAGGCGATCGTCCGCTCCCAATCGATCGCCTGGTCCAGCCAGGGCGCGTTATCGGCCAGCGGATCGACGACGATATGGGCCGCCGCATAGGCGACCCGGTTGAACTGCGGCG
The DNA here is from genome assembly GCF_020621385.1 of Acidisoma cellulosilyticum. Classification (GTDB taxonomy): domain Bacteria; phylum Pseudomonadota; class Alphaproteobacteria; order Acetobacterales; family Acetobacteraceae; genus Acidisoma; species Acidisoma cellulosilyticum. The sequence goes on along the minus strand of NZ_JAESVA010000004.1, from coordinate 389,663 downwards.
CAGCCCCGGGCTTGGGCAGCGCCAGGGGCGCACCGGTCAGGGTATAGGCGGCAAGGCCGCCCGATGACGGTAGGATCAGGCTGGTCATGGCGTCAGGCCGCCGCGCGGGCGGATTGCGGCAATGTCAGCACCGGCACATCCAGCCAACGTCGTTCCTGCCAGCTTTGGGTCGCCAGTTCCGCGAGTTGCACGCCCTTCGCGCCTTCCAGAAGATCAAACCGCCAAGCCGTCCCCGCCACGACATGGCGGATGAAGTCTTCCCATTGCAGCTTGAAACCGTTCTCATAGATCTGGTTGTCGGGCACCTCATCCCATTGCTGCTCGAAGCGCATGGTCTGCGGCTGATCCGGATTCCAGACCGGGCGCGGCGTATTGACCCGGTGCTGGGTGAAGCAGCGCGTCAACCCCGCGACCGCCGAACCATGGGTGCCGTCAACCTGAAAGGTGACGAGATCGTCACGCTTCACGCGCACAGCCCAGGAGGAATTGATATGGGCGATGATGCCGCCCTCAAGCTGGAAGGTGGCATAGGCAGCGTCATCCGCATCCGCCCGATACATGCTGCCATTTTCGTCGCCGCGTTCGGGAATATGGGTGGCGCCCAGGCAGCTGACGGACCGGACCGCACCGAAGAGATTATCGAGCACATAGCGCCAATGCGGCAGCATATCGAGAATGATGCCGCCGCCATCGGCTTTTCGGTAATTCCAGGACGGGCGCTGAGCCGCCTGCCAGTCGCCCTCGAAGACCCAATAGCCGAATTCGCCGCGCACCGAGAGAATACGCCCGAAGAAGCCGCTATCGCGCAGCATGGCGATTTTGCGCAGGCCAGGCAGATAAAGCTTATCCTGTACCACACCGCTTTTGACGCCGCGGTCACGCGCCAGCATCGCGACGTCCAGCGATTCCTGCAGCGTCTCGCTGATCGGCTTTTCACAATAGACATGCTTGCCGGCGGCGATGGCGCGTTTCAGCAGATCAACCCGCATCTGGGTCGATCCCGCATCGAAAAAGATGCTGTCCTCGGGGTTGGCCAGCGCCGCATCGATATCCGTCGCGACACGCGCGATACCGTGGCGCTTGGCCAGGGCCGAGACTTTATCGTGATTGCGCCCGACCAGAATGGGATCGGGCATGACGCGATCGCCGTTCGGCAAGGTCACGCCGCCCTGGTCGCGGATCGCGACGATAGAACGGACCAGATGCTGGTTATACCCCATCCGCCCGGTGATGCCGTGCATGATGATGCCAAGCTGCTGAACGGCCATCGCACTCTCCCTCGTTTCTTGTTTTTGTAACCGTATGGTTACTATGGGAGCATGGCCGAGCGCGCGGAGTCAAGCGTCACGCACAAGATCGTTTTAGCGGAGAGAGGCCAGAACCATGCTGACGATATGCGCGGCCCAGCCGTCAGTCTCATCCTTCGTCATGAGATCGCGGCGGAAAATCGTCGACAGCGTCCAGCGGTTGGACAGATAGAAGAACCCGAGCGCGGCAATGCTGATATAGACTTTCACAGGGTCGATATCTTTGCGGAACACGCCGCTTTCGGCACCGCGACGCAGCAAATCCCCGGTCTGGACGACCAGCGGGGAGTTCAACTCGAAGATCCGCGCCGAGCGCTTCAGGAATTTGGCCCGATGCAGATTCTCGGTATGCAGCAGGCTCAAAAATTCCGGATGGTCCAGATAGTAGCGCCAGGTGAAAAGAACCAGCTCTCTGATGCCGTCTTCCGGATCACGCTCTGCCAGATGCAGCTTCGTTTCGGCCAAGCGTATCTGCATATAGGTGCCTTCCAGCACCGCCAGATAGAGCGCGTCCTTGCCGCCGAAATAATGATAGAGCATCCGCTTATTGCTGCCAGCGCGCGCGGCTATGGCATTGATGCGCGCACCGCCATAGCCCTTCTCGGCGAACTCCTTCGCGGATGCAGCAAGAATGGCGGCGCTGGTGCGTTCCGGATCACGCGTTGCAGCGACACGGGGGGCAGGCAGGGTTGCGGGTTTGGTGGCGGAAGCCCGTTTCCGGACCGGCTTGGTTGTCGCTGACATGCGGTGAAGCGTACCGGCACGATGTCCGCTTGACAAGCGGGCGAGTCACTTCCTAGCTTATAACCAACTGGTTATTTAGGCACCCCTTCCGGGGAAGACCGAACAAGGCCAGAGCGCGGGGAAGACCGGTGCCAAACAGAAACGGGACAGCAGCGATCGGCAAAGCCGTGGATGGAACGGTCCTGCTCAGTATGCAGGACGTCTCAAAGTTCTTCGGCAGCATCCAGGTGCTCGACACTATCTCCTTCGATGTGCGCGCGGGTGAGGTGCATGCGCTGTGCGGCGAAAACGGCGCCGGCAAATCGACCCTCATGAAAATCCTGACCGGTGCTTTTCCAGTCAGTAGCGGGCGCATCCTGTTGAACGGACAGGAGATGCGTTTCGTGCACCCGGTCGAAGCACGGGCCGCCGGCATCGGCATCATCCATCAGGAACTCAGCCTGCTGCCGCATCGCACCGTGGCCGAAAACATCCTGCTCGGCCGCGAGCCCTCTCGCGGCGGCCTGGTCGATCGGCGGCGGATGGTGACGGAAGCGCGCGACGCCCTGGCCCGCCTCGGCAGTGCCATTCCGCCGGAAGCGCCCGTCGCAAGCCTCTCCATCGCCGAACAGCAGGTGGTTGAGATCGCCAAGGCCATCGCCACCCATGCGCGCCTGCTGGTCTTCGATGAACCGACCGCCCCCCTCGACACAGTCGAAAGCGCCAAGCTTTTCCGGGTCATTGCCGAGCTGCGCAGCAGCGGCGTCGGCATCGTCTATATCTCCCACCGCATGCGGGAAGTGTTCGAGATTGCCGACCGCATCACGGTGCTCAAGGACGGTTGCGGCATGGGCACGTTCGATGCCGCAGACGCGACGCCGGACAAGGTCATCCGGCTGATGGTCGGCCGTCCCGTCAGCGCGCTTTTTCCGCCCCGCAGCGCTACCACACCGGGGGAAGCCTTGCTCACGATCCTGGGCGGCGGCAATGCCGCTCTGCACGATATCGATCTGACGCTCTATGCCGGGCAGATCCTGGGCGTCGCTGGGCTGGAAGGGTCAGGCAAGACCGCCCTCGCCCGCGCGCTCGTCGGGGATCAGCGCTTCACGACAGGACAGATCACCTTCCGTGACGGGCGGCCGGCACCGCGATCCCCACGAGAGGCCGTGCAGCGCGGCATCGCTTACCTCTCGGATGATCGTAAGGCGGAGGGGCTCGGCCTGCGCCAATCGCTCCGCGACAATGCATCTCTGGCCCTGCGGGCCTTGGCCGCAGGTCTCGCGCTGCCGTCAATCGCCAACCGCAATCCCGGCCGCATCGACGCTTTGTTCCGCGACGTGGAAATGCGCGCCGCGGATTTCGGTGTGGCGGTCGGTCGTCTGTCCGGCGGCAATCAGCAGAAGGTGGTTTTCGCACGCTGGCTTGCGACCGCACCGCATCTATGGGTCGTGGCCGAACCGACGCGCGGTATCGATGTCGGTGCGAAGGCGACGATCTATGCCCTTCTCCGGCGCTACGCCGATGCCGGCGGCGCCGTGGTGATGGTCTCCTCCGACCTCACTGAAATCATCGGCGCCAGCGACCGTATCCTGGTCATGAGCGGCGGCCGCATTCTGGTGGAACTGCCCGCCGGCTCAGCCGAGAGCGAGATCATGGCCCATGCCGTCCATGGCCCTGGCCAAGTGGCGGAGCTGGTCGCATGAGCGGGATCACGCTGTCGACCCGTCGGTTCAGGCCGCAGGGATTGCTGCCGGCCGCGCTGATCGTGGGCGCGGCCTTGACCTATGCGGTGGTCTCGCTCGCAACCGCGCAGAGCGCTCAGCTCTCCTGGGCCGGCATCGCCGGGCTGCTGCAACGCATGGTCGCCCTCGGCATCACCGCTTGCGGCCAGACCTTGGTGCTGCTGGTCGGCTCGATCGATCTCTCGGTCGCCAATCTCATCAGCGTCTCGGCCGTCATCGCCGCCCATGTCATGAACGGCCGTCCTGACGCCATCGCCTTGGGCATTGCGGCCGCAATTGCGATCGGCGTGATCGTCGGCCTCGCCAATGGGCTGATCGTGTCTAAGCTCAAGGTCAGTCCCTTGATCGCAACCCTTGGCATTGGCCTCGTACTGCAAGGCGTGCTGTCCGCCGCCTATGACGATCTGCCGGGCTCGGTCCCGGCCAGCTTTCGTGTCCTTGCCTATGGGCATGTCCTGGGTATTCCGCTTGCCCTGCTCCTGCTCGCCGCGGTTGTCGCGCTCGCAGGTTTTGTTCTCAGCCGCACCGTCATCGGCTTTCGTCTCTATGGCGTCGGCGGTGACGCGCGCACAGCCCGGCTTGCCGGTATCCGGACCGACCGGTTCGTCATCGGCGCGCATATCGCGGCGAGCGTGACGGCCGCCGTCAGCGGCCTCTATCTCGCCAGCTGGCTCGGCGCCGGCACGCCCTGGGTGGGACGCGACGGCGGCTATGATCTCGATTCCGTCGCCGTCGTCGTCATCGGCGGTACTCTGCTCTCGGGCGGCCGAGGGGGGGTGGCCGGCACCATCGCCGGCGTTTTCGTCTTTGCCACCATCGATGCGGTTTTCAACATGCTGCAGATCGACCCGTTTCTGGGCCAGATTCTGCGCGGGCTGATCGTCATCAGTTCCGTCGCTGCCTATACGTTTCGCGGCAAGGCGCATGTCGCATGACCGCGAAAATCCTCACGCATGCGGTCAGCCGCCCACCCACACCGCGTGTCGCCTGGCGCCGCATCAACCCGACGATCGTCATTTTCCTGGTCCTGCTGGCCGCGATCTGCTGGATAAGCCCGCTGTATCGCACGGCTCCAGGCTTGATGAGCCTGCTGCAGCGTGCCTCCCCGGTGATCATTCTCTCCGCCGGCCAGACTTTCGTGCTCGTGACCGGCGGTTTCGATCTCTCGGTCGGGTCGCTGATCACCCTGGTCGTGGTCGCTTGCGCGCTCATCACCGGGGGCGACGGCAGCCTGACCTGGATCGCCCTGCTGGCCGCCTATGGCATCGGCCTCACGGTCGGTCTGATCAACGGCGCCATCGTCGCCTGGGGCAAGGTGCCGTCCATTATCACCACGCTTGGCATGCTGCTCTCCGTCAAGGGTGTCGCGATGCTCTGGTCCGGCGGCGCGCCGGAGGGCTATCTGCCCGTCAATCTGCGCTATTTCGGCCGCTATGTCTGGCGCCATGTGCCGCTGATCCAGCGGCTGCCGGTGGCGGTGGTCGTGCTGGTCGGCAGCCTCGCCGTTCTGGTCTGGCTGTTCCATTTCACGAATTTCGGCCGACTTCTACTGATGATCGGGGATAATCCCCGCGCAGCCGAACTCTCCGGCGTGCCGGTGCGGCGGCAGCGCATGCTGGCCTTCGTCATCTCGGCGCTCGCCGCCGTCACCGCCGGTATTCTGCTCGGCGGCTTTTCAGGCGTCTCGGTCGATGTCGGCACCGGCTACGAGTTGGAGGCGACATCGGCGGCCGTCATCGGCGGGGTCGTCCTGCTCGGCGGGGAAGGCAGCATGACCGGCGCCATTTTCGGCGGCCTGACACTCTACGCGCTCTTCACCCTGCTGAACCTCATCGGCTTTCCGGAGCCGCTACGCGTTGCCGTGCAGGGGCTTATTCTGGTCGCCGCCGCAGCGCTGACTGCGCGACGGAGCGGCACAAGACAGTAAATCTCCCAATAAAAACATAAAAAGGGGAATTTTTGACATGAAACGAAAGACAGCATGGCGCCTCGGCGTCAGCGGTGCCGCTTTAATGGTCGCGACGACGCTCACCGCGACGGCCTGGGCACAGACAGCGACCAGTGACAGCACCGCCATGGCGAAGGAATTCGCCTATGAAAAGGCGTTGATGTCCGCCAAGCCCATCGGGCCCGCCGACAAGCCCTGGCTGCAAAGCCTGAGCAGTGCCACGGTCGATACCGCCAAATACAAAAAGGCACCGCCCTATCGGGTCTGCTTCTCCAATGCGAGCGTCAGCAATCCCTGGCGCGTGGTCGGCTGGAAGGTCATGCAGGCCGAAGCCGAATTGCATAAATCTGAGATCGCATCGTTGAGTTACGCGGATGCGCAGGACAAGGACGACAAGCAGATTTCCGATATCCGGGCCTTCGTGACCGGCGGCAAATGCGACGTGCTGATCGTCTCGCCGCATACATCCGATGCGCTGACCCCGGTGGTCGAGGAAGCCTGCAAGGTGCTGCCGGTCATCACCTTCGATCGCAGCGTCAATACAACCTGTCCCGTGACGGCCGTGCGCACGATCGGCGGCTATGCCTATGGCATCGCCGGCGCCACCTATGTCGTCGATCATATGCCCAAGGGCGGCAAGCTGCTGGAACTGCGCACCGCGCCCGGCATCGATGTGTTTGAGACGCGGGATGACGCCGCCGCAAAAATCTTCACCGATGCCGGCATCAAGCCGATCGGCGTCGAATATACCGGCGCCGACAATGCCAAAACCAAAGCCGTGGTCAGCGACTATCTCAGCCGCTTCGGCAAGATCGACGCGGTCTGGGTCGATTTCGGCGCCATGTCGGTGGCCGTCGCCGAAGCTTTCGAGGATGCAGGGCAGGATTACCCCATCATCACCGGAGAGGACCAGGAAGACTATCTGCAGAAATGGAAGCAGGAAGGCTTCAAAGGCATCGCCCCCACCTATCCTGCCTATCAATGGCGCACGGCGCTGATCGCGGCCTTGGATGTTCTGCAAGGCAAGCCGGTCTATGGCCCGAACTGGATTCTGCCGCAGCCCATCATCACCAGCGCCAATCTCGACCAATACGTGAATGCCAAGATGCCGCCCCTGCATTACGCGGCATGCGGCTGCGAAGGCATGCCCGGCTACCCGGAGCGTTGGGGTGGCAAGCCGTAACGCGGTCTGAGGGGAGACGATCACCGTGACGCATTTTCTGATCCTGGGCGGCGGCTCTGCGGGCTGCGCGCTAGCCGCCCGACTGACTGAAGACGCGCGCCACCGCGTCACCTTGATCGAGGCTGGGCGGGATTTGACGGCGGAGACCATGCCGCCCGCCATCCGCAGCCGTTATCCGGGCCGCGCCTATCTCGACCCCGGCAATATCTGGAGCAGCCTGACCGCCTTCCTTGGCGCGCCGGGCGGACGGACGGAGGGGCGTTCGCCTCGTCGCTACGAGCAAGGGCGCGTCCTCGGCGGCGGCTCCGCCGTCAATGCCATGGTCGCCAATCGCGGCGCGCCCGGCGACTATGACGAATGGGGCCAGTCGGGCGCCGCAGGATGGTCCTGGGACGCCTGCCTGCCCTATTTCCGCAAGCTGGAGCGCGACGTCGATTGCGACGGGCCTTTCCATGGCAAGGACGGCCCCATTCCGGTGCGCCGCATCGGCGACGCGGCAATGTCACCCTTCGTCAAGGCCGTCAGCCGCACGCTCGCCGCGCATGGCCATCAGCCGAAAGCCGATCAGAATGGCGAATGGGCGGACGGCATCTATACCGGCGCCATCGCGGTCGGCGATGACGGTCAGCGCGTGCCGACCTCCATCGCCTATCTCACGCCCGACATCCGCCGCCGGCCGAACCTGCGCATCGTCACCGACCGTCATGTCGATCGCATCACGTTCGACGGCAAGCGCGCGACCGGTGCCGTGACGCTCGCCGCAGATAATGGCGAGCCCGAGACCTGGGCCGCCGAGGAGGTGATTATCTCGACCGGCGCCATCCATACGGCCGCCCTATTGTTGCGCAGCGGCATAGGACCGGCGGAAGCGCTTAAGGCGCTCGGCATTCCTGTCGTGCTGGCGCATGCCGGTGTCGGCGCCAATTTGATGGAACATCCCTCGACCGCCGTCTCCTGCTATCTGCCGCCGTCAGCAAGGCTGCGCGACCTGGCGGAGCATCATGACCACGCCATCCTGCGGTTTTCCTCTGACCTTGCCGGCACGCCGGAGGGCGACATGCATGCGGCCATGATCGCGCGCTCCGGCTGGCATTCGGTCGGCCAGCGTGTCGGCACTTTGTTCATCTGGGTAAATAAGGCCTATTCGCGCGGCAAGGTGGAATTGGCATCGCGTGACGCGCACGCGGAGCCGAAGGTCGATTTCCGCTTGCTCTCGGATGCGCGGGATATGGAGCGGCTGAAGCTCGGCTTTCGCCTCGGTGCCAAAACACTGACCGATCCGCTGATGCAGGGCTGGGCCGGGACCGTTTTCCCCACCAGCTATTCACCACGCGTGGCGAGGATCGCAGGGGCTGGCTTCGTCAATGCCGCCCAACGCGGCATCTTCGGCGCCATGCTGGACTATGCCGGGCCGCTACGCTCCGCACTGATCCACGGCGCCGTCACGCTCGGCACCCGTCTCGACGATCTTCTACGGGACGACGCCGCGCTGACCGCCTTCATCGGCGCAGGCGTCGGTGGCGTATGGCATGCCTCCGGCACCGCACGCATGGGCGCCGCCGAGGACCCTATGGCCGTGACGGACGGCCAGGGCCGCGTTCATGGCGCCCAGAATCTGCGCGTCGTCGACGCATCGCTGATGCCGACGATCCCGCGCGCCAATACCAATATCCCCACCATCATGATGGCGGAGCGGATCGCTGACCTGATCAAGGCCGAGCGATTATGAGACGGGCCGGCCAGCGAGGCCGATGGCGGCGGCGCCGATAATGCCGGCGTCATTGCCGGTCTCGGCCAATAACAGAAGCGGCGGGCGCTCGAACAGCGCCCAATAGAAACCCTTGAGGTAGGGGCGCACCGTGTCCAATAGAAACTCGCCCGCGCCGGACAGGCCGCCGCCCAGGATCACCGCTTCAAGGTTGAGCATATTGGACATCATGCCGATGGCCTGGGCGATCCAGCGGCCGCCCTCATGCACCACCTGAAGGGCTGTCGCGTCGCCGGCCTTCGCGCGGTCATAGACCTCCTGCGTTGTGGTGATGCCCACGTCGCCCGTCAGCGCCTGGTAGCGGCGCAGCAGGGCGCTGGCACTCGCCAGAAATTCGAAGGTGCCGGGAATGGGACCGGGCAGGTCCGTCCGCGACGGATCGAGACAGATGGCGCCGATCTCGGGGGGCAGCCCATTGGGCCCGTCGATGATCTTGCGGTCGATGACGACCGCGCCGCCGATCCCGGTGCCGAGCGTCAGCACCGCGAAGCGCTGGAAGGGCCGACCGGCGCCCCAGACCATTTCGCCTTCCGTGGCGCAGACCCCGTCATTGCCGATGACGGTCGGCAGGCCGAAGCGCGCCGTGAATTCGTCGCGCAAGGATCCGCCCGTCAGCGGCGGTGCATTCGGGATGGATTTCATCAACCCGCCGGTCTTGGGATTGGGATAGGCCGGCACGCCGACGCCGATCGCGACCGGCGCTGGGCCGTCCGCGAGCAAAGCCGCGATCTCATCACCCAATTCCGTCGCGAACCGCGCGAAGGGCGTGGATTTGTCGAGCGGAATGGCGCGTTTGGCGAGCACCTCTCCGCTCTCCGTCACCAGCCCGAACTTGATCGACGTGCCACCGATATCGACACCAACGCCGACGCGAACCGCACTTGCCATGATCAGACAACAACCGGACGGATTTTGACGTTCAGCTGTTTGCCCAGATTGGGATAGATCATGCCGGGCTGTTCCATCCCCTTGGCGCGCGCGACATGCCAGGCGTACCACTGGAAAGGAAACAATGCCCAGGTCGCATCCGCCCAGCTTTCGGGCACCGCCGGCCAGTCGATCGCCAGATCATAGGGTGTCGGCTCATCCGACAGATTGCAGACCGCAAGACGCGGCCCGAGCGCGGTCAAGGCGCGACCGAGATTGGCCGCGACCTTCGCCTCCGCCGCGTCACGCGCAATGATCAGAACCAGGCTGCGGTCGGTCGTGCCGTAGACATGGCCGTGCAGCGCTTCCTCGATATCGAAACCAGCCGTCGGCACGCCGGTAATTTCGGCAATCTTGAGCGAGGCTTCCAGCGCGCTGCCGACATGGCCGTGCTGGCCCGCGACCTGGATGTAATCCGGAATGCCATAGGTCGAGAGCAACCATTGCGCGGCCTTGTCCGATTGCGCGAGGGCGATATCGAGCGCGGCTTCCAGCCCGCTGGTCTCCAGCGGCTTGCCGCCGAGATGACTGGCGACCGCCAGCAAGCTCAGGACGCTCGCGGTATAACCCTTGGTCTTGGGCCCGGCCAATTCCTCGCCGATCGGCATGAGGACGATATCCGCCCCCGTCTCCGCCAGCGGGCTGCCGTCGTCGCCGACAATGGCCAGCGTCGGGAAGCCGAGCGAGACCGACAGGCGCACGGCTTCCACCGTGCTGGTGCTGCGCCCGGATTGGGAAACGGCGATAACGAGGGTCGGCGCAGCGGAAGGGCGCGGCGGCAGATGCAGGAAGGCTTCCGGCTCCTTGAAAGTCACCAAAGCCCCTGTTGCCTGTTCCAGCGCGGTCGCCGCGGCGATCAGCGCGTTCATGGAGGAGCCAGTGCCGACCAGCACAAGCCGCTCGGGCTTGACGGCCAGGGTCGACAGCCTGGAGAGGATATCGCCTATGGCCGTTGGCAGGCTTGCCAGCAGCTTCGGCTGCTCATGCATATAGAGGTCGATTTTCATTCCGGGCTCCTCGATTCCGCTTGGCTCTCCGACATAATTCAATTTGAATGATTTAACCAGGGGCGAGTTGCAGCGCCGAGACTGGATTGAGGATAGGCTATGTTCCACGGCACCAATATCGAGCATGCGCGCACGCTGAACCGCCGCGTGGTCTTCGAGGCCGTGCGGCGTCATGGCGCCATCACCCGCGCTGACCTCGCTCGCCTGACGGGGCTGACGCCCCAAGCGGTATCGAATATCTCAGCCGAATTGCGCGATGCCGGGCTGATCCGCGAAGGCGCCCGCCGCCAGGGACTGCGCGGCCAGCCGGCCGTCGAATTGTCGCTGGAGCCGACAGGCGGTTATGCAGTCGGCCTCAATCTCGGCCATCAATTCCTGAGCGGCGTTCTGGTCAATTTAGCCGGCGAGGTGATCGCTTCCGACAGCTTGCCGCTCGCGGCACCCGTGCTGCCGCTGGACAGCTTGATGGGCGTGATGGAATCGGTCGTGGAAGGACTGTTGGCGCAAGCGCGACTGCCCCGCGACCAGTTGTGGGGTGTCGGCTGCGGCCTGCCCGGCCTGGTGCGAGACGGTGTGCTGATCGTCGATACCATGAGCGGCGGTGAGGATCGGCCGCATTACCCGCTCGCCCAAAGCCTCGGCACCAGGCTCAACCTTCCCGTGATTGCTGAAAACGACGCGCGGGCGGCGGCCATCGGCGAAAGGCTGTACGGTATCGGGCGGGAGGCGCGGCATTTCTTCTACCTCCATTTCGGTTTCGGTATCGGCGGCGGCATGATCGTCGACGGCGATCATTACCGCGGCGGATCCGGTGGCGCGGGTGAAATCGGCCATATGATCGTGAAGCCCGGCGGCCGGCCCTGCTCCTGCGGCAATCGCGGCTGCCTTGAACAATATTGCTCGCTTTTCTCCGCGGGCGAGGCCGTGGGCGGCACGGAACGCAGCGCCGATCAAGTGCGGCCAGAGGAGCTCAGCGCCTGCCTCGCGGCGAACGAACCGAGCTTCATGACCTGGCTGCGGGAAGCCGCCCATCACCTGCGCACCGCGATCCATAATATCGAAGTCATGTTCGACCCAGAAACCGTCGTCATCGGCGGCAGCTTGCCGGAGGACGTGCTGAACCGTCTGGTCGCCCTCACCCAGCCCCTGCTGCCCTCGGTCTATCCTGATCCCGCCCGAGGCCGCGCCCTGCCGCGCCTGACGGTCGCGACCGCACCGGACATGCCGGCGCTGGGCGCTGCGGCCTTGCCGATATCGGCCATGATCCAGCCCAGCCTTGGCCTTTTGTGGAAGGTGCCGGCCGGCCCGGGCGCGGCCTTGGCCCAAGCCGCCTTGTCCCAGGCGCAGACGGTTCTGGGTAGTCCTTTCGTCCGGTCGGAGGTCTCTGTCACGAATTTGACTGAGAATGGTTGACAGCGCGCGTCGAGGCTGATCAATTTAAGAAAGAAACTTGAATTAATTATCGGCCTGCCAGTTTTGGTTACGCCTGCCCCGGCCTTCACCCCGACAGGAACCGCGCCCATGACCCAATACAGATCCAAGAAACGCTTTTTCCTTGCCTGCGCCTCACTCCTGGCGCTGCAAATCGGCCTCGCCGAAGCCGCCAGCGCCAATACCGTGCTGCATGGGCTTTTCATGAGCCAGGCCGGCTATAGCGAGGCCGATGTCCGCGCGATGACCGCCGCCTATGTCAAAATGCATCCGGACGTCACGGTCGACCTCGAATTCGTGCCTTACGAGTCCTTGCACGACAAGATTTTGCTCTCGAAGGGTTCGGCCAACGGCTATGACGTCGTGCTCTATGACGTGATTTGGCCGGCCGAGTTCGCGACCAAGCATATTCTGCAGGATGTCTCGGACCGTATCACGCCCGATATGAAATCGGGGATCGAGCCCGGTGCCTGGACGACCGTTACCTATAAGGACAGGGAATACGGTCTGCCCTGGCTGCTGGACAGCAAGTTCCTTTATTATAACAAGGCTATCCTCGCGAAGGCCGGCATCACGGCGGTGCCGACGACCTGGCCGGAGGTGATCGCTGACTCGAAGATCATCAAGGACAAGGGGATCCTGCAATATCCGATCGCCTGGAGCTGGAGCCAGGCGGAAGCCCTGATCTGCGACTATGCCGTTTTGCTCAATGCCTATGGCGGTCAGTTCGTCGATAGCGCCGGTGCGCCGGCCTTCCAGACTGGCGGCGGTCTGGATGCCCTGACGTTCATGGTCGATTCCCTGAAGTCCGGTGTCAGCAACCCGCATTCGACCGAATATCTGGAAGAGGACGTCCGGCGCGTCTTCTCGGCCGGTCAGGCCGCTTTCGCGCTCAACTGGTCCTATATGTGGGCGCTGGCCAATAACAATCCGAAGGAATCGAAGATCGTCGGTCAGGTTGGCGTTGAGCCCGCACCCGGCGTGCCCGGCAAAAGCACCATCTCCTCCGTCAACGGCGCGATGGGCCTGGGCATCCCGACCGCCAGCAAGAATGCCGCTGCCGCCTGGGACTATATCACCTACCTGACCTCGCAGAAGGTCGAGGATGCCTATACGGCCGATGCCATTCCGATGTGGAAATCCTCCTTCGAGGAGCCTGCGCTGATGAACGGTCCGCTCGGCCCGATGGCGAAAGCGATGGAGACGACGCAGACGCAACTTTTCCCGCGTCCCTTCGTGCCGAACTATCCGCAATTCTCCGCTGCCCTGCAGACGAATATCCAGCAATCCCTGCTGGGTAAGGCTGAACCCGCCGCGGCCCTGAAGGCCGCCGCCGATACCATCACCGGCGATTAATCGACCAATGCTGGGCCGACGGTCTCTTTTTCTGCTCTTGCCTTTGTTTGCGGGGCTCGCTGCCGTCATCGGCTGGCCCCTGCTGCAGACCGTCTGGCTGAGCTTCACGGATGCTCAGCTGGGCGATGCCACGGGCAATTTCGTCGGCCTGGCCAATTACGCCCACGCCTTTCGCTCGCATGGCTTCCGCCATGCGCTGGGCGTGACGATCACCTTCAGCCTGTCGACCGTCGCGATCGAAATGGTCCTCGGGCTGCTGGTGGGGCTTTTGCTCGACCTCCCCTTGCGGGGACGCGGCATTCTGCGCGCCATCCTCATCATCCCCTGGGCGCTGCCGACCGTCATCAACGCCATGGCCTGGCGCGTCATCTACAACCCTGATTTCGGCGCGCTCAATGCACTGCTGACGCAAACCCATATCATCGGTGCCTATCGGAGCTGGCTGGGCGATCCTGGTCTCGCGCTTGCCTCCATCGCCGGCGCCGATATCTGGAAGACCTTTCCCTTCGTGGCCCTGGTAACGCTCGCCGGTTTGCAGAATGTGCCGCGGGAATTGAAGGAAGCCGCCTATATCGACGGTGCCGGGCCCTGGATGCGGTTCAAAACCGTCATCCTTCCGGCGATCGCGACACCGCTGATGATCGCGGCTGTCCTTCGCATCATCGATACCATCAAGGTCTTCGACATCATCTGGGTGATGACGCGCGGCGGCCCCGCCAACGCCACCAAATCTCTCAGCATCATGGTCTATGAACAGGCCTTCTCCTTCGGCAATGCCGGCTATGGCGCGGCCATCGCATTACTATCCGTCGCCATCAGCGTGGTTCTGATCGGCGGCTATATGCGGGCGACGCGCGCCCAGACAGCGAGCGCGTGAGATGAAGCTCACCCGCACAGGCGCCGTTCTCGGCTATGCCGCCATGATCCTTGTCGGGCTGGTGGTGGTACTGCCGCTGCTTTGGATGGTGATCATGAGCGTCAGCAGCACAAGGGATCTGACCACCCTGCCGCTGCATTGGATTCCACGACAACTCGACTTCTCCCGCTATCATCGCCTGCTGAGCCTGGCCGCCAATAGCGACGGACAGACCTTCCTGTTTGCCCTGCGCAATACGGTGGAAGTCGCGATCGGCACGACGGTCGTCTCCTTCGCGCTTGCTTTGCCGGCGTCCTGGCTGTTTGCGCGGCGCGAAGGCAGGCTCGACAAGCTGCTCATGCTGGTCGTCGCGACCTATATGCTGCCGCCGCTGCTATTCGTGGTGCCGCTGTATCATATTTTCTCCAGCCTCTCGCTGCTCAACTCCCCGCTCGCGCTGATGATCGCGGACAGCACCGTCGTGCTGCCCTTCACCACCTGGCTGCTGAAGGGCGGGATAGACGCGATCCCGGCGGAGTTGGAACAGGCCGCCGCCATCGATGGCGCCAGCCTATGGCGGATCTGGCTTGCCGTCACGCTGCCGCTGGCGCGCCCCATCATCAGCACCACGATCCTGTTTTCCGTGCTGATGGTCTGGGATGAGTTCCTCTATGCCATGATCTTCACCAGCGACTCTTCTGCCCAGACGATAACGGTTGCCATCGCGGATCTCGCGAGCGGCCGCGTATCGGATTACGGTCTGCTGGCGGCGGCCGGCATTCTGGCCGCACTCCCGGCCGTTATTATCGGCGCTTGCCTGCAGCGCGCCCTGGTCGCCGGCCTCACCACAGGCGGCGTCAAAGGCTAGGATTAACCAAGTCTCGATGGTCGTTGGTCTTAGGATCAGCGCAAAGAACAAAGGATCGGATTAATGAACGACCCTGACCAGACGGCCAGTATTGCCACCGCAACCCCTGCCTATCTGGCGGCGCTGGCGCCCCTCGGCCCCGATGAAATCACGGCCCTGGTCGCCATCATCAAGGCGGCCAAAGAATTCGGACCGGCGACGCTGTTCCAGACCATCGAATTGAAAGAGCCGACGCCGGCAGAATATCGTGCCGCGATGGCGGGGGAGACCCTGCCGCGCGACGCCCGCGCCCAGGTCTGCCAGCGGGACCAGCCGGGCGTCTGGAGTCTGACGCTGTCTCTGTCCGAGGCGCGCATCCTGACCGCACAGCATTTTCCGACCATGCGACCCATGGTGCAGGTCGAGCAGCTTCTGGATGTGGAGCGTGTCGTGCGCGCCGATCCGCGTTTCATCGCGGCCTGCGCCACGCGCGGCATTGCCGATATGACGGCGGTTTGCGTCGATGCCTGGACAGGTGGCAATTTCGGCTTCCCGGATGAGGAAGGCCGTCTCATCTCCCACACCTTCTCCTGGCTGCGTCTGCATGAATTCGAAAATTTCTACGCCCATCCCATCGAGGGGCTGAACGTCGTCGTCGATATCAAGACCGGTGAGGTTCTGCGGCTTGACGATCATGGTGGGCCGCCGATCCCGATGATCGACATTCCGTACGATTCCAAATTCGTCATACCCCGCGCGGCGCTGAAGCCGCTTAACATCGTCCAGCCTGAAGGCGTCAGCTTCGTGCTAGACGGCCATGCGATGCGCTGGGATCAATGGAGTTTCGCGATCGGCTTCAATCCGCGCGACGGACTTATCCTGCATGACATCCGCTGGGACGGACGGCCGATCGTGCGGCGCGCGGCGCTCGCCGAACTCGTGGTACCCTATGGCTCGCCCGAGGGCGGGCATTATCGCCAGAACATCTTCGATATCGGCGAATATGGCTTCGGGAAATTCACCAACTCTCTGAAACTGGGCTGCGATTGTCTCGGCGCCATCCAATATCTCGATACCCATGTGAATATGCTCGACGGCAGCATCTATACGATTGAGAAGGCGATCTGCATTCACGAAGAAGACGCCGGCATTCTATGGAAGCATTGGGATTTCCGCGCCGACCGCACCCAGATCCGGCGTGGCCGCAAGCTTGTCGTCTCCTGCGTCTGCACGGTCGGCAATTACGAATATGCCCAATACTGGTCTTTCACCCAAAGCGGCGATATCGAATTCGAGATGAAGGCAACGGGTATCGTCAATACCAATGCCTGCGAACCCGGCCAGCCCAGCAAATACGCGACCGAACTCTCACCCGGCCTGCAAGGCCCCATCCATCAGCATCTGTTTTGCGCGCGGCTGGATATGGCGGTGGACGGTTCCGGCAATAGCGTTGTCGAGACCAATACCTATGCCGAGCCGGTCAGCCCGAGGAATCCGCACGGCAATGCCTTCTATGCCGAGGACAAGGTGCTGACGACGGAATTGGCGGCAGCGCGCAAGGCCGATGCCGCAACGCATCGCAGCTGGAAGGTCATCAATCCCGGCAAGCTGAACCATGTCGGCAAGCCAGTCGCCTATAAGCTGGACGCGCCGAATTGCGTCACGCCTTTTCTGAATGAGGATGGGCCGTCCGGCCAGCGCTCCAGCTTCACGCGCAATCATATCTGGGTGACGCCCTTTCATGAGAATGAGCGCTACCCGGCCGGTGAATTCGTCTGCAATTCGGACGGCAGCGACAGCCTCGCGGAAATCGTCAAGCAGGATCGCAATATCGAGAACCAGGACATCGTTCTCTGGCATGTCTTTGGATTGCATCACATCGTCCGGCCCGAGGATTTTCCCGTCCAGCCCTGCATCTCCTGCGGATTTTCACTGATGCCGAGTGGATTTTTCCCGGCCAATCCCGGTATCGATGTGCCGGACAGCACCAATCGCGCGAGTGTCCTCGCGGGCGGCGGACATTGTTGTGCCTAGCAACTCAGCGGCGCCTGCCTTCCCGGGACTTTGGAAACCATGATGCTCTCGCCGCCTGGCGGATGTGCGAGAGCCTTGTCCTCAGCCGCCGCCGCCTAATAGCGATGCGAGCGCGGCGGGCAGCCCAACCGTGGGTTTTCCGTCCGGCAGACGAAAGCTGCCGATCTCGGCTTTGCGCGGTTTGAGAAGGGCGAGCGTCTCGGCCATGCGGGTTGCGGCTTCAACGCTATCGATCACGGGTACGGGTAGCAACGGCGCGACGCGACGCGCTAGACCCGCAAGCGGGGCGCCGCCCAGGATGATCACTTCCGCGCCGTCCTCCCGCGCCGCCAAGGTCGCCGCCTCGACAAGCGCCGCCGTCATCTCCGCCTGAACAAGATCGATGTCGCTGAAGGCCTGGCGCGCGACACGTAGCGAGGCAAGGCGGCCGCCCATTCCGTTCGCGGCCACGCATTCCTCGAACCAGGGGGCGAGATTGGCGGAAAAGGTGACGATCGAGAAACGGCGGCCGAGCATGCAGGCGGTCAGTATGGACGCTTCGGCAAGCCCGACCACGGGAACCGAAAGCAATTCCCGCGCGGCATTGAGAGCCGGATCGCCAAAGGCGGCCATGATCACGGCATCATAGGGCGCGCTGAGGTCCGCCAGCATTTCGAGGGCAATCGCGCCCCCGATCACCGCTTCCGCGCGTGTCGCGATATAGGGCAAGCCGCGCGGCGCGGTAATGGCGTCGATCACCGTGGTCTCGGCGGCTATGCCACGCGCAACGCTCGCCATACGCTCGGTCAAGGCTTCGGTGGTATTCGGGTTCAAAAGCAGAAGGCGCATCGGGGCAAAGTCTCTCACTGGATCAGCATGACGAGGTTGGCATTTCGCTCAGGATGCTCTCAACCACGGCCGCGAAGTCCAGAAGGGCTAGGTCCCTTCCCTCGGCCGCGATCAACTGCAGCCCGGCGGGTAGGCCGCTGGAACCCTTGCCGCAGGGAATCGAAATCGCCGGCACCCGCGCATGATTGAAAAGCGGCGTGAAAGCCGCATGGGCTCGCGGTTCGACAGGCTGCCCCGCTATGGTCTCGGGGCCCAGACGGTCAAGCGGCCAGGAGAAACAAGGCACCGTCGGGCCGACCAGGATGTCGAATGCGCGTAAGAACCGCGCCAGCGATTGCGTGACTTCCGCGCTCTGGATCAGCGCCATGGCGACCTTCGCACCGGACAGGCTAAGCCCCCGATCGATCTGACTGGCGATATCCGGATCGAACAGATCCGGGGATTGGCGGAAGGTTTCACCGTAAATTGCCGCCAGACCGGCATGCTGCAGCGGCATGAGACTGGCCTCGGACATCCCGTCAGGCCAAGGCGGGTCGGCCCGCTGCACGGCAAAGCCTTGGCGCCTGACGCCCTCGACCGCTGCCTCCACCATCGCCTCTATCTCTGGGTCGACCGGGACGGAAAGACCAAACCGCGGGGAATAGGCAATGCGCAGCGGCGGCCCGGGCGGTCTCCCCCCTTCCCTTGGCAATCCGGCCAGAACCGAAAAGGCGAGCGCCGCGTCGGCGACCCCATTGGTCATAGGACAAAGGCAGGAGATGCTCTGCAACGGCTCCCGGAAGCCCGGCCCGTAGGGAATCGCCCCGAGCGATGGTTTGAAGCCCACCGCACCCACATGCGCAGGCGGTCGGCAGCTTGACCCGCCGGCATCCGTGCCGAGCGCGATCGGTACAAGCCCGGCCGCCACGGCGGCGGCACTGCCGCCCGACGATCCGCCCGGCGTCAATCGGGGATCGAGCGGATGGCGCGTCGGCCCGAACAGCAGATTGGTCGTATTGCCCTTGCAGGCGAATTCGGACGTATTGGTCATGCCGATGATGACCGCACCGGCGGCGCGCAGACGGCTGACCGCAACCGCGTCATCCGGCGCTACGAAATCCGCAAAAAGCCGCGACCCCTGCGTGACCCTTTGCCCCTTGACCCAGATATTATCCTTCACGGCGACCGGCACACCGGCCAGTGGCAGGACGATACCGTCCTTGACCTGCGCATCGACAGCGGCGGCGGCAGCCAGAACGCCGTCGGCATCGACCGATACGAAGGCGTTCAAGCGCGCATTTTGCGCCGCGATCGCGTCCAGTGCCACCTGGGCAACCTCGACCGCTTTGTGACGGCCGGACTGAACGGATCGCCCAAGGTCGCGGGCATTACTGAGGTGATCTGCGCTCACCGCGCAATCTCCCGACGAGAGGTTTGCGGCGCCCAAGCCAGCAGCTTCCGGGTCGCGCGATCAAACAGCGTATAAAACACCGCAGCAAAAACCAGGATCACCAGAGCGACCAGGAACATGCGGTCGAGATAGGCGAATTGCTGTGCATAGACGATGATATAACCCAGCCCCGATTGCGCCCCCAGATACTCGGCGCCCAGAACAGCGCTCCAGGCCGTGCCAAGGGCCAGCAGGATCGTCGACCGCATGCCCGGCAAAATGCCCGGTAGAATCACGCTGCGATAAATCTGGCTCTGGCTCGCACCGAGGCTGCGGGCATTGTCGATAAAGATCGCAGGAATATTGGCGACCGCATTGACCGTGCCGGCAAAGACAATGACGCTCACGCCATAAGCCGTGAAGGCGATCTGTCCGAAAAGATTGGTGCCGAACCAAAGCTGAAACAGCGGGACCATGGCCAGAAGCGGCAGGGTGCGCAGAAACTGCATCGGCAAATTGACGATGCGGCGCCCCCAGGAAGACCAGGAGACGGCAAGCCCGCCGATCATGCCGAGCAGAGTGCCGATGGCAAGACCGCCAAGGACGCGCGCGAGGGTGATCGCGCTATTGACGATCAGCGTGAGGCAAGCGGCCGCATAACCGCGACTTGCCCCTTCCGCGACGGACCTGACGCCCAATCCCCCTTGCCAGTAGTCGGATAGCGACAGCAATGTCTTGGTAAAGATCACTTGCCAGCCGGCGATCATCGGTTCGCCGGGCTGTGCCTCCGCAGGGTAGATCATAGAAAGCAACTGCCAGATCGCCGCGAGGCAAAGCAGGACGATGAGGCCAATGGCCCGCCTGCGGCTGGGCGAAAGCGGCTTCATCTCACTGGCCCGGCTTCGCGGCAGCCGGGCGTATTAGGCCCATATGCTGCAGCAGCCTGTGACGATGGTTCACCAATTCCGGCAGGACAAGATCATCGGCGGAGCGCGGTTTGGGCAATGTCACCGCAAGGTCTTCGACCATGCGACCCGAATGAAACACCAGAATGCGGTCGGCGAGAATCAAGGCCTCATCCACATCATGCGTCACGAAAATGACCGTCCTGCGCCGACCGCCCTCACCGTCAAGCCAAAGATCCAGGAGCACATCATGCAATTGGTGACGCGTGACATAGTCCAATGCGCCGAACGGCTCGTCGAGCATCAATATCTCGGCGCCATTCGCGAAAACGGTGGCGATCGCCACGCGTTTGAGCATGCCGCCGGACAGTTCCTTCGGCCAGGCCTGGGCGACCTGCATCAGTCCAACGCGTTCCAGATAATGCAAGGCGCGTTCGCGGCGTTCACCCTTGCTCACGCCGCGGCATTTCAACCCGTATTCGACATTGTCGATCACCCGCATCCAGGGAAAGACACTGTCTTTCTGGAAGACGACGCCGCGTTCCGGGCCCGGCCTTAACACTGGCTTCCCCTGGGCTTCGATCTCGCCCGAACTCTGCCGCAACAGGCCGGCCAGCATTTGCAGCAACGTCGTCTTGCCACAGCCGGATGGGCCGACCAGACAGACGAACTCTCCGGCTTTGATGGTGACGCTCAGGTCATCGAGCGCAGTGACCGTCTGCCCGTCTGCCCGCGTAAAGCGCCGGGACAGATGACGGATCTGGATATCTTGCACTGCATTCGCCATGCGTCACGCTCCGGCAACAGGGGTGGAGGATTTCCAGCGCGTGAGGCGATGAATGGCCCACGCAGCGCATCCGTCGCAAACGGTTGCGACAAGCCCCAGAAGCAACAGCGCCGCCATGATGCCCTGGGCATCGGTGGCGCCAGCCAGGACCTCGATGATTTTGCCTATTCCCTGCTGGGCGCCCAGAAGTTCGGATACGGCCTCAAGCCCCCAGGCGCCGGCCAAAGCGATGCGCAATCCACCGAGAATTTCCGGAATGGTCGCGGGGATGAGAATATCACGCAGCACCGCGCGAGGCGACGCGCCGAGCGTCGCTGCATAATCCTCGAACACCGGCGCGATATTCTCGGCCGCGCGTTGTGCGGCGACATAGACGACGACGATGACGTAGAAGGTCACGAGCAGCACGGCGCTGGCCCGGCCGACGCCGAACCAGATCAGCAGAAACGGTGCGAGAATGAGAATGGGCACCGTGCCCACGGTCATCATCACAGGATCGATCACTGCACGGATAAGCTCTTGCCTTGCCGTGACAAGCCCCAAGGGAATGGCGAAGGCAGCGCCGACGATCATGGCGAGCAGCACGTTCTCCGCCGTATAGGTCATGCTGCCGAGCAGGCTGGCATTCGCCAGACCAAAATAGCTGAGGTCCGGCGCCGACAGGAATTCGCTGCAAAGGCGCCTGACAACACCAAGCGGCGCAGGCAAAATCGCTGGCGGCAGCAAACACGCCGCCAGTTCCCAGACCAGCAGAAGTAGCAATATTCCAAGCCATGCCATCGGATCGAAGCGCAAGGCGCGCGTTACGCGCCTCGCACCTCCGTCACGGACAGGCATTGTGGTCAGGGACAAGGGCCAGCCCCTTACTGGCTGGCCGCAAGCGCAAGGCGGTAGGAATCCAGATAGTCGAAATTCGTGTAGAATGTCTTTGCCTGGTCGACCAGCTTGGTTTTGTCGGCAGACAAGGACTTGCCAGACAAGCTGGTCAACAAGGCATTCGTCTTGTCGCGATAAGCGGTCATTTCATGCCAGATCGGCGCGCCCCAGACGACATCATCCGGCTTCACGACCCCGGCCGGGATGACGTGATGCTGTTCCAGATCGGCGATGATCGCGGACCAGACGCTTTTGTAATAAACGAGGTTGGCGGGCTCATCGTAATATACCTTGTCCTCGTCGAACGGCGTGAACGGGTCGAGGATATTGACGGTATTGGCAACGCCCTTGCCGTCGAGCGATGTCCCCGCGAAGCTGTTCAGATAAGGAGCCTGGATGTCGTAAAGCGACGGATCCTTGGCAGTCGCATCAAAGATGCGCCATACCACGGACAGGAAGCGCAGAACGGTATTCTGGTTTGTATTGACATAGTCGCTGCGCGCCGCGATGCCGACGATATCGATCACGTCTTCCAGCGGGGAATTCGTGCCGCCCGGGCCGTATTTCACCAGATCGCCGATATCGACGACATCGGTCCAGCCCGCCTGGCGCAAGGTATAAGTGATCGGCGCGCCCTCGGGATTGACGAAAAGCTCCCGTCCCGCCTGAGCGAGAACGAGCGACTTCGAATCATCCAGAACCTGAAGATTCCAGGTGAGGCCAGACAGTTTGCCGAGTGTCTCCTCGAAAGGACGCGCACTCAATTCCGGCGCGCCGACCAGCGTTTTGCCGGCGAGGGGTGCCAATGCCAGCTTCAGTGCCTCGGAAAAGCTTTTCCCCTCCGCGATATAGTCCTTGAAGGTCTTGAGATGCAGTTTGGGATTGGCGAGGATCGCGAAGGCCTGATTATTGTCGGTGAAGGCAATGCATTTCAGCAGGCGAGACGTCCGATATGTCGGCAGAAACAGCGGGCAGTATTCGCTGATCATATCCAACTGCCCATTGAGCATGAGCGTCAATACATTGGAGTCATTGGCCTTCAATCCATAAGGTGGCGGCGTAAAACTGATGCCGACCTCTTTGAACCAGCCTTTCTTCATGCCGATGACGTAAGGCGTATTATCGGCATAAGGCCGCATCCCGAATTTGATGGTCGCACCGGGTATGGCGGTGCCCGCTTCGGGCGGTGCCGGCACGAAGCGGTCGGAACTGTCCTGTGCTGCCTGACCCGCGGCGGCACTTCCAGCCAGGATAGAGGCTGCCAATAGGAAGCAGGACAAACTTTTGGGACCCCAGGCTCGCCGCAACCGATTGAGCTTCATGCCAGTCTCCTCCGTTGATGCATATGATCTGTGAAGCAAATTAGATGCCAGGCTCGCATTTCATTTAATCCATTATAATCGCTATATTTTTCTTGCTCTCAGTACCAAGCTGGCTTTCTTTTTTTGAATTTTGCATGCAAAATGACCAGATCGCCCGACGATAGGACAGGACCATGGCGCAGACGCCGGACTCGCCCACAAAAGCGCGCAAGGACGCGGCTTCGGGCATGAAACGAGCGCCGATTTTGGCGCGGCGCCCGTTGCACGAGGAGGTGCTGGCACAGCTGCGCGACATGATCGTGGAGGGAGATCTCGCGGCTGGCGATCGTCTGAATGACGCGAAACTGAGTGAGATGCTGGCAGTCTCCCGCACCCCGGTCCGCGAAGCCTTGAAACTTTTGGCGCAAGAGGGGCTGGTTGAACTTCTGCCACGCCGCGGCGCGCGCGTGCTTGCCTTGTCAGAGAAGGCGATGGGCGAGTTGCTTGAGGTTATCTGCGGCATAGAGCGTCTTGCCGCCGAATTGGCCGCGGACCGCATGAGCCAGGATCAGCTCGATCATATGGAACGCCTGCACGCGCGCATGCAGCAGCGCTTCGCGGCCGGGGACAGGAAGCAGTATTTCAAACTCAATCACGAGATTCATCTTCTGCTGGTCCAGGCCGCATGCAACGACGCGCTGATCGCTCTGCATGCCTCGCTGCTGACAAGGGTCAGACGCGGCCGATACGCGGCCTTGCTGGCCCATGACCGGTGGGCGGAGGCCATGACCGAGCATGAGGAACTCATGGCCGCTCTCCGCGCCCATGACGCCGAGCGGGCGGGCATCGTCATGGCCGGTCATGTCAAGCATACGCGTGAGGCCCTCCACCGCGCCCTTGTCTCCTGATCGATGGTCGGGGAACGGCCTTGGACCGGCGGCCTGATCGCCGGCAATCCCACGGGCTTGCGCGGTAAAATCCGCCGACAAATTTAGCAAGACGCCTGCAGATTTCAGTCAATCGCCCAAAATTTAGACAATTCTGACCAAGTACACGCTGACTGTCATCATTTTCGACATCAAACGCCGTCAATTCCAAAAATGGTCGGACCAGTTTGAGAGCAAGCATCGCTCCTCGCTCAGGGTGAGGGATCAGCCGATGTGGCAAAGACCATTGCCGAGGGCGGGCGCCATCACCGAACTGAAGCCAATAACCTCGATTTAAGCTGTATTTTTTCTGCCTCAATGCCATCCCGTGTGAGGAGCACTCGCGGCTCACTGTTCAGTCAATCTTTTTGTCTAGTCAAAATTCCTCCCGTCAAAAATCTGATCATGTTCCATTTAGAAACATGGTCCGACCAGTTTTCGTCAACTGCTTTTGTTTTGATTATTTTTCCATCAGTTTTATAAATTACCGCTTATTTTATCGTCTTTTATCGTTCTAAATCAGCTATTTGTCGAAAATCCTCGCTAACTGGCCGGGCCATTTGGTTTTTCTTGGCATGGTTCCTGCGTTGTTCATCTGCGGAAAAACAACGGAGACGGATGGTGCGTGACAAGTTACTTGCCGTAGCAACGCTTATGTTGCCGCTCTGCTTTAGCGCCCCTGTTTTGGCGCAATCGGCACTCAATACCCTCGTCGTGGCCGGACCAAGGACACCTGAATCTCTCGATCAGGAATATCCGCCCACGGAAGCCAGCCATGAGGCCCGCCGCAATATCTACGAACGTCTGCTCGCCTATGACATGAAGGCCGGCGCCGACGGCGTATCTTACGAGAATTTCGACAAGATCGTTGGGCGTCTTGCGGAGAGCTACGATCTTTCGCCCGATGAAACCTCAATCACCTTCCATCTGCGGCATGGCGTGAAGAGTGCGCAGGGCGACCCCTTCACGGCCGACGATGTCATGTGGACCTTCCAACGCGGATGGGCGCTGAACGCAACCTTCCATTGGTATATGACCCAGGTCCTCGGGATCACGGATTTCGACAAGGCATTCCAGAAAATCGACGACTATACGGTCAAGGTCTCCTTGCCGCATCCTTCGCCACTGCTGGCGCGCCTATGGGTCAATAACGATCTGGGCATACTCGATGAAGTCGAGATGAAGAAGCATCTCACGCCCGCCGACCCTTGGGGCTCAAGCTGGCTCGCGACCCATTCCGCGTCCTTCGCACCATACAGCGTGACCACCTTCCTGCCCGGCCAGACCGTCATCTATCAGGCAAACCCCAATTACTATCTGGGTGCGCCGCGCCTCTCGCGTATCGTCTTTCGCGAAATCCCGGATTCCTCCAACCGGACGGCCGCAGTCGAGGCCGGTGCGGTCGATGTGGCTGAATGGCTTGAACCCCGCGAGCTCAATCTGCTGCAGAACGTTCCCGGCGTTCATGTCTACAAGATGTTCGGAAACTACATCGAACGCGTCGAGATGAATAACGACACGCCGCCCTTCAACGACCCGCGCGTCAGACAGGCGCTGAACTATCTCGTGCCGCGCTCGGATATGCTGAAGAGCGTCTTTTTCGGCACTGCGCGGGAGACCAAAAGCCCGATTTCGGAAATCTATCCCGGATATACCGACGCGTATTTCCAATATACGGACGACCTCGCAAAGGCGAAAGCGCTGTTGGCGGCAGCCGGCTATCCGAATGGGTTCCGTACCACCCTCGGCTATCGTACCGATGATGAGCTGGAGCAGGAACAAGCGGTTATCTTAAAGACCGCCTTCGCCCGCGCGGGCGTCGACGTCCAGCTCGACGAATTGCCGTCCTCCTCGCTCGTTGAGAAATACAGCAAAGGCCAAATGCCCATGTATTTCTTTCAGGATATGGCGATCGTGCCCGACCCCGCCTATGTCGCGAATCTTTGGCTGAATAGCGCTTCGCTCATCGACTATTCGCATTTCAAAAATGCCGAGGTCGACAAGCTCATCGATCAGGCATTGACCTCGACCGACCAGGCAGCCCGTCTCACGCAAATGAAGCGGGTCCAGGAAATCGTCATGGATCAGGCCCCCTGGGTGTTCCTCTTCAACCCCGGCTATCAGCTTGCGACCAGGACCGATGTCCATGGGGTCTCCTGGTACACGCCGAACGGCAATACCTGGTACGACTTCCATAAGAGCGCCGCTCAATGATCGAAGCGACGAAAGGCGGGGGGGCGGCGCGGGCCGCCCTCCCCTCCTTACGCGGCCTTCGAGCGATCTGGCATCTGATACCGCGTCCGCTGAGGATTATCCTCGCGCGCGTTGCCTTGATTCCGATGCAGCTCTTTGGCGTTCTGCTCGTCACATTTGTGCTCGTCCGCCTTTTGCCGGGCGATCCGGCCTTGCTGCTTCTGGGCAATATGGCGACGCCGGACGCGATTGCCGCCCTGCGCCAGCGGCTTGGTCTGGACCAGAGCGTCTGGATCCAGTTTATGCATTATCTCATCAATGTCCTGCACGGCGATCTGGGCACGTCGATCTTTACCTCGCATCCCGTCACACAGGATTTGCTTGAGCGGGCACCAGCGACGCTTGAGCTGATCACCTATGCGATGATTCTGACCGTCGTCCTCGGTGTCGGGCTCGCCATACTGTCGGTGGCAGGACGCCGTTACGGGTTCGACCGGCTCACCCGTCTCTATGGTCTCGCGGCCGGGGCCTTGCCCGATTTCTGGGTGGGATTGCTGCTGATCTTTTTCTTCTTTCATATCGCGGGATGGGCGCCGGCGCCTTTCGGCAGGCTGGATACCTATCTCACGCCGCCGAACACGATAACAGGCTTCTATACGATCGACAGCCTGCTGACGGGAAATTGGGCCGATCTCGGCTCGGCCATCAGCCGTCTCGCGCTGCCGGTCATTACGATCAGTCTTGTCAATGCGGGCGCCATGATGAAGATGACACAAACCGTCTTCGCCAATGTCTATGACAGCAGCTTTGTGCAGCACGCACGCGCTTGCGGCATGCCGGAAAGCCGTATCGTTGCCATGTCTCTGAAAAACAGCATGCCGCCCATCATCACGACGGCGGGATTCCTGTTCGGCTTTCTGCTCGGCGCGGCGGTTATCGTCGAAACCATCTTCTCCTGGGGCGGATTGGGCCAATATGCGGTGCAGGCGGTCATCAACAGCGATTATCCGGCCCTGCAGGGCTTCGTGATGGTCGCGGCCATCGTGGTCCTGCTGGTCTATCTCGTCGTCGACGTGCTCTACGAACTCGTTGACCCAAGGATCCGTATCTGATGCGCACCTGGCTGATGCGTCCTGGTGCCGCCTTCGGCGCGGCGCTGCTTCTGCTCCAGGTCATCGCGATCGTCTTCGCAGGCCTGCTCGCGCCTTATTCACCGACGACAGCGGACCCCTTGCATACGTTGATGCCGCCATCCGCGTCTCACCTGCTCGGCACGGATGTCTATGGCATGGATATTCTGTCGCGCATCATATATGCGACGCGCATCAATCTCCTTGTCAGCATCACAGCGGTTGCCGGCGCATTCGCGATCGGGGTGCCTCTCGGCCTGATCATCGGTTTCTACAGCGGCATACCAAGTGCCATCGTCATGCGCCTTTTCGACTTCATCCAGTCTTTTCCTGTCTTTGTACTCGGGATGGCGCTCGTTTCCGTGCTGGGGCAGGAGATCTGGAACGTGGCGCTGGTGCTTGCGATATTGTTTGTGCCCGTCTTCGCACGCCTTGTTCGCGCGGAAGTATTGTCGCTCCGGCAGCGTCCCTTCATCAGCGCCGCACGTTGCTCCGGCGCGACCGATCGCTCCATCATGTTTCGGCATATTCTGCCGAATGCCATGACACCGGCTCTCGTTCAGCTCTCCATCAGTGTCGGCATGGCGATTTTGCTGACAGCGGGATTGTCGTTCATTGGCGCCGGCGTGCGCATGCCGACGCCGGAATGGGGCCTCATGGTCAGCTCAGGGGCTCAGCAGCTGATCCTTGGCGTCTGGTGGGTTTCATTATTCCCCGGCATTGCCATCGTTCTCGCGGTGCTGTGTTTCGCACTGCTCGGCGATGAATTGCGAATTCTGCTGGATCCGAGGAGGCGTCACCGATGAGCCCGGAAACCAAGACCCAGGCTGCTTTGGAGGTTCTTGACCTCACGGTCGCCTTCGGACCAAGCGCCTCTCCCCATATCGTCCTCAGCGGGATCAGCTTCCAGCTCGGGAAAAACGAAATCCTTGGCATCGTCGGCGAGACAGGCGCCGGAAAATCCGTGCTCGCCCAGGCGCTGCTCGGACTGCTACCGGGCGACGGGCGCATCACGCAAGGCAGCGTCACGATCGCCGGCAAGCCCATCGCCGCCATGAGCGAGGGTGAGCGGAGGCGGCTGCGCGGCGGCACCATTTCTCTTATCGGCACCAATGCCAAGGCTCTGCTGGATCCCGTCGAGCGGGTCGGCAAGCAGATTTCCCGCGTATTGAGAATACATCGCCCCTGCTCCCGCGGTCAGGCCTGGAAAGAGACGATCGATCTGCTCGATAAGGTCGGCATTGTCGATCCCGAGAGGAGAGCCCGCGCCTATCCGCACGAGCTGTCCGGCGGCATGGCACAGCGCATCATCATTGCCATGGCGCTGATCACGCATCCTGCCATTATCCTGGCTGATGACGCGACTTTGGGACTGGACGCCACCGTCCAGGTCCAGGTGCTGGATCTTCTGGTCGAACGAGCGCGCCAGCTCGGGGTCTCTGTCGTTCTTATCACGCATGATCTTGGCATTATCGCCCATTACTGCGATCGTGTCGCCGTTATGCGCGATGGCAAGATCGAAGAATTGCAGCCCGTGGAACATTTCCTGGCACAACCGCAAACCGCCTACAGCACCAGCCTTCTTGGCGCCGCGCGTGCGAAGCCGACACGCGGCGATCGTCTCGCCGCGCCGGTCGCTTCCGCAGAAACGGGCATGGACAAAGACAGGATTCTGGTCGTCGACAATCTGTGCAAGACCTTCGACATCGGCGGCGGCCAGCCTCCGGTCATCGCGGTGGACCGGGTGAGCTTTTCGCTGGAACGCGGCGAGACACTCGCGCTCGTCGGTGAAAGCGGTTCCGGAAAAACAACCATCGGCCAATGCCTCCTTCGGCTGCTGCCACCGAATTCCGGCGTCATTCGCTTTGACGGCCAGGACATTGCGACGATGGAGGAGCCCAAGCTGCGGCCCCTGCGCCGTCGCATGCAAATGGTCTTTCAGGAACCCTATGTTGCCCTTAACCCGCGTTGGCGCGTCTCCGATTTGATCGCTGAGCCCCTCGATCTTTTGGATCGGGTTCCGCAAACCGAGCGAAGGAGGCGCGTGGATGAGCTGCTTGAGATGGTTCAGTTGCCGCAGCACCTCGCCCGCGCCTACCCTCATGAGTTGACGGCCGGGGAACAGAAGCGGATCGGTATCGCGCGTGCTTTAGCGACCAAGCCCGACTTCGTGGTCTTCGACGAACCGACGACGGCGCTTGATATCCGCGTGCGCGCCCAGATCATCGATCTTATTCGTGCTCTTCAGCAGGATATGGGGCTGTCCGCCTTGTTCATTACCCACGACCTCAACTCCGTGCGGTCTCTGGCGCATAATGTCATTGTGCTCAATCGGGGACGTATCGTAGAGCTTGGCCTGACCGAAGAGATTTTTGAGGCTCCGAAAGATCCTTATACCCGCACGCTTCTGGCGGCGGAGCTGCCTATCGAATGGTCGGATACCCGTCGGTCTGGCGCAGGCCGTTCACCAGTCGTTGCATTGGGAGCATGAACATGGATGATGTCGTTCTCGTCACTGGCGCTGCCGGCTTGCTCGGCAGAGCCGTCTGCGACAGGTTGGAAAGCGAGGGCAAAAAAGTCATCGCGACAGATATGGTTGCTCGGACAACGGATGGCTGCGATCTGGTTCAAGCCGACCTCACCGATATCCATCGTCTTCATGCAATCATCGCAGGGCGCCAAGTCAGCGGCATCATCCATTGCGGTGCCTTTTCAGGACCCATGGTCGGGATCGACAATCCATATCGGCTTGTCGAAGTGAACGTCATGGGAACCGTCAATCTTCTCGAACTGGCTCGCATCCATAAAATTCCCCGTGTCGTCTGCTGTTCATCCACCAGCGCCTATGGCGACACACCCGCCGGCCCGGTCGCGGAGGATGTTGTGCTAAGGCCGAGCAGCGTTTACGGAGCCACCAAAGCCGCCATCGAACCGCTGATCGAGGGCTATGCGAGGCAGCATGGTGTCGATGGCCTGGCGCTAAGATTTTCCTGGATTTACGGCCCCGGCCGGACCACGGATTGCGTCATCCGCACCATGATTAGCGATGCGCTCACCCATAAGCCGACAAGGATGAGCTGGGGTCTGGATTTTCCGAGGCAGTTCATTCACGTGGACGATGCGGCCTCGGCGCTGATCCTGGCTTTGAGGGCCAAGACCATGACCCGCCGCACCTATACCCTGACCGGCGGCACTTATCTGACGCTGGGGGAGATCGCCGATATCGTGCGTCGCGTCCTTCCCTCGGCCGATGTCGAACTCGCGATGGGGCCGGATCCGTTGGACGATCGCCAGGCTGAGTTTGACACGACCTCCGCTCAGAGCGATCTCGGGTTTTATCCCGCCAAAACGATGGAGGCCGGCATATTGTCCTACACGGATTGGCTTAGGGAACGGCTTGCGGTAAAAAACTCCTAGTCCAAGGCGGCTTCCTTTTACCCGACCAGAACTCCATCGCCCGCGAATGGAGAGCAAATGATGCAGAGAACCGGAATTGACCTTCCCTTTGACTGATGAGATCCTGTCGGATAAGCTGGTGACGGAGCGGGAGGCTGTTCCTCGTCTGGCTGCGCGCCAGATCCAGGAAATGATCGCCAACGGTACTGTCAAGCCAGGCGCCAAACTACCGTCGCAGCGGGAACTCTCCATCAAACTCAATATCAGCCGATCGTCGCTCCGCGAGGCGCTCAGCATATTGGAAACGAAGGGTTTGATCCAAATCGACCCCGGACGCAGCGCGGTTGTATGTCTCGCCCCCAATAGCGAATTTTCATTCGCAATCGACGGTCTAGAACGCTCGACGCCGGAGGAAGTTTTTCAGGCGCGCCTATTGCTTGAAACCTATGCGACAAGGCTTGCCGCCGGTCTGATATCGACTCAGCAATTGCAGCATCTGCGCCAGCTCAACGATGAGATCCGGATTGCCTTGCGCGCGCAGGATCTTGATCAGGCTGCGCAT
Organism: Acidisoma cellulosilyticum; assembly: GCF_020621385.1. Classification (GTDB taxonomy): domain Bacteria; phylum Pseudomonadota; class Alphaproteobacteria; order Acetobacterales; family Acetobacteraceae; genus Acidisoma; species Acidisoma cellulosilyticum. Next base: position 358,261 of record NZ_JAESVA010000004.1, on the reverse strand, counting down.
TCGGACCTCGCTCTTCATCGCGCCATCATCAAATATGGTGGCAATCGCATCTTCGACCAAATCCACGAGACCCTTCAGGCGCCGATGCTGGCAAGTCATTTGCTTCCCCTCGGCGCGCCGGGACGGCTTTGGGAGCCGATCCTGGAACATGAGAATATTCTCAAAGCGCTGGAGCTTCGCGATCCGGACAGTGCTGCCTATTATATGCGCCTTCACCTCATCCGGACCGCGGGGCGGGCCGGGATTGATGAAGCATTATGCATTTCCTGGTAGGATGACGCGGCAAGACAAACACCCGGAAAACCCTAAAACAATTCGGTTCGAACTCTTCCATATGAGGACCTAAACTTGGAAACCTTTTCTCTCGCGGGCCGCACGGCTTTCGTAACCGGCGGAAACAGCGGCATCGGCCGAGCGATCGTCGAGTTGTTTGTCGCCAATGGCGCGCAGGTCGGGATCGGGCATTTCCAGTCCGCGGAACAGGCGTCGGAGCTTGTCGCCAGCCTGAAAGCAAAGGGTGGCAATGTCGCGACAACGGATTGTGATGTCTCTTCCCCGGAATCGGTAGCCGCCGCCAAAGCATGGTGCGACGATCAATTGGGTGCCGTCGATATTCTCGTGAATTGCGCCGGGATCGGGGGCGACAAGTCATTTATCGACCTCACCCTGGCCGATTGGAATCGCATGATTGGCGTTCATCTGACGGGCACGTTTCTGATTACACATGCGTTCTTTGAGGATATGGTCAAGCGTGGCTATGGACGTATCATTCTGACGTCATCACAACTTGCGTATAAGGGTGCTCCAGGCCTGGCGCATTACTGTGCCGCCAAGGCAGGCATCGTGGGCTTTACCCGCGCGCTCAGCTACGAAGGCGCCCCCCATAATGTGATGGTCAATGCGATCGCGCCGGGTCCGGTTGAAACGGCCGTCCTCGCCAGTCTCTCCGACCAATGGCGGGCCATGAAAATCGCGCAACTGCCGGTCGGCCGTTTCGGCCAGGTTGAGGAAATAGCGCCGACCGCGCTTCTGCTGGCATCGGAAATCGGCGGCCGGAATTTTTGCGGACAAAACCTGTCGCCGAATGGCGGCGACGTGATGGTATAATGGCGATCGCGCCTGTTGCCCTAAGCTTCCTGGCCAAGCCGCTGGAGCCCGATCAAGGGCATCTGGTTGCGCCATTTGGGAAGCTCGTCACGATGGGGCAGACGACTATTGCCGTCAATGACGGGACGGCTCTCCGCTGCGATATTGAAAAATTTCCTGCCGAGCAGGCTAAGCCGGGCTTTGCTTTGATTACGTCGATCTATCAAGCGAAAGCACAATCCCTGCCGCGCAGCATCGATATGCTGGAACGCCATTCCCAAACGCCCCAATTGATCCTGCCGTTATCTGGAAATGGACATGTCATGGTTGCCTGTTGCAGTGACAGCGATGGGTGTCCTGACCTCTCGACCTTGCGCGCCTTCCGTCTCGCTTCGTCGCAAGGTATTATCTATGACGCGGGGATATGGCATCACCCTATTATAGCAATCGATTCGATGGCGCAGTTCCTTGTCCAGTCCTGGCAGAATGGTAAGCCGGATGATTGCGAGATAACGAAAATTGATCAGACATTGGTTAATTTAGACAGCGCTACTGTACGGGAGAACGGCCAGTGACCGATTTCGATGTCATCATTCGTGGTGGGACGGTTGTAACCGCCACAGATACCATGCGGGCGGATGTGGGCATTCGGGCCGGGAAAATTGTATCCTTATCGGATAAATTGACCGGGGCCGCTAAAACGATCGATGCCAGCGGTCTATTGGTGATGCCCGGCGGAATAGACAGCCATGTCCATCTCGCGCAACCCGCCTTTGGCGGCCCGGCCATGGCGGATGGGTTCGAGACCGGCACAAGGTCGGCAATAGCCGGGGGCACCACGACGGTCATACCCTTCGCCTTGCAGCCACGTGGCACATCTTTGCGTCATGCCGTGACGGACTATCATCGGGAGGCCGATGGTCAGTCCTTTTGCGATTATGGTTTCCATCTTATTATCTCAGACCCGACGGCTTCGGTTCTTTCACAGGAATTGCCCGCCCTCGTCGATGACGGTTACACCTCCTTCAAAGTCTTTATGACCTATGACGATCTCGTTCTGAATGACCGCCAGTTGCTGGACGTCTTCAGTTGCGCGCGGGATTGCAAGGCGCTGGTGATGGTGCATTGCGAGGGCTATGACGCGATAAAATTCATGACGGAACGACTGGAATCCGCTGGCAAGACCGCCCCCTATTACCACGCCTTGTCTCGGCCCGAGAGTGTCGAGCGCGAAGCGACGCATAGAGCGATCAGCCATGCGGAACTGACCGATGTCCCGATCATGGTGGTTCATGTGTCCGGACGCGAACCGATGGAGCAAATCCGCTGGGCCCAGAATAAAGGTCTTAAGATCTATGCCGAGACCTGCCCGCAATATGTCGCGTTGACAGCCGACGATCTCAAAGGCCTGAATATGGACGAGAGCGGCGGAAAATATATCTGTTCGCCTCCGCCGCGCGACGAACAGAGCTGGGATGCGATCTGGAGCGGCATCCAGACCGGCGTTTTTCAGACCTTCTCTTCCGACCATTGCCCTTTTTATTATGAAGGGTCAGAGGGAAAACTAAACCCCAAGGCTCGTACCTCGTTTCGCTGGGTGCCCAACGGCATACCGGGGGTCGAGACAAGACTGCAGATCCTTTACTCGAAGGGCGTCGTCGAGGGGCGGATTTCCGTGAACGAGTTTGTTGCCCTTACATCGACCAATCATGCGAAGATGTATGGGCTTTACCCCCAGAAAGGCTCCATCGGCCCGGGTTTCGACGCCGACATAGTCTTGTGGGATCCGTCGCGGAGAGAAGTCATCAGCCAATCCCTCATGCATCATGGCGCGGATTACACGCCTTATGAGGGCATGGCGGTCGTCGGTTGGCCGGTCATGACGCTGCTTCGCGGTAAGGTCGTTGCCGAGGATGGGCGTATCACCGGCGAGAAGGGCGACGGGCAGTTTCTGAAACGGTCCTTGTCTCCCTTTGCCGCCTAGAGCAGATCCCGGTCAGATGGAATCATCTGCCGGGTAAAGATGCTCGCAAAAACAATAAACTAGAGCGGCGTCTGTGAGCGTAAGCGAACAGGAAACGCTCTAGAGCAGATCACAGTCAGATAGAATCATCTGATCGGGATCTGCTCTAAACGGCCTCGTCAAAGCGATACATGCGGGCCGCATTGTCATGAAACAGAGCCGATTGCTCGTCCTGCGACAGGGGCGCGAAGATCTGCTTGAAATTCTCGTAGATGGCGTCATAGGTCATCTGCAGCCTGGCGACCGGATAGTCTGTCGCCAGCATCGTTCTTGCCACCCCGAAACAATCCAGACAATGCATCGCGACGGCCCGCAGGCTGTCCTCAGTCCGGTCCTTGTCATAGGCCGCCATATTGGAAATCTTAAGCGCGACATTCTCATGCTGGGATATCGTCACAAGCCCGTCTCGCCAGCGCTGCATGCCGTCCGCGTCACGGTCGATCGGACTGCCGCAATGGTTCACGACAAATTGGAGCTGCGGATAACGGCGCGCCAGGTCAGAAACCATGGCAGCCTGATAGGGGTACATCATCAGTTCGAAGATGAGACCGTGTTGCGGCAGCAAGGCGAGATCGGCCCGCCAGGCCGGATCCTCCGCAATATCCGACCTTGTCGCAAAACTCCGCTTGGGATCGGGGTGCCAGCTCAGGATTTCCCGGACGCCGACTACGCGCGGGAAAGACGCCTGTTCCTCCAGCACGGCCGCCGCGCCGGGCGTGCCAAGGCCCGCATTGGCGATATAGCGGGAAGCGATATTGTCGCTCTTGTCCAAGGTCTCCAGCCACCTTGTCTCGCCGACCAGATCGTCCCGATCCCAAAGCGCTTCGATATGAACGCTGCCGACCACTCTCTGCCGCGCGCTATCGGCCCGAAAATCCTCGACCAGATAGTTCGTCCTCAGCGCATCAAGCCCACCCAGGGCTTCCACCTCCCCACCGCTCGGCATCAGCCATTTATGGCGGCCCATGGTGAGGTCCCAAAGATGGTGATGCGCGTCGATGATCGGGCCGCTGTACAGGCGCTCGGTCATGCTTTCACTCCCTTATTTGATGCCGCACCATGTCACGGCGGTCGCGGCCAGCGTACGTGCAACCGAGATCAGCGAAGCGATATCGACATATTCATCGACGCCGTGCAGCCCGGCGCCGATCGGGCCATGAATAACGCCGGGTATGCCGGCGCCCGCGTAATGCGCGGCGTCGCAGACCGCGACGAAGCCCTTGACCTCCGTCGCCATGGCGCGCTCCGCGCGATGCCGCACCAGCGTCTGTACCAGCGGGTGATCGGTCGGCGTATTCAGCGGCGGAAAATGCAGCCCACCCAGTTCCCATTGCACCCTGATCGGATGGTCGCGCAGCCAACTGTCCTGCTGCGAGAAGGCCAGAACGAAAGCCTCGAATTCGCGGCGGACCTGCGCCGATGTCTCATTCGGCAGAAACTTGATATCGAAGTCGATGACGGCGACATCGGGAATGATGGCCGGGTTGGTGAGGATCTGCGGCAGGCCGTTCTGGCCCAGGGAGGATCCGGCCATCATCACGCCGGGGCTGATGGTATTGACGCCCGGGGGCAGAAGCGGGTGGGCGGGCTTGCGTGTTGTCCAGTCCCGCTCCAGATCCCGTACAGCGGTCAGGAAACGCGCGGCAATGTCGATGGCGTTCACGGCCGGCGTCAGACGGTCGGGCGATACTCTCTGCGGAAAAATTTCGTTATAGCGCCAGGCGGAATGGCCATTGCGGCCGGGGATCGTCACCCGCACCCATTCCAGCCCGCCCTCCGCCGGCTGCACCGTCTCATCCGTCGGTTCGGTCACGATCAGGCCGGCAGCGCGCGCACCACGCCGCACCAGATCCATGGCGCCGAAACCGCCTGCTTCCTCGTCCACCACGGCATGGATGGACAGCGCGCCTTCGAGCGTCAGGCCGAGCCGATGCACCGCGCGCGCGACGGCCAAGGTCGCTGCCACCCCGGCCTTCATATCCATCGACCCGCGCCCATAAATCCGGCCGTTATGGATTTCGGCGCCAAAGGGATCGACGGACCATTGCGCGCGCTCACCCGCCGGCACGACATCGACATGGCCGCACAGGATCAAGCTGCGGTCTTCGCTTCCCGCAAAACGGCCGGTCAGGTTCGGCCGTCCGGGAAAGACGTCGTAGCTTTCGGTGCTCATGCCGATATCGTCGAGTATGCCGCGAAGATGCTGCTGCAGTTCGGCTTCACGGTTGAGCGCCGGGTCGGTTTCGAATTTCGGATTGACGGTCGGGATGCGCACCAGGCTTTGCGTCAGATCGATCAGGAAGGCTGCCTCCCTGTCGACCTCGGCGACGATCGCACGAACCGCATCGGCTTCTGCGTCAGCCATGGTCAACCTCCACGCGCATAGGCGTCCAACCTGCCGAGAAAGCCCATGCAGGATCGCAATTGATCGACCGAAATCCATTCATCGGCCGCATGCGCCTGGTCGATGCTTCCGGGTCCGCAGATGGTGGTCGAAATTCCGACGCCCTGAAAGAACCCGGCCTCCGATCCATAGGCGACGGTCGCGGTATCATTGCGCTGTGCCAGAAGCTTGCCCAGTTGCTCGGCCGGACTGTCGCTTTGCGGCAAAAGCGGCGGCACATCGTAAGCGATTTCCGTCACAATCGCGCTGCCGGCATGGCCTCGGCGCATCACCGGCAAAACGGTTTCCTGAGCAAAACGCTCCAATGCGCCGACAATCTCCCCGACCAGTCTGGGGCGTGTCGCGCGGATGTCCCAGTCGAAGCTGCAAAGATCGGCAACGGTATTGCGCGCGATGCCGCCGCGAATCACGCCGACCCCGATAGTGCTGTAGGGCGGGTCGAAGGGCGCCTGTTCGGCCGCGTCCCCGGCCAGCATCGTCGCGCGCCGCTGCAGCCAGGCCAACAGTTCCGCCGCGTGGAAGATAGCGTTGACACCCAGATCGGTGCGGGAGGAGTGATAGGCAAGCCCCTGCACGCTTGTCCGCAGGCCGCAACTACCCTTATGCCCGGTGACGATCTTCATCAAACTCGGCTCGCCGACGAAAGCGATCTGGGGCTGCAGACCTTGGGCTTGCATATGGGCGAGAATACCGGGCACGCCGTAGCAGCCCACTTCCTCATCATAAGAAAACGCCAGATGAATGGGACGGCGCAAGCCCACGGTCTGGAACTGCGGGACCATCGCCAGGGCGCAGGCCAGAAACCCCTTCATGTCGGCGACACCTCGGCCAAAGACGCGGTCGCCGTCGCGTGTCAGTTCAAAGGGATCGCTGCGCCAGCTTTGGCCATCGACCGGCACGACATCGGTGTGGCCACTGAGCAGGATGCCGGGCTGGTCCGCAGGGCCGATGGTCGCAAACAGGTTGGCCTTGGTGCCGGTCGCGTCAGGAATGATGACAGACGCGATGCCCAGACCCAGCAGATAGTCGCGGATGAAATCGATCAGCGGCAGATTGCTGTTGCGGCTGGTAGTGTCGAAGCTGACCAGTCGTGCCAGGATCTCAAGCTCGTTCATGGCGATGCCTGCCTTCGGCCCAATCGCCGCAGCGCCCGCGCGGCTGCCGCGATGGCGCCATAGAGACCGCCGGGATAGGCGAGCATCACGAGGATGATCAGCACGCCGATGACGATGGGGCGCCAGGCGCCCAGCCCCGCGATCATTTCCGAGAAGATGGTGAGCAGCAGGGCAGCGAGCAGCGATCCGTAGATGGTCGAAATGCCGCCCAGCAGCACCATGCTGAGCAGCAGCGTCGTCAGGCTGGCCCCGAAGACATCGGTCGAGGCATTGCGGAAATAGGCACCGTAGAAGGCCCCGGCGAGGCCGGTGAAGACCGCGCTGCCGGCCATGGTGATCAGTCTCTGGCGGGAGATAGAGATGCCGCGGCTGGTCGCATATTCCTCGTTATCGCGCAGCGCCCGGATGGCGAGACCCAGGCGGGACCGCACCATCAGGCGCAGAAAGACCGTGCTGCAGCAGAGCAGGATGAGCGCGATATAGTAAAAGCCGAGCTTGTGGTCCCGCATCAGATTATGGCCAGGGATATGGAAGGACGGGATGCGCACCAATCCCTGATTGCCGCCGGTATAATCGGACTGGCTGATGATGAGCTGCACCACCAGCTGCCCGAAGGCGAAGGTGACCAGCACAACATAGATCCCTTTGAGGCGCAGGATGGGCAGGGAAATCAGCGCGGCCGCCAAAGCCGCCAGAACGCCCCCTGCCAGAAGCGCGATCCAGGGGCTTATTCCCAGCAATGTCGTGGCAAGACCGTAGGTGTAAAGGCCGATGCCGAACAAAGCCATATGGCCGAAATTGAAGATGCCGGCATAGCCGAGGCTAAGATCCCAGCTCGAAGCCACGATGCCGTAGATGAAGACCATGATCAGCAGATGCCGATAATAGCTGTCCTGCACCACCATCGGCAGCAAGGCGAGCACCACGGCACCCACGACCATACCGGTGATTTCCCGGCGCCCGATGCCCACACCCATGCTCATGCCAGGCTCCGCGAGCGGCGCGAGAACAGGCCCTCCGGCTTTAGCATCAAGGTCAGGATGAGCACGGCGAACAGCAGCGCCGGCGTCCAGTAGAAGCCGATGAAATAGATGCTGATGGCCTCGAAGAAAGCGATGATATAGGCGGCGAAGATCGGACCCGCGATGGTGCCGAGGCCGCCGAAGATGACGACGACCAGGGCCTTGGACAGCGGCTCGCTGCCCATGGTCGGCGACATGAAGGTGAACCCGCCAAGGAATATGCCGGCGAGCCCCGCGAGGGCCGCGGCCAGCCCGAAGGCGAGGCCATACAGGGCCGCGACATTCAGCCCGACCAGATGGCAGGCGTCCTCATTCTGTGCCACCGCCCGCAACGCCAGACCCAGCCGCATGCGCGTGAGAAAGAACCAGAGCGCGGCCAGGATAACCGGCGTCACGAGAATGATGATGAGCTGATGGGCGGAAATGCCGATACCCATGATCTTCACCGTTCCGGCCGCCAGCGGCGGCAATTGCATCGGCCGCGGCCCCCATATCAGCAGAGTACCGTTCTCGAAGATCGACGCCGCTGCCAGGGTTGTGATGACAGCCAGCAGCACGACATCAGGCCGGCCGATGAAGGGCCGCACGATCGCCGCCTGCATCAACAAGCCGATCGCCGCCGAGGCCAGCAGCGCGATGGGGAGTGCGATGAAGATCGGCAGGCCGAGCGCGTCGGAGGATGCGAGTTGCCAGGCGATATAGGCGCCGACCGTCATCAGCACGCCATGGGCGAAGTTGAAGACGCCGATCGTCGTCCAGACCAGCGCCAGCCCGACCGCGATCATGGCATAAAGCGACCCCTGGAACAGACCGCTCATGACGATATCGACAATGGTGCTCATGTCAGCGCACTCGTCTGGCGGCCGAAATACATCTCCATGATCGCCTCGTGGTTCATGCTGTCGCCGGGCCGAACCTCGGCCGCCACCTCGCCGTGATTGATGAGATAAAGGTGGTCGGCAAGGTCGAGCAGGAATTCCACGTCCTGCTCCACCACCACCAATTTCACGCCCGCCTGCGAAATCAGCTTGATGGCGTCGCAAAGCTCGTCCTTGATGCGCGGTGCCAGGCCGAGTGTCGGCTCATCCAGAATCAGCAGACGCGGTTCGCTCATCAAGGCGACGGCGATCGAGACCATCTGCCGCTCGCCACCCGACAAGGTGCGCACGCGCTGGCTCCACCGTTCCCGCAGCTTCGGGAACAGGGCCGCGACACGCTCGATATTCTGCGCCTCCTGCGCCCGCGCGCGGCGCGGAAAGGCGCCAAGGCGCAGCGTCTCGCGGATCGTGAGGTCCGGAAACAACCGATTGCCTTGGGAGACGTGGATAAGGCCGCGCTCCACAATACGGCGCGGCGGCAGATTGGTGATGACCTGACCGTCGAAGCGGATTTCACCGTGCCAGGCCCGCAGCAGGCCGGAGACACAGCGCAGCAAGGTCGTCTTGCCATGCCCATTGGGGCCGAACAGTCCGATATTGCCGGAGGCATTGTCCAAGGTGACATCGTGCAGGATCTTGATACGGCCATAGCCGGTCTCGATCCCGCGGATTTCCAGCAAGGTGCTCACGCGGCACGTCTCCGGTCACCCAGATAGGCGCGGATAACCTCGGGGTTCCGGACCACCTCCTCCGGTTCGCCGAGTATCAGCATACGCCCCTGGTTGAGCACCATCAGCCGCTGCGACAGCGTCAGCAGCATGGTCAGCACATGTTCGATGAGCAGGATGGTGATACCGCGCCCGGCAATCCGGCGGATGAGCGTGATGGAATCCTCGATCTCCGGTTTCGTGAGGCCGGAAGCCGGTTCGTCGAGCAGTAGAATGCGCGGCGACATGGCCAGCGCCGTCGCCAGCATCAGGCATTTGCGGTCATAGACGGATAGCTCGGCCGCCGGTCGCCGGAACATCGCCTTATCGAAGCCGACGAACTGCAATGCCTCGGTGACCTCCGCCGCCCCTGCCCCACGCGCGGCACGGCCGTAGCTGGCGCCCATCAGCGCATTCTCGAAGACCGACAGCGTGTCGAAGGCGGTCTCACGCTGAAAGGTCCGGGCCAGACCCATGCGGGCGATGACATGGCCCTTCAGTCGGCTGAGATCCTGGCCCTGAAAGACGACGCGCCCTTCGTCCGGCCCGAAGGGAATGCCGGAGATGGTATTGAACAGCGTGCTTTTGCCGCTGCCGTTGGGGCCGGCGATGCCGAAGATCTCCCCCGCCTCCACCGTGAAGGAGACGTCATCGACAGCGCGCAACGCACCGAAAAGCTTACTGACGCCCACAACCTCCAGAATGCTCATATCAGCGCCGGATCAGGGCTTCATCCAGGGCGGTAGCTGAAAGTCGCCGGTCGCGTATTGCGCGGGCGAGATCATGATCCGCTTCCCGTCCCAGATCTGGAAGAAGGTGATCGGGTAATGGCTGTCGTCCTGCACCGCGAGATGCGTCTTCGGATCGAATTGCAGATGACCTTCGGCCGTCGGCATATCGGTGGCGCCGATGGCGGCCTCGATCGCGCCGTGATTGGTCGGGTCACCCACCTTGCGCAGCGCCGCGAAATAGACCTGCATCTCCTCATAGAGGGCGATGCCATAGGTGCCGGACTCGACACCGTATTTCTGTTTGAACTTGGCCAGCAGCTCGGCCGAGAGCGGCAATTTCGGCGTGGTCAAAACACCGCCCAGCAGATCATAGACGACGCCGGTGGACGCCTTGCCGGTCAAGGTCACGAATTCCGGCACGCTCGGTGCATATTGCAGAAACAGCAGACTATTGGTCGGCTGTTCCAGGAACTGCTTCAAAAAGGTCGCCGAATTATTGGGCAGGTAATCGGCATTGATGACGACCGCCGGAGGGTCCTGCCGGACCTTGGCCAGGATCGGCCGCCAATCATCCACCTCACCGAAAGGCACCATTTCGTCGACCGTAATGGTCCAGCCGTCCGCCTTGAAGGTCTTCTTCATCGCCTCGGAAATGGTCTTGGAATAGGCATTGTCGGAGGAGATGATCGCGACCTTCTTGCTCGCGAACTTCACCTTACCTTCGGCCTGCAGCTTGTCGGCCAGTTTGGTCACGTCGGTTCCGTAGGAATCAAAGGACGGGGACAGCGACCAGCAGCAGGCGTATTTGCTGGGATTGGGCGCAATGATCGCGCGGGTTTGGGTCGCGGTCGCCGACAGCATATAGGGCATGTCGGCATCGGCCATCATATCCAGCTCGAAATTGGTCAGGCTGGCATAGCCGGTGAGCATGAACTGAATAGCGTCATCACCCAGCAGCCGATCGACCGTGCTTGTCACATCACCGGCCGAGCCGTCCTTCACGTCGCCGACGACAAGCTTGAACTTATAGCCGTCGATACCGCCGGCAGCATTGACCTCATCGATCGCCATCTGCGCGCCGCGCACCGATTCCTGCCCGTCAGCGCTCGACTTGCCGGTGATCTGGGCGAGGATGCCGATCTTGACCAGCTTGTCATCGGCGAAAGCCTTGTGCAGCGGCAGGCTGCAGGCAACCAGGCCGAGCGACAGCAAGGCGCGGCTGAGGAGGTCTGACCTGGAATGTCGGAACGGGATGGCCAAGCGCATGCTGATACCCCCAAAGAAACGCGCCGGTGCCATTCGGGCAGTCCGGTCACCTTGTCCCGGCAGGATAACCGGCGCGCATTTCCGCGCCCCTATCAAAGATGATAGTTTTGGCGGCAGCAGGCCTTGGTGAAGGCCGCTCGCCCTCAGCTACATCAGCCCCAGCCGGACGGCCCGGAAGGCCGCATGCAGCTTATTGGTGGCGCCCAGTTTCTTGATGGCCTTCTGCAAGTGATACTCGACCGTCGGCTTGCTGCGGCCGATGATCTGGGCAATCTCCCAAGCCGTCTTGCCTTGCACCGTCCAGCTCAGACAGATGCGCTCATGGTCCGTCAGCCGTATGGCCTGACGATCGCCGTCATCGACCAGGTTTTCCATCGCGGCCGCGTGGATTTTCGGCCCCAGGATCTGCAGAAAATAACGGCACCGCTTCACGGCCGTCTCCAGCTCCGCCATCGGGCCCGAGGTCGAGACCGAAAACAGACTGCATTCGCCGAGTGGACCATGGATCGGCACCGTGAAGCCGCTTTGGATGCCGAAATCCCTTGCCTCATCGAACAGCCTCCGACGATGGCCGGAAAGCTCGCGCAGATAAGGCTTGTCACCCCAGAAGAAGGGCTTCCGCTCCAGCTGACCGCGCGTCACCACCGTATCGACGGTGTGATAGTCCTGGCGGCGGTATCGGTTGCGCCACTTGCTGGGATAGCTGGTGAGGAACATGGGCTGGCCGGAGGCCTCGCCATCAAGATGGCGGCGATCGGCGAGGACATAGGAGAAATAGGTAAAGCCCAGTCGCTGTGACAGGCCCGTCAGATGCGCCTCCAAATCGCCCACGGACCGAATGCTGTCGATCTCGTCGAGCATGGCATCAAAGTCATAGACCCCTTCACGCTCGATCAGGGCTGAACTGGTCCGGCTAAGCTGATCCATCGCGCTGTCTCCCCAAAGTGAAGCGCGTGTGCCGTCGTTCCCCAAACTGTTTTGAAGAGGCTAGCATAGTCCCTTCGCCGTCACCAAGGCTTCGGCAGACGGATCCTGCCGTTCCTAGCCCCTCCGGCTAGCCTTATCGTGAGACCTTGAGCATCCTGGCCCCTCGACACAAGGATCAGCGATTACGCCCGGCCACGGCCACGGCCAGAATGATGATGATGCCGCGGGCCACGAGCTGCTGGCTGTATTCCAGCCCCATCAAGATCAGGCCGTTATTGATCAGACCGATCATGAGGGCCCCCACGATAGACCCGATGACGGTGCCCCTGCCGCCGAATAGGCTGGTGCCGCCAAGAACGGCCGCCGCGATGACCGATAGCTCATCGCCTTCGCCGAGTTGGAAGCGGCCGGAATGCAGCCGGCCCGCATACAGCATCCCCGCCACCGCCGCCGCCAGAGCGGAAAGCATCATCACCCGAAGCTTGATGCTTCGCGTATCGACGCCACTGTAGCGCGCCGCCGCCTCACTGCCGCCTGTCGCCAGGACCTTGCGGCCGAAACTGGTGCGCCGCAGGACGACATGACCTATGACCGCGAAAACCGCCATCCAGATCAGCAAGGTCGGGACCGGCCCGATATTCCCGGAACCGAAGGAGAAATTATAGGCGCGATCGATGATCGGCACGGCAGCGGTATTGCTGATCCACATCGCCGAGCCGCTCGCCACACCCATCATGGCCAGCGTCACCAGAAAGGACGGAATGCCGATCGTCGTCGTCAGTAATCCGTTGATGAGGCCCATGACCAGGCCGGTGCCAAGGCCGCCGACGATGCCGCCGATCACCCCGAAACTGCCGACGCCCATTGCGGTCACGACGGACGCGAGGCCCGCGATGGAACCGACCGAGAGATCGATCTCGCCGGCGGACAAAACAAAGGTCATCGTCACCGCCATGACGGACACCATGGCCGTCTGGCGTGCGATGTTCAGCAGGTTGTTCGCGTGCAGAAAGCCACGATCCTGCAGCGTCACCGCAAAGAAAATGAAGATGATGACGAAGCCGGCATAGACGACGTGCTGGCGCCAATTCTGCAGAAGAGCCGAGCGAGGCCGGGCTTTGGCGCCGGCCGATATATTGATCCGCGTATCAGACAAGACCTTGCCCTCCCTGAATGGCCAGTTGCAGGCCGTGCTCCATCTGCGAAATGCGATCGACGGCATTCGCGTCATTCTCTGCCCAGCCATCGATTTCATCGCGGCTGATGTCGCGCGTGATCCGACCGCCATGCATCACCAAAATGCGGTCGCTGACCGACAGCAATTCCGCCAGTTCAGACGAGATCATGATGATCGCTCTGCCGGCATCGGCTAGCGAGCGGATCAGCTCGACGATCTCAGCCTTGCTGCCGATATCCACGCCCGCCGTCGGCTCGTCCAGGATCAGTATGATGGGATCCGCCGCCAGCCATTTGCCGAGCACGACCTTCTGCTGATTGCCGCCGGACAGAAGCCGGACGGGTGACGTGAGCGAGCCGAGTTTGACGCGTAGCCGCGACACCAGGCCTTCGGCGACCGTCTTCGCGCGGCGATCATCCACAAACCCGGCCGAGGACAAGGAATCGATCGTGGGGAGGCTGAGATTGCTGAGCACGCTGTGTTCAAGAATGAGCCCCTGCGTCCGCCGATCTTCGGGAATGAGCGCGATTCCGGCCCTGATGGCAGCACGCGGCGAACTGGTATTCACCACCTTACCCTGAACACGCACCTCACCTTCCGCCATCTTGTCGATGCCGCAGATCGCGCGGGCCAATTCGCTGCGGCCCGCCCCCATCAGACCGGCAATCCCGAGTATTTCGCCGGGATAGAGATCGAAGGAGATGCCGCTGGGCTTTTGCAGGCCCGACAGGTTGCGCACTTGCATCAAGGGCGCCTGGCTTCGGTCCACCTGCCGCGACTTCCAGGCGAAAGCATTGACCCGGCGCCCCACGATATGCTCGATAATGCTCTCAAGCGTCAGTTCCGCCAGCGGTTTGGTGATGATATGCCGCCCGTCCCGCAAAATCGTCACGGTATCCGCTATCTGCTGGATCTCATCCATTTTATGGGAGACGTAGATAACGGCGACGCCCTGGTCCTTGATGCCGCGCAGAAAAGCAAAAAGCCGTTCGACTTCGGCGGTGCTGAGCGCCGAGGTCGGCTCATCCATGATCAGCACACGCGCATGTTGAGAGATCGCCTTGGCGATCTCCGTCATCTGCTTCTCTCCCGTGCTGAGGCGGTCGGTCGGCGTGCGCGGATCGATATCGAGGCCAAGCTGCTGCAGCAATAGTTTGGCGAGGTTGTTGGCCGACCGGTCATCGAGCAGGAAACGGCCGGCGCGCGGCTCGCGCGTCAGGAAGATGTTTTGCGCGACGGTCAGGGTGGGGATAAGGCTCATCTCCTGAAAGATCATCGCAACCCCGAGATTGCGGGCAGCCTCGGGCGTGTATTGCGTCATCGGTACGCCGGCGACATGAATCTCCCCCGCATCCGGCACCTGAACGCCACGCAGGATCTTCAGGATGGTCGATTTCCCGGCGCCATTCTCGCCCAGCAAAGCGTGGATGGAGCCGGGGGCGACCGAGAGATCCACCCCATCCAGAGCCCGGATGCCACCGAAGGACTTCATGATCCCGGTCATGCGAACGGCATCCGGGCCTTGGACCGAAGCTGTCATATTCTTACCTTGTCCAAAGCCCTTATCGTCAGGCTCGCGTCACATACTCTGCACGACATCCTTAGGCGCTGGCGTATGATAGACTTCGGTCCAGGCCGTCAGCAGGTTCGACCGCGTCACCGGCAGCGCGGGAAGCGCCACATAGGCAGGCGCGGTCTTGCCGAGCAGACCATAGCCCGCAAGCAGGGTTTCGGTCAGACCCTGGTCGAAGGGGCGCTGCGCACCCAGGCCTTTGACGAAGCCCTTCGACGCCATCTCAATCGCCACGTTCACGCCAAGATCGCAGGTGGTGATTACCAGATCGTTGTTGCCGGCGGTGCGCGCGGCCGCAATGACGCCCTCCGCCGGCACGTCCCACACCGCCCAGATGCCGTTCAGGTCCGGATGGGCGGTCAACATCGCGGTCGCCGCCTGTTCGGCGTCGCCCGAGAAGTCCGGGCCGCCGATCCCCTGCTCGGCCACAATCTTGATGCCGGGGAATTTGGCCAGCGTCGCTTTCACGGCCGTGTAGCGCTGCTTGGTGACGAAGAAGTCGGCAGCGAAATAGACCAGACCGACATTGCCTTGGCTCTTCAGTGCCTGGGCCATCAAAAGACCGGCCGTGACACCATTGCCGTAATTATCGGCCGATACCACGCTGACATAGCCATGACCGGCGGTCATGCCGTGCGGCACATTGTCCATGAACACGAGTTTGGTGCCCTGGGCGGCGGCCTTTGCATAGGCATCCGCGGTCGCGACAGGGTCGGTCGGGATCGAGACGATGATATTGGGGTGCTGCGCCAGCACCGTCTCGATATCGGATACCTGGCGATCGGCCTTGAAGCCCGCATCCGTCACCGCGATGACATCAATACCGAGCTTGCTGAAACCTTCCTTCAGCCCGGCGATCTGCGCCCGCGACCAGTCATTGCCGCTGTAATGCATGACGATCGCGGCCGTTGCCTTCATGGCGCGGATTTTCGCGATCTCGTCGCTGCTGAGCGAAACGGAACTCGCCGGCGAAGGCTGCTCACCGTTCGGCCCCGTGCTCATCACGTGATTGCCGATGGATGCCAGCTCGGCCGTTGGATCAGGCGCGGCCCAGACAGGCGACCTGGGTAGTAGAAGCCCCGCTGTGGCCAGGCCAGCGGTGCCGAGAATTTGTCTCCGGGACGCGATCATGGGATGTTTTCTCCTCTTTTTTTGCCCGTATGTCAGACGGTAATATCGACCCAGCCGCTCTGCTCCGCCGAATGCAGAATTGCGTCGGCGACCACTTCATTGATGTAGCCGTCGCGGAAATTGGGCGAAGGCTGTCGGCCCTCGACAATCGCGCTGATGAAGAGATGGCATTCGATGATCTTCGTCTCACCATAGCCGATGCCGAGCGCCGGGATAGGCCAAAGCCCCTCCCCATAAGGATGCGCGGGGCCCGTATAGATGGTGCGAAAACCGCGCTGGTCAGCGGGATCATCGGCGAACATCACTTGCAGTTCATCGCGGCGTTCATAGTTGAACAGGATCGATCCGGTGCTGCCATGGATCTCGAAGGTAAGGTAATTGTTGCGGCCGAAAGCGTTGCGCGTGGCTTCCAAGGACCCGACGGCGCCGTTTTCAAACCGCAGCAGCGTCATCACCTCATCATCGACATCGACAGGCGCGGTGGGCACGCCGCTCAACCTTGTCGCGGCACCCAGCTTGTCGGTCGCGCTGTTTTGCACCGGCCGTTCGGTCACATAGGTCCGCGTCAGGGCGTTGACCGCTGCGATCTCGCCCACTAGATAGCGCGCCATGTCGATGACATGGGTTGCTATGTCACCGACAGCGCCGGAGCCGGCGATCTTTTTTTGAAACCGCCAGGATAGCGGGCTGTTCGGATCCGCCGACCAGTCCTGCAGATAAGTGCCCCGGAAATTCCGGATCGTGCCGATCCGCCCTTCCGCGATGATTTTCTGCGCAAGTGCGACCGCCGGCGTGTGGCGGTAGTTGAAGGCCACCATATGCGTCACCCCGGCCGCTTCGACTGCATCCAGCATCGTCTTGGCTTCGGCAGCGGTGCGCGCCAGGGGTTTTTCGCAGATCACATGTTTTCCGGCCTGCGCCGCCGCTATGGCAATCTCGGGATGGCTGTTGTTCGGCGTTACGATATCGATGATATGGATATCCGGATCATCGATGACCGCGCGCCAATCGGCGACGCCACGCGCGAACCCCAGTCGGGCCGCAGCGTCCGACGCCAGTTCGTCGCTGACATCGGCGATCGTATGCCGCACGGGAATAGCCCGCGCCGGCCAGAAGAACATCGGCATCGCCGCATAGGCCAAGGCATGTGCCTTGCCCATGAAACCACCACCAATCATGCCGACATTAAGACGCTGCATGGGTCGGTCCTCTTCTCAACAGAGACGTGTTTCGTCTAAACGGCGCTGCCGCCCAGACCATTGTCTTTCAACCAGGCCATGCTGGCGCTCGCCCCTGCCGCCGGATCGGCCCAGGCGTCGAGTTCGACCGCGATCCAGCCGTCGAAACCCTTGTCGCGCAGCAAATCCAATGTCGGGCGGAGATCAAGATCGCCGCGATCGAGAGGCGTGAAGGCGAAAGGCTTGCGCTGCCAGCCTTTCAGATGAACATAGGTCACGCGGTCGAAATGTTCGGCGATCAGCGCCGCAGGATCGCCGCCGGCCGCCGCGAGATGCGCGGTATCCGGACAGAAGCCGATCCGCGTATGCGCGAAGACCTCGCGGATGTCCTCCGGCGTCTCCGCCATCGTCGTCAGATGCGGATGGTAATGGGCCGAAAGCCCGTGCTTCTCCGCAATCTCCGCCGCGCGATCCAGCGCGTCTCCCAAACGCGCATAGTCGCCCGGGCGGACACCGCCGGCACGTTTAGCGCCGCCGCCAATAACGAAATGCGTCGCCCCTGCCTCAGCCGCCGAACCCGCGGCCTTTTCGATCCGCCAGAACTCTTCTTCCAGGATATCCGGATAAATGAAGTTGCCGCCGCTATAGATCGCAAGCAGCTGCAAGCCATGATCCGACAACAAGCCCCGGAACCTGCCCATCTCGCCAGCATAATCGACCAGATTGCCGTCGAACATCTCGACCGCCTGATATCCCGCCGCCGCGATTTCGGCGAAGGCAAGGTTCATATCACCAAAGGTCTGGTAGAAAAGATCCTTGACGGAGGTGACACCGACCGGATGACCACCCAATGGTCCCCAGCAATTGGTGTGATAGGCGAGTTTCGCACTCATGACAGCGTCAACACGCGGCGCGCGGTTGGGGCAAGCGCCCCTATGCCAATCCCGTACATTGACCCCCCAATCGGCTCGTATCGTCGAGCATTCTCTTTGACGGGAACATATGTTGATTTTCAACATAAGCCAATAGAAATTCGACATAAGGCCTGTGACTTCAGTTGAAAAAAATCCGCATACCCTGCTATTGCTTTGTTATCGAAGGGTTTGCCTTGCCTCTGGGCGAATGTTTCGCGGAAGCGGCGCCGAGCGAAGGGTCCGATGAGTTCCAAGCCGAAGGTTATCCGGCAGATGCCAAAAACGCCCGAAGGGCGGGAAGCGCCCTCCACCCATGCGGGCCAAGGGCGCCGGGGCGATTCCGAACGATACAGCCTTGTCGCTGTCATGGAGCTCATTCGCTCCGGCCGCGCCGATACCAGGCTGGAGATCGAGCGGCTGTCCGGGCTTGGTCGCGCGGTCGTCACCGATCGTCTCACCGCCCTCATCGATCTCGGTCTTGTCGAGGAAGGCGAGCTGGGACCTGCGATCGGCGGGCGCGCGCCACGCCGCGTCAAGTTCCGTGCGGATGCCGGGCGAATCCTGGTCGCGACATTGGATAGTACGACAATCGGCGTGGGTCTCGCGGATCTCGCCGGGCGGCTGAGGGTCGAGCATTACGAGGCGATCGATGCGGCTCAAGGTCCCGCCGCGTCGCTAAAGCGGCTGGATACGCTGTTTGACTGGATGCTGGACCAATATCCCGAGGCGCGGGATGTCTGGGCCATCGGCCTCGGCACGCCCGTCTCGCTGTTTAATCTTGACGCGTCGGGCCTGAACCTCGACGCGCTTGACTCTGCAATCGCCACCGACAAGGCGCCTTTGACCGAAAATCTCGTCGCGCGTTACCGTGCGCCCGTCTGGGTGCGCAGCCTCGTTCAGCTCATGACGATCGGCGAATTTGGTGTCCGGAACGAAGCCGGCATGAGCAATCGGGATTTCCTGTATGTGGATCTGGGCGATGAGATCACGGCGGGCCTCATGTCGGACGGGCGCCTGCATCGGGGCGCGCATGGCATAGCCGGCCAGATCGGTCATATCGCGACCGACAGCAGCCGGGAGGTTTGCCGCTGCGGCAATATCGGCTGCCTGGAGTTGGTCGCGGGCGCCGGCGCTATAGTGGGCGAAGCGCTGCAGGCGGCCCAGGATGGCCGCAGCCGCTACCTGGCCGAGGTTCTGGCGGCGAATGGCCAGTTGGCCTTGGCGGATATCGGTTTCTCGGCCCGGCTGGGCGATCCTTATTGCGCGGAACTCCTCTCCCGCTGCGGCCAGCTTATCGGGAAGGTGCTGGCCGGACTGGCCAATGCGCTTAATCCAGCCGTCATCGTGCTGGGGGGAGAACTCGCGCGGACAGGGGATATTCTCCTCGCCGCCATTCGCGAAACGATCTACCGGCACACGGCGCCCGTCGTGACGCGCGACCTGCAAATCATCCGCTCGCAGATGGGCCGCTCGGCCGGCCTCATCGGGGCGGGGCTGCTGACCGTCGACGCTTTGTTCGCGAGTGATCGACTTGGCGGCTGGATCACGACCGGCACGCCCCTGCAACATCCGGATGTCCAGGCTCTGCTGGCGCGGGTAACGCAATCGCGGCGCATGCCGCCGCCGCCTGACCCGTCGCCCGACCGATGAGACCTGGCCATCGGCACCACCGGCCTTGGAGAGCCCGTCGCCTCCTGTTAGATTTCCGCCCCAGATGTCGGGCCCGCCCTAAAGAGCGGGACCAGAGGAGAATTTCCATGCCCATCGCGGCAAGCGGTGAGACAACGTTCCTGACCGCCAGGCCGCCCGCCTATTGCTGCGGCCCGCGCGGCGGACAAGGATCATTGTGATGTCCATCGCCGGCCTGGGTCCGCATGGGGAGCGCGGAGCGCCTTTCGAACAGCTGGACATCTCCGAGGCTGACGCCGAACGCGCACGGCTGGCCTGTTTCCGCCTCTGTGTCGTGCTGCATACAACGACCAGCGACTGGGCCAAGCAGGCGCTGAAGGGCATCGCTGCGACGCTTGATGTCTATGGTGCCAGCCTGGATGAGGTCGTGGATTGCGGCTTTCAGATCGACACTCAGATCCGCGCGCTGGGTCGCCTCACCGACAGCGCACCGGACGCCATCATCAGCATTCCCGTCGGCGGCAGTGCCGTGGCGGACGCGCATCGGCGCGTCTCCCGTGCCGGCGTGAAGCTCGCTTTGCTCGATAACGGGCCGACCGGGCTGCTGCCAGGGTCAGACTATGTCAGCGTCATCTCCGCCGATAATTTCGGGCTCGGCACCATCGGGGCGCGACTGCTCTCCCCCTATATTCCGCCGGCAGGACGGGTCGGTATCCTGTCCTATCAAGCCGATTTCTTCGCCACCAATGAGCGTGAGATCGCCTTTCGGAAATGGATGGGCAGCGAGCGGCCCGATATCAGGCTGAGCGCCATCAAATTCCCGGACCTCGGCTCCTTGGCCGCGATCTTTACCGCTTTTCTTGACGCCAATCCCGATCTGGCCGGGCTGTTCGCCGTTTGGGACCTGCCTGCGATGGAGGCCGTGAAGGTTCTGGCCGCACGCGGGCAATGCCTGCCGGTCACGACCGTCGATCTGGGCAATCAGGCGGCCTTGGCTCTGGCTGCCGGCGACTTCATCAAAGGCATCGCCGCACAACGCGCCTATGATCAGGGGGTGGCCGTCGCGAAGGCGACGATCACCTCCCTCCTCGGTCGGGATCCGCCCTCCTGGATCGTGCTTCCGGGTCTTGCCACGCAGAAGGCCAATGTCGCGGAAGCCTATCAACGCATATGGCATGAGGCCCCACCTGCGGCGCTTTGTGTGCCAAAAGCCGTCTAACGCAAGATAGAGATAGCCCCGTTCCTTGGCAGAACCGCTTGACCTGATTTGGACAGGACGTTCGCTTGAACTCGCCAAGATGAGCGAGCTCAATCCCTATGATTGGATCGGGGCAACCCAGGCCGACATGATCCAATTTACCCGCCGGCAGGATCGCAGCTTGCGGCAATCCTATTCCGGAGAGCCTGACCTGGGTCTTTGTGCGATTATGATGGTGAAAGACGAAGCGGATATCATCAGCCACAATATCCGCCATCTTTACCGCGTCGGGTTCCGCCGGCTTGCCATACTCGACAACGGATCATCCGACCAGACTGCCGCTATCTTACGCGCGCTGAGGCATAGCCTCGCGGACATGGAAATCCTCATCATCGACGACAATTCGCTTGCCTATATGCAATCGGCTAAGACAACCGCACTCATGCAGTTCGCCAATGCCTTCTGGCCGGGACTGGAATGGATTTTCCCCATCGACGCCGATGAGTTTCCTTGTACCGAGGATGGCATCCACACCCTTTCCCTCGTGCCGCAAGACATCGATGTATTGGTCATCCAGAAGGTCAATCATTGCCTATTGCCGGTCAGTCTGGATTTGGTCCTGGGGGACCCGTTCGGGCGCATGCCGGTCAGGACGGATATGGGCAGACAACCGCCCAAAGTCGCAATCCGGGCCAAGCGCGATGTCACCATCACACAGGGCAATCATGACGCCTGGCCCAGGACTGATCGTCCGCTGAGATATACGGGCGCATTCAAGTATGGGCTTTATCTGCGTGAGTTTCAGCATCGCAGTTTCGAGCAGTTCAAGCGTAAAGTGATCAATGGCGGCCAGGCCGTTCGGGCTGCCGAAAGCGCCGGGGCCTTCCTTGGCGGGAGCCATTGGACCGGATGGCTGGCAGCCTATGAACAGGGCGGCGACGAAAAACTGCGCGAAGCCTTTATGGCGGCCGCCATCCGGCCGCCCGAGGAGATGCTGTTCGATCCTATCGCGCCGATCCGCGATATTCGCACCTGACCGAATTAACGCGGCCAAACTATCGGCCGATCTTACCTCTATTGCGTCAGCCTCAGTTAAGCTGAGGCTCTCAACTTCAAATCCCCACGCAGCAGCACACGTTCACCGGCCGGTCCGGCCTCGACGGAATTCTCCGACAGGCGCGACATCAGTTGGGACATCGCCAAGGATCCGATCTCCTTGACATTCTGGGCCATGGTCGTGAGCGGAGGGCAGGCAAAACGCGATAGCGGATGATCGTCATGGCCGGCGATCCTCAAGGTGCAATCCGCGCCATGCCCGACCTTCAACCCTGCCTCCCAGGCAGCCAGCTGCGCACCGAGCGCAATGCGATCATTGGCGCAAAGCAATGTGCGCGTCGGCAGTCCGCTCGTGAGAAATTGCGCCGTCAATTCATGCCCGAACCGTTCGAAATCCCAGCTCTGGCTGTCGGGTATCGGGAGAATTTTCGGCGTTTCGCCGAACCGCTCCATGGCGCGCATATAGGCCCTGCGCCGCGAGGACGCGTTGCGATTGATTTCGGGCATGCCGAGATAGCAAGGCGGCTCACCGGACCGGCAGAGATAATCCACCATAACGCCGAAACTCTGATCGTTATTTGTGCCGACAAAGGGCAGATCGTCATCGGGCGGATTATCGACATAGACGAGCGGAATCTTTTTCGCGAGCGACGTCAGCCGGGCATTGATGTCGCGGGCCCCGACCGGAATGACGATGGCACCGGCTACATTCATGGACTGCAAGCGATCGATCGCCTCGGCCTCAAGATCGATGCGGCCGTTCGAGGACAGCATGAACGCGAAATAGCCGGCAGCCTCGGCAATCGCTTCGATGCGCTCCGTCAAAGCCATGTAGAAAGGATCGGTCGAGTTCGGAATGATGATCCCAAGAACACGCGTGCGACTGCGTTTGAGATTGGCTGCGAAAAGATTGGGCCGAAAATTCGATGTTTCGATCGCGGCTTCGATCTTGTCGCGGGTGACGGACCGCACCGAACGAGGATCGTTGAAATATTTCGAAACCGTCGGGCGCGACAGGCCGACATAGGTCGCGAAATCCTCCATCGTCCGGATATCAGGGATGTCCGTCATCCTCTTTTTTGGTCCAAAACCTTTTTGAGCCTTCGGTGCATCACTCCCCGCAGGCCGAAATATAGTCCAGCATAAGCGCTTCCACGGCTGCGAGCGCAAGGGCATGGGCCCTGGGCGGCAGGCGTCCGGCCCGAACCGCCGCATAGCGCGCGCCCAGATATTGGCCAATCAGCGTCTCCGGCAGATCCACGCCATCCAGAAGGTCGAAAAGTGCCGCGACAGCGGCGGCGGCCTCCGGCTGCGGCCAATAATAGCGAATGCGGTCGCTATAGGAAAAATGGCGCTGCAGCGCGCGTTCCGCCGGGGTACCCTCGTAATACCGGTCCCAGTTATCCGGCGCGGCCAGCATCACGCCTTCCATCGCGGCCCGCAACGTCGACTTGCGTTGACCAGGGAACAGTTCCTCGGCAATGGCATCGAGACCGTACAGCGCCTCGCGCAGCACGAAGGTCAGGCCGGGACCGACCTTCAGGATCGCAAAACCGTCTTGCACCAAAGCGGTCAGCGCCGCGCGCGTCTGGTAATCGGTCGAATGCGCTTCGAAGACGAAACCTGGCAGGCCCGCCAAGACGCCACTCAACGCTTGTGCCGCCGCGCTGTCGTAGTCGACCACATTGTGATTGCCGAATTCGACGCCGGGCTGAACCACGGCAGCGATGACGCGACCATAGGCGTCAGACAGTCCGGCTTCCGCAAAAGCGCGCTGATGGACCGCAACCGTTTCGCTGGCCGCAGCTGGCTTGGTGAGTTCCAAACCCTCAATCTCTTCCATCGCACCGCCCGGAATCGGCACTTCCGTGCCGATGATATAGACGGGCTTCGGCAAATCCCCGCCCGGCAGCGCGGTCTCGGCCGCGCCCGCCAGTCTCACCGCCCGTTTGGCGACTTCGGCATCGGACAAGGGCACCTTATCCCCGCCGCAGCCCATCGAGCAGTCCAGATGCAGCTTCGTGAAGCCGGCGGCGGCGAAGGCCCGGATCATGACCTCGGCCCTGTCCATCGCCTCCGCGGCGGGGAGCGATTTCCACGGGTTGGGGCCAAGATGATCACCACCCAGAATGATGCGATCCATCGGAAAACCAGTGCGCGCCGCGATCTCAGACACGAAGCCACGGAAATCAGCCGGCGTCATGCCGGTATAGCCGCCGTCCTGATTGACCTGGTTGCAGGTCGCTTCGATCAGCAAGGGCAGCGGCGTCGGCAGGGTCGCGCGCATCGCGGCTTCCAACACCATGGGATGGGCCGAGCAGACCGAGGGAATGCCACTGAAACCCGGACGGCTGCGCCAGCCGGCAATATCCAGCAAAGGATTGATGGTCATAAGATTATCCTTTCATCGCGAGCAGAAACGCATCCAGTTCCGCCCGCGTCGACGCGCCCTCCATGGGGCCTAGCCGCGTCACCGCCCGCGCACCGGCCGCATTGGCATAGCGCAAAGCAATAGACGCATCGGCGCCGGCCAGCCAGAAGCTGACAAAGGCGCCGCCGAAACAGTCGCCGGCCCCGGTCGCGTCGATCTCGTCAACGGCAATCGGCGCGACATCGGTCCGGCCGGCAGGACCGTAATGGCAGGCGCCGCGATCGCCCTTTTTGATGACGACCTCACCAATGCCCCGCGCATGCAGTTCGGCCACAGCCTCCGCTTCGCTGCGGGCCTTGGTGAAGAGAAAGATTTCGTTGCCGGACGGGAGAAATAGATCGGTCTGGGCCAGCACCTCGTCCAAAGCCTCCCGCAGGCCGGGCGTATTCAGTATCTCGGGCCGAAGATTGGGGTCGAAGGACAAGGTGCCGCCGCGCCGCTTGATCCGGTCGATGGCGGCCCGCACCACACCGACCAGGCCAGGTGCGCAAAGCGCCGTGCCCATCAGGTGCAGATGCGCCGCACGCTCCAGCAAAGTCTCTGCCTCCGCCGTCATAGACAGCTTGCCGCAGGCGCTATTCGCGATATTGAAGACGAAGTCGCGGTTGCCGTCTTCCCGGTAGCGCACGAAGGCGCTGCCCGTGGCCTCGCCCCGCGCCACCGCCACGCCCGAGACATCGACGCCATCGGCCTGCAGCCGTTCGAGATTGACCCGCCCGAAATCATCGTCACCGACGCGGGAGATGATGGCGGCGGCGGTGCCCAGCCGCCCGACCTGATCGATGAAGATTGCCGGCGCACCGGAGGGGAAAGGACCGATCAGCGATTGCGCCTCCCGGAAACCATCTCCGCGGGTCGTCGCCATGATTTCGACGAGGATTTCGCCGACCGTTAATACCAGCTTGTCCATGGATCAGGCCTGCCGGCGCTTGGAGCGCACATCGAGCCAGACCGCGACCAGGATCACCAGACCCTTGACGATCAACTGGTAGAAATACGGGACGGAGAGCATGGTCATGCCGTTGTTCAGCACGCCGATGATCAGCGCGCCCACCAGCGTGCCGATCATGGTGCCGCTGCCGCCCGAAAGACTGGTGCCGCCCAAGACCGCCGCCGCAATGGCGTCCAACTCGTAGCTCATGCCGGCATTCGTCTGAGCGGAATAAAGGCGCGAGGAGAGCAGCACGCCGGAAACCGCCGACATGACACCGGAAATCATGAAGATGAGGATCTTCAGCCGGTCGACCTTGATGCCGGAATAAAGCGCGGCCTCGCGGTTACCGCCGGTCAGATAAGCGCGCCGCCCGAAGGTCGTCCGCGAGAGCAGGACATGATTGATGATGAACAGCGCAGCGACGATCCAGATGATGATCGGCACATCCAGGAAACTGTCGCCACCGATCGCGGTCCAGGCCGGATCCATGATCATCGTAGGCGCGCCATTGGTCGGCAGGCTGACCAGACCGCGATAGACGCTCATGGTCGCGACCGTCACAATGAAGGACGGCAGCAGCAACTTGGCGGTCAGCAGACCGTTGAGCAGACCGAGCACGGCGCCGGAGGCGAGCGTGATGATCAGCGTCGGGACGAAGCCGACCCCGAAGGTCAGCATCTGCGCGCCGACCATGCCGGCGACCGCGATGATGGACCCGATGGACAGGTCGATCTCACCCAGCAGAATAACCCAGGTCATGCCGAAGGCGGCAATGGCGATGACCGCCACCTGCTGCAGGATATTCGTGAAATTCGCCAGCGACATGAAGCGGTGATTGGCGAATGAGAAGATGACGCACAGCACGATCAGGGCAAGGAAGATGCCCCCGAACTGCCGCATGTGATGGGTCAACTGCTCGCGGCGCGCCGAGAGGGTAACGGTCTGGTTCATCAAAAATGTCCCGTTGCGAAGCGCATCACGCGCTCGG
Source organism: Acidisoma cellulosilyticum (assembly GCF_020621385.1). Classification (GTDB taxonomy): domain Bacteria; phylum Pseudomonadota; class Alphaproteobacteria; order Acetobacterales; family Acetobacteraceae; genus Acidisoma; species Acidisoma cellulosilyticum. Next base: position 331,893 of record NZ_JAESVA010000004.1, on the reverse strand, counting down.
GTGTCAGGTCGGAGCGGGGAGCGATCTTGCCGATACGGCCTTCGGACAAAATAACGACGCGGTCGGAGAGGCCCAGGACTTCGGGCAATTCGGAGGACACCATGATGATCGCCGTGCCTTCCGCCGCAAGCTGGCGGATGATGCGGTAGATCTCGAACTTTGCCCCGACATCGACGCCGCGCGTCGGCTCATCCAGGATCAGCACACGGGGCTTCGTCGCCAGCCATTTCGCCAGCACGATCTTTTGCTGATTGCCGCCCGAGAGCGTGCCGGTGATTGTCTCGATACTATTGGTGCGTATCGCCAGGCGCTTCACTTCGGCCTGCGCCTCCCTGCGTTCCCGGCCCGTGTCAAGGAAACCCGCGCGACCGGAAACGCTCGCCAAAGCCGCCATGGAAATATTCGGCCGCACGGCATGCGACAGGACAAGGCCCTCTTCCTTGCGATTCTCGGTCACGAAGCCGATGCCGTGGGCGATGGCTTGCGAGGCGGAGCGAATCGAGACCGGTTTGCCGTCCAGCTGAACGGTTCCCGTCGCGCGGCGCATGCCGAAGATCGCGTTCATCACTTCGGATCGGCCAGACCCGATCAAGCCGAAAAAGCCCAGGATTTCGCCGCGCCGCAGATCGAAGGAAATATCCTCGAACTCACCGGCGCGCGTCAGCGACGAGACGGACAGCACAGGCGCGGATGCCGGATCAGGGGGCGCCCCGATACGCGCCGGATAAAGCTCATCCATACGCCGGCCGACCATCAGCGCGATCAATTCCTCGATCGTGGTTTCGTTCCGGTCGAGTGTCTTCACATATTCGCCGTCGCGGATGACGGTAATATCGTCCGACAACCGCATGATTTCTTCCATGCGATGGGAGATATAGATGATCGCCTTGCCGGCAGCCTTCAGGCGTTCGATGATACGGAATAGAATCTCCGCCTCGGAATCCGACAAGGACGATGTTGGCTCATCGAGAATGACGATATCGGCGTCATGGCTGAGGCCCTTGGCGATTTCGACAAGCTGTCGCTGCGCGATGGACAAGGCGCCGACGCGCATCCTGACCTTGATGGGCAAGCCAAGCTCGCGCACCAGGGCTTCGGCCTGCTCGACAAGACGGCGATCGTTGATGAATCCTGCCCGCGACGGCTCACGCGTCGCAAGGATGTTTTCAGCGACCGTCAGATTATTGCAGAGGCTCAGTTCCTGGAAGACGATCGCAAGGCCCCGGTCCGATGCGTCGCGCGGATCAACCGGCGCATAGGGCGCGCCGCCCAGAACCATTTTACCCTCGGTCGGTGTATAGACACCGGCCAGAATCTTCATCAGGGTTGATTTGCCGGCGCCGTTCTCACCCAGAAGCGTATGCACCCGGCCGCGCCGAACGGTGAGGTCCATATGTTTGAGCGCGACGACGGGACCGAAGGTCTTGCGCACGCCCCGTAGTGACAGGACGACGTCCGAATCCAAGTCTGTCATAGGGGAATTACACTTTCGTGTTGGAGCCGGCAGGGGCTGGACGCGTTGCCGCGGCCAGCGTCCAGATCACTTCTTGCCGGTATAGACGCCCGGCTCGATCGGCTGCAGGGCGGGGACGGTCTCGCCCTTCATCACCTTCACCGCGGTGTCGACGGCCATCTTCCCCATCTGATCGGGGAACTGCTGAATAACGCCGACCATCACCGGGTCGCTGTCGACCGCGTCGCGGGCTTCCTTCATGCCGTCGAAGCCGATGACCTTCACCTGCTTCTGCAGACCCTGCGACTTCACGGCGACAGCCGCCGCCAGTGCCGCATCATCGCCGAAACCGAAGATGCCATCGATATCAGGATGCGCCTGCAGCATGTTCTGCGCAGCCGCCAAGGCGTCGGCACGGGTAATACCCGTCTGCTCGGCGACGATCTTCATGCCCGGATAGGCAGCAAGCGCCTTCTTGAAGCCGTTGATCCGCGCCACCACGGACTGCACCGTCGGATAGTCGATGATCGCGACATTGCCCTTGTCGCCCAGGTCCTTGGCCATCAGATCGCCGGCCTTTTCGCCGCCGGAGAAATTGTCGGTGCCGATATGCGAGGTGACCGTCACCCCTTCGGCCGGAACATCGACGGTAATGACCTTGATCCCGGCCTTTTCGGCCTTCATGATCGCGGGAAGAATGCCTTTGCTATCGACGGGCGAGACGATGATGACGCTATCGCCCTCGACGATGAAGTCCTCGATATCCGCAAGCTGCGTGCTCAAGTCCTGGTTGGCGATGGCGATATGCAGCGGGACATTGTCGGCCTTGGCTTCCGCCTTCATCGCCTTGGCAAGGTCGATATAGAACGGATGCTGCTGCGTCAGCAGCGAGGCCCCGATGCCGTCGGCCCAGGCCGCACCACCGGTCAATGTCATGGCGGCGGCCATCGCGAAGCAAGTTGTCGCGCGTGTAAAGATCATGAACCCCTCCCTAGAGTCAGTCGAAACAGGCGGAGGAGTGTCTTGAATATGGGAATTGCCTCCGGCTCCTCCTTCCGGTGACGGCTTCTCGTGTAATCTTTAATGTTTACACGTGTCAATATGTCCGCACGCCTCGGCAGGCCGGATTTTTGGGGGAGAATTAGCGATAGCGCCGGGTTTTGGGAAAAGCTTTGCCGCGTCAGATGTCACATCTGGCGGCCAATGCATCGACACGCGGCAAGTCCCTGGACTTGCCGCGCCGTAAGATCAGGCAGGCACAGCCGCGTGACCCGCCTCATGGTGAATGAGGTTCATGATAGCCTGGCTCATCCGGTCGTAAACGCCATCGTTTTCGACCTCACCCTGGATAAGATAGTTATCCAGGACAGCGATGCGATCAGCGAGCGAGATCATCTCCGGCATATCGCTGGTAATCAGCACCACCGCGGTGCCGCGATCGGCCAGCTCGCGGATCAATTGGTGAAGATAGGCTTTCGTCTTGATGTCGATACCGACGGAGGGTTCGTCGATGATGAGGATCTTGACGCCGGCCGCCAGCCATTTGGCGACGCTGATCTTCTGCTGATTGCCGCCGGATAGATTGGCCACCACCTGGGCCAGGCTCGGCGTCTTCACCTCAAGCTGCTCCAGAAACGGCAGAACGGCCTTGCGCACCGCCGCATCCGACAGACGGCCGAACCGCCCGGCAAGCTTGCGCCACACCACGATGCCGGCATTGGCCAATACCGAATGGGAGAGCACCAGCCCGTCGCTTTTCCGATCCTCGCTGACATAACCCAGTCCGTAGCGATGGATTGCGTCCGCTACCGAATTGATACGCGCCGCCTGCCCGTCGATCAGAACCTGCCCGCCGGTCACCCGAATACGGCCCATGATGGCCTTGGCAAGCTCCGTACGGCCAGCGCCGACCAGACCGTAAAGCCCCAGAATCTCGCCTTGGCGCACGGAGAAAGAGATGTTGCGGTGTCCGGCGGCGGTCGCGACGTCCTGCAGCGCCATCGACACCGGCCTGGCCGTGACATCGCGCTTGCGCCAGCCCCCGGCCTGCTCGTTGCGCCCGATCATGAAGCGCACCAGATCCTGCCGGTTCATACCCTGCATGGATTGGCTTTCGCAGGCATTGCGACCATCGCGCAGCACCGTGACACGATCACAAATCTCCAGCACTTCCTCAAGCTTATGGCTCACGAAAACAAGACTGACGCCGCTATCGCGCAACCGCCTCAAAATGGAGAACAGCGTCTGGGATTCGCTCGGGGTCAAGGATGCCGTCGGCTCATCCAGCAAAAGCACGCGGCTGCGCAGCGACAATGCCTTGGCGATCTCGACAAGCTGGGTCTGGGCGACCGAGAGTTCCGATACCGGCCTTGTCGGGTCCACATCCAGTTCGATCTCGTCCAGCCATTGCCGCGCCTGGCGATTGAGTTCGGCATAGTCGATCGGCCGCAAGGGACGGCCGACGAGCTGCTCCAGATGGATATTCTCGGCCACCGAAAAGCGCGGGATGAGGTTGCGCTCCTGATGCACGACGCCGATGCCGGCGGCCAGCGCCTCGCGCGTATTGGCGAAGTGAACCCGATTGCCGTCGAGCAGAATCTCACCCGATGTCGGTCGGTGAACGCCGGTAATCACCTTGATGAGCGTCGATTTGCCGGCGCCGTTTTCACCAAGAAGCGCGTGGATGGAGCCAGGCAGCAAAGACAGCGATACGCCGCCGAGCGCCTTGACGCCCGGGAAGATCTTTTCAACACCACGGGCTTCGAAGACAGGGTTGGATGTCATGTCACGCCCTTCTGGCAATGAGATGCGTTTCGCGCAGACGATTGATACCGACGGCCGCCAAAATCAGCAGACCCAGCACCACCTGCACCAGGAAGGGGTCGATGGAAAACACAACCAGCGCCTGGGTGATCAACGCCACCATCGCGACACCCAAAAGCGTCGTGACAACGCTGACATGACCGCCGGAAAGCACCGCCCCACCGATCACCGGTGCGGCGAAAGACAGGATCAGCCAGTCATCCCCGATCGAGGGCTGGCCGAGTTGCAGGCGGGCCACCAGCAGCATGCCGGCGCAGGCCGCCAGAAAGCCCGAGATCGCATGGGCCAGAATGACAACGGACCGCACGGAGATACCCGAGAGTGACGCGGCATGTTCGTTGCCGCCGACCGCGAGGATGAACCGGCCGATGGGCAGCCTTGTCAGCAAAAACCACAGGGCGACGGCTATGATAGCCGTCGGCACGGCGAGCATGGGGATCAGTCCGAACAGCGCCGCATTGCCGAAATGCTTCACGCTGGCGGCGATGCCGTAAAATGGCTGAGCCTGGGTAATGCCTAGATTGATGCCCTTATAGATCGCAAGCGTCGCCAAAGTGATGACGAAAGCCGAAATACCGGTGGCGGAGATCAAGGCGCCGTTGAGCGCACCACAGAAGATGCCAATCAGCAGCGACAGGATCGCGGCGAGTGCGACCGGCAGATGCCATACCTGCATCATGCCGGCGAAGGCGATGGCCGCAAGACCACCGATGGCGCCCACCGACAGGTTCATCTGCCCGATGGCAATAATGATCATCTGCGAGAAAGCGATCAGGGCATTGATGGCAAGGGCAATCAGAAGCGTCTGGATATTATAGGGCGAGAGGAAGTCCGGGCTGAAACCGCGAATGATCGCAATCGCCGCGAGCGTGACAACCAAAGGCCCGAACCAATCGGCTTGTGCCAGGCGGAGAAGAGATTGCTTTGACACGCTGCGATCCTCACGCAAGGTTGCGATAAGCGAGATAGCTGCGGCGCGCCTTGTCCAGGAACATGGCAAGCAGCAGAAGCAGACCAAGGAAGGTCTGTACCCAGAAGGCGCCGAGTTGCATCAGCAGCAGGCCGCTGGTGAGCATCGAGACAAGCGCCGCTCCGAGGCAGGTGCCGAACACCGGCGCTTTGCCGCCGTTGAGCACCGCCCCACCCAGAACCGGTGCCAGAAAGGCCGGCAAAAGCCAGTCCTGCCCAAGCTGCCCCGCCATGGACGGGATAGCGGCGCCGTTGCGCGCGACCAGCATCAGCGCGGCCACCGTCGCCAAAGCGCCCGAGAGCATATGGCACAAGGTAATGATTCGTCCGGTGCGGATGCCGGAGAGTTCAGCCGCCTCCCGCCGCGCGCCGGTCGCCAGCATTTCGCGACCCAAGACACTGCCGCGATAGAGCGCGGCGAGTGCCAAAGCCACGGCCAGGGCCAGAAGCAGCAGCGGAGAGACATCACCCAAGACCTTCATGCTGCCAAAATGCACGAAGCCGAAGGGAATGTTACGATAGGCTTCCGCCCGCGTCAGGAAGATCATGACGCCATAAAAAATGCTCATGGTCGCAAGCGTGATGATAAAACTATGCAGGCCGGTCCGCACGACGGCAAATCCGTTGACCGCGCCAAGCGCCGCACCCAGGGCAAGCGCCAGCAAAAGCGCAATCGGCCAAGGCAGATGCAATACCTGCAGCGCATAGCCACAGAGCATGGCAGCGCAAACGCCAATGGCACCGACGGCGAGGTTCAATCCGCCGGTGACGATGACGGTCATCATCGACAGCCCGATCATGATATTGACGGCGGTGTTACGTCCCAGCGTGAACAAGTTGAAATGGCTGGTGAAGCCATGCGTCATCGTGCCGAAGACGAGCGCGAATATCACGATCAGCAGGATGAGGCCGAATTCGTTGGAGATGAAGATGCGGCTGCGCGGCAGGCCGGACCGCAACGCGGAGGTCGCTGCGGGAAGAGCAGCGGCCGAGGATGTATCGTATGACAGCGGCATGAGACGATCCTTGAACGCCGGAATCGGAGGGGGCCGCCCGCTCTCGCCGGACCGGGCCGCCCACGGCATGGAATTGGCCGCCGCCCGGCGGGGACAGGCGCGCAGACGCCCGCCCCGCCGGGTCCGTTGAATTTACTTGCAGGTCAGATAAGTCGTCGCAAATGTCGACAGAAGCTGCTTGGTTTTATCCTGCATCGTCTGGACGTAGCTGTCGACGTCATGCGCGTCGACGAAGGCGGTTCCAGAATCGATAAACTTCTTCGTCAGGGCATTGGACTTGAACGGTGCATCCGCCTTGACCTGGCATCCAGACCGCAGCTTATCGACCGCATAGGCACCGATATAGGCCTGACCGTAAGGATTCTGGATCATCGTGCCATCGACATAGCCATCCTTGATCGCCTGAAGCACGACCTGATCGGTATCGATCGCCACCATATGAATACGCTTGTCGCCGATCTTGCGCAGCGCATTGGCCGCGACGACCGACGGCACCCAGGCGGTCGAGATGATGCCATCGACATCATTCGCGTGCGCGGCCAGATAGGCATTGACCTTCTCCGCCGCCGGTTCCGGCGCATCGATATCGGCGATGACCTGCACCACCTGGTCGCCGGACTCTGTCGCGGCTTTCTCGACCGCGTCGATACGAAGCTGGGTATTGGGATCCGCCAGGAAACCGGTCAGATGCAGGATACGCTTCTTGCCCGGCCCCATCGCGCGAATAAGCTGCTTCGTGCCGAGATAGGCGGAATTTCCGGTATCGGTCGCGAGGCAGAAGGCCGCATCGGACGGGTCCTTCAAGCAGCCGCCGGCGGTGACGACGGGCGCGCCGTTCGAGACCATCTCGCTGACGGTCGAGACCGAACCGACGGGATCGCCCGGGAAGATCACGAAACCGTTATAGCCTTGAGCAAGCAGGCTTTCGAGAAGTTCGTTTTGCTCCGACAATTGCCATTGCTGCGGCACCTTGAAGTCTGCGGCCTTGAGGCCGAAGGCTTTAGCGGCATCCGCACCGCCCTGTTTCCAGGTCGCGAAATACGGATGCGGTCCAGGCGGGACAAGCGCCACCATGGTATCGCTGGCCGCATAGACAGGCCCGATGGCAGCGCATCCGAAGGCGCCGGCAACGAGAAGAGCGCGCATGACGCGCGGCATGCTTCGTCTCAACATCTTGGAATTTCTCTCCTGCACTCTTTTTGTTGGTTGCGGCGGAGCCGCTTCTTTCAGGTCTTGAGCCCGTTTCCGCCTCTTGCAAGGACGGGTTGGACACTATAACACTTGTATCCAAGTTGCAAATGGAATTTCGGTTGAAGGCGCATCGCATGTCACTTCGCGCGATCAAGACGCCTGCTGCGGAGGAAAAAGGGACGCTGCTGGGCAAGGCTGGGCTGGAGGGGCTGGACCTGGTGTTGGACCGCCAGCGCTCCGCCACCGATCAGGTCCATGCGGCCCTCCGCCAAGCTATCATCGCTGTGCGGCTCGCGCCTGGCAGTCCGATCAGCGAGAACTCGATCTGCCGGCGCTTCGACGTGTCCCGCACCCCGGTTCGCGCGGCCTTGCAGCGCCTGACCGAGGAAGGGCTGGTTTATGTCTATCCACAAATCGGCAGCTTCGTCGCGCCGATCCGTCTGGCCGGGCTTCAGGACAATCACTTCATCCGACGGTCGTTGGAAGTGGCGCTGCTGCGCGAGGTCGCGCCGCGCTGGACGCCGGATATGAGCCTGCGCATGCGCCAGTCGATCGCGCAGCAAAAGCAGGTCATCGCGAAGGGGGACGGCGACGGCTTCTATCATGCCGATGAGGAATTCCATCATCATCTGGCAAGCTTCGCGGGACGCGAGGGTGTGTGGCAGGCGATACTGGCCGCCAAGGTCCAGCTCTCCCGGTTTCAGCGCTCCTGGCAAACCAAGGAGCGGCTGCCCGACGTGATCCGCGAACATACGGCGATTATCGATGCCTTGGACCAGCACGACCTTGCCGGCGCCGAAACGGCGCTGCTGACGCATCTGGACATGATCTTCGTGATCTTCGCGCGCCTTCCCGAGGCACAGCGGCAAAGTCTGTTTGAATGAATAAAATGAACGGGGGAAAAAACCCATGGAACTGACAGGAAAGACCGCGTTGGTCACCGGTGCCGCCGGCGGCATCGGCAGCGCAATTGCCGCCGCATTGGTGCAAGCCGGCGCCCATGTCCTGGCCGTCGATCGGGACGCGGACAGCGCTGCTCGGCTGGCCCAAACCTTGGGCGCATCCTGCGAAGCGATGGTCGCGGATCTGAGCGACGCGGAGGCTGTGCGGGTCTTGGCCCACACGGCCGAAGCAAAGCGCGGTGCGATCGATATCCTGGTCAATAACGCAGGCATCCTGTCGCCCAATAAGCTTGCGACGACGACGCTGGAAGAATGGCACAGGCTGATGGCAATCAACCTCGATGCGGCCCTTCTGCTCACGCAGGCCGCGATGCCGGGCATGATCGCCAAGCGATGGGGGCGTGTCATCAATATCGCGTCCTATGCCTGGAAATCGGGCGGCCTGACGGCCGGCACGGCCTATGCAGTGTCCAAGGCCGCCCTGGTTGGCCTGACCTATTCGACGGCCCGTGAACTGGCGCCCAAGGGCGTGACCGCGAATGCGATCGCCCCCGCCTATGTCGTTTCGCCCATGATCATGGAACAGCTCTCGGAAGAGGACCGCAACCGGCAGCTTGCCGCCATTCCCGTGGGCCGGCTCTGCGAGCCGGAGGAAGTGGCACATACGGTGCGCTTTCTTGCCTCACCGCTCTCCGGCTTCATGACCGGCGTCGTCATCGACATGAACGGCGGCCTTCAGTTTGGTTGAACTGGCAAAAATACACCCAACGGCGGGATAAAAGGAGGACAGCTTGTCGATCCCTCGCCTTTCCGAATCCGTTTTGCCGCGCCTGCCACCCGGCATCGCCGTGCCGGCCTATGACCGCGCGCAGGTCGCGCCCGGCATTGTGCATCTCGGTGTCGGGGCTTTTCATCGCGCCCATCAGGCCTTGTTCATCGATGATGTCCTTGGCCGTGGCGAGACCGATTGGGGCATCATCGCGGCCTCCCTGCGCAGCGCCGATACGCGCGACGCCATCGGGCCGCAAGACAATCTCTATACCTATTGCGAGCGCAATGGAGAAAGCGAATCCTTGCGGATCGTCGGCTCCATCCTGGAAACGCTCGTCGCGCCGGAAGACCCTGAGCGGCTGATCCGATGGTTGAGCGATCCGCGCATCCGCATCGTCACCCTCACCGTGACCGAGAAGGGCTATCTCGCCAATCTCGCGGAGCGCCGGCTGTTGCACGACCATCCGGACATCCGCTGGGATCTCGCTCAACCGGAAGCCCCACGCACCATCTACGGCTTCCTGCTGGCTGCCATCCGCAGGCGACGCGCCGACGGCGCGATGCCGTTGACCTTGCTGTCCTGCGACAACCTGCCAGCGAATGGACGCGTGCTGCGGGCGCTGCTGCTGGAATTTGCGGAACGCGCGGACCCGAGCCTGGTCGCGCATATCGCGCAGGACATTGCTTGTCCCTGCGCCATGGTGGATCGCATCGTGCCGGCAACCAGCGATGCCGACAGGGCAACAGTCGCCGCCAGGCTTGGCGCGACCGACGCCTGGCCGGTCGTCGCCGAACCCTATTTCCGTTGGGTCATCGAAGACCGGTTTCCGCATGGCCGGCCGAAGCTTGAATTCTCCGGGGTCGAATTCGTGGCCAACGTCGAACCCTATGAGCATATGAAGCTGCGCATGCTCAACGGCGCGCATACGGCCATTGCCGCCATCGGGCAGATCGCGGGACTGGAGACGGTGGCCGATGTCTATGGCGACCCCCGCGCGCGTCGTTTCATCGACCGCTACTGGCGGGAGGTCGCGCCCACGCTTTCGCCCGAAACCGATGGCCCCGGCTACACGCGCGGCCTCCAGGACCGGTTTGCCAATCCCGCGCTCAGACATCGCACTGTGCAAATCGCCTCCGACGCCTCGCAGAAAGTGCCGCAGCGTCTTCTGGCGCCACTGGCTGAACGCATGCGCGACGGACAGGCGCATGGCGCCGTGCTGATGGCCTTGGCGCTGTGGATCCGCTCCTGCGCTGCGCGGAGCGAGGGTGGATTGCCCACCGTCATTCACGACCCGGCCTTCAACGCCTGGCATTCGCCTGATCAGGCGACGCTGTCGCCCGAAGCAATCATCGACGCCTTCCTGGGCTTCGACCTTGTCTTCGGACCTGAATGGCGGGCCAAGCCGGGTTTCGCGGCCGCGCTGACGGAAGCCTATCGCAGGATCAGTACCGCCGGCGCTTTGGCGGCGCTCGACCAATTCGACTGAGGAGCGAAGATGCAAGAAACTTGGCGCTGGTTCGGCGAAGCCGACCCGATTTCGCTGGAACACGTGCGGCAGGCGGGCGCCGCGGGCGTGGTGACGGCCTTGCACGATATTCCCGATGGTACCGCCTGGCCGGCCGATGCGATCCTCCGCCGCAAGGCGATGATCGAGGCCGCCGGCCTGACCTGGTCGGTCTGCGAATCGATCCCGATGGAGCAGAGCGTGAAGCGCGGCGACCGCGATGCGCCGCGCGCCATCGCACGATGGAAAGACACGCTAGCCAATCTCGGGCGCGCCGGCGTGCCCACCGTCTGCTACAACTTCATGCCTGTGGTGGATTGGACAAGAACGGACTTACGTTGGCCCACGCAACGTGGCACAGGCTTGGCCCTGCGCTTTGAAATGACTGCCTTCGTGGCTTATGACATTTTCATCCTGCAACGCCCTGGTGCTGCGAACGACTACGACCCAGCCTTGGTTCTCCGTGCCGAAGCGATCGCCAGCGCCATGAGCGCGGAGGACAAGCATCGCCTGGAGCAGAATATCATCGCTGGCCTGCCCGGCGGCGCTTTGGTGCAGACGCGCGCTTCCATCACCGGTCTGCTCGATTCCTACAAGGGAATTGACGACGCGACGATGCAAGGCAACCTGATCGCTTTTCTGAAGGAGGTCGCGCCGGTCGCCGAGGAATACGGCATATGGCTCGGCATCCATCCCGATGACCCACCCTTCCCGCTCTTCGGATTGCCGCGTGTCGTATCCAAGCCGCAGGACGTCCGCGCCATCCTTGCCGCTTATGACAGCGCTCATAACGGCCTCACGCTCTGCACGGGCTCCTATGGCGCACGCGCGGATAATGATCTGGTTGCCATGGCGACGGAATTCGCGGGCCGGATCAATTTCGCGCATCTGCGGAACGTGACGACGGAGCCTGACGGCTCGTTCTTCGAGGACGATCATCTGGATGGCGGCGTTGATATGGCAGCGGTCGTTGAGGCGCTCCTGCGGGAGGAGCGGCGTCGTTTGGCCTGCGAAGATCCCCGCCCCGCCATTCCCTTCCGGCCGGATCACGGCCATCTGCTGGGCGACGACGCCGTCAAGGCAACCAATCCTGGATATTCCTATATCGGGCGCGTCAAGGGTCTCGGCGAATTGCGCGGCCTGATCAAAGCGACCGACCGTGGTCTCAACCGAGAGGAAATGCAATCATGAACCGACGCGAACTCGGCCAGACGGGCCTGACGCTCACGGAATTTTCCTTCGGCGCGGCCGGGATCGGCAATCTCTACCGCGAAGTGTCGCGCGAAGACGCGATGGCGACGCTGGATCTCGCCTGGGAAGCCGGCATCCGGTATTTCGACACGGCGCCGCATTACGGCCATGGGCTTTCTGAGCGTCGCACCGGCGATTTCCTGCGCGGCAAACCGACGGGCTCCTATGTTCTGTCAACGAAAGTCGGCCGCCTGCTGAAACCTGTGCCGGAGCATGAGATTCCCGATCACGGTTTCGTCCGGCCTTTGCCCTTCGCGCAGGTCCATGATTACAGCTATGACGGCATCATGCGGTCCTATGAGGACAGCCTGACGCGACTGGGGATGAACGCGATCGACATCCTCTATATCCACGACCTTGAAACCGCGACACTTGGAGCGGACTCCTATCACCACCATTTCGGCGTCTTTATCGACAGCGGCCGGAAAGCGCTGGAGTCGCTGAAATCCTCCGGCGCCGTGAAAGCTATCGGGCTGGGCGTGAACGAAGTGCCCGCTTGCCTCAATCTGCTCGCGCATATGCCGCTCGACGTCATTCTATTGGCCGGGCGCTACACGCTGCTCGACCGTTCTGCTGAGCCCGCGTTGATGGAGCTTTGCCGCCGGAATGGAACGCGTCTTGTGATCGGCGGCGTGTTTAACTCGGGCATCCTGGCGACCGGCGCGCGGCCAGGTGCCACCTTCAACTATACCGAAGCCTCGCCCCAGATTATGGACCAGGTGCGTGCGTTGGAAAACGCGGCGACCGCCAGCGGGTCAAGCCTGGCAACCGCCGCGATGCATTTCCCGTTGCGCGAACCCATGGTGACAAGCGTGCTGATCGGCACCGGCAGCCCCGCCAGCCTGCGGCGCAATGTGGCGATGTTCGGCCAATCGCTGCCGGATGCGACTTGGGATGCTCTGGACATTGCCCGGCTGAGCTCAAGCTAAGACCGGCCCGTGACGAACGGATGATCGCGACCGCGGTCAGGCCCCGATCAAGGCCTCGACCGCGGACTCGCTTTCTAGCTGCGGCGTCAAAGTCAGCGCCGCGGTGTCGATATCGATACGGACGCTGTCTCGCACACCTTCCGCGTCCTTTTTGGCGAGAAGTTCCAGAATGATGAAGTGAAGATTATTGGCCTTGGGCACATAGACGATATCGTCGAACAGATGCGTGAAGAACGGCCCGACCTGACACCACAGATCCTCGATCATAGACAGAAGAATCGGCGATTCGGCACATTCATAGATACCGAAATGAAAAGCCCGGTTGAGATGGACGTAAGCGTGAATGTCCTGCCGCGCGATCGCATCCTCAATTTTCGCGACGATCTGCCTTAGCTCATCCAATTGGGCGGGCGTCATCCGCGTCGCCGCGCGTTCCGCCGCCATGCCTTCCAAGGCGCAGCGGATGCGCGTCAACTCCGCGAAGCGACTGTCCGACAGATAAGGCACGATGATCGAGCGGTTGGACTGCAGCACCAGCATGCGTTCCGCTACCAGACGCTGCAGCGCTTCGCGCACCGGCGTCGGCGAAATGCCATAGGCTTCCGCCACCGTCCGAATGACAAGCACATGGCCGGGCGCGAAATCACCGGCCGTAAGGGCTTTCTTCAGGGCGGCATAGGCACGGTCGGTCAGGGTTTCATGGCTGAGCTTCAGCAAGGCAGCGGCCTCTATCCTCTTGAACAATTTCGCGTCTTAGCATGCAGGCAGTCGTTTCTAGCACCTATCGCCGAGCTTTTTATGATGGTATATCATGTATCATCGAATTGAAAAACGAGCCCGCTGACCCTATGGATAGCCGATTTACAGACCAAGTCCTGCCCATTTCGATCGGTGAGGCCGAAAATTTCGTTAGCCGACATTTCGATATCCAAGCCAAGGCGCATCCCCTGGGCAGCGAGCGGGATCAGAATTTCCTGATCCAGGCTTATGACGGCGCGGAATATCTGCTCAAAATAACGCATCCTGGTGAGGCGCTTGATAGCACAGCCTTCCAGACCGCTTGCCTCCGCCATATTTCAGCGGTCGATTCCTCTCTTCCGGTTCCACGCGTCCTCGATGACCGTACCGGCAATCCCCATGTCCGCGCAACCTGGGCCGGGGTGGAACGCACCGCCCGCATGCTCACCTTCCTGGCCGGCGAGCCTTTGCATCTTGGCGCGCGCGATGCCGCGCAAAGGCGCAAAATAGGCGAAACGCTTGCTGTACTTGATGCCGCACTCGCAAGCTTCCCTGGCCCCTTCCCGACCTTGGACATCATCTGGGACATGAGCCGGGCCGCATCGATCAGGCCGCTGATCAGCGCTATCCCGGATGCCGAACAGCGCAGCATGGTCGAAGCTCGTCTGGCGGCCTTCGAGAACCGCGTCTTGCCGCGCCAGACCGGGCTTGCCACGCAACCCATCCATAATGACTTCAATCCCCATAATCTGCTGGTATCGCCGCAGGACCATCGGCAGATTACCGGCATCATCGATTTCGGCGATATCGCCGTCGCCCCGCGCATCTATGACCTGGCGGTCGCCGCCAGCTATCAGGTGCTCGATGGCGAGCACCCCTTGCAGACTGCCTCCGAAATCGTCGCCGGCTATCATTCCTTGACGCCGCTGACCGAAACCGAAGTCGCGCTATTGCACGATCTCATTCCAATGCGTCTGGCCCTTGCCGTTTCCATCACCGGTTGGCGCGCCGAAATGCATCCTGAGAACCGGGATTACATCTTGCGGAATAGCCCTGGCGCCTGGCGCGCGCTTCATCAACTCAGCCGCATCAGCCCCGCGGAGGCAGAGGATTATTTCCACGCTGCCAATGGCCGAGGCTGATAATGCCGGCCGCAGGCGTCGCCTTGAAGCGACCCCTGCGATGCTCAGTCACAGCGGTCCCAAAGCCTGGCTGGCCGTGCAGATAAGATCCTGCCGGCGACGCATCTCATGTGCGTCATCAAGCGTGACCGGCGTGAAGCGGATCTGCTGACCTGGCCGGATCTGCCCAAGCTTCCAAAGTGCCGCACTCGGCACGGTGAAGGGATTTATGAAACCGCCCGTGCTCGGCGCATCCTGCAACAGGATAATGGGCGTCTGGCCGGCGATATTGATGCCGCCGACGGGATAGCCGTGATCCAGGATATTGGCCGGATCCTGACCATGTTCCGGCAATTTGTCATAGGCACGCGGTGCGAAGGCAATGCTTGGTCCTTTAAGGCGCATACCGGTCCGATTGCTTTGCGCCAGCACCGTCCAATTCGCTGCCAGGAAGCCCGCCGCACCCGCATCGCCCAGCCAGTCATCATTGGGGCCAGCGACGACCTCGACGGACACTATCTTTCCGGTTTCGATCGGCGGTCGCATCGCGGGCAGAATCTGCTGCGCCATCACAGGGCCGGCGGTCTCACCCACGGGCAGAACCTGCCCGGCCTTGATCGCGAAACCCTCGACCCCGCCAACCCCCGCCATATGGAATGTGGCGCGGGAACCCAGCACTTTCGGCGTATCGATGCCGCCCGCGAAGGCGATATACATGCGCGCGCCGGTGCGACCGCCGCCGGTCGCCAGCACCTGGCCGGCGCGGACGGGCAGGCTTTGCCACAAGGCAACTGCCGCGCCGTCAAGGCGTGGCATCATCTCGGCCCCCGTCATGGCGATGACGCCATCTGCCAGAAAGCGCAAACTCGGCCCCAGGAACTGACATTCCAAAGCCGCCGCATCCCGGTCATTGCCGACCAGCAGATTGGCAAGCCGGAAGGACCAGGCATCCGCCGGACCGGAGGGCGGAAACCCCTGCTCCCAATGTCCGATACGACCCGGCAATTCCTGCACGCAGGTCTCAAGCCCCGGTTCGACAACCTCGAAGAAAGGACGGCTGCTCATGCGGCATGCTCCAGCTTGCGCAGCCAAGTCCGGTAATTGGCCATCGAGAATTTTTGGTAATCAACCACGGAATGCACGTAACGACCTTCGCTAACCTTGGCCTCTATGTAATCGTATTCATCGCGCTCGATGGGAATGAAGCGGACTCGGTCACCGGGCCGGAACAGAGCCAGATTGTCCCTGAAGGCCGGCAATTTCTGTTCCCGATCCCAGATCGGCACCGGCGTGCGAGCAAAAATCTGATAGCCGCCCGGCGTCCGATCGGGATAGATGCAGGTGATGGCGCCGCCGATGCCAATGGCACCCTTGGGTGTCCAGGATCGCGGCGGATTGTATTTCGGCGCCACGATGCGCGAACGCGGGTCGAGCGGCATCAGCGAACACAGGCCGGGCCAGAAGCCCAAAGCCGCAACCCAATATTCCGGCGCCGCGTGCAACCGCTTCAAGTGACTGCGCCCGGCAAGATTGTTCAAGGCACAGAGCAGTTCCGGGTCTTCGGTCTTGTCCGTCACGCGGCTACGATAGTCCGCGATACAGGCTTCGGTCCAAGGATCGAAATAGAGGATGGGAATATTGATCAGCCGGCTGTCGAGCTCGATATCGCCCGCACCCGACGACAAGGCGTAAAGCTGCTCCACCTCGCGGCAGACATCCGCGAAGGACATGCGGTCCGCGTCATAGGAAATCTGCATCGAGGCCATCTCAGGGATAAGCTCGATGACCCCCGGCAGATCGGCCGCCCGAATGGCGGCGGCCAGCGCATGCACCGCGATATTGAGGTCGAAACTCATCTCATTGCCGAGTTCGACTTCGATATAGCGGTCGCCGGCCGGATAGAATCTAGGCGTTTCGTAGATCATGGCGGATCAGGCGCTGTCAGCGCCCCTTCTCGATGCGAACAAAGATGAACCAGAAGACAAGGCAAAGCAGCGGCAGCACGACGGCCAGAATCACGGTCGCGAGCGAGAAGATGATCGGTATCTGCGATTGCTGGGACGAGGCCATGGTCCAGTTCCAGATCGGCATCGTCGTGGCCGTGCCGCGCAGAAAGATCGAGCGCTGCACTTCATTGAAGGACAGCAGGAAGCCGAACAGGCCGGCACCGATAATGGCCGGCCGCAGCAGCGGGAATTCGATATCCCAGAACCGCCGCCAGGGTCCGGCACCAAGGTCGGACGCGGCCTCCAGCAGACGATGGTCGAACCTTGTCGTGAGAACCAGGACGATGATCAAAGCGAAGGGGAAGGACCAGATCACATGGCCGAGCATGATCGACCAATAGCCGAGATTGAGACCGAGCAGAACGCGGAGGAAAATGAACAGCGCCGCCCCGAGTGAGACACCCGGAATGAACAGCGGCAATAGCGCGATGAGCACGATGGTCCCGGCGCGCGGCGATCGCGGAATGGCGCGACCGACGAAACAGGCGATAACGGCTGTGATCAGCCCGACAAGCAAGGCGATACCAAGGCTGATCAGAAACGGCCCAGTCCATCCCGGCGTATGCACCAAGGCGGCATAATTGGTCAGCGACAGCGGATAAGGAATGCCCGACAGCGGCCGCGTGCTGAAGGACAACAGAGCGAGCCAGGCGAGTGGCGCGTAGATCAGGATCAGCAAGCCCCAGCCTGACCATTTCGCAAGGCCCGGCCAGATCCGCGCATAGCTCCATAAATCGCGTGACGGGGCAACAAGATTGCTCATGACTTCATGGACCGGAAAACCTCGCCGAACCTCACGAAGCGGCGCATGGCCAGGGTGAGGATCAGGAGCAGCAGGGCGAGAAGCACGACGACGAAGGTGGAGAGCGCCGCCACCATGGGCACGCGCAAGGCGGAATAGGCGCTGGAGATCGAATTGCTCAAAACATCGACGAAGCCGCCGCCCAGCATGCTGGGTTCCACCCAGGCCGCGAGCGCGGAGCCGAGCGTGAAGACGATGCCGCCCAAAATCCCGGGCAGCGATAGCGGCAGGATGATATCTCTCAGCACGCGGAACGGCGAACCGCCGAGATCCTGACAAGCTGCGATCAGCGTATCGTCAATGACATTGATCGCCATATAGATGGGCAGAACCATCATCGGGAAATTGCTGATGACCATGACGAAATGGACCGGCCATTCCGTGTAAAGCAACCAATGCTGCGGTGCGGACGCAATATGGGTCGCGAGCAGAAAATTGTTGATCAGCCCATGCTCATCAAGGATCGGCCGCCAGACGATGATGCGCGACGACAGATCGATAAAGAAGGGAATGGTCAGAAGTGCGAGCGCGATGGCCTGAACCGTCCGGCTGGTCTTTCCCTTCGCGAGCCAGAGTGCGAAGGGAAAGCCGATAGCCAGATCGATCAGGGTCACGGTCAGCGCAATGCGCAGCGTCCGCAGCGTCACCTCGAAACGGCCCGAGGAGAAGAGATCGTTCCAGGTATACAAGCTCGGCTTGTATACCGTCATGAAATACTGTGTCTGAAAGAAGCTGAACACAATCAACACGACAAGCGGAGCGATCACGAGAAGCGACCACACCCCGATGAAGCAAGGCAAAGCCCAACGCCCGTCGCCAAGGTTGAGCCTCTGGGTGAGGTTGCGCATCACGCCGACAGAGTCCTGATCAAGCGTTGAGGAATCGCTGCCACTCATCCTCGATCGCGTCGGCATGCGAGGGCGTGGTGGTGCTGACGAAAGGCTTCTGGAACTTGCGGTCGACCTTGACCTGCGTCGCCTTCAATTCCGCGATCTGATCCGCCGACCAGTTATGGGCCTGGGCATAGGCCACACCCAGATCCATATTGGGGCCTGCGTAACCGCGATCCCGCGCCTGATAGGCACGATACTCGCCGTCCATGAAGTAGTTCAGAACCTTATAGATATTGTCGAGATTGCCACGGCTGGCCGCCTGCGAGGCGATATAGGCGCCGTGACCCCATTTGTAATAGCCCTCGACCGTATAGGCGTAGCAGACCGCGTTCGGCCCAAGCTTCTTATTCGCTTCGCGGGCCGCCGGCTCCCAGCAATTGATGATATCGACTTCGCCGTTGGTCAGTAGCTGGATCTGCTGCTCGAAGGAGTTTTCGAGCGTGCGAAACTGGCCGGCCTTCTTGCGGGCGACAAGAAAATCCACGACGGCGCGGGCTTCTTCGCCGGTCGGATCGCCGGGATTGTCGATCTTCGCCTTGCCGGTCGCCTTCAGATAAAGCGCGGCGGAGGGCAAGGAATAGTTCCAGGTCTGATCGAAAGCGGCGCGGCCACGGGTTTTGTCGCTGTCAAGCAGCATGCCCCAGGAGACGTCGTCCAGGCCGTTCGGATTGACGCCGATCTTGCTGGCGATATAGCCGAAACTATCGGCATTGCCGATAACCGGCGTGCCCCACTGCTTTCCGTCCGAACCCACCACGACACCGGAATGCTTCCACGCGTCCGGTGTCCGGCTCCACAGCGTCAGCTCCTTCTGATTGACGTCGATCGGCAGATAGGCGCCATGCGGCCCAAGGATATTCTGCGTGCCACCCTCGAAAATGAAGATGTCTTCGCTATTGCCCAGGCCGGACTGCATCACCGCCTGCATATAGACGCCGACGTCATTGTTGGAACCGGTGTAATTCATCGTGATGCCGAGCGACTTCTGCATCACCGACCAGTCGGTCAGCTGCGCCGTGGTTACGCCATAGGCGCGCACGGTCGTGCTCTCGGCCGCATCCGCCTGCTGGGCCAAGCCGCCCGTGGCCGCCACCGCTGCCAGGCCGAGCGCGCCCTTGAACATATCACGACGGCTCAATTCGAGCTGCGTGTGCGTCGAAAACCTATCCTTCATACCAGTCTTCCTGTTTGAAAAAGCGGGTTACTGAGGAACGACCACGCAATCCGCTTCGCTGCAGCGAACGGCTGCAAAATCGGCGAAGCTGTTTGCCTTGTCCCAGACGCGGAAACGCAGCGGGCCGGCATCGGACTCCGCGCGCTGATCAACATATTTGCCGCGATAGAATCGTTCGGTCGGGCGGCAAGGCAAAAGGTTGAGGGCGTCGCTCGCAACATCGGCCGGCGCGAAGCGCTCGGCACGGACGGCGAGAACGGCGTCACTGCCCTCGGACAGCGCATCCTGCACGACGGTCGTCGCGTGAAAAACCCGACCGGCCACGCGCACGACCACGCGGCCACCCGCCAGTTTGTGCTCCACCCGGCAAGGCAGAAGATTTTCGAAACCCATGAAGGACGCCGCAAAGCGGCTGACGGGCCGATCGAACAACTCCTCCGGCCGACCCGCCTGCTCCACCCGACCATGACGCATCAACAAAATGCGGTCGCTCATGGTGAGCGCTTCTTCCTGGCTATGGGTGATATAGATGAATGTCATGCCGAGCGTCTTGTGAAGCTCGACCAATTCCGTCTGCATGTCATAGCGCAGCCGTTCGTCCAACGCGCCGAGCGGTTCGTCCAGCAGAAGCAGCGCCGGCCGCGTGACGATGGCGCGCGCCAAAGCCACGCGCTGCCGTTCGCCGCCCGAAAGCTGCCCAATGCGGCGGGCAGATTTCTGGTGAAGGCGAACCAGGTTCAGCGCCTCGTCCACGCGCCGACGGCGCTCATCCATCGGCACGCCGCGGATCTTCAAGCCATACGCGACATTCTCCTCCACCGACATATGGGGAAACAACGCGTAGCTTTGGAAAACGGTCGTGCAGTTGCGCTGCGCCGCCGGAAGATTGGCGACGTCTTCGCCGCCGATAAGCAAGGCGCCCACGGAATGCGGACGTTCGAGCCCGGAGATGACGCGCAGCATCGTGGTTTTGCCTGAGCCGCTTTCGCCCAGAATAGTGAGGAATTCGCCCCGCGCGGCCGTAATGGAGACGTGGTCGAGCGCAACCACAGGCCCATAGCGATGCACGATGTCTCGTGCCTCCAGCATTGTCGCCGATTGGGTTGCCGCCTTAGCCAAGACTAACCTCGTCATTTGGTCTATGATATATGCTATACCATTGCATGGGGCCCAGAGTGCGGCAACCATCAATTCGTGCAACCACCGCCTTAAATTCCGTCAATCCGAGATGATTGCCGCTATTCTGAGCATTGTGGCTGTCGCGGAGACGCCTTTCCGTACAATCCCTGACAGAACCGGCATCGCTTCCCACGGTGCCGTGCCGCATCCCGCTGCCAAGGCCAGCAGACCGGCAGAGAATGTCGTGCGGGCCGCGCGATCTTCGTTGGTGCCGCCGGCATCCACTGCCGCGAGGGAACCGGCCAAGGTCAGGATCCCGTCGCGCGGCGCCCGCAATACGCCGCCGGTCTCCGCCGCGCGCATCTGTGCCAATAGCTTGCGCAGAGCGGCAACACGCGCCTCGGTCTCCTCGCGCCCTTCCCCCGGCACCGGCGCCTGGGTGATGCGCGCCCAACGCCCGGACAGCCGGGCCTCTCGCCGCGCCAATTGCTCTCTGTCGAGCGACAGATAGCGTTGCCGCTCGAAAGCCGCATGAATGTCGCGCTGCCGCTGCGCAATGCGCGATGCATCGCCGGCCGGTCCCTCGAAGCAGGCGACGCCGCGCGACAGCACCAGCCGCTCCGCTCGCCCCAGCATCGCCGGCCGGACGTGGTCGAGACTGACGCCAAGGGCGGGGTCGATCAGCATTGCCCCGGTGGCGACCGCCAAATCCTCCAGCACTGCCACCGCGCCCAAGCCCGCCGCAGGCGGTTGCAGCGCCGTCAGCGTCGCGCCCGGCAGCCTGCCATTGACGACTAGCGTATCAAGCGCCGGCCCCTCTGCACCCCGCGTGATGATCGCGAGCGATTTACCGCGCGTCGCGAATTGGTCCAGCAGCGGCGCCAGACGCCCGAGTGCGGAGAGCCTGTCATTCGCGACCAGAATATAGGGCTGGGCCAGTTCCAGCCTGGCGCCCGTGGCGGGCGGCAAGGCTTGCGACACGGGCTCCAGATTCACCAAAAAGCCTTGCCCGACCTCCAGGCCGCTTTCATCGCGATGCCCGGCCCGCATGTCGATCGCGCCGTCCGGGCCGGCATGGGCGATCGCTTCGGCGAAGATCGCCGCCAGCGCTTCATCCAATCCCTGTGCAAGGGCAAAAGCATGCGGTGCCGGCGCCGGGCTCGACTGCCTTAGTAAGGCCGTGTCAAAGCCAGGGCGCTGTGCGAGCAAGGCATCGGCAAAGGCCGTGGGGCTGGCCCCGGCCGCAATCTGCCGCAGCCCGGCCTCCATCGCGGCACCGATAAAAAGCGCAAGACGGGCCGTGCCGTCGCCCAGATCCCGCTGCGCCTCCGCCAGCGTTTCCTTCAGGATACGACCGCCGATGGAAAGGGCGCCCGTATCCTCGGCACTTTCCCGCACGGCCTCGAACCCGTCTTGCGCAACGCGGGCCTGGCCGCCTCTGTCATACAGAAGCGTCCCGTGCAGAGGCGCGCAGGTCGCGGCCGCCGCGCGCACGCTGCGGTCAAGCGAGCGACGGAGGACTTGCCGCGCTTGCTCATCCATCAGGATCTGAGGCAAGGCGGTACGCCTAAAGCCTGTCGCGCAGCGCAGTATGAACCGCGCGCGCCACATCGGCCGCGCCCGGCGTATCGCTATGGACGCAAATGCTTTGCGCCGTCACCGCGACATCCCGCCCATTGATCGAACGGGTCAGGCCCTCGGTCACGGCGCGGATAACGAGACCACCGACGACATCGGCGGAGACGGGTTCATGCTCTTTGGTAATGATCTGGCGACCGTCATCATCATAATCGAGGTCGACATAGAATTCGCAGGTGAAGGGAACGCCACGCCGCGCGAAGACGTCCGACATGCAGCAATCCGCATTGGCGATCATCGGCAGGCCGAGTGCGAGCGCGGCATCCGCAAGCCCCTCCGCGACATGGTCCAGACGCTGCGCCATGCCCATCAGCGATCCGTGCGGTTTGATATGGGACAGTTTGATGCCTTCCGTCGCGGCGAAGCCCTGCAACGCCCCGGTTTGATAGATCACCATGGCAGCGACCTCCTCGCGCGACACCTTCATCTCGCGCCGCCCGAACCCTTCCCGGTCCGGCAGTCCGGGATGCGAACCGATATTCAGGCCATGCGCTTTCGCCGTCCGCAGTGTCTGCCACATCACGCGCGGATCCGAAGCATGGAAGCCGCAGGCGATATTCGCGTGGGTAACATAGGGCATCAGCGCTTCGTCGCTTCCGAAGCGGTAGATTCCGAAGGCTTCGCCCATGTCGCAGTTAATCGTGACCTTCACTTGGCAATTCCTTGACGCTGCAGATGGCCAATGATACATGATATACCATTATTGGCAATGCCCTATGGGCCTTGCACGACCAAGGCGCGGAAGCGCTAAGCCGGAAGGTGCGACGCGCGCCTGTTCATGATCCGTCAACCTGCTTCAGGAAGCTTTGCCGTCAGACTCCGTCCCTATCAGATCGAAAAAATTTAGGATCACGATGACCTCCACCAGCACCCCGAAGCTCACCAAAGCGTTTCGTGGGGATATGCCCAATAGTTTTGACCCGAGCAGCGCATCCGGCCTCGACGCCGAGGACATCCGGCACATCGAACGCCGCAAACGCCTGCTTGGCCCTGCCTATCGCCTCTTCTACCGGACACCGGTCAAGATCGCGCGCGGCGAAGGCGTGTTTCTCTATGACGACAAGGGCCATCAATATCTGGATGCCTATAACAATGTCGTCTCGCTCGGCCATTCCTCCCCGCGCGTGGTGGACGCAATCAAAGAGCAGCTTGATATTCTCTGCACCCATAGCCGCTATATGCAGGATGGCCTGCTGGATTATGCGGAACGTCTGCTCGCCACCTTCGACGGTGAGATCGGCAGAACCGGCTGCGTCATGTTCACCTGCACGGGCTCCGAGGCCAATGACCTGGCGCTGCGCGTGGCGCGCCACCGCACGGGCAAGCGCGGTGTCATCGTCACCTCGGAAGCCTATCACGGCAATTCCGGCGCGGTGGCGGCCATATCCCCATCGCTCGGAAAGCATTCGACGCTCGATCCCTCTCTGAGAACGGTATCGGCGCCCGACAGCTACCGGATTCCGCTGGCGGAGATCGGTCCGCGCATGGCGGCCGAAGTCGCTCAGCAGATCAAGGATCTTGAACGTCGCGGTGACGGAATTGCGGCCTTCATCGTGGATTCCGTGTTTTCGTCCGATGGTCTCTTTGTCAATCCCACGGATATTCTGGCCCCCGTCGCCGAAATCGTGCGCAAGGCCGGCGGCTTGTTCATTGCGGACGAAGTGCAGTCAGGCTTCGGGCGTACCTGCGATCACCTCTGGGGTTATAGCCGGCATGGCGTCGATCCCGATATCGTCACCATGGGCAAGCCGATGGGCAACGGCTATCCCGTCGCCGGCGCCATTTTCCGCCCCGAAGTCATTGAGGATTTCGGCCGTGACATGCGATATTTCAATACATTCGGTGGCAATACGGTGGCGATAGCGGCGGCCCGCGCCACGCTCGACACAATCCTCAGCCCTGGCCTTCTGACGAATGCCAGCAAGGTCGGCGGCACCCTGCTCGCGGGTCTGCAGCAGCTCGGCCAGCGATATGAGCAGATCGGTGACGTGCGCGGCACCGGTCTTTATTACGGGGTCGAGCTGGTCAAGGATCGCGTCGCCAAGACAACCGATATCGATGTTGGGCTAGCGATCGTGAACGGCCTGCGGGATCGTCGCGTCCTCATCTCCGCCACCGGGCCGGATGCGAATGTTCTCAAAATCCGGCCGCAGTTGATTTTCAGCGAAGCGAATTGCGACCAACTTCTGGACGCGCTCGACAAGACTCTCGCCGCTATCTAGAATTTGTCAGGATTGGAAGCGCGCAAAAATCTGTCATGCGCGGGCCCCGACCCGCGCATCTCCCCACATCCGCAGGCAAGAGGCCGGCGAGGCGCCTCCAGGGGCAGTTCCGCGCAACCAGTGCGCGGATGACGAGGTGAAGGCGGCCAGCCTTCTATCAAACCCTGAAGAGCTCTATTCGAGTTCGATGGCCAGCACGTCGGCGTCAAACCCTTCCTGGTCATTGGCGACGTGCACGGCCTTGACCGTTCCCGCGACGGGCGCGGTATGCGGCACCTCCATCTTCATCACCTCCATGATGAAGAGCGTATCGCCCTCGGCCACGTTATCCCCTGGCTGCACCAAAACCTTCCAGACATTGCCGGCTGTCTGGGTGCGAACTTCCGTCACCATGCCTATCTCCCTCTCTCAACCAGTAATCGCGGTGTCGGTGCAGATCGCGCTCAAAGCCCGCGCCATGCTCTGGGCTTCCGTCACGCTGACGGCCTTGAAGCGATAGAATTCCCCGGGCTTGGATTGCCCGAGCTTCCAGAAAGCCGCCTGCGGCACGGTATAGGGGTTGATGAAGCCGCCCATTGAAGGCCCGTCATTGACCAGGATAATCGGCGTCTGGCCGGCAAGGTTGATGGCACCTAAAGGATAGCCCTGGTCGATGATATTGGATGGTAGGGAGCCGTGTTCCGGCGCCTTGTTCTTCGCCTTCTCGGTAAAACTCCATTCCGGGCCATCAAGCCGGAAACCCGTGCGGTCGGACTTGCCGGAGAGTTTCCAATCGGTCGAGAGAAACCGCTCATGCCCGGCCGCATCGATCCAATCATCATTGGGACCGGCGACCACCTCGATCTCCCACCGGCGATCGGTCGCGATGACAGGTCTCGCCTCAGGTTTTACCTGGCGGCCCGGCTTGGCCGCCGCTGGCGCGGCGCCGACCGGCACGGTCTGGCCGGCTTTTATCGCCTTGCCCTCCATGCCGCCGATACCGGCCTTATGAAAGGTTGCGCGCGATCCAAGCCAAGGTGCCACCTCAATTCCGCCGGCCAGCGCGATATAGGCGCGCGTGCCAAGCTTGGCGAAGGCCATGGCCAGCACCTGGCCCGGCTGCGCCAGAACGCTTTCCCATAGCGGCACCGGCACACCGTCCAGCGTCGGCTGCATATCGGCGCCCGTCACGGCAAACAGGGTTTCCCTGTCAAAGCGCAATGTCGGGCCCATATACTGGCATTCCAACGCGGCCGCACCGACCGGATTACCCACCAGCAGATTGGCGAGGCGGAAGGACCAGCTATCCATAGGTCCCGAAGGCGGAAAGCCCTGGTTCCAATAACCGTAGCGCCCGGGCCAATCCTGAACCGAGGTTTCCAGTCCGGGTTTGATGACCTCAAAGCTCATGACACCCTCCCTGCATTGAGCGATGCCGTCCATTTATTATAGAGCGAGACGGAGAACTTGCCGTAGCCGACCATGTTATACTCATAGGTCCCGTCAGCCACTTCACGCTCGATCGTCTCGAATTCCTCGACCGAGCAAGGCACGAAACGCACCCGATCGCCTGGTTTGAACAGACAAATGGACCCGTCAAAGGCCGCAAATCGCTGCGTCCGATCCCAGATCGGCACGGGCGTGCGCGCAAAGATCTGATAGCCGCCGGGCAGCGCCTCGGGATAGATCGAGGTCGATGCGCCGCCAAGGCCGATGGCGCCAGCCGGCGTCCAGGTGCGCGGCGGATTGTATTTTGGGGCCGTCATCTTGGCCCGTGGGTCCAACGCCATCATGAAGGGCAGGCCGGGCCAGAAACCCAGGGACGCGACCCAATATTCGGTGCCCGAATGCAGGCGCACGAAATGGTCGGTGTCGCGCAGCCCGTTCAATTCCACCATCAAATCCCAATCCGGCGTCTTGGGCGCGATCTTGGCGATATAGTCATCGACGCAGGCCCGCGTCCAAGGATCGAGATAGACCGCTGGGAAATACCAAAGCCGGCTCTCCAGCTCCAAAGCGTCCGATGGCCCCAGACCGGCGACCAGGCGGGAGAGTTCGGTCGTCAGGTCATCGAAACCGATCAGCTCCGGCTCGTAATGCACGAGCATGGAGGCGAAGCAGGGCGCTGTCTCTATCACCCCTTTTATCCGCGCCTCGGCGATCGCGGCGGCCAGCCCCTGGGCAAGGAAATTCAGTTCCAGGTTCATCTCATTGCCGAACTCGACCAGGATATAGCGATCCCCCCCTGGCAAGAAGCGCGGTTCAGGATAGATCATGCGCTTGTCTCTCCGGTTTTGGGCGGAAACAATGCTGCCCGATGGGTGTCGATAAAACCTGTCAGCGTTTGGCCAGCCATGAAGGCTGGATGCGCCAGAAGACGCAGAAGAAATTCACGATTGGTGATGATGCCTTCGATCGTCAATGCGCCCAAAGCCGCCTGCATCCCCGCGATAGCGCTTGGGCGATCCGCCGCATGGACAATGATCTTGGCGAGCAAGGAGTCATAAAAGGGCGTGACGGTATCGCCCTCCCGCACACCGGTATCGATGCGCAGGCCAGCGGCCTCCGGCAATACCAGCCGGGTTATCTTGCCCGGCGAGGGCAGAAACATGCGCTCGGGATTCTCGGCACAAAGACGGCATTCGATAGCATGGCCTTGCGCTGTCAGCCCATCCAGCACAGCGGAACAATCCTCCCCCTGTGCCAGCCGCAGCTGCGCCTGCACAAGATCGACGCCCGTGATCATCTCCGTCACCGGATGCTCGACCTGAATGCGGGTATTCATTTCCAGGAAATAGAAGGCACCGGTTTCGTCATCGACGACGAATTCGATGGTTCCGGCGGAGCGGTAGCCGACCGCCGCCGCCAAGGCCTGCGCGGCCTGGCACATGGCAGCGCGGGTTTCCGGGGTAATGCCAGGGGATGGGCTCTCCTCGACAATTTTCTGGAACCGACGCTGGACAGAGCATTCCCGCTCGAACAGATGGACAGCGCGACCGTCGCCGAGGCCGAAAACCTGCACCTCGACATGCCGTGCTGCCGCGACATAGCGCTCCAGATAGGCGGTGCCGTCTCCGAAGGCCCGCGCGGCCATGGATTGCAGGGCTTCCACCGCGGGCAGCAGGTCCTCGGATTTCGCCACCAGGCGCATGCCGATGCCGCCACCGCCGGCGACCGCCTTGACCAGCAAGGGAAAGCCGACGCGGGCCCCGGCCTCCGCCAAGCCGTCGAAGGCGCCGGGCGCAATGCGCCCGCTCGCCGGCAGCACCGGCACGCCAGCGGCCTCCGCCGCTTCGCGCGCGCGGCCTTTGTCGCCCATCATGGCAATCTGCGCTGGCGTCGGGCCGACGAAGATAAGCCCTGCCGCCTCCACCGCTTGGGCAAAGCCCGCATTCTCGGCCAGGAACCCATAACCCGGATGGATGGCATCGGCGCCCGTCGCCTGGGCGGCGGCGATGATGGCTTCCACCACCAGATAGCTCTGCGCCGGGCGGGCGGGGCCGATGGCGACGGCTTCGTCGGCCGAGGTGACATGCAGCGCTGTCGCATCCGCCTCGGAATGGACAGCGACAGTCGCGATGCCAAGCGCCCGCGCGGCGCGCCCGATACGCACCGCAATCTCCCCCCGATTGGCGATCAGCAGCTTGCGCATCAGCCAGCCTCGGCGCGGATGGCCGCGCGCACGGCCGTCGCGATATCGACGGCATTGGGCGTATCGGAATGAATGCAGATGGTCTCGGCCCCCACCCGCACATCCCGGCCGCCCACCGTCTGCGTCAGCCCTTCCCTGATCGCGCGCGTGCAGCGCGCGGCGGCGAGAGCGGGGTCGACCGCGTCATGCACCTGCGTGATGATCAGACGACCTTCGTCGTCATACTCCAGATCGGCGTAATATTCCGCCAGAAACGGGATGCCACGGGCCGGGAAGATCGTCTCATGCAAGGTGCCGAGCATGCCGAAGACCGGCACTTTGAAGATCTCGGCGACATCGCAGATGGCATGCGCGATATGCTCCAACCGTCCGGCCATGCCAAATAGCGAGCCATGCGGCTTGATATGATTAAGCACCATGCCTTCCGCTTCCAGAAAGCCCTTCAGCGCGCCGACCTGATAGATAAGGCAATTCGCCAGCTCCTCCCGCTTCATCGCCATCTCCCGCCGGCCGAAACCCTGGCGGTCCGGCAGTGACGGATGGGCGCCGACCGCGACCCCCTGCTGCTTCGCCAGCCGGACGGTCGCGCGCATATGGTTGAAGTCTGAGGCATGAAAGCCGCAGGCGACGTTCGCGACATCGATCAGCGGCATCAAGGCCTCATCCTCGCCGAGCTTGTACAGCCCGTAGGATTCGCCCATGTCGCAATTGAGCAGTGCAGGCATCATAATCCTCCGTCACGCATAGGCGGGAACAAGACCGAGAAAGGCGAGACAGGACCGCTCGACCAGATCGCGGGGCAGATCGCGCAGAATAAAGACCAACCGAGAACGATGATCCTCGTCCGGCCAGGCATCCAGATGCAAAGGCTTATGCATGACATGCTGCACGCCGTTGATGACCACGGGATAATCGCTGCCCGCGATATCCAGCAGACCCTTGACCCGCAAAACCCGCTCGCCATGGGCATGGAGCAGCATGGTCAGCCAGATGCCGAGCGTCACCCAGTCGATCGGCCTATCAAAGACCATGCAGAAACTCTGCACCCCGGCGTCATGCGCCGCAACCGCCTGGAAGCGTGCGCTTGGCCGCGTCCAGGCGCTGGCCTCGGCGCTGAGTGCGGCCGATGTCTGCGGCTCGGCCAGCAGATCAGCGACATCGAGATCGGGGGCCATGGCGCGGTCGATCGCGGCACCGGGATTGATCAGGCGCAGCTGCGCCATCGCCGCTGCGATCGTGCCGGCATCCGCGATATCGGTCTTGGTCAGCACGATGCGGTCGGCGACCGCAATCTGGCTGGCGAATTCCGGCTGCTGCCGGGATTGCAAGCCAGCGTTCACCGCATCCACCGTCGTGATGACACGCCCGATCCGGACGTGATGGCGTAGCGACGGCTCGGCCGCGATGGTCGAGAGGATCGGCACCGGGTCAGCCAGGCCCGTGCTTTCGACGATCACGCGGGAAAAACCGGGAATCTCGCCCCGAGCGCGGCGTGACAGCAGGTCCTTCAACGCCGCGCCCAGATCGTCCCGCACGGTGCAACAGACGCAGCCGTTGCGCAGCAAAACCGTCTCGCCATCGATATGCCGCAGCAGATGATGGTCGAGCCCGATTTCTCCCAATTCATTGACCAGCACGGCGCTGTCACCGAGCGCCGGCGCGCCGAGCATGCGCTGCAGCAGCGTCGTCTTGCCGCTGCCGAGAAATCCGCTGATGAGATGAAGCGGCAGGCGCTCGGTCATCGTCGCACCTCAGCTTCCAGGCGCGCGATGAGTTTGGGGTCCAAAGGGTCGCAGGGCTTGCCGCAAAGCCTGGCGGCGGCAGGCCAAAGATGCGCCGTATTATCGACGATCTCGGATCGGCCCGTGCGGGTTGCGATGACATAGGCATGCGCCTGCCAATCCGCCGCCGTCAGGCCGAAGGGCGACAAAACGCGGTTGAGGCCGCGCACGCGCTCCTGCCGTTCCCGTCGTCGGGCGGGCGTGTCCGGCAAGGACGGGGCCGGCACGCCTTCAGACCAATGCGGCGCATTGCCCACGATACCGCAAAGGCCGCACATCGGCCTCAGCCCTGGCGCGGAAAGCGCTTGGCGAAATCATCCGCCATCTCGTTCATCGTGACGAAGCGGACGCCGTCATGACCCTTCATGTAGTCGAACAACCGTTCCAGCATCAGCAGAACCTGCGGCCGCCCCGATACATCCGGATGAATGGTAATCGGGAAGACCGCATAATCCATCTCGCGATAGACCCAATCGAACTGATCCCGCCACATCTGTTCGATATCGCGCGGATTGACGAAGCCGTGGCTATTGGGCGCCTTTTTGATGAACATCATCGGCGGCAGATCATCCAGATACCAATTCGCGGGAATCTCGATCAGCCCTGTCTCAGTCCCGCGCGCCAGCGGCTTCATCCAGCTTTCCGGCTGCGCCGAATAATCGATCCTGGTCCAGCTATCGCCCACACGCACGTAATAGGGCGTGAAATCATTATGCATCAGGCTGTGGTCGTATTTGATGCCGCGCTCGACCAGCAATTCATTCGTCACCGGGCTGAATTCCCACCAGGGCGCCACATAGCCGGTGGGCGGCTTGCCGGCGAGTGTGGTGACGAGCTCGATGCATTTATCGAGAATGGCCTCTTCCTGCTCGCGGGTCATCGCAATCGGATTCTCATGGCTATAGCCATGAATGCCGATCTCATGCCCCGCATCGGCGACGGCTTGCATCTGGGTCGGGAAGGTTTCGATCGAATGGCCCGGAATGAACCAGGTCGTCTTGATGCCCATGCGCTCGAACATCTTCAGCAGGCGCGGGCTACCTACCTCACCGGCAAAAAGCCCGCGGCTGATATCGTCCGGACTATCCTCACCGCCATAGGAACCGAGCCAACCGGCGACGGCATCGACGTCGATGCCGAAACCGCAGAGAATTTCCTTCGCCATGCTTTGTGCTTTCCTGAACCCTGTTATTGGTTAATGGCCCTTGCCGGGCATTGGCTTGTTGAGATCAGTAGCGACCGACCAGCAGGCCGCCGTCAACCGCGATCACTTGGCCGGTCATATAGCGGGCAGCCTCGGAAGCCAGGAACAGGATGACATCGGCGATGTCTTCGGGCTCACCCAATCGGCCCATAGGGATAAAGGCAGGCGCCTGCTCGGCCCCTGAAGGTCCGAGCGAATGTTCCTCGGACAGCAACTGGGCCGTGCGGATATAGCCGGGCGCGACGCCATTGACGCGAATGCCCTGCGACGCCAATTCCACCGCCATGGCGCGCACAAGGCCGACGACGCCGGCTTTGGCGGCTGAGTAATGGACATGCTCATCCCATCCATAGGCGATGCCCATGATGGAGGAGAGTGCGACCATTACACCGGACTGGCGCGCGCGCATGCCTGGGGCCGCGCGCCGGAACACGCGCATGACGCCCTTCAGGTCGATATCGAGCGTATTGTCCCAAAGCGCATCCGTCATTTTGTCCAGCGGCACGCGATGGGCGATGCCGGCATTGGCAATAACTGTGTCGACACCGCCGTAGCGGGTTTCCGCCTCGGTGAAGACGGCATCGACGGCCTCCGAACTTTTGACGTCGAGCAGGTGAAAGCTCGCACTTCCGCCTGCCGCGACAATCTCCGCCGCAACCGCCTCGCCTTCCGCGACCAGCACATCGGTGACCATGACATGGGCACCGATCTGGCCGAAGGCTTTGGCGGTTGCGCGGCCAATGCCAATGCCGGCGCCCGTAATCAATACAGTCCTGCTCACAGCCTTGCGTCTCCGGAATGCGGACCGGGCGTCTGCCCGGCTGAGATTGTTTTTGGCCCGCCGAGGACTAGGAAACGGCGATGCCGGCCCAGCCGTCGGCTAGCGGTGCGAAGAAATTCACATGCAGCTTCAGGGATTTGACCAGCCATTTGCCATCCTGCCTGACATAGACATCCTCATAGGCGGAAAGCAAAATTTTCGAAACCAGCTTGCCGTCTTCATTGACGGTCGCCGGCTCCCACAGCCGCCATTTGCCCTCGGCGGTATCATCGTCAATGAAGCTGATCACCGGGTTCATGACCAGATGCGCGGCAAAGACCAGGGAGTTGGAAACACCCGCGAAAAAGTCATGGATCGCCTGCCGGCCTTCATGCTTACCGAAAGGGCCGCCATCCCAAACCGCGTCCTCGGTGAACAAGGCCGAGAGACCGACCGGCTCATATCCACGGTCGCAGAGATCGCAATAGACCGCCTTCAGCGTGCGAATCTCTTCCAGAGATTCCAGACGCGCGACGCGCTGTTCAAGAGAGAGCTCTGCCATCCTAAGCCACCTTCTTCACATCCTGGACAAAATTTGGGCCGGTTCAATGCGCCAGCGGCATCGCCACCGGCCGCATCGGTGCGCCGGTCGCCCCCCGCAGCTTTATGCATGCGCCGAAAAAGGCGAATTCCCAGACCTGCTCGCTGACAAGCTCGTCGAGATAGGCCATCTCAAGGATCGGCACACCGGCCTCGGCAAGCAGATAGGTATGGACCGGAAAGAAATTAAGCTCATGCGCGCTCGGCGTCTGCTCAAGCGTCAAATTGTCGGCGCCGATCATGATCGCACCGTGCTTGGCCAGAAATTCCGCGCCTTCGCGATTGAGACCGGGCGTATTGGCAACGAAGGCCATGCTCGGCCAAAGCTTCATCTGTCCGGTATGGATCAGAACGACGTCGCCGGGCAGGAGTTTGACATCTTGTTTGGCGAGGCAGGCTTTGAGGTCAGCCTCGCCGATCGCATGGCTTGGCGGCAATGTCGCGACACCATGCAGTCCCGCGACATCAAGCAATATGCCGCGCGCGAAGATCGGCGGATGCTTCTCCGCCCCGCATTTGTCCCAGGCGCGGCTGCCGAGATGCGTCTCGGCACTGAACTCGTTAAAAATCTGGCCATTATAGCCGAAATGATTAAAGGTATCGATATGCGTGCCGCAATGCGTGTACATCGATATGCTGTCGCCGGAATAGCTGATGAGCTGGTTGGCTTCCAGCGTGACGCCCATGCTGTTATCGACGATTTCGCCTGCCGGCGTATGCGTCATCCAGATCTGATAAGGCTGATCCCCGGCCCCGAACCAGCCCGGCATGCCCACGAAATGATCCACCGAGAGGTCGAAAACTTTCGAGGGATCGGCGCGGCTCATGATCGCGGAACGTGATTTTCCGTCGATGAGATTGAGCATACCGATTTCGTCGCCCTTGCCGTAAGGGCTTTTCGTGACCTGATGAAACTGGGCGTTATAGGCGATGATCTTCTCCTTCATCGCCTCGTCAACATAGCATGCGACGCACATCCGAACCGCCCTCCCTTGGCCTAGCTGAGCGGCAGCACGGGATGCTGCTCGCCCGCCTGGCGTTTTTCATCCCAAGCGATGCACCATTCCGAACAGAACAGCGCCTTGCGCGATGCCGTCTGTAAACCGGAACCGTAGATCAGCAGGCCGCAATTATCGCATTTGACATAACGCTCGACATAATAGCCGTCCGGCGAAATGCGCATGAGCAGAACTCCCTATTCGGCCGCGAGTGTGAAGCCGTATAGCGCGACCGCTTGCTCGACCGAGACAAAGCCTTCCGCGATATCCTCGGCCACACTGGCGCGGTCGCGTTCTTCCGGCGGCCCCCAACCGCCACCGGCCGGCGAGGTGATGCGAATACGATCGCCCGGACGGATCGGCACATTGGCAAATTTACTCGGCGACGGCTTGTTGAAGGCCTGCGTGATGGTCAGCCAATCCGCGCTGCCGGTCCGCATCATCAATAGCTCGGCCATCGCCCCGGACAGGCCGCCATGCAATCCCCAAGGCGCCAGCTTCTGCCGGTCGCTCATATAGGAAAAGGTCATCTCGGTATCGAGCGAGCGCACCGTTTTGCTGAGCGCGAGGCCCCCGCGGAATGTGCCGGCACCGCCGGAATCATTGACCAGCTTGAATTCCTCGACATGCCAGGGATAGCGGTATTCGAAGACTTCAACCGGCGTATGGGGGCAATTGCCGTTGATACCGCCCACCGCATCATTGCCGTCAGCAAAACTGCGGCCACCCCAGCCGACCGGGGTCAGGTCATAGCAGCAGAAGAATTCATCCGTTTCCTTGTCGCGGCCCCCGAACAGGAAGTTGCTGTGACTGGCGCCATCCGTCGCCGCCGACCTTGCCTTGACCGCAGGTGCCAGCGCACCCATCACGCAATTGGCGATCCGGCAATGCGTCTCGGTATTGCCGCCCACCGAAGGGCCGGGAAAGTTGACATTGACCACGCTGCCCGGCGGCGCCAGCACCCGGATAGGGCGAAAGCAGCCCGAATTCTTCGGGATCGTGGAATCCGTCAGCTGCAGCACGGCATTGTAGGACGCACCCCAGGCGACGCCGAGCGTCGCGTTGATCGGTCCCTTTGCCTGCGGATCGCTACCGGTATAATCCACGATCAACTCATCGCCCTGCACGAAGACCGTGGCCTTGATGCGATAGGCTTTGTCCTCGATGCCGTCATCTTCCATATAGTCTTCGAAACTGTATTTCCCGTCGGGAATCTTCGCGATCTCGGCGCGCATGCGGCGTTCCGAATAGGCCATCAGCTCGCGAACATTGTCGAGGAAACTGGCCTTGCCGTGTTTGCGCACCAAAGCCGCAAGCCGCTTTTCACCCAGATCGGTGGCCGCGATCAGCGCCCGGAAATCCCCGTAATTGTAGCGCGGCGTGCGCACATTCGCGAGCAGCAGGCGCCAGATATCCGGCACGTCCTCGCCCTGCCTGATCAGCTTCACGGGCGGCACGCGCAGCCCTTCGTGAAACACCTCCGTCGCTTCGCCGGCAAACCCGGCCGGTGCCATGCCGCCGACTTCGCAGACATGACCGATGGACACGGCGAAGCCGATGACCTCGTCATCGACGAAAACCGGCTTGAAGAACGTATGTTCCGGCGTATGCAGCCCACCGCGATAGGGGTCGTTATGGACCAGAACGTCGCCCGGCTGCAGCGTATCGATCGGAATTTCCTGCACGCAGGACCGCAGCAGCAGCGGCATGCCGCCGATCATCGAGGGGCAGAAATCGCCGGTCGCGATCAGCTCACCGCTCGGCAAGGCAAGGCCGCAGGTGAAATCGAGCGATTCGCTGAAAATAGTGGAATAGGATGTGCGCATCAGCGTCACCCCCATATCCCGGCAGATCGAGACCAGGATGCCGCTGATGATATTCAGCGTCACCATATCGATCGGTGGCTTGCGAGACTCTGTCATGCGACTTCCCCGGACGATGGCAGGGTGACGATATGAAGATTGCCCCAGTCGTCGACGTTCAGATCATGACCGGGCGAGACGACGGTGACGGAGGCCTCCTCCTCCACCAAGGCAGGGCCGGACAGGACATGGCCGGCGCGCAACGCGGCGCGGTCATAGACCGGCGTCTCCACCCAGGCGGCATCGAACCAGACCGGACGGCTGCGCAAAGGCTCGGCCGAAGCCTCCGCCTTCGCGATGCGGGGCAGATCAACCTCGGCTGTCGCCGCAATACCGGTGACGATGAAGGTCACGATTTCCAGAGCATCGCCGAGACGAAAGCCGAAACGGGCGAGATGCTGCAGATGATAGGCTTCCCACAAAGCAGTTTGCTCATCCGGCCCGAAACTCGGGCTGGCGAGCGGCACCTCCAACTCATAATTCTGTCCGGCATAGCGCATTTCCAAGCTGCGGCGGATGACGACGCCCTCGCTATGGCCTTGTGCAGCCAGTTCGCTGCGGCATTCCGCTTCAAGTTCCGCGATGACTTTCTCGGCCCGCGACTGGTCGAAGATCCGCGATGACAACTGCACCGTGCGATGACGATCGACCCGCGCGTCGGCCAGAATAAAGCCGAAGGCCGAGAACTGGCCGGGGAAGTTCGGTACCAGACCGCGCGGAATGGCGGCCTCCTCCATCAATTCGCAGACATGCAAGGGTCCGGCCCCGCCAAATGGCATGAGGGTGAAGTCCCGCGGGTCCAAGCCTTGCTCGGTCAAAGCCGTGTGCAAGGCGCCGACCATGGTATTATTGGCGATGCGGATGATCGACAGGGCCGTCTGTTCCAGGCCGAGCCCGATCTGATCGGCAACCCGCGCGACCGCCGCCCGCGCCGCTTCGGTATCGAGCGCCATAGCGCCACCAAGGAAATTATCGGCAGCGATGCGGCCCAGAACGACATTGGCGTCGGTCACGGTCGGCTCCGTCCCGCCGCGGCCGTAGCAGGCCGGGCCAGGACGGGCGCCCGCACTTTGCGGCCCGACCGTCAGCATGCCGCCCGCATCGACGCGGGCGAGCGATCCGCCACCCGCGCCGATGGTGCGGATGTCGATCATCGGGATCTGCACGGGCCTGCCCCATTCGATCTCGAAATCGGTCGTGAACCGCTCCTCGCCGCCGACGATGGTCGAGACGTCGGTCGAGGTGCCGCCCATATCGAGGGTCACGACATTGCCGATGCCCACCAGTCCGGCGATACGCTTGCCGGCGATGACACCGCCGGTCGGGCCGGAGACTGCCATCTGGATCGGCGCGCCGGCCGCGGCATCCAGCGTCATCTCGCCGCCGTTGGATCGCATCACCACGATCGGCGCTGTCACCCCGGCGCCGTCCAGCCGCGCGCGCAACGAGCCGAGTTGCTTGCGCACCACGGGTTTGACGAAAGCATCGCATAGCGTGGTCGAGGACCGAAAATGTTCCTTCCACTTCGGCAGCACATCATAGGAAATAGAGACCGGGATCTCCGGCAGTTCCTCGGCCAGAATCTCACGCACCCGCCGTTCATGCGCTGGCTCGATATAGGAATGCATGAACATCACGGCGACCGCCTCAACCTCGCCCTCCGCCCGCATCTGGCGCGCGAGCGCTCGGACGCTGTCCTCATCAAGCGCTTGCATGACCTGACCATCGGCACCGATCCGCTCCGCGATCTCATAGGCATGCCGCCGCTTCAGGAACGGCTTCGGCTTGACCCAGGCAAGATCGTAATGGTGACGGCGATTGCCCCGGCCGATGAAGGGAATATCGCGAAAGCCCGCGGTCGTGATGTAGCCGACGACGGCCCCCTTCCCCTCCAGCAAGGCATTCGTCGCGACCGTGGTGCCCAGCCGAATGCCGGAAAGCCCGCGCTCGGCCGCCGCACCGCTTTCAAGACCGGTCAGAATGCCTTCCGTGGGGTCGGCCGGCGTGGAGAGGTTTTTCCAAGCCGTCAATTGGCCCGTTTCACGGTCATAGGAGACGAAATCCGTGAATGTTCCGCCGACATCGATCCCGACGCTGATCATGACAAGGCAACCTCCGCATAGGTGACCGGGGTCGCGTGCCAGCCTTCCGCCCGCCGTTCCCAGAAGCGGGCACGGAGCCGCGCGGAAATCGGCCCCGGCCGGTCGTTATTCATGATACGTCCATCGAGGCGAGACGCCGGCATGATGCCGCCCGCCGTGGTCGCCAGAAAGACCTCGTCGCTGTCCTGAAGCTCGGCGAGCGGCAGCGGGCGTACCTCGCAAGGCAGGCCCAGATCGGCGCAGAGTTCGAGCACGGAACGGCGGGTAATGCCTTCAAGGCCGCCACGATCCGGCGTTATCACCACGCCATCGCGCACCGCGAAAACATTGAAGCCCGGTCCCTCAGTCACCAGCCCGGCGGTATCGAGCAGGACCGCGTTGTCCGCCCCCGCGTCATGGGCTTCGAACAAAGCGCGTGTCAGATCACCCCAATGGAAATTCTTGACGCGAGGATCGATCGATTCCTCGGGAATACGCGGCGTCTTGGCGACGATGAGATGCGCGCCGCGCGCCTGCACGTCGGGCGACACCACCCAGACCCAGGGAATGGCATAGGCGGTCAACCGGTTCCTGCAATTCGCCGGATGCGGCTTCATGCCCGGCTTCGGGCGGCCGCGCAGACAATCCATCGCGACATAGGCCTCGCGCAGGCCGGACAGACGCACGACCTGCATCAGGATCTCACGAAGCTCGGCATCCGTCTCCTGCGGGTGCAGCCTGAGCGCGGTCATCGATGCCCGAAAGCGGGCGATATGGTCATCGAGGCGGAAGAAAGCGCCGTCCCAGACGCCCACGACGTCATAGGTCACGTCCGAACGCCGATAGCCCCAGTCAAGGATCGGCACGCTCGCCTCACCCACGGGCATATAGCGCCCGTCAACATAGGCCGCGCCGTCGCTATAATCTGGCATCGTCATTCTCCCGTCGCAGGGGCGGTATTGCTGACCACCACGCCGGCGCGCGATTGCAGCCAAGGCAGGCGAAACTCGCGGCCGCGGGTCAGCCCGCTCGGCCGGAAGATCATGATGAGCGCGAGCACAAGGCCAAGGCCGATCTCCTGACTGCCGGGCGGCAGCGACAGCGTCGCCTTGCCCAGAGCAATCCCACCCTCCAGCGCACGCAGTACTTCCACCACGATCGTCACCACCACCACACCGACGACGGCGCCGGTCAGGCTGCCAAGGCCGCCCACGACAAGCATGGAGAGCGTGATGAAGGACAGGCTGAGATAGAAGCTATCCGCCGTCAGCACGCCCAGGAAATGGGCCCAGAGCGCCCCGCCGACGCCCACGACGCCGGCACTCAAGACAAAAGCGGCCAGGCGAACGCGAAAGACATTGATGGCGGATGCCTTGGCCGCCACTTCATCTTCGCGCGTCGCGCGCAGCATCAAACCGAAGCGGGAGGATTTGAAGGCATAGGCGAGCAGAATGGCGCCGGCCGCGAAGGCAAAGGCAACCCACGGCCCGACCACGGTCGGAATGCCGATGATCGAGCTGGTGCCGCCGGTGACGCTATCCCAATTGGAATAGACGCTGTTGACGATCATCAGAAAGGCGAAGGTCGCGATCGATGCGGCGATACCGGAGAGACGCATGATCGCCGCACCCAGCACGATCGCCACGACCGCCGCCAGGACCGCGCCACCGATGACGGCATAGGGGAAAGGATATTGGCCGTTCTGCAGAAAATCCGGCAACCCGGTCAGCATGATGCTTTTCCAGTTCGGGTCGACCGTCGCCCAAGCCGCCGCATAACCGCCGATGCACATGAAACCGACATGACCGAAGGAGATGACGCCGGAATTGCCGACGAAAATCCACATGCCGACGACGACGACCATGCGGATCAGCATCTCGGTCAGGGAGGTCTGCACCTGGTCGCCGCCCAACACGCCCAGAAAGGTGATGACGGCAACGCCCAGGATCAGAAGCAGCGGCGTGATCAGGCCGCGCAAGGCCGTGCGAATGAACATGGATTGCCTCTACACGCGCTCTACGATGGACCGCGAGGGAATGAGACCCGCAGGCCGGACCAGCAGAACGATGATGACGAAAGTAAAGGTGAAGGCATCGCGGAAGACGCGCAGATCCGGCGGCAGATAGGCCTGCAGCATCGTCGTCACGATACCGACGAGAAATCCGCCCACGACGGCGCCGGGCAGGCTGCCCATGCCGCCGACGACGACCGCGACGAAGGCGAACAAGGCCAAGGGCACGCCCATGACATTGCTCAGCGCCCCCGTCTGCGCCAGGAACAGAAGCGAGACCGCGGCGGCCAGGATGCCACTCACGGCGAAGGCGAGGCCGATCACGAAATTGCCGCGCACGCCGAGATATTGCGCCATGCGGAAATCCTCGGCGGCGGCGCGCATCTGAATGCCCCACCGCGAGCGCTTCAGAAACAGCGACAGGCCGACCATCAGCACGATCGTCGTCGCGATCGTCACCAATTGCAGAACCGGCTCACGCAAGCCGTAGAAATTGATCTGCGTCGTCAAAGCCGACCATAGGTTCACGGCCTTGGGGCGCGCACCATAGATCATCAGCACGCCGTTCTGGATCATATAGCTGACGGCGAAGGACGCGATCATCAGCGTTGGCGCCGAACTGCGCCGCAGCGGACGGAACACCAATATATCGGTCGCCATGGCAACGATGATGACGATGACGCATACCATGGGAATAAGCGCTTCCCAGTGCCAGGACCCGATCACCATCGTCGCGGTGACACTGGCGGAGGGCAGAATCAGCGAATAGGCCCCGATCGTGATGAAATCGCCGTGGGCGAAATTCACCAGGCGCAGAATGCCGAACAGCAGGCCGATGCCGAGGGCGACCAAGGCGTAAAGACTGCCCAGGCTCAGCGCATCAATCAAATTCTGTAGAAAATTGATCATGCCTTTGCCCCCTCCACGACGTTCGCGTTGGCTCCCGTTCCCTTGAAGCCGAAATAGGCCGCCTTGATCGCCTCGCCGTCACGCAGCGCCTCAGCCGTGCCGTGCAGCTGGATCGTGCCATTGCGGATGACATAGATGCGATCGGCGAAGCGCAGAATGCGATGGGAGCTTTGCTCGTTGATGAGCAGGGTGAGCCCTTCGCGCTCGCGCAATTCCAGCAGAATTTCATAGACCGCGTCGACGATGAGCGGGGCCAGACCGAGCGAGGGCTCATCGACCATCACCAGGCGCGGATTGGTCATCAAAGCACGACCGATCGACAGCATCTGCTGTTCGCCACCCGACAGACGGCCGGCGGGCGAGGTCCAGCGTTCCTTCAAACGGGGGAAATAACCGGCGACACGCTCAAGCGCTGCGGCACTCTCGCGGGCATTGCCGCGCAGAAAGCCACCGACGCGCAAATTCTCCTCGACGGTCAAGGTGCCGAAGACATGCCGTCCTTCCGGCACCAGGGAGAGGCCAAGGCGCGCGATCTGCTCCGGCTTGCGGGCCGGCAGCTCCTGCCCGTTGAGCCGGATTGACCCTGCAACGCGCGGCACACCGCCGGCGATAGCCGCCATGGCGGTGGATTTGCCGGCACCGTTGGGGCCGATCAGGCAAACGACCTCGCCTTTATGGACTTCCAGCGACAGACCGCGCAGCGCGACCAGCCGCCCGTAGCGCACCTCGACATCGGAGAGTTCGAGCATCGCGCTCATGATTCCATCCCCAGATAGGCTGCCATGACCGCAGGGTTTTCCTGAATCTCGGCCGGCGTCCCCTCGGCCAGACTGCGTCCGCCGTCGAGCACATGGATGCGGTCGCAAACACCCATGATCACGCGCATATTGTGTTCGATCAGCAGGACCCCGCAATTGAAACGGTCAGGGATCGTCGCAACCCATTCGATGAGATCCTCGCATTCGGCGTCGGACATGCCCGCCGCCGGCTCATCCAGAAGAATGAAGGCGGGGCTCAGGATCAGCGCGCGGGCAATGCCCACCCTGCGCTCGTCGGTATAGGCCAAGGTTCCGGCGATCCGATTGGCCTGCGGTGCCAGGCCCACCCAATCGAGCAGGGCCATGGCACGCAGCTGAGCGGCACGGCGGGTCAGGCCAAGCCCCACCGCCGCCACTT
Source organism: Acidisoma cellulosilyticum (assembly GCF_020621385.1). Classification (GTDB taxonomy): domain Bacteria; phylum Pseudomonadota; class Alphaproteobacteria; order Acetobacterales; family Acetobacteraceae; genus Acidisoma; species Acidisoma cellulosilyticum. The sequence goes on along the minus strand of NZ_JAESVA010000004.1, from coordinate 290,357 downwards.
CCACATTCTCCAATACGGTCATCTCCTTGAACAGACGACCGGCTTGGAAGGTGCGTGCGACCCCTTGCTTGCGAAACTTATCCGGAGACCAGCCGGATGTCGCATCGCCGCCCAATAGAACACGCCCCGATGTCGGAGCCTGGAAACCGGTGAGGCAATTGACCAGGGTCGTCTTGCCTGCACCATTCGGGCCGATCAGCCCGAAGATGTCACCACGCCGGACGGTCAGGCTGACCTTGGAAATCGCCGCCAGCCCGCCGAATTGAACAACCACATTCTCTGCCGTCAGCTCCGCCGCCTGGGGCTGCGCAAGCAGCCCCGGTCGGTCGGTCAGAAGGCTTTCCTCCGTCTGCATCGACGATCCTCGCGTCAGGAGGCTTTCTTCAAGCGATAAAGAACGGCGACCGGGATCGGCTCCTTGATGCGCCACTGCATAACCGGCGTCTGCTTGCCATCGGCGATATCGACAATGGTCAGCGGAATATTCGTCTGGATATGCATTTTCGGCGTGAAGCTGCGCGGCCCGAGTGCCGTCGGCTCATTGGTATATTTTTGCATGATGGCAACAACCGGCTTCGCATCCGTCGTGCCCGCCGCCGTCACCGCCTTTGCCCAGAGTTGCAGCCAGGCATAGATCGGATAGGCATATTGCGTGGTCGGCGGCTTGCCGTATTTCGCCGCATATTCGTTCGTCAAAGCCTGAACCGACGTCATCGGGTCGCCGGAGACGACGGCCTGCACGGGCACGTAGAAATCCTTAAGCCCCGGAACCGCACTGATCCAATAGGTGCCGTCCATGGACGAGCCGTTCAGGATCGGAATGGTGATGCCGCCGTCGCGAAGCTGGCGGACAGCGCTGGAACCGCCCGGCTGATAAGTGCAAAGCATCAGCACATCGACCTTATGATCGCGCACGGCATTGGCGATGCGCGTCACCTGCGAGCTGATCGAGGGATCGTCATTCTTGAAGGTATCGCTATCAACAATCGTGCCGCCTTCCTTCGGGAAGGCCCAATTGAACCCGGCGCAGGTCGATTTGTCGTATTCGATCGCCGTGTCGTCCAGAACATAGGCGTTGTGATAGCCCATCTTCTCATAGCCCCATTCGGCCATGGTCGCCCCTTCAAGCTGGGCGGCCTTTTCGGCGCTGAACGAATAGGGGCCGACGCCGATCACACCCGCCTTGGGATCTGAAGCGCCCAGAAACACGGAAATCTTACCGGCCTTCTGCGCCTGCAAAGCCGCCGGCGCACCATAATCATAATCGGCCGTCGCAAAGACCAGTTGCGCGCCCTCCTGCAGGACCTTCAGGCCCGCGCGGGCACCTTCAACACGATCGCTTTTGGTATCCGCATACACCGCCTTAATCTGCCGGCCAAGCAGGCCGCCCTTGGCATTGGTCTGATCAATCCAAAGCTGCGCCATCTTGGTGGCTTCGCCGTCATAGGCGTTCATGCCGCCGGATAGCGCGACCGCAAAACCGACCACAATATCGTTATCGGCAGCCTGCGCCGGCATCGCCGCTGCGGCCAGCACTCCGGCTGACGCAACACCCGCGAGCGCACCGATGATTTTAGTTCGAATCCTCACGCCAATCCTCCTGTTATTTAACACGGGGAAGCCGGTGACACCGGCTCACTTGGTCGTGGTGGATAATGCAATGGACATGCCAGGATCAGGAAAGCCCGCGGCGCCTTCCGTCTGGCCCAGATAATTCTTCATGATCGCGCCGCCGCCGATCACAATATCGTCACGCAAGGCCTGGCGAGCCGCCGCAGGCTCGCGACGACGGATCGCCTCCACGGCGGCATAATGAAAATCGATCATCAAAGGCGAGGCCATCGCATAGTTTTCGGAAATCCATGGCCCCAGGCTGAGCCAAAGCCGCCTGAGAATCTCAGCATGGACGGGCATCTGCGCGATGCGCACAATTTCGAAATGAAACCGCTGATTAAGCTCGGTCGTCAGCCGTTTATTCCCTGCACGAAGCGCGCGCGCATTCTCGCGCACCAGCTTGTCCAGCCGTTTCAGATCCGCCTCCGTCGCGCGCTCCGCCGCGGCCGCCGCCGCGCGACCTTCAAGCTCGACGCGGATTTCGCGAACCTCCAAATATTCATCCATGCCGACGGTTCGCACGCGGATGTCCCGCGGGCTGCGCAAATAAAGCGCGCGATCCTGGACAAGACGCAGCAAAGCGTCGCGCACCGGCGTCACGCTGGTACCCATTTCAATCGCGATATCACGAATTTTGAGGCGCTCACCGGGCCGCAGCACACCTTGCACCAATCTATCGGATAGCTGCCGATAGATGTCTTCCCCAAGGCTTTCGCTGAATGTCTCGTCGCTCATAGCCATATTTTATTACGCCGACGAGAAGGACCGCACAAGCACGACAAGCGGCTCTCTCGCGGTTCTGATGATGCATCTAGTGCGCAAAATATATGCATGACCCCATTCACTTGCCCGCAAGTACGCCAAGACTATTCGACTCAAGTCTTCCACACTCCGGACTTGACCTGATGCGAGGCAATTGCCCATGATGCATCCTATTATGGGAATGGAATTGCCGTGATGGGAAGTCTACGCGTCGCGATAGATATCGGTGGAACCTTCACGGATGTTTGCGTTCTGGACGAAAGCACCGGCGTTCTACGGGTCGCAAAAACACCATCGACGCCTGATCCGATCGACGGGTTCATGACCGGTCTCGCCCGCGCGGATGTCGCGCTGCCGGACGTGACTTTGCTGTCGCATGGTACGACGGTCGCGACGAATGCGCTCATCACGCGTCGCCTGCCGCGCATCGCTATGGTCTGTACGCGCGGCTTCCGCGATGTCATCGAAATTCGTCGTGCCAATAAGGAAGATCTCTGGGACGCCTATAAGGATGTCGCGCGTCCCTATGTGCCGCGCCGCGATCGCTTGCCTGTCACCGAACGGGTGGACGCGGCGGGCGTCATCGTGACGCCGCTGGACGAAGCGGAAGCCATTGACCTGGCCCGCATCCTGGGACGCAGAGGCGTATCGGCGGTTGCCGTCTGCTTCATGAATGCTTTCGTCAATGGCGCGAACGAACGCGCGATGCGGGATATCCTGCAGCGCGAACTGCCTGGAATACCAGTTTCCATTTCTTCCGAGGTTCTGCCGGAAATCTTCGAGCATGAACGGTTCTCGACAACTGTCGTCAATGCCGTTCTCAGCCCTGTCGTCGGCCGTTATGTACAAAGCCTCAGCGAAAGACTGGCGGAAGGCGGCTATACATCCGATCTGCTGCTGCTGCACAGCGGCGGCGGCGTCATGACACCCGCGACCGTCAAAGATTACGCGGGCCGGTTGGCCGGATCCGGTATCGCCGCAGGGGCGATCGCCAGCCGTCACATCGCGGGGCTTTGCGGCTTCCCGAATTCCATCGGCCTCGATATGGGCGGGACAAGTTGTGATGTCTCCTTGGCCTACGAAGGCCAGTCACGCGTCACCAAGGATTGGGGTATCGAATTCGGCTATCCGATCCGTTTCCCCAGCATCGAGGTGCTGACGATCGGTGCCGGCGGCGGGTCCCTTGCCCGTATCGAAGATGGCGCGCTCAAGAACGGGCCGCAATCGGCCGGTGCGCGGCCTGGCCCCGCCTGTTACGGCGGCGGCAATACGGTGCCGACCAATACCGACGCCAATATCGTTCTGGGGCGTCTGGGCGCCGGTCTCGCCGGCGGCAGCGTGAAGCTTGACGTCGCTCTCGCCGAAAAGGCGGTCCGAGACGGCGTCGCCGATAAGCTTGGCGTTTCCGTCCCGGAAGCCGCTGACGCGATCATTCACGTCGCCAATGCCAATATGGCCGATGCCGTCCGGCTCATTTCCATCAGCCGCGGCTATGATCCGCGAGATTTCGCGCTGGTCGCCTTCGGCGGCGCCGGTGCCCTGCATGGCGCGGCCCTGGCACAGGAACTCTCGATCCCCGTGGTGATCGTGCCACCCAATCCCGGCATAACCTCGGCCCTCGGCTGCCTGCTCGTCGACCTGCAGCATGACCTCGCCGAAAGTTACATGGTGCCGGCGGCGGACGCGGACCCGGCTGCCTTGCAGGCGCGCTTCATCGCCTTGGAACAGACCGCCGCCGAGCGACTGCTTCACGAAGGCGTGGCAGCGACCGATATGCTCATGCAGCGCAGCGTGGACATGATGTATCAAGGCCAGTGGCGGTCTCTCGCCGTCTCGGTCGGCGCCGAGATCGCCAGCATCGCGGATCTGGTACAGTCCTTCCACGAACAGCATGAGCGCGAGTACAATTTCCGGCGCAATGATGCGCCAGTGACGCTATTCCGCCTCAATCTGAAAGCCATCGGCATCGTGCCCAAGGTGGAGCTGAAAAGTTCCGAGCCTGACGGCAGCATACCGCAGCCGGTCAGTCGGCGGCCGGTTTATTTCGGCGGCGACAAGCCTTATGACACGCCGGTCTATTGGCGGCCTGACCTTCCGGCCGGGGCCGAACTGCTCGGCCCGGCCATTATCGATCAGCTTGATTCGACGACAGTGGTACCGCCGGGCGCGACCATGACGGTCGATCGCTGGAGCAATATCATCATGCGCCTTGGGGGGCAGGTTTGATGACCGAGATGCAAAGCGGCCCGACGCTGGACCCCGTCACCTTCGAAGTGTTGAAGAACTCCTTCATCACGGCAGTCGATCAGATGGCGGAGCAGATGATCCGCACCTGCTATTCCTTCGTCATCTATAACCGCGACTTCTCCAATGCTTTGAACGATGCGAACGGCGATTCGATCGCGCAGGGCAATGGCGATATCGCCGTGCATGTCGGAACCTTGCATTGGACCTGCAAGGACGTCATCCGTTTCTTCGGCGACGACATCCATCCCGGCGACGTCTTCGCCATCAATGATCCTTACGCCGGTGGCACGCATTTCCCTGATGTGCGCCTCATCCGGCCGATCTTCGCGGATGGCAAGCCCATCGCATTCGCACAATCCAACGGGCATTGGTCCGATGTCGGCGGCAGCGTGCCTGGCTCCTTCGATGTCCGGGCGACGGATATGTTCCGCGAGGGTCTGCGCATCACGCCCGTCCGGCTTTGGGATAAGGGTGTCTTCCGCCGTGACGTTGCGCATATGATCGCCAGCAATACACGCGACCCAGCCTCGATCATCGGTGACATGCAGTCCCAGGCCGAAGCGACGCGGGCTTGCGAGAGGGAAATTCTCCGCCTCGTCGACAAATACGGGCGCGAGACCGTCCAGGCCGGCTTTGCGGATGTGCAATCATTCGTGGAACGCGTGCTGCGCCAGCGCCTGTCCGCACTTCCCGATGGCACATGGGAGACGCAGGATTTCATCGATCAGGACCCCTCGACGGGCGAAGGCATGATCCCCATCAAGGTCAAGCTGACCATCGCCGGTGATCGTGTCATCTACGATCTGACGGGAAGCCATCCCTGCATCGGCACCTTGTATAATTCGGCCTTCGGCGCGACCTTCTCAGCCGTCGTCGCCGGCATGAAGACATTTTTCCCCGATCTGCCGCTCAATTCGGGCTTCTATCGACCCATTGAAGTCATCGCGCCGGAAGATACGGTGGTCAATGCCCGTTGGCCGGTGGCCGTCACCGGATTTCTCGTGCCGTTTGAAAAGATCATGGGCGCGATCTATGAAATCTGGTCGACCATCATGCCGGAACGGGCCATCGCCGGCGTGTTCAATAATGAATATCTGCTGACGGGCGGGCGGGATACCCGCACACCTGAAAAACCCATTTTCATGTTTTACGACTGGCTGCCGGGCGGCTGGGGCGGCCGCAACGGCAAGGACGGTTGCAACGTCACCACATCCTCCTTCGGTTGTGGCATGATGTCTCAACCTGTCGAGGGCCAGGAACGGACCAGTCCGATGCTGACGACCGAGTTCGAGATTCTGACGGATAGCCCCGGCCCAGGACAATGGCGCGGCGGCGCGGGGGTGCGGAAAAGCGCGCTGTTGCGAGAGGCCGAAGGCACCGTCATCTCCTATATCTGCGACCGCGAGCGTGCAGTCGTTTGGGGCATAGCGGGCGGATTGCCGTCGATCCCGCACGGTTTGACGCTGACCCGTGCCGATCAGGAGCCGGAATGGCTCGGCGCCGTCTTCTCCGATGTCAAAATCAATTCGGGGGACCTGTTCAGCCGCCCGACGGCGGGCGGCGGCGGCTTCGGTGATCCCTTGCTACGCGACCCGCTTCTGGTGCGCGAGGATGTGGCGGACGGTTATGTCTCCGTCGCCCGCGCCGCCAAGGACTACGGTGTCGTGATCCGCATCATCGACGAAGAACTGGCCGAGTATGAGGTGGATGAAGCAGCAACCGAGGCTGAGCGCGCTTTGATCCGCGCGGAGCGCCCGTCCCGCTTGGACGCCGATCCCGAGCAGGTCGCGGCACGCTTCCGCGCCGGCGAAATCGATGTCATGGACGTGGTGCGCCACTATGCCGTGCTGCTCGATTGGCAGACCGGCGAAGTGCTGCCGAAATCGACGGCGCAACATCGGGAGATGATGAAGAAGCGCTCAGCCGCCTTCTGGTGAGCCAATCAACGGCCCGGCTTGTCTATTGCCGGGCCGTTCGTGCTTAGCGTTATAGTCCGGCGGTAAATCCTTCATCCATCAATACGGTCGAGCCATGCATCGCCCGTGATTCGTCGCTGGCGAGGAATACAGCCAGATTGGCGATGTCTTCCACGCTGGAATAGGTTTGCCCGCTCGGCGTGCGCTCGGTCATCGATTGCAGAAACCCGGCAAATTCCGGTTTCATGCGTATATCCTCGTTGATCGGCGTCGCCGTATTGCCCGGGGCAATCGCATTGACGTTGATCCCGAAGGGCGCCAGTTCCAGGGCCAAGGCGCGCGTCATCATCATGATGCCGGCTTTGGTTGCGCAATAGACCGAATAGGTGTTGAGCCCCATCACCCCGGCGCAGGACGAAAGATTGATGATCTTTCCGGATTTTGCTGCCTTCATGACCGGTGCCGCCGCGGATATCACGAGAAAGCTGCCCTTCAGATTGATATCGATCATCCGGCCGATGTCGCTCTCCGGCGTGCCGACCGGCGTCGGATAAAAGACGCCCGCCGAATTCACCAGGATATCCAAGCGGTCGCCCACCTTCTGCATCAACTGCCCAAGCTCGGCCGCCTGCGCCACATCGGCTGCTGCAGCCGTCGCATCGCCGCCAGCGGCTTTGATCCGATCCACAACCAATTGCGCCTTCTCCAGGCTCGCACTCGCGACCACGAAAACGCTGGCACCCTCAGCCGCAAAACGCTCGCTGATCGCAGCCCCGATGCCCTGTGAGCCGCCGGTGACGACCGCAATCTTTCCTTTAAGGCGCATGCTTGTCTCCCGACAGGGCGAACCCGCGACCGTCACGCGATCTCGCTGGTCAGTCCCAGATCAATTTGTCTATATCCAATACGGGTGAGGATTGCCTTGCAAGGATTTCTTCCGTGAGCTTACGCATTCTGAGCGGTCAGGCTTTTGGTCCTGTCATCGCGACAAAGGAAGCGCTGAGCTTTTGGGGTGGCGTCGATCCTGCCACCGGTATCGTCATCGATATCCATCACCCCCTGCACGGCGTCTCCCTCACCGGCGCCATTCTGCTGATGCCGACAAGCCGAGGGTCTTGTTCCGGGTCCGGCGTTCTGCTTGACATGGCATTGACGGGACTAGCCCCGGCCGCGCTGGTATTTTCCGAAGAGGAGGACGTCCTGACGCTCGGCGCGCTCATCGCGGCCGAGATGTTCGCCAAAGCGGTTCCCGTCCTGCGCCTGTCGCCGCAGGCGTTTCGTGACCTGTCGAATGCCAGGACAGCCAGGATCAGCGAGAGGCTGATCGAGACGGACAATCTGACAATCCCCCTGGCGCCACTGGCCGCTCAGGCGCTTGACCTGACGGAGCAGGACCGCGCCATGCTGTCGGGCCTGCACGGCGAAGCCGCCCAGCAGGCCATGCGCATCATCTGCGCCATGGCGGCGATGCAGGGTGCGACACAGCTTGTCGATGTCACGCAGGTTCATATCGATGGCTGCATCTACGCCAGCCCCGCCAATCTCACCTTCGCTGAGCGGATGGCCGATGCCGGCGCCAAGGTGATTGTGCCGACGACGACGAATGCCATTTCGGTTGATCGCGCCCATTGGCGCGCGCAAGGCGTGCCGACCGGCTTCGGTGAGCCCGCAGCGCGACTGGCGGATGCCTATATAAGCATGGGATGCAGCCCGAGTTTCACCTGTGCGCCCTATCTGCTCGACAGCGCGCCAAGCGCCGGGGACTGCATCGCCTGGGCGGAATCCAATGCCGTCATCTTCGCGAATACCGTGCTCGGCGCACGCACGGCGAAGCATCCGGATTTCCTGGATCTCTGCATCGCGCTCACCGGACGGGCGCCCTTGTCCGGTCCTTATCTCGACGCGCATCGCGAGGCACGCCGCGTCATCGACGTCGATTGCCCCAAGAATATCGATGATAGTTTTTGGCCGCTCATCGGCTATCTGGCCGGCAAAGCTTCGCCCGACCGGATTCCGCTTCTCCTTGGGTTCGCCACTGCAGCGCCGTCGCGGGACGATCTGAAAGCGCTCTGCGCGGCCTTCGGCACCACATCCGCCGCGCCCATGCTGCATATAGCGGGCATTACGCCCGAGGCCGACACTGCTGCGGCGACAGAGGCCGATCATAGGCGGATCACGCTTGGCCATATGGCAACCGCCTGGTCGTCATTGAACAGCGGCCCGGAGGAGATTGACCTCGTCGCTTTCGGCAGTCCGCATGCGTCTCTCGACGAGTGCCGCGCCATCGCCGATGCTTTCGGAAGCAGATACCGAAGCCCGGATGTCGATGTCATCATCACGGCCGGTCGCGGCGTCATCGCGCTGGCGCATCGCGACGGCACATTGTCCCGGCTTCAGGCCAGCGGTGTGCGCGTATTGCCCGATCTCTGCTGGTGTTCGATCTCCGAACCCGTCTTTCCGCCGCAAGCGCGCAGCGTCATGACCAATTCCGGCAAATACGCGCATTATGGACCGGGCCTGTCCGGCCGCGTTGTGCGCTTTGGCTCTCTTGCGGACTGCGTGACGGCCGCCTTGACCGGACGAGCGCCCGCGCGGCTCCCGGATTGGCTCGCCGATGCCTAGACCAGGGCCGCGTCGAAATCATGCGGCACCACGCCGCGCGGCTTCGCGTCATCCGACAGCGATGCCGGTACAAACTGCCCTTGCCCCGCGGTTGCTGTCACGACGCCATCCTGCATCACGACCGCGCCGCGGGCGATGGTCATCACTGGCCAGCCGGTAACATCCAGCCCCTCATAAGGCGTGCAGTCGATCGCATGCTGCATCAGGCTATTGGTCAGCGTCACACGCCGCGCAGCGTCCCAGATGACCAGATCGGCGTCGAAGCCGGGGGCGATACTGCCCTTGCGGCCGTAGAGGCCGAAGCGCTTCGCTGGTGTCGTCGCTGTCAGCGCCACGAATTGATTGAGGGTTATACGGCCCTTGGCCACGCCCTCGCTGAAGGTGATGGGCAGGCGCGCGGCCAGACCTGGCACACCATTCGGAATCCGCGTGAAATCCGCGTCCAAGCCGTTGATCGCCTTGCCGTTTGCGCCCTCAAAACTATAGCCGCAATGGTCGGAGGAGATGATGTCCAGCGTGCCGGCGCGGATCGCGGCCCAAAGGCCTTCCGCGTCACCGGCATCGCGCGGGCTGGGGCTGCACATGAATTTCGCCCCCTCCCGCCCTGGCCGGGCCATCTCGGCCGCCGTCAGAACCAGATATTGCGGGCAGGTCTCCCCCGTCACTTTCACGCCGCGCGCCTGGGCGCGGGCGATCTCTTCGGCCACTTCGCCGCAGGAGACATGGAAGATATGGATCGGCTGATCGACCAATTCGGCAAGTGCGATAGCGCGATAAGTCGCCTCCCGCTCCACGACCTTGGGACGAGATACCGCGTGCGAGGCCGGCTCAGGCCGGCCAGCTTTCAGCAGCGCCTCCGACCGCCAGCCGATCGCATCATAATTCTCGCAATGCACGCAGACGGTCGCCCCGAACCGCTTGGCGGCGGCCAGCACGCGCAAATACTCGCCGTCCGTGACATGGAAAGGATCATAGGTCAGGAACATTTTCAAACTGCGCACGCCGCCCGCGATGACCACCGGCAGTTCGCCGTCCAGCACTGCGTCCGTCGGGTCGGTGATGATCTGATGCAGCGCGTAATCGATGGGCGACCGCGCCGCGCGGGCGCGATAATTTTCGGCATGGGCCGCGATCGTCTGCTGTTTGAACTGCGGCGCGAAGGGGATCAGCGTTGTGGTGCCACCCGCGAAGGCCGAGCGACCAGCCGTGCCGAAAGTCTCCTCATGAACCGAGCCGTCACTTTCCAACTGCTCGACATGGCAATGGCTGTCTATCCCGCCTGGCAGCACCAGCTTGCCGGTCGCGTCGATGACGCGCGCCCCATCAAGCGACAGGCCGATGGCCGCGATGCGCTCGTCCGTAATGCCGATATCGGCGATGAAGGTATCGGCGGCCGTCACCACCTTGCCGCCGCGAATGACGGTCTCGAACTGGGTCAAGCGCGCGATCTCCTTTTCGGCGGCGCAGTGTCACGCCCGCTCATCACATCCAGCATTTCAGCCGCGACATTGCGCAGATGCGTCACCATCGCGGCGCGCGCGCGGCGGGAATTGCCTTCCGCGACCGCGTCCAGAATATCCATATGTTCGCTGGCGTCGCGCGCAACCCTGCCTGCCGGACTGGTCAATTCGAACAGTCGCGTCGTCATGCGCAGTTCACGAATGATGCGCACCATCACGCCATTGTTCAGCACGTCCGGGAACAGCAGGTGCAGACGGTCATCCATCTCCCAATGCAGAGCATCCTGCCTGTCTAGCTTGCCGAGATTTTCGACGTCCCGACGAAGCTCCTTGATCACCTCCAGCGGCACACGACCGATGGAGAGTTCCACCGCTTCGCCCTCGATCAATTCCCGCACCTTGAGCGCCTGGAAGAATTCCACCGGCTGCACCTGCCGCACGGCGTAGGATCGTGAACCTTGCTTGACCAGCAGCCCTTCGGCCGCGAGACGGAGAATGGCCTCGCGGATCGGCGTGCGGGAAATCTCCAACTGCTCGGCCAGCCGGCCTTCCACCACCAGACTGCCGCCGGGCAGCTGGCGCGTCAGGACAAGACGGCTCAGCGCTTCATAGGCGCGTTCGGCCAGACTGCCTTCGTCATGCTTGTCCGTCACCTGGATGTCGCTCCTTCCACAAGTCCGGCCGCGACCAGAGCACCGCGCAGACGCGCGATTTCATCCGACGGCAGATCCGAAATCGGCGCGCGCGGACTGCCATTGGCCCAGGCACCGGTCAGCACCATGCAGGCCTTCAGCCGCGCCGTCGCCAGCCCGCCCGGCGCCTGGCCGTAAATGGCATTGGCCAGCGGCTGGATGCGTTCATGTAAAGCCTGCGCGGTGGTGAGGTCACCCTCCCGCACCGCCTGATCCAGCGCCACAATCTCCGCCGGCATCAGCACGGCGAGGCTGACCAGACTGCCCGCGCTACCGACCACGAAGCAGGAGAGCAGATGCTCATCCCCGGACGCCATCATCGCGACATGCGGGGCGACGGCCTGCACCAGGCGGCGGTTGCGGTCATAGGCATTGCTTTCCCAACTGCCTTCCTTGATGCCGACGACATTGGGTATCTGCACCAGTTCCGCCAGCACATCCGGCTTATAAGCAAGGGCAGATGCCACGCCGGCCTGATACAGCATCAACGGAAGACCGCAGACCTCACCGATGCGGCGATGGTGCGTCACCGCCATATGGTCGTCCTGCGACAAGGCCCAGGAGAAGGGCGGAAAGACCAGCACCACGTCCGCCCCGGCCTTGGCGGCGTCCTGGGCATGGAGCGCTGCCTCCTCGGTCGCTTCCGCGACAACGCCCGAGACGATGATATGCGTCGCGCCGATCGTCTCATGCGCGATTTCCGTCACGCGCCGCCGCTCCTCCCGCGTCAGCAGGAAGTTCTCGGCCGCATGACCGTTACAGAGAACGCCCACAATGCCCGGCATTGTCGCGAAGGACCGAAAATGGGCGGCCAGCACCGGCTCGTCGATCTGCCCATCGGCGCGGAAGGGCGTCAGCGTTGCGACGTAAATACCGTGGAAGGGGGTTTCGGTCGATGGGATCACGCTACAGTCCTTACGCTAGACGCTGTGTTTTCGATCAATCGGGCAGGGTCGAACAAGGGCATCTCCGGTTCCCCCCCAAGAATAAGCTCGGCCAGCAACTGCCCCATATAGGGCGCGCTGGTATAGCCGGAATGAACGCAACCGATGACATAAGCGCCCTCCATCCCCGGCAGGGGACCGATCATCGGCATAGCGTCCGCCGTCTCCGATTCCAGGCCCAGCCAGATCCGTACCACACGGGTTTCCCCAAGCGCCGGAATGGCATGACGGGCGAGCCGGATATTGCCGATGAGATTGTCGGGGATCGGCTCCACACCGCCACGGATCGGGTCACCCCGCCCCTGCCAGCCACCGCCGATCAGCACGGACCCATTCTCGAACTGCTTCAGCGACAGCAGGCCATTGGCAATGCCGACGACGCTGCGCATGACCGGCCGCATGCGCTCGGTAATGACCAGCTGGTTGATCAGGCATTTCACGGCCGCGCGCAGGCCCAGCATGGCGAGCATGCTTTCCAGCCAGACGCCGCCCGCCAGCACGATCCGCTTGGCCGATAGCCGCGTGCCGCAGGTGCCGTGAATGAGATAGCCGCTGCCCTGCTGTTCAATCGCGCTCACCGGTATCTTTTCCACCATGGTGACGCCGGCAGCGGTCAAAGCCTGACGATAGGCCCGTCCCGTCAAATAGGCGGTGACATGCCCGTCCAATGCGCAGAAGGCAGCAGCCCTGATCGCAGGGTTGATGCCGGGGTCGATGGCGCAAGCCTCGGCCGGGCTGATCAGCCGGATCGGCGCGCCCATGGCGGACCGCGCCGCAGCGCGCTTGACCAGCATCTCCTCCTCAGCCTCAGTGAAGGCGAGGGAAAAGCCAGGGGCAGACCGCGCCCCGACATCGCGACCCAGCCATTGCTCGGCCGTCAACCAAAGCTCCCGCCCCTTCATGGCATAGGGAATGAGCGCCGCACGCGTCATATGCAGGGTCAAGGTTCCGGCATTGACGCCGGAGGCCTCGCGGCAAATCTCCCCCCGATCGATCAACGCCACGCGCATGCCGCCGCGTGCCAGATGCAGCGCGGTCGTCGCACCCATGGCGCCCGCACCGATGATGGCGATATCGAAGTCGGCGCTCATAGCGGCGCCGGGGGCGGCAATTGCAAATCCCCATAGGCGATCGGCGGCGCCAACTCATCCAGCGGCAGCGGGCGGAAAGGCGTGCGGCCGGTGAAATAGCCGGCCTCCACCCGCGCATTCCCTGTGCCGGTGACCAATTGGCCGATGATATCGCCGCAGATACGGCCCTGACACGGCCCCATGCCGCAGCGCGTCCAGGCCTTCACCTGGTTCACGCCGCGCGCGCCTTCGCGAACGGCCGCGCATATTTCGCCGCGCGTCACATCCTCGCACCGGCAGACGATGGTCCCAGCCGCGATCGCCGCCACCTGTGCCGGTCGCAGCGCCATCAGCTTCGCCATAGCCGTGCCAAACCGCTTTGCTTTCCGCGCCTTGCGCCGCAGCGGCATGGTGAGACGCTGATAGGTCTCATCCGATAGCCTGCCGAGATCATGCGCGACCGCCAGGGCCGCCAGCCGCCCATCGATCGCGGCGGCAGCCGCGCCCGCAATGCCGGCGCCGTCCCCCGCCACGTAAAGCCCCGAAAGCGTCGTGCGGAAATCCTCATCCCGTTCCGGCACCCAGCCACCGCGCAAAGCCTCGAACCGATGTCCGGCCCGCAGTAGCCGCGTGATGTCAGTCGCGGCCGTCAACCCATTGCCGACGGTCACTGCATCGACCAGGAATTCCCGCTCCGGGCCTGCAATAGGCGCGCCACCGGCATCGACAGGCCCGAGAGTGACTAATAACTGATCGCCCTTGGCCTCGGCTTCGCGAATGGCATGGCGATAGAGCATCGGCACGCCGGCCCGTCGCAACGCCATCTGCCAGGACAGGCCACGCCATGCCAGATCCGGCCGGCTGGCGATCGCTGGCCAATCCGCCAGCCATTCCGCCTGGGAGGCCAGATCCACGACAGCCGCCAATTTGCCACCGGCCTTCAGAATGCCCATGGCGACAGCCAGCAGCAGCGGGCCTTGCCCCGCCACCAGCGTCAGCCCTCCCGGCAGCATACCCTGGGATTTGAGCATGATGGTGGCGCCCGCCAGGCCGGTGACGCCGGGCAAGGTCCAGCCGGGGAAAGGCACCACCCGTTCCTGCGCGCCGGTGGCGGCAATCACCGCCCGCGCACGCCAGGAGACGGCACCATTGGGGCCGAGCGCATCGATCCGATAGCCGGGCGAGACCGACCAGACGATATGATCGAAATGAGTTTGGACAGTGCTCGCACATAGCCGGTCGCGCAGCGCCACGCCCAGCCGGTCGGCCTTTTGCTGAGATTTCGCGCCAAAAGCGCGTGGCGGCGCCCGATAGACCTGCCCACCCGCTTGCGGCGCTTCATCGACCAGCCGCACCGACAATCCTCGCTCGGACGCCGCCAAGGCAGCCTCGACCCCCGCCGGGCCGCCGCCGACGACGATCAGATCCGTCTCGTCGGTCATGGTACGGTTCCGGGTGTAATCACCATGCCGTCGCGGACCTCCAGCCGGCAGGCCGGCCGACGCACGCCATCGGCGACGATGACGCATTCCTGGCAGATACCCATCCAGCAGAAGGCACCACGCGGCGCATCGGCGCGCGGGCTCGCCCTCAGCGTGCGGATGCCGGCGGCCAAAAGCGCCGCCGCGACCGACTCACCCGCATAGGCTTCGATCGTTCTGCCATCGAAGACGATGCGAACCAGCCCGCCGCGCTCGACATCCGTTGCGCGATGAAAACTCTGCGGTGACGATGATTGACTTTCAGACATTCCGGTGGTTCTTTGTCGACGAACGGTATACAATAAGTATACTGATGAGCGACATGATGCAACCGCAAAGGGATGATTGATATGGGTGCCTTGACGTGGATCGGCCGGGTCGCCGGCCTTGCCTGCCTGCTCGCCGCACCGGGTTTGGCGCAGGCGCATAGCCTGGATGAGATCCTCTCCGCCAAGACGCTCGTCGTCGGCATCAACCCCAACCTGCCACCGCTCGGCTCCTTCAGCGACACCAATCAGGTTCAGGGTTTCGACGTCGATATTGCCAATAAGCTCGGCAGCATGCTGGGCGTAAAGGTGCAGCTGGTGCAGGTGAATTCAGCCGACCGCGTGCCTTTCCTGATCACCGGCAAGGCTGATCTGATGATGGGCGCACTGACCCGCACCCCTGCCCGCGCCCAGGTCATCGACTTTTCGCTGCCCATCCAGACGGAAGCGATCAGCGCGCTCACCAAGGATAGCGCGCCCTTCAAGACCATGCAGGATCTGAATGCATCAAATGTGAAGCTGATCGAAGTCCGTGGCACGACGCCGGTGGATTACGTGAAGCAGAACCTGCCCAAGGCCCAGGTCACGCTGTTCGACAATTATCCCGACGCCGTGCGCGCTTTCGAGCAGGGCCGTGGCGATGCCATCGTCGATGTCACCGATTATCTCGGCACCTATACCAAGCAATATCCGGCCAAGACGCGCGTGATCGCCGACAAGAATGCGGAAGTCGATTATGATGCCATCGGCCTCGCCTTCGGCAACGAGCCGCTGAAGGCCTGGCTGAATGTCGCGATCTATGAGTTGGAGACGGACGGCTTCCTGAACGATACCTATAAGAAGTGGTTCGGCATGGCGCCCGTCTATCCCATCCCGACGACGCCGTATTTCTAAGAGCTGAGACTGGGGGCGCTTCGGGTCTATGCATTACGTCCTGCACTATGGTCAGATAGCGCCCTATCTCCCCTATCTGATCGGGGGCATGGCGATCAGCCTTGCCCTCAGCGTGCTGTCCTTCATAGGCGGCATGGTGCTGGGGCTGTTCTTCGCGGTCATCCGCAATGAAGGCCATCCCATCCTCTCGCGCCTCGTGCGCATCTATGTCGCGTTCTTCACGAATACCCCGCAGCTTGTGCAGATCTATGTGATCTATTTCGGGCTGCCGGATTTCGGCATTCTGTTTTCGCCTTTCGCCGCCGTGCTGATCGGCATGACCCTGAACGCCGCCGCCTATCTCACGGAAATTCTCCGCGCCGGCCTTGGCACCGTTCACGCGCAGGAGCTGGATGCGGCCGAGACGCTCGGCATGAACCGGCTGCAGACGCTGCGCCATGTCACCCTGCCGCATCTGTTCCGGGTCGCGATGCCCGCCTTGACCAATCAATATATTCTCATGACGCTCGGTACCTCCATGGCTTCCATCTTCGGGGTGGAGGAATTGACTGGCCGCGCCTTCAATATCAATTCCACGACCTTCCGCTCGATCGAAATCTTCACGACCGTTGCTGTGCTTTATGTGGTCGTCACCTTCATCGCGACGATCCTGCTGGCCCTTGTCGGCCGCTGGGCCTTCCGCGCACGCGTCCCGGTGCTGTGATGCTGAGCTTTCTGATCGCGGAAATACCCCGCCTTTTCACCATCTATAACGTCATCCTGCTGCTGAAAGCGGCATTGACCACGCTGTCGCTTTCAGCCGTCGGTTGTGTCATCGGCCTGTTCTTCGGCTTCCTGCTCAGCATCGCGCGCCTGTCGCACCGTCCCATCTTCTGGCCGCTGAAGGCGCTGGCGCTGATCTATGTCGAGATCCTGCGCCGCGTGCCATTCCTCATCACATTGATGATATTCTTCTTCGGCGCACAGGTTCTGGGCTTCAATATCTCGGCGCTGGCCATCGCCTTCATCAGCACCTCGGTCATTTCGACGGCCTTCGTGGCCGAGATCGTGCGTGCCGGATTGCGCGCCGTGAAGCCGAGCCAGATGGAGGCAGCGGCTGTCATGAACTTCTCCGCCTGGCATAGCTTCTGGCATGTGCGCCTGCCCCAGGCCTGGCCGCTGATCCTGCCGCCGGTCTTCGGCTATTTCGTGCTCTTCATCAAAGACACCGCGCTCGCCTCCCAGGTCGGCGTGCTGGAACTGACCCAGGCCGGCAAGATTCTCAATACCAAGGGGTTCTCGGCCTCGCTCGTCTATGGCGCGGTGCTGATCCTCTATTTCATCATTTCCTACCCTCTGGCCCGCTTCGGGGCCTATCTGGAGAGACGGCTTGGCGCATCTCGACATTCGCGGCCTCGTCGCGCGATATAACAACGCCACCGTGCTCGACGGGATTGACCTGTCTATCGAGCGTGGTGAGATCGTCAGCCTGATCGGCCCTTCCGGCTCGGGCAAAAGCACGCTGCTGCGCGTCATCAGCGGGCTATTGCCGCCGCGCGAAGGCACCGTGTCACTGGCCGGTGAGACGATCAATTATGCCGACCGACGGTCGCTCCGCCGGTCACGCGACAAGCTCGCCATCGTCTTCCAGCAGTACAATCTGTTCGGCAATATGAATGTGCTGCGCAATGTCATGGTCGCACCCGTCACTATCCAGAAGCGAGACAAAAAGACGGTGGAGGCTGAAGCCCGCGCCCTGCTCGACAAGGTTGGGCTTGGCGACAAGCTGACCTCCTATCCGGATGAGCTGTCAGGCGGCCAGCAGCAGCGGGTCGCCATCGCCCGCGCGCTTTGCCTGAAACCCGATATCCTGCTGCTGGATGAGGTGACATCGGCGCTGGACCCCGAACGTGTCGGCGAGGTCCTGGATACGGTGAAGATGCTGGCGGCCGACAATATGACGTTGCTCATCGTCAGCCATGAAATGGGCTTCGTGCGCGAGGTGTCGCACCGCGTCGCCTTCATGGCGGACGGCAAGATCCAGGAAATGGGCCCGCCGGCGCAGATTTTCGGGGCACCGCAGCAGCCCCGCACCCAGGCTTTCGTCAGCCGCATCCTGGGTCACTGACGAAAAAATGGCGGGGGATTATCCCCCGCCATTCCCTTACTTTTCCGCGATCTGCGTTGAACCGGGTGGCACATCCCAGCCACCGCCAAGCGCGCGGAAGGTTTTCACCGCCGCGCGGGCAGCATCGCCACGGTCGGCGTCCAACTCGTCCCGCGTGATCAGCAATTGCCGGTCAGCGTCCAGCACATCGGTCAGCGGTATGGCACCCGCCTCATAGGCGGTCTGGGAGAGTTTTCTGGCCCTATCGAGCGACGCCACTTCCTGCTGCAAGGTCTGCACCCGCACTTCGGTCTGGGACAAGGTGACGAGCGCGTCTTCCACATCCTCCGTCGCCTTCAGGATCGATTGCCGGTATTGCGCCAGGGCCTCGGCATTGCTGCCCTTGGCCTGCGCGACCTCGGCATCGACTTTTCCGAAATCGAACAGCCGCCAACGCAACAAGCCTGTGCCGATCGGCTGGAAGGCCTTGGCCGTGAACAGCTGATTGGTGCTGAGACTGTCGAAACCCAAAGCGCCGGACAGCGAAATCTTCGGATAATAGTCCGCGACGGCAACCCCGATCTGCTCATTGCTCGCGGCCAGCCGCCGTTCGGCCGCGATCACGTCCGGACGACGACGCAGCACGTCCAGCGGCTGGTCGTCGCCGCCGATGGCCGGAATGGCCGGAATGGGCGCCACGACGGCCAGTTCATGCGCATAGGTTCCGGGCTGCACACCCATCAGCACATCCAGCCGATTGAGCTGCGCCTCCAAGCCGATGCGCAGCGGCGGCAAGATAGATTGCGCCTGTTCCAGCACCGCCTGCGCCTGAGCGACCTCCCGATCCTCGCCCTTGCCGAGGGATTCGCGCAATTGCACGATGCCCAGCAGCTTGGTGTCGGTGTCGATCTGATCGGTGGTCACGGCAATCCGCGCCTGATAGGCGCGGATCTGCAGATAGGCATCCGCCGCGTCGGACGCGACGGTGACGCGCGTACCGTCCTGCTCAGCCCGCGCCGCCTGGGCCTCGGCCCTCGCCGCCCGCGCGCCACGCCGCAGACCGCCGAAAAGGTCGATCTCCCAGCTGGCCCCGGTACCAATATTGTATTCCCGCTGATCGCGATTGTAGTCCGGCAGGCTTTCCCCCAGCGCGCCAAGCGCACCAACGGTGCTTTGATGCTCCACGGTCGCACTGGCATTCAGGTCGAAGGTCGGCAGAAGCTGGGCGCCCGCTGCATTGGCGGAAGCCCGCGCCTGCTGCACGCGGGCGAATGACGCAGCCAGATCCAGATTCTGATCAAGCGCCCGCTGCACCACCGTCACCAGCATCGGGTCGTTGAAACCCGTCCACCAGGTATCGAGCTGAGGGGCAGGCTGCGTCCCCCCAGCCGGCAGCGAATTATGGAACGGCGCCAATGCTACGCCTGGTTTCTTGTAATCCGGTCCGACCATGCACCCGGCGACGCCGAGCACAAGGAGGAGACCGGAAAGACGAAGGGACGAAGCGATCATGAATGCGCCCTCCGACCAAGCTTGCGTATGACGGTGTAGAATGTCGGCGTGAACAGCAGGCCGAAGACGGTCACGCCCAGCATGCCGAACAGCACGGCCGTGCCGAGCGATTGCCGCATTTCGGCCCCCGCCCCGGTCGCCACCGCCAAGGGCGCGACACCCAGGATGAAGGCAAAGGAGGTCATAAGGATCGGACGAAGACGGGTGCGGGCCGCATGCACCGCCGCCTCGGCCGGGGTTGCCTTATCGTCATCCTCCTTCTGTCGCGCGAATTCCACGATCAGGATGGCGTTCTTGGCGGCAAGCCCCACCAGCACGACGAAGCCGATCTGCGCCAGGATATCGATCGGCATGCCCCGCCCGAGCAGCCCGGTGACGGAGGCGAGCAGGCACATCGGCACGATCAGCACGATCGCCAGGGGTAGTTTCCAACTCTCATATTGCGCGACGAGGACCAGGAAGACGAAGAGTGCGGCGGCACCGAAGACAAGCAGCGTCGGCGTGCCCTTCTCCTGCTGCTGGAAAGCGAGTTCCGTCCATTCGAACTTCACGCCGCGCGGCAGAACCTGATGGGCGAGTTCTTCCATACGGTGCAGCGCCGTGCCTGTTGCGACACCAGGGGCGGCCACACCCTGCACTTCCGCCGCCGGATATAGATTATAGCGCGGCACGCGATAGGGGATGGTGTCGTGTTTCAGATCGGCGACCGAGCCGATCGGCACCATCTCTCCGTCGATGTTGCGCACCTTCAGGCGTGATACATCATCGGCCGAACGGCGGAACTGGCCATCCGCCTGGACGATGACCTGATAGGTACGGCCGAGATAGTTGAAGTCATTCACGTATTGCGAGCCGAGATAAACTTCCAGCGTCGAGAAGACATCGGTCGGCGTCAGGCCAAGCTTTTCGACCTTTTCGCGGTCGATATCGGCATAGACGGACGGCGAGCCGGCATTGAAGAGCGTGAAGACGCCGGCGAAATCCGGGTCCTGATTGGCGGCGGCGACCAGCTTTTTCGTAGCCGCGACCAGCGCATCCGGCCCCACGCCGCCTGTATCTTCCAGCATCATCTTGAAGCCGCCGGAACTGCCCAGGCCCTGCACGGGCGGCGGCGGCACGGTCAGCACATAGGCGTCCTTGATGACCGACAGGCGCTGGCGCAGATCGGCCAGGACGGTATTGGCCGTCACGCCTTTGAGGGAGTGGTTATACAGCGAAGGCAGGCCGGAGAAGATCGTCCCGGAATTGGACGCGACGGTCGAGGTGATGGCATCCAGGCCCGCGAAGGGCGCCGCATGCTCGATCCCTTTCGTGTTCAGAATGATATCCGTCGCTTGCTTCACGACCTTTTCGGTGCGGGCGAGCGTGGCGCCGGGCGGCAACTGAATGATGGTGATCAGATAGCCCTGGTCCTGCTCAGGGATGAAGCCGGTCGGCGCGCGCGAGAACTGAAAGCCGGTAAGGCCGATCAAAGCGACATAGGCAACCAGAACCAGCGCCATGCCGCGGATCAGACGTCGCGTCAGACCCGCATAGCCCGCCGACAATTTCTCGAAGCCAGTGTTGAAACCGCCGAAGGCGCCGTCAAGCGCACGCCGGGCAATATTGCGGCGATGCGCATCATGCACGGTGTGGGCTTTGAACAGCACGGCGCAAAGCGCCGGACTCAGCGTCAGCGAAACTAGGCAGGAAATAACGGTCGAGGCCGCGATGGTGACAGCGAATTGCTTGAAGAACAGACCCGCGATACCGGACAGAAAGGCAGCCGGCACGAAGACGGCGCAGAGTGTCAGTGCAATGGATATCAGCGCGCCACCGACCTCATCCATCGTCCGGTGCGCCGCCTCCTTCGGCGACATGCCCGCACGAATGTTCCGTTCCACATTCTCGACGACGACGATCGCATCATCCACGACGATGCCGACCGCAAGCACAAGGCCGAACAGAGAAAGGTTGTTCAGCGAAATGCCGCAGGCCGCGAGGATGATGAAGGTGCCGATCAGCGAGACCGGGATGGCGATGACGGGAATGATGGTCGCCCGCCAGGTCTGCAAAAAGACAAAGACGACGCCGACGACCAGCAGAATGGCGATGAAGATCGTGATGATGACTTCATGCACCGATTTGGCGATGAAGATGGTCGGGTCATAGACGATCTCATAAGCCACGCCGGGCGGGAAATCGGCACTCAGCGTCTTCATGGTCGAGAGCACTTCATGCTCCACGGCCAAGGAATTCGCCCCAGGCTCGGCGTAGAACAGCAGCGACGCCGCGTCCGTCCGGTCGACATAGGCGGAAGATCCGTAATCGGCGGCACCGACCTCTACCCAACCGATATCCCGCACCCGCGTGATGCGGCCTTTGCCGTCGGATTTGACGACGATATTGGCGAATTGATCCGGCGTCGTCAGCCGACCCAAAGCCTCGACATTGATCTGATAAGCTTCCTGGCCCGCGACCGGCGGCTGATTGAGGATACCGGCCGAGACCTGGATATTCTGGGCCCGCAAGGCAGCCAGAACCTCCGACGCATCCAGGTCATGGGCCGCGACCTTGTCGGGGTCCAGCCATATGCGCATCGCATATTCGCGGCCACCCAGGAATTGCACGTCACCCACACCCTGCAGGCGCGCGACCGCATCCTTGATATGCAAAGTCACGTAGTTGGAAAGATAGAGAAGATCGCGGGATTTATCGGGCGAGAAGACATGCACGGCGAGCAGAATGCTGGGCGTCGATTTGCGGACCTGCACGCCAAGGCGCTGCACATCTTCCGGCAATCGCGGCAGCGCATCCTCGACGCGGTTCTGCGTCAGCATCTGCGCGACATTGAGGTCGGTGCCGATCCTGAAAGTCACCGTGATGGTCAGCTTGCCGTCACCGGTCGATTCGCTGCCCATATAGAGCATATTCTCGACGCCGTTGATTTCCTGCTCCAGCGGCGTGGCGACCGTGCGCGCCACGGTCTCGGCCGAGGCGCCGGGATAGGTCGTGGTTATCTGAACGGTTGGCGGCACAACCTCAGGATATTGCGCCACCGGCAGAACGAAGAGCGCGCCGAGACCGAGCAGCGTCACGAAGATGCTGAGGACGGTCGCGAAGCGCGGATGATCGATAAAGAAATGCGTAAGGCGCATGATACCAGCCCGATCCTACTGCTGGGCCGAAGCGAAACGGATATCGCCATTCTGCACGCGGACCTTGGATCCGGGCGCCGCATAGGCCAGACCGTCCGTGATCACGAGGTCATTCGGGCTGAGGCCGGACTGGATGACGCGCAACCCGCCGCGCATATCGCCCGGTGTCACGGGCTTGGGCACCACGACCCCGTCCGGCGATACCGTGAGCACGATATAGTTCGACTGGTCGGGCAGCACGGAGGCATCCGGCACCAGCAAGGTCGGCGCTGGCGCCGTGACGGCGACCCTCAGCCGGGCGAATTCGCCGGGCGTCAGAATGAGGTCCGGATTGGGCACGGTTGCGCGGGCATGAATGGTGCCGCTGGACCGGTCGATCGCATTGTCGACGAAGTCGAGCACACCGTCATGGGCATATTGCGTCTCGCCCGTCAGGGCGAGTTGAACCTGATCGTTGAGCGCGCCCTTTTGCTGCGCGCGATAGGCTGAAAAGGCGATATAGTCAGCCTCGCTCATGTCGAAATCCAGATGGATCGGATCGAGCGAGACGATCGTCGCCAGCAGCGTCGTCGGGCTGGTGGCGGCACGGCTGCCGGCGATCAGATTGCCGATGGAAACCTGGTGATCGCCGATCCGTCCGGTAAAGGGCGCGGTGATCCGGCTATGTTCCAGGTCAAGCTGGGCGTCACGGATACGGGCACTCGCGTCATCGACAGCAGCCTGAGCGCCGCGTTCGTCGGAAATACGCTGGTCGACGTCTTCCACCGTGCCGGCGCTGCCTCGCACCAAGGCCTGGGCGCGATAGAGTTCGCGGTTGGCGAGGGCAAGGCGCGCCGTCGCCGTCTCATACGCGGCCTTCGCCTCATCCAGTTCGATCTGGTAGGGGCGCGGGTCAATGACGAACAGCAATTGTCCGGCTTTGACGATGTCGCCGTCCTTGAAATCGATCTCCGTCAAGGTGCCCCCGACTTGGGCGCGTAGTTCCACCCGATCGACGGCCGAGAACTGACCGAGAAAGCCCAGGCGCTTGTCGAGGTCCTGCTCAAGCGGGTGGCTGGCGACGACTTGCGGCAAGGCTGCCGCCGCGGCGGCCGGTGCCGGCGGCGTATCCGCTCGGCTATAATCGTGAAAATAGACGACCCCCGTGCCACCCAGGATCACCAGGCAAGTCGTTAGTCCCAGCAGATATTTGGCGCCAGATCGGCGCTTCCGACGCCCATCCGTCTCCGGTTCATCTGGTCTGCTCATCGGTTCCATCCTCGTGTCGGTCTGTCTGCAGAGGCGTCGGAGACGCCGTATCGGGCTATCCGCCCCCGGTGCGCGGGGCTTGCGCAGACACGGGCAGGGTCGTTAGATCACTATCTAATTGTCATTATAGAGGTCAGTCGACAGCTAAAAGGTCAAGCCGCAATGACCAGCCTCCGGCGGATGGGAGCTAAGCTCGGAGGACAATCGACAGGATTTTAGCTGTCGGGCATAAGCAATCGATTCGCCGATTGCGGACGAGTCCTGGCCAGGGAGATCTCTGGGATGAAAAAATCAAAGGCCGAAACGGCCGAGACCAGACGACGGATCATCCTCACCGCCGTGGCGGAATTTCGTCGCAAGGGGATTCATGAGACGAGCATTGCCGATGTGATGGAAGCGGCGGGCCTGACCCATGGCGCTTTCTATCGGCATTTCTTGTCCAAGGATCAGCTGGTCGCCGAAGCCTGCAGCGAATGCACTTTGACATCGGTCGAGGCGCAATTGGACGGCACCAGCCAGGGCGATCGTGACCGGGCGGCAGCGATCGTCGAAAGCTATCTCTCGACCACGCATCGCGACGATATCGCCGACGGCTGTACTTTCGCAGCCCTCGGCAGCGAATTGGCCCGCGCCTGCACGGAGACGCGTGCGGCTGCTTCCGCCCGCGTCCTGAGCCTCGTCGATGCCATATCAAAGCGGTTCGATGATATGCCACCCGAGGTGGCCAAGGCCCGCGCGGTGCTTGCTGTCTCGGCCATGGTCGGCGCCGTTACCATGTCACGCATCATGACCGACCCTGACATGTCCGAAACTATTCTCGACGATACCCGCAAGGAATTGTCGCGGCTGATGCAGCCAGGCTGACCTCGCCTGGCTGCGTCAGTGCCGATCAGAAACCGAGGCGTCGCAGATCCTCGGACCCGAAAGCCTGGCCGCTTCGGTTCTTCACGCTTGGAATTTCGGAGACTGTCTCGCGCCAAGTCTTCAATGCGGCATGATCGTCCGGGATGGTGATCCCGGCAGCATCGCCGAACATCAGCCCGGCATAGACCGTAATATCGGCCAGCGAGAAGTGGTCGCCGGCAATAAAGGGTGAGTCTTTCAGGACGTTATCGAAATAGCGCAGGCCGCCGAGCGCTTTTTCCCGCTGCCGATCGCCCCAATCCTTCCGTCCTTCCCATGCGGGGCTTTTGAAAGCCTGTAGCGCGGTCCCCAGACCCGGCGTCGCATGATGGAAATAATTCCCGACGGCATCAAGCAACTCAGCCTCCGCGCGTCTTTGCATCATATGGATCAAGGCCTTTTCCTTGGGCGTTCTGCCCGTCAGCCGCGGATCCCCATCCAGATTGTCGAGATATTCGGTGATCGCCGTGCATTCGGCAATATAGGTGCCGTCATCAAGTTGCAAAACCGGCAGCACGCCGGACGGATTCTTTTCGAGGAATTCGGCTTGCTTGTGCTCGGCCCCGATGAGATCGACCGAGACGAAATTGATCTGCGAGTCCAGCCCCTTCTCGGCCAGAACGATGCGAATACGGGCCGGATTGGGGAAGCCCGGACGGTCGAAGATTTTCATGTGTCGATGTTTCCTGTCTATCGGTAGATAGCGACGCTGAGATAGGGCTTCCTTTTCGGCGAGTCAATCGCTATCTATCGAATGATAGACAAGGATGAGAGATGGCCAAAACCAAGACGGATATCCGCGAAGCGATCATGACGGCCGGACGGCTCGCAGTTCAGGCCCATGGCTATAACGCGCTGAGCTTCCGTGAACTCGCCAAGGATGTCGGCGTCAAAAGTGCGAGCGTGCATTACCATTTCCCGACCAAGGGGGACCTGGGGGCAGCTTTGGCGCGGCGCTATACCGAGGAAGGTTCAGCCGCTCTGAACGAGCTGCTGGCCACAATGAGCAATCCTGCGCAGATCATGGACCGCTATGTCGCGATCTTCCGGGCTGCCCTCGCCAATGACAATCGCATGTGCCTCTGCGGCATCATGAGCGCCGAACTCGACGATCTTCCGGAGGAGGTTCGCGTCGAGGTCGACAAATTCGCGGCCGTTAATCTCGCCTGGCTTGAGCGCGTCCTCGTCATCGCCCAGCCCAAGGCGCCTAAACCTGCTTTGACCGACCAGGCGACGGCGATCTTCGCGGCCATTGAGGGTGCGCAGCTGGTCGCGCGCGGCTGTCAGGATATCGGCATCTATGACCGCAGCATTCGGGCCTATCGCGGCACGGGCCTTATCCCCTAGCTTGTTGCGGTGATGCGATAGCGTTCCGGGTAGCCCTGGGCGAAGGGCCTGTTTCCATTCCTGACCCCATGTCACAATGGCGCTATCCTGATGCTGAATTTCCTCCTAAAATAGATCTATATCTTTGACCCGCGATACTTGTCCGTGACACCAGAGCGAGGAAGACCAGTTTTGTCGAACATTATTGCCCCCGTGACGCGGCGATCGCTCCTTCTGGGAACAGTCGCGGCATCCGCTTCGGCGATTGTCCCGGCTTTCGCGGATGACGCAGCACCAGCGCTCGGCCTGCCCAAAGGCGACCCCATCTTGACGGTTTCCGGCAAGATCACGCGGCATAATCAAGGCAATACCGCCGTTTTCGATATGGCCTCCATCGAAGCGCTGGGTCTCGAAAGTTTCACCACCCTGACGCCTTGGACCAAGCGGGTGGAGTTCCAGGGGGTCTTTCTGGAAAGATTTTTGCAATATCTGGGGGCGTCAGGCACCAAACTGGTCTGCACCGCGCTGAACGACTATGCCTGCGAAATTCCCCTCGACATGATCGCGCAGGACAAGCCGCTGATGGCGACGAAGATCAACGGCCAATACATGCCGATCGATCATTTCGGTCCGCTCTTCGTCATTTTTGACTTCGACCGCCATCCCGAATGGCAATCCAACCTGATTTACAATCGTTGCCCTTGGCAGCTGCAAACAATGCAGCTCGTCTAGCCGTGGCGACGGCGATCAGGGCTTTTCTGCAATGGATCGGGTTTGCGAAGCCGCGACCCGGTCCTCGTTGACCTAGCGTCCGTCAGCTTAGTTGGAAACGCCCAAAAATCCGTCGCCCGCGGACTTGTTCCGCGGGTCTACCCATGTCCAGGCAAATGGCCGTCTGGGCGCCGCGGCGGATAGGTCCGCGCAACAAGTGCGCGGATGACCAATTATCTATTAAAACCTGACAGGCTCTAGCCCCCAGGCCCGAGCGGTACGCTCGATCGCCCCCACAGATCGCGCTAGTTTTCCTCTGGCCGCTTTGTTGCTCTGACGTCGAGCTCCCCTGCCCCGGCAAGCGCGTGCCGAAAGCGAGCGATAGCCATAGTCGGCACGTCGCGCACCAGAAACACAGACCCATTGGGGATGACCGTGCTCCACTTGCTCGGGGTTTCGACGCAGCGAGGCTTGCCCTCCAAAAACCGGATACCACGCCCCGGTCGCGCGGCCTTACGATTGATGAGCGACGCCGCAATTTCGCGCCCGACGAGATAGATCGGCCCCTCATAGGCCAGAAAGACCCTGCGAACAGGCGCCCGCTCATCGACGGCAATCTGCAGATCAACAGTCGCTGCCGAAGCTTCAGGTGATCCATCAACCGCCCAGATATCCTCGCACAAGGCGCGCAATGCCGCTTCCGCGCTGAGCGGAAAAGTCCAACCAATCCCAGCGCCCATCCATCGCCCTCCGATCGCCCTGGCGCGGAGAGGCAAGGCAGGATGATAGGGCGCTTGCAGTTCAAGCCTTGTGGTCTCGACCTTAACGCTGAGCATCGTCCTTGTCCTTCACGGGCGAAGGAATCCTAACGAGCAGCGATTCGCAGGCCAAACGCAGAATCAAGCGATGGTCATGAATAATATGAATCCTCTGCCCCAAAGGAATCAGCGCTACGAATCAGTGAAGCGCAGCCGCGCAGCGGTCATGGTCCGGCAAGTCCAACTGGAAAAAGCGCTGGCTGAATGATACGATCGCGACCCAAGCATCAAAGGGAACAATAATTGTCATGCTAGGCCGATTCTTGCGTGATGAAGCCTGGCTTGTTCTAAGCTTTGCGACCTGCCTTTGCTTCTTCTGCGCAGGTCATAGCCTGTTTAACCAGCTATCACATCCGCTCGGGCTGGCGGTGATCGCAATCTGGCTGCTGACCGTCATCCTAGGCTCCGCGCTGTCGGTGGTTCGCCACGCCGATCAACTCGCGATCCGACTTGGCGAACCCTACGGCACGCTTATTCTGACCCTGTCGGTAACCTTTATCGAGGTCATGAGCATTACCGCCGTCATGCTGCATGGCTCCAACAACCCAACCTTGACCCGCGACACGCTGTTCTCGGTCGTCATGATCATCCTCAACGGCATGGTCGGACTGTCGCTGCTCCTGGGCGGATTGCGGCATCGCGAGCAGCATTACAATCTGCAAGGTGCCAATGCCTATCTCAGCGTCATCATTCCGCTGATCGTGCTGACATTGGTTCTGCCGGATTTCACGCAAGCGACGGCAGGGCCCACCTTGTCCATAGCACAAAGCAGCTTCGTCGCCCTCGTCGCCGTCGGTCTCTATATGACCTTCCTGGCGATGCAGAGCGGGCGGCATCGCGGCTATTTCACTTTGGGGGACGAGGTCGCCGGTCACGCGTCTCATGCCGGTTCCAAGCCACCGCTCGTCCCGCATGTGATCCTGCTCTTCGCCTATATGGCGCCCTTGGTCTTTCTGGCTGAGCAACTGGCCCATCCGGTCGATTACATCATCGAGACGCTCGGCGCGCCGGATGCGCTCGGGGGATTGGTCATAGCCATCCTCGTCGCAACACCGGAAGCGACCGGCGCCGTGCGCGCCGCCATGGCCAACCATGTGCAGCGCTCGCTCAATATCTTTCTAGGCTCGGTTCTCTCCACCATCGGCCTCACGATCCCGGCCATGATCGTCGTCAGCTATATCACGGGCCGAAGCCTGATCCTGGGCGTTGAGCATTCGGACGAGGTGATGCTGCTTGTCACGCTTGCCGTCAGCATCGTTACCTTCGCCAGCGGTCGCACGAATATCATTCAGGGTGTCGTTCACCTGATCCTGTTCGGCGCCTTTCTGCTCCTGCTCATACAGGGCTAGTGTGGCGGATGACCGCCCCAGGTGCTGCGCAGATAGGCGGCCAGATCGACCAGTTCCTGATGCGTCAGCAGATGCGCGAAGCCGGGCATAGGCTGCATGGCCTCACCGTCCGGAAAGCTCTGCGCCGGCAGGCCATCGCTCATGATGCGCATGAGATTGCGGTCGCTCGGCAGCCGCAGCGTCGCGTTGGTGCGCATCGCGGGCGCCACATGCGGCACGCCCACCCCGTTC
Source organism: Acidisoma cellulosilyticum (assembly GCF_020621385.1). Classification (GTDB taxonomy): domain Bacteria; phylum Pseudomonadota; class Alphaproteobacteria; order Acetobacterales; family Acetobacteraceae; genus Acidisoma; species Acidisoma cellulosilyticum. The sequence continues at coordinate 261,068 of NZ_JAESVA010000004.1, read as the reverse complement.
AGCCCATGGCAGCCGGCACAGACCGCGACATAGCTCTGCCGCCCATGCTCCGTTCCGGGTGTGACGGCGCCCACGGTGACCACCACCGGTGGCGGTGCGCCCTGCATGAGGTAATCCGCCATCGCCTCGGCATCCGCTGGCGTCAGATAGCGCGTCGAATGTTCGATCACCTCATACATCGAGAAGGTCGTGACACCCTGCGGACCCAACCCGGCCCGCATGAATTGCGCGAGCGTCGGCGCGTCGAAGCCCAGCCTGGCGAGGCCGGCGGGTGTAATGTCAGGCGCATCGACGCCCTCGATCGTCGCACCCTGCAGATAACGACCGGGGATCATGCCCATGCTGATATCGCGCGGCGTGTGACATTCGCCGCAATGGCCGAGCGCATCGACCAGATAGCGTCCACGATTGATCGTAGGGGAGAGTGCCGCATCTGTCACAAACCCGCGGCTCGGGAGATTGATGAGATTCCAGAAAGCCATGCCCAGCCGCATATAAGGCAGTGGAAAGCTGTCACGCGGGCTGGCCTGGTGGATGGGCTGCCTTGTCATCAGATAAGCATAGACCGCGTCGACATCGCCTTCCGACATCTGACGGTAGGAGACGTAGGGCATCGCCGGAAACAGATAGCTATGGCCCGGACCGATGCCGTCACGCATCGCGTGCTGAAAATCGGCGCGGCTCCACTGGCCGATGCCATAAGTGGGGTCCGGCGAGATATTGGTGGCGTAAAGCGTGCCGACCGGCAGCGCGAAACCGAGGCCCCCGGCATAGGGCGCGCCACCCGGCGCGGTATGGCAGGCCGCGCAATCGGCCGCCAGCGTCAGATAACGACCACGCGGCACCAACTGCGCCATCTCGGCCGGCGTCAGCGGCTGGTTGACCGCATCGCTCACGACGCTCGGCTGAAAGACCCCGAACAGAACCGCCAGCACGCCGGCGGCCCCAATGACGCAGACAAGCCCGACAGCCAGCAGGCCAAGCCTCATGCGTCGGGACAGGCGCATCCTAACCGCTCACCAGGCCGGGGGTGCTCAGGATCACGGCCCTGATCGCCTCGTAATAGCGGACATAGCCGGTGCAGCGGCAGATATGCGGCGCCAGCGCCTGTTCGATCGTCTTTTCCACATCCGCCCTGGCGATCGGTGTCTTCCGCAGGCGCTCGATCAGCACCTGGGTGCCGGTCACGAAGCCCGGCGTGCAATAGCCGCATTGAAAGGCGAAATGCTCGATGAACGCCTGCTGCACCGGCGTCAGCTGCAGGATATCGCCCTTGGCGTCCCGCGTCGCATGGCCTTCGATCGTCCGCACGCGCTTCTCCGCGAAGAAATGCGCGCCCGTGACGCAGGTCCGCATCTCAACCGCGCCCTCAACCGGATCGTCGAGAATAATGGTGCAGGCATGGCAAATTCCCTGCCCGCAGCCGAAGCGCGAGCCGGTGAGGTTCAGATAGTCATGTAGGAAATCGAGCATCATCATGTCATTCGGCACATCGATCGGCCCGACGGGCTTGCCATTGACCGTGAGTGACATCGGGCGATGCGGGATCGTCACGACAGCGCCTCCAGAATCTGCTCAGGCGTGATCGGCGTCGCATAGAAACGTTTGCCGATGGCATGTGTGACGGCATTGGCGATCGCCGGCACAACGGCGATCATCACGACCTCCGCCATACCCTTGGGCGGGTCGGTTTCCGACAGCGGCGGCAAAACGGTGGTCGTCTGGGTCCAGACGGCGACGTCACGGCCATGCGGCAGGCGGTAACGGTTCCAATTCCAGGTGCCGTTGCCAGGGCCGTCCTCATACAGCGGCAAGTCTTCGTGCAAGGCGTGGCCGATGCCCATGGCAAGCCCGCCCTGAATCTGGCCGGAGACCAGTTCGGGGACGATCTGATTGCCGCATTCCAGCAGGGAGTGGTGTGACAGCAAATCAACCTGGCCGCTTGCCGTATCGACCGCCAGTTCCACCAGGGTTGCCATGCCGGAATAGTAGGTGACACCGGCATTCATCCGCGCGACCTCCGGGTAGAAGACCTGTTGCCGGTCAATGAACCGAAAGCCGCCGGCCCCATCGCCGAACCGCAGGGACAGCGCATCGATCGGCAGGCGCATTGTGCCGATCGTCGGCACATCGAAGATCGCCTGACTGAACTGCCAACGGTTGAAACTATGGACGCTGACGCCCGTGATCAGGCCACGCTCATGCGCCACCTTGGCAAGACGGGCGTAACTCAAGGGTTCCAATCCGCCGGCCGTCAGATGCCCGTCCTCGAATCGGATTTCATCTGCATTCGCCGACAATGGCCCGAATTGACCGCCGCCCGCGCCTTCGGACCAGATCGCAACGGCGGCCGGCCAAAGGCTGAAACGCAGCAGCGCGCGCGCAGCCTCCCGCGTCGCATGGCCGATGAAGAAGGCACTGTTGGAGGAACTCATCGACGTCAAAAAGCAGGGTGTCCAGCGCGGGTTCTGCGCCAAAGCGTCCTGATCCGCCTGGGTCCCGACCGTCCCCTCGTCCGAAAGCGGCATTTCAGGCCAATCGACGATCCCGAACGTATAGCTCTCCGGCGCGCGGCCCAGCACGGCAGCAACGATCATGGCCTGGGACGTCGTCATGCCCGTACCCATGTCATTGCCGTGCTGGCGCATGCTGAGCAGCCCTGTCGGGTCGAGCGTCAGGGTCGTGATAGCGCCCTCGGCGACCGAGCCGAAATCCTTATGCACCTGCGCGAAGCCGATGCCGTAGCGCTTGCCGGGATTGGCTGCCTCATAGACGGCTTTCCGCTCGGCCCGGCCGGTCCAGAGTGGATGGGTCTGCATCTGCACCAGAAGCTCGTCATCGCGCAGCTGGCCGCCGGCGATGGCACCTTGGGAATTCTTCATGCCCGTGCGCAGGACGTTTTTGAGGCGCAGCGCGATGGCATCGACGCCGAGAATCTCTGCCGCCTCATCGACCATGATTTCCGTGGCGGACATGGTCTGCAGCGTGCCAAAGCCGCGCGTTGAACCGGCGTCGACGGCACGTGACGCAACGGCCTCATAGGAGAAGTCGCTGCGCGGCAGGTAATAGATGCCTTGTGCCGCGACCATGCCGACGAAACCGACCTCGGGCGAGAAATTCCGGCGCCCGCCACCATCGCAGCGGAAGACCCCCTTCATAGCCTCAAAGCTTTGGGTCTTACGGTCGATAACGAGGGTATTGTCGATCCAGAACGCGTGCCGCTTCAGTCCCATCTGAAACTGCTCGAACCGGTCATTGGCCAGACGCACCGGCCGGCCGTCACCGTACAAACCCGCGATCATGCAGTAATAGGGAAAGATCGAGTGATCCTTGGTGCCATAGCCGACGGTATAGCCGATCGACAGATCAATGGCGGTGAGCTTGAATTTTGAGATCGCGACCATGGCGGTCGTCGCGGTCGCTACCTCATAGGGCGATTGCGTCGCGATCATCGCATGCAGACGGCCGCTATCGGCCTGGTACCAGACCAGCCCGTTATCGGGTTCCATGGCGGAGGCATCGACGGATTGCGAGTAAAAGCGCCGCTGCAAAACGAGCGCGTCCGGGCCCGCGTTTTCGATGCCTGCCGCGATCGTCTCTGCTGCCGCCATGGCCTTCTCAGCCGCATTGCCGCTGGCATTGGCGGCAGGCCAAACCACACCCTGCGCATCGAATGTTCCGCCGACGATGGTGCCCGTCAGCGGCGCGTAAAGATCGGCATCGGCCGGCGTCGCGCCACCGACGCGAATGCTGCGCCCGGCACCGTAAGGCGGCGGCGGATGATACCCCGTTTTGGCGCCCCATTGGATGACGTCCGCGAAGCGGAGCTTTCGGCGTGCCGCGGCAAACTGCGGAAAATCGTGATAGATCAGCAAAGCGACCGGTTGGCCCAGCAATCTCGGCGTTTCCCCCTTCAGCACCAGAAAGCGGTCGCCGTAGAAACCGGGCGCCACGACGACCGCGCCGTCCGGTGGCATCAGACCATCCCTCACCAGTTCCTCGCCGAGCACGAGACGATCCGGTTGCAGGTCAGCGCCCAGAACAGACAGGTCGAGGCTTTCAAAAGCAGCGTCGGCGCGGTTCGCCCGAATGAACAGGGCATTGCTTTGCGCCGTCGGCCAACCCGGCATATCCTTCGCGCGAAAATCGCGCGTAAAGGTCTTGTCGCCCGTCACCTTGGCGACGGCATCCATGCGAAAGCGCGGCTTGCCGTTCGGCCCGATCCAGGCGGGCCGCGCGTCACGCGGATTGTCGATGACATCCGCGCGCGCGCCGTCAGCCAGAAAATTGACCCGGATGGCGACGCCTGCCGCGATCCCCCCCAGGACGAAGCCGCGGCGCGAGAGTTTGGCTTTGTTCATGGGGCGAATAGCTCTGCTATTCTCTTCCTTTTGTTGGTTAGCCCAGCCAGGGCCGCATCAGGTTCGCAGACACCATCAAGACGAGCCGAAAACGGCCGGGTGATGCTATCTGCAAACCGCGGCTGATATACTTATTCGCCGATAGTATAAAGCAGATCAGCGTGATCTGCCGATGAACAGATCTTTGCCTTCATTGGCGTCATTGCCTTCTCCGGCAGATTCATGAGTTTTGCCTCATGCGTTTTGGCCTTGGCCCAGGCGTCGCTCTGCTGCTCGTCGGTCATCCCGATCACGACGAAATCGCGCGCATAGACCTTGTGAATTTGCTCATCAAGATTCCAGCCGCAGATTTTGCTTTCGGCGGTAAAATAGCCGACCGACGCCCCGAGGAGTGCGGCGATGGAGCGTGGCGTCGCGGCCTCGGCCTGATGCGCGAGAACGACAGTCAAAAGACCCGCGGTCGCAAGGGAAAGCCAGCGCATGAATGCTCCTGATGGGAAATCGTAAAATCAAAAACGGGATGGTTTTGAAAACAGCGCCGTTTGCACGGCGCTGTTCGCAAAACCTCAGCCTGTCGGTAAAGGCCGAAAGACTAGTACTGAACCTTGTCGGTCTTGTTCTTGTACATCTTCCAGATCTCGACGGCTTCGGCGCGCATGATCTGCTTGATCGGCATTTCGCGCTGATCAACGGGCTTGCGGATTTCCGCATAGATCTTGCTGTCGTCGAAATTGCCGTATTCCAGCGCGTCTTCGACGGACGCCGCGTAGAACACCTTCTCGATCCCGGCCCAGTAGGTCGCGCCCATGCACATCGGGCAAGGTTCGGCGCTGGTATAAAGCGTCGCCCCTTCCAGCTTGAAGCTGCCTTCGGCCTTGCAGGCCTTGCGGATCGCCTCGATCTCGCCGTGCCAGGTCGGATCATTTTCGGCAACGACGCGATTGGCGCCCTCACCGATGATCTTGCCGTCCCGCACGATCACGCAGCCGAAGACGCCGCCGGCGCTCTCGACCATCGAGGTGATGCGGGAAAGCTCGATCGCGCGAGCCATGAACTTGCTGTCGTCATCGTCGGGCATGTCTCTGTCCTTCCAGTTCTTTGTTATCGGGACGTTTTGATCGGCAAGGACGGGATAACCCATCTGGCCTAGTAAAGCAGCATGAAGATAGCAATTTCCGCCAGGTAGAGGGCGGCAATGGTACAGACACCCTGCAGCTCGACACGCGACTTATGCTTGGGGTCCGGTGTCAGCCACCAGCCCAGGAAGGAAATCGCGATCTTCATCAAAGGCCAGGAGACCAGGGACACGCTGATCGCATTGCCGATGAAGGTGGCGATCGCCATCGGCACATGGGTCAGAAGCGGGCTGAGGAAGCGGATCTCCAGCATCACTACCGGGAATAGAACCAGCAAAACCAGACAGGTCTGTTTCCAGGCGGCGGGCGGCGGCTGATCCGGCTCGGTCGGGAACCAACCACCGAAGGGGTTGGCCAGCCGCTGGCTCTTCCAATGGGAGACGGTCGGGTCGGATCGTTCAAGCAAGGCGCGACGCTCGGAGGAGGCAAGCCAGGCCTCAAGCTGCTCAGGCGTCGAATAGCGTACGAGCGTCGTCCAATAGGGGATATCCGAGGAAATCGGCGCTTGAACCAGCGTGCCCATGTAGCCGGGAAAAGCCGCCTGCGCCGCCTGAACGCTTTCCGCCCAACTTTGAAACGCTTCCTCGCGGCCGCGTTCAATCTCGGTCGTAATGACTTCGGTCACGCAGGACAGCGAATGAAAATCAGGGGCGACTTCGTCCAGCAGATCGCCCTCGCTACGCCCCAGTAACGGATTGATATCGACAAGCAATTGTTTTCTTGCCGGCGAGTTCTGCCACTGCTCCAGAAACCCGACGGTTTGGAACCGCTGGATGATGCGCCACTCTGCTGCACCCGCGAAGGCAGGAATCATTTCTAGGCTGACAAAACCCGGCGCCATACTGGCAGCATGGGTAAAGCGCGATTGCCAGCCAGCGAACAAAGTCTCGCAACCTTCGCGCAGAATGACCTTGGTCATAATGGCCGTCGCAAGGGACGCGACTTTAGCCGCCGCTTTTGCTTCTTCGGCAATCATCAAGCCGTCACCCTATCCATCGAGAGGAAACATTGACACTGGCGGGCGATAGCGATTTGAAGAGTAATCATTTCGCCTGGGTGTTCTAGACGAATTTTGTGGAGACTGATAGGCATGGCGTCTCAGGCTCATCCGTTAGTACTTGATCCTGCGTCTCCGCTCAAAAACACTTCTGCCAGACCTAGCCAGACGGGTAGTCTCACCATTCGTTCGACCCTCGGTATTCCGGCAGCGGAGCGGTTGGACTATTGGCGGCATGCCGTCCTCGCCCGTATGGACCCCATCCGCCTGACCGATGCGGCTGAGGGGTTTCGCGGCAGGATGACGCATATCGTCGGTACCAACTGCGATTTCGTCGATCACGCTTCGGATGAAATCCACACGCGGCGGGATCTGACGCGTCTGCAGCGGGATGGCTGCGACGACCTTATTATCAGCCTTGTCGGAGAAAGCGGCAGCACGCGTCTAAACCATGCGGGCGAGCATCGCCTCCGCGGAAACGATCTATGTATCGCGGATTTTTCTAAGCCTATCGAACATGTGCGATCTCGTCATCGCGATGTCACACTCATCTTCCGCCGCCAGAAAATCGAAGAAATCATCAAGGGCGATCTATCAATCCTGGCTGGACGACGCCTGCCGCGCACCGGAATCGCCTCTCTTCTGCGCTCCCATATGCGCTGTCTGGCCGAGGAATCGGCGCAACTCTCGCAGAGCGAGCGGGCGGGCGCATTGGCGGCAGCGGCCGAAATGGCTTTCATGGCGCTGCAATCGGAATTCGCCAAAGCCAGCGATGAGGCGCAATTCCCCACCGGCCTTTATGCCGCTGCGATGACCTTTATTCGGCGCAATTGTTGGGACGCCGATCTTGACCCTCATGCCGTGGTCCTGGGCCTCGGCTGTTCCCGCGCGACCCTTTATCGTATTTTTGCGGCAAGGGATGAAAGCATTGCCAAGACCATTTGGAATACAAGGCTGGACCTCGCACATCGGATGCTGACGGCGTGCGAGCATCGGCATCTTTTTGTCGAGGAAATCGGTTTTCGCAACGGCTTCGCCGATATCCCGACCTTCAACCGTATGTTCAAGCGCCGCTATGGCGGCACGCCCACCGAAATCAGGAACCGGTAAGCCCGAACAATCAATCGGCTGCGGCGACGGCATCGGTGACGACAAGGCGGGAGCAGCCGCACCGGGTCGGTCCGCGTAACGAGCGCGCGGATGACGGCCAGCGCGTCAGGATTTCAATCGTCTTGCTGCACCACCCTGTCACGCCAGCCCGGCGGCGCGCGCGGCGCCCGCGCAAACATCGGCCAGCGCCGGCAGATGATCCTTCAGCGCCACCTGCTCGCCCGGACGGCGCAGGCAGGTCATCAGGATGCTGGCGACGGCCTCGCCCCGTCCGTCCAGCACCGGGCAGCAGAGATCGACCAGACCGACGAAATGCCGGCTCTCATGAATGGCGAAGCCGTCTGCGCGAATGCGCGCCAGATCCTGCGCCAGTTGCGCCTCATCGAAACCACCCGGCATCAGGGGCGCGGCTTCCTTGATGATCGCCGCCTGCATGATCGGCTTCTGAAAGGCCAGGATGACCTTGCCCGAGGTGGCGTCCAGCGCCGGACGGTGAAAGCCCAGGCGCAAGCTGAACACAAGATCCCGCCCGCCGGGTGCGGCACCCAACACCACGGTCTTGCCCTGATGCACGACGACGAGATGCAGCGAGAATTCCGTCCGGTCGGCCAGATCCGTCATCAAGGGCATGGCGGCGGAGACCAGGTCCCGCGCCCTTGGCGCTCTTAGGCCGAGGGTGAACAGCCGGTCGGTCAGTTGCAGCGTATCGCTGTCCGAATCCCGCGCCACATAGCCACGTTCCAGCAGCACCATCACCATGCGGAATATTTCGCTTTTGGACCGGCCGAGCTGGGCGGCCAGGCGCGTCAGCGACAGCGGCTCAGACTGCACGGACAGCGCCTCCAGAATATCGAGCCCCTTCTCCAGGGCGGGCGCGGAATAGCTAGCTTTCATTCCTGGACTCCGAAGCGAGAGAGGCGTTTCATTAGTGGTATTGACACCACTGACGAAACGCCACTAGCGTTTTGTCACAATTGCCGATCTGCCTCAAAGCCTGCCGATCTGCCTCAAAGCCTGATGGAGGCCCGCTTGCACCTGATCAAGGGACTGCATGTGCTGGATAGCCCGGATGGCCTGGCCATCGGTCGCATGCGCATCGGCAAGACCTGGAGCGATGGATCGTCCGGTCGCTTCCTCGAAATCGTCAGCCCCGCGACCGGCGCGCGCATCGGTGCGGTGCCCCTGGCCACGCGTGAGGATGCGGCGCGTGCGGTTGAAGCCGCCGTCGCCTCGAAACCTTTCATCTCCAAACTCTCGGTCTGGGATCGCGCGAAACTCTGCCAGGCGGTCGCCGACCGTATCGAAGCGCGGTCGGAGGAACTCGCCACCCTTCTGACGCTGGAACAAGGCAAGCCCTTCCATGCCGAGGCGAAGGGCGAAATCGCAGGTGCCGTCACCGCCTTTCGCGACGCCGCCGAGCAGATCAAATGGTTGGAGACCGCTGCCTTCCCGCTCGCGGACGGCAATAAGCGCGCCTTCAATTTCCTGCAGCCGAAGGGCGTCTTCGCCGTCATTACCCCATGGAATTTCCCGGCCTCCCAGCCTTGCATCTATTACCTCGCGCCGGGCCTCGCGACCGGCAATGCCATGGTCTGGGTAACGGCACCGACGACCTCGCTGATCGCCTCCAAACTCATGGAATGCTTCGCCGAAGCGGGCGTGCCGGATGGCATCATCAACCTCGTCACCGGCGAAGGCCATGTCGTGGGTGACGCGGTCGTGACGCATCCCGGCGTCGATGCCATCGCCTTCACCGGCAGTTCCGAAACGGGTGCCATCATCGCCGCGCGCGGTGCCGGCAAACCGCTGATGCTGGAACTCGGCGGCAATGGCCCGACACTTGTTCTGCGCGACGCGGATGTGGAGATGGCGGCTGGCCGCATCGCCACCGGCTGCTTCGCCAATGCCGGACAGATCTGCACGGCGACGGAGCGCGTGCTGGTTCATGACAGCGTCTATGACCGGTTCGCCGAGGCCATGGTGAAGGCTGCCGGACAGGTGCGGATGGGGGACCCCTTCGACCCCGCGACGACCATGGGTCCGCTCAATAACGAACCCACGGCCGCCAAGATGGACGAGCATCTGGACGATGCGCGGGCGCGCCAGGCCGGCATCGTCTTCGGCGGCAAGCGGATGGCGGGCATGCCGACAAGCCTGCATTACGAGCCGACGGTCGTCACCAATCTGACGGCGGAGTCCAAGCTCAACATCCACGAGACATTCGGGCCGGTCGCGCCGCTGATCCGCTTTCGCGACGATGACGAGGCCTGGGATATTATCGGCCGCAGCCGTTTCGGCCTCTCGGCCGCCGTCTTCACGAATACCATCAAGGATGCCTTCCGCTGGGCGGAAAGCCTGCGCGTCGGCATCGTCAATATCAATGAAATGAGCCCCTTCTGGGAGACGCATATCCCCGCCGGGGGCGCCGCCGGCACGGCCAGCGGCATTGGCCGTACCGGCGGGCGGCATACGCTGCTCGAAATGTCCGACCTCAAAACCATCACGATCGATATCTCCCGCTGATGATGACGCTATCCGCCGCGCCTGCGCTGAATACTGACGACGCGACCGCGCGCCTGCTCTCCCGCCTTGTCGAAATCCCGAGCATCAATCCGGCCTTCCGGGCGGAGGGCGATCCGCCGTCATGGTTCGGCGAAAAGGCCAAGGCCGAGTTCGTCGCTGGTTGGCTGCGGGAGGCCGGCATAGCCGTGGCGTTTCAGGCCGTGCTGCCAGACCGGCCGAACGTCATCGCCCGCGTGCCGGGCCGCAAGGGCCAGCACAGCCTGCTGCTGGAATGCCATCTGGATACCGTGCAGGTAGCGGGCATGGACGCGCCCTTCACCCCGGTCGTGACGGATGGCCTGCTGCATGGTCGCGGCGCCGTGGATGACGGCGGTTGTGTCGCCGCCATGATGCTGGCCATGCAGGCGCTGGCTGCCAACCCTGCCGATTGCGATGTCATTCTGCTCGCCGCGATGGACGAGGAATATCAGTATCGCGGCATCTCCGCCTATCTCGCCGCCGGCAATCGGGCTGATGGCGGCATCGCCGGGGAACCCACCAGCCTGCGCGTCGTGACCGCCTGCAAGGGCTGCGTGCGCTGGCGCATCGAGGTTGTCGGCCGCGCGGCCCATAGTTCCGAGCCATGGCGTGGTCTCGACGCCATTGCGGCGGCGACCGATCTGCTCGCCCATCTGCGCGCGGAATTGGCGCCAAGGCTCGCGGCCCGCAGTCACCCCCTCGTCGGCTCACCGACGCTTGTCTGTTCCATGATCGAAGGCGGACAAGGCCCCAATACCATCGCCGAGCGCTGCCTTCTCACCTTCGACCGCCGCACTTTGCCCGGGGAGAGCGGCCTGGACAGCTGGATGCAGGCCAGGCAAGCCGCCGAAGCCTTCGCTGAAAGATTGCCGGACGGCATTCAGATGATCGTCCATCCGCCTTTCATCGACAGCCTGTCGATGGCGATCGAAAATGCCGATGACCCGATCATCCAGGCCGCCCGCGCCGTCTGCCGCGCCGAAGGGCTCGACGATACGCCGGTGGGCGTCGCTTACGGCTCGGATGCCACCAAGATGACGGATGTCGGGGTGCCGACCATCGTCTTTGGCCCCGGCAGCATCGCTCAGGCCCATGCGGTCGACGAGTTCGTCGCGATCGCCGATGTCACCCGCGCCGCCCGCATGATCGAAGATATCGCCCGCACCTTCAAACGTTCCTGAGGACCTTGGACATGAACCCGCCTGCGCCCGGAAGCCAGTTCGACGTCATCATCGTGGGAGCAGGTGCGGCCGGTGCGGTTTTGGCCAACCGTCTCTCCGCCGATAGAAGCCGCCGAGTGCTGTTGCTGGATGCCGGCCCCAATTACCGCAGCGCCGAACAGCCGCCGGAAATGGCCAGCCCCAATCCTTTCAACCTGCTGCTGCCGGAACACTTTCAGAAGCAGTTCATGTTCGATGACCTGATGGCGCGCAGAACGCATCGTCAGGAGCCGCGTCTGTACTGGCGTGGCAAGGGCGTCGGCGGCAGCACGGCGGTCAATGGTCAGATCGCCATCCGCGGCGTGCTCGATGCTTTCGACGAATGGGCAGAATATGGCTGCGCCGGCTGGTCGTCTGACGACGTGCTGCCCTATTTCAAAAAACTCGAAGATGACCTGACGCTCGGCAATTACCCCTATCACGGCAGCAGCGGACCGATCCCCGTCTATCGCGCGCCGGTCGAGACCTGGGGCCCGGTCGATCTTGCCTTGCGCGACGCCGCCATGGGTCTCGGCCATCCCTGGTGTGATGATCTCAATGCGCCCGCCGCAGAAGGTGTCTGCTGTTTCGCGATCAATAGTCGTGACCAGAAGCGTGTCTCCACCAATGACGCCTATCTGGAACCTGCGCGCGGGCGCCCCAACCTCACCATCATCGGCGATGCTCTGGTCGACCGCGTGCTGCTGGATGGGCTGGTTGCCATCGGCGTACGCGTCATCCTTCCCGAGGGCGCGCAAGACCTCTTTGCGCCGGATGTCATTCTCTCTGCCGGCGCCATTCATTCGCCCGCCATTCTGCACCGCTCCGGCATCGGCCCGGCCGATTGGCTAGGCGAAGCCGGGATCGCGCAGGTGCATGATCTGCCGGTCGGTCAGGGTTTCTTCGATCATCCTTTCGTGCGCATCGAACTCAAGCTTAAGCCGGAATTCCGCGCGAAGGGTCTGGACACGCGCCACACCAATTGCTGCGTGAAGTTCAGCTCCGGCCTGCCCGGCGCCGCGAAGCAGGATATGCTGCTCGCCTCCTTCAATCACGGCGGCATCGGTGTCGATCAGGACATGTCCCAATTCGGCGAGGCCGGGATGCATGTCATGCTCTACGAATGCAGAAGTCGCGGCACTGTCCGCGCGCTGTCCGCCGATCCGCGTGTGCAGCCTGAGATCGACGAGAATATGATGAGCGATCCTTTCGACCTCGCGCGCATGCGGGCCGGTGCGCGGCATCTGGCCCTCGTCGCCAATCACCCGTCCACACGTGCGATTTGCCGTGACATTCAGATGGGCAATACGGGCTTGCCGCTGGCGGAACTGCTCACCGCCTCCGATGATCAGGTCGATGACTGGCTGATGACCGATTGCAATGATGCGCAGCATGGCGCGGGCGGTTGCGTCATGGGCAGGGCCGGCGAAAACTTCAGCGTCGTGGATACACTTGGCCGCGTGCATGGCATGCAGGGTTTGCGCGTCATCGACGCCTCCATCATGCCGCGCGACTGCAAGGCCAATACCAATTTCACGACGATCATGATTGGCGAAAAATTGGCCGATGCTTTCCTGGCAGGCGCCGCATGATCACGCTGGACGACGTTCGCACGGCGGCCGATCGCATCAAAGGCTATGTACGTCGCACGCCCTTGATGGACGCGAGCCTCGCGCAGCGGTCGCCCTTGCCGGACGGCGCCTCGCTCTTGCTGAAACTCGAATCCCTGCAGGTCACCGGCTCCTTCAAAGCGCGCGGCGCGATCAATCAATTGCTGTCTTTGCCGCCGGACGCCGTTGCACGCGGAATCGTCACCGCCTCAGGCGGCAATCACGGTATCGCGGTTGCGCGTGCCGCTTATGTCGCCGGCGTGCCGTCGACCGTTTTTTTGCCCGAAAATGCGGCATTGGCGAAGCAGGAGAAGCTGAAATCCTGGGGTGCCACCATCCATCTCATCGGTCGTTACTGGGATGAAGCCCATGAAGCGGCCATGGCTTTTGCAGAAGGTTCGGGCCTGCCCTATTTCCATCCTTTCGCCAGCCCGGCCATCGTCGCCGGCCAAGGTACCGTCGCACTCGAAATTCTGGAACAAGCGCCTGACATCGATCTTTTTCTGATCGCAATCGGCGGCGGCGGGTTAATTGCCGGCATGTCGACGGTATTGCGCGCGCTGCATCCGAATGCCCGTATCATAGGCATCGAACCCGTGGGATCGCCCACGCTCTATGCGAGCCTGGAACAAGGTTCCGTCGTCAAGCTCGATGCCGTCACCACAACCGTGCCGACCATGGCCTGTGCCCGCACGGATCCCGGCATTTTCGACATCGTTCGGAAGAATGTCGATGACGTCATTCTTCTTGAGGACGCGGCAATGTTCGATGCCGCACGTTGGCTTTGGTTTGAATTCGGTCTCGCCGCTGATGCCAGCGGTGCGGCCGCCGCGGCTGCCCTTCTATCCGGGCAGATCTCCGTCGCACCGGGCACGCGCATCTGCGCGCTCGTCTGTGGTGCGGGTCTCGACGCCTTTGCCTGACGGCACTCTCTGCAGGCTGATGTTGCTGACTGATAACAACTGAACTCCGGCTCGGTTTTTCGTCCAATCTGGCACAGGATTTGCTTTATATATTTGTAGACCATTCCAGAAAATTGCTTTGTCTATCCGGATGACCGGCCGGGATGCCCAACGCCTCCATCGCCCTCACATTCAGAAAGTCGAAGGTCATCAATGAAACGTCGTGAATTCGGAACTCTGGCAGCGGCCTTGGGGCTTGCTGCCGCACCCTTCGGGCGTGCTTTTGCTTCCGTCGCAGACCTAGAGGCCGCCAGCGGCAAGCCCGTGTATTTCCGGGGCTGGCAATTTGCACCGGAAGTCGTCCAGTCCAATGTGAAACGATACAATGACTTGGAGCACGGCAAGATCGATTATGCGACCGTGACCGGCGACTATCCTGCCATCATGGAACAAAGCCTGATCGCCAAAGCGGATCTGGACGTGCTCTACGCCAATCCTTCAACCGCCGTGCGTTATTACGAAGGTGGTTGGGTGCTTCCGGCTGAGACCCTGCCGGCGGCCGCCGAGATCAAGGCCGATATGCTGCCGCAATTTCTGGACGCCTGGTCCTATGACGGCAAATTGCTCGGCCTGTCCTATTTCGCCAGCACGCGCGGATGCGTCCACACCAATCTTCTTGCCTATAACAAGGCCGGAATGACGGATAAGGATTTTCCGGCGGATTGGGACGCGCTTTACGATCAGATCTATGCGCTGCATGACAAGGGTGTCGCGACGCCCATTCTGCCGCATTGGTTCGGTGACTGGTACGGCATTTCCTGGGGTTTCGTCATGGAAGTGCTCAATCGCGGCAATCCGGTCGCGGATCCCACGACGCATAAGCCGACCATGACGGTCGATCCGAACGGGCCGGCCTATAAGACCCTCGCGCAATGGAAAAAGCTCTGGAAATCCAAGCTCGTCCCGCAGGAAGTGCTAACCTATAACGAATCCGCCTATATCGATGCCTTCGCCTCCGGCCGCTACGTGTTCAGCCCGCAGCAGATCTATGACGTGCAGACCATGAACACCCCGGGTCGCAGCCAGATCGCCGGCCATGTCACCATTCTGCCGATCGTCAAGCAGACTTGGGGTCTGATCGATTCCGCGCTCTATCTGATGACGAACCGCAAACGCCCGGAAGCCCAGACCGACGACGTGAAAAAATTCGCGTCTTGGTACGGCTTCAAGGACGGCGACGGCAAGACCTTCGTGGCAGACCGCTGGATGGACACGCATATGCTGTTCTCCGCCTATAAATCGGTCATGAATTCGCCGGCCACGGAAGCGCGTATCAAGAAGGCCGTCGCCCGGCCGGGTGATTATGAGGTTCTGCTCGACGTCTATAAGCAAACGCCCTTCCCCGTCGGCATCTGGCGCGTGGTCTGGTCGGAGGAATTCAATTCGTTCCTGAAGGATACCTTGTCCAAGTTCCTGCTCAACGACGGTGATATCGCAGATACCATCAAAAGCATGAACGATCAGATCGACAGTCTGAACGACAAATACGGGATCTGACACCGGCATGGCGACGATCGCACCTCAGAAAGCCAAGGCTCGCCGCCGAGAGCTGACCGACGGCCAGTTTGCGCTGATGATCGGCCTGCCGGTCATTCTTCTACTCATCGTGATCGTCGCCTATCCGCTAGCCTATTCTGCCTGGATGGCTTTTCATCGCATCCTGTTCTTCGGCGGCTATCGCACGAAATTCGTCGGTTTCAAGAATTTCGCGACGGTGCTCAACGATCCCGAATTCTGGTGGTGTACCTGGGTCACGATCCGCTTCACGGTGGAAAGCGTGATCCTGACCATGCTGCTCGGCCTTGCCATAGGTCTTCTGCTCAACCGGCCGACCCGGTTCGGCGGGGTGTGGCGCACGCTGGTGTTTTTGCCCTGGTGCGTTTCCCTCTATGGCGCGGGGCTGATGTTTGCCTATCTCGCCCGTGGCCAGACCGGGCTGCCGACCGCGATCCTGGCCCATCTCGGCATGCAGAATGTGCCGGACTTCATGACGACGCGCACCATTGTCGAGGTGCTCGCTATCGGCAGTTCATGGACCATGGCGCCGCTCGTCGGCTTCTTCGTGCTTGCCAATCTCAAGACCATTCCGAAGCGGCTGTACGATCTCGCGGCGATCGACCAACTGACACCGCTGGAGACCTTCTGGAACGTCACGCTGCCGCCGCTGCGCTTCACGCTGTTTGTCTTCACCTCGATCGCCACCGTGCTGTCGATGAAGCTGTTCGACCTCATCTTCGTCCTGTCAGCCGGCGGCCCTGGTGACGCATCCTCCACCCTCACCTATCA
Source organism: Acidisoma cellulosilyticum (assembly GCF_020621385.1). Taxonomy (GTDB): domain Bacteria; phylum Pseudomonadota; class Alphaproteobacteria; order Acetobacterales; family Acetobacteraceae; genus Acidisoma; species Acidisoma cellulosilyticum. The sequence continues at coordinate 244,866 of NZ_JAESVA010000004.1, read as the reverse complement.
GCTCTACAAGGTGAGTTTCATTAACCTCAATCTCGGCTATGGCGCTGCCATGTCCTTTTTCCTGCTCCTCTTTATCATCGGCTTGACCATGAGCCTTTATCTGATCTGGGGAAGGCGGGAGAAGCAGATATGACGAAGCGCCGCCCCAATTTCGTCATTGCCATGACGGTCCTGATCATCTGGTCGCTGCTACCGATCCTGTGGTTCGTGCGCATGGCCTTCATGAACCACGCCGAAATCGCCAATTTCCCGCCGCATATCTTTCCGTCCAGCTTCAACCTGTCGTCCTTCGTCAATATCTTTGGCTACGACTACAAGCTCGCGGACGGTAGCATCTCTGCGGCCTCTGGTCAGGCCGGTCAGATCGAACTTGGGCTACAGAACAGCATCATCGTCTCGGCCGCGGTGACGCTGATCACGATCATCATCGTCGTGCCTCTCGCCTATGTCTTTGCCCGGCTCGACTTCCGCTTCAAGAATGTTCTGCTCAACGCCGTGCTACTGGCCGTCGCCATTCCGCCGGTCTCCACCCTCATCCCATTCTATACGCTATATGTTCAGCTTGGGCTGGTAGGCACCTTGCCGGGACTGATCATCATTGACCTGACGACCACGGTGCCCTTCGTCACCTGGATGCTGATCGGCTATTTCCGCAATCTGCCGCCGATCGAACGGCTGGCACGGATCGACGGTTTCAGCCGGCTGCATACGCTGCTTTTTCTCATTCTTCCCCTCGCACGCAGCGGCGTTGCGGTTTCAGCCATCATCGCCTTTCTGTTTGCCTGGAACGAGTTCACCTTTGCCCTGGTGTTGGTGAACGGCACCCCCGCAACAACCCTGCCTGCCGCGATTTCCGGCTTCCTTGGCCAGGACCCGAACCCGGCCCAGCTCGCCGCCTGCATTCTCATCACCATCATCCCGCCCGCGCTGGTCGCTTTCTTCCTGCAGCGTCATCTGGCTGAGATGAACATCGCTGATCCGGTTCGTTGACGATGACCAACACCGCCCCGTTTGGAGCCCTTGTCTGAATGGCAAAGATCGAACTGCGGCAAATCCGCAAATCCTATGACCGCTACGTGGCTGTCGAGAATTTGGATCTTGACATCATTGACGGTGAATTCCTCGTCATGCTCGGCCCGTCCGGCTGCGGCAAGACCACGACCCTGAACATGATCGCGGGGCTGGACTATCCGTCCCAGGGACAGATCCTGTTCGACGGCCGCGACGTAACGGCCGAGCCGCCGCATGGGCGTAATGTCGCCATGGTCTTTCAGTCCTCGCTGCTTTACCCGCATCTGACCGTCCGCAAGAATATCGAAGCCAGTCTGCGGCACAGCAAACTCTCCAAGGCTGAACGCGCGCAGCGTATCGCGGATGCCGCGCGTATGCTGGAATTGGAGCCGATGCTGGATAAGCTGCCGAGCCAGATGTCCGGCGGCCAGCGGCAGCGCGCAGCGACGGCCAAGGCCATCGTCCGCGAACCCGCGTGCTTTCTGTTGGATGAGCCGCTTTCGGCGCTGGATGCCGCCCTGCGGCTCTCGCTCCGCTCGGAACTCGTCAATCTGCAGAAACGCCTGGGCACCACGGCCGTCTTCGTGACCCATGATCAGGTCGAGGCGATGACGATGGGTGACCGTATCGCCGTCATGTCGAAGGGCAATCTGGAACAGATCGGCACGCCTGACGAAATCTACAATCAGCCGGCCAGCCTTTTCGTCGCGACCTTTCTGGGCTCGCCGCCGATGAATGTCGTTGCCGGCGCCATATCAAACGGCGTCTTCCATGCTGGACCTGTGGCGATCGACCTCGCGGGGCGCGGCATTCCCAATGGACCAGTCAGCCTCGGCGTACGGCCGCAGCATGTGACCGTCACGGCGCCTGACGCGCCGGGCGCCATTCCTGTCACCGTCTATGCGCTGGAACATCTGGGCCGCGAATCCGTTGTGATCGGCGATGACGCTACAGGCAACAAACTCCGCGCGCTGGTCGATCCCGGATTTCACGCCCGCATCGGCGACCGGCTTGGCATTGCGCCGGAAGCAGGGGCGTGTTTCTTTTTCGGCGCCGACGGCCGCCGTATCGCTGTTTCATCCTCCCCCGCATAGAGGGCGATCATGTACCGCATCAATCCTGAGATGGATCAGCAATATGTCGAGGAGTTCCGGCGCCAGCCGGTGGGGCGGCACAGCCCCGGATTGATGCGCGTCCTGAACACGCTGCGCTATGACCCGAGTGGCAAGCAGATTGTGCTGTTCTGCCGCAAGCCCTTTGCGGAATGGCAGATCGCGGAAATGCCCGCCAACCGGCTTGATCCGCTGGTCTTCGAGGACAGCCCGATCTTCACCAATCGAGATGAGGCGGAGTGGGAGATTTTCCGCAGGCGTTGGTTCAAGGCCACGGGCCAGCATCTGAACCAGCCTTTCAGAAGCGCCGACGAAGTCTGATCGCGAGCGGGGACAAGACATCATGTTAAAGATTCTGGGCTATCCTGACCGCTATAGCGTCGCACCCGGTGAAGCGATTTCCTTCCAGATTTCGCTCGAAGAGGGCGACGCCTTCTCCGCAAAAATCGTCCGTGTCTTGAACGGGGATTGCAATCCCGCCGGGCCGGGGCTCGATTTGCCGCATCATCCCAGCAGCGTCGATGGCACCTATCCGGGTCAGCCGCGCCGTGCGGATGCCGGCTCCTACCTCATCGCCGAGAGCGTACCGCCGCTCGACAATGTTTCGTTCCGCGCACTAATCTGGCCGACGCTGCTTGACCGCCGTGGTCAGGTCATCGCATCGCAATGGGACGCGGCTGCCAAAACCGGCTTCATGCTGGAACTGGATGAGGGCAAGCTGTCCCTCGTCACCGGTGGCGGTATGCGTCAGACCCTGCCGCATAGCTTGCTGGAGCGGAAATGGTATGCGGTCAGCTTCAGCCTGACGGCCGCGACGGGCGCCTTCCGCCTCTCCCTCTCGCCCTTGCAGAAGGATTTCGGCGTCGATGATGCGGGGGAGATCGCAGGCAGCCTCGGCCCCTCGATAGCCGCCGCCACGCCCTTCATCCTCGCCGGCGCGCCGCTGGCGGACGGCACGATCGGTGCCCATTTCAACGGCAAGATCGAAGGCCCGACTTTGGTCGCCGGCGCAGAAAGCCATGCCACTTTGGCGGTCAATCCGCTGCCTGCGGCAATCGCCCCGAAGCTCATCGCCGCCTGGGATTTTTCCGACGGTATCTGCAGCACCACTGCGATCGATAAGAGTGCCTTCCGCCATCACGGTCGTCTGGTCAATCTGCCGGCCCGCGGCATGAAGGGCAGCGGCTGGACCGGGGTGCATCATAGCTGGCAGGCCGCACCGGCCGAATATGGCGCCGTGCATTTCCATGAGGATGATCTGTACGACGCCGGCTGGCCCGCCGATATCATCTGGCAATTGCCGGAGGATGCCAAAAGCGGCGCCTATGCGCTGCATGTGACCTGCGGTGAGACCGAGCCCGAGGCGATGCGGGAATGCTATATCCCCTTCTTCATCCGGCCGCCGCGCGTCAAGAAACCCGGCGTTACGCGGCCAAAAGTCGCCTTCCTGGCCCCTACCTGCTCCTATATGGCCTATGCCAATCATGGCGAGCATATCACCGTGCGGGGCGTCGAACGTCTGATGGGACGGCTGCTGCATTTCGGCCATCAGGATGTCTATCTCTACGACCATCCTGAACTCTGCCATTCGCTGTATGACAAGCATGCCGATGGCTCGGGCGTCTGCTATTCCAGCCGCATGCGGCCCAATATCAACTGCGCGCCGCGCTACCATTCCTGGCTCGGCGGTGACGGTTCAAGCTTGTACCAATACAATGCCGATACGCATCTGTTCGGCTGGCTGGCGCATAACGATATCGGCTATGACATCATCACCGACGAGGACCTGCATCGCGACGGCTATCCGCTCATCGAGGATTATCAGGTCATCCTCACGGGTTCGCATCCGGAATACCATTCGACGGCGATGTGGGATGCGATGAAATCCTGGATCGATCGCGGCGGACGCCTGATGTATATGGGCGGCAATGGCTGGTATTGGCGCATCGCCTTTCATGACGAGCTGCCGGGCGTCATTGAAGTGCGCCGCGCGGAAGACGGCATCCGCTCCTGGGAGGCCGAGCCCGGCGAATACTACCACTCCTTCACCGGCGAATATGGCGGGCTCTGGCGCCGCTGCGGGCGGCCGCCGAATATGATGGCCGGCATCGGCTTCGTGGCGCAGGGTTTCGACGTCTCCAGCCCCTATCGGCGCGCACCGGACGCGGACAACCCCCGCGCCAGCTTCGTCTTCGAAGGGGTGGAGGATGAGGTTATCGGCGATTTCGGTCTCATCGGCGGCGGTGCTGCCGGTATCGAGCTGGACTGCATCAATCGCCTGCTCGGTTCGCCGCCCAATATCCTCCGCCTCGCCTCCTCGGAAGATCACAGTCCTTTGATGCTGTTGGTGAATGAGGAATTCACGGCCACCCTGCCGAATCTGGGCGGGGACCAGAACGAAAAAGTCCGCGCCGATCTCAGCTTTTATGAGACGCCAGCTGGCGGCGCGGTCTTTGCCACCGGCTCCATCGCCTGGTGCGGCTCGCTGCCCTGGAACAACTACGAGAACAATGTCTCACGAATCACATTGAATGCACTTCGGCGCTTCATGGACCCGAAACCTTTCGTGTAGGATGGCGACCAGACAGAACAGGAGCAAGGCACATGGATAGTATCGTCACTGAGACGCGAGCGGCGTTGCATCCGCTCGACCCGCTCTCAGGCGCGGAACTTGCCCGTGCGGCCGAGCTGATCGTCAAGCATTTCGACTGGGGCGCGGATCTGCGTGTCGAGACCGTCGATCTTGACGAGCCGGCGAAGGATCTTGTGCGGGATTATGTGGACGGCGCGAGCTTTCCCCGCATCGCGCGCTTCAATATCTATCGCCGTGGCGTCATGGGCGTCATCATTGGCCGGGTCGATCTTGGTAGTGGCGAACTGGTCTCGCAGGTCTTCCGCGAAGACGCGCGCGCCATGGTCGCGATCGAGGAAGTGTTCGAGATCGAGAAGACCGTGAAGGCCGATCCGCGCTTTCAGGACGCTCTGCGCAAGCGCGGGTTGATCGACGATCTGGAATTCATGGCCGTCGATCCTTGGACGGTCGGCGATTTCGGCCATGCGATCGAACAAGGCCGCCGCGTGCTCAATTGCTTCATCTGGATGCGCACCTTCCCGCTCGACAATTACTACGCCCATCCGGTCGAAGGCCTGCATGCGCTGATCGATGTCAGCACGCTGGAAGTGCTGGAAGTCGTCGATCACTTCGCGGAATCGGGCGATTACATCCCGGTGCCGCGCACGCCGCGCAATTACGACGCGGCACTGCTGACGGAATTCCGTCCGCCCTCCTCCGCGCTTGACGTCGTGCAGCCGGATGGCGCCGGTTTCAAGGTCGAAGGCCATAAGGTGACCTGGGAAAACTGGGATTTCCGCGTCGGCTTCAACGGCCGCGAAGGGCTGGTGCTCTATCGCATCGGCTATACCCATGGCGGGGAGCGTCGGCCGATCGTCTATCGCGCCTCCATCGCCGAAATGGTCGTGCCTTACGGCACGCCGGAACGCAGCCATTACCGCAAGAATGTTTTCGATAGCGGTGAACTCGGCTTCGGCCGTATGGCGAATTCGCTGACGCTCGGCTGCGATTGCCTCGGCACCATCCACTATTTCGATGCCGTGGTGCCGACCGTCTATGGCACGCCGCGCACCATCACCAATGCAATCTGCCTGCATGAAGAAGATGCCGGCCTGGCCTGGAAACATTTCGACGTGCGTACCGAACGCACGGATGTCCGTCGCGCCCGCAAGCTGGTGATCTCGTCCATCTCCACCATTGGCAATTACGAATATGCCTCATACTGGTATCTGCATCAGGATGGCCGCATCGAATATGAGATGAAGGCGACGGGCATCATCAATACCGCCGCCTGCCATCCGGGTCAGCCCGGGAAATTCGGCACGGAAGTGGCGCCCGGAATCGTCGGGCACATCCATCAGCATATCTTCTGCGCGCGGCTGGATATGGAAGTCGACGGACCGAACAACACGGTCACGGAATGCGATACCCGTGCGCTGCCGCTCGGACCCGAAAACCCCTACGGCAATGCTTTCCTGATGGAAGAAAAGCCTCTCATCAGCGAATTGGCGGCACAACGCGACGTGGATTTCGCAAAAAGCCGGTATTGGCGCATCACCAACCCAGAGGTGAAGAACTGGGTCGGCAAGCCGACCGCCTTCAAGCTGGAGCCGATGTCGGCCGTGCAAGCCTATACCCATCCCGACAGCCCCTCCGGCCGGCGTGGGCGTTTCATTCAGCATCAGGTATGGGTGACGGCCTATAATCCCGAAGAACGCTATCCGGCCGGTGAATTCGTCAACCAGTCCAGCACTAAGGAAGGCGGATCGGAAGGTCTGCCGCAATGGACCAAGGCAGACCGGCCGACCGACAATACCGATATCGTGCTCTGGCATAGTTTCGGCCTGCATCATATCACGCGGCCGGAAGATCATCCGGTGCAGCCTTGCGTCGTCTGCGGGTTCAAGCTGATGCCCTCGGGATTCTTCGATCAGAACCCGGTCATCGACCTGCCCCCCGCCGTCAACAAGAAAAGCTGCTGCGCCTGAAGCCATATCCCATCAGGTGTTTCCACCTGATGGGAAGATTTGCGGTCTTGAGAAACTTACAGATGCTGGTTGCGCGTCTGATAGCGCGCGACCAGCATGGCATTGCGTTCTTTCGCGCCGGGCATATTGGCGCTGACATAGATCGGCGCTTCCAGCCCCTGTGTCGCCATGCGCGCAACAGCCTCCGCCAGCAGCGCGTTCAGGATCGCCGCACCAATCACGGTCGATAGCGGCCCGACATTGGGCTGGCCCTCGGCGGCCTGAAACCCTGCATCACCCGGCACCGTGCGATTGTCGATGGCGATATCGGCCAGGTCGAAAAGCCTCGGACGGCCGGCGGCGGCGGCTTTCGAATAGGCGTCGGATGTCACGGCAATGACGACTGCGCCTTTATCGCGCCCATAGGCCGCCGCCTCCACCGGCACGGCATTGACGCCGCTATTGGAAAAGATGATCAGCACATCGCCGGCTGCGATCGGATAGCGGCTCAGAACCTCTGCCGCGATGCCCGTTTCCCGCTCGCGCCTGGTGCTTTCCACCGCACCCTCATGCAGCATCAGCACAGGTGACAGCACCGGCACCACGGCCGCCACGCCGCCCGCGCGATAATGCCCTTCCTCGGCCAGCATATGGGAATGGCCGGTGCCGAAGAGATAGATCAACCTATCCGCGACAAGCGCCTGAGTGATGGCGCCTGCCGCCGCGTCGAACGCATTTTCCTGACCCTGATGCAAGGTCGCCAGCGCATCGGCCGCCAGAGCGAGATAGGAGAAAGCAGCCTCGGTCATGACAAAAGCCTTTGCTCGTTCGGGGGCTTTGCCTCGGCCAGCGCACCGGCATAGGTCCGGTATCGCGCAAAGCCCAGCTCATATCGCCCGTCACCCGCAGGGTCATGACGATGAAGAATACGGCAGCACGCCGCAGACGCTTCCGGGATGGAGGGATACCAGCCGATCGCCGTGCCGGCGAGAAGGGCCGCACCCTTGGCGCCGAATTCCTGGCCCATCGGCACTTCCACCCTGCGGTTCAGCACGTCAGCGATCATCTGCCGCCAGAAGGCGCTGCGCGCACCGCCGCCGACCAGCCGCACGGTGCCGAAATCCAGCCCCGTGGCCACGAAGCAATCGCGAATGGCATAGGCCACACCTTCATAAACGGCGCGCAGCAGATCGGGCCGGCGGTGCCGCGCTGTCAACCCGGCGAAACCGCCGCGGGCGCTAGGGGCCAAGACAGGCGCGATGATGCCGACCTCGCTGAGATAAGGAATATACACCGCACCTTGCGCGCCGGGCGGCGATTGGCGGGCAATATCCGCCATCCGGTCGTAGGCATCCTTTGCCTCCACAAAATCCGGGCAAAGCGCGGCCAAAGCCCAGTCGATATTCACGGTGCCCGCGACATTGACCATGCTGCGCAGCCAAAGCCCGCCCGGCAGCGTGAACAGAATGCCCAGATCGGGTGGCGTGAAAACGGGCGCCGATACCGCCACGCCATTGAGGCAAGTCGTGCCGAGAATGCTGACGGCCGCCCCCTCAGCCAAGCCCCCCGCGCCGATGACGCTGGCTGCCACATCACCCGCGCCGATCGCCACGGGCGTGCCTGCGCTTAGTCCCGTTGCACGCGCTGCCGCCTCGGTCACAAAACCGGCAATGCTCTCGCAGGCCTGCGGCTCGGGCAGAAGATGCGCCCAATCCTGAAGACCGAATAGTGCGATCAGGGACGGCGAACGGCCCCGCGCTCGGGCATTGCCCGGTGCCACGGCCGCTTCCACGATATCGGTCGCGATCCTGCCCGTCAGCTGCGCGCGAATGAAATCCTTCGCCCCGATGACGGCTGCCGCCCGCGCCAAAATCTCCGGCTCATGCCGCGCCAGATGAGCCAGCACCGGCAGTGTGCAACCCTGCTGCATGGCGGAACCGGACTCGGCAAAGATGCGCGACATCAGCGCAGGGTCTTGCGCAATCATGGCGTCGATCAGCGGCTGCGCCCGTCCGTCGCTCCAGAAAATGCCCGGACGCAGGACGTGCCCTTGCTCATCGACCACCCAGGCGCCGACCATGGCACCGGAAAGACCGATCGCGGCGATGCTTTCAGTCGGCACGCGCGCGAGCACGCGACCAATGACATCGCATGTGGCTGCCCAAACCTCAGCCGGGTCCGCCTCGGCCCAGGCCGGTTGCGGCGACAAGACAATGGTCTGCCGCGTGGCGGATGCAACCTCCTGCCCGTCCCGGTCGAAAACAGCGGCCTTGACGATGGAGGTGCCGATATCGATGCCGAGAAGATACGTGGTCACAGGGCAGACCATCCTCCGTCCACCGGCAGCATGACCCCGTTGACATAGGAGCTATCGGCGCAGGCCAGAAACAGCGCGGCCCGCGCAATCTCCTCCGCTTGGCCGACACGCTTCATCGGTGTGCTTTCGCCCAGTCGGGCGCGCTCAGCCTCCGTCGTGATTGCACCGACCATCGGCGTCTCGATCGTGCCGGGGCAGATGCAGTTCACGCGAATGCCCTGGCTCGCCCATTCCACCGCCAGCGTGCGCGTCAAAGCGATGACGCCGCCTTTGGCAGCGGTATAGGCATCCGCGCCCGGCACGCCGGCAATGGCCATGATGGAGGCATTGTTGATGATGGAACCGCCACCCGCTTCCAGCATGCGCGGAATGGCATATTTGCAACCCATCGCCTGGCCTTTGAGATTGATGCCGAGGATCGCATCCCAGGCATCGCCCGGCGTATCGACGATGCTCGCCATCCGGAAACGGGCGTTGGAACTATAGCCGACGCCGGCATTGTTGAAGAGCACATCCAACTTGCCGAAACGCTCACAGGCAAAGGCGATCATCGCCGCAACCTGATCTTCCTGCGACACATCGACGGTAAAGGCGGCCGCACCAATCTCAGCCGCCACACGCGCGGCGCCCTCGCCGTTCCAATCGGCCAAAACGACGGACGCGCCTTCGGACACGAATAGCCGGCAAGCGGCCTCGCCTTGTCCCGAAGCGCCGCCCGTCACCACCACAACCTTGCCGCTGAGTTTCACGCGCGCTCTCCATCGATCAATGCATAAGCTATCGCTTTCCACGATACCCTGAAAGAGTGGCGGATTGTCATATCGCGACCGCTCTTCTAGACTTCAAAGACAGTATCCGCGGATCGAAAGGATAAGCGATGCGTGTCTCTCCGCAGATCCATCTTGTTGCCAGTGGCAATGTAGGTTTTTCATTGACGGATAAATTTGACTGCAACGCCTGGCTGATCGAAACTGGCGACGGGCTGGTGCTGTTTGATGCCGGTGCCGGACGCGATATCGCCTCCATCTTCGCGGAATTGACCACCAACGGACTCGATCCCGCCGACATCAAGCATATTTTCCTGACCCATGCGCATGCCGATCATTCGGGCGGCGTCGCACCGATCCTCGATCAGCTCTCGCGACCCGTCACGCTGTATGCCGGTGAAGAGGCTGCCGCTCGCATGCAGTCGCATGATGAAACCCGCATCAGCCTCGATACCGCGCGACGCTTCGGTGTTTATCCTGAGAGCTATCGCTGGCAAGGCGCGACTGTCGACACTGTCCTAGCCGACGATGCCGTCATCCACATCGGAGAGGCATCGATCCGCCTGCTGAAAACACCGGGCCATAGCGCCGATCACTGTTCCTATCTCGTGACGCTGAGCGGCAAAACAATGCTTGTATCCGGGGACGCGCTTTTCGCCGGCGGCACGGTCTTCCTGCAGGACATTCCGGATTGTAGTTTCACGGCGACAATCGCCACCGTTCGGCGCTTATCCAATCTCACCTTTGACATGTTTCTGCCCGGCCACGGCGCTTTCGCGCTGAAGGAGGGCATGCGCCATGTTCGCAGGGCCGCTGATTTCGCTGAGCGCGGCCTCGCCCCGCCGAATTTCGGCGGATGACACGCGACGGTTTGAACAGTTTCTGCCAAAGCCTGCCCGCCACGACCCATGTCGTGCAATGGGGCGGATCCGATGTCTGGAAGGTCGGCGGCAAGGTTTTCGCCATCGGCGTGCCGCAAGCGAAGACAATACTTGTCACTTTCAAAACCAGCCCGATGTCCTTTGACCTGTTGAAAGAGCAGCCCGGTCTGCGGCCTGCGCCCTATCTCGCCTCGCGCGGCCTCAAATGGATACAGCATTACGCGAAACCCGGATTGTCCGACGCCGACCTCCGCGCCTATCTCGCGGAATCCCATCGGATCGTCGCCCTCGGCCTGTCGCGCAAGCGGCGCGCGGAACTTGGCCTCGCGGACTAGCCGCGCTGACGGAGTCCTTTGCTAACACTTGTCGTCTTTAAGAATTCGCGCCTTCGACTTGCAATGTAAGCGTTTACGTGCTTTATGCCATGTCAGTATTCCTGTGAAAGCTTTGGGCTTATTGATCATCATGGCTCGTTTACCTTCGGGGCAATCGCTTGGCCGATGACAAGGTAACAAGGCGCTCGCGCGGCGGTACCGGCCGCACACGGCTGGCGGAAGTCGCCCGGTTGGCGCAGGTCTCCACCGCGACCGTTTCCCGCGTCTTCAATGAACCCGCCAAGGTTTCGGACAGCATTCAGCAGCGGGTGCGGGAAGCGGCCGCCGCACTGCATTGGATTCCCAATGCCGCCGGCCGGGCGCTCGCGTCCCGCCGCAGTCATATCGCAGGTGCGATCATCCCGACGCTGGATAATGAGATCTTCGCCCGTCAGATCAGCGGCATGCAGGCGGTCTTCGCGGAAAATGGATTCACGCTTCTGCTCGGCTGCAGCAATTACGATCCCGCCGAGGGGCTCAACCAGGTACAGGCCATGCTGGCCCAGGGCATCGAGGTTCTGGCGCTGGTCGGTGAGAATTATCCGCCTCAGGCTTTCGATCTTTTGCGGCAGCGCGGCATTCCCTATGTCCTGACCTATGGGTTTCGCCATGACAGCCCGCATCCCTGTATCGGCTTCGACAATCGCGCGGCCTTCCGGCAGATCGCCGATTACATCGTCTCGCTCGGCCACAAGCGGATCGCGGCGATTTTTCAGCCGGTCGACGCCAATGACCGTGTCGTCGCGCGGCTGGAGGGTCTGCGTGAAGGATTGGCCGCCGGTGGCGTGACGCTGCGTGCGACCGATCTGCATATCGGCCCGTCTAGCATGGATTTCGGCGCCGAGAGCCTGCGTCGCATCATGGCCAGCAAAACGCGGCCGACGGCGATCATTTGCGGCAATGACAATCTGGCGCTCGGCGCCATCAGCGCCGCACTCGATCTCGGCTTCGATATTCCGAATGATCTGTCGATCACCGGCTTTGACGATCTCGCCATCGTCTCCCGCATCGCCCCGCAATTGACCACCATGCGGGTCGATAATCTGGAGATCGGGCGGCTGGCCGGTCAGCAGCTTGTCCAGGCGGCCGGCGGCGGTGTGCCGGTTCAGTCCCACGAATTGCGTGCGGACCTGCGTCTGCGCGCCACCACCAGCCCGCCACGCTCAGCGGCGGGCGCGACGGCCGCCGCCGGCGACGGTAATGACGCCGATGATCACAAGCCCCGTCATCAGCAGCCGCGTGCCGGCATCCGCACCCAGCGTGTTGAGCATGATCTGCAGGAAGACAAGAAACAGCGCCGCGCCCCATAGGCCCAGCACCGTCGCCTGCCCGCCGCCGACCGAGGTGCCACCGAGGCCGACGATGACCATGAAAACCGCCAGGCTCGCCGCCGCACTCGCCATGCTGCCCGCGCCATGGCCGCCAGCAATGACGATGGCGGCGGCAAACACCACAACCGCACCGATGAAGGACAGCATCCAGGGCTGGGACGCGGCGCGTCGAACGAGCTTCATTGTGCGGCCTCCTGCCGATTGATGAGCGCGCGTGCGGCCAGGATGACAATCAGGATCAGCCCATTGGCGCCGATCTGCCAATCGGGCGAGACATGCATGAAGGAGAGCAGAGAGTTGGAGGCGAGTGCGAGCGTCAGCGCGCCGATCACGGCGCCGATCGGCGAGACTCGACCGCCCACGAATTCACCGCCGCCGAGGATGACGCCGGCGATGGAGAGCAGCGTATAGCCACCGCCGACATTGGGGTCGGCCGCCGTCGCAATGCCGATCAGCGACAATCCCGACAGCACGCCGAAAACCCCGGCCAGCGCGAAGGCGATCATCTTGATGGCGAGGATGGACCAGCCGGCCGTCTCGATCGCCTGCGGATTGCCGCCGGCACCGCGCAGCACCGTGCCGAAGGAGGTCCGCATGAGGCCGAAATGCGTGACCAGGCCAATGACGATGGCCGCCACGATCGGAAAGGGCAGATAAGGCGTGTGATAGCTCATCGGCCCATGCAGCCAGTTCGGCACGGCGCCGCCGGGCTGCGGCAGCAGGATGATCGCGGCCCCCTGCCAGACGAAACTCATGCCGAGCGTCCCCACGATCGATGGCAGGTTGCGCAGGCGGATCAGCGCGCCGACCAGCGCATAGACCAGGATGCCGCCCAGGATCATGGCAATGCCGATCAGCGGGCGCTGCGGCAGCCAGGTGGCACCCACGCAACCGATAAAGCTTACGAAGAAACCGATCGACAGGTCGAGATCGTTGACGGTGATGACGAACATCTGGGCGATCGTCGCGAGTGCTATCGGGATCGCCAGATTGAGCATCAGGTTGAAGCCGAAATAGCTGATGGCGCGTGGGTTCAGCCAGCCGATGGCGATCAGCACCAAAGCGAGCGACAGGCTCGGCAGCAGCGTCCGCAGCAGCCGTCGCGGCGCCAGATACCGCGTGACGATGGCCCGACCGGGCATCAGCGCCGCGCTCATGCCGCGCCCTCCGCGAAGGAGGAGGCAATCACGCGTTCCTCGGTCACGTCATCATGGTCCAGGTCTGCGGTGATCACGTCATTGCGAAAGACATAGACGCGATCGCAATTATCCAGCTCCTCGAATTCCGTGCTGTACCAAAAGAAGGTGCGCCCGTTCTCAGCCTCCTTGCGGATGATGTCATAGACTTCGAGCTTGGTGCCGATATCGACGCCGCGCATGGGGTCATCCATCAGCACGATCTCGGCATCCGAGGCCAAGGCCCGGGCGAACAGCGCCTTCTGCTGATTGCCCCCCGAAAGCGTCAGGATATTGTCCCGCATATCGGGCGTGCGGATGCCGATGCGGTGGCGCCATTGCGTCGCCAGCGCATCTTCCTGCTTCGCGGATATCAGGCTGTAGCGCGTCATCCGACGCATGGACCGCACCGCGATATTCTCGGTGATCGACCACAACGGAAAAATGCCATTCGTCTGGCGGTCGCCCGCCACCAGCGCCATACGCCCGGTGACGCGCAGACCCGTCTGCCGCGCGGCGGCAGCCCGGAAAATGCGCAGCAGCATGCGCGTCTGGCCATGGCCTGCGAGCCCGGCAAGGCCGATGACCTCGCCCTTCCTGGCCAGCAGGGAAATCTGACCGCCCTTGCGCGGCTTGGCTTCAATGACCGTCGGGCGATCGCGCAGGCTGCGCCTGGCGGTCCCCGCGCCACGATCACGATGGGTATTGCCCATGGCGAGCACAAGCGTCTCCCGGTCGAAGGACGAAGCATCGGCCGCGCGCACCACCGTGCCGTCGCGCATGACGACGATGCGATCGGCATTGTCCAAAATCTCGCCCAGCATATGGGAGATCAGGATTGTGCTGAGGCCACTCTGTGCGGTGCGGCGCATATGGGCGAGCAATTGGTCCGAGGTCTGGGAATCGAGCGAGGATGTCGGCTCATCCAGAATGATGAGATGCAGCGGATCGTGCGTCAGACAATAGGCGCGGGCAATCTCCACCATCTGCCGCTGGCCGATGGCCAGATCGCCGATGAGATCGAAGGGGGAAATCCCATGGCCCGGAAAAATCTCGTCAAGCTTGGCGGAGATCACCGTCGAAGGCGACGACGACAATGCCGGCATCGCAGGCCTGTTTAATGGATCCGTTCAGCGCTTCCGGGGATGCGGCGTCAATCACGATCGCGTCATAGCCCTGCAGGATCAGGTTCTGAACCTGTGCTGCCTGGCTCGGCGCATCCTTGTCCGCCGTCGTGAACGCGTCCGCCGCCGCGACGATCTTATCTTTCACCGCCTGCTGGCCGACTTCCTTCCAACTGTCCAGCATGGCTTGGCGCTAGGAATTGCCGGCATAGTAATTGGATAAGGCGATCTTCTTGCCTGATGAATCCGCGAATGCCGTGGACGCGAGAGAGGCAACGAACAGGCTCGCCAGAATTGCTGTACGCATGGTTCCTCCAGTGCTTATTGTCAGCCGGTCTCATCGCCGGATTAGAATTGCGAAAGTAAGCGCTTTCATTGCTCGCCATAAGGGGATAAAAGAGCGATCGGGAAAACGGACCGAAAGGCCGGCTTCTCTGTGCGCCGCAGAAAAAAATGCGACGGCAGGGACAGTCACCAGACCGGCAGACAAAAGACGAGGGACAAGCGCCATGTTCTCCACCAATGCATTGAAGAAGAGCCTTGCCGGAGATCGGCCTTTATTTGGCGTCTGGCTGGAAACAGGCAGCGCCGTCGTCGCCGAAATCATCGGTCATCTCGGTTTTGACTTCATGATCCTGGACCTCGAACACGGCCAGGGTGATCTGCAGGACGCCATCGCCGTGCTGCGTGCCGCCCAATTGACGCAGACGCCCTGCATCGTCCGGGTGCCGGCGGCCGACCCTGTCTTCCTCAAGCGCATTCTGGATTCCGGCTTCAATTCCATCATGGTCCCCTCCGTCGAAAGCGTGGAGGAGGCCGAGATGGTGGTCGCCGCCTGCCGCTATCCGCCTGCCGGTCGGCGCGGCTATGCCGCCGGCATCGTGCGTGCCTCCGGTTACGGCATCACGGCCGATTACATGGCGCGCGCGAATGACGAGTTGCTGCTGATCCTGCAGATCGAATCGGCCAATGCCGTCGCCCGCGCCCATGAAATCTGCGCGGTCGAGGGTGTCGATCTGCCGTTCCTCGGCGTCAATGACATGGCCGGCTCCATCGGTCTGCTGGAAAAGCTCGACCGGGCGGAGGTTCGCGCCTTGGTCGCTCAGGCCGAGCGCGCCATGGCCGGTTCCGGCAAGCCTTACGGCACGGTGCCGAGTGCCGGCGCCACCTGGCAGGATCTTGTCCGCGCCGGTTACAAGCTTCTGCCGGTGACGAGCGACGTCTCGCTGCTGCGTGACAACGGGTTGCAATTGCTGGCGGAACTGCGGGGCGCGGCCGGTCAATCACCATCCCGCTCCGGCTATTGATTGGTGCCCCGATGACAGCCGATTCCGCCCAAGTCATCGCCGCGCTGCGTGACGCGCTCGGCGACCGCGCCGTGCTGACGGGCGCCGATATCCCAGACCGCAACAAGCAGGATTGGAGCACGCTGAGCGCTGTCCTGCCGCTCGCCGTCATTCGCCCCACCGATCCGGCCGGCGTCGCGGCCAGCATGCGGATTGCGGCCACCTATGGTGTGCCGGTCGTGCCGCAGGGCGGCCTCACCGGACTTGCCGGCGGGGCGCGGCCCATCGAAGGCAGCATCGCGCTGTCGCTGGAGCGGTTGACAGGGATCGAGGAGATCGACCGCGATTCCGCCACCATGACGGTGCGCGCCGGCACCACGCTGGAGGTGATCCAGAAGGCGGCGGAGGATGCCGGCCTCTATTGCGCGCTCGATCTCGGCGCTCGCGGGTCCTGTGCCATCGGCGGCAATGTCTCCACCAATGCCGGCGGCAATCGCGTGCTGCGCTACGGCATGGCGCGCGAGATGGTGCTGGGGCTGGAGGTTGTGCTGCCGGACGGCACGCTGGTCACCAGCCTCAACAAGATGCTCAAGAACAATGCCGGTTATGATTTGAAGCAGCTGTTCATCGGTAGCGAAGGCACGCTCGGCATCATCACGCGTATCGTGCTGCGGTTGTTTCCGCGCCCGCATTGCACCATGGCCGCACTCTGCGGCCTGCCCAGCTATGACGCCGTACTCAGCCTTCTCGCCTCCGCACGCGGCTCTCTCGGACCTTTGCTCTCAGCTTTCGAGGTCATGTGGCCGGATTACTGGGAGGTCGCGACAAGACAGGTCGCGGGCGTGCGCGATCCGCTGACCTCTCACCATCCCTTCTATGTCCTCGTCGAAGCGCAGGGCAATAAGGACAGCGATACGGAGGGTTTCGAGACCTGGCTGGAAAGTCAGGTCGAGGCGGAGGTCATCACGGACGCCGCCGTTGCGCAGTCACTGGCCGACGTCAAAGCCTTCTGGGGCACGCGCGACGCGGCGGCGGAGTTCAAGCTTGTCCTCGGGCCGCATAGTTCCTTCGATATCGGCCTCGCGGTCGCCGACATGGACCGCTATGCGGATGCCTGCCGGGCGCGGCTGGCACAGGAGATCCCCGGCTGTTTCAGCTGCTTCTACGGCCATATCGCGGACGGCAATATGCATATCATCGCCTGCGTGCCGGGCGCGCCGGCACAGCCCTATGATGCGATCGATGCCGTCGTCTATGACGAAGTCCGTCGCCGCCACGGCACGGTCTCGGCCGAGCACGGCATCGGGTTGAAGAAGAAACCCTTCCTGCCCTTCTCGCGCAATCCGGAGGAACTGGCGCTGATGGCCGTCATCAAGCACGCGCTCGATCCGCGTTCTCTCCTCAACCCCGGGAAGGTCCTTTGAGACACAGCTTTGATTTGCGCCACTCTGGTCCTAAGACGATTGGAATGGCGTGAAACAAGGCTTGGCTGAATGAGTGACCGGATTCTCAGTGAGGAGGAAGCGGGCCTCGGCAGCCTGAATGCTGCGCCCGCGCAGGACAAAGGCTCGCAGCACCTCCTCGGCATCGCCTGTCTTCTCGTCACGGCCGTCGGCTGGGCTTTGAACTGGCCGGGCATGAAGATCATCCTCCATGTCTGGCCGCCGCTGTTTTCGCGGGGCATGGCGGGCGTTGTCGCGGCCCTGGCCCTCGCGGTCGTCGCCGCGTTGCGTGGGCAAAGCCTGAAGGTTCCCCGCGCCGCAATCCCCAGGCTGCTTGCCGCCTCCCTCACCAATGTCCTCGTCTGGATGGGTCTTTCGACCGTCAGCATGCGCTGGGTCAGCGTCGCGGAAGGCGCTTTGCTGGTCTATACGATGCCGATCTGGGCGAGCCTGTTTGCCTGGCCGATCCTTGGGGCCAAACCGAATGCGCGGGGCTTCCTGGCCCTCGTTCTCGGTCTCGCGGGTGTCGTCGTGCTGCTCGGCGGCAGCGGATTGTCGCTCTCCGGCGATCAAGCGGTCGGGGCGGCGCTCGCGCTGACGGCCGCCATATGCTTCGCCCTCGGCACGGTGTTGAACGGCAAACCGCTGCCTTTGCCGCCCATTACTTCGACCGCCTGGCAGGTCGGCCTGGGCTGTCTGCCCATGCTGGTGGCCGGTGCCTTGTTCGAGCATCCGCATCTGCGGGCGATGACGCCCGTCGCGCTCGGCAGCCTCGTCTACATGACCGTCTTCCCGATGGGCATCTGCTACCTGACTTGGTTCGCTGCCCTGCGGCGCCTGTCGGCCGCCACGGCCTCCACCGCCATGCTGCTCGTTCCGGTCCTCGGCACCCTTTCCGCGGTTCTGCTGCTCGGCGAAACGCTGGGATTGCGCGAAATCCTCGCCATGCTGCTGACCCTGAGCGGGGTCACCCTGGCCCTCGGTCGCAGCCGATCCGCGTCCTGATCAGACGGCGGCACCCGGCAGGCTGTCGCATTGCGTCGCGAATAGCCGTTCACTCAGGAAATCGACCAGAACCCGCACTTTCGGCGAAAGGTTACGGCTGGACGGCCAAAGCAGGCTGAACTGTCCCGGCCCGTCCATATGCTTGCCCAGGATCGTCTGCAACTCGCCCCGCGCCAGCGGCTCGCGGACCAGAAAATCCGGCATGCAGCCAATGCCAAGGCCGCTGATCACGGCACGGCGCAGTGCCTCCATATTGTTGCAGGTCATCAGGATGCGCAGACTTGGCTCTGCCGCACCGGCCGGCAAGGTCAGCGGCCAATCCGGCAGCTTGCCGCTATTGGGGTAGCGGAAACGGATGCTCAGATGCCCGTCGAGGTCACGCGGCGTCTCCGGCAGGCCATGCTGGCTGAGATAGGAGGGCGCGGCGCATAGCACCATCTGAAAGGGCCTCAGCGCCCGCATCATCAGCCGCGAATCCGGCAGGTCGCCGCTGCGGATCGCGACATCGACGCCTTCGTCGATCAGATCGACGATGCGATCGTTGAAATCCAGGTCAAGCTCGATCTCGGGGTAGCGCGCAATGAAATCCGGCAGCAGCGGCAGCAGCAGATGATAGCTCACCAGCGGCGCGCTCAGCCGCAGCCTGCCACGCGGCGTCTCCAACGTACGGGCGATGGCGGCCTCGGCATCCCCCAGATCATCCAGAATGCGCCGGCAGCGCTCATGGAACATGCGGCCCTCTTCCGTCAGCCGAATGCTGCGGGTCGAGCGTTGAAACAGCCGCACGCCCAGCTGCGCCTCCAGCTTGCTCACGGCCTTACCGACGGCCGAGGCCGAAAGGCCCAGCACGCGGCCGGCTGCGGCGAAACTGCCGAGATCGGCCGTGCCGACAAAAGCGTCGAGGCCGCTGAGGCGGTCCATAATAGGTCCTATTCGAGCGTTTAATTCCGTTATCTAAGGAAGAATACCGTGGTTCCGGGGTGATTGTCGCGAAATTATCTTGCCTGCTGACGGGGCGCTCAGCCGTCCCGATTCTTTGCAGGGGTTTCCATGACCGCATCCGCCATCCCGCCCACAGCGGGGGAGAAAGCCGCTGGCCTATTGGCTGTCTGCCTGGCTGCCGCCGCCATGCCGCTGACCTTCACGGGACCGGCGGTGGCGCTGACCGAGATCGGGCGCACCCTTGGCGGCAGCCCGATCGCGCTGAACTGGGTCACCAATGCCTTCATGCTGACCTTCGGCAGCGCGCTGATGGCGGCCGGCGCCTTGGCCGACCATCACGGCCGCAAGCGCGTCTTCCTCATCGGCACCGGCGCCTTCGCCCTCGTCTCGCTCGGGCTCGTCTTTGCACCCAATATCCTGTGGTTCGATCTGCTGCGCGCCGGCCAGGGATTGGCGGCGGCGGCGGCCTTCGCCGGCGGCATGGCGGCGCTGGCGCAGGAATTCGACGGCCATGCGCGCACGCGCGCCTTCAGCATCGTCGGCACCAGTTTCGGCGTCGGCCTGTCGCTCGGCCCCATCGCCTCCGCCGTGATGATCGACGCCTTCGGCTGGCGCAGCATTTTTTGGCTTGTCCTCGCTTTGGTCTTGCCCAGCTTTCTCCTTGCCACCCGCGTGTTGCGGGAATCGCGCGACCCTGCGGCCAAGGGGCTGGACTGGGCCGGCGCCATCAGCTTCACCGCGGCGCTATCGCTGTTCACCTATGGCGTTCTGCTCGCCCCGCAACGCGGTTGGGGTGACGTGCGTGTCATCGCCCTGCTGATCGGTGCGGTGGTCTTGTTCGCCGTCTTCGGCCTGGTGGAAAAGCGTGTGGCGCGGCCGATGCTGGACCTGACCTTGTTCCGCTATCCACGTTTCGTCGGCGTGCAGTTGCTCGCTGCCGCCCCGGCCTATGCCTTCGTCGTGCTGCTGATCCTTCTGCCAATCCGCTTCACCGGTATCGAAGGGATGAGCGTCATCGCCGCCGGACAGCTGATGATCGCGCTCTCCGCCCCGCTGCTGGTGCTGCCGATCCTGGCCGGACTGCTGACCCGCTTTCTCTCCCCCGCCATTATCTGCGGTATCGGCTTGCTGATCTCGGCTGCCGGCCTGTTCTGGCTCAGCGGCTTTCCGGTCGGCACAGCCCATGGCCTTATCATCGCGCCGATGATCATGATCGGCACCGGCATCAGCCTGCCCTGGGGTCTCATGGACGGCCTCGCCGTCAGCGTTGTCCCGAAGGAGCGTGCCGGTATGGCGACCGGCATCTTCAGCACAACCCGCGTGGCCGGCGAGGGCGTGGCGCTCGCCCTCGTCAGCGCCATTCTGTCGGCGCTGACGGCGGCGCATCTCCCGGCCGGCAGCGCCAAAACCGCACAGCGTCTGGCGACCGGCGATCTGGCCGGCGCCAAAACCTCCCTGCCGGGCGTCCCACCCGCCCTGCTGGTACAAAGCTACTCGGCCGGTTTCGAAACGCTGCTTCTGCTGCTCACCGGCATCACCGTGCTGACGGCGATCGTGGTCTTCCTGTTCCTGGGACGCGGAGCACAGGCGGCCAAGGCCGCTTTGCCGGAATGCTCGGTCTCGGTCGGCGACTAGATTAAGCCTCAGGCCGCACGCTGCTGGCGGCCCGGCTTTTCCATCTGCTCGTCGATCGCCCGCAGGATATCGTTCTTGATCGAGCCCGTGCTGTCGCCGTCGGGCGCGAAGGTGATCACGATCTGAATGCCATTGTCAGTGCCGCCGCGGTCCAGCAGCACGCTCGGCGCCGGGGCGGCCTGCACCTTCGGCGTTGCGACGGTGATGTCCTTGATCCGGGTGCAAGCGTCGTTCAACCCCCAGCCGGTCGGCACCGGCACACGCAATTGGGCGGTCGTCACGGGCTGGGTATAGGTCGTCATATTGCGGATCGGCTGCCCCCAGACGCTGCCGTTCGGGATGATGATCTGGGTATTGCTGTCGGTCACGACCTCCGTCCAGAACAGCGACAGGCTGCGCACGGTGCCGGTATTGCCGCCGACCGTCACCGCATGGCCAATGCGAAAAGGGCGGAAAATCAACAGCATCACCCCGGCTGCCAGGTTCGACAGCGTGCCCTGCAGCGCAAGGCCGATGGCCAGGGACGCCGCGCCGATGACCGCGACCAGGCTGGTGGTCTGGATGCCGAATTGCGACAGCACGGCCAGTACCACGATGGTCAGGACGAAATAGCGGGCGATCGAGCTGAAAAAGCCCCGCAGCATCTCATCCACATGTTTGGAATGCCGCAAGGCGCGGTTGACCAGGAAGTCGGCCCGTCCGGCCAGCCAGAATCCGATGATGAGGATCGCCAAAGCGCCAACGACATGCAGCGCGTTGTTCAGCACGAAGGGCAGGATGACCCCGGGGTCGGCGATGATGTGATTGATGCCAAGGTCCGTGGACGCCGGCGGAGAGGTCGTCGCCATGGAAATTCTCCGTTCTGGAATAGCCTGCCCGCCAGATCGGGAAGGGGGTCCGGATTTCAACCGGGCAGGCTGGCCCTGCCTACAAATTGCCCTTAAAGACGGGTATTGGGGCCGAGCAGTCTTCCGTCCAAGGTCTTTAGAAGGATCCAACGCGAAGGGCCTTCAGGAAAGGATCTAAGACTTTCGATGACTGGCAAGCCGCAAAAGCAGCCGCCGCGGCTCGCTACTTCGCATCCGCGACAGGGACCGGTGCGGCTCGCCCTGGCCATCGCACCGATATTGGCGATTGCTGCCACCGCCATCGGCCTTCTGGTGCTTCTCGGTTATGTCACCCACACGTCCTGGCTTTGGCGGCCCCTGGCCCATGGGCCCGCCACGCATCCGCTGACTGCAGCCTCTCTGGTCATGATCGGGGTGGCGGCCTATCTCAACCGCCGCCGTCGCGGACGGACGATTGCACTCTGTCTTGCCGTCGCCGTCATCACGATCGGCCTGGCCCGGCTGACCGATCCTTGGACCGGTGGCTCGATATTCCGGATGCTGACGCCTTTTCCAAGCATTTTGGCGGAGAATCTGAGCGCGGGCACACCCATTCGCATGGGACCCAATACCGCCGCATCATTATTGCTCTCGGCCATCGCCATCCTGTTCCAATCCAAGCACAGGATCGGCTTGGCACAACTGGCCGCCGCCGCCGCCGCATCGCTGCCGCTCATCGGGCTCACCGGCTATCTGGACGGTATCGCGACGTTCTACGGACAGATGGCGCCACCGACGATCATCAGCACGCTAGCAGCCTCAGGCGGCATTCTATTCGCGACCGCCCATCGCGGCATGCTGCGCGGCATATTGAGCCCTTGGCCTGCCGGGCGCATGGCGCGGATACAGATCGGCGCGCTGACGGGGGTTTATCTTCTCCTTGGATTTGTCGTCTGCCGCCTGGGCCTCGAAAACAACCTCAAGACCTTCGCGACTGAAACCATCTTCATGTCTTTCGTCATCGTGACGGTGATCGGCGCCAGCGCGACTGTCTACGAACGGCTGGACCGGCGCAGACGACAGGCGGAGCACGACTTCGAACAAGCCGCCATGGTCGATTTTCTGACCGGGCTCCGCAATCGTCGCAGCTTCTTCGCGGAAGCCGAGGCATTCTGGGCGCAGGAGCGCGACCCCAGGAATGGCGTCGGCGTCTTGCTCATGGATATCGACCACTTCAAATCCATCAACGACCGCTTTGGTCATGACGCTGGTGACGCCGTGTTGCGATGGATCGGCGCGCTGTTGCCGCAGCAGGTTCGCGGCTCCGACATTATCGGGCGCATGGGCGGGGAAGAATTCGCGATCCTGCTTCCCGGCGCGGATCTGCCCGCGGCGCTGCGTCTGGCTGAGGCAATCCGCGCGAAGCTCGCGGCCAAGGATTTTCGCGATCTGGTGCCTGGGTTGCCGCAAGTCACCGCATCCATCGGCGTGACCGCCGGGCTGCGCCGGAGGGAACCCTTGCGAGCGCTGCTGTCGACCGCCGACGCGGCGCTTTATCGGGCCAAGGATGCCGGGCGCAATCGCGTCGAGCACCCGTAACGCGACGTCGCCAGATTGGTTTTATTCGCTATAGCGAATTTCAAATCGCTCTAGCGTCTATCAAAAAGTTTACTGATTTCGTCCTTGCTGCGTCCTGAAGCATGTGTTCTACGGCATTAATCCTTAGACGAAAAAAAAAGGCGGTGCCGAAGCACCGCCAAGTTTAGGGAGGAAACGTCCAAGAAAGCAGCGACACGATCCGGGACCGCCGTACGCTGCTGCCATGTTAGTTACCTCCGTCTCACTCCCTTTGCAAGAATTTTGGTGCGCCGCAACATCACGTTTTTGTGGGTGTCGCGGTCAGCGGGATTTTGATCCGAATCGGCCTGGTCAGACCAGGTTTGGAAACCACTGATGATACCCGTATCCTGATATCGGGTCGCATGATCCGCTGATCCCCTCACTGGCACTCTCCCCAAAAGAGACGGACCGGCTTAAAGTTTCGCAAGCGGTATTACTGGCTTGGGAGACTGGAAGGCGATGGCGAACAAATCCTTTTTCTGGCTTTTTGGCTCCGGCATCCTGGCTGCCGGTCTGATGGCCGGCCAAGCCTCGGCTGCCCCCCCGCCTCCCGCCATCGACAACTCAGTCTCGCCGCCGGAAATGGTCGGTGTGCCGATCCCGCCAGGACAGATCGACAAGGCCGTCGCGCAGCTGGACGGATTGATCGCGCAAATCATGCAAAAGACCGGCATTCCCGGTTTGGCAGTCGCGGTCGTGCATAATGGCCAAACCGTCTATGCGAAGGGTTTCGGTGTCCGGCGCGTGGGATCGCCTGAC
The DNA here is from genome assembly GCF_020621385.1 of Acidisoma cellulosilyticum. GTDB lineage: Bacteria > Pseudomonadota > Alphaproteobacteria > Acetobacterales > Acetobacteraceae > Acidisoma > Acidisoma cellulosilyticum. The sequence continues at coordinate 220,719 of NZ_JAESVA010000004.1, read as the reverse complement.
AAGGTCGATGCCGACACGGTCTTCCAGCTCGCCTCCCTGTCCAAAGCGGTCGGCGCCACGGTCATCGCGCGCGAAGTCGGACAGCATGTCGTCACCTGGAACACGCCCATCGTGAAGCATCTGCCCTGGTTCGCACTCGGCGACCCCTGGGTCACGCAGCATGTCACCATCGGCGATATGTATGCGCATCGCTCGGGCCTGCCGGATCACGCGGGCGACGAACTGGAAGACCTCGGCTATACGCAGCGCCAGGTGCTGGACCGCTTACGATATCTGCCGTTGGCCTCATTCCGCGATACCTACGCCTATACGAATTTCGGCATCACGGCTGCCGCCGAAGCCGTGGCCGCCGCCTCCGGCAAGGATTGGGCGACCCTGTCGGACGATGCCATCTACCGCCCACTCGGCATGAATGTGACCAGCTCCCGCTTCGCGGATTTCGAGAAGCGGCCGGATAAGGCGGTCGGGCATGTTCTGGTCGATGGCGTTTACGCGGCGAAATATCAGCGCCAGCCGGATGCGCAGTCACCCGCCGGGGGTGTCAGCTCCTCCGTGAACGACATGGCGCATTGGATGGCAATGGTGATGCAGGACGGCGTCTATGACGCGAAACCGGTGATCGATCCGGATGCCCTGCTGCCGGCGGTGACGGGGGAGATCGTCGCCGCTCATTCCGCCAGCGTGACCGCCCGCCCCGGCCTCTACGGCTATGGTTTCAATGTCGGCACGCAACCGTCCGGCCGCACCACCATCAGCCATTCCGGCGCCTTCGCCCTCGGCGCCGCGACCAGTTTCATGATCATCCCCTCGGCCGGCATCGGCATCGTCACGCTCAGCAATGCGTCGCCGATCGGCGCGGTCGAGGCGCTGAACGCGATGTTCGCCGACCTGGTCCAGTTCGGATACGTGTCGCGGGACTGGCTGCATGACTATGGCCGGGTCATCGCACCGCTGATGGCGCCCCAAGGCACGCTCGCGGGCAAAACGCCGCCCGCCAACCCGGCACCGGCCAAGCCTCTCGCGGATTATGTCGGCGACTACGGAAACGACTATTTCGGCACCGCGCATATTGTGCAGCGGGGTGGCGCGCTGGTGCTGGTGCTCGGGCCGAAATCGATGGATTTCCCCCTGCGGCATTGGGACGGCGATATCTTCGCCTATACGCCCTCGGGCGAGAACGCGCCGGCAGGCTCGATCGGAAAGGTTCAGTTCACATCGGGGCCGACCGGCAAGGCTTCCGCATTGGATATCGATCTTTACGCCGAGACGGGCCGCAATCATTTCCTGCGCCGGTAGGAGGTCCGGCCGGCAGGCAGCCGATCCGGGGCCATTGCCCTGTTTTGGAATTGGCACCAGGATAGTTACGCCTGCATAACCGGCGGAACGAAGACCGATGCTCCTCAGCCTTCCCGCCCCGTCCCGGTTCCGCTGGTGGATCGTTCTTCTGCTGTTCGTCATTACGGTCTTCAATTATATCGACCGCTCGGCCATCGCCTATGCGGTACCGGCGATCAGCGCGCAATTCCATCTCGCGCCCAGCGCCATGGGCGTCATCCTCGGCGCCTTCGGCCTCGGCTATTTCGTCACCACCCTGATCGGTGGCGTCGCGATCGACCGCTGGGGCACGCGGATCGTGCTGCTGATCGCGGCCCTGGTCTGGAGCATCGCCATCGGCAGCACGGCCTTCGCCGTCGGATCCCTGTCGCTGCTCGCCGCGCGGGCCGGGCTTGGCCTCGCCGAGGGTCCCAATTTCTCTGCCATGAGCAAGGCCCTGGCCGAGTGGTTGCCTGCCAGGGAACGCGCGACGGCCATGGCCTGCGTCCTCGTCGCGGTGCCGGCGGCACTCGCCCTAGGCGGACCGCTCCTCACCGCCATCCTCGGCGTCGCTGGCTGGCGCCTCATGTTCGGGATCTTGAGCCTTCTCGTGCTCGTCTGGATTCCCTTCTGGCTCTGGCTGTTCCGCGACAGCCCGGCGGCCTCACCTTATGTCAATGCGGCGGAAGGCCGCGTCATCAGCGGCAACGACACGGCAAAACGGACGCCCGACCACGCTTTCCGCTGGCGCGATATCGGGCTGGTGCTGGCCAATCGGACGCTGGCCGCCAATACCTTCGCCTTTTTCGTCTTCGGCTATTCCTTGTTCTTCTTCATGAACTGGCTGCCGACATTTTTGGAAAACCACTACCATCTCAGCATCCACAATGTCGGTCTCTTCTCCTTCCTGCCCTGGAGCTTCGCGGCGGTTCTGCTGTTTGCCTGCGGGCCATTTTCGGATTTTCTTCTGCGCAAAACAGGCAGTCTGCGGATCGCGCGCAGCTATCTGCTGATCATCAGTCAACTCGGCGCTGCCCTTGCCGTCATTCCGGTCGTGCTGTCCGGCAATAGCACGGTCGCGATCCTGTTCATCTCCCTCGCGGTCGGGCTGAATATGAGCACGAACGCCGTCTATTTTGCGGCGGGCGTGGATGTCGCGCGCCGGCAGGCGGGCACCGCCCTCGGCATCATGGACGCGGGACTCGCCGTCGCCGCCTTCGTGGCACCCAGCCTGACCGGATACGTCGTCTCCCTCACTGGCAGTTTCAGCGCGGCCTTCTGGCTTCTCGGTGCGCTTTCGCTCTCATCGGCCATCATCGTCGCGGTCTTCCATCGGCCTGATACAGACCGGTTGGCGGAGGTCTGAGCCGACGTCGTGCGCGTGAGATCAAGGTGACAATCCGCCGCCCCCGTCCGAGGTAGGATACCAAAGCGCGGATCGAGCGCGTAAAGATCCCAGCCAAGACCGGACGACCTGGGAGAAAAACATGTCGCTTTTCCGCCGCTTGGCGATCGCCACGCTTCTGATGGGGCTCGCCGTCACGCCGCTCGCGCAAGCGCAGGATGCGTCGGATGAGCTCAACCTTCCCGGTCTTCAAAGCGATGCCGAAAGCTTCGCCGCCAAGCTGCGCGCGCCCTATCCGGCGGGTCTGACGGACGCGAAGCTGCGCGACGCGGCGGACACCGCCAAGGCAGCCATAGCAGCCAAGGATTACGCCAAGGCCCTGCCCGCTTTGCAGATGCTGATCGGCGGCCTGCCCCAGAACACGACGCCCAATAGCGCGACCTGGCTGTTCCTGGCGCAAGCGGAACTGGCAGTCTCTCCGCCCCAGCCGCAGCTCGCTCTGGACGCATCCTGGCTCGCCTTCACGACGGTCGATCAGAACAGCGCGACAGCAGTCGCTGACCAGGTCGCGGCACTCCAGCTCATGCGAACGGCGCTGGTGGCGTTGAAGGAGCCGATCCCGGAAGTCCAGGTGCTGGCCGCCATCGCCCGCCGCCTGCCGCATGATGCGGCGATGCAGGCGGAATTGGCCCAGCGCCGGCAGGCGCTCGGCCTGCTGTTCAATGGTCTGACGACCGACGCCGAATCCTTCCCGACCCGCGCGTGCCTGACCTTCCTCGGTGACCCCTCGACCTCACCCGACTTCCATCCGGGGGACTGGGTGGCGTTGCGGCCTGCGGTGAAGGACGCCGCCGTCACGCTGGAATCGCAGCGCATCTGCATCACGGGCCTGCCCGCTGGCGCGACGACCCAGGTCACCTTCCGCCAGGGCATGCCGGGCGATGGCGGCCTGTCGCTGCGCCAAAACCTGACCGTCCCGGTCGCGATGCCCGACCGCTCACCGCGCCTGGTCTTCGACGGCAGCCGCTTTCTGCAGCCGAAGGATGCGCTTGCGACGGTCGCCCTCGACGCCGTCAACCTCTCGGCCGTGAAGCTCTCGCTGGTCAAGATCGGGGAGCGCAACCTGCTGCATGTCATGCAGACCTATCCGCCGAGCAATGGCGCGATCGATATCTATGGCGCGCAGGACCTCGCCCAGAACCAGGGCAAAACCGTCTGGTCGGGCCGCGCCGATATCGCCCATTTCACGCGCAATGCGCTGACCCATAGCGTGCTGCCGTTGCCGGCTGCGCTCTCGGCGCCTGGCCTTTACGCGCTGATCGCCACACCGGGCGACGGCACGCCCTTCGCAGACGGCAATGCACCCGCCGCCGTGCAGCTGATTCTCCGCACCGATCTGGCGCCGACCGTCTGGCACGGCACCGATGGGGACACGGTGCAGATCCGCTCCTATGCCACCGGCCTGCCTGTCGCCGACGCGAAAGTCGATCTGATAGCGACCGATAATGACATCCTGGCCAATGCGACCAGCGACCATGACGGCATCGTACATTTCGCCCAGCCTCTGCTCGCCGGGCAGAACGGCCTCGCGCCGGCCGGTCTGCATATCTATGGCGCGGACGGGGACTTTACCCGGCTTGATCTGACGGCGCCCGATTTCGATCTGTCGGACCGTGGCGCCTCCGGCCTGCCGCAACCCGGTCCGGTCGATCCCTTCATCTGGACCGATCGCGGCATCTATCGCCCCGGTGAAACCGTGCAGGTCATGGCGCTGCTGCGCGATGAAAGCGGCCAGCCCACCGACCTGCCGCTGCATCTGATCGTGACGCGGCCGGACGGACGGGTGTTTCAGGATAGCGTCCCCGCCCGCGCGGCCGATAGTTCCATCCATCAAGCCGTGACGCTGTCCTCCGGCGCTCAGTTCGGCACCTGGGACATCGCGCTCAAGACCGATCCCGCCGGCCCTGCCATCGCCGATCAAATCTTCACGGTCGACGCCTTCGTGCCGCCGCGCCTCGCCGTGGAATTCGCGAAGACCGCACCGGCGATTTTGGAACCGGGGCGCGAGACCGATCTGCCGGTCAATGTTCGCTTTCTGTATGGCGCGCCGGGTAATGATCTGTCGGGCTCCGCGACCGTCACCATCGTTCCCAACCCGACGCCCTTCGCCGATTTCGGCAGCTATCACTTCGGCCTCACGGAGGACGCTTTCACCTCCAGCCAATCCCAGCCGGATGTGGCGGCCACCGACGATGCCGGCAATACCACCGTGCCGGTCGATCTCTCGACACTGCCCGATACCAGCCTCGCCTTGCAGGCACAGATCTCTGTCACGGTGAATGATCCGGCGGGCCGCAGCGTCGGTGCCAATTCATCCCTGCCCATCCGACCGGCTGCACCGATGATCGGCATCGCCGAGGATTTCTCGGGCGATTCCGTCAACGAAAACGCTAAGGCGGGCTTCCGCATCGTCGCCGTCGCGCCGGACGGCAAGCGGGTCGCCATGCCCGTGCAGATCCGTCTGGTACGGCAGACGCCGGATTGGCGCTTGTCCGTGACCAACGGTCAGGCGCGGTATGAGACGGTCTGGCGGGAAGAGCCGGTCGACAGCCAGGACATCACCATTCCCGCCGGCGGTGCGCCGGTCAGCTACGGCAAAAACCTGCCCTTCGGCCGCTACCGCCTGCAGGTGCTGCAAGCAAGCGGCGGCATGGCCGCAAGTTCCGTCATCTTCTATTCCGGCTGGGCGGTCGGCGATAATCCGGATGTGCCGGCCCGCGTTTCCGTCCGCGCCGACAAGCAGAGCTATGAGCCGGGCGACATCGCCACCATCCATGTCGAGGCGCCCTATGCCGGCACCGCGACCGTGCTGGTCATGACCGACCGCATCAAGCGGCTGATCGACCTCACACCCGCCTCCACCAGTTTCGATGTCCGCATCCCCGTCACGGCCGATTGGGGACCGGGCGCCTATATCGGCGTGCATGTCTTCCGCCCCGGCGGTACGACGGCGGACGCCGACAAGCAGGTGGCACCCGCGCGTGCCATCGGCCTCACCTGGGTGGCGCTCGATCCGAAACCCCGCACCCTGCCGCTGAGCATCCAGACAGCGCCGATCTATCGCCCGCGCACCACGGCAAGCTTCGCCGTGAAGACGACGCCCGGGGCCTGGGTGACGCTGGCAGCGGTGGACGAGGGTATTCTGTCCCTCACCAATTTCCAGACGCCCGATCCGCTCGGCCATTTCTTCGGCAAGCGCATGCTGGGCGTCGGCATTCATGATGACTGGTCACGCCTATTGGCGCCGGCGGGTGCCGCCAATACCATCCTCCGCCAGGGCGCGGGCGGCGATATCGACGTCTCCTCCGCCCCCATTCCTCAGAAAATCGTCTCGCTATTCGCCGGGCCGGTGCAGGCCGGGCCGGACGGCATCGCGACCTTTCCGCTCGCTTTGCCGGACTTCGACGGCACGCTGCGCCTGATGGCGGTCGGCTGGGACGGCAACCAGAGCGCCAGCCTGGGTCAGGACATCATCATGCGCGACCCGGCAATTGTGGAGCCGCTGCTGCCGCGCTTCCTCGCCCCCGGCGATCAGGCACAGATCGCCGTCATGCTGCAGAACCTGGAATTGCCGCCCGGGCAATTCACACTCCACGTCACCGCCTCCGGCGCACTGGCGCTGAGCGGCAAGGACCCGGCACCCGTCACCCTCGCCAGCCAGCAGCGTCTGCTGGTGCCGGTCACACTGACCGCCAAAAACGCCGGCATGGGCGACCTTACCGTCACGGCCGATGGGCCGAAGGGCTTCCATGTGGTCCATGACACCAGCATCAGCGTTCATTCCGCCCGCGCGCCGGTCGCACAGGTGACCGTGCTGAACCTGCCGCCGGGCGCCCCGTCCCAGACCGTCACGCCGAACACCTCTGCCTTCATCCCCGGCACCTGGCGGGCCAGCGCTGCCTTCGGCCTCGGCGTTCGTTACGATCCGGCTGCCATGGTGCGCGCGCTGGAAGACTATCCGCTGGATTGTCTGGAGCAGCTGACCAGTCGCGGCCTGCCGCTCGCCATGCTGTCGGGTTCCGTCGCCGGACCGGACCGCGCCGCGGTCCTGCAGCAGGTTGTCTCCGCACTGTCCGACCGGCAGCGCTATGACGGCGCCTTCGGCCTCTGGTCCTCCAGCGGCGATGCCGAGCCTTGGCTAACCGCCTATGCGACCGACATGCTGCTGCGCGCCCAGAAGGCCGGGGCTGCCGTGCCGCAGCCGATGATCGATCAGGCCATGGGCTGGCTGACGACGGAAATCGCGACGCCACCGTCCAGCCCGGATGATTATTCGGCTCAGGCCTATGCGCTCTATGTCCTCTCGCTCGCCGGCCGCGCACCGGCGGGGGCCATTCGTGTCGCTGCTGCGGGCGTTGATTCTGAGCCGACGCCGCTGGCCCGCGCGCAGATCGCGGCCGCCCTCGCCCGTCTCGGCCAAGCCGATCAAGCAAAAGCCATCTTCGCCTCGGTGCTGGCCGATCCGCGCCGCAAGCCCTGGTATGGCGATTACGGCTCCTCGCTCCGCGATCAGTTGGCGAGTGCCGTGCTGATCGCCGAAAGCGGGATGATGAATGATCGCCTGTCGAGCATCCGTGCGGCCTTGCCCGGCGCCGACCTTAATCCGGATGATCTCAATACCCAGGAACAGGCCTGGGCTGGTGCGGCAGCGGCCGCCATGGCAGCGAGCAGCGGCCCGGTGACGCTGATCGCCAACGGCAAGCGCCTTGGGCCGGCCCCCGCCATCAATCTGCCCCTGATGGCACCGCTCACCGTGCAGAACCCCGGCAAAACAACGCTGCCCGGCAGCGTTGTCGTGCAGGGCGTACCCCTCACCGCGCCCGCCGCCGCGCATAACGGCATCGTCGTGCATCGGCATTTCTTTGCCATGGACGGGACGGAGATCAACCCGGACAAGCTGACCCAGAACACGACCTTCGCCATAGTGATCGACGGGCAGGCGACCGACGGGCAGGACCATCATGCCGTGGTGCTCGCCGGACTTCCGGCAGGCTGGGAAATCGCCGGGCGCTTCCCCGGTGGCGCCGTGCCGGGCATGGATTGGCTCGGCACCTTGACCTCCACGGATAGCGAGGCTGCCGCCGATGACCGTTACGCGGCGGCCATCAGCCTGACGGGCGATCAGGCAAGCTTCCGGCTGGCCGTCATCCTCCGCGCCGTGACGCCGGGCGCATACGAATATCCTGGCATCACCGTCGCCGACATGTACCGCCCGGCTATTTTCGCGCGCCAAGGCACGGTGCATATCACGGTGACACCGGCCGCCCCGTGACGCGAAAGAAGTATAGGCGGCTCGGACTCGCCTGCCTCGGTGCTGTACTGGCGCTGACGGCAGGTGCGGCCGGCCTTGCGGTCCTCGGCCGTTTGGATCCGGCGCCGATGCCGCCAGTCAGCGCCTGGGGGACGCGCATCCTGGCGGATGACGGGTCTCTCCTTGCCCTCGCCCCGGCGCCCGGCGGGGTCTGGCGGTTCGACACCTCGGCCGATGATGTTTCTCCGTTTTTGCGGCAGTTGCTGGAGACGGTCGAGGATCGCCGTTTTGGGACGGAACCGGGGGTCGATCCGCGCGCCGTGCTGCGCGCCGGCCTGCAATGGGCGGCGGCCGGCCATGTCGTCTCCGGCGGCTCCACGCTGACCATGCAGGTCGCGAAACTATTGGACCCGCGACCGCGCCGGCTTTCTGCCAAGGTTCTGGAAACCGCCCGCGCCTTTGACCTTTGGCGAAGAATGCGGCCTGACCGCATCATGGGGCTTTGGCTGTCCTTGGCGCCTTTCGGCGGTAACCTCGTGGGGGTTGAAGCCGCCTCCTACGCCTATTTCGGCAAGCCGCCGGGCGCATTGGACGCGGCGGAGGCCGCCTTGCTGGTGGCCCTGCCTCGCCGGCCGGAGGCGCTGCGGCCGGACCGACACCCGGAGGCCGCGAAGCGCTTGCGCGACCGGATTCTCGTTCTTGCCGAACAGCGCGGCCTGCTGACCGCGGCCGAAGCGACAGTCGCGCAGGCGGAGCCGGTGCCGACGCACCGCTTCCCGATGCCGCGCGCCTTGCCGCAACTTCTGGCATCTTTGCACCACCCGCCGGTGCTGCGCACAAGCATTGACCCGGTCATTCAGGCCGCCGTCGATCAAGCAGCACAGGCGGCACTCACGGACCTCCCGCCGCGCGTGGCGCTGGTCGTCATGGTCGGCGATCTGAAGTCGCGAAAACTCTCGGCCCTCTGGCTGGGGGATTGGATTGACAAGGCGCGGGCTGGACGGACGGATTTGACCCGCGCTTTGCGCAGTCCGGGCTCGGCCCTGAAACCTTTCCTCTACGCACTCGCCTTCGCCGATGGGCTGGCCCAACCGAACAGTCTTCTGGCCGATACGCCGGATCGCTTCGGCAGCTATGGCCCCGAAGATTTTACGGGGCGCTTCGCGGGGCGGGTGACGGCGGCGGAAGCTCTGCGCCGCTCGCTCAACCTTCCGGCGGTCGGTCTGCTCGCCCGCTACGGCGCCTTGCGCTTCAGCGCCGCTCTCACCGCCGCCGGCACGCCCTTGGCGCTGCCGCGCGACGCTGCGCCCAGCCTGCCGATCATCCTGGGTGGTGCCGGCCTCTCCATGCGCCAGTTGATGGCGCTTTACGCCGGGCTGGCGACGGATGGCCGCGTCCAACCGCTCAGCCTGTTTGACAAGCCATCACCGCAAAACCACCGCCTGCTGCCGCCGGCATCGGCTCAGACGGTCGCCGATATCCTGACGCGGCCTTTCCCGGGGGAGGCAACCGCGCGCGGCATCGCCTGGAAAACGGGAACAAGCTGGGGCGATCGCGACAATTGGGCCTTCGGTTTCGACCGTACCCATATCATCGGTGTCTGGGTCGGACGGCCGGACGGCACCGCGATGGATAGCGGCGCCGCCGCCGATCACGCGCTGCCGATCCTGGCGCGTCTGTTCAGCGCCGTGCCGGCAGCACCGCGTGTGGTGGTACCTGAAACACGGATGCTGTCTTTCGCCGCTGCCCCCTCACCCGATCCGCTGCGCCTGCTGTTTCCGCCACCGGGTGCCGTCATCGACGGTCTTGGGCCGCTCGACCTCAAAGCCATGGGTGGCGAGCGGCCTTTGAGCTTTCTGATTGACAACGCACCGATATTCTCCATCGGCGCGCTGCGGCAGACGCAATGGCTGCCGCCCGGCCCCGGCTTCTATCATGTCACGGTGCTGGACGCGGCTGGCGCCGCCGTCCATGCCGCCATCCGCGTCACCGAAGGAGATTAGACAATGACGTCTGCTCAACCGGGTAGGTCCGCGCAACATGTGCGCGGATGACAGCTAAAAACCAGTTTTAAAACTCGTCATCCCCGGGCTCGTCCCGGGGACCTACCCTTTTTCAGCCGCACAACGCCTCTTCTACCGGCGAAACGCTCAGCCCTTCCAGCAGGAGCACCGAATGACGTTGCAAAAATTGCCGGGATGGAAGCTCGGCTCCTTGTCGGCGATGACATCCCCCTTCACATTGCCGAAGGTCGTCTGCGGCTTGTGCTTGATGCCGTCATAAAAGGCCTGGATGATGTCTTCCTTGAACTGCGGCGTGCGCGGAAAAGCTGCCGTCACCGCCTCCCGCTCCGCATCCGAATACTCCTTATAGGTCAGGCCCAGCACGTCCATCTCGACGCCCGCCGTCACCAGCGCCACGACAGGGTGCATATGCTGCGGAATGCCCGGCGTCGTGTGCAGGGCGATGGCCGTCCACACCGTATCGACATCGGCCTGGGCGATGCCGTGGCGCTTCAGGAAATCCCGCGCGGCATTGGCGCCATCGACCTCGAAACGCTCATGCGCACTGCTATGGGCTTTGGTCAGGCCCATGTCGTGAAACATCGCGCCGGTATAAAGCAATTCGCGATCGAAGCTCAGCCCCTGGCCGACACCCGCCATGGCACCGAACAGGTACACGCGGCTGGAATGGTTGAACAGCAATTCGGATTCCGTATCGCGCACGATCTCAGTCACTTCGCGTGCCAGCTTACTGTCCGGGATGGCGACGGCTTCAAATCTGCTCATGGTCTCTGTCCTCGTTCTGTGAAAAGGAGAGTAGCCCTGCGGCGAAATGTCTTCTATCGTCTGAATACGATTAATATGGACATTTCACCGGACAATGAGACGCCCTGACGCATCACGACGGATCGGCATCCTCGCATTGCCCGGCGTGCAACTGCTCGACGTCGCGGGTCCTTTGGATGTCTTCGCGGAAGCCAATCTCCAGGCCGGCAGCCTGGCCTATGAGCTGAAGGTCATCGGCACCGCCCCTGGGCCGATCGCCAGTTCCTCGGGCATGCGTCTTCTCCCGGATTCTGTTCTCGGTGAGGACAGCGAAAAATTCGACACGCTGCTCATCGCCGGCGCCCCGCATTTCGGCCAGAGATTGCCCGAGGCCAAAATACTCGATTGGCTGCTTCACGAAGCACCACGTGCCCGCCGCTTCGGCTCGGTCTGCAGCGGCGCCTTGGCGCTGGCCGCGACGGGATTGCTCGACGGACGGCGCGTCACCACCCATTGGTCGGTCGCTGACCTGCTCGCGGAACGCTTTCCGGCGGTCGAGGTCGTCGTCGATGCGCTGCATGTGCGGGACGGACCGGTGCGCACCGCCGCCGGGGTGACGGCCGGGCTCGATCTCGCCCTCGCTTTGGTCGAGGAGGATCTGGGACAGGAGATCGCGAAACGCGTCGCCTCCCAACTCGTCATGTTCTTTAAGCGGCCCGGCGGGCAGTTGCAGTTCAGCCGGCGCGGTGCGGCCAACCCCGCCGGTCGCTCCTCCCTGCAGCAGATCCAGCGCTGGGTGATTGCCCATCCGGATGAGGATGCGAGCCTGGCGACCCTTGCCGACCGGGCCGGGCTCAGCCCAAGACATTTCGCTCGGCTGTTTCAACAGGAATTGGGCCAGACGCCGGCCACCTGGGTCAATACCGTCCGTATCGAGGCCGCGAGGCAGATGCTGGAAGCAGGCGAGCGGCCGAAACAGGTCGCCGGTGCCTGCGGCTTCGGTGACATCGACAGTTTCCGCCGCGCCTTCCAACGGCAGTTGAACGTCACCCCGGCCGACTACCGGCGCCGCTTCGAGACGCGCGAGGATAAGGGTTGAACCGTATCGACATTCGCGCCGGCTGATGGAAGACTAGGGTGATGGACCAGCCGATAGTGATCGAAGCGATAATGGGATCTCAGACCGATCCCACCCTGGCCGAGCGCCTGCATGACATCAGCCATCATGGTGTGGTGGAGGTGTTGTTCGTGGAACCGGCAGACCTGCCGCGCCGGCGCTTTCACAGCCATACCGACCGCGGCACCGCCTGCTTCGTTTCCCTGCCGCGTGCGACACAGCTTTTCGATGGCGCAGTGCTTCATCTGGAGAATGACCGCGCTATCATTCTGCGCGTCGGCCAGCAGAACTGGTTGCGCCTGCGCCCGAGCGACGATGGCGCCATGGAACTCGGCTATCTCGCCGGCAATCTGCATTGGAAAGTGCGGTTCGAGGAGGGCTGCCTGATGGTGGCACTGGACCGTCCGGTGGAGGAATACCGCGCGCGGCTTGTAGACCTGCAGAGCGCCGGCAAAGTCTCGGTCGTTGAATGACCTATCCGGACTTCTGACGGCCCTGCAATTCGGCGACGGTCAGTTCCCGGGCGGCGGCTTCGCCTTCTCCTGGGGGCTGGAATCGTTGATCGCCGACGGCCAAATCACGCGCACCGGCTTCGGCGGTTTCCTGGCCGGTCAGATGCGGCATCGCTGGGCCAAATGCGATCGCGTTATCATCGCCCATGCCCATGCGGCGGCGGGTGATCTGTCCCGGCTGCTCGCGCTCGATGATCTGGCCGATGCCTGGGCCACGGTGGAGACGATGCGAGCGGGCTCCCGCCGCGCCGGGCTGGCTCTATTGGGCACGCATCTGCGGCTCGGAACGCCGGGCGCTCAACCACTTAAGAATGCGATCGATGGCGGCAAGGCTCAAGGCCATCTTCCCGTCGTGCAAGGCGTGGTGCTCGCAGGCATCGGTCTCGATGGGCCCAGCGCGCTTGCCGTCAGCGCCTATGGCATGGCGCAAAGCTTCTGCACGGCCGCGATCCGCCTCGGCCTCATCAGCCATCTCGACGCCCAGCGCAGCCTCGCTGATGTCAGACCCGATCTTGCGCGGATCATCGCAGAGCCGATGCCGGACACCGACGATATCCAGAGTTTCACGCCGCTCGCCGATATCGCGGCGATGCGGCACATGGATCAGACACAGCGTCTTTTCTCCAATTGAGGGATGGCCGATGAATCTCGCGCCCACTGAAATTGAACGCCTGACGATGTTCATGGCAGCCGAACATGCCCGGCGCCTGCGCGTCCATGGTATCAAGCTCTCCCACCCCGAGGCCATCGCGCTGATCGCGGATGAGATGATGCTCGCCGCCCGCAAGGGCATGACCTATGAGGCAATCGTCAATTTCGCCGGGCAGTTGCTGACAGCCGATGACGTGGAACCCGGCGTGCCGCCGATGGTCGATATGATTTCGGTCGAGGCGAATTTCACCGAAGGCACCAAGATGGTCATCGTCTTCAACCCGATCGGGCCAGGGACGGAACCGGCACCGGAGATCGATGAACCGGGGGAGATCATCACGCTGGACGGTGAGATCGAGCTGAATGCCGGCCGGCCGCTGACGGTGATCGATGTCGTCAATACCGGCGACCGCGACATCCAGGTGCGCAGCCATACCCATTTCTTCGAGGTCAATCCGGCGCTCGACTTTGATCGCGCCCAGGCCTTCGGCAAGCGGCTGGACGTTCTGTCGGGCGGCGGCGTGCGGTTCGAGCCTGGCTTGCGCAAGCGGGTCACGCTCATCCCCATGGCCGGCGACCGCATCGTCATGGGCCAGTCCGGATTGACGCAGGGCAAGCTGGACGATGACGCGGTGCGCGAGGCTGCCTTCACCGCCGCACGCGCCGGCGGCTATCGGGGTATTTGATATGGCAAAGATTTCCCGGCGCGATTATGCAGCGACCTTCGGTCCCACCACGGGCGATATGATCCGCCTGGGCGACACCAATCTGCTCGCCGAGATCGAGCGCGACTACACGATCTATGGCGAGGAGCTGACGACCGGCGCCGGCAAGATGATGCGTGACGGTGAAGGCTTTCAGACCACCGGCACCTATGCCTCCGGCGCGCTCGACAGCGTCATCCAGAACGCCACCATTATCGACCCTGTCCTCGGCATCATCAAAGCCGATATCGGTATCCGCGACGGGCTGATCGTCGGCATCGGCAAGGCCGGCAATCCGGATATCATGGCGGGCGTCGATCCCCATCTGCGGACTGGTCCCAACACCACCGTCTATCATGGCGAGCCCTATATCATCACCGCCGGCGCGGTGGAGGCGCATGCCCATTTCTTGTCGCCGCAGCAGAGCGAACACGCGCTCGCTGGTGGCACCACGACCATCATCGGCATGTCGCCGGGTCCGCATTTCGACGTGACCTGTTCCGGCCCCAATGTCCTCGGCCAGCTGATCCAGGGGGCTGATCATTCCTGCCTCAATTTCGGCTTCCTCGGGCGGGGCTGTTCCGACCCTGCGGCGGTCGAGGAATCGGTCGCCGGCGGCGCGCTCGGTGTCAAAATCCATGAGGATTTCGGGGCTTCCGGTGCGGTCATCGACGGATCGCTGATCGCGGCTGACCGCCACGACTTCTGCGTCAATCTGCATACCGACACGATCAACGAATTCGGCTTCTGCGAGGATACGCTGCGCGCCGTCGGCAATCGCACCATCCACATGTATCACACGGAAGGCGCCGGCGGCGGCCATGCGCCGGATCTGCTGCGCGTCAACAGCTTCGCCAATGTCCTGCCGTCATCGACCAACCCGACCAATCCGTTCACGGCCTATGCTCTGAACGAGGGCTTGCCCATGACCATGCTGGCGCATGTCATGAATTGGCGTCTGGCGGAGGATCTGGCTTTCGCGGAATCCCGTATCCGGCCGCAGAGCATGGCGGCGGAGGATTTCCTGCACGACATGGGCGCTATTTCCATCTTCGCGACCGACAGCCAGGGCATGGGCAGGCTCGCCGAAAACGTCGCCAAAGCCTGGCAATTGGCGGCTGTGATGAAGGACCGTGTCGGGCGTCTGCCGGAAGAAAAGACAGCGCGGGCCGATAACGAGCGCATCAAGCGCTATATTGCGAAATACACCATCAACCCGGCGATCGCAGCGGGCATCGACAGCCATGTCGGCTCCATCGCGCCCGGCAAGATGGCGGACCTCGTTTTCTGGAAGCGCGCGGCTTTCGGCATCAAGCCTTGGCTGGTCATGAAGCGCGGCTTCATCGCCTGGGCAGTGATGGGGGACGCCAATGCCAGCCAGATCGATAGCGAGCCGATGATCCAGCGACCGATGTGGGGATCGACCGGCGTCTCCCCCCAGCATCTCGGTGTCACCTTCGTCTCCAAACTCGCGATACAGGCCGATATCCAGACCAAGCTCGGCGTCGGCAAGCGCATGGTGCCCATCACCTCCGTCCGCAATCTCGGCAAGCGCGACATGATCCGCAATGACGCGCAGCCGCATATCGAGGTTGACTCCGCGACATTCGAAGTGCGGGCCGATGGCAGGCTGCTCACCTGCCCGCCCACGGCAGTCGTACCGCTCAACAGAAAGTACATGCTGCGATGAGAAAGATTGGCGCGGCCCGTATCGGCATCGGCGGGCCTGTCGGATCCGGCAAGACGGCCCTGGTCGAGCGGTTGATCCCGGCTTTGCACAAACGCGGCGTCGATCTCGCCGTTATCACCAATGACCTTGTCACGCATGAGGATGCCGAGCGCCTGCGCCGCACCAATCTTCTGGCGCCGGAACGCATTCTGGCGGTCGAGGCCGGCGCCTGCCCGCATACGGTGATCCGCGAGGACCCGACCTTGAACATGGAGGCAGCCGACAGTCTCGATCGCGATTTCCCTGATCTGGACCTGATCCTGATCGAAAGCGGCGGCGACAACCTCGCCTCCACCTTCTCGCTCGATCTGGTCGACTACTGGCTGTTCGTGATCGATGTCGCGGGTGGTGATGACATTCCGCGCAAGCGCGGACCCGGCGTCATCCAATCGGATCTTCTCGTCATCAACAAGGTCGATCTGGCGCCCTATGTTGGCGTGACCTTGGCGCCGATGATCCGCGAGGCCTCCGCCGCCCGCGCCGGTCGGCCGGTTCTTTGCACCAATTGCCGGGCGAACGAGGGTATCGACGCCGTCGCTGACGCGCTTTGCGCAGCCGTGCTGTATCAGGCAGCATGAACGCACTGGCTGACCTGAGCCCACCGCCGCTCGACCTGTCTTTCCAGAAGCGCGGCCGGCAGACGGTGCTCGCGCATCGGCATGTCACTTATCCCTTCTTCGTCACGGCCCCTTTGCGGGGACAAGGGCCGACGGCCCGGATCATTCTGCAATCCGTCTCGGGCGGCTTGTTCGGTGATGAGCGGGTCGCGCAGCGCATCGCCGTGGGGCCTGATGCGTCGGCCGTCATTGTCATGCCGTCCGCCACCATCGTGCATGACCGGCGCGGCAAGGCATCTCCAAACTTCGCCGTAACGCTGCACGTCGAGGATAGAGCCTGCCTTCACTATCTGCCGCGCCCTGTCATTCTTCTACCCGGCAGCGGGCTTGTCCAATCCATCGACCTGACCATCGGACAGGACAGCACGGTCCTGATTCAGGACGGCTTTCTCATGCATGATCCGCAGGGTTTCGCCGCCGCGCAGCGCCACTTGGACAGTCGCGTCAGCATTCGCGATGCCGCCGGGCGCATTGTCGCGCTCGACCGGACGAAGATCACGGATACGGATATCGCCGCCGGCACCTATCGCGCCTTCGGCAGTCTTTGGCTGCTGCGCGCCATGCACGACGGGTTTTACGAGACGGTCAAGGACGTTTTGTCGCGCCTCTCTGGCAACAGCACGTCCTGTTATTGGGGCATGACCCGGCTGCGTGCAGAAAGCGGCATCATGATCCGCATTGCAGCGCATGACGGCGGCGATCTCGATATCGCCATGACGGAAATCCGAAACGCCCTGCTGACGGCAATCGCTGTTTAGAGTCTGTCAGGTTTTAATAGATAATTTGTCATCCGCGCACTTGTTGCGCGGACCCACCCGCCGCGGCGCCCAGCCGGCCGATTGCTTGCTGCGTCGGGTAGATGCGCGGGTCGGGGCCCGCGCACGACAGATTTTTTGGCGTTTCCAACTAAACCTGACAGACTCTAGGCTGCCAGACGCCGAAAGGCGGCCACGACGTCCTGCTCCTTATAGGGTTTCGGAAAAAACAGGCTCCGCGCCGGTAGCGTCACCTCAGACACATCGTGATACCCCGAGGTCAGGATGACGGTGATCGGCGGCCAGCGGTCCCGGATACAGGCGGCCAGCTTCATCCCGTCCATGCCGCGCGGCATGTCGATATCGGTAAAGACGATCCGGATATCCGGTCGCGTCTCCAAAATCCGGACGGCCTCGGTCGCGTCAGCCGCCTCGATCGCCTCAAAACCGGCATCCTCGACCATATCGACCGCCGCCATCCTCAGCAGCGGCTCATCTTCCACAACCAGGATCACGGTTTTTATCTTCGTCATGCTCATCGCTCCCGTCACCCTAGGAAAGCTGCACCTGGGCGAGCGGTGCTCGAAATTCAGCCTCAAAACCTGAGGTGAGGTAATGCAGTTTGACGCCGCCATTACCGAGAAGACCCGTCCGAATAAGCCGAGACCCGAAACCTCTACGGCTCGGCTCCGCTGCCGGCGGCCCTCCCAACTCACGCCAATGCAACGCAAGCTCCGTCTCGTTAGATGAGCTATCGAGCTGCCAAGTCATGACAATTCTTCCGCTCTCGCGAGACAGTGATCCGTATTTCATCGCATTCGTCGTGAGTTCGTGAAGAAGCAAAGACAGTGACAGCGTGGCTTTCGGTCCCATCACGATTTCGGGTCCCGCAATATCGAAGCGTGTGCCATCCTCAAGCAGATTGATGACGCTTTCGACAACTTCGGTCATGCTGGCCGCAGTCCATTTCTGCTGCAGCAGAACATCATGTGCTGCGGACAGGGCATGCAATCGACGCAAAAAACCGTCGATCGGCTCCTGATCCGGCACGGCGCGCAACGTCTGCGTTGCGATCGCCTGGATCATCGCGAAGGTGTTTTTAAGCCGATGGCTGAGTTCGTGATTCAGGACCTGTTGTTCGGCATCCGCCTTCAGCCGTGCCAGGCCGCTTTCCAGCCGATCGGTCACATTGCGAAGGAAGGCCAGCACCTCGGGCGACCAGTCCCTCGGCTGATGATCCTGCACGACCAGCACGGCGACCGTATGCCCACGCTCCCGCACCGGCATATGCAAAGCCAAGGCATTCTGCGTGACGAGCGGCTTGCCGCGCAGAATGCTCTGCCGAAGATCCGCAGGATCAACGACAGGGCCTTGTTCCGTCTCGCCCTCCGCGATCCAGTCTGCCTCGCCCGGCCGATAGAAGCCGCCTTCATCCAGCGCGTGGAAGCCGACGCGGCTCAGGCTCAAAGCCTCGCCCACGATGCGCGCCGCCAGGCGGGTCATCTCGGCCAATGTCGACATTTCCCTCAGCCTGTCGCCCAGATGCGCCAAGGCGAGCCGGCGGGCTTCAGCCGCGCGCTGCTCTGCCGCCAGCACATCACGCTCCGCGATCGCCCGTCTCATGTCGAGCAGGATCGAAACCTGACGGGCCAGATTCCGCAGGCCATCGGCCTGCAATGCGGTCAAGCCGGCCGGCCGGGGTTGGGTATCGATCACGCAGAGACTGCCCAGCACCTCCCCGGTCACGGCATGGAAAGGCGCACCCGCATAGAAGCGAATGAAGGGATCTGCCGTCACCAGCGGATTGGCTTCGCTGCGAGGGTCTTGCGTCAGGTCTGGAATAATGAGGAGGTCAGGCTCGACCAGCGCATGGGCGCAAACCGATCGATTAAGGTCGGTCTCGCAGGGCGCGAAACCGACGCGGGCCTTGAACCACTGGCGGTCATCGGCGACCAGGCTGACCAGAGAGACCGGCGTTTCGCAGATCTGCGCCGCAAGTTGCACGATGCCGTCGAAGGCCGGCTCGGCCGGGCTATCCAGGATCGCGTAATTGGCGAGCGCGGCAAGCCTGTCAGCGTCGAAGGTATAAATCGGTGGTTTCAAATGCTTGATCTCGGTCGCAAGCGGCAATTTGCCCCAATAGGAGCCAGCGCTCCTATCAGCTAGGGGTGTTTTTCGGCAAAACCCAAATGCAGTGCGAAACCTCCCTATCGACGGATTTGGGCTGGTGTCACAACATCTTGATCCTCATCGGATCAGCCGCCGCCCTGGTGTAACCTGCCGCTCACAGGCGCCGAATAGAGAGATGACACATAGGGGAGCATGACCATGGCTAGGAGACGCGAGCTTTTTGGACTGCTGGGTTTGGGCATCGCCGGGGGCGGGCTTCTAAGCCTTCGCTCCCATCCCGCCAAGGCCAGCGCGACCGTTTATCCCGTCAGCCATAGCGATGCGGAGTGGCGGTCCATGCTAAGCCCGGCCGCCTATACCGTGCTGCGGCAGCAAGGCACGGAAGCCCCCTTCTCCAGCAAACTGGATTACGAGACGCGCAAGGGCATTTATGCCTGCGCCGGCTGCGCCCTGCCGGTCTATTCCTCCGCCACCAAATACGACAGCCATACCGGCTGGCCCAGCTTCTGGCAGCCTTTGCCCAAAGGCATTGACCAGAGTTCCGACAATAGTTTCGGCATGGAACGCACGGAAATCCATTGCAGCCGCTGCGGCAGCCATCTGGGCCATGTCTTTCCGGACGGGCCGCAACCGACGGGCCTCCGTTACTGCATGAACGGCGTCGCCCTCACCTTCACCGCTTCGGCGTAAGGATCAAACCATGCCTCGCCATTCCCGCCTGACTGCCATCGCTTCCGCCGCCGGGCTTGCCGTCGTGCTGGCCGCAGGCGCGCTCACCTTCGGTGCCGTCCGCAGCCAGGCGGAAGCGCTGAACAAGATCGTGCCGGCGCCCAGCCTGGACGAAAAGCTTGGCGCTGCCGGCACCGAAACGCTGATTCTGGCTGGCGGCTGCTTCTGGGGCGTCCAGGGCGTCTTCCAGCATGTCCATGGCGTGACGGAGGCGATGTCCGGCTATGACGGTGGCAGCGCCGCCAATGCGCAGTATGAGACGGTCAGCACCGGCACCACGGGCCATGCGGAATCGGTGCGCATCACCTATGACCCGAAGATCATCACCTACGGCAAGCTGCTTCAGATCTATTTCTCGGTCGCGACCGACCCCACCCAGGTGAACCAGCAATACCCGGATACAGGCTCGCAATACCGGTCCGAGATCTTCGCGACGACGCCGGAACAGGCGGCGATCGCCCATGCCTATATCGCGCAGCTTAACCAGTCCAAGACCTACGCCGCGCCGGTCGCGACGATCGTCGGTCAGAATACGGGCTTCTATCCGGCCGAGGGTTATCATCAGAACTACCTGACGCTGCATCCCGACAGCGACTATATCGCGACCTTCGATCTGCCCAAGGTTGGTGCGCTGCAGAAGCTTTTCCCAACCGATTTTTCTGCCCAGCCGATTCTTGTGACCGGCATTAAAAGCTCCTGACCTGACGCTTTTGGATGAGAGGTCAAACGTCTAAGGACCTCTCATCCTGTTTGCCTGGGCCGCGCGCGGCCTTGCAGTTCTGCCTCCCGCTTCCGTGGCAACGGCAGGCCATGGCAAATTTCATGACCCATCCCAAATGTGATCGCAGGGCGTTGAGACGCAATGTGGTCGAGGGATGTCAGTATGGACGGAAGCAGGTTCGTCGTTTTTGTCGCCGCAATCGCCGCGATGGGTGGACTTCTCTTTGGCTATGACACCGGCATTATCTCAGCCGCGCTGCTGTTTATCGGACATGACCTCAACCCCCATGGCGCAGAGCTCGGCAATCTCGCGAAACAGCTGATCGCCTCCGCCATCGTCGCCGGCGCCCTCGTCGGCTGCATGGCGGCCGGGCCGATTTCCGACCGGATCGGCCGCCGGCTGGTTGTCGTTGCGGCCGCAATCGTCTTTATCGTGGGATCGATCACCGCCGCCGCCGCAGGCTCCATCGCGGTGCTTGTGCTGTCCCGCCTGGTGCTGGGTCTCGCGATCGGGGCAACCTCGCAGATCGTGCCCGTCTATATCGCTGAACTGGCGCCGGCCGCTCGGCGCGGCGCTCTGGTCGTGCTCTTCCAGCTTGCGATCGTCGGCGGCATCCTTGTCTCGTCGATCGTCGGCTGGCTGCTGGGGGCAAGCGGCGCCTGGCGGTTGATGTTTCTCCTCGGCATCGTGCCGGCGATCATCCTGCTCGTCGGTCTGTTCTGGCTGCCGGAAAGCCCGCGCTTCCAGTCCCTCAACGGCAATCGGGAGGCCGCACGGAAGACGCTGCTGCGGGTTCGCAGTTCGTCGGCGGAAGTCGATAAGGAACTCGACGATATCGAGGAAACCGTCCATGCGGAACGCAGCTGGTCGGAGCTTTTCACGCCGCGGCTGCGTCCTGCGCTGATCGCCGGCATGGGGGTCGCGATGTTCTCCCAGATCACCGGCACCAATGCGGTGATCTATTATGCGCCGACCATTCTGAAGTCCGCCGGTTTCGGTGAAAATGCCGCGCTGCTGACCTCTCTGGCCGTCGGCGTCACCATCGTCGCCAGCACCTCCTTCGGCATATGGGCGGTGGACCGCTGGGGCCGGCGCAAGCTGATGCTGCGCTTCCTGCCCTTCGCCGCACTCTCCTTGCTGGTCTTGGGCTTCGCCTTCACCAGTGGCACGCCGCATGGCGTTATGCGCTGGCTGGCGGTCGGCGGTCTTCTCGGCAACGAGATTTTCAACGTCGGTTCCATCTCCGTCGCTATCTGGCTGGTCGGCTCCGAAGTCTTCCCGCTCGGTGTCCGCGGCAAGGGCATGAGCATGGTGGCGCTATCGCATTGGAGCTTCGATCTGCTGATCTCGCTGACGACGCTCAGCCTCGTCTCGGCCTTTGGCCCAGCCGGCGCCTTCTGGCTGTTCGGCCTCGCCAATCTGCTCGCCTTCGCCTTCGTCTGGCGGCTGGTGCCGGAAACCCGCGGCCGCAGTCTGGAGAGTATCGAGGCCGATCTGCACAGCGGCAAGTTCCGCGCCGGCTGACCTATCCCTGTGTCAGTCGGCGACATCCGCGACAAGCTGGACCGATGACCAATGCGTGGTCAGCTTGACGCCACCCCAGATATCCTGGCCGGCATAGAAACCGCCGATCGTCCAATGGCTGGGATCGGTATCGAGCGACAGCGGACCGGCACGCAGAAACCCGATCAGCCTTGGCAGCAGGTCGACGTGAATGGTTCGTGTTTCCCCCGACGTCAGAAAGGCCTGGCCCAGCAGGGGCAATCTGTCGTCGACCCCGAAAGGGTTCTTCGTGAAGAAGAAATTGGACCAGGGCTCCGCTCGCATCTTCGCGCAAAAGGCGAGCCGTGGCGCCGGCTGCGGTCCGCAGACGAGGGTCAAAGCAAGCTGATAGAACAGCGTCTGATGGCGGACAGGATTGTTGAGGATGACGGCCATCAGCGCGCTGCCCTGCGCGACACCGCAGACCTCGGGCCTCGCCGAAGGCGTGGCACTGTAGGAGACGGTCGCGCTTGCGGTCAGATGATGGAGCGACGTCAGCGCATAAGCATGGGATTGCGACAGATAGCCGCTGACGTCGAAATGATTGTTCCCTCTATTGGGGGACAGCAGCAGATCGGATTCACGCGGCTGGCCGCCGGCTGTCTGGCAAGG
This sequence comes from Acidisoma cellulosilyticum, assembly GCF_020621385.1. Taxonomy (GTDB): domain Bacteria; phylum Pseudomonadota; class Alphaproteobacteria; order Acetobacterales; family Acetobacteraceae; genus Acidisoma; species Acidisoma cellulosilyticum. The sequence goes on along the minus strand of NZ_JAESVA010000004.1, from coordinate 198,162 downwards.
CAGTATCGCGCCGTCCTGTGACAGGGAAATCACCGGCCCGTCGGCCGGCGATTGAGCGACGCTGACGGTAGCCTCCGCCGCATGCGAGGTCGAAATCGGTCCGGCCCCGCCCTGCGTGGAGGTGAAGGCCGACAGATCGCCACCGGGAATATCCCAGGCGACGACACCCCAACTCGCTGCCGGGCCGCTGGCGGTATAAGGCAATGGCCCGCCCGGCGGCACCGGCTGGATAGGCGAATGGATGGAAACGGTGCCGAAGGGTTTGAGCAGCGCGACCTCTGCCGCCGCCGCAGGGCTGACGGCCGCCATCAGGCCGAGCAGAATGCTGGCCGCAAAGCCGCAAATCCGACGCGCCGTCATGATTGTCATCCTAGCATCCTGCCGCTGCTTTCGCTCTGACGAGGGCGCGAATACGATCCGCATCCGCGATCTTGACCGGATTATAGACGATCATGGACAGGTCAGGGCGGCCGTCGACCGCAAAAGCCGAATATTCAACCTCCAGCGGACCAAGGATCGGATGGTGCAAGCGCTTGATCCCCTCGCCATGACTGCTCACGTCATTGTCGCGCCATAGCGCCTCGAATTCGGGGCTGAGCTGACAGAGCTCTTCCACAAGCGCCGCGACTTCCGAAACCGCACCCGCGCGCGCGGCATCGGCCCTGAGCGCGCCGACCGCGAACCGGGCGACCTTGGTCCAGTCTTCCTGCGCCGCACGAACACCCGGATGGCCGAAGATGAGGCGCAGGATGTTCCGCTGACCCGGAACCAGCGCGCTATAATCGGTCAGCAAAATGGTCGCCGCAGGATTCCAAGCGACGATGTCCCACAGCGCGGTTTTGATAATCGTCGGGCTGACCTCAAAACTATCGATCAGGCGCTGCAGACGCGGCGTCACGCCGTCCACCGCCTTGTAGCGCACCTCAGGCGGGCGACCGAGACCGAGCAGAAACAGATGCTCACGCTCGGGCTCGGTCAGCATCAGACCATTGGCGATCCGGTTGAGCACGTCCGGCGAGGGCGCGCCGCCGCGCCCTTGCTCCAGCCAAGTGTACCAGGTCGGGCTGATATTGGCCCGCTGGGCGACCTCCTCCCGCCGCAGCCCCTTGGTCCGCCGACGCGCCGCCGGAAAGCCCAGCGCGGTCGGATCAAGCCGCGTCCGGCGATCCTTGAGGTAGCTGCCCAGCAGATTGTCGGTCTCGACGGCCATGCCCAATCCTATTGGTCATTATACTAGGATAATGTCACTACTTTAACAGGATATGACTCTAGCCGATACTCCGCTCGGATCAATCGGAGATCGTCTCATGCGCGTATTCGTCACTGGCGCCACCGGCTTCATCGGTTCCGCCGTCATCCCTGAACTTCTCAAGGCCGGCCATCAGGTCCTCGGCCTGACGCGGTCGGATGCTGGCGCGGAAGCGCTGATCGCCGCCGGCGCCGAACCCTATCGCGGCACATTGGAAGACCCGGACAGCCTTGCCCATGGTGCCGCCCAATCGGACGGCGTCATCCACTGTGCCTTCGATCATGATTTTTCGAACTTTGTCGCCAATTGCGAGAAGGATCGGCGGGTGATCGCCGCCATGGGCGCCGCGCTCAAAGGCACTGGCAAGCCTCTGGTCATCACCTCCGGCACCGGCATGGGCAGCGCTGGCCTCGGCCAAACCGCGACCGAAGCGGTGGTCAATTGGGATAATCCCAATCCCCGCGTCGCCTCCGAAAAGGAAGGCCAGGCTTTGCTGGATGCCGGGGTCAATGTCTCTGTCATGCGTCTGCCCCAGGTCCATGACCCGGTCAAACAAGGCCTGGTGACGCCCTATGTCATGATGGCGCGTCAGAAAGGGGTCGCTGCCTATATCGGCGAAGGGCTCAACCGCTGGCCGGCGGCCCATGTCAGCGACGTCGCGCGTCTTTACGTCCTGGCGCTGGAAAAGCGCGAGGCCGGCGCCCGCTATCACGCCGTCGCGGAAGAAGGCATCGCGGCGCGTGACATCGCGACCGTCGTCGGGCGCGGCTTGAACGTGCCGGTGCTCTCCCTCTCGGCCGAAGACGCACCAGCCCATTTCGGCTGGCTGGGCTTATTCGTCGGCATGGATCTTCCGGCATCAAGCGCGCAGACGCGCGCAACTCTCGGCTGGCACCCGACCGGCCCCGGGCTGATTTCTGACCTTGAAGCCATGCGCTACTTCGACTGAGTCATGTGCGGGCTTGCCCGATCACAGGCAAGCCCACTCGCCTCGCCCGAATGCAGACATAGACGGCAAGGTCGCTAGGGCATTTCAGGCAGCGATGGTTTCCGCAGCCTGGCCGAAACAGGTCTTTGCCCGGTCCATCAGATAATGCTGGATCGCGCCAGGCACTTGGCGGATGGATGCGGCGCGCGGAAATTCCATCTCCATCATGGACTCACAATTTGGATAAAGCGCCTGATGCTCGGCCCAATTATCGAAACCCATCCGATGCACGTTGTCGACGAAGGTTTCCGCCGGCAAGCCCTCCGCCAATATCAGCGCATGATCGGCCAGTTCGACATGGTAATAAGTAAACGTCCTGGCCATATGATGCTCGCGAAGAATGGAAACGCCATTCACCAGGGCACCCGCCTGAATCAGGACATCCTTGATCAGGACAGCGTGGCAGGGAGACAGAAGCAGGTCCCGGTTTGGGCTATTCGGGCCCAGAGCCCCCGCCTTGATGCGGATCGGCATAACCTGAAGTGCGTCGGCAAAACGGTAGCCGTTCGCGTCATCCCGTTGAATGACACGCCAACCAATCCATTTTATCGGCGCGATCCGACCATCCGCAGTGATGACAGGGTCACCGATGCAAAGCGTTTCAACCCTGCGATCACCGTCAGGCGTTGCGATCAAAGTCCCTGTGACGAAACACGGAACAACTTCCATAATCGCGTCGCCGACGGTTCCGAGCAGATCTCCGTCACTCTCCGCCGTCAGGCCATGGATACCGTCCGCGTTATCCAACAGCGTTGTGACGCTATCTGATCCTGCGGCCAATTCGTAGACGGTCCCGCCTGAGGTCGCACCGGCCGGTGTCGTCGTTCCGTAAATATTGCCATCCGCATCGACCGCGATCTGGTTGATCTCGGACGCACCGCCATCGCTGAACGTCGCCAACTGGGTAAAGACGTGCGTGCCTGCCGCGATCTCGAAAAGATTATTGGCGTTGCCGTAAAGATTGCCTGCTTCGTCCAGAACCAGCTTGCCCGTGGGAAGACGGCCGTTGCCGACATCAAAATTCACCAGCGTCGTGACAATCCCGTCCGGCGTGATTTCGAAAACCGAACCATAGCCGGACGCGCCGGCGTCATTGGTGCCGTAGATTGTGCCGTCGGCACCGATGGTCAGATCGGCATTGGTCGCGACGGAGGCGAAGACGGTCGCCGTACCGGAACCCGCCTTGACCTCATAGATGGTATTGCCGCCCGACGCGTAAAATACATCGCCCGCGGCATCAGCGACGGGCGGCCCCTCGGGCATGCCAGGTGAATAGGCGATGGCCGTCAGCGGGCTGGTGAGGGATACCTCATCGGCGACACCATTGGCCGGGCCGCCATAGTAAGTAGTGGCGTAAACATTGCCCGCGCCGTCGATGCCTAGGCCATCGGTCGGACCGCCGCCGGTCGTGCTATAGTCGTTGAAGATGCCGAGCGTCGTGAAACTGCCGGCCGCGAAGGCAAAGATCGCTGGCCCGTCGGCACCGGTCGCGGTGCCGTAAATGGTCCCCGAACCATCGATCAGCAAACTGTCGCCGAGGGCTTCGCTATAGGTACCAAGCAAAGTTATGCTGGCTGCGGTCACGCTGAGGTGCTCCTGCAGGTTCCAAATTCGCCTGCCCGCACTGAACCATTTTTATCCTCTATGTCGCAAGTGAAACGTTATGGCCGTTTTTAGATAGGAATAGGGTCAAGGCAGGTTTTCGCGAAAGATCGCATGCACGCGCATCGGCCGGGCGACCGGTCTTTCCGTGCCGCGCGCGGCCTGCACCAGCAGATCGATCGCCTCCCGCGCTTCAACGCGCGGATTCTGGTCGATCAGCGCATCGATGGTGCCGGCGACCAGCAGGCGGCGCGTGCCCTCGGTCAGTTCATGGCCGATCAGGACGACCTCCGGCCCGCGCCCGGATTCCTCCAGCGCCCGGGCGATGCCCTCCACCCCGCCGCCGATGCTGTAAATCCCCGCAAGGTCCGGGTGACGCTCCAGCAGGCGCCGCGCCTCCTCATAGCCGCGCGTCATGTCATCGCTCACTTCGCGCAGTTCCACGATCGCGAGGCCAGGATGGGATTCCGTCAGGATATGGCGGAAGCCCATCTCCCGCTCCTCATGACCGCGATAGGAGAGCGACCCCGCGAACAGCGCGACCTTGGCGACGTCTTCCCGCACGAAGCGGCCCAGCAGATGTCCGGCCAGCCGCCCGGCCGCGCGATTGTCGATCCCGACATAGTCCAGGCGCGGCACTTGCGTGATGTCGGACGCAAGCGTCACCACCGGCGTGCCTTCGGCAATGACGCTGCGGATCGCCTCTCGCAGCAGCGGATGGTCCAGCGCCGTAATGCCCAGCCCCTGGGACCGACCGGCGAGTTCGCCAAGCTTCGCCGCCATGGCCGCCGGATTGAACCCCTCGATCATATGCAGGCGGAGTTCGACGTCCGGCCGCGACGCGGCGTTTTCCGCGAGAAGACGCGCGAGATTGAGAATGAAACTATTGGTGCCGTCCGGCAGCACGAAATCGAGCGTCAGCGGTGGGCCTGCCATGACCGGTTCCGGCTCGATCGAAAGATAGCCGAGACGGTTCGCCACCTGCAGCACGCGTTGCCGGGTTCTGTCCCGCACCCCAGGCCGGTCGTTGATGACCCGGTCTACCGTCGCGAGGGAGGCGCCGGACTGGCGGGCGATATCCTCAAGCGTCGGACGCCGCCTGGTCGTCGTCCTTAGGCCGTCTCCGTCAAGCGCCATCCTGGTCTCTCACAAATAGAACCTCAAAACACATCATTGCCGCATGCGCTTGCTTCGGCACGATAATTTTCTTTAGAAATCGAACATAAACACCTCAATACACATCATTAAATGATTTGTCTTGATGTTTTAGAAATCATTCTTTTAAAGTGACGACGGCATCGCGAAACCGTCATCAAGGCGGCCGCGGTCGCCACCGTCAAAAGCAACGGCCGCGGATGGTGCAACCGCGACCGATCAAAAAGCACCACGGGGAAACGCAATGGCACTCACGCGTCGGGGCTTCGCCTCCTCTGCTCTTGGTCTGGCCGGGGCCGCCGCTTTGGCGGGCATCAGACCGGGCGAGGCCGCGGAGCCGATCACGATCGGCCTGTCCAACGGCTATTTCGGCACGGAATGGCGCGATCAGATGATCGACGCGTCCAAGACGCAATTCGCGATGTACGAAAGCCAGGGCCTGGCCCATAAGCTCATCGTGCAGCAGGCGGGGCCGGATACCGCCGCCCAGATCCAGGACGTGCGGAACATGATCCGCAGCCGCGTCAATGTTTTGATGATCGACGCCAATTCCGCGACCGCGCTGACCGGCGTCATTCATGAGGCGAAACGCGCCAAAATCCCGGTCATCGCCTTCGATCAGGCGGTCAGCGATCCCTATGCCATCAATGTCGGCATCGACGAATATGATTGGGGCAAGCATTACGCGGAATGGATTGTCGCTCAGCTGAAGGGCCAGGGCCGCGTCGCGGTGATGGACGGCGTGCCGGGCCACCCGGCCGCGGTCGCGCGCCGCACCGCCTTCATGGATGTCTTCGCCAAGAATCCCGGCATCAAGATCGTCTGGTCCGGCTACGGCATGTGGGATCAGGCCAAGGCCCAGGCCGTCATGGCGACGGTGCTGGCCGCAACCCCGCATATCGACGCGGTCTGCACCGAAGACGGCATGGGCCTCGGCATCATGCGGGCCTTTCAGGCCGCCGGCAGGCCTGTGCCGATCATGACGGGCGAAGCACAGAAATCCTTCCTGCTCGCCTGGAAGAAGGAGCGTGACGCCGGGCATGACGTGCATCTGTTTGCACGCTCAAACCCGCCCGAGATCGGGCGCACGGCCGTCGGTGTCGCGGTGCGCATCGCCCAGGGCCGCACCCTGAAGCCTTTGCCCAATAATACTTATCACTATCCGATCAAGGTTGAGGTCACGAACGACAATCTCGACCAGTTGCTGGCCAGCGTCGCGGATAAGCCGGACGGTTATTTCCTCGGCGAATACTTGAGCGAGAGCGAATTGGACAAGCTTTTCGTATAATGACCGAGACCTTGCCCCTGCCGCCCGCCTGCGTCACCGCCCGCCGGATCAGCAAATCCTTCGGCGGTGTCGCGGCGCTGGACAGTGTCGATCTCGCGCCCCGGCCCGGCCGGGTGCTCGGCCTGCTCGGCGCCAACGGCTCGGGCAAGTCGACGCTGTGCCGCATCATCGCGGGTGAGATGATGTCGGACGGCGGCGAATTGCTGGTGGACGGGCAGCCCGCGCGTTTCACGACGCCAAAGGATGCGGTGCGGCGTGGCGTCGTCATCGCCCATCAGCATCCGAGCCTCGCGCCCGATCTGCCGGTCTGGGAAAATCTGTTTCTGGGCATGGAACGTTGCGGTCGCGGCGGTTTCGTCTCCCGCGCCGGCAGCAGGCGGGCGGCCTGGCATATGCTGCAGGCAGTCGGTCTCGACATCGATATCGACCAGCCCGTCGAACGCCTCTCGGCCGCCGAGCAGCAACTGGTCGAAATCGCACGCGCGCTGTCGCGGGAGCCGCGATTGCTGATCCTGGATGAGCCGACCGCCGCGCTCTCGGCCGCACTGGTCGATCGCCTTTTCGCCCATGTGCGCGCGCTGGCGGCCAGCGGCACCGCCATCATCTTCATCTCCCACCGGCTGCAGGAGGTCGAGGCTTTGTGCGACGACCTCGTCGTGCTGCGCAACGGCCGCCGCGTCGGCTCCTGGGAACTCGACGGCAGCTTGGATGAGGCGCGGGTACTGGATCTGCTGACCGGCGATTCCGACGCACCGGCGCGGCTGACGGAACGCAAGCCGCGTGATACGCAGGACGTTGTGCTGACATTGGAAGGTTTGTGCGCGGGCCAAGCCCTGCGCGGCGTCGATCTCGATCTTCATAGTGGCGAAATTCTCGGCATTGCGGGATTGCAGGGCCAAGGGCAGGAACAGTTGCTCGACACGGTCGCTGGCTTCCGCCGCAAGGATGGCGGTCGCATCCTGCATCGCGGTCGCGCCCTCTCGCCTCACCGTCCGCGCGACATGATCCGGCGCGGCATCTGCCTGGTGCCGAATGACCGTCACCGGCAGGGCCTGTTCATGGATCAGACGGTCGGCGAAAACCTCGCCGCCGTCGCGCTCGCCATGCAGCCGCGTCCCTGGCGCCTGCGTCGGCGCCGGCTGGCGGAGTTCGTGCGCCAGACCATTCCGCGCCTGCTGATCAAGACGCGTGGACCGACGCAACCGGTCGCGACCCTCTCCGGCGGCAATCAGCAGAAGGTCGTCATCGGAAAATGGCTGGAAGGGCCGGTCGATGTGCTGCTGCTCAGCGACCCGACCAAGGGCGTCGATCTGCGGGCGCGACGGGAAATCTACGACACCATCGGCGATCTTGTCGCCGGCGGCAGCGCGGCGCTGGTCTATGCGTCGGACATTCATGAGTTGCTACATCACTGCGACCGGATCCTGGTCATGTATGAAGGCCGCGTGGTCGAGACACTGTCGGGCTCCGCGATGACCGAGCAACGCGTCATCGCCGCCAGCTTTGGACGCGCGGCATGAGCGCCGTCACCGGACAGCCCCGGACCCGTCTGGCCGTCGCCCCCTGGCAGGCGCTGCGCCGCAGCGGGCTGGGACCCGGCCTGCTCATGCTGCTGGTCGTGGTCAGTCTCAATATCGCCTTGCAGCCGGATTTCTTTTCGGGCTCCTCGCTCTCCGGCAATATCGCGACCTTCGCGCCGACCATTCTGATCTGCGTCGCGCAAGCCGTCATCGTGCTCAGCCGGGAGCTTGATCTGTCTCTCGGCGCCGGCGTCTCGCTGATCAATTGCGTCATGGCCAGCCTGCCGCAGGACAAGCTTGGCGGCCCGCTCGGCGTCATCGCGGTCGCCGTGCTCGTGGCCCTCCTTCTGGGTGCCGTCAACGGGCTGCTGGTTGCCTATGCCGGTCTGCCGTCTTTGGTCGCGACCTTTGCGACCGGCGCCATCTGGTTCGGCCTGGCGCTCACCATCATGCCGCAGCCGGGCGGCGTGATTTCGGACGCGATCGGCGACGGCTATGCCGGCACGTTGCTGGGTATCCCGGTACCGCTGCTGATCATCGCCGTCGCCATGGCCTGCTGGGCGCTGCTGGCGCGGCATCGCGCCGGGCGCCGCATCATCGCGGTCGGCAGCAATCCGGAAGCGGCAGCGGTCGCGGGCATTCCCCTCCGCCGCACCAAGCTGCTCGCCTATCTGGTGGCCTGGATGCTCGTCTGCCTCGGCGCCATCGCCATTTCCGCCCAGACCATGTCGGGCGATCCGCGCCTGGGCCAAAGCTATACGCTCGCCTCCGTCGCGGCGGTCGTGATCGGCGGCGTTTCTCTGGGTGGCGGACGCGGCACACCCTGGGGCGCGCTGATCGGCGCGCTGGTCCTCGGTCTCGTCACCAATGTCATCTATTTCGCCGGCATTTCCAGCAGCTGGCAGGAATTCGTGAAAGGCTTCGTCATCGTCGCCGCCCTCGGCTTCATGGTGCTGGAAGGACGGCGCCGCGCATGAACAAGCATCTCGCCCGGCCCCTCGCGCTCATCGGTGTCGCAATCCTGCTGCTGCTCGTCGGCCAGATTCTCATGCCGGGCTTCCTCAGCCTCGGCCAGGTCAGCAATCAGCTCAAGATCGCGGCCTTCCTGGGCATCTTCGGCCTCTGCCAGACCATCGTCATCGCGGCCGGCGGCCAGGGATTGGATCTGTCGGTCGGCGCCAGCGCCACGCTCGGCGGCATCCTGGGCGCCGCCCTCATGCAGGGCAGCAACGGGCTGACCGCGCCGGCCTTGCTGGCGGCCGTCGCGGCCGGCGGGCTGGTCGGTATCGTCAACGGTGTCGGCATCGCGCTGATGCGCGTACCCCCGCTGGTGGCCACGCTCGCCATTGCCAGCGTCGTCGACGGCGGCACTATCCTCGGCGTCTCCATCGTTCATCCCGCCAATTCGGCCAGCCCCTTGCTGGTCGCCATCGGCGGCTGGGCCAGCGGCGGCGTCCCCAATATCGTCATCGTCTGGGCGGTCCTCGGCGCCATTGCCGTCTGGCTGCTCTCGGCCTCCGCCTGGGGCAAGCGATTGACGGCGACGGGCGCCAACCCCTTGGCCGCGCTGCTCTCGGGCAATCACGTCACGGGCATCCGCATCGCGGCCTATGGGCTCAGCGGCGCGCTGGCCGCCCTCGCCGGCTTCCTGCTCACGGGTTATGTCGGTCAGGCATTCTTCGGCCTCGGCGATCCTTACATTCTCACCAGCGTCGTCGTCGCCGTCATCGGCGGCGCTACGCTCGCGGGTGGCCGCGCACCCTATGCCGGGGTCGCGGCGGCTGCCATCATGATGACGGTGCTGGTCAGCCTGCTGACGGCTCTCGCCATCGGCGAGGCCGGACGGCAGATCATCTTCGGCCTCGTGCTGCTCGGCTTTCTGGCACTCGACCGGATGATGAAAGGCAGCCTGCGCGCGGTCATTCTCAGCCGGTTCCGCACCCCCACCCCGATTGCGGCGGCATCCTCCGCCCCAGACACCTCCCGAGGAGGCTGACTTGGCAGAGCCGATCGACTTCACCCCCGACGCCCCCATCCGCTGCCGCGATTTCCGCATCGGCTGCATCGGCGCCGGCTTCATCATGGCCGATATCCATCTCGCCGCCTATCACGAGGCACGGTTTGCGGTGGCCGCCATCGCCTCGCGCAGCCGCGACAAGGCGGCCGGCGTGGCCGAGCGCTGGAATATTCCGGTGGTCCATGACACGCCGGAGGCTTTGATCGATGCTGGCGGTTTCGAGATTCTGGACATCGCCTATCCGCCGCATCAGCAGCCCGCGCTGATCCGTCAGGCGCTGGCGCAACCCGGTATCCGCGCCATCCTGGCGCAGAAGCCCCTCGCCCTCGATCTCGCGACGGCCGAGGCGCTGGTCGCGGAAGCCAAGGCCGCGGGCAAGATCCTGTCGGTCAATCAGAACATGCGCTTCGATCAATCCATGCGCGTGCTGAAACAGGTGCTGGATCGCGGCGCCCTCGGCACGCCCGTCATGGCCAGCATCGATATGCGCGCCATTCCGCATTGGCAGCCCTTCCTGCGCGACTACGGGCGGCTGACGCTGCTCAATATGTCGATCCATCATCTCGATGTGCTGCGCCATCTATTCGGCGAGGTCGAAGCGATTTCGACGACCGTGCGCCCCGATCCGCGCACCGAATTCGCGCATCAGGACGGTATCTGCATCTCCACCCTCACCTTCCGTTCCGGGGTCATCGCGCTTTCGCTGGAAGATGTCTGGGCCGGGCCCCGGGCCAAGGGGTATGAGGGCGATATCTACATCAAATGGCGGGTCGAAGGCACGGCAGGCATTGCTCAGGGCAGCATCGGCTGGCCGGACTATCCGAACGGCTCGCCCTCCACCTTCCGCTATTCCTCGCAAGTGACGACCGACGGCAAATGGGTCGAACCGACCTGGACGACGCGCTGGTTTCCCCAGGCCTTTGCGGGCGTGATGGAGCAATTGCAATACGCGCTCGCCACCGACACGCACCCGGCGCTAAGTGCCGAGGACAATCTCGCCACCATGGCGCTGATCGAAGCCGCCTACCGCTCGGTCTCGGACCAGCGGACCGTTAAGCTTTCCGAATTCGGCTATTGAACGCCGACAAGACCAATAAGAACAGAGGAGAACAACACAGATGCAACAGGTCGGAATCTTCAGCGGATACTTTCCTTACGCCCTTGCCGAGCAGGCGCGGAAAATAAAGGCGATCGGCTTCAATACGGTGCAGCTCGACCTTGCCTTCAAGGATATCGATTTCTCGACCCCGGATTCGATCACCGTCGAGAAGGCGAAGCTGGTCCGGGAAACGTTCCGGGACTACAACCTGCCGATCTGCGCCATCTCGGGCTATACCAATATCGTGCATCCCGATCCGGATGAGCGGAAGCGCCGGCTCGACTACCTCAAGGCCATCATCCGCAATGCGCGCAACTTCGGCACGCCTTATGTGATTTCCGAGACCGGCACCTTCAATACGGAATCCGATTGGGTGCATCACCCCAAGAACAAGACGGAAGAAGGGTTCGAGGATTGCCGGAAAGTCATCGCCGAACTCTCTCAGGTCGCCTATGACCATGGCGCAGTCTTCCTGCTGGAAACCTATGTCAATAACGTCATCGGCTCGGTGGAGGAGACGGTGCGCGTCTTCGCCGAAGTCGATCACCCCGGCCTCGGCCTGCTCATGGATCCCACGAATTACTTCGAGGATCACAATATCGATAAAATGGACGCGGTGCTGAAGCAGATCTTCGACACGCTCGCCGGCCATGTCCGCATCGCCCATGCCAAGGACGTCAAGCGGTCGATGGAGACGAGCGAGAAGCATGCTGAGATCGATGCCTCGGAAGCGCATTCCTTCCGCGGCGTCGGGTCGATCGAACTGCCCGCCCCCGGCCTCGGCGCGCTGAACTACGACTACTATCTCAAGCGCCTGTCCGAGAAGCATCCGAATATCCCGATCGTCATCGAACACCTGGATGAGACGGACGTGCCGCGGGCCAAGAAGTTCCTGGACGGCAAGCTGCGCGCGCTCGGCGTTTGACAACGCGACACGCCACAATCGCGAGAGGCGAAAGATGAGTGCCACAGCCGCTATGAGTGCTGCCCGCATGCGGAATTACAGCCTGACCGGGGAAGATTCCCGTCTCGCCGTGGAGAAGGGGCTCAGCGCCGCCTCCTGGTATGCGACGCCGCTGCCGCGGGCGCAGCTGAAAGCGCTCATGCGCCGCAGTGACGGGCCGGCCATCCGCGACACGCTGCTGTGGTTCACCCTGCTCGCCGGCACGGCGGCAGGGATGATCGTCTTCTGGGGTTCCTGGTGGGCGCTTCCCTTCGTCATCGCTTACGGCGTGCTCTATGGCTCGTCATCCGACAGCCGCTGGCATGAATGCGGCCACGGCACCGCGTTCAAAACGCGTTGGATGAATGACGTCGTCTATGTCATCGCCAGCTTCATGCTGCTGCGCGAACCGACTGTCTGGCGGTGGAGCCATGCGCGGCATCATACCGATACCATCATCGTCGGGCGCGACCCGGAAATCGCGGTGCCGCGCCCGGCGCAGGTGATGAATGTCATCCTCAACATCTTTTCGTTGAAAAGCGGCCCCGCTTCGCTGCGCCAGATTGTCCTGCATGCGCGCGGCCGTCTGACGCCGGCGGAGATGACCTATATCCCCGAGATGGAGCGCCCCAAGGTCTTCCTGTATGCGCGACTCTACATCGCCGTTCTGCTGGCTGTTGTGGTCGCCTGCCTGGCACTGCATTCCATCCTGCCGGCCATGGTGATCGGCCTGCCGACCTTCTACGGCGCCTGGCTGCTGATCGTCTTCGGGATCACGCAACATGCGGGCCTGCAGGAAGACGTTCTGGATCACCGGCTGAACAGCCGCACAATCTATATGAACCCGGTCTTCCGGTTTCTGTATTGGAACATGAACTATCATGTGGAGCACCACATGTTTCCCATGGTGCCCTATCACGCCTTGGCCGCCTTGCATGAAGCCGTGAAGGCGGATTGCCCGCGTCCCTATAACGGTCTGTGGGAAGCTTACCGCGAAATCATCCCGACCCTCTGGCGGCAGCGGCGTGACCCTTATCATTTCGCGCGCCGCACCTTGCCCGAAACCCGCACGCAGTAGAGCGTTTCCTGTTCGCTTACGCTCACAGACGCCGCTCTAGTTTATTGTTTTTGCGAGCATCTTTACCCGGCAGATGATTCCATCTGACCGGGATCTGCTCTAAGGACCGACCATGCAATATGCGGATTTCGCGCGGAGTGGCCAGAAGGTCAGCCGGCTCGGCTTCGGTGCCATGGGTTTCGCGGGCTGGTTCGGCGCGCAGAGCGAGGCAGACTCGATCCGCGCCCTTCACCTCGCCCTCGATCGTGGCGTGACCTTCATCGATACCGCGCGGGGCTACGGCGAATCCGAATTCATCCTCGGCGTCGCGCTCGGCCAATGGCAGGGCGAGAAGCCTTTCGTCGCGACCAAGGTCGAAGGGCTCGCCGGCATCACGCAATGGGGAACGCCGGTTCCCGCCGAGGCCGCCTTTCCCAAAGGCCAGGTCACAGCCTCCTGCGAGGCATCGCTCCGCGCCATGGGGCTGGATCATGTCGATCTTCTCCAACTCCATACCTATTGGGCCAATTGGGGCATCGACGGCGATTGGATGGAGGAGCTGCAGACCCTGAAACGCCAAGGCAAGGTCAGGCAGATCGGCATTTCGGTGCCGGATCATCGCTCCGACATGGTGCTGCCCATCGTTGCCAGCGGTCTCATCGACAGCGTGCAGACCATCGTCAATATCTTCGACCCCACGGCGCTGGAAGTGCTGGTGCCTTTCTGCGTGACGCATAAGGTTGCGGTCATCGCGCGCTGCATTCTGGATGAGGGCGGCCTCACCGGCTTCCTGACGCCCGACACGGTCTTCGCGGAGGGCGATTTCCGGCGTGACTATTTCGACGGCACGGTGCCGCGCAGCAGCTACATCGAAAAAGTCGCGGCGCTGGAGGGATTCATTCCAGCCCATGCCAGTTCCCTCGCGGCACTCGCCATCAAATTCGTCCTGGCAGACCCCGGCATCACGACGGCCATCACCTCCATGCATGTGCCCGCCTTCGCCGAAGCGAATATCGCCGCGCTGGATGAGCCGCCCTTGGACAGTAAGACTTTCCGGCTGCTCGCAACCCGTCATCGCTTCATCAAGAACTTCACCAACGTGAAGCATTTCGGCAAACCATGACTGAGATCGTCGCTTGGGCTGAGCTTAAGCCCGCCGAGTTCATCGCCCGCCGCGATACTTGCCCGGTCGTCTATCTGCCGCTCGGCTTGTGCGAGCCGCACGGCCATGTCGCGCCCTTCGGTCTCGATACCATCAAGGCCGATTATCTGGTGACGGAAGCCGCCCGGCGTTTCGGCGGAATCGTCGCCCCCACCATGGCCTATCACATCCATGAAACCGGCTATCACGCGCCTTGGCTGCGAAAGGTCATGGGTGGCGTCAATCCGCTGCTGGCGGCCTTGCCACCGCATCTGATGCTGGAAACGCTGCTCTATCAACTCCGCGCCTTTCACAATGCCGGCTTCCAGGCTGTCGTCGTCATCTCCGGCCATAACGCCAATCAGGCCGATCTGCGCATGGTGGCCGAGGCTTTCGCCGCCCACCATCCGATATCCCATTTCGTCCGCAGCGACCCGGAACTCGTCGCCGGGCGCTATCAGGGCGACCATGCCGGGCGCTATGAACTGTCGCAGCTCCTCCATATCCGCCCCGATCTCGTCGCCATGGACCGCGCGTCCTGGGTGACGACCGACCCGCTCGGCCGCTTCGCGCAAAACCCCGATGTCACCGAAGCGACCGCCGCGGAAGGCAAAGCCATCGTTGAAGCCTCCATCGCCGCCATCGGCGACGCTGTCCATGGGTTTGCCCTGGATCGCGGGCCGCAGGCCTTCCTGCCCATGGCCGCGATGGAGCCGATCTGGGCGGGGATCGCGGCGCGTCGGGCAGACTGGGTGACGCTGCGCGGAGACGAAGGCTGATGGTGACGCTCTTCGGCCAAAGGCTCGACCGCCGGGACTTGGCAGCGCGCTGCGGCAGCCTTTCCCAGTTCGCCGGCGTCCGTCTGTTGAGTTTCGCGGATGGCGCGGAACGCGGCGTAAGGCTGCTGGAATTCCGCACCGGCACCGGGTTGCGCTTCACGGTCATGATCGACCGCGGCTTCGATATCGGCGATTGCGAGCATCGCGGCCGTGCCATCGGCTGGCATTCCCCGGTCGGCTTTCCCCATCCGCATCTGGCCAGTCCTGAAGGCGAGGACGGGCTCGGCTGGCTGCGCGCGGCCTCAGGCCTGCTCGTCACCTGCGGTCTCGACCAGATCCTCAGCGCTGAGGAGACGAGCGCCGATCACTTCGACTATCCCGGCCGCCGTAAGGTGCGCACGACGTTGCATGGTCGCGTCAGCATGCTGCCCGGCCGTCTCACCGGCTATGGCGAAAGCTGGGACGGCGATGACTGCGTGCTGTGGTGCGAAGGCGTTGTGCAGCAAGTGGCGCTGTTCGGCGAGAATCTGCATCTCATCCGCCGGATCGAGGCCCGCATGGGATCGGACGAGATTCTGATTCAGGATCGCGTGGTCAATCAGGGTTTTTCACCCACGCCGCATATGTACCTCTATCACATCAATCTCGGCTATCCGCTGCTCGATGACGGTGCGCGCTATGTGGCACCCATCGGCGAAACGCTCTGGGCCGCCCATGCCGGAGCGGAGTACGAGCGCCAAGGCATCGGCTACCGCACCATGGGCGCGCCCAGCGCCGGTTTCCGCGAACAGGTTTGGCAACATGCCATGCAGGCCGATGCCGAGGGGCTGGTTCGTGTCGCGCTGCTGAATGACCGCCTCGGTCTCGGCTTTGAGGTCGAGACGCGCGAGAGGGAATTTCCCTGCCATTTCGAATGGCAGAACCTCCGCTCAGGCTCATACGCGCTCGGGATCGAGCCCGCGACCAATCATGTCCTCGGCCGAAACTTCGCGGAGGAACGCGGCGAGCTGATCTGGCTCGGCGAGGGGGAAGCGCGGCAATACCGCACCGTGCTGCGCGTGCTGGACGGCGCCACCGCCCTGAAGGCGTGCGAGGACCGCATCCGCACCACGGCGATCGCGCCGGCCCAGGACTATCCACGGCCGACGGGCCGCTTTGCGCCACTCACCCGCCCCTGAACCAAGGCTCGGGTTACGAAGCATAACGAAGGCAACCCGTCCGCCTGGGCCAAGCGCGCCTACCCGCTGCCCATGAGACAGCGCCAGCAAAAAAATCGCATGGGCTTGGGAATAAAGCCGACGGGCCTGCGGTCTATACAATCAGGAGATCGACGGCGGTTCAGGCAGTCAAGACCGCCAGCACCGTCGACCACCGCAACGCTGCACAGTTGCAGCCAACCGGTTTAGGAAAGGATTTTTGCTATGAACATCACGAAGATTCTCGGCGCCGCGCTCACGCTGTCGATGCTGGGTGGTGCGGTTGCATCCGCGCATACGGTGCCGCAGCCCCAGTCTCAGGCAGCCACCATGTCAACCCTGATGAATGCGGCACCGACGGCGGTGCTGGCATCCAACTTCGCCCAGCCCAGCAACCTGGCAAATGCGCCTAAGCCCATGCTGCTTGCCAAGACATTGCCGCTGGCCAATTTCGGGCAGTGGGACGAAGCCGCTTCGGAAAACTGATCCCGTCAACGACTAGAGCGTTTAGCTAGATTTTGTCAGGGATCATTGGAATCATCCCTTGCCCTGTCATGGCCGGTCCCCGAGCATGACGATAGTGCGGGCGCGCTTCAGTTAAAATCAGACAAAGTCCAGGGCAGGCTTCGCACATAGAACAGTGCGGGGCCTGCCTTTTATTATTGATGATGCAATGTCGCCGTCGGCGTCTCACCGAACGCGTCTTTATAGCTTCGGCTGAAATGACCGAGATCGGCGAAGCCGAACAGGAAAGCAGCTTCGGTGATGGAGCCGACCTGCTTCTGTCGCAAGGCATCGCGGCTGGCCTTCAATCGTTCCGCCCAGACCCAGCGCATGGCGGTGGTGCCCATCGCGCCGAACATCCGGTTGAGGCTGCGGACGGAGACACCGCCGATCTGCGACAAACTTTGCGGTGTCAAATCCCTGTCGCCGATATTGGCACGAGCGTAGCGCAGCACCTTGTCCAGCCGAGCGGAGGCCGCCACATCGCTCTGTTCTTCACGGAAGACATCGCACATGGCGATCAGCACATCGATGATCGAATTCGCCAGCCGCGCGCCGACCAGATTCTGGCTGAGATCGCTGAGGTCCAGCCTTGTCGCTTCCGTGATCATGGCGGACAGCATCGGCGCCAGTGGCGCCGTGCAGGGGAAACTGACCGAGACCAGATCGCGCGGCTTGCCCACACGCTGATCGAACAGCGCCTTGGGGATTTTGACCAGCCGCGTCTCGGCATCCAGATCGTATTGAAAGGCGGCCGAACTGTCGTACAGCACGATATCGCCCGGCCCTTGCACGGCCCGTCTGCCATATTGATTGAGTTCACCTCGGCCGCGGCTGAGCAGACTCAGCATATAGACGTCCTGATCGTCGCGCCGCACATCGGCCGCATCGCGCGACCAGAAATGTAGCGGCGCCCGCAGCTCGCTCACGCGCAGCGGCCCCAGATCCTGGCTGACCAGCCGGGCTTCGAAGGACTGGTCCCGCACCTCGGTCCTGGCGGAGGCGGTCAAGTATTTGCCGCAGACGACATCCTGCCAATAGGCGAAGCGCTCTTCCGGCCGGACCGAGGCTGTATCCTCACAAATCTTGACGATGGCAGCCTCCTGTCAGGAAGTGAACAATATCAGTGACTTAAAAAATTACGCTCACAGCGGCCGCAATATGGCCGTCTGAGGCAAAAAGCTTGGCCCGCACAAGCAAGCACGAAGCCACCAAGAAGCGCAAAGTTTAAGCAATAGGATCGTGGCATGCTATGCCGTGAATGCTTCCGCCTAAAAAACCGCCATAGGAGTGCAGGATGCACGACATCCATGACGAAGGCCGATACACGACGGATATCGCCCTCCGCGTGAAGGCGATGGAAAGCCTGCTGGTCGAGAAAAACCTGCTCGATGCCAAGGCCGTCGATAAGATCGTCGATCTGTACCAGAACAAGATCGGCCCGCGGAACGGCGCCCGCGTCGTCGCCCGCGCCTGGACCGATCCCGATTACCGCACGCGCCTGCTGGAAGACGGCACCGCTGCCGTCGCCGAGCTTGGCTATACCGGCGTGCAGGGCGAGGAAATGGTCGTCGTCGCGAATACCGATGCGGTCCACAACGTCACGGTCTGCACCCTCTGCTCCTGCTATCCCTGGCCGACGCTGGGACTGCCGCCCAACTGGTATAAGGAAGCGCCTTACCGCTCGCGCGTCGTCATCGATCCCCGCAGCGTGCTGGCCGAATTCGGCGTCACCCTGCCGGAAACGACCCAGGTTCGCGTCTGGGACAGCAATGCCGAGCTTCGCTACATGGTGCTACCCATGCGCCCGGAAGGCACCGAAGGCATGAGCGAGGATGAACTCGTCGCCCTTATCACCCGCGATTCCATGATCGGCACCGGCTTCCCTCTTAGCCCCAGCGCCTGAGAGGACCGCCCGATGAACGGCATTCATGACCTCGGCGGCCGGCACGGTTTCGGCAAAATCAATATCGACCCCGAGCAACCCATCTTCCGCGCGGAATGGGAGAAGCGGATGTTCGGCATGTTCATCCTCGCCTTCGCCGGCGGCTTCTTCAATGTCGACAAGTTCCGCCACTCCATCGAACAGATGGACCCGGTGCATTACCTGACCTCGGGCTATTACGAGCATTGGCTGCATGCGTTGGAGCATTTCGCGGAAGAGCACGGTGTCGTCACCAAGGCCGAACTCGAAGCGCGCATGGCCGAACTCGCGCAGGAGGCCGCGTGATGGTTTCGAAATTCCCGCTCGACGGTGTCGATGAGCTGATCCGGACGGGCGCCAATTATCACAGCACCACCGATGCGACGCCCCGCTTCAAGGACGGCGATCTGGTCCGCGCCGTCAATATCAACCCGACCACGCATACGCGGCTGCCCGCCTATGCGCGCGGCAAGCTTGGTAAGATCGTCAAGAATTACGGCGTCTATGTCCTGCCCGATGCGGTCGCCCATGACCTCGGGGAGAAGGGACAATTCATGTACAATGTCGAGTTCGAGGCGGGTGAGCTATGGGGCGATGATGCGCCGCATCCGGCCGATAAAGTCTATCTCTCGATGTTCGAGGATTACATCGCACCCGAGGGGGTTTGAGCCATGGTGCCTGATTTCAAAAGCACCGTCGGCCTGCCGCAGGACGCGGAAGGGCCGGTCTTCGCGGCCCCGTGGGAGGCAGCGGCCTTCGCCATGGCCGTGAAGCTCTGTGAAGACGGCCATTTCACTTGGCCCGAATGGGTCGCCTGCTATTCGGCCGAAATCGCTGAGCATGAGGCCGAAGCCCATCCCGGCGAGACCATTCATTATTATGAGATCTGGCAGGAAGCGCTGGAGAGCATGCTGGCGCAGAAGGGCCTGATCGATCTGCACCAGCTCGATCATCGGCATGAGCATTTGCGCGATCATCCGCCGCATCACGATCACGCCGCCAAGCGCGAGCCTGTAGCGATCGCCTGAAAGGCTTCGCTGGCCGCGCCGCACCGTACCAAGGACAAGCCTATGACCACGCCGATGGAATTCGCCTCTCTCACCTCGGTGTCGGATCGCATCCGCCTTGGCGCATTGACCTCTGCCCAGCTCACGCAGGCGATGCTCGACAGGATCGCAGCGCTCGACCCGATCTATCGCAGCTTCACGACCGTACTTGCCGACCGTGCCATCATGCGAGCGGAGCAAGCCGATGCGGAGATCGCCCGCGGCCAATGGCGCGGGCCGCTGCACGGTGTGCCGATCGCCGTCAAGGACCTGTGCAATACGGTCTTTGCCCCGACCGGCGCCGGCACCAAACTGTTCCGCGACTGGATTCCCGGTCACAACGCGACCGTGGTGGACCGGCTGGAACAGGCGGGTGCCGTCATCCTCGGCAAGCTCAGCATGACGGAAGGCGCCTATACCAGCCACCATCCGGATAATCCCGGGCCGCTCAACCCCTGGGGCCGGGACCACTGGGTCGGCTCCTCCTCCACCGGATCAGGGGTCGCGACGGCCGCCGGTCTCTGCTACGGCGCGCTCGGCTCCGACACCGGCGGATCGATCCGCTTCCCCTCCGCGACCTGCGGCCTCACCGGCATCAAACCCACCTGGGGCCGGGTCAGCCGCTACGGCGTTTTCCCTCTGGCGGCGTCGCTGGATCATGTCGGCCCGATGGCGCGCAGCGCCGCCGATTGTGCCGCATTGCTCGGCGTCATTGCCGGCCTGGACGCGCATGACCCGACGACCCTGCCGGACGAAGTGCCGAACTATCTCGGCAGTATCGGCGACAGCATTCGTGGGCTTACCATCGGCATCGACCAAAGCTTCATCAACGACGAGATCGATCCGCAGGTTGTCGCCGCTGTCGCCGCAGCCGAACAGGTGCTCATCAACCTCGGCGCGCGCATCCGCGATATCGCAATGCCGCCGACGACCAGGCTGATACAGGGCTGGATTCCCTTCTGCTCGGTCGAAACCGCCCTCGCCCATCGCGAGACCTATCCCAAGCATCGGGATCAGTATGGGCCGGACCTGGCGGCACTGATCGAACAAGGGCTTGCCGTCACGGGCCCGGAACTCGGCGCGATCTACCATGAACGGCTGGCTTTCTCGGGCGCTCTCAAGACCGTGTTCGAGGCGGTCGATCTCATTCTGGTACCGACCATGCCGGTGCCGATCCCAAGCCTCACCCGGATGGGGGAATACGGCAAGGACCCGACGGTGCTTGAACGGATCCTGCGCTTCACGGCGCCCTTCGATTTCTCGGGCAGTCCCACCATCACGCTGCCGAGCGGCATCGACACCGCGGGGCTGCCGCTCAGCCTGCAACTCGTCGGCCGTCACAATGCGGAGGATCTGCTCTGCCGCGCCGGCCATGCCTTCCAATCCGTCACGGACTGGCATAAGCGCAGACCGCCCCTGGCCAATTGACCAGCCAATTCCGGCAAAGGCTTTTCATTGCAAGGCTGCCACGCACTATTAAAAATGCCAGGACTGGGCCTCTAGCCTAGCTTCTTTTGCGTCATCGGTTAGCCTTGGCGGATGACGTCCATAAAAGAATCGACGCAGCCGAGCTATAATCATGCTCAAATCCTGCGAGTCATCACCGGTATCATGCTCTGCATGCTGCTGGCGGCGCTGGATCAGACGGTCGTCATCCCTGCGGTTCCCGCCATCGCGCATGATCTGCGAAGCTATGATCATCTCGCCTGGATCGTCACCGCCTATCTGCTGACCTCCACAGCGGCGACGCCGATCTTCGGCAAACTGTCGGATATCCACGGCCGCCGCGCGGTGATGAACCCGGCCATCGCCATGTTCATGATCGCTTCCGCCCTTTGTGCGCTGGCGCAGAATCTGCCCGAGCTGATCATCGCCCGTGGCTTGCAGGGCATCGGCGGCGCCGGGCTGTTCGCCATGGCCCAGGCTTCCATCGCCGATGTGGTCTCACCCCGCGAACGCGGGCGCTATCAGGGCTATCTGGCCGGCACCTGGGCGGTCGCCTCCATCGCCGGCCCCGTCATCGGCGGCTATGTCACGGAAGGGTTGAGCTGGCGCTGGATCTTCTGGATGAATCTGCCGCTCGGTCTGCTTGCCATCTTTCTCTGCGACCGGGCGCTGCGGCTGCTGGTCGTGGTGCCGAGGCCCAGCCGGATCGACATCCCCGGTGCGCTGTTGATGACCGGTGCCGTCACCGCTTTGCTGCTGATGTTGAGCTGGGGCGGCACGGCCTATCCCTGGCTGTCACTACCGGTCGTCCTGGTCGGTCTGCTCGGCCTGCTGATGCTCGGCGGTCTGGTGATGCAGGAGCGGCGGGCGCCCGACCCGCTGCTGCCGCCGCGATTGTTCACCAATGACATTTTCCTGCGTGGCGTCTCGGTCGCCTTTTTCGGCTCGCTCGGGCTTTTCGTGGCGACCTTCCTGCTGCCGATCAATTTCCAGCTCGTCCACGGCTATGGGCCGGAAACCGCCGGCCTGCTGGTCATGCCCTTCCTCGTCTTCAGCACGGTCGGCGCCTATCTCGCCGGCCTATTGGCCCGGCGCCTCGGCAAATCAAAGATCATCCTCCTCGGGGGGCTCGGCAGCGCCATCCTCGGCTTCCTGCTCCTGACCCTTAATACGGTGGAGACCAGCGCCGTCGTCATCATGGTCGAAAGCGTCATACTCGGCACGGGGATAGGCATGTGCATGCCGACCTCGATCGTTGTCGTGCAGAATGCCGTCGAACAGCGCGATATCGGCACGGCGACGGGTTCGCTGCTGCTGCTGCGCTCCATCGGCGGCGCTTTCGGCAGCACGGTCGCGGGGTCCTTGCTAACGCTACGCTTCCGGCAATCGGAACACGCGGCCCATCTGCGCCATGCCATCGATTTCGGGGCGCTCAGCCAAGGTACCCATGCGCTGGACGGGCTGTCTGCTCAAGCGCATGACGCCATCCGCCATGGCCTGTCCTCGGGCTTCACCCTCGCCTATCTGGTCACGGCCGTTCTGTTAAGCATCGCCATCCTGTTCGTGTTCGGATTGCGCGACATCGCGCTCAGATCCTCGGCCAAGCCCGAAGGCTCGACCATCGGACATTGACCTGGCACGGCTAATCGGCAGCGACGGCGACCGTCGGCGAAACGCCCATCGCCTCGGCGATCAGGCGGAAGGACCTCAGCCGCAGGTCATGGTCATAGACATCCGAGACGATCATGAGCTCGTCCGCCTTGGTCTCGCGGATCAACCAGTCCAGCCCCTGCTTCACCGTCTCGGGCGACCCGATAATGCTGAGCTGAAGCATGCGCATCGCCTGCGCCTTTTCCATCGGCGACCAATAGCTTTCGATATCCGCAATCGGCGGCTGGCTCAGCCCGCGCGCGCCCCGAAAGATATTGGTGAAGGACATTTGCTGGGTGGTGGCCAGATAGGTCGCCTCCCCGTCCGTCTCGGCCGCAATCACATTGACGCCGACCATGGCATGGGGCTTGGCGAGCTGGGCGGAGGGTTTGAAGCGCGCGCGGTAGATGTCGAGCGCGGACATCAGCATATCCGGCGCGAAATGGGAGGCGAAGCCGAAGGGCAGGCCAAGCTCGGCCGCCAGTTGCGCGCCGAATGTGCTGGAGCCGAGAATCCATAGCGGCACCTCGGTGCCCGTCGCCGGCACGGCCTGAATGCGCCGACCGTCTGTCGCTGGGGCCAGATAGGCCTGCAATTCCAGCACATCCTGCGGGAAGTTGTCGGCATTGTTGAAGGACCGGCGCAGCGCATAGGCGGTCGTCTGATCCGTGCCCGGCGCGCGACCCAGACCGAGGTCGATACGGCCGGGGAAAAGATGCGCCAGCGTGCCGAACTGCTCGGCGATCACCATCGGCGCATGGTTCGGCAGCATGATGCCGCCCGCACCGACACGGATATGCTTGGTGCCAGCCGCGATATGCCCGATGACGACGGAGGTCGCGGCACTCGCCACACCCTGCATATTGTGATGCTCGGCGACCCAGAAGCGCTCGTAGCCCCAGTTTTCGGCATGGGCTGCCAAATCCCGCGCATGATCCAGCGCCAGGCGCGGCGTGCCGTTCTCCCGCACGCGAACAAGATCGAGGATCGAGAGTGTGGTCATCGGCAACTCCTATCCGGGCCGCGTCGGCCGCTCAGATTCAGATAGGTATATAAGCATCGCATTATGGATTTGGGGCGGTGCCGGTGGCGGCTTCTGGCCTGCAGGATAGGCATGGGCACGCGGACGGCTAGCGCCGCCCGCGCCGCAGCGGGACAGGACGGGTCGACCACCAGATGGCCAGGATCAGCAGAACTTGCACCGGCAGGCGCAGCACCAGTGCCCAATAGGGAATCGCGGGATAGTCCGCCGCTTGCTGCAGCATGAAGATATTCGCCGGCGTCACCGCGACGGTCAGGATCACCAATCCCCACCCGGCCGCGTTGCGCGTCGGCCGCAGCAGGATCCCGGCCGCCCCCAATAGCTCGAAGACGCCACTGATCAGAACCAGGGTCCGGTGATCCGGCAGCCAAGGCGGGATGATCCCCGCCTCGGTCTCCGTGAAGACGAAATGGGCGATGCCGCCGACGAAGAACCATAGGAACACGAAGCCGAGCACGACACGCCGGCTGACACTCACGGATTTTTCCTCAGGGCAGGATGCCACGCATCCTGCCCTGATAGCGCGACTGAGGCCTTACCAGTAGAGCCAGGTGCCGAGGGCGAAGACCTGAGCCTGCACCTTGTTGTTGGCGGAACCGGCGGCGCCGGAGAGGAAGTTGTAGCCGCCCTGCCAGCGTGTGCCGTACAGGTAGGAAGCGAACAGCTTCACGCCCGGAACCAGCACATAGGTCGCACCGGCGGCAAGACCGGTTTCATCGCGCTGGCCTTCGGTCTTAGGGCTGGAGTAGTCGCCCTGGCTTTTATAGTTGAAGTAGCTGGCGCCGACCGTCAGCTGACCTGCGGTGTAGAGGCCGCCGGCGAGCCAGCCGACCGCGTTCGCGCCACCGGCATAGTTCGGCTCGAACTGACCGTTCATGTTGCCGAACTTGGTGTTGCCGCCCACGGTGAAGCCGGCATAGCTCAAGGTCGCGCCGGCGCTGCCGACGCTCATGCCCTGGTAGGGGAGGCCCGCCTTGGCGGTGCCGGTGTAGCCCACGGCGCCCGCATTCATGTAGCCGCCGTCGACGATGAGGCCGACGCCGTCAAACTTGGCCTTGTAGGTCGTGCCGATTTCCACGGTATTGCGGCGCAGGTCGGTCGCGGTCGTGGTCGATGTCACGGCGGGCGCATAATTCTCGCCCGTTTGATTGGGCTCGAAACTAACCGAGAAGCTCAGACCGCTGAAGGACGGCGTGATGTAGTCGATCTTGTCCGTGGTGCGGGTGCTATTGCTCCAGGTCCAGGGATAGATCGGCCGGGCGGAGGTATTGACGAAGAAGTTCTGCACGTCGCCATTCCAGCCGCCGGAATCGAAGGCTTCCTTGCCGCTCTCGAAGCGACCGGCGTCGTTCAGATACAGCGCGCCTTCCTGCTGGCCGAAGCGAACGAGGCCAAGCTGCGGCAGACCGAGATAGCCGAAGTCGCGGAGGACATAGAGCGTCTCGGAGCTGGCGCCGGCGGCAGCACTGGTTTCCGTGTTTTCACGGATTTCAGCCTGGGCACCATATTGCAACCCGTTGGCGGCGACACCGTCGAAGCCCGGATAAAGGCGGAGATAACCCGCCGTGCTGAAGCCGGAATATTTCGTGCCGTTATAGCTCTGCCCTGTGAACCCGTCGACGCCGGCCCAGGCCGAGACGCGGCCATCAAGCCGCACCACGATGGAACCGGGCGCCAGCGTTTTGGTGAAGTCGGGATTTGTCGATTGGGCCTGCGCATTGCCGGCCAGGCCGATAGCGGCCGCACTGGCGGCAAAGCCGGCCAGCAGAAACCGTCGTGCGGATTTCCTGTGGGAGAATGAACCTATCTCATAACGCATTGCACGATTCCATATTATCTTAATATGATATTGCCACCTATCGACATCGTGATCAATTTCAAATTACGACTCAAGTGAGGATTTTTTTCGTTATCAAAAAAATGCACGATTCATTGCGTTATTAGGGCCGCAAGCGACGGCCGGACGTCGCTTAGCCGCCATGCACGACAGTCACTTGCATTATGATAGTGTCATGGGCCATCACTATCGTCGTGATAGTGACTGGTCCCTGATCCATGCGCCGCAAAAGCTTCGAAAACCTGGAATGTCCCATCGCCCGCAGCCTGGAACGGGTCGGCGAATGGTGGAGCATCCTCATTCTGCGTGACGCCCTGCTCGGCTCCACACGCTTCGAGCAATTCCAGAAGAACCTCGATATCGCGCCGAATATCCTCACCCGCCGGCTCGCCGCCCTGGTCGAATCCGGCATGTTGGAAAAGCGGCGCTATAGCGAGCGCCCGCCACGCGATGAATATGTGCTGACGGAGCAAGGGCGGGATTTTCGGCCCGTCCTCTGGGCGCTGCTCGCCTGGGGCAATCGCCATTTCGCGCCGGACGGTGCCAGCCTCGTCATCGTCGATGCCGAGACCGGCGCGATCGCCGATCCGGTCATGGTCGATGCCGCCAGCCTGCGCCGGATCGAGGCGCCGGCCTTCCGCACGGCGCCCGGCCCCGGCGCCAGCGACGGCTTTCGTGAACGGCATGAGAGACGCGCGGCACTGCGGGCCAAGGTCGCCGCCGCTCTCCTGTCAGACGCCTGATCCAAGGATCATCCCATGTCAGACACAATGTCAGATCGCGACGCTGGCTTCCCCCCTTCCGTTGACGGAACGACGCGCGCCCGTAAACGGATAAGCCTCAAGAAACTCGCATCCGTCGGTGTGGCGATCGCCGTCATCGCCGGCGGCGCCTGGTATGGGCAAGACTGGTGGACCAACGGGCGCTTTATCGAAAGCACCGATGATTCCTATGTCGGCGGCAATGTCACGACAATCGCCCCGCATGTCAGCGGCTTCATCGGCCGCATCCTGGTCGCCGACAACCAGTTCGTCCGCGCCGGGCAATTGATGATCGAACTCGACCCGCGCGACTATCAGGCGGCCGCCGACAATGCGCGGGCGGTGGTCGCGGGCCGGCAGGCTGCCCTCGATGAATTGCAGGCGCGCTACGAGTTGCAGCAATCGACCATCCGCCAGGAGGCAGCCGAGCTCTCCGCCACTTCCGCCCAACTGAGCTTCGCGACAGATGACGCCGACCGCTACCGGCGCCTGGCCGCCACCAGCGCCGGGTCGCGGCAAGATGCGCAGCGAGCGAGCTCCCTCGCGCAGCAGACGACCGCCAATCTGGCGGCCGCGACGGCGGCGCTGGAAGCCGGACGCGAGCAGCTTAAGGTCCTCAGCGCAGAAATCACGGGGGCAGAGGCCAATCTGGCCCAGGCGCAGGCCGCGATGCGGCAGGCCTCGCTCAATCTCGACTATACGCAAATCCGCGCGCCGATCGACGGCTATATCGGCAATCGTGCGGCGCAGCAGGGCAGTTACGTCCCGGCCGGCGCTTACCTGATCTCGGTCATCCCTTCCAGCGGTCTTTGGGTCGATGCCAATTTCAAGGAAGATCAGCTGACCCATATGGTCGAAGGCGACGCGGCGACGATCACCGCCGATGTGCTGCCGGGCCATATCTTCCACGCCCATGTCGCGAGCGTGGCGCCGGGAACGGGCGCCGTGTTCAGCGTCATTCCGGCCGAGAACGCGACCGGGAATTTCACTAAAATCGTCCAGCGCGTGCCAGTCCGCCTGGTGCTGGACGGCAATGACAGCGCGCTTGCCATGCTCCGTCCCGGCCTCTCCACTTTCGCCCATGTCGATATCCGCCGCGACAAGACCAAGCCGTGACCGACACCCCGCACAAGCATCCGTCGATCCTGCCTTTCGCCGTCATGTGCTGCGGCATGTTCATCGCACTGCTGGACATCCAGATCGTCGCCTCCTCTATCCAGGATATCGGCGGCGGTCTGTCGGCGGCACAGGATGAGATCAGCTGGGTGCAGACGGCCTATCTGATCGCCGAGATCATCATAATCCCGCTATCCGGCTGGCTGACGCGCGTCTTCTCGACACGCTGGCTTTTCACCATCTCGGCCGCCGGTTTCACCCTCTCCAGCATGCTCTGCGGCCTCGCCTGGAATATCGACAGCATGATCCTGTTTCGTGGTCTGCAGGGCGCGCTCGGTGCGTCGATGATCCCGACCGTCTTCACCTCCTCCTTCCATTACTTTCAGGGCTCGCGGCGGGTCTATTCGGCGGCGGTCGTCGGCACCATCGCGGCCGTCGCGCCAACGCTCGGCCCCGTCATCGGCGGCTGGATCACCGATGCGTTGAACTGGCATTGGCTTTTCTACATCAACCTTTTGCCGGGCCTGGCCATCACCTTCCTGGTGCCGGCCTTGGTCCGCATCGACAAGCCCAATCTTTCGCTGCTGCGCGGCGCGGATTATCTCGGCATCGTCCTGATGGCGGTCGGCCTCGGCACGCTGGAATATACGCTGGAGGAAGGGACGCGCTGGAACTGGTTCAGCGACGAAACCATCACCACCACCGCCTGGATCGCCGGCATTTCGCTGACATTGTTCGTCCTCCGCAGTCTGACCTTTCCCCGCCCGGTGATGGACCTGCGCGCGCTCGGCAACCGTAATTTCGCGCTCGGTTGCCTGCTCTCCTTCGTGACCGGCATCGGCATCTTCACGACCATCTATCTGACGCCGCTCTTCCTCGACTACGTCCGCGGCTTCAGCGCCTGGCAGACCGGCCTTGCTGTCTTCTCCACCGGCATCGCCTCCCTGATCGGCACACCGGCCTATATCATCCTCGCCCGCCGTTTCGATACGCGCTGGCTGCTGACGGCGGGGCTTGCCTGTTTCGGCCTGTCCATGTGGAGCTTCAGCTTCATCACGCATGACTGGGGCGCGGCCGAGCTTTTGATCCCGCAAATACTGCGCGGTTTCCCGCAGGTCTTCGCGGTCGCGCCTACCGTCACGCTCGGCCTCGGCAGTCTGCCGCCCGCCAGGCTGCAATATGCGAGCGGCCTGTTCAATATGATGCGCAATCTGGGCGGCGCCGTCGGCATCGCCGTCAGCGCCGCGATCCTCAACGACAAAACCAATCTGCATTTCGAACGGATCGCGAGCCATCTGACGCCGGCGAACCTGCCGATGGATCAGTTCATGCAATCCATGACGCAGCGCTACGCAGCTCTACCCGCCGGTCCTGTCATTGCCCATAGCGCCGCTCTGGAGCAGTTATGGAACCTCGCCTATCGCGAGGCGCGGACAATGGCTTTCGCCGATGCCTTCCGCGCCATCATGCTGGCTTTCATCCTGGCGACGCTGCTGGCACCCTTGCTGCGTAAGGTCGGCCCGGCGAAATCCGCGCCCGCGTCGCATTGATCTAGACAACTGCTTCATCGGCGCGTTTCTGGACAGACTGATAGGTTTGTGATCAGTCTCCCTCGGAAGCTAGGCAGGCCATTACCCTTTTCGGGTGATAGCGCTACCGGCGACGCCTTTGAAGGTTAAGCCGATGGCCGAAATATTCGCTGAGACTTATCGCGCCGATGGCAGGCCTTATTGGTGGGATGAGCTTGTCTCTGCTCCCCCGAATTGGCCGCAGGACGAAACCTTATTTGATGTCGCGATCATCGGCAGCGGCTTCACCGGCCTTTCCGCCGCACTGGAATTTGCCGAGGCCGGACTGACCGTTCTGGTCATCGAGGCAGAACGCCTCGGCCATGGCGCCAGCACCCGCAATGGCGGCATGATCACCGGTTCATTGCATGAAACGCCCGAAGATCTCGCCAAGTCGATCGGCACCGAACTGGCGGAAAGCATGAGCCGGGAAGCGCGCGGGCTGGTGCCTTTCATGGCCAGCCAGATGGATCGCTTCGCGATCGATTGCGATTTCCGCATCGGCGATCATTTCATGGGCGCCTATACGGCCAAGCATTATGAGGCCCTGTCACGCAGCCTGCCGCAGTATCAGCGGCGCGGCCTGCCCATGCGCATGGTGCCGAAAGCCGATCAGGGTCGCTATATCGCTACCGATCATTACCAGGGCGGCCGGTTGCATGAACAATGCGCCTCGGTCCATCCCGCGAAATATCATCGCGGCCTCGTCCAGAACGCATCGCGCCTCGGCGTCCAGTTCGTCGAACAATGCCGCGTCACCGACGTCACGCGCGCCGGTGAACACTTCCGGCTGCAAACCGCGCGCGGCCCTATCACCGCGCGCCGCGTGCTGATGGCGACCAACGGCTATACCTCCCCCGCACTCGGCTGGTATCGCCGCCGCGTGGTGCCGATGCAAAGCTCCATCATCGCGACGGAGGAGCTGGGCGAAGCGCGCATGGCAAGCCTGTTCCCGACTGGCGCCACCGTCAACGACACCAAACGCATTCTCAGCTATTTCCGGCCGTCGCCGGACGGAAAACGTCTGATCTATGGTGGCAGAGCGACCTTCCAGCCGATCGATGTCAATGAAACCGCGCGCCGCCTGCGCCGCATGATGCTGGGCATTTTCCCGCAATTGGACGATGTCAAAATCAGCCATTGCTGGGGCGGTTTCGTCGCTTTTACCTTCGACTTTTTGCCCCATGCCGGCCAGCAGGACGGTGTCGATTACGCCATGGGCTATTGCGGCTCGGGCGTCGCCTTGGCCTCCTGGCTCGGCCATCGCACCGCGCTCCGCATGCTGGGCCGGGCAAGCCCCTCCGCCTTCGAAGCGCGCCCCTTCAAGACGCGACCCTTCTATACCGGCAATCCGTGGATGCTACCCGCCATCGGCGAGTATTTCCGCGTCCGCGACCGCATCGATTACGCCTTGTTCCGAGCCCGCCAGAAGAAAGCCGCCTGATCCTCTACCAACCGCGCGCGACCGGCCAGACCGCCGTCACCGTACTGCCGTCATGGACGATGATCCAGTCATGCATCGCAACCGTCGGGTCGCAATGGCCCGGCACCAGATGAATTTTCTGCCCGACTTGCAAAGCGAAGGGCGAATGCATGGTCAGCTTGCTATGCTCGTCGGATGCACCGGCATAGTCCAGCCCCGGATAAAGCTGCAATGACGGCGGGCCGCTATCCAGGCTCATCGCCTTCAACCCGGCATCGCAAACGGCACGATCGGGCAACGGCGTGCTGATGACCGTCGTCAAGATCGTCAGCGCCTGCTCGAAATGCGGCACATCCGCCCCATCGTCACGCTCATTGCGGGCATAATCGGCATCCATGAACACATAGGACCCGCATTGCAGCTCGGTATAAAGGGCGCTGGCGGCCTCGAATGCGAAGGTCCCCGTCCCTGCCCCGGTGATCGTCGGGCAAGCGATGCCGGCATCGCGGATCTGGCCCGCCGCCGCCGCCGCCAGTCGCGTTGCCTCGGCAATCGCGGCCTGACGCTCGCTGGGCTTGCGCAGATGCTGCGCACGACCGTGATAGGCTTGCAGACCGTCGAAGACCAAGCCAGGTGAACCGACAATCAACCTGGCCAAAGCGACAGCCGCGTCGGCGGACAGAACCCCGCAGCGGGCGCCGCCCACGTCAAGCTCCACCAGCACGTGGATGGTGACACCTGCGGCCATCGCCGCGTCAGACAGCAGCGCCACCTGTGACGGATCATCGACACAGACCGAAAGCCGGGACTGGCCGGCAATCGCCGCCAGCCGTCTGGCCTTGCCGGCATCGGCGATCTGGTTGCTGAGCAGAATATCCGCAACACCGGCGGCCGCCATGGCCTCGGCCTCGCCGACCGTCTGACAGCAGACGCCGATGGCGCCGGCCGCGATCTGCCGCCGCGCGACGTCCGGCGATTTATGCGTCTTCGCATGCGGGCGCAACCGCACGCCCGGCGCCCGGTTTTGCACATAGGACGCCAAAAGCGCGATATTGCGGTCGAGCGCAGGCAGGTCGACCAGCAAAGTCGGCGTCTCCACCTCGGCAATCGGCATTCCCGGCTCCGCCGGACGACGAAGGCTGCGTGGCAGGGGCAAAAGCGCGTTCATGCTCATCAATTCCAGTCTCAGCCTGCCGTCGGATGCCACCAGCGTCCGCCGATCACCACGCCTTCGGAGAAGATCTTCTGCTTGCCGGTCACGTATTGGCCCAACACATCTTCCAGCGGAAATTCGCCGTCCCGAACCGAGAGAATGGTCGCGTCGCCGACGCTGCCGGGTTTCAGGCTGCCAAGCTCCGGCCGCTGCAAGGCCCGCGCCGGCGCGACCGTCGATTTGGCAATGATGTCATTCAAGCTCATGCCCAGGCAAAGGAATTTCGACATCGTCGTAACCTGATCATAGGCCGGACCGTCGATGCAAAGCTTATGCACATCCGACGAAATGACATCGGGCGGAAAGCCGCCCGCCATCATGGCGCGCGCCGTCTTCCAGGAGAAGGAGCCCTTGCCGTGACCAATATCGAAAATCACGCCGCGCTCGCGCGCTGCCAGCACTTCCGGACGCACGCGCCCGCGTCCATCGACCGGCGCATTCGGGAAAGGCCGATAGCAATGCGTCAGCACGTCACCCGGCCGCAGCCGCTCCACGACGGCCTCATAACTCGGCGGCGGTTCATCGATATGCACCATCATCGGCAGACCGGCTTCGTCGGCGACCTGCAAGGCGATATCCAGCGGCGCAATGCCGCTCGGCCCGCTCGCCACCCGTCCGATACGCACCTTGATGCCGATGATGATATCGCGGTTGGCTTCCGCCACTTCTAGCGCGTCACGCGCCGCCATCAGCCGGATGTCATGACTTTCGCCCACCATCACACGGTTGGAAAAGCCAAAGATGCCGGCGAAGGAGACATGAAGATAGGCGAAAATACGCACCGCGCTGCGTTCGATCACATGCTTGCGGAAGCCCGCAAAATTACCGGGCCCGGCCGAGCCGGTATCGATGCAGGTCGTGACACCGCTCAGCCGCGCGTAATCCTCCGCATCCACGCCCAGCGATGTGCCGCCCCAATAGACATGGGTATGCAGATCGATCAGTCCGGGCGAGACGATGAAGCCCGAAACATCGCGCATGGTCTGGCCGGTGAGGCCGTCGCCGACGGCCGCAACCCCGCCGTCCTTAAAGGCGACGTCGGTGACGCGGTCCAGATCCTGGGACGGATCGATGACCCGTCCACCCTTCAGCACAAGATCCGCCATCATCACGACAGGCCAGACCAATCGGGTTGCGCAGACATATCCCGGTCCTTCTCGATGGCTTAAACGATAACGTCAGCGTCCGGGCGATCGTCCCCCTGGGACATCTCCTCATGCCAGACGCCGTTTTCATCCTGATAGGAGATCAGGGCGCTGTCGCCCGGAATATGCTGCTCCGCCGCGACACGATGCGCGGCAGCGATCGCCGCGTCCTTCGTCCGAAAAGGCTCCGAGAAGCCGTCGCCAAGCTTGTAGGCCCAGCCGCCATCATGCTGCACGATCTTATAGTGGATTTTCGCCATGACCTTGCCTCGCTCATTCGTCCGATGCCCATTCCTAGCAGGAAAAGCCTCCGTGGCTAAGGCGCCCGCAACGCCGCTCCGGCCGTCTTGATCCAGTCCAGCCTGGGCGCCGGGATCAGCCCATAATTGTAGAAATTCACCCCCTGCGCCCCAGCTTCGGCGGCCGCCGCGACACGCGCCGCAAGCACCTCGGGCCCGGCCACTTCCGGGTAGAAAACCCGCAGACCGGTGCCGAGATAGCGGTCTGACCCCAGCGCGCGCCGCGCTGCCGCGGTCTGGCGGGCGATTTCGGCCGGGCCGATATCATAGGCGCAGAGGATCAGACCGTCGCAGACATCCCGCAGCCCGGCCTGGTCGACCCCGCCCAGCCAGCCGGCCGCCAAGTCAATGACATAGACAGCGCTATCCGGATGCGCGCGGGCGCGAATCTCGGCGATCAGGCTCATCACCGGCGCCTTTCGCCACAGAAGATAGGCGTGCAGCGCGGGCCAGGGCGCGAAGGCTGCCAGACCCTCGGTCATCAATGCAGGCAAGCGCGGCGCCGGCACCGCACGGCCGAAACTCTCGGTCAGCCAGTCGCGCGCAGTGGCAGCAGCACCTTCGACATCGACACCCGCCTTGGCCGCGCCAGCGCGGCAATGGGAACAGAAACAAAGCGACAGCAGCAGATCATCCTCTGCCGTCAGCCCGACCCCGTCCTTCTCGTGATGCAGCCCATGCGCATAGCCCATGAAGCCGATCGTCTCCAACTCCACCGCATCGACCCGGCAGCCATGGGTCAGATCCTCCACCAGCGTGCAGACGTAATTGCGCGCGTCGGGGTGCGAGGGGCAGAGCGCATAGGGATAGCGCTCCCCGAAGACGCTCTCGGTCGCCACATCGGGATAGGCGGTGCCGAGCCGGCTATTATGCAGGCAGACCGTCCAGGCCGCGACGCTCAAACCTGTCCTGTCCTTTGCCGCCACCAGATCGCGCAGCACGTCGCCTTCAGCGACCAGCGACGCGACCTGCGGCTGTAGCCGGGATTTTGCCCAGCGCGCGGCGTCCGGGCGGAAATAGATGGTGCCGTCCTCGGGCGAAAAACTCGCCCGACGCGGGCTGCGCGGCTGCAAAAAGCGCCCGGCGTGATAGGCACTGGCCAGGCTGATACGGTTCAGCCCCGCCCGCTCCCGCAGCTCCGTGGTGACGCTATCCAGCCCCAGGTCCTGCACATCCCAAGGATAGGTCCAGATCGACGTTAAGGGCTGCGTCATCACCATCTCCGCACAATCCTCAGCGCCGCTTGGCTTCGCGGCCCGATAGTAGCAGCAGTCCCAGTACCAGCGTGCCGAACAGCACATCGCGCAGGCCGGGGGAGGCATTCACGACCGTGATCAGCGCGGTAATCGTCACCAGCAGCACCGCCCCCGGCAGCGTGCCGCCATAGGTGCCGCGACCGCCAAGGATGGAGGTGCCGCCCAGCACCACGGCGGCGATGGAGGCGAGCAGATAAGGATCGCCGATGCCGACATAGCCCTGCCCGTTCATGCCAAGCGCCAGCAGTCCCGCCAACCCGCACATCAACCCGCTGATGCCATAGGCGCACAGCGTCGTGGCGCGGATATTGACGCCGGACAGCCGCGCGGCCAGGGGATTGGCGCCGAGCGCGAAGAAGCGCGCGCCAAGCGGCGTCGCGTGCAGCAGCACCAGCACGAGGCCAGACATCACGATCCACAGCATGATGCAGGCCGAGAAGCCGAAGGGCCTCGCCGAGCCCAGCCAGGCGACGATCGGGTTGTCCAAGGTCACCGCACTGCCGCCGGCCATCAGGATCAGCAGCCCTTGCAGGAAGGTCGCCATGGCCAGCGTCATGATCATGGGGTGAACGCGCAACCAGGCGATGCCGATACCGTTCACCAGCCCGACCAAGGTCGACAGCGCCAGCACGCCGAGCACGGCGATGGCGCCGGTCGTGTCAAAACTCCAGGACAGAAGTGGCAGCGCGATCGTCGACAGCGTCACGATCGCGGCGACGGAGAGATCGATCCCGCCCGCGATCACCACCACCGTCTGCCCGGCACCGACCAGACCGATGACGGAGGCAAGTTCCAGCATATAGCGCAGATGCGGCCAGCTGCCGAAGCCGGGGCTGGCAAAGCCCGCGACGATCCACACGACCAGCACCACAAGGGTCGTCAGCAGCGGCCGGCTGCGCAGCAGCGCCTTCACGGTGCCAGCCTCCGCCCCAGCAGATGCGGCAAGGCGACCGCCACGACGATGATGATGCCTTGCGCGATATATTGCGCGACAGGCGGCATGCCGAGGAAGAACATGACATTGATCATGACGGTCAGCAGCAGGCTGCCCGCCAGGGCGCCGCGCATCGTGCCTTCGCCGCCCAGAAAGCCGACACCGCCCAGCACCACGGCCGCGATGGAATTAAGCGTGAAGGTGGTGCCGATCACGGGATCGCCGGACCCCGTCTG
This sequence comes from Acidisoma cellulosilyticum, assembly GCF_020621385.1. Classification (GTDB taxonomy): domain Bacteria; phylum Pseudomonadota; class Alphaproteobacteria; order Acetobacterales; family Acetobacteraceae; genus Acidisoma; species Acidisoma cellulosilyticum. Next base: position 162,728 of record NZ_JAESVA010000004.1, on the reverse strand, counting down.
TGCGGCGACGAAAAGCCCGGCGAGCGTGCACAGCATGCCGCTGATGGCGAAGGCCGCGATCACCGTCGCCTCCACCGCGATGCCGGACCGATAGGCCGCGACCGGATTCTCGCCCGCCGCGTAAAGCGCGATCCCGCCAGGGGTCGCGAGGTAGAATTTCCAGCCGAGGACAAGAAGGATCAAAAGACCCAGCAGCACGGTCGGGTTATTGCCGGCAAGCACAGCCGACAGCCAAGGCAGGATCATGCCGCCGGGGCGTGGCAGAATGATCAAGGCCAGACCGCCGATGATGAAGGACCCGGCCAGCGTCACGATGATGGCGGGCAGGCGTAGCAAGGCCACGATGGCGCCGGAGGCCGCACCCGTCGCCAGGCCGGCTGCCAGCACAAGAAGCATGGAAACAAGGCTGCCGGTCGCGCCCATGGTCGTTGCCGCGACAACGGCGCCGAGGCTGACCAGCGATCCCACGGCAAGACTGATGCCGCCCGTCAGCATCAGGATCGCCTGCGCCATGGCGACCAGGGCCAGCGGAAACCAGCTCTGGGTAAAATGCGCCAGGCCCGCGCGGCTGAACAGGCCCGGAAACAGCCAGCCGTAGACCACAAGCAGCAGCAGCACGACGCCGTAAAGCGGTGTCAGCCTGCGGTTCCGCCGCCACTGAATTTGCCAATACAGGCTCGGCATCATGCGGCCTCCCGCGCGGGCGAAACGCCCATCGCGGCCGCGACGATACTCTCCTCCGTCACCTGCCCATGGGGCAGCTCGGCCACAAGATTGCCTTCGCGCATCACCAGCACGCGGTCGCAGAGATGCACCAGTTCCGGCGTATCGGAGCTGAGCAGAATGATAGCCTGGCCTTCCTGGGCGAAGCGCCGCAGCATGAGATAGATTTCCCGCTTCGTCTGCACATCCACGCCACGGGTCGGGTCATTCAACAGCAGAATCTTCGGGTTCTGCGGCATCCATTTCGCCAAGGCGACCTTTTGCTGATTGCCACCCGACAGCGCCTGCACAGGACGGGACAGATCCCCCTTCACCGTCAGCAGGCGCGCCAATCCATCCGTCAACTTACGCTCTGTGCTCGTCCGGCGCAGGGCAAGGCTGACGGCACGACCGAAATCCGGCAGCAGCATATTGAAGCGGATGGAATGCGTCAGCAGCAGCCCTTCGCGCTTGCGGTCGGCGGGGACATAGGCAATGCCGCGGCGATTGGCGGCGGTCACGGAATGCACAAGACCGGCAGCGCCCAGCATGGTGGCTGTCCTGGCCCGCGCGGGCATCGCCCCGTATAGCGCGAGCAGCAGATCCTCCTGCCCCTGACCGACCAGACCGCCGAGCCCGAGGATTTCCCCGCGGCGCAGCGTCAGCGCCGCATCCTGCACCATCCCGGCTGAGAGACCGGCAACGTCGATCACCGTCTCGGCCCTGGCCGCACTCTCGAACGCCGGAAACAGATCGCCGGCATCGCGGCCGACCATCAATCGCACAAATTCATCGGGCGTCATGCCCGCCATCGGCTGATCGGCGGTACAGACGCCATCCTTCAGCACCGTGACGTGATCGCAAAGATCCATGACCTCGCCCAGGCGATGGGAGATATAAAGCAGTGCAACGCCGTTCGCCTTCAGGCGCCGCAGCAGCGCCATCAGACGCTCCGTCTCCCGCGCGGAGAGCGAGGATGTCGGCTCATCCAGGATCAGGACTTTCGGATTGCGATAGAGCGCCTTGGCGATCTCGACCAATTGCCGCTCGCCCAGCGGCAGGTCGCGTATCGGGCGCGACAGATCACCGCTCAACCCGACCAGCGCGCAGAGTTCAGCCGCCCGCACGGCCAGGGCGCTATAATCGATGCGCCCGCCTCGACTTGCATAGGCGCCGAGGCCGATATTCTCGGCGATCGACAGATGCGCGACGAGGCTGAGTTCCTGATGCACGACGGCGATCCCGGCCTGTCGCGCTTCTGCCGGCGACAGTGACGAAGCAGTCCGACCGCCGACGTCCAGGCTGCCGCTATCGGGCGAGAGACTGCCGGACAGGATATTGATCAACGTCGATTTTCCGGCGCCATTCTCGCCCATCAGGGCATGGACGCGGCCGGGACGTAATTCGATCGAAACACCGCGCAGCACGGGATTGCCGAAAAAGGCTTTCGACACATCCCGCGCTGCAAGGCTCACGCTGGTCATAAGCGCGCGGGACTATTTCTGCGCAAGATAGCTTGCGAACAGCGCCTGGCTATAGGGCGAATAGATATAGCCGTCGGTCGGGAAGTCTTTCGCGCGGGCAAGGTAGCTGGGCAGCGTCGCATCCGTAATCACCGGCAGCGGCACATTGACATGAACCGGAACCGGCTTGCCGTCCAGCGCCTGCACCGCGACATAAGCCGCCATCGCGCCCAGCCAGTTCGGCTGCATCGCGGCCCAACCCTTGATGCCGGTCTTTTTCCAAAGCTCCAGGAACTGACGATAGTTTTCACCGGTCATCGGCACCGGCGCGCGACCCTGACGCTCGAAGGCCAGCAAGGCGCCGGCGGATAGCGCGCCGCCCAGCGACAGCACGCCGTCGATCTTCGGCTGGCTGAACAGAAGATTGGTCACCGCTTCCTGCGCCGGCGCGGAATTATAGGGGGTATTCGTCTCCGCCAGGATTTTGATGCCCGGATATTGCTTCAGCACCTCCATCGCGCCCGCGCGACGATCCTCGCTCACCGAAACGCCGGCCGGACCGTTCAGGACAAGAATATTGCCCTTGCCGTCCAAGGTCTTGGCCATCCAAGTTGCGGCGTCACGGCCCCATTCCTTGGAATCGATGATGATCTTGGCCGTCAGATCATCGCTGTCGACCAGGCTGTCGAAGCTGATCACCGCAATGCCCTTGGCGCAGGCGGCGGAAATGACACGGTCCAGCGCCGTCGCCGATCCGGCATCGACCAGGATCGCGTCCATATTCGCGTCGATCATCGACTGGATCTGCTGGATCTGCGTATTGGCGCTGCCCTGCGCATCGGTGATCATCAGCTTGCTGACGAGGCCTTGCTTCTTCAACTCGGCCGCTTCGCTGTTGATGGTGTCGGTCGTCTGCTTCATCCAGGTCGGCACGGAATAGATATTGGCCCAGCCGATGGAAAACGGCGGTTTCCGCGTGCCGGTGACGCAATGGGACTGAGCCTGGGCCGCCACGGGCGCCGCCATCATGGCTGTCACACAGCCGGAGAAGACCATTTTCGCGACAAGGCTTTGCCAATTCCTACGCATGATCCAACTCCTGTTTCGACGCTGGGAGCCGGTCATCCCGGCTTACCTTGACTATGTTTTCCGTCAAATTTTTTGTCTGATATACTGGACAAACGTTCCGTATTTCGGACAAACTCACGCTAGTTCATGCCTCTGCTCTCGTGCAAGCGCTTTCCGTAAAGGTCGCCACCAATTTGTCATCTGATCTGAAAGCGGCCACACCGGACCGCCAGAAGGGCATCGACCGTGTGATCGACCTGCTGGAAGGGCTGCTGCGGCTGCGCGCACCCGCCAAGCCGGGAGATCTGGCGCGGCTCATCGGGGCGCCGCGCTCCACCACCTATGAAATCGTCAACCGGCTCGTCACCGCCGAACTGCTCGACTATGTCGGCAATGACGGTCGCGTCTATTTCGGCCGCAGCATGCAATTGTTCGGGGCGGCCTTCGCCGACGTCAATACGGTCTACCGGCGCGCGGTCGCTGCCATGACGGCGCTCGCCGCAGAGACACAGGTCACGGCGCAGGTCTGCGCATTGCGCGGAAGCAAATATGTCGTGCTCGACAGTCGCAGCGGCGCGGCGCTCCATCGGATCACGAGTGACGTGGGTGTTGAGGTACCAATCCCCTGGACAGCCTCGGGCCGGCTTCTCCTCGGCCATATGACAGCGGAAGCGATCCGCGCTTTCGTGCCGGACGAGGATTTTCGGCTTCCGGACGGCCGCCTTCTGAACCGGGAGGATTTCATCGCCGATGTCATGACTTGCACGGCGCAGGGATGGTGCGAAACCACTGGCCTCGCGGATCACTTCACGCGCTGTTTCGCTGCCCCTATCCGCGACACAGATGGCCTTTGCCGGATGACGCTTTGCCTTGTCGCGCCCGTCGATACGGCGCCCGATCAACATGCGATCTTTCTGGCCAGGTTGCGCGCTGCGGCCGCGCAATTGTCGCTGCAGGAGCCATCCTTTCCTTAACCCGCACGCAGCGGTGATGTCGCACGGCGCGCTGCCGCTATTGTCTCGGCGCCACGGCTCACCAGCTAGACGTGATGAAAAATATTCTCGCTCTCCTTGGCACGACGGCTGCCACTCTCGTGATCGCAACCTCGGCGCAGGCTGCCGGCTGTGTCTCCGGTGCGGCGGTCGGTGCCGTCGCGGGCCATGTCGCGCATCATCATGCGGTCATGGGTGCCGCCGCCGGCTGCGTTGTGGGCCATGAGATGAACAAGCATGACAAGAAGAAAGCGGCGGAAGCCAACGGCGGCTGATGTCTCCACCGCCGCAGGTAGATCCGCGCAACATATGCGCGGACGATACTCTGATTGATGCGTCGTCCCCGGGCTTGTCCCGGGGATCTAACCTCCGCCGTTAGCCCAGCATCATGTCAGCCGCTTTTCCGCCTGCGCCTTCAGACCCGCAGAAAATGCCCCATCCGGCTCACCGGCCAAAAACGCCTCGCGCATCAACGTATGCTGGCTCTTGGGCGCGAGGCCACCGACCGGCGGATCGCGATCGAGATTGGTCGGGAAAGGATAGCCTTCCGCGCAGGCTGCGATCGCATCCAGCGCCTGCGCTTCGGTGATTTGACCGCTCCCACGCATATCCTGCAGCACCGGGTACAGCACTGTGCTCATCCGCGTGCGATCCATACTCTCCATCGCACGGCCGAAAGCCGACGATACCTGCAGCAGATTCGCCATCCGCCGAATATCCTTCGAGCGGTTGGTGCCGGCGGCGTGGAACAAGGCCGGGTTAAAAAAGGCGGCGTCGCCCTTTTCCAGCGGCAGCTGCACGTGATGCTGCTCGAAATAGGCCCGGAATTCCGGCGTGGTGATGGCGAGATAGCCGGGCTCATAGGACTGCGAATAAGGCAGATACAGCGTCGGCCCAGTTTCCACCGGCATATCGCAATGCGCGACCGCACCTTGCAGCGTCAGCGCCGGCGACAGCCGATGCACATGGGCCGGGTATTGCGCCATCTGCGCGGGCGTCATGAAGCCAAGGTGATAGTCCCGATGCGCGGATTGCGCCTCCCCGCCCGGATTGACCACATTCACCTGTGACGTGAATTGATAAGCGGGGCCAAGCCAAGCCTCGCTCACCATCGCCAGAATCTCATTGCCGTAATAGCCGGCGAAGACATCCGGTGCGCGCAGGCAGAGTTTTTCGAGCGCATTCCAGATGCGGTCATTGGCGCCGGGCTTCGCGAAATGGTCACCGCCGCCGGTGTTATTCTCGTGCTGTTCGGCGATGATGGCGCGGAACACATCGCTCGCCGCATCGATCGGCGCGGTATCGGCAAAGGCGCGGCGCAGCACGATGATGCCGGGTCCGCTCAGCAGGGCTTCCGCCCATTCGGCCAGAACCGCGCGGCGGCCCTCATCCGTCGCGGCCGTCCGGCGGACCTGATCGCAATCATAGATCAGGACGCGCGATGCGACCTCGGCCGCGAGCGGATAATCCTCCAGCCGCGTCTCGGTCTCCGAGATTCTGGCGAATTCCTCCAGCCAGACGCGTTCGGGGGACAGGTAGATGCGGTCGGCGCGCAGCTTGGTCAGGTTGTCGCTCTTCATGGCGTTTCTCCCAGGTGAAGTCTGGGCTGGACCATAAGCATATCTGCCGTATCAAGGCGCTCAGGAATCCATCAGAAATCCATCAAATCTGCTTGGCGTTTCATGCGCCCTTGCGGCAGAATGCCCGCATGTCCCGCACCTTTCTCGTCAAGGAAATCGCCGGCCAGTCCGGCCTCAGCGTCGCGACGGTCGATCGCGTGCTGAATGACCGCCCCGGCGTGCGCGCGTTGACGCGCCTGCGGGTCGAGGAAGCTATTCGGGATCTGGAGAATCAAAGCCGTCAGCGCGCGCTGTCGGGCCGCAAATTCACCATCGACCTGGTGATGGAAACCCCGGCGCGCTTTTCGGCCAAGGTGCGCGCGGCGCTGGAGGTGGAATTGCCGACACTGCAGCCGGCGGTTTTCCGCGCGCGCTTTCATTTGTGGGAAATGATCCCGACGGAGGCGCTGGTACAAGCGCTGGACAGCATCCGTCGTCGCGGCAGCCATGGCGTCATCCTCAAGGCCGCGGATGTGCCTGAGGTTGCAGCCGCGATAGATCGCCTGACCGACGCGGGCATCCCCGTCGTCACCATGGTGACGGACCTGCCGCATTCCCGTCGTCATGCCTATGTCGGCATCGACAACCGCGCGGCGGGGGAAACCGCCGCCTATCTCATCGGCGCCTGGCTCAAGCCCAGCGCCGGGCAGGTGCTGGTGACGCTCAGCAGCAACCGGTTTCGCGGTGAGGAGGAGCGCGAGGCCGGTTTCCGCCACGCGCTCCGCCGCTTTCACCCTGATATCGGCATTGTCGAAATCAGCGAAGGCTTCGGCAGGGATCAGGAAACGGTCGCCCTCGCCCGCCACGCCTTGCTCGCCGACAGCCGGATTGCGGGCGCCTATTCCATCGGCGGCGGCAATCGCGCGGTGCTGGAAGCCTTCGCGGAGGCCCAGCGCAGTTGCGTCGCCTTCGTGGCTCATGATCTGGATGTCGAGAATGCGACGCTGCTGCGGGAAAGGCAGATCAGCGCCGTTCTCCATCACGATCTGAACCAGGATATGCGTAAAGCCTGCCGCCACATCATGCAGGCGCATGGCGCCTTGAAGGAAGTGCCGGGCGGCACCCTCTCTCCCGTGCAGGTCATCACACCGTTCAACCTGCCGCCGGGCGCATGATTACTATCCTATTCTGCCTTGTCCGGGGGCAAGTCCTGCCAATGCGGGAACATGGCCCCCTGTCCGCGCAGATGGCCCTCGTCATCCTTGATCTGCCAGACGATGCCCTCCTCGATGCGGAAGCGCCGACCGGAACCGCTGATGCGCGTGCCGGCATAGCCGGTGGCGAAACCGTCACGCGTCACGCGGTCCAGCAGCGACTGCCGTTCAGCCCGATCCGGTGCCTCGGCCGAAAGCCGCGACGGCAGGGTCGTGAATTTGTCCCATCCATACTCGAAACAAGCTTGAGCCGCTTTGTTGGCGTAGATGAAGCAAGGATCCGGTGCGGTATTATGCGCCAGCACGCAGAAGGGCGCATCCGCGTATAGCCAATGCGCCGCCGCGATCACGCTGAGATCCTCTGACACCAGCGAACGACCCAGCAGGCGGTGAAAACTTGCCAGCAGCAGCGCGGAGAAAGCCAAGGGCGGTACCTCACCCGCCGTCTCACTCAATTTATTCATATGGTCATCGCTCTCGGCCATGTCTGCCCCTCGCCATTCTTGCCAAATCAAGCGGGCAATCCCGCAATATGCAGGGCCTCCGCATAGGTCTTCGCCATGCTGTCGAGCGGCACTGGAATCCGGTCGAAGAAAGCCGAGACCGTCAGATCGGGTTCGATCGCGAGCAGTTCCTGCACGACCAGCTTCGCCCGCTCGACCTCGCCGAGCTTCACGAGAGACACCGCGACCACGCGTAGCGCCACGGCAAACCGTCTGTTCTGCGCCAGCGCACGCTCGGCCCATATCAGCGCCTCGGGATAATCCGCCGCGATCACCGCCGCGATCGCCATGACACCCGCCATCAGCCAGCCGCGCGGATCGCGCGGATTGAGCCGCTGTGCCCGGATGACCATCGCGCGGCCTTCCTCCCCATTGCCGCACATGGTCTCGATCCAGCCGGCCAGCGTCAAAGCCATGGCGGAATTGGGATTGATGAGCAGGGACCGACGAAACAGCGCCCGCGCTCGCTCCTTCCCTGTCTGCGCCATGTTCCATACCGCGAAGGCCGCCATCCACAGCACTTGCGCGTCATTCGGCGCCAGTTCCACGGCACGCCAGGCGAGGCTAACGGCCTCCGCGCGTGCAACCTCATCCTGCCGCAACCAGCCCTGAAAATGGCATTGCGCCCGCGCATAGGACGCGGCCGCCATGGCCGCAGGGTAGCTTGGATCGATCGCCATCGCCTGGTCGAGACAGGCCAAGGCCGCCGTCATGCTCTCGGCCGTGAAATCCCCGAGCAGCGCATAGGCGCGCAGCAGCAGGTCATAGGCGTCCCACTGGCGCGGCGGCGCGCGCTGCAGCCGGCCGATTTCGGCGGATTGCAAGGTCGGCTCTATCGCCGCTGCGACACTCTCGGACACCCGCTCCTGCAAGGCGAAAACGTCCTGCAAATCGCCATCGAAGCGGTCTGACCACAGGGCGGCGCCCGATACGGCATCGACCAGCTGACCGGTGATCCGCAAACGGTCGCGGCTCAGACGGACGCTGCCCTCCAGCAGATAGCCTACGCCCAGGTCCCGCCCGACCTGCCGCAGATCGACGGCCTTGCCTTTGTAGGTGAAGGAGGAGTTGCGGGCGATGACGAACAAGCCGCTGCTGCGGGACAGCGCCGTGATGATCTCCTCGGTGATGCCGTCCGCGAAATAATCCTGCTCTGCGTCACCGCTCATATTGGCGAAGGGCAGCACAGCGACGGAGGGCAGGCGCGGCGCGGTCCAGCCCACCGCCTCAGCCAATGGCGGATCGGGCGCGGGCTCTGCCGCCATCTCCCGCACGTCGCCCACGAAGCGGATACCCTTGCGTGGCAGCGTGCGGATCCATTGCTGCTCGGCGCCGGTATCGCCGATCGCCGAGCGTGCGGCGTTCAACCGGCTGCTGAGCGTCGCCTCCGACACGATGCGCCCTTGCCAGACGGCGGCCAGCAGATCGTCGCGGCTGACGACGCGGTCTCGCGCCGCGATCAGGAAGGTCAGCACATCGAAAACCTGGGGCTCGACCGCGACAAGCGCGCCGGCCTGGCGCAGCTCACGCCGGGCGCTGTCGAGGGTGATTGTCCCGAATTGGTAGATCATGAGGGCGCCAGGTTGCAGGCAACCTCCCTAGCACGGCCCGATCCTCCCTCAAAAATCATGGCAATCTGAAGGTTGCCTGCACGCTGTCTCAAAGCGGATCGCGGCCGGTTGGCGCAATCTCCCGTCATCGCAACCGAGAGACAGGAGCTTCCCATGACCGATATCCTCAACCGCCGCCGCCTGCTGGGTGCGGCCGCCGTCGCGGGGCTTGCCACCCAGCTCGGCCTCACCGGCCGCGCGATTGCGCAGCCTGCCACCTTGCCCGGCGCCACCAGCTTCCCCAACCCGCTGAAGCAGATCGATGCTGGGCTGCTCAGCGTCGGCTACGCGGAACTTGGTGCGCCCAATGCGCCGGTGGTCATCCTGCTGCACGGCTGGCCCTATGATATTCATAGCTTTGTCGACGTCGCCCCGCTTCTCGCCACCGCAGGATTTCGGGTGATCGTGCCTTACCTGCGCGGCTATGGCACGACGCGCTTCCTCTCGCGGGAGACGGTGCGCAACGGCCAGCAATCGGCCTTCGCCGTCGATGTCATCGCGCTGATGGATAAGCTCGGCATCCGTCAGGCCAGTATCGCCGGGTTCGACTGGGGCGCGCGCACGGCCGATATCCTCGCTGCCCTTTGGCCAGAACGCTGCAAAGCGCTCGTCTCCGTCAGCGGCTATCTGATCGGCAATCAAGAGGCCGGACAATTGCCGCTGCCGCCCAAAGCCGAGCATGACTGGTGGTATCAGTTCTATTTCGCGACCAGCCGTGGCCGCGCGGGCTACGAGGCCTACCGCAAGGATTTCGCGAAACTCATCTGGCAGACCGCCTCCCCGCAATGGCATTTCGACGACGCAACTTTCGATCGCAGTGCCCAGGCGCTGGACAATCCGGATCAGGTCAGCATCACCATTCATAACTATCGCTGGCGGCTGGGCCTCGCGCAGGGGGAGCATCGCTATGACGCCCTCGAAAAGCGCCTGGCGCAGGCGCCGGTCATCCGCGTGCCGACGATCACCCTGGAAGGGGATGCGAACGGCGCCCCGCATCCGGATCCTGCCAGCTACGCCGGCCGCTTCGTGGGCAAGTATGAGCATCGGCTGATCAAAGGCGGTATCGGCCATAATCTGCCGCAAGAAGCACCACAAGCCTTCGCGCAGGCCGTGATCGACGTCAGCGCCATCTGATCCAGGGCCTTATTAAATCGGCGTTATGTTCGCTATTCCCGTAACGCCATAACGCTCTCGGGCGTAACCAGAATTGGGTGAGGTCATCACCGACCGGGCTTGCCGCCAAGGCTGGCTTGCCCGGGACATCCGGCTGCGAGGCAAGTGGCATGATCCTGTTTCTGGTTTCCTATCTCGGCGGCGTGCTGACCATTCTCAGCCCCTGCATTCTGCCCGTCTTGCCTTTCGTCTTCGCCCGCGCTGACCGGCCCTTCGTCACCAGCGGATTGCCGCTGCTGCTCGGCATGGCGATCACCTTTGCGGCCGTCGCGACCTTGGCGGCCGTCGGTGGCGGCTGGGCGGTGGATGCCAATCATTACGGCCGCGTCGCTGCCATCATCCTCCTCGCGCTATTCGGTGTCACGCTACTGTTCCCGCATCTGGCCGACCGGCTGACGCGACCGCTGGTCGCCCTCGGGTCAAGGCTCTCGCAATCCGCCGATAGTGGAGAGGCCAAGTCGCCCTTCGCGGCCTCCTTCCTGCTCGGCATCGCGACCGGGCTGCTTTGGGCGCCCTGCGCCGGGCCCATCCTCGGCCTCGTTCTGACCGGCGCCGCGCTGCAGGGCGCCAATATCGGGACCTCCCTCCTCCTTCTCGCTTATGCCGCCGGGGCCGCGACATCCCTGGCTGTCGCCCTTCTCATCGGCGGCCGGGTCTTTACAGTGATGAAGCGCTCGCTCGGCGCCGGCGAATGGGTCCGCCGTGGTCTGGGCGTTGCGGTTCTGGCCGGTGTGGTCGTCATCAGCCTCGGCTTGGACCGCGGGCTGCTGACGCAGGTCGCCTCCGCCAGCACCACGAATATCGAACAAGCTTTGCTCAACAAGGCCGAGGTCAAGGCTGCGGGCCAGCCGCCGACGACACCGGCCGCGCCAGCGCCGACCATGACCATGCAGGCGAATAATGCGGCCGCAGGTGCCATGATGATGATGGCGGCCAAACCCGCCGCCGATGCGCTGCCGGTGGAAGGCAACCTGCCGCCGCTGACGGGTGCCGTGCAATGGCTGAACTCCCCGCCGCTGACGGCGGAAGGGCTGCGCGGCAAGGTCGTGCTGATCGACTTCTGGACCTATTCCTGCATCAACTGCCTGCGCACTTTGCCCTATGTCGAAGCCTGGGCCGCGAAATACAAAGACCATGGACTGGTCGTTATCGGCGTGCATTCGCCCGAATTCGCCTTCGAGCGCGATATCGGCAATGTCCAGCAAGCGATCAAAGACCTCAAGGTCAATTACCCCGTCGCCATCGACAACAACTACGCGATCTGGCGCGCCTTCAATAACGAATACTGGCCGGCGCAGTATTTCATCGATGCCCAGGGGCGCATCCGCTACCACCATTTCGGGGAGGGGGACGACGCCCATTCCGAGCGTGTCATCCAGCAATTGCTGACCGAGGCCGGCAACCAGAATTTGCCGCAGGGCATCGTCTCGGTCGACGGTCATGGCGCTGAGGCGGCAGCTGACGAGACCGATATGCAATCGCCTGAGACCTATATCGGCTTCACGCGCGCGGCCAATTTCGTCTCGCCCGGCGGCGCGGTCGGTGGCCAAAGCCATGTCTATACGACGCCCGATCAGCTTGCCCTCAATCAATGGGGCCTGACCGGGGATTGGACCGTGCAGGGTGACAGCGCCACGCTCAATCAGGCTTCGGGCAGCATCACCTTCCGCTTCCACGCCCGCGACCTGCATCTGGTGCTGGGGCCGGCCAGCGACGGCAAGCCCTTGCGCTTTAGGGTGCTGATCGACGGGCAGCCGCCGCTCGGCGATCACGGGGCCGATATCGATGCCCAGGGCAATGGCACGATCACCGACCAGCGCCTCTATCAGCTCATCCGGCAGGATGGCGCGATCCGCGACCGCAGCTTCCAGATCCAGTTCCTGGAACCGGGTGCCCAGGCTTTTTCGTTCACATTCGGTTAAGCGACACCGGCCAAGGACCGGCGCGCAATCATCGCGTCGGTCGGGATGGCGGAAGTCCCGGCCGGCCAGGCCGCATTGCTATTAAGGCAAACAAAACCATTATCGATATCTTGATAAAAACAATTACGGGATCGGACCGCATCCGCGCGCAACTGATGTCCTGAATTTCCCCGATCATGCGGTCATGCATCGTGCGGTGGCCGCGCAACTTATTGATCTATATCATAGGTTAGGGCTCACCTGGCGCGGCGGGCAGTATTGCGGTCGCTGGGCCAGAGATTTTGACAGGTGGCAGCCGCCGGTACAAAGCTGGTGGATGCTACCGAAAGTACCGCCCAACTTGCCAAGCGCCCCCGAGCCGATCATCGGCCTCGCCTGCCTGACCCAGGTCGCTCAGCCCGACTGTGCGTCCAGACTTAGCCCGCGCGCGGATCACGGGCCTGCGAGAGGGACTTCCAGCCGTCGGTGGACGCGTCAAAGATGACGAAAGACCCCTCAAAGCCGACGCCGGTTATCGTCATTGGCGCCTCCGCCGGCGGCATCCAGGCCTTCCAGGGCTTTTTCGAACATATGCCCCCGGATAGCGGCTTCGCCCTGGTCGTCATGCTGCATCTGCCGTCGGACCGAAAAAGCATCCTGCCGGACATTATCGGGCGATGGACCGCCATGCCGGTGATCGAGGCCAAGGACGAATGCCGCCTGGAACCGAATTGCGTCTATGTTCCCCCGCCGGGGGTTGTCGTGATCTATCGCGGCGGCCGCCTGCAGCTTCACCGCCCTGAGACCGAGGAACTGCGTGAGTTCAGCCCGATCAGCCTGCTGCTCGGCTCGCTCGCGGAAGGGCTGAAGGAGGATGCGGTCGGCGTCATTTTGTCCGGAACCGGCAGCGACGGCGCGCTCGGCCTGAAGGCGATCAAGGAACAAGGCGGCCTGACGCTCGTTCAGGGCACCGATGGCACCGGCCCCCAGCATGACGGCATGCCCCTCGCTGCAATCGCGACCGGCGCGGTCGACGTGATCGCGCCGGTGGAGGCGATGCCGGGCCGCATCATGGCGGTCCAGCTTGCAAGACGAAAACCCGATAGCATCGCGGCTTTGCCGCCCGACCAGGTGGATGCGGCGAGGCTCGAAATTTGCGCGATCTTGCAGCGCAGCATCGGCCATGATTTCAGCGGCTATAAGGATAAGACCTTCCTGCGGCGCGTGCAGCGGCGGATGCAGGTATTGGGTCTCACCTCGATCCAAGATTTTATGGAGCGTTTGAAGACCGACCGCCAGGAGGTCGTCATGCTGTTCCGCGATCTGCTGATTGGCGTGACAAGCTTCTTTCGTGATGAAGCAACCTTCGACTTCCTGAAGACGACCGTCATTCCGCTTCTGTTCGAGGGCAAGGGCGCGAATGACACAATCCGGATCTGGATTCCGGGCTGCGCCACCGGTGAGGAAGCCTATTCCCTCGCTATCCTGATGCGCGAACATCTGGACAGGATCCCAGATAACGCTCCCAAGGTTCTGGTTTTCGCGACCGACATCGATGAACCCGCCATCGCGACGGCGCGCATGGGTCGCTACCCGGATAGCTTGCTCCTCGGCATGTCGCCGGAAAGACTGTCGCGTTATTTCGTTCACGGCATCGACGGCAGCTACACGATCGCCAAATCCGTCCGCGAGCTTTGCACCTTCTCGGCCCATAGCCTGACGCGGGACCCGCCCTTCTCGCGGATCAATCTACTCTCCTGCCGCAATCTGCTGATCTATCTGGATCTGGAACTACAAGGCGTCGTCATCCCCGCCTTTCACTACTCTCTCGTTCCCAACGGCATCCTTCTGCTCGGCAGTTCCGAGACCGTCAATCGGCATGAGAATTTGTTCACGACCTTGGACCGCGCGCATCGCGTGTTCCAGAAACGTGACGTTCCCAGCCCCGCCTTGCGCATGACCGGCCGCGACAGCCTGCGGATCTTTCCGCCGCAGAAGGATGGTGGCAAGGCAAGCCATGTCTCCTCCCGGTCCATTCTCTCGCGCCTCGGCACCTGGGCCAGCACGCGTGTGATGGAGCGCTTCGCCCCCCCCTTCGTCATTGTCACGGCCGACGCCGAGGCCCTTCACTTCTCGCCCAACCTGACGCGATATCTGGATTTTCCGTCCGGCGTACCCAGCCAGAATATTCTGGTCATGGCCCGTCCGGGCTTGCGTGCCCCCTTGCGAGCCTTGTTGAGACAAGCGATCGAAATCGGCCGCAGCGTCGAAAGATCCGGCATCGTCGTCGAAGCAGCCGACGGCCGAACCCATATTATCAGCCTGGTCGTGGAACCGAGACGTGAACAAGGTCTGGAACCATTCTTCCTCGTCGTCTTCATCGAAACCGCTCAGGCCCGTCATGACGATACCGACCCCTCCGGCTGGGTCCTGTCTGATCTCGGCAGTGATCGCCAATTGGAAACCGAGCTGCGCGACACGCGCGAGCAGTTGCAATCCATCACCGAAGAGCATGACACCGCGCTGGAGGAGCTTCGCAGCGCCAATGAGGAACTGCACTCCGTCAATGAAGAATTGCAATCCACCAATGAGGAGCTGGAAACCTCGAAAGAGGAAATCCAGTCCATCAATGAGGAGTTGCAGACGGTCAATAACCAGCTCGCCGGCAAGGTCGATGAACTCGACCACAAGAACAGCGACCTGAAGAACCTGTTCGAAAGCACCCAGGTCGCGACGATCTTCCTTGACCCCTATCTGGTCATCCGCAGCTTCACGCCTGCAATCGCGGGTTTCTATAACCTGATCCCGAGCGATCAGGGTCGTCCCTTGACCGATATCGTCAGCCGGTTGCGCTATGCCAATCTGCGCGAGGATTGCCGCCTTGTGCTGCAGACCCTGGAGCCGCTGGAACGGCGTATCGTGCGCGATGACGACGCCACGCATTATCTCATGCGCATTTTGCCCTATCGGACACCGGACAGTCGGGTCGACGGCACAATCGTCACTTTTGTCGATGTAACAAGCGTCGTGCAGGCGGAACAGCATCAGCGCCTGCTGGTCGATGAGCTTAATCACCGCGTCAAGAATATGCTGACCGTCGTCATCTCGATCGCGACGCAGACGATCAAGCGCTCTGACACGCTGGCGGAGTTCGAGCGCAGCTATATGGGGCGCGTGCATGCCCTGTCTGCCGCCTATGCGCTCCTCAGCGAGGAAGGCTGGCAAAGAATCTCGCTCGAAGCTCTGCTCAGCGAGGAATTGCAGCCTTTCCTGTCACCCAATCGATCGAATATCCTGCTCGATGGTGAAAACATCCTGCTGGCACCCCGCGCCGCGCTGTCGCTCGGCATGGCAATTCATGAACTGACAACCAATGCGGTCAAGCATGGGGCCTTGTCCTTGCCCGAAGGGCTGGTGCGAATCGCCTGGGCCATCGAGGAGAGTGAGCAAGGCGATTATCTGGTCTTGACCTGGATTGAGCAGAACGGCCCGACGGTGATACCGCCGACGCGCCGGGGTTTCGGCATGACCTTGATCGAACGTGGCCTGCGGCAAGACATGTCGGCGGAGGTTTCCATCGAATTCCTGCCGACCGGCGTCTCGGCGAAGCTAAGGGCACCGATGCCGTTGATTGAGCCGCCCCCTCAGCAAGGCGCGTCATAAATGTCCGACGGATGCGCTTTACAGGGGCGGCGCGTGCTTGTCGTTGAGGACGAGATGCTGGTGTCGCTGCTGATCGAGGATGCCCTGACGGACGCAGGCGGCACGGTCGTCGGTCCCTATGATCGGGTTCCCGATGCGCTGGAGGCCGTGCGGACGCTTCCGTTCGATATCGCGGTCTTGGACGTGAACGTCGCGGGTATCAAAGTCTATCCGGTTGCCGAGACATTGTCGCAGCGCGGCATCCCTTTCCTGCTTCTGTCTGGGTATGGCGCCGGGGCCGTACCGCCCGAACGCCCGTCCTGGCCCGTTTGCAGCAAGCCCTTCCGGCCGGAGCAACTCATCGCATTGCTCGCGGCGCTTTTGGACGGCGCAGCTTCGCCCAAGGACCTGAATAAAATTGTCTAAAATCATCCAATCCCGTCCGACACCTTGGACGAGCGTCATTCTGCTCTGCGGCAAATGCGCTGGCAAAATGAAGGCCGGTTTCGGACCCGACCGCAAACAGACTTTGCGTGAGGCGCTGAGGACGGAGCTTAAGGCCCAAGGGCAAGGTCGGCAGGTGCGCATCGTCGAAACACGATGCCTGGGGCTTTGCCCGAAGAAGGCGGTGGCCGCTCTCAACGCTCATAGGCCGGAGCGGATTCTGACGATCCCCAAGGGCACCGGAACCGACGAAGCCCTGACCCAGTTGATGGGCCATGCGGAAAAGGCGGCTGATTAAGCCGCCCATTCCCGCGCCATCCGCAGCAGCACCTCATCCGCGCCCGGCCAACCGATCAGCGACAGGCCGACAGGCAAGCCGCCCGCCTCGCCCAGCGGCAGGCTGATCTGCGGCAGGCCGGTCAGCCCGGCAATGCCGGTCAGTTCCGTAATGCGCCGTCCAGCCTCACCCATGGCGGAGAGCGGAATGCCCCGCAAGGGCGGCAGAATAGGCGTCGTCGGCAGACAGATCAGCGCACGACCGGCCAGCCGATCCGTGATCTCTGTCCTGACATTCGTACGGAATGCGCGCTCAGCGCCCAAGTCCATCTCGGCCGTCAAGGCCGCCAGCGCCAGCCCACGCCCGACTTCGAAGGAGAAACGCGGATTGTAAGCGTCGATCCAGTCGCGGAAAGTCGCGGAAAATTCCGCCTGCTGCAACCGGCGCTGACGCTCAGCCCAGCGCGGCAGACCCTCCTCGGATAAGGTGATATCCTCGGCCGGCAGCATTGCCCGCAGCTTGGCCAACGCCGGCTGCAAAGCCTCCCGCACCGGCGCATCGGCGATGGTGAAAGCATCCGTCGCGATCATCACGCGCTCGATGGTGCCGGGTATCGCCTTGTCATCCAACACCAACCCATAGGCGGTTTCCAGCAATGCCGGGTCGCGCGCGAAAAGCCCGACCGTGTCGAAGCTGGGCGATTGCGTCATCAGCCCGGTGACGGAAATGCGCCCATGGGTCGGCCGCATGCCGTAAAGACCGCTAAAGCTGGACGGCACACGGACGGAGCCGCCGGAATCAGTGCCGAGGGCCAGATCCGCCAGCCCACCCGCGACAGCGGCGGCTGACCCGCTGGAGGAGCCGCCGGGCAACCGGTCGGGCGCGCGCGGGTTGATCGGCGTGCCGTGGAACTGGTTGCGCCCCAATAGCCCCAGCGAAATCTCATCCGTGATGGTGCGGCCGACGAGCGTGGCACCGGCATCCAGCAGTCGCTGCACGGCGAAAGCATGGGCGCGGGCGGGCGGATGGCTCGCCGCCCAGTCCGGATTGCCGCAACCGGTGACGAGACCGGCGACGTCGAAAAGGTCCTTGGCGGCGAAGCCAAGACCGGCGAGCGGGCCGGTGGCGGCCCCGGTCGCGAAGACCGGGGGCCCAGGCACGAAAGCGCCGAATGCATCATTCGGCGCGCGCAGAGGATGGCTCAAGACTTGTACATCTTCCGGTAATCAAGATGCGTGTGGAACCAGTATTCGTAACCCTTCACGTTCTTCTGCATGGCGACGTCGAAGAACAGACGGGCCAGCGGAATGCGCGGCAGGTCGCTCATGACGATGTCGTTCATCTTGACCAGATCGGCTTCGTAGATGGTCGGGTCATTCTGGAACCGCGCATCCTCGATCAGCGCATCGAGTTTCGGATTGCCGTAATTCGCCGTGTTGAAGACAGCGTTATTCTTGCCGTAGAAGTTCCAGTAATAGAAATACTCCGGCGGCACCAGCCAGCCATAGAATTCAGTAATCACGAAGGGCATCGACTTCGATGCCATCTGCGCGAACCAATTCGCCCCCGGCACCTTATCGAGGGTCACCTTGACGCCGATCTTGGCGAGATTCTCCTGGAACAGTAGCGCGATCGGCTCACGCGTCGTCGCCTGGCTGAGATCGTAAGACAAGGTTGTCGAGAAGCCATTCGGGAAGCCGGCCTGGGCCAGCAGCTTCTTCGCCTTGTCCAGATCGGTCTTGTAATGGGACACGATCGGCCATTCCGCCGGATAGGGCTTGGTCGGGTCGCCGCCGAACATCGGCACGCCGCGATCGTACAGCGCCGCATCCATGATCGATTGATAGGGCACCGCCCAGGCCATCGCCTGGCGCACCAGGGGATTGTCGAAGGGCTTCATCTTCACGTTCATGTCGATATACAGAAGATCGTTCTGGATCGGCGTGCCGATAACCTCCACCTTGCCGGCCTTGGCGAGTTCCGCGTAATCCTTGGGCGGCAGGCCGACCGAGATATCGACGTCGCCCTTTTCCAGCAGCGCGCGGCGCGTGCCGGGGGACGCGATCTCGCGGTAGATGACGCGCTTCAGCTTCGGCAGCGGCCCGGATTTCCAATCCTCGAAGCGCGTGAACACGATCTCGGTGCCCGGCTTCCAGCTCGCCACCTTGAAGGCGCCGCCGCCAGCATCATTATGCTGCACCCAGTCAAGCGCCCAGGGGTCTGACGCCGTCGCGTGCTTCTTGGCGAGTGTGGAATTGACCACGCAAGGAATTGGCACCACCAGATCCGGCAGGCTAAGCTTGTTCGCCTTGTCGAAGGTGATCTTGAAGGTATGCGGATCGACGACGGAGAACTGCTCGGGCTTGGTCATGGCACCGGCGCCCATCTGCACCGCCGCAAAGCCACCGACTGACACCGCGCGATCGAAGGACCATTTCACGTCATCCGCCGTCACCGGCGTGCCGTCATGGAAGACAGCGTCCTTGCGCAGATGAAAGATGAAGGTCTTGCCGTCAGCGCTGATCTCCCAGCTTTCGGCCAGCTCCGGCTCCACCTTCGTCACGTCATAGCTCACCGTGCCGTTCGGCAGGGTCTTTTCCCCATGGGTAACCAGCCGGTCATAGACCTGCCAATTGACCATGCGGCTGTAATCGTTCGCGACCGGCACCATGGTGTCGAGCGAATTGGTGCCTTGTTCGCCGACCACCACCATCACGTCCGGCGGGGTCTTGGCGAAAGCCGCAGAACTGCCGACCGCGAGAAGCACGGGCGACAGGATCGAACCGGCCAGCAGGCCGCGTCGACTGATCGAAGTCATGCAAAGGCTCCTTCCAAGGGCGAGGGGATTGGCGTTTCCGTGGCGCCGAGCTTGCCGCCGAGCGCGGCGTGAAATGCGTGCGCGAAGCTGGAAGCAAGACTGTCTTCCAGCGCGCGGCCGACGAAGCTGATGCCAAGTGGCTGGCCATCGGCGCGAAAGCCCATCGGCACGGTGACAGCGCACATATCGAGCAGGTTCACGAAGTTCGTATAGGTGCCGAGCATCGCGTTGCGGCGAATATTATCGGCCAGCATTTCCTCCACCGTGAAGGTCGTGGGCGTCGTCGGGGTGACGATGATGTCTAGTCCCTTCGTCATATGGCGGATCACCTGCCGGTGACGCGCCAGGGTCTGCTGGGCGACGAAGACATCCGCACCGGAATAGCTGCGGCCCCAGCCGATGATCTCGCGCGTCGCGGGATAGATCTGATCCTCATGCGCGTCGAAAAAGCTCTGCAGATTGGCATAGCGCCGCGCGATGAAGGCGTCCTCGTACAGCATCTTCGCGGCCGCGTAGAAGGGCGCAAAATCCAGTTCGACGGCCTTGCCGCCCATTCTTTCCAAACGCGCGATGGACTCGTCAAACAGCCGCTCTGCTTCCGCGTCACCCGCAAAGATGCGGGTCGCCTTGGACGGAACACCGAAGCGGAATGCGCGCGGCAGCGCGGACAGCTTGAGGTGAAAATCCTCGGCCTCAGGCCGGGACAGCGGGTCTTCCGCGTCATAACCGATCATCACCCGCGTCGCGATGACGCCATCGGCGACCGTCATGGTCATGACATTATGGCTCGCACTCATCCCCGCGCGGGACCCGCCGCCGAGCGGGATCAATCCCGGCGTGGGTTTGATCCCGACGGTATTGTTCAGTGCCGCCGGCACCCGGCCGGACCCTGCGGCGTCACCGCCCAGCGCCATGCTGACCAGGCCAGCGGCCAGCGTCGCGCCGCCGCCCGAGGTCGAACCGCCGGAGATAAAGGCAGGGTCGAAGGTATTGCGGGGAATGCCGTAATCGGTGCGGGTGCCGTTAATACCGACGCCGAACTGATCCATATTGGTCTTGCCGATGATGATGGCGCCGGCATCGACCAGATGCTGCACCACAGGATCGGTCTTGGTCGCCATGCGGCTGAAGGCGCGGCAGGCCTCGGCGGTCGGGTAGCCCGCTATGTCGAAATTGTCCTTCACCGACAGCGGCAATCCCCACAGCGGCAAATCCTGCGAACCGGCCTGTTCCAGTTCGGCAGCCCTTGCCAGCACCGCCGCGCGCGGGAGTTGAAGAATCCAGGCCGGGTCTTCACCGCGCGCGTCGATCCGGGCGAAGATCGCCTGCACAACCTCGGTCGGCGTCAGTCCTTGCGTATAGGCTTGGCGCAGCGTCGCGAAATCCAGGCTGCCGGTCTTTTTATCCCAAAGGCTCAAAGTCCAAGCTCCGCGAGCAGAGAAGGCTCACGCCCAGCCCAGGGCCGAGCAGCCTCAAAAGCCGCAGCAGCCGCAATCACGCTCGCATCCGCCAGATGCCGCCCGACGATCTGCAGGCCGACCGGCAGACCGTCCGTGGTGAAGCCGGCCGGGACAGAGGCTGCCGGTTGACCGGTCATATTCATCGGGAAGGTGAAGCACAGCCAGTCGGCTGGTCGCACCATGCGGCCCTCGATAATCTCCGGCCCCTGCATATGAACGGGGAAAGGCGGCACGGCGAGCGTCGGCGTGAGAAGGAAATCGTATTTCTGCATGAAGCGCCACATGCGGTTCATGACCATCTTGCGGGCCATATTGGCATTGGTGAAATCCTCGGCCGTCCATTTCCGGTCAAGCAAAGCGAGCAGGAAAGGCGAAATCTCGCCCCGCCGCCCTTCCACCATGGCGCGCATGCCGACCAGATCACTCTCCATGGCGACCAGGCTCCAGAACTGCTCGGCCGGATCTTCCCAGCCGGGATGCGCCTCTTCCACAATACAGCCGAGATCGGTTTCGAACACGCGCACCGCCTCGCCCACCACGCGGCGGACTTCGGGGTCCACCGCCGCATAACCCCAATCGGCGCTATAGGCGATGCGCATGCCCCGCATATCGGCGGGCTTCGATGCCGCAAGCCAATCGACGTCACCGCTGGGGATGGACAGCCGGTCGCGCGGGTCGGGCCCTGCGATCACGCTCAGCATCAGCGCGGAATCCGCGACCGTACGGCTCATCGGCCCAATATGTTCCAGGCTTTCCCAGCTGGACACGCCAGGGTAGCGCTCGTCCTTGCAGCCGGGATAAAGCGGCACGCGGCCCATGCTGGCCTTGATACCCACCAGGCCCGAATGGGCTGCGGGAATGCGGATCGATCCGCCGCCGTCACTGCCGATGGCAAAAGGCGAGATGAAGGAAGCAACGGATGCGCCCGACCCGGCGCTTGACCCGCCGGGCGTCATCGCCAGGTTCCAGGGGTTGCGCGTGGTCGGAAAGACCGGGTTATGACCGACGCCGCTATAGCCGAATTCCGGCACATTGGTCTTGCCCAAGATGATGGCACCGGCATCCTTCAGCCGCTCCACCACCACATCATCCTCGTCCGGCACGAAATCGCGATAGATATTGGACCCCATGACGGTGCGAATACCGGCCGTCGCGACCAGATCCTTGATGCCGATCGGCACGCCGGCCAGCGGCCCCACGGCCTCCCCCCGCGCGATGCGCGTATCGATATCGGCGGCCGTGGCGCGGGCCAGTTCCGGCGTCGGCGTACAATAGGCATGGATATGCGGCTCCAGCACCTCCATGCGCTGCAAGGCGACCTCCGTCACCTCGGCGGCGGAAATCTCCCGCGCCCGGATTTTGGCGGCAAGGCTGCCCGCATCCATGCGGGCGATGTCATTGGACGCGCTCATGCGGAAATCTCCTCGGCGAAATGACAGGCGGCGCGATGCACGCCGTCCGATCCGACAGCACGCAATTCGGGCATGGTCTCGGCGCAACGGTCTTCCTGGCGCGGGCAACGCCCATAGAAGCGGCAGACGGTGGGTGACGGATCAATCGGGCTGCTGGCCGAGCCTTCCAGCCGCCAGGGCGTATGTCCGCGCCGCGCGGGGTCAGGGATGGAAGCCAGCAGCGCCCGCGTATAGGGGTGGCGCGGCTGCCGGAACATCGCTTCCGTCGGCCCCTCCTCCACCACCTTGCCCAGATACATGACGACGATGCGGCTACACAGCAGACGCACGACGTTCAGGTCATGCGAGACGAACAGATAGCTCATCCCGAGTTCGGAGCGCAGATCAGCGAGCAGGCGCAGGATGACGGCCTGGACCGAAACATCCAGCGCCGATGTCGGCTCATCCAGAATGAGCAGCGAGGGACGCAGCGCGATCGCCCGCGCAATGCCCACACGCGCGCGCTGGCCGCCGGACAGCTGATGCGGCAGGCGCGTTTCCATCTCTGGCGGCAGGCCGACCAAGGCGATCGCCTTGCGCACCTGTGCCGCCAGCGATTGACGGCCGCCAGGATTGCCCAGGCGCCGGATCGGGTCTGCCACGGTATCGAAGACCGTCAGCGAAGGGTTCAAGCTTTCGGTCGGGTCCTGAAACACGACCTGAATGCGGCCGCGCGCCTTGTCATGCACGAAGCGGCGCAGCGGCAAGGGCGCGATATCCTGGCCCTCGAAAACGATCGCACCCTCGGTCGGTTCGATCAGCCGGCCGAGCAGTCGCACCAAGGTCGATTTGCCGCAGCCACTCTCACCCACCAGACCCACGCTCTCACCGGGCTGAATGGCGAGATCGACCGCATCCACGGCATGCAGCATGCCGCCGCCGGTCGGGTAGCGTTTGACGAGGCGCACGGCCTCCATAATGGCGGTCGTCATAGCGGGTTCCAGCAGCGCACGATGTGATCCGCTCCCAGATTGACCGAAGGCAAAGCGTCGGTCGCGCAACAGTCCAGGCGGCGCTCGCAACGGTCGATGAAGCGGCAGGGCGGCAGATCGCGCCGCAGATCGGGCAGCGAGCCCGGAATGGAGGCGAGGTCGCGGATACTCTCATGCCCGCCGGGCGTCGCCCCGATCAGCCGCGCCGTGTAAGGGTGTTTCGGCGCGGATAGCATCGCCTCTGTGCCGCCGATTTCCACGATATGCCCGGCATGCATCACCGCGATACGGTCGCAATATTCGCCGGCCAAAGCGAGATCATGGGTGATGAGCACGACGGATGCATTCGAGCTCCGCACCTGCTCGCGGATCAGATCCATGACCACCGCCTGGGTCGTCACGTCCAGCCCCGTCGTCGGCTCATCCGCGATCAGCAGATAGGGATTGCAGGCCATGGCCATGGCAATCATCACGCGCTGGCAGAGGCCGCCCGAAAGTTCGAACGGATAGGCGTCGAAGCGCCGTTCGGGATCGGGTATCCGCACACGGGCCAAGGCCGCGATCGCCCGCTTGCGGGCTTCCTTTTTCGAGACATTGGCGTGCCGCAGCAGCACGTCCTGCACCTGTGCGCCGACGCGGCGGATGGGGTTCAGCGCCGTGCGCGGGCTTTGGAAGATCATCGCAATCTCGCGGCCGCGCGTCTCAGCCAGCGACCGCTCGCTCTCCGTCAG
The DNA here is from genome assembly GCF_020621385.1 of Acidisoma cellulosilyticum. Taxonomy (GTDB): domain Bacteria; phylum Pseudomonadota; class Alphaproteobacteria; order Acetobacterales; family Acetobacteraceae; genus Acidisoma; species Acidisoma cellulosilyticum. The sequence continues at coordinate 138,788 of NZ_JAESVA010000004.1, read as the reverse complement.
CATATCCCGGCCCGCGAAGCGAATGCCGCCGCGCGGAATCTGCGCCGCCGGATCCAGCAGACCCATCATCGCGTAAGCCAGCACGGATTTGCCGGACCCGCTTTCGCCGACGATACCCAAAATCTCGCCGCGATCGAGCGTGAGCGAGATACCATCCAGCACATGCACCATGCCGCTGCGCGTGCGGAAATCGAGCACAAGGTCTTCGACCGTCAGCAGCGGCACGCTCTCAGTCATGACAGCCGCGCTCATGTGCGGCGCCTCGGATCGACGATATCCCGCAGCCCGTCGCCCAGCAGGTTGAAGCAGAAGACAGCGATCACCAGCGCGCCGCCGGGGAAGACGAAGGTCCACCATTCGCCCGAGAAGATGTAACTCGCCCCTTCCGAAACCATGATGCCCCATTCCGGCGTCGGCGGGCGCACGCCCAGGCCGATGAAGGACAGGCCGGCCGCGTTCAGGATCGCCCAGCCCATATTGAGCGAGGCCTGCACCAGCATCACCGGCAGGATATTCCGCACGATATGGCCCCACAGGATGCGAATGGCGCCATTGCCGCCCATGCGCGCGGCCTCGACATAGGCCAGATCACGGCGGACATTGACCTCCGCCCGCGCGAAGCGGCCATAGAAGGGAAGATTGATCACCGCCGTCGCGATGATGATATTGGTGACGTTATTGCCCAGCGCCGCGACAATGCCCATGGCGAGCACGAACAGCGGAAAGGCCATGATGGTATCCATCACCCGGCCGAAAATCGCATCCACCCAGCCGCCCCAATAGCCGGCCATGGCGCCGAGTGCGGTGCCGACGACGAAGGAGATGACGACAGCCGAGATCGCCATGCCAAGGTCCAGGCGCGTCGCGATCAGCACGCGGCTGAAGATATCCCGGCCAAGAGAATCCGTGCCGAACAGATGCAGCCAGGACGGCGGCTGCATGCGCGCGCCCTCATTGGTCATTAAGGGGCTGTAGGGGGCGAGCAGCGACCCGAAGATCGCGCAGAAAATAAGCAGCGCGAACAGGATTGCCGCCAGAAGCGTCATCCGGTTTTCAGCCAGGGCATAGCGCGTGCGGCTGATCAGGCTGGTGTCACTCATCGCTCAACCCTCGAACCGCACACGGGGATCGACCATCATGCTGAGCAGATCGACCACCAGATTGAGCAGGATATAAAGAACCGCCATCATCAGGATGAAGCCCTGCACGGCGGCGTAATCGGAGGAGATGACGGCCTTCACCGCATAGGCGCCGACCCCCGGCCAGCCATAGACGTCCTCGATGAGAACGTTGGAGCCGAGGACGAAGGAAAAGACCATGCCGAGCACATTGACCACCGGCAGCATGGCGTTCCGCAGGGCATAGGTGATCAGGATACGGTGGCGGGACAGGCCAAGGGCGCGCGCGGTGCGGACATGGTCGCTCGCCAAGGTCTGCAGCATGGCGGCGCGGGTGATACGCGCGATCGGCGCCAGCGCGAAAAGCCCAAGGGAAATGGCCGGCAGAATGATCTGCGCCAGCGCGCCCCCAAAGGTCTGCCAATCGCCTTCCAGCAAGGAATCGATCAGGTAAAAGCCCGTGATAGTGGTCGGCGCATCGAAATAGACGTCGTTCAAACGCCCCACCGGTTCCGGCGCCAACGGGATCAGGAAATAGAAGACATAGACCAGCAGCAGGGCGATGAAGAAGGTCGGGAAGGCCGCCGCCACCGTCACCGTGCCGCGACACAGATGATCGATCCAGCTATTGGGCCGTGTCGCCGCCCAGATGCCCAGGGGCACCGCAACGCCGATCGCGAAGATCAGCGCGACCAGGGTCAGTTCCAGCGAAGCCGGCAGGCGCTGCACCAGATCGGTCATGACCGGCTGGCCGGTGGTCAAGGACTGGCCGAGGTCGCCATGGGCCAATTGCCAGATATAGGTCAGGAATTGCTGCGGCAGGCTGTGATCCAAGCCAAGATGCGCCCGCACCTGCGCGACGGAAGCCGCATCCGCCGCCGGCCCGGCGAACAGCACCGCCGGATCGCCCGGCAGCGCGTGGGACAGCAGGAAGGTCACGATGATGACGCCGATCAGGCTGGGCACCGCGCCCAGCAGCCGTTTGCCGGCAATGCGTAGAAACCGGATCACGCGGCAGGTGCGCCGAACAGGCCAAGGGGGCGGGGCAGACAAAGTCGGGCTGAAGCGGTCATGGCCCGAAACCTATCAAGACTCATGCCAACCGCGTCGGTCCGTCTGGCTGGTTTGTCTCTTAGCCGATAGGGGAGCGTAAGCCAGGGAAACCGGTCAGGCTCGGCTTTCGCGCGGATTTGGGCTGAATTCCGCCAAAAACCAGAACCGTTTCGACCGACTGGCTGCTGTAGCCACTGTTAATCGCTTTTCTTGGCCAGCACCCGCGAAAAGCTCAGCATCGCGCCCAGGATCGCCGCCAGAAAGGCGAAGGTCAGGCAGGTCTTGGTCGGCGCCGGCTGCGCGAAGCCGAGCGTCAGCGCCACCAGCATGCCGCCGATGGTCTGGCCGAGCAGCCGCGAGACCGAGATCATGCCGCTCGCCCCGGCCAGCCGGTGCTTCGGCGCCGTCGTCAGCATGGCCTTGTTGTTCGGCGGCTGAATCATCGAAAAGCCGCAGCCGGCGACAGCAATGCGCCAGGCGATGTCGATATCGGTCGGATGGGCGGGCAGCAGGCGCAGCAGCAAAAAGCCGATCCCGGTGATCAGCATGCCGATGGAGGTCAGAAAGGCCGCCGGATAACGATCCGCCAGACGGCCGACGAAAGGCGCGGTCACTACGATCGCGACCGGCCAGGCGGTGATGACAAGCCCTGTCTCCACCGGGCCACGATGCAGCACATTGGTCAGGTTGAAGGGCATCGAGATGATGAAGAAATTCGACGCGACGAAGGCCAGAAAGCCGGTCGTGAAGGCAATCGAAAATCCCGCCCGCGCCAGTAGATCGACCGGCAGCAGCGGATGCGGTTGCGACAGTTGCAGGCGCACCAGCACGGCCATGCAGATCAGCCCGATGGCCAGCAGCGCGATACCGACCCCAGCACTGCCGCCTTGCGCGAAATTGTCGCCGCCGGTGACGATGCCGCCCAGGCCCAAGGCCAGTAAGACCGCGCTCAGCGCATCGAACTTTACCGGCGTTCGCGGGGTCTTCGGCAAGGCCGAGACCGCGAAATACATCGCGACGGCGCCCAAAGGCAGGTTGATCAGAAACAGCCATTTCCAGCTGGCGAAGGACAGCACGGCTGCCGCCACGGAAGGCCCGAGTGCCACGCCCAGCGCGATCACCAGCCCGTTCAGCGCAATGCCGCGGCCGAGAATTTTCGCGGGATAGATATAGCGGATCAGGGCGGCATTGACGCCGAGAATACAGGCGCCACCCAGGCCCTGGATGGCGCGGGCGGCCGCAAGCTCCGGCAATGTCTGCGAGGCCGCGCAGAGCAGCGAAGCCCCCACGAAGGTCACCAGCCCGATCCGGCACATGCGGGCATGACCGAATTTCTCGCCGAGCGAGGCGACCGGCAGTAGCGCGATGAGACTGGCCAGCTGATAGGCGTTGACGACCCAAATCGCCGCCGATGCGGTCACATGCACGTCGCGCGCAATATCCGGCATGGCGATATTGACGACCGTATAGTCAAGCACGGAGAGGAGAACCGCCATGGCCACGGCGGTCATCGCTCTCAGCCGGATGGATTTCGGCAGACCGTCTTGCGTCGACAGCGGCATATCGGCTGGGATTGCGGACATCGGCTATCCCTATGCCGCACTGCGGCATAATGGCAGCTTTTCTGCCGGATATCTGCCATGCGGCAGATATCCGGGACTGGGACCGGCTAGGCTTCGGACACGCGGGCTCTGAGCAGAAAGATCAGGACGGCGGACAATATCGAGAACAGGGACATCACCATCAGACCCGCATGCGGGGAGTGGAAGGCCTGATCCGCCTGGACGCGGATGATCGGCGCCAGAAAGCTGCAAACGGCGCCGATGGTGGTGCAAAAGCCGATACCGGCAGCCAGCGCCGACCCTGACAGAAAGCGAGTTGGGAAGGTCCAGAACACCGGTTGCACCGCCAGAAAACCCACGGCCGAGACACTGAGGGCCGCGATCGCCAGAACAGGGGAGGCGAAAGCCGATATGAAAATGCCGATCGCCGACAGGATCATGCAGATGACCGAGATCTGGACGCGCATCGTCGGATAGCGATCGGCAAGCCGGGGAATGAGATAGACGCCGACCGCCGACACGGCCCAGGGAATGGCCGCGACCAGGGACACTTTAAAGCCCAGGGTTGCGCCCATCAGCTTCGCGACCTGGGAGGGCAGAAAGAATATCAGCCCGTAGACCGCGATTTGTATGGTCCCGTAAATCGCCGCCAGATGCCAGACGCGCAGACTGACCAGGGCGGCCCCGATATCGCGCGCCTGCGTTTTTTGGGCCTCGCTCGCCAGCTGCTTGACCAGGGCAGCTTTCTCCTCCGCAGTCAGGAAGCGGGCCAAGCTTGGATTGTCATCGAGATAGTAGAGCCCGAACAGGCCAAGAATAACCGCCGGCACCCCTTCCAGCAGGAACATCCAAAACCAGCCTGGCTGCCCCATGAAGCCGTGCAGCTGCAGAAGCGCCCCGGAAATCGGGGAACCGAGCGTCAGCGACAAGGGCACGCCCAGGACAAAGATGGCGATCACGGATGCACGGGTTTCATCGGGGAAGAAGATCGAGGCCAGCAGCAGGATACCTGGGTAGAAGCCGGCCTCGGCAACGCCCAGGACGAAGCGCAACACCACGAATTGCGTGGGGCTCGTGACGAAACCGGTGGATGCCGATAGCAGCCCCCAGATGATCGCCATCGCACTCAGCCAAACCTTGGCGCCGATCCTGTTCAATAAAATATTGGCCGGAACGCCTGCTATCGCATAGCCCGCGAAGAAAATACCGGCGCCGAGCGCATAGGCCGCGGTCGGCATCTTCAGGTCGATCGACATGGCGTCCTTGGCGAAGCCGACATTCACGCGATCGATGAAAGCGACGAAGTAAAAAATGAACATGAACGGCATCAGCCGCTTCCAGCATTTCGCCACCGCCGTATTCAGCATCGTTTCTTGCTGCGCGGCGTTCATCGCCCCAGCGGGCTCAATCGCGTTCATTATGGTTCCTCCGGGCAGCCGGGTTTCTCCCGGTTCAGCCTGCCTGCTTCCCTGAGGATGACCGTAATCGCGATTTTTGCCGTGTCAACTCAACGTGACGTGGGAGCCCGGCGCTGCCAAGGCATCGATCGCGGCCCAGTCCCAGGCAATGCCCAATCCGGGTTCTGTGCTCGGTATGGCGTAGCCGTCTTCGATCATCATGCCCTGGGTCGTCAGACGATCAAGCTGCGGGATATATTCCACCCAGCGCGCATTGGGCACCGCCGCGCAGAGCGCGACATGGATTTCCATCAGGAAATGCGGGCAGACGGCGACATTGAAGCATTCAGCCAGATGCGCGACCTTGAGCCAAGGCGTGATGCCGCCGATACGCCCGACATCGACCTGCACCACGGAACAGGCGCCGCGCTGCAGATAATCCCGAAAATGCAGATGGCTGTACAGACTTTCGCCGACGGCGATCGGCAGGCTGGTCGAACGCGACAGGCGCTGATGGCCGTCCACGTCATCGGCCGGCAGCGGCTCCTCCAGCCAGCCGATGTCGAGCGGCTCATAATGCCGCGCCCGGCGAATGGCCTCGTCAACGGCGAAAGCCTGGTTGGCGTCGGTGAAGATTTCGAAATCCGGTCCCACGGCGTCGCGCACGGCGGTGATGCGCGCGACATCCTCATGCACCGGCCGGCCGACCTTCAGCTTGGCGCCGCCGAAGCCCGCCGCCTTCTGGCGGATCGCATCCTCGACCAAAGCCGCCTTGTCCAGATGCAGCCAGCCGCCTTCGGTGGTGTATAGCCGCACGCGGTCCTGCGCGCCACCCGCCATCACATGCAGCGGCAGCCCGGCCTTGCGGCAGCGCAGATCCCATAATGCGGTGTCGATCGCCGCCATGGCGATCGCCGTAATGGCGCCCACCGTCGTCGCATGGGTCAGGAACAGCAGGTCGCGCCAGATCTGCTCGACCATGGCCGCGTCCCGGCCGATCAGCGCCGGGCCCAGCGTATGCGCGATCAAAGCCATGACCGAAGGACCGCCGGTGCCGATCGTATAGCTATAGCCGGTGCCGATCGCGCCATCCGCATCATAGATGCGGATAATCGGCGTCTCCTGACTGACGAAGGACTGAATGGCATCGACCCGCCGCACCTGCGGCACCAGATCCACCATCACGGCTTCGACACGGGTGATCTTTGCCATAGCTCTAGCCTTTGACGCCGCCGAAGGTGAGGCCCGCGATCAGGTGCTTCTGCACGATGAAGGTCAGGATCAGGGCCGGAATGATGATCAGCACCGCCATGGCGCACATGCCTGTCCAATCCACGGTGAATTGCGCCGTGAAATCCATCAACCCGACCGGCATGGTTTTGGACGCCGTGGTACGCGTCAGTTGTGCGGCCAAGGCATATTCGTTCCAGGAGGTCAGGAAGGCGAAGATGCCGGCGGAGGCAAGGCCTGACCGCGCGAGCGGAAATTCGATCCGCCAGAAAGCCTGCCAGCGCGTGCTGCCGTCGATCATCGCGGCTTCCGTCAGATCGGCCGGAATTTGGCGAAAGAAACCATCGGTCAGCCAGACCGTGAAGGGGATATTCATCGCCAGATAGACGATGATGAGGCCAAGCCGCGTATCCAGCAGCCCGATGCGGCTCCATAGCATGAACAGCGGCAAAGACAGCGAGATACCGGGCACGGTGCGCGACAGCATGAGGCCAAGAAACAGGCCGGCCTTGCCGCGAAAGCGATAGCGCGCGAAGGCATAGCCGCCCATCATGCCGACCGCGACCGCAACGACGGTGCTGGTGACCGAGATGACCACGGAATTAATGAAATAGGCCGTCACCGGAATACCCGGCGCATGATCAGGCAATAGGCCGAAAATGCCGAGGAAATTGGCCAGGGTCAGGACATGGGGAATCCAGACCGGCGGCTTCGCCATCACCTCGATATTCGGACGGAAGGCCGTCAGCATGACCCAAAGGCCGGGCACACAGAGGGCCGCCATGGCGCAGAACAGGCCGATGCGCACGGCCCAGACCTGCCGGCGAACCGACCGCGCCTTGATCGGGTGGTTGGACAATACCGCGGCGCTCATTCCGCACCCCCCATATAGCTGCGGGCCGCCATCAGCTTGCGATAGAAATAGACGGTGACGGCAATGGACAGCAGGATCGAGACATAGCCCATGGCATTGGCCATGCCCATGCGCGCATCCTCGTAACCGGTGCGGGCAATCAGCGTCCAAAGCAGTTCCGTGCGCTGCGCCGGGCCGCCATCCGTCATGATCTTGACCATATCATAGGCGCGCGCGACATCCAGTGATCGGATGGTCATGGCGATATAGATGAAGGGCATCAGGAAGGGCAAAGTGATATGGCGAAAGGCCTGCCAGGCATTGCAACCATCGACCTTGGCGGCTTCCAGCGGTTCGCTCGGCAAAGCGAGCAGACCGGCGAGCAGCAGGATCGCGAAGACCGAGGTCGACATCCAGGTCTCGGCGATCAGGATCGTCAGCGGTGCCAGAATGGCGTTGACCAGCCAGGCGATCGGATAATGCATGAACCCGAGCGAGGTCAGCGCATTATTGATCAGCCCGACATTGTCGTTGAAGATGTATTTGAACTGAAAGCCGACCAGGATCGGCGAGAACATCATGGGAAACATCATGATGGTGCGGACAGCGCGTTTGCCCGCGGTGATCTTGTTGACAAGCAGAGCAAGGCCAAGGCCGAGCAGCATTTCGAGATTGAGCGCGACCGTCAGAAAGACGACGGTACGGCCGAATGCCCACCAGAAATCGGAACTATTGAACAGCCGCAGGTAATTGCGGAAACCGATATAGTGATAAAGCGTCCAAGGCCTCACCAGATTATAGGGCGTGAAGCTCGACCACAACGATATGACCAGCGGGATTGCCACCACAAAGGTCACGATGAACAGTGACGGCAGGACAAGAATATAGGGCGCAGCATGGCCGAGACGGAAGAACCGCCGCAGGCGGCTCTCCCGCACCGGATAGGATATCCTACCCTCCAGGCTGATTCCGTCTTCGATCGTTTCCGCCATCACCCTGCTTCTATTATCGGCCTGAAAACTCACGCTAGTTGTCGCTCTGGTCCTGCACGATCTGCTTGGCCTTGGCGGCGGCATCATCCAGCGCCTGTTGCGCAGTCTTCTGACCCAGGACGGCCGATTGAATGGCCGGCCAGATGACGTTGGAGACATCGATCCATTCCGGGATCAGCGGCGGCGTGCGCGCATCCGCCAGGGATGCCTGCCAGATCGAGAACATATTCGCCATATAGTCGTTATGCTGCTGCTTGAACTCGGCCTCGACATCCGCGAAGACTTTGGTGCGTGTCGGCAGATTGCCCGCCCGCGCCTCCATCATCTCCGAATCATAGTCGGTCATGAATTCGACGAAGCTTACGGCGGCCTTCTTGTTGTCGCAGGCGGCGGTCACGGAGAAGGAATGCGAGCCGGACCAGCCGCCGCGCTTGCCGGCCTCACCGATCGGTGCCAGTGCAAGTCCGACATGCCCTGCGATCTTCGAGGTCTTGGGGTTGTTGAAGAAGGCCGCGAAGCCCGGCCAATCGATATCCAGCGCCAGGGTGCCGGCGGCGAAGCTCTGCCCGATATCATCCCAGGTATAGTTGATCGTGCCGGCCGGCACGGCCTTCGCCTTGTACAGATCGACGAAGAATTGCAGCGCATCGACGCCGGCCTTGGAATTGAAAGTCGGGTTCATCTGCGCGTCGAACATATCGCCGCCATTGGCCCGGAGAATTTCCATGAAGCGGCCAGTCAGCCCTTCATCCTTGCCAGGAAAGGCCGTGCCGTAAAGATTGGGCGGCGCGGACAGGAAGATCGCCTGCTGCTTATACTCATCGAAGGTCGTCGGCGGCGCCAGATCCTTGCCGAACTTCGCCTTATAGCGGGCCTTCACATCCGGATTGTCGTAGACCAGCTCATTGTAATAGATGTTCGAAATATCGGTGACGCGCGGCAGCTGCACCAGTTGACCGTTCACGGTCGAATTCCGGATGGCGCTCGGCACGTATTCGGAGAGGATGTCTTCGGAAATATAGGGCTTCAGGTCGATATAGAACTTGCCGTATTGCGGCGCAAAACTGGTGTGATTGGAACCCACGCACCAATTGACCGATCCCGATGCGATATCCTGCTTAATCTCACGATCCAGATCGAAATAATTCTCGGACGAGACGATCTGCACCTTGGCGCCCGTCGCCTTTTCCCATTCGGGAATGCGCGTATAGAGCTTTTCGTATTGCGTGCCGCCGACCAGCTTTACTTTCAAGGTATAGCCAGGAAAGCTGCCCCAATCCTGTTCCGCCGCCTGGCCGGCGACCGTCAGGCCCACCGTTGCCACACAAGCCAGAAGGAGCGTCTTGAGCGTGCGCCCAGCTTTCATCCTGTCTATCCTCCTTTTTTCGCCCCACCGCTTCTTTGACCACGAGTGGTGTTGGCATTCTTATATTTGAATACTACATTCGCAGGTAAGCACGGTCTGGGCGGCCGGTCAACGATCCTGCTCGGCCTAGGGAGTAATTTCATGGATAATGGCTTGACCGACGACGCCGACCGCTACCGCGCGCCCGCGCTCGACAAAGGCCTGGATATTCTCGAACTTCTGGCGGCGACCGAGGAAGGGCTGTCTCAGGCCGAAATCGCCAAGGCGCTGGACCGCACGCCGAATGAAATCTACCGCATGCTGGACCGGTTGACCCGGCGCGACTACATCACGCGCACCAGCACAGATCGCTACGAACTGACGCTGAAACTCTTTACGCTGGTGCATCAGCACGCGCCCATCCGGCGCCTTGTGCCGCTGGCCATGCCGGAACTACGCGCCTTCGCGCGCCGCGCCCAGCAGGCCTGCCATCTGGCGATCTATGACCGCGGTCATGTCGTCGTCATCGCCCAGGTTGATTCGCCCGGCTATTGGGGCTTCGCCATCCGCGTCGGCTCCCATGTCGGGCTGTTCAATACAGGGTCCGGCCATATCCTGCTGGCCTTCGCGACCCCGCGCGACCGCGCGGTGATGATGGAGGAACACGCCCTGATGCCGCATGAGCGGGTTCCCTCGGATGTCGAGGATCGGCTGGCAGCGGTCCGCGCCCAGGGATTCGAGATGATGCGCAGCCAACAGACAGGCAGCGTGTTCAACCTCTCCGTGCCCATCTTCGGGCCCAATGGCAGCATCATGGCTGCCCTCACTTGCCCTTATCTGGAACGGGCGGACACCACTATGGCGCCGGGCGCGGATGAAGCGCTGGCCTTGCTGCGCATCACCGCCTCCCGCATCATGCCGACCACGGGAGAATAGGCGCGCATGCCCCAGCCAATCATCGACACCCATCTGCATCTGATCGATCAGAGCCGGTTGAGCTACCCTTGGCTGGGCGACGTCCCTGCCCTCAACCGCAGCTTTAGCCTCGACGAATACTGGTCCCAGGCACAGCCGCTGGGCATTGTCGCGGCCCTGCATATGGAGGTCGATGTTTCGCCGGAGCAGAGCGAGGCGGAAACCGCCTTCGTGCAGGGTCTGGGTCGGCCGGTGATCGGCGCCATCGCTTCCGCAAGGCCGGAAGATCCGCATTTCGCGGCGCAGCTTGAGCGCATGGCCGCGACGCCCTTTATCCGTGGCATCCGGCGCATTCTGCACACCTCACCCGATGAACTCAGCCAAGCACCGCTCTTCGCCGAGAATCTCCGGCGTCTGGCGCAGTATGATCTGAGCTTCGATCTCTGCGTGCTCGCCCGCCAATTGCCGATCGCGGCGGACCTCGTGCGCGCCTGCCCGGATACCCGCTTCGTCCTCGATCATTGCGGCGTGCCGGCGGTGGAAGCGCAGGCCCTCTCCCCCTGGGCCGAGGATATCCGTCGTCTGGCCGAGCTGCCCAATCTCGCCTGCAAGATTTCCGGGGTCGTCGCCTATGCCGGGCAGCAATGGACGACCGCCGATCTACGGCCTTTCGTGGAGCATTGCATCGCCTGTTTCGGCTGGGACCGCGTGGTCTGGGGCAGCGACTGGCCGGTTTGCACGCTCACGGGCGATCTCGGCCGCTGGGTCCAGGCCACGCATGAGATTCTGTCCGGTTGCAGCGACAGCGAGACATCACGATTGCTCAGCGGCAATGCGAAGCGGATCTACCGCCTCTCCAATCAGGATTTTTAAACAAGAAGGTCAAAATGACCCAACGCATGGGATTTTGCATCGGTCTGAAGCCCGAGCATATCGCCGAATACAAGCGCCTGCATGCGGCCGTCTGGCCCGATATTCTGCGCCAGATCTCCGCCAGCCATATCCGCAACTACACGATCTTTCTGCGCGAGCCTGAAAACATCCTCTTCGGCTATTGGGAATATGAGGGCGAGGATTTTGCGTCCGATATGGCGGCGATGGCCGCCGACCCGATGACACAAAAATGGTGGGACATCTGCATGCCCTGCCAGGCGCCGCTGGCCAGTCGCGGCCCGGATGAATGGTGGGCGAGGCTGGAAGAGGTCTTCCACCTCGATTGACGGGCTGCGCCCGAATGGCTTGCATTTATCGATCATTAGTGAAATTCTCCTTCACATAAGAACGATAAGCGGTCCTTCGGGGGAAATGTGAGCACTAGCCGGACGGTTTCGTCCCATATTTCAGCCGATTCACTGCGCCAGGCCTGGCCGAAGCCTGCCGTTTGCCGCCCGATCGTCATTATCGGCGCCGGCGGCATCGTGAATGACGCCCACCTTCCCGCCTACCGGAAGGCCGGCTTTCCGGTCGCCGGGATCTATGATCTTGATCGCGGCCGGGCGGCACGGCTTGCCGCCACCTGGTCCCTGCCCGTCTTCGACAGTCTGGCCCAGGCGGTCGCGGTCCCGGGCGCGGTCTTCGATCTTGCGATTCCGCCCGCTGCGCATCTCGATGTGCTCCGCGCGCTGCCGGAAGGCGCCGGCGTCCTGCTGCAAAAGCCGATGGGCCGCGATCTGGCGGAAGCGACGGCCATTCTTCGGCTGGTCCAAGACCGCAAGCTTGTCGCCGCCGTCAATTTCCAGCTCCGCTTCGCGCCCATGATGCTGGCGGTGGCCGATGCCGCCGCACGCGGGTTTTTCGGCCGCATCATCGATATCGACGTGCATATCACCGTGCTCACGCCCTGGCATCTCTTTCCCTTCCTGAACGGCATGCCGCGTGTCGAGATCGCCGTTCATTCCATCCATTATCTCGATCTCATCCGCGGCTTCCTGGGCAATCCGCGCAGCGTCATGGCGCGCACGCTCGGCCATCCGCAGACCAAGCTCGCGCAGACCCGCACCTCCGCCATTCTCGACTTCGACGCCGATGTGCGCTGCCTGCTCTCCATCAATCATCATCATGATTTCGGCCCGCGCTTTCAGGACGCCACCATCAAGCTGGAAGGTGAGGAGGGGGCTGCCGTCATCACGCTCGGCGCCTTGCTGAATTACCCCACCGGCATGCCGGACGCGGTCTGGATAACGCGGCAAGGCAGCGATTGGTGTCAGGTGCCGTTGATCGGCACCTGGTTCCCCGATGCCTTCATCGGCACCATGTCCAATCTGCAGCGGGTCGCGGCGGGTGAGGATGACACCCTCCTCACCTCCGTCCAGGACGCCTGGCACAGCATGGCGCTGGTCGAAGCCTGTTTCCGTTCCAGCGCCGGCGCCGCGACGCCCGTGCCTGTCGATGTCGATATCTCTCACCATACGGGCGCCTGAATGATGGCTGACGATACTGCCCTTCCCCTTGACGGCCTACTGGTGGTCGATATGAGCCAGTTCCTGTCCGGCCCCTATGCCTCGCTGCGCCTCATGGATCTCGGCGCCCGCGTCATCAAGATCGAACGGCCGGACGGCGGTGACCTCTCTCGCCGCCTTTATCTCAGCGATACCGAGATCGGCGGCGATTCCACGATTTTCCATGCCATCAACCGCAACAAGGAAAGCTTCGCGATCGACCTCAAGAACGCAGATGATCTGGCGACGCTCAGGCAGCTTCTGCTGCGCGCCGATATCGTGATCCAGAATTTCCGACCCGGCGTTATCGAGCGGTTGGGCTTGGACTATGCGGCGGTCTCGGCGCTCAATCCGCGCATCGTCTATGGCAGCATCACGGGCTATGGTGACGACGGTCCCTGGGTGAAGCGTCCGGGACAGGATTTGCTGGCGCAAGCGCGGTCCGGCGTCATGTGGCTGAATGGCGATGAGACCCAGGGGCCGGTACCCTTCGGGCTCGCCATCGCCGATATGCTGGCGGGCGCGGCCTTGGCGCAAGGCCTGCTCGCTGCCCTCGTGCGTCGCGGCACCACGGGCCGCGGCAGCCATGTGGAGACCAGCCTGCTGGAAGCCCTGGTCGATTTCCAGTTCGAAGTCTTGAGCACGCATCTCAATGACGGCCGCCGGCCGCCGAAGCGCTCGGCCTTCCGCAGCGCCCATGCCTATCTTGCCGCACCCTACGGCGTCTACCCGACGGCGGACGGCTATCTCGCCATCGCCATGACGCCCATCCCGAAACTCGCCGATCTTCTCCGCCTTGATGCGCTGGCACCTTACCGCGACGATCCGCCAAGCTGGTTCACAGCGCGGGATGAGATCAAGGCCATCATCGCCGAGGCCTTGGCACGGAATACGACCGAGCATTGGCTGGCGATCCTCGAACCCGCCGATGTCTGGTGCGCCCGCGTGCTGCAATGGCCGGAGCTTCTGGAAAGCGACGGCTTCACGGCGCTCGACATGCTGCAGCGCGTGTCACGCTCGGACGGCGTGGAAATCCTCACGACCCGTTCGCCGCTGCGCGTCAATGGCGCACGGCCGCCGCTTTCGCGCGCGGCACCGCGCATCGGGGAACATAGCGCAGCCATCCGTGCGGAACTCGGCCAATGAGCATCATCCTGCGTGGCATGACGTGGAGCCATCCGCGCGGCTATGATCCGCTGGTCACCTGCGCCCGCCTGTGGCAGCAGCGGACGGGCGTACAGATCGACTGGGACAAGCGCTCCCTGCAGGATTTCGAATCCTATCCGGTGGAGGAATTGGCCGCGCGCTATGACCTGATCGTGATCGATCATCCGCATGTCGGACAGATCACGGCCGAGAACTGCCTTTTGCCGCTCGACATGCCGGGGCGGCAGGCGGAAGCCCAGGCGCTGGCCGCCGGTAGCGTCGGCGCCTCCTATCCAAGCTATACCTATGCCGGTCGGCAATGGGCCTTCCCGATTGACGCGGCAACACAAGTGCAGGCCTGGCGGCCAGATCTTTTGTCTGCCCCCCTCTCGCACTGGGATGACGTGTTGACCCTCGCCCGGCAGGGCGCGGTGCTTTGCCCGCTGCGGTCCCCGCATACGCTCATGAGCCTCTATACGCTCACCGGCAATCTCGGCGCGCCACCGGTGGTGGACGGTTCGGCGCCGCTCTTCGCACCCAGTTTGGCGGCCGTCGCCTATGACCAACTGGCCGCGCTGGCAGACCTGATCGATCCCGCCTGTTTCGACTGGGACCCGATCGCGGTTTTCGAAGCCATGGCGGCGCCAGAGGCGCGTATCGCCTGCGCGCCGCTCATCTACGGCTATGTCAGCTACGCGGCGGCCGGGTTCCGCCCGCATCGCATCGCCTTCGCCGATATGCCGGGGCTTGGGGCGGCAGGCCCCGTCGGCTCGGCCCTGGGCGGCACCGGCATCGCGGTCTCGGCCAGAACCCAACACCCCGAGGCTGCGATCGACTTCGCCTATTGGGTGGCCGGGGCCGAGGCCCAGGCCGGGCTCTATGCCGAAGCGGGCGGCCAGCCCGGGCATGCCGCCGCCTGGGACAGCAAGGCCGTCAATGAGCCGGTCGGCCAATTCTATCGCAACACCCGCGCGACATTGGAAGGCGCCTGGCTGCGCCCGCGCCATGACGGCTATATGCCGTTCCAGCATGAGGCGTCCGAAAGACTGCGCAGCGGGCTTATGCAAAGGGCGCCCGCCGCCGCCGTCATCGCGGACCTCAATGCGCTCTATCGATCGACGCTGCCTTGACCGAAAGCCGCCAAACCATGTCGCCGGACCGCTATTATGAAGATTATGCGATCGGTGACACGCGGAAAACGACCGGTCGAACGATCACGGAAACCGATTTCGTCGTCCATGCTGGCCATACCGGCGACTTCTTTCCGCATCACATGGATGCGGAATTCGCCAAATCGACGCCCTTCGGGCAGCGTATCGCCCATGGCACGATGACCTTTGCGATCGGCATCGGCTTGACGGCGTCGGAGATCAATCCCAAAGCTTTCACCTATGGTTATGACAGATTGCGCTTTCCCAAGCCCGTCTTCATCGGTGATACGCTGCATACGCAACTCACCATCTCCGCCAAGGAGCCGGACCCGAAGCGCGACGGCTTCGGCCGGGTTGTGGAATCCTGCCGTGTCATCAACCAGCGCGGTGAGACGGTTCTGGCCTGCGACCATATCCTGCTCGTGGAACGCAAACCGGCGGACTGACCGGCATGTCTGAGGCCGGGGCGCTTCAGCCCCCGCGCCCGGGCGAAACGATTGAGATCGCCGAGGGCATCCTTTGGCTGCGTCTGCCGCTGCCCTTGCGGCTGGACCACGTGAACGTCTACCTCATTGAGGAGGAAGGCGGTTTCGCCGTTATCGACACCGGCTGGCCTGATGAGACAACCCAGGCGATCTGGCACAGCCTTCTGGCCGGGCTGATTGGTCGTCAGCGCATCACCCGCGTGATTGCGACCCATCACCACCCCGATCATGTCGGCAATGCCGGCTGGCTGGCGCGCCTGGCCGAGGCGCCGCTTCTGATGAGCGAGACGGAATATCTGCTCACGGTCGCCCGCGCCGCCGGTGTTTTCGAGCAGGCGCGCGACACCTATCTCAATTTCTACGCCAGCCACGGTCTGGCGCCCGCCATCGCCAATAATCTCCTCGATACGATCCGGCAGTACGGCCAGATGGTGACGCCGCTGCCGCCGCAATTCACCGCATTGCATGCGGGCGCTATCCTCACCATCGGCGGTCGGAACTTCAAACTCCTGCATGGTGGCGGCCATTCCAATCAGCAGGTCATGCTCCATTGCGTGGAAGAGAAGATCTTTTTCAGCGTCGATCAGGTTCTGCCCGATATTACCCCCCATATCGGTGTCTGGCCGATCGAGCCTGATGCCTCGCCGCTTGGCCTATTTCTCGCGTCGCTCTCCGCGATCCGCGCCGAAATCGCGGATGACGTGCTGGTCCTGCCGGGCCATAAGCTGCCCTTTCGCGGACTTCATGCCCGCATCGCCGAGATCGCGGCGCATCACGCGGCGATCTGCGATCGGATCGCGACGATAGCGGCGTCCCATCCGTGTAATGTCAACGCCATTAACGAGCAGATTTTTAACCGCCCGTTGGACAATCGCAACAAAGGTCTCGCTTTTTCTGAGACCCTCGCGCATGTCAACCTCATGCTGCGGCAAGGACGGCTGCAGCGGGCTGACGACCCTGCCGGCAAGCGCTTCATCACCACGGACGCCGGGTCCCGCTAACACGAACGGGCTTCCGGTCGTCGCCGCGCCTGCCCGCCCCCAAAGTTTGCTAATCGAACTTGTTCGCCTGGTATAATGAGTGTATCATCGCTTATGTGACGTCCGCTTCGCGTGGCGGCGCTAATGAACAAGCCATCAAGGCAGCGTTGGGGAGAACGACTTTGTATAACAAGATGAAATTTGCGGCCTTTGCCTTAGGGATCGCCTGTGTCGGGGCCTCGCCGGCCCTTGCCGCGAACAAGCTGATCGTCGTCATCACGCCGTCGCATGACAATCCCTTTTTCGCGACCGAGGCCGATGCGGCGACCGCCAAGGCCAAGGCCCTCGGCTATGATGTTCTGTCACTGGCCCATGACGATGATGCGGACAAGCAGAATCAGGAAATTGATACGGCAATCGCGCGCAAGGCGGCGGCCATCATCCTCGACAATGCCGGCGCCGATGTCTCGGTCGCGGCGGTCGCTAAGGCCAAGGCCGCAGGCATCCCCAGCTTTCTAATCGATCGCGAGATCAATAAAAGCGGTGTCGCCGTCACCCAGATCGTCTCCAACAATTATCAGGGTGCCACCCTCGGCGGGCAGAAATTCGCCGAAGCCATGGGCGAATCCGGCGAATATGCGGAACTGACCGGCAAGCCTTCCGATACCAATGCGGGCGTCCGCTCCAAAGGCTATCATGATGTGCTTGATCAATTCTCTGGCTTGAAGATGGTGGCACAGCAAAGTGCCGATTGGAGCCAGACCGAGGCCTATTCCAAGATGGAATCCATCCTTCAGGCACAGCCGAATATCAAAGGCGTCATCGCCGGCAATGATACGATGGCGATGGGGGCCTCCGCCGCTCTGCAGGCCGCCGGCAAGAAAAGCGTCATCGTCGTCGGCTTCGATGGCAGCAACGATGTGCGTGACGCGATCGAGCAAGGCAAGATCGTCGCGACCTCCCTTCAGCCCGCTTTCGAAATCGCCCAGATGGCGGTCGCCGAGGCCGATCAGTTTCTCAAGACAGGCTCGACCGGCAAGCCGGAGAAGCAGCTGATCAACTGCGTGCTCATCACCAAGGCGAATGCGGACAAGCTCAATAACTTCACGCTCTCGCCCTAAGCTTCAGGTCATTGAGACTTATGCGAAACCCGACCTCCCATGGCATGCGCATCTCTGCGCATGCCGCGTCTTTGCCACGCCGTGACATGCTGATCATGGGGTCGCTGCTGGCGCTGCTGCCCGGTTGCAAGATCGTCCGCAATGGCGTCGCGGATAAGACCGACCCGCAGAAGCCCGACACGTTCGACGCCAATGCCTATGTCGATAGTTTATGGCCCAAGGTCAGCACCTTTTTCCAGGCCCAGGCGCATGATCTCTCGACTGTTCTGGCCGGGCTCGCCAAGGATGCCGATGCGGCCGACAAGGCTTACGGTCAGCCGCCCGCGGCCGATGGCGGCGCCTGGACCTTTGCCGTCAAGGGCCAAGGGCGCGTCACCCAATCCGATAGCAAATCTGCGCGCGGCACGCTGACGCTGGCCCTTCCGAATGTGTCGTCGCCCGTCATCCTTCAGGTCGGGCCGGTGGTCTTCGGCAGCGCCATCCGTGACTGCCTGCCCTTTCTTGATTTCGCCACCTTCGTCAATCAGATCGAATATGCCGAAGTGTCCCATGCGCTGAATGCCAAGGCGATCGCCGACATTCGTCATGGCGTCGATTTCGGGGCGCTCGTCGGCAAGACCGTCACCTTCTCGGGCGGCATGGCTGACCCTGCCGCGTCCGGGGAAACCGACGTGACGCCGGTCACGCTTGTCGTGAGCGGCGCTTGATGCAGATGCAGGACCCGATCGTGCTGCGCGCGCGCGGTATCGGCAAGGTTTATCCCGGCACCACAGCGCTGACCGACGCCGATTTCGACGTCTATCGCGGCGCGGTCAATGTCCTGGTGGGCGAGAATGGTGCCGGCAAATCGACCTTGATGAAGATCCTGGCCGGCGCGGAACGCCCCAGCACCGGCACGCTGGACCTGGACGGCACGCCCGTCTCGTTCAGTTCGGTCCGGCAGGCGGCAGAGCACGGCATCTCGATCATCTTCCAGGAACTCAACCTCTGCCCCAATCTCAGCATCGCTGAGAATCTCTTCATCGGCCATCCGCTGGGTCTGCACGGTCTCAAGATCGATCATGCCGAGCAGGTGCGCCGCGCGGGCGCGGTTCTGCGGCGCCTGGGACAGAGCCTGGACCCCAAGATGCTGGTCGGCGATCTGCGTATCGGCCAGCAGCAGATCGTGGAAATCGCCAAGGCGCTGGTTGAGAATGCACGCATCCTGATCATGGATGAGCCGACCTCCGCGCTCAGCGCGACCGAGGTCGATATCCTGTTCCGCATCGTGGCCGAGCTGAAGGAATCGGGCGTCGCCATCATCTATATTTCGCATCGGCTCGAAGAGCTTGTGCGGATCGGCGATTATATCACGGTCCTGCGGGACGGGCGGATTCAGGCACGCGCGCCCAAGGCCGATATCTCGGTTCCCTGGATCATCCATCAGATGGTCGGCCCGCTGGAAAGTGCGCTGACACCCACCATCCATCACGGCCAAAGCGTGGTGCTGCAGGCCGAGGGGATTGCGCTGATCGGGCCCCAGGGCAGTCGCGTCGTCAATGACGTCTCCTTCACGCTGCGCGCGGGCGAGGTGGTCGGCTTTTACGGCCTGCTCGGGGCCGGGCGGTCCGAGCTTTTCGAATGCATCATGGGCGTGCATCCCACTGCCAAGGGCAAGATCACCGTCGCCGGCAAGAACCTCGCTGGCCTGGCCCTGCCTGATCGTATCCGTCAGGGCGTGGCTTTGGTGCCGGAAGACCGGCAGCGCGAGGGGCTGGTGCAATCCATGTCGGTCGGCGCCAACCTGTCGCTCGCATCGCTATGGCGGCTGACGCGCTTCTCACGGGTGTCAAAGGTGCTGGAGAAGGCCAGCGTCCAGCGCATGATCCGTTCGCTGTGGATCAAGGTCTCCACCCCGGAGGTTGAGGTCACGGCGCTGAGCGGTGGCAATCAACAGAAGGTCGTCATCGGCAAGGCCCTGCTGACCTTGCCGAAACTCCTCCTGCTCGACGAACCCAGCCGCGGCATCGATGTCGGCGCCAAGGCCGAGGTCTTCCGCTCGATCAGACGTCTGGCCGATGAAGGATTGGCGATCGCCTTCGCGACATCCGACCTCAAGGAAGTTCTGGCCTTGTCGGATCGGGTCTTGGTGATGACGGAGGGTCGTATCGCCGGCGAATTCACCCGTGAAACGATGACAGAAGAAGCGCTTGTGGCCGCCTCCACGCCAAGATCCCATGCAAGAGAAGCCGCATAAGATGAAGATCGCTCAACTCCGTGGACTTAGCCTTGGCGGTGGGACCAGCCTCTCCCTGCCGATGCTGCTGATCAGCATGCGCACCTTCATCGCGCTGATCGTCGTCGTGCTTTTCTTTTCGATCACGACGCCGAACTTCCTGACCCCGTCGACGCTGATCATTCTGGCCAAGCATGTCGCGATCAATGCCTTCATGGCGATCGGCATGACCTTCGTCATCCTGACCGGCGGCATCGATCTCTCCGTCGGCTCCATCGTCGGCCTCGCCGGCATGGTCGCGGGCGGGCTCATCGATGTCGGCATTCCGATCAATGCCTTGGGCGTCACCATTTATCCCAATGTGGTGGAAACGGTGGCCATGACGCTCGCCGCCGGCATGGTGATCGGCGGCCTCAACGGCGTGCTCGTCACCAAACTCAATGTCGCACCCTTCATCGCGACGCTCGGCACCTTGTATATCGCGCGCGGTGCTGCCTTGCTGATCTCCAACGGCCAGACCTTCGCCAATCTTGTCGGCACGCCGGCCTATGGCAATACCGGCTTTCCGTTCCTGGGCTCGGGTACCATTTTTGGCGTGCCCTTCTCGATCCTGGCCTTGGTGGTGATGACCGCCGTCGCCGGCTATATCGCGACCCAGACCTCCTTCGGGCGGCAGGTCTATGCCGTCGGCGGCAATGAGAATGCAGCGCGTCTGTCGGGCGTGCGCATCGCGCGCATCAAGATCGCGGTCTATGTCATCTCCGGCCTCTGTGCGGCCTTCGCTGGCCTCGTTGTCTCATCTGAACTCGTGGCCTCCAATCCGGCCAGCGGTGAAAGCTTCGAACTCAATGCCATCGCCGCGACCGTCCTCGGCGGCACTTCTCTCATGGGCGGTCGCGGCACCATCGGGGGCACCGTGGTCGGCGCCTTCGTCATCGGCGTCCTCAGCGACGGTCTGGTGATGATGGGCGTCAATGCCTTCTGGCAGATGGTGATCAAGGGGGTGGTGATCATCACGGCCGTCGTGCTTGATCAGGTGCAGCGCAAGATGCAGCGGCAAATGGCCCTGCAGGCGCAGCTCGCCTCCGCCTGACAGTCTGCGCCCTGGGCTGGCGGCCAGGATTTGCGTGAAGCCGGTGGATTTGATACCCGCGTCCATCGCTTCCCAGACAGCAGGCCCTGGCGTCACCATGACCGGACTATTTGAAACCGCCGCGCCGATAAACCCGCTGCCTCTCGCCGTGCAACTGCGCCCGAAAACGCTGGATGAGGTCATCGGTCAGGATCCGATCGTCGGACAAGGATCGATCCTGCGGCGGCGCATCGCGGCCGGGCGCCTGGGCAGCATCATCCTGTATGGACCGCCCGGCCTGGGCAAAACCTCGATCGCGCGGGCCGTGGGCCAAATGCTCGGCAAGACCTTCCGACCGCTGAACGCGACCAGAGCGGGCGTCTCGGACCTGCGCAAAATCGCCGACGAAGCCAAACTGCGCCCGACGCTCATCTTCGTCGATGAAGTTCACAGATTTTCCGCGACCCAGGCGGATGATCTGCTGGCGCTCTGCGAGGACGGTATCCTGGACTTCATGGGCGCGACCACGGGCAATCCCTATCACGTGCTGACGCCTGCACTGGTCTCACGGTCGACGATCTTCAAGCTTGAGCCGCTGTCCATCGAGGACATGATGAAGGTCGTGCAGCGCGGCATCGACCATCTGGCGGCGACGGGGATTGCCGTCACAATCGCCCCCGCGCAGATCCGCCGCATCGCCGGCCGTTCGGGCGGGGATGCCCGGCGTGCCATGACGACGTTGGAAAGCCTGGCCGTCGGTCATTCGGATGCACAGGCAACGATTGTGACGGATGCGATGATCGAGGAGGCCTATGCCGCCGCGCCGGTCAATCATGACCGCTCCGGTGACGCTCATTACGATGTTGTCTCGGCATTTGTGAAATCGATGCGCGGGTCTGATCCGGATGCGACGCTCTATTGGCTGGCGCGATTGATCCAGGGCGGTGAAGACCCGCGCTATATCGCCCGGCGCATCATGATCCATGCCTCCGAGGATGTCGGCCTGGCCGATAACACTGCCTTGCAGACGGCCGTCGCCGCGTCGCAGGCGGTCGAGAAAATCGGCTATCCGGAAGCCCGGATCATCCTGGCCCATGCGGCCTTGCATGTCGCGCGCGCTCCCAAATCGAATTCCGCTTGCCGGGGGATCTCGGCCGCACTCGACTTCGTGGCAAAGCAGCCGCCGGCAGCCGTACCGCTGCACCTGCGCGACGCGCATTACAAGGGCGCTGCCGAACTCGGCCATGTCGGATATCTCTTCCCGCATGATGACCCCCGCGGCTGGGTCGAGCAGACCTACGCACCGAATATCGGCAAGGGCGCCTTTTATCAAAGCGACGCACGCGACGCGGCCACCTTCGAAAAGCGCGCCGACGACTATTGGCAGCGTGTCACGCAAGGATCGCCGACGCGCGATCCCTGATCCCCTGTCAGAACGTCAGGACGGCGGCAGGAAAGCGCGGATGGGCGGCAAATTGCCGTCGAATTTTTCGACTTCCACCGCCGTCAACTGCCCGGTGCAGCCCTGCGCCAGGGCGGAGGTGCCGACATCTCTTGTCAGCACATTCGGATTGCCGTGTACGCAAAGGGGGTTTTCGTCCTCGGGGTCGTCCGGGTCGTACCAGGCGCCTGTCGGCAATTGCACCACGCCGGGCCTGACATCCGTCGTCACGCGAAGCGCGGCAAGACAAGCACCACGCTCATTGAACAGGCGAATGATATCGCCGTCACTGATCCCGCGGCGCGCAGCGTCCTCGGGATGCATGCTGGCAACCTCCCGGCCGCGCCGCTTCGCCTCCGCGCTATGGCCGCCGAAATCGAGCTGACTATGCAGGCGCGTCGCCGGCTGATTGGCGACCAGAAACAGCGACGCGCCCGGCCGGGGCACATCCACGGGCGGCAACCAGGTCGGGTGTCCAGGGCAATCCGGCTCCTCAAATCCCGCGATCCTGGCAGAGAAGATTTCGATCCTGCCGCTCGGCGTCTTCAGCGGATGCGCCACGGGATCATCCCGGAAGGCCCGCAGGAAGCCGCCGTCATCCGGTTGCTGCGGCAAGGTCAGGCTGCCCGCGTCCCAGAATTCATCGAAGCGCGGCGCCGGAAGGTCCTGCATCTCAAGCGACTTGCGCGTGCGGTCATATAGATGCGCAAGCCATTCCCGCGCGTCGCGTCCTTCCGTGAAACGCTCGCCGCTGCCAAGCCGCTGCGCCAGACCCGCGAAGATCGCGTAGTCATCTCTGGCCTCGCCGAAGGGCTCGACGATCTTATGCATGGCCACCATCAGCGGATCATTCGCGCTATAGCCGATATCCTCCCGTTCCAGCGTCATCGTGACGGGCAGAACGATATCGGCCTGGCGCGCGGTCGCTGTCCAGGCCAGTTCATGCACCACGACAGTATCCACCTGCGCGAAGGCGCGGCGAAGACGATTGAGGTCCTGATGGTGATGGAAGGGATTGCCGCCCGCCCAATAGATCATCCGGATGTCGGGATAGGTCCGCGTCTCGCCGTCATAGCGGTACTGCCCGCCGGGATTGAGCAGCATATCGGCGATACGCGCGACGGGGATGAAATCGGCCACGCCGTTGCGGCCCTGTGACAGCGTCGGGCTGGATACGGCATTATTGCGCCGGCCGTAATAGCCGATCGCCCCCATGGCATAGCCGTAGCCGCCGCCCGGCAGCCCGATCTGCCCCAGCACGGCGGCAAGCACCGCGCCCATCCAGACCGGCTGCTCGCCATGTTCCGCGCGCTGCAGGGAATGCGCGACAGTGACCAGCACGCGCTTGCCGTGCAGCCGGCGCGCCAAAGCCGTGATCTCCCCGGCGGGCAGGCCGGTGATCGGCGCGGCCCAGGCCGCGTCCTTGGGCTGGCCGTCCGACACGCCCAGCAGATAATCCTGAAAGACCGGCCAACCCTCGCAATAGCGATCGATGAAGGCCTGATCCTGCAGTCCTTCGCTCACCAGCGTATGAACCAGCGCCAGCATCAGCGCCGTATCGGTGCCGGGGATGGCGCTGATCCATTCCGCCGTCGCCTCCTGCGGCAGATCCTGGCGCAAGGGTCCCACAAGCAGGAAAGCGCAGCCGCGTTCTGCGGCCTTTTGCATCGCGCCCTTCTCGACATGCTGGCTGATGCCGCCACCCGCGATCATCGAATTCTTCAACGCCATGCCGCCGAAGGCGAGCACGATTTCGCTATGCTCAGCGACCTGCTCCCAGGTCACGTTATGCATCGTCAGGCCGTGATAATTGCCCAGGATATGCGGAACGATGACGGAGGATGCACCGGCGCTGTAGCTGTTGACGGAGCGGACATAGCCACCCATCGTCAGATTGAGGAAGCGATGTACCTGGCTTTGGGCGTGGTGAAAGCGCCCGGCACTGGCCCAGCCGTAGGAACCGCCGAAGATCGCGCCGGGTCC
Source organism: Acidisoma cellulosilyticum (assembly GCF_020621385.1). GTDB lineage: Bacteria > Pseudomonadota > Alphaproteobacteria > Acetobacterales > Acetobacteraceae > Acidisoma > Acidisoma cellulosilyticum. The sequence goes on along the minus strand of NZ_JAESVA010000004.1, from coordinate 114,291 downwards.
ATGACTGTCCTTCACGCGCTGCAATTCGCCGGCCAGAAGATCGAGCGCCTGATCCCACGTGACTTCCACGAAACTGTCCCGCCCACGGCGGGCACTGGGACCGGCCCCTTGTTCCAGCCAGCCGCGGCGGATCATGGGTTTGGCGATGCGCGCCGGATGGCGCAGCGCCGCCGGAAAATTCTGGACGATCAGATTGGGGTCGGGGTCGCCTGCATGATTGCGGACCTCCAGCGCGTCATTCTGCCAACGGGCGGAAAAGACGCCCCAGTGGGAGCTATGCGGCTTGAAGCCATCGTCCAAACTGTCACCTCGGCCTGCAACGGGATGGGAAACCCTCACCGGAATGTCGCACTAGGCCTGGGTCAAGGCAACCGCTTTACGGCAGCCCGCCTTGTCGCGCGGATCAACGTTCTTGCATCCGGATGCAAAACGCCTATTGTTTCGGAACGGCGGCTGTCAGATCGCATCGCGCGCCACAAGACAGACGCAAAAAGGCGCTGAAGCCGCTCGAAGCTGGGAGATGACGAAACCATGATCCGCATTCTGAAACAGGGCGCCAACGAGCAGGAAACGGCTGACGCCGATCGCCGCGTGCGGCAGACCGTCGAGGGCATTCTCGATGACGTGGCCCGTAACGGCGACACGGCCGTGCGGGACCTGTCCTTGCGGTTCGATAAATGGGATCGCCCCTCCTTTCGCCTGACGCAGGCGGAGATCGACGCGCTGATCGCCACTTTGCCGGCCCAGGTGATCGAAGATATCGCCTTTGCCCAGGCGCAGATCCGGCGCTTCGCGCAAGCGCAGCGGGCCACGATGCTGGACCTGGAGGTAGAGACCTTACCCGGCGTGCGCCTCGGCCATCGCCATATCCCGGTCGCGAGCGTCGGCTGCTATGTGCCGGGCGGGCGCTATCCCATGGTGGCCTCGGCCCATATGAGCATCGTCACCGCCAAGGTCGCCGGGGTGAAGCGGATCATCGCCTGCACGCCGCCCATCGGCGGCGAAATCCCCATCGCGACCATCGCCGCCATGTCCATGGCCGGCGCGGATGAGATCTATGTCCTGGGCGGCATCCAGGCCGTGGCGGCCATGGCGATCGGCACCAAGACCATCGCCCCCGTCGATATGCTCGTGGGGCCCGGCAACGCCTTCGTGGCGGAAGCGAAGCGGCAGCTCTACGGCCGGGTCGGCATCGATCTTTTCGCGGGACCGACGGAGACGCTCATCATCGCCGATGACAGCGCGGACGCTGAAATGTGCGCGACTGATCTGCTGGGGCAGGCCGAGCATGGGCCGACGTCGCCCGCCATCCTGCTCACGACCTCAGCCCGCATCGCTGACGAGATCGAGGCCGAGATCGCACAGCAGCTGACCCGATTGGCGACGGCAGACGTCGCCGGCGCCGCCTGGCGCGACCATGGACAGATCATCCTCTGCGATACGGAGCAGGAGATGCTGCAGGAAGCCGACAGGATCGCCTCTGAACATGTCCAGATACTCACGCGCAATCCGCGCTGGTTCCTGGAAAATCTCTCCAACTACGGCGCGCTTTTCCTCGGCAAGCAGACCAATGTCGCCTATGGTGACAAGGTGATCGGAACCAACCATACGCTGCCCACAAAGAAGGCCGCCCGCTATACCGGCGGTCTCTGGGTCGGCAAATTCCTCAAGACCTGCACCTTTCAGGAGGTGGATGACGAGGCCTCGGCCATGATCGGCGAATATTGTTCGCGCCTCTGCGCGATCGAGAATTTCGCCGGACATCAGGCGCAGGCAGACCTGCGGGTGAGACGCTATGGCGGACGCAACAGCACCTGACCCATCGGTCGCGGGGGCGTCGGTCAAAGAACCGCGCCCCATAGCGGAACAAACCAAACCGCATCGCCCGATGACGTCGCGGGATCTCGCGCGGGCTTTGGGCGTGTCGCAATCGATGATCTCGCGCGCCTTCAGCAGCCAGGCCAGCATCGCGCCCGCCATGCGGATGCAGATCATGGATGCCGCCGCCGCTGCCGGCTACCGGCCGAATGTGGTGGCGCGCAGCCTCTCCACCCGCCGCAGCAATATCGTCGGCATCGTCATGGCCGGGATGACCAATCCCTTTTACCCGGAATTGTTGGAGCGTCTGACACGTGCCTTGCAGGAAGTGGGATTGCAGACGCTGCTGTTCCACGCCCCGCCGGGGGAGGATGTCGATGGGCAGTTGCCGCTGCTGATGCAGTATCAGGTCGATGCCGTCATCATCGCCTCCGCGCCGATCTCCTCCGGCATGGCGCAGACCTGGCTCGCCACCGGCCGGCCGGCCATCCTGTTCAACCGCTCGGTGCCCGGCACGGATGTCACCACCGTCGCCTGCGACAATGTCGCGGGCGGCGCGGCAGTCGCCGACCTCTTCGCGCGCCTCGGCCGCAAGCGCATCGGCTTCGTCGGCGGTCGTGCCGATACCTCCACGAATGCCGACCGCGAGCGCGGCTTCACCGACCGCCTCAACGCGCTCGGCTTGCCATTGCATGCGCATACCGCCGGCACCGACTATGGCTACGAACAAGGCTATGCGGCCACGCTGCGGATCGCGCCGTCCAAGCCGGACGCCATCTTCTACGCGAATGACATCACCGCCCTCGGCGGAATGGACGCGCTGCGCCAGGAATTGCGCCTGCGCGTGCCGGAGGACGTGGCGGTCGTCGGCTTCGACGATATCCCGATGGCCGCCTGGCCCGCCTATCGGCTGACGACTTTGCGCCAGCCGGTGGAGGCGATGATCGCGGCGACCGTCTCCTATCTCACGGCGCATATGGAAAGCGCGGCGCCGCCGGAAATACACGTGCTGCCCGGCCAGTTGATCGAGCGCGCCTCAACCGGTCTCACCCCGCCCCGGACCAACCGGCGCCGCGCATCATCACGGAGCGGACATGATCCTTCCTCGCCTGCCTGACATGAGACTGGACGGGCGCCGCGCCCTCGTCACCGGCGCCGGGCGCGGCATCGGCCTCGCCTGCGCCGCCGCTTTGGCCCAGGCCGGCGCGGCCGTGACCTTGCTGGCGCGCTCGCGCCCCGAGATCGAGGCGGGCGCCGAGGCCATCCGCGCGGCCCGCGGCCACGCTGACACGATGGTGCTCGACGTTCTCGATACCGAAGCCGCTGCCGCCGCAATCGCGGGCCAGCTTCCCTTCGACATTCTCGTCAACAATGCCGGCACCAACCGCCCGCGCCCGTTTCTGGAGGTGCCGATGGAGGATTTCGACGCCATCATGAACCTCAACCTGCGCGCCCCCTTCGCGCTGGCCCAGGCCGTGGCGCGCAGGCTGCACGATGCCGGCCGCGGCGGCTCCATCATCCATGTCTCCAGCCAGATGGGCCATGTCGGCGCGCCGAACCGTACCGTCTATTGCGCCAGCAAACATGCACTGGAAGGGTTGACCAAAGCCATGGCGATCGAGCTCGGTCCCTACGGCATTCGGGTCAATACGATCTGCCCCACCTTCATCGAAACGCCCCTCACCCGGCCTTATTTCGAAGACCCGGCCTTTGCGTCGGACGTCTTGCGGCGAATCAAAATCGGCCGGGTTGGGCAGGTCGAGGATATCATGGGCGCGGTCGTCTATCTCGCCTCGGACGCGTCCGCGCTGATGACCGGCTCGTCGATGATGCTGGACGGCGGATGGACGGCGGAGTGAACCTTTTGCGGATTCACGCTTGAGCGACCTTGTCCGTGTCGGCGGGAAACACGTCCCGCCCGGACTTCCAGCCCCCATCCGTCAATAGCTGACGCATCTCGTTACGCAGGGCATTGTACAGCGCTCGCATCGCGGCCGTAACGGGCCGATGCGTCGTCATACCGATCGAGAATACGCCGATAAGGCTCGGTTCGATGATGGGCGACATGGTGACCTCGCCCCGCGCAAGGCCCGCGCTGGCGAAAGGGTAAGGCAGCAGCGTCATGCCCAAACCCGCCGCGACCAGCTTGTTGATGGCGGCGAAACCGTCCACCTCGATCACGACATTGGGTTCCAGCTTCGCATCGCGCGCTGCCTGATCGACGATATAGCGAAGACCGTGATGTCCGGACGGCAGGATCAGCGGCATGCGAACGGCATCGGCGAAGCGAATGGGATCGCCCAGGCGGGTTTTTCCTTGTGTGGCACCGACGAGCAGAAGCTGGTCGGTAACCAAGGTCTCCACATTTAAGGTCGCTCGCCTGGGGGCATTATACACGATTGCAACATCAACCTGACCTGACATCAGCCAATCCATCACATAACCACTGATGCCTTCGCGAATTTGCAGCTTTGCCTCAGGATAATCCTCGCGGAACCGCCGCACCAGCGGCACCAGAAGATGTTCGCCCAGCATCGGGGGAATGCCGAGCACGACCTTGCCGGAGGGCGTGGCGCTCATCGCCTGAACTTCGAGAAGGGCGTGCTCGGCCCCGCTGAGAACCTTTTCCGTCGAGGCCAGGAATTTCGCCCCGGCCATGGTCAGGGTCACACCATGTCCGTTGCGGTGCAACAAACGGGAACCGGCTTCCTCTTCAAGCAATTGGATCTGTCGTGTCAGGGCAGATTGGCTGACGCCGAGCAGCGCCGATGCGCGCGAGAAACTGCCTTCCGTCGCGATGACGGTGAAATACCGCAGCTGATGCAGTTCCATCCGCTTTCTTCCCCAAGCCAAGTTTCTTTTGACGCGCGGGACGCCGTGCCGGCCCGGCCGCGCTGCCTCCGGCGCATTCGATAACTGTTATCGAATGCGCCGGAGGGGCAATCGCGTCAATATCGACCTCCAAAGACGGCCAATAGAGCCGCGGTCTGTAAGGAAATGTCCATGTTCGACGATGCCTACAGGGAAGCGAATTTCCCTGTCGTCCGGCCTGACTGGCTTGCCCTCCGGCGTGAAGATGTCATCGACGCGGGCCAGCCGATTATCGACGCGCATCATCACCTTTGGGATGAACCGCTTGCGCCGTATCAATTGCCTGACCTGATCGCCGATGCCAAGGCGGGCCACCGCATCGCCGCCACCGTCTATGTCGAGGCCAAATCGCATCTCCGTGATAGCGGCCCGGATCATCTCAAACCTGTCGGTGAGACCGAATTTGCGGCCGGCTGCTATCGGGTTGTGGGGGAAACCCGCTTTTGCGCTGCCATCGTCGGCTTCACCGATCTGACATGCGGCGGTTTCACGCAGGAATGTCTGGAGGCGCATGTCGCGGCTGGGCAAGGCCGCTTTCGCGGCGTTCGCGCTCGCGCGGCCTGGCACGCGCATCCCGCGTTGCGGCCGCCCGCCGATGGACCTCCGGCGGGCCTGCTGGCCGATCCTGCCTTCCAGCAAGGCGCTGCCCAACTCGCACAGATGGGGCTGACCCTCGATATCTGGGTCTTTCACACGCAACTTCCTGAGGTCGCGGCACTTGCCCGCGCCTTGCCGGATCTTCCCATGGTCATCAACCATTGCGGCGGCCCCTTGGGCATCGGACCGTTCCAGGGCCAGCGAACGGAAGTGTTCCAGTCCTGGCAAAAGGACCTGGCAAGTCTGACGCGGTTCGACAATCTGCATGTCAAGCTCGGCGGGCTCGGCATGCCCCGGATCGGTTTCGGATTTCAGAAGCGCGAAGCGCCGCCCGATTCCCAGACAGTCGCCACCGCCTGGGGACCCTATTTCGCCGCCTGCATCGAGGCTTTCGGCCCGAACCGCTGCATGTTCGAGAGCAATTTTCCGGTCGACAAGGGCGCCATCAGCTATCCCATTCTCTGGAACGCGCTGAAGCTTGCCTCCTCACAGTATAGCGCCACAGAAAAGAACGCCCTCTTCTCAGAAACGGCTGCTAATTTTTACAAAATAAAATAATAAAAATAATGAGGGTTCCATCATGCCGGTCAAGAGATGGCGTATATTTGTATTTTTATTCACCCTGACCTCGATCAACTATATCGACCGCGTTGCGCTCTCCGTCGCTGCCAAACCCCTGTCGGAAGCGTTTCATATCGGCACGGTCGAAATGGGTTATCTTTTCTCGTCTTTCATCTGGGGATATTTCGCCTGCCTCATCCTCTGGGGGCTGGCAGCGGATCGCTGGGGAACACGCACCGCCAATGCCGCCGGAATGGCGATCTTTTCCTTGGCAACGATCGCGACCGGATTCTGCTGGAACTTTTCGTCCGTGCTCGTCTCACGACTCGTCATGGGCGCGGGTGAGGCATCAAGCTTTCCGACCGGCGGCAAAATCATTCGCGAATGGATACCGGCCTCGGAACGCGCCTTCGCTGCGGCCTCGCTGAACGGCGGCTCCTACGCGGGGCCGGCGGTCGGCGCCGTGATCGTCGCTGCCATCGTATCGCTGACCGGATGGCGCGGCGGCTTTATCGCGACAGGGCTTTTCGGCTTCGTGTGGCTCGCGGCCTGGCTGCTGATCTATCGCAAGCCGGAAGAGGCGCGCTTTCTCAATGATCAGGAACGCGCCTTCATTCTTGCGACACGTGACGGCGCGCGCACCCATCTGGAGGAGACGAGCGCGGCCGGTCCCAAAATCGGCGTGCTCAGCCTTCTCGGCAATCTATCGATGTGGGGTCTGTTGCTGACACAGGGCTGCACCTCCTACTCGCAATTTCTGTTCCTGACCTGGCTGCCCAGTTATCTGGCGGCCGCACGCCATCTCACGATCATGAAGACCGGCCTGTTCACGGCGCTGCCTTATGCGGTCTGCGTCGTGCTCGGGGTGATCCTTGGCCGCCTCAGCGACATGGCTCTGGATCACAATAGCCTGCACAAGGGGCGGCGGCGCCTACTGATCGTGGCGGCATTGATCCTCGCTTCCGTCATCTTTGCCCTGCCCTTTGCCAATTCCATCTGGCTGATCGAAGCGATCATATCGCTGTCGCTGACCGGCGTTTCGACTGCCATCACGCTCAATATCGCGCTCACCAATGATCTGCTGGCGGAAGCTGGCCAGGCCGGGAAGGCGACAGGCCTTCTCATCACCGGCGGCGCCTTCTTCGCGATCCTCGCGCCGATCGTGACAGGCTATATCGTCGCCTTTACCGGCAGCTTCTCGTCCGCCTTCGTGCTGGCCGGCGTCATTCTGTTCATCGGCATGGTGAGTTGCCTCACGCTGACGCGCGGCGGCATCGCCGACCCGCGGCAGGCCGGCCGCTCAAGGCTCGCGGACCGTCAGGCCCGCGCATGACGTCCCTAGCCGGACGCGCAGGCCAGTACTCGCCCATCAACCCCCGCCCGTTCGCGCCGCCCAGCGCCGGGTGGCAAGACAGGAGAGCTCGCATGAGCAATGCCAAGCGACAGATCAAAATGGTCGGTTTCCTGCAGGCACAGAACTGCTCCATCGCACCCGGCTCCTGGCGGCATCCCGCCGGTGCCGTCGACTTTACATCGCCTGAATATTTCCAGCGCCTGGGACGATTGATGGAGGACGGCCGCTTCCACCTGACCTTCTTCGATGACCGCCTCGCCTTGCCTGATATCTACAGCGATGATTACCGCGATGCGGTTGCCAACGGCGTGCGCGTCGTCAAGATGGATCCAGCTACGATCATCACCATGATAGGGGCCGTCACCAGCCGTCTCGGCCTCGGTATCACCTATTCCACAACCTATTACGAGCCGTTCCACGTCGCGCGCATGTTCGCGACCCTGGATCTGATGACGAAGGGGCGTGCGGCATGGAATGTCGTCACCTCGCTCAATAATTCCGAGGCGGAGAATTTCGGGCGCGTCGGTCATTTGCCGCATGACGTGCGCTATGATCGCGCTGATGAGTTCATGGAAGTTGTCCTCGGCCTTTGGGACAGTTGGCAGGATGATGCGCTGATCATCGATAAGGCAAGCGGACGATTCGCCGATCCCGCGAAGGTTCATGCCTTGAACCACAAGGGCCAGTACTTTTCCGCCAAGGGACCGCTGCCGGTACCCCGGTCGCCGCAGGGACAGCCGGTGCTGATCCAGGCCGGCCAAAGCGGTCGCGGGCGAGCCTTTGCCGGCCGCTGGGGCGAGTTGATTTTCGTAGTCTACCCCAATCTTGCCGCCGGCAAGGAGCAATATGCCGCGGTGAAGGCCGCTGCCGCAGCGGCGGGGCGCGACCCCGACCTCGTCAGCGTCTGCCCGGCCTGTTACGTCTGCGTCGCCGACAGCCAGTCCGCGGCCGAGGAGAAGCGGGAATATATCCGTGCGCTGGCCAAACCGATCGATGCCGTCGTGCTCCTCTCCGAAGCGCTGAATTTCGATTTCGGCAGCAAGGATCTGGACTCCGAATTCACCGATGAGGAACTGAAGACAATCTCCTGGACCGGCTTCCGCGAACGCGTGATTTCCCTTAGCGGCAAGCCCAACCCCACCGTGCGCGACTTCGTCCATTTCTCGGGTCGCGGCACGATCGGCGAATTTCCGATCTTCTGCGGCACGCCCAGCATGGTCGCCGATCAGATGGAGGAGTGGTTCACGGCGCGCGCCTGCGACGGTTTCGTGCTCGCCGCCACGCATACGCCCGGCGCCTTCGAGGATTTCGTCCATTACGTGGTGCCGGAACTTCAGCGCCGTGGCCTCTATCATCGCGATTATACTGGCACCACGCTGCGGGAAAATCTCGGTCTTCCGCGTCCTGCGGCGGGAGACTGGAAGATCTCGGATCTGCGGAAAGCGTCCTGATTTTGCGACCGCATCATTCATTCCGATAGGATCGAACAGGAGCTTGCCTTGAACGAATATAGAATGCTCTCGACAAGCGGCATCCTGGGCTACGGGTATGCCGAGGAATCGCTGAAAATCGGCATGACATGGGAACCGCATGTCATCGGCTGCGACGGCGGCAGCACGGACCCCGGCCCTTATTACCTCGGCGCCGGCAAATCCTTCACCTCCCGCCTTTCGGTCAAGCGCGATCTGCGGCTGATGCTGCTGGCCGCCGTCGCAGCCCGCATTCCCTGCATCATCGGGACCTCGGGCGGCGCGGGCGGTGAGCCGCATCTGCAGGATACGGCGGCCATCGTGCGTGAGATTGCGCGCGAGGAAGGCCTGTCCTTCCGCATGGCCTTGATCCATGCCGAACAAAGCGCCGAGACGCTGATACACTATATCGATGCGGGGACAACGCGGCCGCTCGCGCGGATGAAACCGCTCGACGCCGAGACGGTGCGGCGTGCCGAGAGAATCGTTGGCATGATGGGTCCCGAACCCATCGCGCGCGCCCTCGACCAAGGCGCGCAGGTCATTCTCGCAGGCCGCAGCAGCGACCCAGCGCAATGGGCCGCGCCCGCTATTCGCGCCGGCCTGCCGCCGGCCCCCTCCTGGTATGCCGGCAAGATGCTGGAATGCGGGGCCGAGCCGACCGTGCCCAAGGAGCCGGACAATATCTTTCTCCGTGTCCGCCCGGATCACATCATCTGCGAGCCACCGAACCCGATCCGCCGGTCGACGCCGCTCGCGGTTGCCAATTTCGCGTTGCATGAGAATAGCAGCCCGATCCACCATACCGAACCCGGCGGCATGCTGGACACGACCGATTGCGTCTTCGAAGCGGTGAGCGACCGCGCCGTGAAGATCAGCGGCATGACCTGGACCCCGGCGGAGACCTATACAGTCAAGCTCGAAGGTGTCGAACGCGCGGGCTATCGTGCCATCACGATTTGTGGGACGCGTGACCCGGTTCTGATCAGTCAAATCGACGATTATCTGGAAACACATCGCAGCAAAATAGCCATCAAGGCAGCAGCTTTCGGCGTGCCGGCCTCGGACTATACCATGGTCGTGCGGACTTACGGGAAGAACGGCGTCATGGCCGGCTGGGAGCCTGAGACGGAGATCCGCTCCCACGAACTCGGCTTTGTCATCGAAGTCGTCGGGAAGACGCAGGATATCGCGAATGCGGTAGTCGCCATGGCCAGAACTTCCATGCTTCACGCCGATTTCCCTGGCCGGCTCTGCAAGGAAGGCAATATGGCCTTTCCCTTCAGCCCGTCCGACATCGAGCTTGGGCCGATGTTCCGGTTCAGCGTCTTTCATGTCGTCGCCCCCCGCGATCCGTACGAAATGTTCCCCATCGAATACGAAACCGTGTGAGTGCCATGCCCCGTATCAAAGACATTGCGCAAATCTGCAAAAGCAAGAATGCCGGCCCCTTCATGGTGACGATCGACGTCCTGTTCGAGGACCCGCATCTCTATCGGCAAGTCAAGGCGACGGGCGTATTGAACGCTGCCCTATTCGCCAAGCTCTACGGGGTCGCTGAAGCCGACGTTCTGTTCACGCCCTATGACGCGGCCTCGGCCTTCAAGGCGACGCTGCCGCGTCTCGTCCCCGCCGGCGACATCGGGGATACGGATGTCTATGGCGCTCAGCAGCATGCGCCGCTGCTCGACGTCGAGATTCCGTTGAACACTCTACCCCGCTAGCCTCATCGGTGGCGGAAGGCGCAATCCGCCTTGCCTTCCGCCCGGGGCAAATACGCCGGCAAATCGACCAATCCAAAAGGGAAAAGCGCCATGCATGGCATGAGCCGTTCGGTCGGTGAGAGGCTCGATCGTCTGCCGCCAAGCCGGTTTCACCGGCGGATGCTGTTCCTGATCGGTTCAGGCATGTTTTTCGACGGTTTCGACATCTATCTGGCGGGCGGGGTGCTCGGGGCGCTTGTCCATACCGGTGTCTCCACCGTCGACGGTAATGCCTTGTTCCTGTCGGCGACCTTCGCGGGCATGACGATAGGGGCCTGGTTCTCCGGCGTGCTCGGAGACCGCTTCGGGCGCCGCTTCTCGTACCAGTTCAATCTCGCGATCTTCGCCCTCGCGTCGCTCTGCGCGGCACTCGCGCCATCCATCGGATGGTTGATCGTCTTCCGCTTCGTGATGGGACTGGGCCTCGGCGCGGAAATCGTCGTGGGCTATGGCACCATGGCCGAATTCATGCCGCCCCGCCTTCGCGGCCGCTATGCCGCGCTGCTCAATCTCTTTACCAACTCTGCCCTGCTGGTCTCGACCTTCGGTGGGCTGATCATCATCCCTTATCTCGGATGGCGCTGGATGTTTGCCTTGGCGGCGGTCGGCGCCGGATTCATCTGGTTCCTGCGCAAGACCATGCCGGAATCCCCGCGCTGGCTTGAGTCGAAGGGGCGTTACGCGGAAGCGGAGGAGATCCTGCGCCGGATCGAGCAAGACGCACTTGGGCCGGCGCATGAGCCCTTGCCGGAGTTTCCGGCACCAGCGGCGCCGCCCGCGCAGGCCCCTGTCCTGCCCCTGTCACGCTTGTTCCAAGGCGGCATGCTCAGCCGCACGGTCACGGGCATGTGCATCAACGTCGTCAACAACCTCATCACCCATGGCTTCATCACCTGGATGCCGACATTCTTTATCGCGCATGGATTGACGGTCACGCGCTCACTCAGCTTTACCGCCGTCATGACGCTCGGCGCGCCTTGCGGCTCACTGTTGGGATACGCGGTCTCGGAATCGCTCGGGCGCCGGCAGGGGACAGTCATCTTCTCCTTCCTGGCGCTTGTGCTCGGCCTCATCTACCCCTTCGCCTTAGCCCCCTATCTTGTCATGACGATCGGCTTTTTCCTGGTGGCTTCTATCTTCGTGCTCGGGGCGCTCAGCATCGGCGGCTATGTGCCGGAGCTTTTCCCGACGGAGATAAGGCTGCGTGGCGTGGGCCTGTGCAGCACGACAGGACGGCTTGCCAATGTCGGCATCCCCTTCCTGATCGCGCTGCTTTACGCCCATGGCGGCGTCACGGCAGTGCTCGGCCTCATTTCCCTCGGACTGCTCGTGCAGGGTCTGGTGGTCATGATCCTGGGCGTCGAGACAAAGGGCGCAGCGCTGGAAGCGGTGACGAGCGGTCTTGGACGCGACGGTTAGAGTAGATCACAGTCAGGTCGGCCAGCATCGTCCGCTCGCGTAACAGGCGGATGGACGCAACACGCTTGAAGCTGAGATCCGATTCCTGCACCCGGGATCGGGCAGAATCATCACAAGCCGCCATCGCACAAATTTCTTGACGGGAATTTTCACGAAGCGCCATATTTATGTCGTAAAACTTTAGAGCGCCGATGCCCGCGAGCCCCTCCACCATCCTGGACGTCCTGGCGCCGCTGCGTGGCGGCCTTATCGTCTCCTGCCAGCCGGTCACCGGCGGGCCCTTGGACGAGACCGCCTTCGTCGTCGCCTTGGCCCAAGCCGTGCTGGGGGAAGGCGCCGTCGGGCTGCGTATCGAAGGTGTTGCGCGTGTCGCGGCAGTCTGCGCGGCCGTTACCCGGCCTGTCATCGGCATCGTGAAGGTCGATCTGCCGGACAGCCCGGTGCGCATCACCCCGCGGCTGTCGGATATCGACGGGCTCGTCCGCGCCGGCGCGCCCATCATCGCCTTCGACGCCACGGATCGCCACCGGCCGGTTCCGGTCGCCGAGATGATCGCGCTTATCCATGCCCATGGCGCCATCGCCATGGCGGATGTCTCGACCGTCGCCGAAGGCGAGGCGGCGGCGGCAGCAGGCGCCGAGATCCTGGCCTCGACCTTGTCGGGCTATACGGACCCGGAAGCCCCCGAACGGACGGCGCCGGACCTCGATCTTGTTGCGAGCCTCGCCGCGCGGGGCTTTACCGTGATTGCCGAAGGCAATGTCCGCACGCCGGCGAACGCGGCTGCGGCCATCGCGGCTGGCGCGCATGCCGTCGTCGTCGGCTCCGCCATCACGCGGCCCGAGCATGTCACCCGCTGGTTCCTGGATGCGTTGACCCCTTAACCCTGACCAAGGCCCGAGGATCTCTCTATGTGGAAGAGCCTGAGATTGAGCCTGCTCGCCGGCGCGGCCCTTGCCGCCGCCGCCGCCATCCGTCCGGCCTTCGCTGGGGACGTCACGCTGCTGTTCTGGCCGGGGCCGGAAAGCGAGGCCATGCAGAAGGCGATCGACGCCTATAATGCCGGCCAGGGCAAGACCGATCATGTCACGGTGAAGCAGCTTCTGTTCAGCCGACAGGGCTATTTCGATAAGGAGCTGCTGGACCTTGCAGCCGGCTCCAAGGATTTCGATCTCTCGCTGGTAACGACCTATACGATCGGCCGCTACGCGCCTTATCTCGCGCCGATCAACCCATATGTGACGCCGGAAATGAGCGCACAATTCGCGCCGGTCTCCCTCAATTCGCTGAGCTATAACGGTAAGCTTTATGGCGTGCCGACCGATATTTCGCTGCATTTCCTCTATTACCGCAAGGACCTCATCGCCAAGCTTCTGGCCGATCCCGCCTGGCAGAAGACATACACGGCGATCGCACAGGCAAAGCTCGGCGCAGCGCTCACACCCAAGGACCCGGCGGATTGGACCTGGCAGGATTTCGAGGCGGCGGCCCTGTTCTTCAGCCGCGCCGACAATAAGGCCAGCCCCACACGCTACGGCACCGCGCTGCAGATGAAGGACCTTATCTTCAATATCATGCTCTGGCAGGCGACGCTGGTCTCCAACGGCGGCAACTGGCTGGATGCGGCGGGCAAGCCCGAGATCGATAGCCCGGCCACCAAAACCGGCCTCGAAATCTACAAGACGCTGGTCGATGACAAGGCGACATCGCCGGCTTCGATCTCCTACGAATTCCCTGAGACGAACGAGGCGTTCCAATCCGGCCAGACGGCGATGATCCTGCAATGGAACGCGGCCTATGCCGAGTTGAACGATCCCACGAAATCGCCCGTCGTCGCGGGCAAGATCGGTTTGGCGCCGCTGCCGGCCGGCAGTCTTGGCCATAAGACGCATGTGCATTCGCTCGGCATCGGGCTGAACAAGGCCTCCCTGCATCAGGCCGATGCCGGGAAGTTCCTCGCCTGGCTGGCGACGCCGGCCGCCATGACCGTCTATGGCGAAGCCGGCGGCACGCCGCCCATGCCTTCTGTCCTGCAGGCCCTGTCTACAAAGCGGCCGGAATTCAAACTGATCGGCAACTACGCGTCGCAATACGGTTTCGTCGTCAAGGGCGGCACGGCGCCTTACGCTTTGCCGGTCTATACCGCGCTGGCCGATGCCTTTTCCGCCTATTGGGCGGGCCAGGTTCCCGTCGAGAAGGCCATGGCACAAGCGCAGGCGGGCATGACCGCGGCCATGGCGCAGAAGTGAGCGCAGCGGGGCGCACCATCGCCTTCGGGCAGGAACGACGGGCGGGCTATTGGCTGCTCGCCCCGCTTATCGCCTTCCTCGTCATCACCCTCGGCTTTCCCTTGGCGACCGACCTTGTCTATAGCGTCAGCACGGTCAGCTTCACCGCGCTGTGGTCGCCGCATTGGCGGGGGCTCGGCAATTTCGTGGATGTGCTGCAAGACCCGGTCTTCTGGCAGGCCGCCGGCTTTTCGCTCCGCTTCGCCGTCATCGCGACCGTCGCGGAAGTGGCGCTGGGTTTCGCGCTCGTCCTGATCCTCAACCCGCTGCTGGAACGTCACGGCTGGCTGATCGCTTTCCTCATCCTGCCGATGATGATCTCACCCGCGCTGATCGGCATCATGTACCGCCTGATGCTGAATGATTTCGTCGGCATCATTCCGCAATATCTCGACATGATCGGGATCGACGCCAATCTGCTCGGCCCGCAATGCGTCTTCGGCACGCTCGTTGTCATCGAGGTGCTGCAATGGACTCCCTTCGCGTTGCTGGCGCTGCTCGCAGCCTATCAGGCCATTCCCGCCGAACTCGTCGAGGCCGCACGTATCGACGGGGGCGGGTCGCTGTCCGTGTTCCGCTTCGTGACCTGGCCGCTGATGCTGCCGGCACTCGGCATTACGGCCTTCATCCGTTTCATCGACAGTTTCCGCGTCTTCGATCAGATCTATGTGCTGACAGGCGGCGGGCCCGGCACCATGACGACGAGCATGAGCCTTTATATCTACCGAGCCTTTTTCGAAAAGCAGCAGATCGGCCTGGCGGTCGCGGCCTCGCTGCTTCTGCTCGTCGCCGCCGTGCTCCTGCTGCGCGTCAGCCTGACCCGTCTGCTACGGAACGAGCCCGCATGAAACGCCGCCATCGCACCCGCGCGGCGCAGGGGCTGCGCTGGCTCGTCTATCTTCTGGCAGTTCTGCTGCTGAACCTGCCCGTCATCGTGACGCTGCTGACCTCGCTGAAGACGGATGCCGATATCAACGCCTCGCCGCCGATCTGGCTCTTCCACCCGACCTTTATGCATTACGCCGAGATCTTCAGCGATCCGACGCTCGATTTTCCGCATTACCTCGTCAATTCCACCAGCATCGCGCTCGGCGCCACGCTGCTGACGATCGCGCTGGCGCTTCCGGCGGCCTATGCCATCGCACGGCTTGGTATCGGCGCAAGCTTCCTGCTGCCGGCGGTGACCAACCTGCGCGTTCTGCCGCTGGTGATCTTCGCCATTCCCTTCTATCTCGCCTATCAGGCGCTGGGGCTGCTGGACACGCGGCTGGGCATGATGATCATCGGCTGTCTCATCAACCTGCCGCTCGCCCTCATCATGCTGGTCGGCTTCCTGCGCGAATTGCCGCGCGAGCTGGACGAGGCCGCGCGGGTGGATGGCGCCACCCTGCTCGGCATTCTGCGCCTCGTCATCATTCCCCTGGCGCGACCCAGCATCATGGCGGTCGCGATCCTCAGCTTCATCTATGCCTGGAACGAATTCCTGTTCGCGCTCATCCTGACCACGCGTCACGCGACGCCGGTGACCGTGGGCGCCACCTATTTCATCACCTCCTGGGGCGTGCGCTGGGGCGCGACGGCGGCGGCCATGGTCGTCAGCGTCCTGCCGCCGCTGCTGCTGGGCCTGGCAAGCCACCGGTTCCTAGCCCGCGCGACGACGGCCGGCGCTGTCAAGGGATGAGCGTGATGCGCAAACCGGTAACGACAGGACGGCGGGTATTGGCGGAGCTGCGCGCCTCCCTGCCCGCCTTGTCGCCGGCACTTGCCCGTATCGCCGAGACTGTGCTGGAGGCGCCGGAGCGCATCCTCAGCCAGACGGTCATTGAACTGGCCGAAGCGGCGGGCTCGTCAGACGCCAGCGTCATCCGTTTCTGCCGCGACCAGGGCTATGAGAGCTTCCAGGGCTTCAAACTGGCACTCGCGACCGAATTGGCGACGACGGAACCGCGCACTGTGCCTTCCGGCAAATGGGGCCGCCTTGGCGGCATGGTGGAACAGGCGGTGACGGCGTTGCGCGAGACGGAGGCGCTGCTCGACCCCGACCTCATCACCACCGTCGCCGACCGCCTGGCCAATGCAAGGCGCGTGCTGGTGCTCGGTGTCGGCGCCTCCGCGGTCACCATGCGGTATATGCAATACAAGCTGACAAGGCTTGGTCAGGCGGCGGTCGCGCATGAGGACGCGCATATGGGTGCCATGGCGGCGGCGGGCCTTGCGGCCGGCGATGTCGCCATCATCGTCTCCAGTTCCGGCTCGACGCTGGACGCCGTGCGCGCGGCACAATTAGCGCGGGATGCCGGCGCCTATGTCGTCGCCATCACCAACCGGTCGCGCAGCCCGCTGACGGCGCAGGCCGATGCCGTGCTGCTGGCGGCGGCGGCGGAAACGCCGCTGACCGGCGGCGCCTTCGCATCCAAGGTCAGCCAGTTCCTGGTCGTCGATCTTCTGTTCGAGACCATGGCGCGGGCAGATCCCGCAACGCGGGATGCGATCGCCAATACCGCGCGGAGTGTGGCCGACCGTGGCTATTGATGGGCCCACGACCGCGATCGACCTCGGCGGCACCAAAATCGCCGCCGCACGGGTGCAAGGCGCGCGGATTCTGGAACGGCGCCAGGTGCCGACGCCCCGCACCGGAAATTTCGACGATGTCCTGGCGGCGATCGCTGGCCTTGCGGGCGACTGGGCGGATGGTGTGGTCGCCCTCGCGACGACGGGGCTCGTCGATCAGGGGCGGCTGACGGCCATCAACCCCAAGACGCTCGATGTGCCCTTCGGCCTGCCGATCGAGGCGCTGCTCGGCGCGCGCCTCGGCGTGCCGGTGCGCGCGATGAATGACGCACAGGCCGCGGCCTGGGGCGAATACCGCCACGGCGCGGGCCAGGGCACCGGCTCCATGCTCTTCCTCACCGTCTCCACCGGGATCGGCGGCGGGCTGGTGCTGGATGGCAGGCTGCGAACCGGATCGGGCGGCCTCGCCGGACATGTGGGCCATATCCTGGCCGACCCCGCAGGCCCGTTATGCGGCTGCGGCCGATATGGCTGTCTGGAGGCCGTGGCGTCCGGCCCTGCCTTGGAACGCGCGGGCGCGCGCCGTCTGGGGCGGGCATTGACCTGCGAAGACTTGTTCCGGGCGGCCACAACCGACGCGCAGGCGGCGGCGGTGTTGGATGACGCTGCCCAGTCGATTGCTTCGGTCCTCTGCAGCCTGCATGCAGCGCTGGAGCTGGATTGCGCGGTCATCGGTGGCAGCGTTGGCCTCGCGACGGGTTTTCTCGCGCGCATCGACACCGCCATGGCGCAGGCGCCGGCGCGGTTGCGGCTTGGCATCCGCGCAGCCAGGCTCGGTGCCGATGCAGGCCTCGTGGGCGTGGCGGACTTGGCGTCCTCTTAGAGGCCGTCAGGTTGAGTTGGAAACGCCCCCAAATCTGTCGCGCGCGGCTCCCCTCACAGGGCCTGGCGCAGAAATTCGAGAAATCGTGGATCGTTCGCGTGTGCGACATTCAATCGCAGGGCTGGATTGGTCGTTGATCTGTCCGGGCGGAAGACGCAACCGGGTGCCAGGAATATGCCTTCATTGGCGGCCCTGGCACAGAGCGCCAGTTCATCTGCATTGTGGGGAAGCTCCGCCCATAGATAGAAACCGCCATAGCTCGTCTGCGGAAAGACCAGCGGCGTTTCCCGTAACTGCTGCAGCGCCTCGGCGGTCGCGTCTTTCACGCGCTGTCTTAATCGCCTCAGATGCCGCAGGTAATGTCCGCCGGCGATCAGATCATAGACCCGACGCTCGGCAAAGTCCGAGGTCGCGACCGTCGTCACAAGCTTGATATCGCTGAGGGCCGATACCGTTTCCCGGTCGCCCGCGATATAGCCCACCCTGAGCGAGGCTGAGAGTGTCTTGGCAAACGTGCCGACATAGATGACGCGGCGCAATTGATCGAAGGCTGCCAGTCGCGGCAGAAGGGGCGGCAGAATATCCGCGAATGCGTCATCCTCCACGATTTGAAAATCATGCGTTTCGGCGGCACGCAGCAAGCTGTGGGCGACATGCATGCCCATGGAACCGCCGGTCGGGTTATGCGCCAGTGACTGGGTAAAGAACAAGCGCGGTTGATGATCTTTCAACTGTGCGGCGAGCTCGTCCAGATCCGGCCCGTCGGGCCGACGCGTGATGCCGATGATCTGGGCCTTGGCCAGTTTCAGCTTGCCAAATAACGGGTAATAGCCGGGGCTATCGACAAAAACCACGTCGCCCGGCTCGACGAAGCGGCGGATGATAAGGTCCAACGCATGATTGGCGCCATGCGTCAGCAACAGCTGGTCCAGGCCGCTCTGGATGGAGCGTTCCTCCAGCATGAGGCTGATCCTTTCGCGCAGCGGCAGATAGCCCCAGGAACTGCCATAGCCGAATTCCACGGAACCGGACTGCCCGTCCCGCACGGCCCGGAAATGCGCCCCGAGCTCCGATTTTTCCATCCAGGAGGCCGGCGGCCGGCCGTCACCCGGGCGCACGGCGTAATGCTGGTCCAGTTGCTCCCGCAACAGCGACACAAGGTCGATCGCCTGGGAGACATGCGGCGCCTCCCAACGAGGGGACTTGGCGGGATGGGTGCGGGCGAAATATCCCGCCCCCCGTCTTGCCTCCAGATGGCCGGACGCGACCAGCCTGTCATAGACTTCGGCCATGGTGTTCTTGGATACGCCATGGGTCTCTGCCGCCTGACGGACCGAAGGCAGCCGCTCACCCGGCTTGGGCGCACCCGCTTCCAGCATGCGCGCCAGCGTCGCCACCAGGCGCTGCGTGCGACTGGCACCCAGATCGTTTTCGTGACGCGGCATTGTACCACCCAACTGACTGGGACAGGTCGGGTCCGAAGGGCCCGAATTGTCTCTTGTGCATGCTACGCAGACTTGGTCACCTTACGTCAATTGGCTGGGGAAACCGGCTCGTCCGCGGGAGGATCGACAAGGCTTGGCATAGTCTGCCCAGACCCTCCGGTCCTGTTTCCCCGCGCGAACGCAATGGTGAAGGGGGAAGCGGTGGCGGGACAGGACCAGGCTATTCGAGATGTGCAGGCGGCGCGACCTGGCACCGATCCCATCTATGCGGAGCTTTGGGGTGACGTCGTCGATCTGCGGCATCTGGCTGGGGCCATGGTCATCGGCGCTGTCATCAGCCTTGCCATCTACATCCTCGCGGGCTTCGTCTTTGCGAGTTTCGTCGCAAAGCCCTCCGTCGCGCATGCCTACGCCATGCTGGCCGGGCTGGTCGGTTGCGTTGTCGGTGGCACCGTCTGCGCCTGGCGCTTCAAGCCCAAGCGGCAAATGGTGGAGGAAGACGACATCGCCTGGCGCCAGGAAGCCATCGCGTTGCTTGAGGCCGAAAGCGGTCCGCTTGGCCTCTCGGCCCACCTCACCCCCGCCGTCGAGCGCGAAATGCGGGCCCTCGGACTGCTTGACGTCGCAAACCGGGCCGCGCGTGGGGAGGTTGTCTGATGCACAGCTTCCTGCCCGATCTGTTCTGGGGTCTTGGCATGGGCCTCGTCGGCTCGGTGCTGTTCTCGGCCATCGGCCTCGTCTCCGGCACGGATGAGACGACGACCATCGCGCCCCTCACCCTGCTCGTCGTCCTGCTGGGCGTGCCGCCCACCGGCATTTTCACCTTCTGGCTGGCCGCCGCGGTCTCCAAACACATCACGCATGCCGTGCCGACCGCGCTCCTGGGCATTCCGGGCGACACCATGGCCGTGCCGCTGATGCCGCAGGCGACGGCCCTCAAGCGCCTCGGGATTCCGCATATCGCATTGCGCAAGATGATCTCCAGCGCCGTCATCGCGGCCGTGGTTGCCGTGCCGCTGTCGATCGGCTTCGCGCTGCTGCTGGCACCCTTCGGCCAGATGATCATGAAGGGCGCGCCTTGGATCTTTCTCGCGGCTGCCCTCCTCATCGCCTATTTCTCGGCCGGGCGTTGGGCTTCGGTTCTGGCGCTCATCCCCTTCGTGCTCGTCATCAGCGCGCTGCAGAGCTTCACGGCGAAATTCGGCGTCAAGCTCGGGGTCAGCTACTTCCTCGGCATCGCGGTCAGCCCGCTGATCGCGGACCTTATCGCGGTCCTCTCCCCCGTCGAGCGCCGCCATATGCTGCGCGACGCACCGCGCCGCTTCTCGCTTGCACCGGATGTGAAGAGTTGGTCGGGGTATTTTCCGAACCCGTTCCGCGTGCTCGACGGCGTTCAGATCCGCTGGACCATCGCGGCAGCCGCCATCTCCAGCGCCACCTTCGTCTTCAGCCCGGTCGCGATGACGGTCATTCTGGGTGAAGTCGTCGCCTCCCGCATCAAACATGCCTATCATCGGCTGACCACCGTCATCAGCGTGCGCAACGGCGTGACGGAAGCGACCTATATCGCCGAAGCCCTGATCCCGCTCGTCGCCTTCGGCTTGCCGCTCAGCCCAGTGGCCGCAGGGCCGGCGGCCCCCCTGTTCAACGCGCCGCCGCGCTTTTCGGTGGATTCGGCAACCGGCCATGTCGTCAACCTGCATACGATGATGACGCCGATGCAGTTTCTGCTGTACGGCCTTCTCGCCGTCATCCTCGGTGCGGTCGTCGCCTATCCCTTCGCCATGAACTATGCCCATGCCGCCGCCTCTTTCGTGTCCCGCAGGGTCAGCCACGAAGCCATCATCGGCACCTTCTTCGGCCTCGTCCTCGTCATCGGATTGTGGGAAGGCGGCGCGCTCGGCCTGCTGGTGATCCTCACCGTCGGGCTCTTCGGTGGTCTGCTCTATCGCGTGATCGGTTTCAATACCGGGGTCCAGTTCATGGGCTATTACGCGGCCGCTCTCGGCATGCCCGCACTCATCAAGCTTTTCGTTGGTTGACCTGTCCCGGATCAAGACGGGGACAGCTCAACCTTCCGCATACATCATGGAGATGATTTGATGTCCAATACCGTTAATTCGCGCATCAGCGGTTTTCATAAAATGACGCCGGCCGAGAGGCTCGCGACCGTGCAGCGCGCGGTGGGGCTTGATGGCGCCAGTGTCGAACAGCTTGGCAAGCCCGGCAGCCTTGACCTTCATACCGCCGACCACATGATCGAGAATGTCATCTCCTCCATCAGCATTCCGATCGGCATCGCGACCAATGTGAAGGTCGACGGACGGGACGTATTGGTGCCGATGGCGACCGAGGAATCCTCCGTCGTCGCCGCCGTCTGCAATTCCGCGCGCCAGTGCTACGATTCCGGCGGCTTCATCACGTCGATGTCCGGCACGCTGATGATCGCGCAGATCCAGCTTGTCGGCGTCAGTGACCCGAAGGCCGCCCGCATCCGCATTCTGGAACAGCGCGACAAAATCGAGGAGGTCTGCAACGGCTGCGACCCGATGCTGGTACGCCTTGGCGGCGGCTTCCGGGATCTTGAGGTTCGCGTCATCGAAGCCGAAGGCGGCCCCATGGTGATCACGCATATCATCGTCGATACGCGCGATGCCATGGGCGCGAATACGGTCAATACCATGGCGGAGCGGCTTGCCCCGTCCATCGCGGAATGGACCGGCGGCAAGGTTTATCTGCGCATTTTGTCCAATCTCGCGGATCGTCGCCTGGCGCGCGCGCGGGCCACTTGGACGCTGGATGCGATCGGCGGCGAAGCGGTGCGGGACGGTATGATCTCTGCCTATCGCTTCGCGGCGGCGGACCCCTACCGCGCGGCGACGCATAACAAGGGCATCATGAACGGCGTCAGCGCCATTGTTCTGGCAACCGGCAACGACACCCGCGCGGTCGAGGCCGGCGCCCATTCCTTCGCGGCGCGTTCCGGCCGCTATACCAGCCTCAGCACCTATGAAGTGGACGCCGATGGATCGCTGGTCGGCACCTTGGAAATGCCGATGCCGGTGGGTCTGGTGGGCGGCGCCACCAAAGTGCATCCCTCCGCCCAGGCCGCGCTGAAGATCATGGGCGTCGCCACGGCCTCGGAACTGGCGCGCATCATCGCGGCGGTCGGCCTCGCCCAGAATTTCGGCGCCCTGAAGGCGCTGGCGACCGTCGGCATCCAGCAGGGCCATATGGCCTTGCATGCGCATAACGTGGCGATGGTTGTAGGCGCCGTGGGGGATGAGGTGCAGCGCCTCGCCAAAATCCTCGTGGAGAAGCGCCAGGTCCGACAGGATGTCGCAGCCGAAGAGCTTGCGCGCCTGCGCGGCGAGGGCTGAGCCATGTCCTTCCCCCGGCGGGTGCGCATCGTCGAGGTCGGCCCGCGTGACGGGCTGCAGAACGAAGCGCGCATCCTGCCGACCGAGAGGCGAATCGCCCTCATTCAGGGCCTCGTGCAAGCCGGCCTCACCATTATCGAGGCCGGCAGCTTCGTCTCCCCCAAATGGGTGCCGCAGATGGCGGATACCGCTTCGGTCCTGGCCGGGCTCGATCTTGATGCCGGCATCGCCTATCCGGTGCTGGCACCCAATATGAAAGGCTATAGCGAGGCCCGTGCTGCCGGCGCGCGGGAGGTTGCCATCTTCGCGGCCGCATCCGAAAGCTTCAGCCAACGCAACATCAATTGCTCGATCGCCGAGAGCCTGGACCGGTTTCGTCCGGTCGCGGAAGCGGCAGCACAGGACGGCGTTCGGCTGCGCGGCTATGTCTCCTGCGTGCTCGGCTGCCCCTATGAGGGCGATGTACCGGTCAGCCGCGTCCGGGATGTCTCGCAGGCCTTGATGCAGCTTGGCTGCTACGAAGTCTCCCTGGGTGACACGATCGGCGTCGGCACGCCGCTGAAGGCGCGGGCGATGCTGCAAACCGTGGCTGAGGCCATCCCGATGGCCGCACTCGCTCTGCATTTCCACGACACCTACGGCATGGCCTTGGCCAATATCTTTGCCTGTCTGGAACTCGGCGTTTCCGTGATCGATGCCGCTGTCGGCGGTCTCGGCGGCTGTCCCTATGCCGCCGGCGCCAGCGGCAATGTCTCCACGGAAGACCTCGTCACCATGCTGGACGGCATGGGGATCGAGACCGGGATCGACCGGGAGGCATTGATCGCGGCCGGACAAATCGCGGTCGCTGGTCTGGGCCACCCGGCGCGTTCGAAACTGGCGGCAGCACGGGCGCAGGCGCCGTGACGGCCAAAGCGATGATAGCGCAATCCTGACCAACCGCGCCCTTTCCAAAAACAACAACAACGGAGGAAACTTTCATGGACCCAAGTCAAATCGTCAAAGCGCGGGAGCAGTTCGAGCCCAGCGGCGCGATGGAAGCCCGCCTCACCACCGTGCGCCAAACGGGCTTCCTCGGCGTCTTCGGCCTCGCCGGCGTGCCGCGCCGCGCCTGGCTCGTCACGATCCTGTCTTTGGGTGGCTGGCTGCTGGTCAACGCAGACGGCAGCTTGTTCAATTTCACCTATCCGCTGATCCAGAAGGATCTCGGCCTTTCCGACAATGACATCGCGCTGATCTACACGCTGCTTTACGCGGTCGGCGCCATCTCGACCTTTTTCTCCGGCCCGATGATGGACCGCATCGGCCGCAAGCCCATCTACCAGGCCTGTCTTTTCGCCGCCGCCCTCGGCAGCGTCGTCACGGCGGCAGCCCCGGGCTTCGCCGTATTGCTGCTGGGCCGCGCGATCACGCAGGTGGGCGCTGCCACGGAATGGATGTCCGGTCAGGTGATGGTGGCCGAGGAAGCACCGGCGCCTGTCAGGGGTCGGCTCATCGGCATCGCGCAGATCGGCTATCCGCTCGGCTTCTTCCTGGGCGCGCTGATGTCCCTTGCCATCGTCGATCGCTGGGGCTGGCGTGTGCTGTTCGTCTGCGGCCTGATCCCCGTCCTGATGATGATCTGGGCGCGGCGCAATGTGGAGGACACAAAGCGCTTTCAGGAGGAAGTCGCGATCGAGCGGCAGCATACGGAACTGCGCGGCAGCCGCATCAGCCAGCTTTTCGAACCGGATCTGCGCCGCTCCTCGATTTTCATCTCCATCTGGCATTTCGTCTATGCTTTCGGCGCGGCGGGCATCATCAGCTATCTCCCGACCGTCTATAAGCATTTCGGCATTTCCCTGACCGGCACTTTCACCTCCTCCGCCATCGCCACGGCGATCGCCGCCATCGGCTATGTTCTGGCAGCCTTCCTCGGCGAGCGGTTCGGCCGGCGCGAGATCTGCGCGCTGTTTCTGGTTCTCGGTGCCGGCGCCGGCGCCCTGCTTGCCTTCGCCGCGACAAGCTGGATCTTGCTGACGATCTTCTATGCTGGCTTCTACTTCTTCACGCTCGGCCATGTCACCTCGGCCGCTGGTTTCGCGACGGAGGTCTTCCCGACCCGCGTGCGCGGCACCGGCTGCAACCTGGTCGGCGCCTCGGAATGGTTCGGCTTCATGGTCGCGGCCATCACTGGCCCCTGGCTACTCTCCCATGCCGGCTATTCGGCGACTTTGGTGATGTGGTGCGTGGCCGCTCCCCTCATCGCCGCCGTCTGCGCGCTTTGCATGAAGCATGTGCCGCCGCGGACGATCTTGGAGCATGTGCACCGCTGACAAAAAAAGGGCGGTCGCTGCCTGGCGACCGCCCTTCCCTTTCGCCTGTCCTGCGCCAGATCAGCCGCGCTTCGCCAGACTCTCACGGACGTTGTATTTTTCCACATTCTCGTAGAAGCGCTCATAAGGCATGATCTTGTTGAGCGCGCCTTCGTCGAAGCAATATTCCTGAAGCTTGGTCGCGTCCCGGTCCCGCCAGAAGCTTTCGCAAACCTGCTTCACGGCCTTGAAGGCCGCGAAAATCGTCAAAGGCCAATAGACCGACATATTGGCGCCAGCCTTGGTTTCGTCGGCCATCGAATCCTGGAAATCCACGCTGGTAATGGCCAGCGGTCCCTTGATACGATGCCTGAATTCGGCCAGCGACCGCACGGAGCCCTTGAAGACCATGAAGGCGGCGTCAGCGCCGGCGGCCAGATAGGTATTGGCGCGGGCGATGGCGTCCTCCACATCGTCGCGCAGATACAAGGCATCGGTTCGCGCGATGATCATCATATTGGGGTCGCGCCGCGCGTCGCAGCAGGCGCGGATGCGCTCGGCCATCTCTGCCGGATCGGTCAGGATCGCCTCATGCGTCGTATGCTTGCCGAAAATCTGGTCTTCGATATGAATGGCCGAGACGCCGGCCGATTCGAATTCATGCACCGTCCGCCAGATATTGCCGGCATGGAACCAGCCGCTATCCGCGTCGCAGACGATCGGAATATTGGTTTCCTTGGCAATTTCCCGCGCCAGGCCGAGCAGGTCATGAAGCTGGACAAGCCCGACATCGGGCAGGCCGAAAGCGCTCGCCCCCGTGACCAGGCTGCCGGTATAAAGCACCGGAAATCCCGTGCTTTCGATGATCTTGGCGCTGAGCACATCATAGGCGCCCATCAAAGGCGTGCAGTCGGGTTCCGCGACAAGCTGGCGCAGACGCACGCGCTTTTCGTACATATCCATAAGCGTCACTCCATTCATCTGGCAAAAATCGGGCGCCGAAATCAGCGCATGAACAGGCCGCCGTTCACGTCCAGCGTCGCGCCCGTCACGTATTTGGCATCGGCGGAAGCAAGATAGGCGGCGGCACTCGCGATATCCTCGACATCGCCGTAGGTGCCGAGCGGAATCGATTTCTGGACCGAGGCATCATATTGCAGCACATCCGTCATCGCTGTCCGCACCGCGCCGGGCGCGATGGCATTGACCGTGATGCCATGCGGCGCAAGCTGTTTGGCGACCGCCTTGGTCAGGCAAAGCACGCCGGCCTTGGTCACGGAATAGGTGATTTCCGCGCTGACGCCACCGACCTCGCCCGCGACCGAGGCCATATAGATGATCCTGCCGGTGCCACGGGCTTTGGCGATCGGCGCGAAAATCTGGGTGGGATAGATGCATCCCATCAGGTTCACGCCAATCACCTTGTCCCATGTCTCCGGCGCGATATCTTCGATCGGCGCGGCCCGCCGCACGATGCCCGCATTGCAGACCAGAATATCGACAGCGCCGAACCGCTCCGCGGCGCTTGCCATCATCCGCATGCAATCGGGCTTGGATGACACGTCGACGGCGACCGCCGCACTGCGGCCGGGCGCTTCCTCGTCAAGCCGCGCCACGGCCTCTGCCGCCGCCGCTCCGTCAAGATCCGCAATCATCACCTGCGCGCCCTCGCGCAGGAAACGCTGCGCTATCGCAAACCCGATGCCCCGCGCGGCACCCGTCACAACGGCAGTCTGGTTTTGCAATCGCATGGCGATACTCTCGATCAGCTGAACTGGAAGCTTTGATGGGCTTGGGCGAAACCCTTGCTGCGGAACAGCCATGACCCCTGGTCGCCGGCGCCGTCATTGGTGCAGATGATCAGATCATCGCTGCCGGGGATAAGCATCGGATGCGTTGTCCGCAGATGCTGCCCCTTTTCCCGTCCGGGGATCAGAACCTGCCCGATCGGATAGCCACCCGGATTGAAGATCATCACCCGCCCTTGCGAATACATCGCGACATAAAGGTTGTCCTCGTCGTCGATGCTGCAGGAATCCGGCCCATGAAAGCCGGTGAAATGATAAGGCACGCAGGTGCCGTAATGCGCGATCGAGGTTCCGCCGTCATTCAATTCGATCAGATGCAGGCGGTTGGCATTCGTCTCCGTCACCCACAGGACGCGATTATTCTTGGAAAGTGCCACGCCGTTAGGGCCGGCCATCCTCTCCAGGATCGGCGTCACCTGCTTGCCGTCCGCTGAGACGTGATAGACGCCCCCGGTCGGTTCGGTCGATTTTCCAACGAAATGCGTGAAATAGAAGCTCCCGTCCGGCGCAAAGACCATGTCATCGGCGACATAGCCTTCCAAGATCGTCTCCCGTCCGCTGCCGTCCGGATTGATCGCGAAAATATGGCCGGTCTCGAAATCACCCAGACAGCAGACGAAAAGCCGTCCGTCCTGATGTACTTTGACCGATGCCGGCATCTCGCGGGGCGCCTTGTAGACCTCGCTCAAGGCCATCGATGCCAGGTCGAGCCGAAAGATCGTGCCGCCGAAGACATCGCAGAAAACGAGGTTGCCGTCGCGGTCGAAACAAAGCCCCTCAAGCTGCAACGTCTTGTCGGATACCTTGAACCAAGGTTCGGCGGTCAGGGTTTGCAGCCCCTGCTCCGAAGGCGGTATCGGCACAAAGCGAAGGTCCGGTGTCTTGTCGAATCCCTTGGTCATTCTTGGCGTTTCCCTGTTTTATTGGTTTTTAGCGCAAGCCTTGGGGGCCTGCTTATCGGCTCAATCGGCGCGCTGGCTCTGCCTTTCGGCAAGAATGGCCTTTGCCGTCTCCACATTGATGCTACGACGCGCGATCATTTCCTGTGCGACCTGCGCCACATCCTCCCCGACCGCGCCGGCATCGATCGCGACGTTTGAGGCATGGCGGGCCATATGCCCTTTCTGAATGCCGTCCGTCGTCAGCGCATGCAGGGCACCGAAATTCTGCACCAGCCCGACCGCCGCGATGATACGCGCCAGTCCCTCGGCCGTCTTGGCGCCGGTAATGGCCAGCAACACCCGCGCCGTCGGATGCGTGCGCGTCGCCCCGCCGACCAGGCCCACGGCCATCGGCAATTCGATCGAGCCGCACAGATTGCCCTCGGCGTCGACCTCCCATTGCGACAGGCTGCGGTAACGGCCGCTCCTGGCGGCATAGGCATGGGCGCCGGCTTCCACCGCGCGGGTATCGTTTCCGGTCGCGAGCACAACGGCCGATATGCCGTTCATGATGCCCTTATTGTTGGTCGTCGCGCGGTAAGGGTCCGCATCGGCGAAGCGGTAAGCCAAAACGATCGCGTCGCGCACAGCCTCCCCGCCGATATCCGCGGGGCGCCAGGTCGCGTGCGCGCGCGCCAAGCGCCGGTCAGCGAGATTGGACAAGATACGCAGCAGCGGCTGCGCCCCGGTCCATTCCTTCAGCCGGGGCGCCACCGCCTCCGCCATGGTATTGACCGTATTCGCGCCCATGGCGTCGCGGGTATCGATCAGAAGATGCAGCACGACCATGGGCCCGGCCGCAGTATCGATGATGCGAACCTCGATATCCCGAAAGCCGCCACCCATTCGCAAAAGGGTCGGGTCGCAGGCATCGCATAGCGCGCCGATCTCATCCCGACGTTCCAGGATCAGGGTCCTGGTGCGGTAAGGATCGGGCACATGGACCAGTTGGATCTGGGCGATCATCACCGTGCCGGACATCGAGGTTGTGATCCCGCCGGCCGGACGGCACTTCCGCGCCGAGTCCGTCACGAAACTGACGATCGAGGTCTCCTCGATCGCGAGCGGCACCATCACTTCCTGACCGTCGACCAGCAAGCCAGTCGCGACGCCCACCGGAATCGCAAGGGTCGTGACCATATTCTCGATCATATGGTCCGCGATCGAGCGCTCGATATTGGAGGGCTGCGCCAGATGGGCGGTCTGATCGGCCGACAGGCCCGCAAAGGCCGCCACTTGATGAAGCCGCGCGGCAGGCGCGGCACCCGTCAGATCCGGTTGCTGGGTCTTGATAGTCTCTGGCTGCATAGCGGCGCTCCCTTGGATTTTGGGACAGCCTTCCCGGCCAATTTCTCCCACTGACCGCGAACCGGCCTTTCCTCCTATGTAGGAGAGCGCCTAAGAGTGTGACAGAGACAGATTTGCAGAAACTGGTGGCCTCCGTACCAGACAAAAAAGGGGTACAATATGGACAGCGGTCTGCCCGGCTCGAAGATCGATCTCGTCGCTCAGGGCATCCTGCAACAGATCGCGACCGGTGTGCTGAGACCGGGTGACCGCGTGCGTTCCATCCGTGACGAGGCACAACTCCTCGGCGTCGCAAAGAATACCGTGGTGGACGCCTATATCCGCCTCGTGGCGCAAGGCGTTCTGCAATCCCGGCCGGGATCGGGCTATTACGTCAGCCGCGGTGCGGCAGCACCCGTCCGCAGCAAGATCTCGCCCTTCGCCGGCATCCCGAACGGTGCGGCCCTCCTGACGGAGCAGTTGGAGCGGCGCCTGCTCATCCGCCCCGGTGACGGACGCCTGCCTGCCGATTGGCTGGGGGACGCGCAATTGCGACGCGCCCTCTCCGCCATCAAGCTGACCTCACCGGAAGCCTATAACTACAATACGGCACGCGGCTTTCCACTGCTGCGCGAGCGTCTGTGCGGCACCTTGGGTGAGCGCGGCATTGACTGCACGCCCGACCAGATTTTGATGACCCATGGTGCCAATCACGCCATGGATCTCATCATTCGCAGCTATGTGCGTCCGGGTGACGCGGTGCTCGTCGATGAGCCCGGCTATTACCCGCTCTTTTCCAAGCTCCACATAGCCGGTGCCCGCATCATCGGCGTCCGGCGGCAGCATGACGGGCCGGATGTGGATGATTTCGTCGCCAAGGCCCGCAGCAGCGGCGCCCTGCTTTTTTTCACCCAGTCGCTCGCGCATAATCCCACGGGTGGGTCCATCACCTTGGCCCGCGCCTTCGCCTTGCTGAAGGCGGCGGCGTCCGAGGATATGCTCATCATCGAAGACGATCCTTTCGCCGATATCCTGCCCTATGCGACACCAAGGCTGGCCTCGCTCGATCAACTCGAACGGGTGATCTATATCGGATCGTTTTCGAAGACGCTCGCGGGCAGCTTCCGCTCCGGCTATATCGCGGCCAGCCGCAGCCGTACGGACGAACTCACTGAACTTGCGGTCGTCACCATGGTCTCGACCTCAGCCCATAATGAGCGGCTCATCCATGCGCTGATGGAACAAGGGCATTATCTGCGGCACCTGCGCCGGCTGACGCTTCGCCTCGCCGAGGCCGTCGCGAAAACGATCGAGGGTTTGGAAGGGCTAGGCTTCCAGATTGCACGGCCGGCGAATACCGGATTCTATCTCTGGCTCCATGCCAGGGATCGCGCGGCGGAGGTCGACCTTGTCGCCGATGCGGCAAAAAACGGGATCTTCATCGCGCCCGCCCGCGCCTTTTCCGTCTCGGGCGAGGATGCGACGACGATGCGCATCAACGTCGCCTATGGCAGCGACCCCACGTTTCTGCGCTGGCTCGGCGACCGGCTGACGGCCTGAAGTTTGACCCGACGTGCGGCCGCATTTGTTATGTCACCCGATTTGCCGGCCCGTCTCGAAAAAGACGCGGCTGAAGCTCAACGCCGCACCGGTGAAAGCGGCCAAGGCGGCAAGCGCCAGGCAGGTCTTGTTCGGTGACGAATGGACCAGGCCCAAGGTCAGCGCCACCAGCATGCCGCCGAATGTCTGGCCGGACAATCGGGAGACGGAGATCATGCCGCTGGCGCCGGAAATCCGGTGCTTCGGCGCGGCCGTCAGCATCGCCCGGTTATTCGGCGGCTGCACCAGGGAAAATCCGCAGCCGGCGAGCGCGATCCGCCAGACAATGTCGATATCGCTCGGATGGGCCGGCAGAAAACACAGCAGAAGAAAGCCCAGGCTGACGATCACCATGCCCAATGACGTCAAGGTGGCGGCGGGATAGCGATCCGCCAGCCGGCCGACCAAAGGCGCGGTCAGCACGATCGCGACCGGCCAGGCCGTGATGATAAGGCCGGTCTCCACCGGGTTTCGATGCAGCACATTGGCAAGATTGAAGGGCATCGAGATGATGAAGAAATTGGACGCGATGAAGGCCAGAACGCTGGTCGTGAAGGCAATGGCGAAGTCCGGCCGCGCCAAAAGATCCACCGGCAGCAGGGGGTGCGAACGGGCGAGTTGCATTCTCACCATAAGGCCTAGGCTGACAAAGCTGAGTGCCAGCAACAGAAACCCGAAGACGCCGCCCTTGCCTTGCGCAAAATTATCGCCCCCGGCGACGAGTGCCACCAGGCCGATCGCCAGCAGAACGGCACTCTGCCAATCGAATGTGACGCGCGCCCTGGGCGTCGCCGGCAAAGCGGTCGCCGCAAAATACATGGCCAGGCCGCCCAAGGGCAGATTGATCAGAAACAGCCATTTCCAACTGGCGAAGGACAGGACGGCGGCGGCAACGGATGGTCCCAAGGCAGTGCCGAGCGCGATGACCAGGGCGTTCAAGGCGATGCCCCGACCCAGGATCCGCGCCGGGTAGATAAACCGGATCAGCGCCGCATTCACACCCAATATGCAGGCGCTGCCCAATCCTTGCAGCGCTCTGGCCAAGGCAAGTTCCGGCAGGGACTGAGAGGCAGCGCATAGCAGCGAGGCCAGGACGAACAGAACCAGGCCGATGCGGCACATCCGCGCATGGCCGAATTTCTCGCCCAGCGACGCCACCGGCAGCAAAGCGACAAGGCTGGTGACCTGATAGGCGTTGATGATCCATATCGCGGCGGAATCGCTCGCATGGACGTCATGCCCGATACTGGGCATGGCGACATTGACCACGGTGTAGTCCAGCGCCGACAGCAAGACCGCCGTCGCCACCGCCGTCATGGCCCGAAGGCGCGCGGATTTCGCCAGCCCGTCGGCCGCGGAAGATTGGCTATCTGGCGGCATCGCTGACATCGGGCTTCGCTTCACAGGGATCGCGTGACGCGGCTCAATCCCAATCGGGCGCAAACGTCGTCACCAGCGCCTGGATCTGCGCCTCGGTCAGCATGCGGGGTGACAGGCCGCGCGTCAAAATCGCGAGCCGGGCGGTATCCTCCAGCTCCTCGATCGCATTGCACGCTGCCTCGACATCCTTACCCGCGACCACGGGACCGTGATTGGCCAGCATGACGGCGGAGCGCCGTCCCGCCAGACCACGCACGGCCTCCCCCATCGCCGCATCGCCCGGCATGAAATAGGGCAGCAGAACCACCTTGCCGAGCCGCATG
Organism: Acidisoma cellulosilyticum; assembly: GCF_020621385.1. Taxonomy (GTDB): domain Bacteria; phylum Pseudomonadota; class Alphaproteobacteria; order Acetobacterales; family Acetobacteraceae; genus Acidisoma; species Acidisoma cellulosilyticum. The sequence continues at coordinate 82,300 of NZ_JAESVA010000004.1, read as the reverse complement.
ATGCCATAGGGCGTCAGCGGCGGCAGAAAATTGTCGGGGTCCGTCTCCGGCAGCATGGACAAGGCAACCGAATGGCAGGAATGCAGATGCACCACCGCGCCCGTCGCCGCGCGCGTTTCATAGAAGGCCGCATGAAGCGGCATCTCCTTCGTGGGCTTGTCACCCGCGATCAGCCGGCCCGATACGTCGAACCGGCTGAGCCGGGCGGGGTCCAGCCTGCCAAAGCTCGATCCCGTCGGGCTCACCAGCAGCCCGCCGTCCGGCGTCCGGGCCGAGATATTGCCGGTCGATCCGCCGGTCAGCCCCCGATCGAAGATCGACTTCGCCAGCAGGCACATCTGCTCGCGCAGCTTCGCCTCCGCGCTCATGCGACCTCCAGCAGGCCGAGGGCATCGGCAAAGAAACTGACCTTGCCGAAATTCCCTGACTTGAGGGTGAGCGCGATCTGATAGCCGCCAGAACGGCAGAAGCACCAGGGCACGCCGGGCGCGATTTCGGGACCGATATCCATCTGCGTGACGCCAAGCGCCTTCGTGACCGCGCCCGAGGTCTCGCCCCCGGCCACGACGATGCGCGACGCGCCCAGATCCCGCGCCCGCACGGCCAGGGCCGCCAGCGCTGCCTCGACGATCGCACCGGCTTTCTCGACGCCCAGCGTCTCCTGCACGGCGCGCACCCGGTCGGGCTTGGCAGTCGCATAGATCAGCGGGGCGCGCGCCAGATCCTGCGCGGCCAACCAGTCGAGCCCAGCGCCATGGCCGTTCTCGGCCAGGTCCAGCGGATCGAGCTGCAAAGCGGGACCGCCGCGACCCAGATAATCGGCCACCTGCGCATTGGTCATCGCGGACGCACTGCCTGACAGCACCACCGCACCACGACCGAGCACAGGTTTCGCCGCCTTTTCCGCATCCGCAGACAGTGTGCCGTCCGCGAGATAGAGGCTCGGCAAGGGCATCGCCAAAGCCGAGCCGCCGGTCATCAGCACCATATCGCGGCAGGCCTCGGCGACCACGCGCAGATCGCCGTTATCGACCGCATCGACCACGACATGCGCGCGGCCTTCCCCCATCAGCGCGTCGATCCGGGCACGCAGCGCCGCAGCACCCAGGGCGACTTGGGTGCGGTCCGCCAGATGCACGGGCGCCGTCACCTGCGGTTCCAGCAGCCGCATCAGGTTGCTGTCGCGCATCGGCGTCAAGGGATGGTCCTTCATCGGGCTTTCGGCCAAAGGCTGTTGCTGCACGAACAGATTGCCCATGAAGACCCGCCGGCCGTTTTCGGGAAAGGCCGGGCAATAGATCGTGCCGCCGATGCCAAGATCGGCCATCAACGCCTCCGCCACAGGGCCGATATTGCCCTTGGCCGTCGAATCGAAGGTCGAGCAATATTTCCAGAAGAAGCGCGTCGCCCCGGCCCGCTTCAGCCAATCGAGCGCCGCTCGTGCCTCGGCCACCGCCACCTCAACCGGCGCCGTGCGGATCTTCAGCGCGATCACCTCGAAAGCGGCAGTGTCTGCCCCCGGCGCTGCCTCGGGCAGGCCCGTATGCAGCCTGACCCTGACCCCAGACCGTGCGAGCAGCCCCGCAAGATCGGTCGCACCCGTAAAATCATCGGCAATACAACCAAGAACCGTCATCGTGTGACTGGGCCTTTCTCTGCGTCATAGTCGGCGAAGGCTGCCTCCACCGCCGCTCTCATCGCCGCGACCGCCGCTTCGGGCGCGGCGAAAACCGGAATATCGGTCGCGGCACGCACCGCTTCCAGCGCCCGCGAGGTTGAGAAATGGGCGAGCATGATGGCGTCGAAATCGTCCAGCCCGGCGGCGGCCGCGGCAACCAGGCGGTTATGGGTCTCGGCGTCGCCCGCGCGCAAAGCCGCGATCGCCCCCGGCACGACGATGCTGGTCAGCGAAGCACCGGGGCGCAGGTCCGCGGCCAGACCGCGAAACTCCTCCTCCATACTCGCGACCGCCGGGGCGAAGGTTGCGAGCATCGCAATCCGCCGGCCGGACGCGAGCGCGGCCCGGAACATCGGTTCGTTCGGCTTGACCACCGGCACCGGCAATTTGGCCTTCAGCTGGTCGAGCGCGGGACCGAAGGCCGAGCAGGTGGCCAGAATTCCGGCCGCATGCATCGGCCCGACGGCATAATCGCCGAGCGTCAGAAAGCGCCCGGTCAGCGCGGCCGACAGCGTTTCACCCTCCTCGGCGCGGTCGATGCTCAACCCGTCATCGAGCAGGTTCACCGCCTCCGCCTCGGGCCAAAGGGCGGCCATCGCCCGGCCGATGGGGTCCATGGCGACCGGGGTCGCGTGCAGCAATACGATTCTCGGTTTCGCCATGACTAAGCTCCCTGCAACTGCCGGTCAGGCCGCATCCAGATGGTCAGCACTGCACCCAGCAGCAGAAGCGCGATCGAGGCGACGAAAGGCGTCGACAGATTGCCGGTCGCGTCGGCAATGAAGCCGAAGGCCAGCGGCGCGATGATCGCGGAAACCGCCGAGCCGGTATTCAGGATGCCGCCGGCCGACCCCGCCCAGCCCGGCGCGATATCGGTGCAGACGGCCCAGAGCGGAGAGACCGAGGCGCGGGTAAAGAAGAAGCCCGCCGCCAAGGCCATCGCGGCATGGTTCACGTCTTTCAGAACAAGCACCGGGGCGACCGAGATAGCGGCCAGCGTCATGGTGCAGGCCACGAACCCGCTGCGCGCCAGGCGGATATTGCCCGTCTTGCGGAAGATCGCGTCACTGGTCCAGCCGCCGAAAATATCGCCGAAAACACCCGCGAACAGCACGCTGAGCGTGAAGATGGCGGAGCTTTTCAGATTGAGATGATAGGTCTCGAAGAAATAGGAGGGCAGCCAGGTCCAGAAGGTCCAGAATGACGCGCTGACGCAAAGATAGATGAAGGTCGCGGCCAGCATCGCCTTGGTCAGCGGCCCCCAGGGCGCCTTGGCCTTGGCACTGCGCGGCCTGGACAATTGCGCCAGTTCGGCGGCGGTCACGCCCTTCGCATCGCGCGGGTCGTCGCGATAAACCACATACCACCAGACCACCCAGACCAGCGTCACGGCGGCGAGCACCAGAAAAGCACCGCGCCAGGCCAAATAGCCCATCAGAAAGGCCATCAGCGGCGGGGCTGCCGTATTGCCCAGGGAAATGAAACTATGGGTCAGTCCGATCACGAAACCGCGCCGGGTCGGTGGCGTCCAATCGGCGATCACACGGGTGATGGCGGGGGAGGTTGCGGCCTCACCCAGACCCAGCAGCGCGCGGCCCAGGATCAGCACGCCCAGGCTGGGCGCCAGACCGCAGATCAGGATGGCGACCATCCAGATGAGGCCGAAGAGGGTCAGACCGACGCGCGGGCCGAAGCGGTCGCAGACCCAGCCGGCCGGGGTCTGCAGCAGGTAGGCAACGCCAAAGATCGAGAAGGCCAGGCCCATCTCGGTTTTCGACAGGCCAAATTCCGCGCTGATCGCAGGGGCCGCGATCGACACGACATTGCGGTCGATCATGTTCAGCAGATAGCAGAGCGACACCAGCAGCACCACACGACCGCCGGTCGTGGTGAACATCAGTTTCGCCTCATATGCGAAGCCACGGCTCGGCGCCGCGACCTGTCCTCCGGTATCCGCTTGGGCCACGGGTTTCCTGTCCTCCAGCTAAGTCTTTTTTGGTCCGTTGTCCCGGACGTCGGTTGCCGTTAAATGACGCGCCTTTTTGGTTTCGGCCGCGTCATCCCCGTCAGGCGGCCAGTCTGACGCCGTTGCGCAGGAAACTGTCCTGTGCCTCGGCGCCTTGCAGGAAAGCGATGAAGGCTTCCGCCGCTTCCTTGTTCGCGGACTGGGTGAAAATGCCGATCCGGAACGGCGTCCAGGTCTGCAGCTCCTCGGGAAAGGGGCCGACGATGTCGACACCCTTCACGACCATCAACTCGCTGACCTGCTGTATGGCCAGGTCGGCATCGCCCTTGACGATCTGTTCGGCGGTGAAGCCTTCGGGGATCGTCGAGGCGCGCGCCTTGACCTCATCCAGCAGCCCCTGCCCGGCCAGCAGCGTCTCAAGATAGATCCCGCTCTGCCCACCGAGCGACCAGGCAACGGAACGCGCGTTCTTCAGCGCCGAGAAGAATTCGACCGTGGAGCCGATCCGGGGCTTCGGCGCGCCCTGGGCGACGGCGACGCCCAGACAGGCGTCGACGAGCGGCTGGCAGCTATCGCCGTCAACCACACCCTTATCGACCAGCTTCTGGATGGACCCGGTCGTCGCGATGATCAGATCGGCAGTCTCGCCACGGGCGATCTTCGCCTCGATAACGGTGGTCGGATTCCAGGCCACATCGACCGCAATGCCGGAGCGTTCGAAGGCGTCCAGCAGCCCATCGTCGAAAGCCGCGCGCACGGCCAGGCCGCTGAAGATTCTCAGTGTCGTCTGCGCGTCGCTCATGCATCCCCCGGATCTTTGTTTTTGTGCCGATGGCGACGGATCGGTGGACCGACCCTGCCGTCACTTGGCCAGGGTGTTGTCTCCCACGGAAGACAAACCCAAGGGAATATGCGTATTATCGCTTTCGAAATTCAGATTTCCTTAAAGTTCAAACCGCTTTAGGCTCAGGCGAATGCACCGGCAGGATCGCCAGTCGGGATAGGGTCGAAAAACCATGGAAACCCGCTTCCTGCAGACCCTGATCACCGTCATTGAAACCGGGTCGATCTCCGAGACGGCGCGGCGGATGAACATCACGCCCTCGGCCGTCGTTCAGCGTATCAAGGCGCTGGAGGACGAAATCGGCCAGCCGCTGATCCTGCGTGCGGGGCATGCCATGCGCCCGAGCCCCGCCGCCACGGCCGCGCTGACCGACATCCACCGACTGCTCGCGGCCGAACGCGATCTGAAATCCGCCGCCGCCAGCGATCTCGATAGCGGCCTCCTGCGGATCGGCGTCGTGCAAAGCGTATTGCTCGGCATCCTGCCCGGCACGCTGCACGCGATGCACCGGAATTTCCCCCGGATCGAGATCCGCATCCTGACCGATGTTTCCGGCCAGCTCTATCAGGCGGTCCGCGACCGCGAGATCGATCTGGCGATCATCACGCGACCGCAATTCTATCTGCCCAAGGATACGGACTGGCACGTCCTGCGGCGCGAGAAGATGGTGCTGCTGGCGCCCGAGGACAGCACGGGCGAGGATCCCATGCAGCTGCTCCGGCAATATCCCTTCATCCGCTATGACCGTAACTATTGGGGCGGGCGGCTGGTCGATGGTTGGCTTCGCAAGCACAAGCTTTGGCTGGCCGAGCTTTATGAGCTGAACTCTCTGGAAGCGATCGCCCGCCTGGTCAGCCTCGGCGTCGGTGTCGCCGTCGTGCCCGATTGGATGTCGCCCTGGCCCGAAGGCATTCGCCTGCGCAAGCTTGTTCTGCCTGACGCCCCGGAGCGTGAGATCGGCATCGCCTGGTCGCGCGCCAGCAATGCCCTGCCGCTGATCCGGCGCTTCGTCGGTGAGGCGGAAAAGATTGTGCTGGCCGAGGTCCCTGCGTGAGGCGCGCACAGACTGCCGGTCCCGCGCCAGCGGCCAAGGGCTTCAGGTCTCGGCTTTAAGCCCGATCCCCCGCGCGCGCAGACTGCGTCGGCTGCCTTGAAGGCTGGCAATGAGCCGATCTCGCGTATCGATTATATGGGCCTCGATCAATTTTATTGCGAGATCAATTTCTTTGTCGCGTATGGCATTCAGCACCGCGCGATGCTCGTCCCAACCACGGTGCTTCGGATTGCTTTCAAGCCAACGCACGCGTGACAGGCGTGTCATGGCATCCGAGACAGCGCGGGTGATGAAGTCGTTGCCGGAAAGGCGCGCGATCCTGACATGAAAGTCCTGGCCCGCCCGGTGCGCCAGATCGGGAGAGGCGTCGGCATCGACCGAATCCAGCACGGCTTCTATGTCGTTTAGATCGCTCGCATGCGCCTTGGCGCCACCGAGCCTGATCGCCGCGGTCTCAAGCACCGCGCGATAGGTAAAAAGCTGGTCGATCTCTTCCAGGTCGATGGGCGGCACGATCCAGCCACGCCCGTCCCGGCTGACAAGCCCTTCCGCTTCCAACCGAAACAAGGCGGTCCGTACCGACGTCCGGGAAGCGCCCAATTGCCCTTCGACCCAGCGCTCGGTCAACCGCTCGCCGGGACCGATCTCCATGTCGAGAATCATCCGGCGCAGCTTGTCCTCCATCTCCTGCATCTGCGTCACGATTTCAGCCCAATCCCCCTCAATTGACAGAAAGCCGATCCCTATCTTATGTCGACCATCTTGGTATACCAAAATGGGACGCCAGACAATGTGCGACACAAGACCGAAGAAGTCCTGATGCAAACGGATCACAACGTCTACTGGCGACGCAATCTCGCCGTCTGCGTTTTCGGCTCCTTCGCAACCGTGTTTGCGATGACCCTCCTTCTGCCCTTCCTGCCGATCTACGTCGCCCAGCTCGGCGTGCGGGGCCATGCCGCAATCGTGCAATTTTCTGGCCTGGCCTATAGCGCGACCTTCATCACGGCGGGGCTGACGGCCCCGCTTTGGGGCCATCTCGGCGACCGCTTCGGCCGCAAGCTCATGCTGGTCCGCGCCAGTCTCGGCATGGCGGTGACCATGTCGCTGATCGGCCTGTCGACGAATATCTGGCAACTCGTGGGATTGCGGCTCCTTGCCGGCATCGCCGGCGGCTATGCCTCGGGCTCGACCATCCTGGTCGCGGTGCAGACGCCGAAAGCCCGCTCCGCCTGGGCGCTCGGCATGCTCTCCTCCGGCGTCATGGCCGGCAATCTGCTCGGCCCTCTGGTCGGCGGCGCATTGCCGCCGGTGATCGGCATCCGCGCGACCTTCTGGGGGGCGGGCGCCCTCATCTTCCTGGCCTTCCTGGCGACGCTGTTTTTGATCCGAGAGCCACCGTCCGCTCCCGGTGTTTCCAAAACCCGACCCAAGGGCGGATGGTCGCAGATCCCGCATAAAAAGGTCGTCGCCATCATGCTCGGCACGGGCATGCTGTTGATGTTCGCCAATATGTCCATAGAGCCGATCATCACCGTCTATGTCGGCAGCCTGATCGATGATCCCAGACGCGTCACGGTTGTCGCCGGCTTCGTCATGTCGGCCGCCGCCCTGGGCAGTATTCTGTCAGCGTCGCAGCTCGGCAAACTCGCGGACAGGATCGGCCATCCGATCGTGATCGTCCTGGCGCTGACCTTGGCAGGCCTCTTGCTCATTCCCCAGGCCTTTGTCACCGCGGGCTGGCAACTCATCCTTCTGCGCTTCTGCATGGGTCTGGCCTTGGGTGGTCTGCTGCCCTGCATCGCCGCCGTCATCCGCCACAATGTCCCCGATCGCAGCGTCGGGGCCATCATGGGCTATTCGCTTTCTGCGCAATTCGCGGGACAGGTGGCCGGCCCCCTGGTCGGAGGATTGATCGGCGGCCATATCGGCATGCGGGCCGTATTCCTTGGCACCTGCCTGCTGCTCCTGTTCGGCGCCGCCTATAATTGGCAGGTTATCGGCTTGTTGAAAAAGCGATAGACGTCCCCCGTCCCGTCGATAGACCGCTGCCGCCCAGGCAAACGGATGACCCGGCACGGCCTGAAAACGGCCCAACTTGTGCGGTTTCTGAAGCTGGGCTAAAGCTCCGCCCGAAGAGCCTGCGATCGCGCGGCGAAGCTTCGGTGCGCAAGTGACTGTCCTGCCGCGCTGTTGCCGCCGTCCTTCAAGGCCGCTGCCAGACAGATTTGCCTTCACGCACCGCCCACGCCCGTAACGCCGGACGGCTCGCTGGCCGCTCGCTTGCTGCCGTGAGACGGTCCGCACGACAGAATGAGGATCATGACATGGTGAAACGTCGGAAGCAGGACGAGGTCGTGGGCGTTCTCGAATTTAAGGGAATGACGGCGGATGATCCGAAGTTCCAGTCCTGGACCGCCGATCACCGCGAGCGCAATGGCGGCAATATTCGCGTCAGCCTGGGGGCCACGGGGGCCAGGGTCATGTTCACCAAAGAAGCTGACATGACCTTCTGGAAAGCCCGTTCCGAGAAGAAATGATGCGAGTCGGGCCGCGGCAACCGACGCGGCCAACCACATGCCGCGCCGGATAGGGCGCAATATTGCCCTGATCGTCAGGCGTCAATCTTGCTCCCCCGGTTCGACGACGGCCCAACCGGCTGCCTCCGCACCCTCATGCAGGCGCGGCAAAAAGGTCTTGGTGAAATAGGCCTTGCCTTGTTCCTGAGACGGCCAAGCCTCGCCCGCGAAGCGAAGCGCGATCAGGGTGAAAAACGCGCTCCTATCCGCCGTATCCAGATCCTGGCCCGGCTCCCAATACGAGGCCTTCAGCATTCTGACGAAATTCTGGTTTGGCTCCACCACCGCCGCGAGGGCCTCGGGGCTGGAGGGGCGAATCCCCAAATAGCGCACCAACACATGGGTCAGGCGGTCCAGGATCGTGCTGCTCAACGGCTTTATGGTGCGCGCCATGCTCTCTTCTCACTGACACAATCTTCGGTCGCGTGCCGAGACTTTGCCAGCATCGCACGGGCACGATCGAGCTCAACGCCCGCCACGCGCAGAGGAGCATAGCCCATCGCCTCCATTATGAGCGATGCGTCGATGCCAGACGGCCCCCAGGCCGGATGCAGAGCAACGACCTGCCCCGCCGCGAAGGCAGCGCGGTCACCGGTATCCAGATAGCTTTCCACAGCCAGCCCTTCCGCCAGGACGATCTGATGGCGGCCGAGTTCGACATGGAAATAGGTGACTGCGTCGACATCGACCTGCCGGATCGCCGCGCCGTCGATCAGGTGCTTGACGGGAATAAGCACCCCATCGACGAACAGCGCGTGATCGGGTGACAGATACAGGTCGCGCGCGGGCTGTTGAGGCCCGAAGGCCTGGGCTGCCACGCGAACCGGCAGAACTTGGCCCGGCATGGCATGGCGCCGGCAATCGACCCGCCGCGAGCCGATCCAGACGATCGCCTCCCTGCGGCCATCCGCCGTGATGGCGCGATCGTCCAGGGTCAAATGCTCCACCGCCACAGGCCCGCGCTCGGTCAGGATCTGCGTTCCAGCCGCAAAACACGGCATCGCCGAGATTTCCAGTTGATCATCCGCGCCCGCCTTGAGATCGAAACCCGCATAGCTTGCGGCGGAGTCAAGCGCCAGGGCGGCCAGAAGTGTCGACCCGTCATAGATCGACAATGCGCCATCATCGAAGCTGTAGCTGTCATTGGCATCATAGGTGAGAGCGCCGAACTCGATCACGCTTGACCCATATTGGAACCCGGAAATGATGGAGGTCAGGCCGGTAGCCAGCACCGCGCTGTCGGCAGAGGCGAAGTCCAGCCATCCGCCGTCGCTGGAAAAGGTAATGCCGACGCCGCTCGCACTGCTGCCAATGGTCAGCGAGCCCGTCTCCTCAATGCCGATCGTGCCGCCGGTCGTGCCCATGCCGATATTAAGCTCGCCCGCATCGTCCAGCGTGCCCGCCAGGGTGAAGACGGAGGTGGCGGACCCGATCGAGAGCGAACTGGTCGACAGCAGCGCCGCCTCGATGATCGAGGCCTCACCGCCGTAATATTCCAGCGCCGTACTGGTGAAGCTGCCCGCATCGATGAAGCCGGTATTGTAGAACGTCGCCTGTCCCGCATCGTTGAAGCTGTCGCTCGCGCTACCGATGCTGAATGTCGAATCCGAAAAAAGAGCCGTCGTCGTATTGACGACGGCCTCGTCGTACAGCGCGAATTCGCCACCGGTTTCAAAGATGCCGAGCGTGCCGGTGAGAGAGATGGTCGCACCCGCGCCATCGCCACTGGCGCCGCCGATCGCGATGCCGCCGGCAATCTGGGCATAGTTATTGGCCGTGATCTGCCCGGCCGCGAGCAGAACGATGCCATCATTGACGTTCAATGACCCAGCGACGTTCAGGGTACCGCCGCCGATCGACAGGGTGCCTCCCGTCGCGACCAGAAAATCCCCGGCGGTGATATTGCTGGTGGCCGGGCCGCCGATCGCGAGCACGCCTGTCGCCGCCACCGCCAGCGTCACGGATGACCCTGCGGGCGCGGACAAGGTCAGCGACCCCGCCGCGTCGGACGCGGTATCGACGGTCACCGTATAGCTGCCGGTGATGGCGCCCAGATCATCGCTCAGCATGGCCGCGCCATCGGTAGTCGGCGCCGTTCCGGTGGACCATGCCGCCGCGTCATTCCAGTTGCCGCCCGCGCTGTCGGACCAGCGTGCGCCGAGCGCGGCGGCGGCGAGTTCCACGGCCGCGCGGGCCTGCACCAGCCCCTCCCCGGCATTGGCGATCGTCGTATCGACCGGAATGGTGGATTGCTCCAGAAGCGCGGTGACCTCGGTCGTCGTCAACCCGCTATTTGCCTGCAGCATCAGGGCGCCGACCGCGCCCACATTCGGCGCCGCCGCCGACGTGCCGCTGAATGGCGCGAAACCGGGCACAGAGGTGTCGGAACCGGAAACACCCACGAAATTCGGCTCGTCCGCGACGATCGGGGTGGCAAGCGGATTGCCCTGCACGTCGAACAGGATCTCGCCCGGGCCGGTCGAGGTATAGGCGGCGGGAACCGGCGTCTGTCCGTAGGCGGGCGTGTTGCTGTAGGTGACGGCGCCGACGACATTCGTATCCGTCAAAAGCTCATGGCCCAGAATATTGCCCGAGCCCGTCCCTGCGTCAGCACTATCGAAGGTCGCGCTGCCGGTGATCTGGTCGATGATGAATTGCTGGCCGGTTGGCACCACGCCGCCATTCTGTACGACGACGAGCGTGAACTGAGTGGAGGTCGTGGTGTTTGTAAACGCAATGCCTTGCGTCGGATCGCCGCCGAGTTCGGATTCGGTCGACTCGGCAACGACGTTCCCCTCGCTGTCGATCAGATAGAAGGCCAGGCTGTTCTGCGCACCGGCGCCTGCGGTGCCGATCGTCGCGAAGGGCTGCGCCCATTCCAGCAGAAGCGTGGTCGCCTCGCCTTCAGCGAGCGTGATGGTCGTATAGGGGCTGCCGTCGCCAAAATCATTCGCCACCACATCCCCAATGCCTGGAACCGTCACGCTGAGCGGGGTGAAGCCTTGTTCGATAAAGTTCTGACCGTCATTGCCGGCGGCCGAGAAATAGCTCACCCCGGCGGCCACGGCGGTCTGAATAGCGTTATCCAGCACGGTGCCCGTCTGAAAGAAAGATTCGCTGCTGCCATAACCAAGATCGTCGATGATGATGGTGCAGCCGGCGGCCTGCAGCGCGGCCACGGCGGCGGCACAGCTCGCGACCGTGTCGCCACCGGCGGCAAAATAATAGGAAGCCCCTGGCGCAATCTGATACGCCAGTTCCGTCATCGCCCGCCCTTCGTCCGCGCCCGTCGGGTTGTCGTTCAGGACCGTGACGGTGGTCGGCAGATTGCCGTCGGCCATATCCTGGGCCGCGCCGCCGAGCGCGTCGAAACTGTCCGAGATGATGCCGATCTTCACCCCCGCCCCGGTAACCCCGTAGAGTGCGGTTGCCACATTCGCGCCCAAGGCGACCGCGTTCGCATTGCTCACTGTCGCCATGCTCGTCTCTCTATGTCTCACAATAGGTCGGCGCGCGGTTTCCGGCGGCACCGATTATTTTACCTGCATGCACGCTATCGTCGTCAATCTCGTATCGGCCGTGCCAGGTCCGGTTCGCCGTCCGGGGCCTTCAGAATGGAACAAGCAACCTCACGAAGTCACGCCAGAAACAGCATCTTACGGCGCCAAGGGCAAGAGACGGCTTGGCCGAATCGCCGCAGGTTCGGACGCGGGGGCGATCAAAGATAAATACACGTTTATTTGTGGTTTTACTTGTGGATTGCGTCTCTGAAGACATAGTCCCAGGTCGCTTCGAAATTATAGAACCTTCAGGTCTATGACACCTGACCGACGCTGATTGCCAAATCAAATTCCGACAAAAGACTGTCTGTTTTGGGGAGAATGCGCGCGACCCTTGCTCATCCGGCAGCGGCATAGCCGCCATCCACAGGGATCGCCGCGCCCGTAATATAGTTGGAGGCATTGCTCGCCAGAAACACGGCAATGCCTTCAAGATCGTCCGGCTCACCCCAACGCCGCGCGAAGGTCCGCTCCGTCACACGCGCTTCCAGGCCCGTGACTTCCGCGCGCGCCGTTGCCCCCATTGCCGTCGCAATCCAGCCGGGCAGTACCGCATTCACCTGGATATTCTCTGGCCCCCAGGCTGCCGCCAGGGAGCGCGTGAGTTGCACGAGGCCGCCCTTGCTCGCGCCATAGGCCGCGCCGAAGGCCGTGCCGAACAGCGACAGCATCGAGCCGATATTGATGATCTTGCCGCCACCGGCCGCCAGCATATGCGGATAAGCGCCTTGGGCGCACAGGAAGGCGGAACTCAGATTGGTCGCCAGAACCTGGTTCCATTCTTCCAGCGTCAGCGCCTCAGGCCTTTTGCGCGCGACGATCCCGGCATTGTTGATCAGGATATCCAGCCGATCGAAGCGATCGGCGGCCTTGTCCGCCAGCCCTTTGCAATCCTCGGCTTCCGCCAAATCGCCCGCCAGAAAGGCCGCGCGGCCGCCCAGGGCTTCCAGGCTCGCGACCGCCGCCTTGCCCTTCTCGGCATCGCGACCGGTGATCACGACATCGGCCCCAGCTTGCGCCAACCCGCGCGCCATGGCCAGGCCAATGCCGCCATTGCCGCCGGTGACAAGCGCCACCCGGCCGCTCAGACTGAACAGATCAGGCCGCATTCGCCATCCCCATGGATCGTCGTGCAATCATCTCGCCGATCGGAATGGCCGAGGTCGCGGCGGGGGACGGCGCGTTGCATACATGCAGCATCCGCTCGGTCGCCAGGAACAGAAAGTCATGCACCAGCGTCCCGTCCTTCATCACTGCCTGGGCGCGGATGCCGGCCTCATAGGGCAATAGATCGGCTTCCGTCAGCCCCGGACAGTATTTCTGGCATTCCTTGAGATAGAGCGATTTCGAGAGGCTGCGTCGCATCTCGCCCAGGCCGGACCGCAGATGCTGACGCATCACCCGCCAGAAACCCGGAAAGCGCAGATAGGCCGCCACATCCGCCGGTGACACCGAAAAGCGTGCATAGCCTTCCCGCGCCATGCCCAGAACCGCATTGGGCCCGGCAGTCAGCGCGCCACCCATCATCGGTGTCAGGTGAATACCCAGGAACGGCAGATCCGGGTCCGGCACCGGATAGATAAGATGCCGCACGATGCCGCTTTTTTCCGGGCGCACCAGATAATATTCGCCGCGGAACGGCACGATCTGATGCTCGATCGCCATTCCCGCCAGCCTGGCCAGCCGGTCCGATTGCAGCCCGGCGCAGGCAACCAGCTTGCCGGCGGTCCATGACCGCTCGCCTGCCCCCACAGTCACACCCTGGGCGGTTTCGTCGATCCGATCCACCTTGACGCCCAGTTCGATCACGGCGCCGGCCGCGCGGATTTCATCGGCCATGGCCCGGCAGACTTCGCGGTAATTCACGATCCCGCTCGACGGCACAAAAATCGCGCCGAGGCCGCGCACGTTCGGCTCCTGCCGGCGCAGCCCGGCCTCGTCCAGAATCTCGAAATCGATCCCGTTCTGCCGCGCATTGGCGGCCAGCGCTGCCATGCGCTGCAACTCCAAATCGTCGGTCGCGACCACAAGTTTGCCCGGCGTCTCGAAAGGAATGCCGTGTTCGGTGCAGAATTCCTTGGTCGCAATCGCCCCGCGCCGGCAAAGATCGGCTTTCAGGCTGCCGGGCTTGTAATAGATGCCGGCATGGATCACGCCGCTATTATGCCCGGTCTGATGGGTCGCAAGCAGCGCTTCCTTTTCCAGCAGAACAATGCGCGCCTCGGGCCGCAGCTGGATCAGCGCGCGGGCCGTCGCCAACCCGACGATACCGCCCCCGATAATGCAGAAGTCATAGCTCATGCGGCGACGCTGGGGGCGGTCGCGCTGATGGTCATGGCCAGCAGGCTGTCTCTTGTGCAATCCGCACGCGGCAGAAGCGCCGAAATCGCGCCATGATGAATGACGGCTATCGTCTCCGACAAGGCAAGCAGTTCCTTAACCGATGTCGAGATGACAATAACCGCAGCGCCGGACCGCGCCAGCCCTAGAATGATTTCGTAGATCTGCCGGATCGCGCCGACATCGACGCCGGATGTCGGTTCGACGAAGATATAGGCCCTTGCCTCCCGCTTCAGCCATTTGCCGATCACGGCCTTTTGCTGATTGCCGCCGGAGAAATAGCGCATCGGCCGCTCCGGCGCCTGCGGATGAATGGCCAGCCGCTGCACCACGCTGTTTGCATAGGCATTGGCGGCCGCGTGGGCGATAAGACCAAGCTTTGCAAGCTCACTCATGGCCGGCAGGCTGACATTCTCGGCGAGCGACAGATTGGGAAACAGCGCCTGCTTACGCCGGTCTTCCGGAATCAAAGCAATGCCCGCCTTCCGCGAATCATGGGGTGAGCGAATGGGTCGCACCACCCCATCCACACGGATATCACCCCGATAGGCGCCAAGACCGCCAAGGCTGCGCTCGATCTGCTCCATCCCGGCGCCCAAGGGACCGGTGATGCCGAGGATCTCTCCCGCGCGGACGGTCAGCGACAGTGGCGACAGGCGGTCCGTCGTCAGCCCATCCAATTCCAGCACCACGCGATCCTGCGCCAGACCGGGATTGCCGATATCCAGTTCCGCCATGCTGCGATTGACCATCAGCTTGGTGACGATCTCTTCCTCGATCTCGTGGCGCTGCAAACTACCCGAAACCATGCCGTCCCGCAGAATGGTGGCGCGGTCGCATAGTTCCTTGATCTCGTTCAACCGGTGGGAAATATAGACGATGCTGATGCCCTGCTGCCGGAACCGCGCGATAAGCTGGAACAGCAGCCGCGTTTCCGGCGCGGAAAGGCGGGCGGTCGGCTCGTCCAGGATGATCAGTCGATATTTACGATGGAACAGCGTGGCCAGCGTCACCATTTGCATCTCGGCCGCCGTCAGGCTCGCGGCCGGGCGATCGGGGTCCAGCGTCAGGCCGATCTGGTCCATGATGCCGACCGCCTCGGCGCGAATCCTGCGACGGTTGATCCAAGGCCCGCGCGGCTCATTGCCCAGCACGATATTCTCTGCGACCGTATAGGAGCCGACGAGTTCGGAATCCTGATAGACGGCGCCAAGCCCCAGGCGATGCGCGTCGATCGGCCGATGGATGGTGACCGGCTTTCCGTCCATCAACACCTGACCGCTGGACGGTGCATAGACACCGGTCAGGATCTTGATGAGCGTCGATTTGCCGGCGCCATTCTCGCCCAGCAATCCGTGAATTTCACCTGCCTCGAAGGCAAGATCGATGCCCTTCAGAACATGCACACCGGAAAAATCCTTGCGCAGGTCAAGCAGCGCGATCAGCGGTACGCTCATATCCCGTCTCCCGCTCAGATGAATTTGAGGTGGATTTCTTCCCGGTTGAGCAATGCATTCGCACCGACCGCCAGGATGAGGACAAGACCGTTGAACAGCTGTCGGGTGGCGAAGGAAATGCCGACCATATTCATGCCCGAACTGACCATGTAGAGGAAAAAGACGCCCAGCAGCGTGCCGAGCAGATGCGGCTTGCCCTTGCCCAGGATGGTCGCCCCCAGGAAGACCGCCGCGAAAGCTTCCAGCAAATATCCCTCTCCGCCCACCGGCTGCGCGGAGGAGGAGATCGAGGTCAGGATGATGCCGCCGATCCCAGCGAACAGGGCCGACAGCACGAAGGAGACCGTCACCCATCGGTAGACGAGAATGCCGGAATAATAGGCCGCCATCGGATTGTCGCCGACGGCACCGATATAGTGGCCGGCCTTGCTGCGCGTGGCCAGGATATGGCCGGCGATGAAGACCAAAGCCAGTAGAATGACCGGGAAGGCGATCGGACCCACACGACCTTGACCGATATAGCGGAAGGCGACTTCGCCATAGGCGACCGGAACCTGATAGCCATTGGTCAGATATTGATTGATGCCGCCCAGCACGAACATCATGCCAAGCGTGGACACGATTCCGGACAGGCGCGCGTAGGTGACAAGCAAACCGTTGACAAGACCAATGAGACAGGCGGCGATCAACGCCAGAATGATCCCACCCGCCATGCCGGTATAGGGAATAAGCAGCGCGGTCACGATGGACACCGTCGTCACCGTCACGCCGACCGAAAGATCGAAGCTGCCGGCGGCCACCACGAATGTCAGGCCCATGGAGACCAGGGCGCTGACGATCATCGAAAACAGAATATTGTTGAAATTGGAGATGGTCGGGAAATAGGGCGACAATTTCGAGAACAGAAGCCCGACCAGCACGATCACGATGATCGTTCCCCAACGACGGAGGAAGTGCAATCCGTTGCGTGACCGGCCTTTGGCGCCGGCTTGGGTCGGAGGAGGTACAACAGCGGTTGTTGTCATGGTCATGGCTTTTCCTCTGGCACAGGCCGGCGTCGCAGGCAGGCAGGCACGAATGAGAGCAGTCTTAGCCGCCGTATTGTCCAAGCAAGGCGATCGCCTTCTTATCCATTTCCTTCAACTCCGCATGAGCCGCCGCCGCCTGCGACTTGTCGATATAGGCCACCGGGGTGAAGTAGGAGTCGTTCGGGACGTTCTGCCCTTGGCCGAGTGCGATGGCCAATTGCCCGACGCGGTCGCCGGCGATGTGGTAAGGCACATCCGTGCTGAAGGCGATCGGCGTCGAAGGATCGCTCATCTCGTCCAGCAGCTGGTCCGAGAAATAGTGATTGGTGACGATCACCTTGCGGTTCATCTGCTGCAGCGCCTGCACCGCGCCGATGGTCAGCGGCCACCACCAGGACGTCAGAAGCTGAAGCGAGTTCGGATCGGGATGCGCTTGCAGAAGCGACAAGCAGTTTTCACGACCTTTGGAAATTTCATCGGTCGTCGAGACGCTACCGGTCATGAATGGCAGCATGCTCATGCGCGGTTGAAACTTGGTCATCAGCGACAGCATGTCCACTTCCATATCGAAGGGCGCATAGAAGCCGCGATCCTCGGCTGTCTGCACGATGGCGCCCTGGCGCTGCAGGCGGTTTTGAATCCAGTTGCCCATCACCGCGCCGGTGCCCCAGGTATCTTCCAGCACCGCCGGGGAATCCTTGGCATTGACCATGAAACCAACCGTCTTGATGCCACGGCTATGGGCTTGGTCGACGATATAGGCGGTCTCGGACTCGCCCGAATAGATACCCAGGACCAGAACGTCGATGCCACGGTCAAGCAACTGGCGCGCAACATCCTGCTCGCTCTGCTTGGACGGCTGGCCGCGGATCGTCACCAACTCGCCGCCCATATCCTTGACGGTCTGGGCGATGCGCCAGCAACCCCGACGCCATGGCTGATTGAAGGGCCCGTAGTTCAGGCCGATCCCGACTTTCACCTTCTTGCCGTTGGACGTGATGGTCGGAAAGGCTTCCGCCGCGACCGCCCGGCGGCTGGAGCCCGCGACCAATGCCGCAGCCCCGACACCCATAGCCAGGCCCGCGAGCAAGCGGCGACGATCGACCGCGGTCGATGTCTGGTCGCCGGTCGGCATGGTTTCATCCATTGTGGATAGACCCTTCTTGTTGTTTTTCTTTGGTCTTTTTTGCACCGCAATAAGCGGTGAAGGCAGCTTGCCTCGCGCTTATCAATCGTGTTACCAAAATTGTCAACAATTTCGGCGACCAAATTTTGCCGAACGGGAGAAAGGCTGATGGCAAGTGCCGAGACGGAAGACCGGCAGGCCAATACAAGATCCGATGCAAGGCTTGCCGCTGTCGTCAGTGCGCTGCAGCACGATATCGTCTTCGGCCGCCTGAAGCCGCGCGAGCGGCTGGTGGAGGAGGAGTTGAGCGAGCGCTTTGCCGTCGGCCGCCATGTCATCCGTGCGGCCTTGGACGAGCTTGACCGCAACGGTCTCGTACGGCGGCGCCAGAATCGCGGTGCTGTCGTCAGCGACTATTCGCCTGAGGAGGTCGACGAACTTTACGACATCCGTGCCATCCTGCAACGCGAAGCCGCACGCCGCGTGCCCCTGCCCGCCTCCCCGGATTTCATTGCCACCCTGATCGCCGTGAACGACGACTATGTGCGCTGCGGCAAGGCCGGCGACCTCGATAAGGCGGCCATCGCCAATGACCAGTTCCATCAGCTGATCTTCAACGAATGCCGCAACCGCCATCTGGCCGAGCTCATCCAGCAATATTGGATCAAGACCGCGGCCATCCATTGCTATGCCATCGCCAATCCCTCTCTCGCGGATCAGTCGCGGGAGGAGCATGCCCTTATGATCCAGGCCATGCGGATCGGGGATCGGGAAAGTTTCGAGACGCTGTCTGTCGATCATATGCAGCCCGCTCTCGCTGCCTTCAAGGCCGCCCATGGTGGCTGGATATCAAGGAATACGACTGGCTGACCGGCCTGCCTGACGATTGACGATCTGCCGCAAGGCCAAGGCGACAAAGCACGCCGCATAAAAAGACTGGGAGATGAGACAATGCCCAAGACGCAGCCGGAACCGATTGCGACCTATGACTATATCATCGTCGGCGCCGGCTCCGCCGGCTGCGTGCTTGCCAATCGGCTGACGGAATCCGGTCGCTATCGCGTGCTGCTTCTTGAAGCCGGCGGCTGGGACAGGAATATGTGGATCCATATCCCGATCGGCTATGGCAAGCTGTTCAAGGACGCGACCGTCAACTGGATGTACCAGACGGAGCCGGAACCCGAGCTGAACAACCGGCGCATCTTTCAGCCGCGCGGCAAGGTATTGGGCGGCTCAAGCTCGATCAACGGTCTCGTCTATTTGCGCGGCCAACGCGAGGATTTCGATCTCTGGCGGCAACTCGGCAATCCCGGCTGGGGATTTGACGACGTCCTGCCCTATTTCCGCAAATCCGAGGATCATCAGCGCGGCGCGGACCAATATCACGGCACCGGCGGCGGTCTCTCCGTCTCCTATCCCGATCCGCATCCGCTCTGCGATGCCTTTATTCGCGCCGGCATGGAAACCGGCCTGCCCCATCGGGAGGAGTTCAATGCCGGCGAGCAGGAGGGCGTCGGCTATTTCCCGCTCACCTCCCGTCATGGTCGGCGCTGTAGTGCCGCTGTTGCCTTTCTGCACCCGGCGCTCGGCCGTGCCAATCTCACGCTCCGCACCCATGCCCTCGCCCATAAGGTGATCTTTGAAGGCAAGCGGGCCGTCGGGGTGGAATACGAACATCAGGGCCGAATTGAACGTGCCGGCGCGGCACGCGAGGTCATTCTCTCGGGTGGCGCCATCAACTCCCCGCAACTGCTGCAACTTTCCGGCTGGGGTCCGGCAGACCTGCTCCGCCAATATAATATCCCGGTGATCGAGGACGCGCCCGCGGTCGGCGCCAATCTGCAGGATCACCTGCAGGTGCGTATGGTCTTCAAAAGCAAACAGAAAGTCACCATCAACGATTCCTATCACAGCCCGATGGGGCGCATGCGCATGGCCTACGATTATTTCCGTCATCACCGTGGCCCGCTGACCTCGGCTGCCGGCTATGCGACGGCCTTTTTCAAGACGGACCCGCGCTACGCGACAGCGGATTGCGAGGTCCATTTCATCCTGTTCAGCACGGACAAGATGGGTGAGACCCTGCACAAATTCTCAGGCTTCACCGCCTCCGTCTGCCAATTGCGCCCCGAAAGCCGCGGCAGCCTGCGCATCAAAAGCGCGGACCCCACCGTCGCCCCGGAAATCCGCGTCAACTACCTCGCGAGTGACGCCGACAAGCAGGCGAATATCGCATCGCTCCGCCGCCTGCGGCAGATCGTGCATGCGCCTGCCATGGGCGATTATCTGCTGGAAGAGATCGAGCCGGGTAAGGCCGTCAACAGCGATGATGAACTGCTCGCCTATTGCCGGGAACGCGGCAGCACGATCTACCACCCGACCTGTACCTGCACCATGGGGGAAGGACCGGGCACGGTCGTCTCCCCCGAGCTCAAGGTCCATGGTGCCAGCGGCCTTCGGGTCGTGGACGGATCAATCATGCCGCGCCTCATATCGGCCAATACCAACGCGGCCATCATCATGATCGGCGAAAAGGCCGCCGATATGATCCTGGCCGATGCCCGCGCTGCCTGATCAAACAAAACCAAGAAAGAAGGAGCGAGCGACAATGAGCTACATTCGCCTTTACTTTTTCCAGACCGGGCGTATCCGGCAGAAGGAAGTCAATATCAAGCTCGGCGCCGGGCAGGGTGAGTTTTTCACCCCCATTCCCTGGTTCCTGATCACCCATCCCAAGGGCAATGTCATCATCGATGGCGGCACGGCGGTCGAGGCGGCCGAGGATCCGCACGGCCATTGGGGTAAGGTCGCCGATATCTATTACCCGCTGATGGATCGCAGCGAAGGCTGTGTGACCAAGCTTCAGGAGATGGGCTTCGATCCAGGCGATATCCGCTATGTCGTGCAATCCCATCTGCATCTGGATCACACAGGTGCCTGCGGCCGTTTTCCGAATGCGACCCATATCGTCCAGAAGCGTGAATACGATTATGCCTTTACCGCCGACTGGTTTTCCGCCGGCGGTTATATCCGCAAGGACTTCGACAAGCCCGGTCTGAAATGGCATATGCTTGATGGCCCCCTGACGGATGGTTTCGATCTTTACGGTGACGGCGTCATCAAGATGATCTTCACACCGGGTCATTCGCCCGGACATCAATCTTTCCTCATCACCCTGCCGCAAAGCGGACCCATTCTGCTGACCATCGATGCCACCTATACGATGGATCATTGGAACGAGCTTTGCCTGCCCGGCTTCCTGACTTCCGCCGTCGAAGTCGCTCATTCGGTCAAGAAACTGCGCATGATCGCCGATCAGACCGGCGCCTTGATCGTCACCGGGCATGACCCGGATATGTGGCCGAGCTTTAAAAAGGCACCCGACTATTATGCCTGAAGCGGAGCCAGGACAAATGAAGCGATTTGTCGGACGGCGCGCCATCGTCACCGGTGGCGCTTCAGGCCTTGGTCTCGGCATCGTCCAGCGTCTGCTGTCCGAAGGGGCGCGGGTTATCGTCTGGGATGCCGACCCCTTGGTCGATGACAAGGCAAAATCCGCCGGCGCGGAAGGCGGCCTGGTACTCGACGTCACGGACTGGCCTGCGGTCGAGGCCGCTGCTCAGCGCAGTGCGGAAACCCTCGGCGCGGTCGATATCCTCGTCGCCAGCGCCGGCATCACCGGTCCAAACGGCCCGGCCTGGACTTACCCGATCGACCAGTGGAAGCGGGTCATGGATATCAACGTCAATGGGCTCTACTATTGTAACCGTGCTGTGGTGCCGTTGATGCTGAGCGCGGGCTATGGTCGCATCGTCAATATTGCCTCCGTCGCCGGGAAGGAAGGCAATCCGAACGCCAGCGCCTATAGCACGTCGAAGGCCGCCGTCATCGGTCTCACCAAATCCCTCGGCAAGGAACTCGCCGAGACGGATATTCGCGTCAATTGCGTGACCCCGGCGGCGGTCGATACACCGCTTTTCGCGCAGATGAGCGAGGCGCAGATCGCCTATATGCTGTCGAAAATTCCCATGAAGCGGTTCGGCATGGTGCCGGAGGTCGCAGCCCTCGTCGCCTGGCTCAGCAGCGAGGAATGCAGCTTCTCCACCGGTGCTGTCTTCGACATTTCCGGTGGCCGCGCAACCTACTGATCCATGTCACAATACGAGGTCGTCTCGATGTCCGCTTATCCCGATACGCAGCTTTTCATTGACGGCGCTTGGGGGCCGGCCATGGCCGGCGGGGTTCTGCCCGTGCTCAACCCCGCGACGGGCGAGCAGATCGGCACCCTGGCGCGGGCGGAGATCGCTGACCTCGACCGCGCACTCGCCGCCACCGAACGCGGCTTCCATATCTGGCGCAATACCTCGGCCTATGAACGCGCCCGCATCATGCGCAAGGCCGCCACCTTGCTGCGCGAGCGGGTGGAGGCCATCGCCAGGCTCATGACCCTGGAACAGGGCAAGCCCCTGGCCGAATCCAGGGTCGAGACCGCCGCCGCCGCCGATATCATCGACTGGTTCGCGGGCGAGGCGCAGCGCGCTTATGGCTGGGTCATCCCGCCGCGCGCCGGCCATATCATGCAGACCGCGGTGAAGGAGCCGGTGGGACCGGTCGCCGCCTTCGCACCCTGGAACTTCCCGATCAACCAGATCGTGCGCAAGGTCTCGGCCGCCCTCGCGGCCGGATGCTCGATCATCGCTAAGGGCCCTGAGGAGACGCCGGCCTCCCCGGCAGCCCTCATCCAGGCCTTCCATGATGCCGGCGTCCCGCCGGGCGTGATCGGCCTGGTCTATGGTGACCCGGCAACCATCTCGACCTATCTCATCCCGCATCCCGTCATCCGCAAGATCACCTTCACCGGCTCCACCCCCGTCGGCAAGACGCTCGCCGCCATGGCCGGCCAGCATATGAAGCGCGCGACCATGGAATTGGGTGGCCATGCCCCGGCCATCGTCTTCGAGGATGCCGATCTCGATATCGCAGTGAAGCTGCTGGCCGCCAGCAAGTTCCGCAATGCCGGCCAGGTCTGCGTCTCCCCCACCCGCTTCCTGGTGCAGGAGCGTGTCTATGACCGGTTCGTCGCGGATTTCGCGGCCGCCGCCAGCGCCATCACGGTCGGCGACGGCCTGGCCGAGGGCACGGTGATGGGGCCGCTCGCCAATCCCCGCCGGGTGCAGGCGATGGAGGCTTTGGTGCAGGACGCCGTGCAGAAGGGCGCGACGCTTGTCACCGGCGGCGAACGTCTCGGCAATGCCGGCAATTACTTCCAGCCGACGGTGTTGAGCCGGGTGCCGCTGGACGCGCGCGCCATGAACGAGGAGCCTTTCGGTCCCCTCGCCTTGTTCCGGCCCTTCTCGACGCTGGATGACGTTCTCGCGGAAGCCAACCGCCTGCCCTACGGTCTGGCCGCCTATGCCTATACAAGCTCGGCCGCGACCGTGCAGGCGCTGTCCACCCGGGTCGAAAGCGGCATGCTCTCGATCAACCATGCCGGGCTCGCGCTGCCGGAAACGCCCTTCGGCGGCATGAAGGATTCGGGCTATGGCTCCGAAGGCGGCGCCGAGGCCATCGACGCCTATCTCAATACCAAATTCGTCACCGTCGCTTGAACGCCGCTCGGCCTGCCGACGGCGCCCCAATTGGCGAAGCGGGCCGCAAGGCCCGTCCTGCTATGATTGCTCAAACAACAACAATAATAATATCGGGAGTGTATTATGCCTGACAGCAATCTCTCAGCCGGAAGCTACAAGACCATCCAGGGGGCAACGTTCTGGGTTGCAGATACGGGGGAGACGGACCTGCCCGTCATTCTCTGTCTGCACTCCTGCTTCCTCGACGGCACCATGTTCGACGGCCTGGTCGCCGCCGTCGCCGGCCAGTATCGCGTCATCCGGCCGGATTTTCGTGGCCAGGGGCGCAGCGATCTCGATGACGTCGACATCATCACCATGGAGACATGCGCCGAGGATATGGAAGCGCTGATCGATGCGATGGGATTGACGTCGATCAACGTCGTGGCGCAATCCATGGGCGGTGATGTCGCCTTCAGGCTCATTTCCAAACGCCAGGACCTCTTTCGGTCGCTGGTCGTCGCCGGATCCTCTGCCTGTTCTGAGCCGCCCGACCAGCTGGCCCGTTTTCGGCAATGGGTGATCGACGCCGGCAACCAGGGCTTCTCCGGCGATGTGTTGGACACCACAATGGCCATCATGCTTGGCGAGACGACGCGCCATGATCCCGCAAAGAAGCCCATCGTCGATTTCTGGCGCGAGCGGATCGCGGCCTTGCCGAAAGCCCTCCGCCCGGCCATGAGCGGTGTTATGGAGCGTGGCAGTTCCGTCCCGCTTTTGCCGGGAATCACGATTCCCGTTTTAATCATCAACGGGGAAGAGGATTTGCCGCGCCCACCTGCCTGGTCGGATGAGATGCTGCGGGAACTGCCGAATGCGAAGCTGATGCGCCTCAAGAAAATTGGTCATAGCCCGACATTGGAAGCGCCCGAGGTCGTGATCCCGGCGATCCAATCCTTCTTCGACAATCCTGCCGCCTGACCCTGCATGATGGGATGATCGACCCGGCCGATGCTGCATCTGTATACAGATAAGGTATCGGCCGATTGACCGCGTATTATCCTCGATAGCGAAATAAGGACCCGCCCAAGGAAAACTGTTGAAGTCAAATGTCATGACGTTGTAGCATTTTCGCATGCCCTGGAACGACGCCCCTCTGGAAGACGGCCCGATACCGCTTTGGCATCAGATTGCCGAACGGCTCAGGCTCAGTATCGATCAAGGGGAATTCACGTCCGGCGACAGATTGCCGTCCGAGGCTGAGCTTTTCGCGGCCTTCGGCGTCAGCAGAACCACGGCCCGCACGGCCCTCGACAGTCTTGAACATGACGGTCTGATCAGCCGCCGCTCCGGCAAGGGCTCAATCCTCCTCGCGAAGATCGATCAACCCTCGCAACGGCTTGCGGGCTTCGCCGAAGATATGCGCCTGCTCGGCCTGAAGCCAAGTTACCGGACACGCGCCATCCGGCAGATCGACTGCCCACACGATTGGGACGAGCTTTTCGCCTTCAAACCGCGTCAGAAGCGCAAGCTCATTGAAGTGGAACGCCTGCTTCTGGCGAATAAAAAGCCGGTGGGACTCAGCCGCTCCTGGTTCGCGCCGTTACTGTTGGGTCTGAAACGTGAGCCGCAGATATCTGAGCTTGATGAGGGATCGCTCTATGCCTGGATCGAGGACCAAAGCGGGCGCGCTATTCTAAGCGGCGAGGAATTTGTCTCGGCAACCGTCGCCGATGCGCCGACGGCCGCGATACTCGACACCGTCGAAGGTTTTCCGCTTCTGTCGGTCGCCCGCACGACGCGCGATGGGTCCGGTGCCACAATCGAATATGCGGAACTGGTCTATCGCGCGGACCGCTATCGGCTAAGAGTGGATCTTGTCAGAAAATGAAACCCTCTGCCGCTCTCTTCGTCGGTGACGGAAGTTGGGATACGACTCAGCGCATCCCGCGCCTGCCGGGCGTCGATGAGAAGGTCAACAGCACCGCCTATATCGAATCGTCCGGCGGTGTTGCCGCCAATGCGGCCGCCGCCTGCGCCCGTGTGGGAACGGTCAGCCGGGCACTGATCCGACTGGGGCAGGATGATGCGGCGGATTGGATCAAGCGGAGCCTGACGGAAGCCGGCGTCAGCATGGTCGCTGATCAGGCCGAAGGATCCACGACGCGGGCCACAATCCTGCTGGAACCGCATGGCGAAAAAAGGCTGCTCCTCTTCGATGGTACCGGCCTTTATCCCAGTGTCGAAGCTGTCGCGGCCGTCGATCTGTCTGACATCGGCTGGGTTCATACGACGCTCTACTATCCCGACAGTGCCGCCATTCTCATCGCCAGATGCCGCGCGGCCAAAATCCCTGTGTCTATCGATCTGGAGCCAGGCAGTTTTGCCAATCTGTCCGATGTCGCTCCTCTTATCGACGGCAGCGCGGTCGTCTTCAGCAATAATCGCACGGAGGAGCGTCTCGGCGATGCCGTGACCGCACTACTGGCGGTCGGCGCTCAGGCCATTGTCCGGACGAAAGGGGCCGATGGCGCTTCCTGGCATGACGGAACGGTCGCTTGTCACGTCACCGCGCCGCGCGGCGATATTGTCGACACGACGGGCGCGGGCGACTGCCTGGCAGGGTGGTTTGTCGGCGAACGTCTGGCAGGACAGCAACCGCTCGACGCCCTCACCAGGGCCGTCCATGCCGCGAGTTTGAGCTGCGGCGGACTTGGGTCTGCCAGAGCCTATCCCAGCCGTCATGATGTCGAAACATCGCTCACGAGAGGCTTGCTTTAGCATATGTCGCCCCCGAAAGTTCTGCCGGCCAAGCCGAGCGCACTCAAAATGCTTTTCCCGAGCGCCAGGCCCGTTATTGGTGTCATCCATTTGCGTCCGCTTCCGGGTGCCCCGCGCTATTCCGGCACTGACCTGCGCGAGGTTTATGCCGCCGCCGTTCAAGACGCCAAAACCCTGGCAGCAGGCGGAATCGACGGTATCATCATCGAGAATGCCAGCGACATGCCGTTCCGGCGTCCGGAGAATATCGGTCCCGAGACAGTCGCCGCGCTGACCGCCGCCTGCCTTGAAGTCCGCAATGCCGTCGATACGCCGATCGGCATTACCTGCGTCGCCAATGCGGTTATCCCGGCCTTGGCGGTTGCGAAAGCCGTCGGGGCAAGATGGGTGAGGGCCAATCAATGGGTCAATGCCTATATCGCCAATGAGGGCTTTCTCAACGGTCCCGCGCCGGAGGCGATGCGCTACCGCGCCAATATCGGCGCGCAGGATGTCTTCATTTTCGCCGATGTACACGTCAAGTTCGGAGCCCATGCCATTACCGCCGACCGCTCGATCGCGGAACAGGCAACCGACGCCGAATGGTTCGATGCGGATGTGCTGATCGCCAGCGGCACCAGAACCGGATCGCCCACACAACCCGACGAAGTGACGGCGGTTCGTGCAGGCACCAACCTGCCCGTGATTGTCGGTAGCGGTCTCAACCCGGAACAAGTACCGACCCTTTTCCAAGTCGCCGACGGCGCCATCATCGGCCAATGGCTGAAGAAGGACGGCGTCTGGTGGAACCCGGTTGACCCGAAACGGGTCGAGCAACTCATGTCCGCAGTCGCGGCAGTGAAGCTTTAAAAGCAAGAAACGAGAGGACGCCTTTTCTTACCCTTACAGGAGACTAGAGCAATGCGCCCAGATGCCTCCCCCACTCATCCAACCGCCTCTCATCTCAGTAAAATCTATACCCGCGACGCCACCGGCCTGCGCAAGGAAGCCGGCCCCTTCGATATCTTCATCTACAACGTCAATAATCAGAATATCGCGCTCGGGGTCATCTTCCTCTTTGGCGGGCTGGCCTCCTATCCGGGCGGCAGTTTCGCGCTGACGGTCCTCATCGCGACCCTGCTCGTGATACCCATCTATGTCGTCTATTCCCGCCTCTCGGCGGATATGCCGCGGTCGGGCGGCGACTATGTCTGGGTCAGCCGTATCATGGGCCGCAAGGCCGGACCGCTGCTGGGCTTCACGGTTGCCGCGACCTGGATCATGTCGGCCTTCGTGTCGATCGGCGCGCCCATGGCCTTCATGGCCCAGTTCGGTATCGCGCCCTTCCTGCGGGAACTCGGCAGTGCCACAGGGTCGCTCGCTTTGTCGCATGCCGGCGACTGGGTCTATAGCAATAACGGCACCATCATCGTCGGTGGCTTGTTTCTGATCGCCTTCACCATCGTCATGCTGGTCGGCGTGCGAACCTATATGACATTGCAACGCTACGCCTTCTTTCTCGCCTGTATCGGCCTTGTCATCGGGTTGCTTTGCCTTGTCTTCACCGGCCATACCAGCTTTGCCGCCTCCTTCGATGCCTATGTCAAAAGCCTCGGCGGTGTCGATGGTGCCTTCGCGCTCGCCGAGAAAGCGGGCGGCCCGACGGCAGGCCATGCCTTCTCTGCCAAGGCCACCTATTACGCCTCGATCTGGTCGCTGTACATGGTGCTGTTCGGCGCCACCTCCTGCTATATCGGCGGCGAAGTCCGCCAGCCCGCGCGAACCCAACGCCTTGGCATGTTCGGGTCGCTGATCTTCACCGCAATCGGCCTGCTGCTTCTCATCATCGCGCTGTTGCATGTCGGCGGAGAAGCCTTCTTCATGGGCCTCGGCTCCGCGAAGCTCGGCCTTGCCTATGCACCGACCTATAATGAGCTCATCTATGCGCTTTTCGCGCCGAGCGTCGTCGGCGCTCTTGTCATGGGCGTGACCTTCTTCTTCTGGACCTATGTCTGGATGCCCATCAACTACTTCACCGCAACCCGTCTGCTGCTGGCGCTTTCGCTCGACGGCTATTTGCCGCGGTCGCTCTCGAAGGTGAACAGCCGCTTCGGCACGCCCCATATCGCGATTCTCATCTGCGGCCTGTTCGGGCTGCTGTCGCTCTATCTCTTCGTGACCGGTGTCATATCAACCGTAACGCTGGTTTTCGCCTGCGCCGTGATGTTCGTCATCACCGGCATCGCGGCCGTGCTTTATCCCTTCACCATGCGCCGCACCTGGGAAGCATCGGGCGCGAAGCGGTTTCTCGGCGTGCCGACCATCGCGTTCTGGGGTGCCTTGCAGACCGTCTTTTCCCTCATCGTGCTCGATATCTTCTGGGCCGATCCGGTCGCCGGCATCAGCCTGTCCTCCTCCAATATCATCCTCAATGTCGGCGCGCCGATCCTGGCTTTCGTCGTCGCTGCCCTTGTCATCGCCATTCGCCGCTCGGGGGGTACGGATCTCGGCCTCGCGACCGCAGAAATCCCGGTGGAGTGAACTGATGCGTTATCCGGAAGCAGGCGGCGTTCTTCATACGGGCCCCGCGACATTCTTCGGCTTGCCTTATGAGACGACGCCTGCCGAAGGAACGCGCATCGCTTTCGTGGGGGTCCCTTGGGATGAGGGCAATGGCGGACGGAACGGGGCCAATTACGGGCCCCGCGCCCTGCGCGATGCCTCCAACTGGTTCACCTCCTACGACTATCGCCGCAAGATCGACGTCTGGGACTGTCTCCCGGCCGTCGATGCCGGGGATATCAGCGTCGTGCCCGGTGACCCTGCCCAGACCATGGAGCGCGTGTCGGCCTCGGTCGAGGCGTTGTGTCGTCAGGGCATCATCCCCTATTTCATCGGTGGCAATCACGCGATCACCATCGGCACCGCTGCCGGTGCGGCGCGCGCGCTGGCCGGAAAAAAGATGGGCTATCTCAGCATCGATACCCATCTCGACACCGCCCCCGGCTGGGGCGGCTCCCCCTTCGCATCCGGTTGTCCGACCAACCGGGCGGCCAATCTCCCCAATGTCGATGGCAAGAATGTCGTGGTCTATGGCATCCATGGCTGGCTGAACGCCCGCGAGCATTTCGACATCGCCGATGAATTCGGCATGCGCTGGTACGGCGTCGAGGAAATTCGCGAACGCGGCATCGCTGAAAGCCTGGCCGAAGCGATCGCGATCGCGCGCAAAGATGTCGACGGGCTCTATATCACCTTCGACATGGACGCGATCGACAGTTCATCGGCGCCCGGCGGTGGCACGCCGGAAGCGGATGGCTTCACCGGGCGCGAAGCGATCCAGATCGCACGCATGCTGGGCGCCGCGCGACCCTTCGCCCTCGATATCGTGGAAATCGCGCCGATGTACGAGCTGTCCGGCGCGACGCCGCGCCTGTCCTGCAATATCATCATGGAGACGCTCGCGGCCCTCGCGGCGAGCGAACTGACCTGATGGGTGCGGTTGCAACCGATGACCTGATCGCCGAGGCAGAGCATATCGCGCAAGCGGCGGAACACGCCGGCCTCACTCTTGGCGTGCTGGGCGGTGTCGGCATCGCCATGCGCTGCCCCTCCGCGAAGATCGCACCGCTGGCCAGGACCTATGGCGATATCGACCTTGCCATCCTGCGGAAAGATCGTGAGGGGATCGAGACTCTGCTGAAAGAGCTTGGCTATCAGCCGGATCACGAGACAAATCTGCTATTCGGTCGTAATCGGCTGATCTATTTCGAGACCGATCGTCTTGGCCTGCATATCGACGTGATGCTCGATCATCTGCATATGTGCCACGATATCCCCTTCACCTTCGCGCAAGGCCGCCTTGATATGGGCTGTCTTCTGCTGACCAAGTTGCAGATCGTCGAGGCAACCGACAAGGATCTGCGCGACATCGCGACAGTATTGGTCGACACGCCGCTGACCAAGACGGGTGACGGCATCGATCTTGACCGGCTGGCCAGCCTTTGCGGCAAGGATTGGGGTCTGTGGCGCACCGTCATGGATCAGCTTGAGCGTATGCAGCCCTTTGCCCAGGCCCTCGGTCCGCTGCCCGGCCCTTACACCTTGTCGACCCAGATCGCGCTCATGATCGACCGGCTTCATACCCAGCCCAAAAGCATGGGTTGGAAAGCCCGGTCTGTCATCGGCCGCAGGGTGCAATGGTACGAACTCCCCGACGAAGGACAAAAGAAGGCATGAGCTTCCTCAAGAAGTTGTTCGGGCAACGTGCCGAGACCGGATTCCGCATTTACTATACCGGCGATATCCACGGCTCGGAACTCTGCTTTCGCAAGCTGCTCAAGGCGCCGGACTTCTATAAGGTCGATGCGGTTATCGTCGGTGGCGATATCACCGGCAAGGCGATGCTCCCGGTGGTCGAGCAGCCGAACGGCACGTTCGTCGCCCGTATTCAGGGCAATGAGCGGACGATCCAGGCCGAGGAGTTGGAGAAGCTGGAGGACAGCATTCGCTTCAACGGCTTCTATCCCTATCGCTGCACACCCGCCGAACATGCCCGCCTGGACGCCGATGACGATTTCCGAAAGTCCATCTTCACCGGCGTGATGGTGGCCCAGATCGAACGCTGGTGTGCCATGGCCGCCGAACAGCGGCGTGACGGGCTGCCTATGTTCATCATGCCGGGCAATGACGACGAATTCGCCATTGACCAGGCGATCGGCGGTGATGGCGTGGTCAATCCCGAAGGGCGGCTTGTCGAACTGGGTCCTTTGCAGATGGTCTCATGCTGCTGGGCAAATCCGACGCCCTGGCATAGCCCAAGGGAAGAAAACGAGACGGCTTTGGCTGAGCGGTTGGAGAGGATGGCCAGCGCTTTGACGCCAGGCCGGCCGACTATTCTCAACCTCCATTGCCCGCCCTTTGATTCGGCATTGGATATGGCGCCGAAATTGACGGATGATCTGCGACCCGTGATGTCAGGCGGCCAGCCCGTCATCACCCCCGTCGGGTCCAAGGCGGTGCGCGCGCTCATAGAACGGCTGCAGCCGGTACTCACCCTTCACGGTCATATTCATGAGTCCCGGGGGATTGCGAAAATCGGCCGCACCACCTGCGTCAACCCCGGCAGCCAGTATTCGGAAGGCCGTCTGGATGGCGCCGTCATCGAACTGGCCGGGAATGAAATCATCAGTTGCCAGCTCGTCTCCGGCTGAATGTCTCCGTAGGTCCTGGCTAAGCTCATGCGCGTGCCAGGACCTATGCAAGACAATGATCAAGCGAATATAGATCCGCTGAATGCGGTTGTTTAACACGCACAACCGCATTCAGCATCTGGATGATCTATGCGTTCATCAGAGTTCGGCTCGCTCTCTCAGCTACCCACCGACTTGTATCGCAATCTCCAACTGCCGGCCGTCATGGGCCCAAAGATGTCCGATTTGCAGGGCCGTCGGGTCCGGGAAGATGTAGGTCTGCCCTTCTGCGATGCCCTTTACGATATTGGCAGCGGCATGCTCGGGTGTCGCTTTATCGAGAGGAATGCCCTTCGCCAAATCCGTATCAATGGGCCCCGGATAGATCCCGATGACCGTTATTCCGGACTTTTGCAATGTGGCACGCAGCGCCTGGGTCATAGACTGCAGCGCGGCCTTCGACGCGGAATAGCCGGCCAGAACCGACACGGGTGCAAGACCGACAATGCTGACGACATTCGCAATCGTCCCTGACCCACGGCTGACGAAGGACGGTGCAAAGGCGCGAATGACCCGAAGCGTGCCGTAGAAATTGGTGTTCATGTCGGCATCGATCACGTCCTGCGGGCTGGTGAGCCAGTCCCCGAAGGCCATTGTTCCTGCGTTGTTGAGCAGCACGTCCACGTCCCGCGCTTGCTCGGCAGCCGCCAGCACCGACGTGTCACTCGTGACGTCAAGTTGCAAAGGCAAGACGCGCGGATCGCCGAAATTCGGCAACGAAGCGAGGGTGCGGGCACCCGCGTAAATTTTTTTGACATCGCCTTTCAGCAATTCCCGAACCGTCGCGGCACCGATTCCGCGATTGGCACCGGAAACCAGGATAACTTTATTGGATAAGGACATCGTCTTCCTCTGATTGCTGACCAACTGACGCCGCAAGGCCGGCGGCCGGGCGGTAAACAGTTTGGTTTACATTTTCACTGGTAAACAGATCGGTTTACCAAGTCAATCCGATTTGCTATGCTTACCGGGACAGTCGCGGGGGTTAGGTCGATGGCAGAGGATGCAGAGGTCGAGGGCAAGAAGCTTGAAATCATCGAATGGGCATCCGAGCGCTTCTATGAAGGCGGATTTCATGCCACGGGCATCGATTCGGTCATGGCCGGCAGCGGCATATCCAAACGTACCGTCTACAAATACTTTTCCTCGAAGGAGGCCTTGATCGAAGCGGTCTTGGACCATTATGGCTCCGACATCGTGGATGAGCTTTTTACGCCGGCCCGAGCCGCCGGGCATGACCCTCGCCGGCAGATCATGGCGTTTTTTGACATCCGCAAAGCGATGATCGACGAGAACCCCATTCGTGGATGTTTAGGCATCAAGGCATCTCAGGAATATGTCGGCAAACATGACGGCATAGCCGAGCGAGGAAAAAACGCAGCGGCCTATGTCGAACGCGCCTTTATCGACCTATGCGAGCAGACCGGCCTTGCCGATCCGGTCAATCTCGGAAAGCAGATCAGCATCCTGTTTCAAGGCAGCTTGCTGCTCTCGCAAGTGTTTGGCGACAGCGCGCCGTTTGTCGCAGCAAGGGCGGCGGTCGCCTCTCTTTTGAACCATGCCGCGGTGCCAAGTCGAAGACCTGGGCCAAGGACCGCCAAAAAATGACGCAAGCGCGGGCGCCTCGGTGAACCGAAGGCCGTGAGCCGGTCCTAATGAGAGCTGACAGTCTTACGCGTCAGACCGACGGCGGCAATGCAGAGGATTGCAACGAACGATAGCGGAAGGGCCAGCCAGCAGACCGCACTCCACCCGAACTGCGTCAGCAGACCGCCGGAGGAGAAGGACGCCAGTACCATCGCGCCGAACACCACGAAGTCGTTGAACGATTGCACTTGGGTCTTTTCCTCGGGCCGGTGACAGTCCAGAACCAGCGCGGAAGCGCCCAGAAAGCCGAAATTCCACCCGATACCGAGCAAGATCAGGCAAGACCAGAATTGCGTGACGCTGACGCCCGTCAGCCCGACGATCGCCGCCCCACCGATCAGCAGCAGACCGGCGACGGCGATCCGCGCCGCACCGAACCGCGCGATGAGGCGACCGGTGATGAAGCTTGGCGCATACATCGCGATGACATGCCATTGCAGGCCGAGATTGGACGCCCCCATCGATAGGCCACACAGGCTCATGGCCAGGGGGACAGACGTCATCAGCAGATTCATGAGGAGATAACTGGTTGTGCCGCAGATCAGCGCGCCGATGAACTTCGGCTGACGGGCAATAGCCAAAAGCGGCCGCCCGCGGGTTTGCAGGCGGGTAACGGGCGGCAGTCGAACCCCGGCGAGCAAGACGGCGCTCGCCAAGGCGAGACCCGCCTGTGCGACATAAGTCGAGGCGAATAGATAGGGCTGCCACACCGCCATCGTGAAGGTCACCACCTGCGGACCAAGCACACCGGCGACGATGCCCCCTGCCATGACGGCCGAAAGCGCCCCCGCACGCCGCTCCAAAGGCACACCATCGGCTGCGGCGAAGCGGAATGTCAGCACGACGGCTGCATAGACACCGCCGCATGACATCGCGACGCAGAAGAGGGCGAAGGAGCCGAGCACAATCGCCCAAGCCGCAAGCAGACCGCCCAATACGCCGCAGGCTGCGCCGACCAGGAAGGCGGCGCGGCGGCCAAACCGATGCGCGATAGCCCCGGCGGGGAGTGTCGCCAGCGCCATCCCAATGACGAAGACCGAGATCGGCAGCGTGGCCAGCGCCTTGTGCGGCGCCAGCATGTTCCCGATCACCGCGGCCGTTGCATAGACGATGACGGAATGCGCACCGCCCATGGCTTGCGCCAAGGCCAATAGCCAGGTGTTCCGCCGCGCTTGCCTTGTCTCGATCTCCGTCATCCCGCGTTCCTACTGACGACCGGCAGTGACACCGCCATCGACAGACAGGACCGTCCCGGTGATCCAGGAAGCGTCGTCGGATGCCAGAAACAGGATCGCCGCCGCGACATCGCCCGGCTGACCATTGCGCCCGATCGGGTGGAAGGCATTGAAGGTCGGGAGCACATCGCGGACCTGCTCCTTGCTCAGAAACGTGTCGTAAACGGGCGTTTCGACCACCGCCGGTGCAACAGCATTGATCCGGATTTGATAGGAAGCAAGCTCGATCGCGAGATTGCGGACCATGGCATGGACACCGGCATTGGCGGCGGAATAGGCGGCCGATGGTGTGGCGCCAATCGCCTGAATGGCCCACATCGAACCGGTCTGGACGATGACGCCGCCCCGTCCCTTCATCGCCTTGGCAGCCGCCTGGGCCGCGAAGAACTTCCCCTTGAGGATGGTGTCGAGATACCAGTCGTAATCGGCCTCGGTCAGATCCAGAAACGGTTTCGGATTGAAAACACCGGCATTGTTGACGAGGACGTCCAACTGACCGAAGCGTGACACGGCGGCTTCGACCAGCGCCGCGCCGGTCGCCGGATCCGCGATGTCCCCCGCAGAAACGATGACGCGCTCGCCCGAGGGATCGATCTCCTGGGCTGCGGCGCGCAATTTGTCCGCATCCCGACCATTGATCGCGACAGAAGCCCCTTCCGCCAGAAAACGCGTCGCAACCTCCTTGCCAATGCCTGATCCACCGCCGGTGATCGCAACCACCCTGCCTTCGAAGCGCATATCCTCATCCTTCCGTCTGATGAGACCGCTATCGGTCTCATATTACCTACCGATCGATCGATCGGTTTGTCGATCGTCCATTAGAGCTTGCTCGCGGGAAGAGCAAGACCTATCTATCGAACGATCGATAGGTGAAATGTGATGTCAGATCGGGCGCAGGTCATCATGGACGCGGCAGAGCGCCGCATTCGGGACGCGGGCTATAGCGGCTTCAGCTTTCGCGAAATCGCGGCCGATGTCGGGGTCGCAAGCTCCAGCGTGCATCACCATTTCCCGACCAAGGAAGCCCTCGCGGCGGCCGTCGCGCGCCGATACACGGATCGGTTCGAAGCGGCCGTGCTGCAGGAGGAGGAGGCCGGCGCACCGCGCGTGGAGGCCTGGCTTCGCGTCTTTCGCCGCGCGTTCCTGCAAGACGGCCGCATGTGCCTATGCGGCTCGCTCGGTGCGACATCTGCCGACTTGCCCCCGACCGTTGCCGCAGAGGCAAGACGCTTCTTCGAACGCGGCCTAGACAATCTGATGGCCGGACCGCTTGATGCGGCGTTGACGGCGGAAGGGGCCAAGCGGACGCTGGCGACCCTTGAGGGGGCAATGCTATTGGCCCGCGCGCTCGGGGATATGAGCGTCTTCGATCAGGCGACATCCGCCCTCGTTTGACCTTAGGCGAAGGTGATTGGTCAAATTCTAGCCGAGCAGTCTTAATTCCGGCCTTGATCTAAAACCATGGTCAACGCCATGTTGATCATAAGACCGCTTCGCCCGTTTTCGTAGACATATCAATTTTTCGCTCCGTGACCTTGACCGGTTCTCAAGGTCAGCATGCATCCTTCCGCCGCAGGGTGGGTCAAGCCACCACGAATTTTACCCATCGACCGGCCGGACGGCGACTTGCCCCTTCGTTTGCGCCAAGGCAAGCCAGCGTTTCCAGGAATGACGAAAGTCGTTATCGTCAAGACCGAGAAGCGAGGATTAACGGGCTCGCATTCAACGAAATGTCACACAAAGGGTTGGGCGTGCGCGAGGTCATCATATTCCGTCACAATCTGTTCAGGATCTCAGAGCCCTTCATCACGCAACAGGCGCAGACATTAAAGCGCTACCGCCCGGTCTATCTGGGTCGGCTGCGCTTTGGCCCCGAACCCACCGGCGCATCTTCGCTCGCATTAAGGGATTTGCGCTATGGTTGGCCTATGATCGGCTGGCAGATGCTGAGCCGATCGCCACGACCCTTTTTCCGCATGCTTGAATCGCATCGACCGGCGCTCATCCATGCGCATTTTGGCATTGAGGGTGTCTACGCTCTGCCGCTGGCCCGGCGCTTGGGCATCCCTCTGATTACCACCTTCCACGGTTTTGACGCGACGCTTTCGACTGCGGCACTTCTGCGGTCGCCCGCTTGGGCCAATTATCCGTTGTTCAGACATCAGCTTGCGCAGGAGGGGGCATTGTTTCTCTGCGCCTCGGCCTTCCTGCGCGAACGCGTCATCGCCATGGGGTTCCCGGAATCCCGCACCCATGTGCATCACATCGGCGTCGATTGCCGGACTGGTCCCTCCCTTAAGGCAGACGGGGAAACACTGACCATCCTTCATGTCGCGCGATTGGTCGAGATGAAGGGGACCGAATACCTCATTCGCAGTTTCGCCCAGGTGGCGGCACAGAATTCCGAAATCCGGCTGGATATCATCGGTGATGGACCGCTGAGGGCATCGCTCGAAGCGTTGAGCAAGTCGCTGCGACTGGAGACGCGTATCCGCTTCCTCGGCGCTTTGCCGCATGAGAAGGTTCTGGCCGCCATCCGCCGCGCGGCCATGCTTGTGCTCCCCAGTGTACGAACCAAAACGGGGCGGATGGAGGGGCTTGGATTGGTGCTGCTGGAAGCGGCCGCCAACGGCCTGCCGACGATAGGCTCCCGCGTCGGGGGTATTCCGGAGGGGGTGCTGGACGGAGAAACAGGTTTCCTCGTACCAGAACGCGACGAGGTCGCGTTGGCGGCCCGCATGCAGACCCTGACCGCAGATCCTGCCTTGCGCCGGCGGATGGGTGTCGCAGCGCGGACCTTCGTTGAGCAGCGCTTCGACTTGCATCATCAGACCAGTCTGCTGGAAGACTGGTACGATACTGTGTTGCAAAGGCATGACAGTTCCCCCTGACCTTCGACAGGCGTGGCAGGATGCGCAGCCTGCGCCCGCGTGACTTCTTTCCGCGCGGCAAGGGTGCTAGAAGGTCCAACCGGTTCCGATTGCTCCCTCCCCTCGCACCTCAGAATGGGGCAACCCGTTGATGCAGAAAAATTCTTTGACCGATCGTCTCGATAGCGTCGCTTCCGGAATGCGGTTTCTGGGGCGCGCCGTCAGTTCGCGCTACAATCCGCTGCTCGCTCAGGTGGTTGTCACGCGCCGTTGCAATCTCGCCTGCGGCTATTGCAACGAATACGACAATTTCTCGCCACCTGTGCCGCTGCCGGCGCTGCTCGAGCGGGTCAATCTGCTGGCGGATTTAAAAACCGCCTCCATCACCTTCACGGGTGGCGAGCCGTTGTTACATCCTCAACTGGATGAGGTCGTCGCCGCCGCGCGGGCCCGCGGCATGATCGTGACCATGATCACGAACGGCTTCAAGCTGACGGCCGACTGGATCAGGCGCCTCAACGCGGCGGGTCTGCAAGGTATGCAGATTAGCATCGACAATCTGGAGCCCGACGCGGTTTCGATGAAGAGCTTGTATTCGGTCGAGCGCAAGTTGGCCCTGCTCTCCGAACTCGCCAAATTCAAAGTGAACGTCAATTCCGTGCTGGGTATCAGCGAGGAGCGGACGCAGGACGTCATCGTGGTCGCGGAGACTGCAGCAAAATATGGGCTGCAGCACTCCGTGGGCGTGTTGCATGACCATACCGGCACGCTGAAGCCGCTGAGCGCTGCGCAGATGCAAGCTTATGCAGCGGTGACGAAGATTTCTCCGTCGATCGTCCATACCCTGAACTACCGGCTCTTCCAGAAGAACCTGATGCAAGGGCAACCCAATGACTGGAAATGCCGCGCCGGCGCCCGCTACCTGTACATCACCGAAGATGGCCTCGTGCATTGGTGCTCGCAGCAACGCGGCTACCCGGGCATTCCCCTGGCCGATTATACCCGTGACGATCTTCGGCGCGAATACCACACGGAAAAGTCTTGCAGCCCGACCTGTACTTTAAGTTGCGTGCATCAGATGAGCATGCTGGACCGCTATCGCGGTAGCCAAAAACCTGCGGAGCCAACGGTCGCTTTGGCGGCCGACTAGAGCATCTTCACACAGTCAGATGCAATCATCTGACTGTGTGAAGATGCTCGCAAAAACAATAATCTAGAGCGGCAACTGTGAGCGTAAGCGAACGGGAAACGCTCTAGGCGTCAGGCAAGTTTGATGCGCTGTCGCCCTCGCAGATACAAGCCGCCCTGCACCAAAGCCGTCGCCAGAAGCACAATCACAATCTGCACCCAAGATGCGGGGTTGCCAGCCAGCGCCTCGGCCAAAACCACTAGCGCGAGTGTGACGCCAAGGCTGGCGGCAGTTTCGACCAGAACGCGCGCCAGTGCTCTCAATGGGAATCGCAGATCCCGGTGCAGCATCCGCGCGCCCCAAACGAGCACGAACGGATAGATAGCCAACCAGCAACCAGCGACCGCAATGATCCCTGGCCCCTGCGGCAGAAGGTATCCAACCAGGAAAATTGCGAGCGTGAGCGTCAATAGAATACCCACAGACAGCCGCGCGGCGATTCCGGGCCGGCCGGCCGCCAGCAGCACCGGGAATAACAGTTCGGTCGTCACCCGCAACAAGGCTGCGACCGCCAGCAATTGCATTGGCAGCGCGGACGAGGCGTAACTGTGGCCGTGCTCGTCGTGGATCAACCCGGTCAAGGGTCTGGCTATCAGCACCAACACCATCATGAGGGGGGCCGCGAGCCGAAGAAGCCTCTGCACTGCCCATGTCAGCGCGACCGCGAGTTCCCCTGGCTCCGCCGCCGTGCGTGCGAAGACCGGCAATGCGGTCCGGCGGATGACCGTGCTGATCGCAGTCGCAGGTTCCATCGCCGCATCGAAAGCCAAGCGATAGCTTGCCAGCGGCGCGGCGCCGTAGAACCAGCCTACCAGCAGGTAATCGACATTCTTAAATACCTGCTCTGACAGGTTGGAACTCGCGGCCCGCAGGCCGAAGCTCAGAAGCGGCCGGATCGCGGCATAATCGAAGCGGAAACGCGGAACGAACGGTCGCGCCACCAGGGCGCCGAGCAACACGTAAAACCCGCTCGCGGTATAGCCCACGACCAGCACCCAGCTTCCCGCTCCCCAGAAAGCCAGGGCCAGCCGCGTCAGCGCCCCGCCAAGCGTGGCGCTGACGCCGACGATCGCTATGCGGTCGTAGCGCAGTCCTCGATTGAGCAAGGCCAGGGGAATGACGGCCATTGCCACAATCGGCTGTTTAAGCGCGACCAGCCCCAGATAGGCGATGATGCTGGGATTGTCGCATAGCGCAGCCACCAAAGGCGCCAGCAGAAAGGTCACCGCCCCCACAAGCACAGCCGATCCGAGAATGAACCAGAACAAGCTGTCGAGTTGCAGGCGAGAGACCAGGCTGGCCTGCACCAAGGCATCGCTTGTCCCCAGGCCGTTCAGAGCCTCCAGGATCATGGCGAAGGAAACGACCAGTGAGCCGATACCGACCTGTTGCTTGGTCAGGCAGAGCAAAACCACAATGATCGTCGAAAAATCGACCAGTTTGGCGAGGATTGTGGCGCCTCCAAGCCAATTGAAGCCGCGGGCAAGATGCTGCTGATGGCTATCCATTGGGCTCGTCGGTCAACTCGTCCGGCGGCAGGATCCAGAAACGGGTGCGGCGTAAATGGCGCAGCCAACGCCAGGATAATTGGCGCCAACGCATGCTCTGCTGTCTGCCCCATGGGGCCGGCGCCGTGCGGTGGGCTTGCAGGCGCTCGGTCAGAATACTCGATATGCGCGTGGCACGCGCCGTCCAGGTCAAGGCGGCGCTATCGGCCTGCGCTGCGGCTGCCAGGCGCGCCGCCAGGCCTGCATCCTCCGTCAGTCGCATCAGGCCATCGACCAGAGCCTCCGGCTGGTCCGGCGCGCATAGCCAGGCATTCTCGCCGTGCCGCAAAACTTCCCGCACATCGGACGTATCGCCGGCGAGGATCGGCCGGCCGGCACTCAGATAGAAAAAGACCTTGAGCGGCAGCACGGTCGAACCGAATTGCGCCAGCGGCTCCCGCGACGGCGGAATCAACAGCACATCGGCCGCGTAGATGTATTGAACGAGCGCATCGGGCTGCTGGAAGGGGATTATCCTGACATTGGGCACATCGCGCGCCAGCGCCTCGATAGGGCCCTCCGCGCTGGAGCCGACAAGCAGAAATTCCAGATCCGGCAGCATCTTCGCGGCCCGCACCACCAGGGCAAGGCCCTTCTTATGGTTCACGCGGCCGGTATAGACCACGTATTTCCGCGTCGGATCTAAACCGAGATGGGACTTGGCTTCTGTCGGCAAAACGGGATTGCGAAGCCGCTGCGGCTCGAAACCATTCAAAACCCGACGCAGTTTGGCTCCATCAACGCCAAGCCGAAGATAGGCCTGGCGCGTGTAGTCGGAATGGCAAATGTTCACGATCAGACGGGGGTGAGAGAACAGGCTATACAGCCAGCGCTGTAGCGGCGGGATCTGATCCGGCCAAGGCCGATAGTGATCGAAGGCCACCCGCTGGCCGAAGATGAGCGATATCCAGGCGACCCAAAGGTTTCGCGTATAGACAAGATCCGCTTCGCGGAAGGCGCGGCGGCAGACAATCGTCAATCCGCAGAGGATGTGACGCAGAACGGCCGGACGGCCGGGTGCCCAGGCAGAAACCATCGCAACGCCTCGGACAAGTCGGGCCGCCGCTAGGGACGCGGCATTTGGCGCGGGGATATGCAGCCAAGCCTGCGTCGTAAAGGGCGCCAGGGCCTCGGCTGTCGCCATGAACACTTCCGCGTCTGCCTGAGCACTAGGCAGCGCGTTCTCGAAGGCGAACAAAATCTTCATAGAAATCCGCCAGGACAATCGACATAACCAAGCCCCCGCCCATCGGCGGACGAGCCAAGGATAGGGAGCAATGAAGCATTCTATCTATAGCACTCTGTCTCCGCCGAACATCGTCTTGCCCGCGTTTCCGCGCCGTCCGGCAGGACGGTGTAACCGCTTAATCTCATGAGTCCAGGCTGGCCAGACCGCGATATTGGATATAAACGCGGCTGACATCGTCGGCGTCGGAGCAGCAGTTACGATGAGTTGGCATAAAGACGGCGTGGCAAGGTCTATAGCGGCGAGACCCAGAAGGAACGGCTTCCTGCCTTGATCATCGCCCGTTACCTTCTCCGAGAAATCACGGCGCCTTTTTTGCGTGTTTTGGTCGTCTTGATGGTGCTGTTCGCGACGTATAGCGCCGCGGGGTATTTGTCAGACGCCGCAAGCGGCCTGCTTCCCGCCAGCAGCATCGTCCAGCTGATCGGCCTTAAGCTC
Source organism: Acidisoma cellulosilyticum (assembly GCF_020621385.1). GTDB lineage: Bacteria > Pseudomonadota > Alphaproteobacteria > Acetobacterales > Acetobacteraceae > Acidisoma > Acidisoma cellulosilyticum. Next base: position 40,914 of record NZ_JAESVA010000004.1, on the reverse strand, counting down.
TTAATCGCGCAGGATACGCTCATTCCAATTTCGCTATACGTCGCGGTGATTCTGGCTTTCGGCAGAATGGGGGGAGATTCGGAAATCACGGCGATGCTTGCGCTGACGTTTCCGCCTCGGAAAATTTTGGGAAGCGTCATCAACCTCGGTGTCATGCTGGCTATAGCGGTGGCTGTGCTGTCCTTGTACGCGCGCCCTTGGGCCTATGCTCGGCTACATGCGTTAGCCGGCATCGCAGCGATTACGCTTCAAACAGGCGCGATGGAGGCGGATACTTTCTACATCGGCCAGCATGGCCGGCGCGTGATATTCTTCGCGCGGCGCGCCGGACCCGGCGCACCGGCAGAGGATGTTTTCGTCCAGATCCGGCATGACGACTATACGGAAATTATCTCCGCGCGCCTGGCCAATTCAATGATGGCATCCTGGCAGGCAGGCGTTTCTCAGGTCCACCTGCTCGACGCGCATATTTATCGGTTTTGGCAGGATGGGACCAAAAGCGATCAGGTGCTGGATGCCGCCGATCTGGTTTTGAACCCCAATCCCAAATCCTCGCTCGCGACAGATTACAGCGCGGTGGTCACGCCAAGCGCCGCGCTGTTCAGATCAACCGATCCGGCCGATATCGCGGAACTGCAGTGGCGCTTGTCAACACCGCTTTCCACGATCTTGCTTGGGCTTCTGGGCATCCCGATGAGCCTTCGTAAGGGGCGGCAAGGTCGTTATGCGAGGTTCGGTACGGCGATCCTGGCTTACTTCGCCTATTATCTGCTCTTCACCTCGGCGCGAACCTGGGTACAGCATGGGATTGTGCCCAGCCTGCCGGGCATTTTGTGGGTGCCGGGAGCATTGGCGCTCGTCCTATTGAGCATGCTCGTCAAACCCTGGCTGGCCATTATCCTCAGACCCAGGCGCCGTCAGGCATGAGAAGGCGACCGCTGCCATTGCGGATCCTGATTCGCGTCCTGGGTATTTTGGCGCTCAGCACGGCGGACCGCTATATCGGATGGATCATCCTCCGGGCCTATTGCCTTGTGGCTTGCGCCCTGACCGCGCTGTTCAGCCTGCTGGAATTCGTCGAGCAATTGGCATCAGTTGGGGAAGGTCACTATCAGGTCGCCGATGCTGCGCTCTACACGCTTTGCACGATGCCCTACCGGCTATTGCAGGTGACGCCTTCAGCGATGCTCATCGGATGTCTTTTGGGGCTCGGGGGTTTGGGGAGACAATCCGAGTTGACGGCGCTCCGTGCCGCCGGGATGTCGGAATATCGCATCGGTGGCACGGCAATAAGGCTCATGATCCCGATCGGGCTGCTGCTCTTTCTGCTGGCCGAGTATGGCATCCCGATATCCCAGCAATTTGCTCAGCAGGAACGAAGCGTCGCCCTATACACGTCACTCCGCAGCGAGGATGACTTCTGGGCCTACGGCGACCGCCAGTATTTGCACGTTCAGCATTTCGAGCGGCGCGATATACCGACAAACATCGACGTCTATGAGTTCAACACGGACGGCACGCTGGCAGAGTATCTTCACGCCGACAGGGCGGACATTCGCCCCGACGGGCGGTGGCTGCTGGCCAATGCCACCCGTAAACGCCTGTCAGGCGGAAGTTTTCAGACTGAGCGTGAGGCCGCGCTTATGTGGCAACCGTTCCTCTCCGCAAGCCAGACGCAGCTGCTGCGTCTGCCCCCGGACAGCATGCCACCGATAGCGCTATACAAATACATCCGCAGTCTGCGGCAACGACATCTGCAAGCGCTTCTGTACGAACAGGAATTTTGGATGAAGGTTGACTTGCCCTTCGCCACGCTCGCGATGATCCTTATTTCATTTATTTTTGTCTTCCGCCCCTCGCGCACGCAAAATACCGGCTCTCAGATCGCGATTGGCGCCTGCTTCGGTGTTGTATGCTCGCTTGCGCAACAGATTGCCGGCAATCTGGACCTCGTGCTTGATCTCAATCCCGCAGTGGCGGCCCTGGCCCCTTCTTTTCTGCTGATGGCTTTGGCGATAGGCTTCTTCCGTCGCTCGTAGAGTCCGTCAGGTTTTAGTGACGCACCAGCAGCGCCTGTGGATTTGGTCATCGGCAATTTTTGGCCCAGGCGGATGCAATTATTCGGCGCCAGTCTGAAACGCGGTACGCTCTGGCGCAATCAGGCAGCCAGGTATTCACCCGTGCGATCGACGTGGGACCCAAGCAGCGCCTTGGCTCGCTCGACTTCCGGTCCCGTCACGCGGAACGGTGCGCATCCCAATGCATCCATGATCAGCGTGACGTCGCGCGCCTCTGACCCCCATGCCGGATGGAGTTCGGTTGCTGCGCCGCCATCGCCGAACGACGCGCGATCCCCGGTGTCGAGGTAGCTTTCGCAGGGCAGGCCCTCGGCAAGAATAATCGCGTGTTTTTCCAACTCAATATGAAAATACGAGACCGTCTCCACATCGACCTGCCGGATGGTCGTGCCGTTGGCGAGGTGTTTGACGGGGATCAGAACCCCTTCCGCGAAGACGGCATGATCCGGCGACAGGTAGAGATCACGCAGCGGCAGACCCTGGCCGAAAGTGCCGGCACGGACGCGGATCGGTCGCACAAGCTCAGGGGCCGCGTGGCGGGCGAGGTTAACCTCGCGATGGCCGATCCAGCGGACCGGGCTGGGTCCGGCGTCAATCGTCAGAACCTGATCGTCCATCGTCAGCGCCTCGACCGCAATATCGCCCCGGGTGGTCGCGATCAGGGTGCCGGCGGCGTAGCACGCGATAATCGCGAGACCGCCCGACCCGTCATCACCGAAATGGAAAGACGCATCGGTCAGCCCACCGGTCAAGCCGATGCCGGTGCCTGCGACGGTGATCATAACGTCGATCGGGTCACCGACATTGATGTCCAAAACGCCCGTCGCCGTATTGTAACTGAAGCTGTTCAGACTGGTGGAAGCGATATTCGACAGGTCGATCTCAGCACCGATGCCGAAGCCGGAAATAGTGGCACCCACCGTGTAAATGCCGTCAGTCGCCGCCGCCTGGGTCACGCCATCCAGTTTCAGAACGTCGCCGGTGCCGACCGCGAAATTGACGTCGACGTCAGCACCGATGGTACCGCCGACTTCGACCGTCGCGGTCTGGCCGATGTCGATCGTTCCGCCCGGTGTCGGGACGGTGATACCGAAGAAGCCGCCGAATTCCTCGGCATCTGCGACGATTGAGGAAAGACCGGCGGGAAACTCGCTACTGTCATAGGTCGACTCAATTGAGCCCTGAATATCCAGGGTCGACCCCAGGACCTCCAATACGGGGCTGACCGGCCCGTCTTCGACGTTGATGGACTCCAGACCCAGCGTATTGAGAGCAACGCTGCCACTATTGAGCACGACCTCGGTCGGAAAGCTGTAGTTTCCGGATGAGTCCTCGGCGATATAGGGGTCGCCCTTAGCGGGATCGGGCGTGTAGAACTGATTGACGAAGGAGCCGTTCGCGGCGCCCGCGAAGAGATAGACGCTGTCCTGGGCGACACCGCCCACGACCGCACCCGGCACAGTACCGGTCAAGATCGGATAAGGCGGATCGTTGTCGACGTTAGCCCAGTCGTTACCGATGCTGAACGGCAACTGCCCTATGGTCCAGGTGTAAGCCGTGGCGGCGCTTTCTCCGTCACCTGTCACGGGGAACCAAGCATAGTCAGTCATGGACGAATCTCCACATCAACGCTTCTAGCGTGTCTTGACACCTAAAACTTCGTTGGCCGATCTCCTAACAAAATATTTCGGTTGGCTAGCATTCTGCTGATCGTAGCACCCGACCCGATGGAGCAGACCAAGGGAAATACCACTTTTGGACTAATCACAGTCATCATTGGATGACGGATTTGTCGAAAGTCGCCAAGGCTTAGTTCTTCGGGAGAGATGCCCCTACCTAAAAGGCTTAGTAGGCCGACAAGGTCAAGCTTTTCCGCGAATAGTTGATCCCGTTACCGATAGTCATGTCTGTGGCTGACTAGGAAACGATGAGGATTTTCTGCAATAATTTAGCGCCGCGGGCAGAAAGTTGAGTGGTTAATGTCCAGCCTTCCCGCGCCGAGCGATCGGCCGCCGACTTACAAAGAGCGCATTTCAAAACCGCGCGTACAAACGTTTTGAAAGGCGCTCTTAATGATAATGGGTCATCCGCGCACTTGTTGCGCGGACCTACCCGTCACGGCGCCGAAACGGCCGCTTGCCTGGATGCAGGGGATTCTAGCCAGAAACAAGGACCACCGGACCCGAAACGCCCTCAACGGTTACCTGTCGCAGGAAATCGGCGAGGCGCCTATTCTGCCGATCGATAAGCCAGAAGCTGACGGCAGAGAGGAGGACGATCTCTGTCAGGAAATAACCGATCGGGCAGCCGGCTAGAGCGAATAGGAAGATCCCGACGGTGCGATAGTTTGAGCACATGACGCTCCAACGACGAACGACCGGCGCGAAGGTTTCCCGATAGCGCCGATGCAACTCGCCCGCGCTATCGGGCGCCGTCTGCAACAGGGTCCTTAATCGGGCATCGGTCTCGATGCCTCGACCCAGCAACAAGACCTGCATCCGACCATAGAGGTGATGCAGCATGCCCGTAACCGAGCGCGCTGCTTCGGGTGTTGCCACGTGCAACCGCCGGGAAACGCGCCCCCAGCCCCAGACATCGTAAAGCTGGCGCTGCGCTTCATAGGCGGCTGATTGGGCCGCGTGGCAAGCGCCGGCCAGGGCGACCAGCAACCATATCCAAACGCCATCGCGCGGCGTGAGAGCGACGGCTAAGCCGATATAAACCGCGATAAACGTGATGTAATCGCAAATCCCATCCAGCACTTTGCCGAATTCGGACTGGGCGTTCGTCAGCCGGGCGAGTTGACCGTCCGCGCCGTCCATCACATGCCAAGCCAGCATGAGCAGGAAACCAGCCAATACCCAGGCCGGCGCCGGAACATGGGAATAGGCAAAACCGGCGATCAAGCCGCAAGCCATCCCGGAGAGCGAGACGAGGTTAGGTGTCACGCCCCAGCGGACGAACAGCGGCAGCAACAGTGTTGCCATCGGATGAATAAGCCAGCGATTGCTCGCCTCCTCGATCTCCGAGGTTCGACGTATCGGCTCCGATTTCGCAGTCACGCTCTTTTCGACCCTATGTGCCGCCTGCTCGGACAAGCGTCAGAGCTGGCCCAATTCCAGCAAACGCTCTGCCTTTTCATAGGCGACGGGATCATCCACATCGACCCAAATGCGATCCTGGATGTCGAAGATATGCGCTTTGTTCCAGGCCGCCAAAACGTTCATGGCGCCGGAGATGCTGTCATCCCCCTTCGCCTGGCTCTCCTCAAGCGCCTCGAACATGATCGGGGTACACAGAAAAACGCCGGTGTCATACGAGTCGAAGTCGCGGATCACTTTGCCGATGTGCCGGATGAAGCCATCCTCGCTTCTCACCCGGGTCACGTCGTCCGGATCGTTCAGCGGATTGTCCAGATTGAAATCGACCGCCAATGTGACGGTGTCAGGCGCATGCGGTGCGTCGATCAGGCTGCGGATAATGTCCGGGTCCAGAAGATGGTCGCACATCATCAACACAAAAGGCTCATCCAGGAACTGCTTGGCCATCAAAACCGACTGCCCGTTCGCCCTTGTCCAGTCCCGGTTGATGACATGCGTAATGTGGATGCCGGTTCGGTCGGCGAAGCTGTTCAAGGCCGCACGCAGATCGTCGCCACGGTAGCCGCTGACCACGAAGAACTCATCAATTCCACCGCGCCGCGCCTGTTCGATCACGCGTTCGATCAGCGGAATGCCTTTAATCGGAATCAGCGGCTTCAGGTCTCCCTTGGCACGAAGCCGCACCCCCTGCCCTGCCGCGACGATCAGTCCCTTCATGCCGGAGCGAGGTCCTTAACCGTGCGGGACGCCGCGGATGTGGCACGGATGAACTCGTCAACCATTCTGAAGGCCAGGTCATCATTGTACTGTACAGGCGGGTGTTTGCAGAAATAGGCGCAAGGGGCTTCCAGCACGCCACCCATGCCGCTTTCCAGCGCCAGCTTGCAGCAACGGATCATGTCGATGACCGTGCCCGCCGAATTTGGCGAGTCTTCCACGGAAAGCCTCACCTCCAGATTCATCGGGACCTCTCCGAAAAGCTGGCCCTCCAGACGAATGAAGGCCACCTTATTGTCATTCTGCCAGGGCACGTAGTCACTCGGGCCCACATGAATATTCTCGTCCGCCATACGCCGCGCGGTCGCGGCCTGAACCGCTTCCGTCTTGGACGTCTTCTTCGAGGCCAGACGCTCCTGATTCTTCATATTAAGGAAGTCGGTATTGCCGCCGGTGTTGAGCTGGTAGGTCCGCAGCAGCTTCACGCCCCTTTTGACGAAAAGATCCGTCAAGACACGGTGGACAATGGTCGCGCCAAGCTGGGATTTTATGTCGTCACCGATGATCGGCAGGTTGCGCGCTTTGAATCGCGCGGCGAAATCTCTGTCGCTCGCGATGAAGACGGGCATATTGTTGATGAAGGCGATTCCGGCTTCCAAGGCGCATTCTGCATAGAAGCGCGCGGCCCGTTCCGAGCCCACGGGCATGTAATTCAAAAGGATCTCGGCGCCGCTCTGGCGCAGTGCTTCCACAACTTCGGCTTTCGTCGGCTCCTGTGCTGCGGCACGGATGAAGGTGCGGTCCTCAGCATAGGTCGCCATATGCTCGGAGATTCCGTCCAGCACGGCACCCATCTGGACCATGACGCCGCTCAGCGGTATCTCGCTCTCGAATACGGTCGTGCAATTCGGCTTGGCAAAAATCGCGCGGCTCACATCCTGGCCCACTTTGCGCGCGTCGACGTCGAAAGCCGCGACGACGTGGATGTCGTAGGGATGATAACCCCCGATCTCCGTATGCATCAGGCCATGGACACCCTCACGGCACCGTTCCGGCGTGTAATAGTGAATGCCCTGGATGAGCGCGCTCGCGCAGTTACCAATTCCCGCAATCGCAATGCGGATGCCGCCTAATGCCATCGTAAATTACCTTATTCTAAAACCTTGCGGATGAGACGAACCGCAAGCCTATCGGTAAAAAGGCTAGCCAACCGGGTCTGCTGTTTTGAGCGATCGCCTTGGACATCCCGCAACAGCTTCAGTTTATGGCAAAATTGCAATAGCTAGGATAGCGACCGCACCAAAGAGAGTGCCCGTAAAATCTTTTGCAAAGAAAACGTAACATACAACCACCTCCAGATTGCCGCGAAATGCTACAATTTGGAGAATGATTTATGACAAATTCAATGAGCGACCTTGCGCCGAATGATGTCGTCCTCCTCCCCGACACTCAGTCTATTATGCTGTGTTTGACGGAAAAAGCTGCGGCAGATGGCCGAGCTTCGCATACACTAACTGACTGTACATTTGCCTTTGCCGGTTCTCTTGAATGTAAGCTGGGTTGATATCCGCCACTGATGCCGCCGTCCGGATCGAGGCATACCAATGGACCAAGCGCGTCTCTTCCGTAAGCGCAGCTCCGACCGTTCCGAGGCGGCCAATACGAAACCAATGCTCGGAGATTTCCGGGGGCAGCGGAGAGAAGGTCTCCGGCGGATGAACAACAAGATCCGTACCGGGCTTGCGTTGGATAACAGCCTGCAAAAGATGCGGCCCTAGCGCATAGGGAAGCGCTTGGCGTTCGGAAGGAACCTCCAACATGGCAAGAAGATAAGCGGCGAGAAGCGGCGCGCCCGCCTCCGCGCCCATCACCGCGTTGTTCACATTCCGAAAATAGAGCCCCTGAATGACGCGGAAAGCCCGCCATCCGCCGGGCAGCGAGCGCAAAACCTTGCGCATAAGATCAAGACCGACCTGCCTGATGAGTAAGGATGGGGTACGGTTTTGCAGGGCAGCACCTGGCCAGACCACATACTCGCAGCCGACAAAAAACGGCGCTTGCAGCAGCGGCCGCAAAGACTGGGTCGTGATTGTGTCGAGGTCCAAATACACGCCACCCTCGATGAACAGGACAGCGGCGCGGAGAATATCGCTCCTGACGACCGGGCTATCAAGCCGGCCATACATTGCCGCCAAGGCCTCGCTCTTGCCCGGACCCAAAGCTTCGCCGGCTTGCGCCAATACGGCCAATGGATCGATCCGTGAGAGCCGAACGCCCTGGTGAGACCTCAACGCGCCTAATTCCGGGCAATCCTCCAGCGCATGCGTATGATGCAGAACCACCTCCGCCAATTCGCCGCACTCCGCTGCGGAGAGCAGAGCAAAGACGGAGGCCCAGGAGAGGCGCGGTCCAATCCAGCAGAAATGCACAACGGCTGGGATCGACATGGACGGCACCTGCATAAATCATGGTTGAGGGGGGGCTAGCCCGGGATTTCCGTGCCTAAACGCCATGACGGTCTGACTGACCGATAACTCTAGCCGGCGACCAGGCCAAGATATAGCCAAGCTTGGCAAACAAGCCCATGTGCTCGGCCTTAGGCTTCAACCAAGCGGCGACAGTCTGCTGCGCGACCAGCGGGGCGCGCCGGATTCACCAAGCGGCCGGTCGATATGGTTGACATAAGTGTCGCGGTCGCCGAAGGCGAAAGGCAGCAGAAACGTCCGGAGTCCGTTTGAGCCATGCCGTCCTTAGACCTAAGCGGCAAAGGGGCCGAGTCTCCGCTATCTGTCGCAAAAGCAGGCGCGCTCTGGACGGTGGTTATCACGGCAATGGCCTGCTGCGTCATCGCAACGGCCTGGTTTCCTCTTTTGAACATCGGGGCGTTTCCGTCCAACAATTACAATGAAGGTTGGAACGCCTATCGCCAATGGATGACGGTTGAGGGCCAGCCACTGTACGGCAACCACCCAACGCTATGGACCACGAACTATCCCTTCCTGTCCTTCCATATCATTGGCCTTCTGGGAGGGGTAAAGCAGCATATGGTGCTGGCGGGCCGCATCGTTTGCCTTGTCTCCCTCATGATGACATCGGGACTGGTCGGTGGCATCGTCCGGATTGTCACGGGCTCGCGGGCCGGCGCCCTTTACGCCGGGCTTTGCCTATTTGCATCGCTTGCCTCATTCTTCGGTGTCGGACGCGCTTCCAACGACCCTGAATTGCTGAGCCTGGCAGTCAGCACTTTTGGCATATTCGCTTACGTGAAAGCGCCCAAGAGCATTTTCTGGCCCTTGCTATCGGCAATCGCTTTTGCTGTCAGCCTATTCATAAAACATGATCTGATCGTTTTTCCCTTCAGCATCTGCATCCATCTCCTCATCACACGGAACTGGCGTGGTTTCGTGGTGTTCATCATCGGGGGCATGGGCGCTGCGGTGCTTTTGCTGGCGCTATCCTCGTATTTGGATGGCCCGCATTTTTTAGCGGAATTGTTACATCCACGTGCCTATAGCTGGCATAACCTTAGCAAGGAAACACTCCACTATCTGGTACACTTCCTGATTTTTCTTGTGATCGGCGTGGTGGTGTTGCTGCGCGAAAAGACCACGCCTTTCCGAAGTCTTCTGTTCACCATGCTGATTTCTACCCATATCGCCTCGGTCTATTTTTCTGGTGGCGATGGCGTCGCGTCCAACATATTTTATCCGGCCTTGATCGCCAGCCTTCTAACCTGCGTGGTTGGAATTTGTCGGTTGGAAGGTCAGCTGAGGCAAAATCCGCGTGCAAGGAAATCTTTCCAGGCCGCTCTCGTGATTGCCACTTTGTCCGTTATCGCAACCATACCGTCTCGGGTTCACGGCGATTGTGTCGCCCAGCTTCGCTTGACTGAAGAGACGAAAGCCGCGCGCCAAGCCACCGCAAGTCTGCTATCGACGCCAGGCGCGGCCATCTGTGAAGATCTGTTGCTTTGTTACGACGCTGACAAGCCGATGGACCTTGACCCCTATTATACGCACGACCAAATCCTGACCGGCCAACTCAAAGAAAGCACCATCCTGACGATGCTCGATGACCATCGTTACGCCATGATCCAGCTCGATGGCGCGGTCGATGCCGCATCAATCGCGCATAGAAAAACCGTCCGCTTCTCTGGAAGATTTCTCCACACGCTGTTGAGCCAATATAGACCAATTCTGGTCACACAATTTTATTCTGTTTTCGTCCCCCGCAATTAGGACAGGCCGGTAGATAGTACGGGCTCGCCTGCCAGGCCGGGGATATCAGATCAAAAGAAGTTTGTCAGCGAGCGCCATCCAACCCGCCGGCTCAGCGATGATCGACGCCACGTCATAGCGCCCCAACAACCTTGTCGCGCCGCGCTTGGTGAAAATCTCCCAGATGATGCTGGATGCAGGCCCTGCATCCGGCCCTGTCCTCTGGGCAAAGGTGGTATTTTGCCTTGCCGGCCAAACACTGTCTTCCGGAATGGTCGGCATAGGCGTGAACGCCGGTGCGCGGGCGCCTGGCGGTTTCGGCGTCGGCCAAACGCTGTTCTCAGGGATGGTCGGCATCGGCGTGAAGGAGCGTGTGCGGGAGCCTGACGCCGGGGACAAGGATGATCTCGTATAGGATGACGGGGCGCTCGACGAAGGTTGCGTCGTGCTGCCCGTTCTCACAACGTCATAGCCTTGCTCGCGATAGGCCATGAGTTGCAAATGGGCTGCCGCCGCATAGCAGGCTCCCGTTGCGGTCAATTTGATCCCCATCTTCGCAACCGAGGTCGCGATCGACGTCGGAATGGATGCATGGGGAATGATGGACCCAACCAGCGACGCACCGCGAACGGCGGTTTTGATACCTTTCATCGTCCGGATGAGTTGGCACCAGTCGCGGACCAGATTGGCGTCGCCCTGCACCGCCGTCGTGTATTTTTTGGAAATATATTCCAATCGCGCGACGTGAATGCCGGTTAGAATAAGCGCCTGTCCGTGATAGATTGTGCCCGGAATATTGACCGCCGTGGGGGGCGCCGCGCTGAGCGCGCTGCTGACACCTTGAAGAACATTGCCGCCAACTTTCTTCAGTCGGCGGGACATGAGATATTTGTGCGTGACCGGACTTTTGCCTTCCGTCAGCGGCAGCAATGGATTCATTTTTTTGGACGTGTTATCAACACCGCCCTCCTTCCCGCGCATATGGTCGAATTTTATGCCGTCGAGGGCGATTTTCGGGATATAGGCCGTCGCCTTAAAGGCATGTTCGATCCCATAGCCGGATGCCGCCATCCCCGCCGCCAGGGCCTCGGAGATAAAATCATAGAGATCAAGATCCCCTTGCCCCGACTTCTTCAGTGCCAGCTTCTGCGCTTCCTTGTCAGGTGCGAAGGGCAAATGAAACGTGCGCGGCTTCACAAGTCCCTTCGTGAAGTCGAATTTCTTTGGTTCCATACTCCGCTCTCGCTCTGCTGCGGCCACCGACGAAAGCGGCTGGACGGGAATAATGGGCGTGGGGTGGGCACCCGAAGGCACCCACCCCGCACATCGATAAAGGCTAAGGAAACTAGGACGTCTGCGCGGTGGACAGATCATAGATGACGTGATCCGGGCTGCCCTGAGTGCCATCGGCCGACATCTGGTTCGTGGTAAACTGAACCTTCGTGAAATTCAGCGCCATGGTTTCGCTCGGGCGGTCGCCGCGGGACTGGTGGCTGTAATGGCTGATGATGGTGTTTGTCAGGATAAGCGTCAGATAGATTTCCTGCGTCTCCTTATAGGTGCGGGTAAAATCGATCTGAACGGTGGCGCCGTGCCCAGACAGTGCCTGCGTCATCAGCTTTCCGGTTGCAATGTCATTGTCCTTATTGACCGTCACTTCATCGACCTGCGGTGCGGTCGATTCACGTTCGGCCGAGGAACCGACATCGCTGGAAATGCCGCGCCCGACGCCCCACTGGAAGCCGGTCAGTTCGATCCAGCTGGTATGGCCGGATTCCGTAACGTCGCCGTCACAGCCCGGGAATTGCATATAAATCGCCATGTAAGCTCCTGTTTCAGGATACGCGGTTCATCGCGTATCGAAATGCGCCGTTAACATCCAAGTCAACAACCACCGTCTCGATCATGTGCTTGTCCGACATCTGCCCCAGCATACGCACCGATAGATCGGGCAAGAGCTTATCCGACAGAATCGCTTCGATCGCACGTGCGCCTATCGCATTCTCCGTGCAACGCTCTGCGATCGCATCGATGACTGATGGCTCGAAGATAAGATCGCTCCCATAGCGGTCTTGGAATCTTTTTGTTAAGCGGTCAAGTTGAAGAGTGACGATGCTACGCAATATCGTCGCTGTCATTGGCAGATAAGGTAAAAGTCTTACGCGCCCAAGAAAGGCCGGTTTAAAGGTTTTCACCAATTCGTCATGCATTAGTGCCGGCAGCGATTCAGGCTCCGGCGCCGTATCGGGATCGGCAAAAAGCCGGCTCAGCATTTCGGATCCGGCATTTGATGTCATGACAATGACGGTGTTCTTGAAATCGACGGCGCGTCCCTCGCCGTCCATCATATGGCCCTTGTCGAAGACCTGATAGAAGATGTCCTGCACGCCAGGATGCGCCTTTTCCATCTCATCGAGCAGGATAACGGAATAAGGTCTGCGCCGGACCGCCTCCGTCAGAATGCCGCCTTCGCCATAGCCGATATAGCCGGGCGGACTGCCCATGAGCAGGCTGACCTTATGCTCCTCCTTGAACTCCGACATGTTGATCACTGTCAGCGTTTGCTCATCACCGAACAACAATTCCGCGAGCGCGAGCGCCGTTTCGGTCTTGCCTGTGCCGGATGTGCCGACCATCAGAAACACGCCGACCGGCTTACGCGGATCGGTCAGGCCCGCCCGTGACGTCTGTATCGCCTTCGTCAGGGCAGAGAGCGCGTGATCCTGACCCACGATCCGTTGCGCCAATTTGGATTGAAGGTCGAGGATGGTGCGGACTTCGTCCGAGCGCATGCGCCCGACGGGAATGCCGGTCCAATCTGCCACCACCTCAGCGACGGCCTGTGCGTCAACAACCGGAAATACCAGGGGGTAATCGCCCTGCAAATTGCCGAGCTCTTGCCTCAATGATCGGTAGCGGTCGCGCGCAGAATCGCTGGCCGCGGGCAAGGCTGACAGCCCGGCCGTCGCATCGGCCAGCAATGCCTGGCGCGAGACGCGTAGATCGCCGACCAAGGCGCGCTCGGACTGCCACCGCGACATCAATTCCGTCTCGCGGGCAAGCAAAGCCTCCCGCTCCTCCTCAAGATCGGCCATACGACCGTCATGCGCGTCGCCCAGAGCCACCTCACGGCTCAGCACGCCGTATTCCGTGACGATCAAGCCCAACCGCCTGGAGACGTCCTCCAGCGCCGCCGGCAGGTTCTCCTGCGTCATTGCCACACGGGCACAGGCCGTATCCAGCAGACTGACCGCCTTGTCCGGCAGTTGGCGACTGGGGATGTAGCGGGCCGAAAGCCGCACGGCCGCAATGACGGCGTCATCCATGATCGGGATGTCATGATGGGTTTCCAAGGTCGCGACCAACCCACGGATCATCGCGATCGCCGCGGGCTCGTCCGGTTCCTCGACGATCACCGGCTGGAAGCGACGCGTCAGCGCGGCATCCTTCTCAAAATATTTTTTGTATTCCGCCCAGGTCGTGGCGGCGATCATGCGGATCTGTCCGCGCGCCAAAGCCGGTTTCAAAAGATTGGCCGCGTCACCCGTGCCCGACGCGCCGCCGGCACCGACCAGCGTATGGGCTTCGTCCACGAACAGAATGACGGGAAACGGGCTGGCCTCGACACCGCGCATGACGCCACGCAAACGATTTTCGAACTCGCCCTTCACGCCGGCACCCGCTTGCAGCAGGCCGAGATCGAGCGTGCGGATCGACGCGGTGGCGAGGGATTGCGGCACGTCGCCGGCCGCCACACGCAGCGCCAGCGCCTCGACCACCGCGGTTTTTCCAACGCCCGCTTCACCCACGAGAATGGGATTGTTTTGTCGCCGGCGTGTCAGGATATCGATCATCTGACGGATCTCAATATCACGCCCGACAATCGGATCGATCGCGCCGTCACGTGCTCGCCGAGTGAGATCGACCGTATAGGTATCCAGTGCCGCATGCGGGCCTGACGGCGCGGGCGGTTGCATATCGGCCGCCGCCGCGTCGGTCGCGAGGCGCGGATTGCTTCCCCGATCAGCTTCCGCGTTGCCCGCCAGCACGGCGGCAAACTGGTCATGATCAAGACCAGCCGGCAACCGAGACAGTTGCGGCACCGCCCGGCGCAGCGCGGATGACAGAGACTCATCATCCAGAATCGCGAGCAGCACATCGGCGGACCGAACGGTCAGCGCATCACGCGCAATTGAACCGACCAGCCAGGCTTGCTTAATCATGCGCACAAGTTCGGGCGACAGGGACGGTGCGCGGCCATTGCCGGTCTTCATCCCATCAAGCACTGCATTCAGCCCGGCGATCACCCGCCCGGCATCAATATCGAAATGCCGCATAATCGCCGGGATATCGCTACCTGGCGCTTCTGTCAGCCGCAGCAGCCAATGTTCCAATTCGACATTGTAATGCGTGCGCGAAACCGTCAAACCCGCCGCCGATTCCAGGCTTTTTCGACAAGTGTCATTGAGCCGCGCCACCAGCATCGACAGATCAAGCGTTGCCATGGATACTCCAACGCAATTATCGCGCAGTTCCCACTAACGCTTCGCACTGCCGTCGATATAGTTACAGTTAAGTGTCACCGAACGCGTCTCGACCCTGCTGAGAGGACCCGATCATTGGATCAAAACCTTGTCGATCCGGCCCAATCCCTCATGTCCGCCTTGCTAAAACCATTCGGGCCTGACGCACCGGCGGGGCTTGATCCGCGTGAGGACACATCACCGTTATCGCGCTATTTCCGGCTGCGTGATGCCCGTGCAGACGCTCGTGCTGGCGAACGCAGTTCCGACCACGGCGGACGAAGCGCCAGTACCGACAGCCATTGGTTAGCGGCCGAGGAGCATGCCCGCCTTATCCTGACGGAGAACGGGAAGGACCTCGAAGTCGCGGCATGGATGACGGAAGCTTTGGTGCGACGTCATGCTCTGCCTGGTCTCGCTTTCGGCGCGGAGCTGATGACAGGCCTTGTTACGCAGTTCTGGTCAGACGGACTTTTTCCCGCGAATGACGATGATAGCGAGGACCCGCGCGGCATTCCACTCGCCGGTCTGAATGGCGTCAGCGGCGACGGCACGCTGCTTCAGTCGCTCCGCATGGTCGTTCTTTTCCATCGATCGGACCAAACGCCCGTCACGCTCTGGCAGTATGAGCAAGCGGAGGAGATCGAAGGCATTGGTGACGCCGCACGCAAGAAACGCCGCCTGGCCGCGGGCGTGCTGCCGCTTGGCGAATTGGATAGCGATGCACGTCTGGTCGGACAGACCCATCTTCGTATGACCGGTCATGACGCGAAGATGGCGCTTGCCTGGTGGGAAAGGCTTGCCGGCGCCATGGCCGATGCTCTGGGCCGCGAGGCACCGCCCTCACGCCGGGTGGCGACGGTTCTCGAGAAGATCATTCGCATTGCAGCCAAGCTGGCACCTGAAGCCACTCCCCCCCGGCTTGTCGAAGCCGATACAACCGAGGCGATGATGGACTCAGCCCCCGCTCACGCAGACGTGTCGGAAGAAACTGCGACCGAGAAGGCTGCAGACAAAACCCCCGTCACGCGAGACTCCATGTTGACCAATCTTCTGGTCGTCGCGGAGTATTTCCGGATGCACGAACCGCATTCACCGCTTTCCTATGCTTTGGAGGAAGCCGTCAGGCGCGCAAGACTTTCGTTTTTCGAGCTTCTTGAGGAGGTTGTTCCCGAACTTGGCGCGAGAGCGGCTATTCTGTCACAGCTTGGCATAAGGCCACCGCCAGAATAGATTTGTCATGCCGTACGGTCACATATTTGCTGTCACAAAACTGACCCGGATCGAGCAATCTGAACCACAGCGCTTCATAGGCGGCGGAATTCCGCGGTCGATCCACACAATATCGCGCAATGCGATCGAGGTCTCGACGCGTATCAACATCGACCAGCCTTCAAACTGTCTTAAACCATGCGGTTGAAACGCGCGCAGAACGCGGTTTATTAACGACTGACCAATTACAAAATCATTCGGGTTCGACACAAAAATCCGCAATTCCTTGAGGAATAGTGATGAGCGCCAGCATCCACGAGAAGCTCAGCCGGGTAAGGCGACCGCGTGTTCACATAACGTACGAGGTCGAGACCGAAGGCGCGCAGGTGGTGCGGGAACTTCCCTTCGTTGTTGGTGTTCTTGGTGACTTTTCCGGTGATCCGACGCAGCCTTTGCGGCCTCTGGCCGATCGCAAATTCATCCAGATCGATCGCGACAATTTCAATGAGGTGATGGGTCGCCTGACGCCGGGACTTAATCTCGTCGTGCCGAACAAACTCGTCGATGACGGTACGGAAATCGCTGTCAGCCTGCGTTTCAACGCGATCGAGGATTTCGAACCCGGCCGTGTGCTCGAACAAATCCCGGCACTCAAAACGCTTCTGGAAACCCGCAACAAGCTGCGCGATCTCATGAGCAAGGCTGACCGTTCCGAGGAGCTGGAATTGCTGCTTGAAACCATCCTCAAGGACAGCGGCAACATGACTCAAGTATCCGGCGAGCTTGCAGCCAAAGACGAGGGTTGATCCATGTCGCAATCCCAGGATGCTTTGAGCACCAAGGCTGACAGCAGCCAGCCCACGGATCTGCTGCAGCAAGTCGTTTCTGCAACCCGCCAGACCGAGCCCGATCGCGCGCAGGATCTTGTGCGTGCTTTGGTGGAACAGGCCCAGGCCGGCACGGTCACCTTTGATCGCAATCTCAATCGTACCCTTGAACGCGCCATTGCCAAGATCGATCAGAAGCTCTCCGAGCAGCTGAACGAGATCATTCATGATCCGCGCTTTTTGAAGCTTGAGGGTAGCTGGCGCGGCCTGCATTATCTGGTGCAGAACAGCGAAACCGGGACAATGCTCAAGATCCGTGTGCTCAACGCTTCCAAGCGTGAGCTCAACCGCGATCTGACCCGCGTCGTGGAGTTCGACCAAAGTCTGCTTTTCCGCAAGATCTATGAAAGCGAATTCGGCACGCCTGGGGGTGAGCCTTATGGCGCGTTGATCGGCGATTACGAATGGGGCAATCACCCCGACGAGATCGAAACGCTGCGCCTAATTTCCAATGTCAGCGCCGCCGCTTTCGCGCCGTTTATCTCGGCCGCCGGCGCCAATATGTTCGGATTTAACAGCTGGTCGGAATTGAGCAAGCCCCGCGACCTCGCCAAGATATTCGACACTGTCGAATATCAGAAATGGCGGGGTTTTCGTGACAGCGAAGACAGCCGCTTCGTCTCGCTGGTCATGCCGCGCGTCGTCGCGCGTCTGCCCTATGGCGCCCGAACCAAACCGATCGACGAATTCGACTACGAGGAAGCGCCGCTCGATGCGGCGGAAACGCCGATCGCCATGGCACATGAGAAATACTGCTGGATGAATGCGGCCTATGTCATGGGAACAAAACTGACGGACGCCTTCGCGCGTCATGGTTTTTGCACGGCGATTCGCGGCGCGGAAGGTGGCGGGAAGGTTGACAATCTGCCGACGCATATCTTTCAGTCCGACGATGGCGACATGGACGCCAAATGCCCGACCGAAATCGGCATCACCGATCGGCGCGAATACGAGTTGTCCAATCTCGGATTCCTGCCTCTGTGCCACTACAAAAATCACGACTATGCGGTATTCTTCGGCGCCCAGACGGCCCAGAAGCCGAAGGACTATGATCGTCCCGATGCGACCGCAAATGCGCGCATCTCGACCCGCCTTCCCTATATCATGGCGACCAGCCGTTTCGCGCATTACTTGAAGGTTATGGCGCGGGACAAGATCGGCTCGTTCATGGAAGCCGAGGATTGCGAAATCTGGCTTAATCGCTGGATCAAGAATTACGTCAATACGAATGATCATGCGGGTCCTGAAAGCAAGGCAAAGTTCCCGCTGCGCGAGGCCCGTGTCGAGGTTCGTGAAATTCCCGGCCGCCCCGGTGCCTATCGGGCCATTTCCTACATGCGCCCCTGGCTGCAGATGGAAGAGCTGACAACCAGCCTGCGCATGGTTGCCCGCATTCCGGAAAAGGCTTGATCCGTCATTCATGTCGGCTGCCCCATCACGGAACGAGAGACCGCTTCGTGACCTTGTGCTGAGCGGTGATTTTCTGAGGAGAGAGGCCGATCTTGCACCCGCGAGATTGGCGTCTTTCCTGACCGGGGGCTTATCTGGTCTCGCCGGCTGGTTTGGCTTGGACCAGCTATCTGACGGAAGGATCGACGCGGATCGGCTGCGCTGCCTGATCGACCGCGATGTGGTCGCGATCGACCGGATGATCGCCGATCAACTGGACGCGATCCTGCATCATCCGCGGTTGCAACGGTTTGAAGGCTCCTGGCGTGGCCTCGACTGGCTGGTCAGCGGCATCGAGCCGCCGTCCCGTATTCATGTGCGCCTGCTGAGCGCTGCCTGGCCAGAGCTATGCCGCGATCTGGATCGGGCACCGGAATTCGACCAAAGCATCCTCTTTCGCCGGATCTACGAGGATGAGTTTGGGCGCCCGGGCGGCGAGCCTTTCGGGCTAATGGTCATCGACCATGAATTGACCCATCGGCGCTCGCGGCAGACGGCAAACGCCCCTCGCCCCACCGATGACGTGGCGGCACTGGCCTCTCTCGCGGCAGTTGCGGCTGCCGCTTTTGCGCCCATTGTCGTTGCGGCGTCGCCATCGCTGTTGGATGTCGATCGCTTTGATGAACTCGCCCTCTCCTTGGACCCGTCGGCACCTTTGCGAGACAGCGACCATGCCCGCTGGCGCGGCCTTGCCGCCGGCAGCGATCTTCGCTTCCTGTGCCTAACGCTGCCGCGGGTTCTGGCGCGTCCGGTATGGACATTGGATCCTGCACGCGACGGCTGCTCCTATGCGGAATACGCGCCAAAGCCGCAAGATCGTGTCTGGTCCGTTAGCGGTTATGCGTTTGCCTCAACCGTTATTCGGGCACAGGCCCAATTCGGCTGGCCCGCGGATATCAGAGGGGTGGACGCGGATCGTCTTGGCGGCGGGCTTGTGCCGGACCTCGTGCGGGAAGCTTACACGACCGATCGCAATGGCAGCTGGTGCCGCCCGTCGCTGGAATTGACCCTGACGGAGAGGCAGGATCGCCAACTGGTCGATGCTGGCATCATTCCGATCAATCATCTGCCGCATGGCAATGAAGCGGCTTTCTCCGCCGTGCGCAGCATGCATGGCCCGGCTTCATCCGAGACGAATGCGGGCGATGCCACGCCCTTGACAGCGAATGCGCGTCTTTCGGCCCAGATCAATTCTGTGCTCTGCGTGTCGCGCTTTGCCCATTACCTCAAAGTCATGGGGCGAGAGATGGTCGGCGCCTTTCTGACGGCTGAGGAAATCGAGCGGCGATTGCAGAAATGGCTGTCGAACTACACGAATGGCAATAGCCGGGGGGATGCCGAGAGCCGTGCCCGGCATCCGCTCGTCTCCAGCAAGATCCGCGTCGTGGCAGACCCCAGCAAGCCCGGCACCTTCGGCTGCGTTATGCATCTGCAACCGCATTACCAGCTTGATGACATAGATACCACGTTCCAACTCGCGACGGAATTTGTCGTGCATAGCGCAAGATCGCTGAACTGACGCCGCCATGAAACGAGGGAAAATTGACGGATCATAGTATGATTGCAGCGCAAGATTCCGTGATGGACTTGTTTCGGGCCGGGCAGTTGCAGGCGGCTATCACCACCGCCACAGCCGCCGTGCGAACGGTGCCGGGCGATGTCGGGAAGCGTCTGCTACTCGCGGAACTGCTTCTGTTCGCGGAAGAGTTCGACCGTGCGGACAAAGCTCTGGCCGCGATGGAATCGCTGGATATCTCGGTCGCACCGGGCATCGCGCCATTCCGGCAATTGCTGCGGGCCGAAATGCTGCGCCACCAGACATGGCGAGAGGCGCGTCTGCCGGAATTTCTGGGCGAACCCACACCGTCCCTCACCTTGTCTCTCAAATCGCTCGTCACATCGCTTGCCGGGGACGCGCAAGCCGCCGATGACCTAGCGCGTCAGGCTGAAGCGATCCGGCCGGCAGTCACGGGCCGGCATGACGACATCGCTTTTGATGACATCCGCGATACGGACGATATCGCGGCCGGGTTTCTGGACGTACTGACAGTCTCAGGGCGCTATTTTTGGGTGCCGTTCGAGCGTATCGAGGCAGCGCAGTTCCATAAGCCGGACCGGCTGCGCGACCTGTTCTGGCGCCGGTGCAGCCTATCGGTGAAAGACGGGCCGGAGGGTGACGTTTATCTTCCCGCGCTCTACGTCGCGCCCTCTCAGGCATCGGACGGGCTTATGACGGTCGGGCGCAAGACCGAGTGGTTCGGCGAGTCAGTGATGCGTGGACAAGGCCAGCGCGTGCTGCTGATCGGCGATGAGGGCGTTGCCGCCCAGGATCTGGGGGTTTTGACATTCGGATGAGGGTCAAATCGTGAGACGTCTGGCCTTAGCCGGTCATCAGGCGACAGCCCGCCAGCCACGCGCTTCCGTGCTCGACCGCTTGCTGGGGGAGGATGATGCCGATCCGATGGCTGATCGCCTGGACAGTTTGCGCGATGCCGTCCGCCGGGACCTGGAATCCCTGTTGAACGCACATCGGCCTTGGCGCAACGTGCCGGCCCATCTGCACCAGCTCCGTCTGTCGAGCTTCGCCTTCGGCCTGCCCGACTTTACCTCGGGCGCGCTCAATCAGCCGGAGCCGCGCGAGTTCCTGCGGCGCGATGTCGAAAACACGATCCGCCGGATGGAACCGCGTTTGACTCAGGTACTTGTTTATCTGGCCGATGAGCCCGACCGCCTGCGCTCTTTCTTGCGCCTGCGCATCGAGGCCATGCTGCGCGTGGAACCGATCGTCACCCGCATCGCGTTCGACTCGATCATTGACGTATCGACCGCGGATATGACCTTGCAATTGCGGCAGGGTGGCTGAGCATGAGCGACAGTCTGCTCCCTTACTATGACCGCGAACTGGCCGCTCTGCGCGAGCTCGCGGCGGAATTCGGCGAAGCCAATCCGAAGGCAGCCGGCCGTCTGCGCATGGGCCAGGATGCGGTGGATGACCCGCATGTCGGTCGTATGCTGGAAGGCGTCGCTTTTCTGGCAGGCCGCGTTCATCGCCGCCTGGATGACGAGTTCCCTGAATTGACGGATGCGCTTCTGGGCATCCTTTATCCGCATTATCTGGCGCCCTTGCCCTCGGCCGCGATTGCGCGCCTCACCTGCCAACCCGATGTACGGGTGCCGGTTGTGGTGCCACGCGGCACGGCGATCGAAACCGATCCGATCGAGGGCGAGCCTTGTCGTTTCAGGACAACGGCCGAGGTCAAGCTTTGGCCTATTGCTTTGGACGGCACGCGATTGAGCGGCCTGCCCTTGACGGCCCCCGTCAACCCCCAGGCGCGCGGCGCCCGGTCGACACTGCGCTTTGTGCTTAAGACGCTTGAGCCGGAAACAGCATTCGCCGATCTCGACATCGACCGGTTGCGACTTTATCTGCGCGGCCCGATCGAGCAAAGCCTGCAGCTTTATGAACTGATATGCGGTCATGCGCTTGGGCTGGCCCTGGCCGATGGGCCGAATGACCAAAGCCCGACCCTGCTGCCGGCATCTGCTATCCAGCCGGCCGGTTTCACGGGTGAGGAGGCGCTTTACCCCTGGTCGTCGCGATCCTTTTCCGGCTTTCGCCTTCTGACCGAGTATTTCGCGCTGCCGGAGAAATTCCTGTTCATCGACCTGCTCGGCCTCGATGCGCGCACGATGGTGCATGCCCGCAATCAACTGGAAGTGTTCATCTATCTCGATTGCGCTTTGCCGGAACTGGAACGCGCGCTGCGGCCAGATGTGCTCGCCCTCGGCTGCGTGCCCATGGTGAACCTTTTCCCCCGACAGTGCGAGCCCGTAGCACTGACGCATGAGCGTTCGGAATATCCGGTCACGGCGGATTACCGGCGACCGCGCAGCCTTGAGATCTGGAGGATCGAGAGCGTCCGCGAATTGCATGGCGACGGCTCGTCACGTCCCTGGCGCCCCTTCTACCGTCATGCACCGCACGACGATCAGGCCGAGGATGACGAAGCGCCGTTGGCCGGCCTCTATAATGTCGCGCGGCGCGACGCCGCAGCGTCCATCGGCGGGACAGAGGTCTTTCTCGCACCGATGGACCCGGCACTTTCCGTCGACCGTCCTGCCGACACGGTGCTGTCGATCGACGCGACCTGCAGCAATCGCGATCTGCCGGCGCGACTGCCCTTCGGTGGCGATCAGCCTCGTCTGCATTTGTCGGACGGGCTCAGTTCCGTCGCCGATCTCGCCTGCCTGACGCCACCCACGGCATCGCTCAGGCGCAGGCTTCACGATGGCCGGGCCTGGGGTTTGATCTCGCATCTGTCGCTCAGTCACCTCTCCGTTGTCGGCGGCGCCGCTGGCGCCGAGAGCCTGCGGGAAATGCTGCGCCTTTACGACCCTTACGACAATGCCGAGACGCGGGCGGCCATCGCCGGGCTCATCGCTGTTAACGCCAAGGGTGGTACGGCCCGCGTGCCCGGCGCGCGACCCGGCGCCTTCTGCCGTGGCCTGGATGTTGAACTCGTCTTCGATCCCAAGGTTTGGCACTCCTCGGGCCTTTATCTCATGGCGAGCGTATTGGAGCGCTTTCTGGCGCTGCATGCGACCATCAATTCCTTCGTGCGCACCACGGCAGTGCTGCAGGGACGTCCAGGCAGCGTCGCTCGCTTTCCGCCGCGCGCCGGCGCGCGCGTGCTGCTGTGACCATCGCCGGCGCCTTGTCCCTGCCCGATCAGCCTTTGGCCGAGGATCAGCCGCAGGACGTGGCGGAGTTCCGCCCGCAAGCCGATATCACACTTACTCCGCCGCCGAAGCCGAGCCTGCTGACGCGCCTGCTGCGCGAACCGCAGCGCTTTTCCTTCGATGCTGCGGTCATGCTGTTGATGCAAGCTGCCCGCCAATCGGATGCCGGCCGCGCGGTGCGCTTTCATGCACCGGTCGGGCTCGCCTTTCCGGCCAGCGATATGCTCGCGATACAGGTGAGACCGACGGGGTTTGCGGCGACCGTCTCGCCCATCGGGTTGACGGGTCCGTCCGGCGTGTTGCCGGGGCCTTACACGGAAATGGTGGCAGCCGAACAACGCAAACGATCGCCGGCCTTGGCCGCGTTTCTGGATATGCTGGCGCAACGCCCGATCGGCCTATTCGCCGAAGCCGGTATCAAATACCGGCCCCATCGCGTCGCTGCGGTCGCCAAGCTGGCCGGGCGCAGCGAGACGCGCGATCCGGTCCGAGCCGTGCTCATGGCGCTCTGCGGCTATGGCACGCCCGGCCTGCTGCCGCGACTGGGTTTTGCGCCCGAGACCCTCGCCTATTTCGCAGGTCATTTCGCAGCCCATCCGCGCTCGGCCGAGCGGCTGCAGGCGATCGTGTCAGACTGGTTGCGACAGCCGGTCGAGATCGAGCAATTCGCCGGCATGTGGCTGCCGCTGCGGGATGAGGAACGTTCGGCCCTGCCGCGCGCCCAGGCGAACGGCCAGGCGACTGCCAGCTTCAACCAACTCGGTGTCGATGCCGCGGCCGGCGCGCGGGTTTGGGATGTGCAATCGCGCATCGTGCTGCATATCGGGCCCTTACCCTTGCGGAGCTTTCAGGCCCTGCTGCCGCCGAGCCGGCTGCTCACCCGCCTGGTCGCTCTCGTGCGCGCCTTTCTTGGCTTCGAGACGGAATTCGCAGTCAACCCCGTTCTGGCGAAAGATGCCGTACCGCCCTTGGTCATGAGCGCCTCGGGTGGTCCCCGGCTCGGATGGGATAGCTGGCTGCCGAGCGCCGGCCCCCGCAAGGCGGACGCAACCGAGGCCGTTTTCGAAGCCGATTTTATCGAACAACGGGTGCATTGAGGTGGACGCGCGCCTTCCCGACGCTATTGGCCGCTTCAAGGTTCTGTCGCTCCTCGGGCGCGGCGCCATGGGCGTCGTCTACAAGGCCCGGGACCCGCATCTGGACCGCATGATCGCGATCAAAGTCGTCCGCGCCGATCTTTTGACGGGGCCGGACCGCGACACTTATCTCGCCAGATTCCATGACGAGGCGAGGATCGCGGCCCTCTGCCGTCACGACAATATCGTGGGCGTTCATGAATTCGGTTTTGCCGGTGGCGAGCCCTATCTGGCGATGGACTATGTCGATGGCATTCCGATCAATCGGGCCGTTTCGCGCGGCACCCGGATATCTTTGCCGGAAGCGACGCACATAGCCTTGCAGATCCTGGATGCGCTCGACAGCATGCACGACGCTGGTGTCACACATTGCGACATCAAACCCGCCAATATTTTGCTGACGCGCGCCGCTCGCCTGAAAATCACCGATTTCGGCATATCGCGCCTGATCGATATGGCGCCTGCGGGTGCGCCGTTGATGATCGGCACGCCAAGCTATATGTCGCCCGAACAGTGCCTGGGGGACAAGGTCGATCGGCGCAGCGACTTTTTTTCACTCGGCGCGGTTCTGTATGAATTGCTGACCGGCGAGCGCCCGTTTCAAGGACTGGCCTATACCGACACGGTCTTCAAGCTCATCAACCAGCCGCATCACGCGCTGAGCGCCCTGCGCCCGGAGCTTCCCACCGAAATCAGCACCATCATCGACCTTGCCCTGGCGAAGAAGCCGGAAGATCGCTTCGCCGATTCCGGCAGTTTCACCGCTGCGCTCGGGCGTGTTCCCATGGAGGACGACAAGCCCGCCGTCCTATTCGCGCGCCAAGACGGTCGGGCGTTTACGGTGTTCGACTATGCGTCGCCCGCAACCGTTCCAACTCATGGCGGTCAGGATATCGAAACCGTCAGATGGACATCACCTGCGCCGGGCCTGCCAGCGGCGGCAGACTGCCCCGAGGCTGAGCAGGACGTCGTTTCGGTCGAAAAGATCCAGGATGCGCTTGCCGATGCTGACATGGCAACGGAGCCAGCGCGAGAACGCCGCGGACGTACTACAGGAATGGGCCCGTTCTTTGCGGTATCATGCCGCAAGACAGGATATTGGCGGCAAAGGATGGTCCATACCCTCCTGTCGCCGTTCCTCGGCTATCGCCCGCAGCGGGAGGAGGATTGATCATGTCCGGTGGACAGCTTCAACCGCTTCTTCTGCTCACCTCCCCGCTTGGCGACGATACCTTGCCCATTCAGCAAAGCACGCTGCACGGCGTGGCTTTGCATGCGCAGGAGGATATCAGCCGCCCCTTCGAACTCACGCTGACCGTGGTCTCGACCGAGCGCGCCATCAGCCCGAGCGAACTGGTCTATCAATCGGTCGGCTTGACGATCCGTAAGCGTCCGCATGCCGACCGCTATTTCAACGGTATCGTGCAGAGCATGAGCGCGGTCGGCCTCGCTCAGCGATCGCGCTGGATGTACCGTCTGGATATCCGGCCCCGGCTTTGGTTCCTCAGTCAGTCGGAAGACTGCCGGATTTTTCAGAACAAGACGGCGCAGGAGATTCTGCAGACACTGTTCAGCGAGCATAATGTCAGTCCGGTCGAATTCCGTATCTACGGCGCCAAGCCGGTTCGCGAATATACGACGCAATATAATGAAACCGATCTGGCTTTTGTGCAGCGGCTGATGCGGGAAAGCGGCTGGTTCTATATTTTCGAACACACCGCGACCACGCATACGCTGATCGTCACCGACCGCAATCAGTCCTTCAAAACCGTCTCCAACCCGCCGCATTGGGTCATCCACGCCGGCAACAACGTCGATGTCTTCGACGAATGGCATGAAAGCCAAGGCACCGCCTACGGCCAGGTTCTGCTGCAGGATTACGACCCCACCCGTCCCTCCGCACCGGTCTATGGCCAGCAGACCACGACGCTCGGCATGGCGGGCTCCGCGATGCGGAGCGTGTTCAACTGGCCGGCCTTGACCTTGGACAATCAGATCGCGGCCGATCGCGCGCGCTTCGGCATTGAATCGGCCGAGGCTGCATCATCGCTTCGTCAAGGCCATGGCTATGATCAGGAGTTTTGCCCCGGTCGCCGCTTCACGCTGGCGCGGGACCCGTTCAGTGAAGCCGAGGGCATCGATTACGCCATCCGGTCCGTCACGCATGATGCAGTGGACGAGACCTGGATCGGCGGCGGCCAAAAGCCGCATTACGAGAATGTCTTCACGGCCTTCCTGCAGACCACCCCTTGGCGGGAACCGGCGGCCAATACGCGCCCGGTTATGGCCGGCATCTTCTCGGCCATCGTGCTCGGCAATGACGGCGAGGAAATCCATGCCGATTCGCTCGGCCGCATCAAGGTCCGATTGCTGTTCGATCGGCGCAAGGATACGGTCGCCAGCATGGCCACCTGGGTGCGCGTGATGCAGCCCTGGTCTGGCAATACTTGGGGCTGGCAGCATCTGCCGCGCGTCGGCGGAGAGGTCGCGGTCGCCTTCATGGACGGCGACCCGGACAAGCCCGTCGTCGTCGGCTCCTTCTACAACCAGAATATGCGCCCAGTCTTCGCGATCCCTGAGGAGCAGACGAAGCAAGGTTTCCGCAGCCGTTCGACGCTGCATGGCACGACGCAGGATTTCTCCGAACTCTCCTTCGATGACCGCAAGGGCGAGGAGCTTCTGTATATGCATGCGCAGAAGCAGATGACGACCGAGGTCGAACAGGACCAGAGTTTGACAGTCGGGCGCGACCGCACGGTTAGGGTCGAACGCGACGAGACCGTCACCGTTACCCGCAACCACAGTCTGACGAGCGAGACCGGTGAGGTCACGATAGAAGCGGCGGTCGCATTGACGCTGCGCGTCGGCGCCAATGTCATCAGCATGACCCCCGCCGGCATCAAGATCAACGGTGTCGCGATCGGTGTCGTGGCCGACGCTGCCTTATCCATGACTTCTCCTGTCATCAGCCAGCAATCGGAAGGTATCGTCTCTACCTCGGCCGCCGGCATGATCCTGTTGGACGCGCCCGATATCTTCTCGACGGTCGCGGTGGTGCCGGATCCGGAGGAAGTGGCCGTCGAGGGGGCCGAAGTCGATGCGACCGTAACCGCCGCGACGGACGCGACATGACGCCCCTCACCGCGCCGGCGCCTTATCCCCATGCCGGCAATGCATCGCCATGCGACAAGCTGAGGCCGATGCCGCTGACTTGGATCACGCTCAAACTCGGGCTTGATCGCGCATCCCCCCTGCTGGCGGATCATCCTGACTCCCCGACCTTGCTGAGGCGGCTGGAGCAGACAGGCCGCGTGGACGCAGCGCTGCGCTTGGCGGCCCATGCCCTGCCCGCGCGTGAGGCTGTCTGGTGGGCTTGCCGCTGCGCCTATTATGCCGGCGATAGTGAGCGCCGGTCAGCACTTGATGCGGCGGCAGCGGAGGCGGCCGAGGCTTGGGTGCGGCAGCCGGGCAGCGCACGTCGGGCGAAAGCCTATGCCGCCGCACAGCGTGCTCAGTTTCAATCCGCGGAGGCGCTGGCGGCACTGGCGGCCTTCTGGTCGGGCGCGCAGGCGAAGCTGTCGATGCGGCCGGAGGCTGCCGCCGCGCAGCTCTGCCAAAGCGTCGAACACGCGGTGCGCCTTGCAGGCTATCGCGGCGCACCCGCGGCGAGGCCGCAACGGCAGCGGCAATTCCTGGCCAGCGCCCGCGATATCGCCGCAGGCGGCGCCGGACATATTTCCCCGGCGAACGAGGCTTAGATGGTGCTGACACTGACGGTTCTGCGCTGCCCCGATGGTGTTCCGCCGGAAACGCGCCTGGTCTCGGGCGGCGAATTCTCGATCGGCCGCGACCTGCGGAACGACTGGGTCCTGCCCGACCCCGATCGTTTCCTGTCGAAACGGCATTGCGTCGTCAGCCTTGGCGCGACCAGTTGGCAGATCGTCGATACCAGCACCAATGGCTGCTATCTCAATCATGAAATCGAGCCCATTCGCGGCAAGCCACGCGGCCTGCGGGACGGTGACCGGATTCTGCTCGGCTCTTACGAGATCGAAGTCTCGATCCAGGACGGCGACATCGCCCATGCGCCGATTGCCTTGTCGCAGAGCCGGCCGGCAGATGCCTTGTCCTTCGCGGATGACCGTTTGACGGGGGCCCCGTTTACGCCGGTGCTTGCCGATCCGCTCAGCCTGACCGTCGGCACGTCGCCCAGCCTTGCCGCGCATTATGACCCTTTGGCCATAGCCGAAGCGGAGTTCGGCTCGGAACCTGTGATGCAGGATCACGGCTTTCTGGACGCCGCCTATCGCGCCCCGGCGCGTTCGGTCGATCTGCTGCCGGGCGACTGGGATGAGGAAGGGGCCCCGCTGCCGGCGGTGCCACCGGTCCCGGTCGAACTGCCGCCACCGGTAGCGCCGGAGGTCGAGGCCATTGCCGAGCCGCCTCCGCCACAGGCCCCGGCCCCGGCCCCGGCCCCGGAGATCGGCTCGGACGCCGATATTGCGATGGCGGCCTTCCTTCGCGGCGCCGGCATTACCCTGCCGCCCGGTACGATCCTGACCAATGGCGCTATCGACACGTTGCAGGAGCTTGGGGCCGCTTTCCGCGCCCTGGTCCATGGGTTGCGGCGCATCATGATCGCCCGCGCCTCCATCAAGGGCGAATTCCGCATCGAGCAGACGATGATCCGGCCGAGCGGCAATAACCCGCTTAAATTCTCGGCGGATGACGAGGATGCGCTGGCGGCACTGCTCAATATCGGTCGGCGCAGTGACCTGACGCCGGAGGCCGCGGTTGCGGACGCCCTGCTCGACACGCGTCTGCATGAAGTGGCGATGATGACCGCCATGCGCGATGCGGTCCGGGATCTGCTGGCGCAATATGACCCGGACAGTCTGATGGAGGCTGCTAACGGCAAGCGGGCTGCGGCCCTTCCGGCGATGCGCAAAGCCCGCGCCTGGACGCGGTTCCAGACGCATCACCAGGACATCCTGACTGCGCTGACCGATGATTTCGACAGCATCTTCGGCAAAGCCTTCGCCCGATCCTATGAGCGATCCTTGGCCGAGGCGCAGGCCCGCCAGGATAGCGAGCCAGGCGATAAGGCCGACCGCTTTGGTTGATCCCATGACGCAGCGACGCCCCGGAGACCGGCCATGACTTGGACCAATCGCATTGCCTGGCAGGAGGGGATGTTCCTCAGGGCGCAGCATTTCCAGCAGCAGGACCGTTGGGTTGAAACGCAGCTGCGCGGCAGCATCGCTTTTTTGCGCACGCATCCCTGGGGCGTGAGCTCGCTCGCCATTGCGCGCGATCTTCTCAATGCCGGCCGCTTCGCGGTGGAATCCGCGTCCGGCCTGTTCGAGGACGGCACGCCCTTCGCCTTGCCCGGGGAGACCGATCTGCCGGCACCTTTGGATGTGCCGGAAACGGCTCGCAATGTGCTCCTGTATCTGGCGCTGCCCATTGCGCAGGCCGGTGCGCAGGAAATGGCGACGGCAACGCGGCATGAAGGGCGCTACCGCGCTTTTGCCTTCGAGGCTTACGACACGCAGTCCGGCGCACCGCAACCGGCGGAACTGCAAGTCGGGCGGCTGCATCTTCGCTACATGCTGGAGACCGATGACCGCGAGGGTTATCTGTGCCTGCCGCTCGCGCGCATCACCGAAGTGATGCCTGACCGCCGCGTTGTGCTGGACCCGCGCTGGATTCCCCCCGCACTCGTCTGCTCGGCCGTGCAGCCGCTCTCGGCACTCTGCGTCGAACTTGCCGGCATGCTCAACCAGCGCGGCGAGGCGGTCGCGGCAAGGCTGACGGCCCCCGGCCACAAAGGCAGCGCGGAGATCGCCGATTTTCTGCTGCTGCAGGCCGTCAATGGTTGGCAAGTCATCATGGCGCATTATGCGGATGCCGGAAATCTGCACCCCGAGGATCTTTATCGCACATTGCTGCAGATGGCCGGCGAACTCGCGACCTTCACGGATCCCAGGCGCAGGCCCGGCACTTATGCCGCCTATCGTCACGAAGATCTCCAACGATCCTTCGCGCCTGTGGTGTCGGACATTCGCCGCTCGCTCTCGGCCGTTCTGGAACAGACAGCGATCATGATCCCGCTGCAGGAACGTCGCCACGGTGTGCGCGTTGGCGCGCTCACCGATCGCACCTTGCTGACGACCGCGAATTTCATCCTCGCCGTGCAGGCGGAAATGCCGACGGAGTCGCTGCGCCGGCTGTTCCCCGCGACCGCCAAGATCGGTGCGGTCGAGCATATCCGCGAACTCGTCAATGTCGCACTTCCCGGCATCGCGTTGCGCGCTTTGCCGGTGGCGCCACGCCAGATGCCTTTCTATGCCGGCGCGTCCTATTTCGAACTGGATCGCAATTCGCCGCATTGGCAGCAGATGCAGGCCTCGGGCGGCTTCGCGGTTCATGTCTCGGGTGATTATCCCGGCCTTACCATCGAACTCTGGGCGATACGGAGCTGACAGCCGCCATGAGCGACAATCCTTTCGCAGAGGCCGATGACAATGAGGCCACCATCATCAGGCCCATCCCCGGCGGGCGGCTGGCCCCCGGCCAACCTCTGGCCGATCCGCTTCTAGCGCCGGTCGAGGTAGAGCTGGGCACGACACCCACGGAAGCGCATCCCGGGGAATCCGGCCCGCGCTTCGCGGACCTGCCGCAAAGCGTGGGCTCTCCCATCATCTCTGCCGCGGCGGGGTGCCTCAGCCTGCTCGGGCGGTTGCGCAATGCCTTTTCGGTGCCGGACCCGCGTCTGCTGCGCGAACACGCGGTGCAGGAATTGCGGCGGTTTGAGCAGGCGCTCCGTCGCCAGAACCTGCCTATGGAGCAGTTGCGTCCGGCCCATTACGCCCTCTGCGCCTGTCTTGATGACGTTGTCCAGGCAACGCCCTGGGGCAGTCGCGGCGCCTGGGCGGATGCCTCGCTCGTTTCGACCTTTCACAACGAAGTGCGGTCGGGGGAGCGTTTCTTCGATCTGCTGGCCCAGCTCCGGCAAAACCCCGGCCAGTTCCTGCATGTGCTGGAATTGATGTATCTCTGCATGTCGCTCGGCATGCAGGGGCGCTATCGCCTGTCCCCGCGTGGCCCGGCGGAGCTCGACCGCGTGCGCGAGGAAACCTACGTCCTCATCAAGCGCAATCACGCGCCGACCGAGCCCGCCCTCTCCCCGCATTGGCAGGGGGTCGCCGCGCCCTATGAACGTCGGCGCTTCGTGCTGCCGCTTTGGGTCGGCGGGATCATCGGCCTTGGGTTGATCGGTCTCGTCTATGCCTGGGCCGTCTTCGGCCTTTCCGGCCAGTCCGATCGCTTGTTCGCTGCCGGCCTGACGCTGCCACCCGGCCATCTGCCTGCGATCAAGCGGGAATTGCCGCCAGCGGCAGTGCCGTCCTTGCCGCCGCCACCGACAAGCGCCATCAGCGTGCTGGGCGGCTTCCTGGCGCCCGAGGTGAAGCAGGGGCTGGTCAGTGTCGTCGGCACCGATGCCTTGCCGATCGTGCGTATCAACAACCGCGGTCTGTTCGCCTCCGGCAGTGCCACCGTCGAACCGCAGTTCCAGGTCCTGCTGCGACGTATCGGCGCGGCCCTCGCCCTGCGCCCCGGCCCTGTGCAGGTGCTGGGCTATACCGACAATCAGCCGATCCACACCATTCAGTTCCCCTCGAATTTCCAGCTGTCCGCCGCGCGGGCGCAGGCGGCGGCGAGCGTCATCGGTGCGGCCAGCGGGCCGAAAAACCCGATTTCCGCTGAGGGGCGCGCGGACGCCGACCCGATCGCGTCGAATGACACGCCCGAGGGTCGGGCTGAAAATCGCCGCATCGAAGTGGTGCTGCATCAGGCGGGGGCAGCCCAATGAGCAGTCTGGACGGACTACTGGCAATGCTGCTCGGCCGCTGGGTGACAAGCTTCGCCGGCCTCGCCATTGCCAGCGCCCTCGTCTGGTATCTGGGACCGCTGGTGCCGGCCCTGCGGGACCCGCTGGCGCGGGCCGCGCTGATCGTCGTTTTCGTCCTCCTCTGGGCGGCCGTAAACGGGATCTTGACTTGGCGCCGCCATCGGCGTGACCGGGCTTTGGCTGCTGGCGTTATCGAGGCGAGCCCCGAAGGCCCGCTTGCGGATGGACGGCGCGACAACCGGGCGGAGATTACTGAAGAATCCGCCAGGCTGCGGGACCGGCTGCGGCAATCCCTGGCGCTGCTGCGCAAGGCGCGCGGGCGTCGCGGCTATCTGTATGAGCAGCCCTGGTTTCTGATGATCGGGCCGCCGGGCGCCGGCAAGACGACAGCCCTGACGCAATGCGGGTTGCAGTTTCCGTTGGCCCAGCCGGATGGCACCGGGGGCTTGTCCGCCGGTTCCGTCGCCGGCGTCGGCGGCACCCGGCTATGCGATTGGTGGTTCGCGGACGAAGCGGTATTGATCGATACCGCAGGCCGCTACACGACTCAGGATTCCGATCATTCGGTCGATCGTGCCGGCTGGCTGGCCTTCCTTGACCTGCTGCGCCGCACCCGCCCACGCCAGCCGCTGAACGGCATTCTGGTCGTCATATCGCTGGCCGATGTCGGCACGATTCCGGCCGCCGAGCGCATGGGTCATGCGCTCGCCATCCGCAGCCGTATCAAGGAGGTCTCGGACCGGTTGAAGACGCGGCTGCCGGTCTATGCCGTCTTCAGCAAGGCCGATCGTATCGCGGGCTTTACCGAATTCTTCGACGACCTGGACCAACAGGCCCGTCAGCAGGTCTGGGGCATGACCTTCCCGCTGTCGCAAGGGGTGGAAGCCTTCAAATCCGAATTCCGCCTGCTGATCGACCGACTGGACTCCCGGCTGTTCGAGCGGCTGCAGGCCGAACGCAGCCCTGATCGGCGTGTGGCGATCGCAAGCTTTCCGTTGCAGATCGCGAGCCTTGAGGCGCCGCTGACGGAATTCCTGCAAGCCGCCTTCGGCGACACCCGGCTTGACCCTGCACCTTTGCTGCGCGGCGTCTATCTTACCTCCGGCACGCAGGAAGGCACGCCCATCGATCGGCTGACGGGCATGCTGGCACGCACCTTTGAGGTGGACCAGAAGCGCGCGCCCGATCTGCGCCCGGTCGTGGGCCGCGCCTATTTCATCGGCCGCACCTTGCGTGAGGTCATTCTGGGTGAGGCTTTACTGGTCTCCTTCGATCCGGCGGCCAAGCGCCGGCGCCATGTCCGGCGCCTCGCCGGATTTTCGGCGGTCGGCCTCGTCACCCTCGGCGCCTGCCTGTTGCTGTGGCGCGATGACAGCGCCAATAGCGCGGCCATCCAGCATGATCAGCTGGCACTCGACACCTATCGCCAGACCCTGGCGAGCGTGCCGCTCGACCCTGTCAACGACGACGATCTGCCGCGCATTCTCCCCGTGCTCGACGCTGCCGCGGCCTTGCCACGCCCTGGCAATGCGCCGCCGACGAGCATCGCCGCGCTTTTCGACCTCGGCCAAGGCAGCAAGGTGACGGAAACCGGCCGGCTCGCCTACCAGCACGCGCTGGACCAGGTGCTGTTGCCGCGACTGATCTGGCGGCTGGAAAGCCAAATGCGCGATCATCTCGATCAGCCCGTGTTTCTGTATGAAGCAACGCGCGTCTATCTCATGCTCGGTAATGACGGCCCGCTCGACATCAATCTGGTGAAGGATTGGATGCAGCTTGACTGGTCGACCCGCTATCCCGGTGCGGAGATGCAGCCCTTGCGTGACGCGCTGTCGCGGCATCTCTCGGTCATGCTGGCCAACCCGCTGCCCAGCATTCCGCTGGACGGCGCCCTGGTGCGCATGGCGCGCAGCGTCTTCAGCCGCATGTCCCCGGCCGAGCGTGCCTATAGCCGGATCCGGCCGACCTCCTCGCCAGCTGACGTCATGGCCTGGAGCCCGGCGTCAGCGCTCGGCAGCGCGGATGCGGCAAGCCTGTTCGTCCGCACATCCGGCCGGCCATTGACCGACAGCATCCCGGGATTCTTCACGGCGCGCGGATTCCGCGACATGCTGCTCCCTGCCCTTGCGCCGACCGCCAAGCAGATTTCGGATGAAAGCTGGGTTCTGGGACCGCAGACGAATACCGCGGCGCCGGCTGCCGATGCGCAAAACGTGCCCGCCATCGAACGGCAGGTCATCGCCCTGTACGCCAAGGATTATGAGCAGCGCTGGGACGCCATGCTGAACGATATCAGCCTGGCGCCCTTCCGGGATCATATGGATACGGTGCAGAAGCTTTACGTGATGGCCTCGCCGCAATCCCCAATGCGCGATCTGCTCGTCTCGATTACACAGCAATTGCAGCCGGCGCACGCGGCGGCCCAGGCGACCGCGCAAAGCGGCGCGGCGAAGGCCAAGCCCGATGCGCAATCGAACCAGTTGAGCGGAATCTTCACCCCGGCCGCCGCTGCGACCCCGACCACTTTGCCTGGGCACGAGATCGACGACTACTACAGGCCCCTGGTCGATTTCACCGGCCCGAGCGGCCAGGCCGCGCCGATTGCCGGCATCTTTCACCTGCTCAACCAGTTGCAAAGCGAATTAGCGCAATTGCCGAATGCCTCCAGCCCGTCTGGCGTTCTGCAGAACAGCCAGGACCCGGCACAGCTATTGCTGGCGGAGGCAGACCGGCAGCCGCAACCTGTCGCCCACTGGCTGCACCAGATCGCAGCCTTCGGCACGACGACACTCGTCAATGATGCGCATCAGGCAGCGGCGACGGCCTTCGTCGGCATGGACGGCCCGTCGAAGCTTTGCCATGCGGTGGTTGACGGGCATTACCCGTTCAACCCGCGCGCCCGGTCCGAGACACCGATTTCGAGCTTCACCAAGCTGTTTTCGCCCGGCGGTGTGCTTGACAGCTACTTCAAGACGCAATTGGCGCCTTACGTGGATACGTCCGGCAGCACCTGGCATGTCCAAGGCGTCGGTGGCGTGGCGCCACCGGTGACGGATGCGCAGATCTTGCCGTTTCAGCAGGCGTCGGTGATCCGCAATCTCTATTTTCCATCCGGCGGCCAATATCCGTCGCTGCATTTCACGATCAAACCGGTTTCGATCGATCCGCAATCGAAGAAGGTCGTGCTGGCATTGGGCCAGTCTGACATTGCCTGGCAGGCGGAAGACGCGCAGGAGACCAGTATCACCTGGCCGCAGGATGCGCTCGACAATGACAGCCTGACCTTCACGCCACCGCTGCCGACGCCGCCTTTGACCGTGCAGGGACCTTGGGCGATCTTCCGTCTGTTCAGCACGGCGCGGATGGAACACGGCAATGGGCCGACGCATTTCTTCGCCACCTTCCATGCCGGCGACCGGCAGGCCAATTTCGCGATCGAGACGGACTCGGCGTTCAATCCGCTCTACTGGCATGTGCTGCAAAGCTTCCAGTGCCCGGTGGTGCAGTGATGGACCGCGACAGCCAGGCGGACGCGACGGCAGCCGTCTTCCCCGGCTTCTTCGGCAAGCTGCCCTCACGCGGGGATTTCGTCGGCCGCGGCCTGTCGGCCCTGACCGTCTCGGCCTTGGATGCCTGGGCCAGCCAGTCCCTGAACGCGGCCCTTGCGCAATTGGCTGAGGACTGGGGACCTGTCTGGGCCGCCGCACCGGTCTGGCATTTTACGCTGCCACCCGGCCAATGCGGACCATACGGGTTGAGAGGATTGTTTTACCCGAGCATGGACAAAGTCGGACGGCGCTTTCCACTCATCGCCGCCGCCGAACTTCCCAGATCTGACCAGCAACACGAAGATAGCGAGGCTGAGGCCAATTATCACGATGCGCTGGAAGATATCTGCCGCCATGTCTTGGCGCATGACCTGGCACCGGACGTATTGTTCGCGCAGCTCTCTACGATCGCAGCGCCGGATGTTGCTCTGCCGCCGATCGGGCAATGGTGGACGGCAGGCGCGGATCACGTGCCGGCCGGCGGCTTTGAATGCGAGACCTTGCCGGATAGGGTAAGCTTCATGCGGATGTTGCAGGATTGAGCGTCGAACTCCGTCATTCCTCAGCCTCGCATGCCGGGGCCGTACGCCGTGAAAATCAGGACGCGCTTCTCTGCCGTCCTGAGATCGGACTTTTTCTTGTGGCCGACGGTGCCGGCGGCCATCGGGACGGCGCCATTGCCGCCGCCCGCGTAGTCTCCAGCGCCGCTGCATTGGAAACGGATGCGACAGCCGCCGCACGGCTGACCGCACTGCGACAAAGATTGAGCCATTTGCACGATAGTCTGCTGGATGAGATGGAAGCGCGGGAGGATGGATCGGGCACCGCCTCGACCGTCGTCGCCTTGTTGCTCGACCGCCATTTCTTCGCCTGCCTCTGGGCCGGGGATTCGCGCATTTATCTTCTGCGCGACGGTGCGTTGATCAGGCTGACGCATGATCACAGCGTCGTTCAGGAGTTGATTGATTCCGGATCGCTCGACGCACGCGAGGCCGAAAGCCATCGGGAAGCGCATGTCATCACCCGCGCTGTCGGCGCAGGCACGGCGCAGCTGATGCTCGACAAGCGGGTTGGGCAAGTGATGCCCTATGATCGGTTTTTGCTGTGTTCGGACGGGCTGACGCGCGCCTTGGATGAGCCGCTGATCCGTCGCTGTCTGGAACAAGGCGGCAATGCCGCCGGAACCTTGGTGGATGCGGCGCTGCGCCGGAAAGCGCGCGACAATGTCACCGCGGTCGTCGTGACAACCGACTAGTGAACAAGCGCGCTGTCAATCTCCGCTGCCACTGTCGCTGTCACCGTCAAAATCCCCGTCGCTGTCGGACATGTCATCATCGCCGAAGCCAAAGCGCATTGACCCGCCGCCCCCCGGAAAAGGCAGGATGCGGCCGATGGCGAGACCAAAGAATGTCGCAGTGCCGATCGCATCCTCAAAACCTGGCGCCCAGTCATGAACCGCTCGCAATTCGAGATAAATCAGCGCGAACAGCAACAGAACCAGCGGCAACATCGCTGCATTGACCGATGAAAAATGCAATTTTCGCTTCAAAACCGGGGCCAGGCGGACCATGACACGCAGATAGATTGCCGCGATAAGCGCCGCCGCCGCACAATAAATTCCCGTTTGCGTTATCATGGAACGTGGCCTCGCCGCGATGTGATCCGTCCATCGGGCCGCATCAGGCTATAGGGTCGCTGGAGTCGGACAATTCCACCAAGCATCAATAACGTCGCCTCAAGGAGCCTGATGGAAATGGGTGCCCAAGCTTACAGCATCAAGCCGGGGGACACGCTCTCGGCCATCGCGCATCGCCATCTCGGCCGGGCCTCCCTTTGGCCGCAAATCTTTGCCTATAATGCCGTGCGCCGCCGCGGCCGTCCGCCCGGATTGAAGGACCCCAACAAGCTGCGCGTGGGGCAGCGCATCTTTCTGCCGCCGCGTGTGTCCGAACACCCGCCGCATCTGCGCAATCATCTCGTCTATCGCCATCCGGCGCAGGTGACGCGTCCTGCCGTCAGCACCAATACGCAGCCAGCGACACAGGCCAATGTATTGCAGAATTCCGTGATGACCAAATCGCCCGCTTTCCCCGCAATGCCGAAGCAAAGCGGCGGCACGCATGTGAACAGTTTTGCCTTCAAATATAATCTCGATCTGCTGCCGACCATTCGTGAGGAAACGCCGGAATTCGAGTTCGAGGCGAAGTTTACCGGCCAGATCTATATCTGGGCGGACAAGCAGATCGATATTCTGACGCTGACCAAGACCGGCGCCGAGCTTCAGGCCAAAAGCCATGCCGACACGGCGCTCGGCCAACTCGTCAATAGCGGCAAGGTCACTTGGGACGGCAAGTCCAACCGCGTCACCTACGAAAATCTCATGACGACGAATGCGGTCGGTGCGCCGCCCAATATGACGGCTGTCGGCGTGGTCATGGATAGCAGCAATCCGATGCCCGCCATCCGCGTCAAATTCACGTCGCCCAGGCTCGCCGGGCGGCTGCCGCCGACCATGCTCTATCTGGCGGAGGCGATCCAGATCACGCTGGATATTCGCATGAAACCGAAAAAGCCACCTGGACCGGATGCGGTCGCAAACGGCAATTTCGCGACCATCGCACCCCCCGTCCATAATCTGACGACAGCGGCCCCCGCGCAAAGCCGGCCGAGCGCCGTTGCCGTCACGGCAACGGGATCATCCCGCGCGTGGTGGGACCGGCCGAGCATTCTGCTGCCCGGTGCGGCCATCCTGCTGCTCGCGGTCGCTGCCAGCAATGTCGTAACCTGGGGAGCCGATGCCGAGGTTGACCCGGCGGCCGTCGGCGCGGCCGATGCCATGATCACGCGAGGATTGGCGGCCAGAGTGGCAGCGCGCGGCTTTGCCGCACCGGTCCTTGCCCATTGACCGCCCTTCGCACCGCGCTGTTCGCCATCGGCCTGACCGGCGCTGCCTCCCTGCTCGCGGTTCCCCGCGCTCAGGCCGCCGACGATACGGCGTCTCTCCGCCTCAGGATCGCCAGCCTTTGGCATGTGACCCTGGTGGAAAAGGACCTCACCACGCAGGTCGTGCCGCTGGTCGCGACGCCAGACCGACCCGTCGCGATGCGGGATCTATCGACCGCGAATCAGGCGGCCTGCCTGCAGGCCATCGTCATTGCCTTCCAAGCCTATCCAGCGCCATTCATCTCGACCCTCGTGCAGAAGGTTGCTTTGGCCGATCACATCAGCGTTTGGAAGATTGATGTCGGCGGCTTCCATGCACCCGGCCTGATCGCCCTCAATTGTCAGGATGCCGCCGACAATCAGGCCTTCGACCGTGATTCCCTTCATGACGAATTGGCGGCTTTGCTTTTGGCGACAACG
Source organism: Acidisoma cellulosilyticum (assembly GCF_020621385.1). Lineage (GTDB taxonomy): Bacteria > Pseudomonadota > Alphaproteobacteria > Acetobacterales > Acetobacteraceae > Acidisoma > Acidisoma cellulosilyticum. The sequence continues at coordinate 2,028 of NZ_JAESVA010000004.1, read as the reverse complement.
CCGGTCGATCGCACCGGCTGGCAGGCATTCAACCCGCCGGGCTTCCGCTACGGCGATATAGAGAGTTACCGCGCGGAGTTGCGGGATCCGCATGGCCGCGCGGGCGATGATGCGCTGCATCACGATGGCTTCGTCTCCGCGCTCGGGCTGACCGGGCTGGAGAATGACTTTCAGACCTATGCCGAACGCATCCTTGGCCATCCGCAGGAATTCGCGGAACTTCTACGAGAGCAGCCCGCAATGCGGGGCAAGGCTCGCATGGTCATGGCACTCTATCTGCACCAGGCGCCTGCTCTGGCAGCGCAATTCGCCTCCTCCGGTCTTACGGATGCCGCTCAAGCGAGATGATCGGCAACGCAAAACCGGAGATTGCTCATGGGCTAGAGCAGAGGCGGCCAGGTTGTCCTGTCTAACAGCCTGACGACGCCCGCAGCGACTTGCTTTTTCCGCGAACCGCACGCGCCGGCTTAGCCCGCTTCGCCAGATGGGCCTTTATCCGCTCCACCTCGGACCCCGTCACTTTCAGCGGGGCGCAACCCAGAACATCCCAGGCGATATGCGAGAAATCGGCATGCAGCACGATCGGCTGTCCGCCGTTCGCGAACATGCCGCGGCCGCCGGATTCGAGGTAGCTCTCGGTCCGCAATCCTTCGGAGAGCAAAATCTCATGCTGGGCCAGTTGGACGTGGTGATAGACGACGTGCTGCGCGGTCTCATCCACCCTGATCGTGGTGCCGTTGATGAGATACTTCACCGGCACCAGCACTCCCTCGGCATAGATCGCATGATCCGGCGACAGCAGAAGGTCCCTTGCCGGCAGGTTCGGTGCGAAAGCGCCGCGCTGCACGCGCACAGGACGCACCTTCTCCGGTGCCGGATGGCGGCTGATATCGACCGCACGATGGCCGACCCACACGATAGGCCTCATACGCCGCTTGCCCGTGGTCACCGTCACCACGCGGTCCCCGGCCTTCAACGCTTCCACGGCCACTTCGCCCTCGGCGGTCATAATGCGCGTGCCGGCAGCGAAACAGGGCAGGACATCGACGGTTAGGATAAGATCGCCGCTGGCATCCGTGGTCGTCGAGAAATCGTTTGCCGTGTAGTCCCCTTCCATCTGGATGGTCGCGACCGTCGTGATCGGAATGCCCAGCACGCTGCTGGACTGGGTGATGGTCACGACACCATCGGCATAGGTCTCACTGGCGCCGCCAAAGCCGGTCAGGACGATGCTGTCACCTTGCTGGAAACCGGCGACGGTGCTGGCGAAGTCGGCGGCATCGTCAAGAACGAGACTATCCGTGCCGTCCAGGAACTGAATGTCCTGACCGGCCGCAGCGCTCGCGCCAAGTTCAACCTGCGCGCCGTCGCTGAGCGACGTCACGCCGCCGCTGCCCTGAAGATCGGCGAAAACCTGCAAGCTGCCACCATTCACCACGATGGCACCGGTATTGGAGAAGGTATTGACACTTTCGATGGTGGCCAGGCTGCCGCTCGCCACGCTCAGCGTCCCGGCATTGATGAATGCGTCAAAGGGTTGGATTTGCAGATCGGCGCCGCTGGCGACGGAGAGCAGCCCATCATTGGTGAAATCAGTCGTGCCGATAATCAGAGTGCCGGCCGCGGCATCCGCCACGATCGCCCCATTGTTGATGACACTGCCGGCACCGGTTATGGCATCGCTGACGAAGCCAGACGTCGTCTGGATCACCGAGCCGCTGCCGAGCGTTAATGTGCTGTCGACCTGCAGGGTCGATACGTCATCCGCATTGCCGATGGTGATAGTGGTGGCGTTGAGAGTCTCGGCATCCGCCACTTCCAGCGTGCTGTCGGCACCCGTCAATGCGATAGTGCCAGGCGATGTTCCGTCAATGCCTGTGATCGAGAAGCCGCCCTGAACCACGACCGTGTCGCCGTCCCCGATGGTCAGCACGCCCTCGATCGTGTCGGCCTGGAAGGTGCTGACATCAAGCCCCAGCGTGCCGCCGTCCAGCACCAGCGTCGCATTCGCCAGCGTGCCGTAATTGT
>NZ_JAESVA010000003.1 GCF_020621385.1 Acidisoma cellulosilyticum | reverse complement strand
ATGCGCGCGACGTCGGTCGCATCTTCCGCGTGGCCGGCGCGCTCGAATACGGCATCGTCGGGATCAACGAAGGCATCATCAGCACCGAAGTCGCCCCCTTCGGCGGTGTGAAATCCTCCGGCCTCGGCCGCGAGGGCAGCAAATACGGTATCGAGGACTATATCGAAATCAAATACATCGCCCTCGGCGGTCTCGGCAGCTAAGGCTGTCAAATTCCCTCAGAAGATTCGTCATCCGCGCACTTGTTGCGCGGACCTACCCGCCGCGGCGCCACATCGGCGTCTGGGCGCCGGAATGGGTAGACCCGCGGCACGAGGCCGCGGGCGACAGGATCGGGGTGAGTCGCGCCAGATGTAGCAGCACCCAATGATCGGATTTTTATGGGCAAAATCCGAGACCCGGAATACAAACGCTCGGCAGTGACAAGGACCCCGCCACAGAAGCGGGGCCGGGGAGGTAGACAATGCCGGACAACGCGCAAACGCGCTCTTCTATCAATCGTTTCACGGACAATCAGCGTTGGGCGCGTCTCATCCCCATCGCGATGATCGTCTACATCATCTCCTTCATGGACCGGACCAATATCTCCTATGCCTTTGCCGGCATCGGGCATGAATTCCAAGTCGGTAAGGCGCAGCAAGGGTTCGCCGGCGGCATCTTCTTCCTCGGCTATATGCTATTCCAGATTCCGGGCGGCTGGCTGGCGGAACATTGGTCGGCCCGCAAATTCGTCGCCATCATGATCGTCTGCTGGGGCGCGATGGCCTTTCTTTGCGGCTTCGTCCACAGCTTCGACCAGCTCGTCATCGTCCGCTTCTTTCTCGGCGTCGCCGAGGGCGGCATCTGGCCCGCCGTGCTGGTGTTGATCAGCCATTGGTTCCCGGTGCAGGAACGCGCCCGCGCCTATGCGTTCTGGATGGCCAATCTCGCCATCTCCTCGATCATCACGCAGCCGCTCTCGGGCTGGATCGTCTCCGTCTCCGACTGGCGGACCTTGTTCATGATCGAGGGCCTGCTGCCCTTCATCATCGCCCTGCCGCTCTGGCTGATCTTCATCCGGGACCGGCCGCGCGAGGCGCCTTGGTGCACACCCCGTGAGCGCGACTATATCGAAAGCTCCATCGCGCAGGACCGCCTGCACGAGCCATTGCCCGGCCCCTTCCGGGATATCTTCACCAATGGCACGATCTGGAAACTCGTCGGCGTCTATTTCCTCATCCAGGTCGGCTTCTACGGTCTCAATATGTGGCTGCCGACTTTGTTGAAGTCATTGACGAAGCAAGGCTTCGGCACGGTCGGGCTGATCGCGGCCCTGCCCTATCTGACCGCCATCGTCTTCCTGTTCCTGAACGGCTGGGCGGCCGACCGCAACCGCCGGTACAGCCGGCATGTCTTCTACGCGACCGCGACGGCCGCCATCGCCCTGGTCATTTCCGTCTTCGTCGCCAAAACCAGCGTCGTGCTGTCGATCGTCTTCATCTGCCTCGCGATCGGCGGCGCGCTTGCCTATGACGGCCCCTTCTGGGCGGCGGCATCCCGGGTTCTGCCGGTCGCCTTGGCGGGGGGTGCGCTCGGCTTCATCAACGCCCTCGGCAATCTCGGCGGCTATTTCGGCCCCTTCCTGGGCGGCTATCTGCAGGACCGCACCGGCAGCTTCACGGCCACCGCCATGCTCTTCGCGGGCGCGCTGCTGCTCTCGGGTCTGCTGGTGCTGACGATAAGGTTGCGGGAGAGGCCGGCGGCCAAGGTCGAACCCGGGCTAACCCCCGGACTGCCACCCGGAGGCCGCATTAGCTAGCCCGAGACTGCGAAAGGCCAATATCGCGGCGCCGAGCAAGGCGCCGCGACTGCCAAGCTCAGACCTGACGATCGGCGGCGCCGCGCGCCAGGCCAGCCGCTGCTGTAGCGCCACCCGCAGGGGGGCCAGCAAAACCTCATCCGCTTCGGCCAAGCCACCGCCGATGACGATCACCGCCGGGTCCAGCAGCAGCGTGACGGTGACGAGGCTGATGGCCAGCGCCTGCACCGCCTCATTCCAAATCTTCGCGGCCAACGGGTCACTGTCCAGCCGCATCGCGATATCGGCCGCCGTCAGCGCCTGCTTGCCACCGGCCGCGCGATACCGCCGCGCGATGGAGGCGGCCGAGGCATAGGCTTCCAGACAGCCGAACTGTCCGCAGGCGCAGGCCTCCCCACCCGGATAGACGGGAATATGACCAAGCTCGCAGGCCATCTGGGCCGCGCCGGAAATGGCCTGTCCGCCGGTGACGAGCGCGGCCGCGATCCCGGTCCCGATCATCACCATCGCGGAATCGGCAAAGCCCTTCGCCGCGCCCAATTGCGCTTCGGCCAGACCCGCCGTGCGCACATCATGGCCCGGCAGAACTGGCAGGCCGAGGCTGGCGGTCAGCCGCGGGCCGATGGGAAAATCCCGCCAGCTGAGGTTGGAGGAAAACATGACATGCCCGGTCCGCTCATCCATGCCGGGCGAAATCAACCCGCAGGCAGCGGGCTTCAGTCCCTGCGCCGCCGCTTGCGCCATCATGCCGATGACGAAACGCTCCAGAATCGCGAAAGCATCCTCGCCCTGCGCGCCTTCGGTGGCGATGCTGCCGGCGATCAGCGTGCGGCCGGTCTCATCGATGACAGCACCTTTGAAGCTGGTGCCGCCGACATCGATGCCGAGAACAACCTGATCGGTCATGCCGGGTTGCGGGCAGCCCGGATGAAAGCCGCAATCTCCTCGGTGGAGGTGACAAGCCGGCCGAACGCGTCCGGTCGCATGGCGCGCAGATGGACTTCCGGCACGCCCGTCCGCTCCAGCAGCGCGCGGACATTGCCGGCACGCACGCTGCCGCCGGCGATGACGGCGACGCGGCCAGCCGCCTGCGCCACCAGCGCGGCCAGAACCTCGGCGCCGGCTTCCGCCGTCGGCTTGCCGCCCGAGGTCAGAACCGAGCGGATGCCAAGGCCGAGCAGGGTTTCCAGCGCGGCCTTCAAATCCCGCGTCACGTCGAAAGCCTTGTGGAAGGTCATCGGCGTGCCGCCGCAGGCGGATTTCAGACGCGCCATGGCCCGCGCATCGACCACATTGGCGGCGGTCAGCGCACCGCAGACGAAGCCGATATTCACGCTCGGCGCCTTGGGCAGATCGCGGATCGCCGCGATATCGGCCAGCATCACCTCCACCTCCTCCGAGGAGAAGACGAAATTGCCGCTGCGCGGGCGGATCATGATGCGCACGCCGATGCGCCGAACGCGATTGAGCACCGCCTGAGCAAGCCCGAAACTCGGCGTCAGCCCGCCTTCCGACAGCGCGCTGCACAGCTCGATACGGTCTGCGCCCTCGGCCTCGGCCGCCAAGGCACCCGCCAGATCATCGACGCAGATTTCCACGACAGGCGGCCGCAATCCGCCTGCAAAGCCTGAGCCGCTCATTTTATGGAGCCTGCCGTTAATCCACCGACCACTTTACCCTCGATCAACGCAAACAGAATGATGACGGGGATAGTCGCAATGACCGAGCCTGCAAAGAGGTGGCTCCAATCGACCTGGTACTGGCCGATATAGTTGTTTAGCGCGACGGTCAGCGGCTGGGCGGCTTGCGAGGTCGTCAGCGTCAGGGCGACGATGAACTCGTTCCAGGCGCTGATGAAGGTGAAGATCAGCGCGGTGACGATGCCCGGCAGCGCCAGCGGCAAGGTGATGCGGAACAGCACGCCCAATCGGGTCGATCCGTCGATGGCGGCGGCCTCCTCCAACTCCACCGGAATGCCGGTCACATAGGCATTCAGGATCCAGACGGCGAAGGCCATGTTGAAACCGGCATTGACCAGAATCAGCGCATAGACGCTGTCCAGCATCTGGAAGTCGAGGAATTCGCGGTACAGGCCCACCAGCATGGCAGTCGGCTGGAACATCTGGGTGATCAGCACCAGCAGCATGAAGGCGTTGCGGCCCCGGAAGCGATGGCGCGCGGTGTAATAGGCCGCCGGAATCGCGACCAGCAGCACCAGGATCGTCGCACCGCCCGCGACCTCCAGGCTGACCCGCAGGTTATGGCCGAAGCCGGTGCCCCAGATATCGATGAAACTATGCCAGTTGAAATGCGTCGGCAGATAGTCGCGGTCCAGTAGCTGATTGGACGGCCGCAGCGCCGCGATGATCATTTCCACATAAGGCAGCAGGAAGATGATCGCCGCCAGATAGGCGAGACCCATGAAAATCAGGGTGCGAACGGGGAAGCCGCGCGAGGCGGCGCTTGTGGCGGCCATGTCAGATATCCTCCCGCCGTTTCGCCGTCGCCCGCAGATAGAGCAGCACCACGATCATCACGAGCCCGAAGTTCAGCACCGACATGGCTGCGGATTCGCCGATATAGCTCTGCTTGAGCTGATACATGAAGGTCGTCGTCGTGCTGGTCTGGTGGCCCGGCCCGCCCCGCGTCATTTCCCAGATGATGGGGAAGGAATTGAAGACGTTGATGACGTTGATCAGCAGCGCGACCACGAAGGCGGGGCGCAGCAGCGGCAAAGTGATGGTGCGATAGGTGCGCCAGGCGCCGGCCCCGTCCACGCGCGCCGCCTCGTAGATATCGGTCGGGATGCCTTGAAGCCCGGCCAGCAGCGCATAAGTCGCGAAAGGGATCGAGACGAAGACCGCGACCACCATCATCCAGGCGAAGGCGGTGCCGGGACTGCCCAGCCAATCCGACGCATCGCTGTTGAAGCGGTTGAGATAGCCGATATCGTGCAGGAAGACGTTGATGACGCCGTTATTCGGGTCAAGCGCCCAGCGGAAGACGATCGACGTCATCATCACGGATGCGGCCCAGGGCGCGATCAACGCCCAGCGGGCGACGCGCCGTCCGGGGAATTTCTGGTTGAACAGCTGCGCCATGGCCAGCGAGATCAGCATCGTGGCAGCGACCACGACGATGACCCAGATCACGGTCCGGATCAGGATGCCGCCAAGGTCGGGCTCCTGCCAAAGGTAATGGAAGTTCCGCCAGCCGGCCGAGCCCAGGATGAAGCCATCCGGGCTGATATGCTGGAAGGCCGTGCGGATCATGATGATGACAGGCCAGAGCACGACGACGGCAATCAATGCCATCGCCGGCCCGACCCAGAGCAAAGGCGCGAAGCTGGAAGCCCGCAAGCGGCTGGCCGACACGCTTCTTATTCGCCCTTCTCGGCGGTCGCCTGCAGGCTATCCAGCACACTCTTCGGGTCCGGCCCGATGGCCGTGCCGATCTGTTGCTGGATCTGCGTCTTCACCTGCGCCCAGACGGTATCGCTCGGATATTGAACGGCCTTGGGCAGGGCGGCCATGAAGGGTGCCAGCGCGGGATCGAGCTTTGAGAAGGCGGCCGCCCCCGAGACCGTGCCCGGCAGCAGGTTGTATTCTTCCGAGAAGGCGATCTGGTACTGATCGGCCAGCGCGAAATCGACGAACTTCTTGATCGCTTCCTGCTTGGACCCATCGGTCTTGAAGGCGGCCATGAAGTCGCAGACGCCCAGCGTGCTGTCCAGCGGGCCGGCCTTGCCGGTGATCGGCGCGGTGCCCCAATCGGCGTCCGTCAGCGCGCCGGCCGTCTTGATGATCGGCAGCAGCGTCGTGATGCCATTGACCATGCCGATCTGACCCTGGGCGAACTGCTCCAGAATGGCAGCGCGGTTCTTGGTGCCGGGATTGGGCTCGGTATCGCCGGCCTTGACCAGCTTGGTCATGAATTCCAGCGTCTCGACATTCTGCGGGCTATTGATGGCCCATTTGCCATCCGCCGTCTGATAGCCGCCGCCATTGCCCAGCAGCCAAAGCAAGGTCTCGGCCTGAGCTTCCTCTGGCCCCAGCGGCATGCCGTAGCCGATATGGCCCTTGGCCGTGATCTTGCCGGCATCCGTCATCAGCTCGTCCCAGGTCTTGGGCGCCGCCGCGATGCCGGCCTCGGCGAACAGCTTCTTGTTATAGAACAAGGTGCGCGAGCTGGTGGTGAAGGGCATGCCGTATTGCGCGCCTTCGTAGCTACCGAGCTTAGTGAAGGCCGGCATCAGGTTCGACGGATCGGTCATCACGTCGCTGACCTTGTACAGCAGGCCTTCCTGCGCGTAGTTGGAGAAGTAATCGCCCTCGGTAATGTCCGGATATTGGCGGTTCTGCACCATCGTCTGGATCTTGGTATCGAAATCATTCCAGTTGACGGTCTGCACCTTCACCGTGATCGACGGATTGGCGGCGTGGAAGTCATCGGCGATCTTCTGCCAATAGATCTGGCTGCTATCCTTGGGGCCGGTGCCGTAATCGGCGGCGACCAGGGTCAGCACCGTATCCGCATGGGCCGGCGCGGCCGCAAACAGGCCAAGGGTCAGGGCGAGTGCCGCGGAGATTCCGCCGGCAAGGAAGGTACGACCGGTGACGCGCATTGGGGGCCTTCTCCTGGTTTTTCTCTGGCGGGCCGAACTCTAAGCGCGGCTCCGCGCGGTTGTATAGCTTGGTCGGTTTTGATTTTACATTTGCCCTGACCTGGGCCTCCGTCCGAAGGCCTAGAGCAGTCCCGGCCAGATGGGTTAATCTGGCTGGGGGAAGATGCTCGCAAAACCAATAATCTAGTGTCTGTCAGCTTTTAATAGATAATTCGTCATCCGCGCACTCGTTGCGCGGACCTACCCGCCGCGGCGCCTGGACGGCCGCTTGCCTGCACGCGGGGGTAGATGCGCGGAACAAGTCCGCGCAGGACAGATTTTGGGGCATTTCCAACTAAACCTGACGGACTCCAGCGCGGAATCCGTGAGCCTAGGCAAAAAGGAAAAGCTCCAGGCCAAAACGATCCTTGGCTTGTTGATGCCTCAGCTTCCCTTGAGGGCGGTCTGCTGGATCGTCGTCAGGACGGGCTTAGGATCAGGGCCGATGGCCGTGCCGATGATTTGCTGGATCTGCGTCTTCACCTGCGCCCAGACCGGGTCATTCGGGTATTGCACCGCGTTCGGCAGTGCCTTCACGAAGGGCGCCAGCGTCGCGTCGGTCTTGGCGAGTGCGACGGCGGCCGAGGTCGTGCCCGGCAGTTCCAGATACATATGCACGAAATCGAGCTGGTATTTGTCCTGGAAGGCAAAATCGAGGAACTTCTTGATCGCTTCCTTCTTGGTGCCGTCGGTCTTGAAGGCCGCCACGAAGTCGCAGACGCCCAGCGTCTTGTCGATCGGACCGGTGCGGCCGGCGATGGCGGCGGTGCCGAGATCGCCGGGCTTGAGGACATTGGCGGCAGTGATCATCGGCAGCAGCGCCACTTCGCCGTTCAACATGCCGATCTGGCCTTGGGCGAATTCATTGAACAGGTCGGTGCGGTTCTTGGTGCCGGGATTGGGCTCGGTATCGCCCGCTTTCACCAGCTGGGTCATGAATTGCAGCGTCTGGACATTCTGGTCGCTGTCGATCACCCATTTGCCGTCCGCCGACTGATAGGCGCCGCCATTGCCCAGGAACCACAGCAGCGTCTCGGCCTGCGCTTCCTCGGGGCCCAGCGGCAAGCCGAAACCGATCTTGCCCTTGGCTTCGATCTTGGCCGCGTCCGTCTGGATCTCTTCCCAGGTCTTGGGCGGGTTGGTGATGCCGGCCTCGGCAAAGATCGCCTTGTTATAGAACAGCGCGCGGGCGCTGGTCGTGAAGGGCAGGCCGTATTGCACGCCGCTATAGCTGCCCAGTTCCTTGAAGACCGGCATCAGGTTCGACGGATCGGTGAAGACGTCGCTGACCTTGTACAGCAGGCCTTCCTGCGCGTAGTTCGAGAAATAATCGCCCTCGGTAATGTCCGGATATTGGCGGTTCTGCACCATCGTCTGGATCTTGGTATCGAAATCATTCCAGTTGACGGTCTGCACCTTCACCGTGATCGACGGATTGGCCGCATGGAAGTCGTCCGCAATCCTCTGCCAATAGATCTGGCTCGTATCCTTGGGACCGGTGCCGTAATCGGCAACGACAAGATTGAGCGTGGTGGCAGACGCCGCCGTCGTGAAAACGCCAAGGGCCGCAGCCGCGACGATGCCGGCAACTGCGAGTGAACGATAGGCGATGCGCATGAAAAACCCTTGTGTTGCAGATGGCTGGCGGAAACCGGGGCGGAGTGTAGGCGCGCTCCGCCACGCTTGTATAGCTGCCATGCAACGATTTTTTACGCGCGCCGTCTCCGGCTCCGCCGTCAATGTTGTTGCGTGATCGACTGATACAGTTTCGTAACGCCTGCGGTGATGCCGCCGTCGACCGGCAGAATGACGCCGGTGATGTGAGAGGCATCGTCGGACACCAGAAAAGCGACGGCCGCCGCGACGTCGGCGGGAACGGCAACCTTGCCCAGCGGGTACCAGGCTGTCAGCTCATCGAAGACCTGCGGATTGCCGGCCAGCCTGTCGTCCCAGGCCTTTGTCCTGACGGTACCAGGCGCCACCGCATTCACGCGGACACCACGATCACCGAATTCGACCGCCAGCACGCGCGTCAGATGCATCAAGCCGGCCTTGGCAGCGCTATAGGCCGGATGGCCGTACATGCCGAGACCGTTGACCGAGCCCATATTGACGATCGATCCACCTTGCCTGAGCAAATGATCCTGAAACGCACTAATGCACAGATAAGCGCTATCGAGATTGAGGGTGATATCCTGCCGCCAGGTCGCGTAATTCGTCAGCCGCATATTGGCGCCGAAAGCGCGCCCCGCATTATTGATCAGCGCGCGTACATCGCCGATCGCGAGCGCCTTTTGCGCCGCCGCATTCACCGCCGCCTCATCCGTCACGTCGAGCGCCATGGCATGGGCCGCACCACCGGCAGCGGTGATGGAAGCCGCCCGCGCCTCGGCCCGCGCCCCGTCGATATCGGCACAGATGACGCCCCAGCCGCGTTTGGCCAGAAGATCGGCCGTGGCACCGCCGATATCGCCCCCGGCACCGGTGATGAAGGCCCAGCGTTCAACGCCCATGCGCCGCTCCCAATCTTGAAGTCTATTACACTCGTCGGGCGCACCATGGCCGAGGCCGGCCTGTCCGTATAGGCTCGATGCCTGAGGAGATTTGCTATGGCTCAGGACCTTGTGATTAGGAGTGCGCGCATCATCGATGGCACCGGCGCGCCCTGGTTTCGCGCCGATCTGCGTGTCTCGGCCGGGCGGATCGCTGCCATCGGGCCTGGCCTGCCGACTGACGGCGCCACCGTGCTGGACGGCATCGACCGCTACCTCGCGCCCGGCTTCATCGACGCCCATTGCCATGACGACCTCGCTTTTCTGCGCGAACGCACGCGGCCGGAGAAGGCGCGCCAGGGCGTCACCTCCATCGTCGTCGGCAATTGCAGTTTTTCGCTTTATCCCGCCCCGCCGCATGCGGCGGACCTGCTTCGCGGCCATTTTTCCGGCCTTTTGGGGGAGACCGCGCGGGACGAAGTCTTCGCCGATTTCGAAGGCTACAAGGCGGCTCTGGAAGATCCCGGCATCGCGCTGAACCTCGTCTCCCTCGTCGGCCATGCGGCCCTGCGCCTGGCGGTGATGGGCTATGAGAAGCGCGCGGCAACGCCCGCCGAAATCCGCGCCATGCAGGCGCTGCTGGCGCCGCAGATCCGCGCCGGGGCGGCCGGCCTGTCCCTCGGCCTCGTCTATCCGCCCAGCGCCTTCGCCGAGCCGGCGGAACTGGTCGCGCTGGCCGAAACCGTGCGGGACGAAGGCGGCATCCTCGCCGCCCATGTGCGGAGTTACGAGGCGCATCTGCTCGGCTCGATCGAGGAATTCATCGCGGTGCTGACGGAAGCCCGCGTGCCCGGCCTGCTGTCCCATCTGCAATCCGCCGGGCGGCCGAACTGGGGGCAGATCCCGGCCGCACTCGCGCGGCTGGAACAGGCCCGGGCGGCGGGCGTCGATATCAGCTTCGACATGTATCCCTATCCCGCCGGCAGCAGCTACATGCTGCAGCTTCTGCCGCCCGCCGCCCAGGAAGGCGGCCTTCCGGCCCTGCTCGCCCGTTTGGCGGACCCGGCGCAAAGGGCCGCGCTGCAACACTGGGTCGAGACCGGCAGCGACGACGTGCATATCCAGTCCAAGATATCGCTGATCGGCTGGGGCAATGTGCTGATCTCGGGCGTCGGCAACCCCGCTTTGAAAAGCCTCGAAGGCAGCCGGATGGATGCGGCCGCCGCCAAGCTCGGGATCGCCCCTTTCGACCTTCTCGCCCGTTTCGTGGCGGAGGATGACGGCCAGACCGCCATCGTCATGTTTCAGCTGAGCGAGGATGATCTGCAGGCCGCCTGCTGTCACCGGCTGCATATGGTGGGCTCGGACGGTCTGCCCCGCCCCGGCACCAAGCCGCATCCCCGCGCCTTCGGCACCTTTCCGCGCGTCATCGGGCCGTTGCGGCGCGACCGCGGTTGGTTCACGCTGGAAGACGCGGTGCGCCGCATGACGGCGATCCCGGCACAGCGGTTCAGTCTCGGGCAGCGCGGTCTGCTGCGTCCCGGCATGATCGCCGATATGGTATTGTTCGAGGACGCCGTCACCGATCATGCGAGTTTCGAGGAGCCGGTGCAGGCGCCCTCCGGCATTTCCGATGTCTGGGTCGCGGGTCAGGCGGTGGTCGCGGCAGGCCAGATCACGGGTCGGCTTCCCGGCAAGGTTTTAGGACGAGGATAGGAACGGATAGATGCGTCAGGCTCTGATGATCGACGGTGCCGCCAAAGCAGGCGGCCATTATTCCCATGCTGTGGTCGCCAACGGCTTCGTCTTCGTCTCGGGCCAAGGCCCGGTCGATCCCAAGACGGGCGTGATGCCGGATGATTTCGCCGGTCAAGTGCGGCAGACGCTGACCAATCTGCAGACCATCCTGACGGGCGCGGGCAGCAGCCTGGACGATGTCGTGAAGATCAATTGCTATCTCAGCGACGTCACCCGCTTCAGTGAGTGGAACACGATCTACACCGAATTCTTCCCGGCCGCGCCCCCGGCCCGCACCACGGTCGGCTGTCAGCTCAACGGCATTCAGGTCGAGGTCGATTGCATCGCGGTGCAGTCGCATGAGTGATCTGGCATCGCTCGACACGCCGGTTCCCGTCATCGACCTCGATATCGTCGAGCGGAATCTGGTGCGGATGCAGAATTACGCCAATGCCCATGGCATCGCGCTGCGCCCGCATATCAAGACCCATAAGCTGCCGGCCTTCGCCAAGCGCGCTGTGGAACTTGGCGCCGTCGGCATCACCTGCCAGAAACTGGGTGAGGCTGAGGTCATGGCGGCGGCAGGGCTGGATGACATCCTTATCTCCTATCCGCTGGTCGGCGCGGCAAAGGCGCGGCGCCTGGTCGCATTGACGGCGCTTGCGACGATGCGCGTCGCCATCGACAATCCCGTCGCACTCGCCACGCTGGCCCAGGCCGCCCGCGATGCAAAGGCGCCGATCGGCGTGCTGGTGGAATTCGACAGCGGTCAGAAGCGCACCGGCGTCGTCTCGGTCGCCGAAGCCTTGACCCTTATCGCGCAGGTGAAGGAAACACCGGGCCTGCGCTTCGACGGGTTGATGACCTATCGCAGCACGCCGGCGACCGCCTCCTTCATCCAGGCGGTCAAGGATGCGGGCGTCGACCTGCCCATCGTCTCCGGCGGCGGCACACCGGGCTGGGATCATACACATGAAGTCGCGGGCCTGACCGAAATGCGGGTCGGCACCTATATCTATAACGACCGCATGATGGTCGAGGCCGGCGCGGCGACATTGGATGATTGCGCGCTCCACGTTTTCGCCACCGTCATCAGCAGGCCTGAGGAGAATCGCGCCGTCATCGATTGCGGTTCCAAAACGCTCTCCAGCGACCCCATGCCCGGCGGCAAGATCCCCGGTTTCGGATTGATCCTGGATTATCCGGATGCGATCATCGAGCGCTTGACCGAGGAACACGGCATGGTCGACCTCAGCCAATGCGAAGACAAGCCCAAGATCGGCGACCGCCTGCAGATCCTGCCCAATCATGTCTGTGTTGTAACAAATCTGCACAATGATGTGGTGGTCAGCAGGGGCGGTCTGGTAGAAGGGGTCTGGCCGGTAGCCGCCAGGGGTCTGACAAGATGAATTTGGCGCGATGAGCGAATTGGCAGACAAAACTGACAAGGACGTACCCCGCGCGCTTCACGACATGGGCGGGGTCTCCCGCTATATGTGCGAGGCGATCGATACCGAACCGCATGAGCTGACGGATTTCGACCGTGAGGTCGATGCCGTCCGCCAGCTTCTCGGCGCGAAATCCGTCATGTCTGTCGATGAGTTGCGGCGCGGCATCGAAGCCCTGCCGGAGGCCGATTACCTCCGCCTCGGCTATTATCAACGCTGGCTGCTGTCGATCACCGCGACCTTGCTGCAGAAGGGCGTCTTCACGCAGGCCGAACTGGCCCAGGCGATGAAGGATACCGCATGATGAAGGCGGGGCAGCGCGTGCTTGTGCGCAATGACTGGCCGGAGACGCGCGGCCCCTGCCATATCCGCACACCGCATTATCTGCGCGGGGCCACCGGTACCGTGCTGCGTCATCTGGGTGATTTCCCCAATCCCGAGGATCTCGCCTTCGGCCGCCACGCAAAACATCTCGCCCTCTATCATGTCAGTTTTGATGCCTCATCTCTGTGGGGCGACCGCAAGCCGCAGGCGGAGATTCTGGTGGAACTTTACGAATCCTGGCTGGAGCCGGTGTGATGGAGACCACGCTCGTCGATCATGACCGGCTGCTGTCGGCGCTGCGCGCCCTGCTGACCGCCAAGGGCATCACGACGCCGGCCGAAATCGCCGAGCGGATCAGGATCACCGATACCGCGACGCCGGCGCGCGGTGCGGCGATGGTCGCCAAAGCCTGGATCGATCCGGAATTTCGTACCCTCATGCTGACGGACGGCGCCCGTGCGGCCGAAAGCCTGGGCATCCCCATGCGCGGCATGCCGCCGCTCGGCGTGTTGGAGAATACGCCGAAGCAGCATCACCTCGTCGTCTGCACGCTGTGCAGTTGCTATCCGCGCGCCGTGCTCGGCTATCCGCCCTTCTGGTTCAAATCAAACAGCTATCGCAGCCGCGCCGTGCGCGACCCCCGTGGCTTGCTCGCCGAATGGGGCACGGTTCTGGGCGATGATGTGTCGCTCCGCGTCGTCGATAGCACGGCGGACTATCGCTGGATGGTGCTGCCCATGCGCCCGTCCGGCACCCGCGGCTGGTCGGAAAGCGCGCTCGCTGCTCTGGTGCGCGAAGGCGATATGATCGGCGTTACCACGCCCCAAATCCCGTCAGGTACTCCCGCCCGCACGGAGTGAAAAACCGACATCGACCGTCGCCGCGCCGCTCTGCTGGCCAAGAATGCGGGCGAGCAGCTTGGTCGCGGCAATCTGGCCGATCCGCTGGCGGGGGGAGACGATGGTCGTCAGCGCCGGCTGCATCAGCGCGCCAAGGTTGAGACCATTGAACCCCGCGATCGCGATCCGCTTCGGTACGGCAATGCCTTCACGCTGCGCGCGCAGAATGGCGCCGATGGCCAGATCGTCATTGGCGAAAAAGATCGCGTCCAGAGACTTGTCCAGATCCAGCGCGCGCATCAGCGCGTCCCCGCCCAATTCAGCGCTCGACATCTCATCATGGCTGAAAGGCGGCCGGCAGGGCAGATCATGTCGCTTCAGGCAGCGTTCCAGCCCCTTGAAGCGCTGCATGGCGCGGTAGTCGACCTTCATCCGGCAACCGATGAAGGCGATGTTGCGATAGCCGCGGGCGACAAGATGCTCCCCCATGCTGTCGCCGGCCTTGTAGTGCGACAGGCCGACATTCATGTCGATCGGCTTCGTGCCGTATTCCATCACCTCCACCACCGGCCGGTGCCAGGTTTTCAGCATGGCGCGCGTCCGATCGGTATGGCGCAGGCCGGCAATGATCATCCCGGCCGGGGACCAGCCCAGCAGCGTATTCGCCAGCGCCTGTTCCCGCTCCAGGTCGAATTGCGTATCGCCCAGCAGCAGCTGATAGCCGGCGGCGTTCAGCACATCCTGCGCGCCCTGGATGACCTCCAGAAAGACGATATTGGAGAGCGATGGGACAATGATCGGCACGACACGGCTTTTGGCCGAGGCCAAGGCCCCGGCAACGCGATTGGGCACATAGCCCAGCGCGTCGATCGCCTCCGTCACCTTGTCCCGCAACGTCTCGGACACCGCATCGGGCGTGTTGATGACACGAGAGACGGTGATGGGCGAAACGCCGGCGCGTTCCGCCACATGTTTCAGGGTGATCGTGCTCGGCGGCACCGATTTGGCGGCCATACGGGCGGGCGTCTTAGGCATGCGACGTCATCGTCAATAGGTTGCCCGTCCGCCGGAAACATCGAAGACAGCGCCGGTGCTGAAGGACGCCTCGCGGCTCGCCAGCCAGCAGATCAGCGAGACGGCCTCCTCGATCTCGCCAAAACGGCCCAGCGGTATCTTGGACAGCATGAAGTCGATATGGGTCTGCAACATCTGATCGAAAATCGCGGTGCGGATCGCGGCCGGGGTGACGCAATTGACCCGAATTTCGGTCTTCGCCAACTCCTTGCCGAGCGATTTCGTCAAGCCGATGACAGCCGCCTTCGACGCGCTATAGGCGGAGGCATTCGGGTTGCCTTCCTTGCCGGCGATGGAGGCGATGTTGACGATACGCCCGTAACCACCGGCCTGCATGAAAGGGATCACGGCCTTGTTGCAGTAGAACAGGCCATTGAGGTTGACGTCGATGACGCGTTTCCACTCATCCACCGGATAGTCGGCCAGGGGCGTATTGGGTCCGGTGATCCCGGCGCTGCAGACCAGCATATCGATCCGCCCCAAGGCAGCGGCGGTCGACTGGGCCGCCTGCGCGACCGCTTCGGGGTTCGCGATATCGAGGGCGACGACATGATCGGCGCCGATCTCGGCGGCCGCCGCCTCAAGCCGCGCCGCGTCACGATCCCACAGGCTGACCCGCCCGCCCTCGCGCTTGATACGCGCGGCGATAGCCAGACCGATGCCGGCAGCCCCGCCCGTCACCACACCCACCTGATCGTCGAACCGTCCCGGCACTGCGATTTCGCTCATCCGATCTCTCTCCCTGAACGGCCGATCGGTCGATTGCCGCGATCCGCGCTGTCATTTTGTTTTATTGAGACAAGAGCTTGTCTCATCCCTGTATAGATCAAGCGCCGCAAGGCGCAAACCTGGCGTCTAAGGCGGCAGGATATGGGCAACCCGCGCCAAAGGCGCATCGGTCTCCGCTGGCTCATCGCCGAGGGACCTGTCCAGAAAGGCGAGAGAGGCAGGCCAGGCGACGGCACGCGCCGCATTATTGGCAATAGCGGCGCCGCCCAGGCTGCCAAGATCCGCGAAATCAGGATTATGGGGGGAGGCCGGCATGACCGGCGGCCCGAAGACCGCATGTCCTGCTTTCGGAAAGGCAAACACCGCGACCGGATGGGGGAATTGCGCGGCCTTCAACTGCGCGGCCGCCATGGCAACCATCGGGCAGGACGGCCAGACGACATCCCGCCCGCCGCAAATCATCATGATCGGGCCGTTGATACGCGATAGTTTCATGATGGCGTCGCGGTGTCTTGGCAGGCTGTTCAGCCCCATCGCATAGCGATCGAAGGTGTCGCCGGTTTCGCCACGCTGATAAGGCAAATCCGGCAACGCGCGACCTTGCCATGAAAAACTGGATTCCGGCTTGACCATGCCCCAGGTGCCGAGGCCCTGCCAGACGATGCCGGACGGCACGGCCGCCACCACGGCACGAACCGCCGGGTCATGCGACGCGATCAGCAGCGCTGCCTCCCCGCCGACCGAGGTGCCGAGGATCGCGATCCGTGTCGGATCGATACCCGGCTGCGCCTGCAACCATCGGATCGCCTGCATGAAATATTCGACCGGAATCAGCTGCAGCGTCTCCGGCAGACGGCCGGTGCCGAAATAGGCCAGTTGCAGCGACGCCATGCCGTGCTGCGCGATCAACCTGGCTTCCTGCGTCACGGCTGGGTTCAGCCCGCCTTCGGACCCGCCGAGCACGAGGACGGCCGGCATCGGCGTCTCGCTTTCAGTCGGGCGGAAGAAATTGCCGACCATGCCATCCGCCGTGACGGGCGTTTCAGTGACAGGCCGCTCATCCGCGCAGGCCGAAACCGCCGGCAACATCAGGCCGATGACACAAAGGGCAAGCAGGCGTTTCATCATGACAGGCTCTTAACGGCCGTTTTTATGATGGCAACCTGCACCAACGGGTCGATCCACGCAATAAACCTATCGGACGGGCAAAGGCCATTTGCAGCAGCGCGGCGGAACCGCGGCCTGGACGAGGGACGCCTGGCTTTGTTGTATTGTCTCGCTCATGCGGATCCGCCGAAGGCAGGTGGTTCTTTTTTATAAAAAAGAACCAAAAAATTTTCGATCATTCACGCCTTGTCCCGGCACCGCTGTCAGGCTTCCGCCTTGCCCTGCGCGTCCAGCGCGGCGAAATCCTCGTCGCTGAGATGGATCGAAGCGCCGGCCACATTCTCGGCCAGATGCGCCGTGCTGCCGGTGCCCGGGATCGGCAGCATCACCGGTGAGCGTTTCAGCACCCAGGCCAGCGCCACCTGGCTTGGACCCGTGCCGAGTTTTTCCGCGATTTTGGTGAGAACCGAGCCTGGCTTGGCAAGGCTGCCGGAGGCCAGCGGCGCCCAGGGAATGAAGCCGATACCCTTGGCCTCGCAGTAATCCAGCACAGCCTCGCTTTTGCGGTTCACGAGGTTGTACTGATTTTGCACGGTGACGACCGGGAAATGCTTCTGCGCGGCCTCGATCTGCTCGACCGAAACCTCGCTCAGGCCGACATGACGGATCAGCCCCTCCTTCTGCATGGCCTCGATAACGCCGAACTGCTCCTCCGCCGGTACTTTCGGATCGACCCGATGCAACTGCCACAGATCGATCCGCTCCAGCTTCAGGCGGCGCAGGCTCATCAACACGCATTGGCGCAGGTATTCCGGCCGCCCGACCGGCATCCAGATATCGGGACCATGCCGGGTCAACCCACCCTTGGTGGCGATGGTCATGCCCTTATACGGCGCCAGCACCTCGGCGATCAGATCCTCGCTGACGTAAGGGCCGTAGCTATCGGCGGTATCGATGAAATCGATGCCGAGGTCGCTGAGCATCGCCAGCGTGCGTTTCGCCTCGGGGATATCGGCCGGCTGATCCCAGATGCCGCGGCCGGTGATGCGCATAGCTCCGAAACCGAGGCGGGTGACGGTCAGATCGCCGCCGATCGTGAAATCACCCGCGTCGCGGGCATTGGCCGCTGCCATTTTTTCTCTCCGTGTCTGACGTACCGCTGGAAGATGGGGATGATAGCAGCCGCCGTGAAGCCTATCTCAAGCGAAGCTTGTCCTGACCGGCGTCTGCCCCGCAAATGTCACGCTCACGCCGGCACCGGCCGGCGCGGGCAGGCAACCGGTCCAGGACCCGCAGGTGACGATCTGCCCGGCCTTCAGACCACCGGCCCAGACCGTCCCGACATCGGCCAGCCAAGCAATCAGGCGGATCATATCGCCGCCCGGATTGCCCTTACCCAGCTTCGGCGCCTCGCCCTCGACATCCTGCGTCACGGTGAGATTGGGAAAATCGATAGCCTGCCAGCCTTCGATCGCGTCACCCACGATCAGCGCGCCATTGCCGGTGCTGTCGGCGAGCTTCACCGGGTTTGTGGCCGTCGCGTAATCGCGGATGCGCCATTGCACGATTTCGATGACGGAGTGGCAGCTGCCGATCGCCGCGATCACCTCGGCACGGGAATAGGGCGCGTCACGCGGCGGCAGGTCGGCGGCCAGCATGAAAGCGATTTCGGCCTCGACCAGGCGATCCGAAAAGCGCGCGTCCAGCGCCGTGCCGGACGGCAGAATGCCCGCCGCTGGCAGCGGCGCGCAGGAGGGCGGCGCATCCGGGCCGGGCGCGCCGACCTTCCAACCGCCGATCTCACCCAGGACGGAGGTCACCTCGACCTGAACGGCATAGCCTTCCGCCTCGGTCATCGGCCTCTCCGCCGGACTTAGGTCTATGGCTTCGCTTTTTGCCCTTGCGGCCAGTAACCGCTCCGCCAGGGCCTTGCTCTCATCTGTCATACTGCACCGCAACAAAAGTTTATAAACATTAACTTAGCAGTTTCAAAGGCTTGAGGAAGCCTTCGCAAGTAGATCATCAATTCCGCAACTTTGGAATTGCAATTCATGGTTAGAATAAGGCACCAGGGCGCAATTGAGGCAAAATTGTGTTGGAGCTGCCATGTTCTGGCCCCGATTTGGACGAGCCTTCCGGCAAATAGCGATCCTAGGCGCCCTGGTGATCTTACCGAGTGTCGGCGCCGTCGCGCAGACCCTCGGCTATGGATCGCCGGCCCAAGTCACCATTGATGCCGTCAAGGTCTTCAAAGTGACGTCGGCAGATAACAGCAAGGCCCTGGCCATGCTGGCCGCCCTGTCGGCCGAGGCCGGCATTCCCTTCATAGCCAAGCCTGACGCGCAGCCGGTGATGGTCGCGGTCTCCCTCGCACATCCGCAGGACGTGACCGATCCGGCGCTTTGCATCCGCGCGGGTGTCAGCGTGAACCCGGCCGTCATGTCCGGCCCGCCGATGACCCTGGAACACGGCCTGGTCGGCTGTCCCACGGATACCGCCGGCATTCCCGTGGTTCTGGTACAGGACCCGGCGCTGGCGCCGCCGCCGACCAGCCGTGCAGGGCAATATGATGTCGATGTCACGCTGCACTACCGCCTGATGGAACGGGATCGCGTCAAACTGATCGCCAGCCTGACCGAGCAAGGTCTTGCCTACACCATGGACAGTGCGATCAGCGGCAATAATTTCCTTGCCGCTTTGACGATGGATTTTTGACCACACGATTTATGTTGCATCGACGCGAAAGCCGGTGACAAATTGCTTTTAGTCGAAACCAACTGAAAGGAGGTGATCCAGTGTCTCATTGTGTGATGCCGCAGGGTGTTATGACCTGGATGATCGCCGCCGGAGTTTCCGCGGCCGTCTAATTCCTCGTCCGGCCCCCTCAAGCGGCCGTCAACAATGCTGAAGACCCAGGATGCGCGCGCGTCCTGGGTCTTTTTCTTGAGCAATCATCCAGGTGCTTGTCGGGGCAGCGGTAATTCTCAAAGAGCCTGTTCGATAATGCGCTTCTCGCCGCCGTAGTAGCATTTCCGGACAGGCTCTAGAGTTTGTCTGATTTTAATAGATAATTTGTCATCCGCGCACTTGTTGCGCGGGCTACGCGCCCCGGACCTACCCGCCGCGGCGCCCAGCCGGCCGATTGCTTGCTGCGTCGGGTAGATGCGCGGGTCGGGGTGCGGCCGGCCAGGCCCGCGCACGACAGATTTTTTGGCGTTTCCACCTAAACCTGACGGACTCTAGGCCACCCATCCGAAATGCGGAAAAGCCCAGCCCAGTTCCTGCAGGATCAGCGCATTCATCGCGGGGCTAAGGGTCGACCGCCAATCGCCGACGACGCCTTTCCTGAGAAAGGAACCGTCGGCGCTGTCACCCGCCTGCCTGCCGCCGGTCATCTTGTCGAAACGCGTTGCCTCCAGACAGGCTGCAACGATTTCATCCGTCGCGTCCAATCCGAGAAAGCGAAAAATCGCCGCCATCGGTGGCACCGGATCCTGGTGCAACCGCTCATAAGTCACGATCCGGCAGGATGCCGGGTCGGTCTGGCCAAGGTGAAGCGTCACCTTCATCCCATGATTGATCGATGGCAAAGCCATCCGAATGAAATCGAATTTTGCTTCATCATCCGACTTTTTCTTCTTCTGAAAGAAATGCCAGGCGGAGGTCAACAGATCGCGCGGGTCGCGGATGATCGCAATCAACTTCGCCCGCGGGAAAAGCTGCTTGAGCTCGGGAAAGGCGAAGACGTTTTCGGGTGTCTTCTCGCCATAGGCGAGGCAATCCTTGCCCTCCGCCTGCTGATGCAGGGCGAGCAGCATCGCGGTCGCTGCCAGAAAGCGGCTGTCGCCCGCGCCCGGCAAGGGATAGCCCTTGGTGTGGCTGAAAACTTCCCTGTTCTTGTTCTCCAGGGATTGGCGCCGCTTCGCCATGCTGTCGTCGAAAAGCGGAAAAAAATCCTTGGCGAACAGCCCCTCGCCGCGACAGGAGGCCTGCGGATGCTGGTCGATGATCTGCTGTAGCCAGGTCGTGCCGGATCGCGGCGCACCGCCGACGAAAAAGATCTGCCGCTCGGCCAAGGCCCGCAATTGCGCGTTAAGCTGAAACCAGTCTGTCATGGAAATCCGCCCGGTCGTCACAAGAACGTGACTTTGCCCTAACAACGTCGCTCTGGCTACCGACCAGTCTGGGCAGGCCAGGGCCCAGCGCGTTGACCGGTATCGGCCGCAATCCTATCCTGACGGGGATGATGAATATCGGTGAAGCGGCAGCGGCATCGGGCGTGTCGGCCAAGATGATCCGCTATTATGAGAAAGTGACCCTCATCGCCCCGGCCGGCCGTTCGGCTGCCGGCTATCGGCGCTATGGGGAGATGGACGTGCAGACGCTGCGCTTCCTCAAACGCGCCCGCAACCTGGGTTTTTCCGTGCAACAGATGCGAGACCTGCTGGCGCTGTGGCGGGATGAAAGCCGGTCCAAGCCCGAAGTGCAGAGGCTGGCCTTGTCCCACGCCGCCGCGCTGGAGGCCAAAGCCCGCGAGATCGCGGAGATGAGCGCGGCACTCCGCTCCCTCGCCCATGCCTGCGAAACAAGCGACCGGCCGGGTTGCCCCATCATAGAGGAATTGGCGGACCCGTCAGCTTTTATACCCAGCGAAGCGCTGGCCTGATTTCGCCACAAACCCTGCATCGCCCAGCCTTACGCTTGCCATGCTGCATTGCGATACCACGTCCAGGCGGATGGTCTGACCGCGAAAGGATTGCCAGTGCTGGGTCGAGAATTGCTGCGTCGGGATTTGGGTCGGGTTGGCCTGGGCGTCACCGGTGTCGCCCTGCTGTCTGCCCTGGGCGTCAAGCCGGGGCGCGCCGCGTCTGCGCCACATACGGCGCCCGCGCCCGGTCCTTTCGACGGTTCCTCCGTCCGGCAGCTGGCGCAGAAGATGGCGACCGAACCCTATCAGGCGCCGAATACCTCATTGCCCAGCGCCATCGCGCATATGAATTACGATGATTTCCGCGCCGTCACCTATCGGCCGGATCAGGCGCTGTGGAAGGCCGACAATCTACCCTTCCAGGTCCAGTTCTTTCCGCGCGGCTTTCTGTACCCCGCCAAGGTCGACATGTTCGAGGTGGTGGACGGCAAGGCCGCGCCCGTCCCCTACAGCCCGGATATCTTCACCTATGACAATCCCAAGCTGAAGGTGCCGGATATGCTGGGCTATTCCGGCCTGCGCATCCTCACCCCCATCAATACGCCCAATGTCTTCGACGAATTCTGCGTCTTTCTGGGCGCCAGCTACTTCCGCGCCGTCGCCAAGGGTCAGGTCTACGGCCTGTCCGCGCGCGGGCTGGCCATCGGCACCGGCGACCCGAAGGGCGAGGAATTCGCCCGTTTCAGCGCCTTCTGGCTGGAAAAGCCGACGGCGGGTCAAAACTCCCTCGTCGTCCATGCCCTGCTCGACAGCCAAAGCGTCACGGGCGCGTTCAAATTCACCATCACGCCAGGTGCGGAAACCGTTTTCGATGTCGAAAGCAGTATTTTTCCCCGTGTGGATATCACCGAGCCCGGCATCGCGACGCTCACCGGCATGTTCTATTTCGATGCCAATAATCGTAACAAAGTGAATGACTGGCGGCCGGCGGCCCATGATTCCGAGGGGCTGTCTATGTGGACCGGTTCGGGCACGCAGATCTGGCGGCCCTTGAATGACCCGACAGCCCTGCAATTCAGCGCCTTTTCGGATGCCAATCCGCATGGTTTCGGCCTGATGCAGCGCAAGCGCAGCTTCTTCGATTACCAGGACGTCGCGTTGCAGTATGAGAAGCGGCCCAGCCTGTGGATCGAGCCGATCGGCGATTGGGGCCAAGGTGCCGTTGATTTGGTCGAAATCCCCAGCCCGAATGAGGTCAACGACAATATCGTCAGCTTCTGGCGGCCCAAGGACAAGCTGTCGGCCAAGGGCGAATACAGCTTCACCTACCGCATGCATTGGGGCTGGGATAATCCGCAACCGACGAAACTCGGCCGCATCGTCGATACGCGCATCGGCAATTCCGACGATCACCAGGGGCTGGAAATCGTTCTCGATATTGTCGGCGACGCGGTAAAAACCTTGGCCCCGGACGCGAAGCCGCATGCGCAGGTTTCGACCAGCGCCGGCAAGATCGACGCTGTGGTGGTCGAGCCCAACCTGGCAACGGGCGGCTATCGCATCATGTTCACGCTCAATGCCGGTGACGCCAAGCTGGCCGAACTCAGCTGCATCCTGATGAACGATCAAACGCCGCTCTCCGAAACCTGGCTCTATCGCTGGACACCGTGACGATGACCCAGCCCCGCTTCCTGCCCGCGGAAGCGCCGCTGGCGATGCCGGTGCAGTCCCTGCATCAGGCGCCGCCTCATAGCGGCCGCCCGACCACAGCGCCGCGCGGGCTCTTTCTCCGTCGCCTCTTCGTCATCGGCGGCGCCGTCATCATGACCGCCGGCGGTGGCGCCGAGATGTACAGGGTCTTCAACGGCAATGGGCCAAGCGTCCTCGGTATCCTCATCCTCGTTCTATTCGTCGTGCTGTTCGCCTGGATCGCGCTCTCCTTCATGAGCGCGGTCGGCGGATTTTGCGCGAGCCTCGCGGGCGGCGGTCTCGGGCTCGGCATCGCTAAAACCGGGCCGCTACCCGCACTCCGCGACCGCACGGCGCTGCTGATGCCGACCTATAACGAGGAACCGGCGCGGGTCATGGCCGGGCTGAAGGCGATCCACGGCTCGCTCACGGCCACCGGCCAAAGCGAGCATTTCGACATCTTCATCCTCAGCGACACCACGGACCCCGATGTCTGGATCGCGGAGGAAGCCGCCTTCCTCGCCTTTCGGGCGGAGATCGGGCCTGCCGCCCCGCGCCTGTTCTACCGGCGGCGGGCCAGGAATACCGATCGCAAGGCCGGCAATATCGCGGAATGGGTGCGGCGCTTCGGTGGCGCCTATCCGCAGATGCTGACGCTCGACGCCGATAGCCTGATGGAGGGTGAGACCGTCTTGCGCATGGCCGCCGCCATGGAAGCCCATCCCGGTGTCGGCCTCATCCAGACGCTGCCGGTCATCGCGGGCGGCACATCGCTCTTTGCCCGCATGCAGCAATTCGCCGGGCGCGTTTACGGTCCGGTCATCGCCCAGGGCATCGCCTGGTGGCATGGGTCGGAAGGCAATTACTGGGGCCATAACGCCGTCATCCGCACCCAGGCTTTCGCGGAGCAGGCCGGATTGCCGCACCTCAAGGGACGCAAACCCTTCGGCGGGGCTATTCTGAGCCATGACTTTGTCGAGGCCGCGCTGATGCGGCGCGGCGGCTGGGCCATCCATATGGTCCCGGCCTTGGGCGGCAGTTACGAGGAAAGCCCGCCGTCGCTGACCGATGTCGCCATCCGCGACCGCCGATGGGCGCAGGGCAATCTGCAACATGCGGGCGTGCTGCCGACGCGCGGCCTGCATTGGGTCAGCCGGCTGCATCTGCTGATGGGCATCGGCAGCTATATCACCTCGCCGCTCTGGCTCTGCTTCCTGCTCGTCGGCGTGCTGGTCTCGCTGCAATCCCGCTTCGTGCAGCCGCAATATTTCGGCGCCACCAAGTCGCTGTTTCCGCGCTGGCCGCAGGTCGATCCGGTGCTCGCGAAATGGGTCTTCATCGGCACCATGGCCGTGCTGCTGGCACCAAAGCTCTTTGCCTATATCCTGCTGCTGGTGAACGGGCCGATGCGCCGTGGCTCGGGCGGCGCTCTCCGCGCGCTTCTCAGCCTGCTGCTCGAAACGCTCATCGGCGGGTTGGTCGCCCCTGTCGCCATGCTGATCCAGACGGAAGGCGTGATGCAGATCCTGGCCGGGCGCGACAGCGGCTGGAACGCCCAGCGGCGGGACAGCGATGCCGCACCGCTGCGCCTGGTCTGGCGGCAATATTGGCGCTTCATGGCCTTCGGCATCGGGCTCGCCGTCATCGCCTATGCGGTTTCCCCGGCTTTGTTCCTCTGGATGACGCCGGTTCTGGTCGGCCTCGTGCTGGCCGTGCCGCTGGTCATGCTGACGGCCTCCAGCGGCGTGGGTTTGGCCCTCCAGCGCATGGGCCTTCTGAGCATCCCCGAGGAACGGCAGCCCAATGCCATATTGCGGAGCGCTGCCGGCCTGCGCGCGGCTGAGGCGCCGTCTGTTCCCGGCGCATCCATGCAGGGCGCCATCCGGCATCTATTGGGGGATGCGGCGCTGCTCGCTGCCCATCGCGCCATGCTGCCGCCGGCCCGCCGGCCGGGACAGGACCCGATCGACGTGCCGCTGCTGGTCGGCCTCACCAAAATCGCCGAGGCCGACACGCTGCAAAAGGCGATCGATCAATTGTCGAAACAGGAAACCGCCGCTGTCCTCGGCTCAGCCGATGGGCTGGACCGGTTGCAGGAACTGGCGACGGCTTTTGCGGTGCTCAGTCTAGGTGACGGCTAACGTCCATGGCTTTATGGAGAATGCGGACAACCTCGATGCCGGCGCCAACGAAGCGATAAAATAGAATGTGCGCCTCATAGGAGAAACGATAATACCCAACACGAATGTCCGGGCATGGATGTCCCATATGAGGATGCTCGCTAAGCAATTCCATGCGCTCACCAAGTCGGCGCAAGTAGATTTCAGCTTGGGTAAGTCCCCAGCGGTCGGAGGTGTGATTCCAGATGTCTTCGATATCGCTCTGAGCCTTTGGAGAAAGTCTCAGACGGCCTGTCATGCGGTCGAGGATCGACGATCCTGCTTCCGCGCAATGAATGCTTCAACGTCGAATTCCGTCGCTTGTCCGCTTTCCTCCCCCTCGGTCAAGGCTGCACGCAAAGCCGCCAATTTCGTTTCATGGTCTTCGAGAAGTCTTAGACCTGCGCGCATGACATCAGTCGCGCTTCCGTAACGCCCTTCAGTCACCTGACGTTCCACGAAACTGGTGAAGTGATCACCCAGGCTGACAGATGTAGTTCTGGCCATCGGCGGTTCTCCTCTAAGGCATTTGTACTAAAAATCAGTACATTTGCCAATTTATTTCCTCCGTCGATCAGGGCTTGCGCCGATACACCACCATCGTGTCATAGCGTTTCCACACCGTGTAATCCGCCCCAAGCGCAGCATTCATCGCCGCATAGACGTCGAGATTGCGCGCGGAAGAATTCTGATCGTCCGGGTTGGTGCGGCGGATGATGAACAGCGGCTTCTGCGCCAGAATATGGTTCAGCTCCGCCAACGGATCGATGCCGACCGTATGGGCCAGCAGCTTCGACAACAGAAAGGACGGAAAGACGAATTTCGTCGGCAATGGCTCGCGCAACAGCGCGTAGAGGATGGGCTCGCCGTCGAAGACATAGGCTTCAGACCCCGGCATGGCCGCCAGCGCAGGGTTGAGGTCGGCCGCGACCTCGGCCGGCGTATCGCGCAGCAGGCCGAAGCCCGCGACCGGCGGCCGTCCCATGTCTTCCACCATACGCCGCATATCGGCGGCACTGCGCGATAGCATGGGGATGAGGCTGAGGAGGAAAAGCACCGCCACCGCCCATCGCAGCGCGCGCGACGGACTCCGAAAAAGTGCTGCCAGCATCAGCGCCGTCGTGATGCACAGCACCGGCAGAAGCTGCAGGAAGTAATGGCTGAAATAAAGCCCGCCGGAGGCGACACCCAGAAGGCTGGTGACGAACCATAGGCCGAGGATCAACGGCCCGCGCGGCAGCGCACGATGCGACAGATGCCGCATTTCGCCCAACAGCCAGAGCAACGAAAGATAAAGCGCCGGGAAGATCAGCATCTGCGCGTGGAAGGCGCGGGTCGCGAGATGGCCTGAGACCGGCACCGCGACCCGCCGCATATTGGACAGGATACTGGCGGACAGCATCGCCGGAAGCTCACCGTGAACGGCATAAAGGCCAAGGGTCGCGAGGAAGGGTGCTAAGGCACCGACGCTGAACAGCAGGCCGAGGCGGAGCATATCCCACACACCAAGCGCGCCGCGCCGCAATCGTCCCGGCATGATCAGCATAGCGGCATAAACCGCAAACATATCGAAGACAGCGACGTACTTGACCATGAAGGCAAGGCCGAGCGCCAAGCCGATGGCGATAGACCGGCCTGCCCCGATGCGGCCCACAGGCGTCAGCGCCCATAGCATGCCGAGGAGGGTAAAACTCTCCATGAAGATTTCGGTATTGGCCGCGATCCCATCGTCCGGGATCGTCGTGCCGATCACCAGCAGCCCGGCGATACCGGCAAAAAGCTCCGCCCTGACCGCAGGTTGATCGCGCAAATAATGCCGCGCGATGCGCCAGGTCAGCAACGCCATGGCCACGATCGCACTCGTCCCGGCCAGGCGCATGGACAGGATGCCGCCGCCAAAGATGCGTTGGAAGACAGCGAAGATCGCATAGATGCCGATGGGCTTATTGTCCCAGACGGCGGTATAGGGCAGATGCCCCGCCCGCCATTGCTGGGCCATGATGAAATACAGGCTCTCGTCCCAATCCACCACGCTCATGACGAAAGCGGGCGCGCGGGACAGAAGCGTCACCAGAACCAGCGCAGCCCCGATCAGCCAAGGCAGAAGACGCGGTCCTTGTTCCAGGCGCGCAGAATCGGCAGCGCTCATCCTTTGGCGGCAGCGATGACGCGCGGCGTTATATGGCGGGACGGCCGGGTCATCGCCTCAATCCGCAGCAGCTCATCCAGCACGGGTTCCTCCAGCAAGCCTTCCTCCAGCACAATCTCGCGCACGCCCCGCCCCTCGGCCAGGGCGCGCTTGGCGATGCGCGACGTCACCTCGTAACCCAGCGTCGGCGCCAGGGCCGTCACCAGGCCGATACTGTGATTGACCAGATCCAGGCAATGCTCCCGATTGGCGGTAATGCCGGCAATGCAGCGCAGGGTCAGGCTGTCGATCGCGGCCGTCAGCATGCGCAGCGATGTCATGATGCTATAGGCGATGGTCGGTTCGAAGGCATTCAGCTGCAATTGACCGCCCTCGGCGCACATCGTCACCGTCAGGTCATGCCCGATGACGAGATAGGCGACCTGGCTGACCACTTCCGGGATCACCGGATTGACCTTGCCCGGCATGATGGAAGACCCCGCCTGCCGCGCCGGCAGGTTGATCTCCCCAAAACCCGTGCGCGGACCGCTGGAGAGCAGCCGCAGGTCATTGCAGATCTTGGAGAGTTTCACGGCGATGCGCTTCAGCAGGCCCGAGAACAGGACGAAGGCGCCCATATCCGACGTCGCTTCGATCAGATTGGGCGCGAGCGACAACGGATGGCCGCTGATCGCCGCCAATTCCTCCACCACCAAAGGCGCATAGCGCGGATCGGCATTGATGCCCGTGCCGATGGCGGTCGCGCCCAGATTGACCTCATGGAACAAGGCCGCCACCTCGCCCAGGCGCTGCACGTCTTCCTTCACCGTCACATGGAAGGCGTCGAATTCCTGGCCCAGCGTCATCGGCACCGCATCCTGCAACTGGGTGCGGCCCATCTTCAGGACATCGGCGAATTCCGCGCCCTTCTTCTTCAGCTCCAGCGACAGGTCGCGTAGCGCCCGCTGCAAAGGCTTCACCCCCTCCAGCGTCGCGACCCGCAGCGCGGTCGGATAGGCGTCGTTGGTCGACTGCGCCATGTTGACGTCGTCATTGGGGTGCAGCAGGTCGTAACGCCCGCGCGCATGGCCCGCCAATGTCAAAGCGAGGTTCGCGACAACCTCATTGGCGTTCATATTGGTGGAAGTCCCGGCGCCGCCCTGCACGGCATCGACCACGAATTGGCCGTGATATTCGGTCCCGGTCTTGAGCACCTCGCAGGCGCGCTCGATCATCGCGGCCTTCTCGGGCGGCAGCGCACCCAGCGTCCGGTTGGCCCGCGCCGCTGCCTGTTTGACCATGGCCAGCGCGCGGACCAGATCCGGAAAATGGCCGATCGGCACGCCGGTTATCGGGAAATTCTCGACAGCGCGGAGGGAATGGATGCCCCAATAGGCGGAGGCGGGAACGGCTGCCTCCCCAAGCAGATCATGCTCGGTGCGGGTCTCGACGTCGGAAAGATTGACCTTCCGCGTCGTCGCCAGATGCAGCGTATCGGCGGGGGTGGTGTCATCCAGGGGGGAAAGCTCAGCCGTCATGGTCTTGGCTCGTTATTATGGTTGCGGCCTCACGAAAATGCTTCTCCCCCACCGGTCGTTGAAGCCCTCGCGAAGCTTGGCTGCTCCCCCACTAGGTCTCTGCCGGGCCTATCCGTCAGGCCGTCTTGATTCTCAGCGCATTGACGACCTCGATCGCCACGGTCGCAACGTCCAGAATATAGTCGCGGTCAGCCCCCTCCTCAGGGGTTCCATAGCCGAGATGGATCCCCTTACCGTCCGCGAGGCTGATCGTGTTGATGAGATCCTTGATAAGCGTCTCGCGGGTGTAGCTGACTTCGGCCATCGTTCATCCTCTCTATCCGTTTTGGACCCCGGCACTTTGGACCCCGCAGGCGGCCAAGTCACGTCTCCGTGCGCTCAGGCATGCGCGTTCATCGGCACATGGAAGCCGGGCATCAGCAGGTTGAGGATCATGAGGATCAGCAGCACCGTGATCAGCAGGCCGAAGATACCGCCGAGCAGCCGCAAGGCCGCGACGATGACCAGGATGGCCGCCACCACCAGCACGGCCGACTGCGTCTGACCGTGAATGCCCGCCTGCTCCAACAGGTGCCGCAGGGCGTTCTCAACGATCGCGATCACCGCCATGACGACGCCGACCAGCCGCAGGATGAGGGTAAGCACGAAATTGATCGCGGAATCCATGGGAGGTCCTTATCCGACATGCCTATTAGCTGGCGCCGAGAACGCCCCTGCCAAGTGTCAGCCGGTCTGAGGATCGCTCGCCACGAAACGCGCCCAGCCGTCCGCCCGCAATTGGCAGGCCGGGCAATGGCCGCAGCCATAGCCCCAGGGGTGCAGCCTGCTGCGGTCACCCAGATAGCAGGTATGGGTCTCCCGGTTGATGAGGTTGACCAGCGCGTCACCGCCGAGGTCCGACGCCATATCCCAGGTCGCAGCCTTGTCGATCCACATCAAGGGCGTGTGCAGCACGAAGCGGCGGTCCATACCCAGGTTCAGCGCCAGTTGTAGCGCCTTGATGGTATCGTCCCGACAGTCCGGGTAGCCGGAATAATCGGTCTCGCAGACCCCGGTCACGATATGCTTGATGCCCCGGCGATAGGCGACGGTCGCCGCCATGGTCAGGAACAGCAGATTGCGGCCGGGCACGAAGGTATTGGGCAGCCCGTCCGCCTGCATGGCGATTTCGGTCTCCCGCGTCAGCGCGGTCTCGCTCAGCGTCCCGATGATCCCGGCATCGACCATGTGATCCTGCCCGAGCTTGCCGTCCCAGGCCGGGAAATCCGCGCGCAGCTTCGTCAGGAAGGGCGCGCGCACGTCCAACTCCACCCGATGGCGCTGGCCGTAGTCGAAGCCGATGGTCTCCACGGCCGGAAAGCGGTCAAGCGCCCAGGCAAGGCAGGTCGCGGAATCCTGCCCGCCCGAAAACAGCACCAGAGCCTTGTCGTCCGTCGACGTCACGCCTCACCCTTCTCCCGAATGACATAGGTATAGAAGCGCATAACCCCATCGCTTGTCTCACGATAGAGGCCCTGAACCTCGGACTCGAAGCCCGGAAACAGGTTCGCCGCGCGCTCGAAAACCTTCAGGTAATCGATCATCGGCTGGGCGCGGCCGCCGACGCGCTCGCCCGGCACCACGGTCGCGATGCCCGGCGGATAGACCAGCCAAAGGGTCGCCGCAATGCGCCCGGCGGCCTCGTCCAGCGGCACGTAATCAACATTGTTGCGCACCAGTTCCCGCGTCGCCTCATGCGGATGCAGGACCATTTCGGGCAGATGCTCCGCACGAAACTGCGCCGCCTGCAGGGCGCTGGTGCCGCTCTGCCGATAGAAGGCATGCATCTCGGCGCAAAGGTCGCGCAGGCCGATGCCCGTATAGCGCTGCGGACGGCGGGCGACGAAGCCGGGGAAAACCTCCTCCAGCGGCCGGTTCTCGTCATGCAGCTTCTTGAAGGTGACAAGGTGGGACAGAAGCGTGCCGGCCTTGCTGCTCTCCACGCCCGGCGTCAGCAGGAACAGCAGCGAATTGAGGTCGTTCTTCTCCGGCACGATGCGGTTTTCGCGCAGATATTCGGCGACGACCGGGGCCGGAATGCCGTGATCGGCATACCGATCCTCGGTGCCGTCGCTGAAGCCCGGCGTCAGCACCGTCAGCTTGTTCGGGTCGGTGATGGCCCAGCCTTTTTCCAGATTGGGGAAGCCGTGCCAGAACTCTTCCGGCACCAATTCCCATTGCGCCGGATCGCTGGCCAGCAGATCGGTCTCGGCGTCTTCCCAGCGCATGCCTTCCGACCCCCGCGCGGCCTCCGACGGCTGCACGAAACGCGGCACGAAGGGCTCGAAGAACCAGCGGCGGGTCGGGTCGGTCTCATGCTCGCCATATTCGCGGGCGGCGAGGCGGATCTTCTTGCGCAGTTCGATGCCCAGACGAACGGTATCGTCCCACAGCACTTCGCCCGAGCGGCCCTTCATCATCTGCGCGCCGACATCCAATGACGCGAACAGCGGATAGAAGGGGCTGGTGGAGGCATGCAGCAGAAAGAACTCGTTGAAGCGTTGCGAGGTCACCTGACGGCGCTGCCCGGCAAGGTGGGAATCCTTCACATGGATCTGGCTCGCCTGGGAGAAGCTCGCCAGCTGCTTATGCGAGCTTTGCGTCACGATAATACCGGGATCGTTCGGCCCGAGCTTATCCAGGCCCATGCCGAAGCGACCGCGGAACAGCGGATGGAATTTCATGAAGCCGGCCCAGGCTTCGTCGAACAAAATGTAATCGCACAGATGACCGATGCGGGCGATGATCTCCTCGGCCGAGATGATGGTGCCGTCATAGGTGCATTGTTCGACCACCGCCGCGCGGAAGGGGCGCGGCTTCTGCCAGGCGTCCTTGTCGGCCACCCCAGGGTTATTGCGGATCGCGTCGCGCAGCCGGTCCTCGTCGAGCGCGGCCAGTTGCATCGGCCCGATCATGCCATGCGGGTTGCGCGTGGTTTCGATATAGACCGGCGTGGCACCAGCCAGCAGCAACGCGCCGTGATGCGCGGCCTTATGGTTGTTCCGATCGAACAACACCAGATCGCCCTCGGCGAGCAGCGCGTTGAGCACGATCTTGTTGGAGGCCGAGGTCCCGTTGAGCACGAAATAGGTGCGCTCGGCCCCGAAGATTTTCGCGGCTTCCTGTTCCGCGCGAAGGGCGGGCCCCTCATGGGTCAGCAGGTCGCCGAGTTGCAGCACGGAATTGTCCAGGTCGTCGCGGAACACCGCCTCGCCCAGATGCTCCACGAAAATGCGGCCGATCGGGCTGCGGCGGTAGAAGGCGCCGCCATTATGGCCGGGACAGGTCCAGAGCATATTGCCTTGCTCGGCATAGTCGACCAGCGTCCCGAAAAACGGGGTTTTGAGGCTGTCGGCATATTGCCGCAGACGGGCGACGAGGTTCTTGGCGATGAAGTCCGGCGTCTCCTCGGCCAGGAAGACGAAACCGTCGACATTGTCCAGAACCTCGACCGGGATCTGCTCCAGCGTCTGGCGGCGGACCAGGATGATGATCGGCACGTCCAGACCGCGCTTGCGCACCAGATCGATCAGGCCCGTGGATTTGCCGCCGACGCCCTTCTTGCCCCAATCGACCACGATACAGCCGAGCGCGGAATCCGTGCGGATGACCAGCTCGGCATCCTCCTCCCGCCGCGCGCGCAGGACCGCGTAACCGTCCTGCTCGATCTCGCCCACGATCTGGGTCAGCCGCGCGCCCTCCAGATCGCCCTCGTTGAACGAGGGAACGCAGATGAGAAACTTGAAGCGGCGCGAATATTCCATCCGGATGTCCTCGGGGGGTGCAGGGAGCCGACGCGGCTCGATGGGACTGCCTCCGAGCGCATAGCGCTATCGACCTCAGCCGTGTGACAAATTTCTTTCATTATTAGCGATTTTAAATCGCTATACGATTTGACTGACGCGATGGCAGCGCATATTTCTCGCGCATAAAAGCGGGAAACCCGATTATATGGCGATCACACGACGTAGAATACTTCAGGCCTCGGCGGCCCTGCTGCCGGCCTTGGCGCTGGGGTCCGAAGCGCGGGCCGAGGACCGCGTGCTGAAAGTCGGCTACCAGAAGGCCTCGGTGGCGCTGTCCCTGCTCAAGGCGCAGGGGCTGCTGGAACAGCGGCTCAAGCCGCTCGGCTATGGCGTCAGTTGGGCGATCTTCACCTCCGGCCCGCCGATCCTGGAAGCGCTGAACGATGGCGCGGTGGACCTGGCTTTCACGGGGGAGCCGCCGCCGATCTTCGCCCAGGCCGCCGGCGTGCCGGTGGTCTATGCCGCCGCGACGCAGCCCTCGCCGCGCTCCGTCGCGATCCTGATCGAGCCCGGCAGCGCCGTGCATAAGGTCGCCGATCTGAAGGGAAAGAAGGTCGCGGTCGCCAAAGGCTCCAGCGCGCATTACCTGCTCGTCGCCGCCGTCCGGCATGCAGGTCTCTCGTGGTCCGATATCCAGCCTGTCTATCTCCAGCCGCCGGACGGGCGCATCGCCCTGCAATCGGGCTCGGTCGATGCCTGGGCCGTGTGGGACCCGTTTGAGGCGGCGGCCGAGGTGGCGGGCGCGACAGTTCTGACGGACGGCACCGGGCTGATGCCCAACCGCGCCTTCTATCTGTCCAGCCGGGACTTCGCGACGACCAACGCGCCGGCGCTGAAGGCAGCCATCGGCGCCATTCAGGAGATCGAAGCCTGGGAGCCTGCGCATGTCGACCAGATCGCGTCCGACCTGTCCAAGACCATCGGCGTGCCGCCGGAAATCCTGAAAGTCTGGTTCACCCGGCAGAAATACGGCGTCGAACCCTTGACCCCCGCCATCATCGCTGACCAGCAGGTGATTGCCGATACTTTCGCGAGCCTGCACCTCATTCCGCGCCGGATCGATGTCAGCCAGGCAGTGCTGGCCAGCACCTGATGGCACCAGTGACGAAGATGACAATGGTGAGAAAGACAAGACCGTTATAAGAGACGCCTTATTGGCTTCGGCCAGATAAGGAGAATGGTTATGGCTAAAGCACCCGGTGGAACCCCGAAGGGCAAGACAGCGGCACCCGCGCAGTTCGACATGAACGCCCGCGATCGGAAGCCCGGTGGCGGCGGCAAAGGCCGTCCGGGCGGTCCCGGCCGCGGCCGGGACGAGAAGCGCCCGCCCGTGCATATCATCACGCTGCCGGCCACCACGGTCGATCGTGGCACCGGCTGGGTCATCCAGAAGATCGGCAAGATCGATCAGAATTCCAAGGCCGCCATGGGCGCGGAATACCGCCTGGTCTTCGACGGGCATGATCCGCTGTCCTTCGATTACCTGAGCGCAGCCCGCGACCGCGCCAAGGAAGCCCCGCCCGAGAAGCCGGAGCCTGCGGCCGCACCGGCCGAGGAAGCCGAAGCCGCACCGGCGGAAGACGAAACCCCGGCGGCCGAGCATCCGGCCGGCGACGAGGGCTGATTACAGGCGCAGGCTTAAGCGCGGGTCGCGCTTAAGCCTGGGTGTACTGATTGGGATCGCCTGCCAATCTGGTCTGCCCGGGCTTGAGCCGGGCATTCGTATGTTGGGGCCTGCGATGGGCAGCCGACCGCGCTAGCTTTCTGACGACAAATGTTCATTTCAGAGATAGTTTACGCTGATCCTGCCAACTGACGCTGCAAAACCTGCAGACTGGTCCCGGCCCCCCGCCCATGCAGCAGATGAGCCAACTACATATAAATTCTGCTTAGCGCGCGAGACCGCAACATTGACTATGTTGGGTGGGCTCGCCGCCCATTGACGTGCCCGGTGCTGACTAGCATTCGGCGCACCCAGCAGCAGAATGACTGTATCAGCTTCACGACCCTGGAACGTGTGAACGGTGCCGATACGATCACGGCTCCATTCATGGGCTTTTACGCTGAAAGCTCGCAGCATGTCTGTTTCTTTTTCGATACGACGACGCATCTCTTGCTCGATGACCTTGAATGGCGTGATTATGAATAAGTCTGGATTTTTTACATCGGACGCAGTCAAAGTCTTTAGCATCTGCACGACAGCGTCACCTTCTTCAGGACACCATTTCGTCTCGGCGCTACCATTCACGTCGATCCAGCATGATCGCCCCAAGGCCAAACCGATAGGCCCAGGACGTTTCGGCCCAACCGCTTGGACCATCTGGCCGGCATAGGCGATGGTGTTAGAGACATCGAACATCGGGCTCTGACAACGTCTGTGAACGAGGAGTGGCAGCCCAACCTCTCGATCGCCAATGTCGGTATCAATGGGGGATTTGAAGTGCGACGCACGATCCGCAAGTGTCTGCGTAGAGGCGACGGGCGCAGACCATTCTGCCATGTCGATATTGAAGAACTTACAAATTTCGGTATTCAGCTTCTCGGGCAGTGAAACGACGGGGGGAATCTGCAATGGATCACCCACCATAATGGAGCGTTTAGCGCGCATGATTGCCCCGACGGCTGCCTGAGGAATCGCTTGGCCTGCTTCATCGACTAAGAGCCAGCCGATGCTTTCGGGAGGCAGGTCGCCAAACATTGCACTCACTGAGGCAAATGTTGTTGAAACGGTTGGCACGACCATGAAAAGACTGGACCAAAGTTCGGGGAGTAGCGCGCGGTGGGCGGGCGATTGGAAGGCGCCGGCCGTCATAGCCGACATCAGCAACCCGAGATTGTGCTGTAGGCGGCTAGCTGAGGCATCGATGAACGCCTTGTGCAACATCAATGCAGCAGCGAACAGATCTTCACGCATACGGTGAACGTCATCAGGAAGCCATGGTGCCGTGAGGTGGATGTCTTCATGCTTGCGCTCAAAGAATACCTCATCGATGACACGATCGCCCAACCGATTGCGCGCCGCGGCTGACCTCACGCGCAATTGCGTGACCGCATTCTGCTTCCCGGATATCGCATGGTCCAATCGCTGCAGTTGAGATTGAGCTTTGCCTAACTCTGTCTCGGCGAGTTCTGAAGCACTCTCCGCAACTCCCGCTTGCTTGGCCGATTGCTGCAGGTTTAGCGATAACTCCCCTTGATCAGAGTTCCATTTTTTCCAAACTGTCGTAGAAAATAATCGAGAGAAAAAACCTGGGCGACTCGCAAGATGGCCAACTAGTAAGATCTTATCTTGTTCAAGCTGAGATTTTGTCCGGACTTGGTCCTGACTGCGAGACTCGACAATCAGACGCGCCATTGCGACGGCATCCGTTACGCAAGAATGCCGTCCGTTTAGCTGCTCTAGTTCGACGATAGCGCCCTTAAGCGCTTGGATATCTCGGCGCATTCCCTCGATATTGGCAATTTCGGAGTCTATGGACTTTTTAAGCCTGAGGAATGAGGCCCTTGCCTTACGCCAGGCAGCAGCGGCGTCCACTTCATTGGTGCTGGGCTGTTCATTGGCCACGACGCTGGGCATTACGCGGTCAACGACTTCGCCAGTCCGTGGGTCCTTAATCTCACGCATGACATTCTTGCCGCGAGCGGCCTTCAAGTAGGTAAGAAAGCCGCCATCCTGGTTCCACCAGAACCCTTGCTGGAATGCTCCTCGATTGCGGCTATTACCAAGCGCAGCAGCGATCAATCCCCAGGTTTCGACCGGGTTCGTGGCGGCATTTTCATCCGCTTCAAAAATGTCGCCGCGTTTGGAGTTCGCTATCAGGTTACTGATGGACCTAAAATAAGACATCTGTTCGTGGCGGCCATTCGCTTCCTTCAAGGGCAGCTCTTTGCTGACGTTCTCAACGGCTTTGTTGTTTGAGGATGCGATGACGATTTCATGCCCCTTTAGCGACGAATCCAGTTTGTAGAAGTGAAGGAAAACATTTGAGCCGAACGCCAACCGCTCGCCAGTTGTAGAAAACGCATCCTGCGGTTTGTCGAATCTGGCCATGGCCGTTGCTCGATCAAGAACACACCCGGCGACAATATCCCTGAGAAGTGTGGTCTTTCCGGTTCCTGGTGGCCCATTGACGCCTATGATGCCTGGATTATCACGCAGTTCTGTCCGCGCGGCATTCACAGCGGCTTGTTGCAGCAAAACCAATGGATGACCGCCGGCCGAGGGCCAACGAGCCTGTGGCATAAGCGACGGCGCAACGAATTGCTCGACCGCAGAGGGTGGCGAGAGAACGTCGACTTTCTTGTCGGGTCGCTGAATTCCTATGTAGCGCTGTAAACCGACCCCCGCCTTTCCGGCACCGGTCAACTCCGATGCTTTAGCAAGATCCTCCAGATAGAAGGAATTTAATAGTGACGGCTCAGGTGGTGTCTTGACCTTGAAATAATGGAAGACTTTCACCGCAAATGTTGGAGGCTCGACTAAAGAGTTGGGCACGTCGAACTGTGCCACGAGCCACCGATGCGCCCTATCGACGATATTTATGTCGATAGGCACCGGTTCCCCATCTTTGTCATAACTGCGAACCATTCGATCCAAGGATTCCAAGATATGCTGCTCGACCTTTGGCCAAGCGCCCAGGCTCCCAAGTTTGAGGTCCAGCGCGGGCCTTAGCGCCCATGCAAAGCTAGAAACGGCTATGCCGTTGTCCTTGAGTAGGTATCCGTCCTTGTCGACCAAAAACGAGCCAATGGCTGCCTTTTTGCCATTTGGGCGTGAACGCTCCTCATCCTCGCCAAACACCTTGACCAACTCGTCTGTGGCCTTGTCCAGCGCGATGGCACCGAGAATGATCTCGAAATAAAGCTTGTGGTCTGGCTTACTGCGGGCCTGCGGCCCCCACGGAATGCCGCGCTCCAGCAGAACGATGCGAGATCGGTCACCCGAGGCCATTTCCTCGGGGCGCTTGTATGCTTGGGGGGATAGTGCTTCGAGGGCTGTCCAAGCTGCAAGTATTGCAAAAGCATCGTTCGTTTTGCCCGAAGGTGAAAAGAATGGAAGCGAGCCAAGCACCAAGGGAGGAGTTGGTGTATCCGGCGGCAACCCTGGCCCGCCTCTGTGGCTTGCAAGCTTGGTCAGAGCCTCACCAACTTTCGTCGCCAAAGAACGTGCTTTGATGGTATTGCGAAAAGCGAGCTCTTTGGACAGCTGGCCAAGTTCACTGGCATCGTTACGCGACCGCTCGAAGATAACTTCTAGGTCAAAGACTGATTTTTGTGCATACGGTCTTATCGCCATAGCTTTGCCACTCGATGTCTCAATTGCAAGAACTTTGTCGGGTCCACTTCAAAATGGCAAGCCGTTGCGCATCTCCGGCAATGACAAACAAACAAAGCGCAAAAATCCATTACCGTCGTGTGGACCGACACATCTCAACCAAACTCCCGAGAAGCACCTAGCATCTAAGTGGGGGGAAAGCCGTCCGCTCCCCCCCTCACCCCCTACCCGCAAACCGCGCCGCCGCGCCCAGGATATCGAACAGGTCCAGCAGCCGGGCCACGTAATGGTCATGCACCGCGAAGCCGGCGGCGGTGGGGTCAAAGAACTGCCGTTCCAGCGCATCCACCATCTTGGTCAATCGTTTCTGGTGCAGGCCCAGGCGGCGCTGAACCGGATCGGCAATGATTCCGGCGAAAGCGGCCAGCGACGCCGAGGCCAGCATCAGACCCCCCGTGGTCGTCATCACCAGCCCGGCCGCGGGCGGCGCGATGGGGAAGACCACATACCAGGCGGAGGCCGCCCAGGCGCCGAGCGGAAAGCTGCTGGCCGCCACATGTTGCGAAATCACCCCGGCGAGCGCGGGCCCCAGCGTCACCGCGCCCGGCGTCAGCTTCTGCACGGCCAGCGCCCCGGCGCCGAGATTGAGCAGCCCGGTGGTGATCTCGGCCGCCGCCCCGCGCGTGATGCCGTATTCCGTCATCGCCTCCCGCAGCCTGGCCGCAAAATGCGGGTCCGCCCGATGCCGCCCGATCTCCTGCAATACGCTCTCGATCGTCCCGTCCAGGACAGGGCTTTCCAGAATGGCATCGGTCAGCGCGTTGCGCGCGCTGGTGCGGTGCTTTTGGGACATCGGCAGTTCAAGAAGGACCGTCATGATCCGCCACTCGATCTCCTCCGCCACATCGGTGCGCAGCAGGATGGAGCGGTCCAGCAGCCTCTCCACCCGGCTTGCATGCAGGCGCCGGGCCGCGCGGGCGCCCAGCTGCATGGCGACCTGCGGCATGGCCAGCGTCAGGTTCAGCGGCGCGCGGGCAATATCCCAGCCCACCGCCGCGCGATGCAGCGCGAGCGATCCGGCGAAGGAAAAATTCCGGTCGACGAAGGGACCCACCATCGCGCGCCGGGCCGCGAAATAGCGCCGCGCGCCATCCTCTACGGCAGCGCGGGCGGCGGTCAGGTCCAGCGTCTCAGGTTCAGCCATCCCGGCAGGGTCCCATAAAAAAAGGGCGGCTTGCGCCACCCTTTTCCTAAGCCCGATTTCCCCGCTCGCCGAGGCAATATGGAGAAATTTTAATCCGTTAAGCCTTTGATCGCAAACAGTTGACAGCTGTCAACTTTCTGCAGATTGCCGGCAATCAGGCCTTGGTCGCCGCGTAAGCCGCCATCGCCTCGGTGATCGCCTTTTCCGCCGCCGCACGATCACCCCAGCCAATGACCTTCACCCATTTGCCGGGCTCCAGATCCTTATAGCGGGTGAAGAAATGCTCGATCACCTTGCGGGTGATCTCAGGCAAGGTCGAAAGCTCGGTATGGTCCTTGAACTGCGGATGCACCTTGTCATGCGGCACGCAGACGATCTTCTCGTCCTTGCCGGATTCGTCTTCCATGAACAGCACGCCGATGGGCCGCGCGCGGATCACCGCGCCAGGCACGACCTGCGCCGGGACCAGAACGAGCGCGTCGGCCGGGTCGCCGTCCTCGGACAAGGTACCGGGGATGAAGCCATAGGCCGCCGGATAGGCCATGGGCGTGAACAGGAAGCGATCGACGAAAATGGCGCCGCTGTCCTTGTCGACCTCGTATTTCACGGCCGAACCCTGCGGGATTTCGATCACCACATTGACGTCGCCCGGCGGGGCCTTACCCGTGGGAATCTTGGTCACATCCATGACGGTCTCCGGACTTGTCTCAAGTTTAATAAAGTGCGGCGCACCCTCGTCTATTCGCGCCGGCTTGCCAAGCCGAAACCCCTCAGCTTCCCGACAGATCCCGCTTGGATGTCTCGGCCATGGTCAGGACGGCGATCAGGCTGATGACGGCCGCCGCCGTAATGTAATGGCCGACCCAGGCCAGACCACCCAGCACCACCAGTTTTTGCGCGATATAGGGGGCGAGCGACCCGCCCAGGATGCCGCCCAGACTATAGGCGGCGGAGGCGCCCGAGTAGCGCAGATTGGTCGGGAACAGTTCCGGCAGCAGCGCGCCCATCGGCGCGAAGGTGAAGCCCATCAGCGCGAGCTCGATCACCAAAAAGACCAGCACCAGCGCCGGGTCTCCGCTGCCCAGCAGGGGCGCCACGAGAAAGCCCGAGAATGCGGCGGCGACCGCCGCGGCGATCAGCACAGGGCGGCGGCCGAACCGATCCGCCAGGATAGCCGCGATCGGCGTGGCGATCGCCATGC
Source organism: Acidisoma cellulosilyticum (assembly GCF_020621385.1). Classification (GTDB taxonomy): domain Bacteria; phylum Pseudomonadota; class Alphaproteobacteria; order Acetobacterales; family Acetobacteraceae; genus Acidisoma; species Acidisoma cellulosilyticum. The sequence goes on along the minus strand of NZ_JAESVA010000003.1, from coordinate 722,460 downwards.
CCAGGATCGCGATGCACAGCAGGCCCAGGAAGGTCTGGCGCGGGATATGGCCGACCTTGGTGCCGTAGCCCAGCGCGAAGACGGTCGAGATATAGAAAAGCGCGTAGCAGACGACCATGGCGAAGGCGCCCTGCAGCAGCGGCCGCCATTGCCGGGCGATGACGTCGCGCACCGGCAGGCGCACCCGGCCTTGTCGCGCCAGCGTCTTCTGGAAGGCGATCGTCTCCGGCAGGCGGCCACGCACATAAAGGCCGATCGCGACCAGCACCGCACTCGCCAGGAAGGGAATCCGCCAGCCCCAGGCCAGGAACTGCGCGTTCGTCAGCACGCTGAACAACAGGAGAAACAGGCCATTGGAGAGCAGAAACCCGATCGAGGGGCCAAGCTGCGGGAACATGCCGTACCATGCGCGCTTTCCGGCCGGCGCGCTTTCGGTCGCGAGCAAAGCGGCCCCGCCCCATTCGCCGCCGAGGCCAATGCCTTGGCCCAGACGCAGCAGGCAAAGCAGAAGCGGGGCCAGGAAGCCGGCCGTGGCATAGCCCGGCAGCAGCCCGATCAAGGTCGTGGAAATCCCCATCACCAGCATCGACGCGACCAGGGTGGATTTGCGCCCGACGCGGTCGCCGAAATGCCCGAACAGGAAGGCGCCCACGGGCCGCGCCAGGAAAGCGATGCCGAAGGTCAGGAAGGCCGCCAGCTGTTCGGCCTCCGGCACATGGGCCGGAAAGAAGACCGACCCAAGCACCAGGGCCGCCGCCGTGCCGTAGATATAGAAGTCATAGAACTCGACCGTGGTGCCGATCAGGCTGGCGATGACGATGCGCCCGGTCCTGGGTGCGGCCGCCTGATCGCGGCCTGCCCCTGTGATGGCAGACATGAATTCGTTTCTCTCCCTGTATTGCGGACGGTTTTAGCGCGTCGCGCGTCCGGGGAAAGGGGGCATTGGTCAGAGGACGGCTTGCCAAAGCCCCCTGGGGTGAGAGATATCCAGTCTTCTGCGCCTGTAGCTCAACGGTTAGAGCGGGCCGCTCATAACGGCTTGGTTGCGGGTTCGATTCCTGCCAGGCGCAGTGAAGCCGCCATTGCTTGGCGGTTGCCCCTAACCCCGACATTGCCTAGAGCAGCAAGCACGTCCCCGCCCGCATTCGGAGCATCGCCATGGCCGCCTACCAGTATGTCTACGTGATGAAGGATGTGACCAAGGCCTATCCGGGCGGTCGCGAAGTCTTCAAGGGCATCACCCTCTCCTTCCTGCCGGGCGTGAAGATCGGCGTGCTGGGCGTGAACGGCGCCGGTAAGTCGACCCTGCTCAAGATCATGGCGGGGAAAGAAACGGAATTCGGCGGCGAGGCCTGGGCGGCCGAGGGCGTGCGCATCGGCTATCTGGAGCAGGAACCGCAGCTCGACCCGACCAAGACGGTCGGCGAGAACGTGGCCGAAGCCTTCGCCGTGGTGAAGGCGGCGCTGGCCCGCTTCAACGCCATCTCCGAAAAATTCATGGAGCCGATGGAGGAGGAGGAGATGAACGACCTCCTCTCCGAACAGGCGGCTCTGCAGGAAAAGATCGACGCCGGCGACGGCTGGGAGATGGACCGCAAGATCGAGATCGCGCTCGACGCGCTGCGTTGCCCGCCCGCCGATTCCGAGGTGACGAAGCTGTCGGGCGGTGAGCGCCGCCGCGTGGCGCTGTGCCGCCTGCTGCTGGAAAAGCCCGACCTGCTGCTGCTCGACGAACCGACCAACCATCTGGACGCAGAGAGCGTCGCCTGGCTGGAGCATACGCTGCGGGAATTCGCCGGCACCGTGATGATCATCACCCATGATCGCTACTTCCTGGACAATGTGACCAATTGGATCCTGGAAATCGAGCGTGGCCGCGGCTATCCCTTCGAGGGCAACTACTCCTCCTGGCTGGACCAGAAGCGCAAGCGCCTAGCCCAGGAAGAGAAGGAGGAGAGCTCGCGCCAGCGGGCGCTTGCCGCGGAAGCCGAGTGGATCTCCTCCTCGCCCCGTGCCCGCCAGGCCAAAAGCCAGGCGCGTATCAAGCGCTATGAGGAGATGCAGCAGGCAAGCCAGGAGCGCGCCGGCGGTGTCGCCGAAATCGTCATCCCGCCCGGCCCCCGCCTTGGCGGTCTGGTGATCGAGGCGACCGACCTCAAGAAGGGGTTCGGCGAGCGCATGCTGGTCGACGGCCTCAACTTCAAACTGCCGCCGGGCGGCATCGTCGGCGTGATCGGGCCGAACGGCGCCGGCAAGTCCACCTTGTTCCGCATGATCCTGGGGCAGGAAGTGCCGGACGGCGGGACCTTGCGCATCGGCGAGACGGTGAAGCTTGGTTATGTCGACCAGTCGCGCGACAGCCTGGACCCGAACAAGAACGTCTGGGAGGAAATCTCCGGCGGCACCGACGTCATCCATCTCGGCAAGCGCACCATCGCGTCGCGCGCCTATGTCGGTGCCTTCAACTTCAAGGGCTCGGACCAGCAGAAGAAGGTCGGCATCCTGTCGGGCGGCGAGCGCAACCGCGTGCATCTGGCCAAGATGCTGCAGACCGAAGCCAACGTCATCCTGCTCGATGAGCCGACCAACGATCTCGACGTCGATACGCTGCGCGCGCTGGAAGAGGCTTTGGCCGACTATCCCGGCTGCGCCGTTATCATCAGCCATGATCGCTGGTTCCTGGATCGCCTCGCGACCCATATCCTGGCCTTCGAGGGCGACAGCCATGTCGAGTGGTTCGAGGGCAACTTCCAGGACTACGAAGAGGACAAGCGACGTCGACTGGGCGCCCAGGCGACCGAGCCGCATCGCATCAAGTATCGTCCTCTCGCGCGCTAAGCGGCAGGCGGGTCTCGCCGCATCAGGCTGGCCCGTCCTTCCGCTGGAAGGCCTGCAATCTTGACCGAGCCATCGACGCTTCCCCCTCCGGCCGCCGAGGGGTGGAATCCTGCCTGGGTCCTGCGCACCGGGCGTTTGATCATGCGTCCCGTCTCCGGCCGGGACGCGGCCGAGATCGCCGCGCTGAAGGCGGACCCGCGCGAATACGCCATGATGCTGGGCGGCGTGCGCAACCATGAACAGGCGACCGAGGAATTGGCGGCCGATGTCCGCGCCTGGGGCGCGCATGGCATCGGCATGTGGTCGGCGCGGGACCGGGAGAGTGACGAATTCCACGGCATCGCCGGCATCATGCGGCGGCCTGACGGCCGTGGCATGGCGCTGCGCTTCGCCTTCGAGACGGAGGCGCGCGGTAAAGGTCTGGCGCGGGAGGCCGCCATCGCCGCCCTGCATTTCGCCCACGAACGCGCCGGGATCGCCCGCGTCATCGCCGTCGCGCGCGAAACGAATGCGGCCTCCGGCATGCTGCTGGCCAGCATCGGCATGCGCGAGGCGCCGGACCTCGCCTTCACACGCGATGGCTACCGGATGCTGGTCTTCGTCAGCGAACCCAAACTATACAAGGTGGAAAACTGGTATTCGGACAAGGCAGCCTGCGGCAGTGGCTAGACCTGCGGAATAAATCCGACCGAGGAACGAGCCGGGCAAATCCGGTTTTGTGGCCTCTGCCCCTCTATCATAACAGAGTTTCGCGACTTGACCGGCGAAGGGGCGGACGTCCATATCGGCGCTGATCCGGACATGAACCGCTTACCTCACATCCGCCCTGCGGGTGATTCTAGGTGTTTCGACAATGACCCTTCCTTTGATGCCTAAAGCCACTGCCGTCTGGCTGATCGACAAGACCGCTCTGACCTTCGAGCAGGTCGCGGATTTCTGCGGCATGCATCCGCTGGAAGTGCAGGCTATTGCCGATGGTGAAGTCGCCCAGGGCATCATGGGCTATGATCCGGTTGCCAATAGCCAGGTGACGGCGGCCGACATCACCCGGTGCGAGGCCGACCCGAATGCACGTCTGCGCATCCTGGCCTCTGCCGTGCCGGCCACCAAGAAGACACGCGGCGGCCGCTATACGCCGGTCGCCAAGCGCAATGACCGGCCGGACGCCATCGCCTTCCTGCTGCGCAACTATCCGCAATTGTCGGAACTGCAGCTGTCGAAGCTCCTCGGCACGACCAAGGAGACGATCCAGAAGGTGCGGGAGCGCAGCCATTGGAACAGCCCCAATATCAAGCCGCGTGACCCTGTCATCCTGGGCCTGTGCAAGCAGAGCGATCTGAACGAGGCCATCTCTCAGGCGAATGACCGGCTGCTGAAGGAAGGCCGCCAGGTGCCGCCGCCTCCGCCGCCGATGACCGAACACGACGCAGCCTGATCGCCGCGTCGAGGGCCTGACACGAAAAAGGGGCAGGCGATGCGCCTACCCCTGTCTCATGTCTGTGTGGGGATTGTGCCGATCCCGGAACTAGTGGCCTTTATTGGCGGAAAGCCTGGCCATTTCTTCCTTCAGTCGAAGTTTTTCGCGTTTGAGCGTACCGATGGTTTCGCTATCCGGAGCCGGTCGTCTGTCTTCGGATGCCAAGCGCGCTTCCAGGCTGGCATGACGATCTTTGAGGGTATCAATTCGGGCCTGTAGAGACATGGGATCTCCCTTCTAACAAGCACTTAGGGTCATAAGCCCGCCCATCCAGGATGGAACCAGGCGGACCCCCAAACGCTACTGCCATCGCACTGTCATATTCCAGCGGAAACGCACACAATATCGCGATTGCGTCGCTGCAACCGCGAAGGGTATGAGCGACCGAGACCCCATGCTAAGCAGGTTCCATGCTCTCTGATCGTGACACCGTGCTGCGCCGCCTGCATGAGCTTCGGAGCGAGCACCGCGACCTGGATACCGTCATCATTCGGATGACCGATATCGGGGCGCAGGATCTGCTCAACGTCCAGCGCCTCAAGAAGCGCAAGCTTTCCCTGAAGGATGAGATCGCGCGGCTGGAAAGCCGCCTCATCCCCGATAATATCGCGTGACGGATCATCATGACGCTCCACACCCCCGCTTTTCCCAGCCACGAGGCTGAGAAGCTGCCGCCTTTGGTCGGCGTGATCATGGGTAGCCAGTCCGACTGGGTGACCATGCGCAACACGACCGAGACCCTGGCGGCGCTGCACATTCCCTACGAGACGCGGATCGTCTCGGCCCATCGCACCCCGGACCGGCTGGCGGACTACGCCAAGACCGCGCGCGGACGCGGGTTGAAGGTCATTATCGCCGGTGCCGGCGGTGCGGCCCATCTGCCGGGCATGTGCGCCGCCTGGACCATTCTGCCCGTACTCGGCGTGCCGGTGGAAAGCCATGCGCTGAAGGGCATGGATAGCCTGCTCTCCATCGTCCAGATGCCGGGCGGCGTGCCGGTCAGCACCTTCGCCATCGGTCGCGCCGGTGCCATCAACGCGGCCCTGACCGCCGCCGCCATCCTCTCTCTGTCCGATCCGCATCTGGCGGACGCATTGGAATCCTGGCGTGCCGCGCAAAGTGCGGCCGTGGCCCTGGAACCGGTCGAGGAGCCGGCGGCGTGACTTTGACTTTGCGGCCCGGAAGCACCATCGGCATCGTCGGTGGCGGCCAGCTCGGCCGCATGCTGGCCATGGCGGCTGCCCGCCTCGGCTATCGCGCGCATATCCTGACGCAGGAGGCCGACGGCCCGGCGGCGCAGGTCTCCGCCGGGATCACCCTTGGCGGCTATGACGATCCGGCCGCCCTGCGCGCCTTCGCGGCTGCCGTCGATGTCGTGACCTTCGAGTTCGAGAATGTCAGCGCCGAAGGGCTTTCTCTTCTCGCCGACCTCAAGCCTGTCCATCCGTCTCCGAAGATCCTCGGCATCAGCCAGGACCGGGTGCAGGAGAAGACCTTCCTGAACGGGGCCGGCATCGCGACCGCCCCTTGGGCTGAAGTGACGGACGCGGCGAGCCTTGAGGCTGCCATCGCGGCCATCGGCCTGCCGGCGATCCTCAAGACCAGCCGCCTCGGCTATGACGGGCGCGGCCAAGCCCGCGTCTCGACGCCTGAGGAAGCGTTGGCAGCGTTCCATCACCTGGAGCCGAAGCCGCTGGTGCTGGAAGGCCTGGTCAATTTCGCCTGCGAGGTCAGCGTCATCGTGGCACGCGGCGCCGATGGGCAAATGGCGAGTTTCGACACGGTCGAGAACCAGCACAAGAACGGCATCCTCGATCTTACCTTCGCCCCGGCCCGCATCACCGAAGATGCGGCCGCCGGCGCCCAGGCATTGGCTCGGCGCGTCGCGGAAGCGCTCGACCTCGTCGGATTGCTGGCGGTCGAGATGTTCGTCGACCGTGACGGCAGCCTGCGGGTGAATGAGATAGCACCACGGCCGCATAATTCCGGCCATTGGACGATGGACGCCTGCCCGGCCAGCCAGTTCGCGCTGCATATCCGCGCCGTCGCGGGCCTGCCTCTGCCGGAAGCGAGGCGTCATTCGGACGCCGTGATGAAAAACCTCATCGGGCCGGACGACATGGCGCTTTGGCCCCGGATCGTCGCGGCCGACGGCCTCATCCCGCATCATTACGGCAAGGCGGAAGCCCGCGCCGGCCGCAAGATGGGCCATGTGAACCGGCTGTTCCCGAAGGGCAGCCTGCCCGGTCCCTTTGGCATCGACGCGGCCCTGGGCCCCCTGGCCGAGGTCAGCACGCAGCAGGACTGAGCGTCTGAGGGTTGCCGGCCGCTTGGCTCGCACCCTAGATAAGCGCCCCTATCACTCGCGGCCTTTAACCGGAAGATTTGCCATGCCCGCCATCACCCTGCCTGACGGCTCCGTGCGACACTTCGCGGGTCCCGTCACCGGCACTACGGTGGCGGCTGATATCGGACCCGGTCTGGCCCGCGCGGCGCTTGCCATGCGCGTCGACGGCAAGATCCTGGATCTGGCGCGCGAAATCGATTCCGATGTGAACCTCGCCTTCATCACCCGCCGCGACCCCGAAGCGCTGGAGATGATCCGCCACGATACGGCGCATGTCCTGGCCGAGGCCGTGCAGGCGCTTTATCCCGGCACGCAGGTGACGATCGGCCCGTCCATCGAAAACGGCTTCTATTACGATTTCGCCCGCAACGAGCCCTTCACGCTGGAAGATCTGCCCAAGATCGAAGCGAAGATGAAGGAAATCATTGCCGCCAACGCGCCCTTTACCCGCGAAGTTTGGGACCGGGACGACGCCATCGCCTTCTTCCGGGAGAAGGGCGAGCGCTACAAGGCCGAGCTGATCCAGGACCTGCCGGTGACGGAGACCATCACCTTCTACAAGCAGGGCGACTGGATCGACCTTTGCCGAGGCCCGCATATGCGCGGCACCGGCGATGTCGGCACCGCCTTCAAGCTGACCAAGGTGGCCGGTGCCTATTGGCGCGGCGATCATCGCAACGCCATGCTCAGCCGTATCTACGGCACCGCCTGGCGCGACCAGAAAGAGCTCGACGCCTATCTGAAGATGCTGGAAGAGGCGGAGCGTCGGGACCATCGCCGCATCGGCCGCGCCATGGACCTTTTCCATATGCAATCCGAGGCCCAGGGCTCCGTCTTCTGGCATTCCAAGGGCTGGCGCCTGTATCGGACGCTGGAAGACTATATGCGCCGCCGCCTGGACGCGAACGGCTATGCCGAGGTGAAGACGCCGCAGTTGGTCGATCGTGTCCTGTGGGAGCGGTCGGGCCATTGGGAGAAGTATCGCCAGAACATGTTCGTGGCGACGGTGGATGAAGAGCCCGACGTCACGCTGGCGCTGAAGCCGATGAATTGCCCCTGCCATGTGCAGATCTTCAACCAGGGCCTGCGGTCTTACCGCGAGCTGCCGATGCGCATGGCGGAGTTCGGCGCCTGCCACCGCTACGAGCCCTCGGGCGCGCTGCACGGCATCATGCGCGTGCGCGCCTTCACTCAGGACGATGCGCATATTTTCTGCACGGAAGACCAGATCGGGTCGGAGACAGTGCGCTTCGTGACGCTGCTGTCCTCGATCTACCGCGACCTCGGCTTCGAGGAATTCCGCGTGAAATTCTCGGACCGGCCGGACTCGCGCGCCGGCAGCGACGACCAGTGGGACCGGGCCGAGAAGGCGCTGCACGAAGCCTGCCGCGAGGCTGGCATCGCCTATGAGGACAATCCCGGCGAAGGCGCCTTCTATGGCCCCAAGCTGGAATTCGTGCTGCGCGACGCCATCGGCCGGGACTGGCAATGCGGCACCCTGCAGGTGGACTATATCCTGCCGGAACGTCTGGACGCCGAATTCATCGGCGAAGACGGCGCGAAACACCGCCCTGTCATGCTGCACCGGGCCATCCTGGGCAGTTTCGAACGCTTCCTGGGTATCCTGATCGAGCAATATGCCGGCCGCTTCCCGCTTTGGCTGGCGCCGGTGCAGGTTGTGGTCGCGCCGATCGTCTCGGACGCCAATGACTATGCCGAGGAAGTCGCCGCCCTGCTGCGGGCGCGCGGATTGTCGGTGCAGACCGACCTGCGCAATGAGAAGATCAACGCCAAGGTGCGCGAGCATAGCCTGGCGCATGTGCCGGTGATCGCCGTCGTCGGCCGCCGCGAGGCGGAGCTGGAACAGGTCAGCCTGCGCCGCCTGGGTGACGACAAACAGGCGGTAATGGGCCTGATGGAGGCGGTCGACCTGCTGGGTACCGAGGCTCTGCCGCCGGACCTGCGCACCGTCGCGCCTAAGGCCGCATAACCCCCGACCCAGATCTGGACAAAGCTGGCTTGATCACGGCGCCTCTTGCGAAGAGGCGCCGTGATCATTGATATATGCCGCGTCTGGGTGGATGTGATTGCATCCCGCCGTGCGGAGCGCTATCCGTTCCACCCTATCAACATTGCCGACACGTCCTACACATCGACAGGAGAGCTCCATCCCTAGGCCACCCCAAGCGCCCACACCGCCGCGCAACGACGGCCCGCGTGTGAACGAAGAAATCCGCTCGGCTCAGGTCCGCCTTATCGACCAGGACGGCGAGATGATCGGCGTGATGAGCGCCCGCGATGCCATGCAGCGCGCGTTTCAGGTTGGTCTCGACCTGCTGGAAATCAGCCCGAACGCTGAACCGCCGGTCGTGAAGATCCTGGATTTCGGCAAGTTCAAATACGAACAACAAAAGAAGAAGAACGAAGCCAAGAAGCGCCAGAAGGTCGTCGAGATCAAAGAGGTCAAGGTTCGGCCGAATATCGACGAGAACGACTACCAGGTGAAGCTTCGCGCCATGAAGTCCTTCATCGGGGAGGGCGACAAGGTGAAGGTCACCCTTCGGTTCCGTGGTCGTGAAATGGCGCATCAGGATATCGGCGTGCGCGTACTCGAACGTATCCGCGGGGATATGGACGAGGAAAGCAAGGTCGAGCAGATGCCAAAGATGGAAAACCGTCAGATGGTCATGGTGCTGACCCCGCGCTGAGCGCGGCCAGCATCCGACTGATTTCAGGCCCGGCCAGATCTTGATGGTGATCTTGATCTTGACGTCTGGCCCTGATCTTGAATGGATCGACCCCGATTATCCGATCGGGGTCGACTATGTCTGAATTTTCCTTCGATATCGCCAGCCTGCGTGCCGCTTATCTGAGCGGCAGCCTGACGCCTGCGCAGGTTATGGCCGAAGTTCTGCGGCGCATCGCTGCCATCGACGATCCCGCGATTTGGATTTCCCGGCCCGCCGACAAGGTGCTGATGGCCGAGGCCGAGGCGCTGACCGCGCGCGCGGACGAGATCGCAAAGCTGCCGCTTTACGGCATCCCCTTCTCGGTCAAGGACAATATCGACGTCGCGGGCCAGCCCACGACCGCCGCCTGCCCGGCCTTCGAATATCATCCCTCGGCCTCGGCGACGGTCGTCGCCAAGCTGGTTGCGGCCGGCGCCATCGTCATCGGCAAGACCAATCTGGACCAGTTCGCGACCGGGCTGGTCGGTGTCCGCTCGCCCTACGGCATTCCCCGCAATAGCTTCGACCCCAAAATGGTGCCGGGCGGATCAAGCTCGGGCTCCGCCGTTTCCGTCGCCGGCGGGCTGGTGAGCTTCGCGCTCGGCACCGATACGGCCGGGTCCGGCCGGGTGCCGGCGGCCTTCAACAATCTCGTCGGGGTAAAACCCACGCGAGGACTGATCAGCAATAGCGGCATGGTGCCGGCCTGCCGGTCGATCGACTGCGTCTCCATCTTCGCGCTGACGGTGCCGGACGCGCTGGCGGTGCTGGATGTGGCGGGCGGGTTCGACGCGACTGACGCCTATTCGGTGGCGGCGCCAGCCGGCTTCTCCGCGACGCTGCGGGCCGCCCCCGGCACCTTCACCTTCGCCGTGCCGCATCAGGCCGAGCTGGAATTTTTCGGTGACGAAGCGGCCCGAGCGCTCTTCGCCGAAGCCGTCGCCCGTGCGGAAGCCCTTGGCGGGACGCGCATGGAGATCGATTTCGCGCCTTGGGTGGAGACGGCTAACCTTCTCTACGGTCCCTGGACGGCCGAGCGCACGGCCGCCGTCGGCCCGCTGCTGGCAGTGGAACCCGATGTGCTGCACCCGGTCACACGGCAGATCGTCGAAGTCGGGCTGAAGCCCACGGCGGTCGAGATTTTCCAGGCGCAATACCGGTTGCAGGAGTTGCGGCAGGTCATCGCACCGCTGTGGCAGACGGCGGACTTTCTTCTCGTGCCGACCACCGGCACGGCTTTCAGCCTCGCCGATCTGGAGGCAGCCCCCGTCGCCCGCAATACCGACCTCGGCTATTACACCAACTTCACCAACCTGCTCGACCTCTCGGCGATCGCGGTGCCCAGCGGCTTCAAGCCGAACGGGTTTCCGGCCGGCGTGACGCTGATCGGCCCAGCCTGGCATGACGCGAAGCTCGCTGCCGTGGCGCACAGCCTGCACCGGGCCATGTGCGGGACCATGGGTGCCACCGGCTTTCCGCAGCCGGAGACGACCGCTGTTCCGGCCGTCATCAGCCAGCCGGAGATCGAGATCGCGGTCTTCGGCGCGCATCTGACCGGCCAGCCGCTCAACCCCCAGCTACGCGGGTTCGGGGGCAAGTTTCAGCGGACCTGCCGCACCGCCGATCGCTACCGCATGGTGGCGATCCCGGGCCGGATTCTGCGCCCCGGTCTGATCGATATCGGCGACGCGGGGCAGGTGATCGAGGGTGAAATCTGGTCCTTGCCCAGCGCGTCGCTCGCTGCCTTCCTGGCGACCATCACGCCGCCCCTCGGACTCGGCACGGTGCGTCTGGCGGAAGGGCAGTCGTCGCTCGGCTTCATCTGCGAAGGCGGCGTTCTGACCGACGGCGCCGCCGATGTCAGTGCCTTCGGCCACTGGCCCGCCTATCTGCAATCGCTCGCGACATAGCAGCCCTGACCGGGCGTCCCTGACCGGGCGTCCTGCAAAGGCCGAGTGACAGCCCTGCCAGCGCCAAGTCCTGTCAAACTGACTGAAAGCTTGACCGGGACGAGGCAGCGCGCCATTTACGGCAGTACCGACGACAATAAGAGGAATATTACCGATCTATGTCAAAAGAGGACATGATCGAGTTCAGCGGTATGGTTGCGGAGCTTCTGCCCAACGCCATGTTCCGCGTGAAACTCGACAATGACCACGTGATTCTGGCTCATACCAGCGGCAAGATGCGTAAGAACCGTATCCGCGTGCTCGCCGGCGATCGCGTCAATGTTGAAATGACGCCTTACGACCTCACCAAGGGTCGCATCACCTTCCGGTTCAAGTAATAAGAACCTCGGCTAATCGCGGCCTGGTTCTGGCCTCTGCCAGTCCCCGCCGCCTTGAACTCCTTGCCCAGCTTGGTCTGACGCCTGATCTTATTCGCACCCCCGATGTCGATGAGACACCGGTTCGGGGCGAGTTGCCGCGCGTCTATGCCAAGCGCATCGCGCAGGCCAAGGCCCTCGCCGTTGCCGGATCTCTGCCCGACAATCTGATCCTGGCTGCCGATACCGTGGTTTCGGTCGGTCGCCGCATCCTGCCCAAAGCGGAAACGGAAGAGCAGGCAAGGCAATGCCTGGGTTTTCTCTCCGGCCGGCGGCATCGGGTTCTGACGGCGGTCGTTCTCGCCGAGGACGGGAAGCTGCGGGAGAAGCTGGTCGAGACGGTGGTGATCTTCGCTCGCCTCTCCAAGCCTGACATCGACGCCTATATCGCAAGCGGGGAATGGCGCGGCAAAGCCGGCGGCTATGCCATTCAAGGCAAGGCCGCGCGGTTCATCCGCTATATCGCGGGCAGCTATTCCGGCGTGGTCGGCCTGCCGCTGCATGAGACGGCCCAGCTGCTGGGGCTTTGAACTTTTCTGTCTGATTATCTTTCGTCATCCGCGTGACAAGCACGGGGACGGCTGTTGCCAGCGAAATACCATAAAAAGTATGGCATTTTGCCATCGATCGGTATTCAGATAGCGCTGCTGATCAGCAGGAGCCGTCCATGCCCAAAGTGACCATGTCGCTCACCGATCGCGATGTCGCCAATACCGACAATCTGCGGCAGGCTTTGGACGCCCGCAGCAACGCACATGCCGTGAGCATTGCCCTCTCGCTGACAAGCTTTCTCGTCGGTCAGCTCCAGCAGGGACATGAACTCTGCCTTCGTTTGCCCAACGGTGAACTCCAAAGAGTGGTGATGACCGAACTGGCGGCTGTGGGAAGCGTTAACGTTTAACGTTTGCGCGGCCTCGGTATTCTCGGTCATACTGAATACGAAATGACGAGGCTGTCCCGTTATGTCCGGCGCGGAAAGCGACTGGGGCCAATCCCCAGGCTCGACGGAGCCGACCGTCGATAACGACAGTCCTCTCGATTGGGGAATTTCGCCCGGCGCGTCTCAACCAAGTGTTGTCACGCCATCAAGGCCAGAAACTGGACCGCGATTCAGCCGACGCGGCCAGAGTTTTGATTTGTGACCGGGATGCCAGACGATGACGACAACAGTCCCGGTGCCTCGACCCCCCATGTTGAACCATTGCTGGTCATTTATGGCGGCCCGCAGAATTTCTGGGGCGATGCGGTATCCGTCGCCAAAATCAATCACACAAATCGGCTTTTCGATTTTCTCGGCATGCTGACTATCGCGGTGCTGATCGGCGCGACCTGCGCCCTGACAACGGTGCTTGCGATTTTGGCGCCGAACGACCGAGGATTTTTGGTCTGGGCCATCGCCATCGTCAGCTGGATTCTAGCAATCGGCCTCGGCGGCTTCGCTGCTTTCCAGATCCGCGTCACATCGGGTGGAATTCATGTTTCCGGTGGGGCAGTCCGGCAACCTACCCGCCCAGGCGCCCAGGCGGCTTCGCCCGCGCAACAGGTGCGCGGGCGAGGTCGAGAGTAAGTCGTCAGTCGGTCTTAGTAGCGATAGAGGTCGTGCTTGAAGGGGCCGTTGACGCTGCCGGCACCGATGTAGTCGGCCTGCTTCTGGCTCAGCTTGGTCAGCGCGGCGCCGACCTTGGCCAGATGCAGGGCAGCAACCTTCTCGTCCAGCACCTTCGGCAGGGTATAGACCTGCTTCTCATACTGGCCCGGCTTCGCCATCCACAGTTCCAGCTGCGCCAGGACCTGGTTGGTGAAGGACGCGGACATCACGAAGCTCGGGTGACCCGTGGCATTGCCGAGGTTCACGAGACGGCCTTCGCTGAGCAGGATCAGGCGCTTGCCGTCCGGGAAGATGACCTCATCGACCTGCGGCTTCACATTGTCCCATTGCAGATTGCGCAGCGCGTCGATCTGAATCTCAGAGTCGAAATGGCCGATATTGCAGACGATGGCGCGGTGCTTCATCGCCCGCATATGCTCGATCGTGATGACGTCGACATTGCCGGTCGCGGTCACGAAAATATCACCGCGCGGGGCGGCGTCTTCCATGGTCACGACCTCATAGCCTTCCATCGCCGCCTGCAGGGCGCAGATGGGATCGGCTTCCGTCACCAGCACGCGGCAACCGCCGTTGCGGAGCGACGCGGAAGAACCCTTGCCGACATCGCCGAAGCCGGCGACGACCGCGACCTTGCCGGCCATCATCACGTCCGTGCCCCGGCGGATGGCGTCGACCAGGCTTTCACGGCAGCCATAGAGGTTGTCGAATTTCGACTTGGTGACGCTGTCGTTCACGTTGATGGCGGGGACCAGCAGCTTGCCGGCCTTGGCCATTTCCCAGAGGCGATGCACGCCCGTCGTCGTTTCCTCGGAAATGCCACGCACATCGGCCAGCATTTCAGGGTATTTGTCGTGCATCAGCACCGTGAGATCGCCGCCATCATCCAGGATCATGTTCGGCGTCCAGCCGTCCGGGCCGCGCACCGTCTGCTCGATGCACCACCAGAACTCTTCCTCGTTCATGCCCTTCCAGGCGAAGACCGGAATGCCGGCGGCGGCGACGCCGGCGGCGGCATGGTCCTGGGTCGAGAAGATGTTGCAGGAGGACCAGCGCACGGTCGCACCCAGAACCACCAGCGTCTCGATGAGAACGGCGGTCTGAATGGTCATGTGCAGACAGCCGGCGATGCGGGCACCGGCGAGCGGCTTGCTCGCCCCATATTCCGCGCGCAGGGCCATCAGGCCGGGCATTTCATCCTCGGCCATCGAGATTTCCTTGCGGCCCCAATCGGCGAGGCTGAAATCACGGACCTTGTAATCGGCGGCCGGGGAGGTGATGGCAGTATCTGGCATAGGTGTTCGTTCCGTTCGATCTCTGAAAGCGGAATAGCCGAGTGCCCGCCTGAGGGAAAGTTTTTCCAAGCAGGGCCGGCAGGCGCGGGCGTCACATCCGATGCCTGATCCGGCCCGTACTAAGCCAAGCTTGCCGCGGCAGGATCGCGGGAAGCCTGAGGAGACCGCTAGGTTATGATCCGATCGCTGCTGACCGGGCGCCGCTTCGCGCCGCTGTTCTGGTGCCAGTTCTTCGCCGCCTTCAATGACAATTTCCTGAAGAACGCGCTGCTGTTCCTCATTCTATGGGGTGCGATCGGCGCGGGCATCCATGGCGGGGAACCGCCGCATGCAGCCAATGTGCTGATCACTTTGGCGGGGGCGATCTTCATTTTGCCCTTCTTCCTGCTCTCGGCCATCGGCGGCGAAATGGCCGACCGCTACGACAAGGCGCTGCTGTGCCAGCGGATCAAGCTGGTCGAAATCGCCGTCGCCGTCCTCGCGGTCCTGGGCTTCCTGGTGCAGAGCGTGCCGATTTTGTTCATCGCCCTTTTCGCCTTCGGCACCTTGAGCGCGCTGTTCGGCCCGGTGAAATACGGCATCCTGCCGGACCATCTGCCATCCGAAGCCCTGCCGACCGCCAATGCCCTGGTCGAAGGGGCGACCTTCCTCGCCATTATCGGCGGCACGGCGGCCGGTGGCTTCGCCTCTGCCTTGCCCCATGGCCGGCTGATCCTGGCCGGCACCGTTCTAATCTTCGCGGTGCTGAGCTGGCTGGCCGCACGGCAAATTCCGCCGACCGGCGAGTCCGCACCGAGCCTCAGCATCCAGCGCAATATCTTCGCCTCGACCTTCTCCCTCGTCAGGGATCTGAAAGGCGACCGGCGCATCTGGTGGGTGGCGCTGGCGAATTCCTGGTTCTGGCTGGTCGGCGCCATCGCCCTCGGCCTGCTGCCTGGCCTGATCAAGCAATCGCTCGGCGGCGACCGGGAGACGGCGACGCTCGCCCTGCTGCTGTTCTGCTTCGGCATCGCCGCCGGGTCGCTGCTGGCCGCGCGCCTGACGGGCGGCCGCGTGAAGCTGATGCCCTCGGTCATTGGGACGGCACTGGTCGGCATCTTCATGCTCGACCTATGGCGCGTCACCCATAGCGCGGCAGGCCAGCGTGACTTGACCACCCATGTCTTCATCGATCTGCTTCTGATCTCGATCTCCGGCGGGTTGCTGGCCGTGCCGACCTTCGCGGCCCTTCAGGCCTGGGCCAAGCCCGACCATCGCGCGCGCATCGTGGCCGGCGCGAATGTCGTGGGCGCGGGCGCCATGGCGATCGGCGCTATATTGACGGCGGCCCTGCTCGGGGCGGGGCTTGGCGTATCGCTTATCTACGGCCTGCTCGGCATTGCCTGTCTGACGGTCGCGGCCTGGATGATGGCGACCCAACCGAAACAACAAAATCATGGGGAAGCCACGATGGACATGACCATTTTCGAGGCGACGGCCCAGGCCGCGCGCAAACATGGCCGCAACAGCCTGGCGGCGGAAGACGCGACCTCGGGCAGCATCACCTATAAGCGTCTGCTGCTCGGTGCCGCCATTCTGGGCCGCAAGCTGGCGCCGCTCTCCGCCGCGCGGGAGGCGGTGGGCGTGCTGATGCCCAATGCCAATGCGACCATGGCGCTGGTGCTGGGCCTGGTCTCCTCCGGCCGGGTGCCGA
Organism: Acidisoma cellulosilyticum; assembly: GCF_020621385.1. Classification (GTDB taxonomy): domain Bacteria; phylum Pseudomonadota; class Alphaproteobacteria; order Acetobacterales; family Acetobacteraceae; genus Acidisoma; species Acidisoma cellulosilyticum. The sequence goes on along the minus strand of NZ_JAESVA010000003.1, from coordinate 706,149 downwards.
CCATGCTGAACTTCACGGCGGGGGCGGCCAATCTGCTGCATGCCTGCCGCGCCGCGAAGGTCCGCACCATCATCACCTCGCGCGTCTTCATCCAGAAGGGCGAGCTGGAAAAGCTGATCGAAGGACTGGAGGCGTCACCGGACGGCGAGCGCTTGCGCATCGTCTATCTGGAAGACATCCGCAAGCAGATCACGACCGTCGACAAGCTGCGCGGCATCCTGCAGGCCAGCCGGCCGATGGCGAAGGGTCGCGCCGACGATACGGCCGCGATCGTCTTCACCTCGGGCTCGGAAGGCGTGCCGAAGGGGGTCGCCATCAGCCACCGCAATATGCTGGCCAATATCGCCCAGGTCGCCGCGCGGATCGATTTCGATACCTCGGACAGGATCTTCAACGTCCTGCCGATGTTCCATTCCTTCGGCCTGACGGCCGGGCTGGTACTGCCGCTGTTCTACGGCCTGCGGGTGTTCCAATACCCCTCGCCGCTGCATTACAAGACGATCCCGGAGCTGATCCGCAAAAGCGGGGCGACGGCACTGATCGGCACCGATACCTTCCTGGCAGGCTACGGCCGCCAGGCGAAACCGGATGATTTCCGCACGCTGCGCTATGTCGTGGCCGGGGCCGAGCCGGTGAAGGCCGCGACCCGTGCGCTGTATCAGGAGAAATTCGGCATCGCGCTGCTGGAAGGCTATGGCGTGACCGAGACCGGTCCCGTTCTGGCGCTGAACACCCCGGCCTTCAGCCGCATCGGCACGGTGGGTCAGATGCTGCCGGGGATCGAGCTGCGGCTGGACCCTGTGCCCGGCATCGCCGAAGGCGGGCGGCTGGTGGTGCGCGGCCCCAATATCATGCTCGGCTATCTGCGGGTGGACGCGCCGGGGATGATCGAACCGCTGGTCGAGGGCTGGCACGATACCGGCGATATCGTAACGATCGACGCGGAGGGGTTCATCACCATCAAGGGCCGTGCGAAGCGCTTCGCAAAACTGGGCGGCGAGATGATCTCTCTACAGGCGATCGATTTGCTGGCGGCCGAGCTTTGGCCGGATGCGGTATCGGTCGCCGCCGCCATTCCCGACGCGCGCAAGGGCGAGAAGGTCATTCTGTTCACGGAACAGACGGATGCCGAGCGCGGCCGCTTCCTGGCTTTCGCACGCGCCCAAGGCGCGACGGAACTGATGGTGCCGGCGGAAATCCGCGTGATCCCCGCCGTGCCGATCCTCGGGTCCGGCAAGGTCGATTTTGCCGGGGTTCAGCGCCTGGCGCTGAGCAGTGTCGCCAGCGGCCAGGCGGCTTGAGGCGTTTTGCCCTTTACCGGTCGCCTGCCCCCGTTGAGGCGCCGCGCTGGGTAGGTCCGCGCAACAAGTGCGCGGATGACGTTTTTAATTGACGGCGGTTGAGCCTAAAGGCTCTCGATCGCCGCCGCGATGGACAGGACATCGCCGTCCTCGCCGCGCGGTCCGATGATCTGCAAGCCGACCGGCAGGCCGGACGGCAGGATTTCGGAGCGGATGATGGCGGCCGGCGCCTGCGCGAGATTGACCGGGTAGCTGAAGCCCGCCCATTCCGTCCAACGCGCCAGGCCGGACCCCAGCGGCACTTCCTCGCCCGCCGTGAAGGGCAGGACCGAGCAAGCGGGGGAAATGATGGCGTCAAACCCGTCCAACAGCATATCGAAACCGGCGCCGAAAGCCGCCCGGCGGCCATGCGCCTTGATGAGATCGACGGCGCTATAGGTCGCCCCCTGCGCCGCGATCTGACGCAGGCCGGGATCGACATTGGCCATATCGGCCTCGGACAGCGCCGAGAGACGCGCCGCCGCACCCGCGAACCAATGGCGATGGAAGAGGTCGAGCAGATTCTCCTCCGCCGGCAGGTCGACGGGGACAAGCTCCACGCCTGCCGCTTCCAGGCGTGCCAGCGCACGGTCGAAAGCCTCGGCGATCTCAGGATCGACAGTGCCGGAGGGCGGCGTGCGCCAGACACCGAAGACGAGGCCGTTCAGGTCCGTGGGCGTAGCGCCATCGGCCGGCGAGAAAGACAGCGGATTCTGGAACCAGTCGCGCAGATCCCGACCGGACATGGCCTGCAGCATAAGCTGCGCGTCGGCGACGGTCCGGGTCATCGGTCCGATATGGGCGACGGTGCCGAAGGCGCTGGCCGGATAGGCCGGCACGCGGCTGAAGGTCGGCTTATGGCCGACGATACCGGTGAAGGCGGCAGGCACACGGATGGAGCCGCCGCCGTCGGTGCCGATATGCAGCGCGCCGGCGCCGGTTGCGGCCGCAACGGCCGCGCCACCCGAGGAGCCGCCCGGTGTCAGATCAGGGTTCCAGGGATTGCGGGTAATGCCGGTCAGCGGACCATCGGTCAGCGCCTTCCAGCCGAATTCCGGGGTCGTCGTCAGGCCCAGGAAAACCGCGCCGGCCTGGCGCAGCAGGGCTACCGACGGCGCATCGACCGTCGAGGTCACGCCCGGCGAGCGCGACCCATACTGGGCCAAGCTGTCCTTAACGTAGACGATGTCTTTGATGGTGGTGGGAACGCCGTCCAGCGGACCGATGGGATTGCCGTTGCGCCAGCGCGTCTCGGACAAGGTCGCAGCCGCAAGCGCCGCGTCATGGTCGATACGCACGAAGGCATTGAAGCGGTCCTGCACCACCTCGGCCCGTGCCAGGGTCGCGCGCGTGACCTCGACCGGGGAAAGCTCGCCTTTTCCGTAAAGATCAACGAGTTCAGTGGCGCTCAGACGACAAAGCGCGTCGGCATCATCCAGAGGGGTCGCCGGCAGAGGAGGCTGGGCCATACGGTGCTATCTTTCTTTCGGTCCAAGCACCTGACCCCGCCTCGCTGCCAGACGAGCGTCAGGTATTCATCGCGTCGAAGAAGTCCTGGTTCGTCTTGCTGTATTTCAGCTTGTCGAGCAGGAATTCCATACCGTCCGTCGAACCCATCGGGTTGAGGATACGGCGCAGCACCCACATCTTGGACAAGGTCGCGCGCTCCACCAAGAGCTCTTCTTTGCGAGTGCCCGATTTAGTGATGTCGATGGCCGGGAAAGTGCGCTTGTCGGAGATCTTGCGGTCGAGGATGATTTCCGAATTGCCAGTGCCCTTGAACTCTTCAAAGATCACTTCGTCCATGCGGCTGCCGGTATCGATCAGCGCGGTCGCGATGATGGTCAGGCTGCCGCCTTCCTCGATATTGCGGGCCGCACCGAAGAAGCGCTTCGGGCGTTGCAAGGCGTTGCTGTCGACACCGCCGGTCAGCACCTTGCCCGAGCTGGGCACGACCGCGTTATAGGCGCGGGCCAGACGGGTGATGCTGTCGAGCAGGATGACCACGTCCCGCTTGTGCTCAACCAGGCGCTTGGCCTTTTCGATCACCATTTCCGTCACCTGAACATGGCGGGTCGCCGGCTCGTCGAAGGTTGAGCTGATAACCTCACCCTTCACGCTGCGGGCCATGTCGGTCACTTCCTCGGGCCGCTCATCGATCAACAGAACGATTAGGAAGACTTCCGGGTGATTATGCGAAATCGCGGTCGCGATGCTTTGCAGCATCACGGTCTTGCCGGTGCGGGGCGGGGCGACGATCAGCGCGCGCTGGCCCTTGCCGATGGGGGAGATGAGGTCGATGACGCGCGGCGTATAATCCTTCGCCGCCCCTTTGACGGGAGAGGGCGGTAGCTCCATCTCCATCTTCAGGCGGTCGTTCGGATAAAGCGGCGTCAGATTGTCGAAATTGGTGCGATGGCGCACCGCTTCGGGCGCCTCGTAATTGATCGTATTAATTTTATACATGGCGAAATAGCGTTCGCCGTCCTTGGGCGCCCGGATCTGACCTTCGACCGAATCGCCGGTGCGCAGGCCGAAGCGGCGCACCTGATGCGGGCTGACATAGATGTCATCGGGACCGGGCAGATAGTTCGACTGCGGGCTGCGCAGGAAGCCGAACCCGTCGGGCAGGATTTCCAGCGTCCCCTCGCCATGAATAGCCTGATCATTCTCTGCCAGGCTTTTGAGAATGGCGAACATCATCTCCTGCTTGCGCAAGGACGATGCGTTCTCGATCTGAAGAGACTCAGCAAGGCTGAGCAGATCGGTGGGGCTTTTGGCTTTAAGCTCGGCGAGATGCATAGGAACGCCTTCGGGGGATCAAATCGGCCGGGATTTTATGGCCTACAAGCGACGGGACGTGCTTGATGGGTTGATTGGACGGATATGATCAGGGAGGCGGCTGAAGCCGGTGATGGACACCGCCGCTCTGAGGCTGGAAGGACTCCAACCACTCATATAGGTTTCAACTGGCCCGTCACGCGTCACAAGTCAAGACCCAGAATGCGCGGGAATAAGGGGCTCGCGCGAAAAAGAGCAGCCCTGCCCTAGACGCCAATTGCGGTCGCCCTGCTCGGCCTGATATTCTGTCAGTCGCTCGGCAAGATTAAAAAATCGCAAACAACTGCCGAACCTAAGCCCGTCAGCGGGCAAATCTGTCAAAGGATTATCCTGTCACAAGACAGGGCAAGTAAAACGAGCGGAAACAACAAACGCTCAAGGGAGAGACAAAAGATGGACCAGATGGCTCCGAACAGCCTGCTACAGGCTCCGCCTTTCGCAAAGCGTTATGAAAACTTCATCGGCGGCAAATGGGTGGCACCCGTCGGCGGCCGCTATTTCGAAAACACATCCTCCATCAACGGCCGCGTCATCTGCGAGGTTCCCCGCTCGGACAAGGACGATATCGAACTCGCCCTCGATGCCGCCCATGCGGCGAAGGATGCCTGGGGCCGCACCCCGGCCGCCGACCGCGCGCTGGTCCTGCTGCGCATCGCGCAAGTGATGGAAGACAATCTGGAAAAGCTGGCTTTGGCGGAAGCCTGGGACAATGGCAAACCCATCCGCGAAACGACCGCCGCCGATATTCCGCTCGCCATCGACCATTTCCGTTATTTCGCGAGCTGCGTGCGCGCCCAGGAAGGCTCGCTCAGCGAAATCGACCATCACACCATCGCCTATCATTTCCATGAGCCGCTCGGCGTCGTCGGCCAGATCATTCCCTGGAACTTCCCGATCCTGATGGCCTGCTGGAAGCTGGCGCCGGCGATCGCCGCCGGGAACTGCGTGGTTCTGAAGCCGGCCGAACAGACGCCCGCCAGCATTCTGGTCCTGGCTGACCTGATCGCCGACCTGCTGCCGCCCGGGGTGCTGAACATCGTCAACGGTTTCGGCCTGGAAGCCGGCAAGCCGCTGGCATCCAGCACCCGCATCGCCAAGATCGCCTTCACCGGCGAGACGACGACCGGTCGCCTGATCATGCAATATGCCAGTCAGAACCTGATCCCGGTGACGCTGGAACTGGGCGGCAAATCGCCCAACATCTTCTTCGCCGATGTGGCGGCCGAGGATGACGACTTCCTCGACAAGGCGCTTGAGGGCTTCACCATGTTCGCCCTGAACCAGGGTGAGGTCTGCACCTGCCCCAGCCGGGCGCTGATCCAGGAATCGGTCTATGACCGCTTCATGGAACGCGCGATCAAGCGGGTGGAGGCAATCCGCCAGGGCAATCCGCTGGACCCTTCCACCATGATCGGCGCCCAGGCCTCGTCCGAACAGCTGGAGAAGATCCTCAGCTATTTCGATATCGGCCGTCAGGAAGGGGCGAAGGTGCTGACCGGTGGTGAGCGCAACGTGCTGGAGGGCGATCTGAAGGACGGCTTCTACATCAAGCCGACGATCCTGCAGGGCCATAACAAAATGCGCGTCTTCCAGGAGGAAATCTTCGGGCCGGTCGTTTCCGTCACGACCTTCAAGACCGAGGCGGAAGCGATGGAAATGGCCAATGACACGCTCTACGGCCTTGGTGCCGGTGTCTGGACCCGCGACGGCAGCCGCGCCTATCGCTTCGGCCGTGGCATACAGGCCGGCCGCGTCTGGACCAATTGCTATCATGCCTATCCGGCCCATGCCGCCTTCGGCGGCTATAAGCAGTCCGGCATCGGTCGCGAGACGCATAAGATGATGCTGGATCACTACCAGCAGACCAAGAACCTTCTGGTCAGCTATAGCCCGAAGGCGCTTGGGTTCTTCTGAGCCAGCCTAGCATTGTCATCCGCGCACTCGTTGCGCGGACCTACCCGCTGCGGTGGCAAGACAGCCTTCGACGCCGTAGCGGGACCTACCCCAGCGGGTAGACCCGCGGAACAAGTCCGCGGGCGACATTCTGAATTTGTCGTCCCCGGACCTGCCTCAGAACGGTTTCACGATCACCATGATGACGACGATGACCATCAGAACGGTCGGCACTTCATTGGCAATCCGATAGAATTTCTCCGAGCGCCGATTGCGGTCGTTGAGAAAATCCTTGCGCCATTTTGATGTCGCACCGTGAAAACCGGTGAGCCCGAGAACGCAGATCAGCTTCACATACCACCAGCCCGTGCTCCAGACGACAACGCCGGGCGTCATCAGCAGGATGATGCCGAAGACCCAGGTCGCGATCATCGCCGGCGTCATGATCTGCTTCAGCAGGCGCCGTTCCATGATCTTGAAACGCTCGCTTTCCGCCGATCCGATAGGCACCTGGCAGTGATAGACATAGAGGCGCGGCAGATAGAAGGTCGCTGCCATCCAGGCGATGAGGCTGATAACGTGAAAGGCCTTGATCCAGGGATAGAGGCTGATCAACAGCATTACGCGAGCCCTAGTTTCAGCCCGAGCAGCGCCGGCAATTGCGCCATGTCCTTGAAAATGCCGGCGCCTTCCACGACGAGTTCTGTCCCCGACCCATGCGGCGAAAAGCCGAGGCAGGTCATGCCGGCGGCCTTAGCGGCGCGCGAGCCAGGCACCGAATCCTCGATCACGACGCAGCGTTCGGGCGGCACACCGGCGGCGGCAGCGGCGGCCAGGAACAGATGCGGATCCGGCTTGCCGTTGAGGCCGATCTTGATCATGTCCTCGGCACTATGCTGACGGTCGCCGACCAGATGCTTCATGCCGTTGCGGCCGAACTTGACCGCCATTTCGGCATGGCTGGAATTGGAGGCGACGCGCCAGGCCATGCCGGCTTCGGTCAACTGCTCCAGCGCCTGGGCGGCGCCGGGAATGGCACCGACCTCCTCGCTCAGCGCCTTGACCATGGCAGCCGAGAAACGGGGCGCGAAATCGACCGGCACCGGGCGACCGATCGCCTCCTCCGTCCGGCGGATGATGTCGCGGAGCGAGGTGCCCAGAAAGGCCGTCTCACATTCTTCCGGCGTGATCATCCAGCCGAGCCCGTTCAGCTCCCGCGAGAGGACGATGCTGGCCAGACCCTCGCTGTCGATCAGCACGCCGTCACAGTCGAAAATCACCAGGTCGATCGGCTGATCGCGTAAGGCCAGAACTTCAGAAGCCGTCATCATGCGCGTGTCGCCGTCCTTGTCAGGTCATAGCCGGAAGCGGGTTTGCCGGCCTGGGCATAGGGGCAGTTGCCATGGGTCGTCGGGCATAGTCGGCCGGCAGCGCTGCTGCAGAGTCCAGGCCCCACGGCCAGCGCCCGGCGCGCCACCCCGGCCAGCGCCGCGATGAAGCCCGGATCGTCATTCTGCACCGGCGCCCGGAAATAGCCGGGGACGCCGTGCTTGGCCGCGAGGTCACGGTATTCGATATCGAGCTCGACCAGGGTTTCCGAATGGTCGGAGACGAAAGCGACCGGCACCACGACCAGCGCCACACCGTCACGCCCGGCTTCGATCACCGCGTCATCCGTGCTCGGCGTCAGCCATTGCTGCGGCGTCGCGCGGGACTGGTAGCAGACGAGGCTGTCGATCCCCGGGTCAGAGAGGCGGCGCTGGATGCCGGCCGCATAGGCCTCGATCTGGAACTGATAGGGGTCGCCGCGATCGACGATGACCTGCGGCAGGCCATGGGCCGAAAACAACACCCTGAGCGGCGTGCCAGGGGGCAGGACGGCCCTGGCGGCATCAATCGTCCCTTGGACGAGCTGCGCCGCATTGGCCAGCACAGCCTCGTCCTCGAACCAGCAGCAAAGCGTCGTGGTTTTGACCGCGAGACCGCCCTTGGCCGCTTCTTCCCGCCAGGCGGTCAGAGAACTACCTGTGGTTGTGCTGGAATATTGCGCATAAAGCGGCAGGAGAAGAATTTCCTCCGGTTGCCAGGCCTTGACGGCCGCCACGGCGGCATCGCTGAACGGATGCCAGTAGCGCATGGCGATGAAGCATTTCATGTCCCAATCCTGGGAGAGATCCGCTTCCAGCGCGTCTGCCTGACGCTCGGTCAAAGGCAGTAGCGGCGAACCGCCCCCCATCAGCCGATAATTCTCCTGCGCCACCGGCACCCGCTTATGGGCGATATAGCGGGCCAGAAACGGGCGGATGAAGGGCGGCACGCGCAGGATGGCCGGGTCCTTGAACAGGTTCATCAGGAAAGGCCTGACTGCCTCCTGATTATCCGGCCCGCCGAGATTGAAGAGCACGACCGCAACCCGCGGCCGAGCCGGCTGTACCGACGCATCGGTCTGACGGGTTGCAATCTGATCCACTCACTGACCTCGAATAAAATCGACCAAGGCTGCCACATGATCGGGGGGCGTCGGCGGCATGACGCCATGGCCAAGATTGAAAACGAAGGGGCGACCCTTCATGGCGTCTAGGATAGCACGCGCCTCCTGTTCCATCACCTGACCCCCGCTTAGAAGAGCAAAGGGATCAAGGTTGCCCTGCAGCCCGACCGTCTGCGGCACCAACTGCCTGACAAGATTGAGGTCCGCCGCCGTATCGACCCCCACGGTATTGACCCCTGTCTTTTCCGCATAGGCTGCGACCATGGTGCCGGCGAGACGCGGAAAGCCGATGATCGGAATGGTAGGGTGATGCTGCCTGATGCCAGCCACGATCCGCGCTGTCGGCTGGATGACATGTTTCTCGAAACCTGACGGCGACAGCAGGCCGGCCCAGCTGTCGAACAGCATGACGGCTTCGGCGCCGGCCGCGATCTGGGCCAGCAGATAGGCGATGCTGGCCTCGGTGATCCGCTCGATGAGTGCGTCGAACAGGTCCGGATCGGTGGCGGCCATCTTCCGCGTCTCTGCGAAATCCTTCGAGCCGCCGCCCTCGACCATATAGCAGGCGACCGTAAAGGGTGCCCCAACGAAGCCGATCAGGGCTGTCTCAGGGTGGTCGGCTGCCAGCCGAGAACGGGTGAGGCGGATGGTTTCCAGCACCGGCTCCACCTTCTCCAGGAATCCCTGAACCTGCAGGTTTCGCATTTCATCCACAGTCCGGAGCGGCGGCAGGCGCGGGCCATGGCCTTCATCGAAACGCAGGTCCCGGCCCATAGCCCAGGGCAGGATCAGGATGTCGCTGAAGAGAATTGCGCCGTCCATGCCGAAACGGCGGATCGGCTGGAGCGTGGCTGTCGAGGCGCGTGTCGGGTCCAGACAAAAACTAACGAAATCAGTAGTTTGTGACCGGAGTTCGCGATACTCCGGGAGGTATCTTCCGGCCTGTCGCATGAGCCAAATAGGTGGGGGCCAGGTGGTTTTCCCCAGAAATGCGTCCAAAAGTCTTTTCACGGTTATCCCCAAAGAAGCCCTGACACCCTACTACGTCAGTATAGAATTTTAAGAAGGATGGGGTGGTAGATGGGGGGTGGAAAAGCGGGGTACCCGGTTCGCCCAGATTTTCTCCCCAGAGTTTTCCACAGGCTTGGGGGTGATTAGACTGCTGATTCTTCTCAAGACTCTGTGACGACTCAGTTACAGATCGGTTAGGGTCGTACACATCTTCACATGTACGCTGGAAACGGCATCTATCCCCGCTCGGCACCGGCCCAAGCCGGATGGCTCTCCCTTATCCCCACTTATCCCGTTATGATCACGAGATGTCCACGCATCGATTGAACCTCCATCTTGTCTCGGACGCGACCGGCGAAACGCTGAACGCCATCGCCCGCGCGACGACCGTACAGTTCGAGCATCTGACGATCGTCCCGCATCGCTGGAGCCTGATCCGGACGCGGTTTCAGTTGCATCGGGTGCTGGACGGATTGCAGGCGGAGCCGGGTCCGGTTCTGTCCAGCCTGGTCGATCGCGCCTTGCGCAGCGAATTGGATATGGCCTGCGACCGGTTAGGCGTGCCGATCGTGCATGTGCTGGATCAGGTCATGACCATGCTGCAGGACCATTTGGGCGAGCAGGCCTCCGCCCGGCCGGGGCGGCAATATATTCTGGACGCCGACTATTTCCGGCGCATCGACGCCATCCATTATGTCCTGGCGCATGATGATGGGCAGGCCCAGGCGGGGATCGCCGAGGCCGACGTCATTCTGGTCGGCGTCTCGCGCTCCTCCAAAACGCCGACCTCCTTCTATCTCGCCAATCGCGGCATCAAGGCCGGCAATATTCCGCTGGTGCCGGGCATTGCTGTGCCGGAATCGCTGGACAAGCCGAATTGCCCCGTGGTTGGCCTGACGCTCGACCCGCAATCGCTGATCGATATCCGCCGCCATCGGCTGCGCATGCTGGGCACCCATAACGCGGTCGGCCAGGCGCCGGACCGGGGCGATTACACCGATCTGGAAGCCGTGACGGCCGAGCTGTTATGGGCCAAGCGCCTTTGCACCAGCCGTGGCTGGCCGGTGATCGACGTCAGCCGCCGGTCGATCGAGGAGACGGCCGCGACGATCATCCAGCTGATGGATGCCTGGACCGAGCGCCGCCTTAAGGCGGAAGCCGAGCGGAAGGCGAATAACGCTGGGGTGACCCCATCCGCCGGCCCTTGAGTTGATGGCCCCTTCCCCACCAGATGGACTAAGGCCAAAACCGAAATTCCATTGTATGAGCCAATCCCTGGCCTTTGTACGGACCGACCATGCTTTCCAGTCGCGCTAAATACGCTCTCCGCGCCATCCTGATCCTTGTGGAGGAAGCGGAGGCTGATCGTTGGACCAGTGCGCAGACCATCGCGGAGCGCAGCAATACCCCCCGCAAGTTTCTGGAGGCGATCCTGGTGCAGCTACGCGACCAGGGTTTCATTCAAAGCCGCCGCGGTCCCGTGGGCGGTCACAAGCTGTTGCTGCCCCCCGAGCAGATCTCGGTCGCCGACGTCATGCGCATCATCGACGGGCCGATTGCGCTGACACCCTGCGCCAGCCGGACGAGATTCGCCGTCTGCAAGGACTGCAAGGACATCGAGACCTGTCAGCTGACGGATCTGATGAGACGGGTGCGCGACGCGGCGGCAGCGGTGCTGGAGGGTTGCACCCTCGCCGATCTGGCCCGCATGCCGGAGGCCGGAGCCGTGTTTTCTCTCTGAAACTTGCGTTGTGATGTTATTTTCTACTTGACCAATAGGAAATAGATCATGGCATAGTGGGGGCATGGAAACGCATGTCAGCCCCCAGCCTGTGAGCCATCCGGCGGAAAAGTCTCTGCCGCAGAACGCGCATCACCTTGCCGTGATGACACATGCGGAGTTTGCCGGCTCGGGAACGGTGTTTTCAAAAGGACTGATCTCGAAATCATACGGGTTCCGTGTCCCCGCGACCGGAAAAACCCTGCGACGAGGGCCGAAAAGAAACCCCCTTTCATTCAGGAAATCAGGATGACCCAACAAACCATCGCCATTGTCGGCGCCGGCTTCAGCGGTACCCTGCTCGCCCTTCATTTGATGCGGCAATGTTCCCCCGATACCCGCATCGTTCTTATCGAGCGCAACGAGCATTTCGGCCGCGGTGCGGCTTATTCCACTGGCAATTCCTCCCATCTTCTCAATGTTCCGGCGGCGAAGATGAGCGCCTTTCAGGCGCGGCCCTCCGATTTCCTCGATTGGCTGAAGACCCGCTCGTCAGAGGAATTGGGCGGATTGCAGCCGCTGGCCACGACCTTCGTGCCGCGTGCCATTTTCGGCCGCTATATCAGCGATCTTCTTGAAACCGAGATGAAGTCGACCCTCCATTGCGGGCAGCTTGAACTGCTGCGCGCGAGCGTGCGGGATATTGCGCCGCGTGGTGGCGGTCTGGTCCTGACGCTGGGCGACGGTGAGGCTTTGCAGGTGGACCGCGCGGTGCTGGCGGTGGGCAATTTCCCGCCTTCCCCGCCGCCGGTCGCCGATTCCAGCTTCTATGATACCGACAGCTATCGGTCTGACCCCTGGGCGCCGGATCTGCTGGCCAATCTGGACCCGCAAGCGCCGCTTCTGCTGATCGGCACCGGGCTGACGACGGTCGATACCGTGGTCTCGCTGCTCGATCAGGAGCATCGCGGGCCGATCATCGCCCTCTCCCGCCGGGGCCTGCTGCCGCAGAACCATCTTTTGGGGCCGGTCAAAACCGCTTTGCCGGAAACAGAGGAATTCCCGACGCGCCTGACCAGTCTGGCGCGGTTCCTGCGCGACCGCAGCCGCCGCGCGCGTGAGGCTGGCGGGTCCTGGCAGGCGGTGATCGACGAATTGCGGCCGCTGACGACCGAAATCTGGCAGGCCATGCCGCGTGAGGATCGCCTGCGCTTCCTGCGCCATCTGCGGCCCTGGTGGGATACGCATCGCCATCGCATTTCCGGGCCCGTCGCCGCGCGGATCGCCGAAGCCCAGCGCACCGGCCAGTTGCGCATCCAGGCCGGCCGTATCCGCACCTATGCCGTGACACCGACCGGTGACGTGGATGTTACCTATCGGCCGCGCTTCAAGGATCATCTGGAAACCTTGTCGGTCGGCCGTGTCATCAATTGTTCCGGACCTGAAAGCGATTTCGGCCGTATCCGCGATCCGCTGGTCCGCCGGTTGCTGGATCAGGGCATGGTGCGTCCCGATTCTCTGTCGCTCGGCCTCGATATCACCCGCACCTGCGCTCTTCTGGGCCGCGACGGCGGTATTTCCCGCCGGCTTTTCGCGGTCGGCCCGGTGACGAAGGGGGCATTCTGGGAGATGACGGCGGTGCCCGATATCCGCCAGCAGGCGGAATATCTGGCCGGCCAATTGGCTGCCCTGGTCAAGCCGGCGGCGGTCGCGGCCCAGGCGTCCGACGCCACCTGGTCCATCTGACCGCTGGTGGGTTGCGCATGGGCGCGGATCACGGCTTCCTAAGCGCGCGATACAGCTTAAGGCAGGGATCAGGGTCATGGCGCATCTGGGATTTGTGGGCACGGGGACTTTGGCGGATGCGGTGATCCGCGGGCTGCAGACGACGGCGGCAGCCGAGCATCGCTATCACCTCTCGCCAAGGTCGGAGAGCCGGTCAAAGGCGCTGGTCGAAGCCTTTCCGCAGAATACGGTGCGGGAGGAGAGCAATGCGGCGGTGGTCGAAAAAAGCGATATCGTCCTCATCGGCGTGCTGCCCAAGCAGATCGCCGATCTCGGCGCCTTGCCCTTCCGTGCCGATCAGATCGTGGTGAGCTTCCTGGCCGGCGTGCCGGTGGCGGTTCTGCGCCAGCATGTCGCGCCCGCAACCCGCGTTGTGCGCATGATCCCGCTTCCGGGCGTCGAATTCTGCAAGGGGCCGATTCTGATGACGCCCGCCGATGCCGCGGTCGAAGACCTGTTCGGTGCGGTCGGCGAACTTGTGATCCCGGCGCAGGAATCCGATCTCGATACGATCAGCATGGCGACGGGGCTGATGTCAGCGCATTTCCAGCTACAGAATACGGTGATCGACTGGCTGAAGAGCCGCGATATCGCCGACGGCGTGGCGACACCCTTCGTGCGCGCGCTCTATTCGGGTCTGGCTGAATTGGCGCTGGCGGCCGAGCGCAAGGGCGAAGGCCTGCCGCCGCAGAATTACGAGACGCCGGGCGGGTTGAATGAAACGGTCCGCGCCTATTTCAATCGTGTCGGCTGGTTCGATGAGATGACAAAGGCGATGGATGTGGTCGAGGCCCATCGCAAAACCTTGATGAAGAAAAGCTGAGTTCGGGTGGCGTGTTTTACACCGGCGTGTTTTACACTGGCGGGTAGATCCCCGGGACAAGCCCGGGGACGACGCTGTTATTGATGGCTCATCCTATTCCTCGTCATCCGCGCACTTGTTGCGCGGACCTACCCGATGAGGCGCCCAGACGGCCGCTTGCCTATACAAACGGGTAGATGCGCGGCATGAAGCCGCGCACGACGGATTTGGGGGCGTTTCAACTAAACCTGACGGCCCTAAACTTCCAGCAACGCCTTGATGACCCCGGTCTCGGGCCGCGCCCAGACCGGAATGGCGTCTGCGCCCTCGGCCATCGTCGCGCGATGGCTGGCGAGCACGGATGTCGGCACCAGCCCCGCCGCGATGGCCCGCATGACTTCGGCGAAATCATCCGGCAGCGCATTGCGGCTGGCGATGAGCGTCGTCTCCCGCTTGTGGAATTCCGGGTCCGGGAAGGCGATATCGGCTGCCACGATGCTCAGCAGCACATAGCGGCCGCCATGGCCGAGATAGAAAAGCCCGGCATTCATGGACGGCGGATGGCCGGTGGCGTCGATCACCACGTCGAAGAATTCGCCTTCGGTGATCGCTTCGAACTTCGCCTTCGCCTCTGGCCCGGCCTTGACGGTATGGGCAGCGCCCAATTCCCGCTGCGCGAAATCCAGTCGGTCCTGCCGCAGGTCCATGACCGTGACCTCGGCCCCGCGCGCACAGGCAAAGATCGTCGCGGCAATGCCGATGGGTCCCGCGCCCACGACCAGCACGCGATCGTCTGACCGTACGGCGCCACGGCGAATGCCATGCGCGCCGATCGCCAGAAACTCCACCATCGCCGCCTGATCGAGCGTCAGTTCAGGGGCCGCGATGACGTTCTGCGCCGGGACCGCGATATACTCGGTCATGCCGCCGTCCTGATGTACGCCGAGCACGCTGACGCGGCGGCAGCAATTGGTCAGCCCGCGCTGGCAGGCGCGGCATTGGCCGCAGCTGAGATAAGGGATGACCACGGCCGTGGTGCCGGCGGTCAGGCCCGACCCCGCCGGTGCCGCCACGATCTCGGCGCCCAGTTCGTGGCCCATGATACGCGGATAGCTGAGATAAGGCTGGGTGCCGCCGAGGATATGATAGTCCGTGCCGCAGATGCCGACACGGCGGACACGCAGCAGCACATCCCCCGCGCCCACCTTGGGCGCCTCGCGCTCAATCAGGCGAAGCTTGCCGGGTTCGGGGCAGAGGAGTGCTTTCATGACTTGCTTCCAGGCGGCAAGGCCGGAACCGAAAACGCTGTCCGCCCCGACCTTGTTATTTGATCCGGCAACGAAGGCCGTCGAGGCCGGCGATCAGATCGACCAGCCGCCGTCGATGATCTGCGTCGTGCCGGTGGTGTAGCTGCTCTCGTCGGAAGCCAGATAGAGCGCGAGATATGCGATTTCCGCGGTCGATCCCAGGCGGCCCATCGGCTGGCGCCGCACGAAGCCGGCGCGGGCATCGTCCTCGGAGATCTGTCCGGCATCGGCCTGCGCCTTGATCCGATCATTGAGCGAGGGCGACTGCACGGTGCCGGGGCAGATCGCGTTGCAGCGGATGCCCTTCGTCACGTAATCGGCGGCGACGGATTTCGTGAGACCGATGACGGCGGCTTTGGACGCGCCATAGGCGGCACGATTGGGCGCACCTTTCTCGGACGACGCGATGGAGGCCATGTTGACGATCGAGCCACGGCCGGCGTCGAGCATCGCCGGCAGGAAGGCGCGGATCATCCGATACATGGCGGTGACATTGAGGTCGAAGGAGAACTGCCAGGCTTTTTCGTCGCAATCGAGAATGGAGCCCTGATGCACATAGCCCGCGCAATTGAACAGGATATCGACGGTGCCGGCCTCTGCCGCCGCCTTCTGCACGGCCTCGGGTGACAGCACGTCGAGCACCATGGTGCGGGCGCCCTGCAGCGTCTCAAGCGCGGCGGCATTGATATCGCTGGCGATAACCTCGGCACCTTCGCGTAGGAACAGCTCTGCCGTGGTGCGGCCGATGCCCTGTCCGGCCGCCGTGATGAAGGCGCGCTTTCCCTGAAGTCTCATACTGCATCTCTCCAGAATCCGGCTTGGATGTCTGTGATTGTCTATCGTTCTTGAGTCCTGAAGGACCAATGGCCGGACCACTCAAACTGTTGTAGTAGTTCGTCAAAGACCTGCCAAGCGGAACCAAATAGGAAAAAGAATGGCGCTCGAAGCCATCCAGAAGGGCCGGCTCTACAGCCAGATTGCCGACAGGCTATGCGAACTGATCCGTGCGGGCGATTACCCACCGGGCAGTTTCCTGCCCTCCGAACGCGAATTGGCGGCGGCCCTTGAGGTCAGCCGTTCCTCCGTTCGCGAGGCTTTGATCGCATTGGAGGTATTGGGCGTCGTCGATGTGCGTGTCGGCGCCGGCATGGAGGTGCTGCGCGTGCCTGACGCCGCGGCGACGCGCGATCTCATGGCGCAGCTCGTGCGCATCAATTTCTCGGAGCCCGATCCGGAACTGCCGGTGGTGCTGGATCTTTCGGCAGAGATTCCGCCCTTCGCTTTGCTGCAGGCGCGAAGACTGGTTGAGCCGGAAACGGCGGCGCTGGCCGCCCGCCATGCGACGCCCGCACAGATCGACAATCTGCGCACCGCTTTCGCACGCAACCAGCGCGACAATCGCGAAGGATCGCGTACCAATCCCGGTGATCGCCAATTCCATATCGCGATCGCCCAGGCGAGCGGCAATCCGGCCTACGAGATGCTGATTACGCTTCTGCTCGGCCACCGCTACAGCCCGCTGTTTCAGCATTTGCAGCGTCTCTATACGCCCGAAAATATGGCGTTGCGGTCCGAGCGCGAGCATGAGGCGGTTTTACAGGCGATCATCGGCCGCGATGCGGATCAGGCACGGGCGCGTATGGCAGCACATCTCGAGTCCGTTATCGCAATATTCGCGCGTGAATAGGCCTGTGCTTAATCCCTTGCCAGCCGGCGCCGCGCGGTCTCTTTCTACCGCGCCCGTTGCCAAGGAGCCTGCCTGATGTCCGCTTCCGCTCTCGATCGCGCCCTTGCTGGTTTGCCGCAACGCTATGCAGGGCCGGGCGGTGCGGTCGCCGTGTTGAAGGATGGCGCGGTTCTGGCCCGTCATGCCTGGGGCTGGGCGGATGCCGAGCGGCGTATCCCCTTCACGCCGCAGACCATCAGCCTGATCTGTTCCATCTCCAAACAGTTCACCTGCGCTGTCCTGCTCGACCAGTTCCCTGATCCGACCGTGATGGACAGCGATCTGCATCGCCGCCTGCCGCTGCTGGAGGGCGAACGCCCTGGCATCCTCGACCTCGCCCATAACCAGTCGGGCCTGCGCGATTATTGGGCGGTCGCGATGCTGTATGGCGCGCCGGTCGAAGGCCTGTTCACGGGGCAGGATGCCGAGCGCATCATCAGCCGCACGCGGTCACTGCATTTCAGCCCGGGCACGCGCTATTCCTACGTCAATCAGAATTTCCGCCTGCTGTCGGATATCATCGAAGCCCGTACCGGTGAGGATTTCGCCAGCCTGCTGCGTCGGCGCATCTTCGATCGCGCCGGCATGCCTTATGCGCTGCTCAATGCCGATACGTCCTGGGTCGCGGGCGGCACGGTCGGGTATGAGGGCAGCGTCGCCGAAGGCTTTCGCCCGGCAGTGAACCGCATCCAATGGACCGGTGACGCCGGTATCGGCGCGTCACTGGACGATATGATCGCCTGGGAGACGCATATCGACGCGACGCGGGATGACCCGGCGGCGCTGTATAGCCGTCTGGCCGCACCCGTCACCTTCCGCGACGGCGCCCCGGCGTCCTATGGGTTCGGCCTGGCCCGTACGCAATTCCTCGGCCGGGACGCGACCTGCCACGGCGGCGCCCTACGCGGGTTCCGCAGCTTCCGCGCCCATGTCCCGAGCGAGCGGATCTCCGTCGTCACGCTCTTTAACCATATGGGCGATCCGCGCGGTCCGGTGGTCGATATCCTGGCGGCGCTGCTGGGCGAGACGGCAGATGCGCCCGCGATCAGCGCCGATACGCAGCGCTTTGTCGGGACCTATCTGGAACCGGAGACCGGAATAGCGACGCGGATCGCGGCGGCCGGTGACGGCCGGCTGCGTCTCGATTTCGGCCATGGCGCCGAGATGCTGTCGCCGGTCAGCGCGGATGAATTCGCCTCCGCCTCCGTTCGTCTGACGCGGGCCGATGGCGCGCTGAGGATGGCGCGGACGGGCGAAAACCTGTTCACGACCCTGACGCCCCATGATGGCGCGCCTGCGACCGATATCGAAGGCGTTTTCCGGTCGGATGAATTGGGCGCGGAGATCACCTGCATCGCCGCCGGCGGCACGCTGTACGGCGCCTTCTCGGGCTTCCTGGGCCAAGGTGCCATGCAGCTTCTGGAACCTTTCGGGCCGGATTGCTGGCTGCTGCCTTGCCCGCGCGCGCTGGACTATAGCCCGCCGGGCGACTGGACCCTGCGCTTCACGCGCGACGCCGCCGGCCGGGTGGACGGCGTCACCCTCGGCTGCTGGCTGGCGCGGCGCATCCCCTATCGCCGCGTCGCCTGAGCGATGCGCCATCAGCTCAGCCTGGAACAGCTTCGCATCTTCGTCGCGGCCGCCGAGCGTCAGCATATGACGCGGGCGGCGGAGGCGCTGAATCTGGCGCAATCGGCGGTCAGCGGTGCGATCGCCAATCTGGAGCAGCGCTATGGCACGAAACTGTTCCATCGCGTCGGGCGCGGCATCGCGCTGACGGAAGCGGGCGGGCTGTTCCTGCCCGAGGCGCAGGCGGTACTGGCCCGCGCGGAACGGGCGGAGCTGGTCCTGTCGGAACTGGGCGATCTGAAGCGCGGCACGCTGACGGTGCAGGCGAGCCAGACCATCGCGAGCTATTGGCTGCCGCGCTTCCTGGTTCAATTCCGGCAGGCGCATCCTGGCGTGGAGATCAAACTCTCCATCGGCAATACCGCGCAGGTGGCTGCGGCCGTGCATGAGGGCACGGCGGAATTGGGCTTCATCGAAGGGGCGATCAACGATCCGGCGCTGATTGCGGAGGAGGTGGCGCGCGACCAGCTGGTGACCCTCGTCTCGCCCAATCACCCCTGGCTGAGTGCCGAGAGCCTGACGCTGGATCAGCTGGCGGATGGCCCCTGGGTCTTGCGGGAGCAGGGGTCCGGCACGCGCTCGGCTTTCGAGGCTGCCATGAGCAGTTTCGGCATCTTTTCAGGATCGTTGAAGGTGTTGCTGGAACTGCCGTCGAACGAAGCGGTGCGCGCGGCGGTGGAGGCCGGGCTGGGGGCAACCGCGCTGTCCGCCTCCGTGGCCGCGCCGAGCCTTGAGGCCGGGTTGCTGCAGACGGTCGACCTGAAATTGCCGGACCGGCCCTTCTATGTATTGCGCCGGACGGAACGTTATTTGAGCCGCGCGGCGGAAGCGCTGATCACGATCATCGACGGCACGGCAAGGCGCAGTCTGCCGTAAGGTGCCATCCCTTTGCATTGACGGCATCGAGGCATCGGCTCAAATTGAGTGCATGATCGTAATGGAATCACAAAGACATCAGGTCGAAAGCGCCGATAATGCTACTCAGCGCTTGTTCAACCTTGCAATTTTCCCAGTGTCAGCAGGGGCCGTTGGCGCCGAGCTTGTGACTGTCGCCACGATGGTCCTGCGTTTCGACCATGCGAATACAGCTGGGCTTTGGGCGGGTATCGCTTGCGCAGCCGCAGCTCTCGTTTTTCAGATTGCCACGCGAAAGAGCTAGTGACCTCCCGAATGCTGGTCCCACAGGGTCTTGGTGACGCCGACTGGGGGATCGTGGATCTTTTATCCATCGGGATCGGCGTCCTCGTCCTTATGGTTTTTCTGGCCACACGAAAAAAATGCCGAACCATGCAGGGCGTCACGGCTCTGCTCGCGTCCGGCATTTCTCTTGGCCCCTTACTGCTTATCCTGGCCGACCCTTTTGCCCAGTTGTTGGGTTTTCGCGGCCTGCTTGAGGCTGCACTGGCGCAAGGCCGCGTCACCCTCTGGTGGGCGGCCGCCGTTGCTACGCTTTATGTCGTTCGGGGCCTGTTCTAGCTCTCTCCCCGGTTGCCGCCCAAAGACTGATGGTTAGGGCCGAATCAGCGGCACATGCGGCGCGGCGTCTTCGGACAGATCGCCGGTCAAGCGCGGATCGGGCGATAGTTCGACCTGGAAAGCGAAAGGCGTGAAGCCTGAGCTTTTGTAAAAGGCGACGGCTGCCGGATGGTCGAAGGTGCAAGTATGCACCCAGAAACGCGCGATCTGCTGCGACCAGGCGCGCTCGATCGCCACATTCATCATTGTCCGGCCCAGTTTTTGTCCCGTGAGCCCTGGTGCGAGGCCGAAGAACGCCAGTTCGCAGACGCCCGCCTCCCGGAAATCGAGTTCAAGAATACCGACATCGCGATTTGCCTGCCTGAGCACCAGGATATCGACACGCGGATCGTTCAGGATCTCTGCCAGCTCAGTGTCCGGCATGACCAGCCTGGAACACCAAAGCCAGGCCTCGCCGACCGTGCGGAACAAAGCGCGATAGGCCGCGAGGTCCGAGCGGTCGAGTGCCACCAGATGCAGATCGGGCGGGAATGGCGGCGCTGCCTGCAGTGCAGGGCGCGCCAGCATTTCCAGACAGGTCACGACATTGGCGATCTGGCCCGGCGGGACAGAGGAATAGCCCAGCGGCAGGGCGGTATTGCTATCCATGAGATCGGTCAGGTCCTGAAAGGTGATTGGCCAGGTTGGGTTTTGGCCTATTTTCCCTGGAAAGCGGGTTTCCGCTTCTCGGTAAAGGCGGCCATGCCTTCCTTCTGATCTTCCGTCGCGAAGGCTGCATGGAAGATGCGGCGCTCCTGCCTTATGCCTTGCGCCAGCGGCGTCTCATAAGCCGCATTGACCAGTTCCTTCGCCAGCTGAACGGCGACCGGCGGCAGCGTCGCGATTTTGGCGGCGACCGCACGCGCTTCGTCCAAAAGCTTGTCGGCCGGCACGACGCGGCTGACGAGACCGGCGCGCTCAGCCTCTTCAGCGCCGATCATGCGGGCGGTGAGGATCATTTCCATGGCCTTCGCCTTGCCGACCGCGCGCGGCAGGCGCTGCGTGCCACCCGCGCCGGGCGGAATGCCCAGCGTGATTTCCGGCTGGGAGAAGCGCGCGGTATCAGCGGCCAGGATGATGTCGCACATCATCGCAAGCTCGCACCCGCCGCCGAGCGCATAGCCGGCGACGGCGGCGATGACCGGCTTGCGGCATCGCGTGACCACCTCCCAGTTGCGGGTGATGAAATCCTCCGCGACCGCTTCGGCGAAGGTTTTGGTCGCCATGTCCTTGATATCGGCGCCGGCGGCGAAAGCCTTGTCCGATCCGGTCAGGATGATGGCATGGATGCTGCGATCGGCGTCCAGCGCCGGGATGACGGCCGATAGCTCGTCCATCATCTGACCGTTCAGCGCATTGAGCGCGGCCGGGCGATTGAGGCGAATGGTCGCGTAACCATCCTCCCGCTCCAGGATAAGGCAGGTCAGCTCCATTGCGAGGTCCATGCGTCCGGTCCTTTCCATCTTTATCGCCGACAGCGCGCCGTTTTTACCCTTTTTCCCACATGGCGCTTGGTTGACACGCCGATGGTCGAGGGGCAGCCTGCCGGTTCTATGTTCGGACTTTAAGCCATCTGGTAAAAATGGCGAAGCCGGGCGAGACGAGACGAAGGGATAGAGTGATGGCCAACAACGATAATGAGAATGGGCCGAAGCGCCTGCGCAGCCGCCGTTGGTTCGACAATCCTCATGATCCCGGCATGACCGCGCTCTATCTGGAGCGCTATATGAATTTCGGCCTGACGCGGGCCGAGCTGCAATCCGACAAGCCGATCATCGGTATCGCGCAGACGGGGTCCGATCTGTCCCCCTGCAACCGTCACCATCTCGACCTCGCCCATCGCGTGCGCGACGGCATCCGCGAAGCGGGCGGTGTGCCGCTGGAATTTCCCTGCCACCCCATTCAGGAAACCGGCAAGCGGCCGACCGCCGCGCTGGACCGCAACCTCGCCTATCTCAGCCTGGTCGAAGTGCTGCACGGCTATCCGCTGGACGGCGTGGTGCTGACGGCCGGCTGCGACAAGACGACCCCCGCTTTGCTGATGGGCGCGGCGACGGTGAATATCCCCTCGATCGTGCTCTCCGGCGGGCCGATGCTGGACGGCTGGTTCAAGGGCAAGCTCGCCGGTTCCGGCACCGTCGTCTGGCATGCACGAAAACTCTATGCCGAAGGCGAGATCGGCTACGAGGAATATATGGAGATGGTCTCGGCCTCCGCGCCCTCCATCGGCCATTGCAATACGATGGGTACGGCGAGTTCGATGAACGCGCTGGCCGAAGCGCTCGGCATGTCCCTGCCGGGCTGTGCCGCCATTCCCGCCCCTTATCGGGAGCGCGGGCAGATTTCCTACGAGACCGGGCGGCGGATCGTGCAGATGGTGCATGAAAACCTGCGCCCGTCCGACATCATGACCAAGACGGCCTTCGACAATGCGGTGGTGGCGGCGGCGGCGCTGGGCGCCTCGTCCAATTGCCCGATCAGCATGATCGCCATCGCCCGCCATATGGGCGTCGATCACAGTCTGGAAGACTGGCAGCGCCTGGGGCCGGAGATTCCGCTGCTGGTCGATATGCAGCCGGCGGGCCGTTTCCTGGGCGAATCCTTCCATCGCGCCGGCGGCGTGCCGGCGGTGATGAAGGAACTGCTGGCCAAGGGGAAGATCGACGGTTCGGCGCTGACCGTCACCGGCAAGTCGATCGCCGAAAATCTGGCCGGGACCGAGGACGGCGACCGTGAGGTGATCCGCGCCTATGACGCGCCGCTGAAGGATCA
The DNA here is from genome assembly GCF_020621385.1 of Acidisoma cellulosilyticum. Taxonomy (GTDB): domain Bacteria; phylum Pseudomonadota; class Alphaproteobacteria; order Acetobacterales; family Acetobacteraceae; genus Acidisoma; species Acidisoma cellulosilyticum. Next base: position 683,317 of record NZ_JAESVA010000003.1, on the reverse strand, counting down.
TGCCGGCTATGTCGTGCTGTCCGGCAATATCTTCGAGACCGCCGTCATGAAGACCAGCGTTATCGACGCGGAATTCCGCAGCCGTTTCCTGAGCAACCCCGACCATCCCAATGTCTTCCTCGGCAAGGCCGTGATCTTCGAAGGGCCGGAAGATTATCATGAGCGGATCGAGGACCCGGATCTGGGCGTCGATGAGGATACCGTCCTCATCATCCGCAATGTCGGCCCGGTCGGCTATCCGGGCAGCGCCGAGGTCGTGAACATGCAGCCGCCGGCCGTGCTGCTGAAGCGCGGCGTCAATGCCCTGCCGACGATGGGTGACGGCCGCCAGTCCGGGACGTCCGGCAGTCCGTCGATCCTCAATATTTCCCCGGAAGCGGCCGTCGGCGGCAACCTGGCGCTGTTGAAGAACGGCGACCGCATCAGCATCGACCTCAATGCCCGTCGCGTCGATGTGCTGATTTCGGACGAGGAAATGGCGACGCGCCGCGCGGCCTATACGCCGCCGGTGCTCGACAACAAGACGCCCTGGGAAGAGATCTATCGCAGCATGGTCGGCCAGATGGGGACCGGCGCCTGTCTGGAGCCGGCGACGCAATATCTGAACGTCCTGGAAACCCGCGGCGAGTCGCGCAACAATCATTAGGCGCGGCCGAGGCTATCGTTGAATTCGGCCATGCATTGGCCTAAATTGATCGTCTATCCGGCACGCCCGTAGGCGGGTTTCTATATTCAAGCCCCTGGACCCACCGGTTCAGGGGCTTTATCGTTTCGAATATGATCCGTTCTGTAGTGATGATCGATGGCGGCCATCTGCGTGTGCTCGCCCGGAAAAACAAGCGGATCTACGATCCCGTCTTCATCGAAAAATTGGCCCATGCCTGCGCCGATCCGACGCAGGAAGCGCTTCTCAGAATCCTGTACTATGATTGTGCGCCCTATGTCGGGCAGGCCCGTTTGCCCGTCTCCGGTGCCATGGTGCAGTTTACGGGCTCAGGCGACTGGCTGAGGGATCTCGCCCGCCGCGACCTGTTTGCGGTTCGCGAGGGCGTGCTGAAATTCAGAGGGTTCAAGCCCAAGCGTGTTCCAATCTCTCCCGCCGCGCTGTCGGATGATGACTTCAGGCCCGACTTCGAGCAAAAGGGCGTCGATATGCGCATCGGTCTCGACATCGCGACCTATTCCGATGAGCGTCTGACGGACCGGATCATTCTGATCACCGGGGACACGGATTGTATCCCTGCCATGAAGCACGGACGAAAGTCAGGGATACAGATGGTTTTGATCAGCCTTCCCGGCCAGCGGCTGGCCCCGGAACTCTTTGAGCATGCCGATTTCAAGCGGACGATAGCCTGGCCGGTGTGATCTGATCGTGTCTCCGCTTTTTTTGCTGATCCTCGTCACCAGCCTGCTGCGCCTTCTGCTCGGGTCGCTCATGGGTCTCGGGATTGACGAGACCTATATGGTGGCGGCCAGCCACCATCTTGAACTCTCCTATTTCGATCATCCGCCGATCGCCTGGTGGCTGACCCATGCCGCGATGTGGGTCACAGGGTCGGATGCGCCGGTCGTCGCGCGGCTGCCCTTCATCCTGCTGTTCGCGCTCTCGACCTGGCTGATGGCCCGGATCACGACGGCATTGTTTCACGATAAACAGGCCGGGTTCTGGGCTGCGCTGCTGATGAACTTGTCGCCGGTCTATGGGCTGACGGCAGGCGGCTGGGTGCTGCCGGACGGGCCGCTGGACTGCGCGTTGCTCGGCTTTCTGTGGTTCTCGCTTCGTGCCACTGCCGTGATTCCCGGCGGCGGGCGCTGGGGGAACTGGCTGGGCGCCGGTCTTTGCGCCGGTCTTGCGATGCTGTCGAAATACAATGGCGCGCTGGTTTTGATTGGCCTGCCGCTATTCCTGGTGACCGCGCCCAAGGCGCGCGTCTGGCTGATGCGCCCGCAGCCCTGGATCGCCGGTCTGCTCGCCGTGCTGTTTTTCCTGCCGGTGGTGATCTGGAACCAGCAGCACCACTGGGCGTCTTTCGCATTCCAAGGCGACCGGGCCGGCGGCTTGCGCTTTCAGCCCTTCGCGCCTTTCGGGGTCTGGGCGGGCGAGGCCTTGTTCGTGTTGCCCTGGATCTGGGTGCCGCTGATCCTGCTGTGGCTGCGCGCCTTGCGGCGCGGGCCGTCCGAACCGCGCGGCTGGCTGCTGGCTCTTTTCGCCGCGACGCCGGTTCTGCTGTTCGCCGTCGTCTCCATCTGGTCCTCCCGCCATATTCTGTACCACTGGTCGGCGCCCGGCACGTTGATGCTGTTTCCGCTGCTGGGTGCCGAGGTCGCGCGCAGATTGCAGGCGGGTGCGCCGAGATTGCGCCGCGTCATTCTGGGCACGGTTGCGCTCGTCCTCGTCGCGCTTGCGCTGGTCGGGACCGAGATGCGCTTCAACTGGCTGACGGCCGCCTTCGGTCCCGGCATTCTGGGCAAAGGTACCGATGTCGCGGGCGGCGTGGATTGGAACGACCTTGCCCCCCAACTCGCCGCGCGCGGGCTGCTGAGCACGCCCAATCTCGTTGTTGCCGTCACCCGCTGGAACGATGCCGGGAAGGTTGACTACGCATTGGGCGGCCGCTTTCCGGTGACGGTGCTGGCGGACGATACGCGCGAATACGGCATCGTGGCACCGGCCGACCATTTCCTTGGCCGACCGATGCTGCTGCTGACGCCGGACAATCACCAGTCCTATATCCTCGCGCGCTTCGCGCCGCTTTTTGACAAGTTGATGGTTCTACCGCCCGTGACATTGCGTTTCGGCGGTTATCCTTTCATGACCCTGTCCGTGTTGGCCGGAACGGGCTTTCGCGGCCTGTCGCCGGCGGATGTAAAATAAGGCAACACGATATCGTTGACGTGCAGTTGGTCGTTGCTGGTATGGGCAATGACGCCTAATCCTTCGCCTGAGACGGAGCATGACGTGGATACCGATATGGCAGAGCTGCCGAACAAGACGAACAAACCTTCCCGCGCCGAAGCCGAAGAGGCTGTCCGCGTCTTGCTGCGCTGGGCCGGCGATGATCCGACGCGCGAAGGATTGCTGGATACGCCGGGCCGCGTCACCCGCGCCTATGAGCAGTATTTCGGCGGTTACGACATCGACCCTTACGCCGTTCTGAACCGCACTTTCTCGGAAACGGAAGGCTATGACGAGATCGTGCTGCTGCGCGACATCCGTTTCGAGAGCTGCTGCGAGCATCACATGGCGCCGATCATCGGCCGTGCCCATGTCGCCTATCTGCCGCGCAACCGCGTCGTCGGCATCAGCAAGCTGGCCCGTGTTGTCGACGCCTATGCGCGCCGGCTGCAGATTCAGGAAAAGATGACGTCGCAGATCGCCAATACGCTGGACGAAGTCTTGCAGCCGCATGGTGTTGCCGTCGTGATCGAAGCGACGCATCAATGCATGACGACGCGCGGTGTTCATCGCCCCGGCACCAGCCTGGTGACGAGCCGCATGCTAGGCGCTTTCCGCGACAATCCGACGACGCGACGCGAGCTTCTGGCGATCCTGCAGCGTCCGGGTATCGGCGCTGCCGCCGAAGGTTAGTCCGACGTCAGCAGGCGCGCCCGGCTATGGCGCGCCTCAGCCCTCGTTCCGCGCCGCCGCGGCGCGCTGAAGCTTTTCGAAAATTGATGGGTCACTCTGACCGGCGGTGAGGTCGAGGGCGCTTTTACCCTCGGCATCGGTCAGTGTCGGGTCGGCCCCCGCTTCCAGCAATAGATCGATCATCGCCAGCCGGCCGAACATGGTGGCGAACATCAGCGGCGTGCGGCCCATATTGTTCGGCGCATCGACATCGGCCCCGGCGGCAATCAACTGCCGCGCAATCTCGGCCTCATCCTTGAAGGCGACCCCGGCCAGAGCGGTCGCACCCTTACCGTCCCTGGCATCGACGGCGGCGCCGGATTTGAGCAGAAGGGCGACGGCCTCGGCCTGGCCGTTATAGGAGGCGAGGATGATCGGCGGAAAACCACGCGCATCCGGCCGGTTGGGGTCGGCGCCCTGACGCAGAAACTCGGCCAGCAATTCCAGTTGGCCGTCCCGCGCCGCACCGTAATACAGCAGCTCCACCTGATCAGGCGTGAGGGTGGTGGGGCCCTTGGGCGTCTGTCCAGACGGGTCGCTCATGGATCTGCTGCTCCTGCAGTCGGGACGGGGTGGAGATTGCTTTCCCCGATTTCCAGAATTTCGACGCGATCCCCGACCGCGATCTGACCGACGCCGTCCGGGATCAGGTTCTGTCCGAACATGACACCGCCTGGCGCCCGCCGCATACGGCCGAGCGTCTTCAACGGCTCTGTCTTGTCCGGTCGTTCCCCGGTTTCCTGATCGACCGTCGTCACGATACAGCGCGAGCAGGGTTTGACGATGCGGAAGGTGACGCTGCCGATGCGAATGCGGCGCCAGCGGTCCTCCTCCCAGGCGGTGCTGCCGCTGATCACGATATTCGGACGAAACCGCGCCATAGGAATGCTGTGCGCCATGGCGGCATTCAAAGCATCGAGCGAGGCGGTATTGGCGAGAAGGACCGGAAAGCCGTCATTGAAGGCCGTGCGATCGTCCGGTCGGCTGTAATCGGGATCGACCGAGCGCACGGACGTATCCGCGAGATAGACCAGCCCGCAGGGAATGCCGAGCGCCGCACTCAGCCAATCGGCCGCCGTCTCCCCGGCGTCGAGCGCCGGTACCTCATCCCGCCAGACGGTCACGTGCCGGTGCTGCGCCCCGGCAGCGGGGACGGTGATCGCCAGATCGTCGCGCGCGCCGGTACTGAGGCGAAGCCCGTCATCGGTCGCCTTCGCCCGGATGCGCGCCATGGCCGGGATCTCCCGCTGGGTCAGAAAGCGCCCATCGGGCTTCACGACCATCCAGCGACGATCGCGCAGCAACCCCCAGGGCTCGACCTCGGTCGCGCGAACGGAGCCGCCCTGCAGGGCTTTGACCGGATAGACGCAGATATCCGCGACGACCACGTCGCTCGTCATGGTTTCACCTGACGTCAGGGGGCGAGTTCGGGCACGCGGTCATAGATCGCCTGTGTCAGCGCCTCCCGCCGGGCGAGAAGGCTGCGGTACCAGGCAATGCGCGCGGCCACGCCATAGGCGTCCATGCGCGTCTGAGCGACGGATTTGCGTGCGGCGTTGCCGATAGTGGCGCCAAGGCCCGGGGCGGTCACCAGCCGGATGATCTTCTCGTACAGATCGGACTCGCTGCGGAAGATCAGACCGGTCACCCCATCCTCGATGGAATTCTCATAGACCGTGGGACTGGCGAGCGGCACCACGCGCGCCGAGGCAGCTTCGATGAATTTGAGGTCCGACTTGGCGCGGTTGAAGGCGCTGTCCAGCAGCGGGATGAAACTGATCTCGGACTGGGCCAGCAGGCCCATATAGGTGCGATGATCGCAGATCGGGGTGAAGGTCTTGTACGGCGTCTCCAGCGCATCGAAGAAGGCCTGATCGTGGACGACCTGGAAACGAAGCTCCGGTCCCAGCACCGATGCCGCCGCATTGAGCGTCGCCATGTAAGGCTGCCAGTCTACGGTGCGATTGATGGCGCCGAAGAACAGGGTCACGGCTTCCGGGGTCGCAAAATTCGCGATCGGCGGCAATTCGGAGATGCCGTTGAGGAAGACGGCGACTTCGGGATTCTGCTGGCGCAGCGCTTCGGCCAGGATTTCGGTACTGGTCTGCACGGCATGGGCGGCACGGAAATTCATCAAACTGGGGTCGCGCAGCTCGGGCATGAAATCCGGCAGGTCGTCGAATTCCGTGACCACCAGAAAACCCTTCTGCATCAGGTGGCGGAAGACCTTGGCGCCCTCCTCGCCCAGTAGAAGCGGGCGATGCAGGATGCAGACGGCCGGCTGATGCTCGTTCGGGGCAGGGAAGCTGTCGATGTCACCGATCTGCACGGAGATGGAGGGGTCTGTCTTCAAAGCCCGCAGCGGATAGACGACGCGGATATCGCTGACGGCGCCGAAGGGCTTCAGCATGGTCGACCGAACGGCGATGGGCTGCGTCGGGGATTTGCGGGCCCGCCAGACGAATTGGACCGGCGCGCTGCGCGACAGGAACGTGTCCCGCGACAGGCCCATGGCGGGCAGCACGTCTTTCAACAGATCCGCCGCCGCTTCCGCGCCCTTATTGTCGAAGATGCGCGGTGTCACGTCGCAGGCTTGCAACCCGGTGGCGACGAGCGCCTTCTCCATCGTGGCGAGCGTGAACCAGCGCAGATGCGTGCGGTCCAATACGCCCTGGTCCTCGTAATCGAACGAACCGTTGATCAGTCGCAGCGGCACGCTCCAATGCGCGGCATTGGGCACGCAGATGACCATGACGCCGCGCGGGCTGAGAAGGGCTGCATGTTCGCGCATGACCCGCCAGGGGTCGCGCAGATGTTCCAGCACATCGCCATAGACAATGCAGTCGTAGCCGCCCGGCACTTCGAACGGCAGGGGATCGCGTTCGATATCGATACAGGCGACTTCGTTGAGGCGGCCGGCCGCCACCTTGACGGCCTCGGGCATGAAATCGATGCCAAGCACGCGGGCGCGCGGATTGCGCAGCCGATAGGCAGCCCCCAAAGCGCCCTTGTGGCAACCGATATCCAGCACGACGTCAGCGTCGAGAGGGATGCGGTCAAGCAGGTCTGGATTATAGACGTCCGGGTAATCGGGAGCGGACGTCAGATTGCGCGATAGGCCCAAGTCTATCCTCCCGTGGTTGAGGCAAATTGCTCAACCCTTTTTCCGTCAAGATCATGAACCGCTTATGTTGCAGTGCATGATAAACCTGCATAGGTGCTTCGCCGCGAGCCACATTTGCAGCATCCGATACGGCGCGCAAATTTTGGCACCGTCACAATGCCAGGAGGCGTCATGAGCGCCCACCCCCCATACTCTGCCAGTTCATCAGGTTTCCATAAAACAAAAGTGACAGCTATTCCCGGGGACGGTATCGGCCCCGAGGTCATGGGGGCCGTTCAGCGCATCCTGGCCAAGGCCGGCGCCGAGATTGAATGGGAAGAGGCGGAAGCGGGTGCGGAAGTCTTCAAGCGCGGTATTGCCACCGGCGCCCCGCAGGAGACGCTTGATTCCATCGCCCGCACCGGCATCGTGCTGAAAGGCCCGCTGGAAACCCCGGTCGGCTACGGCGAGAAATCCGCCAACGTGACCTTGCGCAAGTTCTTCGAGCTTTACGGCAATATTCGCCCGGTGCGCGAATTGCCCGGCATCAGGACCCCCTTCTCCGGCCGGGGGATCGACATGGTCATCGTGCGCGAGAATGTCGAGGATCTCTATACCGGCATCGAGCATATGCAGACGGCGGGTGCCGCGCAGTGCCTGAAACTCATTACGGAACCGGGGTCGGAGCGTATCCTGCGGCTGGCGGCGGCGCTGACGCTGGCGGAGGGGCGGAAAAAGCTCACCTGCGCCACCAAGGCCAATATCATGAAATTCACTGAAGGCATGATGAAGCGCGTCTTCGAGCGCATCATGCCGGAATACCCCGAGCTTGAACCCGCCCATATGATCATCGACAATTGCGCGCATCAGATGGTCATCGCGCCTGAACAGTTCGATGTCGTCGTTGCGACCAATATGAATGGCGACATCATTTCCGACCTGGCGGCCGGTCTGGTCGGCGGCCTGGGCGTGGCGCCTTCCTCCAATATCGGCGATCACGCGGCGATGTTCGAGGCAGTGCATGGATCGGCGCCGCAGATCGCGGGCCGCGACCTTGCCAATCCCAATGCCCTGCTGCTCTCCGCCATCATGATGCTGCGCCATATCGGCGATTTCACAGCGGCCGAAAAGGTCGAGCAGGCTTTGCTCGTCACCCTTGAGGAGGGCCGGAATCTGACCGGCGATATCGCGCCCAAGGGGACTGGCGTCGGGACCAAGGCCTATACCGATCAGCTGATCGCCAATCTGGGCCGCAGCAGCGGTTATGCGTCTCGGGCCTATCGGCCGCTGACCTTGCCAGTCTGGCCGGAGGGCGTCTGGCATCACCCGCCGCAGGACCGGCAGGTGATGGGCGTCGATATCTTTATCGAGACCGGGGCGGAGCCGCCGGCTTTGGCGGCGTCCCTGCAATCGGCCGCCGAGGGCAGCGGGTTGACGCTGAAGATGATCGAGAACCGGGGCGTGCAGGTCTGGCCGGCGCATTCCGGCAAGCCCTTCCTGGTCGATCTGTTCCGCTGCCGCTTCATGCTGGATGCGCCGCGCGAGACTGCGGATGGTGCCATCGCCCAGTTGCTGGCAGCTGTCGGCGCGCGCCATCACTGGATGCATGTCGAGAAGCTGCAGCGTTTCGACGGCAAGGACGGCTATACGAAGGCCCAGGGCGAGACCTGACGCTCGCGTCGCCTGCGCTGTCCCTTCACTGTCGCCCGCGGGCTCGTCCCGCGGGTCTACCCGCCAGGGCGCTATGACAGCGTTTGGGCGCCAGGCCGGGTAGGTGCGCGCAACGCGTGCGCGCATGACGATTGCTTAGAGTTTGTCTGATTTTAACTGAAGCTTGTCCCTAATATCGTCATGCCCGGCCCCAGAGCCGGGCATCCATTCGTTGGGGCGCCCAAGGACTGGATGACCGGGTCAAGCCCGGCCATGACGGGGCAAGGGGTCGTTTCCACCTAAACCTGACAGACTCTAAGGGCGCGTGCGCGCATGACAGCGTTTGGGGCGATTCAAGCGTGGCGCGTGGACGATCGTTCCATGCGCACGCGGCGGAGGTCAGTCGGTTCCGTCCAGACCCGGCGGGTTACGGCGCGGGCCATCCAGATCCCGACCATGCGATACTGTCCGTCGATCAGGGCGCGGACCCGGCGCATTTCATAGGATGAGCCTTCATAGGCGGTGAGCCGCGGCTGGGCCGGCGCCGTCAGCCTGGCGACGAAGCCTTCGACCGCCGCGCCGGGCTGACGCACGACGGAGGCGTAGCGCGCGTTCCAACCGCCGATATGGACGCGCGCATAGCCGCCCAGGCGGGCCGGGCGCAGACTCAGCCCGAGGCGCGGGTCACCCGCGATCTGGCTGAGAAGGACCGGATCGCGCAGCGAGCCATAGAGGAAGATCAGCATAGTGCCGACGCCTCTGATCTAGACAGATATCGAGACGGTCAGTGACCGGAGGCGGCTTGCTCGAAATCCGGGGCTTCGATGCCCGAGGCTTCCAGCTGCGTCACCAGATCCGCCTTCAGGCGTGCCAGCCCGTCCTCGGTCTTCGCTTCCGCGCGCGCGACGAGAACCGATTGCGTATTGGAGGCCCGCAGCAGCCACCAGCCGTCAGCGGTCTTCACGCGCACGCCGTCAGTGTCGGACACCGAGGCGCCGGCGTCCTTCAGCCGTGCCGCCACTTCGCTGATGACCGTGAATTTGCGGACGTCATCGCAATCGAAGCGCAGTTCCGGCGTGTTGATGACCTTGGGCAGAGCCGCATGCATCTCGGCGAGGCTGAGCGGCGACCGCGCGACGATGCCCAGAAGGCGGACAGCCGCGTAGAGCGCATCGTCGAAGCCGAACCACTTGTCAGCGAAGAAGACATGGCCGGACATTTCGGCGGCCAGCGGCGAGCCGGTCTCGGCCATTTTCGCCTTGATGAGGCTATGGCCCGTCTTCCACATCAGCGGCTGGCCACCGGCTGCCGCGATCTCGTCGAACAGAACCTGGCTTGCCTTGACGTCGGAGATGATGATCGCGCCCGGACGGTCGCGCAGCACGTCACGCGCGAAGACGGCCAGCATCTGGTCGCCGAAAAAGACATTGCCGTCGCCGTCGACGGCGCCGATGCGATCGGCGTCGCCGTCAAACGCGATGCCGATATCGGCCTTGCTGCCCTTCACCGCCGCGATAAGCGCTTCAAGGTTCTTCGGCACGGTCGGGTCAGGGTGATGGTTCGGGAAATGGCCGTCGATATCGCCGAACAGGATCTGATGCTCACCCGGCAGATGGCGGACCAGCTTCTGCAGCACCTCGCCGGCGGCGCCATTGCCATTGTCCCAGACGATCTTGAGCTTCTGGTCGCCGCCGTCCCAGTCTTTGACGATGCGCGCGACATAGTCGTCGGACAGATCTACGGTCTCAGCATGGCCCTGGCCCTCGGCGACGACGTCGCCGGCCGCGGCCAGACGGCCGAGTTCCAGAATATCCTGACCGAAGAAGGGCTTCTTGCCGATCATCATCTTGAAGCCGTTATATTCGGGCGGATTGTGGCTGCCCGTGACCATGATCGCGCCGTCAGTGCCGCGGGTGAAGGCGGCGAAATAGAGCAGCGGCGTCGGACCAAGCCCGACGCGCAGCACATGGACGCCCGAAGCCTTGATCCCGTCGACCAGCGCTTTCTCAAGCTGCGGCGAATGGGTGCGGCCGTCATAGCCCACCGCGACCGTCGACCCACCCTTGCGCGCGATCATGCTGCCGAAGGTGCGGCCGATGGCGAAGCCATCCGCCTCGGTCAAGGTCTTACCGACGACCCCGCGAATATCGTATTCGCGGAGCGACGTCGGGTTGAAGGCGTGGGAGAATGACATCGAGCGTCCTTGAGCCAGTTAGCCAGTATATTTCTTGAGGAAGGCCCGCACTTCGGGCGCGAGATCCGGCCGCGCGAGGCTGAAGGCGATCTGCGCTTCCAGGAAGCCGACCTTGTCGCCGCAATCAAAGCGTTCGCCCTCGAAGCGAAGACCATGGAAGGGAGAATGACCGATCATTTTAGCCATGGCGTCGGTCAGCTGCACTTCATTGCCGGCGCCGCGCTCCATCTTCGTCAGATGGCCGATGACTTCGGGCAGGAGCACATAGCGGCCGATGATGGAGAGATTGGAGGGCGCCACTTCCGGCTTGGGCTTCTCGACAAGACCCGTCACTTCGACAAGTTTGCCGTCATCCTGGCCGGTTTTGAGAATACCGTAACGGTTGGTCTGGTCGCGCGGCACTTCGACCACGGCGACGACACTGCCTTCGGTCTCCTTATAGGCCTGGGCGAGCTGCGTCATGCAGGGCGTCTGCGACAAGACCAGATCATCCGGCAGCAGGATGGCGAAGGGATCGTCGCCGATGAAGGTGCGGGCGCACCAGATGGCGTGGCCCAGACCCATCGGCTCCTGCTGGCGGACGGTGCTGATCGAGCCCGGCTGCAGACGGTCACGATGAAGCTGCTCCAGCGCTTCCAGCTTGCCGCGCTCGCGCAGCGTCGCTTCGAGTTCGTAGGAAACATCGAAATGATCGATGAGCGCTGTCTTGCCGCGGCCGGACACCATGCAGAACTGTTCGATGCCCGCGGCGCGGGCTTCGTCGACCGCGTATTGGATGAGCGGACGGTCGACGACGGTCAGCATTTCCTTGGGCATGGACTTGGTCGCTGGCAGGAAGCGCGTGCCAAGACCGGCAACGGGAAGTACCGCTTTTTTCAACGGTTTGGCAGACATCGGATACCCCTAAGCGAGAGAGTTTAGGACCAAAGTAGGACGCGATACCAAACGAGAAAGCAACCGCTCAGCCCGTGCAAAACGATGACTTTTCTCGCAATAACGGCTGATCGACTGAAATTTAGGACGTGTTTACTAAATCCCAAGTCTTGGGTCTGACGATTTCGGGCTGATCCAGCGCAAAATCGTCACACCAAGGCTCTTAATTCCGAGACCGATTCAGACCTTGGCTCGGACTGGCCCAAGGTCATCCGGCTTTAGCGGCGCGAATTCGCGTCGGCCGCGGCCACGGCGCTGATATTGATAATAGCGCGTGCGGTCGCTGTCGGCACGAGAATGTGTATCGGTTTGGCCATGCCGAGCAGCAGCGGGCCGACCTGCAGGCCGTCGCCTGACGCCTTGATCAGATTGAAGGCGATGTTGGCGGCGTCGAGCGTCGGGAAGACCAGAAGATTGGCCGTGCCCGTGAGGGTACTGCCGCTGATGGCGCTGGCGCGGGTGGCTTCCGCGAGCGCTGCATCGGCCTGCATTTCGCCGTCGACTTCCAGATCCGGCAGCCGTTCCCGGATCAGGGCCAGAGCGCGACGCATCTTGCGGGCCGATTCCGAATTGCTCGACCCGAAGGAGGAGTGGGAGAGCAGCGCGACCTTGGGCGTGATGCCGAAGGCGGAGACGGCCTCGGCCGCAAGCTCCGTCATCTCGGCGATCTGCTCGGTCGTCGGATCCACATTCATATGCGTGTCGCAGAAGAACAGCGCGCCTTCCTGCAGAATGACGGCCGTCATGGCGTAGATGCGCGACGCACTGGCGCGGCGGGGAATGATGGGCAGCGCATATTGCAGATGCCGCCACCAATCGCCGTAGCCGCCGCAAATGGCGCCGTCGGCCACACCTTCCGAGACCATGAGCGATGCGCAGACGGTGGAATGGCTGCGGACGAGGATTTCGGCCGCGTCGGGCCGCACGCCGCGCCGTCCGGCGACCGCCTTGTATTTCGCCAGGAGCGGGGCGAAGACCTCAGTATCGATCGCGGGATCGTAGATGGTGACGGCGCTGTTGAGATCGAGGCGCAGGCCCATCTCACGCACCTTGCGTTCGATGGCGGGGCGCGACCCGAGCAGGATCGGCCTGGCAATGCCGTCATCGACCACGGTCTGCACCGCGCGCAGCACGCGCTCATCCTCACCCGCGCCATAGACGATGCTGCGCAGGTTTTGCTGGGCGGCGGCGAAGACCGGGCGCATGAGCTGGCCGGAGCGATAGGTGAAGCGCTCCAACTCGCGCTTATATTGACCGAAATCCGTGATCGGGAAGCGCGCCACGCCGCTGGCATGGGCCGCGCGGGCGACGGCCGGGGCAATTTCCAGGATCAGCCGGGGATCGAAGGGTTTGGGGATGATATAGTCCGGCCCGAAAATCGGCGCGGACCCGCCATAGGCCGCGACCACCGTCTCGCTCGCTTCGATGCGGGCAAGGCCGGCGAGCGCTTCCACCGCCGCCTGCTTCATCTCCTCATTGATGGTCGTCGCCCCGCAATCGAGCGCGCCGCGGAAGATGAAGGGAAAGCAGAGGACATTATTGACCTGGTTCGCATAATCGCTGCGTCCGGTTCCCATGATCGCGTCCGGCCGCACTTCCCGCACGATTTCGGGTAGGATTTCGGGCTCGGGATTGGCGAGCGCCATGATCACCGGGCGCGGGGCGAGCTTGCTCAGCCATTCGCGCTTGAGCACGCGCGGAGCGGAGAGGCCGAGGAAAAGATCCGCGCCCTCCAGCACATCTTCCAGCGTGCGGGCTGCGATGTCCTTGGCGTAGCGCGCGAGATTGGGGCCCATGTTATTGCGGCCGCGATGCACGACGCCTTCGATATCGGTGAGGAAGACGTTTTCTTCGCGAAGCCCCATGGTGACGAGCAGATCGATACAGGCGAGTGCCGCCGCACCCGCGCCCGAGGTCACGACCTTGATCTCGGAAAGCTGCTTGCCCTGCAGCACGAGGCCGTTGGTGACGGCGGCGGCGACCGTGATGGCGGTGCCGTGCTGATCGTCATGGAAAACCGGGATATTCATCCGCGCGCGGAGATCGGCTTCGATCTTGAAGCATTCCGGCGCCTTGATGTCTTCGAGATTTATGGCGCCGAAGGTCGGCTCCAGCGCGGCGACGATGTCGCAGAAGCGGTCGGGGTCGGCGGCATCGACCTCGATATCGAAGACGTCGATGCCGGCGAATTTCTTGAAAAGGACCGCCTTGCCTTCCATCACCGGCTTGGAGGCGAGCGCGCCGATATTGCCCAGGCCCAGCACGGCGCTGCCGTTGGAGATGACGCCGACCAGATTGCCGCGCGCGGTATAGAGTTTGGCGTCATCCGGGTCGGCGGCGATGGCCTGACAGGCGGCGGCGACGCCGGGGGAATAGGCGAGTGCCAGATCGCGCTGGGTTGCCATGCGCTTGGTCGGCTCGATGGCGAGCTTACCTGGACGCGGATAGCGGTGGTAGTCGAGCGCGGCTTTGCGGAGATTATCGTCCATTGCTTCCCCCTGATGCGCCTTTTTAGCGCCGGTCTTGGGAGGCTATAAGACCAAGATGAGAGGGCCGATGCAACGGCAGTTCCCGGACAAATGTCCGGGAATCAAAGGCTTAAATTTTAGAGAGAAAAAGTATGGTGCGGTCGAGAAGACTCGAACTTCCACGGGGTTGCCCCCACAAGCACCTCAAGCTTGCGCGTCTACCATTCCGCCACGACCGCATCGTGGGTGCCGGGATATAGCCAATGATTGAGACGGCAGCAATCGACGATTTGCCATCTGATGCACGCATAGATGTGGCATCAGATGCGCGTGTGCTGTGGGAGATCGCGGAAGGGCTGACCGCCTATCCGGATGCTTTGGCCCGCATGGAGGCTTCGGTACGGGCCATTCGTGCGGGTGAGCAGTCTGAGCAGGTCTGGTTTGTGGAGCATCCGCCGCTTTACACGGCCGGCAGCTCGGCCCGGCCCGAGGATCTGCAGCAACCGGATCGTTTTCCGACTTTCCCGGCCGGGCGCGGTGGCCAATGGACCTATCACGGTCCCGGCCAGCGGGTGGCCTATGTCATGCTCGACCTGGACCGCCCGCACGGCATCGTCCCGGCCCGCGATCTGCGCGCCTATGTTCAGGGGCTGGAGGAATGGCTGATCCGGACGCTGGATCGCTTCAATATCCGCGGCGAGCGACGGCCGGGCCGTGTCGGCATCTGGATCGCGGACAAGGCCGCCGGCACCGAGGCCAAGATCGGGGCCATCGGCGTGCGCGTGACGCGCTGGGTGACCTGGCATGGCATATCCCTCAATCTGGAACCGCAGCTTGACCACTTCGAAGGCATTGTTCCTTGCGGCATCCGCGAGTATGGGGTGACAAGCCTTCATGCGCTCGGGATAATCGTCAGCATGGCCGAACTTGATGCGGCCCTGGCGGCGAGTTGGATGGAAGTCTTCGGCAGTCCGCTGAAAAGGGGCTGACGAGGGTGCCTCGGCTGTTTTAAGCGGGGCGGAACTTTGAGCGTCTTCGGAAGAAGACGGGTGCTGAGGTTACGGCGAGGGCCGGCCTGTGCCCGTCGCATTGATGGGAACCTGGGATGGCCTCGGCGGCCGAGCAACTTGCGGCAAATTTGAATTTCGGAACCTTTTCGAAGGCAACCGAACTCAAGAAGCGGATTTGGTTCACCCTCGGGGCGTTGATCGTCTTCCGCCTGGGCACCTATATCCCGGTTCCTGGTGTCGATCCGGCGGTCATGAGCCAGCTCATGACCCAGAACGGCGGCGGCATCCTGGGCATGTTCGACATGTTCTCGGGTGGCGCGCTCGGTCGTATGACCGTCTTCGCGCTGAACATCATGCCTTATATCTCTGCCAGCATCATCATTCAGCTGATGTCTTCCGCCATTCCGACGCTGGAAGCGATGAAGAAGGAAGGCGAGAGCGGCCGGCGCCGCCTGAACCAATATACCCGCTACCTCACCGCCATCATCGCGATCTTCCAAAGCTACGGCATCGCGGTCGGGCTGGAGAGCATGCGCGGCAGCATCGGTGCGGCCGTGGTCGACCCCGGCATGTTCTTCCGCTTCACCTGCGTCGTCACGCTGGTCGGCGGTACCATGTTCCTGATGTGGATCGGCGAGCAGATCACCGCGCGGGGCATCGGCAACGGCTCCTCGCTCATCATCTTCGCGGGTATCGTCGCGAACCTGCCGAGCGCGCTGGTTCACCTGCTTGAACTCGGCAAAACCGGCGCGCTGTCGCCGATCTTCGTGCTGGCCTTCATCATCGGCGCCATCGTCATCATCGGCTTCGTGGTGTTCATGGAGCGCGCGCAGCGCCGCATCATCATCCAATATCCGAAACGCCAGGTCGGCCAACGAGTCTATGGTGGCGAATCGAGCCATATGCCGCTGAAGATCAATACGGCCGGCGTCATTCCGCCGATTTTCGCGAGCTCCATCCTGCTGATCCCGGCGACCGTCATCGGCTTCGCCCATGCCGGCGGAAAAGGCCCGGCCTGGCTGCAATGGCTGGCGGGTTCCCTCGCCCACGGTCAGCCGGTCTATATGATCCTCTATGCCGCGATGATCATCTTCTTCTCCTATTTCTATACGGCGGTGGTGTTTAACCCCGAGGAGACGGCGACCAATCTGAAGAAGCAGGGCGGTTTCATCCCGGGCATCCGTCCGGGCAGCAACACGGCATCCTATTTCGACCGTATCCTGACCCGCCTGACGACCGTCGGTGCGCTGTACCTCGTCGTCGTCTGCCTGGTGCCGGAATGGCTCATCGGCCATTTCAGCCTGCCCTTCTATTTTGGCGGGACAAGCCTGCTGATTATTGTCTCCGTCACTATGGACACGGTGACCCAAATCCAGTCCCATCTGATCGCGCATCAATATGAAGGCCTGATCAAAAGGGGCCGTGGGCGCGGGAGGGGCCGATGAATATCATTCTTCTGGGGCCGCCGGGGGCCGGCAAAGGCACCCAGGCCAAGGGGTTGCAGAGCCGTCACGGCATTGCCCAGATTTCGACCGGCGACATGCTGCGGTCCGAAGTCGCGGCCGGCACCGATATCGGCCTGCGCGCCAAGGAGATCATGGATCAAGGTGGCCTCGTCTCCGACGATATCATCGTCGCCATGCTGGCCACTCGCATCGAAAAGCCCGACTGCGCCCATGGCTTCATTCTGGACGGCTTTCCGCGCACCGTGCCCCAGGCCGAGGCGCTGGACGTGATGCTGGCGAAGCGCGGCACGCCGATCACAGCCGTGATCGAGCTGCGCGTGAATGACGAGGTGCTGATCGAGCGCATCGCCGGTCGCTTCTCCTGCGCGAATTGCGGGGCGAGCTACCATGACGAGTTCAAGCACCCGAAGCTTGAAGGCACCTGTGATATCTGTGGCGCGCATGACTTCATCCGCCGCCCGGACGACAAGCGGGAAGTCGTAACAGCCCGGCTTGAGGCGTACAACCGCCAGACCGCGCCGCTGCTGCCCTATTACACGGCGCAGGACCGTCTGGTCGTCGTCGACGGTCTCGCTGAGATTGACGAGGTTGCTGGCAAGATCGAGACCGCTTTGGAGACCCTGTCCCAGCACAGAGTCTCCCATGTGCTCACGCAAAGTTGATCTACAGCGGTTGACTCGCAGTTAGGGGCGGCGCTATTCCGCTCCTCCACCGATCGAGGGCAGGGGTCCTGGTCGGTACTTTTTCTCGGCCATATCCGGGACGACCAGCTGAACGCCCGAGCGTTCGGCGCTTGAGGAGTGTGAAGCGTGGCGCGTATTGCCGGGGTGAACATCCCGACCAACAAGCGGGTGGTCATCAGTCTGCGTTATATTTACGGCATTGGTCCGACCAACGCCGTGCAAATTTGCGAGCGGTTGGGCATTGCCGCCGACCGTCGTGTGAACCAGCTGTCTGACGACGAAGTTCTCCGCATCCGTGAGCTGATCGACCGGGAATTCCGGGTCGAGGGCGATCTGCGGCGTGAAGTGTCGATGAACATCAAGCGTCTGATGGATCTCGGTTGCTATCGCGGTCTGCGTCATCGTCGTGGCCTCCCGGTTCGTGGCCAGCGCACCCACACCAATGCCCGCACCCGCAAGGGCAAGGCCGTGGCGATCGCCGGTAAGAAGAAGGTGACCCGCTAAGGGGTTTACCCCCAGCGTTTCACCTTGCGTTGGAAATTTTTGCGACGCTTTGGCCGCCCGGTTATGCCGCGGCGGCCACGTCATCAGTGACAGGATTGATCTATGGCGAAGCCCGCCGCTTCTTCTCGCCCGCGTAAAAAAGAGCGCAAGAACATCAGCTCCGGCGTGGCGCATGTTGCCGCGACCTTCAACAACACCGTGGTGACCATCACCGACGCGCAGGGCAATACCATTGCCTGGTCTTCGGCTGGCGCCCAGGGTTTCAAGGGTAGCCGCAAGTCCACCCCGTACGCGGCGCAGATGGCGGCGGAAGACGCGGGCCGCAAGGCGCGTGACCACGGCATGGAAACCCTCGAGATCGAGGTGAGCGGCCCCGGTTCCGGCCGCGAGAGCGCGCTGCGTGCCCTGCAGACCGTTGGCTTCTCGGTCAGCTCCATCCGGGACACCACGGCTGTTCCGCATAATGGTTGCCGCCCGCGCAAGCGCCGCCGCGTCTGACGGATCGTAAGCCGTCCTGTTGCCGGACAATACCGGCCCTCTCCGTCTGATGTGGTGAGGGCCCGGCGCCCGGCTTGTTCTTTTATGAGGCGAACGTGGTATTGCAGAGAAATTGGGAATCGCTGATCAAACCCGAGAAGCTCGAAGTCGAGCCGGGTAACGATCCCTCCTGCGTGGCCACCGTTGTGGCGGAGCCGCTGGAGCGTGGCTTTGGCATGACGCTCGGCAACGCTATCCGCCGCGTCCTGCTGTCTTCCTTGCAGGGTGCCGCTGTAACGGCCGTGCAGATCGACGGCGTGCTGCATGAATTCAGCACGGTCCCCGGCGTCCGCGAGGACGTGACCGACATCGTGCTGAACGTGAAGCAGCTTGCGCTGCGTATGCATGGCGAAGGCCCGAAGCGTATGATGCTGTCGGCCACCGGCCCCGGCGAAGTGCGCGCCGAGCAGATTCAGGCCGGCCATGACATCGAGATCATGAACCCCGACCTCGTCATCTGCACGCTGGACGAAGGCGTGAAGCTTGGCATGGAGTTCACGGTCAATATCGGCAAGGGCTATGTCGCGGCCTCCGCGAACCGTCCGGAAGATGCGCCGATCGGTCTGATCCCGGTCGATTCCATCTACTCGCCGGTGCGGCGCGTGTCCTACAAGGTGGAGCCGACCCGCGTGGGTCAGGTCACCGACTATGACAAGCTGCTGCTGACGGTCGAGACCAACGGCGCCGTGACCCCGGAAGATTCCGTGGCGCTCGCCGCCCGCATCCTGCAGGACCAGCTTCAGCTGTTCATCAACTTCGATGAGCCGCAGCAGCTTCGCCTGGAAGAGCAGCAGGACGACCTGCCGTTCAACCGCAACCTGCTCCGTAAGGTCGATGAGCTCGAACTCTCCGTCCGTAGCGCCAACTGCCTGAAGAACGACAATATCGTCTATATCGGCGATCTCGTTCAGAAGAGTGAGCAGGAGATGCTGCGTACGCCGAACTTCGGCCGCAAGTCGCTGAACGAAATTAAAGAAGTGCTGACCGCTATGGGTCTCGCGCTGGGCATGAACGTCCAGGGCTGGCCGCCTGAGAATATCGAAGACCTCGCCCGCCGGCTCGAAGAGCCGTTCTGACGCACGGCTTCCCCCTAACCGCGTTTTGACAATCAGCACGCACAGGTCAAAGGACTGAAACCATGCGTCACGGCGTTTCTGGGCGAAAGCTCAGCGTTACCTCTACCCATCGCGCAGCCATGTTCCGCAACATGGCGGTTGCACTGATCAAGCACGAGCAGATCACCACGACCCTGCCCAAGGCGAAGGAGCTGCGGCCGGTCGCCGAGAAGCTCGTGACCCTCGGCAAGCGCGGCGATCTGCATGCGCGCCGTCAGGCCTATGCCCAGCTGCGCGACGACACCATCGTCACGAAGCTGTTCGAGGCGCTGGCCGATCGTTACAAGGCCCGCGCCGGTGGTTACACCCGCGTGCTGAAGGCCGGCATCCGCTACGGCGATGCCGCTCCGATGGCGATCATCGAATTCGTTGATCGTGACCCTTCCGCCAAGGGCCAGGACAGCGGCCCGAAGCCGGACGTCGCGACCGACGGCGAAGGTTTCGGCGGCGAGGAATAATCCTCACCCGACCAGATCAGGTTGTGAAAAGGGGGTAGGCCGAGAGGCCTGCCCCCTTTGTCTTTGCCGCCCTAGATTATTGTTTTTGCGAGCATCTTCACCCGACCAGATGATTCCTTCTGTCCGGGATCTGCTTTAGCGTTTGTCTGATTTTAACTGAAGCTTGTCCCTAATATCGTCATGCCCGGCCCCAGAGCCGGGCATCCATTCGTTGGGGCGCCCAAGGACTGGATGACCGGGTCAAGCCCGGCCATGACGGGGCAAGGGGTCGTTTCCACCTAAACCTGACGGACTCTAGCCCTATGGGCAGCGAACAATCGGATCTTGCCATGTCCCTCGACAGACGTCGCTTCGTTCAAACTGCGGGATTGGCAGGCTTGGCGGCGCTGACGCCCGGTCTGGCATCGGCCGAGACCGATACCGCTTTCCCGGCGGGGTTCATCTGGGGCGCGGCAACGGCCGCCTATCAGGTAGAAGGCGCCTGGAATCTGGACGGCAAGGGCGAGTCGATCTGGGATCGCTTTACGCACAAGCCCGGCCATATCAAGAACGGCGATACCGGTGACGTCGCATGCGACAGCTATCATCGCTACCCGGAAGATATTGCGCTTGCGCGCCGGATGAACATGAAGAGCTATCGCCTGTCCCTGTCTTGGCCGCGCATCCAGCCGGACGGACAGGGCGCTGTAAACCAGAAGGGGCTCGATTTTTACAGCCGGCTGATCGACGCATTGCTGGAAGCGGGCATTCGCCCCTTTCCCACGCTCTATCACTGGGATCTGCCGCAGGCTTTGCAGGATAAGGGTGGCTGGCCCAACCGGGATATGGCCGACCGGCTTGCGGATTATGCGACGATCGTCGTGCGCGCGCTTGGGGACCGGGTTCAGGAATGGACCGTGCTGAACGAGCCCAAGACGTTCACGCAATGCGGCTATTGGTATGGTATCCACGCGCCGGGCCTTCGGGATCCGAAGGCATTCTTGCGGGCGACCCACACGGCCAATCTCGCGGTCGGTCAGGCCTATCGCGCCATCAAGGCCGCCCGACCGAATCTTCTGGTCGGCAATGCGATCGATGTCGGGCCTGTCTATGCAGCCAGCCAAGCCCAAGCCGATATCGCGGCGGCCGAGCGGTGGCACAAATTCGCCAATCTCTGGTTCATTCTGCCGGCCCTGACGGGCCATTATCCGGCGGGCGTCCTGCCTGAGGCAGAACAGCTTGCCTTGCTCAACTGGCAGAACGGCGATGAGACGCGTTTGCTGGCCGATCTCGATGTGATCGGCTTGAACTACTATTCGCCTTGGACCGTCGCGGACGCGCCGGGCGGTAACGGCATACCCGGCCTGAATACCAATGCCGAATGGGCGACCGTGCGCGGTGGTGGGGACGGGAAGACGGCCAATGGTTGGGACATCTATCCGCCCGGCTTCTACGATATCCTGACCCAGATGGCCGGTGTGACGGGACAGCGGCCGATCGAGATTACCGAGAACGGTGCGGCCTATAACATGGCGCCGGACGCGCAAGGCGAGGTGAAGGATGCGCCGCGCATCGCCTATATCCGCGCGCATCTGCTGGAACTCCGTCGCGCCATGCAAGCCGGCGTGCCGGTGCGTGGCTATCACTGCTGGAGCCTTCTGGACAATTTCGAATGGGCCGAGGGCTATTCTCAGCGCTTCGGACTGATCTATGTCGATTTCGCGGGCGACCGCCGGCGGACGCTCAAAGACTCGGGCGCTTGGTACGCGAAAGTTGCGGCCCAGAACCGGGTCATATGAGGTAGAGAAGGCGTAACGGTGGGGTGCCGCTGTGGCGCCGTGCCAACACAGCCAGTCTCAGCCAGTCTTAGCATCAAGGATAGTCTGTGGCCCGATCCCCGGTTCCGTCCGGCGACCTATTCGGCGCCGATCCGCCTTCATCCAGCGCCTCGTTCCGCCAGGGCCGTGCGGCGCGCGCCAAGCTGCGACCGCTCGCGGATCGGCTGCGCCCGACCACATTGGGCGAGGTCACCGGCCAGGATCACCTGTTGGGGTCCTCCGGCACGCTGATGCGCATGCTGGAGCTTGGGTCCCTCACCTCTCTCATTCTCTGGGGACCGCCGGGCGTCGGCAAGACGACGATTGCCCGTCTCATCGCCGAACAGGCTGGGCTTTTCTTTTCCCAGATATCCGCCGTCTTCTCAGGTGTGGCGGATCTCAAACGCGTCTTCGAGGAAGCGGCGCGGCGCAATCGCACCGGCGAGGGCACGCTGCTTTTCGTGGATGAAATCCACCGCTTCAACCGCGCCCAGCAGGATGCGTTTCTGCCCGTGGTCGAGGAAGGGATCGTGACGCTGATCGGCGCGACGACCGAGAATCCGTCCTTCGCGCTGAACGGCGCCCTGCTGTCCCGCTGCCAGGTTCTGGTCCTGAAGCGATTGGACGAGGCCGCCCTTGGCCAATTGCTGGAGCGTGCGGAGGCCGAAATCGGCCGCAGGCTGCCGCTGACCGCCGAGGCGCGGGCGACGCTGGCCGCCATGTCGGACGGCGACGGACGCTATCTGCTCAATATGGCCGAGCAGCTTTTTTCGCTGCCCGACGAGACCGAGGCGCTGGATGCGACGGCGCTCGCGGACCTGCTGTCGAAGCGCGCGGCGCTGTACGACAAGGACCGCGAGGAGCATTACAACCTCATCTCGGCCCTGCATAAGTCGCTGCGCGGTTCGGACCCCGATGCCGCGCTGTATTGGTTCGCGCGCATGTTGGAAGGCGGCGAGGACCCGCGCTACATCGCCCGCCGCCTGCTGCGTTTCGCGGCCGAGGATATCGGCATGGCCGATCCGCAGGCGCTGCTGGTGACGGAGACGGCCTGGACGACCTATGAGCGGCTGGGCAGTCCGGAAGGTGAGTTGGCCTTGGCGCAGGCGGTGGTCTATCTCGGCACCGCGCCGAAATCGAATGCGGTCTATGCGGCTTTCGGCGCGGCCAAGCGCGCGGCGAAGGCGACAGGCAGCCTGATGCCGCCGGCCCATATCCTGAATGCGCCGACCAAGCTGATGCAGGAGCTGGGCTATGGCGACGGCTATGCCTATGACCATGGGCAGGATGAGGCCTTTTCGGGCCAGAACTACTTTCCGGATGGAATGGCGCGTGAGGAATTCTATCAGCCGGTCGAGCGCGGCTTCGAGCGTGAGATCGGCAAGCGTCTGGATTATTGGGCCAAGCTGCGCCTGCAGCGTCAGCGGGAGCGTGGCGAATGAGTGGTGTTGAAGATCGTGTCGTTTCGGATGACGAGGCCGATATCCGGCTGGACCGCTGGTTCCGCCGGCATTTCCCCGGCCTGACCCAGGGGGCCATCGAAAAGCTCTGCCGCACCGGCCAGATCCGGGTCGCGGGCAAGCGGGTCGAGGCATCGACGCGGCTGCAGCCGGGCCAGGGCGTGCGCATTCCGCCGCCCGTGCAGGCCGCCGCCGACCAGGACGCGCCGCGGCCCATGCCGGTCGCCGACGCGCGCCAGGTCAAGGAGATGGAGCGCATGGTGCTCTATCGCGACGATGAGGTGATTTTGGTGAACAAGCCGCCAGGCCTCGCGACCCAGGGCGGCCCCGGCATCACCAAGCATCTGGACGGCATGCTGGACGGGTTGCGCTACGGCGGCACCCATCGGCCGCGCCTGGTGCATCGGCTGGACCGTGACACATCGGGCATTCTTCTTCTCGCCCGCTCGCCGGGGATCGCGGCGAAACTGGCGGCTGCCTTCCGCACGCGGAAAGTGGAGAAGACCTATTGGGCCGTCGTGCTGGGCCTGCCGGTGCCGATGGAGGGCCGGATCGATCAGGCTTTGACGCGCGTGCAGGGAATAGGCGGCGCGCGCAGCGCCATCGCCCATCCGAAAGACCCCGACGCCCAGAAGGCGGTCACGGAATACGAGACGCTGGACCATGCCGGCCGCAAGTTCAGCTGGCTCGGCCTTTATCCGCATACGGGCCGCACCCATCAGCTACGCGTCCATTGCGCCGCCATCGGCCATTCGATCCTGGGTGACATCCCCTATGGCGGGGAATCGGATATGGAGACGATGCTGGGGCGGCTGCATCTGCATGCCCGCAAGCTGCATTTCCCCCATCCGGCGGGCGGCACCTTGACCGTGTCGGCGCCCCTGACCGCGCATATGGAAGAGACGTTCAAGCAGCTCGGCTTCGTCAATCCGGCGCCCGAGCCGCCCCGCCGCGTCAAGGGCTAAGAGCCGTCAGATTTTAGAGTCCGTCAGGTTTAGTTGGAAACGCCACTAAATCTGTCGTGCGCGGGCCCCGACCCGCGCATCTACCCGGCGGAGCAAGCAAGCAATCGGCCGGCTGGGCGCCGCGGTGGGTAGGTCCGCGCAACAAGTGCGCGGATGACAAATTATCTATTAAAACCTGACAGAATCTAGCCGCCGGGAACGACGATCCGGTCGGCGGGCAAGGGGCCGCCGGTCAGCGCGGCGACGATGCATTCGGCGGCATCCACCGCCATCTGCGTCATCGAACCCGCCGAGACCCCACCGATATGCGGCGTCAGCAGCACGCGCGGGTGGGTGCGGAAGGGATGATCGGGGCGCGGCGGCTCAGGCTCCGTCACGTCAAGCGCCGCACCGGCGATATGGCCGGACTCGATCGCCGCCAGCAAAGCCGTCTCATCGATCAGACCGCCACGGGCGGTATTGATGATGAGCGCGCCCTTTGGCATGCGGGCGAGTGCGGCGGCGTCGATCATGCCACGCGTCTCGGGCGTCAGCGCGGTGTGCAGGGAGATGATGTCGCTGGTTGCCAGCAGTCGCTCCAGGCTTTCCTCGCGCCTTGCGTGTTCGTAGACCTCCGGCGCCGTCTGGCGGGATGTGGCGGCGATCTTCATGCCGAAGGCCGAAGCCAGGCGGGCGGTGTGCTGGCCGATCGCGCCCATGCCGACGAGGCCGAGACGCGCCCCATAGGCGTCACCAACCCACATATCGCCGGCGCGCCATTTCCCGGCGGCGAGCTGGGTCTGAATGCTGGGCAGTTGTTTGAGGAGTGCCAGGATGACGGCGATCGTATGCTCGGCGACCGCGCGGGCATTGGCGCCGGGGGTGCGGGTCACGAGGAGGCGGCGCGCGCGGGCGGCATCGAGATCGATTTCATCCGTTCCGGCGCCATGGCGGGCAATGATGCGGAGATAGGGCGAGGCCTCCATCACGAGAGCCGTGATAGCGCCCTGGCGGGCGATGATGCCGGCGGCCCCGATGGCCTTGGCCTTTGCCGCGACATCCTCAGGCTTGGGAAAGGCCTGCATGAAATGAACGTCCAGTCCCGCGCTTTCCAGAAGAGCCAGACCCTCCTTTGCCAAAAGCGGAGAGGTCACCAGCACGGTCAAGGCGCCCATTCGCTATCGCCTGTCCTTCTGCTCGCGTTCGCGTTCGAAATGCCGATAGTATTTGCCGGTGACGAGGTCGGTCTGCACGACGACCGCGACATCGGTCGTGTTGAACTGCGGATCGACGACGGCACCGTCACCCACGAAACCGCCGAGGCGCAGATAGCCCTTGATCAGCGGCGGCAGGCTGACGAGGACCTGTCGCCCGTCGATCTCGGCCGGGTCCATGCGCCGCATATCGATATAGCGTTCCGGCAGCGCCTTCATGCGGATATCGGCCGGCGCCAGATGATTGGCATGGAGATAGGTGAGCTCCGCCGCGAGCGCATCGACGTCATTGCCCGGCAGGCTGGCGCAGCCGAACATCAGATCGATATTATGCGTGAAGACATAGGCCGCGATGCCGCGCCACAGCAGCTGCATGGCGGCCCGTCCCCGATAGGCAGCGTCGACGCAGGACCGGCCCAGTTCCAGCACGCGGCCGGGGAAGCGTTCGATAAGGGAGATGTCGTATTCATCCGCCGAATAGAAACGGCCGATGGTTTCCGCCGCTTCCCGGCGGATAAGGCGATAGGTGCCGACGACGGCGTCCGGCCCGTCACCCAGATCATGATCGACGACGAGGAGATGATCGGCGACGGCATCGTAGCGGTCACTGTCGCGACCGGTGCGGGCTGCGGTCTCGTCCGGATGGGCGCCGAGTTCTTCGTAGAAGACGCGATAGCGCAGCGCCTGGGCGGCATCCAGCTCATCGGCCGTGCGGGCAATACGGAGGCCGAGATTGCCGGCCCGCAACTCACCGATACCTTCCTCGCGGTCGAGGCTGGGCAATGGTGGCTCGATCACGCTCACTTAGTGCCCACGATCGGCCCCAGGGCCGTTTGCGAGACGCGGCGGCGACTCGGTGTCGGTCGTAGGTCGGCCTTGCCGACGTTTCGCGGGCGTCGGTGTTTCGGCGGCCGTCGCCTGCTCGGGCAAGCGGCGTCCGAACAATTCAAGCCGGTGCGAGACGAGGTCGAAACCGAGGCGCTTGGCGATGCCGCGAATGGCATCTTCCAGCTCGGCATCGATGAATTCGATGACGCGGCCGGTATCGACATCGACCAGATGGTGATGGGGGCCGGGCGTCGTCGGCTCATAGCGCGCTCGCCCGCCGCCGAAATCATGGCGTTCGAGAATGCCATTCTCCTCGAACAGCCGCACCGTCCGATAGACGGTCGCGATCGACATGCGATCGTCGAGGGCGACAGCCCGCCGATACACTTCTTCTACGTCCGGGTGGTCCTCCGCCTCGGAAAGAACACTGGCGATGACGCGGCGCTGCCCCGTCATTTTCAGGCCTTTTTCGATGCACAGGCGCTCGATGCGCGACATCATCGTTGGTTTCCGGTTCTATCCCCGCCGTTCCGGGCGTTACGGTCCTAGGCGTTCAGCCTGGCATCCTGCCAAGCCTACCGCCTTCGGGGACCGTTATAGGAGGAGCCGCCAGAGGAGGCAAAGCTCAGCTGTAACGAAAGTGCAGTTAGCCGCCCCGGGCGCTGCGTCCCGCAGCCTTCACGGGCGCCCCGCGCGGCTTGGTGCCAAGACCGATTTTCTTGGCGAGCGACGAACGCTGCCGGGCATAATTCGGGGCGACCATCGGGTAGTCGGGCGGCAGGCCCCAGCGCTCGCGATACTGTTCCGGCTCCAGATTGTAAGCCGTCTTCAGATGGCGCTTCAGCATCTTCAGCTTTTTGCCGTCTTCCAGGCAGATGATGTAGTCGCCGAACACGCTCTTTTTGATCGGAACGGCCGGCTGCGGCTTTTCGACCACTTCGGGCTGCGCGCCGACATTGGACAGGGTGCGGAAAACTTCCTGGATCAGCGCGGGCAGAGCCTCGGGCGCGACCGTATTATGGGACACATGGGCGGACACGATTTGAGCGGTCCAGCCAAGGACGCTTAGATTGGCGGCATCGTCAGACATTCATCTCTCTCCTGGCCGGATTATAAGGCAAGCACGCAACCTGTGCTAAATATTTCCAATATATGCGACCGTATAGGTAGAATTCGAACAATCCAGCGATGTCATGCCGCTTGGCTTTTATATCGTGCATCGCCGATTCCTCTCCTCTCTACATCTAAAAGCCTAATCCGGGCAACAAGGTTAACAGGTCCTCAAGTAAAGCGGCATCATGACATCAAATACATGTGGGGCGGCATTTCTTGACGTGACCGCCGAAACCTGTCCGATGACCTTTGTCAGAACAAGATTGATGCTCGAACGGCTTGCCGAGGGCGCGCTTCTTCGTGTGCGTCTGCGGGGGCCGGAGCCTCGGGACAGTGTGCCACGCATGGCCGAAACCCAAGGTCATGTCATCGTCGAACGCATCCTGGATGAAGACCCGGATATTCTCGAAATCATCATCCGGCGCGGGCCGAAAGCCTGATCTTGGCGGATTTTCCGGAAAAGCGCGTCGCTGTCATTCTGCCGCCACGCGAAGGCTTCGGTCCGCAATCGGCCGGCGCCGTGGCATTGCTGCAGGCGCGGTTGGCGAAGCCCGACGCGGCGCATGCGTCCGGCTTCGCGGTGACGATTGTGGGCGCGCCGCAAAAGGGGGAGATCTTTCCCTTGCCCTTTCTGCCGGCTGATGAAAGTTGGTCGCTCTGGGGTTCGGATGCGCGCTATGCGGCGGCCGTCACCCGCGTGCTGCGCCGCCTGAAACCCGACCTTATCGAAGTCCATAACCGGCCCGATCTGGCCCGCCGCCTTGCCGCGAGCTTTGCGCCGCGCCGCATCGCTTTATTTCTGCATAACGATCCGCGTTCCATGCGCGGCGCCAAACACGCGGCGGCGCGGGCGGCGCTGTCGCGCAAACTTGGTGCTGTCGTCTGCGTCTCTCGCTTTCTGGCCGATGCCTGGATGGAGGGTATCGCCATAAAAACCGTGTTGGCGCCCCGCGTGCTGCCGAATTCCCTCGACCTCAGCGCTTTGCCGTCGCCGCTACCGCCCGCCGAGCGGGACAAGGTCATCGTCTTCGCCGGCCGCGTCGTCGCCGATAAGGGGGCGGATAGTTTCGTGCGAGCCTGCGCGCAGGCTTTGCCCCAGCTTCCGGGCTGGCAAGCGATCATGATCGGCGCCGATCGCTTTCGCGCCGACAGTCCGGAAACGCCTTTCACCGAGCGGTTGCGACCGGAAGCGGAGGCAGCCGGGATCGCGCTTCTGGGCTATCGCGATCACGCAACGGTGATGGCCGCGTTGAGCCGCGCCGCGATCGCCGTCTTGCCCAGTCGCTGGCCGGAACCCTTCGGCCTGGCAGCGCTGGAGGCCCTGGCCAATGGCGCTGCCTTGCTGGCATCACATCGGGGGGGATTGGCCGAATTGGCGGCTGGCGCCTCTGTGGCGATCGACCCCGATGATGTATCGGGTGTCGCGGCGGCGCTGGTCTCTGTGGCACGCGACCCGGAACGGCGCGCTGCTTTATCGCAGGCAGGTCTGGACAGAGCGCTTCGCTACGATCTGCCGGAGGCCCGCCGCCGGCTCGACGCATTGAGAATGGAATTGCTGACCTCGTGATGCCGCTCAGTCTTCTTTTGCAACGCGCGGCCCTGGTCGCGGTGCTGCTCGTCACGCCTTCGCTGCTCAACGCGCGGGCGCTGGCCGATATCTTCTTCTCCGTCACAGCCATCCTGTTCTTGATCCAATCCGGGCGCACGCGGCAATGGGCCTGGCTGCGTCAGGGCTGGGTGCCCTTCGCCGGCGCCTGGTGGGTTTGGGAGATGATCTGTTCCTTGCCCTTGTCAGGGCCCTTCCATGGCACTTGGCCGAATTTCGTCCAGGCGCTGGTCATGGTGCGATACGGGGTTTTCGCGGCGGCGCTGGAGAATTGGGTGCTGCGCGACCCGCGACCGCGCGTCTGGCTGCGCTGGGTGGTACAAGCCGTCACCGCCTATATCTGCGCCGGTGTCCTCTACCAATATGTCATGGGCAAGAATTTCTACGGCTATGGCCGTTGGGCCGATGGCGAGCTGACCGGGCCTTTCTACAAGCCGCGCGCCGCCCCCGAACTGGTGCGCATCCTGTTCCCCGCGCTGCTGCCGCCGGTCATGACCCTGATTTCCCGGAAATCCTTCTGGTATCGCGCGGCCGGCGTTCTGCTGGCCGCCCTCGGCATCGCCTGCATGGTGCTGATCAGCCAGCGCATGCCCGTGCTGCTGACCATTCTGGGCCTCGCCGTTTCGGCGCTGTTCCTGCCCAAGCTGCGGCCGGTCGCGATCGGGCTTGTCATCGTCGGCGGCCTGGTCATCGCCGCCTCGCCCGTCATCTCACCCCAGACCTATTACCGGCTGGTCGAGAAATTCTCGATGCAGATGGATCATTTCCGGTCCAGCCCCTACGGGCTGCTGCTGCGCCGCGCGGATGAGATGACCGAGCAGGCGCCGATCTTCGGGCGCGGCTTCAATGGGTTCCGCGACGGTTGCCCGGATATGCGCTACTGGGTCGGCTGGACGCATCAGCCTGGCGATATCGGCGGCGGCCTGCCGACCTGCAAACAGCATCCGCATAATTTCTACCTGCAGGCGAGCACGGATGGCGGCTATCCCGGGCTGATCCTGTTCTCGCTGATGGTCATCGCCTGGCTGCGGGCGATGGCGCGCGGGTTGTGGCGAAAGCCGGACGCCGTGCGGGTCGGGCTATTCGCGGCGGCTTTCATTCATCTCTGGCCGATCGCGTCGACCAGTGCCTTCCTCAGCCTGCCGGTCAGCGGCTATTTCTTTGTCGTCCTCGGCTGGGGCCTCGCGGAAGCGCGATGGCGCGAGTCCTAGTGTGCAGCCAAAGCAGAGCCGGACCCTCGCCCTCAGGAAAGACCGGACCTATATAGTCCTGTATAGATTTTCGTTCTTGCCTTCGTGACCCGGAGTATTCCCATGCCCGATACCGTCGTCGAAACAATCGCCACGGCCGTCCCGACCCTGGTTCCCGTGACCGTCCTCACCGGCTATCTGGGCGCGGGCAAGACCACGCTGCTGAACCGCATCCTGACCGAGAATCACGGCAAGAAATACGCCGTGATCGTCAATGAATTTGGTGAGCTTGGCGTGGATAACGACCTTGTCGTCGATGCCGACGAGGAAGTCTTCGAGATGAATAACGGCTGCATCTGCTGCACCGTGCGCGGCGATCTGATCCGCATTCTGGCCGGGCTGATGAAGCGCCGCACCAAGTTCGACGGCATCATCATCGAGACGACCGGCCTCGCGAACCCCGCCCCCGTGGCGCAGACCTTCTTCGTCGATGAAGGCGTGAAGGCGAAGGCGCGGCTGGACGCGATCGTGACCGTGGTCGACGCCCTGAACCTGCCCGCGCGCCTGGCCGACAGCGCTGAAGCCGCCGCCCAGATCGCCTTCGCCGATGTCATCCTGCTGAACAAGATCGACCTGGTCAGCACCGCCGAGCTGGTCGCGGTTGAGGGGCGTATTCGCGCCATCAACGCAATTGCCCCGATCATCCGCTCGGAAAAGTCCGGCGTCGCGATCGAGGCCGTGATGGGCCGCAATGCCTTCGACCTCAACCGTATCCTGGCGCTCGACCCCGACTTCCTCGACAGCGACGAGCATGAGCATAACGAGGAGATCAGCAGCATGAGCTTTACGGTCTCCCGCCCCATCGACCCGCAGAAGTTCAACGGCTGGATCGGCGCGCTGCTCAATGCCAAGGGCGCGGATCTGCTGCGGACCAAGGGCATTCTGGACTATACCGGTGAAGATCGCCGCTTCGCCTTCCAGGCCGTGCATATGATCGCCGACGGCGATTTCATCGGTCCCTGGAAAGAAGGCGAAAAGCGCCAGAGCCGCATCGTCTTTATCGGCCGTGACCTTAACCGTCCGCAGCTGCGCCGCGGCTTCGAATCCTGCCAGGTGGATTGATCAGCCTTATGTCATCTGCTCAATCCCCGACCCGCGAAAACCTGGTCGAGACGCGCGGCTTCCATCGTGCCCTTGATGCCTATGTCGTGCAGATCGCCTTCGATCGCGGCGGCGCTTTCGTCTCCTTCGGGCTGGGAGACGGGTCCGTCCATTTCGCGCCGGTCACCGACGCGGAAGCCGCATGGACCAGCGCCCTGGTGCATGAGGGTGCCGTGCTGGGCCTGGCCGCGGACGTCCTGCCCGGTGCCGTCATCACCGGCGGGGACGACGGCGATTTCCGCCGCGTGAAGCCGGACGGCGAGGCGGTGACGCTCGCTGACCTCGGCTCCAAATGGGTGGACCATGTGGCGACCTTCGCCCCCGGCCGTGGCCGCGACAAGGATGTGCCGATCCTGGCCTGCACGGCGGGTAAGCAGGTTCACCTGTTCGACGCGCGGGGCCAGAAGCTGAAGGTGCTGGAGCATCCCTCCACCGTCACCGGCATCAGCTTCGACAATCGCGGCAAGCGGATCGCGGCTTCGCATTACAGCGGCGCCAGCCTGTGGTTCGTCGCCGCCAAGACCGATGCGCCGCGCCGGCTGGAATGGAAGGGCAGCCATATCGGCGTCGCCCTTCACCCGGACGGCGAATCCGTCGTCACCAGCATGCAGGAGAATGCGCTGCACGGCTGGCGGCTGACCGATAGCCAGCACATGCGCATGAGCGGCTATCCGACCAAGCCGGAATCGATCTCCTTCTCGCGCTCCGGCCGCTGGCTGGCCTCGTCCGGCGCCGATACGATTGTGGTCTGGCCCTTCTTCGGCGGTGGCCCGATGGGCAAGCCGCCGGTGGAACTGGGGGGTGGTGCGAATGTTATCGTCAGCCGCGTGCTGTTCAATCCGCGCTCGGACATGGTGGCGGCCGGTTTCGCCGATGGCCGCGTGGTGCTGGCCGATATCGAATCCCAGCGCATCCTGCCCGTCGCGGCGCCAGGCAATGGCGCGGTGACGGCGCTGGCCTGGAATGACAGCGGCAGCCATCTCGCCTTCGGCACCGAGCATGGCTATGCCGGCGTGGTCGATCTCTCGAAGCGCTGATTGAGCGTCGTGCGCGGACTTGTTCCGCGCATCTACCCGTCTGTGCAGGCAAGCGGCTGTTTGGGCGCCGGAACGGGTAGACCCGCGGCATGCAGCCGCGGGCGACACAAAAAGGTAGCTCCTAAACGGCCCCCTTCTCCCGCCGGAATTCCGGCTTCAGGGTGCGGTAGAGGCTGCGGTAGGCCTCCAGCCTTGGCTGATAGGCGTCGCGCAGATCGGCGTCCGGCGCGATGGTTTCGACGATCGCGGGTTGGGTCGAAACCAGCCCATCACCCGCCGCCATGCGGCCGAGCCGCGCGGCCCCGAAAGCCGCACCATGGGCGCCGTCGGCAAAGCGGTTGAGCGTGAGGCCCGTGGCCGAGGCGATGATGCGGGCCCAGAACCGGCTGCGGGCGCCGCCGCCGATGAACCCGGCCTCGCCCACCGAAATGCCGGCCGAATTCAGCGCCGCGACACCATCGGCGAGGCTGAAGGCGACACCCTCCAACACCGCCTGGATCATCGCCGCGCGATTGCTGTCCGGCGTCAGGCCGAAAAGCACGCCGCGTGCCCAGGGATCGTTATGCGGGCTGCGCTCCCCGGTCAGGTAAGGCAGGAACAGGATCGGACTGGGACCGGTGAACCCCGCCTCGACCTCTTCCAAAAGGGCCGCGATATCCGAGGCCGCGCCAAGCCGGGCCATGGTCGCGAGCGCGCTGGCGCCATTGAGCACGGCGGCCATGGCACTCCACCGGCCGGGCAGGCAGTGGCAGAAGCTATGGACCACCTGCGCCGGGGCCGGCCGGTAGTCATCGGTCGCGACGAAGACCTGGCCGGAGGTGCCGAGCGCCACGAAGCTGCTGCCATTCTCGACCACGCCGATGCCGAGGCCGCCCGCGAGCGTATCCCCTGCCCCGCCCGCGACCACGGTGCCAGGCGACATGCGGAAGCGATGTGCGATCTCCGGTCGCAGCGTGCCGGTATCGGCCGGGCTTTCGACGACCGGCGGCAGCAGGGCCGCGTCCAGCCCGATGCGACGGATGGCAGCGTCGCTCCACCCACGTTGCGCCTCGTCCAGCAGCCAGGTGCCGGCGGCGTCCGTGACGTCGGTCACGTAATTGCCGGTCAGATGCAGGCGAACGTAATCCTTGGGCAGCAGCAGGCGGCGCGCGCGCCCGAGCACTTCAGGCTCATGCTTCTGCAGCCAGAGAATTTTGGGCGCGGTGAGACCCGCCATGGCCGGGACGCCGAGCATGCGGGCAAGGTCCTCGCCCTCGGCCTGCAACGCCTCCGCCTCCGCCTCAGCGCGACCGTCATTCCACAGCATGGCGGGACGAACCGGCCTGTCTTCGGCATCCAGCAGGCAAAGCCCATGCATCTGGCCGCTGAGGCCGATACCGCGCACGCGGCCCATGAGGTCCGGATGACCGGCAGCGAGCTGATCCAGCACGGCTTCCACGGCTTGCCACCAACTGTCCGGCTCCTGTTCGGAAGCATGGGGCATGGGATGCTTGGGCGCCGGCACGGGGATGGAGACAGAGGCGAGAACGGCCTCCCGCTCGTCAACGATAATGGCTTTGACGGCAGAGGTGCCGAGATCGATGCCCAGGTAGCAAGTCATGGGGTGAAGCCTCGTCCGCGTCCGATGATGCCCGTACCGAACTTGTCTCGTAGCCGGTTCAGCGCCTGCTGGCGAGCGACCCGCCGCTCGGAATCGGGGTCGGCGAGATCGACCGGGTCCGCGTCCTGCACGGCGCGCAGCGGCTGCGCGCCGAGGCCGAGCAGGCGAAAGGCCGTGCCGTCGATTTCCCGCGCGAGAAGAGAGCGGCCGGCCGCGTAGAGCAGATCCGGCAAGGCGGTCGGCACCGCGAGGCGCAGGCTGCGGGTGCGCAGCTTATGCTCGCTGGTCTTGAGCTTCAGCGTGATGCCGCCGGCCGCGAATTCTTCCCGGCGCAGCCGCCGGGCCAGCTTTTCGGCGATCTGCCACAGGATCCTCTCCAGCTCCGGCAGGGTCCGGATATCCGTGTCGAAGGTCGTCTCGGCGCTGATCGATTTCGTTTCCCGCACCGGCTCGACGCGGCGGTCATCCTCGCCCCGCGCACGGCGGCAGAGCGCCGGGCCGTCCGGCCCGAGCAGGCGATAGGCGGTCGCGACGTCGAGCGCCTGAAGCTGGGCCAGGCGCGTGAAACCGATACCCGTCAGCCGGGTCGTCGCGGCGGGGCCGATGCCGGGCAGAAGACTGACCGGCTCGTTCGCGAGAAGCTGTGCGGCCTCCGCGCCGATGACCGAGAAGCCGCGCGGCTTGTCGCGCTCGGCGGCGAGTTTCGCCAGCAGCCGGTTATGAGAAAGCCCGATCGAGATGGTGACGCCGATCTCGGCCTCCACCCGGCGGGCGAGGCGGGCCAGCATGACGGCCGGCGGCGCGCGATGCAGGGCTTCGGTGCCGGCGAGGTCGAGTGCCGCTTCGTCGATCGACAGCGGCTGCACCAGCGGGGTCATATCCGCCATCAGCGCGCGGATGCGGCGGGATTCATGAACGTATTTCGCCATTTCCGGCCTCATGACGACGGCGTCCGGGCAGAGTTTCAGCGCCTTGAACATGGGCATGGCCGAGCGCACGCCCGAAAGCCGCGCGATATAGCAGGCCGTGCTGACGACGCCGCGATGGGCGCCACCGATGATCAGCGGGCGGCTGGCAAGGTCCGGATGATCGCGCTTCTCGACGCTCGCATAGAAAGCGTCGCAATCGATATGGGCGATGGTGAGGGTGAAAAGTTCGGGATGGCTGATCAGGCGCCGCGATCCGCAGGCCTTGCAGATGCGGTGCGGTTCTTCGCTGATGGCGTCGCAGGATCGGCACAGGGTGGGCATGGCGCGGTCGGCTCCGTATGCGCCAATCTAGCCGGCCTGGCCCCGCGATGCCAGAAAGTCAGACGCCAGACAGTCAGACCGCGGCGAGCGCGGGGATTGTGGCCAATGCGCGGGCATCCAGCAGGCTGTCCGGCAGCAGGCTGCGGAAGGCGGCGGCCAGTTCCTGCAACAGCGGTTCGACGGCAGAGGTTTTCCGCCAGACCAGCGCGATGCGGCGGCTGGGATTGGCACCCTCGAAAGCCAGAAGATGCACCGGCCGCGCATGCGGCGCGGCCATGCCGTGGGCGGCCAGCGCCGGGATCAGCGTCATGCCGATGCCGGCCATGACCATCTGGCGCAAAGTCTCAAGGCTGGTCGCGCGGAAGCCCGTGGTTTCGCGCGAGCCCGAGGTATCGCAGACGGCCAGCGCCTGATCGCGCAGGCAATGGCCGTCTTCCAGAAGGAGCAGATTATAGTTGGCGAGTTCGGCGATGCGGATGGTCTGCCGCGCCGCCAGATCATGATTGTTCGGCACGGCGAGCAGAAAGGGCTCTTCGAACAAAAGCTCGCTCTGCAACTGCGCGTCATGCACCGGCAAGGCGAGGATGACAGCGTCGAGCTTGCCGCTTTGCAGGCGTTCCAGCAGCGGGTCGCTTTTCTCCTCCGTCAGGAACAGTTCCAGATGCGGGAAGCGCTGTTTGATGCCGGACATGACATGCGGCAGCAGATAGGGGCCGAGCGTCGGGAAAATGCCGAGGCGCAGCACGCCGGATTCCGGCGCGCTCATGCGCTTGGCCGCATCCTTGATAGCGGCGGCCTCATTCAGAATACGTCGCGCGCGGGCCGTGATATCCTGCCCCGCAGGTGTCAGCATGACATTGCGGGGTGACCGCTCAATCAAGGTGACGCCGAGTTCGTCTTCCAGCTTGCGGATCTGGGTCGAGAGCGTGGGCTGGCTGACCAGGCAAAGCTCCGCCGCCCGGCGGAAATTCCGCTGGTCGGCGAGCGCGACCAGATATTGCAGGTCGCGGAGGTTCATCGATCTCTCAAACCGTCATCCGCGCACGTGTTGCGCGGACCGACCCATCGCGGCGCCCGGACGGTTAGACCCGCGGGACGAGCCCGCGGGCGACGATTTAGGATAGCCGCTCAAGCGGCCTTCGCTTCTTCCGTCTCGGGAACCGAGGAGCGGATCAGGTAATCGAAGGCCGAGAGCGAGGCCTTGGCGCCCTCCCCGGCTGCGATGATGATCTGCTTGTACGGAATCGTTGTGCAATCACCAGCCGCGAAGACGCCGGGCAGAGAGGTCTGGCCGTGCCCGTCGATGACGATTTCACCGCGCGGCGACAGGTCAAGCGTACCCTTCAGCCAGTCCGTATTCGGCAGCAGGCCGATCTGGACGAAGATGCCTTCCAACTCGATCGTGTGATGCTCACCGGTCACGCGATTTTCATAGACGAGGCCTGAAACCTTCTGGCCGTCGCCCTTCACTTCCGTGCTGCGGGCGGAGACGAGAACGGTGACGTTCGGCAGGCTGTGCAGCTTGCGCTGCAGCACGGCATCCGCGCGCAGCTTGGTGTCGAATTCGATCAGCGTGACATGCTTCACGATGCCGGCGAGGTCGATGGCGGCCTCGACACCGGAATTGCCGCCACCGATGACCGCGACGCGCTTGCCCTTGAACAGCGGGCCGTCGCAATGCGGGCAATAGGCGACGCCCTTGTTGCGATAGATGTCCTCGCCGGGCACGCCCATCTGGCGCCAGCGCGCACCGGTCGACAGAATGACGGTCCTGGCTTTCAGCACCGCGCCGCTTTCCATATGGACGGCGAAGTGATCGCCCTCGCGGTTCAGCTCGGCCGCCTTCTGAAGGTTCATGATCTTGACGTCATTCTCACGCACATGCGTCTCAAGCGCCTGGGCGAGTTTCGGACCTTCGGTATGCGGGACGGAGATGAAATTCTCGATCCCCATCGTGTCCATGACCTGACCGCCGAAACGCTCGGCCGCGACACCGGTGCGGATGCCCTTGCGCGCGGCATAGACGGCGGCCGCCGCCCCGGCGGGACCGCCACCGACGATCAGCACCTCGAACGGCGCTTCGGCGGAGAGCTTCTTCGCTTCACGGCCGGCGGCACCGGTGTCGAGCTTGGCGACGATCTCTTCCACGCCCATGCGGCCCTGGCCGAAAACCTGGCCGTTCAGGAAGATGGTCGGCACGGACATGACCTGACGCGCATCGACTTCCTGCTGGAACAGCGCGCCGTCGATCGCCGTATGGCGGATCTTCGGGTTTAGCACCGCCATCAGGTTCAGCGCCTGCACCACATCCGGGCAGTTCTGGCAGGAGAGGGAGAAATAGGTCTC
The DNA here is from genome assembly GCF_020621385.1 of Acidisoma cellulosilyticum. Classification (GTDB taxonomy): domain Bacteria; phylum Pseudomonadota; class Alphaproteobacteria; order Acetobacterales; family Acetobacteraceae; genus Acidisoma; species Acidisoma cellulosilyticum. Next base: position 646,023 of record NZ_JAESVA010000003.1, on the reverse strand, counting down.
GAAGGTGAAATCGCCGTCGAGGTCTTTGACCTGCGCGATCATCGCCGTCTCAAGCTTGGACGGATGGCCGCCGACCTGGAGGAGGGCGAGGACGAGGGAGGTGAATTCATGCCCCATGGGCAGGCCCGCGAAGCGCAGGCCGATATCCTGTCCCGGTGTCGTCAGCGCGAAAGACGGAGCGCGCTCGCCATCATCATGGGATTCGGACAAGGAAATTTTGGAGGAGGCTTCCTGCAATTCATGCAGAAGCTCCATCATGTCGCGGGATTTGGGGCTGTCGTTGACGGAAGCCTTGATCTGGATGGGACGGACAACCCGCTCCAGATAGGCCTTGAGCTGTGTCTTCAGATTGGCATCCAGCACGGGATGAACTCCGACGGCTAAAGGAGAGGGCAAGGCAAATCAGGGAAGGCGCCGCCCGCTCTCGAAGGAACAGGCGGCGATCGTCAGATGAGGCTAGCCTCAGATCTTGCCGACGAGGTCGAGCGAGGGGGCGAGCGTCAGTTCGCCCTCTTCCCACTTCGCGGGGCAGACTTCGCCCGGATGGGCTGCGACATACTGGGCGGCCTTGATCTTGCGGAGGAGTTCCTTCGCATTGCGGCCAATGCCCTCGGCGGTGATTTCCACGGACTGCACGATACCGTCCGGATCGACGATGAAGGTCGCGCGGTCGGCAAGGCCCATGCCTTCACGCATCACGCCGAAGTTGTTGGTGACGGCGCCGGAGGGGTCGCCCAGCATGGTGTACTGGATCTTGCCGATGGTGTCGGACGTGTCGTGCCAAGCCTTGTGAACGAAATGCGTGTCGGTGGAAACGGAGTAGACCTCGACGTCCATCTTACGCAGTTCTTCGTAATGATCGGCGACATCGCCGAGTTCGGTCGGGCAGACGAAGGTGAAGTCGGCCGGGTAGAAGAAAAACACGGCCCAGCTGCCGAGGACGTCCTGCTCGGAGACCTCGATGAACTTGCCCTGCTTATAGGCCTGGGTCGTGAAGGGCTTAATTTTGGAATTAACGTTGATCGACATGCGCTTTCCTTCTGGCTCAGTGCGAGTACCGCCGTGAAGGAGCATACTGCGATGCACCATATCTACCAAATAGATAAATACGTGTGGATTGATAGATTTTATCTATCATTCGCTGCGATGCAGCACAGATGATTTGCTAAATTATTGATAGAATTCAGAAATCCCTGAAGGATGCGAAAGCGATTCTGGACGGCTTCGCGTCTTCAGGTCATTGTGACAGGACGAAGACAAGGGCCAGAGCAGCACCCGACGCCTGCCTGGCACGTCATAATTCACGCAAAACCGATCATAAAAAACGGGGGGAGCCGATGAGCAAGCAATCCAAGCACCAGGACGAGCGTGCGGCACCTGAGACGGAGAAGGCGAGTAAGCTTCCCGGCAAGGTCTATGCGCGAGAGCTGGAACGGCTTCACGTCGAACTCGTCAAACTCCAGCAATGGGTCGTGCATCATAAGCTGAAAGTCTGCATCGTCTTTGAAGGCCGGGATGCCGCCGGCAAGGGCGGCACCATCAAGGCGCTGACGGAACGGGTCAGCCCCCGCGTGTTTCGGGTCGTCGCCCTTCCCGCGCCGACCGAGCGCGAGAAGACACAGATGTATGTGCAGCGCTATTTGCCTCACCTGCCGGCCGGTGGTGAGGTCGTGATCTTCGATCGCAGCTGGTACAATCGGGCCGGTGTCGAGCGCGTCATGGGGTTCTGCAGCGAAGACGTCTCCAAGCGCTTTCTGGAGACCCTGCCCGGCATGGAAAAATCCATGATCGAATCCGGCATCATCCTGATCAAATACTGGCTGGAGGTCGGTGAGGCGGAGCAGGAGCGGCGGCTTAAGGCCCGGATCAGCGACGGTCGCAAAACCTGGAAACTGTCACCGATGGACCTGAAGTCCTATGCGCATTGGTACGATTACTCGCGCGCCAGGGACGATATGTTTGCCGCGACCGATACGCCCTGGGCGCCTTGGTTCGTTGTCCGGTCCGATGACAAGAAACGCGGGCGGCTGAACACCATCTCGCATCTCCTGCGGCATATCCCTTACGAGGAATTGCCGCAATCGAAGGTCGAATTGCCGGACCGGCAGAAGCCGCACGGCTATGTCGACCCGGACTATCCGTTCAAGTTTATCGCGGAGCAGACCTATCCGGTCGAATAGGCCCGCTCCGCGAAATCTTGGTTAGCGCCGCTCGACCTGGGAGACGTCGCGGATGGCGCCGCGCGACGCGCTGGTCGTCATGGCCGCATAGGCCCGCAGCGCGGGGGAAACCACGCGCTGCCGGTTTTCCGGCTTCCAGCCGGCAGCGCCTTTGGCCTCCATCGCGATGCGGCGCAGGCCCAGTTCCTCATCCGTCAGCGCCACGCGCAGGATGCGGTTGGGGATATCGATCTCGATGATATCGCCGTTCTGCACCAGACCGACGGCACCGCCCTCGGCCGCTTCCGGAGACATATGGCCGATGGAAAGCCCCGCCGTGCCGCCGGAGAAGCGACCGTCGGTGATGAGCGCGCAAGCCTTGCCGAGGCCCTTCGACTTCAGATAGCTGGTGGGGTACAGCATCTCCTGCATGCCCGGCCCGCCCTTGGGGCCTTCGTAGCGGATCAGCACGACCTCGCCGGCCTTGACCTCGTCACCCAGAATGCCGGCGACCGCGTCATCCTGGCTTTCGAAGATATGGGCGGGACCCGAGAAGACGAGGTTTGAAGCGTCAACCCCGGCGGTCTTCACGATCGCCCCTTCTATGGCGATATTGCCGAAGAGCACGGCCAGACCGCCATCCTTGCTGAAGGCGTTCTCGATATTGCGGATCACGCCCTTCTCACGGTCGGTGTCCAGTTCCGCGAAGCGGCGTTCCTGGCTGAAGGCTTCCACCGTGCGCACGCCGCCGGGGGCCGCGCGATAAAGCACGCCGGCCGTGCTGTCCGGGTCCGCACCCACAACATCCCACTGCGCCAGCGCGGCACCCATGGTCGCGCTATGGACTGTCGGCAGGTCCGTATGGATGAGGCCCGCGCGGCTCAGCTCGGACAGCAGCGCCATGATGCCGCCAGCGCGATGCACATCCTCCATATGGACGCTCATCACCGAAGGCGAGACCTTGCAGAGGTTGGGCACGCGGCGCGACAACCGGTCGATATCGGCCATGGTGAAGGGGATTTCGGCTTCCTGCGCTGCGGCGAGCAGATGCAAGACCGTATTGGTCGAGCCGCCCATGGCGATATCGAGCGACATCGCATTCTCGAAAGCCTGGAAGCTCGCGATATTGCGCGGCAGGGCCGAAGCGTCATCCTGCTCGTACCAGCGGCGGGCGAGATCGACGATGGTCCAGCCGGCTTCCACAAACAGCTTGCGGCGATCGGCATGGGTCGCGAGCAGGCTGCCATTGCCGGGCAGCGACAGGCCCAGCGCTTCCGTCAGGCAGTTCATGGAATTGGCCGTGAACATGCCGGAGCAGGAGCCGCAGGTGGGGCAAGCCGAGCGTTCCTGCACTTCGGCATCGGCGTCCGACACATGCGGATCGGCGGCGGCGACCATGGCGGTGATGAGGTCGGCGCGCTTCTCGACCGCCGCACCGCCGGTGCCGTCAGCCTTGATCTTGCCGGCTTCCATGGGGCCGCCGGAGACGAAGATCGCCGGGATATTCAGCCGCATCGCGGCCATCAGCATGCCGGGCGTGATCTTGTCGCAGTTGGAGATGCAGACCAGCGCATCGGCGCAATGGGCCTGAACCATGTATTCCACCGCGTCGGCGATCAACTCCCGCGAGGGCAAGCTGTAGAGCATGCCGGCATGGCCCATGGCGATGCCGTCATCGACCGCGATGGTGTTGAATTCCTTGGCGACACCACCGGCCTTCTGCACTTCCCCGGCGACGAGCTGGCCGAGATCCTTGAGATGGACATGGCCGGGTACGAACTGCGTGAAGGAATTGGCAATGGCGATAATCGGCTTGCCGAAATCGCCGTCGCCCATACCCGTCGCGCGCCACAGCGCACGGGCGCCGGCCATGTTGCGGCCATGGGTGGAGGTGCGAGAGCGATAGGCGGGCATAGCGCAATCCTTAACTGCTGCGGCGTCACATTGCCATTCGTGACTAAAATACGCCCTTCGGCATTATTTTGCGACCCATCTGGCCTGCCGTCTTGGAATTTCTGGTCTCTGCTCAGAGCTTGAGACGCTGCCGCGCGTTCAAGGCCGCAGGCTCACCTCTTCGTCCTCAAGTGAAAAGCCGACCTTCAGCGTCACCTGATAATAGGCGACCTTGCCGTCCTCCACCTGTCCGCGCGTCTCGATGACTTCGAACCAGCGGATATGGCGGATGGTCTTGGATGCCTTGGCGATGGCGGATTGAATGGCGTCTTCGACGCTGGCGGGCGAGGAGCCGACGACTTCGATCAGCCTGTACACATGGTCGGTCATGGGATTTCTCCGGTTGTTGTCTCGCAGCGTCATGTTGGTGGCGCCGGCGAAAGCTCAAGCACCGGATGGCCGGCTTTACCGCCCCTGCCCTCTCGTTCCATCATCGGCAAAAGCAGAAAGGGAGGCGGGCCTTGCATCAGGAAGAACTGGTTTTCGTTGGTATTTGCGATCTGGCCGGGCTGGTGCGCGGCAAGGCCTTCCCGGCGGTCGAGCTGGAGCAGCGCCTGGCGCAGGGCATGGGCATGACCGGCTCCAACATCATGATTTCAGCCTTCGGCAGCATCCTTTCCTCCCCCTTCGGCACGGTCGGCGATCTGGTGATGAAGCCTGACCCTTCGACCGGCGTGTTGGTGCCTTTCGACGGCGCGGCGGCGGAGCGCTTCTATATCGCCGATCTGCAGGCGCTGGACGGCGCGCCCTGGTCCTGCTGCCCGCGTGATTTCCTGCGCCGTGGCCTCGCGGCCCTGGAGGCGGAGACCGGCTTGCAGCTGAAAGGCGCCTTCGAGCAGGAATTCGTGCATCTCGGGATCGAGGACCGGCCGGGCGATGCCTATTCGCTCAGTTCCTTCCGCCGTCAGGGCATATTCGGTGAGAGCGTGGTCGGCGCATTGCGCGCGGCGGGCATAACCCCGGACAGTTTCCTGCCGGAATATGCGCCCCGCCAGTTCGAGGTGACGGTGAAGCCGACCTTCGGCATGCGGATCGCCGATGAGGCCGTCATTACCCGCGAAATCCTGCGCGCGGTCGCCGAGCGCAGCGGCCATCGCGTGACCTTGGCCCCTGTGATGGCGCCGGACGGCGTCGGCAGCGGCACGCATATCCATTTCAGTCTGTGGAACCAGGACGGCAGGCCCGTCTCCCGCGATCCGTCCGCCCCCTACGGCATCTCCCCGCGCATGGCGCCGTTCCTGGCCGGCGTGCTGCATCATCTGCCGGCGCTGACGGCGGTGACTACGCCCTCCGTCGCGTCGTACTATCGGTTGCAGCCCAATCGCTGGGCGCCGGTCTGGGCTTTCCTGGGCGTTCAGGATCGCGGCGCCGCGTTGCGGGTGGCGCCCATTTTCCCGGGTGCCGAGGATAAGGCCGACAGCCAGTTCAATATCGAGTTCCGGGTCGGCGACGCCAGCGCCTGCCCCTATATGGCGCTCGGCGCCATTGTTCATGCCGGTCTCGACGGTATCAGGCAGAATATGACACTGCCGGCCGAGCGCTCAGACTTCTGGCAGATGTCGGAAGCCGCGCGGGCGGAAGCGGGTATCCGCACCCTGCCCCGCTCGCTGGACGAAGCCTTGGATCTGCTGGAAGCGACCACGGCAGCGAAGGACTGGTTCGGCGAAACGCTGCTTTCCGCCTATCTCGAATTCAAACGATCCGAGATCCATGCGCTGGATGAGCTGGAACCGTCCGATATCTGCGACCGCTATGCAGCGATTTATTGAGGATAAAGCGTGATGAAAGACTTCCAGCTGAGCCGCAATGTGCCGGTGGTGGCGGATGAGACCGCGCTGCTGCTCATCGATGCGCAGAATTACACCATGCCGGGCGGCGGCGAGTATATCGGTCTCGACCCCGCCGAGATCGAGCGCAAATACGGCTATTTCTTCCGGGAGATGGAAAGCCGGGGCATCCCGAATATGCAGCGCCTGCAAAGGGCCTGCCGGACGGCGGGTATCGAGGTCCTGTACACGGTCATCGAAAGCCTGACGCAGGATGGCCGCGATATGGGGCTGGACTACAAGATCAGCGGGTTGTTTTGCCCCAAAGGCTCCCGCGACGCGCAGGTGCTGGATGCGCTGAAGCCGGGGCCGGATGAGATCATCATTCCGAAAACCTCATCCTCGGTCTTCATCTCGACCAATATCGATTATGTGCTGCGCAATCTGGGTATTCGTTACCTGATCATCGTCGGTGCCTTGACCGATCAATGCGTCGATTCCGCCGTGCGCGACGCCTGCGACCTCGGCTATCTGGTGACTTTGCCGACGGATGCCTGCGTCACGCAAAGCCCGCTGCGGCATGAGACGTCGCTCGCGAATAACAAAGGCTATTGCCGTCAGGTGACGACGGCTGCCCTGGTCGCGGAGATCGCGGCTTTGGCCGGCGCCTGAATGATGGGCGATCCGGACGGTTTGAGAGGTTAGAGGCCATTGGGTTTAGTTGGAAACGCCACTAAATCTGTCGTGCGCGGGCCTAGCCGGCCGCACCCCGACCCGCGCATCTACCCGGCGGAGCAAGCAATCGGCCGGCTGGGCGCCGCGGCGGGTAGGTCCGCGCAACAAGTGCGCGGATGACAAATTATCTATTAAAACCTGACAGACTCTAGAGTCCGCGGGGTTTAGCTGGCCCCCAATCCGTCGCCCGCGGCCCTGTGCCGCGGGTCTACCCGTTTTGGCGCCCAGACGGCCGCTTGCCTGCACGCAAGGGTGGGTCCCCGGAACAAGTCCGGGGATGACCAATTATCTATCGAAGCCTGACGGAGGTTAGCCGACGCCGAGAAGCTCGACGTCAAAGATCAGCGAGGCGTTCGGCGGGATGACGCCGCCGGCGCCGCGTGCGCCATAGCCGTGCTGGGGCGCCAGGAACAAAGTGCGCCGGCCGCCGATGCGCATCGATGCGACACCGAGATCCCAGCCTGAAATCACCTGCTGCACGCCGAGCGTGAACTGGAAGGGCTGGCCGCGATCGCGCGAGCTGTCGAACTTCTTGCCCGGCGCACCGTCATTATCCAGCCAGCCCGTGTAATGGACCGTGACTTTCTGGCCCTGGGTCGGTTGCGCGCCATCCCCCACGACATCGTCGCGGTAGCGCAGGCCCGGATGCAGGGTCATGAATTCGTCTGCCATAGTCGAAACTCCATGCTGGCGGCGGCGGCAGCAGTTGCCGCAGCGCCTGGTTAGGGTAGTGCGCCAGCCGTGCCAGACAATCGGCTTCGGTGGAAGGGAGACTTGCGCAGACGGACCGCGCGGGGGACGAGTAGCGCTCCGGCATCGTTTCCGCCATGCTCACCCCGACCGCACCAGGGCAGTCCGAGGCCAGATCGCCAAAGCGCGCTGTCTTGTAGAGCAGGCAGGTCAGTCTACCTCCACACAATCCCGCTTGGCCCCTGGCTCTGCGCGGGATCGTCATAACGAGAAGGATGGATGGCATGAAAACGACTGGTTCGGCTGTTTGGGAAGGCGGCATCAAGGACGGCAAAGGCGCGATCTCAACCAAAAGCGGTGCCCTCACCGCCTATCCTTACGGCTTCGCAAGCCGCTTCGAAGGCAAGCCCGGCACCAATCCGGAAGAGCTGATCGGGGCGGCCCATTCCGGCTGCTTCACCATGGCGCTGTCGCTTATTCTGGGCGACGCGCAGCTGAAGGCGACCCATATGGAAACCACAGCCGAGGTCACGCTCGACAAGGACGGCGACGGATTTTCCATCACCGCCGTGCATCTGACCCTGCGTGCGACGGTTCCCGGTGCGACAGCGGAGAAGTTCACGGAACTGACCAATATGGCAAAGGCCGGCTGCCCGGTTTCGAAACTGCTGAAGGCTGAGATTACGCTGGACGCCCAGCTGGTCGACTGAGTTTTCAAGATAAAACGAGACGGGGACGAACCGGCCCCGTCTCGTTTTATGCTTGGCGCGAAAGACTAGAGCGTTTCCTGTTCGCTTACGCTCACAGATGCCGCTTTAGATTATTGTTTTTGCGAGCATCTTCACCCGGCCAGATGAGTCCATCTGACCGGGATCTGCTCTAGAGTCTGTCAGGTTTTAATAGATAATTTGTCATCCGCGCACTTGTTGCGCGGACTGCGCGCCCCGGACCTACCCGCCGCGGCGCCCAGCCGGCCGATTGCTTGCTTCGTCGGGTAGATGCGCGGGTCGGGGTGCGGCCGGCCAGGCCCGCGCACGACAGATTTTTTGGCGTTTCCAACTAAACCTGACGGACTCTAATTGCCAGCGGCGGTGCCGCTGGTCTTGCCCATGCCGGTACCCGTGCCGGGCTGAGCACCCGGCGGATTGGCCGTCTGTGCCGACATGGAATCGGGGCTCACTTTCCGGACATTGTCGTTCTGCCCCGAGGGCGGCGTCATGGTGCTGGACGGCCCGCTCATCATCATCGTCCCGCTTGGCTTCGCCGACTGGCTACCGGCGGGAACGCCAACAGTTGCCGGCGCATTGGACCCTGGCGTGGCACTTTGTGCCAATGCGCCGGTGGCGGCTAGCGGCGACAGCAGAAGCGCCGAGGAAAGAGCGATATAAGCGATATTGCGCATGGTTTATCCCAATCTGGATTTGCCCGGCCGCGTCGGTGCGGTTGGGCTCTATCAAGACTTGGGACAAGCCCAGGCGATTACTGCTCAATTATCGTTGACGTCAAAACAGGACGCCTCAACTTCCCTTGACCATCTAACGTGATCCAAGGGCAATTCTGCTTTGCAATTTCATTGAACGGGCAGGTTGACGAAGCTCAGGCAGACCGGTGTGCCGATCGCATATTGTGCCGATCTCAGCGAGAGGTCGCCGGTTTCGATGTCTATGTCATAGACCGCAAGATTATCGCTGTTCTGGGTGGCGACGATCAGGAAACGGCCTGTGGGGTCGATCGCGAAATCGCGCGGCGCTTCGCCGCAAGCGCTGACCCAGCCGAGCACGCTCAACCGGCCGAGCCCGTCGCGCAGATCAATGCAGCAGATCGAATCATGGCCGCGATTGGAGGCGAAGGCGAACCGGCCGCTGGGGTGAATATGGAGTGCAGCCGCGCTACTGTCGCCGTCCCAATCCGTGGGCAGGATCGAGAGACCGCCCATCGGCTCGATCCGGTCGCCGGCCATGCGGTAGGAGGCGACGGTATTCGACAGTTCATGGATGACGAGAAACCCCGCACCATCGGGCGTGAAGGCGAGATGGCGCGGAAAGCTGCCGGGATCGGCCGCGATGGACAGATTGGCGGTCTTTTCGATCCCGTCATCCGTCAGCCGATAGCGCATGAGACGATCGAGCCCGGCATCGCAGACGATGACATGCTGTCCGTCCGGCGTCGGCAAGGCCTGATGCAGATGCGGCCCCTCCTGCCGCTCAGGGTTCACGCTGCCACCCTCATGCTGGATCAGCGTGACATCCGATGTCGGCAGACGGTCAGCATCCAGCCGAATAGTGGCAAACCGGCCCGTGAAGTAATTGGAGACGAAAAGCCGCCGCTCCGCTTCGTCCAGACTGACATGGCAAGGCCAGCTGCCATAGCTCGGCGCCGAGGCGAGCCTGGTCAGGCTGCGCTTTTCGATGTCGAGGGCGAAACAGTCGATCGCGGAATCATCCTCCTCAGCGACTTCCCGCACGCTGTAGAGCCGCTGGCCGTCTTTTGAAATGGTCAGCCAGGTGGGGTTGTCGACGCCGCGGAAAACCGGACCATCGCTGATGCTGCCTGTCCGGCTGTCGAAGCCGAGCAGATGGATGCCCAGCCCTTTGCCCACCACATGCGGCAAGGTGGAGGTATAGGTCCCGACCACCAGAAGCATGTCGGCGTCATCCTGGCTCATCATTTTCTCCCAGCAACAGTTTTGCGTCTTGGACGGGGACAGGCTTCTAGCTTTTCTCAAGCTCGGCGTAGAGATCATCCTTTGGGTCGAAGCCGAGCCAGCGCTCCGCTTCCTCTACGCTCCAACCCTTGTTCTGGTTGCGCGAATTGCCGTTCACAAGAATGGCGGGACCCGGCCAGGCGGCAGGATCCGCCGTCAGGCTTTTTTCGATGAGCTGCGTGAAATCCCGGTTGGATAGCCACATGGCGCGGAACCAGCGCAGCGCGGTGGTGCTCGCCGCATCCATCTCTCCCTCGGCCGCCACACCGCCGGGCGTGCCGGAGAAGTTGACGTCCCGCGCCTTGTTGTCACCACGCAGCACCCAGCCGATCCGGATGGTGACGGTGGTGAGCCGGCCAGCGGAGTCCGCGGCCAGGAGCGCCATACAGCGCTCCCCCATCAATTTGGAGGCCGCATAGCCGGTGGAATCGACCATCTCATGCCCATTGCTCCAATGCGTGCCCGGTGCGGGCGGCAAGGTGGTGGTGAGCAGGCCGGGACCAATCCGGTCAGCAAGCGGAGGGTCCTTATATCCGCCCATGACATGGTTGGAGGATAGAAAAACCATCCGTTTTACGCCGTGGCGCAGCGCTGCGAGGCCCAGCGCCTGGATCATGTCGAAGGAGATGGCGGCTTCTTCCCAGGTCGCTTCCGGCACGGGATTGGCGGCGGCGCAATGCAGCAGACCCTCGACCCCCGCCATGGCATCATCCCAGGCCGGGTCGAACCGGCTGAGATCAGCGCGGATCAAGGTCAGTTTCGCCTGGGCGGCGGGGGAGAATTGCGGCGCCTCGTCACCGAAGACGGTGCCGATAATGCGCTTGCACCAGGGCGCAGCGCCCAGAGCTTCGACGGCCTTGCCACCCAGATTGCCGCCGGCCCCTGTCACCATGACCGAGCCTGGCTTGGCGAATTGGCTTTGACCGTTCATGCGCATTCCTCCGCCTCCGATCCGGCTGGCGCCGTTGGAGGGTCCTCGACTGTTTCCCGTCGGACTGGTCTGCGGGTCTTCTGCCCGACTTCGGTCCAAGCCCGTATTGAGTTTAGGGGCAGACCCCCACTTGGCAAGGGGTAAGGCTGCCACCCGCTCAAGGAAACGTAAGATGCCATATCAACTAAATAGGGGAGGTCGGCGCTTCTCGCGATGCCGTGCGGCGTGACGCGACGCAATTGCCTTGCTAGGATGGGCGATCATTCTTTGCTTGAGACCCTCATGACCCCAATCAAGCGGCCAAGCTCGCTGGCAGATGTCGTGCTCGATCATCTGCGCTATGACATCGTCTCCGGTCAGTTTCGTCTGGGTGAGCTGCTGTCTGAGCGGGTCCTGGCGGAGCGCTTTGGCGTTTCCAAATCGCCGGTCCGGGAAGCTTTGGCGCAGCTACGCCTGGAAGGCCTGGTACGGATCGTGCCGCAGCGCGGCGCCTTCGTATTCACCTTGTCCTCAGCGGGCGTTCGGCAGCTTTGCGAATTCCGGCGCACTTTGGAGAGTACGTCCTTCTGCCTCGCTTTCGCGCGCGACCCTGTTCTGCTGGCCAGCACTTTGCGGGACTGCGTGGCGGAGATGGAACAGGCGCGCGCTGCGGGCGAGGAACGCCGTTACCTCGATCTCGATTCCGCCTATCACAAGGCGATCTTTGATCTCTGTGGCAATAGCTATATCGCCGAGGCCTATGCGCTGAATGCGGGCAAGATTGCGGCCCTTCGCACGCATCTGTCCGCGAAGCCGTGCCATACCGACAAGTCCTTTGCCGAGCACGGGCAGATGGCGGCCGCCGTCGCGGCGGGGGACCTTGCTGCGGCGCTCGCGATTTTGGATCTGCATATCGGGCGCAGCGAAACGACCTATGAAGCCGGTGTCGCCGATATTGGGCGGGCCGATGGAGTGAGGCCGGTGAGGGCTGGGCCGGTGGCCGCCTTGCCCAAGCCTGCGCGACGTCGGCGGCCAGAGAGCGTCATCTAGCTTGATCAGCGAGCTTGGTCAGCCGGGCGGCATGGCCGCCAAAGCAAGGGCAATCCTCGCCACGCAGTCTTTGAGCGCTTCCAGAATCGTATGGTCCTGTCCGGCCTCGAAGCGATAACGCGGCATGCTGACGCTGATACAGCCCGCCGCCTTTCCATCGGCGCCGGTAATCGCCGCGCCGAAGCAGCATATATCCAGCTCATTCTCCTGAAGGTCGAGCGCATAGCCGCGCGATCTTGTCGCCGAAATCTCGGCGCCGATATCCGGCCAGGCGGTTTTTGTATGCGGGGTATAGGCAAGAGGCTGTGGGCCTTGCAGCAGCTTTTCCAACGCCGCCACCGGCAGGCTTGCCAGAAACGCCTTGCCGACGGAACTGGAATGCAGCGAAACGCGCGTGCCGATGCGGGAGGCCATGCGCACGACGTGCCGGCTTTCGAGCTTGTCGATATAGACCATCTCCGCGCCGCTCGGCACCGCGAGATGAACCGTCTCATCCGTGCTGTCGCGCAACGCGACCAGGAAGGGTTGCGCGATACGGCGCAGGTCCGATCCGTCCCAGGCCAGGAAGGCGAGGCTGATGAGCCGCGGGCCAAGGGTGAAGGCGCCGGACGCATTGTCCGCGACGATCATGCCCTCGGCCGCCAGAACCGCGAGGAGCCGATGAACGGTCGGGCGGGGAAAGCCGGTCAGCCGGCAAAGATCTCCGAGTTTTGCCGGACCTTTGGCGTCGGCCACCGCTTGCAGCAGCCGCATCGTTTTGGCGATGACGGCTGTGCCGGGCACGTCCGGGGATAGTTTTGCGGGGTCAGGGATGGCGGTCATGGCTTTGCCGCTAAGCGACGAGATAGCCGCCGTCAACGGGCAGGATGACACCGGTGATGAAGGCGGCCGCCGGGCTGCACAGGAAGGTGACGGCCTCTGCCACATCCTGCGGTCTTCCCCAGCGGCCGAGCGGCGTGCGATCCAGAATGGGTTTCGCGCGTGCCGGGTCATCCTGCAGCGCCTGGGTCAAGGGTGTTGCGATCCAGCCCGGTGCGACGGCATTGACGCGAATGCCTTCCGGCGCATAGGCGATGGCGAGCGACTTGGTCAGCTGCGCGACGCCGCCCTTGCTGGCGGCATAGCCCGGCACCAGGCCGCCGCCGAAGAAGCTGAGCATGGAAGCCGTGTTGACGATACACCCTTGCCGCTGGCCGAGTTTGGGCCGCGCGGCAGCGCAAAGCCGCATGGTGCCGAACAGATTGACGTTCAGAACCTGTTCGAAGACTTCCGGCCGATGCTCATCGCCGCGTTTGATGATGCCAGCGCAATTGATGAGGATGTCGATATCCGGTACTTTATCGACAAAAGCCTCGACAGCGGCGGCATCCGTCACATCCAGCGCATAGGCCGTGACATGCGGCGCGATATCGGCCTGCATCTCACCCAATCCAGCCGCGTAGACTGTCGCGCCGAGAGAAGCGAGATGGCCGGCGATGCCGGCACCGATGCCCGAGGTGGCACCCGTGACGATGGCGGTCTTGCCCTTGAGCAGGTCAGGAAGAAAAGTCATCGCAGCCCCGTCCTTGTTCAATGCGCTCAAGCCAAGGTCAGCGAATGAACTGATCGACGTAATCGGCGCCGAGGCCGACCTTGTCGAAATGCGCGCGGCACATGTCTATCTTGGTGAAGACGTCTTCATAGCCGACATTCTTGCCCCAGGGATCGACGTAATACATGCAGCCATTGACCTGGAAATAGGTGATCATCTCGGTGACGCCTTCATCGACGACCAGCGTATGCGTCTCGCCCGGCGGCTCGAAGGCGTAGGAGCCTTCGCTCGCGATCCAATCATGTTCCAGATAGCGCCAGCTGCCCTTGAGCACGAAGGCATGGACCGGGCCGGGGTGGCGATGGCGGCTCAAGACGCCGGATTTGCGCACGCGCAGCAGGTTCATCCAATAGCCGGCCGAGCGGTTGAGGCAGAGCGGGCGGAACCAGACGTTTTCGGCCTGCGGCACCCAAAGCCGCTCATCGGTCGGGATGGCGGGGGCGACGACAAGATCCGGAATCATCTCCATGGGCTGCGGCTTTTGATAGGGCATGCGCCGCAAGGTCTCGGCGTCGAGCGTTTCCGCGCGGGGGTCGGTCGCAGCGTCCATGACGGGGTCTCCCAGGTCGTCTCGTAAATCGATTGTCCATATTATGGACTTTTTGTCCGCATTATGGATTGTCGATGGACGACCCTTTTTTGTCAATCTGACAGGACGCAAGCCCTTGGGAGGATCTGGCGGTCAAGGTCGGTGGCGGCCTAGCCTGGATGGTTCAGCGGTCCAGAGATGGCGTCTGCTCGTCCCGACCCGTGGTGAAGCCCATTTCTGCGCGAAGGGTCTTTATCTCGTCTTCGTTTTGCATGCCGGATCGAAATGACATGTCCCTTAACAGGTCATGGCAAAGTGTCTGGTTATACCGGATGATGTCGGGATCGTTGAAACTTGCTGTGGGGGCATGCGTCATCCTCGTCTTCAAGAGATAGTACAGGGTCCGAAGTTCCCCCTCGACATAATCATGACGTCCGCCATATCCGAGCCGGATAAGGCGGATCGTGTGCTCCACATGTTCGAAACCGAAGCCTTTGAACCTTGTGTCCAGAAGACCGCCGAACAGGATCGCTTCGCGCGAGAAGGCGCTGCACTGGCCGGAGACATCAAGGCTGAGGATAGGGTCTTCTGCGCTGCCCGATCCGCTGATGAAACTATGCTCGAACCAATGGCCGGCAAGGTTCACATGGCCGTATCGACGCGCGCCGTCGATCCAAAGCTTTTCCCAGCCATCGTCCTGCGGTCCGGTATTGTCTTCGAGAATGATGATGTGATCGCATTTCTTGACATGGGCCAGCCAGAAAAGCGCACGGTTCTTGTTCCAGGCCATGCCGCGAGTTTCACCGGTGACGAAGGGAATCCGGTGGTGCTGCAAAGCGTCGCGGGTGTCGTCCATTGATCCATCATCTGCGACGATGAGATGCGCCAGGGTCCCGGTATGCTGCGCGATGGCCTTCAGCGTATCGAACAGAACCGCCTGGCGATTATAGGTGACGACACCAATACCAATTGTCTGAGACATGGCGAAAAGATTCCGGGGCGCTTGTACAAGGCCGCAGCAGGCCAGGGAGAGTCGAGTGGAAATCAGTAACCGTCATCTCGTCAATTGGTCTTAACGAGTTTGGCATAATATGCGGCCGGACCGTGAATACAATCGTTCCGCAAGGACCAAGGTCAGACCTCGCCTGAGACAGTGGCAGGCTTTTCAATTTCGTCCAGCCTTCCGTCCCGGATCAATAGAAAGCGATTGGCGACCTGCGCGATGAAGTGCCGATCGTGAGAGACCATGAGGCAGGCGGCCTCGGCCTTGGTCAGCTCCGCTTCCAGCGCCTCCTGACCTGCGATGTCGAGATGATTGGTCGGTTCGTCGAGCAGGAAAAGGTTCGGCTGTTCCAGGCGCAGGATGAGCATGGCAAGCCGGGCGCGCTGTCCGCCCGATAGTTGAGCCAAGGTCTGTCCCTGCTTGTCCAAGGGAAAGCCGGCCCCGGCGAGCAGCGCGCGGATGGGTTGATCGCCCATCAGGAAACGGTCGCGGATGGCATGATGCAGCACCTCATCCGCGCGGAGATGACTGAGCGTCTGGTCGCAGATGCCGGGAATGACAGAGGCGGCACAGGTGATGCCCGGCACGGCCTCTCCCCTGATCGCCGCCGTTATCCGCGTCAGGAGGCAGGATTTGCCGGCGCCGTTCGGCCCCAGCAGCACGATGCGGTCACCGGGCGCGATCCATAACTTCCCTGTCCGGAACAGGCGCCGTCCGTCCGGCGCGCTGATGACGGCATTGTCGAAAGCGAGCAGGAATTTCACCCGTGCTTCGCTGTCGCTGAGGCGGATCAGCCCGGATCGCGCTGCCTGATGCGCAGGACGCGCGGCCGCTTCGATCCGCTCCGCACGGTCCTTCAATTGTTTTGTTTTGACCGTCAGCAGGTCGGAGCCGGAATTGATGCCGATATTGCGCAGCTTGGCGGCCTGTCGGCGGAGTTGCGCCGCCTGCCGGAGATCCGTCTCGAAACGCCGGGCTGTCGCCTCGTCCCTATTGTCCAAACTGGCGCGCGCGGCGGTATAGTTTTGCGCGAAATCCAGGGACGCATCGGCGCGCAAGAAGAGCGTACGGTTGCTGACGCTATCCAGAAAAGCGCGGTCATGGCTGGCGATGATCAGGGCCTTGTCTTTCGGCAGGCGCAGGATCCAAGCCTGCAACTGGCTGATCCGCTCGAAATCGAGATGATTGGTCGGCTCATCCAGCAATAGGATGTCGGGGTCACCCACCCAGGTGCGGGCGAGCAAAACCATGCGCTGCCAGCCCCCGCTGAGCTGACCCAAAGGCAGCTGCCAGAAGGCGGGCGGCACGCCGATATCCTCCAACGCCACCGCAGCGCGCCAGGAGTCCCATTCCCGCGTTTCCGCCGGCAGGTTTCCGATCACGACATCTTCGACGCTTCGCGCCAGCCAATCGCTGTCGGGCGTCTGCGGCATGAGGGCGAGGCCCAGACTGCGCGCGTAATGGCAGGTGCCGCTGGAAGGCTGCCGCTTGTCGGCCAGCAATTGCAGAAGCGTCGATTTGCCCTGGCCGTTGCCGGCGACAAGGCCCAGGCGGTCGCCTTTGTGCAGCGTCAGGCTGAGATTGGAGAAGATCGGCAAGCCGAGCGTGATGCCGATGGCATCGAGGGTGATCAGGGACATTCTATCGTCTTTCTCGGTCCCCGGCGGATGCGCGATCCGCGCGAAGGGACGAAGGCTCAAGGGAATGAGCTGACAGACGATGAGGACGCGGAAGTATAGGCCTACTTCGGAGCGGCTCGCCTGATCAGCCCTGCAAACGCATCTGCAGGGCGAAAACGGGACCGCGCTTATGGTAATGATAGAACTGCATCACGCGACCCTCCCTTTGGCTGGAATTCATAACGTCGTTTTTATAGCGGACGGATCGCAGCGGGCGCAAGATTAACTGCCCGCGAGCATATCCTCCCGCGCGCGGGTTGCCAGCACATCGGCGCGTTCGTTCATGACATCCCCGGCGTGGCCGCGCACCCAACGCCAGTCGATCTCATGCCGCTTGGCGGCATCCAGAATGCGGCGCCAGAGGTCCATATTGGCGACCGGGTCGCCCGCCGCGTTGCGCCAGTTCTTGCGCACCCAGCCGGCATGCCAGCGGGTGATGCCATTGCGCAGATATTCGCTGTCGGTGTTGAGGACGATCGTGCAGGGCCGGGTCAAAGCTTCCAGCGCTTCGGCCGCCGCCGTCAATTCCATCCGGTTATTGGTGGTGGTGCGGTCCCCGCCCGATAATTCTTTCTCGGCCCCGCCGAAGCGCAGGATGGCGGCCCAGCCGCCCGGGCCGGGATTGGGCTTGCAGCCGCCATCGGTCCAGATCTCGACGACCTGGCGCGGCTTCGGGGCTTCCGTCTCCGTCTCGTCCGACCCCCTGTTATCCGACATAGGCGGAGATCCCTTTGGCATGGCTATGGAAGCGCAGCTTGCGCAGATATTCGACCGGGTCCTTCGGTGTCACCAGGGCGCCTTCCGGGACATGGAGCCAGTCATACAGGCGGGTGAGCAGGAAGCGCAGCGCCGAGCCCTGCGCCAGAACCGGCAGGGCCTCGATCTCAGCCTCCGTGAGTGGGCGAACCGCTTGATAGGCGGCGATCAGCGCCCTGCCCTTCGTCACGTTGAAGGCGCCGTCGATCTCGAAACACCAGGCGTTGAGGCAGATGGCGAGGTCATAGGCGAGGATATCGGTCGCGGCGAAATAGAAATCGATGAGGCCCGAAATCTGCCCGTCGAGAAAAAAGACGTTGTCGGGGAACAGATCGGCATGGATCTGCCCGCGCGGCAGGTCGCGCGGCCAGGCCGCGAGCAGATGGTCCAAGGTCGCCGTCAGTTCCGCGCCGAGACCGGGTGTGACGTCATCGGCGCGGCTGAGGCTACGCTCCAGCAGCGGGCGCCAACCGGCGGGGCCGAGCGCATTGATCCGCTCGGGCGCGTAGCTGGCGCCGGCGGCATGGAGTTGGGCGAGCGCCTGGCCGAGCGGCGCGCAATGCGCCTGCTGGACGCGGCGCGGCCAGACGCCGGGCAGGAAGGTGGTGACGGCAGCGTGGCGGTCAGCGAGCAGCCGCAGGGCCGAGCCGTCCCGCGCCACTACGGGAAGCGGGCAATTCACGCCCTGGGTCGACAGATGCTGCATCAGGCCGAGGAACCAGGGCAGATCGTCCGGGTTCACGCGCTTCTCATAAAGGGTCAGGATGAAGTCGCCGGTCGTGGTGCGCAGCATGTAATTGCTGTTCTCCACGCCTTCGGCGATGCCGCGAAAGGCCACGACCTCCCCGATATCATAGGCGGCGAGGAAGGCGCGCAGCGCGTCATCGGTGACTTCGGTATAGACGGCCATGCACACTCACCCAGGAAAGACGCCTTTTCCTAGGGATCTCCGCCGTCCAAGGCCAGAGGCAAACGTTCCGGAATGCTCAGACGGCATTGGGGCGCCGGCCAAACGGGCGCTTTGCCTGCGGAGGCGGTAGACCCGCGGCATGAAGCCGCGGGCGACGCGTTTAGTTTAGGCTAGGTTTTTAGATCAGGCAGCCTTGTTCTGGCGCGGACGACGGCCGGAGCCGGACCGCTTGCCACGGCGCTTCGGACGATCCTGTGCCGCACCCGGATTGGCCGGGTTGTGGCCGGGATTGTAAGCGCGGGGCGCACGCGGCGCGCGCGGCACCTCGACCTCGATCACATCCGGCACGCCGGACTGGTCGTTCGCCGCCATGGGCGCTGCGACCTTCATGATGACGCCGGTCAGGCGCTGAATGTCCTTCAGGAAACCGCGCTCGCTGGGATCGCAGAAGGCGAAGGCAATGCCCGAGGCGCCGGCACGCGCGGTGCGGCCGATGCGGTGGACATAGCTTTCCGGCTCGTTCGGCAGTTCGAAGTTCACGACATGGGTGATGCCGGTGACATGGATGCCGCGGGCGGCCAGATCGGTCGCGACCAGCACGCGGGACTCGCCGCCCTTGAAGCGGTCCAGAATGCGCGTGCGGGCGTTCTGGCTTTTGTTGCCGTGGATGGCATCGGCGTTGATGCCGGAGGCCGCGAGGTGCTCGGCGACCTTATCCGCACCGCGCTTGGTGCGCGTGAAGACGATGACGCGGGCGAGCTCGGGGTCACGCAGCAGCGTCACCAGCAGGCGCTTCTTGGCCGGGGCATCGGTGAAATAGACATGCTGATCGATCTTGTCGGGCGTCGCCGTCTCGGCCTTTACCTGGACCGTCACCGGATCGCGCAGCAGGCTGCTTGCCAGCTGGCCGATTTCCTTCGGCATGGTGGCGGAGAAGAGCATGGACTGGCGCTTCTGCGGCAGGCGCGACAGGATCGTGCGGATGTCCTTGATGAAGCCGAGGTCGAGCATCTGATCGCCTTCGTCGAGGACGAAATGGCTGACCTGTTCGAGCAGCAGTTCCTGCGTGTTCATCAGGTCGAGCAGGCGGCCCGGCGTGCCGATGACGATATCGGTGCCCCGGCGCATGCGCTCCACCTGCGGCGAACGGCCGACGCCGCCGAGAATGACCACGGTGCGGATGCCGGTGCCGTGGGAGAACTTCTTGATGCTCTCATTGATCTGCAACGCCAGTTCACGCGTCGGCGCCAGGATCAGCGCGCGGGTGCAGAAGGGGCGGACGCGGCGCGGATCGGCCAGCAGATGCTGGATGACGGGGAGCGCGAAGGCGCCCGTCTTGCCGGTGCCGGTCTGGGCGAGGCCGAGCAGATCGCGGCCGGCCAGCAGCTGGGGAATGGCGCGGGCCTGAATAGGCGTCGGCGCCGAGAAATTCTGGCTCGCGAGCGCGGCCAGGATCTGTTCGTTAAGGCCGAGGCCCACGAAAGTGTCGTTCGTCGTCTTAGGAGTGTCGGTCACAATAGTCTCCACGCCGCCCTGGAGGTCTTGTCCAGGCGGTTCGTGTTCAAGCTCCCCGCGCGACGCGGAGTGGAACAGGTTTGAAGAGGATTGCTCAGAAAAGGATGACCCGGATGCGCCCAGTGTAAGAGGGCTGCAGAAACAGCTGGATCACCGTTCGCGCATCTCACGAACAATCATGGCTGGCTGCTACCGCAGCGCAGCACAAATATCAACGACAAACTGCCGTAGCAGGGAAGGGATGCCGTCAGAGCTTAGCTTCTCATCGGCTATGCGCGGCCGATTAGACGATGCCGGCAACGCCGATGAGGAGAAGAATAAGGCCGAGCAGAGAGCCAAGCCAGATGAGCGAGCGGATCATCGGCACGCCGGTGACATAAAGCGGCCAGTAGATGACGCGGCTCCAGAAATACAGATTGGCGCCGATGACGGTTAGCGCCGAATGGCGATGCAGAACCGCACCGGCCAGCACCAGGGCCGCAAAAAAGGGAAATGTTTCCCTGAAATTGTTGAAAGCGCGGATGACGCGCCCGCCGATGCCCTGGATGGGTTTCTGGTCGTCGCGCGCACTGCCGCCGAATGCGACACCGCGCGTCAGCGTCACGGCAAAGCCGGTTGCCAGACATTGCAACAGGCCGATGACGACGGACCAAAGCAGCAGGGACATCTCAATCGTCATGCCTGGATTCCTATGCTCGGGCGTGAGAGCGGCGTAAAACGGTCGGCGCTCCCGGAAGATGGGGAGCGGGTGGCGGCACCGCCACGCGGCAAGGGATCACGCATGCGCTTTTCCGACAAATGGCCTCTGAAATCGGGTTTCGCGTCGCGGGCCTTGCTGGTGATGGCGGCGGCGGCGATCGCTTTTCTGCCGATCGTCATCGTGCGTGCGGCGGAAGACCCCAATATTCTGTGGAAGATCGTCAACGGCAAATGCGTCGTCGATCAGAAAAGCTTCGGCCATCCGGCCCCCTGCGCGCGCGTCGACTTAGGCGGCGGCTATGCGATCCTGAAGGATATCGTGGGGGAGACGCAGTATCTTCTGATCCCGACGACGCGGATCACGGGGATAGAAAGTCCGGCGCTGCTGCAGCCCGGCACGCCCAATTATTTCGCCCAGGCCTGGTCGCAGACCCCGCTGATCGCCGCGCGTCTGGGGCATTTCCTGCCGCGGGTCGATCTCAGCCTCGCTATCAATTCGGTGCATGGACGGACGCAGCTGCAGCTCCATATCCATATGGATTGCATCAGTGAAGCGACCCAGGCGGCGCTGATGCGGCATATGAATGAGATCACCCCAGCCTGGACAAGCTTCCCCGAACCGCTGCACGGCCATCCCTATCAGGTCATGCGCATCATGGGAGAAAGCCTGGGCGCGACCAGCCCCTTCCAATTGCTGGCGGATGGCCTGCCCGGGGCATCCGGCCAGATGGGCGCCTATACCTTGGTACTGGTGGGGGCAGAGTTTCCTGCGGCCGGACCCGGCTTCATCCTGCTGGCGGGCAAGGCCGATCTGGCCAGGGCCGATTTCGGCAGCGGCGAGGATCTGCAGGACCATCAATGCGCGCTCGGTCATTTGCCTTAAGCATTTTGCATTCGCTTCGAGCGCATTATAACCTTCCAGCTTGATTTGGTTTCGGGCTGCCGTCCTGGGGAAAGAGCCGCTTTTGGATTCGATACCCGCCTTGTCCTTGCCTGACCGGCCGGAGCTTTCCGAAGCGGCGCGCGCAGCGGTCGACGGGCTGTGGTATCGCGCGGTTTATCCCGATATCGCCTCGGCCGGCGTCGATCCCGTGGACCATTATCTGACGACCGGCTGGCGTGAGGGGCGTTGGCCCAATCTTGCCTTCGATCCGGAGTTCTATCGGTCCCATTGCCCGGCGGTACCGGACGGCGATCCGCTTTTGCACTATGTGGAGCAAGGGGAGAGCGCCGGGCACCGGCCGATCGCCTGGTTCGATCCGGTCTGGTATCGCGCGGCGCAAGAGGTGCCGGATGGGCAGGCCTGTCTCGCCCATTATCTGGCCGGCCGTCGCAGCGGGCAATTGAGCCCAAACCGCAATTTCGACCCGCTATTCTATGCGGCGCAGAATCAGGATGTGGCGGCGACCGGGCTCGATCTTTTCGAGCATTACCTGGGCTGCGGCCGTCAGGAAGGCCGCCTGCCGCGGGATGAGCGGGCGATCGTGCGGGACAGCGGGCTGGTCGACCCCAATTACTATTATATCAATGGCCCCGACGTGCATCAGGCCGGGCTTGATGCCGTGGATCATTACGCGGTCTCGGGCTGGCGGGAACACCGCCGCCCTAACCC
This sequence comes from Acidisoma cellulosilyticum, assembly GCF_020621385.1. Classification (GTDB taxonomy): domain Bacteria; phylum Pseudomonadota; class Alphaproteobacteria; order Acetobacterales; family Acetobacteraceae; genus Acidisoma; species Acidisoma cellulosilyticum. The sequence continues at coordinate 623,762 of NZ_JAESVA010000003.1, read as the reverse complement.
CTATTTCGACGGTGTCTGGTACCGCCAGCGCTACAATCCGCCGGATGATATCAGCCCCCTTTGTCATTACGTGCTGGAGGGCGAGGCCAAGGGCCATCGACCCAGCCTCTATTTCGATCCGGGCTGGTATCGCCGCGCCTATGGTCTGGGGGCCGAGCAGATCGCGCTTACCCACTACCTCGAACATCGCGCGACGCGGCGCTTCAGCCCGCTGCCGATTTTCGACATCGATTTTTATGTCGCGACCTATGCCGATCAACTGGGCCGGGCGCGGGATATTTTCGCCCATTACCTGGCGATCGGGGCGATGCGCGACCTGAACCCCGCCCCCTGGTTCAAGGCAGCGGAGTATCGCGAGCACCATATGAACGGCCGGCCGCCGCCGCCTGCCGCGACCGGGGAAGTGGCCCGCAACCCGCTGCTGCATTTCCTCTGCAGCTTTATCCTGGCCGCTGATCACTGAGCGCGCTTTGCCGCAGGGGCGAGCGATGCTAGAGCCCGCCCGTCATGACCCAATCCGCCGCACTCTCTCGCCCTGATCCGGAAACGGCGCCCGACGCCGAAAGCCCCATCGTGATGGCCCTGCCGAAGGGCCGCATTCTGGGCGAGTGTGTGCCGATCTTCTCCCATATGGGCATCACCCTGCCGCAAGACCTGGTGGATGAAAGCGGGCGGCGCCTGCGCTTTCCGACCAGCCATCCCGGGCTTGATATCGCGCGCGTGCGGTCCTTCGACGTCGCGACCTTCGTCGCCTTCGGCGCGGCCGAGATCGGTATCTGCGGCGCCGATGTGCTGATGGAATTCGACTATGCGGAAATCTATGCGCCGCTCGATCTTGGCATCGGGCGCTGCCGGGTCTCGGTCGCGGAGCCTGCCGAGACGGCGGGCAAGGATGACCCTTCCCGCTGGTCGCGCGTTCGCGTGGCGTCGAAATATCCCAATATCGCCCGCAAGCATTATGCGGCGCGCGGCATCCATGCCGAGGTCGTGCATCTGAGCGGGGCGATGGAACTGGCGCCTAAGCTCGGCCTGTCCCGGCTCATCGTCGATCTGGTCCAGACCGGATCGACGCTGAAGGCAAACGGATTGGTGGAGACGGAGGTCATCGCTTCGGTCTCCAGCCGGTTGATCGTCAATCGCACGGCGCTGAAAACAAGGCCCGAGGTGATCGGCGCCTGGATCGCGCGGTTCCGCCAGGCAGTTGAACGGCAGGCGGTCGAGCGTCAGGCGGCGGAAAAGGGGCAGGCGTGATGCGGCGGCTTTCGACGCAGGACGAAGGTTTTGCCGCGTCTTTCGCTGGCCTGCTGGACCAGGCGCGGGAAACGACGGAGACCGTCGGCCCGCAGGTGACGGCGATCATCGACGCGGTGCGTGCGCGGGGTGACGCGGCTGTATGCGACTACACGTCCCGGTTCGACCGCGTGACCATGACGGCGGACCGGCTGGCGGTGACGCCGGCCGAGATTGCGGCGGCCAAGGCTGAGATTGCGCCGGCGTTGATGGCGGCGCTGGATCTGGCGGCGACGCGGATCGAGGCCTTTCATCGCGCGCAGCGGCCGCAGGATCTGGTGATGACGGATGCGGCCGGCTACCGGCTCGGCATGCGCTGGTCGGCGCTGGATGCGGTCGGGCTTTACGTGCCGGGCGGCAAGGCGGCCTATCCGTCCTCCGTCCTGATGAATGCGATCCCGGCCAAGGTCGCGGGCGTCGGGCGGATTGCGATCTGCGTGCCAGCGCCGGACGGCGTGCTGAACCCGCTGGTGCTGGCAGCGGCCGAGCGCGCGGGGGTGACCGAAATCTATCGTGTCGGTGGGGCGCAGGCGATTGCCGCGCTCGCCTATGGCACAGCGACGATCCCGCCGGTGGACCGGATCGTCGGTCCCGGCAATGCCTATGTGGCGGAAGCGAAGCGGCAGGTTTTCGGGCGGGTCGGCATCGACGGTATTGCCGGTCCTTCGGAAGTCGTGGTCGTGGCGGATGCCGAGAACGACCCGACGCATGTGGCGCTGGACCTGCTGGCCCAGGCCGAGCATGACGAATCCTCGCAGAGCATCCTGATCACCGATGACGCGGCTTTCGCGGATGCCGTGGCGCAGGCCGTGGCGGATGCGCTGAAAACCCTGCCGCGCGCCGCGATCGCCCAGGCGAGCTGGGACAAGCATGGCGCCATTCTGCTGGTCGCCGACTGGTCGGAGGCAGCGGATTTGGTGAACCGTCTTGCGCCGGAACATCTGCAGGTGATGATGGCGGAGCCGCAGGGTTTCTTCGCCCAGGTGCGTCATGCCGGCGCTGTCTTCCTTGGCCGTTTCGTGCCGGAAGCGGTGGGGGATTACGTGGCGGGCCCGAACCATGTTCTGCCGACCGGGCGCACGGCGCGTTTCGCCTCCGGCCTCTCGGTCTTCGACTTCATCAAGCGCACGACCTGGGTCGAGGGTGACGCGGCCGCGCTGGCGCAGGTCGGTCCGGCGGCGGTGCGTCTGGCTGAGACGGAAGGGTTGACAGCGCATGCGCAATCCATCGCTATCCGTCTGGACACAAAAAACATATTGTAACGAAAAGCTAATCTTAATCGGAATCACTGTCCGACTTAAGATTGGCTTCAGTAGTCCCGTTTAAAGATCTTCCATCAGCGCGTGGAGGGATCATGTCGGGGACGATTTCAACGGCGATTACGCGAAGCGTAACGCTGACCACCAGTCCAACGACGGTCACCGCCGCCGGCTCGGTCGTGACGACATCGGGTGATGCGATCATCGGGCCGGCCGGCACTGTACCGGTGTCAGGTTGGTCAATCGTTAACGCAGGTACGATCACCGCATCGGGCCCCGGTGCGAACGGGATTGATCTTGCGGCGGCGGGGAGCATCGCCAATAGCGGCGTGATTGCCGGGTACAATAACGGCATCACTGTCACCGGGGGTAAGGCCTCCGTCACCAATAGCGGGACGATCGATTCAAGCCCGACCAAGATCGTCCCAGGCTCGCCCAACAATCTTTATGACGGCATCTATTTCGGCGCCGGCGGCAGCGTTACCAATCTGAACGCCGGCACGATCTATGGCGGTATCGGCGGCATCGATATCGCGGGCGGCCTCGGCACCGTCAATAATTCCGGCCTGATCGAAACGACGACGCTGCAGGGCAATGGCGTCGCGCTGGAAAGCGGCGGCACCGTCATCAATACCGGCACGACCGGCATCTATGGCGATTTCTCGGGCGTTTCCGTCTACGGCGCGGCGGGTATCGTCACCAATAGCGCTGTCATCGATGCTCTCGGCTTGAACGGTTACGGCATCTATCTCGCCGCCGGCGGCACGGTGACGAATACGGCCAGCGGATCGGTCATCGGGTCCTATGACGGTATCGTCGCGGCGGGGGCGACCGCGACCGTCAGCAATGCCGGCTATGTCTATGGCAGCGATGTCGGCGTCTATCTTCTGGCGGGTGGCCGCATCACCAATCTCAGCGGCGCGGCCATCGTCTCGACCGAGCTCGGCGTCATGGTCAATGGCGGCGGCACGGTGATCAATGCCGGAACCATCGACGCCGGCGCGGCGGGCACGGCCGTCAGCTTCGCGGACGGGCGCGCGAATAATCTGACGGTCCAAAGCGGTGGCGTTTTCATCGGCGACGTCATCGGCGGCGGCGGCGGCAGCGTGCTGGAACTCGGGGCCGAAGCGTCCGGCACGACCGGAACCTTGAGCGGGATCGGCGGCCAGATCACCGCTTTCGGCACCATCGCCTTCGATGCCGGCGATGCCTGGCAGCTGGCCGGAAGCTTTGCCGGTTTCGGTGGTGAAACCATCACCGGGTTTGCGGCCGCCGACAGTATTCTGCTCAGCGGTGTGACCGGTGTCACCGCCAGCGTCAGCGGATCGAACCTGACCTTGACCAGCGGCGGGGTCTCGGAAGTGCTGACCTTCACCGCCCATGGTGCGGGCACGCTGCATGTGCAGACCGTGGGAGCCAATACCACCGTGACGCTGCTGCCCTGTTTCGTTGCCGGCACGGGGATCGCGACCCCGTATGGTGAAGTCGCGGTCGAGGCATTGCGGGTCGGCGATGCGGTGCTGACCGTCTCGGGGGAGGTTCTGCCCGTCACCTGGACCGGCGCGGCGCTGGTCGATTGCGACCGGCATGGCAACCCGGCGGCCGTTTTGCCGGTCAGGATCGACGCACATGCCTTCGGCCCCGGGATGCCGGATAAGGATCTTTTTCTGTCGCCCGATCATGCCGTGCTGGCGGAAGGCGTGTTGATTCCGATCAAATATCTGCTCAACGGGCTGACCGTGACGCAGCCTGGGCGGGCGGAGGTGCGCTATCATCATATCGAGCTGGCGCATCACGATGTGGTTCTGGCGCATGGCCTGCCTGCGGAAACCTATCTCGATATCGGCGACCGTGCGGCGCTGGGCCTTGGCCGCACCGAATGGTCCGACGTGGATGCGGTGCCGCGCGATGTGCAGTTCCTGCGCGACGCCCTGGCCTTTGCCCCCATCCGCGTGACAGGGACCAAGGTCGATCGGGTGCGCGGGATTTTGACCGACCGGGCGAGGGCGCAGCAGCTGACACGCGCGGCGTAAGGATTGCCTCACAGGCGATAGGACGTTCAAGCTCCCTCCCACGATCTTTGGCGAGGGGGCGGGGATGGCGAGCGAAGGCATAGCAGCCGAAGCGGTGGGTTTGGAGGCAAGGCGCGTCGGCCGGGCAGGGCGGCTGATGCTTCGGCGTCCGCAGGCCTTGAATGCCCTCGACCTCGCCATGATCCGGGCGCTGCATGCGCAGCTGCGGCTATGGCAGGATGATCCGGAGATCGAGATCGTTATTCTGGAAGGCGAGGGCCGCGCGTTTTGTGCCGGGGGCGATGTCCGCCGCGTGCGCGCCGAGGTTCTGGCCGGTGATTTTGAGGCGGCAGAGACATTCTTCGCCGAGGAATATGCGTTGAACGCTGCCATCGCGCATTTTCCGAAACCCTATCTCAGCCTGATGCACGGCGCCTGCATGGGGGGCGGTTTGGGGATTTCCGTCCATGGGTCCGATCGCATCGTGACGGAGACGGCGGTTTTCGCCATGCCTGAGACGGCGATCGGTTTCGCCCCTGACGTCGGCGCGAGCTATTTTCTGCCGCGCCTGGCGGGCGCGCTCGGCTTCTATCTCGGCCTGACCGGGGCAAGGCTGACCGGTGCCGATGCGGTGCATGCGGGGCTAGGCACCGCCTTCGTGCCGTCCGAGCGTCTGGCTGAACTCGGCGATGCGCTGGTCCGTGACGGTCGGGCGGCGATCGCGCATTTCAGCGCGCCGTTGCCGGCCTATTCCCTGGCACCCGTCCTGTCCGCCATCGACCAGAGTTTTTCGGCCGAGAGCTTGCCCGACATCCTGGCGCGATTGGAGGCGATGGACAGCGATTGGGCGCGGGCGACGCTTGCTGAGTTGCGTCGTCATTCGCCGTCGGCTTTGTGCTGGAGCCTGACGTCACTGAAAGCGGGCGCGCGGATGGATCTGGACAGCGCGCTTGCCGCCGAACTGCGTCTGGCGCAGCGCCTGATGCGCCTGCCGGAATTCGCGGAAGGCGTGCGCGCCATGCTGGTCGATAAGGACCGCAAGCCCCGATGGCAGCCGGCGAGGCTGGAGGATGTCGATCCACGCATGATCCGGGATCTGTTTCGTCCTTAACGGCAATGACCGGTATGAAGCAGCATGCGTGAGGACAACCGCCCGGACCCGGATGCTTTGGCGGCCGCCCTGACGACCGAGGGCCGGGCGAGCTTGCGCATTTTCCTCGGCGCCGCGCCCGGCGTCGGCAAGACCTGGGAAATGCTCGCGGCCGGACGGCAGCGGGCGCGCGAAGGCGTCGATGTACTGATCGGCGTGGTCGAGACCCATGGCAGGGCCGAGACCGAGGCGCAGATCGGCGATCTTCCCATCCTGCCGCCCAAGCTGATGCCCTATCGCGATCAGGCGCTGGCGGAATTTGATCTGGAAGGGGCCATCGCCCGGCGCCCGGCGCTGATCCTGATTGACGAACTGGCCCATACCAATGCGCCGGGCAGCCGGCACGCCAAACGGTGGGAGGATGTGGCCGAGCTGCTGGAAGCGGGCATCCCGGTCTGGGCGACGCTGAACGTGCAGCATCTGGAAAGCCTGAACGATGACGTGGCCCGCATCACCGGCGTGCGCGTGACGGAGACGCTGCCCGATCAGGTGTTGGAACTGGCGGGCGAGATCGAGCTGATCGACATCACGCCCGCGGAGCTGCGCAAACGCCTGACCGAGGGCAGGATCTACCGGCCGGAGACGGCGCGGCGGGCGCTGAATGCCTTTTTCCGGGAAGGCAATCTGACGGCTTTGCGCGAGATTGCCTTGCGGCGGGTGGCGCAGCATGTCGATGCCGATGTGCGCGGCTATATGCGGCTCAATGCCATCAAGGGGCCTTGGCCGGCGAGCGAGCGCATTCTGGCGCTGATCGGGGCCGATGCCTCGGCCGAGGCGGTGGTCAGGCGCGCGAAGCAATTGGCCGATGCGCTGCACGCGCCCTGGATTGCCCTGCATGTCGAGCGGCCGAAAGACGGGCTGTCGGGGCTTCTGAAATCCCAGGGCCCGAAGGCGCTGGCCGCAACGCTCGGCGCGGAGGTCGAGACCCAGGCCGGGCGCGATGTCGTATCCATTGCGCTGGAGATTGCAGCCCGGCGCAATGTGACGCAGATCGTGATCGGTGCAGCGCGGCCGCGGCGCTTTCGCCATCTGGCAAGACGGTTTTGGGCGCGCGCGACGCTCGCGGAACAGCTTCTGCGGCAAGGCAGCGACGTCAACCTGCTGGTTGTGCCGTCGACGGCCGAACGCTCGCCGCGCCGGTTTTGGCCCAGGCTGCCGCGCGCGCCGCTGCCTTGGATCGCCGGTATCGGGGTGATCGCCCTGGTGGTCGGGATCGGCGAATTGTCGCAGCCTTGGCTGAACCATGAAGCGCTGGGCATGGTGTTTCTGGCGGCCGTCATGGCGGTGGCGGCCTTCTACGGTCTGGCCATCGGCCTTTTCGCGGCGGCACTTGGCTTCCTGAGCTGGAATTTCTTTTTCCTGCCGCCGCTCTATCAACTCACCATCAACGACCCGCGCGATGTGGTGGCGCTGGTCGTCTTCGGCATCGTGGCCAGCTCCACCGGTCTGCTCGCCGGTCGCGTGCGGGCCGAAGCGCTGGCGGCGCAGGGGCGGATCGAGGGTCTGCGCCGCATCGGTCTGTTCAGCCGCCGGCTGGGCGAGCCCGCGACCGAGGACGAGCTGATGGTCGAGATCGCGCAGCAGGCGGCGGCCCTGGCCCCGGAAGCGGCGGTGCTGACCGATACGCCGGCTGGCCTTACCGTGCGGGCCTTGCGGCCCGAGGGCAGCCCAGCCCTGGACGAGAGCAGCCTGGCCGCCGCGCGCTGGACCTTGGCCCGGCAGGAGGAAGCCGGTTCAGGGACCGCGACCTTGCCCTCCGCCCCCTGGCGCTTTCTGCCCATCCGCACCAGCCGTGGCACCGTCGGTGTGCTCGGCTTCCGCCCGCCCGCCGCTGGGCTGCTCTCGACACCCAGCCTGCAGGCTGTCCTGGCTTTGGCGGATCAGGCGGCGGTGGCATTGGAGCGCGTGCGTCTGGCGGCGGAGGCCGCGCGGGGCGAGGCCTTGTCCGAAACCCAGGCGCTGCGCACGGCTTTGCTCAATTCCCTGTCGCATGATCTGCGCACGCCGCTGACCGGCATCCGTGGTTCCGCCGAAACCCTGCGGGCCAGTTGGGAGAGGCTGTCCGAGCCGACGCGGCAGGATCTGCTGGCCAGCATCGAGGAGGATGTCGGCCGGATGACGCGCTTCCTCAGCAATATCATGGACCTGACAAGGCTGGAGGGCGGGGATATCACGCCGCGTCTGACGGGCTTGGACCTCGCGCCGCTGATCGATGCCGTGTGCAGCCGGGTGCCCGGCGCCTTGCATATGGCGGTGAGCGTGTCAGAGGGTCTTGCCTGCCGGGCCGATCGCAGCCTGTTGGAACAGGCGCTGACCAATATTCTGGAAAACGCGGTCAAGTATTCGCCCGAGGGCGCGGGCATCCGTCTGCTGGCGCTGGAAGAGAAGGGGCGGGTGATCATCACCCTGGCGGATGAGGGCATCGGCATTCCGCCCGAGGATCTCGCTCAGGTCTTCGACAGTTTCTATCGTGCGAAACATGGCGACCGGGTCGCCCCCGGCACCGGCCTTGGCCTGGCCATCGCGCGGGGTTTTGTCCAGGCCATGGGCGGCACGATCTCCGCCCTCAGCCCGCGTCCCGACCTGCCGCGGGATGGGTTGCCGGGCACGGTCATCACCATCAGCCTGCCGCTTGCGGAAGAGATAGACCGATGACCGGCGCCCGCATTCTTGTCATCGACGATGAAAAGCAGATCCATCGCTTTCTGGTGCCCGCGCTGGAAGCATCCGGCTATGAGGTTGAGCAGGCAATGACGGGCGGCGAGGGGCTGCGTCTGGCCGCCAGCCGCGCGCCCGATCTGATCCTGCTCGACCTCGGTCTGCCCGACGAGGACGGGCAGAAGCTGCTGCAACGTCTGCGTGCTTTCAGTGCCATACCCGTCATCATCCTATCCGCGCGCGATCAGGAAGCGCAGAAGATCATGGCGCTGGACAATGGCGCCGATGATTACGTCGAAAAACCTTTCGGCATCGGCGAGTTGCTGGCGCGGATCCGCGCCGGGTTGCGACATCGCCGGATGCAGGACGGGCTTGATCCGGTTCTGCGGGCGGGCGCGCTGACGCTCGACCTGGACAAGCGCGAGCTGCGCGAGAATGGGGCTTTGCTGTCGCTGTCAAAGCGCGAATTCGCGCTGCTGGAAATCCTCATGCGCAATCTGGGTCGTGTCGTCACCCACCGGCAATTGCTGACGGCGGTCTGGGGACCGGCCCATGCCGAGGATCTGCAATATCTGCGCGTCTATATCTGGCATCTGCGCCAGAAGCTGGCGCCCGAGACGATGGCGCTGCTGATCAATGAGCCGGGTGTGGGCTACCGGCTGCTGGCAGAGGCGCCGCCGGTTGCCGCGACCGCGTCGCATCATCCAGGCTGAGCACGGTATGGGCATTGCTGAGGCTGGTCGCGAGCGTATTGATCGCCCCGGTGCGCAGCGCACCCAGAATACCGGCGGCCTTGGTGCTTTCGCTGGCGATGGCCACGACATTGGGGATGCGCCGCAATTCCGAGGTCGTCAGGCCCATGATGCGTCCATGCAGCGGCCGGCCCGAGGGCTGGCCCTGAATATCGAAGAAATCATAGCCCATCATATCACCGATGGTGCCGGCGAGGCGGGCTTCCGTCACCTCCTGCGGCGTGAACCAGCCCATGCGGACCATATTGCTGTCCTCGCTGAGGTCGCCCACACCGATGATGGCGATATCGGCCCGGCGGGCGCGATCCAGCGTTTGCCGTACGGTATCGTTCTGCAGCAGAACGTCCCGGATGGCCGGCGTCTCAACCAAAGCCGGCGCATAGAGCGTTTCGCTTTCGCCCCCGAAACGGGCAGCGAGACGGCGGCAGATATGGTCTGAATTCATGATCTCCCCCGCCCGCAGCGATCCGCCGATGGCCGAGACGAAGGTGACGGAGCGCTGGTTGGGGGGCGTGACGACACCATCCGCGACCGCCCCGACATTGCGGCCCATGCCGACGGCGACGATCATGCCGTCGCGGAGCACGCGGGTGAGATGGGCGGCGACGAGGCTGGCGACCGCCTGACGCTGCGTCTCCTGATCGCGATGGTCGACCGCGACGATCAGCCGGTCGATGCCGAAGCGGCGGATGAATTCCTTCTCGATCTCCCCGGCGACGCCGGGATGGGGCCGCACACGGATTTCGACGATGCCTTCCTCCCGCGCGCGTTTCAGCAGGCGCCCGATCTTGGCGCGTGACATGCCGAAGCGCTGCGACAGCTCCTCCTGCGTCACCTGGTCAGCGTAATAGAGCGCCGCAATCTCGGTCATGACGTCGAGCTCGGCATCCTTTTCGTCGGGACGCTGCAGCATGGGCCAGGATCGCCTTTGTGGATCGGACATCTGATTTTCGTTTTCGTTATTATTGTTGGGGCAAGTTGCGTGAAAGCGCAATCGCCCTCGCTTAGGAGGGTCGTTCCCCGGATGCGGGTCTTATCGCCGGCGGGCGGTATCGCAGGTGGGAGCGGGTAGATCGCCGGACCAAGTCCGGGGATCTACCCGTGCAGGTTAGGTCGCGATTCTTACGGAATAAGGATGGTCTTGATGGAGTTGTCACCCTTCTTCATCAGGTCGAAGCCGGTCTTGAAATCCTTCAGCGGCAGCTTGTGGGTGACGACGCCCTCGAAGGGCAGGCGGCCGTCGGTGAGCGCGGCGATGGTGAAGGGATAGCAATAGGGGCCGAGATGGGCGCCGTAGATATCCAGATGCTTGCGGTCGCCGATGATGCTCCAATCCGCCGTCACTTCCTCGCCGAAGACGCTGAATTCGACGAAGCGGCCGAGCTTGCGGATCATATTGAGGCCCTGGCGGACGCTGGCCGGATGACCGGTCGCCTCGATATAGACATCGCAACCGTAACCGCCGGTCATTTTCTTGACCTCGGCGACGACATCGACCTCAAGCGGGTTCATCACGATATCGGCGCCGAACTTCTTGGCGAGCGCCAGACGATCGGCCTTGGTGTCGAGGACGATGAGCTTGGTCGGGTTCTTGAGACGCGCGGTGCCGACCATGCCGAGGCCGAGCGTGCCGGCGCCGGCCAGCACGACGATATCGTCCAACTCGATCTTGGCGCGGTTCACGGCATGGACCGAGCAGGCGAAGGGTTCGATCAGGGCGGCCGCTTCGAGAGAGAGTTCTTCCGGCACGTGATAGGTGCGGCTGGTCTTCGGGAAGCGCATATAGCGGGCCATGGCGCCGTTGACGTTGTTCTGGAAACCGTAAAGGTCATGAACCTCGCACATCCAGTATTCGCCGCGCTGGCAATAGCGGCATTTGTCGCAAGGCACGATCTGTTCCGAGATCAGGCGGTCGCCGAGCTTGAAGCGGCCTTCGCGCTCGATATTGGCGCCGATTTCAACCGCGCGGCCGATGAATTCATGGCCCGGGATCATCGGCTGCTTGACGTATTTCGGCTGGCCCTTGTCGTCACCCCAGAAGGAGGGCGCGCCCTGGAAGCATTTGATGTCGCCGGCACAGATGCCGACGGCCTCGACCTCGATGATGATGTCATCGGGTCCGGCGCGGGGAACCTCGACCTGTTCGAAACGATAGTCGCCGGGCGCGTAGGCGACGACGGCGTCCATCATGGCGGGGAGATCGTTAGGCAGAGTGATGCTGCTCATATCTTGCTGTCCCTCAAATTCGCGGCGCCCTTCCATCGGGCGTGCGACGTTCTTTTTACTTAGCGGCCGAGTACCGTCAGACCGAGCGAATGCGCGGGCTTCCCGAGCAGGCGGTCCAATTCGCCATCCAGCCGGGTGAGGGTGATCGAAGCGCCCATCATTTCCAGCGAGGTGAAGTAATTGCCGACGAACCGATGGCGCGGCGTGATGCCCCGGCTGCGCAGCATCTCGTCGACATGATTATAGAGCAGGTAAAGCTCCATGATCGGCGTGGCGCCGAGACCGGAGATGAGGACGGCGACATCCTCGCCCTTGCCGAAGGCCTTGTCTTCCAGAATACGGTCGAGCATGAGACCGGCCATCTCGCTGGCCGGCTTGATGGGCATGACGGCGACGCCCGGCTCACCATGATGGCCGATGCCGACTTCCATCATGCCCGGCGCGATGGTGAAATTGGGCTTGCCGGCGGCGGGAATGGTGCAGGCGGAGAGGCCGATGCCGACGCTGCCCGTGGCATCGATCGTCTTCTGCGCGACGGCGATGACGTCGTCCAGGCTGCCACTTTCGTCGGCCAATGCGCCGGCCGTCTTCCACATCATGATTTCGCCGGCGACGCCGCGACGCTTGCTGGCATCTTCCTTGGACGCGGAGGCGACATCGTCATTGGCGACGACCGTGCGGACCGTAACACCGTCCTTGGCAGCGAGCTTGATCGCCATCTTCACGTTCATATTGTCGCCGGCATAATTGCCGTAAAGGCAGGCGACGCCGGCGCCGGTATCGGCAACCTTGAAGGCCTCGTGAAAGCTTTTGGCGGTGGGCGAGGCGAAGATTTCGCCGCAGGCGACGGTATCGCACAGGCCGGGGCCGACGAAGCCGAGGAAGGCGGGCTCATGGCCGGAGCCGCCGCCGGTGACGATGCCGACCTTGCCGGGGCCACGCTGTTGCGTCGCGCGCAGCACGCGCGGATGCGCGGTCGGCGACAGCAGCTCAGGAAATGCTTTGAGAACGCCGGCGATCGTTTCGTCGGCGACCATCTCGGGATCATTGATGATGCGGTTCACGCCCGATCACCTGCGCATTGTACCATGGCGGTCATATGTCGATAACCTCCCCCTTAGATTTATGCATTTATTGCGCGGGAGTTTCTTCCGAGCCTGCGCAATTGTCAATGCTTGAACACAATCGCTCGGTCATCGCGCCGGTGATGTGAGCGATGTCCGGCGGCATTTTCGCTTCAGGGCGGCGATTTTTCACCGCCGCGCCGGTTGCTTGGGCAAGAAACCGGTGAAAGAGGGCTTTTGAGCGTCTTTGCAGGCTGAGCGATTGAGCGGTGCATGAGAAATTCTGCACCGCAACAATCCGCGCGAGGGCGGGCTTGTCAGTCTTTGCAGAAGGCCAGGATATAGTTGATCGACAGATCGCGACTTTCCACCCAGCGCTGTCGCCAAGGATTGAAGCTCATACCGGCGCTGGCAACCGTCCTGAGCCCGGCTTGCCCAGCCATGCTGCTCAGGGCTTTGGGTGCGATGAATTGCTGCCAGCTATGCGTGCCGGCAGGGAGGAGGCGCGCGATATACTCGGCCCCGATCTTCGCGGTGAGCAGAGACCTGATCGTGCGGTTGAGCGTGGAGACGAAGAGCATCCCACCCGGGGCCAAGGCTTGCGCCAGAAGGTGCATGAAAGCCTGGGGTTCGGGGATATGTTCGATGACTTCCAGAGCTGTGACGACGGGGAAGCGATGCCCTTCGCCGAGCACATCCTCCAATCGCCCGAGACGGTAGCGGAGAGGAAGATTTTGCCCCTCGGCATGCGTTTCCGCCGCACGAATGGCGGCAGGTGCCGCATCGAGCCCCAGAACGGAAAATCCTTTCTTGGCCAGCGCTTCCGACAGAAGCCCGGCGCCGCAGCCGATATCGAGCATGTCCGCCGATGGTATGCCGGCGAAATGCCGCTTTGTCTGCGCCTCCACCCAATCCGCGCGCAGCGGGTTCATTTGATGCAGCGGCGCCATCGGACCCTTCGGCGCCCACCATTCTTCGGCCAGCGCGTCGAAGCGGGCGATTTCGGCGTCTGAAAGAGTTCCGTCCTGCATCATTGCCCCTGAGCTATAGCGCGGCTATGTGTTCCGGCCGCACGGAGGCCTGCTTGTCGGCCTCGGCGCAGTCATAAAGCCTCGGCCGCCGCGCGCCTATTCCCCGTGACGACCAGAGAGGCGAAGCTTGGAATGCGATCCCGCATGGGATTGCTTTGGAAAGGTATCATGGCCCGGATTGTCATGAAGTTCGGCGGCACCTCCGTCGCCGATCTCGATCGTATTCGTAATGTCGCTGAGCGCGTCCGCCGTGAGGTCGAGGCCGGGAATGAGGTAGCGGTCGTGGTCTCGGCCATGTCCGGCACCACCAATCAGTTGGTTGGCTGGTGCCAGAGCCTCTCGCCCCTGCATGACGCGCGGGAATATGACGCCGTGGTTTCGACCGGCGAGCAGATTACCGCCGGCCTGGTCGCGATTGCGTTGCAGAATCTCGGCATCGAGGCGCGGTCCTGGGCCGGCTGGCAGGTGCCGTTTCATACCGATGGCGCCCATGGCAAGGCCCGGATCGAGCGGATCGAGGGCAGCGAATTGGTGCGGCGTATGGGTCTGGGTCAGGTCGCGGTCGTCACCGGCTTCCAGGGCATCGGCCCGGATAACCGCATCACCACGCTCGGCCGGGGTGGGTCGGACACCTCGGCGGTGGCGCTGGCGGCAGCCCTGAAGGCCGATCGTTGCGACATCTATACGGATGTCGATGGCATCTATACGACCGACCCGCGTATGGTGCCCAAAGCACGGAAGCTTGAACGCATTTCCTTCGAAGAAATGCTGGAGCTGGCTTCGGTCGGTGCGAAAGTATTGCAGACGCGTAGCGTCGAATTGGCGATGAAGGAACGCGTGCGCGTTCAGGTCCTGTCCAGCTTCCAGGACCTGCCCGGCACGCTTGTCGTGGATGAGGATGAGATCGTGGAAAAGGAAATCGTGTCCGGAATCGCCTATTCGCGCGATGAGGCAAAGCTCACCGTGCGGCGGGTGCCGGACCGGCCGGGTGTGGCGGCGGCGGTCTTCACCACGCTCGCGGACGAGAATGTGAATGTCGATATGATCGTCCAGAATATTTCCGAGGAGGGCATGACCGACATGACCTTCACCGTCGGCAAGACCGATCTGGCGCGCGCCCAGGCGGCACTGGCGCAGAAGCGGGTCGATATCGGCTACGCGGATTTGCTGGCCGATACCAATGTCGCCAAGATCAGCGTCGTGGGTGTCGGCATGCGCAGCCATGCCGGTATCGCCAGCACGATGTTCAAGGCGCTGGCCGAGAAGGGGATCAATATCCAGGTGATTTCGACCAGCGAAATCAAGGTGAGCATCCTGATCGCCTCGGACTATACCGAGCTTGCGGTGCGGTCCCTTCACACGGCCTATGGCCTCGATGCAGCTTGATCTGGAGCGTAATGCCGTGACGGCGACCGAGAGCCTGGACCGCGCGGTTTCGCCGCAATTGGACGCCTTGTGGAGCCGGGGAACGGCCTTCCTCGGCAGCCGCTACGCCATCATGGGCGGGGCGATGAGCTGGGTGAGCGAACGCCATCTGGTGGCGGCGATTTCGAATGCCGGCGGTTTCGGCGTGATCGCCTGCGGCTCGATGTCGCCGGCTTTGCTGGAGGCCGAGATCGCGGGCACCCAGGCGCTGACGAAACAGCCCTTCGGCGTCAATCTGATCACCATGCATCCGGCATTGGATGAGCTGATCGCGGTCTGCCTGCGGGCCGGCGTCGGCCATATCGTGCTGGCCGGCGGTGTGCCCTCGGGCGCGGCTGTCCGAGCCGTGAAGGATGGCGGCGCCAAGCTTGTCTGCTTCGCGCCGGCCTTGGTTCTGGCCAAGCGCCTGGTGCGCTCGGGCGCGGATGCGCTGGTCATCGAAGGCTCGGAAGCCGGCGGGCATATCGGCCCCGTCTCGCTGATGGTGCTGGCGCAGGAAATTCTGCCCGTGATGCGCGACGTGCCGGTTTTCGTGGCCGGCGGTCTGGGGCGCGGCGACGCGATCCTGGGCCTGCTGGAAATGGGCGCGGCCGGCGCGCAGCTGGGCACGCTTTTCGCGGCGACCAGCGAGAGCATTGCCCATGCCAATTTCAAAAAGGCGTTTTTCCGCGCCAATGCGCGGGATGCGCTGCCCTCCGTCCAGCTGGACGAGCGCTTTCCGGTCATTCCCGTGCGCGGGCTGACCAATGCCGGCACGAAGCGCTTTTTGCAGGTGCAGGCTGAAACCCTGCAGCGCTTCCAGGCGAATGAAGTGAGCCGGGAGGAAGGTCAGCTTTCGATCGAGCATTTCTGGGCCGGCGCGCTGCGGCGTGCGGTGATCGAGGGGGATGTGGACGAGGGGTCTGTCATGGCCGGCCAGTCGGTGGGTATGGTGCGCGAGGAACGGCCCGTGGCGGCCGTCATCGCCCAGCTGCTCGACGAGGCCGAAGCGATGCTGGTAAGTCGTGGACCAGCCCGCCCCGCGCTCTGATACTGCGCCCTGGACGCCCAGGCGGCTCTTCGCAAGTCTGCGGGAGCGCCTGGCCCTTGGGAATACGCCGCTTCCCAAGCTGATCGAACTCGTCGCCGGTGAATTGGCGACGGAGGTCTGCTCGCTTTACGTGATGCGGACCGGCGAGGTTCTTGAACTCATCGCGACCTGCGGACTGGAACTGGAAGCCGTCGGCCGCACGCGCCTGCGGCTGGGCGAAGGCATCGTCGGGCTGGTGGCGGCCATGGGCAGTGCGCTGAACCTGGCCGATGCCCGTGAACACCCGGCCTTCGCCCAGCGGCCCGAGACCGGGGAGGCGGCCTTCGCGTCCCTGCTTGCCATTCCCGTCCGCCGCTCGGGCCATATCATCGGCGTGCTGACGGTGCAGAATCGTGCGCCGCGCCGCTTCTCCGATATCGAACAGGAATCGCTGGAAACGGTTGCCATGCTGTTGGCGGAGATGCTGACGGCGGCCGGTGCCGTGGAAGTGCGGGACGAAGGCTTCGGCGCGACCTTGCCCAGGCGGTTCGATGGGCTGGCGCTGGCCTCCGGCATCGTCATGGGACCGATCGTGCGGGCCGAGCAGCGCTTCGCGCATCGCCAGGTTCTGGCGGCCGATCCTGCGGTGGAACAGCAGCGCCTGGTGACGGCCAGCGAGCAGATGCGCCACGGGTTGGAGGAGCTTATTCGCGGTACCTCGGCCTCCATGACCGACGATGCGTCGAGCGATATCATCGCGGCCTATCGTATGATCGCGGCCGATGCCGGCTGGCTGAAGCGTGTCTCCTCCATGATCGAGGGCGGGTTTTCGGCCGAGGCTGCAGTGATCCGCGTGCTGGGGGAGCTGCGCGAGAAGATGCGGCGGATCCCCGACCCTTATCTGCGCGAGCGGTTGGTCGATATCGAGGATCTGGGCAATCGCCTGGTCGCCCAGCTGCATCGCCTGGACCCGTGTGGGCAGCCGCGCCCTATCGTGGATGTGCAGGAGATGGCAGGGGCGATTCTGGTCGCCCGGCGTCTGGGCCCGGCCGAGCTGCTGGATTGGCATGCGCGCGGTATCGCCGGAATCGTCATCGAAGAAGGCAGTGCGGCCGGGCATGCGGCCATTCTGGCGCGGTCTCTCGGGCTGCCGGCGCTGTCGGACGCCCGCGGTGTCGTCGATGCCTGCCAGGACGGCGACGAAGGTATTCTGGATACCGAGGACGGGATTTTCATCCTCCGCCCCGGCGATGAGGTGCGCCAGGCCTATGCCAGCGCGATCACGCTGGAACGGGCGCAGGCGGCGCAATCCCTCGCGCTTCGTGATCAGCCGGCGGTGACGGCGGACGGTGTCAGCCTATCGCTAATGATCAATCTCGGCCTGCCGTTGGAATTGCCGCAGCTTGAAGCGACCGGTGCTGCCGGTATCGGCCTGTATCGCACCGAAATTGCGCTCCTGGCACAGCACAGGCCGGAATCGCCGCTGGCCGACCACGCCGCCGAGGAAGGTTTTCTGGCGAGCGAAAAGCTCATGGGCCGGCAGATCGCGGAATATACGCGGGTGCTAGATCGTGCGGCCGGGCGCCCGGTTCTGTTCCGCACCCTCGATCTGGGCGGCGATAAGCTGCTGCCGACCGCCAATCTGCCGGAGAGCGAAAATCCGGCCATGGGATGGCGCTCGCTGCGCATCGGGCTTGACCGGCCGATGATCCTGCGGCGCCAGCTGCGCGCCATGCTGTCGGCGGCGCAGGGCCGGGATCTGTCGATCATGTTTCCGATGGTCGCGACGATCGGGGAATTTCGCGCGGCGCGCGGCCTGCTGGAGGCCGAGGTGGCGCGGCTTGAGCACAGGCCGGCGCGTCTGCAGGTCGGCACCATGCTGGAAGTGCCGGCGCTGCTGTGGCAGCTGCCGCAGCTGATGAAAGAGGTCGATTTCGTCTCGGTCGGATCGAACGATCTGATGCAGTTTCTGTTCGCGGCCGATCGCGGCACGCCTAATCTGGCCGGTCGCTACGACCTGATTTCACCGCCGGTGCTGGATTTGCTGGATTCCGTCGTGCGCCACGCGGAGGCGGAGGGCGTCTGGCTGTCCTTCTGCGGCGAGGCGGCCGGGCGGCCGTTGGAGGCGCTGATCCTGGTCGCCCTTGGGTTCCATTCGCTGTCGATGTCGCCGGCTTCGCTGCTGCGCGTGAAGACGCTGCTGCGCAAGGTCGATCTGGCCGGCTTCCGCAAGGTGCTGAGCGCCATCCGCAGCCATAACCCGCTGGCGGCGAGCCTGCGCGACCCGCTCAGCAGCTGGGCGCGGGAACACGGATTGCCGGTTTGATCCGGCCGTCGCGACCTTAACCTTACCGAAGGATCAGCTGTCGGAGCGGGGCAGCCAGGGCAGGACGCCGATATCGATCCCTTCCTCGGCCAGCGCTTCCGCCTCGGTCGCCGTGGCCTCCCCGTAAATGCCGTGGGGGTCGGTCTCACCGTAATGGATGCGGCGGGCTTCCTCGGCGAATTCGGCGCCCACATAGTCACAGCTGCGTTCGACTTCCGACCTGAGCCGTTGCAGCAGCGCGCGGACATTGTCCGGCAGGCCGTTTTCGGCAATGGCGGCGGCGGTGGGACCTGTGGCGGCCACCGGCAGGCTGTCCCGATTATCGGCGCGAGGCGGCTCGATCTTGGGCGCGGTCGTTTCGAATTTCTTCGTGCCGCGACCGAGCGATGGCGCCATCAGCGCCCTTGTGACCTCGGTGCTGTTGCAGCCGGGGCAGTTGACGAAACCGGCTTTGGCCTGATCGTCGAAGGACGCGCTGTCTTTGAACCAGCCGTCGAAGGCATGGCCCTGATGGCATTGAAGCTGATAGTGGATCATTGAAACCGCGACTATTTCTGCATGAGAAGGGTGATAAGACCTTCCAACTGCTCGAAGGTTTTATACTGAAGCTGCAGGCTGCCGCCGCGACCGCGGGCGGTGATGGAGACGGCAAGGCCGAGCCGTTCCTCCAATTCCCGCTCGATCAACCTTGTATCCGGGTCCTTGGGTGGCGCCTCGCGACGCTTGGGCGCGCCGTCTTCGCCTTGGCCCTGGCGGCTGGTCAGCGCCTCGGTCTGACGCACATTCAGACCCTGGGCGATGACGGCGAGCGCTGCCTTCGCCGGATCAGGGTGTGTCAGCAGCGCGCGCGCATGGCCGGCGCTGATGGTGCCGCGACGAAGTTCGACCTGAACGGCCGAGGGCAGTTTGAGCAGGCGGACCGTATTGGCGATATGGCTGCGCGACTTGCCGACGCTATCGGCGACCCGTTCCTGCGTCAGCGAAAACTCCTCCATCAAGCGGCGATAGCCTTCGCCTTCGTCGATGGGGTTGAGGTCTTCGCGCTGCAGGTTTTCGACCAGGGCAGCCGCCATGGCGGCCGTGTCTTCCAATTCGCGGACCAGAGCCGGGATTTCATGCAAGCCGGCCTGCTGCGACGCGCGCCACCGCCGCTCCCCCGCGATGATCTGGAAATGACCACGATTTTTGGGATCGGGCCGGGCCAAAATCGGCTGCAGGACGCCCTGTTCCCGAATGGAGGCGGCCAGTGCCGCCAATTCCGACGGGTCCAACTGCGTGCGCGGCTGAAAGGGGCCGGGGGTTAGCAGATCGAGCGCGATATGCTGGATGACGGCAGAGCGCGGACCGGTATTGCTATCCTCACCCAGCAGGGCCGCGAGGCCACGGCCCAGTCTGGGGCCAGCGTCACGCGCGCTCACGCCGCGCGATCCGTGGGCAGCCCGAGGCGATCCACAAGCTCGGCCGCGAGGCGGATATAGGCCTGGGCGCCGGGGGAGCGGAAGTCATAGAGCATGACCGGCTTGCCGTGGCTGGGCGCTTCGGAAATGCGGATATTTCGGGGAATCACAGTCTCATACACTTTCTTACCGAAGAAGCTGCGGACGTCATCCGCCACCAGATCCGAGAGATTGTTCCGGCGGTCATACATCGTCAGCACAATGCCATGGAGCGAGAGGCCAGGGTTCAGCCTGCGCCGCACGGCCTCGATAGTCTGGGTGATCTGAGTGATGCCCTCAAGCGCAAAAAATTCACACTGCAAAGGCACGATCACGTCATTGGCGGCCAGCAAGCCGTTGAGGGTGAGCAGACCGAGGCTGGGCGGGCAGTCGATGATGACGAAATGATGCCGCGCCCGATCCGGCCAGGCTTCCAAAGCGTCGCGCAGCCGGGTCTCCCGCCGTTCGACGGAGACCAATTCCAGCTCGGCGGCCGACAGATCGGGGTCGGCCGGCAGGATGGACAGGCCCGGCACGATGGTCTCGCGGACCGCATCGGCAACCGGCGTGCCTTCCACCAGAACGGAATAGGTGCCGGTGCCGCGGGCATTGCGCGGCAGGCCGAAGCCGGTCGAGGCATTGCCTTGCGGGTCGAGGTCGATCAGCAGCACGGCATAGCCGGTTGCGGCCAGGGCCGTCGCCAGATTGATCGCTGTCGTGGTCTTGCCGACACCGCCCTTTTGATTGGCGATAGCGAGAACGCGGGTCGATGACGGGGGCGGCGCTAGCTTGCGGTCAGCGAGATCGGCCGAGACCAGTTTGCGGTCTGAATCGATCATCGCGCGCAGGCGGGAGGAGGCGCTCATGCAATCTGCCTCTTGGGATGAAGGTCGCGGATCAGGAGAAGCCGCGCCTGGGGGGCGGTGCGGCTGGGGATGCTGTCGATATGCATGGACCAGGCCTCCTCGGCCTCCTGCAATTCGGCCTCCGCGCGCTCGCCTTTCGGGAAAAGGCAAATTCCGCCGGGGGCGAGCAGCGGGTAGGCGAGAGCGAGAAGCTTCGGCAAAGGGGCGAGGGCGCGGGCCGTGATCAGCGCGCTTGGCGGGATGGTCAGGGCCTCGATACGCGCGGCATGAATGGTGACGGGTGCGCCGGTCAGGCCAGCCGCCTCACGCAGGAAGGCGGCTTTCCGCAGGTCCGATTCCACAAGGTCGAAATGAATGCCGGAGGCCAAGGCCAGGACGATGCCGGGCAGCCCACCGCCGGAACCCAGATCGATAGCGCCATCGATACCCTCGGGTATCAGGGGCAGAAGCTGCAGTGAATCCTCGATATGACGCTCCCGAATGGCGGAGACGTCCTGCGCGCTGATGAGCCGGATGGTCGGATTCCATTTGGCGAGCAAGGCGGCATAGAGGTCCAGGCGCTGCCGGATATCGCTCGACAGCGCGGGGCCAAGGGCAGTCGTCACGATGTCATGCCCCTATTGTTTCACGTGAAACGCCCGCATCGAGCTTGCGCAGCCCGGCCAGGATAATGGCGAGGCCGGCCGGCGTCATGCCCGGAATGCGAGCGGCAGCCCCGAGCGAGCGGGGGCGATGCTGGGTGAGCTTGTCACGGAGTTCGGCCGAGAGACCACCGAGACCGGCGATGTCCAGCCGTTCCGGCAGCGTGATGTCTTCCTGGCGTTTGAAGCTGCGAATCTCGGCCTCCTGCCGGTCCAGATAGGCGGCGTAGCGGGCTTCAGTTTCCAGCGTATCATAGACCCTTGGCGCCAATCCGGCGAGGACCGGAAAGGCGGCTTTCAGTTGCTCGGCCGCGAGATCGCGCAAGGATAGCACCTCATAGACGCTGCGCGGACGCCCATCGGCGCGCACATTCAGCCCAAGCCCGGCGAGATGGGCCGGCGTGTGGATTTCCGCCCTTGCCGTGTTGCGGGCATCGCCCAGCGCATCACGGAAGGCCGCGAAGGCCGTCGCGCGGGCCGTGCCGACGCAGCCCCAGGCAATGCCCTTATCCGTCAGCCGCAGATCGGCATTATCGGCGCGCAGCGAGAGGCGATATTCCGAGCGCGAGGTGAACATCCGATAAGGTTCGGTGACGCCATGGGTGATGAGGTCGTCGATGAGGACGCCGATATAGCCCTCTGACCGATCGACCTGAACCGGCGTGCCGTCACCCGCGCGGCGCGCCGCATTGATGCCGGCGATGATGCCCTGGGCACCCGCTTCCTCATACCCCGTCGTGCCGTTGATCTGCCCGGCCAGGAAAAGCCCGCGCACGAGCTTCAACTCCAGATCAGGTCCCAAGGCGCGGGGGTCGACGAAATCATATTCGATCGCATAGCCGTGGCGGATGACGCGGGCGTTTTCCAGACCGGGAATGGTCTTGAGGATCGCATCCTGTACGGCGGCCGGCAGGCTGGTCGAAATGCCGTTGGGATAGACCAGGTCGCCGCCCGGATGCTCCGGCAGGCCTTCGGGCTCCAGAAAGATCTGGTGGCGGTCGCGGTCGGGGAAGCGATGGATCTTGTCCTCGATCGACGGGCAATAGCGCGGCCCACGGCCGGAGAGGTGACCGCCATAGACGGCCGATTCGTGGATATGCGCGCGGATCAGATCATGGGTCGCTCCTGTCGTGCCGGTGATGCGGCAACTGATCAGCCGATTGCCGATGCTGTGCGTCAGGGTGCTGAAGGGCTCCGGCACCCGCTCGCTCTCATCCTCGGCGAGGCTCTCCCAATCGATGCTGGCGCGATCGAGGCGCGGCGGCGTGCCGGTCTTGAGGCGCGAGACCGGCAGGCCGAGCCCGCGCAGCTTCTGCGCCAGGGGCAATGCCGGCGCTTCGCCGATACGCCCGCCGGAGGATTTCTGGGCGCCGATATGAATGGTGCCGTTGAGGAAGGTGCCGGTGGTGATGACGACGGCACCGCAGGCATAGCGATGCCCGGCAGCGTCGATCACGGCTGAGACCGCGCCCTGGGCGTCCTGTTCGATATCGGCGGCCTCGCCGGCGATGATCGTGAGGCCAGGCTGCGCCGCCAGAATTTCCTGCATGGCGATGCGATAGAGATGCCGGTCCATCTGCGCGCGGGGCCCACGCACGGCCGGACCCTTGCTGCGGTTGAGCAGCTTGAAATGAATGCCGGCCAGATCGGCTGCCCTGCCCATGACACCGTCGAGCGCGTCGATTTCACGCACCAGATGGCCCTTGCCGATGCCGCCGATGGCCGGATTGCAGGACAGCGCGCCGATGGTCTCGATACGATGGGTCAGCAGCAGCGTCCGCGCGCCCATGCGGGCTGAGGCCGCCGCCGCTTCGCAGCCGGCATGACCGCCACCGACGACCACGACGTCAAATCGGCCGGTCGCGTCGGAAGGTTGGCGCGGCGGCGCGGCCGCTGCGATGGCTGACAAGGGGACAGAAAATTCGTTCATGGCGCGGTCATACAGCCGCGCTCGTCCGCCCGCTACTTTCCGATACAGAAATCAGCAAAGATCCGGTCGAGCAGCGCTTCGACGCCGATCTTGCCGGTGATGCCGCCGAGGGCCGAGAGCGCGAGGCGCATCTCCTCCGCCCGCAATTCGGGCTCCGGCTCAGCAATCGCAAGACAAAGATGCCGGTGTGCCTGCTGCAGATGCGCGCGGTGCCGCTGGCGGGTCAGCGGCGGCGGACCGGATTGTGCGGTGGCCGTGCGCGCGAAAGCGTGGAGCCGCTCGTGCAGCGCGGGCATGCCGGTGCCGTCGATCACGCTGACGGCGAGGTCGGTGCCAGGCGGGATCGGGCCCAGATCGGCCTTGGTCGCGATGACCAGGGTGGGGACTTGCCCGGCCGCGTCACGGACCGTTGGTGCGGTGTCGCTGGCCTCGACGCTGACGAGCGACAGAACGAGATCGGCCTGGCTAGCGCGCGCCCGCGCCCGGCGCACGCCCTCGGCCTCGACAGGGTCCTCGGTCTCGCGCAGCCCGGCAGTGTCGATGAGCGTGACCGGCGCGTCGCCGAGCACAAGATGGACTTCCAGGGCATCGCGGGTGGTGCCGGCGATGGGCGAGACGATGGCGACATCGCGCCCAGCGAGCGCATTCATGAGCGTCGATTTGCCGGCATTCGGTGCGCCCTGGATCACGAAGACCAGACCGTCCCGCATCTTCTCGCCGCGCTGGCCGTCGTTCAGATGCGCCCCGATCTCCTGCGTCAGGCGCGTGATTTCGCCGGTCAATATGGCCTCGACCTCAGGCGGCAGGGCCTCATCCGGGAAGTCGATCAGCGCTTCCTGATGGGCGAGCGTTCCGGCCACACGGTCGGACCAGTCTTCATAGACGCGGCCGAGCGCGCCCTCCATCTGGCGCAGCGCCTGACGCCGCTGGCCGGCGGTCTCGGCCGCGACCAGATCGCCGATCGCTTCCGCCTGGACCAGATCCATCCGCCCGTTGAGGAAGGCGCGGCGGCTGAATTCCCCCGGCTCGGCCATGCGCAGGCCGAGCGCCATCAGCGCCTCGACCACGCCGTCCAGGACGGCCCGCCCGCCATGCAGATGCAGTTCAGCGACGTCCTCGCCGGTATAGGAATGGGGGGCGGGCGACCAGATGACGACCGCCTCATCCAATACGTCACCCGCCGCGTCTCTGAGCCGGCGAAGGCTCGCTTTACGCGGTTGCGGGCAGCGGCCAGCCAAGGCCAGGACGGCAGGCCCGGTCGCTGGCCCGCTCAACCGCAACGTGGAAATGGCAGCCCGGCCGAGGGCCGTCATCGGCGCGAAGATCGTATCCTCATCCATCGCGGGGACCGGCTCTGCTGTTTTGCCGGATCAGGCCGAGCGGCCGTCAGGCAGACGCAGATCCTCCGCGCGGCCGCCTTTCAGAAGATGCTCCGCGATGATGCGGTCAACATCCTCGCGCGTCTCGATTTTGTACCAGGTGCCGGCGGGATAGATGACGAGGCAAGGCCCGTCCTCGCAACGGTCCAGACAGCCGGCCATATTGACGCGGGCATGCGGCACGCCGGCCTCCTTGACGCGCGCCTTCATATAGTCGCGCAAAGCTTCCGATCCACGCGCCGCGCAGGAGCCGCGCTTATGGCCGTCGGGGCGGCGGTTGCAGCAGACAAAGATATGCGCGTCGAAATAAAGGGCAGGATCGATCGCACTATGCTGTTCCGGCTCATTCGTCACAAGATCGATCCTTTTTAAGTTGACTGAGCAACTCATTGGTGCCGGAACTCAGCGTGTAGCACCTTGCCGGCTTGGCCAGGACGCGCAGATCCGACTGCCCTTGACCAGTCGGTCAGTTTTGCAGCACGGCGCGACAGGCGTCCAGCATTCAGCGGGGCAGGTCAACCACGATGCTTGACAATTGCCGGCCCCGGGGCTTGCCATGCGGCACCACCTTGTTCAGGCGCCGCTTTGCCGCAACTTTCTTTGCATACCCCTATCGGGCCTGTCACCGTCTCCGCCGAGCAGGAGATGATTGTCGCGGTCGATTGGGGTTGGGGCCGCGATCAGGAGCCGACGCCGGTTCTGACCGAGGCCCGAGCCTGGCTGCAAGATTATTTCGACCACCAGATCCGGCCCATGACCCTGCCGCTTGACCCATACGGCACGCCCTACCGCCGCGCCGTATGGACGGCGATCGCGGGCATCCCGCCCGGCGAGACCTGGACCTATGCCAAGGTTGCCGCGACCGCGGGCGGTTCGCCGCGGTCCATCGGCACGGCCATGGCTCATAACCCGATCCCGCTCCTCATTCCCTGCCATCGCGTTGTCGGCAGCGGCGCCAATGGTCGCTTCACAATCGGCGGCTATAGTGGCGGCGAGGGGCCGGAGACAAAGCGTTTTCTGCTCGACCTGGAGGCGCAAGCCGCCCCACGACCCGGCCTGCAACAAAGGATCACGCTATGAGCCATGCTATCCGGGTGCAGGCGACGGGCGGCCCCGAGGTCCTCGGCTGGGAACAGGTGCCGACGCCCGAACCCGGTCCGGGCCAGGTGCTGATCCATCACGCGGCGATCGGTGTGAATTTCATCGATCTCTATTTCCGCAGCGGCCTTTATAAGACGCCGCTGCCCATGACCCCGGGCATGGAAGCCTCCGGCACTGTCCTGCGGCTGGGCGCCGGCGTCACCGATTTCGCCGAGGGCGACCGCGTCGCCTATGTCTCCATGCCCCTCGGCGCCTATGCCGAAAAGCGCGTCATGCCGGCCGACCGGCTGGTGAAACTGCCGGAAACGATCAGCTTCGAGACCGCCGCCGGGATGATGATGCGCGGGCTGACCGCCCAGTTTCTCCTGCACCGGACCTATAAGGTCAGCCCGGGGGAGACCATTTTGGTCTATGCCGCCGCCGGCGGCGTCGGTCTGGTCATGTGCCAATGGGCCAAGCATATCGGCGCCATCGTCATCGGCGTCGTCTCCAGCGCCGAAAAGGCAGCGATCGCGCGCGCCCATGGCGCGGATCACGTCTTGCTGGCCGATGAGGATATTCCCGCACGGGTCAGGGACATCACCCAAGGTGCGATGGTACCGGTCGTCTATGACAGCGTCGGCCGCGACAGTTTTGCCGCCAGCCTGGATTGTCTGGCGCCGCTTGGCATGATGGTGAGCTTCGGCAATGCCTCCGGCGCCGTGCCGCCGGTCGATATCAGCCAATTGGCCGCCAAAGGCAGCCTGTTCCTGACGCGGCCGAGCCTGGTCACTTATACGGCCAAGCGCGCCGCCCTGCTGGCCGGAACGGAAGACCTGTTCGATGTCGTGCAAAAAGGTCTGGTCAAGATCGAAGTCGACCAGACCTTCGCGCTCAAGGACGCGGCCGAGGCCCATCGCGCCTTGGAATCGCGTAAGACCACCGGCAGCACGATTCTGAAGCCCTGATCCGGGCGGCAGACCGGTGCCGGCGCTTAGCCTGAACCATCAGGCCGTGAGCAGCGGATCAAGACCGCCCTGGCGATCCAGCGCCACCAGATCGTCGCAGCCGCCGATATGCTTCCCGTCGATGAAGATCTGCGGCACCGAGGTACGACCGGTGCGGGTGCGGGATTCCGCGCGCTGGGGCGTGCCGTTCGGTGCGTCGATCTCCTTATAGGCGACGCCCTTGCTGTCGAGCAGCGCCTTGGCGCGCGTGCAATAGGGGCAGTAGGGCTGGGTGTAGATTTCAATCTGAGCCATGCTCATCTCCATGCGTTCGGGGGTGAGATTTGCCGCGACGGTCAGCCTCTGCAAGGGCATGGCCGGTCTGCCGATCCTCCCTCTGGCGCGGATCAGGCACGCGCGCGGCCACCAGCACATCCACGGAACCGGCACCGGCGGCCTGCAGGATGGCAGCGCAGGCATTGAGCGTGGCGCCCGAGGTCATGACGTCATCGACCAGCAGGATTTTTCTATCCCGCAGGCGGTCGATCATGGCCGGGCGCAGGGCGAAGGCGCCGGCCAATGTCCGCTGCCGGGCCGCCGCCGATAGCGTGCCGAGCGGCGCCGTCACCCGGTGGCGGATCAAGGCGTCGACGGCGCAGGGCTTGCCGGCCCGCTTCGCCACATCGCGGGCGAGGAGGGCCGCCTGATTGTAGCGGCGCGCGGCAAGCCGCCGGCGATGCAGCGGCACCGGCAGAATGATATCGGCGTCCGTCAGCATCGGGCCGGCGGCGCGTGCCATCAGACGCCCGAGCAGAGGCGCGAGTTCGGTCCGGTCGGCGTGCTTGAAAGGCAGGATCAGGCGCTGGGCGGCCTCGTCATACAGGAAGGCAGCGCGCCCATGACGGAAGGTCGGTGGCCGCGCGATACAGCTTGGGCAGATGTTTGCCGCACCCGCTGCGTTCGACAAAGCGAAGGGCAGACCGCAGCGCAGGCAATAGGGGGCCGTGATGAAGGTGAGCCCGGCGAAACAGCCGGCGCAGAGCCCCGTCTGACCTTGGACCAGACTGCCGCAGGCAGGACAGCGCGGCGGCATCAACCCGTCCAGGACCAGGCTTGTCGCTCGCCGCAAGCTTTTGCCCAGTTCGCGTCGCAGATCCCGCATTTTGTCCCTCATCGGGCGAGATTACGATTCGATTATGTATCAAATCTACCGCAAACGAAAACGCCCCGCAGAGGATCCCGCGGGGCGTTTCGGTGAAAGCCGGGATTCTCAGCTTTAGGAATGAAGATCCTCGGTCCCGGGCGCCGTCTTCGGCGGCGGCACCAGATAGAGCAGCGCCGGCTCGAAGACGAAGGTCGCGATCAGCGTGCAGGCGAGGCTCAGCAGCAGCAGCAGGCCCATGCTGGCCGTTCCCGGATGGTGGGAGAAGGCGAGGGAGCCGAAGGCCGTGCTGGTGGTCAGCGCCGAGAACAGGATCGCGCGCGCGGTGGGGGAGGCGAGGAAGCTGCGCTCCCCCGCGCGCCAGTTCATGACGAAGTAGAGGTTGAAGGACACGCCCACGCCCTGCAGCAGCGGCAGCGCGATGATATTCGCGAAGTTCAGCGGCAGCGGCAGCAGCACGATGACCAGCACCGTGATCAGGGAGGAGAGGACCAGCGGCGCCATGATCAGAGCGACGTGCAGCGGGCGGCGCAGGAACAGGAACAGGATGACGGCAATGGCGATCAGCGCCAGGACGGCCGCTTCCCGGAAGGCGTCGATGATGGTCGTGGCGCTGGCGATGACGGTCACGGCCGAGCCACCCGCATTGGGGGCGACCGCCGTCACCTGATGCACGAAGGCGCGCAGGCCCGCGCTGTTCATGGCCGTGGTCTTGGGCAGAACCTGGATACGCACCTGACCGTCCGGCGTCAGCCAATCGACCGTCAGATCATGCGGCAGGCTGGCGAGCGTCACCGGCTGCGCGGAAAGCGACTTCTGCAGATTGCCGAGCTGCATCGGCAGGAATTCCGTCAGCGCGGCATTGGCCGCCATCAGCTGGGCATCCGTCTGGGTGCTGAGCTTGGTAAGGTCGGCATCGATCGCCAGCAGCGGGCTGTCGGCCGCCAGCTTGGGCTTGGCGGCGGTGATGGCGCGCTGCGTCGCCCCGATCGCGATGCGGATATCGCCGGGCGTGACGGGGGAGGCCGGGCCGGGCGACAGGGTTGGCGCCAGCAGTTCCTCGGTATCCGCGATCGCATCCAGCTTGGGCTGCTGGTCATCCGGCACGAAGCTCGACAGCGAGATCGCATGATCGACCAGCGGCAGCTTGGAGAGCTTGTCGGCGAGCGCAGCGGCGGCGGTCGGCGAGGGTGCCAGGACGTCGATGCTGTAGGGGTCGGTGACCGGGTTATCGAGCAGGCTGCGCAGCGTCTGCATCGCTTCCGAATGCGGGTCCTGCGTATCCAGCGGGTCGCTGTCGAAATTGATGAACGGGATCAGAACAAGGCCGGCGATGCCGATGGCCGTGAAGATGCCGACGACCATGCGCCGCTTCTGCCACAGGATCATATCGGCTCGGGCCAGGCTGCTGAAACCGATCTCGCCTTGCTCCGCCGGCAGGCGGAAGAGCGTGATCAGCGCCGGCAGGAAGGTGATGGTGCAGGCGAAGGCGATGAGCATGCCGACGCCCGCGATCAGCCCCAGTTCGGCGACGCCCGCGAAGCTGGTCGGCACGAAGGCGAAGAAGCCGGCGGCGATGGCGACGGCTGCCAGCAGCACCGAATTGCCGGCCTTGCGCAGCGTCTGTTCCATCGCATGCTCGGTGCTCGGCGACAGCCGCCGCTCATCGCGGTAGCGCACGGCGATCTGGATCGCGAAATCGACGGCCAGGCCCACGAACAGCACGGCGAAGGCGACCGAGATCAGGTTCAGCGTGCCGATGGCGATGGCCGCGAACAGCGTCGTCATCAGCAGGCCCAGGACGAGGGTCAGCAGGATGGCGAAAATATAGCGGATGCGACGGACGGCGAGCACCAGCCAGAGGATGATGAGGACGACGGAGATCACCGTATCGGTGACGATGCCTTGGGTGAGGGAGGCGAATTGCTGGTCGGCGAGCGCGATCTGGCCGGTGATGCGGAAGGTCGCACGGCCGCTGGCGATGGTCGGCAGCTTCGTGGCGATCGCGCGCAGCGCGTCGGTCGCAACCGCGCCCGGCTCGATGGCACCGTAATCCTGCACGGGCTGGAGCAGCACGAAGCGATTGGCACCGGCCCGGTCGCTGAGCGAGCCGCCGAGCAGCTTCTGCCAGGAGACGGGTTCGGGATGGCCGTCGGCCGAGGCTTTCAGCCCCTTATCGAATCCGTCGAGCGCGGTCTTATAGCCGGTGAGATCGACCTGGCCCTGGGCAGCGCCCTGGCCGATGAGGCCGATCGCCGTCAGCAATCCGCGCATCGACGGGTCGGCCGCCAGCTGGCCGATAAAGGGCTGCGCCTGCACCAGACTGTTGAGCAGTTTCTGCAGCTCACCCTGGTCGAGGAACAGCAGGCCTTCTGTCTTAAAGAATTCAAGATTGTCGGGCCGGCGGACGGTGCGAAAATGGGCCTTGTCGGCGCCAGCGGCGGCCGCGATGGCATTCGCCGTCTGATCGGCTTCCTCGGGCGTCTTGGCGGTGATGACGCCGACCAGCAGATCGTCGAATTGTGGGAAGGCCTTATTCAGCAAAGCCTGGGATTGCCGCCAGGGCAGGTTGGGCGAGAAGAGATCATCCGTATTGGTATCGACGCCGAGATGGCGCGGCGTATAGAGAATACTGCCGATTGCCAGGATGATACCCGCCAAAACCACCCAAAGGGCGTGGCGGCTGCTTAGGCGAGCAATAGCCGCCAGCTTTGTCTGAACCCACATCGACCTTTGTCTGTCCTTATTCCAAATCTGGGCGTCCAGGACGCCTTATTCGCTTACCGGATAGTCCGGGCGCGGTGAAGCGCGGCAGATTGGCGAAGCCTAACCCGCCGTCTGAAAACCTAGTCCCTCGGTAAGGGCAAGGCATCACAAAGGTGGGAGTGTTGCGCCGGCCCGATCGCGGTTGGCAGGGGCGCCAAAGCCGCTGATAATCCCGCTCAAAGCTTTCGATTGGTTACAGGAGATGGGGCGATGACGGCGAGCGGCAGCAAGGAAGCGATCAGGATCGTCGGGGTCGTCGGCGCGGGCCAGATGGGCAATGGCATTGCCCATGTCGCGGCCTTGAGCGGTTTGGAGGTCGTGCTGACCGACCTGCGGGCCGAAGCGCTGACCCAGGCCCTGGCGACCATCGGCAAGAATCTTGACCGTCAGGTCCAGAAGGGCGCGGTGACGGAGGCCGACCGCATGGCGGCGCTGGGCCGGATCAGGACGACGGCGGAGACCAGCGCGCTCGGCCCATGCGACATCGTCATCGAGGCGGCGACGGAGCGGGAGGAGATCAAGACCACGATCCTCAAGGGCCTGATCCCGCATCTGAAGCCGGACGCGATCATCGCGACCAATACCTCCTCCATCTCCATCACCCGGCTGGCCGCGGTGACGGATCGGCCGCACCAGGTCATCGGCATGCATTTCATGAATCCGGTGCCGGTGATGAAACTGGTCGAGGTCATTCGCGGCATCGCGACGGATGACGCGACCTTCGGCGCCGTGCAGCAGCTTGCCGAGCGCATGGGCAAGATAGTGGCCCTGGCCGAGGATTACCCCGCCTTCATCGTCAACCGCATCCTGGTCCCCATGATCAATGAGGCTGCCTTCGCGCTGATGGAGGGCGTGGGTTCCGTCGCGGCCATCGATACCGCCATGAAGCTCGGCACCAATCAGCCGATGGGACCGCTGGAACTGGGCGATTTCATCGGCCTCGATACCTGTCTCGCCATCATGCGCGTGCTGCAGGGGGGTATGGGCGACAGCAAATACCGGCCTTGCCCGCTGCTGGTAAAATATGTCGAAGCCGGTTGGCTGGGCCGCAAAACGAAGCGCGGCTTTTACGACTATCGCGGCGAGACGCCGCTCGCGACGCGCTGAACGGCCGCTGTCGCCCGCGCAGATCCCGGTAAGATGGACTCATCTGTCCGGGTGAAGATGCTCGCAAAAACAATAACCTAGAGCGGCAGCTGTGAGCGTAAGCGAACAGGAAACGCTCTGGGCGTCGGCCGTCAGATCAGAGCCCGACCGCGGCATAGAGACCGTCCAGCGCCGGGATGGCGTTGACCAGCTGCGGCTTGAACAGGATGGCCGCGATGATGATCACGATGACGATCAGCAGAATAAGCCAGATGCGCCCGCGGGTGCTGCGGTGCTTGCGGGCGGCGGGGTAATATTCGGTCTCCCCGAAGGAGAGTTCATGCGACAGCCGCCGCTCTTCCGAATCCGGACGGTCCGTCTCGTCGAAGGCCGGTTCGAGATCGGCCAGAAGCGCGCGGGTGGAGCCAATCGGTTCGGCAGCCTGTGCGGCGGCGGGGGCAGGCGGTGATGCCGGTGGCGGCGCCAGCGTATCGGCCAGGCGTGCCGTATCCGGCGGCAGCATCACCGCGGCAGTCGGTGCGACCGCAGGCGCTGGCATCGCAGGCATCGCAGGCGGCGTTGCCGGCGGATTGGCCGCGACGTCGGGTTGCGCCAAGGTCGTGGGAATCGGGACCGGCATGGGCATGGGGGCCGGTGCGGCGGACGTGTCGCTTGGCGAGGCCGGCCTCACGACCGTCCACTGATAGCCGCAGCGGTTGCATCGCACCTCGCGCGGCTGTGGTCCGAACAGGCTTTCCGGTGCCTCATAGGCAGCGGAACACTCACGACATACCAGTCGCATCTGCGGCTTTACCCTTGTGTTGGATCGAACCAACCCATTGTTTAAGCCTCGGATTGTGGCCAAGAGCGGCGCCGCGTGCAATCCTCTGTCTGACGTCGCGTGATCCACACCCGAAACTATTCTGCATGTTTGGAAGAGAATCGCCGTTTTGCCTGAACCCCACTGCCTCGGCGGGCGGTCCGTTTGCCTCGGTCAGCCGACCGCATGGCTTGTGATGGCGCATGCGCGTCGAATTCAGGTTAGATTGTCGCCATGCCCTCGACCGATGAGCATCCATGATCCGTCTTGAAGCGGTGAGCCTGCGCTATGGGGCCGGACGCGCGGCCCAGGCAGAGGTGCTGCACGACCTCAGCTTTCATGTGCCGGAGGGCGGGTTTCGCTGGCTGACCGGCCCTTCGGGCGCCGGCAAGACCAGCCTGATGCGCATGATCTATCTGGCGGTGCGCCCGTCGCGCGGGCGGATGATCATTCAGGGCAAGGATATCGGCCGCGCCGAGCGGCGCCAATTGCCGCGCCTGCGCCGGCGGATCGGCGTCGTGTTTCAGGATTTCCGTCTGCTGCCGCATCTGACGGCCTTTGACAATGTGGCGCTGCCGCTGCGCATCGCCGGCCGGCCGGAGGGCCAGATCCGGGCAGATGTCATGGAAATGTTGCGATGGGTGGGTCTGGCCGCGAAGATCGATTCCCATCCCTACGAGCTTTCGGGCGGCGAGCAGCAGCGCGTCGCCATTGCGCGCGCCGTCATCAATCGCCCCGCCATGCTGCTGGCGGACGAGCCGACGGGCAATCTGGACGATGCCCAGGCCGAACGGCTGATGCAGCTGTTCCAGGAACTCAACCGTCTGGGCACGACGGCGATCGTCGCGACGCATAACCAATCCCTGATGGCGCGCTATCCGGCGCGGACCTTGAGCCTCGATTCCGGACATCTGGTTCAGGATGAGTGACAGTCCACGCCCGCCGATGAGCGGACCGCGCGCGCCGACATCGCCGCCGCCTGTAGCGCCGCGCAACCCGCCGCCGTCGCGACGGCGCGGCAAGGCGGCCGGCCGGCTGCGTCCCGTCGGCTTCGACGATCTCGGGCTGAAACGCGCGCTGTCCGATCGTCTGCTGCCGTTCCTGGTCGCCGCGATGGCTTTCCTGGCGGCGCTGGCCTTAGCCGGCGCCCTGGCGACCGCCATGCTGGCCCAGCACTGGCAGCAGGGGGCGGAGGCCGAGCTGACCATTCAGGTGCCGACGCCGGATGACCCGGCAGCCAGCGGCCATGGCGCGCGGTTGGCGGCGGTCATGGCGATCCTGCGGGCGGAACCCGGCGTCCTGGCCGCCAAACCGATGAGCAGCGACGATCTGGCCAAGCTCCTCAAGCCCTGGCTGGGCGACGCCGGCACCACCCTCGCACTGCCGCTGCCGGCGGTGATCGCTGTGACACTCACGCCCGGCAGCGTCTTGCCGGACGACCTGTCGGCCAAGCTCGCGGCCGCCGCACCCGATACCGCGACGGAAAGCGCGGATGTCTGGGCCGCCCGCCTCTCGGCGCTGGCGCGCAGCCTGCAGGCCTGTGCCGCCGTCATGCTGCTTCTGGTTGTGGGCGTGGCCATTGCGGTCGTCACCGTCGCGACCCGTGCGGGCCTGTCCGCGCGGCGCGATGCGATCGAGATCGTGCATGGGCTGGGCGCGACCGACGCCTATATTGCCGGCCGCTTCGCGCGCCGCGCCATGCGGCTGGCGGCGGCCGGCGGGGTCGGCGGTGCGCTGGCCGCACTGCCTGTTCTGCTTTGGCTCGCCTATCTCGCGGCACCTTTCGCACAGGGGAATGCCGCCGTCACCGATCAGACACCGCTGATCGCTCTGCCGCTGCCGCTTTGGATTGCTTTGCCGGCTTTGCCGCTGGCGGCGGCGGCCATCGGCTATGTCACCGCCGAAGGCACCGTCCGCCGATGGCTCAGACGCCTGCCGTAACGCCGCGCCGACGCCGGCGCACGCCGCGGCAAAAATCGGACGCGGCCCGCCAGAGGTCCGGACGCCTGCCGCCGAGCCGGATCGGCGCGCGCATCGCGGCGCTGACCGCGATGCTGGCGTTGACCGCCTGGTGCGGCGGTTTTCTGTGGTTTCTGCTCAATACCTATATGCCCTCCGTACCGCCGCCGCGGGCGGACGGCATCGTCGTGCTGACGGGCGGCGAGGATCGCCTGGCGACGGCCTTTCAGATGCTGAACGAAGGACGAGCGGACCAGTTGCTGATCTCGGGCGTGCCGGCCAGCGTGTCGCTGCGCGATATGGAGCGGTCGGCGCATCTCGCCCGGCCGCCGGCGGCGTCGCATATCACGCTCGGCCATCAGGCGCAGACCACGGTCGGCAATGCCGACGAGACATCGGGCTGGGTGCAGGCCCACCATATCCAGACATTGATCGTGGTCACGGCGGGCTATCACATGCCGCGCGCCATGCTGGAATTGTCACGCTCCATGCCGGATGTGGTGCTTTACCCCATGCGGGTGCAGCCGACCGCGATTTACGACGGCTCTCGGCCGCATGTATGGCGGCTGCTGGTCTCTGAATACACGAAATGGCTGCTGGCCGAGCTGCGCTTCGCGCGGCTCGCCAGCTTTCTCCGAGGGATACACGACGCATGAAGCGCCTGTGGCTGACGGTCACGTCCTTGTCGTTCAATATCGGCTTCGTCGCCGTCACCACCTTCTACAGCCTCTGGGGCTATCTCTATCTCGTCACCGGGCGGGAAAAGCAGATCACCCGGTTGGGCCGTGCCTGGGCGCTGGTGCTGATCCGCCTTCTACGCCTGTGCTGCGGTATCCGCGTGCGGGTCTCCGGGCTTGAACACCTGCCTTTAGAAGGGCCGGCGCTGATCGCCTCCATCCATCAATCGGCCTTCGATACGGCCGTCTGGATGCTGCTGCCGAAGCCCGCCTATGTCCTCAAGCAGGAATTGCTGAAGGTGCCGGTCTTCGGCCGCCTGATGAAACCCTCGGGCATGATCGCGGTCGACCGCCGCGCCGGTTCGCGCGCCATCCGCGATCTCATCCGCGACGGTCAGGCCGCGCGCGACGACGGGCGCCAGGTGGTGATCTTTCCGCAAGGCACGCGCGCCGGACCCGGCGAGCCGCGCGTCATTCAGCCGGGTGTCGCGGCGCTGGCCGGGGCTATGGGCGTGCCGGTGATCCCGGTCGCCACCAATTCAGGCGCGCATTGGGGCCGCAATGCCTTCACCAAGCGGCCGGGGGTGATCGACATCGTCATCGGGGCGCCGCTGCCGGCCGGTTTGAACCGGGCCGGTCTGGTTTCCGCCCTGGATGAGGCCTGGACGCAGCTTGAGGCAAGAATCCACAACCCTGTGGATAAGACTGTGGGCGAGCCGGTCTCGGTCTTCGCCTCACGGTCGAAGGAGTTTCCGTAACTCTACAATATATCTGGATTCTTATTGTCCCCACTCTCCTGCGGACCCTGTCTTGGAGTCCTGGGGATTATCTTGGGATAACCTTTGTGCGGTGGCGTGTTTTACGATTGCCGCTTTCCCCCGCCTCGGTCTTGCCGCATTGTCCGCCCGATGCTGATGCATGCGAGTTGTGCCGCGCGAGACGGGTTGGGGATTGTGCTGACCGGCGAGCCCGGTTCCGGCAAATCCGACCTGCTTTTGCGTTTGCTCGACCGGGGGTTCGATCTGGTGGCGGATGATCAGGTGGCGATCGGGGAGGACGGCATGGCAAGGCCGCCCGAAACTCTGGCGGGGTTGATCGAGGTCAGAGGCCTCGGCATCATGCGGTTTCCTTTTGTCGAAAGCGCCCGTCCGGTCCTGGTTGCGCAGCTGGCGCATCGCACGCCGCCGCGCTTGCCTGAACCGCGACGCGACCCTGTGCTGGACCTGCCGGCGATCGCGATCGACCCGCGCCCGGCCAATGCCGCCCAGCTGCTGACCCTGGCCTTCGACACCGTCACCGGGCGCGCCAGGCAACAGACCGGCGCCTTTACCGGTGCCTTCGCGTGACGACGCCGGCTCCGCAGCGACGCATCGTTTTGGTGACAGGCCTGTCCGGCGCCGGCAAATCCTCCATCCTCCATACGCTGGAAGACCTGGGTTACGAGACGGTCGATAATCCGCCTTTCTCGCTGCTCGATGAACTGCTTTCGCGAACCGACAGAGCGCTCGCCATCGGTCTCGACGCCCGCACGCGCGGTTTTGAGGCCAGTGCCGTGCTGGCCGCGATCGAGCGCTTCAAGGCCGAAACCGAGATCACGCCGGAAATGGTTTTCGCGACCGCGGATGATGCGGTGCTCCTCCGCCGTTATACCGAGACGCGGCGCCGCCATCCTCTGGCGCCGCAGGGCCAGGTGCGGGACGGGATCGCCGCCGAGCGTGCGCTGATCGACGCCTTGCAGGCCGCAGCCGACCTTGTCCTCGATACCTCGACTTTACCGCTGCCAGTATTGCGGCAGAGGATTGGCCAGCGTTTCGGCCTGTCCCAGGACGAGGGCCTGTCTCTGACCTTGATTTCGTTCGCTTATCGGGCCGGTTTACCGGCCGAGGCCGATCTTGTCTTCGACGCCCGCTTCCTGCGCAATCCACACTACGATCAGACGCTGAGGCCGCGCACTGGATTGGATGCGGAAGTTTGCGCATATGTGGCGCAAGATCCGGACTATGCTGCGTTCCAGGACCTCATCCGATCGATGGTCTTGCTTTTGCTGCCGCGTTTCGTGCAGGAAGGTAAGAAATATGTCACCGTCGCGATCGGATGTTCTGGTGGACGTCATCGCTCCGTTTTTCTGATCGAAACATTGGCTAAGTTGTTACGGGAAGCGGGTTGGCAAGCGATGGTTGTGCATCGAGAGCTTGATCGGTCTGACCGTGAAAAAGGTATGACGGGTTCGGTCGCTGCATGAACCCTCGTCTGGCCATGGGAGGCCACTGAACTCATTATGATCGGTCTTGTGCTCGTTACTCACGGCCATCTCGCCGAAGAGTTGCGGTCGGCAATGGAGCATGTCGTTGGACCCCAATGCGGGGTGGAGACGGTGTGCATCGGTCCCGATGACAACATGGAGGATCGGCGGCGCGACATTCAGCGCTCGATCGACCGTGTCGATTCCGGGGACGGTGTGGTTTTGCTCACCGACATGTTCGGCGGCACGCCCAGCAATCTGGCGATCTCGCTCATGGATTCGCGAGAGGTCGAGGTGATCGCCGGCGTCAATCTGCCGATGCTGGTCAAGCTCGCGAAGGTGCGCGGTCAGCAGACGCTGCAGAGCGCCGTCACCTGTGCCCAGGAAGCCGGACGCAAATACATCGCCTGCGCCTCCCAGGTCTTGCAGGGCGTGCGCGGAAGCTGCGGGTGATCAATCGGCGTCCGTGTTTCAGCCCGGATGACGCGATGGGGGGCGGTTCGGCCCTGTCCCGCCACATTCTCATCGTCAATAAGCGCGGGCTGCATGCGCGTGCGGCGGCCAAGCTGGTGACGCTGGCCGAGCAGTTCGGGGCGGAAATCAACCTCGCCAAGGATGGCCAGACGGTTTCCGCGCGGTCGATCATGGGTTTGATGATGCTCGGCGCCGGCATCGGGTCGAAGGTGACCGTGACGGTCGAAGGCTGGGACGCCAAGGAAGCGCTCGACGCGGTTGCCGCTCTGATCGAAGCCGGCTTCCATGAGGAAGACTGAGCAAAAGGCGGCACCCAGGCCGCGCGCGGCCAGAGACCTCGGGACCGACACGGAAGTCTTGCCCGAGCGGCTGTTCACGGGCCTGCCCATCGTCTCCGGCATTGCCGTCGGCCCCGCCTATCTTTTTGAAGATCAGAGCCCGGTTCTGACCTCGGTCGCGATCGAGGCGGACGCCGTCGACGGTGAACTCGACCGGTTCGATGGCGCGATCAAAAAATCCCGCCGCCAGCTGACGAAGCTCCGCAGCCAGCTCGCGATGCTGCCGGCCGAGGGCGCGGCCGAGCTGGAACCGCTGCTTGACGCTTATATGCAGATGATCGGGCCGTCGCGCCTGCTGCGGGGCGTGCGGAAGCGCATCGAAAGCCTGTCAGCGGCCGAGACCGCGGTGCATGACGAGGTCGAGGATCTGGCGGCGACCATTCTGGCCATGCCCGACCGCGACCGCGCCGGCCTGAAGCGGCGGGCCGAGGAAATCCGCGAAATCGGGCGGCGGCTGATCCGCAACCTGACCGAGACGCCGTTTCAGAGCTTCGCCAAGCTCGCGCAAGGCACCATCCTCGTCATCGATACGCTGCGCCCGGCTGACGCGGCATTGCTCAGCCCCGCCCGATTGGCGGGTGTCGTGACCGAGGAGGGCGGCACGGACGGCCATACTGCCGTCATGTTGCGCGCCTTGGGCATTCCGTCGATCCTGGGCGCCGAGGGTGTCACCGACGTCATCCGCAGCGGCGCGCTGCTGGTGCTGGACGGTGGTGCCGGCACCGTCACGCTCAATCCTGGCCCTGCTACCATGGCCGCCGCCAAGCGGTCTTCGGCCAATTTCGCGCGCGAACGGCAGAAGCTGGCCCAGCTGCGCCGTCTGGCTGCCGAAACCACGGACGGGCAGGCTGTGGAATTGCTCGCCAATCTGGAAGTGCCGCTGGAACTGCCGCTGATCGCCCAGGCCGGCGTCGAGGGTATCGGGCTTTTCCGCAGCGAATTCATGTTCATGAACCGGGCAGAGCTGCCCGACGAGGATGAGCAGACGGAGGTTTACGGTCAGGCCGTCGAGGCCATGGAGGGCGATCCCGTCACCATCCGCGTGCTCGACTGGGGTGGCGAGAAAGAGATCGAGGCGCTGCAGAATAGCGGCTTCACGACCGAGATTTCCGGCATCAACCCGGCCCTTGGCCTACGCGGCATCCGCATGCTGCTGCGCAATCCGGAGCTTCTGGAGACGCAGCTGGCGGCGATTCTGCGCGCGGGCGCGCGGGGGCCGGTGAATATCCTGCTGCCGATGGTGACGTCGATCGATGAGGTTCGCGCCACGCGGGACATTCTGCACAAGGTCGTCCGCCGTCTGAAACGCCGGGGGGAGGAATTGCCGGCGCGGATGCCGCCGCTCGGCATTATGATCGAGACGCCGGCGGCAGCCCTTTCGGCCGATGCCTTGGCCCTGGAAGCCGATTTCTTCGCCATCGGCACCAATGACCTGACGATGTATGCGATGGCGGCCGATCGTGGCGATATCGAAGTCGCGAAGCTCTATGACCCCTTGCATCCGGGGCTGTTGCGGCTGGTTCAATTCACGGTCGAGGCCAGCCTGCGCCTGCGCAAGCCGGTTT
Organism: Acidisoma cellulosilyticum; assembly: GCF_020621385.1. Lineage (GTDB taxonomy): Bacteria > Pseudomonadota > Alphaproteobacteria > Acetobacterales > Acetobacteraceae > Acidisoma > Acidisoma cellulosilyticum. Next base: position 584,192 of record NZ_JAESVA010000003.1, on the reverse strand, counting down.
CGGTCTGCGGCGAGATGGCGGCCAATCCGAAGCTGACACCGCTGTTGCTGGGCCTTGGTCTGCGCGCGCTCAGCATGAACGCGAGTGCCGTGCCGAAGGTGAAGCTTGTGGTCCGCAGCGTCTCGATCGCCGATTGCGCCAGGCTTGCGCGGCGAGTGATGGAACAGACCGAACCCGCTGAGATCCGCGCGCTGGTCGAGGAATTCGCGGAGAAGTCGCTCTGACTTCCGTCTGACCCTCTGGCCGCCGCATCGCGGGTCTGATCTGCACCTGGGTCAGCATACCAGATCGGCAATCGCTATTCTGTCACATCGCTGGACTCTGACCGGTCCTTCCTTTATGTCGCCCCCCTCTATCGGAACGCGGGAGAGGACGGGAAACCGCCCTCGGATGAACCGCGGTCCTTGTTCGCGTTTAAACAGGAACGAGGGTTATGGCGAAAAAAATCGTCGGCTACGTTAAGCTGCAGATCCCGGCCGGTAAGGCCAATCCGTCTCCGCCGGTGGGCCCCGCCCTCGGTCAGCGCGGCTTGAACATCATGCAGTTCTGCAAGGAATTCAATGCGTTGACGCAAGGTATGGAGCCGGGCATGCCGGTTCCGGTGGTCATCACCGCCTTCGCAGACCGTACCTTTACGTTCATCACCAAGACCCCGCCGAACACCTACTTCCTGATGAAGGCTGCGAACATCAAGAAGGGTTCGCCGACCGTGGGCAAGGGCGCGACCGTCGGCCGGGTAACGATGACCCAGCTGCGCGAAATCGCCGCTCAGAAGATGATCCACATGAACGCCAACGATGTTGATGGCGCCGTGCGCATGCTGGCAGGCTCTGCCCGCTCCATGGGCCTCTCGGTTGTGGAGGGCTGATCCAATGGCCAAGAACAAGCGCCTTGCGGCTGGCTACGCCACCTTCGACCGCAACAAGGTCTATTCGCTCGCCGAAGCCATCAAGCTGGTGAAGGGCAATGCCCGCGCCAAGTTTGACGAGACGGTTGAGTTCTCGATGAACCTCGGCATCGATCCGCGTCACGCCGACCAGATGGTCCGTGGCCTGATCAGCCTGCCGAACGGCACCGGCAAGGTGCTGCGCGTCGGCGTCTTCGCCCGTGGCGCGAAGGCCGAGGAAGCGCTGGCCGCTGGTGCCGACGTGGTCGGCGCCGAAGACCTGGCCGAAAAGGTTCAGGCCGGCGAGATCGCGTTCGACCGCTGCATCGCGACCCCGGACATGATGGCCCTGGTCGGTCGTCTCGGTAAGATCCTTGGTCCGCGTGGCCTGATGCCGAACCCCAAGCTCGGCACCGTCACCATGGACGTGAAGGGCGCCGTTTCCGCCGCCAAGGCTGGCCAGGTTGAGTTCCGCGCCGAAAAGGCCGGTATCATCCATGCCGGTATCGGCAAGGCGAGCTTCGACGAGGACAAGCTGGTGGAGAATATCCGCGCGCTGACCGACGCGGTGACCAAGGCCAAGCCGACGGGTGCCAAGGGCACCTATCTGCAGAAGGCCGCGCTGAGCTCGTCTCAGGGCCCGGGCATCCGCGTCGATGTCTCGACCCTGCTGGCCTCGGCCGCGCAGTAAGCATTTCGAATTCGCCCTGCGGTTTCGACCGTGGGGCGCTAGGAGAGGGGGACCTCTCCGAACCTGTCCGAGACCAGACGTGAGCCGACAAGGGTCGGTGCTTAAACGGCCAGCAGGCCGGCGGTTGGAAGACGGGGAAGCCAGCGATTACGAGGCGCCACTCTGCGGAGTGCGCTGACTGAACTTTGGCGGTTCCGGCTTTAAAAGGACAGGCGAACCGGGCGTTTGGGGTGTGTGAACGCCTCTCTCGCCCATGGGAAACCCGGCGGCGATAGAATTGTCGTCGCCAAGGTGGCGGAGTTGAACTTGGACCGTACGGAGAAGCAAGAGTTCGTTGCTTCGCTCGCGTCTGTGTTCGCAGAGACGTCCATGGTGGTCGTGACCCGTAATAACGGGTTGACGGTTGCCGATGTGACCGATCTGCGTCGCAAGATGCGGGCCGAAGGGGTGAGCTTCAAGGTTGCTAAGAACCGTCTGGCCAGCCTCGCCCTGGAAGGTACCCAATTCGACGGCATTAAGCCGATGCTGAAGGGTCCGACCGCGCTTGCGTGGTCGAAGGATCCTGTGGCAGCGGCGAAGGTGGCTGTTGAGTTCGCCAAGACCAACGAGAAGTTCGTCGTTATCGGCGGGTCCCTTGGCGCTCAGACGCTTGATGCGTCTGGCGTTAAGGCCCTGGCCGAACTTCCGTCGCTCGACACACTGCGTGCGCGTTTCCTGGGGATGCTCAATACCCCGGCGACACGGATCGCAGCCGTTGTTCAGGCGCCGGCCGGCAACCTCGCGCGGGTCTTTGGTGCCTATTCCAGGAAGGACGAGGCGGCCTGATTTCTGGCTGTGCCTGACTTTCATGGATGTGATGCCGGGAAGGTCCCGGCTTGCATTGAACCGATCAAAGTTATTATAATAGGATTTTGACAATGGCTGACCTTTCCCGTCTGGTGGAAGAGCTTTCGAGCCTTACCGTTATGGAAGCCGCTGAGCTTTCGAAGCTTCTCGAAGAGAAGTGGGGCGTTTCCGCCGCTGCCCCCGTTGCCGCCGCCGCTGCCGCTCCGGCCGCCGCCGCTGCCCCGGTCGAAGAGCAGACCGAATTCACCGTCATCCTCGCCAAGGTTGGCGAGAAGAAGATCAACGTTATTAAGGAAGTCCGCACGATCACCGGGCTCGGCCTGAAGGAAGCGAAGGACCTCGTTGAGGGCGCTCCGAAGCCGGTCAAGGAAGGCGTGAACAAGGACGAAGCCGAGAAGATCAAGAAGGTCCTCGAGGAGAATGGCGCTTCTGTCGAGATCAAGTGATCTTGACCATCCTGGGCTTCCGGGCCCGGGATGGGATTGACGAGCCGCGAACGGGGTGGGGATCAGCTTGATCTCCACCCTTTCCGTGGTTGCGGGGTAGAGTTGTCGTGCCTGTGACGCTGGGTGCGCGTCAAAACCTGTAGAACAGGTCCGGGCGATCTTCGGATGGCCGGTTTGGACTTGGGACTGAGCTTCACCGCCCGATGGGGGGAAGCGGGATGGACGGGTCGGCCTCGCCTGGGCGGCGGCTGACCATACTGAGACCGGCCGGCATGGTTTCGGCGCGGTGGTACAATCGAGGGCTAAGGGCAAGCGATGAACGCTATTTCAGGTGGCTCGAACCAATCCTTCACTGGGCGGAAGCGCATTCGCAAGAGCTTCGGACGCATCCCGGAAGTGGCGCCGATGCCAAACCTGATCGATGTGCAGCGGGCCAGCTACGAGGCTTTCCTTCAGATGAACGTCGTGCCGGACAGCCGGACGCAGACGGGTCTGCAGGAAGTCTTCAAGTCCGTCTTCCCGATCGATGATTTCGCCGGCCGCGGTCGGCTTGAATTCGTCTACTACGAGCTTGAAGAGCCGAAGTATGACGTTGAGGAATGCATTCAGCGCGGCATGACCTTTGCCGCGCCGCTTAAGGTTGTTCTCCGTCTCATCGTCTGGGACGTGGATGAGGACACCGGCGCCCGCTCGATCCGCGACATCAAGGAACAGCCGGTCTATATGGGCGATCTGCCGCTCATGACCGATAACGGTACCTTCGTGATCAACGGCACCGAGCGCGTCATCGTCAGCCAGATGCACCGGTCCCCGGGCGTGTTCTTCGATCACGACAAGGGCAAGACGCATTCCAGCGGCAAGTTCCTGTTCACCGCGCGCGTCATCCCCTATCGCGGTTCCTGGCTCGATTTCGAATTCGACAGCAAGGACCTCGTCTACGTCCGCATCGACCGCAAGCGTAAGCTGCCGGTGACGACGTTGCTGTACGCGCTCGACAGCCTGGAGACGGGCAAGCTGCGCGAAGCCCGCGCGGCCAAGGGCGAGTCCGTCGATATCGGCGAGATCCGCGGCATGGGTCCCGAGGAGATCCTGTCCTCCTTCTACGGTCAGGTCATCTACAGCCAGACGTCGAAGGGCTGGGCCCGTCCGTTCGAGCCCGAAGCCTTCCGCGGCATGAAGCTGTTCGAGAATCTGGTCGATGCCGAGACCGGCGAGATCGTCGCCAAGCCCGACGAGAAGATGACGACGCGCCTGACGCGCCGCATCGCCGAGAAGACCAAGACCGTCCTCTCGACCCGTCTCGACATGATCGGCCGCTTCATGGCGATCGATCTCGTCAATGAGAATACCGGTGAAATCTTCGTCGAAGCCGGCGAGGAACTGACCGAAGCCCGTCTGACGGCGTTGGAAGAGGCCGGCATCACCGAGTTGCCGACGCTCGCCATCGACCAGGCGAAGGGTCCGTGGATTCGCAATACGCTGGCCGTCGACAAGAACACCAATCGCGACGACGCGCTGATCGACATCTATCGCGTCATGCGCCCCGGCGAGCCGCCGACCAGCGAGACGGCGGAAGCGCTGTTCCGTGGCCTGTTCTTCGACATGGATCGCTACGATCTCTCGGCCGTCGGCCGCGTGAAGATGAATATGCGCCTGAACGTTCAGGCCGAGGACACGGTCCGTGTGCTGCGCAAGGCGGATATCCTGCGCACCGTGCAGATCCTGTGCGAACTCAAGGACGGCCGTGGCTCGATCGACGACATCGACAATCTCGGCAATCGCCGCGTGCGTTCGGTCGGCGAGTTGATGGAGAACCAGTATCGCGTCGGTCTGCTCCGCATGGAGCGGGCCATCCGCGAGCGCATGGGCTCGGTCGATATCGACACCGTCATGCCGCATGACCTGATCAATGCGAAGCCGGCCGCCGCCGCCGTGCGTGAATTCTTCGGCTCCTCGCAGCTCAGCCAGTTCATGGATCAGACCAACCCGCTGTCGGAAGTGACGCATAAGCGTCGTCTCTCGGCGCTTGGGCCGGGCGGTCTGACCCGTGAGCGCGCCGGCTTCGAAGTCCGCGACGTGCATCCGACCCATTACGGCCGTATCTGCCCGATTGAGACGCCGGAAGGCCCGAACATCGGTCTGATCAACAGCCTCGCCACCTACGCCAAGGTGAATAAATACGGCTTCATCGAGACGCCGTATCGCCTGGTCGAGGACGGCGAAGTGAAGGAAGGCTGGAAGTATCTTTCCGCCATGGAAGAAGAGAAGCTGATCGTCGCCCAGGCCGATGTGCCCTTGGAGGGCAACCGCTTCTCGGAAGAGCTGGTCTCCGTCCGTCATCAGGGCGATTTCCGCCTGGTGCCGCCGGATCAGGTGACGGCCGTCGACGTGTCGCCGCGTCAGCTGGTCTCGGTCGCCGCCGCGCTCATCCCCTTCCTTGAGAACGATGACGCGAACCGCGCGCTCATGGGTTCCAACATGCAGCGTCAGGCCGTGCCGCTGATCCGCGCCGATGCGCCGCTGGTCGGCACCGGCATGGAAGCCGCCGTCGCTCGCGACTCGGGTGCGACCATCGTCGCGCGCCGCGCCGGCGTCATCGACCAGATCGACGGTGCCCGTATCGTTGTCCGTGCCTCCTCCAGCGAAGCCGGCTCGGGCGGCGTGGATATCTACCGTCTGCGCAAGTTCATGCGTTCCAACCAGTCGACCTGCATCAACCAGCGCCCGCTGGTTCGCGTGGGCGACCGCGTGCAGGCCGGCGACATCATCGCCGACGGCCCGTCGACGGAACTGGGCGAATTGGCGCTCGGCCGCAACGTCCTTTGCGCCTTCATGCCGTGGAACGGCTATAACTTCGAAGATAGCATCCTGATTTCCGAGCGTATCGCGCGGGATGACGTCTTTACCTCGATCCATCTCGAGGAATTCGAAGTCATGGCCCGCGACACCAAGCTGGGCCAGGAAGAAATCACCCGCGACATTCCGAATGTGGGTGAAGAAGCGCTGCGCAACCTCGACGAAGCCGGCATCGTCTATGTCGGCGCCGAAGTGCATCCGGGCGATATCCTCGTCGGCAAGGTGACGCCGAAGGGCGAAAGCCCGATGACGCCGGAAGAGAAGCTGCTGCGCGCCATCTTCGGCGAAAAGGCGTCCGACGTTCGCGATACCTCGCTGCGTCTGCCGCCCGGCGTTTCCGGCACCATCGTCGATGTCCGCGTCTTCAGCCGTCGTGGCGTCGACAAGGATGAGCGTTCGATGGCGATCGAGCGCGCCGAGATCGAGCGTCTGGCGAAGGATCGCGATGACGAGAAGGCCATTCAGGAGCGGTCCTTCCTGAACCGCCTGAAGGAGCAGATTCTGGGCCAGAAGGCTTCGGGCGGTTTCAAGGCCATCAAGGCCGGCACCGAGATCACCGAGGAAGTCCTGGCCGAGCATCCGCGTGGCACGATGCGCCACATGGGCGTGCAGGACGATGCGGTGATGGCCGAGATCGAGCTCATCAAGCGTGAGTTCGATGCCTCCGTCGTTCGTCTGCAGCAGCGTTTCGAGAACAAGGTCGACAAGCTGCAGCGCGGTGACGAGCTGCTGCCCGGCGTCATGAAGATGGTCAAGGTCTTCGTCGCGGTGAAGCGCAAGCTGCAGCCGGGCGATAAGATGGCCGGTCGCCATGGCAATAAGGGTGTGGTGTCGCGCGTGACGCCGATCGAGGACATGCCGTTCCTGGAAGACGGCACGCATGTCGATCTCGTGCTCAACCCGCTCGGCGTGCCGTCGCGTATGAATGTCGGTCAGATTCTGGAAACCCATCTGGGCTGGGCCTGTGCCGCGCTCGGTAAGCAGGTCGGCGAGCTGGTCGAGGAATATCGTCGCACCGGCGCCGGTCAGCTGGAACTGCATGATTATCTGAAGGACATCTACGGCGAGAAGGTCCATCGCGACATCATCGCCAACATGACTTCGGCGGAGCTGATCGAACTCGGCACCAACCTCAAAAAGGGCATCCCCATCGCGACCCCGGTCTTCGATGGCGCTCGTATGGCCGATATCGAAGGCATGCTGACCAAGGCCGGTCTTAACACCTCCGGCCAGGTGACGCTGACGGATGGCCGCACCGGCGAGCCCTTCGAGCGTAAGGTGACGGTCGGCTATATCTACATGCTGAAGCTGCATCACTTGGTCGATGACAAGATCCATGCGCGTTCGATCGGGCCGTACAGCCTTGTGACCCAGCAGCCGCTGGGCGGTAAGGCGCAGTTCGGTGGTCAGCGCTTCGGTGAAATGGAAGTCTGGGCGCTTGAGGCTTACGGCGCCGCCTATACGCTGCAGGAAATGCTGACGGTGAAGTCCGATGACGTGTCGGGCCGCACCAAGGTCTATGAAGCCATCGTGCGCGAGCAGGACAACTTCGAGGCCGGCATTCCGGAAAGCTTCAACGTGCTGGTGAAGGAGCTGAAGTCCCTGGGTCTGAACGTGGACCTGGACAATCAGCCGGCGTGACCGTTTGAATCGGAAGCGGGGCAACCCGCTTCCGGCCTGACGGTTTGAGACGAATACAACGCGTTCGATAAATCCCTGACCCCGCCGCGGCCTTGGCCAGAGCGGGGAAGGGTTTGAAGGTGAAGCCCGCATGAACGAGCTTATGAAAATCCTGGGTCAAACCGGTCAGCCGATGACCTTTGACCAGATCCAGATCAAGATTGCCTCCCCCGAGCAGGTGCGCAGCTGGTCCTACGGCGAGATCAAGAAGCCGGAGACCATCAACTACCGCACCTTCAAGCCGGAGCGGGACGGGCTGTTCTGTGCCCGTATCTTCGGGCCGATCAAGGACTATGAGTGCCTCTGCGGCAAGTACAAGCGCATGAAGTTCCGCGGCATCATCTGCGAGAAGTGTGGCGTTGAAGTCACCCTCGCGAAGGTGCGGCGTGAGCGCATGGGCCATATCGAACTGGCCTCGCCCGTCGCCCATATCTGGTTCCTGAAGTCCTTGCCGTCGCGCATCGGCCTGATGGTCGATACGACGCTGAAGGACCTCGAAAAGGTTCTCTATTTCGAGAACTATATCGTGCTGGAACCGGGCCTGACGGACCTCAAGCTGCATCAGCTGCTGACCGAGGACCAGCTGTTCTCGAAGCAGGATGAATTCGGCGAGGACGGTTTCCGCGCCGGCATCGGCGCCGAGGCGATCAAGCACATCCTGGCGAATATCGATCTCGACGCCGAGAAGACGCGCATGCGTCTGGAGCTGAAGGCGACGACGAGCGAGGCCAAGCGCAAGAAGCTGGTGAAGCGTCTGAAGCTGGTCGAGGCTTTTGCCGAATCCGGTTCGCAGCCGAGCTGGATGATCCTGGACGTGGTGCCGGTCATTCCGCCGGAACTGCGCCCGCTGGTGCCGCTGGACGGTGGCCGCTTCGCGACCTCCGACCTGAACGACCTGTATCGTCGCGTCATCAACCGTAACAACCGCCTCAAGCGTCTGATCGAGCTGCGTGCGCCGGACATCATCGTCCGCAACGAAAAGCGCATGCTGCAGGAATCGGTCGATGCGCTGTTCGACAACGGCCGTCGCGGTCGCGCCATCACCGGCGCCAACAAGCGTCCGCTGAAGTCGCTCTCCGATATGCTCAAGGGCAAGCAGGGTCGGTTCCGTCAGAACCTGCTCGGCAAGCGCGTCGATTATTCCGGTCGTTCGGTCATCGTCGTGGGTCCCGAGTTGAAGCTGCACCAGTGCGGCCTGCCGAAGAAGATGGCGCTGGAGCTGTTCAAACCCTTCATCTACGCCAAGCTTGAGAAATATGGCCACGCGACCACCATCAAGGCCGCGAAGCGGATGGTGGAAAAAGAGCGTCCGGAAGTTTGGGATATCCTGGAAGAGGTTATCCGCGAGCATCCCGTCATGCTTAACCGCGCGCCGACGCTGCATCGTCTGGGCATTCAGGCTTTCGAGCCCGTGCTTATCGAAGGCAAGGCCATCCAGCTGCATCCGCTCGTCTGCACCGCCTTCAACGCGGATTTCGACGGCGATCAGATGGCGGTCCATGTGCCGCTCAGCATCGAGGCTCAGCTTGAGGCCCGCGTGCTCATGATGTCGACCAACAACATCCTGAGCCCCGCGAACGGCAAGCCGATCATCGTGCCGAGCCAGGACATCGTCCTCGGCCTGTACTATCTCTCGCTGGAAACGCCGGAATACCGCGCGACCGACGAGAAGGACACGCCGGCTTTCGGCACCATCGGCGAGCTGGAACACGCGCTGGCCGCCAAGCGCATCAAGATGCACGACAAGATCCGTGCGCGCATGCAGGTGATGGAAGCCGACGGCCAGGTCGTCCGCAAGGTGATCGTCACCTCGCCGGGCCGCATGCTGCTCGGCCAGATCCTGCCGCTGCATCCGAACGTGCCCTTCGCGCTGCTCAACAAGCAGCTGACGAAGAAGAACGTCTCGGACGTCATCGATGCCGTCTACCGTCATTGCGGCCAGAAGGAATGCGTGATCTTCGCAGATCGCATGATGGGCCTTGGCTTCTCCAACGCGGCGAAGGCCGGTCTGTCCTTCGGCAAGGATGACCTGATCATCCCAGCCTCGAAGGGCGAGCTGATCGGCAAGACCCAGGGCGAAGTGAAGGAGTTCGAGCAGCAGTATCAGGACGGTCTGATCACCGCCGGCGAACGCTACAACAAGGTGGTTGACGCCTGGTCGCGCTGCACGGACGCCGTTGCGGCTGCGATGATGAAGGAGATCTCTAAGCAGGAGATCGGGACGCCCACGAACTCGGTCTGGATGATGAGCCATTCCGGCGCGCGTGGGTCGCCGGCCCAGATGCGTCAGCTCGCCGGTATGCGCGGCCTCATGGCGAAGCCCTCGGGCGAGATCATCGAGCAGCCGATCATCGCGAACTTCAAGGAGGGCCTGTCGGTTCTCGAATACTTCAACTCCACCCACGGCGCCCGTAAGGGTCTCGCGGATACGGCGCTGAAGACCGCGAACTCGGGCTATCTCACCCGTCGTCTGGTGGACGTGGCGCAGGACAGCATCATCTTCCAGGAAGATTGCGGTACCGAGAAGGGCCTGACGGTCCGCGCCGTGATGGATGGCGGTGAGGTTGTCTCCTCGCTGTCCGAGCGCACCCTGGGCCGCACCACGGCCGAGGACATCATCGACCCGGCCTCGGGCAAGATTCTCCTCAAGAACAATGTTCTGATCGAGGAAGTCGAGGCCGAGATGATCGAGAAGGCCGGTGTCGAGGCGGTGAAGATCCGCTCGGTGCTGACCTGCGAGGCGCCGATCGGCTGCTGCGGCCATTGCTATGGCCGTGACCTTGCCCGTGGCACGCCGGTCAATGCCGGTGAGGCTGTCGGCGTTATCGCCGCCCAGTCCATCGGTGAGCCTGGCACGCAGCTGACGATGCGCACCTTCCATATCGGTGGCGCGGCGCAGCGTGGTGCCGAGCAGTCGAGCGTTGAAGCGAGCCATGACGGCACCGTCGTGATCCGCAACCGCAACGTGGTTGTGAACTCCTCCGGCGTTCCCGTCGTCATGAGCCGTAACTGCGAAATCGTGCTGACCGACGGCAATGGCCGCGAGCGTGCGCGTTTCCGCGTGCCTTACGGTGCGCGCCTGCTGACCGACGACAACCAGACGGTCGCACGCACGCAGAAGCTGGCCGAATGGGACCCCTACACCCTGCCGATCATCACCGAACGTGCGGGTATCATCGAGTTCGCCGATGTGATGGAGGGTGTCACCCTCGTCGAGCGGATGGACGAAGTGACGGGCCTCACCTCCAAGGTCATCGTCGATTACAAGCAGGCCACGAAGGCCGTCGATCTGCGTCCCCGCCTTCTGCTGAAGGACACCAAGGGCGATGTGGTGAAGCTGCCGAACGGTGCGGAAGCGCGCTACTTCCTCTCGCCGGACTCGATCCTGTCGATCGAGAATGGCGCGACGGTCGCGGCCGGTGACGTGGTGGCGCGTATCCCGCGCGAAGGCAGCAAGACGCGTGACATCACCGGCGGTCTGCCGCGCGTGGCCGAGCTGTTCGAGGCGCGTCGTCCGAAGGATCACGCGATCATCGCGGAGATCGACGGTCGCGTGGAATTCGGCAAGGATTACAAGGCGAAGCGCCGCATCATCGTGAAGAACGACGAGACCGGCGAAGAGACCGAGTATCTGGTGCCGAAGGGCAAGCACGTCTCGGTGCAGGAAGGTGACTTCGTGCGTCTGGGCGATCCGCTGGTCGACGGTCCGCGCGTGCCGCATGACATCCTGCGCGTGCTGGGTGTCGAGGCGCTGTCGGATTACCTCGTCAACGAAATCCAGGACGTCTATCGACTGCAGGGCGTGAAGATCAACGACAAGCACATCGAGGTGATCGTTCGCCAGATGCTGCAGAAGGTCGAGATCACCGATCCGGGTGACACCACCTTCCTGATCGGCGAGCAGATCGATCGCACCGAGTTCGATATCGAGAACGACAAGCGCATGAATGCCGGTGAGCGTGTGGCTGTTGGCATGCCTGTGCTTCAGGGCATCACCAAGGCCAGCTTGCAGACGCATAGCTTCATCAGCGCCGCCTCCTTCCAGGAGACCACGCGCGTGCTGACCGAAGCGGCGACCGCAGGCAAGATGGATCAGCTGCAGGGCCTGAAGGAGAACGTCATCGTTGGACGTCTTATCCCGGCGGGCACCGGCAGCGTCATGAACCGTCTGCGCCAGGTGGCGTCCGGCGAGACCAAGGGTCGCACACTGCGTCGTGAAGTGACGCAGCTGGAAAGCCCTGACGTCGCGGCCGAATAACCAACGCTATCGTGATCGGCCGAGGCTGGGCGGATATTATCCGCGCCCAGCCTCGGCTACCTCATAGAGGTTATTCTAGATTTAACCCGCAGCGAGTCGACGGGCCGTGTGAAACGAGGCATTGTCCCCTTTCCCGAAACCGGCGGGGTGGTGGATCTTTCACGCAAGCCCGTGTGACTGCGCCACTACGACACCGAGCCGCACGGAACGTTAGAAGAGTGGCATCCCTTCACACGCGCACAGATACCGAGAATATGAATCGGAGCTACCCGGAGGGTGACAGACCGGAGAGTGCTTCCCGTATCGGGAGTGACCTCCGCGCGGCCCGTGAACGTCTTGGATGGGAGATCGACGCGGTCGCCGAGGCCTTGCGCCTTAAGCCCGCGTTTATCCGCGCCATCGAACAAGGCGATATTCGTAATCTGCCCGGCACCGCTTACGCGGTCGGCTTTGTCCGTACCTATGCGACGGCGCTGGGGCTTGATCCCAATGAGGCGATCCGCCGCTTCCGCGCCGAGCGTGAGGATGTGAACCGCAAGACCGAGCTGGATTTCCCGGCGCCTGTCCCCTCCCGCGGGATGCCGGCCGGCGCCCTCGTTCTGGTCGGCGCGATCATCGCCATCGGCGGTTATGTCGCCTGGTATCATTATTCCGGGCGTAGCAGCAGCACGACGGAAACGGTCGATGCGGTGCCCGCGCATCTGGAGCCGCTGGCCCCGCCGCCGGCGCCCAAGATCGCGAGCGTGACACCGCCCCCGGCAGCGACGGCGCCCGTGCCATTGCCGGCCGCCGCTGGTCCGCTGGTCGCGTCCACCTTGCCGCAGGAGCCGGATGTCTCGCCGTCATCGGCCGCCGCCGCCGTGCCGCCGCCCTTGCCGACTCTGCCGGCGCCGAGCACGAATATGACGGTCGCCGCCGTGACGCCGCCCACCGTGCAGGCAACGGATGGTGCGGCTTCCGGCACCGCGACGGCGGCGCCGGGCTTGATCGATGCCGGCATGGTCATCCAGGCGACGGCCGATGCCTGGATCGAGATCAAGAACAGCCAAGGCAAGGTCGTCTATCAGGCTGTTATGCACCCGGGTGACAGCTACAAGGTGCCTGACCAGCCGCAGCTGACGCTGACGACCGGCAATGCCGCCGGCACGCAGGTGATGCTGGCCGGCAATGTCATCGGGCCGCTGAAGGGCCATGTGTTGCATAATATTCCGCTTGATGCCGATGGTTTGAAGGCGGCAAGCGGGCAGTCATCCGGCGTTGTCCCGCCGGCCGTCCCGGCAGCGGCGCCCGCACCCACGGCACAATGACGGCGTTCGAGTCCTGGCCGAACCGTGCCAGGAACAGGAGCAAGTGATGAACTATCGCGCGTATCAGCAGATTATCCGGCGGAAGTCGCGTCAGATCAGCGTCGGCTCCGTGAAAGTCGGCGGTGACGCCCCGATCAGCACCCAGACCATGACCAATACGCTGACGACCGATGTGGACGGCACCGTCGCGCAGATCCGCTTGGCCGAGAAGGCCGGCGTCGATATCGTCCGGGTCTCCTGCCCCGATCAGGAGAGCACCAAGGCGCTGAAGGAGATCGTGCGCCAGGCCAATGTGCCGATCGTCGCCGATATCCATTTCCATTACCGCCGCGCGATCGAAGCGGCCGAGGCAGGGGCTGCCTGTCTGCGCATCAATCCGGGCAATATCGGCAGCGCCGAACGCGTGCGTGAAGTGGTCAAGGCCGCGCGCGACCATGGCTGCTCCATCCGCATCGGCGTCAATGCCGGCAGCCTGGAGAAGCACCTGCTTGAGAAATACGGCGAGCCCAACCCGGACGCGCTGGTGGAAAGCGCGCTGGAACACGCCAAGATCCTGCAGGACCATGATTTTCACGAGTTCAAGATCAGCGTGAAGGCGTCGGACGTCTTTCTGGCGGTTGCGGCCTATCAGCAGCTGGCGGAGGTCTGCGACCATCCGCTGCATATCGGCGTCACCGAAGCGGGCGGATTGCGCACCGGCACGGTGAAATCCTCGATCGGCCTCGGTTCCCTGCTTTGGGCCGGTATCGGCGACACCATGCGCGTCTCGCTCTCGGCCGAGCCTGAGGAAGAGGTGCGGGTCGCCTGGGAGATTCTGAAATCCCTCGGCCTGCGTCATCGCGGGGTGCGCATCATTTCCTGCCCGTCCTGTGCGCGGCAGGGCTTTGATGTCATCCGCACGGTGCAGGCGCTGGAAGAGCGGCTGGAACATATCGAGACGCCGCTGACGCTGTCGATCATCGGCTGCGTGGTCAACGGGCCGGGCGAGGCGTTGATGACCGATCTGGGTATCACCGGCGGCGGCGCCGGCCGTCACATGGTCTATAGCGCCGGCCGCCAGGACCATACGATCGAGAAGGAATCCATGATCGACCATGTCGTCGATCTGGTGGAACAGCGCGCCGAGGCTATCCGCCACGCCGAAGCCAAGGCCCTGGCCGAGGCCGCGCCGGCGGGCGCTGCGCCGGCCGAAGCGGCGGAATAGACGCGGCATAAGCGGCTCGCGCCTGCTACCCGCTTCCCGCATAGGGGAGCGGGTTTTCGTTTGCTACAAAGAAACAAGAATAGTCAGCCAAGGCACCATCATTCGTGTCCAGCCTTCAGCCTGTCCGCGGTACCCGTGATCTCATCGGCGACGATCAGCGCCGCTATCGCCATGTGACCGATACGGCGCGCCATGTATCGGGCCTTTACGGGTTCGAGGAATGGCAGACGCCGATCTTCGAGGATACCGGCGTCTTCTCTCGCACGCTGGGGGAGACCTCGGACGTCGTGACCAAGGAGATGTACACCTTCACCGATCGCGGTGGTGACAGCGTGACGTTGCGCCCGGAGGGCACGGCCGCCGTCTGCCGCGCGCTGGTCAGCAACGGTCTGACGCAGTCGCTGCCGCTGAAGGTCTTCTATGCGGGACCGATGTTCCGCTACGAGCGGCCGCAAAAGGGCCGCTACCGGCAGTTCCACCAGATCGGCATCGAGCTGATCGGCCCGGCCGAGCCTTTGGCGGATGCGGAAGTCATTGCCTGCGGCTGGCAGATTTTGACCGCCCTCGGCATCGCCGAGAGCGTGACGCTTGAGATCAATACGCTGGGCGATACCGACAGCCGGACGGCCTATCGCGCGGCTTTGGTCGCTTATTTCACCCGCTATGCGACATCGCTGTCCGAGGACAGCAAGGCGCGGTTGGAGCGTAACCCGCTGCGCATCCTGGACAGCAAGGACGAGGGCGACCGCAAAATCGTCGCCGATGCGCCGACGATCGCCGCGCATCTGACGCCGCTCGCGGCCGGCTTCTACGATTCCGTGCGCAATTCCCTGACCGCGCTGGGTATCCCCTTCGTCGAGAATCCGCGCATCGTGCGGGGTTTGGACTACTACAACCACACCGCCTTTGAATTCGTGACGACGCAACTGGGTGCGCAGGGCACGGTGATGGGCGGCGGCCGCTATGACGGTCTTGTCCGCCAGATGGGCGGGCCGGAAACCCCGGCTGTCGGCTGGGCCGCCGGTATCGAGCGTCTGGCCATGCTTATTGCGGAACCGCAGGGCGAGGCAGCCCCGATTGCCGTGATCCCGGCGGGCGATGACGCCGAGGCGGCGGCCTTCGGCATCGTTCAGCAGCTGCGCCAGGGCGGTATCCGCGCCGATATCGGCTATAAGGGCAATCTGCGCCGCCGCATGGAACGCGCGAACAAGGCCGGCGCCCGTGCGGCCATCATTCTGGGGTCCGAGGAAGCGGCGCGCGGCGTGGCGCAGCTCAAGGATCTTGTCTCCGGCACGCAAAGCGAAGTCTCCCTCGACGCGCTGTTGGAGGCCGTTCGCGCCTTGCCGGCAGGAACACCCGCGTGAGTCTTGAGTCCAAGTTCGACGATATTCTGGCAAGATCGGAGGAGTTGCGGGATCTTCTGGCCTCCGGCGTGACGGGGACGGCATTCGTCCGCGCCTCCCGCGAATTGTCCGAGCTTGATCAGGTCGTCGGCCTGATCTCCGAACTCCGCGCGACCGAGCAGAATCTCAGCGAAGCGACCGCGCTTCTGGCCGATCCGGAAATGAAGGAACTGGCCGAGGCTGAGGCCTATGCGCTGAAGACGCGCATTCCGGCGCTGGAACACGAGATTCAGCTCGCACTGCTGCCGAAGGATGAGGCGGACGAGCGTTCGGCGATCCTGGAAGTGCGGCCGGCGGCCGGCGGCGATGAGGCCGGGCTTTTCGCCTCCCAGCTTTTCGGCATGTATCAGCGCTATGCCGAAGCCCAGGGCTGGCGCTTCGAGGTGATGGAATATGGCGAGACCGAGCTTGGCGGCCTTAAGGAAGGCATTGCCAGCATCACCGGCCGCAATGTCTTCGCGCGATTGAAGTTCGAATCGGGCGTGCATCGCGTGCAGCGCGTGCCGGAAACCGAAAACCAGGGCCGCATCCATACCTCCACCGTCACCGTCGCGGTGCTGCCGGAAGCGGAGGAGGTCGATGTCGAGATCAACGAGACGGATCTGCGCATCGACGTCTATCGCGCCTCGGGCGCGGGCGGTCAGCATGTGAATAAGACGGAAAGTGCGGTCCGCATCACGCATATCCCGACCGGTATCGTCGTCGCGATGCAGGAAGAGAAAAGCCAGCACAAGAACCGCGCCAAGGCGATGAAGATCCTGCGCGCGCGCATGTATGAGCGTGAGCGCGCAAGCCTGCACGCGACGCGCGCGGCCGATCGCAAGTCCCAGGTCGGCACCGGCGACCGTAGCGAGCGCATTCGCACCTATAACTTCCCGCAAGGGCGGGTGACGGATCATCGCATCAATCTCACCCTGTACAAGATCGACCGGGTGATGATGGGTGAGATGGATGAGGTGATTTCCGCCCTCGCGGCCGAGGATCAGGCGGCGCGTCTGGCGAGCTTCGCCTCCGCCGCATAATGATCGATCTCGACGCCAGCTTGCGCGCAGCGACGGGCCGGCTGGCGGAGGCCGGGATCGAGGGGCCGAACCGTGAGGCCCGCATCCTGCTGATGCATGCGATCAGCGCCGACCAGACAGGGTTGCTGCGCCGTCGCGGCGGCGAGCTGACCTCTGAGGAAGGTGCAGCCTTCCAGTCCATGATCGACCGCCGCGCAGGGCGCGAACCGGCGGCCACGATCATCGGGCATCGGGAATTCTGGAGCCTCGATTTTCTCGTGACCGCCGATACGCTGATCCCGCGCCCGGATTCGGAAACTGTGATCGAGACGGCGCTGGACTACCGGCGGGACCGGCCGCCGGCGCGCATTCTCGATCTCGGCACCGGCACGGGTTGCCTGCTGCTGGCGGCGCTGTCGGAATTCCCGGACGCCTGGGGGTTGGGGGTCGACCTGTCGCCGCGGGCCGCGGACGTGGCACAGACGAATGCCGCGCGGCTGGGTCTGGCCGGGCGTGCCACCATCATGGTCGGCCGCTGGACGGATGCGCTGAACGGCCGTTTTGACCTTATCCTGTCCAATCCGCCCTATATCCCGCATGGCGATATCCCCGGATTGATGCCGGAGGTCGAAAAATTCGAGCCGCATCTGGCACTGGACGGCGGCGCGGACGGGCTGGACCCTTATCGCCTGCTGTTCCGCGACCTGCCGCAGCGTCTGATGCCGGGAGGTCTGGCGCTGTTCGAATTCGGGATCGGCCAGGGGCCAGCGCTGACGGCGCTGGCCGAGAGTGTTTCTCTCAAGGTTCTCGACCTGCGGCGCGATCTTGCCGGGCAGGAGCGAGTCTTGGCTGTATCCCATCTATAAAAAAACGGTTGGCTTCCCGTTTCGCGCGGGCTAGCGTGCCGCCTGCAAGGTGAGGGTGTCTTGGACGCCTGACCTGCACCGTTCTCCGGTGCTGTCGCTCGGGGCTTATCCCGAAGCCAAGCCGTGGAACCCCAAAGTCCGAAGCGTGCGACTGGCTGCCGATAGACCCTCGTGAGTTTCACGAGCTTGGCCAGCCTGCTAACAGGAAAGCGACTTGTCCTAGTAATGAACATCAAACGTATGCGTGGTCGCGGCCATCGTGGGAACGGTCCCAATGGTGGCGGAGGTGGTGGTAATGGCGGTGGCGGGACACGTCACCCTAGCTCCGGCGGCTCCAACAGCATTCCGCTGAATCGTAACCATGTCTTCGACAGCAACGGCCCCGATCTTCGCATTCGTGGCACGGCGCAGCAGCTGTTCGAGAAGTATCTCCAGCTCGGCCGGGATGCGACCAGCGCGGGTGACCGGGTGATGGGCGAGGGCTATTTCCAGCACGCCGAGCATTACTTCCGCATCGTCAGCGCCATGAACCAGGCGGCAGCGCAGCATCAGCAGCAGCCGGCGCACCAGAACAATCAGAACCGCCGCAACAGCAATGATGACGGTTCGGTGGGCGAAGAATTCGAGGGCGGCCAAGGCCGGGACGAATCCGATGACGGCCGTCCGGCCATGGAAGCGCGGGAAATCCCGATCGCTGTCGCCGCACCGGAAGCCTGAGGCGAGCGTTAGCCTCTCAGGCTGGGAAGGATAAGAAATCCGGGTTCGTCCGGTGGGGGCGCGATCTCTTCCTCGATCGCTTCCACCTGGGCGAAGCGCGGCCCGCGCCGGCAGGCCCGTGCCAATTCCTCGACCGCATCCGCCGTTCCGCTGATCAGCGCCTCGACAGATCCGTCCGCCCGATTGCGGACCCATCCGTCGATGCCGAGCGTATTCGCCTGCTCGGCCATCCAGGCGCGATAGCCAACCCCATGCACTCTGCCGGAAATCATCAGTCGCTTGCTGCTCACGCATCCCTCCGCGAGAGTTGGAAGTAGCGGCCGGCGGCTATGACGTCCCGTGCGGCGAACGCCCGGCGGTCGGCAGCTTCGTCATCCTGCCCCCAGCGCTCCTCCTGAAACAACTCGTCCAATGTGGAGAGGCGATAGGCTTCCGCGGCGGCGAGCTTGCCGTCGACCATGGCCAGGCCAAGAACCAGGCTGCCCAGGACCGGCACGATGACGCCCAGCACCGCCAGGCCATGCGCATCATGGCGCGAGACGGCCTGGGCCAAGGCCGCCAGGCTTTGCGGATTCTGCGCCACGAAGCCGAGGCTTGTGGTGGTGGTGAGAGGGGCGTCGTAACGTTGCGCCGCCCAGTCCAGCCAAGGCTGCCATTCGGCCTTTTGGCGCTGGGCGAGCATCTCAGGCTCCGCCACGCGGTAGCAGAGCAGATCGCTCTGACCATAGGCGGCGATGGCGGTCGCGGTATCGGCGGGGTTCGTGGCTATTCGCAAGGTGGCGGTCGCCGCCAGCTGCGTCAGCGGCAGGTCCTGCGGTTGCACCTCCAGACCGACCACGGTTGCCTGCCATTCCGCCGCGATGGCCTCGGCCAAGGCGCGGCGGTCGATCAACAGCATCTCCCCGCCCGGCAGGCGCATGGGTTTGCCGTCCAGCAGCAGGGTGAAGCCGGCGGGTTCCGCCGCGATAGAGGTCTCAGTCCAGAAGCGTTTCATGGTGCAGGCCAGCTGTTCAGGTTCAGGAATGCGCCTTCTACTGGCCGTGGAGCAATTGTTGGAAGAGATTCATCGGCTTTTGGAGGATCCCGGAATCCGAGCTGCCGCTGGGCGCCGGACCAGGCTGGCCGTTGCGGGCCAGGGTCAGCGCGGGCGTGCAGGCGGGGGAGACGGCAGGGGCCGCGTGCTTGCCGCCGCCAATGAGCGATTGCACCAGGCCGTTGAGCCCGCTGCCGCCGCTTTGTCCCGGTTGCTGGCTGATGACGACCTTGCCGACCTTGCCCGCATGCGGATCAGCGAAGGTTCCGCCCATATCCAGCGGCACCGTGACCGCCATCTCGCCCAGATAAAGCTCCGGCGTCAGGGCGAGGTTCAGCGTTTCCAGTCCGAAATTGAGCGAGCCTGTGCCTTGCACCAGGAGCCGGGGCGTATCGAGCAGCAGGGCTGCGACCGCCGCATTGCCGTTCGTCGCATTCAGGCGGATCGCCAGGCAGCGCATCGGCACCTGGCCGGCGGCGTTCAGCAGTTCGGCCGGCACGACACCGCCGGCGCGAATCGCGGGTGCGATCAGACTGCCGAGCGCATGCGCGTCGATCACGCCGTCCACCGAAGCGAGGCCGAAATTGCCGTTCACGCTGGCGGCGATCTGCCGGGTGGTGGCGCCGCTGGCGGTAAGGTTCGCAAAGACCTGGACGAGGCCGTTGGCTGCCACAGGGATCTGCAGGGCCTTCAGCAGCGGCGCGATGGCGAGGTTCTGCGCCTGCATGGCGAAGCTCTCTGTCGGCACCGCGCCGCGCGTGTCGATGGTGCCGGCTGCCAGCAGCTGGCCGCCGGGCACGACGACGGAGGAGGGCGCTAGGGAGAGGACGCCGCCCGACAGCGAGGCTTTGGCGACGAGCGCGCGATAGTCGGCGCCGCCGAAATGCAGATCGGCGAAGGCGAGATCGGCCGAGCCGTCGAAGCTCTTCAGTGCCGCGATCGGCAAAGCGATATCCGGGATCAGTTTCCGTGGGCCCGCGGCTGTGGCGGGAGCCGGCGCGGCCGGTTGTGGTGCGGGCGCCGCCGCCGGGGCCGCAGGCGTCGTGGCGGTCGCGGTCAGCACCTGATCCAGATCGAGCTTGGCGGAGCGCAGATTGGCGCCGATTGCGAGGCGGGGCGCGAAGGCGATGCTGAGGGCGCCTTCCAGATCGCCCTGCGGCGCGGTCAGGTTCAGGGCGGATAGCGCCAGACCCTGGGCAAGGCCGCTGGCCGCCGCATCCGTCAGCGTCGCGGTGCCGTTCAGCGTCGTGAAGGCGGGGAGCGGCGCGCCGGCCAGCGGCGACAGAAAGGCGAGATTGGCGATCTGGGCGGAGAGGGCGAGATTGAGCCCCCGCAGGCTCCAGGGGTCCTGAATGCTGCCCTGGGCGTGCAGATTGCTCTGCGCGGCATTCAGCGTCAGATCGACCGGCAGCGGGGCGGCTGGCGCGCCCGGCAAGGGCAGCGGCCCGATTGAGCCCGACAGGGTGAAAGCCAGGCCCTGGCGGTCGCCCAGAATATTGACCGAGACCGGTTGATCCGGCGCCGCTGTCACCAGGGACAGGCTATCGAGTTTCAGGCCCGGCGCGATGCCGGACAGATCGGAGGCCTGTGCCTGCAGGCTGAGATTGCTGAGTTGCGGCTTGCCCTGGCTGGCATCCGTCAGATGCGCCCCGAAGGCGACGCCGTGCAGCGGCGGCAGGCTTTGCCCCGCCGGCAGAATGCCCTGCGGCAGCAGCGGGGTGATCGCATCCAGCGCCGGGATCTGCGCCTGTAGCGTGAGATCGTAACCGCGTGCCTGGCGCGGGTCGGTGATGCCGCCCTGGGCCGAGAGCGTCGCGCCGGCAGCGGTCAGCGTGAGTTGCACCGGCCAGCTGGACTGATCGGCTGTATTGGTCAGATGCGCAATCGGGCCGGTTTTGGCAGTGAGATGGATCGGCTGTTTCTGCCAGAGCAGATCGGCGTCGATCGCCAGCGGCTGGTCTTCCGGCTGGGTCGTCGCGTCGCCCTGGGCCGAGAGACTGGCTTTGGGCAGCTGCACCGTCGCGGTGCGGCCAGCCTGTTCATCCCGCCAATCGACCGTGCCGTCCGTGATGTCGAGCGAATGAACCGCCACCTGCCAGGGGCCATGGCCGGTATCGACCGTGACCGGCGGGGCCGGAACGGCCGCCGGTGCGGCAGCGTTGCTGGTTGGTTGGAACAGCCAGTTCACCCGGCCGTCCGCCGTCTTTTCCAGCAGGATGGTCGGGTGGCGCAGCACCAGTGCTTCGATGTCGATCTGGTGGTGCAGCAGCGGCAGCAGCGCGATGCGCGTCTCGATACTGCTGATGCGCGCCATCAGCGGGGCCGCGCCGCCCGCAATATTGGCGATACGAACGTCTTGCGCCGTCAGTGTCGGGATCAACGAAAGCTTGACCGCGATCGGCCCGGCGATCGTGACCTGCCGTCCGGTCGCCTGAGAGGCGGCGGCGGTGATCTGATCCTTGTAGGCATTCGGGTTGAAGGTCAGGACCGCTGCCACGACAGCGACGACGGGAACCACGATGATGACGGCGATCCCGCCCAGCAGGATTCGCCGCCATGGGCGGCGGCGCGGAATGGGGCGGGAGGTGCGGTAGGGCTTATCTTCGGGCGTGTCGACCATGCTGCCCTTTACCATGAGTGGTGGGGAACCGCGCCCCTACCGACCCGTCTCGGCGGCCTTCACGGCAAGCCACAGGTTTTCCATTTCCTCAAGCCCCGCCTCGTTCGGCGTGCGGCCCGCGGCTGCCAGGCGCGCTTCGACGCCCTGGAAACGACGTGTAAATTTTGCGTTAGCCGCTCTCAACACCGTCTCGCTGTCGAGATGCAGCTTGCGGCAAAGATTGGCCATGACGAACATCAGGTCGCCCATCTCATCCGCAATCCGGTCGGTCTGCCCGGTCGGGATCTCGGCCTTCAGTTCCGCGACCTCCTCCTCCAGCTTATCGAAGAGATCATCGAGTTTCGGCCAGTCGAAGCCGACGCGGGCGGCGCGGGCCGAAAGTTTTTGCGCGCGGGTCAGGGCGGGCAGGGTGGTCGCGACCCCGTCCAACGCGCTGACGGCGGCTGTCTGCTTCGCTTTCGCCGCACGCTCCTCGGCCTTCTGCGCTTCCCAGGCGACGGTCTGGGCGCGCGCATCTCGCTCGGCTGCGTCGCCAAAAATATGCGGATGGCGGCGGATCAGCTTCTCGTTGATGCCCGCTGCCACCTCGGCGAAGGAGAAAATGCCCTGTTCGCGCGCGAGCTGGGCATGAAAGACGACCTGCAGCAGCAGATCGCCCAATTCTTCACGCAATCCGGTCATATCGCCGGCCTCGGCCGCTTCCGCGACCTCGTAAGCCTCTTCCACCGCGTACGGCGCCAGAGAGGCGAAACTCTGTTTCAGGTCCCAGGCGCAGCCGCCCACGGGATCGCGCAGGCGCGCCATGGTCTCGATCAGCGCATGCAGCGCCTGTTCGGCGCCAGACTTTTCGTCAAAGGCATTCCGGTTATCGGGGGCGTCGTTCATGCCGTGAATTGTTCCGTCAGAATACGCTCGGACAGGCCCTGGTCAGGGTCGAAAAGGACCGTCACGGACATCGAGCGTTCCTCGGTGACGGCGACGGAGATGACGTGGCGGACTTCGAAGGAATCGGCGACGGCGGCGACCGGACGCTTGTCGACTTCCAGGACCTCGAACAGGACATCGGCCGAGCTGGGCAGCAGCGCCCCATGCCAGCGGCGCGGGCGGAAGGCGCTGATCGGCGTCAGCGGCAGAAGATTGGCCGAGAGCGGGATGATCGGGCCATGCGCCGAAAGATTATAGGCCGTGGAGCCGGCGGGCGTCGAAATCAGGATGCCGTCGCAGACCAGCTCGGGCATGCGCACGCGGCCATCGACGGAGATGCGCAGCTTTGCCGTCTGCCGCAATTGGCGCAGCAGGCTGACTTCATTGAGGGCGAGCGCTTCCTCGACCGCGCCGGTCTGTGTCACGGTATGCATGCGCAACGGGTGCAGAACGGCGCCCTGCGCCATGCCCAGGCGCTCGGGCAAAGCTTCGTCGACATAGCCGTTCATGAGGAAGCCGACCGAGCCGCAATTCATGCCGTAGACCGGGATGGAGCGGCCGAGCACGCTATGCAGCGTCTCCAGCATGAAACCGTCGCCGCCGAGTGCGACCACGACCTGCGATTCCAGAACCGGCACATTGCCGTAAAGGAATGTCAGCTTCTCCAGCCGCTCCTGCGCTTGCGACGCGGAGGAGGCGACGAAGGCGATACGGGTCAGGCTGGCGGTCCGCAGTAATGGCTCGGGCGTCAGGGGCGCGCCCGACCGGTTGAGCGTATGGCTCACGCTCATACAAATTTCCGATGCGCGAGCACGGGCATATCGCGGCGGATGCGTTCGGTGACGGTCGCGTCCGCGCGGCTGGTGATCCAGCCGGTGCCGTCCGGCACGCGGGCGGTGACAAGCCCCCAGGGGTCGGCGATCAGCGTGCGGCCGAAGGTCATGCGCGGCTCGCCGCTGCCGTCCAGATGACGGCCCCAGCAGGCGGGGGCGACGATCCAGCTTTGCGTCTCGATGGCGCGAGCCTGCAGAAGAACCTCCCAATGATCGCGGCCGGTCGGGACCGTGAAGGCGGCCGGCAGGAAAATGATTTCGGCGCCGGCCTGGCGCAGCTTCAGGAAAAGCTCAGGGAAGCGGATATCGTAACAGATCGCCAGACCGCAGGTCGTGCCATGGGCCTTGAAGGTGACGACGCGGTCGCCGCCCTTGAAGGTGGCGCTTTCGCGGTAGCCCATGCCGTCCGGCGTCACGATGTCAAAGAGGTGAATCTTGCGGTAGCGGGCGATTTCGACCCCGTTGGGATCGAAGACGACGGTCGTATTATAAAGCAGATCGCCCGCCAGCTCGGCGATGGACCCGCCATGGACATGGATCTTATTGGCGCGCGCGACTTCGCGCAGACATTCGTAAGCCTCCCCGCCGGCCGCGTTCGATCCTTCGGGGGGCAAGGTCTCGGCGGCGGCGAATTTCTTGGCCCGGTCGCCGCCGAGGCAGGTCCACATTTCAGGCAAGGCGACGATGCGCGGACGACCGTCAGCCAATGCGCCCTGGATCAATTCCCGCGCCTGCGCGAGGTTCTGCGCCTTATCCGCACCCGGGTTCATCTGGATCGCACTGATGCGCATTTACGACCGTACTCCTGGCTGGCTTGCGATGAGGCGGGGCGGTTTGGGCGGGGCGATCAATGTCAGCGGTCGAAACGCGGCTCTGACCGTGTGGCCGGCCGGGGTTCATACCGCTCGGCCCGCACGGGGCGCTGACGCTGGTCCGCGCGTGGCTCGGGCTCGTCATCATAGCGATAGGGGTCATGGGCAGGCGGCACCGGCGGACGGCTGCGCGGCGTCTGTGCGGGCGGGGCCGGCAAAGGACTGGTGTCATAGGCGTCTTCGTCCGGACGGTAGTGGCGGGCGGGCTCACCCAGGCGCAGCGACAAGGTGCGGATCTCATGCTGCACCTCGTCCAGCCTTGCCTCGATCACGTCCAACCGGCCCTTCAGGCCGAGCACGCTGAAGGGCATCAGCAGAAAGACCAGGCCGTACAGGATCGCCGGAACCAGGACCAGGATCGGCACCCACCAAGGCAGCCAGGGAGGAAGCGTAAAGGGCATCGTCATGCCAATCTCCTTAACAGCAATTCTGCGCGCCTGCGATGGCATCCGTGGGGTGGATTTGGGCCGCGCATCATGCCAAGCCCAGAGGCAGAGCGCCTGAGAGAGTTTGCCTGATGTTGCTGCTAATTCCCGGTCCTGTCATGACCCACCCCGATGTCCGTGCTGCGGCCGATCGCGATATTGCCCCCTGGGACCAGGCGGTGCGAGAGGAGATCGGCGATCTGTTGACCCGGCTGCGCATTATGGCCGGCGGGGTGGTGGATGTGCATGTCGCCATGCCCTTGCCTGGTTCGGGCCATTTCATCATCGAAGCGGCGGTGCGGACCTTCGTGCCGCCAGAGAAAGACCAGGGTCAGGGCGCCGGTGGCGGCATTCTGATCCCGGCTTCCGGCCAATACGCCCAGCGCATGATGCGGCTGGCCCGTGCCGCCGCTCGTCGTGTCGTCGAACTGCCGGTCGCACTCGACCAGCCGCTGGACCCGGCTGCGGTCGATGCGGCTTTGGCGGCCGATCCGACGATCACCCATCTGGGCATGATCTATAGCGAGACCAGCACCGGCATCATCCATGACCCAAGGGCGGTCGGCGCGGTCGTGCATCGTCACGGCCGCCGCATGATCCTGGACGCGGTCTCGGCCTTCGGCGCACTGCCGATCGATGTCGCGGCGCATCCCGAAATCGACGCCATGGTCTTCACCGCCAATAAATGCCTGGAAAGCCTGCCGGGTTTCAGCCTGTGCGTCTCGCCCATCGCGCGCCTGCTGGAACGCCGGGGTCATGCCGATAGCTGGTCCTTCGATCTTGCCGATCTTTACCAGAATGGGCTGGAAAACGGCCCGGGGGCGGCAAGGTTCACGCCACCGATCCAGCCGATGGCGGCGCTGCACACCGCGCTGGACCGGCTGGATGCGGAAGGCGGCCCGACCGTTCGGCTGCGCCGGTATCAGGATAATATGGCAGCCCTTTATGACGGGATGGTGGCGCTTGGGCTGCAACCTTGCCTGCCGCGCGCCTTGCAGGGGCCGATCATCATGAATGTGCTGGCGCCACAGAGCGACGCCTGGGACCTCAAACTTTTCGTCGAGGCGCTGAAGCGCCGCGGCGTGCTGATCAGCAATTTCAGGAATACCGAAGCGCCGAGCATGCGGATCGGCGCTATCGGCGCGATCGGCCGCACCGATATAGAACAGGCCGTGACGGCCATCGGCCAGACATTGGACGAGCTTGGTTTTCGGTCCTGACGGCGTGCCGAGGCTAAAGAGGATGAGAAAGAAATAGCATGAGCATGGGTCACGACGAAGCCATTGCCCGGGCCGCGGTTCTTCGCCCCATTGCCGAGATCGCGGCGAAGGCGGGCATTCCCGATACCGCGCTGGAACCCTATGGCCGGTTGAAGGCCAAGGTTTCGCTCGACTTCGCGGCCGAAGCCTCTCGGCGGCCCGAAGGCGCGCTGGTGCTGGTCAGCGGCATCAGCCCGACGCCGGCCGGCGAAGGCAAGACCACGACGACGATCGGGCTGGGCGATGCGCTGAACCAGCTTGGCACCAAGACCATGATCTGCCTGCGTGAGCCCAGCCTTGGGCCCTGTTTCGGCATCAAGGGTGGGGCGACCGGCGGCGGCCGCGCCCAGGTCGGGCCGATGGATCAGATCAACCTTCATTTCACGGGCGATTTCCACGCCATCACCTCGGCCCACAACCTGCTGGCGGCGATGCTCGATAATTCGCTGTTCTGGGACAATCCGCTGGAGATCGACCCGCGCCGCATCCGTTGGCGCCGTGTGATGGACATGAACGACCGCGCGCTGCGCGCCATCGTCAATGGTCTGGGCGGCGTGTCCAACGGCGCCCCGCGTGAGGACGGGTTCGATATCACCGTCGCCTCCGAAGTCATGGCGATCTTCTGCTTAGCGCGCGATCTGGATGATCTGCAGGCGCGGCTGGGTCGCATCGTCGTGGCCGAACGCCGTGACGGTTCAGCCGTGACGGCGCGGGACCTGAAGGCGGACGGCGCCATGGCCGCCCTGCTGCGTGATGCGCTGGCGCCCAATCTGGTGCAGACGCTGGAAGGCTCCCCGGCCCTGGTCCATGGCGGGCCTTTCGCCAATATCGCCCATGGCTGCAATTCGGTGATCGCGACCCGGCTTGGCCTGACCCTCGCCGATGTCGTGGTGACGGAGGCCGGTTTCGGTGCCGATCTCGGCGGCGAGAAATTCCTCGACATCAAATGCCGGCAGGCCGGGCTGAAACCGGCCTGTAGCGTCATTGTGGCGACGATCCGCGCGCTGAAGATGCATGGCGGTGTGGCGAAGGATGCGCTGGGCGCGCCCGATGTCGCGGCCGTCTTGAAGGGTGCGGCCAATCTGCTGCGCCATATCGAGAATATGCGGAAATTCGGCCTGCCGGTCGTGGTGGCGCTGAACGCCTTCACAAGCGATACGCCGGAGGAGCAGCAGGCGCTGACCGACCTGCTGGCGCCGATGGGGGTGACGCTGGTGCCCTGCACGCATTGGGCCGATGGCGCTGCCGGTGCTTTGGAACTGGCCCGCGCCGTCAATGCGCGCATCGCTGAAGGTCAGGCGGATTTCGCGCCGATCTATGCCGATGACCTCAGCCTGACGGATAAGATCGAGACCATCGCGCGCGAGATCTACGGCGCGGCCGGGATTGATGTGGCACCGGCAGCCGCGAAGCGCCTGGCGGCCATCACCGCGGCGGGTTTCGGCCATCTGCCGATCTGCATCGCCAAGACGCAATATAGTTTCAGCGCCGATCCGACGCTGCTGGGCGCGCCGACGGGGCACCGCTTGCCGGTGCGGGAGGTGCGGCTTGCGGCCGGTGCCGGTTTCGTCGTCGTGCTGGCCGGAACCATCATGACCATGCCCGGCCTGCCGCGCGTTCCTGCCGCCGAGCGGATCGGGCTGGACGCCGAGGGCCAAATCATCGGACTATTCTAAACCGGCCTGAAGGCAGACCGGTTTAGAATTTTGTTCAAGAACGCAAATCTTCCGATCAGGTGAAACGACCTGATCGGATATTGCTCTAGGCGCGAAGGCGTCGCGCCAACCGCGCCGCCGCTCAGGGAGACGTCACAGATGAAAACCCGTATTGCCATCATCGGTCTGGGCAAGATTGCGATCGATCAGCATGTGCCCTCGATCACGGGGAACGAGAATTTCGAGCTCGCGGCCATCGTCAGCGGCCGGCTGGCCACCGTGAACGGCCTGCCCAGCTTCCGCACCCAGGAAGAGCTGTATGCGGCGATGCCGGATGTGACGGCGGTCGCCCTCTGCACCCCGCCCGCCGGGCGTTTCGAGACGACGCGCGCGGCCCTGCTTGCCGGGCGCGACGTGCTGATCGAAAAGCCGCCGGCCGCGACCTTGGGTGAGATCGCGGAACTCACGACCATCGCCGAGGATCAGGAAAAGGTCTTCTTCACGACCTGGCATTCCCGCTTCAATCCGGCCGTGACCGAGGCAAAGCGTCAGCTGACCGGCAAGCGCTTGGCGCGCCTTCGCGTCGATTGGCGCGAGGATGTCCGCCGCTGGCATCCCGGCCAGGCCTGGATCTGGCAGCCGGGCGGCTTCGGCGTGTTTGATCCTGGCATCAACGCGCTGTCGATCGTCACCGAAATCGCGCCCGAGCCGCTGTTTGTCTCGCACGCGCGACTGGAAGTGCCGTCCAACCGGCAGACGCCGATCGGTGCCGAGATGACTTTCGCGACCCCCGACCCGGTCGCGGGTGCCGATCTCACCGCCATTTTCGACTGGCGTCAGGAAGGCCCGCAGAGCTGGAACATCACGGCCGAGACGACCGAAGGTACGGTGTTGGAGCTGACGGATGGCGGCGCCAAGCTGGCTGTCGACGGCAAGCCGGCCCTGGCCGAGGAGTCGCAGGAATATCAGCGTATTTACGCGATGTTCGCGGATCTGCTCGCTTCCCGGACATCGCATGTCGATGTCCGGCCGCTGCGCCTGGTGGCGGACGCCTATCTGGTCGGTGACCGCGTCGCGGTGGAGGCTTTCGAGGACTGAGGTTAACCAAATATAAACGTCATCCGCGCACGACTGATTTTGATTTTGGGGCCGGTCCAGACTGGTCGGACAGAGCGCTAACGATTTTTCAGTCGCGCGGCGCGGCGGGCGATGGCGAGAACGGCGGCATGGGCAATCGCCTCCGCCGGCAGGCCCGTGCGTTTGCACTGCATCTCGGCATCCCTGAGCGCGAGCTGAATGACCGAGATGGCGGCGGCGCGCCAAAGCTCGGCCGCGTCCAGCATGGCGCGCTCGCGGCGGAAGAAGATCGGCGGCCTGAGCGCCTTGACCGCATCCTGTGCGCTGAGGCCGGTCTCTCGCGCGGCGGCGATACGGGCTAGTTTGTCCATATGACCATGGGCGGCGCGGATCAGTCCGACCGCTGACGCACCCTCGGCGAGGGCGGCGGCCGTCGCGCGGTCGGCCTCCGCCACCGCCCCGCGGGTTGCGGCAAACAGCGCGTCCTCGATGGACAGATCAGCCTGGTCGCCCGCGACCAGTTGCACGGCATCGAGATCGACCGTGCCGCCTTCACCCACGAGGAGCGAGAGTTTCTCGACCTCGGCGCGGACCATGCCGCGATCGGCACCCGCATGCTGCACCAGCCAGTCCAGCGCATCGTTGGCGACCGCCACTTTCTCGGATTCGAATAGCGACCGCAGCGTGGTTTTCAGCGCCGCACCTTCTTCCGCGTAGCAAGCGAGTGCACCGGCACGGGCATCTTTCTCAGCCCAACTGCGCAATTTCGATCGCGGGGTCAATTCGCCCGCTTCGAGGATGATCAGCGACCCTTCGGCGTCCTTGCAGGTGGCGGTGAGCGTGGCGGTAAGCGTGTCGCCGGCCTCACGCACGCGGACGACGCGCCGGCCGCCGGTGAAGGACAAGGCGGTCGCTTCCAGCGCCAGGGTGCCGGCATCGGGTTTGGTGAGTTCGGTGAAGCGGAAGGGATCATCCAGCGCACCGGCGACGGCGCGGGCGAGTGTTTCGCCACGTTCCCGCACCAGCCCGGCATCGGGACCGTAGATGAGGATGGCCCTGAGCCGGCCAGCATCCTTGCAAAGACCAGTGAAGTCACGGGCGTCGAGTTTCATGATCGGCGCACCTTACAAGCCAGAACCGACAGGGTCAGCCCGGCTGCTTTTCCTGCTCGCGCTTGCGTTCGGTGACCGTGAAATAATGCGCGAGGCGGATGACGATCTGGTCAGCGAGCGCATCGGCCAGACGCTGATTGACCGTATTGGTCTCCAACTCCTGCCCGAAGGGTTGGTTGTCGAAAGAGTTCAGACTATCGGCCGCCTGGGCGTTGCCGCTGATCAGAATCTTATGGCCGGGATCATCCTGAGAGGTCAGCGACCAGGGCGCGGACGCGATGAAGCGCACATAGGTGGTTGTGCTGTCGCTTTGAACGCCCAAGCCAACCTGCGAGACATTCAAGGAGACCGATAGATTGTAGCGCGTCAGGCTGGGCATCTCGCCCGCTTCCAGTCGCGATTCCAGGGCTTCCTGGAACTGCTGTCCGCTACGGCCGCCCAGCACCGGCACCGCGATCTGCCGTAGTTGAGACTGAACGGACGAACCACCGGTGGGGCCATTGCCGAAGGCATCCGGTGCGTAAAGCGGATGCAGGGAACAGCCGGTCAGTCCGCCCATCACGCCCAGACCGAATAAGGCTCCCCCAAGATGGAGAAGGCGGCGACGGAAGAGCGCGCTCATGACCGGTCAGCCTGCAATGACGAAGTTGACGATACGGTCCGGCACATGGACCTTCTTCACGATACGCTTGCCTTCCAGCAGGCGGGCGACATTGGGCTCGGCTTCGGCCGCGGCGATGACCGCCTCGGCCGGGCTGCCGGGCGGAAACTCCACCGTGCCGCGCAGCTTGCCCATGACCTGAACCGCGATCGTCACCGTTTCCGCCGCCGTCAGGCTGTCGTCGAAACCGGGCCAGGCCTCGTTCGCGACCAGTCCGCCCTCGGGGTGCAGCAGCGCGTTCATCGATTCGGCCAGATGCGGCATCATCGGGGCAGCAAGGCGCGTCACCATTTCCAAAGCCTCGATCCGGGCAGCCGACAATGCGCTGTCATCGGGCGCGTTGGCCGCTTCCTTTTCCGCGTCCGTCATGGCGCCCGCGATTTCATAGAGACGGGCAACAGCGACATTGAAGCTGAAGCTTTCCAGCGCTTCGGTGACGGCGGCGATCGTGCGATGCGTGGCGCGGCGCAGTTTCCGCGCGGGCGCCGTCCACTCATCCGGCGTCGCGACCACGCCGAGGGACGCGATGCTCTCCGCCAGACGGAACAGGCGCTGGGTGAAGCGATAGGCCCCGGCGACGCCGCTTTCCGTCCATTCCATATCCCGGTCAGGCGGGTTGTCGGAGAGGATGAACCAGCGCGCGGTATCCGCGCCGTAGCGCTCGATGATCGCGCCCGGGTCGATGGTATTGCGCTTGGATTTCGACATCGCCTCGATACGGCCGACCGTCACCGGCTCATCGCTGCCGGCGACGACGGAGTTGCCATCAGCGCGACGCTCGACCTCGGTCGGGTAAAGCCAGCGACCGTCGGCGCCGCGATAGCTTTCATGCGTGACCATGCCCTGGGTGAACAGGCCGGCGAAGGGTTCGGCCACCCCGATCTGACCGCTCGCCTGCATGGCGCGGGTGAAGAAGCGTGAATAGAGAAGATGCAGAATCGCGTGTTCGATGCCGCCGATATACTGGTCGACGGGCATCCAGTAGTCGGTCGCTTCACGTGAAACAGGCGCGGCACTGTGCGGCGAGCAGAAGCGCGAGAAATACCAGGAACTGTCGACGAAGGTGTCGCAGGTATCGGTCTCGCGGACGGCCGCGGCATTGCACTGCGGGCAGGTCACATGTTTCCAGGTCGGATGATGATCGAGCGGATTGCCCGGACGATCGAAGGTGACATCCTCGGGCAGCACGACCGGAAGCTGTTCGAGCGGAACCGGGACCATGCCGCAATTGTCGCAATGGATGACCGGGATAGGACAGCCCCAATAGCGCTGGCGGCTGACGCCCCAGTCCCGCAACCGCCAATTGGTTTCGCCCTGGCCCCAACCCATCTCGGACAGGCGCGCGATGGCCTGGCGTTTCGCCTCCTCGACCTCAAGCCCATCGAGGAAGCCGGAATTCATCAATGTGCCGGGGCCGGTATAGGCCTCGCCGCCCGGCAATTCGCCCTGGGCAGGCTTGACCACGGGCGGGATCGGCAGGCCGTAGAGGGAGGCAAAATCATAGTCGCGCTGGTCATGCGCCGGGCAGCCGAAAATGGCGCCGGTGCCGTAATCCATCAGCACGAAATTCGCGATCCAGACCGGGATCTCACGATCCGGCAGGAAAGGATGGCGCACGGACAGGCCCGTGGCGAAACCGCGCTTCTCGGTGGTCTCGATCGCAGCGGCGGTGGTGCCCACTCGGCGACATTCGGCGATGAAGGCGTCGGCCTCGGCATTCTGTGCGCCGATCGCGAGCGCGAGGGGATGTTCCGGGGCAAGCGCCAGGAAGGACATGCCGAACAGCGTGTCTGGCCGCGTGGTATAGACTTCGACGTCGGCGATATCGCCTTCGGGCGCCGTCAAGGGGAAACGGACGCGCGCGCCTTCGCTGCGGCCGATCCAATTCGCCTGCATCAGCCGCACGCGCTCCGGCCAGCGGTCCAGACCGTCAAGCGCCGAGAGCAGTTCCGGCGCGAATTTGGTGATCGCGAAGAACCACTGCGACAGCTTCTTTTTCTCGATCAGCGCGCCGGAACGCCAGCCACGCCCGTCGATGACCTGTTCATTGGCGAGCACGGTGCCGTCCACCGGGTCCCAATTGACCCAGCTTTCCTTACGCTCGACCAGGCCGGTTTCGAAGAAACGGAGGAACAGCTCCTGCTGCTTGCCGTAATATTCGGGCTGGCAGGTCGCGAATTCGCGGGACCAGTCGATGGACAGGCCCATGCGCTGCAACTCGCCGCGCATATTACGGATATTCTCCCAGGTCCAGGCCGAGGGATGGGTCTTCCGCTCACGCGCTGCATTTTCCGCCGGCAGGCCGAAGGCGTCCCAGCCCATGGGATGCAAAACATTGAAGCCGCGCGCGCGACGATAGCGGGCGACGACATCGCCCAGCGTATAGTTGCGGACATGGCCCATATGGATCTTCCCCGACGGGTAGGGGAACATCTCCAGCACATAGTATTTCGGACGCCCGTCCGTCGGCACATCCTCGACCGAGAAACAGCCGTGCGCATTCCAGGCCTCTTGCCAAAGCGGCTCCTGGGTCCGGAAATCGTAGCGCGGGGTCTGCGGTTCGGTCGAAATGGCGTCAGTCATCGGGGTGTCTATCCGGCACGTCCTGCGGCCAGGGGCGACACGCAGGCGATCCTCAGGCGGAAGAAGTCAAAAGAACAATCCGGCCCAAGGCGATAGCGGTCGCGCCTGGCCGGACGCCTTCGGCGTTAGTTGGTGGCGGACTGCACGCGCAGCTGACGGGCGCGGGCAAGCACCTTATCCTCAACCTGCTCGTTGGTGCCGGGGGAAACCTCGGCATCCGTCCATTGGCCGCTCTGCATGACCTGCTTGAAAACCGTCACGCGGACACCGTCGGCGCGCAGATCCTGGCCCAGGATATAGGCGGTCGCCTTGTAGCGTTCGCCTGCGTCACCCGGCGGCTGATACCAGTCGGTGATGATGACGCCGCCGAAGGGGTCGGCCGAGGAGAGCGGCATGAAGGAGAGCGTATCGAGCGCGCCGCGCCACAGATAGGCGTTGACGCCGATACCCGTATTGGCGGAGCCGCCGCCATTGGCATGCGGATTTTTATTGATGCCGAAGGCCAGACCATCCGCACCGAGCAGACCGCCGCCCGAATTCTTGAAACCGGCGCCGCTGACTTCGTCACCGTTCAGCACCTGGGGATCCACTGGCGTCGACGGCGCATTTCCGCAGGCAGTCAAGGCGAGCACGCCGGCGACGGCGACGGCCGCGAAGCCCCTGCTGAGGAAAGTGGAAGTCCTTATCGTCAATTCCATTGAGCCTGCCCGGAGAAATTGCCCGCAGGGATGCGGGGGCTTTGTCTCTACTGCCCATGGCCAATCCTGCCAAGCTTCAAGCGGCCAGGGAGCAAAAAGAAAGGCGGCGGGACTGGGTCCCGCCGCCTCATTCACACCAGTTTAAGTGGTCAGATTACCACTGGATCTGGGTGCCGACGCCGAACAGCTGAGCCTGGACGCGGTTGTTGTCCGAGCCGGCAGCGCCGGTCGCGAAGTCGTAACCGCCCTGCGAACGCCAGCCGTAGTCGTAGTCGACGAACAGATTGACGCCCGGAACCAGGGTATAGGTGCCGCCGAGGGCGAGACCGTTATTGACCTGCTGGCCGGTCGTCAGGCCGTGCGAGGTGATGACGCCGTCGCCTTCAGTTCCACTCGGAAGCGCGCCCGTCGTGTTGAAGCGGAAGACGCTGCCGCCGACCACGAGCGGGCCAGCCGTGTATTCAAGGCCCATCAAGAAGGCGATAGCAGCGTCGCCGCCATCGGGTTCAAGCTGGAAGGAGCCGGCGCCGGCGCCACCGTTGAACGCACCGTAGACGACGTTGCCGCCGAAGGTGAAGCCCGCGACCGTCGCCGTGGCGCCGCCGGAGACGATGTTCAGGTTATGGTAGGACAGGTTATTCGCCGCATCGGCGGAGCCGGTGTAAGCGACCTGACCGGCATACTGATAGTCAGCGCCGATCTGGATGCCAACGGCACCGAAGGTCTTGGTGAACTGGCCACCGATATCAAGCAGGTTCTTCGGCAGGCCGCCCGACAGCTGTGAATAGGCCGGGTTGCTGGAAGACGTCGTCGCGGGAACGTAGTTTTCCGCGTTCTGGTTCGGCGTGAAGCCAACGGCGAACTGGAAGCCGGACAGCGTCGGCGACAAGTAGACGATCTTGCTGGACGTCTGGTTGAAGTTCGAGTCGACGAAGGGATAGGCGATTTCCGCGGCACCAGGAACGATAGCCGGAAGATCGCCCCACCATGCGCCGTCGTTGAAGCCTTCGAAGGTGCCGGTCTCAAACAGGACGGTCGGGCCGTTTTCCTGGCCGAAGCTGACCTGGCCAAGTTCGGGCAGGCCGAGATAGCCATAGGCCTGGAAGACATACAGCGTTTCGCTGCTGGCCGACTGCCCGCCGTTCATACGGATTTCAGAACCGGCACCGTAATGCAGGCCGTTGGCGGCGACGCCGTCGAAACCCGGATAGAGGCGCAGATAGCCGAGGAAGCTGGTGGTCGAGGTTTTTTCGCCGCCGATATTATCGAGCGTTGAGCCTTCGATGCCGGCGTACCAGTTGACGCGGCCGTTCAGACGGACCGTCACGGAGCCGGGAGCAGCAGTCTGAGCCTGGGCGACAGCCGCCAGACCCAATGAGGCGCCCATCGTGGCGACAGTCGCTAGTAGGAGCTTACGCATTAGTTCCTCCTCGTTAATGCCGGATGACCGGCCGTCAAAAAACTCGCCCCGCCTGGATCCACCAACTGCCCGTTAGGGCCGCTTCGGCTCGGAAGTAGCGCGGCGAATAATGGTCATCGGTGACTTGAATCCGCAACGGTGGGAGGAGCAAAGCATGACATTTACGAAACACTGTGACTGAAAAGACACAAATCTGCACATTTGATGTGGCCAGTAAGTTTCGTAAACAAAAGGGAAGGTCAGCGCCTTTGCCGACCGCCTTTCACCGGAAAATCTTGGGAGGGTAAATTTCAGCGGTGGCGCAAGCTGCCGGCCGCGCAGGTCGACGCCGTTAGGCAGATCGTCGTGCGATCCGCGCCAGAGCGTTTCCGGTTCGCCAACACTGACAGGCGCCGCGCTAGATCATTGTTTTTGCGAGTATCTTCACCCGGTCAGATGATTCCATCTGACCGGGTGAAGATGCTCTGGCCGTCCGGCCAATAAAAAAGGCGGCCGGCATTTCTGCCGGCCGCCTTTCAGGCAAAAGCGCCTGTCGCGTTAGGTATTACCAGTAGAGCCAGGTGCCGAGGGCGAAGACCTGAGCCTGCATCTTGTTGTTGGCGGAACCGGCGGCACCGGAGACGAAGTTGTAGCCGCCCTGCCAGCGGGTGCCATACAGGTAGGAAGCGAACAGCTTCACGCCCGGAACCAGCACATAGGTCGCACCGGCGGAAAGACCGGTTTCGTCGCGCTGGCCTTCGGTCGTCGGGCTGGAGTAGTCGCCCTGGCTTTTGTAGTTGAAGTAGCTGGCGCCGACCGTCAGCTGACCCGTGGTGTAGAGGCCGCCGGCGAGCCAGCCGACCGCGTTCGCGCCACCGGCGTAGTTCGGCTCGAACTGGCCGTTCATGTTGCCGAACTTGGTGTTGCCGCCAACGGTGAAGCCGGCATAGCTCAGGGTCGCACCGGCGCTGCCGACGCTCAGGCCCTGGTAGGGGAGGCCCGCCTTGGCGGTGCCGGTGTAGCCCACGGCGCCCGCGTTCATGTAGCCGCCATCGACGATGAGGCCGACGCCGTCAAACTTGGCCTTGTAGGTGGCGCCAACTTCGAAGGTGTTGCGGCGCAGGTCGGTCGCGGTCGTGGAGGAGGTCACGGCCGGGCTGAAGTTCTCACCGGTCTGGTTCGGTTCGAAGCTGAGGGCGAAGCTCAGACCGCTGAAGGACGGCGTGACGTAGTCGATCTTGTCCGTGGTGCGGGTGCTGTTGCTCCAGGTCCAGGCATAGATCGGGCGAGCCGAGGAATTGACGAAGAAGTTCTGGATATCACCGTTCCAGCCGCCGTCGTCGAAGGCTTCCTTGCCGCTCTCGAAGCGACCGGCGTCGTTCAGATACAGAGCGCCTTCCTGCTGGCCGAAGCGAACGAGGCCGAGCTGGGGCAGAGCAAGATAGCCGAAGTCGCGGAGGACATAGAGCGTTTCGGTGCTGGCGCCGGCGGCAGCGCTGGTTTCCGTGTTTTCACGGATTTCAGCCTGGGCGCCATATTGCAGGCCGTTGGCGGCAACGCCGTCGAAGCCGGGGTAAATGCGGAAGTAACCGCCCAGGCCGGAACCGGAATACTTGGTGCCACCGGTGCTTTGGCCCGTGAAGCCGTTCACGCCGTAGAACTGAGACACGCGGCCGTCCAGGCGGACGACGATAGAGCCCGGCGAGATCGTCTTGGTGAAGTCAGGGCTTGAAACCTGAGCCTGGGCAGCGCCCGCGAGACCGATTGCGGCCGTCAGCGTCGCAGCGCCGGCCAGAAGAAACTGTCGCATCGAAGAGGTATCCTCCGGTTGAAAAACCGCAACCGAAAGGGGGCTGCGGGGTGGCCGGTATGGAAACCGACCGAAAACCACGACCAACAAATTTGTCACAGTGGTGTGTGCGCTAAGTGCCACAGGGCATTGATAGCTTGGTGTTAAGGTTCCGAGACAACGGAAGGAGTTCGTTACGGGGCTGTGCTTGACCCTGGCCGTCGGTTGAGCGGATTCTGTGCCTATGGCCCAAGACTCCCCTGATTCTGATTTCGAACCGCTCCGGCATGCGATCACCGCATCCCTTACCCGCATGCGCGGGGAGCTTGATGCGGCGGCATTGGCGGCCGGGCGCGATCCGGCGGCCGTCAGCCTCGTGGCAGTGTCGAAATTCCACCCCGAAGCGGCCGTGCGCGCGGCCATACTGGCCGGGCAGCGCGTCTTTGGGGAGAACAGGGTCCAGGAAGCCGCAGGCAAATTCGCGGCTCTGCGCGCCGAGCGGACGGAATTCCGTCTCCATATCATCGGTGGATTGCAGACCAATAAGGCGCGCAACGCGGTGCGGATCGCCGATGTCATCGAGACCCTGGACCGGCCGAAGCTGGCGGACGCCATCGCCGAGGCTGCCGAGCGCGAGGGGCGTCTACCGGATCTGTTCGTTCAGGTGAATGTCGGCGACGAGGCGCAGAAAGGTGGGGTTGCGATGGCGGAGGCCGATTCCTTTATCGAGTCCGTGCAGCAGCGCTTCGGCGCCAGATTGCGCGGCCTGATGTGCATCCCGCCGGCGGAAAGCGATCCCAAGCCGCATTTCCTTTGGCTGCAAGGCTGCGCGAAGCGCCACGGCCTGGCCGAACTCTCGATGGGCATGTCCGGGGATTTCGCCGCGGCCATCGCCTGCGGGGCGACGCAGGTTCGCATCGGCACGGCCATTTTCGGCCATCGCCCCGCAGCCGGAACGGCCGATGTCTCCACGCCGTCTCTCTGACAAAGAGCGGAACGAGTGGCTGCACTTCGCCCATGTGATTGGGACGAAGCCCTTGCGGCCGGCTCAGGTGCGGGCGATGGAGGAAGCCCGCGCGGCGGCCGCCAAGCCTGACGCGCCGGCCGTGGTGCCGCCGCCGGCGTCACCGGTGATCATGCGGACGGCCGGACGGCCCGCCGCGACATGGAAAATTCCCGAAATCGAAGTCGGCAAGCTCGCCGGCGGGTTGGACGGGACGTCCTGGAATAAGCTAAGGCGCGGCCAGATGCGCCCCGAGCGGATACTCGACCTGCATGGCCGCACGGTGCAGCCCGCCTTCGCCGCCTTCGAGCGTTTCATCCTGTCGGCGCGGGCCGATGGTCTGCGCTGTGTGGAGATCGTCACCGGCCGAGGCGCGGGCGAAGGCGGCGTGTTGCGGCGCGAACTGCCGCATTGGCTCAATCTCCCGCATATCCGGAGCGTCATTCTGGCGGCCGCTCATCCGCATCGTGCCAATACCGGTGCGGTCGTGCTGCTGCTTAAACGCATCAGATGACACCGTTCGGGGCAAGGTTGCGCGCGCTCAGGGCTGATCGGCAGGTGACACTCGCGCAGCTGGCCGCTCAGCTTCAGGTCTCACCAGCCTATCTCTCGGCCTTGGAGCATGGCCGCCGTGGGCGGCCGAGCGCGGGCCTGGTTCATCAGGTCTGCGAGTTTTTCGGTCTTATCTGGGACGATGCGGAGGAACTGGCGCGGCTCGCGAAGCTGTCCCATCCGCGTGTGACGGTGAATACGGCGGGGCTGCTGCCGGAACAGACGGCCTTGGCGAATAGGCTTGCCCAGACGATCCATCGGCTGTCGCCGGAAACGATCGCGGCCATGCATGCCTTGCTGGATGCGACTGCCCCCTTGCCCAAGCCACGTCTGCGCCGGCGCGCGAATTCGCGCCTATAGGCTGCGGAGGTCGGCGCATACCGCGTCCATCAGCGGTCGGGTCGTCAGGTCAGGTTGCTGGCAGCGCGTGGCGATGTCCTGCAAAGCCGGAAAGCCATCGGTGCAGCGATCCGCGATCTCGGCCGCCAGAATGCCCCAGGCGCGCATTTCGACAAGCTGGAGATCGGCTGGTTTTGCGCCGCTCGGGCAGAAAGCGGCGGCGCCGAAATCACTCAGCACGGCCTCACCCCGCTCACCGTCCCACAGGATATTGTGGGCGTAGAGATCGCCATGGATCAGGCCGCGCGCATGGAGATGGGATGTGGCTTCGGCGACGCCCAATGCCAGCCGGAGGCCAGCAGCCCGGTCAAGCCGCAAGGCCGGGTCATAGACATCCCGCGAACAGGTCTCAAAACTCGGCGGACCGGCCAGCGGTCGCCAGCTTTCGGGCAGCAGCGGCATCACCAGGCCGTCCACGCCCTCGGGGTGGCCGGTGACCGCACCGAGCGGGGCGGTCAGATGCGGATGCTGGCCGATCGCCAGCATCGCCGCCATCTCGTCCAAGGCCGCGCCGTCGCTCGTCATGCGGCCCTTGAAGAGTTTCACGGCGACGGGCTGTGCTGCCGCAGGGTCGGCCGCTTTCCAGAGCATGCGATGCACGACGCCTGACGCGCCTTCGCCGAGCACCGATGATGCCGAGAGGCTGGACCAGGGGATCTGCCGATGCTCAGCCGGCGGCCGCGGCGGGTCATAGGGATTGCCGGCCATCGCCAGCCAGGCCAGGCGCGGCAGGGACGCGACCCAGCCTGGCCAAACGTCGAAAGCATTGGCCGAAATTCGGAGGAGTTCGAGATTGCCGGCCGCGCTCAGCGTTTCCGGCAAGGCCCGCAGCCGGTTGCCGGAGAGCAGTAGCTTTTGCAGCGCTGGCCGCTGCCCCAAAGCGGCGGGCAGCTCAGCGATCGCATTGTCCGTGACGGTTAGCCAGCGCAGCGCAGGCGGTAGCGATTCGCCAGGGATGTGCGTGAGGCCCGCGTCGCGGCAGCCGATCTGGCTGAGGCTGGGGCAGTCACCCAGCGCCGCCGGCAATATGTCGAAGCGGTTGCGCGATCCGAAAAAGATTTTCAGCCGATGCAGGCGGCCAAGATCGGCAGGCAGCGTCGTCAGCCGGTTACCGGAAAGATCAAGCATTTCGAGCGTATCGGCGAGGCCGAAGATCTCGTCCGGGAATTCCGTCAGATCTTCGTTGATCCGCAGGACCCGCGCGCCGGCCAGATCGCCGCGGCGAAGAGCGGCAAGGCTCATGGCTGCGTCATGCGGCGACAGCGACAAGCGGTCTTTGGATGATCCAGCATGGCTTTGGCCTTAGCGGAGCCAAAGCGGAGAAGGCAAGCCGTCACGCTCCTGCTTGGCTGGCCCAATCCGGACCAGCCAAGGCGCGAGGAGCGTCAGAATTAGCGGCGGTAGGAGCCGCTGGCGATCGCCGGGATGTCGAAGCGGCTGAAGCCGAGTTCGGCCAGCTCGTCGTCGGAATAGGTCATGAGCTCGCGGCTGATGCGGCGGCGCTCACCCACGACGGCCATCTGGGCGTCGAAGCGCGCGCGGAGAGACCGGACGCCATCAGCCAGGAAGCGTGCAACGGTACGGTTCTGGGATTGGGCGAGAGTGGTCACGGGTATGCTCCTCAGCATTTGTTCTGAGGAGAAACATATGCGCAAGCCAACCGCTTGCCTATTGCGCAATGCAGCAAACAGGCATGCAGTTCCGTCACATATTCGTTATAGCGACTAATGTCTTTTTAAATACTAGGATTTGAATTTTTATAAACCATTGAAAAGATTGGTCGACAGATAACGCTCAGCCGAGGATGCGGCGATCGCCACGATCCGGCGACCTTTATTGACGGGTTCGCGGGCAAGCTGAATCGCAGCGGCCAGCGTGGCGCCGGAGGAAATGCCGATGGGAATCCCTTCCAGCCGCGCACAGAGACGTGCCGTCTTCATCGCATCGCGCTCGGAAATCGGCATCACACGATCGACCAGGCTCATATCGAGGATGGAGGGGCAGAAGCCGGGGCCGATGCCCTGGATTTCATGCGGGCCGGGATCGTCGCCCGAGAGAACGGCGCTTTCCGCTGGTTCGACGGCCACGATCTGAAAGCCGGGGCGCCTTGGCTTCAGCGCGCGCGCGATGCCGGTAATGGTGCCGCCGGTGCCGGCGCCGGCGACCAGGATGTCGATCTCGCCGCCGCAATCGGTCCAGAGTTCCTCGGCCGTGGTCGCCTGGTGAATGTCGGGATTGGCCGGATTGTCGAACTGCCTTGCCATCCAGGCATCCTGCGAGCTGGCGACGATCGCGTCCGCCCGGCCGATGGCGCCGGCCATGCCCTCGCGCGCCGGTGTCAGCTCAACGGTCGCGCCCATCAGGCGCAGCATCTTCTGCCGCTCGATGGAAGCGGAATCGGGCATGACGACGGTCAGGCGATACCCCTTGGCGGCGGCGACGAAGGCCAGCGCGATGCCGGTATTGCCCGAGGTCGGTTCCACGATATGGCCCACGCCCGGGACCAGCAGCCCCTCGCGCTCGGCCTGTTCTACCATGGCAAGGCCGATGCGGTCTTTGATCGAGCCGAGCGGGTTGAGATATTCGATCTTGAGCAGAATTTCCGCATTCAGACGCTCATGCTCCGCGAAGCGGGCCAGGCGCACCAGCGGCGTGCCGCCGATCGCATCCAGAATACTGCCGAAAATGCGCCCACGCGCCTCGGCCATCGGGTGATGCGGCAGAACGCTGAGCTGAGATGCAGGTTTTTCGGCAGAATTTTTCACGCGCTTCGCTGAAGCCTCTACTTTGGTCGCCCTCATCAGCCTATATAACCCTTGGTAGAAGTGAAATTAATCTGGCCTGAGAGTCGGATGGGGACAAGCCCATGCTCATGCGTCGTGAACGTGCCTATACCGCCGTCGCGGTAAT
This sequence comes from Acidisoma cellulosilyticum, assembly GCF_020621385.1. GTDB lineage: Bacteria > Pseudomonadota > Alphaproteobacteria > Acetobacterales > Acetobacteraceae > Acidisoma > Acidisoma cellulosilyticum. The sequence continues at coordinate 542,227 of NZ_JAESVA010000003.1, read as the reverse complement.
GCTGGATATAGGGTGGTATGCCGGTCGGCAGCGTCTGGAAAGTGCCGGCGACATCGCGGACCGACTTTCCATGGCAAGGCGCGGCATCGAACCGGTATTGCAGGGTCTGGCGCGGGCCGGTCTGTTGGACAGCACGCGCGGCCCCAAGGGCGGCTATCGCCTGGGCAAAAGCGCGCGACAGATCACCCTGGCCGAGATCGTCGATGCCGTCACTGGCGACGGTACCGATCAAGCCGAGACGGAAGCGGGCGGCGAGTTGCAGGTCAGCGTGGTCGAACCGCTCTGGACCGAGCTTGAGCAGCATGTGCAGACGCATCTGAAAAGCGTCACGCTGGAATCGCTGATCCAGCGCGGTCAGGCCCAGGGCCTGAAACGTCCGGCGCATGCGCCGATCGTTTTCGCGATTTAGTCTCCGTCAGGTTTGATCGGAAGCGTTCCCAAATCTGTCGTGCGCGGCTTCATGCCGCGCATCTACCCTGGCGTGCAGGCAAACGGCCGTCTGGGCGCCGCGGCGGGTCAGTCCGCGCAACAAGTGCGCGGATGACGGATTATCTATTAAAACCTGACAGACTCTAGTCTCCGTCAGGTTTGATCGGATGCCAGCCGGTCGCGATTGCTATCGCCGCTGGGCGAGGGCGGCGCTGACCGCCTGCCAGCCGAGCAGCGCACATTGGATGCGCGACGGCGTGTCATGCAGCGGCGCAAAGGGCGTCAATGCCGCAATAGAACTGTCTGCCGGAATCCGCTCTCCGGTCCGGAGCGCGGATTCGAAGGCCGAGGCAGCCTGGCCGATGCCGGTTTCATCCAGGCCGGGAAGGATCTCCGCCATCAGATCGGTCGCGGCCAAGCAGATGGCGCAGGCCCGCGCCCGATAGCCGAATGACGTGACCCGGCCATCCTCGGAAAAACAGAGCTGCACCATAACTCGGTCGCCGCAGAGCGGATTGCGCGCCTCGGCTTCAACGGCTGCAGCCACCAGCAGCCGCTGATGTCGCGGCCGCCTGGCCCGATCCATGATGACCGCCTGGTAGATGTCCTCGGCGGAGGCCCTGATCGTGGAGGCTGCCGTCACACGGTCGCCCCGAGCTGCCAGGGCGCGAATTCGTCATCCCCAAAACCGATCTCTTCGCTTTTGGTGCGCTCGCCGGACGCGATGCGCAGGATGGTTTCGAAAATGCGCTGGCCGCATTCCTCCACCGTTTCCACGCCGTCTGCGATGGTGCCACAATTGATGTCCATGTCGTCCGGCTGCCGATCATAGAGCGGCGTATTGGTCGCGAGTTTGAGCGACGGCGTCGGCTTGCAGCCGAAGACCGAGCCGCGACCGGTGGTGAAGCACAGCACGTTGCACCCGCCCGCAATCTGGCCGGTGGCCGAGACCGGATCGAAGCCTGGCCCGTCCATGACGACCAGACCTTTCTCCGTCACCGGATCGGCATAGCCGACCACGTCGACAAGATTGGTGGTGCCGGCCTTGGCGACAGCACCGAGCGACTTCTCGACGATATTCGTCAGGCCGCCGGCCTTGTTGCCGGGGGAGGGGTTGTTATCGATCTCCCCGCCATTGCGGCGGGTGTATTCTTCCCACCAGGTCAGCCGGTCGAGCAGCTTCTGGCCGACTTCGGGCGAGACGGCGCGGCGCGTCAGCAGATGCTCGGCGCCATAGATCTCGGTCGTCTCGGTCAGTACCACTGTCCCGCCGTGGCGGACGATGAGGTCCGAGGCATAGCCAAGGGCGGGGTTGGCTGTGAGGCCCGAAAAGCTGTCCGACCCGCCGCATTGCAGGGCGACATTGAGATGCGAGGCCGGGACCGTGACGCGGGTCACGGCATTGGCCTCGGGCAGCAATTCGCAGACCTTCGCGATGCCGGCCTCGACCGTCTTGCGGGCGCCACCGGTCTCCTGAATGATCATGGTCGCCATCTTGGCGCTGGGCTGGATGCCGCGGCTTTGCATGATCGGGCCGATCTGGTTCGTTTCGCAGCCCAGGCCGATGATCAGCACGGCGGCAAAATTCACGTGGCTTGCATAGCCCGCGATGGTGCGGCGGAGCGTATCCATGCCGTCACCCGCGATCGCCATGCCGCAGCCGGTCTTGTGGGTCAGCGCCACGACCCCGTCGATATTCGGATAGTCCGCGAGCAGCCCCTGGTCCCCGGTGAAGGGATTGCGGCGGAAGGCTTCGGCCACATAACGCGCGGTGCCGGCCGAGCAGTTCACCGAGGTCAGGATGCCGATGTAATTGCGGGTCGCGACCCGGCCGTCGGCGCGGATGATGCCCTGAAACGTCGCCTGCGGCTGGATATAGACGGTGGGCTTCGCATCGACGCCGAAGGCATGGTCGCGCGCGAATTCATGGATTTCGCAGTTATGGACATGGATATGGTCGCCGGGCGCGATATCCGCCTTGGCGAAGCCGATGACCTGGCCGTAGCGGAGGATCGGTTCGCCCTTGGGAATAGCCGTCAGCGCCATCTTGTGGCCGCGCGGAATGCGCTGCCCCGCCGTTACCCCGCGGTCCGGCAGCTTGGTGCCTTGCGGGATTTCCACACGGGCGATGACGACATTGTCGAGCAGGTTGAGATGCATGGTGGACGAAAGCGTGTTCAGCATGGTCGGGTCCCCCAGCCCCTGTTGCGGGACTGATCATTTGATTTTATCGGCCATTCTTGCGCCTTGATCCGCGCAGGCGCTACCCACAATTCGCTGTCCGAGATTGGCAAAATGCGAATGGTCGGACGATCAGGGGGCGGAATTGAGAGCCGTTCCTAACACCGCCCCGGTATAGCTTTCGACGACCTGCGATATGGGTTGCCCGCCGGGGGTTGTCAGCAGGCCGACATTGCGCAGCACATGCTCGGGGATAGCGAGCGAGCCGCCGGTCTGGCTGGTCAGCGGCGCCCATAGCCGCTCGCTGCTGATGGTCCGGCGCTGGAAATGCAGGCTGCGCACGGCGAGACCGAAGGGCGTGTCGGTATGATCCAGCAGCCCGTTCATGGCGGGCGTCAGGCGATCCGGCACGTACCAGTTATCGGCATCCGAGAGAATGTGATCGCCGCAGAAAAGCTGAACCCGCCGATAGCCCAGCGCCTCGCCCGGTGCGAGTTGCAGGTTATGCCGCACGCTGTCGGGGGCCGCTTTCGGCTGGCCTTCGACCCGCAGGGCGATGATTTTCGGGACAGGGGCGAGGTGATAGTCAGCGCACCAGCGTGTCAGCACCAGCGTGGCGCTGGGCTCCTGCGACAGCGCCTGCTGCAGACGGGCGAGGCGATTGCCAGCCTCGGTCCGATTGGCCTGGGTATTCGGCCAGGCCAGGGAAAAATCAGCGGCGGCCATGACGGGCAACAGGCAAAGACCGAAAGCGATCAAGCCTGTCCGCCATGGCCTTTGCCTCATGCCTCGCCGGCGACGAATTTCTCCAGCCAGTGGATCGTATACTCGCCCGACTGGAAGGTGGGATCGTCCAGAATGCGCCGATGCAGTGGCAGGGTGGTCTTCACGCCGATGACCGCGAATTCGTCGATCGCGCGGCGCATGCGCGCGATGGCCTGGGCGCGGTCAGGCGCATGGACGATCAGCTTGGCGATCATCGAATCGTAATAGGGCGGCACGCGATAGCCGCCGTAGAGCGCGCTGTCGACGCGCACGCCGAGGCCGCCCGGCGGGTGGAAGGTGGTGATCAGGCCCGGATTGGGGATGAAGGTATCCGGGTCTTCGGCCGTCACGCGCACTTCGATGGCATGGCCGGAGAATTTGACCGCCGACTGGTCATAGCCCAGCGGCTCGCCGGCCGCGATGCGGATCTGCTCGCGCACCAGATCGACATTGCAGACCATCTCCGTCACCGGATGCTCGACCTGCAGACGCGTGTTCATTTCGATGAAGGCGAACTGGTTGTCCTGATACAGGAATTCCAGCGTGCCGGCATTGCGGTAGCCGAGACCCTTGAGCGCCGTCGTCACCGTCTCCCCCAACGCATCGCGCTGGGCGGCCGTCAGGGCCGGGGAACCGGCTTCTTCCAGCAGCTTCTGGTGGCGCCGCTGGAGGGAGCAGTCACGCTCCCCGAAATGCACGACCGCGCCGTAGGAATCGGCCATGATCTGCATCTCGATATGCCGGGGCTTATCGAGGTATTTTTCCATATAAACGGCGTCATTGCCGAAGGCGGCCTTGGATTCCGTGCGCGCCACCTGCCAGGCTTCCGCCAGTTCACCGGCGGTCTGGGCGACCTTCATGCCGCGCCCGCCACCGCCGGCGGCGGCCTTGATGAGCACGGGGTAGCCGATGCGTTCGGCGACTTCGGCGGCTTCCGCGAGGGTCGCGAGCGCGCCGTCGGACCCCGGCACCAGCGGCACGCCCAGGCGCCTCATGGCGTCCTTGGCCGCGATCTTATCGCCCATCATGGTGATATGCTGCGCGGTCGGGCCGATGAAGGCGATGCCGTGGGCCTCGACGATTTCCGCGAAGCTCGCATTCTCGCTGAGGAAGCCGTAGCCGGGATGGATGGCGTCCGCGCCGGTAATGGCGGCGGCGGAGAGGATCGCCGGGATGTTCAGATAGCTGTCGCGCGCGGCCGGCGGTCCGATGCAGACGCTCTCATCCGCGAGACGGACATGCATGGCATCCGCATCCGCCGTGGAATGCACGGCGACGGAGGCGATGCCCATTTCGCGGCAGGCGCGCTGGACGCGCAGCGCGATTTCGCCGCGATTCGCGATGAGGATTTTCTTGAACATCTGGATCAGTCCAGAATCAACAGGACTTCGCCAAATTCCACCGGTGCCCCGCTGCCGATGATGATCTGGGAAACGGTGCCGCCGCGCGGCGCCTTGATCTGATTGAAGGTCTTCATGGCCTCGATCAGAAGCAGGGTCTGGCCGGCTTCGACGCGCTGGCCGACGGAGACGAAATTCGGGCTTTCCGGGTCGGGCGACAGATAGGCGACGCCGACCATGGGGCTGGTGACCGCACCGGGATGGCTGGCATCGAGCGCCTGCGCCGCGACGGGGGCCGCGACCGGCACGACAGCGGCGACCGGGGCTGCTGCTGCGGCGGCCGGCGCCAGACCGTAGGTCACGGGGGCTGCCGCGCGGACGATACGGATGCGGCGGTCCTTTTCCGAGATCTCGATCTCGCTGAGGCCGGTCTCGTCGAGAATGGCCGCGAGCTCGCGAATATCCTCAGGATCAAAAGACATCCGGTTCATTGCCCGCCCTCCAGAATCCGTGCCATCGCGATCAAACCCAGGGCGTAGCCATGTGTTCCGAAACCGCACAGCACACCCGTTGCTATCTTGGAAATATAAGAGAGATGCCGGAATTGCTCACGGCGATGGATATTAGAAATGTGAACTTCCACGACCGGGAGTTCGGCTGACAATAGCGCATCCATCAGGGAGATGGAGGTATGGCTCAACCCCGCCGGGTTGATGACGATGCCGCTGGCGCGGCCGCGGCATTCCTGCACCCAGGATATCAGCTCGCCTTCGCTGTTCGTCTGGCGAAAATCGATCGCAAAACCAAGGCCTTCGGCGGTTTCGGCGCAAAGCTGCTCGACATCGTCCAGCGTCGCCGAGCCATAGACTTCGGGCTGACGCAGGCCGAGCATATTCAGATTGGGGCCGTTCAGAACGGCGATGAGCGGTAGTGTCATGGAACGGGGGCTAGCATAGGCCAAGGGCGGGGCCAATGCCTAACCCCGATCCCATTGGCCGATGTCATAGCGCCCTGCCATGAAATCAGATGACCTCGCAGGTTTCTTCGAACATAAGACGCGTGTTCCGCGCCGTGGCCACGGTCTCGGCATAGCCGAGGCCGAGCAGGAAATTGGAGCGCCAGCCGCGCCCGTCCAGGAACAGCGCATCGACCCGCGCATTGTCGAAGCCCGACATCGGCCAGCAATCAAGACCCAGCAGGCGCGCGGCCATGATCAGATAGCCGCCTTGCAGGCTGCTATTGCGTATCGCGGTTTCCTGGGAGAATTCGTCATTCCAGGCGAACCAGGGCCGGGCATCGGCCTGCGGATAAAGGCGCGTCAGAAAATCATAAAAGGACGGGTCGAAGGCGACGATCACCGTGACGGGGGCTGTCATCACCGCTTCCACATTGGCGGGCGTCAGCGCGGTGCGGAGACGTTCCTTCGCCTCCGGGCTGCGGACGAAGACCAGCCGCATGGGGGAGGTATTGGCCGAGGTCGGGCCCAGCTTCACAAGGTCGTAAAGGTGCCGATAGGTCTCTTCGTCGATCTGCCGGTCGGTCCAGGCGCTGGGCGTGCGGGCATGAAGGAATGCGCGGGCGAGTTCGGCGCTTTCCAGATCATAGGGAAACACTTTCGGCGCAGGCGGTTCCGCAACCACCGTCTCGGCGGGTGTTTCGTCCTCGGGGATCGCGATATCGGCTGCGATGAGTTTTTCGCCGAGCGTCATGTCGTGGTCGGGCGCCGCCGCGGCCGCGGGCAAGTGAGCCGGCACCGCGTCTTCGGTCGTCAGCTTTTCGTTCGTCTCAGTCACGTCCGTCATTCGCCCGATCCCCAAGCCTTAAGCGCCGGGAACTGATAGCACGCGCCCCGATCCGATCAACGTCCCGGCGCGCGCAGATTATTCCGCCGCCATGCGCGATCCGACTATTCTGCCGCCATACGCGGCGGCGGTTGCTCCGTCATCGCGACCGCACGGTTGAGATCGACCGACAGCAGGCGGGAGACGCCGCGTTCCATCATGGTGACGCCATAGAGCCGGTCCATCCGCGCCATGGTGTGATGGTGATGGGTCACGACCATGAAGCGCGTGCCGGTTTCCTTCACGACTTCGTTCAGCAAGGTGCAAAGCCGCTCGACATTCGCGTCATCCAGCGGCGCATCGACCTCATCCAGCACCGCGAGCGGCGCCGGATTGCTGCGGAAGACCGCGAAGATGAGGGAAAGCGCGGTCAGCGCCTGCTCGCCGCCCGACAGCAGGGATAGCGTGGAGAGTTTCTTGCCCAGCGGCTGGGCGTAGATTTCGAGCCCGGCTTCCAGCGGATCATCGGACCCGACGAGGGCCAGATGGGCGCGACCGCCGCCGAACATGCGCGCATAGAAGGCCTGAAAGTTCTTGTCGATTTCCGCGAAGGCGGTCGACAGTCGTTCGCGGCCTTCGCGGTTCAGATGCCCGACCGAGCCGCGCAGCTTGGCGATGGCCGCGACAAGGTCACCCTTTTCGCGATCGATCAGCTCGATCTGGCGGGTGATCTCCTCGGATTCCAGCTCTGCCCGCAGGTTCACCGGACCCATCTCGTCCCGCTCCTTGGTCAGACGCTCAAACCGGCGGCGGGCCTTGTCCTCATTCTCCTGGCTCGGCTCGGCCGTGATTTCGGGGAAAGCAGGCTCCGCGCCCAGCCGTTCCAGAATGCGCTCGGCGACCGTGCCCCAGGCATGGTTCGCCTGTTCCACGGCACTTTCGGCGCGGACGAGGTTCTCGCGCGTCAGGGCCTGAGCGGTCTCGGCAGCGCGGGAAGCCTTTTCGGCGGCGCGGGCTTCGTCCTCGGCCGTCTTCAAGCGACTGGCCGCCTGCTGATGCACCGTTCCGGCTTCCGCGAGTTCGGATGTCTGCGCGGCGCGCGCCGTCGCCAGCCGCTCAGGCTCAGCGGCCAAGGCGGCGTGGTCCGTGGCCGCGTCCTGCCGCCGCTGATCGAGATCGGCGCTATGGGTTTTGGCGGCCTCGGCGCGTTCGGCCCAGCCCTCCCGTTCCTTTGCCAAAGCCTGCCGCCGCTGGGCGCGGGTCGCGCGGTCGCGCGTCAACCCGTCATGCCGGGTGCGGCTGTCGCCTTCCTCCCGCCGCGCCAGTTGCAGCGCGCTGCGGGCGGTCTCCACCTCAGCGCGCATGGCGGACAGATCGGGGAGGGCGGCGGCTTCCTCGCGAATGCCAGCCAGCGCCGCGTCAGCCTCGGTCTTTTCCGGCTGGGCGGCTTCCAATTGGGAGACGACACCGGCCAGCCGCTGTTCGGCGGCGGCGGCACGGGTGGCCAAGGCGGCGGCCGTATTGCGCAGCCGTTCGGCCGCCTGATCGGCTTCACGACGCGCGTTGCGGGCGGCCTGTTCCTCGGCGACCGTCGCGCGGTCCGCCGTCTGCGCGGCCTCCTGCTTGGCTTTCGCTTCACTGGTGGCCTGATCGGCGGTCGCACCATCTTCGCGCAGGCGGCGCAGGCGGTTGCGTTGGGTCAGGCGCACGGTCGCGGCTGTCGGCGTGCCGGCGCGGACGGTATAGCCGTCCCAACGCCAGACGCCACCTTCGGCGGAGACGATGATCTGGCCGGGTTTCAAATCGGCCTGAAGACCCGGGGCGGCGTCGGCCGGGGCAAGAAGAATATGAGCGAGCGCCCGGGCGAGCGCGGGCGGACCCTGTACCACCTCGCCCAGCGGCTGGCAGCCTGCGGGCATGACGGCGCTGCCGTCGATGGGCGGCAATTCCCGCCAATAGCGCGCGGCTTCGCGGCCGGCGGAGGCGCTGAGTTCCTCACCGAAAGCCGCACCAAGGGCCGCTTCCAGACCGGCCGGCACGGTCAGTTCATCGACCAGCTGCGGACCACCCTGGGTGCCGCCGACGCTCAACACTTCGTTCAGCGCGCGGATTTCGGCGCCGAGTTTGGTCGCTGCCGCTTCCGCCGTATTGGCCTGTTCGCGGGCCTTGGTCAGCGCCGCCTGTGCCGTCACGCGGCCGCGTTCGGCAGTTTCCAACCGGGCGGCCGCTTCCTTGCGCGCGGCCTCGGCCGTTTCGGCCGATTGTTTCGCTTCGGCGAGCTTGTCCGGCGCGATGAGGTCCTGCGCCAGGCGATCCCGCTCGATCGAAAGGCGGGCCACCTGCTCACCGACACGGCGGGCGCGCTGCTCGGCCTGGGACAGCCGGCCGGTCATGGCCTGGGCGGTCGCGGTCAGCGCCGCATTGCGTTCAGTCGCGGCCTGGGCGGTCGCTTCGGCGTCACGCGCGACCTCGGCCGCGCGGGTCATGGCAGCAACGGCTTCGGCCAGTTTCGCTTCGGCCTCGGCTTCCGCGGCGGCGAGGGTCGCGTCCTCGGCGCCCAGGCGCTGTTCGGCCTCGGCCGCGTCCCGCATCATGCCTTCGGCGCGGCCGAGATCGCGCAGCGCCTGCTCCAAACGTTGGGTCGCGGCGCCGATGGCGGCTTTCGCGCGCGCTTCCTCGGCGGCCAGTTGTTCGCTGGCGACGCGCTGGCGTTCCAGCGCCGTGCGGGCTTCGGCTTCCGCCGCGCGGAGCGCCGGGAGAATGTCATGGCCCTGGCCATGCGCCTGTTCGGCGACGCGATTGGCTTCCGCCGCTTCCGCGGCTTTGATCTTCGCCTCATCCAGCGCGAGGCGCGCGGCTTCGCGGGCGCGCTCGACCCGCAGATGCTGGATGGCCAGGAATTCGGCCTCGCTGGCGCGGATGAGGCCGGAAATATTGCGGTAGCGGGCGGCCTGACGGGCCTGACGCTGCAGGCCCTGCAGCTGAATTTCCACCTGCCCGCGCATATCCTCGGCGCGTTGCAGATTGCCTTCCGTCGCACGGAGCTTCAGCTCGGCCTCATGCCGGCGGGCGGAGAGGCCAGCGATGCCGGCGGCCTCCTCCAGAATCTGCCGCCGCTCTTCCGGCTTGGCATTGACGATGGCCGCGACCCGGCCCTGGCCGACCATGGCACAGCTGCGTGCGCCGCTCGCCATATCCGCGAACAGCGTCTGCACGTCGCGGGCGCGCATTTCGCGCCCGTTGATGCGATAGCCACTGCCCGCGCCGCGCTCGATCTTGCGGGTAATCTCCAGCTCCGACTGCTCATGCAGCGGCGGCGGAATGATGCCGAGCGCATCCTCCAGCGTGACGGTAACTTCCGCCATATTGCGGGAGGGGCGCGTCGTCGTGCCGGCGAAGATGATGTCATCCATCTCTCCGCCGCGCAGCGAGCGGGCATTGCCCTCACCCATCGCCCATCGCAGCGCATCGACGATATTGGATTTGCCGCAGCCGTTCGGACCGATGATGCCGGTCAGGCCCGGCAAAATCTCGACGCTGGTCGAATCGGCGAAGCTTTTGAACCCCGCGATGCGTAGACGGGCGACCCGGGCGGGCAAGGTCGCTTAGCCTGCCAGGCCGATGGCGGAGACGAAATCGCTATATGCCATGTCGCCGGCCTGGGTTTTGCCCTTGATGAAGAAGGAGGGCGTGGCTTCGATATTGTACATTTTTTCGTCCGCGACCTGCTGGGTTTGAATCCAGTTCTTGAGTGCGCTGTCGGCAACCGCCTTGTCGAAGGTATCACGGCTCATGCCGGCGAGGGCCGCCATTTTCCAAAGCTCATCCGTGTAGTTCACGCCCGGCGCAAAGGCCCAGGTATCCTGGCTCGCGAACAGGGCCGTGACGAAGGGGTAATATTCCGCGTCGGGAAGATAGCGCGCGATCATCGCGGCTTCCAGCGCCACGGCGTCGAGCGGGAAGTCATGATAGACCATGCGCAGCTTGCCCGGCTTCACGAGCTTGTCCATCACGTCCGGCATCGTCGTCATCGAGAAATGCGCGCAATGGGTGCAGGTGAGGGAGAAGAACTCCTCGACCGTCACTGGCGCGGTCGGTGAGCCGATGGAACGCGGGCCTTCCGTGGCCGGCACGCCGGTCGCGGGCAAGCTGTCGGCATGGCCGAGGCGCGGCAAGGCCAGCGCACCGACGGCGGCGGCGCCGGTTGTTACAAGAAAGCGACGTGTCAGCATGACGGAACCTTCAATATCTTGTGGTGGATAGCAGATCAGCCACTAACTGTCGATAATTCAGTCCTGGATAGTGGCAGGAACGGGTGTTCAGCCCCCGCCCCGATGGATGCGAATCGCCAGCCCCAGACGCTGCAAGGCATCATGCAGGGGGCCGGGTTCGATGCCGGAAATCTCGGGCGGCGGACCAGCGGGTCGCGGTTTGCGGACGGGCGCGACAGGCCGGGCGGAGGCGGGCAGGGTGGTCAGCTGCACGAAGCGCAGACGCTTGATGAGCGCATTCTCGCCGAAGGACCCGATGTGATTGTTCAGCCGCGCGATGAGCTGCGGCGTCAGGTGCTGCAGCTCCATCGCCGTCGGTCCCTGGCAGGCGATGGTCAGCGTGCCGGCGGAAAACTTCTGCGGCTGGGTGCGGGCGCCGAATTCCGGCCCCATGATCTGCACCCAATCCATCATGATCTGGGCGGTCGCCGGCGCACGGCGGCGGAAACCCGGCTGGGTGACGCGCGCGATAAGACCGCCGATCGGGCGCATGGTATAGGTGCGCGACGGCGCTTCGGGCGCGGCGCCGGGCGCTGACGTCTTGCGACCGGCCGCCGCTGGCGTCATCTTCTTCGATGTGCCGCCATCCCGCTCGTCCAAAGCCATCCAGCCTTCACCCTCTGTCGCGCGCCTGCTCGATTGGTATGCGCGGCATCGCAGGACGCTGCCCTGGCGGGCGCAGCCTGGCGAGACCGCCGATCCCTATCGGGTCTGGCTCTCCGAGATCATGCTACAACAGACGACGGTCACCGCCGTCATCCCCTATTATGAACGTTTCCTAAGCCTGTTCCCAACCGTAAGGACTCTGGCGGCAGCGCCGGATGACAAGGTGATGGCGGCCTGGGCGGGCCTTGGCTACTACGCCCGCGCCCGCAATCTGCTCGCCTGCGCCCGCCGGGTGGTGGAGCTGGGCGGCGAATTCCCGGCCGACCTGGACGGTCTCAGGGCGCTGCCCGGCATTGGCGACTATACGGCCGCCGCCGTGGGCGCCATCGCTTTCGGCCTGCCGGCGGTGCCGGTGGACGGCAATGTCGACCGCGTGATGAGCCGAGTCTGGGCGATCGAGACGCCGCTGCCCCAGTCCAAACCGCTGATCCGGGAGCGCGCGGCCGCGCTGATGGCGCAGACGGAAGCGCGGGACGCGCCGTCCGATACAGCGCAAGCGCTGTTCGATCTGGGTGCCACGCTGTGTTCGACCACCTCGCCTGCCTGCGGGCTTTGTCCTTGGGCGCCGGAATGCGAGGGGCATCGCAAGGGGATCGCGGCCAGCCTGCCGCGCAAGGCGCCGAAAGCGGTGCGCCCGCGCCGCCATGGCGCGCATTTTCATCTGTCGGACGCCGAAGGGCATGTGCTGCTGCGGCGCCGCCCGGCGAAAGGCCTGCTCGGCGGGATGGCGGAAATCCCCGGCACCGCATGGCGAGCGGAGGCATGGAGCCGGCAGGATGCCTTGGCCCAGGCCCCGGTGACCCAGGCCCATTGGGTCAAGCTCGGCAGCGTGCGTCATGTCTTCACGCATTTCGAATTGCTGCTCGATGTCTATGGCGCGTCGCTTGTGACAATCCCCGAAGGCGCGATCGGGCAAGGTTTTCTTTGTCCGGCTGGCGATCTTCACGCGCAAGCCTTGCCGAGTCTGATGGCCAAATGCCTGGCCTTGGGCCAAAAGACGCTCAAGCAGGGAAGCCCTGCTGCCGATCATCCTGCCGACCTTCTCGTTTAGGGAGCGAACCCATGAAGACCCGTGCCGCCGTCGCCCGCGCCAAGGCGCAGCCTTTGAGCATCGAGACCGTCGACCTGCAGGGCCCCCGCGCGGGCGAAGTGCTGGTTGAAATCAAGGCAACCGGCATCTGCCATACGGATGAGTTCACGCTCTCCGGCGCGGACCCGGAAGGCATTTTCCCTTCCATTCTGGGCCATGAGGGTGCGGGCGTGGTGGTCGATATCGGCCCCGGCGTCACCAGCCTGAAGAAGGGCGATCATGTGATTCCGCTCTACACGCCGGAATGCCGCCAGTGCGAATACTGCCTCAGCCGCAAGACGAATCTCTGCGTCGCCATCCGCTCGACCCAGGGCCAGGGGCTGATGCCGGACGGCTCCTCCCGCTTTTCCTGCGACGGTGAGCCGATCTACCATTACATGGGCACTTCGACCTTTTCGAACTTCACGGTCCTGCCCGAGATTGCGCTCGCGAAAATCCGCGAGGACGCGCCCTTCGAGAAGGTCTGCTACATCGGTTGCGGCGTGACGACCGGCATCGGCGCCGTCATTAACACCGCGAAGGTCGAGCCGGGTGCGAAGGTCGTGGTCTTCGGCCTCGGCGGCATCGGCCTGAACGTCGTCCAGGGCGCGCGGCTTGCGGGTGCTGAGATGATCGTGGGCGTGGACCTCAACCCCGGCCGCGTGCCGATGGCCGAGAAATTCGGCATGACGCATTACGTCAATCCGGCCGAGGTCGAGGGCGATCTGGTTCCTTACCTCGTCAGCCTGACCAAGGGCGGGGCCGATTACACTTTCGAATGCATCGGCAATGTGAAGGTGATGCGCCAGGCGCTGGAATGCGCCCATCGCGGCTGGGGCAAGTCCATCATTATCGGCGTGGCGCCGGCGGGTGCCGAGATCAGCACGCGGCCCTTCCAGCTGGTGACCGGCCGGCAATGGCTGGGCACGGCCTTCGGCGGCGCGCGCGGCCGGACGGATGTGCCGCGCATCGTCGACTGGTACATGGACGGCAAGATCAATATCGACGATCTCATCACCCATGTTCTGCCCTTCGAGCAGATCAACGAAGGCTTCGATCTCATGAAGCGCGGCGAGTCGATCCGCACCGTGGTGACGTACTGATTGCCACTTTAACTGTCGTGCGCGGCTTCATGCCGCGCATCTACCCGTTGTGGCGCCGCGACGGTGTTTGGGCGCCGTGAGGGGTAGGTCCGCGCAATAAATGCGCGGATGACGATTGATGGTGAGACGATTGATAGTGATGGACCTCGTCAACTGCCCCGGCTGCGGCGCAGCGCGGCGATGGTCTTGGCCGCTGCCTGCGCTTCCCGCCGGCTGGCGGCCTCGATATCGGTGGCGCTTGCGATCGGCGCCCCGCGCGAGAATTCCTCGGCGAGGATGAAGCCCACGCCCAGTAGCACCGGTCCCAGAAACACGCCCAGGATACCGAAGGCCAAGGCCCCGCCCAGCACACCGAGCAGCGTCAGGATGAAGGGCAGGTGGGCGCCGCGCGCGATGAACCAGGGGCGCACGAAACTATCGGCGATCGAGATGCCGATGCCGCAATAGGCGGCCAGAGCGAGGCCCGAGATGGTGTCGCCGGAACTCAGCAGCCAGATCGCCGCCGGCACCCAGATCAGCGCGCCGCCGCCGGGCACGAGCGAGAAGAAGGTACCGGCCAGCGCCAGAGGGGCGGCGTTCGGCACACCGCTGACCCAAAGGCCGAGGCTCAGCATCAGCCCTTGCACCAGCGCCGTGCTGAGAATGCCGTAGACCGCGCCCCGCACGGTAGCGCCGACGATGCCAAGCAGCCGGTCCGCCTGCGCGCCGATGATACGGAACAGGATATTGCCGATATGGCGGGCAAGGCCGTCGCCATAGAGGAAGAAAAAGAAGGCGATGAATAAAGCCAGGCCCATGCGGACCACGCCATCCGTCGCCAAAACCAGGATGTGCAGGCCCTCTTTCGCCGCCATGCCGAGATAGGGGTGAACGGCCGCCCGCAGGCTTTCCAAATCTGCCGACCAGTGGTTCCAGAGATCGCTCACCGTCGTGCCGAAAAGCGGCACATTGGCGACCCAGCCGGGCGCGGGCGGCAGGCCGAAGATCAGCACTTCATTGATCATGCGGCGGATATTCGCGGCGTTCTGCAACCCGCTCTGTGCGATCAGCCCCAGCGGCAGCAGGATCACGAGTGCCATCATGACGATCATGATGAGCGCCGCCAGACCGCGCGACAGGTGCAGGCGCGCGCGCAGCCAAAGGAAGATCGGCCAGGTCGTGAAGGTCAGGATCGCAGCCCAGGCGATGGCCGCGATGAAGGGTTGCAGCACGGCCAGACAGCCGGCGATCAGCGTGCCGAGCAGCACCCAGATGAGCAATCGTTCGGTCAAGGTGCGCGCAATCCTTTGGGCCAAGCGAGCGGGAGCCGTCTTGTTACAGCATATTGCAGCGATACGTCAGACCGTGGTTTTCCGTCCCGGACCTGTCACGCAGCCCTGGCCTTGTCGCAGGATGTCAGCGGGTAGAGACTGCCGGGCTCTAAGACGGAGACCGACATGACGCCGATCGTGACGACAGACTGGCTGGCCGACCATCTGGATGATCCGGATATCGTCGTCTGCGATTGCTCTTTCTATCTGCCGAACGACCCGCGCAATGCGGCTGGCCTGTTCGCGGAAGCAAGGATTCCCGGCGCACGTTTCTTCGATATCGATGCCATCAAGGACGCGACGTCTGACCTGCCGCATATGCTGCCCTCACCGGGGGTCATGGCCGAGCACATGGGGCGTCTGGGCATATCCAATGCCGCCAAGATCATCTTCTACGATCAGCTCGGGCTGTTTTCGGCCGCGCGCGGCTGGTGGATGATGCGCGTCTTCGGCCATGACCGGGCGGCGGTGCTGGACGGCGGATTGCCGAAATGGCGGGCCGAAGGCAGGCCGCTGGACACCTCCGCGCCCGTTGCGTCGATAGCGGCGGTCTTCACGCCGGCTGAGCGCGCTGACCTGGTCCGCGATCTTACCGCCATGAAGGCGATCGTGGAGGACGGTTCGGCGCTGATCCTCGACGCGCGTCCGGACGGGCGCTTTGCCGGGACAGCGCCCGAGCCGCGGGCCGGCGTGCGCGGCGGCCATATGCCCGGCGCCCATAATATTCCCTTCAATCAGCTGCTGGCGGCCGACGGCACCATGCTGCCGCCTGATCAGTTGCGCGCGCGCTTCGTGGCCGAGGGCGCGGATGGCAGCCGACCGGTGGTGACCAGCTGCGGCACCGGCGTCACGGCGGCCGTGCTGACGCTGGGTCTCGCCGTCGCGGGCTTGCCGGAAGGCGCGCTTTATGATGGCTCTTGGACGGAATGGGGCGGCCGCCCCGATACCCAAGTGGAAGCTGCAACCGATGCCGGATGATCGACTGGACGAGACTTCAGAGACCACGCGTTTCGCGACGCGGCTGACGCAGGTCGGGCGCCCAGGTGCGCGGGCCCATGGCTTCGTCAATACCGCCGTCGTTCGCGGATCGACCGTGCTGCATCCCGATCTCGCGCATCGCAAGAGCGTGGAAAGCCTGCGGAACGAACAGGCGATGGTCTACGGCACCCATGGCACGCCGACGCATTTCGCGCTGGAAAACGCCATCGCGGAGATCGAGGGCGGCACCCGCTGCCAGATCGTCTCCTCCGGTCTTTCGGCCATCACGACGCCGCTGCTCGCTTTCCTGAAGACGGGCGAGCATGTGCTGGTGCCGGATTGCGTCTATGGCCCGACCCGCCGTTTCTGCGACGGCATGCTGGCCGGTCTTGGCATCAAGACGACCTATTACGACCCGATGATCACGCCCGAGGCCCTGGAAGGGCTGATGCGCCCCGAGACCCGCGTTCTGTTTCTGGAAAGCCCCGGCAGCCATACGTTCGAGGTGCAGGACGTGCCGGCGCTCTCCGCCGTCGCCCATGCCCATGGCGCCCGCGTGCTGATGGACAATACCTGGGGCATCCACTTCTTTCAGCCCTTCCGCCATGGCGTCGATGTCTCGATCCAGGCGGCGACGAAATATATCGGCGGCCATTCTGATATCATCCTCGGCGCCGTGACGGTCGCGGATGAGAGCGATTGGCACCGCTTGCGCGACGCTTCCATGGCGCTGGGCCAATATGCCAGCCCCGATGATTGCTGGCTGGCGCTGCGCGGTATCCGCAGCCTGGGCGTGCGTCTGAAGCACCAGATGGCGGCGGGGCTTGAAGTGGCAAACTGGCTGGCCGAGCGGCCGGAAGTGCTGCGCGTCCTGCATCCGGCATTGCCGGACAGCCCGGGCCACGCGCTGTGGAAGCGTGATTTCACCGGCGCGTCCAGCCTGTTCGGCGTCGTGCTGAAGCCCAATCACGGCGTCGATGCGGTCGGGGCCATGATCGACGGCATGACGCTGTTCGGTATCGGCGCGTCCTGGGGTGGGTTCGAGAGCCTGATCCTGCCGACCTCCGGCACCATCCAGCGCACGGCCGGCACCGGTAAGTTCGGTGGCGAGATGATGCGGCTTCACATCGGCCTGGAAGACGTCGCCGATATCAAGGCCGATCTGGAACGCGGCTTTGCGAAGCTGAATGAGGTCACAGGTGGCTGACGACATCGACGCCGTGTTGAAGGAGGTTGCCTTCAACGCGGACGGGCTGGTGGCCGCGATCGCGCAACAGCACGATACCGGCGAAGTGCTGATGATGGCCTGGATGAACGCCGAGGCGCTGGCGGAGACGCTGGCCACCCGCCGCGTCTGCTATTTCAGCCGCAGCCGGGGCAAGCTTTGGCGCAAGGGCGAAAGCTCGGGCCAGACCCAGCGGCTGGTCGATCTGCGCCTGGATTGTGACGGTGACGCCTTGCTGCTGCTGGTCGATCAGACCGGCGTCGCCTGCCATACCGGTCGGCGGTCCTGCTTCTACCGCGCCGCCCGGCCCGAGGGGCTGGTGGAGATCGCCGCGCCGGAAGTGTCGCCGGACGCGCTGTATCGCAGCTGATTGCATTTTAGTCGCCCGCGGACTCGTTCCGCGGGTCTACCCGCTTTGGCGCGCGAACACCGTCAGGGCGCCGCGCTGGGTAGATCCCCGCGACAAGCGCGGGGACGACCATAGAAGGGGCCGCCGCCGAAACGCCACGATGAGTGGGTCCGCGTGACCAGCACGCGGATGACGATTCAGCCCTTCTTTTTCTTCTTCTTGCTATTGCCTTCGCGCGCGATCTGCGTTGGCGCCGCGCCACCCTTCGCCCGCTCAAGCACGAATTTCGCGTAATCGTCCATATCGCCGTCGAAGGGCGCGACCGTGCCGTCGGCCGCCAGCCAAAGCCGGTCGGCGACCAACTCCATCAGCGACCGGTCATGGGTGATGAGGATCACCGCGCCCTCATACTCGTTCAACGCATCCAGCAGCGCGCGGCGGCTGTCGATATCGAGATGGTTCGTCGGCTCATCGAGGATCAGCAGATGCGGCGCGGCCTGGGCCACGAGGTTGAGCAATAGCCGCGCCCGCTCTCCGCCCGACAGGTCGAAGACCGTCGTCTCCTGCTTCGAACGCGCCAGGCCCCATTGCGCCAAGCGGGACCGGCGGGCGGATTCGCTGATCTCCGGCAAAGTGCGGCTGATGATCTCAAGCGGGGTATCGTCCGGGTCCAGCGCCTCGATCTGATGCTGGTGGAACCAGCCGACCTTGATGCGGCCTTCGCGCTGCATATGGCCTGAGCGGATCGCGAGCGCGCCGGCCGCCATTTTGGCGAAGGTCGATTTGCCGGCGCCGTTCACGCCCAGCAGCCCGATACGATCGTCGATATCGAGCCGGAGGTTGAGACCTTTGAGGATCGGCGGGTCCTCGCCGTAGCCGACATCGACCCCTTCCAGCCGCATCAGCGGCGGCGCCAAGGGCCGCGCGGGCGAGGGCAGCATGAAGGGCGCGACCCGCTCCTCGATCGTCTCGCCGATGGGTTCCAGCTTGGCGAGGCGCTTCATGCGCGACTGCGCCTGCGCGGCCTTGCTGGCCTTGGCGCGGAAGCGGTCAACGAAGCTTTGCAGATGCGCGCGCTCGGCTTCCTGCTTGGCGCGGGACGAGGCTTGCAGGCGCAGCTTCTCGGCCCGCTGGCGCTCGAAATCATCATAGCCGCCGGTATAGAGGTCGAGCTTGCCCTCGTTCACATGCAGGATGTTCTGCACGGAATTGTTCAGCAATTCGCGGTCATGGCTGATGATGAGCGCGGAATAGGGGTATTTCTGCAGCCGCGCTTCCAGCCAAAGCGCGCCTTCAAGATCGAGATAATTGGTCGGCTCATCGAGCAGCAGCAGGTCGGGCTGGGCGAACAAGGCGGAGGCGAGGGCCACGCGCATTCGCCAGCCGCCCGAGAATTCGGCCATCGGCCGGTCCAGATCCTCGATCGAAAAGCCGAGACCGCCGAGAATTTCGCCGGCGCGGGCCGGCGCGCGGTCGGCGTCGATTTCGATCAGCCGGCCATAGATATCGCCCATTCGCTCGGGCTCTGCCGTTTCCAGCTCGGCATTGAGCGCGTCACGTTCGGTATCGGCGGCGAGGATCGTTTCCAGCAGGGAGATCGGGGTCGCCGCATGTTCCTGGTCCACCGCCGCGACGCGAGCCGCGCGGGGGATGACGATTTCGCCGCTATCGGCCTGCAATGAGCCGAGGATGAGCTTGAACAGCGTCGATTTGCCGACGCCGTTGCGGCCGACGAGGCCGACCTTGGCATTGACGGGCAGGGTGACGGACGCCCGGTCGAAAAAGCGTCGTCCCCAGGCGTTGAAGATAAGGCCGTCAATCTTGATCATGTCGAAATTTGCCGGGAAGGGGGAAGCCAAGCTTGGCCGAAGCTGGTTCCCCTACAGGCTTTTGCCGCAGCGCAATATCGGTTTCTGCGCGCGGCTGCTTAGTGCTCGAATTGCGGGCCCACAAAGGTGAACATGCTGTTCGGGTAATCGCCGCCATAGGTCACGTCATAGAGGCTGATCTGGGTCTGCCGACCTTGCGCGTCGCGGATGATCCAGCTGCGCAGCGTCATCGGGTCGGTCGCGAAAATCAGCGTGATCGACCCCGCCCCTTCCTTGCCGGTGCGGATGATCGTGAGCTGGATCTGCCCTTTGGCACGGGCGATGCCGGTGACGGTGACGTCGCCGGACAGTTTCAGATTGTCCTGCAGCAGCAGGCCGAGCGGGGTCGAGGAGAGGAAGATATTCGTCGTCTGCTTCACAGCCGGGTCATAATAGACAAGCAAGCCGTGACCCGCGACGAGCAACATTTTGTCCGGCGGATCATATTCGAACCGCATGCGGCCGGGCCGCATCATCCAGACATTGCCGCCGATGGAATTGCCACTGGCATCGACCTGCAGGAAGCGCGCCTTGAGCGATTTCACGCCGTTCAGATAGGTCTGAATGGCGGCGATATCGGTCTGATCCTGCGGGGTCGAGGGTGGGGCAGATACCAATTGCGCATGCGCCCCGCCAAACGGCAGGGCCGCCAGCGTCAGAGCGAGGGCCGGTAGAGCAGCGAGAAGAATACGACGGTTCATGGCACCGGATGTGGCATCGCCAGGGCCAATTGAGAAGTCGTTTCCGGTGTCAGCCGGATTAAGGAATTGTTGGGTAGCCGCTGCTCAGGCGGCGGAGGCCGCAATTCCCAGCGGCATCTGCATAGCACTGCCATAGCTGCGGCTGATCATGCCGCCGGCCGTGACACGGCGGAAAGCGGCGGGATCCGCGAACAGCGCGCGCAGCAGCAGGTTGTTGGTGCGATGGCCCGAACGGTCACCCGTGAAACGGCCGATGATCGCGGCGCCGGCCAGCGACAGATCGCCCACCGCGTCCAGCACCTTGTGGCGGACGAACTCGTGGCTCATGCGCAGGCCCGCCGGGTTCACGATATCTTCACCGTCGATCAGAACGGCATTGTCCAGGCTGCCACCCAGGGCAAGGCCGGCGGCGCGCAGCTGATCAATTTCATGCGCCTGGGCAAAGGTGCGCGCGCGGGCGAGTTCCTGACGGAAGCTTGTCTCGGTCAGGCGCAGGTCGAGGGACTGGCAGCCGATGGCGCCGGCCGCGAAATCGATCGAGACCGAAAGGTCTAGCCCGACCCAGCTACCGCCGGCGGGCAGCGGCTCGAACGTCGCGGTCGCGCCCTTGTCGGTGACGGTCACGGTGCGCAGGATTTCGATCATCTCGCGCGGGGCCGCGAGATCGACCAAGCCGGCGCAGTCGAGCAGGAACAGGAAGGGCGCGGCCGAGCCATCCAGAATAGGCACTTCCGGACCGTCAACCTCGACGATGATATTGTCGATCGCGAGGGCGGCGAGGGCCGCCATGATGTGTTCGATCGTGCCGACGGAGATGTCCGGCCGCTCAGCCGAGGTCAGCTTGGTGCAAAGCCGGGTGTCGAGCACGCGGTCGAAAAGGGCGGGGATTTCGATCCCGACATCGGTGCGGCGGAAGACGATGCCCGTGCCGATAGCGGCCGGCAGAAGAACCAGCCGGGTATTGCGCCCCGTGTGCAGGCCGACGCCGCAACAATCGATGGCGTTACGGATCGTGCGGGATGCAGCAGGGATTGCCGTCTCGGTATAATATCCCGGCAGTCCATCCATGCCTTCAGTCCCCAGTTCATCCAAGCGAAAGGCCAAAAACAGCCTCTGTTAATCTGGGGAGCAGAGAAGCATTCATTAATGGCAACAGCCAGTCAATGATTGTTGCCCAGTGTTACCGGATAAAGTGCTGAATTTAAAAGTTTTTATACGACACTTTCATGCCGGCTGATCCAATCCCTGTCGCAAAGCGTGAGCCGCTTCGGCGGGCGCGATAAGATCACGGCGCAGGAAAAGATCGATCAGCACAAGGTTCACATTGAACTTGAAATGATCGCTGGTGCGGACCGCCTCCACCGCCTGCTCTATGGGCCAAAGCTCGAAGGCTTCGACCTCGCCGTCACTCGGGACGGGCGTAAAATCCTGCGGCAAAACAAGGTCGTAGCAATAGAGCAGGTCGCGCCGCAGCCCTTCTGGACGTTCCATATCGTAGCGCAGGCGCCCGACGCGCTGGGCGCGGGCCGCCAGCGCCGGAGGAATGCCGGCTTCCTCGCCCGCTTCCTTGATCATCGTGTCATCGGCCCCCATGCCGGCGGAGATGCCGCCGGCGACGATATGGTCGAGCTTGCCGGGGTCCAGCAGTTTGCTGGCCGAACGCCGGGCGACCCATAGGTGCAGCCCATCCGCGCGCTCCACCAGACCGTTGCAGTGAACGCCGTGAGAGAGGATGCCGAAGGAGGGCACGGCGCCGCGATCCAGCATGGTGACGGCGGGGCCTTCGTCCCCCGCGCGGACGTCGAACATTTCCCCCCGCAGGCGGAACCAGCCGGCCTCCCCCATCGCTTGTGCCAGAGCCGGCAGCGCGGCCGCGCGGGCCTGGGGCAGGGTCACGCCACCATCCAGGTTGGGCGCGATGCCGGCCGTCTGGGCGAGGGCGCGGGCGAAATCGGGCTTAAGCCAGCCGACCGCGCGATCCCCGAGCCGAAACAAAACGCGGTCCCCCGGCAAGGTCGCGCTACGCGAAGATGTAATATGCCGCTGGAAGAAATCGGCAACGCTGTCAGCCATGCGCAAGAAGCCTTTGCAAGGGGAAGGGCGCATGCCACATGCGAGCCATGGCCGATGCCCCGACATCTAATCCCGTAGGTCAAGGTGCGGCAGCGGCCGGCGAGACCGCGACCACTGCCCATACGCTGCGGATGCTTCTTCCCTACCTCTGGCCGCCGGGCGATACCATGGCCCGTATGCGGGTGGTGGCGGCTGTCGCTCTCCTCATTTTGGCCAAGGTCGCGACCGTCTATATCCCGATCTTCTACGCCAAGGCCGTGGACCATCTGGCGCCCAAGGGCGCGCATGCGCTTGGCAATGGGGCAGCCGCTGCCGCCATTACTGTCCCCGTCGCGCTGATCATCGGCTATTGCCTGCTGCGCATCGCCTCCGGTGCTTTCGCCGAATTGCGGGACGCGGTCTTTGCCGCCGTCCAGCAGCGCGCCGTCCGCCGCATCGCGTCCCAGACCTTCGAGCATCTGCACAAGCTGTCATTGCGCTTCCACCTGGATCGGCATACCGGCGGCCTGTCCCGCGCCATCGACCGTGGCACGACGGGTATCGAACAGGTGCTGCGCTTCGCCGTCTTCAATATCGTGCCGACGCTGTTCGAGCTGGCCCTTGTCACGATCATCATGTGGCGCATTTTCGGCTGGCGCTATGCGCTGACGACGCTGGTCGCGGTCGCCCTTTATGTCGGCTTCACGCTGGTCTTCACCAATTACCGGGTGCGCTACCGGCGGCTGATGAATGATTCGGACGCCGATGCGCAGACCAAGGCCGTCGACAGCCTGCTGAACTACGAGACGGTGAAGTATTTCGGCAATGAGAGGCTGGAAATCAGCCGTTTCGACAAGGCGCTGGAAAAATACGAGCGGGCGGCCGTACGCTCCCAGGTAACGCTCAACCTGCTCAATGTCGGGCAATCCGTCATCATCGCGCTCGCGCTCGGCGCCATCATGCTGCTGTCAGCGCAGGGCGTGGCATCGGGCCATATGTCGGTCGGGCGCTTCGTGCTCGCCAATACCTATCTCATGCAGCTCTATACGCCGCTGAATTTCCTGGGTTTCGTCTATCGGGAGGTGAAGCAGGGGCTGGTCGATACCGAGCATCTGTTCCGCCTCATGCGCGTAGGCGCCGAGATCGCGGATCGTCCGGGCGCGCATGCGCTGGTGCCGCAGGGCCGCACCGCCGCTCTCGCCTTCGAGGATGTCCGTTTCGGCTACAATCCGGAGCGGGAAATCCTCAAGGGCGTCAGCTTCGCGATCCCGGCCGGCGGCAATCTGGCCGTGGTCGGCCCGACGGGTGCGGGCAAATCCACCCTGACGCGGCTGCTGTTCCGCTTCTATGACGCCAATTCAGGCGCCATCTGCATCGACGGGCAGGACCTGCGCGATCTGACCCAGGACAGCATCAGGGCCGTGATCGGGGTCGTGCCGCAGGATACGGTGCTGTTCAACGACACCATCCGCTACAACATCGCCTACGGCCGTCCTGGCGCGAGTGAGGCCGAGGTCGAGGAGGCCGCGCGCCTCGCCCAGCTTGACGCCTTCATCAAGACCTTGCCCCAGGGCTACGAGACCAAGGTCGGCGAGCGCGGGCTGAAGCTCTCGGGCGGGGAGAAGCAGCGCGTCGCCATTGCGCGCACGCTGCTGAAAAACCCGGCCATTCTCATCCTGGATGAGGCGACCAGCGCGCTCGACACCAAGACCGAGCAGGAAATCCAGACGGCGTTGCGGGCGATCGCACGGGACCGCACGACGCTGACGATCGCGCATCGGCTGTCCACGGTCGTCGATGCCGATGAAATCCTGGTGCTGGAACAAGGCCAGGTCGCAGAGCGCGGCAGCCACTGGAATTTGCTCGCCCGTGGCGGCATCTATGCCAAGATGTGGGCGGCGCAAGCCGAACAGGAGGAGGGGGCTGCCGCCGAGCAGGCGCTCTCTGACCTTGGCACCGATCGGGATCAAGGTCCGCGGGACCGGCCAGATTTGGCCTCGTCCTATTCGACAAAGGAAATAACCGAATGAGCGACCACAATCCTCCTGATTTCGAAGGTCTGGCGGAAGCCAATCCCAATCTGCGCCATGCCGGCGCGGTGGTGGATCAGGCGATCGAATATATGACGAAAGAGCATATCGACCCGATCTCCATCGCCTCCGCCCTGCTCGGCGGCGCGCTCGGCATGCTGTCCGGCAATCTGCCGCGCGGCGCTGTGCTGGCGGTGCTGGATCAGGCGCGGGCGAGCGTGGAATCGGGCGAAATGGCCGAACTTTCGCATCCGCCCGCGAAGGGGCATGCCTGACCCCCTCACGGTGGGCGATAAGAATCGGGCGCTGCTGCTTGACGCTCGGCGCTCCTTTCGTCATAAGCCCGCCTCCGTCGGGATGCCGCGTGACGGTTTTATGCGCGAGAATTCCTGTTTGATGTGTCGAGGTTCCTATGTCCCGTCGCTGCGAAATTACCGGTAAGGGCGTTATGTCTGGCAACAATGTCAGCCACGCCAATAACAAGACCCGCCGCCGCTTCCTGCCCAATGTTCAGGACGCGTCCGTGATGTCTGAGATCCTGGGTGCCCCGATCAGCCTGCGCGTCACGCCGCGCGGCCTGCGCACGATCGAGCACAATGGCGGGATCGACAACTTCCTGCTCAGCACGCCCACGAGCCGCCTGACGCTCGAAGCGAAGGTGATCAAGCGTCGCCTTGAGCGCGCCGCCGCCCGCAAGAGCGCTGCCGCCGCCCCGACCGCCTGAATTCTGACGGATTGACGCCTCTGCCTTCAGCAGAGGCGTTTGCCTGAACGAACCGCGCTATCAGCCGCCCGTCACACTCATGTGGCGGGTTAGCTGTTTCTGGGGCGCGTCAGGCGCGATCATGAAGTCATGCTTGTGCGGCTTGCGCGCAATGGCGTCCCGCACCAGCATTTCCATATCCTGATCGCTGGCCCCCGCCCGCAGCGGCGTGCGCAGATCGGCCTGGTCTTCCTGGCCGAGGCACATGAACAGCGTGCCCGTGCAGGTCAGCCGCACGCGGTTGCAACTATCGCAGAAATGCTCGGTCAGCGGCGTGATGAAGCCGATCCGCCCGCCGGTTTCGGCAATCCGCCAATAGCGCGCCGGCCCCGGCGCGATGCCGGTGACGGCCGTTTCCGGCTTAAGCTCGCGCGTCAGCGTCCAGCGTCGCTCCAGCTTCGGACGCAGAACCGACAGCGGCAGATACTGGTCGAGCCTGTTCTCCCCGGTCTCGCCCAGAGGCATGGTCTCGATCAGGCAGAGGTCGAAACCCTGCATGCCGCACCAGGCGATCAGATCGTCGATCTCATCCTCGTTCAGCCCGCGCAATGCCACCGTATTGATCTTGATGTGCAATCCGGCGGCCTTGGCGGCAAGAAGGCCGTCCAGCGTCTGCTCCAGCCGGCCGCCACGGGTAATCGTTCGGAAGCGGTCGGGGTTGAGCGTGTCGAGGCTGACATTGATGCGGCGCATGCCGGCATGCACCAGCGCCGCCGCATGGCGGGCGAGCTGGCTGCCATTGGTGGTGAGCGTCAGCTCCTGCAAACCGCCCATAGCCCCGTCCTGACCGATATCCTGACCGAGTGAGGCGATCAGCTGCATGACGTCGCGGCGAACCAGCGGCTCGCCGCCCGTGATGCGCAGCTTGGTGGTGCCGAGGCGGATGAACAGGCGCCCCAGCCGCTCCAATTCCTCGAAGGTCAGCAGCTCCTCGCGCGGCAGGAAGGTCATGTGTTCCTGCATGCAATAGACACAACGAAGGTCGCAGCGATCGGTGACCGAGATGCGGAGATAGGAAATCGCGCGGCCGAACGGGTCGATCAAAGGATGCGCTTGGCTTGCCATCAATCATCCACCAGTTCGAGGCTGACGACGCGGGCATTGATCAGCACCTTGCCGGCATCCTCGAAATTCACCGTAATGCGGTCGTCGATGACGGATTGCACCTGACCCGGTCCCCATTCCGGGCAGCCGGGATGGCGCACCCACGCTCCAGGCTCGACAAACAGAAATCGGCGGCTCGCCATCTAGGCGGTTATCCTTTGCGACTGTGGAAACTATACGCGCGGCGCGGCAAAAGGGTAACAGGCGCGCGACGGCATCGGCCAAGGGCCTGGGAAGCGCAATTCCTCCTTATCAGGGCAGGAATTATGACGTTTTGAGTGGTTCATCCAAGTGTCACTAGGGCGTGAGGTCTCAACCGACTAGTCGGATGCGTGTTCGGACAATCGATCGCGAGTCGCGCCATGAACGACATGCCTTACGATATCGCCGCCCGCGCCATGCGGGACCAGGCACAATCGCCGAAGGCTCCGCTTTACCGCGCAGTTTTCGTCTCAGACGTGCATCTTGGCACCAAGGGCAGTCAGCCCGAGATGCTGAACGCGTTTCTGGCCGATGCCAGTTGCGAGAAGCTGTATCTGGTCGGTGACATCATCGACGGCTGGCGGCTGCGCAAATCCTGGTTCTGGGACCGCCACCATGACGCGCTGCTGCGCACCATCCTGCGCCACGCGAAACATGGCACCGAGGTCATCTATATCCCCGGCAATCATGACGAGATGGTGCGCGCCTGGCTGCCGCTGGGCCTGGAAATCGCCGGCATCAAGCTGATGGAAGAGGCGGTCCATGTCACCGCCAAGGGCGAGAAGCTGCTCGTCATTCACGGCGATGCCTTCGACAGCGTTGTCCGCTACGCCAAGTTCCTCGCCCATCTCGGCGACCATGCCTATACCGTGGCGCTGGTCGCCAACCGCTGGTTCAATTGGGGCCGCCGCCATTTCGGCTACCCCTACTGGTCGCTCTCGGCCTGGCTGAAGCGCCAGGTGAAGGAGGCGGTGAAGTTCATCGACAGTTTCGAGGTCGCCCTGTCCCAGGAGGCGCGCAACCGCGAAATGGACGGCGTCATCTGCGGCCATATCCATCACGCCGAAATGCGCATGATCGGCGAGACCCGCTACTTCAACACCGGCGATTGGGTGGAAAGCTGCACCGCGCTGGTCGAGCATCATGACGGCCGCTTTGAGCTGATCGACTGGCCGAGCGTCATCCGCGCCAGCCGGCGCGAGGCCGCTCCGGCCCGCTTGCCGGCGACCGCTGCCGCACCGGTCGCCGATGCCTTGGCCGAGAACGCGCCGATACCCGCATGACGGGTTGGCCCCAGCGCGTTGCCATCATCTCGGATGCCTGGCATCCGCAGGTCAATGGCGTGGTCCGCAGCCTGGGCCAATTGGTGGCCGAGCTGCGCAGCCGTGGGATCGAGGTCGAGGTCTTCGGGCCCGACCGCTTCCGCACCCTGCCTTGCCCCTTTTATCCGGAAATCCGCCTGGCCCTGCTGCCGGGCCAGCGGCTGCATAAGATGCTGCGGGAGTTCAAGCCCGACGCGCTGCATATCGCGACCGAGGGGCCGCTGGGCCTGTCCGCGCGGCGCTGGGCGCGGGTTGAGCGCTATGCCTTCACGACGTCCTTCCATACGCGTTTTCCGGAATATGTGGCGGCCCGGCTGCCCTTTCCGCGCGCCTGGACCGAACGCATGGTCTATCGCTGGATCCGCTCCTTCCATGGCGCGGGATCTGCCGTCATGGCGGCGACGCCGAGCCTGATCAAGGAATTGTCCGGTCGCGGCTTCGCCAATGTCTGCCATTGGACGCGGGGCGTGGACACGGCCGGCTTCACGCCCGAGCTGCGGCAGGAGACGGAAGGGCTGGTGCGGCCGGTCTTCCTCTATGCCGGCCGTCTGGCGGTCGAGAAGAATATCGAAGCCTTCCTGTCCCTCGATCTGCCCGGATCGAAGCTTGTCGTCGGTGACGGGCCGGATCGCGCCGGGCTTCAGCGGCGTTACCCGGATGCGCGCTTCACCGGCATGCTGTCCGGCACGGCGCTGACCCGCGCCTATGCCTCGGCCGATGTCTTCGTCTTCCCCAGCCGGACGGATACGTTCGGGCTGGTGATGCTGGAGGCTTTGGCTTGCGGCACGCCCGTGGCGGCCTATCCCGTGCCCGGCCCGCGCGACATCCTGGGCGGTGTCGAGCCTGCCGTGGGCAAGCTTGACGAGGATCTGCGGATTGCCGCCATGGCGGCGCTGACGGCCGATCGCTCGGCCTGCCGCCGCTTCGCGGAGCGCTTCTCCTGGTCGGCGGCGAGCACCATGTTCCTGAACAATCTGGTGCCCATTGCGTCGCGCAAATCCGCTCAGAAACCGAAGGGTTTCACAACGGCTCGTCTGCCGCAGGGGCTCAGGGCTTAGAGCCTGTCAGGTTTTAATAGATAATTTGTCATCTGCGCACTTGTTGCGCGGACCTACCCACCGCGGCGCCCAGCCGGCCGATTGCTTGCTCCGCCGGGTAGATGCGCGGGTCGGGGCCCGCGCACGACAGATTTAGTGGCGTTTCTACCTAAACCTGACGGACTCTAGGGTTTTGGGTCGTCGCGCACGCGTTGCGCGGATCCACCCGTCATCGCGGGCGGCCATAAAAATCAAGTCAGATGCGCAAGCGCGAAATAGGCTTCCGTCCGCATTTCCATGAGACGCGAGGCTGTGCGTTCGAAGGCTTTCGCACCATCCCCGGTCGGATAAAGTTGATCCGGCATCGCGGCGGCGGAGGCGATAAGCTTCACGCGGTGATCGTAAAGATTGTCGATCAGGTTGATGAAGCGTCGCGCCTCGTTGTGATTGTCAGGCGTCAGCAACGGAATATCGTCCAGAATGACCGCCTGGAAATGGGTCGCGATGGCGAGGTAGTCCCCGGCACCAAGATTGCGCGCGCAAAGTTCAGGGAAGCTGAACCGCGCGACGCCGGCCGCCGCTTGCGGCACGGGCAGAACGCGGCCCATGACATGCAGCTGCTCCGGCTTCACGGTTGCGTTGCGGCTCAGCTCGGCGAAGGCGGCGTCCAGCTTGGCGCGCGATTGCGGGCCGGGCGGAACGTGCCAGGTATCATCGGTATTAGGCCGCAGGCGCCGATAATCCTGCTGTGCCTCCA
This sequence comes from Acidisoma cellulosilyticum, assembly GCF_020621385.1. Lineage (GTDB taxonomy): Bacteria > Pseudomonadota > Alphaproteobacteria > Acetobacterales > Acetobacteraceae > Acidisoma > Acidisoma cellulosilyticum. The sequence goes on along the minus strand of NZ_JAESVA010000003.1, from coordinate 513,144 downwards.
GGACCAGCACATCCAGATGCCTTTTGAGCACCGCGATGAAGGGCAGGAAGGCGTCGCGCCCCGGCTGACCCCGGAACAGATCATCCGGCACGGTATTGGAGGTGGCGACGACGATGACGCCACGCTCGAACAGCGCCTCGAACAAGCGGCCGAGCAGGATGGCGTCGGCAATGTCATTGATCTGGAATTCGTCGAAGCAAAGCAGGATCGCCTCATCGGCGATGCGGTCGGCCAGCGGCGGGATGGGGTCATCGCCGCCCGGATTCGCCTGCTTCCAGGCGAAGACGCGGGCATGGGCTTCCTGCATGAAGGCATGGAAATGGATGCGCCGGCGACGCGGCACGTCCGAAGTCTCGAAAAACATGTCCATGAGCATGGACTTGCCGCGACCGACTTCGCCCACGAGGTAAAGCCCGTTGATCTCGGACCCCGGCGCTTCATCGACCGGCTTGCGGCGCAGAAAGCGCCCGATCAGGGATTTGCGCGCGAGACGCGCCGGCGGATCGTAATGACGCAGCTTGGTCCAAAGGGCCTGCAGCCGCTCGACCGCCGCCGCCTGGGCCGGGTCCGCCACGATGCGCTTTTCCGCGACCACGTAGCGATAGACGGGCAGCGGCCCGACCCCCGTGGGGGCGCCGCTCAAGACGGACTGTTCGGGTGCGGACACATCCATGCCGCACCGCACATAATCCGGCTTTTGCCTCCGCACAATGCAGCATTTCGGAGGGCCGATGCGCCATCCTTGGGCGTAAGTGATGACGCGCCCGCGTGACAGCGGCCGGCGGGCAGGCTATCCGGGCCTTGCTGCGTTTTGGACGGCCAAGCATTGGGACCTGAGAGAGCATGACGATCCGGATCGACCGGGTGGTGACCCGCGGCGGCGATGAAGGCATGACCTCTCTGGGCACGGGGGCGCGTGTCCGCAAAGACGCGCTGAGGGTCGAGGCTTTCGGCACCGTCGACGAAGCCAATGCCGCCATCGGCCTCATTCGCCTGCATACGGCGGACCATCCGACGGAAGACGCCATGCTCGGCCTGATCCAGAACGACCTGTTCGATCTTGGCGCCGATCTTTGCGCGCCTGAGGGAGACGAACCCTCCGCACGCAGCCGTCTGCGGATAGAGGAAAACGCCATTCTGCGGCTGGAGGCGGAGGTCGAGGCCATGAACGCGGACCTGCCGCCGCTGACCAGCTTCGTCCTGCCGGGCGGCACGCCGGCCGCCGCTTTTGCCCATCTCGCCCGCACCATCACCCGCCGGGCCGAGCGACTGGTCGTAGCACTGGCCGCCCAGGAACCCGTCAACCCGCTCGCGATCCGCTATCTCAACCGTCTGTCAGATCACCTTTTCGTCCTCAGCCGGGCGCTGAATGCCGGTTCGGGTCGCGAAGTGGCCTGGGTTCCCGGCGGTAGCCGGTAGCGGCCTCCGCCCCAAGGCGTTAAGGGTCTTCGCGCAAGCCATGGAATGGTATAAGTCGCCGACAATGTCACAGCACCGCCGGATTCTTCCGATCGTCCTGATCCTCGCCCCGGCTTTGTCCGGCTGCGGGATGTTCAATTCTGGCCCGACAGCGGCCCAGATTTCGACCCGCAATGCGCATCTGCCGCCTGAGGTCGTCTACAATAATGGCATCAACGCCATTCAGAAGCAGGACTATCAGGCGGCCGTTAACAACTTTAACGACATCGAGCAGAACACGCCCTATTCGCCCTGGGCGACGAATGCGCAGCTGATGCACGGCTATACCGAATATCTGCGCAGCCATTACACCGACGCGATCAGCGCGCTGAACCGCTATATCGATCTGCATCCGGCGGATCGTGACATCGCTTACGCCTATTACCTGCGCGCGCTCTGCTATTACGAGCAGATCTCGGACGTGCAGCGTGATCAGTCCACCACCACCGATGCCATTACGGCGCTGCAGGAAGTCGTCAACCGCTTCCCCAACAGCTCCTACGCCCGTGATGCCCAGCTGAAGATCGACCTGGGCGAGGATCAGCTGGCCGGGCATGAGATGGTCATCGGCAAGTTCTACGAAAAGCAGCATCTTTATGCCGCGGCCATCGGTCGCTACCAGGTCGTCATCAACAACTATCAGACGACGAACCATACGGCGGAAGCGCTGGAACGTCTGACCGAGGTCTATCTCAAGCTCGGCATGACGGATGAAGCGCGACGCACCACGGCGGTGCTGGCCTTCAATTATCCCGGCAGCACCTGGTACAAGTCCGCTTATTCGGCGCTGGCCTCGCAGGGCGTGATCAGCCGCCAGACGGGCGCCGAGAATAGCGCCGATTCGGACGCGGAAACCACGAACGCCACCGGCAGCGTGAGCGCCGCGCCGACCACCACGCCGCCGCCCAAATCCTCGGGCGGGTTCCTCGGCTGGCTGTTCTAATCCTCGATCCTGTGGCTGGATAGGCGCCATGCTGAGCGCGCTTTCCATCCGGGATGTGGTGCTGATCGACCGTCTCGATCTCAATTTCGGTCAGGGCCTGACGGTGCTGACCGGCGAGACGGGGGCCGGCAAATCCATCCTGCTCGACAGTCTCGGCCTCGCCCTTGGCGCGCGGGCCGATAGCGGTCTTGTGCGCGCCGGCCAGGATCAGGCGAGCGTCACGGCCTTCTTCACGCCCGAACCGACCCATCCGGCCTTCGGCCTGCTGATGGAGCAAGGTTTGGAGGCGGAGGAAGACATCGTCATCCGCCGCATCGTCAATCGGGACGGAAAGTCGCGTGCCTTCGTCAATGATCAGCCTGTCAGTGCCGGGCTGCTGCGCCGTCTGGCGGCTTTGCTGGTCGAGGTGCAGGGGCAGCACGATCAGATCGGCCTGGCTGACCCTGCCGCGCACGGACCGCTGCTCGACACTTTCGGCGTCGATCCTGCTGTGTCGGACGCCGTCGTCTCGGTCTGGCGCCGCTGGCGCGACCGGCTGACGGCGCTGGACCGCGCCCGGAAGGCCATGGCGGAAGCGCAGCGGGACGAGGAATGGCTGCGCCATGCCGTGAACGAACTTTCGGACCTCTCCGCCGAGACGGGCGAGGAGGAGGCGCTGGCCCAGGCCCGTCACGCCATGCAGATGGCCGCAAGGCGGGCGGAGGCGATTGCGGCGGCCTTGTCTGAAATCGCGCCGCGCGAGCGCAGGAACCCAGGACCGGGCGCGGCTTTGCGTGCCGCTGCCCGCAGCTTGCAGCGGCTTTTGCCGAGCAGTCTTTCGGCGGAAGCCGAGCCGGAGAATCCGCTGGCCCCAGCGCTGGCCGCGATCGACCGCGCGGAAGAAGCGATTGCCGAAGCTGAAACCCTGCTGTCGCGCCTGTCCCAGGAATCGGACGCCGATCCGCGTGAGCTGGAACGGGTGGAGGAGCGGCTGTTCGCGCTGCGGGCCGCTGCCCGCAAGCATAGCGTGACGGTCGCTGAACTGCCCGCGCTGCGCGACCGGCTGGCGGAGCGCTTAGCGGCGCTTGATACCGGGTCCGCCCATCTGACGGCGCTGGAGACGGCGGCAGCCGCCGACCGCCTCGCCTTCATCGCGGCCGCCAAGACGCTGTCCGCCGCTCGTCTGAAGGCCGCCAAAGAACTGCAGGCGGCGATCATGGCGGAATTGCCGCCGCTGCGGCTGGATAGGACCCGCTTCGTCGCGGAAATCTCGGAATTGGCGGAATCGGGCTGGTCCGCCCGTGGCGTGGAGCAGGTTCAGTTTCTGATCGCGACCAACCCGGGTCAGACACCGGGCGCGATCGACAAGATCGCCTCGGGCGGCGAACTGTCCCGCCTCATGCTGGCGCTGAAACTGGTGCTGAGCCGTGGCTCACCGGTCGGCACGCTGATTTTCGACGAGGTCGATTCCGGTATCGGCGGTGCGACGGCGGCGGCAGTGGGGGAGCGGCTTGCGCGCCTCTCCCAGGATATCCAATTGCTGACGGTGACACACAGCCCGCAGGTGGCGGCGCGGGGAAGCGCGCATCTGCGCGTCGCCAAGGCGGTTGACGGCGGGCGCAGTGCGACCCGCGTGGAGCCGCTGACGGGCGCGGCGCGGCGCGAGGAAGTGGCCCGCATGCTGGCGGGCGAGGAAGTGACGGAAGCCGCGCGGGCGGCGGCCGATAGCCTATTGGGGAATGCGGCATGAGCCGGAAACCGAAAGCGACAAGGGGCGAGCGTGCGGCACTGAAGGCCGAATTAGCTGACCTCGCGAGCAAAATTGCAGCAGCTGACATCGCCTATCACGAGCAAGACGCACCCGAGGTGACGGATGCGGAGTATGATTCCTGGCGCCGCAGATATGACGCGCTGCAAAAAGAACCGGAACTTCCCTTCAGTGGCTTAGGCCCGCATCCGGCGCCAAACTTCAAGAAATGGCGGCACGGCATACCAATGCTATCTCTTGAAAAGTCTTTTGTAGCAGGGGACTTCGTAGAATTTGAGGCTCGCATTAGCCGTTTTCTTCGCCTCAATTCCGATACTCCGCTAGCCTTTGTAGCCGAGCCCAAGCTCGACGGCCTGTCCCTATCCATCACCTACGAAAATGGCGAACTGGTCGCGGCCGCGACCCGTGGCGACGGGTTCGAGGGCGAGCTGGTGACGGAAAACACCCGCACCATCGCCGCCGTGCCGCAGACACTCCATGGCGCGGCCCCGGCACGGATGGAAATTCGGGGCGAAACGCTAATGACGAAGGCCGATTTCCTGGCGCTGAATGCGGCGCAAAAAAAGGCCGGCGACAAGATTTTCGCCAATCCGCGCAATGCCGCCGCCGGCAGCCTGCGGCAGCTGGATGCGCGCATCACGGCATCCCGTCCGCTCTCTTTCCTCGCCTATGCGGTGGGTGAGATAAGTGAAGAGATTTCAAACACTCATTGGTATTTTCTGCAGCGCCTGGAAGCCTGGGGCTTCCAGGTCAATCCGCTACGGCGCTTGATCCATGGCCGAATGGAGGCCGAAGCTTTTCAGAGTGAAATCGAGTTTACCCGCGCCGAACTGCCTTATGACATCGACGGTGTCGTCTACAAGCTGAACAATGTGGATTTGCAGCGCCGTCTGGGCTTTGCCGGGAGTGCGCCGCGTTGGGCCATCGCCTGGAAATTCCCGGCCGAACAGGCCGTCACCATCCTGCGCGCCATCAATATCCAGGTCGGCCGCACCGGGGCTTTGACCCCGGTCGCGGAGCTGGACCCGGTCAATGTCGGCGGCGTCCTCGTCAGCCGTGCCACGCTGCATAATGAGGATGAGATCGCGCGGAAGGATGTCCGCGTCGGCGATACGGTGACGCTGCAGCGGGCGGGTGACGTGATCCCGCAGATTTTGGGCAGCATTACTGAGAAGCGACCCGAGGGCGCGGAACCTTGGATGCCGCCCGAGACCTGCCCGGTTTGCGGGTCACTGGCCCTGCGCCCGCCGGGTGAGGTCGTGCGCCGCTGCACCGGCGGGCTTGTCTGCCCGGCGCAGCAGGCGGAGAGGCTGATCCATTTCGTCTCCCGCGGCGCCTTCGACATCGAGGGCCTGGGCGACAAGACGGTGTACGAGTTCTTTACGGATGGTCTGCTGAAAACGCCGGTCGATATCTTCATGCTTGCCGAGCATGAGGATGCGATCGCCAAGCGCGAAGGCTGGGGCCCGCTTTCCGCTGGCAATCTGATGCGCGCGATCGAAGCCCGCCGCACGATCCCGCTCGCCCGCTTCATCTACGGTCTCGGCATCCGCCGCATCGGCGAGACGAATGCCAAGCTGCTGGCCCGTCACTACGGTAGTTTCGACCATTGGCGGGCAGAGATGCTGTCTGCCCGAATCGTGGGGTCGGACGAGCGGCTGGCGCTGGGCAGCATCAACGGCATCGGCCCGATTGTGGCCGAGGAGTTGGTGGAATTCTTTGCCGAGGACCGCAATGTCGCGGTGCTGGACGCGTTGGCGGCGGTGCTGACGATCGAGGATGCGGCGCAGGCCGGGGCCGATACGCCGCTGGCCGGCAAGACCATCGTCTTTACTGGCGGGATGACGAGCATGACCCGCCCCGAGGCCAAGGCACGCGCCGAGCAGCTGGGTGCTCGGGTGACGGACAGCGTCTCCAAGAACACCGATTTCGTGGTCGCCGGGGCCGATGCCGGGTCGAAGGCAAAGAAGGCCGCCGCTTTGGGCCTGACCGTGCTGGACGAGGCTGGCTGGCGCGAGATGGCGGGTCTGCCGCCGATGGCGCCGCCCGCCGAAGGCTAAAGTTGGTCAGGTTTTAATAGATAAATTCGTCATCCGCGCACTTGTTGCGCGGACCTACCCCCCCGCGGCGCCACATCGGCGTATGGGCGCCGGAACCGGTAGACCCGCGGCACGAGGCCGCGGGCGACAGATTCTGGGGCGTTTCCAACTAAACCTGACTGACTCTAATGCGCCGGCGCTGATGCGCCGGGGCTGGACCAGGCCGTCATCATGCCGAGCTTCAGCGTCACCCGCAGGCGGCCTTCGGCATTGGTCGGCATGCGCATCAGCGCTGACGGAAACAAAGCCGCTGGTGCGGGCCTATGGCTCCGCTGCCGGATGGCATTGCGCTCACCGGCCGCCTGCAGGTCGCGCAGCAGCGCCAGCGGATTGCCGTAGAGCAATTCGATCTCCTCCTGATCCGCGACCGGCGAGGTGAAGCCCGCGCGCTGCAGAAGCCCGGCGCAGTCGCGGAGCTCGGGGAAGGGCGAGATGCGTGGGCTGACGCCGCCACGCAATTCGGCCTCGGCCTCGGTCAAGGCGCGCCGCAATTCATCCAGTGTCCCGAGCAGTGGCAGGCTGGCGAGCAGCAGCCCGTCCGGCCGCATCGCGCGGCGGATCTGGATCAGCGCGCCCGGCAGATCATTCACCCAATGCAGAGACAGACTGGCGACGACGAGATCGAAACTGCCCGGCCCGAAGGGCAGCAGCTCCTCGTCGGCCGCCAGATAGGGCGCGCCGCTGAGTGCGGCCATTTCGGCAGAGAGGTCCATGGCGACCGTCGGGATGCCCATGGCGCGCAGACGCGGCGCGATGATGCCGCGCCCGCCGATATCGAGTGCGGCGGTGAAATGCCGCGTCGTTTCCGTCACGCGGTCCAGCAGCCGGTCGGCGACGTCTTCAAGCACCGGCGCGACGTCGGAAACCGTCCTTGCCGCGCGTGCGCGGTGACGGCGGACCGCCGCGCGGTCGAAAATATCGGAACTGTCGGTCAGATCGCGGCTTCCGCGAAGATGGGCCGCACGTCGCCGCCCCAGGCGCCCTTAAATCGGGACAGCCAATGCTCGGCCTGGGTGGGGCCGCCTTCCGCGATGGCGCGCAGCGGGTCCAGATGGATCCGCTCGTCCGCGCCATCGGCATTGGTCAGCCCACGGGCCGCCAAGCCGCTATCCGCGATGGCGAGCAAGGGTTTGAGGAGGTCGCGCAGCTTGCCCTGCCGCCAGGGGGCGTCCAGCCCCTGGGTCGGCACGGCCGCGCGCGTGACCATGAGGTCGGCCGCCGTCAGCCCGCGCACCAGGTCCTCGGCCGCGGTCAGCGCCGCGTCATCATACAGAAGCCCGACCCAGAAGGCAGAGAAGGCGCCCATCATGGCGGGCGAGCCCGCATCCGCGCCGCGCATTTCCAGAAACCGCTTGAGGCGCACATCGGTGAAGATCGTCGTCAGGTGATCGGCGAAATCGCCCATGGTCGGGTATTGGCCTTCCAGACCCGGCAGCTTGCCGGCCATGAAATCCCGGAAGGCGGCGCCGGCCGTGTCGATGTAATGGCCGTCGCGGTAGACGAAATACATCGGCACATCGAGCGCGAAATCCGAAAAGCGCTCGAAGCCGAAACCCTCCTCAAAGACGACCGCCGGAATGCCGGACCGCGCTTTGTCGGTATCGGTCCAGACCAAAGCGCGGTTGGAGAGCGCGCCATTCGGCTTGCCCTCATAGAAGGGGGAATTGGCGAAAAGTGCGGTCGCGAAGGATTGCAGCGCCAGGCTGACGCGGAGCTTGCGCACCATGTCGGTCTCGCTGGCGAAATCGAGATTGACCTGCACGGTGCAGGTGCGGGTCATCATATCCAGCCCGCGCGTCCCGACCTTGGGCATATAGCGGCGCATGATGCCGTAGCGGCCTTTCGGCATCCAGGGCATCTCGGCCTGGGTCGCCAGGGGATGAAAGCCGAGCGGCGCGAAACCGAGGCCGAGCGGTTCGGCAACGGCGCGGACCTCGGCCAGATGGGCGTCAAGCTCGGCCTTGGTTTCATGCAAGGTCCGACAGAGACCGCCCGACAGTTCGAACTGCCCGGCGGGTTCCAGCGAGACCGAGGCGCCGTCGCGCGTCAGGCCGATGGGCTGGCCCTTATCCAGAATGGGCGACCAGCCGTCCGCGCCGATCCCTTCCAGCATCGCGCGGATGCCGCCGGGCTCATAGGGCGGGGGGGTCAGGTCATCGCGTCGGAAGCCGAACTTCTCGTGCTCCGTGCCGATGCGGAATTTCTCCGCCGGCTTGCAGCCGGCTTCGAAATAGCCGGCAAGCTGGCTGAGGCCGTCGATAGGGGTGAGGTCGCCCTCGCCGGGGTTAGACATCGGCTGTTCCGCTCAAGCGTCGTTGTTCAAGAATGGCTATGGGCGCTGCAGTAAGGCGAGACCCACGATAGCAGCGGTCTCTGCCCGCAGGATGCGGGGGCCGAGAGACGCAGGCACAAGAAAGGGAAGCTTACGCATGGCGTCAAGCTCCCGGGGATCGAAGCCGCCTTCCGGCCCAATCAGCAGGGCTGCTGGGGAGGAAGTTTGCGGCGGTGGCGGTGCCACATCGTCCCGTTCAACGGCGGCGATCAGCGGCCGCGCATTGGGCCATTGCCGCAGCAAGCCGTCAAGCGGCTGGACGCCGCGCACCATCGGCACCGTCAGGCGCTCGCATTGCTCGGCGGCTTCGGTCGCGATGGTCTGCAGGCGCTCCGCGTTCGGGCGGGCCGGCTGGCTGCGCTGGGTGATGACGGGCAGGATGACGGACACGCCCAGTTCGGTCGCCTTCTCCACCACCCATTCCAGCGCATCGCGTTTGATGATCGAGATCAGCAGCCAGAGATCGGGTTCGGGCGCCTGAGGGCGGATCAGCGTCTCGGCTTCCAGGCGCGCGCCGCGCTTGCCGATTTCGCCGATGACGGCGCGCCACTCGCCGTCACGGCCGTTGAACAGCCGCAAGGCATCCCCGGCCGTCTTGCGCATGACTGTGCCGAGGTAGCGCGATTGGCCTTCGTCCAATAGGACAGGGGCGCCGGCCGCAAGATCGGCTTGCACGTGAAGGCGAATGGACCCGGAATCGGGTGGGGCGGATGGATCTGTCATGACGGCGCATACAGATATCGAGCGTGACGGCTGGGTCGGCAAGCTCCCCGCCGGCCTCGTCCCCTATGTCATCCTGGCAAGGCTGGATCGCCCGATCGGCGCCTGGCTGCTGTTCCTGCCCGGGTTGTGGAGCATTCTGCTGCCGCGCGCGCCGCTGGAGCAGAGCCTGCGCCTGATTATCCTGTTCGGCATCGGCTCGGTCGTCATGCGCAGCGCCGGCTGCGTCGTGAACGATATGTGGGATCGCAAGATCGACCGCATGGTGGAACGCACGGCCGGGCGGCCGCTGGCCTCGGGCGCGCTGTCGATGCGACAGGCGGCGGCTTTCCTGGTGCTGCTGCTGGCGATCGGCCTGATCATCCTGCTTAGCCTCAACCATGCGGCGCAGCTGCTGGGCGTCTCCTCGCTGATTCTGGTGGCGCTTTATCCCGCCGCCAAGCGCGTCACCTGGTGGCCGCAGGCGATGCTGGGCATCACCTTCGGCTTCGGCGCGCCGCTGGGCTATGTCGCGGCCACCGGGCAATTCAGCCCAGCCGCCGCAGCCCTTTATGCCGCCGTCTTCTTCTGGATCCTGGGCTATGACACGATCTATGCGCATCAGGACCGAGAGGATGACGCGCTGGTCGGCGTCCGGTCCACCGCGCGGCTATTCGCCAATACCTCGGTGCCGTTCCTGGCCGTGTGTTACGGATTGACGCTGCTGCTGCTGCTTTTGGCCGGCAGCCTGGCGCATCTGTCGCTGTGGTTTCTGGTCGTCCTCATTCTGGCGGCCTGGCTGCTGGCCCGGCAGGTGACGCGGCTGGACGTCAACAACCCGCCGCTTTGCCTCGCGCTGTTCAAGAGCAATAAATGGGTCGGTCTGGTCGTGGCCTTGTCCTTCCTGGCGGGTCGGCTGTGATGGGCTTGGACGAGGCAGAGGCCTTTCTGCGCCAGCACACGGCGCTGTCCGCGGCGACGATCGTACCGGAAATCCCGCTCTATCTTGCGACCGAGATCACGCCGATCTGGCAGGCGACCGAAGCCTGGCTGCATGAGACCGGGATCGAGCCGCCCTTCTGGGCCTTCGCCTGGCCGGGCAGCCAGGCGTTGGCGCGTATCGTGCTGGACCGGCCCGAACTGGTCGCGGGCAAGCGCGTGCTGGACTTCGCGGCCGGCTGCGGTCTGGCGGCGATCGCCTGCGCCATGGCCGGTGCCGCGTCGGTGGAAGCGGCCGAGATCGATGCGCTGGCCATTGCCGCCACCCGCCTGAACGCGGCGGAGAATGGCGTCATTGTCACGGCCGAAACGCGGGATGTGGTGGGGGACGCCTGCCGCTGGGACCTGATCCTGTGCGGGGACGTCTGTTACGAGGCACCGATGACCGGGCATATTCTGCCCTGGCTGCGCGCCATGGTCAGGTCAGGGGCCGAGGTCTGGGTCGCCGATCCCGGTCGCGCCTATCTGCCGCGCGAGGGCATGACGGTCATCGAGCGGATGATGGTGCCGACGACGCTGGAGCTGGAGGATACCCGGGAACGGCCGGTGACGGTGTTTCGGCTGGGAGCCGAAGCTTAGTCGTCCGCGCATTCGTTGCGCGGATCTACCGCTTGCGGCGCCCAAACGGCGTCCGGGCGCCGCGAGAGGTAGGTCCGCGGCATGAAGCCGCGGATGACAAGATCAGGTGAGTGGGCGACCAAAAATAATGCTGCGCTGCCTCAGCGGCTCATCAGCACCGGCAGGTCGGAATTTTCCAGGATATGCCGGGTCACGCCGCCCAGGATGAGCTGGCGCAGGCGCGACTGGGAATAGGCACCCATCGTCAGCAGGTCGGCGCCGAATTCGCGGGCCGAGGCGATCAGCCCGGCGCCGACCGATTTGTCGATCGGGCGGAAGGTCGCGACTTCGGCGTGAATATCATGCAAGGCGAGATAGGCGGCCAGATCGGCGGCACCGGGACCACGACGCTGATAATCGTCCGAGGTCAGGATGCGCACGGTTTCGGCCTGCTTCATCCAGGGAATGCCGGCCTGCACGGCGGATGAGGATTCGGCGGTGCCGTTCCAGCCGACGCAGATGCGGCGGCCAATTGTTTTCGGCGCGGCCGCCGGGGCCAGCAGCACCGGGCGGCCGGAATCGAACAGCACGGCATGCAGCGCGTCGGAGGAGGAGACGTCCTGACCCGCCTCGGGGTGCGGGATGACGGTGAGGTCCGCGAGGCGCGCCTGCTGGGCGATGATCTCTTCCTCGCGCCCGGCGACGGAGACGAAATTCGCGGTGGCGACGCCCGCACCCGGTCGTGGTTCGCCGATCGTCACGCCATGGGCGTTGACCGCCTGCTCGAACAGCACGCGGACGTCATGGGCGCGGACGGCGCTTTCCTTTTCGGTCGCGACCATCATGTCTTCGATCATGGCGCCGGACAGGCCTTCGCCGGCCAGAGGGGCCACGTCCCGCGCATCGACGCGGACATGCAGGACCGTCAGATGGGCCTGCCACAGTCGCGCCGTGTCGAGCGCCGCGTCGAGCGCAGCCTTCCCCGCCGCGGTTTCGTTCAAAAGCAGGATAACCTTGCGCAGCGGCATGTGGATCAGTCCGTTTCTCGGTCTCGGTGTCTTATTGTCGCAACATTTGTCTTAACTTGAAGCTCAGGGAAAGAGGCGGCTCGATTCCCAGGCGCTGGCTTCGCTCGCACGGCTGAGGATCAGCCGGTCATGCAGACGGTAAGGCATTTCGCGCCAGAATTCGAATCGATTGGGTACCACCCGGAAACCGGACCAATGCGGCGGCCGCACGACGGTGTTATCCGGGAAGCGCGCCTCGGTCTCCGCCAGCCGCGCTTCGAGGACCGAGCGGTCCGCCAGCGGCCGGGATTGGTCGGAGGCCCAGGCCCCGAGTTTGGAGATGCGCGGGCGGGAGGCGAAATACTCATCCGCCTCGACCGGCGTCACTTTTTCCACCCGGCCCAGGACGCGCACCTGGCGCTGCAGGCTTTTCCAATGGAAATTGAGGCAGGCGCGGGGGTTTTCCGTCAGTTCCAGGCCCTTGCGGCTTTCGTAATTGGTGTAGAAGACAAGGCCGCGCTCATCCTGGCTTTTCAGCAGCACAATGCGCGCGTCGGGCTGGCCGTCCGCGCCGGCGGTGGCCAGGGTCATGGCATTGGCGTCGGCGATTTCGGTCCGTTTGGCCTCGGCCAGCCAGTCCGTCAGCAGGCGGAAGGGATCGGTATCCGGTAATGGCGCGGAAGACATGATGCTGCGCTGTCCTTATCTTTGGCCTGGCTTGTCGGACGCTATTCTGGCCTGCCCGGCCGTCCCAGCCAAGCGAGGTGCCGCGATGGCTCGGCAGCGTGCAGAGCAGCGTCCCCTTGTCGGTTCCCCCCAGCCTGTGCCAGGACGCGGTTTTCCGGCACGATCATTGCGCTCAGGCTTTGCTCGGGGCCTTATCGCTAAAGTCCGTCGCTGTCCTAGCCCTGAATGAGGTCTCGCATGTCTCAAGAAGCTTCGGCCCCCCAACCGCCCAAAGGCACGCTTATGGCCGGCAAGCGTGGCGTGGTCATGGGTGTGGCGAATGATCGCTCGATCGCCTGGGGCATTGCCGCTGCCTGCGCGGCCCAGGGGGCGGAGATCGCCTTCACCTATCAGGGCGAAGCGCTGGAGAAACGCGTGCGTCCGCTGGCGGAAAGCATCGGGGCCGATATCGTGCTGCCCTGTGACGTCGCCGATGAAGCGAGCATCGACGCGGCCTTTGCCGAGGTCGAAAAGCGTTGGGGCAAGATCGATTTTCTGGTCCATGCCATCGGCTGGGCGGACAAGGCCTATCTGCGTGGCCGCTATCTGGATACACCGCGCGCCGCCTTTCTGCAGGCGATGGATATTTCCTGTTACAGCTTCGTGGCGGTGTCCCAGCGGGCGGCTGCCATGATGAATGAGGGCGGTTCGCTGCTGACGCTCACCTATCTGGGCGCCGAGCGCGTGATGCCTCACTACAACGTGATGGGCGTCGCCAAGGCGGCGTTGGAGGCCTCCGTCCGTTATCTCGCGGCCGACCTCGGCGAGAAGAATATCCGCGTCAATGCCATCAGCGCCGGCCCGATCAAGACCCTGGCCGCCAGTGGTATCGGCGACTTCCGCTACATCCTGAAGTGGAACGAGCTGAACGCGCCGCTGACCCGCAATGTCACGACCGAGGAAGTCGGCGGGTCGGGCCTGTACCTTCTCTCCGATCTTTCGGCGGGCGTGACCGGCGAGGTGCATCACGTCGATTGCGGCTATCACATCGTCGGCATGAAGAACCCGGCCGCACCCGATATCGCCGCCGTCACTGGTTAACGTTTTCATAAAGAACGCAGATCTTCCCGCCGGGCTTACCCGCCTGACGGGATATTGCTTCTAAGGCCGGGCGGAATGTCGCGTGTCTCACAATAGTTTCGGCCATCTTTTCCGCGTCACGACCTGGGGCGAAAGCCATGGTCCGGCGATCGGCTGCGTCATCGATGGCTGCCCGCCGGGCATTGCGCTGTCGGAGGCCGATATCCAGCCCTATCTGGACAAGCGCCGCCCCGGCCAGTCCAGCTTCACGACCCAGCGGCAGGAGCCGGATCAGGTCCGGATTATGTCCGGCGTCTTCGAGGGCATGACCACCGGCACGCCGATCGGGCTGATGGTCGACAATGTCGATCAGCGGTCGAAGGATTACAGCAATATCGCGCGGAGCTTCCGCCCCGGTCATGCCGATCTGACCTATCACCTGAAATACGGCATCCGCGACTATCGCGGCGGCGGCCGGTCCTCGGCGCGGGAGACTGCGATGCGGGTGGCGGCGGGTGCCGTCGCGCGCAAGGTGCTGGGGTCTGAGGTCGTTATCCGCGGCGCCATGGTGCAGATGGGAGCCCATCGGATCGAGCCGTCCCGCTGGGACTGGCGGGCGGTCGACGAGAACGCCTTCTTCTGCCCGGACGCGCAGACGGCCGTCGCTTGGGAGCAGGAATTATTGCAAATTCGCAAAGATGGATCTTCCATCGGTGCGGTGTGCGAGATTGTCGCCGAGCATGTGCCGGCCGGTCTCGGCGCGCCGATCTACGGCAAGCTCGATGCCGATCTGGCAGCGGCGATGATGAGCATCAATGCCGTGAAGGGCGTCGAAATCGGTGACGGTTTTGCGGCGGCGATGCTGCGCGGCGAGGATAATGCCGATGAGATGCGGCTGGACGCGGACGGCGGCATTGAATTTCTCTCCAACCACGCGGGCGGCATCCTGGGCGGCATTTCCTCCGGCCAGCCTGTGGTCGTCCGCTTCGCCGTGAAACCGACAAGCTCGATCCTGATTGCGCGTCGCTCGGTCGATGAAGCGGGGGCGGAGACCGAGGTTTCCACCAAAGGCCGGCATGATCCCTGCGTCGGCATTCGCGCCGTTCCGGTGGGCGAGGCGATGATGGCTTGCGTGCTGGCCGATCACCTGCTGCGCGACCGCGCGCAAAACGGCCAGCGCGCCCGATAAGGTTTCGCTCTCACAACTCTGTGTTGCGACGATTGATTGAGGCGCGCGACGGCATCGCGTATCGCTGCCGCATGACACAAACTCTTTCGCACGAGACCCTTCAGCAAACGGCCCAGGAATTTCCGGTCTCGGCTTTGCCGGTAGCCGAGCAGTTCGTTCTGCTCGCCGGTGCCGATGTCTGGGCGGCGCGGATTGCGAATATTGCCGCGCGCGCCTGTGCGGCAAACCGCGTCGGCGGCCTGCTGAAGCAGCGCCATGCGCTGGAACTCGCGATCGATCGCATGCTGGGCCGCGAGAGCCTTGCCAATGCACCGGCGCCGTCGGTCGCGGAACAGCGCCTGCAGGCCATCCTGGCGGAGCTTGTGACCGCTGCCGGCGGGTTCGGCGCGCAAGGTCGCGCGCGTTTGCAGTCGCGCTTGCAGGCGGCCCTGCAGGATGACGGTCGTCTGGTCGATCTTCTGCACGTCTTCCGCACGGCTGCCTTGCAGCAGGCGCGTGGTTTCACCGTCGCCTATGACGGGCTGGAACAGGACGCGCGCTACGATCTTCTGCTGCGCCGTGACGGCGTGGAGGTTGAATGCATTTGCGAAACAATATCGGCCGAGGCCGGCCGTGACGTTCATCGCTTTGCCTGGGCGGAACTCTGCGACCGTGTGGAAGGCCAGATGAAACCCTGGCTGGACGCGCGCCCGGGTCGTTACCTGCTCAAGATGACGCTCGCCGCCGGGCTTCGCGACAAGGACGAGGGCATGCAGACGCAATTGCATGACCGCGTCGTGGCGATGCTGGAGTCGGGGGCAAGGCTGGATCAGGACCCGGACGCCGTGCTGCGGATCGAGCCGCTGGTACTGTCGGGCAATAACACCTCGGTCGAAAATTTGATGGGTCGGCTGCGGCGGGAATTCGGACCGGAAGCGCATTTCTCGGTCTCAGCCTGTGCCGAGGGCATCTGGGCCATGGCCGCCAGGGCCGGCCGCCGCAACGAGGTGGCAGCGCTGGTGCGCCGCGACCTCAGCCGCATCGCCTTGGCGCGCGTGTCCAGCGATCGCCCGGCCATCCTCGCGACCTTCGTCGAGGATATCGACCGGCCGGAATGGCGCGGCTTGATGGATAGTCTGGAGCTGGAGGGCGCGGCCCGCCACTTCATGACGGCCGATGAGGCGTCAAACGTGGTCGCCGTCACCTGCTACAGTCGCATGGAAATGTTCGGCCTGTCCGGTCCTGACGCGGCGGCCGAGGGCGAGCTGCGCTTCCGCAATCCGGCGCATCCGGCGGCCAAGATTTCCGCTCTCGCACCCGCGATCCTGTCCTCGCTCTGACAGACAATCAGCCCTCGGGCTGAAAGCATGCCCCGATCAGATATTCGTGGTTGCCTTCCGGCCCGGTGATGGGGCTTTCGACGATGCCCATCACTGTCCAGCCCGGCAGAGCGCGCCACCAGGTCTCGATCTCAGCGCAGTAATGCGCCCTGATGGCTGGATCGGTAATGACGCCACGGGGGCCGATTTCGGCCCGCGTCGCCTCGAACTGCGGTTTGATCAGCGCGATGGCCCAGGCGCCCGGCACGCAGAGTGCAAGAGGGGCGGGCAGCACGGAGCGCAATCCGATGAAGCTCGCGTCGCAGACCAGCGCTTCGATCGGGCCGGGGACCTGTGCCGCCGTGATCAGCCGCGCGTTGGTCTTTTCCAGCACCACGACGCGGCTGTCGCTGCGCAGCTTCCAGGCGAGCTGCCCATGGCCGACATCGACGGCATAGACCTGGGTCGCGCCCTTCGTCAGCAGCACGTCGGTGAAGCCGCCGGTGGAGGCGCCAACATCGATCGCCGTGCGCCCTTCGGCGGAAAAGCCGAAATGGGCGAGGCCGTGCGCCAGCTTCAAACCGCCGCGGGAGACCCAGGGGTGGTCCTGGCCCTTAAGGCTGATGGCGCCGTTCTCAGGGATCAGATCGCCGGCTTTGTCGATGCGGCGGGTATCGAGATAGGCTTGGCCGGCCATGATCACCGCCTGGGCGCGTGCCAGACTATCGACCAAGCCGCGATCGACGAGCAGCCGGTCCGCCCGCAGGCGCCGGATTTTGGCAGGCGCTGTCATGGTGCGGCAGTCAGTCGTTGGCGGGGTAGGAGGCCAGAAGGCGCTTCTGGGTCCGCCACATGCGCAGCAGGGTGAAGAACCCCGTCGGCTTATGCCCGGCCGCGCGATTGGCGGCCGCGATCTCGAAAGCCGAGCGGTAGTGGAAGAACTGCGCGGCATAGGCTTCGCGCAGCGTCGTCTGCGGGTCCCAGATATGGGTCGCTTCCGAGCCGACGCCGTTGATCTCGATGATGCTGAAGCCTTCGCCGGCAGTCAGGTTGGCGGCCTGATCGTAGCGGATGTCGAAACGGCCGAAATGGAAATTGGGGATCGAGCGGGCGATGGCGTCGATGCGCTCGGTCAGCTCGCGGGAGATCAGCTTGGCGCCGTTCTTGAAGGTCGAGCCTTTGCAGTGATTGCCGACAAAGACCAGCTTCACACGCTCGCCCGCTTCCGGGACTTCATGCAGGCGGGAGGCGAGGCGCGGCAGATAAAGATGCGGCACCTGGGCACAGCGCGGGTCCGCCATGATGAGGTCCCGCAGATTGGACTGCCCGTCGCCGACGACGACGGGCGAGGATTTCAGCGTCAGGGAGGTGATGGTGCCGGTCTTCTCGCCCGGTCGGCGGATATAGAAGACCCCGGCCTCCCCTTCATGGGGAATGAGCGCCTGCAGCATATAGCGCGTCAGGCGCGGGAAGGCGGAGAGGTAGCGGGCCAGATCGGCGCGATTATCGACCAGACAGACGCCGGTGCCGTTACAGCCGATATCCGGTTTCACGACGACAGGGTAGGCGAGGCCGGCGGCCCGCATCGCGCCTTCCGCGATGCCGAGATCGTCGGATTCGGCATAGGCACCGCTGGTGCAGACCGTATAGGACGCGACCCAGTCCCGCGATGGCCCGGCGATCTGATCCAGAATGGATTGCTTGGATTCGCCGCAGAGCCCGCCGGCATCGATGGTCGGGTTGGCGGCTGTCGCCAGGATCGGATTGCCGTAGCGGATGCCAAGCGCGATCCATTGCAGCACGATCGGCGTATAGGCGATCCAGCCCGGCCAGAATTCGAAGAACGAGGTGATGCGTTCGGTCGGCGCGTTCGACGTCTTGGCGGACGATCGGCGGAGACGGGACAGAGGCGTCGAAGCTAGCTGAATGTCGCTCACGTCGTCTCTTTTCCTCTCAACTGTCGGGCAACCAGACGGCTGGCGACCAGGAGCACGACACACAGGACAGCGACGCCGACCCAGTGCCAGGCGCCCAAATAGGCCAGGATGTAATGCCCGAGCTTCATTGAGACGCTGAAGAGCAGGCTTGTCCAAATCAGGGTCGCGACGATCGCCGTCAGGGTAAAGACGAGGAAGGATGCGCCGAGAAATCCACAAGTTGTATAAGTGGGAAGCCTTAGCCCAGGCAAGAAGCGGCTGATAAGGATCACTTTCGCAAGACGGCTATTCAACCAGTCGCGCCCGATGTCCCGCCGCCGCGGCGGGATGAACCGCTCCATCCAGGGAACGACGGAGGCGAGCTTGCCCATACCATACAGGCCCATATCGCCGAGGACGATGCCGACATAAAGCGCGCCCAGGCCGAGTTCGAGCGGGATTGTTCCAGCCTGGACCTGGATCGCCGTCACGACGGTCGCGGCATCTTCCAGGATAAAGGTCGCGCCAATGATCGAAAGCGCCTGGAGCAGAGGATGCCGCAGCGCTGCCGTCACGAAAACGAGGATAGCCGTCATGAATGCAGAGCTGTGGAATGGTTCATCATGAATTCCGGCAGCGTATCGCCTGAAAGCATCTCAAAACCAAGCGGATTATGAAAGTGTGGTGTCGCGGAGCGGGAGTTGGCAGTGCTGGCCGCGCGTTTCATAAGGCTGAGATGACAGTTTCCCAAGATCGCCTGACCGCTTGGATCATTCTGCTGCTGGGTGCGGCGGCGCTCGCAGTTGCCTATGGCTCGCAATACGGGCTCGGCATGGCACCCTGCGATCTGTGTTATTGGGAGCGCTGGCCCTATCGCGCGGCGATCCTGATCGGCCTTCTGGCGCTGATTCTGCCGCGGCCGGTTCGGCGTTTCCTGCTCTGGCTCGGGGTGCTGCCGTTTCTGGCCAATATCGGCATCGCTGGTCTTCATGTCGGGGTCGAGCGGGGCTTCTGGCCGAGTCCGCTGCCGGAATGCAGTGCCGCCAATATCTTCAAGGGCAGTCTCAGTACGCTGATGAGCGGTCTGCCGGCGACGCCGGCCAAGCCCTGCGATGCGCCGAATTTCCTGATCCCGGGCCTGCCCATCTCCTTCACGACGATGGATCTTATTTACGCGGCGATCTGCAGCGCCATTGTAGTCTTCTGCCTGACCCGGCGGCGCGCTTAAGCGTCAGCGGCCCTGGCGTAGCAGGTAAAGGCGCATGTCCTGCGCCGCTAAGGGCGGGCTGAAGACCGTGCCTTGACCCTCGTCCAGGCCGAGCTGCGCCAGCATCGCGCGCTGACTGTCGATATCGACGCCGTCCGCGCAGACGGAAAGGCCGATCGCATGCGCTGTCTCGACGACGGCGCGGGTCAAGGCCAGGGCCTCCCCCTCGACCGGCAATCCCCGCAGCATCAGCCGGTCGAATTTGAGAGCGGTCAGCGGCAGGTCGCGCAATGCGACCAGACTGGCGACGGCATGGCCGAATTCATCCAGAAGCAGGTTCACGCCGATATCGCGCAGACCGGCGAAAGCGGCCGCCGCGTCGTCATCGAACCCAAAGACCAGTTGTTCGGGGATCGCGAGTTCCAGCCGTTCCGGCGGTAGGCCGGTTTCCGCGAGCGCGGCACCGACCTGTAGACAGAGGTCTTCGCTGCCGAGCTGCGGTCCTATGAGCTTGACCGAAATCCGGACATCGGAATTTGCCCAGGACATGGCTTCGGCGCAGGCGGTTTGCAGCACCTGCCCGCTGAGGTTGCGGATCAGGGCGCGATCGCCCCCGGAGGGTGGGCCCGCCCCGCTGGCGCTGCCAAGCCGCCGGATCGGCCAGCGCAGAATCGCTTCCACAGCCAGAAGGTCGCCTGTGCTGATGCTATGGCGGGGTTGAAAATCGAGAATAAGGGCGTCGCGCGTCAAGGCTTTGCGCCATTTGGCTTGCAAGCGCCGATCTGGCGCCCTGCGGACACCGCTTGGCTTGCTGGAGATGAAGAATGCAGTCCGGTTGTCCTGATTGAGAGGGTCAAACCGGAGTGAGGCTAGGGGCCAAGATGTTACTACCCGGTGAATGACCGCGCTTTTCGATAAGCGACAAGGATCAGGGGAAGGGCTTCGGACGATGCCTGACGGCAATTCAGGGCCGTTCTCTAACGGAAAAGACATCTGCCGGACCGTGACTGTCCGCGGCGCGCGTGGTTAGGTCCCCCTCTGATATCAAACGGGGACCTTTTTACAGTCATGGACGAGTTGAACGGCCAGGTGGAGGCGACGGAAACCGCCGCAGACGCCGGCGCGGAGAAAAAGCTCAATAGTTATGAGGCAGCCATTTTGCTGATGGTGGCTAAGACCGAAGGCGGCAAATCCATCACGCCGGCCGATGTCGCGATGTCGCTGTCGGAAAACTGGCGACCGGTGCTTCATCATGTCCGCGCTGCCGCCCGCCGCCTGGCGGAGCAGGGCCTTATCGAGATCCTGCGCCACGGCAAGCCGGTCGAACCGGCCGCCATGAAGGGCGTCATCCGTCTCAGGCTCAAACAGAGTTCCTGACCGCCCCGCATCCTGACAGCCGATAGGATCAAGAATGCGCCAGACGATGCGCCGTGTGGGCCCCGTTCTGCGGGATGCCTGGTTTCTCTCCATTCCCTATTTCCGGTCCGAGGAGAAATGGAGCGCCCTTATCCTGCTCGTCTCGACCATCGCGCTGAACCTGTCGCTGGTCGGCATGACGGTGGTGCTGAACTTCTGGAACGGGGCGTTTTTCGATTCCATCCAGTCGAAGGACTGGAAATCCTTCACGGACCTGATCTTCCTCTACAAGAAGACGCCGCATGGGTTTCTGCCGGGATTCTGCGAAATCGCGGTCGTCTATATCTTGGTCGCGGTCTATGCGACCTATCTCAGCCAATGGCTGCAGATCCGCTGGCGGCGCTGGCTGACCTCCCGCTATCTGGATGACTGGATCGGCGACCGCACCTATTACCGGATGAGCCTGACCTCCAAGCTCGACGTCGAGGGAACGGACAACCCCGACCAGCGTATCAGCGAGGATATCGCGAATTTCGTCACGAGCACGCTGAGCCTCGGGCTGGACCTGATGAACAATGTCGTCACCTTGTTCAGCTTCCTGGGCATTCTTTGGACCATTTCGGGTTCCATCACGCTGCTGGGCGTCACGATCCCCGGCTATATGGTCTGGGTGGCGCTGATCTATGCACTCGTCGGCACCTGGCTGACCCATCTGGTCGGCCGGCCTCTGGTGCAGCTCACCTTCAATCAGCAGAAGGTGGAAGCCGATTTCCGTTTCGCCCTGATGCGCCTGCGGGAGAATACCGAGGGCGTCGCCCTCTATAGCGGCGAGCATGAAGAACGAGGCGAGCTGACCAATCGCTTCAGCTTCGTCATCGGCAATTGGTGGGCCATCATGCGGCGGACCAGGAGCCTCAATTTCCTGACGACGGGTTACGGTCAGATCGCGAATATTTTCCCGATCGTCGTGGCCGCACCGCGCTATTTCTCCGGCCTTATCGCACTCGGCGTGCTGACCCGGATCAGCGATGCCTTCGGGCAAGTGCAATCAGCGCTGTCCTGGCTGGTGTCCAATTACTCGAATATCGCGTCCTGGAGTGCGACGGTCGAACGTCTGGGCACCTTCCGCCGCTCGATCGAGGCGGCCCATGTGAAACTGCCGGACGGTGCCATTCGTCGTGAGGACGGCCAGGAACTGGTGCTCGACGATGTCGGCCTGTCGCTGCCGAACGGCCAGCGGCTGGTGGAACACGCGACCTTCCGCGTGGAGGCCGGCCAATCCATGGTCATTACCGGCGCCTCCGGCTCCGGCAAGTCGACGCTGTTCCGCGCGCTCGCTGGCATCTGGCCCTATGCGCAAGGCGGTATCACGCTGCCGGCGGGGCAAAGCCTGTTCCTGCCGCAGCGGCCTTATATGCCGCTCGGCACATTGCGCCGTGTGGCGACCTATCCGCTCGACCCGGCGTCCGTGCCGGATGACGTCCTGGCTGAGGTCATGACCGCCTGCGGTCTTGCGCATCTTTTGCCCGAACTCGGCGAAAAGCGTGGCTGGTCGCAGGTGCTGTCGGGCGGCGAGCAGCAGCGTCTGGCTGTGGTGCGGGCATTGCTCGCCAAGCCGGACTGGCTGTTTTTGGACGAGGCGACGGCCAATCTCGACCCCGAGGCGGAAGCGGCACTCTATGCTCTGCTGCGGGAGCGTCTGCCTGAGACAGCCCTGATTTCGATCGCGCATCGCGAATCGGTGGCAAAGCTGCACGAGCGCCACATCGTGCTGACGAAGGGGCGAATCGAATCCGATTCGGCCGCGATTCCGACCCCCGCCGAATAGGCGGGCGTTTGTCCTGATAAAGACCGAGGAGACGGCGCGTGATTGATCTGTATTACTGGACCACGCCCAACGGCCATAAGGTCTCTCTCTTTCTGGAAGAGGCCGGGCTGGAATACCGCATCCATCCGATCAATATCGGCAAGGATGAGCAATTCCAGCCGCATTTCCTGAAAATCGCGCCGAATAACCGCATCCCGGCCATTGTCGACCAGGCGCCGGCGGGCGGCGGCGCGCCGATTTCGATCTTCGAATCCGGCGCCATCCTTCTCTATCTCGCCGAAAAGACGGGGAAATTCATCGCATCCGACCTGCGGGACCGGGTCGCGACGCTGGAATGGCTGTTCTGGCAGATGGGCGGGCTTGGCCCGATGGCCGGGCAGAACCACCATTTCAACCATGCCGCGCCCGAGAAAATCCCCTATGCGATGAACCGCTATATCAAGGAGACCGGGCGGCTATACGGGGTGCTGGACCGTCGTCTGGCCGACTGGGATTTCCTGGCCGGCGATTACTCGATCGCCGATATGGCCTGCTATCCCTGGGTGGTGTCACATGCGCGGCAGAGCCTGTCGCTGGAAGACTTCCCCCATGTGAAGCGCTGGTATGAGACGATCAAGGCGCGTCCAGCGACGGAGCGGGCCTATGCGCTGGTGCAGAGCGTGAACCCGCCCAAGGCCGGCTAACGTTCAGACTTTGGCCTGACACGAAAAAGCCGGACCGCGCTGCTGCGCGATCCGGCTTTTTGCATTCTCAGCCAGAGGTGAAGGGCGGTGACGCCGCCCTTCGTACTCAGGTCATTACCACTGGATCTGGGTGCCGACGCCGAAGAGCTGGGACTGGACCTGGTTGTGTTCCGTACCGGCATCGCCGGTCGAGAAGTTGTAACCGCCCTGTTCGCGAATACCGTAGAGGTAGTCGGCGAACAGGTTCACGCCCGGCACCAGCGTGTAGGTGAGGCCGGCGGCCACACCGTCATTCTGCTGCTGACCGGTGGTGAGACCGGCGGAGGTGATGGTCGCGCCCGAACCGGCATCGATGCCGCCCGGCAGATCACCGGTCTGGGTGAAGCGGAAGAAGCTCGCACCCGCCACGACCGGGCCGATGGCATATTGCGCGCCGGCCAGGAAGCCGATCGCCTTGCTGCCGCCATCGGGCTCCAGCTGGAAGGTGAAGCCGTCAGCCATGTTGAAGGCGCCGGTCACGGCATTGCCGCCGACGGTGAGGCCGTCATAGGTGACCGTGGCACCGCCGGTGAAGATGCTCATGTCCTTGTAGCCGGTGACGCCCTGCGGATCGCCGGTATTCGCGACCTGGCCTGCGGTCGTGTAGTCAACGCCGACCTGCACGCCCAGCGGCCCGAAGGTGCCGGTGTATTGGCCGCCGATATCGAGCATGTTACGCGGCATGCCGCCCGAGATCGGGGTCGCGGAGGACGTGACCGCCGGGGAGTAGTTCGCAGCCGTCTGGTTCGGCGTGAAGCCGAGCGCGAGCTGGAAGCCCGAGATGGTCGGCGAGAGGTAGACGATCTTGTCGGATGCCTGGTCATAGGCGCTGCCGCTGTCCGGGAAAGGATAGACGGGGTTCGCGGCCACCGGCACCATGCCTTCGATGTCGCCGTTCCAGCCGCCGTCGTTGAAGCCTTCGAAGAAGCCGGTCTCGAAGAGGACGGAGGGGCCGTTCTGCTGGCCGAAGCTGACCTGGCCAAACTTCGGCAGGCCGAGATAGCCATAGGCCTGGAAGACATACAGGGTTTCGCTGCCGGCCGACTCGCCGCTGTTCATGCGGATTTCAGCGGCCGCACCGTAATGCAGGCCATTCGCGGCGACGCCGTCGAAGCCCGGATAGAGGCGCATATAGCCGAGGAAGTTGTCGGTCGAGGTCTTCTGGCCGCCCGAGCTATCAAGCGATGATGACTCAATGCCAGCGTACCAGTTGACGCGACCGTTCAGGCGAACCGAGATCTGGCCCGGTGCGAGATTGGTGGCCGCAGTTTGTGCGTGGGCCGCGTCAAGACCTGCATAACCGATCATGCCGGTGAGCGTTGCCGCGCAGCCTAACAGCAATTTCCGCATTTTTATCTCCTTGTTAGCTTACTTTCGTTTCCCCCCGCTGAAAGCCAGCGGCTCCCGAAACGCTCAACGAAGCTGACAATCGATTAATCCCGTCGCGACTTAACTGCAACACGAAGAACATAGATATAGCCAGGCATGTTGCGAAGTTGTCACACATTTCGATGTGTTGTTATGAATGATATAATGACAATAGCATGAAGATCACGCGGAGTTGGTTTGCTTTTCTTCGAGGGGTGTTTTATTGATTGCTCAATCAAAATAGATATGATTTTCGATATTTAACTGCAACGAAAATCACTGTTAATCGAAATCGCGGATTTGGCGCCGAAGGCAGGTCAGGTTTTGCGCGAGGGGGATCTGTCCGATGTGCGGCCGGCCAGGCCCGTGCATGACGAGTTGGGTAGGGCCGCGGGCGGCAGGACCCGCCTGCCAGCCTGGTCGCCGGACGCGATGCTAATCTAAAGGGTCGTCAGATAGGCGATATCATCGTCCGACAAGCTGAAGCCGGCTTCCCAGGGCCTGTCCTGGATTGATCCATCCGCCGCATCCTTGCCGCGCACTTCCTCATAGGGAAGCCCGGCATGCTGGGCGAGAAACCACAGAGCATTATCGGTCCAGCTACGCGCGCCCAGCGCCACTACCCGCGTGCCAGGCGCGCAGAAGGCGATATTGGTCAAGCCGGCCCCGATGGGCCCGACGACGCATGCCGACCCTTTGAATAGGGCGATCCGCTCGCGGAGCGTCATCTGGTCGAGTTCGACGATCGTGAAGCCTTGCGCACGCAGCGCGACCTCAACGGCATCCTGATTGAGCAGCGGGTGCTTCTGGTCTGCGTAGCTGATGAAGAGCTTCTGGGATGGCCCCGCCGGGACGGACGCCGCCATCTGCTGCAGAGGTGCGAGACAAAGCGGCGATTGATAAAGGCCCTGGTCCGTCAGTCCTTCGACCAGGATCAGCCTTTTGCAATGCAAGGGCCGGTCATCCAGAATCGCGAGCGCGGTGGGGATGATGCCGGCGCCCTGAAGCGCCTCCCGCATCAGATCGATCAGCGGCGAGTCCTGAAAGACGAAGGTCGTCAGCTGCGACCCGATCGCCGCCTGGGCCAGCCAGGCCGCGCTCAGGGCCTCGATCATCAGAGAGCCATAGTTTTGAGGTGTATGAGCCTGGCAAAGCAGGCTGAGGCCATCGATCTGCGGCGCCGCGCCTGTCCGGCTTGCCGCCGCCGCCGCGCGACCTTTCGTGACAGCCTCCGCCGTCGGCTTGTGATCCGAGACCGGCACAAGGTCGAGATTGCGGTCAAAGACGAGACCGGGGCTGACGATCGTCGCGTCCTCGACCTCACGCAGCACGACGGTGCGGCTCGGAAAGACGGTCCGTCGGAATGACCGATGCAGTGCGGACCAGACCTCGGCCGGGATCAACGCGCCGTTGCGAATGAGCGGTGCGGTCGCGTCGAAAGCCGGTGACAGCAGAGACAGGCGCAGGAAAGGGTCCTCGGGACCGCCAAGCTCCGGCCAAGGCAGCGGCTCGCTGACGTCAATATCGTTCAGGACAATGAGCGGAACGCCGGGGCGGCTGGTGATGCGCAGGCGAATCGCCGCCAGCTTGGCGCCTTCGGGCGCCAGCGCGATCTCGGTGCCGGGCAAATCCGCCAGCTGGCTGCCGTCCGTGAAGGCCAGGTCATAGCGGCAATCGAAAAAAGACGCGGTCTCGGCGCTGAGGCGAAACCGGATGCCGCGCACAGCCAGACTATAGCCGCGACTGCCGCAGGGCTGTCCGGCTGGCACCCAGGGCGTCCTGAGCCTGTCTGAATAGATGATCTGGTATTCGGGGGCGGGATTGACCTGGGGCGGCCCCTTGCCCGCCGGGGCTAGCATGATCGCCTCGATCGCATGCGGGCTGCCGGGTTCGCCCAGCCATTCGCCGTCGAACCCTGGTACGTCGCCCCTGACGCTGATATGCGCAAGCATATTGGCTGAGCGAGGTGCGGCGCTGGCGGCGGCCGGATTGATCTGTTCGTCCGCAGCAGGCTCTGAGGGGGCCATATGCTCCACTCCTTTATCTAGGGCATCGTCCAAGCGTCGCAACACCGTTTATTGCCAATAACCTAGCGTCTTGGCGATAGGGTCGCAGATGAAGGTGTCACGGCGCCGCCTCTTGGCGTTATCGGCGTGGTGCGGTACGGATGCATATCACCTCCTCGGCGGGCGGGGGCAATTGCGCCCCTGAACGGTCGCTGCGTGCTTGACTCTGCGGACCCCGGCCCGTAGGTATCGCGCCCTCGGCCGGACCCCAGACTGAGTGTTTGGGTTCAAGCCACCATTCGTTTTAGCCGCCGCTGCGGAGCCGTCCGAAACTTTGGTTTCAGACTAAGACCGCGGCTAGGACATAGACCGCTCGCAAGGATTTGCCCTTGTCTTGCGGCCTTTTGTGCGAATGGAGGTTGGCCCTGTGGGATGTGAAGATCGGAAACGAGGTCTATGCCGACGATCAACCAGTTGATTGCTAAGGGGCGCGAACCCAACAAGGCGCGCAATAAGGTACCGGCTCTGCAGGGATGCCCTCAGAAGCGCGGTGTCTGCACGCGTGTTTATACCACCACGCCGAAGAAGCCGAACTCGGCGCTTCGTAAGGTGGCAAAGGTGCGCCTCACCAACGGCTACGAAGTTGTGAGCTATATTCCTGGCGAAGGTCATAACCTTCAGGAACACAGCGTCGTGCTGATCCGCGGCGGCCGCGTTAAGGATCTTCCCGGTGTCCGCTACCACATCCTGCGTGGCGTGCTCGACACTCAGGGTATCGCCAAGCGTCGTCAGCGCCGTTCGCTGTATGGCGCGAAGCGTCCGAAGTAAGAGGGTCGGTTTATGTCTCGTCGTCACCGCGCGGTTAAGCGCGAAATTCTCCCGGACGCGAAGTTCGGCGACATCGTCATCACACGTTTCATGAACGTGCTGATGTATGATGGCAAAAAGTCCACTGCGGAAAGCATCGTCTATGGTGCTCTGGACACATTGAAGCGTCGCGGCGGCAACGGTGCCGACCCGGTGCGCATGTTCCATGAGGCCCTGGACAATGTGAAGCCCACCGTCGAGGTGCGCTCGCGTCGTGTCGGCGGTGCCACCTATCAGGTGCCCGTCGAAGTCCGCACCGAGCGTCGTCAGGCTCTGGCGATCCGTTGGATCATCGACTCGGCCCGCAAGCGCGGCGAGCACACATTGGAAGACCGGCTCTCCAACGAACTGTTGGATGCGGTCAACAATCGCGGCGCCGCCGTGAAGAAGCGTGAAGATACCCATCGTATGGCCGAAGCCAATAAGGCTTTCAGCCATTATCGCTGGTAACATTAGTTCAGCCTGACACGTCGGTAGCAAGTCGGCTCACGGAGAGAAGACGATGGCTAAGGCCAAATTTGAGCGTAACAAACCTCACTGCAACATTGGCACCATTGGTCACGTTGACCATGGGAAGACCTCGCTAACCGCGGCCATCACGAAAGTGCTGGCGAAGTCCGGTGGCGCGACCTTCACGGCCTACGATCAGATCGACAAGGCTCCGGAAGAGCGCGCTCGTGGCATCACGATCTCGACCGCCCATGTCGAGTATGAGACCAAGGCCCGTCACTACGCCCATGTCGATTGCCCGGGCCATGCTGACTATGTGAAGAACATGATCACCGGTGCCGCCCAGATGGACGGCGCTATCCTGGTCGTGTCCGCTGCCGACGGCCCGATGCCCCAGACCCGTGAGCATATCCTGCTCGCCCGTCAGGTCGGCGTCCCCGCGCTGGTGGTCTTCATGAACAAGGTCGACATGGTCGACGATCCGGAGCTGCTTGAGCTCGTGGAGATGGAAGTTCGTGAACTTCTGTCCTCCTACCAGTTCCCCGGCGACGATATCCCGATCACTGCCGGTTCCGCTCTGGCCGCCCTCGAGGACAAGACCCCCGAGATCGGTGAGCAGGCCGTCATGAAGCTGATGGACACCGTCGACAGCTACATCCCGCAGCCGGAGCGTCCGAAGGATCGTCCATTCCTGATGCCGATCGAAGACGTTTTCTCGATCTCGGGTCGTGGCACGGTCGTCACCGGTCGTATCGAGCGCGGCATTCTGAAGGTCGGCGACGAAGTTGAGATCGTCGGCATCAAGAACACCGTGAAGACGATCTGCACGGGCGTTGAAATGTTCCGCAAGCTGCTCGATCAGGGCGAGGCTGGCGACAACATCGGCGCGCTGCTGCGTGGCACGAAGCGTGAAGACGTCGAGCGCGGCCAGGTTCTGGCAGCTCCCGGCTCCATCACGCCGCACACGAAGTTCAAGGCCGAAGCGTATATTCTGACGAAGGAAGAGGGTGGCCGTCACACGCCGTTCTTCACCAACTATCGTCCCCAGTTCTACTTCCGTACCACGGACGTGACCGGCGTCGTCTCCCTGCCCGAAGGCACGGAAATGGTGATGCCCGGCGACAACGTGTCGATGGATGTCGAGCTGATCGCGCCGATCGCCATGGATGACGGTCTGCGTTTCGCGATCCGCGAAGGTGGCCGCACTGTCGGCGCCGGCGTGGTTGCGAGTGTGACCGCGTAATTACGCGCTAGGAAGATTTGGCCGCGAAACTGGAAGCCTGAGATGGACAATCAAAACATCCGCATTCGCCTGAAGGCGTATGATCACCGCGTGCTCGATGCGAGCACGAAGGAGATCGTGAACACGGCGAAGCGTACAGGTGCCCGGGTTCGCGGCCCGATCCCGTTGCCGACGCACATTGAACGGTTCACCGTGAACCGTTCCCCCCATGTTGATAAGAAGAGCCGCGAGCAGTTCGAAATCCGGACCCATCGCCGCCTTCTCGACATCGTCGAGCCGACACCGCAAACGGTGGACGCTTTGATGAAACTCGACCTCGCGTCGGGTGTCGATGTCGAGATCAAGATCTGAGCCTGGAAAGACCGCCTCTATGCGCACCGGAGTGATCGCCAAGAAGCTGGGCATGTCTCGGCTTTTCAAAGATGATGGGAGCCATGTTCCCGTCACTGTTCTGCACCTCGACCAGGTGCGGGTGGTGTCCACCCGTACGCAAGAGTTGGATGGTTATACCGCCGTCCAGCTGGGCTTCGGCCTGGCCAAGGTGAAGAACGTCAGCCAGCCGAACCGTGGCCACTTCGCCAAGACGAAGGTTGAGCCCGCGAAGAAGGTTTTCGAATTCCGCGTTGCCGAGGATGCTCTCCTCGAACCCGGTTCGGTGATCTCCGCGGCCCACTTCTCCGTCGGGCAGAAAGTGGATGCCGCTGGCATCTCTAAGGGTAAGGGCTTCGCCGGTGGCATGAAGCGCTGGAATTTCGCCGGCTTGGAAGCAAGCCATGGCGTGTCCGTCAGCCATCGTAGCCTTGGTTCTACCGGTAACCGTCAGGATCCCGGCAAGACCTTCAAGAATAAGAAGATGGCCGGTCATCTCGGTGGCGAGCGCATCACGACCCTCAATCTTGAGGTCGCGGGCATCGATGTCGAGCGCGGTCTGGTGATGGTGAAGGGCGCTATTCCGGGTGCCGTTGGTGGCTATGTGCTGCTGCGTGACGCGATCAAGCGCGCGCGGCCTGCAGACGCTGCCTATCCCGCCGCGCTGGTGGGCTGAGGATTGCGATATGCAGATCGATATTAAAACTCTTGATAATGGCTCGGCTGGCTCGGTTGAGCTGGCTGACGAGATTTTCGGCACCGCTCCGCGCGCCGATATCATGGCGCGTGTGGTGCATTGGCAGCAGGCGCGTCGCCGCTCCGGCAACCACAAGGTGAAGGGCATGTCCGAGGTTTCGGGCACGACCAAGAAGCCGTTCCGCCAGAAGGGCACGGGTAACGCCCGTCAGGGCAGCCTGCGGTCGCCGCAGTATCGCACCGGTGGCGTTGTCCACGGTCCGGTCGTGCGCGACCATGGCTATGACCTGCCGAAGAAGGTGCGTCGCCTGGGTCTGATTTCCGCCCTGTCCCAGAAGCAGGCGGACGGCAAGCTGGTCGTCATCGACGTTGCCGCCGGTGTTGAGAAGACCAAGGATCTGGCCGCGAAGTTGAAGGCCCTGGGTTGGACCTCCGCTCTGTTCGTCGATGCGGATGTGGACGCGGGTTTCCTGCGCGCCAGCCGCAACCTGATCGGTGTGGATGTTCTGCCGACGGTCGGTGCGAATGTCCTCGACATTCTGCGCCATGATCTGCTGGTCGTGACTTCGGCCGGCTTGGAAGGTCTGACGGCGCGCCTGGCTGACAAGGCCGTCGTCGCGGCGGAGATCGCAGCATGAGCACCCCCGGTTTCGCCGCGCGCAAGCGCGCTGAGAAATTGTCCCGCGAGGCCATCTACGAGGTCATCCGCAGCCCTGTGATCACCGAAAAGGCGACAGCCCTCGGTGAGCGCAATCAGGTTTCCTTTCGTGTCGCGCTCGGCGCCACGAAGCCGGAGATCAAGACCGCGGTGGAAACTCTGTTCGGCGTGAAGGTCCTGGGTGTGAACACCCTGGTCACGAAGGGCAAGACCAAGCGGTTCCGTGGCCGTCCTGGCCAGCGTGCGGATGTCAAGAAGGCGATCGTTCAGTTGGCCGACGGCCAGTCGATCGACTTCACGACGAGCCTTACTTAAGGCTCTTGGGGATAGATCATGGCGCTTAAGCAATTTAATCCCGTCACCCCAAGCCTCCGCGGCACCGTCATGGTGTCTCGTGAAGGCCTGTGGAAGGGCAAACCGGTTAAGGGACTGACGGTCGGCAAAAGCTCGTCCGGCGGCCGTAACAATCATGGCCACACCACGGTGCGTTTCCGTGGCGGCGGACATAAGCAGAGCTATCGCGTCGTCGACTTCAAGCGCCGTAAGTTTGATGTCCCCGGCACGGTCGAGCGTCTGGAATATGATCCGAACCGCACGGCCTTCATCGCGCTGATCAAGTATCAGGACGGTGAGCTTGCCTACATCATTGCACCGCAGCGTTTGACTGTGGGTGACCAGGTCGTGTCCGGTGTTCGCACCGACATCAAGCCGGGCAATGCGATGACGCTGGCGGCCATCCCGGTCGGCACGATTATCCATAATATCGAGATGAAGCCGGGTGCGGGTGCGAAGGTTGCGCGTTCCGCGGGGACTTTCGCTCAGCTCGTCGGCAAGGATGCCGGCTACGCCCAGGTCAAGTTGATGTCTGGTGAGCTGCGTGTTGTCCGCGCCGAGTGCATGGCCACCATCGGTGCCGTGTCCAACCCGGACAACTCGAACATCCACATCGGTAAGGCCGGTCGTTCCCGCTGGCTCGGACGTCGCCCGCATAACCGCGGCGTCGTCATGAACCCGGTCGATCACCCGCATGGCGGTGGTGAAGGCCGGACCTCCGGTGGTCGTCATCCCGTGACGCCGTGGGGCAAGCCGACCAAGGGTTACAAGACGCGCGTTAACAAGCGGACGGACAAGTTGATCATCCGCCGGCGCAACAAGAGCAAGGGCTGAGTCCATGTCACGCTCCGTTTGGAAAGGCCCGTTTGTAGACGGGTACCTCCTGAACAAGGCCGAGGCGGCACGCGCCTCCGGCCGCAACGAAATTATCAAGATCTGGTCTCGCCGGTCGACGATTCTGCCCCAGTTCATTGGGCTGACCTTCGGCGTCTACAACGGGCATAAGTTCCTGCCCGTCCAGGTCAACGAGAACATGGTCGGGCACAAGTTCGGTGAATTCTCGCCGACGCGTACCTTCACAGGCCATTCCGCCGATAAAAAGGCGAAGCGGGGCTGATCGATGAGCAAGCCGAAACATCCCCGGTCTCTTGGTGAGACCGAAGCGCAGGCGCTGGTGAGCAATCTCCGCGTCAGCCCGCGTAAGCTGGACCTGGTCGCTGGTCTGATCCGCAACAAGCCGGCGGCCGTCGCCGTGGCGCAGCTGACCTTCAGCAAGCGCCGCATCGCGAACGACGTGCGCAAGGCTCTGCAGAGCGCGATCGCCAATGCCGAGAACAATCACCAGCTCGACGTCGATCGTCTGGTGGTGACCAAGGTCGAGGTTGGCCGTTCCATCGTGATGCGCCGGTTCCATGCGCGTGGCCGTGGCCGCGCCGCCCGCGTCGAGAAGTGGTTCAGCCACCTGAAGATCGTCGTTGCCGAGCGCGCGCAAGAAGTCGCGCCCGCCGAGCCGGAGGCCGCATAACATGGGTCACAAAGTCAATCCGAT
This sequence comes from Acidisoma cellulosilyticum, assembly GCF_020621385.1. Lineage (GTDB taxonomy): Bacteria > Pseudomonadota > Alphaproteobacteria > Acetobacterales > Acetobacteraceae > Acidisoma > Acidisoma cellulosilyticum. The sequence continues at coordinate 480,501 of NZ_JAESVA010000003.1, read as the reverse complement.
CGGTCTTCGCCTCGGGATCAATCGTACCTGGGAAAGCCGCTGGTACGCCGGGAAAGACTACGCGAAGCTGCTTCATGACGACCTGAAGCTGCGCGCGCATCTGCGCAAGAAGCTCTCCGGCGCCGGTGTGTCCCGCGTTGTGATCGAGCGTCCGGCGAAGAAGCCGCGCGTGACCATCTATGCGGCTCGCCCGGGTGTGGTGATCGGCAAGAAGGGTCAGGATATCGAGGTTCTGCGCAAGGACCTGACGAACATGGCGAAGGCCGAAGTCTCCCTGAACATCATGGAGATCCGCAAGCCTGAGATCGACGCCACGCTGGTTGCCGAGAATATCGCGCAGCAGCTGGAGCGTCGCGTGGCTTTCCGCCGCGCCATGAAGCGTGCCGTTCAGTCCGCCATGCGTCTTGGCGCCCAGGGCATCCGCATCAATTGCGGCGGCCGTCTCGGCGGCGCCGAAATCGCGCGGATGGAATGGTATCGTGAAGGCCGCGTGCCGCTGCATACGCTGCGCGCTGACATTGATTACGGTGTTGCTACGGCGAAAACGACTTATGGGACCTGCGGTGTGAAGGTCTGGATCTTCAAAGGTGAGATCCTGACCCAAGATCCGATGGCACAGGACCGCAAGGCCGCCGAACAGGCGCCGCAGCGGTAAGGATTGGACACGGACAATGCTTTCTCCCAAGCGCACGAAATACCGTAAGGCGCATAAGGGTCGTATTCACGGCCTCGCCAAGGGTAACACGCAGCTGACTTTCGGTGCTTTTGGCCTTAAGGCCATGGAGCCCGAACGCATCACGGCGCGTCAGATCGAATCCGCTCGTCGGGCGATCACGCGTTACATGAAGCGCGCCGGCCGCGTGTGGATCCGTATTTTTCCGGATGTCCCGGTTTCGCAGAAGCCCGCCGAAGTCCGCATGGGCTCCGGTAAAGGCAATCCCGAGTTCTGGGTGGCTCGGGTCAAGCCTGGCCGCATCATGTTCGAGATCGACGGCGTCACCACCGAGATCGCGCAGCAGGCGCTGACGCTCGGTGCGGCGAAGCTGCCGATCAAGACCAAATTCGTCACCCGCATTGGGGAGGCGTAATCATGGCTAACAAGTCTGCGACTGACATTCGGGCCAAAAGCCCGGATGAGCTGGAAACTCAATTGGTAGACCTGCGTCGTGAGCAGTTCAACCTGCGGTTCCAGCGTGCTACGGGCCAGTCCGAGAGTGTCGGGCGCGTGCGTGTTGTGCGACGTGAGATCGCTCGTGTGAAAACCATTATTGCGGAGCGCTCACGCGCTTCCGCCAAAGCCTGAGGAGATAAGGGCGATGTCTAAGCGCGTCCTGTCAGGGCGGGTGGTGAGCGATAAAATGGACAAGACCGTAACGGTCCTGGTCGAACGTCGTGTCATGCATCCGCTCTACAAGAAGTTCATTCGCCGTTCGAAGCGTTACGCTGCGCACGACGAACTCAATACATGCAAGCCGGGCGATATGGTGCGGATCGAGGAATGCCCTCCGATCAGCAAGCGTAAGGCCTGGTTGGTGATCGAACGGAACGGCGCGAGCCTGTCCGTGCCGGTCGAAATCACTGAAGCGCCTGCCGCTTCGGCTCAGGCCTGAGAGGGGATAGAGTAAGTGATTCATCCCGAAACCAATCTCGATGTCGCCGATAATTCCGGCGCGCGTCGCGTTCAGTGCATCAAGGTCATCGGTGGCTCGAAGCGTAAGACCGCTTCCGTCGGCGACGTGATCGTGGTTGCCGTGAAGGACGCGATTCCTCGGGGTAAGGTCAAAAAGGGCGACGTCCACCAGGCGGTGATCGTTCGCACGTCCTATCCTGTGCGTCGCGCCGATGGCAGCGCCATCCGCTTCGACCGCAACGCCGCCGTTCTGATCAACAAGCAGAACGAGCCGATCGGCACGCGTATCTTCGGGCCCGTCGTGCGCGAGCTGCGCGCCCGCAAGTTCATGAAGATCATCAGCCTCGCGCCGGAGGTGATCTGATCATGGCCGCGCGTATTCGTAAGGGCGACCGCGTCCTCGTCATCTCGGGCTCCGACAAGGGCAAACGCGGTGAAGTCACGCAGGTCCTGCCGAAGCTGAACCGTGCCGTTGTTGAAGGCGTCGCTGTCGTCGTGAAGCACCAGAAGCCCTCCCGTGCGGGTGAGCAGGGTGGCCTCGTTCGGCGTGAGCGCGCGATCGACCTGTCCAATTTGAAGCTGATCGATCCGACGAGCGATCAGCCGACCCGGGTGGGGTTCCGGATTCTGGAAGACGGCCGCAAGGTCCGTGTTGCCAAGAAGACCGGCGCTCTCATCGAAAGCTGAGGAGGCTAAAGGGTGAGCGAGACCAGGACTGTGCCGCGTTTGCAGGCACATTATAACGATGTCGTCCGCGCGAAGCTGCAGGAGGAGTTCAGCTACAAGAACACCATGCAGCTGCCGCGTCTGGAAAAGATCGTGCTGAACATGGGCGTGGGCGAAGCGGCTGCCGACCAGAAGAAGCTGGAAGCGGCCTATTCCGAGATGACGTTGATCAGCGGCCAGAAGCCGGTGAAGACGGTCGCGAAGAAGGCGATCGCGGGCTTCAAGATCCGCAAGGGTCTGCCGATTGGTTGCAAGGTCACGCTGCGTTCCGCGCGGATGTATGAGTTCCTCGACCGCCTGGTCACGATCGCGCTGCCGCGCGTTCGCGACTTCCGCGGTATCACGGGCAAGGGTTTCGACGGTCGTGGCAACTTCGCCATGGGCGTGAAGGAGCAGATCATTTTCCCGGAAATCGTCTACGACAAAGTGGACGCGATCCGGGGGATGGACATCGTCTTCGTGACGACTGCGACGACCGATGCGGAAGCGAAGGCCCTGTTGAAGGCTTTCGAGCTTCCCTTCGCGAACTGAGCTTAACAAGTCGAGATTTGGAAAACCACGGCCACCGCAAGGCGGTCGGCCGATAGGTTCCGGAGGGTAAAACAGGATGGCCAAAACTTCCCAGGTCAACCGCAATGCCAAGCGTATGCGGATGGCTGCTCGCGACAAGGTCAAGCGTGAGGCGCTGAAGTCTGTTGTTGCGGATCGGAGCATTGCCGTTGAGGAGCGCTTCGAGGCTTCCGTGAAGCTTGCGCAGCTGCCGCGCAATGGTTCGGCCACGCGCGTTCGTCTGCGCTGCGAGCTGACCGGTCGCGCTCGCGCCAACTACCGCAAGTTCCGCCTGTGCCGTATCGCACTGCGCGACCTCGCCAGCGCCGGGCAGATCCCCGGTATGGTCAAGGCCAGCTGGTAAGGAAAGGGATCACTTATGTCGATGTCAGATCCCTTAGGGGATATGCTCACGCGCATCCGTAATGCGCAGCGAGCCAACCATACTGTTTGCGTCGCGCCGAGCTCTCGCCTGCGCGCCAATGTTCTCGATGTGCTGAAGCGCGAAGGCTATATCCGCGGCTTTTCTACGGAAGAGCTTCGTCCGGGTGTCGCGCAGCTGCGTATCGAGCTGAAGTATAACGAAGGCCAGCCGGTCATTAAGGAGATCACTCGTGTCTCCCGTCCGGGTCGCCGCGTTTATTCGAAGATCAAGGAGCTGCCGCGGGTCTATAGCGGTCTCGGCGTCTCCATTCTCTCCACGCCCCGTGGCGTGATGAGCGATCAAGAGGCCCGCGCTGCCAATGTTGGCGGCGAAGTCCTCTGCCGGGTCTTCTAAGGGGGTCTGGGGAATGTCGCGCGTAGGTAAATATCCGGTCACGATCCCCTCTGGGGTTGAAGTGGCTATCGCCAACAACATCCTGACGGCGAAGGGCAAGCTGGGCTCGCTCTCGCTGCCGCTCACCGATCTGGTCGAGACGAGCGTGGCCGACGGCCGCGTCTCCGTCGAACCGAAGACGAAGGCGGCGCCGGCCCGTATGATGTGGGGCACGACCCGTGCCCTCGTCGCCAATATGGTGAAAGGCGTTTCCGTCGGCTTCTCGAAGTCCATGGAAGTGACCGGCACCGGTTATCGTGCCGCTGTTCAGGGCCCGAACCTGGTGATCAATCTCGGCTATTCGCATGACGTGGTCTATCCGATCCCGGAAGGGATCAAGATCACCTGCGAGAAGCCGACCTTGATCAAGGTCGAAGGCGTCGACAAGCGGTTGGTTGGTCAGGTTGCTGCCGAAATTCGTTCGAAGCGTCCGCCGGAACCCTATAAGGGCAAGGGCGTGAAGTACACCGACGAAACCATCCGCCGTAAAGAAGGTAAGAAAAAGTAATGAGCGCGAACCAGGATCTCCGGGTGCGTCGCCGGGAGCGTCTTCGCTTCCAGCTGCGCCAGAAGTCCGGTGGCCGGGTCCGGCTGTCGGTGTTTCGTTCCAGCAAGCATATCTATGCGCAGGTGATCGACGATGTGGCGGGCCGTACGCTCGCCGCCGCGTCCTCCCTCGATCAGGATCTCCGCAAGGATCTGAAGACCGGGGCCGATACCGACGCTGCGACCGCTGTTGGCAAGCTGGTAGCCGAACGCGCTCTTGCCGCTGGCGTAAAGGAAGTTGTGTTCGACCGTGGGTCCTATCTCTACCACGGTCGCGTCAAGGCTCTGGCCGATGCCGCCCGTGAGGGCGGTCTGGCCTTCTAAGGGGAACGAAGCAATGGCACGGGAACCGAGAGAAGGTGGTGGCCGCGGCGGACGTGAGCGTGAACGCGAACGCGAGCATGGCGATGAGTTCATCGATAAGCTGGTAACGATCAACCGCGTTGCCAAGGTGGTGAAGGGTGGACGTCGTTTCGCTTTCGCTGCCCTGGTGGTGGTTGGTGATCAGAAGGGCCGCGTCGGCTTCGGTGCCGGTAAGGCGCGTGAAGTGCCTGAGGCGATCCGCAAGGCGACGGAACGGGCGAAGCGTAACCTGATCCGCGTGCCGATGAAGGAAGGTCGCACGCTGCATCACGATGCGCTGGGTCACTACGGTGCCGGTGCTGTGATCCTGCGCTCCGCTCCGGCGGGCACGGGCATCATTGCAGGCGGCCCGATGCGTGCGGTGCTGGAAACCTTGGGCATCGGCGACGTCGTCGCCAAGTCCATGGGCAGCCGTAACCCGCATAACATGATTAAGGCGACATTTGACGCCTTGCAGCATTGCGCGAGCCCGCGCTCCGTCGCCGCCCGTCGTGGCAAGAAGGTGTCGGATATCCTGGGCAAGCGCGAGACCGCGGAGGTCGCCGATGCCGTCTGATCGCACCGTTATTGTGAAGCAGATCACCTCTGGCAACGGGCAGAAGCCCGGCCAGCAGGCGACTCTCATCGGTCTCGGCCTTAACAAGATCGGTCGCGTGCGCGAGTTGGAAGATACTCCCTCGGTACGCGGTATGATCCGCAAGGTCGCCCATCTTGTGAAGGTTGAAGAAAAGGTCTGACCCCGGTCAGATCTTAAGGATTGAACCATGAAGCTCAATGAACTGCGCGATAATCCCGGCGCGCGTCCGAAGTCGAAGCGGCTTGGCCGTGGCATCGGCTCCGGCAAGGGCAAGACGTCGGGCAAGGGCGTGAAGGGCCAGAAGGCGCGTGAGGGTGTATCCCTCAACGGGTTCGAGGGCGGTCAGCTCCCGATCTATCGTCGTCTGCCGAAGCGTGGCTTTAAGAACATCTTCCGCAAAGTCTACGCTCCGCTGAACCTCGATCTTCTCGAGCATGCGGTCAGCGCGGGCGTTCTGGACGCGAGCCAGACGATCACGGAAGCCAATTTGTTCGACGCCGGTGTCGTCAGCCGCGCCAAGGTCTCGGGCGTTCGCCTGTTGGCCCGCGGCGCTGTGACCCGTGCGTTGACCGTCTCCGTTTCCGGCGCTTCCGCGACAGCGGTTGCGGCGATCGAAGCGGCCGGCGGCAAGGTCGAGATCATCGGCGAAGTCGCCGCTTCCGAGTAATCGGTGGCCGGTTGCTGGATTTGAGAGGGGCGTCGAACCTGGTTCGGCGCCCTTTCTTGTATGTGAAGACCGGTATCATCGGCGGCCCGCTCAATCTGCGCTAGAAGGGGTCAACCTTCGCCAGAATTAGGGACAGGACCATGACCCCAAAGACCTCCGCTTTCTCAACCGTGTTCCAGCCGGGCCGCGTGGCTGTCATTACCGGTGCCGCAGGTGGCATCGGGCGGGCGACGGCCGAATTTTGCGCGACGCGCGGGATGAAGCTGGTTCTGGCGGATTTCAATGAAAGCGCGCTGCTGGCAGCGGCTGACGCGATCACGGCGCAGCATGGGACGGAGATCGTCGCGGTCCCGACCGATGTCAGCCAGCGTGCGGCGGTCGAGCGGCTGTGCAACAGCGCTTATGAGCGTTTCGGCGAGGTCGATTTCCTGATGAACAATGCCGGCCGCAGCGGCGACGGCGGGCTGTTCGGCGATCCGGCCATGTGGGACGCGATCCTGGGCGTCAATCTCTGGGGCGTCATTCATGGCGTGCAGGCTTTTGCGCCGCGGATGATGGCGGCGGGCAAGCCCACGATCATCGTCAATACCGGTTCCAAACAAGGCATCACGCAACCGCCCGGCAATACGGCGTACAATCTGTCCAAGGCAGGGGTTAAGGCCGTGACGGAGGCGCTGGCGCATGAACTGCGCAGTTCGGCCGGCTGTCAGGTGCAGGCCCATCTGCTGGTGCCGGGCTTCACCTTCACCGGCATGACCCGCGCGCCGACGGACGCGAAGCCCGCCGGCGCCTGGACACCGGACGAGGTCGTGGCCTTCATGGCGGAGCGGATGGAGGCGGGCGACTTCTACATCATGTGCCCGGATAATGACGTGACGCGCGACCTCGACAATGCCCGCATGCTGTGGTCAGCGATGGATGTGACCGAGAACCGGCCGCCGCTGTCGCGCTGGCATCCCGACTATGCCGAGGCTTTCAAGGCCTTCCTCGCCGCGCGCGGCTTGTGATGCGGCTGCCTCTGCCCGATAGTTTTCTGACTCGTTGTTAAAGGCTGAACCTATGACCGACACGCCTCCCGATCGTCTTTCCGTCAATCCCAAGAGCCCGCATTTCGACGAGGCCGCGCTGCAGCGTGGCGTCGGCATTCGGTTCAAGGGTGTCGAGAAGACCAATGTCGAGGAATATTGCGTGAGCGAGGGCTGGGTGCGCCTGTCGGTCGGCAAGTCGGTCGATCGTCTCGGCAATCCGCTGACGATGAAAATGAACGGATTGGTGGAGCCCTATTTTCGGGATGATGCCGTCGCCGAAGGTTGAGGTTGGCGGCGGCGATAAGACGGTTAGGTTTCGTCTGCGCCATGGGGTAGGTCCCCGGGACAAGCCCAGGGATGACGCAGAGAGAGATGGCCAAGCCGAGACTGTCGTCCGCGGACTTGGTTCGCGGATCTACCCGATGCCGTTAAAAATCGCGTCCTGATCATCAGACTTCAAAAACCCCGGAGCATCCCTCCGGGTTTTTTTGTAAAAATTGAGTGATCACGCGGTCATGCAACGATTTATCCGCCCCAATCTCGCCGTATTTGGCGAAAGATAGTTCCCCAAAACTCATCGTCAAAAAAACTATGGGAAAGGTGTCAAAAAACTTCCTTTGGCAGTCAGCAAAAAATCAATGGTTGCGCAACCTTGCTATTGGCTCATGGCTTTCTTAAATTTGCGCCATGACAGTTCAAATCGCACCAGACAGAATCGACGCAGTTTCCACAACACGAAAACATAAGATCAATATTTCGCCGTCAGCGCAACGAACGCTGGGGCTGACCGCCGTCGTCGCCGCCGTCTGCGGCGGTCTTTACGGATACGATACGGGGATCATTTCCGGCGCGCTGCTGCTGATTACGCGTGATTTCCATCTATCCAGCACCCAGCAGGAAATGGTCGCTTCCGCCATTCTGCTCGGCGCGGTGATCGGCGCGCTGGCCACGGGCTGGGTGTCGGAGCGGATCGGCCGGCGCCCGACCATGACGATCGTCTCAGGCGTCTTCGTGATCGGTGCGCTGGCCTGTGCCTTCGCCCCGGATGTCACGGCGCTTATTGTCGCCCGTATCTTTCTGGGTCTCGCCGTGGGCGGATCGACGCAGGTTGTACCCATGTACATCTCGGAACTCGCGCCACAGGATAAGCGCGGCCGCATGGTGACTACCTTCAATATCGCCATCGGCTTCGGCATTCTTCTCGCCAATATCATCGGCCTCTTCGGGCGCGATGCCTGGGGCTGGCGGGTGATGGTGGGTCTTGCCGCCGCACCGGCCTTCTTCGTCTTCTGCGCCAGTTTTCTTCTGCCGCGCAGCCCGCGTTGGGCGGCTGAGAATCTCGGTATTCACCGCGCCATGGACGAACTCGCGCGCGTTCGCACCTCGGAAAAGGCTGTGCGGCGCGAGGCCAAGCATATTCAGGAAGCGGCCGAATGGGTGAAGCCGCAGAATCGGGGCTGGCGCGGCCTCGGCCAGCCCTGGGTGCGCCCGGCGCTGGTCGCGGCGCTCGGCGTCGCCTTCTTCACGCAATGCGGCGGGTTGGAGATGATGATCTATTACGCGCCGACCTTCCTGCGGCAGGCGAATTTCGGTGATTCGTCAGCGCTGCTGGCGAGCCTGGGCGTTGCCATCACCTATTGCATCGTCACCATCTTGGGCTCCCGGATCGTGGACCGCGTCGGCCGTCGTCGCCTGATGCTGATCCTGGAACCGGCTTCGGCCCTTAGCCTGATCGGTCTCGGCGTCACCTTTCTGATGCATCCGGCGGCAGGGTCCATCGGCGCCTATATGACCGTCGTCTTCTTGATCCTGTTCATGATCTTCAACTCGGGCGGCATTCAGATCTGTGGCTGGCTGCTGGGGTCGGAGATGTTCCCGCTGTCCATGCGCGGCCAGGCGACGGCTTTGCATGCGGCGACGCTGTGGGGTGCGGATTTGCTCGTCACCGGCACGGCCTTGTCCCTGGTGCAGTGGATCTCGCTGGGTGGCACCATGTGGGTCTATGCGGGCGTCAATATCGCGGCCGCGCTGTTCGTCATGGCCTTCGTGCCCGAGACGTCCGGCGCTTCGCTGGAGGATATCGAAGCGGCCCTGCATGACGGCACATTCAAGCCGACACGCGGGCGGACCGTCATCGCGACCGCCGCCGATTGACGGGACAATGGGGGAGAGGCCGCAGGGCCTCTCCCTCACCGTCTCCCGGCCAAAACCTCATCGTAAACGCCGAGCGTCGCGCGTTGCAGACCATCGATCGTATAATGGTCGAGGACGGAGGCGCGGGCGCGCTGGCCCATGGCCTGCCGGTCTTCGGCCGAGGCATCGAAGGTCGCGTTCAGCGCCTCCGTCAGTGCCTGGACATCGCCGGGCGGCACCAGAATCCCCGTCTCGCCATGCGTCACCGTTTCCGCCGCACCGCCATGATCGGCCGCGATGACGACACGCTCCATCGCCTGAGCCTCAATCACCGCGCGGCCGAAGGCCTCAGGCTGCGTCGACGCTGAGACCACGACATCGGCAAGCATGAGGGCGGCCGGCATATCCGCGCAGTGGCCGACGAGCTTGATCTGTGACGTGACGCCGCGTGCGGCCGCCTGATCGAGCAGACCGCGGACAATGGCGTGCCGGCCTTGATCCGACCCCACGAAGACAGCCAGGACATCCGGCCGCTTCAGCGCGGCGAGCGCTTCGATCAGTTTGTCCTGACCTTTCCAGCGGGAAATGCGGGCCGGCAGCAGGATGATTTTCGTTTGTTCCGACAGACCCCAGGCGGTCGCCAGCCGGGCGACGCGTAGCCCGAGCCCGGCATGCGGATCGAAGACCTGCGGATCGACGCCGCGGGGGATGAGGCGAATGCGCGCCGGTGGCACGCCATGCTGCTGCTGGATCAGCTGCGCAATAAAACCGCTGGCCGCGATCACCAGTGATCCGCGCACCATCACGCTATTATAGAGCCGCTTGGCTTTCGAGGTGTCGGCATAGGTGCCGTGATAGGTGGTGATGAACGGGACACCGGTCTGCTTGCTGGCGCGCAGCACTGACCAGGCCGGGGCGCGGGACCGCGCATGGATCAGGTCGACGCGTTCGGCCTGGATCAACTGCGCCAAAGCATCTGCGTTGCGCCAGATCTTCCACGGATTCTTAGTTTTCAACGGCAGGGTAAAATGCTGACCGCCGGCGCGCTCGATCGCTGCCACAAGCCGGCCGCCCTGGCTCGCGACCAGGGCCTTGTGCCCAGCCGCGACCAGAGCCTCGACGATTTCCACCGTGCCCCGCTCGACGCCACCGCTGTCGAGGGAGGGCAGGACCTGAAGAATGGTTGGCAAGGCCTGGCTGTTACAGCGGCGCGCAGGCTGTTTGCAGCCAGGCAGACGCCGCGCCCGTCAGATGCGGGCCGATCTTGGCCAGAACCTTCGCGTGGTACTCATCCAGCCAGTCGCGTTCGGCTTGGGTCAGCAGCGGCGTCGCGATCAAGGCGCGGTCGAAGGGGGCCCAGGTGATGGTCTCGAACTCCAGGAAAGGCTTCACGCTATCCGGCCGAGCGTCGGCGGGCTGGGCGATGAGCAGGTTTTCCAGGCGAATACCGTAGGCGCCGGGCAGGTAGTATCCGGGTTCGTTGGACAGCAGCATCCCCGCTTTGATGGGGATCGGCCGCGCATTGCGCGACAGCGCCACCGGCCCTTCATGCACGGACAGGAATGCGCCGACGCCATGCCCGGTGCCGTGGTCGAAGTCGAGCCCGACCTGCCACAGCGCGTGACGCGCGAAACCATCGACATGCGCGCCGGTCAACCCTTCGGGGAAGCGAAGCCGGGCGATGCCGATATGGCCCTGCAGCACGCGCGTGAATCGCTCCCGCAGCTGATCGGGCGCGGCATCGGGACCGGTCCAGATCGTGCGGGTCACATCCGTCGTGCCGTCCAGAAACTGCGCCCCGGAATCGATGAGATAGATCTCGTTCGGCCGAATGGCGCGGTCGCTTTCGGCCGAGACGCGGTAATGCATGATGGCGGCGTGTTCGCCGGCGCCGGAAATAGCCGGGAAGCTTTCCTCGCGGAATTCCGGCAGCGCCGCCCGGAAATCGACCAGGGCCTTCGCGGCCGACATTTCCGTCTCTCGTCCGGTCGGTGCCTGGAGGGAGAGCCAGTGCAGGAAGCGGCAAAGGGCGATGGCGTCGCGCGCCTGGGCCTGGCGTGCGCCCTCCTGCTCCACAGGATTTTTGCAGGCCTTGGGCAGCGTGCAAGGATCGGCGCCCGCGATGACGGTAGCGCCGGCCGCCCGCAGGCGCTGTGCGAACCAGACGGGGGAGGCGCCGGCATCAACCCGCACCTTTGCCCCTTTCAGCGCATCCAGCGCCGGGCCGAGCGCGCCGCGCCGTTCGACGGCGACGTGATTGCCGAGACGTTCGCGGACCGCGCCGTCCAGCTTCTCCGGATTCATGAACAGGGTCGCGGTCGCGTCCGACTTGATGATGAGGAAGCCCAGCGCGATCGGCGCGAAAGGCACGTCCGAGCCACGGATATTGAGCAGCCAGTTGATGGAGGGCGGGTCGGTGATCACCGCCGCATCCTCGCCCGCCGCCTTCAGGATGGCCGCGATCTCCGTCCGTTTCTCGGCCGCCGTTTTACCGGCCAATGCCTCGGGATAGGCCATGGCGGCGCCGACAGGCTCCGCCGGCCGATCCGTCCAGATCGCGTCGACCGGGTTTTGGTCGAGCGGGATAAAGGTGACGGAGGGTGCCGCCTTGGCGATGCGGTCCAGCGCGTCTTCCGCGACCAGCAGCGGATCGTAGCCGATGCGGGCGCCGGCTTTGGCCTTCTCCTTCAGCCAATCGCCCGGCGGCTCATCGGTGACATGGCGATAGTCCCACAGATTGCCGTCCACCTCGCCGCGCACCTGGGTCACATAGCGTCCATCGATGAAAATGGCGGCTGTGTCGGCGAGCGCGATGGCCAGGCCGGCGCTGCCCGTGAAACCCGTCAGCCAGGCCAGGCGCTCGGCGCAGGCTGGCACATATTCGCCCAGATGCTCGTCGGAGCGCGGGATCAGCACGCCGTCTATGCCTGCGGCGGCGAAAGTCCGGCGCAGGGATGAAAGGCGTTCAAAAGATGACGGCATCGCGAAATTTCCGTGAAAAGATATGTGCCATAGTCATAGCCGAAACGTAACCATGCTTCTGCCGCATGTCAGCTCGAGTTTCTTGCCGCACCATGCCGCACTGCGGTCTTGCTATATCGCCGTTCAACGAATGGCCCCCAGAAACCAGGAAGGCCTTCTAAGCAAGGACATACTCCGATGAACGCCTTCATCAACACCTCTTCCACTGGCCGTGCGACGCACGGTGCCAATGCTTCCCGTTTCGGTGGTTCGGTTGCCCGCGTCGGCCGCTGGCTGCGTGACGTGAGCCGCCGCAATGCCGTCATCAACGAGCTCGACCGCCTGAGCGATCGCGAACTCGCCGATATCGGCCTGAACCGCAACGAAATCCGTAGCGTTTTCGCGCTGGCTAACCGCGACGCCCGCTAATGCCGGCGCCGTTTCAGGCTTAAAAGGGCAGATCCGCAAGGGTCTGCCCTTTTTGTTTGGAAGGCGCGTGAGATGGGCGCGGGGTCACGCCGGCGGAAGAATGGCGGCGGCATGGGCTGCGATATCGCCCGCCCGGCAGAGAAAGATATCGTCGCGAACACCAGCGATATGCGCCAGTGCCCGGCGTAGCTGCCTGAGCCGGAAGGGCTGGCCGACGATATAGGGATGCAGCGCGATACCCATCACCAGGGGCTGCGCCACGGCCTGGTCCCGCATCTCATCGAACTGGTCGATGATCATATCCGCGAAAGCCTCCGCCTCGATTTTCCGGGCGACGATCGCCGGAATATCGTTCAGCTCCTGCGGATAAGGCACCGACAGCAGTTTGCCGTCGCCGCGTGTGCGCATCCAGCCCGGCTGATCGTCATGACACCAGTTGAGCGTATAGCTGTAGCCGGCTTCCGCCAGAAGATCGGGCGTGACGGCGCTTTCCGCGATCCAGGGGCTGAGCCAGCCTGCCGGCTGTTGACCCTCGTTATGCCGGATCGCGACGGTCGTTTCCGCAATCAGCAACCGCTCATCCGCCTCGCTCATGATGCTCTGGCGTTCGGCATTGCTGCGGCCATGCCCCGCGATCTCATCGCCGCGCGACCGGAAGGGCGCCACGATCTCGGGGCAATAGTCATAGATGCTGCTGTTGAGCAGGAGCGTAGCGGGCAGGGACAGCGCGTCGAACAGGTCCAGCAACCGCCAGACGCCGACGCGATTGCCGTAGTCCCGCCAGGCAAAGTTCAGCACGTCGGGCTGCGGACCGCCGGGGGCGAGTTCCGCGCCCAATCCTTCGCCGAAGGCGAAATGCTCAAGATTGAGGCCGATATAGACGGCAAGCCTGGTGCCGTTCGGCCAGACATAATCCGGCCGGCGCGTGATCGGCGCGTAGTCGTAGCGGCCGTGGCTTGGCAGTCGCATCAGGGTTTGCGCAGCAGGAGCGCGGTCCACTGTCCTTCGGGGAAGCGTGTGTCGAGGATCAGGCCCTGACGGCGATGGGCCGCCAGCACCATGCGTTCCTGCGTCGCGAGCAATCCGGCGAGGATGGCATAGCCGCCGGGCTTCAGATGCCGGGACAGCGCATAGGCCATGGAGCAGAGCGGGCGGGCCAGGATATTGGCGAAAACGAGATCATAGGGCGCGCCGGCGCTGGTCGCGCGCGACTTCCAGCCGTCAGCCAGCGCCGGGCGGATCAGCTTGGCCACACCGTTGAGCGCTGCGTTCTGCTGCGTCACCCGCACCGACCAGGGGTCGATATCGGTGGCGATAACAGGCCGGTGCAGCAGTTTGGCGGCCGCCATGGCGAGGATGCCGGACCCGGTGCCGAGATCGAGGATCTGCCGGGGCTTGCGATGGGCGATATGCTCCAGCGCGCGCAGACAACCGCGGGTGGACCCATGCTCACCGCTGCCGAAAGCCAGACCCGCATCGACGGTCAGCGTCAGGCGGCCAAAAACCGGGGGCGCGGTTTCATGCGTGCCGCGCACGGCGAAGCGGTCGCCGATGAGCTGTTCGGGAAACTGTTCCAGATTGCGGGCAAGCCAGCCGTCCGCTTCCGTGGGCTGGCGTTCCAGCGGAATATCATAGCCCGAGAGGCCGGACGCCAGCAGCAGGGCCATGGCCAGTTCATCGTCACGGTCGCCGATCGGCTTGACCGCTTCCAAGCGCCAGGGGCCTTCATCCTCATCGCGGAAGAAGCCGACGGTCGGGCAAATGCTGAGCAGCGCCTGCTCGTAGAAGGGCAGCGCCTCCTCAGGGACGAGGAGGGAGACGGTTTCGAGCGGGGTCGCGCGGCGGGCCATCGCAGGGTCTTTCCGGGTCAGATATCAGGCGCGTTCGACGAAGGTGTCGAGCACGCGCTTTTCGCCCGATTGCTCGAAGGCGATGTCGAGGCGGTTATCCTCCACCGCCAGCACGGTGCCGTAGCCGAATTTCTGGTGGAAGACGCGGGCGCCGACGGGAATGCTGTCCTGCCGCGCCGGTCGGGCTGTCTGTTCCCAGGTGCCAGGCGATTGGCGCGGGCGCGTGGCGTTGAGCGCGAAAGCGCCCGAAAAGACCGGCGGCGCATTCAGGCGCTGTAAGCGCTCGGCCCGCGCGGCGCCGCTCTGCTCCACGTGCTCCTTCGGCAATTCCTCGATGAAGCGGCTCGGCACGCTGCTCTGCCAATTGGCATAGATGCGGCGATTGGCGGCATGGCTGATGATGGCAAGCTTGCGGGCGCGGGTGATGCCGACATAGGCAAGCCGGCGCTCCTCCTCCAGCCCCTTCAACCCACTCTCGTCCATGGAGCGTTGGCTGGGGAAGAGCCCTTCCTCCCATCCGGGCAGAAAGACCGTGTCGAATTCCAGCCCCTTGGCGCCATGCAGCGTCATCAGGCTGACGCGATCGGTCACCGTGCTGTCTTCATTCTCCATCACCAGCGCGACGTGATCGAGGAAGCCGGCCAGGCTTTCGAAATCGGCCAGCGCGCGGATGAGTTCCTTGAGGTTTTCCAGCCGCCCCGGCGCTTCCGGCGACTTGTCGGTCTTCCACATCTCCGTATAGCCGCTTTCGTCCAGCATGGTCTGGGCGGTGACGACATGACCGTCACGGGACAGCAATTCCCGCCAATTATCGAAACCGTGCAGCAGGGCGTTCAGTGATTCGCGGACTTTCCCCTTGATCAGGCCGCCGGCGATCATCCGTCCGGCGGCGGCCATCAGCGGCACATCATGCGTGCGCGCATGCATGTGCAGGTTGCGCAGCGCGGCATCACCGACGCCGCGACGCGGCAGGTTGACGATGCGCTCGAAAGCCAGATCGTCGGAGGGCTGCGCGATGAGGCGCAGATAGGCGATGGCATCGCGAATTTCCGAGCGCTCGTAGAAACGCTGACCGCCGACGATGCGGTAGGGAATGCCGACGGTGATCAGCCGCTCCTCGAAGGCGCGGGTCTGAAAGCCGGCGCGGACCAGAACGGCGATTTCGGACAGTTTATGGCCGTCGCGCCGCAGTTCCTCCATGCGGTTGCCGATCGCGCGGGCTTCCTCGTCCGAATCCCACAGGCCCAGAACCTGCACCTTCTCGCCATCGGCCTCGGTGCGGCCGGACCGCAGCGTCTTGCCCAGGCGGCCTTCATTATGCGCGATCAAACCCGAAGCGGCGCCGAGGATCTGCTTGGTCGACCGGTAATTCGATTCCAGACGCACGATGCGCGCGCCGGGAAAGTCCTTCTCGAAGCGCAGGATATTTTCTATTTCCGCGCCGCGCCAGGAGTAAATTGACTGATCATCGTCACCGACGCAGCAGATGTTCTGATGCGATTGCGCGAGCAGACGCAGCCACAGATACTGAACGAGGTTGGTGTCCTGATACTCATCGACCAGGATATAGCGGAACATGCGATGATATTGCGCCAGCACGTCCGGGTGGCGGCGCAGGATTTCCGTCACATGCAGCAGCAGGTCGCCGAAATCGGCCGCATTGAGGCTGCGCAACCGCGCCTGATAGGCCTCGTACAGTTCTTCCGCGCGGTTATTGGCGAAGTCGCTGCTCTCGGCCGCCGTCACGCGGTCGGGCGTCAGCCCGCGATCCTTCCAGCGCTGGATGATCGCCATCAACCCCTGCGGCTGCCAGCGTTTGATATCGATGCCGGCGGCCTGCATCAGCTGCTTCAGCAGCCGCAATTGGTCGTCGGTATCGAGGATGGAGAAATTCGACTCCAGCCCGACCAGCGCCGCGTGTCGCCGCAGGATGCGGGCGCAGAGGGAATGGAAGGTGCCGAGCCAAAGCCCGGCCACCGGCTGGCCGAGGATGCCGCCGATGCGTTCCTGCATCTCGCGCGCGGCCTTGTTGGTGAAGGTGACGGAGAGCACCTGACCCGGTCCCGCCCGGCCCGACATGAGGATATGGGCGAAGCGGGTCGTCAGCACCCGCGTCTTGCCGGTGCCGGCGCCGGCCAGCACCAGAAGGGGGCCGTCGAGCGCTTCGACTGCGGCGCGTTGCTCGGAATTCAGCCGGTCGAGATAGTCACTCACGCGGCCGAATTCTCCTCCGACCTCATCGCAGGCGCTTCCGGCCGCACGCCCAGGATATGGGCGATGGCATAGGTCAGGTCCGGCCGGTTCAGGGTGTAGAAATGGAATTCATCGACGCCATTGGCCTGCAGCAGACGCACCTGCTCGGCCGCGACGACGAGGGAGACCATGCGCCGCGTTTCCGGGTCCGCGTCCAGGCCTTCGAACATGACGGCCATCCAGCCAGGGATGGCGGTGCCGCACATTTCGCTGAACTTCACCGCCTGGGCGAAATTCGTGACCGGCAGGATGCCGGGGACGATGGGGGCCGTGATTCCGGCGGCCAGGCATTTATCGAGGAAGCGCAGATAGGTCTCGCTGTCGAAGAAAGCCTGGGTGATGGCGCGCGTGGCCCCTGCGTCCAGCTTGCGCTTGAGATTGTCGAGATCGGCCTCGGGCGAGGCCGCCTGCGGATGGACTTCCGGATAGGCCGCAACGCTGATCTCAAAATCAGCGACGCGCTTCAGGCCTTCGACCAGTTCGAAGGCGCTCTGATAGCCTTCCGCGCCGACATCCGTCTGGCCCGGCGGCAGATCGCCCCGCAACGCCACGATATGGCGGACGCCGCTGTCCCAGTAGCGCGCCGCGATCTCATCGATCTCGCCACGGGTCGCACCCATGCAGGTGAGATGGGCGGCCGGGATCAGTGCGGTTTCCCGCACCAGCTTGATCACAGTTGCGTGTGTTCGCTCTCGCGTGCTGCCGCCCGCTCCATAAGTGACTGAGACGAAACGCGGGTTCAGCGTCTCCAGCCTACGGATGCAGGACCAGAGCTGGGTTTCCAGCGCCTCGGTCTTGGGCGGGAAGAATTCGAAGGACAAAGCCGGCGCAGGGCTGCCGCCTTCGGGCAGCGGCAAGGCGCCGAAGCGGGGGCCGCTCAGCCAGCGTTCCAGGGCCGGACGGGCCATGCCGCTATTGTCCAGCAGGGAAGTACGGGGGGTGAGAGGAAGGTTCATCAGTCAGGACTCGTCATGCGCGTCATCAGTCTCATACGGTAAATCTCCGTGGCAGTCTCGTGCGGTTCATGCAAGACGGCGGTGACGGGATGGGCCGCCCTGGCCCGGGTCGTCGGTCGCGGGGCAAGATCGGTTTTGCGCCGCGACGATTTTGCTCTAGGTCTGGTCCCAAAGCTGCTCGAAGGTATGTAAGTGCTATGACCGTTGTGAACGAGGGGGTTGCTGCGTGACATCCAGGATCTGGGCCGCTGGACTGATGGCGGCTGTTCTGCTGACGGGTCTCGCGGGATGTGCCACCAAGCCGCCGGCGTCTGACCCGGAGGCATTGGCAGCCTATAAGCAGAATGACGATCCGCTGGAGCCGATGAACCGCAAGCTATATGCGGTGAACAACGCGCTCGACACCTATGCCATGAAGCCGGTGGCGCAAGGCTATGCCTATGTCGTGCCCCGGACGGTGCGCAATCATATCGGCAATGTCCTGGAAAACCTGCATACGCCGGTCGTTTTCTTCAACGACATTCTGGAAGCCAAATCCCGCCGTGCGGGTGACAGCCTGATGCGCTTCGTCGTCAACTCCACGCTCGGTGTCGGCGGCATTTTCGATTTCGCGACCGGGATGGGCTGGCCCTCGCATGAGGCGGATTTCGGCATCACCCTCGCACTTTGGGGCGTGAGCAGCGGACCCTTCCTGTATCTGCCGGTCCTGGGCCCGTCCGGTCCGCGTGACGCGGCCGGCTTCGGCGTCGGCATCGTCTCCGATCCGTTCTTCTGGATCGGTCAGGGCGCGATCGTGACCGACCTGGGCTATGCTCGCACGACGCTGACCATCGTGAATACGCGTGCCGAGCTTCTGAAGCCGATCGACGAGGTCAAGCGCATGGCGCTCGATCCCTATGCGACCTTCCGCAGCCTCTATCGCCAGCATCGTGACGCCGCCATCCAGGCTGCCCGCGACGATAACCGCCATACGATTCCAGCTTGGTATCCGCAGCCGGCAGCGACGCCGGCGACGCAGAACTGAGCCTGAAACGAGCTTAAGGACCCGGAGACGAAGATGCGCATCCGCCGCCGTAGAGTGATGACTTTCCTTGCCACCGCGATGCTGTTGGCCGGCTCCTTGGCTGTGAGCGTGCAGGCGCGGGCCGACGATGTGTCCCAGGCCCGGGAGCTGATCCAATCCACATGCTCGCAGCTTCTGGGCGTGATCAACTCGTCCCAGGGTGATGCGCAGAAACAGGCCGCGATGCAGCAGCTGGTGCGCGGTGCGGTCGATGTCGACGGCGTCGCGCACTTCGTTCTCGGCCGTTACTGGCGTGTCGCGACCCCGGCCCAGCAGCAGGATTATATGCAGACCTTCCGGCAGCTGCTGGTCTATGCCGTGACCGGCCAGGCCAGTTCCTTCCAGGGCGCGAAATTCACCATGGGCCAGGCGGCGATGCGCGACGTCGGTATCGTGGTCGATACCGACGTGGTGGTTCCCGGCAAGCCGGAGGCCCAGGTGCAGTGGGTGGTGGCGACGGTCGGCGGCAAGCCGAAGATCATCGACATCCTTGCCGAAGGCACCAGCCTGCGGTTGACCGAGCGTAATGATTACGCCGGCGTCATTTCCCAGCATGGCGGGCAGGTCCAGCCGCTGCTGGACGCCATGCATCATCAGTTGGCGCGCTTCCAATCCAACGCGGCGGGTTGATCGCGCCTTTCCGCAAAACTGCGCCTGACGACTGATAAAAAGCCAGGTCGACCCGAGGTCGGCCTGGCTTTTCAGGTTGTGGGGACCTTGCGGTACGGCCGTGAAGCCCCGAGGCTGTAAGCCAATTGTTGCGAAATTGTATAATGGATTTAGCTTGATCGGGCGCGCGAAGCCGCCACAATAGGGCGAGCCGTATTGCGCGGTGTTAAAAGGATTTTTCGACAATGGCTTTTGGTCCCGACTTCCGAACCTATCGTGGCGCGCCTGCCGCCGCGTCGGCAGCGGTCATCGATGCCGGGCTGCGCGCCTATATGCTGCGCGTCTTCAACTGGATGGCGTCCGGCCTGCTGCTGACGGGCATCGTCGCCTACGGCATCGCCAATACCGACGCGATCAACATTCTTTATCCGCAGGTGCAGAGCGCCCAGGGGTTCCTGGTTCACCGCCCGTCCGGCCTCGCCTATCTGCTGATGTTCGCGCCCTTGGTCTTCGTCATGGTGCTGAGCTTCGGCGTCAATAAACTGTCCCGCCAGGCGGCACAGACGATCTTCTGGATCTTCGCGGCCGTGATGGGCGCCAGCCTGACGAATATCTTCCTGGTCTTTACCCAGACCTCGATCGTCTCGGTGTTTTTCATCTGCGCCGCGACCTTCGCCGCGACCAGCGCCTGGGGCTATGTCACCAAGCGTGACCTGACCGGCATGGGTAGTTTCATGATCATGGGCCTGTTCGGCATCGTGATCGCCAGCCTGGTGAATATGTTCCTGCACTCGGCGCCGCTGCAGCTGGGCATCAGCGTCATCGGCGTGCTGGTCTTCACGGGTCTGACCGCCTACGACACGCAGCGGATCAAGACCGACTATATCCAGAATGGCTATGCCTATGACGGTGAGATGGCGGCCAAACGCAGCGTCTATGACGCCCTGGCGCTGTATCTGAACTTCATCAATCTTTTCATGATGATGATGCAGATCATGGGCAACCGGAACAACAACTGATCTTTCTGTCTCGCCCCGGTCGCAAGATCGGGGTGAGGCATTAAAAAAGGCGGACGACCCTTGGGTCGTCCGCCTTTTTCTTTGGTCAGCCGGTCAGCGTCAGAGCGTCTTGAGGAAGTCGTTCAGCTTCTGGGCCGCCGTCAGCTTATCGGTCTTGTCCAGCGCCGCGAGCTCAGCGGCCAGGCGATCCATCGCCGCCTCATAGATCTGACGTTCGCTGAAGCTCTGGTCCGGCTGGCCGGAATTGCGATGCAGGTCGCGGACGACCTCGGCAATCGCCAGCGGATCGCCGGAATTGATCTTGGCCTCGTATTCCTGCGCCCGGCGCGACCACATGGTGCGCTTGACGCGGGCGCGGCCCTTCAGCACGGCCAGCGCATCGTCGAACAGCTTGCGGGTGGCGAGCTTGCGCAGGCCGGCGGTGCGGGCCTTGGCCACCGGCACGCGCAGCGTCATGCGGTTTTCTTCGAAGGTGATGTGGATCAGTTCCAGCTTATGGCCGGCGATCTCTTCCGTCGCGATCCGCTCGACCTTGCCGACGCCATGGGTCGGGTAGACCACGTAATCGCCCTCGGCGAAGGTTTCCGGCTTGCCCGTGGGCACCGGCACCGGCGGCTTGACGGGCTTTTCGGCAGTGGGCGCCGCAGCAGGCTCGGGCGCGGGAGATGCCTCGGGCGTGGATTCGGTCGGTGCGGCCTCAGTCACAGCAACTGGGGTCATCGTGTCGGTCGTAGCGACATCGTCTTCCGGCATCAGAGTATCGGATGCTTCGGGAGAAGAGGCATTCATGGGCGCAAGCCTTCCACGAAATAAAGTCGTCCGGAACCGATCATGTCACGGCCATGCCGAGGCAATGGCCGCAGCCTGAGACGGATTCAAGGGCGACGGATACAAACGGCACGGTTCAACACGGGCGACGCGGCCCGCGCGACAACGGCCTGATTTTTCATCATGGTTCATGCGTATATCACAGATCTCGCCAAAAGTCATGACCAATCGAGCGCGCGCGCCTAGAGCCTTCGGCCAGTCTGCTATGTCAGCGACCTTCGCGACGCCAGGCGACGAGCAGCACCAGAATGAGCAGCGGCAGAGCCGCCCAGCCCGGCAGCAGCGGCGTCAGGGCGATGCCGGTGGTGACATGCGCATGATTGCGGCGAAGGCCGATCCACTCCTGGCCACCCTCCGTATTCCCGGCTTCCACCAGACGCAGCCCAGGCGTGCCGCCGGCGCCCAGGAAATGCGCGCTGCCACGGGTCGCCGCGACGATCCCGCCGGCTTTAGTGGCGGTTGCGCGCAGATCGGCCCATTCCGGCGGATCGGCCATGTCGGAGGCGGCATAGGCGGTGCGGGTTCCGTCCGAAACCGTCCATAGGCCAGGCGCGTAGGCAGGCACGTCCAGCACGGCATGGCCGGGGCCGGCGGCGGTCATCGTCCGCTGCGATGTCTGACCGTCGGGATTGGTGATCGTCACCGCGGGCGGTGCGTTCGCCTGCAACTGGCGCTGATCGATATGCAGCCTATCGCCGTCGAAAACCGCACTCAGCCGGTTTTCATCCAGGGCTGGCTCCTTCATCAGCCAATGCGCGACCCGGCGCAGAAGCTCGGCCTGCGGTCCGCCGCCGTCATGATCCCGCGCCCAGAGCCAGATCTGGTCCGATAGCAGCAGGCCGACGCGGCCCTGCCCGACATGATCCAGGATCAGCAGCGGCTTGTTAGCGGGACCCGTCATCAGCACCTGGCCTTGGACATCGGTCGTATCGATCAGCCGATACCATTGGCCCCAGTCCGGCGTATGGGACCCGTCCACGCCCGGCAGATCGGCTGTCACCGGGTGGCGCAGCCCCATATCGGTCAGCGCCGGACGGAATTGGGCCGTGGTGATGCCGGCGCCACTGACCGCAGGCTGGCCGAAACCCGCGGGCAGGCCGAGGGACGCGTCATTCCCTTGCGCCGCGGCGACGGGCTGCGCCGGCAAGATGGAGCCAAGATCGCTATGGGCGATCGATCCCGCTCCCGCGAATTCGGGTCCGGCTTCCAGCAGCAGGGCGCCGCCCTGCCGCACATAGCGGGCGATATTGCTGAGATAGGCGGAGGGCAGAATCCCCTGATTCTGGAACCGATCCAGGATGATCAGGTCGAAATTCGCGATCTTCTGCTCGAACAGCTCCCGCTCCGGGAAGGCGATCAGCGCCAGCTGGTCAAGCGGGGTGAGGTCGTCCTTGTCCGGCGGACGCAGGATGGTGAAATGCACCAGATCGACCGCCGGATCGGACTTCAACAGCCGCCGCCAGGCGCGTTCGCCAGGATCAGGCTGGCCGGAGATCAGCAGCACGCGCAACCGGTCCCGCACGCCGTTGATGGTCACGATCTGCTGGTTGTTGATGGGGGAGGCTTCGCCGTCGAGGCCGGAGGCCTTCAGAACGATGACGGAGGGGCCTTCCTGCTTCACCGGCAGAATGAGGGTCTGCACCTGTCCGGCCGGCACGGTGCTGGTGGAAAGAACCGCACCGTCGCGCATCGCGGTGACCGTGGCCGTGCCGCCTGCGGGCGCGGGGCCAAGGTCTTCCACCTCATAGCGCAGCGTGATGGTACTGCCGATGACGCCGTAGCGCGGCGCGTCGATCAGCCGCAGGCGACGATCCGTCTCCTCGCCCTTTGCGGGCAGCAGCAGATGGAAGGGCGCGGTGAAGCCGGGTTTCACCGGAATATCGGATATCTCGCCGTCGCTGAGGGCGACAACCCCGGCCAGCTGATCGGGCGGGATATCGCCGAGCGCGGTATTGATGGCCGCAAATAGCTGCGTACCCTGGCTGCCTGTCTCTGGCACCGTGATCGTGCGGAGTTCCAATCCGGGGATCGCCGCCGCTTCACGTGAAACCTGGGCGCGCGCTGCGTCGATCTGCGCCATGCGACCCCGGATCGTCTCCGACCCGCTGTGATCGACGACGAGGAGCGCGATATCCGGGCGCGCCCGCCAATGCTGGCGCACGAGCTTTGGCCCGCTCAGCCAGCCCAGAAGCAAAGCCAGCAGCAGCAGGCGCCACCAACGGCCTGGGGTGCGGTTCAGGAAGGCCGGGATCAGCACGATCAGCCCAGCGACGCCAAGGACCAATAGCACCCAAAGCGGCAGCGCCGGCGTGACGTTCAGGCCGACGACGGTCGAGACGGTATTCATTGTCCCAGCCGCTCCAGAATGGCCGGGACATGGACCTGGTCGCCCTTATAGGTGCCGGTCAGGGCATACATCACGAGGTTCATGCCGAAGCGATAGGCGTAGAGTCGCTGTTGATCGCTGCCCGGCATGGTGCTGTAGGGGAAACTGCCGTCCTGGTTCATGTCCCAGGCGGCGGCCCAGTCATTGGCGCCGATGATGATGGGGCTGACCCCGTCATTGCTCGCCTCGGGCGTCTGCGTCACCCAGATCGGCGCGCCGTCATAGCGGCCGGGGAAGTCGCGCAGCAGATAGAAGCTATGGGCCAGGACATGGCGCGACGTGAGCGGCGTCAGCGGCGGGATATCGAGCCCGGCAACCGCCTGCCGCAAGGCTTGCGCCGCGCCCGGCTGCAAGCCCGAGCCTGACCCCGGCGCACCGACGTCGCTGCCCTCCGTATCGATGAGGATGATGCCGCCATTCTCCATGAACTGGTTCAGCGCGGCGGTGGAGGCGCCGGTGGGTGCCGCCCCACCCGGCAGGATCGGCCAATACAGCAGAGGGTAGAGGCTGAGATCATCGCGGCCCGGCACGACGCCCACGGGCGGCCCGAGCACGGCGGCCGAACGGCTGCTGACGAAATCCGACAGGCTGGCCAGGCCGTCACGCGACAGCCGATCGACGCTGCTATTGCCGGTGACGACATAGCCGAGCGAGGTTTGCAGCGCCGCCTGCGGCACCGTTTCCGCGCTATGGGCAGGATATGCCGCGACCAGGCTGAGGCCGAGCACGAGCGCGAGCGTGACATTGGCCTTGCGGTGCCAGCGCAATGCACCGCGCAGCAGCAGGCTGGCCAGCAGGTCGAGGATCAGCAGAGCGATGGCGAGTGCGGTAAGCATGGGGCCCAGATCACGCTCCGCCAGCCGGCCGGACAGGCCGCCGGGCGTTGAGCCGGGGACCGGACCGGCGCTGGTCGGTGCCGGCAGGCTGGGTCCGAGATTGAGCGCGTGCCGATCGCCGGCCGTGCCGTACAGGCCCGGCGGCGTGCGGGGCGAGGGCTGTGTCGTCGCCAGCTGGTCCGCCTCGATAGGGCTCGCGGCCGCGCTCGGCGCGTTCATCTCCCCAAAACCGTTCATGATGGAATAGGGCGCCAGCCGCGCCTTCGGGTCGCCGTCACCGGTGCCGGATGCCAGATGGATCAGCCGGTCGAGCATATCCGGAAAGAGGCCCGACAGCGGCAGGCTGGACCAGTCGGCATCCGCCGTCACGTGAAACAGCACGATGCGGCCTTGGCCCATAGGGGCTGACGAGACGAGCGGGGTGCCGTCCGCGAGCGTCGCCCAGACATTGACGCCGGTGAGGGAGGCCGGATCGGCCAGCAACTGGCGGCTGACCGAGACGTCCTTCGGTATCGGCAGGCCCGCGAAGGGGCTGGTCGCCGGGAAGGGTGCCAGAGGTTCCGGCTTGTTCCAGGACAAGGCGCCGCCCAGGCTGCGATCCTGCCGCAACAGATGCACCGGCAGCAGCGTGTCGGCGGTCTCTCCGGTCATGGGTCCGCCGAAACGGATCAGCAGGCCGCCCTGGCGCACGAAGCGGGTCACGGCTGCGACCTCATCCGGCGAGGTCAGCGGTCGGTCGCTGAGGATGAGGACGGATAGCGGCTGGCTCAGCAGGTCCATCAACCCGCCGCGGCGGATATCGACATCCGGTCCCAGCGCGCGGTTGAGATAAAAAAGCGGCCCGACCAGCGGCGCATCCGCATTGGTGCCGGCGGTCGAGGCCAGGCCAACGATACGATGGCGCCATTGCCGGTCCAGCAGCAGCGTGCCGCCGACGCTGGGCGCCCCGGCCATCAGCAGCTTCGTGACGCTATTGGCCAGCATCGTCGGCAGGCCGAGCGGCGCCGAAACCTCAGCCTGTCCGGCCGGGAGGTCGAGGGCGATGCGGTTGAGCGTGTTTCCGGTGCTGCCCTGGGCCAGAACCGCGAAATGCCGCGCGACCGGCTGCGGCACGGCAGCGAGCCGAATGAGCAATGCGCCGTCCCGCTCCTCAGGCGCCTGCAACAGAGCCGCCGTGCCGAGCGCCCTTGCGTCCGTCACGCTGCCGACGCGCGCAAGGGCCGCGCGAAAGGCTGCCTCATCGTGGGGTGCGGTGATGCCGTCATCGATGAACAGCACGGAGCTGGCTGCGTGGCGCCAGCCGTCCAGCGCGCGGGTATCCGCCGCGCGATCCGGCGCCCAGGCTTGCGGTTCGACCGCCGCCAGTCGCGCCAGCGCATCCCGCGCGGCCATGGGACCCAGGATGGCCGGCATCCGTCCATCGATCTCGGCCGCCGTCATCAGCAGCGCGACCGGCCGGTCGCTGCGGTCGGCTGCCTGGATGGCGGCGCGGGCGGTCGCCGCGCGGTCTGGCCAGTCACCGGCTGCGGCCCAGCCATTGTCGAGCACGATCAGCAGCGGCCCGGCACCGGCCATACCCCGCCTTGGATTGAGGATCGGATTGGCGAGACCAAGGATCAGGCAGGCAAGGGCCAGAATACGCAGCGCCATCAGCCAGGGCGGCGTGCGCTCTGGGCTTTCGGCCGTCGCCTCCAGATCGGCGAGCAGGCGCAGCGCCGGAAAGCTTTGCGTGCGCGGCGCAGGCGGGCTGGCCCGCAGCAGCCACCACAGCAAAGGCAGGACCAGAAAGGCGAGCAGCAGCCAGGGCTCGGCAAAGATCATCGATTGGCCAGAGCCTCATAGAGCGCGAGCAGCGCCGTATTCGGCGCGTGGTCGGTGCGGTGCAGAGAGGCCTTCCAGCCGGCGGCACCCGCGATGGCACCCAGTCCCGCGATCTGCGCCTGCAACCGCTTCTGATATTCGGCGCGGATGGTTTCGACTTTCGGCACGAGGATGCTGCCGCCAGCCTGCCGGTTGCCGAGGCCCTGAAAGCGCACGCGCCCCCGAAAGGGCAGGTCGGCCTCGGCCGGGTCCAGCACCTGAAGAATATGACCGGTGACGGGCAGCGCGGCGAAGCCGGTGACGGCAGCCTGCACGCTGTCCAGCGGCTCCAGAAAATCGCCGATCAGAATGACATGGGCATGGCGCGGAACGGCCAACCGGGGCGGCAAGGGCTGCTCGCGCATCTCCGTCTGGTCGAGCAGACCGGCAATCGCCGGCAGGGCCGCGCGACCGGAGGCCGGATGGGCGGCGGCCCCCAGCAGCCGGACATATTCGCCGCCGCGCAACAGCAGGGATGCGAGGGCGAGGGCGAGCAGCACGGCACGGTCCCGCTTCGGGGCAGCATCAGCGGAATGCCAGCGCATAGCGGCGCCATCGGCGACCCAGAGATAGGCGGTCTGTGCCGCCTCCCATTCCGTCTCGCGCACGAACAGCCGGTCGGAGCGGCCGCTTTGCCGCCAGTCGATACGGTCGGCGCCGTCGCCCTCGGCGAAGGGACGATATTGCCAGAAACTGTCGCCCCGGCCGGTGCGCCTGCGGCCATGAACGCCCTGCGCGACGGTCGTCGCCACCCGCTCGGCCGCCAGCAACAGCGGCGGCAGGGTCTGGCCGAGCGCCTCGGCCTTTAAAGCGGCGAGAGGCTTCGGGGAGCTAAGCGCCAATGCGGGCGACCATCGCGTCGATGACGGCTTCCAGCGTCACGCCCTCAGCCCGCGCGCCAAAGGACAGCGCCATGCGATGACGCAGCACGGAGGGGGCCAGCGCCGCGATATCGGCGAGGCTGGGTGACAGCCGTCCGTCGAGCAGCGCGCGGGCGCGCGTGGCGAGCATCAATGCCTGCGCGGCACGCGGACCCGGCCCCCAGGCGATATGGTCCCGGACCATCGCAAGGCCCGATCCATCCGGCCGGCCGTCGCGCACGAGATTGACGATGGCATCGACGACGGCATTGCCGATCGGCATGTGACGAACCAGGTTTTGTGCGCCCATCAACTCCTCGGCAGAGAGAACGGCGGTCACGTCCGGGGCATGCGCGCCGGTCGTCGCTAGCAGCATGGCACGCTCATCCTCCCGCGCCGGATAGCGCAGGTCGATCTGCAGCAGAAACCGGTCCAGCTGCGCTTCCGGCAGCGGATAAGTGCCTTCCTGCTCGATGGGGTTTTGCGTCGCCAGAACATGGAAGGGGCGGGGCAGCGGACGGTCGTGCCCCGCGACCGCCACATGCCCTTCCTGCATCGCCTGCAGCAGGGCCGACTGCGTGCGCGGGCTGGCACGGTTGATCTCATCCGCCATCAGCAGCTGGCAGAAGACCGGGCCGGGCAGGAAGCGGAAGGCGCGACGTCCGGTCTCCGACGCCTCGTCCAGCACTTCGCTGCCCAGGATATCGGCGGGCATGAGGTCGGGCGTGAACTGCACGCGCTTGGTGTCCAGCCCCAGCGTGCGGCCCAGCGTATCGACCAGCCTCGTCTTGCCCAGGCCCGGCACGCCGACCAGCAGCACATGGCCGCCGGAGAGAATGCCGGTCAAAGCGAGGTCCACGACCTCGGTCTGGCCAAAGATCACCCGACCGATTTCAGCGCGCAGCGCGGCAAGGCGCGCGCCCAGTTCGTCGGCACGGGCAAGAATCGCATCCGCCTCATTGCCTTGTCCGGTAGGGCGTCCCATTTCGAAAAGCATGGCATTCCTTGGCTGTCGTCGCTTTCCATGAGGCGAGGACCTCACGAACGGACAGACCCTATCTATATTTGTCCTTGAGGCGAAGTCGGCTCAGAAAGATGTGGTGGTAATGCCCGGAAACGCTTCCGTGAAACGGCGGGCCGGGGTGAGTGGGGTAAGGCTGTGTCTGGCGAGGGCAAAGGAATGAAAATGCGAGGCCATGCGGATGCCGAGCCTGAGATCGGCGGCCAGGGCATGGTCGGCACACCACATGTGACGGGGATCGAGGTCGTGCTGCCGGACCGCGCCGCCGTGGCCGCGATCATGAATGCGCCGCCAAAAAAAATGCGACGGCCACCCGCCGAATGCGGCGACCTGCCCTTCGTTATCAAGCGGGACGGCACCTGGCTGTACAAAGGCACGGCGATCGGCCGCAAGGAACTGGTCTGCCTCTTCGCGAGCGTGCTGCGGCGGGAAGCGGATGGCAGTTTCTGGCTGGAAACGCCGGCCGAGCGTGGCCGCATCGTCGTCGAGGATGCGCCCTTCGTCGTCGTCGAGATGGATTGGAACGGCGCCGATAGCGCGCAGATCGTGACCTTCCGCACCAATACGGATGAGATCGTGACCGTCGACCTGGATCACCCGCTGCGCTTCAATGACGAAGGCGGCGGCGACCCCAAACCCTATGTCCGTTTGCGGCCGGGCAATGGCGCGCATCCGATCGAGGCGCGGATCAGCCGGCCCGTCTTCTACGAGCTTGCGGCACTGGCCGAACCGCAGACCGTGCGCGGCAAGATGATGCTGGGCGTCTGGAGCTCGGGCGTGTTTTTCCCACTCGGGGAAATGCCGAACGACGAGATCTGACGTCGTGACGGAAGCCGAGTTGCGGGCGGCGCTGGCTCGCCCGGTGCCGGTGTCGGAACGGCGAGAGATTGCCGCCAGTGCGGAACAAGGGCTGGCGGCCGCCGTGCTGGTGCCGATCATCCTGGAACCCACGCCCCGCATTCTATTGACCAAGCGCGCCGATCATTTGCGCAAACATGGCGGGCAGGTGAGCTTTCCTGGCGGGCGCATCGACCCTGGCGATGCCAGCCCTGAGGCTGCCGCCTTGCGGGAGGCGTGGGAGGAGATCGCGCTACCGCCCGGCGCCGTCGATATCATCGGCCGGCTGTCGATCATCGAAACCGGCACCGGATTTCTGGTCACCCCGGTCATCGGCATCCTGGCGCCCGGCGTGCCGCTGCATCCGGCGGCGGACGAGGTTGCCGGCCTTCTGACCTTGCCTTTGGCCGTGCTGCTGGACCCTGATCAGCCGAAGCGCCAGCGGATGAAGCTGAAAAGCGGCGACTGGCGGGATATCTGGGTCTGGCCGCATGATGACCACTATATCTGGGGCGCGACCGCTGCCATTCTTCTCGACCTCGCGAAGAGGTTGAGGGATCACAGGTGAGCGATCAAGCAGGCGAGATCCGTCTGAGCGTGGAGATGCCGGAGGCGCCCGCCGATGTGCTGATCGTCGGCGCCGGCATCATCGCCCTCGCTGCCGCCCAGAAGCTGCTGGCTGCCGGGCGGCAGGTGACGCTGGTGGAACGCGGTGTCGTTGCCGGTGCAACCAGTTCCGGCAATGCCGGCGCGCTCGCTTTCTCCGATATTCTGCCGCTGGCGACATCAGGCAAGATCCGCCGCCTGCCGCAATGGCTGACAGACCCGCTGGGGCCTCTCACCATCCGGCCGGGTTACGCGTTGCAGATTGCACCCTGGCTGCTGCGCTTCTGGCGTGCCGGCTGGCCGGACCGCATCGCCGCCAGCATCGCGGCGCAGGTCGCGATGATGGGCCTGGCGGAGGTCGAGATGGATCGCATGATTGCGGAGAGCCAACTCGGCGATCTCATCCATCGCGACGGCTCGCTGGAACTGTATGAGAGCGAGGCGGAGTTCAAGGACTCGCTTCCCGGCTGGGCGCAGCGGACGAAGGTCGGTATCGCCTTCGCGCATGTAAGCGGCGCGGCGATGGCCGATCTTCAACCGGGCTTGGCGCCGCAATTCACGTCCGGGACCTTTGTGCCCGGTTGGCGGACGGTCAGCGATCCCTTCATTTTCGCGACCCGGCTGGCCGCCGATGTGCAAAGCCGTGGCGCTGTCTTTCTACAGGGCGAGGCGTCGCAGATTTTCCCCGAGGAGGCCGGCGCCCGCGTGGTGCTGACCGATGGCCGCGTCTTGCAGGCGCGTCAGATTGTCATCGCAGGTGGGGCCTGGTCGCGTCGCCTGACCGATCTATTGGGCGACCGCCTGCCGCTGGAGACCGAGCGCGGCTACAACACAACCCTGCCGCTGGGCTCCTTCGATCTGCGTCGCCAGCTCATTTTCGGCGGCCATGGATTTGTCATCACGCCGCTGACGACGGGTTTGCGGGTCGGCGGTGCGGTGGAATTCGGCGGCCTCGACCTGAAGCCTAATTTCAAGCGGTCGGCGGCGATGCTGACAAAGGCGATGCGCTTCCTGCCCGGCCTGTCGGCCGAGGGCGGCCGGCCTTGGATGGGGTTCCGCCCGTCCATGCCGGACAGTCTGCCGGTGATCGGCCCGTCCCGCGCGTCACCGCATATCCTCTACGCTTTCGGCCATGGCCATCTTGGCCTGACCCAATCGGCCGGCACCGGGCGGCTGGTCGCCGATCTTCTGAACGGCCAGACGCCCGCGATCGACCCTTCGCCCTTCCGGCCGGGCCGCTTCCGCCTCGGCTAATCCGGCCCGCAGGCTTCAGGCATTATTGCCGGCGGCCATCTGTGCCGATCCGCCAGCCCGCTGCGACACCCACCACATGAACCTGTCGAAAAGCCGGTCCGACAGCACGCGCCGCAAGAACAGGAAGAACCGGGCACCACCGCCGGTCGCGTAGCGTATGCGGGGGCGCGATGCCGCGACCGCCTTCGCAATGGTATTCGCGACGACCTCGGGCGGCGAGGGCAGCCGTGACTCCGTGGCACTGCCCAGCATCCAGGCATGCCGCCGCGCCCAGGGGCCATAGGCTGAATGTCCCGAAGCGTTGAGCAGGCTGTCGCGCGCGATGCCGCCCCATTCGGTTCGGATCGCACCGGGTTCGATGACGATGACGTCGATCCCGAGCGGTGCCAGTTCCATCCTGATGCAATCGCTCATGCCTTCGACGGCGAATTTCGTCGCATGGTACCAACTGCCGAAGGGCTCACCGCCCTTGCCGCCGATCGAGGTGACGTTGACCAGCTTGCCGCTGCCCTGCCGCCGCATCATCGGCAGGGCCAGTTGGCAGAGCCTTGCGAGGCCAAAGACATTGACCTCGAACTGCCTGCGGCCCTCAGCGAGGTCCACATCCTCAAGCGCGCCATAAGCGCCGTAGCCGGCATTATTGACCAGCACGTCCAGCCTTCCGGCCTCGGCGGCGATCCGATCGATGACGCCTACCATGGAGGCGTCATCGGTCAGATCCAGCGCAATGACCCTGGCCCCCGCGGCTTCCAATGGTGCCATCCGATCCAGGCGCCGGGCGGCGGCATAGACCCGAAATCCATCGCGCAGCAGTCGCCGGACCGTCGCCTCGCCGATGCCAGACGAGGCCCCTGTTACAAGCGCGGTCTTTGTCATTATCCACTCCTCAATCATCCGGCCCTGAGGCATAACCCTGGAGCTAAGTCCATGGTCAAGGAGCCAGTGATGCTGATTTCGGAATTTGCGCGGACCACGGGATTGAGCACCGACACCGTCAGGTTTTACGTGCGGCTTGGCCTACTGGTGCCGGAGACGAGCACCAAGGGTGGCCGCAATCCCTATCAGGTCTTCACGGCAGAGCTTGTCGATGTGGCGCGGATCATCCGCCTGGCGCAGTCCTTGGGATTTTCGCTCAAGGAGATCGCGGCCCTCGGCGAGGAGCATCGCGCGGGTCAGATGACCCGGCAGCGCAGTGCCGAGATCATGTCCCAGCAGCTTGCGCGACTTGAGGAGAAGGCCGCGCATTTGAATGCCATGACCGCCTATCTGCGCGCCAAGATCGATTGGCTGAGGCAGGAGGATGACCGGCCCGAGCCTCGGTTCTCCGATTATGGGACGCCGCCCGCCTTCGGTTGAGGCGCTTCATGCTCTCCGCGTGTGACGGCTTTCGCCGCGCGGGGCCACGTCCTTGGCCATGTCGCGGAAGGCGACGACGAGTTTCAGATGGGGGCTGAGCAGGTGTCGCGGCAGAGACGGTAGGTAAATGCGGATCGTCTCCAGCTTCTTGTCGTCCGGCAGGTCGGCGAAGGCCTGACGCGGGCCGCCATCGGCGCCCTTTTCATAGCTCTGTGCCACGGCGCGGCGGATCTCATCGGGGACGGATGCCAGCAGCCGGCGTTGGATGAGGTTGAGTGTCGGGCCATGAGGCTGCCCGGCGACGCTGACGGACGCCTTCGCGTCCGGCTCTTCATAGGGCTTGAGCTTAGCGAGCGGAAATTCGATCTCGACGCCATTGGCCTGCATGACATAGGCCGTCTCACCGTCGATATCGATGAGCCTGCCCTCATGCGCGCCACTGACATCCGATACGCGGTCACCGATCGAGAGACGAGCCATGAGAATCTACCATCCTGCATCAGGCAAAATGGGAAGACGCACGGATCAGCGCGTCGAGCAATCTATTCTTGGTGAAACTTTACGCTCAGGACCGGTGACTTTGGACTGAGACGGCTTGTTTTCTTGTTAGAACCTCATAAGGGCGCTAGTCTTCGACTTGGAAGGAGAGCCTGATATGCCTGCAGCACCCCGAACCATCTCGTTCACCGAGCACCATTTGTCGCTCATGGACAGTCTGGTCTCTGCCGGTCACCACGCCAGTTCCAGCGAAGTGATTCGCGAAGCGCTTCGCCGGTACGAGGCCGACCTAGACCGTGAGCAAGCCCATCTTGCCTATCTCCAGCGCCTGGGCGATCAGGGTGAGGCTGAGATCGCAAGGGGCGCGTATAAGCGTGTCGCCCCAGAAGACCTCGGCGCTTTTCTGGCCTCTCTTGGCCGCGACGAAGAGTGACCTTAGTCAACTACGACTTTTCTCCGTCAGCGCTTAGACAGCTCACCAGGATTTTTCGAGAGAGCGAAATCGAATTCGGTTTGGCCGCGAGGCGGCGCTACGAAGTGCTGGTCGGTCAGGCTATCCGCGACCTATTGGCCAATCCTTCGCGGCCTGGCGCTCAGATGGTTGGTGACCGGATCCATTATCATCTCCGCCATAGCCGAGCCCGGGTTCCTGTCGGCGAAGGCGGGGTTGGAAGGCCCAGGCATATCCTTATCGCGCGAGTGGTCGGCAGCGATCTGCGCATCCTGGCGATTGGTTACGATGCGATGGTCGCGGGCTTGCAGTCTCGGATTGAAGACGGCGAGCGTCCTTAGCCTTCTTGCCTTTGACAGCTAAGCCGCGCGGCGGAACCGGCGGGAGAGTTGCGCGACCGCGAAGAAGGCTGCGGCCAAAGCTCCCACGAAAAAGCCGATCGGCCAGTCGCTGACATAGGCGGCCGCGATCGAAGCCCAGACCGTCAGCAAAGCGAGCCCGACCGACAGCAGCAGCGCGGTCGCAGGCCGATCCGTCAGGCTGCGCGCGGCGGCGGCGGGCCCGACCATGAGGCTGAAGACGAGAAGAGCCCCCACCACCGGCAGCGCCATGGCGGTGGCCGCCCCCACCAGCAGCAGAAAGCCGAAATCGGTGCGCTTGGGTGAAACGCCGTGGGTGGCGGCCAGATCGGGCGACAGCGTGCTCAACAGCAGCGGCCGGAAACAGATCCCGATGGCGACGAGGATGACAAGGCCGAGCGCCAGCACCGGCCAGATCTGCGCCCGGCTGACGCTGACCAATTGGCCGAACAACAGCGCGTAGACGCCCTGGGCGTAATGGCCCGAGAGGCTGAGGAACAAGGTGCCGAGGCCGAGCAGCGCCATCAGCACCAAAGCGGTCGCGACATCGCGCCGCTGCCGCTGGGCCAGTTGCGTGATGCCGATGACGCCGAGGCCGGAAAAGCCGATCAGCCCCCACAACTCATTGATGCCGAGCAGATTGGCCGCCGCCGCGCCGGGAAAGGCGCCGAGCGGCAAGGCATGGGCCGCGAAGCTCATGCCGCGCAGCACGACGAACAGCCCGACCGCGCCGGCCAGGACCGCGATGATCGTCGCCATGATCCAGCCGTTGATCATATAGCTTGCGAACATCGGGATCAGGCCTCCGCCGTCCGGCGTGCGATCGGCAGGCGCTTCCAAAGCCGGGCGCCCAGATAGATCAGAAAGGCCAGGCTGGTGATGAAGAAGCTCACGGGCCAGGCCTGGCC
Source organism: Acidisoma cellulosilyticum (assembly GCF_020621385.1). Lineage (GTDB taxonomy): Bacteria > Pseudomonadota > Alphaproteobacteria > Acetobacterales > Acetobacteraceae > Acidisoma > Acidisoma cellulosilyticum. The sequence goes on along the minus strand of NZ_JAESVA010000003.1, from coordinate 446,265 downwards.
CGGCGTCCAGGCGTAGCTGTCATAGGCCAGCAGCACGCCGCCCCAGGTCGCGATGAGGCCAAACAGCACGGCCAGGATCAGCGCGCGGCCGGGTCGGCGGGCGATCTGGACCGCCGCCGCTGCCGGGCCGATCAGCAAGGCCGTGGACAGGATCGCGCCGATCGTCATGGCCGAGAGCGTCACGGCCAGCGACAGGATCAGCAGATGCAGCAGCCCGACGGCATGCACCCGCACGCCTTGCGCCGATGCGAGATTGGGATCGAGCGAGGTCAGCAGCAGCGGGCGGTAGATCAGCCCGATCAGCAGCACGGCGACGGCACTGACGCCGAGCATGGATAGGACCATCGATGCCGGAATGGCGAAGATCGACCCGAACATGACGGAGATCGCGGCCCCGCCGGAACTGCGCGTGCCGATATCGAGATGCAGCAGCAAAGCCGTCAGCCCCAATCCGGCGCCGAGCACGATGCCGGTGACCAGATCGCGCTCTTTCGCGCGGCGTAGGCCAGCCAGTTCCAGCGCGCCCGCCGCCAGAACGGCGACGCCGAGAAATCCCCAAAGCGCGCTGATGCCGAGCAGGAAGGCGACCGAACCGCCGGCACTGCTGATATCGGACAGCGCGTGGCCGGCGAAGGACTGGCCGCGCAGCACGGTGAAGACGCCGATGAGCGCTGAGACGATGGCGGCCGCGCTGCCGATGATCAGCGCCGTCTGAACCGGGGCGCTCGCGAAAAATCCGGGCGCGAACAGAAGATCTAAGACAGACATGGCTGCGTCAGGGAATTTCGCAGACATGGACGGGATGCTTCTCAACCGCGATCGGGATCTCGTCGGCCGCGCCGGCCGCGATGACCAGCACGCGCCCATGCACGCGTATGACATCGATATGATGGCCGTACAGCCGGCTGAGCACTTCCGTGCGCACCACGGTCTCGGTTCTTCCCGTGGCAGCCCGGCCCTGCGCCAGATAGACGATGCGGTCCATGACCGAGAGCAGCGGGTTCATGTCATGCGCGGAGACCAGTACGGTGACGCCCTCTTCCCGCGCGAAGCGGTTGAGCAGTCCCACGATATCGGCGACCGCGCGGACGTCCAGATTGGCGAGCGGCTCGTCCAGCAGCAGCAGGCGCGGGCGGCGGATCATGGCGTGCGCAATCAGCACGCGCTGCTGCTGCCCGCCGGATAGATCGCCGATGCGCTGATCGGCGAAAGCCTCGGCGCCCACGGCCCGCAGCATGGCATCGACCTTGCGGCGTTTGGACAGCGAGGGCAGCGGCAGGCCGAGGCGGTTGCCGTCCAGCCCTAGCCCCACCACGTCCCGCGCACGCAGCGGCATATCCATATCGAAGGCGATCTTCTGCGGCACATAACCGACCGCACCATTGAGATGGACGGTGCCGCTGGTCGCCGCCTGCAGGCCCAGGATCGTCCGCAGCAAGGTTGTCTTGCCGGAACCGTTCGATCCGATCAGCCCGCAGACTTCGCCGGACGCGAGCGAAAAGCTCACGTCCTGCAGTACCTGGCGGCCAGGGAAGGAGACGCTCAGCTGAGAGACGGTCAGCGTTTCCGCCAGGGTATTCATTGCATCCATTTATTTTGAAGACGCCGATAGCAGGCTTTCGGTGGAAGTCTTGTCCGCGAGCGCCTTTGTCAGGGCCTTAACCTCGGCCAGCATCCAGCTTTGATAGCTGTAGCCTGGGGTCGGCATGGTTTCATAGACGCCGACGACCGGGATTCCCGCCTTATGGGCCAGTTCCAGGAAAGATTGCGTCAGCGGATCGGTTACCTGCTGGTTGTACAGGAAGACCTTGACGGCCCCGTTCTTCAGCAAGGCGTTCTGCTTGGTGACATCTTGGGGCGCCGGATCGGTATCGTTCATGATGGCCGCTTCCAGCGCCCAGGGCGTTTCGATTGTCGCGCCCGCCGCATGCAGCATGTAGTCGCCCACCGGCTCCGTCACCGCGACTGCGGTGTTCGGATAAGTTACTTTGAACGTGGCGAGGGCCGCGAACCAGGGTTTCAGGCTGGCCGCGAAGGCCGCTTCCTGAGATGCGAAATAGGCGGCATGGGCGGGGTCGAGCGCCGAAAGCTTCGCGGCAATCGCCTGCGCCACCAAGGGCATGGTCGCGGGATCGTACCAAAGATGCGGATTGGCCGTGTCATCCGGCAAAGCCCGCAGGTGCTGGACATTGATGACCTGGCGCCCGACTTTGGGGGCCGCCGCGATCATCTTATCGGCCCAGCTGTCATAGCCGATGCCGTTTTCGACGATCAGATCGGCGCCCGCGATGCTGGCAGCGATCCTGGGGCTGACTTCGAAGGAATGCGGATCGGTATTGGGGTCCGACATGATCGTGGTGACATGAACATAGGTGCCGCCGATCTGCCCGATGACATCGGCATATTCATTTTCGACGCCGACCGCCTGAATAGCCGCCGCCGCCCTTGCCTGGGCCACCAGGCCGAGTGTCGCTGTCAGGGCGATGGCCGTCAGGCCGCGCGCCAATGCTGTCTTCAGTCGCATAACCATCCTCGTGGTGGGTGATTTTGATATGTTATAACGTATCAAAATCACCTGTCCAGAGAGGTGTTACACTATATCGTTACACGGCTCCAGCCGGTCGATCGCGGTTCTATTATCCGGCGAGCGCCGCCGCGTAGCGGCGGATGGCTTCCGCCCAGCCGAGGACGAGCGCATCGGCCGTCAGCTCATGCCCGATCGATGCCTCAGCCAGACCCGGCATGGCGGCGACCAGCGGCGGCAGATTGTCGAGATTGAGGTCATGTCCGACATTGACCGCGAGCCCCGCCGCCCGCGCTTTGGCACAGGTTTCCCCACAGGCGGCGAGCAGTTCAGCCTGGCGGCCTTCGCGGACGGCCTGGGCATAGCCGCCGGTATAAAGCTCAATCCCCTCGGCGCCTGCGTCGATGACGCGGCTCACGATATCGGGGTTGGGATCGACGAAAAGAATGGCGCGGCTGCCCTGGGCCTTCAGTTGCTGAATGGCCGTGCGGGCCAGGCCCATCTGGTCGGGGCCAAGTTTCCAGCCCTCGTCGGAGGTGAAGGCACCCGGCGCGTCAGGCACCAGCGTGCATTGCTCGGGTCTTACCTCAGCGATCAGATCCATGAAGCGCGGATCCGGATAACCCTCGATATTGAACTCGAATTCCGGGCGCCAGGGGCGCATCAGCCGGTCGAGCATGAAGACATCCGTGCGGCGGATATGCCGCTCATCCGGCCGCGGGTGAACCGTCAGGCCATGGGCGCCGGCCTCATGCGCCAGACGCGCGAAATGCGCGACGTCCGGCACCCCGGTATGGCGGGAGTTTCTGAGCAAGGCGATCTTGTTCAGGTTCACACTGAGCTTGGCCATGAAGTCCCCGGGCGTTTTTGGTCAGACGAAGGGAGAGAAATTATTCGCGGCGGAAGGTGATGACCAGCACGTCGCGGAAGGCCGGCTGCGCCGGGTCCAGCGGATGCACGGCCGTCACGCCATGATAGACGCGGCTGTCATCGACCAGGGCCGCATCCATCGGCGCGGCGAGGGTGAAGCGGGACATAAGCTTCTTTTCAAGATTGGTGATGCTGGTCTCACCCTCCGCGACATTCTCCCGCCGGACGAGCAGAACCAGCACCCAGTCGACGCCGTCGCGATGCAGCCCTTCGGGCGTCGGTTTGCCGTCCGACCCGGCCTGCGCCTCGATGCGGAACTGGTGCATCTCCACATGCCAATGCTCCGGCCGCACGTCCGGCGGGGTCAGGCGCGTGAAAAGCCCGTTACAGAAGCGCAGCACGGCGGTCGTCGTCGGATGGTCGGCGATCGCTTCGGCCACGGGGTCGAACCAGCGGGCGATGCCGCCGTTCAAGGCGTTATAGTCGCGGCTTTGGTAATGCGGCTGATGCGGCTTGCGGCGGATGCCGTTGGCGCCTCCTGCCGCCTTAACCCCGAAGGCCGCGAAACGGCGACGGCGATAGCGCCCGCCATCGGCCATGAAACCGTCGATGCCGAGATCGTCCCAGCTGGAAGCGAAGCCGGCCCAATCCGTCAGCCCCTGGTCTTGCAGGATCATCTGCATCTGGGCTGCCTGCGCCTGGGCGAAACCTGTCGCGTCCATGGCTTGCGCCAGGGCGCTTACTGCATTCTGCTCCGTCGCCATGCGCGCGATCCTCTCATGCGTCGAAATCGGTCGTCCGAGACTTTGTACACGACCAGGGAAGGTCTAGGGGAAGCGCAGGCCGCAGGGGAATCATGTGCATGACGCAGCCGATGGGAATCACGATGGGCGACCCGGCCGGGGTCGGACCTGAGATCGTGGTCAAGCTCGCGGCCGAGGGGCTGCCGCATCCGACCGTCGTTTTCGGCGATTTTGCCATCCTTGCCCGCGCGGCGAAGCTGCTGGGCGTGCCGGTCGAGATTGTCGAGATCGCGCATGCGGGTCTCGCGCAGGGCGGTGTGGGCAGGATCGAGGTCGTGCCGGTCAGCCGGCTGCCCGCCGATCTGCCCTTCGGGCAGGTGGATGCGCGGGCCGGGGCGGCGGCCTATGCCTATATCGATCGCGCCATCACGGCCGTGCAGGCGGGGGAGATCAGCGCCATCGTGACCGCGCCGATCAACAAGATGGCGATGCATGAGGCCGGGATCGACTATCCGGGCCATACCGAAATTCTGGCTGAGCGCGCTGGCACCACGGACTACGCGATGATGCTCGCGAATAAGGAATTGCGGGTTCTGCTGGTCAGCATTCATGTGCCGCTGAGCGAGGCGGTGCGGATGGTCACCGTCGAGAATGAGCTGAGGGCCATTCGCCTGGCCCATCGCGCCGGGTTGCAATTCGGCATCCCCCGCCCGCGTATCGGCGTCGCCGGCCTCAACCCGCATGCGGGGGAGGGCGGAATGTTCGGCAGCGAGGATGACGCGATCATCGCGCCGGCTGTCGCCATCGCGCGGCAGGAAGGGATCGATGTCGCGGGGCCACTGTCAGGCGATACCGTCTTCATGCGCGCACGCATGGGTGAGTTCGATGTCGTGGTCGCGCAATATCATGACCAGGGGCTGATTCCGGTAAAATATCTGGGCCTCGACGAAGGCGTGAATATCACCGTCGGCCTGCCCTTCGTGCGTACCAGCGTCGATCACGGCACGGCCTTCGAGATCGCCGGCAAGGGTACCGCGAGCGCAGCCAGCCTGCGTGCGGCGATGGCGCAGGCGGCGGCGATGCTGCGTGGTGGTTAGAGGATGTTGTGCTCGCTCGAAAAGGTAGATCCGCGCAGGCGTTGCGCGGATCTACCCGCGGGGATCAGCGATAGGTATCGCCCTTAGTCAAATACGTGCGGACGAAATGCCCGACGGCGACTTCAAGTTCGGTGCCCGGCCTGTTGTAGCCGGCGGCCTGCAGCCGCGCGGGATCGGCTTCCGTGAAATACTGGTAGCGCGGCCGCATCGCCTCCGGCATTTCCACGAAGCGGATCTTTCGCTCCATCTCCAGCGCATCGAAGATTGACCCGACAAGGTCGATGAAGCTGCGGGCTTTCCCGCTGCCGAGATTGAAGAGCTGCGTTCCCGTATAGCCGTCGAGCAGCCAAAGGATTGTATCCGTGATGTCATGGACATAGACGAAATCGCGGAGCTGTTCGCCGTCCTTGTATTCGGGCTTGTAGCTGCGAAAGAGGTCGATCGTCTCGCCCCGCTGGATCGCCGGGAAGTATTTGGAGACCAAGCTCATCATCGGACCCTTGTGATATTCATTGGGTCCGAAAACGTTGAAGAATTTAAGGCCGGCGCAAACGGGGGGCAGCTTCTTGCCTTCCTCCAGACGGGTCGCGACGACCTGATCGAATAGATGCTTGCTCCAGCCGTAAAGATTCAACGGCCGCAGCGTCTGCAGATAGGGCAGGTCGATGCTGTCCTGAAACCCCTCCAGCCCGTCGCCATAGGTCGCGGCCGAGGAGGCGTAGATGAGTTTCACGTCATGCGCGGTACACCAGTCCAGCAGCTTGAGCGAGAAACGGAAATTCCGCGTCATGATCTCATCGCCGTCTGTCGCGAGCGTCGAGGAATTGGCGCCCATATGGATGACGGCCTCGATATCGTCGCGCCCGGCAAGCCAATCGAACAGTTCATCCGGCGGCACGATATCCTGCACGACGCGCTTGCGCAGATTGAGCCATTTGCCGTCCGAATGCAGAAGATCGCAGACGGCGACATTGCGCCTTCCGTTCTCGTTCAGTGCCGCGACGATATTGGAACCGATGAATCCGGCACCACCGGTCACAAGAATCACGTAACAAAACTCCTGAGCGTTCTGGCGGCGACGGTATAGGCCGAGGTCAAATGATAGAGGCTGCTGGCGGGCGCGGGGGTCGGGCTGAAGCTGCCGTCAGCCTCCCGCTGTTCCATCCAGAGCCCCCTGGGGGCTGGGGTGATATAGTCCCGCAAGACAGCGAAGGCTTTGAGGATGCGCGTCTCCGTGGCGTCGGGACGCAAAATCTCGGCCTTCAATCGCTCGGTCTGCGGCCATAGCCGCTGGCTGCCAGAGACGAGACTGCCGTCGCTTGACAGGACATCGACCAGCCCGCCGGTCGTCGGGTGAATGCCGAAGCGATCCACGAAGTCGTTGAGCTGGCGGATGGCAGTGGCGACGGCTGACCGCACCGGTCGGCCGATGACCGCGCATCGGTGGGCATACCAATCCAGCAGCCAGACCCATTCGCTGTGATGGCCGGGCTCGACCGCGAAACGTCCGTGCTCACGGTGCGCCACCAGCCCGTCATCGAAATATTCGGCCAGGGCGCCTTCCTCGGCATGGAACATCCGGGTCAGGAACAGAGTGACGATCCCGTCCGCGCGATCGAGAAAGGGTGAGTCCTCAAAGGCTTCGGAGGCGGCGAGACAGGCTTCCAGCAGATGCATATGCGGATTCTGCCGGCGCGGCAGGCTGGCCGGCAGGCTTTCGCCATAGCCGCCAGCCGGATGCGGAAATGCCCGGTGCAGATAATCATCCAGCGCGAGTGCTTCCGCCCGCAGAACCGGGTCTGGCCTGACCTTCATCGCAGTGGAAAGGGCCAGCAGCACGAAAGCATGGTCGTACAGGTCCCGCTTCGGGTCCATGACGCGGCCGTCCAGATCGAAACGCCAGTGATAGCCGCCGGCCGCGTCGAAGGCATGGGTGCGGAGGTAGTGCAGGCCGAGCGTGACGGCCTCCTCCGCTTCCGTCATGCCGGCGGCCAGTGCTTCGCTGAAGACGAAGGTCTGCCGCGTCACCACCCGCAGGCGCCGATAATCGGCGACGCAGCGCAGATCGTCGAGCGACAGGAATTCGTGAAAGCCGATCGCGCGGCCGTCATCCTCGCGGTCGATGCCGTGGGCGAGCCAGAACGGCCAGGCGGTCTCACGCAGCCAGGCAAGGCCGGCATCGGCCGCGCTGAGCAGCGCCGGGGATGGGGGAGCGCGCAGCACGGTTCAGCTTTCGGCGAGGCTTGGCACGGCAGCGCCCGGCACGACGCTGCCGGTGCCGATGCCACCCTTTTCGGCCTCGATGCCGCCCATGCGCTGGATCATCTCCGTCGTGCTCGTATTCGGCATATAGGGGATGATCTCGACCCGGCCGCCATAGGCTTCGACTTCATGCCGGCCGACGACGGTATCGAGATTATAGTCCCCGCCCTTCAGCAAGACATTGGGCTGCAAGGCCAGGATCAGATCCAGCGGCGTATCGCTGCCGAACAGAATGACCGCGTCGACCGCTTCCAGCGCGGCCGCGACCGTCATGCGCGCGGTCTCGTTCTGCACCGGGCGGTTGGGGCCTTTGAGCCGTTTGACGGAGGCATCCGCATTCAGCGCCAGCACCAGCCGGTCGACCCGGCTGCGGGCTTCGGTCAGCGACCAGATATGGCCCGGATGGAGCAGGTCGAAACAGCCGTTGGTGAAACCGACGGACAGGCCCTCATCCTGCCAGGCGGTCACCTGCTTCTGCAGCGCTTCCGTTGCGCTGTAGATTTTGGGCGATATGCGATGCTCATGCCGATGCAGCAGCATCTCGGCTAGTTCTTCGACCGTCGCGGCGGCCGTGCCTTTCTTGGCGACCGCGATGCCGGCAGCGGCATTGGCGATGCGGGTCGCGGCGTCCATGCCGGCGGTGGTTGCCAGCGCCATGGCGAGGGCCGCGACCAGCGTATCACCGGCGCCCGAAACATCTGTGACGCGGCGGGCGAGCGTCTGAAAACGCGCCGTGGTGCGGCCTTGCTCCACCAGTTGCACGCCGCCTTGGCTGCGCTTGACGACGATGGCGGGCGCGCCGGACAAAGCGATGATCTCGCCGGCGGCGGCCTCAACCGCAGCATCGTCCTGCGGCACGGTATGACCGACGGCGAGTGACAGTTCGTGCAGATTGGGGGCGATGACGGTCGCCCCGCGATAGCGCGTGAAATCCTGCCCTTTGGGATCGACGATGACCGGAATGCCGTGGCGTGCGGCTTCCGCGGCGACCGCGCTCATCAGCGACGGCTGCAGCACGCCCTTCAGATAGTCGGAGAAGATTACGACCTCGACCTTCGCCACGGCGGCGACGGCGCTTGCCGTAAGCTGGTCCAGCACCGCGCCTGCGGCGGGCGTCGTCACTTCCCAATCCAGGCGCAGCAGATGGGTATTGTGCTGCGGATTAACCAATCTGACCTTGAGTGTCGTGCTACGGGCAGGGTCTTTCACAAGATCGGCGGTCAGATCGGGAAAGCGTGCCAGTTCTTCGGCCAGTTCGGCTGCAATCGGGTCCGCGCCGCAGAGGCCGATGAGATGGCAATGACCGCCGAGGCTGGTGATATTGACCGCGACATTGGCTGCTCCGCCCAGCATCTGCTCCTGCCGGTCGGCGGCCAGGATCAGCGACGGCGCTTCCGGCGACACGCGCTCCGTGCGGCCATAGACGAAGCGGTCCAGCATCACGTCGCCCACGACGAGGACGCGCCGGCCGGCCATGGCAGTCAGAATATCGGCGATCGGCATAGACATAGGCGGACTCCGTGACGAAAGCCTGGTCATAGCGCGGGTGGCCTGGCCCGCCTGGCATAGCGCCTTTCCGGCGGGCTTGGGACGCTCTCCTTTCTCGCTCTACCTTGGTCAGTGAAATTGGCCAAATGACAGGATTTCGGATAACCGACCTCCCTGCCGATCTGGCACCTTAGACGATGGGATTTTCAACAGGGTATGGCCCGTCTGGACCCCGCTCCCTTGCTTGATCTGCCTGGCGTGCGCCCGGTTTTGGCGGCGCTGCCCGGTGCGCGCATCGTCGGCGGCGCCGTGCGTGATCTGCTGGCCGGACGTGCGGTCAGCGATGTCGATGTCGCGACGCCCTTGCTGCCCCAGACGGTGATGGAGCGGCTTCGTGCCGTCGGCTTGCGCGCCATCCCGACCGGCCTCGCCCATGGCACCGTGACGGCGCTCGCCGATGGCGGTCAGGTTGAGGTGACGACGCTGCGCCGGGATGTCGAAACCGACGGGCGCCACGCCGTCGTCGCCTTCACGGAGGATTTTGAAATCGACGCGGCGCGGCGGGATTTCACCATCAACGCGATGTCGCTGGGACCGGACGGGGCGCTTTACGATTATTTCGGCGGTGTGGCGGATCTGGCCGCCGGGCGGGTGCGCTTCGTCGGAGAACCATCGCTCCGGATCGCTGAGGATTATCTTCGCATCCTGCGCTTCTTTCGGTTTCATCTCCGTTACGGTCAGATACCACCCGACGCTGATACGGCAACGGCTCTCGCTGCCGCCGCGCCGAAACTGGCGACACTCTCGGCCGAGCGGCTGTGGTCCGAGACGTCCAAAATCCTGAGCGGTTCTGACCCGAGGTCAGGCCTCCGCCTGATGGACGAGCTCGGCGTGCTGGCCGTGCTGTTGCCCGAGGCGGCGGCGGACTGGACGATGCGCCTGGACCGGCTGGCGGAGGCGGATGCGCCGCCCGATCCGGTGCTGCGCCTGGCCGGTCTTATCGGCGATCCGCACGCCGCTGACCTTGCCGCCCGGCGGCTGAAACTGTCGAAGGCCGAGCGCGAGCGGCTGGTTTCCTATCTCGATGGGCCGCTACCGGCCCTAGGCGCGCCGGAAACCGAGCTGTTTCAGGCTGCCGCTGACACGACAATGCCGCTGCCCGTGCTACGCGGACGGTCCTTTTTACGCCACCCGCCCGGGAATGCTGCGCGCGCCTTCCGGGCGGAGCTCGAGAAGCTAGTCCCGCCGGTATTCCCGCTTCAGGGAAGGGATGTTGTCGCCCTCGGTCTCGAACCAGGGCCAGAACTCGGCAGAGCGCTCCGCGCCGTAAGACTCTGGTGGGTCCGTCGCGGGTGTCTCGATGACGCGGAATCCTGCCGGGCCGAATTGGCGAGGGTGGTCGGGCGGTTCTCTTCTTGATACATGCCGCGCTGACATGAAAACCCTGCCGACTGACGAATCGACCCGCGCCCTGGTCGCGCGCCTCTGGCGCGAGCATCTGCACGTCTACAAGGGGCGGCTGGTCATCGTCGCGATCCTGACGGCGCTGGTCGCAGGTGCCACGGCCCTTTACCCCGCCGTGATCGATCAGGCCTTCAGCATGTTCGTGCGCAAGGACCCGCGCATCCTCTACCAGATCCCGATCATCGTGCTCGTCGTCACCGGCTTCAAGGCGGCGGTGCAGTATGGGCAGGCGGTCGCGACGCAGAACCTTGTCCTGGTCGTCATCCGCGATCTGCAGACCCGCATGTTCGGTCATCTGATGTCGTCCGACCTTCAGCGCATGGAGCGCGAGGCGCCGGCCCAGCTGGCCGCCCGCTTCACGACGGACGCGGCAACGATCCGGGACGCCATGACGCGTGCGGTCAGCGGCGTGTCGGACGCCATGACCGTCGTCGGTCTGGTCGCATCGATGGTCTATATGGACTGGCTGCTGAGCTTGCTCGCGCTGGCCCTTTATCCGCTGGCGGCGGTCCCCGTGCAGCGCATCGGCAAGCGCGTGCGCCGCGCGTCCGGCAATATGCAGGAGCGGATGGGCGAGACGGCGATGATGCTGAACGAGAGTTTCGCCCAAAGCCGCACGGTGCGCGCCTATCGGCTGGAAGCGATCGAGCGGCAGCGCGCGGAGCATGTTTTGGGACAGCTCTACCGTGCGCTGCTCCGCATGGTGCGTACGCGCTCGGCGGTCGATCCGGTCTTGGAGGTTCTGGGCGGCGTGACCGTGGCGCTCGTCATCGGTTTTGTCGGCTGGCGCGCGGCGGCCGGCGCCGCGACGCTCGGCAATTTCTCCGGTTTTGTCGCCGCCCTGATGCTCGCCTCGCGCCCGTTGCGCTCGCTCGGCTCGCTCAACGCGGCCGTGCAGGAGGGGCTTGCCGGCCTTGCACGCTCGTTCCAGGTCATCGACGAGCCGCCGGGCATCACCGACAGCGTTGACGCCAAGCCGCTGCCGGTAGGTCCCGGCGCGCTGCGCTTCATCGATGTCTGCTACACCTATCCGGACGGCCGCGCCGGGCTTTCCGGTCTCAGTTTTGAGGCGAAACCGGGCCAGACGGTGGCCTTGGTCGGCGCATCCGGCGCCGGCAAGTCGACCGCGCTGGCCCTTATTCCCCGGCTTTACGATGTGCGGTCGGGCGCGATCGAGGTTGACGGCGCGGATATCCGCAGCGTGCAGATGGCCAGCCTGCGTGACGCCATCGCCTATGTCGGCCAGGATTCCTTGCTATTCGACGATACCGTTGCCGCCAATATCGGCATGGGACGGCCGAATGCGTCGGAGGCCGAGATTGAGGCGGCGGCCGAAGCCGCGGCGGCAACCGATTTCATTCAGGCTCTGCCGGAGGGCGATCAGACGGTCGTCGGCCATAACGGTAATCGCCTGTCAGGCGGCCAGCGCCAGCGCGTGTCGCTGGCCCGCGCCTTCCTGCGTAATCCGCGCATCCTGCTGCTGGATGAAGCGACAAGCGCGCTGGATGCCGACAGCGAAGCCGCCGTGCAATCGGCCCTCGCGCATTTGCGCACCGGGCGCACCACCATCATCGTCGCCCACCGCCTCTCGACCGTGCGCAGCGCCGATCTGGTTGTGGTGATGGCCGAGGGCTGCGCCCAGGAATGCGGCACGCATGCCGAGCTGATGGAACAGGACGGTATTTACGCGCGCTTGGTGCGCACGCAGGGATTGATGTCATGACCGAGTTGGACTCTGCCATCCGCGCGGCCGTCAGCCGTCGTTTCGAGGAGGAGGTCGGCTTCCTGGCCGCGCTCGTCCGCCATCCGTCCGATAACCCGCCCGGCGATTGTGCGGATCATGCGGCCATGACAGCGGCATTGCTGGAAGCTTTGGGTTTCGTGGTCGAACGCCATCCGGTGCCGGAGGCGGCGGTCCGCGCCTGCGGTATGCTGTCCGCCACCAACCTTATCATCCGTCACAGGTTTGGCGCGGGTCCGGTGGTGGCGCTGAACGCGCATGGCGATGTCGTGGCCCCCGGCGAGGGCTGGAGCAGCGATCCGTACGGCGCGGAGATCCGCGATGGCCGCATGTATGGCCGTGGCGCCGCCGTCTCCAAATCCGATTTCGCGACCTATGCCTTCGCGCTGCTCGCCTTGAAGGAAACGGCCGCGCCGCTGGCTGGCTCGGTGGAGCTGCATCTGACCTATGACGAGGAGACCGGCGGGCTGATCGGCCCCGGCCTGATCCTGGCGGAAGGTCTGTCCAAGCCCGACTACGCGCTCAGCGCCGGCTTCGCCTATAACGTGACGATCGCGCATAATGGCTGCCTGCATCTGGACGTGACGGTGCGCGGCAAGTCCGCCCATGCGGCGCGGCCCGAGACCGGGCATGACGCATTGGAAGCCGCGACCCAGATTCTGGCGGCGCTCTATGCGTTTCGTGGCGGGCTGGCGGACCGGGTTTCGGCGGTGCCCGGCATCGGTCATGCCAATCTGAATGTCGGGCTGATTTCCGGCGGCATCAATACCAATGTCGTTCCCGACAAGGTCAGCTTCCGCATCGACCGCCGCATGATCCCCGAGGAACGGCCGGAAGCGGTGGAGCAGGAATTGTGCGACCTCATCGCCAATGCGGCCGCATCCCTGCCTGGTATCACCGTCGATGTGACGCAGATCCTGGTGGTGCGGCCGATGGAAAGCCTGCCCGGCCAGGACCGGCTGGTGGCGGCTTTGACTGACGCGGCCGAGATCGTCCTGGGCGAGATCATCGGGGCTGAGGGCACGCCGATCTATTGCGATGCAAGGCTTTATACCGAGCGTGGCATCCCGACCGTGCTGTACGGCGCCGGTCCGCGGACCATGCTGGAAGCGAACGGCCATCGCGCGGATGAGAATCTGGCCATGGCCGATCTGAAGGCCGCGACCGAGACGGTGGCGATCGCGCTGACGCGGCTGCTGCAGGCATAAAAAAGCCCGGCAGCCGCTGGGCTGCCGGGCTTCTCTGGCGATGCCGCCGGATTACAGCTTCTGCTGAACGTCCGTCGCGGTGTTCGAGGTCGCGGCGCCCGCATTGGAAACGTCCTTGCCGGCACCATTGACGGTGTTGCAGGCCGAAAGGCTGAGCGCGGCGCCGGCCAGCAGCAGGCCGACCATGGCGGCACGCAGCAGGCTGGAATCGAAACGGATGGCTTTGGTCATATTCTGGCTCCCATCGAACTCTGATGGAGCTGATATGGGGTTCGTCACGGAATGTGACAGAACGCGGATGCCATCACGTTTCGTTTAGAGCGATGTCATCCCGCGTAGGTCGCGGCAATGATTTCCTTCGTGAAGGGACCGTTGCACCCTTCCAGAGAGGTATTGGTCAACGCGACCGCGCTGAGGCCGGCTTCCGGATCGACCCAGAAGCTGGTGCCGTAGACGCCGCCCCAGGCCCAACTGCCGGGATTCTGCGCCGTGCCGGATGCCGCCGGGTCACGCAGATGGGCGACGCCAAGACCGAAGCCCCAGCCGGGATCGCCGAGACCGGTATCGAGGCCCGGGATCGCGTCGCCCACGAAGGCGGCGGCCGAGGCGGGATTGAGGATGGGGGCGCCGCCGAGCCGGATCGCTTCCAGGAAACGGATATAATCCTCGGCCGTGCCCACCATGCCGGCGCCGCCGGAGGCATAGACATCGGGGTCTGTCGCGCGGCCCGGCGAGAAATAGAGCTGGCCGGCGTCGACCTGCGGCAGCGTGAAAGGGTCGGTCATGCGGCGTGGGGCTTCACCCGGCCCTGCCGCATCGGCATAGGGCGTCGCCAGCCTCTCAGGCGCCGTCGCCAGGAAGGCGCTGTCCGCCATGCCGAGCGGGCGCGTGATGTGGTCCCGCACGACCTCCGGCAAAGCTTGTCCGCTGGCCTTTTCCAGCACCGCGCCCAGCACATCGGTCGCGAGCGAATAGAGCCAGGCGCTGCCGGGCGTGAAGCTGACCGGCAAATTGCCGAGGCGGCGGAGGTTTTCCGCCAGGCTGATGCCCGGACGGTTGATCCCGTCCGACACGCCCGCCGCGTGATAGGGGCTCTCGCCCGGTTGCAGGAAGACGTAAGACAGACCCGCCGTATGGGTGAGGAGGTGACGGATGGTGATCCTTGCCGCCTCGCCCGACGGCGTCTTCGGCCGGAAATCAGGCAGGAACCGCGTAATCTCATCCTCGATCGACAGCAGCCCGGCTTCGGCGCAGGCGAGTGTGGCGGCCGAGACGACCGGCTTGGTCATGCTGGCCAGGCGAAAGACCGTGCCGGGCAGCATCGGCGTCCCTGCTTCCCGATCCGCGAAACCGACCGCTTTGCTGTAGAAGGGACGGCCGTGGCGTTGAACGCGCACGACCGCGCCGACCAGCCGTTTCTCGGCCAGCACGCGATCGAGCAGGGCGTCGATCGCCTGGCCGGCACGCTCGGTATGGGACAAGGGCAGAATCCTTGAAGCGATAGGCCGTCAGGCGCTTCACCGGACGGCAAGACTTTCGGTGTCGGTAGGGAGCCTAGAGCGTTTCCTGTTCGCTTACGCTCACAGGTGCCGCTCTAGTTTATTGTTTTTGCGAGCATCTTCACCCGGACAGATGATTCCATCTGACCGGGATCTGCTCTAGAAATCGGCGTTCTGGTCGTCCGCGAAATCGCCGAAATTATCGGTCAACGCGAGGATCTCGGGCTCCGCGCGGAAGGTTTCCTTCTGGTCTTCCGTCATCAGCCGCCAAGCGACGCGGGCCATGTCTTCCAGGGCCGCGATCCATTCGTCGGTATCCGTGGTCTCTCCCTGGATGCGCGCGAGGGCGAGATAGCTCTCGATATCCTCCTCATCGAAATCATCGGGGCTGAGCTTGGAATCTGGGGTCGCCATGCTGCTGCTCCTGTCTTCAAGCGCGCCGGGGATAGGGCGCTGAGGCGCAAGCTAAAGCCTTCGCTTTCGGACGCAAGGCCGATCTTTTGACACATTTGTCACGTTATAAGACAATTGTATGCGAATGGTGCAGTGCAGCCATAAACTTCGTTACAACGAATTACGCACGTTATTCTGTAGACATGCGATGCGCGGATGAGTATGGTGCACTGCAGCAACGGACGGGCTCAGGAGGCTCACATGAACACCATTTCCAATACCGAACAGAAGCTGGCTCCCGGCGGCATCAAGGACGCTTTCGATTTCCTTGGTCTGACCGCCTTCGTGCGCGGGGTTTTCTCGCTCCGCCAGGTGATCGCCGATCACCGCGCCGAACGCGCTGAGCGCATGCAGATGGCTCGCGAACTGGCCACCTATTCCGACGCCGAACTGGGCGAGCTGGGCTTCAGCCGCGCTGACCTGCCGGCGATCGTCAACGGCAGCTATCGCCGCTAAGTCCGGCTAAGACTGCGGCGACCCTTCCGGGGTTGCCTGCCTTGTCCGGATTGCGGGTTAAGAGCGGGCGGCGAAAGCCGCCTCGCTCGGTCCGCCGGGGATGAGATGAGGATGCCGCCCCGCTCGGGCGGCGACGGCGGATAATTCTATCATCCGCGCGTGACTGACAAAAAATTCCGACCAGATGACGCTGCGATCGATCCTGTTCTAGGCTGCGAAGCTAGAGAGACAGGAGACGTGACTTTGGCTAAGGCCCGCATGCATCTTGGTTTTGACTTCTCCTATTCGCATATGGGCGGCCGCTGGCGGATGCCCGGCGCCTGGCCCGGCCGCACCTTCCCCGATGTCGAGATGTTCGAGGAGATCGCCCGCATCGCGGAGCGCGGTTGCCTGGACATGGTCTTTTCCGGCGACGGCACCGGCATTCCCGATACTTGGCAGGGCTCGCCCGACGCTGCCATCGAATGGGGCATCAGCTGGCCGCGCCAGGACCTGAACCCGATCATGGTCGCGATGTCGCGCGTGACCAAGCATCTCGGCTTCGGCCTGACCTATTCCTCCACGTTCATGCATCCCTATTACATGGCGCGGCTGATGAATTCGCTGGACCATGTGACGAAGGGGCGCATCGCCATGAACCTCGTCACCTCCACCCGCAAATCGGATGCCGCCAATTTCGGCTTCGACGCGTTGATGGAGCATAACAGCCGTTATGAGCGGATGGAGGAATTCATCGATGTCTGTCGCAAGCTGTGGGACAGTGCCGAGCCCGACTGCATGCTGTGGGATTTCGAATCGGGCCGCGTGACGGACCCGGCCAAGGTCCATCACGTCAAGCATGAGGGAAAGTTTTTCAAGGTCGAGGGCGCGCTGAACACCCCGCCTTCGCCGCAGGGACGGCCCGTCGTCATTCAGGCCGGCGGGTCGCCGCGTGGCGTTCAAGCTTCCGCCTATGTCGCCGATTACATCTTCGGCCCCGATATGGCGCTCGCCCGGCAGGTAAAGCATCGCGCGGCGCTGGACAAAGCGCTGCTCGCGATCGGGCGTGACCCGACGAAGGTCGGCATTCTGTGGCAGACGCCGATTGTGGTGGGCGAGACTGAGGCCGAGGCCCATGCCCAGCGCGACCGGCTGCTGACCTCCATCCCGCAGGAGGCTGTCGGCGTCTTCCTCTCCTACAATAACGGTTATGATTTCTCGACGCTGCCGGCGCGTTTCACGCTGCAGGAAGTGCAGGAGAAGATCATCGCCGCCAATGCCTCGCCCATCGGCTTCGTCTATGAACTGGCCTTGGAACTTGGCGAGACGACCGAAATTTCCCGAGAGACGTTTTTTGAGCATGGCATCAAAAGCGCCACCTCCTACGACAAGACCATTGCCGGCTCGGCGTCCCAGGTCGCGGATATTCTGGAAGAAGCCTTTGAGGCGACGGGCAGCCGCGGCGGCTTCATGTTCGGCCATACGGTCTCAGTCCCGGCCGATCTGATCCGGCTTGTCGATCTTCTGGTGCCGGAATTGCAGCGCCGCGGGCGCTTCCGCACCGAATACAAAACCCGCACGTTGCGCGAACATCTGGGCGAGGAATGAGAGCATGAGCGCTGATCAGGTCTATACCTTCAGCTGTATCGACGGGCATACCTGCGGCAATCCCGTGCGCCTTGTCTCCGGCGGCGGCCCGCTGTTGCAGGGCAATAGCATGAGCGAGCGGCGGCAGGATTTCATGGCGCGGCACGACTGGGTGCGCCGCGCGCTGATGTTCGAACCGCGCGGCCATGACATGATGAGCGGCTCCATTCTTTATCCGCCGACGCGGGCCGATTGCGATGTCGGGATCCTGTTCATCGAAACATCGGGCTGCCTGCCGATGTGCGGTCATGGCACCATCGGCACGGTGACGATGGCGATCGAAAACGGTCTGGCCATGCCGCGCGTGGAAGGGACGCTCGCACTGGACGCGCCGGCCGGGCGCGTGGTCGCGGAATACAAGCGCAACGGGCGCTTTGTGGATAGCGTGCGCATCCATAATGTCCCTTCGTACCTCGCGGCCGAAGGCGTTGTCATCGATGTGCCGGGCCTGGGCGAGCTTGTCGTGGATATCGCCTATGGCGGCAATTTCTACGCCATCATCGATCCGCAGAAAAACTTTGGCGGCATCGAGACGATCTCGGCCGGGGAGATTCTCCGCCTCAGCCCCATCGTGCGTGTGCTGATCAACGAGGCGATCGATGTCGTGCATCCGGATGACGCGACCATTCGCGGCATCCGCCATGTGCAATGGACCGGCGCGCCGCGCGACAAGCGCGCCCATGGCCGCAACGCGGTCTTCTATGGGGAGAAGGCGATTGACCGATCACCTTGCGGTACCGGCACTTCCGCCCGCATGGCGCAGCTGGCGGCCAAGGGCAAATTGCGCGAGGGCGATGACTTCGTGCATGAAAGCATCATCGGCAGCCTGTTCGACGGGCGTGTGGAGAGTGCCGCGACGGTCGGCAATTTCGCGGCCATCCGCCCCAGCATCAGCGGTTGGGCGCGCATGCATGGGATCAACACGATCTTCGTCGATCCCCGTGACCCCTTCATGCACGGGTTTAGCGTGATGTGAGCGGGCAGGGGCGGCAACGCCCCTGCATGACCGGGGTGGCGCGCTTCTGACTATGCTCGGCAAGCTTTAGGGGAGAGTCGCGTCAGGCTTTCCGAAGACCTGCGGAAGGTAGGCGCTTGCCGCATCTCCGAGCAAATCGCGCTGCATGCGCAGCGGGTCGTTGAAGGTGATGATCGACAGGCTGCGGTCGGCCTCGATTGTGCCGACAAGTTTCAAGGCAGAAGCCCGGTCATAGACATTTTCGGCATAGACGAGGTGGGTCGGCGCGCGGTCACCAAGCGCATGGCGGAAGAAAGCCATCTTTAGATTGTCCTCGCGCGGCTGATGCGGGCCTTCCACAACGACCGTCACCTGCGACCAGACGTCCGCTCCCATTTCGGCACGCCAGTGGTTGATGACCTCACGCATCATGTCGATCTGCGCTTTGGCCGACAGATTGACGTCATCCAGCAGCAACGGCCCTAGGCTCACCCGACGCGGCCTCTGCCCACCCCCGAGCCAAAGCGTCCACCCGGTAAGACCCGATCAATTCTCACCCCCAGGCCAGTGCAGCGGTTGACGAAAGCCCTGCTGCCGCCTCTATACCCGCCCAGTCGTCATCCCGAACAACGGCGACTAGGAACGAAAATTTGTCCTGCCGATGAGCCCCTCTGACCTGTTCCTGCTCGCGAGCGGCGTCAGCTTTCTCGGCAGCCTGCTTCTCCTCGGCGCAGGATGGGCGCGGCGTTCGGCCGCCCTCGCCTGGTGGGGGGCAGGGTATTGCCTGGCCGGAAGCGGCATGGCCGTCGTCATCGCGGCCTATGTCATCGGTTCCACGCTGCTGTCCGATTTCGGCTCTGCCTTGGTGCTGTGCGCCTATAGCCTGTTGTGGCTCGGGGTTGGCGCCTTGGCGCAGGTGCGCAAGCCGCGCTACTGGGCCATTCCGCTGGGTCTGCTGTGGGTTCCGGTCGCGCGCATCCCGCCGCTGCCCGCCCACGAAACGCTGCGCATGATCGCGCTCGGGCCTTTCGCCGCCAGTTTTATGCTGGTGCTGGCCTGGCTCGCCTGGTGTCTTCCCGGTCAGCCGAGGGCGCGCCTGCCGCTGGTGGTGCTGGCCACGACCCATGCCGTTTTTTCTGCTTTGCGCTCGGCCGCGCTCATCGTGAATGACGGCCCGGCCGCGCATGCCTTCTGGCTGTATGGGACGCCGATCGAGGGGATCTTCTTTCTGTTCTGCGATGCCGTCCTGATCGTCAATCTTGTGCGCTCAATGCAGGAAAGCGCGCTGGCCGAGGAAGCCTATACGGATTTCCTCACCGGCGTGCTCAGCCGCCGGCGCTTTTCTCAGCTGGCGGAGAAGGCCATCGCCCGAGGGCCTTGCACGGCGCTCATTCTGGATATCGATCATTTCAAAACGGTCAATGACCGGTTCGGGCATGCGGCGGGGGATGCGCTGCTGCGCGAACTGGGTGCCATCTGCCGTCAGGACGTGGGGAAGACCGATCTGATCGGGCGTTTGGGCGGCGACGAATTCGCCCTGCTGCTGACCGGCGACGCGGATGTCGCGCGGTCAGTGGCCGCGCGGATCAGCGCGGATTTCGCGCGCACATGCGCGGAGATGGGCTGGCCCGCCAGCCTTAGCACCGGCCTGGCCCATAATACGGACGCGCAGGTCTCGCTCGACGTATTGATCGATCAGGCGGATCGGCAACTCTATGGCGCCAAGGCGAACCGGCGGCCGATGGCGCAGGCTGACAGCCGGGTCGCGGATTAACCCGCGTCTCGCAACGCTTCCACCAGCAAGGCCAGTGCCGCTTCGCCGAAGGCCCGCATATTCGCGACCCGGTCATCGGACCCCGTCTCGATCGTGACGACTTTCGACACGGGTCCGGTGACGGCGATGCAGCAATGGCCGGCGGCATCGCCGTAGCGATTGCCGGTGGGGCCGGTGGCCCCCGTCTCACCAATGCCCCAGACCGCGTCCAGCCGACCGCGCACGGTATCGGCCAGCAGCGTCGCGTAAAGCTCGGTCGAAGCGCGCTCGATAGGGGCGGGCAGCGGGTTCGGGATGTCGAGAAGACCCTGCCGGGCCTGCGCCGTGTAGATGACGCTGCCGCCGCGGAAATAGGCGCTGGCGCCGCCGATGGAGAGCAGGGCGGCCGAGATCAACCCGCCGGAAGAGGATTCGGCAATGCCGATCGTCTCGCCGCGGGCTTTGAGCAAGCGGCCGGCTTCTTCGGCGAGGGGCAACAAGGTCTGCATAGCGGCCTCCGTTCAACTATCAGGCCGATGTCGCATCGCCTGGGTTTTGCATCCTGAATGCCGAGAGCGCCGCACGGAGTGTCACCACTTCCCGCCGCAGCGCCTCGGTCTCCACATGATCATAGCCGAGCGCCGCCTGCTTCGCGAAATGCTTGAGCAGCTTGCGCTCATCCCGGCTGATATCGCTGCCGGTGACATGTGGCCCGCACAGGATGATGGCGGCACTTTCGGTCGCGCCGCCATGGACCGGCACCGCAAGGCAGGGGGCCAGGTCATCCGGCGGCAGGCCGGGGCGATGCCAGCGTCCGCGCGGCAGAGGCAGCGGTGCGTCCTCGGCCAGGCAGCGCAAAGCGAGCGCGTCTGCGGTCTCGTCCAGCGTGGTCAGCCCGTCCTCCGGCCAGCCGATGCTGGGGCCGACACGGCGGAAGGTGCCGTCCAGCGAGCGGAACACGGCGGCGGAGGCAAGGCGCAGGCCGGCGACCGGAACCTCGGTCAGCAGCCGATCCACCTCGGTGAAGGTCTTGGCACCGACGACCGTGTGGCTGGCGTGCTGCAGCATGTGCTGCGCCCGGTGATAGCTGCGGTTGAACGCGCGCTCCGTCAGAACGACAGCCCGCTCATGCAGCCGGGCCAGCAGGAGCAGCGCGAGCGGGCCGACGACGAAGGGCCAGAACCAGCCCGGCAGATCAAGCTCCCCGCCCAGATGCTCGTTTATGGTGGCGAGCTCGTCATGAAGATAAAGGATCGGCACGCCGAGCAGGAAGGCGAGGATGGTCAGCGTCACGCCACGGCTGAGCGGGATGGTGACGCTGACGACGCGGCGGCGGCGCACGGCGGTGCCGACGAAATAGGCAATGCCGCCGTGGAGAAGATAAAGCAGCTGCACGGCCAGCTGAGAGGGGATGGCGCCGAACAGGGCATAGGGAAGCCCGGTCGAGGTGAAGATCTCGGCCAGCAGGAAGGCCGGCAGGCCGATGGCGCAGCCGGCGATGGCCCAGCGCATGCGCGCTTCGTCCTGGGGCGCCAGTTCACGCTGGCGCAGCACCAGGATCAGCAGCGCCGCCGCGTCGAGCGGGATGATGGAAAAGAAGAAGGCGTCGCTGGCCAGGCCGGTCGGGATTCCGAACAGGTTGGCGCTGCAGAGCAAGGCGAAGAGCGCGACGACGGCGCCAAGCAAGGGCAAACCAGCGTCGAGGCGGCGCCAGCGGGGATCGACCATTTCATGCGGGAAGCGCAAAGCGAAAGCCAGCAGCCCGGCATAGGCTGCCCCCTGCGCCAGGGATTCGAGCAGGATTTCCGCCAGATTGCCGAAGGGCAAGGCCTGCAGGACCGCGAAGATCGCATAGTTCTGACCGCCATTGAACCAGATGGCGTAAAGGAAAAAGCCCCAGGTCATGCGGCTGGGCCTGGTCCAGGCGAGATAGAACGCGATCAGGATGAAGCCCACCCCCACGATGGTGTCGGCGACAAGCGCGATGCGGGACAGGAAGGCCAGCGGTGCCGGCCGGGCGATCAGGTGCAGGGTCCGCGCCGGTAACCCTTGGCCGGGACGCAGGATGAGCGTCACCTTGTCATCGGCCCGCACATAGCCGAAGCCGCCGAACCCGCCAAGAACAGCGATGATGCTGGCGCAGCTGGGGCTTTGCAGCCCCTTGCACCGCATCTGCGTCAGATCAAGCCTGTCGCCCGGCCGGATGCCGGCCTGCGCGGCGGGCGAGAGGGCAGCGGATTGGAACGGCGTGACGACGTCGACGACCCTGCCGCTATTGTCGATGGTGGTGCCGAGGGAGTGGAGCGGCGCCACCACACGATAGAGGTCGGGCAGAATGATCCCGAGCCCCCAGATCGTGATGATGATCAGCAGAGCGCGGCCGAAAAACCTTTGCAGTCGCGCTCTATGCATAACGCCTTAGCCTGGATTGCTGGACCATCCCCGCAGATTGCCGCTTCGTCCCGATGGCCACAATATCGCGTCTATCGGCGCGCGCTTAGGCATTAGGATCTAGGCTGGCCTTGTTCAGGCCGCCGCCGCGCCGCCCAGATAGGCCGCCTGCACGCGGCGGTCCTGCGCCAGCGTTGCGGCATCACCTTCCAGCATGATCGTCCCGTTTTCGAGAACATAGGCGCGGTCGGCGATCTTCAGCGTCTGGCGGGCATTCTGCTCGACCAGAAGAATGCCCATGCCCTGGTCGCGCAGCCGCTTGATGATGGCGAAGATGGAACGCACCACCAGCGGGGCCAGACCCATCGACGGCTCATCCAGCACCAGCAGCTTGGGCTGCAGGATCAGCGCGCGGGCGATGGCGACCATCTGCTGCTCCCCACCCGACAGCGTTCCGGCCAGTTGCAGCCGACGCTCCAACAGGCGCGGAAACAGCGCATACATGCTCTCGATGCGGCGCTTCAGCTCGGCCTGCTGGCTGCGGATGAGATAGCCGCCGAGCTTGAGGTTTTCCTCGACCGTAAGCGGCGCGAACAGCCGCCGCCGTTCCGGCACATGGGCGAGGCCGAGGGCCGCGATCTTATGGGCGGGCATCCCGCCGATGGCCGCACCGTCCAGCGTGATAAGCCCGCCGCGCAACGGCTCCAGCCCGGACAGCGCGCGGAGCGTCGTGGTTTTGCCGGCACCGTTGCTGCCCAGCAGCGCCACGATTTCCCCCGGTGCGACGGTCACATCGATACCGTGCAGCACTTCCACCTTGCCGTAGCCGACCCGCAGGCCTTCGACCGTCAGCAGCGTCATGCCAAAGCTCCCGCGGGCAGGGACGAAATCTCAGGCGCGTCCTCCTCATCCTCCTCGTCGGAGCCGAGATAGGCTTCGATGACGCGGGGATTGGACTGCACGTCCTGGGGCGAACCGGTCGCGATGACCTGTCCACGATCCATGACGATGACGCGGTCCGAGACGCCCATGACGAGCAGCATGTCATGCTCGATCAACAGAACCGTGGTGCCAAGGTCGCGGATACGGCGGATGAGGCCCATGAGGGACTGTTTTTCGGTCGGGTTCATGCCGGCCGCCGGTTCGTCGAGCAGAAGCAGCTGAGGCTGGCCGGCGAGGGCGCGGGCGATTTCCAGCCGGCGCTGGTCGCCGTAAGGCAGGTCGCCGGCGCGCAGACCGGCTTGAGACGCCAGGCCCACGAATTCCAGCCAGTTGCGCCCGGCGGCGTGATGCAAATGCGTCTCCCGCCGCGCATAGGGCAGGGCCGCCATTTCGGACGCGAGGGAGACATGGAAGCGATGATCCATGCCGACCAGGACATTCTCGAAGACGGTCAGATTGTCGAAGAGGCGGATGCCCTGGAAGGTGCGGGCCAGACCGCGCGCCACGACCTTGTGCGGCGCCAGCTTCGTCAGCGGGCGGCCGTTCCAGATGATGGCGCCGCTGGTCGGCGGAATGACGCCGGTCAGGCAATTGAAGACCGTCGTCTTGCCGGCGCCGTTCGGCCCGATGATGCTGAGGATCTCACCGCGATGGACGGTGAAATTGACGCCGGCGACGGCCTTCAGGCCGCCGAAGACGCGGCTGACGTCGCGCGCTTCCAGCAGCACGTCCGGCTCGCCTGCCGTCGTTTCGGCGATCTGCTCGGCTGGGTCTGCATGCGGGGTGGCATGGGCCTCATCCACCGAGGGGGCGGCGATATGGCGCAATCTTGCCGGCCAAAGCCCCTGCGGGCGCACCAGCATGAGAATGATCAGCGCGACGGCGAAGATGAATTCACGCCAGTTATGGAGGAAGCGCAGCGCCTCCGGCAGGCCCGCGACGACGATGGCGCCGACCAGAACGCCCGGAATGCTGCCGCGCCCACCGAGGACCACGATGATCAGGATGCTGACGGATTGCGCATAGGTGAAGGAGGTCGGGTCGATGGCGCCGAAGCGCGCGGCGAACAGGCTGCCGCCCAGGCCGCCGATCAGCGCGCCGATGACATAGGCCAGCATCTTGACGCGGAGCGTCGGCACGCCGACGGCCTCCGCCGCCGCCTCGTCTTCGCGCAGGCTTGTCCAGGCACGGCCGAGGCGCGACTGGCCGAGACGGATGACGAGGATGAGGACGCCTACCAGGAAGACGAGGGCGAGCGTGTAGACGGCTTTCGGCGCCGTCAGATCATGACCGAAGAAATTCGCCGGGTTGATGCCGTAGATGCCGTTGGGGCCGCCGGTGATATCGAGATTGGTCGCGATGATGCGGACGATCTCACCGAAGCCGAGCGTCACGATGGCAAGGTAATCGCTGCGTAGCCGCAGCGTCGGGTAGCCGATGACGATGCCGGCGATGCCCGCGAAAACGATGGAGAAGGGCAAGGTCTCCCAGAAATTGAGACCCGTCAGCGTTTCCAGAAGGGAGGTCGTATAGGCGCCGATCGCGAAAAAGGCCGCATAGCCGAGATCGAGCAACCCGGCATAACCGACGACGATGTTCAGGCCGAGGGCGAGGATGCCGTAGGTGACGATGGTGAGCGCCACATCGACGATATAGTTGTGGCAGAAGAACGGAATAAAGGCCGCGACGATGAGGGCGGCAATCCCCGCTGTGGCCAGCGGGCGGCGTGTCAGACCCTGCATCGTCACATCCGCTCCACGACACGCTCACCGAAGAGCCCGGTCGGCTTGATGACGAGTGTGCCGATCAGCACAAGGAAGACGATGACGTCCGTCCAGCGGGAGGAGATATAGCCGGCGCTGAAGGCTTCCAGCAGGCCGATGATAAGGCCGCCGGCCATGGCACCCGGAATATTGCCGATGCCGCCGAGCACGGCGGCGGTGAAGGCGCGCAGGCCGACGATGAAGCCCATGAAGAAATTGATCTGGGTGTAATAGAGACCTTCCATCACCCCGGCGGCGGCCGCGAGCGTAGAGCCGAGGAAGAAGGTGATCTGGATGATGCGCTCGACATTGATGCCCATCAGCCGTGCGGCGTCACGGTCGACCGCCAGCGCGCGCATCGCCGTGCCGATGAAGGTGTGATGCACGAAGACATAAAGTGCGGCCATGAGCAGGAAGCTGAGGACGATGATACCGACCTGAACGTCGCTGATCTGGGCGCCGGCCAGCGTGAAGCCGGCATTCGAAATCAGATGCGGATAGGTCAGAAAGCGGGGGCCGAAAATCAGCAGCACGCCATTCTCCAGCGCCAGCGATACGCCGAGGGCGGTGATGAGAATGGAGAGTTTCGGCGCTGAGAGCAGCGGCTGATAGGCGAAGCGCTCGACGATTACGCCAATGCCGCCCGTCAGCATCATGGCGACCAGAACCGCGATCAGCAGACCGATGCCCCAGGGCAGATGCATCGCGGCAACCGCGGAGAGAACCGTCCAGCCGATGAAGGCGCCGACCATGAAGATATCGCCATGGGCGAAATTGATCAGCCGGACGATGCCATAGACCATCGTATAGCCGAGCGCGATGAGCGCGTAGAAAGAGCCGGTCGTCAATCCGGCGACCAGGAGTTGTACGAATTCACTCATAGGCCCGTACTCCGACCGGCTGTTAGGGAAGCGTTACTGCTGCACGGGAACCCAAGCGCCGGATGCATCCAGCTTCATGCCGGGGGCAAAGGCACCGTCCTTGACGACGACGGTGATATAGGACGCGATTGTCCTGTCACCGACGCTGTTGAAGGTGATGCTGCCCGTCAAACCCTGATAATTCGCGATCTTGTGCAGGGCGGCGGTGATGGCTTTCGGGTCGGTTGATCCGGCATCGGCGATCGCCTTGGCGGCGACGCTCACCGCATCATATTCATAGGCCGAATAGGGGCCGGGCGCCGTGTTATAGGCCTTGGTGAAATCGGTCACGAAGTCTTTCGCGCCGGACAGAAATTGCGGCAGCGGCGCCGTGGTCGCGGTCCAGCCTTCTGCGGCGGGGCCAGCGGTTTTGATCAGCGTCGTGTCATTGGTCGCGTCGCCGCCCATCATCTTGGCGGTGACGTGCAGGGCCGCCGCTTCCTTGGCGAGAAGGCCGGCTTCCGAAAAATAGCCGGTGTAATAGATGACATCCGGGCTGAGCGAGGAGACATGGCTCAACACGGCCGAGTAATCCATCTGGCCGGGCGTGATGGCATCGTAATAGACGACGTCGACGCCGTCCTTCTTCAGGGCGGCGACCGTGTTATCGGCCAGACCTTTGGAATAGGTCGTATTGTCGTCGATCACCGCTGCCTTCTTGGCATGCAGATAGCCTGAGATATAGGCGCCGGCGAAGGGCCCTTGTTCGTCATCGCGACCGATGGTGCGGAAGACGTCATCGAAACCCATCGAGGTCAGCTTGGGGTTCGTCGCGGCGTCGAGGACGTAAGGAATGCCCGCGCGATGGAAGGCCACGAGTTCGGGCAGCGCCGCGCCCGAGCAATAGGAGCCGGTCGCGATGGCGATGCCACCGTCGATCAGTTTCTGGGCGGCCTGCACGCCGGTCTGCGCGTCGCAGGTATCATCTTCCGCGACGATTTCGATCTGCTTACCGAGGACACCGCCGGCCGCATTGATCTTGGCGGCAGCGAGTTTCGCCGCATTGGCGATATCGATGCCGGCCGAGGCATAGGGGCCGGAGAGCGGAACGGGCACACCGAATTTGATTGTATCCGCGAAAGCGGCGGAGCCGCCGATTGTCATCAGAAGCGGCAATCCGGCGTAAAGAAGCGGCTTGATCATGCAATTCTCCGGCAGCTTGGCTGGTGGGACGGAATGAGCAGACAGCACGTGCAAACGGCGCGGCGATCCCGCGCAGTTGAGCGAGACGATGCAAATCCTAGGCCAGATTGTCGGAGCTTATAGCATGAAACGCGGGGCGCGTCTTTCTGGCCGCACCGGGCGGCCAGGCTTTTTTAGCCGTTTTCGGCCAGCAGCCGCTGAATGCGCGTCAGGATGGCCTGCGGGTGATAGGGCTTGGCTTCCAGCGGGCCTTCCTCGCAGAGCTCGCCCGCCGTATGGGCAGCGCGTGCATTGCCGGAGGTCAGCAGCATCTTCAGCCAGGGCTGGTTGCGCCTGACCCATTGCGCGAGGCCGAAACCGTCCATCGGCCCCGTCATCTGGACGTCGCTGAAGACCACATCCACTTTTTCGGAGGATTGCAGGATGACCAGCGCTTCCTCAGCATTCCCCGCCTCGATGACCCGATAGCCGCATTCGCGCAGATAGTCCGAGATGACCATGCGGACCAGAACCTCATCCTCGACGACAAGCACGGTCTGAGGTTTCGTCTCGGGCATCAGCTCCGCTGCAGGCATGTCACTCACACAAACGCTGAACCAGCTATGTGGTATAATCTTTCGCTTTCGCAAGGCTCGCTGGCGGTAGCGAGCCTGGGCTCACTGTCGCCGCCAAGATAATTAATCTAAAAACAATATTAATTCGATAATTTAAATCTCTTGGACGGATGAGTGACGCGGGTCCAATTCTGAGCCGAACGATTAGAGAGTTGCAGGAGACTGATCTTGCCGGACATCAACCAACCGCGCCTTGTCGTCCCGACCGCCCTGCCGGTGCAGAGAGCGGGCCTTGTGGCGATCATTCGGGATTTCACCCCCAACTGGTTCACCGTGACCATGGGCACCGGCATCACGGCGCTCGCCCTGAACCAGCTTCCCTTCGCGGGCGCCGGTCTGCACGACGTGGGGACGGTCCTTTGGCTGCTTAATATCCTGCTGTTTGTGACATTCAGCGCCCTGTACGCGGCCCGCTGGGTTCTGTTCTACGACGAGGCGCGGCGGATTTTGGGCCATTCCGTCATGTCCATGTTTTTCGGCGCGATCCCGATGGGGTTGGCGACCATCATCAATGGTTTTCTGGCCTTCGGCATTCCCTGGCTCGGCGCGCCCGCAGCGGTCGGCATCGCGACCGCGCTCTGGTGGATCGATGCGGCCATGGCTGTGGTCTGTGGCATCGGCGTGCCCTTCCTTATGTTCACGCGCCATGATCACAGCATGGAGAAGATGACGGCGGTCTGGCTGCTGCCGATCGTGGCGGCGGAAGTGGCGGCCGCGAGTGCGGGGCAGCTGCTGCCGCATCTGGCCGGCGGCAGCATGGAACTGACGGTCCTGGCACTCGGTTACGCGCTTTGGGCCTTCTCAGTGCCGCTCGCGCTCAGCCTGCTGGTCATCCTGTTCCTGCGCCTGGTGCTGCATAAGCTGCCGCATCGCGACATGGCGGCCTCGGGCTGCCTGGCGCTCGGCCCCATCGGCACGGGCGCGCTGTCGCTGCTGCTGCTGGGGGCTGCCGCGCCGCATGCTTTCGCGACGGTCGGTCTGGCCGATATCGGTCAGATGGCGCGCGGCATCGGCATCATCGGCGGGCTGGCGCTGTGGGGCTATGGCGTCTGGTGGTTCCTGCTCGCCGTGTTGACGACGCTGCGCTACCTGCAGCGGGAAGGCATGCCCTTCAACCTCGGCTGGTGGGGTTTCACCTTCCCCCTCGGCGTCTACAGCGTCGCCACGCTGGCGCTGGCGCATCAGACCGGGCTTGCCTTGTTCTCCGTCATCGGCACGGGTCTGGTTCTGCTATTGGCGGTACTTTGGACCATGATTGCCGTCAGAACCGCCATCGGCGCCTTTCAGCGCAAGCTTTTCGTCTCGCCCTGTCGTGTGCGTGGATCGATCCCGTCCGACTTTACGGCGGACGAGGTCTGAACCGAGATGGCCGGGCTTACTGAAGCCCGGCCGCGATGCCGCTGAGCCAGGGACGGTCGAGGATGACCACCTCGGTATTGGACGGGATCGCGATCCGCTTTTCGGCCTTGAAGCGGCTGAAGGTGCGGCTGACGGTCTCGATCGTGAGCCCCAGATAATCCGCAATTTCGCCGCGCGTCATGGGCAGCGCGATGGCATCCGACGGATTGACGCAGGGAATGCCGGTTTCCAGCCGCGCGACCAGAAAGCTTGCCACCCGTTCGCGGGCGGTCTTGCGGCCGAGCAGAAGCATCTGTTCCTGGGCCGCAACAAGCTCATTGCAGGCCGTCTGCAGCAGACGTTCCTCTAGAGCCGGGAAGTCGTGCAGCAATTCCCTGAGCTTGGGGCGCGAAAAACGACAGACCCGCGACTGTTCGATGGCCTCGGCGCTGAAAGCATAGGTGTTGGACACGGCGAGGCCGAGAAAATGGCCGGCGCCGGCAAAGCCCGTCACCTGCTGGCGACCGTCCGGCAGCAGCTTGTAAAGTTTCACGGTGCCGCGCGTGACATTGAAAAAATCGCTCGCGGAATCGCCTTCCTCGATGAAGGTTTCGCCTTTGGCGAGGTCACGCACGACAGCGGTCGCGGCCAGGCGGCCAAGATCCTTGTCATCAATGGCGCTGCAGACGCTATAGCCGCGCGCGGCGCAAGACGAGCAGGGATCATGCTCATGCTGAGGCATCAGCAGGATAGATCGGGGACGAAGCATATTGTCCGCCTTACAGACTAGAGCGTTTCCTGTTCGCTTAAGCTCACAGGTGCCGCTCCAGTTTATTGTTTTGCGAGCATCTTCACCCGGACAGATGATTCCATCTGACCGGGATCTGCTCTAAGGCGCGAACTTACGCCCTTGTCGGGTGCCAAAGCAATTAGGTTGAGGGTTTAGCCTCGGCCAGCCAGCATCCGAAAATGTCATGGCTCATTGATCCAGGTCAAATGCTTTGCGCGGGCAACCGCTAACCTGTCCCGATGAATTCACGCACGCGAAACGACGTGGTGGTGGAAGCGCTGACGGCCGGTGATATCCGGCCGCTATACCCGCTTGTCCTCGCCGTGGAACCCGGACTGCTGTGGTCGCAATGGGATCGTTACGCAAGGCGTATGGTGCGGGCAAGGCCGCCTGTCCGCGAAGGTATCATCGTCGCGCGCCGGCGCGGGCATCCGATGCCCTGCGGCGCCGTCTGTTATCGGCGGGATCGCGATCTGCGCCATGGGCTGGTGCTGACGGCGGAGCATTTCGTCGCCATCGATTTGCTTTATCCGCAGGCGGTTCTGACCGCCCTGGCCCGGGCGCTGGACGAATTGGCTGATCGTTTCGATTGCGCGGCGATCCGCTCCGTCGTTCTTGATCGGGACAGAGCGGTTGCCGAAAATCTCGGTGTCGTCGGCCATAACCGCGATGGGCTGATGCTGACGAAATACCGTTTCTAGAGCAGATCCCGGCCAGATGATTTCATCTGGCCAGGTGAAGATGCTCGCAAAACCATAATCTAGAGCGGCGCCTGTGAGCGCGGGCCTGACCCACGGACCTAGCCTTGTCCGCAGGCGAGCGATTTACGGATATTTCCGCCGCACCAGCCGCCAGGCGATGCAATAAAGGCAAAGGTAGATCATCGGGATCACGAGGATGAATCCCGCGAGCGTATCGGCCATCATGGGCTGATCTCCGTCATTCAGAAGCTTGGGTCGCGGCCATCGGCGCGACCCGCTTCCTGGGTTTCGAATAAAACCGCGCCGGCGGCGGCGATCAGAATGATCATCACGGTGCCGACCATCCAGGCGAAATACCAGGGTGCGTAGTCACCCGCGACCACCGCGAACAGCAGCGCGAAAACGAGAACCACAGCGAGGGCAGCGATTTGAAGAAGGCGTGTCATGTCATGCATCCCTGACGAAGGTGGGAGAGCGCATCAATAGGAATGGTCGTCATGAACGACATCCTCAACCCGGACCTTGCCGCGCATCACGCTGAAGCACCAGGCGGTGTAGCAAAGGATGATGGGGACGAAGATTCCGGCCAGGATGACCATGCAGCCGAGCGTATAGGCGCTGCTGGTGGCATTCCACACGGTCAGGCTTTGCGCCGGATTGGTGGTGGACGGCATCAGGAAGGGAAACATCGCGACGCCGGCGGTGCCGATCGTGCCGATCCAGGACAGCGCGCCCAGCCACCAGCCGAGCGCCGGCCGATTGGCGCGGAGCGAGATCGAGGCCAGCACCATGCTGACGACACCCAGGATCGGCAGCACCCACAGGATCGGTATGGCGTGGAAATTATCCATCCAGGCGCCGGCTTGCCGCGCCACGGCCGGGCCGCCGAGCGGCGTCGACGGCATGCTGGGATCGACCTTGCCGGTAAAGACGAAGCCCTTGATGAACTGAATCCAGACGCCGCCGAGGACGAAGAGCACGGCAGCGACCAGGCCGGCCGCCGAGGCGTATGTGCGGGCGCGGCCATAGATCGGCTCCACGCCGCGGATCATCAGCATCGCCCCGCCCTGCTGGATCGACAGCGCCAGCGACAGCAGGCCGCACAGGATCGCGAAGGGGTTGAGCAGATACCAGATGAAGCTTTCATCCTGATGATACTGGGCCGTCCAGTCGAAATGGAAGCCGACGCCCTGCAGCACGTTCCCGAAAGCGGCGCCATAGATGATCATCGGCAGCGCGCCCGAGATCAGGAAGGCCCAGTCCCAGGTCTCCCGCCAGGCATTGCCGGGGACTTTGGACCGGTATTCGAAGGCGACGGGCCGCATGATCATGCTGAAGAGCAGCAGGATCATGACGACGTAGAAGGTGGAGAATGAGGTGGCATAGAGCGTCGGGAAGGCGGCGAAGATCGCGCCGCCGCCGAGGATGAACCAGACCTGATTGCCTTCCCAATGCGGCCCGATGATGTTGAGCGCGGTACGACGCTCCCCGTCATTGCGGCCGACGAAACGCAGCAGCGTGCCGACGCCCATATCCATGCCCATCATGACGCCGAGGCCGATCAGCAGCACGCCGAGCAAGCCGGCCCAGACCAGTTTCAGGATTGCGTAGAGTTCCATGATTTTTTCCTAACGCCTGCTGTACCGCTTACTGCCAGGACTTGTCGGCATAGCCGGGCCGGCTGAAGGTCAGCGGGCCGCCGCCTTCCAAGGGCTTGGGCGCGGCGTGATCGGTCGGACCCAGGCGGGCGAACTTGAACATCAGATAGAGTTCGGCGGCGATGAACAGGCTGTAGAGCAGCACGAAGCCGATCAGCGAGAAGATCATATAACCGACGGAATGCGAGGAGGCCGACATATAGGTCGGCAGCCAGCCATAGACCGTCCAGGGCTGACGGCCGTTTTCGGCAACGATCCAGCCGTATTCGCAGGCGATGATCGGCAGCGGAATGGCCCACATCGACGCGCGCAGCAGCCAGGGATGTTTCTCGATTTCGTTGCGCAGGCTGAAATAGGCACCGAAGGCGAAGACCAGGACGAAGGCGAAGCCGCAGGCGACCATCATGCGGAAGCCCCAGAATTCGACGAAGACATTCGGGATGGTGTCGCGCGCGGCGCGGTCCAGCACCGCCGGTGTGTTGTCGGCCGTCAGTTTCGACAGATCCTGGTCGGGCGCATAGCGCTGGGCCAGGAAGCCATAGCCCATATCCTGCTCATATTGCTTGAAGGTCGCGAGCGCGGCCGGGTCCTTGTCCTCGGAATACTGGTGCAGCGCCATCACGGCCTTGATGCCACGGACGGTATTGACCCTGGCCTTCTGCTCAAGATCGATGATGCCCGGAATCGCGGTCGAGAAGGAATGTGCCACCAACGGCCCCAGCACGAAGGGGATGTTGATTTCAGCGTAATTCTTCTGCGCCACGTCATCCGGGATGGCGAAGGCCGTCCAGGGGGCTGCCGGCGGTGTCGTGGTGTGCCAGATGCCTTCCATGGCCGCGAGCTTGGTCGGCTGCACCAGATAGTCGAGGCGGCCGAGCGCGTCACCCAGCGTCACCACGGCGAGCGAGGAGATGACGCCGAACAGCGCCGCCATGCGGAACGATCTTGCCGCGAATTCGCGGTGCTGGCGGCGCAGCATGTAGTAGGCGCTGATGCCCATGACGAACATCGCGCCCGTCACGAAACCGGCGATCGTCGTATGCACGAATTTCGCTTGCGCATCGTCGCTGAAGACCAGCGCCGCGAAATCGGTGAATTCCATGCGCATGGTGTCAGGGTTGAAGGTGGCGCCGACCGGGTCCTGCATGAAGCCGTTGGCGACGAGGATCCAGAGTGCGGAGAGGTTGGAGCCGAGCGCCACCAGATAGGTGACGGCCAGATGTCCGCCGCGGCTCAACCGATTCCAGCCGAAGAACATGAGGCCGACGAAGGTCGATTCCAGGAAGAAGGCCATCATGCCTTCGATGGCGAGCGGGGCGCCGAAGACATCGCCCATGAAATGCGAATACATCGACCAATTGGTGCCGAATTCGAATTCCATGGTCAGGCCGGTGGCGACGCCGATGGCGAAGTTGATGCCGAAC
Source organism: Acidisoma cellulosilyticum (assembly GCF_020621385.1). Lineage (GTDB taxonomy): Bacteria > Pseudomonadota > Alphaproteobacteria > Acetobacterales > Acetobacteraceae > Acidisoma > Acidisoma cellulosilyticum. Next base: position 412,442 of record NZ_JAESVA010000003.1, on the reverse strand, counting down.
AGCTTGCCCCAGAATTGAGTCATCTCCTTGTAGATCGGCTTGCCGGTGATGACGTAGACGGTCTCCATCGCGGCGAGCAGAAAGGTCATGCCGAGCGTGAGCGGCACGAATTGGAAGTGATAAAGGGCGGTCAGCGCGAATTGCAATCGCGATAGGTCTACGACGCCTTGGTCCATGTCTTGCTCCAAACACACTGCCCAGTCTTGGGCGCATCCCTGCGGCGGCTATCATTTGCTTGGCCGATCGTAACGAAAGCCTAACCGGCAGGGGCGAAAGGCGCCTTGATCTGAGTCAATGCGCTTGGAGGGCGGTGTGACAGTGTGAGGTCATGGCCCGATCAGATCCCCATTCCCGGCTTCTCAAGGCAAGGCGGGTCAGTTGGCTCGCCGAGCTTGGCAAATCCGGCGGCGGCATGACGCGCCTGGCCGGTACGGTGCTGACGCTGGACAGCGTGGCGGCGGTCGGTTTCGCCGCTGCCCTCGCTTATGGGCTGACCGCGCTGCCGCGCGGATTGCCGGCGGCAGCACCCTGGCTGGCGCTGGGCGTGGTGAGTGCCGCCGCGCGTGGCGCTTGCGGCTTCGTTTCGGTCTGTACGGGGGCGGAAGCCGCGCGCCGCGCCAAATCGATCCTGCGCGATCGCATGACCCGTCACAGCCTGGCTTTGCCGCTCGGCCAGCGACCGGAAACGGGCGCTTTGATGACGGCCGCGATCGATCGGGTGGAGACGTTGGACGGCTATATCGCCCGCTTTCTGCCGGCGAAGGCCGCGACGGCCGGGCTTTTCGTCGTGCTGGTCGCGACGGCGATCGCGAGCCCGATCGGGGCGGCTATCCTGGCCGCGACCCTGCTGCCGTTCATTTTCCTGATGATCCTGGCCGGAACGGCGGCTGCCGATCAGGCGGAGGCGCAGTTTCAGGCCATGATGCGTCTGGGCGCTGTCTTCGCGGACCTTATCCGCGCGCTGCCGCTGATCCTGGCTTTCCAGGCGGAGGCGGCTGAGACAACGCGCCTTGCCCATGCTGCCGGGGCGCTGAAACGTCGCACCATGGTGGTGCTGCGCATCGCCTTCGTCAGCTCGGCCGGGTTGGAGTTCTTTGCCGCCCTGGCGGTCGCGCTGGTCGCCATCTATTGCGGCTTCAACCTGCTTGGCCTTATCCCAGGCTTCATCCAGCCCTTCCATTTCGGGCATCTCGATCTCGCCCGCGCTGTCTTCGTCCTCGCCTTGGCGCCGGAATTCTATCTGCCGATGCGCCGGCTTGCCGCCACCTATCACGACCGGCAATCGGCCGAGACGGCGGCGGACGGGCTGATGGCGATCGCGGCCCAGGCACCACCTGCGGCGACAGCGCCGCTCACTTTGCTGACGGCTCCGCGCATTCGTTTCGACAATGTTTCTTTGCGTTATCCAGGGCATGACCGTTCCGTGCTGGACGGTTTCACGCTCGATATCGCGCCAGGGCAGATCGTCGCGGTACTTGGCCCCAGCGGCGCCGGCAAAACCTCGCTCCTCAACCTTGTTCTGGGACTGGTGGAGCCGACAGGGGGGCTTATGTCCGTCGACGGTCAGGTGCTGGGGTCGCTTGCCAGCGTTGCCGGTTCGGTCGGCTGGGTCGGGCAATCACCGCTGATCACGGCCGGCACGCTGGCGCGCAATATCGCCCTCGCCCGGCCGGGTGCAACCAGCGGCGAGATTTTGGCGGCAGCGCGGCAGGCTGGGCTCTGCGCCATGCTGGCAACCCGCGCCCATGGCTTGCAGACCGAGATCGATGAACGCGGCAGCGGCCTGTCGGGCGGGGAGCGGCAGCGCATCGCCCTCGCGCGGTTCTTTCTCAACCCCGCGCCTTTGCTGCTGCTGGATGAGCCGACGGCGCATGTCGATGCGGCGAGCGAGGCGGCGCTGGTCGCGTCCATCGCGAAAGCCGCGCGGGGGCGGACGGTGCTGATCGCGACCCATTCGCCGCGTCTCGCCGCCATCGCGGATCGTATCGTGCGGCTGGAGGCTGAATGATGACCGCGCTCTCCAACCTCATCGCGCAGGAACGGAAAACGCAGCGGGCGCGGCTGCTGATCGCCTGCGCGGCCGCCATGGCCGTCGCGGCAGGGTCAGTCGCGCTGCTCGGCGTTTCGGGCTGGTTCATCACGGCCTGCGCGCTCGCTGGCCTGGCCGGGCCGATTGCCGCCGGCGCCTTCAACTATGTGCTGCCGGCGGCGATCATTCGGCTTTGCGCCATCCTGCGCACCGGCGGCCGCTACGCCGAGCGCGTCATCGGGCATGACGCGGCGCTGGGCGCGCTGGCGCGGCTGCGACCGAAACTGTTCGCGGCCATTCTGGCCGCGCCGGTCGAGCGCGCCTTGAGCCTGTCGGTCGGCGATGCATCGAGCCGCATGGTGCAAGACGTCGATGTGCTGGAAGCGCGCTTCGTGCGCTTGCCCGTTCCCTGGGGCCTGGCTGCCGGTGTGCTGGCGGGACTGGCCATGCTGGTGCCGGCCGGTATCGCGCCCGCTGCCGCGACGCTCGGCATTCTGGTCATGACCCTCGGTCTCGGTTGGGTTCTGGCCTGGCTTTCGGCCGAAGTCGGGCGAGACGTGCAGCGGTCGATCGCGCGGCTGAAGGATCGCTATGCCGCGCTGGTCTCCTCCGCCTCGGAACTCCGCGCCTATGGGCTGGAGGACTGGGCGGCGCAGGAAATTGCCAGGGAAAGCGAAGCTTTGCTGAGGGCGCAGAAGCAGTTGACCGCCTGGGGCGGCTGGTTCGCGTTGCTGCAGGCCATGGGTGCCGGGATCGCGGCCATGCTGGCGATGGCGCTCAGCGCGCATCAATCCTTGCCTTTGGCCGCCATGGCGGCGCTGGGGGCGGCGATGACGGTCGATTGTGCCGGGCCTTTCCTGCGCGGACTGGAAGCGCGGGGCAGTTGGGACGAGGCCGCGCGCCGGCTGGACCGGGTGCTGGACAATCTGCCTTCGCCCATTCCTGCTGCCGTGTCGTTGAGCGACCGGCCCGACATACGCCTTCTTCGCCCGGGCGCCAGACTGGTGCCTGGCAGCGTCACTGGCCTTACCGGGCGGTCGGGCATCGGCAAGACCACCATCCTCGAACAGTTGGTCGGGCTGCGGGCGGATGAGGCGGTGACGATCCTGCTGGACGGCTTGCCTCTTCCGGCGATCGACCTGGCGCGTCTGCGTGCCACCTTCTCCTTCGCGCCGCAGGACGCTGCGATGCTGTCCGGTACGGTGCGGGATAATCTGCTGCTCGCGGCAACGCCCGCCACATCGGACGATGATCTGTGGCAGGTGCTGGAAGATGCGGTCCTGGCCGAGACCGTTCGTGGGCTGCCGCAGGGGCTGGACACCTGGATCGGCGAGAATGGCGCGGTGCTCTCGGGCGGGGAGCGGCGGCGCCTCAACCTCGCCCGCGCCTATCTGCGCGCGGCGCCTTGGCTATTGCTGGACGAGCCGACCGCCGGGCTGGATGCGGTGACGGAGCAGCGCGTGGTGGAGCGGCTGCGAGCAAGGCTGGCCGGGAGCGGGCAGGGCGCGATCATCGTCTCCCACCGGCCGGCGCCGCTGGCACTTTGCACGTCTCTGATCACCTTGACTGAAAGCGGAGCCGAGATCCTGGGGCTACCTGGCTGGGGTCCTTCCCGGCTGGGCGATCACTCCCTACATATCGTCCCAATCGTTTGACGTTCAATTGTCTGCTGTCCGGGACCCTTCATGCCCAAAACCGACCTCTATGCGACCCTTGGCGTCGCGCGCGACGCGAGCGCTGACGATATTCGGAAGGCCTACCGGGCCTTGGCGAAGAAGCATCACCCTGACCTCAATCCCGGCAATACCGAGGCCGAGGAGCGTTTCAAGGCGGTCGCCGCCGCCAATGATATTCTGGGCGATACCGATAAGCGCGGCCGCTACGACCGGGGTGAGATCGATGAGACGGGGGCGGAAGCCGCGCCGCAGCATCCGTCCTATCGCCGCTATGCCGACGGCGCCCAGGGCCAGCGCTATCGGCAATCGGCCGGGGACGGGATGTCCGAGGATGATTTCGGCGATATTTTCGAGAATCTTTTCCGTGACGGCGGCCCGCGCGCGGGGGGCGGCAATGCGCCGCGCCGGGGCCGCGACCAGCAATACACGCTGACGGTCGATTTTCTGGATGCCGTGACGGGCGCCACCAAGCGGCTGACATTGCCGGACGGCAAGGGGCTGGATGTGCGCATCCCGCCGGGGATCGAGGACGGGCAGACCATGCGGCTGAAGGGCCAGGGCGGTCCCGGCCGTAATGGCGGCCCCATGGGTGACGCGCTGATCGAGATCAGTATCGCGCCGCATCGTTTCTTCCGGCGCGAGGGGCGCGACATTCATGTTGAACTGCCGATCACGCTGTCGGAAGCCGTGCTGGGGGCCAAGATCGCCGTGCCGACGCCCACCGGCACTGTCGCCATGACCATCCCCAAACATGCCGATACCGGCACCGTTCTGCGCCTGCGCGGCCGTGGCATTCCCGCCCAGGGCAGCCAGCCGGCGGGTGATGAACTGGTCACGCTCAAGCTGGTCCTGGGGCCGGCGGATGAAGCGCTGGAGAGCTTTCTGCGTGACTGGCCGGGTGGCCAGGGCTTCGATCCGCGCCGCAGCATGACGGAGGCATCATGATCACGATCGAGATATTGTCGCGCATGGTTGTGGGTGTGGACAGCACCCAGGTGCAGCGCTGGATCGACAATGCCTGGATCCGCCCGGATGGCGAGCCCGGGCGCTATCATTTCCATGACATCGACGTCGCGCGCGTGCGGCTGATCGTGCAGCTGCGCGACGATATGGGTGTCGATGAAAACGCCCTTCCGGTTGTGCTGTCGCTGATGGATCAGCTGTACGAGACGCGGCGGCAGATGAGGCGGCTTTGTACTGTCATTGAAACTTCCGTGCCCGACGAGGTGCGATCGACGCTATTGGATCATTTGTCGCAACGCTAATGTGTATCGCCGAAAGCGGCGTCGCACTCGCTCGAAAGGGTAGGTCCCTGGGACAAGCCCGGGGATGACGCAGTAAAGCGGTCGTCCGCGCACTCGTTGCGCGGATCTACCCGTCGCCGTCAGCGAAACCTTAAACTGACCTTACCACGACCAGGAAGGACGAGACCATGAGCCGGACGGGTTCCATCCTCACGCTGAATGCGGGCTCATCCAGCGTCAAATTCGCGCTCTTTGATGCCGGTCGCGATCTGCACCAGTCGATGCGCGGGGAAATCGAAAGCCTCAGTTCGGTGCCGCATTTCCACGCCGTCGACGATCAGGGCCGCGTGTTGATCGAACGGCGATGGGAGAAGGCGGACAATGCCTCCTACCCCCATGTCATCGAAGAATTGCTGACCTTCATCGAAAGCCATCTGGGCAAGGGCGGTCTTGCTGCCGTCGGCCATCGCATCGTCCATGGCGGCGAGGCCTATAGCGCGCCGGTGAAGCTGACGCCGAAAACGATCGACGCCATCGAGGCTTTGACGCCGCTGGACCCGCTGCATCTGCCGCTGAATGTCGCACCCATCCGTGCGGTGGCGGAGGCCCGGCCGAAGCTGACGCAGGTCGCCTGTTTCGACACGGCTTTCCATCACACCATACCGAAGGTCGCCCATAGCTATGCCATCCCGCGCGAACTCTCGGATAAAGGGTTGCGCGCTTACGGCTTTCACGGCCTGTCCTACGAATATATCGCCGGACAGCTGAAAGAACTGGCGCCGGACCTTGCTGTGGGGCGTGTCATCATCGCCCATCTGGGTGCCGGTGCCAGCCTTTGCGCGCTGCGCAACGGGCAGAGTATTGCCACGACCATGGGATTCAGCGCGCTGGACGGGCTGATGATGGCGACGCGTAGCGGCATCATCGATCCCGGCGTGCTGCTCTATCTCGGCCGCCACGGCTACAACTTCAAACAGATCGAAGATCTGCTCTATCACAAATCCGGTCTGCTCGGCGTCTCCGGCATCAGCGGCGATGTCCGTGATTTACTCGCCAGCGACAAGCCTGAGGCAAGAGAGGCGCTGGATCTGTTCGCCTATCGCCTGGCTTGGGAAATCGGCGCGCTGATCAGCGCGCTGGGCGGTTTGGACGGGTTGGTTTTCACCGCCGGTATCGGTGAGCATTCCGCCGAGATCAGGGCGGATGTCTGCGCGCGGCTCGCCTGGCTTGGTCTGCGTTTGGACGCATGGGCCAATAAGGCTCATGCCGGCGTCATCAGCCTTGGCGAAAGCGCGGTCGCCGTGCGTGTCATTCCGACCAATGAGGAGGCGATGATCGCGCATCACACGCTGGGTCTTTTGCAGAAAGGCTGAACAAAAAAGGGCGGGCCCTTGCGGCACCCGCCCTTCATGCAAAAAGTCGCGTCTGAGACTTAGAGTTTGTAAGGTTCTAATAGATAATTCGTCATCCGCGGGCTCGTCCCGCGGACCTACCCGCCGCGGCGCCACATTGGCGTCTGGGCGCCGGAACGGGTAGACCCGCGGCACGAGGCCGCGGGCGACAGATTAGGTGGCGCTCCCCGTCAAATCTGACAGACCCAGAGGCTTAAGCGGCAGCCATTTCACTCAGCGCCGGATAATCCGTATAGCCCTTCGGGCCGCTGCCATACATCGTGGTACGGTCAAGCTCGTTCAACTCGGCACCGGCCTCGAGACGCGCGACCAGGTCCGGATTGGCGATGTATTTCACGCCGAAGGAAATGGCATCGGCCCAGCCTTCGTCCAAAGCCTGTTCCGACTGCTCGATCGTGAAACGCTCATTGGCGATATAGACGCCGCCGAATTCGCTTTTGATGGCGCGGCCGATGGAATCCTCTGCCTCATGCTCGCGGGCGAACAGAAAAGCGAGCTTCCGCTTCTTCGCTTCGCGCGCGACATGGCTGAAGGTGCCGAGCAGATCGCTGTCGCCCATGCTGTGGCTGTCGCCGCGCGGCGCCAGATGCAGGCCGACGCGATCCGCACCCCAGACGGAGATCGCGGCATCGACCGCTTCGAACATCAGGCGGGCGCGATTCTCGACCGAACCGCCATATTCGTCGTCGCGCGTATTGGTGCTGTCCTGCAGGAACTGGTCGAGCAGATAGCCGTTGGCGCCATGCAGTTCGACACCGTCGAAGCCGGCATCCTTCGCGTTCTGCGCGGCCTTACGATAGTCTTCGATGATGCCGGGGATTTCGTCCAGCGCCAGGGCGCGCGGCGTAGGATAAGGGCGCTCGGGGCGCAGCAGGCTGACATGGCCGACCGCCGCGATGGCGCTGGGCGCGACCGGCAGATCGCCACCGAGGAGAACCGGGTCTGAGATACGGCCGCAATGCCAAAGCTGGGCGACGATACGGCCGCCGGCTTCATGCACGGCATCCGTGATCATCTTCCAGCCAGTGACCTGCTCAGCCGACCAAAGGCCCGGCGTCCGCTCATAGCCGACGCTTTTCGGGTTGATATTGGTCGCTTCGGTGATGATGAGGCCGGCCGAGGCGCGCTGCACGTAATACGCGCGCATCAGATCGGTCGGCACGCGGTCTTCCGTCGCGCGGGCGCGGGTCAGCGGCGCCATGATGATACGGTTGGGCAGGTCCAGGCTGCCGACGCGGATGGGGTCGAAAAGAGTGGGCATGGATGGCTTTTCCTTCTACGGGCTGAACAGCCCCGGTACTTCCACGGGCCCGAAGGCCCCGGCAAGGCACGCCGCAAACCCAAAAAAAGCGGCGAAAGCGGTCGCGCAGATGTTTCGTGTTCGACGAACATCGAATATACAAGGTCGTATCATGGCGCAAGAGCCCTACTTCCACCCCGAGATTGACGCGATCACCCTAGCCGAAGTGCTGCATGCGCTGAGCGACCCGGTGCGTCTCGCCATTGTGCAGTCGATCGCCCCCGGGGAGGAGACGGCCTGGAACGCCTTCATGGTCAATGTTGCGCCCTCGACGCTCAGCCACCACATGAAAGTGCTGCGGAATGCGGGGGTTATCGCCAGCCGGCGAGACGGCACGCGCTGTAGCGTCTCACTGCGACCGGAACTCTCCGAACGGTTTCCCGGATTGCTGGAGGCCGTGCTGCGGCTGGTGCCACAGACGGCCTGATACCAATAAGCCGCAAGGCAGAGGGAGAAAACGATCATGACCAAGGTTGCAGTGCTCGATGATTGGCAGGGCATCGCGGAGGAGAGCGCGGATTGGTCGCCCCTCAAGGCGCGGGCCGAGATTTCCTTCTTTGCCGATGCGTTCAGCGGCGAGGACGAGGCTGCTGCCGCGCTCGCCGATTTCGAGATCGTGCTGACGATGCGGGAACGGACGCCCTTTCCGGCTTCCCTCATCGCTCGCCTGCCCAAGCTGCGCCTGATCGGCATGACCGGCAGCCGCAATGCTTCGCTCGATCTCGCGGCCTGCAAGGCGCGGGGCATCACTGTCAGCAATACAGAAACCCGTGGGAATAGCGGATCGGCGACCGCCGAACTCGCCCTTGGCCTTCTGATCGCCTGCGCCCGTGGCATCCCCGTGGGTGACGCCACAATCCGCGCCGGCGGTTTTCAGCACGGCGTGCCGGTGGGCGAGACGTTGGCCGGCAAGACGCTGGGCATCATCGGGCTCGGGCGTCTGGGCCGGATGATGGCAGGCTACGGTCAGGCACTCGGCATGAAGGTTCTGGCCTGGAGCCAGAACCTCACCCCCATTGCCGCCAGCCAGGCGGGCTTTGACTATGCGACGAAGGATGATTTGCTGGCGGAATCGGATGCCGTCAGCCTGCATCTGGTCTTGTCCGACCGCACGCGCGGAATCCTGGGCTCGGATGATCTGGCGCGCATGAAGCCCCGCGCGATCCTCATCAATACCTCCCGCGCTGGCCTGGTCGATCAGTCCGCGCTGCAAGCGGCTTTGCGCGAGGGCCGGATTCGTGCCGGTCTCGATGTCTTTACGGATGAGCCCTTGGGCAAAACCGACCCCTGGCGGACGATGCCCAATACGGTGCTGACGCCCCATATTGGCTATGGCGTGGCCGAGACATGGGCCGATTTTTATCCGCAGAGCGTCGAGAATGCGCTCGCCTTCCTCGACGGTAAGCCGATCCGCACCATTTCAGCCTGAGGACTCACGCCGCATCCCAAACCTCGCGATACAGATCCTCGATCGTTGCGGCTTCCGGCACGCGCGGGTTATTGCCCGGTGAGCCCGAGGCAAGGGCCTGTTCCGCCATCAGCGGCAAAAGCTGCGTCCAGCGATCCGCGTCGATGCCATAGCTTTTCGGCGTCGGCACGGCGAGGTCTCGGTTCAGCGCGCTGAGCGCCTCGGTCAGCTTAGCGACGGCTGTCTCCTCACTCTCGTTTTCGGCGGCGATCCCCATGACGCGCGCACAGGTCGTGTAGCGCGTCATGGCGCCGGACGCGGACCAGCGCGTGATGACCGGCAACAGCATGGCGTTGGAGAGGCCGTGGGCGACATGGAAATGCGCGCCGATCGGCCGGCTCATGCCATGGACCAGCGCGACGGAGGCGTTCGAGAAGGCGATGCCGGCCTGATGCGAGCCCAGCATCATCGCCTCGCGCGCTGCGCGGTTGTCCGGCTGATCATAGGCGGCGCGGATATTGGGCCAGATGGCGCGCATGGCGAGGAGCGCCATGCCGTCCGAAAACGGATTGGCACGGCGCGAGACAAAGGCCTCGATCGCATGGGTCAAAGCATCGATGCCGGTATCGGCCGTCAGCCGCTTCGGCTTGCTCATGGTCAGTTCGAAATCGACGATGGCGGCGATGGGCAGATAAGCGAGGCCAGCGCAGAGCATTTTCTCGCCCTGGACCTCATCCGTGATGATGGTGAAGCGCGTGCCTTCCGATCCCGTGCCGGCCGTGGTCGGGATGGCGATGATCGGCAGGCCGGGCCTGTCTTCCTGATGCGGCGTTTTCAGCGCCTGCATCGATCCGCCGCGCTGGCTGAGGACGGCGGCCGCCTTGGCGGTATCGATCGGGCTGCCGCCGCCGAAGCCGATGACGCAGTCGAACCCGCTTTTGCCGATCATATCGACGGCAGCGTTGACGGAGGCGACCGTCGGGTCCGGCACGACTTCGGTGAAGGCGCGGGCGTTAATGCCCTCGGCCGCCAGGATCGCGGTCAGCCTCTCCAGCCCGCCGCTTTGCGCGAGGAAAGGATCGGTCACGATCAGCGGACGGCTGAGGCCAAGCTGCGTCAGCAGCGCCCCCGCTTCCTTGATGGTGCCGCCGCCGATGCGGATCAGCCTGGGCAATGCGATGGCGGCCATGGTCTATCCCTCCCGAGATGCTTTTCCTCAGAGCGGTGATTTGAGCCGATAGGCGAGCTCCCCCACAATGCCGCGGCGGAATACCAGAACACAGATCACGAAAATGCCACCTTGGATGACGATCACCCAGGCACCAAAAGGGGCTAGATAGTACTGCATGGCGATGACGATGAGCGCGCCGACGATCGGCCCGAAAATGGTGCCAATTCCGCCCAGCAGCACCATGAGGACGACAAGGCCCGAGGTGGCGATACCGACATCGGAGAGTGTCTGGATGCCCATGACCATGGCCTTGAGCCCGCCGGCGATACCCGCCAACACCGCCGCCAGAATGAACATGATGCGCTTATAGCTCGCCGGCCGATAGCCGAGCGAGACCATGCGCGGCTCATTATCGCGCACGGCGCGCACCACCTGCCCGAAGGGGGAGTGAATGACGCGATGGACGAAAACGACGCCGATGAGGAAGACGACGGCGACCAGCGCATAGATTGCGTGGTCGTTGGCAAGGGGAAACAGACCGAACAAGGCCGAGCGCGGGATGCCCTGAATGCCGTTCTCACCCCCCGTAAAGCCCGTCAGCTGCACGGCGCCGAAATAGACGATCTGCGCCAGCGCCAGGGTGATCATCGCGAAATAGATGTCCTGCCGGCGAATGGCCAGCCAGCCGAAGACCGCGCCGAGCAACCCGCCCGCGAGGCCGCCGGCGACGATGCCGATTTCGGGCGTCAGGCCCAGGCTTTGCACCAGATAGCCGGCGGTATAGCCGCCGAGACCGAAATAGGCGGCCTGGCCGAGCGAGAGCAGCCCGACCGATCCCATCAGCAGATTGGTACCGAGCGCAAACAGCGCGTAGCACATCACCTGCATGGCCACGATCGGATAAACGAAAAACGGGGCCGCGATCACCACGGCGATGAGGATCACGAGGCTGATCAGTTGCGCGCGGGAGAAACCGAACATTCAGGCGGCCTTGCCGAAAAGGCCCGCGGGCCGCGCCAGAAGTACGATCGCCATGACGACGAAGACGACGACGGCCGAGCCGGGCGGGTAGAAGACATCGGTAAAGCCTTCGATGATGCCGAGGCCGAAGCCGGTCAGGATGGCGCCCCCGATGGACCCCATGCCGCCGATGACGACGACCGCGAAGACGGTATCGATCAGGTCCGATCCCATGCCGGGATTGACGGCATAAAGCGGGGCGGCGAGCACGCCGGCGAGCCCCGCCAGCGCTACCCCGCCGCCGAAGGTGAGTGCCAGCAGGCGCGGCACATTGACGCCGAAGGATTGGACGAGGGCCGGGTTTTCAGTCGCGGCCCGCAGTAGCGCGCCGAGCCTGGTCTTCTCGACCACAAACCAGGTCCCGCCGCAGACGATGATGGCCGCGAAGACGACGAAACCGCGATAGAGCGGCATATACATGAAGCCGAGATTGACGACGCGGGCGAAGGCGGCCGGCGGATCATAGCTGACGCCGGAGACGCCGAAGAAATTCGTGGCCAATCCCTGTAGCACCTGGGCCAGGCCGAAGGTCAGCAGCAGGCCGTAGAGAATATCCAGCTTGTAGATCGGCCGGATAAGGACCCGCTCCAGCACCAGACCCAGCAACCCGACCAGCAGTGGCGCGCAGATGATGGCCCCCCAGAAGCCGATGCCGAGATAGGTCAGCAGCCCCCAGGTGACGAAGGCGCCGACCATGAACATGGCGCCATGGGCGAAGTTGATGATGCGCAACAGGCCGAAGATGATGGCCAGCCCCATCGACAGGATCGCGTAGAAGGAACCGTTGATGAGGCCGAGCAGCAGCTGCCCGAACAGAAGCGGCAGCGGCTTGCCGAAGACCATCACCATCTCGGGTCAGGCCTTGACCAGCGGACAGCCCTCGGTCGCCAGCGGCGCGAAGGTGTCCTCGGCCGATGTCTTATGCAGAAGATCGTAATAATCCCAAGGAATGGCGCTTTCGCCGGGCTTCTTCACGCGGAACAGGTAGGAGGCGCACATAAAGCGCCCGTCCTCGCGGATGCTGCATTGGCCGAAGGCGTCATCATCCGTCGGCATCTTTTTCATCTGTGCGACCACGGCCGGGCCATTGCCGGCCTGATCGACACCCATGGCATCGACGGCCTTCAGGAAATGCGTGGTGCCGCTGTAGCAGCCGGCCTGCGCCATGGACGGGTAGTTGTTGGGTGTCTTGGGCAGCACCCGCTTGGTGAAGGCGCGCGTGCGGTCATTCATGTTCCAGTAGAAGCTTTCGGTCAGCACCAGGCCCTGCGCAATCTCCAGCCCGATGCCGTGGATGTCGTTCAGGTAGATCAGCAGGCCGGCGATCTTCATGCCGCTTTGCGTAATGCCGAACTGATGCGCCTGCTTGATGGAATTGACCGTATCCTTGCCGGCATTGGCGAGGCCCAGCACCTGCGCGCCGGAAGATTGCGCCTGTAACAGAAAGGACGAGAAATCCGTGGTCTGCGGAAAAGGATAGTCGACGTCGCCGACGACCTTGCCGCCGGCCGCTTTGATGACGGCCGAGGTCTGGTCGCGCAGCAACTGGCCGAAGGCGTAATTGGCCGTGATGAAGAACCAGCTTTTTCCGCCCTGCGCCACCATGGCGCCGCCCGTGGAGTGCGACAGCATATAAGTGTCGTAGCTCCAGTGGATTGTGCTGGCATTGCACTTTTTGCCGGTGAGCAGAGAGGTCGCGGAATTCGTATTGATATAGGTCTTGTTCTTCTCGCCGGCGACAGCGGCAATAGCGAGGCCGACAGCCGAGTTCGGCACGTCGATCAGCATATCGACGCCATTGTCGAACCATTGCCGGGCGAGGCCCGCGCCGATATCGGGCTTGTTCTGATGATCGCCCTGGATGACCTTGATGTCGTAGCCTTTGGCGGCGGCACCCCAATCCTCGATCGCCTGATGCACGCAGGCGACGGAGGTTTTGCCGCCGACATCGCTATAGGTGCCGGAAAAATCGCTGCAGACACCGATGGTGAGCTGCTTGTTGCCGGCCGCCCGCGCTCTGGCGTGGGGTAGAGCCGTCATCGCTCCCATTGTAAGGGCGCCGCCAATCACTGTACGCCGTGTCATGGTCATTGTGACCGTCTCCCCGTTTCTTTTTGTGGAGTCTTATTAGACCCCAAGCCGGTTGTGCAGATCGTCCATGCGCGATGCCAGTGCATGGGCAGGAATCATATCGATAATCTTACCTTGCTCGACGAGGTAATGGCGGTCGGCGAGCTTGGCGACGAAGCGGAAATTCTGCTCGACCAACAGAATGGTAAAGCCGCGTCGCTTGATTTCGGCGATCATATTGCCGATCTGCTGCACGATCACCGGCGCGAGGCCCTCGGTCGGCTCGTCCAGAAGCAGCAGCTTCGCGCCCGTGCGCAGAATGCGGGCGATGGCCAGCATCTGCTGCTCGCCGCCCGAGAGTTTGGTGCCGGGACTGCGCGCGCGTTCCTGCAGATTGGGAAACAGGGTATGGATTTCAGCGATCGTCAGCCCGCCGGGGGCGACGACCGGCGGCAGCAGCAGATTCTCATGCACGCTGAGGGAGGCGAAAATGCCGCGCTCCTCCGGGCAGAAGCCGATACCTTGGCGCCCGATGGTATCGGGCCTCGCCGCGATCAATTCCTGTCCGCGAAAGCGGACGCTGCCCTGGCGTTTGGGCACCAGCCCCATGATGGATTTGAGCGTCGTCGATTTGCCGGCGCCGTTGCGGCCCAGCAGGGTCACGACCTCGCCTTCGCGCACGGTAAAGTCCATGCCGTGCAGGACATGGCTTTCATCATACCAGGCGTTGAGGCCGGAGACTTCAAGCATGATCGCTACCGAGATAGGCGGTGATGACGGCAGGATCGCGTGAAACGGTTTCGTAATTGCCCTCCGCCAGCACGCGCCCCCTTGTCAGCACGGTGATGCGGTCCGACAGGCCGGCGACGACAGAGAGGTTATGCTCCACCATCAGGATCGTGCGACCTTGGCGCAGCCGCTTGATCAGATCGACGATGCGCGCGACGTCTTGCTCTGTCATCCCCGCCGTCGGTTCGTCCAGCAGCAGCAATGGCGGGTCAAGCGCTAACGTGGTCGCAATCTCCAGCGCGCGTTTGCGGCCGTAGGAGAGTTCGGCCGCCATGGTGTCTGCGAAGGGACCAAGGCCGACATCCTCCAGCAATGCCCGGGCGCGATCATTGAACCGTTGCAGCCGCCGGTCGGACCGCCAGAAATCAAAACTGGCGCCGCGTTCCCGCTGCAAGGCGATGCGGACGTTTTCCAGCGCCGTCATATGACCGAAAACGGCGGAGATCTGAAAGCTGCGCACCATGCCACGACGCGCGACATCCGCCGGTTTCAAATGTGTGATGTCATCACCGCGATACGTGATCTTGCCGGCGCTGGGCTGCAGGAACTTGGTCAGCAAGTTGAAGCAGGTGGTTTTGCCGGCACCGTTGGGGCCGATCAGGGCATGGATGGAGCCCGCCTTGACCGACAGGGAGACGTTATCAACAGCCGTAAAGCCGCTGAAACGCTTCGTCAGCCCCGAGGTTTCCAAGACGGCTTCTGTGACAGCCTCGTTCACTATTCTTATTCCAGTTTGCCCGGATTTTTATGGAGGCTTGCATAGATTGCAGGGCCGCGCAACAGCTATCGCGGCGGCGCCAGGGATGAGGCGTCAGCGCGGACCTGCCGGGATTACCGCTCAACGACAGGCGAAATAGACCGCAGCCCGGCCGCCCCGAAGATTGTTGCTGACCCTCGCCTGAACCGCCTGTTTGCCGAAGGACGCGCAGTGCGATCGCGCGACCTGCTGCACCTGGCTGAGGTTGCGCAGCGCCGGATCGGTCAGAATGGTGATGCCGCTGGCGCTCTGCGTCTGCACCCGGTAGGGCGGCCCGGACCCGATCGTGCATCCCGCCAAGCCGAGCAGGGCCGCGAGGCAAATGGCAGAAGGTTTCAGCGTCATGGGTCTCTCCCGGTGCTTATCATCCCTTATGCGCAAGCTTTGCGCCGATACCCGGCCTCCAGGCAAATGCTATCGCCTGTATGGATCGCATCCGTCGGCAAGCCTCCGCCAGAGCCGATGCGCTTCGGCAAAGGCATTGGCAAGCGGGGGAGGGGCAAGCATAATACCGTTACAATCGGTCTCATCGCCGGAACGGTTAGCCGCGCCGGATGGCAGCGCTGGTCGCTTGGCTGCTACCTTTCGTTCGGGTGGTGGGGATCGGTCAGGCCTTGGGTAGATTATACGGCGATCTCAAATTGTTTGGTTCGATCATCGGTTGCCGTTACGGAGCGTCATGTGTCTCTTGAAAATCCCGACGATGCAGAATCACCACTCGTCTCGATTGTCGTGCCTTGCCATAACGAGGAAGACAATCTCGCGCTTCTTTATGAGCGGATGCGCGACGTCCTGGACGGCCAAGGCCTGTCCTGGGAAATGGTCTGCGTGAATGATGGCAGCAAGGACAGCACCCTCGCCAAGCTGATCGCGATGCAGCAGATGGACCCGCGGGTGCGCGTCTTCGATCTGTCACGGAATTTCGGCAAGGAAGCGGCCATGACGGCGGGGCTGGACCAGGCGCGTGGTTCGGTGACGATTCCGATCGATGCCGATCTGCAGGATCCCCCGGAACTGATACCCGCGCTGATCGCGAAGTGGCGGGAAGGCTATGAGGTGGTCAATGCCGTGCGCGAGGCGCGGGACGGAGAGAGCTGGGTCAAGCGCAGCACCGCCCATCTTTTCTATCGTATCATCAATGGGTTGAGCGATATCGAAATTCCGCGCGATACGGGCGATTTTCGGCTGCTGTCCCGCCCGGCACTCGAAGCGCTGCGTCAGATGCCGGAACGGCGGCGCTTCATGAAGGGCATGTTCGTCTGGGTCGGCTTTCGCACGGCGACAGTCACCTATCGCCGTGCCGGCCGCCATGCCGGGCGCACGAGCTGGAATTATTGGCGGTTGTGGAATTTCGCGCTGGAGGGGATCACGTCCTTCAGTCAGGTGCCGCTGCGGCTGGCTTCCTATCTGGGGTTGATTACCGCTTTCCTCTCGATGCTCTACGGCAGCTTTTTGATCGTCCGCACGATCTTCTTCGGCAATCAGGTCAGCGGCTATCCTTCGATCATGGTGGCAGTCCTGTTTCTGGGCGGCATACAGCTGATGGCGCTTGGTGTGATCGGCGAATATGTCGGGCGTATCTACGAGGAAACGAAAAGTCGGCCGCTTTATTTGATAAGGCAAAGCTGGAGCGATCCGGCGGGCTAGATTTTTGATGTAAAGCCCGGAAGTTGTCCCGCCGCGTGGTGTTACCCGACAGGACAGCTTCCGGGCGAGGCATTACTCGGCCCGCGCCTTTGCGCGACGTTACTGAGGCGCCGGAGCGATTGTTAAATTTGTCTTACCAAAACGCGTCATTATACCCCAAGCGTACCAGGGTATGCTCCCCGGGCTGACGTTGGATCGGCTTTGAAATTGTCCTGTCGGAAGGGCATCGGAGGCGATGATCTGCCCCGGCGATCCCACTTGCAACGTCATGGTGGAGCCTTGGCCCAAGCCAGAGCGCCAGTTCGCATGGCGAACCGCAATGATGTCACTCCTGGCATGCCAATCGGAAACAAGCGGTCCCGCTCGGAAGGCCATCAACACGACGATGGCGATGATGAGAACAATCTTTCGCGGCAGCCAAAATGCGGCTCCAAACAAACAGGAGGCTGCTGCGATGGCGAGGAAAACCATGTCCGCGCGCAAGGTATCGTGACGTTCGCAGCACAGCGTGCCGAACTGATGATAGGCGAGAGCGATTGAGACGAAAGCCCCGAAGACCAGGGCGAACACCCAGATCAATCCCTCCCAGGTGTCATCGCTTTGCGCCCTATTGGGCCTGACAACGGGTGGGAGTGAAACGAGCAAGGCGAGCTTGACGGCCAGGGCAATCAGAGCAGGAATGCCTGCAATCGAGTATATCTGACTAAAAAAGCCGGGAAATGCAGCGATAACGCTCGGTGCCCAATGGCCAGCCAGGCCCGAGCTTGGATCCATGATCTCATGATCAGCCTGAACGCGATGGGTCAGCACAATCAAGCATACGCTGACCGCGCCGAGGGCTGGAAGAATGAGAGGGGCGGCCCCTTGGAAGAATTTTCCGCGCAGGATGCGAAAGGCCAGGAGGAGGCCGATATAGGCAAGAACCGTGACGGCGCCGACTTCGGAGCAGAAGGCTGCCACGAGCAGAGCAATCGACAGCGCAACCTGAGACAGACGATTTGTGCCACGCTGCAAAATCGTTGCCGCGGCAAGGGCAGCCCAGCAAGGAAGATAAGCCGCGGTGGCCATCGGCCAAAAGAACATTTCGCCAGGCTTTGCCACCAGTAGGGCCAGGGCAAACCAAAGCAATGCCAATCCCGCCGGCCGTCGGTCGCGGGCTATCCAGGCAGAAAGGGCAATGCCTGCGAGCGAGATCAACCAAAGGCAAGCAAGAAAGGGCGTGATTAAAGGGCGTTCGAATGTATTCGATACGCGAAAATAGACATAGGAAATCAATTCCGCGATCGGTCGCGGACTCCAGCTCATGATGCGGCCGACTAGGCCTGGGAAGCCGTCGCGTGCCGTTTGGACGCTTATCGCGTATTCATCGGCATGCCACCGACCGGCAGGCAGCAGATAGGCATGGGCAAGAATGACGATGCATGCCAAAGCAATGGAGAGCCCCGTTAGCAAGCTGTACCAGCGTGTCGCATGGCCTTGCCCGTCTGCATCTGGGGTCGCAAGGTCAAGGGGGTGGATAGGAGTGTCGGGGGCCGTATCGCGAGCCAAGATGGCGTTTCCTCCGCAAAGCTAGGTAAAATGATATCAAGAAGATAAATCTTGCTTCGTTACGTTTGACTGCAATTTCGGAATTTTGGATAGCGTCCTCGCAGGAACTGGCCAAGCGCATGGATCAGCAGCATCCCTTGCGCAGACCTTACTTGGCAAGGTTGCCGATCAAGGGCAAAATTCGGATGCGGGCCCGTTCAACAAGCCTCATCATTGCTAGCCAGCTGATTTTCTGAAAGAATATTAGGCGTCCCCATGCCGATACATAAATTTAGCTATGGCACTTGGCTGCCGGCCCACCACCGGTTGAACGACAATGACCGGATCGCGATCGCCCATCACATATCGCACTTGCCCGATGCGCCATCCTTCCTTCTGGTTCCGCTCGCGCGTGCCGATGACCCGCGCGACCTCTGGCAGCCGACCCTGGATGCCGCACGGCAGTCGGTCTATCCGAACTGGAAAATCGCCGTTCCGGAGATCTGGGCCCCGGTCGATCTTGAAGACGGTCAGTGCAACTGGCAGCCCGGTCCGGGTATCGAGCCAGCTGGGTGCAGAAGTGCCTTCTTCAATGCGGTTTGCGCCGGGCCGGACATTGGCGGTGATTTCGTCATTCCGCTGCCGCCTGGTGCCATTCTGGATGAGCGGGCGCTTTATGAATTTGCATGTTCAATCGTGAAGGAGCCGGAGGGGCAGGTCTTTTTTGGCGATCAGGATCAAATTAGCGGCCTGACGCGAGAATATCATAGTCCTCGTTTTAAGACGGCCTTCGATCCCGATTTGATGTTTGGACGCGATGCCTTGGGACTGCCCGTCGCCTATCGCCAAGATTTGCTGGGTCAATTTCCAGATCTTCTTACGGGTATCGCTTATTCCAGCGTTGCTTTGCATGACCTTGCGCTGAAGGCCATGACGGTGACGCCGTCCGGCCAGTTTGTGCATGTTCCAGGTATACTGTGCCATCTTCTCGACAAGGCTGGCGCCCAGCCGGATTGGGATCCGGCAACCGCCCGGGCGATTATCCAAGGCTATGCCGAGCGGGAGGCGGGTGCCGCGGTCAAGGTTGAGCCCGCGCCGCTGGCACCGGCCTGGTGTCGCGTGACACGGGAACTGCCAAGCGATCCGCCCCTGGTTTCCATCATTATTCCGACGCGGGATAGCCTGACATATCTCGATAATTGCGTCAGAGGGATTCTTGACAAGACAGGATATCAGAATGTCGAGATTCTGATCGTTGATAACGGAACGACCAATAAGGCGGCTGTGGTGCTGTTGAGGCGCCTGGCGGCCGATCCGCGCGTGCGGATTATCAGCCATCCGGGTCCCTTCAACTATCCGGCGCTTAACAATGAGGCAGCGCGGCAGGCGCGCGGAGAGATATTGCTGCTCCTGAACAATGATACCGAGGTCATGCACGCGGATTGGCTGGATGAGATGGTATCGCAGGCGCTGCGCATGGGTGTGGGCGCGGTCGGTGCCAAATTGCATTACGCCGACGGACGCATTCAGCATGCCGGCGTCCTTCTGGGCCGGGGCGATATGCTGACCCATCAGCTGCGCCTTTCGGCGGCCAGCGATCCTGGCCCCCAAGGGGAATTGGCTTTGACGCGCACGGTGCTTGCCGTCACGGGGGCTTGTTTGGCGACGCGCCGGTCCGTGTTTTTGGACGTCGGTGGCCTAGATGAAGGTCTGACCGTCGCTTTCAACGATATCGATTACTGTCTGCGGCTCAACGACCACGGATATCGTGTCGTCTGGACGCCGTTTGCGGCCTTGTACCACCTCGAATCAGTCTCACGTGGTGCGGAAGACACGCCGGAGAAAATCGCAAGGCTGGCGCGTGAATTGGCCGTCATGAACGGTCGATGGCACGAGGATTTGATGCGTGATCCCTTCCATAATCCCAATCTTGACTTTGGCTGGACCGAAACGCACCTCTCCCTGCGGCCGCCTCAAAAGAGCTGGGTCGTTTAAGGATGAGATATGGACGATGATCGCCGTCTATTTACCGCAGCAGAGCTAACCTGGTGGCCGATATTTTGACCGATAATTCTATGTTCTCCACCTCGATCAACGCCTTGGTCGACCCGTCGCTTGATCCGCTGTTCTGGCAGGCTGGTCGCCTTGGTGAAGTGAGTGCCTGGTGGCGTCATGTGCCGTTTGCGCATTGGATCGTGCAGGCGGTCCAGCCGGATATGCTTGTCGAGTTGGGAACGCATACCGGCGTTTCCTATGCGGCCTTCTGTCATGCCGTTGTGCAGGCCAGACTGCCGACGCGGTGCTGGGCGGTCGATACCTGGGTCGGAGACGAGCATGCCGGCCTGTATGATGAGGCGGTTTTTGCCAGCATTCGTGACTTCAACGAAAAAAACTATGTGTCATTCTCGTCGTTGCTGCGTTGTAAATTTGATGATGCAATAAATTCATTCGCTGATGGGTCTATCGATCTTCTGCATATCGATGGTCTGCACACCTATGATGCGGTGAAGCATGATTTCGAGTCCTGGCTGCCGAAGCTCTCTGACCGGGCTGTAGTTCTGTTCCATGACACCAATGTCCTGGAACGCGATTTCGGCGTCTGGCGTCTGATGAGCGAATTGCGCGAACGCTACCCGGTCTTTGAATTCACCCATGGCCACGGCCTTGGCGTGGTGGGGGTCGGCCGCCAATTGCCACCGGACGTGCAGGCCCTTCTGGCGATCAGGGAACCGAGCGCGATCAGCCGGATCCGGCAGCGCTTTGCCTGGCTGGGTGAGCGCTGGTTCGCCGAACACCGTGAAAACACCATCGCGCGCGACCTTGGGCAACGCGCCGCTACGGCCGAGCACAATGCCCATCTTGCCATCGCTGCGGCCGAGCAGAACGCCGAGACAGCAATCGCGTCAGCAGCACAGACAGCGCAGACCGCGATTGCGACGGCCGAACAAGCCGCTCGTGCGGCCAGTTTGGCCGCTGAAACGGCTGTGGTGGAGGCGGAACAGGGAAGGCAGGCCCTGGCCGAAGCCCTTAGCCAAGAGGCGCAGGCCCTGGAACGGGCGGCCTCGGCCGAAGACCTGGCGGCCAAGGCAGCGGAATGGTCGAAGCGAGCGACAGAGGCGGAACGGCGCCTGAAGGCAGCCGAAGCGATGCGCGCTCAGGCGGCCTATCGGGCAGATCGCGCGCGTCAGGAACTCGACCAGGCGAATAAGCGTAAAACGGCGGTAGTCAGCGTGACCGCTGACCATTCGGCGGAGAGCGTGGTCGCCGCGCAAGTCGAGATCGCGGCGCTCAGCGCGGAACTGGGCCGTGTGACGCATGACTATCATCAGATCGCCCATTCCACGACCTGGCGCGCGACCATGCCGATCCGGCGCATGGGGCAGGCGATGCCCTCCGGTCTGCGGCGCGGGCTGCGCGGCAGCGTGAAGCTTGTCTGGTGGACACTGACCCTTCGTCTCGGTCGCCGCCTGGCGCAAAGGCGGGCCATTATGGCCGAGATCCGTGCTCCGGCGGCGACGCTCCCCGCGCCGACGGCTGCCCTCGCTGCGCCAAGCCAGCCTGTCGCGGCCCTTCCGCGCCGTGACGGGGTGAACCAGGCCCTGGCCAAGCGCGTCGTCTATGTTTCGGGTGAGGCCGATACGCCCGGGCATCTTTATCGGGTCGAGCGACCGGCGACGGCTCTGCGTCAGATCGGTATGGAGGTTTCCGTGCTGGCGACGGCCGAGCTGGGTCAGTCCCTGGCCGTCATCGCGCGGGCGGATGTGCTGATCCTGTGGCGCACACCCTGGAGCGACGATATCGCGGCGGCATTCGATGCCATTCGCATGAATGGCGGCCGGGTGATCTTCGACGTCGATGATCTGATGATCGATCCAAGCCTGGCGTCGAACAAGATTATCGACGGAATTCGGTCTCAATACCTGACCGAGGAGCAAGTCGCTTCGCATTTCCAGCGCATCCGACAGACGATGCTGACCGCCGACTTGTGTACGGCGAGCAGCGACGAACTCGTCCATCACATGCGTTTGGCCTGGAAGCCCGCGCGATTGCTGTTGAACGGGTTTGACCATGAAACGCTTCTCGCCTCGCGTCTGGCGGCGCGCGCTTGGGAACAGGCGCGCGACGACCTTCTGCGCATCGGCTATGCTGGTGGTTCGCGGACCCATCAGCGTGATTTTTCTTTGTGCGTCGATGCCATCGCTCAGGCCATGCGCGCCAATCCTCGGGTCAGACTGGTCCTGTTCAGGAAGGGCGATGTGCCGCTGCTGGATATCGAGGAATTTCCGGCTTTGGACGGATTGGAGGCTCAGTTCGAGTGGCGCCAGCTTGTGCCATTGACCCGCCTGCCGGAGGAAGTCGCGCGTTTCGACGTCAATATGGCGCCACTCGAGATCGGCAATCCCTTCTGCGAGGCCAAGAGCGAACTGAAATTCTTCGAGGCTGCGCTTGTCGGCGTGCCGACGATCGCTTCAGCGACCGGACCGTTCCGGCGCGCGATGCGCGACGGTGAGACCGGGTTCCTCGCCAGCAAGCCTGAGCATTGGTCTAAATATCTTGATCTGCTCTTGAACGATGCGGACCGGCGCCGCGACATGGCGGCGGCAGCCTACCGGGATGTTCTTTGGACATTCGGGCCGGAGCGCCGCTTGCAGGAGGTGTCGCTGCTTCTGGAGATCGCGGGCGGCGGCCATAGCGGGGCCGCGGCATTCGAGCGTGACATCCTGCGCAAGGCGTCCCTGGCGGCGCAGCCGCGCACCCAGCCTTTCGTGCCTGCGCATAGGATCATCTTCACGTCGGACAGGCTTGGCGTGGCAAAGGTGACCGTCATCGTCCCGCTTTACAATTACGCGTCGGTTGTGACCGAAGCGCTTGAGAGTGCCGCGCGGCAGGATATCGGCTTGGTCGACTTGATCATTGTCGATGATTGTTCAACGGACGATTCTCTCGCCGTCGCGATCGATTGGGCGAAGACAAACAAGGACCGCTTCAGTCGCTTGATCGTCGCACAGAACGATGCGAATTCCGGCCTGGCCTTCACCCGCAACGCGGCTTTCTCATTGGCCGATACGCCATGGGTGTTTCCGCTGGATGCCGATAATCGTTTGATGCCGCATTGTGCCCGCGAATGCCTGGCCGTCGCTGAAAAGAGCGGCGCGATTTACGTTTATCCCGTCATCCAGCAGTTCGGGCAGCAGTCCGACCTGATGGGCGTGGATCAGTACGATCCCGTGCGATTGGCAAACGCCAATTATATCGATGCCATGGCCCTCATTTCGCGGGCCGCCTGGATGCAGGTTGGGGGCTATGATCATATCGTGGGCGGCTGGGAGGATTTCGATCTATGGTGCCGCTTCGCCGAGCATGGAATGCGGGGTGAACAGGCCCTGAGCCAGCCCTTGGCGGAATATCGCGTCCATGGCACGTCCATGATTCAGACGGCACGTAAATCGGTCGAGCAGATGAACGCCATGATGTTCAACATGCAGGAACGGCACCCTTGGCTTACCTTGATTTGGCCGCTGCCGGTCGAGCGGCCCTCCGCATAAGCCAAGTCTTCTGAACCTCCCTCGATGTGATCTGTGCAGACAGGCAAGGATGGGGAGGTTTCGCTGAACTGGCGCCGGATTTTCTTGC
This sequence comes from Acidisoma cellulosilyticum, assembly GCF_020621385.1. Taxonomy (GTDB): domain Bacteria; phylum Pseudomonadota; class Alphaproteobacteria; order Acetobacterales; family Acetobacteraceae; genus Acidisoma; species Acidisoma cellulosilyticum. Next base: position 388,758 of record NZ_JAESVA010000003.1, on the reverse strand, counting down.
GATCCGTGCTTGCCGAAACACTGTCTCGGGTCGATCCATGGTGAGCCCGGTGGGACTCGAACCCACGACCCCATGATTAAAAGTCACGTGCTCTACCGGCTGAGCTACGGGCTCGACTTAGGATGGGTGGGTTGAACGGCAGATGGGCCGCCGCGTCAAGCGCCGGATACGAAAAAACGCCCCGCGCTGGACGCAGGGCGTTTTCCGAACCAAGCAAAAGCGCAAAAAATTACGGCGCGACCGTCATGTGGATGATGCGGTCGGGGTCGGTCACGCTGCCGCTTTGGCCGACGCCCTTCTTGATGTCGTTCACGAATTCCATGCCGCTCACGACCTGACCGACGATGGTGTACTGGCCGTCCAGCCAGGGCGTGGGCGCCAGGCAGATGAAGAACTGGCTGTTGCCGCTGTTCGGGTTCGCCGTGCGCGCCATGCCGACCGTACCGGTCAGGAACTTCGCGTCATTGGTGAATTCCGCGGGCAGGTCGGGCAGGCTGCTGCCGCCGGTGCCGGTGCCGGTCGGATCGCCGCCCTGGGCCATGAAGCCCGGGATAACGCGGTGGAAGGGGGTGTTGTCGTAGAACCCCTCGCTCGACAGCTTCAGCAGCCGTGCGGTCGCTGCCGGCGCGATATCCGGCCGCAGCTTGATGACCACGGTGCCGTATTTCAGCTGCATGTCGAGCGTGTCGGATGCTGCCTGTGCTTCACTCATACCAAATCCAATCATAGTGGTGCCGAGGGCGACCTGCATCGCCTCTCTTCGGTTGAAGATCATGGCTCTCTCTGCTTCTTGGCCCAAGCCAGGAGCTCTGCCTCCGTCAGCGGAGGCACAAAGCTCGACACATCTCCGCCCAGCAGGGCGATTTCCTTGACGAAACGGGAGGAGATGAATTGGTGCTTTTCACTCGCCATCAGGAAAACGGTCTCGATCTCACAGTCCAGACGGTAATTCATGCCGGCAAGTTGGAACTCGAAATCAAAATCCGAGACCGCGCGCAAGCCGCGGATGATCACGCTTGCGCCAACGTCGCGGGCGAATTGCACGAGAAGGTTGGAAAAGGGACGCACATCGATGATCGTCCCTCTATCCGGCAGGCTTGCGGCCAGGACGGCGCGGGTTAAAGCCACGCGCGCATCCAGCGCCATCAGCGGCCCTTTGCCGGAATTGACCGCGACGCCGATGACCAGCCGATCGACCAGCTTGGCGCCGCGGGTAATGATATCCAGATGGCCATTGGTGATCGGATCGAAGGTCCCAGGATAGACACCGATCTTTTCATGGCCCGCCATATCAGGCCGGCGTCCCGTCGGGCGTCGAATCGTCCTCTGGCGCGATGCTATCCAGCATGGCCTCCGAGGATATTTCGTCCGCCGCTTCCGGTTCGGTCGGCTCCTCCATCACCGGGAAGACGCTCGTCACCGTCTCACCCTCGCCCAGGCGCACCAGGGTGACGCCCATGGCCTGACGGCCGGTGACACGCACCTGATCGCCTGGCACGCGGATGAGGCGGGCCGCATTCGTCACCAGCATGAGGTCGTCGCCCGGCTGCACCGGGAAGGTCGCGACCACCGCGGTGCCGTTACGGGGGGCCAGGGTGATATTGGTGATGCCCTGACCGCCACGCCCGGTGACGCGGTATTCGTAGGCGGAAGACCGCTTGCCGAAGCCACCATCTGTCACCGTCAGCAGATTCTGCTCGGCGTCGCGCAATTCCTGGAAGCGATCGTCGGACAGCATCTCGGCACCCGCCGTGATCTCTTCAGCCTCGACCTCGGCTTCGATCTCAACAACCTCCTCATCCCCCGCGCGGCTGCGCTTGAGATAGGCGGTACGCTCCTCGACGCTGGCCGGCACATGGCGCAGCACGGAAAGGCTGATGACGCGGTCATCCTTGCCCAGGCGGATACCGCGCACGCCGGCGGAATCTCGGCCGGCGAAGACGCGCAGATTGTCCTCGTGGATCTGGAAACGGATGCAGCGGCCGCGCTCAGTCGCCAGCATCATGTCGTCGCCGTCACGGCAAGTCGCGACGCCGATCAGATGATCGCCCTCGTCGAGCTTCATGGCGATGAGGCCTGAAGCGCGCATATTGCGGAAATCCGACAGCTTGTTGCGGCGGACATTGCCGGCGGCGGTCGCGAAGACGAGGTGCAGATTCTCCCACAGGCTTTCATCCTGCGGCAGCGGCAGCACGGTCGTGATGGTATCGGTGCCGAGTTCCGGCAGCAGATTGATCAGCGCGCGGCCCTTGGCCTGGGGGCCTGCTTCCGGCAGACGCCAGACCTTCTCGCGATAGGCTTTGCCGCCGGAGGAGAAGAACAGCACCCATTGATGGGTATGGGCATTGAAGCTGCGGGTGACGACGTCGTCACCGCGCGTCGTCGCCGCGGTGCGGCCACGGCCGCCGCGATTCTGCTGGCGGAAGGTTTCCAGCGGCGTGCGCTTGATGAAATTGTCGCGGGTGATGGTCACGACCATCTGGCCGGGCTCGATCAGGCTTTCATCATCCTGGTCGGCGGCGGCATCCGTAATCTCGGTCATGCGCGGGCTGCCGATTTCCAGCCGCACGGCGGCCAGTTCGTCACGCATCACGTTCAAACGGCGCGGGCGGGATGCCAGGATGTCGAGAAGGTCCTTGATCTTCTCGGCGACTTCCGTGAGTTCGGCCAGGATCTTGTTGCGTTCCAGACCGGTCAGGCGCTGCAGGCGCAGGTCCAGAATGCCGCGGGCCTGGGCTTCCGTCAGCTTGATGCGGCTGCTGTCGGCAACGATGCTGCCGCGATCCTCGATCAGGTCCAGCAGCGGCAGGATGTCTTCCGCCGGCCATTCGCGTTCCATCAGCGCGGCGCGGGCGCTGGCGGCGTCCGCTGCCGCCCGGATGATGCGGATGACTTCGTCGATATTGGCGACGGCCACGGCCAGGCCGACGAGCAGATGACCGCGGTCGCGGGCGCGGGACAGGTCATGTCGCGCGCGGCGCAGGATGACGTCCTCGCGGAAGGTGATGAAGCACATCAGCGCTTCGCGGATGCCCATCTGGCGCGGGCGACCATTGTCCAGCGCCAGCATATTGACGCCGAAGGAGGTCTGCAACTGCGTGAAGCGGAACAGCTGGTTCAGCACCACTTCCGGCGTCGCGTCGCGCTTCAGCTCGACCACGATGCGCATGCCGTCACGGTCGCTCTCATCCCGCATGTCCGAGATGCCTTCGACCTGCTTGTTGCGGACCAGATCGGCGATCCGCTCCAGCAAGGTCGATTTGTTCACCTGATAGGGGATTTCGGTGACGATGATCGCGGTGCGATCCTTGCGGATTTCCTCGAATTCCGCGCGGGCGCGGAGGACGACGCTGCCACGTCCCGTCTCGAAAGCCTGGCGGATGCCGGCGCGGCCCAGGATGATGCCGCCTGTCGGAAAATCGGGGCCAGGAACGATCTGCATCAGCTCATCGAGACCGATATCCGGATTTTCGATCATGGCGAAGGTCGCGTCGATGATCTCACTCGGATTATGCGGCGGAATATTCGTCGCCATGCCGACCGCGATGCCGTTGGCGCCATTGACCAGAAGATTCGGGAAGGCGGCGGGCAGAACCTTCGGTTCTTCCGCGCTTTCGTCGTAGTTCGACTGGAAGTCGACGGTATCGCGATCGATATCATGCAGCAGGAACATCGCCGCGTTGGCGAGGCGCGATTCCGTGTAGCGCATCGCCGCCGGCGGATCGCCGTCGACCGAGCCGAAATTGCCCTGACCGTCGATCAGGCGCACGCGCATGGAAAAGGGCTGCGCCATACGCACCAAGGCGTCGTAAATCGAGGCGTCGCCATGCGGATGGTATTTACCCATCACGTCACCGGTGATGCGCGCCGACTTGCGGTAGGGCTTGTCTGGCGTGAAGCCGGATTCCTGCATCGAGAACAGAATGCGCCGGTGAACAGGCTTCAATCCATCCCGCGCGTCCGGCAAAGCACGGCTGACGATGACCGACATCGCATAGGCGAGATAGGACTGCCGCATCTCATCTTCGAGCATGACAGGCTGCGTCGACGGCGGCAGAGAAGCAGATTGGTCAGGAGGTGTGGTGTCGCTCAACGGGTCTCTCGGAGCTGCTCAACAGGCGAGCGGGGAAGGCGGGTCAAAAGGCGACCCGCGCGGGGATCTATCGCCGTTGCAGACGGGATGACATCAGGATTTTATGCCCTAAAAGCGGGATCGGAGCAAGGTCGGGGCGGTCAGCCGCCCCCGCGCCCGGCGCCCATCACGGCATCGGCAAAACGGCGGTTAAAGCCGGCGAGGGCGTCGATATCGGCGGGCGTCCAGCTGACCAGCACCCGCGCCAGAAGTCGCATGCGCGCGGCGGTGATGGCGGCGACGATAGCCCGTCCGGCCTCGGTCAAATCAGCCTCCCGCCGGCGTTTGTCGGTCGCGCCTTCAGGGCGCGTCACAAGGGTGAGGGTTTCGAGCTTCGCGAGTTGCCGGCTGACGGTGGTGTGGTCGCGGCCGACGAGATCGGCGAGGTCCGCGACACCCAATGCCCCACGCGCGCCGAGCGCGACGAGCAGGGGAAACAGCGCGCGATCCAGGGTGACGCCGGCCTCCCGCAGCAAGGCATCATCCCGCTGCGGGCTATTGAGGCAGCCGATCAGATCGATCAAGGCACTGCCGAGCAAGTCCAAGTTGCGTGTATTTTGCACCTTTACAAATCCATCCAAACCTTGCCATATGCGTGCATGATACACGCACATACCATTCAGGTCATCATCGGCAGCACCCGCGCGGCGCGGATCGGGCCACAGGTCGCGGCTTGGGTCGCCGAGATCGGGCGCAGGACGGTCCCCGCCAATTTCGACCTGGTCGATCTGCGCGACTGGCCTTTGCCGATGGATGACGAGCCGGGCATTCCGGCCACCGGCGCCTATACCCAGCCCCATACGCAAGCCTGGGGCCGCCAAGTCGCTCAGGCGAGCGGTTTCGTCTTCGTGACCCCGCAATATAACTGGGGCTATCCGGCGGCGCTGAAGAACGCGCTGGATCATCTCTATCGGGAATGGTCGGGCAAGCCCGCCGTCATCGTCACCTATGGCGGAAGGGGCGGTGACAAATGCGCAGGCCAACTGCGGCAGGTGCTGGACGGGCTGCATATGCGCGCCATGGACACAATGCCCGGCCTTCGGATCGCGCGGGAGCGGATCGAGGCCAATGACGGGCAGGTCGATCCGGCCCAGGATTTCGCGGCTGCTTTGCCGGAACTGGATCGGGCTTTCGCGGAGCTCGCCGCAGCAATGGCACCATAAAAAACGCCGCCCACGCGTCCCGATGAAGGGAGGCGGAGCGGCGTTTTGCTTCATCCCCGAGCCGGCAAGCCGGCTCGGGAGCGAAAATCAGTCTTCGCGGCGGCTGCCGCCCTTGGAACCGACCTTCTCGCCGATGTCTTCGCCGGTCGCCTGATCGACGACGCGCATCGACAGCTTCACCTTGCCGCGGTCATCGAAGCCGATGACCTTGACCTTCACGGCGTCGCCCTGGGTCACGATATCGGCGGTCTTGTTGACGCGGGTGGCGGCCAGTTCGCTGATATGAACCAGACCGTCCTTGGCGCCGAGGAAGTTCACGAAAGCGCCGAAATCGGCGACCTTCACGACCTTGCCATTGTAGATCTTGCCGATCTCGGCTTCCGCGACGATGCCCGTGATACGGTCGATCGCAGCCTGGGTCTTCTCTTCGCTGGTCGATGCGATCTTGATCGTGCCGTCATCCTCGATGTCGATCTTGCAGCCCGTCTGCTCGACAATGTCACGGATGACCTTGCCGCCCTGGCCGATGACTTCGCGGATCTTTTCCTTCGGCACATTGATGATCGTGATGCGCGGCGCGGTGGCAGCGACGCCGCCGCGGGCGCCGGTCAGGGCCTTGGCCATCTCGCCCAGGATATGGATGCGGCCTTCGCGGGCCTGTTCCAGGGCGATCTTCATGATCTCCGGCGTGATGGACGTGATCTTGATGTCCATCTGCAGGCTGGTGACGCCCTCTTCGGTGCCGGCCACCTTGAAGTCCATATCACCGAGATGATCTTCGTCGCCGAGAATGTCGGACAGAACGGCGAAGCCGCGATCTTCCTTGATCAGGCCCATGGCGATACCGGCCACGGGGCGCGTCAGCGGAACGCCCGCGTCCATCAGCGACAGGGAGGTGCCGCAGACCGTCGCCATGGAGGAGGAGCCGTTGCTCTCGGTGATCTCGGAGACCACGCGAAGGGTGTAGGGGAACTTGTCCTTACCCGGCAGCAGCGGGTGGATGGCGCGCCAGGCGAGCTTGCCATGGCCGATTTCGCGGCGACCCGGGGAGCCCATGCGGCCGGCTTCACCCACCGAGTAGGGAGGGAAGTTGTAATGCAGCATGAAATGCTCACGGTATTCGCCGTCCAGCGCGTCGATCACCTGCTCGTCCTGAGCGGTGCCGAGGGTCGCGACGCACAGCGCCTGCGTCTCGCCACGGGTAAAGAGCGCGGACCCATGGGCGCGCGGCAGGACGCCGACTTCGGCGACGATCGGGCGGACCGTGCGGGTGTCGCGGCCGTCGATGCGGATGCCGTTGTCGAGGATGCTGTTGCGGACGATATCGGCTTCCAGGTCCTTGAACAGGCCCTTGGCGGCATCGGCGTTCAGCCCTTCGGCCGTCAGCGCGGCGGCGGCGGCCTTCTTGGCGGCGCCGATCTTCTCATAGCGAGCGGCCTTGGCCTTCTCGCCGTAAGCGGCGGCGATTTCGGTGCGGGCCAGGGCATCGACGCGGGCGCGCAGCGTCTTCTCTTCCTCGGACCGCTCGGTCAGAGCCCAGGGCTCCTTGGCGGCGTGTTCGGCGAGTTCGATGATCGCGTTGATCACGGCCTGGAAGGCGGTGTGACCGAAGGTCACGGCCTCAAGCATGATCTCTTCCGAAAGCTCCTTGGCCTCGCTCTCGACCATCAGCACGCCTTCGGCGGTGCCGGCGACGACGAGGTCAAGATCGCTCTCTTCCGTCTGCTGCGTGGTCGGGTTGAGGATGAACTGGCCGTCGATGCGCGCGACGCGGGCGGCGCCGACCGGGCCGAAGAACGGAATGCCGGAGATCGTCAGCGCGGCCGAGCAGCCGATCAGGGAGACGATATCGGGATCGTTTTCAAGATCGTGGGACAGGACGGTCGCGACGATCTGAACCTCGTTGCGGAACCCTTCCGGGAACAGCGGACGGATCGGACGGTCGATCAGGCGGCTGACCAGCGTCTCGTTCTCGTTCGGGCGGCCTTCACGCTTGAAGAAGCCACCCGGGATCTTGCCGGCCGCGAAGGCCTTTTCCTGGTAGTTGACGGTGAGCGGGAAGAAATCCTGGCCCGGCTTCACGGTCTTGGCGCCGACCGCCGTGCAGAGCACGATGGTATCGCCATAGGTGATCATCACGGCGCCGTCGGCCTGGCGGGCGATCTTGCCCGTCTCCAGGATCAGGGGGCGGCCGCCCCATTCGATTTCCTTGCGGAAGTAGTTGAACATTCAATCATCCTTTCCGTACGAGCCGGAGGTGACGGCAGGACGGAGAGCGGACCGGGATGGGTTTGGATGCGGGACTTCGGCGTCTCGGGCGGCATGGGGAGCGGAATGCGTAGCGATGCATCCGCCGGCCATGTGGCCGGAAACGCCGGGCTGGTCCTGATTGCGTCCGTTGGTTGCCCCGGTCGACCTTTCCACCGTACCGCCGCGTCAGCGGCTATGTCTGTCTCACGCCGTTCTTGGCGTCCGGTATCGCCGCTTCTGCGGGTCTTGGTCTTGGCCCCGAGAAGCGGGGCGGGCACCTTCCGCCCGAAGGCGGAAGGTGATCGCAGAGAATGCGCTGTTAGCGGCGCAGGCCGAGGCGGCCGATCAGCGTCGTGTAACGCTCGTGATCGTTCCGCTTCAGATAGTCCAGCAGGCGGCGACGGCGGCCGACCAGCATCAGCAGACCGCGACGGCTGTGAAAGTCCTTCGCGTGAATCTTGAGATGTTCGGTGAGGCTGATGATCCGGTCGGTGATGAGCGCGACCTGCACTTCAGGACTGCCGGTGTCGTTGGTGCCACGGGCATAGTCAGAGATAAGCGACGAGCGCTTCTCGGCTGTAATCGACATCGTGTGTTCCTATAAAAAGGGGTTACAGCAGGCGCTCGGGCTTCATCCAGCCCTCTTCGAGCCGGCATAAACCGATCACGCGGCTCCCCACCATTGCGCGCACGGTCCCACCTGCGGGATCGGCGCCATCGGGTATCCGCCCCATGAGATCGACGAGGCTGATTGCCTGTCCATGCCCGAGGCCAACGGCTTCACTTTCGGTCAAGGCCAGCGCCGGGATGTCGGCCAGCGCGGTCGCGACCGGCAGCAGAAGCGCCGGAGAGATGGGGGCCGTATCCTCCCCCTGTTCCAATTTGTCCAGGGAAATCGCCATATCCTCGGTAAAGGGGCCGACCCGCAGACGGCGCAGGACGGTGATATGGCCGAGGCTGCCGCAGGCGATCGCGATGTCGCGGGCGAGGCTGCGCATATAGACGCCCTTGCCGGATTCGACCTCGAAGACCGCCGTATCCGCGTCCGGACGGTCGATCAGGTCGAAGCGGTCGATCTGCGCGGGGCGCGGTTCCAGCACCGGGGCGCGACCCTCGCGCGCCATGTCATAGGCGCGTTCGCCGGCCACCTTGATGGCGGAATAGATCGGCGGCACCTGCATGATGAGGCCGCGGAAGGCCGGCAGCGCCGCTTCGATCGCCGCATTGTCGGGGCGCACGTCGCTGGTGCCGGTCACAGCCCCTTCGGCGTCGTCGGTATCGCGGGATTCACCGAAGCGCAGCGTGAACTGGTAGCGCTTGGTGCCGTCCATGACATAGGGCACGGTCTTGGTGGCCGCCCCGAAGGCGATCGGCAGCAGCCCGGTGGCCAGCGGATCGAGCGTGCCGCCGTGGCCCGCCTTCTGCGCGTCGAACAGCCGTTTCAGCTTGTTCACCATATCGGTGCTCGTCGGGCCTTGCGGCTTATCGAGAATAAGCCACCCGTCCAAGGGGCGACCGCGCTGGCGGCGTTTCATCATGGCTTGAAATCAGTGCAAAAAAGGGGAGCGGAGAGGGTATCGGATGAGGGGCGCGGCTATGGCAGGAGAATAGCGCTTGGGCAAGTTGGAGCAGCTCTGTCCCTGACGGACATTTCAATCAGTTTAATTGTCCCCCAACCCCGTCTGGGGCTTGCCTGGGACAAGGTTAGGACTGACTCCGCCTTGAGACGAAAAAGGCTGCTGTCTATGTCCATCCGGCCCATCGGCTCCATCGAACGCCGCCTGACCATCAGTTACGTCCTCGCCCTGACGCTCGTGGCGCTGCTCACGATCATCTCGCATTTCGTCCTGATGCGCGTGCTTGCAACGCAGAACGGGTTCGCCACCGTCATCAGTATCAGCGAGCGGCAGCCGATGCTCTCCCAGCGTATCGCCAGCCTGGCAGCCCAATATGCCGCCGGCGATTTGGCGGCGCGCGGCCTGCTGGATCAGGCGATCGATCAATTCGACCAGCAGCATAGCGCGCTGCTGCACGGAGATGCGACGTTCGGGCTTATGGCGCCCCGCGCGACCGATCTGCGCGCCGTTTTTTTCTCCGGGCCCGATCCGGTGAATAGCATGGTCGGACGCTATGTCGCCGATGCGCGACGGGTGGCGGCATTGTCCCCGTCCGATCCGGCCTTGAAGCCCGTGCTGGCCCGGATATTCGCGGCGGCGGACGGCCCGCTGCTGCAAGGGCTGGGCGAGGTGGTGCAAGCCCATCAGCAGCGGAGCGATCGGGAATTGGCGGAGCTTGCCCGCATTCAGGATGCAACCCTGCTGGTGGTTTTGCTCACATTGCTGATCGAGGCGCTCGCGATCTTCCGACCGCTGGTGCGACAGGTCTCCCGCTATGCGCGGCAGTTGCTGGTTCTCGCGACGCGCGATCCGCTGACGGGGGCGCTGAACCGGCGGAGCTTCATGGACAAGGGCGCCCAGGCTGTGACGCAGGCCAGGAATGCCGGAGAGCCGCTCAGCGTGGTGATGATCGACGCCGACCATTTCAAGCGCATCAACGACACCTACCAGCATGCCGGTGGCGATGCCGTGCTTCAGGCGCTGGTCGCGACGTTGAAGCGCGAGGTCAGGGGCGGTGATCCGGTCGGCCGGCTGGGGGGCGAGGAATTCGCGATCCTGCTGCCGCGCACCGGGCTGGCCAGCGCGCAGCAGATGGCCGAGCGGGTGCGCGCGGCGATCGCCGCGATGCGGGTAGAAAGCGCAGGCGCGGCGATCCCCGTCACCGTCAGCATCGGGCTGGCCGTTCTGGCCCAGGGCGATGCCGGTATGGATGCGCTTCTGGCCCGCGCCGACCAGGCCCTGTACAGTGCCAAGCATCTTGGCCGGAACCGGGTTGAAGTGATGGTTTGACCGTCCGGCGGCCTGATCGGGCCGCCCGCATTCAGGACAAGGCGGAAACGCAACCATCCCCAGCGCAATCAGGCTGACATCTGCCCAGCATTCCCTTATGTGACGGGCATGACCGACACGCCGCTCTCCCTCATCCGTAACTTCTCCATCATCGCCCATATCGACCATGGCAAGTCCACGCTCGCCGACCGGTTGATTCAAGCCACGGGCGGCCTGACCGCGCGCGAGATGACCGAACAGGTCCTCGACACCATGGAGCTTGAGAAGGAGCGGGGCATTACCATCAAGGCGCAGACCGTGCGCCTGAACTACAAGGCCAATGACGGCCTGACCTATGTCTTGAACCTGATGGACACGCCCGGCCATGTCGACTTCGCCTATGAGGTGAGCCGCAGCCTGGCTGCCTGCGAGGGCTCCCTTCTCGTCGTCGATGCCAGCCAGGGCGTGGAAGCGCAGACGCTCGCCAATGTCTATCAGGCGATCGACGCCGGGCATGAGATCGTCCCCATCCTCAACAAGATCGACCTGCCGGCGGCCGAGCCCGACCGCGTGAAGGAGCAGATCGAGGACGTGATCGGCATCGATGCGTCCGACGCCGTCATGATCAGCGCCAAAAGCGGCCTGAACATCGAGGGCGTGCTGGAAGCGATCGTCACCCGCCTGCCTTCGCCGAAGGGTGACCCGGACGCGCCGCTGAAGGCCCTGCTGGTCGATAGCTGGTACGATGCCTATCTCGGCGTCATCATTTTGGTCCGTATCAAGGACGGTAAGCTGCGCCGTGGCCAGAAGATCCGCATGATGGCCAAGGGTGCGGTCCATACCGTCGATCAGGTCGGCGTCTTCCGCCCCAAGATGGAAGCGGTGGACGAGCTTGGGCCGGGCGAGATGGGCTATATCAATGCCGCCATCAAGACCGTCGCCGATTGCGACGTCGGTGACACCATCACCGATGACCGCCGCCCGGCGGCCGAGATCCTGGCGGGCTTCAAACCCTCGATCCCCGTCGTCTGGTGCGGTCTTTTCCCGGTCGATGCCGATGATTTCGAGAAGCTGCGCGAAAGCCTGGGCAAACTGCGGCTGAACGATGCGAGCTTCCACTATGAGGCCGAAAGCTCGGCCGCCCTCGGCTTCGGCTTCCGCTGCGGCTTCCTCGGCCTGCTGCATCTGGAAATTATCCAGGAGCGGCTGAGCCGTGAATTCGACCTCGATCTGATCGCGACCGCGCCCTCGGTCGTCTATCATATCTATGACAGCAAGGGCGTCATGACCGAGCTGCACAATCCGGCCGATATGCCGGAAGTGATGACGATCGATCATATCGAGGAGCCCTGGATCGTCGCGACCATCATGGTGCCGGACGATCACCTGGGCTCCGTGCTGACGCTCTGCAACGAGCGACGCGGCCAGCAGCAGGACCTGACCTATGTCGGCACCCGCGCCATGGCGGTCTACAAGCTGCCGCTGAACGAGGTGGTCTTCGATTTCTATGACCGCCTGAAGTCCAGCACCAAGGGCTATGCGAGCTTCGACTATCACATGGATAGCTATGCCGAGAGCGATCTCGTCCGCATCTCTATTCTCGTGAACCAGGACCCGGTGGATGCGCTGAGCTTCATCGCCCATCGCTCGGCAGCGGAAGCCCGCGGCCGCGCCATCTGCGCCAAGCTGAAGGACCTGATCCCGAAGCAGCTATTCAAGATCGCGATCCAGGCGGCGATCGGCGGCCGCATCATCGCGCGTGAGACGATCGGGGCCTTGTCCAAGGACGTGACCGCCAAGTGCTACGGCGGTGACATCAGCCGCAAGCGCAAGCTGTTGGAGAAGCAGAAGGAAGGCAAGAAGCGCATGCGGCAGTTCGGCAAGGTCGAAATCCCGCAAAGCGCCTTCCTGGCCGCGCTCAAGATCGACGCCTGAGCCTATCCGTTTCGCGCGGGTCTGATCCCGCACGAAATTCCAAGTCGCAATGCGGCAGGGGAGTTGCACTGCCTGCTGGTTGTGGCTAGGAAGCGGCTCCGCTGGAGAGATGGCCGAGCGGTTTAAGGCGCACGCTTGGAAAGCGTGTGTGCGTGAAAGCGTACCGTGGGTTCGAATCCCACTCTCTCCGCCACTTTGCCCAGATAGTCGGGCATCGCCCTAGCCGGGTCCCCTTATCATCCTCGATCCGTTCCGCCCGCTTGCGTGCGCTATCCGCCAGGCATCGTGCTGTCCTGTCCATGCTGCCAATCAAGTCGGCATCGATCGTACCATCACGTAAAGATGGAAATGATTGACGAAGGAAAACGGTCGATCGCATCCTGACGCGAAGCGATGACGCGAGGGGTGAATGCCGCAGTCCATTCTGTCTGAGATGCGCGCCAAAATCGGTTCCCTGATCGTCATTGCGGTGATTGTCGGCGCCAGTGCGGCAGCCTTCGCCTATACGGCCGGCTGGCTGACACCGGGGCGATTGACGCCCGTCAAGGTGGTGGATGCGCTGGCGCCGCCGGGAGGTCCGGCCTTGGGGCATCGTCGCAACCATGCCAAGGGCATCTGCTTCACCGGCGCGTTCCAATCCAATGGAGCGGGCGCCAGCCTGTCGACCGCGACGGCCTTCGCGGCCGGGCATTATCCGGTGATCGGACGTTTCAATCTGGCGATCGCGAGCCCGGACGCTGCGGACGTGACCGCGCGGGTGCGGGGGATGGGGCTGCAGATCGCGACCCCGAACGGTCAGGTCTGGCGCAGTGCCATGATCACGGCGCCGATATTCCCGGTCTCCACGCCGCAGGATTTCTACGACCTGCTGCGTGCGTCCGGGAGCAAGGACCCGAATGCGATGAAAACCTTCGTCGCCGCGAACCCGGAATTCGGCAATTTCGTGCAATGGGCGACGACGGCGCCCTGGACGAGCAGCTATGCCGAAGATCGCTTCAACAGCCTGGACAGTTTCATTTTCGTCGATGGTTCCGGCCAGCATCAGGTGGTGCGCTGGTCGTTGATCCCCATAGCATCGCTGGTACCGATCTCACCGGGCGATCTGGCCAAGCGTGGCCCGAATTATCTGGAGAGTGAGATTGCGGATCGGGTCGGCAAAGCACCGCAGAGCTGGACCTTGGCCGTGACGGTCGCGAATGCGGGTGATCAGACCGACGACCCCAGCAAAGCCTGGCCGGCTGACCGCCGCACGATCGCTGTCGGCACGCTTGTCGTTCAGCAGGTCGAGCCAGAAGCCAATGGGCCATGTCGCGACATCAATTTCGATCCGACCGTGCTGCCCGCAGGCATGATGACCTCGAACGATCCTTTTCCGGCGGCGCGTTCGGCCGCCTACGCTGTGTCGTATGACCGCCGCACAGCGGAGGCCGCAGACTATCCCCGCACCGCGACAGGAGGCACGCCATGACGGTCGCTCGTCAAAGGTTCACCGTGTTGCAGCGTGCCTTGCACTGGCTGATGGCGGTCTGCATTCTGGCCATGCTGTTCATCGGCGTCGGCATGGTCTCGACGCTGACGCCGAAGTATTTGACGCTGGTGCAGATCCATAAGCCGTTGGGGATCGCGATCCTGGTGCTGGCGCTCATCCGGCTGGGGGTGCGGTTGCGCGACGGTGCGCCCGCGCTGCCGTCTGATCTGCCTGAGCCGATGAAATTGGCAGCTCATCTCTCACATTATATTTTCTACGCCCTGATGATCGTCATGCCGCTTCTGGGCTGGGCGATGCTTTCGGCTGCTTCCTATCCGGTTGTGCTGTTCGGCAGCTGGCATCTGCCGTCCATTCTGCCCTTGAATGATGGGCTGCATACCCTGCTCTGGAACGCGCATCACTATTTGGCGTTTGTCTTCTTCGCTTTGATCCTGTTGCATCTGGCGGCCGCCTTGTTCCATGCCCTGGTCAGGCGGGACGGTGTTTTTGCCACCATGGCGCCCATTTCGATGCGCAAGGTCAAATAGACCAAGGCGCTATAGAGCGGGCGGGAACGCTGCTGCCCGCAGCCATCCAAGGGTCAGGTTTTGGAGCCGGACTGCAGCCAGCCGGCGACCAGGATCAGCGCTGAGATCAGAAGCGAATAGCCACCGGCGGCCCAGAGGCTGATCGACGTCTCCGGCTGACCCAAGCTCGAAATGCTGCTCGTGAAACGATCGCCCCAATAGATGACCAAGCTGGCCAAAGGCCAGGTCAACACCCCGGCGAGGATATAGATCTTGCCGGGGCCGCCGCGCATTTGGGCCCATATGCTTCTACTCACGGCGTCACTTCCTTGATCCGTCACTGACCCACGCCAGGCTCGTTCTCAGCGATGGATCTTCTAGAGCAGATCCCGGTCAGATGGAATCATCTGGCCGGGTTAAGATGCTCGCAAAAACAATAATCTAGAGCGGCGCCTGTGAGCGTGAGCGAACAGTAGACGCTCTAGGCCCAGCTATAATGCCGCGCAAACCGGCGCGTATGGAACGCTGGGTGGTGATGGAGAGAGGGCTCGTTCAGATGTGGGACGGGCCTGCAAAGACAGCCATCCGCTGCCCCGGATGGGCTCACGATTTTCTGTTCGATTTGTAACGGTTGATTGCTGCAAAGTCTCAAATGAGGCTCGCGCAGCGGGCGTCCAAATACTAGTTTTGGCGGGCTGCAACGACGCCACTGTCTAAGTAAGTCGTCGTCTCTTGAACCAGAGGGACGGGGAGGGCCGCAAAACCTCCCCGTCGCAGTACGTCTTCTCTTGAACCAGATCTAGACAGGCTCACTCCTATCCGGATTTGCCCGGAACATCTACCAAAGTCTTAGCGATTCTGGCCTTGATGGTGAATTTGTGATTGGTTTTCACAAATATCGGCTAGTCCCATGGATTAGTCTCAGCCTTTGGACCCAGAATGAGACAGACAGACAATTGAGGGCGATCGCGACGTGCCGATTCGCTTGGCGCGATGGGCCGGTGTCTCTGGAACGTCAACTGCGCGCTCGTCACCGCTTTGACAGCGCATCAGGGCGACGGCGTCATCTGCGCCAATCGCAATTTCGAAGTGAATGAGCTGAAGGACATAGGCAAGACGCCTGTTACCTTCTTCCCGCAGCAGGATGCGATCGAGCGGAAGCGGCCCTCATAAGCGCCAAAACCGAAAAAGGGCGGAAACCGCGTATGCGGTCTCCGCCCTTTTCATTTGGCTGTACTCGCGTCGGTCAGCGCGACGCGAGGGTCTCTTGCGGCATCGGCGAGATATTCGGGTGGCTCATCGTCGCCCAGACCACGTTATTCACCGCTGCCGGCTCGCGGATGATGCGGGCTGAGCCGGGGATGAGCTTACCGTCATGGTCGAAATGCAGCGCCACGACCCAGTCGAACGTATCGTTCGGCCAGTGGCCACCGGGCAGCATGGTTGCAGGATCGACACCCAAAGCCGCCATCAGCTTGGCGATCTTGGTGTGATGCCAGGAAATCAGCGTCGTCTGATGCGCGGGGCGCTGCTTCAGCCAGTCGACCAATGTGGTCACGGCGTGGGAGGCGCAAGGCTGCTCGATCGGCATATCCATCGCGGCGCTCAACGGTTCCAGCGTCAGGCGCGGACGGTCGCTTTTATGCGTGTCCTCGGCCGCGACCAGAGCGTCGATATGAACCGGCTCGCCGCTCATCGAGAAATGGGAGAAATAATCGGCATAGACCTGGGCGCGCATCGATCCTGCCGCGCTCAGACCCGTGCCGAAGCCGGTCTTCTCGCCATGGCGCACGATCAGAATGGTCGCGTCGCTCAAGCCATTGGTGGCCTGCAGCGACACTTCGCTTTTCAGAAGCCTGGGCGCAGAAGCCACAGCCGGTGTCACCAGCGTCGCCAGAGCCAATCCGCAAGCCGTCAAAGCAAAACGCATCGCCGCATACCTCCTACTGGAAGTGATCTTATACTGTTTCAAACATATGAAACATGGATTTCGTGCAATCAATCGTAACAGCCGAGGTGCAACAGTTGCATGTCAGATAATTTTTCGCGCCGCAGCTCAAATGTGCGCGAGAATTAGACGTGCTGTCCACCATTGATATGGACTTCGGCGCCATTCACGTAGGAGGAGGCGTCGGTGCAGAGGAAATAAATGGTCTTCGCGACCTCCTCCGGCCTGCCCAGGCGCTGCATCGGCACTTCCGCCGAAACCAGCGCATCGGTCCCGGCGGAGAGAATGGCGGTGTCGATTTCGCCCGGGGCGATGGCATTGGCACGCACGCCGCGGCCACCGAATTCATGCGCCATTTCCCGCGTCAGTGCCGCCAAGGCTGCCTTGGAGGCGGCATAGGCGACGCCCGCGAAGGGATGCACGCGGGAGCCGGCGATCGAGGTGACATTGACGATCGATCCGCCGGCGCGCTCCAACTCCGGCAGCAGGGCGCGCGCGAGCAGGGCGGTCGAGATCAGATTGACGTTCAGCACCTGGGTCCAAAGGGCGGCATCGCTGTCGATAACGCCCAGGCGCTTGCCTTCCGGCCCTTTGGGGGAGATGCCGGCATTATTGATCAGGGCATGCAGGCGGCCGTCGGCCAGCCGGCCGCGGACATCTTCGGCGAGGGCGGAGAGGCTGGACAGGTCGCCGAGATCAGCCTGGATATGGCTTTCTCGCGCATTGGGCCAACGACAGAGCGGCGAAAAGGCCTGGCGGGAGACGGTCAGCACCCGCCAGCCGCGTTCCTGGAACAGCTTGACGGTCGCGTGACCGATGCCGCGGCTGGCGCCGGTGAGGAGCAGGACAGGCTGGGACTCTGACATGGTGACCATTGCGGTGGGAGAACGCCAGCATAGAAGCCGGTCCGCTTCGCCGCCGCAATGACGCGTTGCCGGTCAGACCCGGCGCGGCGCCGGGCTCGTCTTCGAGAGCAGTCGCGCGATGGCCGGCCCGACGATCAGCACGCACAGGAAGCGTGCGATCTGCATCGTCATGA
The DNA here is from genome assembly GCF_020621385.1 of Acidisoma cellulosilyticum. Taxonomy (GTDB): domain Bacteria; phylum Pseudomonadota; class Alphaproteobacteria; order Acetobacterales; family Acetobacteraceae; genus Acidisoma; species Acidisoma cellulosilyticum. The sequence continues at coordinate 371,411 of NZ_JAESVA010000003.1, read as the reverse complement.
CGAAGGGCATATTGACCTTGCTGGAGGCCGCGATGATGGCGACGGAATCGGCCCCGCCCGGGCTTGTCGCCAGATAGGCCGTCAGCGGATCGACCCCGGTGACGAGCATAAGGATGGCGCCGAAGCCGCAGCAGATCAGGATCAGCGCCAGGATCGAGGTGACGACGCGCAGAAAAACCTTCTTCGCATAGCGCAGCACGGAGGCGGAGAAGCGCATGCCAATCGCCCAGCCGACGACGGCATAGCTGGCCGCCAGGATCAGCGGCGGCAGGTCCAGATGCAGCGGCGTGAATAATTTCAACATCATGCCCAGGATCATGGGCGTCAGCATCGCGCCGCCGGGGATTTTCAGCCTTACCCCGGCATAGGCGCCGATCAGCGCGACAGCAATCGCCGTCGCGACCGGCAACCAGGCGGCCGGGAGCGCGACCCAATGTGGCGCTGCACTGCCGCCGCCATGGCCGATGAAACGGGAGACCAGCGTCGCGACCACGGCGCAGGCGACGACGCGCATATACTGCATGAAGGCGACCAGCCGCATATCGGCGCCGAACTGCTCGGACATCAGCGTCATCACCGTCGCCGCGCCCGGGGCCGAGCCCCAGATCGCCGTCGTTCCCGGCAGAGCGCCGGACCGGGAGAGAATCCAGCCGAGCAGGCTGGAGGCGAGGAGGGTGGACAGCGTGCCAAGCAGGAAAACCGGCCAGTCCGCGACCATGACCGGGAAGATCGAGACCGGTAGATTGACGGCGATCATCGCGCCGACGATGCCCTGGCAGGTGACAAAGACCGGCGGGGCGATCCGCACCGTGCCGTCCTGGCTTGCCAGGAGAATGGCGGCGGCCATCGGCCCCAGCAGCAGGGCCGCCGGTAGTCGCAGCATTTCCAGCAGCACCGCGAAGATCAGGGACAAGGGCACCAGAACCAGCCAGCGCCACTGGACCGGCCAGTTGCGCGGGCGGAGCGCGTCCAGGTTGCGGGTCGCCTCGATTGTTTCAACCAAAAACCGAGACCTGTTCGGTTGCGCCTGACGTGTCAGTCAATGTCAGGATAATTCGCCGAGGCTCAATAGAAGCGAGTGCCGCTTTGCGCGGATCAGGCATGAGCATGCTAAAGCTCCGAAAGAAGACCGGTGACGGACAAAAACATCGGTAGAATGGGATCGGGTCAGGATGGTCAGGCGCGTATATCGCGGAACGGATAGTTGAGGATGTCCTCTCAAAACACAAACGCTCTGGTCGCAGAGGCGCTCCTCCCGAAACGTCAACGCGGCCGGGACCGCGTGGACGCCATTCTGGCTGCGGCCATCGCGCTTTTCGCCGAGAAGGATTACGAGGCGGTGACGATGACGGAAATCGCCGCCCAGTCTTCGACGGCCATCGGTTCGCTCTATCGCTTTTTTCCGACCAAGGATGTGCTGGTCGCGGCCTTGCTGGAACGCTATGGCGCGACGCTGAGTGAATCCCTGGCGGAAATCGTCGCACGCGCCTCGCTGCTGTCCCCCGAGGCGATGGCAGATGCCCTGGTCGCGATGGGCGACAGCCTGCGTCCGCAGCGGACGGTGACGCTGAAACTGATCGATTTTCCCAATGACAGCATGATCCGGCGCCAGCAGATGCGCGACACCTTCAAGGATGCGCTGGCGCGCATCCTGTCGCGTTATCACGACAAGACCTATGCCACGGATGATGGGGCGGTCCTGCTCATGCTCGGCGTGATGAAATCCATCTGGTCTTTCGTGCCCGAGACCGACGGGCAGCCGCAGGGCTTCGGTCAGGAAGCGCGCCGTATGATCGCCCTTTACCTCGCCGATCTCGGTGACGGCGCCGCCCCGCGGCTTTAGAGCAGATCCCGGTCAGATGGAATCATCTGGCCGGGTGAAGATGCTCGCAAAAACAATAAACTAGAGCGGCACCTGTGAGCATAAGCGAACAGGAACGCTCTAGTTGTCCAGCCGCGGCCAAGGGCGCTGCGGAGCGCGCATGACCTCGAAAGCGGCCCCCATGCGCAGCACGCCGACATCGTCGAAACGGCGTCCGGAAATCTGCAGGCCGATCGGCATGCCGTTCTGCGCGTAGCCGCAGTTCACCGACAGCGCAGGCTGCTCACTCATATTAAAGCCGACACAATAGCCGATATGGTCGAAGGGCCGCGCCGGATCGTTGAGCGGGCTCGCGAATTCCGCCGGGAAGGAGACGGTTGGCCAAACCGGCAGCAACACATAGTCGAAAGCCTGTGTCGCTTTCTGTGTGGCTTGGCTCATCGCCGGGATCTGGGTGAAGCCGCGATAGACGTCACGACCCGAAAGCGCATCCCCGCCTTCGATCCAATCACGGATATAGGGCAGGATTTTTGCGCGTTGAGCGTCTGACAGGCTGGCTGTGTCCGACCCGAAGCGCGTCTGCCAGAAATGGTTGAGACCTTCGACCATCTCCAGGCGCAGGAAGGGGCCGAGCGGTTCGACGATGGCGCCGGCTTCCGCGAAAAGCCTGGCGGCATCGGTGATCGCTGCGACGATTTCAGGCTCCGGATCGCTGCCGATGCCGGTATGCAGGCAAAGCCCGATACGCAGGCCACGCAAGGGGAGCGGTTCGGCCGACCAGTCCAGATCCGCCGGCGGCAGGCTCATGTAATCGCGTGCATCCGGCAGGCTGAGCACTTGCATGGCGAGTGCGGCGTCGGCGACCGTGCGGGTGATGGGCCCGGCGGCGCGGCCGAGGAAGGGGGGTGAGACGGGAATGCGGCCGAAGCTCGGCTTCAGCGCGACAGCCCCGCACAGGGCGGCGGGCAGGCGCACCGAGCCGCCGATATCCGTGCCGATATTGATCGGCGCATAGCCGGCAGCGGCGGCGGCGGAAGCGCCGGCACTCGACCCGCCGGGATTCATGGCGAGGTTCCAGGGATTGCGGGCCAGGCGATGAAAGCTGGACAGGCCGGAGGAGAGCATGCCGAAATCCGGCATGGTGGTTTTGCCGAGGATGACAGCGCCGCTTTCGCGCAGGCGGGCGGCGGCGGGCGCGTCCTCAGTCGCGATTGCGGCATCAATGGCGGCGGTACCGGCCGGCATGATGACACCCTTGGTCGCGATATTCTCTTTCACCGTCACCGGCACGCCGTCGAGCGGGCCGGCGGGAGTTCCGGCCATCCAGCGCGCTTCGGACTGGCGTGCAGCGGTCATTGCGCCTTCGGGGTCCATCGCCCAGGTGGCGCAAATCGCCTCGTCCCAGGCGTCGATGCGGGCGAGTGCCGCGCGGGTGACATCGACAGGCGACAGCTGCCGCTCTCGATAGGCCGTGACAAGGGCGGTCGCCGGAAGGTCAGGAAGCTCGCTCATGCCGTCAGGCTAGACCGCGCTTTCCGTCATGTCTGCAATTTTTGTGCTGTCAGTGCCGGTTATTTTGATCGATCAATAAATCAGCCGATGTCGTATTTCCGGAGCCAGGCGATGGCCTGAGCCCAGGCGGCGGCGGCATCCGCAGCATTGTAGCTCGGCCGGTAATCGGCATGAAATCCGTGTCCGGCGTCGGGATAATAGATGATCTCGACCGTCTTGCCGGCGGCGGCCGCCTTGGCCTGGGCGGCATAGACGTCGCTCGCGTGGATGCTGGGGTCTTTTCCGCCGTAGAGGCCGAGCAACGGGCAATTGAGATCGGCCGCCCTGTCGATCGGATTGGTCGGCTGAATAGCGCTGGTGGTGCCGGCGACCGGGCCGTAGAAGGCGACCGCCGCCTTCAGCCGCTTGTCATGCTCCGCAAAAAGCCAGACATCGCGGCCGCCGCGGCAGAAGCCGAGCACGGCCAGGCGATCGGCGTCGCCCTTCTGCGCGATGGCCCAATCGACGGTATGGCTGAGGTCGGACAGCATGGTGGCGTCGGGCGCCTTGGAGATGACCTTGGCGATGATCTCATGCGGATCGGTCATTTTCGACAGATCGGCGAGCCGCGCATAGAGCTCGGGTGCGACGGCAAAATATCCCAGCTTCGCGAGCCGGCGGCAGACATCCTTGATATATTCATGGACGCCGAAAATCTCTTCGACGACGACGACGACAGGTGGGTTCGCGACACCGGCCGGTCGCGCGAAATAGGTGGGCAGCGTGCCGTCCGCCACGGGCATCTGCACCTCACCGACATCGAGGCCGGCGGCATCGGTATGGATGGGCGCTGCCTCCGCACGCGCGGTCGCGAGCGTGAAGCCGGTGATCAGGCTTGTCATGACAAAGCCACGCCGACCGAGCGCGGGACGATCATCCATCGACATCAGGCAGTCTCCCGAATGGGGGCAGCGGATTGCTGGACAGGATCACAGTTTACGCGCGGTTTCATCTCTCAGACATAGTGCGGAAACATGGCGCGGTTAGAGGATCGCGCCATGATCGATCGTATTATATCCGCCCTTCTCCTCGTCGGTGCCTGCGCGCTGGCGGTCTTTCTCTTTCAACGCCACTACGCGGCGCCATCCTGCAGAGATGACAGTGTCACCGCTCTGGCCACCAGCCAGATCAGCACCGACCTCGGCCGCACCGGCTTCAATATCACCAATATCAAGGAAACGAGCGGCGGCCTCTTCTCCCGCGTCCGGCATTGCCAGATGGATGTCGCGCCGATCGTCGATCTGCAAACGATGGGCTCGGCCCATTGGATGAGCGTGATCTATTCGGATGCGCGGGAGGGCAAGTCCAATGCCGTGACCGTCGATGCACGCGTCGTGGGACCGACGGAGGCGCATTTCGCGGCTAGCAACGGATGAATTTAAGGCCTTAGGGGAGAAATGGTGCCCAGGAGTGGAATCGAACCACCGACACTGCAATTTTCAGTCGCATGCTCTACCAACTGAGCTACCTGGGCCGCGACGCTCTTGGCGTGGGCGGCTGGGTAGCGCAGCCAGCCGCCGGGATCAAGGGGGTGCCGGGCAATCAAGCTGTCATATCGCTGGCCGGCAGCCATCCATTTTATGCGGTCAGATAGCGCGCCGTCAGATGAGCCGTGAAATCGGCTGATTCCAGGGGCTTGCCGGTGGCCGCCACCATCAGGTCATTGAAGCCGAGCGAATTGGCGCGGCCGTGAATTTCGCGCCTGACCCAGCCGAGCAGCGGCGACAGATCGCCCTTGGACATCGCCTCGTCCACATCCGGCACAGCGCGACGGATCGCCGCCATGATCTGCGCGGCCGCCATCGCGCCCAGCGTATAGCTCGGGAAATAGCCGAAGGCGCCGTCATACCAATGGATATCCTGCAGGCAGCCGCGACGGTCATCGGGCGGCGTGATGCCGAGCAGGGATTGCATGCCCTCGTTCCAGGCGCCGGGAAGGTCATCGACCGAGAGATCGCCGGCCATGAGCGCGCGTTCCAGCCGGAAGCGCAGAATGACATGGGCCGGATAAGTCACTTCATTGGCCTCGACCCGGATGAAGCCGCGATCCACCCGACGTAGCAAGCCGCCGAGATTGCCCGTCGCATAGAGCGAGGGATCGCCGCCGAAGGATGCGGCCAGTTGCGGGCCGAGCCAGGACAGATAAGCGTCGCTGCGGCAGACCTGCAGCTCGATCAGCAGTGACTGGCTTTCATGGGCCGCCATGCCGGCGGCCTCGCCCACCGGCTGGCGGGCATAGGCTCGGGGCAACCCGGCCTCATACATCGCATGCCCGGTTTCGTGCATCACGCCCATGAGGCTCTGGAAGCACTCGTCTTCCGTATAGCGGCTGGTGATGCGGTTATCGGTGGGCGTTCCGCCGCTGAAGGGATGGGCCGAGGTATCAAGACGGGCATGGCGGTAATCGAGCCCCGCCGATTCTGACAGGCGCCGGCAGAGGGCTTCCTGCGTCGGGATCGGGAAAGGACCCGGCAGAGGCGTGGGGATGCCTCGCCCGGCCTGGATCGCCTCCGCGAGCGGCAGGGCATCCGCCAGGAACCCTTCGTAGGCGGTGAAGATGGGTTCCACGTCCGCGGCCCCGATGCCACGCTGATAGAGATCCATCAGCGCATCGTAAGGCGTCAGGCCGAAAGCCTCACCGAGTGCCATGGAGGCTTCGCGGGTCAGGCGCACGACCTCCGCCAGATAAGGCCGGACGGCGGCAAAATCCGACGTTTGACGCGCGCCGCGCCAGACGGATTCGCAGGCTGAATTGGCGCGGCTCTGCGCTTCCACGAGATCGGCCGGGAGGGCAGCCGCCTGCTGCTGTCTGTGGCGCATCAAGGCGAGATTGCCGGCAGCCCAGGGGTCGGCCGGCGGGCTGAGTTCGGCCTCGGTCAGATCATCGGCCAGCGCCGATGCGGTCGCGAGTTCGTGGGAGAGGCCGGACAGCACGGCCAATTGCTCGCCCCGCGCGGCAGCGCCGCCCGGCGGCATCATGACGGAGGCATCCCAGTTCAGCATCGAGATCGCCTCGTTCACGGTCGCGATCCGGGCGAAGCGCGTCGCAAGGCGGTCATAGGCGGTCATGGGCTATCCTTCCGGTTAAGCGGCGCAAAGCAGCGCCTGCCCACTCAAACCGGAAAAGGAGGCGGCCGCTAGTCCTGCGCGGCCTTAGGCGCGATCAAGGGATCGCGTGGCAGACGGCGAGCGCCAGGAAGAGCAGGAAAAGATAGAGCAGCGAGAAGCGGAAGGCTTTGCGGGCCGGCGCATTGTCCGAAACCGTATCGCCACCCGGTCCGCGACCGTCCTGCATCACGCGCACAGCGTAGTAGATGAAGAACCCGCTGAGGATGAGGCTGATGACGAGATAAGGCAGGCCGACGAAGCCGACCATCCAGGGGCTGGCCGCCACCGGCAGCAGGATCAGCGTATAGACCAGGATATTGATGCGGGTGATGCGGGGGCCACGAACAACGGGCAGCATCGGCACCCCGGCGCGCTCGTAATCCCCGCTCGCGTATAGCGACAGCGACCAGAAATGCGGCGGCGTCCAGAAGAAGGTGATGGCGAACATCAGGATCGGCACGAGGTCGATACTGCCGGTGACGGCGGCCCAGCCGATGATCGGCGGGAAGGCGCCGGCGGCCCCGCCGATGACGATGTTCTGCGGCGTGCGGCGCTTCAACCACATCGTATAGATCAGCACATAAAAGGCGATGGAGACGGCCAGCATGCCGGCCGCGACCCAATTGGTCAGCACGAACATGGCGATGACCGAAATCACAGACAGCACGATCCCGTAGATCAGCGCGGGCAGCGGCGCCATGCGGCCCGCCGGAATCGGGCGATTGGCCGTGCGCCGCATGACGGCGTCGATATCGCGGTCGTACCACATATTGATGGCACCCGCCGCACCCGCGCCGATGGCGATGCACACGACGGCACCGACGGCGACCAGCGGATTGATATGGCCGGGGGCGAGCAACATGCCGATAGCGCCGGCGAACACCACCAAACTCATGACCCGCGGCTTGAGAAGAGCAATCCAATCCGCAAGCTCTGGGCTGAGGGGTAAGCTCCGCTCGGCGGCAATCGCGGTAGCAGGCTTCTCCATGATCAGGTTTCGTCTTTCCTGTATCTTCGGGAAGCGCATTCTTTACGGGAAAGACGCCGCACCGAGTATATATCGCGTGCCGCCACAGCCGATGGCTGCCATGCAGCCAGCTGGGCGGACCCTCGCTCGCTCTCCGGACAGGAGACAGAGCGAAGGTTCGCTACCACAGCCGATCTGTGCAGAGAACTCTTTGCTTGCGACAGGGCGCGCCCTGGACGGACCGCTGCTCTGCGCGAAAAGGTGGTTTATGCGGTTCTGCCGAAGGTTTCGCGCGGTCAGGCCGGTTCTTGCGGCAGATGGACGAGGGTGAAAATCCCAAAGGGCGCGCAGCCGCGAATGATGGCGCGTTTCTTTTCGGCGGGCGTGAACAACGCTTCCATCGCAAAATCGGGATGCCATCCAAGCGCGTGGGACGCGGGCGCCATGACCTCTTCCACCCAGCGGCGCGGGCCCGCATTGGCGATGAAATGGTTCACGAACAGAAGATGGCCGCCGGGACGAACCAGGCGGCGCATCTCGGCGATCAACTGCTTGGGGTTTGGCACGACGGAGGCGACGAACATGGCGGCCGCGATATCGAAGCTCTGATCCGGGAAGCCGGTCGCCTCGGCATCCATTTCGTGCAGGCCGGCGACATGGGTCAGATTCATCTTCGCGGTCCGCTGCCGGGCAAGGGCGAGCATTTCGGACGAGAGATCGATGCCGGTGACGCGTTTCTGGGTCGTATACAGCGGCAAGGCGAGACCGGTGCCGACACCCACCTCCAACACCTCGCGGCCGGGCAGGCTATTGACCAGGCTGACGGTCTGACGGCGCGCGCGGCTGGAAATGGCGCCGAACAGCCCATCGTAAACACCGGCCCAACGCTTGTACGCGGCCTGAACGGCCGCCTTATCCATCGCCGAATGCGGTTGATGCTTCCGTGTTTCAGAAACCTGCATTCGGAACGGCCCTGCCTATAAAGTGTCGCAACCCGGTCGCAGACGCGCCGAGAGACTTTTTGATGAGTATCAGCGTTACAAATCCGTGACCAGCCGCCAGGGCCGGTAACGATCTTGAAAAACGCTTTCCTTATATAGGGATGGTGTGCGTCCGGTGCGATCCCGGAACTGCTCTAACGCGATAGAATCTGTTTCGATGGCGCCAAGCACGCCGGGCGACACGGCAAGCCTGTCCCGCGCGGAGGGCCTTGCGTCCAGGACAAGCGCCAAAGCGGCGAGGGCTTCCAAGCCGGCCGCATGGTCGCCGGTCAGCAATTCGTGAAGGGGCGGGGCGCGTCGGCTGCGTTGAATTTCGCCCAAGCCCAGTGCCGTGAAGCCCAGAAATTTGGCGCCCACCGGATCGGCGGCGAGGCCTGTATGGAAGTCATCCGCCAGCATCGGGCGCTGACGCTGCGCCAGCCCGGCGGGATCGACCAGGATGGCGCCGGCCAGATGGCGCAGGCGGATATGGCGCAGGACCGCTGGGATGATCGCGCGGTTGAGCGCGAGCTGCGCGTCCTTCTTGGCGCGTTTCTCGGCCGTGGCGCTGCCGGTATCGACATCGATCGCGGTCAAGGCCGGTGTCGGCGTGATGGAAAAGCGGGCGCCGTTCGGCAGCGTGACGTCAGGTTCCGCCAAAGCGGCCCAGATTGCCTGCGCCAAGCCAGCCTCATCGCCGAGTCCGACCGAGACGCGCGGACGCAAGGTTTGCGGCAATGCGGCGGCAAGGCCCGGCCGGTCGACCAGGATGGCGGCATCAGGATGCAGGCTGGCAAGGCGTTCCACCGCGCCGGGTCCGCGTGCGAGCAGGCGTGGCGGCCCCTTGAACGACCCGTCGGCAGGGTCCGGCCAGGCCGCGAGCCGGCAGCCTTTGCCCCCCTGCGGCCCACGGGTAACGCGCAATGCCAGATAGGTCCCCTCGGCCAGGCCGGCGGCACCTGCCGTATTGGGTAGAAAACCGTCCGGCTCGCTGCCGGGCAAGGCGACGAAGGCGCCGGCCATGGCTGGCACGATCGCCGTGATCCGGCCGATGACGCGGTCGTCTAGTCCGAGCGGACCGCCGGGCCTTTCGATGGCGGTATCGAGCGCCATTTCTCCGCGCACCGCGAGAGCCCGGACTTCGCCCGGGCTTGATGTCGCCAGGATCAGCTTGGGCTGGTTATTTGGCAGGGAGTTTCTCGCCCGGCAGCACGCCCCAGAATTCGGACCGCTTGAGCCAGCCGCCGGTATGGCCGGCACGGACCCGGCACCAGTCGCTGGGCGGATCGCACCGTTCGATCAGGCCGACAACGCCGGGCATCAGCTGGGCCGCCGGGTCCGCGCCGTCGGACGAGTGACGGTAGAGCGTGACCGGCTGCTGACCGTTGACGACAAAATGCCTTGTGCCGACCAGCGTCGCTTCATGCATCCAGCCCTTGGTGCCGTCGGAATCGATTACCAGGCGCCAGACGTCATATTCGCGCAGGATTTCCACCGGCAGGCCGACGCGGTGATAGACCCACAGGATGGGATACTGATCGCCGGGGCCGACACGCATATTCACTTCATCGGCGCGAAGAGAGACGAAACGCGGCAAGGGCAGACCGCTGGATGAGCCGATATTGGGATTGAAGGCCGGCTTCGCCGGAGCGGTTGCGGCTGGCGTGGCCGGACTATCCGCATGCGCGGCAAAGCCGCACAGCGCTGGAAGAAGCAAAAGGCTGGCGATGACCGAGAGGGTGAGGATGCGGCGGGATCGGAAGATCATAAGTCCTGCCTGCCAAGCAAGTGACCCGGGGTCAAGGCGAGGGTAAATTTCCGGTCCTGCGCTCAAGCTTGTGTGTTCGCCGATCCCTCACAGCGTGACGATCTGGCTTTCGGCGCTATCCGCCAGAAAGGCAGCGATACCGGTGACCTGCACTGCGGGCAGCAAAGTCGCCGTTGAAAGATCCTCGGATTTCAGCCCGGCGTCGCAGGCGAGCAGACGGACGCCGAGTTCCAGACAGGCGTCCCGCAGGTCGTCAAAACCGGCGACCCCGCGGGCGCGGATGGTTCTGTCCCTGGTGGCATTGTCGAGGCCAGACCAGTCCGTCTCCAGCGCGAAGCAGCCGCGATTGGTCGCGAAGATCGATGTCCGGCGCCCGAGCGCAGCGGCGCCGGCGGCAAGCGCGAAGGCGTAATGCGCCCGCTCATGCGTGCCGGAGATCAACAGGATACTGAGACCTGGAATTGCGCTCATGCGGCGGAGCATACCGGGCAGGCGGGGTCCCGCGCCAGCCGGATCATGCGGAAGCGGGTGGCCAGCGCATCCCAGAGCAGCAGCCGGCCGGAGAGGCTTTCGCCGATGCCCGTAATTTCCTTGACGGTCTCGCTTGCCTGCATTGCCCCCATGACGCCGGTGACGGCACCCAGGACGCCTGCTTCGGCGCAGGAGGGGGCGAAACCCGGCGGCGGCGCTTCCGGATAAAGGCAGCGGTAACATGGCCCGCCAGAATGACTGTGCGGCTTGAAGACACTCAGCTGCCCCTCGAAACGCAGCACGGCGGCCGAGACCAAGGTGCGTCGTGCGGCGACACAGGCATCCGCCACCAGGTAGCGCGTTTTGAAATTGTCCGAGCCGTCGCAGACGATGTCGTAGCGGGGGATGAGGTCCGGCGCGGTCGCTTCGTCCAGGCGCAGCCGGTGTTGCTCGACATTGATCAGCGGATTGATGGCGCGCGCGGCTGTAGCAGCGGACGCGGTCTTGTCCTGTCCCAACCGATCGGTCGTATGGGCAATCTGCCGCTGCAGGTTTGAGAGATCGACCTGATCGTCATCGACGAGGCCGATGGTGCCGACGCCGGCTGCCGCCAGATAGAGCAGCAGCGGCGAGCCGAGCCCGCCCGCCCCGATGATCAGCACGCGCGCCCGACGCAGCGCCGCCTGGCCGCTGCCGCCCAGTTCAGGCAGCAGGATATGCCGGGAATAGCGCTGAATCTCCTCCTCGGTGAAATCGAGATCCGTGTCGGGCGTCATCGCCGTCACCTTTGGTGCCGAAACCTGCATGACCCATGCAAAGCACCGGGACGCCGTCCGGGCAAGCCGGGCAGCCCGGAAAGCCTGCGCTTGATCCGACAATTCTCTATAGAAGTCAGATCGCCTGATAGATTAGGAAAGCAGACTAACGCCTTCTGATAAATAGGATCCCTTGGGATGCGACCTGGACAAGGCTTGGCGGCTCGGGGCTGGGTTTGGCTCGCGCTATCAGCTTGCCTGACCTTGGCCGGCTGCGGTGGCGGCTATGGGGCCTATGGGCAGGCGACCGCGATGACCTGCGTGCCCTATGCCCGCCAGGTCTCCGGCATGCCGCTGCAGGGCGATGCCTGGCAGTGGTGGCGGGCCGCGCGCGGCCGCTATGCCGAAGCCAGCGCGCCGGCACCGGGCAGCGTCCTCGTATTCCGGCGCACCGGCCGGCTGCCGAGCGGGCATCTGGCGGTCGTGTCCGCCATCGTCTCACCGCGCCAGGTCATCGTCGATCAGGCGAATTGGGTTCCCTATCGCATCACCAAAAGCCAGCCGGTGATGGATGTCTCGGCTGGCAATGACTGGACGGCGGTACGCGTCTGGTGGCCGCCGTCCCATAATTGGGGTGTGACCGTCTATCCGACCTATGGCTTTATCCAGCCCAGGCCGGCGGGCGTTCAGCAGGGTGCGCCGATCGCGCAGATGACCCCGAGCGGCCTGCGCGTCGGAAGCTAGCTACTTGCAGTGGCTCGGCAGCAGCTGGAACTGGGCGAGCTGGCCGGCGAGCGTAAAATTGCCGAAATCCATGGTCAGCTGATCGGCGACGCCATTGTCCCAATAGCGCATGGCGAGCAGCGTATCCGGCAGCATCTGCGTCCGGTCCGTGCCGTAATAGGCCATATGGACCAGGACCGTCGGCATATGCGCCAAAGGCGCGAAGGCGGTTGGCACTACTTGCCCGTGCTGCGTGATGATGGAAAAGGTGTTCTCCACCGCGTCAGTCGCCGTGCCATCGAAGATCGGCACCGCCAGGAAGGGTTTTCCCGCTTTCGCGGCTGCCAGCACGGCGGCCGTCTGCGCCATGGGGAAGAGCGTGCCTGCGGGCAGCACCACCCGCCGCGCGCTGGGCTGGGTATAGACGGCGAAGCCGGGCCGGCCCGGCGGCAATTCCGCGTAGCCCGCGCGCACTTCGCGCTGATCATTGGTATTCTGAGTGATGCGGAAGCGGAACTGCCGTCCGTCCTTCGATTCCCAGGTCGAATAGTCGGAGACCGTATGGGTGTCGCCGCCTTCCCGGTCCAGCACGGTCATGTCCAGCCGCTGCTGCGTCGCCCAGCCGGTGCAGCCGTTGATGACCTCATACTCCATCGCCCCGGCGGCATTGGTGACCCCGCCATTCTCGGTCGAGTCGAGGGTCAGCTTATAGAAGGCGCGATGCGCGGCGAGGTCTGTCGCTGACGCCAATGCCGGATGGGCCAGTAGCGGCAGGCTCAAGGCTAGTCCGAGACAAAAACGGCGGGTAGCAGTCTTCATGAACAGGCTTTCAGTCCGATCACACTCTGGGCGAGGCGGGGAATTCCCTCTGCGGCAGAGGAAGTTTGACCACCATTGCGGAGGAGGCTCATGCGGCACAAGCTGCATGAAAGCACGATGACAAGGCGGAGCCCATGGCAATATCGACGGCTGTCCGCAATTCGCCCGCGCCTGTGTCCCGTCTGCTGACCATCGGTTACGAAAAGGCAGGTTTCGGCGCCTTTATCGCGACCTTGCGGGCGGCGGGCGTCAAAACGCTGATCGACGTGCGCGACCTGCCGCTGTCGCGTCGCGCCGGTTTTTCCAAACGCCAGTTGGCGGCGGGATTGGATGAGGCCGGCATTGCCTATGTCCATCTCCGCGCGCTCGGCACGCCGGCGCCGGGGCGGGAAGCAAACCGCAGGCGCCAGTGGCCGCTGTTCTGGGACATCGTGGAACAGAGCCTCGCCCGCCCGGAAGCGCAGGTGGCGCTTGCTGAGGCGGGGGAGATTGCCCGCGCCAGCCTGAGCTGCCTGCTCTGCTACGAGGCCGATGCCTGTACCTGCCACCGTCGCCGGGTCGGCGACATGCTGCAGCTTCGGCATGGCTTTGCGATCGACCACCTTCATGTCGCGATGCCGTTCGAGCGTTAAAGATTTGCGTCGATGCAGCCCGGCACGCCAAGACAATGTGAGCAAGGCAAGCTTGCTCTGCCAGCCTGGGGAATAAACGGGATATTGCCGAAGCGGGCCACTCCCCGTTATCTGTTGCATCGTGGAAAATCTTCTCAGCGGCTATCGGCGCTTTCGTCATACGGTCTGGCCCTCGCGCCGCGAGCGCTTCCAGGCCCTGGCTCAGCGCGGTCAGAAGCCGGAAACCCTGGTCATCGCCTGCTCGGATAGTCGCGTCGACCCGGCCATGGTCTTCGACGCCGGTCCCGGCGAGATTTTCATCGTCCGCAACGTCGCCAATCTTGTGCCGCCCTTCGAGGACGACACAGCGTTCCACGGCACCAGTGCCGCGATCGAATTTGCGGTCCGCGTATTGGAAGTGCGCGAAATCATTGTCATGGGCCATGCCATGTGCGGTGGCATCCATGCCTTGTTGCACCCGGCCTCGGCCGAGCGGCTGGACTTCATGTCCTCCTGGGTCGATATCGCGGCCGAGGCGCGCGATCGCGTGCTTGCCTGCGAGCCAGTGGAAGAAAAACAGCAGCAGATGTGCGAGTTTGAGGCCATCAAGCTCTCCCTGCGCAATCTGATGACCTTCCGTTGGGTCGAATCCCGTGTCACGGCCGGGCGCTTGACGCTGCATGGCGCGTCCTTCGACATCCGCTCGGGCGTGTTGTCGCGCCTGAACGAAGAAGGCGAATTCGTCCCGGCTGAATAAAAGACGGCAGGACAGGAAGCGAAAGAGGATAAGGCCGTGATCGAGACCATCGCTAAAGGGATCATTTATCTGGCGCTCGGCCTGATGGGCGTCGCGGCCGCCTGGGTTGTTTTCCAGGTTCTGTTTGCCTCGCCCGATTTATTGGTCTTCGCGGAGATCGCCATCATCTGCGCGGTGCTGGCGCCGATCCTTTGCCTGATCGGCTGGGGCCTTCGCTGGGTTGGCAGTCCGGCGCGGGCCTGAGGCCAGCCGTCTCCTTCAACGGACCCACACGGGAGACTGCCATGAATGACGAGAAGGCAGCGCTCGGTCAGAAGATTCTTCGGATCAAGCGCCAGTTGGGTTTGAGTTGGGATGATGTCGGCCGCGCGCTGGGCCATTCGCCGGTCTGGACCTGTGCGGCCTGCCTCGGCCAGATGTCGATGTCAGCTGAAACGGCCGAGAAGGCAGCCGCGCTCTTCGATCTCGATGCGACCGAGCAGGCGGTGCTGGAAACCATTCCCTATCGCGGATCGCTGCCGGGCGGCGTGCCGACCGATCCGCTGATCTATCGTTTCTATGAGCTGATCCAGGTTTACGGCACGACTTGGAAGGAACTCATTCACGAAGAATTCGGTGACGGCATCATGAGCGCCATCGATTTCGACATGGCGCTGGAGCGCCAGCCCGACCAGAAGGGCGATCGCGTGAAGATCACCATGAGCGGCAAGTTTTTGCCGTATAAGCGGTATTGAGACTGGCGTCCTATCCGTTCGTTGCTTTGTCAATACAACCGCACTCCAGGCTGACTTGCATGTCAACGGGTAGATCCCCGGGACAAGCCCGGGGACGACGAAAAAGCCTTAAACACGCGTCCGCGGATCTACTCAGTGCCATCAGCGACAAAAAATTGCTTCATCAATGCAGAAGCAGCCGGAACAGGACGCTGCCGAGATAGACGCCGGCCGCGCCGATGATGCCGGTGAGCGTGGGCGGCGCCGGAAGCGGCAGGCGCAGCCAGGAAAAAAGCACACCGACGGACAGGCCGGCGCCAAGCGCCAGGATGGATTGCAGGGTCATTGGACGCCTGCAATCTCTGCCAGAAAGCGATCGAGCGCCTGGGAAAAATGCGCGACGGTGACGGCATCCGTCAGTTTTCCATCGGTGATTTTTCCCCCCACGGTCCCGACGACGAGTTCCTTGTAAGGCGGCAGCCGACAGAGCATTGCGGACAGCGTGTCGCGCATCGCGGCTTGCGCGCGCACGCCACCCAAAGGGCCGGGCGAGACGGTGGCAAACAGCACCGGCTTGCCGATGAAGCCGCTTTTGAAGGCCGGGCGGGAGAGCCAGTCCAGCGCGTTCTTCAGCACACCCGGCAGGCTGTGATTGAATTCCGGCGTTACGATCAGCACGGCGTCGCTGGCAAAGATGCGGGCACGGGCACTGGCGACGCTTCCTGGCCCTCTCTCATCGTCCAGATCCTGATTGTAATGGGGCAGAGCGCCGATATCGATGGCCGCATAGTCGCTGCCGGACGGCAGCAGGCTTGCCATGCCTTCGAGCAAAATCCGTGCGGTGGAGGCTGCGCGAAGGCTGCCGGCGATGCCGGTGATGGTGAGCGTCATGATGATCTCCAGAAAAGACATCATGACATCTAGGCGTAGGTTGAGATAAAAACTTTCGAGAAGGCGCCAAAATACTCTGACCATCAGCCAAAGTGAGATCCGATCGAGGCCGTTCATGCTGCACGCGACCCTGAGACGCCATTTGGCCGGAACCAGTATCGAGGAGCATCGCCACGCCCAGGGCCAGCTTTCGGTCGTGACGCAGGGCACGATGATGGTGACGGCGGAGGAGGGGGCTTGGCTGGCCCCGCCGGGGCGCGGCGTCTGGGTGCCGCCATATCTGCAGCACGGTGCCCGTTACAGCGAGTCTTCCGTCCATATCAGGATCTTTGTCGATCCGACGCTGGCCCTTGACCTGCCCGACCATTGCCGCACGATTGATGTGACACCGCTGCTGCGGGAACTGGCTTTGGATGCGGTGCGGCTATCGGTCTTGCCAGCCGAGACAGAAGAACTGGCGCTGGTGGCGAGCCTTATCCTGCGGCATCTGCGACGACCGGCCGCAGCCCTGACCTTGTTTGTGCCCTATGGGAAGGACCCGCGTTTGCGGCGGGTGACGCAGCATCTGCTCGCTGATCCGGGCAGCCGTGCCGGGCTGGATGAATTGGCGAAACTAGCGGGTGCCAGTCCGCGCACGCTGTTGCGTCTGTTCCAGGCGGAGACTGGCATGACGCTCAGCCGTTGGCGCGAGCATCTGCGCGTGACGGTCGCGGTCGATCGTCTCACCCTGGGCCAATCCATCACCGAGACGGCGCTGGGCCTGGGTTATCAAAGCCCCAGCGCCTTCACCACCATGTTCACGCGGCTGATGGGGCAACCGCCCAGCAAATTGCTGAGGACTTTGGATTAGAGCGATTCAGGCCGCGGTATCGCGGGCCTGGAAAAGGTCGCGATGCGCGTCGCCCCAATGCTTCAGCGCCAGGATGACGGCTTCGAGGGAGCGACCGCGTTCGGTGAGGCTGTATTCCACTTTCGGCGGGACCTGCGGATAGACTTTCCGCCCGATCAGCCCGTCAACCTCCAGCTCCCGCAGCTGATTGGTCAGCATACGCTGTGTCACGTCCGGCGCCCGGCGGCGGATTTCATTGAAGCGCAATGTGCCGTCCAGCAGGTGAAACAAGATGACGCCCTTCCACTTACCGTCGATGAGGCTGAGCGTCGCCTCCACCGAACAGCCGGGGCTGCAATCAAGGCGGGAGTGGCGGGCCGGGGTGCTTACAGTATCCATTTTGACACTATGTGCTGAATTTGTGCGTACTTGGCGGAAGCGTCCATAATAGCGAAACTCAACTGCAGACGATAGTGAGGAGAGGTGCTTTGCGCGCAATCGGTTATCAGACCCCGGGTCCCATCGACCGGGCCGAATCCCTGGTCGATATTACGCTCCCGGATCCGGTCCCGACCGGCCGCGATCTGCTGGTCGACGTGAAGGCGGTATCCGTCAATCCGGTTGATACCAAGGTCCGCAAGTCAGCCACACCGGCCGGAGGCGATTGGAAAGTCTTGGGCTGGGACGCCGCCGGCATTGTGCGTGCTATCGGGCCGGAGGTGACCTGGTTCAAGCCGGGCGACAGCGTCTATCACGCCGGGGACATCACGCGGGCTGGCACCAATGCCGAGCTGCATCTGGTCGATGAACGGATCGTAGGCCAAAAGCCGGAATCGCTCGGCTGGGCGGAAAGTGCGGCTCTGCCGCTGACGGGGCTGACGGCTTGGGAAGCGCTGTTCGACCGGCTGGATGTCGCGAAGCCGGTACCTGGCGCGGCGAATGCCATCCTCATCATTGGCGGTGCCGGTGGGGTCGGCTCCATCGCCATTCAGCTGCTGCGCGCGCTGACCGACATGACCGTGATAGCCTCCGCCTCACGCGCGGAGACGCAGGATTGGGTCAGGTCACTCGGCGCGCATCATGTCATCGACCACAGCAAGCCGATTGCGGCACAGGTGGCGGACCTTGGCATCGGCGCGCCCGGTTTCGTCTTCTCGACGACGCATACGGATGTGCATCTGCCTGAGATCATCGCGGCGATCGCGCCGCAGGGCCGCTTTGCCTTGATCGACGATCCCGCTCAGCTGGACGTGAACCCCTTCAAGCGCAAGGCGGTCTCGGTCCATTGGGAGTTGATGTTTACGCGCTCGCTGTTTCAGACCGCGGATATGGCGGCACAGCGCGATATTCTGAACAGATTGGCCGGGTTGGTGGATGAAGGGAAAATCCGCACGACCCTGACGGAGACGCTCAGCCCGATTTCGGCGGAAAACCTGAAACGCGTGCATGGTCTGATCGAAAGCCATGCTGCCCAAGGTAAATTCGTGCTGGAAGGCTGGGCGTAACAAGCCAGACGTCCCGGCCTGCGGTCAGGCTCCGATGGCCTGATCGCATAGCGCTTGCTGCTTATCCGGGTGATAGGCGCCGTCGCGACAAAGCTCATCCTCATCGATCTCTTCGCCGCTGAAGAGAATGGCAAGGCCACCCATGGCTTCGATCTCCGGGCGGGACCGCTTGGCTGGCGCAATCTGGCCAAGACCTTCGCCCGGTATCCAAGTCCAGTAGCTATAGACTGTAATCCTGCTTCCCACGCGTCCCCCTCTCGGCCGCTTCTGAAGCCGGGCCGATCCCCGCAATTATGACGCGGTCCGCGGAAATTGTGACATCGCATTCGCGTGTGGCTGTTGGCCGCGCGGCGCTGGGCAGGGATGGGGATGGACGAGGCTCTGCTTTGACCCAGACCGGCGAGGGTTAACGACACATTTTTAGGGGGCCGCTGCAGAACCCGTCCATGCAGCGCGAAGGCGGGGGCAGAACAGGATCAATGGTTCCTTGCGTTTAGCAAGCACATGGTTCGGTCACTATTGAAATGAAGCATTGAACAGACTGGCCGTGGAATCATAGGTGATGGTCATCAAAGTGATGGTGCAGAGATCAACATTTCCCCAGGTTGAGTCTTCTTCAGAACCGTTCATGAGAAATGTTACTTTTACATCAAAGGCGGTGACGGACGTCGAACTAAAATTGAAAGATAGTTTGTAGCCTGAATCGATCACTTGGTTCGCCGCCAATTGCTGGGCACTCCACCCAGAATCCCCCACACCGCGCGTGACCATGCCGTCTATCGTAAACCCACTTTCATTATCGATCGCAAAGGAGGGGTTGCAGCTTTGGGCGGCAGCCGGTCCGATACCCAAGGCAACCCAAGCGATCATAGCAAAAAAGAAAGATCTCACGGGCTTCCCTAAGATGTTTATTGTTTTGAAGAAGAAACATCTATCAAATCGGGAAATTGCGCAACGGGAATCCAGCTTAGAAAATCTGAACCTTTGAGTGGAGGACTATAAGTCTTTCGATCTAAGGTTAACCTTCATTGCCGGCTTGGTTTATGCGGCGAGCGCTTGATCTTCTCAGATAGAAGCGTTGCCGCGCGCCAGTATGCAGGGCAGATCGCTCTGCGATCGGATCAGAATCGCGGCCCTGTTTGGATAGGGAGCCGGTTACCGGAACGGTGCGCGGGAGCGGCAGAGAAATCGAAACTGACAAACCAGGGAGACAAGGCGTGACAAACTCACCCCTGTCGCAACCCTTCGGTCATCGAGAAATCTGGTAGCGGTGGACGGATTTGAACCGCCGACCAAGGGATTATGATTCCCCTGCTCTACCGCTGAGCTACACCGCCAGACCAGTCCCCTGCGGCTAATCGCCGCGCGGTGGGAGCGGATAACCCCCACGCCCGCTGGCGTCAACCCGTTGTTACGCGCGGGCTGCCTTCTCGGGGTAACCCGGGTAATCATCGTCCACCACGAAAGGGTAGGGGCCGGGGAAGCGCTCGACATAAACGGTATGGGTGGCGATGCCGCAATCGGCTAGCTGCAGATGCAGGTTGAAGGCCGGCGGCTCCAGAACCAGTTGATCCTCGATGCCCGGCAGCAGGCAAAGCTCCGTCTGATGCACGACGGAGGGTGCCACGATGACGATGGCATGGCCCAGCCGCCCGACGATATTGCGGTGATGATGGCCGGTGAGGATACGCTCCACCTGCGGATGCTTTTGCAGCAGCGCACCAAGCTCAGCCGTATTGCGCAGCCAGATGCTGTCCATGCCGGCGGAGCCGGTCAGCATCGGCGGGTGATGGAAGACCAGCATGGTCGGCTTGGTGGGCGCATCCGATAGCGCGCGCTCCAGAAACGCCATCCGCTTCGGGCAAAGCAGGCCGTAACCCGCTTCCGGTACCAGGGTGTCGAGCATCACCAGGCGCACCGGATAATCGTCCACCACATATTGGACGAAGTCGGGGTCCTGGGTGACGCCATGCATATGGGCGAGGCCGGCCCGGAAATTGTCGCGCCGGTCGTGATTGCCCGGCACGACGAAGACCGGCATCGCCAGATGACGGCGGAAGAACTGGGCCGCCATCGCATACTCTTCCGGGCGGCCGCATTCGGTCACGTCACCGGAGATCACGACCGCATCGGGGCGCGGGTTGAGGGCCGCAACGGCAGCCAAGGCGCGCTCGACCAGCATATTGGTCTCGACGACACGGGCCGCCGGCACGCCGCGCGGGCGCACATGCAGGTCAGAGAGTTGGGCGATCAGCATCAGGGGGCGGTCTCCAGGCGAAGGAGACCGGAGCTTAGGTCCCGACGGCGCGGAGTTCTACGGGCCGCTCGATGAAACCACCGCCAAGCACGCGATCGCCCTGATAAAAGACGCAGCCCTGGCCGGGCGCCGGCAGCGCGGGCTCATCCAGCAGCACTTCGGCGGCGCCACCGGGCAGCGGGCGTACCAGGGCGCCCGCGAGTTCGGCGCGCGCGCGCATCTTCACGGACAGCCGCAGGCCTTCCACCGGCACATCGGCCAGCCAGTTCACTTCGCGCAACCGCACGGTGCTGACGCCCGCATGGCGGGGCCCGACGATGACGCGGCGCCGGCCCGGGTCCAGCTGGGTCACGACAGGCGCCATCTCGCCGTCACGCTTGGGCAGGCCCAGGCGCTTGGCCTGGCCGACCGTATAGCGGGCGATGCCCTCATGCTGGCCGAGCACGCGGCCCTTGGCGTCGACGATGTCGCCAGCCTCCATCGCCTCGGGGCGCAAGCGGGCGACGACATCGGCGTAGCTGCCCTGAGGCACGAAGCAGATATCCTGACTGTCCGGCTTCACGGCGACCTGCATGCCGAGGCGCGCGGCTTCGGCGCGGACGGCCGCCTTGTCCGGCATATCGCCGAGCGGAAAGCGGCTGAAAGCCAGTTGTTCGCGCGTCGTCGCGAACAGGAACCAGCTCTGGTCGCGGGCAGGGTCCACTGCGCGATGCAGTTCCGCGCCGTTCGGTCCTTCGATGCGGCGGACGTAATGGCCGGTCGCCATGGCTTCCGCACCAAGATCGCGCGCCATGGCGATGAGATCGCCGAATTTCACGCTCTGATTGCAGCGGACGCAGGGGACAGGCGTCTCACCGGCCGCGTAGCTCGCGGCGAAGTCTTCCATCACCGCCGCGCGGAACCGCGCTTCGGCATCGATGACATAATGCGCGATGCCGATGCGGTCGGCGACGCGCTTCGCGTCATGGATATCCTCGCCCGCGCAGCAGGCACCCTTCCGCTTCGCCGCCGCGCCGTGGTCGTACAGCTGCAACGTCACGCCGATGACCTCATGCCCTTGTTCGGCAAGAAGGCCGGCAACGACCGAGCTATCCACTCCACCCGACATGGCGACGACAATGCGCATTCAAAAACCTCTGAAACTAGCGGTCTTCTATCGCGATTGGCGTCATGCGGCCACGTAGTTTTGAAGATGGCGGCTTCTCGGCCGGCGGCGGGCTCTTGAGCTTCAGGCCGCACCAGGGGGCGGCGTTGCAGCGCCAGCATTCCGGCAGCCTTGCCTTGCAGATGTAACGGCCTTGCAGGATCAGCCAGTGATGGGCGTGCATCAGCATATCGGGCGGGATGCGTTTGAGGAGCTGATCCTCGACCGCGCGCGGCGTGCTGCCGGGTGCCAGGCCGGTGCGGTTGCCGAGCCGGAAAAGATGCGTGTCGACCGCGATGGTGGGCTCGCCGAAGGCCACGTTCAACACGACATTGGCGGTCTTGCGGCCGACGCCGGGCAGCGCTTCCAGTGCCGCCCGGTCATGCGGTACTGCGCCGCCGTGCTGGGCCACCAGGATTTCGGACAAGGCCACGACATTGCGCGCCTTGCCCTGCCAGAGCCCGATCGATTTGATGTAGCGGCCGACACCTTCGACACCGAGGTTGACGATCGCCTGCGGTGTCGCTGCGACCTTGAACAGCGGGCCGGTCGCCTTGTTGACCGAGATATCGGTCGCCTGGGCGGAAAGCACGACCGAGACGAGCAGCGTATAGACATCGGAATAGACGAGTTCGGTCTTCGCATCCGGCCAATGCGCTTCAAGCGCTTCCAGAAAAGGGCGCACATTCCTGGCCGGCATGCGCGCGCTTGCGGCTTTCGGCTTGGCGCGGGGAGCGTCTGCTACGTCTGTCATCGCGCAATCTCTAGCCCTGAAAAGCAATCGGCCCGCCTCCCTTATTCGGAAGACGGGCCGAAAGTCACAACCTCAATGGCTGAAAAGGCTCAAGCCTTCTCAGCGATATGGGCGAGCAGGAAGTCACGGAAGACGGCGACGCGCTTCGAATTCCGCAGCTCTTCCGGATAGACGAAGAAGACATCGACCTTCGGCGCCTTCACATCCTGCAGGATATGCACCAGACCTTCAGTATCGCGGCCGAGATAGTCGGGCAGCACGCCGATGCCGAGGCCCGAGCGGATGGCCAGCGCCATGCCGTGCAGGTTGTTGATCTCCAGCGCAGCGCGGCGCGGATTGCCGGGGCGGCGTCCCGCTTCGGCCAGCCAGTTGATGTCCTCGACCGGCGGCTGATAACCACCGAAGAGAATGATCTTGTGGTTGTCGAGATCTTCCGCCGTCTGCGGCGTACCGTGCTTCTTCAGATATTCGGGCGAAGCATAGACCGTCCAATGGATGTCCATCAGATGGCGCTGCACCAGATCGGGCTGTTTCGGCGGATGCATGCGGATCGCGACATCGGCCTCGCGCATCGCGAGATCAAGATCGCCGTCATCGAGCAGCATCGACATCGAGACTTCCGGATATTGCTCCAGGAAGGCCTGGACGCGGGACGCGAGCCAGATGGAGCCGAAGCCCACCGTCGTCGTGACCTTCAGGCGGCCGGCCGGCTTTTCCTTGCTTTCCGTCAGCAGCGCTTCCGTCATCGCGAGTTTCGCGAAGACTTCGCGGACGGTCTTGTTCAGCGCTTCGCCTTGTTCCGTCAGGATCAGGCCACGCGCATGGCGATGAAACAGCGGTACCTGAAGGGCCTCCTCAAGCGCCGAAATCTGACGGGAGACTGCGGATTGGCTGAGGTTCAAGGTATCACCCGCGTGGGTGAAGCTGCCCGCCTCCGCCACCGAGTGGAAAACCCTTAATTTATCCCAATCCATCGTGCCGATCCCAATCATCTAGCCATAAGGTTCATTCGAGCCGGTGATATGGCCCTCCACATCACCCGTCTGCGGTTTAGTAAGCCGCTACAGAAACTTTCGATATACTATGCGTCAGCCATTTTTCCGCATCGAGCGCGGCCATGCAGCCGGAAGCCGCGGCCGTCACTGCCTGACGGTAAATTCGATCCTGCACGTCGCCGGCCGCGAAGACGCCGGGCACCGAGGTCCGCGTCGTGCCGGTTTCCGTTGTGATATAGCCATCGGCATCGAGGTCGAGCGTATTTTTGAAGACGGCCGTATTCGGCGTATGGCCGATGGCGATGAAAACGCCGTCGACGTCCAGCATACGGGCCGCCCCTGTCTGCACATGCTTCAGCCGCAGACCGGTGACGACGGCGGGCGAGCCTTCGCCCAGCACTTCATCGACCGCGTGATCCCAGATCACCGAGACCTTCGGGTTGGAGAGCAGCCGGTCCTGCATGATGCGCTCGGCGCGGAGCGAATTGCGGCGATGGATGAGCGTCACATGGCTTGCATGATGGGTCAGATAAAGCGCTTCTTCCACGGCCGTATTGCCGCCGCCGATCACGGCGACCGTTTTGCCGCGATAAAAGAATCCGTCGCAGGTCGCGCAAGCCGAGACACCGGCACCGCGCAGCGCGCGTTCGGACGGCAGTTCCAGCCAGCGGGCCGAGGCGCCGGTCGCGATGATCACCGCATTCGCCTCGAAACGCTCATTCGAATCCGTGAGGCAGACGAAGGGGCGGCGTGTGAAATCCACATCCGTCACGATGTCATGAATGATTCGCGTGCCCATGCGTTCGGCCTGCGCCGCCATCTGCTCCATCAACCAGGGGCCCTGGATCGGGTCGGCAAAACCGGGGTAGTTTTCGACATCGGTCGTAATGGTCAATTGGCCGCCCGGCTGCAGACCGGCGATAAGAACAGGCGACAGGCCAGCACGCGCGGCGTAGATCGCTGCGGTATAGCCTGCGGGGCCGGCGCCAATGATGAGCACCGGAATGGGTTGCATTGAGGTCATGAGAAAAGACGATCCACCGATTCGAGCAAAAGTAAGATATCGGTCCCCCGGAAGCTAAGGCAAGGAAAACACTGCCGGGCCGACCTGGATACCATTGCCCGCATCGCAGGCCAATGAAATAATATTGCGCGCGGCCCGTGCTTTGGATCGCTTTGGAGTATGTGGATCTCTCGATGAAGACCGACCAGAATGAACTTGTCGATTTCGATGCGATTGATCGCAGAATTCTGACCGAACTGCAGATCGACGGCCGCATAACGAATGTCGAACTGGCGCGCCGCGCGGGAATTTCCGCGCCGCCTTGCCTGCGTCGCGTGCGACGGCTGGAGGAGGCCGGGCTTATCCGCGGCTATCACGCCGAAACGGACGGGTCGAAGCTCGGGTGGAGCATCACCTTTTTCGTCATCGTCGGGCTGGAAAGCCAAAAGGAAGTCATGCTCTCGGGCTTCGAAAAGCAAGTCGCGACCTGGGAAGAGGTGCGCGAATGCCACATGATCCGGGGCGGCGGCGATTTTCTGCTGCGACTCGTGGCGCGTGACGCGGCCCACGAGAATATCCTGACGCAGCGGCTGACGGGCCTGCCCGAGGTCAGCCGCGTGCAGACGCTGCAGACGATCAGGACCAGCAAGAACGTCGCCGGCGTCCCCATTTAGCGTTCAGCCGATCGTCGCGGTCAGCCGATCCGCCATGCTGTCCGGATTGGCCATCGCGGCCGCCAGCCCGTCGAAGTAGCGGGACGCTGCGCCCGAACGCCGGATGAAGGCAAGGAAGGCCGTGATGGAGCGGCTGCCTTCCGCCAGCGGCACGGGACCTGACGCCGTCTTCGGTTGGGATGCGAGTCGCAGGCCGAGGTCCTGCCCGAAACGGTAGTTGCGGGACTGGGCGGAGGTGCAGGTGAGGATAAGATCGCCGAGTCCGCCGGGTGACAGCACGGTTTCCGCCTTGCCGCCGAGCGCGGGCAAAAGGGCGGACAATTCCTGAATGCCGCGGGCGACATAGCTGGCGCGGGTATTCGCGCCGAGCCCGAGCCCTTCTGTCAGGCCGGCGCCGATGGCGATGATGTTTTTGGCGACGCCGATGATTTCCAGCCCGCGCAGGTCCGTGGTGGGGGTGAGCGACAGAAGCGGCCCGGCAAGCCGGTCTGCGACGCCCTGGGCCGATCCGCCGTCGACACAGCCGAGGGACATCCAGACCGCTTGGCCCGCCAGCATTTCGCTTGCGAAGGTGGGGCCGGACAGCATGCCGACGGTATGGCCGGGCAGGTGTTTGGCGATCAGGTCCGTAGGAAAGTCATGCGTTTCGGCGTCCATGCCTTTGACGCAGGAGAGAATGACGGCGCGTGGCCTGTGCGGCGGCAATTGGTCGAGGACCGAGGCAAGGGCGCCGCTCGGCAATGCCAGGATGACGACATCGAAAGCGCCGAGATCGATCGCGCGCAGATCGTGGATGAAGGTCGAGACGGACGCGCGCGGCGCGGCCTCCGTCGGCGGGTTGCGGCTGAAGACCGAGATCGCGATATCGCCGCGCCGATGCAATGCCCCGGCCAAGGCCTGGCCGAAGGCACCATAGCCCATGATGAGCAAGGAAAGCGTGCCAGTGGTCAGCACCATGATCCGATCCGTTCAAGGGAACGCGGGCGAGGTGCCGGTTTCCGCCCCACTTGTCCAGCGCCGGAGGGTCAGAAGCGGTAACCGATCCCCGCGCCGATGATCCAGGGGTTGACCTGTCCACTAGCGCTGAGGGCACCGTTATTCGCCGTGGCATGGGCGCTCAGGATCAGCTTCTTGACGTCGAAATTGGCGTACCAGGGACCGGCGACACGATAGTCGATGCCGAGTTGGAACACGGTGCCGACCTCGTTCGAGACCGAAAGCTGCCGTACCAGCCCACCCGCCGCTTCCGCATTGAAATAGGGCAGGATCGCGACACCGACGCCGAGATAAGGGTTGAAGCGGGAGTTGGGCAGAAAATGGTATTGCGGGACGAGAAAGATGGGGACGCTCGACACCTTGCCGATCGAGACATTGCCCAGCCGCGTATCCTTCGCCGTCAGCGTCGTATGCAGCAGGCCGGTCTCACCCTCGATGGCGATATGATCGGTAAAGAAGTAGGAAAGATCGATTTCCGGCGTCACGCTGTCGGAATTGTCGAGATAGCCGCCGATGCGGCTTATGGTGGTGCCATTGTGTTTGAGAAGGACGCCCTCGATTCGCCCGCGCACAAGCACACTGCCGGCGACCAGATCGTCGGTCGGCGCAGCGGTCTGGGCTCGCGCCGCAGCCAAGGGAAGAGTAAGCGCGAGGCCGATGGTTGCCAACGCGCGGATCAGGCTCGGAAAGGTCATGGTGATTGTTCTGGCATCAAGAAGCGTTTCGAGACTCAGGTATTAGAACGTGACGGTTTCCGCGCCTAGGCAGAAATGCGAATGAGCAACAGGATCCTTTCAGCCTGGCTGATAATCTCAGCGATGGGCCTGGCAAGTTTGCCGGTGCAGGCGGCGTCGCCCGGTCCGATCGATTTAGTTCTTCCGGTGGAGCCGGGTTGCGTGACCTCTCCCTTCGGGCCGAGGATTCTCCGTCAGGCACCCGTCGCCGGGCGCTATCACTGGGGCGTCGATCTTCGGGCGGCGGCCGGCGCGCGGGTGCTTGCGGTTGCACCGGGACATATCATCCGCATTGACCGTGAAGGCATGGGCGGGTTGGAGGTGCTGGTGCAGCATCCCGGCTTCCAGTCGCTTTACGCGCATCTCGGCATGGTCTCCCCCGCCATCGCGAATGGCGCGAAAACCCTCAAGGCCGGGCAATGGATCGGCCGCATCGGTCGCACGGGGCTGACGCTGGGCACGCATCTCTATTTCGAGATTCATATCGACGGGAAGCGCGTCGATCCGGCGCCTTATCTCGGCGTTCAGCCCTGCGGCGCGGGAAAGAGCGCGGAGGTACGGCCGAGCAGCCAATAGGCGGTAAGCCCGAGCCATTCATGGGCAGCGAGATCGACCAGTTCCAGCCGATCCGGAAAGCTGCCGCGAAAGGCCAGGACCAGGCCGGGCCCGGTCTTATAGCCGACCGGATAGGCTAACACCGGCCAGTCAGCCTGCTGGAACAGGCCCATGGCGCGCGGCATATGCCAGGCCGACGTGATGAGCAGCCAGGTTTCGCTGGGCTGCGGCTTGAGGAGAGCCTTGAGGTCCCGGACATTCTCATAGGTCGTGCGGGAGCGGTGCTCATAGATGACGTTGCGGTCGGCCAGACCAAGACCGTCGAATAGCTGCTTTGCCACATCGGCTTCGGTCAGATCCGCATGGACCAGTTCCCCATTGCCGCCGGTGAAGACGAGCTTCGCTTGCGGATAACGGCGCGCGAGGGTGACGAAGCTCGTCATCCGTTCGGCGGCGGCATTGAGGGCGGGCATGCCATGGGCGGCGGATAGCGCTGTCTCGACCGCGCCGCCGAGCACGATGATGCCGGTGACGGAAGGGGGCAGCGCCTGCGGCTGCGGGAAGCGGTTCTCGATCGGCGCGAGTAGCCAGGCGCCGAGAGGTAGAAAGGCGATGGCAGCGTAGGCGCCAAGGGCGACCGACAGGCAGGCGATGCCGGCCCGTCTGCGCTGGCCGATGACCAGCAGCAGACCAAGGCAAGCCAGCAGCAGAAGCAGCATGCTGGGGGCCAGAATCAGCCAGGCCAGCTTGGACAGGACGAAGATAAACAAGACCCTGACCCAACCGGGCTAAGCGGCCGGGCCGCTCAGCTGCATTTCCCGATCACCTTGCTGCCGCCATAGGGATAGGTTTCCGGCGTGCCGCCCGGCGGCAGAACCGCGATCGCGCGGATATGGCCGACCCAGGACTGGCCGCTCTGCCAGTGGAACTGGCTGAGATCGGGGTAATAGCAGCCGTTCTGGATCAGCAGCGTATGGTTGGCCTGGCTGGGATCGGGCGTGTCGGAGAGCGCGATCCACTGCCCAGTGCCGTTGGAAACGGAATAGGCCGGGAAATTGGCGACCTGGCTGCTGGTGGCGAAATCAGCCGACTGGCCCTGGCAGCC
This sequence comes from Acidisoma cellulosilyticum, assembly GCF_020621385.1. Taxonomy (GTDB): domain Bacteria; phylum Pseudomonadota; class Alphaproteobacteria; order Acetobacterales; family Acetobacteraceae; genus Acidisoma; species Acidisoma cellulosilyticum. Next base: position 342,924 of record NZ_JAESVA010000003.1, on the reverse strand, counting down.
GATACCGGCCCAGAGCCGCACGAGGCCGGAAGGCGGAACGCCGCAGGCGCTCTGCGCCGAGGCGATACCGGTGAGGCCAAACAGCGCCGCCGCGGCCAGCGCCGCCGGCACGCCAAGGCGTTTTGTAAAACGGGTCAAGGACATCCAAAACTCCTGTGCAAGCTGCGCCGCAGGCTACGTCCTGGCTCGCCGCTAAACAACGCAACGCCATATTAAGGAAGGTTTATCTGGCCCTGTCGCGCCAGCCTTTAGGCCAGGGCGAGCAGGCCATTTTCTGCCCGGTCACGGCCGATGAGCGCGAGGCCCTCAGCGACCGAGACGAATTCGCCGCCGCCCGAAACCTTCTCCGCACCGAATCGCGTTTCGAACAAGCCGCGCACGGCCGGCACGAAGGAGGTGCCGCCGGTCAGGAAGACGCGGTCGATGTCATCGGCATGCAATCCGGCGGCAGCGATTGCCTGATCGACCGACGCCGACATGCGCGCCAGATCCTCAGCGATCCAGCGCTCGAATTCATGCCGCGCGATGGTCCGCTCGATCGCGAGATCGCCGTGCGCGAAGCGCAGCACGGCCTTGTCCGCGCGCGAGAGTTCGGCCTTCACGGCGCTGACGGTCTGATAGAGCTGATAGCCGAGTTCGTCCTCGATCAGCCGCACCAGCATGCGCAGCTTGTCCGGATTGCGGCTGGCGGCCGCGACTTCCCCGATGGCGCGCAAGGTGCGCGGTGCCTTCATCAAGGACAGCCGGTGCCAACGCGCGAAGCCGGAGAAATATTCGGGAGGCACCGGCAGCTCGGTCCCCATGACGGAATAGACATCGCCCTTGCCGAGCAGCGGCGAGACGACATTGTCGATGATGCGATAGTCGAAGGTATCGCCCGCGATGCCGACACCGGAATAGCCGAGCGGTTTGACGCCTCGGCGGCTTTTCGGGTCGAAGCGGATGACCGAAAAATCGCTGGTGCCGCCGCCGAAATCCCCGACCAGCACGGTCGCGGGCTCGGTCAGCGTGCGGGCAAAGCGATAGCCGGCGGCCTCGGGCTCCAACGCTACGTCGATCGTGGGATAGCCGGCCTGTTTGAAGGATGCGCGCAGCCGGGCCTCGCCGAATTCGTCATCGGCCAGTTCGCCCGCGAAGCGTACAGGGCGGCCGGCGACGATATGCGCCTGCGGCCGCTCGCCCTGCATCAACCCGTCGAGGAAGGAGGCGATCATGTCTTCGAGGGTAAAAATCTTGCCGAAGATATTAGTGCGCGAGAAACTGCGCTGCGCCAGATAGGTCTTCATCGACATGATGAGACGGCTGTCGGTCGGGTCGTTGAGGTAGCTTTCGACCGCATAGGGGCCGGCCGCGTGGCAAAGCTTGCTGCGGCCCTTGTTTTCCTCATTCCAGAAACACAGCACGGTGCGGAAGACATCGACCTCCCGCTGCCCCACGGCATAGCGGGTGGTGGTCACGCTGCCGTCGGCCTCAAGCCGTGCCAGCACACTGTTGGTGGTGCCGAAGTCGATGCCGATCAGCTGTGTCATCCGCCTCTAGTCCTGGCTCGTCGAAGGGCGGCGGTTCAACCCCGTGTGGCGGCCGATGGCAAGCCCTAACGGATCGGCATCGCCTATGCGCAATGGTAGCGGCAAGGCATCGGGCGGAGTAAAAGACCCTGAGATTGATAGAACGGCGGAGGTTTCGGCTTGGACCAGGTTCTGGCGCTGCGGCCCTTCGTGCCCGCGAAGGATTTCGCGCTCTCCAAACGGTTTTATCAGGCGATTGGCTTTCGGCTCACCTGGGAAGAGGCGCCGGTCGCCATGCTCAAGCTCGGCAGCTTCAGCTTCATTCTCCAGGATTTCTACGAGCCGGCGCTGGCCGAACATTTCATGCTCCAGCTGCTGGTACGCGATGTCGAGCGCTACTGGGAGGAGATCGACGTCGCGGCGCTGATGATCGATTTCGCCATCAAGCCGCCGCAGGCCCCTGCGATCCAGCCTTGGGGGCTGAAGGTCGGGTTTCTCTCCGACCCGTCCGGCGTGCTGTGGCATGTAGCGGAAGCGCCATTCTAGCAGGCTAGAGTCCGTCAGGTTTAGGTGGAAACGACCCCTTGCCCCGTCATGGCCGGGCTTGACCCGGTCATCCAGTTCTTGGGCGCCCCAACGAATGGATGCCCGGCTCTGGGGCCGGGCATGACGATATTAGGGACAAGCTTCAGTTAAAATCAGACAAACTCTAATGGATTGGGGTTGGCCTCCAGCCTCTGTGCAAATTGCTATCAATCCGATTCATCGTTTCGTAAGGTTACTTAAATTCATCACCGAAAGTGAATGATGGCAGGACTGCCGCGCGCCAAGCCCGTCGAAGGACCTGCCCCTGGCCTTGGGCGCTATAAGCAGGAGCTGAAGCGCACGCTGGGGCCTGCCCAGGTCTTTGCGATCTCTTTCGCTTTCATCTCCGTCGCAGTCGGCATCTTCGCCACATATGACGCTGTTCTGCGCACCGCGGGGCCTGTCGGGATCTGGTTGTGGGTCATCGCCGCAGTCGGCCAAACACTTGTGGCCCTCATTATCGCCCAATTCGCGGCGCGCATCGCGCTGACCGGGTCCTCCTATCAATGGGCATCGCGGCTCGCCAGTCCCAGGGTGGGTTGGGGGTTCGGTTGGCTGAGCTTCTGCTATCTCGGCATTTCCGTGGTCGCGATCGACAACGCGCTTGCAAGCCAGGCCTTGATGCCGTTGCTCGGGATGCAGGCCGACGAGGGCACCGCCCGCATTCTGACCATCGTCGTTCTGCTCATCCAGACCCTGCTTGCCATCGCGTCGACGCGCATTGTCGGCATCCTCAACGCCTGCGCGGTCGGTGTCGAAATCACGATCGTCGGGCTGCTGGTCATCGCTTTGGCGATCGCCTGCGCGACCACGGGACTGGGGTCCGTCAGCAACCTCACCTCACGCGGGATCACCGCAGGCGATGCCAATTATTTTGGGATCGGCGGCGGCCTGATGCTGGCGATGATCATGGGTCTTGCGACACTGACCGGCTTCGACGCTGCGGCGAACCTGTCTGAGGAAGCCAAAGACCCATACCGGACGGTCCCGCAAGCCATCGTGGGGTCGGTCGTGGCTGCCAGCGTGCTTGGCCTGTTATTTCTGATCGCGCTGACCGTCGCGATCCCCGATATCGGGCGCATCAGCCGTAGCGGATCACCCGTTGCCGCTATCCTCCACGATCAGCTTGGCCCCTTCGTGGAAACGACACTGCTGGTCGCCATTGCCTTTGCGTTTTTCGCCTGCGGGATGGTGGTGATGGCAACAGGCGCGCGCCTGATTTACGCGATGTCGCGTGATGGGCGCTTTCCCGGCCATCGGCTCATGCGGCAGGTCAATAAGCGCACACAGACACCGATTCCGGCGACGCTCCTGATATTGGCCGTTGGGGCGCTGCTGATGCTCGCCATGCCCGGTCAGGCGCTGCTGGCCTTGATCACGGCGTCAACAATCCTGCCCGTGCTGATCTATGCCGCGACGGTCATTCTATATCTCTCGGTGCGCCGGCGGCTGGATCGCAAGGAAGGCGCCTTTGATCTGGGGCGGTTTGAGTTGCCGGTGGCGATCACCGCGCTGGTTTGGCTGGGTGGAGCGACTTTCGTGCTTGTGACACCGGCGGCCGCGCTGGTCCCCGTGCTGATCGTTGTCGGATTGACGGTGATCGGCGGCCTGTTCTTCGTCGGCATGCTGCTGTTTGATCGCAAATCACTGGACGCGGAGCCGGAGGCGATAGCCGTCTCGATGCATTGACGCGCATCGCCGAGATGAGCCGCGTGCCCCGCCGGTCGGTCGGCGCGTGATGGCGCTCAGAACGTCTCGACCCAGGGCCGTACTTCGACTTCCAGTGACCAGGCGCTGCGCGGCTGGCGCAGGATATCGAGATAGGTTTGGGCGACGGCGTCCGGATCGAGTGTGCTGTCGGGCCGGTCGGTGGGGTCCGGCCGCGCGGCGCTGCGGACGCCGCCATCGATATTGAAATGCGCGACATGAATGCCCTGCGGACCCAACTCCCGCGCGGCACTTTGGGCGAGGCCGCGTAGCGCGAACTTGCCCATGGCGAAGGGCGCCGATTGCGCAAATCCCTTCAGGCCAGCGCTGGCACCCGTCAGCAGAATGGCACCTTGGCGTTGGGGCAGCATGCGTTTGGCGGCCTGCTGCACGGCAAGAAAGGCCCCAAAGGCCGAGACTTGCAGCACCTGCTGCACGCCCGCCGGATCAAGCTCCGCCAGCGGACCGCGCAGGCGGGCGCTCGCGTTGTAGATCACGACATCCGGCACGCCGATCGCGGCGTCCACCTGCGCGAAAAGTGCGGCGACGCCAGCCGGGTCAGTCGCATCGACGGCGAAGGTTTTCGCACCCGTCTCGGCCGCCAGATCGGCAAGCTTGTCGATATTGCGCGCGGCAAGGGCGACGGCCAGCCCGGCCGCCGACAATTGCCGGGCGACCGAGGCGCTGATGCCGGGTCCGGCGCCGATGATGAGCGCGCGCTGGTAGGGAATAGCTGTCATGGCGACCTCCGCTGGTTGCGGGATCAGATCATCCCTGACTGCCCGGCGCCAGCGTCCTATCCGCGATAACAGTCATCGGCCAGCCTAGGCGTGACGGCGGGAGAGGTCGAGCAGGACATTGGCCTCCAACTCCTTCTCGCGCAGCCGGTGCCGCGCCAGATCGCCGATGCTGATCAGGCCGAGGAGTTCGTCCTTCTGCATCACGGCAAGATGGCGGATCTTGGATCGCGTCATGCTGTCGAGCGCGGCATCGACGCGTTCGCTGGGCTCGCAGGAGATCAGCGGCGCGCTGCTGAGCGGGCCGATGGGTAAGGACAGCGCCGGGGCGCCGTATTTTGCGACGGCGCGCGCGAAATCACGCTCGGTGAAGATTGCATTGGGGCGCAGATGATCATCTTCGACGATGACGGCGCTGACGCCTTTTTCGTTCATCAGCCGAACCGTCGCCAGGACGGTTTCGGTCGGGCGCACCAGCACCGGACGTTCGTCCTTGTGCTGCAGAATATCCTGGACAGTCATGGGTCAATCTCCCGCTGTGGAAAGCACCGTCGCTGCGACGAGGGCCGCGACCCTGCATCCGATAAGCGCCGGGAGCCAGATGATTTTAGGGGCAAGCCCCCGGAAATCTCACCAGCGCTCTGCCGCGCCCGATCGATAACCCAGAGATGGTGCAGGTGCGAAAAGAGGTGAGGCGCGCTTCGCTCGCATCACCTCTGCCGCTGCCGCTTGGCTGGTCAGGTGCGGCCGGCCAGGTTCGGCAGACCTAGGCACGGCCGGCCTAGGCGCGCTTGCGGCGGCGGGCCGGCTTTTCCTCGACCGCCTTGGCTTGCACCAGTGGTGCCAGGAACCGGCCGGTATGGCTGGCAGGGTTGGCCGCGATCATTTCCGGCGTGCCTTCGGCCACGACCTGCCCGCCGCCGTCACCGCCCTCGGGCCCCAGGTCCAAAATCCAGTCGGCGGTCTTGATGACCTCCAGATTATGCTCAATCACGACGATGGTATTGCCCTGGTCGACCAGCCTGTGCAGCACTTCCAGCAGCTTGCGCACATCCTCGAAATGCAGGCCGGTGGTGGGCTCGTCGAGAATGTAGATGGTCCGCCCGGTAGCGCGGCGGGCGAGTTCCTTGGCGAGCTTGATGCGCTGGGCTTCGCCGCCCGACAGCGTCGTCGCCTGCTGGCCGAGTTTGACATAGCCGAGGCCGACCTGGGCCAGCAGTTGCAGACGGTCGAAAATGCGCGGCACGGCGGAGAAGAAGGGCAGCGCCTCATCCACGCTCATATCCAGCACATCGGCGATGGATTTTTCGCGGAACTTCACTTCCAGCGTCTCGCGGTTGTAGCGGCGGCCTTTGCAGACATCGCAGGTAACGAAGACGTCCGGCAGGAAGTGCATCTCGATCTTGATGAGACCGTCGCCGGAACAGGCCTCGCAGCGCCCGCCCTTGACGTTGAAGCTGAAGCGGCCGGGCTTGTAGCCACGGGCACGGCTGTCCGGCAGTTCCGAGAACCAGTCGCGGATCGGCGCGAAGACATCCGTATAGGTTGCGGGGTTGGAGCGCGGGGTGCGGCCAATGGGCGACTGGTCGATGTCGATGATCTTGTCGAGCTGTTCCAGCCCGTCGATACGGTCGAAGGCCGCGGGCACTTCGCCCGAACCCATCAACCGGCGCGACACGGCCTTATACAGCGTGTCGATGACGAGGGTGGATTTGCCGCCGCCTGAGACGCCGGTGATGCAGGTGAAGGTGCCGAGCGGGAAGCCGGCCGTCACGTTCTTCAGGTTGTTGCCCCGGGCGCCGACCAGCGTCAGCATCCGTTTCGGGTCCACGGGCCGGCGTTGCTCCGGGACCGCGATGCTTTTGCGGCCCGAGAGATAGTCGCCGGTGATGGATTTCGGATTGGCCGCGATTTCCGAGGGTGTGCCTTCCGCGATGACATGGCCGCCGTTGACGCCGGCGGCCGGTCCCATATCGATGACATGATCGGCGGCGCGGATGGCGTCTTCGTCATGCTCGACGACCAGCACGGTATTGCCGAGGGATTTCAGCCGTCGCAGCGTGCCGAGCAGACGCTCATTGTCGCGCTGATGCAGCCCGATCGAAGGCTCGTCGAGCACGTATAGCACGCCCGTCAGGCCCGAGCCGATCTGGCTGGCCAGCCGGATGCGCTGGCTTTCGCCGCCCGAGAGCGTGGTCGAGCCACGGGCGAGGGTGAGGTAGTCGAGACCGACATCCATGAGGAAGCGCAGCCGGTCGACGATCTCCCGCAGGATCCGCCGGGCGATTTCCTGTCGCTGCGGCGTCAGCTGGTCCAGCACGCCCTCGAACCAGGGCAGCGCGCGGCGGATAGGGAGTTCGGAGGCTTCGGCGATGGTCGAGGCCGCGATCTTGACGGCCAGGGCCTCGGGTTTCAGGCGCGCGCCATGGCAGACGGCGCATGGCTTCTCCGCCTGATAGCGGGAGAGTTCCTCCCGCGCCCAGGCGCTGTCGGTTTCCTTCCAGCGGCGGGCGAGGTTCTTCAGCACGCCTTCGAAGGGTTTGGTGACCGAATAGGCGCGCACACCATCCTTATAGACAAGCTCGACAGGTTCGTTGCCGGTGCCGTTCAGGATGCCGTCCTGTGCATGCTCGGGCAGATCGGCCCAGGGCGCCGTCATCTTGACCTTGAAATGCTTGGCGAGGCCCTGAAGCGTCTGATCGTAATAGGGCGTCTGGCTGCTGGCCCAGGGCGCGATGGCCCCGGCATTCAGCGGCCGACGCTCATCCGGCACCACCAGCGCGGCATCAAAGAAGGTCTCCAGCCCCAAGCCGTCACAGGCCGGGCAGGCGCCGTGCGGCGAGTTGAAGCTGAACAGCCGGGGCTCGATCTCCTCGATCGTGAAGCCGCTGACCGGACAGGCGAAGCGGGAGGAGAAGGTGGTCCGCGCGCTGCCGTCCTTGGGTGCGTCCGGCGGTTCGGTGTAAGCGATTCCATCGGCTAGACTGATGGCCGATTCAAAACTATCGGCCAGGCGCGTCTCGATCCCCGGTCGGACGACGATACGGTCCACCACCGCCTCGATATCGTGCTTCAGCTTGCGGTTGAGGCTGGGGACTTCGGCGATTTCATACAGCGTGCCGTCGACCTTCGCGCGCGTAAAACCCTTGCGCTGCAGTTCGGCCAGTTCCTTGCGGTATTCACCCTTCCGGTCGCGCACGACCGGGGCCAGCAGCAGCAGGCGCGTGCCTTCGGGCATCGCCATGACGCGATCGACCATCTGGCTGATGGTCTGCGCCTCGATCGGCAGCCCGGTCGCGGGGGAATAAGGGACGCCGACGCGCGCCCAAAGCAGGCGCATATAGTCATGGATTTCCGTCACCGTGCCGACGGTCGAGCGCGGATTGCGGCTGGTGGTTTTCTGTTCGATGGAAATCGCGGGCGACAGGCCCTCGATACTGTCCACGTCCGGCTTGCCCATCAGCTCCAGAAACTGACGGGCGTAGGAGGACAAGCTCTCGACATAGCGACGCTGGCCCTCGGCATAGATCGTGTCGAAGGCGAGGGAGGATTTGCCCGAGCCGGACAGGCCGGTGATGACGACCAGGCTGTCACGGGGAATTTGGACGTCGATGTTCTTGAGATTGTGCTCGCGCGCGCCGCGCACGGTAATCGAGGAGCCGGCTGGGACTTGTGCCACTCTGTTCTGAGCCACTATGGGGGGACCGTATTCTGAATTGATGTTCGCGACTTGTTCACGTACAAGCTTTGGCGAGCCGCGTCGAGCATCTGCGCCCGCATAGCCCACCATCGTGTACAAGCCGGAGTGCAGATTGGGGCAGAGGCCAAAAAAGTAAAGCTTTTCGGCCCGGATTGGTGTGAGACTAAGATTGCGTTGCGGTGTCGCAACGACATGGCTGTCTGGCTGGCGTCAGCGAGATCGGCTAGGCTCGGCGTTTTACGTTTTACGGCCGACTGGAGACTGAAAACATGGCGGGTAGTGTCAACAAAGTGACCCTGATCGGAAACCTGGGCAAAGACCCGGAGGTCCGCAACACCCAGACCGGCATGAAGATCGTGAACCTGCGTATCGCGACCTCGGAAAGCTGGAACGACAAGGCCAGCGGCGAGCGGCAGGAGCGGACCGAGTGGCATAGCGTCGTCATCATGAATGACCGGCTGGCGGATGTGGCAGAGCGTTTCCTGCGCAAGGGCAGCAAGGTCTATGTGGAAGGCAAGCTGCAGACCCGGAAATGGACCGACCAGTCCGGCGCCGACCGCTATACGACCGAAGTGCTGCTGGGCCGCATCGGTGCCGAGATGGTGCTGCTCGACCGGGCCGGTGAAGGTGGCGGCATGGGCGCGGGTGGCGGTGAACGTGCCAGCGGTGGCAGCAGCGCTGGCGGCCGTAGCGCCGAGCGGCCCGCAGGCGGCGCTAGCCGTGCTCCGGCCGGCGGCGGCGGCGGCTGGGACAGCGGCCCGGGCCGTGGCGGCGACCTGGATGACGAAATTCCCTTCTAATGGATTGATTGGGAACGAGATCGTCCCATTGGGTGATTCCGCCCAGTGGGATAACCTCGGCCCGTCGGGCAGGATCGACCATGCTGCCCTTCGTGGGCGGCGAAGGATAAACGCGCCGTTACAGCTGACACAGTAAGCATCGCGAAGATGCCGTCATTGACGTTTTTCATTCCGCAAAACTATTTTGATTCCTGTGGCGGATAAGGCGTTCGATGACCGAAGACGGTTCCCGATCAAACAAGACGCGAATCACACCTTTCACCGCGATGTGGCCGGGGTTGGAGCAGGCCTGGGACCTGTCCTGCACGGGCAGGGTCGAGGCGGCGCTTGCCCTCGCCCAGAAGGTCCATGAAGAGGCGGTGGCGGCGGATGATCAAGTCGTTCGCGCCAGTGCGGCCAGCCATCTCGGCTGGTACTGTTTCATGCAGGGCTATTACGAGGAAGGACTGCTGCATGTCCTCTCCGCCTGCGATTTCTACAATGCGCTGGGGGATCGACCGCGGGAATCCTGGTCCCGCGGCATCCATGCCTGGCTTCTGATCGAGGTCGGGTCCCCGAACGAAGCGCTGGACGAGGCGATGCGAGCCTTGGAACTGGCGGAGATTGCGCAGGAGGAGCGCGCGATCTGCTTCGCGCTCAATGTCGTCGGTGTCGTTTTCTGGATGCTGGGGTCGCTGGACCGCGCGCAGGAATTCGCCGGTCGCGCCGTCGTTTTGGCGCGCAGCATCGGGGACCCGGTCGATCTTGCCCGCTGGCTGATCAACCTCGCCGATATCGAAGCTTTGGTATGGAAGCAGAGTCGGGAGACCACCTCGCTCGACCGCATCATCGGCCTGGCCGAGGAGGCGCTGCAACTGACGCGGGAGACGGGGGACGCCTGGGCTTCGCGCCTGGTGATCTGCTCGCTGACGGAATACCGGCTTCTGGCGGGCGAACTGGTTGCCGCTGCCGATATTTTGGCCGAATGGGATGAGGTTGAGGGCGGCAGCGGCACGCGGTCCCGCATCTATTACCTCTATGCTCGCGGCAAGCTGGAGATGGCGGCCCGGACGCTGCCCGATGCGACGCGAACTCTGACGGAATGCGTGACCCTGACCGCAGAGGTCTCGGATTTTGAGATCGGCGTGCCGGCCTGCGAGCTTCTGTCGGAAGCCTGGGCCGCGACCGGGGACTTCGCTGAGGCCCTGACATGGCATCGCGAATTTCACGCGCGCTATGTGCGCAAGCATACGGAAACCGCGCTCATCCGGTCCCGCGTTGCGGCCATTCAATATGAAACCCGCCATCTGCAGGCGCGGGTCGAAGCCGAGCGGTCCCGCGCGGACGGGCTGGAGGAGATGAACAGCGCGCTGGCACAGGAGGCAGCCGTGCTGATGAGCGCGAGTATGGAAGATGTGCTGACCGGTCTGCCCAACCGCCGTGGTTTGGAACGCGCTTTGCTGGCGCTCGGCGGCCATACGGCCATCGCCTATGCGGTCGGGATGATCGATCTCGATCATTTCAAGCAGGTCAATGACAGCTTTTCCCATGCCGTCGGCGATGAGGTCTTGCGACAAGTCGCCAGCCTGCTGCGGGTCGGGACGCGCGGGCGCGACCGTCTTTTCCGCTACGGCGGCGAAGAATTCGTGCTGCTGGTGGAAGGGGCCGATACCGTCATGGCGGCGCGCACTTGCCATCGTATCTGTCAGCTCATGCGGAATTGGGATTGGTCGCGCATCCATCCCAGGCTTCAGGTCAGGCTCAGCATCGGCATTGCCCATGCGGAGGAATGTGCCAGTCCGGCGGAGGTCATGGCTTTGGCCGACGAGCGTCTGTACCAGGCCAAGAATGCGGGGCGCGACCGTGTCGTCATGCATGGCCCTGTCATGAGGGAGCCGTCCTTGACGCAGTCTCCCCGCTTCCATTAACCCGGAGGCTTCGTCGGGAATGGCTTGGCCGGACCGGCTTCGATAGCGCCATTCCTGGTTCCCGCTTCTCATTCTTCCCCAGAGACTGCCATGAAACTCAATCGGCGCGTTCTACGCGCGTGGCGGCAATTGCCGTTGACCTCGCCGCGGCTTTGGGCGCGCCGGCTGGCATTCTGGGTGGGCGCGATCATGGTGGCCTTGGTCGCCATCGCCTTCGCCAATCTGGCCGATTGGGCGCAGGACGGGTTTTCCTGGATGACCGCGCGGCACCACTGGTTTGCGCTCTTCATCGCGCCGGTTGGGCTGGCGCTGTCCGTTCTGCTGACGCAGCGCGTCTTTCCCGGCGCGCAGGGCAGCGGCATCCCGCAGGTGATCGCCGCCATGCAGATGAAGGACGAACAGCGCATTTCGCGCGTATTGTCGCTGCGTGTGGGGCTGGGGAAGGTGCTGCTGACGCTGCTGGGGTTGCTGTCAGGTGCTTCGATCGGCCGCGAGGGCCCGACCGTGCAGGTCGGCGCTTCCATCATGCAGGCGCTCGGACGGGCGCTTCGCCTGCCGCGACTGGAAACGCAGCGCGGTCTGGTGCTGGCGGGCGGCGCGGCGGGGGTCGCGGCCGCCTTCAACACGCCGCTGGCCGGGATCGTCTTCGCGATCGAGGAACTGAGCCATAGTTTCGAATCCCGCACCAGCGGCATGGTGCTGACGGCGGTGATTCTGGGCGGTATCGCGACGCTGGCGCTCAGCGGCAACTACACCTATTTCGGCGTCACCTCGGTCAGCCTGCCTCTCGGGGCAGGTTGGTTCGCGGTCCTGCTGTGCGGCGTCATCGGCGGTCTGCTCGGCGGTGCCTTCAGCCAGAGCCTGATCGTGATCACGCGCGGCGTGCCGGGGCGCCTCGGGCGTTGGATCAAGGCGCATCCGATCGCCTTCGCCGCTGTCTGCGGATTGCTGATCGCCATTATCGGGCTGTTGTCGGGTGGTGCGACCTACGGCACCGGCTATACCCAGGCGCGCATGCTGGTGGAGGGCGATGCCCGGCTGCCGGTCACCTTCTTCATTCTGAAATTCCTCGCCAGCGCCCTCTCCTACCTCAGCGGCATTCCCGGCGGCATCTTCGCGCCGTCACTCTCGGTCGGCGCATCCCTTGGTAGCTGGCTCGCGCATTTTCTGCCGCATAGCCCGGCCCGCGCCATCGTGCTGCTGGGCATGGCGGGCTATTTCGCCGGCGTCGTTCAGGCACCGATCACGGCTTTTGTCATCGTTCTGGAGATGACGGCGAACCAGCAGATGACGATTCCGATCATGGCGACCGCCATGCTGGGCTATGCGACCTCCCGCCTGGTCTGCCGCCGGCCGCTTTACGCCACGCTCGCGCGCCGCTTCCTGCGGGACAATGAACCGGCGAGCCTGCCCAAGCCGCAGCCGGACAAGACAACGGCCGGAGCGGGTTGAGCCCGCTCCGGCCGTTGGTTTGGCTATTGGTTTGATCGAGACCGAAGGTTGCTGAGGCGCCTTCGGCTGGCGTGACGTCAGCTGCGGCCGTAGGTGTCCTCGTAGCGGACGATATCATCCTCGCCGAGATAGGCACCGGACTGAACCTCGATCAGGCTCAGCGGAATACGGCCCGGATTGTAGAGGCGATGCTTGCAACCGAGCGGCAGGTAAATGCTCTCGTTCTCACGGACCAGAATCTCATCCTCATCGCGCGTCACGATGGCCGTGCCTTCGACCACGACCCAATGCTCGGCGCGGTGGAAATGGCTTTGCAGCGACAGTTTCTCGCCTGCCTTGACCACGATGCGCTTGACCTGGAAGCGGTCGCCCAGGATCAGCACCTCATAATGGCCCCAGGGGCGGTAGCTGAGATTATGGGTCGTCGCTTCCGGGCGCTTCGCGGCCTTCAGCCGTTCCACGATCTTCTTCACGTCCTGGGCGTGATCCTTATGCGCGGCGAGGACGGCATCCTCGGTCACGACAACGACCGCATCATCCAGGCCGAGCACGGCCGTCAGCATGCCGTCGCTGCGGACATAGCAATTCTGGGCATCTTCCAGCAGCACATCGCCCACGGCGACATTGCCGGCGCCGTCCTTCTCGCCAAGATCCCATAGCGCGCTCCAGCTGCCGACATCGGACCAGTGGAAGTTGACGGGAACCACGGCGGCGCGCGTCGTATGTTCGGCGACCGCATAGTCGAGGCTGATATTCGGGCAGGCGGCGAATGCCTCGCGGCCGAGGCGGATGAAGTCGAGATCGATCGTGCGTGCCTCGACCGCCTTGCGCACGGTCGCCAGAACATGCGGCGCATGGGCCTGCAATTCTTCCAGCAGCGTGCTGACGGTGAAGACGAAAATGCCGGAATTCCAAAGCACGCCGCCGGTGGCGATGAGCTTTTCGGCCAGGGCCAAGTCCGGCTTCTCGATGAAGCGGGTCAGCGCATGGGCCTGCGGCGTCTTTTCGAGCGGTTTGCCCATTTCAATGTAGCCGAAACCGGTCTCGGGCTTGGTCGGGTGGATGCCGAGGGTGACGACCATGCCGGTGCGGGCCACTTCGGCGGCAGTCAGCAGCGCCTGACGGAGAGCCGGACCGTCGGGGATCGCGGCATCCGCCGCCATCATGCAGATGACGGCCTGCGGATCGTCCTGCGCCAGCAGCAGGGCGGCGGCGGCAATGGCCGGCGCGCTGTTGCGGCCGACCGGTTCCAGCACGATGCGGGCGCCGGTGACACCGCTTTCCCGCATCTGTTCGGCCACCATGAAGCGATGGGCCTCGTTGCAGACAATCATCGGCGGTGCGAATTCGCCACCGAAGGTGCGCAGCGCGGTTTCGGCGATCAGCGGCATTTCGGAGGCGAGCGGCCAGAACTGCTTGGGGAAGCTCTCGCGGGAGACGGGCCAAAGGCGCGTGCCGGAGCCGCCGGAGAGAATGACCGGCACCACGGTCTGGGGCGCTGCGCTGCGCCGTGACAACTCGGTCTTAAGGTCCAACTTCATAGTCCCGAAATCCTTTTTGGCAGTTGCCACATGGGATATTTATGATCGCGGGGAAGGCGCAATTCAATCAGCGCGCCCTACGCAATTCAATTGCGGGAGGCTAAGCCCTTAGCAGTATGGCCACTGACATTCGCCCCGGCCTGAGCCGGTAAGGCCAGGAAATCCGCGACGCCCATAAGGCAAAGCAGGAAAGTGCAGACGAAAGCGAAGTGGAAATCGGCGACCGTGATCTGGTGGCCGCCGAGGACCCCTTGACCGATACGCAGTAAAATGGCGCCGACCGCGACGCCAAGCCCGAACGCCACCTGCTGGCCGAGATTGAACAGGATATTGGCCGAGCCCATGCGTTCGGGCGGAACATCCGCATAGGCCAGCGTGTTCATGGCGGTGAATTCCGTCGACCGCGCCATGCCGCTGACGAGCAGCAGCGGCATGAGCAGCCAGGCCGGCGTGGACGCGTCGATCAGCGCGAAGCCCAGGAAGGTCAGGGCGAGAATGACGCCGTTGATGATGAGGACGGTGCGGAAGCCGAAGCGGCGCATCATCGGCGTCGTCAGTGGCTTGATCGCCAGATTGCCGACGAACAGCACCAGCAGCAGCGATCCCGCGGCGACCGGGCTGCGGTGAAAGCCGAGCTGGAACATCAGCGGCAGTAGGAAGGGGGCGGCGTTAATACCCATGCGGACCAGCGAGCCGCCGCGCAGCGTGGCGCGGAAAGTCTGGATGGCGAAGGCCGAAAATTCGATGAGCGGCGTCTTGACCCGTTTAGCGTGCACCACTGTGGCCCAGCCGCCGATGATGCCCAGCAGCATGAGGCCGAGGCTCCATCGCAGACTGCCCGAATTGGTGCCGGCCAGGCTCGCTCCATAGACGAAGGCGACGGCGGCAAGCCCGCTGAGGATGGCGCCCGGAACATCGAGCCGTTTGGCGGATCGGTTTTGGCCGTTGCGGATGATCAGCAGGGTCGCGATCAGGCCGACCAGGCCGATCGGGACATTCAGAAAGAAGATCCAGCGCCAGGACGCATAGGTCGTCAGAAATCCGCCGACGACGGGACCGAGGATAGGGGCGACGAGCGCGGGCCAGGTGATCAGCGCGGTCGCCTGCATCAGTTGCGGCTTCGGGGTCACCCGCAGCACGACAAGCCGCCCGACCGGCACCATCATGGCGCCGCCCAGCCCTTGCAAAATGCGGGCGGCAAAGAATTCCCATAACCCGTTCGAGAGACCGCAGAGTGCGGAGGCGACTGTGAAGATCAGAATCGCGCTGGCGAAGACGGTGCGGGCGCCGAAGCGCTCGGCCGCCCAGCCGCTGAGGGGAATGCCTGCCGCCAGCATGATCATATAGGCGGTGACGCCGAGATTGAGATCGATCGGGTGAACGCCGAAGCTTTGTGCCATGCGCGGGATGGCGGTGGTGATCACCGTCGTATCCAGCAGCTCCATGAAACCGCTGCCGGCGACAAGCAGGGCGGTCAGCAGCGCGGTGTCAGGCTTTCGCATCGCTCTCCGCTTCCGGTTTAGCTGGCTGTTTTGCGCCAATGGCCGCGGTGGCCAAGGAGGAAGAAGACGAGAGCGGCGCAAGGCGGCAGAACGCCGAGCAAGGCCACCAGGGGCCAGCCGTCCGTGGCATAGGCGAGCGTTGCGAGTGCCGAACCGGCGGCAGCCGCCAGGAAGGCACCGGCGATGAACATGGCGTTCATGCGGCTGCGATGCTCAGGCGCCAGATCGAACAGCGCCTTCTGCGAGAAAGCGAGGTTCGCCTGCACGCCGCCATCGAGCAGGATAGTGCTGAGCGCGAAGATGCCGATGCCGAGCCAGCCGCGTTCGGCGGAGGCGGCCCAGGTGAGCGCCAGACCGACGCTGACCATGATGATGGCGGCGAGCGTGCCGATGACACTGCGCCCGGCATCCGCCAGACGCCCGGCGATGGGGGCGGAAAATGCACCTGCCGCACCGACCAGCGAGAAGACCGCAATCTCGCGTTGGCCGAAGCCGAAATGCCGGGTGAGTTCCAGCGGGATGGTGGTCCAGAAGACCGAGAAGGCGAAGAACAGGCCCATCTGATAGGCGATGCGCCGCTGCAAGACCGGTGTACGCCGCAGCATCGGCCAAAGCGAGCCGAGCACATGCAGATAATGCCCGCGTGAGGCCGGCCGCCGATCGGGCAGCAGAAACCAGAGTGCCAGGCCCATGCCGAGTGTGACCACCGTCGCGACCATGAAGACGACACGCCAGCCGGCGACGCTTTCGATAAGGCTCGCGATCGGCCGGCTCAACAGAATGCCCGTCAGAAGGCCGGAGACGACGGTGCCGACCTGCCTGCCGCGCCGCTCAGGCAAAGCCAGATGGGCGGCCATCGGCACGACGATCTGCGCATTGACGGCGGTGAGGCCGATGACGGAGCAGGCGATCAGGAAGACAGTGGCTGAATGCGCGAGCGAGGTCGCGATCAGCGTCAATGTCGCAAAGATCACGGTCGTGACCATCAGGCGGCGGTTTTCGAGAAAATCGCCGAGCGGCACCAGCAGCAGGAGGCCGGCAGCGTAGCCGAGCTGGGTCAGCGTCACCACCAGGCCGTAAGCGCCGGGCTTGAGGCCGACGGCGGGCCCGATCAGCCCGATCATGGGCTGCGCGAGATAGAGATTGGAAACGCTGATGCCGGCAGCGGCGGCCAGCAGAAGGGTCATCCCCGTCGATAGTCCGGCGGATGGGCGGTGCGCGCTATCTTGGAGCATAGGTTGAGCTAGGACTTGGCTTTGCCGCCTGTCAACGTGCGGAGACGATGCCCGCCTCTGCGTCCAGACGGTCGAGCAGCGCCTGGAAGTCGGCCGGCGGTTCAGTCCGGAAGGAGAGCGCCTCACCCGTGCGTGGATGGGCGAAGGCGAGGCTGGCGGCATGCAGCGCCTGGCGCGGAAAATCCAGCAGCGCAGTCCGAAGCTCGGGCGGCAGGTTCTTGGACACGGCCGGCACGCGCCGCAGATAGACGCCGTCACCGATGATGGGATGACCGTTATGGGACAGATGGACGCGGATCTGATGCGTGCGACCGGTGGACAGTTTCACGTCCAGCAGCGAGAGCGCGAGGCGCCAGATCTGCAGCGTGGAATAATGCGTCAACGCGGTGCGGCCGCCGGCTGCCCGAACCGCCATACGCTTACGCTCACGCGGATCGCGGCCGATATTGCCTTCGATATCGCCGGCCGATGGGCTCATCAGCCCCCAGGCCAAGGCCAGGTAATGCCGGTCGAGATCGCGATTGGCGAAGACCTCCGACAGTCTCGTATGGGCCAGCTCGGTCTTGGCCGCGACCATGACGCCGGACGTGTCCTTATCCAGGCGATGGACGATGCCGGGCCGCTTCTCCCCGCCGATGCCGGTCAGGCTTTCCCCGCAATGGGCGAGCAGCGCATTGACCAGCGTGCCTTCGTAATTGCCCGGCGCCGGGTGAACGACGAGGCCGGCCGGCTTGTCGATGACGATGAGATCGGAGTCTTCATACAGAACGGTCAGCGGGATGTTCTCGGGCTGCGGCGAAGCGGGCGCGGCTTCCGGCACATGCAGCGCGTAGATCGCGCCGGCCTGGACGATCTCTGACGGGTCACGCACCGTCACGCCGCCGCGACTTGCCATACCGTCCAGGATCAGGTTCTTGATCCGCGACCGGGAGAGGCCGTCGAAGCTTTGGGCCAGAAAACGGTCGAGCCGCTCGCCGGCATCTTCGGGCGCGACGGTGATCTCACCGGGCAGAATGATGGCGCCGTCTTCTTCATCGAGGTCGGCGTCAGGGTCGAAATAATCGGTCGGGGTCTTGGTCATGCGCGAGAGATACCCACAATCGGTAAAGCCGGGATAGGGCTTGAGGACGAGCTTATGGAAAAGAACCGGCCACTGCTGATGGTGGTCATCGGCCTCGGCATTGTCATCCTGCTGGCGACGACCGTCGTGATCGTGAAAGTCGTGAAGGATATCATCACCGGCCATCCCCAGACGACGCAGGCAGCGAGCAGCGGCCCGACACCGGATACGATTGCACTGACCACAAATATGCTGAGCCAGCCTGCGGGCTCGCATATCGTGACGATCAGCGGTGTGGGCGACCGCCTGAGTGTGTTGATCAATGGCGGCGGCCCGGACCGTATCCTGTTCGTCGATCCTGCGACGGGTCATGTCACCGGCCAGCTCATGCTGGGGAAATAGCGGCACAATGGACGCGGGCCCTTTGCCCCTGGTGACCGATGCCGACGCGACGGCCCGGCGGTCTTTGCGGCGACACCGGATGGTCGCGACCGGGCTGCTGATCGGCATGGGCGCGCTATGTGCCGCGAGCTTCGCGCTGCCGCATGGTCTGCCGCAGGAACTTCTGGAATCCGCGTCCAAGGCCGGCGTCGTCGGTGGGCTCGCGGATTGGTTCGCGGTGACGGCGCTGTTCCGCCGTCCGCTCGGCCTGCCCATTCCGCATACGGCGATCATCCCAGCGCAGAAGGAACGTCTGGGCCGGGCGCTGGGGCGGTTTATCGGTGCCCATGTCATCACCGGCGCGGAAGTCTCCCGCGTGCTGGCGCGGGCCGATCTGCCCAGTCTGGTGCATCGCTTTCTGTCCGACCCCGCAACCGCACGCCCTGCGGCGGCGGCCTTGGCGGCGGCCTTGCCGAAAATCCTCGGCTCGGTCGAAGACGGGCGCGCCCGAAAACTGATGGGCCGGCTGCTGCCGCGTCTGGTCGGTGGGCCGGATGCCGGCCGCGTCGTCGCCCGCGCGCTGTACGGTCTCGTCGAAGGGGGCCGGCATCAGGAGGTTTTCACCTTCGTCCTCGGACAGCTGCGGACCATGCTGACGAGCAAGGAGGATGACCTGCGCGGCGGCATCCGCGACCGTGTGCGCGAACAAGGCGGGTCCTTCCTCGGCTGGGCGATCGGCGGCAGCGTCGCGAAGCGGGTGATCGCCGGGGTGAATGCCGAGATCGACGCCATCGGGCCGGACGGATCGACCATGCGGCTCGCCTTCGACGATTGGGTGCGAGAGCAGATCCAGTTGATCGAAACCGACCCCGAGCGTGCGGCTGAAATTGGGGCGGCCGTGAAGCGCGTCGTGACCCACCAATCGGTCCAGGATTGGCTGAAGGATGTCTGGGGACGGTTGCGGCTCGCGATCGAGCGGGACGCCGAGAAACCGAACGGCCATACCGTCGCCGTGCTGGAAGCGACCTTGCAGAAATTCGGTGAGGCCATTGAACAGGACCCGGCCATTCGCGCTGGGTTGGAGCGCGGGGTGGCAACGATCGTCGCCAGCCTTCTGCCTCTGGCGCAGGAGCGGGCGGCGGATTTCGTGGCCGATGTCGTGGCGCAATGGGATGCGAAGACCGTGACGGAACGGTTGGAACTGCGTGTCGGCAGCGACCTGCAATATATCCGCATCAATGGAACGCTGGTCGGCTTCCTGGCCGGCGGCCTGCTGTTCCTGGCTCTGCGCGCCATATTCGGGGCCAGCACAGGCGCGCTTTGACAGGCGCGCCGAAGGCGGCTCTGATGATGACGCAAGACCGCGAAGCGGCAAGACGCCAGAGGAGATTAGGCAGATGCATGTGATGATTTTGGGCGGCGCCGGCATGGTGGGCCGCAAGCTCGCCGAGCGGATCGCGGCCGAGGGCGGCCTGGGCGGCAAGCCGGTTGAGCATCTCAGCCTGATCGATGTGATCGCGCCCGCGACCCCGCATGGCTTCATCGGCACGACCGATTGCACGGCGGCCGATCTTTCGGTGCCCGGCACGGCGGCCGAAGTTCTGACCACCCGTCCCGATATCATTTTCCATCTCGCGGCCATCGTCTCGGGCGAGGCAGAGATGGATCTGGAAAAGGGCTATCGCGTCAATCTGGACGGCATGCGCTTTCTGCTCGACGCCATCAGGGCCGAGCAGGCAGCCAATGGCCCATGGAAACCGCGCGTGGTCTTCTCCTCCTCCATCGCGGTTTTCGGCGGCGACATGCCGGACGTCATCGACGACGCGTATTTCCTGACGCCGGGGACCAGCTACGGCACGCAGAAGGCGATGTGCGAGCTGCTGCTGGCGGATTATGCGCGGCGCGGCTTCATCGACGGGATCGGGCTGCGCCTGCCCACCGTCTGCGTGCGCCCCGGGAAGCCCAATCTCGCAGCATCGGGCTTCTTCTCGAACATCATCCGCGAGCCGCTGGTCGGTCTGCCGGCCGTGCTGCCGGTGAGCGACAAGGTTCAGCATTGGATGGCGAGCCCGCGCGCCACCATCGGCTTCCTGGTCCATGCCGCTGGGCTGGATACCGCGCTGCTGCGCGGTCGCACCAGCCTGTCGATGCCGGGCCTGTCCGTGACCGTCGCCGAGCAGATCGCCGGGCTGGAGAAAGTGGCCGGTCCGAAGGCTGTCGCGCTGATCAAGCGCGAGCCGGATGACCGGATCATCCGCATCGTCGATACCTGGGCCCGCGGTTTCGATACCAGCCGTGCGGCTGCGCTCGGCTTCGTCGCCGAGACCGCGTTTGAGCAGATCGTCCGGGTGCATGTCGAGGACGAGCTGGGCGGCAAGATCCCCGTTCTGGGTTAGCGGCTGGCCACCTCGGCCGGAAAGGTTCGGGCGAGGTGGTCGATGAAGGCGCGGACGGCGGGCGGCAGTCCGCGCCTTGTCGTGAAAACGAGATGAACGGTGCCGGGCGGCCCGCGCCAGTCTGGCAAAACCTGCACCAATTGCCCAGACGCCAGCCAATCGGTGACGACATGATCCGGCAGCAGCGCGACGCCGATGCCGGCGAGGGCCGCTTGTCTGACGACCGTGAAATCGCCGCAGCTCATTCTGGGCGTGAGCGTCATGCGGCGGGTCTCTCCTGTCGTGCTCTCCATGAGCCATTCGACCGCCTCGAAATCGTCACCGGTGCCAAGGACGGGCAAGGTCGCGAGGGCCGCGATATCCTGGCCGATCCCGCGCGCTAGATTTGGGCTGGCGACAAGAATACGCCGGGAGATGCCGAGCGAGCGCATGGTCAAGGCCGCGTCGCTTTCGAGCGTCAGGCGCACGCGGAGGGCGACGTCGATCCGCTCCTCGATCAGATCGACGGGCCTGTCGACCGCCCAAATCTGCAGCCGCACTTTGGGGTAGCGGTTGAGGAAGGCCGGGAAATAGGGCGCCAGCACGCCGACCAGTCCGGTGGGGCAGGCGAAGCGCACAAGACCGTGCGGCTCGGCGAGCCCTTCCGCGACGATGGCCTCGGCCAATTCCATTTCCGACAGGATCGTGCGGCAGCGCGCGTAGAAGGCGTCACCGGTTTCGGTCACGCGGAAGCGGCGGGTCGACCGCTCGATTAGTCGCACGCCGAGACGCGTCTCCAGGCCAGCGATGCGGCGGCTGAGCTTGGATTTCGGCAGCCGCAGCGCACGGCCGGCTGGGGCGAAACCACCATGGCGGACGACCGCGGCGAAATAGGCATAGTCGTTGAGGTCGATCACCGATCATCGTCCTGTTGATAGAACGATGAGTGCCGATATTGCCGGCTAATCGCAAGGTCGTTCTCTGAGTAAGCCTTCTGGCAGGCGACAAACGCCACCAAAGGAGAGTTCAGATGGGCAATCGGTTTCAGGATAAGGTGGTGGTCGTCACCGGCGGCAATAGCGGCATCGGCCTCGCCACTGCCCAGGCTTTCGCGAGTGAAGGTGCTTTCGTCTTCATCACCGGACGCCGGCAGGCGGCGCTGGATGCGGCCGTGAAACAGATCGGCCCGCGCGCGACGGCGGTGCAGGCGGATATGTCCAAGCTTGCCGATATCGACCGGCTTTATGACGCCGTGCAGCGGCAGCACGCTCATATCGACGTGGTTTTCGCCAATGCCGGCGGTGGCGAATTCGCGCCGCTGGGTGCGATCACCGAGGCGCATTTCGACGGCACATTCGGTGGCAATGTGAAGGGCACGGTCTTCACCGTGCAGAAGGCGCTGCCGCTGCTGCGCGACGGTGGGTCTATCGTGCTCAACGCGTCCACGACCAGCGTAAAAGGGACGCCGGCTTTCAGCATCTACAGCGCCACCAAGGCAGCGGTGCGAAGCTTTGCGCGGAATTGGATTCTGGACCTCAAGGATCGTCACATCCGGGTGAATGCGATCAGCCCTGGCGTCACCGAAACCGCGGGGCTGAACGAGTTGTTCGGCGGCGGGGCTTCGGCCGAAGGCGTAAAGTCAGGTTTGGCGCAGATGATCCCGCTCGGGCGCGTTGGTCAGCCGGCGGAGATCGCCAAGGTGGTTCTGTTTCTGGCCTCAGACGATGCGAGCTATGTCAATGGCGTCGAGCTTTTCGTCGATGGTGGCATGGCGCAGATTTGACCATCATGCTTGGTATAGAAAGGAAGAATGACAAACGTCCTTGTTGAAATCCCGCCGGGGCTTAGCTATAGTAAGAGCCGGTAGGGCTAAGGGCGTATTGTTTCATCTTCATACTTGACTGACGACCGAAGGAGCCGTCTGTTCGTGCAGACGGCTCCCCAGGCGTTCAGGCTAGTGTAGTCCGACGATTGCCAGAATGACCAACGCCAAGGTCAAAACCAGCATCGCCACGCGGTAGAGCGTGTTGGGCAATTGTCTCACCTCCTTCGTCACCCGAATTTTGATGCCGCTGCCGGGGCAGTGCATCAGGGTGACGTCCTATGCATAGGACGAGGAAGATTGTTCGGGTAATTGTTTTGAATAAAAAACGATAATGTTTTGAATGAGGGGCGACCTATCGCCCCTGCCGCCGCGCCCGCATCATCGCCTCGGCCTGAGCCATGATCGGGCCGAGCGGTCCCTTCATGGTGCTGCCGTTCTGGCGCATGCGCCACATTTGAAAGCGTAGCGCGGCATAGCCGATCAAAGCCGCAGCGATGGCGATCGGCACCAGGATCAATGCCAGCGATAAAGCAAGGCCGACGACAACGACAGCGCCGGCCAATACGCCGGCAATCACGAGGCCCCGAGCTAACCCGCCGCGTGGTGTGCCTTGCGGCGGCCAACTGGCGGTGAAACGCGCGCCCGTGAAACCTGGGTCGCGCGCCGTTTCCACGAAGGTGCCGTCGGCGCGCATTTCGATATCATGAGGGTTTTTTTCCATCATGGTATGGAGAGTGAGCGCCCCCTGCTTACGATTCAACCATTACCTTGGTGACGAGTTTGTAATGCGGCGGGTTTTGTCCTGAGGACTGGTACAGACGGATCTCTAGATCGAGGGTTTTTCCCGCAGCGCGACCAAAGCCAGCATTTCGAACAGAACCTGGGCCGCGATATGGGCGGTATTGCTGGTCGCATCATATTGCGGTGCGACCTCCACCACGTCGCCGCCAACGATATCGAGACCCTTGAGACCGCGCAGAAGGGCCAGCACTTCGCGCGGCAGCAGACCGCCCACCTCCGGCGTGCCGGTGCCGGGGGCGAAGCCGGGATCGACCGAATCGATATCGAAGCTGACATAGAAAGGCCCGTCACCGATCAGACCGCGCGCCGTGTCGATATAGCGGCGGATGCCGTGCTCCTCGATCTCCTCGGCATGGACCACGGTCATGCCGCTATCGGTCGAGAATTCGTAGAGATATTCCGCCGTGCCGCGAATGCCGATCTGCAGCGTGCGGCGGGGGTCGATGACGCCGTCCAGCACGGCCTGGCGGAAGGGGCCGCCGTGATGGAAGCGGCTTCCCTCATACTCGCCCGCCGTATCGGAATGGGCGTCGATATGGATCAGGCCGACAGGGCGTTTCTCACCGACCGCCCTCAGGATCGCCTGGCTGATGGAATGGTCGCCGCCGACAGAGAGTGGAATGACGCCGGCCGCGACGACGGTCTTATAGGCGGCTTCGATGTCCTCATGGCAGCTTTCCAGGCTGTAGCGGGAGCGTAGCGGCACATCGCCGGTATCGGCTACGCGCAAGGACCCGAGTGGGGCGACCCGCAGCACATGCTCGTACGGTCCGATGCGTTCCACGGCGCGCACGGCGCGCGGGCCCAGGCGGCAGCCCGAGCGATTGGTGACGCCCAGATCCATCGGCACGCCGATCAGCGCGACATCAAGGTCCTTGAAGCCATCCGGCGTGCCGAAGGCATTCTGCCGGTAGGTCGCATCCAGGAAGGTGGCCGGGTCGGAATAGGGCAGGCGACGGCGGCCGTCCGGGCTGATGGTTTTGGCCGCGATCTCCTGAAAATGCGGGTCGAAAACCTGTCCGCCGCCGAGGCCCACATACTTGTCCCGAAGCCGGGAGAGGTTGGAATCGAACGTATCGTCCGCCATGGTACTTGCCTTCATCGAGCGCCTTTGACCTGGGTAGACATTTCTCAGGCCCTGTTCAACCGGCGGACGCGATGTGCGGCAGGGCTGCCTTTCAAAACAGGACTAGCTTGGTCCTGAATGAACGGGTAGAAGAGAGCCATGTTGAAACTGTCCAAATTGACGGACTACGCGGTCGTCGTGCTGGTGCGGCTGGGCGATGATTTTGCCCTGCAAACCTCGGGTGGAATCGCGGCCGCGACCGGCGTGCCGGAACCGACCGTCGCCAAAGTTCTGAAAATCATGACCACGGCCGGCCTTGTCTGCTCCCAACGTGGGGCGCGGGGCGGCTATCGGCTCGCCCGTTCGCTGTCAGCCATTCCGGTGGCCGATGTGATTACCGCGATCGACGGGCCGATTGCATTGACCGCCTGCGTCGAGCATTCGCCCGCGATCTGCGACAGTTCAGCCCTTTGCCCCGTCAAGGGGCGCTGGGACCGCGTCAATTCGGCGATTTTGGATGCATTGTCCGGGATCAGTCTTGCGGATATGCGTCCCCCCGCACGGGACGTGGTGCCTGTGCAACCCCTGTCTGAGGCGAGCGCTATGCAATCCTATCATCCAGCCGGCGCCTCCGTTTCCACCACAGCCTTTGTCGAGTAAGGCCAATGCCAGCAGTTGCAGAAACCCTAGAGACTGTCCGCTCCGTTACGGGCTCCACCTATAAGTGGGGGTTCGAGACCGATCTTGAGATGGACCTCGCGCCCAAGGGCTTGAACGAAGACACGATCCGCCTGATTTCGGACCGCAAGGGTGAGCCGGAATGGCTGCTCGCCTGGCGGCTGAAGGCTTTTGCCATGTGGCAGAAGATGGAAGAGCCGCATTGGGCGAAGCCCGGCTATCCGGTGATCGATTACCAGGACATCCACTATTACGCCGCGCCCAAAAAGAAGGGTAGCGGCCCGAAGAGCCTGGACGAGGTCGATCCCGAACTGCTTCGCACCTATGAGAAGCTCGGCATTCCGCTGAAGGAACAGGCGATCCTGGCCGGTGTCGAGCCGGGTGACGAGGAAAGGCTGCCGATGGCCGTCGATGCCGTTTTCGACAGCGTTTCGGTCGCGACCACCTTCCGCTCCACGCTCGCCAAAGCAGGCGTCATCTTCTGCTCGATCAGCGATGCGGTGCGCGAATATCCCGAACTGGTGCGCCAGTATCTGGGCAGCGTGGTGCCGGCGGGCGATAATTTCTTCGCGGCTCTGAACTCCGCCGTTTTCACCGATGGCAGCTTCGTCTTCATCCCGAAGGGCGTGAAATGCCCGATGGAACTCTCCACCTATTTCCGCATCAATGCGAAAAATACAGGGCAGTTCGAGCGAACGCTGATCATTGCCGAGGACGGTGCGTCGGTCAGCTATCTGGAAGGCTGCACCGCGCCGATGCGCGACGAGAACCAGCTGCATGCGGCGGTCGTCGAACTGGTGGCGATGGACGACGCCAAGATCAAATACTCGACCGTGCAGAACTGGTATCCGGGTGATTCGGAAGGCCGCGGCGGCATCTATAATTTCGTCACCAAGCGTGGCGCCTGCCGTGGCGCGCGCAGCCGCATCAGCTGGACGCAGGTCGAGACGGGATCGGCCATCACCTGGAAATACCCGTCCTGCATCCTGATCGGTGATGGCAGCGTCGGCGAGTTCTATTCGGTGGCGGTGACCAACAATCATCAGATGGCCGATACCGGCACCAAGATGATCCATATCGGCCGCAATACGAACAGCACGATCATCGCCAAGACGATCAGCGCCGGTCATTCCGACAGTACCTATCGTGGCCTCGTGCGGATGATGCCGAAGGCGCAGAACGCGCGGAACTTCACGCAATGCGACAGCCTGCTGATCGGCGATCAATGCGGCGCCCATACCGTGCCCTATATCGAAAGCCGCAATCCGTCGGCCAAGATCGAGCATGAGGCGACGACCTCCAAGATCGCCGAGGATCAGCTGTTCTATTGCCGCAGCCGGGGCCTTTCCCAGGAAGACGCGGTCGGTCTGATCGTGAACGGGTTCTGCAAGGATGTGTTGAAGGAGCTGCCGATGGAATTCGCCGTCGAAGCTCAGAAGTTGTTGGCCATAAGCCTCGAAGGCTCGGTGGGTTAAGGATCGCGTAGATGCTCGAAATCAAGGGACTGACCGCCGAGATCGACGGCAAGGAAATCCTCAAAGGGATTGATCTCACGATCCCGCAGGGTGAGGTTCATGCCGTCATGGGGCCGAACGGCGCCGGCAAATCCACGCTGTCCTACGTTCTCTCTGGCCGTGAGGGCTATGAGGTGACGGGCGGCACGGCGACCTTCAACGGCGTCGATATCCTGGCGATGGAACCGGAAGAGCGTGCGGCCGCCGGCATCTTCCTCGCTTTCCAATATCCGGTGGAACTGCCGGGCGTCGGCAATGCCAATTTCCTACGCACGGCGCTGAACTCCCTCCGCCGCGCGCGTGGCGAGGCCGAGCTCGACGCTGTCCAGTTTCTGAAACAGGCGCGGGCCGCCGTGAAGAAGCTCGCCATGTCCGAAGACATGCTGAAGCGGAACGTCAATGTCGGGTTTTCGGGCGGCGAGAAGAAGCGCAATGAAATTCTGCAGATGACGATGCTGGCACCTAAACTGGCGCTGCTCGACGAGACCGATAGCGGCCTCGACATCGACGCGCTGCGCATCGTGGCCGAAGGCGTGAACGCGTCGCGCGGCCCGGACTTCTCGGCCCTCGTCATCACCCATTATCAGCGTCTGCTGGACTATATCGTGCCCGATCATGTGCATGTGCTGGCCGATGGCCGCATCATCCGCTCCGGCGGTCCGGAACTCGCGAAAGAGCTGGAAGCCCAGGGCTATGCCGGCATCATCGGCGAGGCGGCGGAGGCGGCATAATGCAGGCCGTGACACAACAAGTAGCGGGCGAGGCCTTGAAAGGCTTCCTCGCACGGTATGACGGGCTGCGCGCCCGCCTGCCGGGCAATGCGGATGTGCGCGATGCGGCGGCGGCCGTGCTGCGCGAGCGCGGATTTCCGACGCCCAAGGATGAGCCCTGGCATTTCACCAATCTGCGTCCGATCACCGGTCTCGATTTTCAGGAGCCGATCGGCGATACGCAGGCGGGCGCCGATCTGCTGTCGCTGTTGCCCAAGGTTGAAGGCCCGCGGCTGATCTTCATCGATGGCCGCTACCGTGCCGATCTGTCGGTACTGCCCGAAGGGTTAGAGGTTCGGTCCTTCGCCGGAACGGGCCTTTTCGGTGCGCTGACAAAGCCGGAGCGTGACCGTGTGGTCGCACTCAACACCATGCTGACCGAAGACGGAATCATCATCGATGTGCCGGCCGGTTTCGATGCAGGCTTCCTGATGCTGGCGCAACTGACCAGCGGCAAGCATCGCCGGGTGGCCAGCCATCCGCGTCATCGCATCAGCCTGGGCGCCGATGCGCGTCTGGTGCTGCTGGAAGTCTCGGCCGGGATCGGCGAATATCTGAACAATCCAGTGATCGAGATCGCGATTGCCGAGGGCGCGCATCTGACGCACGGCCGCTTGCAGCAGGATGCCAAGGACGCCTTCCATCTCGGCACCATCTACGCCGATACGGCGGCGAATGCCGTCTATGATTGTTTCTCGCTCGCGCTGGGCGCCAAGCTGGGACGGACGGAAATTCATGCCCGTCTGGGTGGCGAGCAGGCGGCCGTGCATCTGAACGCGGCTCAGATCATGGGCGGCAATCAGGTCAGCGACTTCACGACCGCCATCTCTCATGACGCGCCGAATTGCCCGTCGCGCCAGACCGTGAAAAGCGTGCTGACCGGTAAGGCGCGTGCTGTGTTCCAGGGCCGCATCGAAGTGGCGCGGATCGCCCAGAAGACCGACGGCTACCAGATGAACCAGGCACTGCTTCTCTCGCCCGACGCCGAGATCAACAGCAAGCCTGAGCTGGAAATCTACGCCGATGACGTGAAGTGCAGCCATGGCGCGACGGTGGGTGCCCTGGACCCCGAGCAGCTGTTCTATCTGCGCAGCCGCGGCATACCGGCCGATCAGGCGCGGATGATTCTAGTGCGCGCCTTCCTGACGGACGCTTTCGAGGCTGTGGCGCATGAAGGCCTGCGCGACGTCTTCGAGCATGCGGTCGAGGAATGGTGGGCGACGACCGGTAAGGACGCGGAGGCGCCGAGCGCATGAACGCCATTCCGGGGCTGAGCAAGATGCCGTTTGATGTCGAGCGCATTCGCGCCGATTTCCCCATCCTGTCGCAGACGGTGCGCGGCCAGAAGCTCGTCTTCCTCGATAGCGGTGCCTCGGCACAGAAGCCCCGGGTCGTGATCGACGCGATGCGGGACGCGATGGAAACGCAATACGCGAATGTCCATCGCGGCGCGCATTGGATGAGCGAACGCACGACCGAGGCTTTCGAGGCGGTGCGGGATTCCACGGCACGCCTGATGAATGCCGGTTCCCGTGACGAGATCGTCATCACGCGCAATAGCACCGAGGCGATGAACCTCGTCGCTTACAGCTACGGGCGTGGCGTGATGAGACCCGGCCAGGCGGTGGTGATTTCCGAGATGGAGCACCATTCCAACATTGTGCCTTGGCAGTTGCTGCGGGATTCCCATGGAATCGAGCTGCGCGTCGCGCGGGTCACCGATAGCGGCGAGCTGGACATGGTGCATCTGGAAGACCTGCTGGCCGATGGAAAAGTCGGGCTCGTTTCCATCACCCATATGTCGAATGTGCTGGGCACCTACACCCCGGCAGAACGCATCGTGACACTGGCCCACGCGCATGGCGCGAAGGTCATGCTCGACGGCTCGCAGGCGATCGTTCACCGGAAAATCGATGTGCAGGCGCTGGACGTCGATTTCTATGCCTGGACCGGCCACAAGCTCTATGGCCCCACCGGTATCGGCGTGCTGTACGGCAAGCGCGAATTGCTGGAAGCCATGCCGCCCTTCATGGGCGGCGGCGACATGATTTCCTCCGTGACCTTTGAGCGCTCCACCTGGGCGCGGGTGCCGCATAAGTTCGAGGCGGGCACACCGGCCATTCTGGAGGGCATCGGTTTGAACGCTGCCATCCTTTATGTCGAGGCCATCGGCTATGACGCCATTTCCGCGCATGAGGCCGCATTGACCGAACATGCGCTGGCAAAGCTGTCTGCCGTCGAAGGCGTGACGATCTTCGGCCATGCGCAGGATCGGGGTGGCGTCATTTCCTTTGCGATGGCGGGTGCGCACGCGCATGATGTGGCGACGCTGCTTGACCGCTCGGGCATCGCCGTCCGTGCCGGGCATCACTGTGCCGAACCGCTGATGCAGCGGCTGGGCGTGGACAGCACCGCGCGTGCGACCTTCGGGGTCTATACGACGCTGGCCGAAATCGATTTCCTGGCCGAGACGCTCGGCCGCGTCAGAGCGTTTTTCGCCTGATGCCAGGGCAGGAGGGACAGATGGACGAGCTTAGCCAAAAGCCGGACGCGACCGAGGATCAGGCCGTGCATCACGCCTGGACGCCGGACGGCGAGGTTGCCCCGCCGGCCAAGGACGTGGTCAGCGAGGATTCCGTGATCGAGGCGATCGCGACCGTCTATGATCCTGAGATCCCGGTGAATATCTACGAACTCGGCCTTATCTATGCCGTCGATATCGCCGATGACGGCAAGATCAAGGTTGAGATGACGCTGACGGCGCCGGGTTGCCCTTCCGCGCAGGAATTGCCTGTCATGGTGCGCGAAGCCATCATGGTCGTGCCCGGCGTCACGGCTTGCGATGTCGAGACCGTCTGGGACCCGCCATGGGATATGAGCCGGATGAGCGATGAGGCTCGTCTTGCCATGAATATGTTCTGATCGAGGAGAAGGACGTTATGAGCCAAACCATCGAGACGGGTTCTGCCTCTCCGAAACCGGGCCGCCGGGCGTTGCCGCCGCTGATGAAACTGTCGGATGCCGCCGCCGCGCGCTTGGCCGCCCTTTACGCCGGTGGCCAGCAGGGCAAGCTGCTCAAGATTTCTGTCGGCACCAAGGGCTGCTCGGGCCTGTCCTACGACATGGACTTCGTCGATGCGGCCGGCCCGACCGATGAGGTCGTGACCGATAACGGCCAGACCGTGCTGGTCGATCGCAAGGCGAGCCTTTTCCTGATCGGGACGGAGATGGACTACAAGGTCGAGAAGCTTTCGGCCGGCTTCACCTTCGTCAATCCGAACGAAAAGGGCCGCTGCGGCTGCGGCGAAAGTTTTTACGTCTGACGATTAGGCCAAGGGCCGGGTCAGCTTCGATCAAACTGGATTTGCATTTCAGTTCGAACTAGTATCGTTTATCTGGCTGCCTGATCCGTTTGATGAGGCTGTATGAGCGAGACCGAAAGCCTGACGAATATGCTGCTGCGGGAAATTCGGGACGAGGTGAAATCCCTGCGTTACGAATTGGGCGATGTGCGGACGCTGTCACTCTCGACCTTCGACCGCGTGAAGCGGCTGGAACGGCGCTTGGAAGAGACCCGCGACGATCTGGAAACGACCATCAAGGCCGAAATTATGGCGCCGGCCTGAACTGGCGACGCGACCTGGAAAGCCGGCTGACTGCGATCGAGGCGAAGCAAGCAGGCGGGTGAAGGGCTTTAGGTGGCGGCCGGTTGGAGAAGATCCCAGCGGTTGCCGAGATAGTCCTGGAAGACGGCAACCGCGCCATAGACTTCCTGGCGCGGCTCTTCCTGAAAAATGACGCCCCTGGCCTTATAGGCCAGGACGTCCCGCCCCAGATCATCCGTATAAAGCACGCATAACACGCGACCGCCGGACTGGGCGCCCATCGCCTGCCGCTGCTTGTCGTTTTTCGCGACCGCCAAGCGGATCGCGACACCGCCGCCCGACGGCGTGATCTCCACCCAGCGATCCCCGCCGCCGCGATCGGTATCGACCGCAAGCCGGAAGCCCAGCGCGCCGACGTAATAGGCGATGGCCTTGTCATAGGCGTCGACGAGGAGGGTGATGGAGGCGATGCGCTGGGCCATGCGTCATGTACCGGCATAGGCAGGACAGAAGCAATCGCAGTTGAAAGTAATGCAAATATGCATTAATTATCATCAATGATGATGGAGGGAGTTGTGTATTGGCCATTCTCACGGTGACGGCACGCGGGCAGGTCACATTCCGCAAAGACGTACTCAATCACCTCGGAATCCGTCCTGGTGACAAGATCGAGGTAGATAAGCTCCCTGATGGTCGGGTTGGTCTGAGGGCAGCGCGCCCAGCCGCGAAGATTGAGGCTTTCTTCGGCCTGCTCGCCGGAAAATCTCATAAAGTGGCGACGATTGAAGAAATCAATGAAGCGGCTGCGGCGGGCTGGGCTGGCGAGCCGTGAAAGTTACGGCCGATACGAATATCCTTGTTCGCGCCTTGATGCAGGACGATGCGCGGCAGGCGGCAGCCGCGATGACAGTGCTAAGTGAGGCAGAGACAATCGCGATTTCGCTCTCGTCCTTATGCGAGTTGGTATGCGTGCTTCGGCGGATTTACAATCTCGGCAAGGAAGACATCCTAATCGCACTGACAACCTTGGTGAGTGCGGAGAATGTTGCGGTTGATCGCGCGGCGGTCGAGGCAGGTTTCGCTGTGCTGCAAGCAGGCGGCGATTTTGCAGATGGCGTGATCGCCTTTGAGGGGCGTTGGCTTGGCGGCGAAACTTTCGTCTCATTTGACAAGAAAGCTGTGTCCCTGCTCACGCAACAGGGACAAAGCGCCCAATTGCTGAGCTAACTACCGCACGACGCCCACGGGCTTTGTCGCCGCGTTGAGCTTGGATAGCGCCTCAAATGTCGGCGGAAAGCAGGGGCGGTCGATGTATCGGCCGGTGCCCTTCACCGTCCGCAAATCGCCCTTATGCCAGACGATCTTTCCCTGAGAGATCGTGGTCGCGGCAAGGCCAGTGACTTCCATCCCTTCGTAGATATTGAAATCGATATTCTGGTGATGGGTCTTGGCGGAAATCACACGGCTGGAGGACGGATCCCACAGAACCAGATCGGCATCGGCGCCGATTTCGACCGCGCCCTTGCGCGGGTGGATATTGAAGATCTTCGCGGTATTGGTGGAGGTGATGGCGACGAATTCCGACGGCGTCAGGCGCCCGCTGACGACACCATGATGCCAGAGCACGCTCATGCGATCTTCGATCCCGGCCGTGCCGTTGGGAATCAAAGTGAAATTGTCCTTACCGGCTGCCTTTTGCGGCGCGCAGAAGGCGCAATGATCGGTCGCCGTCGTCTGCAATTGACCTGACATCAATCCGGCCCAAAGCGCTTTCTGATGATGCTTGGGACGGAACGGCGGGCTCATGACATAGGCGGCGGCGCTTGCGAAATCCTTGTTCTGGTAGACGCTTTCGTCGATCACCAGTTGCTGCGGCAGAACCTCGCCATAGACGCGCTGACCGGCCGCGCGCGCGCGCGCGATGGCGCTAGCGGCTTCTTCCGTCGAGACATGGACGATATAGACCGGCGCGCCGATCAGCCCGGCAATGGTGATGGCACGCTGCGCGGCCTCCCCCTCAACGGCAGGCGGACGGGACAGCGCATGGCCTTCCGGTCCGGTGATGCCTTGCGCCAGCAAGGACTTCTGCATGAAGGCGACCGCTTCGCCATTCTCGGCATGGACGGTCGGGATCGCCCCCAACTCCAATGCGCGCGTAAAACTGCGCAGCAGGATATCGTCATCGACCATGATGGCGCCCTTATACGCCATGAAATGCTTGAAGCTGTTCACGCCATGGTCGCGCGCGAGGATACCCATCTCCTCATGCACCTGATCGGACCAATGGGTGACGGCGACATGGAAGCTGTAATCGGCCGCTGCCTTCTCGGCCCAGCCGCGCCAGGTCTTATAGCTTTCAAGTAACGACGCGCCGGGCGCGGGGATCACGAAGTCGATGATCATCGTGTTGCCGCCGGCCAGGCCGGCCGCCGTGCCGGTATAGAAATCCTCGCTGGCCACCGTGCCCATGAAGGGCAGTTCCATATGCGTATGCGGATCGATACCGCCCGGCATGACCAGCAATCCGCCGGCGTCCAGAATTTCCGCGCCCGCCGGCGCCTCCATATCCGGCCCGATCGCCTGGATCACGCCGCCTTCGCAGAGCACATCGGCCCGGTAACGCCGGTCGGCGGTCACAACCTCGCCGCCGCGAATGAGAAGGGACATGACTTCCTCCAAAGCGAAACGCTAGCCTATGGTGTACTGGCCAGACGGGCTTGGGAAGGCTCCGCCTTCGGTCCGTTGACACCTCGTGCTGCTTTCAGCAGCATCCATGGATCGTCAAAGCGGGGGACTGAATGTCGGAAGGGCTTGGCGAACAGATTTTAGGCAAGCACGCTTCGGTCGCGGAAGTGGCGATCAAGCTTGGGGAAATGGCGGCACCACTGTCGCGTGACGAGGCGCGGGTCGAGGCTGACCGCTGCTATTTCTGTTACGACGCGCCCTGCGTCGAAGCCTGCCCCACCGGCATCGATATTCCGGGCTTCATCGGCAAGATCCGCACCGGCAATGTGCGCGGCTCAGCTGTGACGATCCTGGAAAGCAATATCTTCGGCGGCGGCTGTGCCCGCGTCTGCCCCACGGAAATCCTCTGCGAGGAAGCTTGCGTGCGTGAAGCGCAGGAAGGCAAGCCGGTCACCATCGGCAGTCTGCAGCGCTATGCAACCGATGTTCTGATGGCAACCGGTGAGCAGCCTTTCACCCGCGCGCCGCTGACGGGCAAGCGCATCGCCGTGGTCGGCGCCGGCCCCGCCGGCCTCGCCTGCGCGCACCGGCTCGCTATGCTCGGCCATGACGTTGTGGTGTTCGAGGCGCGGCCCAAGCCCGGCGGCCTGAACGAATACGGCATCGCCGCCTATAAGGTGGTGGATGATTTCGCGCAGCGCGAAGTGGCTTTCATCCTGGGGATCGGCGGTATCACCATCGAATATGAGACGCCGCTCGGCCCGGATCTGACGCTCGATCATCTGCGGCAGGCCTTCGATGCGGTGTTTCTCGCGATCGGTCTGGCGGACCCCAATGCGCTCGGCGTGCCGGGCGAGGATCAGGCGGGCGTCATGGACGCGCTGGGCTTCATCGAGCTGCTGCGGCAGGACCCTGTGCAGGCGGCTGCGCTTGCGCGCGGGAATGTCATCGTCATCGGTGGTGGCAATACCGCGATCGATGCCGCGACGCAGGTGCGGTTGCTCGGTGCCGAGACCGTGACCTTGGCCTACCGCCGTGGGCCGGAGCAAATGGGAGCCACCAAGGTCGAACAGGAATGGGCGCAGACGCATGGCGTGACGATCCGCCATTGGCTGGCACCGGTCGCGATCGAGCACAGTGCGGTGGCATTCGGCCGAACCAGGCTGGACGCAGGAAAACTGGTCGTGACCGATGAGCGCGTGACCTTGCCCGCCGATCTGGTGCTGAAGGCCGTGGGGCAAAGTTTTCTGCCCGAACCGCTGACGCCGGCAAGCGCGCCAGCATCCTTCGCCAATCGTATCGGTGTGGATCAGACCTATCAGACCTCGCTGCCTGGCGTTTTCGCGGGCGGTGATTGCGTCAGCGCGGGCGAGGATCTGACCGTGCAGGCGGTCGCCCACGGGCGGGACGCCGCGATTGCCATCAACCGTTATCTGTCAACCTGACGAACGGAGACCGAAACCTTGGCCGACCTCTCCGTCAATTTCGCCGGCATCAAGTCACCCAATCCCTTCTGGCTGGCTTCCGCGCCGCCGACCGACAAGGAATATAATGTCGTCCGCGCGTTAAAGGCGGGCTGGGGCGGCGTGGTGTGGAAAACGCTGGGCGAGGACCCGCCGATCGTCAATGTTTCCAGCCGCTACGGGGCCGCCAGCTATGGCGGCAACCGTATCATGGGTTTCAACAATATCGAGCTGATCACGGATCGTCCGCTGGATGTGAACCTGCGCGAAATCAAATCCGTGAAACGGGATTTTCCGGATCGCGCGATCATCGTCAGTCTGATGGTGCCCTGCGAGGAAGATGCCTGGAAGAAGATTCTTCCTCTCGTCGAAGATACCGGCGCGGACGGGATCGAACTGAATTTCGGTTGCCCGCATGGCATGAGCGAGCGCGGCATGGGCGCGGCGGTCGGGCAGGTGCCCGACTATGTTGAAATGGTCACGCGCTGGTGCAAGCAGCACAGCCGCATGCCGACCATTGTGAAGCTGACGCCGAATGTGACGGATATTCTGGCGCCCGCGCGCGCCGCCTGGCGGGGTGGCGCGGATGCCGTGTCCCTGATCAATACGATCATGTCGATCATGTCGATCGATCTGGATGCCATGGCGCCGACGCCGGTGGTGGGCGGCATGGGCACGCATGGCGGCTATTGCGGCCCGGGCGTGAAGCCGATTGCACTGCGCATGGTGGGCGAAATCGCGCGTGACCGCGCAATGGCCGGTCTGCCGATCTCCGGCATCGGTGGCATATCAACCTGGAACGACGCGGCGGAGTATATCGCGCTCGGGTCAGGCACGGTGCAGATCTGTACCGCCGCGATGCATCATGGTTTCCGTATCATCGAGGATCTGACGGATGGTCTGTCCAATTGGATGGATCAGAAAGGCTATGCCCGCATCAAGGATTTTCAGGGCAAGGCGATTCCCAATTTCGTGCATTGGGAAGACCTCAATATCAATTTCAAGACGCTTGCCCATATCGACCAGGATCTTTGCGTCCAATGCGGCTTGTGTCACATCGCCTGCGAGGATACGGCGCATCAGGCGATCGGCGCCACGCGCGTGGATGGCAAGCGGCACTATGAGGTGATCGAGGCGGAATGCGTGGGCTGTAACCTATGTGCTCATGTCTGCCCGGTCGACAATTGCATCACCATGAACCCGGCCGAGACCGGCCTTGCCTTCTCGACCTGGAAAGAGCACCCGAACAATCCTTTGCGGGTGGATAATCCTCCGTTATCGACGAAAGCCTTGGTATGAGCCTCGCGACCAACCTTGCCATCGACCCCGTCCGTCTTTGGGACAGCATTCTGGACACCGCCAAAATCGGCGGCACGCCTAAGGGCGGCATCAAGCGGCTGACACTGACGGAGCTGGACGCCGACGTGCGGCGCTGGTTCATAGCCGCCTGCGAGGCTGCTGGTTGCGAGGTCAAGATCGACGATATGGGCAATATCTTCGCGCGCCGGCCGGGGAAGGATAACAGCCTGCCGCCGATCGCGATCGGCAGCCATCTCGATACCCAACCCACGGGCGGCAAGTTCGACGGTATCATCGGCGTGCTCTCGGGCCTGGAACTGCTGCGCACGCTGCAGGATGCGGGCTATGAGACGACCCACCCGATCGAGGTGATCGACTGGACGAATGAGGAAGGCAGCCGCTTCGCGCCGGCCATGCTCTCCTCCGGTGTTTTCGCGGGCAAGTTCACGAAGGACTGGGCCTATGCTCGCGAGGACCGCGACGGCGTGCGCTTCGGCGATGCGCTGCGCGATATCGGCTTCATCGGCGAGGAGCCCTGCGGCGACCATCCGCTGGCCGCGCATTTCGAGCTGCATATCGAACAGGGGCCGATCCTGGAGGCCGAGGACAAGGTCATCGGTGTCGTCACCGGCGTGCAGGGCATGCGCTGGTATGAGGTGACGGTGACGGGCGTCGACAGCCATGCGGGGTCCACGCCCATGTATCTGCGCCAGGACGCGCTGGTCGCGACCGCGCGGATGATCGAAGTCGTGCATCAGATCGCGCTGGAACACGGTCCCAATGCGGTCGGCACGGTCGGGCTGATCGAGGCGCGACCCAATAGCCGCAACGTTATTCCGGGCGAGACCTTCTTCACCGTCGATTTCCGGGACCCCGATGACACCGTGCTGGCCGTGATGGAGCAGAAGCTGACCGAGCGCTTAGCGACGGTCGCGGCTTCCAGCGGCGTTGCCGCCGACCTCACCTGTATCTGGAATTCGCCTTCCGTGCATTTCGACGCCGATTGCGTGGGCGCGGTGCGGGCGGCGGCGGTTCAGGCCGGCTTCGCGCATCGGAACATCATCTCTGGCGCGGGGCATGATTCGGCCTATGTCGCGGCGGTCGCACCCACGACGATGATCTTCGTGCCCTGCGCTGGCGGCATCAGCCATAATGAGATCGAAAGCGCCGAGCCTGGCCATGTCGCGGCCGGCGCCACCGTGCTGCTGCAGGCGGTGCTGGCGATGGATGCGAAGCTCTCGGGCCAAAGCTGAACGATGGACGCGCCCGAACGCCTGGCCGAGCTTTCGCATCGCTCCGCTTTGGCGGGGGCGGCAGTCGTCGCCGACAACCTCTCCATCCGGTTCGGGCAGGGCGAGACTGCGACGGCTGCCCTCTCTGACATCAGTCTGACCATCGGCCAGGGGGATTTCGTCTCCCTCATCGGCCCGTCCGGCTGCGGCAAGACGACGCTGCTGCGCGCCATTGCCGACCTCGTGCAGCCGACCTCCGGCCTGTTGCGGGTGAACGGTATGACGCCGGAGGCCGCCCGTCTGGCGCGGGCTTACGGCTATGTCTTTCAGGCGCCGGCTTTGCTGCCTTGGCGGTCGGTCGCGCGCAATGTCACCCTGCCGCTGGAGATCATCGGCATGGGTCGTGCCGAGCGGCAGGCGGAGGCCAAGCGCAATCTTGATCTCGTCGGCCTGGGTGATTTCGCGGGCAAATTTCCCTGGCAATTGTCAGGCGGCATGCAGCAGCGCGTCTCCATCGCCCGCGCGCTGAGTTTCAAGCCCAGCCTGCTGTTGATGGATGAGCCCTTTGGCGCGCTGGATGAGATTACCCGTGACGGGCTCAATCTGCATCTGCATGAGCTTTGGGCGCGCACCGGATTGACCGCTGTCTTTGTCACCCATTCGATCCCCGAAGCCGTCTTCCTCTCGACCCATATTGTGGTCATGTCGCGACGTCCGGGTCGGGTGGTGGAGGTGATCGAGAGCACCCTGCCGCGCGCGCGGCGGTTGGAAGACCGCGAGACGCCTGAGTTTCTGGCGTTGTCGAAGCGCGTCAGGACCGCGCTGCATGACGGCCATGGACATGCGTGAGATCACCGTCATGCCGGGCACCGACCCGTTACGGCGCCCAAACCTGGCCTGGGTGCCCGAACGGGTAGACCCGCGGAACAAGTCCGCGGGCGACGGGAAAAAATGTGCGCGGCGCATGACGAAATTGGTCTGGGCGCGCGAACGGGTAGACCCGCGGAACAAGTCCGCGGGCGACGGGAAAAAATGTGTCCGCGGGCGACGGTAGGGGCATATGACGCAGAAAATCCTGCCGATCGTGACCGTGCTGATCGCGGTGCTGATCCTTTGGTATGCGGCGGCGGTCTGGTTGAACGCGCCGCAGGCCGAAGCATTGATGGACCCCGATCAACCGCACGGGCTTTGGGCCTTGGCGCAAGCCTGCTGGTCGATGGATAGGCCGGTCTTGCCCGCGCCCGATCAGATCGCTTCGGCGCTGATCGACAGCGTCTTCGGTTTTCCCTTGTCCTCGCCGCGCAACCTGCTGCTGCAGGCGGGCTATACGGCCGCGACGACCGTTATCGGTCTTATCTTCGGGCTTATCTTCGGCATCCTGCTCGCCATCGGTATCGTGCATGTCCGCACGCTGGATCGTTCCGTGATGCCCTGGGTGATCGCGAGCCAGACCATTCCGATCCTGGCAATCGCGCCGATGCTGGTCGTGGCGCTGGGGTCCATGGGCGTCACCGGTTTGACGCCGAAGGCCGCGATCGTCGCCTATCTCACCTTCTTTCCGGTGACGGTCGGCATGGTGAAGGGCTTTCGCACGCCCGACCCCTTGCAGCTTGACCTGATGCATACCTATAGCGCCGGAGAGATGACGGTCTTTGCCAAGCTGCGCTGGCCCGCTGGCATGGCCTTTCTGTTTCCGAGCCTTAAAGTCGCCGTCGCCTTGGCCGTGACGGGCGCCATCGTCGCGGAAATGCCGACGGGCGCGCAGGTCGGCCTCGGCGCGCGCTTACTGGCGGGGAGCTATTACGGACAGACCATGATGATGTGGAGCGCGCTCGTCATGGCCAGTCTGCTTGCCTTGGCGGGGTTGCTGGCGGTGACGCTGCTGGAACGTGGCGTCGTTCTGATGCGGGGCGGACGGTTGTGAGCGGCCGCGCCGTTCGCGGCGTTCAGCGGGGCGGCGCGCAATGGATGATGGCGGCGGCCGGGCTGCTGTTTTGTACGCTGTCGTGGATTTCCCTGCGCAATTTCGGCGATCTTCCCTGGATCATGGCCGCGATTGCCCTGGTGCTCACGCTCACCGGCCTGTCGCTATTCGCGCGCGGTGATGACCGGGCCGACCGTATTGCCTCACCCTTGCTGTTCGGCCTGCTGGTGATCTGGCTGTGGGAGATGCTGGTGACGGGGCTGCATGTGCCCTTCGTCATTTTGCCCCCGCCGTCCAGGATCGCTCTCGCGATCGCCCATAATCTCCCGATCCTTTGGGCGGATTTCGTCCAGACCGTGCTGCATGCCGTGCTGGCGGGCTTTGCCCTGGGCTGCGGCATCGGCTTTCTGCTGGCGCTGGCCATCGACCGCTCGCCCTTCCTGCAGCGCGGGCTGACGCCGCTCGGCAATCTCATCAGCGCTTTGCCGATTATCGGCATCGCGCCGATCATGGTCATGTGGTTCGGCTTCGGCTGGCAGTCCAAGGCGGCGGTCGTGGTGCTGATGACCGTTTTTCCCATGCTGGTTAATACGCGGGCAGGGCTTGCCTCAACCGACGCCATGGAGCGGGATCTGATGCAGACCTATGCCGCCGGCTATTGGCGGACGCTGCTGAGCCTGCGCCTGCCGGTGGCCATGCCCATGATCTTCAATGCGTTGAAGTTGAATGCGACGCTCGCTTTGATCGGCGCCGTGGTGGCGGAGTTCTTCGGCACGCCGACCCGCGGCATGGGCTTCCGCATCTCGACCGAAGCCGCGCGCATGAACCTCGATATCGTCTGGGCGACGATCGTGGTGGCGGCCGTGACGGGCTGTGCGGCCTTCGTGCTGATCACCCTGATCGAGCGGGTCGTGACCTTCTGGCATCCGTCGATCCGTGGCGCCGACCGTCGCTAGCACGGCGTCCGGCCGATCCCGTAACGATCGAACCGTTTCTTGCCGCATTATTTCCCGCTGATCCTTGGCCTGCGGCATCAATCTTGCTGCGATGGCGCGTGATTGCTGCTTCACTATGCGCCTAAGCTCAATCTGGGGGGATTATGATGCGACAACCATGGCGGCGCTTCCTGCTCGGGGTCGGTGCTGCCTTTGCCCTGGGAGTTGGGGCATTGGCCACGACCGCACCGCTGACCGCGCGAGCGGCGCAGGCGGCCGATCCGCTCAGCCTGCAATTGAAGTGGGTCACGCAGGGCCAGTTCGTCGGCTATTACGTGGCTTTGGCGAAGGGCTTCTATAAAGCCGAGAATCTTGACCTGACGATCAAGCCGGGTGGCCCGGATATCAATCCCGATCAGGTCCTGGCCGGCGGTGGCGCGGACGTCGTGATCGACTGGATGCCTTCGGCGCTGGCAACGCGCGAGAAGGGCGTGCCCATCGTCAATATCGCTCAGGTCTTCCAGAATTCGGGTATGGAACTGACCTGCCGCCGCGATAGCGGCATCAAAACGCCGGCCGATTTCAAGGGCAAGACGCTCGGCGTCTGGTTCTCGGGCAATGAATATCCGTTTCTGTCCTGGATGGCGAAGCTGGGCTACAGTACCGATGGCGCCCATCCGGACGTGACGGTGCTGAAACAGGGGTTCAATGTCGATCCGCTGCTGCAGAAGGAGGCCGCCTGTATTTCGACCATGAGCTATAATGAATACTGGCAGTTGATCGAGGCCGGCATGAAGCCCGCTCAACTTCTGGTCTTCAAGTATCAGGCGGAACATGTCGCGACGCTGGAGGATGGCCTTTATGTTCTGCAATCCTCCCTGAATGACCCGGCAAAAGTGGATAGGCTCGCGCGATTCCTGAAAGCCTCGAAGGAGGGCTGGGATTATGCCGCGACGCATCAGGTCGAAGCGGTTCAAATACTGCTTGCGGCGGATACCGCTGGCGTCTTGACGAAGCAACATCAGACCCGCATGGTCGAAGGCATCGCGAAGCTGCTGGGGACCTCGCCCTGGGGCTATCTGCAGACTGCAGATTATCAGCGTACAGTCGAAGAACTTCTGTCGACGAAATCGACACCTGTGATCACAAAACAGCCCGATGGTGCCTATAGCCGGGTTGTTTGGGACAAAGCCTTCAAAAGCTAAGGCTTGACCACGCCCAAGGATTAACCCAAGCGTTATTTTCCATCTAGACTTCTCCTGTGGCGCGATGCTTGCTTGTGTCAGGCGGCGTCGTGCCTCAGCCCTCACACAGCGCGCAAGTTCTGATCTAGGAGATCTATTGATGATTACGAGACGTTCTGCGGCAACCCTTCTGGCAGGTACCGCATTGGGGGCAGCGCTCGGCCTGCCGCGCGGTGCGATGGCAGCGGATAGCAAGGTCATCATCATCGGCATCAACCTGCCCATCACGGGCTCGGATGCCGCCGGCGCCAAGCGCATGATGAACGGCGCGCTGCTGGGCATTCAGCAGGCCAATGACGCCAACGAACTGCCCGGCTACACGCTGAAGCCGCTCGTGCTGAACGATGCGACGGCAACGGCCGGCCAGTATGATCCGGCGCAGGCCGCGACCAATGCCCGCAAATTCGTCTCCAACGAGAAGGTTCTGGCCGCGATCGGGCCTGAGATGAGCGGCTCCGCCAAGGCGATGGCGCCGATCCTCAGCGAAGGCAATGTCGCGATGATCACGCCCTCCGCGACCAATCCGGACCTCACCAACCCGCAATTCGCCGCGCAGTATATGCCGAG
The DNA here is from genome assembly GCF_020621385.1 of Acidisoma cellulosilyticum. GTDB lineage: Bacteria > Pseudomonadota > Alphaproteobacteria > Acetobacterales > Acetobacteraceae > Acidisoma > Acidisoma cellulosilyticum. Next base: position 300,826 of record NZ_JAESVA010000003.1, on the reverse strand, counting down.
CGGCAAGCCGACCTTCTTCCGCACCGTCACGACCGACGCCTTCCAGGGCCCGAACATGGCGAACTTCTATGCCGAGACGCTCGGCGTGAAGGATGTCTATGTGCTGGACGATAGCGGCGCTTACGGCGTGGGCCTGGCCGATGCCTTCCAGAAGCAGGCCGAAGCCAAGGGCCTGAAGATCCTCGGCCGTGACCGTCTCGACCCGACCGCGTCCGACTATTCGGCCGTTCTGACCAAGATCAAGTCGCTCAGCGCGACCTCGCTCTATTACGGTGGCGTCAGCGGCGCCGGCGTAAAGCTGGTGAAGCAGGCTTACGAAATCGTGCCGACCATCAAGAAGGGTGGCGGCGACGGCATGTATACGCCGGACATCACGACCGGTGCGGGCTTCCCGGCGGCCGAAGGTTGGTATGTGACCAACGCGTCGCCGCATATGACGGAAGATCCGAAGATCGCGAACTGGCTGAACGAATACACCTCCGCCTTCAACGGATCGCCGGATGACTACGCGATCACCGCCTATGACGGCGTGCTCGTTATTCTCGCCGCGCTGAAGAAGGTGATCGCGGAAGGCAAGCAGCCGACGCGTGAGAACGTGCGCGCGGCGATTGCGGGCTCCACCGTCGATACGCTGCAGGGCGCGGTCTCCTTCGACGCCAATGGCGACGTGAAGCAGCGCGTCGTCAGCGTGTTCCAGATCGTGCATAACCCGAGCTTCCCGCTCGATGACGCGATTCATCAGTTCAAATACATCGGCGTTGCGCCGCAGAGCTGATTGATTTTTGGTAAAAGGGGTGTCCCGTCAGGGGCGCCCCTTCTTCTTAAGATGCTGCACGGTCCGGCAAGATGACGCTTGGTCAATGCCCGTGTCGCGCATTCATTCCGTCAGATGGCCCGTCAGTATTCACGCTGACAAAGCTTGGGAATGAGATGGCGCTGCCTGCGGTTCACCTTAAAAATTTCTGTTGAGATCCGGGATCTTTTAAGAATGTCACCTTTCGATCTCCTCCTCCAGCAATTCGTCAACGGTCTCAGCCTGGGTGCGATGTATGCTTTGCTCGCGCTTGGCTTCACGATCGTTTACGGAATCATGGAGCTGATCAATTTCTCTCATTTCAATGTTTTCATGATCGGCTCTTTTGTCGCGATGGGCGTGCTCAGCCTGTTCGGCCTCAGTGGGCAGACGGTCCTGTTGCACGGCTTCCCGCTGGTCGGCGTGCTGGTGGTGGCGCTGGTCGTGACCATGGTCGCCTGCGGCATGCTGGGCGTTGGAATCGAAAGACTGGCCTTGAGACCGCTGCGCGGCGTGCAGGGTCCGATGGCGATGATCACCACCATCGGCGTGTCCTACGTTCTGTCGAATGCGGTCATGCTGACGATGGGGGCAAATACCAAGAACTTCCCGAACCCCATTCCGTCCGTCGCTTTGCACATCGGCACCGCGCAGATCACGGTGTTCCAGTTCATCATCTGGGCGCTGTCGGCCGTGTTGATGGGCGGGCTTTATTTATTCGTGCAGCGCAGCAAGCTGGGTAAGGCCATGCGTGCCACGGCGCAGGACCCCGATGCCGCGCTGATGATGGGTGTGGACGTCAACCGCGTCATCATGACCGCCTTCTTCCTGGGCTCGGCGCTGGCCGGCGCCGCCGGATTTATCTTCGGCCTTTACTACAACTTCACCAATTTCGGCATCGGCTTCACTGCCGGTCTGCGCGCCTTCACCGCCGCCGTGCTCGGCGGCATCGGCAATATTCCGGGCGCCATGATCGGCGGTCTCCTCATCGGTCTGATCGAAGCCATGGCCGGGCAGTATATCGGCGCCAAATGGGCCGATGTCATCATCTTCTCCCTGCTCGTCCTGGTTCTCGTCTGCCGTCCTGCCGGCCTGCTCGGGCGTCTTGCGCCCACCAAGTCCTGAAGGAGATCGGCACATGGATACGACAACCGCGCCCCCCGATGCCAAGCCGGGACATGAGAATACCAACGCCCTGCATACGGTTCAGGCGCCGCCCGCGAAGTGGCAATGGCTGACGGCGCCCTTCGACAAGCCCGCTGTCCGCACCGGGGCAATTGCCCTGCTCGCGGTCCTTGCCGTGCTGTTCCCCGTCATCACCGGCGATCAGGCGAATATCGACGCGGCCGGCAATGCGGCGGCCTATGCCGCACTCGCCCTCGGCCTCAATATCGTCGTCGGCTTCTGCGGTCTTCTCGATCTCGGCTATGCGGCCTTCTTCGCGATCGGCGCCTATGCCTATGGCATTTTGACCTCCTGGCAGATCACGCCGGACTGGAGCGGCTTCTGGGTACCTTTCGCGGCCCTCGGCCTGGTGCACAAGGTGGTGCAGAACGACCATGCGCTGGTCCACTTCACCGTCTCCTTCTGGCTGATGCTGCCGATTTCGGGCGTCATCTCCGCCTTTTTCGGCATCCTGTTCGGCGCGCCCACGCTGCGCCTGCGCGGTGATTACCTCGCCATCGTGACCCTCGGCTTCGGCGAGATCGTGCCGATCGTGGCGCGCAACTGGACGGGGCTGACCAATGGCGCCGCCGGGTTGAACGGCATCGCATCACCCACGGTGTTCAGCTACAAATTCGGCATCGATGCCACGCCCTATTACTATGTCGGCATCGGCGTGGTGGCCTTCCTGATCTTCGCCAGCACGCGCCTGCGCGAAAGCCGCATCGGTCGCGCCTGGATGGCAATCCGCGACGATGAGATCGCGGCCGGTGCCATGGGCATCAACCTGACGCGCTTCAAGCTTCTCGCCTTCGGCCTGGGCGCGGCCTTCGCCGGCATGGCCGGCACCTTCTATGTCGCCAAGCTGCAGACCGCGACGCCGGATATGTTCGGCTTTCCCGTCTCCATCATGATCCTGGTCATGGTCGTGCTGGGCGGTTTGGGCAGCGTCTGGGGCGTGGTTTTGGGTGCGGTGCTGCTGCAATTGCTGCAGTCCTGGTTCCTGGGCGACCTGACACAATGGGTGAACGCCTTCGGCGACGCCATCCACAACAATTACCTGAGTTCGATCGACCTGACCCAGGCGAGCGAGCTTATCTTCGGCATCATCCTCGTTCTCATGATGCTCTATCGCCGCGAGGGGCTGATCCCGGCCAACCGGCGCCAGCGCGCGCTGTCTTTCGAGCAGCAGCATGCGACCGTGCAGACCCATGTGCGGGCGGAAGACGTCACGCTCTCCCAGATCGGCGGCGAAGGCTATATTCACGCGCCTGGCGCGGTGCCGATGTTGGAGATCAACGACCTGACCGTGCGGTTCGGCGGTCTGGTCGCGCTCAACAAGGTCAATATCACGGTGCCGGCTGGCAGCGTGGTCGCCGTCATCGGGCCGAACGGGTCCGGCAAATCGACCCTCTTCAATACCATCACTGGTCTGGTGCGAGCGGGTGAGGGCAGCATCCTGTTCCAGGGCAACGAGATTCTGGGCCTGCGCTCGGACCAGATTTTGAAGACGGGCATTGCCCGCACCTTCCAGAATATCCGTCTGTTCACGACGATGACGGTGGCCGAGAACATCATGGTCGGCCTGCATGCGCGGTTGAGGGCCGGGCCGTTCTCGGCCGTCTTCCGCTCGCCCAAAAAACTGACGGAAGAGGCGGCGGGACGGGACTGGGTGCTGGAGATCGCGAAGATCTTCGGCAATCGCCTGATGCCGCGCCTGGGTCAGACGGTGGTCGGCCTGTCCTATGCCAATCGTCGCCGTGTCGAGATTTCTCGCGCGCTGGCCTCCAAGCCGAAGCTGCTTCTGCTCGATGAGCCGACGGCGGGCATGAATACCTCGGAAAGCCTGGAACTGGCCGAGCAGATCAAGGGCCTGCACGCGCTGGGGCTGACGGTGCTGATCATCGAGCATAAGCTCGACGTGGTCACGCGCATCGCCGACAAGGTCATCGTCCTCGACCACGGCGAGAAGCTGACCGAAGGCTTGCCGGAGGAAGTACGGCGCAACGAACAGGTTCTGGAAGCTTATCTTGGCCGGGGGGCTGCCGCCCATGCTTGAGTTCCGTAACGTCAATACGTACTACGGCGATCTGCACGTTCTGAAGGACGTCAATTACAATCTGGGCGCGGGCGAGATCATCTGCCTGCTGGGTGGCAATGCCTGCGGCAAGTCCACGACCATGAAGACAATCATGGGCATCGTGCGGCCGACCTCGGGGGAAGTGGTGTTCGAGGGCGAGCGGATCGACCGCCTGCCGACCGCCGAGCGGGTGAAGCGCGGCATCGCGCCGGTGCTGGAAGCGCGCCGGCTGTTCCCACGCATGACGGTTTTTGAGAATCTGGAAATGGGCGCCTTCACGCGCAAGCGCGGCGCCGATTTCGATCAGGATCTGGAGCGGGTCTATACGCTGTTTCCGCGCGTGAAGGAGCGGCGGGAGCAGCAGGCCGGCACGCTGTCGGGCGGCGAGCAGCAGATGGTCGCCATTGGCCGGGCGCTGATGGCGCGGCCCAAGCTGATCTGCATGGACGAGCCGTCCATGGGCCTGTCGCCGCTCTTCGTGGAACAGACCTTCGACATCATCCAGCAGATCAACCGGCAGGGTGTCACCATCTTCATGGTGGAGCAGAATGCGGCCATGGCGCTGTCCATTGCTCATCGCGCCTATGTCCTGCAGACCGGCCGGGTCGTGCTGTCGGGCCCTGCCGCCGAAATGCGCGAAAACGAGCATGTCCGCGACGCTTATCTGGGCGAGATGCAGGTCGTCGCAGCCTAGCCTGTTGCTCAGGCGACGCCCTTCAGGCGCCTCTCGCGCACCCCAGAGCTTGATCGATCAGGCTCTGGGTCTGAGATTGTTGGCTTGAGATTGCTCGTGCGGATGCGCTAACCAGCCGCATGACCATTCTTTACGTAGACGGTGACGCCTGTCCCGTTCGGGACGAAGTCTATCGCGTCGCCGACCGCCTCTCCCTCAAAGTCTTCGTCGTCGCAAACGGATCAAGGCCTCTGCGCCCGACCGGGCGGCCCAATGTCGAGATGATCACGGTCTCCGAAGGGCCGGATGTCGCGGACGATTGGATCGCCGATCAGATCGCGTCCGGCGATGTCTGTATCACCGCCGATATCCCGCTCGCGTCCCGCTGTCTGGAGAAGGGCGCCAAGGCGCTATCGCCGCGCGGGCATCACTGGACGGAAGACAATATCGGGACGGCGCTGGCAGGGCGGGCGGTCGCGGAGCATCTGCGCTCCTTCGGTGCCAATACGCGCGGGCCGGATGGGCTGACGCGGGAAGACAAGTCTCGCTTTCTGGCGGCGCTGGATGCGGCGATCAATGCCGCCCGCAAACCCACGGCGCGGCGCATGATGATCCCGCCGGGCGGGTTCTAGGGTCGAAGCTAGGGGCCGTTCCGCTGACGTGATCGGGTAGGTCCGCGCAACAAGTGCGCGGATGACGATTGGTAAGGAGGAGCTCCCTCTTTCTCCGTCGTCCGCGGATTCATTCCGCGGATCTACCCTTTCGAGCAGGCGACTAAACCAACCCTCAGCCGCCGTCGCCTTCCTTAATGGGGCGCGGCTTACGGTCCTCGTCGATCGCGACGAAGGTAAAGACGGCCTTGGTCACGGGCACGGTTTCTGCCTGGTAACGGGTGCGCCGCTCGGCCTCGACCGAGATCTTCATCGAGGTCCGGCCCATGGAGAGAAGGTCGGCATAGAAGCTGACCTCATCCCCCACATGAACCGGCGCCAGGAAGGCCATTCCGTCGAGGGCGACCGTGACGCAGCGGCCCTTGGCGATGCGGTGGGCAAGGTTGCCCGCCGCCAAGTCCATCTGCGCCAGCAGCCAGCCGCCGAAAATATCGCCGGCGGGGTTGGTATCCGCCGGCATGGCGATCACGCGGATCAGAGGCTCACGAATCGCCAAGGACGTCATTCCTTAAAGGCTACGCTCGATCCAGGCCTTGAGCACGCTTTTGGGAGCGGCGCCAACCTGGGTCGCGGCCGGTTTGCCGTCCTTGAACAGGATCAAGGTCGGGATGCCGCGCACCGCATAGTTGCTCGGCGTCATCGGATTTTCGTCGATATTGACCTTGGCAATCGTGAGCTTGCCTGCATATTCGGCCGAGATTTCTTCAAGCGCCGGGGAAATCGCGCGGCAGGGGCCGCACCACTCGGCCCAGAAATCGACGACGACGACGCCGGGTGCCTTCAAGACATCCGAATCGAAGCTTGCGTCAGTCACAGCCTTGGTATTGCCAGCCATGGGGAGCCTCATGCTGAAAGCCGCGCCACGAAGCGACGCGGTTAATGTTGCGTTGGTCTGAAGGTGGGACATTACCACCCGTCAGGCAAGCTTGCGACCGCGAGCATCAGTTGTGACGCGGGGGCAGGTAATCGAGGAATGCAGGATTTGGGCCTAACGACAGTTTTGAACGGTTTCGGCATCAGCCTGGGCGATGGCATCATCGGATTGCAGGCGCTGTCGATTGCCCGCGCGATGGGGGCTGTTCAAGGGCGGGTCGTGCTCGGCCGTCAGGAACCCCCGGCGAAGCCCCTGGTGCCGCAGCTGTATCAGCGGGCGGCCAATCTGGCAGAGATCATGCCGATGGAGATAGCACCCCGCGACGGCCGTGTGATCGACATCCGGGATTTCGCGCATGATCCGGGCTTCGCCTGCATCTCGATGATTGATTTCTTTCTGGGCAAACTCGGTATCGATCCGGCAACGGTCGCTTCAGATCAGAAGCGCAATAGCTGGTTGGCGCCAAGGCTGGGGGTTTTGCCGGTCCTCGATCTGCCGAAAGCCTATGTGCTGCTCTGCCCGCATGCATCCATCGCGCTCCGTGACATGCCGCCGGAGCCGCAGGCCGCTCTGCTGCGCGGCTTGGCCGCGCGCGGGTTCGGCCCCGTGGTGACGCAGGGGGCACCGATGACGGGCGGCATCGCGGCGCCCTTCTGCGAAACGATCGAAGCCTTGGCGGCTTTGGTCGCGGGCGCGCGGGCCGTGGTATCGACGGATACGGCGATTTTGCATCTGGCCGATGCCTATTCCGTTCCTTGTCTCGCCTTCATGACGACGCACCGGCCGGAATGGCGTGTGCGGGACTATCCGTTTTGCTTGCCCTATCGGCTGCCCGTGACGGGTGTGCCGGAAAGCGCGGAATTCGTGCGGAGCGAGGAGGACCTCAAAGCCGTGCACGATGCCTGGTTTCCGGATGGTCCGGGCCTCGGCTGGGTCGGGCCTTTGCTGGATCAGTTCAAGGATTTTGCCGCCGCCCGCGCCTGAGGGCTGTGGCCATCCAGCAGCGCATCGGGCAGCGGCATGATGGTGCCGCTCTCGGTCCAGACCAGCACGCAGCGGATCGGCCGATCCGGGAAAATCCTCTCCAGCAGCGCGCGATAGGCCGCCATCTGCCGCAGATAGAGGATCGGCGTTTTCTCGACCGCAGCCGGGGGTTGGCGGTTCGTCTTGAAGTCGAGCGCGGTGACGCTGTCTGTCGTCACCGCCAGCCGGTCGACGATGCCGGTGATGACCTCGCCGGCAACCTCGCCCGCTAGCGGCACTTCAGCACGGCTGCCGGGCGCGAAGGCCTTTGCCAGCATCGGGTCGCCGATCACGGCTTCACATTGCGCGAGGACGGTTTCGATCTCGGCCGGGTCGATACCGGCGCTGGCGCGACGCAGGAAATCGAAGGCTGCCTCCGCCCGCGTATCGGCCGGCAGTTCCGGCATATGTTGCAGCAGCTGATGGATGAGCGTGCCGCGCGTGAAACGCGCGCTGCGCGATGCCGTGACGATCAGGGGCGAATCGCTTGCCGGCACCGGACCGAAGGCGATGTCATCCGGTCGACTCGGGGCTAGAGGTGTGGGACGCGGCGGTTCGCGCGGGGCTGGCACCGCCTGCCAATGAGGGGCGCGGCCGATCCAAAGCGGCAGGTCGGTGGTCAGCGCGCTGGCCTTGGCTTTGACCGCCGGCGGCGGGCGCCGCTGCGGCGCCGCCAAAACCTTCCGGCTCGGTGGGAAGACATCAGGGTCTTCCACCGTCTCGGCTTGCAGCCTGTCGAAGCCGCGGGAAATCAGCTCATGCCAGCTTGGTGCGCTGCCGCGCGGGCCGCCACTTTCCCAGCCGCAGACGACCAGCCGGTCTTCCGCGCGGGTCATGGCGACATAAAGCAGGCGGTGATGCTCCTCCACCGCGCGGGCCTGAACCATGCCCTGGAAGGCGCGGCTCGCCTCGCAATGGCTGTCCTTGCGTGGGCAAAGGATGGGTAGGTCGAGCCCGTTATCCGCATCCTGCATCCAGAGCAGTTGCGAGCGATCGCCCGGCGGCCGGTTGGCGGCATCGGCCATGATGACGATCGGCGCCTGCAGACCTTTGGAGGCATGGACGGTCATGATGCGCACGGCATCGCCCGCAGCCCCCGGTTCGCGCTTCGCCTCCGCCGTCGATTGTCGCAGCCAATGCAGGAAGCTTTGCAGGGAGGGGGCATGGCTGGCCGTATAGGTCAGGGCAGCATTCAGGAGCTCATCCACCGGCTCCGCCGCTTCCGCGCCGAGGCGCCGGAACAGCCGCGCCCTTCCACCGAGCGCGCCGAGCGCGCGGGAGAGCACGGCATGCGGCGTGGCGTAGTCGACCTCGGCCTGCAGAACCTCATAGAAATGCCAGGCGGCCAGCCAGTCCGGCCGTTCCTCCGCACGGAGGCGCAGCGTTTCCGACAGGTATTGGCGGCGACGTCCGGCCGCCAGATCCATCAGGCTCTCATCCGAGAGATTGCCCAAGGGGCTGGTGAGCCAGCAGGCGAAGGAGAGGTCGTCTTCGGGCAGCAGCAGGCTATCGGCGAGCGCCATCAGATCCTGCACGGCGGCCTGGGCCGTGAGTTCCAGCCGGTCCAGACCCGCCACCGGCACGCCGGCAGCCTTGAGTTCACGGACCAGAATAGGGGCGATCGGCGCGCGCTTTTGCAGAAGAACCAGAATGTCGCCGGGCTGCACGGGCCGGCCTTGGCTCGCCAGCATCTGGCTGCCATCGGTCAGCCGGGCGATCCATAGGGCCAGGTCCCGCGCCAGTCGTCCGGGGGCCGAAGTCTGGCCGAGATTGCTGTCCGGAATGGTCCAGGCGTCAGGGCTCGGCACCGCTTCGCGTGGTGTCAGCGGCCAGATCTCAACCTGTCCGCCGTCTTCCGGCCGGGCCGAGACATGGAGCAGCGGCGAGCTGCCGGGCTCCACCACGCCGCGCGCGGCTTCGGGGTCCGCGAAGACCGCGTCGACCAAAGCCAGAACCGGCACGACGGAGCGGAAGGAGACGTCGAGCGCGCCGTCATGCCAGTCCCGCTGCGCCCGGCGCACGCGCTGGCGCAGCCTGTCGCGCCAATCGTCGAAGGAGCGGAGATCCGCGCCCTGGAACCCGTAGATGGACTGTTTGCGGTCGCCGACCGCGAAGACGGTGCGGCCGAGCGCATCTTTCTGCGATTGCGCCTGCGCCTCTCGCGCGCCGGTGCCGGCGAAGAATTCGGCCGTCAGGCTGCCGGCGATGGTCCATTGCGCGGGTGCCGTGTCCTGCACCTCATCCAGCAGAAGGTGATCCAGCCCGTGGTCGAGCTTGAACAATACCCAGGCGGCGCCGGGATCGCGCAGCAACTCATTGGACCGGATGATGAGGTCGCCGTAATCCATCAGCCCTTCCACCTGCCGCCGCCGCGCCTGCTGACGCAGCACCGGAAGTGCCAGACGCAGGAATGACGCGGAAAGATCGGCCAGCCGGTCGGCCGCGAAAGCGTCTTCGATGGCGGTTAGACGCGCCTGCTCGGCTTCGATGACCGGCCAGAGATCGGGGCGGTCCGCATCCAGCTTCTTGCCGATGAGCGTCGAACGGGCGAGGGGGCCACCGTCCGCCTTGAAGAAACTGCGGCTCCAGACGCTCCAATCCTGTCTGCGGCCGTCCTCGTCATCGGCCAGCCAGTCCAGAAGGGCCAAGGCCCGGATGCGCGTGGTGGGCGGCCCCTGTTCGGCAATGGTGGTGAGGACGCGGCGCAGCGCGGATGCGTTGTCACCGGCCAGCGCATCGCGCCAGATATCAGCCCGATCCCGCGCGGCGCCCAGCACCCGGCGCTGGCTGGCGATCAGGGCCTCGATATCGAGGGCGAGCAGCGCTTCCGTTCGTTCCCGCGCGCCGTCCAGTTTGCGGAGCAGACCATCCAGGTCATCGGCGCTGAGTTCGGCGGCCAACGCATCCACAGCCTCGCGCATGCCCGGCGCATCGTCATGGATGCGGGAGAGGACGATTTCCTGCTCCTCCCGCAGCGTGATCAGCGCGTCACGCTCCTCGATCAGCCGGAAATGGGGGGAGATGCCGGCTTCCAGCGGAAAGCGGCGCAGCAGCGACTGGCAGAAGGCGTGGATGGTATCGATCCGCATGCCGCCGGGCAGATCGAGCACGATGGCGAACAGGGATCGCGCACGTTTGCGCTGCGCCTCGCTGGGCAGAACCTCAAGCTCGGCCAGCGCCTGATTGAGGAGGTCATCGGGCAGGCTGACCCAGCGGCCGAGCCGGTCCTGCAGGCGCAGCGCCATTTCGGCAGCGGCATTGCGGGTGAAGGTGAGGCAAAGGATGCGGCCAGGGTCGACGCCGCCCAGCATCAGGCGCAGCAGCCGATCCGTCAGCAGCTTGGTTTTGCCGGACCCGGCGGAGGCCGCGACGAAGGTGGAGACGCGCGGGTTGGACGCCGCCATCTGATGCTGGCTGGCGCGAACCCGCGCATCATCGGCGCTGGGCGTCGGCGGCAGGGGCAGGCCAAGCTGGGAATTTGTCATCGGCTCAACCCTCATCCCCGCCGCCGGCCCATTCGGCGAGCCGCGCGAGGCGGCCGTAAGCCGAATCCCGCGCCGCTCGGCCGGGATGGGGCCGGGCGAGATAGGGTTTCGCGGCATCGTCGAAGGCCGCGATCAGGGCGCGGAGCGAGTCGGCGGACTGTTTTGCGAGGTCTTCGAGTTCAATGGCGCTCTCGATCGGCGTGATGACGGCGCCGGGCTCGGCCCCGCCGCGCAAGCGCCAATAGCTCATCTCGACCGTCGGGCCTGTATAATCCTCCCCGAAGGCGCCAGATGCCGCCATCGCGGCTTCCAGCGGCAGCTGCGGGGCATGGCCTTCGCGCACGCGCTTTTCGGTCGGCACCGTGCCGGTCTTATAGTCGATCAGCGTCAGTGACCCATCGGCGCGCCGCTCGATACGGTCGGCACGTCCTTTCAGCGTGAAGGGACCGGCCGGACCGGACAGCGCCCAGCGGCCGCTGACTTCGGTGCCGATTTTGGTCAGCGACAGGCCGGCGCGGCGGGCGGTTTCCACCTCCGCGATCCAATCGGCGATGCGCTGAAGACGCGGCCGCCACCAATTGGCGAGTGCGGGGCGAAGGCGCGCTTCGCTGAGCGCACGGTCCATGGCGATGCGCAGCCGATGCGGCGAATCGGCGCGCCATTCGGCGCCGGCCTCGGTCAAGAAATGCTGGACGCCGGCATGAACCAACCGCCCGTAATCGGCGGCATCCGTCGCCTGATCCAGCGGATCAAGCTCCTTCAACTGCAGCACATGGCGGGCATAGATGGCGTAAGGATCGGCGAGCCAGGTCTCGATTTCGGTGATCGAGAGGCTGCGCGGGCGCAGCGCTACGGCCGGTTTCGGCGCCGGGGGGCGCGCGGGTTGAGGCGCGGCACCGGGCTGATCCAGAGCCTGCGCCCAGGTGAGTGCGGGATGGGCGGGCAGGCGGATGGACTGGCCGGCCAGCATCGCTTCCAGCCGTTTCAGCCAGCGCGCCGGCACGGCAGGCGCGCCACCGACACGCAAGGGCGCGCTGAGAATGACGGTCGGCGCCGCGCAGGCGCCGGTAAGAAAGTCATGCGCGGCCTGGCCGATCTCTTCCTCGGGCGAAGGCAGCCCGGCTTCGGCGCGCATACGGCGGCTGAGCCAGGGGCCGGGATCGGGGGCGGGCGGCCAGACGCCTTCCACCAAGCCGCCGAGGACGATGACCTCGGCACTTTGCAGTCGCGCTTCCAAAAGCCCCCAGATGGAGACGCGGGGATGAATCTTGGCACCCTCCAACCCGCGAATGGCGCGGCGGCTGCGCACGACCTTGCCTTCCAGCAGCGCCTCCAGCAGGCCGGGCAGAACGGAGGGGCTGATATCGGGCAAGGTGTCGAGCGCGGGCAGGGCTTCCGCGATGGCCGAGGCCAAGGCCTCGCCTTCCTCCCCGGCCCAGAGACGTCCGGCACCGGCGTCTCCCGCGGTCGTCGCCAGCGCCTCGGCCACCGTGGTCAAGGCGCGGAGAAGATCGGAGGCAGACTGGGTCTTATAGCCGTCGGCCAGGCGCAGCAGCGGCAGCAAAGCGGCCTCGATCTGCGCCAAAAGATCGACCGAGCGCGGCGAGGGGCCGCCGCGCGACTGGCTCAGCGCATCCCGCAGACCGGTCAGACCGGCGGCCGGGCGCGGCCCGCGTAAGCAGTCCATTTCCAGGGCGCGGGCGCCGGCGCGGCAGGCAGAGAGCGATAGGCCGGCGGCGGTCAGCGGGTGTTTCAGCAGCGCCAGCAGCGGCACCGGCGCCAGACGGTCCGCGACCGCACGGGCGATGAGGCGCAGGAAGGTGCCGGCCGGCGTCTCCCCCAAAGCTTCGCCCGCGCTGTCATCGGCGATGACGCCGAAGCGGCGAAGCTCGACCGCGACGCGGGCGGCAAGCTGGCGATCCGGCGTGATCAGCACGGCGCGGGCGGAAGGCGTTTCCAACGTGTCGCGCAGCAGGGCCGCGATGGCGATCGCTTCCTGCTGCTGGTCGGCGGGAGACAAGCGATAAAGCCCGTCGAGGGCCAGGGGGGCTGCCTCTCGCCAGGCGCTGAGCGCTTCGGCCGGCAGCAAGGCGCGGGCGAGGAGATCCGAGCGGTCGGGCGCCTGCTGCGGTGACTCATCCCAAGGCTGCACGTCGTCCCGCCTTGCGCCCATGGCCGCGATCAAGCGCTGCAGCCCAGCCTGCGGATGGCTCGGCTGCAGCGATGTCCAGACCTCATCGGCCATGCCGTGGTCGAGGCCCTGCAGGATGACCGCGCCCTGGGGCAGTCCGGCCACGACGCGCGCGATATGGGCGATGGACGGGCGGGCAGCCGTGAGCCCGGCAATCCAGACCGGATAATCGGGCGGCTTATCTTCCCAGGCTTTCGCTTGGGCATGGAGCAGCCGGACCTGCCGCGCGACCGGGTCGATCAGCTGCAATTCATCCAGGATGCGCGGCCATTGGTCGGTCGCGATAGCGAGGAAGGTCAGCGTCTTTTGCCAATGCGCCGCCAATTCCTCCGGCACGCTGGCATGCAGCGCCTGGGCCAGCGGCACTTCGGCACGCTCCGCCTCATCCATCAGGGCAGCGAGTTCGCGGGCCAGGCGCCAGGTTGCGTCCAGGCTGGGGCTGACCGTGCCGCTCGCCTGTTCCAGCGCGATAATGAGACGAGAGAGGGTGGCCAGGCGCTGGGCTTCCGGCATGGCCGGCGGCAGGGCGAGCGCTGCGGGGCCGAGCGCCAGCGGCACTTCATCCGCCGCGCCGATCGCAGAGATTCGCGGCAGCAGCAGCGGCTTGCCGTCGGTCGCGCGCAGGAAAGCTTCCATCAGCGCGCGGGCGGCGCGCCGCGTCGGCAGCAGAATCAGACCCTGGGCGAGCGGGGCGTCGCCGTGGTCCCGCAGCCAGCGCTGCGCCAATGCATCGAGGAACGAAAGACCGCTGGGAATGGACCAGAGGCCAAGCGGCTTCACCGGCGGTTGCCTGCCGCATGCTCCCGCAATTCTACTTCGGCGCGGGCAAGGTCGGGCGGGGTGGAGAGGTGGAACCAGACGCCGTCATGCACGATGGCGCGGAGTTGTCCCGCTTCGATCGCGCGGTCCCAGATCAGGTTCATGCTGAAGGCTGCGGGCGGCAGATCCTGAAACAGGCGGGGAGAGAGGATCTGAATGCCGGCATAGGTATAGGGGACCTGTTCATGCTCGGTCGGGCGGCGCGGATGGCCCCAGACGTCGAGGGCGAAATCCCCGGCACCGGTATCGCTCGCGACCTGCGTGGTCCGATGCAGCAGCAATACGCCCTCGGTCTTTTCGATCTGCATGGCGCTGGCGAGGCGGAGCAGCACCGGGATCGGGCCGTCCAGCCAGAAAGCATCGCCATTGATGACGTAGAAGGGTTCCGTTCCCAGATGGCCCGCGGCCAGGGCGGCCGCGACCGCGCCGCCGGTGTCGCGAAGGCTGTCTTCGCGCTGCACGATGACGGTCGGGCCTGTCTCGCGACCGGCGAGATGGGCTTCCACAGAGTCCGCCTGCCAGTGGGTATTGACGACGACCGTTTCCACCCCCGCATCGGCCAGCCGATCCAGCGCATGATCGAGCAAGGCGCGGCCGCCCAGCGGCAGCAGAGGCTTCGCCGTCTTCGCCGTCAGTGGACGCATGCGGGTGCCTAATCCGGCCGCCAGAAGCATGGCTTTGCGCGGGGTCTGGGCAGGCGAGAAAGCAGCTTGGGTCATGGCTGGTCCATAAGGCGATGGAGGCGATCCGGCCAGCCGGAAAGATGGGCGCGCCGTTCGCCATCCGGCCTTGGATCGAGCGTGATTTCAAGGGCGTCGACCGGCGTATAGGCGTCCAGCCGATCCGGCCATTCGATCAATGTGATCTCACTGAGCGCATCGTCCAGCCCAAGCTCGCGCAGGTCAGGTCCCGGCTCCACCCGCCAGAGATCGTAGTGATGGATCATCCCCTTGGGCGTCTCATAGCTTTGCACCAGGGTGAAGCTGGGGCTCGGCACGTCGAGCGCAGGGTCGGCAGCGGCTGCCCGGATGATCGCGCGGGCAAGCGCGCTTTTGCCGGCACCGAGCGGGCCTGACAGCAGAATGGCGTCGCCGCGACGCAGCAGCGCGGCAATGCGTCCGGCCAGCGCTTCGGTCGCGTCAAGCGCGTGCAGTCGCAGATCGAGCGGGGGAGGGGGGCTGCCGGTCATAGCCCGGACCATGCCCCAAGGCTGGACGGATCGGAAGGCCGCAGCCTATCTACCGGGACTGGCTTGAATAGGGGATGGGCGCAGCATGGCTCAGGTCTTGGATACCGATGTGGCGATCGTGGGCGCAGGCCCGGCCGGGCTTTTCGCCGTTTTCGAATGCGGCATGCTGAAAATGCGCGCGGTGCTGATCGACGCGCTGGATGCCGTGGGCGGCCAGTGCACGGCGCTTTATCCCGAGAAGCCGATCTACGACATTCCGGCCCTTCCCGCGATCGAGGCCGCCGACCTGATCACCAATCTGGAAACGCAGACAGCACCCTTCGACGCGCCACGCCTGCTGGGCCGCCGCGTGACGGGTCTGACTGGCGAGGCCGGCGCCTTCCGGCTTTCCACCGACAAAGGCGACCAAGTCACCGCAAAGGCCGTGATCATCGCGGCCGGCGCGGGCGCCTTCGGCCCCAACCGCCCGCCGATGGATGGGCTGGAGGAGTACGAGGTAACGGGAGGCGTGCAATATTACGTCCGCCGGCGTGAGGATTTTCGCGGCAAGCGCGTGGTGATCGCGGGCGGCGGCGATTCGGCGGTCGATTGGGCGCTGGCGCTGAAGGATATCGCGGCTTCGATTGCAGTCGTGCATCGTCGTCCCAAATTCCGCGCGGCGCCCGAGATGGCGGCGCGGTTGGATGAGGCGGCGGCGGCGGGCGCGATCGACATGGTCATCCCCTATCAGCTGCAGGGGCTGGAAGGGGAGGGCGGGCGCCTGACCGGCGTTGTCGTGGCAACGCTGCAGGGCGAGCAGAAGGTGCTGCCGGCCGATGTGCTGCTGCCTTTCTTTGGCCTGTCGATGGATCTGGGGCCAATCGCGGATTGGGGGCTGGCACTGGAACGCCATCATCTGCCGGTAACGCCGGCAACCTGCGAGACGACGATGCCGGGCGTTTTCGCCATCGGCGACGTCGCGACCTATCCGGGAAAGCTCAAGCTTATTCTTCAGGGTTTTGCAGAAGGGGCGATGGCCGCCCATGCCATTCACCCGATCGTCTATCCGGGCAAGGCACTGCATTTCGAATATTCGACCAGCCAGGGCGTGCCGGGCTGACGCGATAGAATAAAGGCTGCAGCGCGCGCAGGCTCCACGCGCCGCAGCCTTGCTCAGCCGGGATCTGCTCTAACCAAGAACAAGCAGAACGATGATGATGATGACGATGAGGCCAAGCCCACCGCCGAGGCCATAGCCGTAGGATCCGCCGAAGCCGCCGCCAACGAAGCCGTAGCCGCCGCCAAAGAGCAACAGCAGGATCAGAATAATCAGAAGAAGCCGCATGGCCGTTTCCCCCAAGGTGACATTTCTGTAACCCAGTTGGGCGCGGTTTCTCGGCGCGCAAGATGTCTGGCCCGCGTCTGGCTAGGTTGTGACCGAACAGGGCGGGCGCACCTGCGGCAGCGGGTAGACCCGCGCAACGAGTACGCGGACGACAAACATGGGCCAGCTCAGGCGGGCGGGGGATTGGCCGTATGGGTCGAGAGGATGGCCTCGGTCGCCGTATCCACTTCCTGCAGGCGAACCTCATAACCCCACAGGAAGGCGATGTGACGCAGTGTTGCCTCGGCATCGCGCGTCGACAACAGCTCTCCCGGCTTGGTGCGGTGCTGCAGCAGCAGCTTGCGATCGCCGGCCAGATCGACATCGACCACCTGCACATCGGCGTCATGCAGGGCCGGGTCATAGCTTGCGGCCAGGCTGCGGCGGACGGCGCGATAGCCGGCATCGTCATGGATGGCATCGACGACCAGAGCCGAATCCGATGTGTCATCCAGCAGGCGGAACATGCGGAATTGCCGGATGACGGCAGGCGAGAGGTATTGCAGCACGAAACTCTCGTCCCGGAAATTGGCCCAGGCATAGCGTAGCGTGCCGATGGGATCGCCGTTGCCCGCGATGTCAGGGAACCAGCGCCGATCTTCTTCGGTCGGGTCGGCGCAGACACGCTCGATATCGCTCATCATGGCATAGCCGAGCGCATAGGGATTAAAGCCGGGCCCGCCGCCGGGACGATCGAAATCCGGTTGATAGATGACGTTGCTGGTCGAGTGCAGAACCTCCAGGAAGGCCGCGTCGTTGATCTGCCCGGTTTCATGCAGGCGCTGCATGATGCGTTGATGCACCCAGGTGGCGCAGCCCTCGTTCATCAACTTGGCCTGCGGCTGCGGATAGAAATACTGCGCGATGAGACGGACGATGCGGATGATCTCCCGCTGCCAGGATTGCAGGCGCGGCGCCACCTTTTCGATAAAATAGAGCAGGTTTTCCTCAGGCAGGCCGAGGCGCCGGCGGCGTTCCGTTGCGCTATCCGAGGTATGCTTGGGCTTGCTGCCGGGCACCGTGCGCCACAGATCGTCAAACATGCGCTCGTCATGCTCTCGCCGCTCGCGCTCCCGCTTCTGGTCCAATTTCAGATTGAGCGGCCTTGCGCCGCCATGGCGATGCACCCCGTGACGTGACAGCGCGTGGGCCGCGTCGATGACGCGTTCGACGGCCGCGGCGCCATGCTGGTCCTCGCAGGTGGCGATATAGCCGCGCGCGAATTCCAGATAATCGATGATGGCGGAGGCTTCCGTCCATTGCCGGAACAGGTGGTTGTTGCGGAAGAAATGATTATGGCCGAAGGCGGCATGCGCGATGACCAATGCCTGCATGGTCGCGGTATTCTCCTCCATCAGATAGCTGATGCAGGGATTGGAATTGATGACGACTTCATAGGCGAGGCTGGAATAGCCGCGCTTATAGCTCGATTCATGCTGCAGGAAGCGCTTGCCATAGGACCAGTGGCGATAGGTCAAGGGCATGCCATGCGCCGTATAGACATCGAGCATCTGCTCGGCGGTGATGATTTCGATACGGTTGGGATAGACTTCCAACCCCAACTCCTCGCAGGCGATCTTTTCGATCGCATCATAGCTGCGCTGAATGATGGAGAAGTCCCAGTCTGCGCCCTCATAGAGCAGGCGATTTTCAGTCACGCGGCCACCTTGCGAGCGAAGAGTTGGCGAAAGACGGAGAAGATATCGCGCCGGTCGGAGACGCGGCTCATCGCGAGCTTGCTGTCGCGCTGCGCGACAGGGCTATAGCCCCGCCAGAGGTCGGTATCGCCGCGAATGACGGCCATGGTGCCGACTTCGATATAGGCGAAATACTGCACGACCGGCAGGATGTCGTTTTCCAGCATTGCGGTCGATTTCTGGGTGTCGCTGCCGGAATTGTCGCCGTCCGACGCCTGGGCGACATAGATATTCCAGCTGTCCTGCGGATAGCGCTGTTTTTGGATTTTCAGAAACTCGGCGAGCGCGGATGATACGACCGTGCCACCCGTGCGCGGGTCGGTGAAGAAGGTATTCTCGTCCACTTCCTCGGCCGTTTCGGTATGGCGGATGAAGACGAGATCGACATGCTTGTAGCGCCGCTCAAGAAAGACATGGAGCAGCAGGAAGAAACGCTTGGCCAGATCCTTCATCGGTTCGGACATCGAGCCGGAGACGTCCATGAGGCAGAACATCACGGCCCTGGCGCTGGGCTTCGGCACTTGCGTGAAGCGGCGATAACGCAGATCGACCGGGTCGATCCAGGGAATACGCCGCTGGCGCATCAGCGCGGTCGCGAGCGAGTCCTTGAGCGCACGCAGCCGCTCGGGATTGTCCCGGCTTTTTTCGAGTAGGGCGATTTCCTCTTCCATCGCGACAATTTCGGGCGTCTTCGGGCGTTTCAGCCCGATACGCCGCGCCATGGACTGCCGCATGCTGCGGGCCATGTCGATCTGTGACGGAGATCCGTCAACGCTCAGCCCGGTGCGCTGCGGCGCCATGGTCTCGGTCGCGACGATCTGGCTTTTGACGAGATCGGGCAGTTCCAGATCCTCGAAGAAGAGATCCAGAAACTCATCGCGGGTCAGCACGAAGCGGAAGCCGTCCTGCCCATCGCCGTTGCCCTGCCCGCCCTCACCGGCGCCGCCATTGCCCTGGCCGCCGGGCGGCCTCGTCAGACGGTCACCGGTCGAAAACTCCTTATTGCCGGAGAAGACGATATGGCGCTGGCCTTTGGTAAAGACGGTATGGAAGCTCGGTTCGTTCAGGCTATCGGCCGGGATGGTGACGGTCTGATCATGCCCCACCTCCCGAAGCGTTCCCTGATCGATCGCGGCGCGCGCGGCGCGGGCCACGGCTGCCCGCGCCCTTGCCAGCACGCGCTGGCGATTTTCGAGATTCTTGCCGTGCGGATTGCGTCGGCGGTCGATGATCTCCAAGGGCTTTGGCTCACGCTGACTGTTTCACGCGCATATACCACTCCACCAGCCGGCGGACCTGGCGCTCGGTATAACCGCGCGAGGTCATACGGCTGACGAAATCATTATGCTTGCGCTCGGTCTCGTTATCTTTCTTGGAGCCGAAGCTGATGACGGGCAGCAGATCTTCGACCTGGCTGAACATGCGCTTTTCGATGACTTCGCGGATTTTCTCGTAACTGGTCCAGGACGGGTTACGACCACCATTATTCGCCCGCGTGCGCAACGCGAATTTCACGACCTCGTTGCGGAAATCCTTGGGGTTCGCGATGCCCGCCGGCTTTTCGATCTTGGTCAGTTCTCCATTCAAAGACTCACGGTTGAGCATTTGCCCGGTATCCGGATCCTTGAAGTCCTGATCTTCGATCCAGGCATCCGCATAGTCCAGATACCGGTCGAACAGGTTCTGACCATAGTCGCCATAGCTTTCGAGATAGGCCTTCTGTATCTCATTGCCGATGAATTCGGCGTAACGCGATGCCAGTTCATCCTTGATGGTCGCGATATAGGCGGCTTCCGTCTCGGGCGGGAATTGCTCGCGCCGGATCGACTGTTCCAGCACATACATCAGATGCACGGGGTCCGCCGCCACCTCGACCGAGGAATAGTTGAAGGTCTCGGACAGGACCTTATAGGCGAAGCGGGTGGAGATGCCGTCCATCCCTTCGTCGACGCCGGCAGCATCCTTGTATTCCTGCATCGTCTTCACTTTGGGGTCCGTCTCGCGGATATTTTCCCCGTCATAGACGCGCATCTTGGCGAAGGGCCGTGAATTCGCATGCGGCTTGAGACGCGACAGCACGGCGAACCGCGCCAGCATTTCCAGCGTATGCGGCGCGCAGGGTGCCTCGACGAGCGCGGAGCCTGCGATCAGCTTCTCGTAGATCCTGCTCTCCTCGGTCACGCGTAGGCAGTAGGGAACTTTCACGACACAGACACGATCAAGGAAGGCTTCGTTGGTCCGGTTGTTGCGGAAACTCTGCCACTCGGCTTCGTTCGAATGCGCGAGGATGACGCCCTGGAAGGGAATGGCGCCGATATTCTCCGTGCCGATGTAATTGCCTTCCTGCGTCGCCGTCAGCAAAGGGTGCAGCATCTTGATCGGCGCTTTGAACATTTCGACGAATTCGAGCATGCCCTGATTGGCGCGGCTCAACCCGCCGGAGAAGCCATAAGCATCCGGATCGTTCTGGCTATAGGTTTCGAGCTTGCGAATATCGACCTTGCCGACGAGGGCCGAGATATCCTGATTATTGTCGTCGCCCGGTTCCGTTTTGGCGATGGCAACCTGTTTGCGGCGCGACGGGTACAGCTTCACGACGCGGAAACGCTCCAGATCGCCGTCCCATTCCTCCAGCCGTTTCAGCGCCCAGGGGCTGGCAATGCCGGTCAGCACGCGGCGAGGGATATTATAGGTTTCAAGCAGGGTCTGCGCCATGCTGTCAGGATCGAAAAGACCGAGCGGGCTTTCAAACACAGGGCTGATGTCGTCCCCTGCTTTCAGCACATAGATCGGTTCTTTTTCCATCAGCGATTTCAGCCGCTCACCGAGGGAGGATTTGCCGCCGCCGACGGGGCCGAGCAGATACAAAACCTGTTTGCGTTCTTCCAACCCTTGGGCCGCGTGGCGGAAGAAGCCGACGATGCGTTCGATCGTCTCTTCCATGCCATGAAACTCGGCAAAAGCCGGGTACACGCGGATCGTGCGATTGAGGAAAATACGGCCTTGTCGCGATTCTCGCGACGTATCGATGATTTCAGGCTCGCCGATCGCCCGCAGCATGCGTTCCGCCGGGCTTGCATAGCAAAGCGGATCGTCTCGGCAGGCTTTGAGATAGTCCGCAAGGCTCATCTCGACCTCGCGCGTGCGGTCCCGAAGGGTCGCATGCAGCGAGAAGACGTCGTGCGGTTTATCCATAATGCGCTCTCTCCAGCCGTTTTGGGGGGCAGGTGCTGTCGTCAACTCTCCTTTGGCTACAGCCAGTTCAGGAAAGTTTGGCGGCAGCAATTGAGCCTAGCGCAATGGCTTCGGGATTTTCATCAACAACATTTTGTATCGGACAGAGATATTTACGTTTTTCGGTGAAACCGGGCCGATTTCAAAGCCTTGTGATGCGCGTTTTTGCTGCGGCGCGGCGAATGCAGGGGCGACAAATTTGTCGCAACCCGCATCCCCGCGCGCGAACTCGAGTCGTTAGCCTTCGCCGGGACGCAGAACGCCCTTCTTGAGAATGAGATTGCCGTATAGGCGACGCTCGGCTGTCTGAACGACCGCGAAGCAGCCGCGCACTTGCTCATAGAAGGCAAACCGTTCCACGGCGACGACGCCGAACCGGTCTTCGCTGTATTGCTTGACCAGTCCCTCGAACTCCACGCAAACCGGCGCAAGCTCGTCGGGGGCATGAACCTGACGCATGACAAAGGCAGTTTCCTCGACAAAATCGTCGAGCGGCATGAGTTTGAGGATCGCCTCCGACAGATGGGTGGCGGAGACGCCGTCGGCGCGCAGGACGCGCTCCCCCATCGTGGCGGCGGGGAAATTGCAGTCGACGATGGCGATTTCGTCGCCATGACCCATTTCGCGCAAAACGGCGAGAAGGTCAGGGGAGAGAACGGGATCGATGAAACGTAGCACGGCCTTATGGCTCCTTGGCTTGGAAGACTGAGGCTTTATTCTCTACAGGAGAGCCTGGGCGTGGGCTACGCGCCCCGACGCCGCCTGAGGCGTTCAACCAAGCGGTGCGTCGGTCGCCTGATCTTCGTGCGACCGTCGTTCCTGGTCACGCACCAGCCAATAGACCAGACCAAGGGCGAGGATCGCGGCGGCGACCGCGATCGTCTCACCGACATTGATCTCCTTCAGATCGATCACGATGAATTTTCTGAGCGTCGCCAGAAGCCCGATGAGGATGATCGAGCGGATGCGGACGATGCTGGCCTGGCTGGAGGTCACGATGAGGAAGGAGCGTTTGAACTCCAGCCCGATCAGGACGGTGAAGAACATGCCGAAGACCGCCGGATAGACGGACGGATTGGCCGGGTCGAGTTCGCCTGCCTGAATGAGGCCGATCGTCGCCAGAACCAGA
This sequence comes from Acidisoma cellulosilyticum, assembly GCF_020621385.1. Taxonomy (GTDB): domain Bacteria; phylum Pseudomonadota; class Alphaproteobacteria; order Acetobacterales; family Acetobacteraceae; genus Acidisoma; species Acidisoma cellulosilyticum. The sequence goes on along the minus strand of NZ_JAESVA010000003.1, from coordinate 278,441 downwards.
TGCCAGGTCGCGAAGCCGATGAGGATGACGATGACCAGCGTCAGCACCAGCATGACGATATGCTCGAAGGTCTCATACAGCGTATTGCCGATGAAGCGGCGCAGCGCTGTGTGAAAATCAGCCATAATTCGGAGAGTCCTCGGATGTTGAGGACTTGCCTTAGCCGACCGGACCGGCGGAAGGCACGTTAGGGTCTGTTAATGCTCTAGCCAGTCCCGTACCGCCGCACGCAGGAAAGCCTTCTCCTCCGGCAGGTTGGATGGCGCGCCGGCGACATGGCCCCAGATGCTTGGGATCGGCTTGAGAACGCCGTGTTTCAGGGAGCTTGCCTCGACCGCATTATCCTCGGGCGGGAAATAGAGGTCGGTCTCGCCGGGCATCAGCAGAACCCGCGCCTGGATCGCCGACAAAGCCGCCGTCAGATCCTGCCCGTAGAAATGATTGGCGCTGATATCGCCGGCATACCAGGTGCGAAGCTGGGCATAGAGATCGCTGGCGGCCAGCGAAAAACCCGGTCCCCAATGCTTGTCCAGGAACTCGTCCAGGCTGGCAGCCCCGGTCGAGGACAGATGCAGCCCGGCGCGATACCAGGCCTGGCTCATCGCCCAGCCGGCATAGATGCGGGTGAAGGCGCGACGGGCGGCCAGCGGTTCGGCCGAGAAGCGGCCTTGGCCCAGATGCTCGGGGGCGGCCTCCAGCGTCGCCATCAGGGATGCCAGGAAGACCTGATTATGGGGCGATGTCCGCGCGCTGCCGCAGACGATGATGGCGCGGGCGACGGCTTCGGGCGCGAGTGCTGCCCAGTGATAGGCCTGCTGCGCGCCCATGGAGAAGCCGTAGACCGCCGCCACCTGATCGACACCGAAAACCTCGGCCAGCAGCCGCCGCTGCGCCAGCACGTTATCGGCGGTCGTGACCAGATCCGGGTAGTTTTCCGTATTCGAAGGGCTGGAGGAAAGGCCGTTGCCGAACATATTGGGGATGACGACGAACCAGCGCGCCGGATCGAACAGGCTGTCCGCTCCGATCGCCCATTGCGTGCCGGTATGCTGCGCGCCGTAGCTGGTAGGGTAGACGATGACATTGTCGCGGGCAGGCGAGAGCTTGCCGTAACTGGCCCAGGTGATCTGCGCGTCAGGCAGAATTTTCCCCGACTCCAGCGTGAGATCGCCGAGGCGAAAGACGCCCGTTTCATGGCTCATGCGGCAAGTCCTTTGCGGTGATCCGCCGACCATCGCAAGTCACGCCGCGGATGGAAAGCGTCAGCGACAGAGGGCGGGCTGCAGGTCCTTCAACAACCGCACCAGGGCGCCGATGCCCTCGGCGATACTGCCGTCATTGACGATGCTGTGCAGGCGCTCGGCCTGCAGCGGCACTTCGCGCGACAGCCGCTCGGCGATATCGGCGGCCGTCTCGCGATGCCTGTCGGCGAGGCGCTGGCTGCGCAATGCGATCGGCGCGGTGATTTCCACAACCGCGACCGGGAAGCGCGCGGCGACCTCGGCAATGACAGCGCGGGAGACATTGATGACGACGGTTTGTCCATCGGCGAGCGCGCGCAGATTCTGGGCCGGGACGCCGTAATGCAACCCATGCGCTTCCCAGGTGATCGCGAAATCGCCGGCTGCCTGGCGCGCCAGGAATGCGGGCACGGACGCCGTGTCATGATCCTCATTCGCCGCTTCCCGCGTCACGGTGCGGCGGGCGAAGACGAAGCGCGGATCGTCCTGCAACGCGGCGGCGGCGCCCGCCAGCAGCGTATCCTTGCCGGAGCCTGAGGGGCCGACGACGAGGACCAGAAGCCCGCTCATGCGACGCGTTGGCCCTGGCGCCAGACCGCGACGGCGGCGGCAAGCGAGCCGACGCGGCGCACCTGGACCAGATCGGCGCGCAGACCCGGGGCGATGCGCCCCCGATCGTCAAGCCTCGCCATGCGAGCGGGGCCAGAGGTCACGAAGCCGATGGCCCGGTGCAGCGGCACGCCGCTATCGGCGATGGCGAAGGCCGCTTCCAGCAAAGCGGGGGGCACGTAGTCCGAGGCCAGAGCATCCACGGCATCTGCCGCGATCAGGTCGGCGGCCGAGACATTGCCCGAATGCGATCCGCCCCGGACGATATTGGGCGCGCCGGCGATGACGGTCATGCCCAGCGCCTTCGCGCGCTTGGCGGCCGCCAGCCTCACCGGGAATTCGCTGATGCCGATGCCGTCGGCGACATTGGCCTCGATCTCCTCGATCGTCTCATCATCATGGCTTGCGATGACGAGGTTGCGGGCGCGGACCAGTTCCAGCAGGGCCTGCCGATTGGGCGCGCGCAGACGGGTGCGCTGCGCCTGTAATTCCGCGATCTCCGCATCGACTTGGGCGAGCGAGGTGCCGTCCACCGCGCGGCGTTGCCGGAAACGCTCCAAATCCGCGTATTGGCCGACGCCGGGCGTATGGTCCATCAGGCTGACCATGCGTGTCAGCGGATGATCCAGCACCGGGGCCGCGAGGCGCAGCATATCCGTCGCCGGCATTTCGCAGCGCAGATGCAGCAGGTGATCGGCTTTGAACAATCCGGTTTCGGCGAGTGCCGTCAGATCCGTGACGCCGTCCTGGAAGGTGCGGATGCGATCTTCATTGTCGAAATTGAGATTGCCGACGCAAAGCGCATCGAACACGGTGGTGACACCGGCAACCGCGCATTGCGCGTCATGCGCCAGAAAGGCCGAGCGCGACGGCCAGCGCGCGCCGGGGCGCGGCAGCACCTGCCGCTCCAGATTATCCGTATGCAGGTCGATGATGCCGGGCATCAGAATATCGCCGTCAAGATCGACGGCGCCGGCGGCCACGACCTTGCCGTAGACGATGTCCCGGATCACGCCGTCCTGCACCACGACAGTGCCGCGAAGGCTGTCATCCTCCAGAATGATCGTGGCGTTTGTCAGAACAATCTGGGTCATGCGGCAGCCATCTGGGCGGGGTAAAGTTTAAAAAGACGATCAGCGATGGCGTCGCGCGTCGGCGTATCATGAACGATGCCGAGGATCGCGGTGCCGGCGGCTTTCGCCTCCGCCACCAATCCCACGACCGCGTCACGGTTGATAGCATCAAGTGAGGCGGTCGGCTCATCCAGCAGCAAAATCGGATGGCCGCCGATGAAGCCGCGGGCGAGGTTCACACGCTGCTGCTCGCCACCTGAAAAGGTGGCCGGGGGCAGGCCGTGCAACCGCTCCGGCAGGTTGAGGCGCAGCAGCAGGCTGCGCGCGCGGGTGATCGCCTCCGCGTGATCCGCGCCGCGGATGGTCAGCGCCTCGGCCACGATTTCGATGGTCGGCACGCGCGGCACGACGCGCAGGAACTGACTGACATAGCCGAGCGTATCGCGGCGCACGGCTAGGATGCGGCGGGGATCGGCTTGGGCCAGATCGACCCAATCATCCCGATGACGGATGAGAATGCTGCCCTGGCCGACGCGATAATTGCCGTAAAGGCTGCGCATGAGGGTGGATTTGCCGGCGCCGGACGGCCCTGACAGAACAACGCATTCGCCGGAATTGACGGTCAGCTCGACATTCTCCAGCACCGGCATGGTGGTGCCGCCCTGCAGATGCAGGGTGAAGGATTTGCTGAGGCCATGGGTTTTCAGCATGGGATGGCCGGCCGTGTTCATCATGCCTGAAGCACCGAACTGACGAGAAGCTGCGTATAGGGATGCTGCGGATCGTCCAGCACCTGATCCGTCAGGCCCGTCTCGACCACCTGACCGCGGCGCATCACCAGGATGCGTCCGGCGAGCAGGCGCGCGACCGCGATATCATGCGTCACCAGAATGACGGCGAGGCCGAGGCGGGAGACCAGGGAACGGATAAGGTCAAGCAATCTCGCCTGGACCGAGACATCCAACCCGCCGGTCGGCTCATCCATGAAGACAAGGCGCGGATGGGTCGCCAGCGTGCGGGCAATCTGCAGGCGCTGCAGCATGCCGCCTGAAAAGGTACGCGGCAGATCGTCGATCCGCTGCGGGTCGATTTCGACCTCGCGCAGCCAGTCGAGCGCGGACGAACGGATCGAGCCGTAATGGCGCGCGCCCTGGGCCATGAGACGCTCACCGACATTGCCGCCGGCGGAGACGCCCATGCGCAAGGCATCGCGCGGATTCTGTTGGACGAAACCCCAGTCCGAGCGATGCAAAGCGCGCAGTCGGGGGGCGGCCATGGCGTGGACGTCGTGCAGCGCCAATTCCGGATCGCGGTAGAGAACCTGGCCGTGATCCGGGCTTTCGCTGCCCGAGAGCACTTTCAGCAGCGTGGTTTTACCGGAGCCGCTTTCGCCGACGATGGCCAGAACCTCGCCCGGCCAAAGCGCCATGGAGACATGGTCGAGCGCGCGGATAGACCCGAAATTGAGCTGAAGGTCATGCGCTTCAAGCAGAGGAAGGGTCATGCCGCATCTCCTTCGCTCGCGGCATCGCCGCGTCTGTCCGCGCAGTAATCGGTGTCCGAACAGATGAACATGCGGCCGCCGCGATCATCGGTCACGACTTCATCCAGGTAGCTGTTGGTCGCACCGCAGAGCGTGCAGGCATGGGGTGCGCGGATCAGCGCGAAGGGATGATCGTCGAAATCCAGCGGCCGGACCGTCGTATAGGGCGGCACGGCATAGATGCGCTTCTCCCGCCCGGCGCCGAATAGCTGAAGCGCCGGCATGCGGTTCATCTTCAGCGTATCGAAGGCCGGAATGGGCGAAGGCGACATGAGATAGCGGTCATTCACCATCACCGGATAATCATAGGAGATGGTGACATGGCCGAAGCGCGCGATATCCTCGTACAGCTTCACATGCATGAGGCCGTAATCGGCCAGCGCATGCATCTGCTTGGTCTCCGCCCGGCTCGGTTCCAGCTTCGCCAGCGGTTCCGGCAACGGCACCTGATAGACGAGAATTTGATCATCCCGCAGCGGCGTTTCCGGAATGCGGTGGCGGGTCTGAATGACGCTGGCATCCCTTGTCCGCGTTGTGGTTTCAACCCCGGCGACGCGGGAGAAGAAGCGCCGGATGGAAACAGCGTTCGTCGTGTCATCCGCACCTTGGTCGATCACCTTCAGCACGTCGTCCGCGCCGAGGATAGCGGCCGTCACCTGAATGCCGCCGGTGCCCCAGCCATATGGCAGCGGCATTTCCCTTGCGCCGAAGGGCACCTGATGGCCGGGGATCGCGACCGCTTTCAGGATGGCGCGGCGGATCATGCGCTTGGTCGGCTCATCCAGATAGGCGAAGTTATAGCCGTTCATAGCGGCTCTCCCGCGGCATCCGTAGAATTTTGAGATGTGCGCCGGATCTCGCGGATCGTTTCGAGTTCACTTTGGAAATCCACGTAATGCGGCAGCTTCAGATGTTCGACGAAGCCGGTCGCCTCGATATTGTCGCTGTGGTACAGGACAAATTCAATGTCCTGCGCGGGCGCCGTTGCGTCCTCCCCCAATTCCTCGGCGCGCATGGCGCGGTCAACCAGCGCCATGCCCATGGCCTTGCGCTCGCCATGGCCGAAACACAGCCCATAGCCGCGGGTGAATTGCGGGGGTTCCGTCTTAGACCCGCCGAATTGATTGACCATCTCGCATTCGGTAAGCGTGATGCGACCGATATCGATGGCGAAGCCGAGCTCGGGCGGTTCGATTTCGACCGAGACATCGCCCATGCGCAACTCGCCGACGAAGGGATGGCTATTGCCGTAGCCGCGCTGGGTGGAATAGCCGAGGGCGAGCAGAAAGCCTTCGTCGCCACGGGCGAGCGCCTGCAGCCGGATATCGCGTTCGGCCGGAAAGGACATGGGCTCACGCGTGATGTCACCCGGCGTCGCGTCGCTCTGCGGTTCTGCGCCCATCAGCCCTTCGGCGTGGAGCATGTCGAGCACGCGCGGCGTCACGGCCGGCGGTGTCTGATCCGGCTCGGCAGGCGGCAGCGGTGCCGCCGGCGCCACGCCGCTATCGGCTTCGGCCGCGAGTGCGAAATCCAGCAGGCGATGCGTGTAGTCATAGGTCGGGCCTAGCACCTGGCCGCCCGGCAGATCCTTGTAGATCGCCGAGATCCGACGATGGATCAGCATCGCGCTCGTCTCCACCGGCAGGGAGGAGGCGAAGCGCGGCAGCGTGGTGCGGTAGGCGCGGAGCAGGAAGGCGGCCTCGATCAGATCGCCCTGCGCCTGTTTGACGGCGAGTGCGCCGAGATCGCGGTCATAGCAGGAGCCTTCGGCCATGACGCGATCGACGGCGCGGCCGAGCTGCTCGGCGATCTGGTCGGTCTTGATTTCAGGAACGGTCGGCGCTCCACGCCGGACGCGCGCGAGCCAGTCATGAGCGGCGTCGATCGCACGCTCACCCCCTTTGACGGCAACATAAGCCATTGTTTCAGCCTTCCCCGATCCTGACGCTACGCGGCAGGGCACAGAATGAAGAACCCGCACAAAGCAGCAGATCGATACCACGCGGGAAAATGCGGTGGTTCTGCTCCCATTGGGCAACGAAATCCGCGGGCAGGCCCTGCGGTGCAATGACGATCGGCGTCTCCAGCCCCGGCCCGTAGAGGGTCAGCTTCTTGCCGCCTTCAAGGGAAGGCACCTGGAGGATGATGGTCGCACCGGTTTCCGGCGCGGCGTCCGTGCCGGCAAAGACCTCGGCCAGCGGCGGCAGCCTCGTCGTGCATAGGAAAGCGGCCGAGCCGATATCCGTCGCACGCACCACGCCGGCATGAAAGGCCAGCCAGTCCCAGCTATCGGCCAGGGGCTCGTCCAGCCAGAGCGAGACTTCGGCATCGACCAGCGTCAGCAGCACGGCGGCCGTGGCGGGGGTCAATGGTGGCGCGGCGACGGGGTTGGCGAGCGTGACGATCTGGCCGGGGCTGGACATGGTGCGCAGCACCAGGCGGAAGCAGGCCTGCGCCTCGGCGACGGGATCGATAAAGCCGGGTTTTTCGAGCGTCATGACCGCATCGTCGCCAAAGTGAAGAAATCGACGCGCGTGGCCTCGGCCTCGGCGCGTATCGTATTGTCTGCCTGGACCAAGGCCTCGGCCAAGGGCGCGATGACGCGCGCCTCAAGCCCAGCGCCGTCTTCGGGGTCCTGCAAGGCCGCATCGAGTGCGGCCGCCAGTTCCGCCTTCTGGCCGTCGCGCCCGGCGATATAGGCATGGCCGATCTGGCCCCGCGCATTGCGGATGGTGCAGCGCGTAACCGTCATCTCTCCGAGATTGAAGGGCGCGCCGCTGCCGCCCATACGACCACGCACCATAACGAGACCGGCTTCCGGGCCGCGCAGACGGGTGTGGTCCGGCAAGGCGGGTTCTGCCGATAGTTGTGCCTCGATCGCCGAGCGGTCAGCCCGGGCAAGGGTCGCCATCCATGTGCGGCGGCGGTTCAAGAAGTCCTGTGTCAACATCGTCACCCAGAATTCATCTAGACGTCTAGACATTACGACCGGCCCGGCTAAAGTCAATGACAATCGATTGACATCGATCGGGCGACGAAAAAGGAAGGCTAAGTCATGGAACTTGCGATCACCGGCGGACGGGCATTGCTGTCCGACCAAGGTCTGGTTACCGCCGATATTGGTGTGCAGGACGGCGTCATTGCCGAGATTTCCGGCCCCGAACGACGCTTCGACGCCACGGGTCTGCTGGTTCTGCCCGGTATCATCGACCTGCACGGCGATGCCTTCGAACGGCAAGTGCAGCCGCGTCCCGGCGTCAGCTTCCCGATGGATCTGGCGGTGGCCGAGACCGAGGCGCAACTGCTCGCCAATGGCATCACCACGACCTTCCATGGCGTGACCTTGTCCTGGGAGAAGGGGCTGCGCAGCGCCGAAACCTGGACCAGCCTGCTGGCGGCGCTGGCCGCAAACCGCCCGCGTCAGAGTTGCGACATGCGCATCCATCTGCGCTGGGAGGCCTTCAATCTGCCGGCGCTCGACCTCGCGCTCGCAGCGATCGAACAGGGGGCGGTCCATCTGCTCGCCTTCAACGACCATACGCCCGGCATTCTGCGAAAGATGGCCGACGCGGCGACCGGGGCGAAATACAGCGAGCGTGCGGGCATGAAGCTTGACGCCTTCCGCGACCTTGCCAATGCCATCGGCACGCGCGCCGATGAGGTGCCGGCGGCCTTGGCCCGCATGGCCGAGGCAGCCCAGCGCGCCGGCATTCCGATGGCGAGCCATGATGACGCGCGTGTCGCGGATCGTGACGCCTTTCGCGCGATGGGCGCTCGCATCTCGGACTTCCCGATGAGCACCGAGGTCGCAAAGGCAGCGACCGAGGCCGGCGACAGCGTCATCATGGGCAGCCCCAATGTCGTGCGCGGCGGATCGCATATGGGCTGGTCGGGCGCGGCCGAGACGGTCGAGGCCGGTTTCTGCCAGATCCTGACGAGCGATTACTTCTACCCGGCGATGCTGCGGGCGGCTTTCATCCTGGCGGACCGTCACGGCCAGGATGGTCTGGCGGCGCGCTGGGCGCTGATTTCGGCCAATCCCGCTGCCGCCGCGGGCCTGACCGATCGTGGCCGGATCGCACAGGGTCTGCGCGCCGATATGGTGATCGTCAGCCGGGACCCGGCGCCGCATGTGGTCGCCACGATCGCGGGCGGCAAGCTGGCCTATCTCTCGGCCGAAGGCGCTGCCCGCCTGCATTGATGCGGGGCCGTTACGCAATCCGCTGCCGCAAGGCAGCGGAGATGCGCTCCACGCCCACCACGATGATGAAGGTCAGGATCAGCAGCATGGACACGGTGCGATACTGAAACAGGTTCATCGCCGTCAGTAGCTGGAAACCGATGCCGCCGGCGCCCACGAAGCCGAGGATAAGGGATGAGCGGATATTCTCGTCCAGGCGATAGAGCGTGATGCCGAGCAGCGAGGGCATGACCGTCGGCACGACGGCATGGCTGAAGACGGCCAAGCGGCCGGCGCCGGTCATGGTCAGTGCCTCCACCGGTCCCATGTCGATATCCTCGATGGTTTCGGCAAACAGCCGCCCCATCATGCCCAGGCTATGGATGACGATGGCGAGCGCGCCGGGAAACGGCCCGAGGCCGACGGCGGTCACGAAAATCAGTGCCCAGACCAGATCTGGCACCACGCGGGCGAGAGCGATGAGGCCGCGCGACAAAAAATAGAGCGGCTTGGCCGGCGTGGTATTGCGGGCCGCGAGCAGCGCGACCGGCAGTGCGAAGACGAGGGCGATGGCGGTGCCGAACAGGCCCATGTCGATCGTCTCAAGCGCCGGCCAAAGCGCATCCGGCAGGCCTGCGAAATCCGGCGGAAAGGACCGGCGCAGAATATCGGCGATACCGGCGGCCCCCGTGATCAGATCCTGCGGCCTTGCGTGGACAACGATCGCGGATTGCAAAAACAGCGCGATGCCGAGAAAAATGAACAGGAAGGTGAGCGGGTTCAGGCGCCGGCGGGGCATCGCAGAACCCTTCTCGGACGGGGCCGGCACCGTCTTCAGTGCGAAACCATTCATGCGGGCAATGCCTCCGGCGCGGGCTTGGTGTAGAGGGATGAAACATCAACCTCCTGCACATCCGCTGGCTTCTGGTCGAACTGGACGCGGCCGCCCTTCATGCCAAGGATACGGTCGGCGTGGCGGCGGGCGAGATCGGGCTGATGCAGCACGCACAGCACGCCGAGCCCGTCTTCATGGGCCAGACGCCGCAGCAGGCCCATCAATTCTTCGGAAGCTTCAGGGTCCAGACTTGCCACCGGCTCATCGGCCAGCAAAGCCAAAGGCCGTTGGGCCAGGGCGCGGGCCACGGAGACGCGTTGCGCCTGACCGCCCGAAAGCGTGCCGGCGCGTTGCTCGGCAAAGCTGCCGAGGCCGACTTCCTCCAGGCAACGCTGCGCGAAGGGGCGTTCGGCCTTCGGCAGAAGGCCCAAAGCGGTCTTCCAGTTGCGATGGCGGCCGAGCGTGCCGGTCAATACATTGGCGATGACGCTGCGGCGTTTCACGAGATTGGCGTTCTGAAACACCATGCCAAGCGCCATGCGCGCTTCGGCGAGCGGACGACCCGCAAGGGCCGTCATCGGCTCGCCCGCGACATGGACCTGCCCGGCGGTCGGCTGCAATATGCCGGCGACGCAGCGGAGCAGCGTCGATTTGCCACAGCCATTGGCGCCAAGAATGACGACCAACTCGCCGGCATTCAGCGTGAGGCTTGTATCCGTCAAAGCCATGCGCCCCGTGGGGTAGCGCATGGCCAGACCGGAAACCTCAATAAGCGGTTTGCTCACGAAGCCAGCTTGGCAAGGTCAAGATGCAGCACCGTCACAAGGCTACGGATGCCGTCAAAGGCGGAGTCGTTGATCGGGATATAGCCGTTCCCGGAAAGACCGACGACCTTGCGCTCGGCGGCAGGGATGCTGCTGAGGTCGAGATGCGCAAGCACATCGCTCAGCTTCGCCTTGAAGGCCGGCGGCAGGTTATCACGCACGGTGATCGGATCCTGCGGGATGGGCTGGCTGGTCCAGAGGACGACGAAGTCCTTCGGATCGTAGATGCCGGCATAGGTCGCGGACAGGATCTCGGGGCTGTTCATCTCACCGGCCTGCACCTTGTGATGCAGAAGGGCTTCGTAGCTGGCCGTATGGCTGCCGGCATAGATCGCGGTGACGCCGTGGTCCGGATCGATCCCGGCGGATTTCAGCGCAAAGGCCGGGAAGAGATGGCCGGAGGTCGAAGCCGGATCGGAATAGGCAAAGGTATGGCCGGCAACGCCCTTCAAGGTGGTGATGCCGGAATTCGGCCAGGTGACGACGCTGGCGGTATAGGTGTCGGGCTCGCCTTTGGCATTCGCATAGGTGGAAACGGCTTCGGCACCGGCGAGCTGGTGAGCGAGGACATAGCTCAGCGGGCCGAATTCAGCGGCATCGACCTTGCCGGCGCGCATGGCTTCGATGGTCGCATTGTAGCTGGTGCCGACTTCGAGATCGACCGGGCAACCCATCTGGACGCTGATCAGGTGGGCGATCTTGTGATACAGCGGCACGAAGGCGGCCGAGGCATCGGACGGGATGACGCCGTAACGGATGACGCCGTTCGGGCAGGGGCTGGCGGCTTGTGCCGCGGCGCCGGTCGCGATCAAGGACGCCAAGCCGAACAGCGCCGTGCAGGCGGCGCCCTGGAGCAGTTTGCGCATAGTGACGGATTCCTTCGCATCGGCGCCTTGTGACGGTGGGCGCGCGGTTGCTGGCTCTCTAGCCCGAAGATCCCTCAATCTTTTTGACATCTAGATGAATAAGGCGTGACGGCCGCCGGTTGCGGTCGGCGGTTCTACACGGGATAGTTTTTCGGTGGTCGTATAAGGGTGGGACGAATGACTGTTGAGGCTGTGCGTCGCTTTCTGGCGGAGAAGGCTCCGGATATCGCCGTCATCGAGCTTGAGAGCGTGACGGCGACGGTGGCGCAGGCGGCGGAGGCGCATGGCGTGGCGCCGGCGCAGATCGCCAAGACCTTGAGCTTGCGCGTCGGCGACCGGCCGCTGCTGATCGTGACGAGCGGGACAACGCGCCTGGATAACCGCAAGGCGAAGGCCATTCTGGGCGGCAAGCCGCGCATGCTGAACGCCGAGGAGGTGGTGGAGATGACCGGTCATCCGATCGGCGGCGTCTGCCCCTTTGGCCTGCCGCACCCGCTGCCGGTCTATTGTGATCTCTCCTTGCAGGCTTTCGCCGAAGTCGTGCCGGCGGCGGGTTCCATCAACGCGGCTCTGCGCATTTCGCCGCAGCGTCTGGCCGAGCTTGTCGGCGGGCAATGGGTCGATATCTGCGAAGCCCCGCCGGAGGGCTGACGCCAGGCTTGTTGACAGCCCTGCCGACGCGGGCTCATGCTTCCGATTACCAAGGGGGGCCCCCATCAAGGGGCTGAGATACCGCTGGCGCTTCCGGATGGAAGGCAGCGCGGTGACCCTGCCGGCAAGCCTTCGGGTGCGCCGGGGAACCTGATCCGGATTATGCCGGCGGAGGGACTGGTACGGTGAAGGCAGGCGCCCTTATTCTATCGATTGTGCCCTTGTTTTCGGCCGCTCCATCTTCTCGCTCGGTGAGGAGGTGTTATGCCCGACAATCATCTGGCGCCCCTTGCCCTGTCTGTCACAACAGGACCGATAACGGGGTCGCAAAAGCGCTATTCCGCGCCTGAGACTTTTCCAGATTTGCAAGTCCCGTTCAGGGAGATCGCGCTCGACCCGAGCGCAGGCGAAGATCCTGTGCGGGTCTATGACACATCGGGGCCTTATACCGATGTGAGTGTGGCGATCGATCTTGCCGCAGGCCTGCCGAAGCGGCGGGACGGCTGGTTCGCAAAGCGTGGCTTTGCGCCGGCCGTGCCGCGCGACGTGAAGCCGGAAGACAATGGCTTTGCGGAAGGGCGCTTTCTCGTCGCACCTTGTCCCGCAGAGCATGTCGTCAGGGATGGTGAGGCTGCGTCCTTCGTCACGCAGCTGGAATTCGCTCGTGCCGGCATCATCACCGAAGAAATGCGCTATGTGGCGCACCGGGAAAACCTCGGCCGTTCGCAGCCCTTGCATGACGCCGCACTGCGCCGGGCGGATGGCGAGGATTTCGGCGCGTCCATTCCGGATTTCATCACGCCCGAATTCGTGCGCGCTGAAATTGCCGCCGGCCGCGCCATTATCCCCGCCAATATCAATCACCCGGAACTGGAACCGGTGATCATCGGCCGCAATTTCCTGGTCAAGGTTAATGCCAATATCGGCAATTCGGCGGTGACATCCTCAGTGGCCGATGAGGTGGAAAAGTTGGTCTGGGCGACGCGCTGGGGCGCGGATACGGTCATGGACCTGTCAACCGGCCGCAATATCCACAATATCCGTGGCTGGATTATCAGAAACGCTGCCGTGCCCATCGGCACCGTGCCGCTGTATCAGGCGCTGGAAAAGGTGGATGGCGAGCCGGAGCGGCTGAGCTGGGCGGTGTTCCGCGATACGCTGATCGAACAGGCGGAGCAGGGGGTGGATTATTTCACCATCCATGCCGGCGTGCGCCTGCATCATGTGCCGCTGACAGCCAAGCGCGTGACGGGCATCGTCTCCCGCGGGGGATCGATCATGGCGCGCTGGTGTCTGGCGCATCACCGCGAGAGCTTTCTGTATGAGCATTTCGCCGAGATCTGCGACATCATGCGACGCTATGACGTCTCCTTCTCGCTCGGTGACGGTCTGCGTCCGGGCTCGATCGCGGACGCCAATGACGCGGCGCAATTTGCCGAGCTGGAAACCTTGGGCGAACTCACGAAAATCGCCTGGGCCAAGGGTTGCCAGGTCATGATCGAAGGCCCCGGCCATGTGCCGATGCACAAGATCAAGGTGAATGTGGAGAAGCAGCTGCGCGAATGTGGCGAAGCGCCCTTCTATACGCTGGGGCCGCTGACGACCGATATCGGCGCGGGTTACGACCATATCACCTCCGCCATCGGGGCCGCGATGATCGGTTGGTTCGGCACGGCGATGCTATGCTACGTGACGCCCAAGGAGCATCTGGGGCTGCCGAACCGCGACGATGTGAAGACCGGCGTCATTACCTATCGCATCGCGGCCCATGCGGCGGATCTCGCCAAGGGCCATCCGGCGGCCCAGATTCGCGATCATGCGGTCAGCCGCGCGCGCTTTCAGTTCCGCTGGCAGGATCAGTTCAACCTGTCTTTGGACCCGGACACCGCGCGGGCCTTCCATGACGAGACGCTGCCGAAGGAGGCGCATAAGACCGCGCATTTCTGCTCCATGTGCGGGCCGAAATTCTGCTCCATGCGGATTTCCCAGGATCTGCAGGCGGAGGCCGAGCGGCTTGCGGGGCTGGACCAGAAAAGCGAGGAGTTCCGGGATCGCGGCGGCAGCCTTTACCTCACGGAAAGCCAGAGCGTCTGAGGGCGTGCCAAACCGCCCATCTTGTCGTAAGGGGCGGGAATGAACTGGTCTGGTCAAAGGCGGGGCTATCACCACGGCAATCTGCGCGAAGCGCTGATCGAAGCGGCGCAAGTGTTGATTGCCGAAGGGGGGCCTGCGGCTTTCACCATAGCTGAGGCGGCGCGGCGGGCGGGCGTCAGTCCCGCCGCGCCCTATCGCCATTTTCGGGATGCCGAAACCCTGCTCGCCGAAGTGGCGCTGCGCGGTTACGAGCACCTGGCGGAGGCGCTGCTGCGCGCCTGGGCCGGCGGTCGGCCGACGCCTGTGCGCGGGCTGGAAGCCATCGGCCGCGCCTATCTCAATTTCGCGCGCAGCGAACCGGCCTTTTATGCCGCGATGTTCGAGGCAAGGCTCAACCCCGAAAACCATGCCGGCCTGCTCTCCGCCAGCGAGCGCGCTTTTGCGGTGATGCGCGAGGCGGCGGAGGCCGTCGCATCTGGTCTGCCGAAGGGCGAGCGACCGCCGCCGCTGATGGTGGCTTTGCATCTCTGGGCCATGGCGCATGGGGTCGCGGCGCTGTTCGGGCGACGGGACGGCAGCCGCCGCACATTGCCGATGTCGCCGGACGATCTGCTGGAAGCCGGTATCCTCGTCTACCTGCAAAGCCTCGGCCTGGCGGGCGGCAGCCTCGCCGGCGGCAGCCGATAGTCCCAGTGCCGATCAGCAACCTTCTTGACGCTGTCGCCATTCGATCCTAATGTAAATGTGCCTTACATTAACATGGAGCCTAAAACCTATGTCTGGCGCGGCGAACCAAGGCGTTTTCGGGCAAGGCCCGACCTGGCTGCAAGATGACCGAGCCTATGCGCTCTGGCACATTTCGCGGCCTCTTCTCGTAGCGGGTGCGATTGTCAGTTTCATGCTGTGGTGGCCTCTCGGCATCGCGCTGCTGTGTCTGGCGATCTGGAACAGGCGCCTGGGGCGCGTGCTATTCGGCATGGAACCCAATGGTGGCGCCGGCGGCGGCCAGCGTTTCCGCTGTGGCGGCTGGGGCGGCGGCCGGAACGGACCCTGGGGTCAGCGCGGGGGACCGGGCGGTTCTGCCCGCCGGTCAAGCGGTAACCAGGCTTTCGATGATTACCGGACGGCGACCCTACGCCGCCTGGAGGAAGAGCAGGCGGAATTCACCAGCTTTCTGGACCGCCTGCGCTTTGCCAAGGACAAGGCGGAATTCGACCAGTTCATGGATGAGCGCCGCACAAGGCCGGAGGCAGGAGACGAGAAGGCGCCGTCCGGCGAAGGCTGACATCCGGCCGATTTCAGCTGTCGGATTGAGAATGCAAATTCTCCCATCAGGCGGTTTCGCCTGATGGGATCTGGCTTTGGGGGCGCCGGCCCGCGCCGCAAGCCGGAATCCTCGTGATGCCGCCATGTGACAGTATCATGTCATTTTTCCTATGCCGCCGCCCGTCGCGATGCTAGCCAGAAGGGATCATGCAAGACCCCCACGGCAATATCGCAGCCTTCCCGACGCCAGACCGGCTTGGTGTTCGCGCCTTCCCTGGTTTTGTTCGGGCGAAGCGCGGCAATAAAGCCTGGGCGCAGGCGGCGCGGCCGCGGAAAATCGATGGCGCTTTCGCCATGGCCGACGGCGTGATGCTGCCGTTTCGGGAATGGCTGCCGCAGGATGCGCCGCATACCGTGGTCCTCGCTTTGCACGGCATCAATGACAGTGCCGATGCCTGGGAAGCGCCGTCCGCCCATTTCACCGCCTCGGGCATCGCGATCATAGCGCCCGATCAGCGCGGCTTTGGCGCCGCACCCGGCAACGGCCACTGGCATGGAACCGAGCCGCTGGTCGCCGATGCGGAGCAGATGGTGCGGGTGGTGCGCGCGCGTTTCCCGAGGGCGAAGCTGTTCCTGGCCGGGGAGAGCATGGGCGCTGCCGTTCTGATGGTGCTCGCGGCCCGCAACCCGGACCTCGCCGTTTCCGGCTATGTGCTGAGCGCGCCGGCCGTCTGGGGCCGGACGGAAATGGCCGCACTCCATCGCCTGTCGCTGTGGTGGGCGCATAAGACGATCCCTTGGCTTCGGTTGAGCGCGGATCGGCTGGGCATCAAGCCGAGCGACAATCACGAAGCCATCAAGGCGATGCGCCACCCGAGCCTGCGGCGGCCTTCGGCCAGCATCTATGCGCTGAAGGGCCTCGCCGACCTGATGGACGCGGCCCTCGGCTCTGCCAGCCATCACCGGCCGCCGACCTTGTTCCTGTATGGCGGCAAGGACCAACTGGTTCCGAAGCGCGCCATGGCGACTTGCTGGCGGCTGGAGCAGAAGAAGCGCCGCGGCCATCGCGTGTTTGCCTATTACCCTGACGGCTATCACCTGCTGCATCGCGATCTGGCGGGCAGCACCGTCACCCTCGATGTCGTGCATTGGCTGATGAATCCCAAACAGCCTCTGCCGTCAGGCGCCCATCATCGTGCGGCGGATTGGCTGGATCGTCGCGCAGCCTGAGCTGTCTTCCGCCGATCAGCGCAGACAGGCAAACGGTCTGGCTTCCATCAAAACCTGACGGAGTCTAGATCGCGGCGGTTTTGGCACCCTCGGCCAGCAGCCAGTCCCGGAACAGCCTTGCCTGGCGACGGAGCGGAAAAGCGCTGGGCGTGATGAGATAGAAAATCCCGATCGTCTCCAAAGGCGCTGGAAAGGGCCGGACAAGTCGTCCTTGCTTCAGGAGAGGTTCGACGAACGAGCCGTGGCTGAGCGCAACCCCGATCCCTTGTTCGGCAAAGGCCATGGCCGATTCCATGGAATCGATCTGCAGGACCGATGTTTCCGCGTGGGGCACAATCTTCGCCAGCGCCAACCACTCGGACCAGCCCCGCCTTTGCCCGGCGACATGCAGCAGATGCTCGGTCGCCAGGTCTTTCGGCGTGTTCAGGCAGCCAGCGATCTGTGGTCCGCAGACCGGGAAAATGGGATCATCCATCAGCGCGATTGCGTCCAGCCCGGGCATGCGGTCGCTGTCGAAGCTGACCTCGATATCGAACTCATCCCAATCGGTGTCGATACCCTGCACGAAGGGAGCGATTTGCAGGGATATTTCGGGATAGCTGGACAGGAAGGCTTTGATGCGCGGGGCCAGCCAGTAGGAGACGAAGCCGGGTTCGGCCCGCAGCCTGACGGCGCCTTCGCTGCCGGAGCCGAAAATATCGGAGGTGCCGAGCCGAAGCCGCTCAAGGCTTTCGCGCACGACGCGCAGATAGGCCTCTCCCGCATCCGTCAGCCGCACGGCGCGTGGCAGGCGCACGAACAAACGCTCGCCCAGCTGCTGTTCCAGCATGCGCATATGCTGGCTGACGCCGGCCTGAGTAAGCCCCAGTTCCAACGCTGCCTTGGTGAAGCTGAGCAGCCGGGCCGAGGCTTCAAAGCTCCGGACCCAGTTGAGGTTAAGCGCGCGCCTCAATTAAGACCTCGTAGTCAGGATTATCCTGGGGATTTCAGTGCCTAGATAGGCACGGCTGACCAGGGTCGCGCAAGGGCGCCGCGCGCAAAGGGAAAAGCGCCCAAGCCGGCAGGATAGAAGCGGCAGACTAACTCGTTAGACCAGGGCAGCCTCGACCGGCTTGCGGTCATTATAGCCCTTGGCATGAGAGTCCCGCCAACGGAAGGCGGTTTCCACCACGGCGTCGAGATCCGTATAGCGCGGTGACCAGCCGGTATCGGCACGCAGCGCTTCGGCACCCGCGATCAGCACGGCCGGATCCCCCAATCGTCTTGGCGCTTGATAGGCCGGAACCGGCCGGCCTGCGATGCGGCTGACGGATGAGATGATTTCCGTCACCGAATAGCCGCGCCCGGTGCCGACATTGTAGCGCACGCTGCGATGGGTCAGCTGGTCCAGAACGCGGATATGGGCATCGGCCAGATCCTCGACATGGATATAGTCGCGAATGCAGGTGCCGTCCGGTGTCGGATAGTCGTCACCGAAGATGGCGAGAGCCTGACGACGCTCAAGAACCGCGTCGATCGCCAGCGGGATCAGATGAGTTTCCGGGTCGTGGTCTTCACCGATCCGGCCGCGCGCGTCGGCGCCGGCCGCGTTGAAGTAGCGCAGGCAAGCGCTGCGCAAGCCGTAGATTTCATTGGCCCAATGCAAGGCGCGCTCGATCATGAACTTGCTTTCGCCGTAGGGCGAATGCGGCTCGATGCGCACGGCCTCATCGATCGGAATACGCTCCGGCGTGCCAAAGAGATTGGCCGTAGAGGACAGAACGAAGCGCGAGACCTTATGGCGCACGCAGGCCTCGATAAGCTTCATGCCGTTGACGCCATTGTCGAGCAGATACTTGAAGGGAAGCTTCATGCTCTCCCCGACCAGTGACAGTGACGCGAAGTGAAACACGGCATCCCAGGGGCCGTCGCCCAGAATGTCGTCAACCGCCCTGCTATCCGAGAGATCCGCCACGACAAGCTTGGCGCCGGGCAGCACCGCCGCCCGATGGCCCAGCGAGAGGTTGTCGAGCACGGTGACATCGGCGTCCCGCTCCAGAAGAGCGGCGACGAGATGGCTGCCGACGAAGCCGGCGCCCCCGGTCACCAGAAAGCGCTTACGGGGCATGGGCAAGAGACCTCGTTACAGAATTGGCTGATGCAGTGCAGCATAGCTCTAGCAACCGGTTCCTCGCGACGTCAATCAGCAGAAACGGTAGCAAGGCTTCGGTCTAAATAGGTAAGAAGATGCCAGACTAAGTTAGATCGGAAAACCTCTGTGGATTTTTTGATATTAAAACGATCTGAATGAAAATTAGAGCGCGTTGATGCGTCAGGCTTGCAAAACATTATCGATATGGACGCAAATGCCGCTTTTCTTGAAGAACACAAGCCATTCATATTGCGCTGCCGATAGTTGATCCGTCTTGGATTTTACTTCAACAAAACTGTAATCCTCGGCGGTCCAGAGAAACAGATCCGGGAAGCCACGCCCATGGTGGAGCACATCCTGCGCCATGCGTCGAAGCACCGAAACAAGGCCGGGACGTGGCAATCGGTCTATCAGGATCAGCACGTAGGTCAGAATATCGTCCTGCCAAGGAACGAACGGATTCGTCAAACCGCGTTTGAGATTAAAGGTCGATGTCGCAACGAATTGCGCCTCGCGATCTTGCTGCAAGTCTATCAAGCGCTTCTCGATCAGGCTTTCCCGGCGGGCGAAAAAATCGCGATCATAAAGATCGGATGGCGCCGTTTGCAGCGGAGAATGGAAAGTACCCAGGCCGGGATCGTAGATGATATCCCAGAACAGAAGGCCGAAAGTCGCGTTCCATAGCCAATTTTCGGCATGAACGCCGTCCCAGCCGAGAGCGCGGTAATGGGCGAGTGTTGCCGATTCAACCGAAACGAACGTGGTCTGCAATTGGACGACGCGGCCGAGTTTTTGCAGGCTGCGGGCATCGCTCGTCCGGCGGTCTTGGGTCAGCCGACGCAGCAGGTGTCGCGCCGCATAGGCTTCGTCCGAGTTGCGCGGCGCTTCCGCCATGGCTTCGGCAAGCTGGGTCGCCTCCGCGCGGCGGCCTTCCTTGATGAGAAGCCGGGCCTGCCGGTCTCGGGTCATGCCATGCTGGCTCGTGGCATAGAGGGCGAGGGCCAGGGCAGGCTCGCCTTCCCGCTCCAGCCTCCGTCCCAGCCGGTCGATCAGGCGGTCGAAGCTCTCCTGGCCGGCTGCCAGGGCGTCACGGGTGACGCCCTGGTGTTGCCACCAATACAGGGTGTCACGAGCGCTTTGCACGCCCCTGATGGTTCGGAATTCGGCATAGAGACCCGCCATATGGAAGGCGTCCCGGGCTTCGGCGCGGCTGCGGAAAAGGGGCGCGAGCTGATCAGGCGCGATGTCTTCGGGGGTCAGAAAGCCAAGCTCGCGGATCACGAAATCGGACAGGTTGTCCCGCAATTCGCCGAAAAACAGGAAACGCAGGAAATTCCAGGGGTCCGTCTCGCCCAGGCGGATCACCCGGTAGCGACCGAGAAGGGTGCGGAGAAGGTCCGTTTGACCGTCCGATGCGTGCAGCCAGTCCAGCAGCGCCGCGCGCCGGTTTGGCGGTGAAACACCTTGGCGCCGCAACTCGGTCGTCAGCTCAGGCAGGGTAAAGCAACGCAGGAGAGGGCGCTTGTCGCCTAAATCCTTATCCGGTGAGCATCCCCGCAACAGCCGCGCATTTTGCAACTCCGCCAATGCCGTCTCCAGCATCGGCAACTCAGGATAGCTTAGCTTGTCCACCCGAAAACAGGGACCGCGGCGATTGACAAGCCGGGCATAGAGCATCCGCGACGGTTGGCTCAACCCATGCAGGCAATCGATATGCTGGCGCTCTGCGTCCGACAGCAGAAAGCCGTAGCGGCTCGCCACGGAGCAGAGCACCTGCGTGAAATGCTCAAGATAATAGGGGCCGGTCTCGGCTTGCCTTGGGGCAGGATCCCGAGGATGACTAGTCGCCTGATCAAACTGCCCGGACTGGCCCGGCTCGGCACCGCCGCGCATCAGGTCACCCAATCACTCGTTAAAAGCAGATCCTGCCTATGATCGTCCGCCCTCATCCCCATCCCCTGAGCCTGCTCTTCATCCTGCGCGGGTCGATTATCCATGCGATCATCGGAGAGCTGGTTGTCGTGCTGGGGGCCGCCGCTCTCATCACCGGGTTCTACCATTTCAGGCCGATGCTGTTTTCCGGCATCAGCCTCGCGCCTTTCACCCTGCTGGGTCTGGCACTCTCGATCTTTCTCGGTTTCCGCAATAATGCCTGTTACCAGCGCTGGTGGGAAGCGCGGCAGCAATGGGGACGATTGATCGCCGAGACGCGGTCCTTCATGCGCGATCTTCGGGCTGTCCTGCCAGACCGGGACGACCGGACGCGGCGTCTCGGGCGCCGCATCGTGGGCTTCGCTCACGCTTTGCGCTGCCAGCTGAGAGGAGAGAGGGTCGAGGCTGCCCAGCCCTGGCTGCCGGCCGGCGAATGGCTGGGTCTCGCGGGGCTCAGAGGCAAGCCGAGCGAAATCCTCAATCTCCAGGCACAGGAATTGGCGGATGCGCTGCGCGCCGGTGAGATCACCGATATCCTGTATCGGGTCTTTTCCGAGCGTCTGGCGACGATGGGCAATATCCAGGCTGCCTGCGAAAGGCTGCAGTCCACGCCGACGCCTTTTGCCTATACCTTGCTTCTGCACCGCACCGCCTGGCTCTTTTGCCTGCTGACGCCGATCGGCATCGTCTCCACCCTGGGATGGCTGACACCCTTGGCAACGGTCGTTCTGGCCTATGCGTTTTTTGGACTTGATGCGCTGGGGCAGGAGCTTCAGGAACCCTTCGAGCGCACCGCCAATGCCGTGCCGCTGGATGCGCTTGTGCGCATCATCGAAATTTCTGTTCTGGAAGCATTGGGAGAGACAGAGATTCCGGAACCCTTGCTGCCGCAGGATTTCGTTCTGCTCTGACGATTGGTGACGTGCCAATGATCGGCGTTGCAATAGGCCGCTGATCGGGCCTGGATCGGCGACCCCTCGGACCTTTACAGGCTCCGGGGCCGCCGCATGGGGCGTTTGAAGCCCTCAGACGTCCTTCTTCAGGGACGGGCTCGCCTTGAAGCGGACGGTCTTGCCCGCCTTCACCTTCACGGGCTCGCCGGTGCGCGGGTTCAGAGCCTTGCGGGCCTTGGTCTTCTTCACCGTGAAGGTGCCGAACGACGGCAGGGTGAAGCCGCCGGTCGTCTTCAGCTGATGCACGATCGAATCAACAAGGGCGCTCGCGGCACGGTTCGCGGCCACACCGGTGCAATCAAGAGACTCCTGAAGAACGGAGGCGAGGAAGGCTTTGCTCATGTCTCAATATCCTGAGTTTGACGGGAGCCGCCCCTAAATTAGTTTCCGGCACCGTGCAAGCCCTACCGGGATTCAGAGAATGCTGGCTAGGCCTGCGTCTATCGCGTAGCGACCGAAACTTGGCAGTGGCATAGGGCAGCGGTCCGGTTTCATTCAGGATGATGCCTGGAACCGGACAAGAAAAAGGGGACCTGTCGGGTCGACAGGTCCCCTCGGAACGGCTCTCGATCAGATCAGCAATTGCTGGCATCGCCCGATTCGTAGGCGCTGATGGCTGCCACTTTGGCAGCCGAGGCCGAGCTTTCATCGAAGCGATGCGCGAGCCATTCGCGGACCAGGACGCGGGCGACCTCCAGGCCGATGACGCGTTCGCCGAGGCAAAGAACCTGAGCGTTATTGCTCAGGATGCCGCGTTGGACGGAATAGACGTCATGGGCGGTGACGGCGCGAATGCCGGGCACCTTGTTGGCGCTGATGGCGACACCGAGGCCGGTGCCGCAGATCAGCAGCGCGCGGTCGGCGCGGCCTTCGGCGACCATGCGCGCGCCCGCGACGGCGATGTGCGGATAGGCTGTCTTCTCATCGCCGGTGACACCGATATCGATGACTTCAGCGACACGTGGGTCTTTCCGCAAGTCTGCACCCAGCGCCTCGCGGAAGCGGATACCGGCGTCATCGCATCCAATGACGATGGTGAATTTCTGCTCAGACATCGGTTTCTCCCATGAATTCCAGAACCACGCGGCTGCAAAGCGCGAAAGACACGGCCCCGGCATCGGGGTGGCCGAGACTGCGCTCGGCCAGAGGACGTGCTCGCCCCAGGCGCGGGATCAGTTGCTTCGTCTGTTCGGCGCCCTGTGCCGCCGCGGCGACGCCTGCTGCCCAGGCACTGGTTGCAGACTGACCATCGGCCAGTGCGGCATTCAGGGCTTCCACGAAGGGCAGGAAGGCGTCGACAAGGGTCTTGTCGCCCGGACGCGCGCGACCGAGCGTGAGCACGCTGTTCAAGGCCTGCTCGGCCGCCCGCCCGACAGCGGCGCTGTCGACCGTCTGCTGGTCGCTCAACGCCTGGCTGGCGGCAAGCAGCCCAAGACCCCAGATGGCGCCTGACGTGCCGCCGGCACGGTCGGCCCAGGCATTGGCGGCGGAGGCAAGAACCGTCGCGGCCCCGGCCCCGGCATCGGCTGCCTGACGGGCCGCTGCCGCACCGGCGCCGGAGCCACGGGCCATGCCCTGGCCATGATCGCCGTCACCGGCTTGCGCATCGATACGGCCCAGTTCCGCTTCGGCCTCTTTCAAAGCGTCGGCGAGACGGGCGAATCCGATCGCGATTCGCTGACCGTCTGCCTGCGATTCGGGGGCGCCCGCGGTGATCGGCGCCGCGGCCTCTTCGGCTGTCTGCTCATCCGCGGCCGCCGGTTCAGAGCGGATTTGGCCGACCGTCAGCACGGCCGTGTCACAGGGGGCACGCCAGAAGGCTTCCAACTCGTCGTCCAGCCAGGTCAAGGTCAGCGAACAGCCTTCCATATCGAGGCTGGTGACATATTCGCCGACGAGCGGCGATACAGGCACCAGCCCATGGGCGTGGAGCTTGTCGGCGACGCTGGTCCAGAGAACGAAGAGTTCTTCCTGCTTGGTGCTGCCGAGTCCGTTCAGGATGACAGCGACACGCGCGTTGCTGTCCGAGGGCGCTTCCTGCACCAGCCGGTCCACCAGCAAAGCGGCCAAAGCGGCGGCGGGCAAAATGGGGCTTTCGGAAATACCCGGCTCGCCATGGATGCCGAGGCCGATCGCCATTGTTCCGTCAGGCACGGTGAAAAGCGGGCCATCCGCGCCCGGCAGCGTGCAGCCGCCGAAGGCGACACCGAAGGACCGCGTGCGGTCATTGGCGCGACGCGCGACGCGCTCAACCTCATCGATCGGAAGGCCAGCCTCGGCGGCGGCACCAGCGATCTTGAAGACAGCCACATCGCCCGCGACGCCGCGGCGCTTGGCCAATTCATCGGCTGATGCGCTGGCAATGTCATCGGTGATCGCCAGGGTGCGGGCGTCGATGCCGGCACTGCGCAGCCGCTCGGCGGCGGCACCGAAATTCAGAACGTCACCGGCGTAATTGCCGTAGCCCAGAATGACGCCGCCGCCGCGATGCGCTTTCGCCGCGACATCATGGACCAGACGGGTGGAGGGGGAGGCGAAGACATCGCCGGCGACGGCACCGTCCGCCAGGCCCGGCCCGACATAGCCGGCGAAGGCCGGGTAATGTCCGCTGCCGCCGCCGATGACGAGGGCGACTTTGCCGCGCTCGGTCGCCGTGGCGCGCAGCACGCCGCCGGGGGTCGGGCGCACCAGACGGGCGTGGATGTCACAGAAACCCTGAAGTGCCGCACTCGCGAAAACTTCAGGATCGTCGAAAAGATGGGTCATGGGAATAATCTGCCCAAAGCGAAGTATCAGCCAGTCCGGGAGCATCGCGGTGCGATGCCCCCGGCATGCGGCTTACTGCTTCAGCGTGAAGGGAGCGACGAAGTCGTTGACGTTATCCTTGGTGACGAGGATGCAGTCGAACAGCTGCTTTTCAGCCGCAGCACCGGTCTTGCCCGTCTTGAGGAAGCTGTCGGCTTCGTCCACGGCCTTCTTGGAGAAGATCGCGACGGGCTGCAGAACGGTATATTGCAGTTCACCGGCCTTGATGGCGGCAACCGCGTCCGGCGAGCCGTCGAAGCCGCCGACCTTGATCGTGCCGATCTTGCCGGCTTCCTTCAGGGCGGCGATGGCGCCGAGCGCCATTTCGTCATTGCCGCTGATGACGCCGATGATGTCCGGATGCGCCTGCAGCATGCTCTGCATCTTGTCATGGCCCTGGGTGCGATCCCAATTCGCGACCTGGGAAGCGGTCTTCACCAGACCCGGATATTGGCTCAGCACCGTCTCATAGCCATTGGAACGGGTGGCGGCATTGTTGTCGGACGGTGCGCCGAGCAACTCGGCATAATTGCCCTGCTGACCGACGTCCTTGACCCATTCCTGCGCACCGAGGGCCGCACCCTGGGCATTGTTGGAGACGAGCTGCGCCTTGGCGAGGCCCTGCTGGTTGATCTCGGCATTGACGAGGAAGACGGGAATGCCGGCGGCAACCGCCTTCTTCACCGCGCCGATCGAGCCGGAGGCATTGGCGGGGTCGAGGATGATCGCGACCGACTTATTGGTGATCGCGGTGTCGATCAGGTTGCTTTCGATATTCGTATCGCCCTTGTTGGCCGAGACGGTCGCCTTATAGCCCAGCGCCTGCGCTTCGGCGGCGGCGACCTTGCCTTCGGTCAGCCAGTAGTTATTGGCCGGGTCGTTGACGATGATCGAGATCAGACCGCCGGCGGCGTGCGCGGCGGTCGGCGCCATCAGGGCGCCGGCGACAAGCGGGGTGGCCAAGGTCATGGCCGTCAGCATCCAGGCTTTGGTCTTCTTGGACATGGTCGTTCCCTTTGTTGGTTGCAGGCTTTGCCGGTAGGCCGGCTATTCTCTCATCGTCTCGGTCTGGCCTGGGTCAGGCGGGCTTGCCGGTTTGCTGAGGAGAAGCTTTGGGCGCGGGTTTGGCGCGCTTCTTGTACTGAACGGCATTCAGCAGCACCGCGAGGACGATGACGCCGCCGGTGAAAACCGTCTGCCAGTAGGAGGAGATGCCGATGATGACGAGACCGTCGGACAGGAAGCCGATGACGAAGGCGCCGAGCAGCGTGCCACGGATATTGCCGCGACCGCCCGTTAGTGCCGCGCCGCCGATGACGACCGCCGCGATCGCCGTCAGTTCGTAGGAGGTGCCGGCGGTGGGACCGGCCGAGGTCAGCTGCGACGACAGGATCAGCCCGGCGACGGCGGCACAGATACCGGACAGCATATAGACCATGATCTGCACGCGCTTGGTCGGCACGCCCGACAGTTCGGCCGCACGCTCGTTCCCGCCGGAGGCATAGAGCCAGCGACCGAAGGCGGTGCGGTTCAGCACCAGGCTGCCGATAATGCCGATCAGGATCATCACCAGCACGCCGATAGGGATGTTGAACAGGCGGTTGAAGCCCAGCCAGTTGAAGCCGGTATTGCCGAGATCGGCCTGGCCGCTGAGATTATTGTAGGTGAGGCCGTTGGTGATCAGCAGGGCGATGCCGCGCACCACATACATGACGCCCAAGGTCGCGACGAAGGCCGGCACCCGAAAGCGGGCGATCAGCACGCCGTTGACGAGGCCGACCACCGCGCCGAGCGCGCAGGACAGCACAACCACCACCCATACGGATGGGTAGAGCGTCACGCCCAGCGCCTTCAGCGTCACGCCCTGCATCAGGAAGCCGGCGATGATGCCGGACAGGCCGAGGGTGGAGCCGACCGACAGATCGATGCCGCCGTTCAGGATCACCAGCAGCATGCCCATGGCGAGGATGGCGTAGATCGCGACATGCGACGCCATCGTCAGGAAGTTGCTCGCCGAAAAATAATAGGGCGAGAGGAAGGAAAAGACCGCGATGATCGCGATCAGCGCAAAGAAGGCACGGCCCTTCAGCAGCATCTGACCGATATCGAACCCGTCGCTGAAAAGACCCGATCGGCTGCGCTGGAGCGTCTGGCTGGAGTTGCTCATGATGTGTTCCGCTATTCTCTGCGATCTAATTGGGCGATCAGGCGACCACGGCTTCGCCGGAGGCGGCCATGATCTCTTCCTTGGTGGCGTCGGCGCTGAATTCGGCGGCGATCTTGCCGCGGCTCATGACGATGATGCGATGCGCGATGCTGAGGCATTCGCCCACTTCGGAGGTCGAGTAGACGACGGCGAGGCCGGTCTTCGCGCGCTCGGCCAGAAGTTTGAAGACTTCCGCTTTGGCGCCGACATCGATGCCGCGGCTGGGCTCGTCCAGTATGATGACGCGCGGATTGGTTGCCAGCATCTTGCCGATCACGACTTTCTGCTGATTGCCACCAGAGAGCGAGCCGATGGGGGCGTCGCCGCCCGAGGTCTTCACGGTCACCGCCTTGATCGATTGCTGGATGAGGTTGCGCTCAAGACCGGTCGACAGGAAAAGGCCGCGCACGAAATTGGTGATGCTGGCGAGCGAGAGGTTCTCACCCACCGACATGGTCTGCACCAGCCCGTCACGCTGCCGGTCTTCCGGCACCAGCGCCAAGCCCTCGGCGATGCGCTGCGCAATCGTCAGGCGTGAGACCTCGTGGCCTTCGAGCATGATCTGGCCGCCAATTTTCGGCACGCGGCCGGCGATGCATTCCAGCAATTCCGTGCGGCCGGCACCCATCAATCCGTAGATGCAGACGATCTCACCGGCGCGGACGTCGAGCGACAGGTGATCGACGACGAAGGTGCCGGCGAGCGCGCCGGCAACGCTGACGTCACGGATGGAGAGCGCCACTTCGCCGAAATCATAGCCTGTGGGCGGCGAGCCGAGGTCGAAATTCTCGCCCACCATATTGCGGACGATCCATTCCAGATCGATATCTTTCGCGTCCGCCGTGGCGGTGATGTTGCCGTCGCGCAGAACCACCGCGTAGTCGGTGATCTGCAAAGCCTCTTCCAGGTGATGCGAAATATAGACGATGGAGACACCGCGGCCGGTGAGATCACGGATGACCTTGAACAGCACTTCGACTTCGCTGGCGCTGAGCGCGGAGGTCGGTTCATCCATGATCAAGATGCGGCTATCGACCGAGAGGGCGCGGGCGATTTCCACGATCTGCTGCTGGCCGAGCCGCAGCTCCTCGACCGGGGTCAGCGGGTCGATCTCCTCCTCCAGCTCTTCCATCAGGCTCTGCGCCTGGCGCGCTTCCTCGGCGAAATTGACGCCGGTCGGCGTCATGATTTCGCGGCCCATGAAAATATTGTCGCGCACGCTGAGATTGGGGGCGAGGCTGAGTTCCTGGTGGATGATGGAAATGCCGTGATCGCGCGCATCGGTCGAATTCGCGAAATGGATCGGCTTCCCGTCGAGCGTGATCGCACCGCTGGTGGGGGAGATGACGCCGGACAGGATCTTCATCAGCGTCGACTTGCCGGCGCCGTTTTCGCCGAACAGCGTCGTCACCTTGCCCCGATGGATATCGAAATTCACACCCTTCAGCGCATGGGTATTGCCGTAGGATTTGACGACATTGCGGGCCGACAGAACGATATCGGGCGCGAGGTAGGATGCGGGCAGTTGATCCATCACTGCACCGCGACCTTGACCGGGGTGATGAGCCAGCTGTTCGGCACGACATACTGGAAGGCGCCGGTGATGCTGACTGTCTTGCCGGTCAGGTCCTTGGCATCGATATTGGCCAGAACATGCTTCTTGATCTCGTTATTCAGCGATGATCCGGCATTCTGATAATCGATCTGATTGGTGAACTGGCTGAAATCGATCTTGCCTGTCGCGTCGCGCACGGCGGTGCCGTTGACCGCCGGGCCCATCTGCACGCGGACGATCAGGTTATCCGGCACGCCCGCGATCTTCATGAAATAGACGCCGAAATTGCCCTTGCCGACGGTCGCCGTGAACTTGACCGAATATTCGGTTCCGATATCGGCTGGGATGCCATATTGCTTTCCGGCCGCCGTCGGGTCCTTGGCGATGGCGGCGGCAAGCGTTGCGGCATCCACCGCACGCGCCTCGATATCGGCCTGCACTTTGGGGAATTGCGCTTGGCCGTAGGTCGCGGGGTCGAAAGCGCCGGGCGTGGCGTCAGCCTGGCTGCCGATTTTCACGACCTTCGTGTTCAGCGCCATGGCGGCAAGAAGCACGACCACGACAGCGCCGGCGATGATGCGGCCGCGTGTGGGGGACGTGCGGGTGACGGTAGGGGAGGCTGTATTTGCGCTCATGACATCAAACCGTATGGGAAATGGGGCAGGTCACCGCTTGACCCGGCCCCGCGCGCAGCGCGGCCGGCAGGCGGCATGAAGAGGCGCGTCATGACTATACGCATCCCAGGACATCTCTATTCTTTTGGCGGGCAAACGAGACAAGGCCCGCAAGCAAAAAAGGACTGGGGACTTGCGCCCCTTCTTGTCGGATCGAAGACGGTAAAGGGCGGGAATAACCCGCCCTTTTTAGTCAGACGGCGAGCTGTTTGATCAGCCCTGCAGCCAGGGTTTCCAGAATCATGTCGCAGGAGGCCGCACCGGCATCCAGCGTGCCACGCGACCGCTCACCCAGGCGGCTGGCGCGACCGACTTTGGCCACCATGTCGCGTGTCGCTTCCAAACCGGCGGCGGCAGCGGTCTGCAAAGCCTGCAGCGCCTCGGAAAAGCTTTTGCCCTGGGCGATTGCGTCATCAAAAGCCGTGCGGGCGGGCGCCAGAACATCGACCAGCGTTTTGTCGCCCGGCTTCGCTTCGCCCAGGCTTTGAATGGCCGCAAGACCGGCGGCCAGCATGGCGGAAAAATCCGCAGCCGTCAGGATGTCCTTGCCGTCCAGCACTTCGCTCATGTCGGTGAAGAACGTGCCGTAAAGCGGCCCCATGGAGCCGCCGATATCGCTGAGCAGCGTATCGCCGAGAAGGGCGAGACCTTCCGGCAGCGTAAAGGATGGCAAAGCGCGCAGACGCTCACCGGCGATGCGGAAGCCCTTGCCCATATTGACGCCGTGGTCGCCGTCGCCGGTCTGCCCGTCGATTTCGCTCAGCTTGCCTTGCTCGCGGACGATGATGTCCACGAGGTCGTACATAACTGGGGCGGCCGTCGTCAGATTGACGGTAGAAGCGTCGCTCACGGCTGTTTATCCGCCGAAATTTTGTGCTGCCTCTGCATATGAGGACCGCCTCCCATTATCATCATTAGTTGCCGCCATTCTCTGTTGGCTGCGGGCAAATGTCAACTAGCCGGAGCACATGCGCAGTCGTGATCCTGGATGGAATCATCCTTCTATCCGGGGCGAGCGGCGGTTTTGGCCGGAACTCTGCCTTTCGATCCGGTTTTAGTGGTGTGATCGCCCTTCTGGCCGAGCGCTATTGCATCATAAAGGGTGAACGTGTGAGCGGGTTCTGAGATTTTGCTCTGCACAATATTGGTCCGGATGGCGGGCATTTCGCCCAAAAAACAAAACCGCGGCAGCCTGTTGGGCTGCCGCGGCGTCTTGCTCTGCCGATAAAAGGGTTAGGTGAAGACGAGCGACAGCGCCTCCGGCTGCCCTGTCCTATCCCGCTATCACCAGTATCAATGGATGGCGAGGGAAGAGGGGCTGACCGAGACGGCCTGCCAGCGCCGACCCGGCGATGCGGCGACGGTTGCACCATTGAACAAATGACCGCCGTCGGACAGGGCGATCGCGACGCGATTGGCATGGTCGCATCCGGCCATCGCCGCGAATTCGGTGGTGATCCGCGCAAGCTTCTCGAAAGCCTCCTCGTGCTGCTCGCGTTGCTGCAGCGCGAAGACATCGATCAAGGCCGCTTCGTCCTCGCTGAACATGGCATTGCAGACGCAGTTCACTTCCAGGCTGCGGTTGGCGCCGCGGCTGAGGGCCTGCATGAAATGATCGAGATGGAAACAGGCTTCCGATGCGCGGAGCTGGTCGAAAACACCCTGGATGCTGTCGCTGACGTCACGCCTGCGGCAATGCCCGAGCACCCAGGCCCGCATCGTCCATAGCAGGCTGTTTTCAAGCTGCGGCAGATTATCGCAGAGGCCAACATATCTGTTCATGAGCATGGCGAAAAATCCTTGTCAGACCGACACGGCGATGATCGAGGTTCGGAGAGGAGGGATAGCGGCCTTCAGGGCCACATGACGTCGGCGCGATCCCAGACAGCGCTGCGGCGGCGGGCGACCGACAGCGCCGGGCCAGGCAGCCGGCTGCATTCACTTTCGGGTTTCGGCAGCCAATAGCCGTGGGTCGCCAGCACGGCCCCCAGCATCGCTGCCGCATCGGCAATGGCAGGCACCAGCGCGGGATGGGGGGAAAGGGTCGCCGCAAGCTCCGCCAGGATTGCGTCATCCTCTGCCTGCGCGGCGGCGGCGGCCCGCAGCAGATGGCGTTCTTCGAGGGTCGTCCACACCTGGCCGGGCGGCGCGATATCGAGGCCGATGCCACGCTGTTCCGCGACAGTCCAATTGATGTCGCGGAACAGCGTGCTGATGGCGTGCAGGTCCCGCCAGTGGTCCTGGTGAGCGGTCATCCAGACGCTGAAGGGCGCGCCCGGTCCACGCTTGGCGCAACGGATCGTCCACAGCGCCAGCTGTTCGGCCTGACTGCCCTTCTCATAGATATCCGTCATGATTCGCCTCTATCGCAGAATGGTCAGCGGCATGTCGCAGGGCTGGATCACATAAATTTGCGAACGATTCGCAATTGCAGACTAACCGTCACGCAAGTCGCTCGTCAAGGAATGATAGTGATAATCATTATCAATGTTTTGGCGAGCGGGATGTAAGGTCAGCCAAGCCCTGCGCTCATGGCGGCAAGGGTAGGGCGCTTTAGGCCAAGCCTTCCCAGTGTCTCAGCCGGGAGAGCAAGATTGCAGGGCCAGGATGCCTATGCCAAAACCCTGAGACGCTTGGACGGGGCGTTCGATCGCAACGACGACCTGTTTGTCCCTCGTGACCGCTCTCAAGGATCGTGATCATGGCCGATGAAAAAATGCTGACGCAGATGACTCAGAAAGGCGGCTTCATTGCCGCGCTGGATCAAAGCGGCGGCTCCACCCCTGGGGCCCTGCGGGCATACGGCATTCCGGAAAGCGCCTATAGCGGCGATGCCGAAATGTTCCAGCTGATGCATGAGATGCGCGTCCGTATCATGACGGCGCCCGCTTTCACCGGCGACAAGGTGATCGGCGCCATCCTGTTTGAGAAGACAATGGATGGTGAGGCCGAAGGCAAGCCAGTACCGTCCTTCATGTGGGAAGACCGCGGCGTCGTTCCCTTCCTGAAAATGGACAAGGGCCTGGAAGCCGAGGCCGATGGCGTCAGCCTGATGAAGCCGATCCCCGGCCTGGACCCGCTGCTGGAACGCGCGGTGAAGCTTGGCGTCTTCGGCACCAAGATGCGCTCGACCGTCAACCTGGCCTCTCCCACCGGCATTGCCGCCATCGTGGCCCAGCAGTTCGAAATTGCGGCGCAGATTTCGGCCCATGGGCTGATGCCGATCATCGAGCCGGAAGTGTCGATCAAAAGCCCGCAAAAGGCCGAAGCCGAAGCGCTGCTGCAGGACGAAATTCTGAAGGCGCTGGACGCCTTGCCGTCCGGTAAGCAGGTCATGCTGAAGCTGACCATCCCGACTGTCGCGGATTTCTACAAGCCGCTGGTCGATCACGCCAAGGTCGTGCGGGTCGTGGCGCTGTCGGGTGGCTATTCGCGCACTGATGCCTGCGAGCATCTGGCCGCCAATCACGGCATGATCGCGAGCTTCTCCCGCGCGCTGACCGAAGGCCTGACCAAGCAGATGGACGACGCGACCTTCAACGCGGCCATCGGCGACGCGATCGCGGAAATCTATACGGCTTCGACCGTCAAGGTCTGATCCAAAGCCACCTGGTTTCACGTGAAAAAGCCCGGCGAGAGCAATCTCGCCGGGCTTTTTGTTTGCATGAGGCCGTCGCTTACAGGGCAGGGCGCTTGGTGGGCGGCGCCATGAATTCCGGCCCGATCGGCTGCGGCGTGGTGCGCAGCAGGATGGCGTCGATCTCCTGCTTCGTCTCGGCATCCAGCGTCCAGCCGCTGACGGAGGCGATGGCCTCCAGCTGACGCGGGTGGCGCGCACCCCAAAGCGCGATGGTCGGCCCCTGGTCCAGCACCCAGCGCACGGCGAGCGCCAACACGTCCTTTCCGAAACGCTCGCGCGCCAATGCATCCAGCGCTTGGATGGCGGCGGCGTAGCGCGGCAGCGTGTCGGGCTGGAATTTCGGGTCCCGGTTGCGCAGATCGTCGCCGTTGAACCGGGTCTCGGCAGTGATTTTGCCGCTCAGCAGGCCACGGCACAGCGCGCCATAGCTCAGCACCGTCACGTTATTGGCGGCGCCGTAAGGCAGCACGTCCGTCTCGATGTCGCGCTCGAACAGGTTATAGGGCGGCTGCACCGCATCGAGTCTTGCCGCCTGGGAGAAGGCGTCCATCTGCGCGGGGGAGTAGTTGCTGACGCCGATGGCGCGGATCTTTCCCTTGTCCAGCAGGCTCTGCAGAACCGCCGCCGTCTCCTCGAAGGGCGTTTCCAGATCCGGCCAATGGACCTGATAGAGGTCGATCACATCCGTCTGCAGACGACGCAGCGAGTCATCGATCTCCTGCTCGATGCGCGCGCGGCGGCTATCGCGGAAAACCTTGCTGTCCTTCCAGGCCAGCCCGACCTTGGTCGCGATCTGCGCCTTCGCGCGCAGGCCGCCTTCGGCAAGGGCCTTGCCGACGATCTCCTCCGAATTGCCAAAACCGTAGACTGGCGCGGTGTCGATGAGCGTGACGCCCATTTCGACGGCCGCGCGGATGGTCGCGATTGCTTCCTTCTCATCCGTGCCGCCCCACATCCAGCCGCCGATGGCCCAGGTGCCGAGACCGATGCGCGAGGTCTCAACCCCACTTTTGCCGATTACCATGGTTTCCATGATCTCTGTCTCCGATCGGTTCCGTCCGATGGCCTTCGATATAATGCGTTGCCGCGCGCGCACAGTCGCTGGATACTGAGGGCGCTTCAGTAAACGGATGAAGGTAGTTCATAATGCCGCTGCTCGACCGCTCGACGCTGGCCGATCTGAACGCCTTCTCCGCGATCGTGCGTCACCGCAGCCTGCGTGGTGCGGCGATTGAATTGGGGGTCACCGCCTCCGCGCTCAGCCATACCATCCGCCGGCTGGAAACCCGGCTGAACGCGAAACTGCTGAACAGGACCACGCGCTCGGTCGCGCCGACCGTCCTCGGCATCGATCTGGCGCGGGATCTGGAAACCGGCTTTGCGCTCATTGATGACGCTTTGCGGACGGCGGCCGGTACGCAGGCTGAGGCTTTGGGCGAAATCCGCCTCAATGTGCCCGCCGATGCGGCATTGTTGCTGTTGCAACCGGCTTTGCCGGCCTTCACGGCCAAGACGCCCGGCACAAGGCTGACGGTCAGCGTCGATAACCGGCCGGTCGATATCGTGGCCGAAGGCTTTGACGCCGGCATCCGCTACGGCGATGCCGTGGCCCAGGATATGATCGCTATCCCGCTGACCGGTGCCTTGCGCTGGGTGTTGGCGGCGAGCCCCGATTATCTGGCGCGGCGCGGGCGGCCGGAAAGCACGGAGGATTTGCAGCGCCACCAATGCATTCGCCTGATGCTGGGCAATAATGCCGTCTATCGCTGGGAATTGGGTGACGGCGCGGCGATGATCCGGCTCGACGTGCCGGGCATGCTGACGATCAACGATACCCAGACCTCGCTTGCCGCGATCCGCGGGGGCCTGGGCATCGGCTATGTGCTGGAGGCGCTGATCGAAGATGATCTTCGGCAGGGAGCGCTTGAGATTGTCTTGCCGGCCTGGTCTTCGCTCGGTGCCGGCTTCTGCCTGTACTACCCCAGCCGGCGGCAGAGCCATCCCGCTCTGGCTAGGCTGATCAGTATCATTCGCCGCCAGTGGAACGAGCGGACCTTGTCGAAGGATCAGGCGGCGTAAGACAGCCAGGCCAGGCGGTTGCACCACGGCTGGCCTTGATCCTCCCAGGCAACGAAACCTTCCGGCTGTTGTGCGATCGCCCTCAGCCGGCCGATTGAAAGGCATCCAGATCAGCCCATAGGCTGTCCGGCAGGTCCGTGTCGAACCATGCGATATTCTGGTGCAACTGGTCTTTAGTTTGGGCACCGATGACGACGGTCGCGACGGCCGGGTGACGCAGTGGAAACTGAATGGCGGCGGCGGGGAGGGGAACGCCGTGATCGGCGCAGACGGCGCGAAGCGCTTCCACCCGCGCGATGACATCGCTGGACGCATCGACATAGTTGAATTTCTGCAGGCCACCGGGCGGCGCTGCCAGAATGCCTGAATTGAACGCGCCGCCGACGGCGATGGCGACATCGCGTTTCTGCGCCAAGGGCAGAAAGACCTCTGCGGCAGAGCGGTCCAGCAAGGTATAGCGGCCGGCGAGAAGACAGGCGTCGAGATCGGTTTCCTCAAGCGCGTCGCGAATGACTTCCCATTCGTTGACGCCAAGACCAAAGCCCGCGATGTCGCGATGCGCCTTCAATTCCTGCAGTGCGCGGAAGCCGCCGCCTTTGGTCAAAGCCGACCAATGATGCGCCTGTCGCTCGCCATGGGTGACGGGACCGATGTCATGGACGAACAGGATATCGAGACGTCGCAGGCCCAGCCGCTGCTGGCTGTCGTCAAAGCTGCGCATGACGCCATCATAGCTGTAGTCGAAAATCTCACGGAACGGCAGCGCGTTCTGAAAGCCGGCGTCGAAAGGGTTTTTCGGTGGCGCGGGCGGCAGGGTTCGTCCGGCGCGTTCGGTCATCATCAAGCGGCCGACCTTGGTCGAGATCACGAAATCCTCGGTCCGTTCCTGCAATAGCCGGCCGAGAAGATGCTCCGCGCGTGTCAGCCCGTACATCGGCGCGCTGTCGAAATACCGAATGCCCGCGTCCCAGCCGGCTTCCAGAACCGCCATCGCATCGGGGGCGGAAACCGCGTTGTAAAGACCACCGAGGGGCGCGGTGCCGAGACCCAAAGCGGTCACGGTCAGGCCAGTTTTGCCTAAGGGGCGCGGCGTCTTGGCTTTCATCGTCATTCCTGTCTGTCCGGCCCGAAATGGACCGCCATGGTTCGTCGCGGCGGTCCTTGCGGCGGAGAGTGGGACCAAGCGCCGCACCCGGCAAGGGGCGTCAGCGGGATTCCCGCAGCAGGTCCAGATAGTTGTCCCGGCTGGCCAGCTGCGGATTGGTCGCATGGCAATGATCGAGCAGGGCAGCGTCAGCGACCGTTTCCATCATCGCTTCCGTGACGCCGAGCGTGGCAAGACCCGCCGGCAGCCCAAGCCGCCCGTTCAGCGCGGCGATGACAGCATCGGGCTCGCCGCCCATGATCCGCGCCAGCACGGACCATTTCGCGCCGATCGCCGGCCGGTTGAAGCGCAGCACCGCCGGCATCAGCAGCGCATTCAATGTGCCGTGGTGAAGATTGAGCGAATGGATCGCGCCGAGCGCATGGGTCAATGCATGCACGGCACCGAGCCCTTTCTGAAAGGCCATCGCCCCTTCCAGGGCTGCGACCATCATGTCGCGGCGGGCCGGCACATTCGTGCCGTCGCGTGTCGCGGTCTCGATCGCGCCGAGACCGGCGGCCAGACCGTGCAGGCCGATCGCTTCCGCTGGCGGATTGAAAGCCGGCGCCATGAAGGTTTCAAGACAATGGGAAATGGCGTCCATCCCGGTCGCGGCCGTCAGGAAGGGCGGCAGGCCGTAGGTGAGTTCCGGGTCGCAGAGCGCGATGCTGGGCAGGATGAAGGGCGACAGGATGCCGAGCTTGCGGCCCGAGAGCGTGTTGATGATGGCCGCACGGCCGACTTCCGACCCCGTGCCGGCCGTCGTCGGGATGGCGATCATCGGGCACATAGTATTTTGAATGCGCTTCACACCGCCATTGATGGCCGCATATTGTTCCAGCGGGCCAGGATGTCCCGTCAACAGGCGCACGGCTTTGGCAAGATCGATGGAGGAACCGCCGCCGATTGCAACGACCCCGTCGCAATGCGCCGATTTGTAGAGATCATAGGCTAAGACAGCGGCTTCTTCCGTCGGATTGGACGGTGTCTGGTCAAAGACAGTGGCATTCGCGACGGGTTCCAGAATGCGACCGACGAGGCCGGAGGCAACCAGGCCGCGATCGGTCGCGATGAGGGGGCGGCTGATGCCGAGGGCCGCCAGAAATTCCGGCAGCCGGCGCACTTCACCTTCGCCGAACTCGATCCGCGTCAGATAATTGATCGTGCTCATCCCGGCTCCCCTTTGTTCTTTGGCCGAAGCTTAGGGCAGTCCGGGATGGGCTGCACCCCTGGCAGATAGGGCGCGTGATCAGATCTGTGTCAGCCGCGCCGCGTGCCAGCGCAGATGGTCTTCGATGAAACTGGCGATGAAGTAATAGGAATGGTCATAGCCATCCTGGCGGCGCAGGGTCAGCGGAATGCCCGCCGCTTCGCAGGCGGCTTCCAGCAGTTCGGGCTTCAGCTGATCGGCCAGGAATTTATCGGCAAGGCCCTGATCGACCAGGATATCGGCGAGCTTCGCCCCATCCTCGATCAGCGCGACCGCGTCATGACCGCGCCAAGCGCTGCGGTCAGGCCCGAGATAGCCGCCGAGCGCCTTTTCGCCCCAGGCGCAAAGGCTCGGCGCCACAATCGGCGCGAAGGCGGAGGTTGCGCGGAACCGGCCCGGGTTGCGCAGCGACAAGGTCAGCGCACCATGCCCGCCCATGGAATGACCCATGATCGATTGCCGGGTCATATCCGCGGGTAAGGCGCTGGCGACGGCGCGCGGCAGATCCTGAAGGATATAGTCCTCCATCCTGTAATGGCGCGCCCAGGGGAGCGCGGTCGCGTTCAGATAGAACCCGGCGCCGAGGCCAAAATCATAGGCGCCGTCCGGATCATCCGGCACGCCTTCGCCGCGCGGTGATGTATCGGGCGCGATCAGGATCAGGCCAAGCTCGGTCGCCACGCGCTGCGCGCCGGCTTTGACGGTGAAATTCTCCTCCGTGCAGGTCAGTCCCGCCAGGAAATAGACGACCGGCAAGGTCTCCTCGGCCGCATGCGGTGGCACGAAGGCCGCGAACGTCATCGGCGTTCCGGTCGCCTCCGACGCGTGGCGGAAGACGTATTGCATGCCGCCGAAGAAGCGCGCGGCCGAGATCTGATCCATGAACAGTCACCATCAAGCGGATAGGCGCTGAGCATGCCGCAGATCGCGCCCGCATATAAGGGTCAGGCTTGCCGCTTGCGTCAGATTGACGGTAAGAAGAAGATGCGAATGCGTCGCATTTTTGATCGGCTGGCCGATGGCGCGACGGACTGAGTGGGGCGGGACACTGCCGGCCTGCGCAAGACGATGGCGATGACGGATCAGTCTATGAATATCTACCGCGAATCCCTCCGCCTATTACGGCCTTTCTGGCCGATCACATTGGCGGCCACCATTGTCGGCGCGATCGGCGGTATCGCCACGGCCTGGCTTCTCGCCGAAATCAACCGCGACCTGCACAGCGGGCAAGCGCTGACCTGGCAATCGATTCTGCGCTTCCTGACGCTTTGCCTGCTGAGCACGCTGGGTTCGGCTTTCGCCGGTATCGGCAATAGCATCCTCGGCCAAAGGCTGATCGGGGCGTTGCGCAAGGATATCTCGGCCCGCATTCTGGCCGCTCCGCTGGCCGAACTGGAGCAGCAGCGCAGTTATCGGTTGATGGCGGTGTTGACGAGCGACGTCGATACCGTCAGTGCGGCGACTTTCGCCTTGTCGGGCTATGGTGTCTCGCTCGCTATCGTCATCGCTAGCTTCGTCTATCTTCTTCACCTATCGGCGCTGATCTTCGCGCTGGCGGCGGTCGTGACAGGGCTTGGCGTCGTCATCAACATCCTCGCCCGCCGCGCCTGGCAGCGTGATTATGAGCATGTTCGGACAGCGACGGATGATTTGCAGAAGCAATTCCGTGCGCTGACGGAGGGTGCCAAGGAGTTGCGGTTGAGCCGAGCCCGCCGGTCGCGCGTGCATGACCTGCTGCTGTCAGGGGCCGCGGATCGCATCACCAAGCTGAAAACTCGCGCCATGGGCCTGTTCTGGATCGCCGATACGGCGAGTTCGGGCCTGTTTTTTGTGGCGGTCGGCATTCTGTTGCTGGCGCAGAACAGCCTGCATCTGGAACCTGCCGTCATTTCGGGCGCCGTGCTGGTGCTGCTTTATGCGCGTGGGCCGGTGGGGCAGATTGCCAATGGCCTGCCGACCATGAGCCAGGCGCAGGTATCGTTGCGTCGGATCGCGACCCTGTCAGCCGATTTCGCGGACCAGGACCGGGAGATCCACCGGCGTCTGCCATCGCTGGCCTTCGACCATGACATCACGCTGCGCGGCGTGCGGTATGATTTCACCAGCGATGGTGCGACAGGCTTCGTGCTCGGGCCGATCGATCTGACGATCCATCGTGGGGAGACGATGTTCCTGATCGGCGGCAACGGGTCCGGCAAGACGACGCTCATCAAACTGCTGCTGGGTCTGTACCGGCCCACGGCCGGCAGTATTCTGGTCGACGGCACGCCGCTGCCGGCGGGCGCGGAGGATGCCTATCGGCAACTCTTTTCTGCGGTCTTCTCAGATTATTTCCTGTTCGACGATCTGACCGTCGCGGACAAAGCGAGCGTCGCCCAGGCGAATGACTGGCTCGACCGGCTGGAAATTTCTCATAAGGTGACGATCAGGGACGGCCAATTCAGCACGACCGATCTTTCCACAGGACAGCGCAAGCGGCTTGCTCTGATCCATGCCTATCTGGAAGACCGCCCCATTATGATGTTCGACGAATGGGCGGCCGATCAGGACCCGACCTTCCGGCGCATCTTCTATACGGAAATTCTGGCCGAGCTGAAGGCGCAAGGAAAGACGCTCATCGTCATTTCCCATGACGACCGCTACTTCCATCTTGCCGACCGCGTTCTGAAACTGGACAGCGGCCTTATCGTCGATGAAACAACAATCGTGCCTGCACCCGCGACGGCACCGGAGATGCGCTAGATGTCGTCTGCTCTTTCCATGCGACCGTCAGTCGATGCCATTGATGCCGCATCTGTTCCACTATTTGCGTTGCAGGACGCGAGCTTCACGGTGGAAGGACGCCGGCTGCTGCAGCCGCTGACATTGACGTTGCCGGCGCGTCGGGTGATCGCGCTGATCGGCCATAACGGCTCCGGCAAATCCACGCTTCTCAAGCTGATGGCGCGCCAGGAAAAGCCGACCGGCGGACGCATCACTTTCGAAGGCCGCGACCTCGGCGATTGGAGGGACCGGCCTTTCGCCCGCAAGCTCGCCTATCTGCCGCAGCAGACGCCGCCGGCGCCGGGCATGCTGGTGCGGGAGTTGGTGGCCCTCGGCCGCTATCCCTGGCATGGCGCGCTGGGTCGTTTCGGCCAGACCGACCGCGACAAGGTGGCGGAAGCGATCGCGCTGACCGGCATCGGGCCGATGGCCGACCGTCTGGTCGATACGCTGTCGGGCGGCGAGCGACAGCGCGTCTGGCTTGCCATGCTGGTCGCTCAGGATGCTGAATGCCTGCTGCTGGACGAGCCGATCGCGGCGCTCGACATCGCGCATCAGGTCGAGGTGCTGGACCTTGTGCATCGCCTGGCGCAGGAGCGGGGCCTGGGCGTCGTCATCGTGCTGCATGACGTGAATATGGCGGCGCGCTTCTGCGATGAGGTGATCGCGCTCAAGGGCGGGCATATGATCGCGCGCGGCACGCCGGAGGAGATCATGCAGTCGGAACAGCTGCAGGCGATCTACGGTTTGCCGCTGGGCATTCTGCGCCACCCGGTCACGGGCCGTCCGATCAGCTATGTGCTCGATTGACGGAAGCATAGGCCGGAAAAACAAAAAGCACCCGAAGGTGCTTTTGATATGCCTGCCGTCTCACCATCTGACGATGAGGAGAAAGACTGGAGCGGGCGATGGGATTCGAACCCACGACCCCAACCTTGGCAAGGTTGTGCTCTACCCCTGAGCTACGCCCGCGCTCCGTTGAGCCGGGTTCTAAGCGGGTTACGATCTGATTGCAAGACCAGTCCGGCCATGCCGCCATGCGCCAGCCCCTCTAGCTCAAACCTCGATTTTCGGCTCCGCGGATGACGTAAGCCGCCCGATGGAGAGGAGGCAGGTCAAAGGTTTGGGCTTGCCGCGATCCGCATTATGATTGGGCCAACGACGACCGACGACCAAAGAGAGAAGCACAGACATGGACCTTATCGGCCAGCCCCCCGCCACGCCTGCCGCCGCTCCCACCATTATGGACGGCAGCCAGGCGACCTTCATGCAGGACGTGATCGAGGCCTCGCGCCAGATTCCCGTCCTCGTCGATTTCTGGGCGACCTGGTGCGGCCCGTGCAAAACGCTGACGCCGACCTTGGAAAAGGTGGTGAATGCGGCCGGTGGTCGTGTCCGCCTGGTCAAGATCGACGTCGATGCGAATCGCGCGCTCGTCTCCCAGCTGTCCCAGCTCGGCTTGCCGCTGCAATCCATCCCGACCGTCGCGGCTTTCTGGCAGGGCCAGATTGCCGATATGTTCCAGGGCGGTTTGCCCGAAAGCGAAGTGCGCCGCTTCGTCGAAGCGCTGCTCAAGATGGCTGGCGGCACCATGCCGGCGGCCGATCTGCTGGCGGCTGCGCGCGCCGCCCAGGACGAAGGCGATATCGAGAGTGCGGCCGAGCTGTATCAGGCTATGCTGCAGGAAGAGCCTGAGAAGCCGGAGGCCTGGGGCGGTCTGATTCGCTGCTTCCTGGCGGTGGGCCGGGAGGAGGAGGCCGAGGCGCTGCTCGCCGAAGTGCCTGCAAAGATCGTCGATCATGCCGAGATCGCCGGTGCGCGCAGCGCGTTGCATCTGGCCATCGAAGGCAAACAGGCGAGCGGCCAGTTGCGCGAGCTGGAAGCACGCCTCGCCGCCGATGCCGATGATCACGAAGCGCGTTACGAACTCGCGACCGCGCTCAATGCCACCGACCGGCGGGAAGAGGCGGCGGCAGCGCTGCTCGACATCATGAAGCGCCAGCGCGGCTGGAACGAAGACGCGGCGCGGTTGCAATTGCTGAAGTTCTTCGAAGCCTGGGGGCTGGATGACCCGGCCAGCATGACGGCGCGCCGCAAGCTGTCCGCTTTGCTGTTCAGCTGATCGCCATGGCGTCGGGCATAAGACCGTTTCATCCGGTCCTGGGCGAATTGCCGGCGGAGATTCCGGTCTTTCCGCTGTCGGGTGCGATGCTGCTGCCCGGCGGGCGATTGCCGTTGAATATTTTCGAACCGCGCTATCTGGCGATGGTGGAGGATGCGCTGGCCTCGGGGCGGATGTTCGGGATGATCCAGCCCGACAGCCGAAAGCCCGCGAATGCGAGCGGTCCCGGCCTGTTCGGTATCGGCTGCCTGGGCCGTGTCACCTCCTTCACCGAGACGGAGGATGGGCGCATGGCCATCTCCCTCCTCGGTGTCCTGCGCTTTGCGGGTGAGGCCGAGGTGGAAATGCGGCAAGGCTATCGGCGGTTGCGCGTATCCTATGAAGCCTATGCCCAGGACCTGATTGAGACGACCGAGAGCATCGGATTGCCGCGTCAGGGCCTGATCACCAGTCTGCGTATCTATTTCGATCGGCAGAAACTGACTGCCGATTGGGATGCGATCCGCGAGTTGGACGATCAGACCTTGCTCACCAGCCTTTGCATGATGTGCCCTTTCTCGCCGTCGGAGAAACAGGCGCTGCTGGAAGCGGATACGCTGACCACGCGGGCGATGGTTCTGGCGACGCTGCTGGAATTCGGCCAGCATGGCACCGATACCGAGGGTGGCGACCCTCGCCCGAGTTGAGGAAAGAAGAGCGAGCATGAACGATATCACGGGCGAGACGGCAGAAGAGACAGCTGTTCCGGCCCAGCCGGTCGACCCGCGGCTGCTGGAAATTCTCGTCTGCCCTTTGAGCAAGCAGCCGCTGGTCTATGACCGGGACCGGGGAGAGCTGATCAGCCGCGCGGCAGGCCTCGCCTATCCCATCCGTGGCGGCATTCCGATCATGCTGCCGGATGAGGCGCGCGCCCTGGAAGATTAACTGCGCAGCTTCGGCATCGCGCCCGCGATCAATTCGATCTGGCGCGCGATGCGGCGCAGACTATCGGAAACGGGTTCGTCGGCCGGCGCGTCGAGCGTGGGGCGCGGCGGCAAGTTGATCTCCGTCGCTCGCTGGGGGTTTTCGCTCAGCACGCGCGTGGCGCAGTCAGCGCACCATTGCCGCCACTGGCGGATGGTTTCGACGGGCACCGGAGGCTGCCTGCCCTCGGTCGTCGCTGCGGCCCAGGACACGCGCAAGACGGTTGACCGGCCCATGATGCGCCGCAGTGCGGCGTCGATCGTCAGCGCCGCGTTGACATGGGCCCCCGAAATCAGTCGCGGTTCCAATAGGCTGCGGCTGAGTGCCGATTCCAGCATATTGCTGGTCATGCCGCATTGGCGGCGGCAGCTGTCCCAGTCGGCCAGGTCGCTTTCACCGAGGATCAAGGCGAGCGTTGTGTCGACGACCTTGGCATGGGCGGCGATGGCAGCACGCACTTCGCTTAGCGCCCGCTGCGGTTGGCGACCGGGCCAAAGGGCCAGGCTGCAGACCAGCGCCAATACGCCGCCGATGATGGTGTAGAGCGCACGCATCAGCGCGATATTGATCTCCGATGCGCCCGGCGCCGAGGATTCCACGAGAAGAATAACCATCGGCGTCAGCGCGGAGAGAAAGAGCCCAAAACTCACCTTCCGCAGCGTGAAGGCGATGACAGCGAGGGGGAACATCGCCAGGCTGACGGTCAGCGGCGTGTGCAGGAACAGGCTGAGGGCGGAGGCGATCAACCCGCCCAATACCGTGCCGCCGATGCGTTCCAGCATCCGCTGCCAGGTCAGGCTGAAATGCGGCTGCATCGTCATCAGCAGCGTAATCGTCAGCCAGCGTTCGTATTCATGCTCGTTTTGCAGCGTGTAGGAGAGGCAGAGCAGCGCTGCCAAACCTGCCATGCCGGCATGGCGCAGATGGGAGGAGGTGCGGTTCAGATTGCTGTGGATGGGGCCCAGCACGCGCTGCGGCCAAGGCAAGGCAGAGCGGCCATCGGTGAAGGTGCCGGGGTTCAGGTTCTCGGGCGCTGTCAGGCTGGCGGCCACGAACAGACGCTCGGCAATGGTTTCCACCAGCTTGCGCAGCGGGTCATAGGGATCCAGCTCCGCGATATAGCCGCGCACACCGTTCAGGCTTTTGGTCAGGCGCGGCAGGTCGATGCCTTCGTCCGTATCGATATTATGAGCGATCGACAGCATGTCGTTCCGCAGATGCCGCAGGATGCGGCCGGCGCGGGCCGGATTGACGCGGCGCCCCGCCTCCAGCAGATCGGCCATGCCGCTGAGGGCGGAGAAAGCCTGATCGGCTGCTTCCAGCCTCAGCCAGGCGCGGGCAACGCGCGGGCCGCTACCATGAGTGCGGGCCAGCGTCATGACATTGGTGCGTGCGGTCTCGATCACCACACGGCCGCCACCGCGAAAGACGCGGGCATTCTGCTCCCAGCGGGCGGCGGCGGCGGCGCTGTCCAGCCGTCCGGCCAGGATTTCGCGCATGTCCTGCGTCATGCCAGCGAGCGAGCGGTAGCAATCGCCGATGACATGGCGGAAGGGCAGCGTGGTCTGAATGCGCCAGATGACGCTGGTCAAAAAAATGGCCCAGAGGCTGCCGAGGAAGAACATCCCGCCCGAGATCAGGGCCGTGTGCAGGCTCGGTTGCGGGACATCGATCGCGAGCACGATCCAGACCGAGAGGAGATTGCCGACCTGCATGCCGGCCGGGCCGTAGATGCGCGCGAAACTCGTCATGAAAATCGCGATGCCGGCGAGCGGGATGGCAAGATAAAGCCCCTGCGCGCGGGCGAGGCCGAAG
Organism: Acidisoma cellulosilyticum; assembly: GCF_020621385.1. Lineage (GTDB taxonomy): Bacteria > Pseudomonadota > Alphaproteobacteria > Acetobacterales > Acetobacteraceae > Acidisoma > Acidisoma cellulosilyticum. The sequence continues at coordinate 234,037 of NZ_JAESVA010000003.1, read as the reverse complement.
ATGACGCCGATCGCGGCACCCAGCACCGCGAAGGCAAACAGCGCCGGCAGACGTTCCCGCCCCGGCGTGCCGGCATCGGCGAGACAGGTTAGCAGGGCGCCAAGGGCGGTCAGCAGGATGAGCGGAAAATCGAACCAGGCGTGCAGCACGACGAGTGCGGCCACGGAAAGCCCGGCGCGCACGCCCTCCTGCACGCTGAAGGCAGCGAAATCGAGGGCGAAGGAGGAGCGCTTAAGGGCGGTCACGCGTCCGGGAGGCTTCCCATAAAAAAGGCCGCGCGGCGAACCGCGCGGCCTTGATCAGTCGAAGGCGATCAGGCGGCCTTCGCCATCTCGCGCAGCACGTAATGCAGGATGCCGCCATGCTGGTAATAGGCGACCTCATCCAGCGTATCGACGCGGCAGAGGAGCTTTACCTCGTCCGTCGAGCCGTCCGGACGATGAATGATCATCGTCACGTCCATGCGCGGGCTGAGCTGTTCCAGCCCCAGAAAGTCCAGCGTTTCCTGACCGGTGAGGCCGAGGCTTTTGCGGTCCATGCCGTCCTTGAAGGTCAAGGGCAGCACGCCCATGCCGACGAGGTTGGAGCGATGGATACGCTCGAAACTCTCGGTGATGACGGCCTTCACGCCCAGCAGCATGGTTCCCTTGGCCGCCCAGTCGCGGGAGGAGCCGGTGCCGTATTCCTTGCCGCCGAAGACGACCAGCGGGGTCGCTTCCGCCTTATAGAGCATGGCGGCGTCATAGATCGGCATGACCTTGCCCGACGGGTAATGCGTCGTCAGGCCGCCTTCGGTGCCCGGCGCCATTTCATTCTTGATGCGGATATTGGCGAAGGTGCCGCGCATCATCACTTCATGATTGCCGCGGCGGGCGCCGTAGCTGTTGAAGTCCTTCTGCTGCACCTGGTATTGCAGCAGGTATTCGCCGGCCGGCGAGCTTTTCTTGATGCTGCCGGCGGGGCTGATGTGGTCGGTCGTGATGCTGTCGCCGAGCAGCGCCATGATGCGTGCGCCCATGACATCCGTCACCGGCTTCGGCGTCATCGTCATACCGTCGAAATAGGGCGGGTTGCGGACATAGGTGGAGCTGTCGTTCCAGCTATAGGTCTTGCTGCCGGCCTCGACCTCGATCTCCTGCCACTGGCGGGGACCCTTGAAGACGTCGGAATAGCGGGACTGGAACATCTCGCGGCTCAGCGTGCTGCCGACGATGCCGTTGATCTCCTGGGCGGTCGGCCAGATGTCCTTGAGATAGACGGGCTGGCCGTCCTTGGACGTGCCGAGGGCCGCGGTGGTGATGTCCTCGTTCATCGTGCCGAGCAGCGAATAAGCGACGACCAGCGGCGGGCTGGCCAGGTAGTTGGCGCGCACGTTCGGATGCACGCGACCTTCGAAGTTGCGGTTGCCGGACAGGACAGAGACGGCGACGAGCTTGTTGGTCTCGATCGCATCGACGATGTCATCGTCCAGCGGGCCGGAATTGCCGATGCAGGTGGTGCAGCCGTAACCGACCGTCTGGAAGCCCAGCGCGTCGAGATCGGCGGAGAGGCCGGACTTGTCCAGATATTCGGTGACAACCTGGCTGCCGGGGGCGAGCGAGGTCTTCACCCAGGGGCGCGGCGTCAGGCCCAGCGCGCGGGCCTTGCGGGCGACAAGCCCAGCCGCGACCAGAACATAGGGGTTGGAGGTATTGGTGCAGCTGGTGATGGCCGCGATCACCACATCGCCATGCGTGATCGTATAGTTGCGGTCGCCGACCTTGGCGGTGATGTCCACATCATTCGCGGGCACGCCGAGGCTTTTGGTCAGCTCGGTCTTGAAGGCGGAGGAGGCGTTCTTCAGCGCGACGCGATCCTGCGGCCGCTTCGGGCCGGCGATGGAGGGCTCGACGGTCGAAAGGTCCAGCTCAAGCGTATCGGTGAAGATCGGGTCCGGCGTGCTGGTATCGCGCCAAAGGCCCTGGGCCTTGGTATAGGCTTCGGCCAGCGCGATCGCCTGTTCGGTGCGGCCGGTCAGGCGCATATAGTCGACAGCGAGCTTGTCGAGCGGGAAGAAGCCACAGGTGGCGCCATATTCCGGCGCCATATTGGCGATGGTCGCGCGATCGGCGAGCGGCATGTGGTCCAGGCCAGGGCCGAAGAATTCCACGAACTTCCCTACGACGCCCTTTTTGCGGAGCATCTGGGTGACCGTCAGCACGAGATCGGTGGCGGTCACGCCCTCGTTCAGCTTGCCGGTGATGCGGAAGCCGATGACGTCGGGGATGAGCATGGCAATAGCTTGGCCGAGCATGGCGGCCTCGGCCTCGATACCGCCGACGCCCCAGCCGAGCACGCCGAGACCATTGACCATGGTCGTGTGGCTATCGGTGCCGAACAGGGTGTCCGGGTAAGCGAAGGTCTCGCCGTCGGCTTCGGCCGTCCAGGTATTCTGCGAAATATATTCGAGATTGACCTGATGGCAGATGCCGGTGCCGGGCGGGACGACGCCGAAATTGTTGAAGGAGCCCTGGCCCCAGCGCAGGAAGGTATAGCGCTCGTTATTGCGCTCGAACTCGATATCGACGTTCTTTTCGAGGCTGTCGGCGGTGCCGCTGAGATCAACCTGCACGGAATGGTCGATGACGAGGTCGACGGGGATGAGCGGGTTCACCTTGTCCGGGTTGCCGCCCAGCTTGAGGATGCCGTCGCGCATGGCGGCCAGATCGACCACCGCCGGAACGCCGGTGAAGTCCTGCATCAGGATGCGCGCAGGGCGGAAGGGCACTTCGCGGGTGGAGCTTGCCTTCTCCAGCCACTCCGCCATCGCCTTGGCGTCTTCGACCTTATAGGTGCGGCCGTCCTCGAAACGCAGGATATTTTCGAGCAGAACTTTGAGGCTGACCGGCAGGCGGGAAACATCACCCAGCGTCTTCTCTGCCTCATGGATAGAGAAGTAGGTGTAGCTTTTGCCACCAACGTCTAGGGTCCGTTTGGTACCCAGACTGTCCTGCCCGCTCAATTTCATGCTGCTTTGTCCCTAAAGGAGGCATGCCCCCCGCCCGGGGAGGCGCCAAGAATCTTATAGCGGCTTAAACCATACCCACCCGCCTGGGTCCACGACACAGGCGCATGGATAGGGCCTGTTTGCTGCGGGGCATCATAGTGAAACTGCTGCTATCGAGGGTCAATCCGCGTCGTTGTCGCGCCAGGAGATATGGGGCGGCTTGCGCGGCCTTGCAGGAGCGTCAGGTTGCTCGAAATCCGAAGTATAGCTGCCATCCGCGGCGATCATCTGCTGTTCGAGGACCTGTCCTTCACGGTTGCTGAAGGGGAGGCGGTCGCCCTGACTGGCCGCAACGGCGCTGGGAAAACCACGTTGCTGCGCATGATCGCGGGGCTGACGCCGCTGGCCTCGGGCGCGGTGCTGTGGGCTGGTGCGGATGCGCTGGCCGATCCCAGTGCGCATCACGCGCGGCTCGCTTATCTCGGTCATCAGGATGCCGTGAAGCCGGGTCTGACCGTTTCTGAAAACCTCCGTCATTGGACCGGTGGGGTGCGCGCCAGCCGTGACGCGCGGATCCAGGCGGCGCTGGAGCAGGTCGACCTCCTCGACCTCGCGGATATTCCGGCGCGGATGCTGTCGGCGGGACAAAAGCGGCGCCTGGCGATCGGCCGGCTTTGCCTGCGACAGGCCGCGCTCTGGCTGTTGGATGAACCGGTCACGGGCCTGGATACCGCCTCCATCGCGCGCTTCGGGGCGATGATCGCGCGCCACCGCGCGGAGGGTGGCATGGTCATCGCGGCGACCCATCAGGATCTGCCGATGGCAGAAGGCCGTTCGGTGCGGCTGTCATGATGGTCATTGCCGCGCGGCTCCTGGGTCGGGAAATGCGGCTGTCCTTCCGCCATGGTGCGGATAGCCTGGCCGTTCTGCTGTTCTTCGTGCTCGCCGCCAGCCTGTTCCCGCTCGGCATCGGGCCCGAGCCCGCTCTTCTCGGCAAGATCGCGCCGGGGGCGATCTGGATCGCGGCCTTGCTGGCCGCTCTGCTGCCGCTCGACCGGCTGTTTGGTGCCGATTACGAGGACGGTTCGCTCGATCAGCTTCTGCTGCAGGGCCTGCCGCCGGCCCTGCTGGCTTTGATCAAAGCCTTGTCGCATTGGCTATTTGCCGGCCTGCCGCTGGTCGTTATGGCCATGCCGGTGGCGCTGATGCTGAACCTGCCGAGGTCAGCGCTGGCGCCGCTGGAACTCAGCCTCGTCCTCGGCAGCATGACGCTGTCGCTGCTCGGCACGACGGGCGCGGCTTTGGTGATCGGCGCGCGGCGCGGTGGGGTTTTGCTGCCCTTGCTGGTTCTGCCCTTGGCGACGCCGGTGCTGATTTTCGGCACGGCTGCGGCTGGTGCCGCACAGACCGGTGTCGCCACGCGTCCGGCGCTGCTGCTGCTGGGGGCCTTTCTGTGCCTGGCGGTCATTCTTTGCCCGCTCGCCGCTGGCGCTGCCGCCAAGGCTGCCGCCGAATAGCCGGCTATGCGGCCGCAGCTTCGAGATAGGCCAGGCAAAGGACGCGCAATTCACGGCGAAGGGTCGCAAGTTCAGACGGTTGCGCGCCAGGTTCCAGCACGGTGCGTGCGGCGCCCACCAATGTCTTCGGCCTGCTTGCGGTGACGCAGGCGCTGTCGCCCTTGCCACCTTGCCCGATGACGGGCCGACGGGCGGTTTTTTCGGCCCGGACGGCGCCGAGCCCTGGTAGGCAAAAGAAAACCCCCGCACGAGGCGGGGGTTTCCAAGGCAAGTCCTGCGTGATGGTTCGCAGATCAGACGATCTGTTCGCCGTGCAGGGTGATGTCCATGCCCTCGATTTCCTCGTCCCGCGTGATGCGCAGGCCGATGGTCATATCGATGATCTTGAGCAGGACGAAGGAGATGCCGCCCGACCAGATCAGCGTCGCGCCGACGCCGTAGCACTGGATCAGCAACTGCTTGGCGCTGCCGCCGGAACCGCCATAAAGCGGGCCGAAGGCGAAGACGCCTGTCAGCAAGGCACCGACGATACCGCCGATGCCATGCACGCCCCAGCAATCGAGGCTGTCGTCATAGCCGAAGAAGTTCTTCACCGTGGTGGAGAAGAAGTAGCAGACCACGCCGGCGGCGACGCCGATGATGATCGAGGCGCCCGGCAGAACGAAGCCGGAAGCCGGGGTAATGGCGACGAGGCCGGCAACGGCGCCGGACACAATGCCGAGCAGGCTCGGCTTACCCTTGGTGATCCATTCGGCGAACATCCAGGCGAGGGCGGCGGCCGCGGTCGCGATCTGGGTCGCGGCCATGGCCATGCCCGCACGGCCGTTGGCGGCGACCGCGGAACCCGCGTTGAAGCCGAACCAGCCCACCCACAGCAGGCTCGCGCCGATCATGGCGTAGCCGACATTGTAGGGATGCATGTTGTCGTTGCCGTAGCCGACGCGCTTGCCGAGGACGATGGCGCACATCAGGCCGGCAACGCCCGCGTTGATGTGAACGACGGTGCCGCCCGCGAAGTCGAGCACGCCCATGGCGCCGGCCCAACCGGTCGTCGACCAGACCCAATGCGCGATCGGGCTGTAGACGACGATCGACCAGATCACCATGAAGATGCACATGGCGCTGAACTTCATACGGTCCGCGAAAGCGCCGCAGATCAGGGCCGGGGTGATGATCGCGAAGGTCATCTGGAACATCATGTAGACGCTCTCGGGGATCGTCTGGTCGACGGTGCCACCGAGGAGGAAGTCATTGTTCCAGGTCTTGGCGAAGCCCTTCAGCATGAACTGGGACAGATCGCCGACATAGGCATTGCCGGTGGTGAAGGCCAGGCTGTAGCCGACGACACACCAGACGAGGGTAACAAGGCAGCAGATCGCGAAGGACTGCATCAGGGTGGCAAGGACGTTCTTCTTGCGCACCATGCCGGCATAGAACAGTGCCAGACCCGGGATGGTCATCATCAGCACCAGCGCAGTGGATGCGAGCATCCAGGCGGTGTTACCGGTGTCGATCTTCGGCGCATCGGCGGCGAATGCCGGAGCGGCAAAGCCGAGCAACGGCAGGGCGAGGGGAAGGGCCCGGAGGAAACTCCGGGAGCTTTTTAAGCGCTGCATGGATGGTCCAGTCATCCGGGTTTCCTTCAAAGAGCTTCTGAGTCGAGTTCGCCCGTGCGAATACGCACGACACGCTCGACGTCCATGATGAAGATCTTGCCGTCACCGATCTTGCCGGTGTGTGCGGCCTTCATGATTGCCTCGACAACCTGCTCGGCGAGATCGGAGGACACTGCGACCTCGATCTTCACCTTGGGCAGGAAATTCACGTGGTATTCGGCGCCACGGTAAATTTCCGTCTGCCCCTTCTGACGGCCAAATCCCTTGACCTCAGAAACCGTAAGCCCTTGCACGCCCAGCGGGGTCAGCGCTTCGCGAACGTCGTCAAGCTTGAATGGTTTGATAATGGCCATGACCAACTTCATGTCGGCGTCCTCCGTTCGTGGCATCGTCTTTGCCCGCCCCAGCGGCGAGGGCTCTAATGGCCAATTGCTTATTCAAGACCCATGCCAAGATCGTGATGATAGCACCGAAAGGGCTATTTCTAATTTTTTCTCCATGTCCACATGGGTGTGCCTATTTTTTGCGCATGGGAAATGAGGTTGAGCGCCTGCGGGCGAGGCAGATCCTGCTCTTTCGCGGTCAATGGCTTAGGGCCTATAGACGGCGGCAGAGGGACAGGCAGAGATGAGCGACACTGAATTTGACGTCTGTATCCTGGGGGCCGGTCCCGTCGGCGGCTCGCTCGCTTGCCGAATGGCCGAAGGCGGTGCGCGCGTCCTGGTCTTGGACCGCGCGTCCTTGCCGCCGATGGAAGATCCCGGCTTCGACGGCCGCGCCTATGCGATCGCGGCCGGCACCCAGCCTTTGCTTGAAAATGCGGCGCTGTGGCAGGCCTTGCCCTTTCAGCCTTGCCCGATCGAGCAGATCCATGTCTCCGACGGCAAGCCGGGCCGCCCGGCCTCGCCATTGTTCCTGCATTTCGACGCCCGCGAGCTAGGGGCGGCAAGCGGCCCTTTCGGCTGGATGGTGGAGGCGCGCAGCCTGCGCATCGCGCTGAACCGCCGCCTGCATGCCGGTCGCGGCATCACGCTCGTGGCGCCGTGCGAGGCGAAGGTCGAGCGCCAGGCAGAGGGCGCGACAGTTACGCTGTCGACGGGCGCGCGTTTCACGGCCCGTCTGGTGATTGCGGCTGAGGGGCGCCACAGCGCACAGCGCCGGGCGGCCAATATCCCTGTGATCCGTTACCCCTATCGGCAGAGCGGCGTCGTCTGCGCCATCGCCCATGAATTCCCGCATGAGAATACGGCGCTGGAACATTTTCTGCCGGGTGGCCCCTTCGCCCAGCTGCCACTGGGTCCGACACCCGGCGCGCCTCATGTCTCAGCCATCGTCTTCACCGAAAAGACGGCGGTCGCCGAGGCGCTGATGCGGCTTGAACCGGCCGCCTTCACCCATCAGGTGGCGCGTCGGCTGGGCGATCATCTGGGCGAGATCCGGCTGCTTGGCCGCCGGTGGAATTATCCGCTTTCTGCCCTGCTCGCGACGCGCTACGTCGATCAGCGGTTGGCGCTGGTGGGGGACGCCGCTCATGGCATCCACCCGATCGCCGGTCAGGGTTTCAATCTCGGCCTGCGCGACGCGATCGTGCTGTCCGAGCTGATCCTGGCCGCTTTGCAGCGTCGCGAGGATCCGGGGGCGACCGGATTGCTGGCGCAATATCAACGTCAGCGGCGGCCGGACAATCTCGCCATGCTGGCGGCGACCGATGCGCTGGACCGGCTGTTCAGCAATGACAATCCGCTGATCCGTCTGGCCCGCGATCTGGGCATCGCGGCCGTCCATCGCGTGCCGCCGGTCAAGCGGTTCTTCATGCGCCGCGCGATGGGGATCAGCGGTTCATGACCCCGCGCTAAGTGCCCCGACCCGGGGCGCGGGCGATGGGCGCCACGAATTGCGGTGCCGCATCCGTGTCCCAGGGGAACAGAATCCAGGTGTTCTGGCTGACCTCGGTCACGAAAGTATCGACGATGTCCTTACCGGCGGGCTTCGCATAGACGGTCGCGAAATGGGCCTTCGGCATGAGCTTGCGCACGACGCGTGCCGTTGTGCCGGTATCGACCAAATCATCGATGATCAGGAAGCCTGTGCCGTCGCCCGCGGCCGTCGGCGCTTTGGTGACGACGGGCTGGCCGATCGACTCTTCATTATATGTCTCGACGGAGACGCTTTCGATCAGACGGCATTCGAGTTCGCGCGCAATGATCGCGGCCGGTATGAGGCCGCCCCGGGTGACGGCGACGATCCCCGTCCAAGGACCGGCATCGATCAGCCGCCAGGCCAAGGCCCGCGCATCGCGGTGCAGCTGGTCCCAGGTGACAGTGTAATATTGTGGCGCCATCAGAAAAGCTTCCCTCCGTCAGACACCTTGAAGTCGGGCCTGATCAAAACGATTCCGCCTTGCGCGTCCGGCAGGCCCAAGGTCAAGACCTCACTGACGAAAGGCCCGATCCGCCGGGGTGGGAAATTCACCACGGCGCAGACCTGTCGGCCGATCAGCGTCTCCGGCTTATAATGCAGCGTGATCTGTGCGGAGGAGCACTTCACGCCGATATCACCGCCGAAATCGATCCAGAGCTTGATCGCGGGCTTGCGCGCCTCAGGAAAGGGTTGAGCATCGGTAACGGTGCCGACACGAATGTCGATTCGCTCGAAATCGTCGATGGTTACGGGTTCGGTCGTCACGACGGGCTTCCTTTGAGACTGTTTTGGCTTCCAGAGGGGCTTGTCGGCGGTTTCGGGGCGATGCCAGAGGGCCGTTTCGCCTGTGTTAGATGAAGCACGGCATGACGGAAGGTTAAAGCTCAGAAATCGCAACGGGTTTCGCGGGCGGCCTCTGGGCGAGGGAGGGATTTTCGTGACAAGTAGCTGCATGACAGTGATCACGCCGTATTCGCCTCGGCCCCGCCTGCCTCTATCAGGTGGCTGCCTGCGCTTGGGCGCGGGCTTAACCCTGGTGGCAGCGCTGGGATTGGCAGCCTTGCCGGCCCAGGCGCAGCAGCTGCCGAGCTTCCGCAACCTCGTGAAGAAAGTCGTGCCCGCGGTCGTCAGCATTGCGGTGACCGAAAGTGCGGCTGCCGCCGCGGCCGATGATGGTGGCGATCAAGGGGCCGAGCCCACGCCGGCCGACCGCCACCAGAAAGTCTTCGGTGCCGGTTCCGGATTCATCATCGATCCCTCGGGCATCATCGTCACCAATGATCATGTCGTCGGCGGCGCAAGCAAGATCACCGTCTCTCTCGCGGACGGGACCCAGCTTCCGGCGAAGATCCTGGGGGTCGATCAGCTGACGGATATCGCGGTCATCAAAGTCACAGCCGATAAGCCTTTGCCTTATGTCAGCTGGGGCGATTCGCGGCAGGTGGAGGTGGGCGACTGGATCATGGTCGCGGGCAATCCCTTCGGCCTCGGCAATACGGTGACAGCCGGAATCATTTCCGCCCGCGGCCGCGACATCATGAGCGGGCCTTTCGACGATTTCCTGCAACTGGATGCGCCCATCAATCCGGGCAATTCCGGCGGCCCCGCCTTTGATCTCAATGGCGGTGTCGTCGGTGTGGATACCGCCATCATCTCGCCGACCGGCGGTTCGGTCGGGATCGGTTTCGCCATCCCGAGCGAGATCGCCGAAGGCGTCGTCTCGGTTCTGGAGCAGCATGGCCACCTCGATCGTGGCTGGCTTGGCGTTGGGCTGGCCGATGACGATAGCGGCGATGGCGTGCGGGTGACGATGGTGGAGGCGACGGGGCCGGCTGGCCATAGCGGATTGCGCGCCGGTGACCGCATTCTGTCTGTCGATGCCCGGAAAGTGGACACCGCGCTGGGACTGATCCGCGCGGTCGCGGAGATCCATCCCGGACAGCGCGCGCATGTAAGCTTCAGCCGCCACGGCCGTGTATTCGCGGCCAATGTCACCATCGGCTTGCGTCCGGAGACGCAGTCGGAATGACAAGTCATGACGACCATCCCGGTGAGACGAATTATTTTTCCGACCGAGCGATCGGGTCGGTGAGTTGAGAGGGGACTGAGATGCGCATTCTTCTGGTCGAGGATGACCGCGACGTCGCCGGCTTCGTGGTCAAGGGGCTGAGGGAAGCCAATCACGTCGTCGAACATGCGGCGAATGGCCGGGACGGGCTTTTCATGGCGGCGAGCGAGCAGTTCGACGCGATCATTCTGGATCGCATGCTGCCCGGCGGCGTGGATGGGCTGCGGCTGCTGGAAACGCTTCGCGCACAAGAAAACACCGTGCCGGTGCTGTTCCTGTCGGCGCTGGGCCAGGTCGATGACCGTGTGAAAGGTTTGAAGGCTGGCGGTGACGATTATCTGACCAAGCCCTTCGCCTTCGCCGAGCTTCTGGCGCGCGTGGAGGCTTTGACGCGGCGGGGCAAGGCGGACAGCCCGGTGACCCGTCTGGTCGTCGGCGATCTGGAAATGGACCTGCTGTCGCGCAGTGTGAAACGCGCTGGACAGAAGATCGACCTGCAACCGCGCGAATACCGGCTGCTGGAATATCTGATGCGCCATGCCGGCCAGGTCGTGACGCGCACGATGCTGCTGGAGGGCGTCTGGGACTATCATTTCGATCCGCAGACCAATGTCATCGACGTGCATGTCTCGCGTCTGCGGCAGAAGGTGGACAAGCCTTTTCCGAAGCCGCTGCTGCATACGGTGCGCAATGCCGGCTATATCATGCGGGCGGATAATGAGGCCTGACGCCAAGACAGCGTCTTGGGCTTCAGGCTGAGCGCGATGCGATTTCCACGTCCGGGGCGGGCTCGTGCGACGACCCCTTTGCTAATGAGTACAGGGTCTCACCGGCAGGATTTCTTCGCGCGGCTGCGTGGCTCGCCTCTGTTGCGTTCGGCCGGTCTGCGTTTCGCGGCGCTCTATGCCATTATCTTCGGCCTCAGCGCCGTCGCTTTGGCGATCTTCCTGTGGTGGGCGACGGCCGGGCTGCTCAATCGCCAGGTTGAAGCCGCCATCAACGCCGATGCGCAAGGACTGGGCGAGCGCTACCAGGAAGGCGGCGTGCCGGCGCTGATCCTGACGATCCAGGATCGCCTGTCGCAGAATGTCGACGAGAATGCGATCTATCTTCTGGCCGATAACGACCTTCACGCCATCGCCGGCAATCTCGCGACCTGGCCTAAGGAAGTCTCCGGTTCCGACGCCTGGTTTGAGCTGAATGTGCAGCGCGGCGACCGTCAGGCGCTGGCGCGTCTGCGCCGTTACGATCTGCCCGGTGGATTTCACCTACTGATCGGGCGCGATGTCGGGTCACGCGCCAAGCTGCGCTCGCTGCTGACCGCGGGTCTGCTCTGGGCTGTGCTGGTGATGGTCGTGCTGGGATCGGCCGGCGCTATTGCTATTCAAAGCCTGTTCCGCCGCAGCCTGGCGGATGTCTCGGCGACGGCGAATGCGATTTCGCGCGGCGATCTCTCCAACCGCGTGCGCATTTCGGGTCGCGGCGACGAGTTTGATCGCCTGGCTGAAACCATCAACGACATGCTGGACCGCATCGCACGGCTGATGGATGGCGTGCGTCAGGTCTCCAACGCGATCGCGCATGATTTGCGCACGCCGATTACCCGCGCGCGGGCTCGGCTGGAAGACGCGGCGCTGCATGCGCGCGATGCCGGCGACCTGCATGCGGCGGTGGAACGTGCGACCTCGGATCTGGATGGGATTGTCTCGGTTTTTCAGGGCCTGCTGCGCATTGCCGAGATCGAAGCCGGCGCGCGGCGGTCAGCCTTCGCCTCGCTCGATCTTTATGCGTTGCTGGCCGATATGCATGAGCTTTACGGCGCGGCGGCGGAAGAGCAGGGCCAGCAGATCGATCTTCTGGCAAGGCCGCCTTTGCCGATGTTCGGGGATCGCGACCTGCTGCAGCAGGCGGTCGCCAATCTGCTTGAGAACGCGCTCAAATTCTCACCACCCGGCAAGCCCATTCTGCTCGGTGCGGGTCGGCTTGGCGATCGGATCGAAATTGTCGTGGCCGATTCCGGTCCCGGCATCCCGCCAGAGGACCGCGCGCGGGTGACGGAGCGGTTCTATCGCGGTGAATCGGCACGCAGCACGCCGGGCTCGGGCCTCGGCCTCTCGCTCGTGCAAGCGGTCGTCCAACTCCACAGCGGCGCCTTGCGGCTGGAAGACAATCATCCGGGCGTGCGGGCCGTGCTGTCGCTGCCGGCCGAATTCAGCGCCAGCCGCCGGCTGGTCAAGACCGAACGTGCCGCACCACCCCCACCGCCGCGGTAAATCCAAGCACCGCTCTGGCGTCGGATAGCGCGCCATGTCACATCCCCTGCGCCCGCAACTGACGGGCGGACGGGAGCAAACAACCATGAATTCTGCCGCCGACATTGGCGCTCGGCTTGATCGACTGCCCGGCACCCGCCGCATCTGGACGATGGTCATTCTGCTGTCGCTGGGCGGCTGCTTCGAATATTTCGATCTCTTCCTGACCGGCTATATCGCGCCCGGTCTGGTCCACGCCCATATTTTCACGGCGACCACGGCCGGATTCTTCGGCAATAACGGCATCGCGAGCTTCGTCGCGGCTTTCTTCATCGGCCTGTTCATAGGCACGCTCGCCTTCGGCTTCGTGGCCGACCGCTTCGGCCGGCGCCGGATCTTCACCATTTCCTTGATCTGGTACAGCCTCTGCACGCTGATCATGGCGTTTCAGAAGGATGCGGCCGGCATCAATCTGTGGCGCCTGCTGTCCGGTATCGGCATCGGCGTCGAGTTGGTGACGATCGATTCCTATATTTCCGAGCTGATGCCCAAGCATCTGCGCGGCCGGGCTTTCGTGATCAATGCCGCCATTCAGTTCAGCATTCTGCCGATCGCGGCCGCACTCGCCTGGTGGCTGGTGCCTCAAGCGCCGATGGGTATCGACGGCTGGCGCTGGCTAGTGATGATCGGTGCGGCCGGTGCGGTTGTAGTCTGGTTCATCCGCCGTCCCCTCCCGGAATCACCGCGGTGGCTCGCCGGGCGCGGCAAGATCGCTGAGGCTGATCGGATCGTGGCGCTGCTGGAAGCGGAAGTGCCGCGCGCTGAGCTGGCAGTGGTCGTGCCTGCGCCGGAGGAGACCGTTACGGCGAAAGGCCGTCTCCGCGAAATCTGGCATCGTCGCTATCTGGCGCGGACCGTGATGCTGATCCTGTTCAACGTCTTTCAGGCCGTGGGCTATTACGGCTTTGCCAATTGGGTGCCGACCTTCCTGATCCAGCACGGCATCACCATTACCCATAGCCTGGAATACACCTTCCTGATCGCGATTGCCGCGCCTTTCGCGCCGCTGCTGTTCTTCGGTCTGGCCGATAAGGTGGAGCGCAAGGTGCTGGTGATCGTCAGTGCGGCGGCTGTTGCCGTCTTCGGCCTCTGTTTCAGCGAGGCGCGCAGCCCGCTGGCCGTGGTGGGGTTCGGCGTGCTGGTGACGATGGCGAACAATGTCCTGTCCTTCGCCTTCCATAGCTATCAGGCCGAGCTTTATCCGACGCGTATCCGCGCGGTCGCGGTCGGCTTCGTCTATTCCTGGAGCCGCCTGTCGGTGATTTTCATGGCGTTCGTCATCGCCTTCACGCTGCGGGGCTTCGGCGTATCCGGCGTCTTCATGCTCATCGCCGGCAGCATGGTGGTGGTGATCGCCGCGACCGGGCTGCTGGGGCCGCGGACGCGTAACCGATCCTTGGAAGAGATTGCCGGCTGAGTGGCCGGATGTTTTGACTGACCGAGGCCGGCCCGCTGGGTCGGCTGAAGTCACTGGGCATAAAAAAGGGGCGGTGCCACAAGCACCGCCCCTTTTTTATCGTTCGCTAGATCGCAAACGAAAGGGGCGCTCCTTGCGGAGCGCCCCTCACCATGAACCAATTTTCCGGAAGGAAAATTACTTGATGATGATTTCGACGCGGCGGTTCTGCGGCTCGCGGACGCCCGGGCCGGTCGGAACCAGCAGGTGGGTGTCGCCATAGCCCGCGATGGAGATCGCGGAAGCCGGCACGCCGTCGGCGATCAGCTGAGCCTGGACGCTCTTCGCGCGGCGGATGGACAGACCCATGTTGTAGGAGGCCGTGCCCGACGTGTCGGTGTAGCCGTTAACAGCGATCTGCGTGTACTGCACGTGCGTCGAGTTCGAAGCGGCCTCGGCGATGATTTCCTTGGCGCGCGGCGTCAGGTTGTACTTATCCCAGTCGAAGAAGACGAGGTAGGTACGAGCCGGGGCCGGAGCCGGGGCAACCATCGGAGCAGGCGGCGGCGGCGGAGCGGACGGCGTGTTGAAGGCATAACGCAGACCAACGAGAACGGTCTGGTTCACAGCCGGGCCGAACTGAACGGAAGAAGCGCCACCCTCATAGGTCGAGTCGAAGCTCTCTTTCTTCGTCGTGCCAATGTAGTGGTATTCAGCCGTGATCGACAGGCCCGGAGCCGGGGGGATCGGAACCGAGAAGCCAGCGATACCCTGGTAAGCGAAGCTACCCTTGGTGTCGCTGATGTTGGACACACCCGCGGAAGTCACAGCACCGCTCGGGATAGCGGTCCACAGGTAGCCGACGCCGGCACCGATGTAGGGGTAGAAGTAGGGGCTGCCGACATCGATGTCATACAGGGCGTTCGCGAACGCGCCGTATTTCTGCGTGTAGCCGTGGTAAGCGTTGTTCGGACCATAAGCGCCCGGCTTGATGTTCTTGTTCGAAGCGCGAAGGTAGATGCCTTCGAGTTCGAGACGCAGACCATTGCCGAGGCCGTAGCCGATGCTGCCGCTACCGGAAACGCCGCCCTTGTAGAAGGCGCGACCGCCAGCGAGACCGCCCGGACCACCAGTAACCTTCTGGCTGCCCTGGTAATCATAGCCGGCGCCAGCGCCGACATAGAGACCGGTCACCGGCTGAGCCTTCGCCAAGGTGGGAAGGGCTAGAACCGGAACCGCTAACACAGTCGCCGCCATAAGCGTGCTGCGGAGCTTCATTGTATTTCTCCTCTTTGACCGACGCATACCTTCAGCCTGGCCGGTCGCTCGGAGGCGTTGCCTGCTGTTCGGTAAGGTAAATCTATCATCTTCTTCTAGCTTTCCCAGTCTTTCCGCTGCGTTTCCGACACACCGTGACAAAAAAGGCACATATGCCGAAACGAACGATCCAACTCGGTGAATCCAAAGGAATTCTTAGCCCTTTAAGCATTCATTCGCGGGGGGCGGAAGCCGGCTCAATATCACCAAGAGTTACCGTAGAAACACTAACGCGTGAAGATCGTGATATGCAGCTTTAACGGCATCCTTGGACGGAAACATCCGTCGCCGGATCGGACATGCCAGAGAGGGCCGGTTCGGCCTGAAAAATCCATCCGCGGAACTTGGGCGGTGTTCCAGCCGGGGCCTTGTTGTCCGTTACTTGCAAGAAAGCAGCCGCGTCCGGCGCCAGGCCGGGCGGGCGCACAAAGCAGGCAAGAACCGTGATTGTCAGGAAACGTTCGGTGAACGGTGTGCCGACGGATGCCGAGACCGCGCGCGCGCTGCCGTAAATCTTGTCGAGCACGATAAGGTTAGCCTGGGTTTTCTGCACCCAATCGGTCGAGGCCGGAATAGTGGCCGTCGCTTGTGGTGCGGCTTCCGGCGCGGGCGGGGTCGCCGGCGGCGCGATCTCACCATTGCTGCCGGAGCTTGCGCCGGTCCCAAGGACCTTGCTCTCATCGGTATTGGCCGGGGCAGCGAGCTGTTGGTCCTGGATCCCTGCAGCCGATGGATCCTGCGACTGTGCCCATGTCCTTGCCGGGATCAGGGCCGTCAGGATCACGAGCGCCGCCGCCGCGACGCGGTCGCGCCCGGCGGCCCGATAAGGGCGGCCGATCACGAACGGCTCGGTCGTGGATCGCGCAACTTATCGACCATGCCGTGCAGCAGACGTCGCAGCGCTTCCGCGTCGACATCCATCAGGATGGCGTCTTCGAAATAATCCTGCAGACACTGACTGAGGTCAGCCTGATTTTCCCGCAGCTGACGCAGTTTTTCGCGGCAGTCGACGACGCTGCCATCAGTGCGGGTCCAGCGATTGCCGTCCGGGTCGATCGCCGTCAGGCTGGTCGCTTGTGTCATGGCGCGCTGCCCGAACCAGTGCCGGATGGCTGGCCGTTCTTCTTCAGACCCGAGACGAGATCCGTCACGCTGAAAATGAACTTGCCGAGAAGATCCTCCAGGCTGACGGAGCCTTGCGTGATCGTCACGCGGCCGCCAGGCTTGAGCATCGCTTCCGATCCGCCAGGAACCAGCGCCAGATAATCGCCGCCGAGCAGGCTCTGGCTGGTGATGGCAGCGCTCGTGTCCGATGGCAGCGCGATATTCTTCTGGACGGTGAAATCGACGACTGCGAGGTAGGTCTTGGTGTCGATGGTCGTGCCCGTGACGGTGCCGACCTTGACGCCCGCCATGCGCACGTCGGAACCGACACTCAGCCCGTCAACGCGATCGAATTCAGCAGAAAAGGAATAGCCGGGAACGCCGGCGGAGCCTGAAGTCGCGAGCGCATAGGCAAGAAAGCCTGCAGCGACGACCAGAACGGCAAGACCCGCCAGAATCTCGGCGGCGTTACGCCGCGCCACGCTTATTCTCCCGGTGTCCAGGCATCATAATCGCCGGTCGCCCGGTGACGGCGCCCGCCGCGGTAATCATGTCCTGGCGGGCGATAGCTGTAGGCCGTGCCGGTGCGGTTGGGCAGATGCGGTTTCATCCAGGGCAGACGGCTGTTCTCGGCGATCGGCGCATCGACTGTATAATGCAGCCAGGCATGCCATTCCGGCGGCACGGTGGAGGCTTCCAGCGGCCCGGCATAGATCACCCAGCGTCGCACATTGCGCCCGGGGACCGCTGACTTCTCTTCGAAGTAGCGATTGCCAAACACATCCTTGCCGACGCCACGGCCGCGAAAGCGCGTGAAGAGGGACGTTCCGATATAGCCGATCTTCGCGAGGTTCATGCTGCTTCTATAGGCGAAGGCTGGTCGCTGGTCCATCCGCCAGGACAAGGCTTGCGGCTTCGTGTTCGGCATGGGCGCTTTGTCACAGGCGGAGGGGTTGGATCGCTAGAAGTTGTGGGTAACCCCGAATCGATACCCCAGATGTTCTTCCGCTTCCCGACTCGATGCGGTAACTTGGCGCCATGAAAGCAAGCAAGGCGTGGCAAGGCGTGCGGTTGCGTTGGGTGGAGGCGGCGGCCGATCCCGATTCCGCGCCGATTCCGGTCCTGCTGCCGACCTCCTGGGACGATGGTGCAGCGACGGCGCTCGCGGCGATGAGGCCGATGGCCCGTCGCGTCAGCCTGCCCGATCTGGCCGATGGTTGGATTGGCCTGGCTGCGGCCCGTGCCGAAGCTGCCGGATTGTTTGCCGCGACGGCTTTGGCGCAGAAGTTGCACGATCTGCTGCTGCGCCGGCGCGGCGCGGTCGGTGCGGAGCTTTGGACCGACACGGCTATCGCCGCCGACAGGATGCCGCGTTTCGTGCTCAACCTGCCGGCCTTTCTCGACCCGAGCACAGGGTTCGATCTCTCCGGTTTTCAGGATGCGGCTGCGCTTGCGACCATTACGCTCGCGCTGCTGCGCCCCGACGCGCGGCGCATCGCGGTCGGTTTCGCGGATCTGGACGGGCTGCTGGCAGGGCTCGGGCTGAGCTATGATAGTGTCGCTGGACGTGACGTTGCCGCCTGCGTCGCCGCTGTGATGCGCGGGCATGCTGAAATCGCGTCCGCCCGACTGTCGAGCCTGACCGGGTTGTACGCGCTGCCGGATATCTGGTCGGCGCCCCCGCTGCATTGCGTCGTTGCGGGTCTGGCTGATGCGGCGGCGCGCGCCTTTCATGACGCGGCTGCCTTGCCGAGTTGCGGCCATATCGC
The DNA here is from genome assembly GCF_020621385.1 of Acidisoma cellulosilyticum. Taxonomy (GTDB): domain Bacteria; phylum Pseudomonadota; class Alphaproteobacteria; order Acetobacterales; family Acetobacteraceae; genus Acidisoma; species Acidisoma cellulosilyticum. Next base: position 216,032 of record NZ_JAESVA010000003.1, on the reverse strand, counting down.
GGTGGCGGCACAGACGCCGGCCGATGCCGCCGAAATCCTTCTGGGCGTCGAAACAACGGGCTTGGCCCCCGCTTTCGCGCGCGTGTCTGTCGACGGCCGCCTGACGCGTGCGACGCGCCAAATGCTGGCGGCGCAAAACCTGTCGCCCGATCAGGCCTTGGCCGCGATGCTGCGCGGCGAACAGCCACTGCCCTCGGCTTCCGCCGAGGCGCATGCGGCGATGCATGCGGCCCTCGCCCCCATTCTGCCGCTGGTGCCGCTGGCTCAGCCGCGCCTCGGCCGTCTTGGCTTGGTGCAGCAGGGCCAGCCGTTGTCGCCGCGCCCGGTGCAGCCGGTGGAACTGCCGATGCGCCGCAGCGGCACGATGCAGAAAGCCGCCGTCGGGGGTCATCGCGTCTATCTGCGCACGGCGGAATATGAGGACGGCAAGCTGGGGGAGATCGGCATTTCCCTGCAGAAGGAAACACCGGCCTTCCGCGCATTGATGGATGCCTTCGCAGCCTCCGTCAGCCTCGGCCTGCAGCATGGCGTCCCGCTGGAGCAATTCGTCGAGACCTTCGTCGGCACCCGCTTCGGCGTCGCCGGCATGGTCGAGGGCGACCCTAGCGTCGGTGCCGCGACTTCGACGCTCGACTATGTCTTCCGTCATCTGGCCGCCGCGCATCTCGGACAGCGCCTGCCCGAGCCGGACGAGAGCGAGATCGCGCAATTGTCTTCGGTCGTCGATTTTGAGCCGACCTTGCCGCTGGAGTGGCCGCAGGAAACGCCCGAGACCCGCCGCCGTCGCCTCAGGCTGGTGTCCTAAACCTGTAGCAGCCTCGCAATCGCTGCGATCAGCCCATAGATCGGTCACAAATCGGGATCAGACAGAGGAAGCGGTCGGCGGGCGGATGTTTCTCTGCCCCGTCCCGATCGGTCTTTGAGATTGCTCCGAGCGCGAAGGAATAAAGATGCGCGTGACAATGATCGGCGGCGGCTATGTGGGGCTGGTCTCCGGCGCCTGCTTCGCCCAATTCGGGATGGAGGTCGTGGTCGTCGAGGTGGATGAGCGCAAGCTCACGGCCTTGCAGAACGGCAAGATCCCGATTTTCGAGCCGGGCCTGGACAATCTGGTGGCCGAGAATGTGGCGGCCGGCCGCCTGTCCTTTACCGGCAATATGGACGCCGCACTGGTCGGTGCCGAGGTTGTCTTCATCGCCGTCGGCACGCCCACGCGTCGCGGCGACGGCCATGCCGATCTGACCTATGTCTATCAGGCGGTGGAGCAGGTCGCTCGCAAGCTGTCCGGCTATGCGGTGATCGTGACGAAATCGACCGTGCCGGTCGGCACCGGCCGCAAGGTGGCCGAGATCATGCGCACGGCCCGGCCCGAGCTTGAGTTCGATGTCGCGTCCAACCCTGAATTCCTGCGCGAAGGCAGTGCCATCGGCGATTTCATGCGGCCTGACCGCGTCGTCATCGGCGTCGAGAGCGAACGCGCCGAGGCCGTGTTGCGTACCCTCTATCGGCCGCTGTTTCTGATCGAGACGCCGATCGTGGTGACCACGATCGAGACGGCCGAACTGATCAAATACGCGGCCAACTCCTTCCTCGCCATGAAGGTCACCTTCATCAATGAGGTGGCGGACCTGTGCGAGCGCGTCGGCGCGGATGTGCATGACGTCGCGCGTGGCATGGGGCTGGACGGGCGTATCGGCCGCAAGTTTCTGCATGCCGGGCCGGGTTTCGGCGGGTCCTGCTTCCCGAAGGATACGCTGGCCATGGCACGCATCGGCCAGGATGCCGGTGCGCCGCAGCGGCTGGTGGAAACGGTGGTGCAGGTCAATGACGCGCGCAAATCGACCATGGCAAAACGCGTGACGACGGCCTGCGGCGGCTCCGTGCGCGGCATGAAGATCGCTGTCTGGGGGCTGACCTTCAAGCCTGAAACCGATGACATGCGCGATGCGCCATCGATACCGGTCGTCAGCCGGCTGGTGGAGGAGGGTGCCGATATCCACGCCTTCGACCCAGAAGGGATGGAGGCCGCAAAGCCGCAGCTGCCGACGGCGGTGGTCTATGAAAGCGATGCGATTGCGGCCGTGACGGGCGCCGATGTCCTGGTCGTGCTGACCGAATGGAATGTCTTCCGGGCCGTCAGCCCGGCGCGTCTCAAATCCCTCATGAAGGGCCGCGTCATCGTCGATCTGCGGAATATCTTCGATCCCGTCGCCATGCGGGCGGAAGGGTTCGCCTATAGCTCGATCGGCCGTGCCGTGCCGGACCGGGATTGACGGTCGGGGCAAGGGTCGAAAGCCTCTGCCGGCGGGACAAAAGCCCCGCCGGCAGACCGATACCGGTCAGGCCTGGATATCGTATTCCGGATGGCGGCCCTTTTGCTCGGACCAAAGGCGCGCACCGCCGTCGATGCCGGCTTCGTTCGAGACAAGCCGAACCGAGGTCGGCAGGCTGAGCGTCACATGCTTGGAATTGCCACCGCCGATATAAAGGCGGTCGAAATGCGTGAGAGCGCGGAGGGCGGCGATGACCCGCTCCACGCGCTTGTTCCAGCGCTTCTTCCCGATCTTCTCGAAAGCCTCGTTACCCACATAGAGATCGTAGGTGTATTTCTTGTGGATCGGGTGCGTCGACAGCTCAAGATGCGGTGCCAGCTCACCATTATAGAAAATGCCGGTGCCGCAACCGGTGCCGAGGGTGAGGATGAATTCCAGACCCTCGCCCTTGATCACGGCCAGACCCTGCATCTCTGCGTCGTTGACGATCTTCGTCGGAATCCCGCCAAAACGGTGGGAGACGAGGGCCGCCAGATCGACGCCATGCCAGACGTCCTCACCCAGATGCGGCGCGGTGAGGATGACATTGGCGCGCACCGCACCGGGAAACCCGATGGCGATGCGGTCGAAATGCGGCAGCGGCTTCACCAGATTGGCGATCGCCTCCACCAATACGCCGGGCGGGCTGGGATGCGGGGTTGCGACCCGCACCTTGTCCGCGATCATTGCCCCGGTGTGATCGATGACGGAGGCCTTGAGCCCGGTGCCGCCGATATCGATCGCAAGGATATTCAGAGCCTGCGAGGTCTCCGGCTGGGTCTTCGTATCGGTCTCGGACCCAGCGTCGTTTGGCGTCAGATCGGCAGCCAAAATTTCCCCTCCCTTTCCAAAAGCTGATTCGCTTCTTCAGGCCCTGCTGAGCCTGCTGCGTAATTCGGAAAGGATGCGTCGTGGCTGGCCCAATTGTCCACAACCGGTTGCACCACACGCCAGGCGGCTTCGAGCTGATCGGCACGCTGGAAAAGCGTCGCATCACCGATGAAGCAGTCGAAGATCAGCGTTTCGTAGCCGGTCGAGGGCGCCTGCTTGAACCAGTCATCATAGTTGAAGTTCATCGAGACGCGCTCGAAGGTCAGCATCGGCCCAGGCTTCTTGGCATTGAACTGAAGCTTGATGCCTTCTTCGGGCTGGATGGACATGATGAGCCAGTTGTCGCCCAGCACGTCCACGCGCGTGTTGCGGAACATCGCGAAAGGGGCCTGCTTGAAGCGGATCGCGATTTCCGTCTTGCGCTTGGACATGCGCTTGCCGGTGCGGAGGTAGAAGGGCACGCCGGCCCAGCGCCAGTTGTCGATCATCACCCGCATGGCGACGAAGGTTTCGGTCACGCTGGTGGGCGAGACATGCGCCTCGTCCCGATAGGCCGGAACCTGCTCGCCGCCGACATCGCCGGCCGCATATTGCCCACGCACCGCACAATCGGGCGTCAGCACATGCATGGAGGTGAAGACCTCCGCCTTCTTGGCGCGGATCGCTTCCGCGTCGAAAGCCGAGGGCGGCTCCATCGCCGTCATCGCCAGCAGCTGGAAGACATGGTTCGGCACCATGTCGCGCAGCGCGCCGGTATGTTCGTAGAACTGGCCGCGCTGTTCCACGCCGACCGTTTCCGCGACGGTAATCTGCACGTGGTCGATGCGGTCGCGGTTCCAGATCGGCTCGAAAAGACCGTTCGCGAACCGCAGCGCCATGATGTTCTGGACGGTCTCTTTGCCCAGGAAATGGTCGATACGATAGACCTGATCTTCCGAGAGAACCGACAGAACCTGCTTGTCGAGGGCGATAGCCGAGGCGAGATCATGGCCGAAGGGCTTTTCGATCACGACGCGCCGCCAGCTGTCACCTTCCTGAACGGTCAGACCGGCACGGCCGAGACGTTCCACGGTCGGGCCGAAGAAACGTTCCGCGACCGCGAGATAGAACAGGACGTTCTTGCCGAGACCCTTTTCCTCATCAAGCTTCTCAAGATGATCGCTCAGATTTTCGAAGGTGTCTTCGCTGCCGAAATCGCCGGAAAGATAGGACATGGAGTCGGCAAGCCGACCCCATACCTTTTCGTCCACGGCGTGATCTTCATCATTACCCTCTCCACTCTTCTTGCGGGTGGAGACAAGGAAGTCATGAAGGCTCTGCGCCCAGGCGTCCTTGTCCTGATGCACCAGATCGACGCCGACCAGGGCGAATTTCTCCGGCAACAGGCCCGAACAGCAGAGATTGTACAGCGCAGGCATGACGAGGCGTTTCGTCAGATCGCCCGCCGCGCCGAAAATCACCATCGCGCATGGCGGCGCGACGGGCGGCGTGCGGTGGTTTGCGCTGTCGTCGCTCATCCCTGGATGCTCGGCGCGTGGCTCTTGCCTTCGACATGGCCGCCGAACTTGTTGCGCATCGCGGAAAGCAGCTTCTCGCCGAAGCTGTTGTCGATGCGGCTGCGGAAGCGGGCGAACAGGGCGGCGGTGAGGACTTCGGCCGAGACCGCTTCTTCGATCGCCGCATTGATGGTCCAACGGCCTTCGCCGCTGTCATCGACCTTGCCGGTGAATTCCTCAAGGTTAGGGCTCTCGTTCAGCGCCATCGCCGTCAGATCGAGCAGCCAGGAGGAGACGACGCTGCCGCGGCGCCAGACTTCGGAAATGTCGGTTAGGTTGAGCGTGTAGCGCTCGTCCTCCGGCAGCTTCTCGGAGCTCTTGCCGCGCATGATGTCGAAGCCTTCGGCATAGGCCTGCATGAGGCCGTATTCGATGCCGTTATGGACCATCTTCACGAAATGGCCGGACCCGGCGGGGCCGGCATGGATGTAGCCTTCCTCGGAGCGGGAATCGCCCTGAAAGTTGGGGGTGCGGTCGATGGTGCCGAGACCGGGGGCGAGGGTCTTGAAGATCGGGTCGAGGTGATCGACGATCGCCTTTTCACCGCCGATCATCATGCAATAGCCGCGTTCCACACCCCAGACGCCGCCGGACGTGCCGACGTCGACATAGTGCAGGTCTTTCGCGACCAGAGCTTTCGCGCGGCGAATGTCTTCCTTGTAGAAGGTATTGCCGCCGTCGATGATGATGTCGCCGGGTTCCAGGATGCCGGTCAGCGTCTCGATCGCCTTCTCGGTAATCTCACCGGCGGGCAGCATGACCCAGACCGCGCGCGGCTTGGCAAGCGACTTCACCAGTTCTTCGAGCGAATGGGTCGGGGTCGCGTCTTCCTTAGCCAGCGCGTCGACGCTGGCCGGATTGACGTCGAAGACCGACACGTCATGGCCGTGCTGCATAAGCCGGCGGGCGATATTGCCGCCCATCCGTCCTAAACCGATCATACCGAGCTGCATGCGAGCCTCCTCATGGATTTTCCTGCGGCGGACGATATCGTGATGATGCGCCGGAGACCAGCGGCCGGATTCCTACAGTTTCGTGTTCAAGCGGCCGACGCGGTCTGAGAGTGACAATTCACGCCGGCACCTTTGACACACTGCTTCGCATTAGTGCTGCGGAGGTCTCGGCTCGTTTCCATGCTGGGCGGGATGGGCGGCTGCCGCATGCGGCGCCGGTCGCGGGGCTTCCATGCGCGGCGCGGGAGCCCGCTGCGGTTCTGGACGAGGAGCGGCCGGCCTCGGCGCCTCGGCGCGCGGTGCCTGGGCCCGCGGTGCTTCAGCACGCGGCGCTTCGGCTCTTGGTGCTTGAGCACGTGGCGCTTCCGGCCGAGGGGCTTCTGGCCGGGGCGCCTGCTGTCGAGGGGCCTCTGGCCGTGGCGCTTCAACGCGCGGGGCCTGCTGGGGAGCCGCCGCCCGAGGGGCTTCGGCACGGGGCGCCTGCTGTGGCTCCGGTCGTGCTGCCTCCGGGCGCGGTTGCTGAGCCGCTGGACGCTGGTCCTGTGCGGGGGCGCCCTGCGGATGAGGCGTTTCATTATGCCCGGCTGCTGGTGCCAAAGCCGGCAGGCCATGGGCCGCGACACCGGCCGGACCGGCATGAGGCGCCTGACCGGGCGCTTGGCCGGGGGCTTGTCCTGGCGTCTGATGGCCTTGCTCAGGCGCGCCACCCGCTGCCGGTCTTGCGCCCGGCTGCCCGCCTTGGATCGGTCTGGCCTGGACCGGCTGACCGCCGCCATGGAAGTTGGGCGCGACGGCGCCGTGGGCGACAAGGGCCGGTGGCGCGCGACGGCCGGCGGCCTCACCACCTTGCATCGGGCGGAAGGCCGGGCCAGGGGCGGCTGCATGCGGCTGGCCGCGCTCGGGGGCGGGTGGCAATTCATGCCCGCCCTCGCCCGGACGGAAGGCCTGCACCTGCGCGCCCTGCGGCAGCGGCCGTCCCACCCCGGCGATGGGCCGGCCGCCCATCATGGCATCGCGCGGCGCGAAGGTCGCCCCCTGACGATTATAGAAACCACCCGGCGCCCCGCCCGGAGCGTGATTGTCGATGGTGACGTTGCGGTAGTTGATGCGGTTGTTCACCACCGTCACGTTGCGCTGATAGAACTGGTTGTAGTTCTGCACATAGGGACGGTTATAGGCGCCGAAATAGCGCGGCGAGACGGGATAAGGCGGGTAATAGGCCTCCCGCGGGCCGAGCGGCGCCCAGCCGATGGCGCCCGAGGCGAAGGCCGCCGCTGTCAGCACGCCGGCCGCCGCACCCAAAAAGGTCACCAGCGCCGGGGCATAGACCGGCTGATAGGTTGCATAATTATAGCCGGGGTCGGCTGCCGGCGCCGGGACCCAACCCCAGCGTCCGCCGTACTGAGCCCAACGGCCGTAATGGAAAGGTGCGAAACCCCAGGGCGCATTGTCGACCCAGGTCCAGCCCCAGGGCTGGACATAGGCCCAATGCCCGTCGCGATAGGGAACCCAGGAGGAGGCGACCTGGGGGAACCAGACAGCGCCGACCTGAGGCTGTGGCGACCAGCTGCCATATTGGGTGAGGACGCTGGCACCCGTCATCTGTGCGGTGACGGGCGGGGCAGCCGTTGCGGTCGGCGGCGGCGGTGGCGCCGCCTGCTGCAGCATGCTCGTCAGAAACTGATCCTGCTGCATGCTGCCCAACTGGCCTTGCACCGGATTGGTGCCGGAAACGACCAAGGTCTGCTGGGCCGCGATGGCCTGCGGGCCGGACTGGCCGAGGCCGGTGAACTGCACCGCACCCGTCACCGCCGTCACATAGGTGGAGGTGCTGCTATCCCCGGCATAGATATCGTATTGACCGGCGGCTGTGATCTGCGCCGTGCCGCGCGGCGTCTGGATCACCACGCTCTGCCCGTTTTCCAGGGCAACGATGTTGAGGAAGATCTCCCCCTGCGACAGCGCGGCCGTAATGGTCGTCTGGTCAATCTCCTGCGCCGTCAACTCGGTCCCGCCGGCAAGCGCGATGCGGCTGGAATCGATCATGACCGAGGCCTGGGCATTGGGCTGGGTCCAGACCGCGTCACCGGTCGCGAAGGGGTAGTTCTGGGTCGCCGTCGTCCAAGCGTTCTGGCTGGCGCTGTGGAAGGAGACCGCGCCTGAGAGGTTCGACAGCCAGCCGACGCGCGCCGGCGGATCGCCCGCATCGGTCGTCTGGCCGGCTGTGGCACCGGGTGGGGCTGGTGGTGCCGTCACCTGCGCGACAGCGGGCAGGCTGGTCGCCAGATTGGCGCTGACAAGGCCGACACTGGCAATGACGGTCGGCAAAAGCGACCATCGGGCGCGATAGGACATGGGTGGCTGCCTCAGGTTGGGGACCGCAACGGACAAGCTTCTGTGAACGCATCTATGACGCTCAGATGAGGCCGAAACGGTGTTTCGCCTGTGGCGGAGATAAGGCTCTCCGGAATGTGATGGCAATGCTTTGGACTGTCGTCCCTCTCCATCCGTCATGCGCGGACGACACAAGGCGTCAAGACGCGATCTTAAAAGCGCACCTCGGTGCCGACATAGAGGGTGCGGCCGGGGCCGTTTCCGGTGGTGCTGAGGAAGGGGACGTAATTGGCGTTGAACAGGTTGGTCACCTCGCCATGGACATTGATATTGTCCGTCACCTGATAACTGGCGAAGAGGCCGACGAGATTGTAGGGGTCGCCGCTATTGGGAACGGTCGTGGCGGCGGTCAGAGTGGAATTATAGCCTGTCGTCCAGCCGCCCGAGGTAAACTGATAATTCGCCCCGAGGGTCAGTTTGCGTTGGAGCAGGCGCCCGGCGACGGTCGTTGCCACCACATTGTCAGGCAGATATTGCGACGCGCCGAGGCCGCTGAAGGTCGCGGGCAGATCCGAATGGGAATGCGTATAGTCGAAGGTCGCGAAGGCGAATCCGGCATCATATTTCGCCTGCAGTTCGACGCCATCAACCTTGCTGGTGCCGGCGATATTCTGGAACTGATAGGCCCCCTGGCTCGCGACATAGGCGCCGGTGATATAGTTGCTGACATTCATCAAATAGAAGTCGCCGCGAGCGGTGAAGGCGTCGTCCGCCGTGAAGATGCCGTGGGCGCTGCTATTGGTGCCGAATTCCCAGCCGGTATCCGTCTCAGGCTTCAGATAGGGGTTGGGGATGAAGCTGGCGGACACGGTGCCGGGGTGTTCGCCACCTAGCATGGTTTCCTGCACGGTCGGCGCGCGCATGGATTCCGACCAGCTCACATAAGGCTGCAGCCAGGGCGTTGCCTGGACGGCGAGCGTCAGCTTCGGCTCGACCTTCCCCTTCGACTGGCCGACAGTGTAATTGCCAAAGCCGGTCGACAAGTAGCCGTTGCCGTTCTCGGAGAAATACTGGTAGCGCAGGCTGGGTGAGAAGCTGAAGATACCGTAGTTCAAGGTATTGTCGGTGAAAACCCCGACCTGAGCCTGCTGGCCGGTGCCGGGATTGACGCCACCGTCACGCGAGCCGGCATTGTCATGGAAAATCTCGAAGCCGTTGGCGCTGGTGATCTGAACGCCATGAACATTGAAATGCGACTTATTCTGCGCGTCGCCGCCAATGCCCTGATCATAGATCTTGCGGCCGATATAGGAGCCCGTGCCTCCCGTGTATTTCATGTTGAGCTCGTTGTAATAAACGTGGGAGACGAAATCGATGAGATCGCCGCCCGGCGTATAGGCGTAATTGGCGCTCACCGTATTGTTGTGGATCGTCTGATAATAGGAGTCAGCGTAGAAGTTGTTGTTGTAGATGACGGCGCCTAAGCCGAAGGTCTGATCGGTGCCGATATGGACCTGGGTCTTGGCGAGGCCCGATGTCAGATTCTGACCGCTATGGGCGACGGAGTTGTAGTCGCCGTCGCGATAATCGCCGGAAACGTTTCTATCGATGGCCGCGACGACGCCCACACCGTCCTTCTGCGCGCCGACGCCGATCATGGATTGCAGGCCGGCGGAATTGCTGCCGAGCGACACGCGGCTTAAGGCGCCGAAGGTCTGGCCATCCTTCACGATGTCATCGACGCCGAGCGTGTGGAAATCGACCGTGCCGGCCAGCGCGCCCCCGCCGATCCCCGTGACCTGGCCGCGGCTGATATCGATGCCCGACAGCAGATTGGGATCGACATAGGTGAAGCCGGCCGCTTCATGATCGGTAAAGCCAAAGCTTTGCCGGACGCCGTCGATCGACATATTCACGCGCCCGCTACCCTCGAAACCGCGAATGTTCACCGCGACGCCGGCCTGCTGCGCGCTTTGCCGCGTGTAGACGCCGGCCGTGGACCGCAGCACATCATCCAATTTGCGCGAGCCTTGCTGTTGCATGGTTTTGTGGCTGATGGCGGTCGTATTGTCGCCGGGCTGCGCCTGCGTCGCCCTGACCACCAGCGGTTTCAGGCTTTGATCCTGGGCATTATCGCTTTGGGCGGAAGCCAGTGTGGGGATCAGCAGACAGGCCGGGCCAAGGGCGGAACCGGCCAGCAGCCAACGCGACAGCGATTTCATAACGGGGATCTCCGAGATACTTGATAGCGCAACCAAATCGGCGCAATGCATTCGCAAGCTCTGCCCTTGCCGGGGATATGCGCGCGGGACGAGATGAGGAATGCCTGCCGCCAAGCTCACGAAGAGTTAATGCAATTAAGAGTCAATTGCAATGCGAATTATTCGCAATTGAGTGCCGATTGCGGCTCATTCCACCGGAACGATATGCGGCACGTCGAAGGCGGGATGGCGCTGCACGATGACGCGCACGCCGAGCGCTTCTTCGATGATCTCAGCCCGCAAAACCGCATGCGTCGGTCCCTGGGTCAGCACGTGCCCCTTGGTCATGATGATGACGGTATCGGCAAACATGGCGGCCAGATTGGGATCATGCAGAACCGCAAAGACACCGACGCCGCGGCGTGACAATGCGCGTGCGACCCGGAGAATTTTCAACTGATGCGACAGGTCAAGATGATTGGTCGGTTCATCGAGCAGGAGAAATCTTGGCTCATCTTGGTCTGCCCCGGAAATCTGCGCGATCACGCGCGCCAGCTGGACACGTTGTTGCTCACCGCCCGACAGGCTGGTGAAGGGTCGGTCGGCCAGCGCCTCTGCCCCCGTCATCCGCAAAGCTTCTTGCGCGATCGCCATATCCTCGGTGCGCGTCGTAACGCCGGCATGGGCGCCGCGACCCATCAGCACGACCTGAAGCGCCGTGAAGGGAAAACTGATGGTGGAGGATTGCGGCAGCACGGCACGCTGCCGTGCGAGTGCCTTGCGCGGCAGGGCAGCGAGCCGCAAGCCGTTCAGCAGAACGGTGCCGTGATCCGGTTGGATGGCGCCCGAGAGGATATGCAGAAGTGTGGATTTGCCGGCGCCGTTCGGGCCGATCAGCGCTGTCACCGCACCGGGTTTCACCTCGGTCGTTACATCGGTCAGGATCGGCGTTCCGCGACGCGCGAAACTGATATTGTGAGCCGTCAACATGACGGTCAGCTCTGGGCTGCTGCGCGATGGCGAAGCAGTTGGATCAGAAAGAAGGGGGCGCCGACCGCGCTGGTCAGAATACCGATCGGTATTTCCTGCGGCAGTGCCAAGGTGCGCGCCAACAGATCGGCCAGTGTCAGCAAGCTGGCGCCCAGCAGCAGGGCCGCCGGCATCATGACGCGATGATCGGGCCCTACCAGTTGGCGCGCGATATGCGGCACGACGAGGCTGACGAAACCGATGACGCCGGTGAGCGCCACCGCCGTGCCGACCGTCAACGCTGTCAGCACCGTCACGGCGCGCTTCGTATTCTCGACGGCGAAGCCGAGATGGAAGGCTTCGGTCTCACCCAGCAGCAATCCGTTCAGCGGTCCGGCCAGTCGCAGCAGAAGCAAGGCAGGCAAGATCAGCAACGGCGCCGCGACGAGCAGGTTCGGCCAGGTGACACCGCTGAGGCTGCCGAGCAGCCAGAAGTTGAGATCGCGCAGGCTTTGATCATTGCTGAGGAAAATCAACAGGCCGAGTGCGGCGCCGATGCCGGCATTCAGCGCGACACCGGCCAGCAGCATGGTCGTGACATGGGTGCGGCCGTCGCGGCTCGCCAGGCGGTAGACGATGCCGGTGGTGACGATGCCGCCCAGGAAGGCCGCGACAGGCAGCATGGCCGCACGATAGTCCGAGGGTAAATGGGCCAGAAAGCGATCGCCCAGCACGATCAGCAGACCGGCGGCGAGCGCCGCACCGCTGGAAATGCCGATCAGCCCGGGATCGGCGAGGGGGTTGCGGAACATGCCCTGGGTCGCGGCACCGGCGGCGGACAGACTGGCGCCCACCATCAGCCCCAGCAGGATGCGGGGCAGGCGGATCGAGATCAGCACGGTCGCTTGCAAAGCCGTGTGCTGGCCGAGGGGTGGCAAGCCGAGCGCCCCGCAGAGCACGGAGAGAATGGCGCTGGGCGGGATCTGCACGGCACCCAGCCCGGCCGAGAATATGAAGCTGGCGACGAGAAGAAATCCTAGCATCAGCATGACAACGCGCGACCTGGTCAATTGCGCGCGCATGCGCATCGGGGCTGGTATCGCGGTGTGGCTCATTGCCCGGTCACGGGGTCAGATGAAGCTCAGGATGCAAAGCGGCCGCGAGGTCCGTCGCAGCAAGCGGCGTGCGCGGGCCGAAGCCGAGCAGCAGCATGCCCTCCATGACCACGACGCGCTTGTTCTGGGCGGCGGGGCTGCCGGCGAGATCGGGCAGGTCCAGAACCGCTTTTTCGCCACCGAGTCCGGCGAGCGCGAAGTCGGGGATGAGGATGACGTCGGGCGCGCTGGCGGCGACGATTTCAGGGGTCAGCGGCTTATAGCCGGAGAAGCCGGCGACGGCGTTCTGCCCGCCCGCGAGGTCGATGATGGCCTGCGCGGCCGTGCCGTCGCCGGCCGCCAGAACATTGCCTTTGCCACCGGACATGAGAACGAGGACCTTCGGGCGGTTCTGCACATGGGCGAGCCGCGCGGCGAGGATTTGGCCCGCGCTTTCCACCTGAGCGGCGAGCGCATCGCCGGCCGCGGTTTGGCCCAGTGCCGCGGAAACTTTGTGGATTTTATCGACAACGCCGGGCAGGCCGGGCGTGTCGGGGATCATGATCATCGTCACGCCGGTCGCGTGCAACTGTGTCAGCACAGCCGGCGGTCCTGACCCTTCCTCAATCAACAGCAGATCGGGATTCAGCGCCAGAATGGGTTCGGCGGCCAGCCGGCGCATATAGCCGATATCGGGAAGCCTTTTCACGGCATCGGGATAGTTGCTTGTGCTATCAATGCCGACGAGCCGGTCTTCCTGATGCAGGTCATAGATGATTTCGGTCAAGGCGCCGCCGACCGATACGATATGCGTCTGCGCTTGCGCGGCGCTGAGCGGTGCCGTCAGAACAAAACCGGCCAGCATTGAGCCGGAGAGCAAGGCGGGGGAAAGCAGGGGCAGCGCGCGCAAGGTTCATCTCTATTTCGAACGAGGGGAGCGGGAGATATCGCGAGCCGAAAGATCAGGCGGCTTGCGTGGCAGCGGCTGAGGTTAGAAAGCCCGGAGCGCCGCCCATCACCAATTCCTGCACAACCGAGAAGCCTTCGAACTCAGGGCGGGCGAGTGCCATGGATTGGCCGGCGGCCGCCTGGGCATGAGCGGCCCGAAACTGCTCGGATCTCGTCCAGGCTTCGAAATCTTCGCGCGCTTGCCAGATGGTATGCGAGACGAACAGGACGTGATCGTCCTTGCTCGGGCCTTCCAGAAGATGAAAGGCGACGAAACCCGGAACGGTTTCCAGATGGGTCTCGCGCGTCAGCCAACGCTCACGGAAGGCATTCTGCTGCTCGGGGTTGATTTTGAATCGGTTGGTGGCGATGAACAAGATATTATTCTTTCGGTTGATCGAGCAAAATTATTTTGGCCGCGCTCAATTCAAATAATGAAGTTCGGACGGAAGGCGAACCGTTTGGGGTTTCGCGCATGCCAAGGACCCTAAATTGCCCATCGATCAATTGCAAGTGATTCGCAATTGCATAATGAATGCTGATCGAATCGCCCGCCTCATTTCCTGTCGCGTCACTCGCCCAAAGGTGAAGGCGATCAGCCCGACTTGAACGGCGAATGCCATGGTTCGGCCTCGCTTCCCGCAAGGTGCTGCCCAAGTTGAGGGTCAGTCTGGATAATCGGGTGAGAGCCCGCAGGCTCAACGGAGGGGCCGCACCATGACGAGCAGATTATCATCCTTGTTGCGCGCGGGACTGGCGGGCGCTGCTCTGCTGGCCCTGGGTGGCTGCTACTATCCGGACGGCTATTACGGTTCCCCGGGCTATGGATCGGCGGCTTATGCGCCAGCCTATGCCGCGCCCTATGCCCCCGGCTATGCCGCACCCTATGCCGTGGCGCCCGTTGTTGTCGGTGGCGGCTACTATGGTGGTGGCGGAGGCTATTGGGCCGGCCAAGGCGGTTATTGGGGTGGCGGCCATCCGCCGCCGCCTCCGGGCGGTTGGCATGGCGGTGGTGGCGGCGGTTGGCATGGTGGCGGTGGCCCGCCTCCGGGTGGCGGAGGTTGGCATGGCGGCGGCGGCGGTCCGCCCCCAGGTGGTGGCGGCTGGAATGGCGGCGGCGGCGGCGGTGGATATCATCCCCCACCGGGCGGCGGTGGCGGTCAACCCGGCGGTGGCTGGCACGGTGGCGGCGGCGGTCAGCCCCAGGGCGGTGGCCAGCCCGGCGGCGGTTGGCATGGTGGGGGTGGTGGCGGTGGCGGTCAGCCCTATAACGCGCCGTCCAATCAGCACGGATACAACCACTAACTTCGGCATTAACACGCTGTGTGCCGCTTGCGGTGTCGGTCATTCTGCTATGGATTGCCCCTCTATCGTCTGACAGAGGGGGAAGCCGTGGGTAGTTTTGATCGCGTCGTTCGCGGCGGTGTTGTGGTGACGGGCAGCGACACGGTGCGCGCCGATGTCGGCATTACCGGCGAAACCATCACTGCGATCGGCCTTGATCTGGCGACCGACGGCGCCGAGGTCATCGACGCGGGCGGATTGCTTGTGCTGCCGGGCGGTGTCGATCCGCATTGCCATATCGAGCAGTTGGACCCCGACGGCTCATCCTACGAGGATAGTTTCGCGCAGGCATCCGCTGCCTGTTTCGCGGGTGGCACGACAAGCGTCATCACCTTCGCGGCCCAGTTCAAAGGTCAACGTCTTGGGCCCGTGCTCGCGGAATACCATCGTCGCGCGGCGCAGGGCATGGTGGATTACAGCTTCCATCAGATCATCAACGATCCGTTCTATGCTGTCGTGCAGGAGGATATTCCCGAGGTCGTGGCCTCGGGCGTGCGCAGTCTGAAGGTCTTTCTGACCTATGACGATGTCCGCATCGACGACCGGCAATATCTGCGGGTCCTGGCGGCCGCCCGTCGCGCGGGCGCCATCGTCACCGTCCATGCCGAGAATTACGACGCGATCGGCTGGCTGACGGAAGCCTTGCTCAAGGCAGGCATGACGGCGCCGAAATATCACGCCTGGGCGCGGCCCACGGTGATCGAGCGGGAGGCGACGCATCGCGCGATCGCGCTCGCGGAACTGGTCGATCAGCCGATCCAGATTTTCCATGTCTCAGGCCCCGAGCCTGCCCATGAAATCGCCGCCGCACAGGATCGCGGTTTGAAGGTCTGGGGAGAGACCTGCCCGCAATATCTGGTGCTGGATGCGGCCGATATGGATCGCCCCGGTTTCGAGGGCGCGAAATTCGTCTGCAGCCCGGCGCCGCGCGGTCAGGCCGAAAGCGATGGCCTGTGGCAGGCGATCCGCGCCGGGACGATCGATATCATCTCCTCCGACCATAGCGGCCACAGCTTCTACAAGGAGGGCATCGGCAAGCAGCGCAACGGCACCGACGCGCCTTTCACGCGCATCCCGAACGGGGTGCCGGGCCTGGCCGCCCGCATGCCGATCATCTTCAGCGAAGGCGTGTCCAAGGGCCGGATCGACCTGCAGACCTTCGTGCGCCTGACATCGCTCAATGCCGCGAAACTCTTCGGCCTCTATCCGCGCAAGGGCACGATCGCGCCGGGGGCGGATGCCGACCTCGTGCTCTGGGACCCGACCAGGAAGGTCACCATCACCAATAACCTGATGCAGCACGCTATCGACTACACGCCCTATGAGGGGCTGGAGGTGACAGGCTGGCCGCAGATCACGATCGCGCGGGGGCGGGTGGTGATGCAGGACGGTGTGGTGACGGCCGAACCCGGCTCGGCCAAGTTTCTGGCGCGTGGGCCTTACGACCTCATCCGCCCGCGCGGCGTGCTGCCGAACGGTTTTGACGCCAGCGCGATCATGATCTGAGGATCACCGCGTAGGGAGACTGGGTGGCTATACTGGATTAGTTGCCGGATTCCGCATTCAGCGGGCTGGATTGGAGGTCAAATCCATGGTGCTAGCGCTGCAAACTCGGTTGAGATGGGCTCCGCTAGCTGCTGCGGCCATCTTATGTGGGTGTACCAGTAATGCAGATGTTTTCCCTCTAAACGACTCCGCAAAAGCCATTGGCGATCCGCAAATTGAATTTGTCCGAGAGGGAATTGACCAAGGACCCGTCAAGATCATTATGCCCAGTGGCGAAGTACTGCACGGCCACTACCATGTGGCTCGAGATGCAGCCATGGCGATGGCTTTCAGCGGGGGGCAAACTGCGACTGCAATAGGATATGGCGCTGGCGGTGTCCAATTCGTGGCAAGGGGAATCCATACCGAGATGCTTTGCCGAGGTTCAGTAAGCCTAGGTGGACATGGGAATGGGGAGTGCCAGACCGTCGACGGGTCCC
This sequence comes from Acidisoma cellulosilyticum, assembly GCF_020621385.1. Classification (GTDB taxonomy): domain Bacteria; phylum Pseudomonadota; class Alphaproteobacteria; order Acetobacterales; family Acetobacteraceae; genus Acidisoma; species Acidisoma cellulosilyticum. Next base: position 199,505 of record NZ_JAESVA010000003.1, on the reverse strand, counting down.
TTTGGGCAGTCAGTTACTAGTTTTGTAATTGTTCTGGCAGCCCGAAGGCCTCGGCCAGCAGCGCATAGGACCGCAGCCGCGCGTCATGCTCGTACATAATGTTCACGACCATGACCTCCTCCGCGCCGTATTCGGCGGCAATGGCTTCCAGCCCTGCCCGAACGAGGTCGGGCGTGCCGAGCACCAGCCGGCGCCTGCGGGTGTTGGGCGCGGTATCGCTTTCCAGAAAGCGCCGCGCCTCTTCCGGTGACGGCACGGCGATCAGCTCGCCCCGATGCAGCAGCTTGAACAGCATGCGGGAACTCAGCGCCAGGCGCTCGGCCTCCGCCACTGTATCGGCGGTGATCGACCAGGAGGCGACCATCACCTGCGGCGCGGTGATGCCGCGGTCCGGGTTGGGCCGGAAGGCCTGGCGATATTGCTCGGCCAGTTCCGCGCCATGGGGGTTGATGAAATCGGCAATGCAATAGGGCAGGCCGAGTTCCGCCGCCCAGGCGGCGCTGTCGGGCGAGGTGCCGAGCATCCAGGGGGCCGGCTTGTCCGTTCCGCCCGGCAAGGTCTTCGACAGGTAGGCGAAGGGGTGGCTTTCGGGAATCCGGTCATCCAGATAACCGAGCAGCTCGGCCAGCACCTGCGGGAAGTCGTCCGGCGCGCGTTCCCGCCGGTCACGCTGCAGGGCATAGGCGGTGCGCCCGTCTGACCCGGGCGCGCGGCCGAGGCCGAGATCGACGCGGTCCGGAAACAGCCCGGCCAGCATGCTGAAGGTCTCGGCCACTTTGAAAGGACTGTAATGCGGCAGCATGACGCCACCGGTGCCGATGCGGATACGCGCGGTCGCCATGCCCACCGCGCCGAGGAGCACTTCGGGGCTGGCCGAGGCGAGGCCCGGGGTCGCGTGATGCTCGGCAATCCAATAGCGGTGAAAGCCGGAGCGCTCGGCGAGCCTGGCGAGGTCAATGACCTGGCGCAGCGCCTGTCCGCCGGTCCTGTTGGCGGCGATAGGAGCCTGATCCAGGACGCTGATGCGAAGGGTTTTGTGCGCGCTCATGGGATAACAACCTGGGCGGGGAGCAGCGAAAACTCAATCGTCGCGAACCGGCTGTATACGGGAATGGCTGCCCGGCACCGCGAGACGGCCCGTTTTGCTTGCAAAGACAGAGCCGATGCGCAATAGCAGCGCCGCTTCGGTCCCGATGGTCGGGACGGGAGCAAATTCGCACGCAGGGCGCCTTTCTCGGTCGAAAACGACTGGGTCCGGTGCTTCAGAGCTACGCCCTGCGGAGGGTTAACCGGACGAATAGGAAAGGAGCACGCTCATGGCGATGCCCGAATACACGCTGCGTCAGCTGCTGGAAGCTGGCGTTCACTTTGGTCACCACACGCGTCGCTGGAATCCTGCGATGGCGCCCTACCTCTTTGGCGTCCGCAACCAGGTCCATATCATCGACCTGCAGCAGACCGTGCCGATGCTGGACCGCGCGCTGCGCGCGCTGCGCGACACGACCGCCAATGGCGGCCGCGTTCTGTTCGTCGGCACCAAGCGCGCCGCGGCTGAGCCCGTCGCCGACGCCGCTCGCCGTTGCGGCCAGTATTACGTGAACCACCGCTGGCTCGGCGGCATGCTGACCAACTGGAAGACGATCACGGCCAGCATCAAGCGCCTGCGCCAGATCGAAGAGCTGGTGGCCGGTGACACGCAGGGCCTGACGAAGAAGGAAGTCCTTGAGATCACGCGCGACCAGGAGAAGCTGGAACGTGCGCTTGGTGGCATCAAGGAAATGGGCGGCCTGCCCGATATCCTGTTCATCATCGATACCAACAAGGAAAAGCTCGCCGTTCAGGAAGCCAACAAGCTTGGCATCCCGGTCGTTGCCGTCCTCGACAGCAATTCCGACCCGACCGGCGTGACCTACCCGATCCCGGGCAATGACGACGCGATCCGCGCCATCATGATGTATTGCGATCTGGTGTCGAACTCCGTGCTCGACGGTATCAGCGCCGAGATGGCGGCTTCCGGCCGTGACATCGGTGCCTCCGAAGAACTGCCCACGGGCGTTGTGCCGGAAGACGACGAAGACGATATCGAAGTTCCGGTCGCCGCCGCGGTCGCCGAAGCGCCTGTCGAAACGCCCGTCGAAGCCTAAGTCTTTCCCGGCATATCGGGTGGCGCAAGCCGCCCGATATGCCGGTCTGATGACGTAAGGCTCCCAATTCATGATTGAGAGCGCGATGAGGATTGCCGGTCGATTGACCTGAAATCATCTCGCTTTTGGGGCCTTCTCTGGATGTTCGGGGCCGATATAAAGGCTCGCCTAGAGGAACCGATGGCGACGCCGCCAAGGCGCTGCGCCGTTTAACCATACGGAGATCGAAATGGCCGAGATCACAGCCGCGCTGGTCAAGGACCTGCGCGAAAAGAGCGGCGCCGGCATGATGGACTGCAAGAAGGCGCTGACCGAGACGGCAGGCGACCTGGATGCGGCCATCGACTGGCTGCGCAAGAAGGGCCTGTCGGCCGCCGCCAAGAAGTCCGGTCGCGTCGCGGCCGAAGGGCTGATCGGCGTCGCCAGCACCACCAACGCCGCCTCCATGGTCGAGGTCAATGCCGAGACCGACTTCGTGGCCCGCAACGAAACCTTCCAGGATTTCGTCGAGACGGTCGCGAAGATCGCGCTCGAAGTTGGCGAAGACGTCGAAGCGATCAAGGCTGCCGCCTTCCCCGGCACCAGCCACACGGTCGCGGAGCAGCTCACCCAGATGGTCGCCACCATCGGTGAGAACATGACGATCCGCCGCGCCCGCGTTCTGCGCGTGCCGAGCGGCGTCGTCGCGACCTATATCCACAGCGCCCTTAAGCCCGGCATCGGCAAGATCGGCGTGCTCGTGGCGCTGGAAGCCGCGAGTGAGCTGGACGGTCTGGAAATCCTCGGCCGTCAGGTCGGCATGCATGTTGCGGCGACCCGTCCGGAAGCGCTGGACGTCGATGCAGTCGATCCCGCAGCCTTGCTGCGTGAGCGCGACGTGCTGAGCGAGCAGGCGCGGGCCTCCGGCAAGCCGGAAGCGATCATCGAGAAAATGGTCGAGGGCCGCATCCGTAAGTATTACGAAGAGGTCGTTCTGCTGGAGCAGGTTTGGGTGCATGACGGCGAAAGCCGCGTCCGCGCTGTGGTGCAGAAGGCCGGCGCCAAGCTGGCTGGCTTCGATCGCTTCCAGCTCGGCGAAGGCATCGAGAAGCAAACCTCTGATTTCGCAGCGGAAGTTGCGGCGACCGCTGGCATCGCTCCCGCCAGCGTCTAAGACTGAACCGCCGGGGGTGGCGCCGCGCGCCACCCCTGCGCCGGGCACCGCAGACAAATTTTCGTGGTCGCGGGCATGGCTGGCGCGTTTGCGCTTGGATTGAGACTCTGACACTTGTGGCGCTAACACCCTATCTCTAGGGTGCGGCCGCCCGGGTTCTTTGAGCCGGATCGGCCGCCGACTTATGGCTAAAGGAATTCAAGGACAGCATGGACGGTCAGCCCCTTTATAAGCGCGTGCTCCTCAAGCTTTCGGGTGAGGCGCTGATGGGGCCTGGCGAATACGGGCTCGATTCGCCGACGGTTAAGCAGATCGCGGCTGATATTGGCTCCGTTGTCGGGATGGGCGTCGAAGTCTGCGTCGTCATTGGTGGCGGCAATATTTTTCGGGGCATGAAGGGTGCGGCCGCCGGCATGGATCGTGCCCAGGCCGACTACATGGGCATGCTGGCGACGGTGATGAATGCGCTTGCCATGCAGAGCGCGCTCGAAATCTCCGGCCTGCCGACCCGCGTGCAATCCGCCATCCCGATGGCAAGCCTTTGCGAACCCTATATCCGCCGCCGTGCCCAGCGGCACATGGAGAAAGGGCGGATCGTCATCTTCGCTGCCGGCACCGGCAACCCGTTTTTCACGACGGATACGGCGGCAGCGCTGCGTGCGGCCGAGATGAGCTGCGACGCCATTCTGAAGGGCACGCAGGTCGATGGCGTCTATTCCGCCGACCCGCATAAAGTTACAGATGCAAAACGATTTGACACGCTGACCTATCTTGAAGTGCTCTCTCAGGACTTGGCCGTGATGGACGCCGCGGCGATCAGCCTGGCGCGGGAGAGCAAGCTGCCGATCGTGGTTTTCAATCTCCACCGCCAAGGCGCGTTTGCGGCTGCCATGCGCGGTGAGGGACCTTATACGATCATACGCGACGTCTGACGAAGGAGGGGCCTTTGCCCGCTGACCTGAATGCTTTGAAGCAAGACCTGACCCGTCGCATGGATGGCGCGGTCGAGACCCTGCGCAAGGACCAGAGCGGCCTGCGCACCGGCCGCGCGAGCCCGGCTCTGCTTGAGCCTATTCGTGTCGAATCCTATGGCGCGATGATGCCGCTGACGCAGGTCGGCACCATCGCCGTGCCGGAAGCCCGCATGATCACGGTTCAGGTCTGGGACCGCAGCCTGGTGAATTCCGTCGTCGCCGCGATCCGTGACTCGGGTCTCGGTCTCAATCCCGGTGCGGACGGCCAGACCGTGCGCGTGCCCATTCCCCAGCTGACCGCCGAACGCCGCGTCGAGCTTGCCAAGGCAGCGAACAAATATGCCGAAAGCGCGCGTATCGCGGTCCGCGCCGTGCGCCGCGACGGCATGGAGCAGATCAAGGGTTTCGAGAAGAAGAGCGAGATCGGCAAGGACGAGGCCGAGGATTGGTCGGGCGTCGTGCAGAAGCTGACCGACAGCTATATCAAGAAGCTCGACGAGATGGCGGCCGATAAAGACCGTGAAATCCGCCAGGTGTGAGATAGTCGATCCATGAACCGCGCCGTGCCCTCTGAGAGGGCCGCCGTTGCCAGTGACGCCGACGGCAAGCGTTCGAAAACCAGGGGCGGTGGTACCCCTTGCCATGTCGCGATCATCATGGATGGCAATGGCCGCTGGGCTAAGTCCCGCGGCATGCCGCGCGTGGCCGGGCATCATAGCGGCGCCAAGGCCGTGCGCCGCTGTGTTGAGGCAGCCATCGACCAGGGCGTCGAATGGCTGACGCTTTTCGCCTTCAGCAGCGAAAATTGGCGTCGCCCTGAAGGCGAGGTCATGGAACTGACCAGCCTGCTGAAACAATATCTGCGCAGCGAGGTCGCTGAACTTGCGAAGCAGGGCGTCTGCTTCCGGGTCATTGGTGATCGCGCGCGTTTCTCGCCCGAATTACGCGCCGAATTCGATCGCGCCGAACGGGAAACCGCGGGCAATCACCGCCTTAATCTCACCGTCGCACTGTCCTATGGCGGGCGGGATGAGATCGTGAAGGCAGCGCGCAACATGGCGCATGCCGTGCAGGCCGGCACGCTCGACGTCGAAGCGGTCGACGAACAGGCCTTCGGCCGGTTCCTGTGGACGGCCGCGATGCCGGACCCCGACCTGCTGATCCGCACCAGCGGCGAGCGCCGTCTGTCGAATTTTCTTCTATGGCAATGCGCCTATGCCGAGCTTGTCTTCATGGATGTGCTCTGGCCGGATTTCGATGCCGCTCATCTGGCATTGGCCCTGGCGGATTTCGCCCGGCGCGATCGGCGCTACGGTGCCAGTGTCGGCTGATCCATCGCGGCCTTTGGCTGAGACGGGCGCGATCGTACCGACCCCGCCGCCGACAAGAAATGGTGGGCGTTGGGGCGATCTGGGCAAACGGGTCGGGTCCGCGGTCGTTCTGGCGCCGCTGGCCTTAACCTGCCTGTGGTTCGGCAAGGACGCCTGGACCATTCTGATCGCCGTTGGCGCGCTCGGCTGTGCGGCCGAATGGGTGGGCATGAATAAGGCGAAGCCTTGGGCTTGGCCGACCGTGCTGCTGCCGGTCGGCATGGCCGTCCTTCCCCTGATCGACCATAGTTTCGGCAGTCCCGTGGCGCTTGCCTTGGCGGCCTTGCTCGCGGTCATCGCCTGGGTGATCTTCGGCCGCGACACCCGCGCGCTTTGGCTTGCCGGAGGCTTCGTCTATCTGGCGCCGGCCGTGATCGCCTTGGTCAGGCTGCGGCATCTGCCGACCGTCGGCCGCTGGGATATGGTCTATCTCGTGCTGGTCATCTGGGCGAGCGACATCGGTGCCTATCTCGTCGGGCGGCTGGTCGGCGGTCCCAAGCTCGCGCCCGCGATTTCGCCCGGCAAGACCTGGTCCGGCGCTATCGGCGGAACCTTGGCCGCGGCTTTGGTCGGCCTCGGCGTCGCGGGCCTGGTCAGTAACCGCCTGCCGCTGCTCCATTGCGTGGTGATTTCGATTATCATCGGCATCGCCTCGCAGATCGGCGATTTGCTGGAAAGCGGTTTCAAGCGGCATTTTGGCGTGAAGGATTCGGGGCGATCGATTCCCGGACACGGCGGGCTGTTGGATCGGCTCGACGGAATGCTGACGGCGGCCCCGACCGCCATCGTGATAGCGCTATTGATCGGTGAGGGAGTTTGGCTGTGGCAGTGAAGACAATCAGCATCTTGGGGAGCACGGGCAGCGTCGGCACGCAGACCCTGGATCTGATCCTGGCCGAGCCCGATCGCTACCGCGTACGCGCCCTGGTCGCGGGCCGCAATGCGACACTGCTGGCCGAGCAGGCGAAACTCTGCCGCCCCGAAATCGCTGTCATTCACGATCCCGCCGGCTTGGATAAGCTGGCCCAGGCGCTGGCCGGGACCGGCATCGCGGTTGCCGCCGGCCCAGACGCGGTGAACCAGGCCGCCGCCTTGCCGGCGGATTGGACCATGGCCGCGATCATCGGCATGGCCGGGCTTCACCCGACGCTGACGGCCATTCGCCGTGGTGGCGCCATCGCTTTTGCCAATAAGGAAGTCCTGGTTTCGGCCGGCGATATCATGATGGACGCCGTGACGGATGCGGGCGCCTGCCTGCTGCCGGTCGATTCCGAGCATAATGCGATTTTCCAGTGCTGGGAGCCCAAGAACGCCGGGGCGATCGAGCGTATCGTGCTGACCGCGTCCGGCGGGCCTTTTCGTCAGACGAGCCGGGACGCGATGGTCGCCATCACCCCGGAAGCAGCACTGAAACATCCCGTCTGGTCGATGGGTACCAAAATCACGATCGATTCGGCGACCATGATGAACAAGGGTCTCGAAGTCATCGAGGCGGCACGCCTGTTCCGCCTGCCGAGTGCGGCGGTCGAGGTTCTGGTTCACCCCCAATCGGTCGTCCACGGCATCGTCTGCTACGCCGACGGCAGCATGCTGGCGCAGCTTGGCGCGCCGGATATGCATATTCCGATCGCGCATGCTTTGGGTTGGCCGGACCGGTTGGTGACGAATGCGAAGCGGCTCGACCTCACCACGCTTGCCCAGCTTGAATTCACGGCGCCTGATCTGGACCGCTTTCCTGCGCTGCGCGTCGCGCGTGCGGTGCTGGAAGCCGGCGGCGGCGCGCCTGCGATCATGAATGCCGCGAATGAAGTGGCGGTGGCCGCCTTCCTGGCCCGGCGCATCGGTTTTCTGGATATCGTCGGCACGGTCGAAGCCGTGCTCGACAGGCTGGGAGTACCGCCGGCGCCGGACCTCGATGCGATCATCGCACTCGACGTCGCGGCCCGGAATGCGGCCGATACGCTTATCCTGTCGCGCGCCGCGTGACGGCGACCCGGCCAATCCGCTAAAGACGGAATGTCATGCACGATCTTATCAGCCTGCTCCGCACTGTCGTTTCTTTTGCCATCGTCCTGGGCGTGCTCGTCTTCGTCCATGAGATGGGCCACTACCTCGCCGCGCGTTGGCGCGGCGTGCATGTGGAGACCTTCTCGATCGGCTTCGGCCAGTCGCTGGCGCGCTGGACGGATAGGCGCGGCACGGTCTGGAAACTGGCCTGGATTCCCCTCGGCGGCTACGTAAAGCTGCACGGGCAGGAGCGGCCGGAGGATATCTCGGCCGAGGATCGCGCCGCCTGGCAGCAGGGCCGCACCTTCCACGAAAAGTCGGTCTGGTCGCGTATGATCGTCATCGCAGCAGGCCCGATCGCGAATTTCATTCTGGCGGCTGTGCTGTTCATTGGCCTGTTCATGGCGGTCGGCAAGCCGATCGACGCGCCGGTCATCGGTCAGATCATGCCGAATTCGGCCGCCTCTCACGCCAAGCTGGAGACGGGCGACCTGATCCAAAGCGTGAACGGCGTCGCGGTGCAGAGTTTCACCGACATCCAGCATCAGGTCTCGCCCAATCCGGGCAAGGATATGGGGCTGATCGTGAAGCGGGGCGATGCTTCGATCATGTTCCGCCTGACGGTCGGCACCGCGCCTGACGGTCATGGCGGCCAGCACGGCGTGCTGGGCATTATCGAAGGCCCGCCGACCTTCCAGCGTCTTGGCCCTGGTGAAGCCGTGGTGCAGGGGCTCAATCAGACCTGGACGGTTGGCAAGGAAACACTGAACGGCCTGTGGCAGATCGCCGCCCACCGCACTGGCTTGAACCAGCTTGGCGGACCGCTGCGAATCGCGTCCCTGTCGGGCCAGGTCGCGGCGATGGGCATCGCGAGCCTGATCTCCTTCATCGCCGTGCTGTCGGTTAATCTGGGCTTGATCAATCTCTTCCCCATCCCGGTGCTGGATGGCGGCCACCTGCTATTCTACATCGCAGAGGCCATTCGTGGCCGGCCGATCCCGGTCAAGGCGCAGGAATATGGCTTCCGGGCTGGCTTCGCCCTGCTCCTCTGCCTTTTCGTTTTCGCGACCTGGAACGACGTCAATCAGTTGGGTTTCGTTCGCTGGGTGACGCATCTCGTCGGATGACGTAGGAAGGACCCCGGTATGGCGGCGAGAAAGACCTTGCCGCGATACGGGGGGCTGAGATAGGGCAAAGCCGCCGGTCCGTGTCTTGCGGTCGGGGTTGTTTGCCGGACTATCCAGCGACTGCCGCGCGTTGCCTCGCCCTCTCATGGGGCGGGCCTCTCGATGGCGGAAGGTCCGATGGTCGGGGCCCACTGACGTTTTTGCCTGCCTGCCGATCGGGCTGGTTCTGCTACCGGCATTTGCCGGAACTGAGGGAGACGCGTTCTTTGCTTCGCACTCGTGCTGCGCTGCTCGCAACAGCCTGCCTTCTGCCCGCGTTTGTCCCCGGTGCAGCCATTTCGCAAACCTTGCGTCCCCATGCGACGAAGCACGCGCGGCCGACTGCCGCGCCGGCGGCGTCAGGCAATACCATTGCGGCCATCGAGGTGGAGGGTAATCACCGCATCGAGGCCGGGACCATCGAGTCCTATATGCTGTTGACCCCGGGGGAGCCCTTCGACGCGAAGGCGATCGATCAGAGCCTGAAGACGCTTTATGCGACGGGTCTGTTCAAGAACGTGTCCATCACGCGGGTTGGCAACAACCTCGTGGTCGATGTCAGCGAAAACCCGCTGATTGCGCAGGTTGCCTTCGAAGGGAACCATCAGCTGGTCAATAAGGATTTGACCGCTGTCGTCTCGCTGCGCGGAAATTCGGTCTATACGCCCCAGGCTGCCGAGCAGGACCGCCAGGCGATCCTGGATGCCTATGCCCATAAGGGCTATTATTCGACGACGGTGGTGCCGCAGATCATTCTGCTGCCCGAAAACCGCGTCAACCTCGTCTATAAGATCCATGACGGCAAGGCGACCTTCATCAGTCGCATCGCTTTCGTTGGGAACAAGCATTTCAGCGAGGGCGCGCTGCGCGACGTCGTCAGCAGCCGCGAAAGCGCCTGGTGGCGTTTCCTGTCGACCTCGGATTCCTACGATCCGGGCCGCGTCGGCCTCGATCAGGATTTGCTTGGCCGCTTCTACCATCGCAGCGGCTATCCGGATTATCAGCTGCTGAATACGGAAGCCGAACTCGCGCCCGATCGGTCGTCCTTCTACATCACCTTCGTGCTGAACGAAGGGCCGCGCTATCGCATCGGCAAGGTCAATATCGTCTCGCATCTGCCGCATCTGGACGGTGCCACGACCAAGGGCGACCTCCAGCTTTCCTCAGGCGATTGGTATAATGGCGATGCCATTACCCAGAGCGTCCAGGCCATCACCACCGATGTGCAGGGCCGGGGCTTCGCTTTCGTGCAGGTCAAGCCGATCGAGACCAAGCGCGTCACGGCCAGCGGCCAGCATGTCGTTGATCTGAGCTTCGAGATCAACGAGGGACCGCGCGTCTTCCTGGAGCGGATCGATATCACCGGCAATAGCCGGACCGAGGACAAGGTCATCCGCCGCGAATTCCAGATCGCGGAGGGTGACGCCTTCAATGCCGACAAGATCAAGCAGTCCCGTGAGCGTCTGAACGAGCTGCAATACTTCAAGACTGTCGACATGAGCACGCAGCCGGGCTCCGCGCCTGACAAGATCGTGCTGACGACCGCGGTCCAGGAACAGGCGACCGGCTCTTTCACCATCGGCGGCGGTTATTCGACCGATGACGGCGCGCTGGTCGATCTTGGCCTGAACGAAAAGAACCTGATCGGCACGGGTATCGATGCCGGCATTACCGGCGTCTTGGCGCAGCGTGCCAGCCAGATCGATCTGTCGGTCACCGACCCCTATTTCCTTGACCGCAACCTGATGCTTGGCGGCGAGATTTTCGACACCACGAACAACAACCTCGACATTTCGCAGTACGAGGAGCAGCGGCTCGGCTTCACGGTCCGCACCGGGTATAATTTCAACAATTTCCTGTCTCAGACCTGGAGCTACTCGCTCGTCGATCGCGACGTCTACAACGTCGAATCCGATGCTAGTATCTATGTGAAGAACGAGGCCGGCTGGTCGCTTTTGTCCCAGGTCGGTCAGTCGATCACCTGGGATCATCGCGACAGCTCGCTCGATCCGCATAAGGGCTATATCGTCCGCCTCGGCACTGACTTTGCCGGTCTCGGCGGTGATTCCGACTATGTCCGCGTGAAGCTGGATGCGGGCTACTACATCCCGCTCGACTATTTCACCGGCAATAGCGATTGGACCCTGGCGCTGCGTGGCGGCGCCGGAAAGCTTTATCGCTACGGCGGCAACTACTACATCATCGATAACTTCTTCCTCGGCGGCGACAATATGCGCGGCTTCGAGGAAGGTGGCGCCGGTCCGCATGATACGGCGACCGGTGACAGCCTTGGCGGCGATACCATCATGACCGGCACGGCGGAGCTGCACTTCCCGCTGCCGATTTCGAAGGATATCGGCCTTTCGGGTCGCATCTTCACCGATATCGGCACGCTGTATGGCGTAACCGATGCCTATGGTGGCGTCTATCAGAACAAGTCGCCGCGCGTGTCTGTCGGTTTCGGTTTCTCGTGGAATACGCCTTTCGGCCTTATCAACATCGATATTGCCGATCCGGTCGTGAAGTATAAATACGACCAGACCCAGGTCTTCCGCTTCGGCTTCGGCACGAACTTCTAAAGCAGGGTGGATTGCGGTAGAGACGGCTATCCTGCTCTAGATTTTTGATAAAGAACGCAAATCTTCCCATCAGGTAATGTCGCCTGATGGGATATTGCTCTCGCTTTCATCCCGCTTCGGTAAGGTTGTAGATCTTTGCGATACCTTTCTCGTTCTATGGTCGCCGTGGCGGCGGCGCTGATCCTCTCGCCTGGTGCGGTCTATGCCCAGACGTCCCAGGGCTGGTTCGTTCCCAACCAGGGTGGCCAGAGCAGCGCCAAACATGGCACGGCCGCGCCGTCGCACACCGCCCGTCGTGCGGTTGCCATGCCCGATATGGGGCCGGCCATTCCGGTCGCACCCGCATCGGATCCCAAGGCTGAGGCAGCGGCTCAGGCTCAGGCCAGTGCGCCGATCCCGACTTTGCCGACCTTGATGAAGGAAAGCCCGCCGCCGGCGCCGATCATTGGTGTCATCGGTGTGCCTGACGTTCTGCAGGCCTCCACCGCGGCCCAGGCCGTGCAGAAGGAGATCGAGGCAAGGCGTGCGGCGCTGACGGCTGAGGTCAAAAAGGAACAGGATATGTGGCGCCGCGTTCAGGCGGCCCTCGCGGATCCGAACGCGCATTACACCCAGGACGATCTGCGGAAACGCGAACTCGCTTTGCAGCAGCGTATCGGCAATTCGCAATTGGCCTTCCGTAATAACGAGGCACGCATCCAGGCCGCGGCCCAGGTGTCGCTTGGCCAGATCGAGCGCACGCTGATTGCCGTCATCCGTCAGGTTTCGACCAGCCGCGGCATGAATCTGGTGCTGCATCGGGCGCAGGTCGCGCTCAATATGAATGAGTTCGACATCACGACCGAGGTCACGAAACAGCTGAATCAGGTGCTGCCGTCCGTCACCGTGCCGCCGGATTCAGCTTTCTCGAAGGTTACGGCGGCCGCCATGCAAGCCCAGCAGCAAGCTGACCAAGGCCAGGGCCCGATCGGGCAGTAAGGATCGACGGTTTGGTTCAATCCATTGCCGGGGACTCGCGCTTTTTTCTACGCGCGGGTCCCTTTCCACTTTCGGTCATCGCTGAGACGATCGGGTTGGAGACGACCGGCCTGCCGGTAGATCGCGTTTTTACCGGTGTCGCCCCTTTGCAGACGGCTGGGCCGGGTGAAATCAGCTTTCTGACCAATAGAAAATATCTCGACATATTGCACGGAACCCAGGCGGGCGCCGTCATTCTGGAGCCCGCCTTGGCGGCCCATGTCCCGGCCGGCACCTTGCCGCTGGTTTCGGCTCGTTCCACGACGGCTTGGGCTGGGGTGGCGGCGCTGTTCCATCCGCTTGAACCGATCCTGCCCGGCATTCATCCATCAGCGGTCATCGATCCCAGCGCGCAGATTTCGGCCGAGGCCGAAATCGGGCCTTTTTGCGTGATCGGTGCCCGGGTCCAGATCGGGCCGCGCTGCCGGATCGGTCCGCTGGTCTCGATCGGTGACGGTGTGGTGATCGGCTGCGATACCCGTATCGGTTCCCATGCGTCCCTGAGCCATAGTCTGATCGGCGATCGCGTCTTTATCTTTCCGGGTGTGCGGATCGGGCAGGAAGGCTTCGGTTTCGACCCGATGCCGACGGCAAGGGGCTTCACCACTGTGCCGCAACTCGGCCGGGTTGTGATCGAGGACGATGTCGAGATCGGCGCCAATTCGATGGTCGATCGCGGATCGGCGCAAGACACCGTTATCGGTGCGGGCTCGCGTCTCGACAATGCAGTGCAGATCGCCCATAACGTGCGCCTTGGTCGATGCTGTGTCATTGTGGCCCAGGCTGGTATCTCCGGCTCCACTGTACTGGGCGATTATGTGACGCTTGCCGGCCAGGCGGGGGTTGCGGGCCATCTTCATATTGGTCAAGGGGCAAGGGTCGGGGCGCAGGCGGGCGTCATGGCGGATCTTGCGCCTCGTGCCGTGGTTGTTGGCAGTCCGGCTGAGCCCGTGAAAGAGTTTTTTAGGCAGGTTGCTTTCCTGCGCCGGATGATGCGGCGCGAGGAAGCGGCTAAAAATTAGGGCGGATGCGAGCCTGGTTTGATGGATGCAGAGACTGACAACGGCGCGACCTTGACCGGCGCGGGCCCGGAAAAGCATGTCGTCGATATCGCCGGTATCATGCAGGCGATCCCGCATCGATACCCCTTCCTGCTTATCGACCGCGTCGTCGATCTGATCAAGAACGTCTCGGCGATCGGCATCAAGAACGTGACGATCAACGAAGGGCTGTTTCAGGGGCATTTCCCTGGCCACCCGGTGATGCCGGGCGTGCTGATCATCGAAAGCATGGCGCAGACGGCGGCCGTGCTGGTGGTGGAAACGCTGGGTCCCGACGCGCGCGGCAGGGTCGTCTATTTCATGTCGGTGGAAAGTGCCAAGTTCCGGCGTCCGGTCGTCCCCGGCGACCAGATGCATGTGCATGTCACCAAGCAGCGCAACCGCGGCAATGTCTGGAAGTTCGAGGCTGTCGTGCGCGTGGATGGCACCGCCGTCGCCGAGGCTGTCTTCGCCGCCATGATTATGGATCGTGTCGAGCAGTGACATTCGTTCATCCGGCGGCGATCGTCGAAGACGGCGCTGTCATCGGCCAGGGCGTCGAGATCGGGCCTTTCTGCCATGTCGGCCCGAATGCCGTGCTTGAGGATGGGGTGCGCCTCATCTCTCACGTGGTGGTCGATGGTCATACGCGGATCGGCGCAGGCGCTGTCCTGTTTCCCTATGCCAGTGCCGGCCTGCCGCCCCAGGATTTGAAATACAAGGGCGAGCCGACGCGGTGCGATATCGGCGCCGGTACGCAGATCCGTGAGCATTGCACCATTCATCGCGGCACCGCGACGGGCACCGGCATCACCAAGGTCGGTGCCAAATGTCTGCTGATGGCGGTCGTTCACGTCGCGCATGATTGCGTGCTGGGCGACGGCGTCATCATCGCGAACAATGTCGTCATGGGTGGCCATGTCAGCATCGCGGATGGTGCCGTCATCGGCGGCAGCGCGGCGATCCATCAATTCGTGCGCATCGGCCACGGTGCCATGGTGGGCGGCGTCTCGGGCGTCGAGGCCGATGTCATCCCCTTCGGTCTCGTCATGGGCAATCGCGCGCGGCTGGCCGGTTTGAACATCGTCGGTCTGCGCCGTCGCGGGCAGGAGCCGGCCGATATCCGCCGCCTGCGCGCGGCCTTCCGGTTGCTCTTCCGGCATGAGGGCGTTTTCGCGGCGCGCCTCGCGGAGGCCCATCAGCGCTATGGGTCCGATCCGCTGATCGCCGAAATCCTCGCCTTCATCGACGCACCGAGCAAGCGCGGTCTTATTCGCCGCGATACGCGCACGGTCGAGACCGACGACGCGGCCTGATCGCGCGTCATGGAACCAGCGCTTGGCATCATAGCCGGAAGCGGGCCGCTTCCGGCTCAGGTGGCAAGGGCCGCGCAGGCCGCCGGCCAGCGGGTTTTCATCATCGGCCTTGAGGGCCATGCCGAGCCTGATCTGATCGCGCCCTTTCCCCACGCCTTCCTGCGCTTCGGCGCTGCCGTGCGCATCCTGTCCCTTCTCAAGGAGCAGGGCTGCAAGGATCTTGTTCTCGTCGGGCCGGTCAAGCGGCCGTCCTTTCGGGATATGCGCCCCGATGGTGAGGGGCTGAAGCTTCTCGCCCGTATCGGCAAGGCCGCCTTCATGGGGGATGACGGATTGCTCAAGGCCGTCATCCGCGTGTTCAGCGAAGAAGGGTTTCGGGTGCGCGGCGCGCATGAGATTCTGGGCGGGCTGATCGGGCGCACTGGGTTGATGACGCGAGCGGCACCCGACGATCAGGCGCAAGCCGATATTCAACGCGGGGTCGCGGTCTGCCGGGCGCTTGGCCAGGCCGATGTCGGCCAGGGTTGTGTCGTGCAGCAAGGCATCGTCCTGGCGGTCGAAGCGACGGAGGGCACGGATGCCATGCTTGGCCGCTGCGGTGCGCTGGCTTGGTCCGGTCCCGGTGGTGTGCTGGTCAAGCTTGTGAAGCCGGGGCAGGAACGGCGGGCCGATCTGCCGACGATCGGCGAGCAGACGGTGCGCGGCGCATTGGCCGCTGGTCTCCGCGGCATCGCTTTCGAGGCCGGCGGCACGCTGATCATCGAGCGCGATCAGATGGTGGCGGCGGCTGACGCGGCTGGCTTTTTTGTTATCGGCCTGGGGCCGGAAGCGCTCAACGCCCGCCCCCTGTCCGCCCGAAACTGATATCCGACTGTCACGGCCGCCGGCTTGGAATCGCTGCCAGCTGAGCGCAATCTGTCGCCGCGATCCGGCGGGCCAGCCCTGCCGGATCGCGGCGACAGATTGAGGGAAAAAAGATCATGAGCGGAACGTTCTCCTATCTCCACACCATGCTGCGGGTCGGCGACCTGGAGCGGAGCATCGGCTTCTACACGACGCATCTCGGCATGACGGAATTGCGCCGGGCGGATGTGCCGGACGGCAAATATACCTTGGCTTTCCTCGGCTATGGTGACGAAAGCACGCATACCGTGTTGGAACTTACCTATAACTACGGCGTCGAGACCTACGAGCAGGGCACGGCCTTCGGCCATCTCGCTCTTGGCGTGCCCGATATCTACGCGACCTGCGACGGTCTGCGCGCGGCCGGCGTGAAGATCACGCGCGAACCCGGTCCGGTGAAATTCGGCACCACCGTCATCGCGTTCATCGAGGACCCGGACGGCTACAAAATCGAACTGATCGAGCGTCACTGATCATGGGGCAACCGGGCCGCGGACCAGAAGCCGCTGCCCGGGCGACCGCGACCGCAGGGTTGCATGGCAGCGCCTCGACCTGGGTCTTCAATATCGTCCGCGAATTGCTGACGGCCTCGCTGGGGCCAGACAAGGTGCTCAGCTTTTACGCCGATGATCCGGCCGTGTTTCCGTCTGAGGTGGCGCAGGCGGGTCGGCATCTTGTGGTCAAGTTTCATTTCGGCGGGCCAGCCCTGGACGACTGGTTAACGGCGCAGTCTGTACCGGTCGTGCTCAGTCTGCGTGATCCACGTGACGCCGTCATCTCCATGGCGCTTCGATTCCGTGCGCCGCTGGCGGCAGCGACCCAATGGGTCGCCAATGATTGCAACGCCTTCGCGCGGCTCGCCGCGCGGGGCCATCCGGTGCTGCGCTACGAAAACCGATTCTTTGA
The DNA here is from genome assembly GCF_020621385.1 of Acidisoma cellulosilyticum. Classification (GTDB taxonomy): domain Bacteria; phylum Pseudomonadota; class Alphaproteobacteria; order Acetobacterales; family Acetobacteraceae; genus Acidisoma; species Acidisoma cellulosilyticum. Next base: position 182,930 of record NZ_JAESVA010000003.1, on the reverse strand, counting down.
CCAGCCTCGCACCATCGCGCTTTTGGCTGCCCAGCTTGGCCTGCCCTGCGACCTTGATCTGCGGGACCGGCTGTTCGCGCGTTACGAGGCCGAGGCCGTGAAAGAATTCGCGGCGGGGCTTGAAAATCTGCCGCCGGAGCGTCAAACACTCGTCGCCGGACATCGGATGGATCGGCTGACGCAGATCCTCGCCCCCCATATCGGCGATGGACGAAGCGGCAAATGGCGGGATCTGCCGGAGGCGGTGGGTGCCGAACTCACCCAGGTCTTCGAACCCTTCCTGAAGCGCTTCGGTTACACGGCCTGACGGCAAGGCCGTCTGAGCTTCGTCGCGCAAGCCTCGGCTCTTAAAAGAAACCTGCCAGCCCACGAGTCGCAGCTCAGGGACAGTCTTCACGATTTTTATCGTCGAAGTTTTTTTATCCAAATCACTCCCGCTTTGACGTAGCATTTCCTTGGGATTCGGAGGCGCCGCTGCCTGCCGCGCAACGCTCACGGACCAGGCAAGCACAAGATGTAGTTGCTCTCCCCCGGGAACCCCTACTAGATTTGGTTAACGGCGCGACCAAGACCTTGGTCGACCTTCCCCATAGTCTAGCCTTCCTGACAGAGGATCATCGCATGCGCTTCGAACGCGAACTGACGGCCGATTTAGACGGACGCTATGGCGACATCGAGTTTGTTCGCGCGACGAGTGAGATACGCAATCCCGATGGTTCGGTGATTTTCCGCCTGGCCGATATCGAAGTGCCGAAGGCCTGGTCGCAGGTCGCCTCCGACGTTCTGGCGCAGAAGTATTTCCGCAAGGCCGGGATTCCGGCCGCTCTGAAGCCGGTTGAGGAGGCAGGCGTTCCTGCCTGGCTGCGCCGCCATGTGCCGGACACCGATGCGCTGGCCAAGCTGCCCGAGGGCGAACGCCTTGTGGGCGAAAAGCGGGCCCAGCAGGTTTTCGATCGTCTGGCCGGAACCTGGACCTATTGGGGCTGGAAGGGCGGCTATTTCGATACCGAGGAAGACGCCCGCGCCTTCCGTGACGAGCTTTGCTACATGCTGGCCCGCCAGATGGCGGCGCCGAATTCCCCGCAATGGTTCAATACCGGCCTGCATTGGGCTTACGGCATCGATGGTCCGGCCCAGGGCCATTTCTATGTCGACCCGGCCAGCGGTCAGGTGGTCGAATCGAAAAGCGCTTACGAGCATCCGCAGCCGCATGCCTGCTTCATCCAGTCCGTCGCCGACGATCTGGTGAACGAAGGTGGCATCATGGACCTGTGGGTCCGCGAGGCACGCCTGTTCAAATACGGGTCCGGCACCGGCTCCAACTTCTCCAAGCTGCGTGGTGACGGTGAGCGTCTGTCGGGCGGCGGCCGGTCCTCCGGCCTGATGAGCTTCCTCAAGATCGGTGACCGCGCTGCCGGCGCCATCAAGTCCGGCGGCACCACGCGTCGCGCCGCCAAGATGGTGACGGTCGATGTCGACCATCCCGATATCGAAGCCTTCATCGACTGGAAGGTGATCGAGGAGCAGAAGGTCGCGGCCCTCGTCTCCGGTTCCAAGATGACGAAGCGTCAGCTGGACGGCGTGGTCCGCGCCTGCCGCGAAGCTGCGCCCGATCTGGGGGACGCTGCCTATGACGTCGCGAAGAACAGCGCGCTGAAGGCCGCCGTGCGCAAGGCCAAGGATTGCGCGATCCCGGAAAACTACATCCGCCGCGCGATCGATGCTGCCCGCAACGGCGCCGAGGATTTCAGCTTCAAGACCTATGACACGGATTGGGACAGCGATGCCTATCTCACCGTTGCCGGTCAGAACTCCAACAACTCAGTCCGCCTGACCAACGACTTCCTGCAGCGCGTGCTGGATGACGGCGAATGGAACCTGATCCGCCGCACGGACGGCAAGCTGCACAAGACGCTGCGCGCGCGCGCGCTGTGGGACAAGATCGGCTATGCCGCCTGGGCCTCCGCCGATCCGGGATTGCAGTTCGATACCACGATCAACGAATGGCATACCTGCCCGGCCGGTGGACGTATCAACGCGTCCAACCCCTGCTCGGAATATATGTTCCTGGATGACACGGCCTGCAACCTGGCGTCCCTCAACCTGCTGACCTTCCGCCGCGAGGATGGCAGCTTCGATACCGCGCTCTACACGCATTGCGTCCGCATCTGGACGGTCGTGCTCGAAATTTCCGTTCTCATGGCGCAGTTCCCGTCCAAGGAAATCGCGCGTCTTTCCTACGACTACCGCACGCTGGGCCTGGGCTATGCCAATCTCGGCGGGTTGCTGATGGCTGACGGCATTCCCTATGACAGCGACGAAGGCCGCGCCATCTGCGCCGCCGCCAGCGCGGTGATGACGGGTGTCGCTTATCGCACCTCCGCCGAAATGGCGGGTGAGCTTGGGCCTTTCCCCGAACATGAGGCGAACCGCGACAGCATGCTGCGCGTTATCCGCAATCATCGCCGCGCGGCGATGGGCGAGACCAAGGGTTATGAAGGTCTCTCGGTGTTCCCGGTGCCCTTCATGCGCGAAGATTGCCCGGACAACGGCCTGGCCGGCGCGGTCGCCGATGTCTGGCATGAGGCTTTGGCCTTGGGCGAAAAGAACGGCTACCGCAATGCTCAGGTCAGTGTGGTCGCCCCCACCGGCACCATCGGTCTTGTCATGGATTGCGACACCACGGGCATCGAGCCGGACTTCGCTTTGGTGAAGTTCAAGAAGCTGGCCGGCGGCGGCTATTTCAAGATCATCAACCGCGTCGTGCCCGACGCGCTGAAGACACTCGGCTATGACGCGGCACAGAGCGACCGCATCATCCGTTACGCCGTGGGACATGCGACGCTGGTCGGTGCGCCGGCGATCAATGCCGAAAGCCTCACCGCCCTTGGCTTCGGCAAGGATGACATCGCCAAGGTCGAGCCCGCGCTGCTCAGCGCCTTCGACATCAAATTCGTCTTCAATAAATGGACGCTGGGCGAGGAACTGCTGACCGGCAAGCTCGGCTTCACTACGGCGCAAATCGAAGCGCCGGGCTTCGACCTTCTGGCCGCGCTCGGTTTCACCCGCGCGCAGGTCGAGGCCGCCAACACCTATGTCTGCGGTGCGATGACGCTGGAAGGCGCGCCGGAACTGAACCCGGCCCATCTGCCGGTCTTCGACTGCGCCAATCCCTGCGGCCGGATCGGCGTGCGCTTCCTCTCCGCCGAGAGCCATATCCGCATGATGGCGGCGTCCCAGCCCTTCATCTCGGGCGCCATTTCCAAGACCATCAATATGCCGAACTCGGCCTCGGTCGAGGATTGCGAGCAAGCCTATATGCTGTCCTGGCGCCTGGGTCTGAAGGCCAATGCGCTGTATCGGGACGGGTCCAAGCTCAGCCAGCCGCTGTCCTCGCAGCTGATCGAGGATGAGGACGAGGCGGAGGAGCTGATCGCAGCACCGCCGACTGTGCAGGCCGTGGCCATGGCCGAGCGGATCGTCGAGCGCGTGATCCAGCGTGCCGAACGTCGTCGTCTGCCGGATCGCCGCAAGGGCTATACGCAGAAGGCGACCGTCGGTGGACACAAGGTCTATCTCCGCACCGGCGAATACGAAGACGGCAGCCTGGCCGAGGTCTTCATCGACATGCACAAGGAAGGCTCCGCCTTCCGGTCGCTGATGAACAACTTCGCCATCGCGATCTCCATCGGCCTGCAATACGGCGTGCCGCTGGAGGAATTCGTGGAGGCCTTCACCTTCACCCGTTTCGAGCCGGCGGGCATGGTGCAGGGCAACGAGGCCATCCGCATGGCGACCTCGATCATCGATTACATCTTCCGCGAATTGGCGATTTCCTACATCGCGCGGAACGACCTCGCGCATGTCGATCCGTCCGATCTGATGCCGGACACCATCGGCAATGGCGCGGCGGAAGGAAATCTGCCGCGTAACGGCGATGCGACGGCCGAGCAGGCGCGCTCCATGCTGGCCGATATTCAGCGTGGCGTCAGCAAGGGCTTCGTGCGCGGCACCATCGGCGTGCCGCCCGCGGCCTCCGCCGGTGTTGCGGCATCCACCAGCTTGCGTCCGGCGATGATGGCGGAAGCGGTGACACCGGGCGATGACCGTGCCGCCAGGATGCGGGAAGCCAAGGTGAAGGGCTATGAGGGCGACAGCTGCCCCGAATGCGGCAATTTCACCATGGTGCGGAACGGCACCTGCCTGAAATGCGTGACTTGCGGCTCCACCAGCGGCTGCTCTTAGAGCCCGTCAGATTTAGTTGGAAACGTCCCCCAAATCTGTCATGCGCGGGTATCGGCCCGCGCATCTACCCTGGCGTGCAGGCAAGCGGCCCTCTGGGCGCCGTGGCGGGTAGGTCCGCGCAACAAGTGCGCGGATGACCAAATATATATTAAGACCTGACAGACTCTAGCACCGAAGGTATGGTCAGCTTACGGTGATTGGCTAGATCGGATCCCGGTCAGATGGAATCATCTGTCCGGGCTAAGATGCTCGCAAAAACAATAATCTAGAGCGGCCTCTGTGAGCGTAAGCGACGAGGAAACACTCTAGCGTGGCGTAAGACTGATTGGTTTCGCGACATGATGAGGGCTGCTGTCTTGGACGCATCAACCAGCATTCTACCGGCACCGCACCAGCTCGATCAGCGCCATGTTGAAGGTGCGAAATTATTTGCCAATCGCCAGGCCATGATCAAAGGACTCGGCATCCCGGTTGATGGGGTCATTGCCGAAGTCGGCGTCGCTTTGGGTGATTTTTCAGAGTTTCTAATCGACACACTCAAGCCGAGAACCTTCGTCGCCATGGATCTTTGGCAACTCCACGAACATCAGACGGTGTGGGGACGACCTGCGGCCGAGGTATTTGGCGGCCTGACCCAGGCGCAATTTTTTGAGGAGCGCTTCCGGGATCGCGGCGATCTGATTCGTCTTGAATCCGGTGAAAGCGCCGAATCCCTTTGGCGGCAGGCGGACGAAAGCTTCGACATGATCTATGTCGATGCCGGGCATGATTACGAAAATGCTCGAAAGGACGCTGAGGCGGCCTTAGCGAAAATCAAGCGGGACGGCACGATCATATTCAACGACTATATCATGTACGACCATTTGGCTCATAGCAGCTACGGGGTCGTGCATGTCGTGAACCAACTCGTGGTTGAACAAGGCTGGAGCGTCGTGGGCTTTGCTCTCGCTCCGCAAATGTTCTGCGACATCGCGCTCAGACGGAAGATTTAACTGGCTTTTGAATAGCGGCCCGTCACAGGCGTTGCCGCTTTTGTCGGGAGGCCGGACCGATTGCACGCATTCGTGAATGGTCTTTAACCGCCGATCTTCGAAAATCTGGTCTCCCTTGGCGTCTGTCACCACGGGTCGCATAGGGGTTCGGCGAGGCAAAGCCTCGCCAAACCCATTGTCACTGTCGTATCACACAGCACGGCGGATGGGATTGGCTGCCTAGCCTGCGGAGATCAGCGATGAATACAATCACAAACAACCAGCATGGCGCTGTCGCGCCGGCTGATGCGCAGGAAGCGCAGCAGAACTTCGGAACGGTCGGCATCAAACCGATGGGTCGGCCGAGCCTGACCACACGGGTCGTGATGAAGGTGGTCTCCTGGGTCGAAAAGCTCAATCTCAGCTGCGCCAAGCTTGGCAATCCGCCGGTCTATGACAATGAGACCTTCCCTTGGGCGGCCGAGATCGAAAAAGACTGGCACCTGATCCGGGTCGAGCTTGACCGGCTTCTGCTCCGCAAGGAAGAATTGCCCAGCTTCCACGATATCTCGACCGACGTTTCCACCATCAGCACCGATAACGGCTGGAAGACCTTCTTCCTCACCGGCTATGGCCTGACCTCGGCGAATAATACCGCACTTTGCCCGGATACCTGGCGCATCGTGCAGAAGATCCCCGGTCTGCAGACGGCCATGTTCTCCATCTTCGAGCCGGGAAAGCATCTGCCGGCCCATCGCGGCCCCTATAATGGCGTGCTGCGCTTCCATCTCGGCCTCAAGGTTCCGAACCACCCCGACAAGATCGCGATCCGCGTCGATCAACAGATCTGCAATTGGCAGGAAGGCCGGGCGCTGATTTTCGACGATGCCTTTGAGCATGAGGCGTGGAACCATTCGGATGAGACGCGCGTCGTGCTGTTTGTCGATTTCAACAAGCCGCTGCGCTTTCCGGCCAATCTGATCAGCGCGGCCCTGCTGCGCATCGCAATCTTCACGCCCTTCATCAAGGAAGGGGCGGATAATCATAATGAATGGGAGAAGAAGTTTTACGCTGAGGCTGAAGCCTTGCGTAACGCACCCGCGAAGCATTGAGCGCCGCTCGCACCAAAAGGACCAAGCATGACGAAAAACGCCAATTTCCGTGACGCCGATCATGAGATCGAGCCGATTTTCCTGGAGCGCTGGTCGCCGCGCGCCTTCACCGAGGAAGAAATTTCCGAAGCGGATCTGTTTTCGATGTTCGAAGCCGCCCGCTGGGCGCCGTCTTCCTACAATTCTCAGCCCTGGGTGTTCATCTATGCCCGCCGCAGCTCCCCCAACTGGGAGAAGCTCCTTGGCCTGTTGAACGAGTTCAATCAGTCCTGGGCGAAGCGTGCCGGCGCCATCGTCATCATCGCGTCGCACACCACCATGCTGCCGCCGGGCGCCGAGAAGGCCATTCCGTCGCACAGCCATTCCTTCGATGCCGGTGCGGCCTGGAATGCGCTGGCGCTGCAGGGCTCCAAGCTCGGCTGGCACGCCCATGCCATGGTCGGTTTCGACATCCCGCGCGCTTTCGCCGAACTCAACTTCCCCGAAGGCGTTCGTGTTGAGGCGGCAGTCGCCATCGGCCGTCAGGGCGACAAGTCGATCCTGCCCGAGGGCCTGGCGAAGCGCGAAGCGCCGAGCCCGCGCAAGCCGATCACCGATTTCGCCTTCGAGGGTTCCTTCTCGAAGTGATGACCGTCTCCGCCCCGGGGTTCGCCCCAGGGCGGAGATCCCGGTTGACCTGAGGCGATATCGCCTCAGACAGACTGCCCGGCCGCGAAACCGCTGGCCCAGGCCCATTGAAAATTATAGCCGCCCAGCCAGCCGGTGACGTCCACGGCCTCCCCGATGAAATGGAGGCCAGGCACGTCCTTCGCTTCCATGGTCTGGGATGAGAGTGCTGCGGTATCGATGCCGCCGCGCGTCACCTCGGCCTTGGCGAAGCCCTCCGTGCCCTCAGGCGTCAGCCGCCATTGTTGGACCCGTTCGGCCAGTGCCGACAGAACCTTGTCGCTTGTCTCCCCGATCGGCGGCGCCTGCTCCTCGGGGGCCAGTGCATGCGCCAGGCGCTGTGGCAGATGCTCGGCGAGAGCCGTGCGCAGAGCGATTCGAGGCCGCGTGCGCTTCGTCGCCAGCAGCGCCTCCCGCGCATTGGCCCCGGGCAGCAGATCGACCGTGAAACTGTCACCGGGTCGCAGATAGCTGGAGATCTGCAGGATGGCAGGGCCGGACAGGCCACGATGGGTGAACAGCATCGCTTCCCGGAAGCGCGCTTTGCCTGCCGTCGCCACCACCTCGCATGGCGTGCCGGACAGGCCACGCATGAGCGGCAGATCAGGCGCATCGAAGGTCAGCGGCACCAGCGCCGGTTCCGGCTTGACCATGGGCAGGTCGAATTGCTCGGCGATGCGATAAGCGAAACCTGTGGCGCCGAGTTTCGGGATGGACAATCCGCCGGTCGCGATGACGAGGTTGGGTGCCTTGAAAAGCTCTCCACTCTCGGTCTTCACGTGAAACAGGCTCTGGCGCGTCACTGCCGCGATGCCGGTGCCGAAGCGAAAGGTCACGCCACCGTCCCGGCATCCCTTCATCAGCATGGTGACGATCTGCTGCGCTGACCCGTCACAGAACAACTGACCAAGCGTCTTTTCGTGCCAGGCGATACCGTGGCGATCGACGAGGGCGATGAAGTCAGCCGGCTTGTAGCGGCTGAGCGCCGATTTCGCGAAATGCGGATTGCCGGAGATGAAGCGGTTGGCCGGCGCCTCCCGGTTCGTGAAGTTGCTGCGCCCGCCGCCGGAGATGAGGATCTTGGCGCCGGGCTCGGCATTATGGTCGAGCAGGAGCACGCGCTTGCCGCTTTGGCCGGCGGTCATGGCGGCCATCAGTCCGGCGGCACCGGCACCGATGATGATGGCGTCGAACTTCGTCTCGGTTGTCATGCTTGGTTCAGCCTTCGAGGAGATGGCCGAAGGCACGGAAAGGGCGCAGCCGGTCACAGATGATTTTCAGAATGGCGAGCATCGGCACCGCCAGGATGGCGCCAGCTACACCCCACATCCAATACCAGAAGATAAGGGACAGCATGACGGCAACCGGATTGATGGTGAAACGGCTGGCGAGCAGCATCGGCGTGATGATCTCGCCTTCCGCGACATGGATGCTGAAATAGAGGCAGGCGGGCAGGATCGCGATCCAGGCCAGTCCCGCCGTGACGATGCCGACCGCGAGAAAGACGAGGATACCGACGAAGGGGCCAAGGATCGGCACGAAGTTGAGGCAGAAGGCGACGACGCCCCAAAGGACGGGACCGGGCACGCCGCAGATCCACATCACCAAGCCGGTGGCGCAACCGACGACTGCGTTGATGATGGTGATGGTCAGCAGATAGGCGGAAAGGTCGCGCTCCATATGCATGGAGATCTCAACCGCTTCGCGTTTGTCATCGAAGCGCGGCAGAACTTCCACAAGGCGGCGCAAAAATGTTTCACCGAAGACAAGAAGATAAAAAAGAACAAGAAGCGTTTCGAGCAGGTTGGAGGCGATGGTGCCGGTGCCGCTGAAGACCGCCGTCACCATGCCGACAGGATGGGAGAGCAAGGAATCCGCGTTGCCGAAATGCACACCCATGCCCGACAGCAGATGATCCAGCTTTGCCACGGTCGGCCGCAGAACAGCGAAACGTTCTTGCAATATCGGCCAGGCCTGCGGCAGTTGCGCGGCCCAGCGCGAGGCCGGGCTGGAGAGCAGCGCGCCGAGACCGACGAAGACGCCGAGCAACAGAATGATGCAGACGAGCGCGCCGATCGCCTTCGGAATGCGGATGCGTTCCAACAATTTGACGAGCGGTTGAAACAGCAGTTTCAGCACCATCGCCAAGACCACCGGCAGCACGATGTCGCGTGCCACATAAAGACAGCCGAGCACGGCGATGACGGTCAGGATGCCGAGGAACACGGTATTCCAATGCCGCGGCAAAGGCATTTCCCGCGTCTTCGGATCGTGCAGATGCGGATCGCTGACCACGATGCCGAGCGCGCGACCAAGCTCGCCACGCTGCTTGCGCGCGGAGGCTTCGGTTGATCCGGCCGCAGGCTTCGCCTCGTTCACAGGTGTCGCGTCAGGCATTCAGTTTATCCGGCTGTCGGGAGCAGGTTTCGGCGCCAGATCAATCATCCAGGCGAGGCGAGGTGCCAAGCCAGGGAGGCGTCGGCAGGCCCTTGCTCTTGAGGAAGGTGGGATTGAAGAGCTTCGATTGATAGCGGCTGCCGCCGTCGCACAGGATCGTGACGATGGTATGCCCGGGGCCGAGGTCAAGCGCAACGCGGATGGCGGCAGCGACATTGATGCCGGCCGAGCCGCCGACCGAAAGTCCCTCATGCTGCAGAAGGTCGAAGACCTGTTCGAGCGCTTCCACGTCCGGGATGCGCAGGGCATCGTCGATGGCGGCGCCCTGCAGATTGCCCGGTACGCGGGATTGGCCGATGCCCTCCGTCACCGAACTGCCGCTGATTGAAAGGTCATTCGACTTTACCCAGCCATAGAGACCGCTTCCTTCGGGGTCTGCGAGCAGGATGCGAATGGCGGGGTTCTTGGCCTTCAGCGCGTCAGAGACACCGGCCAAAGTGCCGCCGGTGCCGCAGGCGCAGGTGAAGGCATCGACGCGGCCTGCGGTCTGCGCCCAAATCTCGGCCCCTGTCGTCGCGGCATGGCCGGCCCGGTTGGCGAGATTGTCAAATTGATTGGCATAGACAGCACCGAGCTCTTCCGCGAGGCGGCGGGAGACATGGACGTAATTTCCAGGATCACGGAAAGGTGCTGCCGGCACCAGGCGCAGATCGGCGCCGATCATGCGCAGGAAATCGATCTTCTCCTGGCTCTGCGTCTCCGGCATGACGATGACGGCGCGATAGCCGCGCGCATTGGCGACCAGCGTGATGCCGATGCCGGTATTGCCCGCCGTGCCCTCCACGACGGTGCCACCCGGCTGTAGCAGCCCACGATTTTCGGCGTCGGTGATGATGGCAAGCCCGGCGCGATCCTTGACCGAGCCGCCCGGATTCATGAACTCGGCCTTGCCCAGGATCGTACAGCCGGTGGCTTCAGACGCGCGACGCAGCCGGATCAGCGGCGTATGGCCGATAGCGCCGATAAGCCCATCCGCAATGCCTGCCATCATTCGCTGGTCTCCGACCCTTGCCAATCGATGGCACAAGCGGCCTTCTGAAGGCCGTTCAACCGATCGAGGACACACATGATCGAAGATATCGAACCCGGCAAGGTATGGGAGGCTTTGCAGGCCGATCCCCAGGCCCAGCTTTGCGACGTGCGCACCGACGCCGAGTGGAATTTCGTCGGTATCCCCGATCTGCAGAGCCTCGGGCGCGAGGTGGTGCTGATCCCCTGGCAGGTCTATCCGACCATGCAGCGCAATGGCGGCTTCGTGGAGCATCTGCGCGAGGCTGGGATGGTGTCAGAGACGCCGATCTACTTCCTGTGCCGCAGCGGGGCTCGTAGCTTGGCGGCTGCCCAGGCGGCTCAGGCGGCCGGCTTCACCCGCGTCTATAACGTGGCCGACGGTTTCGAGGGGCCGCCTGACGGGCAGGGCCATCGTGGCCAGGTCAGCGGCTGGAAGGCCGAGGGCCTGCCCTGGCATCAACGCTAAGAAGCGAGCCGAGGGAGGAAGCGGATGACCAAGCCCGATCTGGTCGCCTTATGGGAAGAGCATTGCCGTCACGAATTCGCGACGCGCGATGTCGACGCCACCATGGCGACGATGGTCGCCGAACCCTATGTCAATCACATCCCGACCATGACTGGCGGCGTCGGCCATGATCAGCTCAAGCGTTTCTATAAATATCACTTCATCAGCGGCAATCCGCCCGACTTTCGTCTGACATCGATCAGCCGGACGGTCGGGGAGGATCGCATCGTCGACGAATTCATCATGCATTTTACCCATACGACGGAGATCGACTGGCTGCTGCCGGGTGTCGCGCCGACGGGCAAGCAGATCGATATTCCGGCGGTCGCCATCGTGCAGTTCCAGGGCGACAAGCTGGTGCATGAGCATATCTACTGGGATCAGGCGACCGTGCTGGTACAGACGGGCCTGCTTGACCCGGCTGGTTTGCCGGTGGCGGGTGTTGAGACGGCGCGCAAGGTTGCCGACAAAACACGGCCCAGCAATGCGATGATGGCGCGCTGGGCGAGCAGCGAAGGCAAGCCCATCTGAGAGAGACGACAAGGCGGCAGGCTCGGGCTGCCTTGTCTTCTATTGATTATAGGCGATGCGGATGACGAGCAGCCAGGGATAGCGCGTGTCGAGCACGGTGCCGTCCGGCTCGGCCAGCAGCCCCTGGTCGGTGACGGGGACATGCGTGAGTGCGACGGCATCTTCGACATTGCCGCCGATGATGCTGATCTGGTCAGGGGCTTTCGCGACGACGATGCCGCAATGGCTAGTGTAGCGGCCGGCCGGCAATTGCGCATAGGTCAAGGCTGCGGCGCCATTGCGGCCGAAGCAAATAAGATCCCCCACGACAGGCGCATAGGCATTCGGGGCTTCCGCCTGGATTGCATACTGGCCCGATTGATTGAGGCTCTCTTCGACCGCCGCATTGATATAGACGCTGTGTGATTCCGCGTAAGGGAATGACGGACCGGCGCCTGCCATGCGCATCACGAAAGAGATGAAAGCGGCGGACCAGGCGAAGCTGCCATCGACATCGGGCGAGAAGACGACGCCGGACGCATCATGCTGACCGGTCCAGGCGCTGGTCGGGTTGCTTTCATTCATGCCGAGCCACCAATAGAGCCCGACGCGTTGCCAGAAGCCGGGCTGGCGCTCTGCTTTGGTATTGGGATCGACCGGACCTTCATCCTTCGGGTCGGCGTCGTAGACGACCTGGCCCCAGGCCCGCCATTCGGCATAGGCGATGGCGATGGCCGAGGCGCGGTCGAAATTGCCGAAGCAATTGCGGATGAAGGGCGGTTCCTGCCCGTCATCCGCCTGAGCGACGCAGGTGGAGGCTGAAGGCGGTGAGACCCAGCCGCCCTTCAGGGCCACCGTTGTCGGCGTGTGACCGCAGGCCGTCAGAGCGACGGCAGAGAGGATAAGACCGAAAGCCGCGTTCTTCATGCCTGCGCAAGCCTTATGCCCGTTCGGGAAAGAGCGAGAGCAACCCTTCCGGGCTGGCCGCGCAGCGTCCGCGTTCGGTGATCATGCCGGTCACCAGCCGGGCCGGGGTGACGTCGAAAGCGGGATTGGCGGCGCCGCTGCCCGGTGGCGTCACCTGAATAGTGGCTAGGCTGCCATCGGCTGTTTGACCCGTCATCAAGGTGACCTCGGCGGACGAGCGCTCCTCGATGGGGATATCCTTCACGCCATCGGTGATGGTCCAGTCGATGGTGGTCGACGGCAATGCCACCCAGAAGGGAACGGCATTGTCATGCGCCGCCAGAGCCTTGAGATAGGTGCCGATCTTGTTGGCGACGTCGCCGCCGCGGGTTACGCGGTCGGTGCCGACGATCACGAGATCGACCTCGCCATGCTGCATTAGATGGCCGCCGGCATTGTCGGCGATCACCGTATGCGGCACGCCGTGGCTGCCGAGTTCCCAGGCGGTCAGCGATGCGCCCTGGTTGCGCGGGCGGGTTTCATCGACCCATACATGCACGTCGATACCGTCATTATGCGCCATGTAGATTGGCGCCAGCGCAGTGCCCCAATCGACCGTCGCGATCCAGCCGGCATTGCAATGCGTCAAAACATTGACGCGCTTGCCGGGTTTTTGCGCGGCACGAATAAGCTCCAGGCCATAACGACCGATGGCTTCGTTCTGTGCGACGTCCTCATCCGCGATCGCCGCCGCTTCCTGATAGGCGACGGCAACGCGTTCTTCCGCGCGGGTGTTGCGCAGCCGTTCCAGCATGCGGTCGATCGCCCATTTCAGATTGACGGCGGTCGGTCGTGTGGCGGCGAGCATGGCGGCGTCACGCTCCATCGCATCGCTCGATGCATCGACGCGGAGCGCGAGGCAGAGGCCGTATGCGGCGGAAGCACCGATCAGCGGCGCACCGCGCACGCGCATGGTACGGATGGCCTCCGCCATCTCGTCCACCGTTGCGATGCGCAGGACGTCGAGCGACCAGGGAAGTTTCGTCTGGTCGATGATGCGGACAGCCCAGCCGTCTTCATCCAACCAGATGCTGCGATAGGAAATGCCGTCGATCTTCATGGGGTATGACTTTGCGTTGGTGGACCGGTAACGCGGTGATGCAACACTGCGACGAGCGTGAAAAGACGTCGCGCCGTGTCATGGTCGATTGCGACCTTGCTGGCCAGGCGAGCGGCGACCAGGCTGGCACCCTCGTTATGCAGGCCTCGCCGTCCCATATCGATCGCCTGAATGCTTGCCTCCCGCCCGTCCTGAACGGCTGTCGCGTAGCTGTCGAGCAAAAGCCCATAGTCCTTGATAAGGCGCCGGAACGGACCAAGTGCAAGTCCGATCAAGGTCACAGGGTTGCCGGCCTCGTCACGAATGTCGAAAAGAAGGCGACCGTCACGGAGCGAAAGCGCAAGAACAAAAGGTCCGGGCCCTGCTCCGCGTGGCGCAAAGTAATTCGATGCTTCAAGGTCCATGATCGCCTGTGCACGATCGGCTTCGACCAGCGGCGGAAGATGGCCGGGAAATTTGTCCTCAAGCGCGATGCGCGAAACATGCGGAGGAGAGGCAGAGGGATTCGTCATGCTGCTGACTCATTCTCCGTCTTATTGGCCCGACATGGGCCGTCCGGCATGATCGCATGCGAAGCCGGAAGCGCGTGGAAGAACAGATCGGCCATGGCAAGAACACTTAAGGTATGAATAATTCAATTGGCGAAATCGGCTGCGGCGCATACGCAGCTCCGGCCGACAGCATAGCATCTCAAGATGATCGGCGCCGCATCCGAATCGGTTTAAGACCGTATGACAGATTGAACGCGCGTTCTTGGCGCGCTTGCGGACCTGCATGGGCAGCGAATGGCAGACCTGCGGGGTGGCGGCGCTGCGAGATGGGGCGCGGCGCATCTTTTGATTGGTTTCACGAAGCATGGGGCGCGAAATCTTCTTATAATATCTAGAGAAATTGGTAGGGCCGCCTGTTTGGTTGACCCGTCTTGCTTGGCGTTCCTTTGCCGTCGGCCACTGCCGTTACGAAATAAATTGTAAATTTGCAGATAGTTTGGTCGGCTTTTTCTTGACAGTTAGATTCAAGACTTGAGATAGCGAAAATGCCGTACTGAATCGCGAGTCGCAAATGGGGCGTGCTAGTCGGCAGGTTGAGGGGGACTGAGCTATCAGGTGGTAACGCATCGGCGGGATATTCATGGTGCGCGAAGCGCTTCATCAGTCCTGGCCAGTGTCGATGTATTCCAGGCTGTCATCTTCGCCGCGGTGGGACGTGGAACAACAAGCCATGGCTAGTGCCAGAGCAGCGCGCGCCATTTCTGAAGAAACGAGTGACGGATGGAGCCTTTGCTCTCTCCGACGAATCCGAACCAACATGAGACACAAGGAGAATGACATTGAGTAATGACAAACAGGGCGAGACGGGTTCTGCCCCGCGTAGCCAGGCGCTCGCCGTTCGCGCACCGGCTCGCCGGGCGCCCGTGAAGCGCGCTGTCGCTGCCAAGGCGACGGTTGCTCGCAAGACCGCAGCCGCCAAGCCGGTTGCCGCCAAGACGACGCGTGCGGTCAAAGCCGCGAAGACGGTGAAGGCGCCGGTTCGTGCGACGAAGGCTGCCGCGAAGACGGTGAAGGCGCCGGTTCGTGCGACGAAGGCTGCCGCGAAGACGGTGAAGACGCCGGTTCGTGCGACGAAGGTTGCTGCGAAGACGGTGAAGACGCCGGTTCGTGCGACGAAGGTTGCCGCGAAGACGGTGAAGACGCCAGTTCGCGCGACGAAGGTTGCTGCCAAGACGGCGAAGACGCCGGTTCGCGCGACGAAGGTTGCCGCGAAGACGGCAAAGACGCCCGTCCGCGCGACGAAGGCTGCCGCCAAGACGGTGAAGACGCCCGCCCGCGCGACGAAGGCTGTGACTGCACGCAAGACCGCCGCTCCGGCGAAGCGTGTGCCGGCTGCGAAGGCAACGCCGGCTCGCAAGACCGCGACAACTGCCCGCAAAACTGTCGCAACCCGCAAGGTCGCGACGACCGGTCGCAAGGCTGCGGCCGCGACCCGCACGCCGGTGGCTGCCCGCAAGGCGACGACCACCACGCGCAAGCCCATCGTGCGTAAGCCGGCGACCACCCGCAAGGTCAAGACGCCGGTTGTGAAGGCTACCCGTGGCCGTCGTCCGGCCGCGGTCGCGACACCGGTTGTCGAAACGCCGGTGCTGCCGCCGGTTGTCGAGAAGAAGATCCGCCGGCCGCGCAAGCCGAAGGACGTGATGCCGATGGCCGCCGTCGAAACCCCGATGGATGAAGCCGCTGAGACCGCGATGCCGGAAACCGATAGCGAATAATCGGTCTTCCTGAGACGACAGATTGGCCGGCCGGTCTTGTTACCGGTCGGCCAATCTTGTTTCAGCGGTCTGTGATTGCGCAATCATCCAGATGCCGCAGACGGTGCTGTTGGGGATAGATCAGCGATCCAGAAGTTTGGCGAAAAGCCCGGCCTGATCGGCCCAGCTCGGCAATTCGCGCCCGGCAGCCCAGGCGGCATCGCTCAAGTGCTGTCGCGCTGCGCGATCAAAGATCAGTCGGCGTAGACCCTTGGATAGCTGTACGGTATCGCCGGGCTCGGCGATAATGCTGCCGCCATCCGGAATGACGTCGGGCGTGGCAGCCCCTTTCGTGATCGCCAGCGGAAGGCCGCGACGGACGGCTTCCGCGACGGCCATGCCATAACCTTCGTAGCTGCTGCCGGAGACGAAGATATCCGCGCTTTGCCAAAGCGCTTCAAAGGCTGCGGGCGCGCAGGGGCCGGTGAAGGTCACGCGGCCCGCAAGGCCCGGAGCTTGGGCCAAGGCTTGGAGCGCGGCGGTATGGGCTGGATCAATCGTCTGATCGCCGCAAATGGTCAGGTGCCAGTCGAGATCCTGCAGCGGCTGTAAGGCCTTCAGCACGGTCTCGTAGCCTTTGCGGGGTATCAGGGTGGCAATGGCCAGTAGATGGCAGCCAGCGCCCTCTGAACCACGGCTGCGCTCCGCCAAAGGCAGTCCCGGGGTGATGACGGTCACTTGTGCCGCAGGCAGCCCGGGCAGTGTCGCCAGCTGTCCCGCGACCGCGTCGCTCGGCACCGCAATACGCGCCAGGAGAGGCAGCAGGCTTGCCTCCGTCGCGGCATAGAATGCGCGCTGCTCGGGGCTAAGATGCGGCTCGAAGGACATCGGGTGATGGATCATGCCGATGGCCTCGGCGGCCTGCAGTTCCGCTGCCAGATCCGCGAAGGCGTAGAGGCAGAAACCGTCGATGACGAGACGGTCGCCGGTGGCGCTGGCGGCTTTCAGGCAGTCCGCGGCACTCTGCCGCGCTGGATCGTCCGGCCAGGTATGCTGACCTTCGATCGGGACGAATGACACCGCATGGCCTTGGGCTGAAAGCTCTGCCCCGATTTTGGTGTCGTAGACAATCGCTCCGGTCGTCGGCGGATAATTGCCAGGCACGAACCAAGTGACGGCCATGGGCAGATTCAGACCTTGAGGTGATCGGGAATGGTGAAGCCGAGGCGATCGGGGATCGACCAGACTTCCTTGATGGCGCGGCTGCGGACGAAACCGGCGCGCTCATAGGCCGGCAGCGCACGCGGATGATCGGCCGTGCAGGTATTGACCGTCATGCCGCGGATGGGACCGGACCAGGCATTGTCGATGGCATGACGCAGAAAGGCACTGCCGAGGCCATGCCCCACGGCATGCGGCATGAGGCCGAAATAGTTGAGATTGATGAAGGGCCAATGCCCTGCATCCAGCTCGTAGAAACCGGCCGGTTCGTCATCGATATAGAGCACGTTGATCGCGAGCTGCGGGTTGCGCAGGATGCTGGCGAGTTCCGCATCCGACATCATCCGGCGCAGCCACCAAAGATAAGGATGGCCGACCTTGGTCTGCAGATCGCGGTAAGCCTCGTTGCTGGGCGCACGAAGCTGCCGAACGGTGGCATTGTCCGGCAGCTTGGGCGCAGGTGATGTCGGGCGTTCCGTCATTCTGAGGAAGGTCACCGTCACGCCCACGCGCGTTACGGCATCACTCTCCCTCGGTCCGTTTCCACGCACCTTGCCTAACATCCCGCCCAGTACCATCAGTCGTCCAAGAAGCTACGAAGCTTACGGCTACGGCTCGGATGCTTCAACTTGCGCAGCGCCTTCGCCTCGATCTGCCGAATACGCTCGCGCGTCACGTTGAACTGCTGGCCGACTTCCTCCAGCGTGTGATCGGTGTTCATGCCGATGCCGAAACGCATGCGCAGCACGCGTTCTTCACGCGGGGTGAGGCTGGACAGAACCCTTGTCGTAGCTTCGCGCAGATTGGCCTGGATCGCGGCATCCAACGGGATGACCGCGTTCTTGTCCTCGATGAAGTCGCCGAGATGGCTGTCTTCCTCGTCGCCGATCGGCGTCTCAAGACTGATCGGTTCCTTCGCGATCTTGAGAACCTTGCGCACCTTCTCCAGCGGCATGCCGAGCTTCTCGGCCAGCTCCTCGGGGGCCGGCTCACGCCCGATCTCATGTAGCATCTGGCGCGAGGTGCGGACGAGCTTGTTGATCGTCTCGATCATATGCACCGGAATACGAATGGTGCGGGCCTGATCGGCGATCGAGCGCGTGATCGCCTGACGGATCCACCAGGTCGCATAGGTGCTGAACTTGTAGCCACGGCGGTATTCGAACTTATCGACCGCCTTCATGAGGCCGATATTGCCTTCCTGGATAAGGTCCAGGAACTGCAGGCCGCGATTGGTGTATTTCTTCGCGATCGAAATCACCAGGCGCAGGTTCGCCTCGATCATTTCCTTCTTGGCGCGCGCGCTGTCACGCTCGCCACGGCTGACCGTCATGTAGACGCGGCGGAATTCCTCGATCGGCAGGCTCGCGTCATTCGCGATGCCACCGATCTGGGCGCGCAAATCGATAATGCCCTCGGTATGCTTCAGGATGAAAAGCTGCCAGCCCTTGCCCTTCAGCGTGCCGATGCGCTCCAGCCAGTTCGGGTCGAGTTCGTTGCCGCGATATTCTTTCAAAAAATCATCGCGCGGCACTTTGCAGGATTCAGCCAGACGCAGCAGTTGGCCCTCAAGCGCCGTCAGGCGCTGGTTGAGCTGCTTGAACTGCAGCACCAGTTCCTCGATGCGATTGTTGTGCAGGCGCACCTGCCGCACCTTGGCGACCAGCTCTTCGCGCTGCTTGGAATAGCTTTTCTCCGAGCGGAGATTGACTTCCTCGCCGCTGGTGATCGATTCCAGCCGCTTGTGCTGAACCTTCTGCAACTTCTTATAGAGATTCTCGATCTCATCGAAGGTCGCGAGCGTCTCGGGCTTCAGCTTCTCTTCAAGCGCGGAGAGCGACAGGCTGCTGCCTTCACCCTCTTCGTCGTCGGTTTCCTCGACCGCGTCGAAGGCCGGCGGCGGCGCGGGTTCCGCATCCTCGGCCTCACCCTCGGTCTCGCCCTCGGCAGGCGGATTGCCCATACCCTGGGTCGCTTCGAGGTCGATGACGTCACGCAGCAGAATCTTGCCGTCCTTCAGCGCCTCATGCCAGGCGACGATGGCGCGGAAGGTCAGCGGGCTTTCGCACAGGCCCCCGATCATCATGTCGCGGCCGGCTTCGATACGCTTGGCGATGGCGATTTCGCCCTCGCGCGACAGCAGTTCGACGCTGCCCATCTCACGCAGATACATGCGCACCGGGTCGTCGGTACGGCCGGCGCTCTCGGCATTGATATTGCCGCTCTGCTCGGTCGCTTCCTCGTCCTCGGCGTCGACCGGCTTGGCGGCGACGGCCTCGCCTTCCTCGCTCTCCTCACCCTCGATGACCTGGATGCCCATCTCGCTGAGCATGGACATCACGTCCTCGATCTGCTCGGAGCTGTTCTGCTCCGGCGGAAGGACGGCGTTCAGCTCATCGAAGGTGATGTATCCGCGCTCTTTACCCTTGGATATAAGGCGCTTTACGGCGCCCGACTGGGTATCGAGGGTCGTTTCGGTATCGGAGTCCGGCGCGGGTGCCTCAGCCGTTGTCGTAGGCTTCGTTGCCATCATTCACACCTCTTCGCCGTGGGTCCGCATCTTAGCCATGCCCCGATATCGAGGCAAAATTCCGTCTAGTCTCATTGAATGCTGTCCATGTCGCCGGACCTCAGCCGCTGCAAGGCCTCAGTCAAAGCGACGAGCTGACGGGCTGTTTCGGCATCCTGGGTCTGGCTGAACTGGCGCTGCTTGGCAGCGACCTCTTCTTCTAACTGCGCTTGTCGCATAAAGCCGTATATCTGCCACCAACTCGAAGCCGCTTCCGTCAGGGATGCGTTCGGCATCGCGCTCGCCGGAAGATGCTTCGCCTCCAGCACGACAGACACATCCCCATCATACCCGAGCCGGCGGAGATGGGCGTTCAGAGCCTCTCTGTCAAGCTCGGGGTGGCCGTCCAACCATGCGGCCAGAGCATCACGCAGCCGCGTGAGGTGAGGGGGGAGGTCGAGCATGCCGAGAGGCTCCTCCAGATCCGGCAGCAGAGCCGGATGGGTGAGGAGAATGGCTAAAAGCACGCGGGCGCGCTCTGCGGTCTGCACGTCCGTCTGAATGACCGGCCGGGGCGGGATCGCAACGGGCGGGGGCGTGTTCTTCCAATCGCCGCGCCGGCCGCCGGGCGTGAAATTGCGGTTCGGTGCCCAGGGTTGCTGGCTTCGCTTGCGATCGCCGGAGCGAAAAGTGAACCAGTCATCCTTCCAGCGGTCTCTCAAGACACCCCAATAGGTGCCGGAGATCGTCTTCTGGGCGATGGCATTGGCGGCCTCGTCCAGCTTGTCGCGGAACTTGGCCCAG
The DNA here is from genome assembly GCF_020621385.1 of Acidisoma cellulosilyticum. GTDB lineage: Bacteria > Pseudomonadota > Alphaproteobacteria > Acetobacterales > Acetobacteraceae > Acidisoma > Acidisoma cellulosilyticum. The sequence goes on along the minus strand of NZ_JAESVA010000003.1, from coordinate 162,645 downwards.
CTATCCGCATTGCTGGGCTGAATCTCGTCCTTGATCAGCTCGTAGATGGCGATCGTCAGATCATCCCTGGCCAAAGCATCGGCCATGCCCTGGCGCCCGCGCTTGGTCACGATGCTGTCCGGGTCCTCGCCCTGTGGCAGAATGGCAATGCCCAGCCCATGGTCCGGGGTCAGCAGCGGCAGCGTGAGGTCGATGGCTTTTCGGCCGGCGCGTCTGCCGGCGGCGTCACCGTCGAAGCAGAAGACCGGCCGATCATGATACTGCCAGATCGCTTCGACCTGCTCGGGCGTGATGGCGGTGCCCAGGGGGGCGACGGCCGGAAAGCCGCCCTGGGACAAGGCGATGACATCCATATAGCCTTCCACGACGAGAAGGCTTTGCCGCTGACCCTGGCGCCGCGTGTTGGCGAGGTCGGCGCGCGCGAGATCGAGCCCGTACAGCGTCCGGCGCTTGGAAAAGAGCGCGGTTTCCGGCCCGTTCAGATATTTCGGCTGGCCGTCGCCCATGATGCGGCCGCCGAAGCTGATGGGCCGTCCGCGTGCATCGCGGATGGGAAACATCACGCGGTTGAAGAAGAAATCGACCATGCGGCCGTCTTCCGTCTGCTTCATCAGCCCGGCTTCCACCAGCCGGTTCATCTCGATGCCGGCGCGGGCGAATTCAGCCGCCAGCGCGCCACGGCCGGGGCCGGAAAAGCCGAGGCCGAAGCGGCGGATGGTCTCGGCACTCAGTCCACGACGATCGAGATAGTCCCGCGCTTCGCGGCCGTTGGGGCCGGCGAGCTGGTCTTCGAAGAAGCGGCCGGCGGCGGCCAGAATCTCATTCAGATCGGCGCGTTGCTTTTCGGCGGCCGCCGCTTCCGGCGACGGACGCGGCACATCCATGCCGGCTTCCGCCGCCAGTTGCTCGACCGCTTCCATGAAGCCGGCATTCTGCGTCTGCATGACGAAGCTGATGGCATCGCCATGCACGCCGCAGCCGAAGCAGTGATAGTGGTCGGTATAGACGTAGAAGGATGGCGACTTCTCGCCATGGAAAGGGCAGCAGCCCTTCCAGTCCCGACTGGAGCGGGTGAGCTTGACCCGCCGACCGATGAGCGGCGCGAGCGGCGTGCGCGCCCTTAGCTCATCGAGGAAGGAGGGGGGAAGCGCCATATCCTGTGGTTAGCCTGCGAGGGCCGTTTTCACAATCGCGCCGATGCGCGCCATGTCGAGCGCGGCACCGTGCTTGGTCTTGAGTGCTGCCATGACGCGGCCCATGTCCTTGACGCCGGTCGCACCCGTCTCGGTCACGGCTTCCGCCACCGCCGCCTGCATTTCATCTTCGTTCAAGGCTTGGGGTAGGAAGCTTTCGATGACCAGGATCTCGGACTGTTCCTTGGCGGCGAGTTCCGGGCGATTGCCCTTCTCATACAAGTCGATGGCTTCCCGGCGCGGCTTGATCATGCCGCGCAGCATGGCAAGCACCTCGTCATCAGAAATACGCTCGACGCCTTTGGGGCGGGCGGCAATATCGGCATCCTTCAGCTTCGCCATGATCAGGCGCACGGCCGAGAGCCGCGCGGTGTCACCGGCCTTCATGGCGGTTTTCATGGAAGCGGTGATATCGTCTCGAATGCTCATGCTCGGCTCTCCAACCAAATTCTTAGCGCGCTGACGTCACATGCGCTGGGAAGATTTTTCCCATGCGGTGTTTCAACGTTGAACTGGGAAATAACTTCCCGTATGTGAACGCCATGCCCCTAGCAGTCAATGATATCGTACAGCGTCTTGGCGGTCCCGAAGCGGCGGCGCGGCTGACCAATGTCAGTTCGGAAGCGCTGCGGAAGTGGAAACAATCCGGGGTGATCCCCTCGAAACACTGGCGCACCATTCTGGCCGCCACGGGCCTGACGCTCAACGACATGCCGGGCGCCGCCGCGCCGGGCAGCCCTATCGAACCAGCCGCGAAGGATAATCCGATCATGCCGGATGCCAATCACTCTGCGACAGCGCCCGCCGCGCCCGAAGGGGCGACCGCCGTTCTTGTGCTGGCCGATGGCAGCCTGTGGTGGGGCCGCGGTTTCGGCGCGCATACGCCGGATGGTGGCGCCCGCGTCGGTGAAGTCTGCTTCAACACCGCGCTGACCGGCTATCAGGAGACGATGACCGACCCGTCCTTCGCCGGGCAGATCGTCACCTTTACCTTTCCCCATATCGGCAATGTCGGCGCCAATGCCCAGGATGACGAGGCAGCGACGCCCGCCGCTCTTGGTCTGGTGACCGCGCTCGACGTGACCGAGCCCAGCAACTGGCGCGCGACCCGCAGCTTCACCGCCTGGCTGATCGCTCAGGACCTGCCGGGCATCGGCGGTATCGATACCCGCGCGCTGACCATGCGCATCCGCGACGGCGGCGCGCCGACCGGCGTGCTCTGCTACCCCGCGAACGGCGTTTTCGATGTCGCGGCCCTGCAGGCTCAGGCGGCTGCCTGGCCGGGGCTGGAAGGCATGGATCTCGCGAAAGTCGTTTCCTGCACCCAGACCTACGAATGGGATGAGACGGTTTGGACATGGGGTGAGGCGCCGGGTCGTCAGACAGCGCCGCGCCATCATGTCGTCGCCGTCGATTACGGCGCGAAACGCAATATCCTGCGCAGCCTGGCCTCGGCCGGATGCCGCGTGACGGTGGTGCCGGCGACCGCGACAGCGGAAGATATTCTGCGCCATCAGCCGGACGGCCTCTTTCTCTCCAACGGTCCCGGGGACCCGGCGGCGACGGCGGCATACGCGGTGCCGGCGATCCAGGGCGTGCTGGCGGCCGAAATCCCGATCTTCGGCATCTGCCTCGGCCATCAGCTGCTGGCGACGGCGCTGGGCGCGAAAACCTATAAGCTTGATCGCGGCCATCGCGGCGCCAATCAGCCGGTGAAAGATCTCGCGACGGGCAAGGTTGAAATCACCAGCCAGAACCACGGCTTCGCGGTTGACGAGGCATCTTTGCCGGCCGGCGTCGAGGTCTCGCATATCAGCCTCTTCGATGGCAGCAACGAAGGGATCCGCGCGCCGGGAAAAAAGGCTTTCTCCGTGCAGTATCACCCCGAGGCGAGCCCCGGGCCGAGCGACAGCCACCACTTGTTCCATCGCTTCGTCGCGATGATGGATGCCGAGAAGGCGAAGGGTTAAGTCCATGCCGAAACGTACAGACATCCGTTCGATCCTGATCATCGGCGCCGGCCCCATCGTCATCGGTCAGGCCTGCGAATTCGACTATTCCGGCGCCCAGGCCTGCAAGGCGCTGCGCGAGGAAGGCTATCGCGTCATCCTTATCAATTCGAACCCGGCGACGATCATGACCGATCCGTCGCTGGCTGACGCCACCTATATCGAGCCTATTACGCCCGAAATGGTCGAGCGGATCATCATCCGTGAAAAGCCGGATGCGCTGCTGCCGACCATGGGCGGCCAGACGGCGCTGAATACGGCGCTGACCTTGGACCGCGCCGGCATCCTTGCCAAGCACGGTGTCGAGCTGATCGGCGCCAAGGCCGATGTCATCGACCGCGCCGAGGATCGGCTGAAGTTCCGCGATGCGATGACCGAAATCGGCATCGAAAGTCCGATAAGCGCCATCGCCCATACGATGGACGAGGCGCGCGAGGCGCTGGCGCTGGTCGGCCTTCCTGCCGTCATTCGCCCCAGCTTCACGCTGGGCGGCACCGGCGGCGGCATCGCCTATAACAAAGCGGAGTTCGAGCGGATCGTGGCCGGCGGTCTGGATGCCAGCCCGACGACCGAGGTTCTGATCGAGGAAAGCGTCCTCGGCTGGAAGGAATATGAGATGGAGGTCGTGCGCGACAGCGCCGACAACTGCATCATCATCTGCTCGATCGAAAACGTCGATCCGATGGGCGTCCATACCGGCGACAGTGTGACGGTCGCCCCGGCGCTGACGCTGACCGACAAAGAATACCAGCGCATGCGCGATGCCTCTATCGCCTGCCTGCGCAAGATCGGCGTCGATACCGGCGGGTCCAACGTTCAGTTCGGCCTCAATCCCGCTGACGGCCGCATGGTCGTGATCGAAATGAATCCGCGCGTCTCGCGCTCCTCCGCACTCGCCTCCAAGGCGACCGGCTTCCCGATCGCCAAGATCGCGGCGAAGTTGGCTGTGGGCTATACGCTGGATGAGCTGAAGAACGACATCACCCGCACGACGCCGGCGAGTTTTGAGCCGACGATCGACTATGTCGTCGTCAAGATTCCCCGTTTCACCTTCGAGAAGTTTCCCGGCACGCCGGCGCTGCTCTCCACCAGCATGAAGTCGGTGGGCGAGGCCATGGCGATCGGCCGTTCCTTCGCGGAAGCGATGCAGAAGGGTCTGCGCAGCATGGAGACCGGCTTCTCCGGTCTCGATGAGATCGAGGCACCGGGCGACGGCACGCCGGACGCTTTCCGCGCGGCTTTGTCCCAGCCTAAGCCCGATCGTCTGATCATGGCGGCGCAGGCGATCCGCGCCGGGCTGAGCCTGGAAGAGATCCATGACTGCTGCAAGTTCGACCCCTGGATCCTGGGCGAGCTGAAGCGCATCGTTGATGCCGAAGCCGAACTGCGCGCCCATGGCCTGCCGCAGACCGCGCTCGGTCTGCGCCGGATCAAGGCGCTGGGCTTCTCCGACACGCAGCTTGCAAAACTCTGCGGTCAGAGCGCGCCCGAGATCGCGGCCGCTCGTGAAAAACTTGGCGTCCGGCCGGTCTATAAGCGCATCGATACCTGCGCCGCCGAATTCGCCTCCGCCACACCTTATATGTACTCGACCTATGAGACGGGTTTTGGTGAGCCGGTTTGCGAAAGCGATCCGACCGAGCGGAAGAAGATCATTATCCTTGGCGGCGGTCCCAACCGCATCGGCCAGGGCATCGAATTCGACTATTGCTGTGTCCACGCGGCCTATGCGCTGAAGGATGCCGGGTTCGAGACCATCATGGTCAATTGCAACCCGGAAACCGTCAGCACCGACTACGATACTTCCGACCGACTCTATTTCGAGCCGCTGACGGCGGAAGACGTCATCGCCATCATTCGCCGCGAACAGCAGAACGGCGAGGTACTTGGCTGCATCGTGCAGTATGGCGGCCAGACCCCGTTGAAGCTGTCCCAGGCCCTGTCCGCCGCCGGCATTCCCGTGCTCGGCACCAGCGCGGATGCGATCGACATCGCCGAGGATCGCGAGCGCTTTCAGGAACTGCTGCATAAGCTCGGCCTGCGTCAGCCGGAAAACGGTATTGCGCGGTCCACCGCCGAGGCCGAGGCGATCACCGAGCGCATCGGCTATCCCGTCGTGATCCGGCCGAGCTATGTGCTTGGCGGCCGCGCGATGGAGATCGTGCATGATCGCACGCAGCTTGCCCGCTACATGCGGGAAGCGGTGCGCGTGTCCGGCGACAACCCCGTTCTCATCGACCGCTATCTGAACGATGCCATTGAAGTCGATGTCGATTGCATCGCAGACGGCGAACAGGTCTTCGTTGCCGGCGTTATGGAGCATATCGAGGAAGCCGGTATCCATTCCGGTGACAGCGCTTGTTCGTTGCCGCCCTATTCGCTGTCGCCCGCGATTGTCGAGGAATTGAAGGCCGAGACGGTCGCCATGGCTCGTGCGCTGAACGTCATCGGTCTGATGAACGTCCAGTATGCGATCAAGGACGAGACGATCTACGTGCTGGAGGTCAATCCCCGTGCAGCCCGCACGGTGCCCTTCGTCGCGAAGGCCACGGGCGTGCCGATCGCCAAGATCGGTGCCCAGGTCATGGCGGGCGCCAAGCTTTCGAGCTTCAACCTGGACGGCCATGCCGAGCGGCCGCATGTCGCGGTGAAGGAATCGGTCTTCCCCTTCGCGCGCTTCCCCGAGGTCGATACCATTCTGGGGCCGGAGATGAAGTCGACCGGCGAGGTTATGGGTCTCGACACTAATTTCGCTCGCGCCTTCGCCAAGGCGCAGTTGGGGGCGGGGGTCCGTCTGCCGATGGAAGGTGCCGTCTTCCTCTCGGTCAAGGAATCGGACAAGGCTGCCTTGGTGCCGCTGGCCCGGCGTCTGGCCGAAATGGGTTTCCGGATCATCGCCACAAAAGGTACGGCCGCCCGTATCCGGGAGGCAGGGATTGAGGTGAAGACGGTTGCCAAAGTGCTGGAAGGCCGCCCACATTGCGTGGACGCTATTCAATCCGGCGACATTCAGATGGTGATCAACACAGCCTCCACCCCGCAATCGGTCAGGGACAGCTTCGATATCCGCCGCAGTGCGCTGACCCTGGGGGTGCCGCATTTCACGACGATCGCCGGAGCCAGGGCCGCCGTTCACGCGGTAGCGGCTATGAAAACAGGGCCGCTTGAAGTTGCGCCGCTACAGTCGTACTTTCGATCCCCGTTTTGACTGCCAGCTCTAGCTTCGCTGGCAAACTCCCGGATTATCCGGGAGACCGGGGCTGGGTCACGCCGTGATCCGGCCTCTTTGCTTTGTTAACCAGTCCTAGTTGACTGATGACTGCGAGGACGTTGCGTGCAGAAATTTCCGATGACCGGGCCTGGCCTGGTCCGCCTGGAGACCGAGTTACGGCAGCTGCGCAGCGAGGAGCGGCCTGCCGTTATTCGCGCTATCGCCGAGGCGCGCAGCCATGGCGATCTCAGCGAGAACGCTGAATATCATGCGGCGCGCGAGCGCCAGTCCTTCATCGAGGGGCGTATTCAGGAGCTTGAGGAGATCGTCTCGGCCGCCGAGGTGATCGATCCGGCGTCGCTCTCCGGCGAGAACGTCAAGTTCGGCGCCCATGTACAGCTGGTGGATGAGGAGACCGACAAGGAAGCGACCTATCAGATCGTCGGCGTGCACGAGGCGGATATCAAACTCGGCCTGCTCTCGGTCTCGTCGCCGCTCGCGAAGTCGCTGATCGGTAAGAAGAAGGGCGACACCGTCTCAGTCCCGGCACCGGGCGGGGATCGATCCTACGAGATTATTACGGTCCGCTTCGGCTGAGCGGAGGGTAGCATGACCCTCGTCAGTTTCGCGGATATCGAGGCCGCGTGCGGCCGTATTGCTGGCCGTGTGCTGCGCACGCCCGCCGTGCGGAGCGATACGCTGAGCCGGGCGACCGGCGCGGAGATCGTGCTCAAGCTCGACAATCTGCAGGTGACCGGCGCTTTCAAGGAGCGTGGGGCCGCGAACCGTCTGGCGCTGCTGACGGCGGATGAGGCCGCCCGCGGCGTGATCGCCATGTCCGCCGGCAATCATGCGCAGGCGGTGGCGCGCCATGCCCATCTGCTGGGCGTGGCCGCGACGATCGTGATGCCGAAATTCACGCCCACCACCAAGGTGACGCGCACGGCATCCTGGGGCGCGCGCGTCGTGCTGCATGGCGAAAGCCTGGCGGAAGCGGCGGCGCATGCGCATCACCTAGCCGAAACCGAAGGGTTGGTTTTCATCCATCCCTATGACGATCCGGGCATTATCGCGGGCCAAGGCACCCTGGCGCTGGAATTGCTGCAGGATTTTCCTGATCTCGATGTCCTGGTGATCCCGATCGGTGGCGGCGGTTTGATGGCCGGTTGTGCGACTGCTGCACGCGCGATGAAGCCCGGTATCGAAATCCTCGGTGTCGAAGTCGAAGCCTATAGCGCCATGGCGCAGCGGCTGGCGGGTATGCCGGTATCGGTCGGCGGCCAAACGGTCGCCGAAGGTATGGCGGTGCGCGACGTCGGTGAATTGCCCTTCGACATTCTGAAGACGTTCGGTATCGAAGTGCTCATCGTGCCGGAAGCGACGGTCGAGCAGGCCATTGGTCTGCTCGCCGAAGGCGCCAAACTGGTGGCCGAAGGGGCCGGGGCGGCGGCCTTGGCAGCTGTGCTGCAATACCCGGATCGCTTCGCCGGCAAGCGTGTCGGTCTGCCCGTCTGCGGTGGCAATATCGATGCGCGCATTCTGGCCAACACCCTGCAGCGCAATCTGCTGCGGGACGGGCGCATGCTGCGTCTGGTGCTGGAAATGCCGGATCGGCCCGGCATGCTGGGCGATATCGCGACGCGCATCGGCAATGAGGGCGGCAATATTCTGGAAGTAGCGCATCACCGCCTGTTCAGCTCGCCGACCGTCCAGGCGGCACAGCTTGAGGTGATGATCGAAGCGCGTGACGCGGCCCATGGCTCGTTCATCGAGTCGAAGCTGCGCGAAGCCTATATCGTTCGCAGGCTGTAGAACCTCTTCCCGGTCGTGCGCGGCAAGGCTGTGGGCGACGGCCTCGCTATCTTGGCGAATTACAGCAGCCGCAGCCGGCCATCCGCGAAGCGATAGACTTCTTCGTATTTGAAGGCGAGTGGGCTGCCAGCCTTCGCGATATGCGGCTCGAAGGTGAACATCGGCACGCTATCCAGCCGAACCGAGCAATGCGCATCCATATAGGCGCGGCCATGCAGGTCATCGCCGATATTATGGCCAAAATTGCCGAGGAAATCCAAATTCGCGAAGCCGAGTCCGGCGAGGCGTTCGGCCATGGCCGCGTGCAGCTGCTGGAAGGTCATCTCCGGTCGTGCTGTGGCAAGAAGATGGGCATGCAGCGCCGCTTCCGCCGCCATGCCCTCGGCTTGCGCGGGTCCCGCGTCCTCCGGGGAGACGATCTGCCCGTCTTTCAGAAAGAAACTGCGGGCAGCGTCACCCCATATACCGTCGATTTCCGGCGCGACGTCGATCGTCACCATGTCGTCGGGTCCGATTGGAATGGTCGCTGCCTGATAGACATCGCCTTCCTCGGAAACACGCAGGCGCGGCCCGGCCAGGATGACGGCCGGGACACCGTACCACCAGTAGCCGGTGGCGCCGCGCGCATCCATGATGCGCCGGCAATCCTCCATCAGGCTCGCTTCCGTCGCACCCGGTTGGATGTATTGAGCGATCTCCGCCAGACTGTCCCGCGCCAGAGCCTGGGCGGTTTCGTAGCGGGCAAGATCGGCGGCACTTAGATATATGATAGATGAAATCACGGCAGATAATCGTTCGTATAGTATAGCGACGGTGCTTTGACCTCGGAGATCTGACCGATATCCTTGAGTGCCTGGGCCAGAACGGTCCATTGCTGGTCGGTCTGCTTGAAATAGCCGTCAGGTCCCTTCATCAACCCGGCCGTATAGGTCCAGCCGATCAAGTTGTAATTCTCGCTGCCGGCCGGCGGATAGGCTTTGGTGAAAATCTTGGCCGCGTCGGTTGGGTGGGCAATGCTCCAGTCGATCGCCTCGGAGGTCGCGGCAAGCCAGGCCTTGACCGTCGCCGCATTGGCTTTCAGCCAATCCGGGGAACCGGTGAAGACCCAGACAGGGATATTGGGCACGCCGATTGCGTCATTGCAGTCCAGGACCGGCATTTCATGCGCACCGTCTTCCACTTCGGCGAGGCCGTAAGCGGCCGCGTTTGTCGCAATATCAATCTTTTTAGAAAGTAGCATGGGCATATCATCATCTGTCGCGATGATCTGCTTCACGTCGGACTCCTGAAGCCCGGCCTTCTTGAGGACGAAGCCCATCATCGCCTTGGTCCAGGAATCGGTGAAGATACCGATCGACTTGCCTTTCAGCTTGGTGACATCGACAGGTTCACCGGGGCGGCCGATGAGGCACCAACTATTGGTCTGGGTGAAGTTTGCGATCGAGATGACGGGGATGCCCTGATTCGCGGCGAAGACCAGATCGGTCGTCGCTTCGAATCCGATATCGGCGCGCTTGGTCGCCAGCATGCGTGCTGTTGTCTGCGCATCGGGTGGGAAGAGCACGGACACATTCAAGCCGTGTTTCGCGTAGAAGCCCTTTTCCTGGCCCACCACAATGGGTACCATATCGAAATCAGCGACCGGCCAGTCATAGACAAAGTTGACCGGCGTCAGACTAGCCGCTTGGACAGGGCCGCCCGAAAATCTAGGCGAAAGAACTAATCCCATGGCGAGGATTGTAACAAGCTTGAGCGAAAAGCTGGGTCGCATGGATTGGGGCTCTCAAAGGTAAGAGGAAATCGCCTGGGCTATACGATAATACGATGTCGATCTGTTTCGCGGAAATGTGAAACGGTTCGTGTTGAAAGTTCAAGCAAAAAATTGGCGATATAGAAAAAACCTATGGGCCAGGGGTGTAGGTCGGTTTAACTACTGAATACACTCTGCCTTGAAATATGGGCCGTTGAATCGATGCTGGCTGGCGTTCGACCCTGTCGTCTTGCTGGTACTGCAAACGGGAGCTTAGTATGAAACGCAGGCTGTCAACTGCCGTGTCACTTCCGGATCCGGCAAACCGGGATGATCCGGGACGGCGGCCGACGATCCGCGACGTGGCGCGCGTCGCCGGCGTCGCCGTGAGTACTGTCAGTTACGTGATCAATCGCAGCGGCCAAGTGTCGGCCGAGACAAGGCTGCGCGTGAACAGCGCGATCAACGCTTTGCGCTATGAGCCCAATCTTTTAGCGCGCAACCTGAAAGCCGGTCGCGCGGGCTCCATCGGCCTGATCGCCCCTGATCTCCGTAATCCCTATTTCGCCGCCGTGGCCTCGGGCGTGCAGGAAATTGCCCAGGCCCGCGACATGCTGCTTGTGCTCTGCACCACGCAATCCGCGCAGCATTGGGAAAACTATTATAGTCAGGTTCTGCGGGCGCGGCGGTTGGATGGTCTCATCTTTCTCAGCGGCAGTGGCATGCTGACGCCGTCGCTGATGGAATTGGTGCAAAGCAATAGCCTGGTTCTGGTGGATGAGCGGCTGCCGGGTCTGGATGTCCCGTCGGTCGTGTCCACGAACCGGCGGGGGGCGCGGGCGGTCGCCGACCATGTGCTGAGCCAAGGTCATCACCGCGTCGGCATCATTTCCGGGGCACCCAATCTTTGGACCGCCGGTCAGCGCATGGCCGGCTACCGGGAGGCTTTGGCGGCGGCCGGCATTGATCCGGACAGCGTGCCGGTCGTGGCCGGCGATTATCAGCAGGAATCCGGCTATGCCGCCGCGCGCATTCTATTGAGCGGGCCGCCGGCGGAGCGTCCCACCGCGCTGATTTGCGCCAATGATCTGATGGCGATCGGCGCCATGCTCTATTGCCGTGAGATCGGTCTCGATGTCCCGGGCGATATCAGCCTCTGCGGCTTCGACGACATACCGCTCGCCAGTCTCGTGCAACCGGGGCTGACCTCGGTTGACCAATGTGGCGAGACGCTGGGTCGCTCGGCCTGTCGGCTGCTGCTGAGCCTGATCGCACCGCCCAGCCCGGACGATCAGGGTCCGATCGAGACCGACCACCCGACCAAGCTGGTCATTCGCGGATCGGTCGCGGCGCCCAAGGCAGCGTGACAGCGGTACTGACCAGAAAGTGCGGGCGGACCGCGGGCAGCGCATAGGCATCCGCGGCAATCATTGTTAGACCCGAGGGAGCTTCGAAGGGTCTGCCTATGCCGCACGACAATCCGCTGATCGCCTTATTGGTCGTCGGGCTGGGCCTCGCCTTCATTCTGGGGACCATCGCCAATCGCCTGAGAACATCGCTGCTCGTCGGCTATCTGATGGCGGGCGTCGTGGTCGGCCCCTTCACGCCGGGTTTCGCCGCCGATCAGGCGCTGGCGCTGCAGTTGGCGGAAGTCGGCGTCATCCTGCTGATGTTCGGCGTCGGGCTGCATTTCTCGGTCAAGGATCTGATGGCCGTTCGCGCCATCGCCATTCCGGGTGCCATTCTACAGATGGCGGCGTCCATCCTGCTGGGGGAGGGGCTGGGCTGGCTGATGGGCCTTTCCGCTGGTGGCGGCCTTGTTCTGGGCTGCGCGCTCAGCATCGCCAGTACCGTCGTCCTCATGCGCGGGTTACAGGAACGTCGGCTGGTGGATAGCGATGCCGGGCGCATCGCGATCGGTTGGCTTGTCATCCAGGACCTCGTCACGGTGCTGATCCTGGTGCTGCTGCCGATCATCGGCCCTATTCTGGGGCATTCCGGCGCCGCGCATATGGGGCTGCGCGCCATCCTGCTGATGGTGGGCGAGACCTTGGCCAAGGTCGCCGCCTTCGTTCTCGTCATGCTGCTGATCGGCCGGCGCCTGATTCCGGCCCTGCTGCATTTCATCGCACATACCGGTTCGCGTGAACTGTTTCGCCTGGCCGTGCTGGCGGTCGCCCTCGGCGTTGCCTTCTTCGCGGCCGAGCTGTTCGGCGTCTCCTTCGCGCTTGGCGCCTTCGTGGCCGGCATGGTTCTGAGCGAATCCCAGCTCAGCCTGCGAGCGGCCGAGGAAACCCTGCCGCTGCGCGATGCCTTCGCCGTGCTGTTTTTCATCTCGGTCGGCATGCTGTTCGACCCGCGGGTGATCGTGCATGAGCCGCTGAAACTGCTGGGCGTATTGCTCGTTGTGCTCATCGGCACGCCGGGTGTGGCCTTCCTGCTGCTGCGGCTGTTCAAACGGTCCTGGGCGACCTCGCTCACCATCGCTTTCGGCCTCGCCCAGATCGGGGAATTCTCCTTCATTCTCGCGGGTCTCGGCATCGGCCTCGGCCTTGTCGATCACGATGTCCGCGATCTCATTCTTGGCGCCGCGATCCTGTCGATCATCATCAACCCGCTGCTGTTCTACCTACTGAAGCGCTATCGGCCTTGGATCGAGCGCAGAGACGGGATCTTGCCGGCCGCGGCCGTCGAACCTGACGCGCCGGTCGTGATGTCGCGGACCGAACTCACCCAGCATGCCGTGCTCATCGGCTATGGCCGCGTCGGCCGGCGCGTTGCCGATGGGCTGCGCGCGGACGGCTGGCCGCTGCTGGTGATCGAGGCCGGGGAAGGGACGGCGCGTGGCCTGGAGGATTCGGATGTCGCGGTGATGACCGGCAATGCTGCTAATCCGGCGGTGCTGGCTGCCGCCAATATCGCCGGGGCGAAGCTTGTGGTCGTGGCCATTCCGGACATTTTCGAGGCCGGTCAGATCGTCGATCAGGCGCGGACCGCCAACCCGGACGTCAGGATCATCGCGCGGGCGCATTTCGACGCCGAGGTTCCGCATCTGACCCGGCTTGGTGCCAACCTCGTCGTCATGGGCGAAGAAGAAATCGCGCGCAGCATGCTCGCGCAGACCGAAGCGCTGACGGTCAGGGCCTGACCACACTGAAACGCTGAAAGGGGCGGCAGGCTTAGACCGCAACCGCCCGCCTGGAGTGATCGATGGCAATTGAAAGCCTTTGGACCGCAATCCGGCGGGACAGTTCCTGGCAGGCGGCGTCCAGTGGAAGCCTGGCGGCTTTCGTGGGTTTCGGATCTTCCTTCGCGGTCATTCTGCACGGTGTCGCGGCGGCAGGGGCCAGCCCGGTGCAGGCGGCCTCGGGCCTGTTCGCGCTTCTGGTCGTCACCGGCCTGTTCAGCATTCTCGTCAGCGTCAAGCTGCGCATGCCGATCATTGTCGCCTGGACGACACCCGGGGCAGCGCTGCTGGTCAGCACGCCTGCCCCCCATGGCGGCTTCGCCTATACGGTCGGCGCCTTCTTCGTCTGCGGTCTGCTGATCATGATGACCGGCTTCTGGCCGGTTATGAGCCGCATCGTCGGCGCTATTCCGCGATCGCTTGCGAGTGCCATGCTCGGCGGCATCGTCTTCGAACTCTGCCTCGCTCCCATTCTGGGTCTGCGCGACAAGCCGCTGTTTATTGTCCTGATTTTGCTCGTCTGGGTGGTCGTCGGCCGTATCCGGCGGACGTTGGCGGTGCCGGCGGCCGTGGTTGTGGCCGTCGGACTGGCCGCCCTCGACCTGCATGATGCGTCCGCGATTTCGCTCCATCTGCCGCTGGCCTGGGTGACGCCGCGCTTTTCGCTGTCGGTCGCGATCAGCGTGGCGGTGCCGCTGTTTGTCGTGACCATGGCCGGGCAGAATATTCCGGGCTTCGCCGTGCTCAACATCAACGGCTACCGGCCGCGCCATGGGTTTCTGCTTGGGGCGACGGGTCTCGCCAGCATGCTGGTGGCCCCGTTCGGCGGCATCCCGATCAATCTCGCAGCCATTACGGCTGCCATGTGCGCAAGCCCCGAAGCCCATACGGACGCGGACCGGCGCTGGTGGGCCAGCGCCGTCGCGGGATTCGTCTATATGGCGATCGGCCTATTTTCCGGCCTCATCACCACCTTCATCGCGCTCTCCTCCCCCGTTCTCATCACGGCGGTCGCCGGCATCGCCTTGTTCGGCGCGCTGGCGAGCAGTCTGGCCGGGGCGGTGGCCGAGCCGGCGGAGCGTGACGCGGCCATGGTCACCTTCCTCATGGCGGCGTCGGGCCTGCAGATTTTCGGCATCGGCGGGGCTTTCTGGGGGCTTTTGGCGGGGGGCGCGGTCCTCACACTTCAGCGGGTTCGATCTAAAATGAGCTGACTAAGATATATCTTGACTCAGACGTAGTTCGATATATCTTGAGCATGTCGATAACAAGGAGACGACATGTTTAAGCATTTCAAAATGGGTCATGAGGATCGCTGCGGACGCCGCTTTGCGCGCGACGAATCCTGGGGGCCGGAACGCGGCGGCCGGGGCCGGTTCGGCCGTCATGGTGGCGGCCCGCATGAGGGCGGTATGCGCGAGGGCGGCGGCCGCGGTGGCCGTTTTTTCGAGCAAGGCCAGCTCCGGCTCGTCCTGCTCGGGATGATCGCGGAAGCCCCGCGCCACGGCTACGAACTCATCAAGGAGATCGAGGATCGTCTTGGGGGCGGCTATAGCCCGAGCCCGGGCGTGATCTATCCGACGCTGACCCTGCTCAGCGAGCTGGGTTACACGACGGTCAGCGAGACCGAAGGTGGGCGCAAGCTTTACACGATCACCGATCTTGGCCGCGCGCATCTCAGCGAAAACCAGGCAATCGTGGATATGATCTTCGCACGGATCAATCGCGCTTCGGCGTCCGGCCCGAATATGCGGCCGCCGCAACTGGTGCGGGCGATCGAGAATATGAAGACAGCGCTGCGCCTGCGGCTGGAACGCGGTCCGCTGAGCGATGCCGAGGTTCAGACCCTGGCCGAAGCGCTCGACGCCGCCGCGCGCGCCATCGAAAACGCCTGAGAATCACAACAGGAGACAGCAGATGACCGAGACTGTTCTCACCATCGCGGCTGGCGCCGAAGCGCGCTGGCCGACGGCCATGCCGGCCCGCTACATGGGCCAGCTTTGCAAGCATTTCGCCCACCGGCTTCGCGTCACGCTCAATGAAAAGGACGGGTCAATCGATTTCGACACCGGTCGCTGCGTCTTGCAGGCCGAGAGCGACGTGCTTGTCATGCGCGTCGAAGCGGTGAGCGAGGCGGAATTGCCGCGCCTTCAACGGGTGGTGCTGAGCCATCTGCAGCGCTTCGCGTTTCGCGAAATGACGGAGGCCGATCTGGCCGCGATCGCTTGGGTCAAGGCCTGACTTTTACGCTGAGACAGCAGCCTTATCGCCCCAGGCCAGATCGATCACGACCGGCACATGGTCCGAAGGCTGGGTCAAGCCGCGCTCATCCTTGTCAGGCGCCGCCGCGATGAGCGTCTCGGCAAGGCGCGGGGAGAGCAGCGCGAAATCGATCCGCAAGCCGCGGTCGCGTTCCCAGCATCCGGCCTGATAGTCCCAGAACGTATAGGCCGGTGCGGAGGGGTGCAGCGTGCGCACGGCATCCGTCAGACCAGCATAGATCAGCCGGCGGTAACGCGCGATGCTCTCGGGGCGCAGCAAAGCGTCCGTCGGTGACAAAGCGCCCGGTGCATAATCGAACGGGGTGGGGCAGACGTTGAAATCCCCGGTGATGAGGAAGTCGCGATCCTCACGCAGCAGCGTCTCCGCCCGCTCGCAAAGCCTGTCCATCCAGTCGATCTTGTATTGAAAGCCAGCCTCGCCGCCGGAATTGCCGTTGGGCAGATAGATGCCGATGACGGTCAGCCCCTCGGTCTCGACCTCGATATAGCGTGCCTGGCTGTCATCCGCCGGCAGGCCGGGCAAGGTGCGGTGACGGATGGTAATGTCACGATGCGACAGGGCGGCGACGCCATTATAGGCTTTCTGCCCGACGACTTCGGATTTGTAGCCCAGTTCCTCGAAAACTGCGCGAGGGAAGGCCGGCGCCTCGCATTTGATTTCCTGCAGCACGACCACGTCGGGCCGCACACGCGCCAGCCAATCCTTCACATGCGTCTGTCGTACGCGGACGGAATTGACGTTCCAGGTGGCGATGCGCACGGGGCGGCGGTCCGCTAGCCGAAAATCAATCGACCGAGAAGCTGGAGCCGCAGCCGCAGGCGGAAGTCGCGTTCGGGTTCTTGATCGCGAAATGCGCGCCCATCAGCGCGTCCGAATAATCGAGCTGCGCGCCGCCCAGCAGATCGAGGCTGCCCTGATCGACCAGCACGCGGGCGCCAGCCTGTTCGATGACGAGGTCGTCCTCGGCGGGCGCTGTCTCGTCCAGGTCGAATTTATATTGGAAGCCGCTGCAGCCACCGGCCAGGACCGCGACCCGAAGGGCCGACGGACTGCCTTGGCTGCCAAGGATTTCGGCAATCCGCGCTGCGGCGCGATCGGTCAGGCCAAAATTCGACGTGTGCGTGCTCATGCGGCTAATATAGCTCGTACCAGCATCGGGTTGAAGGGCTAGGTTACGTCCATGGAGCTTGCCCCTTATGCCGTCCGGGCAGAGACATCGCGCGGCCGCTTGGTGCCGGAGCCGTCCAGCGGCACGCGCGGTCCTTTTCAACGCGACCGCGACCGCGTCATCCATTCCACAGCCTTCCGAAAACTGCAGTACAAGACACAGGTTTTCGTCAATCACGAGGGCGATTTCTATCGCACGCGGCTGACCCATAGTCTGGAAGTGGCGCAGATTGCGCGGGCCATCGCGCGCGCATTGCGGCTGGACGATGACCTGACGGAAGCCTTGGCCTTGGCCCATGATCTGGGTCATCCGCCCTTCGGCCATGCGGGGGAGACAGGGCTGAACACCGCCTTGGCAAATTTCGGCGGCTTTGACCATAACGCGCAGAGCCTGCGCGTCGTGACCTTGCTGGAGGCGCGCTACGCCGGTTTCGACGGCCTCAACCTGACTTGGGAAACCCTGGAAGGGCTGGTCAAGCATAACGGTCCGATCGCGGCACCGTCAGGCTATGTCGCGGCCTATGACGCGATCCATCCGCTCGACCTCCATACCTTTGCTTCGGCCGAGGCTCAGGTCGCGGCGTTGGCGGATGACATCGCCTATCACAGCCATGACCTGGATGACGGGTTACGCGCGAACCTGTTTTCGCTGGGCGATATCGAGGCTTTGCCGGTGGTCGGCGCTTGCCTGACAGAGGTGCGTGCGGTCTACGGGCCGCTGCCGGAACCGCGCATGCGGCATGAGACGATCCGTCGCGTGCTGGACCGGCTGATCCGGGACGTCGTCGATGAAAGTGGCCGCCTGCTGGCTTGCATGGAGCCTGGGTCGGTGGAGGAGGTGCGCCATGCCTCTCAGCCTGTCATCGCCTTCAGCCCCGCGATGGCGGAAGCCAATCGGGAGATCAAGGCCTTCCTGTTCACCCATATGTATCGGCATTGGCGGGTAAACCGCACGAGCGCCAAGGCGCGTAAGGTGACGGCCGCGCTCGTGACGCTCTTTTTGGAGGAGACGAACCTGCTGCCGGATGAGTGGGGACCGCGGGCGGGCGCGCCGAACTCCGCCGCCGCCGCCGAGACGGTGCGCGACTACATAGCGGGCATGACCGATCGCTATGCGCGGGATGAGTTTCGCCGGTTGACCGACCTCGGCGTTCAAGGCTGATACAGGCCCATGAGCCAGAATCTATTTTCCGAGATGCGCGACCATGTGGTGGCGGCCCTCACCGCCATCGTTCCTGACCTGTCGCCCGAGGTGCTGGCGCGCGTGGAGGTGTCGCCGACGCGCGACCCGGCGCACGGCGATATGGCGACCAATGCGGCGATGGTCGCGGCCAAACCGGCCGGGCAGAATCCGCGCGCACTGGCCCAGGCCTTGGCCGAGACGCTCGCCGGTCTGCCGCTGCTGGCGCAGGCCGAGCCCGCCGGGCCGGGCTTCGTCAATCTGCGTCTCAGCACCGACGCGCTGCTGGGCCAGGTGCCGGTTATTCTGCAAGCCGGCGAAAGTTACGGCGACAGCCGCTTCGGTGGCGGTACGCGGGTCAATGTCGAATATGTTTCCGCCAACCCCACAGGACCGATGCATATCGGCCATTGCCGTGGGGCGGTGGTGGGTGACGCGCTGGCGGCGGTGATGGCCAAGGCCGGTTTCGCCGTCACGACCGAATATTACATCAACGACGCCGGCGGGCAGGTTCAGGCGCTCGGCTGGGCATCCTACTGGCGCTACCTGCAGGCGGCCGGCAGCACCATTACGCCCGAAGAATTCGAGGCCCAGACCCCGACCGGTCTGCAATATCGCGGCGACTATCTGATTCCTGTGGGCGAGGCTCTGTTCCGGGAATTCGGCACATCGCTCGCTGGGCCTGATTTGGGCTTGGCCGAGCCGAGCCTGTGGTTCGAGACGGTGCGCGACCGCGCGCTGACCATGATGCTGGTCGAGATCCGGGAGGATCTGGCTTTGCTCGGCGTGCAGCAGAAGGTCTTCTCCTCGGAAGCAGCCCTTCTCGCCAGCGGTGCGGCCGACCGTGTCATCGGTGAATTGGAGGCCAAGGGCCTGATCTATGAGGGCGTGCTGGAGCCGCCCAAGGGCAAGACCCCGGATGATTGGGAACCGCGCCCGCAGACCTTGTTCCGCGCGACCGATTTCGGCGACGACTTCGATCGCCCGCTCCGCAAGTCAGACGGCTCCAACACCTATTTCGCGAATGACATCGCCTATCACGCGGACAAGATCGCGCGCGGCGCGGATATCCTGATCGACGTGCTCGGCGCCGATCACGGCGGTTATGTCTCCCGCATGAAGGCTGTGGTGAAGGCGGTCTCCGACGGGCGCGTGCCGCTGGAAGTGGTGCTGTGCCAGATCGTCCATGTCATGCGCGGCGGCCAGCCGGTGCGCATGTCCAAGCGCGCCGGCACCTTCGTGACCTTGCGCGATCTGCTGGACGAGGTCGGGCGTGACGCGGTGCGCTTCACCATGCTGATGCGCAAATCCGACGCGCAGATGGAATTCGACCTCGATCAGGCGGTGGCGCAGACGCGGGAAAACCCGGTCTTCTACGTCCAATACGCGCATGCCCGCTGCCGCAGCGTGCTGCGTGCGGCCGTGGAGCAGTTGGGGGCGGATGCGATGACGCCGGACGCGCTGGCCGGCGCCGATCTGTCGGCGCTGGACGACGCGCAGGAAATCGCGCTGATCCGGGCGCTGATGAACTGGCCGCGTCTGATCGAAGGTGCGGCTGCCGCGCGGGAGCCGCATCGCGTCGCCTTCTATCTGTACGATTTGGCCAGCGAGTTTCACATGCTGTGGAACAAGGGGCGGGACGACACCACCCTGCGCTTCCTGCAAGCGGATGATGCCGCCGGCACGCGGGCGCGTCTGGCTCTCGTCACTGCCACGGCGACCGTCATTCGCTCAGGACTTCAGGTCCTGGGGGTGACGCCCGCCGAGGAGATGCGCTGATGCGGGACGACGATCTGCGCATTCCGCCGCCCGGCTATCGTTCGGCCCCGCAGCGTCGTGCCGAAGAGATGCGGCGGATGCTCTATATCGGCGGCGGGGCGGCTTTTGTCGTGCTCTTCGCGGTCATCGCCTATTTCGTCGCGACCGGCAGCGGTGGATCGGGAAGTGTTGCGGTTATCCAGCCGCCGGCGACGCCGGTGAAGGTCAAGCCGGCCGATCCGGGTGGTCTGGCCGTGACATCGCAGGGCAGCGGCCTGCTGACGAATGGCAGCAGCAGTGCGGTCGCACCCGCACCGGAAACGCCGGACCCGGCGGCGCTCGCGGCTGCGGCGAACCAGGAACAGCAGGCCTCTGCCCCGCCGCCGGCCGCGAAGCCGGTGCCGGCTCCGACGGCCATGCTTCCGCCGGTGCCCCCGCCGGCTCCGGCGCCAGTCCAAGCCCCTGCCGTCTCGGTCCCCTCCGTGCCGGAAACGCCGGCCAAGCATGGATCAAAGGAGAAGGAGACGGCGATGAACGTGCCGCCGCCCTCTCATGCGGCCGCCAAGACGCATAACCTGGCCCAGGAATATCAACCGGCCGCGCCGGAGCATCACGGGCCCGTCCGGGTACAGCTGGCGGCCGTCGACAGCCGGGACGCGGCGATGCGCGAGTGGGATCATCTGTCCCACCGCATGCCCGCTCTGTTCTCGGGTCGCAGTCCGATTTTCGCGAGCGCGCAGGTGAATGGCCACACCTGGTGGCGCGTGCGCACGGCGGGTTTCAGCTCAGTCGCCGAAGCCACGAAATTCTGCCAGGACGTCCGCGCCCATGGCGGCGCCTGCACCGTGGCATCGTTCTGAGCCAGTCCTTGAAACCGGCGATCCTGGGTGTTTCCGGTCCTGACCTGACGGGGGCGGAGGCTGATCTGTTCCGCCAGCATCCGCCGGCGGGGATCATTCTGTTCGGCCGCAATGTGCAGGACCCGGTGCAGCTCGCCCGATTGACCGGCGATCTGCGTGCGGTGCTCTCTGCCGACGCGGTCATCATGGTCGATCAGGAAGGCGGTCGCGTCGCCCGTCTGCGTCCGCCGCATTGGGCGGGCCATCCGGCTTGCGGTGTCATCGCTGACCTGTGGTCGCGTGTGCCGGCGCAGGCCGAGCGCGCCGCCTGGCTGCAGGGGGCGGCGATCGGCGCCGAATGCCGCGCCAATGGCTTCGATATGGTGGCCGCACCGGTGCTGGATCTGGCGGTTCCCGGGCAGAATCAGGCGGTGGTGGGCGACCGCAGTTTCGGTGCCGATCCGCAGGCGGTCGCCGTGCTGGGCCGCGCCATGGCGCAAGGGCTGCTGGCAGCCGGCGTCATTCCGGTCGCCAAGCATGTGCCCGGCCATGGCCGGGCCAAGGTCGACAGCCATCATCATCTGCCGGTGGTCGAAGCCAGTGGCCTGGCCTGGGAACAGGACCGTGAACCGTTTCGCATTCTGGCCGCGGAATTCGCCTGCATGATGACAGCGCATATTCTGTTCGCGGGTATCGACGACGACAGGCCCGCGACCTTGTCGCAGACCGTGATTGGCTCGGTTATCAGGCAGGATATCGGGTTTCGCGGTCTGCTGCTGTCGGATGATCTGGCCATGCATGCGCTGTCCGGCACGCCGCTGGAGCGCGCGCAGGCCTCGCTCGCAGCAGGCTGCGACATCGCGCTGTTTTGTCCAGGTGATGCGGACGGCAATCGCGCCATCCTGGAAGCCTTGCCTTCTATCCTTGATCTCGGTCGGCGCTTGGGCCAAATGCGGCCCGTTGTTGCGCCGCTTGATCTTGCTTCGCTTCTGACCGAACGGCAGAACCTTCTCGAAGGCGCTTTATGATGAACGGCGTCATTCTCGAAATCGCACTCGCCGCTATCGCTGCCATTCTCGCGATCACCTTGCATGAGGCCGCCCACGGTTTCGCGGCCTGGGGGCTGGGCGATGATACCGCAAAGCTGCAGGGCCGGCTGTCGCTCAATCCGCTGCGTCATGTCGATCGGGTCGGGACCATCATCCTGCCGGGCGTGCTGCTCATCGGGCAGCTGATCACGCTGGGTCATATCGGCTTTATGTTCGGCTGGGCGAAGCCCGTGCCGGTCGCGGCCTGGCGGTTTCGCCATCCGCGTCAGGGCATGGCGCTGGTGGCGGCTGCCGGCCCCGCGATGAATTTCTTCCTGGCCTGGATCGGCGCGCTGTGCGGCTGGCTGCTGCCGCATGTCTCGCCGCAGATGATGGCGCCAGCCGCGACATTCATTCAGGATTTCATTCTCGCCAATATCGTGCTCGGGCTTTTCAATCTTCTGCCGATTCCGCCGCTGGACGGCGGTCGCATCATGGTGGGGATTTTGCCGCTGCCGCTGGCGGCCGCCTGGGCAAGGATGGAGCGCGCCGGCATCGCGGTCGTGCTGTTGGTGATTTTCATCCTGCCGTTGGCCGCGCGCCAGGCCGGCTATAATTTCGATCCGATCCGGGAAATTCTGAACCGGATCGTTCCCTGGGCCATGCGCCTGGTCTTTAATCTGGCCGGCCAAAGTGTCTGAGAGCGGCAAACAGACGGGCTCCGATCTGTTCGGAGAGGATGCCAATCACAGCACGCATAGTCTGATGCTGCGGCTGGAAGGATTTGAAGGTCCGCTTGACCTGTTGCTTGACCTCGCGCGCGCGCAGAAGGTCGATCTCGGCAATATCTCCATTCTCGCGCTGGTCGATCAGTATCTTGTCATCATCGAAGGCGCGCGACGCATAAGGCTGGAACTGGCAGCCGATTGGCTTGTCATGGCCGCCTGGCTTGCCTGGCTGAAATCGCGCCTGCTGGTGCCGCAGGGCGTGGATGAGGCCGAAGATACCGAACTGCTCGCGGGAACCCTGGCCGAGCGGCTGGTGGAGCTGCAGGCCGTGCGCCGCGCCGCGCAATGGCTGGGCAATCGTCCGCAGCTCGGTTTCGACGTCTTTGCGCGGGGCGTCCCGGAAGACCTCACGGAGACCGATCGGTCCGGTTTGAAGCTCGATCTGCCGGGACTGTTGCGTGGCTATATCAGCGCCTTGCGGCGCGGCGTGTCCCAACGCCATTACACGCCGCGCCCGATGCTGTTCTGGAGCGTGCAGGACGCGCTCAAGCGTCTCGGCAAGCTGATGGGCCAGATGCCGGATTGGACGGAGCTGTCCAGCTTTCTGCCCGATGAGCCGTGGGCCGAGCCGCTGGGCCGCCGTGCCGCATTGGCCAGTACCTTGCTGGCGGGTTTGGAAATGGCGCGCGGCGGCGCCATTTCGCTGCGTCAGGACGAGCTGTTCGGGCCGATCATGGTGAAGCGAGGGACGGAGACGCCTGAGCCTGAACCGTCGCCGCCGGAAGAAGAGCCGCCAGTGCCGTAACGGTGGCTGAGGCAGCTGTTGCGGTGTGCAGCGTGGTGGTGAGCCTGGACGCCGCCTTCTGCGCGATCGCATCATCGGTCAGGCCGAAATGGCTGACGGCGTCGGGCACCGTTTGCTTCACGTAGCCGACCATGGCGGCAAGCGCCGCGCTTTTCACATTGACGTTCGCAAGATGGGCGTCGCCTGCTTCCTTCGCCAGCTGCAGGCCGAGACCGAGGGCGGTTTCCAGCGCTGAAGCGACGGCGCTGCGATGGGTCTGATCCAGATTGAGTTTAAGAAAGCCGCTGAGCTTCACGGCAAGAACCGGGCTGAGGGCCGCGATGCCGGCCGAGGCCAAGGTTACGGCGCCGTCCGTGAGGGGTGAGAGGTCCATCGTTCTTCTCCAAATCGAATGTTAATTGAAGAGGCAACTAAACGCGCAGGCTGAGACTGACGCCGATCTTCTCGATCATGCTGCTGACGGCAGCGAGATGCGCTTCGATCGCCGGAAGGCGGTCGACCTTCTGGCTGATTTTCGCGAAATCCGTGCGGGTCTCAGCCTTGAATTCATTGAGGGTTGCCGCCAGTCTCTGCTCGACGGCGGCGAGTTCCGGCTTGGTCGCGCTGCCGTCGCGCAACTGGTTCACCTGCTGCTGCAGGGATTGCACGCCCGTCTGCAGGGTTGCCGTCATCTCTCCGCGCGACTTCGATTCCTGCGTCTGAATCCTGTCCAATCCGCGCTCGATCAACGCTTCCAGCGATTCAAGCTCGCGTTGGGTCTCGCTGCGCAATCGCGTATTCTGGCCGATCAGCCAGGCGAGGCCCGAGGAATAGAGCGCGAAAAGCGTCAGCGTGACCGTCGCCACGCCGATCCAGTCATTGGTCGTCATGCGGCTCTCGATTTGGGTTTTTTAGGTGGCGCTGAGCGGAATGCCGTAACTGGTCGCCTGAAGCGGAAAATTCATGGCCCAGGCACTGCCGAGTTGCGCGGTCATTTCCCAACCTGCCGGCCAGCCGACGGTCGCAAAATTATCCGTCACGGCATCGCCACGACCGATCTGGGTCGAGCCGTAGGGGTAGAACAGCAGACAATTGGCGGCCGCATGCGTGGGCGCACTCGCCAGCGTGATTTGCAGATGCGTGGCATCGATACGCGACGCGGCTATGGCCGTGATGATCGGGCCGGGGCTCGCGACCGTGCCGCCATCCATCACCGCCCAGCCGGCGCCAAGCGCCGCCTGCAAGGGCAGAAGGATATCATTGCCCTGGTCGTGCTGAATGGTGATGATCACGGTTGAAGCATTGAGCTGGGCCGTCAGAATTTTCGGTCCCAAAAACGGCATCGTTCCCGGGATTGTCGTGATCGCATCGGCGAAGCCTGCGGCAGAAATGGCACGCGCCGCCCCATGCGCGCCGCGCAGGCCGAACGTAATCTCATCGGTTTCATCACGATGCGTTGCGTCCCCGCCGCTCCAAAGACCGGAGGTCGGGTCATAGGTCGCGTTCAGCGGAATGCTGTCCGCCGTCTGCGTCAGAAAGAGGTTGAGATTGTCGGTGCCGTCGGCCGCGATATCGGCGATCGCCTCGCGCACCATCTGCAGGCCGGTATCGGACTCATAAGGAATGGCATTCCACATCAGCAGCGGCAGGTTATCCGCATTGCGCCCCAGCATGGCGCGCGTCAGCGTGGCCAGACGCTTGATCGTGCCGGTATAAAGCGCCTTCTGCGCATAAGGCGCGGTGCTGTCCTGCTCGGTCCAAGGCCAGAGGATCGCACCGATATCATTGAGATCTTCGGCGGTCGGAATGGCTGATGCACCGGTCAGGTAGGCCTGGGTTGCCAAGCCATCCGGACCCAGCGCCCAGGTGGCGGGGTCAGACCCGTCACCCGGATTGGTCAGAAAGGTGCCGCTGCCCGCACCGGGCGGAAATAGCGGTGCTGTGGAGTTGGAGATTGGATGGCCATTGACCTGCGTATAGCGGTCCGGATCGAAATAGCTGCCGGACGGCTGAAAGATGATGTTGCCGGCAAGCGCGCCCAGATACCAGGCGAGACCGTTCGCCATCAGCTGCGCGCCGCCGGATGCCACGAAATAGCTGGAATTCGACTGGCCCATGATGAGCAGGCTGACACCCTTGCGCGTGCCGAGCGACCAGCGTGCCGTATAGGTGATGAGCATTGTCACCTCGGCCGCGGTCAAAGCGCGTGGCCAGGTCGCCAACTCATGGAACCAAAGCTGGGCCGCGCCCTGCAGCGTCATGTCATGCAGCAGCGTGACAGGTCCGGTGACGCCCGCAGGCAGCGGATTGGCGACGCCGCTGACGACCAGCACGCCGTCAAGCCAGGCATCGACGCCCGCGCCCGGCGTATTGCGCAGAATGATCGCCTGACTATGCCGCCTGGCCAGGCTGGCGGATAGCGTGACATTGGCGCCGGTCGGAAACAGGCTGAGCGTATTGCCGATGGAGGAGAGGGACAGCACAACCGTGCCGTTCACCGTGATCAGCGCGACGGGATTGGTATTGAAGTAATAGGTGCCTTGCCGGCGGTTCGGCCGGCTCCAGACCAGCACAAGGGTCCAGGCGATATCGGGTGAAAGGCTCAGCGCGCTTACAGTCAGGCCGGTATCGGCGTCGAGCGTCGGCGTATAGCTTGCCTGCGCGGTTGGCGCGCCGATGCCGCCCAGCAGCCCGTTCAGCCTTGGCGTCGTCATCAAGACGGCCGGGGTCACGCCAGTGCCGGTATAGTAGTGATAGGGCGTGATTGTCGTGCTGCCGCCGGAGAGATCGGCGAGCGTGGCGACCGGTGTGTTCCAGCTCGTGGCCGTGCCCGCATCCCACCAGCCGGATAGGCCGCTGATATCGGCGGGGGTCGGGCCTGGCGATGAACCGTCATCGCCCCCACCATCGCCGTTGCCCGAACCCGGTGATGTTTCGCCTGGACTGGTGAGAAGGGACAAGCCTGCCGTAACCAGCAATGGCATATTCGGTGCCGCGAACAGCATCAGCTGACCGTCACGGCTGATGAGACGGCATGGACGCTGCCGTCCACGGTCGAAACCCAGCCGTAATAGGTGCCGGCGGTCGCGGGCGCCGTCAGATAGGCGCCATAGAGTGCGTCGCCGTTGCTCTGGCTATTGACATAAGCCCCTGCCGTCCAGCTTGCCGGTGCCGCGGTGGCGGAGGTTGACCAGCCAAATTCGATGCTTGCCGTCGCGCTGCCGGGGGCGAGCATGGCATTGACGCCGATATTTGTCTCGCTGGCCGTGTAAGGCCCGATCGGCGGGGTCTGGAAGCTCAGCGTCGTCGTGCCGCTTCCACCACTGCCGCCAGAGCCGCCATCGCCCCCGGAGCCACCACCACCGCTACTACCGCCGCCGGAGGTGCCGCTGGTCGAGACCAGGACGCCGGCGCCACCGTCTAGATTGACGATGAACTTCTCGTTGATGCCCTGGTAGCGGATCTGCACATCCGCCTGCACATAGCCCAGTGCCGTGCGGCTGGCAGGGTTGTTGACGCTGTCGCACAGGACGGCGAATGGGGCAGATCCATCAGTGCTGCCCAGCAGGCCCTGGCTTTGCAGACTGGCCAGAAAGCTCAGAAGGGTGCTGCGGATGCTGCGCAGCAAAGCCAGGTTGATGACTTGCCCGACATAGAGGCCCATGCCGGCGGATAGGGTCGCGGCGATGTAATTCGTCAGTCTTGTATAGGCGTCGCCATTAATGGCGGGGTTGCCGGCGCTGTTATGGCCCAGCCGCAGGCTCCAGATCATCTGCCCGCCGGCGCTCGGCGTTGTTATGACATCGATACCTGCGGAAAACAGCAGTTCCAGCTCCGCGGCGCTATAGGCGCGCGTCAGCCCGCTGCCGGGCAGGCCCACGCCTTGGCTGCCGGCAATGGCATAAAGCGGTTTGTTGAGGCCGGATTGTTCGGGTGAAAGATTGGCAAGACGTCCGGCCGCGAAGGCTTGGGGGCTGACCAGCCGCTGGGTCTGATTGGCCGCGTCCCACCAGGACAGACAATCGCCGAACAGAAGCTTGACCGCCGAACTGTCGATGCCGGCGCTGGTCTTGACGGAGATTGCATGCGCGATCGTATCGCCTGCCGGCCCGGCAAGCATCGCATAGATGCCTTCGGACGCCGCGAAAACCTCGACATCCGGCCAATGGCTGGCATCCGTGCAGTCGCAAAGGTCAAGGATCGCGCAGCCTTGACCGGTCAGCGCATACATGCCGCTGAGCGGCGCCATGGTTCCGATCAGTGTCGCGCTCGTCACGCCGTCGGCGCCATCCGTGCCGCCGGCCAGCGTGAACTGGCCCGCCGCAGGCGCGGTGACGCCGCCCAGCGTGATTGCCGTGATGAGCCTTGATGCTCTGGCCGTTATCTGGCCGTTGCCGGTATTGATGGCAGAGGCAAGCGCCGTCCAGAAAGCGGCGCCTGTACCCTCGATATTGTCGAAACGTTCGGGCGCCTGGCCGGCCAGGCCGATGATAGCGGCCCAACTTCCCGCCTTGCTGCCGGCCGCCAAGGTCAGGCTGATCAGATTGCCGACCGAGCCCGGATAAAGGGCCGTGAAGCCTATGCAACCGGCAGGACCCGGACCGGTGGCGGCGGTTTCCGAGCCATCCGTCACGCGCACACAGCGAAAGGCGGTGGCACCCTGCTGGATCGCGACCGCGACATGCGTGCCCATATCGCAGCTTCGGGCCATCACTGGGCCAAAGATCCGCGCGTAATCGGCCATGGCGCCGATCACGACGGGCTGGCCGATCGGCCCCCAACTCGCCGAGCCGACCGTGCCGATGACATTGCTCGGCACGCCGTTCAACAGCGTCACAGCTGGCGACACAAGCTGGACATAGAGATCCGGCACGACCAGCGCGGTCGTGTTCAAGGCAGCTTGCTGGGTGATCATGCTTGCTCGATTTGCGTATGGTGGCCGCAGCGCTGCTATGGTCCTCTGCCAGGCATGAGGATGGAGGCAGGCAGCCAGTGTTGATTGCGCAGATTTCAGACCCGCATCTGCGGCCGAGCGGAGTTTTGTATCAGGAAACGGCGGATTCGAACGGTGATCTCATCCGCGCCATCGACCAGCTCAATCGGCTCGCGCCGCAACCTGATCTGGTGGTGCTGACGGGTGACGTTGTCGACCACGGGTCACCGGCGGAATATGCTGTCGCCCGCGATATCTTGAGCCGACTGAAGGCGCCGCTACTGGTCATCCCCGGCAATCATGATGAGCGTGGGGCGTTCCGGCACGCTTTTCAGGATCATGCCTATCTGCCGTCAGAGGGGCCTTTGCATTATGTTGTGACCGTCGGTGAGCGGCGGGTCATTGCGCTCGACGTCACGATCCCCGGTGAGCATCACGGTCTTTTCGACGCGGCGGCCGAAGCCTGGCTGGAAGCGGCACTGGCGGCGCAGCCTGACTGGCCCACCATCATCATGATGCACCAGCCGCCGATTATGACCGGTGTTCCCTATCTTGATGAATACCGCTGCCTTGGCGCCGATCGGCTGGCTGCCTGCATCGCGCGCGTGCCGGCGGTCGAGCGTTTGCTCTGCGGTCATGTGCATCGTCTGATGCAGATGCGGTTCGGCGGCACGCTTCTGATGACGGCGCCGAGCACGACGACCGCCATCGCCTTGCAGATCGACCCGGCGGCCGAACCCGCATCCTTTATCGAGCCGCCGGGGTTTTTGCTGCATGATTGGCGGGACGCCCACAGCCTGTTGACGCATTACCTGCCCATCGGCACTTTTCCGGGACCTTTCCCCTTCGCCTGATCAGGCAACGGTGAAACTGGGGCTGACGGCGGAGGTCGTGCCGTCCGGCGTCGCCACCCAACAGTAATAGGTACCTGCCGTCGCCGGCATGGTCAGATAGGCGCCCCAGAAGGTATCGCCGTTGCTTTGGGTATTCACAAGCGCGCCGGCCGTCCAACTGGTCGGCGCGGCGGTCGCGGAGGCCGAGATGCCGAACTGCACGGCAGATGCCGCCGTGCCGGGGTCAAGCGTTGCGTTGACACCGATGCTCGTCTGTCCCACGGCATAGCTGCCCGAGGGCGCGGTCGCGAAGGTCAATGTCGCTGACGGCGTCGAACCACCATCGCCGTCACCACCTCCGCCGCTGCCATCACCCGTCGATGCCGTCGCGCTGGGGCCAGGCCAGAAAACGATATTACCGCCGGAATAGGCGATGGCGCTGATATGCGCCGCCATCTGCACGGGCAGGGCAGTATCGCCGGAGCCCACGGTGATCCCGGTTCCCATCGTCACCGAATTGGTCGAGAGATTCAGCACGTCGCAGGTAAAACCCGATCCCATATTTGCGAAATTCGCCGTCAGGGTAATCGGCTGGGTGCAGACCAGAATGGCGCCGTTATGGGCTGTCGCGTCCAGGACCGTGTTCGTCGTCAATTCGACCATGCGTTTGGTGGCGATCGGCAGCTTGCCGGCAATATAGGTCCAGACCGCTGCCATGCTCTGCCGCAACAGCGCGGTGCCTCCTTGATCGAGCGGAAAGCTGTCGGTGTCATGGATGATGCCGGCTGCTTGCAGCTCATCGACCGTCTGACCGTCCAGAAGACCCGTCAATGGCCCCCCAACCGCGATCGTGCCGCTGGTCATGATGAGGCCGGATCCGAGCGTTATCGTCTCCGGTCCGCCGGCGCCGATGGACATTCGGCCCAGCAGCGTGCCTGTTGGCGCCACGATGGCCGATTGCTGGCCGGCCAAAAGCGTTGCCAGCGTAATGCCGTTGGTGCCGCTGCCCTGATCGATCGGCATCGTGTCGGTCGGTGACGGCGTTTGCGCTGCGGGCAGTTTGGCGATGGTGGGCATGTCCTGTTCCTTCACGACACTGGCTTAGGCGATGGCGACCCAACCCGTATTGCTGGTGCCGGACTGCTTGACCCAGAAGGTGGAACCAGCCCCGCCGGCGAGATTGCGATAGTCCGAACCAGGTGGCGCCGTGACGACACCATTCGGCGTGCCGCTGCCGATGCTCGTCGTGCATCCGACGGACTGAGCGTCATTGACCCAGCGGACCAAGCCCGCGCCGGACGGATGCAGACGCATATCACCGGTCTGGGACCGCAGCGTCACGCTGCCGTCGGTCGCGGGCAGCACGTAGTCGATCTGTTGATAGCGGGCAGCGAACCACCCGCCATTCAGGCCAACCCATTCGATTTCGGAATTGGCAGGGGTTGTAATGGCAATACCGGTACCCGTCGTCATTGGCGGGTTGGTGCCGGAGACTGCCCAGGCGGTGGCCGCGCCGCAATAGACTTTGATCCGTCTCCCGGTTGAGACCGGAATGCCGATCACGGCCGTGGCGGTGGCACCTGTTCCGCCTCCACCGCTCAATGTCACGGTGGGAGCGGAGGTATAGCCGGAGCCGAGCGTATTCATGCGGAAGCCGATGACGGCGCCGTTCATGACAAAGGCCGTGGCCGTCGCGCCCGAGCCGCCATCGCCGCTGAAGGTCACCGTCGGTGCAGTGGTATAACCGCTGCCGCCGGCCGTCAGCTTCATGAAAGTAACGTAGCTGCCGTAGTTCCCGGCATTGAGCGACCGCAATGACTGCACCGCTTGCGAGACGTTGAGGATGCCGACGCCATCGATGATGTCTGGATAAAGCATGGAGTTGAGACCGGCATAGCGTCCGCTCGCCGTGACACTCGGATCGTAGAGATAGACGGACGGCGAGCCGTTCAGCAGATTATCGGCGATCGTCACCGTATCGGTCAGCGGCAAAAGGCAAAGGCTGAGGTCCGCACCGCTCGTCGTGATGAAATTGTTGCGCGCGACATGAACGTTCTGTGGTCCATCGATCAGCAAAATGCCACCGCCGCCGGCTGGCATGTCGATCAGGTTTTCCGTGATGGAGACGCCGACGGAGGCGACGCCGATCGGCGCCCCGGCCGCCGTGGTCTCGTTATTGTAGATGATGATGCCGTAGTAGCTGGCGGCGGCGATGAAATTTCCGGTGACCCGCGGCTCCTGCGCGCCACCTGCATTGATGGCGACGCGCGACGTCGATACGATATTATCGGCGATCAGCGTGAAATTGGCGGCCCCGGCATCGATGCCAAAGCCGCTATGGTTCGAGACGACATTGCCGGTGATCGCGGACACCCAGCAATTGGCAAGAATGCCGCCGCCATTCACATTGGCGCCGCCGTTTTTATAGACGATATTACCTTGGATGCTCAGATTATAGCCCTGGGCCACGATGCCGTATTCCGTGTTGTCGTGGGTAACATTGGCCGAAACGACGCAAAGCAGGGCATCGGACGTGGTATTGGCGATGCTGGCCGGACTGGCATAGGCATTGGCGTAATCACCGACCAGAATGCCGATTTGATTGCTGTAGCATTGGTTGCCGACGATATTGGCCAGGCGCGACTTCAATGTATGGGCAGAATTGACAAGATCAATCGCAATGCCGGCGACGGAATTATTGTGCAGATGACAGGCGGTGACGGTCAGACCATCGACCGCCTGCGCGCTGATGCCGTTGATATTTCCGAAAGCCTCACACGCCGTGACGGTATGGCGTGCGAAGGTCGGGTCCGATTGGCTGAACAACAGGCCCGCTCCGGCGACGGCATTGGAAAATGCGCAGCGGAGAAAGGTCGAACGCAGGCAGGATGCTGGGACGGCGACCGCGCTCACGCTGGCGGTCAGGCTGGCATTCGCGTCGAATATCACCCCTTCGATATGCACGGCAGGGGCTGTCAGCGTTATCCAGGCAGTGCTGCTGCCTTGCGTCAATCGGCGTATCACCGTCTGGCCAGGGACACCCAACAGGGTCAAGGCGGCGGCATTGCTCAGCGCCATGCTGCCGTTGATGATATAGGTCTTGGGGCCGAGCCGGACGGGGCGCATCGTCGCGACGGCTGCGGTAAGCGCGGCACTATCGTCGGTCGCACCGTCGCCGGCGGCGCCGAAATCCTCCAGCGCGATCGCGTCGGCCGCATGCGCGCCCAGGCTGCGCGCGGTCCGACCGCCGATGGCGGTCGTTGATAGCGGTGACGCATCAAAGCCCGGCAGCGTCGCCAGGCTGGAGAGAAAGGTGCTGTAGCCGATGGCACTCGTCGTGCCGCTTTGCGAGATCGCGACGAGGTCGGTCGCCGCCGGCGCTTTGCCGGTCGGCAGGTTGGGGATAACGAAGGGGGCGGGTGCCGAAAGCGTGCCACTGGCGAGCGTCAGATTGCTGCCGATGGAGATGGCAAGCGGGCTGCTTGCCGTTGCACCGCTATTGCCGAGGACCGCACCGGGTGGCACCGAGATCGCCGGCTGAAGACCGGCCAGCAGTTGCGCGCGCGTGACCTTGCGTGCATCGCCGCTTTGCGTCGTCATTAACTCGTCAGTGTCGGAACTCGCGACCGCAGCCTGCAACTGATCGATCGTGGGCATTCGCTAACTTTCGATGAAGATGGGATTGCCGGAAGCGTCCAATATCGGCGCCCCGGTTTCAGTCGTCAGTTCCAGACCCAGCGGCGGTTCCGTCGAAAGGGAGAGGCAGGGCAGATAGACGGTGCGCTGAAAGCCCCGACCCGCCAGCGTCTCGATCGCCAGTGTCACGGCATAGGTCGTGCCGCTTTGTCCCCCGCCGAGCCAAAGGATCGCGCAACGGCCGTCGGCGGAGGAACTATTGAGCGTCACGTCCCCGGCCGCACCCGGCGTAATCGTCACATCCAGAAAAGCGATGGTGTCGCCTTCGTCGCCCCAAAGGGCAGGGGAGATGTCGTAGGAATAGTCCAGCACATCGGCCGGGTCCTTCGGTGGCCAGGCATTGGCCCTGCCGGTCGGTATCGTGCCGCGCGGTCTGGGCTCGAATCCGGCAATCGTCAGCAACCGCGCTGCACTGGGCTTCCAGGAATAATTCGCTTGAGTTGCCATATCAATACTCCAAGATCACGACGCCCCCGGCGCCTTGGCCGCCATTGCCCGCGCCATTGTAGATGCCGCCGGCACCCGAGCCCGGTGCCTGTCCGTTGATCGCGGGATTGCTTGGGGTGGACGCACGGCCGCCGCCGCCGTACAGGCTCGCGCCGCCTTGGCCGCCGATCACGGTCGTGCTGTTCTGACCGTCCGAGCCGCAGCCGCCATAGCCGACAAAGTCACCACCGCTGCCTTGGCCCCCGCTGCCGCCGGGGGTCGAGCCCGTATCCTGGAACTGGCCGCCCTGACCACCGGTGGCGCTCAGGAAGGTGCCAAAGCTGGATGCGCCGCCATTGCCGCCCGAGACGCCGGCGGCACCGCCAATGCCGCCGCTTCCGACCGTGACGGCAATGGCCACACCGGGCGTGACGCTGAAGGTACCGCTCGCGAAGCCACCCGCACCGCCACCGGCGGCGGCGTAGGTGCCGTCGGTTCCACCCCCGGCGCCGCCCCCGCCGACGACCGTCGCGCGGATCAGCCGCACGCCGAGCGGCACCGTAAAGCTTGTGGACGCCGCAAAGGTCGCCCGGCGCGAAAACCCCGGCGTCAGAACAGGAAGTTTGAAGGCGACAAAGGGGGCGGCGGGATGCGTCGCGATATTCGCAGCCGTAATCGTGCTCTGGCCATTATTGACCGTAATCAGATAAAGGCCCGACCAGCCGCTATCGACAGCCGGGGCCAGTTGCGTGCCTGTATTTGCCGCTGCGCCAGCCTTCAGTTGCAACTGCACCCGTTGAATGCGTTGCGTATTCTGCGCCGTGCCGGAATTGGCGGGTCCGGAATAAGGCTGCGACGGGTCGGCGGCGTTCACATAAGGCAGCACGACAGGGGTCGTATCGCTTTCCGAAAAGCTCGCCTCGATCAGATAGATGATGCTTTGGCCGGACGTCGCGGGTGGTGTCACGGCAAAGCTGGTGCCGGCCAGATTGATCCCCATCTTGACGATCTGGTCGGAGGCATCAGCGGGCAGTGACCCGTAGCTCAGCGTGTCCAGCGCACCGAATTGCGTAATCGACCCGGCGCCTACGGTGACGGTGAGAGAGGCGGGCGTCGTCGGCTGACAGATCAGCCCGTCCGCGACGGTGCTGGTGCCGAGCGCAGCCTGCAAGGCATTGCCGATCGCCGCCATCGTATTGCGATTGAGCGACAGAAAATCGGTGTCCAGCGGAATCGAGGCGGGATAGACGATTTGCCGGTCCATATTGGATCCTCAATTGGAAAGTGCGGTCCAGGCGATGGTCGCGGCCGGCATGGAATCGGCGACGGTTGCCAGGATCTGTGCGTCTGTGACGGCACCACGGATGAGGCTTGCATCGCCCCAGGCGAGGGCGGCCGTGTTCCATCCGCCAAGCGCAAACCCGGTCACGGTCGTGCCCCAGCCGCCGACATCGGCGATGCCGCCGCCCTTGGGCCGATAGGCGACAACGAAGCATTGATAGGGAAGGTTGAGCGATCCCCAACCGCCGGTCAGGCTCCAGCCGATACCGGCGGTATTGTAGCCGCCGGTATCGGCGGTGTTCGCGGGTTCGAACACCAGCGGCGTCCGGCCCGTGAGCATGGTCACATTGGCGACCAATGCGCCGCGCGTGCCGCGTAACCGGCGAAGATTGAAGGCGATGCGCGCTTTGAAGGCCTGGTCGGATTCACCGCTTTCCCGCGCCCATCCGGCGCCGCCATAGTCCTGCGCGATCAGATCAAGCCAGCCGCCGGATGCGGTGGCAAGCCGCGTCTGCTGCTGGGCAAAGGCCAGCAGCGCATAGAGCCAGGCCCAGACATTGCCGAGGCCATTGAGCAGGGCTGTCAGAATGGGTGCGTCATCCGCGAACCATCCTTGGGGCAAGGCTGCGCGCAGCCTGGCAGCCATATCGGCCTGATCGCCGGTCATCGCGCTTGCTTTCAGCTGATGGCAAGTGTGCCGAGTTTAATGACTGCGCTGGCGCTCGCGGGCAGGTCCGCGCTCCCGCCTTGCAGGGTCAAACCATTCACAT
The DNA here is from genome assembly GCF_020621385.1 of Acidisoma cellulosilyticum. Lineage (GTDB taxonomy): Bacteria > Pseudomonadota > Alphaproteobacteria > Acetobacterales > Acetobacteraceae > Acidisoma > Acidisoma cellulosilyticum. The sequence goes on along the minus strand of NZ_JAESVA010000003.1, from coordinate 127,777 downwards.
TCTGCACGCTCGGGCTTGCGTCATAGGCAAGCTGCGCGATGCGCGTATAGGGAAGGGCCATCCCGACGCCGAGCGCATTGACGTAGCTTGCGATCGCGGCGTTGACGGTTGCGATAACCAGGGCGCTGTCGGCTCCATTGGCCAAGGTCAGGGTGAGGGAGATATCGGCGGCAATGCGGTTCGGCGCCTGGATGGCGAAACTCGACCCGATCGGACGGACCGCATCCACGGCAATTTGTACCGCGCTCAACAGACTTGGCGGTGGGTTGCCCGACCCGTCATCGACAGTCACCACGAAATGACCGGGCAGATAATTGCCGCTGCCATCGGAATTTTCCTGAACCGTGCAGGAAATGCCCTGCTGCACGCTATAGGCGGCGTAGGTCACGGCCTGGATGGTTGCGCGGGTTCGGCTGTCGATGAAACTTTGGAAGCGCTGGCGGAAGGCATTATCCGTCTCCGCATCCAGGCCCCCGGTCAGCGCATCGGCGTTGCTGACCGTGTCGATGCCTGGCATTGCGCTGGCAATCAGGGTGATGCTGCCCGAGAGGACATTGCCGGCGGCACCGGCGACCACGGCCGTCACCGGCAAGGTGACCGACGCCACGCCCGCACCGATCACATAGCCTGACTGGCTGGCGGACCAGGCGCTGTTGCCGTCATCGGTCGCGACGGTGAATTGGCTGGCATTGTCTGCCGTCGTCACCGTCGCGCCGGCGGGGACGAAAGCGGCCATGGTCGCGGTATAGCGGCTGAAGGTCACGCTGCCCGTCGCGGCCAAGGCCGCCAGTCTGGCGAAACCGAAATCGGCGCCGAAACTGTCGGCGTCAAGGCCGCTGCTGCTGGCCAGGCGTGTCGTCTGCAGAACGAGCAGGATCAGCCATTGCAGCCAAAGGGCGATGGACGCATTAGCTTCCAGGATGGCCCGCAAGACGGAGCCCAGGCTGAAATCCAGAAGCTGGGCGGCGCTGGCCTGCACGGCTGCCGCCGCCTGCTGGACAAGCGTCGTGAAATTCTGAAGCGATAGCTGCATTGTCGGGTCTTTCGCGCGATGGCGAGCGGAGGCTCGCGTCAGGTCGAGAGCGTGATGCCGACCGCCTGGGCGCTGGCGTCAGCCGCGTCGCTGTAGCTGATTGTGAGCGATACGATGCTGCCGCTGGTCTCGACCGTGACGGCGGGGGCCGGGCTGCGCGCGACGGCGCCTTCGAGAAAGATCTGGCTTTTGACGAGGCCAGCAATGCTGGCAGCCTGCGCCGGCGTGCCGATCATCGTCGGCAGCCCGGCGCCATAGTTCAATTGCCAGATATAATCGCCCGCATTGGTCAGCAGCCGCCGCAGCACGCGTTGCTGACCCAACGCACTGCCGGAGAGCGCGGCCAGATCGCCATGGGCGGCGACCGCCAGATCGCCACCGAAGACAAGACTGAGGTCTGACATGATCTATGCCTGAGGGATTGGCAGGCCCGTATCACCGGCGCCGGTTTGCACACCCGGATGGATGTGTTCGTCATAGATCTGCCGGAGCTGCTGCAGAGAGCCGCGCGTGCCGTTCTGATCGGTGATATCGCCGCTCACCAGCAGATCGCCTTGCAGCCTGACGGTACCGGTTAAATTCCAGACCGGCGCCTGGCCCTCGATGCTGCCGTCATTATGCAGTTTCAGGAAGGAACCGGAAGCATGGACCAGCCAAAGCTCGCCCACCGGCGCATTGGGCGGCAAGGCCTGCAGAGAAAACAGGCTGCCGAGCACGATGCCATGCTCCGCGCGGCCTTCCTGGGCCAGAACCACGACCTGCTGCCCGGGTGAGGGCAGCGCGACCATCCCCCAGCCGCTGCCCGTCCATTGGCTTGCGACCGGCAGCCAGCCGCTGAGAACGCCTTCCGGTTGCAACGTCACCCTAACGCAATAGCTGGCGGGATCGACCGATTGGATGAGACCGCAACGCAGTTGGCCGGCCGTGCCGCTGATGGCGCTTGCCTGAGCGCGCATGGCATTCGTCCAGGCTTCCATCATGGGTTTTGCACCAGGGGTGTATTGACGGCGCGTACGGTCTGCACGAACCCATCCCGCAGAGAGATGCGGCGGAGGATTTCATCGACCACATAGGTCTGATCGAAATCGCTCTGCGTGCCTTGCAGGGAGACAAGGTTGCGCGGGCTGAGCGAAAGCTCGCCGGGCATGGTGGCGATGATCACGCGCTCATGCCGGCTGAGATCGGCCAGGGTCTGCGTCGCGAGAGCGAGCGCCTGATCGCTGGTCAAGTTCGGTCGCAATAGCACGTAGTTCGAGGCGGCCGCGTGCGTCGCTGTCTTCGTGCTGCGCAAGGTGCCCGCGACAGAGGAACGCACGCTTTGTGTGATCATCGTCTGTTGGCGGCTGTTCCAGCTTTGCACCGTCACGGTGATATCGCGGGCCAGCGCCAGGCTTCGCTCCATGCGCAAATCCGTCATGGTCGTGCTGCCGGTCCCGCCTGGCATCCATTGCCAGACGGCGGGCAGCGTGAGGGATAGCGGCGGCGCGAAGAGCAGGCTTTGGTTGCGCACGAAAAGGTCATAACCCTCCGTCTCCGCCAGGGCGCAAAGCAGATCCCACTCCGTGACCGTGCTGCTGGATTGATAGAGGGAGAAAATACTGTGACCGTCCTGGTAATAGCGGCCGATGGGGGTCGCGGTTGCGGTGATGACGGGGGTAAGGCCGTGGCGAAGCGCCAGCGTCTGCGCGATTTCGCTGGCGGTCTGGTTGGGGAAGCTTTCCGCCGATAGCGTGTCGATCAGACGAGCGCTGAAGTCGCGTCCCGTCAGTTGCACGGTGCCGGCGACCATATCGATGGCAATGTCGTCGATCGGTCCTGCGATCAGGCTTTGCCAATCGGCCGTGGCGGCCGCCAGGCCAGCCGCCGCGATCCCGACAAGAATTTCGGCCGTGGCATCGGTCATCGCGCTGAACCTCGCGACGGAGACCGATGCATCCTGCCCCAGTACCAGCAGCAGGCGGAACCAGCCCGAAATCTGATGATTGCTGGTGCAAACCTCAACCTCCTGCGTGCCGGCGATCGCCTGTCCATCGATCAGAAGTTGCAGATGGATGGCGCGGGTCTGTGCGATATTACTGGGCGGCAATGCCGCCTCCGGCAGACAGATCGACTGGCGGAAGCATAAGCAAGGTGACGCCGTCCAGCACCGGGTCCTTCAGATTGTTCAACTGAGCGATGCGCACCCATTGCGTCGCATCGCCCAGCCGTGCGGCGGCGATATGGAACAAGTCGCCACCTGCAACCGTGATCGTCGTCATGATCTGTCAGCTTCCGATATTGGCGAGCGTGCTCAGGCCGCGGCCGAGATAGGCTTGGGCGGCGGTCAGTGACGCCAACTGGCTGGCATTGGCGGCCAGCGTGGTGAGAGAGCCTGGCGATACCGCCGGTTCTGTGCTTTGCAGGCTGAGGTCGAAGCCGGGAAGGCCCGCGCCGGCAGAGGTAATCTGTCCAGCGAGATCGGCCTGTGCGGTTGTCAAAGCAGTGACACTCTGGCCAAAGGTGCTGCTGCCGAGTGCGGTGCCCTGGCCTGAGGATATCGCGGATTGGGCCGAGGTCAGGCCAGCCGGCGCCGTCGTCAGAAAGCTGCTTGCGCTGGCAAGATCGGCCGCGATGCTGGCGGCCGCAGTCAGGGAGCTTGCAGCGGCGCCATAGAGCAGATTGCTCTGAACGGAGCAGCGTAGTTGATAGGGAATCCACCAGGGCTTGCGATAGTCGAAGCTCACCTCTGCCAGGATGACGATAAAATACTGTTCCGACCAGAATAGCGGCACAGTTAGGCCGGACATACGCAGCGCATCGAGAAGCTGCGCTTTCGTATCGGCGTCCTTGCCGGAGATGATGCCGCTGAAGGCGATGTCACTGTCGGTGCCCCCCAACACGTCCGTCACGCGTCCGCCGCCCGGAAGATCATGCACCACCAGGCGCTGACGGCCGCCGTAGCGGATCGCGGTTGGAACCTCGAACGCGTCGAGCGTATAGGGGCCAAGGGTCACAGTCGTTGTCATGGCAAGGATCTCGGCGTGTTAGTTTGTGTAACCAGGCCAGCTCGGCGCCATACGGGTGTTGAAGCGTCGGGCGGCGGTCGGCGGCCGCGCTGCCTGCCTCGCCATGCTCTCGGCCAGCCAACGGCCCATCTGAATGCCGTCGATCATGATGTCGCCTCGCAGCGTCGCGGCCTCGGCCGATTGCGGGTCTGGCGGCAGTGCGGCCGTCGGCGGTGCCTTGTCCGGTTCGGTTGGGCTGGGCGTTGGCACCGCCAGTTGCCGGCCGACGCTCGCTATCGGGACAGGTGATTTGCCCAGCGGCGGCGAGGGCAGCACCGCGGCCCTCGGTGCTGGCCAGGATGTCGCAATCCGTGCGGCGAGGATCGGCGGCGGCGTTAGCCTCGGGCGCTCGGGCGATGGTTCTGGCTGATCCGGTCTCTGAACGGGCGCAGCAGCAATGGGCGGCAAGATCTGCGGTCTGGGCGATGCCGCCAGCGGGCTGGATTTTGGCGCGGTCGCTGTGACGGCAATAACGGGCGTGGGTCGCGGCGCCGGTATGGGCAGCCGTGCGGGCGGCACCACCCCGTCTGTCTGACGCAAGACCGGTGGCGTGAGCGTCGGCGTCGGCGGTATCGACGCCACGACGGTCGGGCGGGCGGCCAGCCTAGCCTTTTCGACCGGCGCAGCCGGTGCTGCCGCTGGCTGGGCGGCGGGTATTGGCTTCATGGTTGAATCTGCAACGGATTGCGGGCTCGGTCTTGCTCGCGGCGGAGGAGACGCGATGGGCGGAACGACCGGCGAAACCTTGGATTGAGCGACCGGTGCCGATGACAGGGTGACGGCGATCTGCGGCCTTTGGCGCGGTGCTACGACCTTGGGCGAGGCGGGTGACGCTGTAGCGGCAACGGCTGGCGGGGCAGCCTTGGCCTTCGCGGGCGCAAGGCCAGGGTTCGGTTGTGGCCGAGCGACGGCTGGGCGTGCCGCAACCGGCACGCTTTGCAGCGGCGGTGTCGCGCGGTCGGCGATTGGCCGCTGCGGGGGCTGTGATGCAGCCGGCTTGGCGGGCCAAGGCGTGACCGGCGGCCGAACAGGCCGGATCGGCGGCGGCAGCCATGCGCGCCTGTCCGTGTCACGCGCAGGGGCCACCGGTCGTGCTGTCACCTGGCGCGGCGCGGCCGTCACCTGGATTCGTCTTTCGGCAATCGGAGCGAGGTTGAGGCCTGGCAGATGGACGGCCGCCAGCTTTTGCATCCTTGCCGCGCGCTCGGCTGTCGCACGGTCGAACAGGGTGAGGTCCTGCTGTAGGCGACGCAGACCCTCGCCGACACCATTCTCCAGCACCAGAGAGATGCCGATGCTCTCGATATCGCTCACGCGATTGTCTTTCTGATATGGTCGATCAAGGCAGCGCGAAGGTTTGCGCGGTCATGCGCGGTCGGCGCCAGAAACGGCGCCGGTGGCTTGCCGCTGTCCCCTTGTTCGCGCCGGATCAGATCCGCTGTGGTGATGAACAGGCGCAAGCGGTCAGGCGCCGTCTGTGCGACGGTAATCGCACTATGCGGCGCGTCAGCGCGCGATCGTGCGGCCTCCGCCAATTGCCGTGCTGCGATCTGCAGAAGCGCCTGTCCGATCTCATCCCAGTCGCGCTGGAGAAGACGCCGTAACGCGCGCATGGATCAGGCCTCCCAGCTCAATTGGTTCCAGTCGTAGCGGGCGCCCTTCATTTCCCCGATTGCGACGGCGAAGGCACGCCGCTCGATCAGCGCGAGAGAAAAGGCGATGTCGAACGGCACTCCGTTCTTCACGAGGAAAAGACACTCGATCAGATCGGGGTGCCGGCTGAGTTTCCCGCTTGGTCTCGCACCTCGTCATCGCTCGGGCGTGGTTCCAGAACGGCGCTCGCCGCCTGCAGGCCGGCATCGCCCAGGCGCAGGATCAAGCTTTCGATCTGATGCTCATTGCCCGGCATCGGCACAGGCACATGATCGATCGCAATGATGGCGCAAGCCACCATCGCCATGCCGAGATAGGGCTGGTTCTGTGCCAGCACCGGCCCCACGGCCTTGAACAGCCGCAACTGATCCAGCGCATGCGGCGGACGCACCGTCAGCACGCGGCCCATTTCATCGACCGTGTCGATGGCCTCGGACCCCTGCAGCACTGTGGCGGAGGGCGCGCTCACGAGACGCGGCTCCGGCTTGTCGCGTAGAATTCCAGGCGCTGCTTCACGCTGGCATCGCCCTTGTAGAGGCCAGAGGAGGCAAGCTTGAACACAACCGTGTTGAACTGATAGGTCGAGGTCGAACCATCAACCTCATCGATATATTGATACAAAGTGCCGGCGGCCGGAGTGTTGCCTGCCAGATAGCTTTGTTCGATCTGCGCCAGCATGTCATCGGCCGCCGAGGAGCCGCGTTCAAGCTCGAACGCGCCTTCCCAGCCCTTGGGCAATTCCGCGCCCAGCATGGTGCCGTCCATCCTGTCGACGCGAACGGATGCCGTCATCTGCCGGCTTTCGAAACCGGTGACATGTTCCAGGTCGACACGACCGAAAGGCCCGAGCACGACGACCTGGCAATCCTTGCCGGTGGAAAAACTGTTGAGAGCCATGTTGCCTATGCTCCGTTACGAATTGGGGCCGCTGGCCAGGGTCTGGCTCGTAATCTGTACGGTCTGACCGCCCTCGACATTGACGATGAATTTCTCGTTGATGCCCTGGTACTGGACCTGAACATCGGCCTGCACATAGCCAAGGGCGGTGCGGCTCGCGGGATTGTTCGAGTTATCGCAGGCAACCGAGAAAGGCTGGCTGCCGTCGGTGCTGGCCAGCAAGCCTTCCGTCAGCATGGCCTGGAGGAAAGACAGTAAAGTCGCACGGATATTCTGGAACAGCGTGCTGTTGATGACCTGGCCGACATAAAGTCCCATGCCGGCCGAGAGCGTGGCCGCAATGTAATTCGTCATCCGCGTATAATTGTCGCCGTTCACGGCGGCATTCGATGACGAATTATGGCCGCAGCGCACGCCCCAGTAACTACCGCCCGGCTGCGGGTTGCAGATGACGTCGATCCCGTTCTGAAACAGCAGTTGCAGCTCTGCGCTGGAATAGGTGCTGGTCTGACCGGAACTGACGGTGCCGCTGCGCTGGCTGCCGGCGATACTATACAGCTGTTTGTTGAGGCTGGACTGGTCAGGCGATAGGTTGATCAGTCTTCCCGCCGCGAAACCTTGGGGGGAGACCAGGCGCAGCTGCGCATTCACCTGATCGTTCCAATAGATCCAGTCGCCGAACATCAGTTTCGCGGCATAGCTGTCCAGACCCGCGGCGGCTTTGGTGCTGACGGCATTTTCGGTGGTATCGCCGGATGGCCCGGTCAGGATCATATAGATCCCTTCGGAGAGGCCGAATTCCGCCTGCACCGTATATTGCGTGCTGTCGCTGGCATCCGCCAGCAAAGCCACGGAACAACCCTGGCCGCGCAGCGCATACATGCCGGTCCGTGGCATGGTATCGCTGCCGATCAGATTGGCAGCGGCCACATTGGTGGCGCCATCGGCGCCCGGTGTCCCGGTCAGAAAGCTGAAGGTGCCGGCGACCGGGGCCGCCGTGCCGCCGGCATAGATTGCCGTCACAACCTGCGACGCTCCGCGCAAAGGGCCGTTGCCGGTATTGATCGCCAGCACCATGGCTTGCCACAGGGCGGCGCCCGAACCCGTGATATTGTCGAAAACCTCGGGCGTATTGCCGGGCAGCGCGACCGTGATGCGCGTGCTGCCGGATTGCGATCCGGCGGAGAGCGAGACGCTGATGCCATTGCCGTAACTGCCGGTATGAATGGCCGTCAGCGTGATCGCGGTTTGCACGGTCAGCGCGGCCGCCGCATCGGTGCCGTCCGTCACCCGCACGCAGCGGAAATTCTGCGCGCCCTGCTGCACCGCTGTCGCCAGCGGCGTGCCCATGTCATAAAGCCGCGGCATCACCGGGCCGAAGGCCGAGGCATATTGTGCCATACTGCCGATGATGACGGGTTGCCCGACCGGGCCCCAGCTGGCGCTGCCGACAATGCCGAGAATATCGGTCGGCACGCCGTTCAACAGCAGCGTCTGCGGTGGCACGATCTGCACGTAAAGATCAGGCACCACCAGAGCCGTCGTGTTGATGGCGCCCTGTTGCACGATGGGCATGGGACTTCCTTGAAACTAGCCGAGAAGCGGCGCGAGGCTGCCGGCGGGCGAAGACAAGCTGCCTTGGCCGAAAACCATCGCCGGCTGTGCGGCGGTGAGGATGGTGGGGTATTCCGCGCCATACAGCAGGTCGCGGCGGTAGAGATGGGCTGATTCCATCTGGTCGATGGTCGTCCCGCCTTCGAGGGTGATGCGGGCGGCAGTGCCGTCGGCCAGGGTCAGAAAACTGGTATTGGCGATGGCCGTGTCGATCGCACGGGCGGTCGCGTCGCGCAGCAGCGGATCCGGGCACCAGCAACTGACGCGAAAGCTTTGCGCCTGTCTGCGTGTTTCGCGAAAGGCGCTTTGCGCCTGTTCTACCCGGGCGAGCAGGGAGGCAGCATTTGGCACCACCAGGATAGCATTGGCGTTCTGCACGAAATACCCGGCCGCCCTGATCTGTGCGGCGAGCACGGCCACGATCAAGGCGGCCGTATCGCCACTTTGAACGGGATAGATGAAGGTGGTGCCGTCAACGGCAATGCCCGCCATCTGCCCTGCGGCCGGTAGGCCGGTAAAGGTCACGATATTTTGCCGCAGGATGACGCTCAGCGTCGGTGCCGTGGCGGTCGTCACGTTCCAGCGTGTCGGGTAGCGCGTGGTATTGCGCGGCGGTCCGGCCGGAAAGACGCTGACATTGACGATGCCATTGGCCAGATCGGCGTTCAGGGCGGTCGCGACCGGCCAGCCGCGATAGATGCGGCAGGTGGCGGCACTTTCGCCGATGATGGAAGGGGCGTCGCTGCCCTTCGGGTAGATCGCGCGCGCGATCGCAGCGACGAACGCGGATTCGACATCGGATTGATCGGCCATGTCATGTCACTGCCTGTACGGCGGTCAGGCGCCAGCCGAGGGGGCTGCGTTCGACGGCGGTGATGACGGCGGTCAATCCCGTCGCATCCCGAACAAGGTCGTCGGCGCGAAGGTCCGTCATCTCGGCGGCCGGCAAGGCGGGCAGCAGAATGGTCCAACTCGCGGGTCCCGGTTCTCCGGGCAAGGCGCCGGCATTCCGGCTACCGCTCGCTTCCACCAGCATGCTGGCCGGCCAATCGACCAGAACAGGACCTTGATTCGGCATTTCGACACCGCCATAGGCGTTGACGCCGATTGTATTGGCACCTTCGGCGCGGCTGAGGGTGATGGTGCTATTGGTCTGCACGCAGACGGTCGGCAAAAGCGCGGGCTGGCTTGCTATGAAGAAAATGCCGTCCGGTCCGGTCAGGTAGTCGCCAGGCTGCGTGTAACCTGTATCCAGAACGGCGAACCATAGCGGTTGTCCGTAGCGCGCACCGCGATGCCAATCCTTGTCCTCGCCATGGATCGCGACGGGCAGACGCAAAATGCGATTGTCGGGCGAAAGCGGGCTAAAGGCAGATTTGGGGCGGAAGACATCGTAAGGATCGCCGATGCGCTGTGCGGCCTGTCCCAGCCCGCGCGCGACACGGTCTTGCAGATGCGTCCTGTTCATCACACCACCAGGGTCATGCCGGGATCGGTCAAGGCCGGTCCGGGCGGCAGGCCGAGGAAGCTGCACAAGCGCCGCCGCCATTCGTCCAGCAGCGCCAGGCGATCACGCAACTCATCCTTGTTGCGGGTCCAGACGGCGGCCTGGTCTGTGTCCAGGCTCTGGCCCGATTGCGGCACCGCCGCTTCCAGACCACGCAACGTGCCGAGATAGGTGCGGCTGACGGTTTCTTCGGCACTCGACAGATTATTCAACCGGAACTCCATCAGCCCATAGGCCTGGAAGAAGCGCCAGCCCTGAAAGCCGCTGGCGCCAGCCCCATAGGCGGGATAGCCGCAGAACCGTCTGAGATCGGTCTTCTCTGCGTCGGTAAAGGCCATGACCTTGAGCCCTCAATATGCCGAGCCGGACCCACGGGTGAGATAGACCGTGCCGCTGCCGGCGCTGAGCAGAACGGCTGCCGCCGTCACGGTCGCTGCGACCGTCAGCAGAAGCTGCGCACCAGCAGGGATGGGCAGATCACTCGTCGTCGCCGACAGGCTGGTGCTGGCGCCCAGGCGCAGGAAGGCGATGCTCGCCGTGCTGTTGAAGACCAGCAGCGACGGTCCGCTACCGCCCAGCGCGACAGCATTGCTGCTGGTGCCTGCCGCGATGCTGACGGTCGCTTCCGGACTGAAGGCGGCGATGCTGCCGCTGGCCATGGCCCTTACCCCACATGCTCGACCATGACCGCGCGCTTGAACGCGGCATTGGTCGCGGTCGGCACTGTCAGCGGTGTCGTCGTGGTGTCGGACGGCGCGCAGAAGCCGCCGATCCAATACCAGCTCTGCGCGATGATCTGCTGCAACCGGTCGATCGGCTCGCGCGTCACCATGGCGACCCCATCGACAATCGTCACGATCGAGTCCTTCGGTGCTACGTCATCCGCGCCGATGCCGGCGAAATCGCCTTCGATCAAGGCGCCTTGTCCGCAGATGATCGGCCGGCGGATATGCAGATTGGCGAGTGTCGGATGCAGCTGCACGAAGGCTTCCGTCGTCGGGATGAAGCGCAGCCCGAGGAAGTCGTTCACCATGCCGTCCTGGAAGACGGCATTGCTGGATGTCGCCCCCGTGAACAGCGTCTTGAAATCGGGGTCGGCAAACAGCTGCCGGGCGGAGACAGGGTCCAGGTAGCAGTTATAGACGCCGTCGATTTCAGGCACGGCATTCTTGCGCAAAGTGGCGACGGCATCGAGCAGGTTGCCCATGGCGAGCGTATCGGTCGCCTGCAGCAGCGTCGTATTCGTCCGGCCGCCGGGCCGTAGAATGGCACTCGCCGTCGCCGCCTGCACGCTATTGCCGATCGTGCCGTCAGCGACCGTGACATTGCTGCCGAAGGTGAGCGTGCCTGACATGCCATAAGGCGTGGTCGATGTGCTCGTCGTATCCGCGGTCGTGCCGATCAGCGTATAGCTGTCGCTGCCGATCATGACGGTCAACGGATTGCCGGCGGAGACCGCCGCCTGCACGCCATTCACGAAACCGTATTGGAAGCCGCGGACATCATCGACCGAGACGGTGGGACCGGCGCTGCCGAGCGTCGCCGATACCCGCGTATTGCCGCCGAAATAGGCGTTGAACAGCGCATTGCGCGCCAGCTCGTCCAGGCTGCGGGCGGCCTGCTCGCCATTGGTATAGGCGTTCTGCAGGAACTGGCTGGCAATGCCGACGCGACTGGTGACCATATTAAGGTCGGCCGTCGCGGCATAGAAATTCAGCGTCAGCGTATATTGCTCAACGCCCCAGCTACCGGGCGTCAGGCCGTTGTCGAGATTGGTGTTGAGTGCGGGGGAAAGCGGCGTTGTCACGCTCGGTTTCAGCCCGGCACGGGTTTTGGTGAGCGTCTCACCGATGCCGACGGCGATCTCGTCCCGATCCGCGACCGCGCGATAGCCGAGGCGCGACCGCAGGGCCTGCTGGAATTCGCGTTCCAGGAAGCCCTGCTGGATGATCGGCTGCAAGGCCGCGGGAAAATTCTGGATGCCCATGGCGATCCTCTCGATGCTGATTGACGAAGATGAAGGTCAGATGCGGCGCAGGATCGCGGCGCGGGCCGCGCGGTATTCGTCGCGGGTCATGTCCGTCGCCTGTTTCATGCGCGGGGGCTGCGGCGCGGGCGGTACGGCGGTCGTGGTGGTGGAAACCTGGCCGAACAGCCAGGGCTTCTGGCGCCGGAAGCGGTCCATCAGGGCGGCGGCACCGGCAACCTCGCCCTGCTCGCCGATGGCGAGCGAAGACGCGTCGAGCAGTTTCAGCCCGTCGAGATCGACCATCCCGGCGCGCATGGCTTCTGCCTTCAATTCGGACAATACCAGATTGGACCTGGCTTGTTCCGACAGGGTTCGAATTTGCTCTTCCAACGCGGCCGCACGCGCCTTCAGCGCCTCGACGCTGTCCGGCTGGGTTTCGGGTGGAGGCGTGTCAGCTGTCGTCATGCGTTTTGTCCTTGGCAATGCGGTCCAGTTCGGCCGCGACATCGGTGACGCCATAGGCGTCGGCGATGCTGCGCACGGCGGTTTCGCGGCTGATCTGTCCGGATGCGGCGAGGGTCGAAAGGGTTTGCGCTTCGGCCAGTTGATCCGCGGCCGAGGGCGGATACCAGCGCGGCCAGTCAAGCATGAGGCGTGCGTCGGCGGAGGCTTTGGGCGCTTGACGACCGAGGACGCTGATCGGATAGCGGTCGGCGGCGCGCAAAATCATTCGTAGAAGCGGCAGAATGCCATTTGTGCCATAGGAAATGCGCAGATTGTCGGCCAGCCAGATGAGCCCTTGGTTCATCAACTCCAGGGCACGGCCGGATTGCGCGGCGGCAATCCGATCGGCGGAGGAGCGATTGCCGTGCACGCTTTCCAAAGCCAGTTCGCGCAGCACGCGAACATAGTCGATCACGGCATTGGCGGCGGTGCCGCCAATTTCCAGCAGTTTGGCATCGCCGTCCTTGCTGACGACCAGGGCATTGCCCGCGCCTTTGATGATTTCTCGATCGGCGGTCGCGGGTTCCTTGATCAGCAGCGTCGGGTCCGAACTATAGGTCAGGCCGCGCCCGGCTTGGGACAGCTGATAGTCGATTTCGATACTGGTCTCGATTGCGGCGCGGAAGGTGCATCCGCCATCGGTGCTGTCACCGCCGGGAAGGTTGCGGATCCAGACCAGCGGCACGAAGCCGAGGCGATGATGGATTGAGCGGCTTTCGTCGATGGCCGGGCCGCCCGGCGGTGCCAGACTGACGGGCCAGGGTTGATACCAGGTCTCGCTCTCACCGTCCCAAACGCGCCGAAACCAGTAGTCGATACCGGGATCAGCGACGTCATACCCTTGCGCCTGCAACAGGCGGCCGGGGACCTTGTATTGCTCGGTCACGCATTGCAGCGCGTCCGGTGCATCCGGCTGCCAGATTGGCGTCAGAAAGATGCTGTCGATGGCCGAGACATAGACGCGGCCTTTCAGAATGCGCAGCAGGAGTACGATGGAGCCGACGGAGCCGCGCAGGGCCGCGTCCGTCATCACCGCATTCAGTCCGCAATCCTGGATCAGGTCGGAGAGGAAGCGGCGCAGTTCCTGATCGTCACACAGGATGCGCGGAAAATGCCCCTCGCTGAACAGCAGCGCGACGCTGTCCTCCACCACCGTGCGGCAAAGGGCGTAGCGGATGGAGGGGCGCCGCTGACGGATCGGTATATAGTCGCCGCCGGCACCACGTTCCTCGTGGAACTGATAGGGCAGGACATCATACAGTGTGCCGTTGAGCACGCGCTGCAACAGGTCAAGTTCGCCGACGCGCGGCGGATAATCCGCATCGCGTGGCAGCAAGGCACGCAATGTATCGAACATGGCGATCCCTGGCGGGTTAAGGTGTTCAGCGCGCCAGCAACGACACCTGAAGACGGCGTGCCGGTTTGGCCGGGGCGACCAATGTCATGAAGGCGCGGGACAAAGCGTCGACCTGATCGTCCTTGGCGCCATGGGGAAAGTCCCGCAGTTCTTCAAGAAAGGGTCGGTTCCAGGGCGCCTGTATCAGACGGACGTTGCCGGCCTCGACCTGTGCGGCGACGGGGCTGGCGCGGGTCAGTTTGGAGCCGGTCTCAGGCGATGATTTGACAATATATCCGGCCAGTTTGCTTGTCAGATAGGCGATCTGTGCGAGGCCCGCCTGGCCCGGATCCTGCGGTAAAGCGATCAGGACGGCGGCACCGTCCTGCTGGGCGGCCGATAGGATGGCAGCCTCGACCTCGCCCGGCGTGCCGCGCAGGCGGCGAATATCCTGGACGATGAAGCCGTCCTGCTGGTCGCGTTCCAGTCTCAACCCGATCGTCCAGTCAGGGTCGCGGCCCGGCGCGGGAACGGCAGCGGCCAGGTCCCAGGCGCGGACGGCTGCCAGACTTTGAAACTGGCCGATATCGGTCAACCCTACCCGTTCGGTCAGGAACAGACCGCCGGCAGGCGGCCGCGGGTCTTGCTGGAATAACGCGGCAAAGGCGCGCTCGCCCATGGCGGTCTTTTTCCGCAGAAGTGCGGCGGCATCTTCCCAGTCCGGCCAAAGCGCGGCGCCGGGTTCCCGGCCGAGCGGGTCGGGCGGCACGGCCAGCGCGGGCAGTTTCACAACGGTCCAGCCGGCTTCCATCTCCTGGATGCGGCCACCAAGGTCATCCTGATGCCAGCGCGTCATAACGAGGATAATCCGGCCGCGCGGCTTCAGGCGCGGCAGCAGGTCGGACCGATACCAGTTCCAGGCATGTTCGCGGGCGAGCGGCGAATCCGCTTCCGCCCAGGATTTGACAGGATCGTCGATAATGACGAGGTCGGCGCGGCGACCGGCGATCGGGCCGCGCAGGCCGGTCGCGAAATACTCGCCGCCGCGACTGGTCCGCCAGCGATGCGCCGCGCGCTCGTCGCCGGCTATTCCATAGCCCAGGATTTCAGTTTGTTCCTGCACCAGGGCCCTTGTCCGCCGCCCGAAATGGCTGGCCAGGCTGTCCGTGTGGCAGCAGGTCATCAGCGCCGCGCGCGGATGGCGGGCCAGATACCAAGCCGGGAACAGGATCGAGACATAGGTTGATTTGGCAGATCCCGGCGGCATCAGCACCATCAGGCGATCCATCTCGCCGGTGCCGACAGCCTCCAGCCGTTCCATCAGATAGCGGTGATGCTGTGCCGGGCTTTGCTCCGCCGATGCGAGAACATCCTCGGCAAAAGCAGCAAGCCCCAAATCCATGCGGAAATCGGGGCCTTTCAGGTCGAGGCTAATTTGGGGGAGGGGAGATTTGCCGCCGAAGCGAGAGGTTCACGTCAACGACGCAAACAACCATCATGGGTATTTATGTAGAAAATTCTGGGGCGTTTGTCCAGAAAAATTTACGAAACCGGAATAAATTATTAAACGAGGATTTCTTCGACGATCCCAAACCGCTTCATATAATCCTTGAAGAAAGTTCTTTCCCGCTTCGCGTCCAGACCATGCTCGGCGAAATGATAGACATTCTGACCATAGCCGCCGCGCTTTCTGCGGTTCATTTCCACGTCCATCGCTTTGCGCGCGTCCGCACGCAATTCCTTGCCGAAATGGTTGTAGAGACGGTCGATGGTGCCGATCGGGTCGGCGGTCAGTTCACGATATTGGATGTGGCAGATGCCCGGCTCGTTGCTGTGGGCCGCGTCATTGCTGTCGGCGGCCTGCATCATCGCCGCCACGCCCTGATGCCAGCGTCCTGTCACCTGGTCGCCGATATCCGTCTTATTCTGCGTGCCGGTAAAGGGCTGGCGCAGAATCTCCGTCAGCTTCGCGACGGAGGGCAGAACCTTCAACGGGTCGCGATGCACGAAGACGATACGCGCATCCGGATAGACGCTGCGCACGGCATCCAGGGCAAAGACGTGGTCGGGGCATTTCAACACCCATTGCACGGCCTCGGGCGCGTCACCGCTTTGGTGCTGCAGATGCTGCAGGAAGCGTTTGTGGAAGCGATAGGCCAGATTATGCCCCTGCGCGTCCTGCCAGGCGAGATAGCTCGGGATGCGGAAGGTGGTGTCGAAGCGGAGCGACTGGAAGATCTGGGCCGTGATCTCCGTGCATTCCTGCGGCATGCTGGCAGTCAGCGGATGCACATCCCGGAACCCTGGCGCGATCTGGCCGAAATACCGAAGGTCGCGATCCGTCTGCGCAATCCGCTTGTCTGCGCCCTTCCGGGGTGGGTAGGGCGCCATGGTCTGCCAAACGCTCGGGCTGCGGGTCATAGGATCGCAATCCAGCAGCCGATGCAGGAAGGTCGTGCCGCTGCGCGGCAGGCCGGTAATGATCAGCGGACGGTGAATGGGCGTGTCGGCGATGGCGGCGTGCGCCTGCTCCTCCTGCCACATCCGCATCAGGTTTCGCAGGCAACGAATGCTATCCCAGCGCACGGCAAACCGTCCGAACAGCGACAGATCGGCCTCGCGCTCCAGCGCGTTGAACAGGACGGTCAGCCCTTCGGCAAATTGCCTTATGCCGAATTCAGGGCCGAAGGCGCTCTCGGGCGCGCCATTCAGGGCGGTCTTGATCACCGCTTCCGCATTCAGCGGGCGGCGCCCAAGCCCAGTCACTCGTGACATACGATCAGCGATGGAAAGGGCTGAGGAGGCGAGTGTCACGGGCGAGGCGTTTCCTTGAGCGATCTCTGGCGGCGTAACGGTCGGATCATAGACGGTCAAGCGACGGCGCTCTCCGTCCGGGCATGGCGGTCATAACCGGGGGCGTGGCGGGTGACGAAGGGCGGCCAGTTTCGGCCGCTTGCTGGCGTAAGGCGTCCAGAATGATGCGGATTCCGTCCGCGTGCCAGCGCTGGATGGCCTTGTGGTCGGCGCCCATCAACTCGCCCAGGCGCCGCCAGGAAAAAAGGTGGCGTCCATTGACGGGGTGGACGAGGGCGCGGCAGCCCACAATCCGCCGCAGCAGATATCGGTCCTGTGGGATGAGCGAGAGATAGCCCATGGCCCTATCCATGCGGCTGATCCGGCTGGCGGAAGGCATCGGGGCGCGCAGTTCGGTCAAGGACCAGCCATAAGCTTCGGCGGCTTCCCGCAGGACCGGCAGGGTCGAGGTGCGTAGCCTTGGGGAAAAGCCGCTGGGTGGCAGGGAGAGTAGCGTCGCCCCGGCCTCCTCCAGGCAGGCGATGAGGCTCTGAGCTTCGGGTGAGGCCTCAGGCCGGCGCCGGCCGATTCTGGATATCGTCTCGCCGTGCTGGGAGGTGGACTGGCGCATCGTCATGCTCTGCTCCTGGAGGGGAAAGCCTTCCGCTGTCCGGCCTGGCCCCCTGATGGGACCAGGATTGGCGGAAGGCCTGGGCGATCGGCGTTGAGACGGAGGGGCGGGCTCAGCTAGGGTCATCGCAACGCAGGGCTGAGTCATCGCTTCGTTCCCTATAAGCAACGTTAGTTTAACTAACATTTTTGGACAAGAGGAAATTGGCACGAAAATCAGAAGGTTCTGTGCGGGCCGGGCAAGCGGTCTCTGGCCAGGCCGAGAATGCGGGGGACCAATCCGGCGTTGCTCTCCGTATTCGGCAGAGCCGGCAGGCTCTGCGGCTGACGCAGGATGATCTGGCGCGCCGCGTCGGCGTCTCCCGCAGTGCGGTCGCCCAGTGGGAGACGGATCGCACGGGCCAGGTCCGCGCCAATCTCACGCGTGTCGCGGCCGTTCTCGGCGTCTCAGTGGGCTATCTCTTGGCGGGGGAGCACTATCCCGTTTCCGCGACCGCCGAAGGGGCGGACGAGCGGGCGCTTCTCAATCTGTATCGGTCCTTGCAGGAGGACGGACGGACAGAACTCCTGCGGATAGCGCGTGGCCTGGCTAAGGTGACCTGATCGGTCGATGCGATCCGATCAATCGTAGCTCGGACGCGGATTGGTGACGGACAGCCGATCGAAATGTCGCAGGATGAGGGCGATCTTGCGGAAAAGCACCGTCACATCGGCCAATTCACGCTCCAACCGCTCTTCCGGTGCGAGATGGGCCAGCGACGGCTCACCGGAAACCAAACGTGCGCCGGCGGATACGCGAAGGGCGGCCGCCGCTTCGCCGTCAAGCGTCACGGCGACAGGCTGACCGATATGGCAGCGGCGTCGCAGGACCTGCTGATCGGAATCCGATACATGCTCGGCTAAAGCGTCGGTCAGATCGGCATTGAGCCAGATATAGACTTTCCGTGCCGCCGCCAGATCGAGAAACCGCGTCTGGTCGGCGCCCGCTTTCGCCGCCGGCTTTGCCGGCAGGCGGAGGGCGAAGCAGCGAATGGTCTCAGTCAGATCCCAATCGCCTGGGCTGTCGCCGGCCGGATGCTCATTGACCGAGGTCAAACCGGGCTTGGCCGCGATGCACCGCTCCACATGGCCGACGAAGCGGTGAAGAATGGCGCGTCGTCGGTCGCCAGGCACTTCCGCGAAGGCCTGCATCTCGGCAAGAGCCGCCTGCCAACGCATGACAAGCCCATAATTGCCGCCGAGCGTGCTTGGCCCGTTGTCGAGACAGTCGAGGCCGGCTTGGTCGCGCCGCCATTCCGCCCGGCCGCTGTAAAGGGCCAGACCGGTCGGGAGCGGGCTTGTTGCAAGCCGATCGGTCAAAGCGGCCGGGGCGAGCAGGGCGCCCGAGAAGGGCGGGCCGGTGAAGAATTTGGAGCCGGTGATCAGAACCATCCAGCCGCGCGCCAGATAGTCGCGGATCGTGCCAGGGTGCAGCCTCGTCTGGCAGGCGTCGACGATGACATCCATGGACGTCCCGAAACGCTGCCATAGCGCCATGACGCTGTCCAAGCGCGGCGCGCGCAGTCCGGTCTTGGAGACATCGAGGATATGCAGGATCGGACGCCGGCCCAAGGCGATCGCCGCTTCCACGGCGGTGGTGCAGTCGGCCTCGACGGCGGCCGGCGGCCGTACCGCGCCATCCGCATCGCGCAACGCCACCGAGACGAGTGCCGTGTCAGGCCGGAACCCCTCGACGAGGCCGGCTTTCGGCACCGCGACGCCAAGCGCCGTATCGAGGGCGAAGTGCTGACCGCGCGCCGCGAGCGGCACGCCGCTTCCGGTCTCTTCCGGGGCCAGAAGGATATTCGTAATGGGGCGATCCTCGGCAGCACTCGCCAAGGCCAGGGAAATCAGCTCGGCATCGGTGCCGGACGGCGCCAGAATGACGCCGGTCCCGCGTGCCAGATCGAAATGATAGGCCAGCGCTTCTCGCACGCGGTCGGCTTCCGCGAAAATGGCTTCCGCGGCAGAGGAGCCGAAACTCGCCGTGATCATCCGGCGGCGCGCAGCTTCCGCGCCCAGATAGCCACGTTCCGAGACCGATGAGGCGGTCGAGGAGGCGAAGGTCACCGCCCAGGGGCGCGGGCGATGGCTACAGCCATAGCCATTGAGACCGGTAAACGGGTCGATGCCCAGGCGGGCATCGCCGCCCTGTTCCATCAGCCATTCGCTGGGACCCAAAATCGACCAGGCATCGATCAGCTTCGCATGGGAGGCGGCGGTCAGGTCGTGGTCGCTGCCATTGTGCTGGTAGACGGCAAGCTTCGCCCAAAGGCGCCGGGCGGTGGTCAGGTCGGGGGCCGCATAGCCGGTCAGGGGCGCAATCCATCCCGGCAGCGTCGCGCCGGCCGAACCATAGGTCTCAAGCGCTACTGCCAGCGCGGCGCAACGGGCGGCGGCAAGACCCGCGAGCGCCGGATCCGCAATGCCGCTCAGCCAGGCGAGTTCCATGGCATGCCGCATATGAAAAAGGCTCTCGGCGGAGGCTGAGAGCAGCGGCTTGCCAATCAGGATCTGTGTTTTGCCCAAAAGCAGGAAGGGCTCAGCCAGGCGCTCGTCGATGCTGATATCGAGGTCGGAGAGCAGCAATCGCAACTCGGGGTGATGCAGAAGGTTGGTGATCGCAAGCGGCATAACCTCGGGCTGCATGAAGCTCCCCTTATCCTCTGGCCTTTGTCCGAACGCGGCGCCGTCTCATGGCCCAGGGCGCTTTTGCGCTGCTTGCCGATGAAGGGCATCCCGGGCGGCAGGGCCTGTTGCTCATGGTCATAAGGACGGCCGCTCACCCCAGAGGGGACAGAGACGCCGTCCGCATGGCGCAAGGCAAAATATTATCGCGCCATTGACAGTAAGGCCATGCGTTTCTTCTCCCGACCTCTGAGGCGAAGCCTGGACCAATTTTTACGAAAGGTAAGGATGTCATCAAACTGCAACGCGACTGTCATCCCAGTCCCGGTTATCCCCTCGTAAACGCCTCGCACCGCGGTCACCTGGATCGCAGTTAATCAGGCTTTGGAGATTGTCATGTCGGACGGCACTTTTGCCCCGCGCCTCACGCGCGCTCAATTCCTTAAATCCGTCAGCCTCGCGGCTGTTGGTCTCGCGCTTCCCGGCGTTGTTGGCGCCGCGCAGGCCGCTGGCCTGACGATCCTGGAAACCGGCTCCAGCCTGCTCTACCCGCTCTTCAACCTCTGGGTTCAGGGCTACAGCAAGATTGACCCGAGCCTGCGCATCACGACGCAGAGCACGGGCAGCGGCACCGGTATCGCCCAGGCGATCGCGGGCATCGCGCAGATCGGTGCGTCCGACGCCTATATGGCCGGTCCGCAGGTCAAGAAGAACCCGACCATGCTGAACATCCCGCTCGCGATCTCCGCGCAGAATATCGTCTACAACCTGCCCGGCCTGAACGGCAGCGCGCTGCAGATGAGCGGCCCGGTTCTCGCTGGCATCTACAGCGGCAAGATCACCAACTGGAACGACAAGGCGATCGCGGCCCTTAACCCGGGCGTCGCTCTGCCGAACCACACCATCCTGCCGATCCACCGCACGGATGGCAGCGGCGATACCTTCATCTTCACGCAGTATCTGTCCAAGTCGACCCCGGAATGGGCGAGCAGCGTTGCCTACGGCACCACGGTCAGCTGGCCGGCGGTTCAGGGTGGCATCGGCGCCATCGGCAATCCGGGCATGGTGCAGACCACGGCGCAGAACCCCTACTCGATCGCTTATGTCGGCGTGAGCTTCCTGGCGCAGGTCCAGGCCGCTGGCCTCGGCGTTTCCCCGCTGCAGAACAAGGCCGGCAAGTTCGTCCTGCCCAACCCGCAGACGATCGTGGCCGCCGCTTCCGGCCTCATCGACTCGACCCCGGCCGATCAGCGCATCAGCCTGATCTTCGCGGACGGCGAGATGGCCTACCCGATCATCAACTACGAGTATGCGATCGTGAACGCGAAGCAGCCCAACGCTGCTCTTGCTAAGGCGATCAAGGGCCTGCTGACCTGGGCGATCGACCCGATGGGCGGCAGCACCGGCGATTATCTCTCGAAGGTGCATTTCGTCGCCCTGCCGGACAAGATCCGCATGCAGAGCCACGCCCGCATCGCGACGATCGCCTCCTGATCTAATGAGCCAGGCGCAGATGGATAGCGCACCGACCGGGCTTGCCCGGTCGGTCGCGAAGGGAAAAGGGCGCAAGGGGTCAATCAGCCCCTTTCGCATGACATTGATCGGTCTGGCCGGGGTCATCCCGGTCGTCATCGGTGCGGTGCTTCTTTTCCTTGTCGTCTATGCCTGGCCGGCGATCCGGTTTAACGGCATCGACTTTTTGCTGACCAAGACCTGGGACCTCGGCAATCTTTATGCTGATCCGGTCCCGCGTCACGGTGTTCTGGCGCCGATCGGGGCAACCTATGGTTGCCTCGTTTTCGTAGCCGGAACGCTCGCCAGCTCGTTCCTTGCCCTTCTGGTCGCGGTGCCCATCAGTCTCGGCATCGCGGTCTTCCTGGCCGAAGGCGTGAAGCGCGTGCTGCGCACGCCCTTCGCCATCGTCGTGGAACTGCTGGCCGTGGTGCCCAGCGTCGTCTACGGGCTCTGGGGCATTATCGTCCTGGTGCCGATCGCAGCCCATATCATCGCGCCTGTCCTGGCCGCGGTCTTCCCCTTCATTCCCTTTCTGGCGCAGGCCGGCGGCAGCGGCTTCGGCTTGCTCTCCTCCTCGCTCGTGCTGGCGCTGATGGTCATCCCCGTCATCACCATCACGGTCTTCGAAGCGCTCAACCGCATCCCCAAGGAAGCGAAAGAGGCCGCCTACGCGCTTGGCACGACCAAGTTCGAGATGGTCTTCTTCACCATGCTGCCCATGATCCGACCGGCTATCATCGGTGCCATCATCCTCGGTCTCGGCCGTGCACTCGGGGAGACGATGGCGGTCCTCATGGTCTCCGGCGGTGCGCTGAACTACATGCCGACGACGCTCATGAGCCCGATCAGCACCATGGCCTCCTTCATTCTGTCGCAGTTGGATAGTGCCGAGCAGGATCAGTCCGGTCTTGCGGTGCAGTCGCTCGCCGAAATTGCCATCGTGCTTTTCGTGATCACGGTCATCGTCAATATCGTCGCGCGTCTGATGGTGCGCAAAGGCGCGGGCGTCAGCCGCTAGTTTTTTGACCAGGAGCAGGCGACACGCCGTCGCCTTTTCCCTCGCTTCTCGAGTTTTGGGACAGAGACAATGACTGAGGTGGCAATCGCCCCCAGCTTCAATCGCGCAGCGACGAAGCACCGCGCCGTCGCCGGCCGCAAGCTGCGTAGCAGCCTGGGCTGGGCTTTCTGCGGCATCTGCTTTCTGCTCGTCGCGGCACCGCTGATCGACATCATCCTGCTGGTTCTGGTGCGCGGCTTCTCGGCCCTGTCCGTGGATCTGTTGACCCAGGTCACCCAGGGTGTCAGCGGCGGTCTGCTCAACGCCATCGAAGGCACGATCGTGCTGTCGATCGGCGCGCTGATCATCGGCGTGCCCATCGGGGTCGGCGCCGGCGTCTATCTGTCTGAGTTCGGCGATGGCCGTTTCGGCCAGACTGTCCGCTTTCTCGCGGATGTGCTGACCGGCGTGCCCTCCATCGTGCTCGGCTATTTCTCCTATGTGACTATGGTCATCTGGCTGGGCTGGCAATTCTCGGTTTTGGCCGCCTCCATCACCCTCGCCATCATGATCCTGCCCTATATGGCCAAGATGACGGAGCTGGTTCTGCGCCAGATCCCCATCCCCATGCGCGAAGCGGCCTATGCGCTTGGTGCCGGGGATCGCAAGGTCGTGCTCCGCGTGCTGCTGCCCGTCGCCCTGCCGGGCATCCTGACCGCCGTGCTGCTCTCGCTCGCGATTTCCGTGGGTGAGACGGCGCCGCTGATCTACACGGCCGGCTGGTCGAACTATCTGTGGGACGGAAAGCTCGTGCGCTCCCCGATCGGCTATCTGACCTATGTGATCTGGAGCTTTATCAACCAGCCCTTCGCTTCCGCCCATGCGCTGGCTTTCGCGGCCGCCCTGCTGGTGATGATGACGGTCTTGGCGATCAATCTGGCCGCCCGCGCCATCCTGCGCGTCCGTGGTGGCTGACGTTTTTTGAGAGAGCCAAAAATAAAAAGGGCGACCCACATGGGTCGCCCTTTTTTAGTTTCGGAAATCTAGGACCAGCGCAGCAGGCGTTCGGCGGCTTCCGCCACCTCGGCCTCGCCGCCGCAATAGCTGAAGCGGACGAAACGCTCGCCGTGCCGGGCATCGAAATCGACGCCTGGTGTGGCTGCAATACTCAACTCCTGCAGCATGCGATTGCAAAAGGCCGGGCTCGCCTCGCCACGGTCGCTGATATCTGCATAGAGGTAGAAGGCGCCTTCGGCGGCACTCAGCCGCGTGAAGCCAGCGCGGGGCAGCGCTTCCATCAGCAGATCGCGGGAGCGTTGATAGCCGTCCCGCCGCGCGTCCAATTCTGGTCCGCAATCGAAGGCAGCCTCGGCCGTCAGCTGCGCGATATGCGGCGCGCTGATGAACATGTTTTGGGCCAGTCGCTCCACCGGACGGCAGAGATCCTCGGGCAATACCATCCAGCCGACGCGCCAGCCGGTCATGGAGAAGTATTTCGAGAAGCTGTTGATGACGATGGCCGAGGGGCTGAAGGCCGTCGCCGTCGCGATCGGGCTGTCATAATGCAGCCCGTGATAAATCTCGTCGCTGACCAGCCGCACGCCATTCGCGTCGCACCACTGGGCGATGGCGGACAGCTCATCCCGATGCAACATGGTCCCGGCCGGATTGCAGGGGCTGGCCAGGATCAGCCCGGCCGGCCTGGGATCGAGCGTCTCCAGCATCGCGACCGTCGGCTGAAATCGCGTCTCGGGCCCGGTCTCCAGAATGACCGGCTTCATGCCGAGTGCCGTCAGGATATTCACGTAAGGCGGGTAATAGGGTGCGGCCAGCGCCACGCTGTCACCCGGATCGAAGGCGGAGAGGAAAGCCAGCGGAAAAGCGCCCGATGCGCCCGTCGTCACCGCGATCCGCGCGGGGTCGACCTGCGTCCCGTACCAATCCTGGTAATGCCGGCTGATGCGATGCCGCAGGCTGATCAGACCGAAGGCTTCCGTATAGCCCAAGGCATGGCCGCGATGGAGCGCGGCCATCGCGGCCTCCACCGCCTGAAATGGCGCGCCGAGCGCGGGCTGGCCGACTTCCATGCGGATGACGCGTGGGTCATGCGGCCCGCGTTTCGCCGCATGGGCATTGGCGGCGGCAATCACATCCATCACACGGAAGGGCGGGATATCGCTCCCCCGCCCGATTTTCAGCACCATGCCGCGCGGTCCCGTGGGTTAGAGCAGAACAACAATCCAGAGCGGTATCTGTCAGCGTATGCGCGCCGGAAACGCTTTAATTGGACTTCTTGCCGATGTGACCGATCGCCAGCCCCTCGCCACGCGGATCGGTGACCCAGACGCAGCTCTTGAAGTCACCCGGCACGCGGTCGGGACAGTTGACGCCATTGATGCGACCCGGCTCCGGCACGGTCGTGCCGAAGGCGCGGCCGCGATCGGCCAATGCGTCAAAGGCAGCGGTGCCGGCGGCCAAGGGCGCGCCTTCCTGGCCTGTTGCGCCGATGACAGCGCGGGTGGAATTCGTGGGCCGGTTCCAGATCAATAAGGGCGAGAGCAGTGGCGCGCGGCCATGGTCGGGCGCTGCGGCCAGCAGAATGCCGGTGCCCGGCGCGATACGGCCGGTGCCGAACAGATTGTTCATGGTCAGGCTGCAGGCGACGGCGGCGCCGGATCCGTCCAGCGTCACGAAGCTGGTCGAGGCGGCGAGCGGCGGCAGATTGCCGGCCGGAAGATTGGCATCCTTCAGCAAAGCCTTCGGATCGGCCTGATCGACGCCGTTGCGATAGGCGCTGGCGACGGCCAGCGCCGCGTTATTGGCACCGGCGCTATTCGCGGGGTCCTTGCGCAGTTGCTGGTAAGCGGCCGCAGCGGCGACGCCACCATCATCCGGCAGGAAATTCAGGACATTGCCGCCGTCATGCAAGGTCAACGGGGTTTCTTCCAGCGGCACGGCTTGGGCCAGATCGGCCAAGCTGATCGGGCCGCCGGCCTGGGCGGACGCCTGGGAGAAGCTCTGGGCCAGATCGCCTTGGTAAAGGCCGGCGACGCCCTGGGTGCGAAGCGTATCCAGCGTATTGGCCAGATCCGGCTGCCCCATGGTCTGGCCGGCTTGCAGTGGTTGCCCGGCGGCATCGGCGAAGACGGCGCGGGCGGAGGGGTCGGCCAGAAGCGGGCCGGCTACGACCGAAAGGTCGTTGGCGAGTGCCTTGGAGACCGGCACGCCGAGGGCGGCCATGCGCTGGGCCGGTCCGATCAGCTGCTGGATCGGCGTATAGCCGTAGACTGCCTGCATCAGCAGCAGACCGCGCGCCGTCATTGGCACCGCGGCCGGACGGCTGCCGGCGGTCGAAGCGGAGGGCGACGTGAAGACGAATGTCTCCGGTGAGGCGACACCGTTCGTTTTCACGAAGGGCGAAAAGGCGACGCAGCCGCCGCCGCCGCCGAGCGAGGCGCGGGAGGGCAAGGTCACCATCAATGCGAAGGCAACCGCTGTCGCGGCATCGGCGGCCGTGCCGCCATTGGCCAGGACCTCGCGCCCGGCTTCGGCTGCCAAGGGCTCGTCGGCGATAACGACGCCGGACCAATCGGCCTTCGCGACACCCGGCACCGGCGCGTCATTCGGGTTCGGGCCGGCACCCGGCAGCCGGTTGTGGAACATGCCGCACCCGCTCAGGCTGACAGCGAGGGATGCCATTGCCGCCGTAGACCGGAAGAGAGATTTCTTCTTCGAGAACCGAATGGGCGAGGCCGGGAAAGTTGCCATCATCATCTTCGCGCGAAAGGCGCGCCACTCCAGTTGGGGTCGGGGGCCGGATTGGCCCAAGCTATGGAAGGGTGCCATAAACGGCTTCATATGCGGCGGCAACCGCATGGGCGCGCTTCCGGCGTGCTTATCGAGTGTTCCTGTGGAAAGTGACCGGCATGTCCTATCGCTCTGTTTTCGCGGCCGCTGGGCTGGTTCTCGCATCGGCGTCCTGGGCTGGCCCTGTCTTTGCCCAGCAAAGCACCTCGGCGGCGGACGGTTCGGCCCTGTCACCCGCGCAGCGCGCGGCCGTCATCGGCCTTATCCGCCAGGAACTGGTTGAAGATCCCTCCATTCTCCGAGCGGCGATCGGCGCGCTGCAGGCGCAGGACCAGCAATCCCAGGCCGCCGTTCAGGGCAAGGCGATTGCGGCGGCCCAGGCGGACCTCGTGCATAATGCGGCCGATCCTTCGATAGGCAGCCCCCGGGCACCGATTACTGTTGTGGAATTCTATGACACGCGCTGCCCCTATTGCCGCGTCATGCGGCCGGAATTCTCGGCCCTTGTGAAGCAGGATCCTAATGTCCGCGTGGTGTTTAAGGACATCCCGATCCTCGGCCAGAACAGCGTCACGGAGGCGCGGGCGCTGCTCGCGGCCCAGCGCCAGGGCGGGTATGAGAAGATGCAGGCGGCGCTGATGACGCAGCAGGCGGCGCCCACCGAAGCCCATCTGCGCAGCCTTGCCACCCAGCTTGGCCTGAACGGCGACCAGCTGATCCGTGACATGGATGACCCGGCCATCGGGCAGCGTCTGGCGGCCAATACCACTTTGGCACAGCAGCTCGGCATCACCGGCACGCCTGGCATCATCGTCGGCACCCAGCTTGTGCCGGGTGCCATCAGCCTGGACGATCTGCAGAAGCTCGTCGCCGCGCAGGCTGGTTGAGCCGTTTCAGCGGACAAGCATCCAATCAATCCGAGAGATTTTACCCCTCAAACGGGATGCGCGCCGATAGGGTGAAGGGCGCGCCGCTTTCGGGCTGGATATAGACAGCCAGGCTATTGCAGACCCGCTTATGCGCCAGGGCCGGGGCAAAAAACGCTTCGGCGGCGGGCAGCAGTCGCGTCATCTCGGTCTCATCCAGCCGGCGGCTGAGGGTGAGGTGAAACTGCCAGAGCTGAAACACGTAAGGATAGCCCCAGCGCGTCAGCATCGCCTCTTGCGCGGCCGACAAACCGGCTTTCCGGCGCTTGGCCAGTTCCGCCTCGCTCGGCATCGCGCGCCAATCGTCGAGCTGAGCGACCACGATATCAGCCAATGCCTGCAAGTCGGGGCTCGGTTCCGCGTCCCGCACGGCGATAAAGCCGTGCAGATTCTGGACGGACAGGCGCGGCATGGCGAAGGGTTTCAGACCCCTCGCCAGGGTTTGTACCGAGTCGACAAAAGCCGCATAGGTCAAACCCTCCGCCAAGCGCATCGGCGGTTTCAGGGTGCCATGAAAGCCATAGCCTGACGGGTCTTTGATGAGGTCAGGTGCGGTCACCGCCTCGGGCGGCTGAAACGCCGCGCCGCTTTCAGGGTCGCGCCCCAGCCATTGGCAGCCGGCAGTCCAAAGCGGGTCGATGCGGTCAGGCGCGTAATACACCGCCACGCGAAACCCCGGGGCCAGGTTCATGCCACGCGCTCCCCATGCCGCCAGACGCCCCGCACGATGGGCATCCCGTTATAGATCCGCACGCGGACCAGATCGGCGCGCAGTCCTGTGGCGATCCGTCCCCGATCCGACAGGCCGGCCATGCGGGCGGGATGATCTGTCACCAACGCAATCGCCTGAGGCAGCGACAGATCCGCGATCGTCGTCGCCATGATGGCGGCTTCCAGCATCGCCGCCGGCACATAGTCCGACGCGAAGGCATCGACCGCGCCAGCCCGCAGCAGATCGGCGGCCGAGACATTGCCGGAATGAGACCCTCCGCGCACAACATTCGGCGCGCCGGCAATGGTCTGCATGCCTTGGCTCCGGGCGGCCTGGGCCGCCGCCATGGTGACGGGAAATTCCGCGATACGGATACCGTCGGCCGCATTCTCGGCGATGTCGTCCAGCGTGCGGTCGTCATGGCTGGCCAGCACCGTGGCGCGACCCTGCATCTTACTCAGCACGACCTGCCGGTTATGGCTGCGCCAGCGGACACGGGTGGCGCGCTGCTGGGCCAGCTTGGTCTCGACCTCCTCCTCCGTCAGGCCGTCGCGCCGCAGAAGATCCCGGTATTTCTCCACATCGCCCCATTGGCCGACGCCGGGCGAATGGTCCATCAGGCTGACCAGCGCCAGGCGGGCATGATCGGCATAGGGCAGGAACAGCGCCTCCATGTCGGGCGCCGGTAATTCGCAGCGCAGATGCAGAAGGTGCTCCGACTTAAGCAACCCGGCGGCACTCAGCTCATCCATGTCCGCCACGCCTTCGACGAAGGTGCGGGTGCGCGCCTCCTGAAAGCCGAGGTCGCCGACGCAGAAGGAATCGAAAACGGTCGTCACCCCGGCGACGGCGCATTGCGCGTCATGGGCGATCATGGCGGAGCGCGAGGGCCAGCGCGCGGTCGCGCGCGGCAGCACCTGGCGTTCCAGATTGTCGGTATGCAGGTCGATAAGGCCGGGGATCAGCAGATCGCCATCAAGATCGATCGCGCGGCTCAGACGGCTTGGCCCGGTATCGATGGCCGCGATCTGCGGTCCTGTGACGGCCAGACTGCCCTCCACCAGGCGATCGTCCAGGACGATGCTCCCGCCGGTAAAGACGAGTTCAGCGCCCATGGGACAGGCCGGCGGGAAAGGGCAGATCTGAAGACAAGGGCATGATCGCTTCACGGATAACACGAAGGTCAGAGGTTAACCCGTCTGGAGGGAGAGGGTAACCCCGGGCGTCCTGGTCGAAATCGTTGGAAGATCGTTTTAAATTTCGATATAGAAATGAAAATCTTATCGGAATGGGACTGTCATGCTGAGCATCGCGATCCTGACTACGCTTTGGCCTTTGGGCGACAGGAAAATCCCCGGCCTGCGGGCGGCCATCGTTGCTGTGGCCCCTCGCGTTTTCGCGACCTACGGCCTCACCAGCGATCTGCTGATCGCCCATGCCATGGCGCAGTTCAGCCATGAATGCGGTGCGGGTATCGAGGTTGAGGAGAATTTGAACTATTCGGCGCAAGGTTTGATGGCGACCTGGCCCAATCGTTTTGATGCCGCGAAGGCGGCGCTCTTCGCCCATCAGCCGGAGAAGATCGCGAACGACGTCTATGACGGGCGGCTGGGCAATCAGCCCGGCAGCGACGACGGATGGAATTTTCGTGGCCGTGGCGGGTCCCAGGTCACCGGACGCGCAAGCTATCAAAAGCTTGGCGCCAAGACCGGGATCGATCTCGTGAACCATCCCGAACAGGTCAATAGCGCAGAGCATTTTCTGGACTGTGCCGTCGCTGACTTCGTCCTATGTGGCTGTTTGCCCTTTGCCGCGGAGGACAATATCCAGCAGGAAACCCTGCATCTTAATGGCGGGCTGATCGGCCTGGCCCAGCGCACGGCTTGGCTGGCGCATTGGAAGGCGGCTCTGGCGGTCGATCCGAATGCGCAGGGCGGGATCACTTGGGTCCAGACCCTGCTGAACCGCCTCGGTCAGCAACCGCTTTTGACGGTAGACGGCAATACCGGCCCCGCGACCGTCAGCGCCATCAAGGCCTTCCAGATGAAGCATGGCCTGCCGCCCGACGGCGTGGTGGCACTGGCTACCCTCGCTGCTTTGCGGGCGGCCGAGACCGGGCTTGCCGCGGCCGCCGCGGCTTAGAGCAGATCACAGTCAGATGGAATCATCTGACTGTCTGAAGATGCTCGCAAAAACAATAACCTAGGGCGATATCTGCGAGCTTAAGCGAGCAGGAAGCGCTCTAGGTTGGATTTGACCGATCAAAGCCTGTCGATGGCATGCACCAGAGGTTCCGCACGGTAATTGCGGCCGATGCGGTCGATGACGATATCATGGCTCGTCAGCGGGCGGCCGTAATAGGCGGTATTGGCGTCGCTCTGCGGTTGCACCAAGGTCCCGTCGAGGCTGATGCCGGCATAGACGCCGGAGGATGAGGCCCAGACGACGATATCGGGGCCGCCATTGCTGGTCGTCGCCCCCGCGACCGTCGACCCCAGAGTTGCGACCGCAATACCGGCATTGGCGCCGAACTCGAACTTGTTCCGCATCAGGGCATTCAGCGCCCGATTGCTCATCACGAACATGATCATCTCGGATTCCTGCGCGCCGATCTGAAGACCGAAACTCGCGGAGGCGATCGTATAGAAGGCAGGATTGCTCCAACTGCCATTGGCGCCACGCGCCATCAGAACCGCGCGTCCGCCCTCGCCGCCGACAAAGAAACCGGCCTTGAAGATACGCGGCGCGATCAACACGGCGCGCGCGCGTCGCATCAACTGCAGCGCATTGCCGAATTCCTTGTCGCCGCGCAGATCCTGCAAAGTCCCGAGGGCATGATTGACGGTGTCCTGCGGCCCGCTATCGGCATGCGCCGGCAGGCTGATGCCTGCCGTGGCGATCAGACCGGCGGCAGCCGTCGCGGGAAAAAGCATTCTGCGTGTCAGCATGGAAAATCGGCTCCTCGTCGTCCTGCGTTGTCGGGCAGATGTGGCCGCTCCATGCCAATGCAAGCGAAAGGGCCCTATGCGTTGAGCTGATGTGCGGGAAGGCTTGACCTTCCGTCGCCTTGTCCCATCCGGCTTCAATGCACGGATTTCCGACCGGTCAAACGAAGATCAGGTCTGGGAGGAGACGCCTTAATGGGATCAGTGGCTGGCGCCGACACCGGCGTAAAAGCCCGCGGTGCCATCGATATGGGCGGTCGCGGTGCCGGGCGTGCCGGGGCTGCCCTCGGCACAGCCCGCGAGGAGCAGAACGGCCACAAGCCAGACGGGTATCAGGATCGAAAACTTCATGGCTCTAAAATAAGTGGGTAAATTTCCCACGTCAATCGACCCATCCCGGCAGCAGTCATCACGAAAAGGGGGCTGGCTTGGCTAAGACCAAGCCAGCCCGTGATTTCAATGCGTGGCAGTGGCTTTCGTCGCGGCCAGCGCCGCGGCCTCACCGCCGGCGGCATAGAGGTTAAGGCGCGAATAGACGCCGAAGGCGGAACCGTTATCCAGGAACCCGCCACCCGGACCTTCGGTCAGCGTCAGGATCTGATCGGCTTCCTGCAGGCTGAGGCTGGGGAAAGCGGTCGTCAGCAGATAGCCTGCTTCCGGCGCCAGTTTGGCGACATCTTCGATCTTGTCGGCGTTTTTAGGAAAGACGCCCGGCAGGCCGTAGGTCTGTGTCGAGGCATAGAAGGCAGCGTTATTGCCGGCATCGCTGAAGCGGCCGGTATCCGCATCCGCGCAAACAGCCATCGTATTGCCGCAGCCAGCTTCCAGCGCCTTGACCATATCGGCGCGCGCAGCCTTAACCGCGGCCTGGTAGTCTGTCACCGGTGCCGCGTGCTTGACGGTCTGGCCGAGATAGCCCGCGTCATTCGCCAGAAGATGGGCCATGTCATAGGTCGCCAGCGTACGGCCGCCGAGCACGTCCATCGCATAATGCGCACCGACGATGATGCGGTCGTTACCATATTCCGCGCCGCGCGCGATCATCTGCTGAAAGCGCTCCGGCACCAGCTCTGCCAGCAGGATGGCGCCCGTATAGCCGTAGGTCGTATGGCCGCTGGGGAAAGACGGGCTGTTGATGAGGTTCATCATCGGCCCGAAATTATAGACGGTATTGTCGGCCGGGGCGTTGAAATAGTCCGGCCCCACGATCGGACGGATGAATTTGATGGTCTGGAAGGGCCGCGAATCGCCGTATTTGTCGCCGTTCGGGCTTCCGGCCGGGAGGTTATAGGCCTTGCCGAAAATATCGACCTGGCCGTCGATATCCTTGAAAATGGCTTCCGCGTCGGCCGAAACCGCGGTCTTCCCGTCGGTCGTGCCATTGGCGAAGAAGAACTTGCCCGAGCCGGCGTCGGACGCGGTCAGGCTGATGCTATAGGCGATCAGTTCCGCCACGGCCGGCGACAGGCTGGTGAAGGTCTTGCGGTCGAGATAATGCGCGCGCGCCAGATAGGCCGAGCCGAGCGTCGTGCCCAGACCATCGGACAGTTCCGCCAGATTGCCCTCGGTGATGAAGACGTCGCGCAGCGCCTGTTGCTCCTGCGCTTCGAAGGGCAGCAAGGTCGGCTGTCGGATGACGCCGTGCTGGATGCCGGCCGTCACGGTATAGTCGGAGGCGAGGGCGGCCTGGCCGGCGGGCTTGTCCATCAGGGCGGAGACGGGGGCGAGCCCTTTCAGCACCGCGAGATTATTTGCCGTCTGCGCTTCCGCGGTCAGCGGAGCCAGCAGGCCGAAGGCGACGGCGCCCAGAAGCATTCTGCGTTTCACGGTCTCTTCCTTCAGTGCGACTTGACTGTCAGGGCTTAACACCATGGCGAAGCCACTTGGAGACCGGACGCCTGCCCAGGCGCGATTGCAACAAAAAGGTCGCAAATGCCTCGAAGGGCGACCGCGATAACGGCATCCTCATCACCCAGAAGCGGGATAATGCGATTTTCTATGAAGGAATGGGGAAAGGTGCCCTGGCTCCCGGAGTAGGACTCGAACCTACGACCGAGCGATTAACAGTCGCTTGCTCTACCAACTGAGCTATCCGGGAACAGCGGGCGGGGCACCCTATAGCGGAGGTGTCACGGCAGTGCAACGCCAGCGGAGGCAGGTTTTTCTGTGCAAAAAGCAGACCTCCCACCCGCATCTGTGCTGCCTTCACCTCTGCACCACACCGTGCTAGAGGGCTTTCGTCGCGAGAGTGGCGGAACGGTAGACGCAGTCGACTCAAAATCGACCGACGAAAGTCATGGGGGTTCGAATCCCCCCTCTCGCACCAACCCGCTAGCGGGTTATTCTGGTGAATTGCTGCGAAATTGTCTTCGGCCTGGGCTTTTATGCGCCGGGGGCCGACCCAAATCTTGGTCGTTTCGATCGATGCAGGATGTGGGGATAGACGCGGTGCAGCTTTTTCAATGCCAGGTTTGCAGCCAGCTGCTTTTTTTCGAGAATACGCTTTGCGAAAGCTGCGGGTCTCGGCTGGGCTATGATGCCGTCACGTCCCAGCTTGAGGCGGTGACTCAGACTGGTGACGTCTGGCTGCCGGCAGCGGGCGGACAGACGCAATATCGCTTTTGCGACAATGCCGAATATGGCGCCTGCAATTGGCTGATTTCTGCCGATTCGCCTGAGGGCTATTGTGCGGCCTGCCGCCATAATCGCACGATTCCGGCGCTGGGCGAGGGGGAAAACCTTCCGCAATGGCAGAAGCTGGAAATGGCGAAGCACCGCCTTTTCTACCAGCTCATCAAGCTGAAACTGCCCTTGCCAACCCAGGCCGAGAACCCGGAACACGGTCTGGCTTTCGATTTTCTGGCCGATCCGCTGGTCGCGGGGGCTCCGCGGGTTCTGACCGGTCATGACGATGGCCTGATCACCCTTAATCTTGCGGAAGCGGATGACGCCGCGCGGGAAAAGCTGCGCACCCAGATGGGCGAGCCCTATCGAACCCTGCTCGGTCATTTTCGGCATGAGATCGGGCATTTCTACTGGGATTTGCTCGTGCGTGACGGCCATCGGCTGGCGCAATGCCGCGCGGTCTTCGGCGATGACAGTCAGGATTACGGGCAGGCGCTACAGCGGCATTACCAGGACGGGGCGCCGGTCGGCTGGCAAAACGATTTCATTTCCCATTACGCGACCTCCCACCCTTGGGAGGATTTCGCCGAAACCTGGGCGCATTACCTGCACATCGCCGATACGCTTGAGACGGCGAAAGCCTTTGGCGTCGGCATCCATCCGATGAAGGCGAAGGATCCGGACCTTCACGCCGATATCACGCTGAACCCCTATGGGGTCGGCCCGGTCGAGGGGCTGATCGACGCCTGGCTGCCGCTCACCTTTGCGGTCAACAGCCTCAACCGCAGCATGGGAGTGGGCGACCTTTACCCCTTCATTCTCAGCCCCGCCGTCATTCAGAAGATGGATTTCATCCACCGCCTCGTCCAGGGGACGCTGCCCGAGGATCAGCCGGTCACGGCCTGACGCGATGGGCAGCCAGACACAAAAAGGCCGGCCGGGTTATCCCGGCCGGCCCATAAAGGCTTGGTCGCTTTTGTGAGCTTATTTCACGGCGTCGCGGACACTGTCCTTGGCACCGCCGTAAGCGTTCTGCACCTTGCCGCCGGCCTTCTCGACCTTGCCTTCGGCTTCCAGCTTGCGATCCCCGGTCACTTTGCCGGCCGCTTCCTTGACGGTGCCCTTGACCTGATGGCCGATGCCGGCCGCACGATCCTTGTCCATCTTTCTATCCTTTTTCACTGTGAGGAGGCTTGTGCTGAAACATCCTCCTGAACAGGAAATGGTGCCTGGATCGTCGAGATGAAGCCCCGATCCCGGCGTTCGGCGTCACGTCCGCGTGTGGCTTGGACATAAAAAAAACCGCCCATCCCTCTCGGGATAGACGGTTTTTTGTGAGGCTTAACCTCAGTAGCGGCGGCGTCCGAAAAACGCGTGATAGAGTACCAGCAGCACGATGGAGCCGATAACGGCGACGATCAGGCTATACAGATTGAAGCCGGTCACGCCATGGGCGCCGAAGGCATTGAAGATAAAGCCACCCACCAGCGCGCCGACGATCCCCAGCACGATATCCATGAAGAAGCCTTCGCCGGAGCGATTCACGATCTTGCTCGCGATAAAGCCGGCGATAAGGCCGAGTATGATCCAACCGATGATTGACATTGTGGTCCCCTGTTTTGGGCCAGGACACTCTTGCTCAAGGCCTGGCCGCCTGTGCGTGAACAAGGGCTTGACCGGCTCATCGTCAAGGGAGCGAGCCGGTCAAGCGCGCGAACGGAACAAAGCTGACGCGCCTAGTGGCGCCAATGTCACAGTGCGGGACGCTGCGCCTGTTTGATGGCGGGGTAAAGCGCACGATAGAGCGGCAGGCGCTTCTCATAGGCCGCTTGCAGAGCCGGATCCGGTGCAATCGCCGCCAGACGGCGCGGGGGCGTGCAAATCAGCAAGGGATCCTCACCCGTCGCCGCCAGACGGCCAAGTCGCGCGGCCCCGAACGCGGCGCCATGCTCGCCGTCGGCCAAGCTGTGCAGCGTGATACCCAAAACGGAGGCAAGGATCTTGATCCAGGTTGCGCTGCGCGACCCGCCGCCGATGACATCGGCCTCCGTCACCACCGTGCCGGCGGCCCGCAGAGCGTCCAGGCAATCCCGGAAGGAGAAGGCGACGCCTTCCAGCACGGCCTGTGTCAGCGACGCGCGGCTGGTCTCCTGCGACAATCCCATGAAGGCGCCGCGGATGCTGCCATCATTATGCGGTGTCCGCTCGCCGGACAGATAGGGCAGGAAGGTGACTTCGGACGGCGCTGCCGGCGTTTCGGGCAATGCCTGCAGAAGGGCAGCCTCCTTTTCGCCGGCGACGCCGCTCCACCAGGCCAGGCAGGCCGCAGCTGAAAGGGTCACGCCCATCTGGTGCCACAGGCCGGGTAGCGCATGACAAAAGGCATGGACGGTCGCTTCAGGATTGGGGCGGAACCGATCGGTCGTGGCCCATAGCACGCCCGAGGTGCCGAGAGAGAGAAACGCGCTTCCGGGGCGAATGGCGCCAAGCCCGACAGCGCCGGCGGCATTGTCGCCCGCGCCTCCGGCCAGCACTGGTGCGGTCGTCATGCCCCAGCGTGCGCAAAGCGATGCCGTCAGCTGGCCGGCCGCGTCGCTCCCTTCGACCAGGCGCGGCATGGCAGCGCGCGACAATCCGGTCGCGGCCAGGGCGGCGTCCGACCAGGCGCGGGCGCCGACATCCAGCCAAAGCGTTCCGGCCGCGTCCGACATCTCCTCGATCATCTCGCCCGTCAGACGATAGCGGAGATAGGCTTTCGGCAGCAGCACGGTACGCAGCCGGCCGAAAATCTCGGTCTCGTGCTTGCGCACCCAGAGAAGTTTTGGGGCCGTGAAGCCCGGCATGGCCGGGTTGCCGGCGACCTGCCTCAATGCGGGAAAGGATTCTTCCAGTTCGGCACATTCCGCCTCGCAGCGCGTGTCGTTCCACAGAATGGCGGGGCGCAAAGGCTCGCCCGCCTCATCCAGAAGGACGGCGCCGTGCATCTGTCCGGAAAGCCCAATGCCGCGGACGGAGGCCATTTCCGACTTATGAGTCTGTGCCAGGGCATCCAGGCCCCGCAGGGTTGCCTGCCACCAATCCTCGGGATTCTGCTCGCTCCAACCCGGTTGTGGTCGTGAGACGGACAGAGACTCGGTGTGGCTTGCGCGGACGGTCTCGGTCTCATCGACGAGAACCACTTTGATTCCGGACGTGCCAAGGTCGATCCCAAGATACATGCCGTTCCCCTATTGAGCTTTGTTTGTCTGCTCAGCCGATAACAGAACGGCGCGCAGCAGGGGAGGCGGATTCATGGCGCGGATCAGTTTCGCGCAACGGTGGGCCGAGTGGCTAAAATTTGTGCAATGCAGCAAAATGATAATTTTGCGTCAGGGCGGAAGCGCGGATGGAGTGTGTTGTCTTGATCACAGAGTTGAGAGTATGCCGCGTTGCGGGAGAAATTTTGCAATCCCTTGTTGCTGTGCAGCAAGCGGACCACTAAAGATTTCAGCTGGTTAATGTCCAGTTCAGAGATTTCAGGCATTTTGTGTGCAACCCGGTTCAGGTCGGGTCATTTATTGCGGAGATGACGGCTATGAGCGGCATGACGACAGTCAACGGCGCAACGGTACCGAACAACTATTCTACCTCTACCGCTGCGTTTGAGACCTATTTTAACTCACAGACCACGGCTGTGGTGTTCAGCGCGGCCGGGGCGGTTACGGCCCCTGGTCCGGCTGTTGTGGCGACCACAAATGCTGCGCTGACCATTTCCGGCGCGACCGCTGTGGCCGATACGTCTGGCGGCGGCAACACGATCACCACCACCACCAACACCGCCGTCTTCGCGGCGCCGAACGACACCATCACGGCTGCCACAGGTTCGACCACGCTGTTCGGTGCGGATTCCGGTCAGACGACCTTCTCCTTCGGCGGCACCGGCACGTCCATCATGGGCGGCGCTGGCCCCATCGTCGGCAGCGTCTCCGGCGCCAACAGCACCCTCATCGGTGGCACGGGCGTCAGCATCTTCTCGGTGACCGGTTCCAACGCCGTTGTCGTGGCCGGTATTTCCGGTAGCACGACCGCCGATCTGTCCGGCTCGACCGGTCCGGAAACGATTTCGACGAATCCGTTCGGTGGCGATGCGACGATGATGGTCACCCTCGGCAGCGGCGCCGACACCATGATCGGTGGCGCTGGCGCCTCCACCGTCACGGCCGGTTCCGGCAATGACGTCTTCGCCTTCGTTAAGGGCAGCGTTCCTTCGACTGAAGTCATCATCGGCTTCAATTCCAAGGACAACGTTGCCTTCAGCGGCTATGGCTATGCGGCCGGCGCCACCCCGACGGAAACCCTTACCAGCGCTGGTGACGTGCTGACGCTCACCGACGGCACGACGATTACGCTGGCTGGTCTGGACCACAAGCTCTGGTCTTAACTGACCTAGGCTTCCGCCGGCCCAAGATATCGGGCCGGTTCTTCTGTAAAATGCCCGCGACGGTGTCGCGGGCATTTTGCTGTCTGGCCTCTGCTTGGCCGATGGCGCGGTCATCGGCGGGCCGCGTGATGCAACGCCCCTCTATCGCAGAGGCTGAGGCGGGCGTTAGGGTGGCGCCTCAATCGCGCATACGATAGGCCTTATGTCTGCACATACCGAAAAGCCCCTGCCGCCCAGCCTCTACGCGGAAACGGCGATTCCGCCGCTTAATCTGCCGCCGCTGGAGGGGGAAACCCACGCGTCGGTCGTCGTCATTGGCGGCGGCATTACAGGTCTTTCATCGGCTCTCCATCTCGCCGAGCGTGGCGTCAATATTCTCCTTCTTGAGGCGCAGCAGCCGGGTTTCGGTGCCTCTGGTCGCAATGGCGGGCAGGTCAATCCGGGGCTGAAGCCCGACCCCAAGGATGTCGAAGGCGATTTCGGAGACCTTGGCCAGCGCATGGTGAGGTTTTCCTATGCCGCGCCGGAAGCTCTGTTTCGGCTGGTCGAGCGTCACCAGATTCGCTGTGAGGCGCAGCAGGGCGGGACCTTGCGGGCGGCAACCACCGCGAAGACGCTGGTAGGGCTGGAGGCGCTGGCCGCCCAGTATCAGGCGCGCGGTTTGACAGCGGCACTCCTGGACCGGGACGCATCCGCCGTCGCCACGGGCACCAATCGCTATCAAGGCATTCTGCGGGATCCGACCGGCGGTTCGGTCAATCCGCTCGGTTATTCCCGTGGCCTTGCCCGTGCCGCCATTGCGGCCGGCGCGCGCATTTATGCCAATAGCCCGGCGACCAAGCTCGCGCGTCAGCCCGGCGGCGGCTGGCTGGTGTCGACACCGGCCGGGCAGGTCAAGGCCGATCGCATCGTCATCGGCACCAATGGCTATACCGGTGACCTTTGGCCCGGTTTGCGTCAGTCCATCGTGCCGGTGTGGTCCGGCATCACGGCGACGGAGCCGCTGTCCGACGCCCAGTTGAAGCAGGTCATGCCCGGCGGTGGCGTATTGTATGAACTCGGCTCTATCACCGTCTATTACCGAGTCGATGCGACGAACCGTCTTCTCATGGGTGGCCGCAGCAAACTGAGCGAGATGCGCGGCCCGGCCGTTTTCGGCTTTCTGCAAACCTATGCGGAGAAGCTTTGGCCTAGCTTGCGCGGCATTCGTTGGAGCCATGGCTGGAACGGCCAGTTGGGGATGACATCCGACCATTATCCGCATCTGCATGAGCCTGAGCCCGATGTGCTGATCGCACTCGGCTATAATGGTCGCGGCGTTGCCATGGCGACCGCCATGGGCGGCATCATCGCGCGTCGCATCGGCGGTGAGCCGGTGGACGGGCTGGATATGCCGATGACCGATCTCAAGCCGATTCCCTTCCACGCCTTCTGGCCGCTGGCGGTGCAGGGTCGTCTGGCCTGGGGCCGCATGAAGGATAGTTTGGGCCTATGAGCGCGCGGGAATTTCTGACCGGCGGCCGGGTCCTCACGGAAGACGGGCTTTCGTCCGGCCTGGGTCTGCTGATCGAGGGCGGCGTGATTCTCGATCTTTTGCCGGAGAGCAGCGATACTGCTGCCGCCACCAGACGGCTGCCGGAGGGCAGCATTCTGGCCCCTGGCTTCATCGACATTCAGGTGAATGGCGGCGGTGGCGTTCTGTTCAATGAAACGCCGACTGTGGACGGTGCGCTCGCCATCGCGGCCGCGCATCGCCGCTTCGGCACGACCTCGCTGCTGCCGACCATCATCACCGACCGTGCCGAGGTCATGCAGGCCGGCGCGGCGGCGGCCCGTGCGGCGATGCTTCGCCCCAAAAGCGGCATCGCCGGTGTTCATCTCGAAGGCCCTTTCATCAGCCCTCGTCGGCCGGGCGTGCATGATCCGGCGCGGATTCGCGCCATGGATCAGGCAGACGCCGATTGGCTGGCGGCACAGGCCGATGGCCTGCCGATGCTTCTCACCATCGCGCCGGAGGAGGTCGCGGACGATCACCTGCGGCAATTGGCCAAGGCGGGCGTGGTGCTGAGCGCCGGTCATACCGCGGCTTCCGCCGAACGAATCGGCCAGGCGATCGGTTTCGGGTTGCGTGCTTTCACGCATCTCTTCAACGCGATGCCGCCCTTGGCTGGGCGTGAGCCTGGGCCGGTCGGTGCCGCTTTGCTTGACCGGACCGCCTGGTGCGGATTGATCGTCGATGGCGTGCATGTTCATCCCGTCTCGCTGGGCGCGGCGCTGGCCGCGCGTCCGCTTGATCGGATGGTCTTGGTGACGGATGCAATGAGCGTCCTTGGCACGGATGCCGATGGCTTCGATCTCTATGGACAGCGCATTCTTCGCCGCCATGGGCGGCTGGAGCGTGAGGACGGCACGCTTGCCGGTGCCGATCTTGATATGGCAACGGCGGTCAGGAATTCGGTCGAGATGCTAGGCTGCCCGGTGGAGCAGGCGCTGCGCATGGCCGCGACCTATCCGGCTGCGCTCATGCGTCTTGCGGATCGCGGAATGATCGCGCCGGGGCTGCGTGCGGATTTGGTCTTGCTGACGGACGGCTTGCAGCCGATCGGTACCTGGCTGGAAGGCGATTGGTCTGCCGCCTGACTGACGGGCAGGCGGGACGGGCAAGCTTAGCCCGACCCGCCTGATCCAGATCAGGCTCCGACGGCCGACAGGATCAGCACCATCGCCAGCGCGCCGACCGAGAGGATGGTCTCCAGAACCGACCAGCTTTTGAGCGTCTGCTCCACGGTCATATTCAAATACTGCTTCACCAGCCAAAAGCCGCCGTCATTGACATGGCTGAAGATCAGGGATCCGGCGCCGGTTGCCAGAACCAGCAGCGCCGTATTCGCGTCCGGCGCATGGGCCGCGATCGGTGCCACGATGCCGGCCGAGGTGATCATGGCGACCGTGGAAGATCCGACCGCGAGGCGGACAACGGCCGCAAGCAGCCAGGCCAGAAGCAATAGCGATACATGCGCGCTGAGCGCCACGGTGACGATGGCGTGCGACACGCCGCTGTCGATCAGCACGCGGCCGAAGCCGCCGCCGGCACCGATCAGCAGGGTGATCATGGCGGTCGGCGCCAGGCAGTCATTGGTGAATTTCAGGATCGTTTCCCGCGTCATGCCGCGCATCAGGCCCAGCGTATAGAAGCTGAGAATAACGGCGAGCAGCAGCGAGATATCGGCATTGCCGATGAAATTGAGCAGGATAAACAGGCCCGAGCCCGGTGACGTGAAGACATCGGCGAAACTGCCCAGCAGCATCAGAATGACGGGCAGGAGCACCGTCAGCAGGGTGATGCCGAAGCCCGGCAATTGAGCGTCCGGGATATGGTTGAGGAACTGCTCCGCCAGCGGGTTTTCGGCCGGCAGCGGCGTACGCGGGCCGATGAACATGGCATAGACCGGGCCAGCGAGGATCGCGGCCGGAATGCCGACGATGAGCGCGAGCAGGATCGTTTTGCCGATATCGGCGTGGAAGGCTTGCAGCGCCAGCATCGCCGCCGGATGCGGCGGCATCAGCCCATGCACGGCGGAAAGGCCGGCGACGAGAGGAAGTGCGACCAGCAGAAGCGGACGGCCGGTGTTCTTCGCGACGTTGAAAGCGATCGGGATCAGCAGCACGAAGCCGACCTCGAAGAAGACCGGCAGGCCGACGAGGATGCCGATGAACAGCATGGCCCAATGCACGTTATTGGGTCCGAACCAGCGGATCAGCGTGTTTGCGATCTGTGCCGCGCCGCCTGATTCGGCCAGCATTTTGCCCAGCATGGTGCCGAGCGCGATGATGATCGCGATATGGCCCAGCGAATTGCCGACGCCCGTCTCGAAGGACTTGACCACCTTGTCCGCCGGCATGCCGGCGGCGAGTGCCATGGCCAGCGAGACGACGAAGATCACGATGAAAGGGTTGAGCTTGAAACGCGCGATCAGAATGATCAGCGCCAGAACGGCAATGACGGCTAAGCCGACGGCATAGGCGGGGGGCATCTACGTTTCTCCGGGTCGTTATCCTTGCCCGGACATTCCACGCCTGCGCTATCTAAAGCAATGGCGTGCCCGTCTCAGCCGTCCAGCGGTTTGCCACGCATCCGTTTGACACCGCTACGCAGCGCCTTGCCGTCCAGGCGTCGCTTCTGGCTGCCGAGCGTCGGTCTGGTCGGACGGCGCTTGCGCTGAACTTCAGCGGCTTTGGCGAGTAAAGCGACCAGCCGCGCCAGCGCCTCTTCCTTGTTGCGGATCTGGCTGCGATGGGTCTGCGCAAAAATCACGATGACGCCGTCTTGGGTCATGCGCTGCCCGGCCTCGGTCTGCAGTCGGCGCAGGAAGCCGGACGACGGTTCTTCCAGCTTTGTGCTGTCGAAGCGCAGTTCCACCGCGGTCGAAACCTTGTTCACATTCTGCCCGCCCGGCCCCGAGGCAAGGACGAAGCGGAAGGTCAGGTCGTCTTCGTCGATCGACAGGGACGCGGTGATGGGGATGCGGGCCATGAACGGTCTTACGGGAGTGGACTCAAACGAAAAGGGACGCCGGTTTGACCCGGCGCCCCTGTCTTCTAGAGCGTTTCCTGCTCGTTTACACTCACAGATACCGCTCTAGATTATTGCTTTTCGAGCATCTTCACACAGTCAGATAATTCCATCTGACTGTGATCTGCTCTACCGCTAAGGCAGCGAAAGCGCTGCCCCGAATCTGGTCTCAGCGGAATTCCGTCTTAGCTGACGACGCGCAGTTGGGCGCGGGGCCGGGCAGCCATTTCCTCGTAAACCGAGACGTAGTCCTCTGCCATCCGGCGGGCGCTGAAGCGCTCTTCGAAACGTGCCCGCACCGCATTGCGGTCCAGTTCACCCAGCCGGTTGACGGCGCGCACGGCGTCGGTCTCGTCGCGGGTGATGAAACCGGTCAGCCCGTCTTCGATCACTTCGGGCACGGACCCGCGTTCATAAGTGATGACCGGCGTGCCGCAAGCCATGGCTTCGATCATCACCAGACCGAAGGGCTCCGGCCAGTCGATCGGGAAGATCAGCGCGTGGGCTGCCGACAAAAAGTCGGGCTTCTGCATTTCGTTGATCTCACCGATGAATTCGACATGCGGCTGCTTCAGGAGCGGTTTGATGATCTCATCGAAATATTCCTGATCGGCGGTATCGACCTTGGCGGCGATCTTCACGCGCATCCCGGCCTTGCCCGCGATGTGGATTGCCTTGTCCACACCCTTCTCCGGCGAAACGCGGCCAAGAACGGCCAAGTAGTCCTGCTTCACATTGCGTGGCGTCAGGATATTCGTCGGCAGACCATGATGCACGGTCCGCACCCAGTTCAGGTTTGGCACCGGTGCGCGCTGGCTGTCGGAAATCGAGACCAGCGGGACCTTCGGGAAAGCGCCGTAGATATCGACAAATTCCGGAAGATCGAGGCGACCATGGATCGTCGTCACGAAGGGCGTCGGCTGGCGGGAGAACAGCGAGAAGGGCAGATAGTCATTGTGGAAGTGGATGACATCGAACTCGTCCACCCGGTCACGAATGGCTTCCATCATCTTCATATGCGGCGCCATGCGGTCGCGGATATTCGGGTCCAGACGCAGCGCTTCCTCGCACATCGGCTCCAATTTGGCCGCGGTGCGGCTGTCGCCACTGGCAAAGAGCGTCACCTCATGACCTTGGGCGACCAGTTCTTCGGTCAGGAAGGAGACCACGCGCTCCGTTCCACCGTATAGACGCGGCGGCACGGCTTCATAGAGAGGGGAGACCTGGGCAATACGCATCGTCAAACTCTCCTGAAGGCCGGCACCAATCCTCTGGTTCAAAGGAGGACGCGGCGACATTCGTTAGCTTCTAATGAGATAGCGGCAACACTTAATAATTTAGTTCAGATCCCTGAACTTCAGCCTAAAGCATCGTCACCGAATGTGGCGAAATCTCGGCGCTAAAGCTTTGAAATATAGGCAATCACGCGAAACACGCCCTATTTCCGCTACGATCTGTGTCTAGCTTCACCCTCAACCCGATGTGATGGGCATCGCGCTTCGATGCACACCACTTGGGAAAGCTAAGGGCTCCTGACGAGATCACGCGGACGGATCAACGACTTTTTCTGGAAAGTTGATCAGTCTGCTGAAATGAGGGTGACGGCTATGCAGGGTTTCACGCGGTCTTCGGATCATACCACACAGGGCGACGCTGATTTCGGCACCACGACCGCACGCCAGACGGCGACGCTTTTGGGGCTGCGCGCGAAGCCGATCCGCTTTCTGATGCATTTTGCCGCGCGCCACCCGGTGGCGCATGCCGGCGTGCTCTTATCAGTGCTGGTC
Organism: Acidisoma cellulosilyticum; assembly: GCF_020621385.1. Taxonomy (GTDB): domain Bacteria; phylum Pseudomonadota; class Alphaproteobacteria; order Acetobacterales; family Acetobacteraceae; genus Acidisoma; species Acidisoma cellulosilyticum. The sequence goes on along the minus strand of NZ_JAESVA010000003.1, from coordinate 83,823 downwards.
GCGGTTCTCTGCTCGGTTTTGACCCAGTATGGGCTGAAGAATGTGGTCGACGCCGTCTCCCACGGGCATGGCCCGGCGGCGCTGCGTGGCGTCTGGATCGCCTTCGGCATGCTGGCCGTGCTGATCGCGGCCGATAATCTCATGTGGCGCGTCGGCGGCTGGATCGCAGCCAAGCTCTTCGTGCAGGTGACGGGCGATGTACGCCGCGACCTCTTCAATCATCTGGCCGGCCACTCGCCCAGCTATTTCGCGGACCGTCTGCCCGGCACCTTGGCTGGCCGCGTGACGGCGACCTCCAACGCGGTCTTCACCACCGAAAACACCTTGGCCTGGAACATCCTGCCGCCGGTCGTGGCCGTGATCTTCTCCATCGCTTTGGTCACCTCGGTGAACCCGTTGATGGCCTTCGTGATGGCTGCCATCAGCGCTGGCCTGGCCCTGATCATTTTCTTCCTGGCGCGCAAAGGCGGCCCGCTCCATCGCTCCTATGCCGGTTCGGCCGCGCGGGTGGATGGCGAGCTTGTCGACGTCATCGGCAATATCGCCGTGGTCCGTGCCTTCGGTGCGACCTTCCGGGAGAGCAAGCGTATCGCCGAGACGGTCGGCGAGGAAATGTCGGCGCGCCATAACAGCCTGAAATACCTGGAAAAGCTGCGCCTTCTGCATGCCGTGATCACGGCCATGTTCTCGGCCGGCGTGATGGCCTGGGTGGTCATCCTCTGGAGCCAAGGCAAGGCGACGCCCGGCGATATCGTGCTGGTCGGCTCGCTCTGCTTCACCATCCTGCACGGCACGCGTGACCTTGCCGTCGCCCTGGTCGACCTCACCCAGCATGTCGCTCGCCTGGAAGAAGCGACCGCCACCCTGCTTCTGCCGCATGCTCTGCCGGATGCGCCCCAGGCTCGTCCCTTGCTGCTGACCGCCGGCGGCGTTGCCTTTGACGATGTCCGCTTCGCCTATCCGGGCCGTCCGGAAGTGCTGAAGGGCGTGTCGCTGGCGATCCAGCCTGGGCAACGCGTCGGCCTGGTCGGCTCCTCCGGGGCTGGCAAGTCCACCATCCTCAGCCTCATGCAGCGCTTCTATGACCCGAGCGAGGGCCGCATCCTGATCGACGGGCAGGATATCAGCCGCGTGACCCAGGAAAGCCTGCGCCAGGGCATGGCCGTGGTGCCGCAGGACATCTCGCTCTTCCATCGCACGGTGCTGGAAAATATCCGCTACGCGCGTCCCAATGCGACGACGGCGGAAGTGCTCCACGCGGCCGAACTCGCCCGTTGCCGCGACTTTATCGAGGCGCTGCCGGAAGGGTTCGAGACCGTCGTCGGCGACCGCGGCACCAAGCTGTCGGGTGGCCAGCGCCAGCGGATCGCGATCGCTCGCGCCATTCTCAAGAATGCCCCCTTGCTGCTGCTGGATGAGGCGACATCCGCGCTCGACACCGAATCCGAGCAGGCGATCCAGAGCGCGCTCGACACGCTTATGGAAGGCCGCACGGTGGTTGCCATCGCTCACCGCCTTTCCACGCTGCGTAACTTCGACCGCATCATCGTCATGGCCAATGGCGACGTGGTGGATGACGGTTCGCCGACCGAACTCGCCAACCGCGCCGGTCCCTATCGCGATCTGCTGGCAAGGCAGAACGTGATCCCGATGCCGCGCGCCGCGTGAGCCTGCCCGCCTTCCCTCCGATCCGACCGCTTGATCCAAGGAATCGATAGCGATGGATGAGACCATTTTCGGCCGGGCATTGACGGAGCTGCGCGATGTCGCAGCCGGCTCGCTCGCCCAGGCCGAAACCGGCAGGCTGATCGTCGTCTCCAACCGTGTCGCCCCGATCGAGGAAGGCCAGCCCACGGCCGGCGGTCTCGCTGCCGGGGTGCTCGACGCGCTGCAGACTATGGGCGGCCTTTGGATCGGGTGGAGCGGTGAGATTTCGGCTGAAGGTAGCCGCATCCTGCCGGAGAAGCAGAAGGGAAAAATTCGCCTCCAGACGCTCGATTTCGCCGAGGCCGACTATCAGCAATATTATCGCGGTTTCGCGAACTCCGCACTTTGGCCGGTCCTGCATTACCGCTCGGCGCTCGCGCGCTTTTCACGCAGCGATTACGCCGGCTACCGCCGGGTGAATGAGCTGTTTGCCAATGCCGTCGCCGATGCGCTGGCGCCGCAGGATGTGGTCTGGGCGCATGATTACCATCTCCTCGGCCTGGCAGCCGCGCTGCGCGAGAAGGGTATCACCAACAGGCTTGGCATCTTCCTGCACACGCCTTTCCCGGCGGCAGCCGTGTTCATGACGATTCCGGTCCATGCCGATCTTGCCCGCGCGCTCTGCCAATATGATCTCATCGGTTTCCAGACCGAATCCGACCGTCGTGCCTTCGAGGATTACGTGCTGCGGGAGGCCGACGGACATCTTCTGCCCGGCCGTGCGCTCATGGCCTTCGGTCGCGTGGTCCGCACCGGCGTCTATCCCATTGGCGTGCAGACCGAGGAAATCCGCGAACAGGCAGAGCCGCCGGCGGATTGCCCGCAAATGGCGCGTCTTCATCGCTCCATCGGTGAGAGCAAGCTCATCATCAGTGTGGACCGGCTGGATTACTCCAAGGGTCTCAACGAGCGGTTCCTCGCCTATGAGCGCTTCCTGGAACAAAATGAGAGCCGCCGCGGTAGTGTGACTTTCCTGCAGATCGCGCCGCCCTCGCGCAGCGATGTCGAAACCTACCGGGAAATCCGGCTGGAACTGGAACGCGAGGCCGGGCGCATCAACGGCCGCTTTGCGGAGCTTGACTGGACACCGCTGCGCTACCTGAACAAAGGCTTCGCGCGGCAGATGCTGATGCCCATGTATGCGCGGGCCGATATTGGTCTTGTCACGCCGATGCGGGACGGCATGAACCTCGTCGCCAAGGAATTCGTGGCGGCGCAGAACCCGATCGACCCGGGCGTGTTGGTGCTGTCGCAATTCGCCGGCGCAGCCTGCGAGTTGAAGGCGGCCCTTCTCGTCAATCCGCATGATCCGGACGAGATCGCGGCGGCGCTGGAGCGGGCGCTCTCGATGCCCCTGTCCGAAAGGCGGGAGCGTCATGCAGAGATGATGGCCGTGCTCCGCCGCAACAGCCTCACCGTCTGGCGGGACCGCTTCCTGGGCGATCTCAAGGGACGCGCCTGACGGGGATGGCCTTGGCCGCGTGGTACCGCCCAAGGCCGTTGCCTTTCTTATACAAAGCTTACATGGGCGCCCCAAAACTGCCGTGATCGGCGCGCCATATGACAGTTCCACTACTCTTGTTGCGGAGAGACCATGTCTGCCGTATCGCCCCGCTCTGATGAGCCAGACTTAACCTTCCGGGGACGGGCGACGGCTTGGCTGGCGGCCCAACCGCAAGCGCGTATCGCCACGGCCTTATTCCTTGCCGTCAGCCTGGTTGGCTTTTTTGCGCGCTTCTACCGCATCGATTTCATGCCCTTCTGGCTGGATGAGGTCACGACCGTGAACCGGTCGAGCCTGCCCTTCTGGCCCATGGTGATCGATTCCCTATCCAATCATCATCTGCCGTCCTATTTCGCCTTGGCCTCGCTCTTCGGCCATTACGGCATGACGGAATTCGTGCTCCGTCTGCCTTCTGCCGTTTTCGGCGCGGCGACCTGCGGCGTGCTTTTTCTCATTGTCCGGACGATCGGCGGTTGGCGCGCGGGCCTTGTCGCGGGGCTTCTATTGGCTTTGTCACCCCTGCAGGTGCAATACGGTCAGGAAGCGCGGTCCTATACCTTCGTCATCCTGATGATGGCGATCGGGCTGCTGGGCTTTGTGCAATTGGCGCGTGATCCGCGCGGTGCCAGCCGTGCCTTCGGCCTGCCTGGCGCCAAACTTGCCCCCTGGGTGATCTATACGCTCGGCACGCTCGGTGGTCTGAACGTGTTGAGCACGGCCTTTTTCTGGCTGATCTCAGCCAATATCGGCGCGATCGTTATCCTTCTGCGGGATAAGCAGATCGAACGCCGCCGCTTTCTGTTGCGCTGGCTGGGGGCACAGGCCGTCGTATTGGCGGGCACGCTGCCCTGGTTCGGCGCCATGGATGTCTATACGCGCGGCAAGATGATGAATGCGACCAATTGGGTGCCGGATATGACGATGCATAGCTTCGTCTCGGTCCTGAGCACGCTCTATCTCATGCGCGTCTCCCGGTTGATCAATTTCCACCTGTTTCCTGCGGCCGCACCCGGTTTCGGCATTGTCCTGGTGGTGCTGGCGCTTCTTGGCCTGCTGTATCTGCGGCGCCGTCAGCGCGGCCAGGCTCGCCTGGACGTCGCCCCGTCGCGCAGCCTAATGCCGGCGCTGGTGCTGGTCGCGGCTCTGCCGCCGCTGCTGATCCTCGTGATTTCGATCTTCAAACCGCTGTGGATGCCGCGCTATTTGCTGTGGAGTTCGGTGCCCTTCCTCGTTTTCGTCGGCCTGGGCATCAACCAATTGCCAAGGCGCTGGCAGAATGGCGCGGTCGCGGCCATCGTCCTGCTCGCGGCGGTCAATCTCGCGCCCTATTACCATGCTGAGACCAAGCCGCGCTGGGACCTGGCGGCCGCCGAGCTGCGCAAGGACATGAAGCCCGGGGACATCATTCTCGCCTCGGACGAGTTGCCGGTCTATATGATGAACTTCTTCCTTAGCCGGAAAGGGGATGTCATCCCTGAGACCGACTGGACGAATGACGTCTTCCGGGCCGCGAACCATCTGCAAACTGGCGGTCGTGTCTGGGTCATGATCGGCCGGGTGGGTCAGGCAGACCGGACGCCGATCCCGAACTTCAAGCGCATCATCGGGCCGCTCGGCATGCCGGTCGCCTCGGTTCATGTCGGTGAGCTGATTACCATGACGCTCTATGCCAAGCCGCCGGTTCCGGCGCCGAAGGTCGCGACCCGCGCCGATGATTGCCGGATTATCGTCAGCAATAAGGGAAGCAGCCGGGTCGAACCGCTGACACCGTCAGGCTGCTTGTCTCTGGCGTTGCAATAGGGCTCTCACGGCCGGTCGCAGACAAACGGCCACAAAAAAGGGCGCCCAAACAGGGCGCCCTTTTTTGTGGCCGGACGGAAGGCGGTCTCAGAATTCGACCTGCTCGACCGCCACGACTTCTGGCACATAGTGGCGCAGCATATTCTCGATGCCGTGCTTCAGCGTGGCGCGGGAGGAGGGGCAACCGCTGCAGGCGCCCTGCATATGCAGCTTCACGATGCCGTCGCGATAGCCGTGGAACACGATGTCGCCGCCGTCGCTGGCAACCGCCGGGCGCACCCGCGTATCCAGCAGCTCCTTGATCTGATCGACGATTTCCTGGTCTTCGGGGGAGACCTCTTCTTCCGCGATCGCTTCGCCGGCCGTCTCGATAATCGGCCGCCCGGCGACGAAATGCTCCATCAGCGTGCCCAGCACCTGCGGCTTCAGACCCTGCCAGACTTCATCCTCGGTCTTGGTCACGGTGATGAAGTCATTGCCGAGGAAAACGCGGGAGACGCCGGGAAGCGCGAAAAGCGCAGTCGCCAACGGGCTGCGGCCGGCCGCTTCGACGGAGGCGAAATCGGCGGTCGCGCTGCCCATAACCTCACGGCCGGGCAGGAATTTCAGCGTCGCGGGGTTCGGGGTGCCTTCGGTCTCGATGAACATGCGCCTGAGCCTGCTTCTGTCTATGTCGCAGCCTTTATACAGGACGGACGCGGTCCTGTAACTTGCCAGCCATCCGGGCCAGGGTTGCGTCCAGGGAAAAGGCGATCACGGGACAATCGCGGCCGTCCGCGCAAAAAAAAGCCGTGCCGACACCCCGAAGGTGCCAGACACGGCGCAGGGCCTGATTGGTAGCGAGCGGCCGGCTAGGCGCGGCCGGCTTACGCGCCGCCGCGGACCACCTTGTAGTTCTGTCGCACGACATCGAGCAGCTCGGGCACCGAGGTCTCGGCGGAAGCACGTTCAAAGGTGACCTCGCCGTGCTGGAACATCATGATGCGGTCGGCGACCTCCAGCGTCTGCGCGTAGTTATGGGCGATCATGATCAGCGACAGATCGGCCCGCTTCTTCAGGCGGTCGATCAGATCCAGGATAAGGCCGGATTCGCGGGCGCCCATGGCGGCCAGCGGTTCGTCCAGCAGCAGGATCTTGGCCTTGGAATAGACCGCGCGGGCGATCGCCACCGCCTGACGCTGGCCGCCTGAAAGCCGCGCCACTTCCTCGTTCACGTCGGGAATATTGACGCCGATATCCTCAAGCGCTTCGGCCGCCCGATTCCGCATCTGGCGATTGTCGAGCAGGCGGAAAGGGCCGGCCCGCAGCGGTTCCCGGTTCAGGAACATATTGTGGTAGATCGACAGGCCAGGCACCAATGCCAGGTCCTGATACACGCATTCGATGCCGAGTTCGCGGGCATGGTCGACCGATTTCAGCGCCACGTCCTGCCCGTTGATGGCAAGCTTGCCGCTCGTCGGCGCCTGGAAGCCCGTCAGGATCTTGATCAGCGTCGATTTGCCGGCGCCGTTATCGCCCAGAATGCCCAGCATCTCGCCTTTGTTGAGATGGAGGGAGACGCCATTCAGCGCGGTCACCGCGCCGAAGCGCTTGACGATGTCGGTCGCGCGCAAGGCTTCTTGGCTGCCGGCCGCCTGCGGCGGCATCGGGGTGCTATGCACCTGCTGGGAGTGGCTCATTTCAGCTTCCCCATATTGCGCAGGCGCGCGAAGTGGATGTTGAAGACCATCGCGATAAGGATCGCGGCGCCGATGATCATGTCGAAGGTGAAGGCGTTGATGCCGTTGATGGTGAACCCATCCTGCAGCACGCCCAGCATCAGGCCGCCGAACAGACCGCCGATGATCGTGCCGGACCCGCCCATGAGGGAGGTGCCACCTATAACCGCCGCCGCGACCGCCATGAACATCATATTGGACCCGCCCGCGAGCGGGTCGGTGGAGCCGATGCGCGAGGCTTCAAGGATGCCGGCCAGGCCGGCCAGCGCACCGGTGATCACGAAATTGCCGATCTTGATCTTGGTGACATTGATGCCGGATTCGGCGGAGCCGAGCAGATTGCCGCCGACCGCGATCGTATGCAGGCCCCAGCGCGTATTGCGCAGCATGCCATGCATGAACAGCACGAGGATGACCGCCCAGGTGATTTCGGCGTAGCCGCCGCCCATCAGGAAGGAGAAGATCGCGTCGTTCGGCGTATCGACCGGAAACCCGCGGGAGATCGTCAGCGTGAAACCGTTGATCAGGAACATGGTCCCGAGCGTCACGACAAAAGACGGCACGCGCAGCTTGACCGAGATGAAACCGTTGAAGAAGCCGATGGCGCCGCAACCGATGATGGCCAGGATGAAGGCGATGATCAGCGGCAGGCCGGCATCATGGGCGAAATACATGATGAAAGGCGCGAGCGCGAAGACCATGCCTGCCGAAAGGTCGATTTCACCACAGATCAGCAGCATGATCTCGCCGCAGGCGATAACCACCCAAGGCGAAATGAATTGCGACAGCGTCTGCAGATTGGCGTCCGACAGAAAGTTGGCGTTCGTACTCTCGAAATAGATAATAAGCAGGATCGCGACGACCAGAATGCTGGCTTCGCGGATCCGAAGAAAGCCGTGCAGTCCGCGCCTGCCGATATGCGGTCGCGGTTTGGCGCCGAGATTGGCTTGCACAGGCTTCTGAGTATTTGCGCTCACTGAAGTTCCAGTCACTATCAGGGGGCGTGCGGAATGCCGGCGGACGCCTTGTGGGGCGCCCGCCAGCCGTTACGCAGCCGCGTTAACCGATCGGGCCGTGGGACGGGACGATTTGAGGCGCGCCGGAATTGCCTTCGTAGCGGGTCTTGGTCGCGAGATACGGACCCACCGTTTCCTTCGTCACGAACTTAAGGCCGGTGTTGATGTCGGCCGGGCCGACGAGACCGCCGGAGGCCTTGAACAGGAACATTTCCAGCACCGTGTAGAAGCCCTGCAGGTAGGGCTGCTGGTCGATTGTGAAATCACAGAAGCCTTCGCTGATGATTTCAAGCGTCTTGGGCAGAAGATCGAAGCCGCCGCCATGCACACCCTTCTTCGGAAGGTTGTACATCTTCATGGCCATGGCAACGCCCTGGGTGGAGCCGCCATCGACCGCGAACATGCCCTTCACGTCCTGGTGGCCCAGGTAATAGGCCTGCACCTTGCCGATTTCTTCGTTCAGGGTCGGGCCGGTCGCGATCTCATCGACCGTGATCGACTTGCCGGACTTGGCGATCGCGTCTTTTGCGCCATCGAAACGAGGCTGGATGTTCAGCTGGCCCGGAGTCGCGATGAACAGCGCCACTTTGCCGCTATCGACCAGATTGACGATATGCTCGCCCATTCCATAGCCGGCCTTGTAAAGGTCCTGACCGATATAGGCGAGGCGGCCGTTATTGCTGCCCGCCGGCACGTCGGCATTATAGGCAAAAACCGGAATGCCGGCGGCCAGCGCGCGCTCGGTCGGGGAATTGAAGGCCTTGGGATCGACAAGGCAGGTCGCGATCGCATCGACCTTGGCCGCAATCGCGGCATTGAAGGAATTGACCATCTGGCCGGCGTCGCTCGTTTCGGAACCCGTCCACTGATAGCTGCAGCCGAGCAGCTTGCAGGCGTCGGCGATGCCGTACTGGGTCGGGACGAAGAAGGGGTTCGTCGTCACGTGATTGACGAAGACGAACTTCCAGCGCGGGTGGTCAGGGAAAGCCGATTCCGCGGCACGGGCCTGCGTCGCGAGGCCGGCCAGCATCGTGGCGGCTGCACCGGCCGTGGCGCCGGTCAGCAAGCCGCGGCGCCGAAGGGCGGCCGTCGAAGGCGCTGCGGTTTCGGTGGACGCGACCGCGGGGCGGTCCTGTTCTTCACTCATGGAAGGCTCCCCAAACATGATCGCCTGAAGAAGACCCCCAGGCGTCCGTTCATCGTTATTGTGGTGTCGTGGCTTGGTCCGCGGCACACTCGCACCGTGCAGGTGCTCGCCCGCCTATGTGGAACATGGGCTTTTGTAGTGTCAATGGTCTGACCTATGGCGGACCGGCTATTGCATCGGTTCGAGCCGAAAATTAAAAACTGACGGTCTTTTCGACAAAAGTATTGAGAGAACACAAATGACGCAGACGGCTCCGGAGGCAAGAATTGCGATAGCCGAGGTCAATCGGATGACAAATGCTGCGTTCTGCGATTATTTTGCGGGCGTCTTCGAGAAGACGCCCTGGATCCCGGCGGCGGTCGTTGGATTGCGCCCCTTCGCGTCGAAGGCGGCCCTGTTATCTGCCATGTCAGATGCCCTGGCGCGGGCCGAGCCGGTGCGCAAGCTTGCGCTGCTGCAGGCTCACCCGGTGCTAGGCGGTCAGGAAGCGAAGCGGGGCGCGGTGACCGAGCACTCCAAATCCGAGCAGGCAGGACTTGGCCTCGACAGGATGGAGGGCGGTGAGGACGCGGCATTTGGACGTCTCAATGAAGCTTACCTGGAACGTTTCGGCTTCCCGTTCATCATCGCGGTGCGCGGCCAGCGCGATCGGCAGGCCATCCTGACCGCGCTCCGGCAACGGTTCGAGCAGTCCTTGGAAACCGAGCGGGAGACGGCGCTGGCCGAGGTGGTCAAGATCGCGGGCTTCCGTCTTGACGGGCTGGTCGAACAGGATGCGGCCGCAGCGCTGCCGCTGACCCTCAGCCTGCATGTGCTGGATACGGCGTCCGGCACCCCGGGTGTGGGGCTGGCTTTCACCCTGACACGAATCGAGGTGGACGAGGCCCGCGTGCCGCTTGCCGGTGCCGCGACGGATGCCGGCGGCCGCTGGGCGCTGGATCGGGCGACGGCACTGCCGGCGGGTCTATATGAATTGGTATTCGAGGCCGGGGCCTATCAGGCCATCCAGGGGCGGGACAGTTTCTATGACCGGATCGCGCTTCGCTTCCGGATGCAGCCGGACGGCGGTCACTACCATATCCCGCTCATCCTTTCGCCCTTCGGCTATTCCACCTATCGCGGCGGCTGATCGGGTTCCGTCATTGACAGATTTATATTTTTTGCGGGCCGTTTCGGTTCATCCTCGAACGGCGCGTGAACAGCGGATCCCTCGATCATTTGCGCAGCGGTTTCTGAGCGCTGTCGCAAAAGAATAAAAAGAACACGCGTTAATGGGCCGTTGCTTTCTTGACACCAAAGGGGGGGGTCGGTAGCAGACGGTTGCCCTGGGTCGGCAAGTGTTTGCACGGGCCCATCGACGGTTTTGGGGGCAAGGAATGAGCGGCGACCACGGAAGAGATTCTTTCGAGGAGCGTCTGGCGAAAGCGCGTGGCAGCGCGGGGCTTGATCGGCCGGTCCGCAAGGGACCATCCGATAAGGTGGCCGACAGCAACGCGATCAGGATCGCCATGCGTCTCGGGGTTGAAATGGTTTCGGCGCTCGTTATCGCTGTGGTGATCGGTTGGGGTCTCGACCGGCTTTTCCACACGCGGCCTTGGATTATGATCGCCTTCGTGCCGGTCGGCGCGGCGGCGGGGTTACGTAACGTTTTTCGGGCCATGGGTCCGGGAAGCAACAGCTAGTCTGGCTACTGGGAAACGTTCATGGCTGGTCCTTCGATTGACGCGCTTGGCCAATTCAGGCTGACGACCGGCCTCGGGCCGATCGGGCATGCGGTCAATTTCACCAATTCGAACGAGATGATGCTGCTCTCTGTCGGCCTCATCATCGTCGCCTTCGGCCTGACGCTGCGCACGCGCGCGCTGGTCCCCGGTCGCATGCAGTCCCTGGTTGAGACGCTCTACGAGTTCGTCCACGGGATGTGTGTCGATACCATCGGCGAGGAGGGGCGGAAATTCTTCCCGCTCGTCTTCACGCTCTTCATTTTCATCCTGCTCGGCAATCTGCTCGGGCTGTTTCCGTATTTCTTTGCCTATACGAGCGGCATCGTCGTCACGCTCGCCATGGCGATGTTCGTGTTCCTGTTCTCGACGGCGGTCGGCTTCTACATCCATGGCTTCAAGTTTCTGAAGTTCTTCGTGCCGGCCGGCGTGCCGGGCTGGATGCTGCCCATGCTGGTGCCGATCGAGATCATCTCCTACCTCTCTCGTCCCGTGTCCCTGTCGGTTCGACTTTTCGCGAATATGACGGCCGGCCACGTGATGCTGGAAGTGTTCGCGGGCTTCATGATCCTGCTAACGGCAAGCCTTGGCGTGTTCGGCGTCGTCGCCTCCATCATTCCGCTCGGGCTGAATATCGCACTCATGGGTCTCGAACTTCTGGTGGCCTGCCTCCAGGCCTATGTGTTCGCGATCCTCACCTGTTTGTATCTGCACGACGCCGTGCATATGCACTGAACTAAATCCTGAAAGGACATAGGATTATGGATATCTCTGCTCCGCTTCTCGCCAAGGACATCGGTGCGGGTCTCGCCACCATCGGCGTTGCGGGCGCTGGCGTCGGTATCGGCAATCTGTTCGGTAGCTTCGTCTCTGCCGTCGGCCGTAACCCGGCCGCGCGTGACCGTATGTTCCGTGACGTGCTCCTCGGCTTCGCGCTGACGGAAGCGGTGGCGCTCTATGCGCTGGTTATCGCTCTCGTCATCCTCTTCACCTGATACGACGGACGCCGAAACCGACCATGAGCCGCCTTTTCACCACGGCTTCGCTGACCAGCGGAGTAGCGCTTGGGCTTCTGGCCCAGGCCGGCGCCGCGCATGCGTCGTCGAACATGCCCCAGATGGATTTCAGCAATCCGCTGAACGGCAGTCAGGTGGTGTGGCTGGTTATCATCCTGGTCGTCCTCTACCTGATCCTGTCGCGCTGGGCGCTTCCTGGTGTGGGCGCGGTCCTCGCGACCCGCAGCCAGCGCATCCAGCGCGATCTGGACGCGGCGCATGCTGCGAAGGTGGAGGCGGATGCCGCCGTGGCCGAATTGCACGCGGCGATCAAATCCGCCCGTGACGAGGCCAATGCCGAAGTCGCCCGCGCGACCGAAGCGGCGAAAGCCGCAGCGGCCGAACAGGCGGCGGCGCTGTCCGCCAGGCTCGACGTTCAGCTTGAGAAGGCTGAGGCCGAGATTGCGGCGGCTCGTCATCAGGCCCTGACGGCTATCCGCCCGATCGCCCGCGAGACGGCAGCGCTGCTGATGACGCGGCTGACGGGTCAGGCTTTGGATGAGGCTCAGCTCAACCAGGGTATTCACGATGCGCTCGCCGCACGCGGCCTCGCCTAATCAGGAACCCGCAGGATGCAATACGAATCCCTGATATCGCCGCTGGGCCACGGGACCTTCTGGGTCTTCGTGGCGGTGGTCATCTTCGCCGTTCTGTTCGGCCGCAAGATTATGGGGCCCATCCTCGGCGCGCTCGATCAGCGGGCGGTGACGGTTCGTCAGTCGCTTGACGAGGCCTCGCGCCTGAAGGTCGAAGCGGAAGCGATGCTGGCCGATGCCCGCAAGAAGCGGGCGGAAGCCATCGCGGAAGCCAAGGATATCCTGGAACGCGCCAAGGCTGAGGCAGCCCGCACGGTCGCCGAACTGGCGGCCGAAGCCGAACAGCGTGCGAAAGCGCGTGAGCGTATGGTGCAGGAGCGGATCGACGCCGCCCAGGCCTCTGCCGTCACCGAAGTCCGCAACACGGCGATTGATGTGGCGATTGCGGCCACCACCGCGGCGCTGCGCACGGGGCTTTCGTCCGAGCAGGATGCGAAGCTCGTCGATCATGCGATTGCACAAGTGCCGACGGCCTTCACCCGCCGCGCGGCCTGATCGTCTCGACGCCTACCACCAAAAAAGGCCGGTCCGCAGGGACCGGCCTTTTTTGTGTCGGCGGGCCGTTGCACTTACAGATAGGGCAGCAGCAACCGTGCGGCGGCGTCGCGCATCCTGAGCAGGAAGGAGCGCGTATGGAGTTCTTCCAGCGTCAGCGGCAGGCTGTGGTTTTCCTGCACGATCTGCCCAAGGCTGGTCGCGAGCGCCTTGTCATAGGCCTCAATGCTCAGCTCGAAATTCAGACGGAAGCTGCGCATATCCCAGTTGCTGCTGCCGATCAGCGACCATTCGCCCTCGATCACCATGATCTTGGAATGGCGGAAGGGCGGTGGGCAGCGCCAGATGCGCACGCCGGCTTCCAGCAGTGGCCCCACATTCGCCCGCGTCGCCCAGTCCATCATGCGATGCACGTTCTTCGACGGAATGACGACGTCGACCGCGACACCGCGTAGCGCGGCCAGGCTCAGCGCCGTGATCACCCGCTGATCGGGTAGAAAATACGGCGTCATCACCTGAATGCTGGTGCGGGAGCAGGAGATCGCCTGCAGCACCGTCTGCTCGATCTTCTCCAGATCCTCATCCGGGCCCGCAGTCACCACACGGGCGACAGACGGGCCATCGGGACGCAACTCAGGATACCAAGCCTCTCCCTGCAACTCCTCATGCGCGACGAAAGCCCAGTCTCGGATGAAGGCATAGGTCAGCTGGGCCGTGATGGGACCTTCGACGCGGAAATGCGTGTCCTGGATCGGCTCCGGAGGATTTTTGGCCAGCAGGTTCTGGTCGGCGATATTGACGCCGCCGGTGAAGCCTATTCGCCCATCCACCACCAGAATCTTCTTGTGGGAGCGAAGATTGAGGAAGGACATCCGCCACGGCATCGATGAATGCATGAAGCGTCCAGCCGGAAGGCCGGCGCGGCGCAGCGCGCGATAGGCGGGCGAGAGCAGCCAGCCACTGCCGATGCCGTCGACAATGACGCGCACGGCGACGCCGCGCTTCTGCGCTTCTGCCAGCGCCGTGATGAAACGATGACCGATCGCGTCGGCGCGGAAGATGTAGGAGGAAAGGCCGATGCTGTGCTCGGCGCGGGCGATGGCCTCCAGCATGGCCGGATAGGCCTCGTCGCCGTTGTTCAGGATGTCTATGCGGTTACCGGTCTCGATCGGCCGGCCGGTAATGCGCGCGATGCCAAGCTGCAGCGGCGCCAGGGCATGATCCTCGTTCGCCGCATCGCCGGTCCTGCGGTGGCGGCGCGTCCGTGCGGCGGAAGGCGCACGTAGCCGTATCGCCCGGCGCCGCACGCGGTTGATGCCAAGCACGAAATAGGTCGTACCGCCGAAAAAAGGTGCGAACCAGGCGAGGCCGATCCAGGCGGCGGCCGAGGCGGTATCCTTCTTCGTCAGCAACACATGGATGGTGACCGAGACCGCGATCACGAATCCCAGCGAGAGTTCCAGGCCGGGTTTGACCCGCGTCAGAAACTCCATCCACTCATCCATCGGCGTTCACATTCAAAATTCCGTCACCTTGCGCAGATGGCGTCATTGCGGCGCAATCCATCCTTCGGAGGCGAAAAACTGACGAATCTGTCCGGCAACCTTATTGCCGAGATTGGCAGCCTCCGGTTCCAGCCCGGTGCGCGACCGCGCCACCGTGCCGGCGGTCATCCCGGCGACAGCCAGGCCCAGATGGCTCGCGGCGCCGGCCGCACCAAGGGCCAGGCCCGGCGTGCGGCCGCTGGTGGCATCCGCATGGTAGCTTTCCAGAGGACGCACCAATCCGCCCGGCAGCGCGCGCAGAACGCCGACATCGGCTTCAACCTGGCTTTCGCCGGCACCGAAGCCGATCACCGCCCGGCGAGCCGCGTTCCCGGCCGCGATCTTGGTGATCTGGCCTTGCAGCAGGACGGCGCCCGGCGGGCCAGCTTCGCCCGGATAGGCCGCGCGGGCGGGCAGGCCCATTTTCGTGACGTCCTCCACCAAAGTCTGGGTGATCGTGGCTTTGACCGATTCTGCGATCTCCGCGCGTTTGGCGTTCGGGTCTTCGCCGCTGGAATTCAGCTTAGCCAGAACGCCTGACGCAAGCTGCACCTCCGCCGGATCGACCGTGAACGGATAAACCAGCACGATCTCGGGCCGCCGTTCGATCACCGAGGGATAGCCGGTGGGTGCCGCGTAATTGGCGGTGTTCTGCACATGGGTCGCGCATCCGGCGAGGGCGAGAAGCCCGATCGCGGCAGCGGGCCAAAGCCTGATTCGAGCAAGATTGTCCGAGCACTTCATCGCTAAGCCCTTCTGCGCACTACTTTGTCGGGCAAAGACCACGCTTAGACGGGCGCGTCGATGCGCTTTTCTGGTTCTATCTCTACGGGGGCGCTGGCTGCCGTCGCCGGGCCGGGGTGGCAAGCCGCCGCGAGACCCGCTAACGCGTGGTGATGAGATCCGTTCGGGGGAGGGGTGCGTGATGGATGATTTTACCTCGATGCAGGAACTGACGCCCGAACAGGCGGTGGCGCGGCTGGAATTCGCCTATGACCACGCCTGTTCCGCCCTGCGGGACGCGCTGACGCGCTACGTCAAAACCGGTGTCGCCCCCACGGCGGCGGAGCGGCGGCATTTCCGCTACCCCCGTCTCGACGTTACCTGGCGGCCGACCGGCGCCATCCACTACACCAGCCGCGCCTGGGCCAAACTGCAGAATCCCGGCGTCTATTCGACGACAGTGACCCAGCCGAATTTCTTCCGCCCCTATCTGCTGGAGCAGTTGGAGCCGCTGGTCTCGGAATTCGGCGCCAGCCTTACGGTCAGCATCAGCGACCTGGAAATTCCCTATCCTTACGTGACCGAGGGCGGGGATGAATTCGCCCATGGCGCGGTCCAGGTGGCGGAGCTTGCCCGCATTTTCCCGACGCCGCGCCTCTCGACGGTGGGTGACGAGGTCGCCGACGGCCTATGGATCTTCGATCCCGACAAGCCGCGCCCGCTGGCGCTGTTCGACGCCGTCCGCACGGATTTCTCGCTCAAACGCCTGCAGCATTATACGGGCAGCCATTGGCAGAATATTCAGCCCTGGATCCTGCTCACCAACTATCAGCGCTATGTCGATGGTTTCGTCCGCTACGGCTTGGCGGAACTGGCCCGGCCCGGCTCACCCTACGCGGCGCTGTATCTGCCGGGTGGCGCGGTGGTGACAAGGGAAACCCCAGCCGATGAGGCCGCGGCCATTGTCGCCCGCGCGCCCTGGCAAAGTTTCCAGATGCCGGCCTATAGCCTGACGCGCCTGGACGGGCAGGGCGGCACGACCATCGTCAATATCGGCGTCGGTCCGTCCAACGCCAAGAACATCACCGACCATCTGGCCGTGCTGCGGCCCAATTGCTGGCTGATGATCGGTCATTGCGGCGGGTTGCGGCAAAGCCAGGTGATCGGCGATTACGTGCTGGCGCATGGTTATTTGCGGCGGGACCGGATTCTGGACGATCTGCTGCCGCCCGAAGTGCCGGTGCCGGCCTTGGCGGAAGTGCAGCTCGCGCTGCAGGAAGCCGCCGCCCGCGTGACGGGCGATCGCGGCGAAGCCCTGAAACGCCGCCTGCGGACCGGCACCGTCGTCACCTATGACGACCGCAATTGGGAATTGCGTTGGAGCCAGGAGCGTCGGCGCATCAATCTCAGCCGCGCCATCGCGGTCGATATGGAGAGCGGTACGCTCGCGGCCCAGGGCTACCGGCTACGTGTGCCCTACGGCACGCTGCTTTGCGTCTCGGACAAGCCGCTGCACGGCGAGATCAAACTACCCGGCGCCGCGACTGCCTTTTATCAGCGGGCGGTCGGCGAGCATCTGGCGATCGGGCTGGAAACGATCGACCTGCTGCGCGGTCAGCTCCATTCGCTGCATTCCCGCAAGCTGCGGGCCTTCGACGAGCCGGTTTTCCGGTGAGGTTGATACAAAATCGTCGCCTGCGGACTCGTTTGGCGGGCGACGATTTTGTCTCAGGCGAGGCTCAGCGGTAATAGCCGTAATGCGGCCCACCGTAACCGCCGCCATAGCCACCGTGGTAATAGCCGCCTGGACCATAGGGGTAGTAGCAACCGCCCAGCGCCAGCGCGATCAAGGCGCCGGCGCCAAGCCGGATCAATGTAGACTTAGACATGACGAACCCTCCTTGTATCTGAAGGGAAGTTTCGCCCTCGGGTGTAGTTTTATCTTGTTCGGTTCCTGGCCGAACTAAGGAGGATTGTTACAGATTAAGTCTGCCGAGCAACGCGGCTGCCTGTGCGGCATCGGTCAGAATCTGCTGGCGCAGCGCGTCGAAGCTCGGGAACTTCTGCTCGGCGCGCAGGAAGCTGTGCAGCGATACGCCGATCTCCTGCCCGTAAAGATCGCCGTCGAAATCGAAGATATTGACCTCGAGCCGGCTCTCCACGGCGTCAGTGACGGTCGGGCGCAAACCGATATTGGCCACACCCCGGCGTGTCTCGCCATTCGGCAGACCGACGGTCACGGCATAGACGCCGCGCGCCGGCTCCAGATGCTGACCCAAGGGTAGGTTGGCGGTCGGAAATCCGATCGTCCGGCCGCGCTTGTCGCCATGGGCGACTTCGGCCCGGACCGTCCAGGCACGGCCGAGCAGGGCATTGGCCCGCTCGGGATAGCCGTCCTGCAGCAGGCGGCGAATGCGGGTGGAGGATATCGGCCCCTCCGCATCGCTCAGGATCTGCGCGGGGGAAAGGCCGATGCCCAGCACCTCCGCCCGACCCGCCAGGAAGGGCACATTGCCGCCACGGCGATGGCCGAAGGCGAAATCGGGCCCGCAGACCAGATGGCTGGCGCCGATCCGCTCATGCAGGATGTGGTTCACGAAATGCTCGGCCGGCTGCTGGCTGAATTCGTGGTCGAAGCGCTGCACGAACAGGAATTGCACATGCAGCGCCTCCAAAGCGGCCGCCTTCTCCGTCAGCAGCGTCAGCCGGAACGGCGGATCGCCGGGGCGAAAAAATTCGCGCGGATGCGGCTCGAAGGTGACGACGCCCAAAGGCGCGCCGGGCCGCGCGGCATGGGCCGTCTGCACCACGGCGGTATGGCCCAGATGGACCCCGTCGAAATTGCCGAGTGCCACGGTCGCACCGCGGGCTTCGGCTGGGACAGGATGATCGGCGTCGATGATCTGGATGGTCATGAGATGGTCTGAGATGCCAGGCAGGGGGATGCTGTCAAGTCACGGACCCGGTTTTCAGGCCCGCGGATGGGCGCGGCGCCAGGTCGCCATCAGCTGGGCCGTATCGACTTCCGTATAGCGCTGCGTGGTGGAAAGGCTGGCATGGCCCAGCAATTCCTGAATGGCGCGCAGATCGGCGCCTTGGGCCAAAAGATGCGTCGCGAAGGAATGCCGCAAGGCGTGCGGCGTCGCATGTTCGGGCAATCCGTTCAGGCGTCGGAAATCCCTCAGCGACTTCTGGGCGATGGCGGGGTCCAGCCGTTTGCCACGGGCACCGAGGAATAACGGCGCGTCCGGCTCCGTCTGCCAATGCAGGCGCAGCCAGCGCTGTGTCATATCGCGCGCGATGGCGAGGACGGGGACGATGCGCGTCTTGCCGCCCTTACCGGTGACGCGCAGCGGCGCGTCCGATCCCGGCAGCGGCGCGTCGGTGCGGTTGAGGTTGAGCGCCTCCGAAATACGCAGGCCACAGCCATAAAGAAGCGTGAACAGAGCCGTATCGCGCGCCTGGATCGCCGCGATATCCGAGACTTCCCCGATTTCCTTCGCGACGCTTTGTGCGTCGGCCACGGTCAGCGCGCGGGGCAGCGGCTTTTTGGCGCGCGGCGTCGCGACAAGACCGATCGCCGCATTGGCGACACCCTTCTCACGCTCGACATAACGCAGGAAGGATCGCACGGCCGATAGCTTCTTGGCGCGCGTGGCATTGCCCCGCGCATTGGCGGCTTCCTCGGCCAGCCATGCACGGAAATCGGCGCCCGTCAGCTGGCCCAGCGCGGTGACGTCCGGCTCGCCGGCCAGATGCCGGGTGAGGAAACCAAGGAATCCGGCCAGGTCGCGGCCATAGGTTTCCAGCGTCAGCTTGGCCGAGCGCCGTTCGGACCCGAGCCAGACCAGCCATTCCTGTCGCAAATTTTCTGCCAGCATCGCCTGTCCGATCGTCTGCTGCATCCCACCCTACCTCTAGCGGCCAGGCCCCAGCTGTGCGAGGGGCGAAGCATGGATGGCAATGAGCTGGATCTATGGGGTGAAGACGCCGGAAGGCCAGCGCCCGCGCGCCGCGTCTCCGTGCTTTTGCCCCTGCCGCTCGGCCGCCCGCTCGATTACCGGCTGCCGGACGGCGAAAGCGCGGAACCCGGCACCATCGTGCTGGCCCCGGTTCACGGCCGCATGCTGCATGGCGTCGTGTGGGACAGCGAGCCTGACCCTGGCTTCCCGCTCTCTCGCCTGAAGACGGCTTCCGTCGTTCCGGGCCTGCCACGCCTGGCGCCTGACCTCCGCCGGCTGATCGATTGGGTGGCGGGTTATACGCTGTCCGCACCCGGTGAGGTTCTGGCCATGGCGATCCGTTCGCCCCTGCTCGCCCCCTTGCCGGACAGGACGGTGACGCTGTGGGGCGCTGGGCCGTCCATGCCGGAGGGCGCGCAGCTTACCCCGGCACGGAAACGCGTTCTGGAGATTTTGGCGGAGCATGAAACCCTAAGCCTGCCCGATCTGGTGCGGGAAGCCGGTATCGGTGCCGGCGTCATTCGCAGCATGGCAGAGCGCGGCTGGTTGACAGCGACCGAAGGCGCCAAGGCGCCAGCCTTCGCCCAGCCCGATCCGGCGTATCAGGGTGCAGCCGTCCTCTCGGGCGACCAGCGTGCGGCCGCCGATGCGCTGGCCGCCAGCGTCACCGAACGCGCCTTTTCCGTGACCTTGCTCGATGGCGTTACCGGTTCGGGTAAGACAGAGACCTATCTGGAGGCCGTGGCGGAGGCGATCCGGCTCGGGCGCCAGAGCTTGATCCTGCTGCCGGAAATCGCCCTCTCGGCGCAGTGGCTGGAGCGCTTCGCTCGTCGCTTCGGCGTGCCGCCGGCGGTCTGGCATTCCGACCTGTCGCCGGCCACGCGGCGCCGCACCTGGCGGGCGGTCGCGGACGGCACGGCAATGGTCGTCGTCGGCGCGCGGTCGGCTTTGTTCCTGCCCTTCGCCGATCTCGGCCTCATCATCGTCGATGAGGAGCACGAATCGGCCTTCAAGCAGGAGGAAGGCGTCATCTACCACGCCCGTGACATGGCCGTGGTGCGGGCGCGGATCGAAGCCTTGCCGATCGCGCTCGTGTCCGCCACGCCGAGCCTGGAGACTTTGGCCAATGTCGAAGCCGGGCGTTACCGGCGCCTGTCGCTCGCCTCCCGGCACGGCGGGGCCAGCCTGCCCGAGGTCACGGCGATCGACCTGCGATCGACCCCGCCCGAGCGCGGGCGCTTCATCGCGCCGCCGATGATCCAGGCGATTACGGACACGTTGGAGCGGGGGGAGCAGGCGATGCTGTTCCTCAATCGCCGGGGCTATGCGCCGCTGACCCTCTGCCGCCATTGCGGCCATCGCTTCGCCTGCCCGCATTGCACGGCCTGGCTTGTCGAGCATCGCCAGCGCCGCATTCTGCAATGCCACCATTGCGGTCATTCTGAAGGGATGCCCGAGGCCTGCCCGGCCTGTGACGCGACGGACAGCCTGACACCGGTCGGGCCGGGGGTCGAGCGGGTGACGGAGGAAATCGAGCTTCTGTTCCCCGACGCGCGCCGGCTGGTCATGGCCAGCGACACGATCGGCGGCCCGGAAGGGGCGGCCCGCGCCGCCCGGCAGATTACGGATCGGGCGGTCGACCTCATCATCGGCACGCAAATCGTCGCCAAGGGCTGGCATTTTCCGCATCTGACGCTGGTTGGCGTCATCGATGCCGATCTCGGCCTCGCCGGCGGGGATCTGCGGGCGGGCGAGCGGACTTTGCAGCTTCTGCATCAGGTCGCGGGCCGCGCCGGGCGCGCGGAAGCGCCGGGCCGGGTGCTGCTGCAAAGCTACGCGCCCGAACATCCCGTCATCCAGGCGCTGATCAGCGGCGATATCGCGGCTTTCATGGAGGCCGAGGCCGAGGGCCGGCGCCCCGGCCATTGGCCGCCCTTCGGACGGCTGGCCGCCCTGATCGTCTCGGGCGAGGATATGGTGGAGACAGATCGCGTTTCGGCCGAGCTCGGACGGCGCGCACCGCACGCGCCGGGGGTCGAGGTACTGGGGCCGGCACCGGCGCCGCTCGCGATGCTGCGCGGCCGACACCGGCGGCGCCTGCTGCTCCGCACGCGAAAGGATATCGCGGTCCAGCCCATTCTGAAAAATTGGTTGTCGGAAGTTTCTATTTCTCGAAATGTTCGTGTTGATATCGATGTCGATCCAGTCAGCTTCCTTTGAAACTGTGCTCTGGCCGGACGAAAAATAAAGGCGCTCCGATGCAATCCCTGTCGGAAAGGCGCCTTACCTCCGTTGCTTCGCTGAAACCCCTATGATAGTTCCGCCCCATCGACGACATTATGCGTAGGCGTCTCGGGAACCGTTTCTCGGACAAACGTCGCGAGAGCGTCTCGACAACAGATGACGGGTAGGACAAGTGGCCTCGGGCGCCGGCACTCAATCTTCGAACCAGATCCTCGCGGGACGCTATGCGACCGCGCTGTACGATTATGCAGGGGAGATGGGTTGGCTTGATCGCGTCATCGAAGAGATGGACGCGCTGGGCCGGCTGATCGACGAAAGCGCTGATTTTCGCGCGTTTCTCTCCAATCCGCTGATCGACGTGCATGAGGGCACGAAAGCCGTTCGCGCTGTGCTGCAAGCCCAGGGCTTCGGCAGCATCGTTCAGGATTTCGTGGGCGTGGTTTCCAGCAACCGCCGCCTGTTCTTCCTGCGCCCGATCGTCACAGCCTTCGCGGCTTTGGTCGACAAGAAGCGCGGCCTGGTTCGCGCCGAAGTCGTGTCCGCCCATCCGCTGACCGACCTGCAATCCACCCAGCTGCGTGCGCGCCTGACCGAACTCGGCTACGGCCGCGTTAATATCGAGCAGACAGTGGACCCGTCGATCCTCGGCGGCCTTGTCGTGAAACTCGGCGCTCGCCTCTATGACACCAGCCTCAAGTCGCGCCTCCAGCGACTGCAATACGCCATGAAGGGAGCAGCCTGATATGGAGATCCGCCCGGCAGAGATCTCGGAGATCCTGAAGAAGCAGATCGCCAGCTTCGACTCCGATGCCAACGTGACCGAGACGGGTCAGGTTCTGAGCGTCGGTGACGGCATCGCCCAGGTTTTTGGGCTGCAGAACGTCATGGCTGGTGAACTGGTCGAATTTCCTGGCGCCGGCCTTAAGGGCATGGCGCTGAACCTCGCCGCCGACAGCGTCGGTGTGGTGATCTTCGGTGACGACAGCGGCATTCGCGAAGGCGATACCGTTGTCCGCACCGGCGACATCGTGAATGTGCCCGTCGGCAAGGGCCTTCTCGGCCGCGTGGTCGATGGCCTCGGCAATCCGATCGATGGCAAGGGTCCGCTCAGCACCACCGAGCGTCGTCTCGCCGAAGTGAAGGCCCCCGGCATCATTCCGCGCAAGTCCGTGCATGAGCCGATGCAGACCGGCATCAAGGCGATCGACGCACTGATCCCGATCGGCCGTGGCCAGCGCGAGCTGATCATCGGTGATCGTCAGACCGGCAAGACCGCGGTCATCGTCGACACCTTCCTGAACCAGAAGACGGTCAACGCCGGTGATGACGAGAGCCGCAAGCTCTACTGCATCTACGTGGCCGTCGGTCAGAAGCGCTCCACCGTCGCCCAGCTCGTGCGCACGCTCGAAGAATACGGCGCGATGGAATATTCCATCGTCGTGGTGGCTTCCGCGTCCGATCCGGCGCCGATGCAGTTCCTGGCGCCCTATACCGCTTGCGCGATGGGCGAGTATTTCCGCGACAACGGCATGCATGCGCTGATCGCCTATGACGATCTGTCCAAGCAGGCGGTTGCCTATCGCCAGATGTCCCTGCTGCTGCGCCGCCCGCCGGGCCGCGAAGCTTTCCCGGGCGACGTCTTCTATCTGCATTCCCGCCTGCTCGAACGTGCCGCCAAAATGTCCGACGCCATGGGCGCGGGTAGCCTGACGGCGCTGCCGGTCATTGAAACCCAGGCGGGTGACGTTTCGGCCTATATCCCGACGAACGTCATCTCCATTACTGACGGTCAGATCTTCCTGGAGACGGAGCTTTTCTTCAAAGGCATCCGTCCGGCCGTGAACGTCGGCATCAGCGTCTCCCGCGTCGGTTCCGCCGCGCAGATCAAGGCGATGAAGCAGGTTGCGGGCAAGATTAAGCTGGATCTCGCGCAGTATCGCGAAATGCAGGCTTTCAGCCAGTTCGCTTCCGACCTCGACCCCACGACCCAGCAGCTGCTCGCCCGTGGCGCGCGTCTGACCGAGCTTCTGAAGCAGCCGCAGTTCCACCCGCTTGCGGTGGAAGAGCAGGCGGTCGTGATCTTCGCCGGCGTGCGCGGCCTTCTGGACCGCGTTCCGGTCAATAAGATCGTCGAATTCGAGCGCCACTACGTGACCGATCTGAAAACCCGTGAGCCTGGCATCCTCGACTCGATCCGCGAAAACCGCGAGATCAAGAAGGACGTCGACGATAAGCTGACGGCTTTCATCAAGAAGCTCGTTGACGAATTCGTGGCCTAAGGTCGGCGGAAAACAGAAACCATGCCGAGTCTGAAGCCACTTCGTAACCGGATCAACAGCGTCAAATCGACGCAGAAGATCACCAGCGCCATGAAAATGGTCGCGGCGTCCAAGCTGCGCCGCGCCCAGGCGCAGGCCGAAGCGGCGCAGCCCTATGCCGAACGGATGGAGCGTATGCTCCGTGCGCTGGCCACCGCCATGGCGGACCAGCCGGCAGGTGCCGCGCCTGCGCTTCTGGCCGGCACGGGCCGCGACCAGAAGCATCTCGTCGTCTCCGTGACGGGTGATCGCGGTCTCGCGGGCGGGTTCAACGTCAATTCCGGCCGCGCCGCCCGCAATCTCGTCCGCAAGCTGATGGGCGAAGGCAAGCAGGTGAAGGTCCTCGCCATCGGCCGCAAGGGGCGTGACTATCTGCGCCGCGAGTTCGCCGGCCAGATGGTCGATAACCCGATGCCCGGCAGCCGCAAGCGTCCGGAGTTCGGCGACGCCGAACTCATCTCCGGGATCGTTCAGGATATGGTGGCGAAGGGGGAGGTCGATGTCGTGACCCTCGTCTACAACCACTTCCGTGGCGTGATGTCGCAGGTTCCGACCGAGCTGCGGCTGGTGCCGATGACGCCGGAAAAGCTTGACGACGCTCCGAAAGATGCGGACCAGGCTTCCTACGAATTTGAGCCGGAAGAGGATGAGATTCTGGCCCGCCTGCTACCGCGGGCGCTCAGCATCCAGATCTTCCGAGCGATGCTCGATAACGAGGCTGGCTTCTTCGCGGCGCAGATGACCGCGATGGATGGCGCGACCCGTAACGCGGGCGATATGATTAAGCGCTTGACCTTGACCTATAACCGCGCCCGCCAGGCGAATATCACGTCTGAGCTGGTCGAAATCATCTCCGGCGCGGAAGCCGTTTAAGAAGCGCACAGAGCAGGATACGAAAATGGCAAATAATTCTGTCGGTCGCGTCACGCAGGTTCTGGGCGCTGTGGTTGACGTGCAGTTCGAAGGCGAGCTGCCCTTTATTTACAGCGCGCTGACCACGAAGATCGGCGAGCGTGAACTCGTCCTCGAAGTGGCGCAGGAACTGGGCGAGCACACCGTGCGCGCCATCGCCATGGACACCACGGACGGTCTCGTTCGCGGTCAGGAAGTGAGCGACACGGGCTCCCCGATTTCGGTCCCCGTCGGCCCTGGCGCGCTCGGGCGCATCCTCAACGTCATCGGTCAGCCGATCGATGACCGCGGCGATGTTCCGGCCGTGCGCTATATGCCGATCCACCGCGAAGCCCCGGGCTTCGACGAGCAGGCGGCGAATGCCGAAATCCTCGTCACCGGCATCAAGGTCGTCGATCTCCTCGCGCCCTACCTGAAGGGCGGCAAGATCGGCCTCTTCGGCGGCGCCGGCGTCGGCAAGACCGTGCTGATCCAGGAGCTCATCAACAATATTGCGAAAGAGCACGGCGGCGTGTCGGTCTTCGCGGGCGTCGGTGAGCGGACCCGTGAAGGTAACGACCTTTACTATGAAATGATCGATGCCGGCGTCATCAAGACCGACGGCGAAGGTTCCAAGGTCGCGCTGGTCTATGGCCAGATGAACGAGCCGCCGGGCGCGCGCATGCGCGTCGCCTTGTCCGGCCTCACCATCGCCGAATATTTCCGCGATGACGAAGGCCAGGACGTGCTCTTCTTCGTCGACAATATCTTCCGCTTCACGCAGGCGGGCGCCGAGGTTTCGGCGCTGCTCGGCCGTATTCCTTCGGCCGTGGGCTATCAGCCGACGCTCGCGACGGACATGGGCGCGCTGCAGGAACGCATCACCTCCACCAAGAAGGGGTCCATCACCTCGGTGCAGGCGATCTACGTGCCGGCGGATGACTTGACCGATCCGGCACCCGCGACCTCCTTCGCGCATCTTGACGCGACGACCGTGCTGTCCCGCTCCATCGCCGAGCAGGGCATCTACCCGGCGGTCGATCCGCTGGACTCCACCTCGCGTTCGCTCGATCCCCGGATCGTCGGTGACGAGCATTACACCGTCGCCCGCGACGTCCAGAAGATCCTGCAGACCTACAAGTCGCTGCAGGACATCATCGCCATTCTGGGCATGGATGAGCTTTCGGAAGACGATAAGCTGGTCGTGGCGCGCGCGCGCAAGATCCAGCGCTTCCTCAGCCAGCCCTTCCACGTCGCTGAAGTCTTCACGGGCTCCCCGGGCGTCTTCGTGCAGGTCGCCGATACCATCAAGGGCTTCAAGGATCTCGTCGCCGGCAAGTATGACGATCTGCCGGAAGCCGCCTTCTACATGGTCGGCACCATCGAAGAGGTTATCAAGAAGGCCGAAGCGCTGCGCGCCAAGGCCTGAGCGGCAATCAGGTAAGGATAAGCTGGTGCCTATCTCTATTGAGATCGTGAGCCCCGAAAAGCTGCTCGTCTCCCAGTCCGTGGATATGGTTGTGATCCCGGGCTCGGAAGGCGACCTCGGCGTTCTGCCCGAACATAGCCCGATGATCACCCTGCTGCGTGGCGGTGAGGTCATCCTCTATGAAGGTGAGCGCGCGACGGCCCGTTACTTCGTGACCGGCGGTTTCGCTGAGATCACTGGCGAGCGGGTGACCGTTCTGGCCGATACGGCCGAGCCCTCTTCCGCGCTGAACCATGCGGCCGGCGAACGCCAGTTGCAGGAAGCGACGAAGGAATTGTCGGACGCCGAGAAGGCAGGCCAGACCGACCGTCTGGTGGCGCTGATGGAAAAGGTTCAGGTCGCGCAGGCGATCGTCGACGTGACCGCCACGGCGCACTGAATTCGGCCTATTGCTTTAAAAAGGCCGTCCGGGCAACCGGGCGGCCTTTTTCATGTCGGAGATTAGAGTCTGTCAGGTTTTAATAGATAATTTGTCATCCGCGCACTTGTTGCGCGGACCTACCCGCCGCAGCGCCCAGCCGGCCGATCGCTTGCTCCGCCGGGTAGATGCGCGGGTCGGGGCCCGCGCACGACAGATTTAGTGGCGTTTCCAACTAAACCTGACGGACTCTAGCTTGTCAGCGACAGAAGCAGGGATTCCAGCCTTTGGGATTGCCGGCGGGCATTGAACTCGCCCTGCACCAGACCGCGCCCGGCCGTGCCCATGCCCATGCGCATCTCCGGTGAAGCGATCAGGCTGGCGATGCCGCGCGCCAGGGCTTCGGGATCGCGGGCCGGGACGATCAAGCCGGTGCGTCCAGGCAGGACCACACCCTCCAAGCCGGCCTGATCGGTGCCGATGACGGGCAGCGACAGCGCCATGGCCTCGGTCGCGACGCTCGGCAGCCCCTCGGCATCGCCGTCCTGCGCGCGTTCGCTCGGCACGATAAGCATGGAGGCCTGACGCATCGCGAGCGCGACCTCATCCGGTCTCTGCCAGCCGAGGAAATCCACCCTGGCCAGTCCCTCAGCCTGAAGCCGCACGCCGGACGCAAGCGGCCCGTCACCGATGATCCTGACCGCCGGCTCCTGGCCTTGGCGGCGCAGGATCTGCAAAGCCTCGATCAGCACGGGCAGGCCTTTCTTGGGCACGAAGCGGCCCACGAACAGGATCGGACCCTCAGCGCGCGGGGCCGGCGAATCGGCCGGAATATCCGTGCCGATGGGATGCACGATCAATTTGCCTGCCGGGAAGCCGCGCTGCAGCAGTTTCTGGCGGACGCTTTCCGAGACGCAGATGAACAGCTTCGCCTCTCTCAGCAAGGCCGGCAGACGGCGCGCATAAAGGCTTTTGGTGATGCCGCCGCGATAATGCTTGTCCTTATGCGCGTCGCCGCCATGGAAGGTGACGGCTAGCGGCAGGCCGAGCCGGCGCGCGATGGGCAAGGCCAGAGCGCCGCCGCGTCCGAACTGGGCGTGAATGACAGCCGGGTTCATGGCCTGAAGCTTGGACAGATCGGGGACCAGGCCGAAATCCTTGAACACCTCACGCTGGATATCGCCCAACCAGCCGTCGCCGCCCAGGCGGCGGACGGCCAATGCGCTTTCGGCCGCCACGGGCGTGATGCGCCGGCCGATCCAAAGCGGATCCAGCTGCGAGAATCCGGAATATTGCCGCCGCATGAAGGATGCTTCGGACGGCGGGAGGATGACGTCCCGGTAGATCAAAGCGGTGCGAGCCATGACGTCAGACCGGCAGCGTCAGGGTAATGCGCGCGCCACCTTCGGGCCTGTTCGCAAGGGTAAGGTCACCGCCATGGGCGCGGGTGATATCGCGCGCGATGGGCAGGCCGAGGCCGACGCCGCCGGTCTCCCGATTCCGGCTGGTCTCCAGCCGCTGGAAAGGCTGCATCACGCGCTCCATATGTTCGGGCGGGATGCCGGGGCCTTTATCCAGAACTTCGATCTTGAGGTGCCGCACCTCGCGGGCCGGCGGGATCAGCTTCACATAGGCCGAGCCGCCATATTTGACGGCATTGCCGATGATATTCGTCAGCGCCCGCTTGAAGGCCTGCGGTCGCACGCGGGCCGTCAGATGGCCGGGGCCTTCGTAGCGGAGCTGGTCGGCGATATCCGGCGCGGCATCGCCGGCCTCATCCAGGACCGTGCGCAGCAACTCGGCGAGGTCGATGGGAGAGACCGGCTCGTTCGGGCTGGCGATGCGGCCGAAGGCGATGGTGGCGGAGACCATGGCCTCCATCTCATCCAGATCCTGCAGCATTTTGCCGCGCTGCTCGTCATCTTCCATGAATTCGGCGCGCAGGCGCATGCGCGTGATCGGCGTGCGCAGATCATGGCCGATGGCCGTCAGTAGCAGGGTGCGGTCGTCGACGAAGCGCCGGATACGCCCGGCCATGGTGTTGAAGGCTTTCGCCGCCGCCGCCGTCTCAGACGGGCCGTCTTCGGGCAGCGGTGGGGCATTGACGTCCCGGCCCAGCGCTTCAGCGGCTGCAGCCAAGGTCCGCACCGGCGCGGTCAGGCGCCGCACGGCCCAGATGGTCATTGCCGCGGCCAGCGCCGTCATCAGGATGAAGGCGAACAGAAATTCGGTGCCCTGGAACGAGTCGGGCCGGGGCAGCCGGCTTGTCACGATCAGCCAACGGCCGCTCGGCATTTGCAGGGCCGTGTATTCGTGGCGCGAACTGGGGTCGAAGCCGAATCGAAAATGCTGCGGCCGCAGTTCGGGCGGGATGGGGAAGCCATCCATATTGAGCAGAATCGCATGGCGCACTGGCGGTGGCGTGGGCAGCAGATTGCTGAAATCGGAGTCGACATTGTCCGTCAGCCGCGCTGAGAAATTTTTTGACAGGGGAATGGTCTTGAGACGGCTGTCCTGCTTCGCGGGCGGCACCTCCACCAGATCGCGATACATGCTCATGACGCGGAAGCTGTAGACGCGCAGCCCGGCCAGCCGCACGAGGTCGTTGCGGTCCAGCGTGTGGATGCCGAGGCCGAGGGTCTGCACGACGACCAGACCCACGATCAGCACGAAGGCCGTGCGGGCCGCGAGGCTGCGCGGCCAGAGCCGGATGCGGAACCGTTTAGGCTGCGCCGGCTGTTCCTCGGTCGCTACTCGGCCGAATGCGCTCACGCGCGTTCGACGGTCGCGGCCAGCACATAGCCGCCGCCACGGACGGTTTTGATCAACTGAGCACCGCGACCCTGGTCATCCAGCTTGCGCCGCAACCGGCTGACCGCGACATCGATCGCGCGATCGAAAGGTCCGGCCTGACGGCCGCGAAGAAGATCGAGCAGCATGTCTCGTGTCAAAACCCGGTTGGCACGCTCCAGGAGCGCGAAGAGGAGATCGTATTCACCGCCGGTCAGCGGCACTTCAACCCCTTCGGGATTGAGAAGCCGCCGCCTTGCCGGTTCCAAAGTCCAGCCGGCAAAACGCAGGGGACGCGCTGTCCGGTCGCTATTGCCGGCCGTCTCCTGGGTATCGCTGGCCCGACGCATGATAGCACGGATGCGGGCCAGAAGCTCGCGCGGGTTGAAGGGCTTCGCAATGTAGTCGTCGGCGCCGAGTTCCAACCCGATGATCCGGTCCGTATCCTCGCCCATGGCGCTCAGCATGACGATCGGGACGTCTTCCTGGTCGCGCAGCCAGCGCGCCAGATCCAGACCGCTTTCGCCGGGCAGCATGAGGTCGAGGATGACTAGCTGAAAGGCGCCTCGGGTCCAGGCGCGCCGTGCTTCGCGCGCGTCGCGCACGGCGGTGATCCGAAAGCCGTTCTTCTCCATGAACCGCGTCAGCAGGTCACGGATCTCGTGATCGTCGTCGATGACGAGAAGGTGAGGGCGTATATCCATAATCAAAACATAAGAGAGTCTGGGCGGAAGGTGCAGATACTTCCTGGCTCTGTTGCATTTTGTCGCGTTTCGGTCGGAAGCCCGTCACAGAAGGCGGCGATGCTGGCCTTCTCGACAGGAAAGGGATCGTTCCATGGGACGCATCGCAACGGCTGCAATCATTACCATCGCTTTGGCCGGCGCCACGGTTCAGAGTTTTGCTGGCGGCTTGCCGTCTGACGACAAGGCGGGCGTCACTGCGCAGGCATCCTTGCCTGTGGACGCGCTTCTGGCCGATGCCGCACCGTCGGCACCGCCCATGCCATCCATGATGCCGGGCGCCGATCAGCCCATGCCGCCGCCGCCGGGTGGCTTCCCGCCGGGTGGTCCGGGTGACCGGATGCGTCCGCCGGGCCCGATGATGGGTTGGGGGCCGCATCCCGGCATGCATGGTCCTTGGGACCGCATGCGGCATATGGCCCAGACCTGGGGGCTGTTCTTCAATCAGAAGGACAAGAATTTGAGCGACAGCGATGTCCAGACCCTGGCGGCGGCCGTTCTGCTGATCCATGGCAACCATAGCTGGAAGGTGGCGAATGTCGCCGACGCGGCCGATGGGTCCGTGACCTTCGCCTATACGACGACGGATGGCGCGGTCATCGCCCGCTTCTCGATGGACCGTCACACCGGGCGCTTGACCCGTATCGGCTAAGCCGGCTGATCTCAAGGCTTAGCCTGAGGTGCGGACCCTTTGCGAATGCGCAGGGTCTGCACCGGTCCCCGAACGCGGATGATCAAAACCTGCCGGACAAGTCCTGGTAAGGGTTGATCCGCGACCGCCCGACCAGCGATACAGGGAGGGAGAGCAGGGGCGACACAATGGTGCAGAAGACAGGACCGTCTCGTTCCACTCGTGTAAGCGGGCCGCTGCCGCAATCCGGCTCGGTCACGATCACCATCGATCGCCAGACCGTTCAACTGCAGAAAAAAGGGCCTGACCTGTTCGGCCCCGGCGTTCTGACTGTGCTTCTGGACGGCAAGGCCGTGACGCAGATATCGGTCAGTCGCCCATCGGCCGAGCTGCATTTCACGCTTCCGCCCCGTCTTTTGCCGCTTGCGATTGACTTGGTTGATCAGGCTACAAACAGAAGCGTGCTCGCGGCGCCCTTGTCGCTTGAGCAGATATTGTCGCCGTCGATCGAACGGGCGGAGATCGGGCGCGGGGAATGTCTCATGACCGTGAGCATGGCCGGGCGTCCCGTCACGGCACTGGCCGTTATTCTGGTCGATGATCATGGCATGGCCGTCGCGGGCGGCATGCTGGAAGCGGCCAAACGCAGCGAAAGCAGCCGCACGCGCTATGCGGCATCATTGCCGCTGCTTCGGCTGTTGCCTAATGATCAAGCAAACCCACTGACGCTTTATGTCGGCGGGCGCCGCATGGCCGAGCCCGTTCCGGTGTCAGCCGAGGCTGTCGGTTTCGTCGGCTATGTCGACCAGGCCGCGGGGGATCAGATACGCGGCTGGGCGATAGACCTGGCAAGGCCAAAGCATCCGGTCAGCCTCGATATTCTGGTCGGCGACCGTCTGGTCGCGACCATCCTTGCGCGGGAATCGCGACCGGACCTGAAATCGCACAAAGGGAAGTTTTCCAGCGCCTTCACCGTCGAGAAGGCGATTCTCGGCAAGCTTGTGCGTGGCGACATTGTCTCTGTCGTCTTGGCTGGTACCAAAACCCACCTTGTGCACAGCCCGCAAGTTGTTCAGGCGGCCGAGACCATTCGCGGCATCTTCGACAATATCGACGGCAATCAGGCCTGCGGTTGGGTGATCGATCTCAGCAAGCCGGGTAAGCCCTGTACCGTGGAGGCGTTATGCGAAGGTCGGGTGATCGGCACCGCGCTTGCCAACGGGTTGCGCCGCGATGTCCTGGAAGCCGGCTATTACACGGATCGTTGTGGCTACAGGATTGTTCTGGAGGAGCCGCTCCATACCTTGTTCGGCCGCGATATCACGGTGCGCATCAAGGATAGTGGCGTCATTCTGAACGGCGGTCCAAGGCAGCCCAGGATCAATCCCAATATCCTGACCTACCTGACGCCGGATCGGGGCATTCCGCCGCGCGTATTGGGGCGCCTGCGTCAGCGGATGAACCGACAGGCGGACGGCACAGGTATTTCGCTGATCATGCCGGTCTACAATACAAGGCGGGATTGGTTGACGGAGGCGCTGCGGTCCGTCTGTCAACAATGGTGTGGCGCCTGGGAACTCATCTGTGTTGATGATGCATCGACGGAACCGCATGTCGCGGCCATGCTGGCCTGGTTCGCGCAGACCGAGCCGCGCATTCGCGTTCTTCGCGCGCCGCGCAACGAGGGGATCGCGGGCGCCACGACGCGCGGCATCCAGGCCGCGCGCTATCCCTATGTCGCGCTGATGGATCATGATGATGTGTTGGAACCGGATGCCGTCCATCATCTCATAACCGCCGCGCGCAAGACCGGCGCCGATTTCATCTATAGCGACGAGGCTTTGACGGCCGAGGATAGTTCCGTCGTGTTGGACGTGCGGGCAAGACCCGCCTTCTCTCATGACTATTATTTGTCCCATCCTTATCTCGTGCATATGATCGCGGTGCGGACGGAGATTGCTCAACGGATCGGCGGGTTCGACGCAAGCTTGGCTATTTCCGCCGATGTCGATTTTATCCTGCGTGTCATCGAAGAAAGTCAGCGCGTCGCGCATATTCCGCGGGTGCTCTATCGCTGGCGAACGCACGCCACTAGCACAGGGCACGAGAAGCAGGGCCAGGTGATGGCGGCGACGACCGCCGCTATCCAGCGCCATCTCGATCGGTTGAAAACGGGGGCCTTGGCCAGGCCCGCGGATGAATTTAACCAGTTCGAGATCGCCTGGCCTGACCCTGGCGGGCGCGTGCTCATTGTCATCCCCACCAAGGATGGGATCGACGTGCTGCGCCAATGCATCTCGTCGATCGAGGCGACGGTGCCGGCCAGCGAATACAGGCTTGTCGTCATCGACCATGAATCGCGGGAAGCGCAATCCAAGAAATATCTGGCGCAGCTGGCGAAGCGTCACACCGTCATGCCGTATCAGGGCAAGTTCAACTATGCGCGGATGAATAATCTCGCCATTCGCACGCATGGTCAGAACGAGCCTTTCGTTCTTTTCATGAACAATGACATCGAGGCGGTAGAGGCCGGGTGGTTTGAGCGGATGCGGTCGCTGGCAGCCCGTCCCGATATCGGGGCGACGGGTACTGCGTTGATGTATAGCGACAAGCGCATGCAGCATGCCGGTGTCATCGTCGGCATCAATGGTCTGGCCGATCATGCGCTGCGGTTCGAACCCGTCTGGAACCAGGATGGCAGCCGCAATCTCGGCTATAATGCCTCCCTGACCGCCGTGCGGGATTTCTCGGCCGTGACGGCTGCCTGCATGATGATGCGCCGGTCGGTCTTCGACGAGATCGGCGGCTTCAATGAGGCCTATGCCGTCGGCTTCAACGACACCGATCTTTGCCTCCGCATCGGCCAAGCCGGCTACAAACTCATCTATGACGGCCGGACCTTGCTCTTTCACCACGAATCGGTGACCCGCATCGCCAAGGCGCAGTTGAAACATCCGCAGGATGATTCCAATTTTCGGCGGGATTGGCAGGGTTTGTTGACCGGCGGCGACCCTTATTACAGCCCGCTGCTGGAACTCTATGGGGCGGACCACAAGCTGCGCCTGGCGGAATGCCCATCCTTGGCGCCGCGTGTCGTGCCGGTCAGTCTGGGGCGCCCGCGTCCGGGCAAGGTCGCACCCCGTGCGCAACCGGGCAGGAAAAGCCGTTCGGCTAAGCCTGTCTCAGTCGCGCGGATCGGTGCCGCGGCCGATTGAGGCTGGCGCCGCGCCCTCGTCCGCGGGGGGGCTGATGTTTTCCGGCGCAAAAAGCTCGTGCGCGGCAGGGGTGCGCAAGCCGCCGTCACGGGGGCGGTTCGGTTTGCGCACACGGTCGATCTGGGCGTTCAGCTCGGCACCGAACAGCACGGCATAGGCGCTCACCCAGAACCACATCATGACACCGACGGCCGCCCCCAGCGCGCCGTAGGCGGCGCTGTAGCTCGCGATATTGCTGACGTAAAAGGAGAAGATGCCTGAGACCAGCAGCCAGAGAATGGCGGCGGTCAATGCGCCGGGCAACACGGGCCCGACCCCATCCGGATGCGGTGCCGGCCCGATCTTGTAGAAGAGTGACAGCATGCCGAGGACGAAGGCGAATAGCCCGGCAATGCCCGATAGATGCGCCAGCTGCGCCGTATAGCGGGACAGGCCGAGCGCGGAAAATGCCGTGGGCAGGCCGACCAGTACGCCGATGCCAAGCACGGCGGCCAGGATGGCGCCGAAGGTCATCATCATCGCGAGCGCCTGGAACTGTAGGACGCTCCGCGTCTCTTTCCGGCGATAGGCGAAATTCAGCGCCCAGATCAGGGATTTGGTGCCGGATGCAGCCGACCAGAAGGCGATCATGAGGCTGACGGCGAGGCTGATGGTCAGCGTCCCGCTGTGGTTGCTGACCAGTTCATGCACCCGGTCGGACAGCAGCTGATAGGCGGCGCTCGGCATGATCTGCCGCAGATAGGCAAGCTGCGGTTCCACCGTTACGGGGTCGAAGACCATGCCATAGATGGAAATCAGCATGGTCATGGCCGGAAACAAGGCAAGCGTCGCATAGAAGGCGCAGCCGGCCGCGTTCAGGGACATATAGTCGGAAACCATGGCAAGCGTCGTCGCACGGAGCACGCGACCCGGCGGGGTCCGCATTTTCTCCTGGATTTCCCGCTGTAGCTTTTCTGTCACCATCCGTCAGAGCTTCCCTGGCCGCCCGGTGTGCGGCCGAACCGGCGTGCTTTCAACCGCAAACATATTTTCCTCTATCACCAAGATGTTAGGCGGCGTTTTGGACCTGCTGTCTAGAGCGTTTCCTGCTCGCTTATGCTCACAGATACCGCTCTAGATTATTGTTTTTGCGAGCATCTTCACACAGTCAGATGATGTCATCTGACTGTGATCTGCTCTAGCTGCGATGCCATGACCTTGGCCGGGTGAAGATCTGAGATCGCGGCGTGTGGTCAGACTTTGGGAGCGTCGTATTTCGCCCGCAAGGCCTCCGCGACCCGGTCGACCTCCTGGGCCAGGTTCAATAACGCGCGCTGACATTCCGCCTGATCGGCGAGGTTCAGCCGACGGAACTGGCGGCAGAGCGCGTGGACCGCTTCGGCGCCGATATTGGCGGCGGCACTGCTCAAGGCATGGGCTTCCGCCTGAAAAAGAACGCCGTCGCCTGCGCGGGCCGCAACCCGCAGCGAGAGCATCAGCGCTTCCGCATCGGCGATGAATTCATGAGCGAGTTCGGTCGCAAAGACAGCGCCGCCCAGCAGCTCAAGCTCTCGCAGCATGCGCGGGCTTAACGTTTGGGCCGGGCGTTCCTGGGCGGCGACGGGGGC
Source organism: Acidisoma cellulosilyticum (assembly GCF_020621385.1). Classification (GTDB taxonomy): domain Bacteria; phylum Pseudomonadota; class Alphaproteobacteria; order Acetobacterales; family Acetobacteraceae; genus Acidisoma; species Acidisoma cellulosilyticum. The sequence goes on along the minus strand of NZ_JAESVA010000003.1, from coordinate 48,549 downwards.
GGGAAGGCCGGCGGCGCGCGCTGGCAGTCCTGCCGCATCGCTGAAATTGGCGACGATATCCAACAGGCGGCCGGCCTCGATCGGCTTGACGATGCAAAGATCCATGCCCGACTCGATGCAACGCGCCGCCATCTCGGGTGTGGCATCGGCCGTGAGCGCCAGGATCGGCAGATGCCGTTCTCCCGCCGTGGCAAAGCGGTAGAGCTTCGTCGCCTCCAACCCGTTCATCACCGGCATGTTCACATCCATCAGAACCAGGGCAAACTCCTCCCGCTCCATCGCGTCCAGCGCCTGTTCGCCATTGCTGACGATCTTGAAGCTATGGCCGCCGCGTTCAAGGATTTTGGCGACCACCGACTGATTGATGCGGTTGTCGTCTGCGATGAGGATATGGAGCGAGCGCCCTTGGGACCGCCCGGCCAGCGGCTTGGCCGTGTCGGGGTCCAGTCGCGCGGCGGCCGCGCGCAGCACCGTCTCGATCTCGGCGTCGCTGGGCTCCGGTGGCAGGTAGGACAGGCAGAAGCGGCGCAGATCGCGCGTAAATTGGCTGGGGACAGGCCTATCCGTATTCAGCAGAATGACGGGTGGCACAAAGTCAGCAAGCTCCGGCCGCATGTCCCGGATAAAGCTGCTGACGCCGGGCAGGCTCGCCGTATCCAGCAGCACCGCATGAAGCCCTTGGGTCTGCATCATGACGGCGGCCAAAGCCGCCTCGTCATCGGGGGGCACATGCATGGCGGTCAATTCCACGCCCTGCGTCCTGAACCGCTGCGACAGAGCGTCCGTCGCCTGCGGATCAGCGCTCAGCAAGGCAAGACGCAGTGGGGGCAGGGGCGGCGCTGGACCATTGGCGATGCCCAGCGGCAATTCCAGGCGAAAACGACTGCCCTCACCAAGCCTGCTCTCCAAGGTGATTTCGCCGCCATGCAGCCGGGCGAGGCTGCGCGCGATCGCAAGGCCCAGCCCGCTGCCGCCGAAACGGTCCAGGATAGTGGCGTCCGCCTGGGCAAAACTGTCGAAAATCCGGCCCTGCGCCTCGGCCGCTATGCCGATGCCGGTATCGATGACCTCGAAGACCAAAGTGATCTCCGCGTCGCTGCGGGTCAGAACATCGACCGCGATCAGCACCCCGCCGCATTCGGTGAACTTGACCGCATTGCTCGCCAGATTGCGGAGGATATCCATGATCTGCCGCGGATCGCCGATCAGGCAGGCCGGGGTCATCGGGTCGATATAGGTCGATAGGGCAATCGCCTTGCTGGCTGCCGGAACCGCGACCAGTCGCTCGATCTCATAGAGAAGTTCGGGAAGGTCAAAGGTTTGATTCTGGCCGGGGAACTGGCCGGCCTCAATGCGCGAAAAGTCGAGGATACCGTCGATCAGGCCGAGCAGGGATCGTGCGGCCGCACCGGTCGTTCCCACCATCTCCCGCTGTTCACGATCCAGCCGCGTTTCCGATAGCAGGTCGCTCATGCCGATGACGGCATTCAGCGGCGTGCGCAGTTCATGGCTGACACTGGCCAGAAACTGGCTCTTGGCCTGGCTTGCCTGTTCGGCTTGCGATTTGGCGACCGACAGGCTGCGGATGAGGGATCCGGCATAAAGCGGGATCGCGACGAGCCCGGCCAGAAGCCCCCCGGAAAGATAGGGGTCCATCCGCCAATAGGTTGTGGACAGGATGCAGACCGCGAAACCGACCGTGGCGCAGCCCATGGCTGCCCGCAAATAGGTCAGGCCGAACCGAAAGCCATAGCCCAGGACGGCCCAGAGATAGATCGGGTAAAGGGGGGCTGTCACGCGCCCGCCGATATGCAATCCGAAAGACAGCATGCCGGTATCGGCGATCAGCTGCAGGATGATTCTCACCCGCGACGGGCAGGCGCGAATCACGAGATCGCAGAAAAAGACGACACCGAGCAAAGCGTAGAAAGCGCTGCTCAGCAGAACGATTTCGTCCTCGCCGGAGTTTCCGCTGAGCCGCACCCCGGCGAGGTAGAAGAAGACGCCAAAACCGATAACCAGACGATTGATGACGATCTGGTGCTCGGTTCCGGTCCCTTGCCTGAGGCGGCGCCCGATCGTGGCGGCACCCGTTCGGATTTTTGCCCGGATCGACAAACCGCCAAGGCTCACGGCCGCAGGGCGCGGCTTGTGGTTCGGCTCCGATTCTGCGCTCGGCTCAGGGGATCGGTTGCTTCTGAAACTCGGCCTCAAACGTTTGGGCATGGCTCTGGCACTCAGACTGGGCGCGCGTTACAGCATCTTCCCGCCCGGTCTTGAATGGTTTTCTTAGGCCGATCTTGCCGAGACCAGGCAAACTAGCCGGAGCCGGCCATCCTGCCAACAAAATGAGACGCATAAAACGTCTCAAGCTCGGATGGGGGCAAAGCCCGGCTGAAAAGATAGCCTTGGAGTTCGTCGCAACCCTCGTCGCGCAGGACTGCCATTTGTTGGGGCGTTTCCACGCCCTCCGCGATGATCCTGAGACCGAGGCCCCGGCCGAGACCGATAATGGCACGGGCGATGGCGATCCCCTCGGGGCGGGACGGAATGCTATGGACAAATCCCTGGTCGATCTTGAGGCCGTCGACGCGCAGGCGCTCGATATAGTCGAAGGAAGCATAGCCGGTTCCGAAGTCATCGACGCAGAACGTGACGCCTTGCTGCTGCAAGGTCATAATCTGCCGGCGGGCAGCCTCGTGATCTTCCAGCAGGGTGGTTTCGGTCAGCTCAAGATCGATCAGCCGAGGCGAGACGCCGGAGCGCGCGATGGCGGCCCTGACCAGTTCGGCCACGTCATTGCTGCGGAACAATGAGGCCGAAAGATTAATGCCAACGCGAATGGCGAGGCCTTTCTTTTCCCATTCGGCGGCCTGCCGGCAGGCCGCGTCGAGAACCCATAAATTAATTTCGGTCATCAGCCCGGCCTCTTCGGCGACAGGCAGGAAATGATCGGGGTAGATCAGCGTATGGGCATCCGGGCCCCAGCGTAGAAGGGCTTCCACGCCCACCATGCGCTGGCTGCGCGCATCGATTTGCGGCTGGTAGTGCATCACGAGTTCGTTGCGCCTCAGCCCCGCCCGAAGGTCTATCTCAAGCTGGGCGGATTTCCGCACAGCGGATTGCAAGGTCGGCTCGAAACGATAGATGCGGTTCCGCCCCAGCGACTTGGCGCGATACATGGCAAGGTCCGCGTGCTGCATCAATGCGCTCGGCGTGGATCCATCTTGCGGAAAAAGAGCCGTGCCGATGCTGACGCTGGTATGAATGCTCTGCCCGGCAATGGGAAAGGGCATCTCAAAGCTTTTTCGTATCGATTCAGCAACGGTAAACGCGACGTCGGATGCATTATCCACCGCAAGGCCGATTTGCAGAATGCCAAACTCATCGGCGCCAATCCTTGCCAGAATCTCGCCGTTGGTGAGGAAGGTCTGCATCCTTTTGGCGACCGCACTCAGCAAATGGTCTCCGTTATCATAGCCGAAAGCATGACTGACGCTTTTAAACCGGTCGAGATTTAAAAAATGCAAGGCGAAGACAAGCCGATCGCTGCTCCGGGCGATGGCTTCCTCCAGACGTAGCGTCAGGGCATGCCGGTTCGGCAATTGCGTGAGGGCATCATGATGCGCCACGTAATGCAGATGGTCTTCGGCGCGCTTGCGTTCGGTGATGTCCAGCGACGTCGTCAACACGCCGGTGACATCGTTCTCGACGGATTTGAGCGGCGCTTTGCTGGTCAGAAATACCCGTCGGATGCCCGTCGGGTCGATGATCTCTTCTTCGAAAGCGGGCAGCGGCAGGCCGTTTGCAAAAACCCGCGCGTCCAATTGACGCGACCGCATCGAGGCGGTGTGATTGCCGTCGTCATCCCCAAAAATTGTAATGTGTTCGGCATTGGCAAAAATACAATCGCCGCGTCGATCATAGGCGCTGACCATGGCCGGCACGGTGTCGATCACTTGCGCCAGCCGATCGCGGCTATTGCGCAGCAACTCCTGCCGCTCTTGTTCTATGCCGGCCAATTCCTCGGCCAAAGCATTGGCCCGAATACGAATTTGCTTCTGGCGCGATCCGATTTTCAGCAGGTTGCGGGCGCGGGTAATAAACTCCTGATGATCGATGGGCGTCTGCACGAAGTCGGTCGCGCCGGCTTCCAAAGCTTCAAGGCGAAATGCGCGATCATCATAGGCTGTGATAACAATAATGGGGACATCGACGCCGTTCGGCAGGGATCGGATTTGCTGAGTGAAGGCGGCCCCTGTCATTTGCGGCATCTTGTAGTCGGTAATGACAAGGTCCGGCATCTTGCTGCTGATCGCCTTCAGCGCCGGGTCAGGCGTCGCGAAGGCTTCGACTTCGATGTTATCGTCCAAAAAGCTGGCGAGCCGCGAAAAGATGCTGCGGTTCGTAGCGCGATCATCGACGATGACGACAAATGCCATATAATCCTCGATAGACGCGACTTGTCTCGGCCGGGATAGCCGAATCTCAAAAACGGTCACAAACCTATAGTGGAAGCGTCATTTTTCCAAGCAGCCTGAATGATCCGGGCGCGGGCAGCCCGTTCGGGTCGAACAATTTTCCATGAGTGCAGGAAACTTACTGCTCCTTCCGTAAAACCTGTGAAAAATAGAGCGTCCGACGAGAATTGGGATGGTCCCGATCGATCGGGCGGCGCGGCCTGCTCGCGCGCTCACAGGAGTTCACTATGACCTTTGTCAATCCATCACTCGGTCTTGTCACGTCGCCTGCTGAAATGTCGGCGTCCGTCGCGGCCGAGGCCTTGTCCGCTTTGACCGCAAGCTACTATCCCACCATTCAGCTGGAACTTGATTCCGCAGCGAAGGCGCTTTTTTGCTATATGCGCCCCGAAGGACGTCCGAGCTATACGCCGGAATTGTTGCGCGACTTGGGTCGTATGCAGAATGATATTGCTCTAGCCACGGCTGTTGGCGAACCCTTTCGCTATTTCGTCGTGGGATCGCGCGTCGCCGGCACGTTCAATCTTGGCGGTGATCTCGATCTCTTCGGTGCCAAGATCCGCGCCGGAGACAAAGCGGCGCTTCGTGCCTATGCGCATGCTTGCGTCGACGTCGTCTATCATAATGCCATCGGCTATGGGCAGCGCGTGACGACCGTCGCTCTGGTCCAAGGTGCGGCTCTGGGTGGCGGGTTCGAGGCGGCTTTGTCCTGCCACCATATCGTCGCCGAACGCAGCGCGACCTTTGGTCTGCCCGAAGTGCTCTTTAACCTCTTCCCGGGGATGGGCGCCTATTCTTTGCTGTCCCGCCGGCTGGATGCGGTCCGCGCCGAGCGGATCATCCTGAGCGGCAAGGTCTATTCGGCGGCCGAACTCTACGAGATGGGTCTGGTCGATATGCTGGTGGAGGACGGCGAGGGAGAGGTCGCGGTGCGCGAATACCTCGCCAGGCTGGACCGTCGCTTCAACGCCCATCAGGCCGTGCTGCAGGCGCGCCACCGCGTCCATGCCCTGACGCGCGAGGAACTGATCGACGTCGTCGATGTCTGGGTCGACGCGGCGATGAAGCTCGATGACGCCGACCTGCGTCGGATGGGACGGCTGGTGCGCGCACAGACCCGCCGGCATGGCAGCGGCGCAGAGACACGTCTTGCCGCCGAATGAAAGGGCGGGACCATAGGGGCGTCGGGGTGGGTGAGGTCTGGGCATCGGATTTTGAGCCGCCCGAGCCTTGCCCTAGACTGCTATGGGATAGACGGGAGATCAATCGCTATGGTTCGACGTGAGATGGTCTGCATGCCGGACGGCCCCGCCTCTGGCGGTGCTCCGGTTCAGGGGCCGCTTCTGCCGGCCTGGGACCTGGCGGACCTCTATGATGGTGTGGACAGCCCCGCTCTGCTTCGCGATTTGGAGGAGAGCAAAAGCCGCGCCGCTGCTTTTCGGGCTGCCCATGCGGGCAAGCTCGACGGGCTTTCAGCGGTGGCTCTGGCGGGCGTGCTGCAGCAATATGAGGCGATCGAGGAGGTGCTGGGCCGGATCATGTCCTATGCCCAGCTTCTGTTCAGCAGCGACAGCTCGGACGCCAAGATCAGCCGTTTCTACCAGTCGATGAGCGAAAAGGTGACGGAGATCTCGACCGATCTCCTCTTCTTTACCCTCGAACTCAACTGCCTGGATGAGCAGGCGCTGACCGCCAAAATGGCGGAGCCTGCGCTGGGCGCGTGGAAATCCTGGCTTGATGATCTGCGCATCTTCAAGCCGCACCAGCTGTCCGACGACATCGAGCAGCTATTGCACGAAAAGGAGGTGACGGGCGCCAGCGCCTGGAGCCGCCTGTTCGATGAGACCATGGCCGGTCTGCGCGTCTCTGTCGCGGATGAGAGCCTGACCGTCAGCGATGCGCTGAACCGGCTCTCCGACCGTGATCGGGAGACGCGCAAGGCTGCCGCCGGCGGGATCAGCGAGACCTTTGCCGAGAATATCCGGCTCTTTTCGCTCATCACCAATACCTTGGCCAAGGATAAGGAGACGATCGACCGTTGGCGCCATTATCCGACGCCGGCGAGCTACCGCAATCGCTCCAATATGGTGGAAGACGAGGTCGTCGACGCGCTGGTCTCGGCGGTGACCGCCAATTACGGCCCCCTCTCGCACCGTTATTACAGCCTGAAAGCCGATTGGCTGGGGCTGCCCAAGTTGCAGCATTGGGACCGCAATGCGCCCCTGCCGGCGGACAGCGACCAGAAAATCACCTGGGCCGATGCGCAGAGCCGCGTTCTCTCGGCCTATGGCGCCTTCAGTCCGGTCTTGGCCGAAGTCGGCCAGCGTTTCTTCGACCGGCCCTGGATCGATGCCGGGCTGCGTCCGGGCAAGTCCGGCGGCGCCTTCGCGCATCCGACCGTGCCCTCCGCTCATCCTTATATCTTGATGAACTACCACGGCCGCACGCGCGACGTGATGACGCTCGCCCATGAACTCGGCCATGGCGTGCATCAGGTCCTGGCCGGCGAGGCGCAGGGCTATCTTCGCTCCGGCACGCCGCTGACGCTGGCTGAGACGGCAAGTGTGTTCGGTGAGATGCTGACCTTCCGCGCCATTCTGGACGCCGAGACCGATCCCGCCCGCCGCCGCATCATGCTGGCCTCCAAGGTTGAGGACATGCTCAACACGGTGGTACGCCAGATCGCCTTCTATCAGTTCGAGACGAAGGTCCATGCCGAGCGTCGCGGCGGCGAATTGCTGCCGGAGCGGCTGGGCGAAATCTGGATGGATGTGCAGACCGCCAGCCTTGGTCCGGCATTTGAGTTCACACCCGATTATGCCGCCTACTGGGCTTACATTCCGCACTTCATTCATTCGCCCTTCTATGTCTATGCCTATGCTTTCGGCGATTGTCTGGTGAATGCGCTTTATGCGGAATTCGCGGCCGGCCATCCGCGCTTTCAGGAAAAATACCTGGATATGCTGCGGGCCGGCGGCACCAAGCGGCACAAGGAATTGCTGGCACCCTTCGGGCTGAATGCGGCTGACCCGGCCTTCTGGACAAGGGGACTCGACGTGCTGGCCGGCTTTATCGATGAGCTGGAAGCGGCCGGAACACCCGCCGCTTCCGGCCAGGGGGCCTAAGACGCATGGCGGATAAAGGGCGCGACGAAGCCAGTTTTTTCGGCAGCGTGCGGCGCTTTGCCCGCACCTCCGGGGCGGTCGGCGGCATCGCCGCCCGGGTCGCGGGGGAGCGTGTCTTTGGCTTCAAGACGGACCGCGCCGCCCATGCCGAGGATCTGCGTCAGGTTCTGGGCGGGCTGAAAGGCCCGCTCATGAAGGTGGCGCAGATTTTGACCACGATCCCTGACGCTCTGCCGCCGGAATATGCGGCAGAACTGTCGGAATTGCAGGCGAATGCGCCGTCGATGGGCTGGCCCTTCGTTCGCCGCCGCATGGCGGGCGAACTCGGGCCCGAGTGGCAATCCCGTTTCCAAAGCTTCAGCCAGGAGGCGGCGGCCGCGGCCAGTCTGGGACAGGTCCACAAGGCCGTGCTGCCTGACGGGCAGACGGTCGCCTGCAAGCTGCAATATCCGGATATGCCGAGCACGGTGGAAGCCGACCTGCGCCAGCTCAAGATCGCCATGGCGATCTATCATCGCATGGACAACGCCATCCAGCATGATGAGATCTACAAGGAATTGTCCGAGCGGCTGCGGGAAGAGCTGGACTATGAGCGTGAAGCCGCCCAGATGCGGCTCTATCAGGCGATGCTGGCCAATGTTCCGGACGTGCATGTGCCGACGCCGATTGCCGCGCTGACCACGGACCGCCTCCTCACCATGACCTGGCTGGACGGCAGTGCCCTGCAGCGTTGGCTGGATACGGAGCCGCCGCTGGAAGCGCGCAATCGTGTGGCGGAGGCCTTGTTCCGGGCCTGGTATGTGCCTTTCTACCGCTACGGCGTGATCCACGGCGACCCGCATCTCGGCAATTACCAGATGCGGCCGGACGGCGGCGTCAATCTGCTCGATTTCGGCGCCATCCGTGTCTTTCCGCCGAGCTTCGTGCGGGGCGTGATCGATCTCTTCGAAGCCGTGCGCGACGGCGATGACGGCAGAGCGGCCGAGGCCTATCGCAATTGGGGCTTCGCGGATGTCACGCCGGAAATGGCCTCCGTTCTCAACGGTTGGGCTCGTTTTCTGTATGAGCCACTGCTGGATGACCGGGTTCGCCGGATTCAGGACACGCCGGACGGTCAGTTCGGTCGCTCCGTCGCGGAGGAGGTCCATTCGGGTCTCAAGAGCATCGGCGGGGTACGTCCGCCGCGCGAATTCGTGTTGATGGACCGCTCGGCCGTGGGCCTGGGCAGCGTCTTCCTGCGTCTGAAGGCGGAGCTGAACTGGAGCCACCTTTATAAGGAGGTCACGGCGGGGTTCGATATCGACGCGCTCGCCGAGCGTCAGGCAGCGGCCCTGGCGGCGGCCGGGGTGCCGCCAACCAAGTAACGCTTGGTATTCAAGCAATTGCCCGAGAGATGACGGATTGGTAGGGAAGGACAGCGCCCGAAACGGGGTGTAACCGGAGGACGTCATGCCCCAACCCGCCCGCCGACGCGCCAGTCTTTGGCGCGTCCTTCTGATCCTGCCCATCCTCGCCGTGGTGGCGGTCGGCTGTTTCAACCGCGCTGGCCCCAGCCTGTGGGGATTTCCGTTCTTCTACTGGTACCAGATGCTGTGGGTCATCCTGTGCTCGGTCATCGTCGGTTTTGTCTTCCTCATTGAGGGAAAAGCGGCCGATGCGGGAGATGACGCGTAATGACGCCCCTTGCTCTGCAACCTGTCGCACTCGCGGTTTTCCTGGCCCTTTTCGTCTTTGTCACCGTGCTCGGCTTCCTGGCGGCGCGATGGCGGCGTGGCGATCTGGATACGCTGCATGAATGGGGTCTGGGCGGCCGGCGCTTCGGCACCTGGATTTCCTGGTTCCTGCTCGGCGGCGATCTCTATACGGCCTATACATTCGTGGCCGTGCCGGCACTGGTCTTCGGCGCGGGTGCGGTTGGGTTCTTCGCCGTGCCCTATACGATCATCATCTATCCGATCCTGTTCGCCTTTTTTCCGCGCCTGTGGCGGGTCTGCAAACGCCACGGTTATCTGACGGCGCCGGAATTCGTTCGCGGCCGGTTCGAAAGCCGCTCGCTGTCGGTCGCGCTCGCACTTACCGGCATTCTGGCAACCATGCCCTATATCGCGCTGCAATTGGTCGGCATGCAGGTGGTGCTCGCCGCACTCGGCCTTCAGGGCAGCGGCATCTGGGCCGATATGCCGCTTTTCATCGCCTTCGTGGTGCTGGCGGCTTTCACCTATACCAGCGGTCTGCGGGCGCCAGCGATCATCGCGGTGGTCAAGGATCTGCTGATCTATGCGACCGTGATTGCCGCCGCGATCGTCATCCCGATGCATCTCGGCGGTTGGAGCAAGATCTTCGCAGCCGTGCCGGCGGCGAAGCTGACCCTGCCAGTGCCGGGGCCGCATAGCCTTGGCAGCTACGGCGCCTATGCCACGCTCGCCTTGGGCTCGGCGCTCGCGCTGTTTCTGTATCCGCATTCCATGACGGGCATCCTGGCGGCCAGCAGCGGGCGCGTGATCAAACGTAATGCCGCCTTGCTGCCGGCCTATTCCCTCGTGCTCGGCCTGCTGGCACTGCTCGGCTTCATGGCGATCGCCTATGGCGTCGCGAAGAACCCAGCCTATGCTGCCGGCTTCGCGCAGTACAAGGGCAATTTCGCGGTGCCGGCGCTGATCCTGTCAGCCTTTCCGTCCTGGTTCGCGGGCATCGCTTTCGCGGCCATCGCCATCGGCGCTCTGGTGCCGGCCTCGATCATGTCCATCGCGACCGCCAATATCTTCACGCGCGACATCTACAAGGCTTTCATCAAGCCGCATGCCACGGACGCCCAGGAATCCGGCATGGCCAAGTTGGTATCGCTGATCGTAAAACTCGGCGCGCTCGCCTTCATCGTCATTCTGCCGGCGACGACGGCGATTCAGTTTCAGCTGCTCGGCGGAATCTGGATCATTCAAACCCTGCCGGCGGTCATGCTCGGCCTGTCAAAGCTTCGCCTGCGACCGGCCGCGCTGCTGACGGGCTGGGCGGCCGGCATGGTCATCGGCACGGCGATGGCGGCATCGACCGCCTTCAAATCGGCGATCTTTCCGCTGCATCTGCCCGGTGGTTTTTTGGCACCCGGCTATGCCGCGCTCTATGCGCTGATCGCCAATCTGGCGATCAGTTTGGTGCTGTCCTGGATATTGAACGCGTTCAGATCCGAAGCGGCGGCGCGGAATGATCCCGCCGCGCGCTTCGAATTCTGAACGGCATTTTTAGCCGCTGTTGCCACCGCCGCCGCCCGGCGCGGTGGGGGAGGCGCCGGTGCTATTCGTCCCCGGAACGGTGCCCGTCACCGGATTGATCGGCGCCGATGTGGCGGGCGAAGCAACCGGGGAGGTGGGTGCCGGTTCCTTTGCCGTCGTGCCCATGTCGGCACAGCCGGCCAACCCGACCAGTGCGCCCGCGACCGGCAGAACCAGGAATAATTTTCTGACCATCATTGCCTCTCCATCGGTTATTCGAAGGTCGGCAGGTGAGGGTGAACCGTCTCGGGTTCAACATCGGGCTCGGCCACGTTCACGTGACGCTGCGGTGCCGAAGACTTGCCACCGTTTCTCGGTCGTCGGACAAGCGGTGTCATGATCCAGCCGCCTTTGCTTCCTGCCTTCGACGCCGTTTTCGCTGACGCCGATGCCTTCCTGCTCGACCAGTTCGGCACCATCCATGATGGGGAGCGGCCTTATCCCGGCGCTGTGGCGGCCATGCTGCGCGCGCGGGCGGCGGGTAAGCGCATTCTCATCCTGTCGAATTCCGGCAAGCGGGCTGCACCCAATAAAGCAAGGCTGGCACAGCTCGGCTTCCCGGCGGAGAGCTATGACGGCTTTCTGACCTCGGGCGAGGTCGTCTGGCAGATGCTGGCGGCCCGACGCCTGCCGGCCTTGCAGCGCGTCCGTCGCGTGCTCGTCCTCTCCCGTGGCGAGGATAAGGCCGCCTTGGCGGGGCTCGATCTCGAACGGACCGAGGACCCTCAGCGAGCCGATCTTGTCATTCTGCTCGGCAGCGAGGCTGATCGTATCGGTCTCGCTGCCTATCGCGCCCGGTTGGCAGAGCCGGCGCGGCGGGGTGTTCCTTGCCTCTGCGGCAATCCCGATCGTCTGATGGTCCTGGGCGACGGGTCCCTGGCGCCCGCACCCGGCCAGATTGCCGAAATCTATGCTGAGATGGGCGGCTCCGTGGTCTGGGTCGGCAAGCCGCATGCTGCCCTGTACGAGGCTGCTTTCGCGGAATTGCGGGCGATTCTGGGGCGCAATTTTGCGCCTGACCGGATCTGGGCGGTCGGCGACAGTCTGGAACACGATATTGCCGGCGCAGCCGCCCTTGGCTGCCGCTCCATCCTCGTCACCACCGGCATTCTCGGTGGCAGCACGCCCGCGGATATCGCGGACGAAATGACGCGATGGCAGACGCAGCCCGATGCGATCCTGCCCATTTTTGCGTGAGCGGGCTCTTTCACTCGTTACCGAAACCTTTACGGGCCTCCGCGCGTGCCTAGGTAAACCTGATCATTCCGGAGATGAGAGATGCGCAATTGGCTCGCGATCCTGGCCGGGCTTGGTGTGATGGCCAGTCTGTCCGCCTGCTATTATCCGCCGCCGGGTGGTTATTACCATCGGCCGCCTCCGCCGGTTGCCTACCGGCCCCCGCCGCCGGCTTATCGGCCGCCCCCGCCTCCGGGCTATCGCCCGCCGCCACCGCCACCCCGGCCGGTCTATCCGTAAAAGGCCCGGCGCCTCAGCGCCGGAAAGCGGCGGCGAGAGCGGCGTCCAGCGGCAAGGGCAAATGTGGCGCGAGCGATGCTGGGTCGAAGGGCTGCACGCCGCTGCCTGGTTGATTGAGCAATAGACTGCGAACCTGTCGCTGCGGCGCGAACCAGACGCTCATCAGCGGTGACGCCCAGGGCCAAGTGTCGCGCGACAGGATTGCGACCTCGGTTTTGGGCGGAAACGGGATGAGCCCGGTCGCGCGCCGCAATTCGGCATGCAAAGCAGCGCGATAGCGCGCCCAGTCCAGATCCGCCCGCGCATTGCCGATCATGACGGTCAGGGTCAGCAGGACAGCGATCCAGCTGACGTAGCGCGGCATTGCTCTATTCTTTCGCGGCAAGTGTTGCGTGATCAGAAACCAGGCGAAGACGACTGCCGCGATCAGGCAGGCATTGCCGCGCGCGGCAAAAGCGCTGGCCGGGGTCGCGGGCAGTATCGCGGCCGCAATCGCCAATCCCGCGAACAGAACGGTCGCCATGACGCCGGCCCAGAACCGTCGGTGTGCCGGCAAAAGCCCGAAGGGCAGAAGCAGAAAGGCCAGCAGGCCGGCTAAGGCTGGGATATTGGCGCCGCCGTCCGGCATCCAGAGCCAATCCAGACCGACCAGGCCCTGCACAAAACTGGCGCGATTGGTGGGCACGCGGGGATGCAGGATGTCATTGACCGCCTGGATGCTTCCGGCAATCAACAGGAGTGCCGCGATCATCAAGATCGCCCGCCCTTACCCACGCGTCTGACGTGCCCTTTGCCAGCTTGCGCAGGCAAGCAGCGGGCCGAGGAAGGCGGTCGACTCATATAGTCTGAGACAGCCGATGGACAGCAGCAGAATCAGACCCAATCGGGCCGGGGACAAGGGGGCGACCGCAACCATCAGGAGGAGCAGACAACAATAGGCGGCCGCAAAAGGCCCGTCAGCGACGCTGGCAAAGGCAGAACTCATGCTGCCGGCCAGAAAAACGAATAAGGGAATGAGGGCGAGGTGGCGCTGCGATCGGGGCAGGATCAGGACAGCGCTTCCTGTCAGCAGCAGCGGCATCAGCGTGCTGGACAGGCTGAACAACAGAGCCACGGCCTGCGGCCTTGTCGCCCCCAACCGCATGCCGAGCACAACCGGGGCCTGCACCAGGATTTGCGCCGTCAGGCGCGAGGGTTCGATGATGACGAAGCCTCGCGCCAGCCAAAGATGGGCGGCGTAGAAAGCGCCATCGGCAAAAAGACCGCGCAGCGCCAGCCCAGCCCAGATTTGGGTGAGGAACAGCAGGGCAAGTGCCGCGATGAGGATAAGTGACACCCTATCCGCGGCACCGGCCGACAAGCGGCGCGGGCCGGATGCTTCACGCTTCGTGAGGAAAGCCGCGCCACCATCCATTTAAATACGATATCGGAATGTATGGTGGCGCGCCAGTCAAAGTCCGGGCGTTGGTGGGGACTTTCTACCCCGTCAGTAGATGCCGGGCACATACATGTCGGACGGCACCGGACCACGGATGTAATCCGGGTTGCGGACGCGCTCGGGCAGAATGACCGGCTGATGCTCGACCTCGCCATAGGGGATCTGGCTCAGCAGATGATGGATGCAGTTCAGGCGGGCGCGCTTCTTGTCCACGCCTTCCACCACCCACCAGGGCGCCTCGGGGATATGCGTATGCTCCAGCATCGCTTCCTTGGCCTTGGTATATTGTTCCCAGCGGCTGCGGGATTCCAGATCCATCGGGCTCAGCTTCCACTGTTTCAACGGATCGTTGATGCGCATCTGGAAGCGCATATGCTGCTCGTCATCGGTGATCGAAAACCAGTATTTGATCAGGATGATACCGGAGCGGACCAGCATCCGCTCGAATTCCGGAACGTCGCGGAAAAAGGCATCGACATCGGCGTCCGTGCAGAAACCCATGACGCGCTCGACGCCGGCGCGGTTGTACCAGCTGCGGTCGAACAGCACGATCTCGCCGGCCGCCGGCAGGTGGGAGACGTAGCGCTGGAAATACCATTGCGTCCGCTCGCGCTCATTCGGCGCGGGCAGGGCCGCGACGCGGCAGACGCGCGGGTTGAGGCGCTGGGTGATGCGCTTGATGGCGCCGCCCTTGCCGGCCGAATCACGCCCCTCGAACAGCACGACGACTTTCAGCTTTTGCTGCTGGACCCAGCTCTGCAGCTTCACCAACTCGCCCTGCAGGCGGAACAGCTCGTGAAAATAGAAGTGACGGTCGATGCCGCCGTCTGCGGTCTCGTCGCCACCGTCCTTGACCAGCCGATGCAGACGGCCGTCATCAAGTTCCATCTCCAGCTCTTCGTCGAAGCTGTCCATGAATTCGGCGCGGACGCTCTCCAACAGGGCCTTGTGGTCGGCTTCGTCAATGCTCATCGCGCTGTCACCCTATCCCGTCTCTGTCCCGGCATGGGACGCACCACAGCATAAATGCAGGATGGAGCGGTGAATAATGACGATCAGGCGGCAAATGAAAACGGCCAACCGCCCGGAAGGGCGGATGGCCGTTGGTATCAACCCGTTTGAAGGGGCGTAGAATTTAGTTCTTGGTCTTGTCGACCAGGGCGTTCTTGCTGATCCAGGGCATCATGCCGCGCAGCTTCTCGCCCACTTCCTCGATCTGGTGTTCGGCCAGACGGCGGCGGGTCGCCTTGAAGCTCGACTGATTGACCTTGTTCTCCAGCATCCAGTCGCGCGCGAAGCGGCCGGACTGGATATCGGCCAGCACGCGCTTCATCTCGGCCTTGGTCTCGGCGGTAATGATGCGCGGGCCGGTGACATATTCGCCGTACTCGGCCGTGTTGCTGATCGAGTAGTTCATATTGGCGATGCCGCCCTCATAGATGAGGTCGACGATCAGCTTCACTTCATGCAAGCACTCGAAATAGGCCATTTCCGGGGCATAGCCGGCTTCCACCAGCGTCTCGAACCCGGCCTTGATCAGCTCGACCAGACCGCCGCAGAGCACGACTTGCTCGCCGAACAGATCGGTCTCGCATTCTTCCTTGAAGGTCGTCTCGATGATGCCGGCGCGGCCGCCACCAACGGCGGAGGCATAGGACAAAGCGATGTCCATGGCATTGCCGGACTTGTCCTGCGCCACGGCCACGAGGCAGGGAACGCCGCCGCCCTTCTGATACTCGCCGCGCACGGTATGGCCGGGGCCCTTCGGCGCGATCATGAAGACATCGATGTCAGCGCGCGGGTCGAGCAGGTTGAAATGCACGTTCAGGCCATGGGCGAAGGCAAGGGCGGCGCCTTCCTTCATATTGGCGTGCAGCTTCTCGCGATACAGATCGCCCTGGCCCTCGTCCGGGGTCAGAACCATCACGACATCGGCCCATTTGGCCGCGTCGGCCGGGTCCATGACCTTGAAGCCGGCGGCTTCGGCCTTGGCGACGCCCGTGGAACCGGCGCGCAGGCCGATCGCCATCTCGCGCACGCCGCTGTCCTTAAGGTTCAGCGCATGGGCATGGCCCTGGCTGCCAAAGCCGATGATCGCGACCTTCTTGCCTTTGATCAGGTTCACGTCGGCGTCGCGATCGTAATAAACGCGCATCTTCACTCGTCTCCCATTGAATTCAGTCTGGCCCACGGCCTGACGGCCAGGGCCGTCGTTTTAGATAATCGTCCGCGTCCCGCGTGCGATCGCAGCGACACCGCTGCGGGAAATCTCGGTCGTCCCGAGCGGCCGCATGAGATCGATGAAGGCATCGATCTTTTCACTGGCCCCGGTCAGCTCGAAGACGAAGCTTTCGATCGTCGTATCGACGATCTTCGCCCGGAATGCGTCGGCAATCCGCAGCGCCTCCACGCGCGGTTCGCCGCGCGCGATGACCTTGATGAGCCCTAGCTCGCGGGCGACATGCGGCCCATCCGCGCTGAGATCGGCGATCTTGTGGATCGGCACCAGACGGCCGAGTTGGGCTTTGATCTGCTCGATGACCAGATCGGTGCCGCGCGTCACCACCGTAATGCGGCTGCGCGACAGATCGGCGTCGACCGGCGCCACCGTCAGGCTGTCGATATTATAGCCGCGGCCCGAAAACAGGCCGATGACGCGGGCGAGCACGCCCGCCTCATTATCCACCAGCACGGAAATGGTCGCTGTGCGCTGACCGTTCGTCGTATCGCTCATTACACAAGCACCATGCCGGCGTTCGTCACTTCCGTATTGTTGTGGTGGCGGTCGGGCCCCAGCAGCATTTCGTTATGGGCAGCGCCCGAGGGGATCATCGGATAGACGTTCTCGCCCTGGTCGACCGCGATATCGGCGATCACCGCGCGGTCGCATTTCAGCATTTCCAGGATGACGCGGTCGAGATCGTCCACCGAGGTCGCGCGCATGCCGACGCCGTGGAAGCTCTCGGCGAGCTTGACGAAATCGGGCAGGGCCTCGCTGTAGCTTTCGGAATAGCGGCTGCCGTGCAGCAATTCCTGCCACTGCCGGACCATGCCCATATACTGGTTGTTCAGGATGAAGACCTTCACCGGCAGGCGATACTGCGCCAGCGTGCCCATTTCCTGAATATTCATCAGGATCGAGGCTTCGCCCGCGATATCGATCACCAGCGCGTCGGGCTTCGCCACCTGCACGCCCATGGCGGCCGGCAGGCCATAGCCCATGGTGCCCAGGCCGCCGCTCGTCATCCAGTGGTTCGGGCGCTCGAAACCGAAATGCTGGGCCGCCCACATCTGATGCTGGCCGACTTCGGTCGTGATGAAGGTCTCACGGCCGCTCTGGCGCGTCAGTTCGAACAACCGGCGGACGGCATGCTGCGGCTTGATGATGGAACCCGGCGCATCCGGCTGCACGAAGGCGAGGCTGCGCTTTTCGCGCCAGCTGTCGATCTGGCGCCACCAGGCCGTGATGCTGGCGCGATCCGGCTGCGCGTTCAGGCTGCGGATACGCTCCAGCAGGGCGCGCAGAATAAGGCCGGCGTCACCCAGGATAGGGACATCGACCGTCACCACCTTGTTGATGTTGGAGGCGTCGATATCGGCGTGGATCTTCTTGGAATGCGGGCTGAAGGCATTCAGCCGTCCCGTCACGCGGTCATCGAAACGCGCGCCGATATTGATCATCACGTCGCAGCCGTGCATCGCCATGTTGGCTTCGTACGTGCCGTGCATGCCCAGCATACCGAGGAAATGCGGATCGCTGGCCGGCAGCGCGCCCAGGCCCATCAGCGTATTCGTGCAAGGAATGCCGGTCTCCGCCACCAACTCGCGCAGCAGGGCCGAGGCTTCCGGCCCGGCATTGATGATGCCGCCGCCGGTATAAAGGATCGGGCGGCGCGAATGCTGGATCAGCGCCACGGCGCGATCGATCTGCGCGGCGTCGGGCTCGGTCTGCGGACGATAGCTGCGATGCGGCTCGCGCGTCGCCTCAACATAAGGGGCCGGCTTGATCAGGATATCCTTCGGCAGATCGATCACCACCGGGCCCGGACGGCCGCTGCGGGCGACATAGAAGGCTTCATGCACGACGCGGGCGAGGTCTTCCGAGCGCTTCACCAGGTAATTGTGCTTGGTCGCCGGCCGCGTGATGCCGACGGTATCGGCCTCCTGAAACGCGTCATTGCCGATCAGATGCGTCGGCACCTGGCCGGTCAGGCAGACGAGGGGGATGGAATCCATCAGCGCGTCGACCAGACCGGTCACGGCATTGGTCGCACCCGGACCGCTCGTCACCAGCACGCAGCCCACTTTGCCGGTGCTGCGGGCATAGCCTTCAGCCGCATGCACTGCCGCCTGCTCATGGCGGACCAGGATGTGACGAATGGCATTCTGCTGGAACAGGGCATCGTAAATCGGCAATACTGCGCCGCCGGGATAGCCGAAAATAACCTCTACGCCCTGCTCCTTAAGCGCGCGAAGAAGCACCTGGGCGCCCGCGGCAGGAGTTTCGGCGTGGTTCATTTCGGCATTCATGGCGGTTCCCCGTCTGCAGCCTGATTGCTGGGAGCCGGTAATGAACCTCGTAGCTGCGCGGCGTCAACCGACTTCGCGAATAAAACGAGTCAGATCAGCTATTCCGCTTTCCGAAAGTTGCGCGGGATCGGCGATTTGCGCATGGATCGTATGCAAGTGGCCGTCATCGGCTAATTCATGGTGCCGGAACCAAGTCGCCTGACGCTTGATATAGTGATGGGTATTGGTCACGGCCTGGTTGCGGGCGGCGTCTCGCGTCATCTCGCCGCGCAGATGGGCGGCAAGCTCCGGCACGCCATGGGCGCGCATGGCCGGCAAAGCCGGATCCAGCGCCTGATCGGCGAGCAGACGCACCTCCTCCTCGGCGCCGGCTGCCAGCATGCTGTCGAAGCGGAGGGCCGCGATCGCCTGCAACTCGGCCCGCGGCGGGGCCAACTGAATGGCGCGGAAGCGCCAGGGCGGCGGCGGCAAGGTGACGTGCTTGCGCCATGAGGCCAGGCCGCGGCCCGTACTGAGCAGCACTTCATAGGCGCGGGTGATGCGCTGGCTGTCGCTGGGGTGAAGCTGGGCAGCCGTTTCCGGGTCGCGCGCTGTCAGCTCGGCATGAAGGGCATGCGGCCCGAGCGTCGCCAAAGCCGCGCGGGCTTCGGCGCGGGCATCCGGTTCGATCGGCGGAATTTCGGACAGGCCGTGGCGCAGCGCCGAGAAGTAAAGCCCGGTGCCGCCGCATAGAATAGGTAATAGGCCGCGCGCATGGGCTTCGGCCATTTCGCCCAGCGCCGCCTCCCGCCACCAGGCGACATGGCCGGGTTCGGCGGCAGGACGCACCCCATAAAGCGCATGGGGCACGCGCGCTTCATCTGCGACGCTCGGGCGTGCGGTCAGAATTCGCAGATCGCGATAGATCTGCATTGAATCAGCGTTGATGACGACGCCACCCAAACGCTCGGCCAGCATCATGGCAAGGGCGGATTTACCGCTGCAGGTCGGGCCCGCCACGAAAAGCGCGAGGGGAAGTCGCGACCGCAGGCCGTCCAGACCCGAGATATCTTGCGCCATCACCGGTTCTTGGCCGGGAGAGCGAAAAGAACTCTCCCATTCCCGCAACAGAGCTTGCGTGATCTCCGGCGGCCGGTCAGTTTGCGCCCGTTATGCGCCATATCCTCACGCTCATTGCTGATCGCCAATCGACAAGCCTCACTGCTGCCATGATCCGGCGGGCAGGGGAAGCCGTGAAAGGTGCCGAGCCCACGATCCTGTCGGATGGGGAGGCCGCCGATATTCCGGTCGACGACCTGCCGGACGCGATCGCGATGCAGGAAGTGCTCGATAACGCGCCGATCGATTGGATCGTCACCAAGTCGCGCGGTCGCCGTAAGGGGCTTCTGGTCGCCGATATGGACAGCACCATCGTCACCAGTGAAACGCTCGACGAATTGGCAGCCTATGCCGGCGTGCAGGCGGAAATCGAGGCGATCACGCGCCTCAGCATGAATGGCGAGATCGATTTTTCCGAAGCGCTGCGCAAGCGGGTCGCCATGTTGCGCGGCCTGTCGCTGGATGCGCTGCAGAAGACCTGGGAAAAGACCGAGCTGATGCCGGGCGCAAAAGAACTCATCGCGACGATGCGCAAGCATAATGCGCTGACCGCGCTCGTCTCCGGTGGCTTTACCTTCTTTACGGGCCGCGTCGCGGAGGTGGTCGGTTTCGACCGTCACCATGCCAATGTGCTGATCGATGACGGAAAGACCCTGACGGGCGAGGTCGCGGAGCCCATTCTTGACCGCGATGCCAAGAAGGCGGCCCTGGTGCGGATGGCGGAGGAGCGGGGGCTCAAGCTCGCCGCCACCTTGGCGGTCGGCGACGGTGCCAATGATCTCGCCATGCTGGCTGTCGCAGGATTGGGCGTCGCCTATCACGCGAAGCCGATCGTGGCGCGGGAGGCGCGCGCCCGCGTCGACCACGGCAATCTTCGTGCGCTACTCTTCGCGCAAGGCTATCCGGCTTCCGCTTTCGTTACCTGAATTTCCCGCCGAAGGAGCTTCGCCCATGTCGACGCCTGTTCATGACTGGGTGAAGCCGCGACTGGATGCGCTGGTCGCGGAAGGCGTGAAGAACGGCATGGACCGTGAGGTCCTGGTCGCCGTGCTGACCGATATCGTCGAGGGTTCCGGCTACAACCTTGCCGAGACGACCGAAGCGGATCAGTTGCAGCCGGACGGCCGCACCGATCCGCGGCAGGAGCCGGTGTCGACCGGCACGCTGCCGGTGACGCGGGAGGAATGGTTCCCCTACTCGGTCTCGACCTTGCCCGATCCGGAATAATATCGCCCAGGTTCGGGGTCAGGCGATGCCGATGGGCATGCAATGCCCAGGCGCCGGTCAGAAGATCGCCGGCTCGTAATCGACGCTCATGAAGGTCAATCCGTCGGGCGGGGCAGTGGGGCCGGCGGCCGCGCGGTCGCGTGCGGCCAGCGCCTCGGCCATTTGGGCTGGCTCCCACACACCGGCGCCCACAAGTTTCAGCGTGCCCACCATGTTGCGCACCTGGTGGTGCAAAAAGCTCCGCGCCTCGGTCTCGATAATAATGTGAAATCCGTCGCGGCGGACATCCAGTCGGTCGAGCGTGCGCAGCGGCGATTTCGCCTGACAGCTCGCGGCCCGGAACGACGTGAAATCGTGCCGGCCGAGCAGGAAACGGGCGCCTTCCGCCATGGCGCCGGCCTCTAGCGGATGCGGCATATGCCAAACATGGCCGGCCTCCAACGCCGGGCGGGCGCGGCGATTGAGAATGACGTAGCGGTAGCGACGCCGCAGAGCGTTGAAGCGCGGGTGCCAGCCTTCTGGCGCCACTCGGACATCCTGCACGACGACGGCATGGGGTTTCATGTAAAAATTGAGGGCGTCCCGCAGGCGCTGGGGCGGCAGATCGCGGTCCAGCGTGATCATTGCGACCTGCCCCTCGGCATGCACGCCGGCATCCGTGCGGCCGGCGATCGCGGCGGCCACGGGTGCGCCACCGGCCAGCCGGCTGGCCGCTTCCTCCAGCACCTGCTGGATGGAGAGGCCGTTGGGCTGCATCTGCCAGCCCACGAAGCCGCGCCCGTCATATTCCAGCAGCAGGGCGTAGGTGGTTGTCATGCGCTGAGCTTGGTGCCGGGCGGAACCGCGAAACCGCGCAGGAAATCGGCGGCGGCGGCCGGCGCTCGGCCCGCCCGCTGCAGCCTGGTGATGCGCAGTGCCCCCTCACCGCAAGCGATGGTCAGCGCGCCGTCCAAGACGGTACCGGGCTCGCCCTGGCCGTCGGCCAGTTCAGCGTCCAACACCTTCAATTGGTCCGCACCCATGGTGGTGAAGGTCCCGGGCCAGGGGTCGAAGGCGCGGATCTGCCGCTCGATCGCGGCGGCGGGTTTGCTCCAGTCGATTTTCGCGTCGCCGCGCGACAGCCGGGGGGCATAGGTCGACCCCGAGTCGGGCTGCGGCACCGGGGCCGGGTTTGTCTCCAGAACCTTCAGGATGAGATCGGCGCCGATCGCCGCCAGCGCGTCATGCACCTCGGGCAGCCGGGTGCGGGGGCCGATGGCGACGCGGCCTTCCATCAGCATCGGCCCGGTATCCAGCCCTTCATCCATCTGCATGATGGTGACGCCCGTCTCAGCGTCGCCTGCCAGGATCGCCGCATGGATCGGCGCGGCACCGCGCCAGCGCGGCAGCAGGCTGGCATGGATATTGATGCAGCCGCGCTTCGGCGCTTCCAGCCAGGCGCGCGGCAGGATGAGGCCGTAGGCTGCGACCACGGCCGCGTCGGCGTCCAAAGCTTGGAATGCGGCCAGGGCTTCGGCATTGCCGCGCAGCCTGGCCGGATAGTGCACCGGCAGGCCGAGCTCTTCCGCCACGCGCTGGACCGGGCAGGGCTGCAGGCTCTGCCCGCGCCCGGCCGGGCGCGGCGGCTGGCAATAGACGGCGACAATCTCTTGGCCGGCATTCACCAGCGAGCGCAAAGCGGGCACGGCAAAATCCGGCGATCCCATGAAGACAAGGCGCATGACGGGCTATCCCTTAGCTGCTCTTCTTCAGCCGCTTTTCCTTGACCATCTTGCGCAGGATCATATTGCGCTTCAGCGCCGAGAGGTGATCGACGAAAAGCACCCCGTCCAGATGGTCGATTTCATGCTGCAGGCAGGTGGCCAGCAAGCCATCGGCTTCGATCACCTGCCGGTTGCCGTCCATATCCTCATAGGAAACGGTGACGCCCGCCGGTCGGGTGACATTGGCATATTGTCCGGGGATGGAGAGGCAGCCTTCCTCGCGGATCGCATGGTCCTCGCTCACCTTTTCGATCTTCGGGTTGATCAGCGTGATCGGCGCCGGCTTGTCGTCCGGCTGCAGGTCGATTACCGCCAGCCGCAGGTCGAGCCCCACCTGCGGGGCGGCCAGTCCGATACCGGGGGCCGCATACATGGTCGCAAACATGCGCGGTACGACGCGGCGCAAGGTCTCACGGTCCGCCTCGGTCACCAGGCGCGTTTTGGCCTTCAGCCTGGGGTCTGGGGCCATGACGATCGGCAGAAGGTCGGCGGTATCGGGTTTGTCGGAGGTCATTGCGGGGATTTACCTGTCAGGGCCGCATGGATCAACGGAGAGCCTTGCATTCCGGGTCTTGCAAGGATGCGCGGATCTACCCACTATATCTTGAGCACGAGCGCCGATTTTGGGCTCGTCAGTGCTTCGCTCTACGAAGAGGAGGCTCACGCCGATGACTACCCGTGTCTTCACCTCGCCGCTTTTTCTCGGCTTCGACCATTTGGAGCAGATGCTGGAACGGGCATCCAAAACCCAATCTGAAGGCTATCCGCCGTATAATATCGAGCAAACCGGTCCGTCCGGCCTCCGTATTACCCTGGCGGTTGCGGGCTTTAGCATGGAAGAACTCCAGATCACCCAGGAGGACAATCAACTGGTGATCCGGGGCCGCCAAACCGAGGACAGTCAGAATCGCGTCTTCGTCTACCGTGGTATCGCGTCCCGTCAGTTCCAGCGCGCCTTCGTGCTGGCCGAAGGGATCGAGATCAAGGGCGCATGGCTGCATAACGGATTGCTGCATGTCGATCTGATCCGGCCGCAGCCGGAAACGCGGGTGCGGACGATCCCGATCGATACGATGTCCAAGTCGGCACCCGTACCGTCTCGTGCGCGTCGTGACATCCGAGAGGTGACCGAGCTGCGTAATGAGATTGGGTCCCAGATCGGGGTCTCCCGCATCGTCGGGGAAGATTAAGCGTTGCGCGTTACAGGATGGGCCTTAGCGCCATCCGTCGAAAAGGAATGAACCGATGCGCATTCAGAACAGCGTCGATACCAGCGATCAGGTTGTCGGTCAGGTCCTCGACATCCGTCAGATCACCACGGCCCAGCTCGCTCAGCTCGGCGTCTCGCGGCTGGCCTATATCAAACCGGTCAGTGTCGCCGGGGAGGCTGTCTTCGCCATTCACGGCGCGGATGGCACGCCGATGGCCGTGGCGCCGAACCAGGAACTCGCCTGGGAAGCCATTCTTGAGCATGAGATGGTGCCGACCCTCGTCCATTAATCAGGGCCTTATGCGCAGGGCGAGAGCGATTTTCGCTTTCGTCGGGTGCCGGTCCTCGGGCATGTGTCGCTGATGGCGAAATCGACTGCCCGCTATATCTGCCAAAGCTGCGGCGCCGTTTCCCCCAAATGGGGCGGCCGCTGCGAGGCCTGCGGTGCGTGGAATACGATCACGGAAGAGGTCCAGCCGGCGGGGCAGGCGAAAGCCGCAGCCTCCGGCCGGCGCATTACCCTGGTCGGTCTGGAAGGTGAGGCAGCGCCCCCGCCCCGGATGGAATGCGGGGTCGCGGAGCTCGATCGTGTGCTCGGCGGCGGGCTGGTGCCGGCTTCCGCCATCCTCGTCGGTGGCGACCCTGGTATCGGCAAGTCCACGTTGATGCTGCAGGCGGCCGCCAGTCTGGCGCGCGCCGGCCGCCGCGTCGTCTATATCTCGGGCGAGGAATCGGTCGATCAGCTGCGCATGCGCGCCCGGCGGCTTGGCCTGTCCAACGCCCCGGTGGAGCTTGCCTCCGCGACGGGGGTTCAGGATATCGCGGCGACCTTGAGCGGGGCGGGGCGGGGCGGGGAAAAGCCGGTTTCTCTCCTCGTCATCGATTCGATCCAGACCATGGCGCATGAGGCGCTGGATTCCGCGCCCGGCACCGTCTCCCAGGTCCGCGCCTCGGCGCTGGAACTCATTCGCCTCGCCAAGCAGGAAGGGTTTGCCCTCGTCCTCGTCGGCCATGTGACGAAGGACGGCGCGCTCGCCGGTCCGCGCGTCATGGAGCATATGGTCGATGCCGTGCTCTATTTCGAAGGGGAGCGCGGGCATCAGTTCCGCATCCTGCGCGGCGTCAAGAACCGCTTCGGCGCGACGGACGAAATCGGCGTCTTCGAGATGACGGAGGCGGGGTTGGGTGAGGTCACCAATCCTTCCGCCCTGTTCCTGGCGGAGCGGCGCGGCAATATCGCGGGCTCCGCGGTCTTCGCCGGATTGGAAGGCACGCGACCGGTTTTGATGGAAATTCAGGCGCTGCTCTCCCCCAATCCCGGCGGATCGCCCCGGCGCTCGGTCGTCGGCTGGGATAGCGGGCGGCTCGGCATGCTGCTCGCGGTTCTGGAAAGTCGCGGCGGTCTCAGGCTTGCCCAGCAGGATGTCTATCTGAATGTCGCCGGCGGGTTGCGGATCACCGAACCGGCGGCCGATCTTGCCGTCGCGGCTGCCATTGCCTCGGCCGCCGCCGGTCAGCCGACCGACCCCAGCCTCGCCTTTTTCGGCGAAATCGGGCTTTCGGGGGAGGTCCGCCAGGTCGCCCAGGCGGAAGCGCGGCTGAAGGAAATGGCCAAGCTCGGCTTTACCTCGGCCGCCATGCCGCGGCGTCTGGGTGGTGGCACGCGCCGGCCGATTGCGGCCCCGTCCGGGCTGGGGCTGATCGAAATCGGACATGTGAGCGATCTTCTCGGCCGTTTTCGTGATAAGCCGCCAACCGGTTCTGCAATGCCGCCTGCCGATAAGACTCCTGCCCCGGAGCCTGCCTTGGAAGATTCTGAATGACGTGGTTCGACCTCGCCATGCTGGCGGTGCTCGCGATTTCGGCGCTGCTCGCCTTCTACAGAGGCTTCGTGCGGGAGGTGATGGGCGTCGGCGCCTGGGTCGGTGCCATCGCGGTCGCCTTCTGGTTCGAGCCCTTCGTGGCGCCGCATGTCGCGCAGTGGATCAAGGCCAAGGAGTTTGTGGAGCCCGCGGCGATCGCTGCGGTGTTCATCGTCGCGCTGATCGTCTTCTCGGTCGTCAGCGGCTGGGTCGGCGCCTTGGTCCGCGGATCGGCGCTGGGCGGGGTTGATCGCACGCTCGGCATCGTCTTCGGCCTGGCCCGAGGCGGCGCTCTGCTCGTCATCTGCTATATCCTAGCGGGACTGGTGACATCTCCGCAGGACTGGCCCGAGCCGATACGTGATGCACGACTCCTTCCCTATGTGTATGAGGGGGCGCAACAGGCGGTCGCAATGTTGCCGGACGGTTACCATCCTCATCTGATGGCGCCTCCGGTCACGCAGCCGCCCACCTTGAATGACTTGCTGCAGCCTGCTCCCAAGGGTTCGGCATTGTCTCCGGCTCAGGGGCAGACCGGGCAGGCCCAATGAGACCGCATGACGGCGCGGAATCGCGGCTTAAAGGAACATGAGTCGATGATGGACGTTTACGGTGCTGTCCGGGCTGAAGAGCCCGGTGATGACGACAAGATGCATGAGGAATGCGGCGTCTTCGGCGTCTGGTATGCACAGGATGCGGCGGCCATCACCGCACTCGGCCTGCATGCGCTTCAGCATCGCGGTCAGGAAGCGACCGGCATCGCGACTTATGACGGCGAGCGCTTCCACATCCATAAGGGCCTCGGCCTCGTCGGTGACAATTACAGCGATGCCAAGACAATGGCGGGCCTGCCCGGGGCTCACGCCATCGGCCATAACCGCTATGCCACGACGGGCGAGACGGTCCTGCGCAATGTCCAGCCGCTTTATGCCGATTTCGCCTTCGGCGGCTTCGCCGTCGGCCATAACGGCAATCTCACCAATGCCGCCGCGATCCGCCGCGAACTGGTGCGCCGGGGTTGCCTGTTCCAGTCCAGCATGGATTCGGAAGTTTTCATCCATCTGATCGCGATCAGCCTCTATTCGACCGTTCTCGATCGTCTGATCGACGCCTTGAAACAGGTTGTTGGCGCCTATTCGCTGGTTGCCTTGTCCCAGGACGGGTTGATCGGCGTGCGCGACCCGCAGGGCGTGCGTCCGCTCATCCTCGGCCGTCTGCCGCATCCCGACGGCAAGGACGGTTGGGTTCTGGCGAGCGAGACCTGCGCGCTGGAGATTGTCGGCGCCGAATTCGTCCGCGACATCGAGCCGGGTGAGATCGTCGTCATCAACGACCAGGGCGTGCGCAGCGTGAAGCCGTTCCACCGCACCACCTCGCGCTTCTGCATCTTCGAATACGTCTATTTCGCGCGGCCCGATTCCGTCATGGAAGGCAAGCCGGTCTATATGGCGCGCAAGGAAATCGGCGCCATGCTGGCGCGGGAATCCGGCGTCGATGCCGATGTCATCGTGCCGGTGCCTGATTCCGGCGTGCCCTCGGCCATGGGCTATGCGGCGGAGAGCGGCATTCCCTATGAGCTTGGCATCATCCGCAACCATTATGTCGGCCGCACCTTCATCGAGCCGACGGACCAGATCCGCAATCTCGGTGTCCGGCTGAAGCATTCCGGCAATCGGGCGGTTCTGCAAGGCAAGCGCGTCATCCTGGTGGATGATTCGATCGTGCGCGGCACGACCAGCCGCAAAATCGTCGAAATGGTCCGTGCCGCCGGGGCGACGGAAGTGCATATGCGCATCTCCTCGCCACCGACGACCCATTCCTGCTTCTACGGCATCGATACGCCGGAGCGCGGCAAGCTGCTTGCCGCCCGTCATGATGTGCAGGAAATGGCCGAGCTGATCGGTGCCGACAGCCTGGCCTTCGTCTCGATCGACGGCCTTTATCAGGCGCTCGGTGTCGCCCAGCGCAATGCGGTGAACCCGCATTTCTGCGACGCCTGTTTTACGGGCGATTATCCGATTCCGCTGCATGATCTGGCCGATCCGCCGCTGACGCTCCTGACCAAGGTCGGCTAAGGCCAAGTCCCACAGACCAAGTCCCATAAAAAAAGCCCCGCCGGGTTCGGCGGGGCTTTTTTGTGGATAGTCGGGGATCTGTGCCGCCGGGGTCCGCCCGGTTCGTTAATGCTGGACGGGATGCCGATTTTCCCGGCATCGTGTCGAAGGGGTACCGACCGATCCGGTCTTGTGCCGTAAGCGTTAAGGATTTGAGGCTGTCCTATGCCTTTGGCGGGCGATGCTTTCGATAGTTTCACGCAGCTCGGCCTTTTGCGCGATCTCTCGGGCTTCGCGCCAAAAATCCTCGATCTTCTGCCGATCGGTCTGCAGATCGATAATCTTGAACACCACACGCTTTACGTGAACCGGAGTTTCACGGCGCTCTTCGGCTATGGGCTCAAGGATATCGAATACAACGATCTTTGGTTTGAGGTCGTCTATCCGGACCCGGTCTATCGGGCCAAGGTCAGAGCCATTTGGGAAGAACGCGTTCTGACGGCGGCGGAGTTCGATACCTCCAGCGACGGCTATGAGCGAACCGTCCGCTGCAAGGATGGCAGCGACAAAGTGGTGGAGTTTCATATCCGCCGCGTCGGCGATTATTTCGTCTATCTCTATATCGACGTGTCGTCGCGGCATGCGCTGGCAGGGGAGCTTCAGCGGCTCGCGCATACGGATGAGCTGACCGGCCTCGCCAATAGCCGCTGCTTCTTCGAAATCGGCTCCGCGCTTATGCGCGGGGATCGGCTGCCGCTCTCGCTCCTGACCTTCGACATCGATCATTTCAAGGCGGTCAATGACGGCCACGGCCATGCTGCCGGTGATCAGGTTCTGGTCGCTGTCGCAGCCTGCTGCCGGAGGATATTGGCGGAGGGGCAGACCTTGGCCCGGCTGGGCGGGGAGGAGTTCGGTATTCTGCTGCCGGGTTATGATAAGCGGCAGGCGCAGGCCATTGCCGAGCGCCTCAGGCGTGCGGTCGCGGAGGAGCCCATCCCGCTCGCGGTCGAGCCCTTACATATCACGATCAGCATCGGTGGCGCCTGCGACCGGCAGCAATCGGGCGGCCTCGACGCTCTGTTGCTGCGCGCGGATCGTGCCCTCTATGCCGCCAAGCGCGCTGGGCGGGATCAGGTCTGTTTCGCGGAAAGCTGAGCGCTCCCGGATGTCCAGCATCGGAATCGACAAATTTTAGGATATAATTCCTAAAACTTTGACGCCTATCCGCTGGTTTTAAACGATTACCTCTATTGACACGACGATAAAGCGAAGCGGTGTTGCACGGCACCGCGCCTTTGCATTACCGATGCCCTCGCGATCACGCGATGAGCTTTTCGGCGCCAAATATGATGCAGAACGATCATGCATCTGATTTGTTGTCTTATCATGACGTGATGGCTTGGTGCGGCAATGATTAGATAAAGACTGCGGGCTTCATGATTCGAGTGACAGGCGGATTAAGGCTCAAGCTTTTTGCGGCATCTGCATTTTGTGTGGGTCTGTTTGGGCTGAGCATTCATGCTGAGGCGGCGACGCGACATGCGAGCCATAAAAGCAGCGGCCGAACCACGCATCACGTCGCCTATAATCGGCACCAATCCAGCTCCAGTCACAAAAGTTCGGTGCATCACGCTGCCTGGCACAGCCGTCGCCACATTGCCCATGCCCCCTCCTTGCATCATGTCGTCTGGCACGGACGCCATAGCGGCAGCTGGCTGCAATGCGTGCCTTATGCCCGCCGTGTCTCGGGCATCGAATTGCGCGGCAATGCCAATACCTGGTGGCGAGAGGCCAATGGCCGCTATGACCGTGGCCAGACGCCGCAGGAAGGCGCTGTGCTCAGCTTTCAATCCAATCGCCATATGGAACTCGGCCATGTCGCGGTCGTGACAGAGACCGTCAATCCGCGTGAAGTTCTGATCAGCCAGGCCAATTGGCCGATGCCGGGTCAGCGTCACGGCAATATCTCCAAGGCCATTTCCGTCATCGACGTTTCGCCCGACAATGACTGGACCTCTGTCCGTGTCGAGCGCGGGCATTCCGGCAGCTATGGTTCGGTCTATCCGACCAACGGTTTCATCTATGGCCATTCGACGGCGGACAGTCTGATGGCGGATGAGGTGCCAACGAAATCATCGAAGGCGCGCGCTGGTATCTCGGCCGGCTGGGCGCAGACGGTGCAATTGGCGTCGGCCCCGAGCTATGGCAACGGTCCGGCCATCGCCGAGTCCGCGCCTGACCGCAACCTGCGTTGACACAGGGCGCCGACGATATTTTGTTGAATTGGCAACAAAATAAGCGGAACCGTGGCATGAAGCCTGTCATCGGTGTTGTCGCGGCCGTCATGCTGACGGTGGCCGTACCCGCCTATGCCGCGCAGCCGGTCACGCGCTTCAAGGATTGGGCGGCGTCCAGCTACAGGCAGAACGGCCATCGCATCTGCTACAGCTTCACGCAGGCGATCCTCGGCCGCAAGCGGCGTGGCGGCTGCAATACGGCCGTGCTGGTCGTCACCCACGCGCCGCCGCGGCAGGACCGCGTCGTCGTCAGCCCCTGCCATCCTTACGCGCCGCATCAGGCGGCTTTGACGATGACGGCCGGCACCAGGCATTTCGCTTTTCATCCGAGCGGCAAATACGCCTATGCTGCGGCAGGCCCGGCCACGGTTGCGGCCTTCCGGCGCGAGATGAAGGCGACGCTGCCCGCGCCTCAAGGCCGGCCAAAGGAATTGTTCAGCCTGCGCGGCTTTTCGGCCGCCTATGATGCGATGCGGTCCGCCTGCATCGGGTGACCTCGGCACGGGATGATAACGCAGGACGCGCAGTATCGGGAGCGGCGGCTTGTGGCGCGCCGTCTGATCCGGCTTGGTCATTCTGTCATGGCCGTCGATCCGGCGCGCGGCATGATCACTTCGTCTTTCCCGACGGTGAGAAGACCAGCGATTCGACACTGCTTTTCCTGTCGCGGGACGCGATCCAGGCCCATCTTCTGCGGGCCGGCTTCACGGATATCGCGATCCTCGGCGATTGGGACGGCAGCCCGATGACGGCGACAAGCCCCGAGATCATCGTGGTGGCGGCTTAACCGCGCCATCCGCGGGCGCCGCGCAGACGCCCATGCTGGCGGCCAGTTGCAGCCAGGCCTCGGCCGCGCGCGACAGAAAGGCGCCGCGCCGCCAGGCCAGCGTCATGCCCCAGGCGATATCGCGGTCAGCGAGGCCGATGCGCCCGATACTCTCATGGGCGTTCATCTCCGCGATCAGCTGCGGCATGAAGGTGATGCCGAGGCCCCCGGCCGCGAGCTTCAGCATGAAGCTGATCTGACTGGATGAGGCGATCACCTTCGGCGTGAAGCCGTGGCGCTTGCAGGCCTCGATCAGAAGCCCATGCATCGTGAAACCGGCATCAAACAGGATGAAAGGTTCCTCCGCCAGGTCTTCCAATGCGACCTCCGTCTGTCCGGCCAAAGGATGGTCGGCGGCGCAGATCGCCAGGATCGGATCATGCCGCACCAGGGCGCTGTCGAAATCCGGCGAGATAGGCTGGATCAGCCCGGCTATCTCTACCTCGCCGGCCCGCAACGCATCCTCCAGATGGCGGCTGCCGCCTTCGATGAGTTGGATATCGATCCCCGGATAGCGGCCGCGAAAGGCCGAGAAGATGGGCGCGAACAGCGCGTCGCTGCCGACTGCGGGCAGGCCGACGCGAAGCGAGCCGCGCCGCAGGCCGCGCAGCGCGTCCAGCTCCGCCATCAGATCGTCGCGCTCGGCCAGCATTTTGACGGCCCGGCGAAACACGATCTCCCCGGCGGCCGTCAGCGCCGACTTGGTGCCGATCCTGTCCAGCAGCTTGAGGTCCAGTTCCTCCTCCAGCAGCTTGACCGATTTGCTGACTGCCGATTGCGTCGTCAGAACGATTTTCGACGCCTCGGTGAAGCCGCCACGGCGGACCACTTCGACAAAGGCCCGCAGATTGCGCAATTCCATCGGATATTCCGATCAAGACTGATTTTAAGTCGAATTATTCGTTTTTATCATATTGCATCGCACCATACACCCTTGACCGGCGCAGGGGCGGAGCGTGGGATGACTGGCGTTTTCCAGCGAAGTTTGGGAGTTGTAGGGCAGCTTCGTACCGGGTCAGCCATGAGCGATATTCAACATACAAGCCTGACCTATCGCCTGGCGCGTAAGCTGGAATCCTATTCCTTTGCCGCCGCGCCCGAGCAGATCGGCCTATTGGAAGGGGCGAGAGCCGCACTCGCGGTCGCAAGCCTGGTCGCGCTCGCGCTGTTGCTGGGGAAGCCCCAACTCTCCTGGGCGGCCTTCGGCGCCTTTTGGGCCTGTCTGGCGGATCCCGGCGGGCGTGACGGTTTGCGTCTGCGCGCGATGGGCGTCTTTGCGCTGGGCGGCACGGTCGTGGCCTTCTGCGCATCGGCCGCCGCCGATATCGGTCCGGTTCTCGCGGGCATGGCGCTTCTGCCTCTCGTTTTCCTGCCGAGTCTCGGTGGCACCTATGGTCCGGCCATCAGCCAGGCCGGCAGCCTTGTCGCGGTCACGGCCGTGGTCGCCGTCGATTTTCCAAGCCCACCGGCAGGGGCGCTGACGCTCGCCGCTATCTTTCTGTTCGGCTGCCTTTGGGCCATGGGTCTCAGTGTCTTCGTCTGGCGCATTCATCGTCAGGCCCCGGCCCGGCGCGCGATCGCCTCCGTCTTCGCGCGGCTGACCGATATGGCGACGGAACTGTTGAGCGGCGAGCGCCAG
The DNA here is from genome assembly GCF_020621385.1 of Acidisoma cellulosilyticum. Classification (GTDB taxonomy): domain Bacteria; phylum Pseudomonadota; class Alphaproteobacteria; order Acetobacterales; family Acetobacteraceae; genus Acidisoma; species Acidisoma cellulosilyticum. Next base: position 16,254 of record NZ_JAESVA010000003.1, on the reverse strand, counting down.
CACCGATCCGGCCGTGCCGCATGGGACGCGATGAATGCCGACCATCGCCGCGCTATCCGGACAGCCATCGAACGCGCCCGCGGGCTCGCGCTGGGTATCGAAAGCGGCAGCGCTTTCTATGCGGCCCAAATAGACGCGGCCGATCGCATCTTCGCCGGCCTCATCGCGGGCGGTCATCATATCGCCGACCTCGGCACGTCGCTGGCGGAAGGGGCGGAGCGTAACCTGCTGTCTCGCCTGCCGCTTCTTCTGGCGGAGGCGCATCGTCAGGTGGCGCGGCGTGACCCTGCCTCGGCCTCCCTGGCCGCGGCGGCCGATGCCGTGCTGCGCGATTGCCGGGCGGTCGATACCGCCATGGCGCGCGCGATCGGCGCCATGGCGCAGGCCTTGGCCGATCTCGCCGAGCTTTGGCGGCAGGGCAAGGTGGAGGCGGAGATCCTGCCCGCCTCCGTCAGGACCGGCGGCCTGGGTCTGCGACGCCCGGTGCCAATGCCGGTGCTGCATCATGCTGTGCGCCTGGCCCTGGCTGTCGTCCTGGCTTATGGCCTGGCCATCTGGCTGAACCTGACTTTCTCCTATTGGGCGACGGTCGCGGTCGTCGTGGTACTGCAGCCCTTGGCCGCGACCACTTGGCCCAGGACATTGGAACGCGTTCTGGGCAGCATCGCGGGCGGCGTCCTGGCCGCGGCGGTCCTGCTGCTATTGCCGATGAAGCTTGCGCTTTTGCTGGCGGTTCTGCTGATCGCGGCGGCGGCGATCGCCTTTCGCTTCGTCAATTACACGATTTTCGTCGTCTTCCTCACGGCGCTCGTCGTGCTGATCACGGCGTTGCTGCTGCCGGCCGAATCCATCCCCTGGGCGCGGATCGTGAACAATATTCTGGGCAGTCTGATCGCGTTTGCGGCGACCCTGCTGCTTTGGCCCCGCCAGGGACCCACGCCACGCGCGGTTCTGGCTGCGGCCATTGATGCCAATCTCGGCTATGCGGCCGCCGTCGTCGCCAGCACCGGCATCTCGCCCGCATTGGAAGTCACGCGCCGCACGGCCGGTATCGCGAGCAGTGCGGCGGAAACGCTTCAGCATCGGATGAGTTTGGAAGGGCAGCGCCGCCGCGCGCATCTGATGGAAATGCAGGCGGTTCTGCATGCGCTGCGGGGTGTGGCGGGTGCTGCGACCGCTCATGCGCTCGCGCTGCGTGAGGCCGATGAAGCCGATGCCGCGACCATCCGCCAGCAATCTCTCCTTCTCGTCCAGGCATTCGGCGCGACCAGCACGCTGCCCGATAAGCCGCTTGCCGATGCGGGCAGCGACGATATTGCCCGCGAGATCGCGAGTGTGGTGCAGGCCGTGCGGGTTTTCCTCGACCCCGCTTAGGCCGTCGGCGCCGCCACGCCCCATCGCGCGATTTGACCTTGCCAAGGGGGAAGCCTGTAGCAGGCAAGGATTAGGATCGGCTTATCGCTTTGCAGGAACTTGACCCCATGACCGACCATCTCACGCGGCGACGGCTTCTGGGTGCCGCGGGCGCGACCTTGGCGCTGCCGCTCGCAAGGCGTGCCGAAGCATCCGCGCCGGTTGCCCACCAACTGGTCGCCGGCACGCGGATGCTGGACGTGAACGGTCGCGCTGCCCGCGTCTATCGGCTGGTGAATGAGACCGGACAGCCGGGCCTCGCCCTCAATCCCGGCGAGCGCTTCAATGTCACGCTGCACAACACACTTGCCGAACAGACGATCATCCATTGGCACGGCCAATTGCCGGATTGGAAACAGGACGGCTTTCCCTGGCCGGAAACGCCGCCGCTTCCGGCCGGTGCGTCCAAGACCTACGATTTCGCGCCGATCGCCGGCACCTTCTGGATGCATTCGCATCAGGGCATGCAGGAACAAGGCCTGATGACCGCACCGCTGATCGTGCGGGACAACGCAACCGCCACCGAAGATCGGCAGGAAGTCGTGCTGATGCTGCACGACTTCAGTTTTCGGTCGCCCGAGGACCTGCTCGCCGGTCTCTCCAAGCCCGGCGCGATGGGCGGCATGTCGGCGGGTGCGACGGGTTCCATGCAAATGACAGCGGGGCAGATGACGGCGGGGCAAATGAAATCGGGCTCCATGCCGACCATGCCGATGAATGGCATGCCGTCCGACGACGTCGATCTCAACGACATCGACTACGACGCTTTTCTCGCCAATGACCGCACGTTGACGGACCCTGAGGTCGTGTCGGTAGAAAAAAGCGGCCGCCTGCGCCTGCGCGTCATCAACGCTGCGTCGTCAAGCCAGTTCTGGCTCGATCTCGGCGCATTGACGGGTCAGGTCGTGGCGGTCGACGGGCATGCGGTGCATCCCGTCAGCGGCGCGCGTTTTCCCCTCGCCATCGCGCAGCGGCTCGACATTCTAGTGGATCTGCCGACCGCCGGCGCCTTTCCGGTTCTGGCACGATTGGAAGGGTCCGACCGGCAGACGGGTCTTGTTCTCGCGACAGCCGGCGCGGCCGTGAAGAAGCAGCCGGACAAGGCTGGTGCCTCGACCTCGCCGCTTGATCTGTCGCTGGAACAAAAGCTATCGGCCGTCACACCCTTGGCCGCGCGCAAGGCCGATATCAGCCAGACAATCCTGCTGTCAGGCGCCATGCAGCCCTATGCCTGGTCCTTGGACCAGGCTGCCTGGCCCAATGTTCCGCCGCTGATGCTGACGGCGGGGCAGCGGGTGGAGATCGATCTGATCAATGCCTCCACCATGGCGCATCCGATGCATCTGCACGGCCATGCCTTTCAAGTCGTGGCGCTCGGTGGCAAGCCTGTGCAAGGCGCGGTGCGCGATACCGTGATGGTCCCGCCCCTTGGCGGCAGTGTGCGCATCGCCTTCGACGCCGTTAACCCCGGCCGCTGGGCATTTCACTGCCACAACCTCTATCACATGATGACCGGCATGATGATGGAGTTCCGCTACCAGGGCATTGCGGTTTGACCGATCAGGCGCCGGCCATCGCCTCCCGCATCACTTCCAGCTCCAGCCAGCGCTCCTCGGCGGTCGCCAGATCGGCTTCCGTTTTGGACAGTTTGTCGGTGGTCGCCGCGAATTTCTTCGGGTCCTTGGCATAGAGCTGCGGGTCGGCCAGCTGCCTCTGCAGCTTGGCGATCTCGGCCTGCATCGCCGCGATCTGATCCGGCAGTTTCTTCAGCGCATCGACGTCCTTGAAGCTCATTTTCTTCGTGGATGACGCAACGCCCGCGGGCTTTGCCGAGGATGCGGATTTCGCCATCGCCTGGGCGGCGGCGCGGCTCGGCAGATCGGCTTTCCGTTGTATGATCATATCCGAATAGCCGCCGGCATATTCGGTCCAGCGCCCGTCGCCTTCGGCGGCCAAGGTGGATGTCACGACGCGATCGAGGAAGTCGCGATCATGGCTCACCAGCAGCACGGTGCCGGCATAGTCCGCCAGCATGTCCTGCAATAGATCCAGCGTCTCGAAATCCAGATCATTGGTCGGTTCGTCCAGGATCAGCAGATTGGACGGGCGGGCCAGCGCGCAGGCCAGCAGCACGCGCCCGCGCTCGCCGCCCGACAGCGTGCCCACGGGGGTGCGCGCCTGCTCGGGCTTGAACATGAAGTCCTTCATATAGCCGATGACATGCCGCTTCTCGTCGCCGACCTGCACCATATCGCCCAAACCGCCGGTCAGCGTATCGGACAGCGTCCGGGTCGGGTCCAGCGTCGCGCGCTGCTGGTCCAGCGTCACCGTTTCCAGATTGGTGCCGATACGGATTTTGCCCTGATCGGGATCGACTTGACCGGTCAGCAGCTTCAGCAGCGTCGATTTGCCGGCGCCGTTGGGGCCGACGATGCCAAGCCGGTCGCCGCGAATGACGCGCAGATCGAGGTCACGGACGATCGGCCGGTCATAGGCTTTGGCGACGCCTTCGGCGACAAACACCAGCTTACCGGACCCCTCGGCCTCGCTCGCCGCCATCTTCGCGCCGGTCGCCACGGTATTGCGGTCACGGTAGCGCTCACGAAGGTCGGCCAGTTCGCCGACGCGCCGCACATTGCGCTTGCGCCGGGCGGTGACGCCGTAGCGCATCCAGTCTTCCTCGCGCGCGATCTGGCGGGACAGCTTGTGATGCTCGGCCTCCTCCTGCGCCATCAGCTCCTCCCGCCAATCGTCATAGGCGGCGAAGCCCCGATCGACCCGTCGCGTCGTGCCGCGGTCGAGCCAGATGAGCGAGCGGGACAGGTTGGTCAGCAGGCGGCGGTCATGGCTGATCAGAACCAGGCCGGTGCGCAACCGGCCAAGCTCGCTTTCCAGCCATTCGATGGCGGGCAGATCGAGATGGTTGGTCGGCTCGTCCAGCAGCAGCAGATCGGGTTCGGGCGCCAGGGCGCGCGCCAAGGCAGCGCGGCGGGCCTCGCCGCCCGAAAGATGGGTCGGATTCTCTTCGCCTGTCATGCCCAGCGAATAGAGCAGGCTGACGGCGCGGTATGGGTCGTCCCCCGGTCCCATGCCGGCCTCGACATAGGCGAGGGTCGTGGCATAGCCCGACAGATCAGGCTCCTGCGGCAGGTAGCGGATGGTCGCGCCGGGCTGGATGAAGCGCGTTCCCTGGTCCACGGGCAGCAGACCTGCGGCGATCTTCAACAGGGTGGACTTGCCGGACCCGTTGCGACCGATGAGGCAGATGCGGTCGCCGGCGCCCACCGCCAGCTCCGCCCCCCGCAGCAGCGGCACGGAGCCGAGATTGATGTGAATATCCTGAAGCATGAGAAGAGGGGGTGCCATGGGCGGCTTGTCGCCGATCCCGACCCTGCCGCGCAAGCGTGGGCGAGGCACCGCAGCCAAGACCTCGCGTCCGTCGCCTGGCGGGTCTGACGCAAAAATGACGCTTGCTTAAGATAGCCTGCCCGTTGCTTGACAGGCCTACGCCTTTCCGCGACATGCGCTGAGCGTGTTCAGAGGTCAAGGACTCCTATGTCTCAGCGTAAACCAGGCGGCTGGGGCGACAGCCTCAAGACCATCATCTATGCCGCCTTGATCGCGATTTTCATTCGAACGTTCCTTTACGAGCCGTTCAACATCCCCTCCGGCAGCATGATCCCGACGCTTCTGGTGGGCGACTATCTTTTCGTCTCGAAGTTCAGCTACGGCTATTCCAATTATTCGTTCCCCTTGTCCCCGAATATGTTCCAGGGCCGCATTTTCGGCAGCCTGCCGCAGCGGGGCGATGTCGCCGTGTTCCGCCTGCCGCGTGACCCGAGCATCGACTACATCAAGCGCATCGTCGGCCTGCCGGGCGACAGCATCCAGATGAAGCAGGGCCATCTTTATATCAACGGCACCGAACTGCCGCGCGATCCGGACGGCGGCTATACGACCGAGGGCGACAGCGACGGTCCGCCGATGGCGCTGAAGAAGTATATCGAGACCATGCCGGACGGGCTGAAGCATCCCATCCTGAAGGCGTCCGATGACGGCCCGCTGGACAATACCGACGTCTATCACGTGCCGCCGGGCTATGTTTTCGGCATGGGCGACAACCGCGATGACAGCCTGGACAGCCGCGTTCTTGACGCCGTCGGCTATATTCCCGTCGCCAATCTTGTCGGAAAGGCCGATATCATCTTCTTCTCGATCGACGCGCGCTATCCCTGGTGGGAAATCTGGCAGTGGCCTCTCGAAATCCGCTGGAACCGCATCCTCAGCTCCATTCATTGACCGACAAGCGTTCGCCCAAAACTAAGTCTGCGGTCTCGTCCGAGGCTTTGGCGGAAGAAGCCCGCGCGGCCGTGGAACAGATCCTCGGCTATCGCTTTGCCAATGCCCGGTTGCTGCAGGAAGCGCTGACCCATCGCTCCGCCGCCGGGGCCGGCCAGGGCTCCAACGAACGTCTGGAATTCCTCGGCGACCGCGTGCTGGGCCTGGCCATTTCCGTCTGGCTGACCGAACACTATCCGCGCGAACAGGAAGGGGCGCTCGGCCGCCGTCTGGCGCATCTGGTTTCCCAGCCCGTTCTGGCTGAGGTCGCGGAAACCCTGGGCCTGCCGGCGCTGCTCTCGGTCGCACCGGGGGAGGCGCGGGCCGGCGTCCGTCGCCGGGCTTCCGTTCTGGCCGATGCGGTCGAGGCGCTTCTCGGAGCCGTTTTCCTGGATGGCGGGCTCGACCCCGTGCAGCGCTTCGTGCGCGCCAATTTCGCCGCCGCCATGGTTGCGGAGGCTGAGCCGCCGAAGGACGCCAAGACCGGGTTGCAGGAATGGGGGCAGGCGCGGGGCTTCGGCCTGCCGCTGTATGACATCGTCTCCCGCGACGGTCCCTCGCACGAACCGCATTTTGTGATCAGCGTTCGCCTGGGTGAGTCCGAGGCGCGTGGGGCGGCCGGTTCACGCAGGGCTGCCGAGCAGGTGGCCGCTCAAGCATTGCTGGACCAGCTCAAGCGCGCTACGGACAGGCAAGCCAAGCCAGGACCCAAAAGTAAATGACCGACCAGCGAACCGCGCCGACGCGCTGCGGCTTCGTCGCCATCATCGGCGCACCGAATGCGGGCAAGTCCACCTTGCTCAACCGGATTGCCGGAGCGAAGCTCTCCATCGTCAGCCCCAAGGCGCAGACCACCCGTTTCCGCATCATGGGCATTCTGATGCAAGAGGCGTCGCAGATTCTGCTCATCGACACGCCGGGCATCTTCCAGCCGCGCCGCCGCCTGGACCGTGCCATGGTCAATGCCGCCTGGACCGGCATGCACGACGCTGACCTCACGGTCCTCATGGTCGACGCGAAGGCCGGCATCTCGGATCTGACGGATGGTATCCTGAAGCGTCTTGAAGGCACGGACCGCGAAATCTGGCTGGTGCTGAACAAGGTCGATCTGGTCGAGCCGCAGAAGCTGCTGCCGCTGATCGCCGGGATCAACGCGCGCGTCACCTGCAAAGCGACCTTCATGGTCAGCGCCGTAACCGGCGAGGGCGTGGCCGAGTTGCGTGACGCTTTGGCGGGCGCCGTGCCGGAAGGTCCGCATCTTTATCCGGATGAGGAATTGACGGATCTGCCGGACCGGCTGCTGGCGGCTGAAATCGTGCGCGAACAGATCCTGCTGCAGACGCATCAGGAAGTCCCGCATGAAACGACGGTCGAGACCGAAAGCTTCAAGGAACGGCGCGACGGTTCGGTGCGGATCGACGCCAATATCACCGTCTCGCGGTCCGGCCATAAGGCCATCCTGATCGGTGCCGGGGGCGCCCGCATCAAGGAAATCGGCGCCCGCGCCCGGCTTGAGCTGACGAAGCTGTTCGACCGCAAGGTCCACCTGTTTCTCACCGTCAAGGAACGCGCCAACTGGGACGAGAAGACCCAGCATATCCGCGCGCTGGGCCTGGACGACTGACACTGCCTAGCAACTGACGAGACTGCCCGGAGAGGCTGAGACTGATGAGCCGTATTGCCTATGTGAATGGCCGCTATCTTCCTGTGGCGGCGGCTCAGGTCCGGGTCGAGGATCGCGGTTTTCTGTTCGGCGATGGCGTTTATGAGGTGGTGCAGGTCTATCGCGGCCGCTTCGTCGATGAGGAGAAGCATCTCAATCGGCTGACCCGCTCGCTGGGGGAGCTTCGCCTCGCCTGGCCCGTCGGTCGCCGCGCGCTGGAAGCCATCATCCGCGAAGTCGTCACCCGCAATCGCCTGCATGACAATGCGCTGGTCTATATCCAGATCACCCGTGGTGCGGCCAAGCGGGAGCACGTCTTCCCCAAGCCCGGCACGCGGACGACGCTGGTGGTGACGGCACGGGCCATCCCGGCCTTCCCGCGCGATGTCGATGCCTGGGCGACCAGCATCATCACCGGTCCCGATCAGCGCTGGGACCGCTGCGACATCAAGACCGTCAACCTGCTGCCCAACGTGCTCGCCAAGCAGGCGGCGAAGGACGCTGGTGCCTTCGAGATGGCGATGGTCGACGGTCAGGGCATGGTCACCGAATGCGCCTCCTCCAATATCTGGATCGTGGATGAGCATGGTCAGCTGCGCACCCGCGCGCTCGGTCATGAAATCCTGCCCGGCTGCACCCGCGCGGCGCTGTCCGAACTGCTCGGGGCCGAAGGGCTGACCTTGTCCGAGACCGCGTTCAGCCTGGATGAGCTGCGCCGGGCTCAAGAAGTCTTCATTACGAGTGCCACCAGTTTCGTGCGGCCCATCACCCGGATCGACGGCGCATCCGTGCAGGACGGCGCGGTCGGCCCGGTCACGCGGCGGCTTTTTGCGGCCTTTGCCAGGCATGTGCAGGGCGGCTTGCCGAACGCCGCCTAAGGCGCGAAGGATAGGATAAACACGCCGCCCGCGCCCTGACCGTGTGCGGCGGCACGGGCGGCAAACGATAGGGACGATCTCGCATGAGCAACCTTCGCCGCTCCATCATCCTCGCCAGCCGCCCCAAAGGCGCGCCCAGTGCCGATAATTTCGCGCTCGATGAAAGCGTCATGCCGAAGCCGGCCGAGGGCGAGGTTCTGACGCGCACGCTTTGGCTGTCGCTGGACCCCTATATGCGCGGCCGGATGAGCGACAAGCCGTCCTATGCGCCGCCGGTCGCGATCGGCGCGCCGATGACCGGCGAGACGGTGGGCGAAGTGGTCGAATCCCGCGATCCGCGGTTTGTGCCCGGTGACGTCGTGACAGGCGCCTTCGGCTGGCAGTCGCATATCATTTCGGCGGGCGATCGTCTGACGACCATCCCCAAGGGCGCGCCCTATTCCGCCTATCTCGGTGTGCTCGGCATGCCGGGCGCCACCGCCTATGCCGGCATGACGGAAATCGGCCAGGTGAAGCCGGGCGAAACGGTCGTGATCTCGGCCGCGTCGGGCGCGGTCGGAGCCGTTGCCGGTCAGCTCGCCAAGCGGGCCGGTGCGCGTGTCGTGGGCGTCGCCGGCAATCCGGACAAATGCCTTTATATCCAGGACACGCTCGGCTTCGACGAGTGCATCGATCATCGCGCGGTCATGGACCTGGATGCGGCACTGCGCGACGCCTGCCCGAACGGCATCGACGTCTATTTCGAGAATGTCGGCGGCGATCTGCAGGACGCCGTCTACCCGCTGATGAATAATTTCGGTCGCATGATCATGTGCGGCATGGTCGCCGAATATAATGATACCAAGACGCGGCCCGGCCCCAACCTGATGGATGTCGTGCGCAAGCGCCTGCGCATCGAAGGCTTCATCGTCATGGATAAGCCTGAGCGTTTCGTCGATTGGCGGGCCCTGGCCGCCCCTTGGGTCGCCGATGGCAGCCTGCATTTCCGTGAACATGTGGTCGATGGGCTTGAGAATGCGCCGGAGGCGTTCATAGACCTTCTGCGGGGCCATAACTTCGGCAAACTCGTGATCCGCGTGGCTGAACCTTCCAAAGGAGCCTGAACCATGGCCGAGCAATTGAGCCCGCAGGACGCTGCCAAACAGGCGGCGGCCGACGCAGCGGCTGCGATGATCGAGGACGGCATGGTGGTGGGCCTGGGCTCGGGCACTACGCTCCGCCGGTTTGTCCGCAGCCTGGGGGTTCGTTGCCAGGCCGGGCTGAAGATCACCGGCGTGCCGACGTCGGAGACGACGCGGGCGCTGGCTATCGAGGTCGGCGTGCCGGTGGCCGATCTCAACGATGTCGGCCCCCTCGACATCGTGTTCGACGGCGCGGATGAGATCGACCCCCAAGGGCAGATGATCAAGGGCGGCGGCGGCAATCTGTTGTGGGAGAAGATCGTCGCGACTGCGGGTCGCCGCTTCGTCGCCGTCATCGACGACAGCAAGACCAAGGACCAGCTCGGCCAGTTTCCGCTGCCGGTCGAGGTCATCCGCTTCGGCTGGCACGCGACCGAACGGCTGATGCGCGATCTGCTGATCGAGAGCGGATATCTGGAGCCCAAAATCGCCATGCGTGGCGGTCTCGATAAACCCTTCGTCACCGATTCCGGGCATTACATTCTGGACTGCGCGCTGGGCCAGATTACGCATCCCGAGGCGCTGTCCATCGCGCTCAACCGGATACCGGGCGTGGTCGAGAACGGGCTCTTCATCGATATCGCCCGTTCCGCCATCATCGGCGAGCCGGACGGGACGCTGAAGACGATCGATTATCCTGGCCGGGCGGCTGGAGTTTAAACCCGTCAGATTCAATCGGAACCGCCACCAAATCCGCGCAAGACGGATTGGGCGGCGGTTCCCATCAAACCGCCTAGAGCAGATCCCGGTCAGATGGAATCATCTGCCGGGTGAAGATGCTCGCAAAAACAATAATTTAGAGCGGCACCTGTGAGCGTAAGCGAACAGGAAACGCTCTAGAGTTTGTCTGATTTTTAACTGAAGCTTGTCCCTAATACCGTCATGCCCGGCCCCCGAGCCGGGCATCCATTCGTTGGGGCGCCCAAGGACTGGATGACCGGGTCAAGCCCGGCCATGACGGGGCAAGGGGTCGTTTCCACCTAAACCTGACGGACTCTAGCCACGCTTCCGCGCGGTGACCTCGATTTCGATCTTCATGCGCGGATCCGCGAGCCCGGCCACGATCATCATCGAGGCCGGCCGCACCTCACCGAAATATTTGCGCAGCACCGGCCAGCAGGCGGGGAAATCCTCAGCCTTCGGCAGCACGTAATTGGCGCGCACGATATCGACGAAACTGGCGCCTGCTTCCTCCAGCGCCCAGCCGATATTCTTCAGCGTCTGCTCCGCCTGTTCGGCGACATCCTCCGAGATCGTTTTTGCCGCGTAATCGAAACCCGTGGTGCCGGAGACGAACACCCAGTCGCCATCGACCACGGCGCGCGAATATCCGATTTCGGTTTCGAACTGCGATCCGGAGGAGATGAGGCGACGCATGATCGGTCCTGTCTGCAAAGGGAGGTCAGGCGGAGCTTGGCAGCTCAAAGCGTCTCCGTCACCAGCGGGTTCTCGGGCCAGTTATGCCGCGGGTAGCGGCCGCGCATGTCCCGTCTGGCATCCGCCCAGGCACCGCGCCAGAAGCTCGCGATATCGGCGGTAATGGCGATCGGCCGTCCGGCCGGGGAGAGTAGGGCAAGGCGCAGCGGAATGCGCCCGCCGGCAAGCTTCGGCGTCTCGGCCAATCCGTAGAAATGCTGGGCGCGGGCGGCGGCCATCGGCACCGGCTCGCTGTAATCGACGGCCGCGCGTCCGCCGGGCAAAGGCAGATGCGTCGGCAGATCGCGGTCCAACTGGCTCCGCCGCGACCAGTCCAGCCGGTCGAGCAGCAAGGCGCCGATATCAAGACGGCTGAGGTCGCCCAGCCGGTTCAGCCCATGCAGATGCGGCGCCAGCCAGTCCTCAAGGCTCGCGGTCAGGCTGACATCGTCGCTCGCCGGCCAAAGCTCTGCCTCCAAACCATGCATGAGCATCAGCCGCGCCTGCACGCTGCGTGCAGCCTCGGTCCAGGGCAGGCGTGACGGGTCGCGCCGCACGGCATCCAGCAAAGCGGCAGCCGCTTCCGCCGCATCCGGCGGGCCGGAGCGGTCTTCCAGGATCAGCGCGCCCAGCCGCCGCCGCCGCCGGGCGAGGATGCTGCCGGTCGTGGGGTCCAGGCTCGTCTCCACCGTTTCGGTCAAGCGCCGGGCCAGGCTCGGCGGCAAGGCGGCCGGGTCCAGGGGGGCTGCCATACGGATGCGGGCGGAGGTCTTCATTTCCAGCACCGCGACCGCAAGCAGGGATGCGCGCGCCAGCGGGTCGCTGACCGGCACCTTCGCGCCACCGCCGCCCGACAGGCGAAAACTGCCGGGCTCGCCCCGGCGCTGGGCCAAGCGGTCCGGGAAGGCGGCCGCGATCAAAGGCGCCGGATCGCCCACGGCTGTCACATCGCCGCGCAGGCCCAGCCGCCCGCGATAGCTTTTCGCCGCCTGCCTGATGCGCTGCACCGCACCGCGATCCGCCTGGGCGCTGCCATGGCCGGCCAGCGCGTCCAGCCGCAGCGTGACGTCGGCCGGCCCGTCCGGTCCGGCGCGCAGCGGGTCGCGTTCTTCCAGCAATGCCGCCAGATCGGCCGCCAGCGCCTTCTGTCCCAGCGTTTCCGCCGTCAGCATCATCGCGGCAAGCCGGGGATGCGCGCCGACCGCGCTCATCCGCTGGCCGAGCGGCGTGATAGCACCTTCCGGGGTCATCGCATCAAGATCGACCAATAGCGCCAGAGCAGCGGCCAAGGCGCCCTCGGGCGGCGCGTCGGGGAAGGGCAGATCAGCCGGCAGCGTGCCCCATTGCGCGCAATCCAGCAGCAGGCCCGAAAGTTCGGCTTCCAGAATCTCGGGCCGATCATAGGGTCGCAATCCGCGCTGCATGGCGCTGGTCCAAAGCCGGATGGCGATGCCCGGCCCCTCGCGCCCGGCGCGGCCGGCGCGCTGATCGGCGGCGGCGCGGCTGACGCGCTCGGTCATCAGCCGGGTCAATCCGCTATTGCTGTCCATGCGCGGCGTGCGCCGGAAGCCGCCATCGATGACGATGCGCACGCCTGGCACGGTCAGGGATGTCTCGGCGATAGACGTTGCCAGAACAACGCGCCGCTGCGCCGCCTGGCGCAATGCCAGGTCCTGGGCGGCGGGCGGCAGATCGCCATGCAGCGGCAGCACCAGCGCGTCCAATCCCTGCAGCGCCGTTTCCGTGCGGCGGATTTCCCCCATGCCGGGCAGGAAGGCGAGGATATCGCCGGGGGCCTCCGCCAGCGCGCCACGAATGCTTCGCGCCATGGCCTCGGGCAGATCGCGCATCTCCGTCACGTCGCGGGCGCTGTAGCGGATATCGACGGGGAAGATGCGCCCGGCACTTTCGATGACGGGCGCCCCCATCAGCGCGGATAGGCGCGCGCCGTCGAGCGTCGCGGACATCGCGATCAGCCGCAGGTCGGGCCGAAGGATGCGCTGCGCGTCCAGACAAAGGGCCAGCGCCAGATCCGCTTCCAGCGACCGTTCGTGGATTTCGTCCAGAATAACAGCGGAAATGCCGTCCAGTCCGGGGTCGGACAGCAGCCGGCGGACCAGCAGCCCGGTCGTCACCACCTCGATCCTTGTGGCAACCGAGACCGCGCTATCGATGCGCGTGCGAAAGCCGACGGTCTGGCCCGCGCTTTCGCCGATCAGACTCGCCATGCGCGTGGCTGCCGCGCGGGCGGCCAGCCGGCGCGGCTCCAGCATGATGATGCGGCCGGTCGCCCAGGCAGCGTCGCGCAGCAAAGCCAGCGGCACCGTCGTCGTCTTGCCCGCGCCGGGCGGCGCGACCAGGACCGCATTGGGGTGTTCGGCCAAGGATGCCAGCAGCGCCGGCAGGGCTTCGGCGACGGGCAGATCGGTCAGAAAGTCATCAAGCACAAGGAAAGTCCTGCATTTCGCCGGTCAGGTTACATGAGCATCACTAGAGCCGCAGCGCATCGGTCTATAAAAGGTCGCCATGACATATTCTGCCCGCAGGCTGAAGTTCTCCCCGCGCATCGCAGTGGCGGTACTGCTCACGCTCGCGGCCGGTCTCTGGCTGACGGCCGGTTCTTCCGCGCGGGCAGCGCAAAGCCTGTTCGCCTCGACGCTGAATAACGAGGTAAGTATCGTCTCGGACGTCGACAGCGTGGCGCCGGGAACGCCGTTTCACATCGGGCTCCTGTTCGGCCTCGGCAAGCACTGGCACATCTATTGGACCAATCCGGGCGATGCGGGTGTTGCGCCGGCTGCAGCCTTGACCTTGCCGCAAGGCGGGTCTGCCGGCCCAATCCAATGGCCGATCCCGAAGGTCATCTATGATGGGCCGGTGACCAGCTATGGCTATAGCCGCAAGCTGGCGCCGGTCCTGCTGCCGCTGACGATCACGCCACCCGGCAAGATCGCTGGCGCGCATTACAGCGTGAAGGTCGCGGCCAGCTGGCTCGTCTGCAACGAGATTTGCGTGCCCGGCCAAGCGACGTTCTCTCTCGCCCTGCCGGTGGAGGCCAAGGCGCGCCCATCGCATGAGGCACCGCTCTTTGCCGAGGCGGAACGCGATATGCCGCACGAAAAGAATTGGCATGGCTGGATCGAACCGGACGGCACGCTGACGGTTGACGGCACCGATGCCTCCCGCGACCGGGTCGCCAGCGCCTATTTCTTCCCTGCCGGCCAGGACACGATCAATCAGGATTATTTCCAGCCCCTGAAGATGCGCCAAGGGCGGCTCGTGCTCGGCCTGAAACTCGCCTCCGACTACAAGGCGGATAAGCCGCTCGCCGGGCTTCTGGTCTTGACGGCGGCCGATGGCAGCGAGCGGGCGGCGATGATCACCGCCACGCCCGGCATGCCGCCGGTCGCAATGCCGGGCAAGGCCGTCTGGATGCTGCCTTTGGATGTGCTGGCTTCGGCCCGCTACCTCAGCCTCATCGGCGCTGCGTTGCTCGGCGGTCTGATCCTCAACCTCATGCCCTGCGTCTTTCCGGTTCTGGCAATGAAGGCGGCCCATCTCGCGCATCTGGGGGATGGCCAGCGCGGTCGGGCTCAGCGGGATGGTCTGGTCTATGGCCTCGGCATTCTGGTCAGCTTCCTGGCTCTGGCCGTCATTCTGTTCGGCCTGCGTGAAGGGGGCACGGTCGTCGGCTGGGGCTTTCAGTTCCAATCGCCGGATTTCGTCCTCGTCATCACCTGGCTGCTCTTCGCGGTCGGGCTCAGTTTTTCCGGCGTGCTGACGGTCGGCAACCGCTGGATGGGCCTCGGCCAAAGCCTGACCCAAACGGGTGGCGTCTGCGGCAGTTTCTTCAGCGGCGTGCTGGCGGCCGTGGTCGCGACACCCTGCACGGCCCCCTTCATGGGTGCTGCCATGGCGGCCGCTCTCGCCGGACCGCCTTTACCGGGCCTGTTGATTTTCGCGGCGCTCGGCATCGGCCTCGCTTTGCCGATGGTGGTGCTGAGCTGCATTCCCGGCATCGGCCGGTTGTTTCCCCGCCCTGGCCAATGGATGATCGTTCTGCATCAGGCGCTCGCCTTTCCGATCTATGCGAGTGTGCTTTGGCTGATCTGGGTCGCGAGCCAGGAGGGCGGATCGTCGCTGCTGGTCTATTCGGGCATCGGCCTGCTGCTGATTGCCTTCGCCGCCTGGGCCTGGCGTCTGGGCGGGCGCGTCGCACCCGCGCTCGCGGTCATCGCGGCGGCGATTCTGCTGCCGGTGTTGTGGGAGGCGCGCAGCGCTTCGGCAGCCCCGGCCTCGCCGTCAGCCTCGGTCGCGGAAGCCTTCACGACCAGCAGGCTGAATGCGCTGCGTGCCGCCGGCAAGCCGGTTTTCGTCAATCTGACCGCGGCCTGGTGCGTTACCTGCCTCGTCAATGATCGTCTGGCGCTCGGCCGTGCGGACGTCCAGCAAGGCTTCCGGCAGGCCGGCGTCACCTATCTGGTCGGCGACTGGACAAGGGCCGATCCCCAGATCACGGCCTTCCTGAAGGAGCATGGGCGCAGCGGCGTGCCGCTTTACGTCTATTATCCGCCGGGGGACCGTCAGCCGGTCGTCCTGCCGCAGATACTGACGCCGACCTTGGTGCTGACAGCGATCGGCGCCGCCGCCGGCTGAGTTTTATTCCAGGGAGTTCGGGGGCATCCGGCAATCGGCCGGTGGCGTCGGCCCGGTATAGCGGGTCCAGAAGCGCGTCGCGCCCAGCATCGGCAGCAGGAAATAGCCTCGTAGCCTGAGCTGATTGGCAGACATCACGCGCACTTTCGCGCTGTAGTGATGACCGCTCTTCGGATCGATGATGGACCCCATCCAAGCCCTTGTCCGCGGATGCAGGTTGACGATGAAGACGAAGCGGCATTGGGAGTGATGGTCCCAGGTCTGGGGCGTCGGGTCCTGCGGATGGTCGATCTGGAAACCGACCAGCGCCCCGCAGCGCGCATCCCCCCCGCAAGGATAGATCTGCACCACGCCCTCGCCCTTGCCGGTCACCCAATAGCCGCTGGGGTCCGGCGGCGCGGCCAGGGCCCGCCCTTGTCCGGCGGCCAGCAACAGAAGACCGAAGAAGACAGCCAGAATGATGCGCATGGGCGCGATTCTATCATCCTTGTTTCGCTTGCCGTCCAGCCCGCGCGATGACGATTTGGCTTTTACCGGGCGCCGATCAGATCAAGGTGATCTCAGGCGAGCGCGACCGTCCGTTCGGCCAGCGCTTCGATCGCCCGATCGATCCTCTCGGCTTCGGCCTGGGAGATACGCAGGCCGAGTTTGGATCGGCGCCAGAGGATGTCCTGGCTGGATCGGACCCATTCATGGGTGACGAGGTAGT
>NZ_JAESVA010000002.1 GCF_020621385.1 Acidisoma cellulosilyticum | reverse complement strand
TCGGCATTTCATGGTCGGAATAGCCAAGGAACCAAGTATAGCCATGCGGCGGTGGCGGCGTGACCGAAGGCGGAGGTGGCGGTGGCGGCGGTGGCGGCGGCGCATCGCTCAACGGTTGCGGTATCGGCGCCTGGGTCGCTTTCGGCGCGGTCACGGGCGTCGGCGTCTTGGTCGGCGCGGCGGTCTTGCCGCTGGCATCGGACTGCTGAACCGGGGCCGTGGGGCCCACGAAATCAACCGACACGGCAGCCAGATCCGGCTGCTCGTCCGGCTTCTTGGCCGGCAGGGAGACGATCAGCGCCACGAGCAGCAGGAAATGCAGGACCGCAGAGACGATCGCCGCCCGGCGCATCGGCTGGTTCACGGGCGCCCCCATAGGCGATTGCAGCGAGGCAGGTTGAAGGGCGACAAAGCGAAATCCATGATCTGCCGGAGGGGGCGCAAGCAGGCGGCCTTACTGGCCGCTGCTGCCGGAGGGAGCGGTGGTCGTGGTCGAAGCGGGGGCCGCGGCACCGGGGGCGCCGCCGTCGGGCTGCTGGGCCAGCAGCGCGACCTTGGAATAGCCGCCGGTCACGATGGTGCCCATGACCTGCATGATCTGGCCGTAGGACACGGTCTGATCGCCGCGCACGAAGATGCGGCGGTCGGTCTGTCCATTGGTCACCGCCTGCAGCTTGGCTACCAGCGAACCGATATCGGTCTGATCATTCTGCACGAAGACCTTGCCCTCGGCATTGATCGAGATGGTGATCGGCGTGCTGTCGGTATTGACCGGATTGGCGCTGGTCTTGGGCAGATCGACGGTCACGCCCGAGGTCATCAGCGGCGCCGTCACCATAAAGATGATGAGGAGCACCAGCATGACGTCCACCAGCGGCGTGACGTTGATATCCGCCATGGGACGGTAGCGCCCCCGACCGTTGCGGCCGCCGCCGCCGATGGTGCCCATGCCCATGGCTCAGGTCCTCTCTTCGGTCTGGCGCGACAGGATGGCGCTGAACTCGGTGCCGAAACCCTCAAGCCGCCCCGCGAAGCGGGACAGGTCGGTGTTGATCGCGTTATAGGCGAGCACCGAGGGGATGGCAGCGACGAGGCCGATGGCGGTCGCGAAAAGCGCTTCGGCGATGCCGGGGGCGACCACGGACAGATTGGTATTATGCATCGCGGCGATGGCCGAGAAGCTGTGCATGATGCCCCAGACCGTGCCGAAAAGGCCGATGAAGGGGGCGGTCGCGCCGACGGAGGCGAGGAAGATCATCCACCGCTCCATCCGTTCCAGCTCGCGCTGGATGGTGACGTTCATGGCGCGGTCGACGCGCTCGCGCACCGCCGTATGGCCGATATCGGCGCCCGCAACGCGGGAGGTGCGACGCCATTCACCCATGGCGGCGCCGAAAACGGCTGCCATCGGATTGCTGGGCTTCTGCCCCTCATGCTCATACAGGTCGTCCAGGCTGCCGCCGGACCAGAAGCGATCCTCGAAGGCATTGGCCTCACGATTGGCGCGCCGCAGGCTTGTCGTCTTCTCGAAGATGATCGCCCAGACCCAGATGCTTGCGGCCAGCAGGCAAAGGATGACGAGCTTGACGACGATATCGGCTTGCAAGAACAGACCCCAGAGCGACAGGCTGCTCCCGGGCGTCGCCAGCTGCGTGGCATTCACCGCCTGATCCAAATCACGAAACCCCTATGTTGTCAGCGGCTTGAGCGCCTTCTCGCGCCCGAGCCATAGCCGTTAGTGCGTCACGCCAGGCTGCCGGAATGCGGCCCGCCCGCCCGGTTCCCTCTGCGACGCTGACCAGCGTCACATCCACCACCACCAGCGTCTCGTCGTTGCGCTTGACCCGCTGCCGCAACTTCATCGACGCGCCCCCCACCGATACCGTGGTCGTCTCGACCACCAGCGAATCGTCGAGCCGGGCAGGGCGCTGATAGTCCAACTCCGCGTGTCGCACCACGAAGATCATGCCGTGTCGCAACATCATATCGGAATGGGGCAGGCCCATGGCACGCAGGGCTTCCGTCCGCGCCCTTTCGGCGAAGCGGAGATAGTTGGCGTGATAGACGATGCCGCCCGCATCCGTATCCTCGAAATAGACGCGAACCGGATAGAGATGGACGCCGTCAGCCACAGCAGTCTCGGTCATGGCTTGGCCGGATTCCTGTCATGTGCGGCGAAAAGATCGGGCGCGAGCAGGGCTGTCTGCTCCGGCGAGGGCGGCGGCGGCACCATGTCGAGGTGACGCCAGCCGGGCTCGCCCAGCATGCGGCCGCGACTGGTGCGCAGAATAAGCCCCTCCTGAATGAGATAAGGCTCGATCACGTCTTCCAGCGTATCCCGCGCCTCTGCCAGTGCTGCCGCCAGCGTCTCCACCCCCACCGGGCCGCCGGCGTGATGCTCGGCAATGCGGCGCAGATAGCGGCGATCCATGGCGTCCAACCCGCGATGATCGACCTCCAGCCGGGTCAGCGCGGCGTCGGCGATGGCGCGATCGACCTGACCGCGACCTTCGACGGCCGAAAAATCGCGCACGCGGCGCAGCAGGCGGCCGGCGATGCGCGGCGTGCCACGGCTGCGGCGGGCGATTTCATGGGCGCCGTCTTCCGTCAGATCGAAACCAAGCAGACGCGCGCCGCGTGCCACGATGACGCGGAGTTCATCCGGCGTGTACAGGACAAGGCGCAGCGGAATACCGAATCGATCCCGCAAAGGTGTGGCCAGCAGGCCGGACCGCGTCGTGGCGCCGACCAGGGTGAAGGGCGGCAGGTCGATCCGCAGGGACCGCGCGGCCGGGCCTTCCCCGATCACCAGATCGAGCTGGAAATCCTCCATCGCCGGATACAGCACTTCCTCGATCGCCGGCTGCAGGCGATGGATTTCGTCGATGAACAGCACGTCGCGCGGCTGCAAATTCGTCAGAATGGCGGCGAGGTCGCCGGATTTCTGGATGACGGGGCCGGAGGTCGCGCGGAAACCTACGCCCAGTTCGCGGGCGACGATCTGTGCCAGCGTCGTCTTGCCGAGGCCCGGCGGCCCGTGCAGCAGCACATGGTCCAAAGCCTCGCCGCGCGCGCGGGCGGCTTCGATGAAAATGGCAAGGTTCTGGCGGTTGCCTTCCTGGCCGATGAAGTCGGACAGCGTCTGCGGGCGTAGGCTGGCCTCACCCGCGTCTTCCGTGGCGCGGACGGGGGAGACGGGACGTTCCTCCATGTCTTCCGACATGTCAGGTTCCGGGCTTTTCCGGCTGCGCGGGCGCGCGGTCATCGCGCCAACTCCCGCAGCGCGGCCGGGATCAGGGTCGCGACATCGGGATCGTCAC
Organism: Acidisoma cellulosilyticum; assembly: GCF_020621385.1. Lineage (GTDB taxonomy): Bacteria > Pseudomonadota > Alphaproteobacteria > Acetobacterales > Acetobacteraceae > Acidisoma > Acidisoma cellulosilyticum. Next base: position 878,271 of record NZ_JAESVA010000002.1, on the reverse strand, counting down.
CCAGTTTCGCGGCCGCGCGATTCAGCGCTGCCTGCGCTTCCGGCCGGCGATAGCCGAGGTTGAGCAGCGCCGAGAGCGCGTCATCCAGCACGCCGCCGGGGGCGGCGGCCGGCGCGATAATGCCATCGGCGAGGGCGATCGGCAGCGGCAGACTGCCGGCTTTTTCCTTCAGCTCCAGCGCAAGACGGGCGGCGAGCTTCGGCCCGACGCCCGAGGCGCGGCCGAGCGCGATGCGATCCCCGGAGCCGATGGCAAGCGAAATTTCATCCGCCGAAAGCGCGGAGAGGATGGAGAGCGCGACCTTTGGGCCCACGCCCTGCACCGTCGTCAGCAGCCGGAACCAGGCGCGCTCGGCGGCTGTGACGAAACCGTAGAGCGTGATCGCGTCTTCCCGCACGAAAGTTTCGATCAGAAGACGAACCATCGCCGGTGCCGGCGGCAATGCGGATAGCGTGCGGGACGAGGCCTGCACCAGATAGCCGACGCCGCCCGACGTCTCGATCACGCAATGACCATCATCCTGGGATTCCACCACCCCGCGCAGGCTGCCGATCATGCCCGCACCGCATTGGCGGCCGAGCGGCTCCAGGCATTGCGGCTCGCCCGGTGATGGGCGTGGCAGATGGCGACGGCCAAGGCATCGGCGGCGTCCGCGCGTTTCAGCGTGGCACCCGGCAGCAGACGGCGGACCATGACGCCGACCTGGTTCTTATCCGCGCCCCCCGTGCCGACGACGGAGAGCTTCACCGTTTTGGCGCCATATTCGGCGACCGTGAGGCCGGCGAGCGCGGGCGCGAGCAGCGCGACCCCGCGCGCATAGCCGAGCTTGAGCGTGGCGGTGGCATTGGTGTTGACATAGGTTTCCTCGACCGCCGCCTCCTCCGGGCGATACAGCTCGATCAAGGCCGACAGCGCCTCGTGCAAGGCGCGCAGGCGTATCGGCACGCCGGCGGTGCTGTCGGTCATGACGATCCCGTCCGCGACATGGCGCAGGCGGTTGCCGTCCGACTCCACCACGCCCCAGCCGGTGATGCGCAGGCCAGGGTCGATGCCAAGGATTCGAATCAAGGCCAGCGCGTCATCCTCTCGGATTGAACCTCAGTCGGACAGCTTTTGCAGCAGCGACTCGGGCAGGTCGAAGTTCGCATAGACATTCTGCACATCGTCGAGTTCGTCCAGCACATCCAGGAGCTTGAGGACCGATGTTGCCGCATCTTCATCCAGCGGTACGCTGACACGCGGGCGCCAGTCGAATTTTGCCGTGTCGGACCCGCCGAAACGGCTTTCCAGCGCATCCTGCATGGCGAAGAAACTGTCGGGCGCGCCGGTGATTTCGTGCCACTCCTCCGTGCTTTCGACATTGTCGGCGCCGGCATCGATCGCGGCTTCCAGCATGTCGTCGCCACTGGCGCTGGCTGCCGGATAGCGGATGACCGCCAGACGGTCGAACATGAAGCTGACGGAATTGGTCTCGCCCAGGGCGCCGCCGTATTTGTTGAACGAGGCGCGGACTTCGGAGGCGGTGCGGTTGCGGTTGTCGGTCAGCGCCTCGACGATGACGGCGACGCCATGCGGGCCGTAACCTTCGTAGCGGACCTCGATATAGTCATCGCCGCCGCCGCCGCCGGTCGCGGCTTTCTTAATGGCGCGATCGACCGTGTCTTTCGGCATATTCTCCTTGCGGGCGGCCTGAATGGCCGCGCGTAGGCGCGGATTGGCGGCCGGGTCCGGCAGGCCCTGCTTGGCCGAGACGGTGATTTCGCGGATCAGCTTGGCGAACTGACGCCCACGCCGGGCGTCCTGCGCGCCCTTGCGATGCATGATGTTCTTGAACTGGCTATGACCGGCCATGGTTGCGGCTCCGCAAGGCGTGTGACTGTGACAATTGGGCTGGTCTCTCCGCCAAGCCAGGGGCAGGCGTCAAGTGCAGCTAGGACTGCCCAGTCGGCTTTCCGACTAAATCCACGCGGCGCAGCAGAGTGATCGCGGCCTGAGCCGCGACCGTCATCTTGTCTCAATACCGGCGCATCAGCCCGACAAGCTTGCCCTGCACGCGGACGCGTTCGGCCGGGAAGATGCGGCTTTCGTGGCGCGGGTTCGCGGGTTCCAGCGCGACCGAATTACCCCGGCGGCGCAGGCGCTTGAGGGTGACTTCCTCCTCGTCCACCAGTGCCACCACGATGGTTCCGTTCTCGGCCGTGTCGGCGCGGCGGATGACAACCGTGTCGCCGTCCCAGATGCCGGCGTCGATCATGGAATCGCCCGCGATTTCCAGCGCATAATGCTCACCGGTGCCGAGCATGGAGACCGGCACTTCGATGAAGGTCGAGGTATCGCGCATGGCCTCGATCGGCAGGCCGGCGGCGATGCGGCCATATAGCGGCAGCTGCACGGCACCGGCTTCCGGTGCCGCGCGAACGCCCGTCAGACGGGGTGAGAAGTCGCCCTGAATGACGGTCGGGGCGAAGCCCGGCGCCGGATCGGACCGTTTGGGCGTGTCGGCGATTTCCTTGCGGTCGCTGACCAGCGCCATTGCCGCTTCACCGGGCAGCCGCAGCACTTCCAGCGCGCGCGCCTGATGGTGGCGGCGGCTGAGAAAGCCGCGCTCCTCCAGCGCTGAAATCAACCGATGGATGCCGGATTTGGAGCGGAGGTTCAGCGCCTCCTTCATCTCGTCGAAGCTCGGCGAGTAGCCGGAGGCTTTGAGATGACGGTCAATAAACATGAGCAGCTCGTGCTGCTTGCGCGTCAACATGATCGGGCCCTTTGGCTGCCTCGCTTTGCCGCCAATGGGCCGGAACGGATCATGACCGGGCCACCTGGGCCCGAAACGTCACGAAACCGAACGCGAACAAATCAGCAACTTTGTTCTTCTAGGGAATCGTGACGCGTTGCGTCAAGCACAAGAATGGCCAGGGGCGATCCGGCTAACTCTCGGAAATCGAAAGAAATTAATTTTTGTCGTCGTAGGGGTTCACGGTTCCGCGGAAATCGATGCGGATCGGCGTGCCTGGCAGGTCGAAAATATTCCGCAATTCATTGACGAGATAGCGGCGATAATCCTCCGGGGTGCCTTCGGCGCGGGTGCCGAAAACCACGAAAGTCGGCGGTCGCGCCGTCGCTTGCGTAACGTAGCGCAGCTTCAGACGGCGGCCGGAGACATTCGGCGGCGGATGACGGCTGAGCGCATCGTCGAACCAGCGGTTGAGGGCGGAGGTGGTGATGCGCTTGTTCCAGGTCGCGTAGACCTGACGCACCGCGGGCAGCAACTTCTGGACGGATGCGCCGGTCATGGCGCTGAGCGTCACGACGGGAATGCCCTTGAGCTGGGCCAGGCTGCGTTCCAGCCGGTCCGACACGGCCTTGCGGGTCGCGTCGCGGTCTTCCACGGCGTCCCACTTATTCAAGGCGACGACCATGGCGCGGCCCTCGCGCTCGACCAGACGGGCGATCTGCAGGTCCTGATCATGCAAGCCGTCGACGGCATCGACCACCAGCACCACGACTTCGGCGAAGCGCATGGCGTTGATGCTGGCGCCGGTCGACATTTTTTCGATTTCGTTCTGCACGCGGGCGCGGCGGCGCAGCCCTGCCGTATCGACCAGCTGATAGGCGCGACCATCCACGTCATGCAGCGGCATGGTAATGGCGTCGCGCGTAATGCCCGGTTCCGGGCCGGTCAGCATCCGGTCCTCGCCTAGAAGGCGATTGACCAAGGTGGACTTGCCCGCGTTCGGCCGGCCGAGAATCACAAGCTTCAGCGGCTTGCCGGGATCTTCGGCGGCCGTCAGTGCCTCGGTCTCGTCCTCATCCTCGTTGCGGGTTTTCTTGGCCGGGGGCAGGGCGGCCGCGATATCGGCCATCAGCGAACTGATGCCCTCGCCATGTTCGGCGGAGACCAGCAGCGGCTCGCCCAGACCCAGGGAATAAGCGTCGATCGAGTTGTCATAGCCGGCGCGGCCTTCGGTCTTGTTCGCGACCAACAGCACGGGACGGCCAAGGCGGCGCAGCCAGGTGCCGAAATGCGCGTCGGGCGGCAGAATCCCGGCGCGCGCGTCGACCACGAACAGAATGAGGTCGGCCTGTTCCAGAATGGTGGCGGCACCCTGGCGCATACGCCCGGACAGGCTTTCGGGTGGGGCTTCCTCAAGCCCGGCGGTATCCGCGATGCGCACCATACGGCCGCCGATGCGGCAGGTGGCTTCCTGACGGTCGCGCGTCAGTCCTGGCTGATCTGCAACCAACGCCTGACGCCGCCCGATGAGGCGGTTGAACAAGCTGCTTTTGCCGACATTGGGGCGTCCGGCGATGACGACAAGCGGGGTTTCCATGCGCGAGGGGCAATACTGCCAAAGGATGGTTACAGGTAAGTGGTTATCCGGAATGTGTGGTCAGCGCCAGACGGGCGGGAGACAGACCTGAGATCGGTCCGTGGAGGCATCATCCGCCATGGTCGGGCTCAGGAGGAAGGAAAATGGAAGAATGAGCAGCACAGCAAGCACCCGGGAAACCCGAGCCATCCCGCCGGAGGGCATCGTCATGGCGGTCCTTTTGGCGGTCAGCTTCTCCCACTTCCTGAACGACACCATGCAATCGCTGCTGCCGGCGATCTATCCCAATCTGAAAGAGCAGTTTCAGCTCAACTTCGTGCAGATCGGGTTGTTGACATTCGTTTTTCAGGTGACCGCCTCCCTGTTGCAGCCTTTGGTGGGCATGGCGACCGACAAGCGGCCGCAGCCCTATTCGCTATCGGTCGGCATGGGCTTCACCATGATCGGGCTTATTCTTCTGTCGCGCGCCAATAGCTATCCCTTCCTGCTGGTCGCCGCCGGCATGATCGGGATCGGCTCGTCAATCTTTCACCCGGAATCCTCCCGCGTCGCGCGGCTTTCCTCCGGCGGTCGGCACGGCCTGGCACAATCCGTCTTTCAGGTCGGCGGCAATTTCGGGACGGCGCTCGGGCCCGTGCTCGCCGCCTTCATCGTCGTGCCCCATGGCCAGCGCAGCATTGTCTGGTTTTCGGGCATCGCATTGCTCGGCATGGTTGTGCTGGGGGCGGTGGGTCGTTGGTATCAGCAGAGGATGGCGAGCAATCGTCGTCGTCCGCGTGCGCAGATGCATCCGCATGAGGCACTGCCCCAGGCCCGTGTCCTCATCACCATGATTATCCTGGTGGCGCTTGTTTTCTCGAAGTTCTTTTACCTGGCTAGCATTTCCAGCTACTACACTTTTTATCTAATACATCAGTTCAATGTTTCAGTGCAGTCGGCGCAGCTATTACTGTTCGTCTTTCTCGGTGCGGCCGCGCTCGGTACTGTCTTCGGCGGTCCCATCGGCGACAAGATAGGTCGTAAACTTGTAATCTGGGTCTCCATTCTTGGCATTCTGCCCTTCACCCTGGCACTCCCCTATGTCGGCCTCGGCTGGACGGTTGTACTCTCCTTCATTATCGGTTTCGTGCTCTCCTCCGCGATGCCGGCCATGATTGTCTATGCGCAAGAACTGGTCCCTGGCCGAGTCGGGTTGATTTCCGGCCTGTTTTTTGGATTGGCTTTCGGTATGGGGGGCCTTGGCGCCGCGGCGATCGGCATCATCGCAGACCGTTTTGGAATAGTTACGACTTATGAAATCTGTTCGTTTTTGCCGGTGATTGGTCTTCTGGCTGCCTTCCTGCCGCATATTCGCGCGCCGCAGCATGGCTAGGAGCTGAGTTTTTCATATTTTTTCGCGGTGGCTTAAAAAATCACCACGAAAACCCTCGACCAATCGCAACTGCGAACACATATCGCGCGTAGGTACCAGCGAAAACTTTTGAGAACCGCAAACTTGAGGAGGGTTGCTCTATGGCCCGAGCGATGACGACTAAGCCCAAAGCCGGCGGCCGGACGAAGACAGCGGAGATGCCCCGCTCTGCGGTCGCCAAATCTTCTGCCGTATCATCAGCCAATAAGGCTTCTGCAAAACTGGCCGCCGCATCATCTGCCGCCAGCAAGGAAGAACTGCGCGCTCGCATTGAAAAGTTGGAGCGGGCGAATGCAACGTTGCGATTCAAGAACAAGGATCTGCGACTGGCTCATGTCGAAGCCTCGGAACAGGTCGACGCTTTGACAATGAAGATCGAGAGTCTGGAACGCCGCGCTGAGCGTCAGTCGCGGCAGGACCTGCCGAAAACCGCCAAGTCTCGCGGCCCCGCTTCACCCGCGCGTGGACGCGGCGTCAGCAAGGCGATGGCCAAGTCCATGGATCAGGACGAGGACCGGATGGAAGACATGGCCGAGGCGTAAGCCCCGGCCGCTTGCCTCAGGCTTCGGTTTCCGGGGCCGGCGTTTCCGCATCCAGGTGAATAAGCCGGATGCGCTTCCCCCTTGTCGCAAGTGCCACTCGCCCATCCCGCAAAGCCATTGCATCCTCACCGAACATCCGGCGGCGCCAACCCTGCGTCGCCGGCACTTGCGGTTCGGCCTCCGTCGCCAGCTTGTCGAGATCGTCGGAGGAGGCGAGAAGGCGCGGTGCGACCCCATGCTCCTCGCTTTTCGCCGCCAGCAGGACACGCAGCAGAGCAACCAGAGCGGGTGACGCGCGGGGGCCTTCGCGCTCCCCGCGCGGTGCAATCTCCGGCAAAGCATCGTCCGGAAACGATTTCGATTCGGCAATGGCGGCAAGCAGCGATACGCCGCTTTTGCCCTCCGCGAAGCCACGGGTAATGCCGCGCGCGCGGGTCAGCGCCTCGGCGCTGTCGGGTGCCAGCGCCGCGATCTCAGGGATCGCCTCATCCTTCAACAGCCGCCCGCGGGGAATATTGACGCGCTGGGCCTCACGCTCCCGCCAGGCCGCGATAGCGCGCAGCAGACCGGCCTGCCGGCGATTGCTGGGGCGCAGCTTAAGGCGCTGCCACATCGTCTCAGGATCGGTGCGGTAGAGGCCGGGGTCGGTCAATGCCGCCATCTCCTCCTGCACCCAGTCGCCGCGATTCTCGCGCTCCAGCCGCGCCAGCAGCTTCTGATAGACGGTCCTGAGATGCGTCACGTCCGCTGCCGCATAGGAAAGCTGAGAGGCGGAGAGGGGACGCGCCGACCAGTCGCTGAAACGGTGAGACTTGTCGATCTGGGTGCCGGTCAGCGAGGAGACCAGGGCATCATACCCAACCTGATCGCCGAAACCGGCGACCATGGCAGCCACCTGCGTATCGAAGATCGGGGTCGGCGTCGCGCCGAACATCAGCAGGAAAATCTCCACATCCTGTCGCGCGGCGTGGAAGACTTTGGTGACGCGGTCGTTGGCGAGCAGCGCACCGAGCGGGGCCATATCGATGCCCTCCGCCTGGGCGTCGATCACCGCCACGTCGTTTTCCCCGCCCAGCTGCACGACGCAGAGTTCCGGCCAATAGGTGCGCTCGCGGATGAATTCGGTGTCGATGGTGACGAAGGGCTCGGCCTCCAGACGCGCGCAGAGCGCGGCGAGCTCGTCACTGTCGGTGATGAAAACGGGGGTTGGAAACTCGGTACGGGACTGACGCGACATAAGGTCTTTCTATAGGGCCGCGCTCCGCTGTCAAAGCCTCACGGGTCCGTTCTGGCCAAGCCATCGTCATATCTGGCGCGGGACGCGCGGATGGTGGCGAAATTGGCGTCCGCCCATTGCGCAAGGGCGTGGAGCGGTTCAAGGGCAGACAGGCCGAGCGGAGACAGGCGATATTCGACGCTGGGGGGCGTGGTCGCGAAAACATGGCGGGTGACCAGCCCGTCGCGTTCCAGAAGCCGCAGCGTCTGGGTCAGCATGCGCTTTGAGATATCGGGCACCATGCGCAGCAACACGCCGAATCGGCGCGGTTCGCCAGCCAGCGCCATCAGGACCAGCATGGTCCACTTGTCACCGATCCGGTCCAGGACATTACGCATCGGGCAGCGGCCCGCATCGAAGTCACGCTCCTCCCAGATCCCGAACTGCGCCGCGATCGCGCTTGATCGCAGGATTGCCTCTGCCACATCAGCCAAGGTGGTTATCCTCCGGTAACCAGGGGAGAAAAAACTGCCGTCTTACGCCCCTGACCTAGACATTCTACCAATAGTCTCAGTTTGAGACCTTAGGAGAATCAACGATGTCAGACAATCAATCTCGTATTGCCTTGACCGGCGCCAGCGGCCAGCTTGGCCGGCTGGTGGTTGCCGAATTGCTGAAAACGGTCGCCGCGGACCGGATTGTGGCCCTGGTCCGCAGCGAAGCGGCAGGCGCCAGCTTCGCGTCCCAGGGCGTCGATTGGCGGATTGCTGACTATGACCGTCCCGATACCTTGGCCGCGGCGCTGGCCGGGATCGACCGACTGCTGCTGATCTCCTCGAACGATCTGGCCCATCGCATCGGCCAGCATGCGGCCGTGATCGCGGCGGCCAAGGCAGCCGGTGTGTCTTTCATCGCCTATACCAGCGTGCTGCATGCCGATGTCTCGCCGCTCGGCCTGGCAGCCGATCATCGCGCGACGGAGCTGGCCCTGCGGGAGTCGGGCCTGGCTTATGCCCTGCTGCGCAACGGCTGGTATACGGAGAATTATTTCGGCGCGATCGCCCCGGCGCTGGCCCATGGCGTCGTGCTGGGCAGTTCGGGCGAGGGCCGCATCTCGGCCGCGCCGCGTGCCGATTATGCCGCCGCCGCCGCCGTGGTGCTGACCTCCGACAGCCTGCCGGCCAGCCAAGTTTTTGAACTCGCCGGGGATAATGCCTTCACGCTGCCGGAATTCGCGGCGGCGCTGAGCCGGGCGAGCGGCGACAAGCCTGTCAAATATATGGACATGCCGCAGGCTGAGTACAAGGCGGCCCTGCTGGGCGTCGGCCTGCCGGAACCGATCGCTGAACTGGTCTCCGACAGCAGTGCGGCGGCGGCCGATGATGTCCTGTTCGATGACGGGCAGGCGCTGTCCGGCCTCATCGGGCGGAAAACGACCCCCTTGGACGAAAGCTTGAGCGCGGCCCTCGCGGCCGCCTGATCATATCGGTGTCATAAACATCAAGCGGTGGCGTTGGCATACTCCTCTGCCGCGCCAGCCCTTGCAAACTTTCGGGACGGCGCCAATTCGGGTCGGAGTGAGCGGCAAAGGCCGCCTGAACAGAATGAGGAGACTAAGCCATGATCAATACCAAGCTGCTATCCGCCCTGACGATTTTCGGTGGCCTTGCCATCAGCACTGGCGCCTTCGCGCAATCGGCGTCGCAGTCGAGCCTCGTCAACGGTGCGACGACGGGCCTTGGCGCGCATCACCGTTTCTCGACCATCGCGGCGGCGCAGGATCATTGCCAGGGCGATACCATCGTCTGGTCGAATGGCATGAGCAAGACGTACAAGATCGTGCAGTCCGGCGCAGGCAGCGCCAGCCACGGCTTCTTCGCCTGCAAGATGGAAGCTGACAGCGCCGGGTTCACCCAGGGCTGACGGATTAATTTGAAGACAAAAAAGGGGGGAGGCCGTCGGGCCTCCCCCCTTTTTTATGCGTCTTCGCCGATGAGCGCGGCAGGGTCCGGCGGCGGTTCTTCCACCGCCGCCGGATAGGCGGTTTCGATCTGCGCGATATCGTCTGAGACGGCGGTGGTGACGGGTATTGGCTTCGGCGGCCGCACATGTACGGCGCGGCGCTTGGTCCGCGCACTGCCGTAGCTCGGCTCCAGGACCAGTTCGAACAGAAGCAGAGATCGCCCGGTCACCTCATAGCTGTGGTCGAAGGCGAAACGCGGTTCCGGGTCGACGGCCTCGTCATCGAGATTGGTATCGACCAGCAGGCGCCATTCCCGGCCGCCCACGACCTCGGGCAAGGTGAATTCCACCACATCGTGATAGGCGTTGAGGATCAGCAGCAGCGTCGCGTCCCGGCCGCGCTGCACGATGCCGGTTTCCTGCGCACGACCGTCCAGCAGCACGCCCAGACAGCGGGCGTGACCCTCGCCCCATTGGTCATCGGCCATTTCGGTCGCGTCCGGCGCCAGCCAGGTGACGTCCTTCAGTTCCAGCGTCTCATCCCATTGGCCGTTGAGGAAGCGACCGCGCGTGAGTAGCGGGAAGCGGCGGCGCAGCGCCGAAAGGCGCGCCGTGAAGCGCATCATCGCTTCCGCCTCCGGTCCCATCTCCCAGTTCAGCCAGCTGACCTCGTTATCCTGGCAATAGGCATTGTTATTGCCCAGCTGGGTGCGCGCCATCTCGTCACCGGCCAGCAGCATGGGCGTGCCTTTGGACAGGAACAAGGTCGCCAGCATATTGCGCATCTGGCGGATGCGCAGGCCCTGGATCTCAGGATCATCGGTCGGGCCTTCGGCGCCGCAATTCCAGCTCAGATTATGGGAATGCCCGTCCTGGTTGTTCTCGCCATTCGCCTCATTATGCTTGTCGTTGAAGCTGACGAGATCATTCAGCGTGAAACCGTCATGCGAGGTGATGAAATTGACCGAGGCCCAGGGCTTGCGGCCGCGCCGGCCGAACAGATCGGCCGAGCCGGTGAGGCGGGAGGCGAGATCGGCCATCTGCCCGTCATCGCCTTTCCAGAAGCCGCGCACGGTATCGCGGAATTTGTCGTTCCATTCGCCCCAGCCGGGCGGAAAGCCGCCGACCTGATAGCCGCCGGGTCCGCAATCCCAGGGTTCGGCGATCAGCTTCACCGCACTCAGCGCCGGGTCCTGTTGCACGGCCTTGAGGAAGCCTGACTGCTCATCGAAGCCATGCGGCTCGCGCGCCAGAATGGTGCCGAGGTCGAAGCGGAAACCGTCGACATGCATTTCCGTCACCCAGTAGCGCAGGCTGTCCGTCACCATGCGGATGGTGGAAGGATGGCTGAGGTTGAGGGTGTTTCCGGTGCCGGTATCGTTGATGTAGTAGCGCTTCTGATCCGGCAGCAGGCGGTAGTAGCTTGCGTTGTCAATGCCCTTGAAGGACAGCGTCGGACCCAGCTCATTCCCTTCGGCGGTGTGGTTGTAGACGACGTCGAGGATGATCTCGATCCCGGAATCATGCAGGCGCGCCACCATTTCCTTGAATTCGGAATAAGCGGTCTCGGCCACCTGGGCGTAGCGCCGGGCCGGGGCGAAGAAGCTGAAGGTGTTATAGCCCCAGTAATTCGTCAGGCCTTTTTCGACGAGATAGGAATCGTCCGCGAAACGGTGGATGGGCAGGATCTCGACCGTCGTCACCCCCAGCTTGCGGAAATGCTGCAGCATGGGCGGGGAGGCGAGGCCGCGGAACGTCCCGCGGGTCTCGGGCGGCAGAGCGGGGTGCAGCCGCGTCAGGCCGCGCACATGGGCTTCGTAGATGACTGTCCGCTCCCAGGGCACGGCGGGCGGATGGTCCCGGCCCCAGGTGAAGGCGGGGTCGATCACCCGGCAGCGCGGCATGAAGGGCGCGCTGTCGCGCTCGTCATAGGATAGGTCGGCGTCGGGATGGCCGATCGTATAGCCAAACAGCGCATGATCCCAGGTCAGCTCGCCGACCACGGCCTTGGCATAGGGGTCCAGCACCAGCTTGTTCGGGTTGAAGCGATGCCCGGCATCGGGCTCGTAAGGGCCATGGACGCGATAGGCGTAATAGGTGCCTGGGCTCAGATCCGGAATGAAGCCGTGAAAGATTTCATTCGTATATTCAGGAAGCGGAATGCGTTCGATTTCGCGCTCGCCCTGATCGTCGAACAGGCAAAGCTCGACCTTGGTCGCATTGGCGGAAAAGAGCGCGAAATTCACGCCGAGGCCGGTCCAGGTGGCGCCCAGAGGGTAGGGGAGGCCCTCCCGAATTGTGCCGCCGAAGAGTGCCATGCCTTGCTCCATTCCCAGTCTATCGGTCAGGGAGATGGGGATGGCGCGGCCAGCCGCAACGCGGGCGCGGTGGTTTCAGACCGATTGGTGCGGTGTTCGCGGCAGGCGGAGCGCGTGCGGACCCTGCGCGACTGCGCCATAGATGGGATAGTGATGGGTCTTGCCGCGTGAATCCTTGAAGGTCACGAAAACCCAGGATTTCTGGACGATTTCCGACGTTTCAACACCCGAAATAAGGAAATAGGCATCCTGCACGCCGTCCCAGGCCTGCACCAGTTCCACCCAGCGGCAGGCAAGGGTCAGCTTCTCGTCCGGCCTGCCCGGCATATGGGTGATCAGGGTGATGGTTTGGGCCGCCCAGCCGGAATCATTATCCATCGATCTGCTTTTCGATTGCTTGAGCGGAAGGATAGGGCGGCCGGGCGACGCTCGCAAATCGTCCCCCGGGCGCGGCAGGCCTGCGGGTCGGCTCGTGCTCAGGCGCTTTCGCCTGGGTCAGGCGACTGCCGTCTGCTCTCTGATCAGTAGATCAGCCGGTATGCCCCACGCAGCACGGATGAGGCTGATCATCGCCAGGCTGAGATTGCGGCGCCCGGCCAGGAATTCGCTGGCCCGCGAGCGTGATCCGAGCACGGAGGCAAGTTCGGATTGCCCAAGATTGTTCTGCTCCATGTAAAAGCGCACCACCTCGACCGGATCAGGGGCGTCAACTGGATGATATTGGCGCTCGTATCCCGCGATGAGGGTGGCGAGCACGTCAAACCGATCAGCTTCCGGCGAGCCGAACAGGGGTTCATGCGTGAAATAAGGCTCTATTTCCCTAAGCGCCCAATCATAATCCGCCTCGGTGCGGATCGGTCGAATGTCCATCAGACGGTCTCCGGGTTGATACGGTCATAGTCGCTGTGCTTGCCGACGAACTTGATGAGCACGCGATGATGGCGGTAGGCGATATGCGCCACTATCCGGTATTTATTGCCGCCGATATCGAAGATGACGCGGTTGTCGCCGACGAAGTCAGCGGCCCCGAACATCCGGCGGATGTCCGCGGGACCTGACCAGTCCGCCTTGGAAACCAGACTGTGCCAGGCTCGCAACGGCAATTCAGCGCGCGGGTGCTCGTGCCAGAACTCCCGAAGCATGCGGAGTGCGATCACCTGCATGATCCGTGACTATCATGTTCCATTTTTAGGAACAAGAAAAAGCGCGTGCGCGCAAGATTGGGTGGGCCGGAACCGAAACCGCCCTCAGCCGCCCAGCCAACGCGTCCAAAAGCTTGACAGCGCCGGGAGGCCGCGCCTTGTTGCCCGCCCGGCTTCGTTGATCACCAGGACCCTTCGCTCATGCATTCCTATCGCACCCATCATTGTGGCGCTTTGCGCACCACCGATGCCGGCGTCACCGCCCGGCTGTCCGGCTGGGTTCATAGCAAGCGCGATCATGGCGGCCTGCTGTTCATCGACCTGCGCGACCATTTCGGCCTGACCCAAATCGTGCTGCCGGCAGGTTCCGAATCCTTTGCGGCCGCGGATGAGTTGCGCGTCGAAAGCGTCATCACCGTCACCGGCGAGGTCGTGCTGCGCGAGCCTTCCACGGTTAATCCGCGCCTGCCGACGGGCGGGATAGAGCTGCGCGTCCGCGCGCTGGAGGTTCAGTCCTCCGCCGATGTGCTGCCCATTCAGGTTGCCGGCGATCAGAACTACCCGGACGATCTGCGGCTGAAATACCGCTTCCTCGACCTGCGCCGCGATCGCGTTCACCGCAACATCATGCTGCGCGCGCAGGTTATCGCCTCGCTGCGCCGGCGGATGGTCGATCAGGGATTTGTCGAGTTCCAGACCCCGATCCTGACGGCCTCATCGCCGGAAGGGGCGCGGGACTTTCTGGTGCCCGCGCGCAACCATCCCGGCAAATTCTACGCCCTGCCGCAGGCACCGCAGCAGTTCAAGCAGCTTGCCATGGTCGCGGGTTTCGACCGCTATTTCCAGATCGCGCCCTGCTTCCGGGACGAGGCGGCGCGTGCCGACCGCAGCCCTGGCGAATTCTACCAGCTCGATTTCGAGATGAGCTTCGTGACCCAGGAAGACGTCTTCAACACGATCGAGCCGGTGATGGCGGGTGTCTTCGAGGAATTCGGCAACGGTCGCAGCGTAACGCCGACGCCCTTTCCGCGCATTCCCTATGCCGAATCACTGCTCGTCTATGGCTCGGACAAGCCGGATCTGCGCAATCCGATCAAGATCACCGACGTCACGGCGCATTTCGCCGATTCGGGTTTCGGGCTTTTTGCCAAGATCGCGGCCTCGGGCGGCATTATCCGCGCCATTCCGGCGCCGGGTGCGGGCGGCAATCCGCGCTCCTTTTTCGATAAGCTCAATGAATGGGCGCGGGCCGAGGGGGCAGGCGGCCTGGGCTATATCACCTTCGACGCCGAGGGTCCGAAGGGTCCGATCGCCAAGAACCTGGAAGCCGACCGTGCAGCTGCCATCGCGGCCGCCTGCGGCGTCGGGCCCGGCGACGCGGTCTTCTTCGCTGCCGGCAAGCCGGACGTGACGCCGAAATTCGCGGGCGCCGTGCGCACCAAACTCGGCACCGATCTGGGTCTGATCGAGGAGAACGCCTTCCGCTTCTGCTGGATCACCGATTTCCCGATGTATGAGCTGAACGAAGAGACGGGGAAGATCGATTTCAGCCACAACCCCTTCTCCATGCCGCAGGGCGGGCTGGAGGCGCTGAACAATCAGGACCCGCTGACGATCAACGCTTTCCAATACGACATCGTCTGTAACGGCATCGAGCTGTCGTCCGGGGCCATTCGCAACCATCGCCCGGACATCATGCTGCGGGCTTTCGAGATCGCGGGCTATGGCGCCGATGTCGTGGAAGCCCGTTTCGGCGGCATGCTGCAGGCCTTCCGCTACGGCGCGCCGCCGCATGGCGGTTCGGCGCCGGGCGTCGACCGCATGGTCATGCTGCTGGCGGACGAGCCCAATATCCGAGAGGTCATCCTCTTCCCGCTCAACCAGGGCGGCGAGGATCTGATGATGGGTGCGCCGGCCGAGGTGACGCCGGAGCGGATGCGGGAATTGTCTTTGCAGATCGTGCTGCCGCCGAAGGTCGTGAAAAGCTGATTGCAAGCCGATGATGATCGGCCTGACGAAAGACCTGGGCTGAACAAACTCAGGTCTTTTCTTGAGGGCAACCTCGCTTTCGTTTTCTGGCTCGCAGTCTGGGCAAAGTGTATGACTTGTGGAAACTGAGTCGTTTCTTTGTCCAAGGGAAGTCGGAGGCCGCCATTTCTGGACTTGGCATTATCGTCGGCATGGTCGCGGAAGCGCGGATAGCGCAGCGGGCCGGCTGCGCGGTCGCGATCGGTGGGGGAATGCCCCAGGGTGCGCGGAAAATGGCCGAACGTCTGGTGGCCGACGGCGCGACAGCGTTGATCAGCTTTGGTCTGGCCGGCGGGCTTGACCCGGCGCTCGCGGCCGGTGTGGCGGTCGTGCCCTGCAGGGTCTTGCATCAGGGCCAGGTTTACGACTGCGATCCCGCTCTCTCCCGCGTTTTGCTGACTGTCGGCCAGCAGGTGGATTTTTTGCTCGCGGGCGACGGTGTTGTGGGCTTGGCTGCCGACAAGGACCGGCTTTGGCGGCAGACGGGTGCGGCTGCGATCGATCTCGAAAGCGGGGCCGTGGCCGAGGTGGCAGCGGCGAGGGGCTTGCCTTTCGCGGTATTGCGCGCCGTCTGCGATCCCGCGTCGCGCGATCTGCCGAGCGCTGCGATCGAAGCCCTGGATGAGGCAGGCCGCATCGCACCAATGAAAATGGCGGGCATATTGGCCCGCCATCCCCAGCAAATCCTCGGTCTAATCGCCCTTGGCCGCGACGCCGCCCGAGGGCGGAGAACCTTAATCCGCGGTGCCGAAAGCCTCAGGGGCCTTGCTGCGGGTAACGCGAACCTTCGGTGACTTAGCTGCCAGCTCTTCCATCCGCTCTTCGACATGGCGGCTGAACACGGCGTAGTCGGCCGGCCGTTGGTTATCGAGTGGGATTTCGGCGGCCATGGCCCCTTCCGTCTTCGGCCCGCGAATGGCGGAGACGGCCATCTTGATCGGGTGACGGATGGCTTCCATGACGGCGGTCGCCTCATAGCCGGAATGCACCATGCAGTCGGCGCATTTCTCGTAATTGCCGGTGCCGTAAGCGTCCCAATCCGTCGTGGCCATCAGTTCGGCATAGGTCTTGGTATAGCCTTCGCCGAGCAGATAGCAGGGGCGCTGCCAGCCGAACACGTTGCGCGCGGGCTTGCCCCAGGGCGTGCAATGGAAGGTCTGGTTACCGGCCAGGAAGTCCAGGAACAGCGCCGACTGGTTGAACTTCCACTTGCGGCCCTTGCCGTAGCGGAAGATGCCGCGGAACAATTCCTTGGTCTTCTGGCGGTTGAGGAAATGCTCGCGGTCGGGCGCGCGCTCATACGCATAGCCGGGTGAGATCATCACGCCGTCGATGCCGAGATCCATCGCGCTGTCGATGAACTTGCCGACCCGCTCGGGCTGCGCGCCGTCGAACAGCGTCGTGTTGATGCACAGGCGGAAGCCGCGCGCCTTGGCGTTCTTGATGGCGCGGACGGCGACATCATAGGTGCCTTCCTGGCTCACGGCGTTGTCGTGCATTTCCTGGTCACCATCGAGATGGATATCCCAGGCGAAGTTCTTGTGCGGCTTGTAGAGGTCGATCTTCTTCTCAAGCAGCAGCGCGTTCGTGCAGAGATAGATGAACTTGCCGCGCTTCAGAAGGCCCTCGATGATCTGCGGCATTTCCTTGTGCAGCAGCGGCTCGCCGCCCGCGATGGCGACGATCGGCGCGCCGCATTCGTCGGCTGCCTCCAGGCATTCCTCGACTGTCAGGCGCTGGTTGAGGATCGGCGCCGGGTAATCGATCTTGCCGCAGCCGTTGCAGGCCAGGTTGCAGCGGAATAGCGGCTCCAGCATCAGCACCAGCGGGTAGCGCTTGTTGCCGATGAGATGCTGTTTGACGACATAGGCGCCAACGCGGAGCGCTTGATTGAGTGGAACACCCATAAGTGGTCAGCCCCTATTGTTAAGCGACATCCGCCACTTCGGGCGGCAGGCGGAAACGAACATCTTCCGGCACGCCATCGAGCAGGCCGACCTCGACCTCGCCGAACTGGCGCAGGCCATCAAGCACGTTTTGGACCAGCACTTCCGGGGCGGAAGCACCGGCGGTGACACCGACGCGGTCGATACCGTCGAACCACTCGGACTTCAGCCCTTTTTCATCATCGATGAGGTAGGAGCGGCAACCAAGTTCTTCGCCGAGTTCGCGCAGGCGATTCGAATTGGAACTGTTCCGGGAGCCGACGACCAGAATGACGTCGACTTCCCGTGCCAGATCACGCACGGCCTGTTGCCTATTCTGAGTGGCATAACAGATATCGCGCACGTCCGGTCCCATGATGGTCGGGAATCGGGTCTGCAGCGCCTGGATAATGCCGCGCGTATCATCGACCGACAGAGTCGTCTGGGTCACGTAGGCAAGCTTGTCGGCATCCGAGACGTCGAGCGTCGCGACGTCGGCAACCGTCTGCACCAGATGAACCTTGGCCGGGATTTGGCCGATCGTGCCTTCGACCTCGGCATGGCCGGCATGGCCGATGAGCACGATCTCACGCTCCTGGGACGCATAGCGGCGGCCTTCGGCATGGACCTTGGCGACAAGCGGGCAGGTGGCGTCGATCACCGGCAGACCAAGGCTGACGGCCTCATCCTGCACCTTTTTGGCAACGCCATGGGCACTGAAGACGGTGATGGCGCCTTCCGGCACCTCATCCAACTCATCGACGAACACGGCGCCGCGCTGGCGCAGATCCTCGACGACATGACGGTTATGGACGATCTCATGCCGCACATAGATCGGCGGGCCGTATTTCTTGAGGGCACGTTCCACGATATCGATCGCGCGAACGACGCCAGCACAAAAGCCGCGCGGCTGGGCGAGGAGGACACGCATATGTCTGGTCTTCTCCAAAAATCCTTGGCCGGACGTCCCGGAACAGGGGGCAACGACGGGCCTAAGTCATGATGGCTCGCAAGCCACTCATATCACGGGATAAGCAATTGCCGAAGCCTGAGCAAGGTTTTGCTGCATTGCAATCGGCCAGTTCACAAAGCCGTGGGCAGGTGAGGGGCAAGGTCACGGCGAGTGACACTTGTTTTCGGTCCGGCCTTAGGTACAACCGCGCCGCACGTTTCAGCCGGCGTCGCAGATTGAACGCCGAAGCCAGCTTGCGGATGGCGGTTTACTCCTCCTCGTTCTGTGGCACGCCGACGATGTCCGACGGTAAGGCAAGGTGCGGGTTAAGAAGATTTTGGAGGGCGGTCCCCGTGGCCGCGACATAGCATGATGCTGCGGTCACGACGGTTTCTTCTGGCGGCGGTCTGTTCCACGGCGCTTTTTCCCGTGGGGGCGTTTGCCCAGACAGCGTCCGGTTCGCCGACGGCGCCCGTCAGCGCGCTCAATGCAGGTCTGATCTCTATCATGAAGGCGGGCGAGCAGACGCCCTTCCTGCAGCGGTTCCAGACACTGGCGCCGATTGTGGATCAGGTCTTCGATCTGCCGCGCATTCTGCGCATTTCGGTCGGGTCCTATTGGAGCGGGCTGCCGGCGGCCCAGCAGCAGAAGCTGCAACAGGTTTTCCGCAGCTTCATCATCGCGACCTATGTCGCGAATTTTCAAAGCTATAACGGCGAGGTCTCCTCCATATCGCCCCAGACCCGCAGCGTCGGGGCGGAGCAGGTGGTGACAAGCCTGCTCGCCAAGCCTTCGGGCGACAGTTGGCGCATCGATTATGTGATGGGGCAGGCGACAGCGGGCTGGAAAATCCAGGATATTTTGCTAGACGGAACAATCAGCCGTGTTGCGGTGCAGCGATCCGATTTCGCCTCTCTGCTATCGGACGGCAACGCCACGCAGCTGATCGCCAGTCTGGAGCAGAAAGTCTCGACCCTTTCGGCTGGTGCGATCAGTTCTTGAACCGTTAGGAGCCTTCAGGCCTTGACCCTGCTCGCCGACGTAACGGCTCTCTTCTCCGCAGCCGGCCTGGTGCAGGCGGGCGGAGCGTGGCAGGCATTGAAGCGCTTCAACCAGCGTGCGCGGCCGCAATTGACCGACCGGCCGGCAGTTACGATTCTCAAGCCGCTGAAGGGCGACGAACCGCTGCTGGAGGCCGCCCTCGCGTCCTTCTGCACGCAGTCCTATCCCGAATATCAGATTGTCTTCGGCGTCCAGGACGCCAACGACCCGGCGATTCCCGTGGTCGAAAAGCTCCAGGCGATTTTTCCGAACCGCGACATAACGCTGATCGTCGATGAGACGCAGCATGGCGGCAATCGCAAGATCGCGAACCTCATCAACATGTGGTCCGCCGCGCGGCATGACGTCATCGTCCTGGCCGACTCGGATGTGCATGTGACGCCCCATTTTCTGGAACGCGTGGTGGCGGGGCTGGCAGAGCCGGATATCGGTCTGGTGACGGCACTCTATACCGGGGTCGCCAGCCGGCCCGGCATAGTCGGGCCTTTCGGTGCCGCGCAGATCAACCACATTTTTTTGCCGGGCGTGATGGTCGGGCGCGTGCTCGGCCGGCAGGACTGTCTGGGGGCGGCGATCGCGCTGCGGCGTGAGACGCTGGATGCCGTTGGCGGCTTTCCGGCGCTGCTGCCGCATCTGGCCGATGATTTCGCCCTTGGCCGGCTGGTCCGGGCCACCGGCCAGCGCATCGCGCTGATCTCCGGCCTTGTCGTCACGACGGTTTCCGAGGACAGCATCCGCGCGCTTTTTGCGCATGAGCTGCGCTGGGCGCGCACCATCCGCGCGCTGGAGCCGGTCACCTATGCGACGACCGCCCTTCAGTTCCCGGTCTTCTGGGGCTTGATGACCATCCTGACCGCCGGTTTTGCCTGGTGGTCTGTGATCTTCGCGGCCTCGGTCTGGATTTTGCGCGCCTTGCTGCTTCAGGCAGTGACGCGCCAACTCGGGCGAGGGCGTTTTTCCGGCTGGCTGCTGCCTGCGCGAGAAATTTTCTCGCTGTCGGTTCTGGTTGCCAGCTATCTTGGCAATCGTGTCGTCTGGCGCGGCAACAGCATGGCTGCCGTTTCTGATCGCCAGCAGTTCGGGGCCGGCTCTGGCTGGCTTGGTTTCGGTAGACTACGCTTCGGCAAGACAGGCCGCCTTACTCGGGGTATCAATCAGCTATGATGAAGACACTGTTCCTGCAGCCGCCCTCTTTCGACGGTTTCGACGGGGGCGCGGGCTCCCGCTACCAGGCGCGGCGGGAAATCAAATCCTTTTGGTACCCGACTTGGCTGGCTCAGCCTGCGGCACTCGTGCCCGGCAGCCGCCTGATCGATGCACCGCCGGCCCGCATGGGCATGGAGCCGATCCTGGCCGATGTGAAGGACCGCGACCTCGTCATCATCCACACCTCGACGCCGTCCTTCCAGAACGACGTCAAGGTCGCCGAGCAGATCAAGCAGGCCAATCCGGCCGTGAAGATCGGCTTCGTCGGCGCCAAGGTCGCGGTGCAGCCGACCGAGAGCCTGGCCGCCTCCACGGCCATCGATTTCGTCGCCCGCAACGAGTTCGACTTCACGATCAAGGAGATCGCGGAAGGTCGTGACTGGGCGGAGGTCGACGGCATCTCCTACCGCGACGCGACCGGCGCGTTGAAGCACAACCGCGACCGCGCGATCCTGGAAGACATGGATCAGCTGCCCTTCGTGACCGACGTCTATAAGCGCGATCTGAAGATCGAAGACTATTTCATCGGCTATCTGCAGCACCCCTATATTTCGATCTATACGGGGCGCGGCTGCAAGTCCCGCTGCACCTTCTGTCTTTGGCCGCAGACGGTCGGCGGCCATCGCTACCGCGTGCGCAGCCCCGAACATGTGGCGGCGGAAATCAAGCAGGCGATGAAGGACTTCCCGCAGGTTAAGGAATTCTTCTTCGACGACGATACCTTCACCGACAACCTGCCGCGCTCCGAGGAAATCGCCAAGGAACTCGGCAAGCTTGGCGTCACCTGGTCCTGCAATGCCAAGGCCAATGTGCCGCGCAAGACGCTGGAAGTGCTGAAGGCCAACGGCCTGCGCCTGCTGCTCGTCGGCTACGAGAGCGGTAATCAGCAGATCTTGCACAATATCAAGAAGGGCATGCTGGTCACGACGGCCGAGCAATTCACCAAGGACTGCCACGAACTCGGCATCAAGATCCACGGCACCTTCATCCTCGGTCTGCCCGGCGAGACCAAGGAGACGATCGAGGAAACGATCCAGTTCGCGACCCGTATCAATCCGCATACCATCCAGGTTTCGCTGGCCGCGCCCTATCCGGGCACGGCACTCTATAAGCAGGCGCTGGAAAACGGCTGGCTGGACGCGAAAAACGCCGAGCTGATCGACGACAGCGGCATCCAGATTGCGCCGCTGAGCTACGAGCATCTGACGCACCAGGAAATCTTCGATAACGTGGAAGTCTTCTACAAGCGCTTCTACTTCCGCCGGTCCAAGATCGGCTCCATCGTATGGGAGATGCTGGGCAGCCGGCAGATGCTGGTGCGCCGTCTGCGCGAGGGCGTGGAATTCTTCCAGTTCCTGCGCGAGCGTCACAAGATCGCTGCCTAAGGCGCTGTCTTGTTCAAAGCTGTCGCCCGCGTGCTTGTCACGCGGGTCTACCGCTGACGGCACCACCACGGGTAGGTACGCGGCATGACGCCGCGCATGACGGATGATCGCCGCCGCGCCATCATCTCCGCCGATGATTTCGGCCTGTCCATCGCCGTCAATGAGGGTATCGAGCGCGCCCATCGCAATGGGCTGCTGTCGACCGCGAGCCTGATGGTCGCGGGCGACGCCGCCGTCGATGCCCTGCGCCGGGCGCGGACGATGCCGGATCTGAAGCTCGGCCTGCATATCGTCGCCATCGAAGGTCCGGCGGTTCTGCCGCCGGGGGAGATCGCGGCGCTGTTGGACGGGGAGGGGCGCATCCCCTCGGATCAGCTCGGCCTTGGCCTGCGCTACGCCTTCAACGCGCGGGTGCGGGCGCAGTTGAGCCGGGAGATCGCGGCGCAATTCCGCACCTTCGCCGCGACCGGCCTGACGCTGGACCATGCCAATGCCCATAAGCATATGCATCTGCATCCTGTCGTCGGGCAGATGATGATCGCGGCCGGCCAGCAATACGGCCTGCGCGCGCTGCGCATTCCGGCCGAGCCGGCGGGTGTCATGGCATCCCTTGATGTTCCGCAGGGTCCTGGCGCGCGGGCGCTGCTGGCCTGGACGCAGTTGCTGCGCGGGCAAGCGCGGCGGGCCAAACTGCAGACCAATGACCATGCCTTCGGCATCGCCTGGAGCGGCCATATGACCGAGGATCGGCTGCTACGGCTCATTCCCCGCCTGCCGCCGGGCCTTTCGGAACTCTATTTCCACCCGGCGGCCGGCCGCGACGCGCTGCTGGATCGTTTTATGCCAAGCTATGAGCATGAGGCAGAGCTTGCCGCCTTGACCAGCCCGCGCCTGGCCGATGCCTTCCGATCGGCCGGGGTGGCGCTGACCACATGGTCTCAGTCCCACGAAACAATGCTCTTGCGTTGACAGGATCGGCCGGGGGCTTAAAGGTCCGCCGCTTCCCGGATGGAGACTGATATGACGAGCGCGAGTCTGGCCGCTCCTGAACTGGCCCCGCTGATCGATGCCCTGTGGGATCGCCGCACCGAGATTTCGTCGAAAACGAGGGGCGCCGACCGTGATGCCGTCGATGCGGCGTTGGCCTTGCTGGAATCGGGCGAGGCACGCGTGGCCGAGCCGAGCGCGAGCGGCTGGCAGGTCAATCAGTGGCTGAAGAAGGCTGTGCTGCTGTCCTTCCGTCTGCAGGACAGCGTCGCGGTGCCAGGGGCCGGCGGTGCGCCCGTCTATGACAAGGTGCCGATGAAGTTTGAGGGCTGGGGCGACAATCGCTTCGCCGATGCCGGTTTCCGTGCCGTGCCGGGCGCGATCGTGCGCCGTTCGGCCTTCATCGCCCGCAACGTCGTGCTGATGCCGTCTTTCGTGAATGTCGGCGCCTATGTCGGCGAAGGCACGATGATCGATACCTGGTCGACCGTCGGGTCCTGTGCGCAGGTCGGCCGCAACTGCCATATCAGCGGCGGCGTCGGTCTGGGCGGCGTGCTGGAACCCTTGCAGGCCAATCCGGTCGTGATCGAAGACGATTGCTTCATCGGCGCGCGGTCGGAAGTCGCCGAAGGCTTCATCGTCGAGCGTGGCTCGGTCATTTCCATGGGCGTCTTCCTTGGCGCC
The DNA here is from genome assembly GCF_020621385.1 of Acidisoma cellulosilyticum. GTDB lineage: Bacteria > Pseudomonadota > Alphaproteobacteria > Acetobacterales > Acetobacteraceae > Acidisoma > Acidisoma cellulosilyticum. The sequence goes on along the minus strand of NZ_JAESVA010000002.1, from coordinate 855,120 downwards.
TCGACCAAGATCATCGACCGTGCCAGTGGCGAAATTTTCCAGGGCCGCGTTCCGGCTTATTCCGTGGTGGTTCCGGGCACGCTGCCGGGCAAGCCGCTGCCGGATGGCACGCCGGGCCCCTCGCTCGCCTGCGCCGTCATCGTCAAGCGCGTCGATCAGCGCACGCGGGAGAAGACCTCCATCAACGACCTTCTGCGGACGTGAGTTTGCCCGACCTCTCGCTGCAAGCCCTGACCGATCCGTTGCCGCTGGCGCAGGCTCTGCTGCGCTGCGCGTCGGTGACGCCGGCCGATGCCGGCGCCCAGGATGTGCTGGCGGAGGCGCTGTCGGCGCTGGGCTTCACCATCAACCGGCTGCCCTTCGGGGAGACGCCCAATCTCTATGCGCGTCTCGGGACCGAGGGACCGCATTTCTGCTTCGCGGGTCATACGGACGTGGTGCCGCCGGGCGAAGGCTGGACCTTTGATCCCTTCGGCGGGGTGGTGGCGGACGGCATTCTGTATGGCCGTGGCGCCTGCGACATGAAGGCGGCGATCGCGGCTTTCGTGGCCGGCGTCGCCCAGGCCAAGGACGCCGGCAAGCTGCGGGGCTCGGTCTCGCTGCTCATCACCGGGGACGAGGAAGGGCCGGCGCGCGATGGCACCGTCCGCGTCGTCGACTGGATGCGCGCGCAGGGCGAGGTCCCGGATTTCTGCCTGGTCGGCGAGCCGACCAACCCTGAGGCGCTGGGCGATATCATCAAAATCGGTCGTCGCGGCAGCTTGAGTGCGGCGATCGCCGTGCCGGGCGTTCAAGGCCATGCGGCCTATCCGCATCTGGCGGACAATCCCATCCACAAGTTGCTGGCCTTGTTACAGGCGCTGGTGACGCATCGGCTGGATGAGGGCAATCGCTGGTTTCAGCCGTCCTCGCTGCAGGTCACGAGCGTCGATGTCGGCAATCCGGCGACCAATGTCATTCCGGCCAGGGCCACAGCCAAGCTCAATATCCGCTATAACGATGCCCATAGCGCGGCGAGCCTGGAGGCTTGGATTATGGCCGAGGCTGAACGTCACGCCCCTGGCGCGACGATTGCCTTTCATCGCACCGGTGAGAGTTTCCTGACCGATCCGGGCGGCGAGGTCGAGAAACTGGCCGAGGTTCTGGGTGAGGTTTTCGGCAGAACGCCGAAACTCGATACCGGTGGCGGCACGTCGGACGCGCGGTTCATCACGCATCTCTGTCCGGTCGCCGAATTCGGCCTCGTCGGGCAAAGCATGCATAAGCTGGACGAGCAGACGACGGTCGCGGATCTTCGCGCGCTGGCCGGCGCTTACGCGACGGTGCTGGAGCGTTTCTCGGCATGATGGGGCAGGGCATGAACGCGAAGCCGGGGCGCGCCAATATCCTGCGCGGCATATTCCTGATCTGTCGCGGCAAGGCCGGCGGCCTGACAGAAATCGGCAGCGGACCGGAAGCCTTCCTGTCGAGCCTCGCGCCGATGATCGCTTTTCCGCTCGTCGGTTGTGCGCTGATGGCGATGCAAGGGCGCGTGCAGGACGGCATGACCGACTTCCTCGCCTCTCTCGTCGCCATCCTGGCGCCGCCGGTGCTGTCCTTCTCCCTGGTCAAGCGCTGGGGGCGGGAAGCCGGCTGGTACCGATTCGCGACCGCCTTCAACTGGTGCCAATGGGTGCTTCCGGTGCTGGGGGCCGCCCTGGTGATTCTGGCCGGCATTCTGGTTCAGGCAGGTCTGCCGCTGCGTCCGATCGTCATCGTGCTCTGCTGCCTGCTGCTGGGCTATGCCTTCTGGCTGCATTGGTTTCTGGCGCGGCATGCTTTGGCGCTGAGCGTGGGACGAGCGATTCTGCTGGTCGTCATCATCAATATGCTGACCATCGCGCTGGTGGCGGGGCCGCAGCTGATCGCCATGGCGGCCGGTGGGTCGTCGCCGCTGCCGCCAGGATGAGCGACGGCGCCAAGCAGGGTTTGCGCCTTTGGGCGCAGGAGATCGCGCTCTCTGCCCGCGGCATTGCCATGCTCACCTTCGGCCGGCCCGAGGGTGCCCGGTCCTTCACGAATGACCTGTCGGCCACGCGGCGCAGCTTCATCACCGCGCTGTTCGCTTTCCCGATCTTCGTGCTGTTTCACTATATGGATTGGCTGGCCGGGACAGGACCGCTGGAGAGCACACATGCTCTCATTCTGGACCTGCTGAGCTATCCGATCTCCTGGGCCGGCTATGCGCTGATCGCTGTGCCTTTGCTGCGCATGCTGGGTCTGGAAGCGATGTGGCCGCGTTTCATCGCGGCCTGGAACTGGAGCAATCTCGCCCAGTATGTGCTGCTGATGCTGACCTCGGTGCCGCTGTTGCTCCATGCGCCGTCGATCCTGTCGGAGACGGCGGCGCTGGTCGGTTACGGCTGGGCGCTTTGGCTGGAATGGTGGACGGCGCGGCTGGTGCTGGGCCTGTCGCCGAGCGGTGCCGCTTTGCTGGTATTGGTCGACGTCGCTTTCAGCGCGATCGTGTCGCTGATCACGCTTTATCCGTTCCCCGGATTTTCGCTCGGCTGATCGGGACGCGGGCGCGGTGGCGCCGGAATCAGACCATAGCGGCCCATAATCTCCCGCATGCGCGCGACGTCCGGCGGTCCCTCGGCCGGAATGGCGGCCGCGACCTCTCGGAAATAATCAGGCCCCAAGGCGCCGGGGGTCAGAATGACGAGGCAGCGGGCGACATCCCCGCTTTTATTGTCGAACCCGTGGACAATGCCGCGCGGGATGAAAAGGCTCTCGCCGGCCGGAAGGTCGAGGGTCGTGCCGTCCAGGGTCCAGCGGCTGACGCCTGACAGGCCGTAGATCGTCTCCTCCCAATCGCGATGCGAATGCGCGACGGGCATCGCCGCATTGGGGTGCAGCACCATCTCGAACATGTCGAGCATGCCACCGGTATCGTGTTTGCTGTGCAGGAACCGCAATTCCATGGCGCCGATGTGGATGATCTCGACCATGCTGTCCCCATTCCCGTTTGCGCTTGTTTTATAGGCGGAATGAGAGGTCTGGGCAAAAAAAGGGAGCCAGTTGCCTGGCCCCCTGACGGCTAAGCGAGGGTCACACCCAATCGTCGCTGCCGCCGCCACCGCCGCTGTCATCCCAGCTGCTGTCGCCGCCGGCCGAGGAATCGTCCGTCCAGCCGCTGTTATCCTGCGTCGTCTGGTCCGGCATGGTTTGCCAGCCGCTATTATCGGCCGCATTGCCGCCCCAGCCGGAATTATCGGCCGCGCCCTGATCCGGCACCGAAGCCCAGCCGGACTGATCGCCGGCGGCACCCGCCGCGGTCGCGGCCGCACCCTTGTCGGTGAACAGACCTTCGATCGCGTTGAAGGCGAGCATGCCGCCCGCGACGCCGGCGGCGGTCGTCAGGGCTGAGCCCAGGAAACCACTACCGCCGCGCTGGGCCATCATGCCCTGCTGGCCGTAACCCTGATTATAGCCGCCCTGGTTATAGCCGGGGGGCGGGGCGCCGAAGCCCGGCTGCTGCTGGGCATAGCCCTGGTTGGGATAAGGCTGGGAATAGGGGGGCTGCTGATAGCCGCCCTGCTGGGGCTGGCCGCCGCCGAACATGCGGCTGAAAAACCCGCCGCCCTGCTGGGGTTGGCCGCCGCCGAAGCCTGCAGGCTGTGCCACGACCTGCTGCACCTGCTGACGCAGCGCCGCATTTTCCTGCTGCAGCACCTGAAGCTGCTGGGCCGCGCCCTGCAGCGCCTGTTCCTGCCCGAAGGCGAATTGCGTCATGCGATAGCGCGCTTCCGGATATTGCTGGAACAGACCGGCCAGATGGCCGTCCGCATCGGTATCGACCGGGGGCAGGGAGGTCTGCGTGCTGGGAACCGAGCCCGCCGTTGGGGCGCCGGCCACCCGCTGCACGAAGCGGGAGATGATATCGCGTTCCTCGGGGGTCATTGGGTATCCTGTTCAGGAAAGTGTTTCGACCGCAGATTTGGTGGCGGACGGGCGTTCTGTCTATCGCGCCCGTGTTATCTTACCGAAAAGACAGCTGTGGTTCAGCTGGCACTTAATCGGCCGAGGACTGCGCGGCACTCAGTCCCAGACGCGGCCATTCGATCGCCGGGCAGCGATCAATGACGACGGTCAGCCCGGCCGCGCGCGCGGCCGCGGCGGCGTCCTGATTGACCACGCCGAGCTGCATCCAGATCACCTTCGCCCCCAGGCGGATCGCGTCCGCGACCACGGGCCCGACCTGGTCGGCGGCGCGGAAGATATCGACGATTTCGAGCGGGGCGGCGTCATCCAGGCTGGCGACCACGGTTTGGCCGTGAATGGTCTGCCCGGCGATTCCCGGGTTGACCGGCGTCACCGCGAATCCGTGGCGCAGCAAAAAGCCCATGACGCCATGCGACGGACGCTCTGCTTTCGCCGAAGCGCCGACCAAAGCCACGCGTTTATAGCGAGTCAGAACCTCGCGGATTGTAGCATTTGTTACATCCGCGGAGGTCGCGACGGGGAGATGGCTGGGCATGAAACGGTTCTTCCGATTTTTGTAGTCATAGGCGGCAGCCTCGCCAAGCGCAGGCAGGAGCGAAGCCTGGGAATAGACTTGCCCAATTGCAACAATTTAGCCACACTGACTGAGCCGAGATGTCTCTCGAGGACCAATTTCGGCGGCCAAGTTTAGGGAGACGTCTGGCGGGCTGGTTTTTCAAACCAGTCATGCTCGGTTGGCAAAGATCAGCCGGAATAAGCAGGGATTGGCCGAGGTTAATCCCTGCTTATTTGCATTTCCCCTTCCCAATCTTTTCAGTCCCATACTTGAGGTTTTGCGCTCTGCGATGATGGCGAGGGCAGGGCTTCGCACTGCGCGAAATCAAATGCGGTATTATAATACCACAAGGCAAAAGCCTTGACCGACCAAGGGGAAGCGGCCATAAGCCGCGCACTCTAAAAGGAACCGAGTTCGGATGAAGACAACCCTCTCGCTGAAGCCCACTGAGGCTCGCAAGAACTGGGTGATCATCGACGCGGAAGGTCTGGTTCTCGGCCGCTTGGCGGTCGTTGTTGCCAACCGTCTGCGCGGTAAGCACAAGCCCCAGTTCACCCCGCATGTCGATTGCGGCGACCACGTCATCATTGTGAATGCGCGCAAGGTGCAGGTCACGGGCAAGAAGGCTGAGCAGTCCGTCTTCTACTATCACACCGGTTATGCGGGCGGCATCAAAGGCCGTACCGTCGGCCAGCGTCTGGCATCCGCCCATCCCGAGCGGGTGGTCGAAAAGGCGGTTGAGCGCATGATCACGCGCGGCCCGCTGCAGCGCCAGCAGATGCGTCACCTTTATGTCTACGCCGATGATGTCCATCCGCATGCCGGCCAGCAGCCGACCGTGCTGGATGTCGGTGCCCTCAACTCCAAGAATCGGAGGGCCTGATCATGTCAGAGACCCAGACCCGCACGCTCGCTGATCTCGCCGACGCTCCGATCGCAACCAGCGCCGAGGCCCTGGTCACGCGCGTTGAGCCGAAGCGCGACGAATTCGGCCGCTCCTACGCGACCGGCCGCCGCAAGGAATCCACTGCCCGCGTTTGGATCAAGCCCGGCAAGGGCGAGATTTCCATCAACGGCAAGAAGGCGGCGACCTATTTCGCACGCCCCGTGCTGCGCATGCTGATCACGCAGCCCTTCCTGGTGGCCGACCGCTATAACCAGTTCGACGTCATCTGCACGGTCAAGGGCGGCGGTCTGTCCGGCCAGGCTGGCGCGGTCCGTCACGGCATCAGCCGCGCGCTGACCTATTACGAGCCCGAGCTGCGCGGCATCCTCAAGGTTGCCGGCTTCTTGACGCGTGATAGTCGCACGGTTGAACGTAAGAAGTATGGTAAGGCCAAGGCCCGCCGTAGCTTCCAGTTCAGCAAGCGTTGATCTACCCGTCGGTGCCACCTCTCCCGGGGCCGATGGTCATCCAGGAGAGTGTGGTGCCGACAATCTTTATCGACGGCGAGGCTGGAACCACGGGGCTTGGCATTCGCCAGCGCCTGTCCGGCCTCCCCGAAGTCAGGCTGCTCAGCATCCCCGATGCCGACCGGAAAAATCCGGCCGAGCGTCAGAAGCGGATGGCGGAAGCCGATCTCATCATTCTTTGCCTGCCCGATGCTGCGTCCCGCGAAGCGGTGGCGCTGGCTGCTGCCCTCGGCCCCGATGCGCCGCGCGTGCTGGACGCCAGCACGGCCTATCGCGTCGACCCGGACTGGGCTTTCGGCTTCCCCGAACTGACCGCCGGCCAGGCCGATCGGATTCGCGCGGCGACCCATGTCTCCAACCCCGGCTGCTATTCGACCGGCGCCATCGCGCTGCTGCGCCCGCTGGTCGAGGCCGGCAAGATCGCGCCCCATACGCCGCTCACCATCAATGCCGTCAGCGGCTATTCCGGCGGTGGCCGCACGATGATCGAGGCGCATGAGGCCGAAGGCGGCCCGGCTTTCGAGCTTTACGCGCTGGGTCTTGGCCATAAGCATGTGCCGGAAATCGAAATCCAGGCGGGGCTCAGTCGGCCGCCGGTCTTCGTGCCGTCGGTCGGGCATTTCCGCCAGGGCATGCTGGTCTCGATCCCGCTCCATCTCGACACCTTGCCGCGCTGCCCGACGGCGGCGGAGCTGACCGAGGTGCTGGCGGCCCATTACGCTGGTGCGCATGAGATCGAGGTTTCGGCCGAGCCCATCGGCAGCCTGCGGCCGGAAGCGTTGAACGACACCAACCGTATGTCGCTGCGCGTATTCTCGCATCCAGAGCGGCGGCATGCGCTGCTGGTCGCGCAGCTCGACAATCTCGGCAAAGGCGCCTCGGGCGCCGCTGTCCAGAACGTTAAACTCATGCTCGGGCTGGACGGCTGAACCGGATGGCGGCGACGATCCTGAGTTTCGAAGGCAAGGCGCCGCGCATCGACCCGACCGCCTGGGTGGCGCCGACCGCCGTGGTGATCGGCGATGTCACGATCGGGGCAGGGTCCAGCGTCTGGTATCATTGCGTGCTGCGCGGCGACACGAACGTCATTCGCATCGGTGCGCGCACCAATATCCAGGACGGCTCCATCCTGCATGTGAACCGTGACACATTCGCGTGCATTCTGGGTGATGACGTAACGGTCGGGCATGGCGCCATCGTTCATGCCTGCACGGTCGAAGACGGCGGTTTCGTCGGTATGGGCGCGACCGTGCTGGACGGTGCCGTCGTCGCCTCGGGCGCGGTGCTGGCCGCCGGCGCGCTGCTGACGCCCAATAAAAAGATGGGCCCGAACGAGCTTTGGGCGGGCAGCCCGGCCCGTTTCGTGCGGGTGCTGGGTGAGGAGGAGCGGGCGCGCTTCACGGCGACCGGCGCGCATTACGTGGCATTGGCCGAGCGTCACCGCAGCGGCACCTAGCCTTTGCATCCGTTTGGCAAATCTGCCCGTAATAGTTGCAATCTTGCAAAGGTATGCGTCATGAAGCGTTTCGCCCCTGTTGCCAGTTTCGCGGTGATGACCCTGCTCGGCGGATGCATGTATGCCGATCCGCTTCCGTCGACCGCCGTGCTGCAGCCCGCCGCCTTGCAGACCAATGGCGATGTCGATGTGCGGGCGATCAATCTCGTGGCCTATGGCTTCGGCCATTATAAGGAGCTGCAGGGCGATCCGGCGCTCTCGGCAGAAACGGTTGCGGCGCTCGATTATCTCGGCGGCCAGCTCAATACATCGCCGCGCTGGCAGATTATCCCGTCCCTGTTCCGGCTGCAGATGCTGGACGGACGCAATCAGGTGCGCGGGTTGCTGGGCATCAGCCCCGATGTGCCGTCGCAGGCGGTGGTCGATACCATGGTCGGTCTAGAATATGCCTATCGTGCCGGGGACCAGGCGGCGGTCGACAAGCTTTTGGCCGCGCCGATCTTCTCGCTGCCGCCGGCCGAGACCGCGCAGCGCCTCGCCAATCTTCCCTATCTGCCGGCGCTCAACAATGCGGCGAGCCATACGGCAGCCTTTGCTTTCGGCATCTATGTGGGTGGCTGATCAAGCCGGGGGGCGGCTATGCAGGGCAATTTGGGACGAAATAACGCCTGAAGCGCTTTGCCCCCCCTGATCGCTCCGCTATACAGCGGCCATGGACCTCAAAACGCATATCCGGTCGATCCCGGATTTTCCGAAGCCCGGCATTCTTTTCTATGACATCTCGACCTTGTTGCGGGATGCCGATGCCTGGCAGGTAGCGATGACCCGCATGGCGGATATCATTCGCGACTATAAGCCGGACTATCTGGCCGGGTTGGAAAGCCGCGGCTTTCTGTTTGCCGCCCCGCTCGCGCTCAAGCTCGGCTGCGGCTTCGTGATGCTGCGCAAGCCAGGCAAGCTGCCGGGCAATGTCGTCGGTCTCGACTATACGCTGGAATACCGCACCGACCGGATCGAGGCGCAGGCCGATGCCGTGCCGCCGGGCGCGCGCGTGGTGGTGGTGGACGATCTGCTGGCCACGGGCGGTACCTTATCCGCCGGCATTCGCCTGCTGCGCCAGTTGGGTGCTGAGGTTCCGGCCGCTGTCACCCTGATCGAACTGTCCTTCCTGTCGGGCCGTGACCTGATCGACGTGCCTTTCGCGTCCCTGCTGCAATACGACAGCTGACGGCCGGGCTGGGTCCGCCGCATGTCGCGTTCCGGATATTCACGCCGCAGCGTCCTTCGTCTCTCCGCTCTGCCGCTTGGCCTCGCCGCAGGGCCGGCTTTCGCCCAAGTTCAGGCTGCGGGGACCCAAGCGACCGGACCCGCGGTCTTTGAGAACGGGGTTTCGGTTCTGAGCAGCGGTCCGGCCTACGGCTATGTCGCGGGCTGGACCAAATTGCTGACCCCGCATTTATTGGGCGCGCTGCCGCATGACGTGACGGCGACCTTCGACGCCATGGGCGGTCCCGATGGCGTGACGGTCGGCAATGCCTTCGGTGCCCGGATGGACCCTGACGGCAGCACGCTGATGGTCGCGCCCGGCGCGGCGCTGCTCGCCTGGCTGGAAGGCGACAGTCGCGTGAAATACGCGCCGGATCATTGGACGCCGATTGTCGTCGGGTTGACCCCGGCCGTTCTGGTCGGCCGCCATGGGGTCTCTCTCACGCCGGGCCGTCGCCGGCCGTTGCGGATTGGGGCGACAAACCCGATCGGGCCGGAACTCGCGGCATTGCTGGCGCTTGATCTGATCGGCGTTCCGGCTGTGCCCGTGTTCGGCATGGGCGACGCGACCAGCCTCGCGGACGGGCTGCGCCGTCGCGCGATCGACCTTGCCTTCCTGTCAGGGCCAAAGATCAAGCAATCACTGCTGACGGCCGCCGGTGCCGGCGCTACGCCGCTGTTCTCGACCGGGGCGCAAGGCTGCGATGGTCCGGGCAAGCGCGATCCGCTGCTGCCGAATGTGCCAAGCTTCGTCGAGGCGGCGGCATCCCTTGCGATCGACGCGCCGCAATTGCCCAACTTCGGGGGCTATGACGCGGCAGCGGCGGCAGCGGCGACCTGCTTCGCGGCGGTCATCCCGGATCTGGTCCGCGCCGAGACAATCGCGACCTGGCGCCGCGGCGCGCAGGCCGGAACGGATAGCCTGTCGGTTGCAGCGGTCTCCGTGCCGCAGGGCGTGCGCTTCCTGACGGGGGGCTGCGCGGCTGCCCTGTTCACGCAGATGGCCGGCGGCCCCAGCATGATGAGCGCGCTGCGCGCCACGATCATGCAGCGCTACGGTTGGCACGCGTCCTGATTGGACGCCTGATCGGTCAGGTCGTTTTGGGCTTTTTGGCGCGGGGTTTGCGCGGGCGCGGCGTCGGCGCGACATCGCCCTGATCGGTCAGCTGGCCGGGAAATTCGCCCAGATTTTCCTGGATCGCGGCTTCCTCGACGCCGACCGGCGCGGACGGGTCGATACCTTCGGCAATCGGGTTAGGTAGCTGGCCGGGATTGCCGCTTTCTTCCATGAGCACGAGTTCTGCGGCGCGTTCCCAGAATTCGACCGCACGGCCATGGGGCCGGCCCTCACTCTCCCACATGTGATAGGCGCGCTCGCGGATCGCTTCCTCGCGCGCGGGGTCGAATTTCAGCGGATTCGTCATCTATCGTCTCCATCCAGGCCAGGACCGGCCTTATCTTTGCAAATGATATCCGCGCTGCCGTCGTCTAGAGCAGATCACAGCCAGATGGAATCATCTGACTGTGTGAAGATGCTCGCAAAAACAATAATCTAGAACGGTATCGGTGAGCGTAATCGAGCAGGAGACGCTCTAGGTGGTGCGCCATCCCGGCCGAGACTAGTCTGATGCTCCGAGCCGCGCCTATGCGTGATTCGGAGTGATACAGACTTGCCATAATCAGAATCATTTTCGGCCATACCGTAGAATCACTTTTCTCACGGACAACTTCTGGCCCATTGTCATTCAAATGAAGTCTTTGATCGGGATATCCTGCTGCCAGAAAGCCTTCGGTCGCTTCGCGATGCTCAATCACGCGGTGTCGGACACTTATGTCCGCGCGGTGGGAGAGCTGGTGGGCGGTGTTCCGGTGCTGATTCCGGCCAATGGATCGCGGGCCGATATCGAATGCCTCATTGAGCGGCTGGACGGCATTATCCTGACCGGCAGCCCATCGAATGTCGAGCCGGCGCTGTATGGCGGTGAGCCGCATCCGCCTGAAACGCCTGAGGACAAATTTCGCGACGCGGTCACCTTGCCGCTGGTGCGATCGGCCATCGCGCTGGGCTTGCCGCTTCTGGGGATCTGCCGCGGCTTTCAGGAGATGAATGTCGCGCTCGGCGGCAGTCTGCATCAGCGCTTGCAGGATCTGCCCGACCGTATGGATCATTCGACGCCGATGCAGAAGCTGGCGGTGATACGTCATGCCAAGGCCCATGCGATTCGCGTGGTACCCGGCAGCTGGCTGCATCGCGTCGCCCAGGCGCGGGACATTGCGGTGAATTCCCTGCACAACCAGGGTGTCGATCGCTTGGCGCCGGGCCTGGTCGCCGAAGGCTATGCGCCGGACGGGACGATCGAAGCCTTTCGTGTCGCCCAGGCGCCGGGTTTCGCCGTCGGCGTCCAATGGCATCCGGAATACGACATGGACTCGGAACCGGTGTCCCGCCGCATTTTCCTGTCCTTCGCCGATGCGGTTGCGTCCTATCGCACGGGCGGCCAGCGGCTCTCGACCGCCGCCGACTGACGGGCGCGCTATCCCATCAGGCGGAACCGCCTGCCGCTCAGATCGTGCCGTGCGGCGAGCTGAAGATCGAAGCGATGACCTGCGCATGGCCATCGCGGCTGACCAGCACCACGCCGTCGCCCGCCTGAAGCACGGTATCCGGCGGCGGCCGGCTGATTGACTGTTCGTCCGGCCGCTCCAGCCCCACGATGAAGAAACTGCCGGCGCCCGCGCTTTCCGTCTGCGCGAGGCTGAGACCGACACAGCGGCTCTCGGCCGCGACGGGATGGGTCAGCACGTTGAGGCCGAGGCGCAGAAGCTGGTTCTGAAAGGCGCGCATACGCTCGCTCCCTTGCAGGAACTGCTCGCTTTCCGGAAAGAGGATCATCTGCGCCATGCGCTCGGCACCAATATTGGCGGGCATGACGACGCGATTGGCGCCGGCCTGGATCAGCTTGCGCTCGGTCGAGGCAACCTCGCCGCGCGCGATGATTTCCAAACCCGGATTGAGGCTGCGGGCGCTGAGCGTGATGAAGACATTGGCCGCATCGTCCGGCAGGACGGTCGCCAGAACGCGCGCCCGCTCGATGCCCGCCTGCTGCAAGGTATGCTCATCCGTCGCGTCCGCCTGAAGGCAGAGATAGCCGAGGTCGCGGATTTCCGCGAAGCGGCGCTCGCTCCGTTCCAATATGATGAAGGGCATCTGCCCGGCCGATAGCTCCTGCGCCAGGGTATAGCCGATGCGGCCGAAGCCGCAGACGATGACATGCCCGTCGAGTTGGTCGATGTCGTGCTTCATGCGCCTCGTGCCGAAAAGCTGCTGGAACTGGGTGATGGTGATGAACTGCACCAAGGCACCGGTGAGGAAGATCATGCCCGTGCAGCCGAGGACAATCAGCATCATCGTATTGGCGCGCAGGAAGGGCGTGCTGATCGTCCGCACCTCGTCATAACCGACCGTATAGATGGTGATGACGACCATGTAGAGGGCGTCGCTCAGGCTCCATCCGGCGGCCAGATAGCCGCAGGTCGCGGCGACGCAGATGATGAAGACGAACAGCCCGCCGAGCACGAGATTGCGGATGGGGGAGCCGAGCAGCCGGCCCAGCCAGATGCGAAACGGCAGCGGACGTTTGCCGCGCGCGAGCTTAGGGTTTCGTCTCGCCATGCCGCCTGGTGACGCTTCCGAAGTGTAACGACCTTTCTGCCGCGCCGCAGGCGGCGGGTCCAGCGTTTGTGCTGTGAAACTGCGGAGTCTTTGCGCTGGACGCGTAACGGTGCCAGCCCTATCGGCTTGGCTTACGCGCGATAGGGGGTGGCATGCCGGTTCCGGGTGATGAATGGTTGCTGGTGATCGATATGCAGCGGGTTTTCGCCGATGCGCCCAGCCCCTGGGCTTCGCCGGATTTCTATCGGGCGCTGCCGCAGGTGATGCGGCTGGTCGAAGCCTATCGCGGCCGCGTCATCCTGACCCGTTACGTGGCGCCGATGCCGCCGACCGGTGCCTGGATTCCCTATTTTGCGGCTTTCCCCTCGGTACTGCGCGCCGAGGACGACGCCATCTGGGATCTGGCGCTGCCGGTGGGTGAGGGGGCTCTGGTCGAAACGCGCGAGACCTTCAGCAAATGGGACGCACGGATGGCGCAGCTGGTCGGGCCCGACAGCCGCGTCGCGGTCTGCGGGGTCGCGACGGAATGCTGCGTGCTGGGCACTGTCCTCGGCGCGGTCGACGCCGGGCGCTTCGTTCGTGTCGTCACCGATGCCTGTGCCGGCGGCACGCCGGACGGGCATGACCAAGCCTGCGCGATCCTCTCCGGTTTCGCGCCGATGGTCAGCCTCGTCACGACGGGCGCTTTGCTGGCCGACTGAACCAGCGCGGCGTCAGGCTGGCCGCGCCTGCTCCGTATAGATCATCCAGCCGAGGCCGAATTTATCGGCGACCATGCCGAAGGCGGGCGAAAAGAAGGTCGGACGCAGCGGCATGCGCACCTGCCCGGTCTCGGCCAAGGCCCGGAACAGCGTTTCCGCTTCCTCCGGCTTTTTAAGAACCAAGGTCAGGCACATGCCGGTGAAGTTCGGACTGCCGCCGCAGCGTCCATCCGACAGAAAGACCGTCGTCTCGCCGATCGTCATCTCGGCATGCATCACCATCTCGCCCGCGCCGGGCGGAAACATGGTATGATCGGGGTCGTCAGGGTTGTCCCGAAAGCGCATCAGCGGGCCGATCTCGGCGGCGAGCGTCTGCCGGTAGAATGCCAGCGCCTCCTCGCAGCGACCTTCGAAGAAAAGATAGGTTTGAACCTTCATAGCTTCCTCCGCACCGTGTTTTGGCCGGGCGGGCAAGACCGCGACCGGCGAGCGCGATCTTACACGGATGAGAGCCTGGCTGCGGCGATCAATGCCCTGGATCAAAGACTCGGCTGCCTAAGCGGCGTAACATGGCAAACGCAGCTTTGCGTTTTTGGCAAGCCAGACCGTCTCTATCCGGTTTGGCGGAGGTCCTGAAACCGTCGTGCCGCTCGGTTGTCATGATGATCTTTGTTGACAGCCGCGTTTCTAAAAGACACCTACCGAGAAGTTATCCCGGAGATTGACGATCCTCCATGTTCGGGCGACCGCGGCGATCTTAGGTTTCGTAACAGACAGGGGCGGTCGACGCATTCCTCCCATGCCGCCAGAGCGATGTCGCGATCGAGCTGACGCTTGACGACCTGCCTAGACCGGCTTTCAACGGGTTCGAAGATTTCAAAAATGATCGAAATGGCAAGAGATACGCGATGAGAGAGTTTTTCAGGCAGGTAGCGCGGCGGAAACCGTTGCTTCTCCTCCCCCTGCTGCTTCTGTCCGGCTGTAGCAACTGGGCCATCATGGACCCGCAGGGGCCGATCGGCCGGGCTGAGAAGAGCCTGGTCTTCACCGCCGTTATTCTCATGCTGATCGTCGTTGTGCCGGTCATCGTGCTGACCCTTGTCTTTGCCTGGCACTTTCGCGCCAGCAACAAGAAGGCCGTCTATCGTCCGGACTTCCATCACTCGACGACGATCGAAATCATCGTCTGGGTCGTCCCCTGCCTGATCGTGCTCGCACTCGGCATTCTGACCTGGAAAACCACCCACGCGCTGGACCCCTACAAGCCGCTTGTCGCTCAAAATGGCGAGAAGCCGATCGAGGTTGACGTCATCGCCCTCGATTGGAAGTGGCTGTTCGTCTATCCTCAGCTGCATATCGCGAGCGTGAACGAGCTGGCGATGCCGGTCGGTGCGTCTGTCGACTTCCGCATCACCTCCGGCACCGTGATGAACGCTTTCTTCATCCCGCAGCTCGGCACGCAGATTTATGCGATGGGCGGAATGCAGACTGAAGTGCATCTGTCGGCCGACCATGCCGGCATCTACCAGGGCCTTTCGGCGAATTTCAGCGGCAACGGCTTCTCGGGCATGACGTTCAAGGCCATCGCGACGGACAAGGCCGGGTTTGACGCCTGGGTGCAGAAGGTCCGCGGTTCCAGCCAGGTGCTTGACACGCAAAGCTTTGCGCTTCTGTCCAAAGCCTCTGAAAACGTTCCCGTGTCCTATTACGGCACAGTGAACGGCGATATTTTTGGCGAGCAAATCGCGTCCTTCGTTGGCTCGCCCCCGTCGATGAAGACCATGAAGGGCAATGGCGACCAGGCCTCCGCGAAGACGACGGGCGGCTCGAACGGCATGAGCGGGATGTGATGCTCAGCGAGATGAAGGTGCAGTGACATGCTCGGAAGACTAACCTGGGCGGCGATCCCGCTGGATAATCCTATTGAAATGGGCGCGGTCGGCCTGATGGGCATCGTCGTGCTCATCGTGCTGGGCTTCATCGCCCGTTACAATCTTTGGGTCTATTTGTGGAAAGAGTGGATCACCACGATCGACCACAAGAAGATCGGCATCATGTACATCCTGATGGCGCTGGTGATGCTGCTCCGCGGCTTCGCCGATGCGATCATGATGCGCACGCAGCTGGCTTTCTCTCATGGCGCCAGCCACGGCTATCTGCCGCCGGAACATTACGACCAGATCTTCTCGGCGCACGGCGTCATCATGATCTTCTTCGTGGCGATGCCCTTCGTCATCGGGTTCATGAACGTGGCCGTGCCCTTGCAGATCGGCGCGCGCGACGTGGCCTTCCCCTTCCTGAACTCGATCAGCTTCTGGCTGACCTTCGTCGGCATGGCGCTGGTCAATCTGTCGCTTGCGATCGGTGAGTTCGGTCAGGCCGGCTGGCTCGCCTATCCGCCGCTCTCCGAGCTGAAATACAGCCCCGGCAGCGGCATCGATTACTGGATCTGGTCGCTGCAGATTTCCGGTATCGGCACCCTGCTGACGGGCGTGAACTTCTTCGTCACGATAATCAAGATGCGGGCGCCGGGCATGACCTTCATGCGCATGCCGGTCTTCGTCTGGACGATCCTTTGCACCTCCATCCTCATCATGGCCGCCTTCCCGGTGCTGACCGCGACCATCGGCATGCTGACGCTCGACCGTTATCTGGACTTCCACTTCTTCACCAATGACGGTGGCGGCAACCAGATGATGTATGTGAACCTCATCTGGGCCTGGGGGCATCCGGAGGTTTATATTCTCATCCTGCCGGTCTTCGGCGTCTTCTCCGAAGTCGTCTCGACCTATTCCAGCAAGCGGCTGTTTGCCTATACCTCGATGGTCTGGGCGACCGTCTCGATTACCGTCCTCTCCTTCGTCGTCTGGCTGCATCACTTCTTCACCATGGGTTCCGGTGCGGATGTGAATGCCTTCTTCGGCATCTCGACGATGGTCATCGCCATCCCGACGGGCGTGAAGATCTTCAACTGGCTTTTCACCATGTATGGCGGCCGCGTGCGATACGAGCCCGCGATGCTCTGGACCGTGGGCTTCATGGTGACCTTCACCATCGGTGGCATGACCGGCGTCATGATGGCCGTGCCGGGTATCGACTTCATCGTCCACAACAGCCTGTTCCTGATCGCGCATTTCCATAACGTGATCATCGGCGGCGTGGTCTTCGGCTGCTTCGCCGGACTGAACTACTGGTTCCCGAAAATGTTCGGCTTCAAGCTGGAAGCCAAGTGGGGCACGCGCTCCTTCTGGTTCTGGCTGGTCGGCTTCTATGTCGCCTTCGTGCCGCTCTATGCGCTGGGCTTCATGGGCGCCACGCGCCGTATGGAGCACTACGACAACCCTGCCTGGGTCCCCTATATGTGGGTCGCCCTGCTGGGTGCCGTCCTGATCTTCTGCGGTATCGTCTGCTCCATTCTGCAGATCGTGGTCTCGATCCGTGACCGCGCCAAGCTGCAGGACGTGACCGGCGACATCTGGGGCGGCCGCACGCTGGAATGGGCGATCTCATCCCCGCCGCCCTTCTACAACTTCGCCACCACGCCGACGGTCGCCGATGCCGAACCGCTGTGGGATGCGAAGCAGCGCGGCACGATCGAGCGTCAGGCCCGTGACCACTACGAAGACATCCACATGCCTAAGAATACGGGGGCCGGCTTCATCATCGCCGTCTTCGCCGGAATCATGGGCTTCGCGATGATCTGGTATATCTGGTGGCTCGCCATCCTCAGCGTCGTCGGCATCATCCTCACGCTGATCATTCGTACCTGTAATGACGACATCGACTACTACGTGCCGGGTGAAGAGGTCGCGCGCATCGAAAAAGCGCATTTCCTGAAGGTCGCCTCGCTCGAGACGGAGAAGCAGCATGCCGACTGATGCGGTCGCCGCCCACGGCGGCCACGACCACCACCACGATCACGCCCAGGAACAGCTGGCCAATAAGGTCTTCGGCTTCTGGCTCTACCTGATGACCGACTGCATCCTGTTCGCCACCGCCTTTGCGGGCGTGGCGGTCAACCGGCATTCCTATGCCGGCGGGCCGACGGGCAAGGATATCTTCGAGCTTAACGGCGTCATCATCGAAACCGCCTGCCTGCTCTTCAGCTCGGTGACCTACGGTTTCGCCATGCTGGCGGCGCATCGCAACAACAAGTCGCAGGTCATGCTTTGGCTTGGCATCACCTTCCTGTTCGGCCTCGGCTTTATCGGGTTCGAAGTGAAGGAATTCATGCATCTCGTCGCCGACGGCAACGGGCCTGAGCGTAGCGCCTTCCTGTCGTCCTTCTTCCTGCTCGTCGCGACCCATGGTTGCCACGTGACGGCCGGCCTGCTGTGGATGGCGACGCTGATGTTCCAGATGGGTGTGATGGGCAAGCCGCTCAACACGACCTATATGAGCCGCCTGACCTGCCTCAGCCTGTTCTGGCACTTTCTGGACATCGTCTGGATCTGCGTCTTCACGGTCGTCTATCTGATGGGGGTCATATAAATATGGACCACAGCGCACACGGCCATAGCCATGGTCATGTCGATGCTGCCGGCGCTTCGCACGGCAGCTACACATCCTATGCTATCGGCTTCGTTCTCTCCGTCATTCTGACGGCGGCTGCCTTCTGGGCGGTGATGAGCCATGCGATGTCGCCGGGCGCGACGGTCACAACCATCGTGATCCTCGCCATCGTGCAGGTGTTCGTGCATCTCTATTACTTCCTGCACCTCAACTTCTCGTCCGAGCAGCGCTGGAACATCACGGCCTTCGCTTTCGCGGGGATTGTCGTTCTCATCGTCATCGGTGGTTCGCTGTGGATCATCCACAACATGACCGACCGCATGATGCCGCAGATGCAGCAGTCCCTTCCGGGTCTGCAGGAGCAGCAGGGCTAAAGCCTCGTTGCTTTCAGCGTTTGATTGGGAAAGGGGGGAGCGGGCAACCGCTCCCCTTTTTTGTTTGCGGATAAGGAACGATTTGTCGCCTATAGTTTACAGATAGGTCTGTGAAGTATAGATAACAAAATGGAACTGCGACGCACCCGCGAATTTGCAGATTGGCTTGACCGCCTGACGGACCAGGAAGCGCTTCGCCGCATCATCGTCAGGCTCGCTCGGCTGGAAGCCGGATTGTTCGGAGATGTGCGGCCGGTTGGTGACGGTGTCTCAGAGCTACGCGTCGATTACGGACCAGGCTATCGCGTCTATTTCGTCCAGCGTGGTCGGACTTTGATCGTTCTTCTGTGTGGTGGCGATAAGCGCAATCAGGATCGTGACATCAAGTGGGCGCGGCGATTGGCGGCCAGTTTGGAAAATTAGGCGAGCGCAATGGTAAAGACCGAACCCCTTGATCTGGCGAAGTATCTTGATACGCCGGAAGCGCGGCTTGCTTTGCTGAACGATGCTTTTGCTTCAGGAGAAGCGACCTATGTCGGGCATGCGCTGGGCCTCATTGCCCGATCCCGCGGCATGAGCGATGTCGCGCGTAAAGCCGGGGTCAGTCGCGAGGGACTGTATAAGTCCCTGAGCGACGATGGGGATCCGCGGCTGACGACGCTGCTTGGGGTTGCAGGCGCCCTCGGCTTCAGGCTTGCGGCGCTGCCGCTGGAGCAGAAGACGTCCGAAGACGTCTCTGGCTGACCATCAAGCCAGCCGTTCGGCGGCGCGGCGATCGGCATTGCCGATGAAGATGGACAGGAAGGCCGCGACGACGCCCAGCATGCCGGCGAACAGGAAGGCAGGCAGGTAAGACCCTTCCAGCGACCGGCTGAGGCCGGCGATGAAGGCGGCACTCGCGGCCCCCAGCTGATGGCCGGCGACGATCCAGCCGAAGATAACGGGCATGCGATGATCGCCGAAGGTCTCCGTCGCCAGGCGCACCGTCGGCGGCACGGTCGCGATCCAGTCGAGCCCGAAGAAGACGCCGAAGGCTGCGAGGCCGTACAGGCCGAAACCCGAATAGGGCAGGTAGATCAGGGCCAGGCCGCGCAGCGCGTAATACATGAACAGCAGCTTGCGGCTGTCGAAGCGGTCGGTCAGCCAGCCCGATAGCGTCGTGCCGATAAGATCGAAGAAACCCATCATGGCGAGCAGACCGGCGGCGCGGGTTTCCGGAATGCCGTGATCGGCGCAAAGCGCGATCATATGCACGCCCACCAGGCCGTTGGTCGTGAAGCCGCAGATATAGAAACTGGCAAACAGCAGCCAGAAGGTGCGGCTTTTCGCGCCCAGCATCAGGCCGCCGAACGCCTGCGCGAAGAGCGAGCCCACGGGGGCGACGGCCGGAACCGTTCCCGGCTTGGCGCCCCAGGGCAGCAGACCGATGGAGGACGGACGCTCCGGGATCAGAAAACCGATCAGCGGGATCATCAGCGCGGCAGCGGCGGCGATGATCAGCACAACCGGCCGCCAGCCGTCCGAAATGGCGATCGTCGAAAGGACCGGCGTGAAGATCAGCGTGCCCGTCGCCGTGCTGGCGGTGAGGATGCCCATGACCAGTCCGCGACGGGCAGTGAACCAGCGGGTCGCGACAATCGCGCCCAGAACATTGGCGACGCAGCCGGTCGCCATGCCGGAGAGCACGCCCCAGGTCAGCATCAATTGCCAGGGTGCGCGCATGAAGCTGCTGGCGAAGGTCGAGAGGGCCAGCAGGCCGAAGGCCAGCATCGTCACATGCCGGACGCCGTAGCGCTGGATAAAGGCAGCCGCGAAGGGACCGCAAAGCCCATAGAGAAGAATGCCGATGGCCGCCGCCAGGCTGACGGTCGCACGGCTCCAGCCGAAACTATTCTGCCAAGGGATGATCAGCACGCCCGGCGCACCGCGAACGCCGGCGGAGACGAGCAGGCAGACAAAGATCACACCCACGACCACGAAGGCATAGCGGGCGCCGAAAGGACGGCGATGAGCCGGAAGAGCAGGGGACTGGGACATGCGCCCGACCTTAGGGCGATTGGGCGCAATAGCCAGATGCCGGGCGTGAGGCTTGTGTCTGGTTGCGCAATCTTTTGTGTTATCTCCCTATTGCACGCCATGGTCCCGACCTTGGTCATTCATCGTTGCGAAGTGACTACGCTATAAGGAAGTCCTTCCCGTCCCATGCCTTCCGCGAGCGACTGAATGACTGTGACTGCACCAACGCCCGTCCCGACACCGCGAGGATCCGGTCGTGCCGCCTTGCGGCAGATACTGGCGACCGTCGTCTTCACCTTCGTCGGCTATCTCGTCGTCGGCCTGCCACTCGCGGCGCTACCGGTCTTCGTCCACAACACGCTCGCCTATAGTTCCGTGCTCGCGGGCCTGTCCGTCAGCGTGCAGTATCTGGCGACCTTCATCACCCGCGCACCGGTCGGCCGCATGACCGATACGGTGGGCCCGAAGCAGATGGTGCTGTTCGGCCTGCTTTGCTGCGCCGGGTCCGGAGTGATGACGCTGATCGGCGGAGCCCTGTACCATCATCAGGCCGTCAGCCTGACGCTGATCCTGATCGGCCGGCTGTTCCTGGGTGCGGGGGAAAGCGGCGTTGCGACCGGGTCCATCGCCTGGGCCATCGGCCGCACCTCACCCGCGCATAGCGCCAAGGTCATTTCCTGGAACGGGGTCGCGACCTACGGCGCCATCGCCCTCGGCGCTCCGCTCGGCATCGTCATCGAAAATCTGTTCGCCTTCTGGACGATCGGCGTCGTCATGATCTTGGTGCCGCTGATCGCTTATCCTTTTGCGATGAAGGGGCCTGTCACCAAGCGCGTTCGCGGCGAGCAGCTGCCGATGAAAAGCGTCTTCGGGCGCGTGCTGCCGCATGGCATGGCATTGGCTTTGGGTTCGATCGGCTTCGGCACCATCGCGTCATTCGTTACGCTGTTCTATGCCAGCCGCCATTGGCCCGATGCGGCGCTGGCGGTGACGGCTTTTGGCGTCTTCTTCATCGCCTCGCGCTTCATGTTCGTCGGTATCATCGCCCGCGAAGGCGCGCTGCGCGTCTCGTTCTATTCCTTCATGGTCGAGGCCGCCGGTCTTTTCATGCTGACCTTCGCGGGCTCTCCCTTGATCGCGACCATCGGCGCTGCCGTCACCGGCTTCGGCTTCGCGTTGATTTTCCCGGCTTTGGGGGTGGAGGCCTTTAATCGCGTGCCGGCCACCAGCCGCGGTGCGGCGCTCGGCGTCTTCTCTGTCTTCCTCGACGTCGCTCTCGGCCTCACCGGACCGCTCGCCGGCCTATTGGTCGGCTTCTACGGCTATTCCGCGATCTTTCTGCTCGCGGCCTTCGCTGCGATCGTCGCTGGCGTCATGATGCTGGGCCTCGGCGCGCGGCTCAGGCGGCCGCGCCCGACACCATCGGCCGCCTGATCATTCGCCCATCTGCCGCGCGCCGCGCTGGCCCTTATGCGCATCGGCGATGGTGAAGGCGGTATTGACGAGTGCCACATGGGTGAAGGCCTGCGGGAAATTCCCCATCTGGCGCTTCAGATCGGGGGCATATTCCTCGGCGATCAGGCCGAGATCGTTGGCGAGGCCGACCAGCCGACGGAACAATGTTGTCGCCTCGTCCAGCCTTCCCTGAAAGGCGAGGTTATCGACCAGCCAGAAGCTGCAGGCCAGAAACACGCCTTCGCCCGGTGGCAGACCGTCATCGCTGTCATGGGTATCGTAGCGGCGCACCAGCCCATCGACGACGAGCCCTTTTTCGATCGCCTCGACCGTGCCGATCATGCGCGGATCATGCGCATCCATGAAATGCACATGCGGGATCAGCAATAGGCTGGCGTCCAACTCGTCACCGTCAAAAACCTGGGTGAAGCTGTTCAGCTTTTTGTTGAAGCCGCGGGTCAGGATCTCCTCCCGCACCGCCGCGCGCTCGGTCCGCCAGCGCTCGATCGGTGCGGTGAAACCATGGGCCTCGACATCGCGGACGGAGCGGTCGAGCGCCACCCAGCACATGATCTTGGAGAAGGTGAAGGGCTGGCGGCCGCTGCGCACTTCCCACAGGCTGTCGTCATTCTGGCGCCAGATATCGCAGATATGGTCGGTCAGCGCGCATTGCAGGCCCCAACCGTCCGGCGTGTCCGCCAGGCCAAGCCGCCGACCGGCGGAGAGCACCGACATCACCTCGCCGAAGACATCCAGCTGCAATTGGCCGGAGGCGGCGTTGCCGACGCGGACGGGGGCCGAATTCTCATAACCTGGCAGCCAGGGCACTTCCCATTCGTCCAAGCGCCGCTCACCGGCGATGCCGTACATGATCTGGATCTGGTCCGGCATGCCGGCGGCGGCGCGCATCAGCCAGTCCCGCCAGTCCCGCGCTTCCGTGCGGTAGCCGGCGCGGAGCAGGGACCCCAGGGTCAGCGTCGCATCGCGCAGCCAGCAATAGCGATAATCCCAGTTGCGCGGGCCACCCAGCTGTTCGGGCAGGGAGGTTGTTGCCGCCGCCACGATACCGCCGGTCGGCGCATAGGTCAGCGCCTTCAGCACGATCAGGGAGCGGCGGACTTCTTCCGTCCATTCGCCGTCATAGGTCGAGACCTTGGACCAATCCTCCCAGAACAGAACGGTATCCGCCAGCAACTGATCGGCGTCCGGCAGTTCGGGCAGATTGAGATGCGAGGCGTTATGGACCAGGCAGAAGCTCTGCCGCTCGCCCGGCGTCACCTTGAAGCGCGCCTCCGTCACCATGTGTTCGCTGATCAGCGGGATCGAGGAAAAGAGCGTGATGCGATCCGGTCCGCAGATCGCCTGCAACCCGCTTTGATCTTCCAATCCGATGACCCAGGGGATGGTGCTGCCGTAATCGAAGCGGAGCGTAAGATCGAGCGCCATATCGACCTCACCTGTCAGCCCTTCGACGATGCGGATGATGGCGGTTTCGCTGGCGCCGACCGGCATGAAATCCGTCACCCTGGCGCGGCCGGTCTCGGTTTCGATGATGGTGTCGATGACGACGCTGCCGTCACGGTAGGCGCGGCTGACCCGCGCGTCATCGGTCGCAGCACCCAGGCGCCAACGCCCGTGCTCGGCGGTTCCGAGAAGAGCGGCCATGCAGGCGGCACTGTCGAAACGCGGCAGGCAAAGCCAATCGATGGACCCGTCCCGGCTGACGAGCGCGCAGGTCCGGCAATCGCCGATCATCCCGTAATCTTCGATGAGGGCGGGCCGGTAAACGTCGCTCTGACTATCGGGCATGGGCAGCCGTCTCCTGACACAAGAGGTCTTTCCTATGCCGCAGAGTTTGGCCCATCCGCGCGGAAATAAAGCCTGAGCGGACGGGAGGCTGCCAAACGCTGCGGCGTTATTCGTCGCCGGGAACGCCGTAGGACGGCGCCGCCACCGGGTTCAGCGCCCTGGTGACGTAGGCCTCCATCTGCGGCTTGTAGATATTCCAGAGCCGGCCGAGTTCGGCGATCGGCGTCTCATGCCAGTCGACCCGCAGATCGGCAATCGGCCAGGAAACCTCGCCCACCATCTGCATGCCGGCGGAAAAGATCGGCCCGGCCTCGCCACCGGCTGCCAATCCGGCCGCCATGGCGGCGATGATACGGTCGCCCAGGTCCTGGCCTGCGCTCGCCTCGAAAGCCGCGACGATCGCCTGCGGCACGTCGGGATTGGCGAGCAGATTGCCCGCCGAAACGACATCCTGTCCCTCGGCCTCTCCGTGGGTGCCGAGCGTGCCGCTACCCGAGAAGACGGCGGTGCGGCCTTGGGCATCGATCATGGTCAGCTGACGGTGATCGATATGGGGCGTCACCGCGACCAGAACCGCGCGGGCCGCGGCCGCGTCGGCGCCAAGCGCCATAAGGTCCAGCGCTTTCGGTCCAAGCCTCGGGTCGGTGATGTTCTGCGTGGTCGCGGCACCCACGCCGGCGCGGGCATAGGCGCAGCGGGCGGCGACGGCGGGGGAGGAGGAGGCGACGGCGACCGCGAAGCGGCCGGTCGTCGCACAGCGGGCAGCGATGGAGAATGTCATATGTCATTCCTGCCCGCCTTGACCCTGCGGCCGCAAGCCTCTCTCTTTGTCGCGATCTTTCCCCCGGAGGCCAGCATGACCGACATTACTCTCTCCAAACCCATCCGCCTCGTCGTCACGGATGTCGACGGCACGCTGGTCCGCAAGGACAAGACCTTGCATCCGGAAACCATCAAGGCCGCGCAGGAGCTGAAGGCCGCAGGCATCGTGCTTTGCCTCGCCTCCTCCCGGCCGCCGCGCGGCATGGAAATGTATCTGGAGCCGCTGGGCATCACGACGCCCCATGCCGGTTTCAATGGCGGCCAGATCGTCGCCGCCGACAACAAGACCATTCTGGATGAGCTGGCGATCCCGGAGGACGCCGCCCGCGTGGCGGTGGACCACATGACGGCCGCCGGGCTGGATGTCTGGGTTTTCGCCGGCAACGGCTGGTATGTGAAAAGCGCCAATGGCCCCTATGTCGCGCATGAGGCCGAGGTGACGCGCAATACCTTCACCGTCGTCGAGGATTTCAGCCCTTACCTGTCGAACACCAACAAGATCATGTCCTCGTCGAAGGATTTCGATCTCGTCGGCCGGGTGGAGGAGGAATTGCAGGCCAATCTGCACGGCCAGGCCTCGGTCAACCGATCCTCGCCCTATTATTGCGATGTCACCCATATGGACGCGAACAAGGGCCATGCGGCGCTGGCCCTCGCCAGGATCGCGGGCGTGACGCCGGAGGAGATGGCTTGCCTGGGCGACATGAATGTCGATGTGCCGATGCTGAAGATCGCAGGCCTTTCCATCGCCATGGGCAATGCGGCCGAGAGCGTGAAGGCAGCGTCGATGGTGGTGACCGGCGACAATGACGGCCCGGGCTGGGCGGATGCCATCCGCACCTATGTTCTGAAGTCCTAAACCAGACTTTCCACCACGCGCGTCAGAAACGCATCGCCGGCCGCGAGTTCATCCCGCGTGATGAACTCGTCCGGCTTATGGGCGCGGTCGATGGAGCCGGGCCCGCAGACCACGCTCGGCAGACCGAGCATGTCGCGGAACAAGCCGGCTTCCGTGCCGAAATCGAGTTTCGTGAAATGGGTCGAACCGCCGGCCAAGGTCGCGAGTGCGACGGCGGGTGAGGTTTCGGGCTCGGCCAGGCCCGGATAGGCATTGGTGACCGCGATGCTGATCGCACCGCCGCGTGCGGCGGCAATGGCAGCTGCGCGGTCGCGCAGACGGATCAGCAGCGCTTCGTAATCCTCGCCGGCCGGAAAGCGGATTTCGAACGCCAGGCTCGCCTCCGCCGGCACGATGTTGAGCGCGGTGCCGCCGCTGATGGTGCCGACCTGCGCGGTCCCGTGCGGCACGGCATAGGCCTTGTCCCGCACGCCTTGTTCGGCAAGCCAGGCCGCCACCGCCTCGACCTCGGCCACCATCGCCGCCGCCATGCCGATGGCATTGACGCCGAGACCCGGATTGGCGGAATGCGCGGCCTGTCCCTGGCAGGTGACGCGCACAGCGACCTTGCCCTTATGCCCGGTCGCGATGACAAGGCCGGTCGGTTCGCCGACGATACAGGCGCGCGCCCGGAACCCTTCGGCCGCCATGGCCTGCAGCATCGGGCGGACGCCGACGCAGCCGATTTCCTCGTCATGGGAAATGGCCAGATGCAGCGGACGCCGCAGCGTCAACCGGCTGGCGGTTTCGGCCGCCGTCACCATGCAAGCCAGGAAGCCCTTCATATCGACGGAACCGCGCCCGAACAGCTTGCCGTCACCCTCCCTCAACCGGAACGGGTCGGTGGTCCAGGCTTGTCCCGCGACCGGCACGACATCCTCATGCGCCGAGAGCAGGATGCCGTCCGGTCCGTCCGGCCCGAGTTTTGCCCAAAGGTTGATCCGGTTCGCATCGGTTCCGGGCATAACGCGAACGTGAGCGCCTAAGTCAGAGAGGCGCTGTTGCAACCAGCCCATCAGGTCCAGGTTCGGACCGCCGGCCAAGGTCGGAAAGCCGACGAGTGCGCTCAAGGTTTCGATAGTGTTTGTCATGGCAAGTTTTTAGCATCCTTTATGGCGCGGTGCGCCAGCCTGCCGCTGCGGGTTGGAACGGTTCTTGCGTGGGATGGTTCATGAGATTCGATAAAACCTTCGCGCCCGCCGATGGCGGTTCGGGCGCTGCCTCCCTCCCTGGCGCGGCCAGCGTGACACCGTCGCGGCCGAAGCGCCGCCGTGGCTTCGTCGATCGTGCGCTGACACCACGCGCGCCCATCTCGGCCCGCGCCGCGCTAATTGCCGGCCTGGTCGTCTGGGCCATCGTCCTCGGCGTCTGGTCGCTGCTGACCTATGGCGGCGTCATGCCGGACATTTTCCTGCCGTCACCCTCAGCCGTGATCGAGCGCGGCATTTCGATGGTGTCGGACGGGACGATCTGGCCGAATATGTGGTCCTCGATCGAGGTCATCCTGCTCGGCTTCATCATCTCCTCCGTCGTCGCCGTGCCGCTCGGCCTGCTGATGGGCACCTTCCGCATCGTTCAGGCGGCGCTGGAGCCGCTGGTCAATTTCATTCGCTACCTGCCGGTCACGGCCTTCGTGCCGCTGTTCATTCTGTGGATTGGCCTCGGCCTGTCGCAGCGCGTCGCCATCATCATCTTCGGCACCTTCTTCCAGCAGCTGGTCATGATCATGGACGGTGTGCGCGCGGTGCCGGAGGATATGCTCAACGCGTCCTATACACTGGGCTCCTCCCGGCGCGACGTGCTGACGCATGTCATTCTGCCGGCGGCCAAGCCCGGCATCATCGATACGCTGCGCATCACCATGGGCTGGGCCTGGACCTATCTCGTGGTCGCGGAACTCGTCGCGGCCGATAGCGGTCTTGGCTATATGAGCATGCAGGCGATGCGCGGCTTTCAGGTGGACAAGATTTTCCTGGCCATCGGCATCATCGGCATCCTGGGCCTGATCACCGATAGTTTCTTCCGGCTTCTGCGGGCCAAGACGGCAGGGTGGGCAGCATGAGCGCGGTCATGAACAAGCCCGTCACGGAGATCGCCGGCGCCCCGCTTCTGGAGGCGCGTTCGGTCGAGCTGCGCTACAATAGCGGCACCAGTTCCGTCCTCGCGCTGGACCGCGTGTCGCTGGACGTGCGGGAGAAGGAATTCGCCGTCATCGTCGGCCCCTCCGGCTGCGGCAAGTCCAGCCTGCTCTATCTGGCCGCCGGGCTTTTGGAATCGACGGGTGGGGAGATTATCGTCGGTGGCGAGGAAGTGGATGGTCCGGGCCGCGATCGTGGCATGGTCTTCCAGGCCTACACGCTGTTTCCCTGGCTGACGGTCGCCGAGAATATCGAATTCGGCCTCAAGCGGCGGCGCATGCCGGCGGCCGAGCGGCGCGAGATCGTCAGCTATTATCTCAATGAAGTGGGACTGGCGCAGTTCGGCAACCATTACCCGAAGCAGCTGTCGGGCGGCATGAAGCAGCGCGTGGCCATTGCCCGCGCGCTGGCGAACGACCCCAAGGTCCTGCTGATGGATGAGCCTTTCGGCGCGCTCGACAGTCAGACGCGCGCCACCATGCAGAAGCTGCTGCTGCGTGTCTGGGATCACAGCCATAAGACCGTGCTCTTCGTGACGCATGATATCGACGAGGCCATCATCCTCGGCGACCGCGTGCATGTCATGACGGCACGTCCCGGCCGCATGAAGGCGACGGTCAAGATCGACATTCCGCGTCCGCGTTCGCTGGACATGATGCTTGACCCTGACTTCATCGCCATCAAACGCCAAATTCTCGGTCTGCTGCATGACGAGATCGACGAGGATCATTGATCCGTCATCATGCTGTCCGCGAGCCTTCCCGCCGCAACCCTTTTGACCAAGCAATCAAGGAGACGACTTCGATGAAGATCCCGAACTGGCGCCGTTACGCGGGTGCGGCCATGGGCCTGGTGCTGGCGGCGGCGGCTACCGTCGGCGTCGCGAAGCCCGCCGAAGCCGGCAAGTTGCAGCTCTCCATGACCGTCTGGGTCGGCTACGGCCCGATCTTCCTGGCGCGCGACATGGGCTTCTTCAAGAAGCGCGGGCTGGACGCGAAGCTGACGATCGTGAGCGACAGCTCGCTTTCCATGGGTGCCATGGCGGCGGGACAGATTCAGGGCACGGCGGTGACGCTGGACGAGATCCTGAAATATCGCTCGCCGGAATTCTGCTTCAAGACGGTGATGGCGCTGGATGACAGCCATGGCGCCGACGGCATGGTGACGGGTGACAGCGTCAACAGTATCGCCGACCTCAAGGGCAAGACGATTGCCATGAACGAAGGCTCCACCAGCCAGTTCTGGTTCAATTATCTGCTCAGCAAGCAGGGCATGACGCAGAGCGACTTCAAGGTCGTGAACATGACGGCCGATGACGCGGCCGCCGCCTTCATCGCGGGCCGCATCCCCGCCGCCGTGACCTGGGAGCCGAACCTGTCCTTCGTCAAGGAACACAACAAGGGCAAGGTGCTGATCAGCTCGGCTGCCACGCCGGGCGTTATCCTCGACGTGCTGGTGCTGCGGTGCGACACCATCAAGAACGACCCGCAGGATGTGCAGGCGCTGGTCGACGGCATTCTGGAAGCCGTGGATTACACCAAGGCCCATCCGGACGAGGCCTATGCCGATATGGCGAAGAGCGTCGGCGGCTATCTGTCCAAGCCGGCTGATTTCGCCTCCGCCGCCGGTGGCGTGAACTTCTACACCGCTGCCATGAACAAGAGCTATTTCGGCACGCTCGCGGCGCCGGGCCAGGCTCAGGACGTCATGAAGCTCGGCCTGCAGATCTGGGGCAAGCTCTCCACGATCAAAATGCCGATCACCTATCCGGACGTCATCGACCCGTCCTTCATCGACAAATAAGCGCCAGCCGCTCCCACAAAAACGCGCCGGGGAGAAATCCCCGGCGCGTTTTTTATGTGAAAATGCGAGCAAGACCGCGCTTTAAAAATCTACTCATAAGTGCAACAACACAGGCGGATTTGGGGTGCGCCCGTTGTCACATCGTCTCAAGTCATAGAGCCCGCGATGGTGTGGGATGCGGTTAAAACCGCGTGGAGAGATCCACGATGGAGCGAAAAAATCTGGGGCGTTTGTCTGGCCCTGTCGTTCCTCATCTTTGCCATTGTCATCGTCGCGCTCGTCATGGACGCGTTCAGACTTATTGCCTGGACTTTGACGGGCAATAGCGCGGACGAGAAATTCGATCTCGATATTGTCTATGACGTCGCTAACATCCTGATGCCGATCATCACGGTGATCGCGCTTCTCATCGCCTGGAACCAGCTCAGATCGGTGGAGGAGCAACGAAAATCAGCGGAAAAAAGCTCAAAAGGCGAAACCTATATCGGGCTTTTTGAGGGAATGGTTGCTGACTTTCAGGCCATCGAAACGCTGACCCTGGAATTGACCGAGCGCTACATCGTCTATTTCGGCGGAGTGCCGAAGCAGGATGAGCCCGATTCCATCGGCACCTACGTCAACCATATTATCAGGTCATGGCCTGCAAACTATCCGTCGATGCTTGCCTTGCGGCAATTTCTTCTCAGGCTCGAAAATTTAGGGTTTCTGGCGCGCAAAGACTATATCGCCATGGATGATGTCTTTGGCGTGCTTGAAGGTCCGCTGCGCGAGACGCTTCGGATCTACGGGGTCTATATCCAATCCCTGAAGGATGACTCTAAACCAACGCCGCAATCGCCGGATGAAGAAGGGCGGCGGTTGGAGCATGCTCATTGGCTTCTAGCGGAGACGATCGACTACGAACCGAAGGTGCTGTTACCGCGCGCGAAGCGCCGCCTGCCGAATAGCTGAACTCAGCGCGGCGGCGGCTTCGGCATCTGGAAGACGGGCGTATAGCCAGAGGTTTCCCTCATGATCCCCATTCCTTCTCTGCTGCGTCTTGTCGGGCCAGCGTCACCGCAGCATCGACATCACGCTCCGCATGCTATTCCATTCAAGGCGTGGAATCAAACATAACGTGAACATCGGCTATGTCGAGTGCTGGGCTTCGCGTTGAAGCCCAGCCTCGATCATTGCTTGGACGTTCCTCAGCCCTTGGCGCGGGTGCGGACAGAGCGGTTATAGCCGCCACCAGCACCCGGGCCCTTGCCGAAGCTGGGCTTGCGGGCGGCGTAATCCGGACGGTCGCCGCTGGGGCGATCGCCATCGCGGCGCGGCGGACGGCTGCTGCGGTTGAAGTCACCGCGCGGGCGGGGGCTTTCCGCCGCCGGCGGGCCGTCGGCATGCTCGATACGGATTTCGTTGTCGCCGGCTTCGCCGACCGAGGCCATGAAGGCTTCGGAGGCCGCCGCGCTGATCTGGAACCGCGTCTCATGATCGGTGATGCGGATCGCGCCGACATCTTTTTTGGTGACAGTGCCGAGGCGGCAGATCAGCGGCAGCAGCCACTTCGGATCGGCCTTTTTGCTGCGGCCAACGCTGGTGCGGAACCACACCATCGGCTCGCCGGCATTCTCATAGAAATTCGCGCGCGGACCTTCGCCACCCTGATCGGGGGCGCGGTCGAAATTGCGTTCGCGGCGTTCGCTGTAGTCGCGCGGCGCCTTTTCGCGGTCGCGCTCGCGGAAGCCGGGACGGGCCTCCTCGAAGCCGGGACGCGCGCCTTCGATATCGGCCGGCGCCGGCAGGGACTGGCGGCGCACACGAATGAAGGCAGCAGCCATGGCTTCGGCGCCGTAACGCTCGGCCATCTGATAGGCCAAAGCCGCGTCATCCTCGGCCGTCGGCTCGGAGATGATGGCGTCGTTCAGAAGGCGCTGCTGGTCCTGCTCGCGAATTTCCGCGGCCGAGGGCGCCGTGCTCCACCGCGCCGTGATGCCGGCGGTGTTGATCAGCATCTCGGCCCGGCGGCGACGCGAATGCGCCACCATCAGCACGCAGATGCCCTTGCGACCCGCACGGCCGGTGCGGCCGGAACGGTGAAGGAGCGTTTCCTTATTCGTCGGCAGATCGGCGTGGATGACGAGGCCGAGTTCCGGCAGGTCGAGGCCGCGGGCCGCGACATCGGTCGCGACGCAGACGCGGGCGCGGCCGTCACGCACGGCCTGCAGCGCGTTGTTACGCTCCTGCTGCGACAATTCGCCGGACAGCGCCACGGCATTGAAGCCGCGTGCGTTCAGCGCATCCGTCATGGTGCGCACGCCGTCGCGACGGGCGCAGAAGATGATGGCCGGGCTGTCGATCAGGCGCAGCGTGTTCACCGTCGCCGCTTCGACCAGGCTCGGGTCGATCTTCATGGCGCGGTATTCGATATCGGCATGCGGCTGGCTGCGGTCGACGGTGTCGATGCGCAGCGCGTCCTTCTGGAAGCGGCGCGCCATATTCGCGATTTCACGCGCGATGGTCGCCGAGAACAGCAGGGTGCGACGCTCGGCCGGGGCCGCGTCGAGGATGAATTCCAGCTCCTCGCGGAAGCCGAGATCGAGCATCTCATCCGCTTCGTCCAGCACGACCACACGCAGTTGTGAGGAATCGAGCTGACGGCGCTCCAGATGGTCCTTCAGGCGGCCGGGGGTGCCGACCACGATATGGGCACCGCGCGCGAGCGCACGGGCCTCGGTGCGGGCATCCATGCCACCGACGCAGGACACGATGCGGGCGCGGGCCTCGGCATAAAGCCAGGTCAGCTCAGCGTGAACCTGCTGGGCCAATTCGCGGGTCGGCGCGATGATCAGGGCCAGCGGCGCGCCGGCCTGGGGCAGATGCTCGGCACCGGCGAACAGCGTCTCGGCGAAGGCAAGGCCATAGGCGACCGTCTTGCCAGAACCGGTCTGGGCGGAGACAAGCAGGTCCCGGCCGGGTTCAGCTGCCAGAATAGCGGCCTGGACAGAGGTCGGTTCGGAATAGCCGCGAGCCTCTAGGGCCTGCGCCAGAGCGGCGTGGGGGGTCGGAAAGGGCATATTGGTTTCGGGGATCCACCAGCAAAAGAAGCGCGTCATAGACCAAAGCGTCAGCGTTTCGCGACCTTTTCCGTAACAGGGGAGGCGTGCGTCAGGCACTGCCTTGTTTTAGTCACATCCCTGGTTGCCTGCTGCGCCGGCGGCCGGCCGGTCAGGAGGGGTTGGCGCTCTCGGTGCAAAAGGATTACGAGAATGGTCATGTTGCATTCCCGGCTCTGTTCGCGCGAGTGGATTTCCTGATGTCCGCTTCGTCCGCTTCCGATTCTACGCTGTCCGCTGCTTCAGGCGCTGTCAGCGATGTGTCTCATCTGTCCTTCGAGGAGGCCTTGGCCGAGCTCGAAAAAATCGTCCGTGGCCTGGAAAGCGGACAGCAGAAACTGGAAGAGGCGATCACCGCTTTCGAGCGTGGCAGCCAGCTGCGCCGCCATTGCGAAGCGAAGCTGGCCGAGGCCGAGACGCGAATCCAGGCGATTGTCGAACGGGCTGATGGCGCGCTGACCACCCGGCCCGTCGAATGAATGATTTTGAACAAAATGGAACGCGGATGCAGGTAGTCGGAAGCGAGCAGGCGACAAAGCTCGCCGAGGTCATGAAGAAGCGGGCGCAGGAGGTCGAGCGGGCGCTGGACGTTCTGCTGCCGCTGCCCGAAGGGCCGGAGAAGCGCCTGATCGAGGCTATGCGCTACGCCGTGCTCGGCGGCGGCAAGCGGCTGCGCGGCTTTCTGGTCATGGAAGTGGCGAGCCTGTTCTCGGTGGCGCCAGCCTGCGCCGCGCGCGTGGCTGCCTCGGTCGAGATGCTGCACGCCTATTCCCTGGTGCATGACGATCTGCCGGCGATGGATGATGACGACCTGCGCCGTGGCCAGCCCTCCTGTCACAAGGCTTTCGACGAGGCGACGGCTATTCTGGCCGGTGATGCGCTGCTGACCCGCGCCTTCGAAGTGCTGGTCGATGTCGACACGCATTCCGATTCGCAGGCGCGTTGCGAGCTGGTGGCCGCCCTTGGCGCCGCTTCCGGCGCGCGCGGCATGGTCGGCGGCCAGATGATCGATATGCTGTCGGAAGGCCAGGACCTGTCCGGCGCCGAGGTCACGCGCCTGCAGGCGCTCAAGACCGGGCGGCTGATCCAGTATAGCGCCGAGGCCGGCGCCATTCTAGGTCGCGCGCCTTCCCACCAGCGGCATCTGATCGCGGCTTTCGGCCGCGACCTCGGGGCCGCTTTCCAGATTGCCGACGATATCCTGGATACCGAAGGCACGGCTGAAGAAATCGGCAAGACCGCCGGCAAGGACGAGGCCGCGGGCAAGGCCACCATGGTTTCGATCATGGGGCTGGAACAGGCCCGCGCGCATGCGTCGATGCTGGCCGAACAGGCGGCGAACTATCTCTCCAGTTTTGGAGAGAAAGCCGCCAATCTGGTCGCGCTTACCGATTTCGTGGTTTCGAGACGGAGCTGATTGCCCATGCCCCCGCATACCCCCTTACTCGACCGCGTGACTTATCCGGCCGATCTGCGCAATTTCTCGGCCGAGCAGTTGGCGCAGGTCGCGGAGGAACTTCGGGCCGAGGTCGTCGACACCGTCTCGGTCACCGGCGGCCATCTTGGCTCGGCGCTGGGTGTGATCGAACTCACGGTCGCGATCCATGCCGTTTTCGATACGCCCAATGACCGGCTGATCTGGGATGTCGGCCATCAGGCCTATCCGCATAAGACGCTGACCGGCCGGCGCGACCGTATTCGCACGCTGCGCCAGCCGGGCGGCCTGTCCGGCTTCACGCGCCGCAGCGAAAGCGAATACGACCCTTTCGGCGCTGCCCATTCCTCCACCTCCATCTCCGCCGGTCTCGGCATGGCGGTGGCGCGCGACCTGAAGGGCGATGATCCCGACAAGCAGATCATCTGCGTGATCGGGGACGGCTCGATGAGCGCGGGCATGGCCTATGAGGCGATGAACAATGCCGGCTCGATGAAGAGCCGGCTGATCGTCATCCTCAACGACAATGACATGTCGATTGCGCCGCCCGTGGGTGCCATGAGCGCCTATCTGTCGCGGCTGATCTCCTCGCGCTCCTTCCTCAACCTGCGCGATCTGGCCGCCAAGATGGCGAAGCGTTTCCCGCGCTCGATCGAGCGCACGGCCAAGCGCGCCGAGGAATATGCCCGTGGGATTCTGACCGGCGGCACGCTGTTCGAGGAACTGGGCTTCTATTACGTCGGCCCTATCGACGGCCATAACATGGACCATCTTCTGCCCGTGCTGCGCAATCTGCGCGACCATGAGGAAGGCGGCCCGGTCCTGCTGCATGTCGTGACGCAGAAGGGCAAGGGCTATGCCCCGGCCGAGCAGAGCCCCGACAAGTATCACGGTGTGACGCGTTTCAACGTCGTCACCGGCGAGCAGGGCAAGGCACCGCCGGGTCCGCCGAGCTATACCAAGGTCTTCGCCAAGGCGCTGATAGCCGAAGCCGAAGCCGATCCGCGCATCGTCGCGGTCACGGCGGCGATGCCGACGGGCACCGGTCTGGACAGCTTCGGCAAAAGGTTCCCTGACCGCACCTTCGACGTCGGCATTGCCGAGCAGCATGCGGTGACTTTCGCCGCCGGCATGGCGACCGAAGGCATCAAACCCTTCGTTGCCATCTATTCCACCTTCCTGCAGCGCGGTTACGATCAGGTCGTGCATGACGTGGCGATCCAAAGCCTGCCCGTGCGCTTCGCCATGGATCGTGCCGGCATGGTCGGCGCCGACGGCCACACCCATGCCGGTGTCTATGACCTTTGCTTCATGGGCTGTCTGCCCGGCATGGTGGTGATGGCGCCCTCCGACGAGCTGGAGCTGATGGATGTGGTGGCGACGGCTGCCGCCATCGACGACCGTCCCAGCGCCTTCCGCTACCCGCGCGGCGACGGTTTCGGGCTGGATCTGCCCGCGCGCGGCAAGGTTTTGGAACTCGGCCGTGGCCGCGTGATGCGCGAAGGCAGCAAGATCGCGGTCCTCGCCCTCGGCCCGCGCCTGTATGAGGCGATGAAGGCGGCGGACGAGCTGGCCGCCCGCGGCTTCAGCACCACGGTCGCCGATGCGCGCTTCATGAAGCCGCTGGATACCGATCTCATCACCCAACTGGCGCGAAACCATGAAGTTGTCATCACGATCGAGGACAATGTCTCTGGCGGCTTTGGCTCGGCCGTGCTGCACTACATGGCCGTTTCCGGCCTGTTGGATCGTGGAGTGAAGGTGCGTCCCATGGTGATTCCTGACCGGTTGATTGACCACAACACGCCGGCCGCTCAGTCGATCGAGGCTGGTTTGACGGCCAAGGATATCGTCGCGACGGCACTGACGGCGCTTGGCGTGGCCGACGCGTCCGGCTCCACGTCCTCCGGTTCAGCGGTGCGCGCCTGATGTCCAAGACAGCCCCCGTCGACAGCGCCCGCATGTTCCGCAATGCGCTGGGTTCCTTCGCGACCGGCGTCACCGTCATCACCGCCCGCGCGGCGGATGGCGCGGATGTCGGCGTCACCGCCAATAGCTTCAACTCGGTCTCGCTCGATCCGCCGATGATCCTGTGGAGCATCGGCAAGAACTCCTCCAGCCTCGCTGCCTTCATGCAGGCGGAAAACTTCGTCGTGCATATCCTGGCGACTGATCAGGAGGCGCTTTCGGGCCGTTTCGCGAAATCGGGCACCGACAAGTTCGCGGGTATCGAGGTCGAGCGTGGCCAGGGTGATGTGCCGATGCTGAAGGGCTGTGCGGCGCGCTTCCAGTGCCGCACGGCGTTCCGGCACGAAGCCGGCGACCACTATATTATCGTCGGTGAGGTCAGCGATTTCGACCATGACGATCATGCGCCGCTCGCCTTCCATGGCGGCCGCTACGGCATGTTCGTGCGGAATGACCCCGCCGTGCCGGGTCAGGCGCCGGCCGAGGAAGCGCTGCTATCGGAATTGCTGGTGCGTGCCGAAGACGGGCTTATCCGCCAGATCGAGGACGAGCTGAGCGAGGCCGAGATTTCCTTGCCTGAGTTCGAGGTTCTGCGCAGCGTTTCCGACAGCGTGCTGAACGTCGAAGAGCTGGAGGAGATGGCAGGCCCCGGCCTCGACACCACGATTCTGGTTCTGGTCGAAGACCTGGCCGAGCGCGGCTATCTGGACGCGCCGAAGGGCGGCCCCATCACGCTGACGGAAGAAGGCGAGGCGGCGCTGCAGGGCGTGACCTTGGATATCGAGAGCATCGAGCAGGCGGCGCTTTCTACTCTCTCGCCGCATGAAGTCGCTCTGTTCCGTCGCTTCCTGGCCAAGATCGTCCATAGTTTCGAGGACGAGGCCGAGGGCTGAGGCTTTCGGCAACCGCTCTTCTCTCCTGTCATCCGCGCACTTGTTGCGCGGACCTACCCTCCGCCGCGCCACATCGGCGTCTGGGCGCCGGAACGGGTAGACCCGCGGCACGAGGCCGCGGGCGACAGATTTGGGTCGTTTCCAACTAGACCAGACGGACTCTAATTCGCCGACAGGTGCAAATTCAGCGCCGCCTGCGCGGCATGAAGGTCGGCTCCGGTGAAGGACCCGACCGCCACTGGCGCCGCCGGGGCCGCTGTCAGGGTTAGGGTCTTCGGATCGCTCAGGAAGTTCGCGATCTGCACCCCGGCATCAGCCTGACCCGGCACCAGCGCGGCCGCGAAGAAGGCCGCTGCGGCGCGCGCGCCGTCGGTGATCTCGGCCGGGGTTTTGCCCGCCTGTTTCGCCATCATGGCGGTGATCCGCTGCACCAGGCTTTCATTGCTGAAACTGATGCGGAAGGCACCGATGCCCGTCTGGCCGAGCGCCGCGGCGAAATCGTCGTTCGCCGGCAGGCTGCGGGGCAGATTGGTGAACTGGCCGCTCAAGCTGATGCTGCCGAGGCCTGCGGCGGAGAGCTTGGACGCATCGAGATGCGTATCGCCGCTCGCCTCGTCGTAGCTGCCGCGCTCGGAGAAGGAGAGCACCAGCGGGTCGATGCCGAGCGGCTGCAGCAGCTTCTCCAGGTCAGGC
Organism: Acidisoma cellulosilyticum; assembly: GCF_020621385.1. Lineage (GTDB taxonomy): Bacteria > Pseudomonadota > Alphaproteobacteria > Acetobacterales > Acetobacteraceae > Acidisoma > Acidisoma cellulosilyticum. The sequence continues at coordinate 818,157 of NZ_JAESVA010000002.1, read as the reverse complement.
GTCGCCACGGCCGGAATGCTGAGGCCGTTCAGGGACATATCTGTCTGGACGGGCGTGCCGTAGGTGACGCTGTCCTTCAGATCCTTCAGCGTCACCGTGCCGCCATTGGGCAAGGGGGCGCTGAGACCGGCGATAGCGAGACTGGAGAGCTTCAGCCCGCCATTCTGGGCCGTGGCGACCAGGTCACTGAGCGAGGCATCCGCCGGCGCATGCAGCAGGGCGGTCGCATTCAGGCCGCTGAACTCGAAATGGCCCAGGCTGGCGGTGGTCTTGCCTTTCTCCTGCACCGTGACATGACCGATGGCGAAGCGGCCGACGGCCCCATCCGAATAGCCGGTGAGTGCGACGTGATTGATGATCGCTGTCGACGCGGTGCCGCTGTCCTGAAGCGTGAGGTTGACGACAGTCGCATTGCCGATGCCGATGGCGGCGGCCGCATCCCGCGCGAAAGCAGGGGTTTTGACGGTCTCGGGCATCGGGGCGGCGGCAAAGGGCCGACCTGTCAGGGTATCGAGCGTCAGATGATCAAAATGGCTGTCGCGTTGCCGGCCCTTGGTGGTGAGATTGGCAATCTCCAGATGGCCAAGAAGCGGGCGCGGCGCGGTCCAGCTTTCTGCGTCCGGCGTATAGCGCGCCGGGTTGAAGACACGGTCGAGCCCGTCGAGATCGACGGCCGTCGCCGCCGCGTTCTCGATCGTATTGCCATGGCTGTCCGTATAGTGGTTGAGGCTGATTTGCCGCAGCTGGCCGGTTTGGTAATCCGTGAGCGACAAGGCGACGACGCTCATGCCCTGATCGTCGCTGATCGTATTGGCGAGAAGCGACCCGACCGCGACGGGCGTGCCGTTCTCCGGCGCGATCAGCCAGCGCGGTGTGCCGGCGGGCGCCGGGATGCCGGGCGCCAGGATCGACACATTTTTGGCCGAGGCATCGCCGATTTTGATGTGATGGGCCCCGCGCCAGACATCGATGCCGACGAGGGTGACCGTGCTGGTGCGATAGGGGGTTTCGACCGTGCCGTTGCCGGAGACATGGTGCAGCACCACCTTTTGGACCGCCAGTTGCGGCTGGCCGGCCCGGGCGACGGACAGGCCGGACATCCGCAGCGTCTGCGTGAACAGGTTGTAGTGGAGATCGTCATAATGACCGGTGGTTCCGGCGGGCAGGGCGGCGAAGGTCTCATTCACCCGGACGCGGGCCTGATGCTCGGCCCAAAGCTGGGCGCCGCCGGCCGCCACAGCGACAAGCACAATGAAGGAGGGGATCGCGATGCGTGCTTTCTTGAACGGCACTGTCTTGGCTCTCCTGCGGTCTGGGCTCCTCTTCTCCACGGGGCAAGGCATGGGCGCAAGGGGCTGGGCGTGACGGTTCAAGGCACCGCGTGAATCGCACTCTGCACGAAAGGCACCAGCATCGCCTGCAGGCCGAGGGCGATGATCTGCACGCCGATCGAGAGCAGCAGCAGTGCCACCAGCCGTTTCACGGCGCGGGATCCGGCGGGGCCCAGCACGCGGCCGATGACATTGGCTGAGCGAAACAGAAGCACGATGATCCCGCAGACGATCAGCGCCGCCAGCGAGACGCCGACCAGATAGGGCGTGTGCAATCCGGGCGGTGTGGCCGCGCCGAGGGTGATGGCGACCGAGATCGCGCCCGGTCCCACGACCAGCGGCATCGCGATGGGGAAGAAGGCGAAATCGGCCGCCGATGGTCGCGCCGCGGCCGCTTCCTCCGCGCCGTCGTCTGGCGGACCGGTGGCTGCCTCCTCCTCCGAAAAGAGCAGGCGCCAGCCATTGGCTGCCACCACCAGCCCGCCGCCGACTTTCAGGGCCGGCAGGCTGACACCGAAGAAATGCAGAACCGGCGACCCCGCCCACAGGGAGGCGAGCAGAAAAAGTGCGGCATAGAGGCCGACGCGCGCGGCAATGGCGCGCCGCTCGGCATGGCTGCGGTCCGCCGCCATCTGGCTGAAGATGACGGAATTGCCGAGCGGATCGGTGATCGAAAACAGCGCCGGGAAACCCAGCAGCAGGCCTTGCGGCAGGGTGGAAAACGCGCCGAGGGCGGAAAGCAGCTGCATGCCCGGTCCCTCAGCCCTTCGCGGCCGCGATGATCGGCAGCAGCAGCGTCTCCACGCCCCCCGCCACGATCTGCACGCCGATGCATAGCAACAGCAGAGCGAACAGCCGGGTGATGGCGCGCGCGCCGGTGCGTCCGAACAAGGGGGCCAGGCGGTCGGCGAAGCTGAAGATGATCCAGATCGTGATCGCCATGACGACAGCGGCCGTGCTGAGCGCCAGAAGATAGGGCAAGACCGAGCCGTGGGTGGGCCGGTCGGCGCTCAGCGTGATGCAGACCGATATGGTGCCTGGCCCGATGGTGAAGGGAATGCTGACCGGAAAGAAGGCGATGTCGTTCACATTCTCGGCCGCAACCGTGCGGCCGTCCTGCCGCACTTGGCTTTGCTTCTCGACCTCGCGCTTTTCCGGCGTATGCAGCAAATGCCAGGCGCCGACGGCGATGATCAATCCTCCCGCCACCTGCAATGCGCCGAGCGATATGCCGAAGAAATTCAGCACATAGGAGCTGACCCAGAGCGAGAAAAGCAGCAAAGCGAGCGAATAGAGGCCGACGCGCCGGGCCAGTCTCATCCGCTCGGGATGGGTGCGATCGGCGGTGATCTGGCCGAAGATGATGGCATTGACGACGGGATTGACGATCGCGAACAGCGCCGAAAAGGTGAGCAGCACCGTGTGATAGAAATCCGCGTCCGCGAGCGGCAGGATGATGGTCGGCATCCGAGCTCCCTGTCGTTCCAGTGCCGCATTATCAAGGCTGGATCGGTCTTCGCGGTCAAGGTAACGCGGCGATCCCGTTTCCCGTATGATGCGGGTGGATTGTTGAATAGGGGACGGCCGATGCTGACAGGCTTTGCGCAATGGTTGTGCCTGATGCCGACGGCCGCCGCCGTCGCGATCGCCGTGCTCGGTTCGGCGGCGCTATCGGTGGGCGTCCTGTTTGTGGCGCATGCGATCATTCCGCATGGGCTGCGCAGCCAGCATAACGACCTCGCGGGCTTCGTGCTGGCGATCGTCGGTGTCATCTACGCCGTGCTGCTCGCCTTCATCGCGGTTGCGGTCTGGGAGAGTTACGCCGATGTCGGCAATCTGGTGCAGACGGAAGCGAATATGGTGGATGATCTCTATCGGGACACCATCAGCCTGCCGCCCGGCCTGGCGCTTGAGCTAAGGCAGGACCTGTTCAACTACGCCGAAACGGTTGTGCAGAAGGAATGGCCGCATATGGAAGCGGCGATGCCCGCGCATCTCAAAGGCTGGCGCATTCTCGACAGTTTCCACCTCGCGCTCGTCGGCTATAAGCCTGCGGACGGGACGGGATTGGCGGCGCAAAGCACGATGCTGGAGACATTGCGCAAGCTGTATGATGTGCGGCGCGGGCGCTTCCATGCCGCCGAATCCGATCTGCCGGCGGTCGTCTGGTGGAACCTCACCATCGGCGCCGGCATCCTGATCACCTTCAGCTGTCTGTTCGGGGCTGCACGCCTGTCGATGCACGCGGCCATGGTCGGGCTGCTCGGCGCCTCCATCGGCCTCGTGCTTGTCGTCATCGTGCTGCTCGACAATCCCTTTCTCGGCTCAAGCCATGTCTCGGTCGAGCCCTTCCAGGCGCTGACCATGGCGGTGGAGACGATGGATTATCCGAAACCGGGGCAGTGAGGGGCGGAGAAAGCCAGCCTAAACCTGCACATCCCTGGGTCAGGATTGGAGATGAGGATACAAGGCGGCTTTTGTTGTCTTGTCGCCCGCGGACTTGTTCCGCGGGTCTACCCGCTGCGGCGCCTGGCCGATCGCGTGCCTGCAAACTCGGGTAGATGCGCGGGTCAGAGCCCGCGCACGACAGATTTGGGGGCGCTTCCGATCAAACCTGACAGACTGTAGAAAGCGCCCTTTACCTCAAGCCTCGATCGTCACCGCCCGTCCCATCTGATCCAGGTCGAGATGGCAGCGGATGCCGTGGTCGCCCTCGCGCTGGACCAGTTCGGGCTCCGTCGTCTCGCAGATGGTGCCGATCTTGCGCGGGCAGCGGGTGTGGAAGACGCAGCCCGAGGGTGGGCGCATGGCACTCGGGATCTCCCCCTTCAGTCGCAGCTGACCGCTGGCTTCCTCAGCCGCCGAAGCCGCCATCAGGCTCTCGGTATAAGGATGATGTGGCCCGTTGAAGACGGCCTCCGCCGGGCCGATTTCCATCAGCCGGCCCAGATACAGGACGGCGATCCGGTCCGAAATATAGCGCACCACCCGCAGATCGTGGCTGACGAACAGGTAGCTCACGCCTTGTTCCGCCTGCAGATCGGCAAGCAGGTTGAGGATCGCGGCCTGCACCGAAACGTCCAGCGCCGATGTCGGCTCATCGCAGACGACGATGCGGGGGTCACCGGCGAAGGCGCGGGCGATCGCGACGCGCTGTTTCAACCCGCCGGAGAGCTGGCGCGGCCGCATGGGCAGATAGCGCTCCGCCAGCCGGATATGGCTCATCAACCCACGGAGCTTGTCGGCCAGCGCCGCACCGCGATAGCCGCCGAGCTTCTTCATCGGCCGGCTGATGATGCCGCGAATGGTCTGGCTGCGGTTCAGCGCCGCATCCGGGTTCTGGAAGACGATTTGCAGCGCCTCCAACTCGGCCGGCTGCCGCGCGGTCGCCAGATGCGCCAGCTTCTGGCCGTTCAGCTCGATGATGGCGTTGGGGTCCGGAGGCGTCAGGCCCATCAACAGCTTCGCGAGCGTGGTCTTGCCGCTGCCGGATTCGCCGACCAGTCCCAGCGTTTCACCCGGCCAGATTTCGACCGAGACATCGCGCAGGGCGTAGACCGGCGCCGCGGCATTACCGAAGGTCTTGCTGATATTGTCGGCGCGGATCACGGGCCGGAAGGCCGGGACCTTTTTGCGGTCCGTCGGCGGCGCGGGGGGCGTGGTGCGCGGCAGATCGGGCGCCTGTTCATGGAAATGGCAGCGGCTGACCCGGCCTTCCGACACCGGGATCAGCGGCGGCTCGGTGGTGCGGCAGATATCCTGCGCCAAGCCGCAGCGCGGCGCGAAGACGCAGCCCTTAACGTCGGCGAGGCTGGTCGGCAGGAAGCCCGGAATGGTGTCCAGCCGGGTCTGATGTTTCGACAGGCCCGGCCTTGGCAGGCAGCGCAGCAGCCCGACCGTGTAGGGATGGCGTGGTTGGCTGAAAATCTCCCGCGTCGGGCCTTCCTCGACCAGCGTTCCCGCGTAAAGCACGCCGACACGCGCGCACATGCGGCGGATGACGGCAAGGTTATGCCCGATGAACAGGACGGAACTGCCCATCTCCGCCCGCAGGGTCTCGATCAGGTCCAGCACCTCGGCCTCGACCGTCGCATCCAGCGCCGTTGTCGGCTCATCCAGAATGAGCAGCGTCGGGTCGACGGCGAGCGCCATGGCGATGACGACACGCTGCAGCATGCCGCCCGAAAGCTCATGCGGATAGCGGCCCATGACGCGTCCGGCATCGACGATGCGCACGCGGTTGAGGATAGCCTCGACCTTGCCCATGCGCTCGGACGCCGGCACGCCGGCGACCTCGAAAACCTCGGCCATCTGCGCGCCGATGCGGATGGAGGGGTTCAGCGCGCGGCCAGGGTCCTGATAGACCATGGAAATGCTGCGCGTGCGGAACTGGCGCAGCGCCTCGCCCTGCATCGATAGCGCGTCGGCGCCGCCGATATGGATGGAACCCGTGCGCACGCGGCCGTTATCGGGCAGGTAGCGCGCGACGGCCAGCGCCACGGTCGACTTGCCGCAGCCGGATTCCCCGACCAGGCCGAAGGTCTCCCCCTGGCCAATCCGGAAGGACAGGCCACGAATGACCTGCCGGTCGCGACGGCGCACCCGATAGGCGATGTCGAGGTCGCGCACGTCGAGTGCGGCGGCGGTTGCGTCCTGCATGGGGGTCAGAGCGTCAAGCATCGATCACCGATTGCACACCATCTGCTGTCAGGTTGACGCCGACGACCAGGCTGCCGATGGCGATGGCGTAGAACAGCACCGTCCACCAATAGCCGCCGCCGATCAGGCCGTAATTCTGCGAAATCGACAGCCCCCAGTCGGGCGAGGGCGGTTGAATGCCGAGGCCGAGGAAGCTCAGCGAGGCTACGGTGAAAATCGCGTAGCCCAGACGCACCGTCGTCTCCACCAGGATCGGCGGCAGGATATTGGGCAGGATTTCGACGAACAGGATGTAGATCGGCTTCTCGCCGCGCAGATTGGCGGCGGCGACATAGTCCAAATCCCGTTCGCCGAGCACCGCCGCGCGCACCGTGCGCCCGACGATCAGCCCGAAGGAGAGGCCGATGACGACGATCACCGTGGCGTTGGAGGCACCGAGCGCGGTGATGACCAGCATGGCGAGGATCAGCAGCGGCAGCGCCAGGAAAGCTTCGACGATGCGGCTGATGACATCGTCGGTCAGGCCGCGCGCATAGCCGGTGACGAGGCCGAGCACGGTGCCGACCAGCGTGCCGAGCAATGTGGCGAGCGGTGCCACGATCAGGATATCGCGGGAACCCACGATGACGCGGGAAAAGACGTCGCGGCCGAACTGATCGGTGCCGAACCAATGATCAGACGCCGGCGGCGTCAGCGTGTTCAACAGATTGGTGTCGTCAGCGCCGTAAGGCACGATCCAGGGTCCGACGATCGCCATCACCACCCAGAAGATCAGGATCAGCATGCCAACGACGAAGGGCGCGGAGCGCAGCAGCATGGAGATGCGTTCGCGCGAGATGCGCTTCGGCGTTTCCATGGCCTGTTCGGGGGCAGGTGCCCCCACGGTCATCTCTGCGCTCATCGGCTGCCTCCGAAGGAGATGCGCGGGTTGAGCGCGGAATAGAGAAGGTCAGCGATCAGATTGACGCTGACATAGACGGTGCCGATGACAAGGATGCCGGCGGCGAGCATCGGGAAATCCTTCGCCTTGGCGGCCGAGAAGATCAGGCTGCCGATGCCGTGGTAGTTGAACAGCGTCTCCACCACCACAAGACCGCCGATCAGATAGCCGCATTGGGTGGCGATGACGGTGATGGTCGGCAGCAGCGCATTGCGCATGACATGACGCCAGATGACCTGGCGACGGCTGAGGCCCTTCAGCACGGCGGTGCGCGTATAGTCGGAGTTCAGCGCTTCGATCATGCCGGCGCGGGCCATGCGCGCGATATAGCCGAACAGGATCATGAACAACGGGATGGAGGGCATCAGCAGATAATAGATCTGCGTCACCGGCCCGGCATGATGCGGTGCGGTGCCGGTCAGCGGAAAGATATGCAGCCAGATGCTGAAGACCATGATGAAGACGATGCCGGAGACGAATTCCGGCACCACGGTCGCGGATAATCCGGCGATGACGATGGTGCGGTCGATCCAGCTATTCGCCTTCAGCGCCGCCACGATGCCGCCCAGAATGCCCAGCGGCACGACGAGGACGAACGCGATTGCCGCAAGCTTCATGGAATTGAGCATCGCCTGGATGACGAAGGGCGCGACCGGCTCGCGATAGGTATAGGACATGCCCATATTCCCCTGCACCATGCCGGTGATCCAGCTCCAATATTGCACGAGCAAGGGACGGTCGATGCCAAGCTGATGGTTCAGCGCGGCGACCGCGCGCGCATCGGCGAAGGGGCCGAGGATCGCGCGCCCGACATCGCCCGGCAGGATCTGGCATCCCGCAAAGACGATGATACTCAGCAGCAGAAGAGTGACGACCGCCAGGACAAGCCGGTAGAAAATCGCGCGATAAAGACCCATGCTGGCAGTCGCCTCCTAACTCTATCTTCAGCTTTGGCTGATGCTGACCGTTTGCAGGAACAACCGGTCACCGACGGGCGAGACGCCCGAGACGGCCTTCGAAGTCGCATACAGGAAGTTGTAGAAATAGCCGAAGATGATCGGCGTCTCATCCAGCAGCAATGTTTCGATCTTGCCGGACACCGCCTTCTGGCCGGTCAGATCGAGCGCCTTCACGTAATCGGTGACAAGCCCGTCATAGGTCGGGTTCTTGAAGCGGGCAGCATTCCAGGTGCCGGTGCTGGTCAGCGGCGCGTTGAGGAAGACGTTCGGCACGCCGCGATTGCCGTAATCGGTAATGCCGAGCGGCACGTCCAGCCAGTCGGACTGGCCGGGCACGGCCTTGCCGTAATAGGCGTCCTGGCTTTCGATATGCAGCTTGATGTCGATGCCGATCTTCTTGGCGAAGCTGGCGATCAGAACCGCGTAGTCGGGGATTTCCAGGAACTGTTCGGTCGTCAGCGTGACGGAGAAGCCATGGCCGACGCCCGCCTGTTCCAGCAGGTCGCGCGCCTTCTTCAGGTCGATCTCGCGCTGCGGCACGGATGAGTCGGTGGACGGGAAGGCCGGGCAGAAGGGGCTGTCATTGCCGACATCGGCATAGCCCTGGAACAGGCCCTTCACCAGCGCCTTGCGGTTGATGGACAAAGCCAAAGCCTGACGCACGCGCTTGTCTTTGAACGGGCCGGCATCGCATTGCATATGGACCTGCTCATGCGCGCTCGACTTGCAGCGGATGACCTTGAACTGCGGGTCATGCAGAATGGCGCGGCCGGCCGCGACCGGCATCTGCGCCAGCATATCGACCTGACCGCCTTGCAGCGCCAGAACCTGCGGCTGCATATCCGTGTAGAAGGTGAATTCCACGCGATCGAGCAGCGCCTTCGGACCCCAATAATCGTCGTTGCGCACGAAGGAGCAGCCGACCTTCGGGATATATTTCTCGATCTTGAAGGGGCCCGTGCCGACGAAGCTCTGCTCGAAACCGCCGCTGTAGTTCGCGGGCAGGATGACCATGTTGTAGTTGTCGGAGGAGAGCGTATAGGGGAAATTGCCGTTCGGCGCGTCGAGATGGAAAGCGACGGTATAGTCATCAACCTTCTTCGACGCGCCGGGCGACAGAACGCCCTTGAAGGCCGACAGCGCGTTGGATGCGTTCTTCGGGTTGACCAGTCTCTCTACGCTGTTCACCACGGCATCCGCATTCATCGGCTCGCCGTTCGTGAACTTCACGCCCTGGCGGAGTTTGAAGGTCCAGACGGAACCGTCCTGATTGGGCGACCAACTGGTGGCCAGCACTGGGCGCAGCGTGGAATCCGGGTTGAGCGCGCAGAGGAAGTCCGCCGTCTGGATCAGCAGGGTCAGACCGCCGTCATCGGCGATGGTCACGGGGTCGATGGCGCCGGACGGTACCGTCATCGCGATGCGCAGCGTGCCGCCGGGCGTGCCGGCCGCGCGCGCCGGGCGCGTGCTGGCCATGCCCATGGCGCCACCCAGCGCGCCGAGCAGCGGCAGCGACAGGCCGAGCCGCGTGCCATGCCTGAGGAAGCCGCGACGATCGACCTGGCCCGCGAGGGCGTTGTCCATGAGATCGTTTTCGACCTCTGAAAGGTTTCGGCGGACGGCAGAGATCAGCTTATCGCTCTTGGACATTGCACCCTCTTGGTAAGGCCCGGTCAAAAACGGCGGGAAAGCGGAAGAACTTCGGTGTTAGGTAATTCACGCTGAGCGCCTATGCGCTGCTGGAATAGGATCACGGCCGGAAAACCCGCCGTTGTCAATTCGTGTGGCTCGTGCTCCTGGCAAGACGCGAAAAAGTCGAAAAAGATGGCGATCAGGGCCGGCCTTTGGCCGATGTCGAAAGCAAGGGACAGCAAGGATGATGCCAGATGAATTTTTGCTCAATGATCTGGCAAAAAGGAGGAGGCTCCCAAGGCTGCTAAGCTCCCTTGCACGATCGCTAGGCAAATGCCTAGACAATATCGGAGCGTGCCGGCTGGTGCGATATGGGGTGGTGGGTCGTAAGCAATGGCGGTGATTGATCGGCGCTGGCTGCCGTTGAACGCCCTCAGGGCGTTCGAAGCGGTCGGCCGTCAACTGAGTTTTACGGGTGGCGCGCAGCTTCTGCATGTCTCGCAGTCTGCGCTCAGTCGCCATGTCGCGTCGCTGGAAGACCTGCTCGGCCGGCCGTTGTTGGAACGCCGTCCCTCGGGTCTTGCGCTAACCCCGGCCGGCGCGGCACTTCTGCCCGTGGTGCGCAAGTCCTTCGACCGGCTGGAGGAGGTCATGAACGACATCCTGCAGGAGGAGGCAGGCCGGCAACGCCGTCTGCGCGTGCATATGCCGCCGAGCTTCCTGCATCAGGTGGCGCTGCCGATCCTGGGCGATTTCCGGCGTGAGTTCCCCGATATTCTGATCGACGTGTCGAGCAGCCTCGGCACCGGCCTGCCGCCGACCGAGGTCGATGTGGCCGTGGTCTATGACCGGCCGCAGGGCGGCGATACGGTGCGCGATCTGCTGTGGTCCGTGCGCGGCAGTCCGGTCTGCGCGCCCGCCGTGGCGGCTCAGGCGGCGGACCTCGCGCTGCCGGATTTTCTGGCGCGTCAGGAATTGCTGCATGTCAAACTGCCGGGCCAGCCGATCGGCGCGCATTGGACGCATTTCGCCCGCGCCCAGGGGTTTTCGCTCGATACGGCGCGGGGCATGGCTTTCGAAACCGTCACGCTGGCCGCGCAATACGCCATGGCGGGGCAAGGCGTCGTGCTGGCCGATATGGATATGTTCGCTGCCGATATCGCGGCCGGGCGTCTGGTCGCCCCCTATGAGGCGGTGTCCGAGGACGGCTACGGTTATTATCTGGCGCTCCACCCTGAAGATCTCGGTGATCCGGCGATCAGCGTGTTTCGGTCCTGGATGATTGCGCGCCTGGGGCGCGGCGGGCGGAAGGCTTCATGAAGGACTGCCATAATATCGCCGACCTCCGCCGTATGGCGGGACGGCGCCTGCCGCGCATTTTCTCGGACTATATCGATGGCGGTTCGCATAGCGAGCTGACGCTGGGGGCGAATGAGAGCGATTTCGCTCGCTGGCGCCTGCGCCAGCATGTGCTGCGTGATGTTTCGACACGCGATCTTTCCGCGACCTTTCTGGGCGCCAGCCACGCCTTGCCGCTGATGCTGGGGCCGATCGGTTTTCTGGGCATGTTCGGCCGTCGCGGCGAAGTGGCGGCGGCGCGGGCGGCTGGCGCTGCCGGGATACCAAGCTGTGTCTCGGCTTTCGCCATCCGCCCGATCGACGAAGTGGCGCGGGAGAATCCGGCCAGCACCCTCTACTCCCAGCTTTACGTGCTGCGGGACCGCGCGCTGACCGAAACACTGATCGCCCGCGCCGAGGCCGCCGGGGCGGCAGCGCTGTTCCTGACCGTCGATACCGCCGTGACCCCAGTGCGGGAGCGTGACGCCCGCAACGGCTTCCGCAATCTCACCCGGCCGACGCTGGGCCAGTGGTGCAATATCCTCGGCCGCCCATCCTGGTGCTGGGCCATGACCCGCGACGGCAAGCCTGAGGTGGGGCATGCCCGTGCCGCTGGTTTCGGCCGGGGCGTCATGGAACAGGCGGGCAATCTGGCCCGGCAGATCGACCCGGGCTTAAGCTGGTCCGATGTCGATTGGCTGCGCCGGCGCTGGCCGCGCAAGCTGGTGATCAAAGGGATTCTGGAGCCTGAGGATGCGCGGCGCGCGTTGGACGCCGGGGCGGACGGCATTGTGGTTTCCAACCACGGCGGCCGGCAGCTGGACGGCGCGTCCTCCACCATCATGGCCTTGCCGGCGATTGCCGAGGCTGTGGCTGGCAGGATGGATGTGCTGGTCGATGGCGGTTTTCGTCGCGGCTGGCATATCGCCCTCGCTTTGGCGCTCGGTGCCTCGGCTGTCTCGGTCGGCCGGCCCTATGCCTGGGGATTGGCCGCCGGCGGGGAGGCGGGCGTCGCGCGCGCCATCGCGCTTCTGGCGGGCGAACTCGACTCGACTTTGGCTTTGATGGGCCTCAGCAGCGTCGCGGAGCTGCGGGCAGGCGGCGGCAGCCTGGTTCACTTCAATTGACTGCCGTTTATGCTGCAGTGCGGCAAATCGTTATTTATGTAAAACGAGTTTCCTGAAAATGCAAAACCGGATGGCGCAAGCCTGCGCCATCCGGTTTTGCAAAGCCTGATCGGCGAAAAGCCTCAGTCGGCGGCCAGCGCCATCTGCTTACGCGCCATGGTCTGGCGGACGTATTCTTCCATTTCGGTGCCGACGCGATCGGCGTAATTCGCCATCACGTGGTCCGCACCTTCATAGACGCGATAGTCGATCGAAACGCCCTTCTGGGTGTTCAGCTTATCGACCAGCTTCCGCACGCCGGGCTCGGCCACCATTTCATCGGCATCGCCGTGGATCATCAGCCCGCCGGTCGGGCAAGGGGCCAGGAAGCCGAAATCGTAATGGGTCGCGGGCGGGGCGACGCTGATCCAGCCCGAGATTTCCGGGCGGCGCATCAACAGCTGCATGCCGACGAAGGCACCGAAGGAATAGCCCGCAATCCAGAGACCGCCGGAATTCGGGTTCACGGACTGCATCCAGTCCAGCGCGCCGGCGGCATCGCTGATCTCACCAATACCGCCGTCATAGCGGCCCTGGCTGCGGCCGACGCCGCGGAAATTGAAGCGCATCACGGAGAAGCCAAGGCGCTGGAAGCCCTGGAACATGGAATAGGTGATGCGGTTATTCATGGTCCCCCCATGCAGGGGGTGCGGGTGAAGAACGAGCGCCAGGGGGGCGCCCGTGTCCTTGCTGTGGTGGTAGCGGCCTTCCAAACGACCGTCAGGGCCGGCGAACATCACTTCAGGCATGGGCTCAAAACCTATCTTCGATAGCGATTGGGCCTCCCGGTTGCCCGGGCGGCCTTACAACTCAGCCCCTTCGATAAAGGCCCGCCTCCGCAGCTGCATCCTAATTCGTAAGCAATTCCTTCAATTCGCTGGTACCGAATGCCAGCCATGCCGCGCCACCATGGTGATGCGACACTCTACGAGGAGGCTGACAGGCGACGAGCGCAGCCTGAGCGATACGCGATGGCATCACCGCCCCAGGCATCAACGCGGGAAAGCGGAGGAAGGTATCAAGGGATAGCAGCTGCCCCGGCAAAGCCTTTCTTATGTCGAGGACAAGCATGATAATAAGGCGGCAGGCTGCCGAATTCATATGGAAATGTCGCATGGCCTTTATGTTTCTACGGGAAAGCATTGCTGCCTATCGTGAGAAGGACCCCGCGGCCCGGTCCTCGGCGGTGGTTCTGTTCTGTTATCCTGGCCTGCATGCCGTTCTTTGGCATCGCTTCGCGCAGCGCTTGTGGCGGGCGAATTGGACATCGCTGGCGCGCTTCACCGCCCATATCAGCCGCTGGCTGACCGGTATCGAGATTCATCCGGCGGCTAAGCTCGGCCGTCGCCTGGTCATCGACCATGGCATGGGCCTGGTGATCGGGGAGACGGCGATCGTGGGTGACGATGTCACCTTGTACCATCAGGTCACGCTCGGCGGCACCAGCCTCACCCATGGCAAGCGCCACCCGACTATCGGCAATAACGTCATTATCGGTGCCGGCGCCAAGATCCTGGGCGATATCCTGGTCGGCGACGGTGCGCGCATCGGCGCCAATGCTTTGATCATCAAGCCTGTGCCCGCCGGCACCACCATGGTCGCCGCTGCCGCCAATGCGCTGGACCGCGTGCGCGCCAAACCCTGTTTCGACGCGTACGGCACGCCCTGCTCGGAAATGGCGGTCGATCCCTTGCTGCGCGACATCGAAAGCCTGCGCGCGGAATTGGCGGAGCTTGAGGCGCGCGTGGGCAGGCTGGCCGGCGCCCGCGCGTCCCGGCTGGAACCGGCTGACTGATATGGCGGCCTCCTCCCGCGTCTATCTGGATGCCAATGCGACTGAGCCGCTGCGGTCAGAGGCAAGGGCCGCGGTGATGGCGGCGCTCGATACGCTGGGCAATCCGTCGTCCATTCACGGTGACGGCCGCGCGGCACGGAAAATCCTGGAAGACGCGCGGGAGGCGATTGCCACCCGTTTCGGTGGCTCGGCCCGCAACCTCGTCTTCGCCTCCGGCGGGACGGAGGCCAATGCCATCGCCATTCACGGCCTCGCCCGTGGCGGCCGCGTGCTGCGGGGTGCCACCGAACACGCGGCGGTGATCGCCGCCGCCGGGGACGGTGCCGCTATTCTGCCCGTGGATAGAGACGGGCGGGTTATGCTCGACGTCCTGGTCGCGGCTCTGGCGCATGAGAAGCCGGCGCTCGTCTCCGTCATGCTGGCCAATAATGAGACCGGAACCATCCAACCCTTGGCCGAAATCGCCAGCCTTTGCCGTGCGGCCGGCGTGCTGTTTCATGTCGATGCCGTGCAGGGTGCCGGGCGGTTGCCCGTCGATTTTTCCGCAAGCGGCGCCGATTGCATGACGCTCTCAGCCCATAAGCTCGGCGGGCCGCCTGGGGCCGGTGCGCTGTTGCTGACGCCTGCGGCCGCCGCCCTTTTGCAGCCGCTGGTGCTCGGCGGCGGGCAGGAGCGTGGGCGCCGGGGCGGCACCCATGCGCTGCCCAATATCGCCGGCTTCGCGGCCGCAGCCGTCACCTGCCGAGCGGACGAATCGGCCAGGCTCGCACCCTTGCGCGATGCGATGGAGGCGGCGGCTTTGGCGGCCGGCGCCACCGTCATCGGCGCCAGCGCCGCGCGTCTGCCCAATACCACCTGCCTGGCGCTGCCCGGCGTGCGCGCGGAATCGCAGGTCATCGCGCTCGATCTGGCCGGCATTTCGGTCTCGGCCGGTGCGGCCTGTTCCTCCGGCAAGGTCGCGCGCAGCCATGTGCTGGAAGCGATGGGCTTGGGCGATCTTTCGGCTCAGGCGATCCGCGTCTCTCTGCCATGGAACGCGACCGAGGCCGATGCGGCAGCCTTCATCGCCGCCTATCAGGCAATGGCGGCACGCATGCTTCGCCACGCAGCCGCATGATCTATCTCGACAATCACGCGACCACGCCCTGCGATCCGCGCGTTTTGGCGGAAATGCTGCCCTGGTTCACCGAGCGTTTCGGCAATGCCGGCAGTGTCGAACACGGCATGGGCCGTGACGCGGCAGCGGCCGTCGAGGCAGCGCGCATGCAGGTGGCAGCGCTGATCGGCGCCAGCGCGTCGGAGATCATCTTCACCTCCGGCGCGACCGAATCGAACAACCTTTCCATCCTGGGCGCGGCGCGTTTTGCGCGCAGCATGGGCGATAATCGGCGTCGCATCATTACCCTGGTGACTGAGCATCATGCGGTCCTCGATCCGGTCATGGCACTGGCGGATGAAGGGTTCGAGCCCGTGGTGCTGCCCGTGCAGCCGAACGGATTGCTGGACCCAGATGTTTTGGCCGAAGCGCTGACCGTGCCGACGCTGCTCGTCTCCATCATGGCCGTGAATAACGAGATCGGCGTGGTGCAGGATCTGGCGGGGCTCGGCCGCTTGGTGAAGGCGGCGGGGGCGGGTTTTCATGTCGACGCCGCCCAGGCGGCCGGTCGCTTCGCGCTTGATATCGGGCAGATTCCGGCCGATCTCGTCTCGCTTTCGGCCCATAAGATGTACGGGCCGAAAGGGATCGGCGCGCTTTATCTCCGCCGGCGTCCGCGTATGCGGATTGCCGCCCTCGTCGCCGGTGGCGGGCAGGAGCGTGGCCTGCGGTCGGGCACCTTGGCCGTGCCGTTGATCGTGGCGATGGGCGAGGCTGCGCGGCTTGCCCGGACGGAAGGCGAGGCCGAGACTCTGCGCATTCGCGCACAGACCAGCCGTCTACTGTCTCTCCTGCTGGCCGGCATTCCGGGGCTTGTTCTGAATGGCGACGCGGACAATCGGGTTGCCGGCAATCTCAACCTCACCTTTCCGCAGCGCGGCGCTGCGGCGATCCTGGCGGATGTCCCGGACCTTTGCCTCTCGTCCAGTTCCGCTTGCACAAGTGCCGCAGACGGGTCGGTTGGCGCGAGCCATGTGTTGACGGCCATCGGCCTGTCGACCGAAGCTGCAGCACGCAGCTTGCGCATCGGATTGGGACGATTTACCTCCGACGCCGATATCGATCTGGCCGCCACGCAGATGATCGCGGCGGCGCAGCCGGGTCGGGCCGCTGCGGCGGATTGACGGAACTTCTCGCCGGTTCGCAGCCGGCCTTGTGACAGGAATTGAGACGCCGATGCCGAAGATGACCTTCATCGAGCGCGATGGAACGCCCCGCGAAGTGGATGCGCCGGTCGGGCTATCCGTGCTGGAGGTCGCCCATAAGCATGGCGTTGACCTGGAAGGCGCCTGCGAGGGTTCGCTCGCCTGCTCCACCTGTCACGTCGTCATCGACCCGGATTGGTTCGAGAGGCTGACCCCGCCGACCGAGGATGAGGAAGACATGCTCGACCTCGCCTTCGGGCTGGAGGAGACGTCGCGTCTCGGCTGCCAGATCGTGATCAATGACGGTCTGGACGGCCTGGTGGTGAAATTGCCGACCGGCACCCGCAACGCGGGCGGCTGAGGCTAATCTCCCTCTATCGTCATCCGCGCAGCGAATGCGCGGATGACGATGTATTTTGCTAACCGAACGCGCCGACCTCATGCGCAACGGCCGTGCTGATTTCCCGCACCAGCGCGAAGTAGCGCGCGATGGGCGAGAAGATCTCGTCATGCTCGCGCCCATAACCCAGACTATTGGCTGAGGTGCCAGGCTCACCGAAATCGGTGCCCGTCGTCTCATCGGGGGCTTTCGGGAAGATGCGGCCGAGCGTCTGCAGCGCCGCCGGCACATCCAGTCGCAGCAGACGCTGCTGCAGGCCGGTCCGCATGACGCCGAGGCGCGGCGCGAAATCCGGGATCATCGCCGTCAGAATCCAGATGCGGTGAATGGCGGCTAGCCGCAGCGCATGCAGCAGCAGTTCGCGGTCATTCATCTGCGGCGCATCCGCCCAGGCCGCGCGCAATGCCAGATGATCGGCATGGACGCGGCGGAACATGGCCAGCACATCCGACCAGATATTGAGCTGCTCCAGACCGGTCGCGACCGCCGTTAGCGCTTCGCGCCGGCCGGGAATGACGCTATGGCCCGCCCGGTCCAGCCAGGTGCCGGGGTCCAGCGTTTCCACCACGGCGCGCAGCACATCCAGATGCGAATGGCGCATGGCGTGGGACGCGAAATCCATCGAGCGGCGGAAGCGCGGGCTGGTGCGCCGCAGTTCGGCCACCGCGTCCGGGTTGCGGCTGGCGGCAAGACCCAGCCCCTGCAAGGTATTCGCGCACCAGCCGAGCTGCTGCAGGATGGCGTTATTCGGAATGGCGCGCAGCTCACGCGGATGGCTGATGATGGCCGGCCCGCCCGAGGTATCGCTTTGCCGCGCCGCCGGGCGTGACCCCGTGCGGTCGATCAGCGCGGGGCCGAACGTGCCCAGCATGGCGGCATAGCCGGGGTCTTCGACCAGTTCTTCCATGCTATTGCGGATGGTCGCGAAGAAATCCGCCGCAAAATCGGCATCCTGATAGATCGGGTCATCGCCCTCATCCATCTCGCCGAGCGCGAATTCCGCGATCTTGAGGATGGTCGCCTGCGCCAGTGCCGGCGTGCCGAACAGCATATAGCCGTCGCCGCCCTGGAAGGCGCTTTCCTCGCGATACTTGATGCCGGCGACCTCGAAGGCCTTACGTCCGACGGCCGGCGACAGATAGGCGAGACGATCCGTGAGCGAGCCGGGATGTGCGCCACGGCCGATGCTTTCGCCATGCGTGTCGAACAGCACCAGCTCGACGTCGGTGAGGCCATGCTTCACCATCGCCTCGCAGATCTTCAGCCGCAGCCGTTCGATCAGATAAGTCGCCGCAATCTGGCCGACATAGCGGCCCGAATCGGAATAGCCGAACTGGACGGCGAGCTTGCCGGTGCGGCGCAGATAGGCGCGATAATGCGGGCTGCGCAGCGCCTCCTCGATGATGCGATTGCCCTGGGACAGCGCTTCCGCCGTTTCGAATAGCGGGCTGATCTCGATCTTGTCTTCGATCCCGAACAGTTTCGCGAAATAGAGCGCGGTCAGCAGGGTGTAGCCGGTCTCGGTCTCGGCGATCAGGAAGCGCACCGGGCTCGCGCCATCGATATGCTTGACCATCTGCACGACCGTCATCATCAGCCGCGCGGCGGAAGCCTGTTCCGCCATCAGCGTTCCGAAATTGATGGCTTCGGGCTTCACTTCGTCCAGCGCCGTATTGATGGCGCCGAGCAGCACGCGGCGGCGGGACGGATCGGCCGGTGGGTCGGCCAGACCCAGGCGCTGACGGACGGAATTATGCAATTGGGCCGAGTTCAGCCGCACATGGGTATGGGCGAGGCCGAGATTATGGGAGACGAGGCCGGCGCGGACGATCAGCAGCGCGCGCTTCTCGACATCGTCGGCGGCGGCAAGGGCGGCCGGGAACAAAGCCAGCAGCGGCTCGGGCGTCACCAGCGCCTGATCCTGCAGGCGCATCAGCGTGCGGCCGAATTCGCCCACGGCATCGACATCGGTGCCATTGGGCGCGGCGGCAATCTCTTCCTCGACCGCGGCGACCGCCGCCTGGACCTTGTCCAGAATGGCCGTGGCGCTGGGCAAGGGCAGCAGCTGCGCTTCCACACGCTGCAACTGATACAGCTTCATGCGCAGGCGCAGGCGCAGCGTATCCCACCAGCCGATATCGGTGCGGCCGTCGGTATCATAGCCGACCCAGGTGGTCAGCGTGATGGCCTTGGGCGCGAGATCGGCCCAGCGATGCGGCCAGATCCCCCGCGCGGCATCCAGAATGGCGCCGGTCAGCAGGTCGATCGCGTCACGCCCACGGGCGATGGCGGCATGCGCCTGATCGAACTCGTCTTCCAGCGTCACCGGCAATGGGCGGTGGGTGGTGAAGCAGGCGGCACTATCCTCGCCGGAGGCCGCACGCGCCAGCGCGTCGCCGACCGCGTAGGGCAAGGAGAAGGTCGGGTGGGCGGTGAAGACCGCTGAAAAACGGGTGCGCTCCGTCGCCTTCTGGAATTGGGCGAAGGGCACGGCGCTGTCATTCGGGTCAGGCCGTACCAGGCGGGTGGCCAGCACCTGCATGCCGGTGACGGGATCTTCGCCCGAGGAGAGGCCGGTATAATCGGCCAACCGTGCGGCGCGCTGCTGCCAGGCCTCGTCCCTCAGCCAACAGACCAGACCCTGCAGGTCAGCCTCGGTCAGGTGTCCCTGGTCGATGCGCCGGGAAACCGCCAGCGCCGTCGTCATGACGGGATTACTGAACGGGTCCTCGGCCGCGCGGACCAAGGCCTGATTCATGACGCCGAGCAGGTCGGCGGCCAGCGCCGCGATATGCGCGGGCTGTTCGATGGAGGAAGGGACGTCGCCGAGGGGTGCATGTTGGTCTGCCATGCCTACTATTGTGCACCGCAATGCTGCCGGAGCAACGATTACGTGATCTGTCCCGGCGGTTTTCCCGAGAATTTTTTGCGGCGGCCAAAATCGGGCGGGATTTTCGCCCGGCGCTTATCCGCTATGCGGACGGAAATCCGAACCGGCGATCCTTCGCCCTTGCTCCCAGCGCATGAGGTCTTTATAGACCCGCTCCACGCCAAACGGCGTTTAGCTGGCCTGTCCTGTTCGTCTAGAGGCCTAGGACACCGCCCTCTCACGGCGGTAACAGGGGTTCGAATCCCCTACGGGACGCCAAGCTTTTTCCATAAAACAGTGCTGTTTACAGCGAGTATTGGTCAGGTAGCCAGTCCTCGCACCGCAGGCCTTGAACGCGTTCAAACTCGCCAAGATTCCCGGTCACGACGATCAGTCCAAGGCTTCGGGCCTGGCCTGCGATCATCAGGTGATTAAGGTCAATCACGGTCCCGCGCCGCCGGCTGTGTGCGTGGTCCGAGATCGACGCCAGGCGCATCGAAAAAATCGTCCCAGGCCGCTTCGGCCGGCGCGATGATGCGCCGCGGACCGTCCGACACGATAACCACTTCCCGGACATCCTTGGCGAACGCGACCGACTTCGGCAGTCGGACCGTCTGGCAACCGTTGGATAGGAACAGCGATGTGCTGGCCATCATGATCGCCTCATTGTATATCCGGACTGAATATACAATGAGGTTGAGCAGATTCGACGACCGAGTTGCTGCACGTCGCCGCAAAGAGGGGGCGGATCACCGCCCCCGCCGATGTCATCAGTTACGCAGCAGCGTCCAGATACGGTCGAAATCCTTCGTCGCCTTCACGCCGCAGCCGGGCGAGAACAGGATCTTGTAGCCTGCGGGCGGGTTGAACTGCGGCGCCTGGGTGATGCTGGCCGGCAGATACTTGTTCGAATCCGGCACAGCGTTCTGATACTGCGCGAATTCGGTCTCCACCGCCGCATTCTGCGGATCCATCATGAAGTTCATGAACTTCTTGGCGTTCTCCAGATCCGGCGCGCCGACCGGCACGGCAAGATTATCCATCCAGCCGATGCCGCCTTCCTTTGCATAGACGTAATGAATGGTCGATTTGCGGGCCTGCATGCGGGCGGCTCCGCCCGAATAGGCCATGCTCATCGTGGTCTCGCCCGAAATCATGCGGTCGTCGATCGCGTCGGAATTATAGACTTTGACGAAAGGCTTCTGCGCTTCGAGCAGGGCCATCACCTTTTTCAAGGTCGCCGGATCGCTGCTGCAGGGCTCCGCCCCGACATCGAGCAGGGCGAAGTTGATGACCTCGCTCGGCGAACCCAGCATGCCGATCTTGCCCTTGAAGACGGCCGGCGGGTCGAACAGGGTCGACATGCTGTCCACCGGGCCGGGATAGACGTTGGTGTCATAGACGAAGGACGTCGTACCCCACTGCCAGGGAACGGTATAGGCGGCGGTCGCGTCCCAGGGGCGCTTCTGCCAGCGCGGGTCGAGATAGTGGAAATTCGCCATGGATGCCGCGTCGACCGGCTGGATCAGCTTTTGATCGATGAAGATTTTGACGAAATCGTTCGAAACGATGACGAGGTCATAACCGCCGGCGCCAGCCTTGAGCTTGGCCAGCAGCGTCTCGTTCGAATCATAGGTGTCGAGCGTCACCTTTATGCCGGTCTCCTTCGTAAACTTTTTGAGGAGATCGGGGGAGGTGTAATCCGTCCAGTTATAGATATGCAGGACACCGGGGTCGGCCGCCTGGGCTGCCGGGGCCAAGGGAAGCATCACCGGCAAGGCAGCAAGGGCATATCGAACGAAACGATTCATATTTCGACCTTAAGGTAACGGTTGCGAGAGGGCAGAACCCTATCAGCATGTTTCGTGCCAAATCAGGCGAAGTTCGCCTCGCTGGGCGGCGGAAAGGCGCCGCGGGCGTCCTCGAAGCGCATCGCCGCTTGCAACACGGCCCGGTCGCCGCCCCAGGGCCCGACCAGTTGCAGCCCGATGGGTAGACCGCTGCGCGTCACGCCGCAGGGGATCGAGCAGCAGGGGGAGCTGGTCAAGTTGAACGGATGCGTGAAGGGCGTCCAATCGGCTCGCCATTCACCGGTCTGCTCGCCGGGATAATCATGCAGGACCGGAAAGGCCGGTGCCGGCATGCTGGGCAAAACCAGCAGATCGTAGCGTGCAAACAAGGCACGCAAGGCGACGATATACTGGCTCCTTACCTGATGATAGGCGCGGGCATAGTCGACGCCTGAGACCTTGCGGCCCATCGCTGCCAATGTCCGCAGCGGCGGTTCCATCAGCGCCTGCTGCTCCGGCGTAAACCGATCGAGCAGCAATGCCGTGCCGGCAGACAGAATGGTGATGTAGATATCGGTCTCACCCGGCAGCGACAGGCTTGCTTCCTCAACCGTCGCGCCCAGCTCGCGAAAGCGCATCGCGCCTGCGGCGACCGCCTGCGCGATCTCGGGCTCCACCGGCGCGTCGTTGATCGTCGGCAGATAGCCGATGCGCCAGCCTTGCACCCCATCCTGCAGCACACCGTGGAAATCCGGTGTCGTGAAACTGGCGGGGTTGGGGTTGCGCGCGTCGGGCCGGGCGAGGACCGACATCATCAGCGCGGCATCGGCCACACTCCGCGTCAACGGGCCTGAGCCGACCAGCGGACCGGTGATCGAGGCCGGTTCCGGCACCACGCCGAAGCCCGGCTTGAAGCCGACGACGCCGCAGAAGGACGCCGGAATGCGGATGGAGCCGCCGCCATCGCTGCCGAGATTGAGCGGCGCCATATAGGCAGCCGTTGCCGTGCCGGCACCACCGCTGGACCCGCCCGGCGTCATCTCAGGGTTCCAGGGGTTGCGGGTAATGCCGGTCAGCGGATTGTCGCAGACGCCCTTATGGCCGAATTCCGAGGTCGTGGTCTTGCCGAGCAGCACGGCCCCGGCCTCCCGCAATCTGGCGACGGAGGGCGCATCGACCTCCCATTTCTGGTCAGGGTCTACCGCTTTCGAGCCGCAGAGCGTCGGCCAGCCCTTGGTCTGAAACAGATCCTTGATGGAGGTGGGAACGCCGTCCAGAACGCCCAGGCTTTCGCCCTTCTGCCAACGCGCTTCTGACGCCTGCGCTGAGGCGAGCGCCGAGGCTTCGTCGACCAGACAGAAAGCGTTCAGCACGGGGTTGGTCGCCGCGATCCGGTCCAGGCAGGCGCGCGTGACGTCAACCGGGGAGAAGTCCCGGCGCGCATAGCCCGCCAAAAGATCGGTCGCCGTCAGGCGATAGAGGTCCGATGCGCTCATGGACGGATCACGGCATTGACGGTCTTGGCTGCTTTCGTCAGCGCGTCTTTCGCCGAGACATGGCCGGTCACGATCTGATTGGTCGCGATCGCGAAAGCATCGAAAATCTGCGGCGCCTGCGGATGGAACAAAGCCGCCTTGGAGGGTGCGATGCTGGCATGGCTGAGGCTGTACAGCGCCGCGTCTGCTGCCTGGGTGCCGAAGGCTTTCTTGAAGGCAGCGCTGGACCAGGCGGAACTGCGCGTCGTCGCCAATCCGGCGAAGGCCGTCAGCAGGCTGGTCGGCTGGCTCGTCGCCCATTGCAGGAACAGGAAGGCGGCTTTCTTCTTGGCAGACTTGCTGTTGATACAGGCCTGCCAGCAGGACATGTAGGGCGTGGGCGCGTGGCTGCCGTCGGAGACGATCGAGGTGAAGGTCGTCTTGCCGGCCGCCCGGCTTTTGGTCGGGTCCGCGATGGTGCCGGCGAAATTGCTGCTATCGGATGCGATGGCTGCCGCGCCCTGGGTATAGTCGTTCAATACCTCATACCAATCATACGTGCCGACGCCGATCGGCCCCGCCTTGCGCAGCATCTCACCGTAAATCTCCATCGCGGCGATGGCTTCCGGACTGTCGAAGGCGGCGCGGCCGTCCTGCACCAATTGCCCGCCATAGGAGAAGACGAAGCCCATGCTGGCGGCGGTCGCGGACCCGGCGGCTTTGGCGCGCATGGCGATGCCGGCGACATCGGGCGTGTTCAGCTTTTCGGCCGCCGTCAGCAGCGCGTCGAAAGTCTTCGGCACCGCCACACCCTTCTTGTCCAGCATCGGCTGGTTGAAGAACATGATCTGGGCTTCGGTGGTGATGGGAAAGGCGTAGCGCTGCTTGTTGGACCAGACCGGAAAGTCCCGCGCGGCGCCCAGCAGATCGGCTTCATTATACCAGGCCGGGTCCATCAGCGTCTTATCGGCATACATCGCGTCCAGCGGCTCCAACCAGCCGGCGCCGATACCCTGGCCGTAGGAGATGAACATGAAGACATCCGGCGTCGGGCTGCCGGAGCCGAGGCGGATGGGCAGGGCAGCCGTATATTCGGCCTCCGACTGGTAATCGGTCTCGACCTTGATGCCCGTCAGCGCCGTGAATTGCGGGATCAGCGGGGTGATGGCGGCAGACCAGGGATGGGTCGCGCCTGCCAGCTGAATGGTCTGGCCGGCGGCCTGCCGCCAATCGATATTGGCCGCATGATAGGCCGCCGTCGCGTCATCCGCGAAAGCCGCGCGGCCCCAGTTGCCGGCACCGATTGCGGCGGCGGAGCCGAGCGCCAGCTTGCCGAAGCCGCGACGGTCCAGGGTCAGTGATTTGCGATCAGTCATCGGATGATCTCCTAACAAATCTTGTGAAGATATTTTGGGGAAGGGGCGCGGCTCACTTCACCGCGCCCATCGTCAGGCCTTGGACAAGATGCTTCTGAAACAACAGAAGAATGGCGAGCACGGGCAGCAGCATGATGATCGCTGCGGCCGAGAGATGGCCCCATTCGATCTGCTCGTAGCCGATAAACTTGTAGAGCCCGACGGCGACGGTCGGCAGAGACCCGCCGAGCACGAGGGAAAACAGAAACTCGTTCCAGGTGAACAGGAAGGTGAGGATGGCGATGGCCGCGATGCCGGTGCGGCTGATCGGCAGAATGACGGAGAGGAAGGTTTTCAGCGGTGACGCGCCGTCCAGCGACGCGGCCTCCTCCAACTCCTTCGGCAGGCCCATAAAGAAACTGCGCATCAGCCAGACGCCCATCGAGAGGTTGATGGCGACATGGGCGATGATAAGCCCGGCATAGGTATTGAGCAGGCCGGTCATCTCGAACATCACGAAGAAC
The DNA here is from genome assembly GCF_020621385.1 of Acidisoma cellulosilyticum. Taxonomy (GTDB): domain Bacteria; phylum Pseudomonadota; class Alphaproteobacteria; order Acetobacterales; family Acetobacteraceae; genus Acidisoma; species Acidisoma cellulosilyticum. The sequence continues at coordinate 793,623 of NZ_JAESVA010000002.1, read as the reverse complement.
GGGATGAGCATGGCGACCGGCGGCGTGAAGCGCGACGACAATATCCAGAAGCCGATATCGGTATTGCCGCGAAAGCGGAACCGCGCCAGCACATAGGCGGCCGGGGTGCTCAGCAGAACGGTAAAGATCGTTGTGCCGACGGCAACGATCAAGGTCGTGACAAAGAAGCCGATGATCGCGGGGTCATGCAGCATGGCCGTGTAATTCGCGAAAGTCGGAGCGAAGATGAAAGTCGGCGGCCGCGCCGTCACGTCCAGCGGCATCTTCAGCGAGGTATTGAGCAGCCAATAGATCGGAAACACCGTCCATAGGGCAAAGACCCAGAGCACGCCTTGGCGCAGCACGGACTTCATGCGCCGACCTCCGGCACCGTCAGCAGTTTCGACCGGCGCAGGAAAAACTGGGAGGCGAGGGTGATGATGATCATGACGATGATGGCGGTCGCCGACCCTCGGCCGAGTTCGGTGAATTCGATGGCCTGTTTGAAGGCCATGACATTCAGCGTGGTGGTGGAGGTGCCGGGCCCACCGCCGGTCAGGACATAGATGAGGTCGAAGGTCTTGAAGGCATCGACGGCGCGGAACAAGACGGCCAGCGCCACGAAGGGCATCAGCATCGGCAGGGTGACGTAGCGGAAGCTCTGCCAGCCGGTGGCGCCATCGATGCGCGCGGCTTCCAGCGGTTCCGTGGGCAGGGCGGCCAAGCCGCCCGCGACGATCAGCAGGGTCAGCGGTGTCCATTGCCAGACATCGACAGTGACCAGGGAGATCATCGCCATGGTGCTGTCGCCCAGCCAATCCTGCGGCGGCAGGCCGATCAACCGGAACAGGTAATTGATGATGCCGAGGCCGGGATTGAACATCATCCGGAAGGTAAAGATGATCGCGATCGGGGTGACGGCCAGTGGCAGCATATAGATGGTGCGCAGAAATCCGCCGGTGCGGCGGGCGCCCACCAGCAAGGTCGCGATGGCGACGCCGATCACCGTCTCGACCAGTGTCGTCAGCGTCGTGAACAAGACGCTGATCCAAAAGGCGGACCAGAACGCGGCCGAGGTGAAGAGCTGGATGTAATTCGACAGGCCGATGAAGCGAGCCGGCGGTCGCGACAGAAGATAATCCGTGAAACTGAGCCAGACGCTGATGGCGAAAGGCGCGATGGTAAAGGCGAACAGCAGCGCCATCGCGGGCGCCAGCATCAGGAGAATGAACAGACGCTCGCCTTGCCAGATGCTGTGTGGCTTCAGCAGATTCACGATGCACGACACTCCATTCTGCCAAATCCTGTCTTCACTTACGCGGCGGGAGGCAGGAGTTCTTGACAGCACCTGCCAAAAAAATTGACAGTTCGCGCTGGAATTGGCGGATGTATTACTCAATTGCCCATTATTTAGCCGATCATTGAAGTTATGATCTCCAATCGAGCAGCGTCAGCGCGTCTGAGGGTTACTGCCGGCTTTGGGCTGGCGGATTGCCTGGCGCAACTGGGCAGCGCCCCGGACAAGGTTTTTCGCCAAGCTGGCATCGATCCGCAGCTTTTCGATGATCCGCGACGATCGATGCGCGTGAGGGATTTTGCCGCCGTGCTGGAACATGCGGCGCGGAGCACCCGATGCGGCGATTTCGGTCGCCGTTTCGCGAGCACGTACGACATCCGCAGGCTGGGACCGATCGGCTATCTTTTCCATCATGGCCCGACCTTGGGCGCAGCCCTGTCCGATTACGCGAGCTACTTTAATTCACTTCAAAGCGGCACCAGGGTTCAGCTTAATGTCTTCGGTGATTGCGCTGCCATGAGCTACCGGATCGAGGATGCCGAGAGCTACGAGCGCGCGCAGGACGCCGAATTCTCGACCGCGATCGTGATCAATACCGCGCGCCGTATCGCGGGTGCGCGCTGGTTCTGCCATGACGTTCAGTTCGAGCATCAGGCGGGTGAGGGGATGGGCGGTCTGTCGCCCGACTTTCTCGGCGCCCCGGTGCGGTTCGGTGCGGCCAGCAATCGCTTCACCTTTCCGGCGGCCTTGCTGGACCTGCCCAATCCTACGGTCGATCTGCTGCTGACGGATGCTTTGAAACTCTCTCTGACGGCCAAGCCGGTGCCGCTGGATGAGCCGGATTTCCAGACGGCCGTGCGGGATGCCGTCGTCGCCATGCTGATCGCCGGCCAAGGCTGCATGCTGGCTGTGGTCGCGGCCGAGCTTGGGGTGACGACGCGAACCATCCAAAGGCGCCTGCTGGAATCCGGCCTCAGCTTTCAGCGGCTTGCCCTGGAGGCGAAGCTCAAGCTTGCCTGTGACTGGTTGGAAACGACGGCGATGTCTGTGACCGATATCGCCCTCGCTTTGGATTTCAGCGAGACGAGTGCCTTTTCGCGCGCATTCCGCGTCGGTATCGGCCAGTCCCCGCGTGGCTTTCGGGCCGGGCGGCTTGGCCGAGATCATGATGCCTTGCACTCGAAACGTTGAGCGGCCGCCTGCGGCGCCAGAATAACAGCCGCCGGTCTAAAAATTCAGATATGGACGATACATCCGCTTCGAGGGTTCCGATGATGAGTTTGGCCGCGCCGTTCAGCCAATTCGCCTCCGGACTGGAACCGCAAAGCGCGCTGCGCGCGGCGATCACCCAGCATTATCGGACGCCTGAGCCGGATTGCGTCGCCGGTCTGATCCCGGGCGCGACCTTGTCCGGGGCCTCCGCCGAGCTTGCCCGGCACACAGCGACAGCCCTCGTCCGGGCGTTGCGCGCCAAGGGCAGCCGTGGTCCGGTGGAAGGCCTGGTGCGGGAATATGACCTGTCGAGCCAGGAAGGTGTCGCGCTGATGTGTCTGGCGGAGGCGCTGCTGCGCATCCCCGACAATGCGACGCGGGATGCCTTGATCCGCGACAAGATCAGCACCGGCGATTGGCGCGGCCATATCGGGCATTCGACCTCGCTCTTCGTCAATGCCGCCACCTGGGGGCTGGTCGTCACCGGCAAGCTGGTCGGGACCGCCAATGAAACCGGGCTGGGTGCGGCGCTGACGCGGCTGATCGCGCGGGGCGGTGAACCGGTCATCCGGCGCGGCGTCGAACTCGCCATGCGCATGATGGGGGAGCAATTCGTCACCGGTCAGACGATCGCGGAGGCTTTGCGCAACGCCCGTCGGCTGGAAGCGCAAGGCTTCCGCTATTCCTATGACATGCTGGGGGAGGCTGCCGTCACGGCGGATGACGCCGCGCGCTATGACCGGGAGTATGAGGCGGCGATCCATGCGATCGGCACGGCCGCCGCCGGGCGCGGGATCTATGAAGGTCCCGGCATTTCCATCAAGCTTTCGGCGCTCCATCCGCGTTACAGCCGGGCGCAGCGCGACCGCGTGATGACGGAGCTGCTGCCGCGCCTGACCGCGCTGGCGCGGCTCTGCCGGCGCTATGATATCGGCCTCAATATCGATGCGGAGGAGGCGGACAGGCTGGAACTGTCGCTTGATCTGCTGGAAGCGCTGTGTTTCGACGAGGCACTCGCCGGTTGGCAGGGCATCGGCTTCGTGGTGCAGGCCTATCAGAAGCGCGCGCCCTTCGTGCTGGACTGGATCATCGATCTCGGCCGGCGCAGCGGACACAGGTTGATGATACGACTGGTCAAGGGCGCCTATTGGGATAGCGAGATCAAGCGCGCGCAGGTGGATGGGCTGGATGGCTTTCCGGTCTTCACTCGGAAGATCCATACCGACATTTCCTATCGCGCCTGTGCGGCCAAGCTGCTGGCCGCGCCGGATGCGGTGTTTCCACAATTCGCGACCCATAACGCCCAGACCCTGGCCGCCATCTACCACATGGCGGGCGAGGATTTTCACCCTGGGCAATATGAGTTTCAGTGCCTGCACGGCATGGGCGAGCCCTTGTACGAGGAAGTCGTCGGGGCCGAGAAACTGGCCCGGCCCTGCCGCATCTATGCGCCGGTCGGCACCCATGAAACGCTGCTCGCCTATCTGGTGCGGCGCTTGCTGGAGAATGGTGCCAATTCATCCTTCGTGAATCGCATCCAGGATTCTGCGGTGTCGGTGGACGAACTCGTGGCCGACCCGGTGGCGGAAGCCGGGACCGGTGCGCCGCATGAGCGGATCGCCCTGCCACGCGATCTGTTTGCGCCGGGGCGGCCGAATTCCGCCGGCCTCGATCTCAGCAACGACCAGCAGCTTGCCACCATCGCGGCAGCGTTAAGGGAGAGCGTCGCGGTTGCCTGGTCCGCCAGACCGTCACCGGGGTCGGATGCGCCGGCGCAGGCGGTCCGCAACCCGGCCGACCGCCGCGATCTGGTCGGATATGTTGTCGAGGCAACATCAACGCAGGTCGATGCCGCACTCAGCCTGGCGCATGACGCGGCGGCATCCTGGGCCGCGACATCGCCCGACCATCGTGCGGACTGTCTTATGCGTGCCGCCGATCTGCTTGAGGTGCGAATGCCGTCACTCCTCGGCCTTATCATGCGTGAGGCCGGCAAAAGCCTGCCCAATGCGGTGGCGGAAGTGCGGGAGGCGGTTGACTTCCTGCGCTATTACGCGGAGCAGGGCAGGGGATTGCATGCGCCCGATTGCGCGCCGCTCGGCGTGGTGACCTGCATCTCGCCCTGGAACTTTCCACTCGCCATCTTCACGGGGCAGGTGGCAGCCGCGCTCGCCGCCGGGAATTGCGTGCTGGCGAAACCAGCCGAGGAAACGCCGCTGATCGCGGCCCAAGCGGTGGCCCTGCTGCACGAAGCCGGTGTGCCGCTGGGCGTGCTGCAGATTCTGCCCGGCCAGGGCGCGGTCGGCGCGCAACTGGTGGCGGACGCGCGCACGCGCGGTGTCGTCTTCACCGGCTCGACGGACGTCGCGAAGCTGATCCAAAGCGTTCTGGCAAAGCGGCTCAACCCCGATGGCGCGCCTGTGCCGCTGATCGCGGAGACGGGCGGCCAGAACGCGCTGGTGGTCGATTCCTCGGCCCTGACCGAACAGGTGGTGGCCGATGTGCTGGTCTCGGCCTTCGACAGCGCCGGGCAGCGCTGCTCAGCACTCAGGGTCTTATGCGTGCAGGAGGAGGTCGCGGGCCGCACGCTGGCCATGCTGCGCGGCGCGCTCCGCGAATTGTCGATCGGCAATCCGGATCGGCTTTCGGTCGATATCGGCCCTGTCATCACGCCGGAGGCGCAGGCGGGCATCACGGCGCATATCGACCGGATGCGGGGGGCGGGTTTCGCCGTCCATCACATGCCTTTGCCCGCGGACTGCGCGGAGGGCAGTTTCGTCCCGCCGACGATCATCGAGATTTCTGACCTCGCCGCATTGACGCGGGAGGTGTTCGGTCCCGTTCTGCATGTCCTACGCTATCCCAGGGACGGGCTGGACAAGCTCCTTACGGAGATCAACGCCACCGGCTTCGCGCTGACCTTCGGCCTGCATACGCGGATCGATGAGACGGTGGCGCGCGTCATATCGCAGGCGAGGGCGGGCAATATCTACGTCAATCGTAATCTGATCGGCGCTGTGGTGGGCGTGCAACCCTTCGGCGGGCATGGGCTGTCCGGCACCGGTCCCAAGGCGGGCGGCCCGCTTTATCTGCGCCGGCTGCTGTCCAAACTCCCTGCCGAAGCAGGCTTTGCCCTTGGTCGGGAGCAGGATCTGTCCGGTCCGGTCGGGGAGCGGAACCTGTATCGCACGGAGCCCCGGGGCGGCGTGCTATGCGTGGCGGCCGACCGGGCAGACCTGCTGGGGCAGATCGACGCCGTGCAGGCCATCGGCAATCGCGCGCTCGTCGTCGCAGGCGCGTTGACCGATCTGCCGGAAGGCGTGCGGACGGTGTCCGACATCGGGGGGGAGGCTTTCGATGCCGTCCTTTTCGCGGGTGAGCCAGAAGCGCTGCTGGCGCTCAGTCAGCAGATCGCGGAGCGGCCAGGGCCGATCATCGCTGTCCTTGTCCGTCAGGCCGACGGGACCTATCCGGTGGAGTTCCTGGTTCAGGAGCGGTCCATCAGTACCAATACCACGGCCGCCGGGGGCAATGCCAATCTCATGATGATCGGGTAACGATGGGGCGAGGTTCCGGCCCTGCCGCAAAAGGGCAATGGCTTGAGTCTCGCCTCGGGTGGCGGTCGGCGGCGCGCGGAAATCAGTTTTGCTCTATACATCGGTGAGCATCGCATGCATAGCCTGGGCGGCATCGGTCACTTGGCGGAAGAATCCGAAATTGTCTTTTCTGCGTCTAAATCTTAATCATTTCGGATCGTTGTTTCGGGGGCTTCGTCAGGAAGCTGCGCCCCTCACTCTCATTCCCGTCTTATTTGCGATTTTCTTCTCGGTCATGATGGTCTGCGGATGCGTGATCGCGCCGCCGTTTCAGACGCCTGACGAATACGCGCATTTCATGCGGAACGTGCAGATTTCCGAAGGGCACATTGTCGGGTCGAAAGGTGGCAAGGCGAGTGGGGGGAAATTACCCGCGAGCGTCGTTCAAGTGACTAGCCTGTTTGGATATCTGCCTGGTGATTCGACAAGGAAGGCAAACCTCGCGGAGATCGAGCGCTTCGATACCATCACCTGGGTCGGGCCGCCGGTCTTTGCCGATTTCCGCAATACTGTCCTGTACGGGCCCATCCTCTATCTGCCCGCGGCCACGGCCATTTGGGTGACCCGGCATTTGAACTGGACCGTTTTGCAAAGCTACTACATGGGTAGATTTGCCAATGCTCTGGTCTTTATGATTTTGGGCATCCTCGCGCTCGCGATCGCGCGGCGCGGTAGGGTGCTCATCTGTTTTATTTTATCCCTGCCGATGTCGGCCGCGCTCGCGATGTCGGTCTCGCAGGATGCGCAAATGATCGCGCTGGGTGCCGTTCTCGCGGCGATTTTGACCAATCATCGCCAGTCCGATCCCTGGTCCTGGCTCGAATGGGGGTTGGTCGGGCTTGGCTTTGGTGTTTTGGGCATGGCGAAGGCGCCCTATGTCGCTTTGTCGGCAATCCCTTGTCTGCTTGCCGGGCGTCGGGAATTTGTGCCGTCGCTGATCTGCCCCTTGGTTGCTCTCATCCTCACCTTTGCCTGGCTGAAAATCGGCGTGGCACCAACCCGGGTGCATTTCGCGGGTGACGCTGGTGTCGTCGAAGCAACGCAAGCCTTGTTCATTGCGCATCACCCGATCGAATTCGTCGGGATCGTGATCCATTCGATAAGCAGTTTTTGGACAATATACACGGAGCAGTTTACCGGCGCCTTGGGATGGTTGCAGATTCTTCTGCCGCAGAATTATTATGATTTCACCAGAAAATCTCTCGAATGGCTTATCCTTGGTGGCATTGTTCTGCGTATTGTTGGTGAGGTATTTAAGGGCAACTACTGGTTTGTCGTCAGGGCATTGCTGATTATTGCTCTGATGCTTCTCTCCGTTTTTGGGATATTCCTGTCGCTTTATATCATCTGGACGGTGGTCGCGGCGCCGCTCGTCAACGGTATCCAAGGGCGATATTTCCTGCCGATGACCTTCTTTCTTGCGGTCCTGATGCCGAATTTGCGCGACATCGACCTTCCTATCGTCAGAACGGTGATCGGCCGTTCATCAGCCTTGCTTTGTGCTGGCTGGATGGGGTGGGCGGGTTTCGTCTTCTTTCAGGCGATCCTCGTCCATTATTGGTTTCCCTGAGCCAAGGGCGGCGGCTTAATTCAAGGCAGCCGCCAAGCGATCGTCGATCGGGCCTTGTTCAGCCCTTGGCATCAGGGTCATGCTGATAATCCGGCCGTCGGCGCCCAAACCCGCGCGGCAGATGGCATCCGCCTCGACCGTGACATCGTCCGCGTGACGAAGGCGGAGATGAAGCGCAATCACGGCTTGCGGGTCGCTCAGCAGACGATCCCAGGCTGAGTGCAGCTGACTAACATCGGCCGGAAGCACGAAATTGGTGAAAGGCCGGCGCTGCAGGGCATGCGGCGGTAGACCGAGCACGGAGGCAGCGTTGCGGCTGATGGCTCGGATGAAGAATGCCATATCGAGAATACAGAGGTATTCCGGGTTTTCCGGTTGCTCTGCCGGCGGGCGGGGCGCCGCAGGCTGTGCGGTCGTTTCGCTGAACGCGGATTCCATCGGCCAAAAGGCGGGTTTTGGCGCAGCATTGGCCAGGCCCGCGAATGATAGGGCTGCCGGCTGGCTCCTGACGGCCATCGGTGCCGGCTTTTCCCCCCTGGCATAGGACAAAAGGGTGGCGATGCCATAGGCGAGAGCCGCCGCCGGATAGGTCAGAACAGCGATCTTGACGGCGGTGATGACCAGCGGATTGGCATACCATTCCGGATAAAACAGCTCGCCGAGATTCGTCGAAAAGACCGCGCTCGTCGGCCGCCCTTCCTCGGTCAGGGCAATGAGCAATGTCAAAACGACATAGGCCGAAGTGAGCCACATGCCGATGACGCCCAGGCGACGGAAGAGGTTTGCAAGGCTCATCTAAGACGTATTGCCCAAGAAAACGGTCGGAAGGTGCTGACTGCCCATTAGCGCATTCGGAGCTTAATTCCCTAACGCCATATCACCTGAAATTTGTGGTGTTGGATCAAAAAATGAAACAGATCGTCGATGAGTTTATCGAAACTCACTGGTATCCTTGCCCTGACTTGGATCGGATGGCGCTTGGGCTTAGGGAGGGATAGCGGGCATTTCTGACCCCGATGGCCTGGCCCTCTTCCAGCGGGTTTACTGACCGGATTTCTGACCGGATTTCTGGCCGAATTTCTGGCCGAATTGCTGCGGGATTGGCGAGACGATGGCGTTTGACGACGAAGACGAGGAAGATAGCGGGCCGCCCAAGCTGCCTGGCGGCAAATTCTATATGACGCCTGCGGGTTTCGCCCGGCTTGAGGCGGAGCTTGCCGCCCGGCGCGACGAACGGCACCGGGTGGTGGAGATCGTCGCCTGGGCCGCCAGCAACGGCGACCGCAGCGAAAACGCCGACTATAAGGAGGGCAAGCGCCGGCTTCGTGAGATCGACCGCCGCTTGCGCTTCCTCATACGCCGGCTGGCCCATGCCGAAGTCGTCGACGCCGCTGCCCAACCCCAGCGCGACCGCGTCTTTTTCGGCGCCACCGTGACCTACGCCAATGAGCGTGACGAGGAGAGGACGGTGACGATCGTCGGCATCGACGAGGCGGATATGGCGCAAGGCAAGATCAGCATCGGCTCACCCATCGCGCTCGCTTTGCTGCGGGCAAGGCGCGGGGATGAGGTGACGGTGCGGACGCCGCGTGGTGCCGAAATGATTGAAGTGATTGCAATCGCCTATCCCCGGCCGCAGCAAGCGGCCTGACGCCGGGGCAGAGGCTGCTCAGAAACTTTGGCCGGTGCCGAGGCGATTGGGACCCTGCAGAACGTTCTGATCGTTAAGCTTCTTCTGATCGTACTTATATTGATGGACTTTGTAATGTCCTGTGCCGCAGCCGCCGATTGTGCCCGGCTTCGTCGGATCGGCCGCGTTATGGTTGGCGGCCGTTTTATCGGCCTCCGTGCAGCCGTATGTGCCGGCTTTGGCCGTGCTGCCAAGGACGCAGACGGCCAGGAGAAGGGCAATTCCAAAAACTTTCATCGGTTCGGTCTCTGGCTCGCGTGACAAGGATGACGTGACGCCATCCATCGCATGGATCGGATGCACCCACAATCGAGCCATCCGCAAAGGATGGCGGAAAAACGGCCTGAGGTCCGCTGTCGTCGCGCGGCATCGATGCCACTATGCGTGATGCACAAAAACGCTCTCTAAAATACTGTTTTAAAATAAAATATTGAGCGGATGTTGATCACGCTGCTTGATCATTTGATGGGGTTGCACGCTCTGGCGCTTGTCGCGGTGGAATTCCACCCGATGTCAGGGGCAAGGTTTTGAGAAGGATCTGATCTATGAAACGCCTACTGACGGCCGCCGTGGCGGTTGCGATGATGGCAAGCCCGGTCGGGGCTTTCGCGCAAAATTGGCAGGGTGGTGGCGGCCAGCCGCCGCCCCAGCAGCAGCATGGTGGTCACCCGCCGCAGCAGGGTCACGGTGGTCCGGGCGGCGGTCGTCCGCCTGGGCCGCCGGGCGGCCCCGGCATGCACGGCCCGCAGCACCAAGGCGACTGGCGTCAGGGCCAGCGTTTCGACGTGCCGCCCGGTCAGCGTCGGGTGGTGAATGACTGGCATCATCATCACGGGCTCTATGCCCCGCCGCCGGGCCAGCAATGGGTCGAATACAATAACCAATATATGCTGGTCGCCATTACCAGCGGCATCATCGGTGCTGTCCTGGGGGCTGCCGCCGCCGGGTCCTACTGACACCTGAATTGTAATGACGCCGGTCCTGCCCGCTTTGGGGCGGGGCCGGCGCGTCTGCGAAGGATGGCGGCGACGCAGTTTGCGGAATCATCGCCCGGCGGGCTATCACGTTCAGGATTTGTATTTCCGATCGAGATTGCCCGGTTGAACACACTGCCGTTCCGGATCGATGCCCTCATCCCCGTTTGAAGATCCTCCGCGCGACGGTGTGACAGAAGGGCCGTCCGCAGTTTTGCGGGCGCTCAATGTCGGTGTCGCCTCGCTTTGGGTCGCGGTTTGTGCGGCAACGCCCGAGTTCATCTGGCGGGGGGCTCGGGTCGTCGCGAGCCATTTGAATGCGGCGGATCTGGCCTCGGCCCTGCTCGTCGGCCTGATTCTCGCTTTCTGTATCGAGCCCGCGTTGGAGCGGTTTCGCCACACCGCGGCTCAGCCGCCTGGCCCGCAATCCTATAATCTGGTGTTCAGGGCGGCCGTGGGGCTTGCCTTTGCCTTTGCCTCGGTCTGTTTGCATGACGCGATCACGGCCTTTCTCGCCAGCCATGCCGCGGATGACGCGGTGCGCCAGGCCGGACTTGTGGCCGGCCTGAGATTGGCCGGGGCCTGGACGGTGGTGCCTTTCTGCGTCGCACTTGCCTGGCTGACGGTCGGGCGCGCCAGGTGGCGCTGGGTCTTTGCGGTGCTGGCGCTTGCCTCGCCAGGCCTGGCGGCTTTGATGTTCTCTTGGCAGTTGCAAGACTGGATCACGGCACAATTGCCGGCGTCTTGCATCCTTTTGCTCGGCTATCGGCAATGGTCTCTTGGTCCGGTTGCGGGCTTTTTCCGCCGTAACGTCCAGGTCCTGCTGTGGGTCTCCCCGATTTGGCTTATCGGCGCGCTTTTGTTCAATTGGGCCGGCAATCAGCTTGGGCTGGCCTGGACACAATTGTACACCCCGGGCGAAGCCTGGATCGACGTTCGCTTTTATCTCGGCTGGGCGATCGGGCTCAGCCTGGCGCCGGTACCGCTGGCGGAGCGGGCGTGTCAGGCTGGGATTGGTAAGTAAGCAATGCTGGAGACTATCGTTATCGACTTCTCCGACATGCCAAACCGCGCCCCGCCAGGTATTCATATCAAGCACAACGAAGACATGACCTAAGCGGCCAGTTCCTGCTGCACCACGCCTGATTTTACCGTCGCGGCGGATCGGCTATTGATCAGGCTCACGTCCTCGCCATAAGGCGGAGGTCTGCGAAGCTGTGCCGCCGAGGCTGAACCAATCGGCGGGACAGTATCTCCGCTTTCGAATTCAAGTCTGAAGGAACACCACATGTCGGTCCTTAATGAACGACTGGAATGGCGCTACGCCACCAAGAAGTTCGATGCGACGAAAAGCGTGCCTGCGGAAACACTCGAACGCATCCTGGAAGCCGTGCGGCTGACGCCCACCTCAAGCGGGCTCCAGCCGTTTGAGCTGTTTGTGGTGAGCAATGCGGATATCCGCGCGAAGATAAGAGCCGTGGCTTGGGACCAAGCGCAAGTGACCGACTGTTCGCACCTGCTGGTATTTGCGGCATGGGACGACATCACCGCTGATCGCATCCATATGATGTTCGATCTCACCAACGACGTGCGGGGTTTTAAAAACGAGGGTTGGGAAAGTTATCGCCAGATGCTGCTGGGTATCGCTGCCGATCGTGGCACGGAGGCCAATTATCAGGCGGCAGCGCGGCAGGCTTATATCGGCCTGGGCGCGGCCTTGATCGCTGCGGCATTCGAGGAGGTTGATGCCACGCCGATGGAAGGGTTCGATCCGGCAGCAGTCGATGATATCCTCGATTTGAAATCGAAGAACCTGCGTAGCGTTGTCATGTTGCCGCTTGGTTATCGCGCGGCCGAAGGCGATTGGCTTGTGAACTTGAAAAAGGTTCGCCGCGGCCGGGACAGCTTTCTTACCGAAATAAACTGAGCCGGATTTTTGGGAGCGTGCAGAAGCAGTCATAGCGATGGCTGCTCCCAGGGTGCGCTTTCATTTGGCCGCATGCAGGGCAGGACCGGGACAAGCTTGTCCCATTCAGGGCAAATTGTTACCGCCGTGGAGGCGGGGCTCCGTCTTCCGCCGGGTCAATCATCGGCCAGACGGAGTTCCGCCGGGTCTTGACCCAGCATCTCGCATAGCGTGTCGACGATCAGCATGTGGTCGTCGCGTTGCGGCAGGCCCGACACGACAATCGCGCCAATGACGCCCGTGCCCTGAAGCGTGATTGGGAAGCCGCCGCCATGGTCGGCGTATTCGGCCAGCGAAAGCCCGTAGCGGTTGGCGAGCGTGTCCTTCTTCGCGACCATTTCACGTCCGACCGCGTAGCTTGAGCGATGGAAGCGCTCAACGACATTGCGCTTGCGCCTTGCCCATTCGACATTGTCGGGCGCGGAGCCAGGCAGGGCCGCAAAGAACAATTGACGATGGAACAGCCGGATGTCGACGACGATCGGCCAGCCTTCGGCCTCGCCCCGGTGGCGGATAAGCGACCCTAACGCCCAGGCGGTGTTTTCGGTGAACTTGCCGAAGGTCAGGCTGGCTTCCTGCCGCGCGATGGACGCGAGGATTGCGTTTGTCACCATGGGCCTTGCTCCTTCACAGCGTGTGTGTGCCGCGAGGCGGATAATGTCATGAAATGCCCGACCTCGGGCAGGGGCTTCACTTCGGCCCTTGATTAGGGAACTGGTGCCGGGTGAGGGACACTCGCACGTCACGAAAAACGACGCCTAACTTATTGATATCAGTGCCTCAGCGTCTTGCTGTGGTTCGAAATGTATACCCCGGATGTGTATGGCAGGGAAGGTCTAATAGGAACAGGTGTCGAGAGGCCTACAGTCCACGATATCAAGCCATGGCCGAAACACCCATGTCGCCTAGAATTTGTGCCATCCGCTCGGCTATGCCCCTTTGCATGTATATGACAGCCTCCTCCAAGGTTCTGAACGGGCTTCCAGAGCGTCGGTAAAGTGGAGCGGCGTTATCTTCAGGCGGGGTTGAGACCTCTCGGTTTCTCAGAAACTTCATTGTTGTCCTAGATTGTGAGTATGGCGCTTCTCAGCACCGACCTTTCAGCGAGGTGGCTGGGGCGTGACGGCTTAGAGGGGCCAGCGGTCGAATCGCAGATGATGGACGGCGTAAAGTTGACTCGTGCTTCCCACCTCGTTTGGGCTATCGGCCTATGACTTTCCGTCAAGTCAAGCATCACAGTAATTGCTCGAAACACATATTCGCATGCCAGCTAGCCGCTTGCTGTTTGTGCTTCTTGAGCGTCAGCACGCTAGGCGAACCGACCTCCTACCCGTAACGTCCTGCGTGATACATTTGTCGAGTCCGGTTCGAAGAGGTCAGTAGCAGTGTCTGCATCAGGCCGTCATAACCTTACAGAACCGCCTAGCCTCGCCAGGATGTCACGCGAGCTGCGCATCGATGCAATGGTCACGTGGTTTTTCGCAAATTTCGAGGACCCCGTCGAAAGCACACCCTATGAGACTGCGGAAGGTGGGTATCAATACATCTGGGGTGGCCCTTATGAAGCCGCCGACGAAATCACTGAAGCGTTTCCGGACGTTGCTCAGAACGAAGTCGAAGAGGCGGTCGGGCTTATAGAGGCGGGTGGCACTACCGACTGGACAATCGCCCAAGCTCGAATCGTTGAAGAGATTGATGATGACTTGCCATCGCCAGAAATTGTCACTCCACGGTTCCCAGATGGAATTTCTCTGGAAGGGCTGAGCGAACAGCCTCTCTTCATTCAAACGGAAACTTTGGCGATCTGGTTTGTAGGACATTGTGAACCCGCTACTACAGCTTCACCCGTCTATGGCACGGCGACTTATGGCACGGCGGTTTACGGCGGTGGTGGATATTTTGCGGGTCATCCCGCCACCAACATCCTCGAACAAAATTTCCCGAATAAGGTAGGAAAAGCGATCGAAGTGGTCGCTTCGATGTTCGCAGATTTCTGGATATTGAAGCCCGTCAAGCCAGCAATCACAGAATATTCGACTGAAGAAGCAAAGCGCACAGCCTTAGATGCCGCGCTGACGGATCTCTCGGTAGTGTTGGAGAAGATAGCATTCCCGCCGCCTGGGTGTCCTGGAATAAGGCACAATGGAGGTCCCCCCTTAGACGAAGCATCGCAATCGGAAGGTGCATCCATCACCTCCGAGGACTCCACAATTGCCCTCAGGGCTGTTCAAGATATGCGGCTTGCGGTGAAATCTGACGCAGATCCGTCAGTTATAGACGCAATGTGGGGCGGAATCGTCCCCTTAGTGGCCAAATTCGGGAAATGGGCTCTTGGCCAAGCAAAGCTCTTTATCGAAGAAACTCGACCGGAAGCGGCCAAGGCATTTGGTCAAGCACTTCCCGACCTCTTGATTGCCGTAACCGGATATTGCTCTGGCATGGATGTATCAACCTTGGTTAGCCTTCTGCTGATGAAACGCAGAGGACTTTCTGACGACAGCGACTTCTAGATGCGAAAGGCTTTCTCGATTTCCTAGCAGTTCCAGCCAACGCGTCGACGTTCGACACCCGTGATGATCTCCATCTTGCAGAACCGCCCTTGGATCAAAACCCCAATCAAATGTTCGGAAAGATGGTCGGCACCGGCTTTCGATTGCCCACAACCTGCGGAACTGCGAGCGAGCATGTAGCCCAGGTTGATGTCAGTTAGCCTCGAGAGGCCGCGCCACATTACGGTATTGCCCGCACCCGGTTACCTTCAGCGCAAGAGGATCGAAGTCAATTGAGGTATAAGTTTATCGCTCAAGGTCCGTTTTTGTGCCCCTGGTCTCTCCCAACCAATCGAGTGTGCGATGAACGAATTCAAGCTCTGCGCGGCTGCCTGCTAACCGCCGAAGTTTCACTTCGTGAGCCATGACGAATTGTCCGTGCTTGCGAAGACGAGACCTGAAGGTCTTGGCCTCTTCAATAGAAGATGGGTCAACCAACTCGTCCACGGTCGACGCCGCGGATTGAATACAAGCCTGGAACCAACGCGTTTTCTTTATCGTTTCGTTGAGGGCCAACCCTCCGACGTGAGCAAGGACTATCCCAGCTGTGCTTAACATCAGGGGGCCGGTGAAGCCGAGGGCGGCGCCTCCAATCGCGCCACTTGCCACTCCGATCATCACGTTGCGGACTACCGCACGACCAAGAAGCGTGCTTCGTTCCGGGTGACTGCCCGTATCAATTTCATTGACCGCCTCCGACATCTGCGCGGCAACATCAGGGTCCACGAGATCTGGCCGATCTCGCAATGCCGTTACGATTTCGGCGGCGTCATGGCGATATTGTCTTTCTTCGGCCGGTCTGCGTCGGTATCTCTCCTCGCCCACAATAGCCTCTGAACCTGCCGCTGTGGCTAGAATGAAGGGGCCGTGTAAATCCAGAAGAGAGTAAAGTTGTTCGTGTTCGGCTGCACTAAGTGGTGGCAGATCACCCCTCGCGATCGCGTCTTGAGTCGCTTTGGCGCAGTTAAATAAGCGTACACCTGCTGCGTAGAGCCGCCTAAAGTCGATCTGTTCTAGCTCTTGATCGACCAGATTGGCGTAGGCTTCAATTCGATCACTCAAAGTGGGGTGCGGAACGTTGCCGTTCCTCAAAAGTGATGAAAGATCCTTGGACATTTCTCGCAGATCGGGGTGCAGGGAACGCAAAGTAGGCAGGAAATTGCCGTCAGTGTCGATCGATTCTATAGGGGGAAAGCTGAGGACACCGTTGGTGTTAAGCTCAACGTGAGGACCAATGCCTTGTGCTGGTAGAGGAGGGGGAGGAGACGCATGCCGGTAGGTCGAATCGGGATAAATACGGTTGATCACGTCCACCGCGTCATTCCGGCTTATTTGCTGTACACTGAGGAAATAGGCCGCATGGCTTTCACGCTCGCTGAAGAGAGCGACCAGAGCATTGGCGCCCGTCACTTCGTCACGGCCAGAGGACTGCACTTGAATGGTCGCGCGCTGCACCACACGCTGGAAGCCGGCCGTGGGCTTTGGGTCGCCGGGGCGGTCTGTCGCCAGACCGACTAGATCCTTGTCGAGAAATTCGGTCAGGTCCGCGCGCAGCTTGTCGAGATTGACACCGCAGGCGCGGAGAACGGTTGCGGCATCGGTATCCTCGGCCAGACCCAGAAGGAGATGCTCAAGCGTAGCGTATTCGTGACGACGATCAGCAGCCAGCCCAAGGCTACGACGAAGGGTGTTTGCAAGCTCTCGAGACAGCATTCTGGGAGGCCTTCCAAAGCTCGCCGTTATTTTATGTCATCCGGAGGTCACGAGGCCAGCACCAAACCCATAAGCTAATGGCAAAATAGGTTATATTCGTAATTTGGACTTTTGTCCGGATTAGGTGGCGGGTCCCATTTGGACCTGGTCAGAACATCGCAACATGAGGAATCTCTGAAGTTTTTGAGGGCGGGAACGCTTCACCTCCATCACTCCAGCTAGCCCATACCATCGTGGTCCCCGCTCATCTTGATCAGATTGCTCTCGGCATCGACGGCGCCGTCGATGGCATGGCAGCAGCCCAAACCACACTAATTACAGGATGAAGTCGGCTAGTGTGGTTGCTAACGTGGGTGAGAAATATCCTCAAGATTCTACCACCACCACGATATTTTTGCCTAAAGGAAAGATGCTAGTGTGGTGGGCCTTTCAGTGGCCCCAACCACGCCTTCGGCCTAGCCCTTCCCCACTTTCCCGCGCTCCACTTTTTCATCAACGTGGGGTGCTAGTGTGGTGGGCCTAGTGTGGCGACTTACGCGTCCGCTAGCAGTTCCTCGATATCGTGCGGTTCGGTCGGGCGGAACTCTGAAATGTCTCTCGGCGCACCTTCAGCGGCATCATGTGGCGATCTGCGCTTCTGCTCTTCGACCTTAGCCCAGTCGACGTGCAGGCCTCTCCGCGTATTCCATTGTGTGCTTTTGGTCTTGTAGTCCTTTTCGAACAGAATACCCTGCTCTTGCCAAAGCCTCAACAAGCTTTCCGCGCGCTCCTCGTTTACCTCAGCTAGCCTCATGATAACGCTTCCCGCCCAGAGGTCGTGCTTTGCAGTATCACCAGCAACAATGACCTCGCGGGAGCGTTTACCGCGGCGATACCGCTCATCGGGCATAGGCTCGCCGTCCAATGTTCGCAGCATAGCTTCGGCAGCCTTCCATCCAAGCGTGCCAGACTGCCGCCCTGGCCACCAAGCCTGCATAGCCTGTACCGACACGTCTTCCGGGTATTCTGGATCAACGCTTGGCAGTGTTACAGGCACGAGACGGAACCACTGCTGGCTCTCTTGGCGAGGGGCAAGATTGGCCTTCACATTAGCGGAGCGAACGTACTGCCACCGCTCATCATCCGCAACATTGAGCCGCTTTGCGTCCTCGCCCGTCATGGCTGTTAAGGTTGTCATGGCCCGCGCTGCCCCTTGGATGGAGACCGCTCCACGAAAAGCTTCACTATCGCCCGATGATCCACCTTTGCGGAAATGATGGACGAGCCAGATCGCGCAGTCGGTGTCGTTGGCGATTTTGCCCCAGCTGCGCATGACGAAATTCATTTCGTCATTGGCGTTTTCCGAAAGCTCATGGCAATTAACAAAGGGGTCCACGATCAGCAATCGCACCTCACGGCGTCGAATCTCAGTGATAATCTGATCCACAAGAGGCGTGACCATCACCGAGCCATCGTCTTTATACTTCGCGATCACGAAGCTGCGGTCTCGGCCACTGTCCAGGAATATCCGCCCCGCAATTTCGGAACGCTGCACGCCATGAAGTTGGCAAGCGGCTTTAAGCCGAAGAACGTTTTCGCCTTGCGGGTCTTCAAGGCCCAGAAACCAGACATTTCCTTGCCGGTGTACGCGTGCGTGGGCTGACGGCAATCTTGAACTGGGGTTAAGCAGCGACCGGTTAGTAGCTACCGAAAGAGCGACAGCCATTGCGTATGCCGATTTGCCGACACCGCCTGGTGCGCCAAGCGCCGAGACGTACCTGTTGATCAGTTCGGTTCCGTACAGCCATCGGCGGGTATATGGCATATCCCACACAGCATCGCAGTCGGTTGCTTGAAGTGTGGCCGACGCCGCGTCAGCCGCTTGCTGCGTGTTTCTGTCGGCCTCCAGCAGGTCCCCGGCTAGGGTAGGTGCGGGCGCGTCATCGAAGCCCTCCACGGGCTCCGTAGCGCCACTAGCGTCGATGTCATCAGGAGGCGGAACATTATCGTCCACGGCATCGTCTGGACCGGGCGAATCATCGTCCCAATCGCCCGGATCGACCACGAATATGCCGGCTTCGATCCAAGTGTCAAATGGCGGCGTATCGTCACCAGGATCAGGACCGGTGAAATCATTGAAGGCGGACTTGAGGAAGCCGGGGTCAGTCAGGCGGGCAAGATGGACCAAGGACCCGAAGGACAGATCCGTGTACGGGTGGGTTTTCCAGTTATTCCACCGCCCATCGCATTCGGCATCGCGATGTTTGAGGGATTTGGACGACCACTCTTTGAACAGCGCCAGCCCGTCCGGTGATCCTTCCGTTGAGTTGTATATGGTCGCACCGATGCGTGACCAATCATTCCACGTTAAGTTGTCATTGGGGATTCGATTGAGCGATTCGGCGACCGTCGAAGGATCAGTGACCAGAGCAATCCCACGGTCAATCGTAGGCAGCTTTGCCGATAGACGGGCGGCACTTTCCCCCGCCAGAGTCCGCGTCAGCCCAGTGACATCACGGAGCGGCTTGTCATAGCCAGGCAGCGGGTCTGGAACGAAGGTGCTGAAATAGTTGGCGCCGGCCGTCTCCGCTTCCATCGCCGAGCCGACATAGATCTCAACCGGCGAAGCGTCCGCCAGTTCCAACTCATAGAGCCGTGGCTGGATGTCTTCGGCCGGGATCAGTCCGATCGCATGAATGCCGGTGCCACTGGGCGAGACGTGGGCAAACGTATCCAGCTTTTCGAGAAGGGACTTGACCTCACGATTGATCCGCCCGGTTGCGGGATCGCGGCACTTATCGAAGTCATAGACGACTACCCCGGGCCCAACGCGAAAAGCAACCATATCGACGCGGTAACCGCTGGCATGTTCGGGGCGGTAGTCTTTCTTCGGGGTGGGATCGACCATGCCGAGGCGTTCGACGGCGCTGTCGAATGACCGGAGGGTTTCGGGCCGCTTGGTGGAAGCGGAGTAGAGATTGACCTTTGCACGGCGGGAGTCGCCCTGGCGGAGCCCATAGCCGAAATTGGCCCAAGACTTTTCAGGTAGGAAAGGCAGAAGATGACGTGCAACTCGTTTGAAGTCGGCGCCTTGGCGCGAAGAATCATAAGTCAAAGCGGTGATCCGCTTGACTTTTCTGTAGCATTCATGTGCATATTACTTCAATTTAGACTATCTTATATTTGGCGACTCCTTGCACGGGTCGCCTTTTTCTGGAACTAAGTGATCTTTGGGCTCTCACGCTCGCAGTTACGCACATACGCACCGAGCAGAAACCGAATCACGGCGCTCCTTGTTGGAAGCCTAAGATATTCACGTGCCCTCTCAAGACGGGCATCAAAGGCGGCGTCCGTGACCAGGTTGATTCGGTTGGTATTCACGGCGCTAGCTTCTCTTCCTGCTCGAAGGTGGTAAGTGCCTCATCCAGCGCAATGGCTAGCGCGGTGCTGTCGGCGCGTAGGCGCCTCAACCATCGGAATTCCCGAATGCTGTCGGCGAGTTCGGGGCCAAGATCGACTTGGCGGCGTAAAGTGCACATGCTGGTGCGGGAGGCTTTCAAATGTCATGGGAATGCGGCTATCCGCCGCGGGCAACATCATCGGGCCTAAACCAATCGGGCTAAGTCAAGCTTATTTGGTGCATTAGAACATTACAAGTTATCCACAATAGATAAATTCGGGTTGTCCCATACCTTATCGGAAACCGTGACCTCCGACGCTTCAGGGTCACAGGCGACCGACAGAAAAACCCCGACCGACCGACCGACCGGGGTTTTCGTCATAACCAACCGGGTTTGAACGCTTACAGCATCGGCATGTCTCCCCGTGAATACGCCCAAAACGAAACTTCGGTGTTGCCCCTCGCACGTCTAGGCCCGTCGTCGGGCCATCCCCGAAAATGAGCCTGCCTGAGCGCGAAGCTCGCGATCAGCCGACGCGCAGGCCCAGTCAGCACTGCGACGTCATAGGCCACGGTCTCATCGAGCAAAGCGATAAGGTCCTCTGTTATCTGATCGGCCGGCACGGTTAGCGAAATAACCGGGCTGATTTTTGTTGTCAGAGCATTGACTCCAAGATGGATGCCATCGCCATAAGCCCAGTCATCAGGTAGCAGGCTCGCGCCCACTACCTGGATTTCGTAAAACATGGGACTTCCAGTACGTCTGATGCGCGCCGTGAACCTATCTAGTTTCACGTCCAGTCCTCAAAGTTCTCAGCGACGAAGATCAGCGACCCGGCGCGCGAGTACGGATTGGCCCTGAAATTCGACCAACCGCAAAATCGGGCTTGCCTCAAGCCGATGTTGCAAGCCAAGCGGCGATTAAAATCGTCGAGCAGCATTACATCGTAACCGTGCCCGCCCGGAAGGATTTCTCGGATCGAGTCCGTGACCGATTCAGAATCCACGAGCAAATCTAGAATGGGGCGGGTCGTCCGTGCACGACGCGCCTTGCCGAATGCAATTCCAGCGCCGCCTGCTTGTGTGCCGGGGTAGAAAGACCATCCGACAGCGGGGAGCGTCACAAGGGGCTCCTTGGCGCCTGGTAGTCGAACTTCCAATCGCACAATGTGCGGGACGGGGCTGCTCTTATCGTAAATCCCCACCGTCAGGCAGCTCCGAACATGAGCCCATCTATTTGTTCGAACACCAAAGTACGAACCTGGCCATATCGCGGCCGGTGCCCTTCATGATTCGAAATAAGCCTCGCGCGACCTTTTTGTAAGCCGCCGTCGTACCGACGCGCCTCAATATCATAATCGCCCATGACAAGATCGATGTGGCTCTCTACCGTCACGGTGATGCGCGCGGGTTTCGACTGTAAGTCCGGACGCCAATGTGGGGCTATCTCCGCGGGCGTGAATCTACCGTCGAGGACTCTGTGAGGACTGCTCCCATCTATCTGGATTGCCACGAATTCCATGATTAGGATTCCCTCACGCTGGTACCGCTACCCAGCAGGCCCACCCGCCAGACACCGGGCGCGGTCTTTTCACAGATGGCAACGTTCAGCGAAACGCCCGTGATGAGGGGTTGAGTGGGATCAAGGACGATGCTGGCGTTGACGGTCTTGCCTTTCAGGGCCGCGATCATAGCGTCAGCGTCAGTCGCAATGGTCAGGCTGATGCCCGCCGGCTTCTTATAATCTCCGCGATCACCAAGGCTGTAGTCACAAAACAGAATTTCGTACGTTGTGTCGTTGATAGTCGCCCATCGTTTTGGCTGCGGATTTTCAGCACTGACCGGCTGCGGCTTGTCTATGGTCTTGACCCGTGCGGTAGTTGTGTAAGGCGTCACCGTGCCCTGTTTGACGGTCACCTGCTGCGGATTCACCCGAGCGGGGAGCCCACTCTTTTTCACATCCGCAATTTCCTGGCGGAGCCTGTCCATATCAGCTTTGATGAAGCCTATGCCATCCTTGATGTCCTCATTGAGAATACCCATCGAAGCGTTATAATAATGCGTGGCGGCCAGCATGGCAGGTTCGAGTGCAAGAAACTCCCCCAGCGACTTACGCAGGAGTAGATCACGGTCCGTGGTGGGGCCATGTGTAAAGATGTCGCGAAGGATTAATTGCGATTTCTCCACAGCGGCCAAGACGTTTTTATAAGCACCCGCCATCACCTCACGAGCGCTATCTGCATCGCGAGAGGATTTCATCAGGGCAAAGGTGTGTCGGCGCTTGGCTTTGGATAGTGTATTGTACGCGGGATTGTTTGCATCCGCAGCAAATTTAGGCAAAGGTTTTAGGCTTTCGTGTGGTTTAAGGCGTCGTATCTCTGAGCGCCTTCCCCTATATACCTCGCATGTTGCCTCGCATCCTATGGTCCGCTGGGACGGATACGGGAATATCATTGTTAGGACTGGAAATTCCCTAAATCAGGTTTGTTGCTTGGGCGCCCGCAACGTAACCGATGGTTCCATCGGCTCCCATATTATTTCTCGATCATCGACCGCGTCCGCATTTTGGAACTCGGTAAAGACATGTCCCGCCGACCACCGATCCTCACCACAGAGGAGGCGGGTTTCGGCCTGACTGCGCAACAAGCGCCAGGTCGCACGCCACACACATTCGCCAACCGGTAAACCTGTTGCGTCACTCGCGAAAGCGGACACGAGGGTTTCACAGGGAGTCCAAAAGGCTTTAGGGCGCACGGCACCATCCCGCGCTTTGGTATAACGGAACAGAAAGAGATCTTCTTCGCCCTCGTCGATGAAGCGGCAGGACTCCGCGCGCACGGATCTATCGCCGGCTCGAAGCAAACGTATGGGCCGGTAAAGAATGTTGATTAGCTCGGGTTTGATTAGTTCCATCATGCGCCAGTCCATATTATGTCCCTGTGGCGCGCAGTTTATCTCTTCGTCGGGCAAGAATCACCATCCCAATGGTTCACTCTGGGTATACCCAACCGAAACTATCTGAATCAGTCTGTTTTAAACGACTTGAACAAACCAAAACATACCGTTATTATCAGACCAACGTAAACAGACTCAGGGCGAACAATATGCTTACCCGGATGTACCTCAGAGCTTCTAGCCAGGACCAAGATGCACAACGTGCCCGCGCAACCCTCGACAAGTTCGCTGAGGAGCACGATCTTGTGGTCGCCGCGCGATATGCTGAGAATGAGTCGGGTGCGAAGCTTGCCCGCCCGGAACTTTTCCGCCTCCTCGCTGATAGCCGCCCCGGTGATATCCTTCTGATTGAGCAGGTTGATAGGCTCTCCAGATTGAACGACGCGGATTGGAAGCGCCTTAGGGCAGAGATTGACGCTAAGCAGGTCCGTGTTGTGGCGCTGGACCTCCCGACATCCTGGATGCTGCTCAATGGCTCCAAGGACGACTTTTCGGGCCGCATGCTATCGGCGCTGAATGGCATGATGCTGGACATGCTCGCCGCAATCGCGCGCAAGGATTACGAAGACCGCCGCCGCCGCCAAGCGGAAGGTCAGGCTAAAGCCAAAGCCGCTGGCGTATACAAGGGGCGCCCCGAAGACACCAAGCAGCTGGACCGTATCGCCAAGCTGCTTGGCGCGAAGATGTCTTGGAGCAGCATCCAGGACGCCGTTGGATGCAGCCGCGCCACTGTCGCCAAGGTTGCTGCGCGGGCACGTGTAGTTGAACAAGCAGCTTGATGATGCGACATGAAATGATCGCCGTCACATCGACAAGCATTACTAGTAGAAGTCAAGTATTCTTGTCGGTGTGACGGCGATTAAGCTATGCGTTCCAAGTGTAGTGTTATGAAATATTAGATGTTTATTCAATATAATTCTTCTTTATAATATAAGGGACCCCGCCCCCTGGTGGGGAGGCGATCCGGCCTTCTCTTCAACGGGGGTCGAGGGGGTCGTAGAAAATTTTGACTAATCAACATTGGTCGGAGGTCCGACCATCAGCGGTTGCGGCTCCTTCGTGTATAATGCCCTAAGAGAGACGAGCCGCCCCCGGCTTCCCACCCACACGATCGACACGCCGTGCCTGCTATTAACATATCCGGATCTAAACCTGCAGCTTCCACCCGCAAGGGACGCGGCAAACAAACCGCAGTCGAAGACGTAGCCGATACGTTCGCCCAGACCAGCGGCAGCGATGGCAACTCACCCAGTAGCCGCAAAGCCCGCAAGTCGAGGGTCCCCTACAGCGCCGCCGATCGATCGGCCGCTGATTATGAACAGGCTGACACTCTCCGCCGCGAGCGGAAGACCCGGAACGACCAGCGGCTCCTCGATCAGCAGCGCAAGCTTCTCGCCGAACAGGAAGCCCTCCAAAAGCGTGAGTTTCGCCTCCAGCATTTCGAAGGCATCTATGAGGCCACACAGGCGAACCAGGAACGCAACCGGGAGAAGCTGGTCAAGGAAAGAGCGGAACGGTCAAAGCTATTCCAAGGTTATGACGCAGGGCACCGGGACAACCGTGCACGCGACAAGGCCACAGTTGACGCCACGCACCAGCGAAATTTCGGTGGCTACAGCGAAGCCAATCGTGAAAACTCCCAACGCACGGCCGACTCTCGACGCTCGCACTTCCAGGGGTATGCGGCAGCCTGGCGCGAGAACGCAAACCGTGATCATGACACTCGCTTCTCTGGATACGATGAAGCCCATGCCGAGAACGACGCACGGGACGACCACGCCTACCGCAACATGCGCTACGACGCAGATCAGGATAATCGGGCGTTTGACAACGAAAAGGCCCGCAGCAACCAAGGGTTCTTCAGCCGCTATCTGAACCGCAATGCGCGGGGTATCGGCAGTTATATGGCCGGTGGTAGGGGTGGTGGGCTATTCGGTGGTGTCCTCACAAGCCTTGACGAACTTGGACCCGTGGGCGTTGCTGCCAGTGCCGCGCTAGGTGCGGGAGCTGCTACTTGGTTTGCGCCGGCGCTTTATTCCCGAGCACTGGGCGGGCTGATCAACGGTGCGCAGCCTTACTATGACTATGAGAATGGCCTCTACCAGCAAGGTAAATACACCGGGACTAATGGCGGCGCGCTCATCAATCAGCTGAACTGGCAAGGCACGGCTCTTCCCGGTTGGATGAAACGCTACGGGATTGGACCAGCACAGGCGGCGGAAATAGCGGGAAGCACGGGTCTACCCTGGACTACCAAAGACCAGGCATGGACGATCGACAAGAGCATCCTAGGGGCCTCCAATAACGTCTATACGGGTGCTATTGGCCAAGACGACCTGACGAGCATGTACTCCACCGTCAGCCGTGCTTCCGGGCATGGGAACATCCGCCAGGGTGATGCGGCGGCCAATCGCTACTTCGACAAGTTGGGTGCTGTGACGAAACTCGCCATGACCCATGGCATCGACGCATCGACCGTGTCCGATACCATGAAGGGCCTGCTCGCCAGCCAGATCGCCAGCGGTGGGTCACTCAATACCGGCTATCTTGCCCGCCTGGCGGCCGGACTTCAGGCCAGCGGCAGTCCCCTTATGCAAACGGCTCAAGGCGTCCTTGGCGTCCAGCAAGCCCTCGACGGCGCGGCTAACAACGCGGGCTATAACGGCACCGCCATGATGAACAGCGCGATGCTCAACGAGATCGATCGCCGCGGGGGGCTGCCCACCAGCATCGGGGATCTATCCAAGCGGTTTGGAATCAAGGTCGACCCCGGTGATCACGCGCAGGCCGCCATCATCCAGAGCGCCATGACCTTCGCCAAGCAGGGCAATAAACTCGGCTTCTTGACTCTGATGCGTCCGCTACTCCAAGGCAACGACGATTTCACCCGCTCGTCCATCGCGGATTTTAGCCGACTCATGGGGCCTAACCGCATCCCGGTTGCGGCTACATTGCTCACGGGTTCTGCCGATGGCGCGTCACAAACGGCGGCCGCCTCACTCCTCTATCCCCAGCCGACACTTCCAAAAACGCCCCGCAGCGATGGCACTTTCCCGAATCAGCCTTTCTCTGATTACCTTCAGAAATATGCGGATAAGGCCGGCGTGCCCGCGGGGTTGGTGCGGTCACTGATCTACAACGTCGAAGACCCATCGGGCGACCCGAACGCGGTTAATAAGAGCGGAGGCGGCTTTGGAGCTATCGGGCTTATGCAGATCCGCAAACCCGCGCTGGACGACCTGCACAAGCAAGGGATGGATCTCGATATCAAGACG
Source organism: Acidisoma cellulosilyticum (assembly GCF_020621385.1). Taxonomy (GTDB): domain Bacteria; phylum Pseudomonadota; class Alphaproteobacteria; order Acetobacterales; family Acetobacteraceae; genus Acidisoma; species Acidisoma cellulosilyticum. The sequence continues at coordinate 767,468 of NZ_JAESVA010000002.1, read as the reverse complement.
CCCGACGATCTGAAAAATCCGCAGAACAACCTTCGCGCCGGTATCGACTATCTCAAGCTCGTAAATGGCCGGAACGGCGGAAACTGGGAAAGCACCCTCGAGCACTATTACGGATCGAGCAGCCCTGGTGCGAACCAGGCGTATGCGGGTCTTGTGATGGCGGGGTCCAACATCAATTACGACCCAAGCCAGAAGAACGGTTTGGCAAACTACCAGAATCAGTCGCTGGAAGCTGCACGCCGTGATGCCATAATGGCCGCTCAGATCAGCCAGGATGATGTGACGCACTCACTTCAAGGTCTAAACTCCGCTGCTGAAAGCGCAACCTCCGCGCTAGCCAGCATGGCTGCCACGATCCGCAAAGTCTTTGGCGCCGTCACAGCACCCACCTATCACCCGGCACGCTCCATCAATCCACCCATGACCGGAAATTAACACTCTTTACTATGACTAGAACGATGACAAACGACATCCCCATCAAAGCGCCGCCGAAGAACCGGCGCGCAATCGAGATCGCGGCCCTAAAGGCCGAAGCTTTGGCCAAAGACCCTAACGCCAAGTATTGGCAGGACAATCGCCCATGCAGCGCGGCGGGGCACCCGTCACCCCTTCGGTATTGGGGCTGTCATGGTTGCGTCCCGTGTAGGCTAGAAGCGAGCCAGCCATGGAAGAGACGCAACCGGGAACGCCTAGAGGCGGGGTCCGCACAATGATTCTCGCATCGTCCTCTGGACACATTCTGAAGGGGTGGCTCCCCATGCCAAGATCACGCGAGCAATTGCTTGCTCTCTGGGTATCAACAATACGCGCTGAGCTAGGCAGAAGTGCATCCGTTGCGGACGTACGAGATTTCTTTGCGAATCGCTGTCTGGCTTCAGCTGACGAAGCCGATGTAGCATCCTTAGCGCTACAAGAAATCTTACGTCACGGTACATAACACGACGGCGCCGATGAGGGCGCCGTATTCGTGTCAACCGCACGCGTTCATGATATCAGCCCATGTTGTCGGTGTCTCTTGCTGCTGCAGGGTGATGATAATTCCAGTTGGGCCGACCTCCTTGGCCCGCTTGGCATCTATCCGTTGAATCGTCTTGGCGACTTCTGTGAGGCGCAGCTTCATCTGTGCAAAGTCATGGAGCGTTATGGCCGCTTCGCGGAGGTCTCGTCGATTTTCTGCGGTGGTGGCATAGGCTAGGTCGAGCAGGACAACAGAGGGTGCCACTACATGGCCAATATCGGTGGCCCGATCGTCGTAGTCTTCCAGTAGTGTTCGAAGGCAATGCAGAAAAAAGGTGGATTCCGTAGGCTCTTTCACGCAATGTCTTGGTTCACCAGAAATCATCGACATGGCCTTATTTCCACTTTAATTACATCACGCCCGAACCAGCGCCCACAAAACAATAACGAAATCAACATTCGTGCGCAACAATTTTGTTGATGAATCATTAATCTACACAATTAGTGTAAATTAGACCGTGCGTTATTGGCAGATTTCTGCCTTTATTCGTGAAATATCGTCGACCTCGTCAGTTTCAAGAGAACTGTGGACGCTGGTCACCGAATTCCGATCACAGCTGTGTTTGACGAAAAATAATAGGCATGGTGGTCTATAGCTGACGCTTATATGAGAGGGTCAACGTCAATGCCTGGGTTGCCGGTAGGAGCAGGTTTTGCGGTGGGTGGATCGGGTTATCTTCTCGGCCAAGTGACGAAGGCTGGGCGGGACGTATGCCTTACCGCTATAGCGCCTTGGATCGCACGTCGGAACAACATCGAAGCCAACGCCAACATCGTGCGGACGGCCGAAGCACGGAGGCTGGAGAAACTAATCGACGAAAAGACCAAGGCAGATGTAAAGGCCTTACGCGCCGGCAACGCGGCTCTGAATAGCAACAACGAATTGGTTTACTTCCATGACGAGAGTCAGCATCCGCTCATGCTACCACCCGGAGAATCGCTAGGAGAAATCATCAAACTGGCACAAACACAGGACGCGCTCGATAGCGCAGAAAGGTTTCTTGCGCTTCGTCAAATCGCTCGTCTCGCCGAAGAGGAGGCCGCCAGACTCGATCGGCCCGCGAAGTTTGACAAACCCATTGAAAGTGGGTGGCTTAGGCAGTTTAGTGTAGCGGCATCAAACAGCCCTGATGACGAAACCCTCCGAGCCATTTGGGCTAAATTGCTTGTAGCGGAAGCGGATTCGCCCGGTAGCCAGTCGGTTCGAACGATCAACACATTAAGCCTTCTCAGCTCGGATGAGGCTAGGATCTTTGCTGACTTGGCTCCACTAGTTATCGACTTCACTTTCTTTCTCCGGGAGGATGGGATCGTTCAATTGCCGGGGATGAATTTTCCTGCGGGAGCGGCTGTTGGCTTCTCCGGGGATAGCTTTCTTACGGATCGGGGGCTAACTTATGACAAAATGATGCTTCTCGAAAACGCAGGTTTAATCACTTACGATAGCTTTTACTACCTTGATATACCCGTACTGGAATGGGACAATCGTATTTGGTATAAATTTTCATTTCATAACAAGCATCTATTGCTGGTGCGCAGTCCAACCATTAAAGGTCCTGCGCGCCTTCCCTCTGGCAATATAACTCCAGAAGGACAAGCAATCTTGCGATTGGGTGATTTCCAAGGCGACCGATCCTATATGAGTATCCTCGCCGACCATATGAAACTCTACAATCCTGATCGTATCGAAATAGTTCCAGTAATACTGGAGAAAAATGTCTTCGCTTCCGCAGGCTCATCTGAAGTATTATTTACACGACTTAACAACGAAAACGAAGGAAATTAGCCCGCAAATTCCTTATGGAAGTTGTAATTCGGATGGCAGACTTTCAGAACGCAGGAGGCGTCAGATCGGTGCAGCGGGCTTCCTTAGAAACCTATTGCTGAGGTGCTAGCCACTAGTGTGGACTACTGCGGGGAGGGGAGGCGCTTCCGATGTCCATGCTTGTGCCCGTCATGGCGCCCAGATCGTGGTGGAGGTAACGCGACGGTTCCGGTATCGAATACCCCGATGCAAAGAAAAACCTGTGAGTTTACTGCTCAAGCGTGGCAGCTAAGAGACCCCACTCATTGAGCCGGTCCCACGGTTAGGTGTAGTGCCTCACGCCTCTGGATGGCTCGCCTGGTCCCTGTTATTGTAGTTCCGATTCGGCCGAAGGGGATTGTGGCTTGCTCACCTATTTCCAGAAGCATTTCCAAGATGAAGTTATTGGTGGCTTATTCGTCGCCATTATCCTCGGAATTCTAGGCCTCGTCTGGGCCGTTGTCTGGGCAAAGACCGGGCCATGGCTGTCCGACCGATGGGCGCTGAGATCCACTAGGAGCCGCCTCAAAAAGGTAAATCAGCATCATGCCCGTTTGGAAGACCTGCGGAAGCAACTGACGGAACCGCACTACAATAACACCCGGATCTGCGGTGAGTTCGCTCGAGCGATGCTGTTTGGCTTCTACGCGATGTTCTTCCTGATAATCGCGGTGATGATGTTCATCGTCGATATTGAACAGAGTATTTCTGCAAACTTGCTCGATGCGGGCTTGTTGAATTCTGCAGCCTTGGGCCTCAAGATACCCAAGGGTTTACATGGTTACGTGGCGTCAACCTTTGACCAGCTACTGCTGCTGTTCTTCTTTGTAGGCTGGCTATACCATTCCGCATTCTTGCTTCGTGCGTTCGTGAACATTGCCCAGTCCGTCAATCTCCCGCAGAGCATCAAACGTCTCGAAGCGCGCTTTGATGCCTTGGTTGAGCAGAATAGGAAGCAGAATCCACAAAGATAGTCCGCTCCCAACACACAAGCTACCTAGGGTGTGATACCAAGGATGCTCGCGGGCAGGAATTCGTTGATAGGCACGGCGTTTTGACCAGTCTGATTGATCTCACGTCGCTGAAGTGCGGTCCTTTTATCCGAGCCTACAGCAAGCCACTTGAGAGATAGGTCTCGCGAAGCTATCCATGGGCTACGTGACATCACGCGTTAACTTGGATGAACTTGAGTATCGTTTCATTCCGATTTTTTAATAACCACAGAAGTTGCATCAACTTGCGTCTTCGTCAAGGACGTCGCGAACCGCAGGGTTAATGACCATGGGGTTGGGGACCTTGGCAACTGCCGCGTAAAGACGCCGCAACCCCACGCCGCGAACGCCATAAGAGCGCCCGACCGTCTTCCTTGCATGGCCCACGATGGCGTCCCGGTCTTCCTCATGGATTTCGGCAGCTCGCAGTTCGTCTTCCATCCGATGCCGCCACGAATGGTTCGGGGCCTTCTTTGGGTCGGTGATCCCTACGGTTTCTCGAACCCATCTACCCAACACCTGCCAGCCCTTACCACCGCGATTGCCGTGAGCATCGGCTTTCTTGTCCGGAAAAAGGGCCTCGGTTTTATCCCGCCCTTCAATAAGTGAAAGCAGGCCCTCAGCAATGACAGCTGGATGAATGGGGACGTGACGTCTCTGACCGCTCTTCACGCTCTTGCCGGGGTCATCTTCGTTGATTGCGTAGAACCATATGCTAGTTTCCCTGTCTTGCCTGATATCACCCACCGAAAATTGCAGTGCCTCGGCTACCCGCATGCCCGAGAACGCCATGATCCAGGGAGCCCAGCGGCGAGACTTGCGCGCCTCTAAGCGTGCCGCTTCCAATATCTTCACAGCGTCCTCATCGCTGTAAGGATGGCGCTCCGCATTCTTGCTTTTCTTCAGGCGAAGGTCATTATCTGCTGGATTGGTTGTCAGCTTTCCCGCTTCCACGGCAGCACGGAACACTTGGCCAATAAGTGACAGGCGGTTGTTCCACGTATTATTGGTGATTCCACCGGCCTTGATGGCATCGCGCCACCTCCGAAGGTCATCGCGCGTGACCTTACGTGCCTCCCGGTGACCAACCGCAGTTGCCATAGCGTCAATGGCGTATCGGGTCTCAGCCTTGGTGCTTGCCTTTACGGTGGTGACCGCTTCCCAGTCTTTGAAGAGGTCATCCAGGGTAAGCGTCTGCTCAGCCGGCTGAAAGGGAAGCGGTCGAGTGCGGTGCCCTCTTGAGTGGGCGGTGAGCTTTGAACCGTTCAGCCGTTCCCAATCGCGTTCGAGTAATATCGCCCGAGCCATAGCCAGTTCCAGGGGCTCCATAGACTCGTCAGTGATGGCAATGCAGGACAATTGCAGAGCCTTTGCAACGTGACGCTCTATGACCTCTTGGGGCGGCCAGGGATACATCAGGCCAGGGTCGGTGTCAGACTTCGTCAGGGTTTCTGAGCGAAAGTCCGAACGATCCACAGAGGGGTCATATAGCGCCCACTCGCGCCATTTCGTGACGACCGCTTCAATGTCCTCGGATCTCAGCGACACAAGGGACATCTGTTGTCCCCAGCGCTCCTGTCGCTCCTCCCACCACTTTAGTGCGGACGGCCAGCGTTTCAGAGCCTCCGCTTTGTCAGTGGTGCTCAAGCTATGGGTTATCAGCCCCGTGCCAGCAACGGCCTCGTAGGCCTTGGGAATCCGCTTACGGAGTTTCCATATACCCGTCTTCGGGTGCCGCCAAAGGCCAGCAACAGACACAGTGACCATCCAATGTATATCCCCAATGTATACCAGAGGAGACGGTCTAAGTCACTGATAACCCAGAAAACCTAGGTAATCCGCCGCTTTCCGTGAGGGGGTATGCCGGGTGAGGGATTTGAACCCCCGACCTTCGGTTTACAAAACCGCTGCACTACCACTGTGCTAACCCGGCTATCCTGGCAGCCGGGTCCTGTCAGGCTCCGGCCAGTCGCGGGCTTTTAGCTCGCTTTGCCTGCCTATGGCAATCATCCTCTGGCCAGCGTGGCGGGCGGAGGGGAAGCGGTCTGCGGGCATCTTCCCGGCCGCTTTCTTCCCCCTATAATCGGTCTAGTCTTGCCTTTATCCGCCGCAGTCCCGCGGCAGCCTTGTTTGTCGTCGAGATCCATGATTCAGCCCCCGCATACGCAAGCCCGCTACGGCATCGCGGCCATTACATCGGTTTTCGCCCTGCTTCTGGTCATGACGCTTGGCGCCTTCACCTTTGTGCAGGTCGAGCATGGCGAGCGGCTGAGGATAGACGCGGCCGAGCAGCGAAAATGGGATCTCGTCAGTCTGCTGCAGACATTGGTCGATGCCGAGACCGGGCAGCGGGGCTATCTGCTGACGGGCGATCCCGAATATCTGCTGCCCTACAGGAATGCCGCCAGCAAAATTGCGCAGGATGTCACGGCGTTCGAACGACATTTCAGCGCGACACCTGCGGAGCGGCTGACCTTCGACAAATTCTCATCGGCCATCAATGCGAAGATGACGGAGTTGAGCACGACGGTTGCCCTGTATAAGGCCGGCGATCAGGCAAGCGCGATCGACCTCGTGCGCAGCAATTTCGGCAAGGATCGGATGGACGATATCCGTGCCCAGATCGCCAAGGTCTTGATTCGGGAAGATGCAAGGATCGCCTTGCTGCATCATCGGCTCAGGGAATACGCAACTCTTCTCCGCATAATTGTTGTCGGGACATCGATTGTTCTGTTTGCGACGGCAACTTTGACGATCTGGTATCTTCTGCGCGTCCTGGGGGAGACGACAGCGGCGGCGGAGGGGATCAAACGCGCCAATCAGGAAATACTGCTGCAGACGCAACAGCGTGAAGAGGCCGAGACCCAGCTACGCCAGATCCAGAAAATGGAATCCCTCGGTCAGCTGGCCGGCGGTCTTGCCCATGACCTGAACAACATGCTGACGGTTATCATCGGTGGTCTGAGCGTCTTCAAACGTCGTTACGAGCGGGGCGACACCGGGCTTCTTCGCTATATCGACGCGGCCGAGGAGGCGGCAGGCAATGCCGCCACGGTGACGCAGCGCATGCTGGCCTTTTCGCGCCAGCAGTCACTGGCGCCACGCCATCTTGACGTCAATCGGTTCGTCGGCAGCACATCGGAATTGCTGCGCCATGCCATGGGCGGTGCCATTCAGTTGGAAACGGTGCTGGCCGGCGGGATTTGGCCGGTTTTTGCCGATTCAAGCCAGTTGGAGAATGCGCTGCTCAATCTCGCGATCAATGCGCGGGATGCCATGCCGGGCGGCGGTCGTCTGACCATCGAAACCTCGAACGCGCATTTGGATGAGGCTTATGCCACGACCAATCCGGAAAGCCGGGCCGGACAATATGTTCTGATCGCCATCACGGATACGGGCAGCGGCATGAATGCGGCAACGATCGCTCGCGCCTTCGACCCCTTCTTTACGACCAAGGGCGTGGGGCAGGGGACCGGCCTTGGCCTTTCCCAGGTCTATGGCTTCGTCAAACAATCGGACGGCCATATCAAGATCTATTCCGAGATCGGCGAAGGCACCACGATGAAAGTCTATCTCCCGCGCCACCGCGCGGCGGATGCTCCGGGCCAAACAGGCGTAACACCGATCGAGACGGCCATGCCGATGGCGGAAGCCGGGACAATCGTCTTGGTCGTGGATGACGAGGCGCCGGTGCGCGTCGTCACGGCTGAGACCTTGCGGGAGCTGGGCTATAAGGTGCTGGAGGCAGGAAGCGGCGCCGAAGGGCTCGCTCTCCTGGACGAGCATCCCGATATCGCGGTCCTGCTGACGGACGTGATGATGCCGGGGATGAATGGCCGCCAATTGGCCGAGGAAGCCTGCCGCCGCCGGCCGGGGCTGCGCGTGCTCTACGCTTCGGGCTATACCCGCAATGCCGTGGTCCATAACGGCATCATCGATCCGGGCGTGCATCTTCTCTCCAAGCCCTTCACCATGGCCGAGCTTGGCCGCAAGCTCAAAGAGGTGCTCGCGGGCCCGGACGCTGCTCCGCTCGCGCGGGCATGAGTTGCGCGCCGGCGCGAGCACCATCATGCTTGCCTATCCTGGGGGATGGGCGCCCTGTCGTGCTGGCCGCGTCGGGGCGATTTGACGATATGAACGACCTGACTTGCCTTATCCGGAGTCGCGATCATGCCTAAGGATAGTTCGATCCCAGCCGAGTTGCAGCCCGATCCGGCTCATTATGCCTTCGATCTGGAAAGCGCGCTGGCCGCAATCGTGAGCCTGCGCGTCACCGCGCCGGCCGACGCGTTCACGGCCTCGGCACTCGGCACGGAACGTGAGGGTTCGGGCGTCGTCATCCGCGATGACGGTCTTATCCTGACGATCGGCTATCTGATCGCGGAAGCGGAGACGATCTGGATTTCCTCCAGCGACGGCCAGTTCATTCCGGGCCATGCGCTCGCCTATGATGCCGAGACCGGTTTCGGTCTCGTGCAGCCGCTGGGACGGCTCAAGGTTCAGGCCATGGAACTTGGTCAAAGTGCCCAGGTGGAACTGGGGCAGCCGGCGATCTTTGCCTCGGCCGGCGGGCGCCGGATGGCGATCGAAACGCGGATCGTCGGCCGTCAGGAATTTGCGGGCTATTGGGAATATCTGCTGGATGATGCCTTGTTCACGGCACCGGCCCATCCCTTCTGGGGCGGCGCCGCGCTGATCAGCCGCGACGCCAAGCTACTCGGTATCGGTTCGCTCAGCCTGCAGCAGGATGACGCGCGCGGAAACCGGCTCGACATGAATATGATCGTGCCGATCGATCTGTTGCATTCGGTCTTCGGCGATATGACCCGCTACGGTCGCGTCAATCGTCCTGGCTCACCTTGGCTTGGCATCTATGCCATGGAGGAGGAGGAGCGCGTGCTCATCGGCGGGGTCGCGGATGGCGGGCCGGCCGATCTCGCGGGGTTGCGCCAGGGGGATCAGGTTCTGGCGGTGGAAGGGGAGGAGATTCTTAGCCTCGCCCATCTCTGGCGCTCGGTTCGTGTGCGTGGTCCGGCCGGGGCGAAGCTTGTCCTGTCCGTGCAGCGCGATGAGCGGGAGTTGCGCGTGCCCATCGCGACCGTCGACCGCCACCAGCTCCTCAAGGGTCCCCGTTTGCATTGACGACCTGCCCTGAAGTGCCGCCTGCGGGTGTGCTGACAAGGATAGCGTCTTTGCTTGCCATGTGAGAGGTTGGCACTCCAGCTGATGGCTGGCGCAGAGCATTGGCCGCGCCCCTCGATCGGCAGGTGGAAGGCCAAGGTTGGCGACGCAGTAGAAACCAGCCGAGGAGATGCAGCATGGCCAAAGGTCGCGACAAGGGCGGGCGTGAGCCCAAGAAGCCCAAGGCTGACAAGAAGACGCTGGCACCGTCGCAGTCACCCTTCAAGCAGGCGCCGGTGCAGCCGACCAAGGGCAGCGCCAAAAAAGATTGATTTTCCGAGAGACGAGACCCGTTTTCGATCTGCAAGCGGGTTGAAACGCAAAAGGGGCGCCCCGTGAAGGGCGCCCCTTTTTTCGTCTGAGCCAGGAGGGGTCGGCCGGACAGGTCCGGCCGAGAAGGCTTAGGCGGAGTAGTACATTTCGAACTCGACCGGGTGCGGCGTGTGTTCGAAGCGATAGACTTCCTTCCACTTCAGCTCGATGTAGCTCTCGATCATTTCTTCGGAGAAAACATCGCCCTGCAGAAGGAATTCGTGGTCGGCGGCCAGGGCACCCAGCGCTTCGCGCAGGCTGCCGCAGACGGTCGGGATTTCCTTCAGCTCTTCCGGCGGCAGGTCGTACAGATCCTTGTCCATCGGGTCGCCCGGGTGGATCTTGTTCTTGATGCCGTCGAGGCCGGCCATCGCGATCGCCGAATAGGCGAGATAGGGGTTCGCGGTCGGATCCGGGAAGCGGACTTCGACGCGCTTGGCCTTCGGGCTGGTCGTGTAGGGGATACGGCAGGAAGCGGACCGGTTGCGCGCGGAATAGGCGAGCAGCACGGGGGCTTCGAAGCCGGGGATCAGGCGCTTGTAGCTATTGGTCGAGGGGTTCGTGAAGGCGTTGATGGCCTTCGCGTGCTTGATGATGCCGCCGATGAAATAAAGGCACATCTCGGACAGATCGGCATAACCGTTGCCCGCGAAAAGCGGCTTGCCGTCCTTCCAGATGGACTGGTGGGTGTGCATGCCCGAGCCGTTATCGCCATAGATCGGCTTCGGCATGAAGGTCGCTGTCTTGCCGTAGCTATGGGCGACGTTATGGACGCAGTATTTATAGATCTGCATCTCATCGGCCATCTTGGTCAGCGTCGCGAAACGCGTGCCGAGCTCGTGCTGGCTCTGCGCGACTTCGTGATGGTGCTTCTCGATGATGAGGCCCATCTCGCCCATGGTCGACAGCATCTCGGCGCGCAGGTCGACGTCGCCGTCAACCGGGGAAACCGGGAAATAGCCACCCTTCACGGCCGGGCGATGGCCCATATTGCCTTCCGGGTAATCCTTCATCGAAGAGCCGGGGCCTTCGATGCTGTCCAGCTGATAGGTGCCGAAATTGCCGCCCGTGCCGAACTTGACGCTGTCGAAGATGAAGAATTCAGCTTCGGCGCCCACGATCAGCGTATCGCCCAGGCCGGTCGCCTTCAGGTATTCTTCGGTGCGCTTGGCGATGCTGCGGGGATCGCGGGCATAGCCCAGACCCGTCGACGGCTCCACGATGTCGCAGAACAGGATTAACTGCGGCTTGGCAGTGAAGGGGTCCATGACGGCCGTATCCGGGTCCGGCATCAGGATCATGTCGCTTTCGTTGATCGCCTTCCAGCCGGCGATCGACGAACCGTCGAACATGAGACCATCGACGAAGGAATCCTCGTCGATCGTCGAGACATGCTGAGCGGTATGCTGCCACTTGCCCTTCATATCGGTGAAGCGCAGATCCACATATTCGACTGAGTGTTCCTTGATCATTTCCATGACCTTCTGAACACCCGTCAGGGACTCACTCGCCATCCTGAAATCCTCGTTCATGCTTGTTTACGCGTGGTGGTCTGCTGTGACACAGACCGGATGATCCTGGCCATGCGCGAAGGCAGGGCCGCTTCGGCAAGTCTTCCGGAATTACACGGCGTCCGCGCCGCGTTCCCCCGTCCGAATGCGAATCACTTCCTCGACCGTGCTGATGAAGATCTTGCCGTCGCCGATCCGGCCGGTGCGGGCGGCGTTCATGATCGCCTCAACCGCACGCTCAGCGACGCTATCCTCGCAGACGAGTTCGATTTTAACCTTGGGCAGGAAATCGACGACGTATTCAGCGCCGCGGTAGAGCTCCGTATGGCCTTTCTGACGGCCAAAACCCTTCGCCTCGACAACAGTGATACCCTGCAAACCGACTTCGTGCAGAGCCTCTTTCACCTCGTCCAGCTTGAAAGGTTTGATAACGGCCTCGATTTTCTTCATCGCATCCTCGTAGCGGGTCGGGTCAGCGCGGACTCAAGCCCCATGCAAACCGGCGGCCAGAGCACCCGCGGGCACCTTCTATGCGGCCGCAAACTCGCACGCCCGGGCTTGGCCTGCAATTGGCAGCGCGGCGTCTGACGTGTTTTTCATGAAGGAAAGCTTGGAAAGCCTGCGGTTTAGGCGATTGCCTGCAGTGTTTGCCCGCAAAGTGTACAAATAATCGCAGGGCGGATCGGCGACGGGATAAGTTGTCCCGGAGCGTTGTTTTCGCCAAATTGCGCGGCGTTGAGGGAGTTCTGACGTGAAGCCTGCCAATAGCCTGCTCGCCAATACCGGGACCACGATTTTCACGGTCATGTCCGCCTTGGCGCTTCGCCATCAGGCGATCAACCTCGGCCAGGGTTTTCCCGATACCGACGGCCCGGCCGATATCGTCGCGGCCGCCGCGGCCGCCCTTCAGGACGGGCGCAACCAGTATCCGCCGCTGACGGGTGTGCCGGAGCTGCGTCAGGCTGTGGCCGCCGCCAATGCCCGCTTCTACGGGCTCGACATCGACCCTGACCGCGAGGTTGTCGTGACCTCCGGGGCGACGGAGGCGATCACCGCCTCGCTGATGGCGCTGATCGATCCGGGCGATGAGGTCGTCCTTATTGAACCCCTTTACGACACCTATCTGCCGGTCGTGAAACTGCTTGGCGGCGTGCCGAAGCTGGTGCGATTGGCGCCTCCGGCATGGGAACTGCCGCGCGCCGAACTGGCCGCCGCCTTCACGCCGCGCACCAAGGCGATCCTGCTCAACAGCCCGATGAACCCGATCGGCAAGGTGTTTTCGGCCGAAGAACTGGGCTTCATTGCCGGGCTGCTGCAGCAGCACGATGCCTATGCGGTCTGCGATGAGGTCTATGAGCATCTTGTCTTCGACGGGCTGAGCCATATTCCGCTGATGACCCTGCCGGGCATGCGGGAGCGCTGCCTGCGCATCGGCTCCGCCGGCAAGACCTTCAGCCTGACGGGCTGGAAGGTCGGCTATGTCACCGGCCCTGCCGCCCTGATGGGCGTGGTCGCGAAGGCGCATCAGAATCTGACCTTCACCACGGCGCCCAATCTGCAGCGGGCGGTGGCCGTGGGTCTTGCCAAGGACGACAGCTATTTCAGGGGTTTGTCAGCCGATCTGCAGGCGCAGCGGGATCATCTGGTGGCGGGGCTGACCGCCGCCGGCTTCAAGATGCTGCCCTCCGGCGGCAGCTATTTCGTGCTCGCCGACTATGCGGCGCTCGATTCGGACGGGGATGACGCGGCCTTCTGCATGAAGCTGGCGGAGCAGGCCGGGGTCGTCGCCATACCGCTTTCGGCCTTCTACGCGGGCGAAAAACCGCGCCACCACGTGCGATTTGCCTTTTGCAAGCAGACTGCCGTGCTGGATGAGGCGATCGCGCGCCTGACCCGCTACTTCGGCGCGGGGCAGAATACCGCGCAAGCGACGTTGACGGCCGCGGACTGATCGGTCTAAACGGCGGGCCTCGGCGCTTTGATGACAAGATCAAGGCAGCCGGAGACAGGGTGGCGGTCGTAGCTCAGTTGGTAGAGCGCCAGGTTGTGGTCTTGGATGCCGTGGGTTCGAGCCCCATCGATCGCCCCAGTCTCCCTGTTTAGTCTAGCCCCATAGAAAAAGCCGCGTCCGGATGCCCGGACGCGGCTTTTTTATTGGCCTTTGGCCGGCGCCTTAGCCGGCGCGCAGCATCCGGCCCGAGCGGTAGAGCAGAACCGCCATAGCCAGCTTGGTGGCTTCGGCCGGCAGGAAAGGCACCAGGCCGAAGGTCAAAGCCTTCTGCGTGCCGAACAGAACCGCGAGCCAGGCGATGCCGGGGACATAGATGACGGCGATGCCGGCGGCGAAAGCCGCGATCGTGCCGAGCCAGCCGCGCATGATGCCGCGCGAGGCACAGAAGCCCATCAGCGCCGAGGCGGCGAGGAAGCCGAACAGATAGCCGCCGGTCGGCCCGACCATATAGGCGAGGCCCGCGCCCGAGGCGAAGACCGGCAGGCCGAGCGCGCCCGCGACCAGATAGGCGGCCAGCGTCGCTTCCGCGAGGCCGCTGCCATAGACGGCGGAGAGCAGCAGGATGGTGCCGCTCTGCATGGTCATGGCCACGGGCCAGAAGGGGATGGAAATATGGGCGGCGGCGGCGATGAGGCAGACGCCGAGGCCGATCGCCACGGCCTTCAGCGGCAGCGGCAGGCTGCTGGTCTTAGGACGTCCAGCGGTGACGGTCTTTGCCTGTGCGGGCATGGGCAACTCCAAACGACAAGGGCAAGAGGCGGACGCTGGGCTGAGCCTTAATCGACGCTTAGGCCCCGTTCTTCACGCACCGCGAGAGGCGCCATGCTGCCCGTCCTTTTTCCGCTGCGCAAGTAAGACCTGCGTTCGAGGTGGGCTATAGGCAGGTCAAGACGAAAATTGGCGGAGGATCGATCTCAGATTGATCTAAGTCACGCCGGTTGAGGGCGCTTATGCTATGGGCAAGCGGGGCGGCTGGCATTCGCCCAGATCGGTTGTCCGGATAGGACGCCACGCGCTTATTCTGCGCTGCGGGAGATTTGCCGAATGACTGATTTCATCACCCATTGCCGGGCGCATCTGGCTGATATCAAGACGCAGGGCCGCTATCGGCGCTTCACCCCGCTGCAGCGCGAGGCCGCAACCTTCCCTGTCTATGTCATGGCGCAGGATGGCGAGACGCGGCCCGTCACGGTCTGGTCCGCCAATGACTATCTCGGCATGGGTGTGGATCCCGAGGTTATTGCCGGCGCTCGCGATGCGCTGGAGCATCTGGGCGCCGGGGCCGGTGGCACGCGCAATATCGGCGGCACCTCGCCCTTGCATGATGCGCTGGAGGCCGAGCTTGCCAGCCTGCACGGCAAGGAAGCCGCGCTGCTGTTCACCTCGGGGTTCGTCTCCAACCAGGCGACGCTGAACGCCATTCTGCGCAGCCTGCCAGGTTTCATCTGCTTCTCGGACGAGAAGAACCACGCGTCCATGATCGCGGGCATCAAGAACAGCCCGGCAAAATGTCTTGTCTTCCGCCACAATGACCTGGCCCACCTGGAAGACCTGCTGGCGGCCGCGCCGGCCGATGCGCCGAAACTCATTGCCTTCGAGAGCGTCTATTCCATGGACGCCGATATCGCCCCCATCGGCGCGATCTGCGACCTTGCCGAGAAATACGGCGCGCTGACCTATCTCGATGAGGTCCATGCCGTCGGCATGTATGGCCCGACGGGCGGCGGCGTGTCCGAGCGTGACGGTGTCGCGCATCGTCTGACGATCATCGAGGGCACGCTGGCCAAGGCTTTCGGTGCCCATGGCGGCTATGTCGCGGCCGATGCGGTCATCATCGACTTCATCCGCTCGACCGCGCCTGGGTTCATCTTCACGACCTCCCTGCCGCCATCGGTGGTGGGGGCGGCTTTGACCAGCATCCGCCGCATCCGCCATGACGATGCGCGCCGCGCCGCGCTCTTCGCCAATGCCGAGCGGCTGAAGGCCAAGCTGGACGCGGCCGGGCTGCCGCGCATGCCGTCCGTCAGCCATATCGTGCCGCTGATGATCCGGGACGCCGATCTCTGCCGCGAAGTCAGCCGCCTGCTGCTGGAGCGTCACGGCCATTACGCGACGCCGATCAATTACCCGACTGTGCCGCGCGGCACGGAGCGTTTGCGGCTGACGCCGACCCCGCTGCATACCGAGGCTATGATGGATGATCTGATCGCGGCGCTGACCGAAATCTTCGCGGCCCTCGGCAGTAAGGCTGCTTAGACGTAAAAAAACTCCCGGTAATCATCCTGTCATCTCGCCCTATGGCAGGATGGTCCATGAAGAGTTTCTGGCGTTTCACAGCCTGCCGTTTCAGACCAAGGAAAATCCTATGAAGCAGTCGATCGTTTCATCCAGCCGGCGCGGGCTGTTGTCGTTTGCCGCCGTCGCGGCCTTTGCCGTGGCGGGACTGGCTGGCGTCTCCGTCGCCCATGCCGATCCGGTGACGCTGACGGCGAAGCTGGTGCCGGTGACGGGCGCCCCGCCGACCGGTATCGGCCATGTCACGGCGACCTATGATCCCGCGAGCGAGACCATAAGCTGGCAGGTCGATTACGCCGGTCTTTCCGGCCCCGTGCTCGCTGCCCATATCCACGGCCCCGCGACGCCGGGCATGGATGCGGGCGTTGTGGTGCCCTTCACGCCGCCTTTCCCCAGCCCCTTCATGGGGAAGGCGCATTTGACGCTGGATCAGGTCTCGCAGCTTCTGGGTGGGCTGTATTACGTCAATCTGCATACCCAGGCTTTCCCGGGCGGCGAAATCCGCGGCCAGTTGAACGTTCAGCCGAGCAACTGATTTAGAATCAGTTAGAGCCCGCGGCCCTGTGCCGCGGGCTCATAGCAATCCCCAATAAAACGACAGCGCAATCAGCGCGAGGGGATGCAGGAAAATCACGATCCACAGCAGAATGGCCAGAAGGTCAGAGAGTCTCTGACCGAGAGCGGCGTTCCTGATCCGGTCTGACCCCTGCGCCTCGGGCGCAGTGACATCCAGCATTCGCAGTTCCAGAGCATCGGCTGAAACAGCCATCGGTTCACCTCTTACCTCGCAAGCCGATATAACGCTCTAAAATAAAACCGTCTAGACGGTTTGTAACTATCCAGCTAAGCATCGAACCCGAGGCGGAGCGGGGCGGCGCGGCAAGCGCGGCTCGCGCGTCAATCCTGGCGATAGATGTGGAGCGAGAGAGTGAAAACGGTTATTGGGCGTTTGCTTCCGGCGGTGGTCGGATGCTTGGTATTGGCGGGCTGTGCCGGGCAACAGCCGGCTGCTTATACCGGCCTGTCGTCGAGTTCCTATCTCAAACCGAACGACCAGGACGGTTCGGGAAAGATGCCGTTCCGGTATCGTACAACGGTCGACTGGTCACAGTATCACAATGCCGTCATCGAGACTGTCGCGGTTTACGGTGGACCAGACAACCAATTCGGCAAGATGAGCGATCAGGACCGCCAAGCGCTTGCACGATACACGCAGACAGCCCTGACCAAGGCACTCGCGAAGCGCTTCGCACTGATCAATGATCCGATCCCCGGCACGGTTCGGATCAAGATGACGCTGACCGGGGCGGCCGGCAGTGCAGCGGTTATCAGCAGCGTCGCGCATCTCGATATCGGCGGCAACCTCTATAACGGCATTCAGGCCATCCGCGGCAAGGAAGGGCTGATGACGGGCTGGGTGATGTACGCCGTCGAAATCAGTGACGCATCAAATGGAAAGCTTCTCGAAGCCTATGAGGAGAAGCAATATCCGAATGCCTTCAACCCGCTTCCGACCTTTGGCGCTCTGGCCGCCGCAAAGACGGGAATTGACAAGGGGAGCGACGCCTTGGTCGTGCAGATGCAGCAGCCATGACCTTGTCCGGACCTGCGGCGGATGAGTTCACGCTTCCGCGTCACCCCTTGCTGAGGATCATTTTCTGGACATCGACGGCGCTGTTCATCGGCTTCAGCCTTGGTGTGGTGACATCCCAAATCGCTGCCTTTCACCAGCCGAAATGCATCGAGGGAAAAAGCGAGATCGCGCCGTCCCCGTTCACCGGTTAGGCAATTTCAGCGGTGTTCGAGTCACAAAAGCGCGTTAATTTTGTCTCGAACCTGTACAGAGTTGCACTTGCTTTAAGTTTTCGGTAATCCTGACACGTAAAGATCGGGAGATGCCAATGCCGAGCGTGACCGTTTCGGGCGCAGGTACCACTGCTATACTCTCCTATTCGTCGAATGACTCCGCTCCTTACGCAGTCATTTTGGCGAGTTCTCTCAGTGCGGGCCTTGAGGACGGTACCCTGACGGCGCTAAACTATACCTCCGGTCCGTTTGCCCCGGCAGATTTTGGCGGTATCGTCTTTATCAACACGGCCCCCACCGAAATAGTTGAAATACCCGCCCAGGACGTCGGTGTGGTCATCACAGGCGGCCTCACGAGCATTACTGGCGGTGGCGCGGGCGAGACTGTCGTCGCCGGCAGTGGTGGGTTGACCTATACCGACATCACCCCGGACGGAAACACCATCGACTATATCGTAGCAGGCGACGGGCCAAACCTGATCACCACCTCCACGACTGGGACGGGCAATTACCAGATCAATACCGGCGCCGGGAATGACACGATTTTCGTGTTTGGGAATGCCCTAGTCAACGCAGGCACGGGCAATAACACGATCTCGGTGTCCGGCGGCAGCTCGATGATCTCTTCCGAAGGCAACGACAATATCACGATGAGTGGTACCGGAACCGACTCGGTCAATATCGGCACCGGTCAGGCGACGATCAATCCGGGCTCGGCCAACCTCTTTATTTACGAAACCAGCGATTCCGCGAAACCGCTTTTCTTAGCGCCAGGCACCGGATCGGACACGGTTTCCCTGAGCACAGGCCCTGGCACCGTCTACGCTGGATTGGGTGGCAATTCTGTCCTGATTGCCGGCGCTGACGGCACCGCTGCGACCGGCGCCGCGACCTTGCTGAATGGCGCCGCGAGCGGCGACCAGTTGTATGCAACCGGCAGTGGAGCGGTCGTCTTGGCGGCTGGTTCCGGCAGTGAGACCCTCAGCGGGGCAGGTGGGACAGTGGGCGGAGTTTCCATGTCCGCTTCAACCGCCGACCTCATCTTCAGAGCCGGCACCGGAAATGACGTGATCGAGGGCGGCAGCGGCAGCGACACGGTGGAGTTCTTCGGGCTGCGCGCCGATTACACAGTCGCCGAGGGGCCTGCCGGCACGCTGATTGTCACCGCGATCGACGGCGGGTTTTCCGGCGTCGACACGTTGAGCAACATCGAAACGCTCGCCTTTGCTGATGAGACGGAGACCCAGTGCTTCGCGCACGGCACGCATATCCTGACACTTTCCGGTGAGGTTCCCGTCCAGGATCTGAGCGTCGGGGATGTCCTGGTGTCCGGCACGGGCGGTCCGCCGCAGGCCATCCGCTGGATCGGTGCCCGGCGCGTGGATTGCCATCGGCACCCCGATCCGGACAAGGTCGTGCCGGTTCGCATTGCGGCCAACGCTTTCGGCCAGGGCTGCCCTCATCGCGATCTTGTTCTCTCCCCGGACCACGCCGTCTTCGCGGAAGGCGTGCTTATTCCCGTCAAGCATCTGGTCAACGGCAAGACCGTGCGCCGGATGCCGCCGCGAAGCCTGATGTACTACCATATCGAGCTTGAGCAGCATGATGTGGTTTTGGCTGAAGGCCTGCCCTGTGAGAGCTATCTCGATACCGGCGACCGCGCCGCTTTCTCTGACGGCCCGACAACGGATCTGCATCCGGCATGGGGGTCTATGGCCCGTGACATCATGCTGATCATGGATGCCTTGGGCGTGGCACCCCTTCGGGTGGAGGGACCGGAAGTGGAAGCCGCACGCGCAAAGCTTTATCGCCAGGCGGAGGCTTTCGCGAACATTGCCTGATCGTCCCGAGCGCGCGACGGGATATAAGTTCCGTCTCCGCGCCCACTGTTCTCGGTAGAAAAAAGATGCGCGGACTGTTTTTGTAGGGGCAGGTGGCGTAGCCTGTCGCCCCGACAGAACAGACGAGCAATATGGTTGAGAATTCCCTACGCTCCCAACGAACCCGCGAGGCCGCGATTGCCGCCGCATTGGCGATCGTCACGCGGGACGGTGCCACCAAGCTGACCATCGATGCCATCGCGCGGGAAAGCGGTGTCAGCAAGGGCGGCGTGCTGCATCATTTCCGCACGAAGGAGGCCGTGCTGAAGGCCTTGTTCGAGCATCAGATCGAAAGCGGCACCGCTCTTATTCAATCCTTGCTGGATGGCATGGCGTCTAACCAACCTGAACGCCATCTGGCAGCCCAGATAGCGGCCTTCCGCATCGCTGTCTCTCACCCGACATCGGCGAGCTTCGCCATCGCGACGGCGATGGCGGACTCGCCGGAGCTTCTTGCCGGCATCCGGGAGAACGACGCCAAGCGGATTGAGATCGTGAAGGCCGAAGCCGCTGACCCGACGATCGCGCTCGTCCGCTGGTCTGCCGCCATGGGGCTGGCTCTGTCGGAGATACTGGGGCTGAGCCCGGTATCGGCGCAGGAGCGGGAGCGTCTGTTCGACTATCTGCAGGACGACCGGCAATGGTCGCAATCGCCAAAGCCGGTCCCCGCGAAGACGCGCGCCCATCAGGCGCTGTCTTCCTCCCGTCCGTAGAGCAGCAGCAGCGCCAGGATGACGATGCCGTAGACGATGCTGCGGCCGTAATCCGGCATGTTGAACGCCAGCAACACGCTGACCAGCACGGTCAGGCTGATGGCACCCGCGACCGAGCCCAGGTAATGCCCGCGTCCGCCCAGGATATACACGCCGCCGATAACGACGGCCGCGATGGACTGGAACAGATAGGGGTCGCCCATGCCGAGCGCCGCCTGACCGCCGAAACCCACCAGCATGATGCCGGCGAGCGCCGAGAAGAACCCGCTCAGCGCGTAAAGCACGATGGTGACGCCCGAGACATGGATGCCGGCCAGGTGGCTCGCCCGCGCATTATTACCGACCGTGTAGGTCATCCGTCCGAACCGCGTCATGGCGAGCAGGAAGGACACCACGATGATGATGGCGATCCAGATCCACAGCACGATCGGCAGGCCGAGGAAGCTTTGATGCACGGCCGCCTGCACTACGGGCGGGGCATAGGCGCCGCAACTGGTGCAGGTCATGCCGCCCGACAGGCCCAGCGTCAGCCCCTGCATGATGCCGTTCATGGCGAGCGTCATGACCACGGCGGGAATGCCCAGCAAAGCGACGCCCGCGCCGTTCAGGGCACCGACCGCCGCCCCCATGCCGAGTGTCAGGGCCAGCGCGGGAATGGCCCGCGCATCATGGCCGAGCGAACTCGTCACCATCAGGATGGCGCCGGCATTCAGCACCCAGGGCACGGAAAGGTCGATCCCGCCGATCAGGATGACGAAGGTCTGTCCGGCCGCGACGATGCCGACGAAGGACGCCACGACCAGGATGGCGCGAATGCCGCTGGGGCTGGCGAAGCCCGGCCGCACCATCTCGCCCACGATGAACAGCACGATGCCGGCCAGGAAGGCGTAAAGGATGCGGCGCCGTTCCTTGTTGAGGAAGGGCTGCTTTTGGCTCGCGCTCATCGCCGGCGCCTCACGATCTGACCGATGACATTGGCGGCAATCACCGCGGCGAGAAGAAACAGACCCTCGTAGAAGGTCTGATAGAGCGGATCGATATGGGCGAAGAACAGGATGTTCACGACCATGACGGTGACGAAGGCGCCGAACAGCGCGCCGAGCCCGCTGCCGCGCCCGCCGAACAGGCTGACGCCGCCCAGCACGGCCGCGACGATGGAGGTCAGCGTATAGGTATCCCCGGTCGTGGCATCCCCGGCGGTCGCATTCGCCGCCAGAAACAGCCCCGCGCAGGCGGAGGCAACGCCACCCAGCATATAGGCGAGGATCGTCGTGCGCTTGACGGAAATACCGTGGCTGCTGGCCGCCATCGCATCATTGCCGATGGCAAAGACCGCGACGCCCAGCGGCGTGCGCCGGAAGATCGCCCATAGAATGCCGATGATCGGAATATAGATCAGCGACAGCGGCACATTCGGATTGGCGAGCACACCGGTGAAGCCCGGCGGCATCGCGCCGCCCGGCTGCGGCAGGATGCGGATGGCGATGCCCTGGAAGATGGACAGCGTCGACAGCGTCACCAGAATGGGCTGCAACCGCCCGATGGCCACCAGCACGCCGTTGAGCAGACCGCACAGCGCGCCGATGCCCAGGATGGCGATGGTCCAAAGCGTGGTCGAAACCGGACCGCCCATCAGCGTCAGCGCGGCGACGGCATTGGTAAGGTCGATGACACCGCCGACCGAGAGGTCGATACCGCGCGTCAGCACGACCAAGGTCTGCGCCAGCGCCGCGAAGGCCAGCGGCATGGTATTGTTCAGCGTCGAGGTCAGCTCGAAACCGCCTGGCAGGCGATGCTGGGTGACGATATAGAGCACGCAATAGAGAATGACGCAGGCGATCAGCAGCGCGACGACAAGGGCGAGACCGATATTCTGCGTCAGCGCGTGAGACAGGCGCGAACGGCGCGGGCCGCTCGCGGCCAATATTGTTTCGGGTAAGGGCATCTTGGTGCTCAAATCTTCTCAGGCGGCACGATGATCGCGCACGGCGGCGGAGACGATGTCCTCGGCGGTCACGCCGGGGGCGCGCAGTTCGGCCGCGACCACGCCTTCGCGCATGACAAGGACACGGTGGCAGAGATGGGCCAGCTCCTCGGCATCGCTGGAATAGAACAGGATGGCATGGCCATCCCGGGCCAGGGCCACGACAAGCTCGTAGATTTCATGCTTGGTGGCGACATCAACGCCACGGGTCACGTCATACAGAAGAAGAATCTGGCACTCCGTCTCCAGCCAGCGGCCGAGCAGCACCTTCTGCTGATTGCCGCCCGATAGCGCGCCGACGGCAAGCCCGATCCCCGCCGTGCGCACGCGCAAGCTGTCGACCACATGCTGCGCCGCGCGGCGTTCTTCCTGCGGCTTCAGAATGCCGAAGCGCGTCAGGCGCTTGAGGATGGCGAGCGACGCATTGTCCCGCACGCTCATGCGCAGCAGCAGGCCCTCGCTTTTGCGGTCCTCCGGCACCAGCGCGATGCCGCTGGCGATCGCCGCGCGCGGGGAACGGAACCTCTTTTCTTTTCCCTGCACGCTGAGCGTGCCGCCGCTGGCATGCGCGTCACCGAAGACCGTGCGGAACAACTCCCGATGGCCATGCCCGGCCAGACCGCCGACGCCCAGCACCTCGCCACGGCGCAGCGCGAAGGAGACCTGACGCAGATTGGGACCGGACAGCGCGCGCGCCTCCATCATCACCGGCGCATCGTCCGGGGCAGGGGACATGGCCGGGTACAGCGCCTCGACCCGCCGCCCGGTCATCAACCTGACAGCCTCGTCTTCATCGATATCCGTGAAGGTTCCGACATCCTGACCGCCGCGAAAGATCGTGATACGGTCTGCGATGCTGCGGATTTCCGCCCAGCGGTGAGAGGTGAAGACGATGCAGCAGCCTTGCTCCCGCAACCGTCTGATCTGGCCGAACAGCCATTCCACTTCCCGCTCCACGAGCGAGGATGTGGGCTCATCCAGAAACAGGATTTTGGGCGCATGGCTGACGGCGCGAACGATTTCGACCGTCTGCCGTTCGGCGAGCGAAATATCCTCGACCAAGGCGCGGGGATCGATATGCATGACGCCGAAACGCGCGAGCAGCGCATCGGCGTCACGCAGCGTCGCTTTCCGGTCGATCAGGCCGAAAGCGCGGGGTTCCTGCCGCAGCAACAGGTTTTCCGCGACCGTCATCCAGGGCAGCAGCGTCAATTCCTGAAACACGGTCCAGGCGCCGAGCTGATGGGCGGCTTGCGGCCCGGCGAGCGATACCGCCTGGCCGCCGATGCGGATCTCCCCGGTATCGGGCCGCACGCGCCCGCCCATGATCTTGATCAAGGTCGATTTGCCGGCGCCGTTCTCACCGACGAGGGCATGAACCTCGCCGGCGCTGGCGGTGAAGGACGCTTTCGTCAGCGCCGCGACACCGCCATAGGCTTTGCCGATATCGACCGCTTCGACAGCGGCAATGGTCACGATCAGGCTGCCGGCAGATTGATGATGAGTTTCTGATCGGTGCAGGCGCTGCCGTCGATCGCCGCCTGGGCGCAGATATCGACCGGCGATGTCGGGCCGCCGGCTGTGAAGTCATCGAAGAAACTATCGGGCTGGTCAGCGAAGACATTTACCCCGAGCTTCAGGTCGGCGTTCGACAGGAAGACGTTGGGCACGTCGATATTCTTCTTCGGATAGCTGCCGTTCAGGATGCGGCGGGCGAGTTCCAAAGCCATCAGCGACAGATAGGGCGGGCTGCCTGCGGAATAACCGGTGACGGTATGGCCGCCGATACCCAGCATCATCTTGCGGAAACCGTTCTCGGCTTCGCCGGCGGTCGGCGGCAAGGGACGATTGGCGGAGATGAAGGCCTTCAGCACGCCGTCCGTGCCGCCCTGGCACCAGATCGCGTCGATCTTCGGCAGGGAGGGCAGTACGGCAGCCGTATTGCGCTCGGCGGTGGAGGAATCCCACATGCCGGTGAAGCGGTTGACGACCTTGATGCCGGGATTTTGCGCCCAGACACTGTCGGCGCCCTTGTTACGGTCCAGATCGACCTCGGTGCCGGCCACGCCTGTCACCATGATGACATTGCCCTTGCCGTTGATCTGCTTGACGATCCACTCCGCCCAGCCCTTGCCGAGGTCGTACTGGCTGATATTGACCTTGATGGCGGAAGGCGCGGTAACACCGCTGTCGAAGCTCACGACCAGAATGCCGCGTGACGTCGCCTGATGGATGATGCCGTTCAACGCGGTGGGCGAGGCGGCATCCATGACGATGGCATCGACCCGCTCGGCGATCATATTCGAGATCTGCTGCGACTGCTTGCTGACGTCATTGCCGGAATTGTAGATCGAGCCGACGACCTCGGTCTTGAACGGGTCCATCTGCAGCGCGGCTTTGAAGACGTTTTCCATCTCCAGGCGCCATTTATTGCCGATATAGGAATTGGACAGCGCGATCTTGTAGGTCTTGCCCGCGCTCTGCGCGAAGCTTGGTCGCGCTACCATCAGCGGCATGGCGGCGAGGCCCAAACCCGCTGTCTGCAATAGATGCCGACGTGTGGCCTGAATGGTCATGGTCAAGTTTCCCCCGGTTGTCTCTTCGGACGTGTTTTCACGGATAGTCTTGGCTTTTAGCCGTTTCTTATGGACGTCTGCCGATTTTGGATCGGTCAGGCACAGCATTATGCGCCTGTCTCTCTTTGTCCAGAGACAAGGCGCATAAATCAGATCGTTTCACCTCAGTCCAGAGCAGCCGGCCGGCGCTGGCCCCGTTATCGGTTCAATGCAGGATGAGCTGCTCGGTCACTTCGTCCAGATAGATCGCCTGCCGCCGCTTCAGGCGGGCGTCGAGCTTGAGGCGCTTTGCGATGAACGTCTGCACCTCCGCGATCTCATCGACATGGCGGCGGCCGTCCAGCGCATGCGTGACGCTGCTTTGATGCCGGCGGTGGCGGTTCAGCGGTTCCGCGACATAGGCGATGCGGGCGGCCGGCTGGCTGAGGATATCGGCATAAAGATACCAGTCCCCGGCGACCCGGAAATCCCGCAGCTTGTCGCCGCAGCGGTCGAGGGCCGCCAGCAGCGCCGAACGGCGCCAGACCACGCTGCTGACATTCAGGATCAGATTACGCTCGGCCAGGCAACGGCGCAGGAAATCCCGCCCGGCGAAATCCCCATCCACTTCCAGCAATCCCGGCGCGGCGCGATTGTAATAGGCCTTGTAGCTGTCGCTGAGGATCGTGCCGTCCTGATCCATCGCGATACTGTCGCAGAAGGCCATGACATTGTCCGGATTGGCCTTCAGCCGGCGCAGGACATGGCTGAGGAAGCGCGGGTCGCTTTCGTCATCTGCTTCCGCGATCCAGATGAAATCGCCGCTGGCGGCTTCGGCCGCCCGGCGCCATTGCGCGAAGACGGAGCCGGAATTCTTCTTGTTGGCGATGATGGTGATGGCGCGGTCGGCGTCCAGCGCCGTTCTGTCCGCAACCGCGATACTGTCATCGGTCGAGCGATCGTCGAGCAACAGAATTTCTCGCACCGGGCACCATTGCTGGAAGATCGTTTCCAGGCGCGCCGGCATATGCCGCGCATAATTGTAGTTTGGTACAGCGACGGAGAGGCTGAGCAGATCGGGATCGATCAGGTCGATCAGCACCTGCGTATAATGCTGGAAGTTGAAGTCGCTTTCGGCGACGGCCGATAGCCGGGCGCGGCGCGCGCGGATGTCAGCCTCCTTGGCGCCGGCGAGGGCGACCGCCGCATCCGCCATCGCCGCGATATCGCCGCGCGGCACGACGCGGCCTGCGTCATGCTCCGCGATAAGGTCGGGCACGCCGCCCGAGCCCGAGAAGGCGACGATCGGAATGCCGGCACTGAGCGCTTCCAGCGCGGTTGAAGGGAAGGGGTCCTCGCGGGAGGTCAGAATGAAGACATCCGCCGTCGAAAAAAGCACTTCGACGTCGTTTCTGAACCCTAATAGATGGAAGCGCCCGCTGGCCTCGGCCTCGGCGATCTCGGGTTCGAAATAACTCGCCAGTTCGCGGTCCATATTCCCGGCCCAGGCCAGATGCGCGCGCGGGGCGACGGTCTGCAGGCGCTGCCATAGTTGCAGGAACAGGTCGAAGCCTTTGCGCATATCGGCATAGCCGACGCCGATGAACAGCGGCGCTTTGACGGGAATGCCGAGGGTCTTGCGCGTCTCGGCACGCGACGCGGCGTCATAGGGCAAAGTCTGGTAGATGCCCTGTGGCTTGATCAGCGTTTTGGGCAGAAAGTCCTCACCGTCCAAGGTCAGATGCCGCAGCACGCCGTCCCGTACCGCGGCCGCCGGGAAGATGACCTGGCGTGCGGCAATCAGGCCACGGCGCGCCAGCTGGGTCAGGTTCTTTTCGCGGATCAGGCTGGGCAGTTCATGCACCAGCAGAACCGTCGCGATCTCGGCCTCTTCCAGCACGGGACAAGCCCCGCCGGCTGCGACCGTATTGACGATGGCACGCCGAAAGCCGCGCGCGGCGAATTTCTGCGCCTCGACGGTAAGATCGGCCGAGCGCGTCAGCACCGTCACCGGGGCCAAGGCGTCATAGTCCGGCACCATCGGGCCGCCTTCCAGCAGCAGGAATTCGACGGCAATGCCGTGCCGGTGCTTGAACTGCTGCGCGATCGCCAGCAGCAGCGTCTGCGCGCCGTGGCGATGCCCGTCATGCCCGACCAGCAGGATTTTACCATGGGCGATGCTGGGCGCCTCGGCGCTCAACGCACGGGACAAGGCATTGAGATAGGCCGAGCCGAAATGCAGGTCGGGCTCCAGATAGGCGCCTTCAGCCCATTCGTTCCAGGCATTGATGCAGATGATGGGCTCGCCGAAGACAGGGTTCTCCTCGGCGTCGCGTACGAGGGCAGAGACCCATTCGCCGAAATCGGCCGGGGTGCTGCCGTGCAGCAGCAGGCCACGACCTTCGCGCCGTGCGTCATTGTCCCAGGACGGCACCGCTGTCTTGATCAGCGGAAAGGACGTCCGTGGTTCGGCCAAGGAAACCGCGACCGTATCCTGATAGCTCACGACATGGTTTTTCGCGTCCATGTCCAGCCATTCCAGGCTGTCGTTGATCTTGGGCAGGCTGGCGGTGAGCTTATGCGGCGGGAATTCTATCGCAGCGTCGAGCCCGTATTCGCGCGGGTCGATGGCGTCAAAACCCTGGCCCATCACCAGAATCGGGTTTTCCTTGCACAGTCTTTGGAACAGACCGCGCCAGCGGGCGATCGTCGCCCGCGCGTCGGGTATCAGGCCGGGCCGATAGATCATCAGCACGGGCCGGCCTTCCAGCCGGATATAGCGCGGATCGGCGAAATGCCGGCCGAAGGTGCGGATCAGCTCCTCATCCTCGCTCTGCCGGTAATCCTGGCTGATAAGGATTTCCTCGTCATGCCCGTCCCAACGCCGCGTCCAATTCTCGTTCGCCCACATCAGGCAGAAGGGCATGTCGAGGCTGCGGTCGGCGAGCAGCATCTCCAGCGGCTTTTCCATCAGCCGATGGCCGTTGAACCAGTAGAAGTAGAAAATGAACCCGCCGAGGCCAGCCGCCTGCGCCATGTCGATCTGGCGTCGCAAAGTCTCGGGATTGTCGAGCGTGTAATGACCGAGGTCCCTTGGCGTGCGCGGCTGATAATGGCCAGAGAAGCGCGGCGCCCCGCGTGACAGATTGGTCCATTCGGTAAAACCGCGACCCCACCAGGCGTCGTTTTCCGGCATATGGTGGTATTGCGGCAGGTAATAGGCCAGCGCCCGGGCGCGCAGCGGCGTGCCGGCGGGTAGCGGCTCGAACGGCTCGAAGGCTTCGCCGGGACGGCTGAACCGCGCGATTTCCCCCGGAATAGTCGCTTCCTTCACGGGGCGCTTGGGAAAGACCCCGGTTTCGTCCCGCCGCCGCTGATAGTCCAGCAGCGGGTTCACCCCGGGCTGCAGGCGCAGGTAGCGGCTGCGGTAGAAGGCCGTATCGAAATCGGTGGAAGGATCGCGATCCTCCCGAAACCCGATCTGCATGAAATGGATGAAGGCATCCAGTCCGGCGGTCGCGACATCGGCATAGGTGGTGAGATAGAAGCCGGTATCGAAATCGGGGTTAGGGTTGACGCGGCCGCCCAGCCGCTCGCGCAGATAATGCGCGAGGCAAAGATCGTTGGCGGGGACAAGGAAGGTCTCGCGGTACCAGGCCGGGTCGAAATGTTCCGAGGGACGCCGCCCCTCGCGTTCACCGAATTGGATGTAGTGCAAAAGCGGATTATTGCCGCTGGACGCGACGTCCGCGTAATAGGTCAGGTACCAGCCGGTGTCGAAATAGAAATTGGGTTGCTGTCCCTGGCGCCAGCCGGACTTTGCCCAATAGTGGAGCGCCGTCGCGGGATCGGCCTTATATTCCCCACAATACCAGGCAAGGTCGAAAAGCCCGCTCTGTTCGATGACGGTATAGGCTAAGGAATCGAAGTCCGGACCTTCCTCCGAATCGAAGCCGCTATCCATCAAACAGAATCC
Organism: Acidisoma cellulosilyticum; assembly: GCF_020621385.1. Taxonomy (GTDB): domain Bacteria; phylum Pseudomonadota; class Alphaproteobacteria; order Acetobacterales; family Acetobacteraceae; genus Acidisoma; species Acidisoma cellulosilyticum. The sequence continues at coordinate 739,431 of NZ_JAESVA010000002.1, read as the reverse complement.
AATTGACACATGGCTGCATAATGCTGAGCGGGCCGCGTGTGGGCAATGGGTTCCTGCCGATTTCCCCCGTGCCCGATGACTTTGGGCGGCTGCGGCCCAAAGTCCGAATTCGGTCTCTAAACCTTTGATCGAGAGCAGGATTCAGATTTGGGGTAGTTCACCCTGACATCGTCCCGCTTTCGCCGGCTCCGTGCGCCGCCCGGCGCAGGCGATCGTTGATCGCGCATCCAATCCCGTGCTCCGGCAAGGCCATGGCGGCGATGCCGCGCAGATGCTGCGCGCGGCCGAGCTTGTCGAGCATGCGCAGGCCGGCGAAAAGACGTGCTGCCGCCTCGGTCAGGTCGCTGCCCTCGCTGAGATTGAAGACGGCAGCGGCCCCGGTGAGTGCCGGGCCGAAGGCGAGCAGGGCTTCGTCGGCGCCAACCGTCTCGGCCTGCAGGCGGAGCGGTAATTCCGGCGCGTAATGGGCGAGCAATTGGCCGGGCGAGCGTGGTGCGGCCTGATCCGCGCTGTCGGGCACCAGGATATCCGGCGCATAGGCCGCCAGCATCTCAACCGTTATCCCGCCGGCCCGCAGCAAGGCCGGGCGGTCGCCCGAGAGATCGACGACCGTCGATTCCAGCCCGACCGCGCAAGCGCCACCGTCGATCACCGCTGCGATGCGGCCGGACAGGCCGTCCAGCACATGGCCAGCCGTCGTCGGGCTGACCCGGCCCGAGCGATTGGCGGAAGGGGCGGCGACCGGTTTGCCGACGGCGGTCAGCAGCCGATGGGCCAAGGGATGCGCCGGCACGCGCACGGCCTGGGTGGCAAGCCCCGCGCCGGTGATCTCCGCCACCCGGCAATCGGGGCGGCGCGGCAGCACCAAAGTCAGCGGCCCCGGCCAGAAGGCCGCCGCGAGCGTTTCGGCCAGCGGCGTCGGGATGACATCGGCGAAGGCCGCTTCCGTATTTGCATAATGCGCGATCAGCGGGTTGAAGCCCGGCCGGTCCTTGGCCGTGTAGATAGCGGCCACGGCACCGGCATCGGTCGCGTCGGCGCCGAGGCCGTAGACGGTCTCGGTCGGAAAAGCGACGAGCTTCCCGGCGCGCAACAAGGCTGCGGCCTTATCCAACCCGGATTCGTCATCGGATAGAACGAGCGTTTCCATTTTCAATGCCGGTCTCAATGCCGGCCCATGCAATAGAAGCCGGGATTCTCCCAGCCCGCCTTGCCGTAGGTGAGGCGGGTGCCGTCATCCAGCCGGCAGACATGACCACCGGCTGCTTCGACCAGCGCCTGCGGGGCAGCCGTGTCCCACTCCATGGTGCGGCCACGGCGCGGATAGAAATCGGCCGAACCTTCCGCGATGCGGCAGAATTTGGCGGCCGAGCCCATGGGGATCGTGGCGGCCGTCGGCCGGCCGGCGAGGGTCGGTGGCAGAACCGGCTGCCAGTCACCGTGAAAGCGGGAGACGACCAGGGTGATTCCCTCGTCCGGCGGCCTGCGAGCGGAAATTGACGTTTCACCGGTCACGTCCCGGCGAAACGCACCGAAATCCTTCATCCCGAGATAGACCTGCCCCAGCGCCGGCACGCCGACGACGCCCAGCACCGGCTCGCCGTGCCGGATCAGGCCAATATTGACCGCGAAATCATCCAGCCCGGCGACGAAATCCCTTGTCCCGTCCAAGGGGTCGACCAGCCAGAACTCATGCTCGGCGTCAGGCGCGATGCCGGCGGCTGATTCCTCCTCCGCGATCACCGGCACGCCGGGGTCGGCGCGGCGCAGCCCGTCCAGGATCAGCGCTTCGGCCGCGCCGTCGGCATCCGTCACCAGCGATCGGTCCGCCTTGCGGTCCACCCACATGCCGCGGGCACGGATCTCTAGAATAAGCGCGCCGGCGCGCTCCGCGAGGGCAGCGGCCAAGTGCAGCAGGGCTTCATCCGAGGGGCGATAGGTCATGCACGGGTGATAGACGGGCTGGGTGGCATGGCAAAGCACGGCGTTGCTGTTAGTGTTGCATATCGACCATCTCTCGTAACCCGCCGCGCGCCTGTCCTTTCGCGGCTGTGGCAGTTCAAGGATCCGTTCATGCTCGACGTCGCCTTCTCCAAGCTTGCTGCGCCCAAGACCGGCGCGGTTGTCCTGTTGCTGGCCGAGGATGAGCAGCTGTCCGGCTTGGCGGCGGGGTTGAACGAGGCATCGGGTGGCGCCGTCGCGCGGGCTTTGGAAGTGGCAGGGTTCAAGGGCCAAAAGGGCAAGACCGCGCTTCTGCTGGCTCCCGTCGCCGGGCTGACGCGCGTGCTGGCTTATGGTCTCGGCAAGCGTATGGAGCTGACGACCTCCGTTCTGGAGGAAGCCGGCGGCTGCATCGCTGCGACGCTTGCGGCCGAAACCCAGGCCACCATCATCGCCGAAGGCATCGGCGGTGCGGAGGCCGCCCATATCGCCTATGGCGCCGTGCTGCGCAGCTATCGCTTCGATCTTTACCGCACCAAGGAGAAGCTGGAGGACAAGCCGAAGCTCGCCGGTATCGCGGTGCTGCTGGCCGACGCAACGAAAGCCCGCGCTGCTTTCGTACCGCTGAAGGCCGTGGCGGAAGGTATTTTCCTGACCCGCGATCTGGTGACCGAGCCCGCGAATATCCTGACCCCGGCTGTCATGGCGGAGCGCTGCAAGGAGCTGACGAAGCTCGGCGTGAAGGTCGAGATTCTGGGACCGAAGGAGATGACGAAACTCGGTTTCGGCGCGTTGATGGGCGTCGCCCAGGGCAGCGTGCAGGAGCCGCGCATGGTCGTGATGCAATGGAATGGCGCCGGCACACGCCGCGCGCGCAAGCCGCTGGTCTTCGTCGGCAAGGGTGTCACCTTCGATAGCGGCGGCATTTCCATCAAACCCGCTGCCGGCATGGAAGACATGAAGTGGGACATGGCCGGCGCTGGCGCCGTCATCGGTCTGATGGCCGCCCTTGCGGGTCGCAAGGCCAAAGCCGATGTCGTGGGCATCGTCGGCCTCGTGGAGAATATGATCTCCGGCAACGCGCAGCGTCCGGGCGATGTCGTCACCAGCTATTCCGGTCAGACGATCGAGGTGCTGAATACCGATGCTGAAGGCCGCCTCGTGCTTGCTGACGTGCTCTGGTACGCGCAGGAGAAATTCGATCCGGCCTTCATGGTGAACCTCGCCACGCTGACGGGCGCCATCATCGTGGCCCTCGGCCAGGAACATGGCGGGCTTTTCAGCAATGACGACGAGCTGTCGCAGAAGCTGCTCGCCGCCGGCACCGAGACGGGCGAGAAGCTGTGGCGCATGCCCCTGGGTGACGCCTATGACCGCGCCATCAAGTCCGATATCGCGGATATGAAGAATATCGGCGGCCGTTACGGCAGCGCCATCATCGCGGCCCAGTTCATCCAGCGCTTCGTCAACGGCAAGCCCTGGGCGCATCTCGATATCGCGGGCATGGCCTGGTCCGGCAAGGATACGGCGATCACCCCCAAGGGGGCGACGGCTTACGGCGTGCGCCTGCTCGATCAACTCGTCCGCGCGCATTACGAGAGCTGAGCGCAGCCTGTGACTTCGACGAAAGACTGACCGCTGATGCTGCCTCCCCAGCCGGCCCTATCCCTGATCGGTTCGGCCGAACTCGCGCCGCAGACCACACTGGTTATCCCCGTAATCGGGGGTGCGATTCCGGCGGATGTCGCGGCGGCGGCCGCTGCCGGTGGCTTCACCGGGGCTAAGGGCGACACCCTGCGGCTGCATGCGCCGAGCCCCGATCATGCCGGTCGCTCGGTTCTGCTGCTGGGGCTTGGCAAGGGCGGGGAGGCTAAGGCCGAGGCAGCGGGTGCCGCTGCCGCGGCGGCTCTTGGGTCCCTGCGTCATATCGCGATCGACGGCCGTGCTCTGCCTCGCGGTCTGTCGGTCCCCTTGGCCTTGGGCGCGGCGCTGCGCGCCTGGCGGATGCCGCAATACCGCCAGGGCGAAATGCCGGACGATATCTGCCGCATCGACCGTATCGACCTGGTGGTCGAAGACCCCGAGCGGCTGGGACGGCGTTTCGAGGAAGCGCAGATCACGGTCGAAGCCGTCTGCTTCGCCAAAACGCTCACCGCCGAGCCCTCCAACATCCTGACGCCGGCCGCTTTCATCAAGCGCCTGAGCAAGCTGGAGAAGGTCGGCATTGCGGTGGAGGTTATCGAGGGCAAGGCTTTGGCAAGGGAAGGGCTGAACCTGCTCGCGGCGGTCGGCCGCGGTTCCGCCAATCCGCCGGCGCTCGTCATTCTGCGCTGGCCCGGCACGCTGGATGCGCCGCCCGTCACCTTCGTGGGCAAAGGCATCACCTTCGATACCGGCGGCATCTCCATCAAATCGGCCGATCATATGTGGGATATGCGGGGCGATATGGGTGGGGCTGCCGTCTGTGCGGGGGCCATGCTCGCCCTTGCGCGCCGCAAGACACCGGCGCCGGTCTCAGCCGTATTGGCGCTGGCCGAGAACATGGTCAGCGGCGAGGCCTATCGCCCTGGCGATGTCGTGCAAAGCCATAGCGGTCTGACGGTCGAGATCATCGATACGGATGCCGAGGGCAGGCTGGTTCTGGCGGACGCGCTGTCCTATGCCCTGGCCCATCTCAAACCGCGGGCCATCGTCGATGTCGCGACCCTGACCTATGCCGTCGGCGCGGCGCTCGGCCAGGAGATGGCGGGCGTTTATGCCAATGACACCGTGCTGGCGGCCAATCTGGCGGCGGCCGGGGAAAAGGTCTCGGAACGCCTATGGCGTCTGCCGATGACGGATCGGGACCGCGATGCGCTAGCCTCCGACATCGCCGATATCAAGCAATGCCTGGCGGGCAAGCTGGTGCCGGATGCTAGTCTGGCGGCCGCCTTCCTCAGCCGCTTCGTCGGCGACACGCCCTGGGCGCATATCGATATCGGCGGTACCGATGCGCGGGAGGAGGCGGATGAGCGCTATCCCGCCGGCCCCACCGCTTTCGGCCTAAGGCTGCTCGATCAGCTGATCGCGCTGCGCTACGAAGACCCGGATCACCCTTGAGGCTGGACGGAGGCTGAAACCATGGCCGAGATCGGCTTCTACCATCTGACCCGCACCACCACGCAGGACGCGCTGCCGGCCCTGCTGGGACGGACGCTCTCGGCCGGGCAACGCGCGGTGATCCTGTGCGGCAGCGAGGACCGTCTCGCGGCCCTCGATACGGCGCTGTGGCAATGCCAGAACCCAGACTGGCTGCCGCATGGCTCGGCCGCCACAGGCTATGCCGCCCAACAGCCGATCTGGCTGACGCTGCAGGATGAGGAGGCACCGAACGGCGCGCGTTTCCTATTCCTCATTGATGGCATGTCGAGCGCGCGGCTGGACAATGTCGACCGCGCCTTCGATCTATTCGATGGCAATGATGGAACGGCGGTTGCCGCCGCCCGCCAGCGCTGGGTCTCGGCCAAGGCCGGCGGCCACACGCTCAGCTATTGGCAGCAGGGACCTCAGGGATGGGAGCGCAAGCAGTGACCCGGATCGCGACACTGGACCATCGGGCCGTTATCGCCGTCGAAGGCGAGGATCGCGTTTCCTTTCTTCAGGGACTGGTGAGCCAGGATGTGGCCCTGGCCGAACCCGGCCGCGCGCTGTGGTCCGCGCTGCTGACGCCGCAGGGCAAATGGCTTGCGGAATTCTTCATCATCGCCGAAGGCGAGCGGCTGTTGCTGGATGTCGAGGCGGATCAGCGCGAGGACCTCATCAAGCGGCTGTCGCGGTTTCGGTTGCGCGCCAAGGTTAAGGTCGCGGCTGACGACTATGCGGTGCAAGTTGCCTGGGATGGGCCGGCGCCCGATGTGACGGATGGTCTGGTGGCTGTAGATGCGCGCTTGCCCGAGGCCGGGTTTCGCATCCTCAGCCGCGCTGGGCTGCCCGCGAATGCGACGCTCGCGGAATGGGACGCGCATCGGCTCGCCCTCGGCCTGCCGGACGGCGTGCGGGATCTGGAGCGCGAGAAGACGGTTCTGCTGGAAGCCGGGTTCGACGAGCTTGGCGGCATTTCCTGGACCAAGGGTTGTTACATGGGCCAGGAGCTGACGGCCCGCACGCGCTATCGTGGCTTGCTGAAGCGCCGTCTGGTGCCGGTCGGGATCGAAGGTCCGGCGCCCGCGCCGGGCACCATCATCCTGACGGCGGAGGGGCGCGATGTCGGCACCATGCGCTCATCCGAGGGCGCGCTCGGCCTCGCCGTTCTGCGGCTCGATGTGCTGGGCGGCGCGGTCACGCTGATCGCGGGCGAGGCCCGTCTGGTGCCGAAGGTCCCGGCCTGGATGAAACTGCCCGAGCCGGCTTCGGCGGTCTGACCAGGATCTGCTCTAACCAGAAAAATTAACGTCGTCGAGCACACTGTCGGCGCGCGTCGTCACGGCGTTCAGGCTCGCATTATAGGGAATATTGCCCAGCCGGTCGGCGACCTGATCGGGCGGGATGGTGAAGATGGGGGAGGCCAGCAGGTGCTGCACGGCCGCCTGGTCATTCGCCTGATAGGCTTGTCCGAGTGCCAGCATGGTGTTGAGCACGGCCTGCGCCGGAGCGGTCGGGCTGATGCCGACCTGTGCCCGCATCTTGGTGCGCCAATCCAGCATCTGCAGCCGCGTCAGCGAATCCATATCGATCCAGCGCGGGCTGCTGTTCAGCTCCCCGCCCAGATAATCGAGCGCGGCGATCGCGGTCGCAGCCTTGCCGGGATTGCCGGTAATGGCGTGGGCGAAGTCGAAGGCCGCGATATCCAGCGCGCGGATATCGATATCGCCATTGGTACCGAGCGCACCGGCCGGCATCACCGCCGTGTCGGGCGGCAGATCCCTATGCAGGCAGCCGGCGAGCGCCAGAAGGCTGACAGCAGCGAAGGTCGCCAGTCGCTTGCGCATAGGGGCTCTCAGCCTTGGAGGTTAAAGGTGGTTTTCGACCGAATTCGCGGCATGGCTGACGGCATGGCCGGTATTGGAGACATCCTGCCCGGCGCCCGAAATTGTATTGCATCCCGCGAGGGTCAGCACGACCGCGGCGGCCAGCGCCATCAGCAGCAGATAGCGCGGCAGGATCGGGGTCGGGATGGCGGCAGTCCTGGTCTTCACGTTACTCTCCTCATGGGCAGCCCGTTGGTCCGGTCAGATGGTCAGCGGCAGGGTAGAGCATTTCACATTGAAGGGAGCAGACCTGCAATAAGCTGGCAGGTCTCTAACAAAGACGGGATCATGTCACCACATGTATCCCGATGAAACAAATCGGATGAAAAAGGAGACGCCCCCGATGCGCATTTCGAATCCGAAAATTGTCTCAAGTGCCATCACGCTGACACCGGCGGATGCCGATGCATCGATGGCCGGCCGCCGCAAGGAACTGGCGGCGCTGATCCAGGCAGCCCTGAAGGTGGGGTCCGATCTTCCGTCGCGTGAAGCCGGGCGCCGGGCCTTTGCCGAATTCATGAAGCTGGTGCCAGGCGTGCAGCCGGCCAATGCCATTGCCGTCGCGGCGTCGGGTCAGGTGTTGTTCACCGGGGCCAAGCGCAAGAAGATGCGCGGCGCCATTCTGTAACGCTGTTATGGATAATTGAATGCAAAAGGGGCGGCCGGACATTGTCCAGCCGCCCCTTTGCGTTATCTGGCCTGGCGATCAGATATGGATCGCGCGACCTTCGACGGCCAAAGCGGCTTCCTTTACCGCCTCGCTCAGCGTCGGATGGGCGTGACAGATGCGAGCGACGTCTTCGGACGAAGCGCCGAATTCGATCGCCGTCACCAGTTCCGCGATCAAACCGCCCGCATCCGCCCCGATGATCTGGGCGCCGAGCAGACGGTCGCTGGTCTTCTCCGCCAAAATCTTCACGTAGCCGTCCGTCATGCCGATGGCCCGCGCGCGGCCGTTCGCCGAGAAGGGGAATTTGCCGATCGTATAGGCGACGCCGGCTGACTTCAGCTCGGCCTCGGTCTTGCCGACCGCCGAAACCTCGGGCCAGGTGTAGATGACCGAGGGGATGGCGTCGTAATTCACATGGCCCGCCTGGCCGGCCAGGATTTCGGCGACGGCCATGCCCTCATCCTCGGCCTTATGCGCCAGCATCGGGCCCACGCGCACATCGCCGATGGCAAAGATGCCGGGGACATTGGTCGCGAAATGCGCGTCCGTCGCCACCCGTCCGCGCTCATCCAGCGCGACACCGGCATCGGCAAGGCCCAGACCGTCCACGAAGACGCGGCGGCCGATGGCGAGCAGCACGATATCGGCGTCCAAGGTCGTCGCTTCGCCACCTTTGGCGGGCTCCACCGTCAGCGTCACGCCCTTATCCGTCGTCTCCGCCTTGGTGACCTTGGACCCGAGCTTGAACGAAAGACCCTGCTTTTCCAGGATGCGCTGGAAGTCCTTCGCGACATCGGCGTCCAGCGTCGGCACGATCCGGTCGAGGAATTCGATGACCGTGACCTCCGCACCCAGGCGGCTCCAGACGCTGCCGAGTTCCAGGCCGATGACGCCGGCGCCGATGACGACCATGTGCTTCGGCACGGCCGAGAGTTCCAGCGCGCCGGTGGAGGTCACGATGCGCGTCTCATCCACCGCCACACCCGGCAGGGGCGTGCTTTCGCTGCCCGTCGCGATGACGATGGATTTCGTCGCGTATTCGGTGCCGGAGACGGAAACGCGGCCGGCACCGAGGATTTTACCCTCGCCCTTCAGCCAGGTCACCTTGTTCTTGCGAAACAGGAACTCGACGCCCTTGGTATTGGCCTGAACGACTTCCAGCTTGCGTGCCATCATCCGTTCCAGATCCAGCTTCACGCTGTCGATCAGGATGCCGTGGTCCGCGAAGCTATGAGCGGCTTCATGGAAATTCTCGGAGGATTGCAGCAGCGCCTTGGACGGGATGCAGCCGATATTGAGGCAGGTGCCGCCCAGGGTCTCGCGCTTTTCGACGCAGGCGACCTTCAGGCCAAGCTGGGCCGCGCGAATGGCGCAGACATAGCCGCCGGGGCCGGAGCCGATGACGATCAGGTCGAAGGCGTCGCTCATGTTCTCTCTCCAAACACCCCTCGTCATGCGCGGGCTTGTCCCGCGCGACTACCCGCAGGGCCGCCAAGACACGCAAATGCGCCGAGGGTTAAACCCGCGGGACAGGCCCGCGGGCGACTGCGTTAAGCTATAACCCTCAGAGACCGAGCAGCAGACGGCGCGGGTCTTCGATGTTTTCCTTGACGCGCACCAGGAAGGAAACAGCCTCCTTCCCGTCGACGATGCGGTGATCATAGCTCAGCGCCAGATACATCATCGGCCGGATCTCGACCTTGCCGGCGATCGCGACCGGACGGTCCTGGATCTTGTGCATGCCCAGAATGGCGGATTGCGGCGGGTTGAGGATCGGCGTCGACATCAGCGAACCGTAGACGCCGCCATTGGTGATGCTGAAGCTGCCGCCGGACAATTCGTCCAGCTTCAGCTGGCCGTCGCGCGCGCGCTTGCCGAAGCTGGAGATGGCCCCTTCGATTTCGGCGAAGCCCATCTGGTCGGCGTCGCGCAGGACCGGCACCACAAGGCCGTTCGCGCCGCCCACGGCTATGCCCATATGGACATAGTTCTTGTAGACGATGTCATCGCCGTCGATCTCGGCATTGACGGCCGGGAATTCCTTCAGCCCGGCGACGCAGGCACGCACGAAGAAGGACATGAAGCCCAGGCGGACGCCGTTGTTCTTCTTCTCGAACGCGTCCTTGTAGCTGGCCCGCAGCGCCATGGCCGCCGACATATCCACCTCATTGAAGGTGGTCAGCATGGCCGCGGTGTTCTGCGCTTCCTTCAGCCGGTTGGCGATGGTCTTGCGCAGGCGCGTCATCTTCACGCGTTCGTCGCGCGGCTCGTCCACGCGCGTGGATTTCGGCGCGGCAGCAGCGGCTTTGGCGGGCGCGGGCTTCGCCAGGAAGTCGAGCACATCGCCCTTGGTGATACGGCCGTCCTTGCCGGAACCGGCACCGACGTCGCTCGCTGCCACACCGGCCTCGGCCATGCGCTTGGCGGCACTCGGGAAGGCGGCGGCAGCCGGCGTCGCCGGACGCGCGACCGGGCCGGAGGCCGGCGGCGGCGGATTGATACCGGCGTCAGGCTTGGCGGCCGGTTTCGCAGCGGCAGCACCGCCGGCACCGGTCGTGATGGCGCCGAGCACGGCACCGACATCGACTTCGCCGCCGTCCTGAACCAGGATCTTGCCGAGCGTGCCGGCGGCCGGCGCATTGACTTCGACCGAGACCTTGTCGGTTTCGAGTTCCAGCAGCGCCTCGTCGGCGGCGACGGCGTCGCCCTCTTTCTTCAGCCAGCGCGAGACGGTGGCCGTCGTGACGCTTTCGCCCAGCGTCGGCACGACGATATCGACCGAACCGCCCTTGGCCGCAGGCTCAGCCGCTGCCGGCGCGGCGGCGGGGGTCGCCTTGGGTGCGGCGGGCGCCTTGGCAGCGCCGCCGGCTTCCGAAATCTCACCCAGGACCGCGCCGACATCGACCTCAGCGCCGTCCTTCTGCAGGACGGCACTCAGCACGCCGGCAGCGGGGGCATTGACCTCCACCGTGACCTTATCGGTCTCCAGCTCGACCAAGGCTTCATCCGCAGCCACGGTCTCGCCCTCCTGCTTGAGCCAGCGGGCAATGGTGGCGGTGGTCACGCTTTCGCCTAGCGTCGGAACCTTAATCTCGGTCGGCATCGTCGCTCCTGATCGGACTGACAGAACTCAGCGTTCGTCTGTTATTGCAGGGCGGCGGCAACCAGCGCCGCCTGCTGTAGGGCATGGACTTTCGCGGAACCGGTCGCCGGGCTTGCCGCTTCCTCGCGGCCGACATAACGCGGCCGCTTGCTGGGTGCGTCAATCGCCACCAGCACACGTTCCAGCCGGCGATCGACGAAGGTCCAGGCACCGCTATTCTCGGGCTCTTCCTGGCACCAGACGACCTCGGCATTCGGATAGGTCTGCAGCAGCGTGCGCAGGCCCATGGCGGGGAAGGGATAGATCTGTTCCAGCCGGACCAGCGCGACATCGTCGATGGCGCGCTCCCGGCGGGCGGCCAGAAGATCGTAATAGACTTTGCCGGTGCTGATCACGACGCGGCGAACACGGTCGTTCGCGGCCAGGGTATCGACCTCGCCGATGACCTTGCGGAAGCTCGTGCCCTCAGCCATCTCGCTGAGCGGGGAGACGGCCAGCTTGTGCCGCAGCAGGCTCTTCGGCGTCATGATGACCAGCGGCTTGCGGTAGTTCCGCTTCATCTGCCGGCGCAGCGCATGGTAGTAATTTCCTGGCGTCGTGATGTTGCAGACCTGCATGTTGTTCTCGGCGCAGAGCTGCAGATAGCGTTCCAGACGCGCGGATGAATGCTCCGGACCCTGGCCTTCCTGGCCATGCGGCAGCAGCAGCGTCAGGCCCGACATGCGCAGCCATTTCGTTTCGCCGCTGGCGATGAACTGGTCGATCACCGCCTGGGCGCCGTTCGCGAAGTCGCCGAACTGGGCTTCCCACAGCACCAGCGTGCGCGGATCGGCGACGCTATAGCCATATTCGAAGCCGAGCACGCCGACTTCGGACAGAAGCGAGTTATAGACTTCGATCTTGGTCTGACCGTCGCGGATATTGTTCAGCGGCGTGTATTCGTTCTGATTGACCTGATCGATCAGCACCGCGTGGCGCTGGCTGAAGGTGCCGCGCTGGCAATCCTCGCCCGACAGGCGCACGCGATGGCCGTCCAGCAGCAGCGTGCCGTAGGCCAAAGCCTCGCCGGTCGCCCAGTCGATGCCTTCGCCGCTTTCGATGGCGACCTTCTTGGCCTCCAGCTGGCGGGCGATCTTCGGATTGACGTAGAAATCGGCCGGCACGCGGGAGATGGCGGCGCCGACCTCACGCAGCGTGTCGAGCGCGACACCCGTCGTCTCTTCCTGGCGGGTTTCGTCGTCCTCGCCGCGATTGAGGCCGGTCCACTTGCCTTCAAGCCAGTCGGCCTTGTTCGGACGGTAGGACTTGGCGGCCTGGAACGCCTCCTCCAGCGTCGCATTGAACTGGTCCCAGACGCCGCGAGCCTCGGCTTCCGTCATCGTGCCCTCGGCGACCAGCTTCTCGGCATAGAGCGTGCGGGTCGTCTTCAGCTGGTCGATGGCGCGATACATGATCGGCTGGGTGAAGGCCGGTTCGTCGGACTCGTTATGGCCATGGCGGCGATAGCAGACGATGTCGAGCACGGTATCGCAGGCGAATTCCTGGCGGAATTCCGTCACCAGCTGGGACGCGAAGAAGACCGCTTCCGGGTCGTCGCCGTTCACATGCAGGATCGGGGACTGCACGGATTTCGCGACGTCCGTGCAATACAGGCCGGAATAGGCATGGGCCGGAACGGTGGTGAAGCCGATCTGGTTATTGGTGATGACATGCACCGTGCCGCCGGTGCGGTAGCCGATGAGCTGGCTCATCGCCAAGGTCTCGTAAACGATGCCCTGGCCGGCGAAGGCCGCGTCGCCATGCAGCAGGATGCCCATGACGGAGCGGCGGCCGCGCGTGTCGCCCGCTTCATCCTGGCGCGCGCGGACCTTACCGACCACGACCGGGTCGACGACTTCCAGGTGCGACGGATTGGGCTGCAGCGACAGGTGAACGCGGCGGCCCTCGATCTCCAGATCGGTCGAGGTGCCGAGATGGTATTTCACGTCGCCCGAACCCTGGACGTCATCCGGCTTGGAACTGGCGCCGCCGAATTCGCTGAAGACGGCGGTGAAGGGCTTCTTGACGATATTGACGAGCGTGTTCAGGCGGCCACGATGGGCCATGCCGATCGCCATCTCGCTGACGCCGTCACGGGCGGCGGTGCGGATAATGGTGTGCAGGGCCGGAATGGTCGCCTCGCCACCTTCCAGGCCGAAACGCTTGGTGCCGACGAAACGCTTCTGACAAAACATCTCGAAGGCTTCCGCCTCGGTCAGTTCCTGCAGAAGCTGCTTCTTGATGCTGGCGTCGATCTGTCGGCGCCAGGAGGCGTTTTCGATACGGCGCTGCAGCCAATCCTTCTGCGCCATGTCCTGGATATGCATGAACTCGATGCCGATCGAGCCGCAATACGTCTCCTCCAGCACGGCCATGATTTCGCGAATGGTCGCCGTCTCGCGGCCGAGGAGATTGTCGATAAAGATCGGCTTGTCATAGTCGGAAGGCGTGAACCCATAGGTTGCCGGGTCAAGCTCAGGATGATGGCGCGGCTCAGACTGGTGCAGCGGATCGAGCTTCGCGTTCAGATGGCCGCGCACCCGATAGGAGCGGATCAGCATCAGAGCGCGGATGGAATTGATCGTGTCTTCGTGGGCGTGAGCGGCGGCTTCGGCCATGGAGACCGGAACGCCGGGCTGCTGCGCGGCCAAGGGTGCGGGGCTTTGAGCCTTCGCGGCACCATCGGATTTTTTGGCCGGGGCAGGGGGCGGCGGGCCGTCAGCCTCGATCGCCCATTGGCGGGGCGCCCAGGAAGCGCCGGAGGCGTCGGTCAGAACCGATCTCGCCTCGTCATTCAAGGCCTCGAAAAGGATTGCAAAGCTCTGATCGACAGAGGCCGGATCGCGCACCCAACGGGCGTAAAGGTCGGCTATGAAGGCTGCATTCGCACCGTTGAACGCGGTCGCGAGGATATCGACGCCTGGCATGGGGGCTCCGTTCAAAACAGCCCGCCCGATCAGGGCGGGGCCGCCGCTTGATGGCCAAGTCCTATAAGCCGCGGCGCCCTTCAAAAATAGTGTGCACGGCCGGATAAGGAGGCAACCAAGTCAAACGCCTGGGTTGCCTCCCACGCATGGAAATGCCCTGTTGCAGCCTTAATTTGCGCGACAGGACGCGACCTGATCCTAGCCGCCGAGTGCCTTGATCATGGTGCTGCCGAGCGAAGCCGGGCTGTCGGCGACGAAAATGCCGGCTTCCAGCATCGCTTCGGTCTTGGCGGCGGCGGTATCCTTGCCACCGCTGATGACCGCGCCGGCATGGCCCATGCGGCGGCCCGGAGGGGCGGTCGCACCGGCAATGAAACCGACGACCGGCTTCTTCGTGCCGCAGGCCTTGATGTATTCGGCGGCCACGACTTCGCTCTGGCCACCGATTTCGCCGATCATGATCAGCGCTTCGGTTTCATCATCTGCCAGGAACATCTTGACGACGTCGATGAAGTCCAGACCCTTCACCGGGTCGCCGCCGATGCCGACGCAGGTGCTCTGGCCGAGGCCGGCGGCCGTCGTCTGAGCGACCGCCTCATAAGTCAGCGTGCCCGAACGGCTGACGATGCCGATCTTGCCGCGGCGATGGATGTGGCCCGGCATGATGCCGATCTTGCAGGCGTCGGGGGTGATGACGCCGGGGCAGTTCGGGCCGATCAGGATCGACTTCGAATCGAGCAGGGCGCGGCGCACCTTCACCATGTCCAGCACCGGAATGCCTTCGGTGATGCAGACGATCAGCGGCATTTCGGCATCGATCGCTTCCAGGATCGAATCGGCCGCGAAGGGCGGCGGCACATAGATCGCGGTGGCGGTCGCGCCGGTCTTCTCGCGCGCTTCCTTGACGGTGTCGAAGACGGGCAGGTCGATATGGACCGATCCGCCCTTGCCCGGGGTGACGCCGCCGACGACCTTGGTGCCGTAGGCGAGGGCCTGTTCCGAGTGGAAGGTGCCCTGGGCGCCGGTAAAGCCCTGGGTGATGACGCGCGTATTGCTATCGACGAGGATGGCCATGTTATGCGGCTTCCTTAACGGCGCGGACCACCTTTTCGGCGGCATCCGCGAGATTGTCGGCCGCGATGATCGGCAGGCCGGACTTCGCCATGATTTCCTTGCCGAGGGCGACATTCGTGCCTTCGAGGCGAACCACGAGCGGAACGGTGAGGGAGACTTCGCGGGCAGCGGCGATCACGCCTTCGGCGATGACGTCGCAGCGCATGATGCCGCCGAAGATATTCACCAGGATCCCTTCGACGTTCGGGTCGGAGAGGATGATTTTGAAGGCGGCCGTCACGCGTTCCTTCGTGGCGCCGCCACCGACGTCAAGGAAGTTCGCGGGCTCACCGCCATAGAGCTTGATGATGTCCATGGTCGCCATGGCCAGGCCAGCGCCGTTCACCATGCAGCCGATGGTACCGTCGAGGGCGACGTAGGAGAGGCTGTATTTATTCGCCTCAAGCTCCTTCGGATCTTCCTCGGCCTCGTCACGCAGCTCTTCAAGTTCCGGATGACGGAACAGCGCGTTGTCGTCGAAGCTCACCTTGGCGTCGAGCGCCACGACTTCGCCGGCCTTGGTGACGACCAGCGGGTTGATTTCGACGATCGCACAATCGAGCTCGACGAAAGCTTTGTACATCGCCAGCACAAATTTCGTGAACGAGCCAACCTGCTTGCCGGACAGACCCAGGCCGAAGGCGAGGCCGCGGGCATGGAAAGCGGAAATGCCGGTCGCGGGATCAATCGCGACGCGCAGGATCTTTTCCGGGGCGTGCTCGGCGACCTCTTCGATCTCCATGCCGCCTTCGGTCGATGCCATGACCAGGATGCGCGAGGTAGCGCGGTCAACGAGCAGGGACAGATAAAGCTCGCGGGCGATATCGCAGCCGGCTTCGACATAGATGCGATGCACGGTCTTGCCGGCAGGGCCGGTCTGCTTCGTGATCAGCGTATGGCCGAGCATGGCGCTTGCCGCCGCGCGGGTTTCCTCGACCGACTTCGCGAGACGCACGCCGCCCTTGCCGTCGGGATCGTCGGCGAAATGGCCGGCGCCGCGACCGCCGGCATGGATCTGTGACTTGACCACATAGATCGGGCCGGGAAGCTTTTCCGCCGCCGCGACCGCCTCATCAGGGGTCCAGGCCACGTAACCATCGAGCACCGCAACGCCTGCGGCTTTGAGGAGCTCTTTGGCCTGGTATTCATGGATGTTCATGAGGTTCAGCCCACCAGTTGCTTGGATAGTACAATCAAGGAACGCACGGAGCGCGGCCGGCCCACAAAGCCCGGCCGATCCGCATCATCGGTCTTGATGTCAACGACGCGCCGCAACCCGCTTCCCTGCACAAGGGCAAGCCGGACGGCGCGACCGTTAATTAGAAAAGGAGAAAAGCGGCCAGCCGGTGCTTCCGCGCTTTGGCCGCAAAAAATCAGACCCGACGGACCTGGCCCCACACGCGGGTCGATCGCGCCACCGGTCTTGCCGGCGCCGATCATGGCGTTCTCGTTCCGGGGCATCAGGGTCCTTCCACGGAGGTTCGGGAGGCGGACGAATTATGGCCGGCCCATCCGGATAGAGGCCGGCACGAAGATTAATTGGCCTTGTGCTATCTCAGTTGTTGCAGTGCGACAAGCAGGCGGGCCGGGCATTGGTTGGAACAATTCCTGCGGGTCTGCACTGTCCAGATTGCGGGACTGTCATCATCCGATCAGAAACCAGAGCCGAAATAGCGCTGTTTGCAGACGGGCATTGCGTGTGAAGCCCGGAAGCCGCAGCGCCCGCAGTCGCGCGACAGGGCCGCGCCTTAAGCTTTCGGCAATGATTTCAAGCTGCTGGCGCGTGTCAGGGTTGAACGCATCCGCCTCTTTTTGTAGCGCCGCTACATTTTTCCTGAAAACGAGCATAAATGCAGCCGGCCCGCGACGCAGCGCAGCCAGCGCGCGGCGCGGCGCGGATGTCGGCGCACCGACGACATTGGCGGCATGCTGGCGATACAGGATGACGCCCCGTTCATCGCGCAGAAGTCGCCCGCCGGCGGCCGTCACCATCAGATAGCACCACCAGTCGTGCCAGCATTCGCGCGGCGGCGCTGTCGGCGCGATCAGGCCGAGCGCGGCGCGGTTGAGGATGACGGTATTGCCCGTCGCGATATTCTGCGTCAGGCAGGCGGGGAAGCCGGCCGGGCCTGCCAGCGAGGCCGAGAGGCCGATGCGCGTCAGACCGTCATCCACCAGCACCTGACGCGCGCAATACAGGGCTGGCGCAGCTTCGGTGCCCAGCGCCTCCAGGCCCCAGGCGAGCTTCTCGGGCAGCCAGACGTCATCCTGATCTGCGAAGGCGGCTTGGGCAAAACCGGCCGTGTGCGCGGCCCGGAGCAGCGCCATAAAACTGCCGGTGACACCCTGATTGCCCTGGGGGTCCGCGACCTCCGCACAGCGATCCGGGCGGGCCGCGCCCCAGTCCCGCATCAGCGTGGTTGTCCCGTCGCGCGATCCGTCGTCGCGCCACAACAGCACCCAGTCCTCATGCGTCTGGGCAAGAAAGCTGCCGAGCAGCGCCGGCAGATAAGGGGCGCCGTTATAGGTGGACAGCAGAATCGCGACCTTGGCGCGATCCCCTTTGGCCGGCGTCGGCGCGGCCGGCATCGGCGTCGTCAGCCCTGTGGGCCGAGCAGCTGGTCGATCGTGCGGGCCAGGCTGTCGCGCCATTGCGGCAGGCTGACGCCGAAGGTCTGCGCCAGCTTCGTATTATCCAGACGCGAATCGGCCGGACGCCGGGCCGGGGTCGGCCAGTCGGCTGTCGCAATCGGTTCCACCTCGGGGGAGGGGCCATGGTAGCGCTGGGCTTCCGCGAAGGTCGCGACGGCAAGACCATGCCAGGTCGTCTCGCCGCTGCCGGTCGCGTGATAGATGCCGCCGAATGCGGGTTCCCAGCCGCGCGTCTCGATGACGGCGATGATGTCGAGAATGGCGGTCGCCAGATCGGCCGCCGCCGTCGGACTGCCCTTCTGGTCGCCGACCACCCGCAGCTTGGGCAGTTTCGCGCCGGCCGCCAGCATCGTCTTCACAAAGTTCTTGCCGGTCGCGGCATAGACCCAGGCGGTGCGCAGGATGATGGATTTGCCGCCCGAGGCCAGAACCCGCTCCTCACCGTCCCGCTTGGTGCGGCCATAGGCGCCGGTCGGATTGGTGGGGTCGGTTTCCAGATAAGGCGCGCCCTTGGATCCATCGAAGACATAATCGGTGGAGATATGGATGAAGGGAATATCGGCGAGGGCGGACAATTCCGCCAGCAGGCCAGGACCGTCACGATTGGCACGCTCCGCACCTGCCTCATCCGCTTCCGCCGCGTCGACCGCCGTATAGGCAGCGGCATTCACGACATAGGCCCAAGGCTGGCTGGCGAAGACAGCGCGCAGGGTCTCAGGCTGGTCGAAATCGAATTCGGGCCGGCCAAGGACCTGGACCTCCATGTCGCGACCGGGGGCCAGGACCTTTAGCGCTTGCGCGACCTGGCCGCTGCCGCCGGTGACCAGAATGGGGCCGATCGCCATGGCGCTTTTCCTCAGGCAGGATAGGTGAACAGCGTGCCGGCATCCGCCAGACGCGGCAGCAGCTTGTCCTTGTCGGACAGCACCACCTCGGACGGATCGACAGGCCAGGGCAGAGCGAGATCAGGGTCATTCCAGATGACGCCCGCTTCGCTCGCCTTATCGTAGTCGCCGGTCACCTTGTAGACGACCTCGGTATTGGGTTCGAGCGTGCAGAACCCGTGCACGAAGCCGCCCGGAATCCAAAGCTGCTTCCAGTTATCGGCCGAAAGCTCGGCCGCGACCCATTTGCCGAAGGTGGGAGAGCCGACGCGCGCATCGACCGCCACATCCCAGATCGCGCCACGCACGCAACGCACCAGCTTGCCCTGCATGAAGGGCGAGAGCTGGCAATGCAGACCGCGGATGACGCCCTTCGGAACGGAGAGGCTGTGATTGTCCTGCACGAACTGGCCGTCGATGCCAGTCGCGGCCAGCAGCTTCTTCGCGTTGAAGGTCTCGGAGAAGAAGCCCCGCTCATCCCCGAATTTCGGCGGGGTGATGAGCAGGACTTCGGGGATGTCCATGCGTTCGACGTTCATGGCGCGCGCTCCGTCTCGGTCAGGGCTTAGAAATGGCCGTCGGCGACTTCGGCCAGGAAGCGGCCAAGCTCTGTCTTGCCCAGCAGCTTCGCCTGTGCGCGCAGCTGGTCGGCATCGATGAAGCCCTTGCGGAAGGCGACTTCCTCCGGGCTGCCCACCAGCATGCCCTGGCGGGACTGGATGGTCTGCACGAAGGTCGCGGCCTGCATCAGGCTATCGGTCGTCCCGGCATCGAGCCAGGCGGCACCGCGACCCAGACGCTCGACATGGAGCGAACCTTCCTCAAGGTAGAACTTGTTGAGGTCGGTGATCTCAAGCTCGCCGCGCGGGGAGGGCTGGATCTGCTCGGCGAACTGCGTCACGCGGTTGTCGTAGAAATAGAGGCCCGTGACAGCCCAGTTGGATTGGGGCGTCGTCGGCTTTTCAATGATTTCCAGCGCATGACCGGCTTCATCGAAGCTCACCACGCCATAGCGCTCGGGGTCGCGCACCTGATAGGCGAAGACGGTCGCGCCTTCCGGGCGGGCGGCGGCGGCGCGCAGCAGCACCGAGAGATGCTCGCCGTGAATCAGATTGTCGCCGAGCGCCAGCGCGCAGGCCTCACCGGCCAGCCATTCCTTGGCGATCACGAAGGCCTGGGCGATGCCGTCCGGCTTAGGCTGTTCGGCATAAGTGAACTGGAGGCCGAAGCGGGAGCCGTCGCCCAGCAGACGCTTGAACTGGGGCAGGTCCGCCGGCGTCGAGATCAGCATGATCTCCCGAATGCCGGCCAGCATCAGCGTGGTCAGCGGGTAGTAGATCATCGGCTTGTCGTAGACAGGCAGCAGCTGCTTCGAGGTCGCGAGAGTGATCGGGTGCAGCCGCGTGCCGGAGCCGCCTGCGAGCAGGATGCCTTTCATGGACTATCTCATTCTTCCGTAAAGGTTGTCGGTCAGTCTGTGAAATGACGCGGAAGGCGGCTATCAGGCCGCCGTGCCGAGGCGCTGGCCCTGATAGCGGCCACCGCGGATCTTTTCCCACCAATCCCGGTGCGACAGATACCAGTCGATGGTCTTGGCGAGGCCCTGTTCGAAATCATGCTCGGCCGTCCAGCCGATGGCGGCTTCGGCCGTCGTGGGGTCGATCTCATACCGGAAATCATGGCCCGGACGGTCGGTGACGAACTGGATCAGACGGGAGCGCGGGCCTTCCGGGTCCGGCACGCGGCGGTCAAGCTCGGCGCAGATGGCATGGACCACGTCCAGATTGGTGCGCGGCTGGCGGGCGCCGATGCAATAGGTCTCGCCCGGCTTGCCCTGGATCAGGACCTTCACCAAAGCGACCGCATGATCCTCGACGAACAGCCAGTCACGCATGTTCGACCCGTCGCCGTAGACCGGCAGGGTCTTGCCTTCCAGCGCGTTGAGCGTGACGAGCGGGATCAGCTTCTCGGGGAACTGCCAAATGCCATAGTTGTTCGTCGTGTTGGAGACGAAGGCCGGCAATCCGTAGGTGTGATACCAGGCGCGGACCAGATGGTCGGACGCGGCCTTGGAGGAGGAATAAGGGCTGCGCGGATCGTAAGGCGTATGCTCGTTGAAGGGCGGGTCATTCTCCTCCAGCGCGCCGAAGACTTCGTCGGTCGAGACGTGATGGAAGCGGAAATTTTCGCGCTTCTCACCCGTCAGGGTCGCGTAATAGCCGCGCGTCGCTTCCAGGAGAGAGAAAGTGCCCATGATATTGGTGCGCATGAAATCGCCTGGCCCATCGATCGAGCGGTCGACATGGCTTTCGGCGGCCAGATGCATCACGGCGTCTGGCGCATGCGTCGCAAAGACCTCGCGCATCGCGGCAGGGTCGGCGATGTCGGCACGCACCAGCACATGGCGGGGATCGGTCAGCGCGCCTTCCAGCGCGTCCTCGGAAGCCGCATAGGTCATGACATCGACATTGATCACGGAATGATCCGTGTCGCGGATAATGTGGCGGACGACCGCCGAGCCGATGAAGCCACAGCCACCCGTAATCAGCAGACGCATCGCAATTCCACCTAAAGACTTAAGCTACTCGCTTGCACTGGCATGTTTGCGGCGGCGCGGCAAGCGCTTAACGGAGTCGTTTGCCGTCTCATGCCAACCGCAATCGGAGGCTCCTGCGGATCGATCCAATACATCGATTTAGCCAAATTTCCGAGCATGCAAGGCTCCACCGCCTGTAACGATGAACGGAAGCTGCGCGGATTGATTGACAGCGGCGTTGCCGCTCCTTATGCACCTGCCAAGACGACAGGGCCGGGTGACCGGCCTTCTCTGTGTGTATGTAGAAACTCCAGCCCGGGCCGCGCGCGGTTCCGGCTTGCCAAGATCGGGCTTGAACTATGAAGGTGCGTAACTCCCTCCGTTCCGCGAAGACTCGCGACAAGAATTGCCGCGTTGTTCGCCGCCGTGGCCGCGTCTATGTGATCAACAAGAAAAACCCGCGCATGAAGGCTCGCCAGGGCTAATCAGCGGGTGGGCTGCGCTGAGCAGCCTTGGCTTCTGAACAAAGAATAGGGCGGATGGTGAAAACCATCCGCCCTATTTTTATTCTTGCACAATGCAAACCGCCATCCGCGGCATCAAGCCGCGGATGGCGAAAGAGAAGAGTAACGCTTACCCCTCGAAGGGGTCCTTCATCAGGATGGTGTCGTCACGTTCCGGGCTGGTCGACAGCAGCGTCACCGGGCATTCGACCAGTTCTTCGATGCGGCGGACATATTTGATCGCCTGGGCCGGCAGGTCGGCATAGGACCGCGCACCGCGAGTCGAATCGAGCCAGCCTTCCATGCTCTCGTAGATCGGCTTGGCAGCCGCCTGCGCGCCGGCCGCCGCCGGCAGATGGCGCATCGTCTGGCCGTTGATCTCATAGCCTGTGCAGATCTTCAGCTCGGCGAATCCGTCCAGCACGTCGAGCTTGGTCAGCGCGAGGCCCTGGATGCCGGCGACCTTCACGGCCTGCCGCACCATGGCGGCGTCGAACCAGCCGCAGCGGCGCGGACGGCCCGTCACCGTGCCGAATTCATGCCCGCGCTCACCCAGCAGCTTGCCGGTCTCATCGAACAACTCGGTCGGGAAGGGGCCGGACCCGACTCGCGTCGTATAGGCCTTGGCGATGCCCAGAACCGTGCCGACGACCGAGGGGCCGACACCGGCGCCGGAGGCCGCCGTCGCCGCCACCGTGTTGCTGCTGGTGACGAAGGGGTAGGTGCCGTGATCGACGTCCAGCATCACCGCCTGCGCGCCTTCGAACAGAATGCGCTTGCCGGCACGGCGGGCCTCGTCCAGCCGCTCCCAGACCGGTTCGGCGAAGGGCAGCAGTAGCGGGGCGAGTTCCAGCAGCCGGCCCAGCAGCGCCTGCTTCTCGAAGGGCTCGGCGCCAAGGCCGACCAGAAGCGTATTGTGGTGCAGCAGCAATTCGTCGAGCTTCGCCGAAAGCGTCTCTGGCTCGGCCAGATCGCACAAGCGGATGGCGCGGCGGGCGACCTTATCCTCGTAAGCCGGCCCGATGCCCCGCCCAGTGGTGCCGATCTTGTGCTCGCCACGCGCGGCTTCGCGCGCACGGTCCAATGCGGCATGCAGCGGCAGGATCAGCGGCACATTCTCGGCGATGCGCAGCGTTGCGGGGTTGATCACCAGGCCCTGGCCCTGCAGCCGGGCCATTTCCGTCAGCAGCGCTTCCGGATCCACCACGACGCCATTGCCGATGATGCCGAGCTTGCCGCGGACCAGACCGCTCGGCAGCAGCGACAGCTTGTAGGTCTGGTCTCCGACGACCAGCGTATGGCCGGCATTATGCCCGCCCTGAAAGCGCACAACGATATCGGCGCGGCTGGCAAGCCAGTCGACCACTTTGCCTTTGCCCTCATCGCCCCATTGGGCGCCGATGATCGCAACATTGGCCATGAGCGGGTACTCCGGAATTCTTCTTATAAGGTCAGGAAAGTGGGGCTGCCGCGCCATCTGTCAAAAGATGGCTGCAGAGAAGGCGGCGTGCTTCTGCCGCGATATCGATCACCTCGTCGCCGAGGGCTGCAACGGTGGCATAGCCTTCCGCACGAAAACGGGCCGCAAGCTTGGCGTCCGTCCCGGCGGGCAGATAAAGGCGCGGGCGCAAAGCGGGGGCACGCGCCGCTTCCAGTATGACGTCGGGAAACAGTGTCAGCCCGGTCGCGGGCTCGCGCTCGCCGCTGATATAGCGCCCGCCGCGGCCGAGTTCCTGCTGGTGACCGAGCGCATAGACCGTGACGCAAGGGCCGGTATGGTAGCGGATGCCGCGGAATTCCAGGGGATCGACGGTCAGGCGCAGAGCGGGCGCGCGGGCGCGGATAGCGTCCACGACCGCGGCCAGCCGGTCCGCCAGCACGCGGGCCTCGGCCGGCAAATCGACCTCGCTCAGTGCGGCCAGCGCCGGTGTCGCTTCGCCGGCCGCGAGCAGCAGGCGCGTCAAAGTCGCCGCCATGCTGCCGCCCAAAGCCGTCACGGCCGCGGCGTCCTTACGGTCCAGCGCGTGGGCGAGCAAAGCGCGGCGATCGGGCGGTAAGCCGGCGCTATCCAGCAGCATCGCCGCCATGGTCGGCAAAGTGAGATCGAAGCTGACCTCGGTCAGGCCCAGCACGGCGAGGGCTTCCGCGCCGGCCAGGACGATTTCGGCATCGGCTTCGACCGCGTCCGAGCCGATCAGCTCGATCCCTGCCTGACTGATCTGGCGGTCGGGGGCAAGCTGGCTGCCGCGCACGCGCAGGCAATGCTCGGCATAGGACAGGCGCAGCGGGCGCGGCGACTGGGCCAGACGGGTATTGGCGATACGGGCGACCTGGGGCGTGGTATCGGCGCGCAGGCCCAGCATGCGCTGGCTGTCGGGATCCATCAGTCGAAAGGTCTGTTCCGAGACAGCCGCGCCGGAACCCGCCAGCAGATTATGCTCGAATTCCACCAAGGGCGGGCGGACGCGCTGATAGCCGTGGCCGGCGAAGCAATCCATCATGGCTTCGATGGAGCGCGCCTCGATTTCGGCGTCGGGCGGCAGCAGGTCACGCAGACCGGCCGGAAGTAGCGCGGGGTTGGGTAGAAAATCGTCGGTCAAGATGCGTCTCTCTCAGATCGCATCAGCCGCGAGCCCGTCTTGATCAAGCTCGCCTTGATCAGGGTCGGGGTGATGCCGCAGCGCTATAGCACCGTGGCGTCAGATGACAAAACGGGGACGAATTAATAATCCGTTTACGAAACGAATATCCTATGTGCAAGCTCGGCCCATGCTGTTCGGCACGCCGCTTTTCCTGCTCGGTTTTCTGCCGCTGACTTTGGTCGCTTTCACCGTTGCGGCCAGGATAGCGGGCAGCAGCGCTGCCCTGACTACCCTGCTGGCAGCCAATTTCGTCTTCTATGGGTTCGGCAATCTGGCGGATTGCCTGCTGCTGGCGGCCTCCATCCTCGGCAATTGGTGGGTTTTGCCGAAAGTCGCTCAGCGCCCTTGGTATATCGCGGCGATCCTCAGCAATCTCGCGCTGCTCGGTCTCTTCAAATATGGCGGCCTGATCGCCCGCAGCCTCGGCCTGCCGGTGCCAGCGCTGGCCCTGCCGTTAGGCATCAGTTTTTTTTCGTTTCAGCAGCTAGTATCTAATCAGCCGATATCAAAGACTTACAAAAGCAAAACCGGAGATGGTCCGAGTCGCGTCGAGAGATGTCGGAAGGGGTGGACGAAAATGATGTTCGCTTTATGTTCACGTCATGCTCACCGCCCGCGCCATCGACATGCTCTCCTCGCCATTGGGCCGGTATCGCGGATTTCGCCTGCAATCGTTCTGCTCTGGCGTCGGTCGCCACTCGGGCGATGTCTATGTGCTGGATCTGCCGGATCGGTTGCATGCGATCGAGGTCCAGGAGATCGTGCGGCGGCTGCGCTGCGGGGCGTGCGGAGCGAGGCCGGATAAAGTCGCGCTACGACATCACCTGATCTGCGAGTGGTTGATCGGAGAGGGGTAGGGATTCTCAGCCGCCGTCGATTCTGCTATGAGATGCGAGCTGCGGCGGGTGGTCGAGAGGTTGAAGGCAGGGCCTGCATCCCAGGGTGGCGATCTAGAATAGCACCTCCCTCGTTGGTTCGAATCCAACTCCGCCGCAACAATGACGTAGGGTGGAGCAGTCCGGTAGCTCGTCAGGCTCATAACCTGAAGGTCGGTGGTTCAAATCCACCCCCCCCCTGCAACCGATACGAGGAAGCCGAGAATACTAGACGCCAGTGATAGGGCAACTCGGCGCCTGCATGCTGACGTAGAGGCGGGAGCACCCGCCGCGCCCGATGGAAGCTCGGGACCAGTTTCTAATAAGCCCCGCGTTGGGGCCAGGTCGGGTTGATCGCCGACTTGAGACCCCGGCCACTATGCATCGCATGTGCAAACGCCGGGGTATTATAGAGCCCCACCTGGCAGTCGTCGGGTGGGGTTTTGCTTTTGAGCGAGGCATGGCATTCAAGGCTGTATTCGGAGCGTGGCGCAGTCTGGTAGCGCATCTGGTTTGGGACCAGAGGGCCGGAGGTTCGAATCCTCTCGCTCCGACCATTCCCCACAAACGACGAAAGCCCGGCCGCCGAAGCGACCGGGCCATCCATCTCAGCGGTGTGGACTTTAGCGGGTTAGGCTTGGGCGGCGACCGGTTGCACGGGAGCGGCTGCTGCCACCGGAGCCGACAGCGTCGCCAAGCCTGGGAACATAGCCAGCAGGCTCTCCGCCGTCACAGTGGGACTGCGGTGGTGACAGCCGCAGCGACTGCCACGATCTGAGCCGGGGCAATGCGGGCCGTGGCCGCGGAAGGCGCAAGGGTCGAAATCACCTTGTCAGCCACATCTGTCAGGTTCGTCGCCTGAGCGGCGGACACCAGCTTACGACGCGCCAGCATCGTCATGCCTTCCTCGGTCGCGTCGTCGCCCAGTTCGGTGATCAGCCCAGGTGCGGATGCCTTGGTCTCGGCCTTCATCCAGGCGACCGCATCATGCGGCGTCATCGTAGGATTGGCTTTGAGCATCGCCAGCGCCGAATTGGCCACATCGACGAACAGGGCCGACAAGCGCAGGAGCGCGGGGTGATCGGTGGCATCCTTGGTGGACTGCCAGGCTGTGATTTCCTTGACCGCAAGGCCAAGGAGGCCGGTGCCAATCATCAGCACGGCGGCCCAAAGCAGATCGGTGTTCATGTTTCGCTCCTTATGCGGCGGTGACGGTGAAGCTGCCGGCCGAGGCGACGGCGCTGCGCAGCGTGCTGGTGGCGGTGGAAAGCAGCCCGAGCGCACTGGCGAGTTCGGTCGCGTCGCTCACGGCCCCGGGCAGCGCATTGATGATGGTGGTGCCGGCGGAGATCGCGGTCTCGATCGTGGCGACGAGCGGGTTGGTCGACGCCAGGGCCAACAGCGCCTGCTCGGCCAGGCCGAGGATTTCTTGCCAGCCCGAGACCTCGCCTGTCGCGGTCGTGGTGATGGAGGCGACGACGGCTTCCGTCTTGGTCGCGACGGCAGCGGCGGCGATCTTGGCAGCCGCAACCGCATCGCTGAAGGTCGTCGCCACATCCCCTTCGAGCGTTTTGGCACTGGTAGCGAGTGCGGCGCATCCCGACAGGCTGAGTGCGCCGGCCCCGAGGATGATGGCGCCAAGATGCCGGCGGTTGAGATCGGTCATGTTATCACCTGAGAAATGGGAGTGGCGGCATCGAGGGCCGCGAGAAAATGGCTGTAGTATCCGGCGATCTGGGCCGCGCAATCGGTTCCGTTGATGATGCGACGCGCATTGACAGGGTCGCTTTCCTCGCCGTTGAAGTAATCAGCGAGAGATTTTCCAGTGAAGTCGCCATCACGCATACCGATGAGCATGACCTTCGCGGAGACGGCGGGACTAAGCATGAGATCCGGATTGCTGACCATATCGATGCCGAGCTTCTCGCCCATCTTGCGATAATTGATCTTCCAGGTCAGTTGAGGAAAACCACGGCCATAGTAGATCTGATGCGTGATGGGATCGGCGATGCCGTAGGTGCGCCCACGACCCAGGCCATATTCCCGGATCGGTTTCATCATCTTGTTAGTCTCGTGGTACGTCGTAGCCAGGACATAAGATAGCCACCGTTCGTCGGTATTCGGAAGGATGCTTTCCCACGCGGATAGAATGGCATTGATGCCAGAAACCTGATCGACGCCGAGGGCTCCTGAGAATAAAGGGCCCCGGATCGAGTTGAAGAAAAGGGTGAGGGTGATGCTCACGGCAGAGACACCTTGAGAATGAAATGCATCACGAGACCAACGGCTGCCGACAGGGCTGTTCCCCAGGCTATGAAAGCGGGCTGCATGAGGACACGAAGAACAGCCTTGGCGCCGGCCTGAGACGCCATCACCTCCAAGATTTTGTCGGCCTTCGCGTCGACGCCATCAATCTTTCCTTCAAGTGAGGTGAATTTTTCACCCACCCAATTCTCGTGGCGATCCATCCGGCGCTCATGCGCACGCATTCGGCCGCGCAAATCACCAACGAGCATCGGCATCGAACTGCTCGGGCTGACATCATCATCGTTGTCAATTTCTGGCATGGAGTGTTCCTCATCAAACAAAGCTCGAGGCCGGAGGACTACCTTTAGAAGAGCCTCAGAGTTTTAACTGTCAAAAAAAATCCGATATTTTCTTTCGTCTAAGCAATCACTGGAGGCGTCAGTAAAGCCAGCTTGCTACTGATGCTGCTTACTGCAGTGTTCAGATCATTTGTGCTAAGAACAGAATTATGAATTTCTGCCGTAAGGTAGGCACAAGGTCCAATATTATTAATCGTCGATACCGGAGTTCCGCCCAAGTAAATTCCAGTACCCGATGGAGAGAGCGCGAAAGTGCCTGTTCTGGCTGATACCGTATTCGCAGTATGGTTCCTCACCGTAAGAACAGGCGCAGATGGAATGGAGCTATCAAATTCTATGCTGACAATGTTGGCTCGCGTATCATCCATAGCGAGAGTGGCAGGAGTTATTGTGCCACCGGAACAGAACGCTGTGAGTTGCAGCCCAGTGCTGAAGATAAAATTAAAACCAAGTATCGTACTGACTGCAGTGGAACATAGCGCCACAAAAGTCGAACCAACTCCCGGGGTTGGCGGAACGGGCAACGGCTCGATCGCCAAGATAATTGTGAGATTCGGGCTGTCCGGTACGCCAAGCTGGATACCAGCAGATGGACCGCTTGATTCCATTGAGGGAGGAGAAGTGCCAATCGAAATAGGGCCAGTTCCAGTTATTTTTGCCGCAGCCGTTCCTGAGATAGGCGCGCGGTTTTTTAAACAATTTGGCAGATCTAGGCCGAAACGATGGTACGCTTGGAGCCCAGTTACGATAGGAACCGCGACTTGTTGTGCCTTGCCAGTAAAATCGGCGGCTAGACCCGTCACTGGATTGACGGATGTGATGGTGAGGAGATTACCGCTCATCTAAAAATTCCTGTGCCGAAACTATGCAGTTGCGATTGGCATGATGAAGGATGCGCAGAATGGGTATCTAGTCACCCCAGGTTCTGCGACGGATGGGTATCCAATGCTGCCCCGGAAAGGCAGGCGAGCACCCGCATTCGGACCATCCGCACCAGGCGTTGATCTGACCGTGCCTCCCGCGAACTGGCAGCTGTAGTATTGCGCCGGTGGCGTTGCGAGATTGAACACAACATCACAGGCAAAGTTGCTCGCTGTGGGCGCAACATTAGGAACTAAAGAACAACTCACGATCGCAGGAGGCGATGAACTTCGATCATTGAAGAATAGACCATAAAAGCCCGCGATTGCTGCAACTCCAGTCGTGCTATTTGGTGTGAGACCAATAACAGTCTCCGTCGTATCTAGGATAGGCACACCTCCGAAGGGCACATAGAATCGAACCGTAAGCTGGCTCGCGCCACTCCACCAAGCATCGGTTGGACGCATATGCGACCAGCCTTCACCAAATTCTTCAGCGGCATATGCGACACCAGCATCGACCCCAAGTTGATAGCATCCATAGCTGCTGCAATGCTCCGCACCTGGGCCAAAGGTGACAACCGGCTGCTGGCGTTGAGCTACCCAGTCCGACCCTACAATGCGAATGTATCCCGAAGCCCTCTCTCGAAGAAGTTCCCAAGCTTCAAGGATGGGGTCGTTGAATGGAGATGTCACGGAACCCTGAACGGCTACTTGACTATCCTTTGTGATGTAGACTTTCGGGTCCCGCGGATTATTCAGAATGCGTCGCGCATCTTCAAACATCTTCCAAAGATGATTTTCCCAGTTGCGCGCGAAATCCTCTTTCGCAAATCCAAATGATAGAGGGACTGAGTTGACAAGAGACGTGTTGGCTTGACCTTGATCAATAAAAATTCCGTCGAGGATCATTTCATCGTAAAGAGCTGCAGCACCCAAGCGCTTGAAGTCCTGCAAAACCTGTAGATAACTTATGTATTGCTGTGTCCCCCGGCCAAGGTTTTGAACGCTTTGACCGCTCACTGCGCCATTGGCGATGACGAAATATTGATCATTGTCAGGCACAGTAAGGCCTGCGAGCATGCTGGCAACCTGCGTCCCAATAGCTACCCCACGTTCACCACGCGCATTTAGGGTGGCGAAATCAGTGAGGACATCATGTGCCGGGACGATGCCTGTTGCAGGAGTTCCATTTACCCTTGGGCTTCCTCCATTTATGTTATTGAACATAAAGACGTTGTCAGGGTAGAGCGCATTCGGAATTATCGGATTGTCGCTTGAGTTTGGATTAAAACCCACATCAAGTGACTGCCCTCCAATGTAGAGCATGCGCCAACGCTTAACCCCCCTGAGAATCGCAAAATTTGGGGGAACAAATCCGGATTGATTTGGATCTTTAAAATAAGTCGGGAGCGGAACTGACGATCCTCCGCCTCCGCTGGAGCCGCCTTCACCATCAAGCGTACCGTCCCACCGGAGCCCAAAGCCGACATTGCCTTGAGGGTCACCAAAGGCTATCGCGTATGCGGGACTCGAAAAGATTGTGAGGCCACCAAAAGTGCTTCCGTAGAGAAGACCCAAAGTTCCAACACCACCGAGAATGTTTGCATAGCTGATGGTAAATGAACCATCATATTCCCATGCGGTGGAAATATTACCCTGACCATCATCGGCCGATAGCGCCTTCGGACCACCAACAGTAAACGTTATAGTATTAACTGTAACCAATTGAGATGACACTGCACTGAATGTCTGCGCTCCTTGAGGTGTTAGAATTGATTGCCACTGATTGACTCCGGTCGAGACGTTGACACACTGTATCCGGTTTCCGACCGCCAATGCACCGACATCATCGATCGTCATGGTTCCGGCACCGCCGTTGCCAATCGTGTAAGTGTCGCCTACCGATCCTCCGCCACCATTAGCCGAAAGCGTTGGTGTATTTGTTGCGGCGTTGTAAAATCCCTTCGACGTCCCGGCAGTTGAATTTTGACCTGCCGCCCCCGGCGGTCCTGCCGGACCTGTCCCACCTTGAGCGCCATCGGCACCTGCAGGGCCTGGATCACCTTTGTCTCCAGGCGCGCCTGCGGGGACGCCAATTGTGAGAGTAAGATTTTTGACATCGTCTCCCGTGACATCGACAGTCGGTGTGGCCCCTGGCTCAAGTGCCTCCCCAGCGCCCGTAAACGATGGGATTGCGATGCCGGGAAGATCTAGAAGAGAAGCAGTCACTGTGACATCTTTCTCTCCCTGCTGCTGAGAAAGCATAAGTTTCTCGCTTCCCGATAGAGGAAGATTAGGGATCGGATACTGATTAAATTGTGCCATTAGTTGTCTCTACAAAAACTAGGCGTGAGTGATCATCCGCCTGCGCGGACGGTTTCAAGACGAATTGTCAGGCGTCAGTTTTGAGAGGAAGGAGACGTTTGAAGCGCGGCTGCGGCGAGCATGCTGCGCAATTGTTTCACGAACCGGGCTTCCGCGCCGGCCTCGCGGGGAACGGGCGCCGTCAGCTTCATGAACAACTTGGGATCGACCAGAGCATGGGCAACGATCTGCGCAACTGCCTCGCGGCTTTTGGAGATGATGGCCTGCCCGGCGGTCGATGCTAGAAAGGTCGGCACCGCTGCCGCCGGGTGGGTGGCGGCAGCCAGGACGGTATTGACGACCGGGCGGGACAATTCCTGCATCATGCGGCCGAGCGTGGTCGTAGGCTGTCCGATGTTGTTGGCCGCATGAGCCAGCGGCGTCGTGCGCGAGCCTGCCGCGCCTAGCCGGCTCATGGCCGGCGTATTGTAGAGGTCGTAATCGTCGAGGATGCGGCGAAGTGTTTGAGGCGCCTGCGGTCCAATTATTGACCTTATGATGGCCAATTTTGATGGCTCACGAAGCAGGCCGCGAACACGAGAAATCTGAACGCCCTCGTCACCCGCTGACCCTGCCGCCTTAGGCGATAGGAGAGAGTTGGCTAAATTGTCCGCCATGGCCTTCTGAGCGCCGGCATGAGCCGCCGGATCGCGGCGGATATAATTCAAAAACTTAGCCGCATCAGCCGTTGTTCCATTCAAAAGATGCTGCATGGAAACAGAGGGGTCGTCGCCACCCATAAGCGATGAGATGGCTTTGGTCTTGAAAACGTCTGAAGCTACAGCCGCACTTTTTGCAGCTTCATCTACGAACTGCTGCGCGGAGTCGATCGACGTCAGTCGTCGCGCAGTTTCTGGTAGCTCCGAGAGAAGCGCCTGATGATTACGCGTCCAAGCCGCTAGAAGACTTCGATTCACTTGGCCATCGCGAACAACGGAATTGCGGAGGCCGAGGCCGACAATCGACTGGTAGTAGTTCATGATATTAGGGTCGTCTTGCGCAGTAGCCGCGATGGACCGCGCCATGACACCACCGGACGGCCCAGTTGGCACCGCTTCCTTGACGACGGATTCTGGCGCCAAGGCCAGATTGCCTCCCGGTGCTTTTGCGAGAATGTGCCCAATCTGTGGATTGGAATAGAGCCGCTTGCGCGCCGCGTGTTGGGCTAGGGCGTCTGAGTAGGTGGCGGCGTCGGAGGAATCCCAAGCTCCTTGCGCATTAAGCGCATCAGGCTCAGCTCCACCATATCCTCCCGGCCGAGCGCCAGCCGTTCCAACTCCAGAACGCTCTCCACCTTCTTGCGGTAATCCACCTGATCCAGGAGATCCCGAAGGTGAGCCATCCGCTCCTGTAGCCGTGCGTGTACTGTTCTCACTCGCCCTGCCTGTCGCCGCCATCCGTTCGAGGCCCATTCTAGCCTCATCGACGGACGCTTGCGAGGGGATGGTTCCTACCACTTGAGACTGAAGTGCGGCCCACGCCGGATCTTGGGACGGGAGACGGTCAACGGCGCTTGCCGTCGCATCATCAATTCCGCTCTTTAGCCGAGATAGCCGCAGCGTCGCGGGGCTTGCCGCGCCATATTGCACAGTGCTGTCGGTGATTGCGTTTCCGACCTCGCTACGGAGCTGCTGGACCTGCCCCCAGGTTGTGTTCGGGGCCGAACCCAAGGCCTGTGCCCGCTTGTAAAGCTCCCGCTCTGCTGAAGAAACATCTCCGGCCCGCAATGAGGAGATGCCGCTTTCGATGTCCGAGGCGGATTGCTTCAGAGGAGTAACGTCGATCACCGGGTTCTTCTGACGCAGGGCATTGAACAGCGTGTCCGTCGCGCGCTTCCGCGCCTGGTCGCCAGCGCTCAGCGCACCTTGGAGCTGCTGACCGGCCTGATAGGGCTGGATCTCGCCGGCCGCCCCCGGCTGGGTCGCAAGTGCCGCATCTCTGGTCTGGTTCTCACCGGCCAATTGGCGTTGATACAGGGCGTCCTGATCGCCTTGGGCCTGTCGAAAAAAAGCCCCAAGAGACGAGGTGTCTGCATTATCCGGTGCCAGGCCACGGACCGCATTCGCCCGGGCCGCTTCCTGATTCTGCTCAGCCTCGACGAGAGAATCGCCATATCCGCGCGCTTTGAGACCCTCGGCCACCCGGGCGAGGGGCGTTGACCCGGCCATCTGCACGGCCGTCGGCGTGGCCCCATCCACGATCTCACCATTTGGGCCGAGGGGCACGCTACGACCGCCGGCTTGGATGGTGGCACCGGGCGCCGTCCTTGCCGATACATTGGCGCGCGCGGCCGTCAGATCGGGATCGGCATTGGCCAGAACCCGGGAAGCTCCCTTCATCTTGGCGCCGGTGGTTAGCGGCACGAAATCGCCAATCGCATCCGCCGCCTTGGCGGCAGAATAGCCGCCAGCCAGGGGAAGGATGCCACCGACAAGAGAACCGATCGTTCCGCCGATCTCGCCACCCATGTCACCGCCCACCATCTGGCCCAGCCGCTGGCCTTCGAAGCCGCCCGCACCAGATGCCGCGCCGGACCCGGCCAAGGCACCAGCACCCCTGGCAGCCGAATACAGCTTGCTCAGTGCGGTGGCCTCGCTCGCGGCGTCAGCGCCGGGAATGAACTGGCTCGCAGCAAACGGCAGCATCGCGCCCGCGCCGTAGGCCATCTTCTCGCCGAGCGTCTGAGGCTGGTTCTGCTGGACGAATTTCGACACGACGGGAATCTGCGCCGGCGCAGTCTTCTTGGGCAGCATCATATCCGGAGTGGCGGCCGTGTTGAGATTGCCCCCTTCGACCTCAGCCAGCCCGGGTGCGCTGGCATTGTTCCACATCCACTTCGCAGCATCCGCCACATCCTGCACGCCGGATGCCGCGCCGGCCGCCAGACTGTGCAGAATACCAGGCGATGAGACTGCCCCGCTGTCGGGCTCTGGCGACGACCCTGGTTGAGGAGTAGCGACCTTCATGAAATCCTCCACCGTTGGGCCGCCGGAGGCCGGCGGCTGCGGTGGCGTGGCCGAGGGCTCGGAAGAAGGTTCGATGCCCGGTGCTGGCGTGCCAGCTTTCATGAAGTCATTGACCGTCGGGCCAGACTGCACGGGCGGCGAAGAACCAACGCCAATCTGGGGCGTCGCCACCTTCATGAAGTCGTCGACGGTTAGAGAGGGAGCTGATGTCATTGTCCGGCGTTTCCGAGGGCATCGACGCCAGCAAAGCCAGACCCCGTCCATTGCCCGACGCGGCCGTTGACCGTGTAATTAAAGCCGGGCTTCAGCTGACCCGCATCAACCTTGCCGCCGGATGCCGGCAACGGAAGCGGATTGACACGGCTGGCGTACATCTGCGGCGGATGCGACTGGAAGAACTGATCTTCCCAGCCATAGGGATTGGACGGATCTTGCGCTTGCTGCGCCTGCCGGTTTTGGACACCGTAGCCATAAAGATCCTGCTGCAGTTGAAGCTGCTGCCCGACACTGCGCGTGACCTGCGCAAAGGACTGCGGCGAAGACATATTGCCGCTTGGAACAGCGCTCTGAACGGTCTGCAGCGCGGCAAATGCCTTGTCTCCCCAGGAACGAGCGATGTTGCCCGCAAGCTGGGTGTTGATCTTCTTCATGAGGTCAGATGCCGAGGCATAATCGGTCACGTTCTGGCTGACGGGAATGCCAAGGGACTGAGCAACGCCAGTCAGGGTCGACGCCGCGCCGGCTATCGTGGACTGGAACTTGCTCGGAGGCGCTTCGTTCGCCGCATTGGCCAATTCGTGAATCTGTGTAAGGGAAGTGACAGTGCCCTGCATTTCTTCATGCATATTGCTCCACTGCGACGCCTCTTGCGTGACTTGGCCCTGCACGGATGTGGCCTGCGCGCCTGCGCCGACCGCGCCAGCAAGATTAACCTTCTGCCCGAATTGGTTAACGAAACCACCCGTGCTGACGGCGTCCTTAGCTTGATTATAATAATTGCTCGCCGCATTGCCGACGACACCGCCCATACCCGTATAGATAGACATCGAATTCATGCGATCCATTGGCGATTGGGCCGGAAAGGACATGCTGCCGATCGTCGCGGGCGGCAGCATCTGGTTGGGGTCTCCGGCAGGCGCGCTCGCCGATCCTCCTGATGGTGCCGAACCACCGCCGGGAGATCCCATACCTGCGACAGGGGTGGCACCAGGAAGGGCGACCTGAGGCGTCTTGATGCCTGCAAGGTTAAGCGTCGAGGCAGCGCCAGGCGCACCGACCGCCGCCGCACCCATGAGCGGCGGCAAGTTTGACAGCGCGTTCAGTCCGGCCACAGCGTTTCCTTGCGCGCCTTCCATGCCGGCGCCGCCTTGCAGACCCTGACTGCGTTGCACGAGGTTGTTCTGAGTCTGCTTATTTCCTTGATCAAACTGCATGCCCTGACGAGCCCGTTGTTGACCAAGCATGCTCTGGGCATACTGGCTGCCATCGAGCATACCCTGACCGATATTGACACCGAAGAACGGAGACGCGCTGGACATCATCCCGAATCCGGCATTGGCGAGTGCCATCCAGGGGCTTTCCTCCATCTTTTCCAGGCCGGTCGTTGGAGAAGAGTTTGGTGTGGAGATGGGCTGATTTGCCGCATCGGCTGCCGACACCATCTGCGACGGTGGCGTGAATGGCGAATAGAAGCCGCCCTGCGATGGTCCGCCACCGTTCGCGCCGCCATACGACGCATCTGAGGCGACATTTCCGGCCTGAGCGTACTGCGCGCCGCCCGGCCGCTTATATGTCGATAGTCCGAGCTGCACGCCATCCGAGATCGTTTTCGGGTCGGCACCATTCGGCGTTTCGAAGGGGATCATGGCAGACACGATCTTCTGCATTGTCACCGGATCCGAAACGTCGATGGGATCAGTCGGCTTCACGCCCAGAGCACTCGACACAGCCTGGAGGTATTGCGGTGAGGCATTGCCGGCCGTCCATTTGCCTACAACCCCGGAAACCGTATTCACGCCCTGGGATTGATAAGTGAGAAGCTGGTGGGTGGCTGCAGCAATACCGAGGGTCGGTGTCTGGAAGCGCGCCTCCTGCCCATCGGTCGGCGCATTGGGATCGAGGCCCGCCTGCCCCTGAGAAAAGTCCAGGTTCAGCGGGTTGTTGTCGCGCACACCACGCGGCACGGTTGGCACCGCGTTGAAACCACCCGGACTAGGCGACGGGCCGGATGCGGGCGGTGCGCCGGGCGCCGCATTGAATCCACCTGCCGTCGGTGTGAACGGCGCGGGCGGATTGGCTGCCTGTGTGGCATCTCCCGGCATGTTCGCCGGTAGCGATGCAGATCCACTCGGTGCCGCGGCGGCGGCCGCAGGGGTAGGCGCTGGTGCACCCGGAGGTGGATTGGCGAGACTGGCAACACCAGCCTGTTGAGGCGGTGTCGATGTGGAAGAAGGCGCAGGAGATGCAGAAGAGGTTGAATTTGCCAATCCGGCCAAACCCGCTTGCGGCGGCGATGGTGGTGTCGTTGGAGCGACTGGCGCTGGCGCATAGATCATCTGCCCGCGGACATTTGTTTGGCCGGTCGGAATCATCGCCGGATCGCCGTCGCCGCCCGCGTCGCCACCGTCGGCAAAACCCACGCGACCGCCGCGGCGCAGACCGCGATCGTTCAGATAATCAGCGGTTGTCGGCATGCTCGTTTTCGAGCTGGAAGTCTGATTGAGGTCGGCAAGGATCTGATTCAGTGTGGAATTACTGACACTTGTCGAATTGGCCGGCGTTCCGGCATTACTCTGGCCACCCGTCAGACCAGATGATGTCGTGCCGCTGATATAGTAAGGCGATGTAGCAAAAATTTGCGCTGAATAGTTATCTGGGACACCGGTTGACGGGTTGATGGCCTGACCCGATCCCGTTCCGGTCACGGCCGCATAATTGCCGCCGGTGTTCGATGTCGGAATGGACAAGCCGCTCGTCGTCGGTGTGGTATAGGATTTGTTCTGACCGGTCGGCATGGAGATGCCACTGGTCTGCGGCGCGGCCGGAAGTGTGGCCCCGCTCCATGTGCCAGCGGCATTGGAACCGCCATAGTTGATCCCGCTGGTCTCCTCCGCGGGATTGACCAGCGTCATACCGGAAACGCCCTGCATGCCCTGTGATCCGGTCGTGCCGCCGCTGGCAAAGCCGGAGATTTGGCCACCACGCCTATAGACACCCTGCGGCGCATCATATTGGATCTTCTGCATCGCCGCGCCGGGCGCGAGTTGCGACAGAAGCTGATAGTCGTCCATGGATTCAGCGCTCGGCGCTTCGGGGGGCGCGCCCATCACCTCGCCACCGCCATCACGCCGCGCTATTGGGCCGCCACGCTTCTCGGTCTGAAAGCCAGTGGTAAAGGGAGTTGTGGAAAAGCCACCCGTGTCGCCTGAACCGCTTGCGCTCGGCTTGGCTCCGTTCAGATAACTGACCAGATCGGGGATCGAGGAAAAGCCAGCGATCTTCTGTTGGCTTCCTTGCCCACCCTGCGGCGCTTGCGGCGCGCCCTGACCATGGGTCAGTTGCGGCATCTGGCCAATATAACCGGCATTATCTGTCGTGCCGAATTCGTCCTGCCCCGTCAGGCCCGAGACGCCTGCGGTCGCTCCGCCGGTAGCTCGCCCAACCCTGCCGCCGCGCTTGAGAAGGCCAGTGAGCCAGCCCTTGGCTCCAAAACCTCCAGTCCCACCGATAAGACCCGCCACGCCAAGAAGACCACCAGCCGTCTCGGAATAAGGGTTCGGGCTCGGGCCGGTGGTGCTGCTGTCCCCACCCATAAGCGATCCGATGCTGCTCTGGATTCCGGCTAGATAGTCGGTGTCCTGGTAGGGGTATTGGACACTGCCAAGCCATTGCGAATACGCGGCGTTAAGCGCGTTCTGCTGCTGCGTCTGCTCGGTCGATCCGGCCGTCAGCTGGGACTGAGCGCCGGTCATACCGGCATCCAGGGCGCTGGTAGAGGCGCTTTGGTTCAGCGACCCAAGATTACCCATTTGCGATCCGGAACTGAGCAAGCCGGAACCCATGGTGCTGGCGGCGCTGAAAGGTGCTTCCAACCCCGAAAGTGCAGAATTCTCCGCAGTCTGGCCCAGCTGGCTATCAAGGCTGCCTGCCTGGAGCATTTGCGAATTCTGCGTCTGCGCGGCGCCGAGCGCGGAGGTGTAACCCTGGCTATTGATGTTGGCCAAGGTCGCATTCTCGGCAAGATCCTGCTGATTGGCGAGCGAGGATTGTGCCAGACCCACCCGGTTGCCGCCGAGCGCACCGGACGCTGCGGCGCTGCCCAGAAGCTGCTGCTGCTGGATAGCATTGTTCTGGTTCATCTCATTCGAAGTTGTTTGACCAACCTGAGAGAGATACGGGTTCATATACTGGTTGATATCGCTCGACGTGATCGGCGAAGAACCAGCAGAAATCAGAGACGAGGCTGCATTATAGTACGGCGTTGCCTGCCCATAGGTATTGCTTGGGTTTTCCAGAGATGCCAATGAATCTCCGAGGCTGCCATACGTATTTGCCGCATCCGTCGTCATGCCGGCAGAAGAGCCAATATAAGGCGAAGCCATCCCATAGGTATTGCTGGGATTCTCCATCGCCGAAGCGAGATTGCCGATCGACCCAATGCCGGATAGCTGGTCGCTGTTCAGGCCTGCGACTTGGTCTCCCGTGTAGTAATAATAGGGGTTTGAGGCAGTCGTGTTCGCCTGATTACTGACGTTCGTGTATTGAGCCAACGCCGCAGGATTTGGCGTCGTAGTTGAGGTTGTTGTATTGCCGCCGCTACCCTTACCCACAAGCAGCCTCCTTCACGTCCGGAACATATCGAAATGCAGCCCCGACAAATGGAAGCTGCCGCTCATACAATCTGACCTTGGCAGCCGTGCGCTCATTGCTCGTGACGCCCATCAGCAACGGGACGCCGATATTATCAGCGGCGCGCTTGGCAAATTCGATGACCGGACGGGCTATGTGATGTTTCCGGTAGTCCGGATCGACGTAGTTCCAGAAGTCTTCGAGATGGGAATCATAGGAATACCACCAGCGCCCCACAAAAAGACCGACCGATGCGGCAATCTTGCCTTCATCATCTACGATACCGACAACAGCCTTGTCTCGATGAAGACCGCGCAAGAGTGAATGCGCAACAAGATCGGGATCCATCGCGGCCATGCCATTCTCAGCGTGCATTTGCATGAGAAAGGGCATCATCTGATCAAAGTCGCCCGGATTTCCAATGCGCACCTTGACTGCAGCATCCGTTTTCATGGTCATCTGCTAATCCCGCTTTGGAGGTTTGAGCTTGCCGAGCGTTTTGCGCAGATGGCCACGGGTCTCGATGACAAACTGATCAAGGGCACGATGACCTTTTTCAAGATCGCCTTTCCCCAACCAGCGACATTCATGAGGGCGCAGGATATATTCGCCGCCGGCTGCAATGATTGGGACCAGTTCTGTTTTATCTGCCGATCCGGTTTGGCCACCTTCCTTATCGCCAACCATGCCGCGCAGCTTGTCGAGAGCGACGAGACAGCCAGGATGGAGCGGCATCGGTGGGTGAGATGGAGATGCCCAAACGGCATCGGTATGTTCCCCGTTGAGGCGCGGACGAAACGGCTGCGGCGTCTTCACGATAAAGGTCGCAAAATCGACCCCATCCGCAACGCGGCGCGTCCATAGCGCGGGATGACCGCCGGCCGGGAAGCCTACTTCCTCGTGCGTTTCGCGGAGGGCCGCCTGGGCCGGCGTCTCACCAGGATCGATATGACCGCCGGGAAAGCACCATTCGCCGCCATGATCGCCGACACCGGAACGCTTGATAAACAGCACAGAGACGTGCGGCCGCGTGGCGACTATCATCAGTCCGGCGGCGCGAACCAGAGCCCGCCCGCCTGCCGCCCTCGCTGGCGAAGAGACCGCGGCCGTTTTGCCTGGTGCCATGAGCGCTGGAGGATCTGGAATTCCCCGACCCTCG
This sequence comes from Acidisoma cellulosilyticum, assembly GCF_020621385.1. GTDB lineage: Bacteria > Pseudomonadota > Alphaproteobacteria > Acetobacterales > Acetobacteraceae > Acidisoma > Acidisoma cellulosilyticum. The sequence continues at coordinate 699,734 of NZ_JAESVA010000002.1, read as the reverse complement.
CCGTGCTTCATCGCAATCTGGCCCGCGCCATAAGGGCCGGAGGTTCCATGATACGGCGCGCCCTTCATGACCTCCTGGATGGCCCGCGCGCCGGCCAGTGTGTTGCCCTGCCCCATCGCCGAGACGATATCCGCCGGCAGCACATAGGACCCCGACGGGATATTCAGCGGGATCTTGTCGGTTCGGCCGTGGACTGGCGCATCAATGAGGCCGCCCCCGAAATCGATCCCATTTCCTGCGGGCGCAGTCGTCTTCGGCTGCGGGGCATGGATAGGCTGCCCGGCGACGTGCATTGCCTCGTCGATCGCCATTGGCCCGGATGTGTCCATGATCAGTCGCCGTAATAGGGGATTTTGCGGACGGTGCCGGAGGTGTCGGTGAACGTGATGAAGCCAACAGGACCGACCGGAAGGGTCGCCGCTCCGGCCGTGGCCGTTGGTGAATTGGTGCTCAGCGCTGTGGTCGTGGACGTCGATGAACCTTTCGAAATCACCGTGCCCAGGCCGTTCACTGCCTGGATCAGCTGCCGGAGCAGCGTCTCAACGGTTGAGAGGCCGCTTCCTGACAAACCGTTTCCTGATGGACCGCTGGCCATATCAATATTTCCCATCAGGAGCAGCGCGATACCGAATGCTGCCGAGGCGCGCGAAACCCGGTCCGCCGAAGGTGAAGCTCAGGTTGCGGCCGCGTACCCTTGGATTGCTGAACCCGCTACCGGACTGCGTGAAAGTCATCGAACTCTGGGTGACGGGCGCTACGTCATTCGAAAAACGATAGCCGCTGATGGTCAAAGTCACCGGGGAGACTGTCGTCGGCGTCCCTCGGATGCCCCAGTAGAATTCTGGCAGAAGCCAATCGACAAACATCATCATGTCGCCTTCGGCGATCATGACGGCGCCGCTCGCGACCGACCAATTCAGATCAGCACCGTCGGCCGTGATGCCGACCTCATGGGCATAGAGATATCCGTCCGAGCCGCCCCCTATCGGATTTCCTGCGGCTGAATAGTCCTGCCATCCGCAGCGCGGAAGCTTGCCGAAATCCCACGTGCTCTCTTTCTTGTTGAATTTGACGTAGCTGTCGCATTCGCCAGATCCACCTGAGAGCGATGGATAAAACCAGGAAACCTCGTGAAAAAGGGCATTTGAGGCCGCGACGATCTTTTCGGAATTCGCCCAGTCGAGATCCTGAAAGATCGTGTCATAGACCGTGCAGGGCAGTGGCTCCGTCACGCCGCCATTGTAGACCATGAACCGACCGCCGGATGGACCCTGACTGTCCTGCAAGCCGGATGGCCCCGCGATCCAGAAGACCGTCTCATCCAAGACGCAGACCGCTCTGGTGGCAATCAGCCCGCAGTGGTCGGCAAGCTTGATGAAGCCCCAAGCGAGGGATGCCTCACCAGATCCCCCGAGATAGTTCATCGAGTAAACATCGACGTCGGTAAAGATTAGAGCCTGCTGGGGCCCTTGGATGGCGCCGACGACCCTGGATCCGCTCGGGATCGTCTGGCTGCCGGCCTGGTTCTCTACCGTTGGAATCCAATTCGTGTAGTCGCCGATCGTCGACCACTGGACGAGCAATGGCTCTTGAATGCCCGATGTCGATGAGCCCCATGCGACAAGCGTCAGTTCAGGCATGGCGACGAATATTCCGCCGTTGATCGGCGGGGCACCGGCAATCAATTGCGCCTGCGTTTGCCCGGACTCAGGCGTCCATGTAAAGATAGGGCCACCTCCTTGGCAGAGGATCAGCGTTTCACCCCAGGTATCGAAGGTCCAGAGAGGAACCTGAGTGACGGCGGGCGGCACATAAATGCTGCCTTCGCCATACCCACCAAGCCCATAGCCACCGATGCCATAACCATAGCTCACATATGTCGACTGGTTGGCATTGTAGTAGACGAATCGGGCATTTCCACCGTTCATCAATGCGGTTGCAGAAGACGTCGCGGCGCTTACAGCCGAAATGGTGAATGTGTTATCATCTACGACTGATTCGATGAGATAAGCGCCATTAAGCGTCAATCCTCCAACCGTCACCGGAACAGTGACTCCAAAAGTCTCTTGCGCCGCGTAGCCGTGGTTCTCAAGAGTGACCGTAACGGTCAAACTTCCTGACATTGTGGTAAATGAAGGAACGATACCACCATCGATCACAGTTGATGTTGCACTCGAAGACGACGTGATCGTGAATGAGTCAAAATTTAGCATGGTAATCTGATAGAGGCCTTGAAGGACAATTCCCCCCACTGCCACGGGAGTGACAATATTGACTGCAGTTCCGTTCAAGACTCCAACGGCATTGTCAAGAATTGTGACGGTGGTACTGCCTTCTACAGTGGAAAAATCCACTGTCGGATTTGTTGTATTGATTATCGGCGTTATATTGAGCTGTTGACCATCTCCGATCACATAGACGGAGGTATCCGTGCCGACCGCCGTCCACACAGTGCCGTTGAAATCTGCCCAGGACCGGATCGCGCGGGCAGGGCTGTCAAGCTCCGTTTCCCACCATTTTACCCACCCGCCGATAGCCTGCGGCTGGCCATTCTCGAAGCGAATGAGCTGGGACTGAGACCATCCTCCTTCATTGAGAATGGGCGGCAACTGGGTGTTGATCCCCGGCCGGATTTTCAATTGTTGCAGAGGCATAGATCAGCCGCGCTGCTTGTCGACTGAGGTTGGATTGATTTGCGACGTCCAGGACGAACTCTGCATCTTTTTGCGGAATTCTTCGGATTTTGCGTATTGCATCAACTCTTTGTATTGCGTCTCCCAAGACGTGGCCATCTTGGGATCGTCGGCCTGAGAACCGAAATTCTTCTGATAGCCGGAAGCAAAAACCATGCTTGCGGCAAGGAAGAGAGCCGGAAGCATTTCTGTCAGCATAGTGGTGGTATTGTCATCAGACAGTGGCGCTGGACGCGAGGTGCCGGTGATCTCGATCCCATAGACGCCATCTGGACAAGGCCCGAGGAGGACCGTGGTTTGGGTCAGCATCGCAAAAAACTGCGGGGTTGCCTGATATGCGACGCCATCAGACGGATAGATCATGTCGATGAAGTCATGCGTCACTGCCTGGCATATCCGGCGCGCGCCGGAGGTTGCGGTTGTGCTTCCAGCCGGTGAGATAATTGCCAAGGTCTCTAAGACGATGAGCGTGGCGGGAAGAGAGACCTGTCGGCTTCCGATCGCCGTGGTGCTTGTCGCATCCCGAAATCGGGTATTGAGGAGATCGAGCTCTTGATAGATGCGGAGCTCGGCATAATCAATAATGTCGGGCAGGATCGTGACGAAGTAGGGGTCTTCCGTCGTCGTCGCCATCAGCGTCACAAGCGCGGTCTGATATCCTGCATAATCGTAAGACATGGATCACTGGCCCGCGTAGATGATCCAGGGGATCAGAATTGCCGGCGGCATATTCTGAGACCCGCCTCCGCCGGTCGAATCGACGCTTATTCCTGTATCGGCCGAGACAATGGTGATCCCTGTCATTGCCGAATTGTTCGTCGCAGTTGCATTGTTAACGGTGATACCCGTTAGGGCGCTTTGGATGGATATTCCGGTAAGAGAACTGCCTGTTGTCCCTGGGCCGCCAGCTGAAGCATTTGCCGCTCCGGCCTGACCCGATCCCGCCGTCCCAACGCTGCCATATGTATGCACGTGGCCGATATCATTGACCCCATGCGTGTGCTCGGGATCGGTCAGGTTGTGGTTATGGGGATTTTGGGTGTGATTATGACCGGGATCAGTGACCGTGTGCGCATGCCCTGGGTCAGTGATGCCATGGGTGTGCGCCTGAAGCAGTTCACTGCCGCCTGAAGTGGCGATTGTCGCGCTACCAAAACCGGAGGCCGATGTCACTCGGCCGGCGCCGGCGTCGGGCCCGAATATGCTGCGCCCGCGGGTGTCAGGGACATTGAAGGTTGTGGAGCCGTCTCCACTTCCGTAGGTTTCTCCAATCGTATTGAACAGATCCAGGTAAGTCGTGCGGCTGACGGCTTGCCCATTGCAAGCCAAATATAGCGGCGGAACACCAAGACCAGCGTTGGGGTTCATGTCACCGAAATTAGCCGGCGGAGAGAGAAACCAAACGCTCGCGCTGTCTGTGAAGACCTGACAGAAATTCATTCCGATGTTCTGATTTCTGCCGCCGCTGGCTGAGGTGGTGATCGATATAGAATACCCATTTCTTGTTGTGGTGTCCTGAAACGAATAACAACTGGCCTTCTGCGGAACCACGACAGTGACCGGACCCGTCAATGATCCCGTCAAAATGATGCGAAAAAACTGCGTCTGAGCCGTCGTCAGTGTGACGGTTCCAGTCGTCACCGGAACGAAAGTCCCACCAGCCAAAAGGGAATCTATGAGCGAGAAATTGCCGTTTACCGAAGGGCCCCACGCATTAACCTGATCCCCAGTATTGGGGATCGTGAAGCCTTTTAGTGGGGTCGTCGGTTCGGCCATGACGATCAGTCCGGAATAAGGATGACCGGACCGCCAAGGGGCGCCCGGAGAATGTACCGATCTTGGGCCTGAGCATTGGTCAGAATGTCAGGTGAAGGACCCAGTCCATCGGCTGTGATGGTGCGCCCCTGGTCGTCGAGGAGCGGGAAAGACAGATTGTCCACCATCACGCCTGTGACAGTGGAATTGGCATTGCTCAACGGCGGCGGCTGGGGCGCGGAACTAGCCGTCAGGAATACGGCATTTGTGTCGGTGATCTCGCGGCCCTGAGTATCGGTCATGATGTATGGCATCTGCCGCGCATAGAGGTCCGGCCGCGGCTGGTAGACCGGCACCGGATCGGGCGGCAGGATGATTGGTCGGAAATGCTCGAAGGGCTTGTCCAGGCACGGCGTGCAGACGCGTCGGTATAGGTTTTGCAGGCGAGTGCCGCGCCAGTCGTGCTGCCATTTCAGGTCGACGAGATTGTACCGGAAACCGCACCTGTCGCAGACGGCCTGGGCCTGCGGGTTCCTGGTGCTGACCCTTGCTCTGCCGTTTTGTCGCCAAGACATCGCATCAGATCCGGTAATAATCGCCCAGTGCCGGCGCGAGCTGCAGCGGCACATTCTCGGCGTTTCTGTTCTTCGCCTTGAGGAAGCTTTTGTCTGCCACCATCATCAGAGCTTGCGCCCGGTCCGGGGCATATGAGACCGCCAGTTCCGCCGCCAGGCGATCGGTGAAGGCCTTCAAGAAGTAGAAGGGCAGGCCGAGCGTCGCGGCATTGGCCAAATCGGCATCGGGGAGCTGATTGACGCCATAGAAATGGAAAACCCACTCCCCCTGGCTCGGCGGCTGCCAGAGGGTCACAGTTGGCTCGATGAGTCGGTCGAACCAATAGACGGTCGGCTGCCCGACTGTGACCTTATCTGGAAACGAGATGTATTCGGTGCGGCTGACCGGCGTCATGAAGAAATCGTATTGGGTGGGCTGCCCACTGTTCATGCGCAGGAAGGCATCGAGGATCAGGACCGTGTCAGGATTGACCACATAAGAGGTCTGGCCCGGAACGCACTGGATGGTCTGTTCCTGAACGCTCCAGAGGTTCGGCTGCTCGTTGTCCCAGTCTGACTGGATGAGGTTCGCGGCCATACGAGCGTCGGCATAATGCTCGGCCGTCAGCGCTGTGCGACGGATACCGCAGCGGGAAAACGCATAGAGGACAGATTCGCCAAGCGACGGGTTGAACGCCGTCGTGCCGGTTGGTTGCCCGAGCCCAGATCCTGACATGCTCAAGCGCCTCGGCTAGTTGATCGACATCGGTTGGATGATGTTGATCTTGACGCCAGCACCCGTAACCGTAGCGACCACGAGACGCAGTGCTTGGCGCGGGGCCGTGATAACACCATTGGCGGAAGCGGTGGTGCCAGCCGCCTGCACCACATCCCACACAGGGTTCGGAGACACCTGAACGCCATATCCGACACCCACCGTGAAGTCGATCGCGTCGGTCGTCGCATCGAGCTCATAGGAACCGGTGCCTAGCACCTGGACTTCCCATGCGACGTTGAGCGGATTGATCATGTAGTCGAGCGCGAAAACATAGGTGCCCGTGGCAGTGATGACCCGGGATATCGGATTTGCCATCGGGCGCCCTCAAAAGGTGATTTCGCGATGAGAGTTACTGGGGCGCCTTGGAGCGCCCCAGCCATCAGACGGTCAACCGCCGGAGCGGGAGTCTTCGGAGCCGCCGACGCGGTCCTTCGTGCGGGATGCAGTGGTCAGCGGGCTGCTGTCCGATCCCACACCGCCGCCGCGCTTGCGGCCAGGGCGGTCAAGACGCTTCTTCGCAGCCATGCCTTCCATATTCTCGGTGCGGCCGCCGCGCTTGCGCTCATGGCGCTCGTGACGACTTTTCGTGACGTTGCCGCCGCGCTTGCGCATCTCGCCCTTGGACTCTTTCTCGACATTCGAGCCCTTGCCGGCATAGGTCTCGGACGTGTCCTTGTCCTCTGCCTTGTCGCCTTCCTTGGCATCCCAGTCCGCGTCGGAAACTTTGCCGCCTTCCTTGCGCTGCTTGGTCATGTCCTGCTCCTGTCGGCTGACGTCAGCGATTACTGCGCAGCCTGGATATACTCGATGGTGACGATGGTGGTGCCGGCCGTGGCCGCCGTGCCGACTGGCGTGACAGTCACGTCGACGGTGGTGTTGACCCCGATGTTGGACATCGCGAGCAATTCCGCCGCCGTATAGGAGATTGCGGCGCGCGCGGCCGTTGCTACGCTGACGCCACCGACATACTGCGATCCTGCCGCAGCCGTGCCGATGGTCAGCGTATCGCTCGTGCCCGAATTCCAGGCCGTGACGGTGTCGACATTGAACCCGACGATCTGCGAATTGGCAGGCAGCACGAACGCGGCGGTGACCGCCGTCGTGCCGTTCTGCGTCAACGTCAAAGTCTGCGTCAGAAGGACGGAACCGATATTCGCGGCTCCGGTCTGATCGGCATCCTTCTTGGTGCCGGCCTGAACTGGACCGGAGAAGTGAGTTGCGGCCATTTGACGGGTCCCCTCTCGGTCTCAGTTCGTCGGGAAGCTGCCATAGAGCGACCGGGGATTGTATCCGCCGAAGCTATACCGCTCGTAGCCCTTCACCATCAGATTGTCGGTGACGAAATCGACCTGCATGTCCGTCTCGAAGGGAATGCGCTGCAGATACAGGATGCCCTTGATGTCGGTCAGCAGGAACCACGCATACGGCGACGTGAGGAACGGGTTCACGACATACCCTTCAGGGATGCCGCCAGCCGTGCCCGGGATCGCATTCACGTCATTATCTGCCGTGCCGGGCCGCAGCTCGGTCTTCAGCAGACGGATCATCACGGGCTCCAGCGCCGGCGGGATAATCGCTTTGCGTGCGCGAGCCCATACCAGCAGCCCGGCCTGATCCTTGATGGTCGAAGAAATCTGCACCTGGGCATTGAGCAGCGTGCTCTCGTTCAGGTCGACAGCGGTGGCCGGCGCATTGGCATAGGTGCCACCGTCGATCGGATGCGCGGTCGAGCAGAACGGCTGGCCGTCACCACCGAGATAGGCATTCGTGACATTGGCGGTGTTCAGGAAATTCGCGCCGTAAATTTCCTTGGTCTGATTGAAGCTCTCGATCAGACCAAGATTCGACGGGTTGAACTGGCGCTTATAGAGGTTGTCGTCGATCGCCTTACGGGTGATCGCGTAACCCAGGCCAAGCTCCATGTGCTCCTGGTTCCAGACCAGGCGCTCACCTGCGTCGTTGTCGAACGCGGTGGAACCACCTTCCGACTTCAGCTGGGCGAGGCCGAGATACCGCATCTCGGTGGTGCGTTCGAGCGCCATCTCCGACTGGCCGACGTCGAAGATCTTGTCGTAGATCCGCGGGATCATCTGGTACTTGCCGACGACGCCGCGCAGACCGGGGAGGAGTTCGTTCTTGATGGCCGAAAGCGAAATGGGCATTTGTCAGCTCCCCCTTACACGCCCGTCAGGACTTTGAAGTCCTGATTGTTGAATGTGACGTAGGCGTAGTTGTACGCCGTGGTCGGGTCGGAGCCGGGGCCGGCCTGCGTGAAGCCGGTTGCGCCGCCATAGCCGATGATGCGGAAGGGCAGCGTTCCGGTGGTGGCGACGGTCGAGAAATCGAGCGAAGCGGCCGACATTCCGGTCAGCGTATTGCCGGTGCCGATCGCGAAATTCGCGTTCTGTCCGACATCGGCGAGAACGACGGGACCACCATTTGCCTGGACGGCGAAAACGGCATTCGGATCGTCAATGATATAGGCTTCGACATCTCCATTCGCATCAGCGCCGGGATAGTAGTTGTTCCAGACAGTGCGGCCCATCGACTTCGACAGGTAGCGGCATCCGACGAAGATGCCCGCGATCTGGGTGGTGCCGGGCGCGGCCTGCTGGATATAGCCGCTGGACTGGCTGGTGACCGGATCGCCATGAAAAATGGCGGTCGTATTGGTCGAGAGAATCTTGCGCACAGATTGCGCGCAGTTCGGTGCCACACCGGTGAGCTCACGAAACCACCGGAAACCGAACGGGGCGAGAATATTCGCCACGGGTTCAATTCCTATCCTGTCGCCTCGCTTGCCCGATACGCCGGGGGCGACACGCTATGTTCTGGATAAAGCCCCTGCGACGTGAGGAACTTCGGTTGGTGCGCTCCGGAACTATTCCGGAATGACGCGGACGCTCGCTTTGTCGGACCGTGTCACGGGAGAATAAGCGCGCGAGACCTTCGGGGCCGTGCGAGGCGCTTCATCCCTATTGGACATGCCGAGTCGTTGCTCTTGGTTCTTGACACGTTGTAGGCTGGTGTCAAGGATTTCTTCGTGTGCCTCTTGCGTCAAATACTCAGGACGGCACATCAACACCTGGCCGCCACGGTTAACGTGGCCTTTGTAATCGGCCGGCATCATACCCGGCATCTCGGATGCCAGAACCGGCTTCCAATGGTTCGCCGCCAGTTCAACCTGATGCTCCATCTGTTCCATGCCCGTCACGGTGGCGGTTTTCCACTCGTAAGACATGTCAGGCTGCTTCAGATCATCAGGCACATGATACTTGTCCGTGTGCAGGCCGCGGCGGCGGGTGAGACGCGCCGGCTCTTCGCGCAGATTTTCGCGCGCATCGTCCTGACGCATTTCAGAGCGGGGAGAAACTGCCATGATGGATTCCTCAGTGGATCGGGCTGACGGAGCCATCCGAGAGGCCCTCGTTGTAATTTTTTAGCCATTCCGCATCCGTCAAACCTGCCTCGCGAGCAAGTTGCTGATGCTTCGGCGTCATGTCGCGGATGTCAGCCTTTTGCGCCTGACGGCTGCCGGCCGTACCCGAGCGAGAGGGTGGCGCGGCCAGATTTCGGCGCACCGGCTGCTGCTGACTGCTGCTATTGCCGCCGTGGGTCTGACCATTTTGGCCTTGATCGCCGGCGGCTTGTTTGAAGCCGAGCTTGGTGTCCAGAAAGTCGAAATATCCGTCGCTATCCGAGACAAAATCGTTCGCGATCGCCTCATGGTGCGCGGCGACGGCAAGGTTGGTCATGCGTTGATCGCGCAGAAGATCGGGGTGCTGCCTGATCCAATCGCGTGTTCGCGGCGTGTAGCGTGCCAGCTGCGCTTCGAACGGATCGCCGTGCTGCTGGTTTTGCGTCGGGCCATTGCGAATGGCCTGCTCAAGCTGACCTTTGCCGACCTCAATCTGCACTTTCCGGGCCGCAGCCTCGGACATCTTCTGTTGCAGATCAGCGACCTGCGTATAATCGCCGGCAGCCATCGCTGCAGCATAGCTGTTTCGGAGATTCGCCAGCAGCGCTTCCTGGCCCTCCAAGGCGCGTGAAACGGCCGTGAGATTGGCCTGTTGAACTGACTGCTCGCTGGTCGCCACCGCCGCACGATGACGCCCAGCCTCTTCTTCAGCGCGGCGCTGTCCTTGCTCGGCATTCTGCCGCTGGCGCTTCTCGTCGTCGAGTTGCCGCTTCAGATCCTCGAACGCGACGTCATTGTCATCGCGGCCGGCCTTTTGCGCTTGGCCACCACCGAGCGCCTCACTGTGCGCGCCAGCGGCTGGCGCCTGCCCGAGCGCTTCGCCATCGGCATCGATCTTGCCATCACGCTCGCGGTCAAACTGTCCTTCGAAGGCCATTGCCGATCTCCTCAGTACACGTCGTCAGGAGAGGAGATGCGAAGCCGCACATGCACATCTTCCATCATGCGGCACTTGACCTGTTCCTTCGGACCATTGACCGCCAAAGGCCAAGCATCCTGGACCCGAAAGACGATCCAGTCGCCGATCTCGACGGTCTGCCCTTGGAAGTCGTTGCGGGCATCATTCTCGAACGCGAGAGGACCCTTTTTGACGACCAAGCCGACCTTGCCTTGATACTGATCTTCCTGCCGCGTCTTGTCGGGAAGAAATAGACCAGCTGCCGTCTTCTCGGGCCGCTCATAAAGCGCGACGAGGATCTGGTTGTTGAAGATCTCGATCTCCGAGATATCGCCCAGTTGGCTCGTAAGCTTTTCGCGAGGATCATCCTCATGCGACATGCGCAGGACGCCTCTATTCGATACAGATGACATGGTATCCCTTCACTGGCTTTGGGGTGAATGAGCGGCAACCGTCTCTTTTTCTGCTTCTTCGAGAAGCTTCACGGCGAGACGGAGACCGAGGACTGTGCCGACGCGTTGCGCATGTTCGTGCGGCGCTTCGCTCGCCTTAGCGATGCCGGCTTCTTTAAGCTTTTCGATTTCCTGGATGATCTTCCGGGCGAGAACGCGCGCCGGGCGGGTGTGGAACTTGTCCGGGTCGACTAGCATCAGTCTGAATTCAGCTGCTTGACGTAATGCGCACGCAACGCCTCTTCACGCTGGCTCACATAGTCATCGAGACGTTTGAAGACGGCGCAAAGAGAATCGTCGAAGGCTTTATCTCCGCTCTTATTGACCAGAGGCTTCATATCTTCTCGCACATGAAATATGACGCGCCTGGCTTCCTCGGCACTATCGTCAAGCTCGTTGCTCATCAGGTACGCGCGCCGTAGCGCCGCGCCTTTTCCAGGCGACCCAACCCGGAGCCAGCACCAGCATCATAATCGGCCTTTTCTGCCCGACCGCCGCGCTTGCGCGGCATCATCGCGCCAGGAGGCGGTCCGCCCGGCATAGGGCCAGCACCACCCATCGGCGGCGCACCCGTACCGGGCGGCATGCCCTGCGGCGGCATCGGCGGACGCGGGGGTATTGCCGCTGTCGGCGGCATGGCGGACGGCATGCTCCCCATCGGCGCGCCGCCGGGCTGCTGGCCCTTGTCGGCGATGATGATATTGACCTCGGTGCCTTTGGACTTGGCGGCGCCACCCTTCTTGTAGCCGGCGCGGTCCAGCCGTTTCTTGGCCGCTCGGCCCTCGAACTTGGTGAGCTCGCCGCCATGCTCGTGCTCTTCGTGGCGATGGACGGCCTTCGCCGCCTCCTTGTCTGCCACTCGCTTCATATCGGCACCACCGCCGCAGGCCTTTCGAATGCGATCGACCCGGCGGGCAGCATGCTCTTTCGCTTCGGCTTTGTAGCTCATCAGAACTGGCCTCCTTGGCCTGCAGGCGGCTCGCTCGCGGCCGCATCCATTTGCGCCCGGACCTCGGCAGTCTTGTGCAGACCCCCGATGCCGTCTGTTGCGAGTTCGGCCCCAAGCCGCATCCTATCTGTCTGCATGTGCTGCGCCTCGATGCGCTCTTCCGAAGCGCGATCGGCCGCCGCTTCTTGGGCGCGCATTTGGGTCTCTTGCAGCTTCGTGGCATTCGCCTGCTCAGCGATCTGAGCCTTCTGCTGCAACTCTTGCTGCTTGAGTTGCAGGGTCAGCAGCGCCGGATTGGGCGGCGGCGGCCCAGGCTTGGCAAAGAACTGCTGGGGATTTGAGAAACCAAGCATCCGCAGGATATGCGAATCAATAGCGTTCATGTCGTACCCTGACGGGTTCATCTGCGCGAGCGTCTTCAGCGCCTGCGCCTTCATCAGGCGATGGGTTCGCGTCGGGTCATTGGGGTCTGAAACCGGCGCGAGTTCAAAGGTATCAAGCGCCTGGATGAAGGTTTCCTTGTCCCACTCGTAAATGCCGCGCTGGCCATGCTGCCAGAATGCCTCGGGGTCCTCGCGGAAGAGATCCACCAGCATCTGAAATTCTTCAGCCTGGGCCGCGTGCAGCCGCTTGTGGACCGCCGACATCGGCTTGGTCGCCTGATCCAAAATGGCCATGATGGTGCCAACCGGCATATTCGCCTGGCTCTGGCCGACCGGAAGCTCCGCGGATCCGGCAAGCTCCTTCGATGAGGAGCCGAGCGCCTGCACAAGCTGCATCAGGACGGGAGAGGGCTCCTTATAGGGCAGCGCCATGACCTGTTCATTGATATTTCCACCACCGGTCTCGATCTTGACGCCGGTGCCAGGCGCCACCCGGATATCCATGGTCGTCTGGCGCGATGCATTCTCGCCATAGAGGAAACCAGGAAAGCAGGCGAACATGCCGGCGTCGAGCAGCTCTCTCGTCGCCGCGGTCATGGCCTTTGACGTATTGCCCAGCAGATGGAGCAGGCCGATCCCATAGATGCCGATGGCGTCGATGTAGGGATAGCGGACATACATCTTCTTGGCGATGTAGAGATCATCATCCTCGCGCCAGTTCCGGCGCACTTCGAGGATCTGCGACGAATCTTTGTCCAGCGTCACCCGGTAGGGAAGCGGCATGTCGTCCGGACCCTCTCCAAGGTCCAGTTCACAGCAGGTCTCGAAGATGGTGCGGTTCTGGTCGTGCGGCTGCTGGGAGACTGGATCGACACCCTCGATCTGGGCCTGCCGCTCCTGCACCTGGCTTGCCATATAATTGGCCTGTCCAAGCGGGATATCCCGATAGGCGCCCACCAGTTGCATGCGCTTGACCATCGATTCCCGCATCGGAATGCGGTGGGTCACACGGCGTGCATTGGCGAGATCGGTCGCTCCAGCATTCACGATCAGATCGGCGGCATCGACGCTTTCCGACACCGGACGGCGCCGTAGCGGGCAGTTGAAGATCTTCTTGAAGCCCGAGCCGCCGAACGCCGTATAGAACAGCATCCGGTCGGTATCCGGGTAATATTCCGTCGCCACCCGCGTCAGGTAGGTGTTCATGTCCTTTTCAAGGGCATCGGCAATTTCGTCACGCTCGCCGGTGCCATAGGTGCTCTCGTCGATCACCCGCACCGGCCCGTCGGACGGTAGCAACTCGCCGCGCGCCGTAGCCTGGGCCTTCAGAACTTCCCCGAGCAACAGGGGCGAGACGACCTTGCTCATACCTTCGAGGGGAGCGCCGCCTGTGGCCGCGCTGCTGCCAGGCGCCTGAATTTCGAGCCCAAGTAGCGATAAACCCTCGTTGCGCGTATCCAGCCAGCCCGTCCGGCTGCGATCATCGGCGTCGATATCGGTCAGCAACTCGTTGGCAACACGCTGCAGCATGCCGTGATTAAGCGTCTCGGCTAGGTTTTCGCCGAAATCTGACGAACTATCGGAGCCATCGTCTTCCTCGGGGCCGATATTAATTTCGACATCCCCGTCATTCGAAACGAGCGTCAGCCCGCCAGCGCGGCGGACCTCCGGCTTAACGCTGCCAGCATCGCCTTGAATGTCGATGACGGGGACCAGATCCCCAAGGCTTGCGCTCATAAATCAGCCCTTGCGAATTGCGCTTTGACCGCCATTCCCGCCCATTTTTCACCGACACTGGGTTTGCGCATGCCGACCTCCTGAGATGAGGCGCGTCTCCTGAAGGCGACAGGATGGGCGCCCGTAGGGGAGAGATCGGCTAGCGTGGCGGCCCTTCGAAGCCGGGCGCTGTCGGCTTTTGGATGTGTCAGCCCCTACACCGGGTAGAGCGGTTCGCTCTTACTTCTATGCGCCATATCGCTTTCTGCTGCCCGAGAATGCTCAACCTTGCTGAGTGCAAAGCCAATGTCTCGTAAGTGCCGGAGCGCCATGGAGGTCGAGTCCGTAATATCGTCGTGCGCTGCACGCGGGAAGTTCGCGATCTCATCGATCGCCATCTCCGCCCATTCGCGCCAATTAGTGTTGCCGGCCGGGTCGATGGTGACAGGGGCATAGACCAGCCCCTCAGAAAACAGATGCTGCACCGACAGCAGGCGCGCCATCTTGTCACCATAGCGACGGGGGTCGAACATCGTGATCCCGAACTTATGGCCGCTGGACTTGATGGCTTTCCGAATTTCTTGCTGCGCCACCCAGCCATTGGCCTTGTCTTCGATGACCAAGCGATCGACCCGAAGCGCCTTGCAGGTATTCACCGTGCGGGTAACGATCTCAGCCAAGGTAGCGCGCTCCTTCCATGCGTTGAGCATGAGAAGCTTCGGCGTCTCCGTGTCGGGATCTAACCACACCGCCCAGACGGTGAGCGCATAATAGTCGTTCTCTTCCTTTTCTTTGATCGCCGTGTCCAGGCTGGCGACGACAAATTCAACCGGCGGCGACTCTCGATGTGGCCACTCCTGCCACCAGTCGCGCTGGATGATGCCGCCGCCTCGCGGTACCGGAGACTGCTGCAGCTGGGACGAGACCGCATACGGCCCCATGCGCTCCAACTCTCGCACGGCCGTTTCGGGAAAACGCGCCTCCCAGAGCAACTCCCCCTCTTCAGTGCGCCAGTCGGAAAAACCAATCTCCGTCTCGCAATGTCGGTTCGGATCATAGCGCATCGGAAGCATCAGATGCGTGCAGTCTTCCCAGAACTTCAGAAGCGTCCCGGTAGCGTCTTCCTCGTGCGTCCTCTGTTGAATATTGACGATTGCGGACTTACGAGGATTGTTCAGGCGAGTTGGGACAACTTCGGTAAGCCAGAGATTGGTTGCGTCTCTGATGGCCTTTGACTCTGACTTCTTAGGATTGTTGGCGTCATCTATGATGATGAAATCGCCACGCTCGCCAGTTGTCGTCCCTTCTACCGAAGTGGCGAACTTCCATCCCGTATGATTGGTCTGAATTTTGCCGACGCCGATCTTGGAAAGCTTAACACGATCACCCCAATACCTCTGATATTCTGGCGATGTCATGATTCTCGCGCAGCGTTCGTTGTCGCGCTCCGTCAAATAGACCGAATACGACGCGTTGATGAAACGCATGCTCGGTCTATTGACCGGCCCCCACATCCAGGCAGGCCAGAATACGGAAGTAATGAGGCTCTTAGAACATCCTGGCGGGACATTGATGATAAGCTTGCGAAAATCTCCGTATGTGACTGCTTCTAGATGATCGCAAATGACCTCTAGAACCTTGCCCTCTACGAATTCAGCGGCTGGTTCAACGACATGCCAGAAGTGCTGGACAAACTCATAGAGCGAACGCTCACAGAGGTTTTTGCATGCGCCCAGGAGCGCAGTGCTCGGCACCATCAATTCTGGAAGGATGTCCACGGGGCCTGCTGAGTTTCACCTGCGATCTTGAAGGCAGGTCAACTAGTCTAGAATTTCGTAGTACTTATTTGCCTATTCGTCAACGGGTAACTTCAGCTTCGCTCCGTGGAGAAGCTGTATTGCTTCAACAGCGAGTTTCTCGATTCCATCACGCGCGCCACCGCTGTCTGAACCAAGGTATTTCCTGGCCATGGCCGAGCCATTCATTCCCTCGCAGCACGCATCAATCAGGATGGGGAAACGCCAGGCGCCCACACGGCCTGTGGCTAGACGAACCTTGGTCGACGCGATCAGAACCGTATCTGCCGGCCCATCGGAAGATCCCCGGACGTCCAATTGACCAAGGGTGCTTCCAAGACCGGACCGAGCTATAAAGGACCAATCCTTGACAAAACGCTCGACCGAATCATGCTCCAGGTCGGTGATCTTTCCGCGCTCAAGCAATCGATCGTGCATGGCGATGCGATAGGCGCGGCGGCCGCCGTGGTATTTCTTCACATCGACATCGCCGTGCTGGCTCATCACCGGCACCTGTCGCCGACCATCCGCGGGATCCGCCATCATGGGGCCAAAGTCGCCGACGGCGAATGAGATCGTCGCCAGCTGCGGCTTGGCTGGTGTTCGCTTTGCCATCATAAACCTCGGCCCTTGAATGGGTCAGTTGACGGATGACGTTCCGGGATGGACCGGAAGACACTCATCATCATCCAAGGTGATGGGCGCCGGCTGCGGGCTGGCGATCAGAGGGTTCTTCTCAAGATAGGCCTTGATGTTGCCGACGATGGTGTCAGCGGTCTGCCGTGGGATCGTCACACGCCCGACCACGACGCGGACTGGCTCTCCCTGCTTATCATTGTCGTGGCGCAGGCGCGTCAGAACCAGCGTCAGCATCCCGGCGTTGAACGACACGAAGGGGATATCATCGGCCGTCAGCTCGGGGGCCTTTAGGTCTTCGATATAGCGAGCCTGGGCGGGATCAATCGTCGTCATTGTCTTCATCTCCATGGGGTTCATCTAGCGCAGGCACCTCGCCTGCGCTGTCATGCTCGATGGTCTCGGGTGGTGGTTCGTGCGGGAGAATGACGCCCATCTTTCGGTACAAATAGATGAGCATCTTGAGCTCAGCGGTCGTTAGCTTATCCATCGCCAGAGAGGCGATATCGACGGCCTGGGGATCGGCTGGGTTCCCGTTCCTATCGAGGTGCTGCAAGTCATGGTGGACGCGCTCGCCATATCGAGCCGATCGCTTGCCGGCCACCCACTGCAAGGCCGATGTCTGAACGCGGGCGGCGGCCGCGCTGTCCTTGTCCTTGGCCGTTTTCGATATCTCAATGATTTTGGCTTCGACGATGTCTGCGGATGCATCGCGCGCAAGAAGGTAGTCTTGCTTGAAGCTCGCGTGCCTGCGCATCCATCCATGAATAGTCGACCACGACGGCATGCCAGGCATCGCGATGATCTCGCGGATCGTATGATCTTCGCGGATAAGTCGGCAGAACTCGTCGGCGAATTCCTGGGTGAACTGGTCGACGACCTTCCGCTTGACTGCGGCAGCACGCGTCTTGTTGGCGGCGCGCGGTGTGGGCGCCTTAGCCTTAGCGCGTCCTTCGGTTTTTGCCGGCGACTTAGTCATTGGCCCGGAGCGGGATAATCGCCGAGCCAGATGTATCGGCCATCGGCTTGTCTTTCGAAAGGAGAGAAGGCCGTCGAATCTTTCGACGCAGTGTCAATCCCGAAGACGATCGGCTTATGAGATTTCCGTGGGCACGCCTGATTTTCGCATTCCTTGTTTGCGCCGGGTGGGCAAATGCAACCAACAGGAGCAGGCTCGGCAGATTGGAGAGCGGGGGTGCGAAACTCGCGCGGTCCCGAATGAGAAAAGCCACAGAGAAGGCAAAGACGAGCAGGGCTCACTGCAACGGCTCCTTTCCATTCCAAACCCGCCATAGATCCTCGACGAGCGCCTTGGTCATGACGCGGCAGGCATCCGCATGCTGATGACCAAGGCTCCAACCTTCGCGCTCCCGCGTGTTGACCCGACGCCGTGCATAGACCTCGCCATACGGCCCCTTCGGACCGGCGGCCCGATCATCCTTCTCGGCCGCCCATTGGTGACGGAACATGCTGTCGGTGCAGATCGTCCAAAGCTCGGCCCGGCGTGACGGGCTGTAACCATGGATAGCGGCCTCTTCCGCATTCGTGCGGCGGCCTTGCCGCTGCCCCTCAATGACGGCCAGACCAAGCCGCTTCCAGACGCGCTCTTTGGTCGCATAGAGGGATAGGTCCCCGGTCTCGCCAAGGATGATCGAAAGGCCGAGATCCCCAAAGCCCTTCACCTGCTGCGCCCATGGATAGGCCGGGAGGGCCTTTGCCAAGGTGCGCATGCGCTTCTCGACGTTCTTGCGATGGACATCCCAGGACTCACGTGACTGTGCCGAGAGCAGCACCATGGGCACGCAGGCAGCGAGGGCAAAGGAACCTGGGTCTCCAAGGCCTCTATGGCCGTCGCCGCCTGCTGAGGGGGCAGCTGTATGATGGCTGTCGCGGACAGGACGGCCCCCTTTTTCGATCGCCACCCGGGCGGCGCGCACGCGCTTCCACAGAGCCTTCGAAGCTTCCGCCTCCATATCCGGCGCGTAACCAAGAAACCGCGCCATGAAGGCTTCGATGGACCGGTCCAACCGGCTCTGCGTCTTAATGCACAGCCGGCGCTGCTTCTGCAGCTCGACCAGTTCTCCGACGATCGCGGCGACCGCCGACGAAGACGGTCGCAGCTCGGGCACTGAGCTATTGGTTGGCAAGCTGGATATGGCCCGAGCATTGTCGGCCGGGCTCTCACCCGACCCCTGAGGCATCATTATAACGGGAGACAAAGCTCCATTGGCCTCAGAAACAGGCTGCTGAGGCAGGCTTATACTGGCGAGCAGGCCTCCATCGGCCACAGCATGGGAAGCGGGAAGGGCAGGCCTACTCTGATCATCAGGAATGGAATGGCCCTCCCCGCCGCGGGGCAGGACATCAACGGCGGATGCATCTGTTGCGGCCCCGTCACTAAGCCCGGAAGCGGGCACTATTTCATCGGCAACCGAACGACTCTTGGCCCGCTTCCGGCGGCCCAACGACTCCGCCGGACCGATAGGTGTGGGGCACTCATCTACTGACTGACTTGCAAGTCCCATCGGGAGCGCCCCGTCGAATGCGGCATCATCGCGTTCGATATCATCTGCTTGGGACCGGGCATCGGTATTCAGGCCGCCAAAGGAACCGTGGCCCGATCCCTTCGAACCTGAAGATGCAGGCTCGATCTCTTCGGGAGAGGCATAGACCAATTGGGTTTCAATATATCTACGGCCCCTCCCATCGGTCACCGAATGATCGGCACCGATCTGATCAGGTGGGGAAGCGTCAAGAGATGTAAGATACGCATCTTCGCTTCGGACGCTTCCCCGTTCGAGCTGCGACATGGCGCCGCTCTCGATTTCTGCGGGATGGGGCGTAGTTATTATGGTACTCAGAACCAAATTGGCCCCATCCCGCACACCGCGGATCGCGGTATCAGTCATGGTCATTCGCCTCCGCCAGGCAGCGCTGCGCATCCTCGGCCGAACGGAATTTGCGGATCGGCTGGTCGGTCGGCAAGTTCGCGGTCAGCAGCCGCACGAAGCGAGCGTTGCGCTCGTTCTGAAGCGCCCAGGCATTTGCGACCTTGGGTGTGACATCGCCGACGGGGCGCCCCCCGATCTTGAACGTGTCGAGAAGGCTCTGCGCCGCTACACCGGCAGCAGCAACCATTGCCGCAACAGGCCGCGGCCGCAGAGGCGCCGGCCGGCATTCGGGCTGACGGGGCGGGAGACGGGCGGGTTCAGGCGCCACGCGATGGAACAACGCATTGATGGCAGCGTCCTGAAATGGCGCGAAGAATTCCCACAGCATGTTCGGATCATGACGAATGGCACTCAGCACCATGGTCTTGGCGCGCGTCCTATCGTGCTGGTTGTCGGCGAGACCACGGCGTGCGATGCCCTGCAGCCGCTCACCGAGGCTTTGGGGTTGCGCCGGAGCGGGGACAACAACCGACGGGGTGACCTTGATCGGTGCCGGGGGTTCGGAGAACGCAGCCCGCCCCAGCATATTAGCAGTCAATCGAAAAGGTGGCAGACCATAACTGAGACGAGCGCGATTGACCGAATTGATCTCATGCGACGGGAGCTTCTGCGCATCCGCCCAATCGCGAATTACTGTGATGTCTGCTGCGACGGCTTCCATAGGGATCTCTCGAAACGATGGAGCCACGTAATGACGACAAAACAACGGGGCATTGCAAGGGCCACCGGTTGCGACGAATTCATGTCAGTGAGCGTCATCACTTCGTCGCTCCCGTTTCGCACACCCACCGCTTGAACACCTCGACGCTTGAGCAGGTTTCCATCGGTCGATCAATCAGCGGATGCTGCGTCCAAATCACCCAGACACCGCAGCGATCGATCCGCAGCACCTCGACGGTCTCGGTCTTGTTCGACCATGTCTGGCCGGGTTCCGGATCAGCAATAGGATCCAGCACCCTATAGCCTGCGCCGCGCAGGATGTAGGCCTGGGCCATCAGATCAGTCGGCTCAGTGGGCACCACTGGATCACCCAAAACACCACCTCCACACCCCGATAGCCGCGAGCGCGACGATGATGCTGATGCAGGCGATGACCGGCACCATGATGCTGGTCTCCGGGTCGGGCCCGGGTTCCCTCCCCGGATCCAGACCCGCAGACTTGGAATCGCCAATCATGCCGTCATCGAAAATATTTTATGGCTGTGCCGTATTTTTCCATTGACGAAGTTATGGCTGTGCCATATATCTACGTCACCGAGACGGGATGGCCCGCTCGGGCGGGGCGGAGAGAGACGATGATCATCACAAAAACTAAGAGCGCTTTTATCATCTCCGCTCAGAGCGATTGCGGCCGCATCACTTACAAAGCCCCCTATGCGGTCGTTACGGGTGATGGCAACCTGTCGGTTGATGGGCGCCCCGTCTATCGCGGCAGCTATTTTGGGGCAGACGGCTTTGTGAGCAAAACGGATCGAGTGAGCGGAGAAGACTGGCAAATTTGCTGCGACTTGATGTCGGCCGTTGACGACAGCAATCGCAAGGAGAGCAAAGCCGCCGCCGAGCGCGTGAATGATAAGGACTGGGCGCGCGAGGACGCGGAAGAAGCCGCGCTCAATCGCGTCGGATACTACCGCTAACCCGTCGCAGTTAAAAATCAAACCAGGAGGCGAATAATGACCAACAATGTAGCGGTCGCCGGAACGTGGATCGACGAGAATGGTTTTGTTGCGGAAGATGATCGTCTGCGCCTCACAGAAGACAATGGCCGTTGGTATTGGGAGGGAAGCCAGCCCGTGAAGGCCGAGCGCTATGGTTTGACTGGTGATCTGACTGCTGTGCGCATCGTCAGCGCCGCGACAGCCGCCGATCAAGCGATGGGTCTCGGGGTGGCCTGGGAATTCTCGACGTCCGAAGACGAATGCGCACGCGTTGGCATGATGATCCACGAGATCGCCTGACATGGACGGTCCCACCCTGCGCGCCTGGCGTGAGGCGCGCGGACTTTCGCGCCGGGCCGCATCCGATGTGCTCGGCGTCAACGAGCAAACGCTTGTCGATCTTGAGAGCGGCCGCCGGTCTGGCGCCGTGCTGATGCCGGTGCTGGAGCGACTGACGGCCGCGCTGCAAAGGCTGGGCGAGTAATAAACGTCACTCCGCTGCATGGGCCATCTCCGTCGCGATCCTGGCCCGAGACGACAAGGCGGCTTTACGGGCCGTCAGAGACGCCGCAAGAGCAACCCGCGCCTGCTGTTTGTCGGACAGGCCCGTGATCCAGCTGTAGCCCGGCTGCTGGTCACGCACACAGACCGAGCACGAGCGATGGGGGATCGGGGCGCCGTCAACGGCCTGACAGGCAGAGCAGGCCCATTCGCCATCGGGTGAGCGGGTAGGGGCGCTGTGTGTGTCGACCGCGCTCATCGCCGCGCCTCCCACAACTTGCCTTCGGAGCCGCATTCATCTTGCGAAAAAAGGCGCATGGTGGACGCGTACCACATCTCGCCAGACACTTTGCCCGAAACGAGATCCACGCTCTTGTTGCGAAATGCCAGGAGGTGACCGCAATGCGGCGATACCGGAACTCTCCCAAACCACCCACGCTCCACCCACCGGCAGTCCCGGCAGAGCTTCACGGTGGGGGCGTTCGGCTCGGCGATGGAGCTGAGGGTCATGTCTGCACCCTCCAATCTTCGCCCTCTTGATCCTCAAACCAAGCAACGAGGTCGTGCGCGTCCTCAGGATTTTCGGTCGCATATTTCTTGGCCGCTTTGTAGCAGGCCTCGCAGACCTGCTTGTCGTCACCATCAACTGGTAGCGTGTGCTTCAGGTGCGCCGTGCAGAAATATCCCTCGCACGCCAAATCAAGGTCGCCGTGCATGTCGCCGCAGGCGTACGACAGGCCCCGATCGATCTTCGTCTTGCAGTCGGGATGGTCACAGGTCGCGGGGAAGCCATAGCCGATGGGGCGCCCTTTGCTGTCAGTACCGCAATTGGCCCAGCCCATCAGGAAAGCCTCGTGTAGCCGGACTCGAAAGCCTCGGCAGGGCTCCACGATTTGTAGCCGTCGTCATAAACCACATAGTAGCCGCCGGCCTGCGGGGCATGCTTCAGAACGTACGAGGCGTCGACGGTGAAAGAGGTATATCTACCTTCCTCCGGCATAATGATCGCCGTCCCGTTGCTGTGAAGGGTGATGTCCCTGATCTTCAGCGCCCAGACCTTCTTGTGCGACTGATAGCGGGGCATTTCGCATTCAAGTGTCATTTCAGTTTCCATCTCATCGGGGTTTCGCGGGCCGGTCTCGCGCGCGTTTTGTGTCGGGGCGCAGCGTGGCGCGCGGCGCTGTATCTGGGTCGGCCGCCGATATGACCGACTGCGCCAAATGGTGCGCCATTTCTGCGCCAATTCCTCGGCTTCGGGACAAGGTGTGGTGGAAGGGGTGGATGGGATGCGCCAATTCATGCCGCCAAATAACCCCCTGTAAGGGGGTATTTGGCGCAATGGCGCACCACCCCTCCGACCGCCCCTTCGCCGGGATCAGTTGCGCCAATTCTGCGCCAAATGCGCGCCATAAAGTGCGCCATTTCGAGGGGTTACATTTCGTCATTGGACGGCCTCTTGGAGTTGTCCACGATCACGCCATCGGCAGACTTCCGAGTGTCGGGATTGCGGAAAGTCTCGACCTTTAGCAGGCCACTTTCGAGCCACTTGGCTACCATCTGCTTGGCCTGGCCGTCCTCGACGTCAAGCACGTCGATCAGCACCTGCCCGACCCATCGCGATGCCGCGGCGCCGCGCTTGGTTGGCGCATAGAACATATCCGGCTTGGGGCCCTGCTCAATCCTGTCCAGTGCCGCATTGAGGTCGGCGCCGGTGTGTCGCGCCCAAAGGCTCGGCGGCTGCCACGAAACGATGGCGGCCACGAAATCACCCTTGGGATAGTCGCATGTGGAATTTCCGAGCTCCACACGATCAAGCTCGAACCACTTGGCCTTACCGGCTTTGGGGGCGAGGTTGGCCTTGGCGTCATCGAGACGCACGTATCGGCCACGCTGATCTTCTTTGATGCCGAACGTCTCGGCGTCTTCTGGCGACATGGACGACATGAGCATGCCGACCCGCGCGCTGTCTGTGAGGGCTTTGGCACCCCGGGCGCTGTCGATGTCCGCGACGGCGCCCTTGCGCACATGGTGAACGAGTAGGACGGCGCAGTCGGCAGCGCGCGCCACACGGCGCCAAGCAGCAGCAGCGCGCACCATCTGCGGGTTGCTGTTCTCTTCGAGGGTGTGGCTCTCCGCGAAGGGATCCACGATGATGAGGCCGATCCGGTGAGCCTTCAGCTCCGCGATCAGCACGGCCTCATCAGGATGCACCACCGTGTAACCATCGTCATCTAGGGCCGCCAGAATGACCGTGCGGCTTTCGCCTGAATGCATGAAGAACCGGTTCTCAACATCAGTCTCATCGATCTGATGGCGGATCATCAACGCCGCCAAGCGCCGGTCCAGCTCGTCGATTGGATCTTCGAGATTGAGGCACGCGACGTTGACGCGCTCGAAGATATGCTCACCGAGGAACGAATTGCCGGTGGCGAGGCATAGCCCAACAGCCATGGCATAGGACGACTTGCCGGTCCCACCTGGTGCTACCAACACGCTGACGAACCCCTTGAGCAGGTGCGTGCCGTACAGCCAGCGTCGCGGGGGAATCGTTTTGGGATCAGGCAGTCGGGCGGCCTGCAGCACGAATGCGGGTTGTTCGACATCGTCCGTGACAACCGATAGGCGCGGTCGGCCGCCGGCGGGAGGTGCTCCACCAGGACCCCAGATTGGATCATAGTCTGCGGCCATGTGGCTTCCGTCCCGTAGCTGCCGCGACTGCGATCATGCGCGTGACCTCGATTAAATCGTCGGTCGCGAGATCGATCCCGAAGCGGTCATGTTGGTATTGGTTGACGGACTTGGCGCGTGCCAGGATTTCGAAACCGGGGGCCCGATCGCGGCCCATGGTCCAGACCGCCTTGCGCAGCGCATCGGCAAACAGACGAGCGCGCTCTTTGGCCTCGGGCCATTCCGCGAGATAGGCCGTCCATCCGATGGAGCCGGGATATCCCACGCGTTTGGCGTAGCCGACGCAGCCCAACATCACCTGGCCGGGCGCATCGTTATAGTCGTATGGGCCGATCTGGTAGATTTCTTCGAGCGCCATGACATTAGCGAAGCCGCGCATTTCCTTGCGGATCCAGCGCACTTTCTCGTCTGAGCGCGCATTGGCATGCGGCGGATTGGCCGAGCGCAGCCATGACGGCAGGATTTCCGCCGACTGGCTCACCGCTTCACCACGTTGATGTCGGTGCCCTTGATGAACCGCTTGATCTCAGCCTGCGTCGGCTCGCGCTTTTCCTTGCGGCCGCCGCGACGGGCGTTGCGATCCCATTCCCGGGCCATGGTGCCCTCCATGGCCTTCATGTCGGGCTCGATGACATCAAGGTAGGCTTGCCATTCTGCGTCGGTGATCATGCCTCCCGCACCGTTAGAATGGTCTGCGGCGCTTCGGCATAGAGCTTACGGAGATGGGCCTCCACGATCTGCGCGTCGTCGGACCAAACAATGCCGTTGAGTGCGTCGAAGTGCAGCTTCGCGGTATTGTCCAGATCGGGCTTTCCGGTCGGACGTAAGGCACCGGATAGAGCATCGGCGCGCTTTTTCTTCGACCAGGATTTCGGGACTTCGACATGAACGGTCATCTCAACCAGCAGGTGCCCGGCCATGGGCGGCATCCCGCCGATTACGTCGATGGCACAGGACTTCACCCAAGCCTCGGCATTGACAGTCTTGCTGTCAGTAAAAGTTCTGCCCCCGCCGAAACGCGAAAAGCGCGGCCTACCCTTGCCGCGCGCGTGACCGGGGATGATGATGGTGTACCTGAGCTCAGGTGTCACTGCGGATACCCTCGGCCGCGACGGTTTCTGATGCTGCATTGAGAATGTCGAGCACGCCGCTCTTCTCGCCGGTACGTTGGCGATAGAAATGCACGACCTGCGGATCCTGCCGCAGCTTGGCCAATTGGGACCGGCTTAGACCCTTGATCTGCTCCAGAGCTGCCTCGTGCGTCAGCGGACGCTTGGCGCGCGCACTCTCCTCGACGACGGCGTCGGCCATTGCTGCATGCCAAGGCGGCGTGCGCTCAGTGGTACCGGAGCGCGTGGGCAGGATGCCAGATTCCAGGTCAGCCAACGCCTTGGCACGATCGTCCACCGCCAGCAGGCGCAGCCGCAGTCCGGCCAACGCGAGCCAGGTCAGGGCATGCTGCGGGATATCCTCCATCGAATAGACGGCGCCCTCAATGGTGACGGTGCCGCCCCGGATATCGATCTCCGTTTTGGAACGCGTGCCCACGACGGCTGGGGTGTCGGATGCTTCGGCCATGCTTTTATCCTGCGGAGATGGGAGCGACAGAGAAGCCGGGCGCGGCAAAAGGGGTGCCCGGCTTCCACGGCGGGGAGGGCGTCAGCCGGGCGGCAGGCCGTCCATGACGGAAATGTTCGCGCCACGCTCGATCTTGCCGATGACGTCCTCGACGATCTTTCCCATCATCGTCTCGACGCGCTGCAGCTTGTAACCCATCTGCAGGCGACCTTCCTGGATCCGATAACGGAAGCGGGCGGGCACCGCATAGGACGCCAGGCCGAAGATCGGTGCGATGCCAAGCGTGAAGGTCTCGGGAACTGCAATCGACCCGGCGCCGACCTGGGCCTGAACGTCTTCCATGTGTTGGAACTGAATTTCGCCGGAGCTCAGCCGGACGCCGGATTTGAAATTCACAGTCCTGATCGCCTGAAGCTTGGTCACGATGTCCAGCATCGCGCCACCAGCCGGCTCAGCGATATCATCGAGATTTTCCTCGACGAATTCGGCAAAATCGACTTGGGAAAGGAGCTTGCCGTCAAAGCGTTTCCACTTCTCCCACTGCGGGGTGGGCCGGAAAACGATATGCGCGCGGAAATCTCCGAACCCTGGACCGCTCGGCCCATTGCCGTTGAGGATCGCGACGACGGATGGCTTTTCGGGACTGCGGTCGAAATAGACCGCGATGTTGCCGGCATCGGCATTGTCGGCCAGGACTTGGTTGAAACTGGCGGCATCGAACACGATAACGTTGCCGCGCTTGCGATGGGGATGGCCTCCGGCATTCTCGGTCTCGATCTTCTCGATGCGGCCCTGATCGCTGCCAGCGCCTGGAACAAAGAACCACCGCGTCGTGCCGACGGATTCGATTTGGGTCGAAACGGTGCCTTGGCGCGCGGCGTCAATCACCGCCTGCATATTATCGTATTCCATTAGGCGATTCCCTTATGAGCTGTCGCCACGCTGATCTCGCGCAGTTCCAGCGATTGCTGACGGGGGTCTTGACGCACAAGGTTGTTCTCGGGCGTCGGGAAGAAGACGGATGTGCCGGGCGTCTTCTTGGGCGGCGCGGCCTTGATGTCGCAGGCGACTTCCAGCGCACCGCTGTCGCGGCCCATCGGCTTGACCGTAATCGTCACGGTCAGCTTGCCGCCTTTGCCTTCCTCGGTGACGGCGGCGACAAGTTCCTGCAACGCGTCACTCATTTCATCCAGGGTGACGCCGTTGCGGTGCTCCCTTAGTAAGTCAGTGATCGGACGGGCCGACATTCTGTCTTTCCTCTCAATATGGATTCTGTTTCGGAACAGCG
The DNA here is from genome assembly GCF_020621385.1 of Acidisoma cellulosilyticum. Taxonomy (GTDB): domain Bacteria; phylum Pseudomonadota; class Alphaproteobacteria; order Acetobacterales; family Acetobacteraceae; genus Acidisoma; species Acidisoma cellulosilyticum. The sequence continues at coordinate 672,982 of NZ_JAESVA010000002.1, read as the reverse complement.
ATTACGCAGCCAGATCGGCGCCTTTCGGAACCGATTGGACATACACGCGTGCCAAGTGGGCGCAGCACCAGGACCGGCCTGGAACCGTCGGCGCGTGGCAGAAATTGAGATCGCGAGGGCGCCCCTCAAGCCATTGGCACTTGCCAGCGGCGATGGGCGCGAAATGTGTGGGTGGCGAAATGGCTTCGCCAATGAACTGTACGGGCAGCGGCTTGCGGGTCGTCGCGCGCGGCGCCGACGAGGTGCGGATCGGCGACGGTCGCGCCGGCAGGCCCATGCGATGGATATGGCCGGAGACGGAATTTTTCGTGCGGCCGACGCGGTCCGCAATATCCTGCATTGATGTGCCGGCGGCCCATTCGGTTCGGATTACGGATTCTTCTTCGGCAGACAGCGGATTGCCAATCATGATGCCTTTTCCTTTTTGTTGGTCTCACTCGAAAGCCATGGCCAGCCTGACAGCATCGCGTGCTCAACCCCGCAAAATCCAAGCTCGATCGCTCCATTATCATTGGAGTCGAGAACAAGAATCGTCACACCAGGAGCGCGGCATTGATGACAGGGCATCTCTGCTAGGGAGTGAGGTGTTCCAGCACCAGTCTCAACCTGCATGGCCTGGGCGCGCCTCATGCCGACACCTGCGCGAACATGCCGGCATCATCGTGAATACGGTCGGTCGCGATGGCGGCGTAAGCAGGATTCAACTCGATGAGGATGGCCGAACGGCCGAGACGATCGGCAACCATGCCAGTCGTGCCAGCGCCACCGAAGGGATCGAGCACGACATCAGCCGGCTTGGATCCGGCCTTGATGCAGCGCTCAGCCAAGTCCGGCGCCATCGTAGCAAAATGTGCCCCGCCATAAGGCTGTGTGGCTATGGTCCAGACGCTGCGGGCATTCCTAAAGCCATTATACTCCCAGTATTCGGGTGGCCGGCTATTTACATCCTTGAGCTCACTACGAACGTTGCTCCCCTTCGCAGCGCGGGTACCGGCGGGGACTGCCCCGACTTCCTTGATGGCATCGGCATCGTAGAAATACTGCGCCGACTTGCTCAACAAGAAAACATGCTCGTGCGCGTTCGTCGGACGATCGGAGACGCTCTCGGGCATTGGGTTCGGCTTATGCCAGATGATGTCGGAGCGCAGGTACCAACCATCAGCACGAAGGGCGAACGCAAGCATCCACGGAATGCCGATAAGATCCTTCGGCTTTAGCCCTTCTCCGCCTTTGGCTTTATCGATCCGTGCGGTGAACGTGCGCGAAGCCCGCTGTCCACTTTTGCCCTGGTATCCTCCAGGTGTTCCTGCATAGCTATCGCCTATATTGAGCCAGAGCGTGCCGTCGTCTCGCAGAACCCGCCGGACCTCCCGGAACACCGCGACCATTTCCGCAACATAGGCTTCGGGCGTCACCTCAAGGCCGATCTGTCCATCCATCCCGTAATCTCGCAGGCCGTAGTACGGGGGCGATGTGACGCAGCAGTGTACCGAGGCACTGGGGAGGGCCATCAGAAGCTCGCGGCAGTCGCCAGTGAGGATGTTGCTGCTCACTTCCGACCCCGCAGCTTCACGATCAGCGCATTGGCTGCGGACAGCGCATCCTCATAGGTCTTCATCGCGCCGATGACGCCCTGGCTCGTCCAAATGATGCGCACCAAGCCAAGCATCAGCGATGCCGGCGGCCCGCTGTCGCGACCGAAACCGGTGCGACCAAACTCTATGATCAGCGACCGCATTTAGTTTCCTCAACCAACCGCCAAATTTCCTTGGCTAGGTCATCATTGTTGGCCATCAGCCGGATCAGTTCTTCGGCTTTCGGCGGGTGTTTTTGGGATAGCCAGTTCTCGGCAGTCCGCGGACTGGCCTTCGCGTCGCGTGCAAGTAGCTCTTTGGCCTGACGCAGGGGCGCGTATTTCCGCGCAGCCCAGGTCGAAAACACCATTGAGTATGTGGACGCGGCATCACTCATCACTGGGTGACCGCGCAACTTCTGCGGGGAATTCCCGCATTTATGGTGTGGAATACCGCTTTTGTGCCGCATGCGCTCGCTCTACCTGTTGGGGCAGAGGCACACGGAGACACGCACATGCAGGAGGAACCCGAAGACATCACGCCGACCTGGTGGGTCAACAGACTATGCGGATGGGCACTGTGGCTGATGGGGATCAGCCGCCGGTCGAGGAAACGATGAATGGCGCTGACGCACATCAGCATCATGGTAGACACGTGCTTACGGCGCGCAGGGGTGCGAGCCGCAAGGGCGCAGCAGAAAACGGAAGACCTTGAGGAGCTCAGGGCAGAGCGACGGGAAATCGCGACCGCCCTTGTTCCAGACAGGTTGGGGTATGGATTCACGCAGCGCGCCGAGAGAGCGACGGACGGAGAAGAGAATCCGCCGCGGCACGCTGATGCACATCACAAAGCTCGATCGGATCGCCCGGAAGGTCATTCAGCGCCCGAAGGATCTTCCACTGATCGGCACCATCTTCGTACATTCGACGCAGACACAGCAGCCGGGCACGGCTCCAGCGCTGATCGGTGAGGGTGGCCGGCGGCGGATCGATCGCGGGCTGCACGAATTGATGACGCAGACCGGGCAAATCACCATCGACCTGGGCGCACCAGATCAGCTCATTGACGGCGGAAAGACTGACGGAGAGGGCCTGTGCGATCAGACGCCGGCTGAGACCACTTTTGAAAAGGGACACAACCTGCGGCCGCAAGGATACGGTTTCGAGAACAGCACGCTGCTTGGTAAACCCGTGGTCGCGGAAAAAGCCCTGCAGGGACTTGTAACTGCGGTTCAGGATCTTGGAGATGAGAAGGATGCTTTTGCCTTGCTTTCTGAGAGCGAAGGCAGTGGCAACCTCGTCTGGGCTATAGCGCCCCCTTTGATAAGCATGCGTCACAGAAATGGAACTCCGGTTGGGGATAAAACAAATCTATTCGGTGCCTACGATTTGCTCGGCAGTCGCCGGCACATGCTCGCGATGGTCTGGATGCAGGACCCGCGACACGATGCCGTCCATGCGGGACTTGGCCGTCTCTACCAGGGTGACCTGCTCGTCGTGAGACAGGACGCGGGTCCGATGGCGCGGTGACGAAGCGGCGAGGGGATGCAGGGTCATTGTGTCACCGCGAAATAGCCGAGCCCTGAATTCCTGAGTGCGGCTACGGCTTTGCTGCCCTTGGCAAGCAGAGCGATGCCGTCATGCGGGCTGCCGCCAACGCTGCCATCGGGCCGGATGAATTTGGTCTTTCCGCGCGGAAACAGAATTGCGTCGACCATAGGGGCGAAGTCGTGAAACCAACCAGCAGATGTCCGGGCACAAACAAGGGCGATGCCGTCACCATGATCAATGAAGCGGGACAGCCAAGGAACAACGCCATTGCGACCGCCGAACGGAGGATTGAGCCAGACGAAGCCATGCCAGGGCGATGTCAGGCCATCTTCGAACGCCGTTAGAAAACGATCACAGGGCACAGACAGGAACGCGCGACCTTCGGACGGCTGGCACGGATCAAGGTCAAATCGGCAGTTGAGTGCGGCGAAGATCGAAGGCGGCGTGAACCACTCGTCACTTTCGCCGACTGCATTGCGATGGGTCGCGCTCATATCTGCGTGCCCCCATCAGCCTGCGGGTGACGCACCTCAGCCGCGAAATACTCCAGCGCCTGGGCGATCAGGATGAGGGCGAGCAGGGCGGTCATGGCGCGATGCCTCCAGCCTGCCCCAGGCACAGTCGGTTCATGGTCGGGGATGTCTGCCCTGACTTTGCGGTCCATTCTCCGAACGCCATGCAAAGCGCGGGAGAAACCGGGTAGTGGCACACGGGTTTTGGCGACCACATCCAAAAAGACAACGCGACGAAAAGGACTGTCGTTGCGCAACCGCATAAGACGCCGACAAAGCCGGCAACTGCTGGTTCTCTCATACCCCCCGCTCCCGCAGCCGCAGCAGCGCCATTCCCAGCCCGATCGCCAGCAACAGGAGTCCGACATCGATGACGGCGAGACCGATCATGCGGCTTCTCCGCCCTGACGGGGCCACAGCACTATGCCTTCGGACCCTGGAAGTGGGCGATATTGCATTTTTGGTAAATCTCGAAACGATAGAGCTGCTTCGTCGTCAGTTAGCGACTGCGGAAAACTTTCTATGTCGAGAGGCCGGGAGCGCATGATCATGCAACCACCGAGGAAGGGGAGGCGGGGCGCTTCTGGCGCGCGGCGGCAGCAATCTTCGCAAGATCACTTGCCGATGCGCCTTCAATGCTCCGAAGCTTTGCCGCTTCTTCTACGGCAGCCCAGTATTCAGAAGGAATTGACCTGCGATGCTTCCAAACACGAACAATCCCGATACTAACATCGAGATCGTCAGCAAAGATCGCTGGAGTGGGCCAAAGCCCAATGACATCTGAGACAACGTGCATAGCCGCATGTTGCATATCGAAATACAAATTGCAAGATGAAGTTTTTTATTTCAAGCAAGTTGCATTACGAGATGCAATATGAGTGGGCAGTCATCTCCGAAGGTTATTCAGCGCAAGCAAGCCGGCGATCGCCTCAGGCGCGCGCGGATCGCTGCTGGGTATGCAGAGCAGATTGATTTCTATGATCTTTTTGGCATCCCTCAGGGAACCTATGCGAACCACGAGAGTGGGCTTCGTGGATTCGATATGATTGTCGCCAAGGACTACGCTGAAAAACTCGGTAATGTGACGGCAGCCTGGCTCATTACAGGGGAGGGTGACGCTCCATCTGAAATGTCCGCAAAATCACCTAGGGGCAAAAGGTCCCTTGTCGGCGACTCCGAGATTGGTAGCAATCCGAAGGAGAAGGCGCTCAATGAAAAGATGACTTTCGTCTGGGAGCATCTTCCGTTCGACGCCAAGGTTGCTGTCCTGCCGGTTATCGAGGCTCTTTCGAGCGTCTGGCCTCGAAAACCTTCCTAAAACCACCTCACCCATTTCCGATCCCCCTTGATGCTTGAGAGTTGCGGCACTGCATCAATCACGGTGCCGTGATGAAGTAGTCTTTGCCCTACTTTTGGGTTAATCAAGCGCCAATTTGGCGCATCTTTTTTTGGTTCTACTACTCATTTGGGGCTTTTTCGTCGCCAGCCTCAGCGGCCAGACGCGCCACGATGGCGGCGCGAATGTCGGCCAAACCGCGCTTAAAGGCGAGAACGAGACGTTCCGATGGATAGACGCATTTCGTTCGGCCGGCTCGCGAAGCCACCTTCAAGAATAGGAGCTCGCGGTCAACCAAATCCTGGATTTCTCGACGCACCGAGGTAGCGCTCCCGAGGTGCGCGCAGGACCGTTGGAAAAAATGTATCGTTTCAGGCTTTTGATCAAAAAAAGACGCGACCGCCAGGCGCATTACCTCGTCCCGAACAGGCGAGCGCGGGCGGTTTTGTCCCAGCAGGGCGACGATTGCCCGGTCGCGGAGAGCCGCGCGCTGCTGAAAAAATCCCAAATCCGACGCGGTTCGAGGGTCGATAAGGTCCGGGGAGGCTGGGCGGTCGGGGGCACGGCGGGGCATCTGGGATGGATAACTGCAAGTTTTTGTCGCTGGAAGCAGAATACGTATGGAACCGTTATGCTGACCTGGACGGGCAGAATTAGGCAATCGGATAGGTCGCCATTCATCAGATCGTATGCAGTTCCATGATATCAGCCGATAATATGAGTCATAACTTGCAGAAACCGGCTAATCTTCGTGGACTTGGGTAACGACGGGAACCATATTACGCGTAAGCGTAATTTTAGGAGCCCATATGTCAAACTCTCTCACTGAGCATGACCGCGTCCAGGCAGTTGCTTTTGTGGATCAGGCCGTTGGCATGGGCGTCCTCCCTACTTTTGTGTTCAATTCGGCCGTAACGGCTGCAACTGCTTCGGAGGTTCTGGCTGTTCTTCAGTTTGGTTCAAAGCCGATAGCCGTGATGTCAATGAGCCCGGTTGTCGCGAAAACGTTGGCTGCCTCTTTGACGTCTCGTATTGCCGAATACGAGAAGAAGACCGGTATGGTTGTTCCGACTATCGACCAAATCGCAAGCCGTTAAAAAAAGAAAAAATCATGTCGAACGCACTGGCGAAAATCGATGGCTTTCTACGCTTAGAAAAGGGCTGGCATTATGGAAGTGGGGTGCCGGTAAGCCGCGCTTTGGTGGGGCGCGCGAAACTTCTCATCAATCTTTTTCACGCACTGGGATTTCCCAATGTGGATGCGTTTCCAGGGGTCGATGGCGAACTCATGATCAGCGCCTTCGAGGAAGGGCATTGCATTGAGGTCACACTGGAGCTTGACGGCACATTCCGTCTTTTGCATGAAGATAAGGGGCAAGAGGTCTTTTATGAAGAAGGCCTATCAACCTATGATTTGGCGAAGCATTTTTCATTCGAAACCACCAAAGCAAAGCGTACCGAATGGTATTCGTCCGACTTGTCCACCCCAGTCACTACGACGTCGCGGCTGGGAAGTTCAAGGACTTGGCGTTTAGACCAGCAAAGGGAAACGCAGCAGTTTCTTGCTTTGAGTCGGAATGCGCCTGTCAACGAAGTGGCGGAATATGCCAGCATGCACGTAAATACTACGAATCTATCGCACACAATCCTCCAATCTTCTGGCTTTTCGACCAATCCGACCTTCCACAAGATAGCCGCATAGAGCAGTACCCTGAGAATGGAGATGATTGTCACCACAACATTCTCGGGGCATCTGGAACAGCGATGAGAAAGGTGCCCGGGAAATGGGCGCCCGAAGATCTAAAGATCTGTGACGGTGATATTTATAGGGGGCTTACGCGAGAGGAGATTGAGTTTTTTTCCAGTCGATTCTTCGCTTTGATGGCAGCTCCTCAGCCTCTGTCTGAACCATCCGCCTAACCAAAACCCCGCTCCGGCGGGGTTTTTCGTGCCCAGAGGCTACATGTCGCCACCGCCTATGATGTCATGCGAACTCTAGTCGCCGTCGATCCACCCATAATTTCTGACGACAACGGCCAACGCAGGCGGACCTGGCTTTAACTCAGGTCGCGCAGGCTGCGGATGGTGTTTGATATAAAGAACCTCAAGAATTTCGATATCCAAATTCCGAAAGACATGAATCTTGTCGCCGGCAGAAGGAATTGCGGAAAACGTCCAAACAGCGTCTAAAAGACCATCGGCGTATTCAACTCGCAAATTTATTGTCATTTTCGCTCCCGATTTCCTGGCAAACGGTAGCTCCTCCGCCTCAGCCTGTATCGTCTGCTTAACCCAAACCCTACTGGAGCGGGTTTTTCATGGCTTGATCTCAATCAGAGCATTATCCAGGCACATAAAATAAGTGCTTCCGTTTCCGAAGAGATAGACCTCAGGCTGGTAAGCGTAGGCATAGTGGTATGTCGCGCAATGAACGACCGTATTGTCTGTGAAGACAATTGCTTGATCGAAGTTGCATCCATTAAAGGTACCGTTGATCGTCTTTTCGGCGACGATAGTGAAGCCTACCAAACTTTCGCCAACGTCTGACAAGTCACAGTCAGCATTGGCAGAAGAGGCAATTCCGACCGACGACAAGCATAAGCCTGTCAGTACAACTGCCGTTATTAACGCCCTCAGCATGAGGATGCCGCTGTCAGCCCTACGATCCAAAGCCGACGCATAAAATCTCTCCCGTTTTCGAGATCCTAGCGCGTCACCAAGCGTGATGAAATCCCCGATAAACTAGTGAACGAAAAGGAGTTTTCTTCCAATTCGGTAAAAATTCATGTCGAATATAATTTCGTATTGCAATTCAAGTTGCGATATGAAATAACAATCCCCACACACCGCCGCGGCGGCAGAGGGGACACCATGAACCAGCCAAGCGCCACCGACAGCATCACGGGAGCCGCCTTCCCAGGCTGGACGCTGATCGCCATCGAGCCGGACGGCCTGTGCGAGTTGCAGTTCGTCGGGCCGCTGGTGTTCACGGATAGCGCGCCGGTTGTGCGGCTTGAGGTCGAAGAGATCGATCTGAGCGCGTTTCGGCTGCGGGGTGTGTGATGGGCTTTTACCCCGACAATTACCGCGCGTCGCATGATCCCTATCAATCGAGCCGTGAACCCTCGTCAGATGCGATGTGCGCTTATGCCGCCTTCGACAAAATCGAGGCGCTGAAGCTCCAACTGCATCAGGCGATCGAGATGGCAGAAGATTTGCCGGGAATTTCCGATCAATACGCGGTGATCAAGGATGAGACGAGCACGCAACTGACCAGCGAGCAGATCGAGGCCGTTGTCTACGAGGCAGAGCGCGATCTGATCGCCGCCTAACCCTTGAACACGCAACCCGCACGGCGGGAACGAAACCCAAGAGGATGAAATGACCGAAGTAACCAAATTCCAGATCCTGAATCGCTTCTCAGGGTCCATTATATTCGAATGCGAGATCTCGGCAGAAGTCGCGATCCTTGGGATCGGCGCGCGTCTCGGGTTCGCAGTGAAGAAGGCTATTGAGGTAAGCGCCAACCTCAGCCGCGCCAACCTCAGCCGCGCCGACCTCAGCCGCGCCGACCTCAGCGACGCCAACCTCAGCCGCGCCGACCTCAGCCGCGCCAACCTCAGCGACGCCAACCTCAGCCGCGCCGACCTCAGCCGCGCCGACCTCAGCCGCGCCGACCTCAGGAGCGCCAACCTCAGCCGCGCCGACCTCAGCGACGCCAACCTCAGCGACGCCAACCTCAGCCGCGCCGACCTCAGCGACGCCAACCTCAGCCGCGCCAACCTCAGCCGCGCCGACCTCAGCCGCGCCAACCTCAGCCGCGCCGACCTCAGCGACGCCAACCTCAGCGACGCCAACCTCAGCCGCGCCGACCTCAGGAGCGCCGACCTCAGGAGCGCCGACCTCAGGAGCGCGAAGAACGATGTCTTTGACATCCTCCTGCGTGCCATTCCCGAGGTTCCGGCGCTTCTCGACGCCCTTCGCGCCGGCAAGATCGATGGGTCTGTCTACGAGGGCGATTGCGCTTGCCTGTGCGGCACGATCGCGAATGTCCGCGGCATCAACTATCGAGCCCTCGGTTTCGCAGATTCATACCGACCGGCCGAGCGCTGGTTTCTGGGGATCAAGAAAGGCGACACGCCTGAGAATAGCTCGGTCGCCAAGATCACCGAGGGCTGGATCGTTGAGTTTCAGCAACTCATCGCCGCCGGAACTGTGCCGGCTTCAGCCTAACCTTTGCGTCTGCCGGGCCGCAGCCCGGCTTTCGTGAGAGCTAGAACAATAGGTCGGAGGATTTCGACATGACTGAACAATTGGAAAAGACGAAGCTGCCGTTTCTGGCGGAAGCGATGACGGCGAAACAGCGGATGATCATCAATCTGCTCGATGCCGGTTATGCTTTACCTGAGAATGCAGAGGCCCTGGCCGACTTCATCCTGCAGCGTGAAGCCAATATTCTCGATACGGCGCGGCGTGCGGTCGATGCATTGGGTGGCAGTTACCCCGCCGATGATGAGCATGGCGAAGGCTATGACGAGGCTCTTGGCGATGTGATCCAAGAGCTGGAAAAAATCGGGGCAAAGGATCGTTATCTGCGCGGCCAGGAATTTGTCGGATGACCCGCGCCCAGCATCTCCGGTTCGTCGCCCTTGTCCTCGGCCTGTTCGCCGCCCTCGCGGCAATCGCCGTCACAGAAGACCCTGCGTGTGACGCGTATGTAACGACGATCGGCAAGTTTCAGGGAGCGGGGCGGTGAGTGACATTGCAATCCCTAAGCCGCCGCGACCATTCCGCGCCGATGCGAACAGCCGGGCTCTGGCACTGATGAAATTTGCATCGTCACTCGACCTTCAGGCGGCCGGTCTTCGCGCTCACGGCTTCATTGTGCGCGCCGACGATACGGCCGAGCGCGCTAGAGAGATCAGGGAGGTGGCGTGATGTCCCTAACCACAACCCCGGCCACGTCATACCGGCAGCCGGCGGCGGATGCGCTGTTGGCCCGCGACATGGCGGCGCTACTGGCGAAGCTTGAGCGCGCTGAAGACAAACTGATGCGCTCGCTATCACGGAAACGCCGCGTCGCCGGACAGAAACAGATCAACATCATGGCCGATCGACACGAGGCCATGCGCGAAGAACGCAACAGAATGGAGGCTCGCTATGAGTGAGACCATAGAGCGGCCGGATGCCGGCGCGCTTGTCGTCGCCGGGCAACCCGTCACCGCCGTAACATTGTTCGGCAACGGTGGGGTCGAAAGTCTGCTGACGCGGATGGAAACCGAGGTGCGCGGCATCAAGCGCGACATCTCGACCGAGAAGGGCAGGAAAGCCGTTAGACAACTTGCCCATAAGGTAGCCAGGTCAAAAACCGCTCTGGATGAGATGGGTAAGGGGCTGAATGAGACCAAGCGCGCCGAGATCAACAAGGTCGACGCCGAGCGCCGCGTCATCCGCGAACGCTGCGATGCCCTGAAGGAAGAAGTGCTGTCCGAACTGACGGCATGGGAGGCCAAGGAAATTGTCCGCATCAAGGGCCACGAGGACGCACTGACTGCCATGTCCGCCCTGGCCACGCTGTTGCCCGCCGAACCAACGCCTGAGCAGGTCCGCGAAAGCCTTGAGCGGCTAGACCTGCACGAAGATGGCCGCGACTGGGCCGAGTTCGCGCAGCGCGCCAATGAGCTGCATGCCGAGGTCGGCTTCAAGCTGACGAACCTGCTGGCCCAGGCGGTTGCCCGCGAAGAAGCGACGGCAGAGGCCGAGCGGCTGCGGCTGGAAGCCGAAGAGGCCGCCCGCCAGGAAGCCGCGCGCCAGCAGCGTGAGAGGGAAGCCCGTATCGCCGCCGAAGCTGCGGAGGAAGCTCGGCTAGCCGCAGAGCGTCGCGCGGCTGAGGCTGCAGCGGCCGAGCGTCAGCGGGTCGAGCAGGAGCGCAAGGACGCCGAGGATGCGCGCCGGGAGGCGGAAGAGGCTGCCCAGGCTGAGATCGACGCGCTGGAAGAGCTGAACCGGATCGCTGCTGAACGTGCTGCCGAAGCCGAACGCAAGGCCGCCGCTTTGGTTGAGAAGGCCGAGGCTGACCGCATTAAAGGCCATAAGTTCGCCCTTCAATCCATTAGAGGCGTAATCTCAGATGCCGTGTCGCCGATGAACGGCAGCGACATGATCAAGCATATCTCGACAATCTTCGAGGGAATGCACGAGCTTTCCAGGAATTGGGAGGAATTCTCCGATGAGGCTTCCCAAACCATTATGTCAGGCCGTCAGGATATTGCTAGGCGCCTACATATTGTTGAGGGCGCTGATGCCGAGCGGGCTACGAAACAAAAGCTAGCGGCCGATGCCCAAGCTGAGCGCGACCGGGAGAAGGCCGTCGAGGCTGAGCGTGCCAGAGCGGCTGCGGTGCTGAAGGCTGAGCAGGATGCAGCGGCGGCACGCGAACGGGACCGGGAGCATCGCGGCCGGATCAACTTCCAAGCTGCCAGCGCGCTCGTCATCAAGGCTGGGATTACCGAGGAGCAGGCGAAGCTGATCGTTACCGCAATCGCTAAGGGCGAAGTCGCGAACGTGAGGATTTCATACTGATGAACAAGCTCGCGCCACCGACAATCTCCATCCCCGGTGTCTATGAGATGGACGCAGAGACTTACCACGCTGACCCTTGCGAAACGCCTTCGCTGTCGGCCGGCATGATCAACGAGATCATCAAGGCGCCGAAGCTATGCTGGCATAACTCGCCCAGACTCAACCCCGATTGGGAGGAGCCCGATGGGCAAGAAAAGTTCAGCATCGGCACCGTCGCGCACGTCATTTTCCTTGAGCCCGATCTGTTCAGTCAGAAGGTCGCCGTTCTGGAATATGACGACTATCGCAAGAACGAAGCGAAGATGTCGCGGGATAATGCCCTGGCTATCGGCAAGACACCGATCCTGGCCAAGCATATGGACAAGATCGAAGCGGCTCGCGATGCCTTCATGGCGAACGAGTTCACCCGGCAGGCATTCTCCAATGGCCGCACGGAAATGGCGATGTTCTGGAAGCATCCTCTCTGGGGCTTCTGGTGCCGGGCACGTCCTGACTTCATCGCTGATAGCGGACGGCACCTGAATGACTACAAGGCCACGTCTAGCGCTGACCCGGAGAAGTTCGGCAAGCATGCGTTTGATATGGGCTACCACCGCCGGGCGGCCTGGTATCTGGAAGGCGCGACAATCCTGCTCGGCAAGAAGCCCGAGCACTATTGGTTCGCCAATCAGGAGCCGAAGGCGCCCTACCTGACCAGTATCGTGGAACTGGACGAGCAAGCGCTGGACGCCGGTCAATACGAGAACACGCTGGCCGGTGAGATTTTTGAACAATGCCTGCGAACGGGCGACTGGTACGGCTACCGGCATAATACCGATCGGACCCGCGACCTCGCGTTCCGCGTCGGCCTCCCAACCTGGGCTCACATTCAAATCGAGACGAGGAATTCCTGATGCCGATCGTTCAGATCGCGCCCGCCACGCGGCAGGGCATGAAGCTACTCATCAGCCTGTTCGGCCTATCCGAGACCGGCAAGACCTATTCGGCGCTGAAGCTGGCGGCCGGCATCGAGCCCGATCCTCGGAAACGCGGGCTTCTGGATACCGAGGGCGGCGAGCGCGGCCGCGCCTATGTCGATGTCATCGAGGGCGGCTACATGTACGGCTCCCTGACGGCGCCGTTCACGCCTGAGCGCTATATGGAGGCGCTGCAGGACTTCGTCGCGGCCGGCGTCACCACTCTGGTGGTGGACAGCGTAAGCCATGCCTGGTTTGCCGAGGGCGGCATCCTCGACATGGTCGAGAACGCCACTGAGAAGAACGACATGGCTAAGTGGGCCAAGCCGAAGCGGCGTCTGGGCAAGCTCACGCGCCAATGGCTCGGCTGCGGTTTGCACCTGATCCTGTGCTCGCGCGCCAAGCAGCCAATGATCGAGGAGAACATTGACGGAAAGAAGAAGTATGTCGTCGGCCCCGTTGTTCCCATTCAGGAAAAATCACTTCGCTATGACATGACGATCATGGCGATGATGCTGGGCGATGGCGAGTTCACCGTCGATAAGCAGTGGGGCGGAAAGTGCCCCGGCTCATTGCGTCCGATCTTCGCCGCCGGCACCAAGATGGACGAGGCCATGGGCAAGCGGCTCATCGACTGGATCGGTGGACAGGATGCGGCGTCTTCGCATCAGCGGGCGCTAGCGCTCAAGGCTGATGAAGTCGCGCAGTATGGCACCGACCAGTTTCGTAATTTCTGGAAGGCATTGAAGCAAGACGAGCGCGACTTCCTGAAGCCGAAACTCGACAATTATCAGTCAGTTGCAAAGGCAGCAGACGACGAAGCCACACGGTTGGCTGCTGGGGAGCGGGAGAACAGCCAATCCGGCGATGCCTCCGATCCGTTCGGGAATGGCCCAGCACTTCAGGGAGGCGTTGTTCACACATCGGAAGCAGCATGACCGCGCAGGACGCCGCGAGGCAGGAAAGTGGAAGTCTTGGAGATGCGTTGCCCAGAGAAATGACGCGGGTAAGAGATCATGTTCTTCCGCATTACGTCGAACTCGGCCCTGTCGGGATTTTCGGGGTGACGATGATCCGCAAGGATCTGGATGATGCCGCTAGGGCTATGGCAGCGGGTGATCTCATTGAGATGATCCGCTGCTATAAGGCGCTCAAGGAGACGCAAGCATGACAATCGTAAAGGTTCAGCGGCCCCTTTCTGGAGGCGATGGACGTTACCTCGTCTATGCCGAAGGCAAATCCAGAATGTGTGAGCAGCCCATTCCGCCTGCCGCGAAGAAATCTCTTGGCGACGATCTGAAGGGTTACTTCAACGCGCACTATTCCAGCATCGTGGGATGGGCGGTCAATGAGCGCGTGAAGGATCAGTCATGGTGATGACTACGCCCTCGGCCGCAGAGGCGGTAACGCACGTTGTCAAATGCGCACCACAGTTCTTCGCTCCGATCCTAGAGGGAACGAAGACGGCAGAGGCACGCTTCAATGACCGGGACTATAGGGTTGGCAATTGCCTGTCTCTAATGGAATGGGATGGGGAGAAGTTCACAGGCCTTTATACGGTTCGACGCATCACCCACATTCTACGCGACACCGATGGTCCTTGGCTGCGTCCTGGCTTTGTCATGCTGTCGCTTGGCCCCCTCGCAGGAGGCTCATCCGATGCCCAGTCCTGATCCCGCAGAGGCGCGCGAGACAGCGCTATCAACTTTTGAACTACATAAGACTCTAAGCGCGGTCATTCACGCAGGCATCACCAGCGGCGATGACAATACGTCTCGGCTGGCCCGCAACATTGCGCATGACATCATGCGGAAGTTTCCCACAATCGCAGCCGAGAAGTGCGCGGAACAGATGCCGGCGAGTATGCAACGCGCAGATGGAACTCTCGCCAGCATAGATGAGATTCTGCGCGGCGAGGGATCGTTCTTCGCCAAGATTGGGGCGTCAATGCTCTTGATTCAGAACTATCGCGCTGCACTCGCCCAGGAGAAGCCCCATGAGTAAAGGCAAACATTACGTCGTCATCGACACATCAGGCCGTGCTGAAAACATTAAACCTGAATGGGCTTGGTTGGACATTTTAGATAATGTCTCGCGCATTGTCGGAAGCGCTGGAGGACATGCGCCATTGCCGGATAAATTGCTTCTCAATGGCGTAACAATTGTCTCTAAGGGCCTTGATCAGATCGGTTGGGATTACGGCCAGCGGAGACAAAAACTTAACGCCGAAAACCAAGCCAAACTCGTTGAGGAGTTCCCTGAACCAACAGGAGACGCCCCATGAGTGACGCAGAGGCGCGCGCAAAGCTGGTGGAAGCTTTGTATTTCGGATGCTGGTATGATTCCGGTCATTATCTGCATCGGGTTGGCGGGTCAAAGTTATATGATCCGCTCACAGGAATGCCGTGGACGACGGCATTGATGGATACTGGCTTGCTCAAGAACGGCAATCATAAAGATATCCCTGATGGGCGTGTTTGGTGGACTTGCGGTGGGAAGTCGGTCAAAGCCCAGGATCTTTGGTATGCGTTCTTCTGGTGGGACCGGTCGATCGATAAGCGCGGCAATTCCAATTCGGGCTTCTATGTGCGCGGCTTCGATTGGCCCAAGGCAAAGGAAGCATTTGACTTCGCATGCCAGCAATTCCCACGCGTAATCTCACGACAGAAATATCAACTGGTCCTGCAAGATGCAGAAAGAGGCAGCGCCGCAATCGAAGCAATGCCCCTCCCCACCGTCGCCGCGACTGAGGGGGAGTGATGAGCAGGACTCCTATCAATGAAGCCGCTAGAGCCCACAGCAATCTAAATACCTTCGCCTCAATCGTGACGATTCTTGAAGGCGGCCATATCTACGGGCTTGAAAAATCCCAAACGGCGCAAAAGACGGCACAGAAAATTATCGATATTTGCAAGCGAGAGCAGCAATTTCAGTTGCGCGCTTATGACGCGGCAGTTCATGCAGCAAATAAAGAGACCTCGCAATGACCGACCAGACCGACAAGGCGCTGGCCCGAGCAGTAGAAGGGTTCCTCTCGATCTATAGGGGAAAATACTTCGCCGGGATCAAGTTCGGAATTCGGCCTAACGCTCCGTTACGGTCTGATGTGGCTAAGCTTGCTTCAGCGTTCGCCGCTTGGAACGCCCGCGCCGCTGCACCCGAGGCCGGCACCCCATGTGAGGGCCACGGCGCGTTAAAATTTGACCCAGACGCGCGCGAAGATGAGGCATTCATTCTTTTATATTCTGATAAGGATGTGCCTTACGAACTGTTCTCTGGGAATGGCGCGCGGGGCGCTGCGTGGGCGAGATATCACAACCAATTGAGCGCCTGGACATGCCATCTTTTCAAGATGGTTCAGGGAATACCCCGCGATCATGCCCGCTTCGCTGCACCCGAACCCGATGGCGCACGGGAGGCATGGCAAGAACTTGTCGAAAGAGATGGCCGGACATCGCCGGCTGACTATCCCGAGATGGCGCTTATCACAGAGCAAGAACTTTCCGCGTTCATCGCCACCGCCCGCGCAGTCGGATATGCCGCGGGTCTGGCGGAAGCACGGGCAGCTTGTATTGAGGCCGCCTCTATCTGTGGAATGGTCCAAAATAACGCCGCGAGAGACGGTGCGGATTCCTGCATTAAAGCCATAGATGCCCTAGTCCGAGGAGAAAAGCCTTAGACGGCGGTCGAGGAAGATTCAAGAGATAGACCGGCTAGAGATTCAATAGTCTACGCTTCAACACTTTCGGCGCATTCCGTCCGCTACAAAGGAGGTTTACAGACATGATCATTATCAACGGGCATTCTTATTTGAGCGGCCCCATTGCTTTTGATATAACCGAATTTAAAGACACAACATCATCGATAGAGATGACGGATGTGTCAAAGTCTTTCGATGTCATCACCCTTCAGGATGATGGGACGGTTACAATCAACAAATCCCGCTTGGAGGCTCTGGAGAAGATTTACGACCTCTCGAAAGCCATGGCCGAGCCGTATTCCCCTAATCCGTATCGCGAAATGGGGATGCAATTCGATAAAGACATGGCGACTCTTATTTCCATAGTCGACGCCCTGGTTATCCACGTTGATAAGGTGAAATTTATTGGAGACGACGGAGAACCGCTCAATGAGCTTTACGGGAATACCCCAACCTACTGGGGTCCCGTTGTTAGCACAGACGTCACCCCTTCCGAACCGCCCTGTGGACCGATAATAGAGCCCGGTGTAGATTGCTACATCCCATCATTACGGGAGCAGAGTCATGAGCAAAAATGAAGAAGAGATTAAGCCATTTTCTCACGAGTGGTGCCATGGGTTCAATTGCGCAGGCCTCATGATGCTATCCCTGATGCTGCCTGCGGCTATGCATCTCCACCGGGAAAGTCTGTTTGTCATTCCAATAACCACAGTCAGCGGCCTATTCATTGGGACATATGGCGGCCAGTATATGCGTCGGCGCCTTAGAAGAGAAAAGCCGTGAGCGATGCGCAGGCACTGGCCGACTGCCGAAAGAAAGCACTGACTTTGGCAGGTGAACGCAATCAATATGAGGCTGCCGCTAAGCGCTGGCGGGAACAGAGCGACGCAGCCCATGAGCTGCTACACGCGCAATATGCACTTGCGCGCAGGCAAGAAGATGAGTTGCGAGAGATGGTCGGGGAGATTGAGCGGCTGTCAGTTCAATTGGCTCTTGCGCAATCCGCCCTCACGCCATCCGAGGATAAATGACCATGCAAGCCAGCAATGAGATGGCTTTACTGCCGTGTCCGTTTTGCGGATGCCAATTAGAAACCGATCACGATATCCATCACACGGCGCATCCACGGAATGACTGCATAGGGGCGAGGGTTTCCTTTGCAAGCGATCGTCTAGATTGCATCAAAAAATGGAACACGCGCGCTGCCCTATCCGCAAGGTCGGTGGTGGGGGAGGATGGGGAAGACGCAGCGCGGTTTCGGTGGCTGCTGTTTCACTTCTTCAACCTCATCCGAGGCGTCAAGCTGCCTACAGTTAAGATCACGATCGACTATAGCTCTCCGCGCTTTCCCGGTGACGAAGACCAGTTCCGCGCCATCATTGATGCAGAGCGCGCCCTCGGCCGCGACGGCGGGGAGGGGTGATGTCGCTTTCCCATACAGACCTCTGCATCCTAGCCTGCAGCTGGCTCAAGCGGTCATTCTCTGCTGGCGGTCATGGCTGCCAGATTGCGTTTCCCGAAACACGGACGAGCTTCATGGCAGGCGAGAGCCCTGACGCGATCGGCTTTCGTGTTTCCGAGCTGCGCGATGGCGGCGGATCGACGGTTGTCGAATGCAAGGTGTCACGATCAGACTTCCTGGCCGACCAGAAAAAGCCGCACCGCACGCAAGGCGCCGGCATGGGCCGCTTCCGGTATTTCATGGTTCCGGAAGGCATGCTGTCGGCCGATGAAGTCCCGTCCGGCTGGGGCTTAATTTATGTGGGTGAGCGAAATCGAATTCAGATCGCATCCGGTGCGGCTCTGTCGATCCGCGAGCCTGGGGCATTCAGCTGTTGGCATGATAGCTTCAGCGAGACCCTTCTGCTCGCCAATCTCCTTCATCGTGTCGGTAATCCTGAGCGGCTGAATGCGCGCCTTCGATCTGCTGACGCTCAGAACGCCAATCTGATCCGCGCCATCGATCGCGAAAGGAAGCGCGCTGACGAGATGCAGCGTCAGTTTTGGGAATTGAAGACCGCGGATATGGCGCGGGAGAAAGCAGCATGACGCATTACCGTGCCTATGGGCACCAGGGCGACGGGATGCCGCAATGTGGAGTCGGGGATGGCTGACGAGAAATGGCTCAATGCCGCCGAGACGGCTAAGCGGATGGGGCTAAGGGTCGATCAGCTGTCTCGATATGTCAGGGACGGTAAGCTTCCCGAGCCCTCCTACCGCTTTGGTCCTAAATCCCCCCGCTGGGATGTAGATGAGCTGGACGCGTCCATGGGTGTGACGCAAGTGTCTAGAAAACGTAATGTCGTCATGCCGTCAGGGCTCGCCAATGCCATCCTCGCAAGACACCAAGCGCGCCGTCAAAAGACGGCTCGCTGATGGTAGGGTCAAAACCTACTATTATGACCGGAAGCCTCAGCCGAAAGAGGCCTTCTATGACGAGGGATCGATCGGCGCGCTGATCGCTGCGTATCAGATCAGCCCCGAATTCACCCGGCTGGCCAAGAACAGCAAGGAAAACTATCTCCGTGCTCTGGGGCATTTTCAGGATAGCCACCATGCGCCAGTGAAGGCTATCCGGCGTCGGGACATCCTGGCGACGCGGGATGCCATTATCGCCACGAAGGGGCCGGCTGCGGCGACGCTCTTTATAAGGGTGGCGAGCACGCTTCTGTCTTGGGCGGTCGATCGCGAGTGGATTGAATATTCCCCGGCGACCAAGCTCAAGAATCTTCCGGGCGGCCACCTTCCGGCTTGGACCGATGAGCAGGCCGAAATCGCTCTCAAGGGGCTTCCTGAATATCTGCGCCGGGTGGTTATCCTGGGCATGTATACAGGCCAGCGCCGCGGCGATCTGGCGGCCATGCCTTGGTCAACCTACCAAGACGGCGTCCTGCGTATCCGGCCACAGAAGACGAGCAAGCCCGGTGACCCGCCGCTCGTCATTCCGGTGCACGTCGAGCTTCGCCGGGAACTGGAAATCTGGACCAAGAACCGCAAAGCCGTGACGATCTTGACGACGAAGTTGGGGCGTCCATGGATACCGCTCTATCTCTCGCGCGAGATGGCGACCGAGCTGCAGAAGCTCGGACTGCCCAAGGGTCTGAATGTCCACGGGCTCCGCAAACTGGCCTCGGCCCGACTTGCCCAGGCGGGGTGCTCGACCCATGAAATCGCCGCTATCACCGGCCACAAGAGCTTGAGCATGGTGCAGCTTTACACCAAGTCGGCAGACCAAGAACGTCTCGCGAAAGCAGCTGTTTTGAGGCTTGAAAACAATTTCACGAAAAGAGCAAAAAAGACATCTAAGTAATTGATATAGGCTGAAAATACATATCAGCAGCTTATGATGTTGAGCGACGCCCGCACACGGCGGTCACGCCGCACGGTCCGGGATTTTCTCGGCTATGCCAATTGCGTCGGCTTTTTCGCCCATCTGCTGGCCGGGCCGCTGGTCCGGCCGTCCGAAATCATCCCGCAGATCGCGCGCGCCCCGCAGACAGCCTTGCAGGCGCAGGATCTGGCCGAAGGGTTGACCCGCATCCTGCTCGGCCTCGCCAAAAAGCTGGTGCTGGCGGATAGTTTCGCGCCGCTGGCCAATCGCGGCTTTGCGGCGGCCGATCACGGCATGGCGCTGACGCTGATCGAAGCCTGGGTCGCAATCCTCGCCTTCGCATTGCAGGTCTATTTCGATTTTTCCGGCTATTCCGATATTGCCGTGGGTCTCGCGCGCCTGTTCGGCATCCGCTTTCCGGAGAATTTCGACAGCCCCTACAAGGCAATGTCGATCCGGGATTTCTGGCGGCGCTGGAATATGACGCTCAGCCGCTTCCTGCGCGATTTTCTCTACGTTCCGCTCGGTGGCAACCGCCACGGCGAGGCGCGACGGTATCTGAACCTCATGCTGACCATGCTGCTCGGCGGGCTATGGCATGGGGCGGCCTGGCGATTCCTGCTGTGGGGCGGGCTGCACGGGCTCTATCTCATCATCAACCATATATGGGATCGCGCGGCGCCGCGCTGGCTGCGATTGCCCCGGCCCTTCGCGCAGGGTTTGACCCTGCTCGCCGTGCTGTTCGCCTGGGTGCCATTTCGCGCACCGAGTATGGAAGCGAGCGTTTCCATGCTGCGCGGATTAATCGGGCTGAACGGTTTTGCGCTCCCGACCGCCTTGATCGCGCTGGCACCGCCATTGGGGTGGATCGCCCGCGCCGTGCCGGTTCTGCCGGCTTTGGGTGACGCGCGCACGCTCAGCCTGCCGGAGGCGATCGCGCTGCTGGCGCTCGGCTGGTTCATCGTGCTGGCGCTGCCCAATGTGGCGCAGGCCTCCGCGCGGTGGCGGGGGGCCGGCCTGCTCGCCAGCTTTGGCCTCATGATCCAGGCGCTGTTCTTTGCCGGGATCGCTCAGCCCTTCCTGTATTTCAGGTTCTGAGGCGCGGTGCGACGGGTCTGGCGCTTGGTCGGACTGCTTTTGGCCTCGGTGCTGCTTTATGTCGCCGCCTTTTCGGTCTTGCTCGACCGGCCGCTGAGCTTGGGAACGTTGCGAGAGACTTTAGAGCGGAAAATTGCGGCGGCGAGTGCGATGCCGCCGCCAAGGCTGATCATCCTGGCCGGATCGAACGCGCTGTTTTCCCATTCCTGCGCCACCATCGGCGCCATGCTGGCGCTGCCTTGCGTCAATGGCGGCGTCGCGCTGGGCCTCGGGCTCGACTATCAGTTCGCGCTCTGGAAGCCGGTCCTGCGCCCCGGCGACAATCTCTATCTGCCGATGGAGCTGGAGCAATATGCCCGGCCGCTTGGTGCGGCGCGAACCGGACCGGACGCCGCGCTGGTGCTGCAACAGGATCGCTTTCTGCTCGTCCATCTCGGGATTGGCCGGGTGCTGCCCGCCTTGTTTTCCGGCACGATGTCAGATGCGGTGGCGTCCGTGGTCGAGCAGGCGGCGGTCGCTTTTCGCCCTGATCTCGCGAATCCCGCTTTCAGCGACATCAACGGCCAGGGCGACGGCATCGGCCATAGTCTGCTGAAGGCGAGGGCGAATCGCGTCTTTCTGGCCAGCCTTCATCGCCAGGATCCGTCACCCGCCGTGATCCGCGACGGCTATGGACGTCAGGAAATCGCCGCGTTTCTGCACTGGGCGCGGCGGCATGGCGTGCAGGTCATCGGCGGCTTCCCGACAGAATTCGCGGACAACCCGTCGGAACCGGCACTCGGCGCGACGCTGGCGGCCATCTACACAGCCGAAGGCGCGCGCTTCCTGCCATTGGCGGGCGAAGGCCGTTATCCCCGCGCGGATTTCTTCGACGCCCAGGATCATCTGATGACGGAATGTCAGATGCGGCATTCCATCCGAGTCGCCGACGCGCTCGCACCGTTTTTGGGTCGCGCCATTCAACCGCCGCCCGCAGGCGCGACACTGCTCGCCGCGAACTGCCCCTGACTTCCACGGTCCCCCATGATACCAGCGCGCCCATGTCGGATCATCTGGAGGGGCTGAACGAGTCGCAACGCGCGGCCGCCATTGCCCCGGCGCCCCAACTCGTCCTTGCCGGCGCCGGCTCCGGTAAGACGGAAACCCTGGCCCGCCGTGCGATCGACCTCATCCTGCAGCGCGACGAGCCGCCGGAGCGGTTGCTCTGCATCACCTTTACCAATCGCGCCGCCGCCGAAATGCGCGCCCGCATGGCCATGAAGCTCGGCCCCCGCGCGCCGCATTGGGTCGGCACCTTCCACGCCTGCATGGCGCGGCTATTGACCGAGGATGCCGGCGCGGCGGTCGAGGCCGCGCCGCGCGGCTTCACGATTCTGGACCCGCCGCGGTCTCGCGCCCTGGTCGGGCAATTGACGGGTATCAAGGACGTCAAGGAAATGGCGATGGTGCAGGAGGCTGTCTCCCTCCTGCGCAATTACGGCGTGAAACCCAAGGGCCGCCCGCCCAAGACCCCGGCGCTGACGCGGTTCGAGGGTGAAGTGCTGGACCAGGCGATGACCGTCCTGCCGGCCTATATCGCCGAGCTCCGCCGCCAGCGCGTGCTGGATTTCGACGATCTGCTCGTCGTGCCGGCCGAGGCGATGGAACAGGATCCAGCGCTCGCCGCCCGCTGGTCGGCGCGTTGGAGCGAAATCCTGGTCGATGAATATCAGGATACCAATGCCGCTCAGCATCGGCTGTTGCGCTTGCTGGCCTCCGGCCATGGCCGGGTCTTCGCGGTCGGCGACGACTGCCAGTCCATCTACGGCTGGCGCGGGGCGGAGATCGCCCATATCCGCCGCTTCGGGCAGGATTTTCCGAAAGCGCGCCAGGCGATCAAGCTGGAGACCAATTACCGCTCCACCCGCACCATTCTGGCCGCCGCCAATGCCATCGCCGCCAAGGACCCGGAAGCGATGCGCAAGACGCTGCATTCGGCAGCCCCTTTGGGCGTCGCGGGTGCCGCCATCGCGCTCTATGGCGTGGAAACAGCGGAGGAGGAGGGGCGGGCCGTCATCTCCTGGATCCGCGGGCTGCGCCAGCAGTCGCCGGACCAGCCCCTGCGCGAATGTGCTGTCCTGGTGCGCGCCGGTTTTGTCTCCGAGCCGATCATGGACGCGCTGCGCGAGGCCGGCGTGCCGGCCCAGATGGTCAGCGACCGCGAGGCCGATCTGCCGCGCGAAGTGCTGGCCGTCATCGCTTGGCTACGCCTGTCCCTCAGCCGGGATGCCGATATGGATCATGGTGAGCGCTGGGACGCGGCGGCCGATGACGCTTTCCGCCGCGCCTGCGTATTGCCGCGCCGGCCGGTGACGGGGCAGGCTTTCGCGCGTCTCCGCCAGCATGCGACGGAGGGTGAGATCGCCTTCGCCGATGCTGTGCCGACCGCCCCGATCAGCGAACCGGAGCGCAAGGCTTTTGCCGCCGTGCTGGACGTCGCGCGCCTCATCCAGGAACGGATCATGGCTAGGCGCACCAAATCCTCGGAAGCCCTGCAGATCGCGGCCGATCTCAGCGGGCTTGCCGATGCTTTGAGCGACAGCGCGCCCTTGCGCCGGTCATGGCAGGCGCTGCTCGGTCGTGCCGATCGCCTCGGTTCGGTCCATGATTTTGCGGAAGCCTCCGCACTCGGCGCGCTGGACGTGGAGCCGGAAGGGCCGGACAGCATCCAGGTCATGACGCTGCATCGCGCCAAGGGGCTGGAATTCGACCATGTCTTCATGGCCGGGCTGGAGGAGGGGATTTTCCCCAGCCGCAAGGCCGAACAGCAAGGCACGCTGCCGGAAGAACGGCGGCTATTCTACGTCGGCCTTACCCGCGCGCGTTACACGCTGCGCTTGAGCTATGTGCATCGCCGGCGGCAATGGAAGAGCAATCCGTCGCGCTTCATTGCCGAGATTCCCCGGAATTTGCTGACGGGTTCGGTTCCGGCCGCCAAGGCGGAGACCGGCGATAAGACGAAGTCAGCGGCCGGTCGCAAACCCTCCGCCGCCACGGCGCGCAAGCTGCCGAGCGAGGCCGACACCGCGCGCATGGTCGCTGCCTTCAAGTCCCGCAAGCGGGTTCCGTCCAGCCGGGGCTGATTTCTCAGCCGGTCAGCGGAAGCTTGCGGGCACCCTCATGTCGCTTTCCAGCGGCGGCAGATCGATCCAGGACAGATGGCCGCCCTTGCCGGCGCCGGTATCCAGAAAGATCGCGCGTCCGCCGGCCCGTGACCATTGTTCCAGCGGCCGTCCGTCCTGACTGCGCCGGTCATGGCCGACATAGACCGTGACCCCCGGCGGAATGCGATGCACCCAACGCAGGCTGCGTTCGGGGAAGCCGTCCATCTGCGTCATCCCCGTGGGCTCGCCGAAGAGGGCGCGGGCATTGACGCCCACGGCACGGCCGATTTCCATCTGCGGCGAGGGACCCAGCAGCATGTCGGTGTGGAAGCCGGCATGGATGAAGAGACGCGGCCCGTCCTGCAGCCAAAGCGGCGCACGCGCGACCTCGGCCAGAAACCGCTCGCGCAAGGCATCGTCCATCTGCTTGCGTGTCGCGATCAGCTCGGCATTGCTGCGCACCTTCTGCCCGAGCAGAAAACGGGCGAGCTTGAGGTCGTGATTGCCAAGCAGGAACAGGCCGCGACCCTGATCGATCAGGTCGAACATCCGGCGCAGGACGCCGGCGCTATCCGGCCCGTAATCGACAAGATCGCCCAGCTGAATCAGGAACCGGTCGGTATCGGTGGCATAGGCAAAGGCACTCACATCGCCATGGACATCGCCGACGACGCGAAGGGGACGAGACTCGGGAATCGATAGCGGCGCTTCAACCATCATGACATTTATAGGCATGTCTTCCGGCAATGCGTGAGAGCTTGCTGCACTGCATCTCGGCAAGTTTGGCAGGGCTGCGTCGGTTGCCGGGTCTGGTGGCACAACCACAAGGCCATAGGCTGCACATCCTCCGCCGGCCGCGCCTCGCCGGCCGCGCCTCGCCAGCCTCAGCCGCCTTCCAGCAGGCGGCCAAGGCTCGCGGCCGTATAAGGTTTCTTGACGGTCGGCGTGCCGGCATGGGCTTCGGGCAGCCGCAGCTGATCGCCATAACCGGTTGCGAAGACGTAGCGAATGCCGGCGGCCTTCAGCGCGTCCGCGACGGGGAAGCTGTTCTCCTCGCCCAGATTGACGTCGAGCACGGCGACGCTGGGCCGCTCCCGCTCCAGCAGAGCCAAGGCCTGGGCGACGGTCGAGACCGTCAGCACTTCGGTGGCGCCCAGTTCCATCAGGATGTCTTCGGCATCCATGGCGATGATGAGGCTGTCTTCGACGAGCAGAACCTTGCCGCTGAGCTTGGCCTCGCCGCCTTGCGCCGATCCGGGTTGCGATGCCGCGTCGCCAATTTGGCCGGTCATGGCGGCCTGCCGCACATAGCGCGCCGGGATCACGAATTGCGCCTCGAACCCGGCAGGTTTGTACCAGACCTCGGCCTTGCCCTTCAGGTCATAAGGCACAGACCGCTGTATGATGGTCGTGCCGAAGCCATGGCGCAGCGGCGGCTTGACGATGGGACCGCCGAATTCCCGCCAATCGATGGTGAGGTCGCCCAGCGCGTCGCGCGACCATGTCACCCGCACGCCACCGCTATCGGACAAGCCGCCGTATTTCGCCGAATTCGTCATCAGCTCATGGATGACAAGCGCCATGGTGGAGAAGGCGGAGGGTTCCAGCAGCACGGCCTCGCCCTCAATCTCCAGTCGCTGACGCCTGCCGCCGAGATAGGCGGCGGCTTCGGTTTCGATCAGCGCGCGCAGCAGCGCCGGAGCCCAATTGTCCTGCGTGATCTGGTCATGCGCTCGGGCCAGCGCTTCGATGCGGCCTTCCAGAAGGGCGATGTAGTCGACCGCCCGCGTCTTTGAATCCCGTGACTGCCGCACAAGCCCGCGGATCAGCGCCAGGATATTACGCACGCGGTGGTTCAGTTCCGCGATCAGCAGTTCCTGCCGTTCGGCCGCCGTCTGCCGTTCCGACTGCGCCGCATCCGACAGGCGCAGCACGACCTCGATCAGCGACACGCGCAGCGTTTCCGCCACGCGCTGTTCGGCGGCGCTGAAGGGCTCGCTGCGATTGCGCACTTCCTGTCGCCATTCCGCGAAGCTTTCGCGCGGCGTCAACCGGGCGCCGTTCGGACCATAGCTTGCCGGCTTGTGCGGGTCGCCCGCCCAGCGCGCCTGACGCACGCGCTCCTCCCGGAACAGCATCACGTAATCGCGCGGCGAGCGGGAGATGGGAATGGAGAGAACGCCGGCCGCCTGAGCGGCATAGGCATCCGCCCCCGGCACGATGGCGGCGAGATGATCGGTCGAGAAGACACGTCCGGCTGCGAGCGCGTTGAAGCGGCGGGCGATCGCCGGAATGGCATCCGGCGGCGGCGCGGACCCACCGCAGGCGGCCTTGGCGCCGATCCAGATGCCGATGCCGTCGCAGGGGATGATGGCGCGCAGCGTCTCCCCCACCCATTCCGGATTGTCGAGCAGGGCGACATCATTGGCGACGGAGGCCATCAGTCGGTCGGTCGCCCGGCGGGCGTTGTTTTCGTAGGCCGCCGCTTCCTGACGGTCGCGGCTTTCCAGCTTCAGCGCGAACATCTGGCCGAAAAGCTCGGCGATGGTGCGTTTCTGGAAGGAGGGGCAGAGCGCGGAGTAATGATGGCAGGCGAACAGCCCCCATAGCTTGCCTTCGATGATGATCGAGACCGACATCGAGGCGCCGACGCCCATATTCTTGAGATATTCGATATGGATGGGAGAGACGGAGCGCAGCACCGACAGCGACAGGTCCAGCGGCGCGCCCATCGCATCCCGCGCCGGCAGGATGGGCACCGGCTCCGCCGCGATATCGGCGATGATGCGCAAGGAGGTGCGCAGATACAGGGCGCGCGCCTGCTGCGGAATATCGGAAGCCGGGTAGTGCAGGCCGAGGAAGCTGCCGATGTCATGCCGCGCGGCTTCACCCACAACCTCGCCCGATCCGTCGCGGTCGAAGCGATAGACCATGACGCGATCGAAGCCGGTCAGCGCACGCAACTGCCGGGCGCCGGCCTTGAAATAGCCGGGCAGGTCGGTCGGCTGATCCAGCCGCGTCATCATCGAGCGGATGGTGCTTGCCGCATCAACATAATCCTCGCGGCGGTTATGCTCCAACTCGATGACGATCATCTCACCCGAGAAATGCAGCGCGCAGTCATACAGATCGCCGGGCCTGCTTGCGATGCAGGCAATGCCCAGCACACGCTCTACCGCGTCAGGCCCCTGGATGCCGGTGAGCCGGTTGCGAAGATCGTGCAAAGCCTCATCTGCGAAAATATCCGCCGCTGGCAGTCCGATCAGATCATCGGCCGCGCGGCCCAGATGTTCGATCACATTGTCCGATGCGCGCGCAACCAGCCAATCGGCCGTCATGCACAGCAAAAAGCCGATGGGCTGGATGGCACTGAGAAGATGGATCGGCTCGCGGTCGCAATTGGTCAGGTCGACCTGGGTCTCGCTCATGCCGTGCATCCCAGGGCTGATAGCTCGCCCGCTCGGGCGAAGCGGTCGAAGGTCAGAAGGGCTGCGGCCAGCGCGCTCTCCTCCGACGCCGTATCGGTCACCAGATCGTCCAGCCGCTGCAGCAAGGAAGGCCAGCTTGGGGCATCGCCTGACGGCGGCGTCAGATAGGTCGCCGGCAGGCCAGGCGACAGCCGGCGCGCGAGGACCCGTCCGCCGAGGCGGGACCCTTCCACGACATACAGCACGCCGATGACGGCGGCCGGGGTGCTTGCGCTGTCGAATGGCATCACTGGCGGCGGCACGTCACCCAAGGCAGCAAGATCGGCCGTCAGATAATGCGCGCGCCGGCGGGACGGCCAGTCCGTGATCGCTTTTGCCGCATGGGCGTCAAGCCAGGCCTCGGTCGGCAGCAAAGCGGCGGCGTGCGCGGATAGAAACGCGCTGTAGCCGGCCAGGGTTGTCAGATCGAAACGCGTGAAAATCCGGTCAACCTCGGCATGGGCCGATGCGGTCGCGGCTCTCAGCCGGGTGCGGGCGTCTGACCTCACTGGGGCCAGGCTTTGCGACAGTTGTCTGGTCGGAACGGCATCGGTTGGAATCTTGAACTCGGGCAAAGGGCGAAAGTCTGAACATTCGCCCATTTCGCTGGATATGAGAAGGTCTGGGGGCGGCAGGGAGACTGACTAACGCGTGATGGTGCAGAGGGGCGGCCATTGGCTGTTCGGTCCCTGGACGGCAGGCTTCGCTTGACAGTAAAATGGTTATCGCTAACATTCCGGCCCTAAGCACCGCGCAAGACGGGCCGTGACGACTGGATAGGGGGAAAGCTTGAAACTGTTCGATCTCACGGGCCGTATCGCGCTCATCACCGGGTCCAGCAAAGGCATCGGCTTCGCGATTGCTGAAGCTCTGGCGGAAGCGGGCGCCCATGTCGTGCTGAACGGCCGTGACCATGCGGCCCTCATTCGCGCCCAGGCTGACCTTGCCGAGCGTCGTGGTTTCAAGGTTGAGATTGCGGGTTTTGACGTGACCAACCCGGCCGCCGTGACAGCAGGCGTGGCTGGGATCGAGGCCGAGATCGGGCCGATCGAAATCCTGTTCAATAATGCCGGCATGCAGCACCGCACGCCGTTGCATGAATTTCCGCTCGAAGCCTGGGTGAAGATCACGACCGTCAATCTCGACAGCGTCTTCTTTGTCGGCCAGGCGGTCGCGCGTCATATGATCCCGCGCGGTCATGGCAAGATCATCAATGTCTGTTCCGTGCAAAGCGAACTCGCTCGTCCGGGTATCGCGCCTTATACCGCGACCAAGGGTGCGGTGAAGATGCTGACCAAGGGCATGGCGACCGATTGGGGCAAGCTTGGTCTGCAGATCAACGGTCTGGGGCCAGGCTATTTCCGAACGGAACTGAACCAGGCGCTGGTCGATGACCCGGCCTTCTCCGGCTGGCTGGCGACCCGCACGCCGGCCGGGCGCTGGGGTGAAGTGGCCGAACTCGGCGGCGCGGCGGTGTTTTTGGCATCCGACGCGTCGAGCTTCGTCAATGGCCATATTCTCTATGTCGATGGCGGCATTACCGCGAGCCTGTAACCTGCGATTAAAGTAACGCCTGACTAAAACGCGACACTGGCGTCATCTTCGTAAAGAAGAGGCGTCAGTCGATAAAAAGAAGCCTTGCGAAGAACGAGGGGCAAAAGCCCCCGAAGGAGGCGGCAATGGGTGGAGCAGGCAAGCTGAGGTTTGACGGTCTCGTCAAAACCTTCGGCGGCACGCATGCCTTGAAGGGCGTGAGTTTCGATGTGCCGCGGGGCGAGGTCGTGGCCCTTCTGGGCGAAAATGGCGCCGGCAAATCGACGCTGATCAAGATCCTCGGCGGCATCGTCCGCGCCGATCAGGGCACTGTCTCGATCGACAATGTGCCTTATCGCCATCGCGTGCAGAGCGCCGGCGGGACCGGTCATCGGGTCGCCTTCATCCATCAGGATCTCGGCCTCATCGAATGGATGACGGTGGCGGAAAACATGAGCCTGGCGGAAGGCTTTGCCGCAAAACCCTCGCTGTTCGGCGCGATCGACTGGCGGCGCACCGAGGAGAGGGCGACGGAAGCGCTTGCCCGCGTCGGGTGCGATATCGATCCCGGCAGCCGCGTTCATAGCCTCAGCCGGACCGAGAAATCGCTCGTCGCCATTGCCCGCGCGCTGGTGGTCGATTGCGACTTTCTGGTGTTGGACGAACCGACGGCGAGCCTGCCTGCGAATGAGGTGGAGCGTCTGTTCGCCGCCATCCGCACGCTGAAGGCGCGCGGTGTCGGCATGATCTACGTCTCCCACCGGCTGGATGAGATTTTCCGTATCGCCGATCATGTCGTCGTCATGCGCGACGGCGCTTTGATCGGGCAGAAGCCGGTTGCCGAAACAACGTCGGATGAGCTGATCTCCTGGATCGTCGGGCGGTCCAACCTCAGCCTGTTCGAGAAGGCGCCCTTGCGCCCCGGCCCGACCCGGCTGTCCGTCCGGCATCTCACCACGCCCAATGCCGGTCCTGTCAGTTTCGATCTGCATGAGGGCGAATTGCTCGGCCTCGTCGGTCTGCGCGGCGCGGGGCAGGAGGAGGTCGGGCGCGCGTTGTTCGGCACGCTGCCGCATCGGGGAGAGATCCTGCTCGACGGTCAGCCGCCCGATCTCTCCTCCACCCGCGCCGCGCTGAAGGCAGGCATCGGTCTGATGGCGCGGGATCGTGCCGAGGAATCGATCGCGCCCAGTCTCTCCATTCGTGAAAACGCTTTTCTCAATCCGGGGGCAGCGGGCAGGGGGCTGTTTCAGCCGATGACGCGCCGCGCGGAGACGGCCGCCGCGCGCAGCCTCGGCGCCTCGGTCGGCCTCTCACCCAATGACCCGGATCTTGCCATCGAAGGGTTGTCGGGCGGCAATCAGCAGAAGGTCGTCGTCGGCCGATGGCTTGCCACCGGGCGCAAACTGCTGATCGCGGAGGACCCGACCGCCGGCGTCGATGTCGGCGCCAAGGCGGAAATCTACCGGCTGATCGCCCGCGCGCTGGACGCCGGCCTCGCGGTGCTTGTCGTCTCCACCGATTTCGAGGAGATCGCCCATATCTGCCATCGCGCGCTGGTCTTCAATCGTGGACAGATCATCGCTGAACTTAAGGACAACGCGCTGACGACGGAGGCATTGATCGCGTCTGCCTCCGCATCCGAAGCCGCATAAGGGAACGAAACATGGCGATCAATTCCGTGCGCTCCGACGCGCTGGAGCCGACGGCCAAGGAGTTGGCAGGGGCAAGCCTCAGGGAAAAGGCGATGCGGCTGATGCCGGTCTACGGCCTGCCGCTGCTCATGCTGGCGCTCATCCTGCTTTTCTCGATCCTGCTGCCCGATACTTTCCCGACCATGCTCAATCTGCGATCCATCATCGCCGATAAGGCCATCATCGCCTTGCTGTCGCTGGCGGCGATGATCCCGATGGTATCGGGCAAGATCGACTTGACGGTCGGCTACGGCATTGTGCTTTGGCATATCCTGGCGATCAGCCTGCAGGTGAATTACGGCGTCAGCTGGCCTGTCGCGGTTCTCGTCGTCGTCGTGATCTCAGCCTTTGTCGGCCTGCTCAACGGCATGCTGGTCGAGATCGCGCGGATCGACAGCTTCATCGCGACCCTTGGCACCGGCACGGTGCTGTACGCCCTGGCGCTGTGGCATACGGGCGGGGAGCAGGTGGTGGGTGTGCTGCCGCGCGGCTTCCTGGCGCTGAACGCGACGCGGATCGCGCATCTGCCCATTACCGGTTTCTACGTCCTCGCGCTCGCCTTTGTTCTGTGGTTCGTGCTCGAACATCTGCCGATCGGCCGTTATCTTTACGCCATCGGTGCCAATCCGAAATCGGCGGCGCTGAACGGCATTCCGGTGCAGCGCTATACGATCGGCGCCTTCGTGGCCTCGGGCCTGCTGACCGGCGTCGCGGGCGTGCTGCTGGCTTCCAAGCTGCGGATCGGACAAGCCAGCGTGGGGTTGGAATATCTTCTGCCCGCGCTGGTTGGCGCCTTTCTGGGCTCGACGACCATCAAGCCCGGACGGGTCAATGTCTGGGGCACCATCGTCGGTGTTGCCATCCTGGCCGTCGGCATTGCCGGCATCCAGCAATTCGGCGGCTCCTTCTGGGTGGAGCCGATGTTCAACGGCGTCACCTTGCTGATCGCGATCGGTATCGCGGGCTATGCCCAAAGGCGGCGCGGGGCGGCGAAGCTGCGCCCGAAATCCGCCCAATCCTGACCTGGCAACCCAACACAAAAAACAAAAAAAAGGGAGTGCGTTGATGACATTGCATCGGAGATTGATGGCAAGTGCCGCGATCGTTCTGGGGCTGGCGATGGCGGCCGGGCAGGCACGTGCCGATACCATGGCGGATGCCAAGGCCTTCCTGGCCCAATATGCGAGCCATGTGACGACGTGGGACGGGCCGACCACGGGTCCCAAAGCCGAGAAGGGCAAGCATGTCGTGGTCGTCGCGGGCGATATGAAGAATGGCGGCATTCTGGGCGCGACCAAGGGCTTTCAGGAAGCGGCCAAGGCCGTCGGCTGGGATGTGCGCGTGATCGACGGCGCGGGCACGGTCTCGGGCCGGACCTCGGCCTTCAGTCAGGCGCTGGCGTTGAAGCCTGACGGCATCGTGCTGGAAGGGTTTGACCCGATCGAGCAACGGCCGGGCCTGCAGGCGGCCAAGGCCGCCGGCATTCCCATCGTCGCCTGGCATGCGGCACCGAAGGTCGGGCCTATTCCGGGCACGGATGTGCGCGCGAATGTCTCGACCGACGCCATGCTGGTCGCCAAGGCAGCAGCCGACTGGGCCTATATCGACGCCGCCGGCAAACCCGCCGTGATCATCTTCACCGACGGCCAGTATCAGATCGCGGTCGCCAAGGCGAAAGAGATGGAGAGAAACATCAAAGCCATGGGCGGCAAGGTTCTGGCCTATGAGGATACGCCGATTGCCGATACATCCACGCGCATGCCGCAGCTGACGACGTCGCTGCTGCAGAAGTTCGGCGCGAAATGGACGGACAGCCTGGCCATCAACGATATCTATTTCGACTTCATGGGGCCGTCCTTGGAGGATGCCGGCGTGGACGGCACCGGCAATCCGAAATCTGTCGCGGCGGGTGACGGTTCGCGTTCGGCCTATGAGCGTATCCGGGCCGGTCAGTACCAATCCGTGACGGTGGCCGAGCCCCTGAACCTGCAGGGCTGGCAATTGGTGGATGAGATGAACCGCGCTTTCGCGGGCCAGCCTTGGTCGGGTTATGTCGCGCCCTTCCATGTCGTGACCCAGGCGAACATCGCCTATGACGGCGGCCCGAAGGACGCATTCGACCCGGATAACGGCTACCGCGATCATTACAAGGCCATCTGGGGCGTGCAATAACACGCCATACCCCGGCCGCGGAGATAACGCGGCCGGGCATAAAAATAATGAGGACGTTCGATGACTTATGAGATTCTCGATCCGCGCTTCAAGCAGCTGATCATCGGCCATGCCAGGCTGGAGAAGCTGCATACGGGCATGCGCTGGGCGGAAGGTCCGGTCTATGTGCCGGCCGCGAAAAGCCTGCTCTGGTCGGATATTCCGAACAACCGTCTGATGCGCTTTGATGAGACGGATAGTTCCGTCAGCATTTTCGAATCGCCCTGCGGCAATCAGAACGGCCATACGCTGGATCTGCAGGGACGCGTGATCGCCTGCGAGCATAGCGGTCGTCGCGTCTCCCGGTTGGAGCATGATGGGCGCTGGACGAATCTGGTCGATCGTTTTCAGGGCAAGCGGCTGAATTCACCCAATGACGTCGTCGTCAAGCGTGACGGCAGCATCTGGTTCACCGATCCGACCTACGGCATCGATAGCGAATACGAGGGTGACGCGGCGGAATCCGAAATCGGCAGCGCGGATGTCTATCGTCTCGATCCCGAGACGGGCGAGATGACGATGGTGGTGAACGATCTGCTGCGGCCCAATGGGCTTGCCTTCTCACCCGAGGAGGATCTGCTTTATGTCGTCGATACCGGGGTGACGCATGATCCGTCCTGCACGCCCAAGATCGTCGCTTATACGGTTGCCGCCGATGGTCGTTCGGTCAGCCGCAAGGGGATCTTCTCGACGATGGAAGCGGGTCTCTATGACGGTTTCCGTGTCGATCGCGCCGGCAATATCTGGACCTCGGCCGGTGACGCGGTCGCGATCTACGCGGCTGACGGCACAATGATCGGTCGCATTCCGGTGGGTGAGACGGTGGCCAATGTCACCTTCGGCGGTGCCAAGCGCAACCGTCTTTATATCACCGCGCAGACGTCGCTCTATTCCATCTATGTCAATGCCCATCCCTACGGCTGGTAACGACCAGGACGTGGCGGCCGCGGGGGAGGACGCGTCCCACCTTCTCCCCCGCGCGGCGCCGAAGATGACGGATGTCGCGAAGCGGGCCGGCGTTTCGGCCATGACCGTGTCGCGGGCGCTGAAAGCCGATGGCGCGGTCTCCGACAAGACGCGGCTGCGCATTCTGAAAGCGGTCGATGAACTCGGCTATGTGCTGGACCAGACGGCCGGCACGCTCTCCTCCAAACGCTCAGGTTTTGTGGCGGCGCTTATTCCCTCGCTCAACAATTCCAACTTCTCCGATACGGCGCGGGGTATGGAGCGCGCGCTGGAGCAGAGCGGCTTGCAGCTTCTGCTGGGCGCGACCGATTATGTGCAGGAGAAGGAGGAGCGGCTGGCGGAAGCCATGCTGCGCCGCCGACCGGAGGGGATCATCGTCACCGGCGGTGACCACTCACCCAAGCTGCGCCGCTTGTTGCAGGGCGCCGGCGTGCCGGTGGTGGAAACCTGGGACCTGCCCACCGATCCTATCGAGCATGTCGTCGGGTTTTCCAATGTGGGGGCCATGCGCGCGCTGGTGCATCGGCTCTATCAGCTTGGCTATCGGGAGATCGGCTTCCTGGGGGGCGCCGGCCTGCGCGATACGCGCGGTGCCGCGCGCCGTGCGGGGTATGAGGCGGCCGTGGCCGAGCTTGGCCTGCCCCTGGGCCGCGTGATCGCCTTCGGCGAAGCGCCGATCAGCATGGACCATGGCAGCATCGCCATGACGCAGATGATGGCGCATTGGCCTGGCGTTGATGCCGTGGTCTGCGTCTCGGATCTTTCGGCTTTCGGCGCGATGACGGAATGTCAGCGGCGTGGCTGGGCCGTTCCGGGGCAGATCGCCATTGCCGGTTTCGGCGATTTTGAGGTCGCGCGCTGCTGTCATCCGCGTTTGACGACGGTTTCCGTCGATCCCATGGGCATCGGCATGGCGGCCGGCGCGCTGCTTTGGCGTTCGATCGAGGCCATGCGCGCCGGCGCCCGCCTGGCGGCGGAGCAGCATCCGATCCCTTACCAGATCATCGAGCGGGAAACGACATGACCGGTGATGTCCGGCATATCCGATCCCCGCTCTCGGCCGTTATGCTAGGCGCGGGCAGCCAGGCTTCTATCAAGACCTCTATCCGACAGTGACGTCATCGGCCACGACGCGGTTTCGCCCCTGATGCTTGGCGCGGTACAGTCTGGCATCCGCAAGCGCCATGCGGGACGCGTCATCCGCACCTTCCCGCGACATCGCTAGTCCGATGCTCGCCGTCACGTGCAGGCCTGTCGCGATGCCGTCCCAATCGTTATGCTCGATCGCGGTTCGCATCCTTTCGCAAAAGGCCTTGGCAGCGGTCTGGTCGACGGTCACGAGGATCACGGAAAATTCCTCACCGCCGAGACGAATGGCGACACCCGCCAGATCCGCTTGCTCTGACAGATTGCGATGGAGGATCGTCGCCACGGTTTTGATGACGGCGTCGCCCACCAGATGAGAAAAGCGGTCGTTCACCGCCTTGAAGTGATCCAGATCGAGAAGCAGGATCGCATAGGGCGTTGCATTGGCATTGAGTTCGGCGACCACCGCCGTCATCCTGCGGCGATTACCGGTGCCGGTCAGCGGGTCTTCCAGCGACGATTGCAACAGGCGGTCAGCCTCGGCTTGCAGGTCGGCATGCACCTTCTCCAGGGCCTTGATGCGCTCGCGTTCGATAGAAATGGCAGCACGCAATTCATTGACCTGGTCGCGGACAAGCGCGGATCGCAGATGGGCACCACCCTGCCGGTCACGAAGCTGTCGAGACAATGTCTGAAAGCGCTCCTGCTCGTAATAGGCACTTTCGAAGTTGCCAGTCTGTGCCAAGGCACGCGCAAGATATCCCGATGAAAATACCGCCAATTCGATAAAAGGATAGGCGATATAGACGTCGATCGCGCGTTGCAGCGAGGCGATGGCGCCGGTGATATCGCCGCGTGCGATTTGCAGCAGGTTTTCGATATGGGTCAGGTGAATGGCGCCGCGCGGGCTGGCGTTCTCGGTATGAAGATCGCTATCCCGCAAGACGGCTTCGGCCTGCTCGCGCCTGTCGGCCATCAGAAGGAATTCGACGAGGTTGAAGCCGGCCAGGCGACACATCTCCCCGTCATCATGGGCGCTGGCGAGCCTGCGGGCGCGTTCGGTCTGCTGGATCGCGTGGGTCAGAAAACCCTGCTTTTCCTCGGCGGTTCCGGACCCGAGGCGATACAGGTAATCGGCATGGATGGAGCCGTCGTTGATGAGCGCATGAGCGATCGCTTCGCTGTCGCCCGACCGCTCGGCAAGTTCTATCGCTTCGCGTGCCAGGTCTACGCCGGCATCGTTGATGCCGAGCGGCGAGCAGATGATCGCGAGGATCGTCAAAGCGATTGATTGAGGAAGCGGCTGTTCGGTGGTGCGCGCAATGCGAACCGCCGCCGTCGCCTCATCGGCGGCCCGGATGATGTCATTTCCCTCGCAAAGCACGCGGGCATGATAGGCGCGGGCGATCGCTTCCCTTGCCGGGTCCTGCAAGTGGCAGGCTAAGGCGATGGCCGTGATTGCGACCTCGGCTGCTTCCCGGTGATGGCCGCGATGAAACTCGATCCAGATGAGGCGGGTGAGGGCGTCGAGGAGGATGGGCTTCGGCACCGCATCCTCGGGCGCATCCAACAGGATAGACACGGAGGATTTCGCCTGGTCGAGCAATCCCAGGCGGGACAGGCGGTAGCACTGGGCTAGAATGTCAGCATAGTCCGATGACACTTGGGCTTGGCTCTCCCGCATCGATTGAAAGGCTAGCGCCTTATTGTCCATAATGAACAGCATGTTCTGGCGTTCTAGCGCTGACCGCCAGTCGGTTCCTTGCCAATTCGTCACGGAGCTTGGTCAGGCCTGGTGACGATTGCGTGAGACGGCCGTCGCCCGCAGGGAGCCCGCTGGGAGGGAGAAGGCGCCGCCACGTTAAACATCGGACAGACGACGTCCCGTCATCCCGGCGGCTATGGCCTCTGCGCTGCGACCTCCTACATAATGCGAAGATTACCGCTACTGCAGAGAGATTCTGGCTCTTGCCTCAACCACCCGCCTATCCTGTCTCGGACCATTTCAACGGCGCCATCTTCTTCAATCCGCCGGCCATGGAGGCGGCGCATATTCCGCCGGTCCCCATCCCGGTAGAGGCTGGCCCAAAGGGAAAGCCGCGCAAGCGCGGCGGGTTGATCAGCATCCTGCGCTGGCGTTTTCGCGAGGATCGGCAGCCCTGGCCCGTCCTGCCGCCGGACCCCGCGCCCGCGGGCGATCCGCACCGTTTGCCGCCGCCGGGGGCGGTGTCCGTCACCTTCATCGGCCATAGCAGCTTCCTGATCCGCCTGCCGAACCTGACGATCCTGACCGATCCGGTCTTCAGCGACCGCTGCTCCCCCGTCTCCTGGGCGGGGCCGAAGCGCGCCCGCCCGCCAGGCCGGGCATTTCGCGATCTGCCCAAGATCGATCTGCTGCTGCTCTCCCATAACCACTACGACCACATGGATTTCCCCAGCCTGCGGGCCATTCGCCGGCGGGATGATCCCGTTGTGGTGACGCCACTCGGCAATGCCCGGCATCTGGCGAAGGTCGGCCTGAACCGCGTTACTGAGCTGGACTGGTGGGGTGAGACGCGGCTGGCGGATGGCACCAGCATCACGGTGACGCCGGCCCGGCATTTCTCCGCTCGCACGCTCTGGGATCGGGGACAAAGCCTGTGGGGCGGCTTCATGCTCAAGACCGGCCGTCACCAGATTTTCTTCGCCGGCGATTCCGGCCATGGCCGTCATTGGGCGACGATCGGCCAGCGCCTCGGCTCGCCCGATCTCGCCCTCATTCCCATCGGCGCCTATGAGCCGCGGCAGATCATGGCGGCGGTGCACGTCAACCCGGCGGAGGCCGTGGCAGCGCATGTCGCCATGGGCGCGCGGCAGTCCATCGGCATGCATTTCGGCACCTTCAAGCTGACGGATGAGCCGATCGGGGCCCCGCCGCGCGATATGGCGGCGGCGCGGGCTGCCGCAGGCTTGGCGGATGACGCCTTCGTCACGCTCGGCAGTGGAGAGACGCGGCTGTTCTCGCTGTAGCGACAATTCATCGCTCTGATGACTGGCGGCGCTGGTCAGCCTCGGGCAAGCTCTGGTCCTGACGATTTTCAGGAGATCCGGGCATGGATGAGGCCAATGATATCGCGGCTTATGTGCGCGCCGCCGCCAATCTGCAGGGGCTGGGCCTTGACGAGGCCGAGCTTGCCCGCGTCACCGCGGCCTTCGTGCTCGTCACCCGTTTCGCGGAGCCGGTGCTGACTTGGCCGGTCGATGCGACGGTTGAGCCCGCTCTTGTTTTCCAGCCCTGAGGGTGCGCGCCATGTCCATCATCACCCAATCGGCGGGCGATATCGCCCGCGAGATTAAAAGCGGTGCGATCTCGGCGACCGAAGTCGCGCGCGCGACGCTCGACCGCGTTCAGGCGCTGGATTCCAAGGTGAATGCCTTCACCGAAGTGACCGAAGCGCGCGCTTTGGCCGATGCGGCGGCCGTCGATGCGGCGATCGCGCGCGGCGAGGATGTCGGGCCCCTGGCAGGCGTGCCTTATGCCGTGAAGAACCTGTTCGATATCGAAGGTGTCACGACGCTCGCCGGTTCGAAGATCGAAGCCGATAACGCACCGGCGACGGCCGATTGCTTTGCGGTGGCGCAGCTGAAGGCGGCCGGCGGCCTCTGTATCGGCGCGCTGAATATGGACGAATACGCCTACGGTTTCACGACCGAGAACACCCATTACGGCCCGGCGCGCAATCCGCATGATCTGACGCGCAGCGCGGGCGGGTCATCCGGCGGATCGGGGGCTGCCATCGCCGCCGGTCTGGTGCCGCTGACGCTCGGGACCGATACCAATGGCTCCATCCGCGTGCCGGCCAGTATGAACGGCATTTTCGGCCTCAAGCCGACCTATGGTCGCCTGTCCCGCGCGGGGTCCATCGCTTTCGTGCCGAGCCTGGACCATATCGGTCCCTTCGCCCGCACGGTGGCCGATCTCGCCCTCGCCTATGATGTCATGCAGGGGCGGGACGAGGCGGATGCCGGGCAGGTGCCGCGTCCGTTGGAGCCCGTCTTGCCGGACCTGGGCGCGGGCATCGACGGTCTTCGTTTCGGCCGGCTCGGCGGCTATTTCGACAAGCCTTTGGGCGAAGCCGCGCGCGGCGCGGTCGAGCGGATCAGCGCGGCGCTGAAGGCGGTGTCCGTCGCCGCGCCAGATATCACGGCGGCCGGCCGGTCGGCGGCCTTCGTCATCACTGGGGTGGAAGGGGCAGGGCAACACCGCGCGCATCTGCGCGAGCGGCGCGCGGATATGGAACCCCTCTCGCGGGACCGTCTGCTGGCCGGCGCGCTGATCCCGGCCGAGTGGTATCAGCATGCGCTGAAGGTCCGCGCCTTGTGGCGGGCCGCGATGGCCGAGCTGTTCCGCGACTATGATGTGCTGATCGCGCCGGCGACTGCCGTGCCGGCCCAGCCCATCGGACAGGAGCGGCTGACGGTCGACGGTTTGACCATGCCGCTGCGACCGTCCTTCGGGTTGTTCACCCAGCCCATCACCTGCATCGGCCTGCCGGTGCTGGCCGTGCCGCTGCAGAATGCCGAAGGTAAGCTGCCGATCGCGGTGCAGCTGATCGCGGCACCCTGGCGGGAAGACCTGCTGGTTCGCACCGCCGCGGCATTGGAAGAACAAGGTATTTGCCGGTCGCCCATCGCCCCGGCTTTCCAGGACTGAAGAGAGAATGTCGATGGAGATCAACAAGCCCGCCCCGTTGGCGGAACTGACGGCGGAGTTCGAGCGCTACGAGGTCGCCCTCGTCACCAATGACGTCGATACGCTGACGGCGCTGTTCTGGGACAGCGCGGAGACCATCCGCTATGGTGGCGGCGAGAACCTTTATGGCGCGGCGGAGATCGCGGCCTTCCGCCAGGGGCGCGGCTCGGGCGATCTGGACCGTGACCTGGCCCGCACCTTGGTCACGACCTTCGGTGAGGATTTCGGCACCGCGAGCACGCTCTTTCGGCGCCGGTCAACCGGGAAAACGGGCCGGCAGATGCAGACCTGGGTGAAGCTCGACGGCCATTGGCGGATCGTCGCCGCCCATGTTTCGATACTGGACTTTCCGTTTCCGGAAACCGAACCGAGCGCATGAGGATCCTGTCTCAATGATTGGTGTTGATTGGGGCACGAGCAGTTTTCGCGCCTACCGGATCGGGCCGAACGGCCAGGTGCTGGACAAGGCTTCCGCCCATTCCGGCATCATGTTCGTGGAGAATGGGCGTTTCGCCGATGTCCTGCGCCGCACGATCCAGCCCTGGGTGAATGGCGGCGAACGCCGGGTTCTGCTTTCGGGCATGATCGGCAGCCGCCAGGGCTGGGTGGAAGCGCCTTATGCCAATTGCCCGGCCGGTGCCGCCGACCTTGCGTCCGCCACCATCCCCGTCACCTATGACGGGGCCGAGGTCCGCATCATCCCCGGCGTCACGACCGAGGAAGCCGGCGTGCCGGAAGTGATGCGCGGCGAGGAGACGCAGATCATCGGCGCCTTGGCCGAGTTCGGAGATCGCGGCGTCGCCTGCATGCCCGGCAGCCATTCCAAATGGGTGAGGATCGAGGGCGGGCGGATTACCGGCTTCTCCACCTATATGACCGGCGAGGGGTTCGCGGCGCTCAGCGGCCATACCATTCTGGGCCGGATGATGAAGGTCGATGCGCCGGCCGATCCGGACGCGCTGCGTCAGGGCCTTGCCCGCAGCGGGGATGCCGGCGGGCTGCTGCGCCATCTGTTCGGTGTGCGCACGCTGGGCCTGTTCGGCCGCCTGTCCGAAACCTCTGCGGCGTCCTATCTCTCGGGCCTGTTGCTGGGCCATGAAGTGCGTGCCGCGCTGGCCGCCCATGAAAACGCGGGTCCCGTCGTGCTGATCGGCGATCCGAAACTGTGCGGCCTTTATGCCGATGCCATTGCCTTCTGTGGTGGGGCCGCCCGCAATCTGGCTTACGAGGCGGCGCCCGCCGGGTTGCATCGCATCGGGCAGGCCGTGGCCTGGGCCGCCTGATACAAGGAATAAAGTGTTATGAAACAGTGGTTTGAGAAATGCCCGCTGATCGCCATCCTGCGCGGTGTGCGCCCGGATGAGGTCATCCCCATCGTCGCCGCCCTGGAAGCGGCCGGTGTCGCGATCGTCGAAGTGCCGCTGAACTCCCCGCAGCCGCTGGAAAGCATCAAGCTGGTCGCCGAGAATTTCGGTGACCGCATGCTGGTCGGTGCCGGCACGGTGATGACGCCCGATCAGGTGCGAGAGATCGCGGCGGTCGGCGGCAAGCTGATCGTGACGCCGCATGCAGACCCTGAGATCGTGCGCACCGCCAAAAGCCTCGGCATGCTGGCCGCGCCCGGATTCTTTACCCCGGCGGAGGCCTTCACCTTGCTGCGCGCCGGTGCGGATTGCATCAAGCTCTTCCCGGCCGAAGCGTCCAACCCGGCCGCGCTGAGGGGCATTCGCGCTATTCTGCCGCCGGGCACGATGGTGGTGCCGGTGGGCGGCATGACGGCTGAGACCATCCCGGAATGGACGGCCGCCGGTGCCGCCGGTTTCGGCATCGCCTCGGCTATCTACAAGGTGGGCGATACGGCCGAGATCGTGGGCCAGAAGGCAGCCGCGCTGGTGGCCTCCCTGCGCAAATC
This sequence comes from Acidisoma cellulosilyticum, assembly GCF_020621385.1. Lineage (GTDB taxonomy): Bacteria > Pseudomonadota > Alphaproteobacteria > Acetobacterales > Acetobacteraceae > Acidisoma > Acidisoma cellulosilyticum. The sequence continues at coordinate 631,599 of NZ_JAESVA010000002.1, read as the reverse complement.
AGCCTGATCACACGGCGCTCAGCAGCCAGCGGCGGAAGCCGGCGACAGCCGGTTTTTCAGCCGCCTGGCGGCTGATCAGAAGCCGATAGGCGCGTTCGGTCTTCAGCGCCTTTTCCGACATCGCGACCAGACTGCCGGCAGCGAGATGCCGCGCGAGCAGCGGCTGCCAGCCGAGTGCCGCGCCTTGGCCCAGCATCGCGGCCTCCACCGCCAGCGGATAGGTATTGAGATGCAGCACCGGCGCGCGGGCCGGTCGCGGTGGCAGGCCGCTGGCGGAAAGCCATTCGGTCCAAGCCATCCAGCGGTCGGGCTCCGGCGCATCCAGTTCCAGTAGCGGCAGGCGCGTCCAGTCAAAACTGCCATCCGGGCGTCGATGCCGGGTCAGAAAGGCCGGGCTGCAAACCGGCACGACCTCTTCCGGGAACAGGAACTCGCCGCCCAGGTTCGCGGCGCCGAAGGCAATGGTGACGTCGCATTCCGGCATCGCCATGCGCGGCGCCTGCTGGCCGGTGATCAGCCGCACCTCCACCCCCGGTAAAGCGGTGCCCAGCGCTTCCAGCCTTGGCATCAGCCAAAACGTGGCAAATCCGAAATCGGTCGCGATGGTCAGCGCGGGCGCGCTGCCCGTGCGGCTCAAATCCTCCAACGTGCTCTCGATCAGGTCGAACCCGCGGGCGAGTGCCGCCCGGAGCGTCTTGCCGGCTTCGGTCAGCGCCACGCCGCGATGCAGGCGCCGGAACAGCGGCTGGCCGATGAAGCGCTCCAGCGCCGCCACATGCTGGCTGACGGCCGCCTGGCTTTGGCCGAGTTGTCGGGCCGCGAGGCTGAAATTCTCGGTGGCGGCGGCCGCTTCGAAAGCAAGCAGGGCGGGCAGGGGCGGAAGGGTGCGCGATGTTCCCATAAGCCAGCATGATAGCACCATAAGGCCGCAACCGCTTCACGCTTTCGCCTTAAAGCGCGATTACTCGTGGGATTGCAGAAGGGACTGAACGTGACCCAGCGGCCGAATATTCTTATCCTGATGGCAGACCAGATGACGGCGGGCGCATTGCCAGCCTATGGCAATACCGTCGTCAAGACACCGCATCTGGACCGGCTGGCCGCCGAAGGCGTGGTCTTCGACGCGGCCTATTGCAACAGCCCGCTCTGCGCGCCGTCCCGCGCCATTTTGATGAGCGGTCGTCTGCCCTCCGCGACCGGCGCTTATGACAATGCGGTGGAGTTTCCGTCCCAATCCCCGACCTTTGCGCATTACCTGCGTGCCGCCGGCTACCGCACCATCCTTGCCGGCAAGATGCATTTCTGCGGCCCCGATCAGCTCCATGGGTTCGAGGAGCGGCTGACGACCGACATCTACCCGGCCGATTTCGGCTGGACGCCGGATTGGACGCGGCCGGATGAGCGTCTGGATTGGTATCACAACATGGACAGCGTTACCCAGGCGGGACGTTGCGTGCGCACCAACCAAATGGATTTCGACGAGGAGGTCGGCTTCGCCGCGCGTCAGAAGATCTATGACATGGCGCGGGACCGTGACGGTCGGCCCTTTTGCATGGTCGTTTCCATGACGCATCCGCATGACCCCTTCACCATGGCCGACCCCTATTGGTCCCGCTATGCGGATGATGAGATCGACATGCCGCAGGTGGACGCGGCGACGGCCGGCGAAGACCCCCATGCCGCGCGCCTCCGTCATGTTTGCGGCCAGGATTTGCAGGAGATTACGGAGGGCCAAGTGCGCGACGCGCGCCACGCCTATTACGCCGCCTGTTCCTATTTTGACGATCACGTCGGCAGCATTACCGGCGCGCTGCGCGAGAGTGCTTTCGCCGATAACACCATCACCATCGTCATCGCCGACCATGGCGAAATGCTGGGTGAGCGCGGGCTGTGGTTCAAGATGAACTTCTATGAGGGCGCATCGCGCATTCCCCTCATCATGCATGCGCCCGGCCGTTTCCAGCCGCATCGCGTCGCGGCCCCGGTCTCGCTGGTCGATATCCTGCCGACGCTGGCGGCTGTCGCGGGTGAGGGCCAGGAGCCCGATTACGCGACCGATCATGACGGTCGCAACCTGCTGCCCTATGCGCTGGGCGCGGATGATGACGGTGAGGTGATCGGCGAATACTGTGCCGAAGGTGTCATCGCGCCCATGGTCATGATCCGGCGCGGGACGTTGAAATACATCCATTGCCCGAGCGATCCCGACCGCTTCTATGATTTGGCGGTCGACCCGCAGGAATTGGACAATATCGCGACGCTTGACCCGGATGATGCGCGTCTGGTCGCGATGCAGGAGGAAGCGGCCCGGCGTTGGGATCTGCCGGGTTTGCACGCGCAGGTACTGGCCAGCCAGAAGCGCCGGCATCTGGTTTCCCGAGCCCTGCAAAAAGGACAGCAGACCTCTTGGGATTTTCAGCCTGTGCGCGACGCCAGTCAGCTTTATATGCGCAACCATATGAAGCTGGACGATCTGGAAGCCATGGCGCGGTTTCCGCGTGTGGCAGTTCAGGACTGAAGAAAAACTAAAGACTGAGACGGTAGGAGGAAGACATGGCCGAGCCGATGAAATCACAGCCTGCACGCGGATCGGCGTTCCGACCTGCCGGCATGATCGTGGCGCTCGTGGTCAGTCTGCTCCTCCTCGTGCTGTTCCATTTCATGGTCGACCCGCATTTTTGATCCGCGTCTGAGGCGTGGGATTGGATCGCCGGGTCGAGCGCGGCTGGCCAAGCCCGGCGAGGAAGAGAAGATAGAGCCGCTTCAGTCAGAGCCTGGCAAAGCCTAGAGCGTTTCCTGTTCGCTTACGCTCACAGGCGCCGCTCTAGTTTATTGTTTTTGCGAGCATCTTTACCCGGCAGATGATTCCATCTGACCGGGATCTGCTCTAGAACGCCTTGTTGAGTGTGATGGTCAGGCTCTGCGTGACGATGTTTTCTGACGCGTAGCCCGCAAGCGTGCCATAGGCTGTCGTCCCCGGAACCGAATCCGCGTTCACGAAGGTCGAGTTATAGTCACCCTTCTGCGCAGCGGTTTTCGCGGCGGTATAGTCGGCATCGAGGAACCAGGTCGGGCTGAGGAAGTAGGTGACACCGATATCGACCGCGCCGCCCAGCACCCAGCCGGATGTGTCGTAATTCGCGGGCGCGCCGGATATATTGGTATTGACGCCTGAGCCGCTGGTTGCATAGCCGATAGTGTCGTCCATATCCGTGTCGACCTGGGTCACGGTGGCGCCCATGCCGAGATAGACGAAACCCTTTCCGAAGGACCGCCCGATGAAGGGCATCAGCGAAAAGCGGCTATTGGCTTTCGTCTTATAGGAACCGATCACGACGGTGCCGGTGAAGGGCACGACCTCATGCGTATCGGTATAGGTGAAGGTGCCGGCCTGCGGCACGCCGACATTGCTCTGCGTCGTGCTGGCCAGCAGATCCGTATAGGAAAACTTGGCGCCCCATAGCCAAGGGCTGTCGCTGAAATGCTGGAAATATCCGACCTGAAGATTGGGACTAGCCGAGGACGGGGAAGAGAGCGAGGCCGTGCCGTAGCCGTCAGCCGAGCCCGTCGAATAGACGCTGCCATTTTCGTAATTATCGGAAGTACCGATGGCATAGGTGTCCTGTTTGCCGAAATCGGTGTGATTATAACCGGCGCCGGCACCGCCAAAAAAAGCATGGTCCGGTGCGGCCCAGGTCTGGGCGAAGGCGGGTAGCGATAATCCGGAGCAAGATAGTAATGCGGCCAGACCAGCCCATAGTTTTTTAGCATTGGCACGATTGATCGACACGCTGAAACCCCTCGCAAAACCGGATTGACCAAGTCTTGTAGATGGAGCGGGGATTATGTCGATGTTTTATTTATAAAAGCTTAATTTGCCGAAATTCAAACAAAAACCGAATAGTTTTTTATTGCAAGGTCAATAGTCCTATTTTGATTTTGCAAATGTGAATCCGGCCGAATCATGCGGAAGCAACCTTACGCCGGCCGCAGGCGGTAATGCGTGACGCCCCATTCCTCGCCGTCGGCATGACCGAACAGGCCGGCGGTGGCCAGGAAGAACAGCCGCCAGCGGCGCTCCCAGACAGCAGTATCGCGCCCATAGACGGGTGACAGGATCTGACGGATGTCTGCGCGGTTCGCATCGAAATTGCGCAGCCAATCGTCCGCCGTGCGCTGATAATGCTGGCCGCTCCACTGCCATTCCTGTTCGACGGAGAAAAGGTCGGGGAAGCAGCGCATCAATTGGCGGCTCGGCATGATGCCGCCGGTGAAGAAATGCTGCGCGATCCAATCCGCCTTGTCGTTCAGGTCGAAGCGATAGGGCGCCAGGCGATGGGTAAAGATATGGATCATCGCCAAACCATTCGGCCTCAGCCAATCCCGCATGCCGGACAGCAGCGGCCGCCAATTGGCCATATGCTCGAACATCTCGACCGAGACGATGCGGTCGAAACGGCCCTCGGCACGGAAATCGTTCATATCGGCGGTGATGACGCGGATATTGGTCAAACCCCGCGACCGCGCTTCGGCCTCGATATGGGCGCGTTGAGAGGCCGAGTTGGAGACGGCAGTGATGCGGGCGCTCGGAAACATCTCGCCCATGAACAGCGTCAGTGACCCCCAACCGCAGCCGAGTTCCAGGATATCCTGCCCATCCATGATCGCGGCATGGTCCACGGTCGCTTGCAGCGCCAGGATTTCAGCCTCGGCCAGGGTTTCGCGCCCGGTCTCATAAAGGCAGGACGAATATTTGCGTCGCTGTCCCAAGACTTTGCCGAAAAAGGCTGCCGGCACTTCGTAATGCTGCGCGTTCGCGGCATCCGTGTGCTGCGCAATCGGAAAATCCACCATATCGGCAGCGAACTTCCCGTCACTGCCGCTCTGCGCGGCCAGTTTCTCCCGCGTGCGCGCGACCATCATGGTGATGCCGAGGCGCGACAGCGCATCGGGGATGGGAAAGCGCTCGGCAGTGGCGGCAGCGATGGTCGCAAGCGCGGTCATGGGCGAGGTTTCCGTGGCGGGAGGGGGACAAACTTGGAGACGCGGTGTTGATAGTCGCGGAATGCGTCGCCGCGGGACTGCAGCATATGCGCTTCCGTCGGCGGTATGCCGGAGGCGTGAACGAGGACCAGATACATGACGATCGGGCCGGCCCAGGCGAGCAGTCCCCACGCCGATGCGAAACCGCTGATTGCGAAAAGGGCATAGGCGACCCAGATCAGCCACTCGAAAAAGTAATTGGGATGGCGCGACCAGCCCCAAAGCCCTGTCTCGCAGATCCTGCCCTTGTTCGCGGGATCGGCCGCGAAGCGCGCGACCTCACGGTCGGCTATTGCTTCCCCGGCGATGGAACAGACCGCAACCAGGGTCGCGAGAATGTCGAGCGGGTTGAGGCCGGGCGCCGGGTTACGCCCGGCGAGCAGGATGAACAGGCCGAGGATAAAGACGCTGACCGCTTGTATCTGCAGGAAGGCCGGCATCTTCCACACATAGCTTTCGCCCCAGCTGTCCTTGAGCTTGGCATAGCGCGGATCGTCACGGCCTTTCAGCGCGCGGCGCAGAAGATGGATGCCGAGCCGCAGCGCCCAAATGGCAGCGAGGACGGACACGACCGTCTGTCGCCCGGTGATCGGCCCATAACCGTGCAAAGGCCAAAGCACGAGACCGATGCCGGCGGCGCCGGTGCCAAAAGTCCAGGCGACATCGATCCAGGTACTATTGCCGCTCGCCTGCTGCACGCGCCAGGCGATCAGCATCAGCAGGCTGCAGCATAGAAGCGTGACGAAGAGAAGAAGCGCCATGAAAACCCTACGCGGGCTGAACCTTGGCAGATGCGGTTTGGTGCAGGAACGACACGCTGTCGGACAAGGTCGGCGCGAGGAAGCGGAAGGGCTGCCCGATGGCGCCGATGATCTCCCGGTGATCGATGCCCGGATAAAGCTTCGATGAGACCGGACCGCCGGCGTCCCGAATGCGCGCGGCAAGGCGCGTCGTATTGCGCGGCAACACGGTGGTATCCTGAGTGCCGGCCAGCAGCAGCATCGGCGCGTTATGGCCGTCGACATGGTTGATCGGTTGGGTCAGCGGTGCGGTCGGGAAGCCGAAGATCGTCTTCAGCTCTGCGCTTTCCAGCGGCAGGAAGTCATACGGCCCGGCGATCCCCACGGTACCGGCCGGCATCAGCCGGCTTTGCGCGGCGCGGAGATAGGACAGGTCGAGCGCGAGCATGGCAGCGTTATAGGCCCCGGCGGAATGGCCCATCAGAAACTGCGTGTCGCTGCCGCCCCATTGCCTGGCGTGTTCGGCAGTCCAGGCGAAGGCACTCGCGCAATCGTCCAGAAAAGTCGGGTAGCGCACCTGCGGATAAAGCCGGTAATCTGGGATGACGGTCACGAACCCTTGTGCGGCCAGCGCGCCACCGACGAAGCGATACATCGCCTTCGATCCGCTGTCCCAACTGCCGCCATAATAGAAGACGATGACCGGGGCCGGGGATCTCAGGCCCTCAGGCACATAGATATCCAGCCGCTGGCGCGGATCGCTGCCATAGGCGATGTCCTGCGCTGCCTGCCGGCGTGGTGCCATGCCGTTCAGCACACCCAAAGGTGAGCAGGCCGTCGTCACCAGACTGACGATGCCGAGACCGCCCAAACCGAGCATGCCGCGGGTCACGCCGCGCCGCGTGGGGGCGGATATCGCCGTCTGCTGTTCACGCTCTTGCAACCCATGCCGCATGGAATCCTGACATCCTGCCTCTGTCCTGGGCGGAGTGAAGCGTCTCCGCCGTCAGCGCGCGAGAGGGTCCGTGGCAGGTCTGGTCCCTGCATCCACGCTGGTTTTCCCTGCGTAGGGAACAAGTTGGAGCCGAAGACCGTTCCAACAGGTGGATGGGATGGACGCATGTCTTTGAACTTTTCCGAACCGGTTGCGGCGGGGCCTCACTCTGGTCCTTTGGACATCGCCGTGATCGGCTCGGGCATTGCCGGTCTCTCGGCCGCCTGGCTGCTCAGCCAGCACCATCACGTCACGCTGTACGAGGCCGATGATCGCCTCGGCGGCCATAGCAACACGGCCTTTGTGCCAAGCCCGACCGGCCCGCTCGGCATCGATACCGGCTTCATCGTCTATAACGAGCAGACCTATCCCAATCTGACGGCGCTGTTCCGGCACCTGGATGTGCGGACGGAAGCGTCAGACATGTCCTTCGCCGTCTCGAAGGATGAGGGGGGCTTCGAATATGCCGGCCGCGATCTGCCGGGACTTTTCGCGCAGCCGCGCAACATTCTGCGGCCGCGCTTCTGGTCCATGCTGCGCGATCTGCTGCGCTTCTATCGCGAAGCGCCGGCCGATATCGCGATGGTCGAGCGGGAGACGATGAGTCTCGGTGCCTATCTCGATCTTCGGCGATATAGCGCCGCTTTTCGGGACGATCATCTTCTGCCCATGGCTTCCGCCATCTGGTCGACACCGACGGACGGGGTCGCGCATTATCCGGCCGGTGCCTTTCTGCGTTTCTGTGTCAACCACGGGTTGCTGCAGATCGCGCGCCGCCCGATCTGGCGCACGGTTTCAGGCGGGTCGTCTTCCTATGTCTTCAAGTTGGTGTCGGGCATGTCGGGACGTATCTGCCTTAACCGGCCGATCCGCAGCGTCGAACGCCTGGGCAAGCGCGTGCGGTTGCGGGACATGAGCGGCGAGACGGTTGAGCACGATCAAGTTGTCATCGCCACACACGCGCATCAGGCCTTGGCGATGCTGGGCGATGCCGATGAACTGGAGCGCGACCTGCTCGGCGCCTTCCGGAGCACGAAGAATCTCGCTGTGCTGCATACTGACAGCAGCCTGATGCCCAAGCGCCGCCGCGCCTGGTCATCCTGGAACTTCATCGAAGCGGAGCAGGACGGCGCGGTCTCTCCGTACCTGACCTATTGGATGAACCGCCTGCAGAATCTTCCGCCGCGCAAGGATTATTTCGTCAGCATCAATCCGCCGCGCCCGCCCAAAATGGGCAGCATGGTGCAGACAGAGACTTACGCGCATCCGCTGTTCGACGCGCGATCCCTGGCGGCCCAGCGGCGCCTTTGGGATATCCAGGGACGCAGCGGCGTCTGGTTCTGCGGTGCCTGGTTCGGCGCCGGTTTTCATGAAGATGGTTTGCAGGCCGGGCTCGCTGTTGCCGAGGCGCTCGGTTCCGTGCGGCGCCCTTGGACGGTTGCCGAGGAATCAGGGCGCATTTTCCTGCCCACCGGCGGACTTGCCCAATCCACGCCGCAACCGCTCGCCGCATGACGGTCAGGGGCAGCATCATGCAATCGGCCCTCTATCCCGGTATCGTGACCCACCGGCGCTATCATCCGGTCAGGCATGAGTTGCGGTATCGCATCTTCTCCTTGCTTATCGACCTTGATGATCTGGAAAGCCTTTCGTCAAAGTTGAGGCTTTTCTCCATCGGCCGTTTCAATCTGGTGAGTTTTTTTGAACGCGACCATGGCGACGGACGCAAGCGCGGCTTGCGCGACTGGGTGAGGGGTCAATGCACCGATGCCGGCATTGATGCGTCAGGCCCGATCCGGCTGTTGTCGATGCCGCGCGTGCTGGGTCATGCCTTCAATCCGCTCAGCGTGTTTTTCTGTCATGACGCGGCGGGCGTGCTGACCAGCATTCTGTATCAGGTCAACAATACCTTCGGGCAGCGCCACAGCTATCTGATCCGGGTCGAGAAACCAGAAAGCCGCTTGATCTGTCAGGCTTCGCGGAAAGTCTTCTACGTCTCGCCCTTCATGCCCATGGACATGGAATATCGCTTCCGTGTGGTGCCGCCGGGCGCGCGCATGTCGGTCGTCATCGACGGATTGGGATTGGGCAATATGGGGGAGGCAACGGGCAAGCTGATCACCGCCAGCCTCACGGGCCGCCGTGTCGAATTGACCGATCGCGCGCTGCTCGGCAATTTTCTGCGGTCTCCCGCGCTCAGTCTCAAGGTTGTGACCGGCATCCATTGGGAAGCCTTGAAGCTTTGGCGCAAGAAGGTCGGCTTTCATCCGAAGCCCGCGCCGCCACCCCACCCCGTGACAATCGTGACAGGCTGATCATGTCCAGTTTTGTTGCCTCGGCTTCTATTCCTTTTGCCCCCGGCGCGCTTGCCGGACGCTTCGTGCTGGCCAAGCTGTTGCGACGTCTGGCGCTCGGGCGTCTTGTCGTCCGTCTGCCCGGCGGCGTCGAACTGATCGGCCAGGGCCGCGAGCCCGGACCGGAAGCGGTGCTCGTGCTGCATAATTGGCGGCCCCTGCTGAAGCTGGCGCTGCGTGGCGATGTCGGTTTCGCGGAATCCTATATGGATGGGGATTGGCAAAGTCCCGACCTGCCGGTGCTGATCGAACTCGCTGCCCGCAATCAGACCGCGCTGGGCAATTCGCTCGACGGTTCCTGGCTCACGCGCGTCGTTAACAGGCTGCGCCACGGCCGGCATGCCAATACCAAGATGGGCGCGCGGCGCAATATCATGGCCCATTACGATCTCGGCAACGACTTCTATCGGCGCTGGCTGGATGACGGGATGACCTATTCCTCGGCCCTGTACCGTCCGTCGCGGCTGACGCTGGAACAGGCGCAGACGGCGAAGCAGGATCGCATTCTGCAATTGCTCGATATCGATGGTGGGGAAGAGGTGTTGGAGATCGGCTGCGGTTGGGGCGGTCTCGCCGAACGTCTGGTCCAACGGGGTTGTCGTGTCACCGGACTGACGCTCTCCCCGGCGCAGCTCGCCTATGCCAGCGACCGGCTGGCCTTCTCGGTCCAGGCCGGCCAGGCGGATCTGCGCTTGCAGGATTACCGCGATGTCGAAGGCCAGTTCGACCGCGTCGTCTCCATCGAAATGCTGGAAGCAGTCGGCCGCGACTATTGGCCGCTCTATTTCCAGCGGCTGCAGGACTGCCTGGCGCCCGGCGGCACCGCCGTGCTGCAGGTGATTTCGATTTCGGAGGAGAAGTTCGAGGCCTATCTGCGAGTGCCGGATTTCATCCAGCTCTATGTCTTTCCCGGCGGCATGCTGCCGACGATATCGATCATGCAGGCGGAAATCGCCCGCGTCGGGCTGACGCTGGACAGCGTGGAGACCTTCGGTCTCAGCTACGCCGAAACGCTGGCCGAATGGCGCCGTCGCTTCCATACGGCGACGCCGCGGCTGCGGGCCGAAGGCATGGATGAGGCCTTCAGCCGCCGCTGGGATTATTATCTCGCCTATTGCGAGGCAGGGTTCCGCGCGAGTGCCATCGATGTCGGACTTTACCGGATCACGAAGCCGGTGTGTCAGGACGCCTGATAGTCAGGTCAGCAGATTGTCTGGCGTTGCCAGCGACAGTTCGTGCGCGACATTCCTCAGTCGACGGTCTCTTGTCCAGATGGTTGTGCCTGCGGTTTTTGCTGCCGCTGTCATCAGGTGAGCGTCGACATAGCCGATACCGCGTCCTCCTAACCCCAGTTGCTCGATGAAACTCAGCACCGTCGCGTCATCCACGCTGGGCAGAGAAGCGAGCCCTTGGAGAGCATCGATCACGCGCCGCCGGTTACGAAGACTGCCAAGCGCAATCTCTCCGATGATGAAAGGGTGACAGATAACAACGCCGGAATTCAGCAAACCGGCAAGCGTCCTATCCTCGATCCGCAGGTGATCGATCCAGACGGAGGTATCAACCAGGATCAAGAAGCAGAAACAGGTCGCCGCCGGTCGGGCGGCAGCAAGCCGGGCTCGGTTCCGCCAAGCTGAACCAGGCGCCGAGCGCTTTCGCGCTCGATCAAAGCTTTCAGGGCCTCGTTGATGACCGCCGATTGCTCCTCAATGCCGCTGACCTTGCTGGCCTTCTCATACAGGAGATCGTCTATAGAAACGGTAGACCGCATGTCGTTCACCGCCATGGCAATTAACGCAGTCTAGCATAGAGCGCGATCGGCCTGTCGGAGAAGATTTAAACCCCTGTCTCGACCGGCGTCAGCGTCCAGGGTTCACCTTCGGCCTTGGGCGGCTCGCAGAAGATCGGCATGGCGTTCGGCGTGCGCACATTGGGTTCCAGCCCCATCGCTGCGCGCACGGCGCGGAACAAGGCGCCATGGGCGACGACCAGAACCGGTGCCGGCTTTTCCAGCGCGCGGTTGATAGCGAGCGTCACGCGTTCCCGCAGGCCTGCGAAGGTCTCGGCCCGGTCCGGCGTATAGGTGCCGGCGATCCAGTCATCGTACCAATCGCCCATCGGCTGGCCTTCCTGCTCGCCGAACTTCACTTCCCGCAGCCCGTCATCGGTCTGGACCGCAATCCCGGTGACGGCGGAAACGGCCTCTGCCGTATCCTTCGCGCGGGACAAGGTGGAGGCGACGATGGTCGCGATCGCATGGCCCTGCATCAGCTCGGCGGCGCGCAAGGCCTGCGCCCGCCCGGTCGCATTCAAGGGAATATCGATATCGCCCTGGCTCAGGTTCTGGGCATTCCAGTCCGTTTCGCCATGGCGAAGGAACCAGAAGGCGACTGGCGTCAGCTGCGTCATGGGGATGATCCTTAATCGAAGAGCGAGCTGACGGAGCTTTCGTCCGAAATACGGCGCATGGCTTCGGCCAATAGCGGTGCGATGGTGACCTGGCGGACATTGCTCGCCAGCCGCACGGCTTCGGTGGCGATGATGCTGTCCGTGATCGTCATCATCTCGATGGGGGAGGAGGCGATGCGCGCAACGGCCCCACCCGACAGCACGCCATGGGTCGTATAGACGCTCGCCGACCGGGCGCCTTCCTTGATCAGGGCCGCCGCTGCATTGCACAGCGTCCCGCCGGAATCGACGATATCATCGACCAGGATACAGTCCCGCCCTTCGACGTCGCCGATCACGTTCATGACTTCCGAGACGCCCGCCTGCTCACGCCGCTTGTCGATGATGGCCAGATCGACGTCCAGGCGCTTGGCCAGCGCGCGGGCGCGGACCACGCCGCCGACATCGGGCGAGACGATCATCAGGTTGCGGCCGGCATAACGCTCCTGAATATCGCGGGCATAGAGCGGCGCGGCATAAAGGTTATCGACCGGGATATCGAAGAAGCCCTGAATCTGGGCCGCGTGCAGATCCATCGTCAGCACACGGTTGGCGCCAGCCTCGGTGATGAGATTGGCCACCAGCTTGGCGCTGATCGGCGTGCGCGAGCCCGATTTCCGGTCCTGCCGCGCATAGCCGAAATAGGGGATGACGGCGGTGATGCGCTTGGCGGAGGCGCGGCGCAGCGCATCCAAAGTGATGAGCAGTTCCATGAGGTGATCATTCGCCGGATAGGCGGTCGACTGCACCACAAACACGTCCTCACCGCGGACATTCTCATGGATTTCGACGAAAATCTCCATATCCGCGAAGCGTCGGACCGAAGCCTTGGTGAGCGGAAGGTTCAGCGCGGCGGCGACTGCTTCCGCCAGAGGACGGTTGCTGTTGCAGGCAACGATTTTCATGCGGCAGGTTCCGTCAGCATCGCCGGATTGGCTTCTTGCGGCCGGCTTCTAGCAACGCGGGTGCGATGTGTCCACGCAGATACGGGCAGTCCACAGTCCCGCGCGCCTGTGTCAAGCGTCGTCTTCATGACGGATTGGCGGTGTCTGACGGCGGAACCGATAGATCGATCTTGCCGGCAGCGCCGCCTGCGGCGGGCTTTCCGGCAGCCGGTGCGGGCGACGCTTTCTTGGCGTAGGCGCGCTTGCCGATATTATTGTCGAGCACTTCCTTGACCCCGCCGGCCGCCTGCTGTGCCGCGACGACCGCGACATCGCCCCAGAAACTGTCGAGCGAGCCTTTCGGAATGTCATGCAGCTGCGCGACGCGGCCGATTTCCTTGCCGTCCGACGTATCGATGATCCAGTAGATTTCGATACGCTGGGTTTTGGCGTCTACGGTGACGGTCTTCACTTGGCCGCGCATGAGATAATCGGCATCGCGTTTCTGGTCGACGACGATGACGCCGAGCGCGCCGATATCCTTGGTCATTTCCCTTGCCAGGGCGGTATCGCCGTCGCCCGGTGCGCCGGTGACCTTGCTGAAATCCAGCTGCGGCGGACGGTTGTAGAGGCTGTTCGGATCGTTTTCCTTCAGCGCCGCATCGATATTCGACAGCAGATTGGCGATCTTCGGGCCGGCGTCATTGGCCTCCGCCGTCAGGGTCGGCTGGTCGCCATCGGCCCATGCCTGGCTTGGCACGGGCTGGCCGGATTCACGGCCTTGAACATGGCCGCGCGGATCGAAGACGGTATAGGTCGGTGTCACCTGATTACCCGCCATGGTCGCGGAGATGCCAAGCACCCAGTCGCCGCGCTGCGGCTTCTGCGCCATCGCGGGCACGGTCTGGGCGGCCAGGGCATCGGCCATATCGCCGGCGAAGGCGGCCGCGGATTTGTCGTCCAGCAGCGCGCGCATCGGCACCGGGATCACCAGGCGTTGCGGCGGCGGATGGGCGAGTATCGCGCCCATCCGGCCGGGATGGCCCATCATCGGCTGTGGAAAATCGCCGCAGGCAGCGAGCGCCAGCGGCAGGGCCATTACCCCGTAACGGAAGGACAAAGTCAGGCGTCGCATAGAATTCCCGAAATCTGATGCCCGATCGAACCGCCGCCGGATAGCGTGCGGCGTCGGTGGCTGAAGAACAGATCCGCCTCAGCGGCGGTGTCGCCTGGGGTGATCGAGACATGCCCAACCCCTGCCTGGGTCAGGCGTGCAGCACAATAGCCACTAAGGTCAAACATCCACCTTTCGGGCCGTCCAGGCGTGAAGAACCGGGCATCGGCGGCATGATGCGCGAGCACTGCGTCTCTCAGATCCGCCGCCACTTCGTAGGACGGCTGGCGGATACAGGGGCCGACGACGGCCGCAATCCGCGACCGCTCAGCACCGAGCGCCAGCATCGCATCGATCGTCGCCTCCAGAATGCCGGCAACCGCACCGCGCCAGCCGGCATGGGCGGCGCCGACGATGCCGGCCTCAGCATCGGCGAACAGGATCGGCCCGCAATCGGCGGTGACGATGCCAAGGGCGATGCCGGGCGTCTTCGTCACCATGGCGTCCGCGCGCGGGCCGTCACCCGGTGCCCAGGGGGTCGTGACGGTTGCGACGTCGATGCCGTGAACCTGCGTCAGGCCGACGAGATTTTCGGGCCTGGCGCCCAGGGTAAGGGCGACGCGGGCTCTGTTCTCCAGCACCGCCGCCCGGTCGTCGCCGCCGGACAAGCTACAGTTCAGGCTGGCATAGGGACCGGTGGAAACCCCGCCCGCCCGCGTGAAGAAACCGTGTGGAACGGGCAGGGACGGGGCGGTCACGACAGGCAAGGTCATGCGGAAAATCCTGGCAGAGGCGGGAAGCCGGGCGCCGTGACGGCAATGGCCTTGAACAATCGGCCCATAGCGGTCGGTTCGGCAAGCCGTCGTGCGGCCGCCATGATGCCGGCGGCTTCCGTCTCCGGCCGACCGGCGGCAAGTTTGATGGCGCGAGGCACCAGGCCGAGTGCGGTCAGGAAGGCACCCTGCGTGACCGGGCCTTGCACGTCGGCACCGCCGCGCCGGGCCGCCCGGGCGACCGCACCGAAATCGACCAGCGCGGTCAGATCGGCTTCGCCCGCCTGTTCCAGGGGTGGCGCCATGCGCTTTCCCCGAATCGCTTGCAGGCTGTCGCCGGGATTTTGGGCCGAGCCGTAGTCGATCAGCAGCGCGACGCCGCCTTGCGACGCGATGCGATGGCCCAGCGCCGCGACAAAGCGTTCCGCCGGCTCGTTCTGTTCCAGAATGCCCTGCTCATCCGCCTCATCCGCCGGCAGAGCGGGTGGCGATGGGCAGGCGATGTCCAGGAATGCCGTGCCGCGCACATGGCGCTCAAACCACTGGCCGTCGCTGATCCGAAACTGGCGGATGGGCAGCGCGTCCAGAAACTCGTTCCCGACCAGGATCAGCGGCCCGTCGGGCAGGCTGCTGAGATCGTCATGCCAAGCGGCGTCCGGCACGCGTTTGGCCTGTTCGGCGCGCAGGCGGGGGGAGGTTTCGATGAAATGGACCTGGCAAGCGGTATGGAAATCGGGCGCCACGCGCGCTGTCAGCCGCCGCGCGTCGGCCATCAGCGTGCCGCGACCGGGTCCGGCTTCAGCCAGGATCACCGCCGCCGGGCTGCCCATAAGCCCCCAGACCACAGCGGCCCAGGCGCCGATCAGCTCGCCGAAGATCTGACTGATTTCAGGCGCGGTCGTGAAATCGCCGAAGGGATCGTGGTTCGCATAATAGGCCGCATTGGCGCGACCCATGAACCGATCGAGCCGCTCCGGCGTTTCCTCCGTCAAGCGGTCACCGGGATCGGCCGGCTTTTATAGGCGTAGATCAGCAGCGCGATGCCGGCCAGCAGCATCGGCACGCAGAGCAGCTGGCCCATGGTCAGCCCCTGGAACAGGAAGCCCAGGAAGGCGTCCGGCTCGCGGAAGCATTCGCCGATGCTGCGGGCAACGGCATAACCGACCAGGAAGAAACCCGTCAGCGCGCCGGCATGGCGGCGCCTCGTCTCCGATTGTGCCATCAGCAGCATGAAGACGAAGAGGCACAGCCCTTCCAAGAAGGCTTCGTACAACTCGCTCGGAAAGCGCGGGATCTGGTCGACACGCGGAAAGATCATCGCGCCCGGCCAGCCGGCCGGCGCCGGACGGCCCCATAATTCGCCGTTGATGAAATTCGCGAGGCGCCCGAAGCCAAGGCCGATGGGGGCCACGATCGCGATGCGGTCGGCGAAGGCCAGGACATTGAGGCGGTGCTTGAGGCAAAACCAGATGATGGCGGCCGCCACCCCCAGCATGCCGCCATGGAAGCTCATGCCGCCGTCCCAGACCGCGAAGATGCTCAGCGGATGGGCGAAAAAGGCGCCCGGCTGATAGAACAGCACATAGCCGCTGCGCCCTCCCAGCACGACGCCGAGCGTCGCCCAGGACAGGAAATCATCGACCAGAAGCGGGGTGGCGGCGGTGGGCGCCCAGGTCACGAAGCGCCGCACCAGACGCCAGCCGATCACCAGTCCGGCGATATAGGCGATGGCATACCAATGGATGGCGAAAGGCCCGATCTTGACCAGGATCGGGTTAAAGTCCGGAAAAACCAAGGGTTTCATAGGGAAGCCAGGCCTCGCGCTTGTGGGATGCTGCGGCCGGTCTTGGTCAGCGGTCGGTCTCGACCCATGTATACTGCCCTCGGCGACACAAGTCTGTTAGGAACGGGCTGAGCCGCCAGCGGCTGGGACCTCAGGTTCCGGTTCATGGCGGCGGCTTATACGCAACCCACCCCTGGGGTGGAAGGCAGGAGGACGAATATGAAGGAGCGCGGCCGCTTCATGGATGATCTGGCAGGGGTGGCGCAGGGCGCTTTCTCCGCCTTTACCGGCCTGCGCGACGAGGCCGAAGCTGTTTTCACGGCAAGGGTTGAGGCTGTCATTCACAAGCTCGACATCGCCCGCGGCGAACAGCTTGCCGCCGTGCAGGACCTGGCCGCCAATACGCGTCTGGCGTTGGAAACGGCCGAGGTCGAGATCGCGGCGCTGAAAGCCCGCGTGGCGGCTTTGGAAGGCACGGCACCGTCGGAAACCCCTGTGGTCGACCCGATCACGGCCTTCCCGCAGGACCTGCCGCCGGCCGTGCCGAGCGATGCGCCGCCGGACGCATCCGGTGACGCCCATGGCGGCAGCCCGGTTTCGCCCATTGCCTGATGAGGGTTTTGTGGCAGTTTAGCCCATAAGCCTTTGCACGAGCGGGCTTTACTTGCGGTTTGCGCCGTAGAGCCCCTAGTGTTTTTACGGAGGCGGCGATTCGCGACGTCGGAACTGGGATCCATCGGGGAGCCCATCATCCGGCAGCGGCAACGTCTCACCGCCGATCCGGCCTTCCTCCCAGCACCGAGGAGACCTTCGATGTCTGCAAGCAGCATTGCCGCTCACGCCAGCGTCAAAAATCCGCTCGATGTGATCGAGCAGATCGTATCAACCAATGAATGGGCTTTCGAACGCCGCAACGATGCCGAGATGGCGGCCGAGGCGCCGGGCCAATGGTCGGATTACGGTCTTTATTTCAACTGGTCTTCCGAAATTTCGGCCATGCACTTCACTTGCGCCTTCGACATGAAGGTGCCCGAGAAGCGCCGGGCTGATTTCTACAAGCTGCTCGCTTTGGCCAATACGCATCTGTGGATCGGCCATTTCGGCATGGACGCCGATGACGGCATGCCCGTCTTCCGTCATGCCGTGCTGCTGCGCGGCGCGCCGGGTGCGTCGCTCGAAAGCATGGAGGATATGGTCGATATCGCGATCACCGAATGCGAGCGCTTCTTCCCCGCCTTCCAGTTTGTGATCGCCGGCGGCAAACCGCCGGAGGAGGCGCTGCGTGCTGCCATGCTGGAATGCGTGGGCGAGGCCTGACAGCCGAAGGTTAGGCTTGCGATGAATGGGGGCAGGGGTGGCAACGCCTCTGCCCCTTCTTTGTCGCAATAGGAATGCCAAGATAAGCGACCGTGATTGAGGGCAGATCAGCATGACCGACAGTGAATTCGATGCAGCCTTGGTGGCCGCGGTTTTCGCCCAGGCGGGCGAGCGCGGCTGGGCCCGCGTCAGCATCGTCGAGGCCGCGCGCACGGCCGCTCTCGATCTGCCGCGCGCCCGCGCCCGCTTCCCCACCAAGTTGCACGTGCTGATCCGTTTCGGCAGCATCGCCGATCAGGCGGCGCTGACGGGTGCCACGACGGAAGGCCCGGTCAAGGATCGTCTGTTCGATATCATCATGCGCCGCTTTGACGTGCTGCAGGCGCATCGCGCCGGTGTTACGGCGGTACTGGATGCCGCCCGCTTCGACCCCATGCTCGGCCTTGTTCTGACGCGGCTGTCGACCCGCAGCATGGGCTGGCTGCTGGAAGGCGCGGGCATTCCGGCCGGTGGCTTGCGCGGCAAGCTGCGCGTCAAGGGCCTGCTGGGCGTCTGGCTTTATGCCGTGCGCGCCTGGACCCAGGATGACAGTCCGGATCTCTCCAGCACCATGACGGCGACCGATAAGGCGCTGGACCGGGCCGGCATGCTGGCGCGCTATCTGGGTGACAAGACGCCTGAGGAGGAGGAAGCCTCATCCGGCATCGGCAGCGATGAGATGCCCTTCACGGCGCCGCCGCCCGCCGATCCGGCCTTCTGACGCGGCCCCTGTTGCCGCTTGTCCAGGCGCCGTCACGATCGTGTTGACGGTTGCATGTCATGTCCGCCCGCCGCTTGCCAGAGAGGGCCCGAGGGCGCGTTATGCGGGCGGAGACGAGCCAATTCGTCCCGCCAGGCCGGAAGCGGCCTGTCTGCCCAAAAAGCCTGCCCCCAGGAGGTAAAGCGATGTCCGATCTGCCGAATTTCCCCGCCGACATCACCAAATACTTCACGTCTCTGAACATGCTGCCGGCCTTTCCGGCCGTGACGGCGCTGGTCGAGACGCAGAAGCGCAACCTTGCGGCGCTGACCGCCGCCAACAAGCTCATCTTCGAAGGCGCGCAGGCCATCACGCAGCGGCAGGTCGAAGTGATCCGCCGCCAAGTGGCCGACGCGACCGAGGCGGCCCGCGTGCTGGCGACGACTGCCAGCCCGCAGGAGCGCGCGGTCATTCAGACCGAAATGCTCAAGACCGCTTACGAGAAAAGCGTCTCGGATCTGAAAGAGGTCGAGGACCTGCTGCGCAAGTCCAGCACCGAAGCGCTTGGCCTGGTCCATAGCCGCTTCCTGGAAGCGGTGGACGAGGTCAAGGCAGCGGTCGAGAAGAAGTAAATTTCATTCGATAAAGTCGTCCGCGCAACGCCTGCGCGGGCGACGGCCTATCCAGACCGCTGCTCGTTCTCAGACGATCGCGGGGGTCCGCTCACCCGAGACGCGACCCCAGCTTTCGCCGCCCGTCTCATCGAAGAGCGATGTCAGCTGACGCATCATCGTCCCGCCCAGTTCCTCGGCGTCGACGATGGTGACGGCGCGGCGATAGTAGCGCGTCACGTCATGGCCGATGCCGATCGCGACCAGTTCCACGGCGCTGCGGCTTTCGATTTCATGGATCACCTGGCGCAGATGCTTTTCCAGGTAATTACCGGGATTGACCGAGAGGGTCGAATCATCGACCGGTGCGCCATCGCTGATCACCATCAGGATGCGGCGATGCTCGGGCCGCGTCAGCAGGCGACGGTAGGCCCAGTTCAGCGCCTCGCCGTCGATATTCTCCTTCAGCAGCCCTTCGCGCAGCATCAAGCCGAGATTGCGGCGGCTGCGCCGCCAGGGCGCGTCGGCGGATTTGTAGATGATATGGCGCAGATCGTTCAGACGGCCGGGGTTGCGGGGCTTGCCGTCCTGCACCCAACGCTCGCGGCTTTGCCCGCCCTTCCAGGCGCGCGTCGTGAAGCCCAGCACTTCCACCTTCACCGCGCAGCGTTCCAGCGTGCGGGCCAGAATATCGCCGCACATTGCCGCGACCGTGATCGGCCTTCCGCGCATGCTGCCGGAATTGTCGATCAGCAGCGTCACCACGGTATCGCGGAAATCGGTGTCGCGTTCGCGCTTGTAGGACAGGGAGGCGGTCGGTGTCGTCACCACGCGGGCAAGGCGGCTGACATCCAGCAGCCCGTCTTCCAGATCGAAATCCCAGGCGCGGGTCTGCTGGGCCAGCAGTTTGCGCTGCAACCGGTTGGCGAGTTTGGAAACGACGCCCTGCAGATGCTGTAGCTGATGATCCAGCTGCTGACGGAGCCGGGACAATTCTTCGGAATCGCACAGCTCCGATGCCTCGATCTCTTCGTCGAAATTCTTGGCATAGGCGCGGTACTGATTGTCTTCCTGACCGCGATCCTTGGTCTGCTGCTGGCCGCCGGGGCGTTCGTCGCCCTCGGCCTCCATCGCCTCATCCTCTTCGCCTTCGGTCGCTTCCTCGGCCGAGGCCTCGCCGTCCATATCCTGCGGATCGGCCGACATGCTGGCCTCGGCTTCGGATTGCGACTGGCTTTCGCCTTCCGAGGAGGCGTCCTGCTGCGGATTCTCCTCCGGCGCGTCGTCGCCGCCCTCGGGCTGCTCCTCCGGCTCGGCTTCAATCTCGGCGTCGGCCAGATCATAGGCTTGCAGCAGCTTGCGGGCCGCGCGGGTAAAGGCCTGCTGGTCGTCGGCATTGGCCGCCATGTCGGTCAAAGCGGCGGCGGCGTCCGCCCCCACCGCGTCGCGCCATTGTGCCAGCACGCGCTCGGCCCCCGCCGGCACCGGCTGACCGGACATCCGTTCCCGCGCCAGTAGCGACAAGGCGGAGGACAGCGGCAGCTGCTCCATCTTCGTCATGCGGTCCAGGCCCTCGGCCTCGATCTGCTCGACCAGCTTCTGGTGCAAATTGGCCGCGACCCCGGCCATATGGCGGCTGCCGACGATTTCGACGCGGGCCTGTTCCAACGCGTCATAGACGTCCCGCGCCTCGCGGCTGGCGGGCGACCGTGCGGAATGGACGGCGCTGTCGTGATGCTTCAACCGCAGCGCCACCGCATCCGCCGCGCCACGAATGCGGGTGATTTCGGCAGGCGGCAGGCCGCGGGTGGGTGAGGGCAGGCGCGCCCGCTTACCGGTCAGGCTGGCCGGACCGGCCTGGAAGGCGACTTCCAGCTCCGGCTGGCCGGCGACCGCGCGAATGGTGCCGGCCGTCGCGCGCTTGAACGCTTCCGCTCGTTCCTGTCCGTCCTTGGTTCCGCTCAAAGCCTGCCCCTGGGGTCTGATCCACTCAGCACTATGAATCGAACCTTATCAATACGTTAGAGACCGAAAGTTTTTGCGTCTTTTGAAAAAAGAACCAAAAACTTTTATGCCTTAGCTCGCGCGGCGAAGCCCGGTGGCCAGTTCCTCGTTGAAGCAGCGCTGGTAATATTCCGCCACGGTCTGGCGCTCGGCCTCGTCGCACTTGTTCAGGAAGGTGACGCGAAAGGCATACATCAGGTCGCCAAAAATATTGGTATTCTCGGCCCAGGTGATGACCGTGCGCGGCGACATGACGGTAGAGATATCGCCCGCGATGAAACCCGCGCGCGTCAGGTCGGCCAGCGCGACCATGCTTTCCACACGGCGCTTGGCCGGCCCGTCCTTCGGGTCGATGCCGAGCTTCGCCATCACGATCGCCGTCTCCTGCGCATGCGGCAGATAGTTCAGCGTCGCGACGATGCTCCAGCGGTCCATCTGGCCCTGATTGATCTGCTGGGTGCCATGATAAAGGCCGGTCGTATCGCCCAGGCCCACGGTATTCGCCGTCGAGAACAGACGGAAGCCGGGATGCGGATGGATGACGCGATTCTGATCCAGCAGCGTCAGCCGCCCGGCCACTTCCAGCACACGCTGAATGACGAACATCACGTCCGGCCGGCCGGCATCATATTCGTCAAAGACCAGCGCGACGGGGTGCTGCAACGCCCAGGGCAGAATACCTTCGCGGAATTCCGTGATCTGCTGACCGTCTTTCAAGACGATCGCATCCTTGCCGATGAGATCGATGCGGCTGATATGGCTGTCGAGATTGATGCGGATGCAGGGCCAGTTGAGGCGGGCCGCGACCTGCTCGATATGCGTCGATTTGCCGGTGCCATGATAGCCCTGCACCATCACGCGGCGGTTGTATTCAAAGCCGGCCAGGATCGCGAGCGTCGTCTCCCGATCGAATTGATAGGTCGGATCGATATCCGGCACATGCTCGGTTTTGCTGTCGAAGCGGTGGACGACGAGGTCGGAATCGATGCCGAAAGTCTCACGCACATTCACCTTAACGTCGGGCGAACCGAGAAAGCTGAGGCTCTTCGCAATATCTGTTTCGGAATTTGCGGCATTCGTCATCGAAAAGACTGTCCTGTCATGCTCATGTCAGATTAGCGGAGTGGGGGCGCATCGCAACCCGCAGGCTGCGCAGAAAGCCAATGTCAGCCCAGCCCATGCGGTCCGGCCTAAGCGCGCTGACGGTTCCGGCGTGTCAGGGCGGGGCCGTGGCCGGCTGCCTGTCATCCGCCGGCCAATGCCGCTTCAACGTCGTATAGGCGCCGTTGATGGCCTTGATCTGCTCCTCCGCCGCGCCGTCGCCGCCGCCGGTCGCATCCGGATGATGTTTCTTGGCCAGTGCCTTGTAGCGCGCCTTCACGGTATCCATGGTCACCGGCCAGGTGAGACCGAGAACGCCGAGCGGCTGGCGCAGCTCGGCCGGAACCTCGATCGCTTCACGAAAGGCATGCGAATGCGGGTGGCGGCCGTCCATATGCAGCAGCGGATCGCGCAGCAATTCCTCCTGCGCCGCATGCGTGCCGCCATTGCTGCCCAATCGCCAGGTCGGCCGCTGCCAGGAGACATCGTCCCGCAGCTGCTGCTCGATCTGCCCGGGCGTCATATCCTTGTAGTAGTCCCATTTCGCGTTATAGGCGCGAACATGGTCCAGGCAGAACCAGAAGTAATCGTTAAGGGCGAGGCGCGATTTGGGTGCGCGATAGCAGCCCAGTTCTTCGCAACCGGGTGAATCGCACAGCCGGCCCGGCGCATCCGGGTCGGGCGCGTAGGCCCTCGCACGGGGGACGCGTCGGTTTGTCATGGCCGCTATATGGTGAAAACCGACTGCCCTTGGCAACACCGCACTTGCACGGCAGGACGGCAATCGGGGGAGTTGAACTCCCCCCGTGATTTCGGCGAAAATCGCTGCCATGAGCCGCCAGACCCGCATCACCGATACCTTGTCGCGCGCCTTCGTGCCGCTGTCTCTGGTGGTGGAGGACGATAGCGCCCGCCATATCGGTCACGCTGGTCATCCGGGCGGTGCCGGGCAGGGCGGCGAATCTCATTTCAACGTCACCATGGTCGCCGATTGTTTTGCCAGCATGAACCGGGTCGCCCGCGCCCGCGCTGTCAATGAAGCATTGGCCGATGAGTTCGCAGGCGGTTTGCATGCGCTGTCGCTGACCCTGCGCGCGCCGGCGGAGATTGCCGGCACCATCCAAAGCTAAGAACGCTAAGCGCGTCCTAAATTTGGGGGCGCTCGCGGATAGTTTTTCTATATCGTAAGACCATATGGCTGGGCCGGAGAAAATTATGTTTCCGCCGGTTCGATAATCTGATGGAATGATCAAACGGGGCAGGTCGCTCCGCATTGTTTGATCAGAGAGTTGGGCGCTCATGGCCGCAGCCGTGTCGATGGACGAAACCGATCGGGCCATCCTTCGCCTCATCGCGCGCGATGCATCCCTGTCGCTCGCCGAAATTGCCGCCGAAGTCCATCTCACCCCGACGCCCTGCTGGAAGCGCATCCGCCGGTTGGAGAAGGACGGCGTCATCAAGGCGCGGGTCGCCGTGCTGGATCAAAAGGCGCTGGGCTTGCCGGTCTCGGTCTTCGTCTCGGTGGAGACGACGGACCACTCGGCCGATTGGCTGGGGAAATTCGCGGCCCTGGTTGAGCAGACGCCCGAAATCGTCGATGCATGGCGTATGGGTGGCGATGTGGATTATCTTCTCCATGTCGTCGTGAGCGATATCAGCGCCTATGATGCATTCTACCGGCGCATGATCGCGGCAGTGCCTTTGCGCAACGTGACCAGCCGATTCGCTATGGAGCAGATCAAGGCAGCGCCCTTGCCGCTCTAGCCGATCCATCGATAGGATCGGCGCCAGATGAAGGAGACCGATCCTGAGCGACGATCGCGAACAGCCCTCTCCGGGCGGTCAGGATGATCAGGCTGCCGCCATGATCCGTGCGGCGCTCGATGCTGTGGGGCAACTGCCGGATAATGAAATCGCGCTCGCGGATACGGCGCTGCTGCTGGCGCGGCTTGATGCGCCGGGTGCCGATTGGCGGCGCGCTCAGAAACATCTAACGCTTCTTGCCCGCGAAGCGGCGGAATTGCAGCTTTGGGCCGGCAGCAGCGCGCAGGATCAGGCGGAAGCGCTCTCAGGCATGCTCGGCTGCCGCCACGACTATAGCGGCGATTACGAGACCTATGACGATTTGCAGAATTTGAACCTGATCGCGGTGACCGAGCGCAGGCGCGGTATGCCGATCGGTCTCGGCATCATCTGGCTGCATTGCGCGGAAGTGGCCGGCTGGGATTGCTACGGCATTAATTTCCCCAGCCATTTCGTGCTCGGCTTGGACGGCGATGACGGGCAGGCGCTGCTGGATATCTTTGCCGGCGGCCGCATTCTGGAGCCCGAGGATTTGGAAGGCATGCTGGCGCGCATCGGCGACGGGCGTCGCCGTGCGAAAGCTGCGCCGGTGCTGACCGTGCGTATGACGAAGCGGGAAGTGCTGATCCGGCTGCAGCAGAATATCAGCTACCGCCGCGAACAATCGGGCGACCTCGCGGGCGCCCTGCGCGTTGTGGAGGACATGCTCCGCTTCGCACCGGGTGACATCAACCTTTGGCAGCAGGCGGCGGGGATCAATCAGCAGATGGGCCAGATCGCGGCGGCCGTCCGTTGCATGGGGCGGGTGGTTGATCTGATTCCGCCCGGCGCCGATTCCGACCGCGCGCGTGCCGTGATGCGCCGACTGCGCAGCAGTCTGAATTAACGATTCTGCGCAGCAGTCTGAACTAGAGTCTGTCAGGTTTTAATAGATAATCCGTCATCCGCGCACTCGTTGCGCGGACCTACCCGGCGCGGCGCCCAGACGCCGTGTTGGCGCCTAACTGGGTAGACCCGCGGCATGAAGCCGCGGGCGACAGATTTGGGGGCGTTTCCAACTAAACCTGACAGAGTTTAAGGATCCTGCGCGGCGACCGCGTTCAAGATCGGCCTTTGACCGTCGAACGCTTGGTTGCGATACCGGCCAGAATGAGGTCGATGCCGGCCAGGAATTGCGCTTGGTCGTCGTGCGCCCGCATCTCTGTCGCGACCTGTCGCACGAATGGATAGGCTGCGGGGTCCAGTTGCCGCCATTGCGCGGCGACGGTCGCCTCTGCCTCGGCGATCAGGCACCGCTTGGATTGGTCGATTTCTTGGCCGGTGGCTGAAGCGAATAGCCGAAGGGTCTGTGTCGTGCGGCTGCCTGGTGCGATGAAGTTGCGAATTATTCTTAACTAGAAGGCCTGCTCTGCGGGATCTGGCCCTCGACGTTATCGGAACCATAGCCAAGTCTCTGTTCGGTTTTAATGGATGGAGCTTAGCCGATGCCGGCGTCGGGCAAGTCTTATCAATTGGTGATCGTGGGTGGCGGTGTCGCCGGGATCGAAATCGCGACGACGCTCGGCCGCAAATGGGGTCCGGCGCGGCGCCGCGGCAAGCCAGCGCCGGAGATCACGCTGGTCGACGCCGATTTCGCCCATGTCTGGAAGCCGATCCTGCACACCATCGCCGCCGGCACGCGGGATGTAGCGCAGCAGAACCTCGCCTTCGTCAAACAAGCCCGAGACGCCGGCTTCGCTTATCAGGCCGGTGCGCTGGCCGGGCTGGACCGTGCGGCGAAGGCGATCGTCGTCGCGCCACTGCACGCGGCGGACGGGCGGCTTGTCATCCCCGAGCGCCGTATCGCCTATGACGCGCTGGTGCTCGCGATCGGCAGCGAGGCCAATGATTTCGGCACGCCCGGTGTGAAGGATCATTGCCGCACCATCGATTCGCGGCGCGAGGCCATCGCTTTCAATCACGAAATCCGCACGCGCATGCTGCAGTCGGTGGCGTTCGAGCAACCGCTGTCGATCGCGATCGTCGGGGGCGGTGCCACCGGCGTGGAATTGGCGGCCGAACTCATCCAGCTTCTGGATATCTCAACTGGTCTCGGCGCGCATGGGCTGTCGGGCCTGATGACCGTCACGCTGATGGAAGCGGGGCCCCGTCTGCTGGCGGGCTTCCCCGAGGATATCTCGGCGGCGACCGAGCGCCGGCTGACCGCCATCGGCATCAAGGTCATGACCAATGCTAAAGTGAGTGCGGCGACGGAAGCCGGCTTTACGCTTGCGGACGGGTCCGAGGTTGCCGCTAGCCTAAAAGTCTGGGCGGCAGGCGTGAAGGCGCCGGGCCTGCTGGCCGATCTGGACGGGTTGGAAGCCGTGCGCAGCAATCAATTGGCGATCCTGCCCAATCTGCAGACGACGCGGGACCCGGCCATTTTCGCGGTCGGCGACTGTGCGACGCTGAAACCGGCGGGCGCCGCCCATCCGCTACCGCCCACCGCCCAGGTCGCGCATCAGGAGGCCCGGCATCTGGTGCTGCATCTGCCGGCCTTGATCGACAAGGGGACGCCGATTCCGGATTTCGCCTATCACGACATGGGTATGTTGGTGTCGCTGGCCGATTACGACGCTTTCGGCTCGCTCGGGCGGCTTGGCCTGTTCAAGGGCATCACCTTTCGAGGGCGGTTGGCCCAGTTCAGTCACGAAATGCTCTATCGCAGCCATCAGCAGAAAATTTTCGGCTTCTGGCGCGGCGGTATCGTCTGGTTCCTGGATTGGCTCAATGCCCGCGTGCGGGCACCGATCAAGCTGGATTAGGGTTTGTCGGAGGTCATTGGAACAGCGCCGAGCAACCGTCTTCCCTGGGCTTGACGGCGTAGGAGGCGCTTCAGACCTAAGCTGAAACGCTCAAACCGCCGGTCCGTCAGGAAGCGGCGGTCCCGAGGTCGGGCAGCTTGCCGCTGCCGTTTGTCTTCAGCTTGCGAAATTCCAGATATTGCCACAGCAGCAAAGCGGGCAGGCCGATGACGAGATCGCGGGCGCGCGTCAGCAGGGAGACAGCGACGGAAATCTCGACCGGCAGACCGAAAATGGCGCCAAGCCCGGCATAGGCGGCTTCCTGCACGCCGGCCGCCCCGGGAATGAAGAAGGTCATGCTCAGGGCCGCGCGCAGCAAAGCCTCGATTGCCAGCGCTTGGCTGACGGTGATCTGCGCGCCGAGCAGATGATAGGCGAGCCAGGACTGGCAGGCGGACCCGAGCCAGGCCAGGAAATGCAGCAGAACCGCGCCGATGATGGCGCTCTTGCGGGCGTAGATCGCGTCGAACTGGCTGGCCATGCTGTCGAGCGAGCCGAGCGCGCGCCCCTCGCCCTTGCCGATGCGGGCGGCGAGCTTCTGCAGAAGCCGCGTGCCCTGGCCGGGCAGCGCGATGAAGATCGCGGCAGCGACGGCCGCCACCAGAATGCCGGCGCCGACCGGCAGAATCAGGTCCGAATGCGGTTGCCAGACCAGGAGAACGCCAAGGCCGAGCGCCGCGAACATGACCTCGGCCGTGAACTCGGCCGCGACATCGACCAGGGTCGAGGCCGCCGACAGCGCCATGGGCAGACCGGTGAGGGAGACGGCGCGGGCGCCGATGACGAAACCGCCCACGGGCAGAAAGGGCAAAAAGCGCCCGCCGGCCTCACGCACCAGCCGTCCCCAATACAGACGCGGCAGCAATTGCCAGGTTCGGTGCGGCAGAATGATCAGCCAGGCGAAGGCGAGCGGGATGGAAATAAGGAGCTGCGCCAGGGTCAGCTCAGCGAAGCCCCACCAGCCGACCGACAGCATCGCTTCCAGCACATGCCGGGCACCGAAGCCGAAGACGATGGCGATGCCAAGCAGGATTCCGCCCAGCATGAACACAAAGGAAAGCCGCTTCATGCCTGTGCTGCCGTACCCGGGAACCGGGTCTTGGAATGGTCAATCAATTGTCTCTTGCCTTGGATACGCGCTTGCGCCAGGGGCGTCGGTGGCTTCTATACCGGCCCCATGAGGGCGCGCCAATTCATGTGCACGGATACTGTATTGAGGAGGAAGCCTTGGCCCGAGACAATCTGACCCTCGTCACCGGTGCGACCGGTTTCGTGGGCGCTGCCGTGGCCCGGGCGCTGGCCGCGCGGGGCCATCCCCTGCGCCTGCTGGTGCGGGGCACATCGTCGCGCAAACACCTGACCGATCTGCATGCCGAGTTCGTCGAAGGCGACCTGAATGACAATGAGAGCCTCGCCCATGCTGTGAAAGACTGCCGCTATGTCTTTCATGTTGCAGCAGATTATCGTATCTGGGTACCGAACCCCGAGGCCATGATCGCGACCAATGTGCAGGCGACCGAAAATTTACTGCGCCTGGCTTACGCCGCCGGGGTCGAACGTATCATCTATACCAGCAGCGTCGCGGCGCTCGGCCTCAACCCCAAGGGCGGGCCGCCGGCCACGGAAAACACGCCGATCACCTATGACAAAGTCGTCGGCACCTACAAGAAATCCAAGTTTCTGGCCGAGCAGATGGCGCTGAAACTCTCCGACGAAGGCATTCCCGTCGTCATCGTCAATCCGGCAGCGCCCATCGGTCCGGGGGACGTCAAACCGACGCCGACCGGCGTGATGATCCGGGACGCGGCGCTCGGCCGCATGCCGGCCTATGTCGATACCGGCCTGTCGGTCGTGCATGTGGATGACTGCGCGGCCGGGCATCTCATGGCGCTCGACCATGGTGAAATCGGGGAGCGCTATATCCTCGGCGGCCAGAATATCCCGATGAGCGAAGTGCTGGGTCTGGTGGATAAAGTGGTCGGCCAGTCCCCGCGCCGGGTGCGGCTGCCGATCGCGCCGCTGATGCCGGCGGCGGTGATCGCCGAGCAGGTCGCGCGGGTTACGGGGAAGGAGCCGCGGCTGACCCGCGACCATCTCAAAATGGCGAAGAAGATGATGTATTTCTCTTCCGCCAAGGCCGAACAGACGCTCGGCTATACCTATCGCCCGGCGATCGATGCCGTGCGCGATGCCATTCAGTGGTTCGACCAGCACGGCTATCTCAAGGCATGACTTTGCTCACGGCGCTGACGCTTCTGGCTCTCCTGATCTGGTGCGGGATGATCGTCTTCCACGGCCGCTACTGGCAGGCGGGGCCCATTCTGCCGCCGGCGCCGGTCGGCCTGCGCCTGCCGGCGGTCGATATCGTTGTGCCCGCGCGGGATGAGGCGGAGAGTATCGGCGCCGCCATCGGTTCGCTGACGCGGCAGGTCTTGCCCGGTGGTGCCGCGGTCCGCGTCTTTCTGGTCGATGACGGCAGTTCCGACGGCACGGCTGGCATCGCCCGCCGCGCGGCGGAAGGCGCGCCCAACCCGCTGACCGTCATCACCGGCGCGGATAAGCCGGCGGATTGGAGCGGCAAGCTTTGGGCCGTGCGGCAGGGCGTCGCCGCGACCTCAGCTGACCTGATCCTGCTGACCGATGCCGATATCGCGCATGAGCCGGATCATCTCGCCCGCCTTGTCGCCAAGGCCGAGGGCGGCCGCTACGACATGGTCTCCGAGATGGTGCTGCTGAATTGCGAGAGCATTGCCGAGCGCGCGCTGGTGCCGGCCTTCGTCTATTTCTTCCAGCTGCTTTACCCCTTCGCCAAGGTCGATGACCCGAAAAGCAAAGTGGGCGGGGCGGCCGGCGGCACGGTGTTGATCCGCCGCTCGGCGCTTGATCGGATCGGCGGGATCGAGGTCATGCGCGGCGCGCTGATCGATGACGTGACGCTGGGTCGCGCGGTCAAGAAAAGCGGTGGCCGGACCTGGCTCGGCCATACCACGCGCGCGCGCTCCATCCGGCTTTATCCGCATTTCGCGGATATCTGGGCCATGATCGCGCGCTCGGCCTATGTCCAGCTCGGTTTCTCGCCGCTCAATCTTCTCGGCACCATTCTCGGCATGCTGCTGGTCTGGCTGCTGCCGCCGGCCGCCGCCATCTTCGGCCATGGTGCGGCCCGCGCCTTCGGCCTGATCGCCTGGGTGCTGATGGCGGGCAGCTATGTGCCCAGCATCCGGCGCTATCACCTCTCGCCGCTCTGGGGGATCTTTCTCCCCCTCATCGCTCTGTTCTACATGGCAGCGACCGTCGGCTCCGCCGTCAATCACATGCGGGGGCGAAGCGTGATGTGGAAGAACCGGGTCTATGTCGAGGGCGGATCGTGAGCGCTGAGCTGTCCAAGGCCGATTTCGAGAATGTCGAAAGCTGGTCCGGCAAGGACAAGGCGGACGAGAATTTTCCGGTCGGCGGCCTTATCCGGCCTGACCTGCGCCGTCACGTCCACGCCTATTACGATTTCGCCCGCAATGCCGATGATATCGGGGACAGCCCCGATCTGTCGGCCGGGGAGAAAATCCGCCGCCTCGACCATATGGAGGATGTGCTGCTCGGAAACCGCATCGGCGGATCGCCGAGTGCCGCCAAGCTGCGCGTGTCGCTGGCCGAGACCCGTGTTGACCCTGCCCATGCGACCGATCTGCTCATCGCCTTCCGCCAGGACGCGACCAAGACGCGCTATGCGACCTGGGATGAGCTGTACAATTACTGCCGTTATTCCGCGATGCCGGTCGGGCGCTTTGTCCTGGCCGTCCATGGCGAGAGCGAGACGACCTTTCCGCCTTCGGACGCGCTGTGTGCCGTCTTGCAGGTGCTGAACCATCTTCAGGACTGCCAGAAGGATCTGGCCGCGCTGGACCGTTGCTACCTGCCTCAGGATCTCATGACAGCCTATTCCGCCGATATCTCCGATCTTCCCGGCCGCGCCGAAACCCCTGGTCTGCGGCGCGTCTTCGACGCCCTGCTGGCGCAATGCGACAGGCTGAACGCCGAAGGTGCGGCTTTGCCGCGCCGCGTGCGCGACCGGCGGTTGCGGTTGGAGACGGGGGTGATCCTCAAAATCTCCCGCCGTCTGACGCAGCGCCTGCAGCGGCAGGACCCCATCGCCGGGCGCGTGAAGGTCACCAAACCCGATGCCGTCTTCGCGCTGCTCGGCGCGCTGGGCTACGCGCTATGAGCCTCGCGAAGCTGCCGGTGCCGCCGCTGGGCGCGCAGCCCGCCGATTTGGAGGAGATCGAGACGCTGGTCCGCCGCTCCGGCTCCTCCTTCTATTGGGGGATGCGGATGCTGCCGCCGGATCGGCGCGCGGCCGTCTATTCCGTCTATGCCTTCTGCCGCGTGGTGGATGATATCGCCGACGAACCCGGCGCGCTGGTCGCGAAACGGGAAATGCTGGACGGCTGGCGTGACCGCGTGAATGCGCTGCTGGAAGGCCGCACCGATAGCGCGCTGACGCGCATGATGCTGCTCTCCACCCGCGCCTTCGACCTGCGGGCGATCGACTTTCTGGCCGTCATCGACGGCATGCAGATGGACGCGGAGCGGGAGATCGTGGCCCCGGCGATGGCCGTGCTCGACCTTTATTGCGACCGGGTGGCGAGCGCGGTGGGTCGTCTCTCCGTCCGCGCTTTCGGCGATAGCTCGCCCGCCGCTGACCGCGTCGCCTATTGCCTGGGCCGTGCCTTGCAGCTGACCAATATCCTGCGCGATGTGGGGGAGGATGCCGAGCGGTCGCGTCTTTATCTGCCGCGCGAATGGCTGGCGGAGGAGAGCGTGCCGCCCAATCCGCAGGTGGCTTTGAAATCCCCCGGCCTGCCGCGCGTCTGTCAGCGCGTCGCGGCCCTGGCGCGGGACCATTATGCGGGGGCCGAGGAGGCGATGGCGCTGTGCAACCAGAAGGCCATTAAACCGGCGCGGCTGATGGCCGCCCCCTATAAGGCGCTGCTGACCCAGATGGAGCGCACGAATTTCCTGCGCCCGGCTGAGCGGGTGAGCCTGCCGAAATGGAAAAAGCTGGCCTTCGCCGTACGGATGCTGACGGCTTGAGCATGGCGGCCGGCGGACAAGCGGGTCGGGTCCACGTCATCGGCGCCGGGCTTGCGGGTCTGTCGGCCGCCATGGTGCTGGCCGAGACGGGCAGGCCAGTGACGGTGCATGAAGCTGGCCCGCAGGCCGGCGGGCGCTGCCGCTCCTATTTCGACCGGGAACTCGGCTGCCGCATCGACAACGGCAATCACCTGCTGCTGTCGGGCAATCCCGGCGCCATGCGCTATCTGGACCGCATCGGCGCGCGGCAGACGATGGTGGGACCGAAAACACCGGTCTTTCCCTTCATCGACCGGACGGACGGCTTGCGCTGGGTGTTGCGGCTCGATTCGGGGCGGATTCCGCTCTGGATTTTTGACCGCAAGCGCCGCGTGCCGGGCACGACCTGGCGCGACTATCTCTCTCTTCTCCGTCTTCGCAAAGCGAGCGGCTCTGTGGCTGCGGCAATCGGCGATGCCGGCCCGGTCTATCGCCGGTTGCTGGAGCCGCTGGCCATTGCCGGCCTTAATACGATGCCGGACGAGGCCTATGCGCCGCTGATGCAGGCGATTGTGGCCCAGACATTGGGCGCGGGCGGGGCCGCCTGCCTGCCATTGGTGCCGGCCGAAGGGCTGACCGAGAGTTTCATCGACCCGGCGATCGCTTGGCTGTCGGCCCGTGGTGCCAAGGTCGGGCTCGGCCAGCGCCTGCTGTCCCTGGACCGCGCCGGCAATCGCGTCTCAATCCTGCATTTCGCCGATGGCGCGGTGAAGGTCGGGCCGCAGGACAGCGTCATCCTGGCCGTGCCGGCGCCCGTTGCAGGTGGGCTGCTGCCGGACCTGACGGTGCCGGACGCCTTCGAGGCGATCGCCAATATCCACTTTCTGGCTGAGGTTGCGCCGGGTGAGGCGCCTTTTACCGGAATCGTCGGCGGCCTGGCCGAATGGGTCTTCGTCAAACCGGGCATCGTCTCCGTCACCATCAGCGCGGCCAATCGCTGGGCGGAGATGCCGGGTGAGGTCATGGCGGCCCGCGCCTGGGCCGATTGCCGCGCGGCCTACCCAGATCTGCCCGAGTCGATGCCCGCCTATCGGCTGGTGCGCGAGAAGCGCGCGACCTTCGCTGCCACCGCACTGCAACAAAAACGCAGGCCAGCCGCCAGCGGCTCAGGACTTGCAAACCTTGCCCTGGCGGGCGACTGGACCGATACAGGGCTGCCGTCCACGATTGAAGGCAGTATTCTTTCCGGCGAATCCGCCGCGCGCATGCTGATGAGGCAAATATAAAACCACGATGCCGCACGATATTCTGCTCGACACCACAATTGCGACCGATGATCTGACTGCGGCGATCGAACGCGCCGAAGGCGCGCTCACGTCACGTCAGAACGGTGACGGCCATTGGGTCTTCGAGCTGGAGGCTGATGCGACCATCCCGGCCGAATATGTGCTGCTGGAACATTACCTCGACCGGATCGACGCGCCGCTGCAGCAGAAGATCGGCGTCTATCTGCGCCGCATCCAGGGCGATCACGGCGGTTGGCCGCTCTACCACGGCGGCGTCTTCAATATCTCGGCGAGCGTGAAGGCCTATTTCGCCCTCAAGGCGATCGGCGACGATATCAACGCGCCGCATATGGCTCGTGCCCGCAAAGCGATCCTCGCCGCTGGCGGGGCCGAGCGGACCAATGTCTTCACCCGCATTCAGCTGGCGCTGTTCGGCGAAGTGCCCTGGCGCGCCGTGCCGGTGATGCCGATCGAAATCATGGGCCTGCCGCGCTGGTTCCCCTTCCATCTGCTGAAGGTGAGCTATTGGTCGCGCACTGTCATCGTGCCGCTGCTGGTGCTGATGGCGCTGAAGCCCCGCGCGCGCAATCCGCGCGACATTCATGTGGCTGAGCTGTTCGCGACGCCGCCCGACCGGGTCAATGACTGGATTCGCGGCCCCTATCGCAACCAATGGGGGCATTTCTTCAAGGCGGTCGACGGCGTGCTGCAGGCGGTGGAGCCGCGCATCTCCCAAGGTCGCCGGCAGAAGCATGTCGATGCCGCCGTCGCCTGGGTGCAGGAGCGTTTGAACGGCGAGGACGGGCTGGG
This sequence comes from Acidisoma cellulosilyticum, assembly GCF_020621385.1. Lineage (GTDB taxonomy): Bacteria > Pseudomonadota > Alphaproteobacteria > Acetobacterales > Acetobacteraceae > Acidisoma > Acidisoma cellulosilyticum. The sequence continues at coordinate 597,885 of NZ_JAESVA010000002.1, read as the reverse complement.
CGCGATCTACCCGGCCATGGCCAATTCCGTGATGATGTTCGACGTGCTGGGCTATGCGCCGGATCATCCGGATTTCGCGATCGCCTGGACATCCGTGCAGAAGCTGGTGACGGTCAAGGACGGGGAAGCCTATTGCCAGCCTTGTCTTTCGCCGATTTGGGATACGGGGCTCGCCGCCCATGCCCTGGCCGAGTCCCAGGGCCTGGGTGCGGCGGGGGTGGAGGCCGCGGCCAATTGGCTCAAGGCCAAACAGATCACCGAATTGCGTGGCGACTGGGCCGAGGTCAAGCCGGACTTGCCGCCGGGCGGCTGGGCTTTCCAATACAATAACGACCACTACCCGGATGTGGACGACACGGCCGTGGTCGGCATGCTGCTCCATCGCAACGGCGATCCGGCCCATGCGGAGTCCATCGAACGGGCACGCGCCTGGGTGGTCGGCATGCAGAGCAAGAACGGCGGCTGGGGCGCCTTCGACGCCGATAACAACCACGACTTCCTCAATCATATCCCCTTCGCCGACCACGGCGCCTTGCTTGACCCGCCGACAGCCGATGTGACGGCGCGCTGCGTATCCTTCCTCGCTCAGCTTGGGCATGCGGAAGACCTGCCCGTGATCGCCCGCGCGCTCGATTTCCTGCGCGCCGATCAGGAGAAGGACGGCTGCTGGTTCGGCCGCTGGGGTACCAACTACATCTACGGCACCTGGTCCGTGCTCTGCGCGCTCAACGCGGCTGGCGTCCCGCAGGATGACCCGATGATGACGCGGGCGATCGACTGGCTGATCGCGAAGCAGCGGCCGGAAGGCGGTTGGGGTGAGGATTGCGCCAGTTTCGAAGGCGCGCCGCCGGGCGAGTATCACGAAAGCCTGCCGAGCCAGACGGCCTGGGCCGTGCTGGGCCTGATGGCGGCCGGGCAGGCGGATCATCCCGCCGTCGCGCGCGGCATCGCCTGGCTGCAATCAGTGCAGAAGGATGACGGCGAGTGGGACGAGGCACCCTATAACGCCGTCGGCTTCCCGAAGGTCTTCTACCTCCGCTACCACGGTTATCGGCTGTTCTTTCCGCTGATGGCCATGGCGCGCTACCGCAACCTGCAACAGGGCAATAGCCGTCAGGTGCAGTGGGGTTTTTGAGCGGCGGCCTTACCGCCTGCGGCTGATCCAGATCAGCGGCACCATGACGGCGGCTGTTATCAAGGCGCTGGCGACCAGCCCCGCCGGGGTCGCGCGGGCCGTGGCCGTCAGGCTGATCGTCTCGCCGATGCGCAAGCTGACGCTGGCCTTCATCTCTTCCGGATGCGCGGACGGCGCGGTTTCGGCCGCAGCAACAGGCTCGGCCGGGGGCACCGCGCTTTTCGTATCGTCTCCATCCGGCATCTCGGGCATCAGCGCCAATGTCCGCTTTGCCTCGGCTTCGGCCAGGCGCTGCTTTTTCTTCTCACCCATGGTCTGGTTCTTTCGGTTCGGGTGAGGGGATATGTCCCTCATATTGGGGCAGATCATCCGTGATCGTGAACCAGGGCGCCTTGGACCCCACGAAGATATGGGCGGCGGGACGGATGGTGGGGCAGTCTTCCAGCACGCCGAGTGCCACATGAACGAAGGCGCCGTCCTGGACCAAAGCGAAGAGGAAGGACCCGCACCGCGCGCAGCGCGTGTCATGCCCGGTCGCGTCCCCGAAGGTCATCAGAGCGTCCGCACCTTGGCTGAAGGCCAGTTGGTCTCGCCCGATCCCGGCCAGGGGTTTGAAGGCGGAGCCCGTGACCTGCCGGCAGCCCGAGCAGTGGCAATTGACGGCATAGAGAAACGCATCCGCGACCGTGAAACGGACGGCACCGCAAACGCAGCGACCGCGCAACTGGCCCGGTTCGCGCGGCGTCGTCATGCCGCGTCCGCCCGCTGCCGCTGCGCCGTGAAAGCATCCAGCGCATCGGCATTCTGTCGGCCCCAGGCATAGAGCAGCGCGATCGGCTCGACGAAACGGTAGCCGAGCGGGGTCAGGGTGTAATCGACCGCCGGCGGCACGGTGCCGTAGACGCGGCGTTGGACCAGGCCTGACGCCTCCATGTCGCGCAGCGTCTGGGTCAGCATTTTCTTGGAAATGCCGGGCAGGCTGCGCAGCAGGACGCCCGTCCGCGCGGTGCCGCCATGCCGCGCTTCCAGGGCATGCAGGATCATGCTCGTCCATTTGCTGGCGAAAATCTCAAGCACGCGACGCGGCGCGCAATCTTCCCGCCAATCGTCATCGGCCGGCGGTGCTGTCATCATGGAGTCTGGCATGGTTACCTCAGGGTCTCTATGTCCCTTCCGGGTGCCTTCTAGCCCGATCGCCGATGTCTGACTATGTGAAGCAAGAACAAGAAATCAGGAGGCGTCATGACAGGCCAAGCTTTGATCGCGGGTGTGAGCGGTATCATAGGCGGCGCGACGGCCGAGGTGCTGACGGAGGCCGGATGGCAGGTCGCGGGCCTCGCGCGCCGGCCGGAAGGCCCGGCCAGCATGGTGAAGGTCGCGGCCGATCTGCTGGACCCAGCCTCGCTCAAGACGGCGCTGGCCGGACAGGCACCCAGCCATGTCTTCATCACGACCTGGCTGCGCCAGGCGACGGAGGCCGAGAATATCCGCATCAACAGCGCCATGGTCCGCAATCTGCTGGATGCGCTGCGCCCGGCGGGCTCCGTCCGCCATGTCGCCCTCGTCACCGGGCTGAAGCATTACCTGGGGCCGTTCGAGGCTTACGGCAAAGGCAGCCTGCCGGCGACGCCCTTCCGGGAGGAGCAGCCGCGCCTGGATATCGAGAATTTCTACTACGCGCAGGAGGATGAGGTTTTCGCGGCCGCACAACGCGACGGCTTCACCTGGTCCGTCCATCGCCCGCATACCGTCATCGGCAAGGCGGTCGGCAATGCCATGAACATGGGCACCACGCTCGCCGTCTATGCCACGATCTGCCGCGCGACCGGCCGGCCCTTCCAGTTTCCGGGCTCGCCCGCGCAATGGAGCAGCCTGACGGATATGACGGACGCGCATATTCTCGCCCGTCATCTGCTCTGGGCCGCGACCACGCCGGCCGCCGCGAACGAGGCCTTCAACGTGGTCGACGGCGATGTGTTCCGCTGGAGCTGGATGTGGGAACGGATCGCGGGTTGGTTCGGCATCGAAGCTCAGCCCTTCGACGGTGTCGTGAGACCCCTGGAAAGCCAGATGGCGGATGACGGCACAATCTGGGCCGAGATCGCGGCGAAACACGGTTTGGTCGAAGCCGAGATCGGCCGCCTGATCTCGCCCTGGCATACGGATGCCGACCTTGGCCGCCCGATCGAGGTGGTGACGGATATGTCCAAAAGCCGCCGCCTGGGCTTCACCACTTATCAGCCGACGGACGATGCCTTCTTCACGCTGTTTGCACGGCTGCGGGCGGAAAAGCTTATTCCTTAGGGTCGGTCAGGTTTGGTTGGGAGCGCCCCCAAATTCGTCGCCCGCGGCTTCATGCCGCGGGTCTACCCGTTGCGGCGCAAAACGCTGGCGAGGCGCCAGCCATGACGATCCTTGCCCTTTGGCCCAACTGCTGCTGGGTCGGTGGCGGCAATTGGCGGTGCGACTGCCCGCGGGGATAGGTCATGTCGGGGGTTGAGTCCGCATCCGGGTAAAGCGCCTGATGCTTCTCCCAATTGTCGAAGCCCGTGCGGGTGACGTTGTCGACGAAGGTTTCCGCCGGCATGCTCGCGGATTTGGATGCATTGTCAACATAGACGGACGACGCTCTTGCCGGCGTTCCGTTCGACAGTGATGATAACGCGACTTCCTCACATGCGGCGGGTTTGATCTATCCGCGCATAGATCCGGATATCGTCTGAGACGGTTACTTGCGGCGCTTGCCGTCTTCGATCAGGCCGGTGGAGCGCAACACGCGGCCGAGCAGCGTGTCCGGCGCCGTCAATTCGGCGGTGATCTCCTTCAATCCGGTCGATCCACCCGGCAGCAGGTTCTGCCACAGCGGATGGCCGCCGAAAGGCGTGCCGGGCCCCTTGTCCCAACTGCTGTTGCGGCGGCGTGACAGGCCTTCGCCCGTCAGGCCCCAGCTTTCGGCGATACGATAGGTGGAGGAGATGCCGGCCGGCAGAATATAGCGGCTGGCCGAGACGGAGCCGCAGCGGGCGGCGGCGGGTGTCGCCATCGGGTCGATCGGCGTCGCATGGCCCAGGCCCGGAACCACATAAAGCTCGACCGCCAAACGGCCGGTCGGGCTGCGCCAGACCTTGTGGCTGACGAACCCGATCAGGGACTCCTCAGGCTTGGCATCGCTGACGCCATGGATATCGGTCCATTGCTTCACAAGCTCGGTCGCGTTCACCGGATTGACGGTGGTGTCGGCATCACCCTGCCAGATAGCGACGCTCGGCCAAGGCCCTTGATGGGCGGAGGCCGCGCGGACGCGATCCCCCAATGCCTGCGCGCTCCGGATGCGGCCTTGGCCCATCACGCCGAAAGCCTCATGCATGCCGTCGGCGCTGCCGAAAGGCAGGCCGGCGATAATCGCGCCGCCGGCAAACAGTTCGGGATAGGTCGCCAGCATGGCAGCCGTCATGCCGCCACCGGCCGAAAGCCCGGTGATGAAGACGCGGCTGGCATCGAGCCGATGGTCGCGCAGCATGACGCGGATCATGCTGGCGATGGACGCGACCTCACCCGAATCGCGACTGACATCCTCGGACTGAAACCAGTCGAAACATCCCTGCGGATTATTGAGGCGCCGCTGCTCGGGCATCAGCAGGGCAAAGCCGAATTGCCGGGCAAGCTGGGACCAGCCGGTGCCACGGTCATACACGCCAGCCGTCTGCTTGCAGCCATGCAGCACCACGACCAGCGGCGCATGATCTGGCAGTCCCTCCGGCCGGAAGGACAGCATGCGGAGATTGCCCGGATTGGCGCCGAAATCGCGTGTCACGGTCAAGGCATGATCCTCCTCACCCTCATTATCCAGCATGGCTTGCACCAGCGGGTGGGGCGCGAAATTCAGCAACTGACCAAAGAAGCTATCCTGGCCGAGGAGGAGAGCCATCACACGGAACTCTGACTGTCACGGGGTTTGGCGGCGCTGAGCGTCGCTATTCGTTACAGCGAACATGGTGCAGTGCAACAAAAGACGCAAGCGCGCCTTAGGGCGGCAGCCTTGCGCCCTGGGCCTGACTTAATCGGTTCGGGAGGGACGGTCGGCGGATCAGCTGAAGATGTTGCGATCGATTCCGGCGAGCTGAATGACGGTACCATCCGAAAGGGTTATGAGATCGGACCCCAGCGAAGCACCGTCCGACGCGATCGGACCGCTGCCGAAGGTCAGCGACTCCAGTGCTGTCAGGCTGCCGAGGATGTCGCCAACACCGGTATGCCCATCGACGAAGTCATAGACATGCGAGCCCGCGCCATCGATCCCAGCACCGCCGGCCGCCAGGACAGTGCCGGCGCCGGCGCTCACCAGAATAGCGTCGGTGCCATCGCCCTGGGCAAGCATCAGCCCGTGTATGGCGTCGCCCGTGAGGGTTGATGCGCCGACACTGGCGGTAACCGTCGTCGCGCCAGTGCCGCCGTGGATATGCGTGGCACCGGAGCCGCCTTCCAGCAATGTCTGCGCCGTATTGCCGGCCGCGCCGTAGAGTGTCACGGCGCCGCCGTCGCGCATGACGGAGATCGCACCCGAACCGCCGATGAAGGTAAGCGGCGGCGTATCGCTTCCGGACGCCGGCAGCACGGCTTGCGCTGCGGCCTGATCTGTCGCGGATGCACCAGCCGATTGGCCGGACAGAATGATGTCACGCGGGCTGTAGCCGGCGGCTTCCGCATCGGCCAGCCCGGTTTGGGTCAGGTCAAGCGCCGGCTGTTGCGCAGACGGCGAGCTAGCCAAAGGGTCGACCGTGAAACCGGTATTACCGCTATCGAGGTGAGAGCTCTCAAAGGTGACAACGAGCTGGCCCGAGTCGTCGACGACCGCCGCCGTGTAAAGACCGGTATTGGGATCGGATTGAACCAAAGGATGGCCGCCAACCGTGAAATAACTCACGCTCGGCGCAGTATTCGCGGTGTCAGACATGCGCGGCTTTCACTCCAGGCCGCAGCTTTTGCTCGGCCTTTATTGCTTTCCAAGTAGAATTAATCGCAGAAGTCTTGCGGTCAATCTCATGGCAGAGCCTCAGTTTTCGGGGCAGTCTCACCCCGTTTGCGCCGCAACATCCGCTTCAGCTCACGCGGGTGTGCAACGCCCAGCGCCAAACATAGCAGAGCAAAGACTGCCATCCCACTTCCGACAAGTGACGAAAGGGCAATCAACCTGACAGCCAGGTGATGCGCGCCCAGGACAGGGTGCAGCAGATGCTGCACGCCGATCAGCGCCGCGCCCATGCCGGTGGCGGCCAGGATGATGCGCGGCAGGCTGCGGCGGCTGCGCTGGTCGAGGGAGAAGTGCCGGCGGCGGGAGGAGATGACCATCAGGCTGCCGGCATTGACCCAGCCGGCGATGGAGGTCGCGAGCGCGATGCCGACATGAGCGAGGCCGGAATAGAGGCCGAGCGAGATCGTCAGCACGATATTCACCGCCATAGCGCAGGCCGCGACCTTCACCGGCGTCAGCGTATCCTGCCGCGCCAGGAAATCGGTGATGACGACCTTGATGAGCACGAAGGCGGGCAGGCCGAACGCATAGGCGGCGAGCGTGGGTGCCACCTCGTTCACCTGATGCGGCCCGAATTTCCCCCGCTCGAACAACACCTGCAGGATGGCATGGCTTTCCAGCAGCAAGGCGACGGCCGCCGGCAGGGTCAGCAGCAAAGCCAGCTCCAATCCACGATTCTGCGTGTGCAGGGCCGCGCTATCCTCGCCCTTCCGGATATGGCGCGACAGCGTGGGCAGAATGGCGGTCGCGACGGCAATGCCGACGACGCCCAGCGGCAGCTGGTTCAGCCGGTCGGCATAGGCGAGGTAGGAGACCGAGCCCACCGGCGCGAGCGAGGCGATCGCGGTCGAGACCATCAGGTTCAACTGCGTCGCCCCGGCGCCGAAGACGCCCGGCAGCATGACGCGCATCAGCCGGCGCAGCTCGGGTGACAGATGCAGCCGCGGCATGCCGAGCCTCAGTCCGGCACGGCGGCAGGACCAGGCGAGCCAAAGGCATTGTGCGATACCCGCCAGCGTCACCGCCCAGGACAGGTTCTGGCCCGTCACCGGGTGGATCAGCAGGGCGGCGATGATGAAGACGTTGAGCAGGATCGAGGTCGCGGCCGTCGCGGCGAACCGGTCCACCGCATTCAGCAATCCGCCCTGGAAGGAGGCGAGGGAGATGAACATGAGATAGGGGAAGGTGATGCGCGTCAGATCCACCGTCAGGCGGAAATGCGCGGGGTCCGCGTCGAAGCCGGGTGCCACGACATGCAGAATGGCCGGCGCGAAAATCTCCCCCAAGATCAGGAAGATCGTCAGCGCCGTCAGCAGGCCGGAAAAGGTATCCTGGGCGAAGCGCATGGCGGGCTCGCGCCCGTCCTTGGCGATCATGCCCGAGAATAGCGGCACGAAGGCGGCCGAGAACGCGCCCTCCGCGAACAGCGTGCGGAACAGATTGGGCAGGCGCAGCGCCACGAAGAAGGCGTCGCTCGTGGCCCCAGCGCCCAGCGCCGAAGCGGTGAGGATTTCGCGCACGAAGCCCAGTATCCGGCTGATCATCGTATAGCCGCCGACGGTCGCGACGCGGCGAAGCATGGCCATGGACGGTTCAGCTTTCAGCAGAGGAAGGGGGCAGCCAAATCCGGCTGACCCGCCACCCCGCTAATGCACGACGGAGGGGCCGATCTCAAGCTGCCGCAGCGTCACCTCGATCAGCGCCTGCGCCTTGGCGAGATTCTGCGCGACTGGGGCCGACTGATCCTCGGCCTTCTCGGACAGGCGTTGCTGCACCGACTGGATCAGCTCGGCCGATTCCACCGAGTGTTGCAGCTCCTCGATACCGTCCACTTCCATGGCGATGGCGACGTCGAATAGCTCGCTCGCGAGCATTACAAGACCCGCGGCGGCGGCGGCGGCTTCGTCAGGTTTGTCGAGCAGATCGAGCAGGCTGCGCATATCCTGGATATAGGAGCGGAAGACGCGTTCGGTGACGCGCTCGGCCAAGGAACGCCAGTCCGGTGTCGTCTCCTCCTTCCGCCATTCGAGAAGGATCGCGGCGGCGACGGCCAGATCCATCCGTTCGTCACGCGCGAAATGCCGATGCAGCACCACGCGCCAATCCTCCCAGGCCGGGCCTTCGGCCGCGGTCGCGGCGATGACCGCCAGGATCAGCCCTTCGGTCGTGCGCCGGCTGCGGGCGCCGAGCGTCGCGAAATGCTGAGCGAGGCTGGCGTCCAGCTCCTTCGGCCCGGCCTCCTGCGTCGCCGCCAGCAGGGCCGCCCAAAGTGCGATCAATTCCTCATCGTCACCGATGGTATTCGACCACTGGTCCAGCCCGTCAGCCTCAAAATTATCCGCAGATCCGTCGCTCACCCTCTGCTCCTCGCTCGCATATCCGCCCCTCTATACCCGGCCGCTTTCGCCAGCGCCAAGACATGGGTGAGGCTTCAGCTGGGCGCATCCGGGGCAGGGTTCAATGCGGCGCCTGGTGCAGGGCCTGGATAAAGGCATAGGCGACGATCGGAATCGCGATCAGCACATAGATGCGGAGCAGATAAAGAAGCGTCAGCGCGAACCGGCTGAGCTTGGCGCGGGGCAAGGGCGCGAGCGCGCCATCGGGCCGGCGGGCGGTGATCATGGGATCGGGTGTCATGGCGGTATCTCCTTAGCCCAGACAGCCGGGGAAGACGGTGATCAGACCGTACAGCGCGCCGACCAGGGAGATGGCGACGACGATGGTGCCGCCGGCGATATTGGCGAGGGTGCCGTTCGCCAGCTTGCCCATGATCATGCGGTCGTTCACCAGCAGCAGCAGGAACAGCAAAGCGGGTGCCATCAGCAGTGTCGCGATGACATTGACCGTGAGTGTCATGGCGAGCAGGGGTGCGCCGGGTATCAGCACGACAGCGCCGGCCAAGACCGCCGAGACGATCGCGGCGCCATAGAACAGCTTGCCGTCACGGAAATTGAGATTGAGGCTGTGGCGCGCGGACAGCGTTTCGGCGAAGGCATAGGACGAACTGGTGGAAATCGTCATCGCCGCCACCAGCCCGGCCTCGATGATCCCAAGCGCGAACAGCGTCGCCCCGGTCGAGCCGATATAGGGGCGGAGCGCGGTCGCGAAATCGGCGCCGCTGGCGAAGTTCGAGATATCGACGTGATGGTGAAACAAGGGCGCTGTCGCGACGACGGTTGCGATGGCAGCGATGGCCGCGATCAGCGCGCCCATGGCGGTATCCATCCGGCCCTGTGGCAGATCGGCTTCCGTCAGCCCTTTGTCGACGACGGCGCTCTGCTGGAAGAAGACCATCCAGGGCGTCACCGTGGCACCGATATTGGCCAGGATGAGCGTCACGAAGGCGGTGCTGAAGCCGCCGGGCAGCGGCCCCCAATGGACCAGCGCATGGGTCAAGGCATGCCCATCCGGATGGGCGAAGAGGGCGGCCGGAATGAACAGCAGGTTGAAGCCCGCCAGCACCATCAACACCCGCTCCCAGGTCGCGTAGCGGCGCAGCCCCAGCGAGGCGATGATGGTGATGATGCCGAGCACCACCGACAGCCAGGCGGGCAGGCCGAAATAGAGGCCGCCGGCCTGGATGGCGATGAATTCCGTCACCAGCGTCAGCACATTGCCGAAGACGAGATCGGCCATGGCGAAATAGCCCCAGAAAGGGCCGAATCGCTGGAAGATCAGCTCGGCATGCCCACGTCCGGTCGCAATGCCCAGCCGCACCGTCATTTCCTGCACGATGTAGGACATGGCAAAGGTGGCCAGGATAAAGGGGACAAAGAAGCCGACGCCGTAGGTCGCGCCCGTGGTGGCGTAGGAGACCATGGACGGGCCGTCATTCTCGCCCAGCATGACCAGCACGCCAGGCCCGGCCAAAAGCCAGAGTAGACGCCAGCTGCGCCCGGCCGCCCGCGTGCGGAGAATATTCAGCCGATCCAGCGCACGCTGACGCTCATCGGCTGCCAGCGCCGCACCCGCTCCGGCGGGAGCGGTCTCGAATTCAGGCGCCTCACAGCTCATGCGAAACCCAGCCCATGCCAAACTCTCGCTACCGGATCTATCATCTCGCAAATGTAGCCAAGGGTACAATTCAGTCAATGGGCTTTGAGGTTGCGCCCCGGCATTGTCATGATGGCATAGCTCTAGATTGACCGGATGCCTGTTTGATCGGCTAGAAGAGGTCTCTGCTAACTGAGCGTGGTGAAGACGGCGTGGTTGACGACCCATCCGAAATTCCGGCGGACATGCCGGAGGAGCCGACCCAGGCGGAGCGTTTCGGCAAGGCGCGGTCCGCCCGCTCCGGCGTCGTGCAGGAAGACTATGTCGAGCTGATTGCGGATCTGATGGCCGCGCATGGCGAGGCGCGGGCGACCGACATCGCCAAGCGCATGGGCGTCACCCACCCGACGGCGCTGAAATGCATCGCGCGGTTGAAGCGGGAAGGGCTTGTCACCTCGCGCCCCTATCGCGGCATCTTTTTGACAGAGGCCGGGCAGGAACTGGCGCAGCGCGTGCGGGCCCGCCATCGGCTGATGGTCGAATTCCTCATTGCCATCGGTGTGCCGGAAGAGGCGGCGGAGGAAGACGCGGAGGGCATGGAGCATTATGCCTCCGAGGCGACTCTCGCGGCATTCAGCCGATTTCTGGCGGGTGATCCGCCGCGGAACTGAGCGCGAAAGGGTAGGGCTATCGCCTCTTTTTCGCCTTATTGTCACAACCCTGCGATGTCATCGATTCCGCAGCGCCGGGTTCTGCCCTGATCCTATATAAGCGCTCGGCTAGTTATTCGAGGGTCAGCCATGAAACCGCTGCAGGGCGTTCTGCTCGCCGCTTCCGCCGTCTGTCTGTTCGCAGCTTCCGCCCGCGCGGATAGTGATAAGGTTCTGGCGGATCATTGGATCGAGATCGGCGCCAAGAATGACGTCACGCGCTATATCGCGGCGTCCGCTTTGGTAAGGCAGGATCAGTATGCGGTGATCTGGCGCATGCAAAACTATGCGGCCGAGCGCGTCATCGACAAGCAACCGGTGCGCTCGATCAAGTATCAGGTCGAGTATAATTGTGCGTCCCACCAGCGACGCGGGCTTTATTACGAGATGTATTCTGGCCAGATGGGCACAGGCGACTTGATCGCGATGAGCTATGATCGCGATCATTGGCGCGCGCTGCCCGTCAATGCCTCCCATGCCTATCAACTGGCCTGTGGCACAGCAGCTGCGGCGCCGGCCGTCGTCGCCTCCGCCCCTTGATCCTCAGCCTGTAGACAGATCGCGTTGGATGGGTCGTTCTATCCCTTTCTGAGGAACGGAGACCGACCCATGCCGCATGCTGTCATCAAGATGTTTCCCGGGCGGGATCAGGCGCAAAAGGAAGCGCTTGCGCGCGCGATCAACGACGCCATCATCGCGACCCTTGGCAGCAAGCCGGAATCCGTCTCGGTCAGCATCGAGGATGTGACGCCCGAGACTTGGGGGCAGAGCGTCTATGGGCCGGAGATCGCGGATAAGCCGGAGACGCTGTTCATCAAGCCGGGCTACGCCGACCCTCGCTGATCCGCCGCCGACGCGCACGAGATCGTGTGTTGGAATGAAACGAAGCCGAACTAATATCGCGATCCGCGATCGACGCCACTGGCTATGTAAGCCGTCGTTTCTTTGAACCAGAGGCGGGGAGGGCCGCAAAACCTCCCCGCCCGCGGGACTGGCGAAAAAAGCGTATTCAATCCGCCCGTTGATTAGGTCTCGGGCAGCGCTGCCGCGTCAAAGAAGGTCATCTCCTGGTTGTTAATCAGGGCCTGGCTTCTTGACCAAGAGCAATTCTCACGTACGACTTTCGCGGGAACGCCGACGCATATCGAAAATTCTCCGACGTCGCGTGTGACCACTGCGCCGGAGCCGATCACCGACCCTCTGCCAATCTTGACGTCGGGCATGACAATGGAACGCCGTCCAACCCAAACATGTTCACCGAGGTGGATTTGGCTACGCCCGCTATTGATTATTTTTTTATCCGGTAAAGAGACGATGCCATGCTGGTCGTTGGACTGCAGCAGGATGTTATCTGAAAGCATGCAGTCGCGGCCAATGATGATATCTGAGTTATCAAGAACAATACGGGCTTGATTGCAAGTTGAATGATCTCCGACGACGAAATTAGAATTATTCCAAATGCAAATCTCTGAGTAAAAAGCATATCCGAAGCGCCCAATGAATATCTTATTGTTATGGCCGCCAACTTTTATTTGCGGGTCAGAGTGATTTTTCAACAGAACGATTTGGACATTTTCGCAGGGCCGATTAGGCCCAAGCCGGGAGATGACCGTTTTTCTGGCGGGGATCGGTGCGCTGGTATCCAGGAAGATTGTGCAGTCGCCACTAAAGGCGCCAACCACATCGACCCACCGGGATGCCTCGTTCAGGCGGACTTCTGAAAGTTCGACGTCGTCATTGTCGAGGATCGGGATATTGTCTAACGAAATATTCCAGGAATCCAGAATGTTGTGCGGCCTCATCCTGGTCCCCGAAATCTATTCTATAAGTCTGTCGAATTGTAACTGTGGCGATCACAACGCACAATAGGCCAGCAAAGCGGCGCATAAAACCTCAGCCTAATGACCGAAGCCAATGCCTTAAATCGGATCCAGCAGATTGTCTGATGCAGTCCACTAACCGACGAAAAATGGTGCTGCTGGAGGGGATTGAACTCTCGACCTCTCCCTTACCAAGGGAGTGCTCTACCACTGAGCTACAGCAGCGCCGGTGCGCGTGGCGCGCTTCATAGGGGGTCGCGACAAGCCACGCAACCCCCCTTGAAACAGGGCTTCAATCTTCGTCGCGGTCATCCTTGTCCTTGTCGCGATCAAAGACGCGCCGGGTCAGCGTGGCGGAGGGCAAGGTCGAACTCATGACCTCTCCCCGCTTTTTCAGAAGAATCCAGCCGACAGCGAGAATGATGGCAAGAACGGGGATCGAGCAGACGGTGACGGTGCCGTCCGGATAGTCGAAGGCCATGACGACGACGACGGCGGCCAGAAAAACGAGCGCGAGCCATGACGTGAAAGGCGCGAAGGGCATGCGGAAGGCGACGGGCTCGTTCTCGCCGCGATTGATCGAGGCGCGAAGCTTCATCTGGCAGACGACGATGAAGGCCCAGGTGCTCAGCACGCCGACCGAGGCGATGTTCAGCACCAGCTCGAAAACTTGGCTGGGCACCATGTAGTTCAGCACCACGCCGATCAGATAGACGATGACGGTGACGGCAATGCCCTTATAGGGCACGGCCTGGGCATTCAGGGCGGCCAGGCCGGTCGGCGCCGATCCGCCGATCGCCAGCGACCGCAGCACGCGCCCGGTGGAATAGAGGCCGGAATTGAGGCTGGAGAGGGCGGCGGTGATGACGATGATATTCATCACCGAGCCCGAGCCCGCGATTCCCAGCGTATGGAAGAAGGTCACGAAAGGGCTCTGCCCGGCGTGATAGGCGGTCCAGGGCAGCAGCAGCACCAGCAGCACGACCGAGCCGACATAGAACAGCGCGATACGCCAGATGACGCTGTTGATGGCGCGGGGCAGGATTTTGCGGGCGTCCGCCGCCTCGCCGGCCGCGACGCCCAGAATCTCCACGCCGGCATAAGCGAAGATGACGCCTTGGGTAATGACGACGGCCGGCAGCAGCCCGTGCGGGAAGATACCGCCGTTATGGGAAATCATGGCGAATCCGGGCGTATGCCCGCCGACATGAATACCCGCGCCGAGGACGACAACGCCGATGACGAGGAACAGGACCAAAGCCGCCACCTTCAGAATGGCGAACCAGAATTCCATCTCCCCGAACCATTTGACGCCGACCATATTGGTTGCCGTCACGATCACCAGGGCAATGAGGGCGAAGACCCATTGCGGCACGTCGCCGAAGGCGTGCCAATAATGCATGTAGAGCGCGACGGCGGTGATATCGACGATGCCGGTCATCGCCCAGTTCAGGAAGTAGAGCCAGCCCGCGACATAGGACGCCCGCTCGCCCAGGAATTCCCGCGAATACGAGACGAAACTGCCCGAGGTCGGGCGATGCATCACCAATTCGCCCAAGGCCCGCAAGATCAGGAAGGCGATGACGCCGCAGGCCAGATAGACGACGGCCAGCGCCGGGCCGGCGAGTTGCAGCCGCGCCCCGGCGCCGAGGAACAATCCGGTGCCGATGGCGCCGCCGATGGCGATCATCTGGATCTGCCGATTGCTGAGCCCGTGCTTCAGACCCGCCTCGGCGGCGTCGATACGAGCAATATGGTCTAAATGCTCCTTGCTGGCCGTCATATCGTCTCCGCTTTGCCTGAATACGGGTCTCTTGCCCTCACGATCTTGAGCTAAAGCTATTTCTTGAGCACAAACAATGAGGTATTGCGGCGGCGCAGCCGATCTCGCGCCTTGTTCATACTGTTTCGGGCTCGGCAGAAATTGACAAGCGCCGGGCGCCACGTCAGATCCCTGACCCGTGGACGACACCGACCCCTCTCTCCCGGTCTTGGGGCCTCACGCCCAGCGCGCGAAAGACAAGCGTGACGCTCAGCGTGCGGCGGCACTTCGCGCCAATCTGCGCCGCCGCAAGGTGCAGGAGCGTGGCCGGGATGAGGATGCGCAAGCTCAACCGGTGGATGACGGCGGCGCCGAACCACACAACGCATTTCCACATATTTCAGACTGAGCTAGAGGGAAGTATCGCGCGGCCTTGTCGTGCTCTCTCTTTTTTCTCGAGTCCCGGAGTCTCTTTCAATGTCCGTTCTGCCCGACCACGAGATCCGCCGCCTCGCGACCGAACGCGGCATGATCGATCCCTTTGTCGAAACCCAGAAGCGGGACGGCGTGGTCAGCTTCGGCCTCTCCTCCTACGGCTATGACGCGCGGGTGGCGGACGACTTCAAAGTCTTCACCAATGTCGATTCGGCGGTGGTCGACCCCAAGGCCTTCAACCCGTCCAGCTTCGTGGATCGCAAGGTGCCGGTCTGCATCATCCCGCCGAACAGCTTCGCGCTCGCCCATACGGTCGAGTATTTCCGTATTCCGCGCGACGTGCTGGTGATCTGCCTGGGCAAATCGACCTATGCCCGCTGCGGTATCATCGTGAACGTGACGCCGCTGGAACCCGAATGGGAAGGCCAGGTTACGATCGAGATCAGCAATACGACGCCGCTGCCGGCCAAGATCTATGCGGGCGAGGGCATCTGCCAGTTCCTGTTCCTGCGCGGCGAGGGCTCGCCGGAAGTGAGCTACGCCGATAAGGCCGGCAAATATATGGGGCAGCGCGGCGTCGCACTGCCCCGCATGTAATCGGCAGCAGCGGATAGAACGGCGCCTTTATGGATCGCATCAGGATAATCGGCGGGCAACCGCTGGCGGGTGACATTCCCATCGGGGGTGCCAAGAACGCGGCTTTGCCGTTGATGGCGGCGGGGCTGCTGACGGACGAACGGCTGGTGCTGACGCGCGTGCCGCGCCTCGCCGATATCGCGACCATGGCCGAGCTGCTGGCCGGCCACGGTATCGCGGTGGAACAGACCGATAGCGACGGCCGTGTGCTCTCGCTCGGCGGCGCCATCACCAATACCGAGGCGCCCTACGACATCGTGCGCAAGATGCGTGCCTCCATCCTCGTGCTTGGACCTTTGCTGGCCCGCTGCGGGGAAGCGCGGGTCTCGCTGCCTGGCGGCTGCGCCATCGGCACGCGCCCGGTCGATCTCCACCTCAAGGGGTTGGAGCAGATGGGCGCCATCATCGATCTGGAAGCGGGCTATGTCGTGGCTCGCGTCATCGGCCGGCTGAAGGGCGCGACCATCATCTTCCCCATGGTCTCGGTCGGTGCGACCGAAAACCTGCTGATGGCGGCAAGCCTCGCGGACGGTCAGACCGTGTTGCGCAATGCCGCGCGCGAGCCTGAGATCATCGACCTCTGCCATTGCCTCGTCGCCATGGGTGCCCGCATCGGCGGCATCGGCACGGGCGAGCTGGTGATCGAGGGGGTCGAGCGTCTGCATGGCGCGACCCATGCCATCATCCCGGACCGGATCGAGACCGGGACCTATGCCTGCGCGGTCGCCATGACCGGCGGCTCCGTCGTGCTGCGTGACGCCCGCATCGACCATCTCGGCGCGGTTGCGCGCGTGTTGGAGGAAGCTGGCATCGACGTTGCCGAAGTGCCCGGCGGCGTGCGCGTGCAGCGGCGCAACGGGCTGCACGGCGCGGATGTGATGACGGAACCCTATCCCGGCTTCCCGACCGATATGCAGGCGCAGTTCATGGCGCTGATGGCGGTGGCCAATGGCGCCTCCATGATCACCGAGTCGATCTTTGAGAACCGCTTCATGCATGTCTCGGAACTCACGCGCATGGGCGCGCGGGTGAATGTGCATGGCGCTTCCGCCATCGTGCGCGGCGTGCCGCAATTGGCCGGCGCGCAGGTGATGGCGACGGACCTGCGCGCGTCGTCATCGCTCATCCTCGCGGGGCTTGTCGCGAAGGGGGAGACCATCGTCAGCCGCGTCTATCACCTCGACCGCGGCTATGAGGATGTCGAGGGCAAGCTTTCGGCCGTCGGCGCGCGGATCGAGCGTATCCGCGAATAGCGGTTTCGTTCCTCGTCATCCGCGCCCGACTCTCTATCTCGTCGCCCGCGCAACAAGTGCGCGGGCGACAGTAAAGTCTAGCTGTTTAAACTCTGTCAGGTTTAGGTGGAAACGCCCCCAAATCTGTCGCCCGCGGCTTCATGCCGCGGGTCTACCCAGTTAGGCGCCAACACGGCGTCGGGGCGCCGCGCCGGGTAGGTCCGCGCAACGAGTGCGCGGATGACGCATTATCTATCAAAACCTTCCAGCCTAACCGACCGTCAGCAGTTCCTCGTAGAACCCGCCGATCTGACGGTCGCGATCGACCAGATGAATTTCCAGAATCCAATGCAGCGCGCGCCCGGCCTCGTCACGGTCGCGCAGCCGCGTCGTGCTGCCGGGCATGACATAGGACCCGATGCGGTCGCCCGGAATCAGCTCATAATGCGCTTTCGCTGATGCCGGGACGGACCAGCTCCCGCTCGATCACATCGAACAGGCTCGCGGCCTTTTCCTGCGCTGCAAGCAGGGAGGCCGCGCGGGCGGCATCGTCCGGGTGCGGTGTATCGGTCATCGGCGGCAAGGCTCCGGTTAAGGACGATCAGCAAACCGCAGCGGGCGAGCGCTGTCGATAGCCTGTGTG
Source organism: Acidisoma cellulosilyticum (assembly GCF_020621385.1). Taxonomy (GTDB): domain Bacteria; phylum Pseudomonadota; class Alphaproteobacteria; order Acetobacterales; family Acetobacteraceae; genus Acidisoma; species Acidisoma cellulosilyticum. Next base: position 580,487 of record NZ_JAESVA010000002.1, on the reverse strand, counting down.
CTAGCGCTCGGGCCACCAGCCGTCCGCGCGGCGGGTGAAGCGCGGGGTCGTGAAGACATGGGCGATGGGGAAGGGATCGGCCGCCGGATCATGCGCGCCTTGGCGCATGGCGACGACCGCGCCCGCGACCGTCACATCGCAGGCAGCGAGAAGCTTGGCCACCGCCAACAGCGAGCGACCGGTGCTCGCGACATCATCCACGACCAGAACGCGCCGACCCGCGATGCGCGGCAGGATCAGCGGATCGATGAAAAGCTGCTTCTCGGCGTCCGGCGAGGTGATGGAGCTGATCGGCACCGATAGATCATCCCGGTACCAGAATTTGCGGGAATAGCCGAGCGGCACATAGTTCGGATGTCCCAGCGCGCGGGCGATGCCGGGCGCGAAGGTGAGGCCGAGGGTGGGCAGGCCCACGACCACATCCGGCTGAAAGCCGGCAGCCAGATCGGCCATCGCTTCCGTCAATTGGTCGATGACGGCAAAGCTCGCCTGATTGGCGATGAGCGAGGCGACGGCCTTGTCCTCCTGCGGCAATGGCCGGATCGGCAGGTCCAGCACCCTTTCGCCCAGCATGACGCTGTAGCGGTCGCCATAGGCCGGCCCGACCGCCGGTGCGGTCGAAAAATCCTGCCAAAAGCCTTCCATGACCTGCCCCGCCTGTCGCCAGCCCTCTGGCTATCAGGGCTCAGGCAGAACGTCGATGCCGATCCCGTCGAGCAGAATATGCTGCTGTCCCTGCGTGATCTTCAGCCCGGCGAACCCCGCCAGCTGCATCAACTTCAGCCCGCTGATCTCGGCGCCGCAGAGGTCCGCGCCGTCCAGCTTGGCGTCGGTCAGGATGGCCTGGAACAGATCGGCTTCCTGCAAAATCGCCCCCGTCAGATCGGCGGCGGAGAGGTCCGCCTCCCGCAGCCGGCTGCCGGTAAAATCGGCATGGAGCAACGATGCCTCGGCCAGATCCGCGAGTTCGAGATTGCAATGCCGGAAGGTCGCCTGGGTCTGCACCACCTTGCGGCTGAAGGCACGGCTGAAATCGACCTTCGTGAACTGCGCGCCGCGCATCTTGCAGTGCTCGAAGGCGATGGCGAAGAGATCGGATCGCTCGAATGTCGCGAAGGACAGGTCGCAGTTCGCGAACCGCGCCTGCCGCATCTCGCTCATGAAGAAGGCGGCGCCGCTCTCCGTCTGGCCCGGCGCGGTGAAGACGCAATCCGTGAACCGGGTATCGATCAGATTGGCGCGGGAGAAGCGAGCGCTGGGGAACTGGCAATGCACGAACGCAGCGCCCGCGATATTGGTATTGGTGAATTGGGCGTCCTCGAACCGGCAGCCCGAGAAGCGGGCAGCTTCGGCTTCGACATCCGCCCAATCGATGTCGGTGAAGATCGCGTCGGCGATGACCTTGCGATCCGCGAGTTGGGCTGCGAGCTTCGATCTGTCCAAAGCGAGCAATCCCTGCGGTTCCGGTAGGGGAAAGCTTAGCGCCCCCTTCTGACGCTCGCCATCACCGCAAGGCGAAGCGCTTGACGCTGTGGCTGGCGCTCAGCGGCTCGGGCAGATAGCGCAGCAACAATGCGTGCCATTCCAGCGGCGGGGCCGCGATTCGATGGCCTGTGCTGACGTGGGAGGAGAAGGCATCCGCCATCAGGGCCGTGCGGCCGGTGGGCGTCGCCTCTGCGGTCTCTGGGGTCTGGATGCGCGTTTTCATGACCCTAGATTGCCCCGGCGACCATGACATCGCTGTGGCCGAACTATGTCTAAATGTTGAGACGGCGTCTCAGCACGCAGACGTTAGTCGTTGATACAATTGGAAATATGAAAAACGGAAATGGTGGAGCTGAGGGGAATCGAACCCCTGACCTCGTCATTGCGAACGACGCGCTCTACCAACTGAGCTACAGCCCCATTCCCGTGGGCGGGTTAATGCTTGCGTTGCCGTTCGGTGTCAAGCACGCCACCGCGCTCCTCAGTTGCATGGCTGATTGGCGGCGGTTAGGTTCCGGCCTCGCACGGAGAAGGGCTTCCATGGACCCCGTACTGAATACGGTTGTTTGGCTCATACAGAAGGTGATCAGCCTCTATATCTGGGCGATCATTCTGGCAGCGCTGTTCAGCATGCTGGCATCGTTCGGGGTTATCGATACCCGCAACAGGATGGTCTGGACGGTCATGGATTTCCTGGACCGGGTGACGACGCCGATCCTCAGGCCGATTCGCCGGGTCATTCCCTATCTGGGCAATATCGACATCAGCCCCCTGATCGCGATCCTTCTATTGGAAGGTCTGCAGCGGCTGATCTCGATGGTCTATATTCGGGCGATGATGGGTGGCTACTGACGGCAGCCTTAGAGACCGCGCTCGCGCTTGATGCGGTCCCAGGCCGCATTGATGCGGGCGGCGCGCTCCGTCGCACGGGCGACGAATTCCGGCGGCACGCCGCGGGACGCCAGGCTGTCGGGGTGGTTTTCCCGCATCAGCTTCTTGCGGGCCTCGCGCAATTCCTCATTCGTGGCGGCGCGGGTCAAGCCAAGCTCGGCATAGGCATCGCCTTCGTCCGAGCCGCGAGCGGCGCGGCTTTGATTGTTCATCGCCTGATCCCAGGCGAAGCGGTCCAGCCGCAGCAGGCGATGGACCTCCGCCAGGTAGCGCGTCTCGGCCGCATTCACCGGGCCGTCGGCACGGGCGATGACAAACAGCGAACGCAGCACTTCATCGAGCACGACGCGGTTGTCGTCGAAGGCCAGCGCCAGTTCCTCGGCGAAGGGTTCGAAACCCTGGGCGGAGGACCGCGCTTCGTCGAACAGTCGCCCGACCAGCGGCACATTCTGCGGCGGCACATGAAAGGCGCGCTTGAAGGCGTCGATCTCCAGCCGGTTCACCGGGCCGTCGCATTTCGCGAGCTTGGCCGAGAGGCTGACGGCGGCGATCGCAAAAAGCTGATCGCGCTGGCCGAGCATGGCAGCGAGTCGGGCGGAATTGAGCGGCGCGGAGGCCGCGCCGAATCGGGTTCCGGCGAAGCCTCTCAGGCCTTTTTGGATTTGCGGAATGGCGCCCGAATCGGCCGCATGGCCGAGTGCGGCGCCCATAATGGCGCCGGCAGGACCGCCGACGGCGAAGCCCGCGACGCCGCCGATGATCTTTCCCCAAAGCATGGCGGAGGTCTAACACGCTGCGCGCGGGAGGGCGATATCAACAAGTGGCGGGGCGCAGATGAATAACCGCCTGTTCGCGGATGCCGGTCGCCAGTATGACGAGACCTTCTGCAGCGGCGCTGATGCCGGGCCAGGATTGCATGGGACGGCTTCGGTTCAAGGACATATGACGCATCACGTTATGACGCATGAGGCAGGCCGGACGTGAGAGCGCCTGCGCCTTTGACCCCGCGTGAGCCTCGTCGCCCGCACCACGCGCCGCGGCTGGCGCGACGCTCGCGGCGCGGTCGCCTATTCGGCCTCGTCGTGGTGGCGCTGGGGCTGCTGTTTGCCCTGCTGTGGTTCGGTCCGCGCCTCGCCGATTGGAGCGCCCATCGCGCCGCCGTGCAGGCCGTCGCCAGCGAAATCCTGGGCCGCGACGTGCAGATCAACGGCGAGATTCATCTTATTCTGCTGCCGCAGCCTTCCATCACCGCCGAACAGGTGAAGGTCAATGACGGCGGTGACGGCGTGCGCATGACGACAGGGTCGCTGGTGCTGAACCTGTCGCTCGGCGCCTTGGTTACGGGTCGTATCGCCGTCACCCATGTCGAGCTGGACAGGCCGGATATCCGGCTGCCTTGGCCCTTGCCGGGCGGGCCGGATGCGATCGAGCCGCCGCCTTGGCTGGCCGCATTATCGGCCGATGTCACCCACGGTACCTTCACCTTCGGCACGCTGCGCGTGACGGACGCGGATTTTTCCGTCGTCACCGGCGGCGCGGATGACGCCTTGGCGGTGGACGGGACAGCGAAAGCCGGCGGCCGGCCCTGGCAGGTCGATATGCATTTGTCCTGGCCCTCGTCGGACGGCAATGCCGGGGTCCATCTGACGCTGGCGACCACGGCCGCGCCCGATACCAAGCTCGACCTCAAAGGCATGCTCAACGAGGATGGGCAGCTGTCCGGTCAGTTTACCGCGCATGGTGCCGATCTCTCGGCCTTCGTCGCCGCCCCGCCGGTCGGCTTCGACGGGCAAGGTCAACTGCTGGCTGACGGGCTCACGATTCATCTGATGGATGTCGCGGCGACGCTCGGCAGCATGGCCACGACCGGCGACGTGCTGCTGCGGCTGGATGGACCGAAGGCCGCCAGAACCTCGACCCCACGGCTGTCCGTCGATCTGCATACGCCGCAGCTGAATTTGGCGCCCTGGCTGAAGGCATTTCCGGCCGCCAGCAGCCATGGCCTGCCGCTCACGCTCTCGCTCGACGCCGACGCCGCCATGTATGGGGACGGGCTGCTGCGTCATTTCGGCGTCAAGCTCTCGACCTCGCCGACGCGGCTGAGGCTCGATGCATTGACGGCCGTTTTGCCGGGCGAGGCCGGGCTGTCGCTGACCGGCTATTATGATCCCCAGGGTCTTGGTTTCAGCGGCCGCGTGCAGCTGTCGGCGCCGTCGCCTTTGGTGACCTTGCATTGGCTGGCCCAGACCGGGCTCTTGCCCGATCTTTCGAACGCCTTGTCCGGGCTGAACTCTCTGGCCATCGACTCGCGCCTGGACGCGATACCCGGCCAGATTGCCTTGACCGAGATCGACGGCTTGATGAACGACACCACCATGACCGGCGGCATGGTGCTGACCACGGGCAAGCCCGCGCATATCTCGGCCGGCCTGTCATTCGCGCGCATCGACCTCGGTCAATGGTTGCCCGCCGCCTGGCTGATCGACCCGCCGCGACCCGATGCGCTGGCCCGCCAGTTGTACGGAATAAATGCCGATCTGCAGCTTTCGGCCGATGAGGTCTGGGTCGGCGGCGACCGGCTGGATCATGCGCTGCTGGATGCGGCGATCGACAATGGCGCCCTCAATCTACGGCAATTTGCGGCCCAGGATGACGGGATGCAGATTTTGTCCTCCGGCGCGATGGATGCGAAGGGGACGATCGCCAGCGGACGCCTGGTGCTGACAGCCCCGCACGCGACCCCCATCGTCGATCTGCTGCCGGCACCCCTGCGCGATCTCAATACCGATGTCTGGTCGCAGCCGCTGACCACGACCGTCACGGCCTCCGGTCCGACGGCGGCTTTGGCGCTCAACCTGCAAGGCAGCCTTGGCGATCTTGGCTTCTCGGCCCAGCCGGTGCTGGATTTAGTGCATGATCGCTGGCAGGGCGCGGTGACCTTGCAGCACCCAAGTGCGCGGCGGCTGATGACGGCGCTGGGCTTCGGCCAGTCTGAGAATTGGCTGGGGGAGGGCTCGCTCTCCGTCGTCGCCAACGCCGCCTCCGACGGCGTCAATTGGAGCATCAGCCCGCTGACGTTCAGCGCTGGTCTGATCCATGGTAGCGGCCATCTCGCGCATCAGGTGCAAGGACCGCCCGAGGAGCGTCGGGTCACCGGTGCGCTGGACTTCGCCTCTCTGCCCTTGCCGCATCCCGATACCGAGGATCCGCTGCCGCTGGATCTGTTTCAGGGCTGGAACGCGACCTTGGATGTCTCGGTCGGCGCCATTACCGACGATCTCACCCCCATCGCCCGTGCGATCAGGGCCAATCTCGATGTCTCCGACGGCGTGCTCAGGCTGGCCTTGGAGCGGGCGTCTTTCCTGGGCGGCAATGCCTTCGGCGCCGTGAAACTGACCATGGCCGATCCGCCGCAGGCCGAGGCCGATCTGGGGTTGCAGGCTGCGCAAGTCGGCCAGGTCGGGGCATTGCCGAGCTGGGTGCCGGACGGGTCCAAGGTCAAGAATTTGAGCGGGCAGCTGACGCTTACGGCGCACGGCTATAGCCTGGCCTCCTGGCTCGCGAGTCTCGCAGGGAAATTTGGCTTCACCGCCGGCTCGGGCAGCCTGCCGGGCCTGACCTTGGCGGCCGCCGGCACCAAGCCCGCTCTATCCGAGGCGGCACTCAGCAAAGCGCTGTTCCAGGGCGCCACGCCCTTCGATCAAGCGACAGGCGTGGCGACACTCAGCCAGGGCGAGCTGGCGATCGACAGTTTCGGGATATCGGGTAGCGCCGGCACCTTGGACGCGGCCGGGCAGGTCGATCTGGTGCGCGGTGTCTGCAATCTGGATCTCACCCTCAAGCCTGCCGGTGCCGCGCCTGCGGCGGCCGTGCTGCGTGGACCCTTGCGTGACCCGGCAGCCTGGATGGTCGGCACCCCTCCCGGCTAAGGGCAAACCCGGCTAAGCGTCCCGCTCCGCGGCGTCGCGCAAGGCCCGCAGACGCAAGGCGGAGGCGAGGGGGCTTGCCTCGGCGCGGTCGGCATCCACGGAAATGATCAGGGCTGCCAGCGTGTCTCCCCGCCGTTGGGCCGTCCGCTCCAGCACCGCCCAGAATTCCGCCTCCAGCGCGACCGATGTCCGGTGGCCCGCGATGCTGAAGCTTTTTTTAATCAACATACCGCAATGAAATCCGCTAGATGACAGTGCTATGAACAGGGGTGACATCGCCTGTCTATCATTCGTTGAAGGATGTATTGACCGAAGCAGGAATCGGACAATCTGATCCTTGTCCCGGACAGAGCTCCCGGGCTTGGGGAGTGTTTTCTGCCTTCGGATTGCAGGCGCGATGATCTTTCGTGACGATTTGGTAAATAGCGGGTCGATCTCGCACATTCTTCACAAATGACATCAAAAAAGACCAATAGATGATTGGTCACAAATAGTTTTCTTTTACAATTCGCGACCCGCGATTAAATCCTCGTCAAGCAGAACAGGCCCATTTGAGGCTGTATCTGCGGAGTTGGATTTCGCCAGGAGACTAGGGTGAAACAGTCTTACGTGATTGAGGTCGACGGCGTGTTTGTGGGTGCCGCGGCCTTCTATGGCGACAGCTATCGATTTGTCGGGGTTCACTCCCGTCTCAAGGAATTGGACGGGCAGCGTTTCGCGGATCTCTCCCTGGTGCGGGAAGCCGCCAGCCGCACCTATCGTCTTGCGCCGCTGACCTCACGGATGAAAACCAGCAATATTTCCATTTTGGCTGCCTGAAAGATCCAGGCGCGGCATGCGGCTGCTTAATGCAGCCGCGAATTCTGATGCGGGCTGTCGAGACTGAAGGCCGGGATGGCGACCTCGAAACCGTCGCCCGTGGCCGGCACCACCATCTCATAACTACCGGCCATGAAGCCCGTGGGCGTGTCGAGCGGCGTGCCGGATGTGTATTCGAAGCTCTCACCGGGATCGAGCACCGGCTGTTCTCCCACCACGCCATCGCCATGCACGCGTTGGATCCGGCCGGCGGCATTGGTGATGCGCCAGCTGCGCCTGAGCAATTGCACCGTCTGCTGGCTCTGATTTTCAATCGTCACCCGATAGGCCCAGACGAAGCGACCTTCGTCGGGTTGAGACTGATCATCGAGATAGAAAGCGCGAACGGTAACGCGGATGCCCCGCGTGATTTCGATATAGGCGTCAGTCATGGCGTCCCGCCCTTTAAGCGGTCCTTCTCGGGCGTGGTGTTGGGCTGCCCTTAGGCTGCCCGGAAGCGCAGCCTACGCCGCCCGATGAGGGGCGGCAATCTCAAGCCTTGGCCCACCGGGCAGACCCGCCCGATGGGAAGATTGTCCGGTCTTATCAGACGGCTAGAGTTTGTCTGATTTTAACTGAAGTTTGTCCCTAATATCGTCATGCCCGACCCCAGAGCCGGGCATCCATTCGTTGGGGCGCCCAAGGACTGGATGACCGGGTCAAGCCCGGCCATGACGGGGCAGGGGTCGTTTCCACCTAAACCTGACGGACTCTAATCAGGCCGCGATACGCTGCCGCCCGGCGGCAATTTCGGTGATCTCGGCGGCCGGCCGCTCCCCGGTAATGGCCTGGGCCGCAAGCTCTCCGGTTAGCGCGCCCAGCTTGAAGCCATGGCCGGAACAGGCACTGATCAGCCAGCCCTTCGGTCCCAGCGGCTTCTGGATGAAATGCTCATCCTCGGTCACGGTATAGAAGCAGGCCTTACGTTCCAGGATCTGGTAGCCCTCGTAATTGCGCAGCACCTTCGGCAGCACGCGCATCAGCCGCGCCACATCCTCGTCGGTCGCGCGGCGATCCTCATCCGCGTCGCCGCGGCGGGTGAAGACGTGATCGCCGATCTTCAGGCGCATGCCACGGCGCGGCGGCAGCACGTAGCAGCTGGTCTCGTCGCCCAGATCGGCCATCACGCCGGCTTCGCGCCAGGCATCCGTCAGTTCGGGCGGCGGGGCCAGGAAGATGACGGCCTGACGCGACGGCATGGCGTCCTGGCGGAGTTCCGGCACCAGCTTGTCCGCCCAAGCACCGGCCGCGACCACGACATAGTCGCCGGTAAAGGTCTTGCCGTTCGCGGTGAGGCTGCCCTTTTCGGCGTCGATCGCGCTGACCTGATGCAAGGCATGGAAGGTCACGCCATGCGCACCCAGGAAGTTCACCAGCCCGCGCACGATGCGGTAGGGGAACAGCATGCCGGCGCCGTCCGTCTCCACCACCCGCGTCACCGTCTCCAGATTGAACATCGGAAACCGGTGCTCGGCCTTGGCCAGCGGAATATCGCGGTAGCGGACGCCCATTTCCGTCAGAGCGGTGGAGGTCCCGTGATACCAGGGCGTCTCCTCATGGATGAAATAGGTCGCCCCCGTCGGCTCGTAATGCGTGGCGCCCAGATCCTTCCAAAGCCGGTCCCACATCTTGAAGGCATAGGGCATCAGATGGGCATAGCCCTCGAACTCGCCGTAAGCATGGCGGGTAATGCGATGCTCGTCCCAGGAGGAGCTGATCGGATTGGGGATCGGCCCCCGGTCGAAAATTTCGACATCGTAACCGCGCCGCTTCAGGTTCCACGCGGTCGAAAGACCCGCGATGCCCGCACCGACGATCAGAACCTTACCCTTGGCGGCCATTGCCTTCGTCCCTCTCAAGCCTGCGCGGTCTGCGCACGTCCGTCTGAATCATAATCCTGCACGATAGGCGGAACCCAGCCCTGCCGCACGCGCCAATCGCGCGGCAGGTTCGCGAAACGGCCGAGGCTGAGCTTGCCGATATCCGTGAAACTGCAAACCCCGTCCATCACCAGGTCGCGGATCGCGTGACCGGTGGCCGGCGACAGGCCGAAGCCGACGCCGCTCATGGTGGTCACAGTCAGGTTATCGGGCTCCGACAGCCGGTCGATCACCGGGCGCCCGTCCGGCGTATTCTCGATGATCCCGGCCCAGGACCGGATGACGCGCACATGGCCGGCCTTCGGGAAAAGCTCCATCAACCGGCGCGACAGATTTTGCAGCAGCTGGGTGGCGGGACGGCTCATCGGACCGCCTTCGGGGGGGCGGCCGTCTGCCGTGGTATCGGCCAGCCATTCATGCGGCCCGCCGCCATAGGCCAGATTGCCGCGCAACGTCTGCCGGCCGTACAGGCCGTTACCGTCGACGCCGCCGACCTTCATCAGCGGCAGCGGTTCCGTCACGATCATCTCGGCCCGCGCCGGGGCGACGGGCAGATAGACGCCGATCGTCTCCAGCAGCGCGCCGGTCTGCGGGCCGGCGGCGAGCACCAGATGGTCGCAGTCGAAGCGGCCGAGCGAGGTCTCGACGCCCTTCACCTTGCCGGCCTCGACGATGATGGAGGAGACGGCGGTGTGCTGCAGAATGCGGCCGCCGAGATCCTGCAAAGCCCAGGCATAGGCTTGCACGGTGCGCTGCGGATTGGCCTGGCCGCCGAAGTGGTAATAGACCGAGCCCACGACGTTATCGCCGGCGAAGGGCACCAGCTCGCGCGTCTGCTTCGGGTCCAGCGTCTCGTAGCGATAGCCCATGGCGGCGCAGATCTCGCCGTGATCCTGATATTGCGCCAGCTGCCGCTCGGTCAGCGCCATGATGACGCGCTCCTGCCGATGCTCGGTCGGATAGCCCAGCAGCTCATCCATTTGCGGCCAAAGCCGCTGCTCCTCGTTGAAAAGCGGGCTTTGGTAATGGGTGCAGCCGCCGCCATTGCGGCCCGATGCCTCCCAGCCCACGATACCCTTCTCGATGAGCAAAACATCGACGCCGTCCCGCGCCAGCCACCAGGCGGCGCTGAGGCCGGTGACGCCGCCGCCGATGACGATGACCGAGGCATTCTTTTTCATCTCTGACATTCCCCGCACCCCTCAGAAATGCGCCATGCGGCCGGCGCGCTCAGCTTCGCGCTCCGTGCCGATATCGTCATAGGGAATCCATTGGGTGCGGATGCCGAACCAGACGTTCCAGCCTTCGACCATGCCGGGCGTTTCGGAGGCCGCCGCCAGCACGCCGAGGGGCAGCGGGCGCACGGGCGCGCGGTAGCCGGCCAGCGCGATGGAGCCGAGCGGCCGGTCCGTGCCGATCGCCATGATCATCGCCACCTGCTCGCGGCAGCGACGCGCCTGACAGGGGCCCATGCAGGCGCGCGTCAGGCGCTTGATCTGATCCTGACTGACAGGCCCGTCCTCGGCCAGTTGCTTGAGGCTGTTGTGCTTGTCGGTGGGTGCGGCCAGGTAGCGCGGCGGCTGCACGTCCAGCAGGTCGCGGCGCGACACCTCCTCGCAGGAACAGGCGATGACGTCCTGGCCGCCGGTCGTCATCAGCGCGCGCATCCAGTCCATGCGATAGGCGTCCGTGTCGGCAGGCAGCGCGGTCGCTTCTGACGGCACAGCGCTGGCTTGAACATCATGACCGAGCGAGGCGAGGGCGGCGGTTGCCGCCGCCACGCCAGCGGCAGCGGCGTCTGTTCCCAGACCTGCTGCGTCACCGGTGACGAAGACGCCGGCCGGCAGCTTGCCCGGCACGAAAGCCCCTGCCTCGTTCCGCGCAATTTTGGCGCCCGCGACATCGGCGAGGTCGATCACCGGCACGGCCCCGACCGCGAGGCAAATGGTGTCGCAGGCGATGCTGCGGGTCTCGCCACCCGCGACGGGCGCGAGCAGGGCAGCGGTGACGCCCTCGGCATTGCCCAGGGCTTCCAGAATGGCATGGCCGGTGACGATCTCGACGCCACGCGCGATAAGCGCCGAGACATCGGCCTGCGGCGTATCCCGCACTTCGACCAAGGCAGCGACATCATACCCGGCATCCAGTGCCATGGTGGCGGTCGCAACCGCCAGGTCGCCCGTTCCCAGAATGACGATGCGCTGGCCATTGAATGAAGCGTAGGTCTGGATGAGCGCGGTCAGGCCCAGCGCGCCGACCACGCCCGGCGTCTCGAACCCCTTGAAGGCATAGACCAGATCGCGTGCGCCGGTCGCGATGATCAGGCGCCGGAAGCCCACGATCCAGGAGCGGGTCTCGTCCGCCAGACCGACGACGGGTTCAGGCAGGGACCGCAGATTGGGTCCGCCGGTAAAGGCGCCCCAGGCATAGGTGCCGAGCTTGACGTCGATCCCGAGTTCGAACGCTTCTTCCAGGCCAGGATTGGCGGTCAGAACCTGTTCCAGCATGCGGCCCTGGTTCTGCACCGCCGCCGTCCAGCGATTGCCGAAGAGCAGCGGCACATCCATGCCGATCAGCCCGGCGCCGAGCGGATTCTCGTCCACCAGCATCACTTGCGCGCCGGCTTTGGCAGCCGTAATGGCGGCAGCGAGCCCGGCGGCACCCGCGCCGATGACGACGATCTCGGCATGCTCGTCGGCTTTGGTGTGTTTCTCGCCGATGGCGTGAAAGTCGGAAACGACGTCTTCGTCTTCCATCAGACGGCCTCCAGCGCTTGGGTAAGATCGGCGATCAGATCGGCCGCGGTTTCGATGCCGATCGAGACGCGCATGGTGGCGGGGCCGATATGCACGGCCATGCGGAGTTCCTCCGGCACGGCGTAATGGGTGGTCGTGGCCGGGTGACAGATCAAGGTTTCCGTCCCGCCCAGGCTGACCGCGAAGCGCAGTAGGCGGAGCTTGTCCAGAAAGCGGAAGGCGCCGGCCTCACCACCCTCGACATCGAAGGAGAAGGTGGACCCAGGCCCCGCGCATTGCCGGTCATAGACTGCGCGGGCGGCGGAGCCTTCCGCCAGGAAGTCCAGATAGGTGATGCGGATCACCTTGGGATGGTCGCGCAAAAAGCTCGCGATCGTCTTTGCATTGGCAACCGCGCGTTCCGTGCGCAGCGCCATGGTTTCGACCGAGCGCAGCAGCATCCAGCAATTATGCGGATCGGCATGATTGCCGAGCAGCGTGCGCAGCTTCTTGAGGCGGCCGACGAGTGCCGCAGACCCGCTGACGCTGCCGCCCATGAAATCGCTATGCCCGCCGGCATATTTGGTGAGCGAGGTCAGGCAAAGATCGGCGCCGTGTTCCAGCGGGCTCTGCAGGAAGGGACCGAGGAAGGTATTGTCAACCGAGATGATCGGCCGCCGGCCCTGGGCAAGCGCAATCCGGTCCGCCAGCCGGCTGATCAGCGCGATATCGGCAATGGCGCAGGTCGGGTTGGCAGGGCTTTCCACCATGATCAAGGTCAGCGGACCTTTCGCCATGGCAGCATCCGCCACCTGCGCCAGATGAGCCTCATCCACGCCATCGGTAAAGCCGAAGGGATGAACGCCCATCTGCGTCATATGGGTGTTCAGAAACATATCCGTGCCGCCATAGATCGGGCGGCTATGCATGACGCTGTCGCCCGGCCGCAGGAAACACTGGGCGAGGGTGGAGACGGCGGCCATGCCGGAGGAGAACAGGGCGCTGTCCTCGGCACGGTCGAGGGCCGCGATTCGCGTCTGCGCCATGACCAGATTCGGATGGTCGAGGCGGGCATAGATGAAGCCGTTCTTGCCTGACCGCTCCGGCACGTCGCCGTCGAAAAAGGCCTGATGCACGGCGCGCGCCACGGCGGCGGAGGGATAGACGAAGGTCGAAGTCATATAGATCGGCGGCTTGGCCGATCCGTTATGCTCGGCCGGATCGTAGCCGGCGCCGATGGCCAGCGTCTCCAGCGACAAGGCAGGGCCGTCTTTGGGGTCAGCCATGGTCAGACTTTCAAGACAAGATTGGATCGGGGATAGGCGCAGCAGGCCAGGATCTCGCCATCGGCGACTTCGTCATCCTCGATGCCGCCCTGGTGGTTCATCTCAACCGCGCCTTCCAGCTTGGTGATGCGGCAGGTGCCGCAAATGCCGTCGCCGCAGGCATAGGAGATGGGAATGCCGAGCTTGCCGGCGGCCGTCAGCACCGTGTCTTCCGGCCCGATGGCAACGGTCTTGCCGGACGGCTCGAATCGCAGCGTGAAGCCGACAGGCGTCACGCCGGGCTCCGGCTCGGCCTTATGCGTGGTCGCGAGTTCTGGGATCGGGATGGCCAGGAACGCCTCCTTGCGGAAGGCGTCGGCCGTGCCGCCGGCCTGAGCGTGAGCGGTCTCGATCGCCGCCATGAAGCCGGCCGGGCCGCAGCAAAACACCTCCCGCTCTGCAAGATCGGGGGCCATTGCCGCGAAGGTTTCGGCAGAGGGGCGACCCTGCTCGGCGCTCGTCAGCCAGTCAAGCTTCCAGCTGCCAAGCTCGGCCGCGATCGACTCGATCTCGGGCTTGAACAGGAAGTCGGCGGCGCTGCGGGCGAGATGGATGTAATGGACCGGCGTGCGGTCCCCGATATCGCGCAGAAAACGGGCGATGGCGGCCATGGGGGTGGCGCCGCTGCCGGCCGAGACCAGCAGCAGCGGCCGCTCGGGCGGGTGCATCAGGCAGAAAGGTCCGGTCGGCGACCGCGCCGCGATCTCCATCCCGGCTTGCAGATGATGATGCATCCAGGCGCTGCCGGACGCGTTGATCGCATCCGCGCTGGCTTGTGCCTTGATGGTCAGGTCGATCGCGTCTTCCTGCAGCGGGGAGGACGCGATAGTGAAGCAACGCCAGACATGGCCGCTGGCCTGCGGCAGGCGCAGCGTCACGAATTGGCCGGCGTGAAACTGCACGACAGCGCCGCTGACGGGGGCGAAGCGAAAGGTTTTGACGCCGGGGGCTTCCAGCGTCACGCCCAGGCAGCGCAGCAGATCCTCTCCGCCGCGCCAGATCGCCTTGTTCGGCTTGTCCGCCACGCTCAATCGGCGGCCAGAGCGGCGAGCCGGCTTTCGCCCTCGACCTCGTCGATATAGTCCAGCGCCTTGGCGACGTAATAGCTGGTGAAGCGCTGTACCAGAGACTCCGCAACCTCGGAATAAGGGCCGGGGCGATAGCCGGGGCTATCGACGCCACGCTGATTGAGCTCGCAAAGATCGCGATCCTCTATATTGGTCACGTCCCAGAGCTTCACGAGATTTTCCAGGTCGTAGTCGACGCCTTCGACCGCATCCTTGTGAACCAGCCACTTGCCGAGCACGAGGGTTTCCTTCGTGCTGATGGGAATGCAGGTGAACATGAAGGTGAAGTCGCCGGTCGAATGGCAGAAACTATGCGGCTCCAGCGCCCAGCGCAGGCTGCCGATATCGCCGTCGCCGATCGGGCACATCAGCTTGCTGACGGCACGCTGCCCGTCCATGGTCATGGAGACCATGCCTTCGTTGAGCGGGAAACGCGCCGCCTGCCACCAATCGGCTTCGACCGGGGCACCGGCAAGACCCAGTTCCGCCATGCGGGCGTCGAAATTCGCCTCATGATCGCTCACCGTCTCGAAATTGCCCTTGGCATAGATCGGGAATGTGACGGCAAGTTCAGGATGGCGGCCGGCGCAGTGATAGCATTCCCGCGCGTTTTCCATGACCAGCTTCCAGTTCGCCTTTTCCATCAGCGTTGCCTGATGGGCGATCTTGGCGTTCTTGAAGTCATGCGCTGCCAGCATCGGCGCGACCGCGCGGGCATAGGGCGCGAAATCGGGCGGGTTCTCGGCCAGGCAGACATAGACCGTGCCCTCCAGCGTCTCGACATGGATCGGTGCCAGGCCGTGGGCCGAGGCGTCGAAATCATCGCCCATGCGCCCGGCGAAGATGAGCTTGCCGGCGGTATCGTAGGTCCACTGATGATAGGGGCAAACCAGGCGCGCGCTTTTGCCGGAGCCTTCGGGGCAAAGCTCCGCGCCGCGATGACGGCAGGTGTTGTGGAAACCACGCAGCACCCCGTCGCGGCCGCGGATGATGATGACGGGCGCGCCGCCGAGCTTGATGGACTGGTAGCTGCCGCTGGTCGGAAACTCGATCTCGAAACCGATCAGGATCCAGCTGCGGTGAAAGATCGCCTTCTGGTCGAAAGCAAAGACCGCATCATCATTGTAGAGATACTGGGACAAGGAATGACGCGGCGGCCGCGCTTCGAGAGCAGCCTTGATCCGACCGTATTCCGCCATCGCCGATTCTCCGCTTGCGCCTCGATCCCGATCGGTCGCGGCAATGCCGGATATCATGACATGATCCATGGGCAGAGCTGCAAATCGCATTTGTGCATATGGTTATCGAATTTCGGTACCCGCCTCTTTTTTCCGCGGTAGCCCCGCGATTTCCACCTAGCCAGCCGGCCTGGAACCGGTCATAGATTCGGGCGGCGCTTTTGATCCTGGGCTACACGTGTTTCGGTATGCGGGTCTCCGCGCGCCGCGCGCCTCCCCCAAAACAAAAGTCAGTTTGGCCCGCATGTTGCGGGTTGCCAGGTGCGAGGAGAGACCCGATGTCGGTGGGCACGGTTAAGTGGTTTAATGCTACCAAGGGCTATGGCTTCATTCAGCCGGAAGATGGCGGTGCCGATGTGTTTGTGCACATCTCCGCCGTGCAGCGCGCCGGTCTGGGCGGTCTGAATGAAGGCCAGAAGGTCAGCTTCGATCTGGAGCGTGGCCAGAAGGGCAAGATGGCGGCCGTGAACCTCAAGGTCTGACCAGCAAAGGAAAGCGGCCCGTGGCGCGCCGCCGCGGGCCGTGATCTTCGTAAGTTTTTGATGTTTCGTTGTTTCGAGCCAAACTAGCGCAAGATTAAAGTCTAGAATTATCATCGAGATGAGACCGACGGCCAGATCGGGCGTTGTCAGGCGCTCTCTCTTTCTCCCCTCTTATTGATCGATATCAAGGCGAGATCCCTGCGCAGGGTGCAGCATTCTCTTGCGCGGTCAGGACCTGTGTTCCGGACCGATGTCGGAGGGGATCATGCTGCAGGCACGCGATATCATGACGACGCCGGTTGAGACGGTCGGGCCCGACGCCAGGATCGAGACCGTCATAGGGCTGATGGTGGCCGGGCGTTTGTCCGGTGTGCCGGTGGTGACAAAGACCGGCGAGATTATGGGCATCGTGACGGAAGGCGATCTGCTGCGGCGCGTGGAGACCGGCACGGATCACGGGCCTGGCCGCAAGCACATGAATTTTCTCGAATTCCTTGTCGGCAGCGGTAAGGAGATCACGCAATACATCCATAGCCACAGCCGCCGCGTCAGCGATCTGATGACCGAGACCGTCATCACCGTGACAGAAGACACGCCGGTCACGGAGATCGTCAGGTTGATGGAACAGCACAAGGTCCGCCGTCTGCCGGTGGAACAGGCTGGCCGGTTGATCGGCATCGTCTCGCGGTCCGATCTGGTCGTGGCGCTCGGCCGCAAACTGGCCGAGATCGCGCCGGCAGCGGGGTCCGATGCGGAGATCGAGGCGCGTATCCATGGCGCGCTGGAAGCCGCCCCCTGGTTCGCGCAAAGCGATGTCGATGTGCGGGTGGCCGGGGGCATCGCGACCTTGGAGGGCGTCATTCATGACGAGCGGCTCAGGACGGCCATTCGCGTGGCGGTGGAAACCGTCCCGGGCCTGGTCGGATTGGAGGATAAAATCGTCTTCGTGGAACCGATGACCGGCGCTGTCTACCCCACTTGACCGATCGGAGCCTGACCAAAGGTCGCGCCCTAACCAGGGCTGGGCGGCGGGGCGAGCGAAGTCTATAGGCAGAACTCTGTTTCTGTATCGGACCTGCTTTATGTCTTCTGGCGATCTTCGCCCTCTTCTCGTGACCCATAGCGGCAAATTCCATTGTGACGAGGTCTTTGCCTATGCCGTGCTCAAGCTGGCGCTCGGCCTGAAGGCAGCCGGCGAAGACCACCGCCTGCTGCGCACGCGGGACGCAAAGCTGATCGAGACGGGTGATATCGTCTGGGACGTCGGCACCGTTTTCGATCCCGCCCTCAGCCGTTTCGACCATCATCAGCGCGGGGCGCCCACACGCCCGGACGGCACGCCCTATTCCGCCGCCGGTCTGATCTGGCAGGTCTATGGCGCGCAGGCGATTTCCGCTCTTCTCGGGCCGGACGCGGTCGCGGGCATGGCGGCCGCCATTGCGGGGGAACTGGACGAGAGCGTCCTCCGCCGTATCGACGAATTGGATAATGGCGTTTCGCTGCGCGGACCGCTGCAGGATGACGGTCTCGGTCTCGGCCGGCTGATCGGGGATTTCAACCCGACCTGGGACAACCCCACGGCCCGCGGCCCGCAATCCGGGGATGCGGAGTTTCTGGAGGCCGCTGATTTCGCGTCCGGCGTTTTGCGGCGGCGCGTGGATGCGCTCCGTGCCCGGCATTTCGCCGACGGGCTTGTCTTGGCGGCCCATGCGGCGGGCGAGGACCCGCGTATCCTGGTGCTTGCGCAGGGCATGCCCTGGAAGAACACGGTCTTCAGCCGCAATCTGCCGGTCATCTACTGCGTCAGTCAGGCGTCCAACGGCAATTGGATGATCGATACCATGCCGCCGGAGAAGGATTCCTTCGCGCAGCGTGTGCCGCTGCCGGCCGCCTGGGCCGGGCTGGAGCGGGATGCGCTGGCCGCCACGTCCGGTGTGCCGGATGCGGTTTTCGTCCATGTCCGCCGCTTCGTGGGCGCCGCCAAAAGCCGCGACGGGGCCTTGGCCATGGCCCAGCGCGCGCTGGAAATCGGCGAGGCCGAAGCCGAGGCCACGGACAAGGCGCCCGACGCCGGCTGAGCCATCCGGTCTTGCTGCCGATCTTGTCGCCAGCCTTGCGGCCAGTCTTGCGGCCAGTCTTCCGAGGGATCAGAACAACGCGATGCGGCCTGGGCAGGCGCCCGGCGCCGCACGTTTTCTGATACCGGCGGACGGCATGATCAGGTTCCTGAGACGACTATCCTTTGCCTTGGCGGCCTTGCTGATCCTGACGGTCGGTGTCGTCAGCCTTGTCGGGCCGGCGCATTTTCCAAGATTGATGGGCCTGCTGCGCCAAGGGGCGGGGACGGGGCTTACGGTCGGCGGCCCCTTCGCGCTGCTCGATGCCGCGAGCGGAAAGCCCTTCACACAGGACAATCTGCGCGGGCATTGGACGCTCCTCTATTTCGGCTACACCTTCTGCCCCGATATCTGCCCGACCGATCTGGCCAAGGCAGTGCAGGTCTTGACCAGCCTCGGCCCTGACGGGGCGGCCATCACGCCCGTTTTCATCACCGTCGACCCGGCCCGCGATACCCCCAGCGTCATGGACCGCTACGTGGCGCTGTTCAGCCCGCGCCTTGTTGGGCTGACGGGCAGCCAGACGGCGATCGACCAGGCTGAGAGCGATTTTCGCGTCTTCGCCGAGAAGCAGCCGGTGCCCAATGGCGGCAGCGGCGCCTATCTGATGAACCATTCCGCCTTTTTCTATCTGATGAACCCGCAAGGGGAGGCTGCGGCCATTCTGCCGCCGCAGCTGGACGCGACTGGCATGGTGGCGGCCATCCGCCGCGCCATCGGCAAAGCCGCGACCAGCTAGAGTTTGTCTGATTTTAACTGAAGCTTGTCCCTAATATCGTCATGCCCGGCCCCAGAGCCGGGCATCCATTCGTTGGGGCGCCCAAGGACTGGATGACCGGGTCAAGCCCGGCCATGACGGGGCATGGGGTCGTTTCCACCTAAACCTGATGGACTCTAGAGCGATATCCCATCAGGCGAAATCACCCGATGGGAGAGTTTACGTATCGATCAATACGTCAGAGTTTGAGAATCGTCGTGGCATTGCCTGACGCAACGGCGACGCGCTCGGCCTCGCTGATCTTGGCGGTCTTTATCCAGCCCGTCGCGTCCTCGGTCTTCTCGAACGGATAGTCGATCGAGAACATCACCGCTTCCGGTCCGATGGCGTCGAGCGAGCAGCGCAGCGCGCTGTCGGAAAACACGCCCGAGGTGGTGATCCGGATATTCTGACGCACATACTCGGATGGCTTCTTCTTGATGTGGAAGCGCAGATTGGCGGTCGGCAGCCGGCTGTCGAGGCGGGAGAGTTGGATGGGCAAAGTCTCGCCCATATGCCCAAGGATGACGATGGCGCCGGGATAGCGGTCGAAGACGCCACTGAAGATCAGGCGCATGGCGTGGCTGCAGGTCTCCACCGCCCAGCTCCAGACCGGTCCCCACATTTCGGGATGGCCCTCATACATATGGCTTTTATCCGGCGGATTGCCGGGATGGATGTAGATCGGCGCGCCGATCGCCTGCACCCGCTCCCAGAACACGTCGTAGCGGCGATCGTCGAGATAAACGCCGTTGGTCTCGCCATTGATCAGCGCGCCCTTGAAGCCAAGCTGGCGCACGCAGCGTTCCAACTCGTCGGCGGCGCCCGTCGGGTCTTGCAGCGCCAGATGGGCGAAGCCGCCATAGCGGGTCGGCTGCTTTTGTATTTCCTGGGCAAGCCGGTCGTTGCAAAGGCGCGCGAGCTTGGTGGCTTTGGCTATATCCGGTTCGATCTGCACACCGGGGCCGGACAAGGACAGCACGACGAAATCGACGCCGTTCTTGTCCATGACATCCAGCCGTCCTTGGCCGAAATCCGACAGGATCGGCACCGCCATGTCGAACAGCGCCGGATTGATGTTCTGCTTGGTCTCGCCCAGATAGCCGAGGAATTCCGGGAACATGAAATGCTCTTCCAGCCCAACGATGCGAAGCGGGCTATCTGATTGCGCCGCTGCCTCATGCCCCGTCGCCGCCGCCATTAACAGGCCGGCGGCCGGTGCCTTGGTCATCAGGTTGCGTTTGGATATCTGCATCGCCATGGCAGGGGCCCCCGGTCGCCGATGATCATGCCGTTTCTTATAGAGAACGAAAGCGGTGTCGTCAGGTGGGGTGGTTGGCTAGCGCCGTTGCAGATCCAGCGCCGCCGCGTCCCGCAGAATGGCATGGGCGGCCAGCGTATAGGCCGGGCCGTCATGCAGGATCAGCCCAGGTAGCATCCGGCATTCCGCGCGTCCGCCCTTGGTCGCCTGAACCAGCAGCATCTTCGCCTCCCGTGCCGGGCGCGGCCAGAGCGGGAAGAGTACGGGCGATCCGCAGCCCCCGGCGCCGAGGGCGGCCAGCGCTTCCGGGATCATGCGGGACGGCAGGATGAGGGTGATGGTGCCACGCGGCTTCAGCCTTGGCGCAAGCCGGGCAATCCACCGCTCCAGCAACCCGTCCTCGGCCATCTTCGCTCGCTCGCGCAGGCCGTCCGCCGGATGCGTGCCTGATGCGTCATGCCAGGGCGGATTGCTGAGGATATGATCGAAGGGTTCGGCACCCAGCAGGCGGGGCAGGGGGCTGGCGGCGACATCGGCGCAGAGGGCGGCAAGACCGCTATATCCATTGGCCGCGAAATTCGCCGCCGCCAGCGCCGCCATGGCGGGTTCGATCTCAAGGCCGATGCCGTGCAGGCCACCGATCCGCCGTTCAAGGCATAACAGCCCCGCGCCCGCGCCTGTGCCTGCCTCCAGCACGCGCTCGCCCGGCCGGGCCGGCACGCTGGCGGCCAGAAAAACCGGTTCGATTCCCGTCCGATAGCCATCTTTCGGTTGTGTGTAACGGATCCTGCCGCCGAGCAGATAGCCTTGGGTGGCGGCCGGCGGCGGCACTTCAGCCTCCATGGCCGGCCTGCCTCTCGGCACGCCTGGCCAAGCCGCCCCGAGCTTGGGCAGTAGCGACAGCGAGCGTTTTGTGCGATGGCGAAGCCGGCTGGCGATAACCCGGCCGGCGGAGCGCCCCGTTTTCGGGCTCCGATCGACCTGCGTTAGGAAGGGCTTCAGTTTGGGCATGAATGCCGACGTTACAACTTCCAACCAAGATGATGCGGCCCTGGCCGCGCCGCGCGATGCTTTGACGAAGCTGGCGGCTTTGCTCCAGGCGGATATGGAAGCCTGCAATCAAGCCATCGTCACCCGGATGGATAGTCCGGTGGCGCTGATCGGCCAGGTGGCAGCCCATATCGTGGCGGCCGGCGGCAAGCGCCTGCGCCCGCTGCTGACGCTCGCCGCCGCGCGCATGTGCGGCTATGCCGGCGGTCAGCGGCATGTCCATCTCGCCGCCTGTGTCGAGTTCATCCATACCGCGACCCTGTTGCACGATGACGTCGTGGATGAAAGCAAGTTGCGCCGGGGTCTGGACTCCGCCAATGCGATTTTCGACAATAAGACGCCGATCCTGGTGGGCGATTTCATGTTCGCCCGCGCCTTCCAGCTGATGGTGGATGACGGGTCCCTGCATGTGCTGCACATCCTGTGCTCGGCTTCGGCCACGATCGCCGAGGGCGAGGTTCTGCAGCTTGTCACCCAGCATGATCTGACGACGACCGAGGCGCGCTATCTGGACGTCGTGCGCGGCAAGACCGCCGCCCTTTTCGCCGCCGCCGCCCAGGTCGGTGCTGTGGTCGCCGAGCGCCCTGTGGCTGAGGAGACGGCGCTCGCGAGCTACGGTCTGGATCTCGGCATCGCCTTCCAGCTGGTCGATGACGCGCTGGACTACGCGGCGGACGAGGCCGTGCTGGGCAAGACCGTCGGTGATGACTTCCGCGAGGGCAAGGTCACGCTGCCGGTGCTGATCGCCTATGCCGAGGGGACGGAGGAGGCGCGAGCCTTCTGGCGTCGGACGCTGGAAGACGGGCAGCAGACCGAGGACGATCTGCCGCATGCCATGCAGTTGCTGAAACGTCATCAGGCGATCGAGAAGACGCTCGACCGGGCCGCCGGTTTCGTGCGCAGCGCGCAGGAAGCGCTGACGATTTTCCCGCCCTCCGCATTACGTGACGCGCTGATGGATGTAGCCAACTACACGATTAAACGGGTCCATTGACGCACCGCGCGGCCAGACCCACCTTTGCCTCAGGCTCGATGACCGCTTTTGAAAAGGGTGACTTCCATGGCTGCCAAGCCGATGCATAATCACAAGACCCATAATGACCTGGAGAGCAACGCGAAAACGGTTGCGATCTCCATTCTGAACGCGCGCCTGGCCGATATGATCGACCTCGCGCTGATCACCAAGCAGGCGCATTGGAACCTCAAGGGTCCGCGCTTCATCATGATCCATGAAATGCTGGACGGTTTCCGCGATCAGATCGACGAGCATGTCGATACCGTCGCCGAACGAGTGGTCCAGCTTGGCGGCACCGCGCTCGGCACCACGCAGGTGGTGGACGCGCAGTCCACGGTCCCGGCCTATCCCACGAACATCTACAAGGTCGAGGATCACCTGGCCGCGCTGATCGAGCGTTACGGCCTGGTCGCCAATGCGACCCGCAAGGCGATCGATGAGACGGCCGATGCCGGCGACGCCAATACCGCCGATATCTTCACCGCCGCCTCGCGCGACATGGACAAGGCATTGTGGTTCCTGGAAGCGCATACGCAGGAACCCGCGTAACGCCACCCGACGACAGCGCTGTGAGACGGGGCGGGCCGGATCAGCAGATCCGGCCCGTTTCATTTGCCGCGAAGGGTTGATGCCCCTTCGTCCCCAATCCGCATCATTCCGCCCCGTAACCTAACTATATTGTAGCAAATTCACTGTCCCGGAGTGCTGGGCATGCCCGGCACTTCGCGCTATGCCCAAGGCATGGACGCAAAAAAGAAAGCTGCAACCGCCTGGCTGCGACAGCAGAGCACGCAGGGCCGCAAGGCGGCGTCGGGTGCGATCGCATTCGGTCTTCTCGGCACCCTTTTCGGCGTCATTCAGGCGGCGGCCGCCGCCGATCTTCTCCGCGCCATGATCGTGCGGGACGACCAGCCGGTTCTGCTGGCCGCGATCGTCTTTGGCCTGGCCGCCGTGCTGCGCGGCCTCATGGGCCTGGGCGCGGATGCGGCAGGCTTCGCGGCCGGGGCGGCCGGCCGGCGCCGCTTGCGCAGCGAAACGCTCAGCCGCCTGCTTTCCATCGGGCCCAGCCTGCTGCGTCAGGGCCATAGCGCGCATCTGGCCGGTATCGTGGTCGACCGCATCGAAGCGCTGGACGGTTTCTTCGCGCGCTGGATCCCGGCCGCCATGCTGGCGATTCTGGCGCCGCTGATGATCGTCATCGTCGCGGGCATCGCCGACCCGATCGCGGCCGTCATCCTGCTGGCCTGCGGCATTTTCGTGCCCTTCGCCCAGGCTGTCGCCGGTATCGGCGCGGCCATCGCCGCGCGGTCCCAGCTTGCCGCCATGATGCGTCTCGAATCCCGTTTCCTGGATCGTATTCGCGGCATCGGCACCATCGTGCTTGCCGGACGGGCGGAGGATGAGGCCAAGGCGTTGCGCGTCGCGGCGGATGAGCTGCGTGTCCGCACCATGCGCGTGCTGCGTACCGCCTTCCTGTCCTCGGCCGCCCTTGATCTGGCTGCGGCCGTGGCCCTTGTCGGCATTGCGATCCAGCAGGGCGATCTCATCCTGCATGCCCCGCATGGGTCAGAGATGGCAGCGCAATCCGGCCGCGCGCTGTTCCTGCTGCTGCTGGTGCCCGAGATGTTCGCGCCGCTGCGCGCCTTCGCGCTGGCCTATCAGGACCGAGGGGCCGGTGTGGCCGCCGCGGAAGCGCTGATCGCGCTGCCCGAGGCCGATACCGATTCGCGCTTCATCGCCGAGCCGCCGGCAGCCGCCCCGGTGACGGTCGCGGCGCATGGCATCAGCGTCGCTTTCGAGGATGTCCACCTGACCTGGGACAAGGCGCGCGGCCCGGCGCTGGACGGCGTCAGCTTCCGCCTGCCGGCCGGTGGCGCCGTGATCCTGGCGGGCGTCTCGGGTGCCGGCAAATCGACCGTCATCGAAATTCTGCTCGGCTTCGTCCGGCCCGATCATGGCCGCGTCCTGCTGAACGGCATGGATATGGGCAGCATCGTGCCGCAGGCGCTCGCCCGACTCACCGCCTGGATCGGCCAGAAGCCGGTGATCTTCGCGACCACGATCCGCGACAATATCCGCTTCGCGAAGCCGGAGGCGAGTGCGACGGAACTGGCCGAAGCTGTCCGCCTCGCCAGCATGGATAGTTTCCTGGAGGAATTGCCGGACGGTTTGGACACGATGATCGGCGAGGGCGGGTTCGGCCTGTCGGGCGGGCAGGTGCAGCGCATCGCCATTGCGCGCGCCTTCCTCAAGAACGCGCCGCTGCTGCTGCTGGACGAGCCGACGGCGCATCTGGATCCGGCGACCGAGGCGGAGGTGCTGGAAAGCCTGCGGCGCCTCGCGGTCGGCCGCACCGTCATCATGGCGAGTCACTCGACACAGGCCCATATGCTGACCGGCCGCCGTCTGAACATGGCGGCAGGACGTTTGCTCGCGGGCGATGCCCAGAAGGGAGTCGCCTGATGCAGGATATTCTCGCGATATTCCGTTTGTGGAAGGCCAGAACCGGCTGGATGGCCGCCGGGATCATCCTGTCGCTGCTGGCGGTGCTGGCCGGTCTGCTCATGATGGCCCTGGCCGGCCGTCTGACGGCGGTGGCGGTCCTGGCCGGCGTAATCGCAACGCCCGTCCTGCTGCGGGTCGCCGGCGTGGCGCGCGTCATTCTGCGCTATGCCGAGCGCGTGGTGACGCATGAGGCAACCTTCCGCGCACTCGCCGATATCCGGGTCTGGTTCTTTGGCGGCATCGCCCAGCGCCTGGCCGGCGGCCTTGGTCTCGCCCGCAGCGGCGACGTGCTGAGCCGTGCGGTGAGCGACGTCGAATCGCTCGACGGTCTCTATTCTCGCATTCTGGTGCCGCTGGCGGGCGCTGTTCTTGTGCTGCCGGTGCTGGTCGTGGTGCTGGCGCTGCATAGCGCCGCCCTGGCCATCATCGTGGGCGTGCTCTTCGCGCTCTCCGCCTTCCTGTTGCCGGTGCTGGCCGCCCGTGGCACGGCCTCCGCCGGGCAGCGTCTGGCCGGCAATCTCTCCAGCCTGCGGGTAACGGTGCTGGACGCCATAACCGGTTTGCGCGAAGTGCGCGTCTTCGGCGCCGAAGGCCGGATGCTGGCCGCCGTTCAGGCGCGCGAGGCCAATTTGCTGGCGGCCCAGCGCGATGTCGCGAAATTTGCCCGGCTCGCGCAGCTTGCCTCCTTCCTGCTGGCGCAGGCAGCGATCCTCGCCGTGCTGGTCGGCCTCGGTGCCCCGGCCCCGGCGGCGGTCGCGGCTGCCTTCCTGACGATCGCGGCTTTCGAGACGGTGGGCGGGCTGCCCCGCGCCGGGGCGCTGGCGGGCTATGCCATGGCCGGCGCCCGCCGTGTCCGCCACGCTGCCACCGCGCCGCTGCTGTCCCCGGACCCCGACCAGCCGCGGTCGTTGCCGGTCGATTCGACGCTGCGATTCGAAGGCGTGCGCTTCCGCTGGCAGCCTGAGCGGACGCCCGTGCTGGATGGACTGACGATGGAGATCCCGGGCGGATCGCGGGTCGCCATCCTCGGTCCCTCCGGCTCAGGCAAATCGACGCTGGCGCAACTCGCCTTGCGGCTTGTGGAACCCGAGGAAGGGCGCATTCTGCTCGGCGGTGTCGATATCACCGAGTTGAAGGCGGCCGACCTCCGCGCCCGTGTGGCACTGTTGAGTCAGGCGACGCATCTGTTCGACGATACCATCCGCGCCAATCTGCTGCTTGCCCGGCCGGACGCGGATGAGCGTGCGCTGTGGGCGGCGCTCGATGCCGCGCAGATCGGCGACATGGTCAGGGCGCTGCCCGAAAAGCTCGATACCTGGGTGGGTGAGGGCGGCTATCGCTTCTCGGGCGGCCAGGGCCGGCGCCTGGCGCTTGCCCGCGTGCTGCTGTCGCCCGCGCTGGTCGTGATCCTGGACGAGCCCTGCGCTGGGTTGGATATGGAGACCGAGCAGGCTTTCCTGGCGACGCTGAACGATCTCGGCCGCGGCCGCACCTTCGTTCTCATCGCGCATCGGCTGCTGGGAGGGGAGAAGCTGGACCGGATCTGGCGCATTTCAGGCCAGCATGCGGTCGCGGCCACCGCCTGAAGGCGTCGCCGCAAGCCGTTTAATTCCTTCAAACCTCACGGTTTTACGCGGCCCTCCCTTGACGGAGGCCGCGCTCTCAGGCCCCATCGCGCCAACCTAGTATGGAGCCCAATTCATGCGCCGCAGAGCCGCCTTTCTTGCCTTGTCCCTGATCGGCCTCAGCGGCTGCGCGGCGGTCACCCAGCAATATCATCCGGCCGAGCCGAAATTCGTCGTCTTCTATAGCCCCTGGGGCGCGACGCTGGACGCTAAGGGCCTCGCGGTCGTGTCACAGGCGGCTCAGGCCGCGTTGAAGGACCCGGCCTCGACCGTGCAGGTCGTGGGCTTCGCCAGCACCGTCGGGACGGATGCCGACAATCAGGCATTGTCCGAACAGCGGGCGAGCAATGTGCTGAACCAGATCGTGGCTGACGGCGTGCCGGCCAGCCGCGTCACCAGCATGGCGCGCGGGGCGACCACCTATGAGTTGAGCCCGATCGAGGCACGCCGGGTTGAGATCGACATCATCCACGCCGGCTTCTAGAGTTTGTCTGATTTTAACTGAAGCTTGTCCCGAATATCGTCATGCCCGGCCCCAGAGCCGGGCATCCATTCGTTGGGGCGCCCAAGGACTGGATGACCGGGTCAAGCCCGGCCATGACGGGGCAAGGGGTCGTTTCCACCTAAACCTGACGGA
Source organism: Acidisoma cellulosilyticum (assembly GCF_020621385.1). Classification (GTDB taxonomy): domain Bacteria; phylum Pseudomonadota; class Alphaproteobacteria; order Acetobacterales; family Acetobacteraceae; genus Acidisoma; species Acidisoma cellulosilyticum. Next base: position 553,630 of record NZ_JAESVA010000002.1, on the reverse strand, counting down.
CTCTAATCCGTTCTTTTTTCTCCAAGCCTGTGCGCGGGCCTCAGTGCAGGCTTGCGTCCGGCACCCTGAAAACGGCATGAAGGCAACAGGATAGCGCGTCTTCCTGGAGTGGAACTTTATGTCGTTTGCGATCTCGATCAAGCGGCGGGTGCGGGCTTCGATCCCGCCTCTGATCTTCCTGGCGGTGGCGAGCTATTTCGCATGGAACGCCACGCGCGGGGATCGCGGTCTGGTCGCCCAGCAGCAGGATCGGCTCGATCTCGTGGCGGCCCAGGCCCAGCTCGCCCATGCCAATGAAGATGTCGCGCAGTGGCAGAACCGCCTTCAAGGGATCGGCGGGCGCACGCTTGATCTGGATGCGCTGGATGGGCAGGCGCGCAGCATGCTCAACCTGGTCGACCCTGCCGATCGCGTCGTCATGATGGGCAATGGCACGGCCGCCAGCGGATTGCCGGCCGCCGATCCGGGCTCCGTCATCGCGCCGGCACCGATGCCGACGACGACCGCCGGACAGTAGCGCGCGTCCGCGTCCTTCCCGATTTGCCATGAGAAAAGGGGCCGCGAGGCCCCTTTTGCTTGTATCCGGCGTTGTCCTCCCGGCCCGAAGGCCAGGAGGAGCGGAGCGGAAAATCAGCCCTCCATATCCTCGGCGATCAGGCGCAGCGTCTGCGGCGACTTGCTTTTGAGGATCGAGAACCAGATGAAGCCGATCACCATGTAGAGGATGAACAGCGGCGGCAGCCAGTTGTACGGGGCGGCCGGGAAGGGCACGACGCTGCCGTAGATGACGAAGGCCATCAGGGCGGCACCGACGACGCCATACAGCATGTGCTGCGGTTGCAGCTTGCCGGAACGGTAGAGGTCGACCGGGGCGGTCACGCAGACGCCGAAATAGACGACCACGAAGCCGTAGGTCGCGATGGTGCCGGTGAGACCGAACCCGTTGAGGAAGCCTTCGGGCAGCAGCAGCAGCACCAGCACCAGCACGATGGCGGCCGAGGCCAGAACGGCCACATGCGGCGTCTTATGGACCCCATGGACCAGGCCCATGGAGCGGTGCAGGAACTGATAGCGGCCCATGGAATACAGCATGCGCGAGCTGGCATTGATGCAGGCCAGCGCGCAGGCGAAGCCTGAGATCATGGCGGCGAAATAGACGACGGCGGCGGCCCAGGGCAGACCGGCCTTGGTCGTCATATCCGCGAAGGGCGAGGAGGAGCTGCCGATGGCGGCCGCGTTGTCGCCCATGCCCATGACCATGCAATAGGACATGATGCAGAAGAAGATGCCGGCGACAGCCGCGCTGCCGATGATGGCGATCGGCACATTGCGCTGCGGATTGGCGGATTCCTTCGCCAGTGTCGCGGCACTTTCGAAACCGACGAAGCTGAAGACGGCGAAGGTCAGCGCCGACATCACGCCGCCGAACTTCATATGGCTGACGTCCAGCTGGGTGCTGTCGACAATCGTGCCGTGCTTGCCGACGACGACGGCGGTGATCAGGATGATGATGCCGATGGACAGCGTCTCCATCACCAGGCCGACGCGCGACGACATCTGAATATCGCGATAGGCGGCGTAGGTGACGAGGCCGAGGAACAGCACCGTGAAGACCACGAGGATCGGGGTCGACAGGCTGGCGTGGAACACGGTCAGGAAGTTCGACAGGAAGATCGGGAAGCCGAAGACGACCGCGACGGCGGTGGTGATATAGGCAAGGATCATCGCCCAGCCGGCCAGCGCGCCCGTCATCGGGCCGAAGTTGCGGCCGATATAGACGAAGTAGGAACCGGCCTCGGGGTGGCGCTTCGCGAGAGACGCGATGCAGGCACCGACGAAGACAAGACCGATCGTCGCAATCAGATAGGACAGCCATGACCCGACGCCGGCCAGGCCGGCCACGACGGTGATGTTCAGTGCTGGCGTCAGCGTCGGTGCAATATTGGCGATGGACTGGCCGATCGTTTCGATCAGGCTCAAAGCACCATGCTTCAGCTGCGCCTTCGCCGGGGCGGCGTTAAGGTCGGTGGCGGCCACCATGAGGCTCGTCTCCTTGGTAAAATAAACGTGCGTCGAAAACCGAGTATTCTCGACGTCTCACAGCATTGGCAAGAGTTGTTTCGTCATAAAAACCGACGAAGATTCGGGACAAAAGCGACACAGCGCAGTTGATATGTCAGTGCTGCCGCCGCTTGTCTTATCCGCAGCAGCCGGAATTCGCGTGGCGGCTTTCGCTATTGACGCTCTCCGCGACATTGATCGCCGGATTGCCGTTGAAAAACCCTGTCGGCATCAGCTTGAATCCGGTCGAGATGCAAGGCTGCACGGGAAAATCCTCGACGCGCACCGAGTGATGCAGGCCGAAGACGTGCCACAGCACGACGCTTTCATTCTCGATCGCGCGGTCCTTGGCCACGAAATCGGCGATGCCGCCCTGGCCGTCCGAATGGTTCATGAAGTCGCCGGCGGGAAAGCGTTCCTCGGCATCATGTGCCGAGACCCAGAGATGGTTTTCGACGAAGTTGGAGCGCTTGCCCGAAGGTCCTGACGGTACCAGGAAAGACGTCACGGTATTCGTCGGCATCAGCTTATAGGCGGTGGGCTGCCCGACGGCATTGGTGACGTTGGGATTTGTCACCTTCCAATAGCGCTGGCTGGCCAGATTGGCGCGGCGGCTGCCCTCCAACTCCGTTTTGAACGCCGTCTGCGTCTCAAAGAAGGCGTTGCCGTAAGGATTGTTCTCCTCCGTCTCCGCCTGCGTATTGCATTCGACGACGGTATTCTTCTCGCCGTCGATCGCCATGTCGAGGCGCGCGCAAAAGATATGCTGATGGATCTGCCCGGCGACGCCGGGCGAGACCTCGGTCTCATACTTGCTGGGCTTGCCCGGCTCGATGCCGACGGTGTTGATGATGCCGGTCGCTTTCATCTCGAACTCGATCTCACCGGACTGGTTGAAATACCAGTATTGGGCATATTCGTAGTTGCCGACGGTGCAGATGCAGGAGATGACGAGTTTGCGGCCACGACGCACCTGCGTGCGCTCGGTGCGGAAATCCCAGTGCTTCCACAGGATGCCGCTATCTTCCTCATGAATGCAGATCGCCTTCTCGATCGAGAAGATATCGCCTGCCATGGTATTCATATGCACGTCCAGATACTGGATCACGCCCAAGCAGTCGCAGCCGAGTTTCAGCGAATTGGCAAGCTTGCCCAGACCGTATTCGCCGATGTCGAAAACATTCTTGCGGAAATGCCCACGATCGGGGGAGCCGTAGGGCACCACCATCTCGACCAGCGACGCGCGGTTGACCAGCGGCCGTCCGTCGAAACGAATGTCGTTCAGCACCAGCCCTTCGCGTGCATTGAAGCCGATCGAGACGGACCAGCGATCCCAGGTGAGGTGATGACCGTCCAGCACGAAGCTGACGCCCTCGGGCTGGACGATATGCAAGGGTGTCAATGGCGGCAGGGTGTCGGTGAGGAATTTGCTGTCGTAATTGACTTCCGTCATCGCGATCGGCGGCCCGGCACGGTCATCGACGCGAATGACCTCGCCCGTCTTGACGTCAACGACGGCATTCAGCCCTTCGATCGGATGCGCATAGAAGGCTTCGTCCTCATAAAGGCGCAGCCAGGCGAAGGTATGACACAGCAGGCGGCCGTCCTCCTCGGCATAGCCGAAATTGCCGGCCGACCAGGGATCGACGCAAACCTGTTCCATATCGGTGATGCCGCGTTTCGCGCAGGCTGCGATGAAGCGCGCATCGCCCTTCACCCAGCCTTCCACCAGCATGAACTGTTCAAGCTGGATCATCGGCCGCGCGGCGGGCAGATGCGTGCGCGTGAGGATGGATTTCTCGTCGAGCGAGACGGTCAGTTTCCAAACGCCGGCTAAGTCACTGTGAAAGACGTTGGCGCGGGCGCGGCGACTGATGGGGGCACCGCTCTCATCAGCCGCCTGTCCGTTCACGATCGCGCTTTTCGGCGGATCCATCGCCTCGATCGTTTCGAACAGCACCGCATCGCCGAAGGCGGTGTCGGCCTTGATGATCGCGACGACAGCGCGGATTTCAGACGGGCTCAGCGGTTCCAGCAGCGCACGATAGGCGGGGACGGTCGCCGCCGATAGGGAGGCGTGAGAAGCGATGTCATCCACAGGCCGAACTCCTCATGACCAAGATTCCGCCGTGGCGGTCAAACTGTATTCAAGCAAACCCTGTGCCAGCCGTTGCAGGATCGTTGATTTGTGGTGCTCGGCCCCCTGGCAACTGCGGCTGCCGCGCCCATATCAGGATTGTTGCAGCATCAGGGAGGAGTGCGGGATGACCAGCCATGTCGATCATGCCAAGCATAAAAAGCCACATGCTTCGCAGAAATCCCGCGTTGAGCCTGTGGCGCAATCCGCCGGCGGTGAGCCTGACGGACGGCCGACGCCCGTGCATCACACGCCGCATGTCGGTCCGGAGGATGAACCCAAAGGGCATCCGAACAGCGACCGCTTTCAGACCGAGCAGGCCGCGCGCCCCGCGAAGGGCAAGCATTGAACCTTGCCTAGTCAGGCGGCGCCTGTGCCTGACAAAGAAGCGTTTCACACCTTTGCCGGTCTCGCGGGCGCGCGAAATGCATGGGCGACGAAACCTGTGGGTCATGCCACTATAGCTGTATGAGCGCGACCGCCTTGCCCATGCCGGACAGCCCTGCCGCAATCCCTGTGCTGCTCATTCGCGTCGCAGGGCAAGCCATGGCTGTGCGACAGCGCGATATCGCCGAAATTCTGCCACTGCCCCGCCTTGCCGCCGTGCCGGAGGCGCCGCCGATCCTCGCCGGGGCCTTCTCCCTCGGCGGTACGGCCGTCTTCGTGCTGCCGATGAGCCATCTGCTGGCCTTGGCGGGCCCCGCCGAGGGGACGGCGCTCTACCACCACCTGCTGCTTCTGCCGGCCCAGCGTGGGGAAGCGCGTTTCGCGCTCCGCGTCGATCGGGTGACGGATATCGTCTTGGCCGAACCGCAGCCGCTGCCGAAGGGCGAAAGTTTCAACGATTGTGTGGAGGCCGAGATCGGCCAAGGTGGCGGCCTTTTGCCGCTGCTGTCGGTTTCCCGGCTGATCACCGTCTATGAGCGCGAGAGGCTGCAGGCTTTTGCCTTGCGCGACAGCACGCGCGCCGCGATCTTTCGACCAGGGGAGCCGGGCTGATGCTGGCGCCCAAGCCAGTCCCTACAAACGATAAAGGCTTCGCGGCGCTGAAAGACGCGATCATCGCGCGCACCGGCCATCATTATTACGTCGACAAGGATTACCTGCTGCGCGACCGGCTGGACCGCAGGCTGGCGGCCACAGGCTGCGCCAGTCTGGCGGATTATCTGGCGCTGCTCGGCCAACCCAAGCGCGGGGCCTTGGAATGGCAGGAACTGGAAGCCGAGATCACCATCGGCGAGACGTTTTTTTTCCGCCATCAGGAGCAATTCGCGGCCCTGCGTGACGTGATCTTTCCCGATTTGATCCGCACGAATACCCATCGCCGGGCCCTGCGTATCTGGAGTGCCGGCTGCGCGGTCGGCGCCGAGCCCTATTCGATCGCGATCCTGCTGGAGCGCCTTCTGGGTGCTGCGCTGCGAGACTGGACGATCGAGATCCTCGGCAGTGACATCAGCGCGCGCGCCTTGGACCAAGCGCGGGCAGGTGTCTTCACGGACTGGGCTTTGCGCGGCATGCCGGCTGCCGAGCGCGCGCGAGATTTTACCGCCATGCCGGATCGCAGGCATTGGCGCATCGCCGACCGTCACCGCCTGCGGCTGCGGTTCGTCCAGCATAACCTGCTGAGCCTGCCGGCCGAGGGCGGCAGCGCCGATTGGGCCGGTTTCGACCTCATCCTTTGCCGTAACGTGCTGATCTATTTCGCGCCGGCGCGCATTGCGCCGACGCTTTCGGCGCTTTCCCACTGTCTCTCGCCCACCGGCTGGCTGATGGTCGGCCATTCGGATGCCATCGCCGCCCTGCCGCGCCATCTGCGGGTGGTGGAACTGGCGGGCACCATGGCGTTCCGTCGTCCGGACCGGTCGGAAGCGGCACCTCCGCGCTTCCCCTGGCAGCCAAACCTGCTGCGACCGGCCGAGGCATCAGGGCCAGGGTCTGAGGTACGACGCTTGCCCATCCCGCCATTGCCGCCCGCGGAAGTCTCGGCCTTTCAACCTGAGCCGGGGCGCCGGACGGCGCCGCCTTTGGCCGTCATCCGGGCGCTTGCCGACGCGGGTCGATTGACCGAGGCCGCTGTCGCTTGCCGCTTGGCGATCGAGGCGGCCCCGCTGGACGCCCGGCTGCATCTGTATGACGGCATCATCGCCCAGGCCGGCGGGGATGGCGCTGCGGCAGAGGCGGCGCTGCGCCGCGCCGTCTATCTTGCCGGTGATTTGACCATGGCGCATTACCACCTCGGTCTGCTGCTGCTGGACGGTCCTGCGCCGGAGGCCGGACGGCGGAGTATGGCGCAGGTGATCCGGCTCTGCGCCGCTCTGCCGCAGGATGCGGTCTTGCTGGAAAGCGACGGGCTGACCCCGCGCGAATTGGTTGAACAAGTGCGGTTGCGGTTAAGGGCATGGCGCGGCTGATGCACGACAAAGGGCAGGGGTCATGAACCGCCAGGAAGAGCGCGCCAATGCGATTCTGGACCTGCGCACCCGCGCGCTGGCCGAGCGGCCGGGCGGGATCACGATCGAGACGCCGAAACGCGCTTTGATCGTCGTGACCGTTGGGGCAAGCCTGCTCGGTATCGACATCGCCGAGGTCGTTGCCGCCATTCCGTTCGAGGGCTGCGCGCGCATGCCGATGCGCGAACCGGCGGTTCTGGGCGTGATCGGCCGTGGCGGCCGGTTCTACAGCGTCATCGGCATGCGCCGCATGCTGGCCTTGTCCACGGCCGAGGACAATGCGACCGGTGGCCCGGATCACCTGTTGCTCCTTCGCGGCGGCGCGCCGCACCTGGCGCTTGCCGTGGACCGTGTGCTCGGCCGGTTCGATTTGGCCGGCGGCGGTGGCAGCTTCGATTTGGATGGCAGGTTGGTCGCATTCTTTGATCCGGAAACGCTGCGCAGCCGCTTCGGCCGTCCTGCCCCCGACGCCCATCCCTGATCGCCGGACGAAACAGAATCCCGCAGCGGCGCGCCGCTGTTTCAGACGAGTGGAGTGACCGCCTTGACCATCGCCGCCCGGCTTTTCCTCGGTTTTCTGATCAGCATCCTGCTGCTGATCGGTGTCGGCGTCTTCGCGCTCAACCGCATCGGCACGGTGCGGGACACGACGGTCGCCATCATCAACCACGATATCTGGGCCTATCGCGCCTTTCAGAACATCCTTCAGGGGCAGATCACGCTGCTGGAAGCCAGGCGCGCGATCATCGTCGACTTCATGCAGGAGAAGCAGACGGTCGCGCCGGTCAATCCGGATGCCACGCCGCCGTCCATCGCCGCGGCAGTCACCCAGTGGCGGGCGCTGGCCGCCGATTTCAGTAGCCAGTTGAACAAGACCGTGGCCGTCACGGCAGAGAATGAGCAGCAGGCGGCGGCGGTCGGCAATGGCGTCCGCGCCGATAGCTGGCGCGGCATCACGGCCATCCTGCAGCAGGCGCAGCGGCAGTTCGAGCAGCTGCAGTCGGATTCGCTGACCGAGTTCAACGCGGTCGAGCAGGGCGATTCCCTGACCGTGATGGCGTCAGAGCCGAAGCTTGTCGATGACAACAAAGTCTTCGGCAAGACGCTATCCCAGGCGGTCGATGCGCTGGCCGCCGGCAGCAGCGCGGGCGTTACCCGTATCGGTGAGCTTTATGCGGAGGGCCGCATGCTGCTGATATGGGCGGTGGTCGTCGCTGTGGTGCTGCTGATCCTGATCGCCTGGATCATCCTCCGCTCCATTATCCGGCCGCTGGAAGCCTTTACGGGCTTTGCCGAGCGCGTCGGCCTGGGCGATCTGACCGGCGATCCGCTGCGGGTGGGCCGGGACGAACTCGGCCGGCTCGGCAAGACGCTGAACGGCATGGCGGAAAGCCTGCGGGACGTCAGCCTGCAAAGCCGGCAGCTGACCAGCACGCTCAATGCCTCGGCCGCGCAGATCCGCGCCTCGACCCAGGAACAGGCGGCGAGCGTGGAGCAGCAGCTGGCGGCCTTGCAGGAGACGGCGGCGACGGCGGATGAGATCACCCATTCCGGCGCCCGCATCTCCACCCGCGCGCAGGAGGTCATCCAGGTCGCGCAGCAGGCCGTGCAGACCAGCGCCAATGGTCTCAATGCTGTCGGCGAGGCCGTGCGGGCCATGGACGCGATCCGTGAGCAGGGCGAGGTCGTGGCCGCCAATATCGTCGCGCTGAGCGAAAAAACCCAGGCAATCGGCGAGATCATCTCGACCGTCAACGACGTCTCGGAACGCGCGCATCTGCTTGCCTTGAATGCGGCGATCGAGGCAGCGGCGGCGGGCGAGAACGGGCGCAGCTTCGCGGTCGTGGCGTCGGAGCTGAAGGTGCTGGCCGATCAGGCCAAGGAGGCGACGGTGCAGGTGCGCTCGCTCCTCGGCGAAATTCAGCGCGGCATCAATTCCTCGGTGATGATGACGGAGGAGGCGGTCAAGCGCGTGGCGGTCGGGCGGGAAAGGTCGGACGTGACCGAGCGGACTATCGAGGCGATTACGGCCAGCGTTCAGGAAAGCGTGCAGACCTTTCAGCAGATCGTCGCCTCCACCAACCAGCAGCAGATCGGTATCGAACAGGTCATGGGCGCGCTGCAGAATATCCGTCAGGCCAGCCAGCAGACGGCGGCCGGCACGCGGGAATTGGATGTCGCGGCCAGCAGCCTCGCGGAGCTCGCCGGTCAGCTTATGACCCTCGGCGACCGCTACAAGATCTGAGCGGCGAGGGACCGCTGGCGCCATGCCGCCCATCAACCCCGCCGACCTGCGCCAGGAACTGCTCGCGGCCTTCGAGGTCGAATACCGGGAGCATCTTTCGGTCGTGCGCGCGGGCCTGGGGGCCGCGCGGCGGGGGGAGCGTGCCGATCTCAAGGATATCTTCCGCCGCCTGCACTCTCTGAAAGGGGCTGCCCGCGCGGTCGATCTGCCGGAGGTCGAGAGCCGCGCGCATGAGCTGGAAGCGCAGATGGCGAGCGTGATCGAGGCCGGGCGCGGCCTGTCGCGCGACCGCATCGCCGTCCTTGAAAACGGGCTCGATAAGGTCGAGGCGGTGATCGAGACGGCTTTCAACGGCGCCGATGCTGAGCCCGGTCCGGCTGTGGCGCGGGACGAGCCGGCGCACGGCTATCTGCGCATCGAGGCTGTGCAGGTGACGGATCTGATCGTCGCTGCCACTCAGCTGGCCCAGGCGGTCGAGCGGCAGGACGGGCTGCAGCATCGCCTGGCCGGGATAGAGGCCGTGGTGCGGCGGGCGCGCCGGGTCATCGAACCCTTGCTCAGCGGCGGCAATGCGTCGCCGCAACTGGCCGAGCTGGCGAGCGAGTTGAGCCAGGCCGTGCGGCAATCGGCGCTCATGCGGCACGATCTGCGCGATTCGTCCTGGGCATTGGATGAGGCGCTGCGGCGGGTGCGCGACGACGTCGATCGCATGAGCCTGGTGCCGGCCGAGACCATTTTCGGGCCGATGGCGCGTATGGTGCGCGATATCGCGCGGGACGAGGGCGTGGAAGCGGAGCCGGACTTCCTGGGGCTCGGCCTGCAGGCCGATCGGCGCGTTCTGCAGGCTTTGAAAGATCCTGTGCTGCAGCTTCTGCGCAATGCCATCGGCCATGGCAGCGAAACGGCGGCAAGGCGTCGGGCGCGCGGCCTGCCGCCGGCGACCCGTATTACGCTCGCGCTGCGCAGCGGCGGTGGGATGTTGACGGTGCGGGTGACGGATGACGGGCCGGGGCCGGATCTCGCTTCCATCCGCGCACGCGCGGTCGAGCGCGGTCTGCTGACCGAGGCCGCCGGCCGACAAGCCAGCACGGACCAGCTTCTGGCGCTGGTCTTCGAACCCGGCTTTTCCACCCGCGCCGCCGTCGGTCAACTGTCCGGTCGCGGCATGGGGCTGTCCATCGTCGCCGAAGCGGCGCGCAGCCTGGGTGGTTCGGCGCGCATGATGATGGCAGCTCAGACCGCGAAGGCGCAGGCCGGTCGCGGTCAAGGGGCGACGGTCGAAATCAGCGTGCCGCTGCTGGTCGCCCGGCAATATGCCGTGCTGCTGGATTTCGCGGATGTCACGGTCGCCATTCCCGCCGCGTCCCTCGTTCGTCTGCTGCGCGTGCCCGTCGCGCAGATCGAGCCCCTGGCCGGGCAAATGTGCGTGCGGATCGACGGCCCGGCCAATCAACGCCTGGCGCCGGTCGCGGTGCTGGGCGATCTGCTCGGCATGGGGCGGTCAAGCCTGCCGGTCCATGACGGTCATGTGAAGCTCGCCGTCATTCAGACCGGTGTTATGAACCAGCGTCTGGCCCTGGCGGTCGATCATTTTCAAGACGCCCGGCGGTTCCTGTCGCACAGCGCCGATCTGGTCGGGCTGGATACCGAATTGGTTGCGGGACTGGTGATGATCACAAGCGGTCTGCCGGCGGCGCTGCTGTCGCCGGATGGGCTGATGTCGCGCTGGGGGCGTCTTGGCGGCTGGTCGGGCGAGGCGGGAACGGCGGAGACAATCGCCGAGGATGAGGTCGATATCGTGCGGACCATCCTGGTCGTGGACGATTCGATCACCAGCCGCACCTTGGAGAAATCGATTCTGGAAGCACATGGGTATCGGGTGCTCGTGGCGGTCGACGGTATGGAGGCACTCGACGTCCTGCGGCGCGTTGGCACGCGCCGCCTGGATCAGGATGAGGCGAGCATTGGCGGCATTGACTTGGTGCTGGCCGATGTCGAAATGCCGCGGATGGATGGATTGACGCTTTTGCGGACGATGAAGGGCGATACGGCTCTTAAGGACACGCCGGTCATTATCATGACCTCGCGCAATGCGGCCGACGACATCCGGCGCGGGCTTGATCTGGGCGCCAGCGCCTATATCGCGAAGCAGAGCTTCGACCAGCAGGATCTGCTCGGCGCGATCGGGCGGCTGTTGTGATGTCCGACACAGCGATCTCTCCCGCCCGTCCGGTGCGCGTCATGGTGGTGGAGGACAGCCCCGTCATCCAGGGACTGTTGCGCATGATCATCGCGGCCGACCCCCGGCTGCAGGTCTGTGCGGTCTGTCCTTCGGGCGAGGCCGCGATCGCGGCACTGCCGGAGGTCAATCCCGATGTGATTTCCATGGATATCCGGCTTCCCGGCATGGACGGGTTGGAGGCGACGCGCATCATCATGTCGCGCCTGCCGACGCCGATCGTCGTCATTGCCGACGCGGTCGAGGATTCCTCGCTCCGCATCTCCATGAACGCGCTGCGCTCGGGCGCGCTCTCGGTGGTGGAGAAGCCGGCTGGCTTCAGCCATGCCCATCATGCGGCGATCGCCGAGACGATCTGCACGCAGCTTTATATCATGAGCCAGGTGCCGGTGATCCGGCAGCGGCCCCTGCGACCGCCGATTGCGCCTCCCGGTCAGACCTTGCGACCGGAACGCGGCCAGCGCGCCACGCCGGCCATCGCCGGGATTGTCGCCTCCACCGGCGGGCCGGCAGCACTTGCCCGCGTGCTGGGCGGATTGCCGGCCGATCTGCCGATACCCATCCTCGTCGTGCAGCATATGGGCGCGGCCTTCATGCCCGGCTTCGCCGCCTGGCTGGACGGTATCGTGCCGATGCAGGTGGGTATCGCGGTATCGGGCCAGACGCCGATGCCGGGTCAGGTCTATGTCGCGCCCGGCGATCAGCATCTTACCATCGCGGCGGACGGCAAGCTGCGGCTGGGGCGGGAAGCGCAGGTCAGCAGCCAGCGGCCCTCGGGCACCGTGCTGTTCCGCTCCCTGGCGCAGGTCTGCGGGCCGCGTGCGCTGGGCGTTCTGCTCACCGGCATGGGGGAGGACGGCGCCGAGGGGTTGCTGGCCATGCGCCACAACGGTGCCCTGACGTTGACCGAGGATGACACCACCGCCGTCGTCTACGGCATGCCGCAGGCGGCGGTGAAGCTCGGCGCCTCGTCCCTGTCGCTGCCGCTGGACCGGATCGCGGAGACCATGCGCCGGGCGGTGTTGGAGCCCGCGTCATGGTAGCGGTTGCGGTGTCAGAGCGGATCCCCAATCTGCTGGTGGTCGAGGATTCTGAGACCCAGGCGATCATGATCCGCCGCATGCTGGAATCCCACGGCTTTCAGGTCGAGCGTGCGGCCTCGGCCGAGGCCGCACTTGACCATCTCAACGCCAAGCTGCCCGATCTCGTCATCGCCGATTTTCATCTGCCCGGCATGTCGGGCGGCGAATTGTCCCGCCAGCTGCGCCTGAACAGCCGGACGCGATCCATTCCGCTGCTGATGTTGACGGAAGCGGCTGAGGTCGAGACCGAGCGCGAGGGGCTGGAAAGCGGGGCTGACGCCTATATCTCCAAAGCCGCCGACCCGGATTTCCTGATCCTGCGCATCCGCGCGCTGCTGCGCGAACGGCCGGCGGTGCTGGAGGAGAAGGGCGACGAGATGCCGCATTTCCGGCGTCTCCGCTTCCTGGTGCTGGATGATGATCCGACGGGGCTCGCGGATCACAGCGCGACCCTGCTGCGCGAAGGCTATCTGGTCGAGGCGGCGTCGGACGTTGACAGCGCGCTGGCGGCTCTCTGCAATGCCGACCTGCCGGTCGATTGTTTGCTGATGGGCCTGCCGCCACGGCGTTTCGACAGCGTCGAGGCTTGTCGTGTGCTCAACGCCCGCCGTGTCGAGGAGCGCGCGCAACAGGCCGAGCGCAGCACCGCACCCTTCCTGCTGATCGGTATCGAGCGTGACGGTGCGGTCTCGAAAGACAAGCTCGCCCGCGCTTTCGATGCCGGTCTCGACGAATTCATTCCGACTTTGAACGATCACGGACTGCTGCGCGTGCGTCTGCGCGCCATCGTGCGGCGCAAGATGATGCAGGACGAGATGGCGCAGGCCGATGCCGATCGGCGGGAGCGCGCGATTACGGTCGAACGTGCGCGGATGACGGAAGCGCTGACCCAGGCCAATGCCGAATTGGGCGCGGCCAATGACAAGCTGATCGAAACCCAGGCGAAACTTGTCCAAGCCGCCAAGATGGCCTCGCTCGGCGAACTCGTGGCCGGGATTGCGCATGAAATCAACAACCCGCTCGCCTTTATCCTGGCGCATCAGGCGACCGTGCAGCGCGTGCTGAGCCAGATCGGCAGCCAGGATGTAACGACCGAAAAGGCGCGGGGCCATATAGCCAAGGCGCAGGATCGTGCCGTTGCCATGGGCGCCGGGCTTAAGCGCATCCGCGATCTTGTATTCAACCTGCGCCAGTTCTCCAGGCTCGATGAAGGCGGTTTCCAGCTCGTCGATATTTTCGAGGCGATCGATACGGTGTTGACGCTGCTGCGGCCGAAGCTTGGAGATCGGATCAGCGTCGCACGCCATTATGATGCCCCGCCGACGCTGTGGTGCTCGCCCGCTTTGCTGAACCAGGTGGTGATGAATATCGTCAGCAATGCCGCCGATGCCATCGAAGGCAAGGGGCTCATCGACATCACGGTGACGGTCGAAGGACCGGACTATGTCATCCTCATCGAGGATTCGGGCCCGGGCGTGCCGGAAGAGGTGCAGGAGCGGGTGTTCGAACCCTTTTTCACAACGAAACCGATCGGCTCGGGTACCGGCCTCGGCCTTGCCATCGCTTATTCCGTGGTGAAGGCGCATCAAGGGGCTATCACCATTGGCCGCTCGCCTTTCGGCGGCGCATCCTTCAAGATAGCCGTGCCTTTGACGGAGGAGATGGGACAGCCGTCATCCCCGGCGGTCGCCATGGATGAGCAAGCGCCGTCACGTCAGCCGATACCAGGAGAATGACCGATTCTATGAGAGGCACTGTTCTCATCGTCGATGACGAGCCGGAGATTCTGACCGCGCTCCGCGACCTGCTGGAAGACGAGTTCGACGTCTGGAGCGCCGTATCGCCCATCGCCGCTCTCGAAATTCTTGGCGATGAGCCGTCAATTTCCGTGATCGTTTCCGACCAGCGCATGCCCGAAATGACCGGGGATGTTTTTCTGTCGAAAGCACGCGGCATTTCGGATGCGCAAACGATTTTGCTGACCGGCTATGCCGATCTCAGCGCGGTCGTGAACGCTGTCAACCACGGTCGCATCTCCGCCTATATGCAGAAGCCGTGGGAGCCGTCGCTGCTGCTGAGCATGGTCGGCAATGCGCATGAGCAATGCCAGCTGCGGCGGTCGCTGGCCGAGGAAAAGGCGCTGTTGCACGGGCTGATGAACGGCAGCCAGGACGCCTTGTCCTTCAAGGACGCGGCCGGTCGTTTCGTGCGCCTGAACCGGGTCAAGGCCGAGGCGCTGGGCCTGGCGCCCGAGGCGGCTTTGCATCGCCGGGAAGCCGAGATTTCCGAGATTGTGGACGGCGCGCATCTCGCGGCGGTTGAGCGGGAGACGCTGGCCGCCGGCCGGGCGAGCGAGCATCTGGAAGAGCGTGGCAGCGGTCTCTCCCCGCGCTTCCTGCAGGTGACGCGTGTGCCCATACCGGGTGCCGATGGTACGCCGCGCTACCTTGCCGTGCTGGAACATGACGTCACGGACCGGCGGATGATGGAGAACCGGCTGCATCAGGCGGAGAAGATGCAGGCGCTGGGCACCATGGCGGGCGGCGTCGCGCATGATTTCAACAATCTGCTGACGGCGATCCTGGGCAGCCTGGAACTCGCCGTGCGCCGCAATCATGGTGACGCGCGGCTGCAGCGCTTGCTGGAAAACGCGACCATGGCGGCCGAGCGCGGCACGACATTGACCCAGCGCCTGCTCACCTTCAGCCGCCAGCGTGACCTCGCCCTCCGCTCCGTCGAGGCCAATGAGGTCATCCATGAGATGCAGGATCTGATTCTCCGCAGCATCGGACCCGGAATTGTCGTGACGCAGGACCTGGCCGCCGATCTTTGGCTCGCCCATGTCGATCCCGATCAGCTGGAACTGGCTTTGCTCAATCTCTGCATCAATGCGCGCGATGCGATGGAGCAGGATGCGTCGGGCAGCCTGACGCTCGTCACCCGCAATCTGGAAGTGGCGGCGGATGACGCGATTGATCTGGCACCGGGCGACTATGTCTCGGTCGGCGTCCGTGATACCGGCCCCGGCATTCCGCCTGAGGTTCTGGCGCGTGTCTTCGAGCCTTTCTTCACGACGAAGCCCATCGGCAAGGGCACGGGACTGGGGCTCTCGATGGTCTATGGCCTGGCGCAGCAAGCGGGCGGCCTCGCGCGCGTGCATTGCCCGAAGGGTGGCGGCACGACCGTGGAAATCATCGTTCCGCGCGCACCGGACGCCTGAGGACGCGCGGCGCGTCGATATCCGACAAAACGACCTTCAGAGTTTGTCAGGCTTTTACTGAAGCTCAGGCTTTTACTGAAGCAACGTCATCCCGGCCTTGAGCCGGGATCTTCTCTCGTGGGCGCCCAGCTAAGAAGATCCCCGTGACAAGCACGGGGATGACGAGTTTCAGATCCGAATTCTATGACGTTCGGGTTCGGGCAAGCTTCAGGCCGCCGGCTGGCGCTTCAGCCGGTCCAGGAATTCCTTCCGCATCTTAGCGACCTTCGGCGCGATGATGACCCGGCAATAGCCGGCATTCGGATTACGGATGAAATAGTCGTCATGGTAATCCTCGGCCGGGTAGAAGATGTCCAGCGGCTCGATCTTGGTGACGACCGGCGCACCCCAGGCGCCGCGCGCGTCGATCTCGGCGATCACCGCCCGCGCGGTTTCCGCTTCCTCGGGCGTTACGGGCATGATGGTCGAGCGGTATTGGGTGCCGACGTCATTGCCCTGGCGGTTGAGCGTGGTCGGGTCATGCGTCGCAAAAAAGACGCGCAGCAGATCGGCATAGGAAATGATATCCGGATCATAGGTGATCTGGATCACCTCGGCATGGCCGGTGCGGCCCGTGCAGACGGCTTCATAGGTCGGATTGACCACATGCCCGCCGGCATAGCCGGATTTGACGGCCGAGACGCCCGCCAGCACCTGAAACACCGCTTCCGTGCACCAAAAGCATCCGCCGCCGACGGTGGCCGTTGCGGTTGTCATGTTTGTCTCCCATTTTGACCAAATGTCTGGATGCGCATATCGGCATCCGCACAGGACCGTAAAAGATGTCGTCCAGCAAGGGAACGCGAGTACATGGTTATGGCAGACGGCAAGGTAACGCCGGGCGGCATTGTCACCATCGGAGAGATCCTGGTCGAGATCATGGCGACGGAGCCCGGGCTTGGCTTCCGTGAGGCGATCGGTCTGGTCGGGCCTTTCCCCAGCGGGGCGACCGCCATTTTCATCGACCAGGTCGGTAAGCTCGGCTTCCCCTGCGGGATCGTCAGCTGCGTGGGCGAGGATGATTTCGCGACCGTCAATGTCGAGCGTCTGGCCAGGGACGGCGTGGACGTCAGCGCCATCGCGGTCGACCCGTCCTATGCGACCGGCAGTGCCTTCGTGCGCTATCGCCCCAACGGCGACCGCGATTTCGTCTATAATATCCGCCATAGCGCCTCGGGCCAGACGCAGTTGACGGAGGCCGCGCTGGCGCTGCTGCGCCGTAGCAGCCATCTGCATATCATGGGCTCCTCGCTTGCCTCTCCGCGCATCATCGCGGAGACCAAGGCCGCGATCGTGATGATCAAGGAACAGGGCGGCAGCATTTCCTTCGATCCCAATATCCGCAAGGAAATGCTCGGTGCGCCGGGCATGCGCGAAGCGCTGACCTATATGCTCGGCGCCTGCGACATCTTCCTGCCGAGCGGGCATGAGCTGACGTTGCTGACCGAATCGAAGAGCGAGGGCGGGGCCGTCGCCGAAATCCTGGGCCTCGGCGTCTCGGCCATCGTCATCAAGCATGGTGCCGAGGGCGCGGCTTATCATGACGGGCGGGAACATCGGCGCCAGCCGGCTTTCGCGGTCAATGAGGTCGATCCGACCGGGGCCGGGGACTGCTTCGGCGCCACCTTCATCACCTGCCGCCTGCAAGGGCGCAGCGTCTCGGAATGTCTGCGCTATGCGGCGGCCTCCGGCGCGCTGGCCGTCACCCGCAAGGGGCCGATGGAAGGCACGGCGACCTTCGCGGAGCTTGACGGTTTCATCCTCTCCCAGCGGCGCGGCCTTGTCCCCGGCGCCCCAGCGCCGACGCCGTCGGGCGCCGATATCCTGGCGGAATTGGCGACGGCCCGCGCCGCCGGTCAGCCCTTCGGCATAACCTCCGTCTGCTCGGCCAATCCTTTCGTCATCGAAGCCGCTCTGCTCCAGGCGAAAGAGGACGGCACCCCCGCGCTGATCGAGGCGACCTGCAATCAGGTCAATCAGCACGGCGGCTATACCGGCATGACGGCCGCCGACTTCCGCGACTTCGTCTTCGGCATCGCGCAGGATGTCGGCTTCCCCCGGGCGCGGATCATCCTCGGCGGCGACCACCTTGGCCCCAATCCCTGGAAGTCGCTTCCGGCCGAGGAGGCGATGGCCGAGGCCGAAATCATGGTCGAGGACTTCCTGCGGGCCGGCTTCCTGAAAATCCATCTCGACTGCAGCATGGGCTGCGCGGGGGAGCCGGTGGCGCTGGCCGATGCCGAGGTCGCGTCCCGCGCCGCACGTCTGGCGGCCGTCGCCGAACGCGTCGCGGCCCAGGTCGGCACGAAACCCTATTACATCATCGGCACCGAGGTCCCGGCACCGGGCGGCACGGTGGAAGCGGTTCCTGAGACCGAGGTGACGGACCCGGAAGCGCCGCTCACGACCTATGCCATCCACCGGCAGGTTTTCACCGAACAAGGGCTCGGCCGCATGCTGGGCCGCGTTATCGCTCTGGTGGTGCAGCCCGGCGTCGAACACGGCAATGAAAGTGTCACGCGCTATTCATCGGCGGCGGCGCGGGCGTTGACCGGCGCGCTCGCCCATCTGCCCGGCCTCATCTTCGAAGCCCATGCGACGGATTATCAGACGGCCGAGGCGCTGGCTGACTTGGTGCGCGACGGCCTGCCGATCCTGAAGGTCGGCCCGTCGCTGACCTTCGCCCTGCGCGAAGCGCTGTATGGGCTGGACGAGATCGCGGCGGTGATCGCGCCGGAGATCGATCCGGAAGTCCTTGGCCTGGCCGAGGTGATGGAGCAGCAGATGATGCTGAAGCCGCAATACTGGCGGTCCCATTATCACGGCAATCCGGCCGCCCTGCGCATTCTGCGGCACTACAGCTACAGCGATCGCATCCGCTACTACTGGCCCGAGCCGGAAGCGGTAACGGCCGTCGACCGGCTTTTCGCGCGGTTGGACGGCGTGACGATCCCGGAACCGCTGATCAGCCAATATCTGCCGCGCTTCTATACCCGTGTCGCGGCCGGAACCCTGCCGGCGACGGCGCGGGGGCTTGCCATCGAAGCGGTCAGGGATGTGCTGCGGATCTATGCGGCCGCCTGCCGCCCGGCTGCCTGATGCGGCGCTTGACCGGGACGGCGTCGTCCATGCGAAACCGTCCCGGTCAGGATAGCTGCGCTGCAACATAAAGGCTTGGACTGGGCCGCCGCGCTGCCTTATGTGACAGTCAGCGGACGAAAGAAGGCGAGTTAAGGATGTCGGCGTTCAATACGGAAACGGTTACCAAAGTCCATCATTGGACCGACCGGTTGTTCAGCTTCCAGACCACGCGGGACCCGGCTTTCCGCTTTCTCAACGGCCAGTTTACGATGATCGGCCTGGAAGTGAACGGCAAGCCGCTGATGCGGGCCTATAGCCTGGCCAGCGCAAATTATGAGGAGGGGTTGGAATTCCTCTCCATCAAGGTGCAGGACGGCCCGCTGACCTCCCGGCTGCAGCATCTGAAGGAAGGCGATACCATCCTCGTCGGCCGCAAGCCGGTCGGCACGCTGGTATCCGACAGCCTGATTCCGGGCAAAACCCTGTATCTGCTCGGCACCGGCACCGGTCTGGCGCCCTTCATGGCGATCATCAAGGACCCGGAGATTTACGAAAAGTTCGAGCATATCGTGCTGGTCCATGGCGTCCGTCAGGTGGCCGAACTGGCCTATGCCGACTTCATCGAGACCGAATTGCCCAATGACGAGCTGCTGGGCGATATCGTCCGCGGCAAGCTGCTGTACTACCCGACCGTGACGCGGGAGCCCTTCCGCAATCGCGGTCGCCTGACCGACCTCATCGGCGACGGCACCATCGCCCGCGAACTCGGCCTCGCCCCGATCGGGGCCGAGGATGCGCGCTTCATGCTGTGCGGCAGTCCCGAAATGCTGGTCGATATGACGGCCTGGCTGCGGGAGAACGGGTTCGAGGAAGGCAGCCACGCCAAGCCCGGCCAATTCGTCGTCGAGAAAGCCTTCGTCGAAAAGTAAAAGAGCATGGCCGGCAGCGCTCACCTTCCGGGCGCTCGGCCCAGCACGGGCCCGATTGAAGGGTCTTTCGAGAAGATCCAGCACGGCAGCCGCGCTTTCCTGAAGACGCAGGTGGCGCTGGCGATCGCCGGCTTCTCGACCTTCGCATTGCTTTATTCCATCCAGCCGCTTCTTCCGGTCTTTTCGCTGGTCTTTCACAAGACGGAGGCGAGCGCCAGCCTGGCGCTATCCGTCACCAGCGGTGTCATGGCCTTCTGCATGCTGGTCGCCAGCAGCATCTCGGAAAGCATCGGCCGCAAGCCGGTGATGGTCGCCTCGGTCGTTTCCTCCTCCCTGCTGATGGCCCTTTCCGCGCTGGTGCCGGAATGGTGGCAGTTTCTGGCTCTGCGCGCGCTGATGGGCGTGACACTCAGCGGATTGCCGGCGGTTGCCATGGCCTATGTGGCGGAGGAGATCCATCCGCGCTCCACCGGTCTCTCCATTGGTCTCTATATCGGCGGCAATGCCTTCGGCGGCATGGTCGGTCGGCTGGTCATCGGCGTTCTGACCACCCATATCGGCTGGCGCGATGCGGTGCTGGTAATCGGGCTCGTCTCCCTGATCGGCAATCTCACCTTCTGGCGTCTGTTGCCGCCCTCGCGCTTTTTCCAGCCGCGCCGCTTCTCGCCTGCGGCCTTGGGCAGCGCTTTCATCGCCCATCTGCGCGACGGCGCCTTGCTCATGCTCTATGCCGAGGGCTTCCTGCTCATGGGCAGTTTCATCGTCATCTACAATTACCTTGGCTACCGCTTGCTGGCGCCGCCCTTCAACCTCAGCCAAACGATCGTCGGCCTGATTTTCTCCTGCTATTTGATCGGCATCTTCAGCTCGGCCTGGATGGGCAATCTGGGCAATAAGCTCGGTCGCCGCCGCGTGCTGTGGGTCGGCTTTGCGATCATGCTGGCGGGCACGGCGCTGACGGAGACACATAGCGTCATCCTCATCATCGCGGGCGTGGCGCTGGTCACCTTCGGCTTCTTCGGTTCGCATTCCATTGCCAGTAGCTGGGTCGGCATGCGCGCCCGGCATGCCCGCGCGCAGGCCTCCTCGCTGTATCTTTTCTTCTATTATCTCAGCGCGAGTGTGGTCGGCACCACGGGCGGGGTTTTCATGCAGCATTGGGGTTGGAACGGCGTGGTGTTTCTGACCTGCCTGCTTCTGCTGACCGGCCTGTTCCTGTCGTGGCGTCTCAGCCGCATGCAGCCGCTGCCGACCGTTTAGGCCGCCAGCGCCATCCGCGCGTCATAGGTCGCCTGCGCGTCCGACAGTGCCCCGCCATGCTGGACCGTCCAGTCGAGAAGGGCCGCGAAGGGCGCGCGCAGCGTCTGTCCCATTGGCGTGATGGCGTATTCCACGGCGACGGGCGAGGTCGCCAGAACATGCCGCGTCACCAGCCCGTTCCGTTCCAGCCGCCGCAATGCCTGGGTCAGCGCCTTATGCGTGATGCCGCCACCCAAACGGCGCTGAATGGCATTGAAGCGGGCTGGCTGGGTGCAGAGCACTGACAGGATCATGATCGACCATTTATTGGCGATCTGGTCGAGGATGAGCTGAGCGGCCTGCGCTTCCGGGAAGGCATTCGCGGTGAAATCCGCAGTGTAATCGGGCAAGGCGGTTTCCTCCGATATACCTAGGCGATATCAGGTGCGTAATTGACCCTAGATATACATCCTATACTTGGTCTGCTCCCCTTTAAGGAGTAGCGAGATGTCTCAACTGAACGGCAAGAATGCGGTCGTCACCGGCGGCAATAGCGGCATCGGCCTTGCCATCGCCCGGCGCTTCGCCGCCGAAGGTGCCGACGTCACCATTACCGGCCGCCGGCAGGCAGCGCTGGATGCGGCGGTGGCCGAGATCGGCGGCCAGGTCACGGCCGTGCAGGGCGATGTCACCAGCGAAGCGGATCTGGACCGTCTGGCGGCCCAGATCCAGGCTCTGCATGGCAAACTCGATATCCTCGTCGTCAATTCCGGCGTGGCCGAGCCAGCGGCTTTGGGCGAGATCGGGCCAGAGCATTTCGACAAGACCTTCGACATCAATGTGCGGGCGGCGCTGTTCACGGTGCAAAAACTGCTGCCCTTGATGGCCGATGGCGGCGCCATCGTGCTGGTCGGCTCCATCGCGGGCTTCATCGGCACGCCAAATTACACGGTCTATGGTGCCAGCAAGGCGGCGATCCGCTCCTTCGCGCGGACCTGGGCGAAGGAACTGGCGCCGCGCGGCATTCGCGTCAATACGCTCAGCCCGGGCCCGATCGACACGCCGATATTTGATAATGCAACGGATGAGCTGCGCGAGACGCTGGGCAAAATGATCCCGCTCGGCCGCTTCGGCCGGCCGGAGGAGGCTGCCGCCGCCGCGCTGTTCCTGGCCTCGGATCAGAGCAGTTTCGTGACCGGCGCCGAGCTTTGCGTCGACGGCGGTCTCGCTCAGGGCTGACGGGCGTTTGCCCTGTCATGGCCGGGGCTTGACCCGGCCATCCAGTCCTTGGGCGTTACCGGCGTCACGCGGTCGCGGAGGACGCATTATCTACCAAACCTGACAGGCTCTAGCTCTCGCCAGACTCCGTCCGAAAGGTCGCTTCCCCGGCGTCCGACACCGCAACCCAGGTTTTGTCGGGCGGCGCGTCGGGGGTGTAGCTGTCGTGCCAGTTCCACCATTTATAGGGCGCGCTCTGCGGAAAGCCCTCCGGCGACTCCTCCCAGACTTCCTGCCGGCCGAGGGCCGTGATGTCGAGATAGCTCCAGGTGCTGCCCATGGCCTCATCGCCACGGCTATTGATGAAATAGCTGCGGAAGATGGCGTCGCCGTCGCGGATGAAGGCGTTGGTGCCGTGCCATTCGCCGACACCGAAATCCGCGTCGAAATCATCCGTGACGGTGTACCAAGGCATCGTCCAGCCCATGCGCGCCTTCAGTCGCGCGATATCGGCCTGGGTACCGCGTGAGATGAAGATCAGCGTGGTGTCGCGCGCGTTGAGATGGGACAGATGGGCGATCTGATCGGCGACCATGGAACACCCGCGACAGGCCTGATCGGGCCAGCCGAAAACGCCGGGCTCAAAAAACGCGCGATAGACGATCAACTGGCGGCGGCCCGCGAAAAGCTCCGGCAGGCTCGCTTTGCCCTCCGGTCCGTCGAAGACATAGGGTTTCTCGACCGCCTGCCAGGGCATGCGTCGGCGTTCGGCGGCCAGCGCATCCCGCGCGCGGGTCATGGCCTTCTCTTGCACCAGCAATTGCTGTCTGGCCTCTTCCCATTGTTGCGGGGAGACAACCGGCGGCCGGGTTTTCAGCATGTCATCGCGCATGGTTTTTCTTTCTTTTGTAAAATCCCTAGATCAGGTCATCTGGTCTTATCATGTGCCTTCGCCGGCAATGGTGATGATGCGGGGAATGACCTTCGTCCATCCGCCGCTCATATTGCGATAGGCCGTCTCGTTCCGGGGCAGCACGAAGCCCGCATGCACAAGGCTGAGTCTTGTGCCGCCGGTGACCTTCTCCAAGGTAAAGGTCACGATGGTGTCAAGCGGTGAGCCGTAGCCGGTATTCCCCGCATGGCCGCCTTTCCAGGAATAGCGCAGCCGCCGGTTCGGGATCAGGTCCAGAATTTCGCAATGGATGGTGCCGTCCCATTCGCCCGCAGGCGTCGTCCGGTAGGTGAAGCGATTGCCGATCACAGGCTCGAAACCCACCGGCGTCATCCCAAGCCATCGGCCCATCAAGGCGCCGCTGGTCAGGGTTTTCCAGATCGTCTCAGGCGCGTGCGGAAAGATATCGGTGACGGTAATGTCCTGAGAGGGGCTAAGCGATGCTGCGTCGCTCATGGATCGATCTCCTTCAACAGACTGCGCAGATTGTCGAACCGGTCGCGCCAGAACGCGTCGTAATGGCTCAACCAGTCGAAGAGCGGGGCCAGACCTTCCGGCTTGGCCCGATAGAAGACGTGTCGCCCCTGCGGGCGTTCCGTGACCAGCCCGGCAAGTTTCAGGGATTTGAGATGTTGCGAGACGGCGCCCTGCGTCACGCCGCTGTCGCGCGTGAGGTCGACCACCGTGATTTCGTCCGACCGCGCGATCCGCTCGAACACCGCCCGGCGGGTCGGATCAGCGAGGGCACGCATGACGGTATCGAGGGTGCTGGCTTGAAGCATGAATTTAAATTAGCAATCGCTAATGCATTAGTCAATGCTAATTTATGGTGGAGTGACGTCCTTGCCCGGCAGAGGCCGGTTCTGTCTGGTCGCTAGAGTCCGTGGGGTTTTGCTAGATAATTCGTCATCCGCGCACTCGTTGCGCGGACCTACCCCCCGCGGCGCCCAGACGGCCGCTTGCCTGCACAAACGGGTAGATGCGCGGCACGGGGGCCGCGCACGACAGATTGGGGGCGTTTCCAACCAAACCTCGCTGCCTCTAACGCTCCGACTTCGGCGGGAAATACCATTTGCCGTTGCGGAGCGGCAGGAAGGCGCCGTCATCCATGCCCACTTCTTCCGCGATACGCGTGTTCAGCACCGTGTTCATGGCGAGGACAAGGTCTTTATGCGCGGGCATCGCCGCAAGATTGTTGATCTCCTCGGGGTCGTTCTGAAGATCATAGAGTTCCAGATCGTTATTCCGGGTCAGATCCTCATAGGTCGCGGGCGTGTTGAAATCGAGCGGCGCGAAATAGCGGCTGAAGCGATAGCGCCCGTCGAACACGCTGCGGATGCCGCAACGATCGTAGAAATCGGGTTCGGTCTTGAGCAGGGATGCGATCTTGTCCGCGATGGGCGCAGTGGACTCCATGAAATCATCCATGCGCTTCGCCCATTTGGCATCCTGAAAGGACAGCATATTGTAGTTGAAGAGGGCGGCCGGGCGCAGCGATTGGGGCGCGGCCTTTTCGGGGGCGGTCAGCAAGTCTGAGAAGTCACGGCCCTTCAGGTCGGTACTGACCATTTTCAGCTTGTCGGCATCCGCCCCCGTCAGCGCCAGCAGCGTCGGCACCAGATCGATCTGCGATGTCACGGCCTTGCAGGAAACACCACCCGGATAGGCCGGGTGCACGATCATCAGCGGCAGATGATTCTGCTGCCAATAGGCGCAATTGCCCTTGCCGCGCATCTGGTGATTGCCGCCCAGCTCACCGTGATCGGCGGTGAAGACGATGATCGTGTTCTGGTCCAGGCCATTGTCTTTCAGGGAGCCGAGCACGCGCGCCACCTGCCGGTCGCAGTCGCGAATACAATTCAGATAATAGTTGCGCAGCACCCGCCAGCGCCTGTCCTCATCCGGCCAAGGTCCGACCAGCACATCCTGCACGCCCTGATAGATTTTCTGGCCGTGCGGACGTCCGGGTTCGTCGAAGGACTGGCCGCGCGTGGCGGGCAGGGGCAAATCCCAATCGGCCTGATAGATCTTATCGGCCGGCGGCCGCGCGATCGGCATGGCATGGCTTTTACCTTGCACCGTCTCGCCCGGCAGATCGGAATTGACATACATCACATCATGCGGATTGACGAAATTGACGGCCAGGAACCAGGGCTTTCCGGCCGCACGCAAATCCTCGCCGATGGTGCGGAACCAGCGCGTGGTGAAGGCGGTTGTCGTGTCATCGTAATTGTAGCCGCCGAGCGTGGTGTCGATGATATCGCCCACACCGAAAAAATCATCGAAACCATAGGATTCGATGATCTTGCGGTAATCGGCCAAGGGCGCGTCGATCGCCTCCCGCGTTTGATCCAGATTGGCGCTGAGATGCCATTTGCCCTGATAGGCCGCGTGATAGCCGAGGGACGCCATGCGATGGCCGATCGTCTGCACATCGGTCGCCATGTCAGGCTGCCACAGCGACCCGGCATTATCGAAGACGCCGGTGTGCTGGATATGCTGGCCGGTATAGATGGTCGACCGCGCGGGTGAGCAGACGCAGGACGCCGCCTGGTGATTGAGGAAGGAAATCCCCTTCGCCTTCAGCCATTCCCGGGCTGGTACCGGCATCGGCCATTGCGGGAAGAAATGTTCCTGATCGACCAGAATAAACAGGATATTATAGCCGCCGGGCGGCCTGTCCGGCGGCACGACGGGCGGGGCCAGCGATTGCGTCTCGCCCGCCTGCGCGGTGCCGATCAAGGGTGGCAGAAGGCTGCCCGCGCCCAACATCGCGGCGCCGCTGGCGATGAGCCGGCGGCGCGACGGATTGGGCGCATCGTCCTTGGGCTGGTCCGCCATAGCCGTGCCTCCGTCCAATGCCGGAACGCTATCATTTCAATCCGGCATTGGTAAGAGGCGCTGCTTTCGTCAGGCGGCTGGGCAACCCGTGCCGGGCGGGACGATCACATGCTCGCCCTCGCGTCGAGGATTGGCGGTCAGCGCATCACCAGGGCATCGGGCCGGCTGCGTTCGAGAAGCTGCCATGCGGGCCGTCAGCGCCGATCAGGGCCAGACGCACGGGCTCGGCCGCGCCTTCCGCCAACGTCTGTGTGCCGGAATAGTTGTTGAGATTGGTTTTGGTATAGCCGGGGCAGGCGGCATTGACCTTGATATTGGTATCTTCCAGCTCGATCGCCATGGCGAGCGTCATGGCATTCAGCGCGGTCTTGGACGCCGAATAGACAGGTCCGAAAATCGCCCGATGGGGATTGGATTTGTCTGAATTCCGCGTCAGCGACCCGGCACCGCTGGAGACGTTCACAATGCGGGCGGAGGGCGCCGCGCGCAGCAGCGGCAGCAGCGCTTGCGTGACGGCGATGACGCCGAAGACATTGGTCTCGAAAACCGCTCGGATTTCATCGAGCTTCACATTGCTCGGCCGCACGGATTTGGAATATTCCTCGACCGTCATGCCTGGGCGAAGGGTCGTATTCGAAATGGCAGCGTTGTTGATCAGCACATCAAGGCGGCCGAATTCCTGGGTAATACGCTCGGCCGCAGCCGTGATTGATGCCGCATCGGTGACATCCAGCTGAATGGCATGGGCGTCCGGCCCGATCTCGCGCGTGGCGGTCTCACCACGGTCATGATTGCGTGATCCCACCAGCACGGTGAAACCTTGCGCGATCATATCCTTGGCGATCTGGAAGCCGATCCCTTGATTGGCTCCGGTAACGAGGGCGACGGGTTTATTCTGCATGGCTTTTCTCCTCTGTGCATTGCCCCTTGGCCAGCGCTGGTGCTCTGCGCTAATCTGGCCAATCGGAACAGCATTCCGTTTTATACGGAACAATGTTCCGTTTAGCAAGTGGGGCTAAGGTGCCAGCGGGGCTAAGGTGCCAGTGGGGCTAAGGTGCAAGTGGGGCTGAGGTGAAGGACGCGGTGGACGTAAAACCTGCGGGCAAGGAGAGGCGCGTCCGCGCCGACGCGCAGCGCAATCTCGACGCGCTGCTGCAGGCGGCCAAGGCGGTTTTCGTGACATCGGGCGTCGACGCCCCGGTGCGGGAGGTCGCGGAAAAGGCAGGGGTCGGCATCGGCACGCTGTATCGGCATTTCCCGCAGCGGGCGGACCTGATCGCCGCCGTCTTTCGCCGCGAGATCGATGCCTGCGCCGATGCGGCGGCGGTGCTGGCGGCCGAACACCCGCCCTTCGAGGCGCTGGCTTTATGGATGCAGCGCTATGCGGTCTTCGTCGCCACAAAAAAGGGCCTCGCCCCGGCGCTCCATTCGGGCGACACGGCTTTCTGCACGCTGCGCGCGCATTTCGAAGAGCGTGTCAGGCCGGCCATCAAGATGCTTCTGGATGCCGCCGTCGCGGCCGGCGCGGTCCGTCCGGATGTCGATCCCGATGATCTCATCATCGCTGTCTCCAGCCTGGGCAGTTCCGGCTATACGGACAAGCCCGGTCGGGTGGCGCGCATTGTCGCCCTTCTCGCGGACGGGCTGCGCGCCCATCCGTGAGCCCGTTGCGCGCTGGCTAGAACCGGTTCAGGTTCGCCGCGCAATAATCTAGAGGACGATGCCGGATGGCTGGTGAGATGACGCGGGCGCTGATGCGCCAGATGGGCGCGCCCCTGGTTCTGGGCTGCGATTCCATCCCGACGCCAGGGCCGGGTGAGGTCCTGATCCGTGTCGCCGCCTGCGGCGTCTGCCATTCCGACCTGCATATCGTTGACGGTGACTGGGGCATGCCGCCCAAACTGCCGCTGATCCCGGGGCATGAGGTGGTGGGCGAGGTCATCTCCTATGGCCCCGACACGATCGGGCCGGCTGTCGGCGCGATTGTCGGTGTCGCCTGGAACGGCGGCGCCTGCGGCCATTGCCGCGCCTGCCTGGAAGGCGATGAGACGATCTGCCGGGAGTCCGAGGGCACCGGCTTCAGCCGCGACGGCGGCTATGCCGATTATATCGTCGCGCGTGCGGCCTTCGTGGTGGAATTGCCGAAGGACGTGGATGCCGCACGGTTCGCCCCCGTGCTCTGCGCCGGGGTCACCACCTATCGCGGGTTGAAGCGCGCGCAACTGCGGCCGGGCGCGTTTGTCGCTGTCATCGGCTGCGGCGGCTTGGGTCAGATGGCCGTGCAATATGCGCGCGCCATGGGCTTCCGGCCTATCGCGGTCGATCTCGATGCCGGCAAGCTGGAACTCGCGACGCGCCTGGGTGCGGTCGCCACGGTCAAGGGCGACGTGGCCGATCTGCCGGCAGAACTCCGCGCCATTGCGGGTGAGGCCGGCCTGCGCGCGGCGATTGTCGTGGCGCCTGCACTCAGTGCCTTCACCGCCGCCATCGCGGCGATCTCGCCCGGTGGCGCGGTCATCTTCATCGCGCTGCCCGCGAAGGACCGTGACACACTGCCGGTCTCGATCTCCACACTCGCGAATTTCGAGAAGCGGCTGATCGGCTCCAATGTCGGCACGCGGGCGGATTTGATGGAGGCGGTGGAACTGGCGCTGACCGCCGGTATCCTGGCTGATGTCGAGACAATGCCGCTGGCCGAGGCCAATGCGGCGCTGGATCGGCTGCGCCGTGGTCAGGTGCCAGGGCGGCTTGTGCTGACGACCTGACGGCCAGCGCTGAGCATCGCCGCGATGCTCATCTGTACATCGGCGTCTGTGGTGGACCAGTTGCAGACGCTGATGCGCATGGCGGTGCGGCCCTGCCACACCGTGCCGCCACACCAGCAGATGCCGTCTGCCTGAATCCGAGCGATTACCGCGCGCGTTTCCTCTGGCGATCCGAAGGAGACCAGCACCTGGTTGAGCACGACGTCATTGAGGATGTCGTAACCTTCATCCTGAAGAGCTTGAGCGAATGCACGCGCGTGTCGGCATGTGCGGTCAATAAGGTCGGAAATGCCGTCGCGGCCAAGGTTGAGCAGGGCCGCCCAAATTTCCACGCCGCGTGCGCGGCGGGAGGATTCGGGCGTGTAATGCGCGGGTTCTCGGCCGCCCGCCTCGCCTTGGGCATGATAGACGGCGGTGGCCGCCATTGCTTCCCGCAGATCCGCCGGGTTGCGGACGAAAACGATGCCGCTGTCATAAGGCACGTTCAGCCATTTATGCCCGTCCGTGGCCCAGGAATCCGCTTCCGCGAAGCCCGCGCTAATCGCGGTCATGGCCGGGTTGGCAATGGCCCAAAGGCCGAAGGCGCCGTCGACATGCACCCAGGCGCCGGCTTTTTTCGCCCGGAGACAGATCTCTGCCGCAGGGTCGAATGCGCCGGTATTCACGTTGCCGGCCTGGATGCAGAGGATGGTATGGTCATCGAGAGCCGGCAGGGCATCGATCCGCATCCGCCCTTGGGTGTCGGTCGGCACGCGGATCACGCGATCACGCCCGAGTCCCAGCAGAGAGAGCGCCTTCAGAACCGTGACATGAACTTCATCGCTGACGATGACACGCAATTCCGGCGCGCCGTACAGGCCCTTTGCCTCCACATCCCAGCCCTGTCGCGCGAGGATCGCGTGACGGGCAGCGGCCAATGCGGTGACATTCGCCATCGACGCACCGGTGACGAAACCGCCTGCTGTGCCGCTAGGCAAGCCGAATAGATCGATGAGCCAGGTGAGCGCCACATCTTCAAGCGTTGCTGCGATGGGGGAGGTCGCGCGGAAGCAAGCATTCTGATCCCAGGCGGCCGCGAGCCAACTGGCCGCGACGGTCGCGGGCAGCGCGCCACCGATGACTAGGCCGAAATACCGCCCGCCTGCGGTGGCGGTGGTTGCGGGCGATCCGATCTCGTCCAGCCGGCTGATCACCGCGCTCGCATCCAGGCCTGATTGTGGCAGTGGATGGCGGAGGTCGTCCAGACGCCGCAGAGCCTCGGGCGAGGCCGTCACCGGCCGGTCCCGGACGCTGTGCAGATAGGCGATGGCGCGGTCTGCCGCCTCTCGCAAAGCCCTGTCTGCTGGCGTTGGTTCCATGCCTGGCTTATCCCGATCACAGCGGCAGTTTTGCCGCGCTGTCCGGGATGCTCCGACCTTGGATATTCGTCAACGTGCTGGCCTTCTTCTGGGTCTCCCGCGCATTGACTTGGTCATCCGCGCACGTGTTGCGCGGACCTACCCGACGTGGCGCCCAAACGCCGACTGGGCGCCGCATCGGATAGACCCCCGGAACAAGTCCGGGGGCGACGAAAGTGAGAAAGCCTGCGCGTTCAGCCAGCCGCCTTCAGGATCAGGTCGGCGATCGTCTCAGGATGCGAGATCATCGAGACATGGCTCGACTTCACCTCGATCGTATGCGCGCCCATGCGCTTCGCCATGAAGCGTTCCAGATCCGAATTGATGGTCCGGTCCTGGGTGGAGACGGCATAGAAGCTCGGCTTGTGACGCCAGGCCGCCTGCGTCACCTGGCCGGCGAGCAGCGCCTTATGGAAGGGTTCCTGCACCGCATACAGCACGCGTGCCTTGGCAGCCGGAACGTCACCCGCAAAGTCGCGCAAAAAAGCCTCTTCCGTCAGGCGGCCTTCATCACCGTCAAACACGATCCCGGCGGAAGCCGGCGGCGTCGGGAAGGTCTTGGCCAGGGCCGTGTAGTTCTCGCCCGCATCCGGGGCGCGCGCCGCGACATAGACGAGTGACGCCACATTCGGGTGCATGCCGGCTTCCGTCACAATCATGCCCGAGAAGGAATGGCCGACCAGCACGGTGGGGCCGTTCTGCCGGTTCAGCACGCGCTCGGCCGAGGCAACCGCGTCCGGCAGGGTCGTCAGCGGGTTCTGAACGGAGGTGACGTTCAGCCCGGCCGCCTGCAGGCGGGGGATGACCAGATTCCAGCAGGACCCGTCGGCGAACAGCCCATGGACCAGCACGATATTGCGGGCCTTCGCACCCGGCGCCACGGGTGTCGCCGGGACAGTGGCGGTGGTGGCGGTCGCGTCTGCGGCGACGGTATCGGCATGGGCCTTGGTCGCGATGACGGTGGCGGCGGCACCCGCCATAATGGCGGTCGAGAAGTTGCGGCGGTTCAACATGGCAATTCATCCTAATGATGTGCCGCTCGCGGTCTGCGACAGCGGCTTCAAGGGTGGTTTCGCTTTCGCCTGCGGGAACGCATCATGGGCGGCGCGCAATCCGACGCGCGGCAGGGCTGCGGAAGATTTTTAGGCGTGCGCGTGACAAATCTGGTTTTCGATCGAATGGGCTTCTGATGAGCGTGACGGAGGAGCGGTGGTCCGCCGCCATGCGGGCCGAACGCGCGGGGGATAAGGCGGCCTATGAGTGGCTGTTGCGTGACGTCAGCCGGGTGTTGCGGCCGTCTGTCCGTAGCCGGGTCGCGGGCCTCGGCCTGCCTGCGGCGGAGATTGAGGATATTCTGCAGGAAGTGTTGATCGGCCTGCATACGATGCGGCAGCGCTGGGACGCCGAGCGGCCCTTCCTGCCCTGGGTCTACGCGATCCTGCGCTACAAGCTGACGGATGCGGTTCGGCGCCGCACGCGGGAGCGACGCCGGCAGATCGATCTCTCCGAGGACGAATGGGGGGCGATCGTGGATCAGGCGGCGGCGGCCGACGAGGCTCTGTCCGCAGCACGCGGGCTGGATCAGGCCTTGTCGGCCTTGCCGGAGGGCCAGCGCCAGGTGGTGGAGGCGCTGGCGGTCGATGGCGCTTCTGTCCGGGAAACGGCGGATGCGCTGCATGTCACCGAAGGGGCAGTGCGCATGACGATGCACCGCGCCATGAAGCGGCTTTCCGCACTTGCCGGCGGAAATACGAAGGGAGACCAGGGATGAGCGACACGGATTTCATAGTGCGATTGGCGACTGAGGCCGGGCAGGGATGTGGATCGGCCCGTTTCGGCAGGCCGCTGCTGCTGGGCACGCTCGGCGCCTTCGTGGTCGCGATCGCGCTGATCCTGGCGGTCTTCGCCGGCACCTTCGATGCGGCCAGCGTGCTGCAATCCTATCCCTTCCATTTCAAGGAGGGGACCATGCTGCTGCTCGCTGCCGGGGCCTTCTGGCTGCTGCACCAGCAGGGGATACCGGGTACCAGTGATCGCGCCGCCTGGGCGCTGCTACCGGGGCCGCTTCTTCTTTGTGTCCTGGCATTGACCGATGGCAGCGGCTACCCGCTGCTGGGTCGGGATTCGGCCTCCGTGCCGATCTGCTATTTCGCGATCCTCGGTGCGGCCGTGCCGGCGCTCGCCATTCTACTGTATGTCAGCAAGCGCGGTGTCGTGACGCGGCCTGGGCGAGCGGGCGCGGTGGCCGGCATTCTGGCCGGTGCGCTGGGGGCTGCCGCCTATGCCATCGCCTGCAAGAATGACGGCGCGCGCTTCGTCATCCTGTGGTACGGCGCGGCCGTCGGTACCATCACCTGCGCGGGCGCCGTCATCGGCCAGCGCTATCTGCGCTGGTAGGACCCGCTACCGGATCAGAATCGCCCGGAAGTCATTCACATTGGTCAGCGTCGGGCCGGTGATGACGCCCGCGCCCAGCGCCTCGAAGAAACCATGGCCGTCATTGGCGTCGAGCGATGTCTGCGCCGCGATGCCCAATGCGGCGGCTTGAGACAAAGTGGCGGGGGAGATGACGGCCCCCGCAATCTCCTCCGCGCCGTCGACGCCATCGGTATCGCCGGCAATCGCGGAAATGCCGGCCTTGCCCTTCAGCGCGATGGCGAGCGACAGCAGAAACTCCACATTCCGCCCGCCACGCCCGGTGCCGCGCACCGTCACCGTCGTTTCCCCGCCCGATAGCAGCACGCAGGGCGCCTGCACGGGCTGACCGTGCCGGGCGACCTGCAGCGCGATGCCAGCCATGACGCGGCCGACCTCGCGGGATTCGCCCTCGATCGCGTCACCCAGAACGATGGGCGTAATACCGGCGGCCTCCGCCACGCGGGCTGCGGCTTCCAGCGCCGCCTGCGGTGTCGCGATCATGCGCGTCTCGGCACCGATGAAGGCAGGGTTGCCGGGTTTGGGCGATTCGAAACGCGGGTCGGCCAGGACGGCCGCGACCGATGGCGGCAGGTCGATACCGTAGCGGGCCAGCACGGCGCGGGCTTCCGCCTGGGTGGTGGCGTCGGCGACGGTCGGGCCGGACGCGATGACGGAGGGATCATCCCCCGGCACATCGGAAATGACGAGTGTCACGAGACGGGCCGGGGCGGCAGCCTGGGCCAGCCGTCCGCCTTTCACGGCAGACAGGTGCTTGCGGACGCAGTTCATCTCCTCGATGGCCGCGCCCGAGCGCAGCAGCGCCCGGTTGATGGCCTGCTTGTCCGTGAGCGTCACGCCGGGCAGGGGGGCTGCCAGCAGTGCCGAGCCGCCGCCGGAGATGAGACAGAGAACCAGATCCTGCGGCGTCAGGCCCTGCACCCTATCCAGAATGCGCCAAGCGGCGGCCTCGCCGGCCGCGTCCGGCACCGGATGGCTGGCTTCGACGACCTCGATTCGGTCGAGCGCGCCGACGCCATGGCCGTAGCGCGTGACGACCAGACCGCTCAGCGGCTTGTCTTGCGGCCAGGCGCGTTCGACCGCGCGGGCCATGCTCGCGGCGGCCTTGCCGGCGCCCACGACAATGGTGTGGCCCGCCGGCGGCATCGGCAGATGGAAGGGCAGCGTGTGGTCCGGCGAAGCGGAGTCGATGGCCGCCTGAAACATATGCCGCAGTAGTTTTTCGTCGTCAGTCACGGCTCTTCCTTCAGCATCAGGCGCGCATCATCGCCAGCTTGCACCGGTTCCATGGGCAGGAAAAGCGCGTGCCAGTCAGGACAGGAATTGTGACATTGCTCCCATCGTTCTGTGACGACCCTTTCAGATGGAGTTGTCATTCGGACGCAATCTGATAAAGATGTCGCAAGAGACGGTTCATGTTTTGAGTGACCGCGTGGAACTCACCAGAGGTTCCAAGGAGGAAACGATGATCGCCAAAGGCCCAAGCCTTGGCACTGCGGAGCATTGCGCGTGAGTGCGTCAGCTGTCGCGGACAAGCCGCAGCCAGCCGGCGATATCGCCGTCGACTGCAGCAGCCTGACCAAATCCTATGAAGGCGTGCCTGTTCTGCGCGGCATCTCGGCGCGCTTTATGCGCGGCACCGTGAATGTGCTGGCGGGGGAGAATGGCGCCGGAAAATCCACGCTTTTCAAGATCATATCGGGACAGGTGACGCCGGACAGCGGCCATTTGGCTTTGTTCGGCGACGATGTGCGGCGGTTTGACGCGCGTCACGCTCAGGGTCTGGGCGTTTCCATCATTCCACAGGAACTGGCCCCCATCCCGGATATGAAGGTGTGGCAGAACCTGATGATCGGGCGGGAGAAAAGCGGCTTCGGCCTGCTTCGCCGCAAGCAGATGATCGAGGAAGCGGTCGCCATGATGGAGGGCGTCGGTCTTTCCGTTGACCCCTCCCTGCCGATGAAACGTCTCAACGTCGCAACCACGCAGATGATCGAAATCCTGAAGGCGACGTCGCGTCAGGCCAAGATCATTCTGATGGATGAGCCGACATCCTCGCTCAGCGGTCGGGAGGTGGAGCAGCTGTTTCGCGTCATCCGTCGCCTGCAGGCCGATGGCGTCTGCATCCTTTATACCAGTCATCGCATGGAAGAGATCGAGGCGATTTCGGACACCGTCGCCATCATGCGGGACGGTGCCATCATCCGTCATGCACCGACCTCGACGCTGACCGAACGGGCCATCATCGCCGATATGGTCGGGCGCGAGATCACCGAGCTGTTCCCGGATCGGCAGATCACCGAGAGTGACAAGCCGGTTCTGGAAGTCAGCAATCTTGCCGTCAAAGGCTATAAGTCCTTGGTCTCCTTCACCGTGAAGGCCGGCGAGATTCTCGGCCTCGGCGGGCTTATCGGCGCCGGGCGGAGCGAGATGCTGGAAGCGATCTACGGCATGCGCCGCGCGACCGGTTCGCTGCGCCTGGACGGCCGCGATCTGCCGCTGGGCCATATGAAGGAATCGATCAAGCGCGGCATCGCCATGGTGCCGGAGGATCGGAAAATCTCCGGCATCCTGACCTCGCTCTCCATCCTCGACAATATCACCTTGCCGCATCTGAACTCTTTCGTGACGCCGGGCGGCTTGCTGGAAAACGGCAAACGCCGCGCGCAGGCGCTGGATGTTCTGAAGCGCACCAAGGTCGCTTATGCGACACTGGGGCAGAAGGTCGGGCATCTGTCGGGCGGCAATCAGCAGAAGGTGGCGCTGGCGCGCTGGCTTGTCACCGGCACACCGCGCCTGCTGATCCTGGATGAGCCGACGCGCGGCATCGATGTCGGTGCGCGCAGCGAGCTTTATCGTCTCATCAACGATCTCGCCGCCCAGGGTGTGGCGGTTCTGCTGGCATCGTCCGATATGCCGGAACTTATCAACCTCAGTCACCGTGTCCTCGTCATCCGCGAAGGGGCGATCATGGGAGAGCTGAAGAAGAACGAGCTGGAACAGGAAGCGATCCTGCGTCTGGCGATGGGAAGGTCGTCCAATGGCAAGCAATAGCGTTACCCCGGCGGTTGCCAACGCGACCGAACCGAAGGGCATGCCGTCGCCGCGGCAATTGGGCCGCTTCGCACTGCGTTACGCTCTGGTGATCATCCTGGCCTTGTTCCTGGTGACATTGGCCGTTTCGAATCGCAGCTTCCTGACCTTCTCCAATATGAACGTCATCCTGATTCAGGTGGCGGCGAATGCGCTGCTGGCGACGGGCGCGACTTTCGTGATCCTGACCGGCGGTATCGATCTTTCGGTCGGCAGCATCGTCGGTCTGTCCGGTGTCGTCGGGGCCTTGTTCGCGCAGGATGACGGCGTTCTGACCTGCACCGAAGCTGTTATCCTCGGCATCGCGGCCGGCACGGCTATCGGCGCCTTCAACGGCGCGCTGGTCGCTTTCGCCCGCGTGCCGCCTTTCGTGGCGACTCTCGGCAATATGACGGTCGCGTCCGGCCTTGCCTTCGTGGCCAGCGACGGCCAGCCGATTTCGGGCCTGTCCGACCAGTTCCTGGCGCTGAGCGGCAAGGTCTTCGGGCTGTCCATTCCGGTCGCGGTGATGATCGTCGTCGTGGTCCTGGCCTGGATCATTCTCGCCCGCACCAAATTCGGCATGCATATCTATGCCGTCGGCGGCAATCCGCAGGCCGCCCGCGTGGCGGGCGTGAACCTCCGTACCAATCGCTTCGCGGTCTATACGATCTCGGGCTTCCTCGCCGGTATCGCGGGCGTCATCCTGGCCGCACGTGCCACCGCCGGTATCGCGACCAACGGCACGGGCTATGAGCTGAACGCCATCGCGGCGGCCGTCATCGGCGGCATCAGCCTGGCCGGCGGACGCGGTTCCATCATCGGCACCGTCTTCGGCTTCCTGATCATCGGGGTGCTCGATAACGGCCTCAACATCATCAATGTTTCACCCTTCTACCAGCTCATCGTCAAAGGCCTGATCATCATCGGCGCGGTCTTCGTGGACAGCGTGATGAACCGCGGCGACGACTGAGCCTGAAGATGCCGTGCCTTGGCTGCTCCGCCACCCGTGGTGGCGGAGATCCTCAAAAGCAAAAATGCGACCATAAAAGGGATAGAGAAATGCCGTCCAAATTCCTCAAGCATCTTCTGGCGGGCGCTGCCCTCTCATTCGGCATCGCGGGCGCTGCCCCGGCTTTCGCCGATAGCGCGCATCCTGTCATCGGTTTCACCGTTTATGACATGTCCTCCTTCATCTCCCTCGGCAAGCGCGGCGTCGAGAAGGTGGCCGAGGCCAATCACGCCACCCTGCTGTGGAACAGCGCTGGCATGGACGTGAACGCCCAGATCTCGCAGTTCCAGCAGTTCATCAACCGCAAGGTCGATGCGATCGTCGTCGCTCCGGTGAATTCCGCGACGCTGACGCCGCAGATCAAGGCTGCCAAGGAAGCCGGTATCGCGGTCATCGTGACCAACCTGACGGCGAGCCCGGATGCGACGCCGTACCTCACCTCCTATGTCGGCCCGGATGACGTGATGGCCGGCGCGAATGAGGCGAAGCACATGGTCGCCGTCCTCGGCGGCAAGGGCAATGTCGTGGTTCTGCAGGGGCCGCTCGGCCAGTCCGGCGAAATTGATCGCACCAAGGGCATCAAGCAGGTCCTGGCGCAGAATCCGGGCGTGACCGTGCTCGCCATCCAGCCCGGCAATTGGGCGCGTAACCAGGCTTACAGCATCACGCAGGATTGGCTGTCGCGCTACGGCAGCAAGATCGACGGCATCATCGCCGAGAATGACGACATGGCCATCGGCGCCATTCAGGCGCTGAAGGAAAAGGGCCTTGCCGGCAAGATCCCGGTCACCGGCACGGACGGCATCAAGGACGGCATGCGTGCGGTTCGTGACGGCACCGAGCTGGAAAGCAACCTGCAGGATGGCCCGCTGGAACTGGGCATGGCCGAGCAGGTCGCCATCAACCATGTCCAGGGCAAGCCGGTTCCGGCCACCGCCATGTTCATCATGCCGGAACTGACCAAGGACAATGTCGACCATTACTATACGCAGATGTATGGCGACTTTAACGGCTTCCTGAACACGCTGCCGGCGCTGATCAACGCCAATCTGGCGTCCGGCAACTACGGCAACCAGTAACACCAAGCCTTAGACTGTAGAGGCACCCGGCTCATTCATGAGCCGGGTCGCCCTTGCCCCATGACGGAGCCGGAGTCTTATGGGAGATGATAGTCAGAAAGTGCGGGGTGTCGACGGCAGGCGTCAGCGCATTCTGAACTACCTTTTGAAAGAGACCGCAGCCCAGGTCGATGAACTGGCGGAGCGCTTCGGCGTCAGCCGCATGACGGTGCATCGCGATCTGGATGCGCTGTCGGAACAGGGTTTCGTCCGCAAGGTGCATGGGGGCGCCCGCGTACAATCCTTCACGCTGGTGGAAACCGATTTCGCGCAGCGCGGCACCATCGCGACCGCCGAGAAGCGGGCCATCGCACGCCTCGCGGCCGAGCTTGTGCAGCCCGGCCAGATCATCGCCATCGACGATTCCAGCACCTCGACCTTTCTCGCCGAGCAATTGGCGCCGATTTCACCGCTAACGGTCATCACCAATGGACTTGGACCCTTGGAACGGCTGCGCGGCGATCCCGGCAAGACCGTGATTTGCCTCGGCGGCACCTATTACGAGCATTTCCACGCCTTCTTCGGCCTTGTCTGCGAACAGGCCATGCGCGGTTTGCGCGCCAATATGGCTTTCATCTCGGCCCAGAGCATCTGGGATAATACGCTCTATCATTCGGAGGAGGACGTCGCGAAAATCAAGCTGACGATGGCCTCCGTCGCGACGGAGCGCGTGCTGATGGCCAATAGCCAGAAATTTGGCGTCACCGCCTTGCATCGCTTCGGCGATGTCGCGGATTTCGACATCATCATTACGGATTGCGGCATTTCGGCGCCGGATCTGGATAA
The DNA here is from genome assembly GCF_020621385.1 of Acidisoma cellulosilyticum. Taxonomy (GTDB): domain Bacteria; phylum Pseudomonadota; class Alphaproteobacteria; order Acetobacterales; family Acetobacteraceae; genus Acidisoma; species Acidisoma cellulosilyticum. The sequence goes on along the minus strand of NZ_JAESVA010000002.1, from coordinate 515,311 downwards.
ATTGCGGGAGACCAAGCTGCAGATCAAACTGGCCGATCCGCAGCAGACCTAACCGGCCTCGCGCAACCCATCCCTCACCAGGATCAGAACCATGACAACAAGTCTCGCCAAAGCCTACGACCTTTCCGGTCAGGTCGCGATCGTCACCGGCGGCGCCCAAGGCATCGGCCTTGCCATTTCGACCATGCTGGCCGAGCAGGGCGCGCGCATCGTCATCGTGGATCAGAACCCGGCCGTCAGCGATATCGCGGAAGCATTGGGCAATGGCAGCTACGGCCTGGCCGTCGATGTGCGGGATGACGCTGCCGTCCATGCGGCGGTCGATGAGATTGCGGGCGAGAACGGCCGCATCGACATTCTGGTCAATAATGTCGGCATTGCGCCGATTGCACTCGCGACCGATCTGACCATGGGTCAATGGGATGCGACCTTCGCCATCAATCTCCGCGCGGCCTTCATGTTCAGCCAGGCCGCTGGCAAGCATATGATCAAGCGCGGCTATGGCCGCATCGTCAGCATGGCGTCGCAGGCGGCGATCGTGGCGCTTGAGGGCCATATCGCCTATACGGCGAGCAAGGCCGGCATCATCGCCATGTCCAAGGTTCTGGCCTTGGAATGGGGCCCTTACGGCATCACCGCCAATACGATCTCACCCACCGTCGTCAATACCGCGATGGGTCGTGAGGTCTGGGCGGGTGAGAAGGGCATTGCTTTCCGCGCCAAGATCCCGGTCGGCCGCTTCGGCGAGGTCGAGGAAATCGCCCATGGCGTGCTCTATCTGGTCAGCGGCGCGGCCGGGCTGATCAACGGCGAGAACCTCGTCATCGACGGCGGCTATACCGTCGTCTGACGGTTAATCGTCATGCGCGCCGCGCCCCGTCATCCGCGGACTCGTTCCGCGGACCTACCCGGCCGGGCGCCTGGCGGGCCGCTTGCCCGCACACGACAGATTGGGGGTCGAGTCCGATCAAATCGGACAGACGCTAAACCTCTCATGAAAGTTTCATGCGCCTAGGGCAGCATTCCGGACCATCATTTTCCGCGCGCTGATGATCAGCGCGCCATCCCCTCGGGGCGTGAGAAGCCCGCGCCAAGGCAGGCTTTTGGAGAGGTCTAGACATTTGGATATGCGCGCCTGATAAACGATCATGGCTAAATCTGATCGAACCACAGATACGCAGTTTGCGGCGTTGCCCTACCGACTCGAGAAGGGTGAGCTTGAAGTGATGCTCATCACCAGCCGTGGCCGCGGGCGTTGGGTCATACCGAAGGGCTGGCCGATGATCGGCCGCAAGCCGCATGAGGCAGCCGAGATCGAGGCGTTTCAGGAAGCCGGCGTCAAAGGCAAGGTCGAGAAAAAGCCGATCGGCACCTATGCCTATTCGAAGCGCTTGCCGGATGGCGAGGACCGACTGTTTTTCGTCGTCGTCTTTCCGCTGCGGGTAACGTTGGAAGCGGTCAAGTGGCGGGAGCGCGCGGAGCGCAAGCGCGTCTGGTTCGGCCGCGAGGATGCCGCCGCTTTGGTGGAAGAGGGCGGCCTGGCCGAAATCATCGCCAGTTGGCGGTAGGCGGCGCTTGCTTGCGTCAACTGCCGGCGGGGCGGCGCTGAATTTGGCGGACCTGGCTGTCCAGGCTACCTGAAAAGACGACGCCTTGCGGGCTGACGGGCAGCCCCCCGGCCGCCAGCGCCTCCGCACTCCAACGATTGCAGGTATGGTTCAGGGCATAGCCTTGGCTCGCCGCATAGAACTGGCTGCCGGGCCAATTGCCGGTCGCGATATAAAGCGGCGTTCCTGTTCCGTCCTTGGCGATTGCGGCCCAGAGAAAATCGGACAGGTGTTTTGCCCCGCCGGGCGGCAAGGGCAGGGTGATGACATGCGACGCGCCGTAAGCGTCGACCGGGTCGCCGCTGATGGCGCTGACCTCGATGGCGGCCGGACCGGGAAAGGGACCGATGATCCATTCGCCCAGCGTATGGGCGGGCGCGATCATGAAGGTGCGTTTGCCATAGCCGAAGACGAGCGTGCTGGCGCCCGGAAATATTTGCCGAAAGCGCGCAAGCGGCCCGCTGGCCTCCGTCGCCGGCAAGGCGATGTCGGTATGCCAACCATGGGTGACGAGGCTGACCTCACCTTTAGCCAAGGCAGGCGGCGGCAGGGGAGCACCCGGCAAAGGAGAATCGGCGCAGCTAGCCAGAAGCGCTGACAGCAGCAGACAGCCCAGCAGCAGCGGCCTGCTCGGCCGCCGATCAGACGTCATGTGGTCAGGGATCGGCGTGCAGGCGTTTGGTCAGCGCTCTCAGCAGCTGGCGCCGTTGCTCTTCTGGCAAGACCCGACCTGACCGTTCGGCATAACGATATAGGTCTTGGACGGCCGGGCGCTGCCGCCGCCGCTGGACGAGCTGCAGCCGGCCAAAGCGAGGCCAAGAAGGGAAAGCACCAGGGCGGCAAAGCGCATGAAGGACAGTCTCCGAACAATCCAGGAGGGTGATCTCAAGGGTTCGATACGCCGGATCGGGCGGGTCAAGCAAGCAGGCGAAGCGGTTCTATGACCGTGCCGCGCGCGCAAACCTTGCAGGGCCGGGCCTTGCCGCGCCCGGCTGTCGCCGGGGTCGACAGGCCCTGCCTTGGGCAGGCATTATTGTTGACATAACAACAAAAATCGATTCAGCGGGTGTTATTCTGGGTATCTGTCCGTGACGGCATCAAAACAGCGTGAAGATATGACGCTGTACTGTAACAATCTTTTGCAATTGAGGTGAAAAGCCAAGTGTAGCGCTATGCGCTGAGCGTAAGGCAGTGCTCGTCGTATGAGTCTCATGCCGTGAGTTGGAGAAGCGCCATCTATCGCCAAGGCGCAGATTGGCCATCAAAGAACACGGCAAAAAATACACATGGACTTTTTAGATCACGAGACGGCGGAGCAGGACGATCAGCCTGCAACCCGTCTTGATACCACGGCGATCAGCCCGGCGGCTTTGCCGTTCACGGCCCTCGTCGGACAGACGGTCATGGCCGCCAATGAATTGGTGAGCGCTTGGGCCATGCTTTATACGGCGATGTCCGGCCATAGCCTGCCCTTCGTCGGCTCGCTTTTCGACAAATGGGCGCGCGAAAGCGTGCAACGCGAGCATGTGTCGGAACTCGCAGGTCAGTTCCTGGGCAAATTGCCCCGGGAGCTGGAGCAGGTGGAGACATTGCTGGAGCGGGCGGAGGAGCTGGCGCATGAGCGTGACCTGCTCGTCAGCCAGCCCTGGAGCATCAGCCAACTGCATGAGATGCGGCAGGGCCAGCCGGTCGATTCGTCGGGCCATCTGCCCGTCCGGCGCGAATTCCTGCTGGAGCATATTGCGCAGTTCGAGATTCTGTTCGAGGCGTTGGAGCGGTTGCACAGCGATGTCATGGCGCTGGCGGCGGAATTCAGCCAGTCGCGCGATGTGGAGAAGGCGCGGGTGTTGAACCGCAGCGCTGTTCTGGCCGCAGAGTTGAAATCCGCCCAGAAGGGCCGGCGCATCAAGACGGGGTCCCGCCAAAAGGCTTGGCAGCCGCCGGTCGGAATTTAGACCTGACTCGTGCGTGAGACTCTATGACGGGCTTTCTGGCGGGCCAATCTGCGCGATACGGCAGGCCGGCAGGCCGTAGCGTGGTTTGAGCCAGGACAGAAGTGTGGCGGCCGGAACGGGTTTGCTGAACCCGTAGCCCTGGGCCTCATCGCAGCCGGCTGCACGCAGTTGGTCTGCGATTTCCATGGTCTCGACGCCTTCCGCGATGACGCGATAGCCAAGCTCATGGCAAAGGCTGATGGTCGAACTGACCAGCGCATATTTGCGCCTGTCTTCGGTCATGCCGTGCATGAAGCTCTGGTCCAGCTTCACCGTATGGGCAGGCAGCTGTTCCAGATAGGAAAGGCTGGAATAGCCGGTACCGAAATCGTCGATCGCGATCCGAACGCCGGCATGAGCGAGCGCATGCAAGGCCGCCATCGCGGCATCGTCGTTCAGGATGAAGGTGCCTTCGGTGATCTCAACCTCCAGCGCATGCGGCGGCAAGCCCCGCATTTCGAGCTTGGCAAGCAGGTGGCCGAGGAAGTCAGGCTCGCGCAGGTTATGGGCCGAGACGTTGACGGCCATGATGAAGTCCGGAAAATCCCGTCGCATTTCTGCCAATTGGTCGAGCGCGCTTTTAAGCACCCGATCGGTCAGGGCTTGCATCAGCATGGTCGGGTCGATCAGCGGGATGAACTCGCTCGGCGAGATCGAGCCGAGCTCGCTATGCGTCCAGCGCAGCAAGGCTTCGGCAGCGTAACAGCGGCCGGAGGACAGATCGACGCGCGGTTGGTAGACGAGAAAAAGCTCGTCCTCGCTCTCCATCGCGGCCGCGAAATTGCTTACGATCGCGAAGCGGCGCTGATGATCGCGATCCTGCTGGGGTGAATAGACACGAATATACTCGCGGGCCTGTCGCGCATCCTGCGCCGCACTATTGGCCATGCGCAGGATATCCTCCGCGTCATGATCGCCTGGCTTGAAGGGCAGAATACCCATCGCGATGGTGACGGCAAAACGGCTGAGCTGCCTGCGATTGATATTGCTCAGGCGCTGACTTAGTTGGCTGAGCAGAATGTCAAGATTGGCTTCTGGCGGCGGCAGAAGCGCCAATTGCGTTTGCGAAATCTGGTAAAGACGATAGGACTTATCAACCGAGCGTTGGAATGTCTGCGCAACATCGGCGACGACCTGATCAAGATGCCCTGGCCCCAGGACGCGCATGATGGCATCCACCTGCTGCTGCGGCATGATGTCCACCAGTGCTACAATCCCGTGCTGACCGGCATGTTGCACTGTCCAGTCGGTCATATCGAGGATGAATTGGGCGCGATTGGGCAATCGGGTGACCGGATCGATCATGCCGGTCACGACATTCATTTCCACTTGCGCCACCGCAATATCGGCAAGTTCCCGCAAAAGTGCGAGGTCGAAGCTGTCTGCTTCGCGCGATGAGGAATCGGCGATGCCAAGACAGCCGATTGCGAAACCATCCGGCAGGACGAGGGGGACGCCGGCAAAGAATTTGATGTGCGGCGTAAAGAAGGCCTCGGGCCGATAGCGTGATTGCGCGTCCAGATCGGGAATCACGATCGGCTCGCCGCGCAAAACGATCTCATAGGATGGGGAACCATCCATGGGGTGGCGGCGGTCACCCAGGCCGTGATTGGCAACCACGAACTGCCGATCCAGTCCTGCCACTGTCAGAGCGGCATAAGGGGTGCGGAACAGCTTCGCCGTCAGTGCGACGAGACGGTCGAAGGATTTGTTGCCGGAAATATCCGCAGCACGAACATGCCGCTGCATGGGCGGCGACGTCTTGTCTGAACCTGTCATAGGCAAGCCATCGTCCGGGAAGGCAATGACGGGCTCCTGAAAAACAAGACTTTTCAAATTAGTCCAGATGGTTAGCACCCTAACAATCACGCGTCTATGAGAGAGCTGCATCATGATGAATGCGTTATAAAAATTGCCAGAACCCGGTATTTTTCGGCTCTGACTTGCCAGACCAACGATTGAGCGATCCGCGTTTATTCTGCGCGACGGCAGAAAACCTGCCGGAATCCATGACAGTCTGAGCATCCGGCGCCTGCTGTTGGGACCTTTGCTCTTATATCGGTTGGACAAGGGCTGTTCACGGCAGCTTGTACCTTTGTGGCAGACTACCGGGATCGCTTGCCGAAAGCGGCCAATACCGTCATTTTCCTGCTATTCTACGCAAAAGAGGTGGTCATGCCGGGCGATTGGGCGATCTATGGCCGAGCCATTCACGCGCCGGATGGGATCGAGGCGCTAGTCTCGGCTCTGATTTGCGTCGGCACAGACGGTATGATCTTGAGTGTCGAGACTGCCGTGGCGGCGGATGACCCCCGTCTGGCCAGGCTGCGTGCGGGCGGAAGTCTGGTCGAGCTCACGCCGGATGACATCCTCATTCCTGGGCTGATCGACCTTCACATCCATGCGCCGCAATTCCCGCAACTGGGCACCGCCCTTGACGTGCCGCTGGAAGACTGGCTGCAGCGCTACACCTTTCCGCTCGAAAGCCGTTACGAGGACTTGGCTTTTGCTGAGGATGTTTATGCCTGTCTGGTCGAGACGCTGCTGGCGCATGGCACGACGACGGCCGTTTATTTCGCGACCATCCATTTGCCCGCGACGAAACGTCTGGCCGAGATTTGCCTAGACAAAGGACAGCGCGCCTTGGTCGGCCGCGTCGGCATGGATCATCCGGAACAATGCCCGGACTTCTATCGTGACGCGTCCGCTGAGATTGCCATCGCCGAAACGCGGGCGCTGATCGGCCATATCCGTGACCTGCCAGGGAATGAGGCGGCATTGGTGCGGCCCATGATCACGCCCCGCTTCGTGCCGGCCTGCACCGATGCGTTGCTGGAAGGGTTGGGGGCACTGGCGGCCGAGACCCGGTGCACCGTGCAGACCCATTGCTCGGAGAGTGACTGGGAACATGGCCATGTTCTGGACCGCTGCGGTGTCACGGATACTGCGGTGCTGGACCGCGCCGGCCTGCTGCGGCGCGGCAGCGTGCTGGCGCATGCGAATTTCATCACGGAGCCTGACGCCGCGCTGATCCGCGCGCGGGGCGCGGCGGTCGCGCATTGCCCGCTCTCCAATATCTACTTCGCCGGCGCGGTCTTCCCCTTGCGGGAGATGCTGGACCAGGGGCTGCATATCGGCCTTGGGTCCGATATCGCGGGCGGCCCCAGCGCGTCGCTGTTCGAGGCCGCGCGGCAGGCGGTCGCTGTCTCCCGCTTGCTGGAAAGCGGGACCGATTCGCGCAAGTCAGCGGCAGCGCGCGGCAAGCCCGGTGCGCGCATCGATTTTCGAACCGCCTTCCGGATGGCGACGGCCGGCGGCGGCGAATCGCTCGATCTGCCCATCGGTCTGTTCCGCCCCGGCTATGCTTTCGATGCCGTTTTGCTGCGGTCGGGGTTGCCGGACGGCAATCTGCGCTTCGCCGAGGCTGAAAGCGCGGCAGGGATCCTGGAAAAAATCGTCATGCTGGCCGGGCGCGGCGATGTCGCGCAGGTTTGGGTCGCGGGCAGGCTCGTCAAATCGCGCTGATTATGGTCATAGGCGAGGGGCCATGCCTCTGGCACGGGGCAGGTAATCGTGGCATGAAATTTGCGTGATTTGGCAGTGCGTTTGGCTGCCTGGATAGGAAACAACTTGGCTTTTGAGGCAATCCCCATCATCGATTTCGCGCCCATGCTGGGCGAGGATGTGGCGGCGAAGCGCGCGCTTGCTGCGGAACTGCGCGCTGCCTGCACGGAAATCGGCTTCTTCTATATCAAGAACCACGGCGTCGCTCAGGCGCTGATCGACCAGACCTTCGCCGAATGCCCGCGCTTCTTTGGTCTGCCCTTGGACGAGAAGATGCGCATCCATGTGCGCCACTCGGTCAATAACAGCGGCTATACCCCGTTGTTGGAGGAGAATACGGACCCGACAGCCAAGGGCGACCTGCATGAGGCATTCGATATTGCCCATGAGCGGCCGGAGAGCGACCCGGACCGCGCGGGTCAACCGAAGCATTTCGGTCCCAACCAATGGCCCGCAGGCTTGCCCGGTTTTCGCGCGCAGGTGGACGCCTATTACGCGGCGATGCACGTCCTCGGTCAGCGGTTGTTTGCAGCCTTCGCTCTCGCACTCGATCTGCCGGAAGACTATTTCACGCCGCTCGCCAATAAGCCGACCGCGATCATGCGATTGCTGTCCTATCCCAGCCAGGACGGCCCGGTGGACCCCAAGCAGATCGGCATCGGCGCGCATTCCGACTACGAATGCTTCACCATCCTTTGCCAGGAAACGGTGCCGGCTTTGCAGGTGCGCAATACCGACGGAAAATGGATCGACGCGCCGCCCATCCGCGGCACTTTCGTCATCAATATCGGTGACCAGATGGCGCGTTGGACGAATGACCTGTTCGCCTCCACCCTGCATCGGGCCATGAATACCTCGGGCCGGGCGCGCTATTCCATTCCCTGTTTCGTGGGTTCGAACTTCGATACGAAAATCGAGGCGCTGCCCGGCACCGTCACGGCAGATCGCCCAGCGAAATACCCGCCCGTTCTGGCCGGCGATTACGTCCAGGGTCGACTGGACGCGACCTATGCCTATCGTCAGGAAGGAACCGAGCCGGTTGGCTGAGCATCGCTCGACCTTCCGTCACCCGCTTGTTAAATCATAATTGCCTTAATCCTAGGAGGATCTCCGTGAAACGGCTTTCCCTGCTTGCTTCGGTCTGCGGCCTTTTCGGCGCCATCGGTTTCGCCTCCCATGCTCAGGCACAGGTGAAGCTCAGCGGTCCGCCCAAGATTGCTTTCATCTATCTCGGCGCCATCAGCGACGGCGGCTGGACCGGCGCGCAGAACCGCGCGCGCCTGGTTCTGCAGAAGGAATTCGGCGTCAAGATTCCCTATGTCGAAAACATCCCCGAGCAGACCGAGAAGGTTGAGCAGACGGTCGAGTTGTTCGTGAACCGTGGCTTCAACGTCATCATCGGCGGCACCTATGGTTACGGCGATGCCTTCGCGGCTGAAGCGAAGCTCCACCCCAATGTGGCCTTCGTGAACATGGCCGGCGTGACGACCGCACCGAACCTGGAAAGCCCTTACCCGAAAACCTATCAGGGCTGGTATCTGGCCGGCTACGCGGCAGGCTCGGTCACCAAGTCCAAGGTCATCGGCATGATCGAAGGCTTCCCCATCCCGACCGTGCTTTGGGATATCAACGCTTTCGCGACCGGCGCCCGCGCCGCCAACCCCGGCACCGTCGCCAAGGTCGCCTTTGTCAATTCCTGGGATGATCCGGTGAAGGAAGGCCAGCTTTCCAATGCCATGATCGAGCAGGGCGCGGATGTCATTGCAACCGACATGGATAGCCCGGCGGCCATCGTGCAGTCCGAGAAGGCCGGCAAGTTCTCCATCGGCTATGAGAATGACATGTCGGCCGCCGCCCCCAAGACGATCATGACCTCGGTCGTCTTCCATTGGGACAAGATGCTGGTGCCGATGGTCAAGGCGCTGAAGGCCGGCACCTGGACCAGCGCCGGCGCCAGCCTTTACGGCATCGATTCCGGCATGGTGGATATCACCGAGCCTGTCGGTCACGTGACGCCCGACGTGCAGACCAAAATCGACGCGCTGAAGGCCGAGATGGTCGCCGGCAAGTTCGATCCCTTCACCGGCCCGCTGAAGGCGCAGGACGGTTCGGTCAAAGTCGAAGCCGGCAAGGTCATGACTATCGACCAGCTCTTCGGGATGAACTACCTCTTCGATAACGTTCAAGGCTCGATCAAGTAGGCATGACACTCGCGACCACTGACCGCGCGGATAAGGAAGCGGAGCCCGTCTTGCCCGCGTCTCGCGGCGCGGTCGCTGTTCGCATGCAGGCCGTGCGTAAGGCCTTCGGAGACCGCATCGCGCTTGACGGTGCGGATCTCTCGGTCGCCTGGGGGGAGGTTCACGCGCTCCTCGGGGAAAACGGCGCCGGCAAATCCAGCCTCATGAACATTCTCGCCGGTTTCTACGGTGCGGATGACGGGTTGATCGAGGTGGACGGCGCACCGGCTGCCTTCGCCGAGCCGAAGGCGGCCTCGGCCGCCGGCATCGGCATGATCCACCAGCATTTTAAACTCGTGGGTCCGCTGACGGTCCTGGAGAATCTGCGTCTCGCTTGCGGTCGGAAGGCCGGCTGGACCTCGAACGAGGCCGCCCTCTCGGCCAGTCAGGCCATGGCCCAGGATCTGGGCTTCGTGATCCCCATGGATGTGCGGGTCGATCAGCTCTCGGTCTCCGAGCAGCAGAAGGTCGAAATCCTGAAAGTGCTGCTGGGTGGGGCGCGCATCCTGATCATGGACGAGCCGACGGCGGTTCTGGCCGAAAGCGAGGCCGCCGGCATGCTGGAGCTTGCGCGCCGGCTCGCCGATGACGGGCGCGCGGTCATTCTGATCACCCATAAGCTGCGTGACGTCAGTGCGACGGCCGACCGTGTCACCGTCATGCGCGCCGGCAAAACCGTCATCGACGGCGCACCCGCGCGCGGGCTGTCAGCGGCGGAACTCGCCCGCGCCATGGTCGGCGGTGAAACCGCGGTCGTCCGCCGGGGCAATGCCAGCTTCTCCGCGCAGGTCGTGTTGGAGCTGAAGGGCGTCGGCACGCCAGCGGCCGAGCATGACGTGCCGCTGCGCGACCTCAACCTGCGCCTGCATAAGGGTGAAATCCTCGGCGTCGCCGGATTGGGCGGCAATGGCCAGTCCGAATTGCTGGAAACCATCATCGGTCTGCGCGCGCCCACGCATGGCGACATCATCATGCATGGTGAGACCGCGCCGGTGCAGCCGGCCGACCGGCGAGAGGCCGGGCTGCGCTTCGTGCCCGCCGACCGTTTTCATCTCGGCCTGTTCGGCTCCCTGTCGCTGGCCGAAAACCTGGCCGTGCCGGCATTGTCCGGCCGCAGGCCCGAGAAACGCTATTGGGTGACGAAGGGCTGGATGCGCGGCAGGGCCGAAGGCTCCATCCGCGATTACGAGATCGCGGGCGGTGTCGCCGATACCCAGGCGCGGCTGCTCTCGGGCGGCAATGCCCAGAAGCTGATTCTGGCGCGTGAGTTCGAGGGGGATTTTTCCATCCTCATCGTCCATTCGCCCGTGCGCGGGCTGGACGTGCGGGCGGCGGCCGCCGTGCAGAACCGCCTGCTGGCGGCGGCCGCGCGCGGCGTCGGCGTGCTGATGATTTCCGAGGACCTGGACGAAGTGCTGGCCTTGTCCAGCCGCGTCGCGGTCCTCTCTCACGGCCGGCTGTCAGACGCCATGCCGATCGAGCAGACCGACCGCGCCGAGCTTGGCCGGTTGATCCTGGAAGGTCACTGAGTGTCCGTGATGCCCTATCGCCTTGTTTTGTCGCCGCGCCTGGCCGTGCCGCGCTGGCTGACGGCCGCGACCCTGATCGGCGGCATCGTCTTCGGGCTGTTCTGTTGCGCGATCTTTCTGATCGCCTTCGGCGTGCCGGCCAGCGATCTAGGGAACGAGTTTGTTCTCTATGTCTTCGGCAATAGCGCTGGGCTTGACCAGACATTGACCCGGGCGATTTCGCTGACCCTCGTTTCCATGTCCGTTGCCCTTTGTCTGCGCATCCGCTTCTGGAATATCGGCGTCGAAGGTCAGCTCTGGATGGGCGCGCTGGCGGCCACCGCCGTCAGCATCTATCAGATCGGCCCCTGGTTCCTGCGCATGCCGCTGATGATCGTCGCGGCCATGGTGGGCGGCGCCTTGTGGTGCGGGCTCGCGGCTGTCGCCAAGGTGCGGCTGCGCGCGGATGAGGTGATCACCACGCTGTTGCTGAACTATGTCGCCTATCTGCTCGCGCAGGATCTGCTGTACGGCCATTGGCGCAACCAGGCTGACCAGTTCCCGACGACGCCGATCTTTCCGAAATTCGAGCAACTGCCGAATTTCGGCGGCTGGCATTTGCACTACGGCGTGTTTATCGCGCTCGTCGTCGTCGTCTTCTGCTGGTGGCTATGCCGCTACAGCCGGTTCGGCCTGCTGTCCAAGGCAGTCGCGGAGAACCGCACCGCGTCGCGCGCGCTGGGCATTCCGGTGGCCCGTATCACGCTCACGACGGCCTGCCTGGCCGGCGCCGTCTCGGGCCTGGCCGGGTTCAGCATCATCTCCGGCGAGGAGCACAAGCTCACGCAATTCGTCGGCAATGACTTCATTTTCCCCTCCATCGCCATCGCCTATCTGGGCCGCGCCAATCCGATCGGTGTCTTGATCGCCGCACTCGCCGTCGCGGGCCTCTATACGGCAGGGGATTCGCTGAAAGCCTTCTACCAGCTGCCCGATACGGTGGTGGTGACGATGGAGGCTTTCCTGCTCATGACCGTCGCGGCCTTTGACGTTTTCGTCCGCTACCGTATTTCCATTCTGCGCCAGCGACCGAAAGCGCCCGTTGCGGTACCTGTCGAAGGACAGAAAGCATGAACGGCTTTCTGGGCGATTGGATCGGCGCCATTCCTGTCTTCGCCGCGCCCTATCTGCTGGCGACGACGGGCCTGATCATCAACGAACGGGCCGGCGTGATGAATCTGGGCGCCGAGGGCATCATGTCCATGGGCGCGGTCGCGGCCGTCATCGCCATGCTGTCCGGCCTTGGCCTGCCGGCGGCGATCCTGCTCGGCTGCGTCGCGGCTGTCGGCATGACGCTGCTGTTTGCATTGCTGGCGGTGGTGCTGCGGCTGGAACAGGTTCTGTCCGGCCTGGTCATCTTCGCCTTCGGCGTGGGGCTGAGCGGCGTCATTGGCGACAGTTTCGCCAATCAGCCGATCAAGGCGCTGGGGCCGGTCTTCCCTTCGGCCTTCGCGGGCATGCCACGCTGGCTGGCGCATCTGCTCGATCAGGATCCGCTGACCTATTTCGCCTTCATCCTGCCCTTCATCGTCTGGTGGGTGATGGAACGGACCGAGCTTGGCCTGCGCTTGCGGTCGGTGGGGGAAAATGCCCCAGCGGCCGACGCGGCGGGCGTGAATGTCATGGCCATGCGCATAGGCGCGGTGCTGGTCGGCGGCATCGTGCTCGGCCTCGCGGGCGCCCATCTCAGCCTTGTCGGCAGCCAGGTCTGGGTGACGGGCATGGTCAGTGGCCGTGGCTGGATCGCCGTCGCTTTGGTGACCTTCTCACGCTGGAATACCTTGCGCGCCATCGGGGCGGCGGTGCTGTTCGGCGCCGTGCAGGCGGTTATTCCGCTGCTGCTGTCGAGCGGACTGCATGTGCCGATCTATCTGATCCAGATGATGCCCTATCTGGCGACAATCGCGGTGCTGGCGGCTTCCGGCATGGGCCGGCTGCGGGCCAGCGCCCAGCCGGAAGATCTGGCGCGGCCCTTCCTGCGCGAGGAACGGCGATAATCAGCGCGGGCGGCTGCGCCTCTCGGGCGCTGCCGCATCGGCCGAGCCGCTATAGTAGCTCTGCTTGGCGTCATACATGGCCTGGTCCGCGATGCGGATCGCCTGTTCCAGGCGCATGCCCTCCCGCGCGGTCGCGCAGCCCATCGCGGCCCGCAGCGGCGTGCTGTAGAACTGGTTATTGATCGCGAAGAGTTCCTCGATCTGCATCATCAAAGTATGGGCCGCGGCCTCATCCGCCTTTGGCATCAGGATTGCGAATTCGTCGCCGCCGATGCGGCAGGCGAAGCTGGGTTCGGCCACCGCCTTGTTCAGCACTTCGCCCGCGCGGCGCAGTAAGGCGTCCCCGGCCTGATGGCCCCAGTCGTCATTGACCTCCTTCAAGCCGTTGAGGTCGATCATGATGATGGAGATGGGATATTGGCCCCGACGCTCCAGCCGGTTGATCTCCTCGACATGGAAGGACCGGTTGTAGAGCTTCGTCAGTTCATCATGCTTGCCGAGGAATTCCAGATAGGCCTCGGCCTTCTTGCGTGCCGTGATATCGGTCAGCGCGATCAGCACCATGGCCCAATCATCCTCATGTCCGGGCATGACGGAGAATTGCAGGTGGAGATAGATCTCCTCGCCGGTCAGGCTGTAATTGATCACCTCAAGCTGATGAAACAGATGGCCGTCCCAAAGATGCTTCAGCTGCTCGGCAAAAGGCCGCTCCATCCTGTCCCGGAAGATGTCACGCGTGCTTTCCAGCAAAGTCTGCCGATCCGGCGCGCGGAACAGGCGCAGCGTATAGTCATTGACGTCGATGACCCGAATTTCGCTGATGCAGCGATGAATGAATTCGTTGTGGACATCGAGGAAGACGGGAAAGTCGACGATGCCGCGCTGCCGTACTTCGGTCAGAAGTCGGCGAATGGCGCTGAAATCCTCGACCCAGAGTGAGACCGGGGAGAATTCAAAAAGCCCGCGCGCATAGCGCTCACTTGTCAGAAGCTGGCGGCGCGCCTGTTCGCGCTCGGTGATATCCTGCACGGCGACCAGAACGCGCCCAAGGCTTCGTTCGTAGCCGGGCAGGACGGTGCCCTTGATCTCCACATCCAGCCGCCGGCCGGACAGCGTGTAGTTCACGGTCCGGCTGGAAAACGCGGTTTGGCCGTTCCAGAGGGCGACAAGCTCCGTCGCATGAACGGCGAGGGAATCGACGCCGAAGACGCGATCCAGATTACCGACCAGATCGTCCAGCCCCTGGGCCTCGAACAGATCCAGCGTGCACTTGTTGACCTTGATGACATGCAGCCGCGCCGCGCAGGCGCTGATACGCGCGGCGTCTTCCGCGAAATAATCGGCCAGCGAGGTCACGCCCTGGACGCGCAGCGCCTCGAAATGGGCCCTCAGATCGCTATAATCTTCAAGCCAAAGAGAGACCGGCGCGAGATCGAAGGCGTCCGTGTCGAAGGCGGTGATAAGATCAGCCACCAAAGTCTCGCCCTGCTTATCTTGGACTTGGTCAACCATGGCGCCGTTTCATTGCAGTGAAAAATGATGGGAATGATAGCATCGCCGATGGGACTAGGCCAACAGCAGGGTAAAGCCATCGCCCATCACTTTGTGACCGCAAAGACCTCCCGACTGATCGGCAGGCTGGGAATCTGGTTTAATCTCTGATTCAGCGCATTATCCGCGGGGCTAAGAGCAGATCCGCGGCGCATAGCTGGCGGGGTTCACATGCGCGGGCCTGCCGGGCAAGGACAGCACAGCTTCGCGCGGCGGCGTGCGCGCGATCACGCGGCCGGCGCGAATAACCGCCAGCCGCGTCGCGCGCAGCCGGATCGCTTCCACAGGATTGGCCGCCTGCAGCAGTACCATATCGGCCTTGCAGCCGGGTGCGATGCCGTAGCCTTCCAGACCCATGGTCTTGCCGGAATGCGTCGTCACCGCCTCGAAACAGGTCGCCATGGCATCTTGAGAGGTCATCTGTGCGACATGGACCGCCATATGGGCCACCTCCAGCATGTCGCCTGATCCCAGCGAATACCATGGGTCCAAGGCGCAATCCTGGCCGAGCGAGACGTTCACCCCGGCGGCCAGCAGTTCCGGCACCCGCGTCATGCCACGGCGCTTGGGATAGGTATCGTGCCGGCCTTGCAGGGTGATGTTGATCAGCGGATTGGCGATGACGTTCATGCCGGATTCCGCGATCAGCGCGATGAGTTTGGAGGCGTAGTAATTGTCCATCGAATGCATCGATGTGGTGTGGGATGCGGTGACACGGTCGCCCAGCCCGTAGCGCACCGTCTCGGCCGCCATGGTCTCGACATGGCGGGACAGCGGGTCGTCGCTTTCGTCGCAATGAATGTCGACGCGCAGACCACGGTCAGCCGCGATGCGGAACAGCGCTTCCACCGATTGCCGTCCGGCCTCCATCGTCCGCTCGAAATGCGGAATGCCACCGACGATCTCGATGCCACGGTCAAGCGCTTCGTTCAGCAGAGCGACGGCGCGGGGCGCGCGGTAATAACCGTCCTGCGGGAAAGCGACGAGTTGCAGGTCGATATAGGGTTTCACACGCTCCCGCACGTCCAGCAGCGCATCGACGGCGATGAGCGAGTCACTGATATCGATATGGCTGCGAATGGCGAGCAGCCCTTGTGCCACGGCCAGGTCGCAATAGCGCATTGCGCGCTCCACCAGTGCCTCATGCGTCAGTAGCGGCTTCAACTCGCCCCAGAGGGCGATGCCTTCCAGCAATGTGCCGGACCGGTTGATGCGCGGGATGCCGAGCGACAGCGTCGCATCCATATGGAAATGCGGATCGATGAAAGGCGCCGAGACCAGCTGGCCGCCAGCCTCGATCACCTCGGCAGCCTCGGCCGTGATAGCGCGCTCGACCGCGACAATGCGTCCGTCGCGCATTGCGATGTCCTGGCTCGTGCGGCCGTCGGGCAGGGTGGCGCCGCGAATGAGAAGGTCGAGGGTCAAGCGTCAGTTTCCGGTCTTGAGATGATCGTAGGTGGCCGTCAGTCGTTCGCGCAGATAATCCGCGCAGATAATGGCGGGATAGCGCGCTGCCTCCCCCGGCGCCAGACAGGTCGGCAGCGTTTCGACCAAGGCATCGGGATTGGCGTCCGCGAAGAAGGCGACCGAATAGCGCTCGGCCTTCGGCCGCAGGACGCGATGCGGGGTCGAGACATAGACGTCGTTCGTCCAGCGCATCAGGCAGTCGCCGATATTGCAGACGAAGGCGCCGTCGATATGCGGGGCATCCAGCCAGACGCCGTCACGGCGTTGCACCTGCAAGCCCGCAACGCCGTCGGTCGCGAGGATGGTGACATTGCCGTAATCGGTATGCTGGCCGGCGCCGATTTCAGCCCCTTCGCTGGCCTCGCCCGCCGGGTAATGCAGCAGGCGCAAGGTCGCGATCGGCCGATCCATCTTATCGGCGAAGAAATCCTCGGCGATCCCAAGGTCAAGCGCGAAACCGCGATGAATGGTCAATTGCAAGGTCATGCAGGCGTCGTAATAGGCCAGAACCTGATCGCGCCAGCCGGGAATGTCGGGCCAGAGATTGACGCCGCGAAAGGGTTTGCCGGCGAGAACGTCAGGGTCATCGGGCGGCAGTTCGAAACCGATATTGAAGGCCTCCTTCTGGTCGGGGCTTGCCTTGGCATCCAGCCGCTCGCCCGCGACACCGACATAGCCACGATTATGCGCCGAGCGTTTGATGGACAGCTGTTCTTTCGTTTCCGGTGGCTGTGCGAACAAGGTTCGGGATGCATCGAAAATGCCGCGCGCGACCTTGTCCGGGATGCCGTGGTTCTTCACGTAGAAGAAGCCGACGTTCCGGCAGGCAGCACCCAGCGCCGCCGCCGCCGCACGGCGTTCCTCCAGGTCCGAAGAGCGCAGACCGGCAAGGTCGATGATCGGGATGTCGGTCATGGGGCGTTCCGTGGGGCGTCGGGATAAGAGATCTTACCTATCAAACAGCGTCGGCAGGTTCGGTCAATTCCAGCAGGACGCGGGTCACGGCGATAAGCTGTTCCAACTGTGCCGGCGTTATCGTGACATCAAGCTTGCCATGAGCAGCCTGATTTCTTCTCCGCCCTAAATCTCGGAGCAGATCCGCCTCATCCGGCGTTACGGCACCGCTGAATGCCAGCGTTTCCAGCATTCGGGACGGTGATTGCGGCCGCTCAAAATCATCAGGCATAAGCCGCCGAGCCGCAGCTTCGAAAGCGGACCAGCCCGTCAGCAACGCGGCAACAGCCCCACCTTGATCGAGAAGAGACGGCAAGCGGCGTAGAGTGGCGAAGATTGCCTCTTTCGGTTCCGGTGCAAGATCAGGATCGGAAGAGGAGGGAGGTGCGTAGAGAATCTGAAACTCCCAATCGCGCTGGGAAGCGAAGATTGCTTGTATTTTCTGTAACGCTGGACGATTAGGCCTATCGCCGCCACCCGCCGTGACTTCGATCGCAATCTTTCGTCCCGGTTTCAAGGCAATGGCGTCGGGCCGGTAGCCCGCCATGAAAGGGGGCAGAAGTTGAGCGCCCGGTTGAAGGAAGACCTCGAAACCTTCAGCCTCCAGACCGGGAATGACGGCTTGCAGGACCGCGCGCTCCCGCTGTCTTGGCGATTTGGTCATCAGCTTAGTTCCTCTGACGGATCGTCGGAAAGCCTCACGTAAAGCAGCGGTTTCGGCGCCTTGATCGCCTGTTCGAGGATAGGCGAGGCTTCCCTGAACGCGAAGGTTTTTTCCGGGTCGAATCTCTGTATCAAAATCCGCTCCACCTGTCTGTCATCCAGGTAGATGTGCTGAGAGAAAGCATCGAGGACCGGTTTGACGATATTATCGATATCACCCTGCATATCCTCCAGGGGGAAATAGAACAGCGTGACCGAAATACGGCCAGCGCTGCAGAAATGCCCCTCAGGGAGGGCGCTCATGCTGGCCCTGCGGATTTTGGCTTTCCACGCATCCTTCGCGGCGCTGCGCTTCGTCTGCAAAGACACCGGCGTCCCGTCAACAACAAACTCCAAGGGGAAAGCAATTTCCACGGTCATCGTCAGGCCTGGATCCAGTTCTGCCCTTTGCTGGTGGCACAAAACCGCAGGAAAAGAAAATTCAATTCGATAGCAGATCAAACAACCCCCTTCGCGATCAGCAGCGCGATCGCTGCCTCATCCAGGCCGAGCTTTTCCGCCAGAACGGCTTTCGTGTGCTGGCCCAATGTCGGCGGGGCGCTGCGGTATTCCGGCGGGGTTTCGGACATGCGGATGGGATTGGCGACCAGCGCCACATCCACGCCCGCCGCATGGGGCAGGGTGACGCGCGTGCCGCGGCTGATCACCTGCGGGTCCTCGAAAACCTCGGCCAAAGTATTGATAGGCCCGCAAGGCACGCCGGCGGCCTCAAGCGCGGAAATCCAATCCTTGGTCGTGCGGGTTATCGAAACAGCCGTGAAAGCCGCCACGAAGGCGGCACGATTTTCCACCCGCGCGCGATTGGTGGAAAATTCCGGCTTCAGCGCCCAGTCCGGATGCCCGGCGACGATCGCGAGCTTGGCGAATTGCCCGTCATTGCCGACCGCCAGGATCATGGCGCCGTCCAGGGTCGGGAAATCCTGATAGGGCACGATATTCGGATGCGCATTGCCCATGCGCTGCGGGCTGCGGCCGGTGGTGAGGTAGTTCATCGTCTGGTTGGCAAGGCTCGCCACCTGCACATCCAGCAAGGCCAGATCGATATATTGCCCGCAACCGGAAATATCCCGGTGGAGAAGGGCGGCCAGGATGGCGTTGGACGCATAAAGCCCGGTCATCACATCCGTCAGCGCCACGCCCACCTTCTGCGGCCCGGCGCCGGGCTCCCCCTCGCGCCGTCCGGTAATGCTCATCAACCCGCCCATGCCCTGGATAAGAAAGTCATAGCCCGCGCGCTCGGCATAAGGACCGGTCTGGCCGAAGCCGGTGATGGAACAATAGACGAGGCCGGAGTTGATCGCGGCGAGGCTCTCATAATCGAGCCCGTATTGGGCGAGGCCGCCGACCTTGAAATTCTCCAGAACCACGTCCGACTGGCGGGCGAGGTCGCGCACCAAAGCCTGCCCCTCGGGCTTGGTGAAATCGACGGTGACCGATTGCTTGTTGCGATTGGCGCAGAGGAAATAGGCGGCGTCGCGCGTATCCTGGCCCTCGGAATCCTGCAAAAACGGAGGTCCCCAGGCGCGGGTATCGTCGCCGCTGCCCGGCCGCTCGATCTTAATGATCTCGGCGCCCAGATCGCCCAGCAACTGGCTGGCCCAGGGGCCGGCCAGCACGCGGGACAGATCAAGCACCCGAATATGAGACAGCGCACCGGCCATTCCTGACTCCAATCCCAGACCCGCCTGCCGATCAGGCGCAGGTGACTGGATAGCACGGGCCGCCGTTGATCAAGACAGTCGTTGATCACGAGGGGCGTTGCCCAGGAATGGGGCGCATGCTCTGTGGCCGTCAGACGCTTGCGATGGATCGAGGAACAGCCCGATGACGAATTTCAATCAGCCGGTCGATGCCGCGCTCGTGCCGCGCTTCGCCGGCCATTCCACCTTCATGCGCCTGCCGGCGGTGGAAAGCCCGGGCGGATTGGACGTCGCGCTGATCGGCGTGCCGTTCGACGGCGGCACCACCAACCGGGCCGGCGCCCGTCATGGCCCGCGTGAGATCCGCAACCAGTCCAGCCTCATGCGCCGCGTCCATCACGCGACCGGTGCGGCGCCCTATGACACGCTGCAGGTGGCCGATCTGGGCGATTGCCCGGTGAACCCGATCGATCTGCGGGACGCACTGGCGAAGATCGAGGCGTTTTTCGCCGAGGTCGTGGCGGCCGGCGCCTTGCCGCTGTCGGCGGGGGGCGATCACCTCATCACCCTCCCCATCCTGCGCGCGGTCGGTAAGCGCGCGCCCGTCGGGCTGATCCATTTCGACGCGCATTCCGATACCAACGACACCTATTTCGGCGATAATCCCTTCACCCATGGCTCACCCTTCCGCCGGGCGATCGAGGAGGGCGTGCTGGACCCGAAGCGTATGGTGCAGATCGGGCTGCGCGGCTCGCTTTATACGAGTGACGATCACGGCTGGGCGCAGGCGCAGGGCATCCGCCAGATCTATATCGAGGAATTCGCCAGGCGCGGCGTCGATGACGTGATGGACGAAGCGCTGGCCATCGCGGGTGACGCGGCCACCTATATCTCCTTCGACATCGACAGCCTGGACCCGTCCATGGCGATCGGTACCGGCACGCCGGAGATTGGCGGCTTCACGACGCGGGAAGCGCAGTTCATGCTGCGGCGGCTTGGCGCCGTTAACATTGTCGGTGCCGATGTCGTGGAGGTCGCACCGCCCTTCGACCCGTCCGGCCTGACGGCGCTGACCGGGGCGACGATGATGTTCGAATTGCTGTGCGCCATCGCCGCCGGTCGGGCGGCGGCAAGACAGGAGGCTTTGGCATGACCGAGACCCATTTCTACCAGCCCGAACAGGGCCATCGCCTGCCGCATGATCCGCTGAAGGCGATCATCGCACCCCGGCCCATCGGCTGGATTTCGACCGTCAGCACATCGGGGCACGTCAACCTCGCGCCCTATAGCTTCTTCAATATGGTCTCGGACATACCGCCGATGGTCATGTTCAGCAGCAACGGCTGGAAGGACAGCGTCCGCAATGCCGAGGAGACCGGGGAATTCGTTGCCAATCTGGCGGTGGAGGCGCTGGCGAAGCAGATGAACGAAAGCTGCGTCGCGGTGCCGCATGACGTGGATGAGTTCGAACTGGCGGGGCTCGCCAAGGCGCCATCTGTCCTTGTCGCGCCGCCGCGCGTGGCGATCGCCCCGGCGGCGTTGGAGTGCAAATGCGTCTCCATCCAGCAGTTGCAGGGGCTGGGTGGCGTGCCGTCATCCAACTACATGGTCATCGGCCAGATCGTCGGCGTCCATATCGACCCGGCTTTTCTCAAGGACGGAAAATTCGATACGGCGGGCGCTATGCCGCTGGGCCGCTGCGGCTATCGCGGCGACTATGTCTCCGTCTCCAGCCTCTTCGAGATGGTACGCCCGCGCTGAGACGGGCCGCCCGGCGAGGCTGGCCTCGCCGGGAATTTCGCGTTATTTGCCTGCGCTATTTGAAGGTGATGACCACGACATCGCCGCCCAGGCTGAGCATCAGTCCCGTCCGCTTGGCGTGCAAATGCAAAATCACGCCATCATTATTCTTCAGCCATAGATCGCCGCTGCTTTTGTCGCCAAAGGCAAAGCCGTAGCGTCCCTGCACGTAGGAGCCGGGAAACTGCTTGACGGTTTTCAGCCCATAAACCTCGCCGGTCGCATCGATGGTGGAAGCACCGATGCCGCCGATGCCCAAGCCGCCCACGTTGAAGTTATAGCTCTGACCTTGGTAATTCAGCGTGCCGTAGCCGCCATTGCCGCTGCCGATGAAAGCGGCCTGGACCTGGTGCATGACCAGCGTGCCGTCCGGCGTCTGTCCGTCGACGGTCTTCGGCCCGGCGCCGGAATGGCTGCAGGCGGGCAGGGCAGCGACGGAGAGAAGGCCCGCCAGCATCAAGCCGAGACGGATTGCCTTTTTGCTGCTGCGGCCTGTGCTTATGGTCGTCATGTCTCGTTCCCTTTTCACACCGTTTACCGTGCCGCGGGATAATCCCCAGAGGTCAACCCGCATCATCGTCGCAACTTCGCTTGACACCCGTTTGTGATATCTATCATTTCGAGCATAGGGTGAATAGGAGCTTCGGCTTCCAAATGCGGAGAGCGACGTGAGATTCGGGCGGGCGCTATGACGCATTGGCCGCCTTCGATGGTGACCGAAGATGCTGTCGGCGACATTAGTCCTTCGCACCCGATCATCTGTCGATATTGCGGCTTATTGCAGCAGGTGCCCGCACTTGTCGCGCCGGCGACGGCGTCCTGCGCCCAATGCGGCGTAACGCTCCGCCGCGTGCAAAGAAACGCGCTGGGTCGCGCTTTGGCTTTCTCGCTGTCAGGTCTCATGCTTCTCCTTATGTCCTGCATCATGCCGCTGATGCAGGTCAGCACGTTCGGCATCGTGCTCGGGGCGGATATGTTTTCTGGCCCCAGACGGCTGGAAGACCAGGGCGTGTGGGAATTGGCGCTGGTGGTCCTATTCACGACCGCCATCGCCCCGCTTCTGAAACTGGCCGGTACTGCCTATGTTCTTCTGGCAATACGTCTGCCGCAGCCGCCGAAGCATGCGCGTGTCGTCTTCACCTGGATGGGCAAGCTCGGCGCCTGGTCCATGGTGGAAGTCTATCTCCTCGGCGTTTTCGTGGCCTATGTGAAGCTTGTCGATATTGTGCATATCGATGTCGGCGTCGCGGTCTTCGGCCTGGTCGGCGTGATGATCGCGACGGTCGCCGCCGATGCCTTCCTGGATCGTCAGGCGGTGTGGGAGACGTTGGAGCGCAAGGGCGTCGTCGCGCATCGTTTTGTACCGGCGATGGTCAGCACGCCGCAGACAGGCACCGCGTCATTCCTTGCCTGCGAGACCTGCCAGAAAGTGTCGCGCGTCGTGGGGCAGGGCGGTCATGACTGTCCGCGCTGCGGCAGCCATCTGCATGCGCGTAAACCGAATGGTATTGTCCGCTGCTGGGCTTTGGTGATGGCGTCGATCGTTCTCTATATCCCCGCCAATCTTTACCCGGTGCTGACGGTGGTGCAGATGGGCGCGGGTGAGCCCAGCACCATTCTGGGCGGGGTGGAGGAGCTGTTGGCGGCCAAAATGTATCCGCTGGCGGCACTCGTGTTTTTTGCCAGCATCATGGTGCCGATGCTCAAACTCGTCGGGCTCATCATCCTGTTGTTGATGACGCAGTTCGGCAGCGCGGCGCGGCTGCTGGATCGCGGGCGTTTATACCGCATCGTCAGCGTCATCGGACGCTGGTCGATGATCGACATTTTCATGATATCGATCCTGGTGGCCCTGGTGCATTTCGGAGCCCTCGTCACGATCGAACCCGGCCTCGGCGCCGTCGCCTTTGCCGGCGTCGTCATTCTTACGATTTTCGCTGCCGAATCCTTCGACCCACGGATGATGTGGGACGCGGCAGCCAGCCCAGGCGAACGCGCATGAGCGATATGTCATCTCAGATCCCGAGCGCCGCAGTCCAGAAGAAGGGACGCAAACGGGTGTCCCTGATCTGGGGCATTCCCGTCATCACCGTGCTGATCGGCGGCTGGCTGGTTTGGGACACCTATTCCAAGCGCGGCCCTTTGATCAGCATTACCTTCGACCAGGGGATGGGGCTGACGGCCGGACAATCCGTCGTCAAGCATCGCGATGTGACGCTCGGTACCGTCACATCCGTGAAGCTGACGCCCGACATGAACCATGTCGTCGTGAAAATTCAGATGACGCGGGATGCGACGCCGCTGATTTCGGACAAGACGAAGTTCTGGATCGTGCGGCCGCGCTTTTTCGCCGGCAGTCTGTCGGGGCTCGGCACTTTGCTCAGCGGTCCCTTCATCGATCTGCTGCCGTCGCCGGACGCCGGCAAGCCGCAGACGACCTTCGTCGGGTTGGAAGATCCGCCGGTGCTGCAATCCGTCGTGCCCGGCCGCAACTTCGTGCTGCAGGCCGATCACATCGGCTCGGTGTCTCTGGGCGCGCCGATCTTCTACCGGGATCTGCAGGTCGGCCAGATCCTCGGCTGGGATATCGGTGACATGGCGAAAAGCGTCACCATCCATGCTTTCGTCCGCGCCCCTTATGACGCCTATGTGCATGCGGATTCGCGCTTCTGGAACGCATCCGGCCTCGCCGTGAAGCTTGGCGCGGATGGTGTGCAGGTGAAGATACAGTCGTTGGATGCTTTGCTGCTGGGCGGCATTGCCTTTTCCACTTCCGATGATGACGCGACCGGGACCGAAGCAAAATCGGGAACAAGCTTTCCGCTTTATGACAGCCAGGACGCGGCCGATCAGGCGAGCTATGATCGCCGGGTGCCCTTCGTCGCCTATTTCTTGGGATCCGTCGCGGGGCTTGGGCCGGGTTCGCCCGTCACCTTCCAGGGCTTGAGGATCGGCGAGGTCAAAAGCGTGGATATGGAATATGACGGCGCCACCAACACCGTCCGCGCGCCTGTGCGGTTTGAGGTGCAGCCGCAACGCATCAAGAACATCAACACGGTCGCCGCGCGTGGGCCCTTGGCCAATGTCCAGCAGCTGGTTGCCAGCGGGTTGCGCGCACAGATCCAGAAGTCGAATTTTTTGACCGGACAAAGCGAGATCTCGCTGGTCATCCTGCCGAATGCGCCTAAGGCCAGCGTGACCTTTCAGAATAATGAGATCGTCTTCCCGACGTCATCGGGTGCCTTCGATTCCATCACCACATCGGTCACGACACTCCTCGCTAAGATCAACAATATGCCCTTCGATCAGATGTCGGCCAGCCTGACCTCGGCCTTGGCGGGCCTGTCCAACCTCACCAATGGGCAGCAGACGAAACAGGCTGTCGCGTCGCTTGCCGGCACGCTCGCGGCCTCCCAGGATCTGGTAAAGAACCTGAACGCCGAGGCTGGCCCGGCGCTGAAAAGCCTGCCCGCACTGGCCAAGCAGCTGAAAGCGGCCTCCGGAAACCTCAATCTCTTGCTTGTCTCGGCCAATAGCGCCTATGGCGGCGACAGCCATTTCAGCCGTCAGCTGGAACAGCTGATGACGCAGCTGAACGATATGGCGCAATCCTTCCGTGCGCTGTCCGATCTTTTGACAAGCCATCCGGAAGCGCTGATCCGCGGGCGCGCCAATTCAGGGGTTGAGCAATGATGATCTCGCGACGCTCTTTTTCCTTGGCCTCTCTGGGGCTGGCGGTCTTGCCGGCGGCCTGTGCCTCGACCGCGCCGGTGCTCTATACGCTGGATGCGGCGCCGGGTGCGGTGCTGACTGGCGCGCCGCGCGTCATCATTCTGCAGGATGTCGGCCTCGCACCTTATCTCAATCGCAAGCCCATCGTGCGCTCCTCCGGCGGCTACCAGATTGCGGTCGAGACCAATAATTGGTGGGGTGAGACGCTGTCATCCATGATCGGCCGCGTGCTGGTGGCGGAGCTTGATCAGCGTCTGCCGGCGAGCCAGGTCTTCTCGGAAAGCAGCACGGTGACACCGCAGGCGCAGGCGACGGTCGCCCTGAACGTCACGCGGTTCGACCGGAATGAGAGTGGTGCGGTGGTTCTGGCCGCACAGCTTGAGGTGACGCGCACGGACGGTTCCAAGCCGCCTGTGGTGGACAGCCTGCGCTTCGTCGCACCCGCATCGGGTACGGATATTCCAAGCCAGGTTCAGGCGATGAGCGTGGCGCTGGGGCAATTGGCGGATGCCATTGCCCAGGCGCTGGCCGGCTAACGCGCCGCCAGCCAGGTCCGGCTTTCGCCCAGGAACATTTCCAACTCTGCCACGTAGTCTCCATCCTTCACCGGCGTGAAGGGATTGGGGCCGGACGCCGTGCATTCCACGATGATCGACCCGCTATACCCGATGTCATCCAGCGCCTTCAGCACGGCGTCGAAATCCGTATGCCCGCGCCCGACCGCTTCGCGGTTGGAATCGGCGACATGGAAAAGGCCCAGCGCATTGCCCACCGCGCGGATTGTCGCCGGCAGGTCCTGTTCCTCGATATTCATGTGGTAGGTATCAAGCAGGATGCGCATCGCCCTTGCGTCGGCATCCTGAAGCAACTTCAAAGCCTGCCGGCC
This sequence comes from Acidisoma cellulosilyticum, assembly GCF_020621385.1. Taxonomy (GTDB): domain Bacteria; phylum Pseudomonadota; class Alphaproteobacteria; order Acetobacterales; family Acetobacteraceae; genus Acidisoma; species Acidisoma cellulosilyticum. The sequence continues at coordinate 489,588 of NZ_JAESVA010000002.1, read as the reverse complement.
CGTATTGATAAGATGGGATTCGTAGCGGTTAAGGACTTCATAGACCATAGGCACGCCAGTGGAGGCTGCATAGGCATCGACCGCGCGCACGCTCTCGACCAGATAGCCATATTCGGCCTCCTGGCTTTTCACGGGCTTGATGCGCGTGACCTGGCCGTGGAATGACACGATCGGCTGGCTACCGGTTTCCTGGCGCACGGCAGCCGCGAAGTCGATCAACTCGCGATAGTAGCCGATCGCGGCTTTGCGCGTACCGGCATCGGGATGGGCCGGATCACAATCGGCCGGTGTCAGGGACAGGATGGAAAGACCATGATCGGCGAGAAGGCGCGCGGTCTCAACGGCGTCGAAACTGCCAAGATCGCCGTGCAGTTCCACCCCGTCAAAGCCGAGCCGGGCGAGGGAGGCGGCGACCTCCGACAGCGCACGAGGGCCATAGGTCCAGGTGCAGACACCAAGTTTGCGTTTCATGGCGTTTATCTCCGCTTAGCCGAGCTTGACGACGCGGCCGGTGTTGAAGCTTTCCAGCGCGGCATCCGCCAGGCGCAACGCTTCCGCGCCATCCCGGAAGCTGGTCAGCGGCGTCTTGCCGGCCGCCACGCTCTCGACGAAATTCCCGATCTCGGCCGCATAGGCATCGGCATAGCGTTCGATAAAGAAGGGCAGCACGACATCGCCCTGCGCTGTGCCGGCGGCCGAGAAGGACTGCACGCTGGTTGCGGTCTTGTTGCCGGCGATCAGCATGCCCTTTTCGCCGAAGGCTTCCAGCCGCTGGTCATAGCCATAGGACGCGCGGCGGCTGTTGTTGATATGGATCAGCACGCCGGAGGCCGAGCGCATCGTCACCATGGCCGCATCGATATCGCCGGCGGCCTTGATTGCAGGATCAACCAGATTGCCGCCGAAGGCTTGAACCTCGACGATGTCACCCGCGAAATAACGGGCGAGATCGAAATCATGGATCGTCATGTCGCGGAATAGCCCGCCGGAGACGTTGATATAGCTGATCGGCGGCGGTCCCGGATCGCGGCTGGTGATGATGAGCTGTTCCAGCTTGCCGATTTCGCCGGCCGTCATGCGGTCATGCACGGCGCGGAAGGAGGGGTCGAAGCGGCGATTGAAGCCGATCATGACGGTCGCGTTCAGCGCGCTGATTTCCGCCCAGCAGGCCTTGACCTTTTCCATGTCGAGCGCGATCGGCTTCTCGCACAGGATCGCCTTGCCGGCGCGCGCGGCGCGGGTGATCAACTCCACATGCGTATCCGTGCTGGTCGCGATCAGAACCGCGTCGACCTCGCTATCCGCCAGAACCTCATCCACCGATTGCGCGGCGCGGACACCGAGTTCGGCCGCCATGGCGTCGGAGGCTTTCGTGAAGACATCGAAGACCGAGACAAGCTGCGCCTGGGGGTGGCGTGCCAGATTGCGCGCATGCATGGTGCCGATGCGGCCGCAGCCGAGGACGGAGAAACGAATCATGGAAGGCTCTTTCTTGTCGGACGATTCTTATTGAGACGGCCTTACCTGCCATCGAAACGACACCCCAGGCCCGCAGTCATCTCACAGTGTCGTGTGACATGATCGGAATGCGCCTATGACGGCTTGTGCAGGCGACGGGGTATAAGCGGCTAAGGTCCCCTTGCGCTTGGAGCGTCTTGATTTCTTGATGGAAGATATAGAAGAGATATTCCATTTGGGGTATCTCTTGTCAACGGGAGAACGTTTGGATTGGGGCGATGACTGACAGCGACGGCGAGCCGCAGACGATGAGGGATGACGAGGTGCTGTCCGCCGACATCGGGGCGGAGTCCGCGCCGCGTGATTTCCGTACACTGCGCGCGCTGATCGTGGAGCGGCGCGGCCAATTGCCGAAACGGCTGGTCCAGGTTGCCGATTTCGCGGTTCAACATCCGCAGGAGATTGCCTTCGGCCGTGTCGCGGAACTGGCGAAGCGCGCCAATGTGCAGCCTTCGACCATGATTCGCTTCGCCCAGGCGCTCGGCTATTCCGGCTTTTCGGACCTGCAGCTCGTTTTCCAAAGCCATGCCCGCGACCGTTGGCCCGATTACAATGTGCGGTTGGAAGCGCTGCATGACGGCAATCAGAACGGCGATGTCTTGAGCCTGTTGGATGGTCTGGTCGAGGCGTCCTGCGCTTCCGCGCGGGATTTTCGTCAGAGCATCGATGTCGAGGCCTTGGAACTCGCGGTGCAGCGTCTGGCCGCGGCGCGTACCATATATGTGGTGGGTGTCCGCCGCGCCTTTCCCGTCGCCGTCTATCTTGTCTATGCGCTGCAGAAGCTCGGCGTTCGGTCCGACCTCGTCGATCAATTGGGTGGTCTTGGCGGTCGGCAGACCGATCTGATCACGCCCGAGGATGCGCTTCTGGCGCTTAGCTTTACGCCCTATGCGACCGAGACCTTGACCTCGGCGCGTGCGGCCTTTCAACGCGGCGTGCCGGTGATCGGCATTACCGATTCGCCCTTCTCTCCGCTGGTGCAGGTCTCGACGACCTGGCTGGAAGTGGCGGAGGCCGATTTCGGCGGTTTCCGCTCGCTCTCGGCGTCTTTCGCGCTGGCGACGACGCTGTCCATCGCACTCGTCAGCCAGCGCACGGGTGATCTGCCGCCGGTTAACCTGCGGAACAAAAAGGAATATAAAAACCAGATTGACGAAAATTTGGAATAATGGTTTTATTTACCCCTAAGCAAAAGCGGCGCCAAGCCGTTTAGTCAGGAAACGTCCGGCCGTTTGATGAGGCTCTTTCGGTCTTGGCCGGGCCGCTCCTCCAGAAGAAGGGGTTTCCCATGGCCGCACCGATGCTCGACCTGATCACGATCGGGCGATGCTCCCTGGATCTCTACGGCCAGCAGATCGGCGGGCGGCTGGAAGATATGGGGTCCTTCAGCAAGGCCATCGGCGGTTGCCCGGCCAATATCGCGGTCGGCACGGCGCGGCTGGGCTTGCGGTCCGCGCTGTTGACGCGGGTGGGTGACGAGCAGGTCGGCCGCTTCATCCTGGAACAATTGGCGCGGGAAGGGGTGGAGACCAAGGGCATTGCGGTCGACCCCAAGCGCCTGACAGCCCTGGTGCTGCTCGGCGTGCGCGACAGCAGCACATTCCCGCTCGTCTTCTATCGCGACAATTGCGCCGATATGGCGCTGTGCGAGGATGATGTGGATGAGGCTTTCGTCGCCTCCGCCGGCGCTGTCGTGGTCACCGGCACGCATTTCGCGACAGCAAGCACGGCGGCCGCGCAGAGCAAGGCGATCCGCATCGCCAAAGCCCATGGTCGGCGCGTCATCTTTGACGTCGATTACCGCCCCAATCTTTGGGGTCTGGCAGGCCATGATGCGGGGGAAAGCCGCTATATTCAATCCGATGAGGTGACCGCTCATCTGGCGCCCGTTCTGGCGCTTTGCGACCTCATCGTCGGCACCGAGGAGGAGTTGCATATCGCCGGCGGATCGCAGGACACGCTGGCGGCCATTCGCGCCATCCGTGCGCAGTCCGCGGCCGTCATCGTCTGCAAGCGTGGCCCGATGGGATGCGTGGTTTTTCCGGGTGAGATTCCGGCAAGCCTGGATGACGGCGTGCGCGGCCCTGGCTTTCCGGTCGAAGTCTACAATGTGCTGGGTGCGGGCGACAGTTTCATGTCCGGCTTCCTGCGCGGCTGGCTGCGCGGTGAGACGCTGGAAACCTGCTGCGCCTATGCCAATGCCTGCGGCGCCTTCGCCGTCTCCCGCCTGCTATGCTCGCCGGAAATCCCGACCTTTCCGGAACTGGAATACTTTCTGGCGCATGGCAGCAAGCACCGCGCGTTGCGGCATGACCAGGATATCAACCATATCCATTGGGCGACGACGCGCAGCGCCAGCCCGCCCGGCATCATGGCGCTGGCCATCGACCATCGCATCCAGCTGGAAGCGGTGGCGAAGGAGGTCGGTGCGCCCTTCGAGAGGATTTCCGCTTTCAAGGTTCTGGCCGTGCAGGCGGCCGCGCGTGTGGCCAAGGGCCGCCCAGGCTTCGGCATGTTCATCGACGGGCGCTATGGGCGCGAGGCGCTGTTTCGCGCGGCCGACCACAAGCTTTGGGTCGCGCGTCCGGTGGAGCGCACAGGGTCGCGCCCGTTGGATTTCGAGGCCGGCGGCAGTCTGGGCGCGCATCTGACGGAATGGCCGCTGGCGCAGGTCGTGAAATGCCTGTGCTTCTATCACCCGGATGACCCGGAGGAGCTGCGCCTGCGGCAGGAGCGGGAGCTGGCGCGGGTCTATGACGCCTGCCGCAGCACGGGCCGTGATGTGCTGATCGAAATCATTGCCGGCAAGCACGGCCCGCTGCTGGATGACACCATCCCGCGCGTCGTTCAGCGCCTGTACGATCTCGGCATGAAGCCCGATTGGTGGAAGCTGGAGCCGCAGACAAGTGCGGCCGCCTGGACCCAGATCAATGACGTCATCACCCGCAATGACGGCTATTGTCGCGGCGTGCTGGTGCTGGGGCTGGAAGCGCCGATGGCCGATCTGGCGGCGTCCTTCCGCGCTTGTGCCGGCGTGCCGGTCGTGAAGGGCTTCGCGGTCGGCCGTACCATTCATATCGACCCCGCCCGTGCCTGGCTTTCGGGTAAGATCACGGATGAAGAGGCCCTGGACCAGATGGCCAGCCGCTTCCAACAATTGGTGGATGCCTGGCAGGACGCGCGCCAGGTCAAAGCCGCCTGAGACAAAGAACGGGATAGAGACGAGCGATGCGCACAATTCGCCTCACCATGGCTCAGGCTTTGGTTCGCGCTATGGCCGCCCAGAAGACGGTGGTTGAAACCGAGGACGGGCGGGCGAGCACGCTGCCCTTTTTCGGGGGCGTCTGGGCCATTTTCGGCCATGGCAATGTCGCGGGGATGGGGGAGGCGCTGTACGGCATCCGCGACAGCCTGCCGACCTTCCGCGCGCATAACGAACAGGCCATGGCCCATGCCGCCATCGCCTATACCAAGGCGCTGCGCCGCCGCCGCGTCATGGCCTGCACCAGTTCCATCGGGCCGGGCGCGCTGAACATGGTCACGGCCGCCGCCGTCGCCCATGTCAATCGCCTGCCGTTACTGCTGTTGCCGGGGGATGTCTTCGCGACCCGCCGGCCGGACCCGGTTCTGCAGCAGATCGAGGATTGGCAGGATGGCACGGTCAGCGCGAATGACGCTTTCCGTCCGGTCTCCCGCTATTTCGACCGCATCACGCGGGCCGAGCAGATCATCCCGGCCTTCGCGCGCGCCATGCAGGTGTTGACCGATCCCGTGGAATGCGGCCCGGTGACGCTCGGCCTCTGTCAGGATGTGCAGACCGAGGCTTACGATTTCCCTGTTTCATTCTTCGACGAGAAAATCTGGGTGCCGCGTCGTCCGCGCCCTGATGCGTCTGAACTGGCGTCGGCCGTCAGCCTGCTGCGGGAGGCGAAACGCCCCTTCATCGTCTGCGGCGGCGGCACGCTTTACGCGCAGGCTGAGGGTGATCTGGCCGCTTTCGCGCTGACGCATGGCATTCCGGTGGGGGAGACCCAGGCCGGCAAATCCGCGCTCGCGACCGGTCACCCGATGAATATGGGCGCCATCGGCGTCACCGGTACGGGCGCGGCCAATGCCATGGCGGCCGAAGCCGATGTGGTGCTGGCGGTCGGCACGCGGTTGCAGGACTTCACCACCGGGTCCTGGGCTTTGTTCCAAGGTGAGGGGCGGCGGATCATCGGTCTGAATACCCAGCCTTTCGATGCCGGCAAGCATCAGGCGCAGCCGCTGGTGGCCGATGCGCGGGCAGGGCTCGGGGAGCTCGGCGCGGCGCTCGGCCCATGGCGGGCGGATAGCGTGTGGACGATGCGGGCCGAGAGGGAAAAGTCGACCTGGTATGAGACGGCGGCGGCCTATACCGACGCGCCGGCCGAGAGCGGCAATGCGCTGCCGTCCGACGCGCAGGTGGTGGGCGCGGTGCAGCGTCAGGCGCAGCCGTCCGACGTCGTGCTGTGTGCGGCGGGCGGTCTGCCGGGCGAGTTGCACAAGCTGTGGCAGGCTGGCGCGCCCGGCGGCTATCACATGGAATACGGCTTTTCCTGCATGGGCTATGAAATTGCAGGTGGTCTGGGCGTGAAGATGGCGCAGCCGGAGCGTGAGGTCTTCGTCATGATCGGTGACGGGTCATACCTCATGCTGAATTCCGAGATTGCGACCAGCGTCATGATTGCGCGCAAGCTGATCCTCGTCATTCTCGACAATCGCGGTTTCGGCTGCATCAACCGCTTGCAGCATGCGACCGGCGGGGCCGGCTTCAACAACCTGTTGCAGGACAGCCGGCATGAGGTGATGCCGGAGGTCGACTTCGCGCTGCATGCGCGCAGCCTGGGCGCCGTCACCGAGAAGGTCAGCGATCTGGCCGCACTCTCCCAGGCCCTCGTGCGGGCGCGGGCCAGCGACCGCACCTATGCCGTCGTCATCGATACCGATCCGCTGATCTCCACCGATGCCGGTGGCCATTGGTGGGATGTAGCTGTGCCGGAAGTCTCGACACGCAGCGAAGTGCAGAGCGCGCGGGCTGATTATGTCGCGGCTTTGACGCGCCAATTCGTCGGCAATTGAATGGGCGCGGAGCCTTAAAAACGGTCAGCCGCGGACTTGTTCCGCGGACCTACCCGCGGCGGCGGCACCAGGTTCTGCCCGCGGCAAGGGTTAGACCCGCGGGTCAAGCCCGCGGGCGACTATTTCTAGAGCGTTTCCTGTTCGCTTACGCTCACAGATACCGCTCTAGATTATTGTTTTTGCGAGCATCTTCACCCGGCCAGATGATTCCATCTGACCGGGATCTGCTCTAGATGGTTGGACGACATGGACAAGAACAAGATCAACAAAGGGCCTTTCGTGCGATGACCATTCGTATCGGCGCCAATCCCATCTGCTGGGCCAATGACGACATGCCCGAGTTGGGCGGCGACACGACCCTGGAAACCATCCTGACCGAGGCCAAGCAGATCGGTTTCGAAGGCATGGAACTCGGCAAGAAATTCCCCCGCACGCCGGACGGGCTGAAGGCAGCGCTCGCGCCCTACGATCTCGCCTGCATCTCGGGCTGGTATTCGGCCAAGCTGCTGACGCGCGACGGCGACGCGGAATTCGACGCCGCGCAGAAGCATTTCAATCTGCTCAAGGCGCAGGGATCGACCGTCATGGTTGTCTGCGAAACCTCCAATACCATTCAGGGGGAGATCGACACCCCGCTCTCCCGCCGCCCGATGCTGACCGGTGATGCGTGGCAGACCTTCGGCGCGCGGATGACGGTCTTCGGCGACCGGCTGGCGGCACAGGGCATGCGCATCGTCTACCATCACCACATGGGCAGCGTCGTGCAGAGCCCGGAGGATATCGACGCCTTCATGGCCCATACCGGACCTTCGGTCGATCTGCTGCTCGATACCGGCCATGCCGTCTGGGGCGGGGATGACCCGGCGCGCCTCGCCACCCGCTATCGCAGCCGTATCGGCCATGTCCACACCAAGGATATTCGGGAAGCGGTTCGCGCGCAGAGCGAGGCCGAGGATTGGAGCTTCCTCAAAAGCGTCCTCAACGGCGTCTATACCGTGCCGGGTGACGGCAGGATCGATTTCCGCGCGATGTTCCGCGCTTTGCCGGGCTATTCCGGCTGGGTGGTGCTGGAAGCCGAGCAGGACCCGGCCAAGGCCAATCCGTTTACCTATGCGAGCCTGGGCTACGCCAATCTGAAGACCTATCTGCGGGACGAGGGGCTTATCTGATGGCATCGAAACTTCTCGTTCATCCGCATGCGCCGGACCGGGATGGGTTTATCCACCACATCACCCCAGCCTCCGCCGGCTGGTTCCATGTTGGCTTCTCGGTCCTGCAACTGTCGCCGCAGAAGGTCGTCTCCCGTCCCACGGAGGGGAACGAGGTCTGCCTCGTCATCCTGTCGGGCCGCGTGCGCATCAGCGCCGGGGATATCGATTTCGGGCTGCTGGGCGAACGGGAGTCGGTCTTCGACGGCCTGCCCTGGTCGGTCTATATCCCCGCCAAGTCGAGCTGGACGGTAGAGGCGGAAACGGCGGCCGAAGTCGCGGTCTGCGCCTCACCCGCCGAGGGGAAGCTGCCGGCCCGCATCATTCCGCCGAGTGAGGTGGGGGAGGAGGTGCGCGGCAAGGGCACCAATACCCGCCACGTCCGCAATATCCTGCCCGATACGGCGGTCGCGGAATCGCTTCTGGTCGTGGAGGTGGTGACGCCGGGGGGCAACTGGTCTAGCTACCCTCCTCACAAGCACGATGTGAACGACCCGCCGCGTGAGACCTATCTGGAAGAGACCTATTACCATCGCCTCAAGCGCGGATCGGGCTTCGCCCTTCAGCGCGTCTATACCGATGACCGCTCGTTGGATGAGACCATGGCGATCGGTGACGGTGACGTGGTTCTTGTTCCGCGTGGCTATCACCCGGTCGGTGCGCCGCACGGGTTTGATCTTTTCTACCTCAATGTGATGGCGGGACCTGTGCGCGAATGGCGCTTCACCATGTCCCCAGATCACGCTTTTCTGACGTGGTAGCAACTCACGCCTGGTAACTGCCAGGCGTCCGCCGCCTTAATTCGGAGACGATCATGGACATTGTTCAGCATTATATCGGGGGGAAGCTTACCTCCGGCACCTCAACCCGAACGGCCAATGTCTATCAGCCGGCCGATGGCTCGGTCGCGCGCCAGGTCGTGCTGGGCAATGCCACCGACGTCGATACCGCGGTGAAGGCGGCCGAGGCGGCGTTTCCGAAATGGGCGGCGACCCCGCCGCTGGCCCGCGCCCGCGTCATGTTCCGCTTCCGCGATCTGATCGAGCAGAAGGCGAAAGAGATCGCCGCGATCATCACCTCCGAACACGGCAAGGTCCTGTCGGATGCGCTGGGCGAAGTGACGCGCGGCATGGAAGTGGTGGAATTCGCGACCGGCGTGCCGGAACTGCTGAAGGGCGATTTCACCGAGCAGGTCGGCCGTGACATTGACGCCTATTCCATGCGTCAGCCGCTCGGCGTCTGCGCCGGCATCACGCCCTTCAACTTCCCGGCCATGGTGCCGCTGTGGATGCTGCCGACCGCGATCGCCTGCGGCAATTGCTTCATCCTCAAGCCGTCCGAGCGTGACCCTTCGACCTCGCTGTTCATCGCAGACCTGTTGAAGCAGGCTGGCCTGCCGGACGGTGTCTTCGGCGTCGTGCATGGCGACAAGGAAGTGGTGGACGCGATCCTGGACCATCCCGGCATTCATGCCGTGAGCTTCGTGGGCTCCACCCCCATAGCCGAATATATCTACACCACCGGCACCCGCAACGGTAAGCGCGTCCAGGCTTTGGGTGGGGCGAAGAACCACGCCATCATCATGCCAGATTGCGATCTGGATAAGACGGTCGATGCGCTGATGGGCGCGGCCTACGGCTCGGCCGGTGAGCGTTGCATGGCGATTTCGGTCGCGGTCGCCGTGGGCGGCATCGGCGACAAGCTGGTGGAGACCATGGCACCCCGCGTGCGCGCGCTGAAGATCGGGCCGGGCACCGATAACAGCAATGAGATGGGTCCGCTGGTCACCAAAATCCATCTCGACAAGGTCAGCGGCTATATCGATGCCGGTGAGAGCGAGGGCGCCAAGCTGGTTGTGGACGGGCGCGGGCTGAAGCTGCAGGGTTATGAGGACGGCTATTTCATCGGCGGCACGCTGTTCGATGACGTGACGCCCGAGATGAAGATCTACAAGGAAGAGATCTTCGGGCCGGTTCTGGCCGTGGTCCGCGCCGATACTTTCGATGAAGCGCTCGACCTCGTGAACAAGCATGAGTTCGGCAACGGCACGGCGATCTTCACGCGCGATGGTGATTCCGCCCGTACTTTTGCCAGTCGCGTGCAGGCGGGCATGATCGGTATCAATGTGCCGATTCCGGTGCCGATGGCCTTCCACAGCTTCGGCGGCTGGAAGCGCTCGCTGTTCGGTGATCACCACATGCACGGGCCGGAAGGCATTCGTTTCTTCACGCGCTACAAGGCCGTGACCGCGCGCTGGCCGACGGGCATCCGCTCCGGTGCTGAGTTCATCATGCCGACTCTGGGATGATGTAAATGCTCTGCCGCGTGCAAAAGCCCGCACGCGGCAGTCCTGTCTTTACTGCGCTGCAACATGATATAAGACCTGCGTTTTTTGGCAGGTGACTTGACTTTGCTCCGGACGACTTGACTTTACTGCAGGGACTGCCAAACGTCCTTCAAGACTAAAAAGTCAGGGCAATTGCCCGGGGAGACAGGAAATGACCGGCCAGACAACAAAAGTGCTGGACAATGTGCCGCCGGCCCCGGCTGTTTCCGGGCAGCGTTCCGTCGCGCTTGAAATGCGCGGCATCAGCAAGACATTCGGCCCTGTTCGCGCTTTGGCCGATGTTTCTCTCACCGCTTATTCCGGTGAAATTCATGCTTTGATGGGAGAAAATGGCGCCGGCAAATCGACATTGATGAAAATCCTGTCCGGTGCCTATCACGCCGATCCGGGCGGTGAGATCAGGATCGACGGCAAACCCTTGCAGATCGGCAGCCCGCTCGCCGGCCGCCGCAGCGGCATTGCGGTGATCTATCAGGAACTGGCGCTGGCGCCGAACCTGACGGTCGCCGAGAATATGTTCCTGGGCGAGGAGATGCGGCGCCACGGCATGATTGACCGCACATCGATGAACGCGGCGGCACAGCCCTATCTGGATCGTCTGGCGGCGCCCTTCAGCCCGTCTTCCAAGGTCGCGTCCCTGTCCATCGCCGAACGCCAATTGGTCGAAATTGCCCGCGCGCTGGCGGGGCATCCGCATATTCTGGTGATGGATGAGCCGACAACGGCATTGTCGGCGCGTGAGGCCGAGAAGCTGTTCACCATTATCCGCACGCTGAAGGATGAAGGCATCGCCATCATCTATATCAGCCACCGCATGGCCGAGGTCTACGAACTATCAGACCGCGTCAGCGTTTTGCGCGACGGCAGCATGGTCGGAACCTTGATGCGGGACGAGCTGAACCCGCAGGCGCTGGTGCGCATGATGGTAGGGCGTGAATCGTCATCCTTCTACAAGAAGGAGCATCGCGCACCGCTGAGCGACCGCAAGATCGCGCTGGAAGCGCGCGGCATGGATGACGGCAACCGTGTCCATGATTGTTCCTTCAGCGTCGCGGAAGGCGAGGTTTTGGGTATCGCCGGCCTTGTCGGCTCGGGCCGGACAGAATTGGCGCGGTTGATCTATGGCGCCGACCCCAAGAAGCATGGCCAGGTTTTCGTCAACGGGCAGGAGCGCAGCATCCATAACCCGCGCGACGCGATCGATGCCGGCATCGTCTACCTAACCGAGGACCGCAAGGTCCTGGGTCTGTTTCTGGACATGAGCATCAACGGCAACGTCAATATGAACGTGCTGGATGAGGATGCGCGCGCCGGCGGGGTCTTGAACCTTGCCGCCGCCAAGCGGCGCGCGAATGAGGCCATCAAGAAGCTCGGCGTGCGCGCCCCCAATGCCGAGATCAATGTCGGCAGTCTCTCGGGCGGCAATCAGCAGAAGGTTCTGTTGTCTCGTCTCCTGGAAACCAATCCGCGCGTGCTGATCCTGGATGAGCCGACGCGCGGCGTCGATATCGGTGCCAAGTCGGAAATCTACCGCATCATCGATCAATTGGCGCGGACGGGGGCGGCGATCGTCGTCATTTCCAGCGAATTGCCGGAAGTGATCGGCGTGTCCGATCGCGTCGTCGTCATGCGTGACGGCCATCTGGTGGGCGAGGTGGTGGCGCAGGCCGAAGCGCCGATCACGCAGGAAGCGATCATGGCCATGGTGACCGATATGGGGAGCGCGAAAGCCGCTTGATTGACGCATGGCTTAGCTCCGGTTTGGTACTTTATGCCAAGCCGGCTGGCGTGTATGGTTCCGGAAATTGCCGGCACTAACCGGATGACGTGACGGAAATTACAATAAGGCTAAAACCGGTCAAAAGGCCGGGATATCGCGGCTCACGCGAAACGATTGCAGTGGTGAGGAAGTTCTATGGCTGACGTTGCGAATGAAACCGTGGCGACACGGCAGGCGTCGATATCGCACCAGCAGCGCCTGCGCAATCTGCTCCAATATGCGGGCATGTTGCCGGTGCTTATTATTCTGTGCATCGGCTTCGGTTTAGAGAATGAACGTTTCTTCAGCCTGACCAATGCTTCGATTGTTCTTCAGCAGGCCGCGATCAATACTGTGCTCGCGGCCGGCATGACCTTCGTCATTCTGACCGCAGGTATCGATCTCTCCGTCGGCTCCATCCTGGCCGCCTCCGCCATGGGCGCGCTGCTCGTCTCCCTGGTGCCCGATGTCGGCATGCTCGGCATTTTGGCCGGTCTTCTCATCGGTCTCGGCTTCGGTGCCATCAACGGCTTTCTGATCGCGGTGATCAGGCTGCCGCCCTTCATCGTGACATTGGGGTCGCTGACCGCCGTGCGCGGCATGGCGCGTCTGCTCGGCGCGGACCGCACGGTCTTCAACCCCAGCCTGCCTTTTGCCTTCATCGGCAATGCGACCCTGTTCGGCGTCTCCTGGCTTGTCATCATCGCCATGATCGTGGTGCTGCTGTCCTGGTTCATTCTGCGACGGACCGTGCTGGGCACGCGCATCTATGCGGTCGGCGGCAATCCGGACGCGGCAAGGCTGACGGGCATCAAGGTCGGCCGCATCCTGATGTTCGTCTATGCAACCTCGGGCCTGCTGGCCGGGCTCGGCGGCGTCATGTCGGCCTCGCGTCTTTATGCCGCGAACGGATTGCAGCTTGGCCAGAGCTATGAACTTGACGCCATCGCCGCCGTCATCCTGGGTGGCACCAGTTTCACCGGCGGTATCGGCTCCATCTGGGGCACGTTGATCGGTGCGCTGATCATCGCCATCCTGACCAATGGTCTGGTGCTCTCGGGCGTCTCCGACATCTGGCAATTCATCGTCAAGGGCCTGGTCATCATCGGCGCCGTGGCGCTCGATCGTTATCGCCTGGATCACAAGGGTCGCACCTGACCCGATCCATGCTCAGACATTCGCATGCGGAGACAGCGTTATCTCCGCGTGAGAACAAGCGCCGACAATAACAACAATATTCTCAAGTGAGGAACGACCATGAAGCTTGCACGTTATGGATTGTCGCAGATTGCGCTGGGCGCGCTATTGACCGCCGGCCTGTCGGGCACCGCGATGGCGAAGGATATCACCACCGTCGGCATTACCGTGGGCTCCCTCGGCAACCCGTATTTCGCGGCGACCGATAAGGGTATCGAGGCGCGGTCCAAGGAAATCACCCCCGGCGCCAAGACCATCGCGGTCTCGTCGGATTACGATCTCAACAAGCAGTTCACGCAGATCGACAATTTCATCGCGGCCGGTGCGCAGGTCATCATGGTCAATGCGGCCGATCCGGTAGCGATCGCTCCGGCGTTGATGAAGGCGCATAATGCCGGCATCGCCATCGGCGCTTTCGACGTGGCCGCGACGGGCGCCGACGTCACGGTGATGACGGATAACGTCAAGGCGGGTTCCCAGTCCTGCCAGTATATCCTCGATCATCTGCCGAATAAGACGGGCAATGTCGTCATCGCCAATGGCCCGCAGGTCTCCTCCGTCATCGATCGCGTCAAGGGCTGCGAGGATGTGCTGAAGGCCGCGCCGGGCATCAAGATCCTGTCCGACAATCAGAACGCCATGGGCTCCCGCGACGGCGGCTTCGCCGTCGGCCAAAGCCTGCTGACGCGCTTCCCCAAGATCGACGCCGTTTTCGCGATCAACGACCCGACCGCGATCGGGTTCGAACTGGCGGCCAAGCAGCAGAACCGTAAGGAGTTCTTCATCACCTCCGTCGACGGCGCGCCGGATATCGTGCCGGAAATCAAGAACAAGGACGGTCTGATCAAGGCCTCCTCCGCGCAGGACCCTTACGGCATGGCTGGCAAAGCCTATGCCTATGCGGTTGACGTCGCCAACGGCAAGGCACCGCCGGCCAAGGTTATTCTGCTCTCGCCGACGCTGATCACCATCGACAATGTCGACAGCTACAAGGGTTGGGACCCGACCGCCGCGACGAAGTGATTCTTTCGTTGGAATGATGTGTCATCCCCGGGCTTGATCCGGGGATCCACTCTTTGGTTCCGCCCGCGAAAGCGGATGACAAAGAAAATTGCGGCGTTACTGCCCTACAGCCTGACCCAGGCCTCGTTCTTCGAGGATAGCAGCGCGGCATCGATGACGCGCTGCACCTCGTAGCCTTCGCGGAAATCCGCGAAGGGCTTTGGCCCGCCGGCGAGGGCGCTCAGGAAATTGCGGATTTCGATGACCTTGAGGTCGTTGAACCCGATCTGATGGCCGCCCGCGATGCAGAAGGCGCCGTAAGGTGCGTGTTCCGGCCCTGCCAGAATGGTGCGGAAGCCGTTGCGGCTGCGGTCGGCCTCGGTCTTGTAATAGCGCAGCTCGTTGAAACGCTCCTGGCTGAAGACCAGCGCACCTTTCTCCCCGATCACCTCGAATTCCAACTGCATCTGCCGGCCGGAGGACAGCCAGCTGGTTTCCAGCGTGCCGCGGCAGCCATTGCCGAAGCGCAGCAGCAGCCTTGCCTGATCGTCCACCGCGACCGCGCGCATCTCATCCGGCTGGCCGGGCAGGGGGCGGCGGTCGATCACCGTCTCCACATCCGCGCAGACGGCCGCGATGGGTCCCAGCAGAAACCGCGCCATGCCGATGATATGGCTGCCGATATCGGCAATGGCACCGGCGCCGCCGGCCGGGTCCAGCCGCCAGGTCCAGGGCGTCTGGCGGTTGGCCATGAAATCCTCGGCATGGATGCCGCGAAAGCCCCAGACCTGACCCAATTCGCCGGAAGCGATCATCTCCCGCGCCAGAACCAGCATGGGGTTGCAGATATAGTTGAAGCCGACCTGCGTCACGACGCCGGCACGCTCGGCGGCTTCCGCCATA
This sequence comes from Acidisoma cellulosilyticum, assembly GCF_020621385.1. GTDB lineage: Bacteria > Pseudomonadota > Alphaproteobacteria > Acetobacterales > Acetobacteraceae > Acidisoma > Acidisoma cellulosilyticum. Next base: position 474,554 of record NZ_JAESVA010000002.1, on the reverse strand, counting down.
ACCCGCGCGTCCTCGGCGGTCGGCGCCAAGGGCTTTTCGCAATAGACCGGCTTGCCCAAAGCCAGTGCGGCCAGAGCGATCGGCGCATGCAGCTTATTGGGCGCTGTGATATCGACGACATCGACGGCAGGGTCCGCGACCAGCGCCTGCCAATCGTCGGTTGCGCGGGCAAAACCGAAGCGCGCGGCCGCAGCCTCGGCCAAGGGCCGCGTCGCATCGGCCAGAAGTTCCAGCTTCGGCACCAAGGGCAGATCGAAAATCCGGCCGACGCTGGCCAAGCCCAGCGCATGCGTGCGCCCCATGAAGCCCGAGCCGACGAGGCCGATGCCGAGTGATTTCTTATCCAAAATTCCATTCCTCCGGATTTTTGGAATTCTTGTCGCATAAAGCGCGGCGCCGGTCATGCGAATTTGGGAAAACGACCGGCTCGTGGCAGGCTGTTTGGACGATTTATCGGTCAGACTGGTTGGAGTGAGATCGCGTGGCGACTGTCGGCAAGAGCGACTGGAATTTTTGCAGTGACAACGTGGCGCCGGTCGCGCCCGAAATCCTGGCCGCCATGGGCCAGGCCAATCAGGGCAATATCTCCTCCTACGGCGAAGATCCCTGGACCGAGGCGCTGACGCAGGATCTGCGCCGCATCTTCGAGAAACCCGATCTGATCGCTTTTCCGGTCGCGACCGGCACGGCGGCCAATGCGCTGGCCGTCAGCACCATGGTGCCGCCCTATGGCGGGATCATCTGCACCGAGGACGCCCATATCAATACTGACGAGTGCGGCGCGCCGGAGTTTTTCAGCGGCGGCGCCAAGCTGCTCTCGGTGCCGTCCCCCGACAGCCGGTTGAGCCCGGCGCAGATTACGGCCCGCGTCCAGGCGGCGCGGGAACACGGCGTGCATGTCGTGCAGCCGCATGCCGTCAGCATCACGCAATCCACCGAATGGGGCGCGGTCTACGGGCTGGACCAGTTGCGCGCCATCGGCGATGTGGCTGCCAGCCATAAGCTCGGCCTGCATATGGATGGCGCGCGTTTCGCCAATGCCTTGGTCCATATCGGCTGCTCGCCGGCCGAGATGACCTGGAAGGCGGGCATGACCTCGCTCTCCTTCGGGGCAACCAAGAACGGTGCGATGGCGGCGGAGGCGGTGATTTTCTTCAACCCGGCGCAGGCACGCGGCTTTGCCGAACGGCGCAAGCGGGCTGCCCATCTCTGGTCCAAGCAGCGTTTCATGAGCGCGCAGCTGCTGGCCTATCTGAAGGATGATCTCTGGTTGCGGAATGCCCGCCACGCCAATGCGGTCGCGCAGATTTTCGCACATGGTCTGGCGGCTATTCCGGGTGTCCGGCTGCTGCATGAGGTTCAGGCGAACGAGGCCTTTGTCGTGTTGCCGGAAGGCGTCGTCGCGGCGTTGGAGGGGGAGGGGTTCGGCTTCTATCGCTGGCACGCCGACACAGCGCCGGGTGAGGTCGCGATCCGCCTGGTGACCTCCTATGCCTCCGCGCCCGAGGCTGCTCAGGCCCTGGTCTCGGCGGCTGCGCGCTTCGGCAATCGCTGACCTGTTTACAGAAAAGGCCCCGGCATGCCGGGGCCTTTCATCCGTTTCGCGTTTGGCGATTACCGCCAGACGAGCTTCGGGGTCAGGCGTGGATGATAGAGACCCTTGGCCAAGAAGCTGCGTTCCGTCAGCGCGCCGAAGCCAAGGCCGAGAACCGCCCACATGATCGCCTGCATCGTCAGGCTATCGATGCGGAAGTGCCAGAGAACGACCGCCGGGAAATCCGACGGCACTTCGTTGATCGGCGGCAGGATGGCGGCTACCACCAATACAGCGATGACGTAGAAAGCTGCGCCGATCAGCGCGGCTTCCCAGGCGCCCAGCTTGGGCGCCAACCGTTTGCGCAGCACCGCCGCCACAGCCATGGCCGCGATCGAAAGTGCCATCATCGCGAAGTAGAGTTCCGTGCGGATGGTGATGCTATCCGGATGTCCGACCGAAGGCGGATTGGCCGGGTATTTGAGGTTCGGCACCATATAGAAGGCGATGAAACCGGTCAGCGCCAGCAGGGCGGAGACGGCACGCGGCCCCAGGTTGGTGGCGCGTCCATTGGCGAAGGCGAAAACCAGCGCGAACAGACCGCCGAAGGCCGTCGAATAGACCATCACGCCGGTCAGCAGGCCGAAGCTCGCCTGCATCGGGCGGCTGACGAGTTCCGGCTCGGGCATGTCATGAATGCCCTTCGCGGCGTCAGCCTTCATTTTGGCATCGTCCATCGCCGTCTCGAAGGCGATGGCGTGATCGACCTGCGGTTCACCGAAGACCTTGGCGAAGCCGAAGACCAGCAATCCCGCGACAAAGCCGACCAGCATGCCGCGAATGAGAAGAGATCTGACCATGATTGGTGCTCCCCGTCAGTGGCAGGGGAAACCAAGCAGATGACGGCTGTCATGCACCCATTCATGCACATACATGCCCTTGATGATGGAAGTGGCCCCTTCCTCGGCGCCGACGAAATAAATCGCCAGCATCATCACTAGGCCGAAGATGATCCAGGGCAGGATCTCGCGCACGGGAATCGGTGCCGAAACGGAATCGGGGCCGATAATGCGATCGGACAAAGCTTTTACTCCCAGGGATCCAGCGTCCCGACGGATTGATGTGAGCCATGACCGGGTCTGACTTTCGGAAGACGAAGCATTCGGCTTCCGATTACAGTGGCGCGACCGTGCCGGGCTTTCACCGGCTTCCGAACCATGACTGTTACCAGTGCTAGGGGCCGGCCGACCGGCTGTCAAACGGATTAGCAACGATGAGCCTTCGCCTGACCCTGATCGCCCATGCGGCAAGCACCGCCACACGCCAGGCGTCTTTCCCCTTGGACGAGGGGCTGGAGCCGCAAGGATGGCAAAAAGCCCAGGCTTTGGCCGGCTCTTTGGGCCGGGTCGATGGCGCCTGGACTGCCCCGTCGCTGCGGACGCGGCAGACGGCGCAGGTCCTGGGGCTGGTCGCGCAGATGGAACCGGCCTTGGCGGATATCGACCTTGGCGCCTGGGCTGGCCGCGCCTTGGCCGAGGTGGCCGCGGCGGAACCGGAAGGGCTTGCACGATGGACGGCAGACCCTGCCGCCGCGCCGCACAGTGGCGAATCGGTCCTGGACCTTCTGGCGCGCGTGGCGTCCTGGCTCGCGGGGCTGCAGGGACAGGACGGACGCTTTGTCGCTATCACCCATGCGGCCGTTATCCGCGCTGTTCTGATCTCGGTACTGGAGGCCGATCCGAAATCCTTCTGGCGGATCGACGTCGAGCCGCTGTGCTTCGCGCGCCTGCAGGCCCATGCCGGGCGCTGGACCTTGCGTTCCCTGGGTTGGAATGCTGGCGAGGCGGCATAATCTAACGGATCGGCTGCCATTCTTTGCGGGGAAAGACCTGAGATGTCCGATTACGATCTCTATTACTGGTCCGTGCCGTTCCGCGGTCAGTTCGTGCGGGCCGTTCTGACCCATGCCGGCAAGACCTGGCGGGAAGGCGGTGACGAGGCGATCGTGACGCTGATGGGCAAGCCGGTGACTGAAATGCCGGTGCCCTTCATGGGGCCGCCGTTGCTGATCGACAAGGCAGCGGATGTCGCCATCGCCCAGATGCCGGCGATCATCCTCTATCTGGGGGAAACGCTGGACCTGCTGCCGAAAACACCGGCGCTGCGGGCCATGACCATGAAGATCGTCCATGACGCGAATGACGTGATCGATGAGATCACGCTCGATGGCGGGCGCGAGATGTGGACCGAAAAGCGCTGGCATGACTTTGTGCCGCGCCTGACGAAATGGATGTCCTTTTGGGAGGAAACCGGTAGCCGCCACGGTCTGACCGCGGAAAGCGGCTTTCTGCTCGGTGGCGACAAGCCCGGTATCGCCGATGTCGTGACGGCCGTGTTGTGGTCGACCATGACCGAGCGCTTCCCGACCATCGGCGCGCTATTGGACGAAACGGCGCCAAAAACCGCCGGTCTGGCGCAGCGGGTCAGCGCTTTGCCGCCTTTGGCGAAGCTCGCTACCCGCGCCCGCAAAGACTACGGCGATGCCTATTGCGGTGGCCAGATCGAGGCATCGCTCCGCAAGGTTCTGACGGTTAAGGCGTAGGCCCGGTCGGTACCGCCGTGATGGAGTTATAGGGGCTGCCGTCTTTCAACCGGCTGCTGATGACGACATAGAGGATCACCTTTTTGTCCGCGTCCAGCAGCCGGTAGACTTCCAGCGTCTTGAAGAAGACGGAGAGGGAGCTTGTGAAGATGCGCTGCTTCTTGGGCAGGTTGGTCGGCCAGGAAACCGGCCCCACGGCCCGGCAGGCGATGGAGAAGCGCGACGGGTCCTCGGCCAGGCCCAGGCTGCCCTTCACGCCGCCGGTTTCGGCGCGGGAGACGTAGCAGGAGACGTTGGGCACGTCTGGATCGTCATAGCGATCGATCACCACCCGATCATTGGAGCCGAGGAAGCGGAAGGTTGTATCGACCCCGCCGATACGGGTCTGCGCCTTTGCCACCGTGCCGCTGAACACAAGGCCAAGCGCCAGCGCCGCTGCCAGATATTTCACGCCAAATCCTCCGCCGGTCATCGTCATCGGCGATGCCTTAGCACATCAGCCGGTCGCGCGGCGCCATCCGGCAGCGAAAAGCCCGGCCCCGATGAGCAGTGATCCGCCGGTGCGGTTGACGGCGCGCTGCACGCGTGGCGCGCGCAGCCTCTCCCGCGCGGCTGCCGCCAGAAGGGCGAACATCGCGGCATTCAAGGTCGCCAAGGTCACAAAAGTCGCCTCCAGAATAACGACCTGATGCAGGAAGGGGCGGCTTGCCTGGAGAAACTGCGGCACGAAAGCGACGAAGAAGATGATGCTCTTCGGGTTCAACGCGGTCACTGCATAGGAATGCGCCAGCATGCGGAGAGGATTGGCTTTCGGGCTATCCGCCAGCGCCGCGCTTTGCACCGGCGCGCGCCACAGCTTGATGCCGAGATAGATCAGATAGGCGCCGCCAATCCACCGCAGCGCGGTGAAGATGACGGCCGAGGTCGCCAGCACGGCACCGAGACCGAGCATGGAGGCGGTCATGGCCGTCAGATCGCCGAGTGCGACGCCGGCGACGATGGCCGCCGCCGGCTTGCGGCCATGGCCGAGCGCGTAGGAGATTATCAGCAGCACGGTCGGCCCGGGGATTGCCAGCAGCACGGCCGAGGCCGCCACAAAGGCCAGCCAGTGATCGAAGGACATGGTTCGCTCCCTATAGGAAGCCGAGCCATCCACAGGCTTGCGCTATAAGCAAGCCCTTCGCAGGGAGACGGGCTGGACTATTCCAGTTCTTCCGCCACCACCTGTTTCACATTCACCGTATTGCCGCGCCAGACGTAATCCTGTTGCAGCCAGGCCACGACCCAAAGCGGCGGCAGCAGGAAATCCCGCAGTGCGCAGGCCAGCAGCATGCGGGAGGAGAAGTGCCAGCCGGCGATGCGGGCCAGCAAAGCCTCGGACCCGAACCACAGCGCGGCCAGAACCGCGGCCACCACCGCGACGTTCACATTCGCGTCCCAGGCGGCATAGATGCCGGCGACGATGGGGAAGAAACCGCCGGTCACCAATTCGGGCAAGTACATCAGCGGAAAGGTCTTGCGGCGCAGCATCGCCCAGCGCGCCTGACGGGACCAGACTTCCTGACCGGTGCGTGCGCCCAGTGGCTGGGCGAAGGGCGCATTGACCAGATGCACATGCAGCCCCGACTGGCGCACCAGCTTGGTGAAGGCCGCATCCTCGGCGATTTCAGCGCCCAGCGTCTTCAGCAAGCCGCCGCCGGCCTCCACGATATCGCGGCGCATCAGCATGGATTTGCCCTGGGCGAAGCCTTGGCCCAGGCTCTCGCCGACATATTGCCAACGCGCCTGAAAGGTATTGAGGAAGGCGCATTCGATCTCGGCCCAGAAATTATCGGGGCGAGTGCCGATGGGCATGGAACAAACCAGGCCGGTCTTCTCCGTCCAGCGGCCCATCATCTGCTGGATATAGTCGGACGGCATCAGCACATTGCTGTCCGCCATGATGATCCAGGGGTTTTCGGCTGCGTCCCAGCCCTTCAGGCAATTATTGAGCTTGGGGTTTTTGGTGCGCCGTTCCTGCCCGATCAGCAATTGGGCCCGAACCTCCGGGAATTTTTCCATGAGGTTGTAGACCAGCCCGGCCACTGGATCATTGCCGTCTTCCAGGCAGAAGATGATGTCATAGCTTGGGTAATCGAGCATGAAGGTGGAGGCGAGCGTCTCCCGCTCGTAATTATTGATGCGGCAGAGCGGCCGGATGATGGTCACGGCCGGCGCATCGGCGGGTGTCGGCCGCGGCTTACCGCGCGGGCGCAGTCGCACGGCGGCGATGGCCAGGCCGCCGAGATTGAGGGCCGTCGCCACCAGACAGAAAGCCGCGGCGCAAAGGGTGAACGTCATTCGCCAGACCACTCCAAACTTGGGCGCCGCTGCCTTCGACCCACGTAGCGGTGATTCGAAAAGCCCGTGTTTTGAGCCAGATCGTCCCAGTTTTGTCCAACGCTTCCGCGCATTTTCGCGTGACAAACGGAAGACATTCGCAAGGTCCTGCGCGGAACGGGTGCGGCTTCCGCCAAGATCCCCTCACGGCCTGTTGAGGCTGAGATGGCAGTTTTTCCATGCGTCGCGGGTTACGCTGCGGCCTGTCGCACGCACATGACGAGCACAAATTCGTCAGGAGGTGACATGCGTCGGAACGCTATTGTGCTCGCGACCCTCGCGTTGACCGGATGTGGCTATGGGGCGTCCCGTGACGCGCATCTGGCGCAGATCAGTATGATCGGGATGAGTTCCGCCGATCTTCTCTCCTGCGCAGGGCCGGCAGCCAAATCAACCAAGATCAATGATGTCGCGCATGTCGACACCTATCTATACAATCCGGCGGCGACGGGGGGCTTTAACGTCACTCTGCCGCTCACTTTGGGCGGCGTGTCCTTGGGCGGATCGGGCACCGGTTGTATCGCGGATGTCCGTGTCGTTCACAATAAAGTCACTGAGGTCCATTATACCGGACCCAATGATATGACAATCGGCAGCGACGGCGTCTGCGACCCCATCTTCCGTGGTTGCCTCCGTCAGCCGGAAGCGACGATGCAGCCGGTCAACGGTACCGACTACGACCATTCCTCCGGCTTCCATTCGCCGGCCGTGCCGCCGCAGACGAGCGAGGCCGAGGATACGGAAACCACGACCACACCAGCGACCACGACGCCCAAGAAGTAGCATCTGCGTCGCGGGCCGACCGGGTATCGTTGTGTCATCAGCGATACCCGGTGGATGACAGATCAGCTCAGTTCAAGCAGCAGCCCCGCCATCAGCCGCGCGCGTTCGGCCAGGCTCGCGATCTCGACATGTTCGGTCAGAGTATGACCGCCGCCGCCGACAAGGCCGAGCCCGTCCAGGCTGGCGAGGCCCAGGGCGCCGGTGAAATTGGCGTCGGACCCGCCGCCGGCGCTGTGATGCGGCAGCGTGAGGCCGAGGCGCGCGGCCACCGTTTGCGCCGTCTCATACAGGGCCATGCAGGCATTGTTCGGCTCCCAGACCGGGCGGGTGACGGTGCGGGTGGCGGTGAAGCGCGTCTCGGGCGTGCTGCCCGTCAGTGCCAGCATCTTTGCCACGCCGGCATCCAGATCGGCCTGGCGCTTGGCCATGCTCAGCGCTTCGCCGACACAGGTCGTCGCCACGCAATTGACCCATTGGCCGCCATGCACGACGCCGACGCTAAAGGTGCAGTCGGGCGTCGTCATCTCCTCGATCGCCAGGATCTGCTTGGCCATTTCCCGAATGGCCGAGCGGCCTTCGGCGAGCGTGGCACCGGCATGGCTGGGCCGGCCGCGGCTTTCCAGGTGGAAGCGGGCGATGGCATAGCGGCCGGTGATGACGCCACGGTCCTGCGTCGCGGGCTCCGGCACCAGAATATAGCGATGGCGCCGTCCTTCCGCCTCGATCAGATCGCGGGTCGAGGGGCTACCGACTTCCTCGTCGCTCGTCAGCAGCAGGGTGACGGGCAGGGGGCTTTGCAGCCCGGCGGCGGCCAGGGTGCGCACGGCCTCCAATGCCGCGAAAGTGCCGCCCTTCATGTCCCAGATGCCGGGGCCGAAGCATTGTCCGGCCTCTTCCCGAAAGGGCAGGTCAGCCAGCGTGCCGATAGGATGGACGGTGTCGAGATGCGCCATGATCAGGATGCCGGGCGTGCCGGCTTTCGGATGGGGAAAGCTTGCGCGGATGCAATCCCCGAAACCCATGCGGCCCGGAATGCGCTCGACGCGGGCGCCGCTACCCACCAATTCCCAGGCCGCCAGATCCATCATGCGACCGACGGCGGCCGGATCATGGGTCGGGCTTTCGCACAGAATCCAGGGTTTCAGGCGCTGCAGCATCTCTGCGCTATCGAAAGTTAGGCTATTCAAATCCATCACGGCTCATCCTGGTAGTGAACGGTTTCGAGGATTAAGCCTGACGGCAGCGCCTCGACGCCGATTTCCTAGCAGGTTTCGTGCCTTCCGCGATCACGCGCTCGGGAATGGTATCGCCCCCAAGGACATCTAGGAATGCGAAGCGCGCATCCCACCTTCTGACGACAAACAACAGGAGGAAGCGATGCCCATTCTTCTTTGGCTTTTGGGCGTTCCCATCCCGATTATTCTGATTCTTCTTCTGCTTTGGCATTAGGAGCGGTCATGTCTTTCACAAGCACCGAACCTGGGCTCCGGCTTGCCGCACGCCCGGGTCTGTCCTGGGGCGCGGTTTTCGGTGGCGCGGTGGTAGCGACGGCCGTGACTGTCATGTTGACGGCGGCGGGCTCGGCCTTTGGTCTCGCCTGGATTTCTCCGGTTTCCAGCGACAATCCATCGCCGGTGACATTTACCGTGGTGGCCGCGATCTGGCTGATCATCGTGCAATGGGTCGCGTCGTTCTTCGGCGGTTATCTGGCGGGGCGCTTACGCCCGGCACTGCCCGATATTCATCGCGACGAAGTAACGTTCAGGGATACGGCATCGGGCTTCGTTGCCTGGGCGGTTACCGCTCTGTTCATCCTGGGCCTCGTCGCCTCGGGCATCGGGTCCTTCGCGGGCTCATTTGCCAAAGCGGCTGCCGCGGTCACGGCTTCCGTCGATGCGGGATCCGCCTCGATCGCCGCACAGCCTGGTGCGCCGACCGGTTACGACCTCGATAAGCTTTTTCGGCCGAGCCGGAATTCCGCCCAGACCAGCAACCCGCAGGCCAAGGCGGAAGCCGGCCGTATTCTGGCGACGGCGGCGGTCGGTTCGGTGAGCCAGCCGGATCATGATTATCTCGTCCAACTTGTCGAAGCGCAGACGGGTTTGGCCCAGGCCGATGCCTCGGCCAGAGTCGATCAGGCGATCATTGACGAAAACCAGATGATCGCGAAGGCGAAGCAGGTCGCCAATGCAGCGCGCAAAGCGGCGGGGTCCTTTGCGGCCTATACCTTCTTTTCGATGCTGATCGGCGCCTTCATTGCTTGCGTGGCTGGTGCCATCGGCGGGCGCCAGCGCGACGCTTTTTGAGGTGATTCCCCTCCGAAGGCGGAAGCCAGGAGGGGGTCTGCTCATCAATCGGCAAGTCTCAAAAAATTTACATTGAAGGATTGCCGTTTTTTAGAGGAAAACTCTCCATAGTTTTCGCACAAAAAAATTATTGCCTTAATGATGGACTAATCTAATTGACAGATAAGTCTAGATCGATAGGTCTAAACTAGCTGCGGCGGCGCCACTGGCTAAGTAAGCCGCCGGCCTTCTATCGGCGCAGGCAGACAACGTGCTTGACATTAACCAATCTGTCTTCCTGTCCGCGGCGTCTTCCCTCTTTCAATCCAATAGGCCGTCAGTTCTGGCCGCTTGCCTGACTTCCCGGATGAAGGTCTGGCAGGTGCGGGAGAGCGGCCTCGCTTCCGACCATAAGACATGCGCCTTCACCGGTGTCACCGGACGGAAGGGGCGGATCGCCAATTGCCTATTATCGCCTTGATGCGCGGAGAAGGGATCGACGATCGCGACGCCCACGCCGCTCGCCGCCAGGGTGCAGGCGGTATTGCAATAACGCACCTCCACGCTCGGACGAAACGTGACATCGACGCTGTGGAAGCTGCGGCGCAATGCGTCCCCCAATCGGGTGCCGCGCTCCAGCCCGATCAAGGGATAGTCCGTCAGATCGGCGGGTGACACCTCCGACAGCTGGCTCAACGGATGGCCCGGCGGGCAGACGCAGACCATCTCCCCCGCATGCAGCACTTCCGAGCCGAGACCAGGCTGCCCGGAAAAGCCAAGCACGAAGCCAAGCTCAGCGACATGGCTCAGCACGGCTTCGACGACGCCTTCGAACCGACGGACATCGAAAAAGACCTGCAGACGCGGTCGCGTATGGAGCAGTTGCTTCAGCGCTGGCGGAATGATGCCCGAGGCGACGGGCGGGGTCGCGACGATGCGCAGCTGACCGGACCGGCTATCGCGCAAGTCGCGCAGCCGACCCTCCAACCTGGCATGGAGCGAGAAGATGGCTTCGGATTCCCGAAACAGCGTCATGCCCTCAGGGGTCGGATGCAGGCGGTTGTTCACCCGCTCGAACAGCGCGAAACCGGCCTGCGTCTCCATCGCTTTCAGGGCGTTACTGATGGCAGGCTGGGACAGGCCCAGATCCTGCGCGGCGGCGACCGTGGTTCGGTGCAGCACAAGGGCGCGCAGAATTTCCAATTGACGCAAGGTCATCATCACCCCGGCGAATAGCTTCCCTTGAAACTGTTAGGCGAAGTGATGATCGCTGGCGAGGGATACGGCCCGTCAGCCGGCAAAGGCGGCCTGGGCTTCCGGCAGATCCCAGATGCGCTGAATGGCCGCCCGGCCAGCCGCGACGATCTCAGTTTCCGGGGCTCCGGTATATTGGCCTTGGGAGACGAGAAGCTGACCGTCCACGATCACCGCATCGATATTGGCGCGGTTGGCGAGGGCCACCAGCCCACGTCGCGGGTCCGACAGCGGCTGCAGATGCGGGTGCGACAGATCGACCAAGGTCAGATCGCTGGTGGCACCGACGCGGATCTCGCCCAGATCCGGCCGATGGATGGCGGCGGCGGCCGTCGCCGTCACCGCGTCGATCAGCATCGGTGCCGGCGCGGCCTCGGGATTTCCGGATATGACCTTCGAGATCATGCTGGCGGCGTTGATCTCACCAAGCAGATCCATGTTGTAGCCATCCGTGCCGACCAGGGTCCGCACGCCATGTTCCACGAAACGAGAGAAGACCGCTGGCTTGCCGCTGCGGGCGAAGACACGCGGGCAGTTCAGAACCGTCGCCCCGCGCGCGGCCATCAGCCGCAGGTCGTCATCGCTGCTGGCGATGCAATGGGCGGCGAGCAGATCCGGCGCCAGCAGGCCGAGCCAATCGAGATATTCGGCGGGCGTGCGACCGTCATAGCGCGCAGCGATGGTCTCCACCTCACCCGTGCTTTGCGCCAGATGCGTGGTGATCGGCACGCCCAGCGCGCGGGCCTCGGCCGCACAAGCCCGCAGAAGATCGGGGCCGCAGGTATCGGTCGCATGCGGGCTCATGGCCAGGCCGATGCGGCCGTCGGCCTGTCCCTGCCAGCGATCGTACAGCCCGCGCCAGGTTGCCAGATCAGCCGCGCCGTCATCGCCGTGATATTGAACCGATCCGTCGGCGCCGGCCTTGGCATTGCTGGTCGAGAACAGATAGGGCGCGCCATAGAAGCGGATGCCCATCTCCGCGGCAGCGTCGAACATTTCGGGGATGCCGTTGCGGAAAGGCTCCATCACCGTCGTGGCGCCGCCCTTGAGCAATTGCAGAATGCCGAGCCTTGCGATGGCCATTCGCTCGTGCGGCGTGAGAATATCGAGCCCGGCGCGCGTCAGCGGCAGCAGCACCGTATAGATGACGCTCTGGTTGTTGCGGCGACCATTGCCGTCTTCCGTATGGGTGCGCGCCACAGCCTCGCTGAAGCAATGGTTATGCAGGTTGAGCAGGCCGGGCAGGACGAAGCGATCCGGCCTGTCCAGCACGATATCGGCGGCCGGCTTGCTTGGCGTCACCGCCGCGATCTTGCGGCCTTCCAGAAGCACCCAATGGTCGCGCAGCACCTGCTGCACGCCTTCGGAGCGCGTCAGAACGTAACTGCCGAAAACCGCTGTCGTCGTCATATCTCAACTGTCCTTCAGCAATAGGGCGGAGATGGCGACGGCCACCGCCTGTTGCGTTGGCTCCACAACCGGGCGCCTGATGGCCTCCTCCACCGCGCGCCGGTGAGAGGCCATGCCGGCGCAGCCGAGCACGACGACGTCGGCACCACGCTCCCGCACCAGACAGGCGCCTGCCGCGATCAGCCGGTCCCGCATCGCGGGGCTTGCGGTATCCGCTGCCATGGCGTCGACGGCGGTGCTGCCGGCATAACGCCCGTCGATACCCATCTGCCGCACATAGCGCTGCTGGCGGCGGATGCTGGCGGGGGATAGCGCAATGATGCCGAAACGCTCACCCATCGTCAGCGCGCGCAGCAGGCCCCATTCCGCGATACCCATCACCGGCCTGCCGCCGGCCGCCTCGCGGACAGTATGCAGGCCCGGGTCACTGAAACAGGCGAGGACGAAAGCATCCGCGTCATCCCGTTTCACCCAGTCGGCGAGCGGAAGAATGACGCTGTCGGCGTCACGCTGGCTGGCGATGCCGATCGGGCCTTGCTCCAGACGCGCGACCACAATCTCCGGCCCCGCGCTCAGCCGCAACGGGGTGAGGGCGGTGTCGATCGCCTCCGTTACCGCGACGGAGGAATTCGGGTTGATGACCAGAATGCGCGCGCGCCGGGACATGCCTTATTCCGCCTGATCGATGGTTGCCTTGGCAATCGCGGCATTGGCCGGCAGGCCGGATGTCTGGACAAGGGACTTGTAGCTGCCGTCATCCATCATGCTCTGCAAAGCCTTTTGCAAAGCGATCTGCAGAGCGGTCGCGGACTTGCCGACGCCGATACCCATCACCGTGGTATCGAAGGGCTGGCCGAGGGTCGCGTAGACACTGACCTCCTGCGATTGGACGTAAGGAATGGTCAGGCTGTCCTGCACCATGGCATCCGCGCGGCCCTGTTTCAGTTGCAGTCGCGCGTCGATATTATTGTCGGCATCGAGGAACCTGATGCCGGGCTTGCCGGAAGCGACGCAATGGGTCGCGCTCCAATCCGCGATCTGCTGCGGCAGGGTGGTGGAGCGGCTGCCCGCAACCGTCTTGCCGCACAGATCCTCCGGCGTGCTGTAGGTTTTGGCATCCGCCGCGCGGACCATGAACTGCGTGCCCGACCGCAGGTAGTCCACGAAGCTGATCGTCTTCTCGCGGGCCGGCGTGTCGTTCATGCCGTTGAAGAAGAGGTCGATCCGGCCGGTTTCGACCGAGGCAATGAACTGCGCGAAACTCGTCTCCTGCAAGACCATGGTGCTGCCCATGCGCTGCGCCAGCGCCTGACCCAGGCTGACATCGAAGCCGCGCAAGGTGCCGGTGGCCGGGTCCTTCATGTCGAGCGGCGGATAGGACGGATAGACGCCGACCGTGATCTGCTTCGGCGCCGGGGCCGCCGCCATCAAAGCGAGGGAGACTGCCGCAACAAGTCGCTTCATCATCTTGGTCAGGCCCCAGCGGTTTCGTGATGGATGTAGTTGGCCGCGATCTCTTCGCCCGTCGCGATCCACACATCCCCGCAATTCTTGGTATAGGTCAGGAAGTCGCGCAACAGGCGCAGGCGCATCGGGCGGCCGCTGCATTGCGGATGCAAGACGGTGGTGACCATCGCACCCCAATCGCGCGTCTCATCCAGCTCATCCTTCCACATCGACAGCACATGCTCCTTCGGGAAAATGGAGCGGGCGCTGAAGCGGGTGGAAAGCCCGTGCATCCAGTCGTCATAGCTGGCCGTCACCGGCAGTTCGATCGTCCCACGCGTGCCATCGGCCAGCAGATGGCGGTAGGGGCGCACATCGTCGCGGAAGGAACTGCTATAGGTGATGCCGTGGCGCACCAAAGACTGGCGCAACTCCTCGGTGAATTCGCCGGACGGCGCGCGATAGCCGGTCGGCACCACGCCCAGGCGGCGCTTCAGAACCTCGAAGCCGCGCTCAAGCTCTTCCTGAAGGAAGGGTTCGTCCGGGTCGGGCATCAGATGGTAATAGCCGTGATGCCCGATCTCATGCCCGGCGGCCAGGATGCTCTCGGCCATGGCAGGATGCGCCTCGACAGACCAGCCGGTGATGAAAAAGGTCGCGCGCAGATCCAGCTGGCGCAGCATGTCCAGCAGTTTCGGCGTGCCGACGCGCGCCTCGAACCCGCCATAGCTCATCGTCACCAGACGCTCGGCATGCTGGGCGTTCTTGGCCGTCCAGGCGGATTCCGCATCGACGTCGAAGGACAGGAACATGGCGCTGGTGAAAGGCGCGGGCCAAGGAAATTCCGGTGCCGGCGGCGCCATATTGGCCGGCTGCAGCGGAATCCGCGCGAGGGAGTTACTGTCCTGCATCGATCGTCACCTTATCAACACCATCGGGGCCGAGACCCCATTTCGCCGTCAAAGCCTGGTAGCTGCCGTCCGCGATCATCGCGCCGAGCGCGCCCGCAATCGCGGTGCCCAGGGTCAGGTCATCATGCGCGACCGCCAGACCGGTGAACTGGTACAGGATCGGCGTCCCGACCAGGGCATAAGCACCCGGTTCCTGCTTCATGATATAGGGCAAGGTCTCACCGCCCTGCACCGCGACATCGATACGCCCTTCCTTCAGCTGGGTGCGGGCATCGGCCGAGCCATTGGTGCCGACGAACATGACCGGGGTGCTGCCGCAATGCGCGACGCTCCAGGCCGCGATCTCCTTGGGGAAGGAGGTGCGGCTGCTGGCGCCCACATGCTTGCCGCAGACGGCATCGATGGTCGGGTATTTTGCGGCATTGGCGGTGAGGACGAAGAATTGCGGGCCGGACCGCAGATAATCCACGAAATGCGCGACCGCATGGCGGGTCGCCAGATCGCCCATGCCGGACAGCACCGCATCCACGCGCCCCGTGGTCAGCGACGGCAGCATCTGATCGAAACTCGTCTCCTGCCAGTCGATCTTGAGGCCGAGTTTTTTGCCCAGCGCTTCACCCAGATCGACGTCGAAGCCTTCCAGCGCATTCGTCGCCGGGTCGCGGAATTCCATCGGCGGATAGTTCGGGATGATCGCGACCGTCAGGCTGCCTTTGGCCGCAATCGCCGGCGGCAAAGCAGGGGTTGCGGCCGCGGCCGTTCCCAGGGGAAGCCCGATCAGCAGGGCCAAGGCCAGAAGATGTCTCATCAAATAGACCCTCATTTATTCAGATGATGACGGCGGAGAGAAAATCCCTTGTGCGCTTTTCCGTCGGCGCACCTAAAATCTGGGCTGGCGGCCCGTATTCCACGATGCTGCCGCTATCCATGAAAGCGACGCTGTCCGCCACTTCGCGCGCGAAGCCCAGCTCATGCGTCACCACCATCATGGTCATGCCGCTCCGCGCCAATTCGCGCATCACCGCTAGAACCTCACCGACCAGTTCCGGGTCCAGCGCGCTTGTCGGCTCATCGAACAGCATCAGCTTCGGTCGCATGGCGAGCGCGCGCGCGATGGCGACGCGCTGCTGCTGGCCGCCCGAAAGCTGGGACGGGTAATTGCCGGCCTTGTCGGCGAGGCCGACGCGGCTCAGCAGCTCCATGGCGTCCTTGCGCGCGGACGCCTTGTCGCGACCCTGCACCTGAACCGGGCCTTCCATGACATTGCCGAGCGCCGTCAGATGCGGAAACAGATTGAACCGTTGGAAGACCATGCCTGTCTTCAGGCGCTGGCGCGCGATTTCGCGCTCCGGCAGGCGATGCAGCTTGCCGCCCTCATGTCGGCGGCCGAGCAAGTCGTCCTCCAGCCAGATACCGCCGCTATCGGGCTGGATGATCTGGTTGACGCAGCGGAGCAGGGTGGTCTTGCCGGAACCGGATCCGCCGATCAGGCAAAGCACCTTGCCCTGAAAGACATCGAGCGAGACGCCACGCAGCGCCTGATAGAGGCCGAAGGTTTTGGTGACATCGCGAATGGCGAGAAGCGGCTTGCTCATCTTGTCATCACCTGCGTTCCGCGCGCGAAGCGCTTCTCCAGCAGATGCTGCAGCGGCGAGAGGATGGACACGACAAGCAGATACCAGAAGCCGGCGACGATCAGCAGTTCGATCACGCGGGAATTCGCGTAATAGATATTCTCGGCATTATGCAGAATCTCGGGATACTGAATGACGCTCGCCAGCGAGGTCGTCTTGATCATGCCGATGAATTCGTTGCCGAGCGGCGGAATGACGACGCGCATGGCCTGCGGCAGGATGATACGGCGTAGTGCCCGCAACCGGCCCATGCCGATGGCTTGCGCCGCCTCATGCTGTCCGGCATCGACGGACAGAATGCCGGCGCGCATGACCTCGGATGTATAGGCACCCTGATTGATGCCGAGGCCGAGCAGCGCGGATAGGAAGGGCGTCATGATATCGACCGCGCGACCGCTCCAGACACCGGGAATGCCGATCGTGGGGAAGACGAGCGCGAGATTGAACCACAGCAGCAGTTGCAAAATCACCGGCGTGCCGCGGAACAGCCAGACATAGAAGGCCGCGCAATAGGACAGGACCGGATTGGGCGAAAGCCGCATGACCGCGACGATGACGCCGAGCAGGATGCCCAGCGCCATGGCCAGCACCGACATGATGACCGTATTGACGATGCCGGTCAGGATCACCGGCACCGTCAGAAACTGCCCGACCACCGGCCAGTCGATCTGACCATGGGCGAAGGCACGGACAAGGGCCAGCAGGACCAGGATGATCGCCAAGGCCGCCGTCCAGCGTCCCCAATGCGTGCGGCGTGCCATCGGCACGCCGGTGAGGTCAGGAAAGCCGGACGTCAGCACTGGCCCCGCTGTCGTCATCGCGTGGCGCCGTTGACCGTCGGGGTCGTCAGCGCGTTGCCGCTTAAGTTGTAAGTCTTGAGGATGGCGGCATAGGTGCCGTCCGCGATCAGACCCTGCAGCGTCTGCAACACCAGGCCGCGTAGCTGCGTCTCATCCTTGCGGAAAGCGATGCCCTGATAGCCGGTCGCGAAATTCGTCCCCAGGGTGCGGTATTTGCCGCCCGAGGTCTGGATCAGATAGGGCAGCGTCTCGCTGCCCTGCACGGCGCCGTCAATCCGGCCTTCCATAAGCTGGGTATGCAGGTCCGGCGAATTCTCGGCCGGCACATATTGCATCGCGGGCTTGCCGGCGCCGACGCAATATTGCTGGCTCCAGGCGGCAAGCTCGGCCGGAAAGGTCGTGCTGCGCACCGTGCCGATATGCTTGCCGCAAAGGTCGCTCGGCTGCTGCGCCGTGCTCGACGTCTGCACGTAGAATTGCGGGCCGGTCTTGAAGTAATCGATGAAGTCGAAACTGGCTTCGCGGGCCTTGGTGTCCGTCAGGCCGCTGATCACCATATCGGCGCGGCCGGTCTGCAGATCGGGGATAAGCTGAGCGAAGGCGACGTCGCTCCAGACGATCTTCACGCCGAGCTTGGTGGCGATGGCATTGGCCAGATCGATATCGAGCCCGACCAGCTTATTGGTCGCCACGTCATGCGATTCCATCGGCGGATAGGTGCCGTTGACGGTCAGGTTGAGCTTGCCGGCGCTTTGGATTGCGGCGGGCAGGTCGGCAGCCTGCGCTGTCTTCCAGGCCAAGAGGGCAGCGAGGCAAGGCAGCAGGATGCTGAGACGAGACAAGGGCGTACTCCGCTTCAAAGAATGAGGGATCATGACGGCTCGATGACGCCCGCGCGTTCGGTGATCGCGGCGTAATGCGCGGGGCGGCGATGGGCCGCGAAATTGAACATCTTGTCCTTGCCCTGGCGGCAGAGGTCGAGGTCGCAATCGGCGATGATGATCTCGTCGCCCAGCGTCTTTGCCTGCGCGACCACAAGCCCGTTGGGATCGACGATGCAGGACCCGCCGATGAGGCCCGATCCGTCTTCCTCGCCCGCCTTGGCGACAGCGACGGCCCAGGTGGCGTTCATATAGGCATTGGCCTGAGCGACGAGGGTGGAGTGGAAGGTGCGGAGCACCGCATCCTCGGTCTTGCCGCCGTTCGGGTCATAGGCGGCCGAATTATAGCCGAGGCAGACCAGTTCCACGCCCTGCAAGCCCAGCATGCGCCAGGATTCCGGCCAGCGGCGGTCATTGCAGATCATCATACCCGTGACGGCTTTGTGCCAGTCCTCGCCGGCGCGGAAGGCCGGGAAGCCCAGATCGCCATATTGGAAATAGCGCTTTTCCAGCTGCTGGTACAGCGCGCCGGGCCGGGGCTCGACGGAGCCCGGCAGATGGACCTTCCGGTATTGACCGAGAATGGAGCCATCCGGTTGCACCAGAATGGCGGTGTTGAAGTGCTGGCCCTCAGGCGTCGCCTCGGCATAGCCGAGGTAGAAGCCGATGCCCAAGGCGCGCGCGCGGTTAAACAGCGGCTGCACATCCGCATTCGGCATGCTGTGCTCGAAATAGCCGTCCAGTTCGGTGCCGGCGATCAGCCAGCGCGGGAAGAAGGTGGTGAGGGCCAGTTCGGGGAAGACCACAAGCTTGGCGCCCTGGGCGGCGGCGTCTTCCAGCAGACGGAGCAGCCGCGCCATCGTGTGGTCTCGGCTGTCGGCTTTCTGGGTCGGGCCCATTTGCGCGCCGGCAACGCGTATGATGCGGCTCATAATGCCTCCTATTTAAGCAGTCATCCCGTAATGTTCGGCTTCCGGGATGAATTGCTTAAAATACTGGCACGAAGGTCGGGCCGAAACAATTCGCCAACCTATCAGATTTTGGCGTTATCTATTCGTTGAATGAATAGTGGCAAGGCCGCCGGGTCTGACGGCGGTTGTCGTGTCAGCGGCACTGCCGGCACGCGGCGGCGCCGAAAACCCGGCTGCATAGGCCAGGATTCAGCGATGACCTGGCCGATTTGGCCCGCTGAAGCCTCAGAAAACGTCATCATTAAATAACGTCAATCTTCCGTGCGCGGCATTAGAATGCTGCGACGGCATAATGAGGCGTATAATGAGCCAGGCGACTTCAAAGAAGCGAGCGGGTCGAACCGTTCAAGACTATATCGACGAAATTCCGGTTTGGCCCGATGGGACCAAGCTCACGAAACTGCCGCTGACCGGCATGCAGTGGCGTATCTGGAGCTTGGCGGTTGCCGGCAAGTTCTTCGAAGGCCTGGTCGTCTTCATGACCGGTGTGGCGCTGCCTTTGCTCGACAAGACCTTCCATCTCGGCGCCTACGAGAACAGCATCGTGACGGCCGCGACCCTGTTCGGCATTCTGATCGGCGCCACGGCGCTGGGCGGCATGGCCGATATCTTCGGCCGCAAGACCATGTTCATCGCCGAGATGATCCTGTTCGTCGTCTTCCTGGTCGCGATGACGCTGTCGCAGAGCTTCGCGATGCTGGCGGTCTGCCTATTCGGCATCGGCCTTGCCCTCGGCTGCGACTATCCGACCGCGCATATGGTCATTTCCGAGGCTGTCCCCAGCCGTGGCCGTGGCGGCCTGGTTCTGGGTGCCTTCGCCTTCCAGGCGATCGGTGCCATGTGCGGCGCCGGCCTTGGCATTCTGATCCTGTCCGTCGACCCGCAGCTTGACGCCTGGCGCTGGATGTTCGCCGCCGCGATCATTCCCGCGATCGTCGTCGTCACCGGCCGCTTCTTCGTCTGCGACAGCGCGCATTGGCTGGTGTCACGCGGACGCCTGAAAGAGGCCGAGGCCGAGACGCACAAGCTGCTGAAGCGTGAGCCGCAATACCCGAAAGTGGTTGAGCTGGATGACCCGCATGTCTCCGAGCATAGCGGCGTGCGTGAGGAGCCGAAGCGCCACATGGGCGTGCTCTTCAACAAGCAAAATCGCCGTGCGACCTATCTCGCGTCGATCCCCTGGTTCCTGCAGGATCTCAGCACCTACGGCATCGGCATCTTCACGCCGGTCATCCTCGCGGCGACCATCGGCACGGCGGCCGCGACGGCCGATACGGCCGGCATCGTCAACAAGGTGCTGACCGCCGCCAAGGGCACGATGATGCTCGACGTGCTGCTCATCGTCGGCATTCTGGCGGCGGTGTTGCTGGTGGAACGTGCGGGCCGCATTCAGCTGCAGATCGTCGGCTTCATCGGCTGCGCCGCCGGTCTGGCTCTGGCGGCTCTGTCGCTGGTCGGCGGCGGGCATGACATGCCGCTGCTGTTCCTTGGCTTCATGCTGTTCAACTTCATGACCAATATGGGCCCGAATGCGCAGACCTATCTGCTCGCGGGCGAGGTCTTCCCGACCGCCATTCGCGGCTATGGCGCAGGGTTCGCGGCGTCCTTCGCCAAGATCGGCGCGGTCGCCACGGCCTTCCTGTTCCCGATCCTGCTGAAGTCGATCGGCACGCAGGCTCTGCTCATGGGGCTGATCGTCGCCTCGCTGCTCGGTGCCGTCGCGACCTGGATCTTCCGGATCGAGACGCGCGGCGTGCTGAAGGACACGACGGTCGCGGATGTTCCGCTGACCTGACCTTCGCTTGATCGTCTGAAATGCCCCGCCCCTCAAAAGGCGGGGTTTTTTCGTTTTGGGGCGGCGCCGCGTTCAGCCCAGCTTTTTGCTCAGCACGACCCGGGGCGAGATCTCGAAACCGAGATGCTCGTAGAAGGACACAACCTGGGTATTGGTGTCCCGCACCAGAAGTTGCGCTTTCCAGACGCCGCGATCGCGCAGCCAGTCCTCGGCTGCCTGCACCATCTGCCGGCCGATGCCTTGGCCTTGGGCGCGTGGTGCGGCCGCGACGTAGTAAAGCCAGCCGCGATGGCCGTCATGCCCGACCATGACGCTGCCGTTGATCTCTCCCGCTGCATCGGTGCCGACCAGGACCGCCGAGGTTTCCCCGGCCAGGGCGAAGCGAAAATCCACGCCCGGGTCATTATAGCTCACCACCAGACCGCAGGCTTTCCAAAGGTCGGTCGTGTTTGCTTCGTCTGCGGGCAAGGCGGGTCGGATGGTCAGCGTCAAGGCGGCTCTCCTGGGCATCGTTAAAAAGGCAGCGCTCAGGCTTGCTTCAGCAAACCTGACGCCAGCGCGAGAAAGCTTTCGATCGCCTTGGCCGAGACCGCACGCGGATCTTCGGCACTCGCGATCCAAAGCGCGGCGCTGAGTGCCGCGCCATTGACGAGGCGCGCGGCGACGTCCGGGTCGACCGGCTTGACCTTGCCTTCCGCGATCAGGCGCCTGAGGCTATTGGCCGTACTGTCGACGCAGGAAATCTGGCTGGCCCAGCGGGACGGATCGCCCAGCACCGCGGGGCCGTCGAGCAGGACGATGCGCTGAATCTCAGGCTCCAGCGCCATTTCGATCCAGGCGACGGATTCGTCGATGAAGGCATCCCAGGCGGTATCGGCTTCATCGATGACAGTGCGCAGGCGCCGCGCCATCTCGGCGTCGATCTGCGCGATGACGGCCTCCAGCAGCCCCTTCTTATCGCCGAAATGATGATAGAGCGCGCCGCGCGTCAGCCCGGCTTCCGCCGTGAGATCGTCCATGGACGCAGCCGCATAGCCTTTGGTCGCAAAGGCCTGTCGCCCGGCAGCGATCAGCTTGCCGCGCGTCTCCGCGATCATATCCGCGCGCCGCTGGGGCGATTTCGACATTGACATACGTTCCGTATGTCTCCATGTGGTTTGCATACGCTTCGTATGTGAGGCGCCTTCCATCAATGTCATACTGGGGTTTGATCATGTCTAAAATCCGAAACCAGCGGGTCGTCCTGGCCGCACGCCCCGAAGGCCGGCCGGTGCCGAGCGATTTCCGGCTGGAGGAGGTCAGTGTTCCAGCGCTCGGCGCGGGCGAAATGCTGCTGGAAACGATCTTTCTGTCGCTCGATCCCTATATGCGCGGGCGCATGGGATTGGTGAAATCCTATGCGCAGCCGGTCGAAATCGGTGGGGTGATGGTCGGCGGCACGGTGGCCAAGGTCGTGCAGTCCC
Organism: Acidisoma cellulosilyticum; assembly: GCF_020621385.1. Lineage (GTDB taxonomy): Bacteria > Pseudomonadota > Alphaproteobacteria > Acetobacterales > Acetobacteraceae > Acidisoma > Acidisoma cellulosilyticum. Next base: position 452,406 of record NZ_JAESVA010000002.1, on the reverse strand, counting down.
GTCACCCGGATTGGGCCGAGGGCGATATCGTCGTCGCTTATTCCGGCTGGCAGCGCTTCGCGGTCTCGGACGGCAGCGGGCTGCGGCGGATCGACCCGGGCGCGGCCTCCTTGTCCTCGGCGCTCGGCGCCCTCGGCATGCCGGGCTTCACCGCCTATGCCGGCATGCGGAATATCGGCAAGCCCAAACCCGGTGAGACCGTCGTGGTGGCGGCCGCCAGCGGGGCGGTCGGCTCTGTCGTCGGGCAGATCGCGCGCATTCATGGCGCGCGGGCCGTCGGTATTACCACCGGCGCGCATAAGCTCGATTTCGTGCGCGATGATTTGGGCTTCGATGCCGTGGTCGATCACAAGGCGCCGGATTTCGCGGCGAAGCTGGCGGAGGCCTGCCCGGACGGGATCGACGTCTATTTCGAGAATGTCGGCGGTGCCGTGTGGGACGGGGTGTTTCCGCTGCTCAACCCCTTCGCGCGCGTGCCCGTCTGCGGCCTGATCGCCCAGTATAATCATGGTGCGGAGCCTCAGCCCGGCCTTGACCGTCTGCCGGTGACGATGCGCGAAATCCTATCGCGCAGTCTGACCATACGCGGCTTCGTCATGACGGAATTCTGGGACAGCCAGCGGGATGACTTTCTGCGCGACGCGACGCAATGGGTGGCAGACGGCCGGCTGCGCTGGCGGGAGGATATCGTGCAAGGGCTGGCGCGCGCGCCGGACGCCTTCATCGGGCTTCTGGACGGGCAGAATTTCGGCAAGCTCGTCGTGCAGCTCGGCGAAGGTTAGAGTTTTCGGCCGGATATGAAGAATGCGAGGCTAGTCTCGCATTTCTTCATGCGCTCCCTTATATGCCAGCGGGCGGCCAGGGCCTATGCCTTGGCATTGCCCGCCGGCGGGGATCGCCCCCGGCTTTGAGGAGAATGATCAATGACGGATACCAGCGCGCAAACGCCCGCTTTCTACAAGTGGATGGTGGGTGACATCGAGGTGATTGCCCTGCATGAGGGTTGGCTGGCGCATGACATGCCCAAAGGCTTCGCGATCAATGCGACGGATGAGGCGGTGGCCGAGGCCTATGCCGCCGCCGGCATGCCGGCCGACAAGCTGACCATCACCTTCACCACGCTCGCCGTGCGCACCGCCGGCAAGGTTGTGCTGATCGACACCGGCCTGGGCGAATTCGGCCCACCGACGACCGGCCGCATGCTGGGCAATCTGGCGGCCGCCGGCATCCAGCCGGAAGAGGTCTCCACCATCGTCATCAGCCATCTGCATGGCGACCATATCCTCGGCCTGCGCCGCAAGGATGAGTCGATGGTCTTCCCGAATGCCGAAATCCTCGTGCCCAATAAGGATTGGGAATTCTGGATGGATGACGCGAAGATGGAAGCCGCCCCCGAAGCCATGAAGGGCAATTTCGGTGCCTGCCGCATGGTCTTCAGCGCATTGGCCGACAAGGTCCGTCACTATGCCTGGGATGAGGAGGTCGCGCCTGGCCTGACCGCCGTCCGCGCCAATGGCCATACGCCGGGCATGTCGGCCATCCGCATCGCTTCCGCCGGTGAGACCATGATGTTCGTGGCCGATATTACGAACAATCCGCTGGTTTTCGCCCGCCATCCGGACTGGGCCATCATGTTCGACATCGATCCGGTGGAGACGGTCGCTACCCGCAAGCGCATCCTGGATCTGGCTGCCGCCGAAAAGATGCGCGTCTCCTTCTATCACGCGCCGTTCCCGGCCACGGGTTTCATCGTGAAGACCGCGACCGGCTATGAATTCCTGCCGGCGCTCTGGCAGTAAGTTTTTGACCCAGGGGCAGGCCGCGCAGGCGGTCTGCCCCCTTGGGTGATCCTATTTCGACCGGAGCAAAGGCGGTCAGCGGCCTGGCTTCGTGGCGGCGCTGGCACAGGCGTCGATCGCACGTCAGAGCTGACTTGCCCTTCAATGGCCAAATCGTAAGCTCGCCCCGTCAGCCGATTAGGCTGCTCAGGATTTCGGCTCGACTTTGGGCATCGAACACCGCTGAAAAACACAAAAGCAGAATAGTGTGATTGAGAAGCCAGACAACCGTTGAAGTCTTGGCCGATTTCACAGCCACCTCGTTTGTCAAACATAAGTAGTTGTTACTCAATTTAATACTTTATTCTCGATGCTTGTCCTTATTGACTTACTCTATGGCAAGCGCCAACTTCTCGGAAGAGATGCAGTGTCAATATGGTTTGCACGCATGTCGACGCACCGAACGTAACGTCTGATGGAATCGCTCAGTCTATCGCGTTAATTTTATGTTGGTGTTAGAATTTATCTGTATGTTTAGTGTTATTAGTCATAACATTATCGTAAATCATTGAAAATAAATTAAAATATAATACGAGGTCGAGATGCTTCCAACTTCTCCCCGAAAGACGTTCAAACAGCCTCGGCTTCGACATAAAATTGCCTCGGGTAGTGCAGACTGCTTGGACTAGTCATTCGGTATAGTCTTAAAAAGTTGGTATTAAAACTTAGGTCTCTGTTCGTAGAGCAGCAAAAAATCGACGCGAAATAACAATAAATTCAACAAGAAACGTTTCGATTAAATCATTTTATTCTGTTCGATACGATGACTTGGCTTCTGTCATTTCGCTTTGCCAGAAAGGGAAAGCTAGACAGAAAAGCCAGAGCAATGCTTTATTGTGTTAATGAAATTTCCTATCCTCTTCCTCTGCGCATTCGCCCTGACAACCGCAGGGCTGATTTGGCCTTCGCTGGCTGAAAGCGTTTTGGCCCGAAGCTGTGACCCTTATGCCATTCAGGTCACAACGACCCCGATCCCTGAACAGTCATCGGGAGCGCTTTACTACGCTGAAAGGCTCAAGAAATTTTTGCCGGCTAGGGTAGGTCTCGTCATTTTGGGGGATTCCCAGGCGGCGAACTGGCCAAAAGATCTTGCCGCATCGCTTGATCCAGGAGCAGCATTGCTCAATCTCGGGGTCGCGGCCGACCGCACACAAAACGTGCTCTGGCGTCTCCAAGACTTAAGCTTCAGACCATTGGATCCATCAAATGTCGTTTTGCTAATAGGACGCAACAATATTGATGCGGGTGATAAGCCTTGCTCGGTCGCAATTGCGACAGCGAGCATTGCGAAAACGATCGGCCTGATTTGGCCTCAAGCGCATATCATGGTCCTAGGTGTGACACCTCGCCGGATAATGACAGAACAACAAATATCTGACTTAGCCGATTTAAAGTCAGACACGTTATCCCTTCTTCAGCCAATGAAAAGGGTGACCTATATTGATGTTTCATCTGCATTATCGTGTTCTGGGCAAAGCTGCGAAAATTTTCTGCAGGATGGAATGCACTACACGAAAAATGGTTATGGCAATATAGACCGCATGATCGCGCCTTCGTTAGCGCTCAATCAGTAAAACGGTTGTGAATATGGAACGTACTGAGATATTACACAAAAATCGGTCGCTCGAAGTTCACTTTCGGCGCGGCAACTCTCCATTTTGTCTCATCACGTTCAATCCGCTTGAGACGAGGTCGAATGGACGGTTCTATTGGGGCCGCGCTATTGCAGAAAAATGGGATTATACTTGCCTTGGGTTTGTGACCCATGGCAACAACTGGTTTCCCGAACTCGATATGGAGGAGGCGGTGCAGGCCGTAGGGCCCTATCTGAGTGGCGAGAACATCCTTTACGGATGCAGCATGGGCGGGTACGCAGCCGTGCGATATAGCAAGCTTCTCAATGCCAAGATGGTTATTGCATTTTCGCCTCTCTTGTCGATTGACCCTCAAGATGTTCCCGACGACAGGCGCTGGCATAGGCTCCATCGTCCTCAATTGCATCCCAACATGCGTGTGCGCGAGAGGCATGTGCAAGGCGATCTATTGGTTTTCTATGATCCCTTTCACCACTACGATGCTCCACATGGTAACGAAATTTCGCGCTACGCAAAGGGGGTTGCGTTGCCACTGCCATTTACAGGTCATGAAACGCTCGTGGTGGCGGCGCAGTTCCCGGGATTTTCGGGTATCATCGAGCGCTGCGTTCACAACCGAGAGTCCCTTCCAGGCTACATGAAAGAGGGAAGACTTCGTTCCCCAATGTTCTATTTTCTTGCTGCAGCCAGGATGGCTGACCGCGGAAAATATAGATGGGCCAGAAGGCTGCTCGACAAGGCCGATGAATTGAAGGGAATCAATTGGCCTGCACATGATGCTTTGCGTCTAAAGATTTATGCCTTGTGCGGCTTGAGCAAAGAGGCATCGGTGTTTTTGCCGATGATATCCTTTCCTGAAACGAAAGATGATGTTGCCTGGAATGTTTGGGCAGATGCCGCCGATATTTTTAGCAAAAATGGATTTATTGAAATCTCCGACAAACTATACGAAAGACTTCTGGAGGTCTCGTCGCTGCTGCTTTATGAAAGGTATATTGCCTGCCTTGCTCTTCGTAAGGATTACTGTCGCATCGCTTCGGCTACCGCTGCGGCGACGGCTGCCTTTCCCGAGGATGTTCGCATGCCGATTAAGGCGGGCAATGCCTTCCTAGAATCAAATCAGGACGCATGTGCTATTCTTATGTATGAAATGGCGATTGCGCGTCAGCCGTCTCTCACTTGGCCTCATCATGCACTCGTTCGTATATACAAAGCTAGAAATGACCTTGGTATGATCCGTCAAGTATTGAGGCGCACGCTCGATTTGGAAATCAGCGACGAAACTACGATTAGCTATCGCGATCGTTTCGGTGTCGCATAAACGCTAAATTGACGCGCAGGCTCGGGATTTTGTCTGGGGCTGGTTCGGGCCCCTTGGCAGGAAACCGGGCGGGACAGGACGAGGGCTCGGCCAGATCAAGTATAAATTGAACCAAAGGTCGAGGATGTCGACGAGGTGAAGCGAGGTCAGCCTTGGCTTAATAAATACCGACCATGGTAGGCGGCCAAGGACCAATACCCCAAGCGAGTATACGAGGGTAAGAGCAAAAATTATGGCGAAGGATAGGAATTTTGTCTGCGCGCCATTCAATAAACTGGCCGAATACGGGACATATTGTCCCTGCTAGGCGCCAAGGGTAAGACCCCAGTATGAAGGGAATGGCTCATCGCCAACGCTTCGGTGTCGGCCGAATTTCGGCGGGAGCGAGATTTAAATTCCACCCGGCCACCACAGCCCGGCGGGGAGCTTAAGCTAGCCTGCGAAAATTTCTTCCCTAAACCTTTCTAATGATGGGATAAAAAGGCGGCTTGATGGAGCAGGTTCGCGGTGCGCTTCGCATATAGTGACGTATTGAGGAGCTAGACAGCGGCACAACCTCAATGCTTTATTCTATCGATGAAATCTGCTTTGATCACGATTTGTTCGCTCGCTGTCACAACCGCTTGGCTCTTTTCGCCTGCATTGGCTCAAAGTGTCGCTAGCGGGAGCTGCGACCCTTATGCCACACAGGTGACGACAACCCCAATTCCGGAGCAGTCGTCGGGGCCGCTTTTTTATGCCGAAAAGATAATTCCAAAGAGAATGCCGGCGCAGGTCGATCTCATCATTCTGGGGGATTCTCAAGCGGCCAACTGGCCGGAAGACCTTGCTAAATCGCTAGACCCTGCAGGCAATGTTTTTAATCTTGGGGTCGCGGGTGATCGCACACAGAATGTGCTATGGCGCCTCCGCGAACCGGCCTTGAAGCGGCTAGATCCGTCAAATGTGATTTTGTTCATCGGCCGCAATAACATCAATGCAAACGACAAGCCTTGTGCCGTCGCAATCGGGACGATGGCCATTGTGAAGATGACGCATCTGGTTTGGCCGAAAACGCATATTGTAGTCGTGGGTGTGACACCGCTTCGAATCATGACTCCACAACGGACGTCTGACCTTCTTGATCTGAAGTTGGCCACGGTCTCTCTTCTCGGCCAGACAAAATTAGCAAACTACGTTGATGTTTCATCTGCGGTAGCCTGTGCCGGTCCCAGCTGTGAAGCCTTAAGACCGGACGGAATGCATTATACCCAGGTTGGTTACGAAGGTATCGGACACCTGGTTGCGCCGCTGCTCCTGTCCCATCACTGACCTGGTCACAGAGATGGAACAGTCTAAGATAATCTATACGAATCGGTCGTTCGAAGTTCATTTTCGTCCCGGCAAATCGGCGTTTTGTCTCATTACCTTCAATCCACTTGAAACGAGATCGAACGGTCGGTTCTATTGGGGCCGGCCCCTCGCAGAAAAATGGGACTATACTTGTCTGGGCTTCGTCACGCACGGCAATGACTGGTTTCCCGAATCTGATATGCTTGAAGCGGCCGAGGTTTTAAAACCCTATCTGAACGGCCGGAACGTCCTTTATGGATTTAGCATGGGTGCCTATGCGGCCGTGCGATACAGCAAGCTTCTTAACGCTGAACTGGTTCTTGCATTTTCTCCCCTGCTATCGATCGATCCCCAAGACGTGCCGCATGATAGCCGTTGGCATAAACTTCATCGCCCCGAACTCCACAGCAATATGCGCGTCCGCGAGGAGCATGTGCAGGGCGATTTGCTGGTTTTCTATGACCCACTTCTTCCGTCCGATGCTTGGCATGGCCAGGAAATTTCCGGCTACCCACAGGGGGTCGCCTTGCCTCTGCCATTCACCGGCCATGAGACGCTGGCGGTTGCGATGCAATTTCCGGGATTTTCGGGTATCATCAACCGATGCGTTTATGATCGGGATTCCCTGGCAGACTATATGAAGGCGGGACGGCGGCGCTCCTCGATGTTCCATTTTCTGGCCGCGGCGAAAATGGCGGAACGTGGCAAATACAGGTGGAGCATTGCGCTCCTCGACAAGGCCGACGAACTCGGGGGGGCAGAGGCGTCAGATCACGATGCGCTACGCCTGAAGATCTATGCTTTGTCTAAACAGGACGAAGATGCCGAAGTATTGCTGTCGACGATGGCGCGCCCGGGTGACATGGAGACCCGTGCATGGAGGACCTGGGCAGACGCTGCCGATATTTTTGGGGAGCGCTCGCTGTTTGCGCTTTGCGACAGGTTGTACGAAGCAATATTGAAAACTCCATCGCTTCTCTTTTACGAACGTTATATTACATGCCTGCAAAATCGTGGCGACTATTGTCGCATCGCTATGCTTGTCGCTGCCGCCATAGCCGCCTTTCCTGAAGACGTTCGCATTCCGATTAAAGCGGGGGATGCCTTCCTGCAGGGAAGTCAGGAGGTCTGCGCCATTTTGATGTATGAAATCGTGATTACACGTCAACCTTCTTTGACTTGGCCGCATCACGCACTTTTTCGTATATACAATTCTCGGAATGACCTTGTGATGATCAATCGTATATTGAGGCGCACGCTCGATTTTCAGATAAATGATGATGCCACGAAGGGCTATCGCAAACGCTTCGGTGTGGAATAGGAGAAATCCTATTACGAAAAATTGAGGTCAGGAAGGCCGGTATGGTGACTTTGTTTAAGTCAGATTTCTATCAAGTTGATCTTTTTCAATCTGGCAACCGTAATTTGGCAGTGACATTTACGGAGGCAGGAAACAGAACCCTGGAAGGAAACGGTTTTGGTGGATCGTTTCTTTCAAAGTATAATTTTGATGTCCTGGCTATAAAGTCGAACAGAGATAACTGGTATAGTGACCTTCCGTTAGAAATACTTGCCGGCATTGACGATATTATAGCAAAAACAAACGATCAATATGATCATCGAGTCGGATATGGTAGCAGCATGGGCGCTTACGCCGCGATGCTATTTTCCCGGCGCCTGAATTTAAATGTTGTTCTGGCAATTTCACCTCAATACGATATTGCTCAAAACTGGGATCAGCGATGGAAGCACAGGCTCGGCGAGGTTGGCCGGATTTCGGCGATGTCATCGGAGCACGTGTCATCGTCGTGCAAATACTTTGTAGTTTATGATCCCTACGACCTTGATGCCTTGCATAGAAAGTATTTTGAGGAGGTCATAGCAGACGGGAATTTCTTTGCTATCAAAGTGCCGTTCGCTGGGCATCCGGCTGGCTATCTTCTTCGCGACCTTAAAGCCCTGGAGGTTCTGGCTAGTTCCATCCTGGTAAAATCGGAGCCCGATAAAAATTGGAGCTTGAATATACGTCAGAAAAGAGGCCAGTCGACTCTCTATCTGATGAATTTTGCTCGTCATCTTTTTCAAAAGAAAAAATACCGTTGGGCGGAGCGTATCGCAGATAGAGTGCTTCAGGAAAAACCAAGAGACGCCGAGGTCTATATATTCAAGTCGCTATTAGCCGAGAAGCTTTGTTTTTTTGATAAAGCAATGAATTATGCCGCCATTGCCATTGCGATTAATCCACAGCATCCCAGCATGCACATTCAGTTGGCGCGAATGTTGTCAGCTATAAGCTTGCACTCATCTGCAAGGGTTTATATCGACCGCGCCGTCGAACTCGGTTCCGGAAACCAAAATATCGTTAATATGCGCAATCAGATCATAGCGGCTGCGGAAAAGGGATAGAGGAACGTTCGGCCGAGGTAACCGTCTTTGTCATAACGCGCGGTGAGTGAAATGAGAGTTTTCTTTGCTGGCCTTTGGCTGAGCGCACTATCGCTGTCACTAGTTCATCCTGCCTCGGCTCAGTCGCGAGACTCCGACTTTTGTGCGCCTGCGATATCAGCCGTGCCGCGCATTTATCCAGCGGAAGCTTTATCTGCTCTGCATGAGGATGGAACGGGGTTGATTGTTGGTGATTCGATCGCGGCCTATTGGCAAGTGGGGCTTGAGCCTATCCTCGGGTCCAATGTCGTGAATCTTGGTTTTCCCCAGGATCAGCCTGGGAATGTGTTATGGCGCCTGGATAAAATTGAAGGTCGGAGGCATTGGATTCGCGCCCTTATTATTGCGGGGGTCAATAGCTCGTGGAAGTCAAAGAGATGCGACGTAGCTTCGGGTATCGAATCCATTGTTGCCAAAGTTAGAAGTTTGTCCCCACAAGCGCAAATTCTGGTCATGGCAGTACTGCCACATGGCCCATCTCTCCAAAGCTCATTGCCTTTTGTGGATCCGATCAACGCAAGTTTAAAAGCCGATGCCTTAAACAAGGGCTTCATATTTGTTGACCCTAGCCCGGTCTTTCTGGCGAATTGCGAGAATAAGCCATCCTGCCCACTTCTGAAGATGCCGGGCTGGTTGCACCCGACGCAGCAAGGATATGACGTAATGGCCAGGGCAGCTCAAAAGGCAATCTCCCTATCAAACAGCATTTCGAAATAAAACGATATTGAATTTGCACTGTCGCAATGGATACTGTCGGCTCCTGGAAGCATCGAGGCAATTCTTCGGGACAGCGCGGCCCCGATGAACCGTGATGCAGTGGGGAGCCTTCCCTTTCTGTCTGGGTCGGAGGCCTCCGCAGCGTAAGATTAAAAGCCGCCTGAAGGTTGCGTGCTGTCGAATTGGCTGGTTTCTGTGCGGGCGACTAAACTATCGGGGCCGGTCCGCCTTCACGCGCCTGGGCCAAGTCAATTCGTTTGGAATGCTTGGGTCGGAGCCGAAGAATCGGGGATTCGAAGAAATGAAACGACAGATAAGAAATAAAGAACGGCGCTGTGATTGCGATAATGGCGCAGACCCAAGCGGAAGCAAGATGCTTCCACCATAAATACTGAGCAACATTAACAAGAATCGTAAGGTGCATGATATAGAGGCCGTAAGATTGGGCGCTGATGGTTTGGCCGATCCTAGCAATCAATCCCGAGGACGGCTTTATAATGACGGTCAATGGGATAAGGAGGGCGCATCCGACGATGGCGGAATTAATGCCCCATGCCAGGGAGGTATTGCCAAAACAAGCATTAAGAATGAGGCCGATGCCAATAGAAAAACAAATTATCGGCGATCGAAAAACGAAAGAATTGGCCGCATAGAGCTTGGCCATCACGACACCATAAGCAATTTCGTCAAGCCGGAATATGACGGTCCTAAGCCAAAGATAAGGCGGCAGCGAAAAGTCACGAAAACTCAACCGAAGAATCAACGGTACAGCTAAAAACAAGAAAATTGGCAGCCAGGATGCCCAGGCTCCCCTTATCAGCCTGGCTGACAGGAATAGAGCCGATCCAAAAGCCACATAGAACCATTCTTCTATGGTCAGGGACCAGGATACAGAAAACCAATAGGATGGCGCGCCAGGCATGGGCTTGAAGAGGTTCTGCGTCAGCGTGCCAAATTGCACGAGGTAATCAACGGCGTGGGCACCCGGCGGAAAGACGAGAAATAAAACCGCTAACACCACATAGTATAGTGGCAAAGTGCGCATCCAGCGGCGTACAAGAAACACAAAGAGGTTCTTCCAGCTTGCATCTCTTTTGACCTGGTCAAGAAGGATATTGCCTATCAGAAATCCACTCAGTGCAAAAAACAAATGGATTCCGAGTTCTCCCGTAAAAAAGATAAGGGCGTTCGGAGTGATACCAAACCAAAATAGAATATTATTTGACCAATGCGCGATCAATACTAGAATAATTGCGATGGCCCGCATGTAGTCCAACCCCAGTGATCTGGAGTTTTTGTGCGGAACGTCTTTCAAAAGCGACAATTCGATCATAAATTAATTTGGCATAGCAACGAGTGTCTGTCAAAATTTCGCGCTGACCCGGTAGAGGGTTGCTCTATCCACATATGACACTTGCAACTCTCGGTGCCGGTCGGAATTGTTCATGTAACGCCGCCGTCCTAAGATACCAGGTTGATGACTTTACCCATTGTAGCCGCAACACCTGAGCGCGTTGAACGGGCGGCAAGGGGGAGCAGCTCTTCCGTGGCGAATTCGCAAGATCATTCGCGGCCAGTGGCTTGGGACCTGGATTTATAGGGATATGAATCAAAAGCCATGACAGTGGTCATGAATTGCGGGCCTTTGCGAAAGGCCGAAGCCGGCGGAGGCGAAAGGGCAGGGGATCCGTGAGCGGCGCGACGACCGAGAAGTTGCGGACGATTCGCGATCTGACCAAATTCCTCTGACCAAATTCCCTGGCTCATCCGAAGGCATTCGGCCGTCGCTGGTCTCGAAGAAGCCTGAAGGCCTGGCTACCGCTCAAAACCGCCCGCGATGGGTCCCCGATGTCATCCGGTCCCGGGGCGCGAACCGGAGCAATCGCGCCTGTACCACAAGGGTCGAAAATATCAACGATTTCAAAGAGGAAGTGGTGCCGGCAGTGGGAATTGAACCTACGACCTACTGATTACGAATCAGTTGCTCTACCCCTGAGCTATGCCGGCGTTGGGGGTGATCTATCGCTATCCGGCGCCGGGCGCAACACCCTAGTTTGACGGGAGCGCCCGCCGCAAACGCTTGCCTCCGGCGCGGCTCAGGCCCATGGCTAGCCGCCGCAGGTGGAGAAGGAACGAGGTCATGGGCTTTGCCGAAAACGGCGTCTGGAACACCGGCTGGTATGACACCAAAGCCAGCGGCGGTCGCTTCCTGCGCACAACCACGCAGTTCCGCAACTGGATCACGCCGGACGGCAGCGCCGGGCCGAGCGGCGCGGCTGGCTTCGCCGCCGAGGAGGGCCGCTATCATCTTTACGTCTCGCTCGCTTGTCCCTGGGCGCATCGCACGCTGATCTTTCGCGCGCTGAAGGGGCTGGAGCGCTTTCTGCCGGTCTCCACCGTCAACTGGATCATGCGCGAGCGCGGCTGGACCTTCGATCCGGCGCCTGGCGTGGTGGCTGATCCGCATGGCGCCGCGACCATGTTCGACATCTATGTTCGCGCCGATCCGCATTACTCCGGCCGCGTCACCGTGCCGGTGCTGTGGGACAAGCAGACCAATAGCATCGTGAACAATGAAAGTGCGGAGATTATCCGCATGTTCAACAGCGCCTTCGACGGCAAGGGGGCCCGCAGCGGCGATTACTATCCCGCGGCGCAGCGGACAGAGATCGACGCACTCAATGCCCGCATCTACGACCGGGTCAATAACGGGGTCTACAAGGCCGGCTTCGCGACCAGCCAGGACGCTTATGAGGAGGCGGTATTTCCGCTGTTCGAGACCTTGGACTGGCTGGAGGATCGGTTATCGACCCAAGCCTTTCTCTGCGGCGATCGCGTGACCGAGGCCGATTGGCGGCTATTCACCACGCTGCTGCGTTTCGACCCTGTCTATGTCAGCCATTTCAAATGCAATCTGCGGCGGATCGTCGATTACCCCAATCTCTGGGACTATACGCGCGCGCTGTATCAGACCCCGGGCATCGCCGAGACCGTGAACTTTCAGCATATCAAGGGCCATTATTTCCAAAGCCACGACATGATCAATCCGACGGCGGTCGTGCCGGCTGGACCTTTGCTCGACTTCGCGCGGCCCTCCGAACGTCAGGTCGTGCTGGCGTAACAGGGCGGCTCAGCCGCCGAGCCTGATGAAGCGGCTCAGCCGCCGGACGGGATCAGCGCGGTCTGATAGGCAGGCGTGGTCGAGAGCAGGAATTGCGCCGCCTGCAGATCAAGCGAGGAGCCCAGCGCCGCCGGGCAGGCTTCGCGAAGCTGCAGAATCTGGTCCAGCGTCATGCCGGGCCGGGCCGCGCGCTCGGTCTGCAGGGTGGCCGCCATCGGCTGCTGCCCCGCGGTCAGTGCCTGCAACTGGCTTTCCACGGCATCCGCCGATCCGCTGGTGCAGATTTGCGGCATGACGCCTAACCCCTGCAAAGGCCAGCCCAAAGGCGCCAATAGCCGCGCCCAGGTCACCAGAAGATCGCCGCCGTCCGGCAGGCTGGTCGCGGCCTGAACCAGACCCTTGCCGAACGTGGCACTGCCGATGACGACGGCACGGCGGTCGTCGGACAAGGCGGCTGCCAGCACTTCTGCCGCACTCGCGGTGCGGCCGTCGACCAGCACGGCGATCGGAAGCCCCGCGGTAATATCGCCCGCATCGGCCTGCCAATGCTGGTCGGATTGAGGATCGCGGCCGGACGCCTGGGCGATGGTGCCGCTGGCGATGAGGCTGTCCGCGACGCCGACCGCCTGATCCAGCAGGCCCCCGCGATTGCCGCGAAGGTCGATGATGACCCCTTGCACCCCCTGATGCGCGGCGAGCGCCGCGACCACCTGCTGGCGGAATTCGGCCGCCGTTGCCGTCTCAAATCCCGTGATGCGCACGAGAAGATTGGGACCGGCGAGGCTGGACAAAACCGTCATCGGCGCCGTCGCGACACGGGTGAGCGAGAAGGTGCGCGGTTTTCCGCGCCGCTGCTGGATCAGCAGCGTGACTTCCGAACCTGCGACCCCCGACAGCGCGGCATTGAGCGTGTAGCTATCCTGGCGGTGCGTCGCGACACCGTCGATCGCCAGAATGCGGTCGCCTGGCAGCAGCCCGGCGGCGGCGGCCGGTCCATCGGGATCGACATGGCCGATGACCGCATGATGGCGGACGAGCGCGATGTCGAGGCCCGGGTCTGCCATGGCGGGTGCGCCGGCGGTCGCGTTGGGCGCGATATAGCGGGAATAGGGGTCCAGGTGATTGAACAATTCGTCGAAGAAGCTGGTGACAATCCCACCCGTTCCGGCCTGCGCAATGGCGGGGGACAAGGCAGCCGCCTTGCTGCACATCAGCGCGGCGAGGGCGGCCCAGCCCGCGGTATCGCCGGCTTTCGGCAGCGGCAGGCTGAGCACCACGGCACCGCGATCGTTCAAGGCAATGGCGCTTGACGTCATCGACGGCGCGATCGAGGGATCAAGCGCCGTCAGGCCGCGCAATCCCCACAGGGTCAGATTGGATAGCGGGATCGGCTGCAGCGTGCGCGGCCCCATGAAGCTGAAGGCCGAAGCATAGACGCTGCCGGCAAGCCCCTGGTTCCAATTGCTTTGCGCTTCGGCCCGAAAGGGCAAGGCGAACAGCAGCACGACAAGAAACGCGCGGCGCCTCACGTCCGTTTGGTGCGGGCTTTTTTCGCTCCGTCCCGCGGATGCTTGGATGGCGGCGGCCGTTTGCTGGCGGGACGCTTGCTCGGCGAAGCCTTGGCGGTCGCCGCGCGACCGTCGCTGCCGGGCATCATGATCTGGAACAGCAGCCCGCCGGTCACGGGCTTCGCTTCCACCAGCCTGACGGAGACGATCTGCGCCAGGTGGAAGACCACCCGGCTGCGCTTACCGTTCAAGCTTTGCGTCGCTTCGTCGTGCATCCAGAAATCATCGGGCAGGGCGCTCAGCGGAATCATTCCGGAGGCGCCGGTATCCGTCAAAGTAACGAAGAGGCCGAAGCGCGTCACACCGGAAATCCGCGCATCAAATATGCAGCCGATCTTGTCCGCCATGAAGGCCGCCATATAGCGATCGACGGCGTCGCGTTCGGCCTGCGCGGCGCGGCGTTCGGTGCCGGTGATATGCTCGCAGGTATCGACCAGCTTCTGCGCGTCGTCTGGTCGCAGCCCGTCATTCCCCAGGCCAAGCCCCGCGATGAGGGAGCGATGCACGATCAGATCGGCATAGCGCCGGATGGGGCTGGTGAAATGCGCATAGCGGGTCAATGCCAAGCCGAAATGGCCGATATTCTCGATCGTATATTCGGCCTGGGACTGGCTGCGCAGCACGGCGTCATTGACAAGCGGCGCCTCCTCGCTGCCCGCCACTTGGCTGAGGACAGCGTCGAGATCGCGCGGATGGATTTGGTCGCCGGCAGGCAGGCTGATGCTCATGCCATGCAGATAGGTACGAAGTCCGTCGAGTTTAATCTCTGACGGCTTCGCGTGGCAGCGATAAACGCAGGGACGCTTCAGCCGCTCCAGCTCCTCGGCCGCCGCGATATTGGCCAGGACCATGAATTCCTCGATCAGCCGATGGCTGTCCAGGCGCTGGCGGCGGCTGACATCGGCGACGCGGCCTTCGGAATCGAGCGTCACTTTCCATTCCGGCACATCAAGGTCCAGCGTGCCGCGACGTTGGCGTTCACCCAGCAGCAGCTCATAGGCGCCGTAGAGGTGATCGAGCGAAAAGGCCGGCGTCTCGCGCTGGGTATTGCGCGCCTCCTGCACCTCTTCATAGGTCATGCGCGCGGCCGAGCGCATGATGCCGCGACCGAAACGATGCGCGCGTTTGCGACCGTCCGGCCCGATGCGCATTTCGGCAAACAGGCAGGCGCGGTCTTCGTTCGGGCGCAGGCTGCACCAGCCGTTGGACAGCGCTTCGGGCAGCATCGGCACGACGCGATCGGGAAAATAGACGGAGTTTCCGCGTTCCCGCGCGGACCGGTCCAGCGCGCTGCCCGGCGTCACGTAATGCGAGACATCGGCGATGGCGACAATCAGGCGAAACCCGTCACCGTCCGGCTCGGCATAGACCGCGTCGTCGAAATCCCGCGCATCCGCGCCGTCGATGGTGATCAGCGGGACCTGACGCAGATCCTCCCGCCCGTCTGGACTGACGCCATGGGCGCCTTCGGCCTCGGCGATCACCTCGGGCGCGAAAGAGTCGGGGATATTCAGCGTCGCGATGACGAGAAGACTGACGGCCTTCGACCCGCTGGCATCGCCCAGCCGTTCCGTCACACGGGCCGGCTTCAAGCCCAGTCCGCCCATGGGCAGCGGCTCGCCCCGCACAATCTCGCCGTCCTGGGCGCCGCCATCCTCGCCCGGCGGCACGATCCATTCCGCCTTCACGCGCCGGTCGGTCGGCTCTATGCGCATCAGCCCGGCGCGGCGGCGGAAGATGCCGATCACCCGCCCGGTGCTGCCTTCAATGCGCCGCAGCGTGCGACCCTCGTATTTGCGTGCACCGATGGCGCTGCCGATGGGCCGGATACGGGCCAGCACGCGATGGCCGGGGGCGAGCGCGGCCTGGCCGCGCGCCTCGGGCTGCATGAAGATCGTGGGCACAGGGCCGTCACCGCGCCAATCGACCGGACGGCCGATGGCATCGCCCTCGGTATCGATACCGGTGATCTCGACGATGATCGCCTCCGGCACGGCGGTGTTATGCCGCCGGCTCAGGCGGCCGGGCTGCGGTTCGGGCACAGCGGGGCCGCTGCCCGCAGCCGAAGGACCGCTGGGGGAGGCGAAGCGGCGATGGCCGGCGGGGGCAGCTTCGCCCTTATGCGCCATGTCGCGCAGCATGTCGCGGAGAGCCAGCTTGTGTTCCGGCCCCAGGCCGAAGGCGCGCGCAATCTCGCGCTTACCCACGCGGCCCGTGCTTTCAGCGATGAATTCGCGCAATTGCTCGCGGCTCGGAAAGGGGCGGGACCGAGGGGTCGTCTCCGTCCCGGTCGTTTCCGTCCCCGGCGTCTGGCGGGCTGCTTTGGGCTTCTTGCGTGCGGTCTTCGTCAATGTCCGTGCCGTCAATCGGCGGCTTCGCTGCGGGCAGGCTTGCGCGCCGCAGGTTTTTTGGCGGTGGTCGTCGTCTTTTTGGCGGCGGCCTTCTTCGGTTCAGCCTTCGGCTTGGCCTCGGCCGTCGCGGTCTTGGTCGCCTTCGGGGCGGCAGCCTTCGGCTTGGCGCGCGACGCGGTCTTGCCCTTCGCACCGGGCTTGGGCTTTAGCTCCTTGCCCTTCTCGGCCAGCAGCGTCACCGCTTCCGCCAGGGTGATATCGTCCATCGAGACGGTGCGCGGCAGGGTTGCCACGATTTTGCCGTGCTGGGCATAGGGACCGAAGCGGCCCTTCTTGACCAGAATGCCTTCGCCGTCCTTGGGATGCGCGCCGAGGGAACGGACCGAGGCCAGCTTCTTGGCCAGCAGATCGACCGCGCGATTGGCGCCGACCGCCAGCACGTCGTCATCCTTATCGAGCGAGGCATAGACCGCGCCCATCTTGATATAGGGGCCGAAGCGACCGATCGCGGCCTCCATCGGCTCACCCGTTTCAGGATGCAGGCCGATCAGACGCGGCAGGGTCAGCAGACCCAGCGCCTGGTCCAAGGTGATCGTCTCACCGTCCATGCCGCGCGGCAGGGACATGCGTTTCGGCTTTTCCTTCTTGGCCTTCTTGTCCTCGGAGGGCGCCGGCGGTTCGCCCAACTGGACGTACAGACCATAGGGGCCACGCCGGACGGACACATCTTCCTTCGTCTCCGGGTCCTGACCCAGAACGCGCATGCCCTCCTTCAGCGTCTCCTCGCCTTCCTCGCCGGCATTCACGGCAAGCCGCCGCGTATATTGGCAGGTCGGGTAGTTGGAGCAGCCGATGAAACTGCCATGGCGGCCAAGCTTCAGGCCCAGACGGCCGGTGCCGCAGGCAGGGCAGACACGCGGGTCGCCCCCGTCATCCTTCGGCGGAAAGAAGTGACGGCCCAGATCGTCATCCAGCGCATTGATGACGTCGGTGATCTTGAGGTCCTTGGTCTGGTCCACGGCCTCGGAGAAGTCATGCCAGAAGGCCCGCATCACGGCACGCCAATCGGCGCGGCCGTCCGAGATCTCATCCAGCTTCTCTTCCAGATTGGCGGTGAAGCTGTAATCGACATAGCGTTTGAAGAAGCTCGACAGGAAGGCCGTGACCAGCCGTCCGCGATCTTCCGGCACCAGCCGCTTCTGGTCCAGTCGCACGTAATTGCGGTCGCGCAGGACGGATAGCGTGGAGGCATAGGTGGAAGGCCGACCGATGCCGAGCTCCTCCATCTTCTTGACCAGGGAGGCTTCCGTATAGCGCGGCGGCGGCTGGGTGAAATGCTGGCTCGCCTTGATCTCGCGCTGGCCGAGCGGGTCGCCTTCCGTCATCGGCGGCAGGACGCGGCTTTCGTCGTCATCCTCGGCCTGATCGTCGCGATCCTCGCGATACAGCTTCAGGAAGCCGTCGAAGGCGAGGAGCGAGCCATTGGCGCGCAGCACATTGCGCCCGCCGTCCTTCATGTCGACCACAACCTGGTCGAACTCGGCCTGCGCCATCTGGGACGCGACGGCGCGCTTCCAGATCAGCTCATACAACCGCGCCTGATCATGGCTGAGGTAGCGGACGACATCTTCCGGGCGGCGCAGCACATCGGTCGGGCGAATGGCCTCATGCGCTTCCTGCGCGTTTTTCGCCTTGGTGCTGTATTCGCGCGGGGCGCCGGGCAGGTAATCCTTGCCGAAGGCGCGGCCGACATGGTCGCGGATGGCATCGATCGCCTCGCGGGCGATCTGCACGCCATCGGTTCGCATATAGGTGATCAGGCCGACCGTCTCACCGCCGACATCCGCACCCTCGTACAATTGCTGCGCGATGCGCATCGTCTGCTGCGCGCCGTAGCCAAGCTTGCGGCTGGCTTCCTGCTGCAGGGTGGAGGTGGTGAAGGGCGGCATCGGATTCCGCCGCACGCGCTTCCGCTCGATCGTGCTGACGGCGAAGGCGCCGGACTGGACGCTTTTGCGGGCGGCCTCGGCCAAGGCGGCATTGGGCAGGTCGAACTGCTCCAGCTTGCGGCCGTCCAGATGGGTCAGGCGGGCCGTGAAGGGTGCGCCGGCCGGCGTCGAGAGCAGCGCCTCGATGGTCCAGTATTCCCGCGCCCGGAATGCCTCGATATCGGCTTCCCGTTCGCAGACCAGGCGCAGCGCGACCGACTGCACGCGGCCGGCGCTGCGGCTGCCGGGCAGTTTCCGCCACAGGACCGGAGAGAGCGTGAAGCCCACCAGATAGTCCAGCGCGCGGCGGGCCAGATAGGCCTCGATCAGCGGCTGATCCAGCTCACGCGGGGCGGCCATGGCGGCCGTCACCGCATTGCGGGTGATTTCGTTGAAGGTCACGCGATGGACGGTGACGCCCTTCAGCGCGTTCCGGTCCTCCAGCATGGCACGGACATGCCAGGAAATCGCCTCGCCCTCGCGATCCGGATCGGTCGCCAGATAAAGGGTCGTGCCTTTTTTAATGGATTTGGCGATGGCCGCGACCTGGCGGCTGCCACGCTCATCGGACTCCCAGTCCATGGCGAAGTCCTGGTCCGGACGTACGGACCCGTCCTTGGGCGGAAGGTCCCGCACATGGCCGAAACTGGCAAGCACCGTATAGCCATCGCCGAGATACTTATTGATGGTCTTGGCTTTGGCGGGGGATTCGACGACGACGACGTCCGACATGCTCATCCTGAACTAGGCGCTCATCCGCCCTGATTTGCGATCAGGGCCACCCTATTGCCAGGCAGAGACTCGACGAAACCGCCGAGTTCCAGGTCCAACAGCGTGGCCACAAGAGCGGCTCTAGTCGTGAACTGGCAGTGTCGGAGCAGATCGTCAACCGATGTCGGTGCGGGACCCAGCACGGCGAGCAAGGCGGAGCGGATTTTACCGGCCTCGGCCGGCGGCGGCGGGGGCTCTTCCCGAAGCGTTTCGGCAATGATCGTCCGCGCTTGGCTGAAGGAGAAATCGTCAGGCCCTTGCGGCAAAGCGCCCAGCACATCCTCGGCCGTTTCGGTCAGCATGGCGCCCCGGCGGATCAGATCATTGCTGCCCTGCGAGCGCGGATCGAGCGGAGAGCCCGGCACGGCGAAGACCTCGCGCCCGGCTTCCAGCGCCAGCCGGGCGGTGATCAGGCTGCCGGATTGGCGGGCGGCCTCGACCACGACCACACCCAGCGACAATCCGGCGATGATGCGGTTGCGGCGCGGAAAATGCCGCGCCTGCGGCTCGGTGCCGAGCGGCGCTTCCGTCACCACCGCGCCCTGGGCCGCGATGCGGGCCTGCAGGTCTTCGTGTTGCGGCGGATAGGGGCGGTCGATCCCGGTCGCCACGGCGGCGACCGTCACGCCGCCTGCCTTGCCCAGCGCCGCCTCGTGCGCGGCGCCGTCTATGCCCCGCGCCATGCCGGACACGATGGTAACGCCCTGGCTCGCCAGATCGGCCGAAAGGCTGGCCGCGATATGCTGGCCGTTGAGCGAGGCGTTCCGGCCGCCGACCACGCCGACCGACCGACCGGACAGATGGCGGATATCGCCCAGCACGACCAGCACCGGCGGGGCGTCGGGCAAAAGGGCCAAAAGCGCCGGGTAGTCAGGATCGCCAAGGGTCAGAAACTGCCCGCCGCGCTTGACGGTCGCCGCGATCTCATCCTCGGTCGCGGCGCGGCTGGGGATCGACAGGCGGGCGCGTCCGGCAGTGCGGGCAAGGCCGGGGAGAGCCTCCAGTACCGCGGCGGCATTGCCGAATCGGCCCAGCAGCCGGGCATAGCCGATGGGACCGACACCTTCCGTCCGTGCCAACCTGATCCGGTCGACAAGGCCAGAGGGCGCTTTGGTCACGCAGCGCCGATTCGCGGTTCGGTGCCGGAGATCAGTCTGCGAATATTGGCGTGATGCCGGCCGAGCACCAGCAGCGTCACAAGCAGGGCGAGCAGCGCGTGGGCGGGACCGGCGAAGATCCAGGCCAGAAAGGGGGCCGCCACGAAGGCAGCCAGCGCCGAGGCGGACGAGATTTTCGTGATCTTCGCGCCGACCAGCCAGATCAGGCACATCAGCACGCCCTGCGGCCAGCAGGCGGCGAGTGCGACGCCGAGGCCGGTCGCGACCCCCTTGCCGCCGCGAAAGCGCAGCCAGACCGGAAACATATGGCCGATGACGGCAAACAGACCGGCCCAGAGCCCGGCATGATGATCGGCCCAGGCCGGGCAATTGGCCGCCGCCAGGACGGCAGCGGCGCCCTTCAGCCCGTCCAGCAGCAGCGTCGCGGCTGCCAGGCCGCGGCGGCCGGTGCGCAGCACATTGGTCGCACCGATATTGCCCGAGCCGACCTGCCGAATATCGCCCGCGCCGCCCAGGCGCGTGATGATGAGGCCGAAAGGAATGCTACCGAGCAGATAGCCCAGGATGATGGGAAGGATGGGGATCATGGCGCCAATACCTCCATTCCGTCTTGCGCGGGCTTGTTCCGCGCATCTACCCCTATCGGCGCCGAAGCGCCGTCCAGGCGCCCAAGCGGGTAGTCCCGCGGGACAGGCCCGCGGGCGACGGCTAGTTTTTGGGCCAGGACTGGCCGGCTCATCCGAACACCCGCTTGCCCGCTTTCCATGTCCCGAGCACGCGGCCCTCGACCGCGCGCCCGTCGAAGGGCGTGTTCTGCGCCTTGCCCGGCAGCTTGCCGGCTTCGATCTTCCAGGCGCGGTCGGGGTTGAACAGGCACAGGTCCGCGACCGCACCCTTGGCGATATGCCCCAGCGACAGGCCCAGCACGCGGGCTGGCCCCGCCGTCATCAGTTCGATCGCGCGCATCAGGCCGATCTTGCCGCTATGGAATTGCGCCAGCGTGATCGGCAGCAGCGTCGCGATGCCTGTGCCGCCGGCCGAGGCCAGCGCGAAGGGCAGGCGCTTATCGTCGGCATCGCGCGGCTGATGGTCGGACGCGACGGCGTCGATGGTGCCGTCAGCCAGTGCCGCCACCACGGCTTCCCGGTCGGCCTCGGTCCGCAGTGGCGGCGACAGCTTGGCATAGGTGCGGAAATTGCCGATGGCGATTTCGTTGAGGTCGAAATAGGGCGGCGCGGTGTCGCAGGTGACGGCGAGGCCCTCGGCCTTGGCGGCACGGATCAGCGCCAGCGCATCCCCGGTCGAGATATGGGCGAAATGCAGCCGCCCGCCGGTATTGCGGGCCAGCGCGATATCGCGCGCCACCTGAATGGTTTCCGCGACCGCCGGGATCGCCGGCAGGCCGAGGCGCGTCGCGAGTTCACCCTGGGTCGCGGCCCCGCCTTCGGCCAAGGACGGGTCTTCCGGATGCTGCACGACGATGCCGCCGAAGCCCTTGGTATAGGACAGCACCAGACGCATCAGCCGGGTGGGGCCGATGGCCCGCGCGCCGTCGGTGAAGGCAACGGCGCCGGCTTCCTTCATCAGGGCCATTTCGGCCATCTGCTCACCCAGGCAGCCGCGCGTGACGGCGCCATAGGGGAGGATGGACAGGCTGCCGGTATCCTCGCCACGCGCGATCAAGGCGCGCACCAGCGCGGGATCATCGGTCGCCGGGGCCGAATCGGGCAGGGCGCATAGGCTGGTGATGCCGCCGGCCGCCGCCGCGCGGCAGACGGATTTGATAGTCTCGCGGTCCTCACGCCCAGGCTCGCCCAGTTCCACCCGCATATCGAACAGGCCGGGGGACAGCACGGCGTCCATGGCATCGACGTAATCGGCGCCGTCCGGTCTGCCTTGGCCAAGGCCAATATCGGCGATCAGACCGTTGCGGATCAGCACATCCGCGACCGCGTCATGACCGCTGGCGGGGTCTATCACCCGCGCGCCGGCAATCACCGTATCGCGCAGCGTATTCGTCACCATGCCGTTCATCAGTGGCGCCCCCCCTGCGGCATGGCGGGCGGACGGGACAGGATGTCCAGCACGGCCATGCGTACGGCGACGCCCATCTCCACCTGTTCGCTGATGACGCTATGCGTCGGGTCATCGGCGATGGCGCTGTCAATCTCGACGCCGCGGTTCATCGGTCCCGGATGCATGACGAGCGCATCCGGCTTCGCAAAAGCGAGCTTCTGCGCATCAAGACCGAAGAACCGAAAATACTCGCGGCTGCTGGGAAGAAGGTTGCGGGTCATGCGTTCTTTCTGCAATCGTAACATCATGACCACGTCCACGCCCTCCAGTCCAGCCGGCATGTCGTGAAAGACGGTGACGCCCAGTTCAGCAATGCTGTTGGGCATCAGCGTCGTCGGCCCGACCACGCGCACCGTGCAGCCCATGGCGTTGAGCAGATGGATATTGGACCGCGCAACGCGGGAATGCGCGACGTCACCGCAGATCGCGACCGTCAGCCCCTCCAGCTTGCCGCGATGGCGGCGGATGGTCAGCGCGTCCAGCAGCGCCTGGGTCGGGTGTTCATGCATGCCGTCTCCGGCATTGATGACGGCGGCCTCCACCTTCTGCGCCAGCAGGTTCGGCGCGCCGGACTGGTCGTGCCGCACCACCAGCAGGTCGCATTGCATGGCGTTGAGCGTGGACGCGGTATCGAGCAGCGTCTCGCCCTTCTTCACGCTGGACGTGGAGACCGACATGTTGATGACATCCGCACCCAGGCGTTTGCCGGCGAGTTCGAAACTGGTGCGCGTGCGTGTGCTGTCTTCAAAGAACAGATTGATCAGCGTCCGCCCGCGCAGCCTGTCGCGCTGTGTCTTGCCCGAGCGGTTGAGCAGGGCATAGCTCTCGGCGAGGTTCAGCAGATCGCCGATGACGACCGGCGACAGACCTTCGATGGCGAGGAGGTGACGCATGATACTGTATTCCCTTCAGCCTTCGCTTACGGCCGCGATGCGGGCCAGCGCTTCGGTGCGGCCGAGGGCCGCCAGCGTCGCGTCGATCGGCGGGCTGGTGGTGGACCCGGTCAGGGCCGCGCGCAGCGGTTGTGCCACTTGGCCGAGCTTCTTGCCCGAGACTTCGGCGAAGGCGCGCAAAGCGGCATCGACGCCTTCGGTCGTGAAATCGGTCTCGCCCAGCAGCGGGGCCAGTTCCGCCAGCATCTGGCGCGCTTCCAGCGTCAGATGCGCTTCGGCCTTGGGCTCGAAAGGCAAGGGCAGGGGCCGCGCCAGGAAGGCGGCCGAGGCCGAAAGATCGACCAGCGTCTTCGCACGTTCCTTCAGCGCCGGCATCAGCAGGGCGATACGTGTCTTCGCCGTCTCGTCCAGCGTCAGATCGGCATTGCTGGCAAGACGCCGCACGACTTCCTGCGTCAGTCGCGCATCATCGGCCTGGCGCAGCCAGACGCCGTTCAGATGCGTGAGCTTGGCGTAATCCATACGGCTCGCCGCGCGACCGACGCCGCCGAGGTCGAACAGTTTGATCGCTTCCTCGCGGCTCAGGATCTCGGCATCGCCATGGCCCCAGCCGAGGCGGAGAAGATAATTGCACAGGGCCTCCGGCAGAAAGCCTTCGCGCTCGAATTCCAGTACGCTGACCGCACCATGGCGCTTGGACAGCTTGGCCCCATCCGCACCATGGATGAGCGGGATATGCGCGAAATGCGGCAAGTCCCAGCCCATGGCCTTGTAGACCTGGATCTGCCGGAACGTATTGGTCAGGTGGTCGTCGCCGCGAATGACATGGGTAATGCCCATGTCATGGTCATCGACTACGACGGCGTGAAGATAGGTCGGCGTGCCGTCGCTGCGCAGAATGATCATGTCGTCCAGCTCGGCATTGGCGACGCGGACATGGCCCTGCACCAGATCCTCCACCTCCGTCGCGCCCTCGCGCGGGGCGCGGAGGCGAATGGCGAAAGGCGCGCCCTCCGGCGCTTCCGCCGGGTCGCGGTCGCGCCAGCGGCCGTCGTAACGCGGCGGGCGGCCGGCGGCGGTGGCCTCGGCGCGCATATGGTCCAACTCCTCCTTCGTCGCATAGCAACGATAGGCACGGCCTTCGCCCAGCATCTGCAGCGCGACCTCCCGGTGACGCGCCTCGCGGCTGGTCTGATAGACCGGCGGCGCGTCGGAGGTGAGGCCCAGCCAGGCGAGACCGTCCAGGATCACCTGTGTCGCCTCGGCGGTCGAGCGCGCGCGATCGGTATCCTCGATCCGCAGCACGAATTCGCCGCCATGGTGGCGGGCGAACAGGAAATTGAACAAGGCGGTGCGGGCGCCGCCGATATGCAGCAGCCCGGTGGGGCTGGGGGCGAAGCGCGTACGGATGAGGGGCTTTTCGGTCATGTCGGCTGCTTAAAGCATTTCGCCCTTGGCTGAAAACGTCCGCGCGCGTTTCACCACCCCCTTTCTGACGCGATGGCGACCGGCGCTTTCGGCGCTTGTGGGAAATTGGATATTGGCCGAACAAGGTCGCTTCTTGCCTTGGCTGCCGGTCTTCATCGCGTCAGGCAATCTTTTCTTCTTTTCAGCCAGCAGGATGCCGCCGGCCTGGGTCGCTTACGCCCTGGTATCGCTGATGGTTTCGGTCCTTGTGCTGCTGTGGCGCAGTTTTCTTGGGCGTCCTGTGGCGCTTTGTCTTTGCGCGGCCGCGCTGGGCTTCGCCTCGGCCAGTATCAAAACCCATGCTCTGTCGCCGATGCCCGGTCTGCCGCGCCATGCGGCCCTGGTGGAAGGCAGGGTCGATGCCGTCGATCCGCTGCCCCAGGGCCGGCGGGTTTTGCTGAGCGCGGTGCGGCTTGGCCCGGACGGCGT
The DNA here is from genome assembly GCF_020621385.1 of Acidisoma cellulosilyticum. GTDB lineage: Bacteria > Pseudomonadota > Alphaproteobacteria > Acetobacterales > Acetobacteraceae > Acidisoma > Acidisoma cellulosilyticum. Next base: position 427,376 of record NZ_JAESVA010000002.1, on the reverse strand, counting down.
GCCGCTGCATCGCACCTTGCGCATTCGCCTGCGGGGCAATGACACGCAGCCGATCCTGCCCGGAGACAGGCTGCGGCTGCGCGCCTTGCTGCGGCCGCCCTATGCGCCAAGCTTCCCGGGCGGCTGGGATCAGCGGCGGGACGCCTTCTTTCAGAACCTCGCCGGGGTCGGTTTTGCCCTGGCCGTCGCGCAGCGGGACGCGCCGGCCCGGCCGAGCGGCCTGTCGATCTGGTGGCAGGGCCTGCGGGAATATGTTGCGGCCCGCGTTCTGACCCTCACCCACGGCACCGCAGGCGGTGTCGCGGCGACGCTGCTGACAGGGTTGAGCACCGCCATTCCGGCGGCCGACCGGCAGGCTTTCTCGACCGCCGGCCTGTCCCATATCCTGGCGGTCGCCGGCCTGCATATCGGCATCGTCATGACCACGGTCTTTGTCGCGCTGCGGTTCGCGCTCGCCCATTGGCCCTGGGTCGCGCTTCGCTATCCGATCAAGCAGATCGCGGGTCTGGCGGCGATCGCGGTCGGCGGCTTCTATATGGCCATAACGGGCATGCATCTGCCCATCATCCGCAGCTTCATCATGGCGGGGCTGATCACGCTCGGGCTGCTCGCCGGGCGGCAGGCGATATCGCTGCGCGGCCTCGCGCTGGCGGCGAGCGTGCTGCTGCTTCTGCAGCCGCAATCCCTCGCGGGCGTCAGCTTTCAGATGAGTTTTGGCGCGGTTCTGGTGCTGATCGCGGGTTATGAGCGGCTGCGCCAGCATACATCCCCGCTGTTCCGCCATCGCACCGGGATTCTGGGCTTCCTGCTGCGCGATCTGACGCAGGTCGCCCTGACGAGCGTGATCGCGGCGACGGCCACCGCGCCCTTCGCCGCCTATCATTTCGGGCAAATCGAAACCTATTCGATTCCGGCCAATATGCTGGCCGTGCCGTTGACCGCCTTCTGGGTGCTGCCCTGCGGATTGCTGGGCTATGCGCTGCTGCCGTTTCATCTGGCGGCGATCGGCTTCGTGCCGATGGGCTGGGGCTGTTCGCTTCTCGTCTGGATCGCCCGTGTCGCAGCCGGATTGCCGGCGGCCGCCATCGCCGTGCCGCCGGCCCCGCTCTGGGGTCTCATTCTCGCGGGTTTCAGCCTCGTCTGGCTGTGCCTGTGGCAAACGCGCCTGCGTCTGCTCGGCCTGCCGCCCTTGCTCTTGGCGGTGCTCGTGCTGCCGGCCCTGCACGCACAGCCGGATATTCTGGTCTCGCCGGATTATCGGCTCATCGCCTTCCGCCTGCCGCACAGCGTCTATCTGCTCTCGGCGACCAAGGATGACTTTACGCTGGGGGAATGGCGGCGCTTTTTCGGCGGCCGGCCCGTGCTGCCGCTGCCGCCCGATCTTGTGACCGCGCCCGGCATCGTCTGCGCGCCGCAAGGCTGTGTGCTGCGACAGGCGGCCGCCTATAGCACCCTGCTGTGGCGAGACGACAACCCGCCGGGAGCCTGCGACCATATCGGCTTCATTCTCAGCTTGCGCTATTGGGACAATCCCCTGCCGGGCGGTTGTGCTGGCTTGCCCTTCGTCGATCGCGGCCTGGTGCAGCAGCAGGGCGCGACGGCGGTCTATCTCGGCACCGATCCGCGCATCCATACCGACCGGCCGGCGCGGGGCGATTGGCCTTGGCTGCCGCCCTTGGAACCCCCTCACGAAAATCAGGATTGATCGGCCAATAGGGCCTTGGCAAATGCCCGTAATGCGAGCATTACTTCGTTTCAAGGGTGCGATGACATCCAGGGGAGGTTCATGGCGGATAAATCGCCCGATCGATCAATGGTGGATACGCGATCCCGGCAGGGCCTGCGTCTGGAGCAGGCAGCCCGTGCCGCTTGGTTGTACTATGTCGGACGCCATACGCAGGACGAGGTGGCGTCGCAGCTCAATATATCGCGCCAGGCCGCGCAGCGCCTCATCTCACTGGCCCTGTCCGAAAGACTGATCAAGTTCCGCTTCGATCATGAAGTGGGCCCCTGCATGGAAGCGGGCGATGCGCTTTCCCGCCGCTTTGGCCTATCGGTTTGCGAAGTCGTGCCGACGATGGGCAGTCACGCCGCGACGCTCGGTTCCATCGCGATCGCAGGGGCGCAGTTCATCGAGAAATGGCTGTCGCAGCGCACGCCCGTCGTGCTGGGTCTGGGTACCGGACGAGCATTGCGCGCTATTGCGAATGAACTGTCACCCGTTGCTGCGCCGCAGCATAAAGTGTTTTCGCTTTGCGGCAGCATTTTGCCCATGGGCCGCGCTATTGCGCTTGACCCTGTCTTGCGTGTAGCGGAGCTTTCCGGCGCGCAATGTTTCTCGCTGCCTTGTCCGGTGATCGCGGCGACGGTGGAGGAGCGCGAAGTGTTGCAGAAGCAACAGCCCTACGCGACCATGCGCGCCTTGCTGCCGCAGGCGCGCTGCCTTCTTGTCGGTGTCGGCTCGATCGACTGGAAATGTGCGCTGCACAATGACGGTTGCGTCTCGGACCTCGAACTTGCCAGTTTGATCGAGGACGGTGCGGCCGGTGAGATTTGCGGCTGGTCCTTCAACGCTGCGGGAAAACTGCTCGGCGGCCCTGTCAATGAGCGTGTCGTCGGCATTTGGGAGCATGCGCTGTCGACCCAGGCTTTGCGCATCGGTGCGGCTTTCGGGGCAAAGAAAGTCACGGCAATCCGCGCGGCCATGGTCGGGCAGATGATCGACGGGCTGATTACCGACGAGGCGACCGCCCAAGCCCTTCTGGCGGAAGGGTAAACAGTTAAACGGCCGCGGGAAGAACACTTGACAGGCCTGTCAGGTCTTGATGTTCTGCCCACGGTCTGAGCATACGCTCGATCCAACGAGCGTCGTCTAGAATCGACTACAAAACCATAGGGAACGGGACATGCGTCTAAGAGCGATTGCCGCTTTCGCGGCGGCACTTCTATCCGGCACCTGCCTTGCGCACGCCGACACCATCACCATCGCGACGGTCAACAACTCGCAGATGGTCACCATGCAGAAGCTCTCCCCCGTTTGGGAGCAGAAGACCGGCAACCATATCAATTGGGTGGTGCTGGAAGAAAACGTGCTGCGCCAGCGCGTGACGACCGATATCGCGACCCATGGCGGTCAGTTCGATATCGTGACGCTGGGCTCCTACGAGGCGCCGCTTTGGGGCAAGCAGGGCTGGCTGACGCCGCTCGATGGCATGTCCGGCTATGACTACAAGGACGTCTTCCCGTCCGTGCTGCAGTCGCTGACCGAAGGCGGCAAGCTTTATGCGCTGCCCTTCTACGCGGAAAGCTCCTTCACCTATTATCGTAAGGATCTGTTCCAGGCGGCGGGGCTGACCATGCCCGACCATCCGACCTATGCGCAGATCGATCAGTATGCCGCCAAGCTGACCGACAAGTCGAAGCAGCAATACGGCATCTGCCTCCGCGGCAAGCCGGGCTGGGGTGAGAACATGGCCTTCTTCGACACGCTGCTGAACACCTATGGCGGCGAATGGTTCGACAAGAGCTGGAACGCCCAGCTGGACAAGAAGCCCTGGACCGACGCGCTCACCTTCTACATCCATCTGCTGAATGACTACGGCCCGCCGGGCGCCAGCTCCAACGGCTTCAACGAGAATCAGGCGCTGTTCTCCACCGGCCATTGCGCCATGTGGATCGACGCGACCTCGGGCGCCGGCCTGATCTACGACAAGAACAGCAGCCAGGTTTACGACAAGACCGCCTTCACCGCTGCCCCGGTTGATGTGACGCCGAACGGCTCGCATTGGTTCTGGGCTTGGGCGCTGGCCGTGCCGTCGACCTCCAAAAAGGCTTCGACCGCCGAGAGCTTCATCGCCTGGGCGACGTCGAAGGATTACATCAACCTGGTCGGTGAAAAGGAAGGCTGGACGACGCTGCCGCCCGGCACGCGCCTTTCCACCTATTCCAACCCTGACTATCTGAAGGCCGCGCCCTTCGCCGGCGCCGTCAAGACCGCCATCGAAACCGCCGATCTGGACCATCCGACGCTGAACCCGGTTCCTTATACCGGCATTCAGTATGTCTCGATCCCGGAATTCGAGGCGATGGGCACGACGGTCGGCCAGCTGGTCGCCGCCGCGCTGACCGGTCAGCAGACGGTCGATGGTGCGCTGAAGCAGGCGCAGGCTTCCGTCTCCTCGACGATGGAACAGGCCGGCTACACGCAGTGATCTGCGTCTGAACCAAGACAGGGCGGCCTGGGCGCATACCAGCCCAGGCCGTTCGTCTCTCGCGGGCGGTCTCAGATTGCGTGACAGCTTGTCTTCGGACGGGCTGATCGGACGGGACCGGAAAGGATCGTCATGAGTGCCACGACTGTGAGCGGAGGAGGGGCGCCGGCTGCACCTGGCCCGCGCCAGAAGAAAAAGAAGGGTCCGGGTGGTGGCGTCAATACGCTGCCCTTGCTGGCCCCGTCCGTCATCCTGCTGCTGATCTGGATGATCGTGCCGCTGGCGATGACGCTGTTTTTTGCGTTCCGGCGCTATAACCTGCTCAACCCCATGATTCATGGCTGGGCCGGCATCAACAATTTCAAGTTTCTCTTCCGCGATCCGGCGCTGCTGCATTCTCTGGTGGTCTCCGTCGTCATCGTCGTCGGCGTCATCGTCATTACGGTCTGCCTCGGCGCGATTTTGGCTGCGGTCTTCAACCAGCCGTTCCGTGGCCAGGGCATCGCCCGCGTGCTGATGATTTCCCCGTTCTTCGTCATGCCGACGGTCAGCGCGCTGGTTTGGAAGAACCTGCTGCTTGACCCGGTGAACGGGCTTTTCGCCGCCATGTTCCGCATGGTCGGCCTGCAGCCGATCGCCTGGTTCAGCGTCTTCCCGCTCGGCTCCGTCATGACGATCCTGTGCTGGGAATGGCTGCCCTATGCCTTCCTGATTCTGTTCACGGCGCTGCAGTCGATGGACGAGGAACAGCTGGAAGCGGCCAGGCTAGATGGCGCGACGCCCTTCGACATCTTCTTCAACATCCAGCTGCCGCATATGGCGCGCGCCATTTCGGTCACGATCATGATCGAGATGATCTTCCTGCTCGGCGTCTTCGCGGAAATCTACGTCACCACCGGTGGCGGCCCCGGCTATGCGACGACGAACCTGACCTTCCTGATCTATCAGCGCGCATTGCTCGCCTTCAATGTCGGCGGCGCTTCGGCCGCGGGCGTCATTGCCATTATTCTCGCCAACATCGTCTCCGCGTTCCTGACGCGCAGCGTCGCGAAGAGGCTTGAGGTATGAGCCAAGGTGTCGTCAAGAAAAGCAGCCCGATCGCAGGCACCATCGCCTGGGTCGTGGCCCTGCTCATGTTCTTCCCCATCGCCTGGATGGTTCTGGCCAGCTTCAAGACGGAAGTGCAGGCGGTGCAGACGCCGCCCTTGATCATCTTCCATCCGACGCTGATCAACTATCGGGATATCTTCGCCGAGGCGAATTACCTGCAATTCGCCTGGAACAGCATCGCGATTTCGGTGGGTGCCACTGTGCTGTCGCTGATCATCGGCGTGCCGGCCGCCTTCTCCATGGCCTTCTACCCGACCCATCGCACGCGCGGCCTGCTGCTATGGATGCTGTCCACCAAGATGCTGCCGGCGGTGGGCGTGCTGGTGCCGATCTATCTTCTCTGCCGCGATCTTGGCCTTCTCGACAGCAAGACCGCGCTGATCGTCATCAATATGCTGAGCAATCTGCCGATCGCGATCTGGATGCTTTATACCTTCTTCCGCGACCTGCCGAAGGACATCATCGAGGCCAGCCGTATCGACGGCGCCAATCTGCGGCAGGTTCTGGTCCATGTGCTGCTGCCGCTGGTGATGCCCGGCATTGCGTCCACCGGCCTGCTCGGCATCATCCTCTGCTGGAACGAAGCGTTCTGGAGCCTGAACCTCACGGCCCATAGTGCCGCGCCGCTCACGGCTTTCATCGCCAGTTTCTCGGCACCGCAGGGTCTCTTTTGGGCGAAGCTGTCGGCGGCCTCCGTGCTTGCCATCGCGCCCATTCTTATCTTCGGCTGGATCAGCCAGAAGCAACTGGTCAGTGGCCTGACCTTCGGAGCGGTTAAATGAGGCTTGAGAACAAGGTTGCCGTCATCACGGGTGGCGCGCGGGGCATTGGTCGCGCCATCGCCACACGCTACGCGGCCGAAGGCGCGCGGGTCGTGGTGGCCGATATCAATGGGGCGGAAGCGGAGAGCGTGGCCGGTGAGATCGGGAGCGGCGCTTTCGGCGTCGGGCTCGACGTCACCAAGCAGGCCTCGATCGATGCAATGGTCGCGACGGTCGTGGAACGGGCCGGCCGGATTGACATCCTGGTCAATGGCGCCGGCATTTTCGAAATGGCGCCCGTGCTGGAAGTGACGCGCGAGAGTTTCGGCAAGCAGTTCGCGGTGAATGTGGAAGGGCTGCTGTTCACCCTTCAGGCGGTCGCGCGCCAGATGGTGAGCCAGGGCGAGGGCGGCAAGATCGTCAACTTCTCGTCCCAGGCCGGCAGGCGTGGTGAGGCGCTGGTCGCTGCCTATTGCGCGTCCAAGGCGGCGGTCATCAGCCTGACGCAGAGCGCGGGTCTTGGCCTCATCAAATACGGCATCAACGTCAATGCCATCGCGCCGGGCGTCGTCGATACCCCGATGTGGGATGTGGTGGACGCCGCTTTCGCCAAATACGAAAATCTCGCTCCCGGCGAGAAGAAACGTCAGGTCGGTGCTGCCGTGCCCTACGGCCGCATGGGCTTCCCCGAGGATATGACGGGGGCTGCCGTCTTCCTTGCCAGCAAGGACGCGGATTACATCTGCTGCCAGACGCTGAACGTCGACGGCGGCAATTGGATGAGCTGATCGTCTCTTCAAGATCCGCACGATGAAAAGGGGCCCTCGCGGCCCCTTTTTTGTGGCTGATCTGCCATGCGCATCGCGATCCCACCCCAGACATAAAAATGCAATCTGCCGGGGAATAAACCCCTCTGCCGCGCGGTCTATCAGTCAGGAGATCGACGGCAAGGATGGCAGTCTCGGATGACAATCTAGACTGGCCGATCCGCCGACCCCCTCTCACGCTGCTTGCAATGCTTGCAGTCAGTGAGTGGTATTCATCGGTTTGGGAAAGGTTTTCCATTATGAAGTTTGTACAGTTTTTCGGTGCGGCCCTGGTTCTGTCGACGCTGGGCGGTGCCGTTGCATCCGCAAGCACGATCCCGGCGCAGCAGGCACAGCCGCAGGCTGTCACCACGCAGCAGAGCGATACGAACCAGCTGCCGATGCTCGCCGCCAATAGCCCGCGCACGGCGAATATTCTCTCTGCCCCGCAGATGACGCAGCAGCCCAGGAAACTGCCTTTGGCAGACTTCGGCCAGTGGGATGAGGCCGCATCCGAAAACTAATTCTTTCGGAAGAAAGAATGACAAAGGGCTTCGCGCGATGCGCGGAGCCCTTTTTGTTTTGTGTGCTGTCTTGCCGGCTCTTCCGGATGAATCCTCGGGTCAGGCGCGGCCGGTCAAAGTCTGTCAGAACGTAATAGATAATTGGTCATCCGCGCACTTGTTGCGCGGACCGACCCTCCGCGGCGCCCAGACGGCCGCTTGCCTGCACGCAAGGGTGGATGCGCGGCATGAGGCTCGGGGATGACGAACCCCTAAACCCGTTCGCGCCGGAAAACCATGCTGCCCAGCACACCGTCGCGGCGAATGAGACCGTGGAACAGGGCCGCCGCCAGATGCAAAAGAATAGTCGCGAACAACAGATAGGCGCACCAGGTATGGCCAGCGCGCAAAACCGCATGCAGCGCGTCATTATGCGGTGCGATCGGCGGCAGGCGAATGGGTCCGTATAACACGACCGGATAGCCGCCAGCCGAGAGCATCGCCCAGCCCAGCAGAGGCTGCGCAAATAGCAAAGCATAAAGCAGAAGATGAGAGGCATGGGCGCCCAGATGCTGCAAGCGCGGCAGATCGTCCGGCAAAGGCGGTTTGCCTTGTTTCAAGCGCACGGCCAAACGAAGCAGAACGAGGATTAAAATCACGATGCCGAGCGGCTTATGGATGGCGACAAGCGTGAGATAGACGGGATGCAATGTCGTCACCATGCCGATGCCGATGAACAGCATGGCGATGACTAGGACGGCCATCGCCCAGTGCAATCCGCGCTGAAGCGGCGAAAAAGTCTCGCGTTGTCTGGTCATGGCTTGCTTCCTTCAGCCGGGGTTTTGCGGGGATAGTCGGCCGCCTCGCTCGTGCGCAGATCGAAGGATTTCGCGTAAGCGGCCGAACGCGCAGGCAGCAGCGGATCGTCGGAAATCTGAATGCCCGTCGGCAGAATCGTCGGATCGTAGTTCAGATCGCGGCAGGGGCCATTGGCTTCCGGCTGCGTCTGGTTGACGGTCAGCGTGCCGACAACGACATGCGTCCGGTCCGTGGGCCAAGCCTTGGTCGCATCGTTCGACGGGTCACCGGGTGCCGCCAGCGTCACGATCAGGTGCCAGGTCAGCGGGCCCTTCGTCAGGCGCTGCGACAGGTCGTTCTGCAGGTAGTTGGGACCGAGCTTGGCAAGCTCCGCGACGGGAACAGGGTCAAGCGGCACCGTCGGCTGCATGGACCAGCGCACGAGATGCCTGTCCCCGCCCGCGTCGATGAAGCGAAAGGCGTTGAGGCTGTTATAGGGCTGGTCCGCCCAGCTCGGCGTCCAGGGCGTGGTCTTCGCCCAGGCGGCGAAGGGTGCGAAACCCGGATGCGTTTTCGCGAAATGCTTCATCGCCGCCGGGTCGGGTTTGCCGGTGGCGGGATCGACGTCCTGCGCCTGCGTCATCTCATAGAAAGCCTGCGGGGTCGCGACGGCAAAGACCGGGCTGTCGTTCATCCCGCTGCGCCATTCCGCGCCGTTCGGTGCAACAATGCGGATTGCCATGCTCTTTACCCGCCCGGTGATATCGGCCGCGAGCAGATTGCCGGTCGCGATGCCGAAGCGGCCGGTGACGGGATAGTCGCCCTTCGCCAGCACCGCCGCCGTGCTGTAGTGCGCGCCCTGGCCATTGGCCGCGAAATCGCCGGTGAAACAGACGCCTTTGGAATGATTGCGCCGATGGCCGAGCGGGTCGCCGCCGCGATCCGCCAATGCGGTGACGATCCTGGCGGGCGTCAGCCGGGCAGGGCTGAACCAGCCGCCGGCATAGGCGAAGCCGGCGCCGCTGACCGCGAGGACGGCGCCGATCCCGGCCAGGCGCAGGGCGATCTGTGCCGGCGACAATGGTATTGTATGGGGTTGGTGGGGCAAGCCTTGTCTCCATGGGAAGCTCTGCCCATGGACGCGCGCGACATTCGCTTTATTCCGCTATGTCGGCAGGTGTCGAAATAATCCGGCGCATCGGGAATAATACAGGATGCCGGTTGTCTATCGGCTGAGGTCGCAATTCTGCGGCAGAGAGGACAGCATCATGGCAGGCCCAAGCCATCGCTTACGGAGCGCCGCATGAGCGATATGGGACGGCTGATCGAGCCGCTGATCCCGGCCCTGCGGCGCTATGCCCGCGCGCTGATGGGGGATGCGGCATCGGCCGATGACCTGGTTCAGGATTGTCTGGAACGCACCATCAGCCGCTGGCATCAGCGACGCGACGACGGCGACACACGGGCCTGGATGTTCACCATTCTGCATAACCTTGCCGTCAACCGCATGCGCCAGACGACGCGGCGCGGCCGTCATATCGAGCTGGATGACGCGGACGAATCCGCCATGGCCGAGCCTGCGCATCAGGAAGACGGCATGCGCGAGACCGATATCATGGCGGCGGTCAATCGGCTGCCGGAGGATCAGCGCAGCGTGCTGCTGCTGATCTCGGTTGAGGAACTCAGCTACGCCGACGCTGCCCGCGTGCTGGACGTGCCGATCGGCACCGTCATGTCGCGCCTGGCCCGTGCCCGCGAAAGGCTGAGACGCCTGATGCAAGACGATACTGCCGCCGCCGCTCATGTCGCGGGGCGACCCCATCTACGGAGCGTCCAATGAGACCGATTCTGGAAGACGATCTGCACGCCTATGTCGACGGTGCCTTGGATGATGGGCGCCGGGCGGAAGTGCAGGCCTATCTTGAGAGCCATGCCGAAAGTGCGACGCGTGTCGCGGGCTATATCCAGCAGCGCGCGGCGTTGCGCGCGGCCTTGGCCCCGATCGCTGCCGAGCCGATCCCGCCTGAGCTCAGCCTGCGGCATCTGATGGAAGCGCGCCGGCCCAGCCGCAGCGTGCCATGGCGCATGGCCGCCGCCGCCGTCGTGCTGCTGGCGCTGGGTGGCGCCGGCGGCTGGTCGCTGCGCGGACCCGCATCAGAGCCCATGATGCAGCACGGTATCGCCGGGCTGGCGCAGGAAGCCGCCTATACCTACGACGTCTATGGTGCCGATCAGGCCCATCCGGTCGAGTTCAAGGCGGCAGACAAGGCGCAGCTGGTCGATTGGATTTCCAGCCGCATTCAACGCAATATCTCGGTCCCGGATCTGACGACCGCCGGCTACCGCTTCATGGGTGGGCGTCTGGTCGCGACGCCTTATGGGCCGGCGGGACTGCTGATGTACGACAATGGCCAGGGCGTTCGCCTGGGCATGCTGGTGCGGCCGATGACGATCGATAAGACGGCGCGCATGGTCGAGCACACGGATGGCGGGGTTAACGGCTATGCCTGGGCCGATAAGGGTCTCGGCTATAGCCTGGTCGGCAGCACGTCCTCGGACATCCTGCATCCGCTCGCCAATGAAATGCGCCGGCAGATCAACGACAGCATCTAGAGCGCTTCCTGTTCGCTGACGCCGCTCTAGGTCATTGTTTTTGCAAGCATCGTCACACAGTCAGATGAGTCCATCTGACTGTGATCTGCTCTGACAGCCGGCTGCAACGCGGCGACATCGCAGGATGTCCGCGCGGCAGTTGGGCGACATAAATTCGTCTATTGATTAAAACAACAAAGTACGGAGAGATATATGGAATTAAACCACGGTATTTAGCTATTATGAAAAGTATATCACGTCGCAAGGTCGTCGCGGGCAGTCTGACTGCCGCAGCTTTGCCGCTGTTTTCGATCGGCCGGGCGCGCGCCGCGCTGCCGGCTGAGATCACCATCGACTATGCCTATTACAGCCCGCTCAGCCTGCTGCTGAAGAACAGCGACGCTTTGAAGCAGGTGCTGCCCGATACGCGGGTCAATTTCGTGCTCAGCCAAGGCAGCAACAAGGCGCTGGAATTCCTGCGCGGGCGCAGCATCGTCCTGGGCTCGGCCGCCGGTTCGGCGACCCTGCTCGCGCGCGCCAATGGCACGCCGGTCCAGACCGTCTATGTCAATGACCGTGCCGAGACGACGGCGCTTGTCACCAAGAAGGCGTCACCCATCCAGACGGTCGCCGACCTGAAGGGAAAGAAGGTTGCGGTGACACCGGGCACCGAGCCCTATGCTTTCCTGCTGCAGGCGCTGTCCGGCGCCGGCCTGAAACCCGCTGATATTGTCATCGTGCCGCTGCAGCATCCCTTGGGCCATGCGGCGCTCAACCGTGGCGATGTCGATGCCTGGGCCGGGCTCGACCCGTTCATGGCGGAAGGGCAGTTGCAGAACGGAGACCGGCTTTTCTATCGCAATACTGCCATCATCACGCCGAATGTGCTGGTGGTGCGGGAGGATTACGCGGCGCGCCAGCCGGAAGTCATCCTCAAGCTGCTCCAGGCCTATGAGATCGTGCGCAAACAGGCCGTCGCCAGTCCTGATCTGCTCATCACCAATCTCGTCAAGGAAGCCAGCCTGACGCCGGATGTGGCGAAGCTGGAAATCAGCCGCCAGAGTTTCACCAATCCGGTGCTGGACGACGCCGGCGCCGCCAAGATCATCGCCGACGGCAAAATCTTCCAGCAATTCGGCTTCATCAAGCCGAATGTCGATATCGAGAAGACGGTCGCGGCGCTGAACAACCGCAGCTTTACCGGTCAACTCGTCAATGGCTGAGCACAGCGTCACAGCGGCAGCACTTACTGCCCGGCATCAGACGGCGGGGTCAGCGGCATCGGTTCGCAGGCTGCCCGGTTTCGGCTGGTCGGTCGGGCTGATTGTGCCGATCATGGTCCTGTTGCTCTGGCAATTGGCGGCCGGCGGTGCCTGGATCGAAGCCGATCTGCTGCCGTCGCCCGCGACCATCGCCCAGACTTTCTGGGCCATGGTGCAGGATGGGTCGCTGGCGAATGATATCCTGGTCACGGTCTATCGTCTGGCGCTCGGCTTCGTCCTTGGCACGGCGGCGGGAACGGTCGCCGGACTGCTGACGGGCGCGCTGCCTCTCGCCCGCCGGTTGTTGGACCCCACATTGCAGGCGCTGCGCAGCGTGCCCTCGCTCGCCTGGGTGCCGCTGTTCATCCTGTGGTTCGGCATCTATGACACGTCAAAGGTCATCCTCATCGCTGTCGGTGTCTTCTTCCCGGTCTATCTCAACCTGATGGCGGCGATTGCGGGGGTCGACCGCAAGCTTATCGAAGTCGGCCGCGTGCACGACTATGGCAAGCTGCGTTTGATGCTGCGCATCCAGCTGCCGGCCGCCATGCCTCTTTACCTCACGGGCATTCGCGGGGGCCTGGGTCTCGGCTGGATGTTCATCGCCTCGGCCGAAATGATGGGCGCCAATAACGGTCTTGGCTTCATCCTCACCAACGGCGAGGAGATCGGGCGGCCGGACCAGATCATCGTCGCGATCCTCGCCTTCGCGGTGCTCGGCAAATCGACCGATTGGCTCTTGGCCCGCACGGCCGAGCGGCTGACGGATTGGCAGGACAAATTGCATCCGGAGACCGGAGCTTGACCCGTCGCCTGGACATATCGGACCTCACCAAGGCCTTCGGCGCGGCCCCACCCGTGCTCGGGCCCCTGTCGCTGACTTTGGACGGCGAGGGGATCACCGCCATCATCGGGCGCAGCGGCAGCGGCAAAAGCACCTTCCTGCGTTGCCTCTCGGGTTTGGAGACACCGACGCGCGGCACGGCCATGCTCGGCGGCAAGCCGATCCGCCCGGCGGAAGTGGGTTTCGTCTTTCAGGAGCCGCGGCTGATGCCCTGGCTGTCTGTCCGTCGCAACATCGCCTTCGGCCTCAGCCATCTGCCGAAACCCGAACGGGCGCGCGCGGTGGAGGCCGCGATGGCGCTGGTCGGCCTGTCGGCCGCCGCCGATTATCTGCCCAAGCAGCTCTCGGGCGGCATGGCTCAGCGCGTGGCGCTGGCGCGCGCTTTGGCGCCGAGGCCGGATCTGCTGCTGCTGGACGAGCCGCTCAGCGCGCTGGACCCTCTGACGCGGGAGCGGATGCAGGACCATATCCTGCATGTCGCCCAGCATATCCGGGTCACCATCCTGTTGATCACGCATGACATGGATGAGGCGCTGGCACTCGCTAACCGCGTCATCGTGCTGCGCGGTCCGCCGGGCCGGATCGTGCTGGATGTCACCATCCCGGAGCATGACCCGGCCTATGCTTTCCCCAGGGATCGCACCAGTGCTGCCTTTCAGGCCATGCGCCGGCGGTTGATCGACGCGCTGGAACCCGCACCTGTCGCGCTGGCCCGCTGACCGACCGGATAAGGGCGGAGAATCGGCAGTTTCTGCGGCTGCTGCACGGCGCCTGAAACAATCTGAGACTTGGCGCGAAAAGCCCATTCCTGCTGTTCTATTGCTGGCCTCGTCACGATAAAGGATTGTGCGCGAGGGCTGCTCGGCTGACAGGAAGGTTTGCGATGGATATGGAAATCATCCTGGCGCTGATTCTCATGGCTATGCTGATCGCGGGCAGCCTGTTTGGCCTCTTCGTCCAGTCCAGGTTGAAAGAGCATCATCGCAGCCCCGCCAGTTCGGAAGCCATCCGCCTGGTCGTTCTCATGCTTGTCACCCTGGCCGCTTTGATTCTCGGTCTTCTGGTGACGTCGGTGAAGGCCGATTTCGACAATCATGATGATCTCTATCGCCAATACGGTATTGCCTTGATCCGATTGGATATCAGGCTTCGCGAGTTCGGACCCGAAGCGACCCCGATCCGAAAAACGCTGCGCGCCTATACGGCCATGGCGATCCTGCAATCCTGGCCTGATGAGGCGGCGCCGAGCGGCACTTACCCAACGCAGTTCACGCCGCTATTTCGAGGGAGCGGGGAAACGAAGCAAATCACGGCCGCATTGCGAAGCATTGATGAGGCCATCCAGACCTTGAATCCGGTGACGCCCTATCAGACAAGAATCTATCCGATTTTGCGCGAAAATTTGACCACGCTGGAAAATGTCCGCTGGATTCTGGTCGAGGGCGCATCGTCGCGCGTGTCGTCGGTATTTATGACGGCGCTGATGTTTTGGCTGCTGATCGTGTTTTTTATGTTCGGCATCGTGGCGCCCAGAAATTCATTGATTTATCTCTCGATCATTCTGGCATCGCTCTCTGTCGCCTCGACTCTATTCATCATTCTGGATTTGGACTCGCCCATGGACGGCGTGATAAAAATCTCCAGTGCGCCGCTGCGCGATGCGCTGCTCCATATGGATCAGCCGCCGGCTCCTTGATCGGCCAGCGGTCAAGCCGGATTCCTCACCGGCAGATCTGTCTCAGCCGGCGCAGGTAGTCCGGCATCTGCCTTGGGTCTACTTTCGCCGCGCGCAATAGAAGGTCGAAATGGCTGATCAGCGACCGGACATGGTCGCGGTTCTGCATCACCAGGAAGGATTGGCCGATATAGATGGCAGCCCGGATCGGCCCGTAGATGGTGATGGGCGAGGAATAGAGTTCCCGCCCGTCATACAGAAACCAGCGGAAGCGCGGATAAAGCTCGTCGCAAAGCGCGATGAGGTGATCCAGCTGCGCGCGCCGCACGGCGACAGGCAGACCCTGCCAGCGTCCGCCGCCGCGCGCGAAGCTTTCCATTATATGGGCCGGCGTCGCGGCCTCCATATCCGTCTCGGGCCGGCGCAGATAATCCAGCCGCGCTTGCGTGATCTCCATCCGCCGATGGGGGGAGACGGTGACGAAACGCTCATACTCGAAATCGATCACCGCCGGGGTCTTCAGCACATCCGGGAAGCTGACCGGCACATGGCGGATCTTGTAGCCGGCTGCCTCCTCCAACCAATGCATCAGCCGCTCATCGACGGGCGACAGCGCATCGCGCTCGAACGACAGGGCATCGGCCAGCAATCCGGGTTCGGCCGTTTCCGCGTCCCGCAGCCCGAGCAGCCAGTCGAGTGACACCTGGCCCAGCCGCGCGATGCTCGCGACCGATTCCAGGCGCGGCAGACGGTCATTCGTGGGGGAGAGCAGCTGCGAGAGGGTGGAGCGGTCGATGCCGACGCGGCCCGCGAAGGCGCTTTGGTTCAAGCCGCTGCGGGTCATGACCGTGATCAGCCTTTCCCGGAACAGGCGGACAAGCTCGGCACGGTCGGCGGAGGTGAAGGTCATGCCGATTATTATAAACGATGTTTATAATATACACCAGATTTCGCGGTTGTGGTGCCATTGTCACGGATAGTGCGCATTCGCTGCGGTCACCGGCTGGTTTCCATATTGATGGGACAGATTCCACGGTTCAGCATCGCGTTATGCTCAACAGATACCATCGCGCCACGCCGCCCGTCGCCGCCATCGAAGGACCGACGATCCTGCTTTGCCTTGTCATCTATGGCGGCTGGGCAGCGCTGACCTTTTTTCATCGCGATATTCCCTGGCCGCTGCTGGCGCTGCTGGGCGGTTGGACCATTGCCTGGCAGATGTCGCTGCAGCATGAACTGCTGCATGGCCACCCGACGCGCTCGCGCCGGGTCAATGACGCGCTCGGCTTTCCGCCGCTGACTTTGTGGTTGCCATACCAAATCTATCGCCTCGCCCACCTGCGGCATCACCGGGATGAGCATCTGACGGACCCGCTGGAAGACCCCGAAACCTATTATCTGACGGAAGACCGTTTCGGCCGGCTGGGACCGCTCGCGCGGGCCTTCCTCCGTTTCAGCAATACCTTTGTCGGGCGCATCACCTTCGGCGCCATGCGCAGCATGCTGATTTTCCTTTGGCTGCATATCGGCGCCTGCCTGCGCGGCAACCGCGCCGAGCAGCGCATCTGGCTGCAGCATGTGCTGGGTGTCGTGGTTGTGCTCGTCTGGGTGGTCGGCGTCTGCCACCTACCGCTTTGGTCCTATCTGCTCTGCTTCGTGATTCCCGGTCGCGTTCTGGCCTCCATCCGCTCTTTCGCCGAGCACAGAGCGGCGCCCGATCAGGCGGAGCGGACCGCGATCGTCGAGAACGCGCCTGTGCTGGGCCTGTTGTTTCTCTATAACAACCTTCATTCCGTGCATCATGATCGGCCCGGCATGCCCTGGTATCGCATCCCGGCCTATTACGGGGCGCATCGGGCGGAGATCATCCGCGCCAATGGCGGGCTGGTCTATGATGGGTATTGGGACGTCGCGCGGCGCTATCTGTTCACGCAGCACCATCGCGGCCCGCATCCGGGGTTCGTCGCCGCACGCGCGGCATTGCCGGGGGCTGGGATGCCGCGTCCGGCCGCCTCTGCACAGATTGCCGAGGCCGGGGATTGAAAAGGCGAGAAGGCATGCCTTATTGGCATGCTATGTTTCACGTCATGCGTTTCACGCTTAGGCCCTAGAACCAAGTTTTGGAATTATCCCCAGTTTTCGTGGATAAGCCTGTGCGTAACTCGGAGCCAATTTTGGCAAAGCCCTTGTCCCTTCGACGAGTTTCCGAGAGCTGGGCCGGGAAAGCCCCGTCTACCTCAGCGTGGCATAGCCCATCGCCGCCGCATCCATCTCCATCGCCAGCACGGCGTCATAGGCCTCGGGCCGTGGCGGAGCGACGCGACGGATGCTGAGGTCCGCGAAAGCGGCGGCGAGGGCGGGTGCGGGTAGGGGGTCGGTCAGCGCGCGCGTCAGCTGTGCCGCCAGCGCCAAGGGCGTCGCGGACGCCGTGATGAAGGGAATGGCCGGGCTCGCCGGCGTTTCGCACAAAACCCGCAGCCGCGCTGTCAGGTCCGGCCGGTAGCGGGCGACGAAGCCGAAGGTCACGCAGTCGATGGTCGCCGCATCGGCCAGTCCATCGGCGACCATCTCCATGCTGCGCAGATGGCTGCCGCTGACCGTCACCTCACCGAAAAAGCGGCCGTCGCGCGCCCAGGGGGCGATCAGCCGGCGCGCGAGGTTCATGCCGGAATTGGAATCCTGGCCGTTCATAACGAAGCTTTTGCCGCGCAGATGCTCCAGCACAAACAGAGACGCATCCGCGTGGGCGATGAGGAAGGAGCAATGGGTCGGCACGCCGTCCGGCCGCAACCGGCAACCCGGCAGGTCATAAAGCGGCGTGCCGAGCAGACGGTATTGCCCTTGATAGATCTTCTTCAGCGGATAGCCGCACATCTGGCTAAAGACGGTTTCCGGCGCGATGGTGCCGGGCAAGGCGAGGGGGCTCGGCGAAAGCGCCTCTGGCACCTCCAGCCCAGCCGCGTCGCGAAGCGCGGTCCAGAGCGAAAGATTAGCCGCTGCCATTTCGGGCAAAGCGTACATCGGCAAAGCAGCGATCGCAGTCATCTCGTCAGCTTTTCGATCTCTGCCAGCACGGCGCGCAGCTCGGCGGCCGCCTGGGATTTGGGGCTTGCTTCCGTCACACCCAGGCCCTGGGCGAAAGCATTGGCGAAACCGGCGCGATTGCCGATGGTGCTGGTCAGAATCTCGTAGCCGGCGGCGGCGGCCTCGCGCTCCACCTGGCTGCGCAGGCGTGAGGCCGCGGGCGCGCGGTTCAGGACAAGGCGCAGCGGTCGGCCCTCGGCCCGGGCCAATTGCACCGTGCCTTGCGCCGCCCAAAGATCGGGCGGGCTCGGCTGCAGCGGCACCAGCACCAGCCCGGCGGCGCGGATGGCGAGTTTCGCCTCGGTATCGACCTGCGGCGGCGTGTCGATGATAACCGCATCATGGCTGGCCGCCAGCCGGTCCAGCTCGGCCCGCAACCGCCAGCCGGAGACGTCGGAAAAGCCGATGGCGGGCAACGGTTTTGCGTAGCGGCTGCGGATGTCGTGCCAGCGGGTCAGACTGCGCTGCGGGTCGATATCCAGCAGGCAGACGCGCCTCGCACTCGCCATGGCGGCGGCCAGATTGGCGGCGAGCATGGTTTTGCCCGCGCCGCCCTTCTGTTGAGCGACGGTAATCACAAGCGCCATGGGTCAGAGACTCCGCTGCACCGCGACAGTATACCTGCATCAAAGATGGCGCGAAGACGTCAAGCAACAGCTTGCTTGAGCGTGCCCGTGCTAACCTCTCGAACGAGTGGTGTGAAGCTGGAGGGCGCAATGTTCTTGGGCATAGATTTTTCTGGTGGCGCAGCTCCATGGAAAGCAAAGTGCACAAGACCGTCAGTTTGGATCGCGAGAGTTGAGGATATTGCCTCGCCACGGCTGACCTCTCTGCAATCTGTGCAGAGTTTAGCCGGAACTGGGGATCCATTCGCATGCTTGCTTTCTCTGCTCCGCGAAGGTGTTTTCGAGGCAGCGGCCATTGATGCGCCGTTCGCACTTCCAACGAGATTCATGCCTCTGGGTGGCCATGCTGAACTTCTCGATCGCGTAAGGGCGTTGCCGTCCGCCGACGATCGACCATTTCCTTCTGGCGCATCACTTTTGGAACTTGCCGCACGAATAGCGCCAATCGATCAGAAAAAGCCGCATCGCGAGACAGAGCGACGCTGGACTCAGCGCGGGATCAACACGCGCTCAACTCTCTGGAATGGGCCACGCGGCGGAGCGCCGTTCACTGTCGCATGCCTCACATTGCTGGCCCGTTCGGAACGACCGGTCTGGCCTTGGCACGATGGGCAGGGGATGCTTGTTGAAGCTTTTCCTGCCGCACAATTGCATAGTTGGAATCTGCCGAGTAGCGGCTACAGCAAACCAGAACAGCAGGAGATGCGAGAGCGGATACTAGTAGGCCTAGCGGAGTTCCTGTCGTTCACAGCGACACAGTACGAAGAGATGAGCCGCAGTCCTGACGCACTCGATGCAACCGTCGCTGCCTTCGCGGCGATTGCCGCTGCACAGCATGGTCGCCCCGCCGAGTATCCTATCGATGGCCTGATTGCGGTTATGAACCAGTATGGTTCACTCGACCTTTAGATCAGTTTGGTCGAGCCGCGCGGTCGACAGACCTCTACTCCGCCGCCTCGGCCTGCACCGTCTGCCAGCCTTCCGAGGCCAGGGCGTGGAGAATTTCATCCTCGCCGCACATGCCGATGATCTGGCCGTCCTGCGTCACCAGCACCGGCATGCCGGTCGCCTGGCGCAGCTGGATGACGGTCTTCATCGTCGCCTCGCAATCGACGGCGGCACAGGTGCCGGCGCCGGGCAGGTCAGTCTCGTCCGTGATCGCGACGATGGGCACAGCCGCGCCGGCAGCCGTGATGGCGCTGCCCGCGACCGTGCCGACGCTATGCAGATAGACCGGGCGATAGGCATCCAGCACCGCCCAGCCGTCAAGCATGGGCAGGCTGTCCAGCGGCGTCATGAAGGTGCGGCCACGCAGCACGTTCAGCGGGTTCATGTGCTGCACGAATTCGCGCACATAATCGTTCGCCGGGCGCAGCACGATATCTTCCGGCGCTCCGGACTGAATGATCCGCCCGCCTTCCAGAATAACGATCTGGTTGCCGAGTTTCAGCGCCTCGTCCAGATCGTGGCTGACGAAGATGATGGTCTTCTTGACCTCTTTCTGAAGGGCGAGCAGCTCGTCCTGCAGCTTGCTGCGGATCAGCGGGTCGAGCGCCGAGAAGGGCTCGTCCATCAACAGAATATCGGCATCCGTCGCGAAAGCGCGGGCCAGGCCCACGCGCTGCTGCATGCCGCCCGACAATTCGCGCGCATATTTATCGGCCCATTTGTCGAGCGCCACCAGCTTCAGCTTCTCGTCCACGATGCGCCGGCGCTCGGCGCCCGAGACACCGCGCAGTTCGAGGCCGAGACCGACATTCTCCCGCACCGTGCGCCAGGGCAGCAGGGCGAATTGCTGAAACACCATCGCGATGCGGCGGGTGCGCATATAGCGCAGCGTCGCGCGGTCGCAATTCGCGATATCGACCTGCTTATCCTTGTCCCGCACCAGCACGCGGCCACGCGTGACCTTGTTCAAGCCATTGACGGCGCGCAGCAGCGTCGATTTGCCGGAGCCCGACAGGCCCATCAGCACGCAGATCTCGCCCTCCTGCACGGTCAGCGACGCGTCCTTGACGCCCATGACGGTGCCGGTCTTGGCCAGGATCTCCTCACGGGTATGACCTTGATCCATCAGCTGGATCGCTGCGGCCTCGCCATTCTTGCCCGCGCGGCGATTGCCGCTGAACAGGATATCGACCTTGGAGAATTCGATGGCGGGATGTGTGTCGCTCATTCTCTCAACCCTCGCTCTCACGCGGACGGCAGACGCGGTCCAGGATGACCGCCAGCACGACGATGCAAAGGCCGGATTCGAAGCCGACATCGACGCGCAAGGTGTTGAGTGCGCTCACCACCGGCACGCCGAGACCGCCGGCACCGACCAGGGCCGCGATCACCACCATGGACAGGCTGAGCATGATGCATTGCGTCAGGCCGGCCATGATGGTCGGCAGCGCATGCGGCAGTTCGACCTTCCACAGCAGCTGGTTTTTCGACGCGCCGAACGCCTCACCGGCCTCGATCAGCGGTGGCGGCACGGAAGCGATGCCAAGCTGGGTCAACCGGATGGGGGCGGCGATGGCGAAGATGATGGTCGAGATCAGGCCCGGCACGGCGCCGAGGCCGAATAGCACGACGGTCGGGATCAGATAGACGAAGGTCGGCAGCGTCTGCATCAGATCCAGCAGCGGCCGCACGAAGGTAAACAGCATGGGGCGATGCGCGCAGGCAATGCCGATCGGCACGCCGATGACCATGGAAATGACGGTCGCGAAGATGATGAGAGAGGTCGTCTCCATCGTCGCCGACCAATAGCCCTGGTTGAGAATGAACAGCTGCGCGAGCAGGATAAAGATCACCAGTTTCCAGGACCGCTGGATGGCATAGGCGATCAGCCCCACGGCGATAATCAGGACGATGGCGGGAATGGCTTCCAGCACGCTCGTCAATCCGTTGATGGCCGCCGCGATGCCGTTGGACACGGCGTCGATCGCGTCCGATCCGCTGATCGAGTTGACGATATTGGCGATCCAGTCGCCGAGCGGGATCTTATGGCCTGAGACGATATCTGCCAGCCCGTTCAGCATAAAGGCACTCCATTCCAGATGTTCGTGAATGTCCTGACGATATCAGATCATAAAACGCTCGATCTGGTCAGAGTTTTATGGCCGCGCGGCGGGAAATTCGCGACCGCAAAGCAGCTGAGGACGCAGCATTATGGGCGTCTGTGCCGCCCGCGCGACTTGCACGCGGGCGACATGGCAACAGACGAAAAGGCGTCGGATCAGAGGCCGAGAGACTTCTTCACGACGGCTTCGGCGGGCTGGCTGCCGTCGAAGGTGGTGACACCGGCAAGCCAGGGCGTCATCGCAGCGGGATTGGCCTTCAGCCACTGCGCGGCGGCGGGCGCCGGGTCCATCTTGTCATACATGATGGAGCCCATGATCGTGTTTTCCATATCCAGCGTGAATTTCAGCTGGGTCAGGAACTTGCCGGTATTCGGGCATTTCTCGACATAGCCGCCCTGGGTATTGGTATAGACGGTGGCGCCACCGTAATTCGGCCCGAAGATGGCGTCGCCGCCCGACAGATACTGCATGTCATACTTGGTGTTCATGGGATGCGGTTCCCAGCCCAGGAAGACGATGCCCTTATGGTCCTTGGTCTTGCGGGTCACTTCGGCCAGCATGCCCTGCTCGGAGGACTGAACAAGCGTGAACTTGCCGACGCCATCGGTGTTGTTCTTGATCATGGTCAGGATCAGCGCATTGCCGTCGTTGCCCGGCTCGATACCGTAGATCTTGCCGTCCAGTTCCTTGTAGAACTTGGGAATATCCGCGAAGGACTTCAGGCCCGCATTGAACAGATAGGTCGGAACGGCGAGGGTGTATTTGGCGCCTTCAAGATTGGCGCCCAGCACGTCGACCGTCTTGGCATCGACATAGGGTTTGATATTGTCGGCCATCGTCGGCATCCAGTTGCCGAGGAAGACGTTGATCTTCTTCTGCTTCATTTCCTCGAAGGTCACCGGTACCGACAGGATCGTCGTCGTCGTCTTATAGCCCAGCGCATCCAGGATATAGGTCGCGGTGCCGGTCGTGGCCGAAATATCGGTCCAGCCGACATTGGAGAAGGAGATGTTCTTGCATGAGGCCGGATCGCCCGCGGCATGGGCGCTGGCGCCAAGACCAGCGCTGCCCGCAATCAATCCCAAAGCCGCCACAGCCTGAAGAAGGTGTTTACGCATCTTGCCGTCCTTTATTCGCGTTTTGGAAGGTCTCAAGCGCTCGGAGCCGCTCCGCCCGGAGCCGTGAGATTGAACATACTTTCAATCTTCGCTGTCGGTCACCCCTTTTTATCACGAAAAATCGCGATGTTTTCATATTGCGCTGCAAAAAATGGGCAATTTGATGCGTAATTGAGCAGTAATTGCCCAATATCGAACCTTTTGCCGCATTCTGCTTTTCGGAGCTTGATTGAACGTTCAAGCAATCATACAAATTCAGGGCGGCTGCTTGGCCGCAATTAAAGTGGAGAGCAGCTTGTCGCGTCGGGATCAGGAAGATATTCGCCGCAAGCAACTGATCGACACGACCATTCACGTCATGGCGCAGGTTGGTTTCAATGCAACAACATTGGGGCTGATCGCGAAGCATGCCGGCGTCTCGGCGGGTCTCGTCGCGCATTATTTCGGCGATAAGGACGGGCTGCTGGAAGCGACGCTGCGCAGCCTCGCCTCCCGTCTCAGCCGGGCGGCGGCCGCCCGCATGCGCGCGGCCAAGACCCCGCGGGAACGCGTGCAGGCGGTGGTCGATGCCAATCTGGCGCCGGAGGAAATGGACAGCCAGACCAGCGCCGTCTGGCTCGCCTTCTGGGGCCAGGCGATCCATTCCGACCGTCTCAAGCGCGTGCAGCGCATCTATCAGCTGCGCGTGCTTTCCAACCTCCGCCACGCGCTGCGCCAAATGACCACGGGTGAGGAAGCCGAGCGGCTTGCCGTCATCATCGCCGCCATCATCGACGGGCTTTGGCTGCGCACGACGCTGGCTGCCGCCTGGAGCCCGTCGGATTCAGAAGCGGCCCGCCGCATTGCCGCCGGCTTCATCGATACGCAGCTCCCGATGAGCTTTGAAGGACCGACCATGTCGCACTTGCCTGCCACCGCATCCGCCGCGCCGCCGCGCATCGCCAATTGGATCGGCGGTGCCTATCGCCCCAATCCGGCCGCCGAAACCTTCGCGACGATCAACCCGGCGACGGGCGAAGTGCTGGCCGAGATCGAGATCGCGGACGCGGCCCAGCTGGAAGCTGCAATTGCCAGCGCGAAGACAGGGCAGAAGATCTGGGCAAGGATGACGGGGATGGAGCGTGGCCGCGTGCTGCGCCGCGTCGCCGATCTTCTCCGCGCCAATAACGATGATCTGGCAAGACTTGAAACGCAGGATACCGGCAAACCTATTCAGGAGACGGAGGTCGTCGACGTCATCTCGGGCGCCGATTGCATCGAGTATTTCGCGGGTCTCGCGGGCGGTATCACGGGCGAAAGCGTCGATCTCGGCCCCAATGCCATGGGCTATACGCGGCGCGAGCCTTTGGGCATCGTCGCCGGCATCGGCGCCTGGAACTATCCCATCCAGATCGCCTGCTGGAAATCCGCCCCCGCGCTCGCCTGCGGCAATGCGATGATCTTCAAGCCGTCCGAACTGACGCCGCTGACGGCCTTCAAGCTCGCCGAGATCATGACGGAAGCCGGCGTGCCGGACGGCGTCTTCAACGTTCTGCCCGGTGACGGCCGCACCGGCAGCCTGCTGGTGACCCATCCCGCGATCGCCAAGGTTTCGCTGACGGGTTCCGTGCCGACCGGCAAGAAGGTGATGGCGGCGGCGGCCGAGACGCTGAAACACGTGACGCTGGAATTGGGCGGCAAATCGCCCATCATCGTCTTTGCGGATGCCGATATCGAATCCGCGATTTCCGGCGCCATGCTCGGCAATTTCTATTCGGCCGGCGAAGTCTGTTCCAACGGCACGCGGGTCTTTGTTCATCGCAGCATCAAAGACAAATTCATCTCCAGGCTTCTGGAGCGCACGGCGAAGATCAAGATCGGCGACCCGATGGACCCTGAGACGCAGATGGGCGCGCTGATTTCCGACGCCCATATGCGGAAGGTGCTGGGCTTTATCGAACGCGGTGTCGCGGAAGGCGCGACACTCCTCTGCGGCGGCAAGCGGGTGACGGATGGCGCGCTCGCCCAGGGCAATTTCGTCTCCCCGGCGGTCTTCGACGCGACGGGCGACGACTTCACCATCGTGCGCGAAGAAATCTTCGGGCCCGTCATGACGATCCTGACCTTCGATACGGAGGCGGACGTCGTGGCGCGCGCCAATGACACCGAATTCGGCCTCGGCGCCGGTGTCTTCACGCAGGACATCACGCGGGCGCATCGCGTCATCGCGGAGCTGCAGGCCGGCACCTGCTGGATCAACACCTATAACATCACCCCGATCGAGCTGCCCTTCGGTGGCTATAAGCAGTCGGGCCTGGGGCGCGAGAATAGCCGCGCGGCGCTCGATCATTATTCGCAGATCAAGAGCGTCTATGTGGCGCTGGCCCCGGTCGAGAGCCCTTACTGATGGATAGCTTCGACTATATCATCGTCGGGGCCGGTTCGGCCGGCTGCGTGCTCGCCAATCGGTTGAGCGAGGACGGCAAGAATACCGTCCTCGTGCTGGAATATGGCGGATCGGATGCGTCGATCTTCATCCAGATGCCGGCGGCCCTCTCGATCCCTATGAACCGGGAACAATATAACTGGTTCTATGAGACGGAGGCCGAGCCCCATCTCGGCGGCCGCAAGCTGCATACGCCGCGCGGAAAAGTGCTGGGCGGGTCGTCCTCCATCAACGGCATGGTCTATATCCGGGGCAATGCCATGGATTTCGAAGGCTGGGAGCAGGGCGGCGCGCGGGGCTGGGGCTATCGGCATGTCTTGCCCTATTTCCGCCGCGCGGAATATCGGGAGGAGGGCGGAGACGCCTATCGCGGCGGCGAAGGCCCGCTTTATACCTCCTACGGTCCGACGAAGAATCCCCTCTATTGGGCCTGGGTGGAGGCCGCCAAGCAGGCCGGCTATCCGGCAACCGCCGACGTCAACGGCTTTCAGCAGGAAGGCTTCGGCCGCATGGACCAGACGGTCCGCAAGGGCCAGCGCTGGAGTGCGGCCAATGCCTATCTGAAACCCGCCATGAAGCGGAAGAATCTGGAAGTGCGCACCAATGCGCTCGCCGAGCAGATTCTGCTCGACGGTCATCGTGCCGTCGGTATCCGCTACACCAAGGGCGGGCAGGCGGTCGAGGTGCGCGCGCGCAAGGAAGTCATTCTGTCCGGCGGGCCCATCAACTCCCCGCAATTGCTGAAACTGTCGGGCATCGGCCCGGCGGCCGAACTGCGTGAACACGGCATTCCCGTTGTCGCCGACCGTCCGGGTGTCGGGGAAAATTTGCAGGATCATCTGGAATTCTATTTCCAGATGGCGGTGACGCAGCCGATCACGCTGTTTTCGGCGCAGTCGCTGATGTCCAAAGGCATGATCGGCGCGCGCTGGCTGCTGCGCAAAGACGGGTTGGGTGCCACCAATCATTTCGAGACCTGCGGCTTCATCCGTAGCCGTGCCGGCGTGCCTTACCCCGATATCCAGTATCACTTCCTGCCGCTTGCCATTTCCTATGACGGCAACAGCCTGGCCACCGAACACGGCATGCAGGCGCATGTCGGCCCCATGCGCTCCAAAAGCCGGGGCTGGGTGCGTCTGCGCTCCCGCGACGCGCGCGACAAGCCGAAGGTCTTCTTCAACTACCTCAGCCATGAGGATGATTGGGCGGAGATGCGCGCCTGCGTGCGCCTGACGCGCGAGATTTTCGGTCAGGACGCGTTCAAACCCTATCGCGGGCGGGAATTGCAGCCGGGCGTCGATGTCGTGACGGATGCGCAGATCGATGCCTTCATCCAGCAGAAGGTGGAAAGCGCCTATCACCCGTCCTGCAGCAATAAGATGGGCGATCCGTCGGACCCGATGGCGGTGGTCGACCCCGAGACGCGCGTCATCGGTTTCGAGTCGCTGCGCATCGTTGACAGCTCCATCATGCCGCGCGTGACCACCGGCAATCTCAATGCGCCGACGATCATGATCGGGGAGAAGGCGGCCGATCATATTCTGGGCCGGCCGATGCTGGCCCCCTCGAACGCGCCCTTCTATCAGGCGCCGCATTGGGAGACGGCGCAGCGCTGAGGCAAGCCGCTTAACAATCCTTCATCTGGCTAACCCCTTCGGGGCTATGGCAAAGGGCGCGTCGCTTGGGGCAGAAAGGCCCCCCTGCGGTCAGGCCCGCAGGTCTTGCCCAAGTCGTGGAGGATGCTATGCCGGTTGTCGCCTATCTCGTTTCCCTCCTGGTTTTCCTGGCGCTCGATGTCATCTGGCTCGGGCTGATGGGACCAAGCTATCACGCGGTGATGCGCGATATGCTGTCGCCCACAATTCGCTTCGCGCCGGCGATTGCCTTCTATCTGCTCGATGTCCTGGGATTGATGATCTTCGTCATGCTGCCGGGCCGCGCGCGTGGCGCGCTATGGGTCATGGCCCATGCCGCGCTCTTCGGGCTTTTCACCTATGGCGCCTATGATCTCACCAATTACGCGGTGCTCAAGCACTGGGACCTGACGCTGACCGTCAAGGATATGGTCTGGGGCATGGTGGTCAGCGCTTTCGCGGCCAGCATCGGCTGGTTCGTGATGCGCGAACGCGGCGGCGGGCGCCGTCGGCGGTAGAGGGAGCGTTGTACCAAAGCAAAAGGCCCGGGTTTTACCCCGGGCCTTTTTCGTTTCAGGCAAAGGCGTCTCAAAGTCTGCCAGGTTTTGAAAAATAATTGGTCATCCGCGCACTTGTTGCGCGGACCCACCCGTTACGGCGCCACATCGGCGTCTGGGCGCCGGAACGGGTAGACCCGCGGCATCAGGCTCGGCCGGACAGGCCGCGGGCCACGGATCTGGGGGCGTTTCCAACTAAACCTGACAGATTTTAGGCGACGCTGAGCTTGACGTCGATATTGTTGCGGGTCGCGTTGGAATAGGGGCAGACCTTATGGGCTTCGGCGACCAGCGCCTCGGCCGCGTCCTTCTCGACGCCCGGCAGCGAGACTTCCAGCGCAACCTCAAGCCCGAAACCGCCTTCCGAGCGCGGGCCGATACCGACGGTCGCCGTCACGGTCGCGTCGGCCGGAACCTTCGCATGCGCGCCCTGGGAGGCGACGAATTTCATCGCGCCGATGAAGCAGGCGGCATAGCCGGAGGCGAAAAGCTGCTCGGGGTTGGAGCCTTCGCCGCCGCCACCGCCCAATTCCTTCGGCGTCGCGAGCTTGACGGAGAAATTGCCGTCCAGGGTTCCGGACTGGCCGTCGCGGCCGCCGGTGGCACGGGCGGCGGTGGTGTAGAGAACATTCACGGACATGGCGTCGTTCCTTTTGTGAAGTCGTTCACGATCAAATCGTGTGCGATTTAACTAGCTCGGTGATATAAACCTGTCAAGCGTTGCGATAGGATCGTGCGCGACCTATCTCTCTTTCGTGATCGGCCGCGCATGCTGGCCAGGAGACGGTGATGACCGAGACGACGACGACCAAGACGGCGATGACCGAGACGACCATGAGCGAAACCCCCTCCGGCATGCCGGCCTTGTCGGACTTCCTGTGCTTTGCCGCCTATTCCACCGGCCATGCCTTCAACCGCATCTATAAGCCGCTCTTGGACCGGCTTGGTGTGACCTATCCGCAATATCTCGTCCTGGTGCAGCTTTGGGCGGAGGATGGACAGACGGTCGGCGCCCTCGGCGGCCGGTTATTCCTCGAATCCAATACGCTGACGCCCTTGATCAAGCGGCTGGAGGCGATGGGCCTGGTCATCCGCCGCCGAGATCCGGCCGACGAGCGGCAGGTGCGCGTCAGCCTGACGGAGCAAGGCCGCGCGCTCGAAACCCAGGCGCTGGCCGTGCCGGGCTGTATCTTCGCGGCGACGGGCCTGACGCTGGACGAAATACAGCGCCTGACGCGGGACCTGACGGTGCTGCGGGACAGGCTGATGGCGACGGCGGAGACGGCGGCTTAACCTTCGGCTTCCAGGGATGCCTTTGCGGCCTCGGCCGCTTTCAGGGCCTCGGCCTGCGGTTTCGGGAAATGCGGGTCGAGCTTTTCCAGCGCCCGTCGCAGCGCATGGGCCATCAGCAGCCGCGCCACCCATTTGTGATCGGCGGGGATGATGAACCAGGGCGCATGCGGCGCGGCGGTCGCAGAAAAGACCTCGCCGTAAGCATGGGCGTATTTGTCCCATAGCTTGCGTTCGCTGATATCCGCGGCATCAAACTTCCAGATCTTGTCAGGGCGGTTCAGCCGTCGCAGGAAGCGCTGGCGTTGCTCCTCCTTCGACATATGCAGAAAGAACTTCAAGACCGGCATGCCCTGCCGGCCCAGATAGCGCTCATGCCCGGCGATATCCTCCAGCCGGTGCCGCCATATTTGATCCGTCAATTCAGGCTTCGGCAATTGCTGCGCAGCCAGCATTTCGGGATGCAGCCGGGTGATGAGCACTTCCTCGTAATAGCTGCGGTTGAAGACGCTGATTTCGCCGCGCACGGGCAGGCCCTGCTGGGTACGGCGCAGAAAATCCTGCCCCAGTTCCTCGCGCGACGGCGCCTTGAAGGAGGTGACGCGCACCCCTTCCGGATCGATGCCGCTGAAAATCCGCCGGATGGAACTGTCCTTGCCGCCCGCATCCATGGATTGCAGGATCATCAGCATCGCCCAGCGCTTGGCCGCGAATAGCCGCTGCTGCAGGGCAGCGATGGCCTCGACCTCCCGCCGCAGCGCGTCCTTGCCGCTTGTCTTGTCGAGGCCGGTGACGCGGCTGTCGGTCGGGTAGTCATCCAGGTGGATCTTGCCCGGCTCAGCTACCATGCAGCGCGTCAGCAGCGCGGCGAGGGCGCCTTCGGCCGAGAGTATGTCCGACATTCATCGCTCCTCTGGCGCAGGACCTGCTTCAATCGCGGTCCGTCTTGAAGCGATAGATGGTGGTGGAATGAAAGATGTGACCGGGCTGCAGCACGGTCGTCGGAAATTCCGGTCGATTGGGGCTGTCCGGAAAATGCTGCGTCTCCAGACAGAAGGCGTCCGACTGGCGGTAAGCGACGCCCGCCGTGCCGGCCGAACCGCCGCCGAGGTAATTGGCGGTATAGAATTGCACGCCGGGCTCGGTCGTCTCGACCTCCATGATACGGCCGCTGTTCGGCTCATAGACGCGGGCGGCGAGCGTCAGCGCATGGGGGGCGGGCTTATCCAGCACCCAGTTATGATCATAGCCGTTCTGGCGCAGGATCTGCGGATGCGGAATGCGGATGCCGGCGCCGATGGGCTTGGCGGTGCGGAAATCGAGCGGTGTGCCCTCAACCGGCGCGATCTCGCCGGTCGGGATGCCGTCCAGATCGACGGGCGTGAAGTGCTCGGCATTGATTTCGATGATATGGTCGAGGACAGAGCCCTGATCGTTGCCGGCGAGGTTGAAATAGGCGTGATTGGTGAGGTTGAGGACGGTCTCGGCGGTCGTCGTCGCCTTGTAGTCGATGCGGAACTCGTTCTCCTCGTGCAGGCTGTAGACGACTTCCAGTTTCAGCGCGCCGGGAAAGCCCTCGTCGCCGTCCGGGCTGGTATGGGTCAGCACGGCCGAGAGCGCCGAACCGCTTTGCGCCGCGCGGACCTGCCAGATCGCCTTGTCGAAGCCGACGGCGCCGCCATGCAGGGTATTGCTGCCGTTATTGGCCGCCAGTTCGTAGCGCTTGCCGCCGAGCGTGAAGGCGGAGCCCCCGATGCGATTGGCAAAGCGGCCGATCAGCGCGCCGAAATAGCCGGGGTTTTTCTCATACAAAGCCAGATCGGCGTGATCGAGATTGACATTGGCGAAGCGGTCCTGGCGGTCGGGTGCCAGGATGGTGGTGACGATCCCGCCGAGGTCGAGGAAGCGCAGTTCGAATCCGGCCGCATTGCGCAGCCGGTATTCGGTGACGGAGCGGCCGTCGGAGAGACGCCCGAAAGACTGGTGATGCAGACCGGGTCCTGAATTGGCGTCCTGATTGGGCATGATGGCTTCCCTTCTGCTGCCGTGCTTTGCCGGCTAGCCTAGACTGACCGGGCAAAGGCGCCCAGGGCCCGACCGTCGATTATCGGGTTTGATCCGATATCAATATAATTGTTCCCATTACGTTCGTCGCATGCGATACAACTTTTGCGTGCAGTCAAGGACAGCGTCATGACCGTTCAATTGGCCCTTTACAATGATCGCAGCCGGCGGCAGGCGCGGGGTAAGCGGTCGCAGCGCCAGGGTATCCAAGGCGAAACGCGCGTGGTCGACGCGTTGGGGCAGGGCGGTTGGACCATTCTTGGCCAAAGGGTGCGCACCGCGGCAGGCGAGGTGGATATCGTCGCGGAACGCGACGGCATTCTGACCTTGGTCGAAGTCAAAACCGGCCCCGATCTCACCACCGCCGCCTACGCGCTTTCGGCGCGCCAGCAGCAAAGACTGCTGACGGCCGGTGCCATTCTTCAAGGCCAGCACCCTGATTGGGGCCGGAACGGCATGCGCTTCGATGCCTGGCTGGTCGATGCGCTGGGTCGTATGCAGCATATTCCGGATGCGTTTCGGGATGCTGCCTGACGGGTCTTTGGGGTAGCGCTTCCGCCGAAGCGCTCTATCTCTAGAGCCAAAGAGGGCCGGTCATCGGCTCCCTGCAGCCCAAGAGAGCCTGACGCGGATGACCTCAACGACCGATATCCCAGACCTCACGCGGCGCAGCGCGTTGTTCCTCGACCTTGACGGCACGCTACTGGATATCGCCGAGCGCCATGATCTGGTCTGGGTCGCCCCCGAACTGCCGGGCGTGATCGCCCGGCTGGAGTCCGCTTTGGGCGGCGCGGTCGCCATTGTCACCGGCCGTCCGCTCTCCGATGTCGATCGGCTTCTGCCGCTGTCCGGTCTTGCCGTCGCGGCCGAACATGGCGCGCGGCTGCGCCTGCCGGACGGGTATATCGCGGCCCATGCCGCCAATCTTCCCGAACGCGATGATTGGGTCGACGCCGTGAAGGCTGCGCTGCATCTTTGGCCGGGCGCTTTCATCGAGGAAAAGTCGGTCGGCTTCGTCGTCCATTACCGGCAGGCGCCCAGCTTCGGATCTGAGATCGGCCAGTTTCTTGCCGATCTCGTGGCACCGGCCGCCGGGCGCGCGGAAATCCTCCCCGCACTCATGGCTTTCGAGATCCGCGCCGAAGGCGTCGGCAAGGGCCATGCCGTGCGTCACCTCATGGCGGAAAGTCCTTTCGCCGGCCGGGTGCCGGTCTTCATCGGTGATGACGTGACGGATGAGGAAGGCATGGCGGCGGCCGAGGCCATGGGCGGCCAGGGCCTGCATGTGCATCGCGTCTTCGGCGGTGAGCCGGCGGCGGTGCGCGCCTGGCTCGCCCGCATGGCGGATGGGCTGGAGGCGAGCCAGACAGCCTGATCCCGCCGTCGCCTGATCGCATCGATACGAAAGGAAGCGCCTTGTCCCGCCTCGTCATCGTCTCCAACCGGGTGCAGATCCCGACCGAAAAGGCGCCCCGCGCCGGCGGGCTTGCCGTCGCTTTGGGCAGCGGTCTGGCGCCCGGTACGCTCTGGTTCGGCTGGAGTGGCAAGCGCGGCCATAACGGCCGCACGCCCAGCCTGCATGACGCGCAGGGCGTGACCTATGCGACCATCGACCTCACCGACAAGGAATACCATGAATTCTATGTCGGTTTCTCGAACGGCGCCCTTTGGCCGCTGCTGCATTACCGGCTCGACTATCTCGACTATCATCGTCATCAGTATGAAGGCTATTGCGGGGTCAATACCTATTTCGCCGAGGCGCTACAGCCGCTTCTGAAACATGACGACCTCGTCTGGGTGCATGATTATCAGCTGTTCCTGGTCGGGCAGAATCTGCGCGCCCTCGGCGCCAAGCAGCGCATCGGCTTCTTTCTGCATATCCCCTTCGTGCCGCCCGAAATCCTCGACGCCTTGCCCTGCGGCGAGGCGCTGCTGCGCGGCCTTTGTACCTATGATGTCGTGGGCTTCCATACCGACGAGCATCGCAACGCCTTTCTCTCCTGTGTCGAGACCTTTCTGGGCCTGGCCTCGGCCGATGACGGCAGTTTCGTCTACGAAGGTCGTCTGGTGAAGACGGTGACCGCGCCCATCGGCATCGATGCCGAGGAATTCGCGGCCACCGCCATGCGCGCCGCGCGGGGCGCGGAAGTGCGGCGTATCCGCGAAAGCCTGTTCAGCCGGGCGCTGGTCATCGGCGCCGATCGGCTGGATTATTCCAAGGGCCTGCCCAACCGCTTCCGCGCCTTCGACCAGTTGCTGGAGCGGTTTCACGAACATCGCGGTAAGGTCTCCATGCTGCAGGTCGCCGCCCGCTCGCGAGAGGATGTCGACCGCTACCAGCAGTTGCGCCGCACGCTCGACCGACTGGTGGGCGATATCAATGGCCGCTATTCCGAATTCGACTGGATTCCGATCCGCTACATGACAAGGGCGCTCAGCCGCAAAAGCCTGGCCGGCTTCTACCGCGTGGCGCGGGTGGGGCTGGTCACGCCGCTGCGCGACGGCATGAATCTGGTTGCCAAGGAATATGTCGCGGCTCAGTCGAGCGCCGATCCCGGCGTGCTGATCCTGTCCCGCTTCGCGGGCGCGGCGGATGAGTTGAAGGAAGCCCTGATCGTCAATCCCTATGACGCCGATGAGGTGGCGGAGGCGATCAATCAGGCGCTGGCGATGGAGCTTGGCGAGCGGAAGGAGCGTTGGCAGGCTTTGCGGGAACGCGTCTGGGCTGGCACCCCAAAGCGCTTTACGGAGACCTTCCTCAGCGTGCTCAGGGCGTGATCGGCATCACGCGGCGGAGGCGATCATAACGCGATTGCGGCCAGCATGCTTGGCCGCATAAAGCGCCTTGTCGGCCTTTTCCACCAATTGATCCATGCTCGTCATGCCAGCCTCGGCCATGG
The DNA here is from genome assembly GCF_020621385.1 of Acidisoma cellulosilyticum. GTDB lineage: Bacteria > Pseudomonadota > Alphaproteobacteria > Acetobacterales > Acetobacteraceae > Acidisoma > Acidisoma cellulosilyticum. The sequence goes on along the minus strand of NZ_JAESVA010000002.1, from coordinate 394,045 downwards.
CCAGGCCGATGCTGGCGGTGACGGAGAATGTCTCCTGACCCTGGTGGATCGGTCCTTCGGCAATCAAGGCTCGCAACCGTTCGGCGACGAGCTTGGCCTGCGGCATCGGCGTATCATGCAGCAGGACCGTAAATTCCTCGCCGCCGAAACGGGCGAGAAGATCGCCCGCGCGAATCGCCGCACGGCATCGCGCGGCGACCGCGACCAATGCCTCGTCCCCGGCGCGATGCCCGCGGGTATCGTTGATCAACTTGAAATGGTCGATGTCGAGGATGAGCAGGCAAAAGGGCTTTTCTGTTGTCAGGGCTTCGGCCAGCAGTTCCTCGGCGGTTTCGAAGAAATGGCGGCGATTATGCAACCCCGTCAGCATATCGGTGGTGGCTAATGTGCGAAGCTGATCCTCCAGCCGCCGCTGCTCGGTGATATCCCAATAGATGAAGGTGTAATGGCTGCCGATCTTGCTGACGCGATTCAGCAAAACCCGATATTGGCCGTCGCGACACATCACGCGCCATTCCATCGTCTGCGGCTGATCCGGATTTTGCTGCAATGCGACGAGCGCATCCGCCCATTCCATCCTGGCGCGTTCGCGGTCGGCCGGTGCCGGGAAAGCGCGTTCGAACCACTCCGTCAAGTCTAGATCGTAGTAGGAATCGTAAAGATAAATGCTGTCGGAATAATGATTGTAGAATACGGCGCGCAGGGAGGAATCGAGGATGTCGATCCCGATCGGCAATTCCTGAATGATGCCACGGAAGGTATTTTCGGCATTCTCGGACGCACCGCCCTGAAAGAACAAAGTGCGCTCATCGACAGTGACGACCCATTGATCCGCGTGATCCGGCAGCCTGGCCAGATGCAGGATCAGCATCATCGGCCCATTCATCGTGGGGCAAGTCAGGGACAAGGTGTTCCGGGAACCGTCCTCCGGCATCGTCAGCAGATAGCCGAGCAGGGTGACGGTCGCCTCGGCGCCCAGGATCTCCGTCATCGGTGCCGGTGTCGGTGGGCAAGTGAGGGGCAGGACGTGGCGCAGGGCATCGTTCAAGCGCAACACTTGGCTTTTCGCGGCATCCAGGATCAGAAGCGGCGCGCGCACCAGATCGGTCCAACTGAAGTCGCTAGGAGCGGAGGCAGGCATGAGGAGATCGATTGACCCTGACTTTAAACTTTGAAGGCCGAAAACTTTGAAGGCCGAACTGGCCCCGAGCCAGACTACGCTCAGTTTTCCGGCGCGGCTAGAACTCGATCCCTTCCTGCGCCTTCACCCCGGCCTTGAAGGGATGACGGGTCGCCTGCATTTCCGTGATCAGGTCGGCAGCATCGAGCAGAGCCGGCGGCGCGTTGCGGCCGGTGACGACGACATGCAAATCCTGGCGCCGCGCCTGCAAGGCCAGAACGACCTCATCAACGGCCAGATAGTCGTAGCGGAGAGCGATGCAAAGCTCGTCCAGGATCAGCATCGACAGGTCGGGCCGCGCCATCTGCGACAAAGCCTCATCCCAGGCCCGCCGGGCGGCCGCGATATCCCGTGCGCGGTCCTGGGTTTCCCAGGTGAAGCCTTCGCCCATGCTGTGCCAAGTCAGCAGATCGTCGAAGCGTTGCAGGGCGAAGCGCTCGCCCGTGCTCCAGGCGCCCTTGATGAACTGGATGACGGCGACGGGGCGCTCACGCCCCAGCATCCGCAGTGCGAGGCCCATCGCTGCCGTCGTCTTGCCCTTGCCCGGGCCGGTATGGACCATGAGAAGGCCTTTCTCGATGGTCTTGGACGCGACCTCAGCATCCTGCACGGCCTTGCGGCGCGCCATTTTGGCGGCCCAGGCCGCATTCTGTTCCTGATCTTCGGTCATTTCACCACCATCGGCAGGCCCGCCACCATGAACAGCACGTGCGCGGCCTGGGCCGCGACACGCTGATGCAGGATGCCGGCGGCATCCCGAAAATCCCGCCCCAGCCGGTGGTCCGGCACGATGCCGAGGCCGACCTCGTTGGCCACCAGCACTGTCGGCGCGCGGCGCCCAGCCAGCGCCGCCAGCAGATCCTCCGTCGCGACCGGGACATCGCGGTCGGCGAGCATGAGGTTCGTCAGCCAAAGCGTCAGGCAATCGACCAGCACCGGCGCGTCACCGGCATCGCGCAAAGCCTGGGGCAAGGCGAGGGGGGCGTCCACCGTGTGCCAACGCTCATCCCGCCGGGCGCGGTGCTCCGCGATTCGGGCCTTCATCTCGTTGTCCCAAGCCTCGGCCGTCGCGATATAGACCCAAGGGCTGGGTAGGGCCGCGACGAGGCCTTCGCCATGCCGGCTCTTGCCGGATCGCGCGCCGCCGAGGATCAGGGTCACGCTGCTATCTGATTGACGGGCCATGGGCCGGCCTTCTAGATCAAAGGCGATGGTTCCTCCAAACGGCGTCTGCCGTGACGGAGGATGAAAAGGGAATGCGGTGCGGATGGCCCCTGGCGACAGGGTTTCGTCCAATGCCGCGGCTGCCCCCGCAACTGTAAGCGGAGAGCCACCGTCGAATGCCACTGGGTGACAGTTTCACCTGGGAAGGCAGACGGAAAGGCGCCTGATCCGCGAGCCAGGAGACCTGCCATCATGCAACGCTATTGGTCCTTCCGGGCGGGGTGCCCTGGAGTCTGGCCGCGATCCCAAGGCCAAGGAAGGGTTTCCTTGGTCGCATCCCCGTTTCCGCCCGGCGTCCGGGTGCTTGATGGACCGGAGATCGCGCCTTGGCGAATGACGTTACCCCCCAAACCAACCTCCATATCTGCATCACCTGCGGCCATCCGGATGAGCCGCGCCCCGGCCTGACGCTGCATGACCTTGTCGCGAGCCTGATGACCGAAGATGAGCCCTTCACGCTGAGAGCCGTAAAATGTCTGGCGCGCTGTGGCGAGGGCTGCAGCCTGGCCGTCACCGCGCCCGGCAAATGGGGCTATCTGCTCAGCCGCCTGACCCCCGATCTGGCCGCCGATATCCTGACCTATGCCCGTGCCTATGCGGCGCATGAAACGGGGGCGCTGTTACCCAGCCGCCGTCCGGAAAGCCTTCGCCACAATGTCGTCGTCGGGCGTATCCCGGCTATGGAGACCGCCCCATGACCCCGCGCATTCCCGCCACCATCATCACCGGCTTCCTCGGCGCCGGTAAGACGACGCTGGTGCGCCATCTGCTGCAGAATGCCGGCGGAAGGCGCATCGCCGTCATCGTCAACGAATTCGGCTCGCTCGGCATCGACGGCGGCGTGCTGGCCGGCTGCGGGATCGAGGGCTGCGACGAGGATCAGATCGTCGAACTCTCCAACGGCTGCCTGTGCTGCACGGTGGCGGATGAGTTCCTGCCAGCGATGGAAGCGCTGCTCGATCGGCCGAACCCGCCCGAGCATATCGTGATCGAAACTTCGGGCCTCGCACTCCCCAAGCCGCTGCTGAAGGCTTTCACCTGGCCCGCGATCCGCGCGCGCGTGACGGTCGACGGTGTCATCGCGGTGGTGGACGGCCCGGCCGTCGCTGCCGGGCGCTTCGCGGATGACCCGGAGGAGGTGGCGCGGATGATGGCGGAAGACCCGGCCTATGACCATGATAACCCGCTGGCGGAGGTCTATGAGGATCAGCTGGGTGCGGCCGATCTAGTTTTGCTCAACAAGACCGATCTGCTGGCCGAGAGCGATATCGCGGGCCTCGCCGCCGGGATCGCCGCCCAATTGCCGCGCGCGGTGAAGGTGCTGCCGAGCCGCGAGTCCCGGATCGACCCCGCCATTCTGCTGGGTCTTGCGGCAAAGGCCGAGGATGATCTGGCCAGCCGCCCGTCCCATCATGACGGGCTGGACGATCACGAGCATGACGACTGGGAAAGCTTCGTCGTGCCGCTGCCCGCGCAGTCGGCACCCGAGCCGCTGATCGCCCGCCTGCAAAAGACGGCAGCGGTGCATGACGTGCTGCGCATGAAGGGTTTCGTGGCTATCGAGGGCAAGCCGCTGCGTCTGGTCGTGCAAGGCGTCGGCAGTCGCTTCCGCCATGAATATGACCGCGCCTGGGCGCCGGGCGAGGTTCCGGGCGGTATCGTCGTCATCGGCCGTCGTGGCTTGGACCACGCGGCCATCACCAGCGCCATCCAGGGCTAAGGGCGCAAGCCGCACGTCATGCATATCCTGTTTCGGGAAGGTCATGGGCTGGAGGAGGGCGAGCAGGCGGTCGATCCCGGCGGCACGCCCGCCGATATCCTTTTTCTATCGTTTTCCGACAGTGACCTGAGTGCTGCTGCGGCGGCGACGCTGCCGGCTGATTTCCCAAGCGTAAGGCTGGAGCGGATTTCCCGCTTCCTGCATCCGCTCTCGGTCGATCTTCTGTGCGAGCAGCTGGTGGCGAAGGCCCACGTCGTCGTCATCCGCCTGCTCGGCGGTATCGACTATTGGCGCTACGGCATCGAAGAGATTGCGGCGACCTGCCGGGCGAATGGTATTCCGCTCGCCGTGCTGCCGGGCGACGGGCGCGGCGACGATCCGAAGCTGGCCGCTATTTCCACCATGGATGCCAAAGCGCGCCTCGCCATCGACCGCTGCCTGCGGGAGAGCGGCGCCGACAATCTTGCCCGCGCTTTTCAGGGGGTGGCCCATGCCGCCGGGCTTTGGCCGGATGTGCCTGCGACGGCGCAAGCGCTGCCAGCTTGCGGTCTATTTGGGCAAGCGCAAGGCGCACCCGATGCGGTGATCCTGTTTTACCGATCGCATCTATTGGCGGGGGAGACCGCGCCGGTTTCCGCGCTCGCTGATGCCCTGGCCGAGCGTGGATTGGGTGTTCGTGCGCTTTATGTGGATAGTCTGAAGAACCCCGACGCTGCTGCCTTCGTCCGTGACTGGCTGATCGCCTGGAAGCCGTCCGTCATCCTCAACCTCACCGGGTTTTCGGCGCGGCTGGGTGACGCGCCTTCGCCGCTTGAAGCGGGCAATTGTCCCATTCTGCAATGCGTGCAGGCAGGATCGTCCCGGTCCGCCTGGGATGCTTCGGCGCGTGGCCTGTCCCAGGCCGATCTCGCCATGCAGGTCGTGCTGCCGGAGGCTGACGGCCGCCTGCTGACGACGGCGATTTCCTTCAAGGAACGGGACGAGACGGGTCAGGCCCGTCTGATGCCGGATAAGGATGGCATTGCCCTCGCGGCCGACCGTGCTGTCGGCTGGGTGACGCTCGCCGAAACGCCTGCGGCGGACCGACGCCTGGCCGTGATTCTGTCCGACTATCCGGCGGCGGCAGGGCCGACCAGCCATGAACTCGGCTATGCCGTGGGGCTGGACAGTCTCGCCAGCGTCAGCGTCATTCTGCACCGGCTGTCCGACGCGGGTTACGAGACCGGCGGCGATCTTGCCCCTGTCGATCTGGCGGCGCTGGCGCGCCGAGAGGTGCTTGTCCTTGGCAATATCCGCATTGCGGTGCAGCCGGATCGCGCTGCCTCGGCAGATCGCAAGACGAGCTATCATGACCCGGACGCGCCGCCCTCGTCCGATTACATCGCCTTCTACGATCGGCTGCGGACCGAGGTTCACGCGCTGATCCATCTCGGCACGCATGGCACGCTGGAATGGCTGCCGGGCAAGCCCGCAGCGCTCTCGGCCGATTGCTGGCCGGTTCGGCTGACGCGCGGTCTGCCGGTGATCTATCCCTTCATCGTCAATAATCCGGGTGAAGCCGCGCCCGCCAAGCGGCGCCTGGGTGCCGTCACCATCGGTCATCTGACGCCGCCTTTGCAGCGCGCGGGGCTGTCCGGCCGTGCCGAAGGGTTGGAAAGGCTGATTGACGAATTCGCCGCCGCCGACGGGCTGGATCGGCGCCGTGCCACTTCGCTGGAGGTAGAAATCCTCACCGAAGCGCGTGCCACTGGCCTGCTTGCCGAAAGTGGCGCGCGGCTGGAGGAGGAGGGTGAGGACGCGGCGCTGGCCAAGCTCGACGCCTATCTATGCGACGTGAAGGATATGCAGATCCGCGACGGGCTGCATGTCTTCGGCCAAGCCCCGGCACCGGCGCAGCGTGCCGGTCTGGTCGCGGCGCTGGTCGCCGCAAGCCCGGATATCGCACCCGAAATTTTGGCCGCTAAGCTGGATAGCTGTGCGGTGGCGGAGATGGGCGCGTTGCTGGCGGCGCTGGATGGGCGCTTCATCCCGCCCGGCCCGGCCGGCGCGCCGACGCGCGGCCGCGCCGACGTGCTGCCGACTGGGCGCAATCTTGTCACCTTCGATCCGCGCCTGATCCCGACAAGCTCGGCCATGCAATTGGCCGAGAAGGCGGCGCGGGCGCTGCTCGCCCGCCACCGGCAGGAACAAGGGGATTGGCCGCGTGCTCTGGTCATCGATCTTTGGGGCAGTGCGACGATGCGGACGGGCGGGGAGGATTTCGCCCTCGGCCTGATCCTGCTTGGTGTGAGGCCGCTATGGGATAGCGGCACCGGGCGGGTGAACGGGTTTGAGGTTCTGCCGCTGGCCGAGATCGACCGCCCGCGTGTCGATGTCTCCCTGCGCATTTCCGGCCTGTTCCGGGACGCTTTCGCGGGGCAGATCGCTCTGTTCGACCAGGCCGTGCGGGCGGTCGCAGGTCGCGACGAGCCCGCAGACCTCAATCCCCTTGCAGGCGCGCTGGGCGCGCGCGTCTTCGGGCCGCAGGACGGACGTTACGGGTCCGGCGTCGATCTGTCCGGCAGCCGGGTGGAGATCGCGCGGGGTTATGCGGCAGGTTCGACTGCCATGGATGGTAGCGACGAGGATTTTTCCGGTCGGATCGCGGCGGCAGATGGTTTCGTCCATGCCCAGGATCATTCGGAAACGGATATTCTCGAAAGCCCTGACTATGCGGCGCATGAGGGCGGCTTTGCCGCCGCCGCCGCGTCTCTGGGCGCATTGCCCGCGCTGTATCATCTCGACACCGCCAATCCTGATGCGCCGAAGCTGCGCACCATCGCCGAGGAAATCCGTCGCGTGGTGCGCGGGCGGGCGGCCAATCCGCGCTGGATCGCGGGGCAGATGCGGCATGGCTTTCGCGGTGCCGCCGACATCGCCCGCGCGGCGGAAAGCCTGACCGGATTCGCGGTCACGCTGCCGGACCGCTTCGACGCGCAATTCGATCTGCTGTTCGACGCGACGCTGGGCGATGAGGCGGTCGCGTTGTTCCTGGCAGCCGAAAACCCCGCCGCTCTGGCGGCGATGCAGCGCCAGTTCAACCGTGCTTTGTCCGAGGATCTATGGCGGCCGCGTCGCAACAGTCTTTCGGTGCTTGCCACGGAAGCCGTCGAATGACCGATGCGGACCTGATCCGTGGTTGGTGCCCCAGCCTGTTCCGGCCGATGGAATCGGGGGACGGCTGGCTGGCGCGCGTGCGGCCTGTGGCGGGCGTGATCTCCGCCGGTCTCGCGCTCGCGGTGGCTGACGCGGCGATCCGCTTCGGCAATGGCATTATCGAGGTCACGAACCGCGCGAATATCCAGATCAGGGGCCTGAAACCGACAACGATCGCGCCCTTCACCGCTGCCATCGAAGAAGCCGGCGGCGCGGCGGGCGAGGGGTTTTTGGGTCTCATCTCCCCGCTTCTGGGTGCCGACCCGACCATGGCGCCGGATACGGCGGCGGTGATGGAAGCGGTCAAGGCAGCGCTGGTGGCTCTTGATCGGGTAGGTCCGCGGAACAAATCCGCGGATGACGATAGTGCGAGGGACGATCCTGCGGAGGATGATAGCGCGGATGCCGAGCGAAAGGCGCCTTGCGCGCCCCCAGCCGTCGCCCGCGGGCCTGACCCGCGGGTCTACCCGTTCGGGCGCCCAGACAATCTCCCCGCCAAATTTGGCATCGTCATCGATGGCGGCGGGGCCCTGCAGCTGACCGGCATCAGCCTCGACGTCACCATCCGCTTCGTCCAAGGCCTATGGCAGGTGAACGGCGAGGCCTGTGCGCCCGAGGACATCCCGGAGCGCGTGCAGGCTCTGGCGGGTCATACGACCCGTGTCACCACCCGCACAGGTCCCGCGCCGAAGCCCGGCTATCACGCGCAGAGCTTCACCCTTGTCATGCCCGCCTTCGGCCAGATGACGGCCGAGGCTTTCGCCGGTCTCGCCCGTCTCGCGCAAAGCCAGGGCGACGGCAATCTGCGCCCGACGCCCTGGAAAAGCCTCTGCATCGCGGGCGTCGCGCCCGAAGACGCGCCGCCGCTTCTACGTCAGGCGGAACGGCTTGGCTTCATCACTGGCCCCGATGACGGCCGACTGTCGATCACCACCTGCGCCGGCGCGCCTGCCTGTATCCGGGGCGAGGTCGAAACGCACCCAGCCGCCGCCGAACTCGCGCGTCATCGGCAAGCCGGCGATTCGCGGATTCACCTCTCCGGCTGCGTGAAAGGCTGCGCCCATCCGGGGGCCGCGCCCATCACGCTGGTCGGTCGCGCGGGGAGATTCGACCTCATTCGCGACGGCCGAACCAGCGATATGCCTTCCATCCGTCATCAGACCCTGGCGCAAATCGCGGCGCTAGGGCAGAGCCTGCCGTCATGACCGACCGTTACGACTATATCCGTGAAGGGGCCGCCATCTATGAGCGTTCCTTCGCCATCATCCGGGCCGAGGCCGATCTCTCCCGCTTCTCGCCAGCCGAGAGCCGCATTGCCGTCCGCATGATCCATGGATGCGGCATGGTGGAGATCGCGGACGCGATCCAGTTCGGCGTGGGCTTCGCGGAAGCCGGACGGGCCGCTTTGCTGGCCGGTGCGCCGATCCTATGCGATTCCAAGATGGTCGCCCATGGCATTACCCGCGCGCGGTTGCCGGCGGGGAATGAGGTGATCTGCACGCTGGATGCGCCGGAAACACCGGGGCTTGCCAAGGCCATCGGCAATACCCGCTCGGCCGCAGCACTCGACCTCTGGGGCCACCGGCTGGCGGGCGCGGTCGTCGCTATCGGCAATGCGCCGACGGCCTTGTTCCATCTGCTGGAACTGCTCGATGCCGGGGCGCCGCTGCCGGCTGCCGTCATCGGCCTGCCGGTGGGTTTCGTCGGCGCCGCTGAATCCAAGGACGCGCTGCGGGCTGACGGCCGCTTGCCCTATCTGATCGTCGAAGGCCGACGCGGCGGCAGCGCCATGGCGGTCTCGGCCGTCAATGCGCTGGCGAGTGACGCCGAGTGACCCCCGGTCGCCTGATTACGCTCGGCATGGGGCCGGGTGACCCGGACCTCATCACTGTCAAAGCCGCGCGCATTCTGGGCGCGGTGCCGGTTATCGCTTTCTTCGCCAAAGCCGGAAAGCAGGGCCATGCCCGTGCCATCGCCAGCACCTATCTGCGGGACGGCGTGGCGGAGTTGCGGTTCGACTACCCGTTGACGGTCGAAATTCCCCATACCGATCCCCGCTATATCGACGCCATGACGGCTTGCTACGATCAGGCTGCCGAGGCCATTGGCGCGCGCTTGGCGGCCGGGCAGGACGTGGCGCTGCTGTGTGAGGGCGACCCCTTCTTCTACGGCTCGTCGATGTATCTGTTCGACCGGCTGCGCGAGCGCTTCGCCATGGAGGTGGTCCCCGGCGTGCTGGGCATGACCGGTTGCTGGGCGCAGGCTCAGGCGCCGATGACACATGGCGATGACGTGCTTTCGGTGGTGCCCGGCACCATGCCGGAAGATCAGCTTATGGCAGCACTGGCGCGCACGGATGCTGCCGTGATCATGAAGCTTGGTCGCAACCTCGCCAAGACCCGTCGCGTGCTGACGGCTTTGGGCCGCGCCGACCGCGCGATCTATGTCGAGCGCGGCACCATGGCCGATAGCCGCATCCTGCCGCTGGCCGAGATCGCGGATGGCGCCGCGCCGTATTTCTCGATGATCCTCGTCCCCGGTCGTCAGGGTCAGCGATGAGGGCCACCAAACCCGTCTTGCGCGCATTCGTTGCGCGCATCTACCCGAATGGGCGGCAGGACGCTGTGTGGGCGCCTGACCGGGTGCGCCCGCGCAACAAGTGCGCGGGTGACGATAGCAGGCATCGCCAGCGATGAAGGGTGCGCTCTACGTCATCGGCCTCGGTCCTGGCGACGCTGGGCTGGTGACGCCGGAAGCCTCGGCCGCGCTGGCCCGTTGCACCGATGTCTTCGGCTATTTCCCCTATGTCGCTCGCGTGCCGGAACGCCCCGGTCTGACGCGCCATGCGTCCGACAATCGGGAGGAGATTGCCCGCGCCAGGGCCGCCCTGGTTTGTGCAGCCTCAGGCGGCCGCGTCGCCGTCGTTTCGGGTGGTGACCCTGGCGTTTTCGCCATGGCGAGCGCGGTGTTCGAGGCGGTCGAGAGCGGCCCGGCCGAATGGCGGGCGCTGGATATTCAGGTTCTGCCCGGCATCTCGGCCATGCTGGCCGCCGCCGCGCGTGTCGGCGCGCCCTTAGGTCATGATTTTGCTGTTCTTTCTCTTTCAGACAATCTGAAGCCCTGGGATCTGGTTTTGCATCGCGTCCGCGCTGCGGCCTCGGCCGGCTTCGCGCTCGCGCTCTATAATCCCATCTCCCGCGTGCGGCCCTGGCAATTGGGCGCGGCGCTGATGGCGTTGACCGAGATTCTGCCAAGCGAGACGCCAGTGATCTTTGCCTCCGCCGTGACAAGACCGGACGAGCGGATCGAGGTCCTGACCCTCACGGAAGCCGCTGGCGCGCCGGAACGCGCGGATATGCGGACCATGGTCATCATCGGCACGGCCGAGACGCGGCGCATCGCGCGCGGTAATGGTCATTCCGACTGGATTTACGCGCCACGCTCCGTCGGACCTCTTCCCGCATGACGGGCGATCCAGGCCAGCGCCTCGGCCGGGGTTTCCACAATCTCGCCCGGCGGCGGGGCCTGGCGCGCGACCATGATGACGGGCAGACCAAGCGCGCGGGCAGCCGCCAACTTGCCATCCGCGCCGCCGGAATTCTTCGTCACAAGCACCTGACTTTGCTTGATTGTCATCAACGCTCGTTCAGCTTCGGCGTCGAACGGCCCGCGACCGGTGAGGATTTCCACGCGCGGCGGCAGCAACGCCATATCCGGCGCATCGACGCTGCGGATGAGATAGTCGTGCTGCGGCGCCAGGTCCCGGAAGGGCAGCAGATCCTGCCGGCCGATGGTCAGGAAGACGCGCTTCGGTTGCGCGCCAATGGCCTTGGCGGCTTCGGTGACACTCGGCACCACGCGCCAGTCATCGCCCAAGCCAGCCAGCCAAGGGCCGCGCTGCAATATCAGACGGGGAAGACCTGCAATCTCAGCGGCTTGCGCGGCATTGTTGGAGATACGGTTGGCGAAGGGATGCGTCGCGTCGATCATCAGATCGACCTTTTCCGCCCGGAGAAAGCCAGCCAGCCCGTCGACGCCGCCGAAACCGCCGATGCGATGCGGAATGGGTGGCAGAACCGGCGACAGGGTCCGACCGGCGAAGGACAGCACCGGAGAAATCCAATCCTGATCCGCCACCAGCCGGGCGAGACCGGATGCTTCGGTTGTGCCGCCCAGGATAAGAACCCGCAATGGTAAGGCTTGTGCCATGGCTGGTGATTGTCGGCATCGGCGAGGACGGTGTCGAGGGGCTGACGGCTGCCGGCCGGGCTGCGCTGACCCAGGCGGAGATCGTGGCTGGCGGGGAGCGTCACCTGAATCTCGCGGCCTCGCTGATCGGGGAGACCGAGGCCTATACTTGGCCGAGCCCGATTACCGATGCCGTGCCGATCATCGCCGCCTGGCGCGGACGGCGGGTAGTGGTGCTGGCCTCGGGTGACCCTTTCTGCTTCGGCATGGGCTCGCTGCTCGCCAAGCAAATACCCGTCGGTGAAATCCGCACCATTCCGGCGCCGTCTGCGTTCAGTCTGGCGGCCAATCGGCTCGGCTGGGCCTTGCAGGATATCGCGACGATTTCCTTCTGCGGACGCCCGCTGGAAGCCATTCGCCCGCTGCTGCAACCCAAATCCCGCATCCTGGCGCTCTCGGCCGATGCCAGCACACCCTCCGCGCTCGCCGCCCTGCTGACGCGCTGGGGCTTTGGCGATACCACCATCCGGGTCTTGGAACAGATCGGTGGCAGCCAGGAAGATTCGTTCAGTTTCAAAGCGTCACGCGGTTTTCATGATCCGATCTCGGCGCTGAACCTGATGGCGCTGGAGGTTGTGGGCGGTCCCGCTCTGCCACTCAGCCCTGGTCTGGACGAGGATTGGTTTGAGACGGACAGCCAGATCACCAAACGGGAGGTCCGTGCGCTGACCATCGCCGCCCTCGGCCCCCGGCGCGGCGAATTACTATGGGATATCGGTGCGGGCTCAGGCTCCATCGGCATCGAATGGATGCTGCGCCATCCGGCCAATCGGACCATCGCCATCGAGACGCGGGCGGATCGCGCGGCACGCATCACGCGCAACGCCGTCAACCTAGGTGTGCCGGCACTGATCCTGCGGCAGGGCCACGCGCCGGACGCATTGGACGGCTTTCCGGTGCCGGACGCCATTTTCATCGGCGGCGGGGCAGCCAATCCCGCCGTGACGGAGCTTTGCTGGTCGGCGCTCAAGTCCGGCGGGCGCCTCGTCATCAATGCGGTAACGCTGGAGACTGAGCGTGCGGTGCTGGGTCTGCATGCGCGCTGGGGCGGGCGGCTGACGCGTATCGGGATCGAGCGGCTGGAACCGCTGGGCGGGATGCAAGGCTTCGCACCTGCTCGTACAGTGCTTCAATATCGGGCGGTAAAACCATGATCGTCGCGGGTATCGGTTGCCGCACAGGTATCTCGGCCCAGGCCATCATTCAGGTGTTGGAGGATGCCGCAGACCTCGGCTTCGACAAGCCGGACCTGCTGGCCGTGCCGGAATTCCGCAACGGCGAGGCCGGCATTCTGGAAGCCGCCCAGACTTTGGGCCTGCCGATCCTGTGGATCGCCAAATCCGACCTGAAGGGTGAGCAGGGCCGTTGCCTGACGCGGTCGCGCAGGGCGGAGGCCGAGGTCGGGCTTGCCTCCGTCGCCGAAGCAGCCGCGCTGGCGGCCGCCGGTCCGTCCGGGCGGCTGGTTCTGCCGCGCATTTCGGCCGGTGGTGTCACCTGCGCCCTGGCCGAAGGGAAAGTCCATTGACGGTCTATTTCATCGGCGCCGGGCCAGGGGCGGCGGATCTGCTGACGCTGCGCGGACGGGACATTCTGGCCCGCTGTCCGGTCTGTCTATTTGCCGGGTCCATCGTCCCGCGCGCCATGCTGGCGCATTGCCCGGCGGATGCGCTGCTGGTCGATACCGCGCCGATGAACCTGGACCAGATCACCGAGGCATACGCTTTAGCGCATGAAGCGGGACAGGATGTCGCGCGGCTGCATTCCGGCGATCTGTCGATCTACAGCGCCGTCGCCGAACAGACCCGGCGGCTGGATGCGCTCGGCATCCCCTGGGTGATGGTGCCCGGCGTGCCGGCCTTTGCCGCCGCTGCCGCCGCTTTAGGGCGTGAACTGACGGTGCCGGGCCTCGCGCAAAGCCTCGTTCTCACCCGCATGGATGGCCGCGCCAGCCCGATGCCGCCGGGTGAGACGCTGGCTGCCTTCGCCGCGACGGGGGCCACACTCGCCATTCATCTCGCGATCCATCGGCTGGGCGAGATCGTCGATATACTGACCCCGCATTACGGACCAGACTGTCCGGCCGCCATCGTCGCCCGCGCCACCTGGCCGGATGAGCGGGTCATGCGCGGCAAGCTTGCCACGCTGGTCGCTCTGCACGAAGCCGATCCGGTGGAGCGCACGGCGCTGGTGATGGTGGGGCCGGCGATAGACCCCTCGGGGTTCCGCGACAGCGCGCTGTATGACTTCGATTACGTGCGTCGTTTTCGTGGTCAGGCCGGCTGAGGATGCCGGGCGATCAGCTTGCCCGTGCGGTCGAAGATCAGGATATCCAGCGCGATCGGCGCATCGCCCAGCACATCCTGGGCTATGGCATGGGCGCGCTCGGCGATGGCAGCAGCGAGAGGCAGGTTTGCCGCAAGTTCAAAGGCATGCAACGTGGTATTGGCGCCTTCGATTGCACCTGCCAGGGCCTCGTCAGCCCCGATGCTGCGCGCCAGATTAGCGAGGACGGCAGAATCGACCGCGCCGCGTTTGGAATGCAGATCCAGCCGCCCTTGCGCCAGTTTGGTCATCTTGGCCGGCCCGCCCGCGATGGTGACGCGCGGCACCGGATGGCGGCGCAGGTATTTCAGCGTGCCGCCGACGAAATCGCCCATGTCGATCAGCGCGGGTTCGGGCAGGCCGTACAGCGCCTGCACGGCTTCCTCGGACGTTCGTCCCGTCGCGGCCGCGACATGGGGCAGGGCCAGGGCGCGCGCGACATCGATGCCGCGATGAATGCTGTCGATCCAGGCCGAGCAGGAAAACGGAATAACGATCCCGGTCGTGCCGAGAATGGACAGCCCGCCGCGAATCCCCAGGCGCGGATTGAGCGTCTTTTCCGCAAGCCGCTCGCCGTCATCGACGCCAATTTCCACGACCCAATCGCAGGCAATGCCAGCCTCGGCGGAAACTGCTTGCAGCGCTTCCGTCATCATGCGGCGCGGCACCGGATTGATGGCGGGCTCGCCCGGCGGAATAGGCAGGCCGGGCAGGGTGACCATGCCGACGCCGCTGCCCGCGCGGAAGGTGATGCCGCTACCGGCAGCGCCGGGCGAGACCGTCGCGCGGATCAAAGCGCCATGCGTCACATCAGGGTCGTCGCCAGCGTCCTTGACGACAGCGGCCATGGCGGCTTTTGGAAGCAGCTTGGTCGCGGCCAGTGCGAAACCCGCCGTCTGCCCGCCGGGCAGGCGGATGGTGCAGGGGTCTGGGAATTGGCCGGTCAGCAGCGCGGTCGCCGCCGCACGCACGGCGGCGGTGGCGCAAGCGCCGGTCGTCCAACCGCGGCGAAGAGAGGGCGTATCCACACGCCGGAACCTAGAGGGGCCGTGACGGCAAGTCACGGTGGAGAATGGGAATGACGGTCGAGACGGCGCTGACGCGCCTGATGGCACAAGGGCCAAGGCTGGAGCCGGGCCATGTCTGGCTGGCGGGCGCCGGTCCGGGTGATGCCGGGCATCTGACGCTGCATGCGGTCTCGGCTTTGTCCCAGGCCGATGTCGTGCTGACGGATGCGCTGGTCGGGCCCGAGATTCTATCCCTGCTCAAGCCGGACGCGGAACTGATCCATGCCGGCAAGCGGTGCGGCCGCCCGTCTTCCGAACAGGCGAGCATTTCGGCCGAATTGGTCGCCCAGGCCAAGCGTGGGCGCAGAGTATTGAGACTGAAGGGCGGCGATCCCTTCGTGTTCGGTCGTGGCGGCGAGGAGGTTTTGGCGCTCGCCGAGGCCGGCATTCCCTTCCGCGTCATTCCGGGTCTGACGGCGGGTGTTGCGGGTCTGGCGGCGGCTTTCATTCCGGCCACCATGCGCGGCATCAACCAGGCCATCATCTTCGCGACCGGTCACGGCGCCGAATCCCAGCACGCGACGCTGAACTGGGAAGCGATGGCGACCCTGGGCCAGCCTATCGTCCTGTATATGGGTGCCAAGCGCATCGGCACCATCGCGCGTCGGTTGATGGCCGGCGGTATGGGGGCGGATATGCCGTCCGCGCTGATCGTGGGCGCCACGACGCCCGATATGGCGGTCACCGTCACCGACCTCGGCCATATCGCCGAGACGGTGGGTGACGCGGATGAGGAAGCCCCGGCGCTGATCGTTATCGGCCGGATCGTGACCATGCGCGCGCGCATTCTGGACCTCGTCGCCGCGATGGAACCCGAACTCTGCCCCTGATGGCGAAAGGGATCATCCTCGCGGCCCCGCGCTCAGGCTCCGGCAAGACGACCGTGACCCTCGGTCTGGCCGCCGCGCTGAAGGCGCGGGGGCTGACCGTCGCGGTCGCCAAATCGGGGCCGGATTATATCGACCCGGCCTTTCACGCGGCAGCCACCGGACGACCGGTTCTGAATCTCGACAGTTGGGCGATGCCGCCCGAACTGCTGGACGGTCTGCTGGCGGAAGCCGCCAGCGGCGCGGACATCCTGCTCATCGAAGCCTCGATGGGTCTGTTCGACGGCGCCGATGTGGGCGCGGCCCCGGCCGGTGCCTCAGGCCGCGCCGCCGATCTGGCCGCGCGCTATGATCTGCCGGTGGTGCTGGTGACCGATGTCTCAGGCCAGAGCCAGACGGCGGCCGCCGTCGCGCGCGGCTTCATGGGGTTTGAGGCGGGTGTCGATATCGCCGGTATCATCCTCAACCGCTGCGGCAGTCCGAAGCATGATGCCGGCATCCGCCCGGCCATGGCGGCGATCGGCCTGCCGGTCCTGGGCAGCCTGCTGCGCGACAAGCGGCTGACCTTGCCGGAACGGCATCTGGGATTGGTGCAGGCGGAGGAGACGGGCGATCTGGCGTCCCGCATTTCCGAACTCGCGGCCCTTGCGGCCGCGCGCTTCGACCTTGATGCCATTCTGGCGCTTGCCCGACCAATTCGGCCGGCTGCGACCGTCATGCCCGCCGTTCGGCCAACGGGACAGCGCATCGCGGTGGCGAAAGATGCCGCGTTCACCTTCCTTTATCCGCACCTGCTTGCCGGCTGGCGCGCGCAGGGCGCCGAAATCTCGTTCTTTTCGCCGCTGGCGGATGAAATTCCGGATGACAGTGCAAATGCCTGCTGGCTGCCGGGCGGCTATCCTGAATTGCACGGACCGGCACTCGCCGCTGCGCAAGTGTTCAAGAAGGGATTGCAGGCTTTCGCAGAAACGCGACCGGTCCATGGCGAATGCGGTGGCTATATGGTTCTGGGCGCGGTCTTGACGGACGCGGCTGGACAAACTCACGAAATGGTGAGACTGCTCAATCATGCGACGAGCTTCGCGGTGCGAAAAATGCACCTGGGCTATCGTCGCGCCAGGCTGCTGTCTGACAATCCGCTGGGACCTCAGGGCATGCGTCTCCGCGGGCATGAATTCCACTACGCCACCGTCTCAGATCCCGGCGACGACGCGCCTTTCGTCGAACTGGCGGACGCGAAGGGCCTGTCCCTGGGCGCTGCCGGCAGTAGCCGAGGCCTGGTCTCGGGCAGCTTCTTTCACCTCATCGCGCAAGAGGAGTGATCGGTATGATGACGCATACTGGGGATTTCCTTCAGGATCTGCTGCGCAAACTGCCGGGGCCGGATGAAGCGGCAGCGGCCGGCGTCATGCGGCGTCAGGCCGATCTGACCAAGCCGCCGGGCAGTCTGGGACTGCTGGAAGAAATCGTCGCCTGGCTCGCTGCCTGGCAGCGGCGGGAGATGCCGCGCCTCGATCAGGTCGATGTCATCGTCTTCGCCGGCAATCACGGTGTCACTGCCCAGGGCGTCTCACCTTATCCACCCTCCGTCACCGCGCAGATGGTGGCGAATTTCGAGGCTGGCGGGGCCGCCATCAATCAGATCGCCCGCGCGAACGGCGCGGCCTTTTCCGTGGTGCCGCTGATGCTGGATCGGCCGACCGCCGATTTCACGGTCGAGCCGGCGATGACGCCGCTGGAATTCCGCAAGGCGCTGGCGGCCGGCTATGATGCCGTGGTGCCGGGCACGGACCTTCTTTGTCTGGGTGAGATGGGGATCGGCAATACCACGGCTGCGGCCGCCATCTCGGCGGCGCTGTTCGGTGGTCCTGCGCTGCGTTGGGCCGGTCGTGGCACAGGGCTGGATGCGGAAGGCGTGACCCATAAGGCCGCCGTGGTGGAGCGCGCGCTGGCTTTGCACGGTGAAGCGCTGAACGACCCTTGGGAGGTCGCGCGCAGGCTGGGCGGGCGTGAGACCGCCGCCATTCTCGGCGCCGTGCTGGCGGCCCGGCGCCATAGCATTCCCGTGCTGCTGGACGGTTTCGTCTGCTCGGCCGCTGCCGCACCATTGGCGAAGCTGCTGCCGGACGGGCTGGACCATTGCATGATCGGTCATGTCTCGGCCGAGGCCGGGCATCGCCATCTGGTGCAGGAACTGCACCGTCCGGCACTGCTCAATCTCGATATGCGGCTGGGCGAGGGATCGGGTGCGGCGGTTGCCGTTTCCATCTTCCGCGCGGCCGTCGCCTGCCATACCGGCATGGCGACCTTTTCCCAGGCCGGTGTCGCCAATCGCGACTGAACGGGGCGCCCTGTCATGGCGATCCTTGGCGATCTTATCGCAGCCTTCGGGCTGCTGACGCGCCTGCCGCTGCCGAAGGCGCGCAGTGTCAGCCCCATGGCCGCCGGCGTCTGGGCCTGGCCGCTGGCGGGGCTTGTCGTCGGGCTGATCGGTGCGGCCGTCTATAGCCTTGCCTGGCATTGGCATCTCTCGCCCTGTCTCGCGGCCCTTCTGTCCGTCATCGCCATGGTGATCGCGACAGGCGGCTTTCATGAGGATGGGCTGGCCGATAGCGCGGATGGCATCGGCGGCGGTGCGACGGCCGAGCGCCGGCTGGCCATTATGAAGGACAGCCGCATCGGCAGTTTCGGCGCGCTGGCGCTGATTGCGTCCATCGGTCTGCGCGTCGGCGCCCTGGCGCAGATCGCGGACCCCAGATTCGTCTTCCCGGCGCTGATCGTCGCGGGCATGGCCGGCCGTGCCGCCATGCCGGGCGTCGTGCTGCTGTCCAAACCGGCAAAGCCGGGCGGATTGGCGGCGGCGCTGGGGGCTTTGGACCGCAAGCGGGTCTGGGGCGGCTGGGTTATCGCGCTGCTGCTCAGCCTTCTCGCGCTGCACGGTCATCATCTGCTGCCCGTCATCGTGGTGACGATGATCCTGGTGCTGGCGATGGTCGCACTCGGTCGTCGCATGCTCGGCGGCTATACCGGCGACACCTTGGGCGCGACGGAGCAATTGACGGAATGCGCGGTGCTGCTGGTGCTGGCGAGCGCGTCTTAGAGTCTGTCAGGTTTTAATAGATAAGCCGTCATCCGCGCACTCGTTGCGCGGACCTACCCGGCGCGGCGCCCAGACGCCGTGTTGGCGCCTAACTGGGTAGACCCGCGGCATGAAGCCGCGGGCGACAGATTTGGGGGCGTTTCCAACTAAACCTGACAGAGTTTAGGGCTCCGCTGACACCATACGCGCCATGGCGATGAAGCGCTGCAACTGCGGGGAAAGCTGGCGACGGTGGATCATGCAGACCGTAATCTGGGCGTCGCAATCCGCGAGGGATCGAATGGCGATGGCGCCGCCCTGCTCGGCGATGGCGCGCGGCACGATGCCGACGCCCATGCCGGCGGCGGTCATCCCCGTGATGCCGGTGACATTGTCGACATGCAGACCGATGCGCGGCGTAAGGCCTTCCGCCGCGAACAGATCCTGCACGCGTTGACCGAGGCCGAAGCCGGGCTGATCGTCGATCTGGATCAGTTTTTCGGTCGATAAGGTTTGCAGCGATACGCTGCCGGACTGCGCCAGCGGATGACCGATGGGCAGCACCGCCGTCAATTCCGACTGGTAGAAGTCCTCGACCACAAGCTCGCGCGACAGCTGGCCCAGGGGGGCGCGCACGAAGACCACATCCAGCGTTTGTTCCAGCACCTGGTTGATGCTTTCCTCGACGGCGCGGGCGGAGAATTCCAGCGTGATCTCCGGCCAGGCTGCCGAGAAGCGGCGGATCAGCGCCGGCAGCATCGGCTCCGCCATGATGGAGAAGCTGTAGCCGATATCGATGCGCCCGATCTCGCCCCGCCGCGCGCTGCGGGCAACCCGCAGGCTGCGCTGCGCCTGATCCAGCGTCGCGCGCGCTTCCGGCAGCATGGCGGCGCCCGCGGGCGTCAGTTCCACCCCACGGCGCAGGCGACGGAATAGCGGAAAGCCCAGCTCATCCTCCATCGTTTTGATAAGCTGGCTGACCGCAGGCTGGGCGATGCCCAGGCGTTCGGCCGCCTGTCCGAAGCTCAGCAACTCGGCCGCCGTGACGAAGGTACGGAAGTGACGCAGGTCCATGAAGGTGAGATAAGACAAACTTATCGTTTTGACGAGATATTCAGCCTTGTCACTTATCTCAACCAGCGCATTTTGCGCCCATGTCCATCGATAGCTCCGCGTCGTCCCGCTTGGCCCCGCCACTCAACGCGCTGTTCATCAACACAATTCTTCTGGGCGGTTCGGTGGACGCGAAGATCGCCGCCGCTGGTGCGGCCGGATTCGACGCGATCGAGGTCTGGCGTCAGGACGTGGACGCGGCGGGTGGCGTCGCGCCTGTCCGCGCGGCACTCGCCGAACGCGCTTTGGGCCTGATCGATTATCAGGTCCTGCTCGATTTCGATGGCGCAGCGGATGACAAGCGCGCAGCCAAACGGGCCGAGGCGCTGGCGATGCTGGAGACGGGGCGTGCTCTGGGTGCGCATACGCTGCTGGCGCCCGCATCGACCGACAGCGCCTGCGATCCGTCGCGCATTGTGGAGGACATCGGCTGGCTGGCGGACCGTGCGGCGGAGATGGGTATGCGCATCGCCTATGAGCCGATGGCCTGGAGCAAGTATATCCATACATTGCCATCGGCCGTGGAGATTCTGGACGCGGCGAACCGCCCGAATCTTCTTTTTGTCATCGACGCCTTTCATATTTTTGCACGCGAACGCACGGTCGTGGATCTGTCAGGAATTGCGGCGGATCGCATCGCGCTTGTCCAGCTCTCGGACTATGGCAAGCCGATCGCGCCGGGCGCGTATCGGCAGGTGGCGCGGCATAGCCGTCTGCTGCCGGGCGAAGGTGCATTCCCCATCGGCGCGCTTCTCAGAAAGCTTGCAGATATCGGCTACGCCGGACCGATCGGTCTCGAAGTCTTTAACGATGAATTGAAAAGTCTCGATCCTGCAAAAGTCGCGGCGCGTGCGATGCTGGCGCTTCGTCGCAGTGTCGATACGTCTTTCACAAGCGAAGGTGCCAAACCGTGACATCTCCCATTCCGCGTCGCGATCTTCTGGGAACGGCGGCTGCGCTGGTTGGCACAGCGGCGACGCTGCCCGTGAGTGAAGCCGCAGAGATTTCCGGCCATCTGCCCTGGTCGGCGAGTGCGGGAACGCCGCCGCCGGCCGCACCGGCCGAGCCCTATGTTTGGGAGTTCTTCACGGCCGATGAAGCGGCGCTGGTGGGTGCGATCGCCGACCGCATCATTCCCGCCGATGAACTCAGCATCGGCGGGAAGGAAGCCGGCTGCGCCGTCTTCATCGACAAGCAACTGGCCGGTCAGTACGGGCAAGGCACCAATTATTATCTGAAAGGTCCCTATCGCCCCGGCACGCCGCAACAGGGACCGCAGACTTTGGAGACGTTCGCGCAGCGCTATCGCCAGGGCCTCGCGGCCATGGTTGCCTATTGCGCGTCAAAGCATAGCGGCAAGGCCTTCATCGCCCTCTCGGCCGATGATCAGGACGCGCTGCTGCATGAGATGGAGGGCGGCGCCTTCTATACCGGCCCAGTACCCAGCTCGGTCTTCTTCAATCAGCTGATCCAGAATGTCCGTGAAGGCTATTTCGCCGATCCCATCTATGGCGGCAACAAGGACATGGCCGGCTGGAAGCTGCTCGGCTTCCCTGGCGCGCGCTACGATTATCGCGACGTCATCGGCCGCCGCGGCGAAAAGCTTGATCTGGAACCGGTCAGCCTGATGGGCCGGCCCGGCTGGAATCCTGCGTGATGCGCGACCTGTCTTGCGTTTCCTATCCGACTGCACGTGAGGTTACCCAATGGCTATGAAACGCCCCAAGGCCGACGCGGTCATCATCGGTCTCGGCTGGGCCGGTTCCTTGATGGCGAATGAACTGACGCTGGCCGGCCTGAATGTCGTCGCCATCGAGCGTGGCGGCTGGCGCGATACCAGCGGCGATTTCCCGACCAGCATGGATACGGACGAATTGCGCTACGCGACGCGGCGCGAATTGTTGCAGCCGCTGTCTGTGGAAACGATGAGCTTCCGCGATAACCCGAGCCAGTCAGCGCGGCCTTTGCGCGATTTCAATACCTATCAGTTCGGCTGGGGCGCGGGCGGCGCGGGCTCGCATTGGAACGGCATGACCTGGCGCTTCCTGCCGAACGATTTCCAGCTCTATTCGAACACGGTCAAAAAATACGGCGCGAACAAGATCCTGCCGGGCATGACGGTGCAGGACTGGGGTGTCACCTATGACAACCTGGAACCCTTCTACGATAAGTTCGAGCGCCTGGCGGGCACGTCCGGCAAGGCCGGCAATATTCAGGGTGTCATCCAGCCCGGCGGCAATCCCTTTGAAGGCGCGCGCGCACGTGACTATCCGCTGCCGCCGCTGGAACGCACGCAGGCCGCCATGCTGTTCGATGCCGGTGCGAAGGAACTCGGTTGGCATTCCTTCCCCGTGCCGGCCGGCAATACCTCCGGCGCCTATACCAATCCCCTCGGCGTTCACATGGCGCCTTGCACCTATTGCGGTTATTGCGAATTCTTCGGCTGCGGCAACTGGTCTAAAAGCAGCCCGAATGCCTGCATCCTGCCCGCGCTGATGAACCGCCCGAGTTTCACCCTCATCACCGAAAGCGAAGTGATGAAGGTGAACCTGACGCCCGACAAAAAACTGGCAACGGGCGTCACCTATGTCGACAAGTCCGGCCGCGAATGGGAACAGCCTGCCGATATCGTCGTGATCTCGGCCTATCAGATGGACAATGTCCGCCTGATGCTGCTCTCCGGCATCGGCAAACCCTATGACCGTGCCTCGCTGACCGGCGTCGTCGGCCGCAACTATGCGAACCAGACGATTGCGGGCGCCAGCGTCTTCTTCAAGGACGAGCATCTCAATCCCTTCATCGGGGCGGGTGCGCTGGCGCAAGCCGTGGATGATTTCAACAGCGATAATTTCGACCATGCCAATGTCGATTTCATCGGTGGCTCCAACATGCTGATCCATTCCACCAATGGGCGGCCGATCGGCCTCGGCAATGCCGTGCCGCCCGGCACGCCGCGCTGGGGCAGCGCATGGAAGAAGGCGTATCAGGAGAGCTATCAGACCGCGAATTCCATCTACTGCATGGGGTCAAGCACGCCGCATCAGGATGTCTTTCTCGATCTGGACCCGACCTATACTGATCGCTTCGGCCGGCCGCTGCTGCGCGTGACCTATGACTGGAACGAGAACGACAAGCGCATGGCGCATTTCATCGCCGACCGCTCGGTCGAAATGGGCCATGCCATGAAGGCGTCCCTGGTGGTGCGCAGCGAGCCGACGGCAAAACCCTATTCGCCGATGGATAACCTTTCGTCTCACACCACGGGCGGCGCCGTGATGGGCGATGACCCGACAACAAGCGCGATCAACCGCTATCTGCAAAGCTGGGACGTGCCGAATACCTTCGTCTGCGGCGCCAGCGCCTTCGCCAATAACGGCGGCTATAACCCGACCGGCACGGTCGGCGCGCTGACGCTTTGGGCGGCGGAAGCGATCAAGACGAAATACCTGAAGTCGCCCGGCCCTCTTGTGGCGCTGTGAGAGAGGGCGAGAGCATGTTTACCTTTCGCCGCATTGCCCTTCTCGTCATCGCATTGGCCGTTCTCGGCTGCCTGGGCGCGGGCGGACTTTATGCCTTCAATCGCGTCACCTATGCGAACCAGATTGCGGAAACAACTGTGCCGGCGCCGACCGCCGATCAGATCAAGCGCGGCCATTATCTGGCGCTGGCCGGTGACTGCGTCGCCTGCCACACAGCACCCGGCGGCGCGCCCTATGCCGGCGGATTGCAGCTCAATACCGGTTTCGGCATTGTCGCCGCCAGCAATATCACGCCCGACCGCGATACCGGCATCGGCGGCTGGACGACCAAGCAATTCATCCTGGCGATGCATCGCGGCATCGGCGATCACGGCAAGCGGCTTTATCCGGCCATGCCTTACACGGCCTATGCCAAGGTCTCGGACGCCGACCTTACCGATATCAAGGCCTATCTCGATACACTGCCGCCTGTGAACCACGCGGTCATCGCCAATCAGATGCCGTTCCCGTTCAATATCCGCCTGATGATGATCGGCTGGAACATGCTGTTCTTTGATTTCGGCGGGGCCGAATACAAGGCGGACCCGACGCAGACGGCGGAATGGAACCGTGGCGCCTATCTGGTCCAAGGTCTCGAACATTGCTCGACCTGCCATACGACGAAGAATTTCCTCGGTGCCGACGAAGCCGGCAAATTCCTGCACGGTACCGATCTGGACGGTTGGTGGGCGCCGGATCTGACGTCCAATACACGCATCGGCCTCGGCTCCTGGTCCGAAGACGATATCGTCACCTTCCTCAAGACCGGCGCGAATGACCGTATGGTCGCGGCTGGCCCGATGGCGGAAGCGGTGACGAATTCTACCCAGCATCTGACGGTGCCGGACCTGCACGCCATGGCGGTCTATCTCAAGAGCATTCCGGCGTCTGACGATACTGGGCTGACCCCTGTGCCGCCGACCGATCCGCAGATGGTGGCGGGTCGCGCGATCTACGGTGACAACTGCGCCGCCTGCCACGTGCTGAACGCGACCGGCGTGCCCGGCATGGCACCGGCCTTCGTGCTTAGCCCCTCGGTCCAGGCGCAGAATCCGGAAAATATGATCCGCACCATCCTGGCCGGCGGCCATGTCGCGGTGACGGAAACCAACCCGACCGGTGCGGCCATGCCGGCCTTCGACTGGAAGCTGAGCGACGCGCAGATCGCGGCCGTCACCACCTATCTGCGCAATAGCTGGGGCAATGCCGCTGGCCCGGTGACCGCCGATCAGGTCGCCGCCAAGCGCCAGCAGATCGGCGCCCGCGAGAGAAACTAAACCGGCGATGCTGAGGCTAAGGCGAAATCATCTCCGTTCCGTCATGATGAATGATGGCTATGGCTTCGCTTTTCTGCCTTCTCCGGCTTGGGCTTGGCGTGGTCGAGCAACGAGACCTCAACCGTTCCGGCCTGCGGATAGGGGTGGCGGTCGCTGAGCCGCGCATGTTCGGTTCTGCCGGTGGCTTCTGACAATTGTCGGGCGATCAAGGCCGCCTTATCGACGTCGCTGTCGAAGAAGAAGGCGACCCCCGGCCAGCGGTTGGGGTTGGGGGCGATGACGACGGTCGTGACCGTGAAGCCTTCGCGGCGCAGGCGGTCCACGAAGGCCGTCGCTTTTTGCTGCTCATCCGCCGTGAAGCTCAGCCTGACGTTGAAATGCAGATCGACGGCAGCGGAAGCGGGCACGACTTGCGGCGCGGCTGCCGCGACGGTCTTGAGCGGTGCGGGCTGTGCAGCCGGTGCGGCGGGTGGCGGCGGCGCGGGCTTGACCAAAGCCACGACGACAGAGACAGGTTTCGCTTCCGCCAAGGGTGCGGGCGCGGGTGCAACGGTCGTGGCGGAAGCGGGCGCTTCAGGCTTTGGCGCGGCACTTGTCTTTGGCGCTGCCAATTCGGCCTGGGGCTGAGCCGGTTCGGATGGGGCGGCCGGCGGCGGCTTGACCGTTGTCGTGGTCGTGGTCGTGGTCGTGTCGAAGAAGGGCACCTGGGCCGGCGGCGGTGCCGCAACCGGCAATGGCGGCAGCGCTGAGGTTTTTGCGACGGGCTTTGCCGACGTATCAGGCTTTGTCGTCGCATCAGGCTTGGGCATCGTGTCAGGTTTCGGCGTCGCCTCGGCCTGAGGCTGGACGATGGGCTTGGCCGGCGGCGGTGGCGGCGGCGGGGGCGTGACAATCACCGGCGGCGGCACAGGCTTGGGCGGTGCCACCTCTGTCTTGGGCGGTGCCTTAGGACCGACAAGCAGGATTTTCGGCGCGGGGGTCGCGGGTTCGGCCAAAACCGGCTTGGGCTTCACAATAGCCGGTTCGGCCGCACCGGGATGGGATTGGCCGCCTGTTTTGGATGCCGAGCCGAACAAATCCGCCCGCAATCCAGGCTTTGCCCAAAGAACGACCTCCCCGATCGCCACCACCACCAGTGCGGCGATGCCCGCGCGATAGATAGTGCGGCCGGGCCTGCGCTTGGGCATGACCGGTGCCGTCGGTGCGACGGACGCCGGCGGGTCCTGCAAATCTGCGGCCGTGGTCGTCATCAGCCATTGCACGGATGAGGAGCGGTCGCTGTCAGGTGGTGTGGGCGGGTTAGGCGGAGAGCTGGCTGGCACGGAAAATTTCACCTCGAACGGTCAAGCTAATCGTCATCTCGTCTGCTTCTAGTCACGCCAGCGAAATCGTTCCAGATTGAAGCGGCCATTGTCATCAAATTCGACGCCTTCCTTCTCCAGCCTTTGCCGCTGCAAGGCATCGCCGCCGTTGCGCGAGGGGCTGGCCGAGATTTCACCGCGTGCATTGACAACGCGATGCCAGGGAATTTTCGTTCCCGTTCCGAGATTCTGCAGCACATGACCGACCAGCCGGGCGCGGCGCGGCAGACCGGCCATGGCCGCGATCTGGCCGTAGGTCGCGACCCAACCGCGGGGGATGCGGCGGATGACGTCGCAAATTGCCGCCGCCGCTTCATCGCCTTGAACGGGCACGGTTTGAACCGGTTTGGGCTTTGCGGCCGTCATAGGTTCGGGGTGCGCAGATGCCAATCCGTCGCTTGCTGATAGGCCCAGCCGATGCGCAGCACCTCGGCTTCGGCGAAGGGACGGCCGATGATCTGCAGGGACAGCGGCAGGCCGCCGGCCGAAAACCCGTCGGGCAGGGCCAATGCGCAAAGGCCGAGCAGGTTTACCACGCGGGTGAAGTCGCTCGGCGCCGTCGCTTCGTCGACCCCCTCCACCGGGCGCGCGGGATAGCGCGTGGTCGGCGTCAGTAGCGCGTCGACACCCGCCATCGCCGCCAGAAATTCCGCTTGCATCGCGGGGAGACGCCAGAGCAGTTGCAGATAATCCTGGGCCGAGACCTTGCCCGCCATGATCCTGGCCCGGACATGGGGACCCATCGGCCTGGCCGCGTCCTCCGCCAATGACCCATGAAGCGCATAGGCTTCGGCCGCCATCACGACATGGGACAGTCTGGCATAATCCGAAAACGGGCCGGGCAGGCTGATCGGCACAATGGTCGCACCCAGCCGCGCCAGAGTCTCGATGGCAGCCTCGTACGCGGCCGCGACCTCCGCGTCCCACATGTTACCGCTATCGGCTTCGGTGATCCGGCCGAGGCGCAGCGCGGCGATGCCGCGTTTCAGGCCAGGCAAAGGATCCTCGGGCAAAATGCCGAAGGTCATTGGGTCAGCCTCATCCGGCCCCTGCATGGCGCGATACATGATCGCCGCGTCTTCCACGCTACGGGCCAAGGGGCCGGGCGTATCCAGCGTCGGGCTCAGCGGCTCGATCCCGTGATTGCTGATCCGCCCGCGCGTGACCTTCAGCCCGGTCACGCCGTTGAAGGACGCGGGGATTCGCACCGATCCGCCGGTATCCGTGCCGATGGCGAGCGGCGCCAGCCGCGCGCCGACCGCGACGCCCGATCCGCTGGAGGAGCCGCCGGGCGTGTGATGCACATCCATTGCCCAAGGGTTTCGCGGCGTGCCCAGATGGGGATTGGTGCCCCAGCCGCCGAAGGCGAATTCCACCGTATGGACCTTGCCGAGCATGATGGCGCCGGCGGCCACCAGCTTGCGCACCACCTGCGCCGTCTCGCGGGCCGGGCGCCCGAGATGGATCTTGGACCCGGCGGCATAGGGCCTGCCCGCGACCGCGATCAGATCCTTGATGGCGAAAGGAATGCCGTGCAGCGGCCCAAGATCATGCCCGGCCCGCAGCAGGCGGTCCGCGCCTTCCGCTGCCAATCGCGCATCATCGGCATAGAGGTCGATAAAGGCATGCAGCTTGGGGTTAAGACGGGTGATGCGCGCCAATAGCGCGTCGATGGCGTCAACCGGCGAAAAGGCCCGGCTGCGATAGGCTTGGGCAAGCTCTTGGGCGGAAAGCAGGCTCGGATCAGTCAAAACGCCATCCTTCAGGCAGTCGCTGAAGGGCAGGCTGCAGGATGAGCCGGCATTGCGCAAGCTTGGCGGCCTGGGCGGTGTTGTGTAATTCCACGCGGCTTTGGCGTCGTGGAGAGGGATGAGTTGTTCGGCCTTGTCCTCATTCAACCTTTGCCCAGAAAGGTTTTGGAAGGCCATCGTCGAATTTGTTGTAAAGCCGGGAACGATAACATACCTCGGGGATTTCAATTGGGATCCCAACCAATTTCCCGCCCAGTGCATCGTGACGCGGGATGATCTGGGTGCTCGCGCAGCTTTATTCGACTATCCTCAGATCCAAGGGCCTATCCTGTATCTGGCGCCCAAATTAGTGCCCGTATCGGCCTACCCGAAAAGCTAGAGTCCGTCAGGTTTAGGTTGAAACGACCCCTTGCCCCGTCATGGCCGGGCTTGACCCGGTCATCCAGTCCTTGGGCGCCCCAACGAATGGATGCCCGGCTCGGGGGCCGGGCATGACGATATTAGGGACAAGCTTCAGTTAAAATCAGACAAACTCTAGAGCAGGTCACAGTCGGATGGATTAATTCGGCCGGGATCTGCTTTAGGCTGCGGGCTGTTCGGCCAGCAAGCGACGCAGGACCTTGCCTGAGCGGGTGCGCGGTAATTCGTCCAAAAAGACGATCTGGCGCAGCGTCGCCAGCGCGCCGATCTCATCCCGCACGGCCGCGATCAGCGTGACGCGCAGCGTATTTTCGGAAATTGCGTCGTCACGACGCACGATATAGGCGACCGGCACTTCGCCCCGCTGTCCGTCCGGCCTGGCTGTGACCGCGCATTCGATGACGGAAGGGTGGCGGGCCAGCACTTCCTCGATCCGCCCGGTGGAAATGCGGCGCCCCGCGACCTTCAGAACATCGTCCAGTCGGGCGAGCACCTTGACCTCGCCATCCGCACTGATCAGCCCATGGTCGAAGGTCCGGTAGAATCCCGGAAACCGGTCGAGATAAGTCTGCTCCATCCGCGCCTCCGCCTGCCATAGCGTCGTGAGGCAGCCGGGCGGCAAGGGCAGGCGCAGCGCGAGTTCTCCCTCCTCGTCCGGCGCCAGCGTCTCGCCTTCGGGTGACAGAACGCAGAGATCGGCGCCGGGCAAGGCGCGGCCGATGCCTTGGGCGGCTACAATGCCGAAGCCGCGCAGGCTGCCGGCGATGGCCGAGCCGGTTTCGGTCTGCCACCAATGGTCATGCACGGGCAGGCCAGTGACGTCGCGCGCCCAGTCGAGCAGCGGGGTCTCCGCCCGCTCACCGGCCACGAAAATAGCGGCGAGATTCGACAGATCGGCCCGGGCCGGGTGAAGCCCATCGGGGTCGCTGGCGCGCAGGGCCCGCAAAAGGCTGGGTGCGGTGAACAAAATCCGCGCTTTATGGCGGGCGGCCAAGCGCCAGATCGTCCCCGCGTCGGGCGTGGCCGTGGCACTGCCTTCATAGAGAAGGCTGGTGCAGCCGGCGAGCAGCGGGGCATAGACGCCGTAGGAATGGCCCACGACCCAGCCGAGATCGGCGGTCGAGAAAAAGACCTCGCCAGGCTTCATGTCATAGACGTCGCGCATGGACCGCATCAGCGCGACCGCATGGCCGCCCTGGTCCCGCAGCACGCCCTTCGGCGCACCGGTCGTGCCGGATGTATGCAGGATATAGAGCGGATACGTGGCCGGCAGCGGCACAGCGCCGAGCGGTGCTGCGCCAGCGACCGTGGTTGCGAAATCATGTACTGGGATCGGCAGCGGCGTGGCGGGAGCGCCAGCGCGCTGCAGCAACAGGCAGGCGTCCGGCTTGTGGTCGGCACGCAGAAGCGCTTCGGTGACGGAGGGCAATAGCGCTGTCGGCCGCTTGCCAGTGTAGCAGCAGGTTGCGGTGACGATCAGGCGCGGCCTTGCATCGTCAATGCGGCTGGCGAGTTCCGGCCCCGCGAAACCGGCGAAGGCCACCACATGCACCGCACCCAGTCTGGCGCAGGCGAGCATGGCGATGACGGTTTCCGGCACCGGCGGCATGGTGATCAGAACGCGGTCGCCCCTGGTGACACCAAGGGACGCGAAGGCACCGGCACAACGGGCGACGGCATCCAGCAGGTCCGCGTAGCTGTAGCGGGCGGCCTCGCCCGAGGCCGGGCTTTCCCAGATCAGCGCTGTCTGCGCGCCACGCCCATCCGCGACATGTCTGTCCAGAGCGCTTTCGGTGATGTTGAGCACGCCATCGGCGAACCAATCCGCCATGCCGTTCGGGCGCAAACGGAAGGCCGTTTCCGGTGCCCACCGCCAGGCGATATCCCGCGCCGCACCGAGCCAATAGCCGGCGGGATCCGACCGCCAGGCGGCGATGGCTTTGTCGTAGCGGGTGTCGTCAGGCATCGACGCTGACCGACGCGCTCGCGTGCTCCGCGATGCGCTCCGCCAGAAAACCCGCGTCCCGCGCGACACCCGAGAAGCGGCCTGACCCCCAGGTGTGCAGCCAGGGCAGGCCGAGGAAATAAAGGCCCGGCGTTGTCGAGACGCCACGTCTATGGCCCGGCATGCCGCGACCGTCGAAGACCGGCACATCCACCCACCGGAAGTTGGAGCGGAAGCCGATGCACCAGACGATGCTGGTAATGCCGGCGGCCTTCAGATCCAATGACAAGACATCCGTCTGCGGGGTCCAGACCGGCGTATAGCGGGCCTCGGCCGGTGCCTCGACACCCGCTTTGTCGATGAAACGATCGATGCTGGTCTTGATGCTTTCGGAGGTCGCGTCGGCCGAATCCAGCAGGCCCGCCAGACCGGGGCGGATGACCAGTCGACCCGCCTCATGACCTTCCGCACGGCCATACAGCAGCATGCCTTCCAGCGCACGCTGGCGCAGATCGATATCCCGCCCGCCGTCGCGCCCGGTGACATAGTGATTGGTATTGTCGCGCACGCCTTCCTTCAGCGGATGCGCATCCACCGGCATGTCGTAATAGCCCATGCTGTCCAGCCATGCGACGACATCGCGGCCGCGATAGCGACGCGCGACGCGCGGTGCGTCGCCCAGGCAAAGATGAACTGCGCGGCCAGCGATATGCAGATCCTCGGCGATCTGACAGCCGGATTGCCCGCTACCGATAACGAGTGTCGCACCTTCCGGCAATTGCGCTGGCCTCAGATATTCCTGCGAATGGATCTGCGTGATCGCCGGGTCGATCGCGTAGGACCAGTCCGGCCGCACCGGGTCATGATAGCCGCCGGTCGCGACTACAACCTGATCGGCGGTCATGGTGCCGTGATCCGTCTGCAACAGATAGCCGTCTCCGTTTTGCGACAGACGGCGGACGGAAACGCCCTGATGCAGAGGCACAGGGAAGGAGGCCACGAAGCCTTCGATATAGCGGACGATCTCATCGCGCAGCATGAACCCGTCCGGGTCCGACCCGGCATAGGGATAGCCCGGCAGCTGGCATTGCCAATTTGGGGTGACGAGACAGAAGGTATCCCAGCGTTCATGCCGCCAGCTATGCCCGGCGCTGTGCCGCTCCAACACGACATGGTCGATATCGGCTTGATGCAGATGCCAGCTCATGGAAAGCCCGGCCTGGCCGCCGCCGATAATGGCGACGGAGACATGGGGCGGCAGATCAGAGCCTGAAGACAGGCGGGAAAGCGCATTCATGATTGTTGATCCATCACGTCAGGCGATGAAAGGAAAGGACAGTGACTGCCGCGGCAGGCTCGGCCTGCCATTGTGCGGCGCGCTGCTCGATGGTCGACAGCGTCGCCATGGCGCGGCTGCAGGGAAAACCGAATTTGACGGCGACGCGGCGGCTGGCTTCGGTCATGGCGGCGCGGCTGCGGGCGACAAGGTCAGGAACCGGATAGGTTTCGCCGACGGTCAGATGATCCTCGACGACCAGGGACGGCGAATAGCAGCGGCTTTCGCTGCCATCCGGCCAGCGCAGGGAGAATTCCATTTCAGGCATGGGAGAGGTGCTCCTCGGCAAAAACCTCATAAAGGCAGCGATGATCTTCGGCGACACGATCCCAGCTGAAACGCGCGGCCGTCTGTGGTCCCAGTTGCGACAAGCGGCGATGTTCGGCCTCGTCCAAAGACCGCGCCATGGCCTGGGCGATGGATGACGGGTCATGCGGATCGACGAATAGCGCTTCATCATACGCCATATGATCGGTGAAGGGACGAATGGCCGAGACGATGGCGGGCGTGCCGCAGGCCATCGCCTCCAGCGGGCAAAGCCCGAACCCTTCCATGAAGGCGGGGGCGACCAGCGCATGGGCAGCGCGATAGAGGGCCGGCATGGCGCTGTCATCGATGACGCCCAGAACCCGCACCGCCGCTCGCGCTTCCGGTGTCGCGTCTCGCAACACGGTCGCGAAGGCGCCGTGTGCAAAGCTGTGATCGAGGAGCGACGCGCCACCGGCAATGACAAGCCGCACATCCGGGCGCGTGGCATGCAGTTCCAGAAAGGCGTGCAGCACGCCGAGCGTATTCTTGCGGTGCTCGATCCCGCCCAGGCTGAGGAAGAATTTTCCGTCGGGAAGTCCCAATGCCTGACCGCCTTGGTCGCCCTGCGGCGTGAAGCGCCGATGGTCCACACCATTGCTGGTCTGATGCACATGACGGCCTGACAGGCGGGAAAGCTTTTCCTGCCACAACCGGCTGACCGTCAGCAGCATCGCCGCCGCCTGCCAGCCACGGTCCTGCCAACGCGCCAGACGCGCATCGGCGAAATCATCCAAATGATGCACCGTGCGGATAAAGCCCGGAATGGCGCCATCGGCTCGAAGATTGGCGAGCGCATTGGCGCTGATCGGGTCCTGCGCGTGATAGATGTCAAAGCGCTGACCGCGCATCGCGGCCGCAATTTCCCCGATGCGGGTCTCCACCATCGCGACCGTGGTCTGGGCAGGCGCCGCGGGAATCAGCAGGGTTTCGCAATGCGGCGCGCGAAAGAAGCGCTGACCGGGCAGGGCGGGCGCGATGAGTGTTGCGTCCTCGCCCTGCCGGCAAAGCGCCTCGGCCAATTGCATGGCATGGACCACGCCGCCGCGCGGATTGGTGGAATGGGTAAGGATGGCGATGCGCCGGGTCATATCGGCGCACAGCCGATCAAGGGCGCGTCCGCCAGGTCCCAGAAAGTCTCTGTCGTGCCGTCCGCATTCAGCAGATCAAGCTTTGTGCCGGGCGTGCATTGCCCGATCGCGGCGCAAGCGATGCCACGACCCGCGAAGGCCGCGATGACGCCGGGAACCTTGTCTGCTGTGGCGGTGAGAATAAAGCCGAAACTCGGGAAACTGCTCAGCCAGCGATCCAGCGCGACCCCTTCGGGCCGGGGGACGGCGAGAGGATCGATCAGCATGCCGATGCCAGAGCATTCGGCCAGCATCAGCGCCGTGCCGACTAGCCCGGCCATGCTGATATCCTTGGCCGCCTTGCTCAACCCGCTTTCGGCGATCTGCGCAAGGGTATCAAGATCGCCACGCAAGCGCTCGGCGTCGGCGCCGCGCGTCGCCGCGTCCCAATAGGGTAAGGGGTCATGATAGGCGCCGCGCAGATCGATCGCGGCCAGGATGACCTCACCGGGCTTTGCGTCAAAACTGGTCAGCAGCTTCGTCGCGCGACCGAGGATCGCGACCGCGAGCTGGGCCGAGCTTGCGCGCGCATTGGTATGGCCGCCGATGACGGGGATGCGATAGGCATCCGCCGCTGCCTTCAACCCGGCCAGCACCGGCTCGGCCTCGGCATTACCGGCGCTCCATAGCGCATCGACCACGGCGATGGGTCGGCCGCCCATGGCCGCAATATCGCTGGCATTGACCATGACACCGCACCAGCCGGCGAACCAGGGCTCTGCCTTCAGAAAGTCAGGCACGAAACCCTCGATCGCGAGGAGCAAAAAGCCGTCACCGTCCGGGATGGCAGCACAATCATCGCCGAGGCGAATGCCCTCCGGCGCCTTGCCCAGATGCCGCGCGACAGCCGCGATATCGGTCTTATGGGCCAGCCCCCGCAGATTGCGGAGCGATTGGGCCAGGGATTGCGTCAGCATCACGCGGCCTGCTTCACAGGGCGCAGCAGATGAGTGACCGGGCGGCCATGCGGCGGGTAATGGTTCAGCTGTGCCCGCATGACGTGGTGCGGTCGGCCATGCAGCATCACGCTTTCCAGCCCATCCCAATGCAGGCGCCTGAAGAAGGAGAAGTTCTGCGCTTGCACATGGGCCAGGAAGGTATGGCAACCGCGCGCATGGGCGGTGCAGACTGCAAGCCGGATAAGCTCCGCCCCCAGCCGGCCAAGGCGGCGATGCTCTTCGGCGACGGCGAGCCGAGAACCCCACCACAGGCCGGGCTCGGGCTGATGAATACGCACCGTGCCGACAATCTCATCCGGCGCGCCCGCAATGCAGCTATAGGCGATGATATGGGTCGCGACATCATCGGTCGCGTCCCGATCGTCATCTTTGAAGATCTGCTGCTCGGTGCAGAAGACTTGCCGGCGCAAGGCGTGATGCGCCGCGATCTGCCAGGGGTCCAAGGCCAGCGTGAAGCGGTATTCGCCGGGCATGAAGAGGGGGATGGGACCGTCGAACATGCGCATCAGCCCCCGTAGCTGGCGATGGAGGAACAGGCGCTGCATTTGGCGCAGCCGGCCTTCACGTTTGTGGCGCGCAACCCGGCTTCCGTCAGCATGCGGCCGAGTGGCGCCAGGACGCTATGCATGAACTCCGGTGGCGGCGGCGCGTGGTTTTGCAAAGGTGTGCCGGTGATGGGGATGAAGGGCACGACAAAGGGATAGACGCCCATCGCCACAAGCGTTTCGCACAGAGCCAGGATCTCGGCGGCCGTATCGCCCAGACCGGCCAGAATATAGGTGCTGACCTGACCGCGCCCGAAGACCGGCACGGCTTCCGCGAAAGCCTCCTTATACCGATCGACCGTGACGGTCGCTTTGCCCGGCATGATGCGGGCGCGCACGGCCTGGGTCGCGGCTTCCAGATGCATGCCCAAAGTATCGATGCCGGATTCACGCATGCGGCCGAACCAGGCATGGTCGCGCGGCGGCTCGCACTGGCCCTGGATGGGCAGATCGACGGCAGCCTTGATGGCAAGGGCGCTGTCGCACAGCAGGCCGGCGCCACGGTCGATGACATTCGGCGTGCCGGTCGTCATCACCATATGCTTGACACCGTCGAGCATGACAGCGGCGCGCGCGACCTCCGCCAGTTGCGCTGGCGTCTTATGGGCGATGGTGCGACCGGCGTCCAGCGACTGGCCGATGGCGCAAAACTGGCAGGCGGTGCGCCGGTCGGTATAGCGAATACAGGTCTGCATCACGGTCGTCGCCAGCACATCCGCGCCGTGCAGAACCGCGATCTTCCAATAGGGAATCCCTTCCGGCGTCTGCATGCCATAGAAGCGTGGCGGCCGGGGAAAGGTGATACGCCCGACCGGCGCACCGTCCCGCAGCAGGATGCGCCGCCCCAGATCATCCGGCAGACCAGCCTCGAAAGGTGAGGACGCTGCCTGACCGGTATAGATCGGCACCATCACCGTCTGCCCGCCGAGCGTGATCGCCTTGTGGTCGGAAGGTCCCGCGCCGCCGCGCCTGCCAGCCGCACCCGCGTCCGGATCAGCCAGCCGCAGCCCGAGTGATTGCAGATCGGTAATCAGGTGACGGTTCGACGGCGGGAGAGAGGGGGGACGGAGTTCCGAAAGGCTGTTCTGCATCGGTGCTGCTCCATGAATCGGCAGAGGATAAGGAATCGTCGCTTGCACGCGCGATAGGATTGGCCGGCGCGTCGCGCAGCACGAGGTGCAGAAGCTCGGGCCGCGCGTAATGCCCGACACTATCCATCATGCGCTTGCGCTTGGTGATGAGGGTCATATCCAGATCGGCGATGACCAGGCCTTCGCCTTCTCGCAGGGCCGGCGCGAGATGGACGCCTTCGGGGGAGATGATGGCGGTATTGCAACCGTCGCGCAGAGCCCGCTGCAAACCGGCATCGGGCGTGATGCTTTTGATCTGCTCATCCGTCAGCCAGCCCGTCGCGTTGACGACGAAACAGCCGCTTTCCAGCGCATGATGGCGGATCGTCACTTCGATCTGATCGGCAAAAATGGGCCCGACCATCGAGCCCGGGAATTGGCTCGCATGAATTTCCTCATGATCGGCCATCAGGGCGTAGCGGGCGAGGGGGTTGTAATGTTCCCAGCAGGCCAGCGCACCGACGCGACCGACGGCGGTTTGCGCGGCGCGCAGACCCGACCCATCGCCCTGGCCCCAGATCATACGTTCATGAAAGGTCGGCGTGATCTTGCGGCGCTTCAGAACCATGCTGCCGTCGGCATCGAAAATCAGCTGCGCATTATATAAGGTACCGTGGTCGCGTTCATTCACGCCCAGGACCACCACGACGCCATGCTGTCGTGCGGCGGCGGCCACAGCCTCCGTCACCGGACCCGGCACCGTCGGGGCATTGTCATAGAGCCGCATATGCTCGCGGCCCATCAGCACCGGCGGCTGCACGAAGGAGAAATAAGGGTAGTACGGAATAATCGTTTCCGGAAAGACGATGAACTGCACGCCCTGCCGCGCCGCATCCGCGATGGCATTCAGCACCTTTTCGACGGTGCCGTCTGCATTGTCCAATACTGGGGCCAGTTGGGCGGCGGCAGCGCGGATGATGCGCGGCATGGCGTTGATCCCTATACCTTGATCACAATGTCCAGGTATCGATGACGACGGCATTGTCCCGCTTGTGCAGCAGCACGCAGTCCAGCACATCCAGCGGGCTAATGGGGCGGATACCTTCGATCAGCGCGCCTTCGCCATGGCCGTATAGCGCCTGCAGCGCGAAGCGGCAGGCATAGACCTTGCCGCCCTCGGCCATGAACTTCTTGATCTGGTTGTTGAAGTTCTGATGGCCGGGGAAAGCTTCGTCACCCAGGCGGGGAAAGCCGCGCATGACGCCGAGGGTGACGCCAGGGCCATAGAGCAGAACCGAGGTTTCATACCCTTTACGCTGCAACCTTGTTGCCTGCAGCAGGTTGACGAGGCCGATTGACCCCTCAAACGCCACCGTATGGAAGGTGACCAAAGCCTTTTGCCCGGGCTCGGCCTTTACATCTTCAAAGACTTTCTCTTCGAAATCGACGAGATGATCACCGATTTCATTCTTGGGCTTCTCGACAACCGGCATGTCTTGTCTCCTCTGACACCGTTTCCGGAGGGGAGATAAGCACGCGGAAAAATTTCGCCGCAACGCGACAATGAAGGGCAATTGTGGGGCAAAAAAGCCAGACAAGCCCAGACAATTTTATGAGGAGTACAGACAATTTTCCGCATTTGAATGATCTCTGGACAAGAGTTGCATTAATTATGAACCACAACAGATCATATATTAAGCAATTGCCTTATAAACACACTCAGAGATGCTGACTAAAATTGCGGCAGCGTTGTTCACGTGTTCGTGATATCAAGGTCTCGAAACGGTTAAATAACGGTCGTATAGGCTTGCGGCACGGGGCGTCGCAGCGCCGCTTCGATGGCCATCAAGGCCTGTGCGAGCGCACCGCGATCCGCCGCCGCACCAAGGGCGATGCGGACATGCTCGCCGGCATGGGTCGTGCCATCAACCGCGAAACTGTCTTCCGCCACCAAAGCCAATCCATGCCGCCGGGCATAGGCCGTGAAATCGGAAGAATGCCAATGCGGCGGCATCCTGAGCCAAAGATGCAAACCATGCGGATGACGCGCCCCGTCCAGACCGGCAAGGATCGTATCGGCCATTTCCTGCCGGGCGGCCGTCTCCTGCCGGATCGCCTTGAACAGGCGTTGAGCATCACCGTCTCTGATCCATCCCGTGACGAGCGAGGCCATCAGCGCCGAGCCCATTTGCGCTGTCGCCCGCAAAGCGGCCGTCAGCCGGTCGACATGGCTTAAGGTCGGCACGACAAGATAGGCGAGGCGTAGTCCGGGGGTCAGCGTCTTCGCGAAAGTCGCGAGATGAAAGACAAGCTCCGGCGCGAACTGCGCCAAGGCCGGCAGCGGCTCGGTCGGGAAAAGGCCATAGGCGTCGTCTTCCAGAATGGGCAATTCATGCAGCCGCGCGATATCGGCGATCGCCTGCCGCCGGGCAATGGACATGGTCGCCGTTGTCGGGTTCTGGATGGTCGGCGTGCAGAAAATCAGCCTCGGTCGGCTTTCATGACAGATGCGGTCCAGCTCCTCGGGCAGCATGCCCTCATCATCCATGCCGACGCCGAGAAGCGTAATACCAAGCTGAGCGGCCGCCGCCCTTAGGCCGGGATAGGCCATCTGCTCGGTCGCGATCATATCCCCCGCGCGCGCCAGGCTGGTGATGACGCTGATCATGCCGCTCTGCGCGCCGGGGCAAAGCAATAGACGCTGCGGGTCTATCCGGCCCATCGTGGGGAGAAGCCAGGACAGGCCGGCCTCTCGGTCCTCGGCGCTGCCCGTGTCCCAATGATAGGTCATGAGGGCGGCAATATCCTGCCGGCGTAAGACTCGCGCCAAACCGTCCTGAAGCATGCCGTGCAAGGCGGGCTCTGCCGGCAAAGGCGGCAGGTTCATCGTCATGTCGATGACCGGATGGCCGCGACTCAATTGTCGCAGAAGAGGCGCATCTGCGCGCACGAAGGTACCGCGGCCGACGGTCGCCGAAACCAGGCCCTGGCGATGCGCTTCGGCATAGCCGCGGGTCACGGTCGCAAGGTCGACACCGATTTTCTGGGCCAGAACGCGCTGGGTGGGTAAGCGGTCGCCGGGCAGCAACCGCCCGTCCCGGATGGCAGCGGCAATGGCCGCCGCCAATTCGCGGTAGATCGGCCCGGTTCGGCCGATCAGGTTCGGTGCCCATTGCACCATGTCTTGGTCGGCCGGAATGCCAATGCGTTTTTTTAGCATCCGCAACAGGCAAGCAAAACCTGGACCAAAACCGGAGAGGGTCCGCGCAGAAGCCAGGATCAAACCACGTAAAGGCTCGTCAAGTCAGCTCGGCTGACCGTTATGACGGTCCGCGTTCAGCGCCAGTTGTATCCGGTTACTTGCGCCGGTTTTTTGCATGATATTGCGGACATGCGCTTTGACGGTGCTGATGCTCATCACCAGGGCCTCAGCAATCTCCTTATTCGATTGACCCTGACAGACATGCTCCAGCACCATACGTTCGCGTCTTGTCAGATCGGCAATTTCGGATCGAGAGGGAAATGCTGGGCGAATGGGCGGGGTTTCGCGCTGCAGCATCCACGGGTCTTGCTGTGGCACCCTCCGACCTTGGCGACCGTGATGGATGAGGTAAAACGTCGAGACGGTCTTCTGCAGGCTGGAATTCCTGGCTTGAACGACGGCCGCGCAGCGCGCTTCGAACTCCCGCAGCAGATGCCCGCTTTCTTCGGACAGCCAGTCGGAGATGATAATCAGGCAGCGCGGCGGAACATAGCGAAGGATGGCGGTCACATCCTCAAGCCCAGCCGAGGCCGGACCGTGATGAACATAAACGACCAGATCGATCGACTGGGTTGAGCCGCCGGCGAAATCGCCCACGGATGAGAAAGGCGTGAAGGCAATCAGCGGCTGCATCGAGAATGCGGCGCTGATGAAACATTCCCGCGTGAACTGGTGGCTGTCAATCAGGGCCACGCAGAGAATCTGCGCTGCCGATGCCATCCGGTCGGATGAGGGCGCAGCGGCGCTCACCTGATTTTGCGGCGACACGATGGCTTGAAAAAATTCGTTCAATATCGTGATCCTTGGAACAAAACGTACGGCCGGCATCAAGTCGATAAACCGCCTGGGCTTTGGACCACCTATCGCCGTCCAACGATCGATTAAGGTGAGTCCGGTCAGAGAACGGCACAGGTCAAACTATCAATTACCGGCGAAGGCCAGGCTCTGCATTAGTCTTACTTGCTTGAGGCTGATTCGGTTGCAATTGATTTTGAGTGTTAAAGTTCCCTTTCCTTAGGATGCCTTATCGTATCGATGCGTCAAGCAAGAGCCGTCACTAAGCCAGGAGACTCACGAGAGAGTGACGCCAAACGGCTTAGTTTTTCGGAAACGCTGGACGAAAGAATTAGATCTTTAAGCCGGGATTTTGCGAAACCTTCTCAACGCCCGGGCTTGTCCCAGACTTAGCCAGGGTAAGGGTTAAAGTTATCTGCGATCCTCAAACTGAATTGATAAAACCTACAGGTCGGGGAGTGACTAGGCAATTACATAAATCAGACAAAACAAAAACCATAGGGTATCTGGCATTGCTGGCCTAGCCCGACTGCAAAAGAGACAAGTATGATTGCGGATTCGAAAACTAGTCTCTAGCCAAATCGCAAAAAACCTGCTGACAAAATGGCATCGTCTAGAAAAGACTTCCAAAATTTCTGACAAGAACGGTTTTTTGAGATCACACATCCTGATATATCAACGACGAGCATTTTTTTGCTGCACCGCATCATTCAGGGAACATACGAAAATCCATGAATTTGACATCGACCCCCTGCATATGGGGCGTAGGGTCGAAGGATCTTAGCCTGGCAAGAAGATGGCCCAGGTAGTCCTGCTCGGCGGCATCCAAAGCGGGGATATAGGCTTCGATATTCTGAAAGGCGTGCAGATAGCTTTCGAAATGCCGGATGAACAGGCTGCCGATCTGCCGGCCGTGATTGCTATCCCAATGCCAGCGGTCCTCGACGATAGCCGAAATCGCGCCGAGCTTCGGGCCATGAAAATGCAGCAAGGCTGCGGCATCGTTCAAGCCCCAATAGGGTTTCCAATTCAATTCCAAAGGCAGCCGGTCCCACCGCCCACGGTAGAAGACGTTATAGGCGATCTGATCATGAAAATTATGGGTTTTCTCGCGCAACGTCTCGACCAGATAGCGTTCGAAACCCGCATAATCATCGCGCATCGCTTGCGGGCTCAGCACCATGACGCCGGCATTGAAGTAGTTCCAGCTCGTCGGGTCGAATTCGGGGGCCGCTGCAAAATATCGCGGTTGGATCGCCGCCAGTTCGGGTCGCTTCAAAAAGAGAACATCGACATCCGTGTAGAAGACATGCTCATCCTCTCGCTCTTCCAGGCAGACATTGGTGCGTAGCCAATGACCGACCGTCAGCATATGATAACGCCCGGCGGCCGCCAGTTCCTCAATGACCGATAAGTAGGGAAGGCGGGAGTTGATGATATTAACCCCGCGGGCTTCCAGCCATTCCGTAAAGCCGTTGCGATTGCCTGTATAAAGCAAATGCGGCGCGAGGTCCGTATGCTGGAGCGCGGAGAGAACGGCTAGTTTTGTATGAAGGCCGATATCGCCGCGCGTGCCGCCTTCGTTCAGCGCCAAATACCATTTCATGCATCAGATCCCAACCTCGGTTGCCCGAAACTTAAAGTTGCTATCAATTTCGGCTAGGGCTCGCTGACCATATGTTTCCATGCCGTGATATCATCCTGGAGATCCTTGTTAGGGATACGCCATTCGAATAGTCCCTGACGGAAGTAATGGTCCTCAGCTGATTTCCATGCGCCATCCTTCACAGCCTTTGCGACGTCTGGGTTAGTCTTCAAATACCAGCTTTCCGAAACCATCATGCCGGTGCCGGTTCGACCCTCGAAATAGCCGTTCTTGGCATAATGATCACGGGCGCTGGCCCAAAGGCCCTGACGAATCGCCAGCGCAACGTCAGGATTGCAACGCATATAGTCCTCCTCGTCCAGTTTTGTATGCCTTGCAGCCTCAGACAATAGAAACCGGAAAAGAACCGCAGGAATGGTGACGCGGTTTTCGGGAGACGCAGGAAAAAGTGAGTTCAGAAGCTTGAATGGAAGCATATGCATGTCCATGCCTTGTCTGTCGTGAAGGGTCTGTCGTGAAGGGACTGCGCAAAACTACGTTCAATCATCGGATCTGGAATGAGATT
Source organism: Acidisoma cellulosilyticum (assembly GCF_020621385.1). Taxonomy (GTDB): domain Bacteria; phylum Pseudomonadota; class Alphaproteobacteria; order Acetobacterales; family Acetobacteraceae; genus Acidisoma; species Acidisoma cellulosilyticum. The sequence goes on along the minus strand of NZ_JAESVA010000002.1, from coordinate 352,224 downwards.
GTCAGCTTGCGATATTAGGCACAGAATGCGGTGTATTTTGTCGCAATAGAAAGTGAATCAGCGGATTAAATTTCTCGCGCCGCATTTTTTCTAAAAAAGCCGCTCCGGGCTGAGGATTGGCCGCAGGGATCAGCTCGGGCATCATGGCAGCACGATACTGCGCCGTATTGAAAGCCGGCGATGGATCTATATCGTAATAGAGGCCGACGCGCAGAAAATGTGCGAAGGGATCCCGATTGGGACCCACGGCTTGCCCCCGCTGGCGCATATAGAAATCTACATCGAAATAGGAGATTGGGCTAAAGCGTTGCGAACGCCGATGGCGCAAATAATGCAGCAAGGGGGAGGTGGTGCCGCTCAGCCGATAGGTCCGCCGATACCACTCCGTCTCGAAATAGATGATGGGCCGGAAGGCCCTTTCCTCTCCATGGAGGGCATAATGGACCAAGGGATTAATTTCGATTCCGGTCGTTCGGTTGAGATACTGGCCGCAATACCAGGTCGGGTCGAAATAGGCATTGGGTCGTCGTCCTTCCCGCCAGCCGAAATCCAGAAAATGGGTGAGAGGGTCCTGGCCGTCGCCGCGCACATCGGGATAGCTGGCGAGGTAGAAATCGACATCGAATAGTCCGGATGCCTCTATGCAATCGCGTGCGGAAGCCGGCTCGGCTTCGGCGACTGCGGGCACCGCTGTCTCGGGACTGGGGAGGGGATGCCGGCCCTCGGCCGCACCGAAGGCCAGGAAATGGCCAAGCGGACTAATGCCGGCATCCTGGATATCGGAATGAAAATCCCGGTACCAGCCGGGGTCGAAAGCATCGCTCGGCCAGCGGCCTTCGGCCTCGCCGTCTTGCAGGTAATGGCGCAGCGGATTGATCCCGGCTTCCGCCACGTCACCGTTCTGCTCAAGATAGAACGAGGGGTCGAACCAAGGATTGGGCTTTTGGCCCTGGCGCCAGCCGATTTCACAAAAATAGATCAGCGGGTCGCGACCATCGGCGACGGATTCGGGATAGTGAGACAGATACCAGTCGGCATCGAACAGTCTGCAATCGGCGAGGGCCGCAATGTCGGCCGCGATCGCCGCGGCGTGATCGTAAATCATGAAGCAAGGCGCCTCAGACACCCAGTGCAATCGGGCGGGGAAAGAGTGTCTGAGGCATCGTAAGCGGCCGGTCAGGCGGCTACGGTGTAGACAGCGGTGATCCCGACGGTCTCGGCCCGTTCCTGCAGCCTTGCGCGGATGCTCTCAAGCTGCGGGCCGGCGAGAAGCAGCGGGGCGCAAGCGTCGTCCCAGGTCTTGGGCTCCGCGAGCGGCAGCAGATTGACGACGCCTTGCGCGGCCCTTGGCTGGCCGCCGGTATCGAGGAAGGATTCGGTGGCGACCCCCTCCGCGATGATAAGATCATGCGGCTCCAGCTCAAGATGATAATAGACGATCTCACCCGCCCGGCTGATCTGGCGAATGGTGCTGTCGTTGATCAGAAGCTGCGCCGGCACCAGGACGCCGTCGAAGAAAAAGGAATGATCGGGCGAGACATAAAGATCGCGCTTCGGCAGACCATCGGCAAAGGCGCCGGCGGAGATTTTCACAGGCATGATCTGGGCATGATTGGTAAACTGGGTCGAGATGCGGGTGACGGCGAGGGACGTGATCGGTGCCGCCATGCCGGCGGCGGTCATGACCAGATCGCCGTCATGCAAGTCTTCGATCGCAACCTCACCCTGAGGTGTCAGAATACGCGTGCCGGCCAGGAAGCAGAAGAAGGTGGACGTGCCGGCCGAAACAAAGACATTCCCGCCGCTATAGGTAAAGGTCAGCGGTCCGCTTTGGCCTTCTATGACGGTGCCTGTCGGGAAAGCTGTGCCGTTGACGGTGACATTGCCGATTTGGGTGCTTCCGTTGAAGAGCGTGATCGTCTGATTGGTCGTTCCGGCTATGCTGTAGGAGGTGACCTGCGAGGCAAGATTAAGAAATTCGATATTGTCTTTGAGATTGCTGAATCCGTTGATCGTCAGCGAGGATAGATCAATGACGGAACCAGGATTGCCCGTCCCGGTGGCGACGAATGTGCCGCCGTTCGATCCGAAATTGACAGCGGTGCCGTTCAGCGCGGACAGGAGAGCCGGACCATTGCCGAATGTGCCGCCATTGTCGAGATAGACATTCGTGCCGCTCAACAACCCTGCCAGCTGGCCCGTGGCGGCGGTGACCGCACCGCCATCGACATAGATATTCGTGGTCGAAGCAAGACTGACTGTGGAGCCGATCGTCGCGGAACCGCCGACATGGATATTGCTCGTGCTCAGGATCGCTACGTTCATCGTGATCGCCGCGCTAGCGCCGGGGGCGATCACGTAATTGGCTGTTTGCCCCAAAGATGTCGCGACGGTCAGATTTCCGCTCGCGGTTAGAACATTGGCTGCAGGGATGCCGGTGATGGTTTGGGGGCTGCCGCCGCCCGCAGGATAGGTGATGACAAGCGTATAGGTTGAGCCGCTTAGCGTAAGTCCGTAGGTGACGCCATTGCCATTGGTAAAGTTCGTCATGGTCTAATCCTCCTCTACGAATATATTGTCTCAGTTGTTGAAGAGTTTGTGATCGAGACCGGCGAAGAGGATCTTCGTGCCGTCGTTGAGTGTCATCACATCGCCCGCCGCCGTCACGGTTTCGACAGGCAGATTGGTGCCGGTATAGCCGTAGCCGCCGAAGGCGATATTGTCGGACGCATTGAAGCCGATGATGACGACAGTGCCGCCGGCATGGCCGTTGACGAAGCCGAATACATCATTGCCGGAACCGGCCGTGACGGTGGAGGCACCCGCACCGCCGATAAAGGTATCGGCGCCGGATCCCAAAGTGGCTACCAGCGTGCCGGAATTTGCCAGCGGATTGGTCGCGATCGTCAGCGGTCCGGTCGAACTGCTGGCGTCGATGCCGGTAATGCCGGAGGCTCCGGCGACGGCCAGCGAATTGGCGCCCGTGACGGTGAAGATGCTATTGCCGCCGCCACCGATCAGGGTTGTATTGGCACCGGTCGAAACGCCGGTGATGTCGCCGGGACCGCCCGTCACGGAACTGCCGCTGCCGCCGAGGGAGAATTGCGTGATGCCGGCCCAACCGCCGTAAACCGTGGTGGCGGCGGTGGCAGCGGTGATCGTGTCGCTTGGCGCCGCAAGAACGACCGTCGGGCTCGTCACCGTAAAGGCATTGTTGCCGGTCGCGTTCGAATCGCTGACGATGCTGGCGCCAGAGATGGTTTGCGATGTACCAGTCCCGCCGACGACGAGCGCGCCGGGAACGGTATTGACGCTACTGTCAATCACCACTGAATAGATCGTGCCGGGCCCGAAATTGGCCTCGAAAATCTGGCTCGATCCCGTGGCACTAGAGTAGTTTGCCGGTTGCACGCCGCTCGGTATGGTGGCGGTATCTGACATCTATCCCGTCTCCTGCAAAAAGGTCAAACGTCGAGCGCCAGTGCTAAACGCATTGCAGAAGGGTACAGTCAAATTATGAATGCAATCCTAACAAAAGGTAGGATTGACGCGGTTTATAGCAAGGATTGTATGAGAGCGGAGAGGAACCTCTAGACCTTTTTGCAAGGTCTATTTATCTTTTGGCAGGGTTAGCCTGACTAGAGGAATTAGCCTGTGAGAACTATTAACTTCTAGTTCCAGACAGGAAATTTTAACTAATTATTATGAAACAAATCGAATTTTCGCTGTCGGCCAGACTCTCATGAAGCGTCGGCCTGGTGGAGCCTAACCTTGGGATGGGTTGCATAAAATTATGAAACAAAATTGGTTAGACATTCGTTTTAAAATCCTTATGGCAAGTTGATGGTGAGGATCTATCCTGTGAGACTATCCGGCAGGACGAAGCATTTCCGAATGTGGTGAATAATCTATGGCAAGCGTTGTCGAAGCACTGCTGACGTCCTGGGCCAAGGGTGAGGCTGGCTTGGCCGGCCTGGCCGAGCAGACTTGCGTCATTGCCGGAATGGAGGCCAATCCCCGGGCGGCTGAGGCCTTGCTGCGTGCCGGGGCGGCCTTGCGGGAGGATTCCACCGAGGTAGCGCTGTCGCACCTACTTTACGCACAGCGTCAGGCACCATCCAGTAGCCTGATCACCCTTCTCATCGGGGATCTGCGCTTGCATCTGGGCCTTGCCGAAGCGGCCGAGCCGTTTGATCTTCTGGCACGGCGCAGCGGGTGGAATGCCGTGTGGTATCGCCTCGCGCTGACAAGGATGCGGGCCAGCCGGCCGGACCTCGCGGCGATCGAGATTCATGAAACCCTCAGCCGCAATGCACCGATTCTGGACCAGCCGGCGATCGCTTTGCTGGACGATATTCTGCAAGCGACCGGTGCGCGCGGCTGGTGCGGGCTGAACACGCGGGGCGACTTGTTTGTGGGTGGACCTGTCATCCGGCGTGGGGCGCCGATGCTGTCCGTGACGGCGGACGGCATGCCCTTGCGTCTGGGCGCGCGTGCGCGCGAGCCAGGTTTTGTGCGCTTCGCCCTCGGGCAGGCGGCTTTGGGTGCCGAGACGATCGAGGTCACGTCCGGCGGCGTGCCGCTGGTCGGCAGTCGTCTCAAGCCGCAATCGGTGATCCGGTGCGAAGGTTTCGTCGAGCGGACCGAGGCTGGCATCGCGGGTTGGTGCTGGCTGCCGGGTGCGCCCGACGTTCAACCCCGGCTGCAGGTGCGCGGCTTGTCCAGTGCGATCGACCTGACGGCGGAGGCGATGATCGAGACCGCCGCCAATCTTGAGCGTTTGATATGGCAACGAGGGTTTTCGGTGCCTTTCGCGGAGCTGCCCGACGGGCAACTGGCCTTGGCGGGGCCGCACGGACGCCCGCTTTACGGCAGTCCGTTGAGGCCCACGGGCGGCGTCGACAGCGGCATGGTCGCCGCCTCGCGCCTCCGTCGCCGCTTTCCGGCTCTGGGTAAAGCCGAGGCCGAGGATAGCGATGTCGCGGCCGAGATCAGCATTCCGGCAGCCCATCGCGGCCGTCGCGCGGGGCCGCCGCCGCAGCCGGTCCTCCGCCAGACCCTGATCGCGATTCCGGTCTATCGCGGATTGCGCTCGACCATCGACTGCGTGCGGTCCGTGTTGGAGCATCGCGGGCCGGATGAGGTGATCCTGGTCATCTCGGACGCATCGCCCGAGCCCGCTCTGGTCGAGGCTTTGACGAATATGGCGCGGAAGGAGGATATTCAGCTGCGGTTGGAGACCGTCAATCGCGGCTTTCCGGGCACGGTTAACCTCGCTATGCGGCAGGCGGCCGAGGCCGGGCAGGATATCGTTCTTCTGAACAGCGATACGCTGGTGGCGCCGCACTGGGTCGCGGGTCTGCGGCGCGCGACCTATGCCGAGAGCGACATCGGCACGGCGACGCCCTTCTCGAACGCCGCGACGATCCTGAGCTATCCGGACCCCTGGCATGCCAATGCCATTCCGACCGAGGAGGAGACGGCGGAACTGGCCGCCGCCTTCGCCGCCGAGAATGGCGAAGCAGTGGCCGAGATCCCGACCGGACACGGCTTCTGCCTCTATATCCGCCATGCTTGTCTGGTCGAGACCGGGATTCTGCGCGAGGATGTCTTTGCGCAAGGCTATGGTGAGGAGAACGACTTCTGCATGCGCGCCCGGCATCTCGGCTGGCGGCATGTGGCGGCCACGGGCTGCTATATCGGCCATCTCGAAGGACAGTCCTTCGCCGCCGCGAAGGAAAGTCTGGTCCGGCGCAATCTGAAGATGCTCAATACTTTGCATCCGGGCTATGATTCTCTCATCGCGGACTGGGAGAAGGCAGACCCTTTGTTCCCGCATCGTCGCCTGGTGGATCAAGCGCGCCTGCGGGCAATCCAGCGGGATCGGCGCGCCATCGGCTTTGTCACCCATAACCGGGAGGGCGGTGTGCAGCGCCACGTTCTGGCGCGGGCAAGGCAGGCTGAGGAGGCTGGGTTTCTTGCCTTGATCGTCAGAGCGACGAAAGATCGCACAGGCGGGGCGCTGTGCGAAGTCAAGACACCGTCCCTGGCCTTGCCCAATCTGCAGTTCCACGCGGGGTCCGAGCGCCCGCTTCTGGAGCAATTCCTGCGTGCCTGTCGGCTGGACAATATCGAACTGCATCACTTCATCGGGCATGAGCCGGAAACGATCGCCATGGTGACGGCGCTTGGGATCCCGTTCGATCTGCATCTGCATGACTATGCGTGGTTCTGCCCGCGCATTACGCTCACCGCGCAGGGCAACCGCTATTGCGGCGAGCCCGAACTTAAGGTTTGCGAAGATTGCGTGCGTGATCGCGGCGGCGCGCTCGATCGCGATATCCAGCCCGGCGCGCTCATCGCATGGTCGCAGGATATCTTCGACCGGGCCCGCGTCGTGATTGCGCCAACGGCCGACACGGCCCTGCGCTTCCGGCGCCGCTTCGGCGTGCAGCCCCAGGTGCGACCATGGGAGACGGATCATCTGCGTCTGCAAGGCAAGCCTATTCGGCCGATTACGCCCGGCGGGGCGCGTGAAGTCTGTATCGCCGGGGCGATCGGATACGAAAAGGGCTATCAGATCCTGCTGGATTGCGCGCGGCTGGCGCAAGCGGAGGATTTGCCGATCCTGTTCCAGATTGTCGGTTTTACCTGCGATGACGAACGGCTTCTGGAGACCGGCAAAGTGACGATCACCGGCCGCTACGAGGAAAGCGAGGCCATCGCCCTCATCAAGGCGCAGAACGCCGATCTGGCTTTTTTGCCGGCGCTTTGGCCGGAGACCTGGTCCTATGTTTTGAGCCAGCTTTGGCAGGCGGAACTGCCGGTGGTCGCTTTCGATATCGGGGCGCAGGCCGAACGCATCAAAAGCAATGGCGGTGGCGTGCTGCTACCCTTGAGCCTGCCGCCACGGCGCATCATCCAGGCGCTGTGCAATGTCGTATCATCAACTCAGGCGGCGGCATGAAGACAAAACGCTGACATGCAGATGTGATCGACGATTTTACTTTGCGGCGGAACGGCGCAATTGGCGCTCGGCACCGAGTGCGAGCTGCGTGCGATTGCTGGCACGTTTCTTCTGCATAATGTTACGGATATGCGCTTTGACCGTGCTGACGCTCATCTGAAGGTCAGTCGCTATATCCTTATTCGCGTAACCCTGGCGGACGAGTTCCAGAACCGACCGCTCCCGCTTCGTCAGATTTCCGGCCTCGGCGCTGTTCTCGGCGGGGATAGGGGGCGGGGGTGGTGCCGATGCCGCCGGCTGCGCGGGCGGTACGACCTCGCGTCCATGATGGATCAGGAATAGCGAGGCGACCACCATTTGCAGGCTCGTACGCTTTGTATTGAGCAGCGTGGCGGAGCCTTGGGGGAAGCGTGCAACGGCCTCATGAATGCTGTCGGATGCGCTATCCGAGAGGATGACGAAGGGGTTATTGGGCGGCATGACACCATTGCCGGCCGTCAGTATATTGAGCCCCGCCGTGTCGTCCCCGTGCTGATGATAGACGACAAGATCGACCGTCGGCGGCGGATTGGCCAGAAACTCCCGCGGGGAATGAAACGGCACAATGACCAGGAGCGATTGCATCGCGCCAGCGGCATTGGCAAAGCATTCGCGGGTCAGTTGATTGTCGTCAATCCAACCGACGCAAAGAAGATTGACCGCAGCCCCAATCTTGGGCGGCGAGACTGCAACCGAAGTGAGGGTGCCCAGATTGGCCGCGGATGCCAGGTAGAAATCAGTCACTCTAATCAATCCTCACATAAGGCGCATCGATCCGGCGGTAAGGCTGGAGCAGGCCGGACCGACTAAGCTATCGGCCTCAACCCAAATGACATCCGCAAGGTAAAAGTGCAAGAAATCACGCAATTTTGGACGGGGAACAGAATGAAAATGGAATCTCGAACACCAATATTGGTGTTACGCAAAAACGCCCCTTTTGGATGCGATCTCACAAAAACGTGAAGTCTTATGGGGGTGCAAGGATTGGGGCGTATAATGCGCGAGTTTTATTTGGTCCAGACGAGAAGCGCATAATTGAGAAATCGAAAGGCAAACGAGGGGGGCGGCCAAGACAGCCAGCCGCACCGCCTCGTCGCGTCTTGCTTAGCGGATGCCGCGTTTGATCAGCGGGATCAGCGCATCGATCGTCGCCGGCGTCTGAACGCCTGCACCAGTATTGATGTTCAGACCAGCGAAGTTGTATTTTGCGGATAGAACGCATTGTGTCACCGGCAGGAAACCCTGCAAGTAAAGCTGCTGATCGAGCGTCGCCGTGATATATTTTTGCTGCAGGCCGGCGATCGTCGACGGCGCTAAATCGATGCCGCCGACGATGATCTGACCGGGTTTTTTGCCGACCTGGCGCAGCGCTTGCGGGATGAAGCCGGTGACCCCGCCATGCTGCGTGCCTATGGCGCGCAGATTGGGGTGCGATTCCAGAAAAGCGACGAGGATCGGTACCGCGAGCGAGGAGTCGGAATCAACTTGCGGTGAGATATTGAGCTTGGTCACCTTGACGCCCGCTTTCTCCAAAGTATCGGCTAAGCCGCGATCGCTTTGGCTGCGAGTCGTCTCGTTGAAGACGCCATATTCCAAAGCCTCGTCACCGGATTTCAGACCGGCCGCGAGCATCGCCTGGGCCGTGATCTCTCCGCCGACATAAAGATCGACGCCAGCATAGCCGGTACCCTTTTCGCCATAAGCCTTCTCGGCCTCAGGCAGGGGCGTATTGCCGACCGTGACGATGGTGCCTTGGGCTTCGGCCTTGGCGATGAGAGGCGCGAAGGCAGGGTCACCGGGATGGCCGGTGACCGCGATGCAGGTCGGGCGCGCGGCCAGGGCCTGACGGAACTGCGTCAGCATCGTCTCCGGATTCCAGGCGGAAAATTGCTCCACCACCTTGATGCCGAAGGCATGTCCGGCGTCGGCCGCGCCGGTCTGCCGGGCAAGGGTGGCGCCGTCGCCGGGATTGCCGCCCATTTGCATATAGATCGTCATGCCCTGGCCGAGCGGCCCGTTGGTCGTGGGCTGCGTGGCCAGAGCCGGGCGGGCGAGCAGCGCCGCGAACCCAAAAGCGACGCTGGCGAGAAGGGACGCCTTTACTTTGGTCATTTTCTTTCCTCTCGTTGATGATTGTCTTGGCGGCACAATTGGCCGCTGTCGGATCAGCTCATGGGCGGCCGCCCAGGCCCGCGAGCGCACGCAGCTGTCGCAGCTTGCCCGGGCTTTCCATGAGAAGATGCAGGGTGACGGCCGCGACGAAGACGATGCCTTCGATGGCCTGCACCCAGAAACCGGCAATGCCGGTGGCGACGATGCCCGCTTCCAGCATGCCGATAATGAAGGTGCCGAAAAAGGTACCGACGATCGTGGCGGTGCCGCCGAAGACGGAGGTGCCACCGATGAAGACGCCGGCCAGTGCCGGCAAAAGATAGCCTTGCCCCTGGGTCGAGAAGTAGTTGAGGTTTTCAACCGTCAGCAGCACGGCGGCGAAGCCGCCCAGCACGCCCATCAGCACGAAAAGCTTCACCGTCTCGCGCATCACATTGATGCCGGCGACACGCGCGACCTGGCGATTGTCGCCGATGAACAGGATATGCTCGCCGAAGCGGTGGCGGTTGAGAATGAACCACATAAAGACCGCGAGCCCGACGGCCCAGAGCGACTGCATGGGCAGAAAGCCGAAGAGATTGCCGGCGAAAACATCATAGATGGCGCTGCCGTCCAGCTCCTGAAGGGCATCGGACTGCCCCCCCGAGAGGATGGAGGCGGCACCCGCCCAGAAGAACTGCGTGCCGATGGTAATGATGATCGAGGGCACGCCGATACAGGCCACCAGCAATCCATTGACCAGGCCGATCAGCGCGCCGCCGGCCAGCGCCGCGATGAGGCCGAGCCAGGGATTGCCGAGACTGCTTTCACAGACGGAAAACAGGAAACCCGAAAAGGCGAGCGTGGAGGGAAAAGACAAGTCGATCTCGCCGGCGGCGACGACCAAAGTCAGGCCGATGGCGAGCACCAGCATCGGCGGCACGGTCGTGAGGAAGGACAGATAGATCGGCCAATGCAGGAAGACCTCGGGCGCGGTGACGATGAACAGGCCGACCAGGACCAGGAAAACCAGGATGATGGGCAGGCCCTCGACCTGCGTGATCTGCGGCCAGGATGCCGTGCGCCGGCCGGCCGGGGAGGGCGGGGAGGAGAGATGCGTGCTCATATCAGCCGATCCCCGCAGCATGGCCGCTTTTCTGGAGATCGATGAGGAATTTTGTCAGTTCCTCCAGCGTCATCTCGCCGGATTTGATATCGGCGACGATGCGTCCACGGTCGAGTACGATGAGCCTGTCCGCCAGAGCGTGAACATGGGCGAGGTTGTGCTCGATATAGATGCAGGCGCGTCCGGAATTCTTGATCGAACGCACGAAATCAAGAACCTTGCGCACCTCGCTGATCGCCAGGGCCACGGTCGGTTCGTCGAGAATGATGAGGTCGCTGTCGAAATGCATCGCGCGGCCGATGGCGATGCCTTGGCGTTCCCCACCCGATAGTTTGGAAATGGTCGAATCGGCATCGATGCCGACGCCGCGAAAGCCAAGCTGTCTTTTGAGGATATCGTTGGCGATACGACGTTCTTCGGCCACCTTGATGAAACCGAAACGGTTGGTGATTTGTCGCCCGACGAAAATATTGCGCCACAAAGGCTGTTTCTCGCCGAGCGATTTTTCCTGATAGACCGTCTCGAATCTCAGCCGATGCGCTTCCCGCACTGAGTAATGGGTCCAGTCAACCGGCTTGTCGCGAATGTAAAGCTTGCCCGAGGTCGGTCGCACCACCCCCGTCAGCACCTTGATCAGCGTCGATTTTCCGGCGCCGTTATCGCCGATCAACCCCACGATCTCGTTGCGCCCGATTGCCAGATTGATCCCCTGCAGGGCGCGGATTTTGCCGTAGGAGAGACTGATGCCCTCGGCACGGACGATATGCGCATAGTCAGACCCGGTGTCAGACTGCTTGTCCATTCTGGATTGCCCCCAGTTTTTCTCGTTTTTGTTGTCCTGCGTCTTTTCTTGGAGAGGTTCTACCCTTTGGGACGTTTCGCAGCTGCAGCATTGATCAGAACAATGCAGGCCGAGGTTAGGAAGGGCGTGCGGCGGCTGTCAAATGATGATTGCGGTCTCAGCCCTGTCCCATCCGTTGGCCAGGCCGGTTGGGACAGGGCTATTGGCTGAGGCTAGATGTCCTGCCCCGCCGGCAGGATGACCATGTCGCGGATGGTGACATGACGCGACCGCGTCAGGCTGTAGAGCAGTGCGTCGGCAATGTCTTCAGACATCAAACCGGTTCTATCGGCAACCCGGCGCGTGATTTCCGCCGGATCGTCGATGCCCCAAAGCTCGTTCAACACGACGCCCGGTGAGATCGAGCCGACCCGAATGCCATGCGGCAGGGCCTGGCGCCGCAGCCCATGCACGAAGGAGCGGATGGCGTGTTTGCTGGCGCTATAGATCGGCTCCCAATGCAGTGCCTGATGGCCGGAGATTGAGCTGGTGACGATGATGTCGCCACTGCCCTGCGCGATCATGCCGGGCAATACCCGCTGTGCCGCGCGGAAGACGCTGGTGACGTTGATCGCCATCATCCGCTCCCAGTCGTCGGGGTCGCCTTCCGCCACGTTGCCCGGAATATAGACGCCGGCATTGGCGAACAGCACATCGATCCGGCCGTAATGGGCGAGCGTCCGCGCGATCATGGCATCGGTATCGGCGGGCTGCGACAGATCGGCCGGCACGGCGATGGCGGCGTCACCCAGGCTTTCGGTCAGCGCCGTCAGGCGCGGGCTCTCCCGCGCGACCAGGGCCAGGCGCGCGCCCTTATCGGCCAGAAGCCGGGCGGCGGCCCGACCGATGCCGGAACTGGCGCCGGTAATGACAATAACTTTGCCTGAAATATCTTCGCTCATCTGTTCCTCCCTAGGATTTTTGTTCTGCCACCAGCTTTAACATTGTTTTCAACTTGCGGGCTTGCCGCGCTGCGCAGGGGCGCTATACCGTCTCATTAGGTGGTCGGACCAATCCGGCGCCGAACGATACCGCGACATCAAGCGCGGACGGATAAAGCCGGCTTGGCCGGGCAGGGATGGAGGCAATATTGGGCGGTCAAGATCGCGATACGGGCGTCAGGCAGGATTGCGCATGAGCGCGGCCGACAAGACGGCGGCGGCACCCGGGCAGAAGTCGTTTCTTGGCCGCATGCTGCGGTCCCGGGAGACGGGCATCATCTCTGCGCTCGCCATCATGGTGGTGGGCCTGTCCTTTTTTGCGCCGGACTTCGCTTCGCCCAATAATATGCTCAATGACGCGCGCAACTTCTCCTTCGTCGGCATCGTCGTGCTCGGCCAGGCGATGGTGATGATCACGGGCGGTATTGACCTGTCCGTCGGGTCCGTTTGGGGCTTGGCGGCGGTATCCTCCGCCGCCTTCATGAACCTCGGCTTCGGGCCCATTCTGGGCTGCACCCTGGCCTTGCTGATTTCGGCTGCTATCGGGCTGTTCAACGGGCTTTGCGTCACCAAACTGCGCATGCCGCCCTTCGTGCCGACCCTGGCCACGATGTCGATCGCCCGCGCGCTCGCGCTTGTTATCACGCGCGGCCATTCCATCGACGGCTTCCTGCCGGATGATAGTATCTTCTTCAATCTCGGTGGCGGCCAGACCTTCGGCCTGCCCAATCCTTTCATCGTCTTCGTTGTGCTGTCGGTGATCGCCGGCATTGCGTTGAGTCGCACGGTCTACGGCCGCCAGCTTTATGCCATCGGCGGCAATGAGCGGGCGGCAAGGTTGACCGGTCTTGAAGTCGACCGACTCAAGATCAGCGTCTATGTCATCTCGGCGGTGACGGCGGGCATCGCCGGCATCATCGAAGTGAGCTATCTCTCCTCCGCCATTTCCAATCAGGGTCTGGGCAAGGAGTTGAGCGTCATTGCGGCGGCCGTCATCGGCGGCACGGCGCTGACCGGCGGCGAGGGCACCATTCTGGGCGTCTTCGTCGGTGCGGTCATTCTGGAAGTTCTGCGTAACGGTCTCGTGCTGCTCGGCACCGATGCCTATTGGCAGGGCGTTTTCGTCGGCTCGGTCATCGTGCTGGCGGTGTTCATCGATCAGCTCCGCAAGGGCTTCTGGCGAACACGATAGACGTGCGTAAGGGCCCCTAGAACAAAAAAACAGGGAACGAAACAATGAAGAAAATTCTGATGACGACGGCCGCCGTTATGGTGGTCGGCCTTGGTTTCGCCAGCCTCGGAAGCGGCCGCGCCCATGCGGCGGAGAAGACTTTCGCCATGGTGCCCAAGGCGCTCGGCATTCCCTTCTATGCCGATGCCGAAACGGGCTGCGAAGCCGAAGCCGCCAAGATCGGCGCCAAGTGCGATTTCACCGGCCCGTCGCAGCTGGATGATGCCGCCCAGATCAGCATCATGCGCGATCTGATCACCAAGCATGTCGCCGGCATTTCCGTGGCGCCGAACAATCCGGACAGCATCAAGGGCGTGATTGCGGATGCCATCAAGGCCGGCATTCCCGTCATCACCTTCGATTCCGATTCGCCGGATTCGCAGCGCATCGGCTTCATCGGCACCAATAACGAAGGTGGCGGTGAGACGGCCGGCAAGGCTTTCGCCGCCGCCCTGCCCAATGGCGGCACCTATGCCGTGCTGACCGGCGGCCTGTCGGCCGCCAACCTGAATGACCGCATCGCCGGTTTCAAGAAGCAGCTGGGTCCGAACTTCAAGGAAGTCGCGGGTTCGCCCTATTCCTGCAACGATGATTCCAATGCCGCCGTACAGATCATTCAGGACGTGCTGTCGAAATACCCGCATCTGGACGGCATCTACTTCTCGGGCGGCTGGCCGATGTTCGCCCCCGCCGCCTATGCCCGCGCCGTGAAAAGCCGCAAGGCTGACATCATGGACGGCAAGTTCGTGGTCGTCAGCTTCGATACGCTGCTGCCGCAGCTGAAGCTGCTTAAGGAAGGCGATGCGACCGTGCTCGTCGGCCAGCGCCCCTATGCCATGGGCACCGGCTCGATCGACATGCTCAACACGCTGTCCAGCGGCGGCACGGTTCCCAAGGTGACCGATACCGGAACCGACGTCGTGACCAAGGACAATGTCGACAGCTTCATCGCCAAGGCGTCGAAGTAAGCCTCCGATCCGTCTTGCTATCATCCTCACCCGCGGAACTGGCCCGCGGGTGAGGATTTTATCGGCTTGCCTTTGTTGCTGGGGACCAAAACAATGCCCGTGCTGCTGACGGTGGAAGAGATTTCCAAGGGATTCCCCGGTGTGCAGGCGCTGCGGGACGTGACCTTTCATGTCGAGACCGGCACCATCCACGCCATCATGGGCGAAAACGGCGCCGGCAAATCGACCCTGATGCAGGTCATCGCGGGGGCGCTGAAGCCCGATACCGGGCGGCTGATCTTCGACGGCAATCAATTGCAGCTGTCCGGCACGCGCGATGCCGCGTCCAAAGGCATATCCATCGTCTTTCAGGAATTGATGCTGGCGCCGAATATGTCGGTCGCCGAGAATATCTTTCTGGGCGCCGAGCCAAGGGTTGCGGGCGTCATGGTGGATCGTGCCGCACAGCGGTCGCAGGCGCGCGCGGCTTTGCGCCGTATGGGCATCGATATCGACCCCGATATTCGCCTGGGCGAGTTGACGATCGCGCAGCAGCAACTCATCGAAATCTGCAAATCCCTGGTGCATGAGCCGCGTTTGCTGATTCTGGATGAGCCGACATCCAGCCTGTCCGAAGCCGACAGCCTTGTCCTGTTCCGCGTCGTGCATGACCTGAAGGCCAGCGGCGTCACCATTTTGTACATCTCGCACCGCATGCGCGAGGTTTTCGACAATTGCGATTATGTCACCGTGCTGCGGGACGGTCGGCATGTGAAGACAACGCGGCTGTCGGATACCGATCCGGAGGAGGTCGTCCGCCTCATGGTCGGCCGGGACCTGGCGGGCGTGCAGCGCATTCGCCCGATGAATGACGACAAGCCGGTGATGCTGTCCGTCCGTGGCCTGTCGGACGGCAAGCGCTACCATGACATTTCCTTCGATCTGCGGGCGGGTGAGATTGTCGGCGTCGCCGGGCTGATCGGCGCCGGACGGTCCGAAATGGCGCTCGGCATTTTCGGCGCGCCATCGGCGCCGCGCGGCGAGATCGTGCTGGACGGCAAGCCCGTACGCATCCGCAAGCCGGGTGACGCCATGCGGCTGGGCATCGGGCTGGTGCCGGAAGACCGCAAGCAGCAGGGTCTGGTTCTGGGTATGAGCGTGGGGTCCAATCTCTCGCTCGCGGCGCTGAGCCTCGGCCGCTTGTCGAACGGCAACTTCGTGAAACCTATTGCCGAAAACCGCATGATCGACGGCTATGTCGATCGCTTTCGCGTCAAGACGCCTTCGACCGAGCAATTGGTCGGGCTGCTGTCGGGCGGCAATCAACAGAAGGTCGTGCTGGCCAAATGGCTGGCGGCCAAGCCGCGCGTGCTGATCGTGGATGAGCCGACGCGCGGCGTCGATGTATCGACCAAGGCTGAGATATACGCGCTGATGCGCGAATTGGCGCGGGACGGATTGGCGATCCTCGTCATTTCCAGCGATCTGCCGGAAGTGCTGACGATTTCGGACCGTATCCTGGTCATGCGATCCGGCCAATTGGCCGGTGAGATCGCCTTCGATGACGCGTCGGAGGAGCGGATCATGGCGCTGGCCGCGCTGGATGCGAGCGACACGCCCCATCCGGCGCCCACGACCTATGGCGAGGCCGAGGCCGCCAGCTGAAGCTTTGCTCCCGATCGATAAGCGGTTGTTTGCTCCAGGGCCGAGTTGGGGGTGGGATAGCGGGCTGTCCGCACTGGGACGGCGAGAGATCAAAAGCAGACATCGGCTTTTACCGCCCATAGCTGGAGTGGGTCGGAAGCGGCCTTTCCCATTCACGGTTCCAATGTTGTGAAGTCGAGTATTTGACCGCTAAGAAGACGACTAATGTTGTTATTTACGTAAGAGCCCGTTCAGATGCTTGAATGCCGCCTCGAAACGGTTCCTCGTCTCGTCCGACACCTTCGGCCAAAGCGTGCCTAGCTGCTCGGTGAAGTAGCGCGCGGGCCTGTAGTGGCCGAAAGAGCCAGACTTCATGGGGTTGTCGGCCAGCCAAGCATCAATCGCCCGAAGCGTCCGGGGCACGTTCTGATTGAGATTTACCGGCGTGATCTTCGACGCAAGCTGCTTGCCATATTCGTTGTTGACCAGCTCAATATAGAACGACCGCTCAAACATGTCCTCGACATCAGCTTCAGCAGTGCCGGTGAAGTCCGCGTAGGTCGACACCTGTTTCTTGGTGAGCAAATTCTTCTTGTATAAGTCTTCGATGAGCTGCTTGTCGCTGTTTTGGATGTCCAGCAGCGTGGCCACGTTGATACCCTTTTGCGAGCCGAGGAGTGCCACAAACGTGGGCACTTTCCCGCTGCCACCGACGGGTGTGATGACCCAATCCTCAGATAACCCCTCGCGGCCTTCGCGCGCCAGTTGGGCTGCCACGGCGCGCAGGTAGAGCATGTCGGCGACACCCTCCACGATAAGTGCGTTCGGTCCGATGAACAGGGTCTGCTGGATTTCGTAGCCGAGCGCACCCTGCAAGGGAAACAAGCTGTCGTCGGTGGCGTCGAAGACATTGGCGAGCACCTTAGTGCCGTCTTCGGCCTTGGGCAATGCATCTGGGGCGTCAATGCCTAGGTCCTGCACGATGCGAACCCTTTCGAACTTAGTCGGGTCAATCATGAAGGGCGAATGCGTAGTGTACAGGAGCTGGTGGCCCGACAACTCCGAATCGAAATAGCGGAGCAGGTCAGCTTGTGCACGACCGTGTAACGATAGGCCAGGCTCATCCAGTAGCAAGATGACATTCTGCTTCTTGCGTTTCACGTCCTCGTACCAAGCCAAGAACGAGAAGAACCACACAAATCCCCTCGACCGGTGGCTCAGCGGCGTTGTGGCCCAGTGCACGGAGTCATACACTTCACCCCACACGTTGACCCCTTGCTGCATCCCCGCGGGGTCTCCAGCTTTGGCGTCACGCACGTCGAAGCGCATCTGTATGTGTCTGTTTTGAGACCAGTATTTGATGATACGCTGGGTCAGATGGTTCCCGGCACCTTGCAGCTTATTCTTCAGTTCCACCGTATTGTTGGTGGCCACGAGCTTGCGATGGTCAAGGCGCGCGAGGTTGATGAGGCCAATAAGCGGATAGTCCGAATTCAGGAGCTGGTCGTTGTCTTCGCGCGAGATGAGGGCGTTTAGATTGGCCTGCCCCTCCATTTGGTAGTATTCATCGAAGTAGAGGAATTTGGGCACCCGGGGCCAGATCAAGTCGTGATAGATGTAAGAGCGAACAGTATCGCTCTTGACGGCCTTAGTGACTAAGGCTTTGAGTGCCGTGACAGCTTCAGTAACTTCTGCCCCATTGAGCGCCGCAGCAAATGCCCGCCAGTCCGTTGCTTCGAGCAGCTTTGTCTTCAAGTCATCGTTTAAGGCTGCGTTGTCAGCAAGGTGCTTCCTTGCCGCAGCGTCATCGCAAGTCAGATAACCCATGCTGTTGTTTTTGCCATAATAGCAATCACGGGTGAATGTCGGGCCGATGAATGCTTTTGGTCCGAAGACATTCGATATCGCGTCGAAGTCATCCTGTTCGAGTTCGTAAGTGCAACTGACAACCACAGCTTTCTCGCGCTCGCGACTTTCGACCGAGTACCGGTAGTCCTCTACTTCGCGCTTGGGGTAATCGTAAGTTTCGTCGAAAACGGCCTCACTAGGTCGAATCGGGTTGGTGCGATAAAGGGCTGTCAGAACAGTGGTCTTCCCGGCCTCATTTTTGCCTACGAAGCAGGTCGTCTGGTCGTCTACCTTGATGGGGCCGGTGTCCCAGATGCTGCGGAACTCGCGAACCCTGTATTCCTTCAGCATCATCTCAAATCACCCTGCTATGTTCAAACTCGAGAATTGCGCGAGATATTTATGGAGGAACAGAAGTCGAACAGCAAGATTCGTTATTAGCCGACTTTTAGTCAGATACAAGAAAGATTGGCAGGAAATCAACACGGTATCGTGGCCGTTCCAATCCCGCCATTCCCGGTGTCCACCGTCAGGAATTCGGCGTGGTTACGCTTTTGGTCGTGATAGGCGTTGAGCCACCCGTTCGCCATGACGGGGGAGCGTCCGCTTCTGGGATAGCCTTCCCAGCCTCGCTATGCCGTGGAAGGGTCGGCTGCCAGCACGCCGGTGATGGGTCTTCGGGGGAAGGCCGAATGTCGGCTTCTAGCATTGGGGAGCAGAAAGCCAACAGTCACCTGTGTGCGCAATCCATTTTCCATTTCAGTCTATTTTGCCATTTCTCACAGCCACCAGTGGAAGGAATTGCTGCCTCACACTTGCCCGCACTGACGGGTCTCTCGGTTGTTTGACTTTTTTAAAAGTCACGACCAAGCAATAATTCCAAGAAAATTCATTTTCATGCGTGACTAGTAAACGTGCTTCACTAGTCACGCATTATGGGCGGCCTGCATCCATTCAATTCATGGGGATGGCGCCAGCATTTGTTTTGGCACGGGAGCAAACACAAATACATCTGCAGCATTATTGCTTCGAAGAAGGCTTACGTCGAGAATACAATCTTTTAACAGCTCCTTGTTGGACACTGCTGCCTGCTGGCAGATTGATCTAGCATGCTCCTGCTCAGGGGGAGAAAGATCAGAAACATTTATAGCTTTAGGTGGCATACTGAAGCCAATGGGGGCATCGCAAAGTAGGGAGTTTTTTTTATCTATGCGCCAACTTTCTGCATATTGCTGAAACTGACTATATGTGAATGGCGTTTTAAGCACATGTCCGTTTCTCATGACGAGACTATGAGAGTCATCTACGCTACTTCCAAGAAGACCCCGAATTGTGCTTGGGTTCGTCGCGCCCAAATTCACAGTTAAATTTATTATATCTCCAGCTCTAGCGGCTTGAACGACGTCACCACTCGGCCGCGAAATAGTGTATATGGGGCCTCTGCGGGAAACCAGGACATTCCCCGACAGCATAATGCCGTTTCCATCAGTCATTTGGGTGAGCGCGCCATTTAGCAAAACACTGTTTTCACAAATCGCGACACGCGCACTTCCCATTTTAATGCCAACTTCGGTGTTCACTGATACGCTGGGGGGATTGACTGGTTGCTGCCGAACCTGAACTTCGAGATCGGGGTCTGCCTCAAGTAGTTCGAAGTCGCCGGACGCTTGAAAATCGTAATGTGATCGGGCAAAAGTCGTGAGATGTGTGTCGCCGATGCTAACACCTTTCGGCAAATGGCCTCCTCCCGTTTCCAAGAAAGTAATGTTCGGCGAGGCACCGCCGTTAGCGGAGCATGCCCCCAATGCGAGATTATTGGTTTCCGCAGTCGCGCCACCTCCTGCGGTCGAGCCGCTCGCTGTTACCACGCATTGAGGAGCACTAGTGGATCCATTCGTCTCAGCAATGCGAACAGATAAATTAACGCCTGGATTGAAATAAGCTTCAGATGAACAGCAGTCACCAAATATGTTAAACTCCGAAGATTTCCAATCTTGTCCAAGACCAAGGGTGTTGCTTGGCCCTGAAGTTGCCAAAGGAGTATTAATATTATTCGATGTCATAATTAGAGAATCTAGTGCTGATGATTGAGCTGTGCCGATGAGATTGATCGCGTTCAAATTCGTAATCGGCTGGCTAGGAACCACTGTCGCTTTGCTATTCATATAGCAGCCGCTAGCGGATATGCCAGGCTGCCCTGGATAATAATTCCAACTACTACTAGGACAAGGCTCTCCATGTCCGATCAGCCAATATTGCATGAAGATGCAAGCCTGAAGGCCCGGAACACATCCACTATTGGTAAAAATGAACTGCTGCCAACCATAGCAACTCATCGCGCCTCCACAGGCGGTAGTGGTAAAAGTATTCGAATTGATCTGAAGCGAATACGTGTTAGGATAAACAGTTGCCGAGTTTGCTCCTCGAAATCCATATTCGTCAGTAACTCCGTTTTCCGTTGGGAAGGATGCCGTTACGGACGAAATGACACCTGACGTAACTGTAGAAAACCAATCGG
This sequence comes from Acidisoma cellulosilyticum, assembly GCF_020621385.1. Lineage (GTDB taxonomy): Bacteria > Pseudomonadota > Alphaproteobacteria > Acetobacterales > Acetobacteraceae > Acidisoma > Acidisoma cellulosilyticum. Next base: position 332,031 of record NZ_JAESVA010000002.1, on the reverse strand, counting down.
ATCCATTTCCGACATAAGCGGGCTTGGCTTTGCTAATCGCTAGTGGATAAGGTTGGTTGGGAGCCTCAACGCATTTGACTTTCTGCCATTTTGTTAAGGGATAGTGCGCAGCAAAGCACCCGCTACCCGGCAATTTTGTATGAACCATTAAAGTTTTGAATTTTCCTAACTTTACCGCAGCCGCTTCGTCGGAATGCTGTATTTTAGACACACCCGCGGTACCAACGGCCGTTTGTGCTTTGGCTACGATGTTAAAGGGATAAGCTAATTGAAAAACCACGACGATAAAGATTGAAAACCTGAAAAGCCAAATCAATGAGATCATGGAAGTTGTCCCTCTGGCGATGCTTTCATTCTAAGCTTCAGTAGATCTACATTATTTTGTTTATACATTAAACTGAAACATTTCATGAATTCGTTACGTTCTGACAATGCGCCCAGTGGGCGTTTGACCATGCTGTCGCGGCTCGCTTAATGAGCTTACGACCTGAGACTGGTACGGACGAGCCTTGCACGTCTGCTTTCAGACAGGCGCTGTCCCTTGCTCAACGTCTTACTTGGGTCGAAAGCCGACATCCGATATCCGTCGCGTGCCTCAACGCGATCTTGCGCGATCAGCCTTCGACGGGGACGGACGCGCGCTGTGCCTTACGGGCCGCCACCAGTGTCGCGATACGGCTCAGACGCTGGTCTTTCAACCCGAGGGATTGCAAGGTTTCCAGCGTATCCTTGAGGTAGGACGTGCAACTGCCCAGAATGCCGGATGCGGTGGCAACGCGGCTCGCGATTTCATCATCCGAGAGTTTGCTGGCATAGCGAGGGGATCGACGGTCAACCACAAAGGTCAGCGCCCGCACCGGGCCGTCGGCGGAATGCGCCGTCACCCATTGCGCACGATAGGTATAGCCCGCCATCTCCCGCCGCCACAGCAGCGGCATCTCATGTTCCAGCAGATGCGCCGGGATGCGATAGGCGAGCCCGGCGCAGGACCCGCCACGGTCCAGCGCCAGCATCAGTCCGGGATGAGCGGGAGAGCCACGGCCGAGCAGCAGCCAGATGCAATAGGCGCGGTGAAAACCGTAGATGGTGGCAACCCGCCGCTCGGCGAAATCGATGACCGGATTCCACATCAGCGAGCCATAGCCGAACAGCCAAAGATCCTCGCCGGCCGGATGGGCTGCCATGAACTTGGCCTGGCTTGCCGCCAATTCCGTCTCGGACATGAATTTCATGTCGACCGGGGCTTCGGCGATGATCCGCGCCAGAATGCTGCCGTCGCTCAGCGTTTCCCGCGTGATGGAGATGAGCTGGTCTTCGGGGGCTTCCAGGGCAGGCAGCGACCCCGTCTCAGCGTCATCCGGCGGTTCAAGATCTGACATAGCCATGAGGCTAGGGGCGGGGCTGGTGCAGGGTCAAGCGCGCGCTGCAATGGTCTGCCCTGGCAAGGATCACCCAGCGCTTTCCCTAAACCGACCACAGTGGCGGGGCGGCGAGAAGATGCCGGCGCAAACTCTGCAACTCCGCACCCGTCATGCGGGCGGCCAGGCTTTCGGATGCCACCGGCGCGGACCAGGGCAGCGCCCAGGCCCCGGTCTCCAACCCTTCCGCGACGGCGATCAGCCGGGCGGCCAGACGCTCGGCTTCAGCGTCGGCCAGGTTCCAATCGGTGGTGCCGGGCAAGGCGCCATGGGCGGCGGGCTCCGGGCTGGTCGCCAGTTCCAGCAGGCTGAGGAACAGGCGCAGGCTGCGCTGGATGCTTTCCAGCTGCGCCATGGGCAGTTTCGTCTCCCGCGCCACCGGCGGCATCAGCGGCCGCAACCGGTTGAGGACAGGGCTGATGGTCTCCACGCTCGCACGCGGCTGGGTTTGATCGTCGGCCTTGGCGGGCAGGATCAGCTCGGCACAGCGGCGCAGCGCATCGGCCATGCCGAACCGCCAGTAATCCCGCGCATAGATCGGCAGGGCGAAGGATAGGGCCAACGCGATGACGATGCCGATCAGCACATTCACCGTCCGCCACAGCCCGACCGTGATCGGGTCCAGGCCATAGCCCGCGACGATCATCAGCGTGATGGCCGATAGCTGGGCGACATAGCCGCCGCGGCTGATGGCATGATAGCCGCAGGCACCGCAGAACAAGGCCATCACCATGAAGGTCAGCGGGGTGATGCCGATCGTGCTCTGCATGCCGATGATGACCAGCCCGGCTGCCGCCCCCAGCAGCGTGCCGGCCGCGCGTTCCACCGCTCGCCTCCGAATATTGCCGTGATGCTGCAAGCCCACCATGACGATCAGGAAGGAGATCGAGGTCCATTCCCCGTTCGGGATATGCGCGCTGTAGGTGATGCCGAGGCCGAGGAAGATGCCCAGCGCACAGCGCAGCGCATGGATCAGCCGACCGTGGCGGTAGCGCAGGCGGGGATCGCGGAGCGCGCGCAGGATGCGGTTCGGGGCAGGATCAGGCATCGGTCAGTCTCGGGACAGGCTTTGCGTCCCGTGTATTACAGCGCCCTTGGATGGTGGAGGTCGCGATAGATCGACGGGCTGACCTTCCGCCAGCGCCGTCAGCACCTTCAACGGCCCGCCATGGGTGATGATGACATGACGGCCGCCCTCGGCCTTGATCTCAGCCCAGAAGGCCGAGACGCGGGCAATGAGTTGGTTACCGCTTTCGCCCTGCGGCGGGGTGAAACCGTGCAGGTCGGCCGCCCAGGCGTCCAGCGCGTGACGGGGGACGTCATCCCAGCTCAGACCTTCCCAGGTACCGAAATTCATTTCGATCAGACGGTCATCGATTTGCGCGGCATCGCCCCAATCGGCGGCGAGCGCTTCGGCCACCAGCCGGCACCGATGCAGGGGGCTGGTATGGATCACGGCGCCGCGCATCGGCGCCAATTGGCTGACGAGCAGCGGAATATCTCGCTTCGGCGCGGCCAGACGCAAATCCAGCTGACCGTAGCAGCGGCCGGCGCCACCCGACACAGCCGGATGGCGGACCAAACTATAGTGAAGAATAGAAATTTTTTTGTTCATTTTTAAAAAGAATAGAAAGCGCTTCTTTTTGAGAAAAGAAGCAAAAACTTTCCGTTCTTTTACGTCAGACCAACTTCACCCAGGTCGATTTCGACTGCGTATAGGCCAGGACGGCATCCATGCATTTGTCGCGCGCACTGCCGGACTGCTTATAGCCGCCGAAAGGCTGGGTCATGTCGCCTTCATCGAAGCAGTTCACCCAGATCGTGCCGGCTTCCACTTCTCGCGCCAATCGGTGCGCGGTCGAGAGATCGGATGTCCAGATCCCGGCGGCGAGGCCATAGATGGTGTCGTTAGCGACTTCGATGGCGTTCTCGATGCCGTCGACCGGAATGACGGCGGCGACGGGTCCGAAAATCTCTTCCTGGGCGATGCGCATTTTGGGGCCGACGCCGGTGAACAGCGCCGGGGCGACATAGGCCCCCTTTTCCAGACCCTGCGGAACATTGCCGCCGAAGGCGAGGGACGCGCCGTCCTGCTTGCCGATATCGATATAATTCAGCACGCGCTTCTGATGCTCGAAGGTCACCAGCGGACCCATATTGGTGCTTTCCAGCAGCGGGTCGGCGGGAACCCAGGCTTCCGCCTCGCGCATGAAGCTGTACAGGAACTCGTCGTGGATCTTCTTGTCGACGAGCAGACGGGAGCCTGCATTACAGACCTCGCCCATATTATTGTAGATGCCCCAGGCAGCGGTTTTGGCGGCGGTCGCGATATCCGGCAGATCGCCCATCAGCAGTTGCGGGGTCTTGCCGCCGCATTCCAGCGCCACCTTCTTCATATTGGACTGGCCGGAATAGATCATCATCAGCTTGCCGACCTCGGTCGAGCCGGTGAAGCTGACTTTCGCGACGTCCATGTGCAGCGCCAGACCTTTACCCGCGACTTCGCCCATGCCGTTGATGACGTTGAACACGCCCGGCGGGCCACCGGCCTCGGCGAAAAGCCGGGCCAGATGCACGGCCGAAAGCGGTGACTGCTCAGCCGGTTTCAGCACCACCGAATTGCCGCCCGCGAGCGCCGGCGCGATCTTCCAGACGGCCATCAGCAGGGGATAGTTCCAGGGGACGATGCAGGCGACGACGCCCAGCGGTTCGCGCGTCGTGTAATGCAGCACATTGTCAGGCGTGGCCGTCGTCGTGCCTGTCATCTTGTCGATGCATTCGGCCGAGAAACGGATGGTATGGGCGGCGGAGGGCACGTCGATCGTCATCATGTCATTGATCGGCTTGCCCATATCCAGCGTGTCGAGCAGCGACAGGAGTTCGGCCGAGTCCTCGATCAGATCCGCAAAGCGATACAGGACCGTCATGCGGTCGCGCGGCGCCATGCGCGACCAGGCACCGCCCTTGAATGCTTTCAGGCCGTCGGCGACGGCGCGGTCGACATCGGCCTGGGACGCCTGGGAAATGGCGGCGAGCACCGCGCCATCCGCCGGGTTGACGGTCTCGAAATGGCCGCCCGTCAGCTCAACCATCTCACCGCCGATGAAGGAGCGGGTTTCGAATTTGAGGTCTGCCGCTTTGTCGTGCCAGGTCGGGCTCGTCATTTCATGCTCCAGGAAAGGTTTCGGGCGGCAGCCTAACACGGGCCGCTTGAAGCGAAACAGGGGCTCGATTTTCGCCGGGCTCGCAATGATCCGACTCTTCCAAAACCTGAGGAAGTGGGTGTAACCTTCTCATGTGGCAGGGCTCACGCCCGCCGACCAACCAACAGATCCGGCCAAGAAGCCGGACAAGGGGAGACGTCAGATGAACAAGCTTGCCAACCCGGCGCCGCTTGGACTTGCCGGTTTCGCTCTCACCACCTGGATGCTCAGCATGGTCAATGCGGGCTGGTATTCGGAAGCCGGGGTGCCCATGGTCCTGGCTCTCGCCTTCGCCTTCGGCGGGGCCGCGCAATTCTGCGCCGGGCTGCTGGAACTGCCGCGCGGCAATACCTTCGGCTTCGTCGCCTTTTGTTCCTACGGCGCCTTCTGGTGGTCCTTCGCGCTATTCGTGGCCTTCTTCGCGGCCCATGTGCCGGCGGCCTTCGTCGGCTGGTACTTGTTCATGTGGGGCGTTTTCACCTTCTATATGTGGATCGGCAGCCTGACGCTGAACCGCGCCGTCTCCTATATCTTTCTCGCGCTGTGGATTACCTTCGGGCTGCTGGCACTCGGCGCCTGGGGCATCGGGCCCGCGACCAAGATCGGCGGCTATGTCGGGCTTGTGACCGCAATCATCGCCTTCTACGTGTCAGCCGCTGAAGTGATCAACGAAACCCATGGCCGCGTCGTGCTGCCCTTGGGGGCGCGGCTGTCGCCGAGTGACGTGCGTGCGGCCCGGATCATCTGATCCGCGCTTTAACTGAAGACTGACGATTGACCAGGAAAGTGAGCCAACCTTGACACAAGAACGCGTGGGATTTGTGGGCCTTGGCCTGATGGGCCAAGGCATGGCACGCAACATCTTAAGGAAAGGCTGGCCGCTTTCGGTTCTGGCCCATCGCAGCCGCACAGCGGTGGAGGCTTTGGTGGCGGATGGCGCGACGGAAGTCACTTCCGCCCGGGCGCTGGCGGAGGCATCCGACATCATCGTGCTCTGCGTCACCGGCTCGCCGGAAGTCAGTGCGGTCGTCGAAGGGCCGGATGGGCTCGCGGCAGCCGGAAAGCCGCTGATCGTCATTGACTGTTCAACATCCGATCCGGCGCAGACGGTCGCCCTGGTAACCCGGCTGGACGCGCTTGGTATCACGCTGATCGACGCGCCGCTTGGCCGCACGCCGAAGGATGCCGAAGCCGGCACGCTCGACGTCATGGTCGGCGGTGACGCTGAAACGATTGAGCGCGTGCGGCCGATTTTGGATGCCTTTGCAGGCCGCGTCTTGCAGACGGGGCCTGTCGGGACCGGGCATACCATGAAGCTGCTCAACAACTTCCTGTCGATGGGCTATGCCGCGCTTTATGCGGAGGCGATAGCGCTGGGGGCGAAGGCCGGGCTCAGCCCGCAGGTTTTCGATAGCGTCATCCGTGGCGGGCGGATGGATTGCGGCTTTTACCAGACCTTCATGAAATACACGCTGGAGCGGGACCGCGACGCCCATAAGTTCGCCATCCGCAATGCGCTGAAGGATACGAGCTATCTGGCGGCCTATGCCAATGCCGTGCAATTCGCCAATCCTGTCGGTGCGGCCGTCCGCAACTCCTTCGCCGCCGCCGTCGGTGCGGGCAGGGGGGAGGATTACGTGCCGATGCTGGCGGACTTCATCGCCGAGGCGAACGGGGTGTCGCTTACTGAAGGGGATCAGGAACAGGTGTCGATTTAATTGTAGAGCCCAATGCCCTTACGGATTGTTTCACCACCTCTGGTCCGACAAGTTGAATCAGATAGGCACCCAGAAGGATACTGAGCTCTTCTTCTTGCTTTGATCGCGCTTCCAGCTGTTGAATGGCGGTAGCGACGTCTGCCTGCTGTTCTTTGGTGATATACTGCATGGTCGTTAAACACAGAGCCGTGAGACTGCCTTTCGCTTTACTGAAAGCGATGTCTTTCATGAGTTTGGCTGCCAAATCGGCTCTGGCGGCCCCTTGCCAACGGTTAATCGATTGATCGGTGAGTGTAAGCAGGCCCTTCAGCAAGGTTGCCGGGCCGATATCGACATCCACACCGTTCACGCGCGCCGTAAAGAATGACGAACGAAAAAAGGTGACGGCGCCGAAGCTGGCAAAGAGAACCTGATAGACTTCCCCATGCGCCGTATTGTTGAAAAGCTTAAATGCGAGAACAAGACCATAAGCGCCGATGCCGGATGCGATATTAAGATAGATGTAAAGCAGTGCGGGTGAATCCGTTATCAGATGGACAGGTCTGTCTTGGTAGCGCTGAGCTATTTCTGTAAATCCGACCAGTCCTGACAATAGAGAGACAAAGGCAACACCGATAAAGACGTCGCGCTCCGCCAAGGGCGGCTGGGGCGTAAAGACAAGCACCCCCACCATGCCCAGAAGCACGATTGCGGTCAGAGTGGCCGCGCCGACCAAGCCCTTGTGCATGGAAAGGTCGTCAATGTCCGTCATTCCATGCCAGCGGCGCATGCTGACCAGAAACAACCATAGTCCGATGAGGAACGCGAATACGGCTGCCGCCGCGATTTCAAAATTCGTCATGGAGTTACCTGCAATCCAAGCTGGGCGATCCCTTCAGATCAAGCCAAAACCCTGACAGCAGCCTAGATATTCTATTGCGAAATAGGAACGTAAAAATAACGATCCCGTGACGTTTGGCTTATCGAACGTGATTGGGGCCGGTTAGCCAACCTCTGCGCTAGTGGGAAAGTCCTTGCCTTGCTCCGTCAGCCGGACGGAACCAGACTCTACCGTCACCAAGCCAAATTGCTGCAACTGGCTGAGAGCAGCGGCAAGATCATTTAGCCCGAGCTTGACGGTTCGCGCCAATTGGGCGATCGGCAACTCTCCGTTTTGCAGCGTCAGCTTAAGAAGGATTTCGTCGAGATTAACTGACACAGATACGGCAAGAGATAACGCCGAAACCTGAGGCAATCCAGGGGATGGCGCAGGTCCTGGGGCGGGAAGTTTATCCGCGTTCAGAACCGTCAAAAACGTGGAAAAATAGTCCGTTTTCACCTAACCGCTCCCATTTCCGACGCCTCACGTCTGAGAACAACGAGCAAATGCTATCATGAGATCAGGCCGGGCGATATCGGGATTATGCTACTCATCCCCGCGCAGATGCCGTTCGGCACGGCGGAGGTCGGCCTCCGTCGTGATCTTGAAAGCATCCTCTGACCCCTGAACGATCCGCACGGGAATGCCGAGCGCCTCGGCGACCGAGGCATCGTCCGTCACCGGCGGCAGGTCCCCGCGTCCGGCGACAGCGCGATGGGCGGCGAGGATCGTGGGAAAGCGGAAGGCTTGCGGCGTCTGCGCCCGCCAAAGGATGGAACGGTCGATGGTGCCGGTGACGGTACCGTCGGCGGCGGATTTGATGGTGTCGAACACCGGCATGGCGGCAATCGCCGCCTCGGCCTCATCCAAAGCCGAAATGACTGCGCCGATCGTCTCCTCCGTCACGAAGGGCCGGACGCCGTCGTGGATAAGTACGCGGTCCGGCGGGGCGCGATCCGGCGCCGTATCCGCCAGCGCTTCCAGACCCAGGCGCACGCTTTCGTCGCGGGTCGCGCCGCCGATGACAGGCGGCAGCAATCGCAAACCGCGCACGGCTTCCTCGTACAGCGCGCGATCCTCCTTATGGATGACGACGGCGATATCGGAAATCCGGCTGTGATTGAGGAAGGCGATCGCCGTGTGCCGCAGCACGGGCAGCGGCCCCAGCACGCGGTATTGCTTCGGCGCCCCCGGTCCCATGCGCGTGCCACGCCCTGCACAGACGATCAGCGCGGTCACTCTCATCTCACTCGCCTCTCTCCGGCCGCGGACAGTCACGCGGCAGGGGGCTCATGAAGCAGAAGCGGCGCCGGCTCAAGTCCTGGGGATTTCAGCCGGCTACTGGGCGCGGCCATACATGCGGTTGCCGGAGCTGTCCGAGCAGTAACAGGTGGTGCCGGGGGCGCGCGGCACTTCCATCGGGCAGGTCGATGTCGGCGTGTAGCAGGCGCGGGCGGCAGCGACGGGGGCAGGCGTCTGCGGCGGGTAATAGACCGTCGGCGGTGGCGGCGGGGCCGCGTAGATCACCGGTGGGGCCGCGTAATAGACGGGCGGCGGTGCGACCACGATCGGCGGCGGGTAGTAATAGGGTCGCGGTCCGTAATAGCCGGGGCCGGGGCCCCCGTACCAGACACCGCCACGCCACCAGGCCAAGGCCGGTTTCGGCGCGACAACCCCGCTCGCGGCCAGCAGCGCCAGGCCACCGACCAGGGCAAAAGCCATGCCCCGCAACCTTGTCGCCGTCATCACGCGATCCCTGATCATCATCGTCGCCGTTCCTGATCGCTCTATCCCCGCCACTATGGGCCCGCAACCTTGGCCAAATCGAGGCGGAGCGCTAACCGGCCCCTCAAGCTTCGGCGATCAGTCGTGCGTCAGATGGATCCATTCGCCGTCTAACACCACGCGCAGGCCCGCCATATCGGGAATCCACAGCTCGCCCTTGCGGTCGAGATTGTCGGCGGACTGGGTGGAGGCGACGGCAATCACTTGCGCGCCGGCGGCGCGACCGGCGGCAAGCCCAGCATCGGCATCCTCAAAGACGAAGCAATCCTTCGGATCGAAGCCAATACCCTCGGCACCCAGTTGATAGCAGCGCGGGTTGGGCTTGCCTTGTTCCACCGACTCGGCGGTGATGAAGACCTTGGGAATCGGGAAGCCGCAGGCACCGAGGCGGGTGCGGGCGAGGGAATCGTCGGCCGAGGTGACGATCGCCCAGCGATCGGCGGGCAGGGCCGCGATCAGCGCGCGCGCGCCGGCAATTTCGGACAATCCGTCGATGTCCAGCCGTTCGGCCTCTTCCAGCCTGCGCGCCTCGGCTTCGATATCCAGGACGGTCTTGCCGAACATGGCGATGGTCTCGATCGCGCGGCGACCGTGGGCCACCGGCATCAGCCCGGCAAAATCCAGCCCCTGCTCATCGGCCCATTTGCCCCAGACCCGCTCGACGACGGGTCCCGAATCGACGAGGGTACCATCCATATCGAAGAGGAACCCGCGCGCCGTGAGTGTCCGTCCCTTTTCAAAACGCATCTTTTGTCCTGATCTTTCCTGGGCGAGGTTGGATGATGGGCTTGGCCAGTAAGCGCTTTGCGGGCGCAGCGGTCGGGCTGAGCCGGCGCGCTTGTCTCGGCACGGCCGCCCTTGTCTGTACTGAGCGATTTACCCTTCACGACGCACAAGCGCAAATGTCGCCGCCGATTACGTCTGTCCAGGCGCCAGAGTCCGCCTCAGCGGATGGGACCGATAGTGGCGGCTATGTCTCTCCCTACGCGCTGCGCTTCTCTGTCCCGCAGCCCCTGCTGGATGCGGGTTTCGATGCCGCGCCGTGGAATGATCCGGATGCCGAATCCAATCTTTCGGCGGCGGTCTGGCAGGACCAGAATGCCCATGCCTTGGGCGCTGCCTGGGGGCCGCCGGCGCGGCAATACCCGGCGCCCAGCCTGCCGCACAGTGACGCTGGCTATCGACGCGAGCGGGTCATCAGCGTCGCCGCGCGCCATATCGGGCTGTCCTACCAGCATCATCATCTGCCGTCCTGGCAACCGCCGGGCGGCTGGCCCTGGTTGCCAGTGAAGATCGGCGCCAATGGCCCCGGTCTCGATTGCAGCAATTTCTCGTCCTTCGTCTTCAACTATGCGCTGGGGGTGAAACTGCCGACCGGGATCGGGCGTCAGGCGGCCTTGCGCCGCTTGGCAGGGCCGGGCGGGGAAGGGTGCCTGACGGCGCAGCTCATCCGCGACCAGTTTGCGGCGGTGATCGCGGCCTTGCAGCCGGCCGATCTGCTCTATTTCCGCAACCCGCAAGGCAGGATAAGGCACGTCGCCCTATGGGTGGGGGCGATCGGTCAGACCGCCGACCAGGCGCCGGCCGCGCTCGTGATCGATTGCAGCCAGCACCGGCATCGGGACGGTCAAGGCAACGCCATCCCGCCCGGGGTATGGCTGCGGCCCTTTACGGCGGACAGTTGGTATGCCGCGCATTTGTCCCATGTGCATCGGCTGATCGGCGCGACGAGCGCCCTCTGCGACGCGACGCCAGGGCCAGCGCCGGAAGGCGACGACCGGGCGTGACGCTTCTATCGCGCATGGCAAAGTCTTTCCATCAAGCCGATGCTCTGACGGGACGCTAAAATTAATTCCTACGAACGCCTGTTGGTGCAGAAAAAACAACCACATGAACGTCATGCGGGGAAGAGACTGTCTTTCTTCCGGGCGGGTGCTTGATCGGGCTAGTCCGGGATGCAATCTGGGTCCGGAAAACGCCACAAGGGACTAAGTCATGACCATTCAGCTGGGCCAGATCGCCCCGGATTTCGAGCAGGACAGCAGCCAGGGCCGCATCGGGCTCTATGATTATCTGGGCAGTTCCTGGGGCATTTTGTTTAGCCACCCGAAGGATTTCACGCCGGTCTGCACGACCGAACTGGCGGCCGTCGCAAGGCTGGCGCCGGAATGGGAAAAGCGGAACGTCAAGCCGATCGGCCTTTCGGTCGATAGCCCCGAAAACCATGCCGGCTGGGCGAAGGATATCGAGGAGACGCAGGGGGCGACCGTCAATTTCCCGGTGATCGCCGATAAGGACCGCACCGTCTCCACCCTTTACGGCATGATCCACCCCGAGGCAGATCCCTCCGTCACCGTCCGCTCGGTCTTCATCATCGACCCGAACAAGAAGGTGCGGCTGAGCATCACCTATCCGCCCAGCACCGGCCGCAACTTCAACGAAATCCTGCGCGTGGTCGACAGTCTGCAGCTGACCGACACCAATAAGGTCGCGACGCCGGCCAATTGGCAGCCGGGCGAGCATGTCATCATCGTGCCGAGCCTGTCGGATGAGGATGCCCGCGCCCGTTTCCCGCAGGGCTGGAAGACGCTGCGTCCTTATCTGCGCGTGGTCGATCTCAATGCCCCGGCCAAGGCCGCCGAATAAATCAGTAACGTCATTCGATCTTCGTCAAAAGGGCTGCTTCGGCAGCCCTTTTTTGTGCCAAGATCGACACCGCGCGCGTGGAAGGCGGCAGGGGCCGTCATTAAACCTTCACGCAAGGCCCATGGCTCCCCGTGGGCCACTCGGCTATGCGGGCTCGTGAATGGGCTCGGTCGGCTGAGATTCGATCTGGTTTTGATCGGTTACCCAAAGGCAGGTGATGTGAGATGTCGGTGACGGAACAGGCGAGACCGATCGAGGTGAACCAGGAAACGGGTGCGGCGGAAGCGGCACCGCGCATGGTGATCCGCGATCTGCACTTTTATTACGGCAATACCCATGCCCTGAAGGGCATCAATCTGGACGTGGCCGAAAAGCGCGTGCTCGCCATGATCGGCCCGTCGGGCTGCGGCAAGTCCACGCTGCTGCGCGTCATCAACCGCATGTATGACCTCTATCCCGGCCAGCGCGCCGAGGGCGAGGTCATGCTGGACGATATGAATATCGTCGGCTCCAGCATGGACCTCAACACGCTGCGCCGTCGCGTTGGCATGGTGTTCCAGAAGCCGACGCCCTTCCAGATGTCGATCTATGACAACGTCGCCTTCGGCGTGAAGCTGCATGAGAAGCTGAGCCGGGCTGAGATGGATGAGCGCGTGCAGTGGTCGCTGACCCGCGCGGCGCTGTGGGATGAGGTGAAGGACCGTCTGAAGGCGCCGGCCACCGGCATGTCCGGCGGTCAGCAGCAGCGTCTGTGCATCGCGCGCTCCATCGCCGTGCGTCCGGAAGTCCTGCTGCTGGACGAGCCGACCAGCGCGCTTGACCCGATCAGCACACTCAAGATCGAAGAGCTGATCGACGAGCTGAAGAAGGAATTCACGATCGTCATCGTGACCCACAACATGCAGCAGGCGGCGCGTTGCGCCGATCGCGTGGCGTTCTTCTATCTCGGCGAATTGGTGGAAGTGGACGCTGCCGCGACCATGTTCACGACGCCGAAGGAACGCCGCACCCAAGAATACATCACCGGTCGCTTTGGTTGAGCGCTGACATGGACAATCAGGGTGAGAGCGAGCACATCGTGAAAAGCTACGAGCAGGAGCTGGGACGGCTGAAAGCCCTCCTGACTCAAATGGGCGGCATGGTGGAAGCGCAGGCGGCCAATGCCAGCCGTGCGCTGGTCGAGCACAATTCGACCGCCGCCAGCTATGCCGTGCAGGACGATCTGGCGGTCGACCGGCTGGAGCGTGAGATCACCGATTTCGCGATCCGCATGCTGGCGCTGCGCCAGCCCATGGCCGCCGACCTGCGTCTGATCGTGTCGTCCATGAAGATCGCGAGCGATCTGGAACGCATCGGCGACTATGCCGCCAATGTCGCCAAGCGCAGCCTGGTTCTGAACGAAATGGCGATCCCGTTCTCGCTCAGCGGCGTCGCCAATATGTGCCGCCTGGTACAGGAAAACCTCAAAAACACGGTCGATGCCGTGGGCGAGGGCAATGCCGATCGCGCTTTGGAGGTCTGGCGTTCGGACATCATGATCGATGATGTCTATTCCGCCATCTTCCGTGAGCAGATCACCTATATGATGGAAGATCCGCGCAACATCACGCCCTGCACGCATCTTCTGTTCATGGCCAAGAATTTGGAACGCATGGGCGACCATGCGACGAACATCGCTGAGACCGTCTATTACGCGATCACCGGCGACATCATGCCGAGTGACCGGCCGAAGGGCGAGAGCAGCTTTACCGTCAATCGCCATAACGGCGCTTGATTTAAAGGCAGACCGTAGTGATCCCTGACAGCGTCTCTCTTTCGAATAAGCCGCTTGTTCTCATCGTCGAGGATGAGGCCGCGCTGATGACCATGCTGCGCTACAACCTAGAAAAGCAGGGTTTTCGCGTCGAGGAAGCGGGTGACGGCGAAGAAGCGCTGACACGCATCGCCGAAGTGAAGCCCGATATGGTGCTGCTGGACTGGATGCTGCCGCATCTGTCCGGGATCGAGGTCTGCCGTCAGATCCGCCGCCGTCCGGCGACCCGCGAACTGCCGGTCATCATGATCACGGCGCGCAGCGAAGATCAGGACGCGGTGCGCGGGCTGAATACCGGCGCTGACGACTATGTCACCAAGCCCTTCAGCACCGAGGCGCTGGTCGCTCGCATGCGCGCGCTGATGCGCCGCTCGAACACGGTGCCGGCGAAGGGCGAGCTGCGCTTTCACGACATTACGCTGGACCTCTCGGCCCATCGCATCACCCGCAACGGCCGCCAGTTGCATCTGGGCCCGACCGAATACCGCTTGATGGAATTCCTGATGCAGCGCCCCCGCCGCGTGTTCTCGCGGGAAGAACTGCTGGACGCGATCTGGGGCCCGTCCATCCATGTCGAGCCGCGCACGGTCGACGTTCACATCCGCCGGCTGCGCAAGGCGATCAACGGCCCGGATGAGCTGGACGTTGTCCGCACCGTCCGCGCCGCCGGTTACGCGCTCGATACCGAGAACGTCTGAGGCCCATTTAGCCGCCCGCTCATCAGCTGCAGTCACCCGCGCACTCGTTGCGCGGGCCTACCCGCTTTGGTGCCATGACGGCCGCTGGGCGCCGAGCCCGGTAGGTCCGCGGCATGAAGCCGCGGATCACGATAAGAGGTGGGGGCGGTTCGATTAAGCCCGCAGATAGGACAGATCGCCCGGCGGGCGGGCGCCCATGCGGCTGATCGTCTCGGCGGCCGCGCGTGACGCCCAAAGACCGCAGGTCGCCAAGCTCTCACCTGCGCAGAGGGCGGTCATGAAGCCCGCCGCATAGGCATCGCCGGCCCCGGTCGTATCCACGACCTTGGTCGCGACAGGCGGCACATCCACACGCTCGGCACCGCGCAGAATGACGCTGCCCCGATCACCGCGCGTCAGCGCCGCGATCTCCACCTGGCCGCGCACCGCTTCCGCCCCGGCCTCGAAATCATCCAGACCGGTCAGCGCGGCCAATTCCAGCTCGTTCGCGAACAGAATATCGATATGGTCCCGCACCATCGCGCGGAAGGGTTCCAGATTGCGTTCGACGCAGAGGAAGTCCGACAGGCTGATGGCGACGCGGCGGCCGGCCGCATGCGCGATCACGGCGGCGGCCGCGCTGGCCGCCTGCGAATCGGGCACGTACATCAGGAAACCTTCCAGATAGATGACCGCTGAATCCGCAATCAGCTGATGGTCCAGGTAATGCGGCGCCAGCGTGCTGGAAATGCCCAGGAAGGTGTTCATGGTGCGCTGGCCGTCCGGCGTCACCAGGATAAGGCAGCGCGCGGTGGGCGTGTCGCCGGTGCCGGACGGCGTCGCGTAATGCACGCCCGAGCCGTGGATATCATGACGGAAGATGCCGCCGAACTGATCATCCGCGACGACACCGATGAAAGCCGCGCGCGCGCCCATCTGGCCGGCGACGGCGGCCGTATTGGCGACCGATCCGCCGCTGGTCTGCACGGCCGGCGGCATCAGCGCATAAAGGCTGTCCGTCTGCCGGGCGTCGATCAGCTCCATCGAGCCCTTGATCATCGCCTGCTCGCTCAGGAAAGCTTCATCGACCTCGGCCAGGATATCGACGATGGCATTGCCGATGGAAAGGATGTCGTAACGAGGCGAGGTCATGCGCTTACCCAATAAGTTTAGGTTCCGGTAGCAGCGGCTTGACCATGACGCAAATGGGCTAGATCTGCCCAGGACTTCACAAAACCCCCGCCCGGGTTGTTAATATTGCCGCGTTCATGATAGGCCGACGCCTCCGTCAAGGCAGGGACGAGACGACCGTGTTTAAACGCCGCAGCACCAAACCCGAAGACGAGAGCCAGGGGGCCGCCGCACCGGCGCCGCTTTCCGGTCTCAAACCCGTGGGACAAGGTGGGAGCGCACCTGCCGCCAAACCAGCCGATAATGGCCTTGGCGTGCCGCCTTTCCGCCCAGCCCCGCCCAAGGAAAAGGATCTTCCCAATATGGCTCGACCGCCTTTCGCTCCCAGTTCATCGACCGTGCCGACCATGCCGCCGGCGCCCGGTGCCATGCGTCCCGGCATGCCGCCGCAGACCCGCACGCCCGGCCTGCCGGAGTCGAGCGAGCGCCGTACGCTCGTCGTCGGTCGCGGCATCAGCGTTCAGGGCACCATCAATGATGCCGAGCGCCTTGTCGTCGAAGGCAAGGTGGAAGCGACGCTGATCCACGCTGCTGAGCTTTCCGTCATCGACGGCGGCATCTTCAAGGGTGAGATCGAAGTCGAGGAGGCTGAGATCGCCGGCATCATCGATGGCGTCGTGACTGCCCGTACCAGCCTGATCGTGCGCGCCACCGGCCGCGTGCTTGGTAAGGCGCGCTGCCGCCGCCTGCAGGTCGAGGATGGTGGCCAGATCACCGGCCAGATCGAAATGCTGAACGATGCGCCGCCGGCAGCCTCCCCGGCGCCGTCGCCGGTCGTGACCACCGGGTTGCAGACCCCGGGTGAGATTGGCCGTCCGGATGTGCCTGCGTCGGAAGTCTGAGACGCGCGACCAAGACTAAGCGGTCGCCCGCGCACTTGTTGCGCGGGTCTACCCGTGGCGCCGCCCAAAGGCCGTTTTGGCGCCGCCATGGGTAGGTGCCCGGCATGAAGCCGGGCATGACGATGGTTTAGGGCTTGGGCGTCAAACCCCGAAAGCCTGCCGGGCCAGCGCGATAATCCGATGCGCCTCGCTCCACAGATCGTAGCGCCCTAGGTCGCGACAATCGGCCCAGGTGACATCGGCGGCGTCCGATAAAGCCTGCGGGTCACCGCCTTCCCACAGTCCCGCGAAATCCAGAATCGTATAGTGGTAGCGCACGCGACCCGCGTCGTCGCGGTCGATACTGTCGACATTGCCGGCGAGTTTGAGCGCGCCGACGGTCAGCCCGGTCTCCTCCAGCAATTCCCGCCGCGCGGCATCCTCCGCCGTCTCACCCACATCCTGCGCGCCGCCGGGCAGGCCCCAGGCGCCGAGCATCGGCGCTTGCCCGCGCCGAATGAGCAGCACCTCGTGCGGCGGCTTCAGCAATACGATGCCGATGCCGACGATCGGCCTTGCCGGATAGTCGCGTCCGCTGCTCATCCGGCCTGCATCCTTCGCACTGCGTTTTCCTTGTCGAACAGCCGCAGCAGCACATCCGCCGCCTGACCGCGCGGCGAGCGCAAATGCGGGTCGTGATCCAGCAGCATGGCGGCGTCCTTCACAGCCACTTCCCGCAGCTTCTCCTGATCCGGAATATCGGCGAGGCGGTAGCCGGGCAGGCCGGATTGCTTGGTGCCGGTGACGTCGCCATGGCCACGGATGCGGAAATCGGCGTCCGCGATGACGAAACCGTCCGTGGTGTCGCGCATCAGGATCAGTCGCTCCTGCGCGATCTTGGTCAGCCCATCCTCATGCAGCAGCAGGCAGAAACTCTCCTCCGCGCCGCGCCCCACGCGCCCGCGCAGCTGATGCAGCTGGGCGAGGCCGAAGCGCTCGGCATGTTCGATGACCATGACGGTCGCTTCCGGCACATCGACGCCGACTTCCACGACGGTCGTCGCCACCAGCAACTGCGTGCGCCCGGCCGAGAAATCCGCCAGCGCGTCCTCGCGGACCTTGCCGTCCTGCTGGCCATGCGCCAGGCCCACGCGGCCGGGGAAGCGCTTGTTGAGCATGTCGAAGCGGAATTCGGCGGCAGAGAGGTCCATCGCCTCGCTTTCGCTGACCAGCGGGCAAACCCAGTAGATGCGCGCGCCGCGCTCCATCGCGCGGGTGATGCCGCCGATGACCTGACCCATCGCACCCAGCCCATGCAGCGTGGTGCGGATGCTGCCACGGCCGCGCGGCTTCTCGGTCAGTTGGCTGAGGTCCATTTCGCCATATTGGGTGAGACGGAGGGAGCGCGGGATGGGCGTCGCCGTCATCACCAGCACATCGGTCCTGTCGCCCTTGTCGCCCAGGCTGATGCGCTGATCGACGCCGAAGCGGTGCTGCTCGTCGATGACGGCAAGACCAAGGTCGTGAAACTCCACTGTCTTCTGGAACAGCGCGTGGGTGCCGACGACCAGCGGGATGGAGCCATCGGCCAGCCCCGCCAGCACCTGCCGCCGTGCGCCGGCCGTCATGGACCCGGTCAGCAGCCCGACCGGAACGGGGGAAAGTGCGGTCAGGGTCCGGAAATGCTGCTGCACCAGAATTTCGGTCGGCGCCATGATGGCCGCCTGGGTGCCGGCCTCGGCCGCGCGCAGCATGGCGAGAAGGGCCACCAGCGTCTTGCCGGAGCCGACATCGCCTTGCAGCAGCCGCACCATGGGGCGCGGGGCCGCCATATCGGCCTCGATCTCGGCCAGCGCCATGGTCTGGCCTGCCGTCGGCTGAAAGCCGAAACGCCGCAGGGCTTCGGCGCGCAAATGCCCGTCACCGGTCAGCGACCGGCCCGGCCGTTCGCGGCGGGCGAGGCGGCGCAGGCCAAGCGCGATCTGCTCGGCCAGCAATTCGTCATAGGCGAGGCGCAGCCGGGCCAGGTCCCGCGCTTTTACGTCTGTATCCGGCGCCTGGGTCAGCCGCAGGCAGGCGGAAAAGCTCAACCAGCGGCGGCGGGTCAGCAGAGACGGCTCGATCCATTCCGGCAAGTCCGTCAGGCGCATCAGGGCGCCTGACATCGCTTTCCCGACCGTGCGGTTGGTGATGCCGGCGGTCAGCGGCCAGACCGGCTCGATCGCCGGCATTTCATGCGCGCGCGCCACCGGCAGCACGTAATCTGGATGCGGCAGGGTCAGCCGGTCCGCGAAGCTTTCCAGCCTGCCGGAGACGATGACTGTGGCACCGACCGGCATCTGGCTGAGCCTTGCCTGATGAAACAGCACGATATCGGCGAAGGCCGAGCCGTCCGTCACCACGGCGCGCCAAGGCTGGCTGCGGGTGCGCGGGCTTTCATGGCTCATCACCTGGACTTCCAGCGTCACGATGCCGCCCGGCCTTGCATGAGCCAGTTTCGGCCGCTCCCGCCGGTCCACATAACTATCCGGCAGATGCAGCAGCAGGTCGCGAATGCGGGGGCCACCGACGAGTCGCGCCAAGGGCGTCGCCAGACGCGGGCCTATGCCGGGAAGGAGGGTCAGCGGCGCGCGAATTTGGCTGAGGGGATCGGCGCTCACTGGCTGACTCTTCGGGCTTGGGTGGCTATAGCTTTGATCACCCATGAGCGATTCCGTCCCAGACCTTGACCAGCGCCGACGGCGCCTTCTGTTCCGAGCCACCCATCGCGGCACGCATGAGCTTGACCTTCTGATCGGTGGCTTCGTCTCATCCCGGCTTCTTGCCTTCACGGCCGAGGAACTGACGACGATCGAGCGACTCCTCGAATTGCCGGAGCCCGATCTGGCCGAGTGGCTGACCCGCCGTCAAGCAGTACCCCCGGAACTGGACCATCCTCTGCTCCAGGCCATGATCGCCGCAGGTGGAAAATGAGCCGTCTGACCGTCTATGGCGCGCCGGAAGGCTGGGACGCCGCGCTGCTGGTGCGGCAAGCGCTGGATGCCAAAGGCCCCATCCTTCATGTCGCGCGGGACGATCAGCGTCTGGCCCGCATGGCGGAAGCGCTGGCCTTTTTCGCGCCGGAACTGCCGGTGCTGCGCTTCGGCGCCTGGGACTGCCTGCCTTACGACCGTGTCTCGCCCAATCCGGCCATCGTCTCGGAACGCATTGCAGCACTCGCCCAGCTTTCGGGCGGCG
The DNA here is from genome assembly GCF_020621385.1 of Acidisoma cellulosilyticum. Lineage (GTDB taxonomy): Bacteria > Pseudomonadota > Alphaproteobacteria > Acetobacterales > Acetobacteraceae > Acidisoma > Acidisoma cellulosilyticum. The sequence continues at coordinate 312,663 of NZ_JAESVA010000002.1, read as the reverse complement.
GTTTTCAACGCGGCGTGGTGCTGACGACCGTCAACGGCCTTATCCAGCGCGTGCCGCCGCGCGGCATGTTCCAGGGCACCAGCCTCAACCTCAAGCCCGGCGCCACCGTCGAGCCCGAGAAGCTGGCGATCTTCCTGGAAGCCCACGGCTATGCCCGCGCCTCGACCGTGATGGAACCGGGCGAGTTCGCCATGCGCGGCGGCATCATCGATCTGTTCCCGGCCGGCGAGCCTGATCCGATCCGCCTCGATCTGTTCGGCGATACGATCGAGAGCATGCGCCGCTTCGATACCGACAGCCAGCGCAGCGGCGACGCGGTGAAGGGTCTGACGCTGCACCCTGTTTCGGAAGTGCCGCTGGACCCGGAATCGGTCGCGCGCTTCCGTACCAGCTGGCGCGAGCTCTTCGGCCAGGCGGCGACGGAAGACCCGCTGTATCTCTCCATCTCCGAGCGCCGCCGGCATGCCGGCATGGAGCACTGGGTGCCGTTGTTTTACGACGCCATGGAAACCCTGGTCGATTACATGCCGGGCGTCTCCATCGCGCTGGATCATCAGGCCGAGGAGGTCTTGGCATCCCGGCTGGAGCTGATCACCGATCATTATCAGGCGCGCCGCGTGCCGCCGCGTGACGGCGAGACGCCCTATCGGCCCATTCCCGCCGAGCGGCTCTATCTGAACGCCAAGGATTGGTCCGGTATGCTGGCGCAGCTGCCGAATTTCACCTTTAGCACCTTCGGTCGGCCGGACGGCGCCCAAGGCGTGGACGGTGGCGGCCGGCCTGCGCCGATCTTCGCGCCCGGCGGGGACGTTCAGCCGGATGTCTATGACAGGCTGCGCGCCCAGGCCGCGACCTGGGCCGGCGAGAAGAAGCGGCTGGTCATCGCGGCCTGGACCGATGGATCGCGGGAGCGTCTTGGCGGGCTGCTGCGCGAGCACGGTTTCGACCAGTTGACGGTCGCTGCCAACGCGGATGCCGTGCGCAAGCTGCCGCCGAACGCCATTGCGCTCGTTACCTTGGGCATGGAACGCGGCTTCGTCGGCGACCGTATGGCGGTTGTGGGCGAGCAGGATCTGCTCGGCCGACGCCTGGCCCGGCCGCCGCGGAAGCGCAAGCGCGCCGACCAGTTCATCGCCGAGGCGACCGACATCGCCGAGGGCGATCTGGTGGTGCATGAGGATCACGGCATCGGCCGTTACGACGGTCTGGTCACCATCCGTGTGAACGAAGCGCCGCATGACTGTCTGCGGCTGATCTATGACGGCGATCACAAGCTGTTCCTGCCGGTCGAGAATATCGAGGTTCTGTCGCGTTTCGGAACCGAGACGGCGGGCGTTACGCTGGACAAGCTGGGCGGTGCCTCCTGGCAGAACCGGAAAGCCAAGGCCAAGACCCGCATTCGCGATATGGCCGCCGGCCTTATCCGCATCGCGGCCGAACGCCGGCTGCATGAGGCGCCGAGCCTGGCCCCGCCCGAAGGCATGTGGGACGAGTTCTGTGCGAAATTCCCGTTCGTGGAGACGGAGGATCAGTCCCGCGCCATTGCCGATGTGCTGGAAGACATGGCCTCCGGCCGGCCGATGGACCGGCTCATCTGCGGCGATGTCGGCTTCGGCAAGACGGAAGTGGCTCTGCGCGCGGCTTTTGTGGCCGCGATGTCAGGCTCTCAGGTCGCGGTCGTCGTGCCGACGACCTTGCTCGCCCGCCAGCATTTTCGCAGCTTCTCGGCGCGTTTCGCGGGATTGCCGATCAACGTCGCCCAATTGTCGCGCATGGTGACGGCGAAGGAAGCCAGCCAGGTGAAGGCGGGGCTTGCGGACGGCACCGTCAATATCGTTGTCGGCACCCATGCGCTTCTCGCCAAATCCATCAGCTTCGCGGATATCAGCCTCGTCATCGTCGATGAGGAGCAGCATTTCGGCGTCGCCCATAAGGAACGTCTGAAGTCGCTCAAGGCCGATGTCCATGTGCTGACGCTGACCGCCACCCCCATTCCGCGCACCTTGCAATTGGCGCTGACGGGCGTGCGGGAGATGAGCATTATCGCCACCCCGCCGGTCGACAGGCTCGCCGTCCGCACCTTCATCATGCCCTTTGACGGACTGGTCATTCGTGAAGCGATTCAGCGCGAGCGCTTCCGTGGCGGGCAGATCTTCTGCGTCTGTCCGCGCCTGGAAGACATGGAGCGTGTCGGCAAGCGGCTGCTGGAACTGGTGCCCGATCTGCGCATCGTCGAAGCCCATGGACGGCTGTCGCCGACCGATCTGGAACGCGTGATGACGGAGTTCGGCGACGGCAAATACGACGTTCTGCTCTCGACCAATATCGTCGAAAGCGGGCTGGACATGCCGGCGGTGAATACCTTGATCATTCATCGCGCCGATATGTTCGGTCTCGGCCAGTTGTATCAGCTGCGTGGCCGCGTGGGTCGCGGTAAGCAGCGTGGCTACGCCTATCTGACCTGGCCGCCGAGCTTCCGCCTGTCCGCCGCCGCCGAAAAGCGGCTGGACGTGATGCAGACGCTGGATACGCTGGGTGCCGGCTTCACGCTCGCCAGCCACGATCTCGATATTCGCGGCGCGGGCAATCTGCTGGGTGACGAGCAGTCCGGCCATATCCGCGAAGTCGGCATCGAGCTGTATCAGCAGATGCTGGAAGACGCGGTGGCGGACCTGCGCGCCGAACGCGGGAAAAAGAGCCGCGCGGCGGAACGCGATTGGACGCCGACCATCGGCCTCGGCCTGCCGGTGCTGATCCCCGAGAATTACGTGAAGGACCTGCCGGTTCGCCTTGGCCTTTATCGCCGCATCGGCGCCCTGTCGTCGGTCGAGGAAACCGAGGCCATGGGTGCGGAATTGGTCGATCGCTTTGGGCCGCTGCCGGAGGAGGTCGACAACCTGCTGCAGGTGATGACACTGAAGCGCATCTGCCGGGAGGCGGGGGTCGAGAAGCTGGATGCCGGGCCCAAGGGCATGGTGCTGGGCTTCCGCGGCAATGCCTTCGGCAATGTCGCCGGGCTGATCCCCTGGATCGGCAGCCGTGGCGGGGCCATCAAGCTGCGGCCGGACCATAAGCTGGTCGTGGTCGCGGACATGGATATTTCCAAGCGCATCCGTCTCGCGAAGGATATCCTGGGTAATCTGGCGCGGATCGCCGGGCAGGAGAAGGCGGCTTAGGGTATTTGCTGATACCGCTCGCTATCAGCGAATTGTAGTTGTGTGACTGAGATGGTGGGTGAGCAAGGGATATGGTGGCTTCATAAAGGTGATGTCCGCGTGTTGTACCGGCTGGAGGGCGACAACCTGATCGTCTTCGATATCGGCCATCGAGGGGAGATTTATCGATGAGCATGACATTGCCGCAGGTCATTGCCCATGATGACGATACGGTGACGCTGCGCCGTTCCGATTGGGTTCGTCTGGTTGAAGAGCAGAGTGATCTGGCATCCTCCGCAAGGTATGATGCGATGGTGCGTGATATCGGCCTCGCTGAGGTCAAGCGGCTCAGCTATTCCGATGCTGAATTGACGCAGATTCTGGATGGCATATCACCGATTACCATCTGGCTTAGCCGCATGGGCATGACGCCGCGCGCGCTCGCCGAAGCGGCTGAAATCAGCCCCAGTTATCTGGCCGAGATCGAGTCTGCCAAGAAACCCGGCAGCGTTGCGGCATTGGCTGCCATCGCGAAGGTCTTTCGTGTGCCGATCGAGCATCTGGTAGAATGAGCGCCAAAGAAACAGGAGGGTATCGCGATGCAGGCCATACCATTGCCGACCGAAAGCGTGCTCGCGGGGCTCTATCCCGGCGCTGACCTGGCGGATGCCTTTGCGGTCCCGCTGCCGGCAGCGGTGGCTGACCGCAAGATCGAGGATATCGCCCGCAGCCTGCTGGGTGATCCGGCGCTGTGGTTCCGGACGTTACTGGCGATGCGGGACGGCGTGATGACCCGGTTCGGCGTCAAGACCACGGCGGAGGTTCGGGCGGCAGCCGCGCGCAACGGGGTGGAGCGTATCGACTTTTTCCCTGTTCTGGGACGTAGAGATCGGGAGCTGATCCTGGGGGAGGATGACCGGCATCTCGATTTTCGCGCATCTGTTCTTGTGCGTGACAGGCGCGATGGTCCTGGTCGGGAACTTGTCTTCACCTCGGTCGTGCATTGCCACAATCTTTTGGGCCGCAGTTATCTCTGCGTGATCGCGCCATTTCATCGGCTGGTTGTGATCGGCAATCTCCGCCGTGCGGTCCGGCGCGGCTGGCCGCGATTGTAAAAATCACGGAATAAAACCACCGGATGGGTGTTTACTCTTCAAAGCAGGGGTAGACGGCCATGAGGTTCAACGACAAAGCTCAGACGGCAAGGCGTCCGATCCGCTCTTGCCTGGCGGCATTCGTCATCTGCCTCTGGGCTGGAACAGCCGAGGCGCGTTCGGTCGATTACAATATCGACCAGACCACGGCCACGATCGCCTTTGGCACGCAGGTGGCCAATGTCGTGCCGGTTGATGGCAACTTTCGGCATTTCACCGCGCATATCCAGTTCGATACCGCCAAGCCGTCCGACGTCAATATCGAGGTCGTGGTCGATGACAGCAAGATCGATGTCCCTTTCGGCGGTGCGGCCACGCTGCGCTCGGCGCCCTATTTCGATACGGCCAAATTTCCGACCATCAGATTTCACAGCGATAGCGTGCAATCCTCGCCGGATGACCATTTCACCATCGCCGGCAACCTGACCATTCGTGATGTCTCGCGCCCGCAGATTTTGACGGGTGTCGTGACGCATACATCCGTCCAGGGTGTCCCGGCGATGCGCCTTGTTTTCCATAGCCGGATGAACCGGACCGATTTCGGCATGGTGGCGGATCGTCCGCTGATCGCGGACGCCGTCACGCTCACCATCACCACGGTTTTGCGCGCCCCTTGACCGGCCTCAGCCGGTCATGCGGCGCAGCACGCCGTCGCGCAGCACAAAATGATGGAAAAGCGCCATCAGCCCATGGCCGGCCGCGAGGATGATGATCGCCCAGGCCAGCCACTCATGGGTGAATGAGATGATCGGCCGCAGATCCGGCGCATAGGTAAAAGGCGAGGGGATATGGATCAGCCCGAAGACATCGACCGTGCGGCCCCGGGCCCAGCGCTTCGAAAGCCCGGCCGCCAGTTCCACCACCATCATCGTGTACAGCAGATGATGAACGCCATGGCTGAGCTTTACCTGCATTCGCGGTAGCGTTTCGGTCGGGCTAAGCGAGAAGACGCTGCGCCAGACGATGCGCAGGACCAGCGTGACGATCAGGCAAACGCCGAGCGATACATGCAGCCGCACCAGGCTATGTCCCAGATCCTCACCGACATCGTCCCAGATCAGGGCCAGGACAAATTGCGCGACGATCTGGGCCGCCATCAGCCAATGGAGGGCGCGCGTGACGCCGTCATAATGCCGGACAGTCTGGGCCTCGGCGCCAAGTTTCATGGACAAGATGAATTTCCTCATACTGTTTCATCCGTTCAACACCGGGGTTCAGGATTTATTCCCCGATAGAAGATTTAGTCGGGAATAGGATGCGTTGCGCGGTGTTGACCCTTTGACACGATCCATTCTGCCGGATCGCCATAAAGGAAATAGTCCATGAAATGCCTTCTGCTGGCTGCTTCCGCCCTGCTTTTCGTGGCACCCTTGGCCTTTGCCGGATCGCTGCCCTTCTCATCGGCCAAGACGGCCAAGGGAGCGGTCCTGGCGGATGCCAAGGGCATGACGCTCTATATCTACGACAAGGACAGCAAGGGCCTGTCCAACTGCTACGGCGACTGTGCTGAGGACTGGCCGCCTTTCCTGGCCAAGGCGGGCGCGGAACCGAGCGGTCCTTATGCCCTGGTGACGCGCAAGGACGGGCAAAAACAATGGGCCTATAACGGCATGCCGCTGTATTTCTGGGAAGATGACACGGCCCGCGGCCAGGCGACCGGCGACGGCGTCGCAGGGGTTTGGCATGTGGTCCGCAGCACCACGCAGGCTTCGTCTTCTGGCGGCGGTTCCTGGTAGACATTCTTCCGGGGGAATAGGACCGCATGACGGGCTTTCTGGACGAGATCGAGGCTTGTATCCCTGCCTTGCGGCGCTATGCCCGTGGCTTGTCGCATGACCGGGACGCGGCCGACGATCTCGTTCAGGATTGTCTTGAGCGGGCGATGCGCAAGCGGTCTCTGTTCCGCCCCTTGGGGCCGGTGCGACCCTGGCTGTTCCGTATCCTTCTCAACCTCTATCGCAACGACCAAAGGCGCGTCAGGCGACAAGGCATCCATATTCCGCTCGAACCCGACGGCAATTATCCAGATGCCTCTACCAATCAACAATCGCGGCTGGAACTCGCCGGTGTCGCGATGGCGCTGCAAAACCTGCCCGCTGAACAGCGTGAGGTTTTGATGCTCGTGGCCTTGGAAGGCATGAGTTATGAGGAGGCCTCAGAAATTTTGGAGATCCCGACCGGCACCGTGATGTCGCGGATATCCCGCGCGCGTCAGGCTTTGCGGACGGCAACCGATGCGCCGCCGCCCAGATTGCGGAGTGTGAAATGACGAGCCAACCCCACAGCCGCATTTCCGATGCCGATCTCATGGCCTATCTGGACCGCTCGCTGGATGCTGGGCGTATGGCTGAGATCGCGGCGGCGCTTGATACGGATCCGGAAGGGCGCGCGCGTCTGGCGGAATGGCGGCAGCAGAATGCGCTTATCGCCAGCCTGTATCAGCCGGTCGCGGCCGAACCCCTGCCGCCGCGTCTGAACGTCCGGCGTATGGCGGCCGAAGGCCGTGGCAAGCACCAAGCCTGGCACCGCATGGCGGCGGCGGCCATCCTTTGTCTCGGCATCGGCGCGTCTGGAGGATGGTATTGGGGGCATCAGGGTGCAGGCATCGGCGGCACTGCTCCTGCCGATCAGATCGTAGCGGCCTTGGCAGCCCACCGGCTTTATACCGCCGAGGTCGCGCATCCGGTGGAGGTCGCAGGCAATACCGACGGCGATCTCGGCACCTGGTTTTCGAAACGACTGGACCGAAAGCTGACGATCCCCAATTTGGAACAGACCGGGTGGCGGCTCGTCGGCGGCAGTCTTCTGCCTGCGGGGGACAAGGCGGGCGCGCAGATCATGTATGAGAATGCCGGGGGCCAGCGGCTGACGCTGTTTTTCACGCCTGTCGCGCCGCATAAGGACGGCGTGCCGCGCTTCGCGACATCCGGCGATCTGGGTGTCATGAGCTGGACGGATGGCAGTCTCAACTGCACGATCGTCGGGCCGATCGACCGCACGGAGATCAAGCGGATCGCGGCGGAAGTCTATGACCAATTGACATAAGGCGCTTGCCGGCCCCGAGCTTACGGGGCGTGCTGGAAGGCCCTATCCGCGTCTAGACGGAGACGGGCATCCGGAACGTGAAGCGGGTATCCGCTTCGGTTGATGACACCTCCAATGTTCCAGCATGCGCCTTGGCGATTTCCGAGCAGATAAAAAGGCCGAGCCCCAGGCCTTCCTGGCTAGAGCGAACTTTCGCGCGGAAAAACGGCTGAAAAAGCCTGCTCAAGGCATGGTCCTGAATCGGCGCGCCGCCATTCGAGACGGATAGCTCGAACACGCCCTGTCGGACCCCGCCAAGGACAATGATCGGCCGGTCGGGCGCGCCATGTGTCAGTGCGTTTGCCAAAAGGTTCGACAGAAGCTGGGAAAGTCGGACACTGTCGCAAAGGATAGGCTGCGCAAGGTCCAGGCTGACCTCGATCTGGCGGTCCAGATGTGTGCGTTGAAGTTCTGAAGCCACCTGCGTCAGAACAGGCCCCAGAACCACCTGAGCCTTATCGACGGGAAATTCCCCGCCCAAACGCCCGCGGGCAAAGTCCAGCACGCTTTCGATAAGGTTTGAAATACGGCCCGCACTTTGCTTGATCTGCCCGGCGATCTCCACGGCCATATGCGGACGCTTGAGGATTAGGGTCGCACCCGCGTCGATGGATGCGACGGGATTTCTCAGATCATGCCCCAAAACGGCAATGAACTGCTCCCGGAGTTCGGAAATGCCCTGCTGTTCATCGGCGGCCGCTTTGGCATCCGCCAGCCTGCGAATGGCGTCCAGATGGAAGGCGATCAACTCGGCGAATAGCTTGAAGGTCTGCACGATTTCGGGCGTGTTCACCCGATGGGGATGGGGGTCAATGGCGCATAAAGTGCCGAAAAACGAGCCGTCCGGCATGAGGATCGGCATCGAGATATAGCTCTTGAGGCCATAGGTCGCAGGGGTATGATGACCGCAATAAGCCGGGTCCTCGGCGACATTGTCGATAATGACGGCCTGGCGATGCTGTCGGATTTCATTGCAAATCGTCGATTTGAGGTCGAGTTCGCCCCCTGGCTTCAACCCGAAATTGATATGGTCCAGGACGCTGCAGGCCAACCACTGTGTCTCGGTCACATGGGCGACGGCTGCGAAGCCCATGCCGGTCAGGCGGCACACGACGTCCAGAATGGACGGTATAACCGCAATTTGGGCGACGGCAGCCAAATTGGCCTGGGAATTGGGCGCTTCAGTCATCTCGACTCATAAAACTGGATTGGCGGCTGAGGGTTTCAAGGCAAATTTTCCCTCAAAACCGGCCAAAAGCCAAGCTTCGTCAAACGAGAGGAGACTTGTAAAATCCGGTCGCGAGCGGCCCCCTGAAACAGTGAGACTCTGCCAGGTTGTAATCGACAATTCGTCAGATTTTTGGGGTGTTTCCAGCTAGGCCTGACGGAAATTAAGCCGAAGCAAGCCGCTCCGGCCCGCTGCCGGACAAAAGTCGCATCCTCACCCGATCGACCTCGGGCCCGATCATGCGCAGCGGCGCATAGCCCAAAGCGTCCAGCATCAGCATGGAATCGTGATGGCCAAAGCCGAAGACCGGATGAAGGGCGACAGCGCTCGCACCTTCACAAAAATTTGCGCGGTCACCGCTATCCAGATAGCTCTCGACGGCAAGGCCCTCCGCCAGGATGATGCCATGCTGGGGAAGTTCGACATGAAAATAGTCGATATGGTCCCGATCGACCTGCGCGATGCTGGACCCGTTGATGAGGTATTTCACCGGGATCAGCACGTCTTCGGCGTAGATGGCATGGTCCGGTGACAGGAACAGGTCGCGTGCGGGTCTGCCCGGGCCGAAAGCATGGGCCGCGATCCGCACGGGTAGAATATCGCTTGGGCGTGGGTGGCGCCGGCAATCGACATGGCGGCTGCCGATCCAGACGATCGGTTCAAGCTTGCCGTCCGGCGTGCGCAGCTTGTCCTCCGGCCGCAATGCCTCGACCGCGACCAGCCCTTGCTCGGCCAGAATGCGCGTCCCCGCAGCGAAGCAGGACAAGCTCACGGTGAGCAGGCTGCCCGACCCGCCATCATCCGATCGCAGCGCGAATGTGGCATGCGCATAATTGCCGGCGAGCTTCAACTCGTAATGCTCCCCACCTTCCGTCACCGTCAGCAGGCCGGTCCCACTGTCGAATCTCGCCGAAGCACCATGCGAGAAAGCGATCGTCGCCAGGTCGATCTCATCGGAAGGTTGGAAATTGTCGACGATCGCGGCAGGCATCTCCGACCCTGAAATAATCAGCGTCGCGCCGCCGTCGAGGGTGATGTCGCCTGTGGTGACGGCCCCTGCGCCGAGGGTCAGATCGCCCTCGGCTAAGTGAACCCCATCCAACACGGCGCCGTCGGTCAGCACCGCGTCACCGCCGCTCACCAGCAGGTCGGCGGCCGAACCTCCGGATGAGACCGCCAAGTAGCCGCCGCTGAGGATAGAGGTATCGATGGTGCTGCCGCCGCTATAGACGAATTCCCCGGCGGTCTGGCCGATGCTGTCCTCCACGACGGTATGGCTCGCGATACCATCGACCAGCCGCAGCGTCGCGTTTTCCTTGACCGTCGTGCTGGTCGCGAGACCACCAAAATACAGGCCAAGATAGGCGGGCGTCGCGCCATTGCCCGACAGCGCAATGTCTTGCACCACGGCGCCGTTGACGACATCGACCCTGCCGCCGCCTTGGATCGTCAGGCTGGTGGCGGAGGCGCCGGCTTCGATCTCATAATACGTGAAGGCGCTGACGACCTGATCGGTCAGGATCTGGCCGGATGCGATACTTGTCGGCTGGATGAAAAAATTGCCGCCGCTCAGCACGGTGTCGCTGATGAAACCGCCGCTCGAGACGGACAAGGCGCCGCCGGAAAACACGGTGGTTGAAACGGCGCTGCCGCCCGAGGACAGGATGACCTCCGCCAATAGCCCGACCGGCCCGGCCGGCGCGCTGACGGTGGTCACCACCGCCGTGCCGCCGGACAGGATATACAGGTCGCCGGCCGCCACACCGTTGGAGGACAAGGCGGCATCCGTGACAGAGGTGTCGCGGGCAACGCCGCCGGCCGCCAAGGTCAGAACGCCGCCGCTGACGGTCGTGCTGGTCGCAAAACCGCCGGATAGGAAAAGATCGCCGCCGTAGTCGACGACCGTATTCACCACGCTGCCGCCCGCGGTGACGGAGACTTCGCTAAAGACCGTGCCGCCGCCGATGATCGTGATATCGCTTGCCGAACCACCGTCCACTGTGACGGTGCCACCGCTGACCGTCAGATCGACGGCGGAACCGCCGGCCATAATGTCGAGACTGGTTGTCGATCCGATCGTCAATCCGCTGACGACCTGACCGGAACTCACGATGATGTCTGACATGAGGGACCATTTCAATCGAGTTGGCCGCATTGACTTGGGCAAATCAGCGGATCGCCCCTAGTCATTATCCATAAAGCAATTTTTCTTAGGAGTTTACTGACTCAATCAAAGCATCGAATTGAAATGATGACAATAATACTGAATTGTTAGCTCGTTTGATCTCCCTTTTCTGATTTTTAGACAATGCGCGGGAAGAGGCTGGGAGAATAAGGCCAGGCCCGGCCGATCGACTGGGGCGACAGAAAAAGACCCGGGCGATTGCGGCAGGGCTCTTCCCGAAGGACCTGGCCAAAGGGCCAGTACCGTCATCCAAACCTATGTGGTGGGTCGCTTGACCTTGCTATTCCGCTGGCAAATGCTCTGGCAGCGGCGCGGCGATTCCGATCGGCCTTGCCTGCTCGGTCGGATTGCCAAGCTCGTCCGTCGGGACCAGTTGCTTGTTGAACGCGGCGAAATAGGCGGCCCATTCAAGCTGTCCGAGGTCGACCAGCACGGCGCCGTCCTGCCAGATGTCATTGTGATCGTTGCTGTCATCGTCACCAACGTCAACCTTGCGATGCAAGAAGCTGCCGGTGGAGCCTTGGTTCATATGGGCGTCATGGATGCCATTGCCTTCGCTATAGAAGCGACCGAAGACATAGACCGGCGATTGCTGTTGAACCGCGCTTGTCAGCAGGCGCAGCAAGGATGCCACGGGTTCGGCTTCCACCGAGCCATCCATTACGTCGCTATTGCGCCAATCGCCGGTATTGGCCAGGAGATCGCTGCGGCAATAGTCCAGCGCGGGCAGGGCATCCTGGCCTGTCAGGGGTGACGCGCCCTGATCGGCCTGCGCCAGCTGGGCGATGATCGGGTGACGGAAATCATAAATCAGCTTGTATTTCAGCAAATCGTCGGAATCGCTGGTGCCGACATTCACCGCCACATCCCAATTCGCACCTTGTACCAGCAAGCCGAAATGCAGATGATATTGAATTTCGGAGCGATGACGCGACGGTTTCAAGACGGGTTTCGAAACGATCTTGGCTTTGACGTAACCATAGGCGAGGGTCACCGGATGCTCCTTTGATATCGTGCGTTCAAATGACGGTATCGTCATCGCCGTTCAGCAGGCGTTGCGCGATCTGTGAAAATGCCCAGCCGTCGGCGCTATGATCGAAGACCCACAAGACGTCGAAACGATCGTCGGGCCATGCGTCGGGCGTCGCCGGGACGGGATGGAGCAAGGCCGCGAGGTCAGGAATGCGGTGATGCTCCCAGGCCATCAGCACGATGCCATTGCGCGTCAGCGCCTCCGTCATCGCAGCTTGCAGGTCATCCTTGCCAAAGCTTTCGATGAAAGGAACGTGCTGGGATTGCATGAGATCAGCGAGCGGCTGCACGGTTTGCGTGGGGCGCTTGCTGTCATCCTTCGTCTTGGCACCGGCGGCGTAGATGATTGACGGAAGGAGGCCGAATCCCGGCGGCGGATGCAGGGGGCAGAAGAAGCGAACGAGCGCCCCCGCGCGTTGCCAGCCTCTTGGTGTCAAACTCTTCTTATCACAGCTGCCATTCTCGGCAATGCCCGCTATAGCCGGCTCGTCGCCTGGCTTGGTCGGTTTCTCCGCGTGGCGAATGATGATGATGCGGCTTGGTGACATGCTTGGCCTCGTCCCTCTAACAGCCCGGTCTATATTTTGGCCGGCACCCTACTGGCCTGAGAAATAGAGGCGCCGCAGCGCCCTGGATGACCCAGGCTGGTTATAATCAGCCATCCAGGAGGGGTCAGTCGCCAGGTCTTGCGGTTTCCACGTTTCTGGCGCCGCGCCGGATTGCTGGCTTGCCGTATAGGCCGCGTCGCGGAAGGCATAGCTGGAGAATTGGCGCATAAATTCGCCCAGGTAGATATCCGCCACGCGCTTGTCGCCACGGATCACCAGCATATTCTCATGATTCGTCGTCACGCTCGCGTCGCTGAAATTGGCCGATCCGGTAACCACGATCGGATCATCGGACAGCGGATCAACCAGCATGAACTTGGTGTGAACCCAACGCACATTCTCTTTCGCCTGCACGCCGCTCGCTTCCTTCAGCCAACGGTCGAACTCGTTCAGCGTGATGTTCTGGCCGATCGCGACCACCGCGTTCTTCAGGGCCCTGATCTTGGCGATCTCTGCCTCTGCCGCGGCAATCGTCTTGCCGACGCCGGCCTTATCCATCAGGGCGAAATGCAGAACCTCATTCTCGGTCTCGTAGGTCGGTATGAAGTCCTTGTTCATGCCGAAGGCAAAGGTCATGAACAGCCCACGCTGCGCGGCGGCGGCGATATCATTGTAGCGGGCCAATACGGCGGTGCTGTGCAGCGGTGAAAACACCTCCGTGATGCCCGCTATGGGCGGGTTGGGTGGCACCGGGGTTTTGGTGTCGTTCCAATCGCGGAGATCGGCGAGGGCAGGATCGCCGCTCAGTTCCGTCCACAAGTCCAGATAGGCCGAGGCCGTGGCGGCATCATTGACGATATGCGCGCAGTTGAGATGGCCGAAGATACCGTTCTCGGTATAATTCGTTGATCCGGTCAGCAGTTGAACCGGCGCACCGTCCTTCAACAGAACGATGAACTTGTTGTGCATGATTCTGCCATGCGTGATGCCGGTGCAGAGCTTATCGATCCCTGCGGCTGCGATCGCCGCTTCGTTCGGGTGGATCGGGTCTTCATGCGCATTGTCGATCGCATCATATAAGACGCGGACATCGGCACCGCGCTGCGCCGCGTCGCTGACAGCTTTCAGAACCTCCGGCCATTGAAACTCGTAAATCGCCATCCGGATTCCGTAGCTGGCGTCTGTGGCTTTGGCGAGAAAAGCGATAATCGCTTCCAGCAATCCACGCGACAGCCAAGTATAGGCGGCCGGCCCGACAACGCTTGGCCGTCTGTTCTGAAACAGCTTGGCATATTCCTGCGACGCGACGGCGCCGCGGTTGAAGAAGATGCTATGCGTCCCTGCCCATGCTGCCTCGGTCGTGATGTCGACGGCGACCTCAGCGCCATCGGTCAAGGCGCCTGGCTGCCCTGACATGGCGACAAGCCGGTAGGTGTATTGGCAGCCCGGCTGGGCGGAATAATCCGCCCATTGGAAGCTTTGAATGGGTTGTTCATGGCTGGACGCGGTGCCGCCCAAGGGCAGCGGCGTGGCGGGAAAGGACTTCATCCCCGACATCCAATAGGTCTCGCTCTTTGCGTGATCCACGCGCTGGATCGCGAAACCCAGCAGCCCGGCAGCGACCGTCTGATCCGTGATATCCCAGCCTAATAGAACGACATGCGTTCCGGCGACCGCCTGCAAGACGAGGCCCTGGGCTTTGACCTGTTGTCGCATTCTCCGCTCCTTGTCATTGAGACGGGCTCGTCTGCGTCAGGCAGCCCGGCAAAGGCGCTGTCTCTCAGGCGACGGTCTGCTACGTCAGATCGACCGTCACGGAATCGAAAGCCGTGCCATGCGGACTGCCGAGCGGCCAAAATTCCACCTTCAATTGCTTGGCCGATACCGTCAGAAAGCTGTATCCGAGCGAGGCGAGCGATCTGTCATAGGTCACGGTGCTGCTGTCGGTTGCCGGCTGGCCGGTCGCTTGGCCGACCGGTTGCGGGCTCATGCCGCCGGTGCCGGATACGACATAGACGATCATCTTGCCGTCGATACGTCTGGTATAGCGCTGGTAGTTATGCGCATGGCCGGACAGAAAAAGATCGGGATAGAGGCCGGCTGCCTTGCAGGCCGCATCGATATCGGCGCCCATCGCCGTGCTGCCGCTATGTCCGCCCTGGCTATAGGGCGGATGGTGCGTAGCGATCACCAGGGCCTTTTTCGGCTCGCCTTTGAGGGCTTTGATTGTCTTGGCAAACCAGTCGATCTGGCTGGTATCGGCGGCGCCGCCAGCGGTCTTGCCCTGCAGGAAGCCAGGATTTTCCAGCAGGTTCGAGTAAAGGCCGATCACCCGCATAAAGGGCGCGTCCAGCATCCAATAGACCCCAGGCTGGGTCATGGTTTGCCGATAGACACCGATGCCCGAAGCGGCCGCGGGCACCGCCGCATGCGCCGTGCAGAAATTCTCTCGAAAGGCCGAGAGGGAGGGCGCATCGTCGGGCGACTTGACCTCGCCATCATGATTGCCGGGGATCGCCAGAATCTTGCCCGGGTAATGCCGGTACGGACGGTAGAAGCGGTCGGTATAATTATGTGTTTTATCGGTGCCATAGACGACATCGCCGAGATGCAGCAGGAAGGCCGGATTGAGCGCGCCCGCGCTGGGGTTGAAATCCGTGGCCATATCATCGGCGACACGCTCGGCCTCGTCACCGCCGCCACAGCCGCTATCGCCGAGCGCATGGAAGCGTATTTCCCCGAGATGGTTGATCTCGTTGACACCATCCTTACCGATGATATCGATCAGATCCATATGGCCGTCGCCGATGATGGGTGGCAACGGCCCCAGATTTTGCTTATGCCAATTCTCCTCCTCGCCAGCGGCAGGTCCCGGCGCCTTGGCTGAGGCGACAAAAAAAGGATGAGCATAGCGCATGTCTGTTTTTTCCGCTGTTGAAGCGAGGTCAGACGTTCGTATTGGTTGGCCGCTGTATTATTATGCGACAAATTGATATTATATCGAATCAATATGTTTGTAAACAGATCGAAAAGTCTTGGCTTGGCTACCGCTGCGCCCCCTGGAGGGGCTGGGCCTGGCCGTTGGTGGATGATCGGCCTTTGTGCCGCCATGACGCTGGCCGAGATTGGCAGGGACCCAATTATTCCAATCAGGACTAGGTTTCAGTTTAACAAGTCATTTTACTTCTGATCGCCGGAAGCTTAGATCATAGTCTTTAGCGGCACGCGGCATGACGTAAGCCAGACCGGCGGGCCCTTGTTCTGAGGTCTTCTGCCGTGATCGATGCCATAGCCCTGCTGTTCGTCTGCCTGGGCGTCGGCGAATGCCTTCACCGCGTGGCGGGTTTGCCCTTGCCGCCCTCCGTCATCGGATTGCTGGTTCTGCTCCTTTGGCTCGCTGTCATGCGTCGGGAAAGGCCGCTGCTGAACACCGTCTCGGGATGGCTGACAGCGCATCTATCTCTCATGTTCGTGCCGGCGGCGGTCGGGCTGATCAACCAGGGGCCGGCGCTCGCCCGCTACGGCATCGGCCTTGTGGTGGCAACGACCGTTTCCACGCTTCTCACCATGCTGGTCACCGTCTCGGTCTTTCGCTTCGTCGTCAAACGGGTGGGGTCCGGTGCCGCGCAGGTGACGGCGTGAACGGCTTGCTGACGACCTCGGCCTTCTGGCTGGCGGTGACGCTGCTAGTTTTCGAGGGCGCGGATCGGCTGTCGCGCCGGTCCGGGCGGCATCCGCTCTGTCATCCGGTGCTGCTCTCCACCCCCGTTATCATCGCCATTCTGATGATCACCCACACGCCTTACGCGACCTATGCCGGCGCCACCTCGGTGCTCGCCTTCCTGCTCGGCCCGGCGGTGGTCGGGCTGGCCGTGCCGATCTGGGCGCGGGCCAGGCTGATCCGTCAGCTGGCCCTGCCGATCACGCTGGCCCTTTGCGCCGGGGCGGTCACGGCCATCGTCAGTGCGGTCGGCATTCTGTCCCTGTTCGGCGCGCCGCGGGCGATGCTGGCCTCCATCGCGCCGCGCGCGACCACAACGCCCGTCGCCATGCAGATGGCGTCTGAACTCGGCGGCGTGCCGGCGCTCGCCGCCGTCATCGTGCTATTCGCGGGCGTCGTCGGCGCGATGACGGCCACCCCCATCTTCAACCGGCTCGGCATCCGGGATTATCGGGCGCGGGGGCTTGCCATCGGCGTCACCGCCCATGGTTTCGGCGCGGCGCGGGCCTTTCAGGTCGATCCCACGGCCGGGGCCTTCGCCAGCCTGGGCATGGCCCTGAACGCCATCATCACCTGCGTCATCCTGTCGCTGGTCCAGCTGTTCCTGTGACCGGCTCCTGTGACCGGCGCCTTCGGATAGAAGTTGCGAATAATTCGCAACTCGCCTAAGCCAGCGCTGCGGGCGATGGGCTCGCTTTTCTGAAGCGAGACTTTGCCCCAGTGTCGAGGGTCGGTTGACCGAGAGTGGAGGCCCTGGCCTCGCAAGACTGGCGGCCCTGTATCAGGACGAGTTGCGGGCGCATGCGCGCCGACAAGCGCCGTCGGCGGCGGATGCCGAGGATATGGTGCAGGACGCCTGGGCGCGTTTCGCGGTGCAGGATCAAGGGGCCATCGCCAATATTCGCGCCTTCCTGCATCGCATCCTTGACAACCTCTCCATCGACCATCGGCGCAGGACTCAGCTGCGCGCGCGCTATCATGTCGCCTCCGCAGATCCCGAAGCGGTCGCGGACGTAGCGGAGCCCGCGCCGACCGTCGAGGCGCGGTTGATCGATGCCGACCGCCAGCGCGCCTATCAGGCTATTCTGGCATCTCTGCCGGCCCGCTGCCGTGAAGCGCTGATCCTCAGCCGTATCGAGGGCTGGCCCCATACCAAGATCGCCCGCCATCTTGGCGTCTCGGCCAATACCGTCACGGCCGATATCCGCCGCGCCATGGACCTCTGCTTGCAAGCCGCGAAAAATTTTGATGTCTGACTCCCCGGGAAAAGCACCCCCCTCGAACGTCATAGAGGGTGATGAGAGCATTCGCGGCCAATCCTCCGGTGACGCCTTGACCAGCGCGCGTGCGGCAGCACTCGACTGGCTGCTGGCGGGCGCGCAAGGCGACGCCTTCCAGGCCTGGCTGAAGGCTGACCCAGCCAATGCGCCCGCCTTCGCGGAGGTGGCGCGGCTGTGGCATGATCCGTCTTTCCTCGCCGCTCTGCACGGCCAGACACGCAAGCCCAGGCGCCGCATCGCCCGGCCGGTGCTCGCCTTGGCCGCGTCCTTCCTGGTTGTGGCGATCCTCGGCTGGGGCTCCCTGCGCCTCGCGGGCCTGCCGCTGCATTGGGGCGATGATTACACGACCCGCATCGGCGCCCAGCAGACGGAGACGCTGGCCGATGGCAGCCTGCTGACGCTGGATACGGGCTCGGCGGTCGATTTCGGGGTCAGCCAGTCCGAACGCCGCCTGACGCTGCAGGACGGGCGTATTTTCATCGCGGTGCATCACGCGGCGCTACCCTTCCGCGTGCATGTCAGCGGCATCACCGTTCAGGATATCGGCACGGCATTTTCGGTCGAGAGGCGCGACGGCCGCGTGACGGTCGCGGTACGGCAGGGCGCGGTCGCGATCGAGACCCCGAACGGGGCGGTGCGCGTGCGGGCCGGGCAGGCGGTCTCGGTCGATCATGGTGCTTTGCAGCCGGTGCAATCGATCGACCCCAGCATGACTTTCGCCTGGCTCGATCATCGCTTGTTCTTCCAGAATGCCCCTTTGGGCGAAGTGGTGGCGGACCTGCGGCGCTATCAGCCTGGTTGGATCATCATCGCCCGCCCCAGCCTCGCCGATATCAAGGTCAGCGGCGGCTATGATCTGCGTCGGCCGGCCGCCGCCATTCTGGATCTCGCGAAGCTCAGCGGCGCCTCCGTCACCCAGGTCTCGGACCGGCTGCTCATCCTGCACTGAATTTTGTTCGGAAATTTTGCCGGGCGATTGTGATTCCGGCGAAAGTCGCGCGTCATAGAGATGCAAACGCTTCTTAGTTGCATTTTTTGAGGAATTCTATGACGCGCCTCGTTTCAGGCCGGTTCGGCCCGCTTCCCCGCCAGAGCCGGCTTCTGGCTATTCTTGGGCTGACCACCGCTCTCAGTTGCGGTCTGATTGTTTTGCCGAGCCCGCTTTGGGCGCAAGGCGTCGGCCAGGCGACGGCGGTTGATATCGCGATTGCCGCCCAGCCGCTGGATCAGGCGCTGCGGCAGTTGATGGAGCGGACCGGCTTGCAGATCGCCTATACGGCCGATCTGACGGCCGGCAAGCGTTCGACAGAGGTGCATGGCCGCTATAACGGCGTGGACGCGCTGGGCACCATGCTGACCGGCACCGGCCTCATCTTCAGCGTCACCGGCACGGGCGTCGTCCGGCTGGATGCCATGCCGCAGGGTTCAGGCGCCAGCCTGCCGCCGGTGACGGTCGTGGGCTCCGCGAATAGCGGCCAAAGCCCGCGCGGACCCGGTGTCGGTTATGTCGCGACCCGCACGGATACGGGCACCAAAAGCAATACGCCGATCCGCGAAGTGCCGCAGGCGATCTCGGTCGTCACGCGCCAGCAGATGGATGATCAGGACGTGCAGAGCGTGCGCCAGGCGCTGTTCTATACCTCCGGTGTCGATGCCAATACGAACGGGCTCAACGGCGACAGCTTTGAGCAGATCTACGGCCGTGGCTTCCTGATGCAGGAATTTCTGGACGGCATGCTGCTGCCGCACAATGCGTACAACACCCTGTCGATCGATCCGTATGATCTGGAGCGGATCGAGGTTCTGCACGGCCCGGCCTCCGTCCTCTACGGGTCCGTCAGCCCGGGTGGCATGGTCAACCTGGTCAGCAAGACGCCGACCGAGACGCCGCAGCATGAAGTCTATCTGCAAGGCGGCTCCCCCGAGCAGATCGGCGGCGGTTTCGATCTCAGCGGCCCGGTGGACGGCAGCAATCAGGTTTTCTATCGCCTTGTCGGCTCGGCGCTGGCCGGCGATACGCAGGTCAACGGCGTCGACAAGCAGCGTATTTCCATCGCACCGTCGATCACCTACAAGCCCGACGCGGACACCAGCTTTACGATCCTTGGCCGCTATCAGTATGATCCGAAGGCGGGCTATTACAACAATCTGCCGGCCCAGGGCACGGTCTGGGGCAATCCGCCGGGACAGATTCCGGTCGATCTCAATCCCGGCGATCCGAACTACCAGAAATACAGCAAGCGCGAAGCCTCCATCGGCTATCTGTTCGATCATCGCTTCGATGATGTCTGGTCGGTGCATCAGTCGCTGCGCTACACCTATGATCAGGCCAATCTCGAAAACGTCTTTGCCTATGGCATCACGTCGAACGGTCAGGATCTGGAGCGTTACGCTTTCGCCAATGACACCTCGCTGAACCAGTTCACGGTCGATACCAACGCCCAGGCCAAGTTCAGCACCGGCCCGCTGCGCCATACGATCACCGCCGGGCTCGACTATCAGCGCATCTTCTACAAGGAAACCTACGGCAATAATTTCGACGAGCCGGACCTGGATATTTTCGCGCCCGTCTATAACCAGGCCATCAATCCGGTGACGGCCTTCACCACCGATACCGAGTTGCAGCAGCAGATGGGCCTTTACGCCCAGGACCAGATGCGCATCGGCCATCTGGCGCTGCTCATCGGTGGTCGCAATGACTGGGCAACGACGGCGGAACATGACGAGACCGACGGCAGCGCCTGGGCCAATCAGAGCGACACCAAATTCACATGGCGCGTCGGCGCCGTCTATCTGATGAATAACGGCATATCGCCCTATGCCAGCTATTCGACATCCTTCCAGCCCGAAGTCGGCACCGGCGCGTCCGGCAATGCCTTCAAGCCCACGACCGGACAGCAGTATGAGGTCGGCGTCAAATACCAGCCGCCGGGCTATAACAGCTTCGTCACGGCTGCCTTGTTCAACCTGACGCAGCAGAATGTTCTGACAACGGACCCGACGAATTCCAATTTCGAGACCCAGACGGGCGAAATCCGGTCGCGCGGGCTGGAGCTTGAGGGTCATGCCAGCCTGACGGACAGCCTCAACCTCATCCTGTCCTATACCTATCTCGATGCCGTCGTGACCAAAAGCAATACGACGAGCGGCGCCTATACCTATAATGTGGGCGATACGCCGGACGGCGTGCCCAGCAATATGGCCTCGGTCTGGGCGAATTACCTTCTGCCTTGGCATGCGCTGCGGGGCATAACGCTGGGTGGCGGCTTGCGCTATGTCGGGTCAACCTATGGCGACGATCAGGAAAGCTTTTCGGTTCATGCCGTCACGCTGCTTGATGCGGCTGTCAATTACGACCTGTCGGCTTTGAGCGATCAACTGCATGGGCTGAGCTTTCAGCTGAATGGATCCAACCTGCTCAACACCACCTATGTCGCCGGCTGCACCAGCGATATCGCCTGCACCTACGGCCTGCGCCGGGTGGTTCTGGGGTCGCTGAAGTATAAATGGTAACGTGCTTCGGTCTGACGCGACGCTCATTGCTGGCCGGCGCCGCCGGCGCCGGTCTTGCCTCTGGCAAGGCCGTCGCGGCGGTCGCGGACCCGCGTCTTGTCGTGCTGGACTGGGGCTTGCTGGAAACGGTGCTCGCCTTGGGCATCGCGCCCATCGCGGCGGCGGAGACGGGCAATTATGCCCGTGCGGCAGCGACCCTGCCGGTGCCGCCTTCCGTCACTGATATAGGCCTGCGCCTGGACCCGGATCTGGAATGGATCCACGTCCTGAGGCCGGGCGCCATCCTGATCAACGCGGCCCAATCGGCGCAGATATCCGTGCTGAAGCCGCTCGCACCGATCTGGACATTTTCCATCTATGACGGCAGCGGCGAGCCCTTGCGCAATGCGGAGACGGTCACGCGCGACCTCGGCGCGCGTATCGGACGGCGCGCCGAGGCGGCAGCGCTGGTGGCGTCAACGATGCACAATCTGCGGCCACTGCCGGGTTATGACAGTCGGCCTTTGCTGCTCTTCAGCTTTCTGGATGCGACGCATATCGCGCTCTATGACCGGTCAAGCCTGGCGGGCAATGTCCTGGATCGTCTCGGCCTCGACAATGCCTGGACGCAGGCGTCGGGCGGCTGGGGCGTGGTGCCGCTGTCGCTGCCGGCGCTCGCCCAAAGCCCCGAGGCGCGGCTGATCTGTTTCGGCCCGGTGCCGCTCTCGGCCCAGAGCATGATGGCGCAAAGCCCGCTCTGGCGCGATCTGCCCGCTATCCGGGCCGGACGCATCAGGCTATTGCCGCCGGTCTGGAATTACGGCGCGTTGCCTACCGCCGCGCGTATCGCAGACCTTATCCGCACGGCATTGGCGCGTGCGGATGGACAGGACGTTATCGGCTGATGCCATCTCGTTCGCTTGGTCTCGCTCTCGCTTTGGCTGTCCTGGCCCTGACCCTTTTGCTGCATCGCCTAGCCCATCTGCTGCCCTGCGGCCAATGGGTGCAGGCTGCGTTTCATCCCGACACCAGCAGCGTCGCGCAATTGACCCTGCATTTCAGCCTGCTGCCGCGCGTGGCGGTCGCCTTGCTGGCGGGGGCTGGCTTGGCACTGGCCGGCGTGCTGTTGCAGCAGGTCTTGCACAATCCCTTGGCCGAGCCTGCGACCTTGGGCATCTCAGCCGGGGCCGGGCTCGCCATCACGCTTGTCAGCAGCATCGCGCCCGCGATCGGGGCCAGTTGGGGTCGTCCGCTCATCGCGCTGATCGGCGCGCTCTTGGCCGTGGCACTCGTCTTCGGTCTCTCGGTCCGGCAGCGGTTTTCGCCGCTCGCCGTCCTGCTCGCGGGTCTGCTGGTCACCCTGTATTGCGGCGCCGTCAGCGCCGGCCTGCAGCTTCTCGCGAACCCTTATGATCTGTCCTTCTACCTCTGGGGCAGCGGCTCTCTCGTGCAGCAGGATTGGTCTTTGTTCCAGTCGCTGCTGATGCGCCTGCTGCCGGTCGCAATCTGCACTGTCTGTCTCATCCGTCCGCTGACCGTGATGGCTTTGACGGAGGAGGGGGCGAAGGGTTTGGGTCTGGCCCTCGCCCCCGCGCGGATGGTGGCCCTCGGCATCGCGACCTGTCTCGCTGCCTTCGTCGTCAGCGCGGTCGGCGTCATCGGCTTCGTGGGCCTGACGGCACCGGCCCTGGCGCGTGCCTGCGGCGCCCGGCGCGTCGGGCAGCAGTTGCTGTGGGCGCCGATCCTCGGCGGGCTGATCCTTTGGCTGAGCGATGAGGTGGTGCTGACGGCTTTCGGCGCGGGTCGGGAATTTCTGCCGACCGGTGCCGCGACGGCATTGATCGGCGCGCCGCTGATCTTTTATCTGGCGCCCAAGCTGCGTGGCACGGTGGGTGGCACGCGGGCCATTATCATGGCCCAGGCGCGTCACCCCGGTGTGATCCTCGCGCTCTGGGCCGCAATCCTGGTCGGCAGCGGCTATGTCGCGCTGCATCTCGGCCATATGCCGCAGGGCTGGGTCTGGTCGGACAGCATGCTCGCCTTCCGCTGGCCGCATCTGCTCGGCGCGGCGGCCGCCGGCATGCTGCTGGCCGCCGCCGGTGTGCTGCTGCAAAGGCTCACCGGCAATGCCTTGGCCTCGCCCGATCTGCTCGGCCTCAGCGAGGGCGCGGCCTGCGGTCGGATTGTCGCAACCGCTTTGTTCGGCGCTGCTTCGTCCGGTCTGGTCTGGCTCGGGTCAGCCGTCGGCGCGATGGCGGTGCTTGGGCTGGTGCTGGCGCTCGGCGGCCAGGGACCGAAAACCCAGCCGGACCGGTTCCTTCTCGTCGGTATCGCGGCCAATGCCCTGGGGGGCGTGCTGGTTACGCTGGCTTTGCTGGCGGCCGGCCCGGCGGCGGGCTCGCTTCGTGCCTGGATGCTGGGCGATACCGGGCTGATCACCGGGCGGGCCGCCATCAGCGTCACGGCGCTTTTACCGCTGGCGGGTTTAGCCCTGTTTCTCATGCGCCGCTGGCTGGTGCTGCTGCCTTTGGGCGGCCCGTCCAGCGGCAGTCTGGGCCTCGGCGTTTCCGGCGCGCGCGGGCTGTTGCTGCTGGCGGCAGGGCTGATGACCGCGACCGCGACGCTGCTGGTGGGGCCGCTCGGCTTCGTCGGCCTCATGAGCGGCCATCTGGCGCGGATCAGCGGCTTTCACCGTCCGCTGCCGCAATTGCTGGCGGCGTCCCTGGTGGGTGGGCTGATCATGCTGCTGGCCGATTGGGCGGGGCATACCCTGGCGGCACCCTTCATGCTGCCGGCCGGGCTGCTGGCGACGCTGATCGGCGGCCCTTATCTGCTTTGGCTTCTGATGGCACGGGGCCGGCGGGCGCGCGTCTAAGCTCATGCGGCGCGATCCCTTTCGATAAAAATCCGTATTATTTTTTAACCGGTCTGATAGGGTCGTGGCTGATCAGCGATTTCTTAAGATAACGCCGGAGGAAACGTGTCGGCTTCCCCCACGCTCTTTCGGCGTTTTGTTCGGATAATGGCGCGCCTTGGCTTGGATATTCGCCCCCCGGCCCGGCGGTTTCGCGAAGCGGTGCTGCGGCCACTGCGGGCCGAGGTCACCAGCGGATTCGCACAGGTCGCCCTGGCACAGCAAAATTTCCAGGACGATCTGGTCAAAGCCCAGGCAAGGTCTGACGCATTGGAGCGCATCACAGCGGCAATGCAAGATCGCCTCGATGCCTTGCAGGACGAGATGCAGAGGCAGGCGCATGCGACACAGGGGCAGCTGGACGCGATCCATGGGGAATTGCAGGCGCTGCAACAGCGTAGGATCGAACTGCTTGACCGAACAGGCGCGTTGGAACGCGATCTGACGGCCAGCAATCTGTCGCATGATGCCGATCGGGCAGCAGCGCAGGCCGATCGCGCCAAATTGGCCGAACAGCATGCCGGCCTCATCGACCTGGCGTCAGTCGTTCAAGCCTTGAACGCGCAGACCATGGCCAGGTTCCGTGAGACGCAGGAAAAGGACTCCATTCTGTCGGGTGAAATTGCATCCCTCAGGCAATTGGCTGCCGCTGAACGGGAGAGTTGGCGCGAGCGGATCTTCCGTCTTGAAAAGATCCTGACGCAATCGGCGGATTCCGCGCCTGCCGCCAGAGCGATGGAAGGTCAGTCGTCACCGGCCGTGGCGATCATTCTTCCGACCTTCAATCGGGCAAACTTCATCGGCGAAGCCATTGAAAGCGTGCAGGCGCAAAGCTTTCGGAATTGGGAACTCATCATCGTCGATGATGGCAGCACGGACGGTACGGATAATGCCGTCTGGTATTATTTATCTGATCCTCGCATTCGGCTGGTCCACCAAGCGCATCTCGGCGCTGCCGTCGCGCGCAACCATGGCATCAGGGAAACGACCGCGCCGCTGATCGCCTATCTCGACAGCGACAATCTTCTACATCCGGAATTTCTGGCGCGCGCGGTCGACAGCCTGGCATCGCAACCCGATGTCGATCTCGTCTATGGCGCGCTGATCAGTGACGATCACGAACTCGACCGCAGTTGCATCCTATGGTCGCCCTTCGACCGCGATGCGCTGCTGCGGGGCAATTACATCGACACCAATACGATCCTGCATCGACGGACGCTTGTGGCACAGTTCGGCGGATGGGATGAAGCGCGGCGCCGTCTGGTCGATTGGGATTTGTTGCTGCGCTATACGGCGGAAAAGCCGGCCCAGGCGATCCCGGTTCTGGCGGCGCGCTACAGACGGGTCGATGCGCAGAGTATTTCCGACATCGTCGCTTTCGAGCCTGATGACGTCGCGATCCGCAATAAATGGTTCCCGCCCGCCATGCCCACCCGGCGGCCGCGTATTCTCTACGCTGTCTGGCATTACCCGCAGCTCAGCGAAGCCTATGTCGAGACGGAACTTCGCTGCATGCTGGGCTGGGGCGCCCATGTGGAGCTTTGGCGGACCGCGACCGGTCCGTCCCGTTACCCAACCGTTGTGCCTATTCATGAAGGCAGTTTGGCCGAGGCGATCGCGGCGGCCAGGCCGGATGTGATCCATGTCCATTGGTTGAGCTTCGGGCTGACCCATGCCGCGGCGCTGGCTTCCTCCGGTCTGCCGGTGACGCTCCGCCTGCATGGTTTTGATACGACATCGGACGGTCTCGCGGCCTGGCTTGCCCATGATTGGGCGAAAGGCGTCTACGGCTATCCGGTTCAGATCGCGCAAACCGGGCTATCGGACCCGCGATTGATCAATATGCCGGTCGCTTTCGATAGCAAACTTTTCAAGCCGGAACCGATCAAAGACCGTCGTATGGTCGTCAGAGCGGCAGCGGCTTTACCAAGCAAGGATCTGGATCTTTTCCTGGAAGCGGCGCGACGTTTGCCCAATTACCGCTTTGTGCTGGCGGCAGTGACCTGCCATCTGCGTGAGGAATACGCGGCCGAATTGAAGGCGACCTGCGAGGGGCTGCAATCCCCCGTCGAGCTGAGGTTCGATGTCCCGCATGAGGCGGTGGCCAGGCTGGTGGGTGAGGGCGCCTTCTATCTCCATACCATGCATCCGCCGGGTGCGGCCGGTGCCACGCCCGTTGGCCAGCCGATTTCGATCTCGGAAGCCATGGCGACCGGCGCCTATTGCCTGGTCAGAGATGTCCCCGATCTGACCGAGATGATCGGCGACGCAGGGACGTCCTACAGCAATGTCGACGACCTGGTCGCGGCGATTACCGCGACCGAGGATTGGAGCGACCAGGATTGGCAGAACGCGCAACGCCGGTCCGTCAGCCGGGCCTGGGGGCAGCATGCCGATACCATGATCTTCCGCCCGTTATTCATGGAGTGGATGGCGCTGTCGGCGCAGTAGCAGGATCGGGTCGTCATGATAGATCGCGGTCTGCTCCACCACGAAGCCGAGCTTCGCGGCGACGCGCAGCGACGCTGCATGGTCGGGCTGGATGATCGCGACCGTCTCCCTGCCGGGCAGAGTGGAATCGCGCCAGGTGAGCGCGGCCTTGGTCGCCTCGGTCGCAAAGCCCTGGCCATGGGCCGCCGGGCTGAGCACCCAACCCATTTCCGGCGTGCCGTCGAAACGCGGCGTGATATCGCGGCGATAGTCGGAAAACCCGACCTCGCCCACGAACCGGCCGCCCTCGATTGTCTCGACAACCCAATAGCCGAAGCCGAGCGCCTGCCAATGGCCGATATAACGCAGTAGGCGGGCCCAGATCTGCTCGCGCGTCTGCGGCACGCCGCCAATAAACCGCGTCACCGCCGGATCGCTCCAGAGTGCCAGGCATTGCGCAAAATGGTCGATCGTCGGCACAGTCAGGCGCAGGCGGGGCGTCAGAATATCGGTCATGCCCCACCGGTTAGGACAGAACCGCCTGCCTTACCAGCGGCGGCGCGTGCCGCCGCCAGCACCGCCGTAACTGCCGCGATTATAGCCGCCATATTGCCGCGCGGTCTGATCGCGATTGAGCTGGCCCCAATTCTGGCTGCTCGTCGTCGGCCGCTGGTAGGTCGAATGGTTGGCCTGCGCGCTTTGCTGCGTCGGCTTCTGCATCTGCTGCCAGGAGCCGCTATTGTATTTCGACCAGCCGGAACTGTTGTGCTGATAGACGTTGCCGTCCGACCCGGCATAGACATTGCCGTTCGCGGTCTTCACCGCCCCGGCATTATTGCCGTTATTGGTATGGACGGCCGCGCCCTGCGCGCCATTGCTGGCATTGAAGGCGCCAGCCGTGCCGCGCGCGTTGCTGGCGCTCGCGGTATTCACGCTGCCGTTCGGGCCGCTGACCGAGCTCGATCCCCACCGCCCATAGGCATTGGCATTCTGCGTCGTGCTGCCCGCCATGCCGGTCGAGGGGTTATAGCCATAGGCATGAGCGCTGGCGCTGCCATTGCCCCAGACCGCGCTGCCATGGGCATAGGCACCGGTCGAGGGATTGTATCGCGAACCCGCCGCCGCCCCGCCGTAAGGGCCATAGACGGCAGCGCCGCGCGCATAGGTGCCGGTCGAGGGGTTGTAGCCATAACCGGCCGTCGCCGTGCGGCCATAGGCGCCGTAGACGGTGCCGGTACTGGCCCAGGCGCCGGTCGCCGTATTGTAATGGACGTTCCCGGCATAAGTGTAAGCGTAAGGGTAATAGACCGGCACATGGCCATAGGCGACGTAAGGCGGATAGTAATAGCCGGTGCCATAGGCGAGGATGCCGGCGGTGATGAAGCCCATCATATAGCCGGCGGTATAGCCGTAGGTGACGGCAGCGGTCGTCGATCCATAGACCTGCACATAAGTCACGTTATAGACCGGGCTGCTCGGCGGGATGGTGTAGATCACGGCCGGCACGGCGGTCGCCAGCATCCAGGGACCCGTCGGCGCGGATGCCACGAACCAGGCGCCCTGATAGCAGCAGTAATATTGGCCTGCGGTTCCGATCACCTGAAAGGCCGTATTGGTGGCGTAGGTCATGGCAGTGCCGGGGATCGGCGCGAAATTCGGCGCCCCGGCATAGGTGACGGCAACCTTCGTCGTGCTGCGCGGCAGCGTCGCCCGCGTCGGCACCTGGGCCTTCAGCACGGCGGCTTGGGCGGCCGTCGTGCCGGGCACGGAGGCGAGCAGATTGCCGTAGGTGCCGTCCGGCGATAGCCGCGAAAAATCGGGCGGCAGGCTGGGCGTCGCGAAGGTCCAGGGACCGTACAGGCTGCTGGCCGTGAACCAGCGGCCGGAGACGAGGTAGTAGAAGCTATTGGTCGGCGTATAGCGGAACAGCACGGCGCCGCTATTCGTCACCGCCTGCAGAGAGGTTTGCGGCACGGGCGTGAACGTCGGCGCGCCGGCGGTGACGATGATCTCGGCCGGTTTGGTCGAGATGAAGATGATCGGCACCAGGCCGGCGGTCGGCGGCTTGCCCGGCACGTTGCGCCGGATCTCGCCGAAATTGGCGTCGTTCGGAATTTTGGAGAAGGCCGCAGGCAAGGGGCCGGCCGGCTGATAGGGGCCGGTATAGGCCTGGGCCACCAGCCAGATTCCGTTATTGAGCAGATACCAGGCGCCTCCATTGGCCTGATCCTGGATGACGTCCCAATTGGTATTGACCGCATAGGTCAGGCCGGTGCTGGCGATGGGCGCCATCGTCGGCTCCCCGTCGAACACGACAAGGCTCGCCGGCTGGGCGCTGTAGAAGATGACGGGCGGGTTATTGTTAAGCGGCGGGCCAGCGGCGGCCGGCTTCTCATTCAGGCTCAGCAGCACCGTATTCAGCGGAATGATCTTGGGCGGCATCAGGGTCAGAAAGGCCGCAATGCGCGTCTGCAGTGTATAGGCCTGGCTGGTATCGAGTGCCGGGAAGCTGGAGGAGATCAGGGTCGGATTGGTGAAATAGACGAGGTTATTGTCGGTATCGACCTCGGTCGCGCCCGAAAATTCGATCGTGCCCATGATCGGCGTGGTGCGGCCGATCGGCGTGATGGCGATCGCCGCACGCGCGCTCAAGGTCGCGTGGTTCGGCCAGTCGATCGCCTGCGGCTCATAGATGGTGACGCGGGCACCATTCTCCGTGAACTGATGCGGCCAGGCGGCCATCGGCACCGCGCCGGGCGGCGGCGTCGCGGCAGCGGCTGTCAGGCCGGGCAGGGCGATGGCGGGCAGGCCGATCACGGCGGCACCGAGAAAGGAACGACGATCGATCTTCACGGTTCTCACCCTACGCTTTTGATCCTGCAACATTAATCCGGTAGAGGGCTGGCAGCAAGCGGCGCATCGGCCAAGACCGAGCGGTACTGCATGCCAGCCTTCGACCGCCGAAACGGCTCTGTATGGCCGAGACGGCTTCACCTCTGTCGTCTCACGCGACTAGAGTGCGTGTCATGCGCAAGATTATGACTTTTCTGCCCGACGCCTTCACGCTGAGTATCGTCGCCACGGTTATCTTCGCGTCCTTCGTCCCCTGCTACGGGGAAGGGGCGAGGATTTTCGGCTGGCTGACGACGCTGGCCATCGCCGTGATGTTCTTCATGCAGGGGGCAAGGCTGTCGCGGGAGGCGGTGGTCGCCGGCCTCGGCCATTGGCGGCTGCATCTGACGATCCTGGCCTCGACCTTCGTGCTGTTTCCGCTGCTGGGCTTCGGGTTTCAGGCGCTATTTCCGCATCTCATGACCCCGGCTCTGCTCATGGGGCTGCTTTATATCTGCCTGTTGCCCTCCACCGTGCAGTCCTCCATCGCCTTCACCTCCATCGCGCACGGCAATGTCCCGGCCGCCATCTGCTCGGCGACCTTTTCGACGCTACTCGGCGTCATCGTGACGCCCATTATGGCGAGCATCCTGCTCAAAACTCATGGCAGCGGCGGCGGGCTGGAATCGATCGGCTCGATCTTCATCGAACTGCTGCTGCCCTTCCTGGCGGGCCAGTTGTTGCGCCCCTGGCTGGGCGGTTGGGCTGCGCGCAACAAGCATATCCTGAAATACACGGATCGCGGCTCGATCATCCTGGTCGTCTATACCGCTTTCAGCGCCGCGGTGATGCGCGGGCTGTGGCACACGCTGCCGCTGTCGGGCTTCGTCGAGATCATCATCTCCAACGCTGTCCTGCTGGCGCTGGTGCTGCTGATCACCACCTTCGGCGCCCGCGCGCTCGGCTTCAAGCGGCCGGAGGAGATCGCCATCGTCTTCTGCGGCTCCAAGAAAAGTGCCGCGACCGGCGTGCCGATGGCGAATGTGCTGTTCGGGGCTTCCACCGTCGGGCTGATCGTCCTGCCGTTGATCATTTTCCACCAGATGCAGTTGATGGTCTGCGCGGTTCTCGCGAAGCGCTATGCGCGGCAATACGAGGCTGAGCATCCGGAAGCCGGCGGCGTCAGCGCACAGGCCGCCGAATGACAGTGGCAGAGCCAGACTGGCTGCTCTGGGCGCGTGAGATTCAGGCGACAGCCCAGACCGGCCTTGCCTTCACGAAAGACCCCTATGACCGGGACCGGTATGAGGCGCTGCGCGCGCTGGCAGCCCGCATGCTCGCGGCCCGCACCGACGGCTCGGCCGAGGGTTACGCCGCGCTGTTCGCGGCCGAGCGCGGCTATACCACGCCCAAGATCGACGTGCGCGGCGCGGTGTTCGATGCTGCGGGCCGCATCCTGATGGTGCGGGAGGTGATGGACCATAACCGCTGGACCCTACCCGGCGGCTGGGCCGATGTCAGCCAGACGACGGCGCAAAGCGCGGTGCGCGAGGTCTTCGAGGAAACCGGCTATACTGCGCGGGCTGTCAAGCTGGTCGCCGTCTGGGACTATGCGACGCAAAGACATCCTTGGCCCAGCCTGCACTCCATCGCGAAACACTTCTTCCTTTGCGAGATCACCGGCGGTGCCGCGCAGACGAGCCTTGAGACGTCGGAGATCCGCTTCTTCGCGGAGGATGACATTCCGGCCGATCTGTCCCTCGGCCGCGTTCTGCCGCGCCAGATCGCGCGCATGTTCGCCCATTGGCGCGACCGTACGCTGCCGACCGAATTTGATTGAAGGGCGACGGTTCCCGGTCCGTAAAGAGCCGGCGCCAAGTATTGAGAGAAAGTTGTGCAGTAAATCCTAAAAATACAATGGGAATTTACTTTTGTCCGCAATATCCGAGGCGGAATTTAGCTCTGGGTCAGATTTTGTCTGACCGGCCAATATCATAAGAAAATTGATCTTCTTCATATTTTTTTCCTGATTCCCGATTGCAAACTCAAGTGACCGGCATCGTGACAGGATTCTCAGCCTAAGCGGCGGTATATAAATAGTTAACATTTCGTTCTCAATATCCGTATGCAGAAACGTTTCTGGATCGTTGACAACTTCACGTTCAGGTTTAGGTTGTTCGTCTGACACTGTCTTGAATGCGCCTATCAAAATAATCGCAAAAATCGCGTCGGGCAGAATCTATCTAGGTGTTAATTCGGAGCAAGTCTTCGGCAGGGCTGGACGGGGCCTTGTTCTGTGATTATTCGGGAGTGGCATGCGATGTCTGGGATCGTTATTTCGTCTGGCGTTACGAGTTCGGGCTTGTTGATTGGCAGCGGGGAGACGCTGACGGTTCTATCCGGCGGCACAGCGCTGGCCACAGGCGATTCCGGGGGTGCCGTCATCATTTCTTCCGGCGGTTATGCCAGCGGTGGCGAGGTCAGTCTCTATGGCATCGCGCAAATACTGGCGGGTGGGACAGCCGTCGGGCTCGATGTCGCGTCTGACGGCAACGAGTTCGATTATGGGCTGGATTCTGGCGGCACGATCTACGGTGCGCAAGCTGTCACGGACGGTGGCAATGCCGTCGATGACAGCATCATGTCAGGCGCTGAAGAGCTTGTAACTCTGAGTGGGCTGACAAGCGGTTCAGTGATCTTTGGTGGCGGCACGGAGGCCGTCAGTTCAGGCGCTTCTGCGCTCTCGACCACCATCAATTCCGGAGGTGTCGTCGAAGTCTCAGATTTCGGTGCTGCGTTTGCCACGACCGTAAACGCAGGAGGTACTTTGCTCCTTTCCAATGGCACGGCGTATAACAGCATTGTAACAGGTAGTGCCGCGGAATTTGTCATTTTGGGCGGCAAAGCCTCTGGCGGATCAGTGTCTGACGGCGCCGATGCGCAGATGACGGCGACGGCCGCAACGCACTTGATCTTAGACTCCGGAAGCGAGATCAGTGCAAGCAACTCCGTGATACAGGATATGGTCGTCCTGTCCGGCGGCAGTATGTGGCTGTATGGCAACAGCGTTGAAAGTGGCACCGTCATCAGCTCCGGTGGGGTACAATGGGTCAGCGGAGGTACGACATCGGGAAATTATATATATATGGCACCCAGACAGTCACAGGACCTGCAGCCTGGGTGGTCTCCGACACAATCCTATCCGGAGGGACCGAGTTCGTAGGCTCAGGCACTTTTGCCGCTTACAATGATGTACAGGGGACCGAGGTAATTGACCGCGGTGCATCGTCATTCTTTGATACCGTTTCGGCGGGTGGCACCTATATCATTTCGTCCGGCGGCTCAGCACGAGCGATCCAGGATGTTGGAGCAGAAATCATTGTCTCGTCCGGTGGCTATATAAGCGCTGCCGGTGTTACGTCCAGTGCCGAGTTGGGCGCGGCGACGATGACAGTCCTGGCGGGTGGCACGGCAGTAGAGATTGGGCTTTTGGGAGGCGAAGACATCGTATTTGGCGAAACAAGCGGCTCGGATCTCGGTCAGGAGGAGCGCGACTCTCCGGCAACGCTGGCAACAGAGATAGTCGAATCCGGTGGGACGGCCATTGATACCCACATTGGCTACCAATTTGCAGATAACACAGATACCAGCGGTTTTGAGGAAGTAAAATCCGGCGGGGTGACTAGCGGTAGCGTTATTCAATCTGGATCAGAATCCGTGCTCTCCGGTGGTATTGCCTACGCAACATCTGGTGGTGATGGCGATATGACCGTATTTGCAGGGGGCACGAGCGTCGATGCCGTTTTTGGTTTCTTTTCAGATGCTGGCTTATACCCTATCACATACGGTGGCGGCACTATGTATCTGGCCGGCGGCATCAGCAGTGATACTATGCTCTTTGATTCGACGGAAATTGTCGAAAGCAGCAATTCAGGCAAGTCTGCTGGAACTGCAATATCTACTGTTATATCCGTATGGGGCTCGCTCATTGTCGGTGAAGGAACCGCAGTCGGAACGGTGATCAGTTCAGGCGGCTCGCTCATTGTCAGCGGGGGAACCGCGATCGATACCACGATAAAATCAGGCGGCACCGCTATCCTGGATCAAGGCGCCGTCGTTCAAAGCGGTATTGTATTCAGCGGAGGCGCGGCTGACCTTGTGGTCAGTGGCACGGATATGCCAGCGACACCGATTAGCGGCTTCGGTCTGACGGATGGAATCGATCTGGCATCGGTTATCTATGCCAACAACGGAACAGCCTCTTTCAGCGATGGCATTCTGACCGTGAAGGAAGGCAACGCAAGCTATGATCTGAGCCTTGCCGGTGACTATGACAATGCAACATTCTCCTTGACGCGGGATAGTCTGTTAGGCACCGAAATCATGGTCGCCAGTCTCGCCTGCTTCGCGGCAGGCACGCATATCGCAACCGAACACGGCGAGGTCGCCATTGAAACGATCGCGATAGACGATGTTGTCCGGACAGCGGATGGCGAGTTGCAGCCCGTGATTTGGATTGGCCACCGGCATGTCGATTGCGGACGCCATCCGGAGCCAGCGAGCATTCTGCCAGTGCTTATTACCGCTCATGCTTTCGCCCTGAACGAGCCAAAGCGCGACCTGTTCCTTTCACCCGACCATGCTGTCTTTCAGGACGGCATGCTCATCCCTGTCAAATATCTCATCAACGGAACGACAATCCGTCAGATCAAGACCGACCGCTTGACCTATTTCCATATCGAGCTCGCAAGGCATGCCGTGATCCTGGCCGAGGGTCTGCCCGCGGAAAGCTATCTTGATACGGGGGATCGCGCCTCCTTCGTGGATGGTTCAGTCACCAGATTGCATCCGCATTTCGGGGGCGCGTTGCAGGACAGTGCGCTCGTCATGGAAGCGCTGGCCTTCGCACCCCTGCGCGTCACCGGGCCGGAGGTCGAGCGGGTGAGGGCGCGGCTCGCGGCCCGCGTGCTGACGCAGCGCGCTACGGGCTAGTCGCCTGCCACACGCAGATGCGTGCCGCGCCGAAACGCCGGTCAACGAGGAGCGGCGCCTCGGTCGGCAGCGCGTCCTCTGCGCCGATTTCGGCGATGATGAGGGCGCCAGGCGCGATCCAACCGGCGGCGGCCAGGCCTGTCAATGCGGGCGGCACCAGGCCCTGGCCGTAAGGCGGATCGAGGAAGACCAGCCCCGCCGCGTCACCGCGCGGCGGCTTGCGCGCATCGGCCGCGATGACCCGCGTCACCTCTTCCGCCTTGCAGGCCGCGATATTGATGCGCAGGACCGCCAGCGCCGGCCGGTGGTTGTCGATGAAGGTCACCCGCGCGGCGCCGCGCGACAGCGCTTCCAGACCCAGCGCGCCGGTACCGGCGAAACCGTCCAGCACATGGACGTCCCGCAGACAGCCCTCCGCCCAGGGGCTATGCACCAGCATGTCGAACAGCGCCTGCCGGGCACGGTCGGAAGTCGGGCGCGTCGCGTCACCGTCCGGCGCCGTCAAGCGACGGCCGCGCAGACGGCCGGCAATGATCCGCAACGCCTTACCCCCGCCGGCGCGGGCCGGCCGCTTTGGCGCCGCCCGGCTTGGGCGCTTCGCCGGCCTTGGGCATCTGTTCCTTCAGAATCTTGCCGGGCACTTCCTCGGCGGCCCCCTTCGGCAGCACGCCCAGCTGAAA
This sequence comes from Acidisoma cellulosilyticum, assembly GCF_020621385.1. Taxonomy (GTDB): domain Bacteria; phylum Pseudomonadota; class Alphaproteobacteria; order Acetobacterales; family Acetobacteraceae; genus Acidisoma; species Acidisoma cellulosilyticum. The sequence continues at coordinate 277,936 of NZ_JAESVA010000002.1, read as the reverse complement.
CGGCCCATAGGCAAGGCGGATCAGACGCGACGTTTCCAGCCCCAGATGCTGCATGACGCGACGGACCTCGCGGTTGCGGCCTTCCTTCAGACTGACCGATAGCCAGCTATTGTCGCCCTTGCGGCTGTCCAGCCCGGCTTCGATCGGCCCATAGCGCATCCCCTCGACCACGACGCCCTGGGACAAAGCGGCCAGCGCCTTCTCATCCACCCAGCCGTTGACGCGCACGCGATAGCGGCGGATCCAGCCGTTTTCCGGCCGTTCCAGCTTGCGCGCCAATTCGCCGTCATTGGTCAGCAGCAGCAGCCCCTCGCTGTTGAGGTCAAGCCGGCCGACCGAAATCAGGCGCGGCAGGCCCGGCGGCAGTTTCTCGAAGACCGTGGGGCGGCCCTCGGGATCCTTATGCGTCGTCACCAGTCCGGCGGGCTTGTGGTAGCGGAACAGGCGCGTGCGGGCCGGGGTGTCGACCACCTTGCCGTCGACCTGCACGACATCGCCGTCCGTCACGAAGGTCGCCGGATGCTCGACCGAACGGCCGTTCAGCTTGATGCGGCCGTCCTCGATCATGCGTTCGATGTCGCGGCGGGATGCCACACCGGCGCGCGCCGCCCATTTGGCGATGCGTTCGCCGCGGGCCGCGTCTTCGACTTCGGTCTCGGCCTCAGCGCCATTTTCGGCGTCGTTTTCGATCTCGGTCATCGGCAGGCCTCGATCAGAGCGGTGAATATGCGGGCGTCACCCGGATCCGTATGGAATTCCGGGTGCCATTGTACACCCAGGCAGAAGCGATAGCGCGGATCTTCGATGCCTTCGATGACACCGTCCGGCGCGATGGCATTCACCAAAACGCCGGGTCCGGCCGTCCGCACCGCCTGATGGTGAGAGGTATTGACGGTCATCTCGGCCGCGCCGGTGATGCGGGCAAGGAGACTTTCTGGCGTCACGGCAACGCTATGGCCGGGCTCATCGTGACGGGTCTGCTGCTCATGGGCCAGCGCGTCCGAAATGCTGTCCGGAATATGCTGAATCAGCGTGCCGCCAAGGGCGACCGCCAGCAGCTGCTCGCCGCCGCAAATGCCCAGAACCGGGATGTTGCGCGCCAGCGCACCCCGCAGCAGAGACAATTCGGCCGCCGTGCGACCGGCCTTGAGGGTCACCGTCTCATGCGTATCGGCCGCGCCATACATGGTCGGGTCGATGTCGAAGGCGCCGCCGGTCACGATCAGCGCGTCCAACCGGTCCAGCCATTCGTCGGTCAGCGCCGGATCATGGGGCAGTGCCACCGGCAGGCCGCCGGCCGCGGCCACGGCGGAGGCGTAATTCTGGCGCAGGGCATACCAGGGGTAGCGGGACCAGCCGCCCGGCTCCTCGCTGTCCAGCGTAATGCCCACAAGCGGGCGGCGGGGCTCACCGATCATTGGCTGAAGCCTGCCAGGACTTGCACCAGCTTCGTCTGCGCGACCTGCACGTCGGGTGCATCGACCGCCAGCAGGGTCACACGCTGCCCGGCCTCGCTGACCGGCGCCACCAGACCGTGCAAGGTTTCCAGAAACGGGGCGAGGGCGGTGACGTCGGGCAGTTCGCCGCGGTCGCCGGCCTCATCCATCGCGACGATGAGGTCGCTGAAGGCGCGCAGCCAGGCGAAGCGCTCGTCCGACATCACGGACTGCAGCAGGCGGTAAGGGCTGGTATCAATGCCGTAGGCGCGCGCCTCGGCCTGGATCAAGGCTCGGTGCAGATCCATGATCGCGTGGGAGAGCGGGCGCTGGATAGAGCTGGGTTTCGGTTTGTCGGGTCGTATTGCCATATTGTGCTGATGGCATGAGATGGCGCCTTCGGTCCACTGGACGGTGCGCCTGCCAGAAGGCATCAAGCCGCATGACCCTGCCGATTGACCCACCGGCTGACCCACTGGCTGGCCCGTCCGCTGCCCCGATGGACCTGGCTTTGGACCAGGCCCGTGCCGCCGCCGCGCGTGGTGAAGTGCCGGTCGGCGCCGTGGTGCTGGATGCGGCGGGCAAGGTGCTGGCGGCTGCCGGCAATCGCACGGAAGCGGATCATGACGCGTCCGCCCATGCGGAACTGCTCGCTTTGCGGCAGGCCGCGCGGCTGCGCGCCTCGCCAAGACTGACGGATTGCACGCTGGTGGTGACGCTAGAACCTTGCCCGATGTGCGCGGCGGCGATCAGCGCCTTTCGGATCAAAACGCTGGTCTTCGGTGCCTATGACCCCAAGGGTGGCGGGGTCGAGCATGGGGCGAGGATCTTCGCCGCCAGTTCCTGCCACCATGCGCCGGAGGTCATCGGCGGGGTGCGTGAGACGGAATGCGGCGATATTCTGCGGGATTTCTTTCGCGCGCGGCGGTGATATCAGCCGGGAGGCAGGATGCCAAAAACCTCGACCGCGTCGTAATGCAGGAAATCCTGGCCCAACAGCCTGATGCGCAGGCTTTGTGCCGGTACTGGTTTGGCGGGGGTCCAGCGGAAAGGCTCGCCATCCGCTCCGCCGAACAGCAGATCATCCTGTTTGACGAAATGCTCGACCCAGATACCGCTGGCATCCATGAGGTCGATCGCGAATCGCGCGCCACGATGACAAACGAACCTGTTTTCCAAACGGTTATGAATGCGGACCTCCTGGATTTTGGATACGGCCTCCAGCGAGACAAGCCACCAGGGACCGGCTTCCATTGCTGTATGGAAGGCATAGCTTCCGGACAGCACGCCTTGCACGGCGCCGGCCGAATCCTCCTGCGTCGTCGTGCCACGGGAATGGTCGGACAGGGAACTTTGATCGGTCGGACGCCCGAGCGCCAGATCCGAGGTTCGCGGGGGCGGGGCGATCCGCTTCGGCGATTGCGCCGCCGCCTGCCAGTTTCTGGTCCATTGCGATTGATGAACGAATCCTACGCCATTGAGCTTGCAAGGATCGGCCAAGGGCTTGCCGATGATCGACTGCACGGCGCTTGCGGTAAAAGGCACCGAATAGTCCAGAAACCGCTTCAGAACAGGAATGAGCTTTTGCTGTGACTTCAAATGGCCGGCGACCAGATGTGCGGCGCCTTCGACGATGCTGACGGAAAAACCGTCGACCTTGTACATGCCGGCATGAACGAGGTCTTTCCAGTCCAGATTGCCGAATAGAATTTGCGCTTTGGATGTCGCGGATCGGCAGGAATAGGCCGGATATCTTTGGTCGGGATGCTCCTGCCCCAGGCGGGCGAACCTCTCGTCGAAATCGATGAAGGGCGCCATGATGCTATATTGCGGCGCGATTGCGAGGATACGATCGACGTCAGGGCAAAGCTCGGCAAAGACGATGGCCGAGGATGCCCCCATGCTTTCACCCAGAGCACCGATATTCTCGTATTGGCCGAGAAGCGTTTGGACAATCGCGATGGCTGCCGGGAAATCAGGGTGATTGCACCAGGCCGCGTTATTGTCGATGACAAAGACGATCGACGTGGACAGCTTGAGCAGCGACCCTTTGAATTCCTCGATCGGTGCGCCGATGCCATGCTGGCCGGCACTGGCAAAGACAATTGTCAGCCTATGCGGGTTCGAACGGTAATGCGTTATTCTGTAATGATCGGTTTCCCAGACATCCGGCGGCTGTGCATCCGCATCAGGGATCTCGTCTTCCGTCTGTGATGTGGACGTCATCACCGGCAAGGCTTCGTCACTCGCCACATCCGCGGAGGCAATGCCCGCCCTCGACGGCGCAGTCTCTTTGCCGAAGCTCCATAAACCCGCCATTTTATCGAGAAATCGCATCAATGGCCCTCATGCCCTGTCAGACAGGATGGCCGGGCAATGAATCCATAAAGGAACGACAACCACTCATACCCCACATGCCGGTCAATGCCTTCAGGATAGGCGGCAAAATATTACCGGGACGTTATGGGGGCGCGGTCGCGCTTCGCTTTTTTAGCGTTCTTGCAGCGGGGCCGGGCGCTCCCTCGGCCATCTCGACCAGCGTTACGCTGGCGAGACGGCTGGGGAAGGTTGCAGGCGAAGATCAACCGGCAAGATCAGGATAGGATGGTGACTTCCCCGCTATCCAGCGCGTAATAGCCGGCAAGGATTTTCAGATCGCCGGCCTTGATCAATGCCGCCAATACGGGCGAGGCCGTGCTCAGCAGCTTGGCCTGGAACAGCGCATTGCTTTTGATAGCGGCCGTCAGATCGCTGCCGGACTGCTCGATCGCTGGCTGGATCATCGCAAACAGGTCGCTGATCTGGCCGGGGACCTCATTGCCGGCAATCGCCGCTTTGACCGCGCCGCAGCCGCTATGCCCCAGAACGAGGATGGCCTTGGTGCCCAGAACGGCCGCGCCATATTCCAGGCTGGCGATGATTTCCGACGTCGCGATATTGCCGGCGACGCGCGTGACAAACAGATGGCCGATGCTTTGATCGAAAACCAATTCGACCGGCACCCGTGAATCCGCGCAGGACAGAATGGCGGCAAAAGGCTCCTGATGGGACGCGGTATTCTGCTTCAGAATGGCGAGATCCTCGTCGAACGAGACGAGTTTCTTTTCAACGAAACGCCGGTTCCCGTCCAGCAGGTCCTGCATCGCGGCATCGGGGGAGAGTTTGGTCTGTGCGGATGCCGGTTTCGCCAGAATTGCGCCGCCAAACGTTGCCGCCGCCAACCCGCCGATGCCCGCCGACAGCATGGTCCGTCTGGAGGGGCTGATACCCGGCACGCTATGCGGCTGACCGCCGCAGCAGCCGCAAGATCCGACCAATCCGACCGCTGGTATCGTCATGCCACACCCCTGTTGATCCAGCCGCTCGATCTAGCTGCCAGGACAGCAATCAATTCTAAATCGATTCGAATAATTGAATCGAATATAGAACGATAAGCGTGAACGAGCAATCTGCAACAAGGGGGAAATATTGCAGTGGCTTGACATCTGCCGAGACGCAATCAACCCGCCCGGCCGGCAATGATCGGCCGGCGCGGGCCGATCCCGTTGAACGATCAGCCGGCCTGTGAGATGGGCAAGTCTAACCCAGCCGCAGCAAGCTTCAGAATGCGGCGCAAGTGACGACGATCATTCACGGACAGATTGTCGAAACAGGCGGCCTCGCTCGCATCCGCAAGCGCCGCCAGTTTAGGCACGAAAGCGCGTCCGGCTTTGGTCAGGGTCAGCGTCTGGGCCCGTCCGTCGTGGTCGTCCGCGCGGCGTCGAACAAGATTCTTGGCGATCGCCCGATCCGCGAGTTTAGTGATCGCGCCGCGCGTCATCGCCATCTGGTTCGCGATTTCGCTCGGCGCCAAGGACGGCTGGTCGTATAGCAAGCTCAGCATCACCCATTCGGCAGGGATGACATCAAGCTCAGCCAGCTTTTGGGAAATACATATCGTGACTTGATTGGAGACTTGATAAAGCCAATAGCCAAGCTGATCGATCGGCTTAGTCAACGATTGGGACATCAGACACCCTCGAATTTTCGGCAAATTGCCGATCATTGATTTCCTCGTCAATCAGTCTCTGATCAAGAAAACGTTAACTGATATCTCAGACTTAGCCCCATTAGACCTCCCAGCAGGCGGGCTTTCCAATCACGGCGCGCAACGCCTCAACGAATAGTCGCAGCTTGCCTGGCGGCTGAGGCAAGGCGCGAAGCAGATGGATGGCGCCGGGCTGCGCATTCCAGGTCTCATTCTTCCAGGCAAGCCGAACCAAGGCGCCGCTGCGCACGTCAGGCCCCACCACCCAGCTTGGCAGGAAGGCGATGCCCATGCCGGCAAGAGCCGCCGCGCGCAGAGCCTCAAAATCATCCGAGCGGAAGGCCAACTTGGCGTCGCGCTCCTCCGCCGCCGGATGGCCGAGCACATAGGTCCAGCGCAGCAGATCGGCGCCGTGGATCTTGTCGAGCAGCCTTTGGCCGGCGAAGCCTTTCGTTGCATCGGGCGGCCCGAATTGCCGGAAATAATCGGGGCTCGCGACCAATAGGCGCCGTTCCGGCGCAAGGCGCGTCGCGATCAAAGTGCTGTTGGGCAGATCGCCCATGCGGATGACAGCGTCCAAGCGGTCAACCACCGGGTCGGCCAGCCGCTCGGTCAGGTCAAGCTCGACGGTCAGGGCCGGATAGTCGCGCATCAACCGCTCCAGCACCGGAATCACGTAGCGCTTGCCGAAGGTCGGGAAGCAGGCGATGCGCAGCACGCCGGAAACCGCTCCGTCCAGCCCGGAAACCTCGGCATGGGTATCGGCAAGCGCATCCAGCAACGGCTGGCCGCGGGCGAAAAGCCGCTCCCCGGCATCCGTCAGTGCCAGCGCGCGGGTAGAGCGGATGAAAAGCGGCAGGCCGAGATCGGCTTCCAGCGCATCGATCTGGCGCATGACGGCGGAGGGCGTCAGGCCCGCTCTGCGCGCGGCGGCCGAAAAACTGCCCGCCCGCGCGGTTTCCATGAAGACCGCCATATGCTCGGCGAATTTGACGCCCGTCATCTTTGCCATCCGCGCAAAACCATTCCTCGCAATCCCTGCCTTATCAGAAGGGCCGAGGCCGCCAATACTCCGGCCAGTGCCACGGGACGGGCTCTTTACCCAAACCCTGGCTTCACCGGAAATGCAGGAGCATTCTTTCCATGTCGACCGCGTTGACGGAGCTTGTCCTGTCCCAATCGGCTTTTACAGCCGAGATCGATCTGCCCCTTGCCCGGATCGACATCGCGGACTGGCTGTTTACCTTGCCTGAAGCCGAATATCAGCGCTGCTGTCCGCCCGACCATATCGCGGCCGGTGTTACCACAACCGACGACGGCAGGCGCATGTCCATCAATGTCGAGATGATCGGCAAGGGGCTGGTGGTTCAGCACTATGTTGCCGAAGTTCAACGTCCTGACTATGTGCGGATGAATTCGATGTCGGATGTCTTCACCGCCATCGGCCGCACCCAGGTCAATGTGGTGTGGGAGCTGATTGCGGAAGACGCAGGCGATGGGAAGACCCGCTACACGAACCGGGTGACGTCGCATCCGACGGATGCGTTCTTGGCCTTCATTGCCGAGCAAGGCCAGACCTTCGAACAGGCCGCCGCCGCGCGCCAGGCGGCCAGCGGCGATCACAATCGTCGCGAAACGCCGCTTTTTGCGGCCAGCATCGGCCGCCGGGCGCTCGCGCGGTCACGCACATCCTGATCCTGGGCCGCAGGAAGGCTAGCCATGCTGTCGTCGGCAGAGGCTCGGCTTAGGTTTTGGCGGAATCACGCCGGACGCAGCGCGGCGGTGGCGGCAAAGCCGTGGCGGTGGGCAGGGTCGCCGCCGCTACGGCGTCGGCCTGCGGGGCAGGGGTCTTGGCGACGCCCACGGGCGGCAATACATAAATGGCTTCCGCGATATCGAGCAGCAATCGCGAATCAAGGGCAAAGCCGTGATGGGCGGGCTCGGTCGTCTCAGTGCCATCGCCGCCGGACCCGCAGACCACCATGGCGGCAGCAAGTTCCTGCAGCGCCGGCGCGCCACCGCCGGGCAGGTCAACCGGCCCCGTCGCCCCCAGCGCCATGCGACTGACGATCGCGCAGGTCACGAGCGCGATCACGGCCGGAATGCGCCAAAGCGCGATCAACGGGATGCGGGGACGGTGGGGGTCTTTCATGCTGGCCTCAGCGCCCCTCGAAACCGGTCAGAACATTGACGGCATTGACGCCGATTTCTGCCACCGCATAGCCGCCTTCCATGATGAATTGGGTCGGCAGGCCAAGCTTGGCGATACGCTCGCCCATCAGCGTGAAATGCGCGTGGTCCAGTTTGAACTGGGAAATCGGGTCTTTGATATAGGTATCGACGCCGAGGGAGATCAGCAGCACGTCGGGCGCGTACTCCGCCACGCGCTGGCAGCCCGCCTCAAGCGCTGCGCTCCATCCGGCCCAATCCGTGCCCCAGGGCAGCGGCAGGTTGAGGTTGAAGCCTTCGCCCGCGCCGGCCCCCGGCTCATCGGCGAAGCCCAGCAGATAGGGATATTCCTGGTCCGGCGTCGCATGGATATTGACCAGCAGCACATCGTTCCGCTGATAGAAAATCTGCTGCGTGCCGTTGCCGTGATGGTAATCGACGTCCAGGATCGCGACGCGCTTGGCACCCTGATCCAGCAGATATTGCGCGGCGACGGCGACATTGTTGATGAAGCAATAGCCGCCGTAGTGGTCGGACCCGGCATGATGGCCGGGCGGCCGGCATAGCGAGAAGATGGACCGCTTGCCTTGGGCGATGGCGGCGGCACCGGTCAGCGCGACATGGGCCGAGCTTTCGATCGCCTGCCAGCTCGTGGCCGTCAGCGGGGTTCCGGCATCGAAACAGAACCAGGCGAGGCGGCCTTCCAGCGTCTGCGGCACGCGATCGGCGCGGAAGCCACGGGTGAAGAAGGTGAAGGGAAAGGCGCCGCCCTGGCGTCCCTGCGCCGCCCATTCGGCCGCACCTGTGCGCAGCAAGTCCAGCATGCGGGGATCATGGATGCGCGTCAGATGCTCGGCCGGAAAGGGATCGGGGGCAATGACGGGGCCGAGATCCACGGCCTTCGCACGGCTCAGGATGATCTCGGCGCGTTCGGGTTTTTCGAAGGCGGGGACAAATTCGCCGGAATTCAGCTCGCCGGGGCTCTGATGCAGCGCGTGATCAGGCGAAAAGATAATATCCACGAAGAAAGACTCCCCCCAGCAAGCTGGGGGGAGTTGTCGTTTATTTCCGGATCAAGGTCCAGATGCGGTCGAAGTCCTTGGTCGCCTTGGCGTCGCAGCCCGGCGAGAAGACGATTTTGTAATCTGCCGGCGGGTTGAATTCCGGCGCCGTCGCCATGGCCGGCAGCAGATACTTGTTGGAACCGGCAACGCCGTTCTGATAGCCCGCGAAATTGCTTTCGATGGCGGCGTTCTGCGGGTCCATCATGAAGTTGATGAACTTCTTGGCATTGTCCACGTCCGGCGCGCCGACGGGAATGGCAAGATTGTCCATCCAGCCTGCGCCGCCTTCCTTGGCATAGACATAGTGCAGCGAGGCCTTGGCCTGGCGGGCGCGCATGGCGTCACCCGACCATTGCTCGCTCATCGTCACTTCGCCGGCCGTCAGGCGGTCGATGATACCGTCGGAATTATACAGCTTCACGAAGGGCTTCTGCGCCTGGAGAAGGGCAAGCGTTTCCTTCAGATGCGCGGGGTCGGTGTCGCAGGGCGGATAGCCGAGATAAAGCAGGGCCAGATTGATGACCTCGCTCGGCGAGCCGAACATGCCGACCTGGCCCTTGAAGACCGCCGGCGGCTTGAACAGGGTGCCCAGGCTATCGACCGGCTGGGGATAGACCTTGGTGTCATAGGTGAAGGAGGTCGTGCCCCACTGCCAGGGAACGGTATATTCCGCCGTCGGATCCCAGAAGCGGGTCTTCCAGCGCGGCTCAAGATTGCCGAAATTCGACATCGTGCTGGCGTCGACCTTTTCCAGCAGATTCTGGCTGACGAAGATCTTCACGAAGTCATCGGAGACGATGACAAGGTCATAGCCCGTGGTGCCGGCCTTGAGCTTGGCGAGCAGGGTCTCGTTCGAATCATAGGTATCGAGCGTGACCTTGATGCCGGTTTCGGCCGTGAACTTCTTCAGCAGGTCCGGGGCCGTATAGTCGGTCCAGTTGAAGATATGCAGAACCCCCGCATCGGCGGCATGGGCCGGCTGGGCCAAGGGCGCGGCCGCCAGAGTGGCGGCGCCCAGGCCAAAAGCCATAAGGGCAGTCTTCAGGCTCATCGAAACTTCCTCCGGTATGGACGGGTGGGGTTCAGGTAGTCGCCGTGGCAGCCGCGGCGGCGGTGCCGGCGGCGGCTCCTGCCTCGTTGGGCCGGCTGATGAGGAAAGCGACCAGCGCAAGCGCGGCCGAAATCACCAGCAGGATGGTCGAGATCGCATTCACCTCCGGCGTCACGCCCAGGCGCATCATGCCATAGACATAGACGGGAAGCGTGGTCGTGCCGGCGCTGCTCACCATGAAACTGATGAGGAAGTCATCCAGCGAGGTAACAAAGGCCAGGATGGCGCCGGCCATGATGCCGGGCACCATCAAGGGCAGCGTGATGCGCATGAAGATGCGCCATTCGCCGCCGTATAGATCGCGCCCGGCGTCCTCATAGGCCGTGCCGATCGTGTTCAGGCGCGCCTGAATGGGCAGCATGGCGAAGGGCACGCAGAACACGGTATGCGCCAGAACAAGGTTCAGCACGCCGAAATGAAAGCCGATCGAGGAAAAGAAGATCAGCGTCGTGATGGCGGTGACGATTTCCGGCACCACGAGCGGCATCATGACAAGGCTATTGGCGGCGGCCTCGCCCTTGAAGCGGCCACCGCGCTCGAAGCCCAGTGCGGCGGCGATGGCGATGGCGGTCGAGCAGATCGTGGCGAGCACGCCGACGAGGACGGAAACCCAGGCGGCGTGGCGGATATCGCCGTTATTCGCGACACGCGTGAACCAATGCAGGCTGAAGCCGGTCCAGACGGTGACGAAGCGATTGGCGTTGAAGGAATAGACGACAAGGATGACGAGCGGCAGGTACAGGAAGCTCATCACGGCCAGGCTGAAAATACCGAAGCCCGGATTATGCCGCCAGTCGAAGGGGCGGATTTTGCGGCGTGCAGCAGTGGTCATCATCGGTTCGGCCCTCACGCTGCCTGTGCTCTGGCCGCGCGTTTGGAACGCCAACGCTGCCAGGCGAGAGAAAGAATGACCGCGAAGGTCACGAGCATGGAGAGCGCCGCGCCGAAGGGCCAGTTGCGGGAGGAGGTGAACTGCATCTCGATCAGACTGCCGATCAGAAGCTGCTTGCCGCCGCCGAGAAGATCAGGCTGCAGGAACGAGCCCAAGGCCGGTGCGAAGACCAGCACCGTGCCGGCGGCGATACCGGGCTTGGTCAAGGGCCAGATCACGCGGCGGAATAGTTGGTAGCGATTGGCATAGAGATCATAGGACGCTTCGATCAGACGCGGGTCGAGCCGCTCGAGGGTCGCATAGATCGGCAGGACCATGAAGGGCAGGAAGGTATAGACGAGACCGAGAAGAACCGAGCCCTGGTTGTAGAGCAGCGGCAGCGGATGTGAAATGAAACCCAGCCAGCCGAACAGCTTATTCGCCAGCCCCTCGTCGCGCAGAATCAAAATCCAGCAATAGGTGCGGATCAGCGTATTGATCCAGAAGGGCAGCGATACCAGGGTCAGCAGAATCTTCCGCCGGGTCGGTGACTGGCAGACGATATACCAGGCGACCGGGAAGCCGACGAGCAGGCTGAGGATCGTCGTTGCCAGCGCAAGATACAGCGAGCGGAAGGCGATCCAGAAATAATCCGGCATGAAAATCAGACTGCCGTCGAAATCCTGGTCGTACAGCATCTGCACATAGGCGCCGAACGTCATTGGCGCCTGCACGCCGCCATAAGGATTGGCGGACATGAAGGAATAGACGAGAGAAATCAGAAGCGGAATGGCCCCGAATATCCCGATGACCAGGACCGCGGGCAGGATGAGCCAATAGGCCGAGCGTTTGTTCAGCATGATGGCATCAATCCAACAGCTCGCGTTCGGCCTCCGTTTCCCAGACGAGGCCGACCTCCTTGCCCTGCGGCAGTTTCGCAGCCCCGCGAATACGGGCGCGCAAGCGGATGCCCGGAACGATGATTTCCATCAGCGTGTCGGAGCCGAGGAAGGTGGCATTGTCGACGACGCCGGTGATACGCGGGGTCACGCCAGGGCCGGCAATCTCGATCCGCTCGGGGCGGATGGCGATAACGGCGTCGGACCGACGACCGAGGCTTTCGCCCGGAATGAGATTGGCCTCACCGATGAAGTCCGCGACGAAGCGGTTGGTGGGATGATCGTAGATTTCTTCCGGCGTGCCGATCTGCTGCACGCGGCCGGTATTCATGACCGCGATCCGGTCGGACATGGCCAACGCCTCCTCCTGATCATGCGTCACCAGAATGAAGGTGATGCCGGTCTCCCGTTGCAGGCGCTTCAGCTCGAACTGCATTTCCTTGCGCAGCTTCAAATCGAGCGCGGAGAGCGGCTCATCCAACAGCAGCACCTGCGGACGCGGCGCCAGCGCGCGGGCGAGTGCCACGCGCTGCTGCTGGCCGCCGGAAAGCTGCGCCGGCTTGCGGTTCGCGAAATGGGAGAGCTTCACCAGCGACAGGGTTTCCTGCACACGGGCGGTGATGTCGGGCTTTTTCCAGCGCAGCATCTCCAGCCCGAAGGCGACGTTCTGCGAGACCGTCAGATGCGGAAACAGGGCGTAGTTCTGGAAGACCATATTCACCGGCCGTTCGCGCGGCGGCAGGCTGGCCACATCGCGGCCCTGCAACCGGATTTCGCCGGTCGTCGGATGTTCAAAACCGGCGATCATGCGCAGCAGGGTGGTCTTGCCGCAGCCCGACGGGCCAAGCAGCGTGAAGAATTCCTTTTCTTCGATCAGAACATTGATCGCTTCCAGCGCGCGGTGGCCGGTGGCCACATCGCCGAAGATCTTTTCAACGCCGACGACTTCAATCAGGTGGCGGGCAGGGGCGGTCGACCGGGTCGGCGTCGTGATCGCTGCGGGGGCGTCACTCAGTACTTCAGAGGGCATGTGAGAGAAGTCTCCCGGTTTGCAATGTGATCACGTTTTCATAACCGGCACACTCAATGCAAGTGCTTTGCCACCGAAAACGCGATTTATGCGTGAGGCTTCTCTCTCACCCCTGCGTGTCAGGTGAAATGCGCGCCGATATCGCGGCGGCAGAAACCCTCAGGCCAGTCGATCCGATCCACCGTCTGATAAGCGCGGCTTCTGGCGCCCGCGAGCGTCGGCGCCGTTGCATTCACCACCAGTACACGCCCGCCATCGGCCAGGACGCGGTCGCCGTCACCCTTGGTTCCGGCCTGGAAGATCATCACCTCGACATCGCTCGGCGCCGTCTCCAGTCCCTTGATCTCACTGCCGCGCTCATAGGCAGCGGGGTAGCCGCGGGCCGCGACCACGACGGAGACCGAGGCTTCGGCACGCCACCGCGGCGCGACATGAGCGATCCCACCGTCACAGACGGCGAGCAGCGCCGGCACGATGTCGCTGTCCAGCAGCGGCAGCAGCGTTTCGGCCTCCGGGTCGCCGAAGCGGACATTATATTCGATCAGCTTGGGACCGTCTTCCGTCAGCATCAGTCCGGCGAACAGGATACCACGGAAGGGTGTGCCGCGACGTTCCATTTCACGCAGCGTCGGGCGGATGATGTGCTCCATTACGCTGTCGCGCAGCTCATGCGTGAAGCCGGGTGGCGGCGCGATGGCGCCCATGCCGCCGGTATTGGGGCCGGTATCGCCGTCGCCGACACGCTTATGGTCGCGCGCGGCGCCGATGAAGATCGCGTCCGATCCGTCGCAGAGCGCGAAGACCGAAACCTCAGGCCCTTCCAGGCATTCCTCGATGACGACGCGGGCCCCGGCCGCGCCGAAACTGCCCTCGCGCAGGCAGGCAATGACGGCTTGCTCGGCTTCCGCGACCGTCTGCGCGACGACCACGCCCTTGCCGGCGGCGAGGCCGTCGGCCTTCACCACGATCGGCACACCGCGGCGGTGGATGAAATCGAGCGCCGACTGGGTATCGGTGAAGGCTTCCCAGCGTGCGGTCGGGATGCCGGCGGCATCCGCCACTTCCTTGGTGAACTGCTTGCTACCCTCCAATTGGGCGGCCGCCTGGCTCGGCCCCGCGCATCGGATGCCCTGCTCATGCAGGCGATCGGACAGGCCCGCGACCAGCGGCGCTTCCGGCCCCGGCACGACGAGGTCGATCGCGTTATTGGCGGCGAAACGGGCAAGCGCCTCAATTTCAGTCACCGGGATCGGCACGAGCTTGGCGAGTTTGGCGATTCCGGGGTTGCCGGGGGCACAGAAAAGCTCGGTCACCAGCGGGCTCTTCGCGATCGCGCGGACCAGCGCATGCTCCCGTCCGCCGGACCCCACCACCAAAACGCGCATCACCTTGCTCCGCCGCTGCTTCAAACCCGGGCGGCTCTAGCATAGTCTATGCCCATGGCCGACACGCTAGACGCTCCCGCTCCGTCGAATATCCCCGAATATTCGGTCAGTGAAATCTCCTCCGCCGTGAAACGCACGCTGGAGGGCGCCTTCAGCCGCGTCCGCGTGCGCGGAGAGGTGACAGAGATGAAGCGCTATCCCTCCGGCCATATCTATTTTTCGCTGAAGGATGAGGCCGGGAAGATCGCCGGTATCGTCTGGAAAGGTTCGGTCTCGCGTCTCGGCCTGGTGCCTGAGAACGGGATCGAAGTCATCGCGACCGGGCGGGTGACGGCGTACGGTGAGCGCTCCTCCTATCAGCTCATCGTCGAGAAAATGGAATTCGCGGGCGCCGGCGCGCTGCTGGCCAAGATCGAAATGCTGCGGGTCAGGCTGGCCGAGGAAGGGCTGTTCGCCGAGTCGCTGAAACGGCCGATCCCCATGCTGCCGCGTCTGGTGGGCGTCGTGACCAGCCCGCAGGGCGCGGTGCTCCAGGATATCCGCACCACCATCGCCCGCCGGTTTCCGCGCGATATCCTGCTCTGGCCGGTCGCGGTCCAGGGCGAGGGCTCAGCCGAGAAGATCGCCGCCGCGATCAGGGGTTTCTCGGCGATCCCGGCGGATGGCCCTATACCCCGGCCGGACGTGCTGATCGTCGCGCGCGGCGGCGGCAGTCTGGAAGACCTGATGGCCTTCAACGATGAGGGCGTGCTGCGGGCGGTGGCGGCCTGCACCATCCCGCTGATCTCGGCCGTCGGGCATGAGACCGATACGACGTTGATCGACTTCGTGTCCGACCGTCGCGCGCCGACCCCGACGGCGGCGGCGGAAATGGCCGTGCCGTCGCGGCTGGAACTGCTCGGCGATCTGACCCAGAAAAGCGGGCGTCTGACCGCCTCCGTCGCGCGGCTGATGGGGGAAAGCCGGCTACGCGTGACGGGCGCGGCCCGCGGTCTGCCGGATATCGCGGGGCTTCTGGGTCAGGCGCGACTCCGGCTCGATGACCGGGCGGAGCGCTTGGCGCTGGCACCCGACAATCTGCTGCGCATGCGCCGGGCCGAATGGCGTCACGCGGCGGAGCGGCTGCCCCATCCCCGCGTCTGGCTGGACGGTCTGCGGTCGCGGCTGATGGAGGAAGGCAGACGGCTTGCGCTCGGCCTGCCGCAATTGCTGATCCTGCGGCGCAATGCGCTGACGCTCTCGGTTCAGGGCTTGCCGACCGGGCTGCGCCATCGGATTTCCGTCCTCCGCCAAACCGAGGCGCGGATCAGTGCGCGCCTTTCCCCGGCGCCGGTCCTGTCCGGGCAAAGGGAAGCGCGGGCCCGGTTGGAAGGCCTGTCGGCCCGGCTGCAATCCGTCTCCTATCAGGCGGTTTTGGAGCGCGGTTTCGCGCTCGTCTCCGACGCCGGCGGTCAGCCGGTGACGCGCGCGGCGGCTCTCGCGGCGGGCGATGCCGTGACGCTGCGGTTTGCCGATGGTGCCGTCGGCGCGACCGCCGGCGAGGACGCGGCGGGCAAATCGGTGGCGCCGAAAGCCGCACGCAAGCGCAGCACGGCGCGGCAGGGGTCATTGCTATAGCGGCTCGGGTCTGATCATTTTCGACGTCGAAAATAGTCGTTTCGTCTAAATTCCGATTGCTGGCTTCATTGGCCTTTGTTTATCTGATCGGCCTTGTCCGATCAGCGAGCATCCAAGCTCCGTCGGGTCCGCTCGAAGGATGTCGATGGGGCTTGCTGCAACCGCGACGGCTAGTGCCAGTCTTCGGCTGAAGAGCATCGGCAGGATGCCGCTGCCTTTGCTAGGCGCTGCCTTTCTGCTCCTCCTGTTCCTGCGTCATCCGGGCGGCATTCTCCACGCGACCTTCTGGGCCGAGGACGGTTGGAACTGGTATCCGGACGCCTATACCCTGGGCATTCGCTGCCTTGTCGTTCCGCATACGGGATATCTGCAGACCTTCTCCCGATTGGGCGGCCTTGCCGTGCAACCCATGCCGTTGCTTTGGGCCCCGACCGTCTTCGCGGGCCTCGCCCTCATCGTTCAAGTGCTGCCGCCCTTGTTGCTGCTGTCCCGGCGGTTCGACGCGGCCTGGCCGAACTACTGGTCGCGCCTGGTCTTCGCGATCGTCTATCTTGGTTTGCCGGACAGTTTCGAGACCTTCGGTAATCTTACGAATAGCCAATGGTATCTGGCGATCCTGGCCTTTCTTGTGGTGGTCAGCACAAGGCCGCGCGGCTTAGCCGGCTTTGTCGCCGATGGGCTGGCTCTGATCCTGTCGGGGCTTAGCGGCCCTTTATGCCTCATGCTTGCGCCCATTGCGGTATGGAGCTGGTGGCAGGACAGGCGTGCTGGGCGCTTGTTGCGCCTCGGGCTGGTGCTGGCCGCAGCCTGCGCGCAATTGACGGCTTTGCTGCTCAGTCTGGCGCAAAGGCATCCGACCCTCAGGCTTGGCGCCAGCCTGATCAATCTGGCCCATATCCTGACGGCGAAGCTCGTCTACGGCTTGTTTCTGGGGTCACGCGTCATGGTGCGGCTCGACCATTCGGCTTTCTGGGGCCGTGACAGCCTTGCCCTGGCGATCGCGGCCGCGCTGACGATCCTGATCGGGCTCGCGTGGTGGCGCGGCGGGTCGTTGTTTCGTCGCTTCGCCTTGTTCGGCGGGCTTGTCTTTGCGGCGGCGCTGGTCAGCCCGGTCGTCAGCGGCGCGTCGGCCTGGGCTGCCCTGGCATCGCCGGGAAGTGGCGACCGCTATTTCCTGATTCCGATGCTGGTCGTGGCGGCAGCCTGCTTTTCGCTCGCGGCTGACCGGCAGCGATGGATATCACGCGGCGGATTTGGTCTCTGTCTTGCCTTGGGCGGTGGCGTCTGCGGCGACTTCCCTTATCCGCACATGCGGCAGACGGATTTCGACAGCCGTGCGCGGGCTTTCGCGGCGGCACCCTCCGGCACGAGCATGACCTTCCCGGTTCTGCCGGTCCTCGCGGCTACCATGGTGCTGGTCAAGAAGTAGCTTAAGTGCCGGAAGGCTGGGCCGGGGATCGTCTGACCCGCGGGTCGTAAAGCCAGCGCCGGCGCTTCACGGCAGTGACAGTACCGCTATCGGGGTGCTCGGGGTTGATGAGGATCGTCGTCTCATCCGGCACGATCACGGACGGCAGGATCAGCAAAGCGGACCGACCGGCTTTCAGCCAATCCGAGCCGAAGGCGATGCTGACCTGTCCGGGCGGCTCCGCCTCCCATCCAATCGCTAGATCAGCGGCAGTCGGACGCTCCGCCAGATCCCATATGGCGTCGGGTATCGTGATCTCCACCAGATAGCGGTTCAGCGGCAATCCGCCGCTGTTGAGATGCACGATGGTCTCCAGGCAAGCGAGCGCGCGATTTTCAGAGGTATAAATGACGGCCAGCCCCGGCGCGTTCCACCGGCCACCGCAGATTTTGGCGCCCGTCCCGGAAAGGTCATGCGCCTGATAGGACGGCGTATCGGCCGCGATCCGCCAGACAGAGCGGCTCAAGCGTAGGCGCCGCTCTGAATTTGGGCGAGAAGGGTGGCGACCATGGCCTGGCCTTCCATGGTGCCGATCAGATCGGCCGGGCAAATATGCCCCAAAGCCGGTACCGGGCTGGTCAGCCAACGCCCCATCCAGCCGAGCGCATCGAAATCCGAACCGTCTCCTGATTCGGTAATGATCACTTCCAATTGGCCGATGAGCTTACCGAGGCCGATGACGCGTTCGCTTTCATCCGGGGCCAGGCGTTCGCCCTGCTTGGCCTTTTTGTTCACCGTCGCGACAGACAGGTTGAGTGCCTTCAGCCCAAACCCTTGTTCGATACCGAGTTCATCCAGGATAAGCTTGGCATCGGTGGCGGGCAGGCCCTGCTTGATCATGGCGATGCGTTCCAGCGGCGTCGCACGATACAAGCCCGCATAATCCTTCGCGGAAGCCATATCGATGGCCGGATCGTCGTAGAGGAAAGGCTGCTGGACTTCTGCGAAGTGATACATCGAGCGAGTATGGACCATATGAATTGCTCCTTTGAGCAATTTATATCCTCAATCAGTCATCCATTGCAATACTAAAACATATATGTCGCCGTGATCGCGGGGTTAGGCGTTTGCGCCCGACCGCATAGGCTCGAACAGCGACAGAACCTCCATGCCCGGCACGGTGACCAGACCCTTATCGGTCAGGCGGATTTCGGGGATCACTGCCAGCGGTACCAGATTGAAACCCATGAAGGGCAGGGTGCAGCCAAGCTCGGCCCAGGCGGCTTTCATCGCGGCCGCTTCCTCGGCGACCACGCTCACGCGCTTGTCCGACAGCAGGCCCGCGATCGGCAGATCGACACGGGCGACGACCACCCCGTCCTTCACCACCACTATCCCGCCCTGGCTTTCCCGCACGGCAGCGAGGGCGACCTGCATATCGGCCTCGGTGCGGCCGGCGACGATGATGTTATGCGCGTCATGACCGACGCTGCTGGCGACCGCGCCATTGTTCAGGCCGAAATCCTTCAGCAGCCCCAGGCCGACATTGCCGGCGGATTTGCCGTGCCGTTCGACCACAGCAGCGAAGCACAGGCCGTGCTTGTCGAACTGGGCGGGCCAATCGCCGTCGGCCGGGTCTATCGCCACCTGTTCGTGAATGAGCACGATGCCCGGCAGCTCGGTCTTCACCGTATTGACGGTGACCGGCTCGCTGGGCAGCGCCGGTGTCAGCACCAGCCCGTCCGGCACCGTCACCGTCTCATAGGCGCGCTTCGGATAGACGTAGCGCTCGCTTTCAAGCTGCGCTTCCAGCGCCGGCGTGATGCGCCGCTGATCGACCGCCAGCACGCCGCCGTACCAAGTGCTCTGCGGCTCCAGAGCATCGTTGAGGAGAACGATATCGGCGCGGCGGCTATGGCCGAGAGCGCCGAATTCGCCGTCCATGCCGTAGCGCGTGGCGCCGTGCAGGGAACCCATGGACCAGGCGGTCTCACGGCTGACACCGGCGCGCACCGCTTCGCGCGCGACCCAATCGAGCCCGAACATGGCCAGATCATCGGCCTCGCGGTCATCGGTGCAGATGCAGACGCGCTTGGCCGAGGCCCCCAATTCCGTCACGGCCTTGATCGCCTGGGGCAGCGAATGCCAGGGCGTCGTCGGCGGCCCGCCGCGCAGAAAGACCCAAAGGCCGGCTTCCAGGAAATCATTCGCGATCTCACGGTCGATCGCCTCATGCGTGTCGGTGACACCGCTCGCCGCATAGGCGGCGACGAATTCCCGGCCGTAGCAATGGCCACTGACGGGCCGGCCGCGCTTCAAGGCTTCGGCGATGATCGCGTGGCTGCGCGCGTCGCCCATCACGACATGGACGAAATCCATTTTCTCGCCGAGCGCCGCCGCTTCCGGCCAGGCGTCGAAAATGGCGCCGATCTTCTCGGGCGTCAGATCGCCGCCGGCGGTCTCGAATTCGGGTGCGGTCGCGGGCACCGTGCTCGGCACTGTCAGGAAGATGTTCAAAGGTGCCGCGCGCGCGTCTTCCAGCATCCATTCGACGCCGTCGCGGTCCAGCACATTGCCGATCTCATGGCTGTCGCAGAAAATCGTGGTGACGCCGTTCAGCAGCGCGGCTTCGGCATAGGCGCAGGCCGTGATCAGGCTGCTTTCGATATGGACGTGGCTGTCGACCAGACCCGGCGCCAGAATGCCCCCCGCCGCGTCATAAAGCGCGGCACCCTCGCCGCGCCAGCTGTCGGCGGGTTTCACGGCGGCGATTCGGCCCTGGGCAACCCAGATTTCCCGGTTCGGGATGATCCGCTCGGAATAGGTCGAGAGGATGCGTGCGTCGCGGATCACCAGGTCCGGGGCAATCCGGCCATGGGCCACGCCCGCCAGATGGCGGGTGACGGTGGAGAGAGGCGGAACCGAGAAACGGGTCAAGGTCATGGGATTTTTTTCGTCTCCACATCTTGGGAAACGCGCAGCGCGCGCAGGCGGGAGGCCTTTTCGGCGATGCCGCTCACCCCTTCGCGGCGGGTGAGTTCGGCCCAGACCGCATCCGGGCGGACATCGGCGTCCACCCACAGAACCAGGAGATGATACAGCACATCGGCACTTTCCGCGACCAGGGCGGCTTTGCTCTCGCCGCGCACCGCCTCGATCAGGCATTCCACCGCTTCCTCGCCGAACTTCTGGGCGATTTTGGCCGTCCCGCGTGACATCAGACGCGCGGAATGGCTGGCGGAAGGGTCGGCATTACGACGGCTCTCGATCGTGTCCCACAGCCGGTCCAGCACGGCGGCGTCGCGGCCGCGTTCGGCCGGAACGGCGCGCGATGCGATGCGCTTCGCTGTCGTCTTTTTGTTAGCTTTCAGCTTGTCGCCCTTAACCTTGCGGCTCGACAGGGCGGGCTTGTCGGATTTAGCCATTTATCTCGGATCCTTGGAGCAGGCGGGGCAGACGCACAGGCAATTGGGCATCTGCCAAAGCTTGTTTAACCTCGGCGATCGTGAATTGGCCGAAATGAAAGACGCTGGCGGCGAGCAGACCGGTGGCACCAGCCTGGGCCCCTTCGACGAAATGGCGCAGGCTACCGACGCCGCCCGATGCCACGACCGGGATGGTGACGGAGCTGCAGACGGCGCGCAGCAGGTCCAGATCGAAGCCGCGGCCGGTACCGTCGCGGTCCATGCTGGTCAGCAGAATTTCACCCGCGCCCATGATGGCCATGCGCTGGCACCAGGCGACGGCGTCCAGCCCGGTGGGCGTGCGCCCGCCATGGCTATAGACCTCCCAGCGCCCGGGCCCGGAGGTGCGGGCATCGACCGCCACGACGACGCATTGATTGCCGAATTTCTCCGCCGCCTCGCTGACCAGTTCAGGGCGCGTGATCGCAGCGGAGTTGATGCTGCATTTATCGGCCCCGGCCAGCAGCAAACGCCGCATATCGGCGGTGGAGCGAATGCCGCCGCCCACCGTCAGAGGCAGGAAAATGCGCTCCGCAGTCTTCGAAACGACATCGAGGATCGTATCGCGATTTTCGTGGCTTGCGGTAATGTCCAAAAAAGTAAGCTCATCCGCCCCGGCGGCATCATAGAGCGCCGCCTGCTCGACAGGGTCGCCAGCGTCACGGAGAGAAACGAAATTGACACCTTTCACCACCCGC
The DNA here is from genome assembly GCF_020621385.1 of Acidisoma cellulosilyticum. Lineage (GTDB taxonomy): Bacteria > Pseudomonadota > Alphaproteobacteria > Acetobacterales > Acetobacteraceae > Acidisoma > Acidisoma cellulosilyticum. The sequence goes on along the minus strand of NZ_JAESVA010000002.1, from coordinate 256,757 downwards.
CCGTCCTTCACGTCCAGGCAGGGAATCACGCGCAGCTTCAACATGGGATCCGACTTCTCATCTTGCCGGTCTTTTGGGCAAGACCAGGGTTTCGCGCAAGGGAAAGCATTGTCTCCTAGCCGCGTGGGCGTCCGGTCATGAGTGGCGCTCACGCGCATAGCGGTCACGACCATGACCATGACCATGAACCAGGCGCAGATCACGGCCACGATCATGAGCACGACCACGACCACGATGATGGGCAAGACCACGCTGACCACAGTCATGCCGGGCATTCCCATGCCGGCCATTCCCACGGCAGCGGCGGGCATGTTCACGCTCCGGCGAATTTCGGCCGCGCCTTCCTGATCGGCATCATCCTCAATGTCGGCTTCGTATTCGCGGAAGTTTTCTACGGTCTTATCGGCCATTCGGTGGCGCTGATCGCCGACGGTGCCCATAACCTGACAGATGTGCTCGGCCTGGCCGCTGCCTGGCTCGCGACCGTGCTCGCCCGCCGTGCGCCCAGCGCACGCTATACCTATGGGCTGGGGCGCTCGACCATTCTGGCTGCGCTCAGCAATGGCGTGCTGCTGCTGGTGGCGACCGGCGCCATTCTGCTGGAAGCGGTAGAGCGGCTGATCGATCCAGCACCCGTCGCAGGCGGCACGGTGATGATCGTGGCGCTGATCGGCATCGCCATCAACGGCTTCACCGCTTGGCTGTTCATGTCCGGCGCGAAGGACGACCTCAATATCAAAGGCGCGTTCCAGCACATGCTGGCCGATGCCCTGGTCTCGGTCGGGGTGGTCGTCGCGGCGCTGGTCATCAGCTTCACCGGCTGGAACCGGTTGGACCCCGCCATCTCGATCGTCATCTCGGTCGTGATCGTCGCCGGCACATGGGGTCTGCTGCGGCAATCCGTCGGCATGTCGCTCGACGCCGTGCCCGAGGGGATGGATGCGGCGGCCGTGCGCGGCTATCTGGAAGCGCTGCCCGGCGTGACGGAGGTGCACGACCTCCATATCTGGGCCATGAGCACGACGGAAACGGCGCTGACCGGCCATCTTGTTATCCCCGGCGCCCATCCGGGGGATGGTTTCCTGCGCAGCACTTGCGAGCAATTGCAGAAACGCTTTCGGATCGGTCATGCGACCTTGCAGATCGAGATCGACGCGGCAGGGGCTTGTCGGCTGGCCCCCGCCGATGTCGTGTGACCATGATCGCGCCTTTGGTATCGGCCCATCTTTGCTCTATGACTGTAAATCTCTGAAATTGCTGAAAGTGCGTTAGTTGGAACTCTCTCCAGTAAGCCAGGCCTTCGTTCTGCATTTCGGTGAAATGGGCAGCCGGTGGGGCATCAACCGGACGGTTGGACAGATTTATGCCCTGCTGTTCCTCTCCGCCCGGCCGCTGGCCGCCGATGAAATTGCCGAAGCGTTGGGTTTCTCGCGCTCCAATGTCTCCATGGGGCTGAAGGAATTGCAGTCCTGGCGTCTGGTACGGTTGCAGCATTTGCCGGGCGACCGGCGCGAACATTTCTCGACGCCCGAGGATGTGTGGCAGATCGTCCGCATTCTGGCCGAGGAGCGCCGCAAGCGGGAGCTGGATCCCACACTCTCTGTCCTGCGCGACCTGCTGCTGAACGAGCGGTCGAATCCGGCGGAGGAACACGCCTATCAACGCATGCAGCAGATGCACGATCTGCTGGAACTCATCACCAAATGGTCGGCCGATATCCAGAAACTGGAGACGACACAGCTTGTCGAATTGATCCGCATGGGCGGCCGCATCGTCCGCCTGCTGGAACTCAAGAACAGGCTGCCGATCATCGGGTCACGCGGGAGCAAGACAACAGCGGGCCGGGAGGCGGAGCAGACCGCTTATCCCGAGCCGGAGGATGCGGAGGATTGACCGCTGGCGTCATGATCCCGGTGAAGTAACAATCAAAACTGAACGGTTTTTATAGTGAAAGGGACGGCTGCCGGCGGCAGCCGTCCCTTTCATATGGCAAAGGCGTGAAGTTAACGGTCAGACTGAGGGGAAACCGGTCGCGCTGTCCTTGAATCCGCCTTGCGGATGCCGGCGCAAAGCTTCTAGAACCGGAACAACGGCCTGCGTCATTCCCAGAAGAGATCGTTATAAGACCATGATGTTAAACGGTGTTGCTAAGCGGAGTGTCGCGGTCTCGGCGCTGGCCCTGGTCGTCGGGCTGTCGGCCTGCAAGAAAAGCAATACCTATGTGGCGCCCCCGCCGCCGGAGGTCTCGGTCGCCGTGCCGCTCGTCCATGACGTGCGCCGCCATCTGGAAACCACGGGCAATGTCGTGGCGCTGAACTCGGTCGATCTCGTCGCGCGTATCCAGGGCTTCCTCTACAGCCAGAACTATACCGATGGCGCGATGGTCAAAAGCGGCAGCACGCTGTTCACCATCGAGCCGCCGCCCTATTTCGCGCAGTTGCAGCAGGCGCAGGCGCAGCAGGCGGCGGCCGCCGCCAATCTGGTTCAGGCCCAGCAGCAATTCGCCCGTCAGGCCCAGCTGCGGACGCAGAACGTCAATTCCCAGGCCGATTACGACAATGCCAAGGCGAAGCAGGACGCGGCCCAGGCCGATGTCGACAATGCCATCGCCAGCACGCAGCTGGCCGCCATCAACTATTCCTATACCCAGGTGAAGGCGCCGTTCGACGGTCAGGTTTCCACCCATCTCGTTTCGGTCGGCCAGATGGTCGGAGCCGGCGGGGAAAAGACGCAGCTTTCCACCATCGTTCAGGTGAAGCCGATCTATGTCTATTTCTCGCTCAGCGAGCCGGTGGTGCAGCGTATCCGCGCTGGGCTGAAGGCCATGGGCAAGACGCTGAAGGATGTCCATAACATCCCCGTCGGCATCGGTTTGCAGACCGAGACCGGCTATCCGCATGTCGGCCAGCTCGACTATGTGGCGCCGACGGTCGATGCCGATACCGGCACGCTGACGGCGCGCGCGCTGATGCCCAATACCGATATCTCTCTGCTGCCGGGCATGTTCGTCCGTGTTCAGGTGCCTGCCGGCGTCGACACCAACGCGATGCTGGTGCCGGATACGGCCATCGGCTCCGACCAGGGCGGGTCCTACGTCCTGGTCGTTGATGCCCAGAACGAGGTGCAGCAGAAATCCGTCACCACCAGCACGCTGGTGGATGGGCTGCGGGTGGTCGACAAGGGTCTGGCGACCACCGACAAGGTCATCGTCGATGGGTTGCAGCGCGCGATCCCGGGCGAGAAGGTGGCGCCGCAGAACGCGCCGCCTTTGACCGTGACTGCCGACATAGACAGCGCCGAATAGGCGACCGCTCATGTTCTCAAAATTCTTTATCGAGAGGCCGGTTCTCGCGAACGTCCTCTCCATCGTCATCGTGCTGATCGGCCTTGTGGCCATGCTGGGCCTGCCGATCGCGCAATATCCCAATGTCGTCCCGCCGACCGTGCAGGTGACGACCAGCTATCCGGGTGCAAGCGCCCAGACGCTGATGGATACCGTCGCCCTGCCGATCGAGGAGCAGGTCAATGGTGTGCAGGACATGCTGTATATGCAGTCCTCCTCCACCAGCAGCGGTGCCTATACGCTGACGGTGACCTTCAAGATCGGCACCGATCTGAACTTCGCCCAGGTTCTGGTGCAGAACCGCGTCTCCGCCGCGCTGGCCTCGCTGCCGGCCTCGGTGCAGGCGCAGGGCGTCGTCGTGCAGCAGAAGTCGACCTCCATTCTGCAGATCGTGACGCTGTCCTCGCCCACGGGTGAGTACGACAGCCTCTATATGAGCAACTATGCCGGCATCAACATCACCAATGTGCTGGCGCGTCTGCCCGGTGTAGGCAATGTCGCGGTCTTCGGTGCCGGTTCCTACGCCATGCGGCTTTGGCTTGATCCGAACGCGCTGAAGGCGCGCGGGCTGACGCCGACCGATGTCATCAACGCGGTGAAAGGCCAGAGCCAGGCGGTCACCGCCGGGCAGACGGGCTCGCCGCCCGCGCCCAGCACGCAGGCGTTTCAGTACACGATCAATATCCAGGGCCTGCTGACGACGCCGGAGCAATTCGGCGACATCGTCATCAAGACCGGCAGCGGGGCAGGCGGGCAGGTGACGCGCGTGCGCGATGTCGCGCGTATCGAGCTCGGCGCCCAGAATTACGGTCAGACTTTCGAGCTGAACAACAAGCCCTCCGCCGGTATCGCCATCTACCAGCAGCCGGGTGCTAATGCGCTGCAGGTCGCGTCCGAGGTCAAGAAGACCATGGCGACCTTGGCGAAAAGCTTCCCGCAGGGCCTGACCTATACCGTGCCGTTCGATACCACGCTCTTCGTCACGGCCTCGGTGGATGAGGTCTATAAGACGCTGATCGAGGCAGGCGTTCTGGTGCTCATCGTCATCCTGGTCTTCCTGCAGGACTGGCGGGCGACCCTGGTGCCGGCGACGACCATTCCCATCACCGTCATCGGCGCTTTCGCGGCCATGGCGGCGCTGGGCTTCACCATCAATCTGTCGACCCTCTTCGCGATCGTTTTGTCCATCGGCATCGTGGTCGATGACAGTATCGTGGTGGTGGAAGGCTCGGCCCATCAGCTGGAGAACGGGCTAGGCCGCAAGGAAGCGGCGATCCAGGCGATGAAGGAGCTGTTCGGCCCCATCATCGGCATTACCCTGGTGCTGATGTCGGTCTTCATTCCGGCCTCGCTCACGCCGGGCCTGACGGGCCAGATGTATGCGCAGTTTGCGCTGGTGATCGCGGCGACCGCGCTGATTTCGGCAATGAACGCGGCCACGCTGACGCCCACGCAATGCGCGCTGTTCCTGCGCGTGCCGAAACCGCCTGCGGAGCGCAACTTTCTCGCCCGCGGCTTCAACCGCGGCTATGACGGATTGGCGCGCTGGTATGGCGGCATCATCCGCCACATGACCAATCATGCCGGCATATCGGTCATCGTGGCGCTGATCCTGATCGTCGGCGCGCTGTGGGGCATCGCCCGCCTGCCGACCGGCTTTTTGCCGACCGAGGATCAGGGCTATGTCATCGTCGGCGCACAGCTGCCGGACGGCGCATCGCTCGGGCGCACGCAGCAGGTGCTGACCCAGATCGGCGGCATTATCCAGAAAGTGCCGGGCGTCGAGAATGTCATCGGCATCGGCGGCATTTCGGTCATCGACAACAGCGCGCAGCTGGCCAATGCCGGCGTCGCCTACGTCATGCTCAAGCCCTGGGGTGAGCGTGGCAAGGGCGAGGATCTGCGCTCGATCTATACGAACATCACCACGGCGCTGAAGCCGGTTCAGGCGGCTGCCACCTATGTCCTTGTGCCGCCCGCCATTCAGGGCATCGGCAATGCCAGTGGCTTCACCATGATGCTGGAACAGCGCGACGGCAGCGGTGATTTCGCGAAGTTGCAGAGCATCGCCCGCACCGTGCTGGCGGCCGCCAACGGCCAGACCGGCATTGCGCGCGCAACCACGTCCTTCCGCGCCGATGTGCCGCAATTTGATGTGGTGATCGACCGTGTGAAGGCGGAAAGCCTGCATGTGAATGTGGGCGATGTCTTCTCGACCATCTCCTCCTATGTCGGGTCGACCTTCATCAACCAGTTCAATGAATTCGGGCTGACCTTCCAGGTCTATGCGCAGGCGGATTCGAAATTCCGCCTGACGATCGATCAGCTGACCAATCTTTATGTGAAGAACCGGGATGGGCTGATGATCCCGGTCGGCACGCTGGTGAAGATCAAGCCGGCGGTCGGGCCGTCGCTGATCAGCCTTTATAACCTCTACCCCTCGGCCACGATCATCGGTGGCTCGGCACCTGGCTTCAGCTCGGGGCAGGCGCTGGATCTGATGGGTCAGGTCGCAGCCCATACGCTGCCGCGCGGCACGGGCTTTGACTGGACAGCGATGTCCTATCAGGAGAAGGCAGCCGGCGGGCAAATCATCTATGCCTTCGGTTTCGCCCTCATCCTCGTCTATCTCGTGCTTTGCGGTCAGTATGAAAGCTGGGTCAGCCCGGTCGCCGTGCTGCTGGCGGTGCCGCTGGCGCTGATCGGGCCGGGCCTGACACTCGGGCTGCTGGGTGTCGACAACAACCTCTATGTGCAGATCGGTCTGTTGCTGCTGATCGCGCTGGCCGCCAAGAATGCCATTCTGATCGTGGAGGTGGCGCGCGAGCATCGCATCGCCGGCCGGTCCATCATGGATGCGGCGCGGGATGCGTCCCATGCGCGCCTGCGCCCGATTTTGATGACCTCCTTCGCCTTCATGCTCGGTGTGGTGCCGCTGATCATGGCGACGGGCGCGGGCGCCAATTCCCGCAAGTCCATCGGCATCACGGTTTTCAGCGGTATGGCGGCGTCGACCTGCCTTGCCGTGCTGTTCGTGCCGTCCTTCTACGTTGTACTGCAGCGTTTCGATGAATGGATGCGCGGGACCAAGAAGCCGGAGAAGGATGCCGGCGCGGCCCCGAACCACGGCGAGCCTCAGCCCGGACATGGCGACTGATTGGCCGGGGCCTCAGGTCAGACTGAGGCCCAGTTGATCGGCAATCGCCCGCAGCTTCTCGGGATTGCGGATGATATAGATCGCCGCGATCCGGTCATCCGCGATGGTCAGAACAGTGACCTGGGGCAGGCCGTCCGGCTCCAGCGTCACATAGCCGGGTTCGCCATTGATAAGGCCGGCGAATAGCATGGAGCGTGCCGCGCCCGCGCGCTTGCGGGCGAGGGCAGCGAACATCCGGGCCGCCTTGTCGTCTCCATAGATGAGCTTGAGCGCGGCCGGGCGGATGCCACCGCCATCGGTATGCACCACCACATCGCGCGCCAGCAGATGGCGCAACATGGCTTCGTCACCTGACTGGGTGGCGGCGAAGAAAGCCTGGGTCAGGCTGTCGCTTTCCGTTGCCGCCAAGCCATGGCGCGGCGCCGCATCGCCCAATTTAGCGCGCGCCCTTACGGCGATCTGCCGGCAGGTCGCCTCGCTACGCCCCAGAAGCCCTGCGATTTCGCCGAAATTCGTATCGAACAGGTCATGCAGAATGAAGATCGCGCGCTCGGGCGGGGATAGTCGTTCCAGTACCAGCATGAAAGCGAGCGACAGCGTCTCCGACCGCGCCCAGGCCGCCTCCTGCGGCGCGGCCTCGCTGTCCAGCACCGGCTCGGGCAGCCAAGGCCCGACATAATCCTCGCGCCGGACCCGCGCGGATTTGAGATGATCGAGCGCGAGGCGCGCCGCCGCCTTCATCAGCCAGGCGCGGGGCAGGGCGACGATGGCGCGATCCGTCGCCTGCCAACGGAGATAGACATCCTGGGCGATATCCTCGGCCGTCGCCCAGGACCCCGTCATGCGATAGCCGAGGCCGATCAGCGCGGGCCGTACCGGCAGGAAGCTCGCGGCGGGATCAGGAACGGCCTCGGACATCGCCGTTACTTGCCTGTCGGCACGGACCGGAAGCCGATGGCGATCCGGTTCCAGGCATTGATGGCGGCGATGAGCATCGAGAGTTGCACGATCTCAGGCTCCGAAAACTGTTCGGTCAGCGCCGCATAATCCTCATCCGGCGCATGGGTCTCGGCGATCAGCGTCAGCGCCTCCGTCCAGGCCAGGGCCGCGCGCTCACGCGGCGTATAGAACGGCGCCTCGCGCCAGGCGTCGAGCAGAAACAGGCGGGTGGGGCTCTCCCCAGCCTTCATCGCGTCGCGCGTATGCATGTCGATGCAATAGGCGCAGCCGTTGATCTGGGAGGCGCGGGTCTTCACCAGCTCGATCAGGCTTTTCTCAAGCCCGGCGGTGACGACGGCCTTTTCCAGGCCGAGCATCGCCTTCATGACGTCAGGCGCGGCGGCGAAATAATCCAGACGGGGTTCCATGGGGGTGTTCCTGTTTGAGGTTCACACCCAAGACGAGGCAGCAGGGTTGGATGTGACAGCGCGCAGGAAGAAATACCGGCCGAGACGCCCCAGGTTATCTTTCGAACCCTTCTGCATAAAGCGCGTCCTCGATTTTCCTTGCTAAACCAGAACGATTTGGATGCCGGTGTCGATGGGCCGATAGAGAAGGACATAGGGAGCGTCTACGGTCATCCGCGCTTCAGGAGACAGCTCCGGCCTCGCCCGTCCGGCGAAGGGATGGTCCGCGAGCATCGTGGCGCGGAGGGCAAGACGCTCTAAAACGGCATCAGCCGCTTGGGGATTATCAGCAGCGATCGTCAGCCAGAGCTCGATCAAATCCTGCCGCGCCTGCGCCGTATAGCGAATCTGCGGCATGGAAGCGTCAACCGGCGACCGCCAGCCTTTGCCTTGCTTCCGCTTTCAACGCCTCGATATCGATCTCACCGACATCCACTGTCGCCACGCCGTCAGACCAGGCGCGTTGTAAGCGCGTCTGCGCCACGGCTTTGGCGCGCTCCGCGCTTTCCAGAAATTGGAGCGCATCCCGCACGACGTCGCTGCTTGAGGTAGCGCGACCGGATTCAATCCGTGCCGTGATAAATCTGATCAAGTCCGGCGGCAGGGAGACTGAAATATCGGTCACGGCGTAGTCCCATTCTCTGTGGACGACACGCGCATCATAGACGGCAGAAACCGAGAGGCGAGACAAATCGGGGCGTAGCGTCGCTACGCCCCAATGATCTCACGCCAGACGGCCGTGGCATTGCTTGAACTTCTTGCCCGAACCGCATGGGCAAGGCGCATTGCGCGGCGTCTCGCGCCAATCGGCCGGCAGATCGGCGAGCGAGGTCGCGACCGCGGCAGCGCCGGCCTCGATCGCGGGCGGCGCTTCCAGCAACAGACCCAGACCGGACTCCTGACCGAAGCTCTGGTTCAGCAAGTCCTCGGGATGGTTCTCGAACATCATGCCGGGCGACGGCGGCATGGGTTCGGCGGATTGCGTGAAATCCACTCGGCAGAGGGTTCCGGTCACGCGCTCCTTGAGGTCTTCCAGCATGGCGCCGAACAGCGTGAAGGCTTCCGACTTGTATTCCCGCAAGGGATCAAGCTGGCCATAGGCACGCAGTCCGATGCCCTGGCGCATATGGTCGAGATTGAGCAGATGCTCCTTCCAGACCTGATCCAAAGTCTGCAGCAGTAGCGATTTTTCCACCATGCGCATCAGCTCGGGGCCGAAATTGGCGGCCTTGGCGGCCATCAGCGCATTGCCGGCCTCCTCGATCCGCTCGCGGATATGGCTTTCGTCGATGCCTTCCTCGCGACCCCAATCCTCGATCGGCAGAGCGATGCCAAGCAGGTTGCCGATATCCTCGGCCAGTTCCGCCGTCTGCCATTGCTCGGCAAAGGCTTTCTCGGGGATGCGGCGGGAGACCTGTTCGTTGATGATCTCGTTCCGCATCTGGGAGACGACTTCGGAGACATCCTCCAGCATCATGAATTCGCGGCGCTGGGCATAAACCTCCCGCCGCTGGTCGTTCATGACGTCGTCGTATTTCAGCAGGTTCTTGCGGATATCGAAGTTCCGCGCCTCGACCTTCTTCTGCGCCTTTTCCAGCGCGCGGTTGATCCAGGGATGGGTGATGGCCTCACCGTCCTTCAGGCCCAGCCGCTGCAGCATCCCGCCCATCCGGTCCGAGCCGAAGATGCGCATCAGATCGTCTTCCAGGCTGAGGAAGAAGCGGGAATGCCCCGGATCGCCCTGACGGCCCGAGCGGCCGCGCAGCTGGTTGTCGATACGGCGGCTTTCATGCCGCTCGGTGCCGATCACGAACAGGCCGCCGGCAGCGACGACCGCGTCATGCGCCTGCGCCACTTCGGCGATCATCGCCGCGTCGCGCGCGGCATATTCCGCCGGGTCGGCGATGCTGGACAGTTCCAGCCGCCGGCGCATGTCGATATTGCCGCCGAGTTTGATGTCGGTGCCGCGGCCGGCCATATTGGTCGCGATCGTCACCGCGCCGGGCGCCCCGGCCTGGGAGATGATGGTCGCTTCCTGCTCATGGAAGCGCGCGTTCAGCACCGCATGGGGCACGCCCTCGCGGTTCAGCAACTCGCTCAGGATTTCGCTTTTCTCGATGCTGGTGGTGCCGACCAGGACCGGCTGGCCCTTCTGCCGCGTCTCGGCGATCAGCTTGGCCAGCGCCATGTATTTCTCGGTCGCCGTCCGATAGACCTCGTCATTCTCGTCCAAGCGCGCGACGCCGACATTGGTCGGAATTTCGACGGTCGAGAGCTTGTAGATCTCCTCGAACTCATCGGCTTCCGTCATCGCTGTGCCGGTCATGCCGGCAAGCTTGGGATAAAGCCGGAAATAATTCTGGAAGGTGATCGAGGCCAGCGTCTGATTCTCAGGCTGGATGGTGACGTGTTCCTTGGCCTCCAGCGCCTGGTGCAGGCCCTCCGAATAGCGGCGGCCTTCCATCATGCGGCCGGTGAACTCGTCGATGATGATGACCTTGTCGTCCCGCGTGATGTAGTCGACGTCGCGGGTGAACAGGGTATGCGCCCGCAGGCTCTGCTGGGTGTGATGCAGGATCGAGATATTGAAGACGTCGTACAGATTGCCTTCCTCGATGATGCCGGCCTCGCGCAGCATCTCCTCCACCCGTTCCGCGCCGGGCTCCGTCATGGTGACGGCTTTCTGCTTCTCGTCCTTCTCGAAGGTCTCGGGGTCCAGGACCAGGACCTTCACGACCTCGTCCACCTGCCGGTAGAGGTCGGAACTGTCCTCGGCCGGGCCGGAGATGATCAGCGGCGTGCGCGCCTCATCGATCAGGATGCTGTCGACCTCGTCGACGATCGCGTAGTGGAAGTCGCGCTGGACCATGTCCTCCAGCCGGTACTTCATATTGTCACGCAGATAGTCGAAGCCGAATTCGTTGTTGGTGCCGTAGGTGATGTCGCAGGCATAGGCCGCGCGGCGCTGGCTGTCCTCCATGCCATGGACGATGATGCCGGTCGACAGGCCCAGGAAGGCGTAAAGCTCGCCCATGGTCTCGGCGTCGCGGCGGGCGAGGTAGTCGTTCACCGTCACGACGTGAACGCCGCGGCCGGTCAGCGCATTGAGATAGACGGGCAGGGTGCCGACCAGGGTCTTACCCTCGCCGGTCTTCATTTCGGCGATGCGGCCGTTATGCAGCACCAGGCCGCCGACCAGCTGCACGTCGAAATGCCGCATGCCCAACACGCGCTTGGCTGCCTCGCGCACCACGGCGAAGGCTTCGGCCATGATATTGTCCAGCGCCTCGCCACCCTCCAGGCGGGCTTTGAACTCGCCCGTCTTGGCGCGCAGGGCTTCGTCCGTCAGGGCCGCGATCTGCGGCTCCAGGACGTTGACCTGCGGCACGATCCGCCGATAGCCCTTCAGCGTGCGGTCGTTGCTGCTTCCGAAAATGACGCGGGCGAGAGATCCGAACATGATAACCTTGGGTCAGTTGGCCGGGCGCAAATGCCGGCCGCCGGCTGGCGGAATGCCCTGGTGAACCGGGCCGCGATAGCCTGGAATGGGGTGCAAGTGATAGGACCCTCACTAAGTTGGGTCAACGCGTGGCTTTGTCATGACCGATGGCCGCGAAAGTTCGGTCTAAATTGTCGCTTCTGCCAAGATAGCTACTGAAAATTGCCATCGGTGACGCTTCTTCTTGAGTCCTAAATAATTTTGAGCATTCATCCGTTCCGGAACCATATCGATAGGGGCGGGACTTGGCGATTCGGGCGGTTTTGGGAGGAAAAAGATATTCAACTGCGGAGGCCGCCCGGGAACTCGATATATCGCGGGACCGGCTGCTCCAGCTGATAGACATGCGGGTGCTCTCGCGCCCGCGTGCTTTTTCTCAGAACGATGTTGGTCCTGTCTTTACAGAAAGGTGGCTCGCAACCGCGTACAAGAAACTTGGCCCAATGCGGGCAGCAAGACGACGAGCGGCTGGAGGTGTTCATCGCCGGCCAAAGGCCGCAGAGTTATATGTCGCGGGCATTCGACCTACCCAACCCTGGCCGAAGGCTGGTGGCTCTGACAGGCCGCCCGGACCTGTGCCGCCTCCGTAGCGTATGTGAAAGCTGGTAACCTCGCCCCACTCTATTGAAGCAACCGACAGTTTCATGAACGGAATCGAGCTGTGACCCAATCGAATTCTTCTGAGAAGCTTAAATCCTGGCCCGAACCGGCGGGCTATACGCTTCAGGATCATGACCTGATGATGACTCTTTGGGATTGCGCGCGTAATGCTCGCCTGTCCGAGCTCTACTATGGCGAGAGCGGCGCGCAATGGAGCCGGTGGAACTTCATTATAGAACTTACAATTGCGACAACCGCTTCTGGCAGCGGCATTTCCGGTCTGGCTATCGTCAAATACCCTGCTATCGCCGCTGTCTGGCCTTGGCTCGCCGGTGTGACGGCCTTGCTCGCGATTGCCAAGCCGTTGGTCGCTATCGATCGGAAGCTGCGGCACGCCAGCCAGCAACAGCAAACCTATCGCCGTCTTCTCGGTACGTTTGAAAATCTGGCATTTGATGTCCAACAGGCCGGCACACTGACGGCCGAACATCGCCAACGCTTCCAACGCGCGCGCGATATCCTTCGACAGGCTGAGGAGCTGGATGACGGGGCCATCAAAACCTCGAAGCTCCAACCGCTTGAGGCGCGCGTGAGGAAGGAAATGCCTGCAGATCGGCTGTGGGTGCCCGAGGCCCGCGCCGGAGATGCCTTGGCCTGACCGGTCAGGTGGTGGGATCGGGCGCCCGTGGAATCCACGGCGCCCCAGCTTGTGGTGCGGCGGCTCTTCGGCCATTCTCCGCCGCCCTTGGCACAACCGCCGGATCAGAGGTTTTTATGCGCCTTTCTCGTTTCACGCTCGCAGTCCTGGCCAGCACGGCCTTGGCTTACCCTCTCGCCGCACAGGCGCAGAGCAGCACGGCCCCCGCGGCCACGACGACCGATACCAAGCCGAAAAACCCCGTCATCGCGACCGTCAATGGTGAGGACATCTACCTCTCCGACATGCAGGACATGAGCCGCAACCTGCCGCAGCAGCTGCAGAGCATGTCGCCGGAGCAGCTTTACCCCATTCTGCTGGACCAGCTGGTCGACCAGAAGGCGATGGCGGTTCAGGCCCGGAAAGACGGTTTGATGAATGATCCGGCCGTGAAGCGCCAGATCGAAGTCGGCACCGAGCAGGTTCTGCAGGGCGCGCTGATCCGCCAGACGATCGGGCCGGACATCACGGCCGATGCCATCAAGGCCATCTACGACAAGGACTACGCCAATAAGCCCGGCGTCGAGGAAATCCACGCCCGCCATATCCTGGTGGCTTCCGAGTCCCAGGCCGAGGACATCATCAAGCAGCTTGATAAGGGCGCGGATTTCGCGACCCTGGCCAAGAAATACTCGACCGATCCGGGTAGCGTGAACGGCGGCGACCTCGGCTGGTTCAAGAAGACCGACATGGTTCCGGCCTTCGCCGATGCCGCCTTCGCCATGAAGGATAACCAGATCAGCCAGACCCCGGTGCACAGCCAGTTCGGCTATCATGTCATCCAGGTCCTGGGCCATCGCACCGATGCGGCGCCGGCACTGGCCGATGTGCAGGACAAGATCCGCAACCAGCTGATCCAGGAAGGCATCCACAAGCTGCTGGCGCAGGCTCGCGCCGGTGTCACGGTGAAGGAATTCGCCCCCGACGGTTCGCCGATGCCGGCGGCAGGCAGCCCGGCGGCCCCTGCGGCCAGCGGAAACTAGCCGTCATGGCCAGCATCACGAGCGTCTCTCCGCTGGCGGTTCCTCTGCCGGCCATGGGTCCGATCGCAGGCGTCCGCCTGGGATCGGCCGCCGCCGGCATCCGCTACCAAGGGCGGACGGACCTCATGATGATGGCCTTTCCTCGCGGCACCACCGTCGCCGGCGTCTTTACCCAGAATACTTGTCCGGGTGCGCCGATCGACTGGTGCCGTGCGGCGCTGGAAGGCGGGAAGGCGCAGGCCCTCGTCGTCAATGCCGGCAATGCCAATGTCTTCACCGGCAAGGCGGGTGTCGCGACGGTGAAGGCGACCGCCAAGGCGGCGGCCGACCTCGCCGGCTGCCCTGCGAAGCAGGTGTTTCTCGCCTCCACGGGCGTGATCGGCGAGGTTCTGCCCGCCGAGCGCATTACGGTGGCGCTGCCTGCCTTGCATGAGGCGTTGATGGAGGATGGCTGGGAAGCGGCCGCCCGCGCCATCATGACGACCGATACTTTCCCCAAAGGCGCCACCCGCACCGCTGTCATCGGCGGTGTGACGGTGACGATCAACGGCATCGCCAAGGGCAGCGGCATGATCGCGCCCGATATGGCGACCATGCTCTGCTTCATCGCGACCGATGCCGCCATCCCGGCGGCGGCGTTGCAGTCCATGCTGTCCAAGGGCGTCGGCCCCAGCTTCAATGCCGTGACCGTCGACAGCGATACCTCAACCTCCGACACCGTGCTGCTGTTCGCGACCGGGGCGGCCGGCAATCCGAACGTGCCCGAGACCGGCGGCGCCATGCTGCGCGATTTCCGCCGCGCATTGGATGAACTGCTGCTCGATTTGGCACTTCAGGTCGCGCGGGACGGTGAGGGCGCGCAGAAGCTGATCCGCATCGACGTCACCGGGGCGGTCAACAAGCGGTCGGCGCGCGCCATTGCCTTCGCCATCGCCAATTCGCCTTTGGTCAAGACCGCCATCGCGGGCGAGGACGCCAATTGGGGCCGCATCGTCATGGCGGTCGGCAAATCCGGCCAGCCGGCGGATCGCGACAAGCTGGCGGTCGGTGTCGGCGGCACCTGGATGGCGCGCAATGGCACCGTTGTTGCAGGCTATGACGAGGCTCCGGTCGTCGCCCATATGAAGGGGCGGGAGGTTGAGATCGCGGTCGATATCGGCCTCGGCGACGGGGCAGCCACCGTTTGGACCTGCGACCTCACCCATGGATATATCGACATCAATGGCAGTTACCGAAGCTGATACCTCGGCAGCGCCGGACGTTCGGCTCAGCACCGAACGTCTGACTTTGCGGGCGGTGACGCCCGACGATGCCGAGCAGCTCCATCGCCTGCTCAATGACTGGGAGGTCTGCCGCATGCTGCAGGCCGTGCCCTTTCCTTATCCACGGCTGATCGCGGACCAATTCATCGCCGATTCGGTGTCCCAGCGGCTGGACGGTCGTGCCTATCATTTCGCTGTCACCGGTCAGGAAGACGGGCGAGAGGTGCTGGTCGGCGCCGTCGGCCTGAAGCTGCTGCGCGGCCAGCGGCGCGCGACCATCGGCTACTGGGTCGGCCGGAAGTTCTGGGGGCATGGCGTGGCGCGGGAAGCGACGGGCCGCGTGCTGCGCTGGGCGCTCGCCAATCTTGACCTGGATGTGGTGGAGGCGACGGTCGCCATCGACAACACAGCCTCCACCGCCGTGCTGCGCGCCATCGGGTTTCGCGAGATCGGTCGTGGCGAGGAAGTCTTCCTCTCGCGCGGCAGCGGCTCGCACGCGGTGCTGCGCTTCGAGGCCGCGCGCGGGGACCTGTCGCCCGCGCCCAACCTCACCACACCGGCTGCCGCCGCTTTGCCCACACATGGCGTCCCGCTGCTGCTGGTGGCGGCCTGCGTGCTGATCGACGCGCAGGGACGGGTTCTGATCGCCCGCCGGCCGGAAGGTCGCGCCATGGCGGGATTGTGGGAATTCCCCGGCGGCAAGCTGGAACCGGGCGAAAGCCCCGAGGAAGCGCTGGTGCGCGAATTGCGGGAGGAGTTGGGCGTGGATGTCGCGCGCAGCTGCCTCGCCCCTTTCGTCTTCGCCTCGCATACCTACGAGAAATTTCACCTGCTGATGCCGCTGTTCCTGTGCCGGCGCTGGCAGGGTCAGCCCTTCCCAAAGGAAGGTCAGCTCATCCGCTGGGTCAGCACGGATGAGTTGATGGATTATCAGATGCTGCCGGCGGATCGTCCGCTGCTGCCCTTGCTGCGCGACCTGCTGTAAGATTTTCTGAACATGCCATTGCCAAGGGGAAAGCCGATGACCAATCCGACCGCCTGCCTGCTCGTGATCGGCAACGAAATCCTCTCGGGCCGTACGCAGGACGTGAACATCAATTTCCTCGCCCGCCGGCTGGGCCAGATCGGCATTCCGCTGCGCGAGGTCCGCGTCATCCCCGATGTGCCCGAGACCATCATCGGCACGGTGAATGCGGTGCGGGCGAGCTTCGATCATGTCTTCACCACGGGCGGCATCGGGCCGACACATGACGACATCACCGCCGAATGCATCTCGGCCGCTTTCGGCGTGCCGTGGGAAATCCATGCCGAAGCCTTCGCCCTGATGAATGCCCGCTACCCGGCGGGAGAGTTCAACGCGGCCCGCCAGCGCATGGCGACGATGCCGCGCGGCGCCACGCTGATCGAGAATTCGGTCTCGACCGCCCCCGGCTTCACCATCGGCAATGTCCATGTCATGGCCGGCGTGCCGCGCATCATGCAGGCGATGTTCGAAGCCCTGGCGCCGACGCTGGAAGGCGGGCCGCCGATCATCTCTCGCGCCGTCTATGCGCTCGGCCTGCTGGAAGGTCGGATCGCGGCCGATCTGGAAGCGGTCCAGAAGCGCTTTCCGCAATTGGATGTCGGCAGCTATCCTTTCGCGCGTGAGGCGGGCCATGGTGTCGCCATCGTCAGCAAGGGCACCGATATCGCGGCCGCCGAAGCCGCGACGGCGGAAGTGACGGTGCTGATGGAAAAACTGGGTCTCGCCCCCATTCAGGGCGAACCGGCGGCCTGAAGGACGCGGACGGCGACCCCAAGGGGGAGAAAAAGCTATGCCGGATCAGCGATATGACAGCGATGTCCTGGCCTGGGGCGAGCATCAGGCTGATTTGTTGCGCCGTCTTTCCCGTGGCGAGCCGGTCAATGAAGCACCGGACTGGACGCATGTGATCGAGGAGATCGAGGAGGTGGGCCTGTCGGAGCTCCGCGCCTGCCGCAGTCTGCTTGCGCGGGCCATGGTGCATCTTGTGAAGCTGCATCTGTCGCCGGAAGCCGAAGCCGCTGGTCATTGGCGGGCCGAGACTGCCGCTTTCCTGGCCGGTGCCCGCCGCAGCTTCGCGCCGTCCATGCGTCAGCGCATCGACCTCGACCAGCTTTGGCAGGACGCTCTTTATGAAATCCGGGCGGAAGCGGCTGTGGGTACTGCCTTGGCCCTGCCCACCGCATGCCCCTGGCCCCTGGATGTGCTGATCTCCGACCGTCCGGACCCGCGCGATGTGCAGGCCATGATCGCCACGACCGCCGAGGGCTGATCAGGTATGGCGCAACAGACTGAGGCCGGCTCGGCCGAAGCCGCCGCGCATTGCCTGCTGCAATTCGGCCGCATCCTGCTGCAGAACGGTGCGGATACCGGCCGCGTGCAGCTTGCGGTGCGGCGTTTCGCGACCGCGCTCGGTTATGAGGCGCGGCTGCTGATTGCCTATGAAGGCCTGATCCTGACCCTGGTATCCGGGCAGCGCTTCACCACCAAAATCGGCAGCCGCATTCCGGCGATGAATGTCGGCATGAGCCAGGCGGCGGCGGCCTTCCAGGTGTTGCACGCGGTCCAAGCCGGCCGGTCCGATCTGGCCCAGGCCATCGCCCAGCTGGACCGGCTGGAACAAGCGCCGCCCGTCTATAACCGTTATCTGGTGGCGATCGCCCTCGGCATGACGGCCGCCGCGCTCAGCCGGTTGTTCGGCGGCGACTGGGTTTCGGTCGCGGTCTGTTGGGTGGCGACGGCCATCGGCACCTGGGCCCGGCAGGAATTCGGCAAACGCGGATTGAGCCCGGTTCTCGTCTCCTTCCTGACGGCGGTGGTTAGCGGCGTCCTCGGCGGGTTGGGGGCGCGGCTGTTCGGTAGCAGCACCGCAGCCCTTTGCCTGATCGCGCCGGGCATGGTCATCGTCCCCGGCGTGCCCTTGATCAATGGTGTGGAGGATATGCTGCGCAACCACGCCGATATCGGCATCGCGCGGCTCGGGTTTTCCGTCTGCGTCATCGCGGCGATCGGCCTGGGGTTGGAAGTGGCGTCGCTCGTCTCGGGCGTCGGCCTGCCGCTGGAATTGGCCTCAGGCTCCGTGCCGCTTCCTGAGGATGCCGTCTTCGCGGCCCTGGCTGCCTTGGGCTTCGTCCTGCTGTTCAGCGTTCCCCTGCGGCTCGCCTGGGCCTGCGCGGTTTGCGGTTTGGCGAGCCATACCGTGCGCCTCGCCGTCATGCAGACGACCGGTGCCAATATCGTTCTCGGCACGCTGGTGGGCGCCTTGCTGGCCGGCGGCCTCGCGCAGATTTTCGCGCGCCGGCTGAACGCCCCGGCCGCGACCTTCGCCTTTCCCGGCGTCGTCGCCATGGTGCCCGGCATCTATGCGTTCCGCACCATGGCGGGGGCCATGCAGATCGTGGCGGCCGGGACGGTCCCGCCGGCAGGGCTGGTCGATGCCACCGTATCGCTTGCCGTCACGCTGCTGATGATCACCGGTGCGATCGCCATCGGCATGGCCGTGCCGTTGGCGATCGCCAATCCGCGTCTTCCGGCGCGGGACTGACGGCGATGCAAGGGCCTTTCCCAAAGGGGCATTGGACCGGCAGAGGGCATCTGGCGCCATTCGCGAAGATGATCCCTGGGTGTCGGTATGCGGTCATCCAGCCGTTCAAGGATTACGACGGCGGATGCCACGCGATTGGTGAGAGGTGGGTGTTTCTCGGCGCCAATTTCCTGCCCTATGAGGACGGCCGGTCGCTTTTCGTCTCGCTCGACGGTCAGCGGGAATGGCACATCCGCCTGCAATCCCGGCCGGAAGCGCAGGGCCCGATCCTGGACCAGTGGGATCGCTTCGTGCGCCTTGACCAGCCTTAGAGTTTGTCTGATTTTAACTGAAGCTTGTCCCTAATATCGTCATGCCCGGCCCCCGAGCCGGGCATCCATTCGTTGGGGCGCCCAAGGACTGGATGACCGGGTCAAGCCCGGCCATGACGGGGCAAGGGGTCGTTTCCACCTAAACCTGACGGACTCTAAGGCCAGCGTTCGTCCAGCCAGGCCTCGCAGATGGCGATGCCGTCGCGCGGCTCGAAAGCACCGGGGTTGAGACCCCAGGCGATCCACAGCCCGTCGAGCAGGGAGGAGAGTGCCACGCCCGCGAGGCGGATATCGACCGGCGCACGGCGCGGATGGGCGGCCGCGAAATCCGTCAGCATCGCCTCCAGCGCAAGGCGGTATTCGCCGTTCGTTTCCGCTTGCACGCTGCGCATGGTCGCGGAATGCTGGATCATGCTCCAGAAGACGATCCAGGCGCTGAGCAGCCGGGGGTCCAGAACGGTTGGGGAGAAGGACGTCTCGAAAAAAGCCTGCAGACGGTGCCGTGGGTCAGGCCCCGCCTGCGCCACCTCGGTCATGATCTGGCGCAGGATATCGGCCGCCAGAAAGCGGTAGGCTTCCGCCACCAGATCATCCAGGCGCTTGTAGTGGTGGTTGATCAATCCGACCGAAATCTGCGCGGCAGCGGCGATGCGGCGCACGGATGCGCCCTCCACCCCGTATTCCGCCAGGCAATGCAGCGTCGCCGTCACCAGATGTTCGCGCCGCACGGCCGCCGTTTCGCGGCGGTATTTCGGAGGGGCTTTGGGCATTCTTTTTCTGTTGCACGATCTTTGCCGACCGATCGATCAAAAAATGAAACATTTTTGAGATATGATCATGCGCTAGAGTGTGTCTGATTTTAACTGAAGCTTGTCCCTAATATCGTCATGCCCGGCCCCAGAGCCGGGCATCCATTCGTTGGGGCGCCCAAGGACTGGATGACCGGGTCAAGCCCGGTCATGACGGGGCAAGGGGTCGTTTCCACCTAAACCTGACGGACTCTAAGCCGCGCGAGACGCAGGCGGCTGGCGTTTTGCCGCGACGATTCCACGATAACCCGTCATCCGCGGGTCGGGGCCCGGGGATGACGACAGAAAAGGCGGCAGGATGCGGGAACTATTGCCCCCTGCGTCAGTCCATCCTGGCCAGCCGCACGGCGGTATGACCACGGCTCGGCCGCAGGCTCGGCATCACCAGAAGACAATTGTCGTAGGGCGTCCGGATATCCGTGGGTCCGTCGATCGCCAGCAGCGTATTGCGATGACGGATGACCTGCCCGCCGCGATAAGGCTGCATGAAGGTGAAGCCTGCCGTTCTGGCCGTCACCACGCTGGTCACTTCCGCATAAAGCGGCCGGCGCGGCGCGGGCGCCATCGGCAGCAACGCATCGGCCCCGCTCGCCATATCCAGTGACCGCAACAGCCCGGCGACGGCAGCCAGCATCGTCTCCGCCGTGTCCTGCAGCCAATGCTGTCCGGCCTCGACCAGATTGGCGACCGGCGACCGCCCGTCATCGGCAAAGCGATGGTAGTCGATCAACCGGCGGCCATTGCTGTGGCCGGGATCGGCAATCACGCAATCCGGCACGCCGATGCTTTGCCCCAATGCCCGCCCGCGCTCGGTCGCGCCACAGAGGATCAGCGGATCGGAGGGCCAGAGCATGGAATGCAGGTCGAACAGCACATCCGCCGTCTCGATCATCGGACGGATTTCGCGCGCGCGGTCCAGCTCGGTCGAGTGTCGGGTCCCGTCCAGCACATCGACATCCCAGACCCGGTTCAAATCCTCGTCGATATAGCGGGACGCGATCGGGTCCGTGGGGTCGAACCGCGCGAAGGCCGCGATATTGGCAAAGCCGAAGGTCAGGCGGCCACGGCTCGGCGTCAGACCACGAGCAAGCAAAGTGTCGAGCGCGATGGCACCCGCGATCTCGTTGCCGTGGACGAGCGCCACCAGCACGGCATGGGGGCCGGGCTTGCCGCTGTCCCGCGTCGTGAAGCCGCGCAGCCCGGTATTGCCGGCCAGCCAAGGGGCGATGTCGGGCGCTGTCAGTTCGACCGCGAATCGCGGCAGCGCCATGGCGCCGTTCGCCGGGGTGCGGATGGCGTTCATCGGCAAACCCGCTCCACCATCTGGCGGATAAACCGGTCGCAAGCCGCCAGCTCGCTCACCGCGATCCATTCGTCCCCCTGATGGGCCTGATTGATATTGCCCGGTCCGCAGACGATGGACGGGATGCCGGCATCCTGGAACAGGCCTGCCTCGGTTCCGTAGCTGACGCGCCCGGCGCTGTTGCGGCCGGTCACCTGACGCACTTTGTCCGCGAGCGCGTGATCCTCGGGCAGCGACAGCCCGGGGATCCAGTTCAACACCGCGAAATCGAAACCGGTTTCGGTATCCACGTCTGTCATCGCGGGCTCGATCTCGGTCGCGACAAAGGTTCGGAAACGCTCGACCTCGGCGAAGAAATCATCGCCCGGCACGGTGCGCCATTCCATCTCGAACCAGGCAAGGTCGGGGATGATATTGATGCCGGTGCCGCCGCCCATGCGGCCGACCTGACAGGTGCTGTGGGGCGGATCGAAGCCCGGCACGAAAGGGCCTGCGACGGAAAAGCGCCGCTCCTCGGCGGCCACCCAGGCAATCGCGCGCGCCGCCGCCTGCACGGCATTGACGCCGCGCGCCGGTGTTGCGGAATGGCCGGCGCGGCCGCGTACCGTCACCCGCATGGCCAGGCGGCCCTTATGGCCGGTAATGGGTGACAGCAGGCTCGGCTCACCCACCAGGCAAAGATCCGGTTTCCAACCGCTGTCCGCCATATCCTCGATCAGCCGGCGGGCGCCGTTGCAGCTGATTTCCTCGTCATAGCTGATGAAGAGATGCACGGGGCGGGCAAGCTCGGCCGCCTTGATATCAGGAATGGCGGCGAGGCAGCTTGCCACGAAACCCTTCATATCGGCGGTGCCGCGGCCGTAAAGCCGGCCGTCCGCTTCGCGCAATGTGAAAGGATCGCTGGTCCAGCGCTGGCCGTCCACCGGCACGGTGTCGATATGGCCGGACAGCGCCAAGCCACCGGGGCCGGGCCTGCCGATCACGGCATGGATATTCGCCTTCTCGCCGCTTTCATCATAACTCAGGCGATAGGGAACGCCCTGGTTGTCGAGATAATCGGTGATGAAGCCGATGGCGGCCAGATTGCTGCGGTCGCTGGTGGTGTCAAAGCCGATCAGCCGCGCCAGCAGCGCGACCGTCTCGGTCGGCAAGGTCGATGACGTGCCGGTTCCCTCGGCCAAGGTGACAGTTTGCATAGCGACCGATCCTATACCGGTCAGTCGCCGAGGCAACGGGGCATCTGCACCTGGGCTGGGGCCTTCGGCGCGACGTTGACGTCATCCGGCGCACGGACGACAAGGCGCGCATGTCGTTCATGGCGCCTCAATCCGCGAGCTTCCCTTCTGACGGAGTTCCGTCGAGCTGGATTCTCACCGAACCCTATGCCGGTCTGCAATCCCAGGCGCTGGGGCTGGCCGAGGCGGCGGGCCTCGCGCCCGATACGCGGACGCTGACGGCCCGTTTCCCCTGGCGTTACGTCTCCGCCCCGCGCTGGCCTTGGCCGCTAAGCTCCGTCCAGCCGGAGGCGATCGCCGGACCGAGGCCCGGACTGATCCTGTCCTGCGGCGGCATGGCGGCGGCGGTGGGATCGGCGATCCGCAGCCCGGACCATCGCGTCGTCCATATCCAAAACCCGCGCATGGCCTTCAGCAAATTCGATCTCATCATCGTCAATCGGCATGATGAGGTGACAGGGCCGAATGTCATCGTCACCCGCACGGCGCTGCATCGCGTGACGCAGACGCGGCTGGAGGAAGCCCGCGCCCGCTGGGCGCCGGTCTTCGCGCATCTGCCGCGCCCGCTGGTGGCCGTGCTCGTCGGTGGCACCAATGGACGCTTCAAGCTGGACGCCCCGGTCGCGGCCAACCTGGCCCAATCGCTTGCGGGTATGATGGATAATGACCACGTCGGCCTGATGCTGACCCCCTCCCGCCGGACCGACCCCAAGGCGACAGCCGCGTTCCGCGACGCGCTTGAACCGCGCGGGGCCTATGTCTGGGACGGCGCGGGTGAAAATCCTTATTTCGGCATGCTGGCCTTGGCCGACATGATCGTCGTCACCATCGATTCGGTCTCCATGGTCTCGGAAGGCGCCGCGACAGCGGCCCCCGTCATGCTGGCGCCGCTGCCCGGCCGGTCGCGCCGCATCGGCATCTTCACGGATGGATTGATCGCGGACGGTCGTGTGCGGCATTTCCAGGGACGGTATGAGCACTGGCCCGTCGCCCCCCTGGACGACACGGCGGAAGCAGCGCAGGACATGCGCCGGCGGCTTGGCTTTTAAGCTCTCATCAAGAGGCGGCGACGATGCTCGATATCCAGACCTTTGACGCGCTGAAGGGTGGCAACGTCCTCTATAAGGCGCTGGCCCATCCGCTGGCCGCCGTGGCGATGGAACAATTGACGGCGCGTCTGGCTGCCGGCGGTCCGGTCGGGCTTTTTGACCCCGATTCTGTGGCGCCGCCGTTGCTCACCATGTATCCGGCGCTGCCCGTCGGTCGCCTCTTCGTGCAGGACGTGCGGCAGATCGGCACCGAGCGCGTCGGGCTGGTCGCCGAAGCGATGACCGAGATCGCGACCAGCGGCATTCGCACGCTGTTGGTGGCTGGCTTCGATGCCGATCGTACCGTCGCGCTGCTGCGCGCCTTCGTCCCGGCGGAGATCGACATTCTCAGCCTGGATGAGGTGAAGATCCCGGCCGAACGGCTGACCAATAAGCGCCGCTATCTCGATCCGCTGAACTTCGCCATGAACTACGCGTTTTTCCGGGACGAGGACGGGCTCTCCACCCGCCTTGTCACGGCGAATTACTGGGCCGGCTATGGCGCGACCGACGTGCGCTTCTGGCTGCGCCTTTACGATCGCGCGGGCCAAATTCTAGCGGAATGGAGCGAGCCGGCGCCGAAAGGCGCGGGCGGCGTCGCCTTCGACAGCCGCGAGGTTCGCGCGCGCTTCAATCTCAGCGATTTCACGGGCCAGCTGTTCATCCATGCCGTGGGCGTCGCCGGGCATGATGTCGTGAAATATGCGGTCGATACGATCGGCGCGGGGAATGAGCAGAGCCTCTCCTGCACCCATGACGCGAACGCTTGGCCCTCCGCCCGCTATGCCGGCCTGCCGGCGCCGCGTGCCGATGAGCGGGTTATCCTCTGGGTGCAGAACAGCCACGGCTCGGCCATCCCCAAGGGCGGTATCGAGCTCGACCGCATGGGCGCGGAACACCCCGTTGCTTTGAATGAGGAAATCCCGCCCTTCGCAACGCGCGCGCTGGATGTGTCCGAATTGCTGCCCGATCTGCGCTGGCCGGCGCAGATCGAGGTTCGCACCGGGCGGCATATCGTGCGCCCGCGCTATGAGGTCATCCGTCAGGGGCGCACGCGCATCGCGCATGTGAATGTGGAGCGCGAGGGCCTGGCCGCCGATCCCGGCATCAAGACCCTGCCGGCGCAGATGGGTCGCGGCTTTCTGCTGCCTTTCCCCATCCTGCCGCGCGGCCAGTATCGCAGCCAGGTGCTGCCGACGCCGATGGCGGAGGCCGAGGACAATCTGCCGCTGCGCATCGATGTCTTCGACCATCAGGGCAAGCTGGCGGCCTCGAAATTCCTGGGCTGCCTGCCGCGTGACCACGCAACCTTGGTCGATCTGGACGATCTCCTGCCGGCAGACGCCTTGCAGGAGTTCGGCGGTCATGCCGATCTGGTCTATGACTTTGCCGAAGGCGGTGACGCCAATGGCTGGCTGCATGCGCTGATGCGCTATGAGCGGCGGGATGAGACGCATGCCGCCGAGACCAGCTTCGGCGCGCATATCTTCAACACGCTGATGACCTATAAGGGCGAGCCGCAATCCTATTCCGGGCCGCCGCCCGGCCTCTCGACCCGGCTGTTCCTGAAGCTGGGCGGCGAGGGGCGTCACAGTTTCTCGCACCTCATCTATCCGGCGTCAGGCCCCTGGCATGAGATGTCGCAGACGCAGCTGCAGCTGCATGACGGGGAGGGTGTCGTTCTCGCCGAGGCTATGATCGCGGTCGCACGCTCGGGTTCCATGCTGGTGCGGCCGGATCTGATCTTCTCGGCCGCCGATATCGCGCAGGCCGGGCCGCGCGGCTATGTCATCATCCGCGACAAGACCTGCCGGCTCTTCGGCTATCACGGTCTGATCGACGCCGAGGGCCGCTTCTCCCTCGACCATATGTTCGGGTTCTAACTGGCGGCCCCGCGTCAGCCCATCAAGCCCCAAGGCTTCACTGACCCCAAGGGCGGCGCGGCCGAGGGGGCGGAAGACGGCGCGGGTCCGGTCCAACGCAGGATAAGGCGCGTGAAATGCCAATTGGGGTCGGTGACGCCGGGCGGGAATTTCTCGCCCGCGAGGTCGGACAGGCCCTTGGCGCCGAAGCCATATCCGTCGGGAAATTCCGAGATCAGCCGGGCGTTGACGGCCTGTCCCTCAGGATTGATGCGGAAGATGATGCCGGCACAGCCGATACGGATGCCGGCGGCCATCGCCTCTGGCGGATAGGCGCCGCCGACGATGTTTTTTAACCCGATCGCGGGCGACCCCGGATAGAGGGTCGGCCCTTCCGTCGGTCTGACACAGGCGCCCGGCGGCACAACCTGCATGGCGGTCGGCGCGACCAGCACGATGGTGTTACGGGTGCAGGCTGTCAGGGCGAGCCCCGTCATCAGCGCGAAGGCGAGGGATAGACGGTATCGATGGGGGGATGGCGGGGACATAGATCTTCATACGGAATGTACGCACACCGTAATTATCATGCGTTAAATCAGCAAGATGGCGTCTCGCGACGATGCGCTGAAAACGGCATGCCGGCCGCCCCGCTATGGGCGGGCAAACTGACTGCGCCTGTGACAGTGTCGGGAAAGATTGGACTGGTGGGTGCGACAGGGATTGAACCTGTGACCCCCGCCGTGTGAAGGCGATGCTCTACCGCTGAGCTACGCACCCAGTCCGCTGGACGTGGGCCGTTCTCTAAGGGCAAGCGTGGTGCGGAGCAAGCCCCTGTTTTCGTGCGAAAGCCATCGCATCGTGTTGGCAGCCATGCCGCGTTGGCGGTGGCGCGTCTCTCTGCTAGCGATGCGCTGAACAGGGCCCGCTTCGGGTCGCGCGCCGGAGATGATAGCGTCCATGGTCGATTACAGTGTCGTTCAATGGCAGAACCGGTCCATTATCGCGACGAGCGATTTCCGTGGTCCGCTGATCATGGCCTTGCCGGTCGCGGCCTTCTGGTTCCTCTGGCAATGGCTCAGCCTGCCCGGTCTTGTCGCCGTGCAAGCGGAATTTCCCCCGCTGCTGCGGTTCGCTTTCGACAAAGCCCGCTATATGCCGGATTTCGGACTGATCATCGCCGGTTTTGCGGCTTTTCACTTCCAGCGCGGCCTGAAGTCCGGATGGGATATGGTGGTCGCGAGGGATATGTACCTGCGTCTGGTTTTGCCGCTCCTCGCCTATTTTCTGCTTGCTCTCGTCCTGTTCGAATCTGTGGCCCTGCTGGGTCCTGACCATCATCTGCTATTCCCTTGGTCCGATCGGCTTCTTTCGCCTGCCTTCTGGATCACGGCGACCATGGTGATCGCCGTGGTTTTGCTGCCGCCGCTTCTCTGCCTGACCTGGACCTCCGTTCCGGACATCTGCATTGCGGGCATAGCCGTGTGCTTTGCCATCTATGGCATCAGCTTCGAACTGGGCTTCCATCGCTATGCCGGACTCTGGCCCGTCAGCGCGATCACGGATTTCATCCTGGGTCTTTTGATCTGCGCCGCTCTCTTTCGCGGCGTGACGTTTCTGTCAGCCGTTCGTGGTCCTGCCATCATTCTGGGCTGGGTCGTGTTGCTGGGCGGTTCGATTCTGGACGGACCGGGGCTGTTTTTCCTGGGTTTCGTCATGATCCTGGGCGGCATGGCCGTCGGCGAACGCAGTTGGTATCTGATCGGAGAGAAGGGCCTACTTGCCTGGTCGCGCACGGCCCTGGCCTTCGCTTTGGTGCAGCCCGCCGTTCTGACGGCCTGGGTCATCTGGGCACCGTCCCATCTGCGGCCGTTTTGGCTGGCGACGCTGATCGCCGCCGCCGTCACGCAGCTTCTGGCGGTCATTCTCTACGCGATCGTCATGCTGCCCGCGCGGCGCTTCTTCGCGGCACCTCCGGCCCAGGCGGCCGCACGCTGACGGCCCCGCCGCGGTCATTGCCTTTTCCTTCGCCTCTCCCAATGTAATCGCTGTCGGGACGCCCCGATCCTGGGTCTTCAATGCCTGCCATCGAGAGGTGTCTTTATGAGCGATTTCGAACCTGATCCGTCGAGCCAGGCCAAGCGTGTGTCGGACGATATCGCAAGCTTGAAGGAGGATGTCGCCGTCCTCATTCGCCAGATGAAGGATCTGGCCGGCCGTTACAGCCAGGACGCGGCCGACAGCCTTTCGGATCAGGCCGCTGGTCTGTACGAGACGGTCTCGGAAACCGGCCGGCGCGGCGCCGATACGGTGGCGGCCCATATCGAGGAGAAGCCCGTCACCAGCCTGCTGCTGGCTTTTGCGGCGGGTTTCATCTTCAGCAAAATCGTCTCACGCTGAGCGGCCCGGTTTCATGATCGGCATGCTGCAGCAGCTTTTGCGTATCGGCGTTCTAAGCGCCTTCAACCCGGCCCGCATCGTCGAGGACGCGACCTCGGCCGCGCGGCGGATGGTCATTCTTATCGCCTGCGCGGCCTTCGCGGGGTTCATTCTATTGCCTGCCGTCGGCTGTGCCGCGGCGGGCGTCTGGATTTTGGTTCAGCACCATCTGGGCCCGGTCTGGGCGGCCTTCATCACGGCGGCTGGGCTGGCTTTGATCGCGATCATCGTCCTGGTCATCGGCCTTGTCGCGTCGCGCGGCGGCAGACGGGACGGGGGGCGTGCGGCTCGCCCGCGCCCGTCCGGCGCGGCGGAGCGCGCGGGCAGCGGTCCGTCCGTCATGGATATGGCGGCGGCCGCGCTGCCCGGTGTGATCGCGCTAATGGAGATGCCGAAGAAAGCCGCCTCCAAGGCGGCCTCGGCCGGGGCGGCCGCAGGGCGCGGCGTGTTTTCACGCCACAAGGGCGCCTTTCTGCTGGGCGCTGCCGTGGTCGGCCTCGTCATGGGTCAGGATCTGTTCCGCGGCCGCGCCCGGCGCGATCGCGACCGCAGCAAGTAACCCGAGTCGCACGCCCTTCGTATCCCTGTCACCGACACGTGATGCGAAGGGCCCCTATCAAGGGCCCAATCGCGGTCGGGGCATTCGTCCGCTACATACCCGATCTGAATTTCAAGATTTTAATGAACTATAGTGCGTGAGCGGCGTATTATCCGCCGCGTGGATGAGAGCAATCGTCCGGCTTCGAGGTCTGCTGCCATCACGGCAACTTGAGATTTCTTAGTCATCACTCAACGGTTACTGCCGCTTTCGGGGTAATCGCTGGCTCGTGAAGAGACGAATTGCAGATCTCATTCTTATAAGTGGTCAACGAACCTGACCAACTTCGAACAGAGACGGTGCTTTACAGGCCGTTTCCGACGAAAAAAGGAGTCTCACTTATGGCCCTTGCTATTCTTAATCTTGCGCCTGAGGGAAATCTTTCCCGGTATCTGCAGGACATTCGTAAGTTTCCGATGCTGACGGCCGAAGAAGAACTCAGCCTGTCCAAAGCCTGGCGCGACCAGACCGACCACGAATCCGCGCATAAGCTGGTTACTTCGCATCTGCGTCTCGTCGCGAAAATCGCCATGGGCTATCGCGGTTACGGCCTGCCGGTGGGCGAGCTGATCAGCGAAGGCAATGTCGGCATGATGCAGGCGGTGAAGCGCTTCGATCCCGATCGCGGCTTCCGCCTGGCGACCTACGCTATGTGGTGGATCCGCGCCGCTATTCAGGAGTACATCCTGCATAGCTGGTCCTTGGTGAAGATGGGCACGACCGCCGCCCAGAAGAAGCTGTTCTTCAACCTGCGCCGGCTGAAGGGCCAGATGCAGGCGATCGAGGACGGCGATCTGCGGCCCGAGCATGTCACCGAAATCGCCCGCGTTCTGGCGGTGCCGGAGCAGGACGTGGTGAACATGAACCGCCGCCTCTCGGCGCCGGACCATAGCCTGAACGCGCCCGTCCGCGCCGACAGCGAGGGCGAGTGGCAGGATTGGCTGGTCGATGACAATGACAGCCAGGAAGAGATGCTGGCTGAGCATGAGGAAATGAGTGACCGCAAGGCGCTGCTCGCGAACGCGTTGAAGACGCTGAATGAGCGCGAGCGGCATATTCTGATCGAACGCCGCCTGAAGGATGAGGCGACGACGCTGGAAGACCTCTCCCAGCGCTATCGCATCTCGCGTGAGCGGGTTCGTCAGATCGAGGTACGGGCTTTCGAGAAGCTGCAGAAGTCGATGAAGACGCAGATCACCGATCGCCGCCAGCAGATCACGAAGGATGCCGAGGTCGCGCGTATCGCGGCCTAACGGCTCACACGGCAGACAGACTGAAAGGGGCCGGTCTCGCAAGAGACCGGCCCCTTTTCTATGGTGACGTCAGATATCGCTGACGCCGGCGGCAGCAGCCGCGCCGGCACCCCGCATCAGGGCCCGGCGATCCTGCCGACGCCGCTGCGTGCGCCGCTCCAGCCAGATGGCCGTGAGGATCGTGCAAAGCGCGGCGGCACTGAGCCCGGAGCCGAGCCAGGGCAGGGCGCTATAGGAAATGCCAGCCGAGACCGTCAGACCGCCGAGCAGCGCGCCGATGGCATTGCCGAGGTTGAAGGCGCTTTGGTTGAGCGTGGAGGCAAGACTGGGTGCGGCCCGCGCCTGATCCACAACCCGCATCTGCAAGGGGGAGCAAACGCCGAAGGCAAGCGCGCCCCAGATCATCATCGTGATGACGGCCGGAACCGGGCTGACGCTGGTCCAGGTGAACAGCGCCTGGACCAGGATCAGTGCGCACAGCATGGCGATGATCGCCGTCATCAGGCGCCAATCGGCCGCGCGGCCGCCGGCGAGATTGCCGAGCGTGATGCCGACCCCGAAGAGCAGCAGGGCAATGCTGACGCCGTGGGGAGAGACGCCGGTCACCTTCTCCAGCAGCGGCGTAATATAGGTGAAGACCGAAAAAAGTGCGGCGGAACAGAGCGTGCTCGTCGCCATGGCGAGCTGTACCTGCGGGTGAACGATCGCCAGCAACTCGCGCTTCAGCTTCATGCGCCGGCCCTGGCGCACCGCCGGCACCCAGATGAACAGGGCAGCGAAGGCAAAGACGCCGATGACGCAGACCGCCCAGAAGGTCATGCGCCAGCCATAGGCCTGACCGAGCAGCGTGCCGAGCGGCACGCCCAGAACATTCGCGAGCGTCAGACCGGAGAACATGAGCGAGATCGCCAGCGCCCGCTGATGCTTCGGCACCACTTCGGCCGCGACGATGGCGCCGATACCGAAGAAGGCGCCATGGGCGAGGGCCGTGAAAATACGCGCGGCCATCAGCGTGTCGTAGCTGCCGGCCAAGGCGCATAGGCAATTGCCGAATACGAAAATGACCATCAGCGTCAGCAGAGACTGGCGGCGGGGAAAGCGGCTCATCAGGATCGCCATGATGGGCGACCCGATCGTGACCGACAGCGCATAGCCCGAGACGAGCTGGCCCGCCTGCGGAATGGAGACGCCGAGGCTGCGCCCGATCTCGGGCAGCAGGCCCATGATCACGAATTCCGTGGTGCCGATGCCGAAAGCGGCGGCGGCCAGAGCCAGCAGGGCGGGGGATAATTTCACGGCAAAAGGCTCCGGGGACGATACCCGTCACCTAGCGCGGCTTGATGGCCAGATCGAGGCGTTTTGTGCGGCTGCGAAAAGGCGGGTCCGATTGGTCATCAAACTCGGCCGGTCGCGCGCAGTCTGAGGCTGGCGACGGCCGCGATGACACCGACGACCGAAGCGACGGTGAAGCAGGCGATGCCGGCTTGGACCACCACCTGCCGCGGCACGCCTTCGGCGAGGCCGGCCGCATTGGCGGCGATCCCGCCCAGCGCCGAACCGATGGCGAGTCCGGCCGAGAGCACCGAGGGCAGCATGGCGGACGCCCGGTCGCGATCCGCCTCTTCCGATCCGGTCATAATGACCTGGCTCAGCACGCCCCAGCACAACCCATAGCCGGTGCCGATCAGGGCCTGGCCGACCAGGACGATCCACAGGATTTGCCCGGCCGCCATCCCGACCCAGCCGAGCGCCAGCCCCACCGCGAGCAGGCAGGGGCCGAGCCAGATCCCCGTTCCGGTCCAGCGCGCCGGCAGGCGGCTGACGAGAACGCCGACACCGCCCCAGAAGGCCGCCACGACGGAGCCGAGCACGCTCGCCGTCAGCGGGTCATAACCCCAAACGCGTTCGATCAGCAGAATGATATAAGTGGCGGGACCGATATGGGCCGTGGGCAGCAGCAGCACGACCCAGAGAGCGAGGCCGGCCGGCTTGCGGAAAGAGAAGGCGCCGCGCGGCAGCAGCCGGTTGGGCGCCGCCAGATCGCTGCGCGCGACCAGCAGCAGCACCAGCATCGCCGCGATCAGGCTCGCCACGCGCGGATAGACGCCGGGCTCGATCGCGGCCAGCGACAGCAACAGGATGCCGAAGCCGACACCGGCCACCCGCAGCACCGGAATAGGATGATGCGCCTCGTCCCGGCGGCCGCCTTCGGGAATGACGCGCCAGACCAGAGCCATGAACAGCAGGATCGGCGGGATTTCGACCAGAAACGCCGCCCGCCAGGAGATCGCTTGCGTCAGGTAGCCGCCGATCACGGGCGCAGCGAGAGAACCCACGGCCCAGATGGTCGCCTCGATCCCGAAGATCGCCGGGATCATCGCGGCCGGGAATACCTCCGGGATCAGGATATAGGTGACGCTGGAGACGGTGCCTTCGCCCAGCCCCTGCAGGACACGACCGCCGAGCAGGGTCCAGATATTGGGCGCGAAGCCGCAGGCGACGGAACCGAGCAGATAGGCCAGGCCCGCGCATTGCAGCGCGGCACCAGTCCCGATGCGCCATTTCAGCGGCGGGGCGACGATGCCGGCGACGATCGCCGCGATCAGATAGAAGGTCAGGCTCCAGCTCATCAGCGTCAGATGGCCAAGCTCCTGCACCGCCGAGGGCATGCAGGCCGAGACCAGAAAAGCTGCGAAAGCATAAAGCGCGGAGCCCAGGCTGAAGGTCGCCAGATAGGCGCCATAGGGGCGCGCGAATAGCCGGCTCCAGGGCAAGGTCGTATCGACGCTCATGGCATGGTGACCGGTGCTGGCCTCAGCGCTTGGCGCGCTTGCGACGCGGGGGCCGCACCCTTGGCATCTGGGCCGGCCAGTCGACGACGTGATGTTCCAGGGGGCCGGCGTCACGCTCGTTGATGACGCGGCCTGCGGCCGACGCGCCGGAGGTAATGACGGTCGCCGGGTCGCCGCTGACCAAAGGATGCCAGGACGGCAGGTCTTTGCCTTCTTCCAGCAGACGATAGGCGCAGGAGGGCGGCAGCCAATCGATCTCCCGCAGCACCACAGGCGTCAACTGCACGCAGTCCGGCACCTTGGCGAAGCGGTTCGCGTAGTCGGAACACTGGCAGTCTTCGGTATTCAGCAGCCGGCAGGAGACATTGGTGAAGGAGAGGATGTCGGTCTCCTCCTCGCGCAGCTTGTGCAGACAGCAACGGCCGCAACCGTCGCAGAGAGACTCCCATTCTGCCTGGGTCATCTCGTCAAGCGTCTTGGTCTTCCAGAAGGGCGCGGTCATGCCCCTCTATATCAGATCGACGGCGTCACGAGGACTGCGCCACCCGCCAGGGCAAGGTCTCAAGCAATGCGT
Organism: Acidisoma cellulosilyticum; assembly: GCF_020621385.1. Classification (GTDB taxonomy): domain Bacteria; phylum Pseudomonadota; class Alphaproteobacteria; order Acetobacterales; family Acetobacteraceae; genus Acidisoma; species Acidisoma cellulosilyticum. Next base: position 223,983 of record NZ_JAESVA010000002.1, on the reverse strand, counting down.
TCGGCGCAATGATCGAGAGAAGCTTTGCGGTTCCGGCAAAATGATCAAAACCGGCGCCAGGAACCGCACCCAGGATCGCAGCGTCGATCTGGTCATAATCCCATCCGCCGGCGATGAGGTTGATCAGCGCCGCCTGGGCCGGTGGCATGCCGGGGTTATAGGCCGCGTTCTCGATAGCGCTGCCGGTGATGATCTGGCCGTCCGCGAGTTTCAGCACAAGCGCCGAGGGGCAGCCGCTATAGGGTGTATGGGCGCGCGCGCCGCCGGCGATCAGGGCCTTAAGCATATCCGGATCGGCCTCTGTCCCTTCGTCCTCAGTGATGACGACGGTCTGGCCGCGTCCCGGCCCGGCCGGGGCTTCGCCTAGATCGGCGGGGCCGAATCTGAAGGGCAAAAGCTCAGACAGGCTCTGCCGGTCGCCGCCGGGATCGAGGATGAGCAGCGACTCATTCCCGGAAAATTCGTTCATGAACTGACGGCAATGACCGCAGGGCCGGGCGGAGACCGCGATACGCGTCAGCGTCACGCCGCGATGATAGGCGCGGGTGAACAGAAATTGCTCGGCATGGATGGTGTCGCCCGAACCGGCGCCCGGGAATTCGACATTCGCGCCGAAGATCACGTCACCGGTCTCGGCCGTCAGACCCACGGCGCCGACGCGGAAGTTTGAAATCGGCGGTCGCGCCAGATTTTGTGCCAGCGGTAGCAGCGCCAGCATCAGGGCGTCCGTATCGGCCAGGCCGGTTTCCGCCAGCAGCGCCGGAATGCGGGCCGCCGGCAAGACATGGTCTGGCCCGATCGCGGCCGCGAGGCGCGGCGACAACGCGCTCATCAGCCGGCCGTGCTCACCGCGGGCGGATGGGTGGCCCAGCTTTGCACCACGAAGGCCGCGATATCGTCGGCGGCCTGGCCCCAAAGCGCGCTCATGGTGCTGACGATGGAAGCGACCAGCGGTTCCCCGGCCGGGGCCTGATGCTGGATGGTGCGGGTGCCCAGCAGGGTCATGGTCTGGCCGTCGCGGATGCCGACCTGAAGCTGCAGGATCATCTGGCCATTGGTATCAGGGTCGAAGCGCAGCACATTGATCTCGACCAGCAGATCGGCATTCGCACCGATCGACCCGCCGGCACCGATGACGGTCGCGCCCGTCAACCTTGTCGTCAGATCCTGCACCATCGCCGCCTGCAGCATATCGGCAAGCGGCTCGGCCCAGATATCGTTGCTATGGATATCGATCTTGTAGTCCTGCGCCTTCTTCACGATGCCCGTGCGGTCGAGATAGCCGGGAATGCTGATCGTGCGGACCTCGATCTGCGGCGGCGCACCGGTTATCGCGCCGCCCGTGACAGCGCCGATCCGATAAAGGTTCGGATCGGCGGAGGCGCAGCCGCTGAGGCCCAGGGCAACCGGGCCGGCGGCGATGAGCAGGGACAGAAATTGTCGGCGTGGAGGCATCATTGTCCACCTGTCGCTCGGCCGGTGCGGCCGAGAATGAGAGCTTCCGGATGGCGATCCAGATAATCGGTCAGTTCCTTGACCGAGCGAAGCGCGCCATCGGCCTGGGACAGAAGCTGGCCGACGCTGCGCGAGAAATCTGAATTTCCGCCATAGCTGCGGCTGAATTGCCCCAGCGTCTGGTTCGCCTCGCGCAATGTGGCGTTGAGGTTGGCGGTCATCACCGGCAGTTGCTTCAAGGTCGGCTGCAATCCGCGATTGGTATTGTCGACCAGCGTCTGCACGCTCTGCAACGTGGTGGAGAGCGACGCGATCGCCTTCTTCACGTCGTCCCCGCCCAGCGTGCCATTCGCGGTGACAAGCAGCTTGTTCAGGTTCTGCCCGATTTCGCTGAACGGAATGGCGGACAGCTTGGCGGTGATCGTGGAGAGCGCGGTCAGCGGGTCGCCGCTGCCGTCCGAATTCGGCAGCAGGATGGCGTCACCCTCCTTGGTCAGCTGAACATGCGGCGACTGGGGCTCGATCGTCAGCGCCAATTCCTTCTGCCCGGTGATGAAATTGCTGCTGGCGATGGAGATGCGCAGGCCGGCATCGACCATGTGCTGCAGCACCACCATCGGGTCCAGGTTCTTGGGGAAGTCAGAGTCGCTGAACACCCGCTCGGGTTGCAGTTCCAAAGCCACCCGCACGCGGGCAGCGCCCGTCGTTGGGTTGATCAGCAGTTTGACGTTCGTGACCTCACCCACCTGCATGCCGAAGATCGTCACCGGCGTGCCGCGGCTGATGCCCGAGACCGAGCTTTGGAAATAGGCGACGGCCGGCACTTTGTGCGAATAGCCGGCCGAATCCGCATCCGCCTTGTTGTCGAACAGATGGAAGGTCGCGTTGTTCGGACTGGCGGCGGCGTCGATGGCGTCAGGCGGCAGGTCGAAGGTCACGCCCCCCGCGAGCAAGGCTTCCAGGCTCTGCACTTCGACATGGAAGCCGCCATTCTGGAAGCCGAGCGACAGGCCCGATGAATCCCAGAAATGGCTCTGCGGCTTGACCAGCTTATTGTAGGGCGCCCGCACGAAGATATTGACCGTGACCGGGCCGATGCCGTCGCCGAGGTCGTAGCCCAGCACTTCGCCGACCACGACGTCGCGATAGAAGACGGGCGATCCGCTGGAGATCGAGCCGATGCTATCGGCACGCAGCACATAGGTGCTGCCGGGCACGTCGGACCGCACGCCGGGCGGTTCCTCCAGCCCCTTGAAATGCGTCTCGTAATGCCCGCCCTTGCTGCCAGGGTCGATGCCGATGAACGCGCCCGACACGAGGGTGTCGAGGCCCGACAGATTGGTGACCGAGAAGCGCGGCCGCACCACCCAGAAGCGCGCATGGTTGGTCAGGAAGCGTGTGCCGAGATTGTTCATGCGCACCCGCACGACGACATGGTCGTTATCCGGGCTGAGATCGATGCTCTCGACCGTGCCGAGCGCCACCGCCTTGTATTTGATCTGGGTCTGGCCCGCGGCCAGGCCCTGGGCGGTGTTGAAGGTGATGGTGACCAGCGGCCCCTGCTCGATAATCGTGCGGTAGCCGAGATAGATCGCGATCACCGCCGCCAGGATCGGAATGATCCAGACGAAGGAGAAATGTCGCCGGCGAATATGAACCGGCGGCGGCGGCATGGCTGGCTGGGCCGGCTGGTCGTCGACGCGCGGCGGGTGGTCGGGATCGGTCATGCAGTGGCATCCTTGGCACCCATGCCGCGGTCATCGGCGGACAAGGGCGAGGCGGGTGTGGGCGAGGCGGGTGTGGGCGGTCCGGCGGCCGGCATGCCGGCTGTCGGGTAGGCAGCGGCTTGGCCGCGGGTCGCGTCCCACATGGTGCGGGGATCGAAGGTCATGACCGCGAACATCGTCAACACCACAACGCCCGCGAAGCAGGGCGCGCCGACCTGGGCCGTGATCTGGGCGAACTGGTCGAAGCGGACGAGGGCGACAAGGATGGAAATCATGAAAATATCGATCATCGACCAGCGGCCGATGAAATCGATGATACGAAACGCCCGCGTGCGGCCGTTCAATTGCGTGGTGCGGCCGCGCTGCGTCTGGATCAGCAGGAAAGCGAGCGTGATCAGCTTGGCCAGCGGAATGGTGATGGAGGCCACAAAAACCAGGGCGGCCAGAGGCAGCAAGCCGTAGTCGATCAGTTCCTTGATGCCGCCCATGATGGTGAAACTCTGCGTCTGACCGATCTGGGTTATGATCATCACCGGATAGATATTGGCCGGGATGTAGAGGCAAAGCGCCGCGAGCAGGAAGGCCCAGGTGCGGGCGGTGCTGTCATGCTTGCGCGGATGCAGCAACCCGTCGCAACGGCGGCAATGATCGCCGGGGGCGGCGTGGTTGACCAAGTGACAGGTATGGCAGCCGATGACCTGGGGCTCGGCCAGTTCCTGCTCGCCCGGCGTCGGTCCCACCTTCGCTGTCGGATGCCGGCGGATATAGCGCGCGTCGGCGGCCAGATCGTTGCGTTCCAACGCCCGCCAGACGGCTTCGCGGTCCAGCGCGCCGTCGGCCGCGGCCATCGAGACCATCAGCCCGATCAAGGCATAAAGCGAGGTATCGAGATGCACATGGGCAATGGCGATCAGTCGCGTGTATGCCACCAGGAAGCCCAGCAGATAGACGTCGATCATCGACCAGGGGGTGATGCGGTGATAGAGCCGGAACAGCGCGATCGACACGCGCGGCGGCACGAAACCCGTCTCCAGCCCGATCAGCGTCGTCAGCATGATGCCGAGTTTGACGCCGGGGAACACAGCGGTGACGGCCAGCACCAGCATGCCGAGCGCCAGATAGCCCTGGCTCATCAGGTTATCCGGCCCCGTCTCCAGCCGGGCGAGCTGGAAGCGACCATAGGCCGAGATTTCCAGGAAGGGCGCGACCAGCGCGAAGGCATAGAATAAGGTTGCCGCCATGCCGCAGGCGATGGGGAAGCTGAACGGGGCGCGCAGCATGCGCCACAGCGTCTTGCGGCAGCGCGGGCATTCCGCGACCAGGCCGGGCTCCATATCAGGCAGCGCGGAAACCAGTCCGCAATCCGGACATTCCCGCCAATGATCCAGCCTGTATGCCGCGCGGGCTTCGACTAGATCGGGCTCGGCCATCCGGTGCTCTCATTGGTCTGCAGGGGCTAAGTCCTTGCACTTGGAGGTTTCGCGGGCGGCTCAGGCAGATTGGACCGGCAGTCTTGCGTAGGCCCAAAGCCCATATGGGCCTAACTTTTGGGATGGCGAGAGGGCGGCGTCAATGCAAGCGAGCAGAAAACTGACCGATCGGTCAGCACACCCGCTCAGCGTGGCGGTCGGGCACGGGCGCGGGGCGGTGCCGCGCGGGTAAAGACCGTCACGCTCTCCAACCGGCTTGACCACAGAAACTGGTCGATGGGCGCGGCCGATATCAACGCGAAACCGGCGGCGCGCAGCACGGCCGCGTCCCGCGCCAGGGCTTGCGGATTGCAGCTGACATAGATGACGCGGGTGACGGTCGAAGCCGCAATCGCCTCGATCTGCGGCAGGGCGCCGCCGAACGGCGGGTCCAGCACGACAACCGCCGCGTCCTTGAACTCATTGGGCAGCAGCGGCTGGCGCATCAGATCGCGCTTATGGGCCGTGATCGGCCCATGCAGCCCGACCTCGCTGCTGCCTTTCTGCAAAGCCGTCACGGCGTAACCGTCACCTTCATAGGCGATGACGCGCGCATGGCGGGCGAGAGCGAAGGTCAGCGTGCCGCAGCCGGCATGCAATTCGATGATGCGGTCGCGGGGCTTCAGCTTTTCGGGCAGACCGGCCAGCACGGCGGCGATGATCGCGGCCTCGCCGTCCGGCGTCGCCTGCAAGAACCCGCCAGGTGCGACCGGCACAGGCGCGCCCGACAGCATGATCCGCACCGGCGACAACTGGGCCGCGATCTCGACCGTGCCGTCCTTCAGTGCCCAGGCGATGCGCGGGATGTCGTGCTCGGCCGCGAAAGCCGCCAGCAGGCGACGGTCGCCGGCCGTTAAATCCGCGTCGACGCGGAACAGCAGGTCGAGCCCGCTGTCCAGCGCATTGATGGCGCAGCTCGCGTCGCGATGGATCGCCTGCAAACGCGGCACCAGCCGGCGCAAGGCGGGCAGGATCGCGACAATCGCCGGGTCCGCCACCAGGCAGGTTTCGATGGCCACGATGGCATCGGCCCGCACCTGATGGAAGCCGATGATGGCGATGCCGGCCTGTTTGCGAATGGCAAGATCGACGCGACGGCGATTGCCGGGGCCGGTGGTGCGGATCGGTGCGATCACCGTATCGTCGTAGCCCGCGTGTTTCAGGGCCTGGACCAGCGCACCGGTCTTCCAGTGGGCGATGCCCGCATCCTGCCAATGCTGCAAAGTGCAGCCGCCGCAGGTGCCGAAATGGGGGCAGGGCGGCTCCGCGCGCTCGGGGCTCGGCTCCAGAATGGTTTCGGCAATGCCGGCCACACCTTGGCCACGCCGCATCACCGGGCGCGCTTCGACGCTCTCACCCGGCAAGGTAAATGGCAGAAACAGCGAGCGGCCGTCCGCCATGCGGGAAAGACCGTCGCCGTCGGCGCCGATGCCCTGAATGCGGGCGGTGAAGGTCGGCGCATCCGGACCGATGGTCATGGCGTCAAATTCAGCAACAGAGAAAGGAAAATGGAGGGCGATGAGACCAGGTTGGTCTCAGACGCCATCCTCGGATGCCTCGGCACGCGCCTGGCTCTCGTCACCCGGCACGAAACCGGGCGCATCGACGCTGGCCACACCCTGGCTGCGACGACGGACGAGCATGAAGGCCGGGATATCCTCGCCGAAACCGACGACGGAGGGGCCAAGATCGCCGCCACGGTCGCGATAGGGCCGGGCTGACTGATCGCCACGGTCGGGCTTCGCCCGCGGCTCGGACTGACGGGGCTCGGGCTGACGCGGTTCGGTCGGGCGCGGCGCGGCCTGACGGGTCTCCGCGACCTGTGCCTCAGGCGCGGCCTTGGCCTCGCTGACCCGATCCTTGGGCTTGTTCCGGGCTTTCGGCGGCTGGCCGCTAGCCGCAGGGCTGCTGCCTTCCGCTGCCACCGGTGCTGCGTCTTTCGCCGCCGGCTTATGGTCCTTCGTATCCTTGCCGCGACCCCGGCCACGACCTCTGCCGCGGCTTTCGCTCGCCTCGGACCAGCCCAGAAGCGCGAAGCCTTCGACGTGAATTTGCGGGATCAGCTTACCCGTCAGCTTCTCGATCGCAGCGACCGCTTCCTGCTGACCGGGGGTCGCCAGGGTAAAGGCACGGCCTTCGCGACCGGCGCGGCCAGTGCGGCCGATGCGATGGACATAATCTTCCGAGTGATGCGGCACGTCGAAATTGAAGACATGGCTCAGCCCGCCGATATCGATGCCGCGTGCCGCGACGTCCGAGCAGACCAGCAGCTGCAATTCGTTGGCGCGGAATTTCTCCAGCGTCGCGAAACGCGCGGATTGCGGCAGATCGCCGTGCAGAGCGCCGACGCTGAAGCCATGGCGCTGCAGAGACTTATACAGGATATCGACGTCGCGCTTGCGATTGCAGAAGATCAGCGCGGTCTGCACCTGCTCCGATTTGATCAGCTGGCGCAGCGCGCGGCGCTTGTCCTGCTCGTCCACGATCACCAGACCACTGGTAATGGTCGTCGCGACGGAAGCGGCGGCGGCGGTCTTGATCTCTTTCGGGTTCTGCAGGAAGGCGTCCGCCAGGCGGCGGATCTCCTTCGCCATGGTCGCGCTGAACAGCAGCGTCTGGCGGGTGGAGGGCAGCATGGACACGATGCGCTCGACATCGGGGATGAAGCCCATGTCCAGCATGCGGTCGGCTTCGTCCACCACCAGGATGCGGGTATCGCTGAGCAGCAGGCCGCCACGCTCGAACATATCGATCAGCCGGCCCGGCGTCGCGATCAGCACATCCACGCCGCGCATCAGAACTTCCTTCTGATCGGACATGCTTTCGCCGCCGATGAGCAGCGCGTGGTTGAGCTTCAGATACTTGCCGTATTGGACGAAATTCTCAGCGACCTGCAAAGCCAGTTCGCGCGTCGGCTCCAGGATCAGGCTGCGGGGCATCCGGGCGCGGGCGCGGGAGCCCGACAGGATTTCGCACATCGGCAGGGTGAAGCTCGCTGTCTTACCGGTGCCGGTCTGGGCGACGCCCATGACGTCGCGCCCCTGCAGCACGATCGGGATCGCCTGCTCCTGAATGGGCGTCGGGTGGACATAGCCTTTTTCGGTAATGGCGCGGAGCAGATCCTCGGATAGGCCGAGATCGGCGAAAGTCGTGCGCGGCGTCGCCACGTCAACCGCGGCGGGCGCGGCTTCGGCCGGGGACAGGGCCTCGGCACTGGTCGTATCATGAGGGGCCGCGGCGGCCGCCTGAGTGTTTGCGTCTGTTTGAGACGCTGCGTGAAGAGACAAAGAGGATCTGATCCTGTGGTGGTCTTGCGTCGTGATGGGGCCGATGCCGGATCCCCGGCGCCGATGACGTCATTACACGGAAAAACGTCCCGAGGCCCGCAAAACTCGGCGGCCGGGACAACTGGTCCGGTAACGTTGCAGCGCGGTATCGCTGGTCAGCCACTAAAAAGTCAATGTTTTTCCGGGCATAGCGGCCAGAAGCGGCCAGTGGTCCGGGCGGTGCAGCGCCGCTGTGGAGGTCCCGCCCGGAGTCGAACCGGGCTAGAGGGATTTGCAGTCCCTTACATAACCGATCTGCCACGGGACCTTGGCGCGTCTGACGCGGCTTATCCATAGACCAGGCAGATTGGTCAAGTCCGCCCGATTGCGGTCAGCATTGGCCTGCCTGCTTGGCGCCCGTGATCTGCCCCGCTATGTTGCCCCGCACCAAGGCTTGGAACGCGGTGGACATGATGGCGAGCACGGCAATTTCTTTCGCGACGGCGCGGCAGTTCATGGTGGATAGCCAGCTCAGGCCGACCAAAGTCACCCACCCGGCGGTGTTGGACGCCATGCGGCGCATTCCCCGCGAACAGTTTCTACCCGGCGCCCTCGCGGCGCTGGCCTATGGCGACCAGGATATCGACCTCGGTAGTGGCCGCTTTCTGATGGCGCCGCTGGCTTTCGCGCGCCTCGCGCAGCTTCTGGCGCCGGTCGACGGCGAGCGTATTCTGGTCGTGGGATCAGGCGTCGGCTACGGCGCCGCCGTGCTCGCGGCCTGCGGTGCGCGGGTCACGGCACTCGATTCGGATGACGCGCTGCTGGCCAATGGTCGCGCCGTCCATCAGGCCTTGGGCCTCACCATCACCAGCCAGGCGGGCGACCCCTTGGCCGGCCTGCCAGGGGTCCAGGCCTGGGATGCGATCCTGATCGAAGGCATGATTCCAGCCATTCCGGCCGTTTTTGCCGGCCAGCTGAAGCCGGGTCAGGGGCGCCTCGTTACCGTCCGGGCGTCGCAGGCCGTGCCGGGAGCGACCGCAACCGGTGTCGCCGTCATCGCCGAGCGCCAGGGCGAAAACCTCGCTTTGACCTCGGCATTTGATTGCACGACCGCGCCGCTGGCCGGCTTCGCGCCGGTGCCGGAGTTTCAGTTCTGAGGCTGTCCCGACCGTTTCGGATTTGACCCGGCGACGGTTTCGGGATCACATCATTGCAGGCGGATGACGTTGCCCCTTGATCTTGTGGCAAATTGCACAATGGACGCTGTTCGCGCGGCGCCCTTTCATGCATGTTGTCGGTTAATCGGGGTCCCGCATTCGGGCTCGCCTTGCGGTTTAGTCTGGAAAGTTCCGGCATCCTTGCGTTGACAAGGCGGTGTCGGAGATTGGAATGGGGTTCATGGTCTCACGCATTAGCATTCTGATCGGGCTCGGCTTTCTGGCCAGCGCGCTGCCCGCGGCGGCCCAGACGCTGGACCAGTCGCTGGCAGCCGCCTATGCGAACAACCCGACGCTGCAATCGGAACGCGCCAATCTGCGGGCGACCGATGAAGGTGTCCCGGCGGCGCTTGCCGGCTGGCGCCCAACCGTGACGCTGCAGGGCACCGCGGGCTATATTCAAGGCAATGTCGTGGCCGGAGGCGGCGGCGCGCTCGGGTCGACAGGCAGCACATCGACGATCACCGAAAATCGCGACACGGCCTCGGTCGCGGCCACGATCAGCGAAAACGTCTATAATGGCGGCGGCACCAAGGCGGCGGTCGCTCAGGCCAAGAACAAGGTCATGGCCGAGCGCGCCAACCTGATCAATATCGAGCAGCAAGTATTTGCGAACGTCGTCCAGTCCTATGTGACGGTGATCGAGAACCAGCAGCTTCTGGCGCTCGCCATCAACAATGCCCAAGTTCTGAAAGAGCAGTTGAAGGCGACGCAGGATCGTTTCTCGGTCGGTGAAATTACCCGCACCGACGTGGCACAGAGCGAAAGCGCGCTCGCCCAGGCGGAAGCGGAAGTGCAGACGGCCCGCGGCAATCTGCAGACGTCGCGCGCGCAGTTTCGTGCGGTGATCGGCCTGGAACCGGCCAGACTGACGCCGCCTCAGCCAATGGCTCTGCCGGTCCAGAATAAAAGGCAGGTGTCGGATTACGCAGGGTCCAACAATCCGCAGGTTGTGCAGGCGCTGTTCACGCAGGCCGCGTCGTCGGACGGCGTCAATGTCGCCTGGGCCAAGCTGATGCCGCAGCTGTCGATCCAGGGTCAGCTCTATAAGCAGATCAACCAGGCCGAATCCGACTACGTGTCCAACGGCGCCGAGATCCTGGCGCAGCTGACCGTGCCGATCTATCAGGGTGGCTCGGAATATGCGGCCATCCGCCAGGCCGTTCAGGAACGCGAATATTCCCGCCAGCAGGTGGAATTGCAGCGCCGCACCGCCATCCAGAATGCCGAGCAGTATTGGGAAACCCTGGTGGCGACCCGCGCGACCATCACCAGCACGCGGGCGGAAATCGCAGCCAACGAAATCGCGCTCGACGGCACCGAGCGCGAGGCCATCGTCGGCAGCCGCACGACCTTGGACGTCTTGAATGCCCAGCAGCTGCTGCTGCAGTCGCAGGTGACCCTGGTGCAGAACCTCGCGAACCTGGTGATCGCCTCCTACAACGTGGCCGAGGCCATGGGCCGTCTGACGGCGCGGGATATCGGGCTGCGTGTGCCGCTGTATGACGACAACAGCTATTACCGTGCGGTCAAGAATGCCTGGATCGGCACCGGCGACCCGACGGCGAATACCTTCGGCGACACCAACGGCAGCCCCTCGGACAATCTGAGCAACAACAACCAATAATCGCCGCAGGCGGCGCGTATCTGACGGGATAAGGCATGACGGCAGCTGAGGACGACGGCCCGCAGACCGAGCAGTCGATGGATGACATCCTCGCCTCGATCCGGCGCATCATGCTGGATGAGCAGGCGCGATTGAAGGACGGCGGTGCGCCTGAAGGTCCGGCCAAATCGCCGGAGATGACGCCTCAGGCGCCGTTCGTACTGCCGCCGGTGCCGGTTGAATCGGCGGTCGGCGGGGCAAACGTCCTGGTCCTCGATGACAGCATGGCCGTGATGCCGAATGTCCCTGCACCGGATGCTGTTCCTTTGCCGATGACCGCGAACCTGGCGGCGGTCGAGCCTGTGGTCGATCACGCGCTGCCCGTCGCCCATGACGCGGGCCCGGTGATGGAAGAAACGATCAAAGGCGCTGCCTTGCCCCCGATCGTTGCCATGCCTGCGCCTGTCCTGTCCGGCCTGACCGCGCAGGCGATCGAGGATATGCTGGCCCCGGCGGCTGCGGCCGCTGCTGCCGCTTCGGTCGAAGCCTTGCTGCGCAAGCTCGCCGAAGAACGGCAGGCCCTGCTGCAACCCGCCTCATCCTCGCCGACGATGGAAGAATTCGTCCGTGCGGAGCTGAAGCCGCTTCTGAAGACCTGGCTGGATGAAAACCTGCCCACCATCGTCGAACGTCTGGTCCGCGCGGAACTGGCGCGGCTGACGCTGCGTCACGGCGGATAGAAGGCAAGGCTGGGGCCTGTGTCAGATGGGATCGGAAGCCTGACAGCCTCTAGAGTCCGTCGGGTTTAGGTGGAAACGCCAAAAAATCTGTCGTGCGCGGGCCTAGCCGGCCGCACCCCGACCCGCGCATCTACCCGACGCAGCAAGCAATCGGCCGGCTGGGCGCCGCGGCGGGTAGGTCCGCGCAACAAGTGCGCGGATGACAAATTATCTATTAAAACCTGACAGCCTCTAGCCGCTGAGCGACAGTGTCGTCGCCGGCGGATAGGGTTTGGCCCAGGGTTCCGACGTGTCGATGACGATGACCGCGACGCCGGCCAACGGCGTCGGCGTCAGATAGGGGGAGAGCAGGGCGTGATAGCCCGCATCTGTCTCACCCAGTTTTTCGATATCCGCATCGATAATGCCATGCCGGTCCAAGAAGCGGTTCACCGCTTCCGGCAGGCGGATGCAGCCCTCGGAATCCGCGCGGCCCAGGCGCTGCGCCAGCACCGCCGGGTCGGTCGCATGCATTTCGACCCGCACCTGCATGGTGGCGCCCGGCGTCCGCCAGTCATCGCTCGTCTGCCAGCCGAAATCCCAGACGCGCATGCCCTTCACGCCCAAGCCGCGAATATGGTTCTCGTTATAGGTGCCTTGGGCGCGATAGCCGATTTCCGACCCGTCATTCAGCAGTACGCCGACCGGCGTCTTGAAATGCTCCTTCCGGCCGGGCTTGCCGGTGGAGACGGAGCGCGAGCCGAGAATTGCCCAATCGCCGTCAGGCTGGGCCAAGGTAATCGACAAGGTCTGGCCCGTCAGCGCGCGATCGACGATCAGCACAAGCTGCGGACGGCGCACGAAGAAATGCCCGCTATCGGCCATCGTCTTCGCCAGGGCGATGAGCGTTGCCTGTCGTGCGGGTGACGGAGCGAGCGCATGCGGCACCTCCGCCGCCATGGCCGCGCGGATCAGGTCAGCATTCTGCTGCACCAAAGCGGGCGATAGCGCCAAAGGGTCACTGCCCGGCGGGGCGGTGACATAGGATGCGGCATAGACCCGCGCACCGACCAAAGCGGGTGTAGCGGGATCGGCCTGTGGCGGATTGCCTACGCCCAAGGCCAAAGGGGCGACGGATGCGTCAGCGCAGCCGGTGAAACCGGCAAGAAGCGCGATGACCGCGACGGACCGACGCAGGCGGGCGCGAAAAACCATGGCCATGGCGCGCGAAGATCCTCTCGGAAACAATTGTCCTCACAGGATTTAAGCACGGACGCATTAATTGTTCGCAATGTTTCTGAGGGAAACCGATCAGATACCGCTCACGTTTTCGGGACTGCCGGACAATGCCGTCAGCGGCCAGCGCGGCTGCGGTCGCTGGTCGTGCCCGTCTTGGGCCAGACCCGCATGGAGACGCTCCAGCGCAGCCCAGCCGATCATGACCGCATTGTCGCCGCAATAGCGCAAGGGCGGCGCCACCAGCGCAATGCGCTGACGCGCGGCAAGGCCGTGCAAAGCCGCGCGAATGGCCTGATTGGCGGCAACCCCGCCGGCCACGACCAGGGCCGTCGCCTGCGGCAGCATCTTCAGCGCCTGTCCCGCGCGATCCACTAAAACATCGACGACCGCCGCCTGAAAGCTGGCCGCGATATCGGCGGCGGTCGCATGCGGAATAGCGCCCACCGGCAGCGCGCCTACGGCCTGTGCGACGGCGGTCTTGAGGCCGGAGAAGCTGAAATCGCAGCCGGCGCGACCGGCCAACGGACGCGGAAACGGGAAAGCCTTGGCATCACCCAGCGCCGCCAGACGCTCGATCCCAGGACCGCCGGGCAAGGGCAGGCCAAGAAGCTTGGCGACCTTGTCGAAAGCCTCGCCCACGGCATCATCGATCGTGCCGCCCAGCCGCCGATAGCGCCCGACACCGTCGACGGCGACGCATTGGCAATGCCCACCCGACAGCAACAGCAGCAAGTAGGGGAAGGCGACTCCACCCGGCACCAGCCCCGGCAGCCGGGCCGTCAGCGCATGCCCTTCCAGATGATTGACGGCGATGAAGGGCCGGCCGGCGGCGAGTGCCAATCCCTTGCCGAAACCGGCGCCGACCAGCAATCCGCCGATCAGACCGGGGCCGGTCGTCGCGGCGACGGCGCCCAGATCGGCCGTCGTCAACCCGGCCTCGGCGAGGGCGTGAGAGACCAGCGCGGGCAGATGACTGAGATGCGCGCGCGCGGCGATTTCCGGCACCACGCCGCCGAACGGCGCGTGATCGGCGAATTGGCTCAGCACATGCTCGGCCATGATCCTGCCGTCCGGTGCCAGGATAGCGACCGCCGTCTCATCGCAGGAGGATTCGATAGCGAGCAGCGGCCCGACAATACTGGCCGGCAGATTATTCCCGACCAAAATCCCGCTAGGGTCAGGGCCGGTGTGCAGTGCAAAAGTCTTTTCTTCGGACAAGTCTGGCATTACCACGCGCAAATGAGGTCTTCAGACGTTTTATCGCATGAACCGCGCGTAAAACCCCATCGTCGCGCGCTGCCCCTGCGTGTCGGTACACGCGGATCTCCGCTCGCGCTCGCGCAGACGCGGGCCTTTCAGGCACAGCTCAGCCGGTTCTGTCCCGTGCTCGACGCGATGAATGTCTTCGAAGAGCATATCATCACCACCACCGGCGATCGCATTCTTGACAAGCGCCTGGCAGAAGTGGGCGGTAAGGGTCTGTTTTCAAAAGAAATCCATGAGGCACTCACCGATGGCCGCATCGATTTCGCGGTCCATAGCCTGAAGGATCTGGAGACCGCGCTGCCGCCGGGCATCATCCTCGCCTGCACCCTCAAGCGTGAGGATGCGCGGGATGTGCTGATCCTCGGCGATGCGATCGCCCGGCCCGATCCGCTCGACCCCTACGCCACACTGCCGCAGGGTGCGATCATCGGCTCGGCGTCCGTCCGCCGTCAGGCCCAGCTCCTCCATGCGCGGCCGGACATCGCCGTGCGCACCATCCGTGGCAATGTGCAGACCCGGCTTGGCCGCGTGAAATCCGGCGAGTTCGACGGCAGCCTTCTGGCACTGGCCGGTCTGCGCCGGCTCGGTCTGGCGCATGAGGCGGCTGTGGTGATCGAGCCTGAGATCATGGTTCCGGCGGCGGGCCAAGGCATTGTCGGTGTCACGGTGCGCGAGGACGATGTCGAGCTTTGCGAGCTTCTGTCCGCGATCGAGGATCCGGACGCGCGCGCGGTATCGCTCGCCGAACGTGGGCTGCTGGCCGCGCTCGACGGGTCCTGCCGCACGCCGATCGGCGGCTATGCCCGCATTTGCAACGGCGAATTGCACCTGACCGGTCTGGTCGCGCGGGAAGACGGGTCCTTCCTGCTGCGCGCCGAATTGCGCGGCAATCCGCGCCAGGCGGAGGCGCTCGGCCGCGCGCTGGGTGACGAACTGCGCGGCCAGTCCCCCGCCGATATCTTCCTCGACTAGAGCCGGTACCGCGCCGATGGCCGTCCCGGTTCTGGTGACGCGGCCGCAGCCTGGCGCCGCCATGACCGCAGCACGCCTGCAGGCTCTCGGCTTCCTGCCGGTCGTGGCACCCCTGTTGCGGATTGAAACCTTCGTTCGGACATTGCCGGCGCCGGAAACCTTGCGGGGCATTCTTATCGCCAGCCAGCAGGCGATCCCTGCATTGCCGGACCTCTATCATGATCTGCCACTCTATGCCGTGGGCGACGCGACGGCCGCCGCGGCGCGCGGCCAGGGCTTCAAGCAGGTTCAGAGCGCCGACGGCAAAGCGGAGGATCTTGCAGCATTAATTATCCGAGACCTGCCGCGTGACGGATTGCCTTTGTTGCTCGCGACCGGCACCAATCAGGGATATCGATTGAAGACAATACTGCAAGCCTTTGGTTTTGAAGTAATGCGAGAGGAAGTTTATGCGGCGCGCTCGGTCACGGCGCTGCCGGTGCCGGCCATGCAGCTTTTAAGCTCCGATGCCGAAGGCTGCGTCTTGCTCTTTTCGCGGGAGACCGCACTTTGCTTTCATCGCGTCTGCATTGCCGCGAACCTTTCGGCGCGTCTCAGTCGGTTCAGACTGGCCGCCATCAGCCACACGGTCGCCGAGGCCGTCCGAGACTTGCCTTGGGCCACCATCCATGTGGCAATGGATCCCCATGAGAAAGCGGTATTGGCCCTTCTGAATGACTGATGAGACCAGGACGACCCAGCAGCCCGAGACCGACGCGGTCCGGGAGACGAGCCCGGCCGACAAGCCGGCGGATGGCATCTCTGCGCCCGCCGATCGGCGGCCCGTGGATGACCGGCAGAGGCTGCAACCGCTGCTGACGCTGGCCGGTTTCATCATTCTCGCCGGCGGGATCGTCTATCTTTGGACCCGGCCGGTGCCGGAACCCTCCATGCCGCCGATGCCCCCGGACCAGACCGGCGTCGTCGCCGCCCTGAAATCCGAAGTCTCCTCCCTGCAATCGGCGGTCTATTCGCTCGATACGCGGGAAAGGGCGGATGTGGCGGCGCTGCATGAGGCGATCGCCAATATCCAGACCAGCCCGTCCGGCGCCGCGCTGCCCACGGCAACGCCGGCACCATCGTCCCCGCCCGATGCGGGGTCCGGCACCGCGATCGCCGCATTGACAGCGCAGATGGCGCAGTTGCAGGCGACGCAATCGGCCCAGGCCCAGGCGTCGCAGTCTCTGCCCTCGGCCGCCTCGGTCGCGACGCTGTCCAGCCGGGTCGATGCGGTGGCACAGCAACAAGGCACGGATGCCGACGCACTGCACCAACAGATCGCCGGCCTGACCACGCAGATCAATCAGCTCAGCGCCCAGGCGCAATCGCTGACGCAAAGCACCAAGGCGCTGCCTCAGCTGTCCGCCCAGTCCGACCGTCTGACGCGCTTGCTGCATGCCGAAGCGGCCCTCAGTGCCGGGGCACCCTTGGGTGACATTCCGAATGCGCCCGCGGCGCTGAGCCAGTTCGCAACAACGGCACCGCCGACCGAGGCAGCGCTGGTGCTTGCCTATCCGCAGGCTGCCGCCGCGGCCGACAAGGCCGGCGGCCCCGCCGATACCCATACCGGCTTCTGGCACGGCATCTGGATGCGGGTGCAGACCCTGGTCACGGTCCGCCAGGGCGATCATGTGCTGGTGGGTGACCCGACCAGCGGCGTCCTCGCTCATGCCCAGCGCCTGCTGGTGGCGGGCGACCTTCCCGGCGCGCTGACCGTTCTGAAGACCCTGCAAGGCCCGGCGGCCGCCGCCATGGCGGGTTGGACCGCGACAGCGCAGTCGCTGGTCGACGCGCGTCAGGCCCTGGCGCAGATGGCGGCCGGCTGATGCGGCGCGTCATCGGTTTCCTGCTGCTCGCGATCATCCTCGTCGGTATCGCCTTCGGCCTCGGCACGCTGCCCGGCGAGATTTCCGCCACCATCGGCACTTACAGCTTCGCGGCATCGGTCCCCATCGTGATTCTGGCGGCGGTGATCCTGTTCGTGGTGCTGTATGCCGTGATCCGTCTGCTGGGCGCGATCTTCGCCGCACCCGGACGCTTCGGTCGCGGGCGGCATCAGCGTCAGGTCCGTCAGGGTGACCGCGCCGTCACGCGCGCTTTCGCGGCTTTGGCCGCCGCCGACCCCAAGGCCGCGAAACGCGAGGCCGATCGCGCCCGCCGCCTGCTGCCGCAATCGCCCATGGCGCTGCTGATCTCCGCCGAAGCAGCAAGGCTGTCCGGTAAGCCGGAGGAGGCAGAGGCAAGCTATCGCCGTCTGGCCGAACAATCGGATTCCGCCTTCCTCGGCCTGCGCGGGCTTTTGCGTCAGGCGCTGGACGCGGGGGATTGGACGCTGGCCGCCGATTTCGCCCGCCGTGCGGAACTCGCCCATCCCGGCGCGCCCTGGTTGCGGGCCGAGCGGGCGCGGCTGGCGCTGCGCACCGGCGCCTGGGCCGAGGCTTTGGCGCTGTCCGGGCCGGAGGCGCCGCGCGCGGTGATGGCGACCGCCGCCGCCGACGCGGCGGACGACCCGGCCCAGGCGCTGCGGCTTGCCCGCGATGCTTTCGCGGCCGATCCCGGCCTGGCGCCCGCCGCCATTGCCTATGCGCGCCGCTTGCGGGACCGTGGGGAGCAGCGCAAGGCCGATGCCGTCATCGAAAAGGCCTGGACGCGCGGCCCGCATCCCGATCTCGCCCGCTTCTATCTGGACCGCGAAAGCGACGTCATGGCGCGGTTGAAGGCGGCTGACCGTCTGGCGAAATGCAATCCGGAACACGGTGAAAGCCACCTGATCATGGCGCGGACGGCGCTGGCCGCCAAGCTGACCGGTCAGGCCAGGCAGGAAGCGCAGGCCGCCATCGCGGCCGGGCTGGATCAGCGCCGCGTCTGGGTGCTGCGCGCCGATATCGAGGAGGCGGATGCGGCGGCCGGCGGCGGTGAGGCCGCGACCTTCGCGGCGCATGAGGCGCTGCGCCGCAGCCAGACGGCCGAACCCGATCCGCGCTGGCGCTGTGCGGCCTGCTCGGCGGAGCAAATGGAATGGCATCCGTCCTGTCCGGTCTGCGGCACGGTGGGGCAGGTGGCCTGGACGAACGCGACGGCGCCCGCCACCCGCGCCAATCCGCCGGTCATCACGCTATTGCCGAGCGAGGCGCCTTAATGCTTCGCCTCTGCGCTTGCTGACGGCCATGGTTATAGTCTTGGGCGTGGGAGCCAGTCAGATTTATCGGAAGCGCCCCATTGTTCCGTCGCCCGCGGACTCGTTCCGCGGGTCTACCCGACGGCGCAGGCAAGCAACCGTCTGGGCGCCGCGGCGGGTAGGTCCGCGCAACACGTGCGCGGATGACCTATTAATAATGGCCAGCCAACAACCTTGATCTGCGGGCTGTCCCGCGGATCCAACCTTCAGTTTGACCTGTCTTGCCGCATTTCAGGCAGATCCAACCACCCAAGTGGTTCAAAAATAGCACGGATCGAGTCTACCCAATCGCCCTCCTTGGCCTCTGCCGGAACCCCCAGCTCTTCCACCAGGATGGCCCGCACTTCCTCCTCCATGGAATGTCCATGGGAGGCGGCCTGTTCCTTCAGCCGGCGATGGATGTCGTCATCGACATTGCGGATGACCAGAGTTGCCAAGGCATGCGCCTCCGTGACAGCGATGCAAGCATGCTAGCACGCAGGGCAAAGTCTGGGCGACAAAACCCTCAGCGCTTGATCAGCACATAGGTTTTGCGCGCCGTTTCCTGAATATCCCAGATGCCGGTGCTATTGGCGGGCATCAGGAAAGCGTCGCCCGCCTTGAAGGCGATCGGTTCGCCGTGATCCGGGGTGAAGGTGCCGCTGCCCGCGATGAAATGGCAGAATTCCTGTTCCATGATCTGCCGGCGCCAGCGGCCGGGCGTGCATTCCCAGATACCGGTCTCGACCTGATCCGGCCGCTCGACATCGACGCAGGCGACCTGGGCCACAGGCTCGCCCAAGGGAACGCCGACCGGGCTGCGCTCCCCCAGATCAGCGGCGATGGCGTTCTGCAGATGCGTGATGGTCATGGACGTCCCTTCGGAGAGCAAATCAGCCGATTTTCCAGGTCATGAGCGCTTCCATGCGCTCGGACAGGCTTTGCGCCATGCGGCGGCGCCAAGGCGGCGTGCGGGGATCGGCGAGGACGCTGTCCTCGTTCGTGAAGCTGCGCATGATGGCGTTATAGCCTAGCCAGCGGAAGGGTTCGGGCTCCCAGGGACGCAGGGCTTCACTGACCGGGCGGTCCTGGATGACCCAGGGCTGCCGCGTCTCCAGCGTATCCCGGCCGAGGATGAGATCGGCGAGGGTGCGGCCGGCAAGATTGGTGGCCCCCACGCCTTCGCCGCCATAACCGCCGGCGAGCGCCAGGCGCTGGCGGCGATCGATCAGCATATGCGTCCGAAACCGCCGGCCCATGCCCAGATTGCCGCCCCAGCTATGGGTGATGCGGACATCCTTGAGCTGCGGGAAAAGATCGGTGAACAACCGCCGGCGCAGCGCGATCTCGTCCCCGGTCAGCGTGAAATCCTGCCGGATGCGGCCGCCGAAGCGATAGCCGCCGCGCGCCCCGAAAACGAGCCGGTTGTCGCAGGACCGCTGGCCATAGGTCACCTGCCGGCTGAATTCCCCGAAACCCTGACCGCGGGTCAGGCCGATGCCGGCCCAGACATCCTCGGGCAGCGGTTCCGTCGCGACGATCAGGCTATGGACGGGCAGTTGATAGCGGCCGAGCGATGTGCCGCCCGATGGCGGCAGGCTGCCGGCAAAGCTTTCGACCGCGGGCACCACCCAATCGGCCTTCACCTGGCCGGACGCCGTGCGAATTTTACCGGAATGCCAATGTGTTACCGGGCTTTTTTCATAGATCATCACGCCCAGACCTTCCACCAGGCGGGCAAGGCCACGGGCGAGTTTCGCCGGCTGGATAGTCGCGCAATGCGGCGAATAGAGGCCGCCGAGTGCTCCGGAGACGCGAACTTCCTGGTTCAGCTCTGCAGGCGACAGCCACCGGAAATCGTCTTCGGAAAGCCCTTCCTGATAAAGGCTCGCCATATAGGCGCGCAGCCGCACTTCCTGCTCCGGATAGCGCGCGGCGCAATAGACCATGCCGCCTTTGCGGAAATCGCAATCGATGCCTTCGGCTGAGGTGACGCGCGCGACCTCGTCCGGAATGCCGTGCAAAAGGGCCCAGCTCTCCCGGCGGCGCGGCTCAGCCAGATGCCCGACCAGCCGATCCTCGCCCAGCAATCCGCCGATGACCCAACCGCCATTGCGGGAGGAGGCGCCGAAACCCGCCGTCTCGGCCTCCAGCACCGCAATGCGCAACTGCGGCGCGCGGGTCTTGAGGTAATAGGCCGTCCAGAGACCGGTATAGCCGGCGCCGATAATGGCGACGTCGACATCGATCTCGCTCTCCAGCGACGGACGCGGCGCAAAAGTATCATCGATCTGCGTCGTCCACAGGCTGATCGACCGCCAGTCCGGCGCCATGCCCTTAGCTCAGGACGCGCAGCGCGTCGGCCGGCAGGATGCGCCCGTCATAAAGCGCGCGACCGACGATGACGCCCTCGATGCCCGGCGTCTCGGCCGCCACGGCCCGCAGCGCCGTCAGATCGTCCAGCGTGCCGACGCCGCCCGAGGCGATGACCGGGGTCGTCACGGTGCGGGCGAGGGTCGCCGTCGCATCCAGATTGAGGCCCTGCAGCATTCCGTCGCGCCCGATATCGGTGAAGATGATCGCCGCCGCGCCCGCATCCTCGAAACGCAGCGCCAGCCCCTCGGTAGAAACGGTGGAGGTCTCGGCCCAGCCTTCGGTCGCGACGAAACCGTCCCGCGCGTCGATGCCGACAGCGATATGGCCCGGAAAAAGCCGGCAGGCTTCGTGCACCAGATCAGGATTCTTGGCGGCGATCGACCCGAGGATGACGCGCGTCACGCCCGCCGCCAGCCAGGCCTCGATGGAAGCGATTTCGCGAATGCCACCGCCGAGCTGCACCGGCACGCGGGCATTGGCCAGAATGGCCTGCACGGCGGCTGTATTCACCGATTTGCCGGCAAAGGCACCGTCGAGATCGACGACATGCAGCCAATGGCAGCCGGCCTCCTGCCAGGCGCGCGCCTGGGCACCCGGGTCCTCGCCATAGACGGTCGCCTGATCCATATCGCCACGGCGCAGACGCACGCAGGCGCCGCCCTTGAGGTCGATCGCAGGGTAGAGGGTAAGGCCAGCCATGGTCGGTTTCAGCTCTTCCGCTGCAGAAGTTTGTGGAAATAGGCGCCCGCGATCATCTTGCCGCCGACGCGGGCATAGGCCGGATGGGTGCCCCATCGCGTGAAGCCGAGCGTCTCATAAAGCGCGATGGCGCTGCTATGGGTCTCCCGCACGTCGAGGTTGAGCACCTGATAGCCCATGGCGCGGGCGCGTTCCTCGGCGCGGATCACCATCATCCGCGCCAGACCCAGGCGGCGCGCATAGGGTGCGACGAAAGTCTGGGTCAGCGTCGCGGCCATCGCCTGCGCCTCATTGCTGCGCGGCGGACGGACGAGCTGGGTCGAGCCGACAATGACGCCGTCGACCCGGCCGACATAAAGTTCCCTCTCAGGAACGAGCAATAGTCCTTTGAAATAGCTCTCGATAACCTGCCGACCCGGCGGGCTGAGCCAGCCGAAGCCGCCACCTTCGATAATGGCAGCGTCAGTCGCCTCGCACAGCGCCAGCAGATCTTCCTCATCGAAACTCGTGATGCGATCGACCGTCAGCTTCGCCTTGGCTTGCGGTCCCGGCGGCATCCCACTGGGATGGCCCTCTGCCGCGCTCATGGTGTCCACCGCAGGAAATTGCCGATGATGGCGAGCCCGACTTCCTGGCTCTTTTCCGGATGGAATTGCGTGCCGGCGCGATTGCCGCGTGCAACCACGGCGACGATCGGGCCGCCATAATCGGTGGTGGCCAGAATTTCCTCCGGGCTGCCGTCGCTGAGCGCGAAACTATGGGTGAAATAGACGTGATCGCCGGGCACCAGACCGTCCATCAGCGGATGCGCGCCGGGTTCGAAATCCAGCGCATTCCAGCCCATCTGCGGCAGGCGCAGACCGGGCGCGTTGATGCGCGTGATTTCGCCCCGCACCCAGCCCAGCCCGTCAGTCGCGCCATATTCCAGGCCGCGCTCGGCCATCAACTGCATGCCGACGCAGATGCCCAGGAAGGGCGTGCCGCTATCGACCGTTTCACCCAACGCGTCGCGCAGGCCGGGCACCGCGCTTAACCCGCCCATGCAATCGGCGAAGGCGCCCTGGCCGGGCAGCACGATGCGCGAGGCCGCGCGGATATCGGCCGGATCGCTTGTCACAAGCACATCCGCCGCGATGCCGGCACGGTCGGCGGCGAGTTGCACAGCGCGGGAGGCGGAGGCGAGATTGCCGCTGCCGTAATCGACGACCGCGATCTTCATGCCAATTCCTCTGATGCGAGGGAGGGGTCCCGGAGTAGGAGCCGGCCATAAGCCGCTTCCGCATCGCGGCCGGCGACGACATAGGTCTCGGTAAAGCCGCGACGGCCGAGCGACCAGCGCTGCAGGTCCCGTCCATTGAAACCCATGACGGCGGCATAGGCCAGCAGCAGACAAGGGGTCGCGCCCGACAGGACCGAGGCGAGGGTCAGGATGCCAACCAGCACGGCGAGCGCGATGACGCCCGCAATCCAGGCGCGATTGGCGAACAGCCAAAGCGGCCCGAACAGAAAGGCGCCGAGCGAAAAGCCTTCCCGCACCAGATGCGGCAGCCTGCCGGGACGGAGGTGAGCGGTATAGACCTTCATCCCGCGAGCGAGCCCTTGGTGGAGGGGATAGCGCCCGCCTGGCGTGGGTCGATGGTGACCGCCATGCGCAGCGCCCGCGCCGTCGCCTTGAAACAGGCTTCCGCGATGTGATGGTCGTTGCGCCCAGCCTTCTGCACCAGATGCAGGTTGAACAGCCCATTGGCCGAGAGCGCGCGGAAAAATTCCTCGCAGAGCTGGGTATCGAAGGTCCCGATCTTCTCAGCCGTGAAGGCGACCTGCCAGCCGAGGGCGGCGCGGCCCGAGAGATCGATACCGCATTCGACCAGCGCCTCATCCATCGGCAGCAGCGACTGGCCGTAGCGGGTGATGCCGCGCTTATCGCCGACCGCCTGCAGGATCAGCTGACCGAGCACGATGCCGACGTCTTCCACTGTATGATGGTCGTCGACGTGAAGATCGCCCTTCGCCGCGATATCGAGATCGAACAAAGCATGGCGGCCGAGGGCCGTCAGCATATGGTCGAAGAAGCCGATCCCCGTCGCGGTCTTCACCTGGCCGGTGCCGTCCAGGTTCAGGCTGATGGTGATGTCGGTCTCAGACGTCTTCCGCGACAAAGCGGCCGTGCGAGGGGTGGCGCCGAAGGGGGCAGGGGTCGCGTCCATGTCTCTGCTCATTAGCCTATCTGGCGACCGATGACACTGCCGGTCGTTGCAGGAAGCCGACGAGGCGCTCGGCCTCGGCGACGATGGGACCCGCGATCGCTTCCGCCCGCGCGGCACCCGCGAACAATATCCGGTCGATATGGTCGGGTTCGGCCAGCAGGCGGCGGGTTTCCGCCGCAATCGGGCCGAGCTTTTCGACCATGAGATCGGCGAGGTCGTTCTTGAACGACGCGAAACCCTGGCCGCCGAACTGGGTCAGCACCTCGGTTTGGCTTCGGCCCGACAGGGCCGCGTAGATGCCGACCAGGTTGCGGGCTTCGGCCCGGCCCTCAAGCCCGGCCACCTCGCTCGGCAACGGCTCGGCATCCGTCCGGGCGCGTTTCACTTTGGCAGCGATCGTTTCCGAATCATCGCTCATATTGATGCGGCTCTGATCGGAAGGATCGGATTTCGACATCTTCTTGGTGCCGTCGCGGAGCGACATCACACGCGCGGCTTCCGGCATGATCAGCGGCTGGATTTGGGGGAAGAATTCCACACCGTAATCATGATTGAACTTCTGGGCGATATCGTTCGCCAGTTCCAGATGCTGCTTCTGATCGTCCCCCACGGGCACGCGGGTCGCGTGATAGGCGTGGATATCGGCCGCCATCAGGTTCGGATAGACATAAAGCCCGGCCGAGGCTGCCTCGCGGTCCTTGCCGGCCTTGTCCTTGAACTGGGTCATGCGGTTCAACCAGCCGATGCGCGCGACGCAGTTGAAGATCCAGGCAAGGCGGGCATGGGCCGGCACGCCCGACTGGTGAAACAGGATATGCGTCTCGGGGTCGATGCCGCAGGCGATGATGGTCGCGGCCATTTCCCGCGTCTGCTGGCGCAGCACCGCCGGGTCCTGCCATGTTGTGATCGCGTGAAGATCGACCACGCAATAGAGGCAATCGTGGTCGGCCTGGAGCGCCACCCAATTGCGGATCGCACCGAGATAATTGCCGAGCGTGGGTATGCCGGAGGGCTGAATCCCGGAGAAGACGCGCTGCATCGAAGCACCTTTCGTCAGGCGGTGAGGTTATGAATAAGTCTCATACCTCGGATGTATAGATCCAGGCCGCGACGCGGCTGTCTGACGGGGCTTTTCCCCGTATCCCGCCAGCCCGTCAATCGCTTGACGGGGCGGCGCCAGGAAGCGGCAGACTATGTTGCGCTGCGAGACCAAGGTTGACCGTTCGGTCAGCAAGCCTCACAAATATCGTGAACGATCCGTCATGGTATCTCCATCGAGATCTTTTCGCCTAAGAACGCACCGCCAGAGCGATCGCTCCAGCCAGGAACCCCTGATGAGACTCCCGTATTCCGCGATTGTTTTCGCAAGCCTTGTGGCCGGCGGTGCGACTGCCGCCGAAGCCCAGATGGGCCCGGGCGGCCCGCCGGCTGTCGGTGTCACCAAAGCGGCGGAAACGCCGATCTACCAGTCCAGCGAATATGTCGGGCGTATCCAGGCGGTGAGCAAAGTCACCGTCCGCGCCCGCGTCACCGGCCTTCTGGAAGAGCGCGACTTCAAGGAAGGCGATGAGGTGAAGCAGGGCCAGCAGCTCTTCATCATCGAGCAGCCGCCCTATCAGGCCGCCGTTCTGCAGGCGCAAGGTGCCGTTATCCAGGCGGAAGCTTCGCTGAAAAACGCCAAGCAGAACCTCAACCGGTCCTCGACGCTGCTCAATACGCCGGCCGGTCAGCGCTCTACGGTCGATACCGATACCGCAAGCCAAGGGCAGAGCCAGGGCCAGCTTCTGGTTGCCGAAGCGCAATTGCAGACCGCGCAGATCAATCTCGGCTATACCACCATCCGCTCGCCGATCGACGGCCGCATCGGTATTTCGACCGATCCCGGCAATGTCGTGGCCTTCACGGACTCGCCCCTGGTGACGGTCGTCAGCGAAGACCCGGAATATGTTCTGTTCCCGGTCTCGGAAGTCGACGCCATGAAGCTGATCGCCCAGGGCAAGGGCGGTCTTGACCAGATGAGCGTGAAGCTGCGCCTGCCGAACGGCCAGACCTATGACCAGACCGGCAAGATCGACTTCAGCGATATCAGCGTCAGCTCCTCCACCGACACGATCGACCTGCGCGCATCGATCCCCAACCCGGCGCGGGGGGCCGCCACGGACGCCGGCGGCAATCGCACGCTGGTCGACGGCGGCTTCGTCACCGTTATCCTGCAGTCGAAAAACCCGGTCCAGAGCATAACCATCCCGCGCGCGGCCGTGCTGGCCGATCAGCAGGGTTTCTATGTCTTCGTCATCGGCGACAAGAATGTCGCGGCTCGACGTAATATCACCATGGGCCAGTCGCCCGATCCGTTGCTGGCGGTGATCGCAAGCGGGCTGAAGGTCGGCGATCAGGTCGTGGCCGACGGCGTGCAGCGCGTCCACCCCGGCGCGCCGGTCAAGCCCGTCCCCTATCAGGCGCCCGTCATGCCACCGTCCGCTAACGGCGACGGTTCTGACGACTAAGGCAGGAACAGAACCCGCGCCATGATCTCATCCGTCTTTATCGATAGACCGCGACTGGCCATCGTCATCGCGGTCCTCATCTCGCTCGCGGGGTTGATTGCGCTGACGCGCATTCCGGTCGCGCAGTTCCCAGACATCGTGCCGCCGCAGGTCTCGGTCACGACAAGCTATCCGGGTGCCTCCGCCGCCGTCGTGGAAGCGACGGTCGCGCAGCCGATGGAAGCGCAGATCGTCGGCGCCGACAAGATGATCTATATGCGGTCGTATAGCGGCAATGACGGCAGCTACAGCCTGACGGTCAGCTTCGCGCTCGGCACCGACCCGAATATCGACGTCGTCAACGTCCAGAACCGCGTCGCCGCCGCGCTGTCGCAGCTGCCCAGCCAGGTGCAGGCCGAAGGCGTGCAGCTGCGCCAAAAATCCTCGGCCATTCTGCAGTTCGTGCTGTTCTCCAGCCCGGACAAGTCGCTGAGCCCGCTGTTCATCTCGAACTACATCACCATCAATGTGCTGGACGTGCTGTCCCGCACGCCGGGTGTCGGTCAGGCCTTCCTGTTCGGCGCGCAGAACTACTCCATGCGCGTCTGGCTCAATACCGACCGTCTGACGCAGCTTGGTCTGTCGCCGCAGGACGTCATCGACGCCATCAACGCCCAGAACACGCAGGCGGCGGTCGGCATCATCGGCGGCCAGCCGATCGGCCATAACCAGCAGTTCCAGCTCAATATCCAGACCCAGGGCCGCCTGTCGACGCCCGAGGAATTCGGCAAGATCATCCTGCGCGCGAATAGCGACGGGTCGGTGTTGCGGATCCGCGATGTCGCGCGCATCGCGCTCGGCGCCGAAAGTCTGGCGACCCAGGATCAGCTCGACGGCGCGCCGTCCCTCGGCATCGGCATCTATCTCGAACCCGGGGCCAATGCGGTGGAAACCGCGCAGCGCGTCAAAGCCGTGATCGCGGGGCTGAGCAAGGGCTTCCCGAAGGGGCTGACCGCCGGCGTCATCTACGACACCTCGGACTTCGTGAACGAAACGGTGCATGAGGTTATCCGCACCATCGTCGAAGGCTTCATCCTCGTCGTGCTGGTCGTCTTTTTGTTCCTGGGCGGCAATATCCGCGCGACGATCATCCCGACGCTCGCCGTGCCGGTCAGCCTGGTCGGCGCCTTCGCCTTCCTGGTCGCGCTCGGCTATTCCGCCAATACCATCTCGCTTCTCGCCCTTGTCGTCGCCATCGGCGTCGTCGTCGACGATGCGATCGTGGTCGTGGAAAACGTCGAACGCGTGATGGAAGAGCATCCTGACATGGACCCGCGGGAAGCGACGAAGCTCGCGATGCGGCAGATCACCGGGCCGATCATCGCGATCTCCCTCGTGCTACTGTCGGTCTTCGTGCCTGTCGCCTTCATTCCGGGTCTGTCGGGCCAGCTGTTCAAGCAATTCGCCGTCACCATCAGCTGCACCATGCTGATTTCGGCGACGAATGCGCTGACGCTGTCGCCCGCGCTTTGCGCGCTGTTTCTGCGGCCGATCACCAATAAGGAAACGCGGAAGGGGCCGTTCTCGCGCCTCAGCCGCGGTATCGACAAAGTCCGCAACGGCTACGGCCATGTCGTCAGCCGATTGGTGCGGATGGCGATCGTCATCGTTCCCGTCATCCTCATCGGCGTCGGCGTGCTGGTCTTCATGGCGGGCCGCACACCGGGCGGCTTCTTGCCGGAAGAGGATCAGGGCGCCTTCTTCACGGCCGTGGAACTGCCGGACGGCGCGTCCATCAACCGTACGCAGGAAGTGGTCGATCGCGTCGCCGGCATGCTGAAGGCGATGCCGCAGGTGGCGCATACCATCTCGATCGTCGGCTATTCCATCCTGGACGGCGCGGCGGAACCCAACGGCGCCTTCGTCGTCGCGCGGTTGAAGGACTTCGTGGATAGGCCGGGCCCCGCCAATGGCGTGCAGACGCTGATCGGCAAGATGTTCGGCATGTCGCAGCAGATCATGGGGGCGACGGTTTTCCCCTTCAATCTGCCGCCCATCATCGGTCTCTCGACCGGTGGCGGTTTCGAATATCAGTTGGATGCGCTGGAAGGTCAGGACCCGCAGGATATGTCGGCGGTCTTGGGCAGCCTGCTTGTCGCGGCCAATACCGATCCGCGCCTCAGCCGCGTCTTCTCGACCTTCTCGGCGGCCAATCCCTCGATCTATCTCGATATCGATCGTGACAAGGCCCAGGCGCTGGGTGTGAATATCAGCGACATCTTCACCACCCTCGAAGCGACGATGGGCGGCTATTATGTCAATGAGTTCAATCTGTACGGCCGCGTCTGGCAGGTGAACGTGCAAAGCCGCTCGACCGACCGCAACGACTTCTCGTCGCTGTGGAAGATCTATGTGCGCAATGCGAGCGGCGGCATGGTGCCGCTGCGCAGCCTGGCGACCATGCGCGTGATCACCGGCCCGCAGGTCATCACCCGCTATAACAACGTCCGCTCGATCACCATCGACGGCTCGCCCGGGGCCGGCGTCTCCTCCTCCCAGGCGCTGGCCGCCATGGCCGAGATTTCCGAGAAGGTGCTGCCCTCCGGCTATAGCTACGAATGGACGGGCACGGCCTATCAGGAAATCCAGGCCGGCGGGCAGACGGGCGTGGTGCTCGCCCTCGCCGTGCTGTTTGCCTACCTGTTCCTGGTCGCGCTGTATGAAAGCTGGACCATTCCGATGTCGGTGCTGATCTCGGTCATCGTGGCCGGCATCGGCGCCTTCATCGGGCTGACGGTGACGCAGCTGCCGCTGAACCTCTATGCCCAGATCGGCCTCGTCACGCTCATCGCGCTCTCGGCCAAGAACGGCATTCTGATCGTGGAATTCGCGAAGGAGCAGCGCGAGATGGGCGTGCCCATCCGCGAGGCCGCGGTCGCGGGGTCGCGTCTGCGGTTCCGCGCGGTGATGATGACCTCCTTCGCCTTCATCCTCGGCCTGGTGCCGCTGGTGATGGCGACGGGGGCAGCGCAGATCAGCCGCCGCTCGGTCGGCACGCCGGTCTTCTTCGGCATGATCGCGGCCAGCTTCGTCGGCATCTTCGTGATCCCGATGCTCTACACCTGCTTCCAATACATGCGGGAATGGGCGCGGGTGAAAATCTTCCGCCTGCCGCCGCTGGAATTCCACAAGAAGAAAGACGGGGTCTGATCCTCGCCAGTCTTGTCTGCAAAAACCCCGGAGCGGTATCCCGCTCCGGGGTTTTTTGTTGGTGCAACGAGATGCGCGATCTGTGGCGACGCGCCAAGTCTAGATGAGTTCGATCCTGAGCGCCTGGAGGGCGGGAACCAGATCCGCCAGCCTCTCCATTTGCGTGACATCGCCTGTGCTGAGTGCGGCGCCGGCCGCACGATCATAGACAGCGACGCAATTCTGGCGTTTGCGTAGCCGCGATTTGTAGAGAATGCCGTGAAGGTGCGTTTTTGCGTAAAGCTCTTCGCTGAATATGCGGGCGTCGTCCTGGGACTTGCCGCCGGCAATATCGGTTGAGACACCGAGATGAAGACAGCCATCCCCACGCAGGTCGAGAAGCTGGAGAGGGTGTGCCACCGTCACTGCGCACACGCCCCATCGGGATAATTCGTTTCTCGTCAGCACGCGGCGCGTTGACCCTTCAAAGCGATCGCGGATGATGGCCTCCGCGATGCATGTCGGCAGATCCTGTCCGAGATAAAGCAGCTTGAACTTGTCGGTCGGGCTGGCAAAGCGCGTTTTGCCGAAGCCCATGCCGAGCGGTGACGTTCGATGCTGCCACCGGAAGACCCGCAAATAGCCGATCGGCTTGAACGTGCAGACAAATGGCTTGATCGCAGCAGGATCAAGCTGCATCGGCTATACGAAATCCTGCTCGGCAATCCGGGTCACGCTACCCACATGCCCGCGTTTGAGCGCATCGAGAGGCGTTTGCCCGTCCAAAGCGCCATGAGCCTGACGGAGCCATAACCAGGCTGCCCGGTCGTCCGGGGCAATCTTCACCACCTCCGCCAATCCTTTGATGGGACGTCCATCAATGAACTGATCCAGAGGATAGGCGAGGTTACGTTGCCCTTTCAGAAGACCGATGATCGCTTTCTGCTGCCGCCAGTTGTTTAGGGTCTGACGCGGAACACCAAAGCTTTGGGCGATTTCCCCAGCACCGGCAACGCGACCGGCCCAGCTTTCAAGCGGGCGGGGGGTGATATATCCGTCAAGCCGCGCAAGACCTTCTTCAAGGCTGAGCGTTTCCCCCAAGCCGGTACCCTTGCTTTGCTCGACAGGCGCGTCGGCATGATCTTTAGCCGCTCCGGCTAAGCTCTCGCCTCTGCGCGAGAAGGCTGCAGGCTGATGACGACGAACGGCTTGGGCCATCGCTCCCACCTCAGAATTGAGCCTGCATTATTGTCCAATTGTCCCAATTGTCCATACCTGTGGTCATGCCGGGCTGTGCGATCCCTGGGCCCTGCTTGCGTTCCACGATGCCGGCGGCGGTTGGAGCCCTCTGCACACGAAACTGTAACGTCTCCAAACTGTAAAGCTGGCAGAGGAAATGGTCCTGTAACCACCCCCACTTATTGATTTGGCCAAGTTTGTGACTTTCTCATTGAGATGAATGACAGCCAGCTTGCGACCGTCTTCCGATCCGGCTCCTGTCGAACCTGGACGACGTCGATCTCGATCGACGAACGCTCTTCTCTGCTGGAGCAGCTTTTTCTGACGGAACCCGCTTTGCCGGGCATCATCGTCTGCCAGGGCAGCGATATCCGAGGGCTGTTGAGCCGGCGGGTTTTTCTCGCCGCCCTCAGTCAGGCCTATGGGCGCGAGATTTTCCTGAACCGTCCGCTGCAGGAATTGCTGACCTCGGTCGCGCTCCAAACGCTCACGCTGAGCGAGGACACGCCGCTGCCCACCGCCTGCCGCGCGGCTCTGGCGCGGGAGGAGGTCACGCGCTTCGAACCCCTGCTCGTCACGGTCGGTGGCGAGACCCATATCGTGCAGCTTGCCGATCTTTTGCTCGCGCAGGCCGGTGCGCTCGAACGCAATGTCGCGCTCAAGAACGAACTCGCCGAACATAGTGCGAAGGTCGCGGCGGATTTGCAGGTGGCACTGGCGGAACAGCACCAGCTCGCGCGGGATCTTGTGGGGGCCAGGAATCTGGCACTCTACGACGCCTTGCACGATCCGCTGACGGGGCTTCTGAACCGTAAGGGGCTTTTCACGGAGATCGCGTCCAGGACAGAGGCCGCCGTGAGCCTTGGCCGGGACGCCTGCCTGCTGTTTCTGGATCTCGACCGGTTCAAGCTCATCAATGACAGCCTTGGCCATCACGTCGGCAATCAACTGCTGGTCGAGGTCGCGCAGAGACTATCCGCCATCGCTGACCAGTATGGCGAGGAAAGCTGCGTCGCTGCCCGCCATTCGGGCGATGAGTTCGTGCTGCTGTGTACGGCACAGCATGGCGAGGATGAGGTTCTGGCCCTGGCGCAGGCGGTGCATCGCTCGCTCACCACGCCCTATATGCTCGACGGCAAGCCCTATACGCTGGGGGTGAGCATCGGCGCGGTTGCGGCCGTGAGCTTCTATCAGGATGTCGAACTGGCCATGCGCGATGCCGATATCGCGATGTACACAGCGAAGCGCAGCAAGGATCGCAAGATCATGCTGTTCGAACCCGCCATGCACAAGGTCGTCGAGCGTCGGGTGGCGCTGGAGGCGGCGCTGCGACAGGCCGTCTCGCGGGGCGAGTTTCGTTTGCATTATCAACCGATTCTGGACGTCGAAACCGATCGCGTTTTCGCCTATGAGGCGCTGCTGCGCTGGCAAAGGCCGGACGGGATCATGTCGGCCAGGCATTTCATCGATCTGGCTGAGGAAACGGGCCTCACCAACGAGATCGGCCTCTGGGTCGTCCGCACGGCTTGCCGCTGGCTGAAGACGGTCCAAGCCAAAGGCCAGGGCCCTCAGACCAAGGTGAGCCTGAACGTCTCAGCCGCGCAGATCATGACTATCCATCTGCCCGAGCAGATTGCGCGGATCTGCCGGGAGGAGGGGCTGGCGCCGGAACATTGCATCATCGAGGTGACCGAGCAATCCGCCATGGTCGACCCCGAGCGCGCGGCACTGGTCCTTCAGGAATTGAAACGGCTTGGTTTTTCGCTGGCCTTGGACGATTTCGGCACGGGCTATTCGTCGCTCAGCTGGCTGCACAAATATCCGTTCGATGTTCTGAAGATCGATCGGTCCTTGACGGCCGAAGTCGGGCAGCCCGGCGGCTCATCCAAGATGGCCGCCGGTATTCTCCATTTATCCCAATTGCTCGGCCTGCATGTGGTGGCCGAGGGGATCGAGCGGCAGGAGCAGATGGACGCGCTGCACCAGCTCGGGTTCCGGCTGATGCAGGGCTATCACATCGGGCGCCCGCAGCCCGACTGGCCGATGGCAGTGACGTTTCCGCGGGCCGAGGGTCAGACCTCTCCCGCATAGGCGAGCGCCCGCTGGAAGGTCTCCGGATCGACATTGCCGCCCGAGAGAATGATGGCGGTCGTCTTGTCGCGCCCGTCGAAAGCCCCAGAGAGAAGGGCTGCCAGGCCGATCGCGCCTGACGGCTCCAGCACCAGTTTCATATGCAGGAAGGCGAAGGCCATGGCCTGCAGCACCGCGTCATCCGTCACCACGACGCCGCCCGCGACATGGTCCTTATTGACCGCGAAGGTCAGCTCGCCCTGCTGCGGCGACAGCAAGCCGTCGCACAGAACGGAGCCGTCTGGGCCGTTGACCTCCCGCGCGCCGGACAGCAGCGAGCGGCGCATGTCGTCACGGCCCTCAGGCTCCACCGCATAGGTTTTCGCGTCCGGAAAGCGGGACTGCACGGCAAGCGTCGTGCCGGCCAGTAACCCGCCGCCGCTTACGGGGGCCAGCAGCGCATCGACCGTGAGGCCGCTGGCCCGCGCATCCTCGGCGATCTCCAGACCTGCGGTACCCTGGCCCGACATGACCTGAAAATGGTCGTAGGGCGGGATCAGCGCGCCACCCGTGCGCTCGCATTCGGCGCGCGCCAAAGCCTCGCGGTCATCGGTCAGGCGGTTGAAGGGCACAACTTCAGCGCCCCAGGATTTGGTCAGGCGGGTTTTGATCGCGGGCGCATCGGCCGGCATGAAGATGGTCGCCTTCAACCCGGCGGCGGCGGCGGCATAGGCGGTCGCCTGCGCATGATTGCCGGACGAGAAGGCGACGATGCCGCCCTTGTGGCCCTGCTCGACCAGCGCCAGCACGGCGTTCATGGCGCCGCGCAGCTTGAAGCTGCCGGTATGCTGCAGGTTCTCGGCCTTCAGCAGCACGGCGCCGCCGATGCGGCGCTCCAATGCGGCACTCCGCAGCAGCGGCGTGTGGCGCAGCCGCGCCCCACAGCGCGTGCGGGCGGCTTCGATATCCTCGATGCTGGGCAGACGGTCAGTCACGGTGATGCTCCGGAAGGAAGACGGGCGAGAAGGGCGGGCGCACTTGGCCCAAGGGTCACGGCATAGAGCTTATAGCTCTCTCCTACACGCCCGTTACGGCTGCGGGAAATACTGCCGAGTTCGCGCATACTGCTCCAGGGCGTAGCATCCGGCGCGTCATGGCGGCGCTCGGTGCGGATCAGCAGGCCGGTGGCGCCTGTGCGCAGGCCGGCCGTGGCGGGGCCAGGCAGATTGAAATACTGCCAGCGCGGGTCATCCGCCAGCAGCGGAATCGTCTTGGGCAGGCGCAAGGCCAGTTCGGAGCCGAGCCCGTATTCGTCGACCGCGATGAACTGCGCGCCGGTCTGCCGGGCATGGATTTCGGCCGCACTACCCAGCTTATGCCAGCCGCCGAGCAGCCGGATGGTGGGGTCGCTGGCGCCGCCCATCGGGATCGGGCTGGCGATCGCCTGGACATAGACGATGAGGGTGAGGGCGAATCCCAGGATCGCGCCGGGCTTCAGCCAGCGCTGGCAGCACGGCAGCCCGATGGCCGCGATGACGGCGGCCGGATAGAGGATTTCGGGCCAATTGCCCTGCACCCGGTCGCCCAGCGCATGCTGGATAAAGACCAAAGCGGGCAGAAGGCCGAGGGCGACCAGCAGGCTCGGCGCCGCATTCCGGGTCGCGATGGCAATGGCGGTCGCGCGCCACAGGCCGAGGACGCAGAGGATGAAGATAATGGGGGTCGCGAGGCCAAGCTGACCGCCGATCAACTCACCCAGGAACTGCAAAGCGCGGGCAGGGTGGAAATCGGCCGTGCGGCCACCCTGCTTGGCGAAACTCACCCAATGATGATCGGCATTCCACAGAATGACGGGCAGAAACACCGCCAGCGCCAGGACAAGACCGGCCCAGGGCCGGACGTCACGCAGCAGCCAGCGGCGGCCGAGCGGGGTCAGCAGCGCCCAGAGCCCGATCCCGGCGAGCAGCAGGGCGGCCGTATATTTGCTGTCGAGCGCCAGGCCGGCTGCAGCACCGGTCGCGATCCACCACCAGCCCGAGCCGCCGGCGGCGATCCGCGCGGCCGTCCAGAGCGTCAGAATCCAGAAGAACAGCAGCGGCGTGTCGGGCGTCATCAGCACGCTGCCGGCGCCGAACAGCAGCGTCGCGTTCAGCAGGATGGCGGCGCCGTATCCGCGCCCATACCCCAACCGCCGCGCGGCATCGAGAATGAGATAGGAGCCGATCGCCGTGCTGATCGGCCCGAGCAGGCGGATGCCGAGCCCCGTATTGCCGAAAAGCCCGGTGCCGATATGCACCCAGGCGGCCACCATGAAGGGATGGTCGTAATAGCCGGCGGCCGGCGCCTGCGCCCAAAGCCAGTAATAGGCCTCGTCCGGGGATACCGGAATGGCGGCCGCGACGACCAGTCGCAGCAAGGTCAGCAGGCCCAAAGCCAGCGCGAAGCGACCAGCGTCGGAGCGGGAGGAGGAACGGTCAGGCATCGGTTCAGCCTATGGCCCAGGCGGGGTAGGGCGCACCAGTCCTGAAAGCGGCGCCCCACCTCAGCGCCTGGAAACGGTCTTGCCTGCACGCGATGTTAGATACGCGGCATGAAGCCCGGCCGGACAGGCCGCGCGCGACTGATTGGGGGGTGTTTCCAACTAAACGCCTAACGAAGGGCGCCCCAGGTTAGGACCATGACCGATCTGGAATAAATCGGACCCGTTTGGGACAATCCTGCGTCGAAAGCGCTGGCTTGCCCGGTCGGCTCTCGGCATTCTTCCATGACGCTGGCAAAACCCAGACAGCCGTATCTAATCCAATGGGCGGAGGAGGCGCGCTTGCTGGCTGATCGTATTGCGAAGGGCCTGAGCGAAAGATTCAAGATCCCGCCGCCGCCCACAATCGCCGCGAATCTGGTGGGTAAAACGCAGATTGCATTTTCCCGCTTTCAGAACTTAGAGCCAAAACGAGAAAATAACCTCGCGGGAGGAGTGGAAGATGCTTTCTCATTCTGTTCCTCGATCACCGCGACAAGGTTCTCCCGCGTTTCCATTGCCGGACGCGTGCAATCCGTCTTGCAGTCTCCGGGGGAGGCTTATCTTTTTGACATGACCGCGCGGACGGAGATCAGTCTGGACGAAAAGTTCGACAATATTCGCTTCTACATCCCAAGGGCCAGCATCGACGAGATGTCCTACGAAAAGGGCATTCGCCGGATAGGTGGATTGCATTCGAAGTATTTCGGGCAGCAGGATCAGATTCTTCACCGACTGGCGCAAGTCCTGTTGCCCGCCATAGAAAACTCAACCGAAGTCACCACAGCTTTCGTCGAGTATATCGCGCTCGCGACATTTGACCATATCATCTACACTTACGGTGGCTCGCCACGCGGCAACCAGATTTCAGGTGGGTTGAGCCCTTGGCAACTCCGCCGTGTCTGCGATTTCATTGAAGATCACCTGTCGGATGACCCTTCAATTGTCGCAATGGCCTCCGAGTGCGGATTATCGATGGGCTATTTCTCACGGGCTTTCCGGTCTTCCACGGGCATGACCCCGCATCAGTGGATTATTCACCGGCGCATCACGCGGGCGAAATCTCTGATCCCGGATCCAAGTCTGACCCTCGCCGAAGTGGCGATTCTGTGCGGATTCGTGGATCAAAGTCATCTCGGCCGCAGTTTTGTGCGCGCAACGGGCGTGACCCCGGCACAATGGCGCCGCGAGCGACTGCCCGGTAAATAGAGCTCGGCTTAAGCGCAGACCTCGGATCGGGGCGGCCGACGCCCGGCAGCGTGCGGTCAGTCCTGCCGTTCGGATAATGCCTTGCCGTCAGCACTCGCGACCCGATCAAGATTGGCGATCAGGCGCGTCAGCAGGGCTGCCAGAAGCCCAGCCTCCTCATCCGTGAAGCCCAGCAATACCTCCTGGTTCCCCCGCAGCAGGACAGCGACCGCGTCCGGCAGACGTGCCTCGGCTTCCGCCGTCAGCGTAATGCGACTGCTACGCCCATCCGCCGGGTCCGGCGCGCGTCGGATCAGCCCGTCCCGTTCCATGCGGGCGAGCATCTGGGCCATCGGCGGCTGTTCGACCTTGGCGAAGCGGGCGAGATCACGCTGCGTGCTGGCCTGGCCATCCTGCAGGGCCACCAGCACCGGCAGATGCCCGACACCGAAGCCGAGCGGCTTGAGCCGCGCTTCGCTGAGGCGCGCGAAACCGCGCGCCGCGAGGCTGATCAGGTGCCCAGGTGTCGACAGCACATCCAGGTCCATCGCGGCTTCCTCCTTGCGGGCATAATTATATACGTGCATATATAATTGCATCGACCTGCCTTGCAACACCCGCCCTCAGCCAGGACAGACCCCATGGACGATGACGTCACAATGCTCGAACACCTGTACGACCGCTTCAACGCGCGAGACATAGACGGCGTGCTGGACGCGCTGACCGACGATGTCGCCTGGGCCAACGGGATGGAGGGTGGCCATGTCCAAGGCCGCGCGGCCGTCCGCGACTATTGGACGCGCCAATGGGCCATTGTCAGTCCGCATGTCGAGCCGGTGGGTTTTCATCGTGCGGCCGATGGCGCGATCGTCGCGGAAGTCCGGCAATCCGTCCGCGATCTGGACGGCAAGCCGCTGCAGGGGCAGACGCACGGGCTTCACGACAAGACGGTCGGGCATGTTTTCCGGCTGCGCGCGGGCAAGGTGGCCCGTTTCGACATCCAGGACGTCGTTTAGAGAGCCTCAGCCGCCATCCGCTCAGACCGTCCGCCAGACAAGGGTGGAGGAGACGGCGTAGTTCCACACTACGCCGATCGCAGCCCCGATGGCGGCGGCCGCGAAGCCGTTATGGCTGCCGCTGGAAAACAGCGCCGTCGCGATGCCGACATTGGCGATCGCGCCCAGCCCGCAGACCAGCATGAACAGGATCAACCCCCGGATCAGCCTGGGTCCGCGCAGCCGGTGCGTGCGGTAGGTCAGCCGGTTATTGAGCTGGAAGTTGAACAGCATGGCGATGATCGTCGCGATGATCTCGGCCGCGACGAAGGTCAGCCCGACACTCTCGCCCGCCCAGAGGGCCGCGAGATTGACGATCATGCCGAGCGTGCCGACCAGCCCGAAGGCGACGAAGCGCATCGGCACATAGCCGCGCAGCCCCTTGTCCAGCAGCAGGGAGGCGAACTGGATCATCACCAGCGCGTCGAGCTTGCTCTCTCCCGCCTCTCGCCTGTGGAACTGGCAGGGGATTTCCTTCACCCGCAACTGCTGAGGCTCAGGCGCGGACAGGATCAGGTCGAGCAGGATCTTGAAGCCCTGGCCCGAAAGCCGCGGGGCGATGGTCTCGAACCGGCTGCGCGGCATCATGAAGAAGCCGCTCATCGGATCGGTGATGCGCATGGGCAGGAAATATTGCGCGACGGAGATGCCGGCATTGGAAATGCGGTGGCGCATGGCGGATGAGAGACCGTCGGAGGAGCCGCCATCGACATGCCGGCTGCCGATGACGACATCGGCCTGGTTGGCGCGCAGCTGCGCCAGCATGGCGGGCAGAATGGTCTGGTCATGCTGCAGATCGCCGTCCATCACGGCCACGAAATCGGCCGAGGAGGAGAGCGCGCCTTCGATCACGGCGGTGGAAAGCCCGCGCCGGCCAATGCGCTTGATGCAGCGCACCCGGGGATTGATCCGCCCCAGCGCACGCGCCTCATCCGCCGTGCCGTCCGGGCTGTTATCATCGACGAAGATGACTTCCCATTCCACGCCGGGTAAAGCCGCGCCGATCCGCTCCACCATCGGGCGGACGTTCGGCCGTTCCTTGTAGCAGGGCACGACGATGGACAGCTCCGCGCTCAC
This sequence comes from Acidisoma cellulosilyticum, assembly GCF_020621385.1. Lineage (GTDB taxonomy): Bacteria > Pseudomonadota > Alphaproteobacteria > Acetobacterales > Acetobacteraceae > Acidisoma > Acidisoma cellulosilyticum. Next base: position 185,747 of record NZ_JAESVA010000002.1, on the reverse strand, counting down.
GCGACGGAGTACAGGGGCCTCGGCAAGGTCCGGGGCAGATTTGGGCTCTTCGACCATGGCGTAGTCCATAAGCGAGCACTCCGGCAGGCGAAAGCCCCCAAAGGCTTCGCCGGCGCGCAGAGAGCACTGGATTTGCGGCGGTATTCTGGCGGCGGTGGGGCGTGCTGGGGGCCGGAACGCTGCGACCATCGCTTGGCTCGCGACTGTGGAGCTCTCGATCAGGCGGCACCGATAGGGACGGGCAGGATTGTCAAATATAATTGACATATGATCGAAATCCGTGTCGCGCCTTTTCGCCCGAGGGGTATCGACGCTGACGGCCTTGACCAAGGCGCTCGGCTTCAGCCTGTCGATCAAACCACTGGCGCCAGAGGCAGAGTAAGAGAGTGGGACGCATATAGGCTATTGGCCAGCCAGTCGGTTTATGTTTTTGTGCAAAATCGAAATGAAAAATAGGCTTGGATTTTCCAAATTTGATATGGAGCCGCAACTTATCGCGAATATCGCCTTAGTTAGATGATCAAAGGACAAAAATGAGTTCGGATCTTCCGGATAATAAGCCCCGACCTTCATTACGAATCTCCGCCAGGGACATGGCCGAGGAGATGGATGACGTCAAGAAAGTCGAAGGGTTTTTTGAAGAACGAGGGGTCAGTGATGATTGTCCGTTCTGCGCCACGACTGAATGGGGTGTCTTTGCAAACGGAGAGATAACAGTCAAAATTACGACCGGCGTGCCGGAAAACAAAATGGATACTTACGTTCTAGTTTGCCTGAATTGTGGATTTGTCCGGATGCACCTCAAGGACAGGCTACTCACCCCAAAGAGGTCAGTGGGGCAGTGACCGGCAAGTTGATTCCTTATCCGGTTCCAATGGCGGCTTCAGATAATTCCCTTGTAAATGATGCTGGCGGAGGTGATTCTGGGGGCATGGAAAGCCGCCTGACCAAACTAGAAACGCATTTCGAGTACGTCCAACGGGATCTGGCGGAGATCAAGGCTGACCAAAAAACCATCTCCCACCAACTGATTGGCATCGATAAGAAGCTTGATCGACTTCCAACCAATGATGACCTCTGGTCGTGGAAGATCCAATGGATCGCGATTGGCATCGGTGCAGTCGCCCTTATCGTTGGCGGCATAATTGGCGGACTAAGCTGGCTTAAATGACCTCAGTTCCCGACGAGTTTTCTTTGAGCTGACGGAGCGTCGCGGTTAGACCTCGTCCTTCTTGTCCCATCTGGTCGCCGTACCGATCGTCTGGTCGAAGGTAACGCGGGCGCGTTCCAGATCGTCAATCGCCTGCGATCGCCCGCGCGACGACGTTTCGGATGATGTTGCGCCAGGGAAAGGCAAAAGACGGGCATGGCCGTTTTTAAATCCGGCTTTCGAACAGGGCTGCTGGCCGAGCGGACGAGGCCCAACTGGTCCGATGACGGACCGCGCCCCCTAGAGTCTGTCAGGTTTTAATAGATAATTTGTCATCCGCGCACTTGTTGCGCGGACCTACCCGCCGCGGCGCCCAGCCGGCCGATTGCTTGCTGCGTCGGGTAGATGCGCGGGTCGGGGCCCGCGCACGACAGATTTTTTGGTGTTTCCAACTAAACCTGATGGACTTTAAGCTGGTCGGGCCGGTATTCAATACGGCATCCGAACCCTATCGCCCGGAAGGCTTTATCGACGCATTGCAAGGGTTTGCTCGCTGACGGGCCTGACGGCAGAACTCTCCGTCTCCAGCGTCGGTCAACAAGGAAGATTCAGGTCAAGGGCCAAGGTCCTGGCCAAAAAATCGAGCAGAAGGCGAACCTTGGTCGGCAGATGCCGCCGGGACGGATAGACAGCGTTGATGGTCGTTGTCTCCATCTCGTAATCGCGCAAGGCCAGGTGCAAGGCGCCTGACGCGAGTTCGGGTGCCACGATCCAGGCCGGCATATGCGCGATACCGAGATGCGCCAGAAGGGCGGCCCGCCCTTGCTCCGCGTCGCTGGTGCGGAATGGCCCGTCCGGACGATGGACGGCCCCACCCGCGAACCGCCAGGGACGGATGCTCTGCTGCGAGGCAAAGGTGATACAGGCATGACCGGTCAAATCACCCGGTGTCGTCGGTGTACCGTGACGCTCGAAATAGGTGGGTGTGGCGACCGTCAGGAAAGGGCTGGTCGCCAGCTTGCGGACGGTCATGGAGGAATCGCTCAGATCGCCGTGACGGATCGCGAGATCGAACCCGTCCTCGATCAGATCGACGTGACGGTCGGAGGCTGACATTTCGACGCTGATATTGGGGAACAGGCCAAAGAATTCGGGCAGGCGTGGCACGATGTAAAGGCGCCCGAAAACCGGCGCGACGGCAACGCGCACAAGGCCCGAAGGATTGGACTGACCTTGACCGACCAGGGAGTCCAAGGCCGAAAAATCCTCGACCAGTCGCAGGGCAGCGTCATAGACGCTCTGCCCGAGTTCCGTGACGGCTAGGCTGCGCGATGTGCGTTGGAGAAGCTGCGCGCCCAGCCGCGCCTCCAGCGCCGCGATCTGTTTGCTGGCCGCCGACTGGCCGATCCCGGCTTCCCGCGCGGCCGCCGAGAAGCTGCCTTTTTCAACGACGCGCACAAAAAGCCGGATTGCATCGAGCCGATCCACCGATCATCCCTCATTCTGTCCTGTCAGGAATAGATGGTAGTCTTATCCCCTGTCTATCTGCAGAAAATGGAATGGCTCAAAACCCCGCCTCAACGGGTCGGGCTCAGCCGATCCATGCAGAGGCGAGATCCCATGACCGACCCTGGTCTTCCGACCCTGATCGCAACACGCCATCCGATATCGGAGGCCGAGAGCGCCATCGAGCGCGCGCTGCTGGCCAAGGTGCAGCAGCATTTCGCAGGCTTCACCGGCACGATGCGGGAAGCCTATGACGCGATGACGGCCCAAACGCCGATCGCGGATGGCATGGTGCTGCTACAGGTCGATGACGGCGCAATGCAGGGCTGGTGGGTCAGCCCGGCCGATGCTCCGGCCGATCGCGCCATTCTGTTTCTGCATGGTGGCGCCTATATGCTGGGCTCCGCCGCCGCTTATCGCGGCTTTGCCAGTCAGGTGGCTTGCCGCACCGGCATTGCCACCTTCGTGCTCGATTATCCGCTGGCGCCGGAACATCCTTTTCCGGCGGCGTTCGACGCGGCCATCGCTGCCCGTCGCTGGCTGGCCAGCCGAGGCTTCACGCAAATCGCGCTGATCGGTGATTCCGCTGGCGGCGCGCTGACGCTGGGGGTCCTGCAAGATGCGGAAGGACAGGGCGCAGAGGTCGCGTCCGTCGTTGTATTGTCACCATGGCTCGACCTTGCTTTGACGGGCGCATCGTTCAACGCTGAGACCTATGACCCGATCTTCAAGCCACAGATTCTGGCCAAGGCGGCGGAGACCTATCTGGCCGGCGCGGATCCGCGCGACGGTCGCGCTTCACCGCTCTACGACTTGCCGGCGGCACTGCCGCCGCTCGCCATTCAGGTCGGCACCGACGAGATTTTGCTGGATGATTCACGGCGCTATGCGGAAGCCGCCGCAAACCTGGGCGGGGCGGTGCATCTGGATATCTATGAGGGCCTGCATCACGTCTTTCAGCGCTCCGTGACAGACCTGCCGGCGGCGCGCCTGGCCTTGGACAATGCCGCGTCATTCATCACCCGGCACTGGCGGAGTTGAGCCAAGACAACCGGGTCCGACAGCCTGAATTTGTCGCCACCAAAACCTGAATAGTCTCGTTGGCCGGCGGCCGCCGCGCACGGCAAAACCCATGGCTCTGCGCAGGACAAGCCTAGGTTTTCAGGGCATGCCGCGCCTCCTTCCGGTAATGCGACTGAGAAATGTGACGAATTCATCGTATTTTCTGTCGGACGCAGATCGTGTCGAGAGGAGATATGTCGCATGACCGCTATAAGACGAACCGCCATCGTGACGGGGGCTTCCAAGGGCATCGGTGCCGCGATCGCCATACGACTGGCGGCCGATGGGTTTCAGACCATCATTAACTATGCGGCCAGCACAGCCGCGGCGGAAAACTTGGTCTCGGTCATCGAAGCCGCTGGCGGGCGGGCCAAAGCGATGCGCGCAGACGTCGCCGATGCAGCCGCCATGACAGCGCTATTCGATGCCGCCGAAGACGCCTTCGGGCCGATCGACGTTGTGGTGAACAATGCCGGTATCAGCGCAATGTCGCCGCTGGCGACCGTCACCGACGAAGACTACCAGCGCCTTCTGGCGGTCAACCTGACCGGCGCCTTCAACGGCATGCGTGAAGGCGCGCGACGGGTGCGGGACGGCGGTCGCATCATCAACCTTTCGACCAGCATCATCGGCGCCTATCTTCCGGCGCATGGTGTCTACACGGCGACGAAAGCTGCGGTGGAAGCGCTGACCCATACGCTGGCGAAGGAATTGGGGACACGCCAAGTGACCGTCAATGCGGTGGCGCCCGGTCCGGTCTTGACCGAGCTGCTTCTGGCCGGTCGATCGGAGACTATCCTCCAGCGTTTGACCCAGGATATTCCGCTAGGCCGGCTCGGTCAGCCGGACGATATCGCGCGCATCGTCTCCTTCCTGGCCGGGCCTGACAGCGCTTGGGTCAACGGACAGGTTATAAAGGCGAATGGCGGTAGAAACTGATCCCGGCTAAGCTCGACCCATCGGTCAGCGGCCCTTAAGCGTTCACGCCAATCAACGCGCAAGAATAAAAATAATGCGGAGCTTTTGACTATGCTTGCAGCCGATCTGGCCTATCGCCGCGTCATTCTTCTGACGGCGGCTCTGTTCGTCTCCTATCTTTCCGTTGCCATGTCGCTGCCCGCCGTGCCGCTGCATGTCGTGCAGGGTCTGCATCTCAACAACGCTTTTGGCGGCGTGGCGGTCGGCATTGCCTTTCTGTCGACCATCCTGTCGCGCGCCTACGCCGGCACCCAGGCGGACCGGCATGGCGGCAAACGGTCCATGCAGCGCGGCCTGATCGTCTACGCAGCCGCCAGCTTGATCTGTCTGCTGTCGACCTGGTCCCGGCTGCCGGCATCGGCCGATTACGCGGTGCTGATCGCAGGGCGCTTGCTGCTGGGCCTGGGCGAAAGCCTGGCGCTGGTCGGCATGATCAGCTGGTCCATCGGCCTGATGGGCCAGCCCAGATCGGGCAAGGTTCTGTCCCTGGTCGGCATGGGCATGTATGGCGGTTTCGCGCTGGGTGGTCCGCTCGGCCTTTGGCTGATGCACAGCTGCGGCTTCGGTGCTCTCATGCTCGTCTGCGCGGTTGTGCCACTTCTGGGACTGGTCGTTGTGCAGAGCCTGCCGGCCGTCGCCCCGCAGGGCGGTCATCGGGTTTCCTTCTGGTCGATCATCGGACAAATCTGGAAGCCGGGCGCAGCGGTCGGTCTGCAAGGGGTCGGCTTCGCGGCCTTGGGCGCCTTCTTCTCCCTCTATTTCCTCAGCCGCCATTGGCCCTATGCGGGTCTTGGGCTTACCTGTTTCGGCCTTGGTTTCGTGGTCGTGCGTGTGCTTTGCGGCCATCTGCCGGACCGGATCGGCGGCACACCCGTCGCCATCGCCTCGCTGGCGGTGGAGGCCTGCGGCCAATATCTGCTGTGGGTCGCACCCGGACCAGTCCTAGCGCTGGTGGGCGCGCTGCTGACCGGCCTCGGCTGTTCGATGGTCTTTCCGGCCATGGGGTCCGAAGTCGTCAAGCAGGTGCCGCCACAGTTGCGCGGCACGGCGCTAGGCGGTTTCGCGGCCTTTCAGGATCTGGCCTATGGCGCGACCGCGCCGGTGGTCGGCCTGCTCGCCGACCGTTCAGGCTATGCTTCGGTCTTTCTGATCGGCGGTATCGCGGCCACAATCGGGTTGGGGATGGCGATCTGGGCAAGGCAGGCCATGCGAACGGCCAATGCCTAAGCCGCCGGCGCCGGCTCCCAGCCCGGCGGGGCCAATTCGAAACCGCTGAACAGAAAGGCCGGGGAGACGGTGCAGGAAACGAGGGTCCAATCGCCCAGACTCTCTGCCCTCTGCCAGGCATGCGGCGGCACGAAACCCTGAAAACTCTGGCCAGAACCCAGATCGCGCCCGAGCGTCACCTTTGCCGGTTCCGCGTCAGCGGATGCGATATCAAGCCGCAGCGGCGCGCCCGCATGCCAGAACCAGATCTCGACCGCATCGACCCGGTGCCAATGGCTGATGACGCCGCGCGGCAGCAGGAAATGGATGGCCGTCACCACGCCCCGCTGATCCAGATCGCCGTCGCGGAACGTTTCCCGGTAGAAGCCGCCTTCGGGATGCGGCAGCAGGCCAAGACCAGCCACCACATCATTCGCGCTGAGGTCAGGACGGGCGAGATCGATCACGCGGCGAACCCGTTCAGACCGGCGGCGCGGTTTCGGCGAAGGCCGGCGTCGCCGCCACGAAACTCTCCAGCCAGCGGGCCAGGCGCGGGTGCCCGGCGCGCCAGTCATCGGCCGCAAATCGGAAGTCCAGATAGCCGAGCATGCAGGCGACGGAGATGGTGCCGATGGTCGGGTGGCCGGCTTCCGGCGGCGTCTCCTCCAGCAAAGCCAGGCCACGCGTGACGGCGGCCTTTTGCCGTTCGATCACCTTGGCCCGCGTCTCCTCCTGCGGGCGGACGCTTTCCATGCGGCCCAGGACCGCCGCATCCATCATGCCGTCGGCCAGGGCCTGCTGACGCAACGCGGTCCAACGCACCCCGCCATGGTCAGGGAAAAGCGGCGGCGCGTCGCCCAGGCTGTCAAGATATTCGCAGATGACCGGACTATCGAACAGCGCCACGCCGTCTTCCGTCATCAGACAGGGCACTTTCGACAGCGGATTGGCCGAGAGAAGGGCGGCCGGCGAGCTATGGGCGTCGGTCGGCACAAGCTCGATCTGCGAGTCGATCTCGCGGATTTTGGCGGCCAGCACCACTTTGCGCACGAAAGGGCTGGTGGGCGAGTAAAACAGCTTCACCGGGACGTCCTTTACGGAGGGAATATTGGGGAAAAGGTGGGCAGCAAAAGCGGCCGATCAACCTTTGAAACTGTCTTTCAGCTGGCGGATGCGCCCGAAGCTGACGGCATCGCGCGCCAGCAGGTAGGGGTTCACCGGCAGTTCGTCTTCCAGACGGACCGGCAGCGTCATCTGGCCGGCCGCGCGTAGCCGGTCGACCTCGGCCGCCTTGTCGCGCAGCGCCTGATTGTCCGGATCGATGGAGAGCGCGAAGCGCGCGTTAGACTGCGTATATTCATGCCCGGCATAGATCAGCGTGCGCGGCGGCAAAGCCGCGATCTTGCGGAAGCTTTCGAAGAACTGCACGGGCGTGCCTTCGAACATACGGCCGCAGCCGAGGCTGAACATGGTGTCGCCACAGAACAGCATCGGCCCGTCGGGCAGGAAGTAGGAGATATGGCCGACCGTATGGCCGGGCGTATCGATAACCTCGACCGTGTGGCCGGCGAAGTCGAAGGTCTCGCCCTCGCGCACGCCATGGTCGAGCGGGGGCAGGCGATGCGAGTCGAGCGCCGCACCGACGATCTGCGCGCCAAAACGCGTGCGCAAAGCCTCGGCCCCGCCGATATGGTCGTTGTGGTGATGGGTCAGCAGCACGGTGTCGAGCGCGCCGCCCATCGTCTCCACCGCTTCGCTCGCGGCTTCGCTGTCGGCAGGGTCGATGAAGGCGAGCTTGCCGGACGCCTCATCCCGCAGGAGCCAGGCGTAGTTGTCGGAGAGCATGGGAACGGGAATTGCGATGAGTGCCATGGGATGAACCTAGCATCGGCAGCCTTGAGCGGGAATGCGCTGCGATACGACTTTTACACTCATCGCGGTGCTGTGTGCTTTACGCTATGCTCGGCCGAATGGCACTCGACGTTCACTCAGCCGCCGATTTCTACGCGACCGCTCAGGGGATCGTGGCGGCGCGCCTGATCCGCAAGCGGATCGCAGCACTTTGGCCGGACATGACCGGGCGGGCGGTCCTGGGCCTGGGCTATGCGCCGCCTTATCTGCGCGCCTGGCGAGAGGATGCGCGGCTGACGGTCGCCGTCACCCCGGCCCAATACGGCGCGGCCCGCTGGCCGGTCGGCGCCGCCAATCTGACCTGCATGGCCGAGGAGGACGCGCTGCCTTTTTCGGGGCCGATCTTTGACCGTGTGCTGCTGGTGCATGGGCTGGAGGGGGCCGAGAATGCGCGACGCCTGCTGCGCGAGGTGTGGCGGGTGTTGAAGGATGACGGGCGGCTGATGGTCGTCACCCCCAATCGGCGCGGCATGTGGGCCTATTTCGAGAACACGCCCTTCGGCCAGGGCACGCCCTATTCGGCCGGGCAGGTCGGGCGGTTGCTGTCGCAAAGCCTGTTCCGCGTCGAACATCGGGAAACCGCGCTGTTTCTGCCGCCCATGGAAATGCGCCTGGTGCTGCGGAGCAACCGGCTATTCGAGCGTGCTGGCCATTGGGCGGTGCCGCAATTCGCGGGCGTCACCATCGCGGAGGCGGTCAAGGACGTCTATTCCGCCTTACCCACCAATATGACGCGCTCCCGCCGGTTCGTGCTGGCCGAAGCGCCCTAGCCGGGCCGCTCGGGGAAGCAACCTCGACCGAAACGGAAGGAGTTCCTCGGCATGCGCTGGGATGATGACGCAGTCTTATGGCCGCTCTCCGTTCTTTGGAATTACATGAGGCTCGTTCACCCGCTCGCGCCCGCCGACGCGATCCTGACACTCGGCAGTTTCGATCCCATGGCTGCGGTTTGCGCGGCGGAACTTTGGAAAGCGGGTCAGGCCCCGGTCATCATTATGTCCGGCGGGATCGCCCATCAGGGAAGTTTGCTCGATCCCGGTTGGGATCGGTCCGAGGCAGAGGTCTTTGCGGATGCGGCGCGAGAGAGCGGCGTGCCGGATCACGCCATCATTCTAGAACCCATGGCGACGAATACCGGTGAGAATTTTGCTTTCACCAAAACCATGATGGAAGACTCTGACCGTAGGATCGAAAGACTATTGGTCGTCGCGAAACCCTATATGACGCGACGCGGGTTTGCGACCGGGCGATTGGTTTGGCCCAATGTGGACTTGCGCATGCAATGCGAAGACATTTCGATGCATGATTATTTTCAGCGCGACCGTCAGCCTGAGCGGACCGTGCGGGCCCTCGTCGGGGACATGCATCGGATCATGGTCTATCCAAAGCTTGGCTATCAGATTGAGCAGGCGGTGCCGGTCGCGGTTACTGCCGCGCTTCAGGCGCTGACGGAAGCGGGCTTCGGCGATCGTCTTGTCTCGGGTCAGCCGGTTTAGCCCTCGGACTGGACCTCGGCTTATGGCCGGAACAGCGGTCCTGAGCATGCGCCAAGTTTAAAGGTGGACCGTCATGATTATTCGACTGTCCCGCATGGGCCCTATCGTCACGTTCCCGTGTATCGCCCCCTGCCGTTTTTCGGTGGCGGTCCATCTATTGTCACAAGATGTCGCGCTGGCCGGTGTAAAGGGTCAGCACGCTTTATTGGGAGACGATGATGTTTCTGATCCTCATTATTATCCTGCTCGTGCTGGTCTTCGGCGGCGGCGGATACGGTTATAGCCGCGGCTATTACCGGGAGCGTCCGCATTACGGCTATGGCATGGGCGGTCTCGGCTTCTTCCTGGTCGTCGTGCTGATCCTGCTGCTGCTCTTCGGCGGCCATCACTACTGAACGAGCCGTCTTCGGGTTGAAAAGGGCGCGGCGCCGAAAGGGCCGCGCCCTTTCTTTTGCCGGCCTATCTTGCGTGACCCGCCTGGGGGGCGCAGATTCGTGGCCGATAAAAAGAGACCAGGGAGAGGGGCCGTTGCGATGATCCGCCTACCGGAACCGAAAGCGGCGACGCTCGCCAAGCGCGACGCCATTATCGCCGGGCTGCGGCGGATTCTGCGCGATAGCGGCGTCATCGCCGAAGCGGCAAGGCTGAAACCCTATGAGATGGACGGGCTGACCGCCTTCCGCCAGCCGCCGCTGGCGGTCGCCTTGCCGGAAACGACCGAACAACTCGCCGCCGTTCTGCGCTTCCTGAATCAGGAAGGGGTGCGCGTCATTCCCCGTGGCGCCGGCACCAGCCTGTCCGGCGGCGCGCTGCCCCTGGCCGATGGTGTCGTCATCGGCATGATGCGCATGAACCGGATTCTGGAAATCGACTACGACGACCGCTTTGCCGTCGTGCAAGCCGGGGTCACCAATCTTGGCATTACGGCGGCGATGCAATCCGATGGTTTTTTCTACGCGCCCGATCCGTCCAGCCAGCTTGCCTGCATGATCGGCGGCAATGTCGCGATGAATTCCGGCGGCGCGCATTGCCTGAAATACGGGGTCACGGCGAATAACCTCCTCGGCCTCAAGATCGTCACCATCGAAGGCGAGATACTGGATATCGGCGGCATGCATCTGGACGCCGCCGGCTATGACTGGCTGGGCCTGCTGACGGGAAGCGAGGGGCAGCTTGCCATGGTGTCCGAAGTCACGGTCCGCATCCTGCGGGCGGCCGAGGGCCAGCGCGCCATGCTGGCGGCCTTCCGGTCCAACGAAATCGCCGGTGCCTGCGTCGATCGTATCATCGGGTCCGGCATCATTCCTGTCGCCCTCGAATTCATGGACCGTCCGGCGATCCATGCCTGCGAGGATTTCGCCCATGCCGGCTATCCGCTGGACGCCGAGGCCCTGCTTATCATCGAGGTGGAAGGCTCCGTCGCCGAACAGGATGAACTGCTCGGCCGCATTCGCGCCATGTGTGACGAATTCGACCCGATCAGCTGCCGCGTCTCGCAATCGGCGGAGGAGAGTGCCGCTATCTGGAAGGGTCGCAAAGGCGCCTTCGGGGCGGTCGGGCGGATCAGCCCCGATTACCTTTGCATGGACGGCACCATTCCGACCGGGCAATTGCCTTTGGTGCTGCGCCGCATCGGGGAGATGAGCGATCACTACAGGCTCAAGGTCGCGAATATTTTCCATGCCGGTGACGGCAATCTGCATCCGCTGATCATGTTCGATGCCAATGACGCTGATAGTTTCCATCGCGCCGAAGCCTTCGGCGCCGATATCCTTTGTCTTTGCGTCGAGGTCGGCGGCTGTCTGACGGGCGAGCATGGCGTGGGTGTGGAAAAGCGCGACCTCATGCACCGCCAGTTCACCGAAATCGAGCTCGATCAGCAGCGCGCCATCAAATCGGCCTTCGATCCGGATTGGCTGCTCAACCCTGCCAAGGTCTTCCCGCTGGTGGCCGCCTGACCATGATTGCTATGGCTGAACGCAGCGATATCGCAGCCGCTGACGAGGCTGAGCTCGCTGTACTGGTGGCGCAGGCAGCGACCGACCGCCGGCCGCTGCTGGTGCAGGGCTTCGGGTCCAAATCCGGCATGCTGCGACCCGTACAGGCGGATGCGACGATCTCCACCCGGCGCCTGTCCGGCGTCACGCTCTATTCGCCGCGCGAACTCGTCATCTCGGCCCTTGCCGGCACGCCGCTGGATGAGATCGAAGCCGTATTGCGGCAGAGCGGTCAGCAGCTGACGGCCGAGCCGCCGGACCTGTCCGGCCTTCTGGGCAGCGATGCGGGTCAGAGTTGGGGCGGCATGGTCGCCGGCAATCTGAGCGGGCCAAGACGTATCGCCTGGGGTGCCACCCGCGACCATGTCATGGGCATCAGGGTGATCAACGGTCGTGGCGAGGTCATCCGGTCCGGCGGGCGGGTGCTGAAGAACGTCACCGGGCTCGATCTCTGCAAGCTCCTCGCCGGCAGCCAAGGCACGCTCGGCATCATGACCGAGATCACGCTCAAGGTACTGCCCGCGCCGGCCACCACCGGCGCCATCATCATCCGCGGCCTGGACGCAAACCAAGGCGTCTCCGCTCTGTCGGCCGCGCTCGGCTCGCCCTTCGGCGTTTCCGGCGCTGCCTTTCTGCCGTCCTGGGCCGCCGAGACCATCCCCGCCTTGGGTTCGCAATCGGTGACCATCATCCGCATCGAGGATTTCCCCCACAGCGTCGCCTATCGGCTGGACCAGCTGTCCGGGGTCCTGGCCCGCTTCGGCCGGGCCGAGACATTGGATGACCTGACAAGCCGTGCTGTCTGGAAAGCGATCCGTGACGTCACGCCGCTGCGCCCCGGTGCCAGCGAAGCGGTCTGGCATCTCTCCACCCGGCCGTCACATGGACCGCAGCTTCTGGCGCTGATCGAAGCCGCCGGGGCGCGCGGGATCATGGATTGGGGCGGCGGGCGCATCTGGGCGGCCGGGCCCGGCACCGAGGCCGTCCACGGCACCGTCATGCGGGCCGTCCGCGACCTGGGCGGCCATTTTACGCTCATGCGCGCGCCGGACAGCCTGCGCACGGCGGTTCCGGTGGTGCCGGAGGAGGCACCGGCGCTGGCCGCGCTGACGCGACGGGTCAAGGCCGCGATGGACCCGGCCGGCATCTTCAATCCTGGCCGTCTCTACGCGGGGCTATAGATATCCATGCAGACCAATTTCTCCGTCGAACAGCTGCGGGATTCGGATAATGCCGCATCCAACTCGGTGCTGCGCACTTGCGTGCATTGCGGCTTCTGCACCGCGACTTGCCCCACCTTCGTCCTGCTGGGCGATGAGCTGGATAGTCCGCGCGGGCGCATTTACCTCATCAAGGAGATGCTGGAATCCGGCAAGCCGGCGACAGAGGAGGTCGTGCGCCATGTCGACCGCTGCCTGTCCTGCCTGTCCTGCATGACGACTTGCCCCTCGGGCGTGAACTATATGCATCTCGTCGATCATGCGCGCCGCTATATCGAGGAGACCTATAAACGGCCTTGGCCTGAACGGTTGATGCGCGGCGCGCTGGGGCGCGTGCTGCCCCATCCGCGTCTATTCCGCCTGGCTTTGCGGGGGGCGGCACTGGCGCGGCCCGCAGCCGGGCTTATTCCGACCGGGACCATGACAGGCAAGCGGTTGCAGGCGATGCTGTCCCTGGCGCCGGCCAAGCTGCCGCCGCAAAGCGCTGCTCAGAAGCCGCAGATACACCGGGCCGAGGGCGCGCGGCGCGGACGTGTGGCCCTTCTGACCGGATGCGCCCAGACCGTATTGGCGCCGTCGATTAACGAGGCCACGATCCGGCTGCTGACCCGTCTGGGGATCGAGGTCGTGATCCCGGCCGCGATCGGCTGCTGCGGCGCGCTGACGCATCACATGGGTCAGCACGATCCGGCGATGGCGGCGGCCCGCGCCGCGATCACGGGCTGGACGCGGGAGATCGAGGGCGAGGGGCTGGATGCGATCCTGATCAATACCTCCGGCTGCGGCACCACGGTGAAGGATTACGGTTTCATGTTCCGCGACGCGCCGCCAGCCGAGGCGGCGCAGGCCAAGCGTGTCGCGGCCCTGGCCGCCGATATCTCGGAATACCTCGTCCGGATCGGCTATCAGCCGCAGCGCCCGGCGCCCGATCTGACGGTCGCCTATCACAGCGCCTGCAGCCTGCAGCACGGCCAGAAGATCACGAGCGCCCCGAAAGACCTCCTCAAAACGGCGGGATTCTCGGTGGTCGAGCCGCGTGACCCGCATCTGTGCTGCGGGTCCGCCGGAACCTATAACATCATGCAGCCTGAGATCGCTGGGCAGCTCCGCAGCCGCAAGCTCGCGACCCTGAAGGATCGCCGCCCGGATCTGATCGCCGCCGGCAATATCGGTTGCATTACCCAGCTCTCGGGTGACGGCATGCCCGTGCTGCATACGGTGGAGTTGCTGGACTGGATGGCCGGCGGCCCGCGGCCTGACGCTATCGGCCAGTCTGACGTCTGAACGAAACAAGAGGCAGCGCGGCCCTCCACCGAAATGAGGTCTTTGACGGCTCTCTTTTGATAGTGCAGTTCTGAACGCGATGCGCCAGGTTAGCTGCGAGATATTCCAGGCGATTGAGCCGTTCTGCCAACCTTATCTGTGGCTTGTACCCAAAACCTGCGTCACTTAGCCGCAAATGAGGCTTTAATTTTTCGCCATGATCGGTAAAGGAGGAAGACCCTCCGACGATGGGTGGCCTTGCGCGGTTCTGTGGGGAACGAAGGATGAACGAGCGTCACGTCCCGCCGGGCTTTAGCACAGCGGCCATCGGTATCGCGGAAGCATACGCGCGCGCGCTCAGCCAGCGCGTGAAACGTATCGGTGCCGCCTTATTCGTTAACCACGGCACCCTTTTTGCTAGGACAAGATGCGGTCACCTTATCCTGATCGCCGAAAAGGGGCCGCGTCTCATCTTGTATCCATGCAGCAGTCATCGTGACGTCGCACGCCAGACCGGCTGCGACCAGGCTGCGCGGCAGCCGGAACGCTTGGCCATTATCTAGCCAATGCAGGCTCAGCGCGAGACAGGCCGGCGCCGCCTGATAAAACTATTTTTGGCTGGGGTGCTCGTCTGTTTTGCCATGGCGGCAGCGGCGACGTCCTACCTTGTGCTGCAGCAGACAGCAGCAGCCCACCGCCTGGCGAGCTATAATCTGGCCTTCGACGCCAGTCAGGGCGCGGCCGAGGTGATGCGCGTGGAAACGACCGCCGCCCGGCTGTCGATGGGTCTGCCGGGCGCGTCGCGCGGGCTGCTGCGCCTGCGTTTCGCCATTCTGCAGAACCGCATCACGGTTTTGAACCGCACGGAATTCACGAATTTCATCGCGGGCCATCCCGAAGTCGCGGATATCCTGCCGCGACTGTCGGTGGCCGTACAGCAGATCGCGCCGCTGGTGGAGCGCCCGGATCAGACCGGCGCATTGCCGTCCATTGTGGAAACGCTGCAACCGCTCGAACCCAGTCTGGTCGAGCTGATGTCCCTGACCGCCAATACGGTCGGCGACAATATCGAAGCCGGTGAAAGCCGCCTGCAATGGCTGCACAGCATTTCGGCCGCCGTTACCGGCATACTGATCGTCCTCGGTATCGTCCTGATCGTGATCCTGCTGCGCGACAATCGTCTGATGGCGGAAAATTACCGTCGTCTCAGCCGGATGACGGATGAGTTGCAGCGCACCGGTTCCCAGCTTTCCTCCGCCCATGGCGCGATCGCGAAGGCCAATGAGGAATTGAACGCCCAAAACGCGGTGTTGCGAAGCCGCGACCAGGATCTGGCGGTGCAGAATGCGCGTTTCGACGCCGCCCTCAACAACATGTCCCAGGGCCTGCTGATGGCAGACGGGGCAGGGCAAGTGATCGTCTGCAACAACCGGTTTCTGGAACTCTTCGGGCTCGATTGGCTGGATGCGCCGCCGGGACGGAATATCGGCGCGCTGTTCGCGCAAGTGGCGGAGCGTGGTCTGGTGCCGCCCGTGGTCGGCCGCGTGCTTCTCGACCGCGTCCCGGGGCTGACCGGACAAAGCGAGCCGATCGCTTTCCTGGCGGAGACGGAACAGCAGGCGATCAAGGTCGGCCACAAGCCCATGCTGGACGGCGGCTGGGTCGCGACCTTTGAGGATATTACCGTGCAGCGGCGGGCCGACGCGCAGACGGAGCATCTGGCGCATCATGACACGCTGACCGACCTGCCCAATCGCCTCATGTTCGGGCAGTCGTTGCAGACGACGCTCAATCATCGGGCAGCCGGCAGTTTCTTCGCGCTGCTGCTGCTCGACCTCGATGACTTCAAGGACGTCAACGATACGCTTGGCCATATCGCGGGTGATACGCTGCTGGTCGCGGCGGCGGAGCGGCTGCGTCGTTGCATCGGGCCTGAGGACAGCGTCGCCCGGCTGGGCGGCGATGAATTCGCGATCATTCAGACGGGACCCCGCGGCATCGCGGAGACCGAGGAACTGGCGCGGCGCATTGTCGCCACCATCGCCGAACCCTTCTATTTTGAAGGGCAACGCGTGGCCGCAGGCGCCAGCATCGGCATCGCGCTCTGCACCGATAATGGCATGAACGACCCTGAGAGCCTGCTGCGGAGCGCCGATATGGCGCTGTACCGGGCCAAGGCCGAAGGGCGCAGCACCTGGCGGTTCTTCGCGCCCGAGATGGAGGAAGTCGTTCGCGTGCGCTCGGCGATCGCGTCCGATCTTCGCAGCGCGCTCGACCGTCAGGAGCTGGAACTCGTCTATCAGCCGATTTTCGCGTTCGAGACCGGTCGGCTGCGCCAGTTCGAAGCGCTGATGCGCTGGCGTCATCCGACCATGGGCTATGTGACGCCCGACCGCTTCATCCCGGTGGCCGAGGAAACCAGGCTCATCCTGCCGATGGGCGAATGGGTGATCGGTGAGGCCTGCCGCACCGCCATGAACTGGCCGGAGGATGTCCGTATCGCGGTCAATCTATCCCCGGTGCAGTTCCGGTCCCTGCAATTGCCCCGCGTCGTCGAGGCGGCGCTCGCGCGGAGCGGATTGGCGGCGCAGCGCTTGGAATTGGAAGTCACCGAAAGCGCCCTGCTTCAGGACGGTGACGACGTGCGCGCCATGCTGCGCGAGCTGCGCGCGCTCGGCGTCACCGTGGCGCTGGACGATTTCGGAACCGGCTATGCCTCGCTCGGGTATTTGCAGAAATTTCCTTTCGACAAGATCAAGATCGACCGCAGCTTCGTCAGCCAGATCGAGACGCGCGCGGATTCGGTCGCCATCGTCGAATCGGTCGTTCGGCTCGGCGCGAAGCTCGGCATGATGACGACAGCGGAGGGAATCGAGACGCGGGAACAGTTCGAGATCCTGCGCAGCTTCGGCTGCGATCTGGCGCAGGGCTATCTGTTCGACCGGCCGCAGTCTTTTGCAACGATCCAGCGCAAGATCGCCGAAGGCCTCTACAATCCGGCGGCGCGCGAGGGCATGGGTTTCTGACCGGCCCGGCCCAGCTCAGCGCTCCGTTGCGTCCAGAAAATAGACCGTGGAACCGCCACCGACGACCTTATCCGCAATCGCGGCATTGAAGGCGCGGCCATGGGCGCTGCCGATATGCGCGGCAAAGGCAGCGTCATCGGCGTAGATTTCATCGACGTGAAAGGCAAGCGGATTATCGGCGCGCGTGTAAGCGACGAAGCGCAGACAGCCGGGTTCGGCCCGCACCGCCTGGGTCAGATCGGCCATCATCTGCCGCAGTGTTTCTTCCTGCCCGGGCAGGACTTCAAAGGTCGCGTAAAGGGCTTTGGGCATAGCGGTTTTCCGTGAGCGGTGATGTCCGGCTATCAGATTAGGCAATGACTTGCCGGCCGACCAGTCGGTTCAAGCCAAGAACCTTCCCAGGCGAAGCGTCGCGAGATCGGGCAGTTCCGTGCCACCGAGATTGATCCAGCCGGCGCGGATCACCGCCAACATCGCGTCGGCCGCTGCCTGCGCGTCACCCGCCGCGATCGCTGCGACCAATGGCCCGTGGTCGTGCGGCGCTTGGGCGCCGTGCCCGTTGGTTTCGTCGGGTGTGCTCATCGCGAAACTCGCCAGCAGCGCGGTGCGAATCAGCGCACCGATCGATTGCAGAAAGGGATTGCCGGTGCTTTCGAGAATCAAAAGATGAAAGGCGAGGTCGGCGGCCGCGATCGCTGCACGGTCCTGTCCGGCGACCGTCATCTGTGCCGCCAATTGCGTGAGCTGTCGCAAGCTGTCCTCCGTCCGGCGGGTCGCCATGATGGCAGCCGCCATCGGCTCGAAAGCCTGGCGCAGCGTGAAAAGATGCGCGAGGAAGGAACGATCGACACCTGCGGCGAAGCGCCAGTCCAGGATATCGGCATCGAACATATTCCAGTGCCGCTCTGCCAATATCCGCGTGCCGACGCGGGTCTTGGGATGGATCATGCCCTTGGAGGACAGCTTCTGCAAAGCCTCGCGCAACGTACTGTTCGAAACCTTGAACTGGCGACTGAGGATTTCCTTGGCCGGCAGCAGGCTGCCGGCGGGATAATGGCCGGAGACGATATCGAGGCCGATGCCGCGCATGACCATATCATGGGCGGCTTGCGGTCGTTTGCGGACGCGCGGACCGGCACCAGGACGGCGAGGGGCGACCGGACTGAATATGCGGGCCATTCATCGCCCTTTACCATCGGCTGACCTGACTTGGTCATCCGTTCGGTAAACGATACGATGATGGGATCGCAATGATTAATCACATAAATGACAACTCGTCATTTTTCTATCTTCGCCGGCAGGGAAAGCGAAAGTCCGAAGCGTCAGCGGTTCCAGCCGGCC
Source organism: Acidisoma cellulosilyticum (assembly GCF_020621385.1). GTDB lineage: Bacteria > Pseudomonadota > Alphaproteobacteria > Acetobacterales > Acetobacteraceae > Acidisoma > Acidisoma cellulosilyticum. Next base: position 167,591 of record NZ_JAESVA010000002.1, on the reverse strand, counting down.
AGGCGCAGCTTCTTATCGGTCTCATATTGATTGAGGGCATAGACTGCCCAGATCGCCGCCGGGATCCAGCCGATGATGGTCAGATGCAGGAACAGGCAAAGAATGCCGGACCAGGGACGACCGATGAAGAAGAAAGAAACCGCCGGCAGAAGCAGCGCCAGGAGAAGACGCATAGAACCCTCGACATAAAAGACGCGCGGCGACATCACCGACTGCTTCTTAAGATAGTGCGAAAATGCCCGATGTCATCCTGGCCCTTAAAAGCCGAGCGGGCCGAGCCTGATCGCCGGCACCATCTCGCCCGTCGCCAAAGCCGGGGCGAAGGGTGGCCGCACCAGCAGTGCGTCGGCCGCCGCCAGCCGGCTGATCTGTCCTGAATCCTGGGTCTTGTAGGGGTAGGCGGCCCAGCCGCCATCCTCCCGCACCAGCAGGGACGCGCGGACGTAATCCTCCCTTATGTCATTGGCCGGCAGATCGGCGCCCAGTCGCACGGGTTCGGCCAGTGGCGCGTCGCCCGGCAGGCCGAGCAGACGCTCGATCGCGGGAACTAGGAAAAGAATCCCACAAACGAGCGCGGAGACCGGATTGCCGGGCAGACCCAGCATCGGCACATCGCCCAGCTTGCCATGCATCAGCGGCTTGCCCGGCCGCATGGCGATCCGCCAGAAATCCAGCACCAGCCCGGCGGCGGCCAGACCTTCCTGTACCAGATCATGCGCGCCGACGCTGGCGCCCCCGGTCGTGACCAGCATATCGGCGCCCCGCGCCGCGGCGGCGGCAGCGATGATGGCCGGCAGCTGATCCGGGACCGTGGGCAGCAGTATCGGCTCGCCGCCCGCCGCGCGCACCAGGGCCGCCAAAGCGGGTCCGTTGGAGGAGACGACGCCACCCGGCGGCAGCGGCTCACCCGGCAGGGCGATCTCGTCACCGGTACACAGGATCACCACGCGCGGACGGCGATGGACGGCAACCCAAGGGTGACCGGCGCCAGCGGCCAGACCGATCAGGCGCGGGTGCAGGCGCTGCCCGGCCTTCGCGACCGTCTCGCCGGCCGTGAAGTCGGCACCTTGGAAACGGACATGGCGGCCCCTGGCGGTCGCCTCATTCACCACGACCCCATCGCCCTCGGCCGTTGCATTCTCCTGGATCAGAATGCTGTCGGCCCCTGCCGGCACGACGCTGCCCGTGAACAGCCGCACGGTCTCGCCGCGTTCGAGCCTGTCCGGGAAAGGATGGCCGGCCGGGGCCGCGCCGATCAGCCGCAGACGGGCGCCGACCAAGGCGTCCTCGGCCCGCACCGCATAGCCGTCCATGGCCGAGACATCGGCCGGCGGATTGGACAGGCGGGCCGTCAGCGGGGCGGCCAGCACGCGGCCAAGGGCCTCCATCAGAGAGACCGTTTCGCCGGCCGTGGGCGTGAGCCCTGCCAGAATCCGGCTGCGGGCTTCGGTGACGGAAATCATGGTGCTGAAAAATCCCCGGAAGCGCCGCCGGATTTGGCGGTGACGCGCAGCCCGTCCACCACCATGCCGCGATCGACCGCCTTGCACATGTCATAGATCGTCAGCGCGGCGATGGATGCCGCCGTCAGCGCCTCCATCTCCACGCCCGTGCGGCCGGTGGTGCGGACGGTCGCGATGATGTCGATGGCGGAGGCAGCGGCGTCGCTCTCGAAAGCAAGGGTCACGGCCGCAATCGGCAGCGGGTGGCAAAGCGGGATCAGATCGGCCGTGCGCTTCGCGGCCATGATGCCGGCCAGGCGGGCAACGCCCAGCACATCACCCTTCTTGGCTTCCCCCCGCGCGATCAGCGCGAAGGTCGCGGGCTGCATGCTGATGCGGGCGCGGGCCGTGGCTTCCCGCGTCGTTTCCGGCTTGGCCGAGACATCGACCATGGCGGCCTGGCCCGAAGCGTCAAAATGGGTCAGCCGCTCGCCCGTCTTGTCGCTCATCGAGGCCGGCTCCTGACAGACGTTAAATTCGCTCGATTTTGATAGAAACTTGGCTGGCCAACCCAAAATCTGTCTTCCCCGGGCTTGACCCGGGGATCCATTCGTAGCGGTGCCCCAACGATTGGATGACCGTGTCAAGCCCGGCCATGACGGATTTGGGTGACCGTTACAATCAACTTTGGCAGACTTTAGAGCAGATCCCGGTCAGATGGAATCATCTGTCCGGGTGAAGATGCTCGCAAAAACAATAGTCTAGAGCGGCACCTGTGAGCATAAGCGAACAGGAAACGCTCTAGGCGGCGGCGTCTTCTGTGCGCTGCGCGCCGATCAGGTCGCGCACGGCCTGGGCGACATCGTCCTGCCGCATCAGGCTTTCGCCGACCAGATAGCATTGCAGCCCGGCATCGACGAGGCGCTTCACATCAGCCGGCGTCTGAATGCCGCTTTCGGCGATCAGGAACCGGTCGGGCGGCACCTGCGGCGCCAGCGTCACTGCCGTTTGAAGATCGGTCTTCAAGGTCTTGAGATTGCGGTTATTGATGCCGATCAAGGGCGTCTGCAGACCCAGCGCACGGCCAAGCTCAGCCTCATCATGCACTTCGGCCAGCACGTCCATGTCGAGCGCGCGGGCGAGGGCTTCCAGCTCCCGCGCCTGATCGTCCGACAAAGCCGCCAGGATCAGCAGAATGCAATCCGCGCCCATCGCCCGGCTCTCGTACACCTGCCAGGGTTCAAGGATGAAATCCTTGCGCAGCACCGGCATCGACACCGCCTCGCGCACCGCGACCAGATGCGCAGTCTCACCCTGGAAATATTTCTCGTCCGTCAGAACCGAGACGCAGGTGGCGCCGCCATCCTGATAGGCCTGGGCGAGGGCAGGCGGATTGAAATCCGTGCGGATCAGCCCGCCGGAGGGCGATGCCTTTTTGACCTCGGCGATCAAGGCGACGCGATGCAGATTGACGTGATCCATCAGACGGCGGCCGAAGCCGCGCGGCGGCGTCTGCGCCGCGATCCGCTGCTTCAACGCCTCCACCGGCTCCTCTGCCTTGCGGCGGGCGGTCTCGGCACGCGTATCGTTGCAGATCTGGATCAGAACGTCGTGGATATGTGAACTCATGCTTCCGTCAGTGCTTGGGATTGGCTTGGGAATGGAGCTGGCTTTCCCGGCGCAGCGTGTCAAGCGCGCCGCGTGCGCGGCGCTCATCAATGGCGGTGGTGGCAGCCATGACGCCTTCGGCGAGGCTGCCGACGCGGCCGGCGACGACCAGCGCCCCGGCGGCGTTGAGGATGACCGTATCGCGGTAAGGGCCGGTCTCGCCCTCCATCAGGCGTTGCAGCGCGCCGGCATTGGCGGCGGCGTCACCACCGCGCAGCGCCGATAGCGGCGCCTGCGGCAGGCCGACATCGCCGGCATGGAGGATGACATCCTCGACCTTTCCATCCTTGAGAATGGAAACATGGTTGGGGCCAGCCAGCGTCAGCTCGTCCAGCCCCTGGCCATGGACGATCCAGGCGGCTTCCGTGCCGAGATGGCCAAGCGCCTCCGCCACCGGCCTTGTCCAATGATTGGCATAGACGCCGGTAAACTGGCGCGGCACGCGGGCGGGATTGGCCAGCGGCCCAAGCAGGTTGAACAAGGTGCGCGTGCCGAGTTCGGCCCGCACGGGCGCCGCATGACGCAAAGCCGGGTGATGGGCGGGGGCGAACAGAAACACGCAGCCGGTGCGGGTCAGCAGGTCTTCCAGGGCGGCAGGCGGCATGGCGACGCCGATGCCCAAATGCTCCAGCACATCGGCGGCACCCGATTTGGACGACAGCGCACGATTGCCGTGCTTGGCCACCGGCACGCCGCAGCCAGCAACAACGAAGGTAACGGCGGTCGAGATATTCAGCGTGCCCTGCTCATCGCCGCCGGTGCCGCAGACGTCGATCGCGCCGGGCGGCGACTGGATCGCCACCATCCGCGCCCGCAGCGCACGTACGGCACCGACCATTTCGGCCACCGTCTCCCCACGCACCCGCATGGCCATAAGAAGGCCCGCGATCTGCGCGTGGGTCGCGTCTCCGGTCATGATAGCCGAAAAGGCGCCCTCGGCCTCGGCCTCGGTCAGCGTTTCCCCGCGGGCCAGGCGCGCCAAAAGGGGGCGGATCGCGCCGCTCATGCGCTTACACTCATCATCGCGGATTGGCCGATCCGGGTCAGGCGGCCCGGGCCGGATGGTTCCGGCCGCGGGCGATATCCAGGAAGTTCGACAGGATCTTGTGGCCGTGTTCGCTGGCGATGCTTTCGGGGTGGAACTGCACCCCGAAGACCGGCAGGCTGCGATGCCGCAGACCCATGATCAGACCGTCTTCCGTGAAGGCGGTCGGCACCAGAACCTCCGGCAGCGTCTCCCGCTCGACGATCAGGCTGTGATAGCGGGTCGCATTGAAGGGCGAGGGCAGGCCCTCGAAAATATCCGAATTGGCGTGGGTGACGGGGCTGATCTTGCCATGCATGGGCGCGGGCGCGCGCAGCACCTGGCCGCCGAAGGCCTGGCCGATGGCCTGATGGCCCAGGCAGACGCCGAATAGGGGGATCTTGCCCGCCGCCGCCTGGATGACGTCGAGGCAGATACCAGCCTCGTTCGGGGTGCAAGGGCCGGGCGACAGCACGATCGCTTCCGGCTGTTTGGCCATGACGTCCGCCACGGACAGCGCGTCATTACGCCAGACCTCGCATTCGGCGCCGAGATCGCCGAAAAACTGCACGAGGTTGAACGTAAAACTATCGTAGTTGTCGATGAGCAGGATCATGCCAATATTCTGCGCGGAGAGGCGGGCCAGGGTCAATCGGAAGCCCGGAACGTCTGGGTTGCGGCCCAGGATAGGGCCGGGCTACCCATATGAACGCATGATCCGCTCCCCATCGATTTAACGGGCGGATTTCAAAGGACAGACATCATGGACATGCAGACGGGCGGAAAGACCTACCCGGTCACGCTGACCGAAGCTGAATGGCGCGCCAAGCTGACGCCGGACCAATTCGCGATCCTGCGCGGCCACGCGACGGAACGCCCCGGTTCCTGCGCGCTGCTGCAGGAAAAGCGCCCCGGCACCTTCTCCTGCGTGGGCTGCGACACGCCGCTGTTCCGGGGCGATACCAAGTTCGAAAGCGGCACCGGCTGGCCGAGCTTCGACACGCCGCTGCCCGGCTCGGTCGAGAATACCGAGGACCGCACCCACGGCATGGTCCGCACGGAAGTGCATTGCGCGACCTGCGGCGGCCATCTGGGCCATGTCTTTCCGGACGGCCCGCCGCCGAGCTTCCAGCGCTACTGCATCAACGGGCTGGTGCTGAATTTCGATCCTGCCTGATCGCAGCGACCCGCGACGCCATGGCTTGCCAAGGCGTCGCGTTCCAGGCGCGGCAGGCAAGGCCGGAGGTCGACGGCAGCACCCAGATTTCCGGCATCTCGGGCAGCGGCGGCTGCATGCCATAGGCGATGCGGCCGGTGGGCATGGCGTAGAATTCCGAGGCCGCGCGCTTGCTGTTGAAGGCGAGCAGCCGCGGCCGATAGCGCTGCATGGCGGCGTGCAGCCTCAGTCGATCAAACCCATGACGCGGCAAATGCTCGTCCTGGCCCGACACCGTCTTGCAGACATCCGTCAGGCCAATCCCCAGCGATAGCAGCGCGGGAAATTCCGGCGGCAGAAAGCGCCGGGGCGTCAGCCCTGTTTCCGCCAGGATCGGCCAGAAGCGATTGCCGGGGCCGGCGTAATAGGCACCCCGCGCGGCCGAGGCGGCACCGGCCGCCGTGCCGCATATAACCAGATCAAGCTTGTCCGTCAGAAGGTCGGGCAGAATATCGGGAATTGGCGCGTCCATGACCACTTCTAGCAGGGATAGCGTGGCATCCACAGGCGCCACAATTCGGGGGATAAAGGACTTGCCGGCGACGCCCATCAGCATCCTGCCGATATCGGATCGTCCCGATCTGATTCCCTTGATAACCGATTGGCTTTGGACGGCTTTCTGGCAGGACCTCGGCCAAGACCGGGCGCAGACGCGCGACTATGTGGCCAGCGGCGTATCGGCGTCAGGGCCGCCGCAAACCTTCGTTCTGCTGGTTGATGGGTCCCCGGTCGGCACGGCAACCCTGGCCGTCCATGATCTCGCCGAACGGCCGGATCTGACGCCTTGGCTGGCCGATGTCTTCGTGCTGCCGGAAGCGCGCGGCTTCGGCTATGTCGGGCATCTGATGGACGCGGTGGAGACGGCCTGCCGCGATGCCGGCATCGCCACGCTCTGGCTCTATACGCACACGGCCGAGCGCATCTATGCCAAGCGCGGTTGGGAAACGGTCGCGTATTTCGAGCGCGGGGGACAGACAAACGCGCTCATGCGACGGGATCTGCTGCCGGAAGCGGAATGCCGAGAAGCAGAGTCTTGACCCTACGAAACGTTGTCAGACACGAAAAACCCCGAGCCTTGCGGCCCGGGGTCTGAGAAGCGAGACTGTGCCGGCCGGTGCGATTATTCGCCCTGAGCGTGACCGAACATGATGCCAGCCTGGACTTCCGAGATCGCCTGCGCGACGAGTTGCCGCGCCGCCGCCGCATGTCCGCCTTTGTTTTGCGTGACGCGGCTCAAATGACCTTGAGCGCTTTCCAAGGCATGGAGCGCACCTTCCATATCCGGCTGGCCGGCGACCGCCATGCCTGCACCAAGGCCGGTTCCGGCGGCAAAAATCGCGACGGCAACCATCCGGCTCATGCTCGTTTTGAAAAGAGGCATAGAGATTATCTTTCTATTTCAAACTATTGTGGGTGCCAGGTAGCTGTGCCGTCTCGTAGTGTCGGGACCCGGCGCTGTAAAATGAATTGCTCGAATGAGTAGATGAACAAAATGAATGGTTTAAGTCGTCCCGAAAACCTCGACCTGGATTTGCTCCGCACCTTCGTCCGCATCGCCGAAATGGGTAGCTTCACCCGAGCCGGAGAGATGGTGGGGCGGACCCAATCGGCCGTTTCCATGCAAATGCGGCGGCTGGAGACCATGACCGGCAAACCGTTATTGCTGCGCGGCAAGGGCGGCGTCGTCCGGCTGACTGCGGACGGCCAGCACATTCTAAGCTATGCGCAGGAGATCCTGGAACTGAATGACAGCATTCTGGCCGCATTCCGCGGCCAGACACCACGACCGCGCATTGTCCTCGATCAGGATCCGCTGCCGGCCAAGGCGCAGCGCGAGGCGTTTACAGCGCAGATCATGGTGACGCTGCTGACCAATGACAAGTTTTGTGAAGCGAATGCGCTCATCATGCGTCATGTCGAAAACAAGACCGTGGTTGAACCTCAAAATATAAATGAGAGAGACGATGATCTGATCATGTCTCTGCTGAGTATGTTGGAATATATATCGATCAATTTCCTGTCCAATGCGATGGACCGCACAATAATTCTTCGGCAGCGACAATCAGGACTTTTACGGACCTATGAGGTTCTGCAAAATTATATCGCCCATAAGCGAGAAGCCTGGGGGCGGCCGAACGCCTATCGCTCGTTCGAGGAAGTCATAAAAAGCCATATCCTAACCGGTTCGGCGCTGCAGAATTTCGCGACCAATGCCACCGACCCAATTCCGGATTTCCCCGCCCGGATGGCGGCCATGGACATGCGGGCGCCGTAAACGAGACGTTCGATGCGGTGTCACGCTCGTCTTGACCTCCGCCAGGGCGCCGTTTCGGCAAGCCATTCTGCCGCGCGAGCCTCCGGGTTGTTGTTAAGCAGCACATCCGTCACCACGGCCGCACTATCGGCACCGGCTTCCAGCACCGCGCGGCCGCGTTCGGGTGTCAGCCCGCCGATGGCGACCAGCGGCACGCTGCCCACACGCCGCTTCCAGTCCGTCACGCGCGGCAAGCCCTGCGGTGCCCAGGGCATCTGTTTCAGAATGGTCGGAAAGACCGGGCCGAGCGCGATATAGTCAGGTGAGGCCGATAATGCGCGGTCCAGCTCGGCCTCGTCATGCGTGCTGATGCCGAGTTTCACGTCATGCCTGCGAATGGCGGGCAGATCCGCCGTTTCCAGATCTTCCTGACCCAGATGGATGAAGTCGCAGTCTTCGTCTATGGCGATCTGCCAATAGTCGTTGACGACAAGGACAGCACCGGCCCTGGCGCAAAGATCGCGCGCCCTGCATATTTGCTCGCGCAACTCCGGCTCCGCCTTGTCCTTGATGCGGAGCTGAAAGAACCGGACGCCGAGCCGCAGAAACCGGGGCAGCCAGGATGCGTCATCGATAATGAGATAGAAGGGATCAAGGGTCTTCATGAACGAAACGCCAGTCCCAGAACGGGTGTGGAAGGTTCCGCCATATCGCGCGGCGGCATCGGGTCAGCCTCATAGGCCTGTCGGCCCGCCGTAATGGCGCCGGCAAAGGCTTCCGCCATCCGTGCCGGATGGCCGGCCTTGGCCACGGCAGTATTGAGCAGAATGGCGTCGAAACCGAGCTCCATCGCTTGCGCCGCATGGGACGGCAGGCCGATGCCGGCGTCGATCACGAGGGGCACATCGGGGAAATGCGCGCGCATGGCGCGGAGGCCGTAGAGGTTATTGAGACCACGGCCGGAGCCGATCGGCGCGCCCCAGGGCATCAGAACCCGGCAGCCGGCATCCAGCAGTTTTTCGCCGACGATCAGATCCTCGGTCGTATAGGGAAAGACCTCGAACCCATCGGCCGCCAGGATGCGCGCGGCGTCCACCAGGCCGAACACGTCGGGTTGCAGCGTGTCGTGATTGCCGATGACTTCAAGCTTGATCCAATTCGTCTCAAACACCTCGCGTGCCATCTGCGCGGTCGTCACCGCTTCCTTGACCGAATGACAGCCGGCGGTATTGGGCAGCACGCGGACGCCAAGGTTGCGGATGATGGACCAAAAACCCTGGCCTTGTCGCTCGGCCCCGGATTCACGACGCAGTGAACAGGTGACGACCTCTGTCCCGGACCGCCGCACGGCCTCCGCCATAATGGCGGGCGAGGGGTATTGCGATGTTCCCAGCAACAGACGGGATGACAGGGTAACGCCATAGACATCCATCGCCTCAACCCCCGCGCATCGGGGCGAGCAGTTCCAGCCTGTCGCCCTCGTTCAGCATAAGCTGCGCGCGCCTCTGACGCGGCGTGAAATCCCCGTTGACGGCGGTCGCGATGACCGCGCCGTCATAGCCGAGTTCCGCGAGCGCATCGGCCAGACTGGCGCCCGTGACAGTCTTTTCTTCATCATTGACCCGGATTTTCATCCATCACCTCCCGTGATCTTGTGCCGTGAAGCAGATAGTCGGCCGCCCGTCTGGCGAGTGCTGGCGAGAGCAGAAAGCCGTGCCGATAAAGACCGTTGACGCGCAGGCTCTGTTTCCCGAAGGGGCGCAGGCGCGGCAGATTGTCAGGGAAAGCCGGCCGCGCATCGGCGCCCATTTCCAGAATCTCAGCCTCGGCAAAGGCCGGATGCAACGCATAGGCAGCATTGAGCAGTTCCACGACCGAGCGTGCGGTGACACGGTTGCGTTCTCCACTCTCCAGCATCGTGGCACCCAGCATGAAGACGCCGTCGCCGCGCGGCACGATATAGAGCGGAAAGCGTGGATGCAGCAGGCGAATTGGCCGGCTGAGGGTGAGGGCAGGGCAGCGCAGGATGAGCATTTCGCCTTTGACACCGCGGAGATCCGCGAGCCGGTCCTGCGCGGCCAAGCCTCGGCAATCCGCGACAATGCCCAAAGACGGGTCATCGGCATCGGTCTCGCGGCCGAAATCGAAATACACGCCGCGCGCTGTCAGGGCATCGGCCAAGGCCGGCAGCACGGCGCGCGGGTCCAGATGCGCTTCGTCGGGGAAAAAAAGACCGCTGCGGAAACGCCCGGCGAGGTCCGGCTCCAGAGCCGCGATGCCGTCCGCGTCCAGGGTCTGGAAGCGCTCCGTGCGGCGGGCAAACCGGGCCAGGTCGGGCGCATCGCGTCCGGGCGCGAGCACCAGGCTGCCGCGCTGGACGGTAGCCGCATGAACCTTCGGCCAGTAGCGCAAGGCCTCCTGGCCCAGTGCCACGACCAGGGCGTCAGCCGATTCCGCCTCGCACCAGGGTGCCAGCATGCCGCCGGCATAGCGGGAGCAGGCGAGGGCGCCGAGCGCCGCGCTCCGCTCCATCACCCGCACCTCGGCGCCCGCTTCCGCCAGCGCCCAGGCCGTGGTGAGCCCCGCAATGCCCGCGCCGATCACTGTTACCTGCACCGCTGGCCGCCCTATCTGTCGACCAGGCCAGACTGACAAGGGGAGAGGGGCTTGGTCCGGCGCACCCCTTTAAGGGTAGCGGGCTCCGGAGACGGTCCATCCCTTCGCCAGCATGACCTGGATCAGGTTCTAAGGGTCGCCAAGCCGGGACATCCCGAATGGCCTCTCAGCCCCTCTATGGGGCTCCCCTTGGTAGGCTCAGCCTAGGCTGGCCGGGCCCGGCCGTCAAAGGTTGAAGCTAAGGGCTGGCCCCGGCCATAATCCTTTTGACTGAGAAAAACTCGGCTGCTTGCTATTTTATCTTTTTAATTAACCCAATTTGCTTAATTATGGTCGGGGCAAATCACGCGCTCCTAGCGCGGCTGGCGGCAACCCGCAGGAAAACCGCCCCGTTGATCTGGCCCATCGGGTCGATGCCGGTTCGGCAAATAGCATTGCTTGCCTGCCGAAACATTCCTATCGAACCTTGTTCTGTTTCGCGTTCACAGCACCGACGCGATCGCTAGGTTGATCTTGCATCCAATGCATCGATCGCTGTGCAAATCCTTCTTCAAAAAAGACAATTTCTAAACAAATTGGACAAGTTTTCAATCCAACCGCCTATTCATCCTTTTATCATTTTTCTTATTTGATTTTTCTATAAGTATTTTTTTAAGTGAAACGTTGCATTGTCATTTAATTACTCAACTATGCTCTCGAATAGCGCGATTGACGAGAGCGATGCGCAATTTCGGGAATTTTGACACTCGGGACGAAAATCGAATCAAGCCTCATGCTTAACCTATTTTCATGAGAGTCCGACGGAATCCAACCTATCCCTCACAGAAGCCGAGAAGGCATCGCGCGTTAATGACTAAGTCATTTGATAGTCCGACCCGGAGGTTGATCTGCAAAGACCAAGCAAAGAAAGGGAATTTGACGCGATCTTCTGATTGTGCCGGCGGCAAAGCCTGCGCTATCCAGTCGAGACAGTTTGTCACAGACAAAACCTGAGAATCCCTCTGGAGATGACATGAGCTCGACCGTTGAACGTGCTGCGGACTTCATCGGTTCCATCGGTGTCAACACACGACTGGAATATACCGACGGCACTTATGCCAAAACCCAAACTGTCATCGATGATCTGGCTTATCTTGGCATTTCCAATGTCAGGGACTCGATCGCAGAGGAGACGGGCGGAACGGCGCCGCTGCAAAGCTATGAAACGCTCGCCGCCGCCGGCATAAAATTCACGATCGAGCCTTTCTCGGGCGGAGACGTGACTGATGCCAGCATCACCGCCGCGCTGGATCTGATCGATCAGCTGGAAGCTAGCTATCCCGGCAGCGTCATCGCCGTGGAAGGCGCCAATGAGGTCAATAATTTCCCGCTGACCTTTGACGGTATCAGCGGTCTGGACGGCGCCGTCGCGCTACAGGAAGCCCTATACGCGGATGTCAAAAACGACCCGACCTTGACGGGCGTCGCCGTCGATTATTTCACCGGCTATAATGCGGGCAGTATCGGTGTCGGGCCCGACCCTTATCTGGAGCCGGGGCTAGCCGATAACGACACGCAGCACCCTTATCCGAATAACGGTGAGCCGCCTTATCTGGCCGTCACCCCGATCATCGCGCTCGGCAATGAGGTATTGGGCATCGGCCCCGCCGTCTATACCGAGACCGGCTATAGCACCAACGGCGGCACCACCGGTGATGTCAACCAGGACGTTCAGGCCAAGTACACGCTCGATCTTCTGATGGACGATGCCAAGAACGGCATTGCGGAGACCTATCTCTACCAGTTGCTTGATGCCTATGCGCCCGGATCGTCGCAGGGCGATAGCGGCTACGGATTGTTCGACTATACCGGCCAGCCGAAGGAAGCGGCGGTCGGCATTCATAACCTGACGACGATCCTGGCCGATACCGGCGCCAATGCCGCCAGCTTCACGCCAACCTATCTCACCTACGCGCTCTTTGACCTGCCTTTGACCGGCAATAGTCTGGAACTGCAGAAATCGGACGGCGCCACCGACATCGTCGTATGGAACGAGCCTGCGATCTGGGACGAACTGACGGGGGCGGAAATAACGGCGCCGACCACAACGGTCACGGTCGATCTCGGCACCAGCTACCAGACGGTCGAAGTCTTTGACCCGCTGGCCGAGAATACCCTGCTCGAAACCCTGCACAATGTCAGTTCGGTTGCACTCGGGATCACGGATCATCCGCTGATCGTGGAAGTGGAGCCCGATTCGGTCGCCTGCTTCGCGCGCGGCACGCATCTGCGGACCGATCGGGGTGACGTCGCGGTCGAGCATTTGGTGGTCGGTGACCTTGTCGAGACGATCGGCGGCGTGTTCCGGCCCATTACCTGGATCGGATCGCGCCGCATCGATTGCGCGCGGCATCGCGCGCCCGACAAAATCCTGCCGGTGCGGATTACAGCCGGGGCTTTCGGCGAAGGACTGCCGGAGCGTGATCTGGTCCTGTCGCCGGATCATGCGGTTTTTGCGGAGGATGTCCTGATTCCCGTCAAACACCTGATCAACGGAACCTCCGTCCGGCAGGAGACGGTCGCGGTCCTGACCTATTTCCATATCGCGCTGGCGGATCACGATGTGCTGCTGGCCGAGGGCCTGCCCACGGAAAGCTATCTCGATACCGGCGACAGCCTGTCCTTCGGTGAGGGGCGGGTGGTCAATCTTCATCCGGCCTGGGGCGAGGACGCGCGCGACCTCGCCTTTGTCCGGGACGCGCTGGCCTATGCGCCGCTTCGTGTCGACGGCGATGCGGTCCATCGCCTGCGCGCGCGCCTGCACGACAATTGCGGTCTGACAGCAACGCCCAAAACGATGCGCGCCGGTTGATCATCACGACCGCATAAGCTCAGGCAATCGTCACAAAAAAACGCCGGCGACCGAAGTCGCCAGCGCTTTTATCCGATCCGTCCTACGCGGCTTTTACGCCGCGCAGGTCGTGGTCGCTATTACCACTGGATCTGCGTGCCGACGCCGAAGAGCTGCGACTGCACGGTGTTATGCTGGGTGCCGGCATTGCCGTTCGAGAAGTCGAGGCCACCCTGGTGACGCCAGCCCCAATCGTAGTCGAGGAACAGGTTGACGCCCGGAACCAGCGTATAGGTGGCGCCAGCCGCGAAGCCCGCGTCCATCTGCTGGCCGGTGGTCAGGCCGGCTGCGGTAACGGTGCCGCCGTCGTCCACGCCGCCCGGCAGATCACCGGTCGTGTTGAAGCCGAAATAGCTCGCACCGAAGGTGAGCGGGCCCTTGGTGTACTGCGCGCCAGCCAACCAGCCGATCGCCGCCTGGCCGCCATCGGGCTCCATCTGGAAGCTGTAGCCGCTGACTTCGTTGTAATCACCGTAGACGACGTTGCCGCCGAAGGTGACGCCCGAGATCGTGGCCGTGGCACCGCCGGAGAAGATGCTCAGGTTCTTATAGCCGGTCGGCGTCTGGTAGCCCGCGGTCTGCGCGTTGGTGCCGGCAACCTGACCAGCATACTGGTAGTCGGCGCCAACCTGGATGCCGACCGGGCCGAAGGTCTGGGTGTACTGGCCGCCGATGTCGAGCAGGTTCTTCGGCGTGCCGCCCAGAACCGTGGTGTCAACCGAGGTCAGGGCCGGGGAGTAGTTCATGCCCGTGTTGTTCGGCGTGAAGCCGAAGGCGAACTGGAAGCCGGCGATCGTCGGAGACAGATAGACGAGCTTGTCGCTGGTCTGGTTGTACCCGGTATCGACGAAGGGATAGATGACTTCGGCGTTCTCGGGGATGATGACGGGAAGATCGCCGAACCAGGCGCCGTCGTTGAAGCCTTCGAAGGTGCCGGTTTCGAACAGCACGGTCGGGCCGTTCTGCTGACCGAAGCTGACCTGGCCGAGTTCCGGCGTGCCGAGGTAGCCGTAGGCCTGGAAGACATAAAGGGTTTCGGCGCTGGCCGAGGACTCGAAGTTCATACGGATCTGCGTGGACGCACCATAGTGCAGGCCGTTGGCGGCAACGCCGTCAAAGCCCGGGTACAGACGCATATAGCCGTAGAAGCTGTCGGTCGCCGTCTTCGTGCCATTGACGCTGTCGAGCGAGGAACCCTCGATACCGGCGTACCAGTTGATGCGACCGTTCAGGTGAACGGTCACCGAACCGGGCGCGGCTGTCTGCGCGAAGGCAGCACCGAGCGTCAGAAGCGAGGTAACGCCGATGGCGCTCGTCGCCATCAAGATTTTCTTCATCGTGTTGTCATCCCGATACGAAACGCCAGGTCTTGCGGATTGCATAACGGCGCGCAGGAGACTGTGTATTCGATATCAAGCTCGCTTCAATAAAAACTGCATAGGTAAAATGTCGCGAATGATGGTTGTGTCTTATATGCCACGTCAGCTTATGTGGCATTATCATCACAATGTTCGTTCCGTGATGTTGCTCGCTGGACACTAGACCGTTCATGCCAAGTCAGGCAGGAAACCTATGTCGCCAGCGCATCTAGTGCAGACCGTTCCTCTCGCATTACAGCAAGCGGGATCGGTTCATGATCAGGCCGGATTCTCTATTCGGTGCGAATAATCAACAAAAATCAGAATAAGCTCCGTCCCTTTGGGGGCTTGTCTGGTTTTGCCATTGAATAATTGCGGAGACCGGGGTTTGAACAATTTCACGCGGGATATGTTCTTTACTGCGACCGAAGGTCGTACCCGCGCGGAGGGTTCCTCCTCGATCGGTGCTGCGACCGAGCAAGCCTATCAGCATGATTGGATGCGCTTTTCCCAGTGGTGCGCAGAGAATCATGAATCTGAGTTGCCAGCGCATCCTCGCTCCGTCAGCCTTTTCCTGGCGAGTGAGAAAGGTACCGGCGCTGGTCTGGCGACGCTCAACCGCCGGATCGCGGCGATCAGCTATATGCATCGGAACAACGACCTTCCGTCACCAATGATTCACGAGGAAGCGCCGCTGATCCGTGCTATGATTGCGCGACCCAAGGTCACGACCGTGCGCCGCATCGTACAGCGGCCAAGCATCCATATCTGGCAGGAAATCGTCGAGGCGATAGGTGAGGATGCGCCCGAAGATCTTCGCGATCGCGCCATCCTGTCGCTGCACGTGTCCGGCGCCTTCCGTCTGCTTGAACTCGCGCGGCTCGCTTTCCCGCAGGTGCGGTTCGATCGCTCCAGCGCGCAAATTCATCTCGGCCGTTTCCGCTCCCATACGGCGCGCGGCTCCTCCGCCATCACCATCATGGATGACCAGCTTCTAAACCCGGTCTCCCATTTGCGTCGTTGGATGGATGCTTGCCCGACGCAGAGCGGCAGCCTGTTCCGTCATGCCGGGGATGGGCGGATCACCGACAAGCCGCTGACGGAAAGCGAGATCGCGGCGATTATCACAGGTCGCGCCAATGCATCCGGCTATGACGCCAAACCGCCGGAGGGCGGCGGGCTTTTTCAGGTAAGGCAAGTAGCAGCTCAGTCATAAATCTCCGGTTTTCTTTGAAAAACCGAGATTTTCTTTCCTGAATCGTTCCGATAGGTTCGATGCCTCATATATCTGCCAGTAACGGCCAAACCTGTTCTCACGCTGTCTTGGTGATTTTTCGCAGGCCAAAACTGGGCGGGTGAGGCGGGCAGGGGCGGCCATCGGTTATTTCTGCCTTATCCCCAATCTCCACAGGTTCAGGAGGTGCGCCGGGCCCCCCGACCGGGTTAAGGTGGGGAGATGGATCACATCGACTCTCCGCTGAACGCTCTGTCCCCGCGCTTGCCGCCCAGCAACCTTCAGGCCGAGCAAGCGCTGCTCGGCGCGCTGCTCGCCAATAACAAGGCCTACGAGCGGGTCTCGGAATTTCTCGCCCCCGAACATTTCGCGGACCCGATCCATGGCCGCATCTTCCAGGCCATGTCCCGCCGGATCGAGGCCGGACAGCTGGCCGACGCGGTCACGCTGAAGGCAGAGTTCGAGCATTCCGGCGTGCTGAACGAGGTCGGCGGCACCGCCTATCTCGCCCAGCTGCTGACCGCGATGATCGGCATCATCAATGCCGGCGATTACGGCAAGACCGTCCATGACGCCTGGCTGCGCCGCCAGCTGATCGATGTCGGCGAGACCCTCGTCAATCGTGCTTTCGGGGCGGATGCCGAGCTTGACGGCCGCCAGCAGATGGAAGCGGCCGAGCAGCAGCTATTCGACCTCGCGACCCGCGGCGGCTCGGAAGGCGGCTTCATCAGCTTTGAGAAGGCTCTGGCCCAGGCGATCGAAACGGCCGAGCGCGCCTTCCAGCGGTCCGGCTCGGTCTCTGGCCTCTCCACCGGGTTGCGTGATCTGGACGCCAAGACCGGCGGCCTGCACCCGTCCGATCTGGTTATCCTCGCCGGCCGCCCCGGCATGGGCAAGACAGCGCTGGTCACCAAAGTCGCCTCCGGCGCCGCCCGTGCGTCGCTGGCCGAGTCGCGGAAAGAAGGTGGCGGCGACCCCGCCCTGAAGGGTTCGGTCGCGGTCTTTTCGCTGGAAATGAGTTCCGAGCAGCTGGCCGCCCGATTGCTGGCTGAGGAATCGCGGGTCAGCGGTGACCGTATCCGCCGTGGCGATATCGGGCCGAAGGATTTCGACCGCTTCGTCCAGGTGTCCCGCGATCTGGCCCAGATGCCGCTGGAAATCGACGATACACCGGCGATTACGCTCTCCGCGCTCCGCACTCGCTGCCGGCGCTTGAAGCGCAGCAAGGGCCTGGCCCTCGTCATCGTCGATTATCTGCAGCTGATGCGCCCGGCCGCCGGCACCCGGCCGGAAAGCCGCGTGCTGGAAATCAGCATGATCACCCAGGGGTTGAAGGCGCTAGCGAAGGAGCTGTCGGTGCCGGTCATCGCGCTGTCCCAGCTCAGCCGCGCGGTCGAAAGCCGTGAGGACAAGCGCCCGCAGCTCTCCGATCTGCGCGAATCGGGCTCCATCGAGCAGGACGCGGATATGGTCATGTTCATCTATCGCGACGAATATTACCTCGCGCAGCGCGCGCCGCAGCAGATGGGCTTCGATTCGGAAGACAAGTTCCAGACCGCGCTGGATAAATGGCAGCAGGATATGGAGCGGGTCCATAACAAGGCCGAGCTTTACATCGCCAAGCAGCGCCATGGGCCGACCGGCAAGATCGATCTGTTCTTCGAAGGCGAATTCACCCGCTTCGGCGACCTGGATCAGGTTCACGACGACAGCCATTGATGACAATCTGCACGGTATGACTTTCGTCGATGTCCTGATTATCGGTGCCGGCTCCGCCGGCTTGGCCGCCGCCGCCAGCCTGCGCGCGGCTGGCAAAACAACCCTCGTTCTGGAAGCCTCGGCCCGCGCCGGCGGGCGGGCGCGCACGTCGCGCCCGGATTTCCTCGGCGGCGCCTGGCTGGATGAGGGGGCGGCCTGGCTGCATATGGCGGAACAGAACCCGCTGGTGGATCTGGCCCAGGCCCGCGACGTTCCGTTGCGGGAGGCTTTCGGCAACCCAAGCCGCATGTTCCTGGGCGGGCGCGAGGGCAGCCCCGCCGATCATGCGGCCTATGAGGCCGCCGAATCCGCCTGGTTCGCGCGCGTCTTCGCTCATCCCAAAACACCGGACCTTCCGCTGGCCGAGGCCATCGGCCCTTTCCGGCACGAGAATCCCTTCGCACCCACCATCGAAGCCTGGGAAGCGAGCCTGATCGAGGCATCGGACGCAAAGGTGCTCAGCCTGACCGATTTCTGCCTCAACCAGCTCGACGGCACCAATATGATGGCGCCCCAAGGGTTGGGGCAGCTGCTGCTGGATATGCTGACCGACAGCGCGGGGGAGATCCGCCTGAATTGCCCCGCCACCCGCATCGATTGGGACGGGCCGCGTACGCGGGTGGAGACACCGCAAGGCGTCATCGAAGCCGGCGCCGTCATCGTCACCGTCTCGGTCGGCGTTTTGGCCGCCGGGCAAATCGCCTTCACACCCGCGCTGCCCGCGCCGACGGCCCAGGCGATCGCCGATCTGCCCATGGGCCTGCTCAGCAAGATCGTGCTGCGCGCGGCGGCAGGCGACCGGCTGGGGATGACGGGCCCGACGCAGCTTTTTCGCTGCGTGGAGAAGCTGGGCGATCCCTTCATCAGCTTCATCGCCTGGCCGCGCGATACCGACCATGTCATCGGTTTCTGCGGCGGCCAGACGGCCTGGGATCTGGCCGGAGACCCAAGGGCCGCCTTCGCTTTCGCGCGCGAGGTTTGGCGCGACATGCTCGGCAGCGACGCCGATCGCATCTTCGCCGAGGGTGGCATCACGACCGATTGGGCGACCGATCCGCATCATCTCGGCGCCTATACCTATTCCAGGCCCGGCGCCACGACGGCGCGCGCAACCTTGGCAGAGCCCCTGGCCGGCGGGCGTCTGATCTTCGCGGGCGAAGCCTGCCGCACGGACGGCATGGCCGGCACGGTCGGCGGTGCCATTCTGGACGGCAGACGCGCGGCCGCTATCATCCTGGGGTCAGAAAGGAACACCGATCATCGCTGAGCCCTATGCCTCCGCCGGATCGGTGCTGGAGATCGACCTTGGTGCCCTCGTCGCCAATTGGCGGCAGTTGCGAGACCTGCACGGCCAAGGGCGAGATACGGCAGCGGTCCTGAAGGCGGACGGCTACGGCCTTGGCGCAAGCCGGGTCGCGTCGGCGCTGTACAAGGCCGGCTGCCGGCATATCTTTACGGCCCATCTGATGGAAGCCGTCGCCATCCGGCACAGCGCGCCGGACGCGATGCTCTCGGTGTTGCATGGTCTGGGGCCGGGCGAGGAACGGGATTTCATCGCCCATCGTCTGGTGCCGGCATTGGGCTCGCTGGCGGAGATCGAGGCCTGGGGCCGCGCGGCCGCCGGGCTGGGACAGCCTTTGCCCGCGCTGCTGCATATCGACACGGGCATGAACCGCACCGGCCTGTCTCCGGAGGCGCTCGCCCGGCTGATCGCCGAACCGACGCGGTTGCAGGGCATAGATCTGCGTTACGTCATGACGCATCTGGTCTCGGCCGATATCCCCGGCGCGCCGATCAACCTGCAACAGGCCCGCCGCTTTGCCGCAGTGGCTGCGCATTTCCCGACCGCGCAGCGCTGTTTCGCCAATTCCTCGGGCCTGTTTCTGGGGCCGGATTTCGCCTCCGATCTCGCGCGGCCGGGGGCCGCGCTCTACGGCATCAACCCAATACCGGATGCCCCCAATCCGATGCGCGCCGTCGCCCGTCTCAGCGCCCGCATCATGCAGATCCGGGATATCCCGGCGGGGGAGAGCGTCGGCTATGACCGGCAATGGGTCGCGACCCGCCCGAGCCGGATCGCGACTTTGCCCATCGGCTATGCCGACGGCTATCATCGCGCCTTGAGCGGCAAGGCCGCGGTCGCGTTCGGCGGTCAGCTATGTCCCGTCGTCGGCCGCATCTCCATGGACCTCATCACCGTCGATGTAACGGACTGCCCGGCGGCCGTTCTTGGGGCGTGGATGGAGGTCATCGGCCCCACCATCCCGCCCGAACGCCTGGCCCGGCTCGCCGGAACTAACGCATATGAAATCCTGACCTCCCTGGGCAGACGCTTCCATCGCGTCTATCTGGAAGCATGAATGCGATTCTGAACGTGGTGGCGACAATTGGTCGCGGCGCCATCGCCTGCTGCCGCTCGGCCGGGGCTCTGGCGATCTTCGCCGTCGAAGGCCTGATCCATATATTCCTGCCGCCCTATTACCCGCGCCTATTCGGCCGGGCGATCTTCGGCATGGGCTTCCTGTCCCTGCCGGTGGTGGCGCTAACGGCGATCTTCGCCGGCATGGTCATCGCGCTGCAATCCTATACCGGTTTCGCGCGCTATGCCGCGCAGTCGCAGATCGCGACGATCGTGGCCCTGTCCGTCACCCGCGAGCTTGGCCCGGTGCTGGCGGGACTGATGATGGCGGGCCGCGCGGGGGCGGCCATGGCCGCCGAGCTCGGCACCATGCGGGTGACCGACCAGATCGACGCGCTGCAGACGCTGTCGACCAAGCCGATGAAATATCTGGTGGCGCCCCGGTTGCTGGCCGGCATCGTCGCCATGCCGATCCTGGTGATCATCGCCGATATTCTGGGCGTGCTCGGCGGCTTTATCGTCTCCACCGTCAAGCTCGGCTTCAACGGCCAGACTTATATCCAGGACAGTCTTGCCGCCCTCCACACCGGCGATGTGACGCTCGGCCTGGCCAAGGCCGTGGTCTTCGGCTTCATCATCGCGCTGTCTGGCTGCTTCCACGGCTATCGCAGCCGAGGCGGCGCCGAAGGCGTGGGCTCGGCCACCACCTCCGCCGTCGTCATGGCCTCGGTCCTGGTCCTGGCGCTCGACTACGGCATGACCGAGGTCTTCTTCACCCGATGAGCGCGGCTGACATTCCCAAAATCCGTATTCGCGGCCTGCGCAAGGCTTTCGGGTCCAAGCCCGTGCTGGACGGCGTCGATCTCGACGTCGCTGCCGGCACCTCCATGGTCGTCATCGGCGGGTCCGGCACCGGCAAATCGGTGCTGCTCAAATGCATTCTGGGCCTGATCGAGCCTGACGCGGGCCGTATCGAAATCGACGGGCAGGATATCCTGACGCTCGGACGCCGGGCGCGACAGGATGCGCGCGCCGAAATCGGCATGCTGTTCCAGAATGGCGCGCTGTTCGACAGCATGACGGTGCGCGACAATGTCGCCTTCGGGCTGATCGCGCGGCACCAGTCCAGCCGCGCCGCCGCGCATCAAAAAGCCGATACGGTGCTGGGCCAGGTGGGTCTGGCGCCGTCCGTCGGCGATCTCTCGCCCTCGGAACTCTCGGGCGGCATGCAGAAGCGCGTGGCGCTGGCTCGCGCCATCGCGTCGGAACCCGCGATCATGTTCTTCGACGAACCGACGACCGGGCTGGACCCGATCATGGGTGCGGTCATCGACGGTCTCATCGTCGATTGCGTGAAACGTCTGGGCAGCACGGCGATTGCGATTACGCATGATATGGCCAGTTCGCAGCGCATCGGCGATCGCGCGGCCATGCTGCATAAGGGGCGGATCATCTGGGAAGGCCCGGCCGCCCAGATTCTCGAGTCGGGCAATCCGATCGTCGATCAATTCACCCACGGCCGCCGCGAAGGCCCCATCCAGATGGAACTCCGGCGCTAGCGTTCCGATCACGGGTTGAACTTTCCGCCCCGAACCGGCAAACCTCATGTCTGAGATCACATAATTGCGATGCCGGACATTGGTCCGGAAAGGGGAATAGTGGGCGCTGGCTCTCTGCAAAAGCGCGCCGGCCGGTGGTGGTTAAGACTTGCCCCCCAGGCCCGGCTTACGTTTTGGCAGGGCCAGGCCTTGGCATTGGGCTGCCTTGTGATCGCGGTCGTCCTGCGCTTCGGTTTGACGACGGCATCGGGCAGTCGCGGCGCCTTCTTCACCTTCTTTCCCGCCCTGATGATCGCGAGTTTCTGGGGGGGAATCGGTCCCGGCCTGACCTGCCTGGTGCTGAGTGCGCTGATCGGCGACTATTGCTGGCTGGTCCCGCATAACGGCTTCATCGTCAGCGCGACGGATGTGCAGGTCCTGCTCGGCTATCTGGTCTCCGGCATCGTCATTCTGGTGATCTGCGGCCTGTTCAAGAAACTGGTCGAGTCCCATCGCGCGGCGGAGGAGCAGGCGCTGCTGCTGACGCAGGAGATGCGCCACCGGATTCGCAATCTGATGGGCCTGGTGCAGGCGATTTCTCAGCAGACGGCGCGGCGGTCCAAGGGGCTTCCTGACTATCAGGAGCAGTTCTATGACCGGTTGGAGGCGCTGGGCCTGGCACTCGCCCTCGACATGACCGATAACGAGGCGCTGACGCCGGCCAATCTGGATATGCTGGTGGCGCGCGTCCTGACCCCCTTCGGTCATCATAATTGCCAGATCAGCGGCCCACCGGTGCCGATTACGCCGCGCACCGCGACGCCGCTGGCCCTGATCATCCATGAACTCGCGACCAATGCGGTGAAATACGGGGCCTTGTCGGTGCCGGACGGGCGGGTGGAGATCGGCTGGCGCCGAAAGGGTCGCATGGTGCATCTGCAATGGCGGGAAATCGGCGGTCCGCCGGTGTCCCCGCCCAAGGCCCAGGGCTTCGGCACGCGGCTGATCGGGTCCGCGTTCCGTGGCCAGGAAGGCAAGACCGAAATCACCTATGACAGCACGGGCGTGCAATGCGTCGTGCATTTCTGCCTGTAAGGAATGGGCGCGATGACCGGTGAAACCGCCGACGCCGTCACGATTTTCCACAACCCGGCCTGCGGCACGTCGCGGACCGTGCTCGGCCGGATCGAGGCAGCCGGCATCACGCCCACGATCGTCCTTTATCTCAAGACCGGCTGGACCAAGCCGCAGCTGCAATCCCTGCTGCGCGCCATGAAGGCGCACCCGCGCGATATTCTGCGCCGTCGCGGCACGCCGGCCGAGGAACTCGGTCTTTTGGATGCGGGCGTCTCGGACGACGCCATTCTGGACGCCATGGTGGCGCATCCGGTTTTGGTGGAAAGGCCGATTGTGCAGACAAGGCGCGGGGCAAAACTCTGCCGCCCGGCTGAGACTCTGACGGAACTGCTGTGACCTCGGCCAGGGCAGGCTGCCTGTCCCTTTAGCGGGAGCCTGGGTCCGAATTTCGCGATGACACCGATCCGTTAAGCGGATTGGAAAGCGGGCAGAGACAGCGCATACAGCCTGTCTCTGTGAAGAACATAGGACGCTCACATGTCTCGTCCCGCCAAACGCGTGACCGTAACCGGCGCTGCCGGCCAGATTTGCTACGCGCTTCTCTTCCGTCTCGCCCAAGGCGACGTTTTCGGCCGTGACCAGCCGATTATTCTCCAGCTTCTCGACCTGCCGCAGGCCCAGGCCGCCGTCCGCGGCGTGGTGATGGAGCTTGAGGATTGCGCTTTCCCGCTGCTGCAGGACGTCGTCATCACCGATGATCCGGCGGTCGCCTTCCGCGACGCCGATGCCGCCTTCCTGGTCGGCTCGCGCCCGCGCTCGAAGGGCATGGAGCGCGCCGACCTGCTGCTCGCCAATGCCGAGATCTTCAAGGTTCAGGGCAAGGCTTTGAACGAGAATGCCAAGCGCGACGCGAAGGTGATCGTGGTCGGCAATCCGGCGAACACAAATGCCGGCATCCTTTCGGCTTTCGCGCCCGATTTCCCGAAGGCGAATGTCACCGCCATGGTCCGCCTGGACCATAACCGCGCGCTGTCGCTGCTCGCCGCGAAAGCCGGGGTTCCGGTCTCGACCGTCGAAAAGATGATCATTTGGGGCAATCATTCGCCGACCATGCTGGCCGATTGGCGCTACGCGACCTCCGGCGGGCAGAGCCTGTCCGCGATGGTGAATGACGAGGCTTGGTATCGCGAGACCTTCATCCCGAAGGTGGGCCAGCGCGGTGCGGCCATCATCGAAGCGCGCGGCGCGTCCTCCGCTGCCTCCGCTGCCAATGCCGCGATCGACCATATGCATGATTGGGTGCAAGGCTCGAACGGCGGTTGGGTCTCGATGGCGATCCCGTCCGACGGCTCCTACGGCATCCCCGAAGGCATCATCGCCGGCGTGCCGGTGATCTGCGCCGACGGCGAATACCAGCGCGTCACGGGTCTGGAAATCGACGCCTTCTCGGCCGAGAAGATCGCCGTCACCGTCAACGAGTTGCAAAGCGAGATTTCCGCCGCTCTGGGCAAGTAACGCTCCTCCGTCGTCGTTCCCGGCTTCATGCCGGGGACGACAGCTAAGGGTAGGCAGCTAAGGGTAGGCGCGGGACGGCGATCCTGCGGGGGTGGCCTTACCCGGCGATGCCCGGCATCGGCATATAGCCGAAATGCTCGATGACCTTATGCGTGCCTTCCCAGATCATCTTCACCGCGACGAATAGCACGACGGCGAGGCCGACCCAGGCGATCCAGCGGCGCTTTTCCAGCTGTGTGGCGATGACGCTGGCGGCGATTCCCATCAAAACCACCGACAGCAGCAGGCCGAGGGCGAGTATCCAGGGATGCTCATGCGCGGCCCCGGCCACGGCCAGCACATTGTCCAGGCTCATGGAAATATCGGCGATGGCGATCTGAATGGCCGCCTGCAAGGGCGTCTTGGCGATAGCCGGCGCACCGCCATCCGCGTGATTCGCGCGATGGCGCAATTCGCGGAACATCTTCCAGCAAACCCATAGCAGCAGGATGCCGCCCGCCAGCGTCAGCCCGACGATGGCGAGAAGTTTCAGCGCCACCATGGCCATGGCGATGCGGATGACGACAGCGAAGCCGATGCCGGCCAGCACGGCCTTGCGCTTCTGCGCGGGCGCCAGCCCCGCGACGGCGAGGCCGATGACGACGGCGTTATCGCCCGCCAGCACCAGGTCGATCATCAGCACCTGGGCGAGGGCGGCAATTTGGGAAAGCAGGATTGTTTCGTTCATTTCCCTTCATCTGAAGCCAGCACCGTGCTTGTCAACGCTGGCCATGGGGTTTAGGGCGGCCCCAACGCGCTTTTTTTGGAGACGTCACATGGTTCCTCGTTATTCTCGCCCCGAAATGGCGGCCATCTGGGCGCCCATCAATCGCTACCAGATCTGGTTCGAGATCGAGGCACTGGCGGCGGAAGGCATGGCGATGGTCGGTGCCGTGCCGGCGGAATCCGCCCGCACCATCCGCGAACGCGGCGCGCCGATGGTGGCCGCCATGACCGAGGCCGATGTCACCAAGATCGACGAGATCGAGGCCGTGACGCGCCATGACGTCATCGCCTTCCTGACCTGGCTTGCCGAAGGCGTGGGGCCGGACAGCCGCTTCGTCCATCTGGGCATGACGAGTTCGGACGTGCTCGATACCTGCCTGGCCGTGCAGCTGACCCAGGCGACCGATATTCTGATCGCCGATGTGGACGCCGTTCTGGCCGCGCTGAAGAAGCAGGCTTTCGCGCATAAATACACGCTGACCATCGGCCGCAGCCACGCGATCCATGCCGAGCCGACCAGTTTCGGCCTGAAGATGGCCGGGCATTACGCGGAATTCGCCCGCAACCGCGCGCGTTTGGTCGCGGCGCGTGCCGAAATCGCGACCTGCGCCATTTCCGGCGCCGTCGGTACCTATGCCCATCTCGACACGCGGGTTGAGGATTACGTCGCCGAGAAGCTCGGCCTCGCGTCCGAACCCGTCTCCACCCAGGTCATCCCGCGTGACCGGCACGCGGCCTGGTTCTCGGCACTCGCCGTGGTCGCCGCCGGCGTCGAGCGGCTGGCGACCGAAGTGCGCCATCTGCAGCGGTCGGAAGTGCGCGAGGCGGAGGAATTCTTCCATGCGGGGCAGAAGGGCTCGTCCGCCATGCCGCATAAGCGCAATCCGGTGCTGAGCGAGAACCTGACCGGTCTTGCCCGTATCGTCCGCGCGGCCGTGGTGCCGGCGCTGGAGAATGTGACGCTGTGGCATGAGCGGGACATCAGCCACTCCGCGGTCGAGCGCGTGTTCGCGCCGGACGCCTCCATCGCGCTCAACTTCGCGCTGCAGCGTCTGGCCGGGATGATGGACAAGCTGCTGGTTTATCCCGAGCGGATGGCCGCCAATCTGGAAAGCCTGGGTGGTGTCGTGCATAGCGGCGAAGTGCTGCTGGCGCTGGCGCGTTCCGGCATTCTGCGTGAGGACGCCTATCGCATCGTCCAGCGCAATGCGATGGAGACCTGGACCAAGCTCGGCACGCCCGAAGGCAAGTCCTTCCGCGAAAATCTGGATGCCGATCCGGAAGTGGGCGGCGTCGTGCCGGCAGAGGTGCTGGATAATGCCATGGATTCCCGCATCCATCTGAAAGCGCTCGATGCGCTCTATACGCGCGTCTTCGGCGAAGCCGGGCCGCAGGCCTAGAGCAAATCCCGGTCAGATGGACTCATCTGACCGGGTGAAGATGCGCGCAAAAACAATAATATAGAGCGGCGCCTGTGAGCGTGAGCGAGCAGGAAACGCTCTAAGTCGAACAACCAAGATCAGGCACCCGCGCAAACCTGGTGCGGGTGACTTGGCTCATCAAGACATTATTGATTCGATTTCGAAACAAATATAGGGCATTGAACGCGCAGCGGTATGGATTTGGGACAGGGGCTCGCGCGCGACCATGGAGCTTTCCCGCCGCGACATCGCTGCCCCCGGCGCCGGCCCGCAGCGCCTTTTCGCGCGTCACCCGGCCGTTCTTCTCGGTGCCTGGGATGCTTTCGGCATCATCGCGACCGGGCTCGCCTGCCGTAGCCTGAACCCGGCATCCCATGCCGGGCAGACGCTGCGGGCGATGCTGGTCATCCTGGGTACGGCTGCCCTGGGGCTCGTCCTGCTCCACGCCCAGGGCTTTTACCGTGAAGGCAGCGGCAGCCGGCAGATGCGCCTGCTGTTCACCATCGCCCAATCCTTCGCGCTGATGCTGCTGATGCTGCTGATGTGGGAAGGCTTCATGACGCTTTGGCCGGTCGCGGCCCCATCCTTGCCCGACGGTATCCTGGTCATCAACCGCAATTGGCTGTTCAGCTGGAGCGTGACGGCGCCATCGCTGATCATGCTCACCCGACCACGGCTGGAAGCCATCCTGCTAAGCGCCAAGGAGCGGGCACCTATGCGTCGGGCGGTGCTGGTGGCGGACCGGGCCGGGCTGCGGCGGCTTGGTCCTGTCATCCTGCCCGGCGGATTGTTGCAACTTTGCGGCGTGTTGGAGATCGCATCGCGTGACGAGGACCGCAACTGTCACACGGTCGTCGCGCCGGCGCCGGTTCTGCCCAGCTTGCGCGACGCACGTGCCATGCTGGAACGGGGGGACGCCGATCTGCTGCTGATCGCCCTGCCGGAGACCGCCGGCCGGAGCATCGCCGCGATCGATCGGCTGATGGCCGGTGTCGCCGCCGATATCTGGCTGGCGCCGCCGGATGCCGCGCGCTTCTACGCGGCGGGCGCACGGCTTTCGACCCTTGGCGGTTGTCCCTTCGTGCCGCTGCGCGACAAGCCGATGGCGGGTATCCAGGCTGTGGTGAAGCGCGCCGAGGATCTATGTCTCGGCCTGCCGCTGTTGATATTGGCGGCGCCCCCGATGCTGCTGATTGCCTTGGCAATCCGCCTGTCGTCCAAGGGACCGGTCCTGTTCGTCCAGCCGCGCCTGGGCCTTAACCGCCGCGTCATTCCGGTTCGGAAATTCCGCACCATGCGGATCGAGGCAGGGGATGCCGGCGGCGTGCGTCAGGCAGTGGTGGGGGATCGGCGGGTGACGCGCCTCGGCCGCTTCCTGCGCCGGACCAGCCTGGATGAACTGCCGCAGCTGATCAATGTCGTGGAAGGGTCGATGTCCCTGGTCGGTCCCCGGCCGCATGCGCTCGGCACCGAGGCCGGGGGCCTGCCGTTCAGCGAGGCGGCCGCCGGTTACGCGGCGCGCCATCGCGTCAAACCGGGCATGACCGGCTGGGCGCAGGTCTGCGGCTGGCGCGGTGAGACGAATACCGTGGACAAGCTCCGCCGCCGCATCGCGCATGACCTGCATTATATCGCGCATTGGTCGCTGGGGTTCGACCTCCGCATTCTCGTGCTCACGATCCGCGCCGTGTTGAGAGGCGAGGGAGTATGATGAGGCAGGGTCGTCGGATCTGACACCCGAGCAACGAAAACACCTATGACGCATAATGGAAGAACAGGGTGATGGCTGAGGAAGGATAAGATCTTGGACAGGCGCTGGTCGAAGCCCTGGAAGATGTTCGGGCCTGGAAGCGCGGCGAGATCGAACTGGAGATCGCAAGCATCAACCCCATGCCGCCCGAACGCGTCAAGGCTATCCGCCGCAAAGTTGCCCGCAGCGCCAAGGCGTTTGAAGAGCGTTTCGGTATCCCCGCCGCGACACTCAATAACTGGGAGCAAGGTCGGCGGGAGCCGGATCCCGCCGCGCGTCTGCTGCTGCGTGTCATCGAACGTGAACCGGAACTGGTCGCCGCAGCGGCTCGGGCGCGCGACTAGAGTCCGTCAGGTTTAGGTGGAAACGACCCCTTGCCCCGTCATGGCCGGGCTTGACCCGGTCATCCAGTCCTTGGGCGCCCCAACGAATGGATGCCCGGCTCTGGGGCCGGGCATGACGATATTAGGGACAAGCTTCAGTTAAAACCCGGCAGACTCCAGCCTATCGAGCGGACGGGCATGTGGTCCGGTTGACCGGTCCACACACCTGCCCGGATGTCCGAACCCTCAACGCGTCGTATAGCCACCGTCGATCGTGAGGACTTCACCGGTAATATAGCTCGCCGCGTCGGACGCGAGAAACAGAGTTGCCTGAGCAACTTCATCGGCCTCGCCCGGACGGCGCATCGGCGTCATGTCCAGCCAGATCTTCGACCATTCCGGATTGTCGAGCCCGCCTTGCGTCATTTCGGTGCGGATATAGCCTGGGGCGATGGCGTTCACCCGGATACGCCGGTTGGCGAATTCGCTGGCCAGCGACTTGGTCAGCATATGCACCGCCGCCTTCGACGCATTGTACACAGCCTGATTCTGCGGCACGTTGGAAACAATGCCCGAGATCGAGCCGATATTGACGATGCTGCCGCCTTGTCCGCGTGCCGCCATATGGCGCAGCGCTTCCCGGCAGCACTGATAAGTGCCGCGCAAATTGGTATTCATCAAATAATCCCAATGCGCGGGGTCCGTGTCCTCCGTATTGCAATGGGCCGCGACACCCGCGCTATTGACCAGGATATCGATCCCGGTATCGGCCGCTATGGTGCCGATAACACGGGTGATGTCATCTTCTGACGTCACGTCAAGGCGCTGAAAGCTGGCGGAAATGCCGGCCGCCGCGAAATCCCGCAAGGCCGCCGCACCGGCTGCCTCATCCCGCCCAGTAATGACGACACGCGCACCGGCTTCGCCGAGGCGGCGGGCGGCGGCAAGGCCAATGCCGCGCGTGCCACCGGTCACCAGCGCAAAACGGCCGCTCAGATCGATCGTGTAAGCCATGAAGCCGAAACCCTCCCGAACAATCCCGCATTTTTTGGTTTTGATCTGCGGGGACGGCACAATCGGCCGTCACGGGTCAGAGGATAGCGCGGAGAGACAGGCTGAACAGGGCCAAGGCGCTTAAAAACGCAAAAACCGGCGCGAAGAAGCCGCGCCGGTCCTGTCAGCCGGTCCTATGACCCGTGATCAGTTCGCGATCGCCCAGTCGCCGGGGCTGCGCTCGCACCAGTTCAGCTTATAGGGCAGGCCATCCTGGGCCGTGCCGGTATGGAAGGTGTAGCGGAAGCCGCGGCATTCCATGCCCGACTTGTGATACTGGCGCAGGAAGGTGACGGTGCCGGAATTGCCCGTCTTAGGGTTCTTCCAGCTTTCCTTTTGCGGTCCCTGCGGCCCCAGCTTGCCCGCTTCATAGGAGAGGATCTTCATGTCACTGCCGGTCAGGCGGCGCGGCAGATAGGTCTGCATCGACTGGGCCGCGGCCGGCGTCACCAGGGCAGGGGCAAGCGCGAAGGCAAGACCCAGAGACGCCACCATGATCGATAGGGATTGACGCAGCATAAGACGCTCCTGGCTCACCGGATTGGAAACCTTAGTCGATCCGGCTTATCGCGCCACGGCGCTCTCGGCAACCGCGACGCGATAGATTGCGGTATCCTCAGCGAAGCGCGGCGAGTTTCGCCAACAGGCGGGCATGGCTGCGCGCGCCGCCCAGATAGCAGGACCATTCGAATTTCTCGTTCGGACTATGCACCTGATCGTCGTCCAGGCCGAAACCCATCAGAATGGTGTCCAAGCCGAGTTGGGCCTTCAAGGTGCCCACGACGGGAATGGAGCCGCCGCAGCCCATCAGCACCGGCGCCTTGCCGTATTCCTCGGACAAGGCTGCCTCGGCCGCCGCGATGAAGGGCCCCTCGGTCGAGACCTCCACCGCTGGATTACCGCCGAAATCCTGCACCTTAATCTGTGCGCCGGCCGGCGTGCGCTCGGCCAGGAACTGTTTCAACCCGGCCATGATGGCGGCCGGGTCCTGTTTCCCCACAAGGCGGAACGACAGCTTGGCATGAGCGTGGGAAGCGATGACGGTCTTTGCCCCGGCCCCGATATAGCCACCCCAGATACCGTTGAGATCGGCCGTCGGCCGCGCCCACATCCGTTCCAGCGCCGAGCGTCCGGTCTCGCCGGCGGGGTCGGTCAGGCCGATCGAGGCCAGCATCGCGGGTTCATCGAAGCCGAGCCCGGCCCATTGCGCTGCCAGCGACGGCGGCAATTCATCGACACCCTTGTAGAAGCCCGGGATCTGCACGCGGCCCTGATCGTCATGCAGGTCGCCCAAAATCTTCGTCAGCGCATTGATCGGGTTCAGCGCCGCACCGCCATACATGCCGGAATGCAGGTCCTTGTCCGGCCCGACCAGATCGATCTGCGTATAGACCATCCCGCGCAACCGGGTGGTCAGCGCAGGCGTCGTGCGGTCCCACATGCCGGTATCGCTGATCAGCGCGACATCGGCTTTCAGCAGGCTTTTATTGGCTGCAATGAAAGCCTCAAGATTGGCGGAGCCGACCTCTTCCTCGCCTTCCAGAAGCAAGGTGACGCGAATCGGCAGACCGCCGGTCGTGTTGTACCAGGCACGGCAGGCCCACAGAAAACAGGCGACCTGCCCCTTATCGTCCACCGCCCCGCGCGCGACGATGCGTGGCCCCTGCGGCCCCGGCACCAGCTGCGGCTCGAAAGGCGGGCTTTCCCACAAATCCAGCGGATCGGCCGGCTGCACATCGTAATGGCCGTAGAACAGGATATGGGGGAGGGAGGCTGGGTCGACGCCGTCCGGCCCCGGATAATGGCCGACCACGATCGGATGGCCGGGCGTCTGGCGCATTTCGGTCGCGAAGCCGACGGAGGCGAATTCATGGGCTAGCCAGCGCGCGGCGGCAGCGCAATCGCCGGCATGGTCAGGCTGGGCGCTGATGCTGGGGATCGCCAGGAAATCGAACAGCCTGTGCCGGGCTTCGTCCTGGCTGCGGTCGATTTCGGCCAGAACCTCAGGGGTCGGGTCGTAGGTCAATGTCATGAATTTCGATCCTCCAAACGCGGCGCCGCATAGGCTTTCAGAAAAACGCCAATCGCACCATCGACGACACGATCTACCTCTGCCGGATCGGCGGTTTCGATCAGCCGCAGGCGCGAGCGCATGACGAGCTTGGTCTGACAGAGCGCAAAAAACTGCTCTGCCGCGAAATCAGGGTCCGGCACCAGCAAACGGCCGCGCCCGGCCTCCTGTCGCAGCCAGGTCGAGAGGTAGTTCAGCGCCCGGCTGGGGCCGGCTTCGAAGAAGGCACGGGCGAGTTCCGGAAATTTCAAAGCCTCCGACATCACCATGCGATAGATGGCCTGACGGAAGGGCGACAGCATCATCTCCATCACCGCGACGGCGACGCGGCGCAGCGTCTCCTCGGGCGTATTCTCGGGCGGCGCGATCGTCAGAATATGCTTCAGCGTCTCATCGCAGCCGTTGGAGATGAACCCGCTGAAAAGCGCGGCTTTGCTGGGGAAATAATTGTACAGGGTGCCTTTGGACACGCCCACTTCCCGCGCGATATCGGCCATGCTGGCGCCCTCATACCCGTCGCGGGCAAAGACCCGGCCGGCGCCATCGACGATGGCGCGTCGTCGCTCCGGCGACAGCGCGTCACCCCCGCGGTCGGGAGGAGAAGTGATATCAAACTTATGAGAGTTACCGGCTAGGTCCACGTTCATTCATCCTGCGCGTGGTTTGACAATGGCCGCACCCTTTCTATCATACAAGCGGCTAACCGAACCGTTCGGTCAAAGCGCATGGCAGGAGCGGCTCTGGTGGCCCAAGACATGAGACGAGCCCTTCGCAAGAAACGGCTGGCCTTCTCACGACCGCTGATTTCGTCGGTTCTGATGCTGGCGGTGGCCGGCTGCACGATGGGGCCGGACTTCAAGCACCCGACCCCACCCTATGACCCGTCCTCCTTCCTGGACGGCCGTGCCTCGGCCACAGGGCGCAGCCAGCCGCAGGTCGCACCGATCCAGGTCGAATGGTGGCAAAGCTTCAACGACCCCGAGCTGAATTCGCTGGAACAGCGCGCCGTGGCGCAGAATCTCGATGTGCTGACGGCGACGGTGCGCGTGGCGGAAGCGCGGTCCAATGCCGGCGTCACCGCCTCGGCCTTTTTCCCGACCGTCAGCGGCAATGTTACGGCCGCCGATATCAAGCCCAGCGACAAGTTCTCCCTCGGCAGCAGCAGTTCAAGCTCAGGCAGTTCGGGTTCCTCCGGCGACATCAACCCGCTGTCGCTCTACCAATACGGGTTCGACGCGACTTGGACCGTCGATCTGTGGGGTAAGGTCCGCCGTCAGGTCGAAGCCGGCAATGCTGCCATCCAGGCGCAGGAAATCGATCGGCGCGGCACGGTCATTCAGATGATGGCGGAGGTTGCGCGCGACTATCTGCAGATGCGCAATGCCCAGATGCAGCTGAAGATCGCGCAGGACAATGTGCGCACGGCGCAGAACCTGCTGAACCTGACGCAGCAGCGCGCCAATGCCGGCCTCACCGACCAGCTCGACGTCGCGCAGGAACAGGCCCAGCTGACGACGACGGAAGCGACGGTGCCGACCTCTGAACAGTCCGTCGCGCAATATATCAACGCGCTGAGCCTGCTGCTGGGCGAGGGGCCGCGTGCCTTGGCGGCCGAACTTGATACGCCGGAAGTTGTGCCGCCGACCCCGGCCATCGTGCCGGTCGGCCTGCCGTCCGACCTGCTGCGCCGCCGCCCAGACGTGATGGAGGCGGAAGCCAATCTGCACGAGGCGACGGCCAATATCGGCGTCGCCGTCGCCAGTTTCTTCCCGACCTTCGACCTGCTCGGCTTCTTCGGCATCCAATCCGGCGCGACGCAGGATCTGTTCACCACCGCCGCCCGCACCTACGTCCTGGGCGGCATGGTCTCGGTCCCCATCTTCCAGGGCGGCAAGCTGGTCGAGACGCTGCATCTGCGCAAGCAACAACAGAAGGAAGCGATGATCGCCTATGACAAGGCCGTGCTGACGGCCTTCTCGGATGTCGATACCGCGCTGACAAATTACGACAAGGAGCAGCAGCGCCGCGTGCTGCTCGGCCGCGCCGTTCTGGCCGATCAGAAGGCCTTCGCGCTCGCCCAGCAACGCTACACGGAAGGCATCGCGACCTATATCGACGTGCTGAATGCACAGCAGAGCGTGCTGTCCAGTGCGCGCGAATATGAGGACAGCACGGCGGCGGTTTCGACCGATCTCGTCTCGCTGTATCTGGCGCTCGGCGGCGGTTGGGAAGACGCTTTCCCGACGCCGGCAATGGAGGCCGAGCCCAATGCCTCCATCGGCCAGACCATCAAGACGGCCATCACCCAGGGCAATGCGAGCTAGTTAAGGACCATCTCCACCGATGAGCGACAGCCTTCTGCCGATCGACCCCGGCGCGAAACGCGCCATCCTCCAGGCGGTCGAGGGGTTGCAGGCGCGCTCCACCGAAACCTTGTCCCGGCTGGTGCGTCACCCGAGCCTGCTGGGTGACGAAGCCAGTTGCCTTGCGGATATGGCCGAAATCTACGGCGAGCTTGGCCTGTCGCCGAGGCGCGTCGGCGTGGATCCGGCGGCGCTGGCGGACCATCCCGGTCTCTCCCCGCCCTTGATCCCCTACGCAGCGGGCCGGGACAATGTCGTCGCCATCCATACCCCGCGCGAAAGGCTCGGCCGCAGCCTGATGCTGCAAGGGCATATCGATGTCGTGCCGGTGGGCGCGGCCGATCTATGGACGACACCGCCTTTCGAGCCTTCGGTGCGGGACGGACGCCTATATGGTCGCGGCGCCTGCGACATGAAGGCCGGCGTCGTCTCCTATCTCATGGCCTATGCCGCCCTGCGGGAGGCCGGTTTTCAGCCGGCCGCCGAATTGCAGATGGCCGCCGTCATTGAGGAGGAATGCACCGGCAATGGCGCGCTCGCGGTGATGCAGGCGCTGCCCAAGCCGGATGCCTGCCTGATACCGGAGCCCGGCCAGCGCCTGTTGACCGCCGAAGTCGGCGTCGTCTGGGCCTGGGTCACCGTCACCGGCAAGCCTGTTCATGTGTCGCAGAAGCTGTCCGGTATCAATGCCATCGAGGCCGCCTATATCGTCTCGGAAGCCTTCCGCGCCTATGAGGCGCGGATGAACGAGGCTGACCGCCGCCACCCGGCCTATGCCGGCCATAATCACCCGATCAACG
The DNA here is from genome assembly GCF_020621385.1 of Acidisoma cellulosilyticum. Taxonomy (GTDB): domain Bacteria; phylum Pseudomonadota; class Alphaproteobacteria; order Acetobacterales; family Acetobacteraceae; genus Acidisoma; species Acidisoma cellulosilyticum. The sequence goes on along the minus strand of NZ_JAESVA010000002.1, from coordinate 133,096 downwards.
TCAATTTCGGCACGATCGAGGGTGGGGAATGGAACAGTTCGGTCGCGACCCGCGCGCGCATCGGCATGCGCGTCGGTGTCATGCCCGGCTATTCCTGCCGCGATACCAAGGCCGATATCGAAGCGCTGGTGGCGAAGGTGGCGGCCGATCCGCGTCTGGCCGGCACCACGGTCGATGTGCAGTTTCGCGGCTTCATGGCCGACGGCGCCATCTTCCCGGCGAGCCAAAGCATTTCGCAGGCGATCTCGGCCTGCCACCGCGACCTGACCGGCGAGACGCTACAGCCGACGGCCATGCATGCGCTGACGGACGCGCGTTTCTACACGCTGTATCAGGGCACAGAAGCGACCTGCTACGGGCCGGAAGGCGAGAATATCCACGGCATCGACGAATGGGTTGATCTTGCAAGCGTCACGGACGTGACAAAGGCGCTGGCGCTGCTGATCGCCGGCTGGTGCGGATTGGAGAAGGTTAGCGGCTGACAGGCTGCCGGGCTAAATGCCGCCTTGCTCGACCAAGCCTTCAATCCTCGCCACCAGTTCCGCCTCCTGAAACGGCTTGGCATGCCATTGCCAGTCCGGCCGGTCCGCAGGCAAGGCATGCACGCCATAGGCGGTCAGCAGGATGAAGGGGATCTTCCGTTCCGCCAGGATCTCGGCCACCGGATAGCTCAAGACGCCAACCAGATTGACGTCGAGCAGCGCCAAGTCGACTTGCGATATTCTGGCGGCCTCTCGCGCTTCCGGCAAATGTCGAAACGGACCGACAATGACGCATCCGAGCTTGTCCAGCATATCCTCGATGCGCGCGGAAACGGTCTTGTCATCCTCCACGAGGAGTACGCGACGGCCAGCGAGGCGATGTTCAGTCACGATGGCGTCCTTAAAATCGCGTCCCTGGTATATTTGCGGGGCAGGCCGAAGATGACAAGCCTTTGTGCCCGGATAAGGATGGCGGCCGGCAGACGGCGAAGACGCAACGGCAAGCGGCCGTCGCCTGAGATCGGCATGATTATTATCGATGGGCAACTGTCAGGTGATAACACAACCGGAAACAGTCTCCCCGAATGGACGGTATCGCGAGCCTGTCAGGTTTGATCGGCCGCGCCTGGCCGGCCGCACCTAACCGGCCGCTCCGTCCACACTTCGTCATCCGCGCACTTGTTGCGCGGACCTACCCGGTGCGGCGCCTCAACGGCGTCTGGGCACGACCACGGGTAGACCCGCGGCACGAGGCTCGGCCGGACAGGCCGCGGGCGACGATCAGTGAGGTTCGGCCAGGATTCTATTAAAACCCGACAGGCTCTAGGACCCTTGCAGAAAGGCGCGCAAATGCGCGGCTTTTGCCTTGTCTCCGGCCTGATCCTCGGCGAGGTCCGCATAAAGCCTGGCCATGCCAAGATAGATATCGCGGATCGCCGCATCCTCACCCGCGAAGTCAGCGATCTCCTCCATTTCCGCGACCCAGCGATAGGCCTTCGGCGCCATGTCCGGCACGCTCTGCGCGAAGCGCTGCAATAGCTCCGGCTGGCTCTCCGCGAGTTCCGCCCGCAGGGCCTCCGCCGCGCCGTGGCGGCCAGCCGCCAATATCATGGCCGATCCCAGCGCGGTCAGCCCCTTGGTGATCCCCGCATAGCTCATCTTGAGCGCGGAGGCGCTGCCGATACGATCGTCCAAAAGCTTCACGACCAATCCATGGGCGTTCAGGGCGGTCAAAGCCGTCGCATCGGCGCCCGAGACATAAAGCGACGGTCCGCGCGTCCCCGGTTTCGGCGGACCGCCGATGATGCTGCCGTCGACAAACCTGACCTGGGGCGAGGGGAACGCCATTGAAACCGTCTGCGCCGTCGCCGGGCTGATCGCGTTGCAATCGACATAGACGGGGCGATGGGTCGTCTGCGCCAGGACCGGCGCAAGGCGGGTCGCCAAGGCCAGCGCTTCCCCCGGCGGCACGATCGACAGGATGAAATCGCAGGCCGCGATCGCCTCGTCCGAGACCGGCTGCAGGCCGGCCGCCTCGGCGCGCTGCCGGCTGGAAGGGCTGCGTCCGGTAAGGGAGGTTCGGACCTCGACACCGTTTTCGACAAGCCGCTGGCCGATCGCAGCGCCCATGGCGCCCGGAGCAATAATCGCGACAGCCATGCGGATGATGTCCTTCCTTGCGGTTCTCGATTGTCGGGCAAGGGGCGGCCCTTGGGCAAGACCGCCAGAGGGCAGGGGCCGAGTGACGGCACGTCACAAAATGACATTTGTTGTGACCGATGACATATGCACAATTCCCTAGACAGTGAGTCTGGAATGAGCTAATGTCGTCTCACAGAACAAATGAGAGACCCTACCATGACGATCCTGACCGAAACCTCCGACACTCGCTTCGCCCCGACTGCCGGCACCCAGGCGATTGACTTCCTTGGCCTGACGCTTGTCGCCAATGCGGTGAAGCGCCTTGTTGCCTTTGTCCGCGTCGAGCGTCAGTCCGCCCGTGCGCGCCTTCAAATGGTCCGCGAACTGAACACCTATACCGACCGTGAACTGGCTGAACTCGGCCTGACCCGCTTCGAGATCCGCGCTGTCGCCGCCGGCACCTACCGCGCCTGATCGGACGGCGCAGGCGCCCTACAGCGCCAGCAGCGCGTGGATGAGGATCGCGGCCGCCACGAGCCAAAGCAGTCCCAGAACCAAGCGTCGATAAAGCACGTCGCTGACGCCCGCAAAACTATGCGCGCCGAGCCAAAGACAGGCGCCGTAGAGCGGCATCAGCACCACTGCCAGCACAAGCATCCGTCGCGTCACCATGCCATAGAGCAGGTAGGTCGCGCCGAGGAGCAGGCTCTCGCCCGTCAGGAAGATGACGGCATTGGCCCTTGTGGTGGCCGCGTCCGACTGCCGACCGAGCAGATAGATCATCGCCGGCGGTCCGAAGATTCCGCAGATCCCGCCGGCAAGGCCTGAAACGGCGCCCGCGATCAGGCTCTGGCCCGCGCCGCCCGCAAGATGCAGGCGGGGGCCGAGCAGCAGGTACGAGGTCGCGGCGATCAGCACGAGGCCGAGAATGGCCATGACGTCGCGCGCCGGCACCATCAGAAGCAGGATGACCCCGACAGGGCTGAGTGCCGCCGCACCCAGCGCCATGCAGAGGATGGTCGGGCGCCATTCGCAGTCCCGCGCCGCTGTGCGGACCAGCGGGACCGAGGGCAGCAGATCGACCAGAAACAAAGTCACCACCGCCGTTTTCGCGTCATAGGCGAGCGTGACCAGCGGCACATAGATCATCGCCGTGCCGAAGGCCGCGAAGCCCCGCGAAAAGCCGGCGACAGCGGCGGCCAGCCCCACCAATAGCCAAGCTTGCACCGAATATCGCTTCCCAAAACCTGGCCGAGCGATGGCATGGCCGGGCGCGGTGGTGCAGGCTGGAAATTATGCTATCGCCGGGAGTGATAGCGGGGCGGGAGGGCAGATGCTGGACCAGGGGGCGCGATCGGAACTGGCGGACTTCCTGCGGCTGCGACGGGCCCGTCTGGCGCCGGCCGCCTTCGGATTTCCCGCCGGCCGCACGCGGCGCAAGCCGGGTCTGCGGCGGGAGGAACTGGCGGCCGCCGCCGGTATCGGCCTCACCTGGTACACGGCATTGGAACAAGGCAAGCCGATCCAGGTGTCGGCCGGCTTTCTGGACAATCTGGCGGGCGCCTTGCAACTCAGCGAGGCCGAGCGGACGCATCTTTTTGCGCTCGCCCAGCATCGGCTGCCGCCTCTGCCAACGATGCCGAAGCCGGATGAGGCGGCCGGGCGCCTGCAACCCGTTCTGCAGGCGATCGCGGCACCCGCCTATCTGCGCAATGCCCGCTTCGACGTCCTCGGCTGGAATGACGCCAATACCGCCATGTTCGGGAATTTTGCGGTCTTTCCGCCGGAGGAGCGCAATCTGCTGCGGCTGATCTTTACGCGCGACTATCACCGCCGCAGCATGCCGGATTGGGAGGGGGACGCACGCGCGCTCGTCGCGCGATTTCGGCTCAATTTCGGCCAGGCCGCCGATGCGGCGATCTTCCAGACGCTGATCAGCGACCTGAATGCGGTGAGCGCCGACTTCCGGCGTCTATGGGCGGCGCATGACGTGAGCGATGCCGGGGAGGGGGTGACGCATCTCATCTCCCCGCGCCACGGCGAACGCCGCTTCCGCCATCAGGTTCTGCTGCCGGAAGCGATGCCGGATCTGCGCATCATCGTCTTTCTGCCAGAGACAGCCTGATCCTTATCGCATCAGCACCAGGCGCAGCGCCGTCGCGGCCATGGTCAGCGCGATCAGCACCTCCACCGCCTGCCAGACGCGTGGACGGGCGAGCAGCGGGCGCAACCAGGCGGCCCCCTGGCCCAGCGCGATGAAGAACAGGAAGGAGCCGGTAATGGCGCCGGTCGCGAAACTCATCTGCTGACCGTGAAACTGCGCCGACAGGCTGCCGAGCAAAACCAGCGTATCCAGATAGACATGCGGGTTGAGCCAGGTCAGCGCCAGGCAGAGCAGGATGGTCTTGGACAGCGAGCCGCCGTCAGTCTCCGCCGCTGCCAATGCGCCCGACCCCGTGAAAGCGGAATGGAGGTTGCGCGCGGCATAAAGGGTAAGGAACGCCGCACCGCCATAGCGCATGACCGGCTCGAAGGCCGGCAGGACCTGCGCGACCTGATGGAAGCACAGCACGCCCACCACGATCAGCACGGTATCCGAGAGCGCGCAGACCAGCGTCACCGGCCAGACGAAACGGCCGAGCAATCCCTGGCGCAGCACGAAGGCATTCTGCGCGCCGATGGCGACGATAAGGCTGAGGCCCATGGCAAGGCCGGTGAGAAAGACAGGGACGGACATGGCAGCGCACTTTCGGGGCAAAAGGGGTCGTTGCCTGCTTAGTCTGGCGCATTTAATTCAGGCCAGTTAACTTCCATAAGGTGAATTAAGGAAAACTAATCCATGATCGACTATGGCGGCCTGCGCGCCGTCGGCGCCGTGGTGCAGACCGGCAGTTTCGAAAAGGCCGCGAAGCTGCTGCATGTGACGCCCTCGGCCGTGTCCCAGCGGGTCAAGGCGCTGGAGGACAGGCTCGGCTTCTTCCTCATCCAGCGCGGCAATCCCTGTATCGCGACCGAAAAGGGCGAATGGCTCTGCCGCCATCTGGAACAGGTCGGCCTGCTGGAACGCGCGCTGCTGCAACAACTGCCGGGCCTCGCGCGGGATGACGGGCCGTCCCCGCGGGTGACGCTGCATATCGCCGTCAATGCCGACAGTCTCGCGACGTGGTTTCTGGACGCCGCCGCCCAATACACGCGGGAGACCGGGGTGCTGCTGGATCTGACGGTCGATGAGGAGGGGCGGACAGCGGATTGGCTGGCCCATGGCCGGGTCGTCGCGGCCGTCACGAGCCGCGAGCAGCCTGTGACCGGCTGCCGTCGCGTTTCCTTGGGCGCCCTGCGCTACCTCGCCAATGCCAGCCCTGACTTCGCTGACCGGCATTTCGCGGAAGGGCTGACCGAGACCGCTTTCGCCCAGGCGCCCGTGCTGACCTTCAACCGGCACGACAGTTTGCAAAGCGGCTGGATGAAGACGGTGCTGGGCCGCGAGCCGGATTGCCCGACGCATTGCCTGCCGTCGACCCATGCCTTTCTCGATGGCTGTCTGGCGGGCATCGGCTGGTGCATGAACCCGGTGCTGCTGGCGCAGCACCATGTCGATGCCGGGCGGCTGGTCGATCTGCTGCCCGGACGGCCGCTGGACGTGCCGCTCTATTGGCAGGTCAACCGCCTCGCGGCCGATCTGATCGCCCCGCTTACAAGGGCCGTGACGGCAGCGGCGGCGGCGCGGTTAATTCGCCTGTCCTGAAGCCTGCACTCAGTCTTCGGCGAAGCAGATCTGGTTGCGTCCGCCACGTTTGGCCGCGTAAAGCGCGCGATCGGCGCGGCTCATCAACGTATCGATATCGACCTCCGCGACGCTGGCGGAGGCCACACCGATGCTGATGGTGACATGCACGTCGCGCACCCGCGCGGAGGCCGGCGTTGCCGCCACCGACCGGCGCAATCTTTCGGCAATCCTGGCCGCGAATGCCGGACTGCTGTTCGGCAGAAGCACGCCGAATTCCTCGCCGCCCAGCCGGGCGATGTGATCGCTGCTGCGCAATGCCTTGCGGCAGCGGTCTGCCACTTCCGCCAGAACCTCATCGCCGATGCGATGGCCGTATTGGTCGTTCAAGGCTTTGAAATGATCGAGGTCGAACATCAGGGCAACCAAAGGCTGGTCGCGGTCGGTGATCAGCGCCTCGCCGATTTCGAAAAAATGCCGGCGGTTGGAAAGCTTGGTCAGCGAATCGGTATAGGCGAGACGGCGGAGTTCGGCTTCCATGTGATGGCGCGCCGAAACATCGGTATTCAGATAAATATAGTAGTTTCCAACGCGACGAACATGGAACTCGATGACTTTCTTCTCGCCGCTCTTGCAGGTCAGCGTGCGCTCGATGATCGGTATTTCCGTCTGCGTCGCCTCGGCATGCGCCAGTCTTGCCGTCCAGTCCTGGCGTATTCTTGTCCGCTCGATCGGATCCGGATAGGCACGCGCAAACCAGTCATCCAGGTCGGCGATATCCGCCAGCGTATAGCCCAGCATCTGCGTAAACTTGTCGTTTACGTAGATGGTCCGGTGATTGAGATCGTCGACCTGCACGCCCATGGGTAACAGGCCGAGCACATCGGTCACCGATGCCCCGATTTCGAAGCTCAGATCGTCGGGCGATCGCGACGTCTCCAGGTTTTCCCGTGCAATGGCGGCGGCCAGATGATGTCTCCACATGATCGCGGTTCCGGTTCGGTCTCCGGAAACCAATTGGGCTCCGATAAAGCTGGTGCGCAGTCAAGCATGATGCGCATCTCAGACTTAGCCGGTCTATTGGCCCATCGCACCGATGGCAAGCCCGTTCAAGGCCGACGCGGTCTTGCTTTCCGGCACAAGCTTAACGCGAAGGCAATTGCAGGGCATAGGACTGAAAAATATCGAGCAGGCTTTCCGCCAAAAGGTTGTGTGATCCCGGCCCGATGACGACGAATTCGATCTCCCCCAAATCCGGCAAGACGAGCGTGGGGGAGGGAGAGAGCACCGCCAGCCCTGTCGGCCGCAACCGCCCGGAATGCGGTATCAGCCCCAGGCCGGCCTCAGCCGCTGCGTAAAGCCCATTGAGGCTGCCGCTTGTGCAAGCAATCCGCCAGCTTCGCCCGGCGGCTTCCAGCGCCGTCAGCGCACGGCCGCGCGTGATGCTGGGCGAGGGATAGAGCAATAGCGGCAGCGGCGCATGCGGGTCCGGCCGAATGCCGTTCTGGCCGAGCCAGACCAGACGCTCGCGCCAGACGACCGCGCCACGGCGATCCCCCGTGCGGCGCTTGACGAAGATGACATCCAGGTCGCCGGAATCGAAACGCTCATACAACGGCACGCTGAGCCCGACCGTGAGCGCGACATCGACCGTCGGGTGCAGGCGCGCGAAATCCTGCAGAACCGCCCGCAGGCCGGCCGCCGCGAAATCCTCCGACACGCCCAGGCGCAGCCGGCCGCGCGTGGCGGTGCCGGTCATGACCTGCAGCAGCCGATCCTGGGCCGCAAGCACCTGCCTTGCCAAAGCCAGCAGCGTGTCGCCGTCGGGCGTCAAGGTCACCGAATGGGTGTCGCGCGCGAAGACCGGGCGGTGGATCGCATCTTCCAGCCGCTTGATATGCTGGCTGACGGTCGATTGGCCGAGGCCGAGGCGCCGGGCAGCGAGCGAGAAGCCGCCTGCTTCGGCCACCGCGACAAAGGAGCGGAGAAGATCGGGATGGAGCATGGCCTGGCCTGGCTATCGTTAAAGCCAATTACTGATATCCTTTTCATCAAGATTGGCAATAACGCTCGCCGGGCCTAACCTGTCATGTCATGAGAGCGCTCCGGGCCGGTTTGAAGCCCGTGTCGCATAAGGGAGAGTGGCGGGTGCCGGACGACAGCCTGGAGACAAGGACAAGCCTGGCGCCTTTTCATCCGCCCACCGATACCGACCGGGATATCCCGTCGGATATCCCGCATGCGGCCGTCATCGAGACAAAGCCTGACCCGCTGCCGGCGGCCGTCTCCACGACACCGCTGCCGCAGTTGATCCTGGTGACGCTGCTGACGGGCGTCGCGGGCGGCATCGGCGGCATGGGCCTCGCTTTACTGCTGCATTTCATTCAGCACATCGCTTACGGCTACAGCCTGCATGCGGTGATCAGCGACGAGAATTTCCTGGCGGGCGTGACGGCGGCCCCACCCTGGCGGCGCTTTCTGGTGCTGCTCGGCGCCGGCCTTATCGCCGGCTTCGGCTGGTGGGCCATGCATCGCTTCGGCCGCCCCTTGGTCAGCATCAAGAAGGCCGTGACGGAGGGCGCGCCGCCCATGCCGATGGGCACCACAATCGCGCATGCGCTGCTGCAGATCGTGACGGTCGCACTCGGCTCGCCGCTCGGCCGCGAAGTGGCCCCGCGCGAAATCGGCGCCGTGCTGGCGGGCTGGTGCTGCCGTCGGCTGGGGCTGACGGTCGAGGACACGCGGCTGATGGTCGCTTGCGGGGCGGGGGCCGGGCTTGCCGCCGTCTATAACGTGCCGCTGTCCGGGGCGGTCTTCGTGCTCGAAGTTTTGCTGATGACCGTGCGGCCGCGCGTGGTCATTGTCGCCCTCGCGACCTCCGTCATCGGCACCGTCATCGCCTGGATCGGTCTCGGCACCGACTGGCAGTATCAATTCCCGCATTATCCGGTCAGCACCGGGCTGATGGTCTGGGCCTGCCTGATGGGGCCGGTCGCCGGTGTCGCTGGCCTGTTCTATAGCGAGTTGACCGCCTGGGCGCGCAGCCGGGCGCCCAAGAATGCGCGGATCATCGTCACCACTCTGGCGGCTTTCGCGCTGGTCGGGCTGCTCACCGCCTGGCTGCCGCAATTGCCGGGCAACGGCAAAGGGCCGATCCAGCTGGCCCTCAGCGGCGCGGAAGGCCCCGGTTCGGCGGTGCTGATGCTGGCCGTGAAACTGGTCGCGGTGATCGCCTGTCTGCTGGCCGGAGCGGAGGGCGGATTGCTGACGCCGGGCCTGGCCATCGGCTCGCTGCTTTCGGTCCCCTTGGGCGAAGTATGGAACGCTGCTTTTCAAACCGGCATTCCGCTCGGCGCCTTTGTCATCGTCGGCGCCACCGCCTTTCTCGCGGTCTCCATGCGCATGCCGGTCACGGCTATCCTGCTGCTGATGGAATTCACCCGCGCCGGGCAGGATTTTTTGATACCAATGATTGCAGCGACGGCCGGCGCCATGGCGGTACGCGAGGGTTTGGCCCGCAATCCGCGCGGGCTTATGGGGCGCATCGGCGGCTGTCTATTCAGTCGCACTATGCTAAACAATGCGGGCATGACCCAGATCAAGACGCTGCCTCAGGTGAAGCAGCTATGACGGCCGCCGAGAACCGCGGCCCTGACACGGACATCGGGTTGGTTGCGCCTTTCCCCATGCCACTCAACGAATGACAAGCATGACACCTGATCTTTCGCGACGAGCCTTCTCCCTTCCGTCCGACCGCCTGACACCCGGGCGACGCGGCTTTATGGGCCTCGCCTTGGCCGGCGCCGCCGCGCCGCTGCTGCCGTCTCTGGCCCAGGCCGGCGCCATGAAACCGCTCGCCATCGTCATGAATTCGGGTGAGGCATCGGTCGCCGTCATCGACATGACAACGCGCCAGGTGCTGAACACCGTGCCGACGCTGCGCGAGCCGAGCCATTGGGCGCTGTCGCCCGATCGCAGCAAGCTTTATATCGCGGATGCCGGCGGCAATGCCTTGTTCATCATGGACCCTGTCACCGGGGCGGGGCTTGGCCATATGGTCATGGCCGATCCCTATCAGATCGGCTATACGCCGGATGAGCGCTATTTCGTCGTCAATGCGCTAAGGCTCGACTTTGTCGATGTCTATGACGGCAGCAGCCTGAAGCTGGTCAAGCGCTTCAAGGTCGGCGGCATGCCTAGCCATCTCGATTTCTCGCCCGATTCGCGCTGGAGCTTCAACTCCATGCAGGAACCCGGCACGCTGGTTTCCATCGACCTCACCACCATGTCAGTGCGCTGGAAGTCCCATGTCGGCAGCACGCCGGCCGGGGTGATGTGGTACAAGGGCCATGTCTATTGCTGCGTCATGGGCGAGAATTACGTGGCCGAGGTCGACCCCGTTTCGGGCCAGGTTCTGCGCAAGATCCCGACAGGGGGTATCGGCCCGCATAACATCTTCCTGACGCCCGATCGTCAGACCATCTATGTCAGCAATCGGGTCGGCGGTTCGCTGGCGGCCCTTGACCCGGCGACCATGGCGATCCGCCGCGTCTATCCCTTCCACGCCGCCGGGCCGGACGATATCGCGGTCGCCCCTGACGGAAAGCTGTGGATCGCGCTGCGCTTTCATGAAAAGGTCGCGGTGCTGGACCCGGCTTCGGGCGATTATGAGACGATCGACGTCGGTCGATCTCCGCACGGCATTTTCCTCAATACCATGATGGATCGGCCGGGCTTGGTCACCGCGGAAAAACTATAGAGGAGCGGGCAGGGATGTTCTCACCGCTAGACCGTTTCTTCAGCACCATCGCCGGCTGGATCGACCAGACGGTCATCCTCCCGATCCTTTATCACTTCGGCTGGATGCAGTGGGAGGAACTCTCCTTCGATTGGATGCTTGTCTGCGTCTACGGATTTTTCGCCGTCGTCGTGACCTATGCCATCTGCTGGCCGCTGGAAGCGCTGTTCCCGATCGAGAAATGGCCGTCCCAGAAGGCCGTGGTGACGGACGTGCTCTACACGCTGGTATCCCGCGTCGGCGTGCTGCCGATTTTCAGCTTCCTGGTCTTCTATCAGATCCAGGTGGCGGTGAACGGCTTCGTGGTCGATCACGGCTATATCCCGCCGATGATGGAGACGCTGATACCGGGGTTGCTCGGTCATCCGGTGCTGACCTTCCTGGTCTATGCCATGATCCTGGATTGCGCGGACTACTGGCGACACCGGCTGTCGCATACCTTTCTTGGCTGGTACGCGCTGCATGCTTTGCATCATGCCCAGCGGCAGATGAGCTTCTGGTCGGATGACCGCAACCATATGCTGGACGATCTGATTTCCGGCGTCTGGTTCGCGGTCATCGGCCTCGCCATCGGCATTCCGCCGCTGCAGTTTCCGCTGCTGGTGATGTTCATGCGCATCGTCGAAAGCCTGAGCCATGCCAATGCCCGCATCTCCTTCGGTTGGCTGGGCGACCGGCTGCTGATCTCGCCGCGCTTTCACCGCATCCATCACGGGCTGCATGCGGCGGGTCGCGTTTCCTGCAATTACGGTGCGGTCTTTCCGTTCTGGGACATGATCTTCCGCACGGCCGACTTCTCGGACCATTTTCCGGCGACGGGCGACCGCAACGCGCCGGAAGCGATGGCGACCGGCGGCTATGTCGCGCAACAATGGAGCGGGCTGCTGTATTTCGGCCAGATGCTGAAAAAAAGCCGCGACCGCAAAGCCCGCGCGAAGGCCAAGATGAAGGCCAGCGTTTCGTAATAAACAAGGGCGCCGCAAGGCGCCCTTCTTCGTCTCAATCCGCTTCCGCGCCGGCCGGCAGCGCGGAGCCACCCGGCCCCAGAATAGCGTCGCAGGCGACAGGCAGCGTCGGGGGTTGGGCGCCGGGCGCCGAGGGCGGCGGCACCCGCACGGACCCGTCAGCGTTGAACCACCAGGCGAGGCTGGCGTCGCAACCGTCGCCAGCTGGGATCGGCGCCTGATCGACGCAATCCGTCTGACCCGCGGGGCAAGCGAAATGCAGATGCATATGGCCGCGATGCCCCCACCATGGCCGCACCTTGTGCAGCCAGGAACGATCCCCGGTCACGCTGTCGCAAAGCTGCCGCTTGATCACGGGATTGACCAGCAGGCGATTGAGGCCGGGCAGTTGGGTCGCCAGATGGATCAGCGTCACGGTCTGGGACGACCATTGCGCGGGATCGACCTGGGTCGCGCCGTAAGGCACGATCAGCGGCGGCGCCAGCCGGTTCAGCGCGCTGGCGGGAAGGTTGGGCTTCGGCTGGGTATCGAGATAGATATCGACGTCGACGCCGCGCTGATGAGCGACATGCCCGCCCGACAGCGGACCGCCGCGCGGCCCGGACAGGTCACCCACATACAACTCGGGCAGGCCATCGGCCCGCGCCTCGGCAGCGAGCGTCTCGACGCCGAACAGCGTCACCGGCGCGCCCCAGAAACTGCTGATCGGCGCGCGGATCACCGTGTAGCCAAGTCCCACATGCGGCAGCTGTTGCGCGCCCACGATACAGCCGGTGCCGGCGCCGATGATATGCAAGGGTCCGCGCACCGGGCCGAGTGCCGCGTCGATGCCGCTGGCCGCCTGGGCCATCGCCGTGGAACCCAGAAGAAGGGCCGCGAGAGGCAGAAAAACCCTGGCAAGACGCATCAGTAAACCCGATCGAAAATCGTGATGACGTCGCCTGGCGCCAGGCGATCTTCCGGTCTCGTCAGACCCTGCTGGGTTGTCTTGCCCTTGGTTCTGACGACGGCTTCATAGCGCTTCACGGCGCGATAGGTATAGCCGCCGGCCAGCGATACGGCGGCGATCACGGTCATGTCAGGCTCATACGGATATTGGCCGGGCCTTGCCACCTCACCCAGGATGAAGATCGGCCGATAGATCGCGACCTCCACCGCGACCGAGGGGTCCTGCATCATGCCCTTTTTCGCGAGTTGCGCGGCAATGCTGCGCGCCAGTTGGTCAGCGGTCAATCCGCTGGCCGATACATCCCCCGCCAGCGGCAGAGAGATAAGACCGTCATCGCCGATCGCGAAAATGTCGGAGAGTTCCTTGTCGCCATAGACGATGACGCGGACGCGGTCTCCGGGACCAAGATGATAACGCCCGGTCTCCGTCAGCGGCGGCAAAGGGGGCAGGGCACTGCCCGCGGGCACGCAAGCGCTGGTGAGACATAAGGCCAGAAGAGCCAGTATCGTCTGGCCGTTGCGCGCCATGCCGCTCTCCATCATCGAGGATTTCAAAACGATGTATTAACAAAATTTCCTTTATCGGTATATGTTGCGATATTGCATCTATTGGCTAAGCGGGAGGGACTGCGTGTTGGACGACGCGGACGGGCGTCTCTATCTCGGACGCGGCTGGGGAGAGACCGCGCAGACCGGCGCGGCGTCAGCGGCGGGCAAGGATGCCCATGGCGCCATGCTGGACCGGGTGCTGGGCGTCATCGGGCGGCAGCTTTGGGCGATCCTGCTGCCGCTAGTCCTGATCCCTGGCATCACCGGCATCGCCCTCAGCCGCATGCCGGTGCTTTATACCGCCAGCGGCAAGGTTTTGTACGACCCTGCCGGCTATACGCCCGATGTTCTGCAAAGCATCGTCAAAAGCGATCCCACGACCGATACCGTGGTGGCGAGCCAGGCGGCGATTCTGGCCAGCGGCACCATCGCGCATCGTATGGCGCAAGCGCTGGACCTCGGCCGCCGGTCAGGCTTCCGGCCAAGCCCGACCGTCCCCTTGGCCGAGCAGCCGCATGCGGTCGATGCCGCCGTCCTGAAAGCGATCAGCGTCTCGCCGGTCGACGCTTCGCGGGTCTTTTCCGTCTCCTTCACGGCCCGCGACCCGACTGTCGCGGCTTCTGCCGTGAACCTGATCCTGGACCTTTATCTCGCCGATCAGCTCGCGGCCAAGACAGGGGCTTTGAACGCCGCCGATGCCTGGATGCAGGCGCGGGCCGCGGCGCTGAACGCGAAGCTGCTGACCGAGGAGGCCGCCCTTGCGCGTTACCGCGCGGCGAACGGGCTGACCCAGGGCGTGCAGGCGCGCATCGGCACGGAACAGATGTCGGCGCTGGGCGCGGAGTTGATGCGGGCCGAGAACGATTTGGCTGGCGCGGACGCAAAACAGACCGCGAGCGGCGGCCGTGCGGCCGGCGTCGCGCAGAATGTCGTCGCCATGCGCTTGGCCCAGGCCCAGGTACAGGCGCAGCTGGATGCCGCGCGCACGCGGCTTGGCCCCAATCATCCGCAGGTCCGCGCGCTGCGGGAGCAATTGGCGACCTTGCAGGCCGCGACCGGGTCCGAGATGGCGGCGGTGCATGCGGATGTCGCGGGTGACGCCGATGCGGCCTCGGCCCGGCTTGCCAGCCTGCGCCAGAGCCTTCTCCTCCTCAAAGCCGAAGGTGTGGCGGAAGCACAGGCCGAGGGACCGCTGGCCGCGATGGAGCAGGAGGCGGATGCCACGCGCAAGCTGCGGCAGACGCTGCTCGCCCAGATGGATCGGACGGCGCAGCAGGCGGCCATTCAGACGCCCGATGCGCGCATCCTGTCCCGCGCCGAGCCGCCTCTCACCCCATCCTCACCGAAGGTCATGCTGCTGATGGCGGCAGGCGTCCTGGCGGGCCTGGCGACGGGGCTGGGCCTTGCCTGGCTGCGCGAAGCCGGCCAGCTCACCTTCCGCACGGAGGCGGAAGTGCAGGCGGCCCTCGCTCTGCCGGTCATCGGCAGCCTGCCGCTGATCAAGGGCCGGGCGCGACGGGATGTGGCGCGCGCGCTGGTCGCGGATGGCGGGCTGGCGGCCCGCCAACTGGACAGTCTGCGGGCGCGGCTGCGTCTGACGCTCGGCGATCCGCGCGTCATCGCCGTGACCTCCAGCCGGCCGGGCGAGGGGAAATCGACCTTCGCCCTCGCTTTCGCCCGGCGCGCGGCGATGGGCGGCGAGCGCGTGCTGCTGATCGACGGCGACCGCGCCAGGCCCAATCTCAGCCGCATGGTTCTCGCAGGATCGCGCGACGGGGGTGGCGATCGGACGGCGGGCGCCTTGTCGCGCGATGCGCTCTCGGGCTGTGCGATCCTGCCGATGGGGGATCATGGCGACACCACCCCCACGGCCCTGCGCGGCGTTCTGGCGCGGGAAAGCGGGCGACGGGATTTCGATCTCATCATCCTCGACGCGCCGCCGGTGCAGGCGAGCGCCGATGCCCTGGCGCTCGCCGATCTGGCCGAGGCCGTGCTGTTCTGCCTGCAATGGCGCCGCACGCCGCAACGTCTGGCGGCGCATGCCCGCAGGCTTCTGGCTTTGCCCAACGCGCGGCCCATCGCCGCTGTCCTGACGCAGTTGGACCCGAATGCGCGAGCCATCCGTGGCTTTCCGGAGGCCGAGATCGGCGCGCGCGCTTACGCTGCCTATATCCGCCGCTGAAGCGCTGGATTGCGGTTGCACTCGCGCCACAGCCGCGCGGCCAGGATTGGTCCCAGGACGCCGGCTGCCATCAGCACCGGGGCGTAAACGGCAAAGGACGCGGCAGTCCAGGGCAGAATCTGCAGCAGCGCTGCCTTGGCCAGACCGATGAAGACCGTGTTGAGCAGATAGATCGCGAAGGCATAAGGGCCGAGGCGGTCCAGCGCCCGCAGCAAGGGCAGCCATAACCGCCGGATCATCGCATGCAGCGCGGGCAAGGCGATCAGGCTAGCGCCCAGCATGGTTTCCGGCCTCGGCCAGGACGCGGCACGCAGCATGAGGACCGGAAGAACCGCCAGAAAGATCAGCATCAAGGGCCAGCGCGCCTTGTCCAGAAACCGGCACCAGGGCCGATCCTGCTCGGCCGCCAGCAGCCCCGCCAGATAGAAGGGCAGATAGAGCAGAAAGCGGTCGGCATAGAGCACCGGCGGCAAAGGCAGCGCCATCAGGGGCAGGCACAGCAGCAGAAGCGGCAGAATGCCCGCGCCCGTCAGCTGCCGCATGACCGGCACTAAGGCCGCGAAACCGAACAGAACGACCAGATACCAGACGGATTGCGCCGGGCTTTGGTCAGTCTGCCAAACCAGCGCGAGCAGCCCGGCCCCAAGTGACGCGGGCGCATGATCGACCGGCATCAGCGGGTGCAGCGCCACTTTGCCGCAGGCGACCGCCAGACCAAATAGCAGCGCCGGCAGCAGCCAATGCTTCGCGCGCCGGCCGAGCATGGCGCGATACGCGCGGCCGGTGAGGCTGGCAGCCCCTGACCAGCCGGCCGTGTAACCGCTGAGATAGAACAGAAAGGGGATGTGGAAACTGTACAGCGCGGCCCGCAGCGGCTCGTACCAAGCCGATCCCCAGCCTTGGCCGACCGGGTCCTGTCGCGCGACGAGATGGCCGAGCACCACCAGCAAGACGCCCAGTGTCTTACCGCGATCGATATCCCGCCGTCGCCAATTGCGCTCATTCATAAAATATTAGTATCGTTATCGATATGAATTGACCAGATTGAGGCGAGGATTTCTTGACCGGATATCGCCTTGCGCCAAAGCCGCCTGACAGGGTCTCTGCGCGTCGTGCTGGCTCTTCTGGGACCGGTTCTGCCGATGCATGAAGCGCAGGCGCAGCTTATTGAAAACGCCTATCCGCGCGACGTGCCGGGTTTCGATACGGCGGCCGGCGTCTCCGTCACGTCGCGTATCCAGACCGATACGGCCTGGCAGAATATTCCCCTCGGCGCCGAGCTTCTGCACCCGGAAGTGACCGAGAGCACCGGTTATGACAGCGCTATCCTGGCCGGCCAGCGGCCGAGCTGGATCGTCACCACCGCGCCCTCCGTCACGTTGACCTCGACCGACGGCGGCACGACCTTGGGCGCGGTCGCCTCCGCCACCAACGCGCGCTATCTGCAGGCGCCCGATCAGTCGACCACGGATTGGACGGCGGCGATCGGCGGCACCGTCGATATCGCCGATTGCCGCGTGACGGCGGCAGTCGCGCATTTCGCCCTGCATGAGAACGATAACGGGCTGGACGCGGCAGAATACGACACGCCGCTATCCTATCATGTCGATGTGCTGCGGCTCAGCGCCCTGACGCCGCCCGCGCGGCTGACGCTTGAGCCGAGCGTCGCTCTGACGCGCTTCACCTTCGGCAATGCGACGATCGACCAGATCCCGGCGCCGCAATCCTATCGTGACCGGCTGGTGGGAGAGGTGGGGCTGGCACTCTCCTACGGCATCATGGGTTTTCAGGACCCGAACCGGCTGCAACTCATTCTGCGCGGTGCCGGCGCGCATTATCCGAACGAGAGTTTCGGTCAGCCGCCAAGGGACTTCATCGGCGGATCGGCACTGCTCGGAGTCGAGCATGATCTCGACGGTATTTGGGGCTGGCGCGTCGCACTCGGCTTCGGCAAGCGCGTCTATAGCCAGGCCTATCTCAACCAGACCGTGCCGCTCGCCGAGATGGCGCTGACCTGGCAGCCGAGCGCGCTGACTACCTGGCATGCGGCGCTCTTTCGCAAGATCGAAGACGCGCAGCAGGAAGGGGTCGGCGGCTATGTTGCGACCATCGGCGGCCTGGCCTTGGACCAGGAAATCAACCGCCATCTCATTCTCCATCTCGGCAGCGATATCGAGCGGGCGACCTATGCCGATAGCCCCAACCAGACCATCGTCACCGGCCGCACCGGCCTGCTTTGGCTTGTCAACGCCATGCTGCGCGTCAACGCGGATGTGACGCTCAGCACCCATCGCGGTGTCACGACCGACCCTTATGCCGAGGATGCCGTTCTGCTCTCCATCACCGCGGGGCTTTAAGCGATGCGGGAGGTCTCGCTCCTCGGGCTGAGGCTGCTCGACATGGAAGCGGAGGCCATCGCGGCGTTAATGGCGGCGCGTCCGCCCTCCGCCCCTTTCGCCTATTTGGTGACGCCCAATGCCGATCACTTCGTGCGTCTGCGCCGCCAGCCGATCCTTTCGAGCCTCTATGCACAAGCGACCTGGCGCTCCCTCGATTCGCGAGCAATTGCCCAGGCTGCCCGGCTGCTCGGCCTGCATTTGCCCGCGGTTGCGACAGGTGCCGATATTCTGGCCATCCTTCTCGACCGGCATCTGCGCGCCGGAGACCGCTTGACGGTCATCGGCCTCTGCTCTGAGGGCTTGGCTGCACTGCATGATCGCCTTCCCGACGTCGATATCGCGCATCACGCACCGCCCATGGGCCTGTTGCAGGACCAGAACGCTTTCGCCGCCGCCCTGGCCTTCGCGAGCAGCCATCCGGCGCGGTTCACGCTGCTCGCCCTCGGCTCGCCGGTTCAGGAAATGCTTGCGCAAGCAATAGCTTCCGGGGAAGACGCGACCGGCATCGGGCTTTGCATCGGCGCCGGGCTCGACTTCTGGTTGGGGCGCAAATGTCGCGCGCCACGGCTTATGCGCCGGCTCGGCGCGGAATGGCTGTTCCGCTTGGCCGCCGAGCCGGAACGTCTATGGAAGCGCTATCTAGTTGATGATTGGGCGATTTTGCGGTTTTTGGTCGATGAGCGACGACAAAGCCGCGAGGTGAGGCCCCCAAGCTGGATGCCAGACCCCCCGGTGTAGTACAGCTTTTGCATCAGCACGCCTGCCACGCATAAGGGCGTGAACAATGATGCGGTTAAGGCAACAACAAAAAGGATAGGTCGGTGGCCACTGATAAAGCGCAGAATGTTCAGGACGTGTTCCTGAACCATGTGCGAAAGAACAAGACGCCGGTTACGGTGTTTCTGGTGAACGGTGTGAAGCTGCAAGGCATCATCACCTGGTTTGACAACTTCTCCGTCCTGCTGCGGCGGGATGGGCATACCCAGCTCGTCTACAAGCACGCGATCAGCACCGTGATGCCGGGCGCGCCGATCCAGCTCTTCGATCCGGTCGGAAAGCCTGAAGGGACTGCCGCTACGCCGTCCCGTGACGTGCTTTCGGTCGGCGGCGCATCGGCCGCGTATGAGTGAACGGGTCGCTGGCGGCGCCCCGACAAGGGCTGCCGTCATCCTGCCTTGGGAACGGGAGGAGGTCTCTGACAGCCGCCGTTCCGCAGAGGCGCGGCTTGCCGAGGCCATGGGCCTCGCCGCGTCCATCGGCCTGGTCATCGTGCATTCCGCCATCATGCCGCTGCGCCGCCGCCGGCCGTCCGCCCTGCTGGGCGAAGGCCAGGTCGAAATGGTGCATGCCGACCTGAAGACGCATGAGGTCGACCTCGTCGTCATGGATACGGCGCTGAGTCCGGTGCAGCAGCGCAATCTAGAAAAGGCCTGGGGCTGCAAGGTGATCGACCGGACCGGCCTGATCCTTGATATCTTTGGTGAGCGTGCGCGCACCAAGGAAGGCGCGCTGCAGGTCGAGCTGGCGCATCTGGATTATCAGCGGTCCCGGCTGGTGCGGTCCTGGACCCATTTGGAGCGTCAGCGGGGTGGCTTCGGCTTCCTCGGCGGCCCCGGTGAGACCCAGATCGAAGCGGATCGCCGCATGATCGCGGTGCGCATGGCCAAGCTGAAGCGCGAGATCGAGGAGGTGCGCCGCACGCGCGGGCTGCACCGGGAAGCGCGGCGCCGCACGCCTTACCCGATCGTCGCTCTCATCGGCTATACCAATGCCGGTAAATCGACGCTGTTCAACGCGCTGACGGGTGCGACCGTCCACGCCCAGGACCAGCTTTTCGCGACGCTGGACCCGACCATGCGCACGATCGCGCTGCCCTCGGGCCGGCCGGCGATCCTATCCGATACCGTGGGTTTCATCAGCGATCTGCCGACCGAGCTGGTGGCCGCCTTCCGCGCGACGCTGGAAGAGGTCGCCGAGGCCGATATCATCCTGCATGTGCGCGATATCGCCCATCCCGATACGGCCGCGCAGAAGGCCGATGTGCTGGGCGTGCTGAATACCATGGTGCGCGACGGCGGCCTGGACGCGGATTGGCCGCGCCGCACGCTGGACGTGCTCAACAAAGCCGATCTTCTGGGTGGCATCAGCGCTGTGCCGGGGATGGTGGAAGGTGGCGCGGCCGTGCCTATCTCTGCCTTGAGTGGAGAGGGGCTGGATCTGCTGCGCGTCGTGATTGACGAGCGGCTGGCGAGTGCCAAGGAAGTGGCCTCTTTCGATATCCCTGTCTCGGACGGGGCAAAGCTCGCCTGGCTCTACCGTCATGGGGAGGTGCTGGCGCGGGAAGATCAGGAGGAGGCGATCCGCTTGACTGTTCGTATGCTGCCCGCCGATCGGGCGAAATTCGAGGCGATGTCTGGAGTAGGGGCATGAGGGGCCTGTCGGCCGCCCAGCTGGCGGAGCTGTGGGGCGTCATGCGGGAAGCGGCGGCGCAGGAAATCCTGCCCCGTTTCCGTCAGTTCGATAGCTGCGGCGTGCGCACCAAATCCGGTCCGCTGGATCTGGTGACGGACGCGGATGAGGCGGCGGAGCGTTTCATCACGGCCCGCATCCACAAGCTTTTCCCCGGTGCGCTGGTGGTGGGCGAGGAAGCGACGGCGGCCGATCCGTCTTTGCTCACCCAGATCCGCGATGCCGATCTCGCCTTCGTGCTGGACCCGATCGACGGCACGGCGAATTTCGCCGCCGGCCTGCCGCTGTTCGGCGTCATGGCGGCCGCGATCGTGCGGGGCGAGATCGTCGCCAGCATCATACATGACCCGATCGGCGATGACGCCGCACTCGCGTTGCGGGGGGAGGGCGCGTGGATGGAGAAACCGTCCGGCGGCCGCACAGACCTTAAGGTCGCGGACAGCGTGCCGGTGGCGCAGATGACCGGGGCTTTCGGCTGGCGCTATATGCCGGAGCCGCAGCGGACGACGCTGCTGCACAATCTGCCGCGCGTCGCGACCAGCTGGGACTATCGCAACGCGGCGCATGAATACCGGCTGCTGGCGCAAGGCTTCGCCCATGTGGCAGTTTTCGCGCGCATGATGCCCTGGGACCACGCACCCGGCTGGCTGATCCATCGGGAGGCCGGCGGTTATTCCGCGCGGCTGGACGGCACGCCCTATACGCCTTGCGAGACGACGGGCGGTATCATCCTCGCGCCCGACCGCGCGGCCTGGGACTTGGTGCGCGCGCTGATCGGGTAGGGGCACCAGCGCCGCCGCTTTGAAGCCAAAGGCGGCGCTGCCCGAGCGCTGACCGGCGTCGCCCCGCGCCCGGTCAATCCATCGCCATATGCGTCTCGCCCGGCTCGGCGGGCTTCGGCGCAGCCTTGGGCTTGCGCATCAGCAGCAGCAGGAACAGGCAAGGCACCGAACTGATCATCAGCGCCTTGAAAGCATCGCCATAGCCGATGATGCTGGCCTGGCGCTGGATCATCGCGTCCATCTGCTGCGCACCCAGCGACGTCGTCGGGTCAAGCATGCGCATTGCATTAGTGGTGAAGGGATGCGCGAAGGGCGTGATGAACCAGCTCAGCACCGCATGCTCGTATTGCGACATCTGCGTCACGATGGCTGAGCTGACCGAGGTGCCGATCGCCATGCCGACGTTACGCGTCAGGCTCATCGCCGCAGCGCCGTCGCCGCGCAGCGCCGGGTTCAGCGTCGCGAAGGCGATCATCTGCAGCGGCATGAAGACCGCGCCGATACCGAAACCCTGAACGACGATGACGGTGATGATCCAGTTGCTGGACACGTCCGGCGTCCACAGCGTCATCCAATACAGCGACAGCAACAGCAGCACGATGCCGACCAGCATCTGCAAGCGCACGTCGACCTTGGTGCCCAGGCGCCCGCAGATCATCATCGCGGCCATGGTGCCGAAGCCGCGCGGCGCCATCTCCAACCCGGCCGAGCGCACGGAATAGCCGGAGAGGCGCTGCAAATACGGGGCCAGCAGCGCCGAACTCGACAGCAGCACAAGCCCGACCAGGAACATCATCAGGATCGCGCTGAGCATATTGCGGTCGGTGAAGATGCCTTTCGGCAGCAGCGGCTTGTTCGACGTCAGCATATGGACGGTGAACAGATAGAAGCCGAGCGCCGCGATCACCGTTTCGCAGATGACCTCGTTCGAGCCGAACCAGTCCTTGGTCTCGCCACGGTCGAGGGCGAGCTGCAATCCAGCCAGCGCGATGCCGAGGATGGCGAAACCCGTCCAGTCGAAGCCCGGCACCGGCTTGTCGTCATCCTTGCTCATGAAGATGATGACGCCGATCGTCGCCAGAATGCCGAAGGGCAGATTGACGAAGAAGACGTAGCGCCAGTTATAGAGATCGGTCAGATAGCCGCCGAGCGTCGGGCCCAAAATGGGGCCCAGCATGACGCCCATGCCCCAGATCGACATCGCCGATCCGCGCTTCTCGATCGGATAGATATTGAGCAGTGTCGATTGCGACAGCGGCACCAAGGCCGCGCCGAAGACGCCTTGCAGGAAGCGGAAGATCACCATTTCGCCGATGCTGCCGGCGACACCGCACAGCATGGATGTGACGGTGAACCCGATCAGGCTGACCGTCAGCACGTTCTTGGTGCCGAAGCGCGCACTCATCCAGCCGACCGGCGCCGTCATGATGGCGGCGGCGACGACATAGGAGGTCAGCACCCAGTTGATCTGGTCGGAATTGGCCGAGAGCGTGCCTTGCATATAGGGCAAGGCGACATTCGCGATCGTGCTGTCCAGCGCCTGCATCAGCGTCGCCAGCATGACGCAGATGGTGACGATGGTCCGCGTCAGCGGCGTGATGCGCTCATGCAACGGAATGGGATTGGCGACGGTCGCGGACATTGTCTTGCTTTCGCGCGCTTACCAGAGATCCGAGAAATGGCGCTTATGTCCGGTATCGACCGAAACCTCGACGCTCATGCCCGCACGCAGCGGCAGATCCTTCGGCCCGCCGGTGATCTTCACGCGCATCGGAATACGCTGCACGACCTTCACCCAGTTGCCGGAGGAGTTTTCGGCCGGCAGGAGGGAGAATTGGCTGCCGGACGCCGGTGAGATGCTGTCCACGATGCCGGTCCATTTCGCGCCGGGATAGGAATCGACCGTGATCGTTACCGCCTGGTTCGGCCGCACATTCGTAAGCTGCGTTTCCTTGAACTGCGCCGTGACCCAGACATCGTCGGTGGAGACGATGCCGAAGGCGGAGGCGGCGGCCGTCAGATACTGGCCGCGCTGGAGGTTTTCCACATTCGTCACGATGCCGTTGAAGGGCGCGCGGACGATGGTGTGGTCAAGCTGGCGCTCCGCTTCCGCGACATCGGCCTGAGCGCTGAGGTAATCCGGCAACTGCTCGACCGGCGTGGTGATATCCCCGCCCAGTTTGGCGAGCTGCGTCTTGGCCTGTTCCTGCAAGGATTCCAAGCGCGACTGATCGGCCATCAGCTTGAAATGGGCGTCGTCATATTCGGCGCGGGTGACGCCGCCGCTATGGATGAGCGAGGCGTAGCGGCCGAAATCGGCCTGGTCCTGCGCGACCTGAGCCGAGGCCGTATCCACGTCCTTCAGCATACGCTGATAGTCTTCCTTGGAGGCGTTCAGCGTCTCCGCGGTCTGGGCCAGCTTGGCCTTGGCGCCGTCCACCATGATCTGGAAATGATGCTCGCCGAGATGGAACAGAACCTGGCCGGTCGTCACATGCTCGCCCTCATGCACCAGCACGCGGGAGACGATGCCGGAAACATCGGTCGTGGCATTCACTTCGGCCGCCTGCACATAGGCGTCATCGGTCGAGATATACTGGCCGCCGGTCAGCCAGACATAGCCACTGCCGACGATGACGACGGCAATGCCGCCCAGCATCAGGATCGGGCGCAGGACGCTGCGCTTGCGGCGCGCCGGCTTGGTGGGCGTCGACTGCGCGGGCGGCGGGGGCGGGGCGCTGGCTTCGGCCTTTCTGGCCTCACCGGCATCGGCCGTGGTGCGATCGCGCGTAGAGATCTGGTTCATGCTCAGACTGCTGCTTTGGTGCTGTCGGTTATGGGCTGCGGGAAGCTGTCGCCGCCCTTCAGCGCGTGGGAAACATTCGTTTTGATCCGCACCATGCCGGCCCGCATGGTGGCGATGGTTGTATCGTCAATGCCCTGGCCGATCATCGTGACGATTTCGCGGCGGCGTTCGGCCAGTTCCGCCAAGACAGGCTCGGCGGCGGGCAGCAGTTGCAAGCGCCAGACGCGACGGTCCTGCTCGTCCGGCACCCGTTCCACCAGGCCGTGGCTTTCCAGCCGGTCGACCAGGCGGCCGACCGTAATCGGCTCCACCGCCATCATCTGGGCGAGGTCTTTCTGCGAGAGGCCGGGATTTTGGGCGAGCTTGATCAGCAGAACCCATTGCGCCTTGGACATGCCGCGCGTCCGCGCAATGCGATCGGCATAGACGCCGATCAGCCGCGCGATATCGCCGATGAGGAAGAGGACATCTTCCTCCTGGGGGTAATTGGCCATCGCGAGATATTATAACGCCTGTTATTATATCGATAGATGCGATGCGGTTATGAGCACTCTAGCAACGATGTTATGAATGACATTGCCGAGACAGACGGAGACAGGGGGAGGGGCATGCGCTGCTGGCCCTTGCCCCGAGGGCTATCGATGATGTTTCTGGCCGCGCAAGAGCGGAGTGAAGATCCATGAGTGACGGTCGGCTTGTTATCGGCTCGCGTCGCTATTCCTCCTGGTCCATGCGGGGCTGGCTGCCCGTCGCGGCCGCAGGGCTGGACGTGTCGGAAGTCGTCATTCCTCTCCAGGGTGGCCAGACCGAGGCCGTGAAGGCGCAGTCGCCGAGCGGTCTGGTCCCTTATCTGGAGCATAACGGCGCCCGCATCTGGGAAAGCCTTGCGATCATTGAATATTGCGCGGAGTTCGACCAGACGCTTTGGCCGAAAAAGCGCCGTGCGCGGGCCTTGGCGCGGGCCGTCGCCGCTGAGATGCATGCGGGTTTCCGCGCGCTGCGTCAGGCCATGCCGATGAATCTCGGCCGCGACGATTACGCCGGCCTTGGCCAGACGGAATTCGCGCTGGACGATATCGCCCGCATCGAACACATCTGGGCGGAAGCCAAGGCCGAATTCGGCGAGGGCGGGCCCTTTCTGTTCGGGGAGCGTTTCACCGGCGCCGATATCATGTTCGCGCCGATCGTCGCGCGGTTCCTCACCTACCAGCCGCCGCTCAAGACCACGAGCCAGGAGTATTGCGAGGCCGTGCGCCAGCATCCGCTGGTCGATGCCTGGTACAAGGCCGCCGCCGAAGAGCCGGACGAGTGGAAGATCGAGAAATACGAAAACCTGCGCTAAGCCCCGGGAAAACCGGACCGACAGGAAGGGCGCTGCGGCGCCCTTTTTTGTGGCTTGATTATAGAATGATCATTTCCTAATGTCTTCTCATGAGCCAGAAAACAAACCTGACCCAAGCACGGACAGCGGGCCGCCCGCGCAGCTTCGATATGGCGGACGCGGTGAACCGCGCGGTCCTCGTCTTCAGGGAGCGCGGCTATCAGGCGGCTTCGATCGATGTCATCAGTCGCGGCACGGGGCTGACCGTCGGCAGCCTCTACAAGGCTTTCCGCGACAAGAAGGACATTTTCGCGGCGGCCTTCGCCCGCTACCTGGAAGAACGCCAGACGACCGTCACCGCGCGACTGGCCGGGGTGGAGACCGGGCGGGCGCGTATCGCGACCTTGCTCGACCTCTATCTGGAAGCCGCCAGCGGCGCGGAAGGCCGGCGCGGCTGTCTGGTGGTGGCCAGCCTGGCCGAGGCCTCGGGGCTCGACGCGACGCAGCGGGCCGCCTTGGCGGAGGCTATCGGCGCGAATGAAACGCGGCTGTGCGATCTGCTGCGCGAGGGGCAGTCGGACGGCTCCGTTCGGCTGGATCTTGATGTGCCGGCGGCCGCCGATGTGCTGCTCGCTTTGCTGCAGGGCATCCGGGTTCTGGGCAAGCTGCGCGAACCGCGCGACCGCATCGGCTTCATCGCCATGGCCCTGAAAACGCTCGACTGAAACCGACGGAAAGGAATGGATCATGCGTGATCGTGCGGCGGCGCCCGAAGGCTTTGCCCATCATTTCGAGACCGTGCGGGGGTTGCGCCTGCATTACGTCGCGGGCGGCGATGACCGGGCGGCGCCCTTGGTTCTGATCGCGGGCTATCCGGAAAGCTGGTACGCTTGGCGGCGCGTGATGCCACTGCTGGCCGGGCGCTTCCGGGTCATCGCGATCGATCTTCCCGGCCAGGGCGATTCCGACAAGCCGGCGGACGGCTATGACACCGGAACGATTGCCGAGATCCTGCATGACCTGTTGCGGCAGATCGGCCTGTCGCGGAACGGCTATGGGCTCGTCGCCCATGATGTCGGCGCCTGGGTCGCCTTTCCCTATGCGCTGCGCTTCTCGTCCGAGGTGACTCGGCTGGTGCTGATGGATGCCGGCATTCCGGGCGTGACCCTGCCGGACAGCCTGCCCACGGCGCCCGACCGCGCCTGGCGGACCTGGCATTTTCCCTTCCACGCCATCCCCGATCTGCCGGAACTGCTGATCGCAGGGCGGGAGCGGGTCTATCTCGACTGGTTTCTGCGCCGGAAGGCGGTCGATCCCTTCAGCTTCAGCGAAACCGATCTCGATGAATATGAGCGCATCTTCACCCAGCCCGGCGCCTTGCGGGCGGGGCTGGCCTTCTATCGCGCCGCGTCCCTGTCAGCCGTGCAGAACCATGCGCTCGCGGCCCAGGGCAAGCTGCCGATGCCGGTGCTCGCCCTCAGTGCCGATCAGGGCTCGATCCCGGATATGGCGGAACCGCTGCGCCCCTATGCCGCCGATATCAGCGGCGCGCGCCTGACTCGCTGCGGGCATTTTCTGCCCGAGGAACAGCCGCAGGCGGTCGTCGATCACCTGCTACGCTTCTTCGGCTAGCGCTAACGGACGTTGATCAGCCCGACCCCGACCAGAATGAGCAGAATGCCGCTCCATTGCCGCGCCGTCAGCCTTTCCTTCAGCAGCGCGAAGCCGAGGATCGCGGTGATGGTGCTGCAAAGCGAACTCAGCACCGCGACGATGGCGACCTGCCCGGTCGCGAGGCCGAGGGCGAGGCAAAGAAAAGCGAAGCCGGTCAGGGTGCCATAGCCGAACGTATAGGGCATCAGCCGGGCGGGTGGCGGCATCAGATTATGGCGCCGGACCGTGGCGACCGTGATGGCAAGCAGGATCGAGGATAGCGAACCGATCCAGAGCGGCGCCACCGGCCCCATATGCGGCATCACGAAACGCCCTTGCAGCCAAAGCGCGGTGCCGTAGCCGAAGGCGGCCAGCACCGCCCAGCCGATGCCAGCGCCACGATGATGAGGGTCGGTTGTGCGGGCACCGCGCCGCATGGCGGTGACGGCGATGCCGAGCACGGTCAGCGCAATGCCGATGGCGGCCGGCAGCGCCAGATGCTCCCCCGTCAGCACGGCCAGGACGGTGGAGACCGCGCCATAGCTCGCGACCACCGGGACGACCAGGGACAAAGCGCCGACGATCAAGCCGCGCACCATCGCGTAGTTCGACACCGTATTGATGGCGGCCGCCAGAAGGGCGAGACCCCAATAGGCATGGGGTGCGGCCAGGGCCGGATGGCGAAAGGCCGGGATGAAGATGAGGCAGACGGAAAAGATCAGGCAGCCGGGGATCTGGCCATAGAAGGTCGAGCGCCAGGGGCCGAGCCCCCGCGCGGAGAAGCGCGCCAGAAAATCCGCGACACCCCACAGAATCGCGGCGAGCAGCCCCAATGTGATCGCCATGGCACCTGCTAGCGAGGGGCCGGATGGCTGTCATCCGGTGGCCAATGCAGGGCGGACGCGCGCCAACCCCTTTCTCTTCTGACCTAGTCATGCTCTAGGCACAGAGGATCTAGAGAGAACTGCGTGTTGAATATGCAGGCTGTGGCGATGACGGGCAGCGGCAGCCCCAGATATCTGCCGGCAAGATGCGTCGTCATCCTGGCGGTCGCCATCGCCATGGCCGGCAGCAGCGCGCCTTCGCCGATCTACGGCCTTTATCAGCAGCATATGCATTTGAACCATATGATGCTGACCGTCATTTACGGCGCCTATTCGCTCGGCACGGTGGCGGCCTTGTTCCTGCTCGGCCGCTTGTCCGATCGCATTGCGGATCGCCGCGTGCTGCTGATCCTGGCGCTCGGCTGTTCGGTCCTGGGCAGCGTGCTGATGGCGATCGCGGGCTCCGTGCCGCTGCTGCTCGTCGGTCGTTTCTTTGCCGGCATGGGCACGGGCTGCATCATCGGGCCGGCGACCGCCGCTTTGGTGGAACTCGATCCCCTGCGGGATCGCGTGCGGGCCGCCGTCATGGCGACCGTCGCCGTCACCGCCGGCATCACGAGCGGCATCGTCATCACGGCTGCCGCCTTGGAAGCCAATTTCATCCCAACGCTGCTGGCCTTTCTGACGATCATCGTCGTCTCCGGCGCCGTCATCGTCATGCTGCTTCTGGTGCCCTGGGCGCCGCGCGATGTGCTGCCCGCGACGGCCCATCATTCATCCCCCGCCAAACCCTCGATGGCGCTGATGATCCGCGAGGCCGGGGTCGGATTCTGGATTTCCTGCGCCGGCATGGTGACGGCCTGGATGGTTGGCGGCTGCTTCCTGGCGCTCGGCGCGATCTTCGCCCGCCAGCTGGCCGGCATTCGCGACCCGGGCATGGCGGCGCTGACGGTCGCCGGGTTCCAGATCGTGGCCGGCTGCGTTCAGCTCGGCGGCCGCAATATGCCGCCGCGCCGGCTGCTGATGGCGGCGGCAAGCTGTTCGATCATCGGGCTGACGCTCGCGACGCTCGGGGCTGCGGTCGGGTCGGCGGCGTTATTCTGTCTCGGCGCGCTATTCACGGGCATGGGCTATGGCGGCGGCTTCTCGGCCTCCGCCGCCATCGGCAATCGCAGCGCCCCGGCGCGCGCGCGGGCGGCCATCGTCTCGCTCACCTATATCGCGGGCTATCTGGGCAATCTGTTTCCCGTCATCCTGCTCGGCGTGATCGCCGACCATTTCGGTCTTTTCGCGGCGATCACGGTTTTGACGGTCGGCGCGGCGGCCTTGGGCATCTCCCTCATTCTCGCCGTGCGCCGGTTGCCCGCAGAGAGCTAGAGCCTGTCAGGTTTCAATAAATAATACGTCATCCGCGGGCTCGTCCCGCGGACCTACCCGCCGCGGCGCCACATCGGCGTCTGGGCGCCGGAACGGGTAGACCCGCGGCATGAGGCTCGGCCGGACAGGCCGCGGGCGACGGACTTGGGGGCGTTTCCAACTAAACCTGACGGGGCTCTAACCGCTGAGGCGGCCCAGCATGTCGCGGCAGGCGTCCGCCACAGAATCGGGCGCTTCGAGCGGCGATAGATGGCCCGCGCCGGCGTTGACCCGGAACTTCGCCTGCGGCAGCTGCGCGGCATAGAGGGCGCGCAGGCGGTCCGGATTTTCGACCTTGTCGGCCGCGCCGACCAGAATGGTGACAGGACCGTCGAAAGCGCTCAGCCCCTGGCCAAGATCGGCGACCATGCCCGTCTCGGGCCAAGCGCGTTTCGCGCCGTCCGCGCCGCCCAGCGTATCCTCCGTCACCATGGCGCGGTCCTCGTCCGACAGCGGGCCATGGGTCAGCACGCCGATCGCCTGAGCGACGCCTTCGGCTGATTGGTAGGACGCCAGCATCGCCGCCCGGATTTCGGCTGGGACCGGCATGGGCGCGGTGGGGGCAGGGGCGACCAGCACCAGCCCGGCCAGACCCGGAAGCCCGCGCATCGCGAGCATCTGTGCGACCTTGCCGCCCATGGAGTGACCGACCAAGGCAAAGCGTGTCAGTCCCTTGGCCGCGATCACCGCCCCCACATCATCGGCCATGGCGTCCAGATCATAGCGCTCGTCATTCGCGACGGAGGCGCCCCAGCCGCGCAGATCGGGCATCAACAGATGCGCGTCGCCCAGGCGCGCGGCGACATGCCGCCAGGTGCGGCCGGAACCACCCCAGTAATGCAGGAAGACGAGCGCGGTCTTGCCCGATCCCTGTTCGGTCAGCGCGATCTTTGCCCCGGCCGTTTCGATGATGTCATGCATGATCCAACTCCTTGCTTGCGGTCATCGGAAGATGCATCCGGATGTGAAAACTGATAATCAGCCGTCTGTCAGATACGATCAGAACTGAGGATAGGTAATGGCCTTGGATCGGCTGACCGGCATGGCGGTGTTCCGCACGGCCGTAGAGGACGGCAGCCTTGCCGCGGCCGGGCGTCGGCATGGGCTTTCCGCCGAAATGGCCGGGCGTCATCTGCGCGATCTGGAGACGCGGCTCGGCCTGCGCTTGCTCAACCGCTCCACGCGCCAGCTCAGCCTGACGGACGCCGGACGGGTCTATCTGGCGCGCTGCATCGCGGTTCTGGACGAGATCGCGGCGGCGGAGGCCGAGGTCGGCGCGCAGCAGACCGAGCCACGCGGCCTGCTGCGGGTTGCCGCACCGCTCGCCTTCGGCACCGGCGCCCTGGCGCCGGCCGTCCATGCCTATATGGCCCGCTATCCGGACGTGACGCTGCAGATGGATCTGTCGGAGCGTGGGGTCGATCTCCTGGGCGAAGGGTTCGACCTCGCGCTGCGTCTCGGCACCTTGCCGGATTCCGGGTTGATCGCCCGGCGGCTCGCGACCTTTCCGCTGCTGATCGCGGCCAAGCCCGGTCATCCGCCGATCCGGGTGCCGGCCGATCTCTCGGGGCAGGAGATGCTGATCTACAGCCAGACCGCGACGCCGGACCGGCTGGCGCTGACAGGGCCGGACGGCAAGGTTGAGAGCATTGCCGTAAGCGGTCGGGTTCAGGCGAGCGATATCGGCTTTCTGCTCGAACTGGCCTTGCTGGGCCAAGGGCTGCTGGTGGCGCCGGCTTTCGTGGTTGAGCGTGCGATCGCGGAAGGCCGGCTGGTGGCGGTTCTGCCCGATTGGCACCTGCGCGATCTGCCGCTGCATGCGCTGGTGCCGCATCGCGCGCTGATGGCTGCCACCTTGCGCAGCTTCATCGACAGCATGGCCGCCTGGTTCGGGCCTAAAACCTGAGGGTCGCCAGCGCTTGCCGCGTCGCTTCGGTCAGCGGCGCGGGCAGGTCATCCAGCGCGAACCAGCCGAGACCAGCCAGCGCCTCCGGCTCCATCAGCCTGGGCTCGCCTTCGAAGCGGTCCACGCGATAGACCGGCGCCACCCAATGCTCCCCGGCTGCTTCGTCGATCTGGTTGACGATGCATAGCAAATGGCGGGCTTCGATGCGGATGCCGAGTTCCTCGGCAATTTCGCGCGCAACGGCGTCTTCCACGCGCTCGAAAGGATCGACCTTGCCGCCGGGCAGGCCCCAGCTTCCGGCCTCCGGTGCGCGGCGGCGCTGCACCAGAAGCAGAAACCCGTCCTTCAGAATGGCCGCGCCGCAGCCGACCCTAGGCAGGGACAAGGGAAGTTCAGGCCGCTTTCGCGAGATTGGTATGCACGGCGAAGGGCGCTTCGGTCTTTGCGCGCACGTCTTCCACCGTCACGCCGGGCGCAAGATCGACCAGCGTCAGTCCCGGACGACCGACATCGAAGACGCAGAGATCGGTGACGATAAGGTCGACCACGCCCTTGCCGGTCAGCGGCAGGGTGCATTCCTTGAGGATTTTCGCCTCGCCCTTGGCGGTATGTTCCATCAGCACGACGACGCGCTTGACGCCGGCGACAAGGTCCATCGCACCGCCCATGCCCTTGACCATCTTGCCCGGCACCATCCAGTTCGCAAGGTCGCCGTTCTCGGCCACCTGCAGCGCGCCGAGGATGGAGAGGTTGATATGTCCGCCACGGATCATGGCGAAGCTTTCGGCGCTGTCGAAGAAGCTGGTCGTCGGCAGTTCCGTCACCGTCTGCTTGCCGGCGTTGATGAGGTCGGCGTCTTCCTCGCCCTCATACGGAAACGGTCCCATGCCGAGCATGCCGTTTTCGCTATGCAGGATGATCTGCATACCGTCGGGGATGAAATTCGCCACCAGCGTCGGGATGCCGATGCCGAGGTTGACGTAGAAACCATCCTGCAATTCCTGGGCGGCGCGGGCCGCCATCTCGTCACGTGTCCAGGGCATCGGCTGTCTCCATGATCGAAAGTTTTTGCTTCTTTTTTCAAAAAGAAGCGCCTCCGTTCTTTTTTTAAAAAAAGAACCAAAAAACTTTTGTACTTTAAGCGGCGCGCTTGCGCACGGTGCGCTGCTCGATCCGCTTATCGACCGCATCCAGCTTCACGATCCGCTGCACATAGATGCCGGGGGTGATGATATGGTCGGGGTCGAAGGTGCCGGGCTCATACAATTCCTCGACCTCGACCACCGTTGTCTTCGCAGCCGAAGCCATCATCGGATTAAAATTGCGCGCGGTCTTGCGGTAGATGAGGTTGCCCTCGGTATCGCCCTTCCAGGCGTGGATGACGGCCAGATCACCGAAAATGCCGCGTTCCATGACAAACCAATTGCCGTCGAACTCCCGCGTCTCCTTGCCCTCGGCGACCGCCGTGCCATAGCCGGTGCGGGTGAAGAAGGCCGGAATGCCGGCGCCGCCGGCGCGAATACGCTCGGCCAAGGTGCCCTGCGGGTTGAATTCGATTTCCAGTTCGTTCGCCAGGAACTGCTGCATGAACAGCTTGTTCTCCCCCACATAGGAGGAGACCATTTTCTTGACCTGCTTGGTTTCCAGCAGCACGCCCAGGCCCACGCCGTCGACGCCGGCATTGTTGGAAACGATGGTGAGGCCGGTCACGCCGGCTTCGCGGATGGCCGCGATCAGCGCGCTCGGGATACCGCAAAGGCCGAAGCCGCCCGACAGGATCAGCATGTCGTTGCGGAGGAGCCCGGCCAGGGCCTCCGTGGCGCTGGCATGAACCTTGGACAAAGCCATCAGCTAACTCTCCCGTCTAATGCCCGCCTTTCCGGCGGATAGTATTTCAGCAGGTAGACCATCACCGCGATGGAGGGAAGCGTTGCGAGCGCCGTCATGACGTAGAAGCCGTGCCAGCCGAGCGTGGGCACCATAAAGCCCGACAGACCGCCCACGGTGCGGGACGCGAGGGCGGCGATCGAGGACAGAAGCGCATATTGGGTCGCGGTATGCGCAAGCGAACAGAGCGACGACAGGTAGGTAAGGAAGGCGGCATCGGCCAGGCCTTCCGCGAAGGATTCCACCACCGCCGTCGCCGTCAGCATGTGGTGGCTGCCGGCCGAATAGGACAGCAGCACATACATGAACATGCACAGCGTCTGAAAACAGCCGGTGATGAGCAAAGCGCGCCCGGTGCCGATGCGCGCCACCAGCCAGCCGCCGAGCAGCGCGCCGATCAGCACGGCTGCGAGCGAGATCGGGCCATTGGCGACGGCAACCTGCACGCGGTCGAAGCCCAGATGCCGGTAGAAGGGCACCAGCATGGTGCCGGCCAAAGCCTCGCCCAGGCGAAACAGCACGATGAACAGCAGGATCACGATCGCCCCGCGCCGGCGGATGAATTCCTGCAGCGGCTCGATCACCGATCGCGCGAAGCGCTGCGCGAAGGAGGTGTGGCCCGCCAGCATATGGGCGACGGTCGCGTCCGGCACCGGTTCCCGCGCCAACAGCGTGACGACGGGTCCGATCAGCGTCAGCGCGGCCATCACCGCGAAGACGCCATGCCAGCCGATATGCCCCACCAGCGCGATGGCGCCGGAGCCCGAGACCAGCATGGCCGCGCGATAGCCCCAGACATAGCCGGCGAGCGCCGTGCCTTGCCGCGCCTGCGGGAAGGTCTCGATACGCCAGGCGTCGATGATGGTGTCCTGACTGGCCGAGCAGAAGGCGAGGATGGCGGCGAAGACGATGAGCAGGGCCGGGGCCGTCGGGTTGCCCAGCACCATCAGCAGGCAGGACAAAGTGAGCAGCGGCTGCACCGCCATCAGCCAGCCGCGACGCCGGCCGAGGCGACGCAGGAAGCCCGGCGCGCCATTATCGAAGACCGGCGCCCAGAGGAATTTCAGGGAATAGGCGAGGCCGATTTCAGCGGTCAGGCCGATCAGCTTGAGGCTGACATTCCCCTCCGACAGCCAATAGCGGAGCGTAAAGCCTGAGAGCAGCAAGGGCAGGCCGGAGGCGAAGCCGAAGCCGATCATCAGCCAAAGCCTGGGATCGGCCAGCATGGCAGCGAAGGTCGGGCGGGTGTCGGCGGGCAGGGTCGCGGATTCGATCATCCGCCCAAGGTGTCACGGCCGGGTGAAAGCCGGAAGCGCTTCCGTCGCTCACACCCCCTATCGTCGCCCAAGCACGAAGCCATCACCACGCCCGCACCTTCCTACCGTCGCCCGCGGCCCCCTACCGTCGCCCGCGCACGTGTTGCGCCGGTCTACCCGTGCAGGCGCCATATCGGCGTCGCGACGCCCCGGCGGGTAGATCCCCGGCATGAAGCCGGGGAAGACGATAGGGGAGGTCGTGGGCGGCAAAAGTAGCGAGGGACGATTACGGATAAAGCGCCGCATCTCCCTATTCTTCGTCGCCCGCGCACGTGTTGCGCGTCTGGACAAGGCGATATCTGATCGCCGCGACAGAACTATTCATCGTCGCCCGCGCACGTGTTGCGCGGGTCTACCCGTTCAGGCGCCACATCGGCGTCGCGGCGCCCAAGCGGGTAGATCCCCGGCATGAAGCCGGGGAAGACGATAGGGGAGGCCGTGCGCGGCAAAAGTAGCGGGAGCCGATTGCGGATAAAGCGCCGCATCTCCCTATTCATCGTCGCCCGCGCACGTGTTGCGCGGGTCTACCCGTTACGGCGCCACATCGGCGTCGTGGCGCCCCGGCGGATAGGTCCCCGGGACAAGCCCGGGGAAGACGATAGGGGAGGTCGTGGGCGGCAAAAGTAGCGAGAGACGATTACGGATAAAGCGCCGCATCTCCCTATTCTTCGTCGCCCGCGCACCTGTTGCGCGGGTCTAACCGCCCAGGCGCCACATCGGCGTCGCGGCGCCGCAGCGGGTAGGTCCCCGGGACAAGCCCGGGGAAGACGAAGAAGGTGGCAGGCGGCAAAAGTAGAGCGCCCGAAAAGTAGAAGGCAACAATCGTCGAGAAAGCTCAGCTCTTCCAGCCGCCGCCGAGGGCCTTGTAGAGCGTCACCAGATTCTGCTGCTCGGACAGCTGCAGGGCGATCAGGTTCAGCTTGGCGCTGAACAGCGATTCCTCGGCCACCAGCACCGTCAGATAGGCATCGATCCCCGCCTTGAAGCGCATGGAGGAGAGATCGTAGTTCTTCTGATCCGCCGCGACCAAGGCCTGCTGGGCCGCGATCTGGTCGGCATAGGTGTCGCGGGAGACCAGCGCGTCGGACACATCATGGAAGGCCGTCTGGATGGTCTCCTGATAATCCGCGATCTCCACCCGCTTCTCGACCTTGGCGATGTCGAGATTGGCGAAGTTGGACCCCGCGTTGAAGATCGGCACGCTGACCTGCGGCTCGAAGAGCCAGCTACCCTGGCCGGCACCGAACAGATTGTTCAGCGCGCTGCTCGCCCGCCCGCCGCTCGCCGTCAGCGTGATCGACGGGAAGAACGCCGCCCGCGCCGCGCCGACATTGGCATTGGCGGCAAGCAAGGTGTGCTCGGCCGCGCGGATATCCGGCCGCCGCGCCAGCAGATCGGACGGCACGCCGGCGGACAGGGCCGGGAAGGTGGGTTCGTCGGAGAGGAAATTCACGGCCTCCATCCGCTGCTCGACGTCGCCGGGGATCGGCGCGCCGACCAGCAGAACCAGCTCGTCCATGTCTTCCGCGACGGCGCGCTGATATTGCGCCACACTTGCCTGCGCGGTGCGCAGCGTGACTTCGGCCTGCGCCTCGTCCAGCGCGGTGTCGGTGCCATTGGCCAGCAGAAGCTGGGTCAGACGCACCGAATCCGCCTCGCTCTTTACCGTATCCTGCGCAACCGCCAGGCTTTGGCGGTCGGCGAGCCAGGCGAGATATTCCGAGACGACCTCGGCCTCCAGCGTCAGCTGCGTGCCGATCGCCGTCTGCTCATTGGCGAAGGCGGTTTCCTTGGCCGATTTCGCCTTGCTGCGGATCGCGCCGAACAGGTCCAGCTCCCAGGACAAGGCTTCCGCGCCCAGGCTGTATTCGCGGACATTCTGCTGACCTGTCGTGCCGACGGTGTCACCCGGCGTCTTCGACGCCTCATACCCCGCATTGGCGTCGATGGCCGGGAAAAGGCTCGCGCGGTCGACCCCGTACTGTGCCTCCGCACTTTGCACGTTCAGCGCGGCCACGCGCAGGTTGCGGTTGTTCTCCAAAGCGAGACGGATGAGGTCCTGCGCCACCGGATCGGTGAAGAATTGCGACCAGCCGAGATCGCCGGCGGTCGCCCCGCCGATCGCCCCGGCGGACTGGCCGGCGGGACCGGCCGGCCAGGTGGGTGCGACCGAGCTGTCCGGCCGGTGATAGTCCGGGATCAGACTGCAGGCGGAAACGGATAGTAGCAGCAGGCTGCTCAATCCAAGGCGACGAATGCTCATGCTCAATGCTCCTTCGCCGGGGTCGTATGGTGCTTGCCCTCGATCGGCCGCGGCTTGACGCGGAACAGGCCGAGGACGGTGACGAAGAAGACAGGCACGAAGAAGATGGCGAGGATGGTCGCCGACAGCATGCCGCCGACCACGGCGGTGCCGATGGCGATACGGGAGGAGGCACCGGCCCCCGTCGCGATCGCCAGCGGGAAGGTGCCGCAGATGAAGGCGATGGAGGTCATCAGGATCGGCCGCAGACGTTCGCGGGCAGCCTCCAGCGCCGATTCCACCAGCGACATGCCGCTGTCGTAGAAATGCTTGGCGAATTCCACGATCAGAATGGCGTTCTTCACCGCCAGACCGACCGTCGTCAGCATGCCGACCTGGAAGTAGACGTCATTGTCCAATCCACGCAGCGCCGTTGCCGCCATGGTACCGATGAGACCCAGCGGCACCACGAGCATGACGGCGAAGGGCACCGGCCAGCTTTCATACAGCGCCGCCAGACAGAGCAGCACGACGAGGACGGAGATCGCGTAGAGCGGTCCGGTCTGCGATCCGGCCTGCACCTGTTCGTAGGACAAGCCGGTCCACTGGAAGCTGATGCCCTTGGGCAGCTTGGCGACGAGCTTCGTAATCTCGGCCATCGCGGCACCGGAGGAAACGCCTGGTGCCGGCGCACCCTGGAATTCGAAGGAGGTCAGACCGTTATAGATCTCGACCTTCTGCGGACCCGTGACCCAATGGCCGGTCACGAAGGTGCTGAGCGGCACCATGCCGCCGGTTGCGTTGTTGACATACCACTTGCCGATATCCGAGGGCAGCATGCGGGCGCTGTCGATACCCTGGACATAGACCTGCTTCACGCGACCGCCGCGCATGAACTGGTTGACGTAGTCGGACGCGAGCGCCCCCTGGATGGTGTCGTTGATGGCAGCGATCGTGACGCCATAGGCCGAGGCCTTCTCGCGATCGATATCGAGTTGGTACTGCGGCGCGTCGTTCAGGCCGTTGGGACGGGTCGCCATCAGCAACGGGTCTTTCGCGGCCATGCCGAGCAGCTGGTTACGCGCGGCATAGAGCGCATCATGACCGAGATTGCCAGCATCCTGCAGCTCGAAATCGAAGCCCGACGCATTGCCGAGTTCCAGAACCGCAGGCGGTTCCAGGATGAAGACCTGGCCATCCCGGTTGCCAAAGAAATGCCTGTTGATGGCCATCGCCACGGCGCCCGGCGTCTGGTCTGGCCTTGTGCGCTTGCTCCAATCCGTCATGCGGATCGCGACGAAGCCCGCGTTCTGCGCGCGGCCGGCGAAGTTGAAGCCATTCACCGTGAAGACGAGCTGTACGGTGCCTTTCTCATGCGCCAGCGTCCAGGCGGTCACATCATGCAGGAGTTCGCCGGTTTGCTCCGCCGTGGCACCTGCCGGCATGGAAACCTGGCCAAGCAGAAGCCCCTGATCCTCGTTCGGCAGGAAGCCTGACGGCATATGGGTAAACAGATAGCCGGCGCCGACGACGATGAGCGCGAAGACGAACATCGTGATGGGCGAGCGGCGGATCATGCCGCTGACGCCGCGGCCATAGCCTTTGCGTGCCCGCTCGAAGCCACGGTTGAAGATGGCAGCTGGGCTGCGGCCCACCATCGGGTCGCTCTTGCGCGGTTTCAGAATGGTGCCGCAAAGCGCCGGCGTCAGGATCAGAGCCACCAGCACCGACAGCGACATCGCCGAGATGATGGTGATGGAGAACTGGCGGTAGATCACGCCGGTGGAGCCGCCGAAGAAGGCCATCGGCAGGAACACGGCCGAGAGCACCAGGGCGATGCCGACGAGCGCGCCGGAGATTTCCTCCATCGACGCGATGGCGGCCTCTCGCGGCGAAAGCTTCTTTTCCTCCATCAAACGCTCGACGTTTTCGACGACGACGATCGCGTCATCGACGAGCAAGCCGACGGCCAGGACCATGGCCAGCATGGTCAGCGTATTGATGGAATAGCCGAGTGCGTTCAGCACGCCGAAGGTGCCCAGCAGCACGATCGGCACGGCGATCGTCGGGATCAGCGTCGCGCGGAAGTTCTGCAGGAAGATGAGCATGACGACGAAGACGAGGGCGATGGCTTCCGCCAGCGTCTGCACCACGTCTTCCAGCGACAGCGTGATGTAGGGCTTGCTGTCGATCGGGTAGGTCATCTGAATGCCAGGCGGGAAGCGCGTCTGCAGCGTGGCCAGTTCGGCCTTCACGGCTTTTTCGACGTCAAGCTGGTTGGCACCCGGCGTCAGCTGCAGGCCGATACCGGAAGCAGGCTCATTATTGTAAAGCGCGGACGCGCTGTAGCTCTGCGCGCCGAGTTCGACGGATGCGACATCGCTCAGCAGCACGCGGGAGCCGTCGGTCTCGACCTTGAGTAGAATATTATTGAACTGCTGCGGGTCCGTGTAACGCGTCGGACCCACGATCAGCGCATCCAGGCGCTGACCCTTGACCGCCGGCAGGCCGCCCAATTCGCCCGAGGAGACCTGGATGTTCTGCGCGGCGATGGCCGTCGTCACGTCATCGATCGTCAGGCCGTATTTGTAGAGCTTGTCGGGATCGACCCAGATGCGCATGGCGTATTCGGAGCCGAACAGCGTGTAGTTGCCGACACCCGTGATCTGCGTCAGCGGCGTTTCCAGGTTGGATGCGATGTAATCGGCAAGATCATGCTGACCCATGCTGCCGTCGGTGGAAACCAGGCTGACGATGAGGAAGAAGTTACGCGACTGCTTGACGACCGAGATGCCTTCCTGGGTCACCTCCGTCGGCAGCACGGCTTCCGCGAGCGAGAGTTTGTTCTGAACCTGCACCTGGGCAATGTCAGGGTCGGTGCCCTGCTTGAAGGTGAGGTCGATTTCCATCGAGCCGTTGGCCTGGGCCTGGGAGTTCACGTATTCCAGGCCGTCCAGGCCGGTCATATCCTGAAGGATTGGCCGAATGACGGTATCCGCGACGGTCTCGGCGGAAGCGCCGGGATAGGTCACGGTGATGGCGATTTCAGGCGGTGCGATGGAGGGGA
The DNA here is from genome assembly GCF_020621385.1 of Acidisoma cellulosilyticum. Classification (GTDB taxonomy): domain Bacteria; phylum Pseudomonadota; class Alphaproteobacteria; order Acetobacterales; family Acetobacteraceae; genus Acidisoma; species Acidisoma cellulosilyticum. The sequence goes on along the minus strand of NZ_JAESVA010000002.1, from coordinate 93,719 downwards.
ACTGCGAAATCGGCAGCTGCATGATGGAGATGGCACCCATCATCATGATGACGATGCCGATGACCCAGGCGAAGACCGGGCGATTGATAAAGAAACGTGACACGGTGTCTTATCTCGCCCCGATCAGAACTTGGCTGTTTCGTCGACGGGCGTGACGGCCCCATTGTCCGAAACGCTGAGCAGCCCGTCGACGGCGACGCGGTCGCCAGCCTTCAACCCGCTCGTCACGATCCAATTGGCGCCGACGGCGTCACCGGTCTGAATGACGGTGAGATGGGCCTTGTTGCTGCTGTCGAGCAGGAAGACCGTCGGGTCGCCCTTTGTGTTGTGGGAGACGGCCTGCTGCGGCACCAGAATACCCTTGGCGTCCACGCCTTCCGTCAATTCGCCACGCACGAACATGCCGGGCAGCAGAATATGATTGGGATTGGCGACCAGGGCCCGCAGCAGAACGGTGCCCGTGGTCGGGCTGACCGTCACTTCGCCGAATTGCAGCTTGCCCTGAATGGGATAGGCGCTGCCGTCATCGAGCTTGATGGAGACCGGGGCGGTGCCGTCGGGCTCCATCTGGATCTGTCCGCTCGCCGCCGCCGCTTCCAGGCTGAGCAGCGCGGTCGCGGGTTCGTTGACGTCGATATAGATCGGGTCGAGCTGGGTGACGGTCGCCAGCGCCGTCGTCTGGTTCGCCGTCACCAGCGCGCCGGGGGTGACAGTGGAAGCGCCGATATGGCCGTCGATCGGGGACAGAACCTTGGTATAGGTCAGATTGATGCTGGCCTGTTCCAACGCTGCCTTGGCGATCAGGATCTGGGCCTCGGCTTCCTTGGTCGCGGCGACCGCATCGTCATAATCCTGGCCGCTGACCGCCTGGGCCTGGGCCAGCGGCCGGTAACGGGCTGATTTCGCGCGGGCGGCGACCAGGGAGGCCTGATCATAGGCCAGCGTCGCCTTATCGCTGTCATAGGTCGCCTGATAGGTCGAAGGGTCGATCTGGTAGAGCTGCTGCCCCGCCTTGACCTCGCTGCCTTCCGTAAACAAACGTTTCAACAGCACGCCCGTCACCTGCGGTTCGATGGCGGCCGTCATCACCGCCTCGGCCCGGCCGGGCAGTTCGATGGTGCGCGTCACCGGCTGCGTCTTGATGGTGACGAAGCCCACCTGAGGGGGTGGAGGCGCCGGGGCGGCAGCGGTCTTCTTGTCACAGGCGGACAGCGCGAGCGCGATGGCAGACAGGCTCACGGCAGCCCGCAGCCCAAGGCTGCGTGACGAAGAAGAAGTAACAAAATTTAACATTCGTCACCCTTTGGGCAAAAAAAATGAAATCACGAGACCGCTCGGGCGAGCAGGCGCAACTGGCGTTCCAGCCGCTCTTCAGCCGCTTCCGCGGCGATCCCGATCAGCATGAGAGGTTCGATCGAACAGGCGAGGCAGTCCAGCAAGGCAGTCGCAGTCATTGATGCATCATCGACACGAAGGCCGTCCTTCTCCACACCTTCGCGCAAGAGGTTCGCAAGTTCAAGTCGCAGTGTGCAATGGAGGAACTCACCCACGAAGCGCCATCGCTTTTCGCGCTTGATAATCGTGAACTCGATCACGTTTTGGAAAAATTGAGCGCCATGTTGCGAAACATTCGTCTCAATCATATCGATGAAGTGTCGGTTGACCGCACGAATGACATCTTCAATCCTGATCCAGGCCGGCTTCTGCTCGGCGCGGATGATCGGCAGAAGCTGCAGATGCAGTTCCCGCATGAAGTGTTCCCCGACAGCTTCGACAAGCGCGTCCTTGGTCTGGAAGAACTTGTACACATTCGCGGGAGACATATGAAGCTCGCGCGCGATATCGGCCACCGTCGTGCGGTGGGGACCGAAGCGCGAAAAAAGCTCCTTGGCTTTTTCGAGAATGAGACGATGCGTTTCAGCTTTGGGAGCCATTACAGAACACCATAGTGATGAATGACGTAATTCATCACCTGATCATGGTCAATCAGGCTCGCAGGCCAGAGCAGCCTTGCGTCGGCACAGTCGATCAATATAATGGACGATAGTCTTTTATAGGAAACGACAGCGCCGTTTCCCCGAGGAGTATCGCTCTTGATCATCCGCCCTGCCTCCGAAGCCGATCTACCCGGCATTCTCATTATTTATAACGACGTCGTTCGCACCTCCGCCGCGGTTTATACCGAGGAGGAGGCGAGCCTCGACAATCGTTTGAAATGGTATGCGGATCGACGGGCGCTCGGCTACCCCGTTTTGGTTGCGGAAGATAAAACAGGCGGGATCGCGGGCTTTTCCAGCTTCGGTGATTTCCGGCCTTGGCCGGGCTTTCGCCTGACGGTTGAGCACTCCGTCTATATTCGTGAGGATTGCCGGGGCCAGGGCCTGGGGTGCGCGCTCATCACGCCGCTTTTCGATGAAGCAAGGACCCTCGGCAAGCATGTCATGATCGGCGGGATCGACGCCGGCAATCCGGCCTCGCTGCGTCTGCATGAGAAGCTGGGCTTCGAGCGCGCCGGCACGCTGAAGGAAGTCGGCACCAAATTCGGCCGCTGGCTCGATCTTGTCTTCATGCAGCGCATTCTGTGACCGGACAAACGACGGAGGCCGAGACCGAGGCGCGAATCGCCCAGCGGGTGCGGCTGGAGCGGGACGCGCGGGGATGGTCGCTCGCCGATCTGGCCGAGCGCTCCGGTCTCGCCAAGGCGACCATCAGCAAGATCGAGCGCCAGGAGATGAGCCCGACGGCGGTGAGCCTGCTGAAACTCGCGACGGCCTTCGACCTGACGCTGGCCGGGCTTCTGCTGCGCGCCGAGCAGGCGACGGGGCGCGTATCGCGCGCGGCCGATCAGCCGCTGTGGCGCGATCCGGAGACGGGCTATCTGCGCCAGCAGATTTTCAGCCGATCGGATTTTCCGCTGGAACTGGTGCAGGTCACCATGCCGCCGGGGCAGCGCGTCACGCTGCCGGCCTCATCCTTCGTCCGGCTAAGGCAATTGCTGATGGTGCAGACGGGCACGCTGGTTCTGACCGAAGGGGCGAGTGACAGGCATGACCTCAAGGCTGGCGATTGCCTGGCCTTCGGGCCTCCGGCGGACGCGACCTTCGCGAATGAGGCGACGGAGCCTTGCACCTATACCGTCTTTCTGATGCGGAGCTGACCATGACGACGATCAAGATCCGGCCGCTTGTTGCCTCACCTGACACGCTGAGGATGCTGACCGATATTCTGGTGGAAACCGTGGCGGCGGGGGGCTCCGTCAGCTTCATGCATCCCCTCTCGCTTGAAAAGGCGAGGGCGTTCTGGCAGGGGTCGCTCGCATCGGCGGCGCTGGGCGAGCGTGTGGTCTTCGGCGCCTTTGACGGGGACAGTCTCGTCGGCACCACCACCCTCGTCACCGGCCTGCCGGAAAATCAGCCGCATCGGGCAGAGATCGCGAAGATGATGGTCGCCCTCCGCTATCGCGGCCAGGGCATCGCCTGCGCACTGCTGCGCGCGGCGGAGGCGGAGGCAGCGGCACAGGGCCGCACCCATCTGATGCTGGACACCGCGACCGATGGCGGCGCTGCCGGCCTGTATGAACGCCAAGGCTTCGTCTTCGCGGGGGAGATTCCGGATTACGCGCTCAAACCCCAAGGCGGGCTTACGGGGACAAGGCTTTACTGGAAGCGGATCGGATAGACGCCCGACCCTGGGCCGAGAAACGCCAGCAACAGACGAGGCCCGCCAGCAGCAGCGGGGCGAAGCCCGCGAAGATCCAGAACCCGACGCTGCGCGCCGTCGCCAGCGTGACATCGGCCGACAATCCAGCCGCATGGGCGGCGATTCCGGTCCCGGCCGCGCCCACCGCATAGCCTATCCGCTGCACGGTGCTGGCGGCACCGGCGGCGAGCGCGCGTTCCTGCGGGTCAGCGAGGTCGATGATACACTCGACGATCGCGGGCCAGCACAGGCCGAAGCCCGCCCCCTGCGGCATGGCACTGCCAATGATACCGGGGAGAGAACCGGCGGGGATGGCGAGCGACAGGCCGCCGATGCCGCCGAGGATGCAAAGGCAGCCCAGACGGATGAGCCAGCCTCCACGGAAGACGGGCAGGTTAGCGATCGTGATTGTGGCCAGGCTCCAGCTGATGGCTTCCACCGCCAGGATATAGCCGGAAAAGAGGGCGCTTTTGCCCAGGATGACGGTCAGCAGCAGCGGGCCGTAGGTCGCGAAGCCCGTCGTGCCGGCGGATAGGGCGAAGACCATGAACAGGCCAGCGCCGAGCGGTCGCCGAATCGCTAAAAGCCCTTGCGGCAGCAAAGGGTTTGCGGAGATCCTGTCGACGCGGGCCGCGCCGTAAAGCAGCAGAAGCCCGAGCGCACAGAGCAAGACAGGCGGGGCGCGGCCCGGCGCGATGCCGGCCTCGGCGATCGAAGCGGTCGCGAATAGCAGAAGCAGTATCTGGCGAAAGGGAAAGCTGGCCCGATCCCTTCCGTTCGGGCGATCAGCCGGCAGCCAACGGGCGGCGGCGATCCAGAGAAGAAAGGCCTGGACCGCGAAGCTGACGAAGGCCAAGCGCCACAGCCCGGCATCGGCCAGCACTCCGCCGATCAATGGGCCGAGCAGCGACCCCACGCCCCACAGGACCGAGACGACGCCGAATAATTTCGTCCAAAGATGTTGCGGGAAGGATCGCTCAATCGCGACATAGCTGAGTGTGACAAGCAATCCGCCGCCGATCCCTTGTGCCAGGCGGCCGACCAGCAGCATCTCCATGCTTCCGGCCAAGGCAGCGATGACACAACCGAAACCGTACAATGCAGATCCCAGCAGCATCACCTGTTTGATGCCCCGCTTGCCGCAGAGCATGCCAGCGGCGGCACCCGAGAGAATGGAACCGCATTCGTAGATCGCGAGATTCCAGCTCATGTAATCGACACCGCCGATATCGGCGACGACCTTCGGCAGGATGGTCGCGGTCACCAGCGTATCGGCCGCATGCAGCCAGACGCCGAGACAGATGAGAATGAAGCGGCCGAGCAATCCGGTGCGTCGCAGTTCAGCCCAGGCATCGTCCGTTCGTCGCATCCCGTCACCCGTTTCCTGATCTGGGTGAGACGGCTACAACCTCAACTATGGTTGAGGTAAAGGGGGTTTCGTCTTGGCCGGGGAATTGACCGTGGGCGCCGTCGCCAGCCGCACCGGATTGGCGGTCTCCGCCATCCATTTCTACGAGCGACGCGGGTTGATCCGCAGCCTGCGGACTGCGGGCAACCAGCGCCGCTATGACCGTGAGGTTCTGCGGCGCCTCGCACTCATCCAGGTGGCGCAGGAATTGGGGATCGGACTGGCAGAGGTGCAAGCGGTCTTCGCGACCCTGCCTGACGGCCGGACACCGACGCGAAAGGATTGGGAGGCGATTTCGCGCGGCTGGGCGGCCGATCTCGACCGGCGTATCGCGCTGATGCAGCGGCTGCGGGATGATCTGGACGGTTGCATCGGCTGCGGCTGCCTGTCGCTGGACCGCTGCGCGATCTTCAACGGCGAGGATATTCTGGCCTCATCGGGCCAGGGCGCGGTCCGTCTGCGCCGGGCGGCCAAGCGCCGCGCATAAAAAAAGGGCCGCAGCGGTTGCCCGCTGCGGCCCTTTTCGGCGTCGGTAGGATTACGCGGCGCTGGTGTCGGACGACCGATCGGCGCGCTTGCGCGCATTGGGGTCCAGATGGCGCTTGCGGATACGAACGGCGGTGGGCGTGACTTCGACCAGCTCATCGTCCTCGACATAGGCAATCGCCTGTTCCAGGGACATGCGGCGCGGCGGGATCAGAAGCATCGCGTCATCCTTGCCGGCGGCACGGATATTGGTGAGCTTCTTTTCCTTGATGACGTTCACGTCGAGATCATTCTCGCGGCTGTGCTCGCCCACGATCATGCCCGTATAGACCTTGTCGCCCGGATCGACGAAGAGCGTGCCGCGCTCCTGCAGATACCAAAGCGAATACTGCACCGCTTCGCCGTCGAGGTTCGAGATCAGGCTGCCATTGCGGCGGCCTTCGATCGCACCGGTCCAGGGGCCGTAGCCCGCGAACATGCGGTTCATGATGCCCGAACCGCGTGTGTCGGTCAGGAATTCGCTGTGATAGCCGATCAGGCCACGGCTCGGCATGCGGAAGGTGAGGCGAACTTTGCCGCCACCCGAGGGACGCATGTCCTGCAGCTGACCCTTGCGGCGGCTCAGCTTCTCGACGACGACGCCGGTATAGGGCTCGTCGACATCGGCCAGCACGTCTTCCATCGGCTCTTCGCGCTCGCCGGTCTCTTCGTTGATGCGCGTCAGCACGCGGGGACGACCGATGGTCATCTCAAAGCCTTCGCGGCGCATCGTCTCGATCAGCACGCCGAGCTGGAGTTCGCCACGGCCCGCGACTTCGAACGCGTCCGTCTCGCTGCTGATGGTGACCTTCAGCGCGACATTGCCCTGAATTTCGAACAACAGACGATCACGGATCTGGCGCGACGTCACCTTCTTGCCTTCACGGCCGCCGAGCGGGCCGTCATTGACGCGGAAGGTCATGGACAAGGTCGGCGGATCGACCGGGATCGCCTGGATCGGCGTCGTCAGTTCCGGCGCGCCGAGCGTATCGGGGATGGTGGCGTCCGTCAGGCCGGCGATGGCGATGATATCGCCTGCCTGCGCTTCCTCGACCGGGACGCGGTCAAGGCCGTTGAAGGACATCAGCTTGGTCAGGCGGCCGGTCTCGACCACCGTGCCGTCGGCGCGCAGCACCTTCAGCGGCATGTTGAGGCGGGCGCGACCCTGCTCGACACGACCGGTCAGCACGCGGCCGAGGAAGTTGTCGTAGTCGAGGATGGAGGCGAGCATCGCGAAGGGCGCTTCAAGGTCAACCTTCGGCGCCGGCACATGGCTGATGATGAGGTCGAACATCGGCGCCAGATCCTTACGCGCGCCTTCAACCTCAAGATCGGCCCAGCCCTGACGGCCGGACGCGAACAGCGTCGGGAAGTCGAGCTGATCCTCGTTCGCGTCGAGCGCGGCGAAGAGATCGAAAACCTCGTTATGGACTTCGTCGGGGCGGGCATCGCCACGGTCGATCTTGTTGACGACGACGATCGGGCGAATGCCGCGGGCCAGGGCCTTGCCGAGCACGAACTTGGTCTGCGGCAGCACGCCTTCGGCCGAATCGACCAGCAGGATCGCGCCGTCCACCATGCTCAGGATACGCTCGACCTCGCCGCCGAAATCGGCATGGCCCGGGGTATCGATGATGTTCAGACGGACGTCCTTCCAGATGACGCTCGTGCATTTGGCAAGGATGGTGATGCCGCGCTCACGTTCCAGATCATTACGGTCGAGCGCGCGCTCGGCCACCTGCTGGTGCTCACGGAAGGCGCCCGACTGCTTCAGCAGCGCGTCGACAAGCGTGGTTTTCCCATGATCGACGTGGGCGATGATGGCGATATTGCGAATGTCCATGACGTCTTCCGGTTCTGGACCCGGTAATGAGCCCGATAGTGTCAGCGGTCCGGCACATACCTGATACGAAGACGTATAGGCGTGTGACGTACGTTAAACGCCCCGCCGGTGGCGGATAGCCGCCAGAGGCAGGGCGCTTTTGTTGCGGCGCACAGATAACTGAACTTGTGCGCGGTGGCGAGAATAAAGAAACGGCTCTGCCCGCGTCAGGCAGGCGGGCGCCATGCGGCCAAGGCGGCTCAGGCCGCCAGCACCCTATAAAGGCCGCAACTCAAACCTAAGCCAAACCGAGCAGACCTCAGCGGAAGCTGACGTCGTCGTGCTCGGAATGCGCGTCGAGCGCCAGGCTCACCAGACGATGAATGGCCTCGGAGCGGTCGCCGATATGATGGGCGGCAGACCAGCTGTCGATAGCGCGGGCTTCGTCTGCGGTCACGGTCAGCGATACCGCCTCGCCGTGATCGGCGTTACGATGATCGTCCGAACGATAAGCCATGGGAAATGGTCTCCTGACAAAACATTTGCTCAGACAGACTACCTAATCTCACCGCCCATGCGATGCATAAAAAGCCGATACCTGCTTTGTTGTTGTTTTAACAACTGATTGGCCCCGGAAATCCTTCATTTCTAAGGACTTTCACGGTGGCGTGAGCGAAAATGACACAGTATCCGCCATGCTTGCGTCACAATCCTCCGCCACAGTCTTCAACCCGCTGACGGGCTTATGCTTACAGACGGCGCAAGCGGGCGATGAAGAAGCCGTCCAACCCGCCCAGATCCCCCCAAAGCCCGGGATGTGTGCGAACAAAACCGTCGCGCGTCACAGCGAATTCCAATCCCGGAATCTCGGACCGCCGGATCGGGTCGATCTTCACCGGCAGCCAGCTGAGCGCGGCGGCGATCCGGTCCGGCCCTTCCTGCGGCTGCAGCGAGCAGACGGCGTAGATCAGCCGCCCGCCGGGCTGCAGCATGCCGATGGCCGCCGTCAGCAACCGGTCCTGGGTCGCGGCCAGGCTCATCATATCGCCCTGCTGCTTCAGATAAGGCACGTCCGGATGGCGCCGGATGGTGCCTGTCGCACTGCAGGGCGCGTCGAGCAGGATGGCGTCCAGCTTGCCGTCCGGCTTCCAGGTCGCGGCGTCGCCGGTGATGATCTCGGCCGTCAGGCCCAGGCGTTCCAGATTGCCGGTCAGGCGGGGCACGCGGGCCGACATCAGTTCGATCGCGGTCACGCGGGCGCCGGCAGCGGCCATCTGCGCTGTCTTGCCACCGGGGGCCGCGCAAAGATCGGCGACATATTCGCCCGGCTGGGCGTTCAGAATGCGCGCGGGCAGGGCGGCGGCGGCATCCTGCACCCAGGCGCGACCGGCAACGAAGGCCGGAATATCGGCGACGCGCGTGCCGGCCGGGAAGCGGACCGACCCGGTCGGCAGCAGATCGCCGCCTTCGGGCACCGGCTCTCCCGGCATCAGCGTGATATCGAGCGGCGCTTCCGTCTGATGGGCGACTGCGATATCGCGGGCGTCCTTGCCCCAGCCGGTCCAAAGCCAGGGCGGCGTATCCAGGCGCGGCCCGTCCAATTCCTCCAGCGCGGCCTGTCCGTTCTCCGAGACGCGGCGCAGCACCGCATTCACCAAGCCTGCGAATTTTTCAAGTTTTCGCGCGCGCGCAAGCCCGACCGCCGTGGCGACGGCGGCATGGGCCGGCGTGTCCAGAAACAGCAGCCCGGCCGCGCCCAGGCGCAGCACATGCATGACCAGATCCGGCGGCACGCGCTTCAGATAAGGGTCCAGCACCGTATCGATGGTGCCGCGGCGACGCAGCGCGGTCGCGGCCAGCCGGTGGGCGGCGGCCTTGTCGCGCGCGTCCATCGGCGGCAGCGAATCGAGCCCATCCTCCAACGAGCGGTGCCGGTCCAGCACCGCTGACAGGAGAGAAAGGGCAGCCGAACGCGTGGGATCGGAGGCGAGGGGGGAGATATTATCGTCGTGCTTCACAGCCTGCCTATACCGCGTTCTGATGATTGCGACCTGTGCGAAGCGCGCTATGAAGACCGGCCCTGAGGAGAAGGCTGAGCATGGACCCGATACAAGCGATCGTCATTGCCGTCGTGCAGGGGGCGACCGAACTTTTCCCGGTCAGCAGCCTGGGCCATGCGGTCATCCTGCCGGCCCTTCTCCATTGGAATCTCGACCAGCACGGCGACAATTTCCTGCCCTTTCTGGTCATGCTGCATGTCGGCACCGCGCTCGCTTTGCTTGGCTTCTTCTGGCGCGACTGGCTGGCGATCCTGCGCGGCCTCATCGGTATCGGCTCGGCACATGAGGTGGCCGAGGCGCGGCGGGTGTTCCTGCTGATCGTCATTGCCACCATTCCGGTCGTCATCCTCGGCGGCGGGTTGGAGCATCTGCTGCGCCGCGTCTTTGCGACTCCGCTGATCGCCGCGATCTTCCTCGTCGTGAACGGTCTGGTGCTGCTGGTCGGCGAGAAGCTGAAGGGCAGCAAAGCCAGCACGCTGCCGCTGTCGAAGCTCGGCGCCCGCGACGCCTTCATCATCGGCTGCTGGCAGTGCCTGGCGCTGATCCCCGGCATGTCACGCTCGGGTGCCTCCATCCTCGGCGGCGTGCTGCGCGGGCTGGATCATGAAGATTCGGCGCATTTTTCCTTCCTCATCGCCCTGCCGGTGATCGTCGCGGCGGCAGTGCTGGAAGTGCCGAAGCTGATGCATGACCATGCGGCCCAAGGCACGATGAGCCTGGCCGTGATCGCGGCCGTCGTCGCCGGCGTCACGGCGCTGGCCAGCACCGCCTTCCTGATGCGCTGGTTCCGTGGCCATCAGAACTGGGCCATGACACCCTTCGCCATCTACTGCATCGTCGCGGGTGTGCTATCCGCAGGCTTCCTCGTCATTGCAGGTTAAAGACTCGTCTCATGAAACGGTGGATTCTCGCAGCCAGCCTGCTTCTGCCTCTGGCCTTTGCCGCTCCGGCGACAGCCGCGGAGCCCGGCGTGAAACCGGCGACGCTTGCCGTGGATCTTGCGACCGCGCCGATCGGCCGGTCCGAGCTGCCCTGGTGGCGGGAGCGATTCGACCGCAGCCTGGAGCGGGTGCGGCAGGGCCATGTCGATCTCATATGGCTGGGCGATTCGATCACCCAGAACTGGGAATTGGCGGGGCCTGAGCCCTTCGCCGATTACCGCCCGGTCTGGAACCGCTTCTACGGCGACCGTCAGGCCGTCAATATGGGCTTCCGGGGCGATACCACCGCCAGTGTCATCTGGCGGCTGGATCATGGCGAGGTCGCCGGGCTGAACCCGCGCGCGCTGGTGCTGCTGATCGGCGCGAATAATTTCGGCCATGTTCACTGGGATGCCAGCCAGACCTTGGCGGGCATCAATGCCATCGTCCATATCCTGCGCACGAAGCTGCCCGATACGCAGATCCTGCTGCTGGCGGTGCTGCCCAGCGAGCGCTCGCCCTGGATTACCGAGAATACGGCGGCGGTGAACGCCATGCTGGCCGCGTCCTATCGCGACCGGCCCTTTGTCACCTTCATGAATGTGGGCAATCTTTTCTACCGTGACGGCCGCGTGAACCGCGGGCTTTATCTCGACCCGCATCAGGCGGTGATGGCGAGCCACGCGGCGGGCCTGACTACGGCGACCGTGAACAGCATCGCCCTGCACCCGGACGCGCAGGGCATGGCCCTGATCGCGGAAACGATCGAGCCGGTATTGCACAAGCTGATGGCCGACCGCGATCACCGGCGCGTGCCGGCCGGCTGACCGACCGCTTGGGGCCGCGCTCCCGGATTAAAGCCTGTCAGGTTTCAATAGATAATTCGTCATCCGCGAACTTGTTGCGCGGACCTACCCGCCGAGGCGCCCAGACGGCCGCTTGCCTGCACGCAAGGGTCGATGCGCGGCATGAAGCCGCGCATGACAGATTTGGGGGCATTGCCAACTAATCAGACGGCTTAAAGCCAGCCGCGGACCTTGAACCAAATCAGCGGCAGCACGGCGGATAGGACAATCATGGCGATCCCGTACGGATAGCCATAGGTCCAGTTCAGCTCCGGAATATCCTTGAAATTCATGCCGTAGATGCTGGCAATCAGCGTCGGCGGCACACCGACGACCGAGACGACGGTCAGAACCTTGATGATGTTGTTCTGCGCGTTGTTGATCAGGCCAAGCGTCGCATCCAGCAGGAACTGCAGCTTGTTGTTGAGATGACCATCATAGTCGCTGAGGGAGGTGATGTCCTGCCGCAGCGACTTCAGCCGCTCGCGATTCTCGCGGTCGATCCAGGTCGCGGCGATCTGCCCAACATAGGGCAGGATACGGCCGACGCCGAGCAGGCTGTCACGAATGCTGGACATCAGATCGGCGGCGCGGCCCAGGCGTTTCAGGACGCTTTGCAGCTCATTGTCCAGCCTGCGCCCGTGCTTGGGGCCGGCGCCGGCATCGCTGAAGATCTGCTTCGAGACCGCATCCAACTCGTCGCGCATATTCTCAAGCAAGTCGGACATCCGATCGCTGATGGCTTCCAGCAGGGACAGGAAAATGTCGATCGGCTCGCCCGATTCCATCGGCTTGCGATGCTGCGTCTCCAGGAAATTATGGAAGGCGCGGCTGCGGTTGAAGCGGATGGTGACCAGCTTCTCGCGATTGAGGATGAAGCCGATGGGGCGGACATCGGCCGGCATGCCATCCATTTTGGCGACCAGCGGCATGCTGAGATAGATCGCGGTGCCATCATAGAAGAGCCGGCTTGATGTCTCGATCTCACTGAGTTCGTCTTCGGTCGAAACCTCCAGGCCGGTCGCTGCTTGGACCCTGGCCTTTTCCTCATCGGTCGGGTTGAGCAGGTCTATCCATTGTGCCTGCGACAGATCGCCCTCGGCGGGAAAGTCACAGAGGGGAATCCCTTCGCGCGCGGCATAGGCACCCAGCATAGAGACGTCCTTAAACAGAGAAAACCGAAGGCCGAGCGGCCTTAGCCTAGCGCGGGCAAGGTGGCAGGTGACAAATTGGTGTCACAGGCGGCAGAAATCATGGTCGCAATGTCGGATAGGCACCACCAAAACGGCTTTCGGCCGGGCAAGGCCCCCGCATATGGCTTGCCTGGTGACAGTGCAAAGGCCTGTCGCTGGATCTTGTCACAAGCTGAATAAGCAGGCGCCTAGAGCAGATCCCGGTCAGATAGAATCATCTGACCGGGTGAAGATGCTCGCAAAAACAATAACCTAGAGCGGCACCTGTGAGCGTAAGCGAGCAGGAAACGCTCTAAGGTCAGCATCGGCCCGGACGCTCTCGCCATGCTGGTGCGAAAGCGTCCGTCCGGAGGCCGATCAGGCGTAAGGCGGCTTGGTATGCCCGGCCGGCGATAGCGTAAAAACCTCGCAGCCGGTCTCGGTAATGCCGATCATATGCTCGAACTGCGCCGACAGGCTGCGGTCGCGCGTCACCGCGGTCCAGCCGTCATCCAGGATCTTCACCTCGGGCCGGCCGGCGTTGATCATCGGCTCGATGGTAAAGACCATGCCGGGGCGAAGCTTGGTGCCCAAGCCGGGGCGGCCGTAATGCAGGACATTGGGCGGCTCATGAAAGCGCAGGCCGATACCGTGGCCGCAGAAATCCCGCACGATCGTCAGGCGCTGCGGCTCGACATAGCTTTGGATGGCGTGGCCGATATCGCCCAGCGTATTGCCGGGGCGGGCGACGGCAATGCCGCGCATCAGCGACTCGTAGGTGATATCCATCAGCCGCTTGGCCTTGGTGCTGGGCGTGCCGGCCGCATACATGCGGCTGCTGTCGCCGTACCAGCCGTCCAGAATGACGGTGATGTCGATATTCAGGATATCGGCTTCTTCCAGCTTTCGCGCGCCGGGAATGCCGTGGCAGACGACATGGTTGATGGAGGTGCAGATCGATTTCGGATAGCCGCGATAGTTCAGCGGCGCCGGCACGGCCTTATGATCCAGGATAAAATCGTGGCAGAGCTGATCCAGCCGCTCGGTCGTGACACCGGGCAACACGAAAGGCGCGATCATATCCAGCGTTTCGGCAGCCAGCCGTCCAGCCGCATGCAGCGCCGGGAAATTTTCCTGCGCGTAAAGGCTGATCTGCCGCGCGTCCGTCTCGCCATCCATACCCTGATCTCCAACGCCTTTCTTGGCCTGTTTTTGGGCCCACAAGCGGCGGAGAATGCGCTGCGCGCCTCGCCGCGTGCAAGGGCGATGCGGGCAGGGCAGGGTTCGCCGCGTCCGATGGGGCTTGGGCCCAGGTGACAATCCCGTCAGTTGCTTGACAGCGCAGCCTCTGGCAGACAGCGGACATGCGCCGCCGCACCCTTCTCCACGCGATTCCCGCTGCTTCCGCGACCCTGCTTCTGGGTAGCGAGGGGGCGGCGTGGGCCGCCACCGGCAGCTTCCAGAGCTTTCTGGTCGAGGTCGATCGCATGGCCGCCGGGCAGGGCGTCAGCTACGCCACCCGCCGCGCCGCGCTCTATGGTCTGCAGCCGAATTCGGACGTCATCCGGCTCGACAATTATCAGGCGGAATTCACCCAGACCTGGGCGCAGTATTCGGCCAAGCGCCTCTCCGCCGCGCGGGTCGCCGCCGGGCAGCAGAAATACGCGGCGAGCCAGCAGGTTCTGGCGGCGGTCCGCACGGAATACGGCGTCGATCCCGGCGTCATTCTCGGCATCTGGGGGTTGGAGACCAATTACGGCAGCTATACCGGCGGTTTTTCGGTCGTGCAGGCTTTGGCGACCCTGGCCTGGTCCAGCCATCGCCCGGCCTATTTCCGCTCGGAACTGATCGCGGCCCTTCATATTATCGACAGCGGCGCGGTCTCGGCCCAGGGCATGACCGGCTCCTATGCCGGGGCCATGGGCCAGCCGCAATTCATGCCGAGCGTCTATCTCAAGCTCGCCGTCAGCTTCTCCGGCCAAAGCCGCCCGAATATCTGGACGAATATACCGGACAGCCTGGCCTCCATCGGCAATTACCTGCGCGTCTCCGGCTGGAAACAGGGACAGCCCTGGGGCGAGCAGGTCATCCTCGGCCCCTCGGTCGACGCGCCGGCGATCGATCCGGATCAGGCGCAGCCGCTGTCGCAATGGCTCGCCATGGGCGTGCGGCGCTTGCCCGGCCATGCCTATGTGTCCGCGTCCCTGCCGGGGCGCGTGATCCAGCCGGACGGCGTCGGCGGCGCGGCCTATCTTGTCTATCCGAATTACAAGGCGATCCGCCGCTATAACCCGTCCGACTTCTACGCCCTTTCGGTCGGCCTGCTCGGCAATCTCGTTACCGCATGAAGCTCGTCACTTTTGCCGCTTTCGGCGCGATGATGGCGGTCGCGGGCTGCGTCAAAAGCGGGCCGCCGGTTGCCTCCCATCCGCATTACGTCATCGGCCAGGGCTATCAGGCCAATGGCGCCTGGTACTACCCGCGTGAGGATTACGGCTATGACCGCACCGGTCTCGCCTCGGTCTATGGCGATGACGCTTCGCCGCTGACGACCGACGGCGAAGCCTATGACGCCGGGGCGCTGACCGGTGCCAGCCAGATCCTGCAACTGCCCTGCATTGTCCAAGTGACCAATCTGCAGACCGGCCGGCAGATCCTGCTGCGCGTGAATGATCGCGGCCCCGGCAATCCTGGCCGTATCCTGGCGGTGACGCCGCGCGCGGCGCAGTTGCTCGGCATTCCGGCCGATGGCGCGGCCGAGGTCAGGGTCACGATCCAGAAGGACGCAAGTCAGGCGCTGGCCGACAGCCTCGGCGGCGGCATCAAGATCGCGGCCGCGCCCATGGGTGGTTTTCAGGCCGAAAGCCTTGCCCCGCCGACCGGCGTCGCGTCTGCCGGCGGTGCGGCCGTCGTGCAGACGGATCGCGCCAATACCGGCTCGATCACCGAAACGGTGCCGCCTTTGCGCCTGCCCGAGCGCGTGACACAGCTGCCGCCCAGCCCCGGCGCGCTCTATGTCCAGTCCGGCAGCTTCGGCCATCGCTATGACGCCTATCGCCAATCCGCGCGCCTGTCCGGATTACCAAATGCTCATGTGATCGCGATCACAGGGGGAGGGCGCATGCTCTACGGCGTGCAGAGCGGCCCCTATTATACGGTGCCGCAGGCCGATGCGGCGCTTTCGTCCAGCCTCGCCGCTGGCGCCGTGGACGCCACCATCATCGTGCAGTAAGCCGGGCAAGCCAGTCAGACCCGCTCGTGCTCCGGATCGGAACCGCCTCATGAATTCTCGTCGCTTCCTGCTTCTCTCTGGCGCTGCCTTGTCCAGCTTTGCCGCCGTCCCGGCCTGGGCCAAGCGCAAAAAGGCCGCAGCCAAGTCAGCGGCGAGCGGCGATGAGGGCGGCCCCGGCACGGCGACGGCCGCCGTCTCCACCCCGGCCGATACCCCCGTCGGCCCTGTGGATACGGTCGCGAGCCATGCCATCGTCATCGATTTCAACACCAACGCGGTGCTGCTGACGAAGGACGCGGATACGCCCAGCCCGCCGTCCTCGCTGACCAAGCTGATGACCATCTACATCACCTTCACGCAGCTGAAGGCCGGCAAGCTGACGCTCGGCCAGACCTTCACCATCAGCGAGCACGCCTGGCATATGGGCGGCAGCCGCATGTTCCTGCAGGTCGGCACCCAGGTGACGATCGAGGACCTCATCCGTGGCGTCTTCGTCGATTCCGGCAATGATGCGGCGGTCGCTTTGGCCGAAGGCATCGCGGGGTCGGAAGACGCTTTCGTCGCCATGATGAATGCCGAGGCCAAGAAGCTTGGGATGAACGATTCCCACTTCATGGATGCCTCCGGCTGGCCGGCGGACGGGCATGTCATGTCCGTGCGGGACATCGCGACGCTCGCCACCCATATCATTCGCGACTTCCCGGACTATTATCATTACGCGGGCGAGCAGACCTTCACCTATAACAAGATCACCCAGCAGAACCGTAATCCGCTGGTCGCGGCCGGGCTCGGCGACGGTCTCAAGACCGGTCATACCGAGGAGGGTGGCTATTCCGAGGCGGGTTCGACCGAGCGCAATGGCCGTCGCATCATCGTGGTGCTGAACGGTCTGCCGACCTGGGATTCGCGCGTCACCGAATCGAAGCGTCTGATGGATTGGGCCTTCAATACCTTCCAGGACGTCCCGGTCTTCGCGGCCGGGCAGATCGTGAGCCAGGCGCCGGTCTGGCTGGGCCAGGTGCCGACCGTCGGGTTGACGGTGCAGGGCGGGCTGACCGTGACCTTGCCGAATAACTGGCGCGACGGCGTCAAGATCGCGGTCGATTACCCGGCCCCGATCCCGGCCCCGGTGATCAGCGGCCATAAGGTCGGTCAGATCAGCCTCAGCGGTACCGGCATCCCGCCCGGCCAGATCATCACGACCGATCTGGTGGCGGCCGGCGACGTGCCGCGCCTCGGCCTGCCGGGCCGGGCCATGGCGCGCCTGAAGCACTTCATCACGGGTGCCTGATCATGGGCCGTAAATCCGGCCGCTTTATCGTCTTTGAAGGCGGCGACGGGGCCGGCAAGGGCTCTGTCCTCGCCGCCGCCGCCGAGGCGTTGCGCGCGGACGGTTTCGACGTCCTGACGACGCGCGAACCCGGCGGCACGCCGGAAGGGATGGAGTTGCGGGCACTGCTGCTGTCAGACGCCGGCCATGTCTGGGATCAGGGGTCGGAACTGCTTCTGATGACGGCGGCGCGCGTGCAGCATGTGACGCGCGTCATCAGGCCTGCGGTGGCCAGCGGCCAGATCGTGCTGTGTGACCGCTATGTCGGCTCCACCCTCGCCTATCAAGGCGGCGGGCGGGGGATTGCCCTGCCGCTCATCCGCCAGCTGCACCAGGATTTCGTCGGCGATTATTGGCCGGATCTGACGGTGCTGCTTGATATTCCGCCGGCCGAAGGCCTGCGTCGCAGCCGCCGCCGGCTTGCCGATAGCGCGACCGATGAAGGCCGGTTCGAGGGGCTGGCGCTCGATTTTCATGAGCGCGCGCGGGCCTCCTTCCTCGCCCAGGCTGAGGAAACGCCAGAGCGTTTCATGGTCGTCGATGCCGGCCCGCCGCTCGCCGATGTGCAGGCGGATGTCCTGGCCGGGCTTCGGACCTGGCTGCAAACCTCACTCACGACAGGATAAATTGCCCATGCGCCGTTTTATGCTGCCTATCGCCGGACTGACGATGATGGCCTTGTCCTCGGCCGCTTTCGCGGCCGCGCCCGCCGGCTTCACGACGCTGTCCGACGGCGTCATGGAGCAGGACAGCGTCGTCGGCACCGGACCCGTCGCCCAGCCCGGCCAGACGGTCGTCGTCATGTATACCGGCTGGCTCTATCAGGACGGCCAGAAGGGGCAGAAGTTCGACAGCTCCTATGACCGCAACCAGCCCTTCAGCTTCGTGCTCGGCAATGGCCAGGTCATTGCCGGCTGGGATGCGGGCGTGGTCGGAATGAAGGTCGGCGGGGAGCGCACGCTCATCATTCCGCCGGACCAGGGCTATGGCGACCAGGGTGCCGGCGGCTCCATTCCGCCGGGCGCGACCCTGATGTTCGACGTCAAGCTGCAGGGCGTGAACTGACGCACCTCCCGCCACGCGAAAACCCAGACCTGCTCGGCCATGATGCGGCCGAGCGGCTATGGCGCGCTGCGCGCCGCAGCGGCCGGCTGCACCATGCCTGGCTGATCACCGGCACGCGCGGCATCGGCAAGGCGACGCTCGCCTTCCGGCTGGCGCGCGCGCTGCTGGCTGGCCTTCCGCCGGACGCCGATTTGCAGATGGACCCGGCCGAGCCGGTCTTCCGCCGCATCGCGGCCGGCACCCATGCCGGGCTGATGGTGTTGGAACGCAGCGCGGACGAGAAGACCAAGCGCATGCGCCGCGACATCGTGGTGGATGAGGTGCGCGCGGTGACGCAGTTCCTGCGCCGCACGGCGGGCGAGGGTGGGGCGCGCATCGTCATCGTCGACGGCGCCGAGGATATGAACACCAACGCTGCCAATGCCTTGCTGAAATTGCTGGAAGAACCGCCGCCGGGCGCGCTGCTGTTTCTGGTCTGCCACGCGCCGGGCCTGCTGCCGACGACCATTCGCAGCCGTTGCCGTCGCCTGCGCCTGTCGCCGCTGACCGAACCCGATGTCGAGACGCTGCTCGGCCGCTATCTGCCGGACCTCGGTGTCGAGGAGCAGGCGGAAATGGCAAGGCTGGCGGAGGGCTCCATCGGCCGGGCTTTGACCTTGGCGGCCGGCGACGGTCCGGCGATGGCGGCCGAGGTCCATCGCGTGCTCGCCACCCTGCCGACCGGGCAAGCCGCGCTGCATGTGGCGGACGGCGTGGCGCGCGACGAGGACAGTTTCGGCCTGTTCATGGACCTGCTGCGCCAGGCCATAGCGGATGTGGTGCGGCAAGGCGCGCGCGGTGCGCTGTCCAGCCATCAGACCGGTCTGCTCGCCCGCCGTTCCATTGATGACTGGGGTAAGGTATGGCAGGCCCTGACTCAAATCCAGGATGAGACGGAACGCTTCGCTTTGGATCGCCGACAGGCGGTGCTGGCGGGGCTGAGCCTGATGGCGGGAACATGACCAGAAGCTTCTACGTGACGACGCCGATCTATTACGTGAACGGGGCGCCCCATATCGGCCACGCCTATACGTCCATCGCAGCCGATGTGCTGGCGCGGTGGAAGCGGCTGGACGGGTATGACGTCTTCTTCCTGACCGGCACCGACGAGCACGGGCAGAAGGTCGAGAAGGCGGCGCTGGACGCCGGCGTCGACCCGCAGACCTTTACCGATCAGGTGGCCGAGCAGTTTCAAAGCCTGGCCGCGACGCTCGGCCTGTCCAACGACGACTTCATCCGCACGACGGAGGAGCGGCACAAGATCGCCTGCGCCGCGCTTTGGACCAAGCTGCTGGATGCCGGGCACATCTATCTGGACCATTACGAAGGCTGGTACGCCGTCCGCGACGAAGCCTTCTATGGCGAGGATGAGCTGACGACGAATGTCCACGGCATCCGCGTGGCGCCTTCCGGCGCGCCGGTCGAATGGGTGCGCGAGCCGAGCTATTTCTTCCGTCTCTCGGCCTGGCAGGACAAGCTGCTGGCCCATTACGAGGCCAATCCTGATTTCATCGGCCCCCATGGCCCGCGCAATGAAGTGGTGAGCTTCGTGCGCGGCGGGCTGATGGATCTGTCCGTCAGCCGCACCAGCTTCACATGGGGCGTGCCGGTGCCGAACGATCCAGCCCATGTCATGTATGTCTGGCTGGATGCGCTGACCAATTACCTGACGGCCACAGGCTACCCGGACGCCGACGCCCCGCGCGCCAAATTCTGGCCGGCGGATGTGCATATGGTCGGCAAGGACATCATCCGCTTCCATGCCGTCTATTGGCCGGCCTTCCTGATGGCGGCCGAGATTCCCCTGCCGAAGCGCGTCGCCGCCAATGGCTGGTGGACGGCGGACGGCGAGAAGATGAGCAAGTCGGTCGGCAATGTCGTCGAACCGAATGCCCTGATCGCGGAATTCGGGCTGGATGCCGTGCGCTTCTTCCTGCTGCGCGAAATGCCCTTCGGCAATGACGGCGATTTCAGCCGCCGCGCGCTGATCTCCCGCCTGAACATCGAACTCGCCAATGACCTCGGCAATCTCTGCCAGCGCAGCCTGTCGATGATCGCGAAGAACTGCGAGGGCAAGCTGCCGCCCGCGCCCGACCCGCTGACGGAGGCCGACGTCGCGCTGCTGTCCCAGGCGCAGGCGCTGCCCGCGCTGCTCGGCGCCGCGATCGAGGTCCAGGCCTATCACGTCGCGTTGGAGGAGGCGTGGAAGGTGATCCGCGCCGGCAATGCCTATATCGACCATCAGGCGCCCTGGGCGCTGAAGAAGACCGATATCCTGCGCATGGGCTCCGTGCTGCGCGTGCTGGCCGATACCATCCGTCATATCGCGACGGTGCTGCAGCCTTTCATGCCGGACAGCATGGGGCGGATGCTCGATCAACTTGTGGTGCCGGCCGATGGCCGCACGCTCGCCGGGCTCGCGATCCCGCTGGTGGACGGCACCGTGCTGCCCGCGCCGCAGGGCATCTTCCCGCGCTTCGTGGACGAGGTCGCCTGAGCGTGCTGATCGATAGTCATTGCCACCTCGATTACTTCAAGGACGAGGAACTGGACGCCGTCATCGGCCGCGCGCGGGCGGCCGGGGTGGGGGAAATGGTCTCCATCGGCACCAGTCTGGAGCAGTCCCGGCGTATTCTGGCGCTGGTCGAGGACAAGCCCGGCATCTGGTGCTCCATCGGCATTCATCCGCAGCATGCGCATGAGGAGCCGGTGCCGGCGGTCGAGACTTTGGTCGCGATGACGCAGCACCCGAAGGTGATCGGCATCGGGGAAACCGGGCTCGATTACTTCTATGATACCGCACCGCCGGATGTGCAGAAGGCGGGATTTCGCGCCCATATCCGTGCCGCGCGGATCGCCGGCGTGCCGCTTGCCATCCATGCCCGTGACGCTGACGCCGATATCGCGTCGATCCTGCAGGAGGAGCGGGCCGAGGGCGGTCCCTTCGACTTCCTGCTCCATTGCTTCTCGTCGGGGCGCGGTCTGGCCGAGGCCGCGATCGAGATCGGCGGCTATCTCAGCTTCTCGGGCATCCTGACCTTCCCGAAATCGACCGAGTTGCGGGAGATCGCGGCGGATGTGCCGGCCGACCGCCTGCTGGTCGAGACCGACAGCCCCTATCTGGCGCCGGTACCCTTTCGCGGCAAACGGAACGAACCCGCCCATGTCGCCCATACCGCCGCCAAGCTGGCGGAGGTGCGCGGATTGACCGCCGAAGGCCTGGCCGAACTGACTTCCGCCAATTTCCGCCGCCTTTATCCGAAGACGGTCGCAGCATGAAGGCCATCGTTCTCGGCTGCGGCGGCTCCGCCGGCGTGCCCATGATCGGCGGGGCGGACGGGCGCGGCGATTGGGGTGTCTGCGACCCGGCCGAGAAGCGCAACCGCCGCACGCGTTCCTCCATCGTGCTGCAGGGCAATGACGGCCGCCGCATCCTGGTCGATACCTCGCCCGACATGCGCAACCAGATGGTCGATCACGGCATCCGCTCGATCGACGCCATTCTGTACACCCATTCCCATGCCGACCACATTCTGGGGTTGGATGATGTGCGCATCCTCAACCGCATCATCGACCGGCCGATGCCGGTCAGGGCGGATGCGCATACGCTGGAAGAACTGCAGCGGCGCTTCGACTATGCTTTCCTGCCCTGGCGGCCGCCCGGTTTCATCCGCCCCGTGCTGGAGCCTGAGCCCGTGCGGCCGGGCGAAAGCGTCAATCTGGCAGGCATGGCGCTTTCCATCTTTGAACAGGACCATGGTTTCGGCACCACGCTCGGCCTGCGCCTGGGTCGTTTCGCCTATTGCACCGATGTCGTCGATCTGGACGACGCGGCTTGGGAAACGCTGGCGGGGGTCGAGACCTGGATGGTCGATTGCTTCCAGCGTGACCCGCACCGGACCCATGCCTGGCTGGCGCTGGTCGTCGAATGGGCGGCGAAGCTCGGCGCGCGCCGCACGATCCTGACCCATATGGGCAATGACATGGATTGGGGCTGGATGATGCGCAACCTGCCGCGCGGCTTCGAACCCGCCTATGACGGAATGGAAATTTCCATCCCTGAGTGAGGTCAGCCTGGTGTCTTTCGGCTAGGTTGAAGGCGGTTTGGTTCAAGATCATAATGCTGTCCTTCGGAGGGAACAGCTTGTCCGAAACCGCACCAGAACATGACCTTGATATCAGAGAGCAGATCGTTCGTATCGATCGCGCCCTGGCGGAAAGTCGCAAGTTCCAGGCTGAGCAGCAGAAGCTTATCGCGGAAGCCGCGAAATATGAGCGGGAGCGGAGCCTTGCTCCCTTGGTCATTGCCGCGTCACTGGGCGCTGGCATCATCGCGGGCGTGGTGAGCCTGCTTGGAAGATTTATTCCCTGACGAAGGGTTAACGCTCGACGTTGAGACGTGAAACTATGCCTCCCGTCCTGGCGTATAGACTAAGTAGTCAAGGAATGAGGGACGGCACAATGCTGATCAAACGGCTGCGCGGTTGGGAAGCTCCGGGGCGGGATATCACGCCGGAAGAGGATTTTTTCAGCCGACGCGCGGCGATGACATCGGCCGCCGTGATCGGCGGCGCGATCGCCGTCGGCGGTCTTGGCATCACCGCCGCCCGCGCGGATGCGCCGCCGCCCGGCATCCCGGCCTCGGCCATGCGCTACAAGCCCGGCCGCGCGCTGACCGCCCAGAAGGTCGCCGAGACCTATAATAACTTCTACGAATTCAGCACCGACAAAGACCTGTGGCAGATGGCCCAGAGCTTCCCGCAACGCCCCTGGTCGATCGCCTTCGACGGCATGGTTGAGAAGCCTTTCACCATCGCGATCGACGACCTGCTGAAGCAGATGCCGATCGAGGAACGGGTCTATCGTCATCGCTGCGTCGAAGCCTGGGCGATGACGGTGCCCTGGACCGGATTTGCGCTGTCGAAGCTCGTCGCCCTGGCGAAGCCGACCGCGGGCGCCAAATACATCGTCTTCACCAGCGACGCCGATCCCAAGGTCATGCCCGGCCTGGGCGGCTTCATGCCCTGGCCCTATGTCGAGGCATTGACTTTGGCGGAGGCGAATAACGAACTCGCCTTCATCGGCACTGGCCTGTACGGCAAGCCCATGCCGCCGCAGAACGGCGGTCCGATTCGTCTCGTAACACCTTGGAAATACGGCTTTAAGTCCGGAAAATCGATCGTCAAGATCAGTTTCGCGGACAAGCAGCCGGATACGTTTTGGGCGCAGCTGGCGCCGGATGAATACGGGTTCTGGGCGAATGTAAACCCGGCCTTCCCGCATCCGCGCTGGAGCCAGGCGCAGGAACGACTGATCGGCACGGATCAGGTCGTCGATACGCAAATTTACAACGGCTACGGCCAGTGGGCCGCTTCGCTCTATGCTGGAATGCCACAGACGCGTAAGCTGTTCATGTGATCATCGTCCGTATCCTGTCTGTGCTTGCAGCCATCTTTCTGGTGTCGGCCTTCGCCGTCGCCAGCATCTGGCCGCCTGATATGGATCTGAAGACCCTGATCAGCATGGCCGATCCCGGTTTCATGCCCGCGTTTCAGGGTTTCGTGACGGATAATTTGCCGCCTTGGGCCTGGACGGAACTTGCCTGGCCGCTGTTGCAGCGCCCGGCCTGGCTGCTGCCGACCGCGATCGGCCTTGTGCTGTTCGGCGGTGCGATCAGCCTGTCCGGCCCGAAAGGCAGCCGCACCAGACCGCGCCGCTGGCGCGGCTGACGGTCGCTCACCCTATAAAACCAAGGCGGCATCATAAGCCGCCGGTAAGAACGGGAAGGAAAAGGAACAATGGAGCCATCCGTTGTGCGGGTCACGGCGACGCCGGAAGCCCTTGATCTGATCGCCACACTGGCCGGCGAAAACGGCCCGATTCTGTTTCACCAATCGGGCGGCTGTTGCGACGGGTCTTCCCCCATGTGCTATCCGCGCGGCGATTTCATGACCGGGGATAGCGACGTGCAACTGGGGGAAATCGGCGGCGCGCCGTTTTTCATGAGCCGCTCGCAATTCGACTATTGGAAGCATACCCAGATCATCATCGATGTGGTTGCCGGTCGTGGCGGCATGTTCTCGTTGGAGAATGGTCGCGGCGTGCGGTTTTTGACGCGGTCGCGCGTTTTCACCGATGATGAGGTAATGGGGCTCGCGCCCGTATAACTGAGAGGACATCCGCTTGTATTTGCCGCGCCAATTCCGGGAAGACCGGACCGATGTCCTGCATGCGGCGATCCGCGATTATCCCATGGCTCAGCTGGTGACTTTCGGCACGGCCGGGCTGGAAGCCACACCCCTGCCGCTATTGCTGGACCTGTCGGATAGCGGCGGGCAGGGCCATCTGCTGGGTCATGTGGCGCGGGCCAATCCGCAATGGAAAACGACGGACCAGTCGGTCGAGGCGCTGGCCATCTTCTCCGGCCCTGACGGCTATGTCTCCCCCGGCTGGTATGAGACGAAGCGGCAGACCGGCAAGGTGGTGCCGACCTGGAACTACGTCACCATCCAGGTGCGCGGCCGGATTTCCTTCTTCGACGATGCGGCCGGGCTGCTGGATATCGTTCGTCGCCTGACGGAACGGCATGAGGATGGGCGCGACGCGCCCTGGGCCGTCGCGGACGCACCGGCGGATTTCATCGCCAGCCAGCTGCGCGCCATCGTCGGCCTGCGGCTGGAGATCACCGAGATCACCGGCAAATGGAAGATGAGCCAGAACCGCAGCGAGGCTGACCGCGCCGGCGTGATCGAGGGGCTGCGATCCGAGGGCAATCCGGGCGCGGATGCCGTCGCCGAAGCCGTGGCGACAGCGATGACGGAAGACTGACACAGGACCTACGCGGCTAGACCCAGCGAGCGGCCGTCCCTGGCATTGCGGTAAGCCGAGGGTGAGACGCCGTGGACGTCCTTGAAGATGCGGCTGAAATAGGCGCTGTCATTGAACCCCCAGCGAAAGCAGATCGCGGAGATGGACTGGTCCGCATAAAGCGGATCGCGCAGGTCGTCGCAGCAGCGTTCCAGCCGGCGGCGGCGGATCAGGTGATTGGCATTCTCGCCCGTCGCCTCGAAAAGCTGCTGCAGATAGCGCAGAGAAATACCGGCATAGTGCGCGACCAGGGCCGGTGACAAATCGGGGTCCGGCAGATGCAGCTCGATCACCTGCATGGCCCGCAGCGCGATGGCGTTCTTGCCGGCGGAACCGTTAAGCACGCGCGCGGCCAAGGCATTCGCGGCCAAGGCCGATGCCACCAGCTCCGCCAGCGCAATCTCCAAAGGCCGCATCTCGGCTTCGGTCAGCCGGTCAAGGCGGTCCACGGCGGCGCGCAGAAGCTCGCCCAGAATGCCGGCGCTGAGAACCGAAAGCGGCGCGGCCAGGGGCAGGGTGGCGAGACGCGCGCCGCTGCCCTGACGCGGAAACAGCGCCGCCTGTACTGTCAGATCATGGCTGTCGGCGATCGATAGACGCCGGCCGATGCGCCCGAAGACGAGGTCACCGGCCATGACTGCGACGTGGGCGCCGTCCATCTCAAGCCTTGCCTGCCCCGTCCCGATGCGCAGAAGACAGAAGCCGCCGAGATGCCCGGCCCAGGCCTGCGGCATCGCGCCATCGGACAGGCGCAGGTCTGCGAGGGCCAGGCCGCTCATTAACAGACCGCTCACTTCTGGCCTCTGAGGAACGGAAGGCCGATTTCGCCGGGGCCGGTCTTGCCTTTGCCCATCAGCACCCAGGCGACCAGCGCCAGCACGAAGGGCGACATCAGCAGCAACGGCGGCGGGATGGAGAGGCCGATCGCCTGCCCCTGATACTGCAAGGCATCCGCGCAGCCGAACAGGATGGAGGCAGCCAGGATCCAGATCGGCCGCCAGCGGCTGAAGATGACGACAGCCACCGCCAGATAGCCACGCCCGGCCGTCATATTATCCACGAAGACACCGCCCGAGGCGACGATGGTGAGATAGCCGCCGCCGAGACCCGCACAGAGGCCGGTGAAGGCCATGGCGCCGAAGCGCACGACCGTGACGGAAACGCCGGCGGCGTCAGCCGCGCCCGCGCCTTCGCCGACCGCGCGGATGATCAGCCCCAGACGGGTGTATTTCAGCATCAGGCCGAGCAAGATGGCCAGCAGGACCGCGCCGTAGAAGACCGGGCTTTGCATGAAGAAAGCCCGGCCCACGATCGGCCAATGATACAGGACAGGAATACGATAGAGCGAGACGGCACGCAGCGACGGCGCGTTATAGCTCGGGTTCAGCGCCACCTGCCGCAGCAGCGATGTGGCGCCGAGCGCCAGGATATTGAAGCCGATGCCGATGACGATCTGGTCGGCGCGCAGCAGTGCCACCGCCAGCGCCAGAATGGCAGCAGCACCGAGGCCCCACAGCGCACCGCTGAGCAGGCCGATCAGCGGGTCATTGCTTTCCTGCAGGCCCAGCACGGCGCCGAAGGCACCGAACAGCATCAGACCCTCAAGCCCGATATTGAGCACCCCCGCGCGTTCGGAGACGAGTTCGCCGAGGGAGGCGAGCAGCATCGGCGCGCTCAACCGCACGGCGGCAGCCAGCAGCAGCGAAATGGTGATGGGATCGAAGAGCATCAGCGGCGCCCCTTCACAAGCCGATAACCCTGGATGCTGGCCAGGAACAGGATCGGCAGACCGCTCATGATCATCGCCATGGCGGAGGGGATGCTCAGCACGCTTTGCAGCGCGATGGTGCCGCTATTGATGGCGCCGAAATAGAGCGCGACGATCACCGCGCCCAAGGGTTCCAGCCCGCCGAGCAGGGCGACGGCCAGACCGTCGAAGCCGAAATCGGCGCTGAACCCCTCGATCAGCCGGTATTGCACGCCCAGCACCTCAATCGCGCCACCCAGGCCCGCGATGGCGCCGGAAATGAGCATGGAGGACAGGATCAGGCGTGACAGCGGCATCCCCTGCAGGCGCGCGGCGCGCGGACTGAGCCCGGCGGCGCGGAGGCGGATGCCGAAGGTGCTGTGATAGAGCAGGACCCATAGCAAAGCCGCGACCACGACCGCGATGACGGCGCCCAGATGCAGCCGCGTGCCGGGCAGAATCAGCGGCAGCATCGCCCCGGTCGCGACCTTGGCCGACATGTTGAAGTTGGAGCCCGCCGGCTGCAGCGGCCCTTCCACCAGATATTTGACGAAATAGATGCCGATGAAATTCATCATCAGCGTGACGATGATTTCATTCGCACCGCGCCACAGCTTCAGCACCGCCGGAATAAGCCCCCAAAGCGCACCGAAGATGGCGCCCGAGATCAGCGAGATCGGCAGCAGCAGCAGGCCGAGGGAATGCGGCAGCATGGTCGCCGGCAGCACGGCGCCGACCGCACCCAGTTGCAACTGCCCCTCCGCACCCAGGTTATAGAAACCGCAGCGAATGGCGATGAGGGCGGCCAGTGCCGTCATCAGCCGGGGCGTCATGAAGACCAGCGTATCGCCGATCGCCATACGGGACCCGAAGGCCCCGCCGATCATCACGCCAAGCGCCCGCCAGGGCGATACGCCAAGGGCCGCGAGGATCAGCAACCCGACCGCGAGGCTGGCGGCGAAGGCGATGATCACGACCAGCGCATAGCCCTGGCTCAGTTTCTGGGCCGCGCTGCCGGCGCGGTCGCGCCAGCGCGTCCTGGTTTCGGTCATGGTCGTCAATGCGCCGCGCCCCCGGTCATGAGTGCGCCGATTTCCGCGCGGGACGCGCGACCGTCCAATTCGCCGACCGCACGGCCGGCATAGACAATGATGATGCGGTCGCTGATGCGCATGATCTCATCCAGATTGCTGGAAATGAACAGCACTGCGCGCCCGCCATTGGCGGCATCGCGCAGGCGCCGCAGAATTTCCTCGCTCGCCGCCACATCCAAGCCGCGCGTCGGCTGATAGACAGCGATGATATCGGCGTCCTCGTTCATGGCCCGCGCCAACACGATCTTCTGCTGATTGCCGCCGGACAGAATGCGCGGTGTCACATGCACGTTGCGGCTGCGCACGTCGGACGCGGCGCGCATCTCCTCCGCTCGCGCGGTAATCGCCGCATGGTTCAGCCGGCCGGCGCGGGCATAGGGCGCTTCGTCGATCTTGTTGAGCAGCAGGTTGATGGCGATCGGCAGGTCAAGCACCAGGCCTTCCTGATGGCGGTCTTCCGGCACCAGACCGGCGCGCGGGCGGCCATCGGCATGGGTACGGCCAGCCTCCACGCGGCCGCTGTCGGGCAGGATGGTGCCGGCCACGAGTTCGAACAGCTCACGCTGGCCGTTGCCCTCCACACCCGCGATGCCGACGACCTCCCCGGCGCGCAGCGTGAGCGAGGTATCGCGCAACCCGGAGGAGGAGGGCGTGGCTGCGACGGAGACGTTGTGCAGGGCGAGCCGCACAGGGCCGGGGGCTTCGCCGGTGCCGTCCAGTGCGGCCGACAGATCGACCTCATGCCCCACCATATCGCGCACGAAATCCTCCCGCGCGCGGCCGGCGACGGGGCCGGAGCTGATCAGCTGCCCGCGCCGGATGACGGAGGCATGCTGCGCATGTTCGGTAACTTCGTTCAGGTGATGGGTGACGACGACGACAGCCCTTCCCTCGGCCGCGATCTGCTGCAGCACCTTGTAGAAGGCGTCGATCTCGGCCGGATTCAGAATCGTTGTCGGCTCATCGAACAAAATCAGCTCGGCGCGGTTGATCAGCGCCTTCAGAATCTCCACACGCTGCTGCAGGTACAAGGGCAGGGTGGAGACGATGGCTTTCGGGTCGATAGCAAGACCGAAGCTGTCAGCGAGCCTGGCAATATCGGCATTGCGGGCCAGGCTGGGCCTGATGGCGGGCGGTGCGGCCAGACGCAGATTTTCGGCGACCGTAAAGGTCGGCACCAGTTTGAAATGCTGATGCACCATGCCGATACGGTTGGCGATAGCGTCTGCCGGGGAGCGGTGAATAACCTCACGCCCCTCCAGCAGAATGCCACCCATATCGGGCTGATACATGCCGAACAGGATGTTCAGCAGGGTGCTTTTACCAGCCCCGTTCTCACCCAGGATGGCGTGGATTTCCCCACGCCGGACCGTGACCGTGACATTGTCCAGGACAGGATGTCCGGGAACGAAGGCCTTGGTTATGCCTGTGAGGGTGAGAAAGGGGTCTGTCGGCATGGTCAAAGACTATTCAACCGAGATCTGGTTCTTCGCGATCTTGCTCATCAGGTCGACAATCCGCGCCTGAACGCTGGCATCGACATGACGGAAGGGGGTCGCCATGGTCCAGCCGTCATTCGACAGATCCATCGTATAGATCGTGCCGTTCAGTTTGCCCTCGGTGAAGAACTGGCCCATCTGGTCATAGGCCTTGTTGAAGTTCAGCACCGTGCTGGTGACGACCGCGTCGGGGTAATCCTTGCTCTGATCCATATAGGACCCGATCGTGAAGGCCTGATTGTCTTCCGCCGCCTGCTGGGTGCCGACATCGGCCAGATCGGCGGAGGGGATCAGCACATCCACGCCGCGCGCGATAACGCCGGTCGCGATTTCCTTGGCCTTCGCGATATCCGTGAAGGAGCCGGTATAGATCGTCTCGACCTTGATGTCCGGCGTCACGGACTTCGCACCCTTGATGGTGAATTCCACAGCGCGTTTGGCGGAGGGGATTTCCTCGCCGGCAATGATGGCGATGTGCTTGGCCTTGCTGGACACGGCGGCCGCCGCACCGGTGACGAAGCCATACTGATCCCAGTTGACCGACCAAGCGGAGTAGTTCTTCAGTCCGGCAGTGTCAGACGCGTAGCTGTAGATGACGAACTGCGTGTTCGGATATTCCTTCGCCACTTCCTCGACCGCCGCCGAATAGCCGGAGCTGTGGCAGATGATCATCTTCACGCCGCGCGCGGCCATCTGGCGCAGAATGGCGGGGGCGGCCTCATAGGTCGCGTTATCGACATAGGAGGGCTTGAAGTTATATTTCTTCGCCATCGCCGTGAAAGCGGCATAGCCCGGCGGGTCCCAATTGCCCTGCGTCACGGAACCCGTGAACAGACCAGCGACTTCCGTCGGGTCAGCGGCAAAAGCGCGCGCGCTGCCGAAGCCCGCGCCCGAAAGAACAGCCGTGCCGAGAGCCATGCCCACGAAACGGCGACGATCAATGCTATAGGTCATCTGACGAAGAGATCACTTTCTCTCTGAATGTTTCGGAAAAGGCCTTTGGGGCCAAGGCGTGTCAGCGCTTGTCGGCAATCATGACGACAAGGTCGATTTCGAGCAGCAGGTCCGCATCCGCGAGACCCGCGACATGGATGAAGGTGCTGGCCGGAAGCTCCACACCGTCAAAGAAAGCCAGCCGTCCGCGATGGATGGCGGGGGCGAAGCCAGGATCGGTGACATAGGTCACGGTCTTGACGATATCGTCCGGCGTCGCCCCGAGCCCTGCCAGCAGCAGGCCGATATTCCTGTAGGTCTGGGCGACCTGGGCATCGATATCGCCAGCACCCACAACCGCGCCATTCTCATCCCAGGATACCTGACCGGTCGGAAAAACCGGCGTGCCGGGACGGATCTTGACGTGATTATAGTAGCTCTGCTGCTTCAGGCCGCGCGGGTTGATGACGGTCATTGTCTTACCCGCCGTGCTGATGCTGATAGGCATTGGTCTGCACGCCAAATTCGCGCAGACCTTCGACCACGGGAATGCCGATCGTCTTCAGGTCGTCGATGAAGTCCGGCACGATGACGGTGATACCGTCCAACTTGCCGTTGATGACGATATCGGCGAGCTTGCGCGCGATCGTCTCGGGCGAGCCGATGATCGCCGCCGGAGACATGGAATTACGGCTCTCGCCCTGGGCGATGAAGCGGTTCGCCATGGTATTCTGCTTCAGACTGGGGTCAGACGAGTATTCGCGCGTCTGATTGTCCAAGGCTTCGACGTCGACGCCGGAATTGAAGTAATCGACGCGTTCTTGCGCCTGCCTGTCGGTCTCACCGGGAACGATGGTGAAAAGACCATAGGTCTTGAAGTCGTCACGGCCCATTTCGGCCGAGAGTTCCTTCGCCCGCAAAGCGGTCTTGACGAAATCATCCCGATTGCTGCCGAGCAGAAAGCTGCCGGTGCAATTCTGGATGGTGAAGCGGAAGCCACGGTCGGAAGCGCCGGCGCAGATGATCGGCGGCGCCTTTTTCGGCTTAGGATTGGACATGCAATCGGTCAGGTTGAAGAACCGGCCGTCATGATCGACGCGATCTTCGCTCCATAGCCGCTTGGCGACAGTGATCCATTCTTCCGCCAGCGCGTAGCGGCCTTCATGGTCCAGATCGCGCCACAGGCCCATCTGGCCCTGATCGACCGGGTTGGAGCCTGCGACAAGGTTCAGGCCGAAGCGCCCGCCGGAAATCTGGTCGATGACGGCGACCATTTTCGCGACCACGGCCGGGTGGAAGATCATCGTATGCACGGTGCCCCAGACGCCGATGCGGCTTGTCGCTTCGGCCAGGCCCGACATCGCCGTCAGGGATTCGAGCGTGACATCCCAATGCTGGCTGGGACCGCCATAGCCGCGCCATTTCGCCATGCTGAGCGCGAAGTCGAAACCCATGTCTTCGGCCAGCAGCGTCACCGCTTTGTTGTACTCGTAGGTCGCGGGAAGCTGCGGGCTCGTCGTCGACGTAATCCAGCCGCCGTTGCCGACCGGCAGGAACACACCCAATTCGACAGAGGTCATAGCCTTATCCATATCTCAGCCCTCAGAGATGCTGCCGTTGGGCAGAACCGTCATCGCAATGCAGCAAAGCTATCAGCAAAGCCCCCGCAGGCGTGCTCCAATCTGATCTGCATCGCGTTGCGTTTCCGGCAACACAAGCCATGCTGAAAACGAGGTCAGCGGGCGCGCCTATGCAAGCCCGCGCGGGGAATCCACGGCAGCGCGGAAGGATTTCACCAGCCGCTTCAGAAACTCCGCCGCCGCATAGGACAGCCGGCGGTCACGATGGACGCAGACGGCCGATGTGGCGGAGGTGAAATCCGGGTCGGAGATCGGTATCGCCTTCAGCCTGCCGTCCGACAGCTCCTTCCGCAGTGCCAAAGCAGGGGCGATCGCCAGCGTCTTGCCGGTCAGCGCCATGGCCTTGGTCATCTCCAGATGATTGGTGGAGACCAGGATATCCGGCGTCAGCCGCTGCTTCGCGATGGCCTGGTCGATGAACTGGCGCAGGCCGAAACTGGCGACCGGCAGGGTGACCTGCTGGCTGCAAATCTCCGCCAGGGACACGCTGTCGCGGGACGCGAAGGGGTGAGACGGGTGGGCGATGCACATCACCGGCTCGGTATATTGGGCCGCCACCTCAATGGAAGGGCGGGGTTTGACGTTGAACACGATGCCGATCTCGGCCTCGTCACGGATCAGCGCCTCGATGATACGGTCGGAGGATTCGGAATAGACCGAGAATTTGATCGCCGGGAATTCCTCGTTGAATTCGGAAATGGCGCGCGGCAGAAAGTCCAGCAGCAGCCCCTCGATCACCCAGATCTTCACCTCGCCCAGGCGTAAGCCCTTCATATTCTTGATGCTTTCCTGAACGCGCTCCAGGTCGCGGAACATGTGGCGGGTATAGCGTTCCAGCACCAGACCGGCCGGGGTCAGCTGAATGCCGGTATTGGTCCGCTCCAGCAGCAGCGAGCCCAGCGTGCGCTCCAGAATGGCGATCTGCCGGCTGATGGCCGAGGGCGCCACATGCAGCCGGTCGGCCGCGCGGCGGATCGACCGGGTTTCCGCGACCTCATTGAAATAGCGATAGGCGCTCAGGTTCATGGGTGGGCTCCGTCATCGGCGGGTAGCAAAAACAGGCCGGATGATGCCATTGGTGTTGCCCAAACGGCAACATGGCGTGCAACACATTCGGCTAGGGACTTCGCGTCCGGGGTTCTTATGCTCGCCCCCGCAACGTTGTGTCTCTGCCCGCCGGAAGTGCGTGCGCGGCCCCGATTGGGGCAAAGGATCAGGAGTAGCTGGATGCCGTCTGTGCAGGTTCGGGGCGAAGAGTTCCATTACGAGGTGTCCGGCAGCGGGCCGACGCTGCTTCTGGTCACTGGCCTGGCCGGCACCGCCTCCTATTGGAACCCGAATATCGAGGCCCTGTCACAGCATTATCGCGTTATCCGCTACGATCATCGCGGCACCGGCGCCAGCGTGCGCACGGAAGGCGCCTATTCGATCGAAGGACTGACCGAGGATCTGGTCGGGCTGTTGGACGCGCTGGGGGAGAAGAGGGTGCTGTTCCTCGGCCATTCCACGGGCGGGGCCATCGGCCAGGTTCTGGCCGCGCGCTACCCCCTGATGGTGGAGCGGATGGTGCTGTACGGGTCATGGGCGACGCTCTGCCCGCAGATGGCGCTCGCCATGGAGATGCGGCTGAAGCTGCTGAAGGCTTACGGCCCGGCCATGTATCACCGCGCCTCGCCTGTGTTTCTGTTCCCGCCGCGCTATCTCTGCGAGAAGTGGGATGAGATCGAACCGGCGCTGATCCGCAATGCCGAGCAGTCCACGACAGCGAGTATTCTGGAAGCGCGGGTCAATGCTGTGACGGCTTTCGACGGTCGCGCCTATCTGCCCGAGATCACCTGCCCGACGCTGGTTCTGGTGGCGCGGGACGACAATCTGACGCCGCTGGAATCCGCGGAAGAACTCGCTCGCGGGATCGAGGGCGCCGCGTTGCAGGTTCTGCCCTATGGGGCGCACGCGGTCTCGCAATGCGAGCCGGAGATCTTCAACAAGGCCGTGATGACCTTTCTCGCCTATTGAGGCGGGGGGCCGTCGTACGGTCGGCGGCCGGGCGATTGCAAGGCGGCTATTGACAAGAATATCGCCGCGGCATCGTGCTGTGCGCGCCGATCACAGGAGGGTTCTTTGCTGCGCAAATTGTTGCTGAGTGCTTGCGTGCTGGCCATTGGAATGCCGATCATGGGCATGCCGAAGGCCCATGCCGACCAAAAGATGACCATCCTGCTGGATTGGTTCGTCAACCCCGACCATGCACCGATTCTGGCGGCGGAATATTCGGGCGCTTTCAAGCGCCACGGGCTGGATGTGACGATCATCGCGCCCGCCGATCCCAGCCTGCCGCCGCGCCAGATCGCGGCCGGACAAGCGGATCTGGCGCTGACCTATCAGCCGCAGCTTTATCTGATGGCGGATGAGGGTCTGCCCGTCGTGCGCGTCGGCACGCTGATCAACAAGCCGCTGAACGTGCTGGCCTCGATCGACGGCAGCGGCATCAAGACGATGGCGGATTTCAAGGGCAAGAAGATCGGTTATTCGGTCGCCGGGCTTGATGATTCCGTGGTCGACACGATGCTGGAACATGCCGGCGTCTCGCCCAAGGATGTCACCCTCGTCAATGTCAATTTCGCGCTCGTGACGGCGCTGACCTCCCATCAGGTCGATGGCGTGATCGGCGCCTATCGCAATTTCGAGGTCAACGAGCTTAAGGACATGGGCAAGACCCCCGTTGTCTTCATCCCCGAGGATTACGGCGTGCCGGCGGATGACGAGCTTGTGCTGATCGCGAACAAGAAGGAAGCGCATGATCCGAAGATCGCCGCTTTCCTGGAAGCGATGCAGGAAGGTGCTGCCTATCTGCAAGCCCATCCGGATGAAATGTGGGCCGCTTTCATCAAGCAGCACCCCGACCTCAACAACAAGCTGAACAAGACGGCCTGGTATCAGACGCTGCCTTATTTCGCGAAAGATCCCTTCACCCTCGATCAGAAGCGCTACACCGATTACGAGCAGTTCATGCTTGACCACAAGCTCATCAAAACCAAGCCCGCTCTGGCGGATTACGCGATTGAGCTTAAGGCGCCCTGATCAAGGGCTTATGCGATTGGCCTGTCAGCGACAGCTTGGCAGGCCAACTGCCTGAACGAGCCGATTCTTGGATAGAGAGGATAGACGGTAGTGTTGAGTGATACAGCAGGGCCCGCGCTCGATTTTGATTTTGGGCTGTTCGGCCGGCTGCGGCGCGACGCGGCGACGGAATGGCGGTCCTATATCGCCCATCCTTTCGTCAAGGCATTGGGACGCGGCACTTTGCCGCAGCCCTGGTTTCAGAATTTCCTTATCCAGGACTATCTCTATCTCATTCAATACGCGCGCGGTTACGCGCTGGCGGCCTATAAAAGCGAGAGTCTGGCCGAGCTTGTCTCCGCCAATCGCACCATGACGGCTTTGCTGGATGTCGAGATGCCGCTGCATGTCTCCTATTGCCGCGACTGGGGTATTTCCCAGGCCGAGCTGGAAGGGGCGGCGCCTGACCTGCGTATGACGGCCTATGCCAATTTCTTCCTGGAACGCGGCGCCTCCGGCGACCGGCTTGACCTTGAAATCGCGCTCGCCCCTTGCCTGATGGGCTATGCGGAAATCGCCGAACTTATTCTGGCCGATCCCGAAACCGTGCTCGAGGGCAATCCGTACGAGCCCTGGATAAGCAGCTATTCGGGCGCCGAGTATCGCGCGACGGTCGCCCAGTCGATCATCGATCTGGATGCCTTCGGCCAGCGTCGTGGCGCCGATGCCCGCTACGCCTCGCTGCTGCAGACCTTCCGCACGGCGAGCGCTCTGGAAGCGCAGTTCTGGGAAATCGGCTGGCAGCACGGCACGGATGAAAGCGCCGGGAGCAAGGCATGACGCCTCCCGCCGCCGCCACTTGCCCTGGCATCATCATCGAAGGCCTGACGCTGCGTTTTGGTGAGCGCACGATTTTCGAGGGACTGAACCTTGAGATTACCGGCGGCCAGTTCGTGGCCCTTCTGGGCACCAGCGGCGTCGGCAAAAGCAGTCTGCTCAAGATCGTCGCGGGCCTGTCCAAGCCTTCCGCCGGGACGGTGCGCGCCAGCGACGGCCGCCCGCTGCAAGGTCGCATCGCCTATATGGGCCAGACCGATCTTCTGTATCCCTGGTTGACGGTGCAGCAGAACGTCATGCTCGGCACAAGGCTGCGCGGCGAGAAGCCGGACGTGGAGCGCGCGATGCATCTGCTCAAGCGCGTGGGTCTGGCGGAACGCGCCAAGGCCCTGCCGATGGAGCTGTCGGGCGGCATGAAGCAGCGCACGGCCATTGCCCGCACGCTGTATGAGAACCGGCCCATCGTGCTGATGGATGAGCCCTTTTCGGCGCTTGATACCTTCACCCGCGCCCGCATTCAGGAACTGGCCGCCGAATTGCTGGTCGACCGGACCGCGCTGCTGATCACGCATGATCCTTTCGAGGCCTGCCGCCTCGGCCATCATCTGGTCGCACTCGCCGGCCATCCGGCGGTGCTCGGTGCGCCGATCCTGGTGCCGGGCCAACCGCCGCGCGCCCCGGATGATCCGCATCTGCTCGAAACCCAGGGCCATCTGATGCGCGTGTTGACGGAGCTTGAGACAGAATGACCCGTCAAACACTCGGCAAGATCTTCCGCCCGATCGTCACGCTGGTTGTGCTGATCCTGGTGTGGTGGGCGATCACCGCCTTCACCTCGCTGCCGCCCTATATGCTGCCGAGCCCGGTGACGGTGGCCCAGGCCTTGGTGGCCCAACAGCAGACCCTGGTTTGGGCGACGGCGACCACATTCTCGGAAATCATCCTGGGTCTGGCGGCGGGCACGATCCTGGGCATGGCGCTGGCGCTGGCCATGGTCTTTTCGCCCATCCTGCAACGCTGGCTGATGCCGCTGCTGCTGCTGAGCCAGGCCATCCCGGTCTTCGCGCTGGCGCCGCTGCTGGTGCTGTGGTTCGGCTTCGGCATGGCGTCCAAGGTCGTCATGGCCGTGCTGGTCATCTTCTTTCCCGTCACCGCGTCCTTCTTTGACGGTTTGCGGCGGGTGGAGATCGGCTGGCTTGATCTGGCACGGACCATGAATGCCAGCCCTTGGGCGATGCTGCGCCATGTGCGCCTGTTCGCAGCCCTGCCGGCCTTCGGCTCGGGCTTGCGCGTCGCGACCGCCATCGCCCCCATCGGCGCCATCATCGGCGAATGGGTCGGGTCTTCCGCCGGTCTTGGCTATGTCATGATGAATGCCAATGCGCGCATTCAGACCGACGTCATGTTCGCCGCGCTGACCATTTTATCCGTCATGGCGATCGTGCTCTGGGTCATCGTCGATCGCGTGCTGAAGCGCATTCTCTATTGGGCGCCGGATACGATCGCGGCACCCTGATTTTTTGAATCTGCCGACTATCAATAGGAGATTCCCTGCCCATGTCGCGGATAGTCATTCGCAATGGTATGGTCCTGACCCTGGACGATGCCGCCACCTATTTCGAGCTGGGTCGCGTTGTCATCGATGCTGACCGTATCGTCGCGGTCGAGCCGGAATCCGCGCCCTTCATCGCCCTGCCGGATGATCTGGTGATCGACGCGACCGATAAGGTGGTGATGCCGGGTCTGGTCGACCTGCATTTCCATACGGCCATCGGCAAGGGCTACAACGACCATATGCCGCTCTGGGAATACCTGGACGAGTGCTGGTATCCGCTGATCCGCGCGCTGGACCCGGAAGCCGCCTATTGGGCGGCAGCGGCGAGCTATATGGAATCGATCAAGTCCGGTGCGACGACGATCAATGACATGTATCGCCAATTGGGCTCTCTGGCGAAAGCCGCCGAAGATATCGGCATCCGCGCCGTGCTCTCGAATGATGTCGCACTGCCCGAGCATGATCTGGACAGTCTGCAGGACAATCACGATGCTTTCGTCGGCCTGCACGGCCGCGCCAATGGTCGCATTCAGGTCCGTATCGGCATCGAATGGCTGCCGCTCTCCTCGGCCGATTTGTTGCGGGAAGCGCGCTCGCTGGCGAATTCCCTTGGCGCCGGCGTCCATGTTCATCTGAACGAGAGCAAGACCGAGGTTGATTTCTGCCTGGAGAAATTCGGCAAGCGCCCGACCGAACTCGCTTATGAATGCGGCCTGCTCGGCCCGGATACGGTCGCGGCCCATTGCGTCTGGCTGGATGACCGCGAAATGCAGATGATGGCGGAGACGGGGACCCATATCTCCCACAACCCCAATTCCAACGCCAAGCTTGGCAATGGCATTGCGCGCGTGCCGGAAATGGTCGGCCTCGGCATCAATGTCGGGCTCGGCCATGACGCGGTCGAGTGCAATAACAGCGCCGATATGTTCGAGGTCATGAAATACGCCTCGCTCATGCAGCGGGCGAGCCGGGTCGACGCAACCTTGATGCCGGCCGATCAGGTGCTGCGCATGGCGACCCGCAACGGTGCTCGTGCTTTGGGACATGAAACCGGGCAGCTGGTGGCGGGGGCCAAGGCCGACGTCATCCTCATCGACACCAATAACGCCATGTTCACGCCACTGCTGCGGGACAAGGCAATGCATCTCTCCAGCCATCTTGTCTTCGCGGCCAATGGCAGCGTTGTCGATACATCCATCATCGACGGTCAGATCGTCATGCAGGGGCGTCGCATGACGCGTATCGACGAGGCGCAGGTGGTGCGGGAAGCCAATGCGGCCTTCCGCCGTATCAAGGATAAGATGACGGTCGTGAGGCGCGCACAATGAGCGTCGCTCTCGACCAGCTTCTGGCGGCCGTCGACGCCCGGCAGGGCGAACTCGTTGATCTTCTCTGCAAGCTTGTGACCTTCGAGACGCCGGCACCGCCGGCCCGCAATACCGGTGACGCGCAGGCCTATATTGCCGGCTTGCTGCGCGATATGGGCGCTGAGCTCGATATCTGGGACGTTCACCCGGGCGATCCCAATGTCGTCGGCACCATCAAGGGCAGCGATTCCGCTGGCTATAACAGCCTGATCATCAACGGCCATATCGACGTCGCGGCGGTCGAGGAAGGCGAGCCCTGGGAGACCGGCCCCTTCCAGCCGATCCTGCGGGACGGTTTCATCATCGGTCGCGGTACCGCCGATATGAAGGGTGGCCTGGCGGGCGCCTTGCTCGCGCTGCGCATCCTGAATGATCACGGCGTCACGCTGCCCGGCGACGTCATCTTCCAATCCGTCATCGGAGAGGAAGTGGGGGAGGCGGGCACGCTGGAGGCCTGCAAGCGTGGCTATACCGCCGATATGGCGGTCGTCGTCGATACCACGGATCTGCGCATCCAGGGCCAGGGCGGGGTCATCACGGGCTGGATCACCGTCAAAAGCCCGCAGACCTATCATGACGGCACGCGCGGCCGCATGATCCATGCCGGCGGCGGGCTGTTCGCTGCCAGCGCCATCGAGAAGATGGCGAAGATCATTCAGGGATTGGGTGAGCTGGAACGCCATTGGGCGGTGACGAAGCAATACCCCGGCTGCCCGCTGGGTTCGACCACCATCAACCCGGCCGTCATCGAAGGCGGGCGTCACGCGGCCTTCATCGCCGACGAATGCCGCCTCTGGATTACCGTCCACTACTATCCGAACGAGAATTACGAGGATGTGGTGCGCGAGATCGAGGCGCATGTCGCGGGTATCGCGGCCGGCGATCCTTGGCTCCGCGTCAATCGCCCGAGTTTCGTCTGGGGCGGCACCTCGATGATCATCGACCGGGGCGAGATTTTCCCCTCGCTGGAAGTCGATCCCGAGCATCCCGGCACCAAGCTGTTCATGGCCATGCATGAGCAGGTGACGGAAGCCCCCGTGACCTTGACGGTGTCACCCAGCGTCTGTGACGGCGGCTGGTTCGGCGATGCCGGCATTCCCGCGCTGATTTACGGGCCGGGAACGCTGAAGGAGGCCCATAGCGTCAACGAACAGGTCTCCATCGCACAGCTCGTGACCTTCACCAAGGTTCTGATGGCTTTCATTCTGAACTGGACATCGACGAAGGCGGATCGACCCGATCAGACGATCCCATCCGACCGGGTCGATCCGGTCTAAACCGCCATCGCTTCCAGCGTCGTCATGACGCCGCGAAGCTCAGCCAGGCCCTTCAGCCGGCCGATATAGGAATAGCCGGGATTGCTGCGGCGTTCGGTGTCGAAGCCGAGCAGATGACCGTGATCCGGCCGCATCGGGATCGGTGCCTTGTCGCCCTGTGCGGCGCGGCGCCGTTCCTCGCGGAGCAGCACGCAGATGAGCTGAACCATATCGACGTCGCCGTCGAGATGGTCGGATTCCACGAAGGACCCGTCAGGCTCCTTCGCGACATTGCGGAGATGGACGAAATTGATGCGCGCGGCGAAACGCTCCGCCATGGCCGGCACATCATTGTCCGGCCGCGAACCGTAGGAGCCGGCGCAGAGGGTGAGGCCATTGGCGGGGCTCTCCACCGCCGCCAGGATCGCCGCCGCGTCATCCGGCGTCGAGACGATCCGCGGCAGGCCGAACAGCGAAAACGGCGGATCATCCGGATGGATGGCGAGTTTCACGCCGCATTCCTCCGCGACCGGCACAACTTCCTGCAGGAAGGCAATGAGGTTGGCGCGCATATCGGCGGGCGTGACGCCGTCGAAGGAGGCGATGCGGCGGCCGATGGCCTCGCGCGTATAGCTATCCTCGCCGCCCGGCAGGCCGGCGATGATATTGGTCTCCAGCTTGGCTATTTCCGCTT
This sequence comes from Acidisoma cellulosilyticum, assembly GCF_020621385.1. Taxonomy (GTDB): domain Bacteria; phylum Pseudomonadota; class Alphaproteobacteria; order Acetobacterales; family Acetobacteraceae; genus Acidisoma; species Acidisoma cellulosilyticum. The sequence goes on along the minus strand of NZ_JAESVA010000002.1, from coordinate 53,053 downwards.
CCGTCTTGCGCGCGACAACGCTGCGGGCGCGGTCGAGCAAGGCTTGCGGATAGTCGCTTTCAGCACCCGCGCGTTTCAGCACGAAAGCGTCATAGGCGATGAATTCCAACATATCGAAACGCAGCGCGCGGCCGGTGCTCGGCATCGCATACATCAGGTCCGTGCGCGTCCAATCGACGACCGGCATGAAGTTGTAGCAGACGGTCGGAATGCCGGCGCGGCCGAGTGCGGCCAGGCTGTCCTTCCAGGCGTCGATATACTGCCGATACGGCCCCTGGCGAAGTTTGATGGCGGTGTGGACGGGGATCGATTCGCAGACATTCCAGGTCAGGCCGGCCGCTTCGATCATCGCCTTGCGCGTGCCGATATCCTCCGCCGACCAGGCGCGGCCGTCATAGATATGATGGAGTGCGGTGACGATGCCGGTAGCACCTGCCTGCCGGACATGGGCCAAGGGCACCGGATCATCCGGGCCGAACCAGCGCCAACTCTGTTCCAAGCTCGTCTCCATTTGCTGGTCTTGTTCCGCCGAGGCTCGTCACTTCGCCGATCGCCGTCAAGCGTTGCGGCGCGCGTTCAGCTAGGCGAGAACGGCATGAAACGCGGAGGATGAAAAAGATGCACGAGTCACGGAAACGGGTGGCTCTCGTCACCGGCACCACCGGCATCGGCCGGTCGGCGGCCCTGACGCTGGCGCGGCAGGGTTATGCCGTGATGGCGCTCGGCATCGACGCCACCGGCAATGACGGGCTGACCACGCTGGCGGTGGAGGAGGGGTTGACCGTCACCGTCCGCCACGCCGATGTCAGCGATCCGCATGCGGTGGCCGAGGCGGTGGCCGAGGTCGCGCGGATCCATGGCGGCCTTGACGTCATCGTGAACGCGGCGGCGATCCACCCGTACGGCGATGCGGTCGAGACCGATCACGCGACCTTCATGCGGTGCATGGCAATCAATGTCGGCTCCATCCACCTGACGGCGCAAAGCGGCGTGCCGGAGATGCGCCGTCGTGGCGGCGGGGTTATCGTGAACCTCTCCAGCGTGCAGGGCTTCGCCTGCCAGGCCGGCGTCATGGCCTATGTCGCGTCCAAGGGCGCCATCCATGCCATGACGAGGGCCATGGCGCTGGATTTCGCGGCCGATCAGATCCGGGTCGTCTCGATCAGCCCCGGTTCGATTCGCACGCCGATTTTGACGCTCGCGGCGCATACCTTCGACGGCCCGGATGCGGATATCGAGGATGCTTTCGCGCGCTTCGGCGCGGCCCATCCCCTGGGCCGGATCGGAGAGCCGGAGGAGGTCGCCGACCTCATTGCCTTCCTCGTCTCCGATAAGGCGAGCTTCGTCACCGGCGCCGATTTCAAGATCGACGGCGGGCTGACGGCCGGCATCGGGGTGCGCTGACAGGCACCCGAATCAGAAAAGGCGGAGGTCCCTGGGGGAACCTCCGCCTTTTTCAGACTAGTTGGTCGAGCCAGCGATTAGCCGGCCTGGCCGGGCTCAAGAAGCTGGAAGGCACCGGCGCGCTCCTGATGCGTCGAGCCAGCGCCGAGGTCCTGGGCGCTGGCGGTGTTCACCGTCTCGCCGGGCTTCAGGAAGACGATGCCGACATTCGCTGTGGGGGCGGGGGCTGCGGCGGCAACCGGCGTCGGCGCCTGGCCCGGCGTCAGCGAGATCGCGTTCGGGGCGGCATATTGCTGCGCAAAGACAGCCGTGCTGCCGAGAAGCATGAGGCTGGCGGTAGCGGACAGGAAAAGACCGGATTTCATGGTAACAAACTCCATCGCTTAAAATTTCGACGTCTTGCTTAGCAAATGTGCAACGGCGCTTGGACTCCATATGGTGCAGTGCGGCGGCCTGAGAAATGTAACGGCCGGCATATCATTCATGACTGTACCAGAAGAAGATTGCCCAAGGGCTGGGCATCGGACTCCGCCGCCTGTCGCCCGAAAACCATGAATTCCGCTTGGATTGCCAAGGCTATACGGGTGGCCATCGCCTGCCGCAGACGTTGGTCGGCGGGGTGGGCGGACCGCCGCTGTCCATCCGACAGGGCAGCCATGACGGCGTTCCGCAGGGACGCCATCTCGACCTGATCTTGCAATGCCACCGCGCTCTCCATCTCGCTCACCAACATGAACAAAACAAGAACTAAACCCGAAAGCAAGAGGTGGGACGCCATACCACTTCGTCATCACGCAGCGATGATGCGCACAAAAGCGGGAAGACTCTGGATCACGCCGAGCAACCACCCGAGGTGACAGGCCGGAAATCGAGATTTTTGGAGCGCCCCGATGAACCGAACTTGGACGTTTGCGACCCTCGTCCTGGGCTTGCCCCTGGGCCTCGGGGGTTGCGACATGATGGGACCGACAAAAGCGCCTCCGCTCGGCGCTGTTCCGGCGGCGTCGGGCAGTATCAACCCCATTTCCGCGCAAGTGCAGACAGGCGCCGGGACCCAAAGCGGGCCGAGCGTCGGACCGGAAGGGGGAGCCACCCAAGCAGGCATTGGCACCGGCAATGCGGTCGGCAGCGGTGCAGGCCCGAGCTTGAACCCGCCGGGCACAGCCCCCTGATCGCTGCCCGCTTCACGACAGGAATCTCCGATCCTCGGACCGAAACAAGATTGCCGCTGCGATCGGTTTATGGATTATAATCGCGACGCCGATGGGGAAAGGGTGGACCCATGCCATTCGACGGTACGAATTTCCATGAGCGGCCCTCGAAGCCGGGCCCTGAAATGCCGAGCGACAAGGTGCTGAGCCGCTTCGTGCTGTTCCTGGCGGTCGCCTTGTTTGTGCTGCCCTTTTCGATGTTCGGTCTGGTCGACCTCGTTCATTTCATCCTGGGCAAATAGAGCCGCGCTTATTTGTGCAAAAGCGCGGCGCGGCCCATCAGGCGCTGCGCCAGCAGCACCGGCACGATCGTGAGCAGGATCACGACGCAGACCACCACATTGACCTCCGGCAGATGCTGACCCAGGCGGATCGCACCGAAGATCCATAGCGGCAGCGTCGTCTGTGCGCCGGCCGTGAAGGTGGTGACGATGACCTCATCGAAGGACAAAGCGAAGGCCAGCAGCGCCCCGGCGCCGAGCGCGCTGGACAGCATCGGCAGGGTGATGAGGCGAAAGGTGCGCCAGGGCCCGGCCCCCAGATCGGCCGAAGCCTCGGCCCAGGACGGCGGCAGCCGGCGCAGCCGCGCGATGACGTTGTTATAGACGATGACGGTGCAGAAGGTCGCATGGCCGATAACGATGGTCGTGAAGGACAGATTGATCCCCCAGAGGACGAAATAGGAATTCAGCGCCATGCCGGTCAGGATGCCGGGCAGGGCGATGGGCAGCACGATGGCAAAGGCGATGGCCTCGCTGGCCGCGCCTCTGATCCGGTAGACGGCCAGCGCCGCCAGCAGACCCATGAGCATGGCGAGCGCGGTCGCGACGACCGCGACTTCGATGGATAGCCAAAGCGCCGAGCGCACTTCGTCATCGGCGAAGGTCCGGGCGAACCATTGCAGGGTAAAGCTTTGGATCGGCCAGCCCTGAATATTCGAGGCCGAAAAAGCATAGACCATGATGATGGCGACCGGCACGAACAGAAACGCCAGGATCGCGACGACCGAAGCCCAAAGTAGGGTGCGGGCCAGATCAAAGCGCATCGAAGGCGCCCAGCTTGCGGGCGATCAACAGGTAGCCCGCCATGACCAGCAGCGGCAGCACGGCGAAGGCGGCCGCGAAGGGAATGTTGTTCGACACGCCGACATTCGCATAGACGACATTGCCGATGAAATCCGATCCCGGACCGCCGACCAGCAAGGGCGTTATGTAATCGCCGAGCGTCAGCGAGAAGGTAAAGATCGAGCCTGCGACAAGCCCCGGCATCGCCAGTGGCACGATGACGCGGCGAAACGTCCGCCAGCCGGCCGCCCCCAGGTCCGACGAGGCTTCCAGCAGCGACGGCGGAATACGCTCCAAGGACGCAAACAGCGGCAGGATCATGAAGGGCAGCCAAAGGTAAGTGAAAACGATCCACATCGCCCAGTTGGAATAGCCAATGGAGGCCGCCGGCAGGCCCAGCCCATGCAGCAGCCAGTTCAGCGCGCCGTCATGCGCCAGGATCAGCCGCCAGGCGTAGACGCGGGCGAGGTAGCTGGACCACAGCGGCAGCATGACCAGCGCCATCAGGGCCGGGCGCAGACGCGGCCCTGCGTAACGGGCCATGACATAGGCGAAGGGCCAGGCCAGCAGCCCGTCGGTGAGGGTGACAGCCGCCGCAATGCCGATGGTGCGCAGCGCGATACGGCCATAGGTCCAGTCGCCCAGCAACTGGCGGAAATTATCCAGCGTCCAGCCCGGCTGAATCTCCCCCGACAATTCATCGACCGTATGGAAGGAGGAGATGAACATCGCGGCCAGCGCCGCCAGATAGAACAAAACGAACCAAACGGCGGGCAGGGAGATCAGTGCGGCGACGCGCAAAGCCGGGCGCCGCCACAACAACCCCGTCAGAGAGGCAGAGACGGGCATGTCAGCCCTTGATCTCCTGCCACGCCCGCTGCCAGGCGCCGTAATCCAGGCAATTATCCTGGCCGTTGCCGCAGGCCTTCAGCGGCGTTTTCCAGAAATGGATCTGGTCGAAATAGCTCGCCCCCGCATCGGCGTGATACTGCTTGCAGGACCCGGCCTGCTGCTTGTCCATCTCGGCGCAGGCCAAGGTATTGGCCGGCGTTTCGCCGAAATAGATCGCCTGCTGCGCCTGCACATAAGGCGTCGTCACGTAATTGATCCATTCATAGGCGCAGTTGGGGTGCGGGGACTTGGCCGAGACCATCCAGGTATCGGCCCAGCCGGTCACGCCCTCGGTCGGCAGCGTATCGGCGACCGGCACTTTCGCTGCCTGCAGCGTATTGGTCTGATAGGGCCAGGCCGCGCCCAGCGTCGCATCGCCATTGCGGAAGAGGTCGATTTCGTCCGAGGCGAGCGCCCAGTATTTGCGGATCAGCGGGCGCTGCTTTTTCAGCAGCACGACGACCGCATCCATCTGCGGCTGCGTCAGCTCATACGGATCGGTGATGCCCAGGCTGGGAGTGGTCTTGGACAGATAAAGTGCGGCATCCGCGATCTGGATCGGATTGTCCGGTACCGTGATCTTACCCTTGTTCGCCTCGTCATAGATGACGGACCAGGAAGTCGGCGCGGGCGTCACCTTCTGCGTGTTGTACAACAGCGTATTCGGTCCCCATTCGTAGGAGACGCCGTAATGCACGCCCTTCACGGTATTGAAGGACGGGCCTTGCAAAGCGGGAATGAAATTCGTCCAAGCCGGGATCAGGGCAATATTGATCGGCTGCACATTATGGCCGTAGATCAGCCGCAGCGTCGCGTCACCCGAGGCTGAGACGAGGTCATACTGACCGCCGCCGCCCGAGCGCATCAGCGCGACCATTTCATCGGACGAGCCAGCATATTTGCGATTGACCTTGCAACCGGTCTTGGCCTCGAAGGGCTTCACCCAGTCATCCTGCGCATAGCCTTCCCAGGCCACGATATTGAGCGCGCCTTCACCCTTGCCGATGGCCGAGAGCGGCTCGGCAGCCGAGGCTGCCTGCCCGAAGGGAAGCGCGAGGGTCACGATCATCGCGGCCGCCATCCTGGCGGCACGCGTCAGGCACGACATCGAGACTTTCATGATCCGGCTCCTCCGAGGGGTGAATTGTCAGGCGGCCAAAGGCCAGGGCGCTTCGGCCGACCAGGCGGCCAGCACGGCGCTGCCCTGGGTCAGTCGCGGCGCCTCTGCACGATGGGCGATATTCTGTTCGACGACGGTCAGCGTGCGGCCATCCGCGCAATGCAGCAGAAACCGCGTCGACATGCCGAGATAGCTGACGGCCTTGACCGTCGCCGGAATCGCTTCCTGCCCCTCCGGCCGCGCGTCGGGCGACAGCAGGCGGATCTTTTCCGGCCGCAGCGCGAAGCGCGCGCCGTGATGCTCGATGATATTGGTGATGCCGACGAAACCCGCGACGAAAGCCGTCTGCGGCTGCTCATACAGCGTCCAGGGGCTGGCAACCTGCTCGACCCGGCCGTGATTGAAGACAGCGATACGGTCGCTCATCGTCAGCGCCTCATCCTGATCATGCGTGACATAGATGAAGGTAATGCCGGTCTGCTGCTGCAAAGCCTTCAACTCAACCTGCATCTGATGGCGGAGTTTCAGGTCCAGCGCGCCCAGCGGCTCGTCCAGCAACAGCACGCGCGGGCGGTTGACGATGGCCCGCGCCAGCGCCACGCGCTGCCGCTGGCCGCCGGACAGCTGGCCCGGACGGCGGGCGCCGAAATCCCCGAGTTGGACGGAGGCCAGCGCCTGTTCGGCGCGCTGTAGCGCCTCCTGGCTCGGGATTTTCTTGGCGCGCAGCCCGTAGGCGACATTCTCCAGCAAGGTCAGATGCGGAAACAGCGCGTAGTCCTGAAAGACCGTGTTCACGTCGCGCCGATGCGGCGGCAGGCGGGACAGGTCCTGCCCGTCCAGCTCGATCCGTCCGGAATCGGGCTGCTCGAAACCGGCGATGATGCGCAGCGTCGTGGTTTTGCCGGAGCCTGATGGCCCGAGGAAGGTAAAAAACTCGCCGGGCGCGATCGCGAGGTCGAGGCTTTCGATGGCGGCGGTGCCGCCGAAAACCTTGCGCACGCCCGAGAGGCGAATGAGTGGTGCCTGCTCGTTACCCTGTTGCACCCAAGCCCCCGCGTTGATCAGCCGGGGCTATCTTGTCTTGGCAGAAACGAATTTGTCCAGAGCCGGCGCGGTCGCCCCGCCGGCTCTGGTCTTTCGTCAGGCGGCGCTGCGCGGACGGAAGCGGGCGCGCAGATTGCCCCATTGCTGATCGACCGTGACGCCGATCAGAATGACGGTGCCCATGACAGCGAAGTTGAGGGAGGAGGGGATGCCGAGCAGATTAACAAGATTCTGCAACTCCTGCAGCAGCACCACGCCCAGGATGACGCCGACCAGCGACCCTTCGCCGCCGCGCAGCGAAAACCCGCCCAGCACCGCTGCCGCAATCGCATAAAGCTCGTAGAAATTACCCTGCGAGGCCGGGCTGATGGAGCCGGTATACATCGCGAAATACATGGCCGCGATCGCCGTCAGGATCTGGCAGATGATATAGGCCCAGATGATGACCTGATGCGTGCGAATCCCCGAATAGCGCGCGGCCTCCTCGTTCTTGCCGACGGCAAACAGATAGCGGCCGAAGACCGAACGGTGCAGCACGATCCACATGATGACGCCGACGATCAGCATGGCAATGAAGGAATGCGGCACGCCGTAGCTGCGTCCGACCGTCAACCAGTTCAGCACCGGGAAATTCTGGCCGAAGCCGAAACCCGCCGTGCCGTCCTGCGTGTAGAAGCGCGCCACGCCGCGATAGATCAGCAAGCCGCACAGCGTCACGATGAAGGGCTGCAGCTTCAATTTGGTGATGAGCAGGCCATGGATAATGCCGATCAGCGCGCCGAGTGCCAGCATCAGCACGACCGCGAGCGGCCAGGGCACGCCTTCATTGGCAACGAAATCGACGAAGAGCACGCCGACAAGGGCGATGACGGAACCGACAGACAGTTCGATACCGCCGGTGATGATGACGAAGGACTGACCGATGGCCGAGAGGCCGAAGAGCCCGACCAGATTGGCGGTATTGGAAATATTGATCGGCAGCAGGAAGCGAGGGTTGAGGATCGCGACAATGACGCCGACGACGATGATGAGCGTGAGCAGCCCTAAGTCTTTTTTATTCATGCCGCGACATTATCCTGAATCTTCTTGCCGACCGCGAGAAGAAGCACGTTCTCCTCGCTGAATTCGGCAGGTGAGAGATAGCCCGAGATCGCACCCTCATGCATGACCGCGATCCGGTCGGAGGCACCGATGACCTCCTCCATGTCGCTGGAGATCATCAGGATGGCGACACCGGAATCCGCCAATTCGCGCATGAGACGGTAAATTTCCGCCTTGGCGCCGATATCGATGCCGCGCGTCGGCTCATCGAAAATCAGCACGCGCGGCTTCATGGCCAGCCATTTCGCCAGCACGACCTTCTGCTGATTGCCGCCAGAGAGAGAGCGGGCAGGGTTCGACAAGGTCTTGGTTTTGATGGCGAGGTTGGTGCGCTGGGTCTCGGCCGTCCGCATCTCCAGCAGGCGCGACACAAGGCCGCGCCGCGCATGGGCCGGCAGGTTCGGCAGCGAGATATTCTCCGATATCGGCAGGTCCAGCAGCACACCGTTGAGCTTGCGGTCCTCCGGCACCAGGAAAATCCCGGCCTTCACGGCATCCGTCGTCGTGCGCAGCCTGGCCGGCTGACCGTTCAGCGTGATCGTGCCGCCCAGGGGCCGGTCGACGCCGAAGAAGACGCGGGCAAGTTCCGTGCGGCCGGCGCCGACCAGACCGGCGAGGCCCAGAATCTCCCCACCATGCAGATCGAGATCGACCGCTTTCGTGGGACGGGTGGGCGTGCGGATACCGCGAGCCGATAGCACGACAGCACCGACCGGCCGGTCGCCATGGGCAGCGTCGCGTTTGAGGTCACGGCCGATCATCAGCTTGACCATACGGTCATGCGTGATTTCGGCGCGCGGCAATCCGCCCGCCAGCCTGCCGTCACGCAAGGCGACCACGCGATCCGCCGAACGCTCGATTTCATGCAAGCGGTGGGTGATGAAAATCACCGCGATGCCGGCGCGTTTCAGATCGGCGATGACATCCAGCAGCTTCTCGGTCTCAGCCATAGGCAGGCTCGACGTCGGTTCATCCAGAATGACGAGCCTTGCGTCCATCGACAGCGCCTTGGCGATTTCGACCATCTGGCATTGCGCCAAAGACAGGTTGGCGACCGGCGTATCGGCGCTGAAAGTGGCGCCGACCCGTTTCAAAAGCGGGGTGACGGCGTCCCGCTGCGCGCGTCGGTCAAGCAGCGACAGCAGACCGCCCTGGCGCTTCTCGCGTCCGATCAGGACATTGCCGGCGACATCCAGATTGTCGAAAAGGTTCAGCTCCTGATGCACGAAGGCGATGCCCGCGCCCATGCTGTCCGCGACGCTGAAACCGGCATGCGCGACGCCATCGACCGTGATGCTGCCGCTGTCGGGCAGGATGACGCCACCGAGGATTTTCATGAGCGTCGATTTGCCGGCGCCGTTTTCGCCGACGATGCCGATGACCTCGCCAGGGGCGACCGTCATCGAAAAATCCATCAGCGCCTGAACCGGGCCGTAGGATTTGCTGAGGTGATTCAAAACAAGCCAGGGAGCCGATGTCTCAGCGCCGGACGTGCGGTCCTTGGTCTCCATTTAGCCTCCCGCTATCAGGGATAGAAAGGGCGCATCTCCGACAGGGAGATGCGCCCTTAGCCTTTATTATTGAGCCAGCGCCTTCTGTTCGGCGACATAGGCATCGACATTATCGGCCGAGACGATCTTTGTCTGGATGATGTCGAGCCCGTTGGCCGGGATCGCTGACTTGTCACCCTTCAGATAGGACGCGATCATCTTCATGCCTTCGTAGGCCCAGACGAAAGGCTGCTGCACCACGGTGCCCGCGATGGTGCCTTCCTTGACGCCACCGAGCGTGACCGGGTCGCCGTCGAAGCCGACGACGGTGATCTTGCCAAGCTCACCACCTTCCTTCAGCGCGGCATAGATCTGCGGCGTATTGTAGGAATAGAAACCGACCAGGCAAGTAATCGCCGGGTTGGCGACCAGAATATCCGACACGTTGGACTTCGCGCGGGTCATGTCCATATCGTCGCCGCGCACGTCGACCAGGGTGATGCCGGTGCCGGCCAGGCCCTGCTTGAAGCCCTGGATACGCTCACGCGCATTGTCGGCGCCGAGCAGCCCGACGAAGCCCATGCACTTGCCGCCCTTGGGCATCGCCTTCTTGGCGATATCGGCGGCCTGTTCACCGGCCAGGATATTGGAGGAGCCGACATAGGCGATGCGCTTGGTCTGCGGAGCGTCGCTGTCCGTCGTGAACAACGCTGTCTCACCGGCCAGCTTGTCGAATTCGGCGGTGGAATTCTTGGGATCGACCGCCGAAACGATGATGCCCTTGGCGCCAGCGCTGACGAGGTTGTCCATCAGCTGATTCTGCGAGGCGACGGTCGCCTGATCGGGATATTGCAGTTCCAGCTTGTAATCCGGCAGTTCGGCCTGCGCCTTCTTCACACCGGCAGCGGCGGCCTTCCAGAAGTCGGACGCGCCATTGGTGACGAAGACGATGGTGGGCTTGCTTTGCGCATGGGCGCTGATCAGGGCGGAACTGCCCAGCAGCATACCGGCGGCGGCGAAGGCTGCGAGAGAGCGCGTGAATGTCATGGCCGATGTTCCTCCTGCCGCTTCATGTTGAGCGGCTTGTATAATGGGTGTGACGCGATCAAAGCCCAGCACCGACTTATGGTTGTCGCTTGGCGTGCCGTGGAGCCGTGAATCATCAGACCATTACTTTGTAGAGAGGTTCAAATCGTCCTGTCAACGGAGACAAGGCGGCCGATATCGCTAACGTTTCCCTGGAAAACTGCGCAAATGAGCGGTGCCTGCGCATGTGCCAACCCGGTTGTGCGGTGCGGCATTCACCGAAACGATCAACGGCCCGGCGTCAGACCAATGCAAGGCGCCGCTTTGATCCGTCAGCCCAGGCTTGTCGGGGCATGGTCCGGTCCGTCTTGCCCGGTCGCCTGCGCAACACGGCGCGCTTTCGCGCAGAATAAAACCGCCGCATCTCTGCGGCTGGCATCGCTTTCGCGCTTGGCTTAGACCCAAATCACGGCATGGATGACGGGCGAGGCCAGCGATTGTGAGTGGGCAGGATCTATTGGGCCGTATCGAGCGGCGGGGCATCGGATTCATCCCCGAAGCCGAGCGGCATTCCAGCCCGCGCGCCATGGGCTTCGTCTTCTTCGGGACCCAGATGACGTATGGCTCGGTCGCGATCGGCGCGCTGCCGGTGGCCTTCGGCCTCGGCTGGTTTTCCTCTTTCCTGGCGATCCTGGCCGGCACTTTGATCGGCGCGGTCTTCGTGGCGATGATGGCGCTGATGGGACCGAAATCCGGCACCAACGGCACCGTCACCAGCGTTGCCTTCTTCGGCCTGCGCGGGCGCTATATCGGATCCTTCATCACCCAGATCATCGATCTCGGCTTCTTCGCCATGATCCTCTGGGTCAGTGCGCCGCCATTGGTGCAAGCCGGCCACACGCTTTTCGGCTGGGGCGCGGGCAGCGTGGCGCTGACGGTCGCGCTGTTGCTGACGGCCCTGCTGGTGCTGGCGCTCGGCATCTTCGGTCATGCGACCTTGGTGTGGTCGGAAACCATCGTCTCCTATGCCAGCCTGATCGGCTTGCTGGTCCTGGCCATGGTCTGCCTGCCGCATGCGGCGGCGGCCCCGAACCCCAAGACCAATCCGCTGGTGCTGGGGCAATACTGGCCGAGCCTGATGCTGGCCGTGACGGTGACGATCGCCAATGCCATTTCCTATGCGCCTTTCGCGGGGGATTACGCCCGCTATCTGCCCGGCCGCACGCGATCGACAGCTTTGTTCCTTTGGCCCTTCGGCGGCATGGTTCTGGGCTGCCTGATCGCCTGCCTGTGCGGAGAGATCATCGGCCTGGCCGTGCATGACCCGTTCAACCCCAATGCGCAGATGCTGGCCTTTCTGCCCCATGCGCTGATCCTGCCGGTGGTTCTGATCGGGCTGATCGGCAATGCCGCCAATGGCGCCATGGTCGTCTATAACGGCATGCTGGATCTGCAGGCGATCCTGTGGCGGCTGCGCCGTGTGCAGGTGGGCGTCATCTTCGGCGTGGTCGGCTTCGCGCTTGCCTATCTCGGCCTCATCGTCTTCGGTGCCGCCAATGCCATTCTGGCCCTCTGCTCGATCGTGACCGTGCTGGTGACACCCTGGAGCATTATCAATATCCAGGGCTATCTGCGCCAGCGCGGAGGCTTTCAGCCGGCCGCCCTGCAAGCCTTCGGCCCAGCCGGACCACGCAGCCCTTATTGGTATAAAGGCGGGTTCAACCTCGCCGCCGTCATCGCCTGGACGGTCGCGAGCGTCACCGGGCTGATGTTTTCCGATACGGCGCTCTTTGTCGGGCCTTTATCCCAGGCGGCCCATGGCATCGATCTGTCCTTCCTCAGCGCGGCGGTCCTGGCCGCGATCCTCTATCCGCTCCTGAGCCGCGCTTTTCCCGACCGGGATTAGCGTGGTCCCGCTGCCAAAATCCTCGGGTCGCCCTATATTGCCCGCAGATACCATCGCCAGTGCGCCCGTCGCGCTGCCATAACGAGGAAACGAGACCGCATGACCCAGGTTCTGAGCTTCCCCCTTCGCGCTCTGCCGGTCATGGGAGCGCTCTGCCTGCTCTCGGCCGGCTTTGTTTCTGCGGGTTTCATCGGCCAGGCCCATGCCAGCGCCGCGACCGCCCAGGCTTGCGCCGGCAACCTGACGCCCGAGGCCAAGTCGATCTATGACCGCGCGGCGCCGAGCGTGACGCCCAGCACAGACCTGGCACCGCTGCTGAAATCCATCGTGCCCGGCATGGTCTTCTCGGGCGACGTGAAGGCCGGAACAGCGCGCGACTCCGCCATTGCCGCCGCGCATTGCCTGCGGGACCTCAAATCCAACTGAGGACAATGTTTTGACTGACGTCTTATCGAAGCCCCAGGCGGAAAGCGCCGGCGGCTTCAACTGGCCTTTGCTCGCGCTCGCCATCGGCGCCTTCAGCATCGGCGTCACCGAATTCACGCCGATGGGCCTGCTGCCGATCATCGCCCATGGCGTCGATGTCAGCATCCCCACCGCCGGGATGCTGATCACCGCCTATGCCGTCGGTGTCATGGCCGGTGCGCCGATCATGACGCTGGCGCTGAGCCGTCTGCGCAAGCGCACGGCGCTGATCTTGCTGATGGGCATCTTCACGATCGGCAATATTTTCGCGGCGATCGCGCCCGGCTACGGCTTCCTGCTCGTGGCGCGGCTGATCACCAGCATGAACCACGGCGCCTTTTTCGGCCTCGGCGTGATCGTCGCCGGCAGTCTGGTGCGGCCGGAAAAGCGCGTGCAGGCGGTCTCCACCATGTTCATGGGGCTGACCATCGCCAATGTCGGCGGCGTGCCGGCCGCGACCTGGCTGGGCCAGCAGATCGGCTGGCGTGCGGCCTTCGGCGTGACGGCGCTGCTCGGCCTCATCACCATCGCCAGTCTGGTGCGCGCGCTACCGGCGGGGGAGCGGGGCGAGAAGCCCGACCTGCTGCGCGAACTCGGCGTGCTGGCGCGCCCGGCCGTGCTGCGGGCCATGGGCACGACGGTGATGGGCGCGGGGGCGATGTTCACGCTCTACACCTATGTAGCGCCGACCTTGACAAGCCTGACCCATGCCTCGGGCGGTTTCGTGACGCTCAGCCTCGTCCTCATCGGGATCGGCTTCACCATCGGCAATCTATTGGGCGGCCGGCTGGCCGATTGGTCGCTGGACGGTTCGGCCAAGGTCTTCATGGGTCTGATGGCGCTCATCATGCTGGCGCTGCCCTTTGCCATGGCGACGCATCTGGGGGCGGCCGTCGGCCTGCTGCTGTGGGGCGTCGCGACCTTCGCCATCGTGCCGGCCGTGCAGGCGCGGGTAATGGCGGCGGCGGCGGACGCACCGGCGCTTGCCTCCTCCATCAATATCGGGGCCTTCAACCTCGGCAATGCGCTGGGGGCCGCGATCGGCGGCGGCGTTCTCAGCCTTGGTCTCGGCTATGCGGCGGTTCCCATCGCGGGCGGCATTCTGGCGGCGGTGGGGTTTGGCCTCGTCTTTATCGGCGGACGCAACCGCCCGGCCGAGAACTGCGCCTGCGAGGCTTAGAGTCCGTTGGATTTCATCCAAAATTCGTCATCCGCGCACTTGTTGCGCGGACCCACCCGCAGCGGCGCCCAGACGGCCACTTGCCTGCACAAACGGGTAGATGCGCGGGTCCAGGCCCGCGCACGACGGAATGGGGGGCGCAGTCCGCGCGACAAGCACGCGGATCACCAATTATCTAAAAGCCCGCTACCTTAGCAACCCCGCCGTTTACTGGGGCGGGGTCAGACCGTCCTCGCCATAGGCGATGCGGTCGGCGACCTTCGGGTCCTTCGGGCTGGGGAAGACGATCACCTTCATGCCCGGCTGCAGCGCATCGTAATTGCCCGGTCCGGGCGCGACGATGGGGGTGCCGGGCGGCACGACGATGATCTGGGTGCCGCCATGATAGGTGACCGTCAGAACATCGCCATTGGCCTGCTTCAGGGCACCGACGGTGCCGTTCGTCATCGAGCTATGCGGTGCCAGATCCCAGTCGCGATGGCCTTCGCCCGCGCCCTTCATGCTCGGCGGAAAGACCGTCACTTCCAGCGCGGTCAGGGTGCCGTTGCCGCCCGGAATGGCCGCGCTGCCGATGTAGCTGCCGGGCTGGATGGCGGAGAGTGCGAGCTTTCTCTCCGTCGCATAGCGGGTCTGGGGCGTGATCGCGAATGTGCGGCTGTCACCGGTCAGGCTGCTGACCACGATCTGTTGCGGCGAGACGGACAGGATACTGCCCCGCGCGCGATGGATTGTCGTGGCCGCCGCAGCGTCAAATCTCCAGGCGAGCAGACCGGTGAGGGCGGCGACAGCGAGATGAGACGCGCGCATGCAATCCTCCGAAAACTCTGGCTCAGGTCGCGAACGGCAGCGCCCTTGCCCCCCCACTTGAGCATGGACGCCGCCGGCCGAAACGCCAAGCACAGTTCAGCGGGCGCGGCGGATCTCCATACGCGCCCGCGCGGCGGCGCCAAATTCACGGAAGATCGCGCTGGACAGATTATCCTCGCCGAACCGCCATTCCGGATGCCACTGGATGGCGGTGGTGAAGGTCTTCGCACCCGGATGGCGGAAGGCTTCCACCACACCGTCCGGCGCGCGGGCTTCGACCACCAGGCCCGGCGCCAGCCGGTCGACGCCCTGCTCGTGCAGGGAATTCACCCGCCAGCTGGTGTCGCCACCGACCCAGCCAGAAAAGACGCCGCCGGGTTCCAGCGCCACCTGATGCACGGGGGCGTATTGTTCCGGGATCGGCAGGTCTTTCTGGTAGCGATGGTCAAGCTCGCCCGTGCTGACCTCATGCAGCTTCGGATGCAGCGTGCCGCCGAAGGCGACATTCATCTCCTGGCAGCCACGGCAGACGCCCAGCATCGGCACGCCGGCCTCGAAAGCCGCGCGGATCAGGCCGATGGACAGCGCATCACGATTGGGGTCAGCCGGCAGAACCTGGTCTTCCGGCGGGCGGCCATACAGGGCAGGGGCCACATTGGACGGGCTGCCGGGCAGGAAGATGCCATCCACCAGCTCCAGAATCTCGGCATAGTCGACGGATTGCGGCAGCGGATTGCCGTCGATATCCGAAAGTCGGCCGGGCAACAGAATGGCCTGCGCATTCGCGCCCGCCGCTACGGCCGAGATGTATTTCTCCACGACCAGATGCGCCGGATGGCCCGACACCGCGGTCACGTCGCATACAAATCCAATCACCGGCCTGCGCATCGGAACCCCTAACCTTATCTGAATCTGTTAGCCATTGTGATCACATAGGCGGCAGCCTGACGGCTGCCCATGGCGTTTAGCCGCAACCCTGGGCGGGCGGCATCGCGCGTCTCACGTCAGGCCGCGACCGCGATCAGCTTGCCGGACAAGGCGAGATGCCCGATGCCGGTGCGGATATCATGCGCAATCGCCTGGCGCAGTGCGGCCTCATCCCCCGCCGCGATCGCGTCCAGCGCCGCCAGATGATAGTCATAGCCATCCGCCGCCGTCGGGAAGGCTTCCAGGGCCGCGCGCATGAAAGGCCCCGTCTGCAGCCAGACGGATTCGATCAAGGGCACCAGCACGCTGTCCCGACGCGCGCTGTAGAGCGTTAAATGGAACAGAAAATTCTGCGCGACGACGGTTTCGGAATCCCCCGATAGGATCGCCGCATTGATCGTCTGGTCGATGGCGCGAAGCTTTTCCAGACGCGCGGCATCCACCAGCGGCAGGGCGCGGGACGCGGCCTCCACCTCCAGCGCCGTGCGCGCCGCATAAAGTTCCTCGAACCGCTCAGGCGTCATCTGCGGCACGCGCACGCGGCGATTGTCGAGCAGCGTCAGCGCGCGTTCGGCGACCAGGCGCCGCAGCGCCTCCCGCACCGGCATGGCGCTGACCTCCATCGCCTCCGCCAGACCGCGGATGGTGACTGCCTGGCCCGGCGGAAAGGCGCCGGACATGATCGCGCGCCGCAAGCCACGAAAGACCCATTGATGGATCGTCTCTCCGGCTGAGCGGGCAGGCATGGTCAGCTTGGGGGCGTCGTCAGTCATGTCGATCTCTTTAACAGCGATTCCGCGCGATGACAGGGATTGCCGCTTGCTCAATGTGATCACATTGCGCTGTAATAGGCAAAGCAAAAACGGAGAGAGTTATGACGGTGCTCCCGCGCGTCACGGTCGGTGGAAAGTCGAAGAAGTCGGAGGGTGGCGCGATCGTCGAAGCCTTCGTCGTCGACGGAAACGGCGTGCCGCGTGGCAAATGGGTGCCGGCCGAGAAACTCTCCGATGTCAGCGACAAGGGCGTGCTGATCCCGCGCTCGGTCTTCGCCCAGGATATCTGGGGCCGCGACGCGGATGAGGCGGGGCTCGCCTGGGGCACCGGCGATCCGGATGGGCTGTGCAAGCCGGTCGAGGGCTCGGTCCTGCCGATCTCCTGGCTGTCCCGCCGGGCGACCCAGGTCATGCTGCGCATGGTCGATACCGACGGCAGCCCTTATTTCGCCGATCCGCGCACGGTGCTGGAAAACGTGCTGGAACGCTTCAAGCTGGCAGGGCTGACGCCTGTCGTCGCGACCGAGCTGGAATTCTATTTCATCCAGCCGGAGGAGCTGGCCGGCGCCAAGCCGCGCCCCTACGGCGCGGACGCGGAGGGCTGGAAGGGCTGGGCGCAGAATGTGCTGAGCCTGGACGAGTTGCATGCCTATGACGCGATCTTCGCTGACATCGCGCGCTACGCCAATGAACAGAATATCCCGCTGGACGGCATGGTGCGCGAAAACGGGCCGGATCAGTATGAGCTGAACTTCACCCATACCGATGATGTGGTGCGCGCGGCCGACTGGACCGTGATGATGAAGCGCATCGTCAAAGGGGCGGCGCGCCGCCACGGCATGGACGCGACCTTCATGGCCAAGCCCTATGGCGGGCTCGCGGGCTGCGGCATGCATACCCATCTCAGCCTGCTGGACCGCGCGGGCGCCAATATCTTCGTGGCCGACGGGCACGAGGCCGGCGGCAAGCTGCGCCAGGTCGTGGGCGGGATGCTGAACACGATGAAGGACAGCATGCTGGTCCTGGCCCCGCACGCCAATTCCTATCGCCGGCTGACGCCCGCGACCCACGCGCCCACGCGCCTGTCCTGGGGCATCGACAACCGCACGGCCGCCATCCGCGTGATCGAGGCTGGCCTCGCCACACGCGTGGAGCATCGCGTGGCGGGCACCGACACCAACCCCTATCTGACGCTCGCCATCATTCTCTCCGCCGCTCTGCACGGGCTGGAGACGGCGGCCGAGCCGCCCGAGCCCATGGGCGGCGAGCATAGCCAGTCCGGCGCTGAGACGCTGCCCGCCACCTGGGACGAGGCCTTGGCGCGGTTCGAGGCTTCGCCCTTCATCGAAAAAGCCTTCGGCAAGCGTTATCAGCACGTCTTTGCCTGCGTGAAGCGGCAGGAGATTGCGGAGTTCCGTGAGCATGTCACGGAATTCGAGTATGACGCCTATCTCAGGACCGCCTGACCATGTCCGTCCCGGCGCGGGCCGCGCATGCGCCGTCCTATTACGCGGCGACACGGAACCCGGCACCGCTGCGCCCGCCGCTGGTGGGCGACGTGCGGGCGGATGTCTGCATCATCGGTGCCGGTTTCACCGGCATCTCGGCCGCATTGACCCTGGCGGAGGCCGGCATTCGGGCGGTGGTGCTGGAGGGCAAGCAAATCGGCTGGGGCGCGTCGGGCCGCAACGGCGGGCAGATCGTCAATGGCTATAGCCGGGATCTGGGCGTGATCGAATCCCGCTACGGCGCCACGGCCGCCAAAGCCCTGGGCGTCATGGCGCTGGAAGGTGGCGACATCATCCGCGAGCGCGTGGCGACATACGACATTCAGTGCGACCTTGTGCCCGGCGGCTATTTCGCGGCGCTGACCGAGCGCCAGATGCGGGAGCTGGAGCATCAGAAGCGCGTCTGGGAGAAGCACGGCCATAACGGGCTGGAAATGGTCGGCCGTCAGGCCTCCCAGGACATCGCGCGCACCCGTATCTATTGCGGCGGGATGATCGATCATCGCGCCGGGCATCTGCATCCGCTCAACCTTGTTCTGGGTGAGGCAGCAGCGGCGGAATCCCTCGGTGCCGTGATCCATGAGGACAGCCCGGTCACGGGTATTGCGGATGACGGGTCATCGGTGACGGTCAGCACCGATCGCGGGCGGGTGATCGCCAAAACCGTGCTCGTCTGCGGCAATGCCTATCTGGGTGACGCCGTGCCGGAACTCACCAACAAGATCATGCCGGTCTCGACCCAGGTGGTGGCGACCGCACCGCTTGATCCCAAATTGCTCGACAGCCTTCTTACGAGGAATTTCTGCGTCGAGGACTGCAACTATATCCTCGACTATTACCGCCGCACGGCCGATCACCGGCTGCTGTTCGGCGGCGGCATCGTCTATGGCGGCACCGACCCGGCCAGTATCGAGGGCAAGATCCGCCCGCATCTGGACAGGACCTTTCCCGAACTGCGCGGCGTGACGCTCGATTTCGCCTGGAGCGGCAATTTCGCGCTGACGATGACGCGCGTGCCCCATGTCGGGCGGCTGTCGCCGAATGTGCTGTTCAGCCATGGCGATAGCGGCCATGGCGTGACGACGACGCATCTGCTCGGGCGTCTGCTGGGCGAGGCCGTGCAGGGCCGCATGGCGCGTTTCGATACCTTCGCCGCAC
This sequence comes from Acidisoma cellulosilyticum, assembly GCF_020621385.1. GTDB lineage: Bacteria > Pseudomonadota > Alphaproteobacteria > Acetobacterales > Acetobacteraceae > Acidisoma > Acidisoma cellulosilyticum. The sequence continues at coordinate 33,978 of NZ_JAESVA010000002.1, read as the reverse complement.
TCCCTTACTTCCCGTTTCCGGGCGGACAGCGCCTCCGCGTTCCGCTGACCGTGCTCGGCGCCTGGTGGTACGGTCTGCGCGACCGGCTGGCGTTTTAAAACAGCGCTTCTTTTGGAAAAAAGAAGCAAAAATTTCTGATCGTTAGAAAGCATCGCACCATGCTCGACATTCCGAACGACATCGACCATCTCCGCGCCGTCGATAACGCGCATCACTTCCATCCCTTCACCGACCACAAGTCGCTGCATGAAGGGCGCGTGCGCGTCATCACCCGCGCGGAAGGCGTGTGGATCTGGGACGGTGACGGGCACCGCATGCTGGACGGCATGGCGGGCCTGTGGTGCGTCAATGCCGGCTACAGCCAGCCGTCTCTGGTGGAAGCCGCCGCGCGCCAGATGGCGACACTTCCCTATTACAACTGCTTCTTCAACAGCACGACACCGGCGGTCGCCGCCTTGTCCGAGCGCTTGGCGCGGATTTCGCCCGCCGGGCTGAACCACGTTTTCTATGCGTCATCCGGTTCGGAAGCCGTCGACAGCGCGCTGCGCATCGCGCGCCAATTCTGGAAGCTGCAGGGCAAGCCCGAGAAGCGCATCATCGTCAGTCGCGAATACGGCTATCACGGCTCCACCATCGCCGGCGCGTCCGTGGGCGGCATGAAGGACATGCATAAGCAGGCGGGCGACCTGCCCGATTTCCATCAGGTCATGACGCCCTATACCTGGCGCGACGCGGGCGATCTGTCGCCGGAGGAATTCGGCCTGAAAGCCGCGTTGAGCCTGGAGACCTATATCCAGCAGGTCGGCGCCGATAAGATCGCGGCCTTCATCGGCGAGCCCATTCAGGGGGCCGGCGGCGTCATCATCCCGCCCGACAATTACTGGCCGGAAATCCAGCGCATCTGCCGCGAGAACGATATCCTGCTGATCGCGGACGAGGTCATCTGCGGCTATGGCCGCCTCGGCAGCATGTTCGGGTCCGACGTCTATGGCATCCAGCCGGACCTGATGACGACCGCCAAGGGCATCACCTCGGGCTATGTGCCGCTATCGGCCTTGTTCGTGGGCGATCGTGTGGCCGAGACCTTCATCGAGCAGGGCGGCGAATTCTATCACGGCTTCACCTATTCCGGGCATCCGGTGGCCTGCGCGGTGGCGCTTGCCAATCTCGACGTCATCGACAGCCAGAACCTTGTCGGGGCAGCGGAACGGCAGGGGGCGAAACTGCTCGACGGCCTGCGCGCTTCGCTCGGCGACCATCCGCTGGTCAGCGAAATCCGGGGCAAGGGTTTGATGATCGCAATGGAACTCGCGGAGGATAGAGCCGGCCACAAAGCCTATCCTTCGGCGCGAAAAGTCGGCCTCACCTGCCGTAATTTCGCGACCGATGAGGGGCTGGTGATGCGCGCCTGCCGCGACACCATGGTGCTGGCCCCGCCGCTGGTGATTTCCGATGAGGAAGTCAGCCTGGTGGTGGAGCGTGCGACCCGCGCCGTCGACCGCACCTGGGCCGAGGTCAAGGCCGGCTGACACCGGGTTTTCCGGGCCTTTGCCCTGTCTTCCCTCGGGCAAACCAGTCTTCCCTCTGGCGAAACTGCCTACAGCGGTCTAGCTTTCTCCGGAGAAACCTTTGGGGGTGGCGATGGACTGGCATCTCTATTGCGGATTTGTCGGCGTCACCCTCATCCTCGGCTGCATTCCGGGGCCGAATGTCGCGCTGATCGTCGCCAATAGCGTCGCCCATGGCGTGCGCTACGGTCTGGCGACGGTCGCCGGCACCGTTTCGGCCCAGGTGATCCAGCTCATCGCCGTCTCCCTCGGCCTGACAGCCTTGCTCGAAAGCATGGGCGTCTGGTTCACCCTGCTGCGCTGGGTCGGCGTGGTCTATCTGCTTTATCTCGGCTACCGGCAGTGGCGCGCGCCGGCGGTGGATCTCAGCCGGGTTCATGCCGGGGCGAAAATCCCCCTGCGTTCCATGCTGCCAAGGGCGGCGGCGGTGTCGCTCACCAACCCCAAGGTGCTGCTGTTTCTGGGCGCGCTGTTTCCGCAGTTCATTGCGGCCCACCATGCCGTGCTGCCGCAGGTGGCGCTGCTGGCCCTGACCTTCCTCGTCATCATCGGGATCATGGATTCCGGCTGGGCAATAGCGGCCGGCCGCGCGCGGCGCCTGCTGTCGCGCCACGCCCGCCTGCGCAACCGGCTTTCGGGCGGCATGCTGATGGCCGCCGCCGCCGGCCTCGCGGTCGCGCATAAGCGGTGAGCATTGATGACCCCCAGGTGCAGGAGCGTCTGCGCGCGGCGCTGATCGCGGCCTTCGGCTCCGCGCAGGCCGATGCGATCGAGCCCCTGCAGGGCGGGGCTTCCACCGCCTTTCCCTTCCGCGTCGACCGGGGCGACCAGCGCTTTGTCGTGCGCGTGGAAGGCGAACGCAGTCCGCTGCGCAACCCCCATCAATACGAGTCCATGACGCGGGCCGCGCAAGAAGGGCTGGCCCCCCGGCTTTACTACACGAACGAAACGCTCGGCGTCGCGGTCATGGATTTCATCGACGCAAAACCGCTCAACACCTATCCGGGCGGCAGCGCCGGTTTCGCCCAAGGGATCGGCGGGCTGATCGCCCGCCTTCAGGCCGTGCCGGCCTTTCCCCATTTCGTCGATTACACGGACATGGTCGGCCGTCTTTGGACCTATCTTTGCAGTACCGGCCTGTTTGCCCCTGGTATTCTGGATAGGACGAGCGCGCGTCTGGCGCGCGTCAGCGAGGCCTATCGGGCCGGGTTCGAATGGGGTGTCGCGAGCCATAACGATCTGCTGCCGCATAACCTGCTGTTCGATGGTTCGCGGCTTTGGCTGATCGATTGGGAATCCGCCTATCTCAACGATCCGCATATCGATATCGCGATCGCGCTCGACAATTTCGCGCCCGATCCGGCTTGTGCAGAGCTTCTGAAACAAGCGGCCAGCGCCCATTGGCCGGAACGTATCGACCCGACGCGGCTGGCACTCGCCCGCGCCTTGGTGCGTCTGTATTACGCCGGCGTGCTGCTCAGTGCGGCCTTCGCGGCGCTCGGGCCGCTTGAGGATCGTAATCTCTCGGCCCCCAGCGCCGAAGCGTTTGAACGCGCCGTCCGCCTGGGCGGCATGCGGCTGGACGCGCCGGAGACCAAGCATCTGCTCGGCAAGGTCTTCCTGGCGTCTTTCATGACCGGTGCCGCGCCGCCGCGCCTTGGCGGCAGCGCCTGACCGGCGCTGGACTTGTGTCAGTTCGGCAATTATTGTTTTATCCGATCCATAAATCTTCTGAATTTATCTCGATCTGCGGTTTCCGCAGCGCGCCCGCCTCGCCAATTGCCGCTGACGGATGTTAGGGAAGACAAGGTCATGGATCAGGATGTTCTGATCGTCGGCGCCGGCCCGACTGGCCTGGCGCTTGCCATCACGCTTCGCCGCTTCGGCGTCTCCGTTCGTATCATCGATAAACTGACCGAACCCGCAGCGGTCTCCAAGGCGCTGGTGATCTGGAGCGCGACGCTGGAGGCGCTGCAGGGCATGGGGATCGTCGACAGGTTCCTGGCCACCGGCCGGCAGATGCATGCCGTGCGCGTCGGCGACGGGCACCGGGAATTGGGGCAGATCGTGGTGGGTGACGGGATCGACAGCGCCTTTCCCTTTCCCATTCTGCTGTCACAGGCCGGCACCGAACGGAAGCTGCGCGAGCGGCTGGCCGAACTTGGCGTTACTGTCGAGCGCGGTATCGAACTGACAAGCGTCACCCAGGATGAGGCAGGCGTCACCGGCATTCTGCGCAGCACCGACGGTGTCGAGAGCACAAGCCGCACGCGCTACGTCCTGGGCTGCGACGGCGCGCGCAGCGTCGTGCGGCACGCCATCGGCGCGGAATTCGAGGGGCTGACCGAGCCGCAGACCTTTCTGCTCGGCGACGTCAAAATCGACGGCGGCGATCTGGATGATCGCAGCCTGTACATCTGGTGGCATGACGGCGGCACGGTCGCGCTGTTCCCCTTCGAGGAGGGCGTCTGGCGCATCTTCACGATGCGTGACAGCGGCCCCAGCAGCGATGAGCCGACCAGCCTGGCCGAATTGCAGGAGAAGATGGACCGGCATTTCCGGCCGGGTGCGACGCTGCGCGACCCGACCTGGCTGTCGGTCTTTCACATCAATGAACGGCTGGCCTCGCATTACCGGAAAGGCCGTTGTTTCGTGGCGGGCGATGCCGCGCATATCCATAGCCCCGCCGGCGGGCAGGGGATGAATACGGGCATCCAGGATGCGGTCAATCTCGGCTGGAAGCTGGCCTATGTCATCCAGGGTCGCGGCGACCCGGATGTGCTGCTGGATAGTTACGAGGCCGAGCGGCGCCCGGCCGCGCGCGCTGTCGTGGACGAATCGACACAACGGCAGCACATGGCCTTCCGGGGCGGGCTTCTGATCGATACGGTGCGCGATCTGGCGATGACGGTCGTCGGCAAGCTGCCCGCCGTGCAGAAGATGATTCAGGTGCAACTGTCCGAAACCTCCATCACCTATCACGACGGCCCGTTGGTGGCGCTGGGTGAGCCGGGGCGCCGGCCGAAGCGCGGCGATGTCGGCACCAGGGCGCTGGACGCGACCTGGACGGATGCGGCGACGGGCGAAAGCCGCAGCCTATGGCCGTCGATTTCCGGCGAGCGGCATTCCCTTCTCGTCTTCGAGGATGACGGCGGGACGATCGATTTGTCCGGCGTGCCGGAAGCCGCGACCAGCGCGATCGACGTGCTTCGCTTCGATGCGGCGACCGACCCCGATCAGGCCATCCGCAAGCGCTATCACCTGTCTGGGCCCGGCTGGGTGCTGATCCGCCCGGATCAGGTCATCGCGGCGCGCGGCGAGGGCAACGATGTCGCTGTGCTCGCGCGCTATGTGGATCGCGTGATCAGCGTCGATCCTGGCTTTGCGTCAGCCGCGCCGTCGTGATGACCGCGGCGCCCTTGTCCAGAAATTCAGCGTTATGCCGCGCGATAATCGCGGCCGCCGCTTCGGTCTCGCTATCCCAGGTGCTATGCGCGTCGCCGACGACCGTGACGGCCAGGCCAAGCGCCAGACCAGCCCTTGTCGTCGCGCCGACGCAATAATCGGTTTGCGCCCCGAGAAGGATGACGCTGGCTGCGCCCTGTTCGGCGACCCAGGCAGCGAAAGCCGGGTTGCTGAAGGCATCGAGTTCATTCTTGCTGAAGGTCGGCTCGTCCGCCGCTTGGCCCAAAGCGGGCCATATCGGCCATCCTGGCGCTTCGGGTGCCAGCGCATCGTCAGGTGGGCCATCATGCCGGATGAAGGCGATGGGGCGTCCGTCACGCCTTGCCCAGGCGATGGCCGCATGCGCGCGCGCCAGCAGCCCATCCGCATCATGCAAAGGCGGCTGCGTCGCACCGCTGAACATGTCTGTTTGCAAGTCGATCACGACCAATGGCGCGCGGCGATCCGGGTGAGGGCGCTCCGTGTTTTGCGCCGGCAGATCGGACAAGGGCAGCGTCATATCGCCCTTGCCGCCTGGAACGCCGCAATCTCGGCCTGGGTGAGGGAGAGCGGCAGAGCGCGACCGGTGGCGGCCGACTGCTCCCCCGCTTCGATCAGCGCCATCAAAGCCAAGGCCTCGGCCGGCGGCACCGGGTTCAGACCGCTGCCCAGAATCGCATCGCGCACACCTTCGTAATAGCGGCGATAGTCGCCGTCGACGGCGGCCATGATTTCGGGCTCGGCGGTCGCGCCGTCGATCAGCGTCGCGGCATCAAGATCGATGCCCCAGTCCAGATCGCCCGGCACCATGCCCTGACGCAATTGCGTCTCCTGCACATCGACGCCGGATTTGACGAAGCTCGCCTCGGTGCCGTGCAGGGTGAAGCGATTGGTGCCGCCCGAGACAAGACAGCCGGCGCCCAGGATCACATGCAATCCGCGATAGGTCAGCACGGCATGGAACCAGTCGGGCGCGGTCCCTTCCGCACGCTGGCTGGCGGTATGCACATCGACACTGTCGGGAATGCCGAACAGCTTCAGCGCCTGATCGGCAAGGTGCGAGCCGAGATCGAACCACAGGCCGGTGCCGGCGCCAGGACGTTCGCGCCAGCGGTCCTGCGTCTGCGGCCGGTAGCGATCGATACGGCTTTCGAACTGCACCAGCCGGCCTAGCCTTCCGCCGGCGATGGCAGCCTCGGCGGTTAGGAAATCGCTGTCGAAACGGCGGTTCTGGAAGACGGATAAAATCCTGCCGGATTTTTCGGCCGCCGCCGCGACGGCGCGCGCTTCCCCCAATGAGACCGTGAAGGGCTTATCGATCACCACATGCTTGCCGGCCTCCAGCGCAGCGATGGCCAGCCGCGCGTGACTGTCATTGGGCGTAGCGATGACCACCAGATCGATATCCGGAGCGGTCGCGGCCGCCACGGGGTCCGCGATGACCACCGTATCGGGCGCGGTTTCATGCACGACATCCGCTGTCTGGCTGGAGCCGATCACCGTCAGCGCCAGTCCCGGCACGGCCAGGAGAAGGGGCGCGTGGAAGGTGCGGCCGACATAGCCATAGCCGATCAGGCTGGTGCGGATGGGCGAGCGGGAAGGGGCTGCGTCTGCCATGGGCGTCTGCTCTCTGTGTTCGGGGGGCTGGTCCAACCCTCTGCCATGCTCGGCCGGCCGCGCGGGATTTTCAACCTACGATACCGTCACAACCCAAATGCGAGAGCCCGCCATCAAGACTATGGCCTTACCCGCCCGATCAAGCTAATCTTGGTACAGTAAAAACAAAAAAGCGGCTTGCAAGCTAGCTTTGCGCGGCAGACGTTAGGCGTATTCAGACCAGCGGGGAAACGGATTAATGGCTCAAGTTTCGATCAGAACCCTCAAGAAGACCTATGAAGGCAGCGATGCGCTGGCCGTTAAGGGTATCAATCTTGAGATTAAGGACGGCGAATTCGTCGTCCTCGTCGGCCCCTCGGGCTGCGGCAAATCGACCACGCTGCGCATGATCGCGGGACTGGAAGAGATTTCAGGCGGCGAGATCGACATTGGCGGTCGCGTCGTCAATGACGTGCCGCCGCGCGACCGTGACATCGCCATGGTCTTCCAGAACTACGCGCTCTATCCGCATATGTCGGTCTACGACAACATGGCCTTCGGCCTGAAGCTGCGGAAGTTCCCCAAGGAAGACATCAAGCGCCGCGTCGAGGACGCCGCCCGCATCCTGCATCTGACGCCGCTGCTGCAGCGCAAGCCCCGCGCGCTGTCCGGCGGCCAGCGCCAGCGCGTTGCCATGGGCCGCGCCATCGTGCGCAACCCGAAGGTCTTCCTGTTCGACGAGCCGCTGTCCAACCTCGACGCCAAGCTCCGCGTGCAGATGCGCACCGAAATCAAGAAGGTCCATAACACCGTCAAGACGACGACGGTCTATGTGACGCATGATCAGGTGGAAGCCATGACGCTGGCCGATCGGGTCGTCGTCATGAATCAGGGGCTGATCGAGCAGGTCGGCCCGCCGCAGGAACTGTATCATCACCCGGAAACCCGCTTCGTCGCCGGGTTCATCGGCAGCCCGGGGATGAATTTCATCCCCTGCACGCTGGTGAAAACAGCCGAGGGCCTGACCGTGCAGCTGACCAACGGCGTCAACCTGCCCGTTCCCGCCGAGCGCGTCAGCCGTTATGCACCCTATGCCGGCAAGGAGATGATCTTCGGCATCCGCCCGGAACATTTGCCCGTCTATACCGGCGACAACCGCCCCGGCTTCGCGACGGTGGGTGTCGATATCGACATCACCGAGCCGATGGGCATGGAGACGGTGATCTATTTCTTCCTGGAAGGGGACACCGCCAGCCGCGACGTGACGACCTTGCCCTTCTGCGCCCGTATCGACCCGCTGGTCGAAGTGGGTCCGGGGTCGAAGCTTCACCTGTCCGTCGATATGAACAATATGCATCTGATCGATCCGACGACCGATAAGGTGGTTTGAACCCTTCTTCATAGTCATCCAAAGAACGCGCGCCTCTACAGAACTCGTCATCCCCGGCTTCGTGCCGGGGACCTACCCGCTGCGGCGCCCTGACGCCGTTTAGACGCCCGAACGGGTAGACCCGCGGCATGAAGCCGCGGGCGACAGGATTGGAGTTGGCGGGCGACTGAGGGTGGCAGTCCGCAGGCGACGATAGAGAAGGTGCGCCTCTACGGAACTCGTCATCCCCGGCTTCATGCCGGGGAACTACCCGCCGCGGCGCCCTGATGGCGTTTGGGCGCCTGAACGGGTAGACCCGCGGCATGAAGCTCGGCCGGACAGGCCGCGGGCGACGATAAAGAAGGTGTGCCTCCACTGACTTCGTCATCCCCGCTCTGACAGCGTTACATCGCGGGTGCCCCGCATTTCCCCCTCTTTATGAGGCGCGCAGTCTCCGCTAGGTCAGGGCATGCTCGACAAGACATTCGCCCCCGCCGAAGCCGAAGCCCGGCTGTATAAAACCTGGGAAGAAAGCGGCGCCTTCGCCGCCGATCCAACCTCCGACGCGACCCCCTTCACGGTCATGATCCCGCCGCCCAATGTCACGGGCAGCCTGCATATGGGGCACGCGCTGACCTTCACGGTGCAGGACAGCCTGATCCGCTATCGGCGGATGACCGGGCGCGACGCGCTGTGGCAGCCGGGCACGGACCATGCCGGCATCGCGACCCAGATGGTGGTCGAGCGTCTGCTGGCGACCGAAGGCAAGACCCGCAAGGAGATGGGCCGCGAGGCTTTCCTGGACCGCGTCTGGCAGTGGAAGGGCGAATCGGGCGGGAACATCACCCGCCAGCTGCGCCGCCTCGGCGCGTCGCTCGACTGGCCGCGTGAGCGGTTCACGATGGATGCGGGCCTGACGCGCGCCGTGCGCCGCATCTTCGTCATGCTGCATGCAAAGGGTCTGATCTATCGCGACCGCCGCTTGGTGAACTGGGACCCGAAATTCCAATCCGCCATCTCCGACCTTGAGGTCGAGAGTAAGGAGATGGACGGCAGCCTGTGGCATCTGCGCTATCCGATCGCGGGTCAGGACGGCCGCTTCATCACCGTCGCGACCACCCGGCCCGAGACCCTGCCGGGTGACGTCGCCGTCGCGGTGAACCCGGAAGACGAACGCTACCAGGATCTGATCGGCAAATTCGCCATCCTGCCGCTTGTCGGCCGGCTGATCCCGATCGTGGCGGATGAGCATTCGGACCCGACCAAGGGCACGGGTGCCGTGAAAATCACGCCCGCGCATGATTTCAACGATTTCGCGGTGGGCCAGCGCCACAGCCTGCCGATGCCTTCCATCCTCGACCGTCAGGCGGCCTTCACGCTCACTGAGATCGCGGACGAGCTGCGCGCTGTGCCGGGTGTCGCGGAGCCCAGCTTCCTGCAGGCGCTGGCCGGTGAAGACCGTTTCAAGCTGCGCGCGGCCATCGTGGCGGAACTCGAACGTCTGGACCTCCTCGACAAGGTCGAGAAACATCGCAATCAGGTGCCGCATGGCGACCGCTCCGGCGTGCCGATCGAGCCGCTGCTGACGACACAATGGTTCTGCGACGCCGCGACCCTCGCCAAGCCCGCGGTGGAGGCGGTCGAGCAGGGGCGCACGGTGTTTGTCCCGAAACAATGGGAAAACACCTTCTTCGCCTGGATGCGGGATATCGAGCCCTGGTGCATCAGCCGCCAGCTTTGGTGGGGTCATCGCATTCCGGCCTGGTACGGACCGGACGGCGTCGTCTTCGTGGCGGAGGATGAGGCGGGCGCCGCTGCCCAGGCCTTAGCGCATTACGGCGAGGCCCAGCCGCTGGCGCAGGACGACGACGTGCTGGACACCTGGTTCAGCTCCGGCCTTTGGCCTTTCTCGACGCTCGGCTGGCCGGATCAGACGCCGGAACTGCCCCGCTATTACCCGACCGACGTGCTGGTGACGGCGCATGACATCATCTTCTTCTGGGTCGCCCGGATGATGATGATGGGCCTTTTCGCCATGGATGATGTGCCCTTCAAGACGATCTATATCCACGGGCTGGTGCGCGATGAGCGCGGCCAGAAGATGTCGAAGTCGAAAGGCAATGTCATCGATCCTCTGGAATTGATCGATCAATACGGCACGGATGCGCTGCGCTTCACCATCTGCGCGCTGACCGGCCCCGGCCGTGACGTGAAGCTTGGCCCGGCGGTCGTCGAAAGCTATCGGTCCTTCGTCACCAAGCTGTGGAACGCCGCGCGCTTCCTGGAGATGAACGAGGTCAAGCCGGTAGCGGACTTTGATCCGGCAAGCGTCAAGCTGCCTCTGTCACGCTGGATTTTGGACACCGCCAATACCGCGATTGCGGAAGCGACGACCGCGTTCGAATCCTACCGGCTGGATGATTACGCATCCGCAGGCTATCGCTTCACCTGGAACAGTTTCTGCGACTGGTTCATCGAGTTCGCGAAACCCGTCTTCGCCCAGGGTGACACGCCGGAAGCGGCCGAGGTGCGGGCGGTGGCCGCCCATGTGCTGGGCATTATCCTGAAGCTGCTGCACCCGGCCATGCCCTATGTGACCGAAGTGCTGTGGGGCGAATTCGGCTTCGGCGCCGAAGGCACGCTGATCAAGGCCAATTGGCCCGAGGCTGTCGCGGTGCCCGAGGCTGCCGCCGCCCGCGCCGAGCTGGACTGGGTGGTCGGGCTGATCACCGAAGTCCGCGCCGTGCGGTCCGAAATGCGGGTGGCGCCATCCGTGCTGGCACCCATTCTGCTGAAGGACGCCAGCGCCGAGGAACTCGGCCGCGCGGCGCGCTGGATCGACCCGATCCGGCGTATGGGCCGCGCCTCCGAGGTCAGCCCGCTGGCGGGCGAGGTGCCGAAGGGCTCTGCCCAGGCCATCCTGGGCTCTGTTACAATTGCCATCCCGCTCGCTGACCTGATCGATCTCTCGGCCGAGCGCGCGCGGCTGGAAAAGGAACGCGCCAAGGCGCTGGACGAGGCGCAGAAGGTGCGCAGCAAACTCTCAAATGAGAGCTTCGTCGCCCGCGCCAAGCCCGAAGTGGTGCAGGAAAATCGGGACCGTCTGGCCGCCTTCGAGGCTGAGGCAGCAAGGTTGGAAGCGGCGCTGATCCGGCTCGGCTGAAACCGGCGGGCAGGGGCTGACAGCCCAATTTCCGTAACAAACCTGCCCTCGTTTTGCCTGCTCGGACGTGCTCCATACGACCGTCCGAGGAAGTCCTCAGCATTAAGGAGAGACGATGATTAACGATCCGAAAACCCTCGCGCGGCGCGGGCTTCTGCGCCGCATTGGTCTGGGTGGCCTGGCCTTGGCTGCCGGTGGCGTCGCTATTGCCAGCATCGCCCCGGCTGACGCGCAGGGCTATCCGCCCATGCCGCCGCCGCCCTTCGAGCGTCGTCCGCCCCCGCCGCCGCCGGGCATGATCTGGGAACCCGGCCACTACCGCTGGGACGGCTATCGCTATATCTGGGTCGGCGGTCATTATCGCCGTGGCGGTCCGGGTTATGCGCAGTTCATACCGGGTCATTGGGCCTGGCGCGGCGGCCGTCAGGTCTGGATCCCGCAGCATTGGCGTTGAGCCTTTAAGAGCGTTTCCTACGTCATTGAATTGACGGTGAAACAGCCGTGATTTAGAGCCAGCGTATCAAGTCAACCTGATAGGTAAGACCATGCGCTGGCTCATCGGCCTCCCCCTGCTTCTTTCGGTCACTGCCTGCGCGGCCTTCAATCCGCCGCTGACACCGGGCAACGGCCAGCGCTTCCCGATCTTTTTCGCGCCCGTCACCTCGACCCTCGCGAATGGCGCCGATTCCGTCGTCGCTTCGGCCGCGAAATTCGCCCAGGCGAACCCGACCGATCCGGTCACCCTGGTCGCCTACGGCGCCCCTCCGGGCCATAACTATGTCGAGCCGGCCGATATCGATGCCGAGCGTGCCAGCGCGGTGACGGCCCAGCTGATCGCCGATGGCGTTGATAAGAACCGCATCAGCGCGGTGGCCAAGGGCCCGGTTCAGCCGGAAGTGCCGATGTCCAAGATCGAAGTCCGTCGCGTCGATATCATCGTCGGCACCCCGCCCGCCAACCCGTAAGATCTGCTCCCTCAGGCGCGCCAGAAGGTCATGACCAGCGCGCCTGACAGGATCAGCCCGCCGCCCAGCAGAACGGGCGCTGTGGGCGTGACCCCGAAGGCGCAGCGGTTGATGACCTGCGCCACGACGAAGAACAGAGCCACATAGACGCCGAGCAGCCGCCCGAAATCCCAGGGCGGCAGATTGACGGTGACGCCATAGGCGGTCAGCACCAGCCCCCCGGCGACGATCAGGCCCAGGCGCAGCGCCAGGCCCTCCGCATGCAGCCCGCGCCGGATGATGGCGTCGCCACCGGCTTCCAGCACCGCTGCGACCGCCAGGATCAGGAAGGCGAGGCCCGGCTTCATGCGGCCGCGCCAGCGCTGGCACCAGCCCGCGCCCGGCCGATGGGGAAATGGAACAGCCGCCCTTGGCCGAGCAGAAAGATGCGCGCGCCGCGCGGAAACAGCCCTGCGATGGCAGGGTCCGCGACATCCAGCCCGCCGGTATAGGCACCGAAGGCCGGCAGGATCAGACGCTTATGGCCGTCCGTGATGAAGCAGGGGCGGGTGACGGCGGCGCCGCGCACCGGCACCGTCGCTTTGGGGTGGTAATGGCCGGACAGCTCGAACGCGCCCGCCGTGGTCGGTCCCGCCTCATGGCGGAATCGGAACGGCCCGTCGCTCCATTCCACGCAGATATCGCCCGGCAGGAAGGCCGGCAAACTAGGGTCATGATTGCCCAGAACCCAGATGAATTTGGTTTGGCGCGCCATGGCGGCCAGCCTTGCCTGATCGGCGGGGGCGAGCCTCTCAGCCCCGCCGGCGTCATGAAAACTATCGCCGAGACAGAGTACGTATTTTGGTGAATAATGCCGTATTAACAGCGACATATTATCCAATGTTGATCTTGTGTCATAGGGTGGCAATAGCCGGCCACGCGCCGCCGCCGCCGAGCCTTTTTCCAGATGCAAATCGGATAAAATCAACATGCTACGGGACGGCCATGAGACGGCACCTGAGGGATCGAGCATCAAACGCTCGGTCCCGATATGCAGCGGAGCGGCGGCGCTCATGACATCGCGGCTTGCAGGCAGGCATTCGGCAGGCTGCTCATAAATCAGATGAACCCCAATTCGGAGAGAGATGATTGTGCAAGAACGTTCTCGGGATGTTCTTCTCCTGTCGCTTCTTTGACAAGGGCTTCGGCCTCGGCCAGCAGATCTTCCTGACCCTGACCGGCCACACGTTCCCGCCCGACATCGAGGATGATGGGCACGGCGAGGGGCGACACCCGATCCAGCGGCACATGCCGGACCTTTCCGCGCACCCGGCGCAGCATGCCGGCGACACGGCCCAGATCGGTCAGACCGCCGCGCGCATCCTCCCAGGTCGCGCGCAGCAGAATATGGTCCGGCTGATGGCGACGGAGCACGTTGTAGATGAGGTCGGTATTGACGGTCACCTGCCGGCGAGACCGTTCGGCGCCCGGCATCTGCCGGTCGATCAGGCCGGAAATCACCGCGACATTGCGAAAGGTCCGCCGCAGCATGGAGCTTTCCGCCATCCAGCTTTCCAGATCGTCGCCCATCATGTCTTCCGAAAACAGCGCGTCCATGTCGCGCGGCGGATGGGCGGACCAGACGGCGATGACGTAATCGGTCGCGACGAAGCCCAGCGGCCCGATGCCGAGACGTTCCATCCGGCGCGTCAGCAGCATGCCCAGCGTCTGATGCGCGTTGCGGCCTTCGAAGCAATAGGCGACCAGATACCACAGGTCCTGGCGCGGAAAGGTCTCCACCAACAGGTCATCGCGCCCCGGCAGAACGGACCGCGCCTGTTGCAGGCTCAGCCATTCCTGCACCGGCTCGGGGAAGGCAGCCCACTGCGCCGGGTCGTTCATGATGGCGCGCACGCGGGCGGCGAGGCCGGTCGTCAGCGGCATGCGCGCGCCCTGATAGGCCGGCACTTTCGGCGTGCCGCCGCCACCGTCCACCACTTCGGCCCAGGTCTCCTGCAACCGCACGAAGCGCAGCAGCCGGCCGGCGAACATGAAAGTATCGCCCTCGGATAACTGGCTGACGAACCATTCCTCGACCTCCCCCAGAACCGGGCCGCGCGAGAGGCGCAGGCGGATCATCGGCGCTTCGACAATGGTGCCGATATTCATCCGGTATTGCCGCACGATGCGCGTGTTCCGGAGATGCACAAAGCCTTCCGAGTCGCGAAAAAGTTTCTGATAGCGTTCATAGACTTGCAGGGCGTAGCCGCCATTCTCTACGAAGCCGAGAACGGCGTCGAAGGTGGCGCGGTCCAGCGCCGCATAGGGCGCCGCGCGCGTGATCTCCCAGAAGGCCGCGTCGGGGTGGAACGGCCCAGCGCAGGCCAGGCCCAGCAGGTGCTGCGCCAGCACATCCAACCCGCCGGGACGCGGCGGGTCACCGTCCAGTTCCCGCGCCGCGACACCCTGCCGCGCGGCCTCGCATTCCAGCACCTCAAACCGGTTGGCGGGGACGAGGATGGCGTGGCTCGTCTCATCCATGCGGTGATTGGCGCGGCCGACGCGCTGCAGCAGGCGGGACACGCCTTTGGGCGCGCCGACCTGAATGACCTGATCGACGCTGCCCCAGTCGATGCCGAGGTCGAGGGAGGCGGTGGCGATGACCGCGCGCAGCTTGCTTGCCGCCATCGCGGCCTCCACCTTGCGCCGCTGCGCCACGTCCAGGCTGCCGTGATGGATGGCGATCGGCAGCGTCTCCTCATTGATGCGCCAGATATCCTGGAACATCAGCTCGGCCTGGGCGCGGGTATTGACGAAGATGATGGTGAGCCCGGCCTGTTTCACCCGCGCCAGGATATCGGGCGCGGCAGCCAGACCCATATGGCCGGCCCAGGGCAGATGCCCTTCCGGCAGCATGATCGACAGATCGGGCGGGGCGGGGTCCGCCACTTCCAGCAAGGTCAGCCCGCCGCCCTGACCGTCGGCCGAGATATATGCCGCAAGTTCAGGCTTGTGCGCGACGGTGGCGGATAGGCCGATGCGCCTTGCACCAGGCGCGATGACGGCCAAGCGCGCAAGGCCGAGGGCGAGAAGATCGCCGCGCTTGATGCCGGCCAGCGCATGGACTTCGTCGATAATGACGGAGCGGAGGTCGCGGAACAGGTGAGGGGCATCCTCCTGGCTCAGCAGCAAGGCGAGGCTTTCCGGCGTCGTCAGCAGGATATCGGGCGGCGTCTCGCGCTGGCGTTGACGCCGGTTCTGCGGCGTATCGCCGGTGCGGGTCTCGATGCGGATGGGCAGGTCCATCTCCGCCACCGGATCCGCCAGATTGCGCGCGATATCGGTCGCCAAGGCCTTGAGCGGGCTGACATAGATCGTGTGGATGCCCGATCCCTCGGGCCGCGCGACGGCGAGGTCCACCAGGCTGGGCAGAAATCCGGACAAGGTTTTGCCGCCGCCGGTCGGCGCGATCAGCAGTACATCCTGGCCTGACTGGAGCAAAGACAGAACTTCAAGCTGATGCGGCCGGGCAAGCCAGCCTCGGGCCGTGAACCAGGCCGTAAAACATGGCGGCAACAGCCCCGAAGCGACTGGTTTCGCGGATTTTCTTCGGCGCGCGGGGGCGCGGGCGGCGCTGTCGCTCATCACATGAGAACATAGCGCGAATTAAGGGCGGAACCCAAGTCAGCAATCCGGGATCGGGATTTTATCCACAGGCGGCTGTCTTCGCCGCAGCCGGACGGGAACCTTCCGACGTTAACTTTCATGTAACTCCAATATAACGTTATTGACGTTTTTAAACGCTTATGTCTTTTGGGGAGGCGATGAGACGCCATCTCACCGTTGTTTGTGGCATTTTAGGATAGGAAAGAAAATGTCGCGCAGCCGCAGCCCGAATTACCCGCAACTGAACCTGAAGGAAGCGGTCAGTCGCGTCGCCAGCGTTTATAAACGCGACTACCAGACGGAAATTCCGCGCGCTGTGGCGGCCGAGCGGCTGGGCTATTCCGGACTAAACGGCAAATCGCTCGCCGTATTGGGCGCGCTGTCGAAATTCGGGCTGATGGACGGGCGCGGTGACGCGCTGCGGGTGAGCGACCTGGCCTTGCGCATCATCGCCCATCCGCCCGGTTCGCCGGAGCGGCGGGCGGCCCTGACCGAGGCCGCCGGCCGGCCGGATCTGTTTCAGGACCTCGACCAGCGTTTTCCCGGCGGGCGGGCGTCCGACGCCGGCATTCGCGCTTTCCTGCTCACGCAAGGCTTCATCCCGCCGGCCGCCGAGACGGCTTTGCGCGCCTGGCGAGAGACAAGGCAGATGCTGGACGTGGAAGCCGGTTTCGATCAGCCGGCGCCCGAGCCGGAGCCTGAGGAAAAGCCGGAGGAGATCGGCCTGCGCCGCGCGGTGTTCGGGCTGGCGGAAGGCGAGGTGGTGATCACCGCGCCGGTCTTCCTCTCGCCCGAAAGCGTCAATGATCTGCAGGACTATCTGGACGTCTTCATGAAACGCGCGCGGCGGGAAGCCGGGCTGGCTTAACATGCTAACTTAGCTGCCGTAGGTCCAAGGTGCACGGGCGCAGCTTCAACCTTTCGCGCTGACCGACAGTCAGCAAAATTCCCGGAGGGAAGGATCAAAAAACTTCATTTCCAAGCCAATGCAAATTACGATCAAAAATCACGCCGCCCAAGGTGGCGAAGGGCCTGTCCGATCCGTTTTCCCAGAGATAGCGCAATCCAACTGTAGCGTGACCACATGATCGGCTCCAATTTTCTAAAAGATTTTGGTACGACCGCGAAAAGCCTGTCGGGAAATCCTCTCGGCATAATCGCACTTTTCATCGTATTGGTGTACGGCTTGGCATGCATGGTAATTATCACTGGGGCATCCCTGACGCCGCCAGAGAAGTTGCCCATCATATATTTTCTGATTTCCTTTCCCTATGTTGTTCTTGCTGTGTTTACTTATCTCGTTGCTTTTAGAGCAGGGCAACTTTTTGCCCCCGGGGACTTAAAAAAGAAGAAAACTACTTGGAATTACAAAGGATGCGACTTTCAGCGGTCGCATCGCTAACTGCGGCAAAACAGACCAAAAGCCAGGACCGATCCACTACCACAAATGTTCAAATTGAAGATGTTGTCCGAAGCGTTGAAAGTGCCGTAAATCTTGTGCAGGAAGGTGCGAATAATCCCTTGATTCTTTGGGTTGATGACAACCCGATGAACAACATCTACGAACGGCAAGCATTGGAGTCGGTAGGGATTCGTTTCGTTCTGTCTGAGGACACGACAGATGCATTGAACATACTGTCGAGGCAGTCGTTTGGCGCTATGATCTCGGACATGGGCCGGCGTGAGGGGCCCCAAGAAGGCTATGCGTTGTTGGATAGTCTACGTGCTCGGGGCGACAATACGCCGCTATTTTTCTTTGCCAGCAGCAATGCGCCCGAGCACAAGCGCGAAACTCTAGCGCATGGAGGCCAAGGCTGCACAAACGACGGTCAAGAGCTTTTTGATATGGTGACAAGGGCAATTTTTGGTCGGCATCCCTCGAAAGTCACGACAAACGGTACTTGGAGATTCCGGGGAGTGGAGCATTAGGGTCTGCCAAGTCTGATCGGAATCGCCCCTAAATCTGTCGCCCGCGGACTTGTTCCGCGGGTCTACCCAAGCGGGCAGGCAAGCGGCCGTCTGGGCGCTGCGACGGGTGGGTCCGCGCAACAAGTGCGCGGATGACGAATTTTCTATCAAAACCTGCCACACTTTAGGCTCGCAAGCGTGGGGAGCATTGTCCAGGGTTCGCCGGCCGCATTGCTTCCGGCTCGCGGCGGTCCATATTTCAGGGATCATGACCGCACCTCACCCCGATACCTGGCTGCGCGTTCTGCCCCAAGGGCTCTACTGCGAGCCGGGGGATTTCTTCATCGATCCGCTGCGGTCGGTCGCGCACGCCGTTATCACCCATGGCCATTCCGACCACGCCCGGCCCGGCCATGGCAGCGTGCTGGCGACGGAGGCGACACTCGCCATCATGCGCGTGCGGATGGGCGAAGGCCGGGCAGGGGAGACGCAGCAAGCGCTCGACTATCACACGCCGCTCACCCATCAGGGCGTCGACATTACCCTTGTCCCCGCCGGGCATGTTCTGGGCTCCGCGCAAATCGTGCTGGACTGGCAGGGCAGCCGCGCGGTCGTCAGCGGCGATTACAAGCGGCAGCGCGACCCGACCTGCGCTCCCTTCGAGCCTGTCACCTGCGATGTCTTCGTGACGGAAGCGACCTTCGGCTTTCCGGTATTTCGGCATCCGGACCCGGCCCATGAAATTGCCAAACTCCTCAAGAGCCTGACAATCTTCCCCGACCGCACGCATATCGTCGGCGCCTATTCGCTCGGCAAGGCGCAACGCGTCATCGCCCTGCTGCGCGAGGCCGGATGGGAGCGGCCGATTTTCATCCATGGCGCGCTGACCGCGCTTTGCGCACTGTATGAGGCGCATGGCGTGCCGCTGGGTCCACTGCTGCCCGCCACGGGCGCGAGCAAGGACGATCTTAAAGGCGCCATCGTCATCGCGCCGCCCGCCGCCGCCGCCGATCGCTGGTCGCGGCGCATGAACGATCCGCTGATCGCCCGCGCCTCAGGCTGGATGCGCGTGCGCCAGCGCGCCAAGATGGCCGGCGTGGAACTGCCATTGGTCATTAGCGACCATGCCGATTGGGACGATCTGCTGCGAACGGTTGAGGAGACAAGGGCACCGGAAGTCTGGGTCACCCATGGCGCCGAGGAAGCCCTGATCCACGCGCTGTCGCTGCGGCAGATTCGCGGCCGCGCGCTGAGCCTGATCGGCTATGAGGATGAGGAAACTTCCTCCGAAGAGGAGGCCGAGGCATGACGCCCTTCGCGGACCTTCTGGAACGGCTGGTGTTCACGCCCGGCCGGCTCGCCAAACTCGCGCTGCTGCGGGACTATTTCACCCATACGCCGGACCCCGATCGCGGCTATGCGCTGGCCGCCATCGCCGGTGACCTGTCTTTTACGGCCGCCAAGCCAGCGATGATCCGGCAGATCGCGACCGACCGCGTGGACCCGACTCTGTTCGCCTGGTCCTATGATTACGTGGGCGATCTGGCCGAGACGGTGGCGCTGATCTGGCCGGGCAGCCGCGAAGGCCAGGCGCCACGCCTGTCCGAGGTCGTGGCGATCCTCAGCGAAACGCCGAAAAGCGACCTGCCTGCCGTGCTGGCCGGATGGATGGATGTCTGCGACGCGTCCGCGCGTCTCGCTTTGCTGAAGCTCATCACCGGGGGTCTGCGGGTCGGCGCTTCCGCGCGCCTCGCCAAGATCGCGCTGGGTGAGATGGCGGGTGTGGCAGCCGATGATATCGAGGAGGTCTGGCACGGCTTGGCGCCGCCCTATGGCCCCTTGTTCGACTGGCTGTCGGGCCGGGCCGCGAAGCCGGATGCGGCCGGTGCGCCGGTCTTCCGCCCGACGATGCTGGCGCATCCGCTGGAGGAGGCGGACGCCGCCGCGCTCGACTGGGCTGGCTATCGCGCCGAATGGAAATGGGACGGTATTCGCGTGCAGCTGGTCGCGACCGCGCAGGGCAGGCGGCTCTATACCCGCACGGCGGAGGATATCTCCCACGGCTTTCCGGAGATTCTGGCGGCGATGGATTTCCACGGCGTGCTGGACGGCGAATTGCTGGTGATGCGCGATGGTGAGGTGGCACCCTTCGGCGATCTGCAACAGCGGCTGAACCGCAAATCGCCGGGGCCGAAAATGCTGAAGGATTTTCCGGCCGGCGTGCGTCTGTATGACATTCTGTTCGATGGTGACGACGATCTTCGAGGCCTCACCTTCGATGATCGGCGGGTCCGGTTGGAAGATTGGTACGCGCGCCACCAACCGCCGCGCATGGACCTGTCCGCGCTTATTCCCTTCGCGGGGCAGGAGGATTTGGCGGCGCTGCGCTTCGGCGCCAGGGCCGCGAGCATCGAAGGGCTGATGCTGAAGCGCGGCGACAGCCCCTATCTCGCCGGACGCCCGAAAGGCCCTTGGTGGAAGTGGAAGCGCGCGCCGCTGACCATCGACGCCGTGCTGATGTATGCGCAACGCGGCCATGGCCGCCGGTCCAGCATCTATTCCGACTATACTTTTGGACTATGGCGAAAGGATGGGATGCTGGTGCCGGTCGGCAAGGCCTATTCCGGCATCACCGATCAGGAACTGGCTTTCATCGATCGCTGGGTGCGCGGTCATACGATCGCGCGCTTCGGCCCGGTGCGCGAGGTTGAGAAATCCCTGGTCCTAGAAATCGCCTTCGATGCGGCACAGACGTCGAACCGACATAAATCCGGTGTGGCACTGCGCTTTCCGCGCATCAGCCGCATCCGCACCGACAAGCCGGCTGAGGAAGCGGATAAGCTGGACAGCCTCATCGCGCGCATCCCGGCAAGTGGCGTCGCCAAGGGTGAGACCTTGGAGGAGGAGGGCTAGGGGGCTCATCCGACAGGGCCGCCTTGCGGGTCTCTCTTATTCTCCCTGTCGAACACTAAGCAGTTTTTATTCGTCCACATCACGCTTTCGCGCGTTCTCTCTTTACGAGTTCGGTACAATCAGGATAATAGTTTCGGCATTGGCTGAGGCAGGGTCCGCCTTCGCGAACGGAGGCGGTTCTGCGTGAATGCTATAGATATTCTATTGCTTCTCTGCGTGACGATCGGGCCGACCAAGGCGGCCGCGATGTATCTGTCGCTCACCGCCGGCACGGAACCCGCGTTCAAGCGGCGTGTCGCCATCCGCTCGGTTCTGACGGCGACGATCGTGTGTGGGGTTTTCGCCCTGCTGGGACAGGCTCTTTTAGGTCTGTTCCATGTCACCATTCCCGCGATGCTGATTGCCGGCGGCATCATCCTGTTCATTTTCGCGGTGCAACTGGTGCTGGGCGAAGACCATTCCGACGACGGCACGGCAGGTTTGGCCCGCGTGCCATCTTTGGACATCGCATCCTTCCCCCTGGCGGTGCCGCTGATGGCCTCCCCGCAGGGGCTGGTCGCGCTTGTCGCCATTGCGGCGGCGCAGCCGGGCATGAAAACGCAACTGCTGCTATTTGTTCTCGTGCTGGTCATGATGGCCTTCAACCTCGTCTTTCTTCTCTTCGCGGATCGCATCTTCAGCAAGATCAGCCCCGGCATCCTGAAAGTCGTCATGCGGGTCTTCGGTCTGCTGCTGTGCGGCCTGGCGGTGCAGCTCGTCATCATCGGATTGCAGAAGCTGGGCGTCTTGGCAGCCGCGGCCGGTCACTGATCCATGGATAGCGAGACCGATGTCCCCTCAACGCCGTCCTTGACCAATCCGCCGGCCAAGACCAAGATCAAGACCAAAACGCGCGACCCGGTGCGCCGCGCGGTGCTGGGGCTGCTGGTGCTGGCCGCCATCCTGTTCGTCTATACGGTGATTGCGGACAAGCTGACGCCCTTCAGCAGCGAAGCATCGGTGCAGGCCTTCCTGGTGCGCATCGCGCCCGAGGTTTCCGGCCGCGTCGACAATGTCGCGGTCGATGACAATTCGATGGTCAAGACCGGCGACCTGTTGTTCCAGATCGACCCCAGCGCCTATCAGATCGCGGTCGCCCAGGCCTCGGCACGACTGGCCCAGGTGGGACAGACGCTGGGCGCCTCGACCGCCGGCGTCGATACCGCGCAATCCCGCGTGGCGGAGGCGCTGGCCACCCGGAACAATGCGCGCGACCAGGCGTTTCGCGTGCTGGAACTGGTGCGGCGCGGCGTCTATTCGCATGCGCGCGGTGACGAGGCCGCGGTGACGCTGGCCCGCGCCGAGGCCGGTTTGCAGGGCGCCAATTCCGAGCTGGAACGTGCGCGTCTCGAACTCGGGCCAAGCGACGCCAATAACCCGCAATTGCGCGAAGCCCTGGGCGGGCTTGAACGCGCGAAGCTGGATCTTGTCCATACGCAGGTCTTCGCGCCCGGCCCCGGTGTCGTCACCAATGTGCAATTGGCGCCCGGCACCTTCATCAGTGCCGGCCAGCCGGCGCTGACCTTCCTCGACTCCCGCGCCATCTGGATCACGGTGATGATGCGGGAGAATAGCCTGGAATTCATCAAGGCCGGAACGGAAGCGAGCCTGGTCTTCGATGCGCTGCCCGGGCGCGTCTACCACGCGCGTGTGGAAAGCACGGGCTGGGGGATCGGCGGCACCACCGCGATTGACTCGACCACCGGCCTGCTCACGCAACCCCGCATGAACGGCGACCCGCGGCGCTTTCCGGTCACTTTGGTGCTGACCTCGGACTATCCGGGGCATTTGCGCTATGGCAGCCAGGCGACGGTGCTGTTCTACGCCCATGGCAATCTGGTGATGAACGCCATCGGCGCGATCGTGCTGCGTGCCTATAGTCTGCTCACCTATCTGTCCTGAGATGACGGATAGCAGGGCCGCCTTCCGGCTCGGGCTGGCGCCGGTCCTGCTGCTGGGCTTCAATATCGCGAGCGGCAATCCGCTGCCTTTCCTGGCGCCCAGCCTGGCCGTGACCCTGCTGGTCGCGTCCCGCCGGCGGCCGCCGCTGCGCAATCTGGCAGCGGCGCTGGTTTTGGTGGTCGGGCTGACCTGGAGCCTGGACCATCTTTTCGCCCTCGTCAGCGATAGTCCGATCTCCGCCTGGCTGGTGTTTCTGGCGCTGACGACGGCGGCCTTCGCGCGGCTGGCGCAGCGCCCCGGCAATATGCCCGCGATGCTGACGCTGATCTGCGCCAGTATCGTGGTGGTAATCCGTCATTGGGCGCAGGGGCTGGACCTGAGCGTGACGAGCGTGATGGGCTGGGCGGTTGTGCAGGCGATTGTCGCGACCTTGCTGGCGCATGCCGTTCTGCCCTCCGTCACGCCTGCAGTGGCGGCCCCGCGGCCGGGGAGCATCGGCCAGGGCGATATCCTTCAGGTTTTCGGCCGCAGTATCGCGCTGCTGGGCGCACTCGGCTTCGCTTTGCTGCAGGAGGATAACAGCGCCATCCTGGTCGCGCTGACGGCCGTCAATATCCTGGCGCTGCCCGCCTGGTCGGCCGCACAGCGGCAAGGGCATGCGCTGCTGATCGGCAATGCCGTGGCAGCTGCGATGATTGTTCCACTGATCATGGTCGCGGCCCTACGCCCCGATCTGGTTCTGCTTGTGCTGCTGGCTCTGGCGGCCGCGCTCTGGATGGCGAAAGGCCTGGATGGGGACGGCACAAGGCGCGTCATCGCGCAGGCCGGTCTGCCCGTCTTCGTCATCCTGCTCGGGGTGGTTTTGCCAAAGGCCGGTGATACTGCCTTGCCGGTGCTGACGGACCGGTTGCTGACTTTGGGTCTGGTGATGCTTTATGCGATCGCGGTCCTGGCCCTGCTGACGCCAAGGCCCGCGGAGGCCCTGCCTAGCCCATCAGCTTAGAGTGATAGGCTTCGGTCGCCTCATCGGCCGGATACATGCATTCGATGCGCAGTTCTTCCGCCGCTATCGTTTGCGGCGTGCCGACCGTCGTGATCATCGAGAAATAATTCAGCACGCGTTTGTCTTGGACGAAGCCGATGGGGACCATCGGTAAAACGGGCGATGGAGACAGCAGCGTTTCCTGACCGACATCGGCATAGGCGCGCAATGCGGCCAGGAGCGCCTTCGTCTTCTCATCCAAAACCCGGCCGATGGACTCCCGATAAACGCGAGCGAGCAGACTTTGCGAGACAGATTCCCAATCCGCGATGAAGGGCCGCATGCCATCGGGGTCGAACATCAGATGCAGCAGATTGCGCGGTTTCGGCCGCGCGTCCATGTCGATGAACGTTCCGAAAAAGCGCGGTGCTGCGTCATTCGTCATGACCACGTTCCAGTAGCGATCCATGACGACGGCCGGGAAGGGCTCATGCTGACGCAGAACGCGCCGCAATACTGTCGTGATACTTGCCATTTCGGGCGCATCCAGCCCGCTTTGTGAATAGATCGGCGCATAGCCGGCTGCCAGCAGCAAGGCATTGCGCTCGCGCAGCGGGATATCCAGCCCTTCCGCGATCTCGGTCAGTTTCTGCCGGCTGGGGCTGCTGCGCCCGCTTTCGATGAAACTGATATGCCTTTGGGAGACGCCGGTATCGAGCGCCAGATCCAGCTGGCTTTTGCCGCGAACCTCCCGCCAGGTGCGGAGCAGGGCGCCGACCTCGCTTTGGCCCGAGGCCGATACGCGTTCCGCAGATCTGGCCATGCGCAGCTCCTGTCGACTTGCCGGGAAGGCCTTAGCAGGTTTTTTGATTACCTAAGAGGTAATTGAGATCATTCAGTCGGGCGTTTAGGTCTGTCCCCACACCCACTGAGAAGGTCCAAGGCCATGACAAATTTTCCCGTCCATACGATCGAGACCGCGCCCGCAGGCGCCCGACCCGCGCTGGAAAACCTGCAAGCGAATTTCGGCATGATCCCGAATATTCTGGGATCGATGTCGACCTCGCCCGTTCTGATCAACAGCCTGGTCGGTCTGTTCGGACAGGTTCATGGCGGCAGCTTCACGGAAGCGCAGATCCAGACGCTGCTACTGACCAATGCGGTGACGAATGAAAGCGCCTGGGCGGTCGCCTTCCATACGGCGCTGGCGCTGAAGGAAGGGCTGGACGCCGCCGATGTTCAAGCGATCCGCGAGCGCCGCTTGCCGCAGGACGAAAAGCTGGCCCGGCTGTCAGCACTGGCGCAAAGCCTGATCCTCAAGCGCGGCCATCTCGACCAACAGGATATCCAGGCATTTCTGGCTGCCGGTTTCGAGAAGGGTCATGCCCTTGAAGTCATTGCGGTCGTCGCCGCATCGACGATCACCAACTATACGGGCAGCGTGACGCAAACGCCGCTGGAGGCAGCGTTTCAACCCTATGCCTGGACGAAGTAACAGGCTGCGCGACAGGCTGGGGCGCGACGGCTGTCAGCCGTCGAACCGGCACCGTCATGACGCCTCGGATTCCGGCGTCAGCCCCAGCAGTTCTTCCACGGCGCGCGCAATATTATGCGTCGTATAGGGTTTCTGGACGACGGCGCGAGACCGGTGCTCGCCAGGCAATTGCGCCTGTTCGCCGTAGCCGGAGGCGAAGAAGAACGGAATGCCCTTGTCATGCAGCCGGTCGGCGATGCCGAAACTGGTCTGATCGCCGAGATTGATGTCCAGAATGGCGAAATCCGGTGTCAGGTCGTCCAGCGTGTCATGCGCGGCATCCGAGGTGGACGCGGTCGCGATCTCGGCACCGAACCGCGTCAGGATATCCTCCGCGTCCAGCGCGATGATCAGACTATCCTCGACCAGCAGCACAGACCGGCCGGCGAGCAGATCCGGTCTCACCGGCGCATGATGCGGGTTTCGGGCCACCGGCAGCTTGATGACCTTGCCCTGGAAATTGCGGCGTTCCGAGACATGGCGGGACGGGATGCGGAACTGTGCCCGCACGCCCTCCGGATCATAGTGAATCTCGGCCGCGCCGCCGAGATCGTACGGCACCGAGCGATCGATGATCGTCGTGCCGAAACCCTTGCGTGTCGGCTTTTTGACAGGCGGGCCGCCGGATTCCTGCCAGATGAGAATAAGGTCGTTCTCGTTGTTGCGGTGCCAATTGATGGCGACGACACCGTCCCCGGACAGGCTGCCGTATTTCGTGGAATTGGTGACCAGTTCATGGACCACCAGCGCCATCGTCGAATAGGCCTGCGGGTTCAACAGGATCGGCGGCCCGTCCGAGAGAATGGAGGTTTCCTTGGTCGCCGCGAAGGCCGCCGCTTCCGCGTCGATCAGCGCCTGCAGCGGCGCCGGTCCCCAGTGATCGTCGGTGATCTGGTTATGCGCGCGGGCGAGCGAATGGATGCGCCCATCCACGACTTTGACGAAGTCTTTCACGACCTGCTGGTCAGGCTGGGATTGACGAATCAGACCGCGAATGACGCCGAGGATATTGCGCACGCGGTGATTGAGCTCGGCGATCAGCAATTCCTGCCGCGCATTGGCCTGATGCCGTTGCGCGGCGGATTCGTCCGCCAGGCGCAGCACGACCTCGATCAAGGTCGCGCGCAGCGTCTCCGCCACCCGCAATTCCGACGTGGTGAAGGGCTTGGAATGCCCCTCCACCTGCTCGCGCCATTCGGCAAAGCTTTCCCGTGGGGTCAGGCGCGGGCCGTTGGGGCCGTAGGCGACGGGCTTATGCGGATCGCCGGCCCAACGCACGGCACTGCGCAGTTCGGACCGGAACAGCACCACATAGTCGCGCGGCGAGCGCGAGATGGGGATGGCCAGCAGGCCGGAGACTTGTTCCGCGAAAGGCTTCGCCCGGTCGATCAGCGACCCGATATGGTCGGTCGCATAGACCCGGCCAGCCGCCGTGCCGTTCAGCGCACGGATGATGCGGCGGAAATCATCGGTCGGCGGGGTCACGCCGGAAAAGGCGTAGCTGCCATTGATCCAGACGCCGACGCCATCCGCCGCGATCGCATTGGTCAGGATATCGCCCAGCCAGTCGGGATCATTGAGCAAGGTCTCGTCCGACGCGACGGCGCCGAGCAGCTGGTCCGAGATATCGCGCGCCCGCCTTTCGTATTCGACCAGGGCGCGGCG
The DNA here is from genome assembly GCF_020621385.1 of Acidisoma cellulosilyticum. Taxonomy (GTDB): domain Bacteria; phylum Pseudomonadota; class Alphaproteobacteria; order Acetobacterales; family Acetobacteraceae; genus Acidisoma; species Acidisoma cellulosilyticum. The sequence goes on along the minus strand of NZ_JAESVA010000002.1, from coordinate 7,285 downwards.
TTCGCGGCTTTCCAGCCGCATGGAAAACATTTGCGAAAACAACTCGCTGACCGAACGCCGCTCGAAACTCGGCGCGCGGGGCGCGTAATGGTGGCAGGCGAACAAGCCCCATAGCTCGTCATCGACGATGATCGAGATCGAGAGCGAGGCCTCGACCCCCATGTTCTTGAGATATTCGATATGGATGGGAGAGACCGAGCGCAGCACCGACAGCGACAGGTCCAGCGGCTTGCGATTTTCGTCCAGCGCCGGGATGATGGCGACGGGCTCGGCCGTGACATCGCGGATGACGCGCAGCAGATTGCGCTTATACAGCGCGCGCGCTTGCTGCGGAATGTCGGACGCCGGGTAATGCAGTCCTTTGAAGGACCCGATGCCGCCCTTGCAGGCCTCGGCCACCACCTCGCCGGCACCGTCGGGCGCAAACTTATAGACCATGACGCGGTCATAGCCGAGCATGGCCCGCACCTGGCGGGCGCCCTCGCGGTAGAAGCTCGGCAGATCGGGCTGACCGTCAAGACGCGTTATCATCGACCGCACGGCACCGGTCGCATCGATATTGCTGTGGCTGCCGGGCTCGGCCTCGATCACGATCTGGCCGCCGGAGAGATGGATCGCGATGTCGAAGGGCTCGCCACCGGGGCGAAGCTCGCACCCGAACAGCCGCTCCACCGTGTCGCGCGCATTCAGATAGGCGACGCGATTGCGCAGGTCATGGATGAGTTTCGGCGGCAGGAAATCGGCCAGAAGATTGCCGATCATGGTCACGGGCTCGAAGCCCAGAAAGATGCCGATATTGGCCGAGGCGCGAGCGACGATCCAATCCGTGCTGATGGCGATCAGAAAGCCGACGGGCTGGATCGCGCCCAGAATATGGATGGGTTCGCGGTCGCAATTCGTGAGATCGACCTGTGTTTCGTCTGCCGCCAATGCCTGTTTCCGCCAACCTATGACTGTGCCATCAAAGTCGCTCGGGGATCACGCCGTCCCCGACGTCGCCGTCTCCAGAATTCCAAATCTCCAGAAACCCAAGTCTCCAGAGTTCCAAAAATAGGGATAAAGCTCCTGGCTTGTAGGGGACGCGGCGCACAAACTTATCTGCGCCCTGAGCGTCACGCATGCTGCCTGGGCAAAAGCCCCGGGGGTTGACAATGGCGGGTCCAGCCACATCCGCACCATCAGGGCCAAGAGTAAGCCGTGACGCGAAACAGCGCTGATGCTAGGTTACATGTAACCCGGATGTTTAGTCCCGGCATTTGATGGAGCGATAGGCTTGTCTGCCCTGCCCCCCCGCCAGTCGTCTCAGGAGAAGGTGCGCCAGCACCGGGCGCGGCTGCGCGCTCAGGGGCTGCGGCCCATCCAGATTTGGGTGCCCGATGTTCGGACGCCGGCTTTTATGGCGGAAGCGCATCGTCAATCGCAGCTGGTGGCAGATAGCCACCAGGAAGCCGACGATCAGGCCTTCATCGACGCCGTCTCGGATTGGGATGAGGCTTGAAGCGTGGCGAAATCTGGACTGTGTCCGGTGGCCCCGATTATGCCGGCAAACCCAGGCCGGCCGTGATCGTGCAGGACGATCGTTTCGACGCCACGACCTATGTCACCCTCTGTGCCTTCACGACGAATGAGACCGAGGCGCCCTTGTTGCGCTTGCTCATCACGCCGACCGAGAGAAATGCTTTGCGGTCGCCCTGCCGTCTCATGATCGACAAAATCACCACGGTACCGAAAAGCAAACTCGGCCATCCTATCGGGCGGCTGGATGACGAGGATATCCTGCGGCTCAATCAGGCCATGATGGTGTTCCTGGGGCTGACGAGCCCCATCCGACAGGATGGCGGCAGCTCCCTTGCTGCCCAGGCGCCCGCCGCCTAGGGTCCCGCGGTCAGACGAGGCAAGGTTGAGACCATGGCAAGTGCTTATCGGCGGCGGGCGCGATGGATGGCGACCGCCGTCTTCCTGTTCGGCCTGTCCCCCTTGGCGGCCCAGGCTGCCGGCACGCCGGCTTTGGTGCCACTCTGCGCCTCCTGCCATGGCGAACAAGGCATCTCGGCCTCGCCGATCATCCCCGATCTCGCCGGGCAGCAGCAGGGCTATCTCGACAATGCCTTGCATGACTATAAGGCCAATCAGCGCCAGGGTGGCTCGGCCGCGATGATGAACGGCATCGCCGCCCATTTGAGCGATGCCGATATCGCCGCGCTTTCCGCCTATTACGCCGCTTTGAAACGAAACTGACAGGGCCGGGGATGCCGATCCCGTTCTATGCCTGCATGGTCGCCGCCGCGACCGCCTTTCACTTGCCCGTGCATGCCTTGCCCGCGATTCAGCGGGCCGAGGGCGGCTGGGTCGGTGCTGTGCAGCCGAACAAGGACGGCTCGCACGACCTCGGGCTGATGCAGGTCAATACCCGCTGGATCAAGCCGCTGTCGCAGGGCACCGGCCTGCCGCCGCAGACGGTGGCGACGCGGCTAATCCTGGAACCTTGTTTCAACATCACCATGGCCGCCTTCATCCTGCGCAATTACGTGGATGAGGAGCATGGCAATATGTGGCAGGCGATCGGCGACTATCACTCCCACACGCCGGGGTTGAACACGGCCTATAAGTTCCGCGTCATGCAGGAAGCGCTGAACCTGCCGCCGCTGCCGGCGCCCGCCACCCACGCCAAGCCGCATGTGAAAAAGCACGCGCGTCGCCACAAGCCGGAAGCGCTGGCGGCGGATTAGCTAATTGCCTGCCCAAAGCCTGGCATCGAAACGGAACGGCCGTCTGCTGGCGATTTGCGCGGCAGAGGCTTTCGGGTGCCGCGGATTGAGCAGCAGGTTATGGCTTTCCGGCACGATCGCGGATGGCACGCGCAGCAAGGGCGAGCGGCCTTGCCTTAACCAGAGTTCGCCGAAAGCCTGCGGATCGACCGGGTTTTGCGCCAGTTTTTCCACCGGAAGATCCCCCAGATCAACGGACACCAGACAGAAATCCTCGGGCAGCAATTCCGGCGGCAGGTCGAGATGGACGCGGACTTCCAGCACCGTCAGCGCGGCCGTCTCGGCCAGATAGACCAAAGGATGGCCCGGGCTGTTCCAGCGCCCGCCGTACAGCGCGGCACCTTGCCCCGACAGATCGGCATAGGCTTCACGGCAAAGGCGCCAGCCGATCATGGGCGAGGGGGCTTAATCGAGGCTGATGTCAGGCAGCGATGCCATGGCCGATGCGGCCGAGCAGCGTTTCCACCCGTCGCGCGCCTTCATCCGTATCCAGCAATTCCAGCGGTTTTTCGCCAGCCAGCGCCGTGGTCGGCCGGCGCAGCCAGATATGCGCCTTGTCGGCGCTGCCGAAGGTTTCCTCCGCCGCCGCGATCAGCCGCGCGACACGGACCAGACGATCCGACTGTTCGGGCGTCAGCGAGCCGAGCTTGCGACGATGCATCAGCGTCTTGCGCGGCAGCACGATACGGTCAAGCTCCGCCAGCGTCAGCTTTCCGCTGTCGAGGATGAATGCGACGGTCGAGACCGGCAGGCCACGGCGGATGAGGGGAATGATATCGGCATTCGCGCCCAAAGCTGCGACACCGCCAATGACATCTGCCATATGGATCGCGGTCGGGAAAAGCGTTGGATTGGTGATGCTCATGGTCGCCTCCTGGCGATATGCACCTTATACGCGTGCATATCGCCAAAAGCAAGCCTGTCAGATAGCCGTCCTGGCGGGGCCACGACCGGCGCCGGTCTCCTGGATCGCTGCGGCAATCTCATCCAGTTCCGGCGGTGAGAGCGAGAGATAGGCGCCCGGCACCCAGCCATCGACCTGCGCGGGGCTACGCGCACCGACGATGGCGCCCGTAACGGCCGACCAGGACAATACCCAGGCGATGGCGACGGCCGGCACCGGCACCGCTCGCCGCGTGGCAATCGCCCGGAAAGCCTCGGCGAGTGCCAGATTTCGGCGCAGCGATTCTCCCTGGAAATTGTCGCTGCGCGAGCGCCAGTCATCGGCGCCGAGCTGGCTTGCACGGTCCTCCGTAAACCCGCCGCTCAGCAGCCCGGCCTGCAGCGGGCTATAGACGATGACGCCGGTGCCATGCGCCTCGCACCAGGGCAGCACGGTCTCGGCCGCGCCGCGCTCGATGGCCGAGAAAGGCGGCTGCAGCGTATCGACATGGCCGAGCGCCTCGGCCGCCGCCAGTTGCGCGGGGTTATGGTTGGACAGGCCGACGGCGCGGACCTTGCCCTCGGCCTTCAGGTCCAGCAGCACCTGCCAATATGCCTCAAGCGGCGTGCCGTCCTGCGCCGGCCAATGCATCTGATAGAGGTCGATCCGCTCGATGCCGAGGCGGCTGAGCGACGCCTCGACCTCATAGCGCAGACTGTCCGGGCGGCCGACGCGAGCGGGAAAGGCCTGGGGATTGGCCTCATCCCAGATCAGACCGCCTTTGGTGAAGATGAAGGGCCGGGCGTCGGGCCGCATGCGGCGCAGTGCTTCGCCGACCACGGTCTCGGACCGGCCGAGGCCATAGACGGCCGCCGTGTCGATCCAGTTGACACCATGATGCTCGACCGCATGGCGGATGGCGGCGATGGAGGCCTCGTCATCCTGCGCGCCCCAGCCGGCGGCCCAATCGCCACCGCCGAGCGCCCAGGCGCCGAAACCGACAGGGGTGATTTTCAGATCCGTCTGGCCCAAACGGCGCAGCGGCATGGGCTCATTGCTGTCACTCATGGCCGGGTCCTCCTGTATGGCGATCGTCTTGTTCAGGATGCCAGATGGGGCGGCCGACCGAAAGCGCCGGTGTTTTGCGGAAAAGCTGCCCCGGTCGCTGAAACTGCGAAATCTCCCCACGGCTCCGACACCGTTAATTTAACATAATATATCTTCTGCGATATTTACGTGCTAGCGCGTGTAGAAGCAATATAGAGATGTCACCCTCTGCAAAATAGAAGTGTCACTGTGTTCCGGCCCGATCTCCTTCATCACAAGGCGATGTGCGGTCAAACCTGCCGCATCAGTCGCGCCCGGATCAGATCAGGATAAATCCCTTGGGCTGCATATCAACGAGGCGCCGCACGATTTGCAGGTCCAGGGCCGGCCTGTCTCCGCTTACCGCCACATGCCAATCATCCGTCAGGCTTTCATACCGCAGCCCCGCCTGGCCGAGGAGCAAGCCGAGGCTCTCCCCGGAATAGAGGCTGACATGGCCATTTCTTGGGCCCAGATACCACCAGTCGCCTTTTTGACTGTCGATATCCTCCGGCAGGGTCTTGGTCGAAAACACAACGACCCCGCCGTCGCTCAGCAATGCCGTCCAATCCTTCACGAAGCTCTCCGGAAACGGGATATGCTCCACGACCTCGGCACAGAATATGAAGTCGTATTTTGATGCCGGCAAACGATCGAATGCGGGGTTCATGGCATCGAAATTGTCGACGGCGATATCGGGCTGCAGGATCTGCGACAGCAGGCCGCTCCCTGCCCCGTAATCCAGCACCCGCGCAAGGCTGTCGCCCGTCCAGGCCTCCGACACGATCTTACCGACGAAACGGGCATTGATTTCCGGCCGAATGCGGGGATAAAGCGGATCGAACTTCACGTAGTCGTCGTTATAGATGAGGCGGCACAGATCGTCCTTCGTGTAATCATCCAGGTAGGTCGAAAACAGAAAGCCGCAGGATTCGCACCTGAAATAAGAAACCGCGACCCCGGTCTTCGGCCAGGCCGGATCAAGCTGCATATTGCAATGCTGCGAACTATCCACCGATGCAAAAAACCGGGCGTCCTTGCCGCAAATCTTGCATGCGCTCTTAACCATCGGGCAGTCTCTCATCTCGTCCGTTCGCAGCCCAATAGGTCTCTTTGGATAATGGAAACGGAGAGATCCAGGCTTGGTTTGTAGTCCCATCTCTACCGGAGCACTGGCCGCCGGAGCAATACTAACGGTCAGGGTCTGAACGGAAGACCTATTGGCCCCGGGGCTGCGGACCTAGTCACCCTCGGATAGACCAAGCCTTCCTGGCCAGGCCTCCTTGGCCTGGCTTTCTGGCCAGGCTTTTTGGCGGGTCTGGCTTCATGGCCGCCCTGCCCTGTTTTCCGCGTCCGGCCCCTCGGACGGAACCGCGGGCCCTCGCCAGCGATTGGGGGGCTCTTCAGCCGCCTTCCGGAGGGGCCGCACCCTATCCCGACCACCGCGAATGCTCCTATTCAGCGTTTGTGTGCGCGCCTGAGGTAACGCTTTTGTCAAGACCCTAAGCATCAGATATTGCATGCGAAATCGTGAACATTGCGCTGTCATGTCTACGGCGAATGTTAACGAAACTGCCTCACGACACATTTTGCAACTTTGCTAGGTTTCCCGCCGACGACAGGACGCATAAAATTTATCGATGCTCAGCCGAGGAACAGCGTTCCCCGGCGAGTTCTGTCGTCCGTGGAATGGCAAAAAGGGCGGCGGGCATGGCGACGATCGATTGGAACGGCGGATCCGGTGACTGGAATGATCCGAGCGACTGGACGCCCGAGCAGGTACCGACAACGGGTGATACCGCAACGATCACCGGCACCATCGCCTCCGATGTACTGATCAACGGGAACGAGACGGTCTCCGTCGCCGGCGTGACGATTGATAACCCCCTCGCCTCGCTTGAGGTCGATGGCTATCTCTCCGCCGACACGATTGCGCTCCAGGCCGGTACGATCACGGATGACGGCACGATCGCGAATGCGACGATCGCCCTGGACGGTGGCTCGCTCGATTTCGGTTTCGGCCTTCTTTACAATGATAAGATCGAAGGCGCCTTGGTGCTGGGCGGAAGCGGCACGGCCGAGATCCAGGGGACCTTCGCCGCGACCGGCATCGACGGCACCGGCCCCGGCACCATCACCATCGACGGCGCGGACAGCACCCTGCTGTTCAACGACGCGACCGACAGTCTCGACAATACCACCATCACCATCGGCAGCGCCGGCGGCCTCGACAGCCTCAGCGCCGGCGGCGTCCTGACGCTCGGCACCGGCGTCGTCGTCCAGACAACCACCACGGCCTTCCTTGACGTCGCACTCGCCAGCGACGGCGCGGGCACCATCATCAACGACGGCAGCATCATCGCCGACGCGGCTTCCGGCGAGATGGATCTGGAGAGCCCGGCCTTCATCAACAATGGTGCCATCACCGTCGCAGGTGGTGCGGATCTCGAGATCACCCCCTACGGCACCTTCGCCAATACCGGCCTGCTCACCATCGGCAATGCCTCCACCGCGACGATCGCCTATCTCAATACCTTCACCAATACCG
>NZ_JAESVA010000001.1 GCF_020621385.1 Acidisoma cellulosilyticum | reverse complement strand
CCGTTTAAAACTCACCCCCGCGGGGTGGAGCAGCCCGGTAGCTCGTCAGGCTCATAACCTGAAGGTCACAGGTTCAAATCCTGTCCCCGCAACCATAACTATAAAAATCCAGATCAGACCTCGGAAACCGACGCCAACAAGCGCCGGCTATTCGTATGTGCTCGTGGTGATCTGTGCTCCAGCTTCTCATCGGAATGATCAGAACAATTAGCTGCTAAAACCTGTGCGCTGAGCATCTGCTCCCGTACAGTGTATACGCCCGCACATTTGTGTGTTACGCCGCCAAAATACCAAGTGATATATCATTGGATGGCGTCGGTATGAGCAGTATGAACCCCAATTCTCCCATCACGGTCGGACGTCGCACCGTTCTTCAGGGCATGACCGCTCTTGCAGGACTGGGTCTGATTGCCGGCACTGTGCCTGCTGCCTTCGCGGATCAGCCGGACGCGAGCGCGGATTTCACCGCCGTCTCAAAAGCCCTGACGGCCAGGTCCGATCTCGCCTCCCCTTTGCAGAAGGCGCTCTATCTTGCTTTCAAGGCTCAGGACGGCAGCTTTGACGCGAAGCTTGCACGGCTGGCGACGCTGATGGGAACGGGTGACGTCGACAATCTCAAGACCTTGCTCACGGGCCCGAATGCCGATCTGGCAGCGATGCCGGGCGAGATCCTGACCGGCTGGTATCTCGGCATCGTCGGCAAAGGCAAGCACAGCGTCTGCGTCGCCTATGCCAGCGACCTCTCGAACAAGCTCGTCGCCGATGTCCTGCATCCGCAGAGCTATGCCTATGGCGCTTACGGCTCCTGGGCCCGCAAACCGGTCTGAGCTTCGGCTCTTTCAAGACAATATCGGATACAACCTGAATGCCCCAAACATTGTCCGCCGATATCGTCGTCGTAGGATCGGGCGTCTGCGGAGCGCTGGCCGCACGCAAGCTCGCCCTCGCCGGCGCTTCGGTTCTGATGCTTGAAGCCGGGCCGCGCATCACCCGCGACCGGATCGTGCACAACTTCCGCACCTCGCCGTTCAAAAGCGATCTCAGCAAGCCTTATCCCAACTCCGTTTTCGCGCCGTTTCCGGATTATGCGCCTGAGAATAACGGCTATCTCGAACAGGCCGGCCCTTATCCTTATCTGCCGCAATATCTACGTGTCGTGGGTGGGACGAGCTGGCATTGGGCGGCGCAGGCTTGGCGCTTTGTGCCGAATGACTTCCGTATCAAATCCAAATACGGCGTCGGTCGCGATTGGCCGATTAGCTATGACGATCTCGAACCCTATTACAATGAAGCGGAAATCCTCTGGGGTGTTTCCGGCCCGCCGGAAATGGCGAAATACTCGCCGCGCAGCCAGCCTTTCCCGATGGCGCCGGTCGCAAAATCCTGGCTTGAGCAGCGCGTCACGGACCGCTTAGCACCGCAATTCGAGGTGTTGACGAATACCTGCGGTCGCAACTCCCGCTCCTATGACGGCAGGCCCGCCTGCTGCGGCAACAACAATTGCATGCCGATCTGCCCGATCGACGCGCAATATACCGGCGGCATTTCCGCACAGAGCGCGGAACAGGCGGGCGTGAAACTCATTCCGCAAGCCGTGGTCTATAGACTTGAGCATGATGCCAAAGGTCGCATCACCGCGCTGAACTATTATGACTGGAACAAGACCTCCTACCGCGTCATAGCCAAGACTTTCGTGCTCGCCGCCAATGCGATCGAAACGCCGAAGATCCTGCTGATGTCGGCTTCCGACAAGTTCGCCGATGGTCTTGCCAATTCCTCAGGTACGGTCGGCCGCAATCTGATGGATCACCCGTCGAACTCGCTCGCCTTCGATGTCGATGAGCCGATCTGGCCCGGCCGCGGGCCGCAAAGCCCGTCCTCCATCCAGCAGCTGCGCGACGGCGCTTTCCGCTCGGAGCATGCGCCTTTCCGCATCGACTTCTCCAATAGCTCCCAGGTCGCGAGCGTGACCGCAGAGGCGATTGCCGAAGGGTTGACCGGCAAGGCGCTTGATAGCGCTATCAGAGATCGCGCCGCGCGCCGGCTCAGTATCAAGAATGTATTGGAGCAGCTGCCTGATCCGAATAACCGCGTCATGCTGGGTGAAGGGCGCGACGCGCTCGGCCTGCCCAAGCCGAAATTCTCCTATTCCTTCGACGATTACGTGCATCGCGGCATGGGGGCTTCGACCGCCGCCTATGAACAGATCGCGCAGATGCTGGGTGGCACCAATCTCAAGCACAGCAAGCCGGGTCAATATTCCAATAACCAGCATATCTGCGGCACGCTTTCGATGGGGAATGACCCCACAACCAGCGTCACGGATAGCGTCGGTCGCGCTCATGATCATGAGAATCTCTTCATGATGTCGACGGGCGTCATGCCGACGCTCGCCACCTGCAATTCCACGCTGACCGCCTCTGCCCTGTCGCTACGAACGGCCGACGCCATTCTGGGCAAGCTGTGAGGGCTGGCGCGATGAAACTTTCCTTTCTTCTTTCAGCCCTCCTCACCGCAGGTCTTGGCTTTGCCACCACGGCGTTTGCCCAGGACGATAGTCTGGTCGCGCAGGGCAAATATCTGGCGACGGCCGGCGATTGCGCCGCCTGTCACACCAGCGACGGCGGCAAGCCCTTTGCCGGCGGCCTCGCGATTGCCACGCCCATCGGCAATATCGTTGCCAGCAACATCACGCCGTCCAAGACCGACGGTATCGGTGATTATTCGGAAGCCGAATTCGCCCGCGCGGTGCGCGAAGGCGTGCGCCGCGACGGGGCGAACCTTTATCCGGCGATGCCCTATACGGCCTATGCCAAGATCTCGGACGCCGATATCCACGCGCTTTACACCTATCTCATGCAGGGTGTGCAGCCGGTCGATGTCGCGGCACCGGAGACGAAACTGCCTTTCCCCTTCTCGATTCGCGCCTCGATGTGGGGTTGGAACCTGCTGTTTCTGGACGACACGCGCTTCACGCCTGACCCCGCGCGTGATGCGGCATGGAATCGCGGCGCCTATCTGGCGGAGGGGCTGGAGCATTGCTCGACCTGCCATACCCCCCGTAATTTCCTGATGGCCGAGAAATCGGGGGACGCGCTATCCGGCGCCTCCCTCGGCACCTGGTACGCGCCCAACATCACGTCCGACCCTGTCCATGGCATCGGCGGCTGGAGCGTGGATGACATTGCAACCTATCTCTCGACCGGGCGCTCGGATCATGGATCGGAGGCCGGCGGCCCGATGCTGGAAGCGATCAATAAAAGCCTCAGCCATCTGAGCCCTGGCGATATCCACGCGCTCGCGACCTATATCCACAGCATTGCGGCCAAGGCCGGCCAGGTCGCGCCGGGCGACACGGCGCAGGCCGCGCCACTCGACGATGACGTCGCGCTGATGAACGGCACCGCCTCGGCCGGCGCCAATCTTTATGCCGATCACTGCTCGACCTGCCATCAGGCTGGCGGCGAGGGCGGCAACGGCCTGCCCGCGCTGCTCGGCAACGCCGCTCTGCGGCGCCCGGTCGCGGATAATGTCGCGATGGCGATCCTGGAAGGGCTGACGCCGCGCGACGGACTGGCCAATAGCCAGGCGATGCCGGGTTTCGGCCAGGTGATGGATGATAGCCAGGTCGCGACGCTGACGAATTACCTGTTCGCCAAGCTCGGCGATGCGGGCGTGCAGATCACGCCCGCACGGGTGGCCGCGTTGCGGGCCGGCGGTGCGCCGTCACCTTTGCTGGCTTTGGCGCGGGACGGGATGATCGCGGCCGCGGTGGTCGTCGTTCTGGTCATTCTCGCTTTGCTGATCTGGCTGCTACGGCGCCGCCGTGCTGCCTGATGCCGCCGCGCATTTGTGCGGCAGCCCGAAACGGGGCCTAGAGCGCTTCCTGTTCGCTAACGCTCACAGGCTCCGCTCTAGATTATTGTTTTTGCGAGCATCTTCACCCGGCCAGATGATTCCATCTGACCGGGATCTGCTCTAGTCTCCCCGTCAGCTTGTGAGACGGAGAGACTGGGATGGTGGATCAGGTGATGTCGGCGCGCGACCGGCTGGAGGCGACCTTCGCCCTTATCGCGGCGCCCGATGCCGATCCCGCTATCTTCACGCGCCTTTACCCCGAAGCCGCGCGGGCGGCCGCTGACGCTGCCGATCGTCGCGCCGCTGCCGGCGCAAGCCTCGGGCCCTTGGACGGTGCGCTCGTCAGCATCAAGGATCTGTTCGATGTCGCGGGGGAGCCGACGACCGCAGGGTCGTCCATGCTGCGCGACGCAGCCCCGCCAGCGCAGGACGCCGTGATCGTGCAAAGGCTGCGCGATGCCGGCGCCGTCATCTTCGGCAAGACCAATATGACCGAATTCGCCTATTCGGGCCTCGGCCTCAATCCGCATTGGGGCACGCCGGGCAATGCGGCTGACCCCAGCCGCGTGCCCGGTGGGTCATCCTCCGGCGCCGGTGTGGCGGCCGCCCTCGGCCTGGGCGATATCGCCATCGGCACGGATACCGGCGGATCGGTCCGCATCCCGGCAGCCTTGAACGGGGTTGTGGGCTTCAAGCCGACCGCCGCGCGCGTGCCGCGAGATGGCGCCTTTCCCTTGTCCTACACGCTCGATTCGATCGGTCCCCTGGCGCGCAGCGTGCGCCTTTGCGCTGAGGCTGACGCGGTGATGGCGGGCGAGGCGCCGCATGCGCTGGCGGTTGTCCCGCTCTCGACACTGACCATCGCGGTCGTCGAGGAATTTCTGGAAGGGGTCGAGCCTGCCGTGCTCAGCGTCTTCGACGCGACCCTGCAGCAGCTGGCCAAGGCCGGTGCGACGATCATCTGGGCCGAGATCGGGCCGCTGATCGCGGAGATGCGGGCCGCGCTGGCCGAGGCGCCGATCGTGCCCGTGGAAGCCGCCGCAATCCACGCGGCTCACCTGGAAAGCCATCGCGCGGCATTCGATCCGCAGGTGCTCGCCCGCATTCTCGGCGGATTGCAGGTCACGGCACCGCGCTATGTCGCGACGCTGCGCCGTCGTCTGGCGCTGGTTGCGGCGCTTGACGGTCAGCTTGCCAATGGCCGCCTGCTCGCCATGCCGACAACCCCGGTCGTGGCGCCGAGCCTGGAGTCCGTTGCAGATTCGGCGCGCTTCCAGGCGACCAATGCGCTGATCCTGCGCAACCCCAGTTTCGGTAATTTCTTTGATCTTTGCGGCATCTCCCTGCCGATGCGGACGGAAGGCCTGCCGGTGGGGCTTATGTTGCTCGGGCAGAACGGCCGCGATGTGCCGCTGCTGTCCGCGGCGCTCGCCATCGAAACGGAACTGGGCTGACGGCGGCGGTTAACCGCGGGCAATTTAAGTTGACCTTGCCGATGGGGGGACGCCAGAAAGATAAAATGCGCCAGGAAAGCGTCCCTCTGACCTCCATCCGCGGCTTTGCCGCCTTATGGGTGGCTCTCTATCATTACCACATGAATATGGCCGATGTCGGTTACAGCCTTTTGTCGGGCGTTTCCCATTACGGTTATACGAGCGTCGACATCTTTTTCATTCTGAGCGGCTTCATCCTTGCGGCGGTCTATCGCGGTTTGGAATGGCATAACCTGGGGGCTTTTCTCACCCGCAGGGCCTTTCGCGTCTACCCGATGCATCTCGCGGTCATGGCCGGGATGGCGATGCTGGCCTTGGACCAATATCTGAAACTGGGCATGCATACCGAGTCGCTGCAGGCCCGATGGTTCCCGGTCTGCGCCTTATTGTTGCAGCCCTTCGTCTATCACCGGCTGATGTGGAACTCGGTCAGTTGGTCGATCTCGGTCGAGTTCGTCTGCTACCTGCTGTTCCCGCTTGCCATCATGATGCTGCGTCCGGCTCGGCTTTGGGTTCTTCTGCCAATCCTGCTCGTGCTGGTGGTGGTCGAGTATCACCTGCAGATGACAGACCTTTATGTCTGGGGTGACGGCGCCATCGGACGCGGTCTGGTCTGTTTCGGCCTTGGCATGGCGATAAGACTGGCGAGCGAACGCGTTCCGGTGCCGGGCCTGAGCCTTACGATCCTGGCGGAAATCGTCGGTCTCGGCGGTATCGTCGCCGCCTGTGCGACCGGCGCGGGGGGCTATATTCCGATTTGCGCGGCCCTGCTTATTCTGAGCCTTTCCTACGATAAGGGCATCGTCGCCTGGGTTCTGCGAGCCCGCGTCTGCCTTTGGCTGGGCAGAATCTCCTTCTCCTACTACCTCCTTCATGAGGAGGTCATCGGCGTGACCTGGACCCGCTTTCCGGCGACCCGTCTGCCCTTCGGCCGAGACGCCGATGCCTGGGTCTGGCTCATCGGCGTGCTGGTGCTGGGCTTGGCGAGTGCGACCGTCACCTGGCTGCTGATCGAGGAACCGTTCCGCAAGCTTGGCGGACGTATCGCACGGCGGATCGAGCGCAATCTGCAGCAAAGGGCCGCGCGTCTGCGCGCGCCGTCGATCGGTGCTGCACAGGCAAGTGCCTGATGGCTAGTCGGCGGCGTTCTTTTGCCGCAGCCGAAAGGATGCGGCCGGATAGACGCCGAGGACGCGAATTTCACGGGAGAAGAAGGCGAGTTCCTCCAGCGCCAGGCGCAGCGCCGGGTGTTCCGGGTGGCCTTCGACGTCGCATAGGAACTGCGTCGCGGTGAATTGGCCGCCGACCATATAGCTTTCCAGCTTGGTCATATTGATGCCGTTGGTGGCAAACCCGCCGAGCGCCTTGTACAGCGCCGCCGGCACGTTGCGGACGCGGAAGACGAAGCTGGTCATCAGCCCCGGCGCTTCGGGCGGCGGCAGCCGCGGCTCCCGCGCCGCGACATAGAAGCGCGTCGTGTTATGCGCGGCATCCTCGACATTCCGCAGCAGGATATCGAGGCCGTACAGCTCGGCCGCGAGGGCGGAGGCGACGGCGCCGTCCTCGACCCGGCCCCAATGTGCGACCAGTGCGGCGCTGCCGGCGGTGTCGGCTTCCACGACCGGCTGCATGCCGTGTTCGCGCAGCAACCGGCGCACCTGACCGAGGGCGACGGCATGGCTATGGACGCGCTTGATGGTATCGAGGCTGGAACCCTTCACGCCGAGCAGGCAATGCTCCACACGCTCGAAATGTTCACCCACGATGGCCAGCCCGCTATCGGGCAGCAGGGAATGGATATCCGGCACACGCCCGGCGAGCGTGTTCTCGCAAGGCAGCATGGCCAGCTGGGCTTGGCCCTCGCGCACGGCGTCGATCGCCGCCTCGAAGGTCTCGCAGGGGAGCGGTGTCAGCTCAGGATGCGCCTTGCGGCAGGCAAGGTCGGAATAGGCGCCGGAGACGCCTTGGAATGAGATCGCACCTTGGGTCATGCCAGAATCCTTCGAGCCCGTTCCAGATCCTCGGGCGTGTCGACGCCGAAGGGCGCGGCCGGCGCCCGGGCCACGCCGATGCGCATGCCGGCTTCCAGCAGGCGCAGCTGCTCCAGGCTTTCGCGCTTTTCAAGCGGTGAGACGGGGAGGCTGACGAACCGGTCGAGGGCCGCGCGCCGATAGGCATAGACGCCCAGATGATGCCACAGCGGGCCTGGCCCCCATGGCACGACAGAGCGCGAGAAGTAGAGCGCCGGAGCGGTCACCGCTCCCTCACGGAAGGCGCAGACCGCCTTCACGACGCTGGACAGGGCGGCTTCTTCCTCGCTCTCCACAGGCACGACCAGCGTGCCGACATCGATGGCGGGATCGGCGAGCGGAAGCAGAACCCGTTGCAGAAGGGCTGGCTGTAGCGTCGGGAAATCGCCCTGCAGATTGATGACGACATCATGACGGCCCTCGGGGTCCAAGACTTGCAGCGCCGCATGGGCGCGGTCGGACCCGCTGGGCAGTGAAGGGTTGGTCAGCACGGCGGTGCCGCCGGCGGCGCGCACGGCGGCCGCGATCTCGTCCTCGGCGCAGGCGATCGCGACCGGGCCGACGCCTGCCGCCTCCGCGATGTGCAGCATGCGCACGATCATCGGCACCCCGCCGATCATGGCGAGCGGCTTGCCGGGCAGGCGGCTGGAGCCCATGCGGGCCGGGATAAGGATGATTGGCGTCAAGGGGCGATCCATACAGAACAGTCCGATAGGATCATTGGCCCTATCGATCAGCCTCGCTGGTAGCCATTCCGCGCAGGAGCGACAAGAAGGCTTTCTCACGCATCACCAATCGCGGATTGGGCTGGAATGGTTTCTCTCCATACCGACAAATGGCGCTGCGTCGGATAAAAAGGGCGGTGGCGCTTGCCGATCCGTCTCAGCCGTGGTCTCTGACCCGGCACTATTCCTTCTCTTTCCAGACTTTAAGTGAAGCGGATTTTCTGATGGCTGCTCCGATGGATTACCTGCCGGTGGCGCTTGCCGCCGCCGATGCCGCGGCTGGCGCCGTCCGTCCTTATTTCCGCATGGGCCTGCAGGCCGACGACAAGGCCGACGATAGCCCGGTCACGCTGGCGGACCGCGCGGCGGAGCAGGCGATGCGCGCGGTGCTGGCCGAGCATTGCCCCGAGCATGGCATCATCGGCGAGGAATTCGGGGAAACCGCCGGCGGGCAAAGCGGCTTCACCTGGGTGCTGGACCCGATCGACGGTACGCGCGCCTTCATCACCGGCCGCACCACCTTCGGCACGCTGATCGCGTTGCTGCAGGACGGGGTGCCGGTCATCGGCATCATCGACCAGCCGATTACGGGCGAGCGTTGGGTCGGTGTTGCCGGGCGCCCGACCGAGTTTACAGGGCCGCTCGGTGGAAAAGCCGGCTGCCGTCCTTGCCCGACCCTTGGCCAGGCGGAGCTGTCCTGCACCAGCCCCGATATCTTCACCGACGAAACCCGGCCGCGTTTCGAAGGGCTGCGCCGCGCTGTCCGTCGCACCAGTTGGGGCGGGGATTGCTACGGTTTCGGCTTGCTGGCGCTCGGTCAGATCGATCTCATCGTCGAAGACGACCTCAAACCCTGGGATTGGGCGGCCCTGGTTCCTGTCGTGACCGGCGCCGGCGGCAGCGTCACCGATTGGACGGGCGCACCGCTGCGCCTGGGTTGTTCCGGTCGTGTGGTCGCCCTCGGCGACCCGTCCCTGCTTCCCGCCGTTATGCAGCATCTGAGCTGACGAAACCGTCAGCGTCCGGCCATCTCCTGGGGCTTTCGGTGGCGACCGAAAGCCCCCATTGTTTCAGTGGCGTGTTATCGGCAAAGATCGTTCGGGGAGTGTGGATGCAGCGACGGACCTTTCTGGCGGCCAGCGCTGGATTTCTGACCGCCCCCTGGGCTCTCCGCGCGCAGACCGTGCCGCCGGGCGGCTATGGCGTGAGTGTCACCGGCCTGCCGGCTCTGCCCGCCGGTTTCAAGAATTTCCCCTACGTCAATCCGAATGCGCCCAAGGGCGGTTCTGTGACCTTCAGCCAGATCGGCGGGTTTGACAGCTTCAATCCCTTCATCATTCGCGGCAATCCAGCGGCCGGCGCCAATTACCTGTGGGATACGCTGCTGCGCCAGTCGAGCGACGAGGCTGCCTCCGCTTACGGGCTGCTGGCCGAGACGGTCGCGGTGGCGGCGGATCATAGCAGCGTGACCTTCACGCTGCGGCCTGAGGCCAAGTTCGCGGACGGCACGCCGGTGACGGCGAGCGACGTGGTCTGGAGTTTCGAGACCGTCTGCGCCAAGGGTCAGCCCTTCTATCAGCAATATTACGAAGCCGTATCTTCGGCTCAGGCGCCGGACGCGCGGACGGTGGTGTTCAACCTGCATCCCGGTGCGGCGAAGGAATTGCCGCTCATCCTGGGTGGGCTGACTGTCTTTCCGCAGGCCTGGTGGAAGGGGCGGGATTTCACGGCGCCACTGACCGATGCCCCGCTCGGGTCCGGTCCCTATAAGGTGGAAAGCCTGGCGCTCAACCGCTCCGTCACCTATCGCAGGCGTGCGGATTACTGGGCGGCCAATCTGCCGGTCTGCCTTGGCTTCTATAATTTCGATCGCATCACCTACGACTATTTCGGTGACCCCTCGGTCGCGATGGAAGCCTTCAAGGCCGGCGATATCGACTTCCGGAACGAGAATATCGCCAAGAACTGGGCCACCGGCTACGACTTCCCGGCGGTGCAGAAGGGCCTGGTGAAGAAGCAGGTCTTCCCGGACCGGTTGCCGGCCGGCATGCAGGGTTTCGGCATGAATACCAGGCGCGCGGTCTTCAGCGATCCGCGCGTTCGCCAGGCGATCGCGTCCGCCTATGATTTCGAATGGGCCAACAAGGTTCTGTTCTATGACGGCTACCAGCGGACGCTGAGCTATTTCAGCAATAGCGATCTGGCCTCCTCCGGCCTGCCGAGCGGCGCCGAACTGGCGCTGCTGGAGCCCTTCCGGGCGCAGCTGCCGTCAGAGCTTTTCACCAAGCCCTTCGCCCTGCCGGTCAATGACGGGTCGGGCAATAACCGTCCGGCGCTGATCGCCGCACTGCATCTTCTGGAACAGGCGGGCTGGACGGTGCAGGACCGCATGCTGAAGAACAAGGCCGGGGAGACCATGGCCTTCGAAATCCTGCTCAGCGACCCGTCCTTCGAGCGGGTGACCTTGCCCTATGTGCAGGACCTCAAGCGGCTCGGCATCGATGTCTCCGTCCGGGTGATCGATCCGTCGCAATACCAGTCGCGGATGAACAATTTCGATTATGATATGACGGTCGTGCTGTTCCCGGAATCCGACGTTCCGGGCAGCGAGCAGCGCGATTACTGGGGCTCGGCGGCGGCCAAGCTGACCGGGAGCAATAATCAGATGGGTGTCTCAAGTCCCGTGGTCGATGCCTTGGTCGACAAGGTGATCGCGGCGACCGACCGGGATACCCTTTATGCGGCGGTCCATGCGCTGGATCGTGTGCTGCTCTGGGGTTGGTATGTCGTGCCGCAATGGCATCTGGGCGCCTATCGCCTGGCTTTCTGGGATGTTTTCGGCTTCCCCAACCAGCCGCTGCGGGCCGGTTTCGACATCGACAGCTGGTGGATCGATCAAGCGAAAGCGACCGCCACCGACACGCAGCGCCATCATTCGAATGCCAGCTGAGATCCGTCCCGGCACTGCCGTGACCGGGCGGGGCGGCTGATCCATGCTCGCCTATATCCTGCGCCGCCTGTTGCTGATTATCCCGACGCTGTTCGGCATCATCGCGATCAATTTCGTGGTGGTGCAATTCGCGCCCGGCGGTCCGGTGGAGCAGGAAATCGCGACGCTGAAGGGGCGGGCCGGCATGGTGGCGGGCGCCACCGAAACAGCGGCGCCGACAGGCAGCCTCTATCGCGGCGATCAGGGCATCGACCCGCATATCCTGGCCCAGATGCGGCATACCTTCGGCTTCGACAAACCGCCGCTGACGCGATTCTGGCTGATGCTCAAAGGCTATCTGACGTTGAACCTCGGCCAGAGCTTCTTCCTCGGCCAATCCGTCTGGAGCCTGATTCTGCAGCGGATTCCGGTCAGCATTTCGCTCGGCCTGTGGTCGACGCTGCTGATCTACCTGATCTCCATTCCCCTCGGCATTGCCAAGGCAACGCGGGACGGCACGCGCTTCGATCTGGTGACGACGCTGATCGTGCTGGTCGGTTACGCCATTCCCGGCTTTCTGTTCGCGATCATGCTGATCGTCGTCTTCGCCGGCGGCACCGCCTTCCAGTGGTTTCCGCTGCGCGGGCTGACGACCGTGGGGTCGCAATCCTGGAACTGGCCGGCGCGGGTCGGCGACTATGCCTGGCATATGGTATTGCCGACCGTCGCCATGGTCGTGGGCGGCTTCGCCAGCCTGACCATGCTGACCAAGAACTGCTTTCTGGAAGAAATCGGCAAGCATTACGTGCTGACGGCGCGCGCCAAGGGGGCGAGCAATGCACGGGTGCTCTATGGCCATATCTTCCGCAATGCGATGCTTTTGATCGTGGCAGGTTTTCCGGCCGCCTTCATAAGCATCCTGTTCACCTCGGCTTTGCTGATCGAGATCATCTTCTCGCTCAATGGCATGGGGCAATTGGGCTATCAGGCCGCGCTGCAGCGCGATTACCCGGTGATGTTCGGCACGCTTTACGTGTTCTCGCTGCTGGGCCTGCTGATGCAGATCGTGGGTGATGTTCTCTATACCGTCGTCGATCCCCGGATCGACTTTTCAGCGCGGCACTGAGGCGCGATGAAACGGCCGCTCATCTCCCCCCTCAATCGCCGCCGGCTGGCGGCGTTCCGCGCGCATCGGCGGGGCTTTTACGCCTTCTGGGTTTTTCTGGTCCTGTTCGGCCTCAGCCTTTGCGCGGGCGTCGTCGCCAATGATCGGCCGCTGCTCATCCGCTTTGACGGGCATTTCCTGTTCCCGATCCTGCATGACTATAGTGAGGACCGTTTCGGGGCGGATTTCATGCCGACCGAGGCGGATTATTCCGATCCGGACGTCGCGGCCGCCATCCGCGCGCATGGCTGGATGATCTGGCCGCCGATTCCCTTCAGCTACAATACGACCGTCAATGATCTTGGCGGTCCGGCGCCGTCGCCACCCTCGTGGCGGAACTGGCTGGGGACGGACGATCAGGCGCGGGATGTCATGGCGCGCGTCATCTATGGGTTTCGAATTTCCGTGCTCTTCGGCTTTACCTTGACCGCTCTGGCATCCACGATCGGCATCCTGGCCGGTGCGGTTCAGGGCTATTACGGCGGGCTGACGGATCTGCTGTTTCAGCGCTTCATCGAAATCTGGTCCGGACTGCCGGATCTGTTCATGCTGATCATCCTGTCTTCCATCATCGCGCCGTCCTTCTGGGTGCTGCTGCTGTTTCTGCTCTTGTTCAACTGGATCAATCTGACGGGCGTCGTCAGGGCCGAGTTCCTGCGCGGCCGCACGCTGGACTATGTCAGGGCAGCGAAGGCGCTGGGCGTATCCGATTTCGCGGTCATGCGCCGGCATATTCTGCCTAATGCCATGGTCGCGACGCTGACCTTTCTGCCCTTCACGCTGTCGGGCTCCGTGACGATCCTCGCGAGCCTGGATTTCCTCGGCTTCGGCCTGCCGCCGGGTTCGCCCTCGCTCGGTGAACTCGTCTCCCAAGGACGCGACAATCTGCAGGCACCCTGGCTTGGCATCACCGCCTTTGTCGTGCTTGGTGGACTGCTCATCCTGCTGATCTTCATCGGCGAAGCGGTGCGGGACGCCTTCAACCCACGGAAGACGGGTTTTCGATGAGCCTTGTTGTCGTAGAGGGCCTGTCCGTCTCCTTCGGGGACCGCGCGGTGGTGCAGGACGTCTCCTTCACCGTCGCGGCGGGGGAGACGCTGGCGCTGGTCGGCGAAAGCGGCTCCGGCAAGTCGCTGACCGCGCTCTCCATGCTGCGGCTTTTGCCGCCGGGTTCGACGGTCGCTTCCGGCCGGATCGAGATCGAGGGCGCAGAAATTACCGGCATGAAGGAAGCCGACCTCCGCCGCATCCGTGGTGGGCGCGTCGGCATGATCTTTCAGGAGCCGATGACCAGCCTCAATCCGCTGCATCGCGTGGGCCGCCAGGTGGCGGAGGCTGTGCGCCTGCATACCAAATCGCGGCTGAGCCGGGACGCCTTGCGCGACCGTGCGGTCATACTGCTGGGACAAGCCGGTTTTTCGGATGCCGAGCATCGGCTGGACGCTTTTCCGCATCAGCTTTCGGGCGGCCAGCGTCAGCGCGTGATGATCGCCATGGCTTTGGCGAATGACCCGGCGCTGCTGATCGCCGATGAGCCGACGACGGCGCTGGACGTGACCATTGAAGCGCAGATCCTGGCGCTGCTCGACGCGCAGAAGGCAGCGCGGGGATTGGGCCTGCTGCTGATCACCCATGATCTGGGCGTCGTGAAGCAGCATGCCGACCGGGTCGCCGTCATGAAGGCCGGGCGCATTGTCGAGACCGGGACGGTCGCCGAGATCTTCGCGCGTCCCAGCCACCCCTATACGCGCATGCTGCTGGGGTCGGAGCCGAAGGGCGGGCCCTCGCCGGTGGCGGCCAGCGCCAAGCCCGTGATCAGCGCCGAAAATCTCAGTGTCCGCTTCGCCATCCGCCGGGGTGTCATGCGCCGTTCGGTCGATCATGTCGCGGCGGTCGACGATGTCTCGCTCACCGTGCGGGAAGGGGAGACGGTCGGTCTGGTCGGGGAAAGCGGTTCCGGCAAGACGACGACGGGTTTCGCCATGCTGGGACTGGAGCAGGCCAAGGGCAGAATCCTGTTCGAGGGGCAGAACATCGCGGAATTGCCCGAGCGTCGCCTGCGCGCGCTGCGCGGCGATATGCAGATCGTCTTTCAGGACCCCTATGGCAGCCTCTCTCCCCGCTTGACGGTGGAGCAGATCGTCGCCGAAGGGCTGAAGGTGCATTTCCCGAAGCTCAGCCGTGCGGAGCGGCATGACCGTGTGACGGCTGTGTTGAACGAGGTCGGGCTGCCGCAGAATGCGCTGGAACGCTATCCGCACGAATTCTCCGGCGGGCAGCGTCAGCGTATCTCGATCGCCCGCGCGATGGTGCTGGAGCCGCGTTTCGTCGTGCTGGACGAGCCGACCAGCGCGCTGGATCGGTCAGTGCAGACGCAGATCGTCGATCTGCTGCGCCGGCTGCAGGCCAATCACGGCCTCGCCTATCTTTTTATCAGCCATGACCTGCGCATCGTCCGCGCGCTTGCGCATCGCATCATCGTGCTGCGGCGGGGCAAGGTTGTGGAGGAAGGGCCGGCCGAGCGGATCTTCGCCGACCCGCAGCAGGATTACACCCGCGCGCTGATCGCGGCGGCCTTCGAGGGGCGGGCGATCGAGACCAGTTTCGACGAGCCGGAAGCGCCAACGCTGGTGGATTAGCCTATCTATATTGTCGTGCGCGGACTTGTTCCGCGCATCTACCCGTCGGGGCGCCGCGACCGGTAGACCCGCGCAACAAGTGCGCGGGCGACTGTAAAGGTTAGAAATCAGATCGCGATACGCACGCCGAGTTCGACCACGCGGTCGCTGGGGATGCGGAAGAATTCCGTCGCCGGCACCGCATTGCGCGACAGCACCAGGAACAGCCAAAGACGCCAGAAGGATAGTTTCGGCACCAGCGCCGGCACGATGACCTCCCGCCCCAGGAAATAGCTCGTCTGCATCGGGTCGAAGGGCACGCCCAGCACGCGCAGCTCTTCCAGGGCACGGGGAATATTGGGGCTTTCCTTGAACCCGTATTTGACCGTCACGCGGTTGACCTGCGGGGCCAGTTCCTCGACCTCAAGCCGCTCATGCAAAGCTACTTCCGGCACGTCCGCCGTCTGCACTGTGACGAGGAACACCCGCTCGTGCAGCACCTTGTTGTGCTTGAGGTTATGCAGCAGGGCATTGGGCACATAGGCGCCGTTGCCGGTCAGGAAGACGGCAGTGCCGGGCACACGGATGATGCGGGAGGAGGGCAGGCGCGCGAGGAAGGAATTGAGCGGCAGGCTGTCCTGCTTCCAGCGCTGGAACATCAGCTCGCGCCCGCGCTTCCAGCTCGTCATGGTCGCCATCAGCACCAGGCCAACCGCGATCGGCACCCAGCCACCGTCCGGCACCTTCATCAGGTTGGACGTGAAAAAGGTCGCGTCGAGCACGAAGAACAGGCCGAACACGCAGAAGACCGCGGAGCGGGACCATTTAAACTGCCGGCGATAGACGAGAGAGGCAAGGATCGTGGTGCAGGTGAAGGTACCGGTGACGGCGACACCATAGGCCGAGGCGAGAGAGGCGCTGGTCTTGAAGGACAGGACGAGGATCAGCACGCCCACCAGCAGCATGGTATTCACCTGGGGGACATAGATCTGTCCCTCCTCGGTCTCGCTGGTATGGCGCACGATCATGCGCGGAATGAAGCCGAGCTGCACGCATTGCCGCGCGACCGAATAGGCGCCGGAAATCATCGCCTGGCTGGCGATGACGGTGGCGGCCGTCGCCAGAATGACCATCGGCACCCGCAAAACATGCGGGCAGAGCAGGAAGAAGGGGTTATCGAGCGTGCTCGGATCGCGCAGGACCAGCGCGCCCTGGCCGAAATAATTCAACGCCAGGCAAGGCAGCACGAAAAAGGTCCAGGCCCGCTGGATCGGCTTGCGGCCGAAATGGCCCATATCGGCGTAAAGCGCTTCCGCGCCGGTGACGGCCAGCACGACCGAGCCGAGCGTCACGAAGGTCATGAACCCGTGGTTCATGGCAAAAAACACCACATAGGTCGGCGAGATGGCGCGCAGAACCCACGGGTTATGGATGATCTCGACCAGGCCGAGG
The DNA here is from genome assembly GCF_020621385.1 of Acidisoma cellulosilyticum. Taxonomy (GTDB): domain Bacteria; phylum Pseudomonadota; class Alphaproteobacteria; order Acetobacterales; family Acetobacteraceae; genus Acidisoma; species Acidisoma cellulosilyticum. The sequence continues at coordinate 905,946 of NZ_JAESVA010000001.1, read as the reverse complement.
ATGCCGATCGACAGAAACCACAGTGCCATGACAGGGCCGAAAACCCGCCCGATCGTCGCCGTGCCGCGATATTGGAAGGAAAACAGCAGCCCGATGACCAGCACGGCCAGCGGCAGCACCGCGGGCGCGAAAAGCGGCGAGGTCACTTCCAGGCCCTCGATCGCCGAGAGGACCGAGATCGCGGGCGTGATCATGCCGTCCCCGAAGAACAGGCAGGCGCCGATGATGGCAATCAGCACGACGCTGGAGGCGACCTTGGGACGGCGGCAGACGCGCTGCGCCAGCACCATCATGGTCAGGATGCCGCCTTCGCCGTTATTGTCTGCGCGCATCACGAAGGTCACGTATTTGATCGTGACGGTGATGATCAAAGCCCAGAAGATCATCGAAAGCGTGCCGAGGACGGTCGTATCCGTCATGCCGGCGCGGCCGAAAAACGTGAGGCAGGTCGAAAGCGCATAAAGGGGGCTGGTGCCGATATCGCCGTATACGATGCCAAGGACACCCAGCAGCAAGGCGGGTGTCACGGCATTGCGCATAGGGTGAGAGGCGTCCGCGGCGGTGGTGGTCGAGCTGTTCATCGGATCCGTGTTTCTGTCGGCGGGCGCCAGTCGTCAGCGGAAATGCGGGTGGGGCGTGCAGTCAGGCGAAGCGAAATGCGAGCAAAGCCTCGGGGCATGACATCCAGACCGACAGGGTTGGACCGGCTCGCTTGGACCGGTTGTGAAGACCGGGTTTCGGCTTAGGAGACCCCGTTAAAATCCCGTCTCTGCTGAGCTTCTGGACGGAGCCTTACGCTGGGATGACAGCGGAGCGCAAGCATGGCGGTGTTGCGGTTGCGAAGGGCTTCGATACCCAGACAGCATCAGACTCTTGCAGGTCAGCTTTGCCTTGCGGAATCGGGCAAGATCTGCGCCTTTGCGCACCCGCCCTGCCGTGGTGAAGGCATCACCTCGGCTGTGCTTGGCCGTACCCGGATACCCGGAGCACGGATACCAGGCCGATACATCCGGAGGGACAATTATGCCTCTATATGAATGCGTCGTCATAGGACGCAGCGAAATCACGCAGCAGCAGGTCGATACCCTGACTGACGCGGTCGTGGCTCAGGTTGAAGGCGAAGGCGCCCTGGTGCGCAAGCGCGAATACTGGGGCCTGCGTAGCCTTGCCTATCGTATCAAGAAAAACCGCAAGGGCCATTACGTGCTCCTCGGCCTCGAAATCGAGCCGAAGGCGCTGGCCGAGGTGGAACGTCAGCTGCGTCTGAACGAAGACGTGCTGCGCTTCATGACGATTCGCGTCGATGAGATCGACGAGAATCCTTCCGCCGTTCTCGCACGCAAGTCTGACGATCGCGGTTTCCGTGGGCCGAAGCCCGCTGGCCGCTTCGATAGCGGCCGCCGCCGTTATGACGACCGTGAAGAATTCCGCGCCCGCGAAGAATATCGTGGTCCCCGGGATGACGAGGATGACCGTGGTCACGGCCATGGCCGTGGCATGCAGGAGGAGATCTGATCCATGTCTGACACGACAGACGTCAATCCGGCCGCCCGTCGCGCTGCCGTCGGCGCCCGCCGCCCGTTCTATCGCCGCAAGAAGTCCTGCCCCTTTTCGGGCCCGAATGCGCCGAAGATCGACTACAAGGACGTTCGCCTGCTGTCTCGCTTCCTGAGCGAACGCGGCAAGATCGTTCCGTCCCGTATCACGGCGGTTTCCGCCCGTAAGCAGCGCGAGCTCGCCCGCGCCATCAAGCGCGCCCGCTTCCTGGCGCTGCTGCCTTACGTTCTGCAGTAAGGGAGAACGACCATGGCAGCTATTGAAGTCATCCTGCTCCAGCGCGTTCCCAAGCTGGGCCAGATGGGCGACCGCGTGAAGGTGAAGCCGGGCTATGCCCGCAACTTCCTGCTTCCGCAGAAGAAGGCGCTTCGCGCAACCAAGGACAATGCCGCCCGTTTCGAGCAGGAGCGCGTGCATCTGGAGGCTCAGAACCTTCAGCGCCGCGAAGAAGCGCAGAGCGTGGCCGACCGCGTGCGCGGCTTGTCCGTGACCCTGATCCGTCAGGCCGGCGACAGCGGCAGCCTCTACGGCTCCGTCTCCAGCCGCGACATCGCCGAAGCGGCGACGGCCAGCGGTCTCGGCATCGATCGCATTCAGGTTGAGCTTGATCACCCGATCAAGACGCTGGGCGTTCGCTCCGTGCGCGTGGTGCTGCATCCCGAAGTCGTGATCCAGATCTCCGTCAACGTCGCCCGTTCCGTCGAAGAAGCTGAGAAGCAGCTTCGCGGCGAAGCGGTCGGTCGTGCGGCTGAAGAAGAGAACGATGTTGCCGCCGATATCTTCGGCACCGAGGAAGAAGAGCCGGCCGCCTGATTTCGGCGCTCTGCTTCTTCTATAGAAAGGCCGGCCGGTGAAAACCGGCCGGCCTTTTCTTTTCTGTCCGCGCGCGCTTGCAGTTCCGGCAACCCTCAGCGCATTATCACTTCGGTAATGTGCAGCGGGCCAGGATTCCGCCCGGTCCGCGTCGTGAGACGAGAGAAGTGGTAATGCGACAGATCCTTGATCGCCTTCTGAAACGCATGATCAGAAAAGGCGGCTTGGTCGTCATCTGGCCGAATGGTGAAAAGACCACCTATGGGCCTGATCGGGACGGCGCCTATGCCCTCAAACTGACGGATGAGAAGGCTATTCGCGGCATCGTCCTCAATCCTGGACTGGCTGTCGGCGAGCTATACATGGACGGGCTTCTGGTCCCGGTCGATTGTTCGCTGTACCAGGTCATGGAAGTCCTGCTCGCCAATCTGCAGATGGCCGGCATGGGGGCCGTGCCGATCATGAATGCCCGCATGGTCATGGGCACCATTTTCCGGCGCTTCAAGCAGCTGAACAACGCCGTCCGCTCGCGCCGCAATGTGGCCCATCATTACGACCTCAACGGTCGTCTCTACAGCCTTTTTCTTGACCGCGACCGACAGTATTCCTGCGCCTATTTCGCTCGTGGCGACGAGACGCTGGAGGAAGCGCAGCTTGCCAAGAAGCACCATATCGCGGCGAAGCTGAAGCTCGATCGGCCGGATCTTTCCGTGCTCGACATCGGTTGCGGCTGGGGCGGCATGGCGCTGACGCTCGCGAGGGATTACGGCGCGCGCGTCACCGGCATCACGCTATCGACCGAGCAGCTGGCCGAGGCCCGCGCCCGGGCCGAGGCGGAGGGCCTTTCCGATCGCGTCAAATTCGAATTGCTCGACTATCGCGCGGTGCAGGAGCGGTTTGACCGCATCGTCTCCGTCGGCATGTTCGAGCATGTCGGCATCAACCATTACGCCAGCTATTTCGGCATGGTGAAGCGCACGCTGAAGGATGACGGCGTCGCCCTGATCCATACCATCGGCCGCAGCGACGGTCCCGGCACCACCAATCCCTGGATCGAGAAATACATCTTCCCGGGCGGCTATTCGCCCGCGCTGTCGGAAATGATGCTGCCGATCGAGCGTTCCGGCCTGATCGCGACCGATGTCGAGGTGCTGCGCCTGCATTACGCCGAGACGCTGCGCCATTGGCGCCGCCGATTCGCTGCCAACCGGGATGCCATCCAGACGCTGTATGACGAGCGCTTCTGCCGCATGTTCGAATTCTATCTGGTCGGGTCCGAACTCGCCTTCCGTTACCAGGAACATGTGAATTTCCAGGTCCAGCTGACGCGCGTGCAATCGGCCGTGCCGATGGCGCGGGACTATATCACCGATACCGAACAGCGGATGATGAGCGCCGTGCCGGCGGCCGCCAAGGCCGAGAGCTTCGTGCCGGCGGGCGAGAGCGTCCACGCCTGACCCCGCAAGGCGGAGCGGCTGCTCCGCCTTATTCGCCGATCAGGTGCAGCACCACCTCCCGCCGATGCGGGCGGGTGCGATGCTCGAACAGGAAAATGCCCTGCCAGGTGCCGAGCGCTAAACGGCCTTCCGCGACGGGGATCGTCAGCTGGGGGCCGGTCAGCAGCGTGCGGATATGCGAGGGCATATCATCCGGCCCTTCCAGCGAATGGATGTAGCGCTGGCCGCCCGGCTGGCCGCGATCCTCCGGCACCAGCCGCTCGAAAGCCTGCACGATATCGTCCAGCACCTCAGGGCTTGCATTCTCAGTGACGGCGAGCGAGGCCGAGGTATGGGCGCACCACAGCGTCAGCAGCCCCGTTTCCATGCCCTGGTCATCCACCCAGGCCAGAACGGCCCGGGTGAATTCGGTGAGCCCCTTGCCTCGCGTCGGGATGCCCAGACGGTTGGTTGCCTGCCGCATGCTCAGACGGGTGCGGGGTTGCGCTCGGTAAAGCCGCGCTGATGCCAATAGGGGTAGGGCAAGGTGACGGCGCTGGCCTTATCCAGCTTGGCGACCTGCTCGGCCGTCAGATTCCAGCCGACGGCGCCGAGATTCTGCCGCAGCTGCTCCTCGTTCCGGGCGCCGACGATGATATTGGCGACGGTCGGGCGTTGCAGCAGCCAGTTGAGCGCGATCTGCGGCACGGTCTTGCCCGTCTCCTCCGCGATCTCGTCCATCGCCTCAACGACCGTATAAACCAGCTCATCCGGCACCGGCGGACCCATATCGGCGGTCTTGTGCAGGCGGGACCCTGCCGGCAGCGGCTGGCCGCGGCGGATCTTGCCGGTCAGGCGGCCCCAGCCGAGCGGGCTCCAGACCACCGCGCCGACGCCTTCCTCAACGCCCAGCGGCATCAGCTCCCACTCGTAATCGCGGCCGACGAGGGAGTAATAGGCCTGATGCGCGACATAGCGCGGCAGGTTGTATTTCTCGGCCGCCGCCAGCGACTTCATCAGATGCCAGCCGGAGAAGTTGGAACAGCCGACGTAGCGGATCTTTCCGGCACGGATGAGGTCATCCAGCGTCGAAAGCGTCTCCTCCACCGGTGTCATCGCGTCGAAACCATGCAGCTGGAAGAGATCGATGTAATCGGTGCCGAGACGCTTGAGGGAGTTCTCGACCGACCGGATGAGGTGAAAGCGGGAGGAGCCGACGTCGTTGGCGCCCTCACCGGCCCGGAAGGTCGCCTTGGTCGAGATGATGAGCTTGTCGCGCCGGCCCTGGATGGCGGCGCCCAGCACTTCCTCCGCCGCGCCGGCGGAATAGATATCCGCGCTGTCGAACATATTGAGCCCGGCATCGAGGCAGATGTCGATCAGACGGCTGGCTTCGGTGACATCGGTCGCGCCCCAGGCCTGGAAAAACTCACCCTTGCCGCCGAAAGTGCCGGTGCCGAAGCTCAGCACGGGCACCATGAAGCCGGATCGTCCGAGACGTCTTTGTTCCAAGCTAACCTCCTTTTATGGGGCGGGGCAGGGGCTTAGGGTTAGTACCAGCCCCCGTCGACGATGAATTCGCGCGCCGTGACCAATCGGCTGTCATCGGCCGCCAGCCAAAGCACCATGCGAGCGACATCGGCCTCAAACAGCCGATCCGGGATGCATTGCCCGGCCGCGCGCTTGGCCTCAGCCTCGGGCGTCATCCACAGATCTTGCTGGCGCTGCGTGATGATCCAGCCCGGAAAGACGATATTGGCGCGGATGTGATGCGGGCCCAGATCACGCGCCAGACTGCGGGTAAGGCCGATGACGCCGGATTTGGCCGAGGTATAGGCAGCGAACCCCCCTTGGGCCATCAGGAAGCTGTTGGAACTCATATTGATGATCGAGCCCCCGCCGGCCGCGATCATGTCATCCTTCACCGCCTGGGCGCAGAAGAACTGATGGCGCAGGTTGGTCGCCATCCGGTCGTCCCAGTATTCGGGGGTGACGTCGTCGATGCTGTGGCGATCGTCGCGCGCGGCATTGTTCACCAGAACATGGAAACCGCCGCCGAGTTTTTCGCGCAAGCCAGCGATGGCGGCCCGCACGGCCGGAATATCGCGCAGATCGACCTTTTCGAAATGCACGGCCGAGCCTGCCGGCTGTCTGGCGATCAGGTCAGTGGCCGATGTCTCGTCCAGGTCAAGGAAGCCGACATGGGCGCCCTGAGCCACAAAATGCTCGACGATGCCGGCGCCGATGCCGGAGGCGCCGCCTGTCACCAGAACGCGCCGCCCTTCAAGACTGGGATAAATCGCGAAGCGGCCGTCCATGGGATGGTTTCCTCAGAAGATCTTGTCGAGCAGGTCGCCGAGCGGCCCATTGCTTTTGGGCTTCACGAGCGGCGTGCTGCCATTGGCCGGGCTGAGGCCGAGGGCGGCATTTTTCTGCAGACGCTGGCTTTCGCCCTTGGCATCGACCACGGCCGGTTTGGCGACCGCCAGACCGAAGGGGTTCATGCGGTTGCCCGTCGTCTGGCTTTTGGCGTCGCGCGCGGCCTGGGCACTGATTTCCTGGCGGATATCGGCCGGTGCCGGCGGACCGGCCTGGGCGACGAAAGCCTGGTCGCCGGCCGTATTGGGCGCGCCGCCCGACAGCGAGGCGCCACCGATCATGGCGCTTTCCGCCTGCACCGGAATGGCGACTTCCTGCGGACGCGGGGCGCCCGGGGTGGGCGTCGGCAGATTGGCCGCGGCCGTATTCAGGTCCGGCGGCATGGCGAGCTGGCTCTGCGTCGTCACCTGGAACTCGTCCGGCGGATCACGCTGAAGGCCGAGCGTCTGCATGGTACCGCTGGAACAGCCTGCCAGCATCAGCGGCGCCACAAACAGCGTCCACCGCATCATTGTCATCCTGGGCATGCGTGCGTCCCTCAGCCGCGATTCTTGGCACCCGAGGCGGTCGCATCCGACCGGCCGGGCAGTAGGTTGTCGATCACCAGCGCGGCGACCCCGCATACGATGGCGGCGTCGGCCAAGTTGAAAACATACCACGAATAGCCAAGGGCATGCGCCTGGATGAAATCGACCACGGCGCCGTAATGCAGCCGGTCGGCGACGTTGCCAAGGGCCCCCCCCGCAATTGCGCCCACTGGGATAGCAATTATCAGCCGCTGCGTGCGGATGAGCCAAATGCCGAGCACGATCACGACGACCAGAGCGAAGACCGCCAGCGCCAGATGGGCGAAGGTGCTGTCACCGGTCAGCAGGCCGAAGGTGACGCCCCGGTTCCAGACCATGGTGAAGTTCAGCACCGGCAAGATCACGACCTGACCGATCTGCGGCAGGTTGAGATCATGCAGGACCCACCATTTGCTGCCCTGGTCGGCGGCCAGGACGAGGATGGCTGTCAGCAGGCCGCTGAGCACGACGGACAAACGCATGCGGATCAACCGGCCTGCTGGCAGGTGAGACCGGACGCCACGACATCCGTGCAGCGCAGGCAAAGCTTCGTGCTGCCGTCCACTTCCGGCAGCACGCGCCAGCAGCGGGCGCATTTCTCGCCGGCCGCGACGGTCGCTTCCGCTGCGATCGCGTCCGCCGTCGCAAGATTGACGGTCGAGACGATCAGCATATCCGCCCAATCGGCCGCCGACAGCAGCGTGTCGGCACCGGCAGGGAAGGTCAGGGTGACATCGGCCTGCAGCGAGGCCCCGATCTGGCCGCCCTGCCGCATGGCTTCCAGCTTGGTCGTGCCGAGGCGGCGGATGTCGCGGATGCGGGTCCATTTCTCGGCCAGCCCATCGTTCCGCCATTCGGCGGGAATGACGGGGAATTGCTGGGCGTGCACGCTGGTCTCGGTCCCGAATCGCGTCTGCCAGGCTTCCTCGGCCGTGAAGACCAGAACAGGGGCGAGCCAGGTGGCCAGGCAGCGATGCAGCTGGTCCAGCACGGTGCGGACGGCGCGGCGACGCAGACTGTCCGGCCCGTCGCAATAGAGCGCGTCCTTGCGGATATCGAAGTAATAGGCCGAAAGATCGGTCGCGCAGAAATGATGGATGGCGGGATAGACGCCGGTCCAGTCGTGATTTTCGATCGCCGCGCGTAGTTGTACGTCGAGCTCCGACAGGCGGTGCAGGACCCAGCGCTCCAGCTCCGGCAGCTCGGCATAGGGCAGGATTTCGCTTGCGTCGAAACCGTCCAGGCTGCCCAGCAGCCAGCGCAGCGTATTGCGCAACCGGCGATACAGTTCGCCCTGCTGCTTCAGGATTTCCGGTCCGATGCTGAGATCGTCCCGCGCGTCGGAGGACATGACCCAAAGGCGCAGAATATCGGCACCGTATTTCTGGATGACGTCCTGCGGCTCGACCCCATTGCCGAGGGACTTGGACATCTTGCGGCCCTGCTCATCGACCAGGAAGCCATGCGTCAGCACCGCCTTGAAGGGCGCAACACCCCGCGTGCCGACGGCTTCGAGCAGGGAGGAATGGAACCAGCCGCGATGCTGGTCCGAGCCTTCCAGATAAAGATCGGCCGGCCAGGACATGCCGCGCGCTTCCAGCACGAAAGCATGGGTAGAGCCGCTTTCGAACCAGACATCGACGATGTCGCGGACCTGCTCATACTGCGTGGGGTCGTATTCATTGCCGAGGAAATCCGCCGCCGGACGCGCGTACCAGGCGTCGGCCCCCTCGGTTTTAAAGAATTCGACGATCCGGGCCATGACGGCCGGGTCGCGCAGCGGCTCACCCGTGCGGCGATCGACGAAGATCGCGATCGGCACGCCCCAGGCGCGCTGGCGGCTGACGCACCAGTCCGGCCGGGCACCGACCATGCTGGCGATGCGGTTGCGGCCTTGTTCGGGGATGAATTTCGTATCGGCGATGGCCTGCAGCGCCTTGCCGCGAATATCCTCGGGCCCGTCCATGCGGATGAACCATTGCGGCGTCGCGCGGTAGATGACCGGCGCCTTGGACCGCCAGGAATGCGGATAGGAATGCACCAGGGTATTGCGGTGCAGCAGCCCGCCGGCCGCTTCCAGCGCGGCGCAGACCGGGTCCGCCGCCTTGAAGACATGCAGCCCGGCAAAGAGCGGGACCCAGGCGTTATAGGTGCCGTCGTCGCCCACCGTGTCGGGCACTTCCAGCCCATGCGCGCGGCCGAGGATGAAGTCATCCTCGCCATGCGTCGGGGCCGTGTGGACAAAGCCGGTGCCGGCCTCGGTCGTCACATATTCGGCCGGCAGCAGCGGCACGTCATAATCATAGCCCTGGCCGCGCAGCGGATGGGATGTGATGACGCCGGCCAGATCCTCGCCCTTGAAGGTGCCGAGGGTCGTGAAGCCGGCGATGCCGGTTTCCTTGATGAAGGCGTCCAGCAGCGCTTCCGCCACCATGACGCGCTCACCGACCTCCGCGCGCGCGCCTGCGGCGGTTTCGGTGACTTCGAGGAGCAAATAGTCGATCTCGGGACCATAGGCGATGGCGCGGTTGGCCGGCATCGTCCAAGGCGTCGTCGTCCAGATGACGATCGAACTGCCGGCGATGGCAGCGGGCCCGCCGGAGATGACCGGAAAGCGGACCCAGATCGTGACGCTTTTATGGTCGTGATATTCGATCTCGGCCTCGGCCAGCGCCGTCTTCTCGACCGGGCTCCACATCACCGGGCGCAGACCCCGATACAGCGCGCCGTTCATCAGGAAGCGGCCGATCTCAGCCGCGATGGCGGCTTCGGACGTGAAGTCCATGGTCGCGTAGCGATTGTCCCAATCGCCCAGGATGCCGAGGCGCTTGAATTCCTCGGCCTGGATGGCGAGCCATTTCTCGGCATAGGCGCGGCATTCGGCGCGGAATTGCAGAACCGGGATTTCGTCCTTGTTGCGGCCGGCTTTGCGATGGCCTTCCTCAACCTTCCATTCGATCGGCAGACCGTGACAGTCCCAGCCGGGAATGAAATGCGCGTCGAAACCGGCCATCTGATGGGCACGGTTGATCGCATCCTTCAGCACCTTGTTGAGCGCATGGCCGAGATGGAGATTGCCGTTCGCGTAGGGCGGGCCGTCATGCAGAACGAAGGGCGTGCGGCCCTGCGATTCTGCGCGCACCTGCTCCCATAGCTTGGCCTGCTCCCAGCCAGCGAGCATGCCGGGTTCGCGCTTGGGCAGGTCACCCTTCATCGGGAAAGCCGTGCGCGGCAGGAAGACGGTCTTCCGATAATCGGGCGCCTGATCCTGGGCGGCAGCGGTGTCTGGGGTCTGTGTCACGGTGTCGTTCATGGCGGCGGTATGGCCGAATTCCTGGGTGAATGCGAATCGGGAAAGCGATTAGGCGACGTGAGTTTGCGCGGGCGCCGGGGCGGCTGCGCATTCCGCGCAAATGCCTTCAATCTCCACCGTCGCGCCGGCCGGGCGGAAGCCGGTGGCCTTGGCCGCCGCGTCGATGGCGGTGCGGATACGGTCGTCGGTGATCTCAAAAACCCTGCGGCAATGCGTGCAAATCAGGAACTGGATGGCCTCCACGCCATGCGCATGAGCGTGGCCATGGCCGCAAGGGCCTTCCGACTGCAGCATATGGGCGCAGCCGACGAAGGCCGAGAGGCGCTCGATCTTATGGACCAGGCCCTGAGCGGTGAGAAATTCCAGCGCGCGATAGACGGTCGGCGGTGCGGCCGGCTTGCCGTCGATCCGCAGCCGGTCGAGCAGATCATAGGCACCGGAGGGACGCGGGCTGTCGAGGATAAGCCCCAGCACCTGCCGGCGCTGCTCCGTCAGCCGCAAGCCGCGGCTGGCGCAGAAGGCTTCGGCGCTGGTCAGCAGCCGCTCGGTATCAGGGGTGAAATGTGTGGCGCCCATGGCGAGCCAGTTCAATCGGCTTGGGGGCAACCGTCAACCGCCGCGGTTGCCGGTCTCCCCTCGCCTTGTCGCGGACCGGCGGTCAGCCCGTCTTGCGTTTACGTGTCGCGCCGGCCGTGCGGGTGGCACGGAAGCTCGGCAGCCACCATTCGATCGGCTGGTCGTTTTCCGGCGTTTCGGCCTCATCGACAGGAGCGACGGCTTTCTTGGGACCGCGTTTGCCGGCCGGCTTTTCCGCAGCGCTCGCCGCAGCAGCCAAGGCTGCCTTCGCGGCTGCTTTTGCGGAGAGCTTCGGAGCGCGGACCACCGGCAGATCAGGCTCGACCTCCGGTTCGGCTTCGATTTCGAGTTCGGCTTCGATGACAACCGGCTTGCGGGACTGGCGCGTTTTGCGCAGGGGCAAGTCCGCCGACACATCGCCGAAAAGATCGGTTGCGGGGCTTGCAATCATGGTTGCGGCAGCAAGGGCGGCCTTGGCCGTTGCGGCCTCGACTTCCAGTTCCGCTATCCGACGTTCGACAAGGGAGAGCGCCAAAACGGTTTCCGCTTCCTTCCGCTCGGCCTGCTGTCGCGCCTCATGATCGGCTAAGCGCAGCGTTTCGATTTTGCCGCGCGCTTCACGTTCCTCGCGCAGGCGTTCCTCAAAAGCCATTTCAGCATGAGCAAGTTTGGTCTTCAGGGACTGAATGCTGAGGTTTGCTTCGTCAAGCGTGCGTTCGGCGCGTTGACGATTGCCGCGCTCCTCCCGCAACTCCGCTGTCAGCGTGTGGATGCGGCTTTCGCCGGCATTGTCCGCATCGCGGCCACGGTTGAGCATGACGACGGGCACATCGCCGTCCTGGGCGAAACGACGACGCTGTGGACGCGAGGCATCGTGCGATGACCCCTGCTGTTGCGGCGCATGGTTATGCGACCCGCCGCCTTGGCCGGTCGGAGCCGGGCGGCTGGAGCCGGTGAGGCCGAGCGCAAGACGCATACGCGCTTCTGCTGCGTCGGTAGCCTCAGCGGGCTGGTCAAGATTAAGCTTCTGGGACGGCATTGTGACTCTGTAATGGTGACTTTTAGGGCGTAATAACGCGGGCGAAATACATGCTTAAATGACACGGTTGTAATGTGTCTTCGCATTTCGTCGATTCGTATTTCCATTACTTGTAAGGAAATCCGCAGAAATGCAAGGCTGTTAATGATGGAAATTAGAGATTTTTGGACAATGCCGCTAAGAAAATTGGACAGGGTTCCAAGGCTTCGGTCCGCGGAGTAGAGAGGGCTTGGGGTTGATTCTAAAAGATATTGGCAGGGACATGTCTTTTTGTGATCGCACGCAGCCTGAACCCTGTTGCAAGTAAAAGCCGCAATCAAATCTTAATGGGCTCTTATGCCCTCTCGGTCTCTGCTCCCAGGCGCGACAAAAGCGTTTGCGCGATTGCCGCGAAGGCGCGGCCCGCTTCACTGTCGGGCGCTTCGGTCACGACTGGTGTGCCAGCATCTGACATGGCACGCACTTCAGGCAGAAGCGGGATTTCTCCCAGGAAGGCCTGACCGAGCGTCGCAGCTTCGGCGCGCGCGCCGCCATGGCCGAATATATTGGTCTGATGACCGCAATTCGGACAGCAGAAGTAACTCATGTTTTCAATAACACCGAAGATCGGGATTTCGACTTTCTCGAACATCTTCACGGCGCGCCGTGCATCGATCAGCGCGATATCCTGCGGGGTGGAAACAATGACAGCGCCGGTTACTTTCGCGCGCTGTGACAATGTCAGTTGAATATCGCCGGTGCCGGGTGGCAGATCGACCACGAGCACATCAAGTTCGCCCCATTCGACCTGTCCCAGAAATTGCTGAACCGCCCCCATGATCATCGGACCACGCCAGATCATGGCGCTGTCTTCCTCGACCAGGAACCCCATGGACATGGCCTTAAGCCCCCAGGCCTCGATCGGAATCAGCCGGTCACCGCGCACGTCCGGACGGCGACTAGCCCCCAGCATGCGCGGCAGGCTGGGGCCATAGATATCGGCATCCATCAGCCCGACCCTGAGCCCGGCCTGGGCGAGGGCCACAGCCAGATTGACCGACACGGTCGATTTGCCGACGCCACCCTTGCCGGATCCGACAGCGATAATGTGGGCGATACCCGGAATAGGCTGGGGCTTCGGGGCCGGCGGCCGCGACGCTGCGCCATGGCCATGGCCCGCATGACCCCCGGTCTGGGGGGCTGGGGCCGTTTCCTGCGGAGCGCGGTGCGCGGTCAGAACCACCGTCGCGTTGCGGACGCCGGGCAGGCGCGCGATCGCCGCCTCCGCCGCGCGCCGCGCCTGTTCGAGACTGCCGGCGCGCGCCCGATCGACGCCGAGCGTGACCTGAACCAGGCCGTCGCGCACCGCGATCCCTTCCAGGTGCGTCGCGCCCAAAAGCTCGCCTTTGGCGTCTTCCGCCTGGAATGTCGTGATTAGGCGGCGCGCGGCGAGTGCCAGGGCATCATCATGTTCGGCCATGCGGGTCATTCCAGGGTTTATCGTCCGGGCTCAGGAGGCGGTGGCGAGATCACGGTTTTTCCCGTCGCACCTCGCCGCGCTTGTGATCAGGCGCTCGCACGCGCACAATCCCCTTTCATGTCATCTCTGTCCACCGGATGAGCTAAAGAGATCTATGCGCGCCCTTCTGCTCGCTTCCGCGGCCCTTCTTCTGGCAGCCGCCCCGCTTGCCTCGGCGCATGATGTGCCGACCGGATTCGCTGACCTTGCGGCGCAACTGCTGCCATCGGTGGTCAATGTCGCGAGCACGCAGGCGGGGAGCGGCGACAATAGCAATGCGACCTCGGGCGGCGGCGATAGCCAGTCCGCGCCGGACGGTCAGTCCGCCCCCGATGGCGGTGCCACCAGCGGGGCCGACACGACCGGCAATGGCGGCGGTGACGGGGGATCGGCGGGCAATGCCCAGCCCTCGTCTGCCGCTTCCGCGATCGATAAAAGTTTTCAGCAATTCCTGCACAGTACCCAGGGCCCCGGCAGCCCGGATGCGACGTCGAGCGGCAGCGAGATGCAAAGTCTCGGCTCGGGCTTCATCATCGACCCGTCCGGTCTCATCGTGACGAATAATCACGTCATCGACGGCGCGCAGAGCATGAGCGTCATCCTGTCGGACGGCACGGCCCTGCCGGCGACGCTGGTCGGGCGCGATACGCAGAACGACATCGCGTTGCTGCGCGTCCATCCCAACCATCCGCTGAAAGCCGTACATTTCGGCCCGTCGCGCCTGGCGCGTATCGGCGACTGGGTGGTGGCCATCGGCAATCCTTACGGCCTGGGCGGCACGGTGACGGCCGGCATCATCAGCGCCCGTGGACGCGATCTGCAGGAAGACGGATCGAGCGACTATATCCAGACGGACGCCGCCATCAATCGCGGCAATTCCGGCGGTCCGTTGTTCGACATGCAAGGCAATGTCATCGGCATCAATACGGCGATCTATTCGCCCTCGGGCGGTTCCGTCGGTATCGGTTTCGCTATTCCGTCCGACGAGGTTTCGGCCGTCGTCAATCAGTTGCGGCTCTACGGCAAGCCGCGGCGCGGCTGGATCGGGGCGCAGGTGCAGTCACTGACGCCCGATATCGCGGCGATGCTGAATATGCCTGGCGATGACGGCGCCGTGATCGGCACGGTCGCGGCCGGCAGTCCGGCATCCGCTGCCCATCTCAAACCCGGCGACGTCATCCTGACCTATGACGGCCACCCGGTCACCGATATGAAATCCCTGCCGCGTCTGGTTCAGGAAAGCGCGGTCGGCCAACCGGCGGAGGTCGATTACTGGCGGGACGGGCATCAGGCCGTCGCCAGTCTGACGGTCATGGACGAGCCGTCTTCATCCACGCCCTCGGCCGCACCCAAGGCGCCTTCGCCTGCGCCATCGCCGCCTGCGCCCGTCATGGGGCTGGGCCTGACCTTGTCGGATCTCACGCCGGCACTCGCCAGCAAATATAATGTCGCCGGCGATACGCATGGTGTGATGATCACCGCAGTGACGCCGAACAGCGTTGCCGCACGCCAGGGGCTGGCGCCGGGTGACGTCATTCTTCAGCTCGGCGGCAAGCCGGTCGCGCATCTGCGCGATTTCCTGGACCAGATCGCGGATCTGCGCAGCGATCACCAGAACGAGGTTCTGCTGCTGGTACAAGGCACGGATGAGACGCAATGGATCAGTCTCGACGGTGGCTGGACCGGCTGATCGGTCAGGATCGGCGGCGTCTCGACGCTGCATGCCTTTTTTCGGCTGCGAGCCCTGAGCCGAGGGCAAGCGGCCGCAGCACAGAATCAGGCTTCCAGGTCGGCGTCCCAATACAGGAAGTCGAGCCAGGTCTTGTGCAAGTAATCCCGCGTCGCGTGGCGCTTCGCGAATTCGTCGATCTGGTGCGGTGACGGCTCGTAAGGCGAGCGCAGCAGCCTGAGACCGCTTTCCGACAGCGACTTGCTGCCCTTGAACAGATTGTCGCGCTGGCAGCAGGTGACGACGTTATGCCAGACCGTGGTACCGCCGCGGCAGCGGGGGACAACGTGATCGAAGGTCAGTTCCTTCGCTGTCAGGCTGTCGCCGCAATATTGGCAGCGGAAACCGTCGCGCAAAAAGACATGGTAGCGGGTGAAGGCCACATGCTTGCGCTTGTGATAGCGCTTGAGGGCGACGACGGAGGGAATGGGAAAGCTTTGGTTGGCGGACCGGACCTCGGTCTCGTAATTGATGACCGGGCTGACGCGGTCTTGCAGGACCGCTACCAGGGCATCCTGCCAGGGCCAGACAGACAGAGGTCCCCAGCTGAGCGGTTGCATATCCGCGTTGAGCACGAGGGTCTGCAGTCCGGCTGGGGATTGGCTCACCGGATTACCCTCGCAGAAGATATGGTGCTGTCAGGGACAGGAAGGATGTCCCTGAACCAGTGCTCGTTTAGGCAATTAGCCATAAGCCGATCGTCGCTCCTTCAAGAGCGACCATATCTGGTCCGGAAAAGCCAAGGATCGAACCAAATATGGTACGCCGCTGAATTCCTATTTTGACTATTGCAAAGGCTGCCGGGCTCGGCAAGCGCCTCCGCTACTGTGTCATAGGGGATTCATCTGGCCGGCAGAGGTAAGTCAGCATTTCAGGCCGTGTGGCGGCCGATCAGCCGCCGGCAAAAGCTTGCGCCAAAGCCTGTGTGCCGGCCGCGACACCTGCGGCATCGATGGCATGACCCAAGCCCGGCTCGATGAGAAGGTCGAATGGCACCTGCTGCCGCTTGAGGATATCGGCCGCCATGCGGGAAAATTCGACGGAGACGACATTATCCGCGTCACCGTGCACGAGCAGCACCGGCGGCCGGCAAGCGATTTCATCCGCCAGCTTGTCCGGGTCGAGCAGAATACCAGCATAGGCCAGGATGGCGCGCGGCGGTATCGACCGGCGGAGTCCCGTAAACAGCGACATCATGGCGCCCTGGCTGAAGCCGACGAGCGCATAGTCGCTGTCCGGGATCGCATGGGCGGCCAGCGTTTCATCCAGAAAGCGGTCCAGGCTCGGCCGTGCGCTGCGCACGCCGGCAGCCATGGCGGCCGGGCTCCAGTCCCGCAGGCTGAACCATTGCCGGGCGTGGAGGCCGTCTTCCGGCGATACCAGGTCGCAGGGGTCCGGCGCATGCGGCGCCACGAACAGCGCATGAGGCAGGGCTGCTGACAAAGCCGGCGCCAAGGGAATGAGATTGTCGCCGTTCGCCCCAAGGCCATGGCAGATGACGACCAGCTGCCTGGGCGCGCCGCCGGCCGCGGGTCCGAAGGTCGGTCCGGTCAGATGGGCCATGAAGTCCGCCTCGTGCCTGTCATTCGCCCTGATGCTACAGCAATCGGGTTCTGAGCCGAGTCCTGCTTCATGCAAAAGAGAGTGACGCGCTTCGCCCCCAGCCCGACCGGCTATCTGCATCTGGGCCATGCCCATGCGGCGATGATCGCCTGGGCACGGGCGCGAGAGGCTGGTGGTCAGTTCCTGCTGCGGATCGAGAATATCGACGCGACGCGCTGCCGGCCCGAGTATGAGGCTGGCATTCTGGATGACATGGCCTGGCTCTGCCTCGGCTGGGATGGGCCGGTGCGCCGTCAGCAGGATCATCTGCCGGAATACCGGGCTGTTCTGGAGCAGTTGCGCGCGCAGGGGCTGCTTTATCCCTGCTTCTGTACGCGCGCCGATATCGCGCGGGAAGTGGCCGCTTCGGGCCAAGCACCGCATGGGCCGGACGGGCCGATCTATCCCGGCACCTGTGCCCGTCTGTCAGCGGCGGAGGCCGGGGACAGGATCGCGGCAGGGGAAGCCCATGCCTGGCGGTTGCGCACGCGCGTCGCGCATCACCGTGTCGGCGCCCTGGGTTACGAGGAGGAGGGCCAAGGGCGGATCATCTGCGCGCCAGAAGTTTTCGGCGATGTTGTGCTGGCGCGGAAGGATTGCCCCGGCAGCTATCATCTCTGCGTGACCCATGACGATGCCGCCCAAGGGGTGACGCTGGTGACGCGGGGGAAGGAGTTGCGGGCGGCCACCGACATTCATCGGCTGATCCAGGCGCTGATGGGCTGGCCAGCGCCGATCTACGCGCATCACGCGCTGCTGACGGATCAGCATGGGGCCAAATTATCGAAGCGGGATGGGGCTTTGTCACTCCGCGCGTTGC
The DNA here is from genome assembly GCF_020621385.1 of Acidisoma cellulosilyticum. GTDB lineage: Bacteria > Pseudomonadota > Alphaproteobacteria > Acetobacterales > Acetobacteraceae > Acidisoma > Acidisoma cellulosilyticum. The sequence goes on along the minus strand of NZ_JAESVA010000001.1, from coordinate 888,618 downwards.
GCGCGGAGGGGATCAGCCCGGCGGAGGCTTTCCGCCGGGCTGGAATAAAGGATGCGTTCAGGCGGCCTGCACGGGCTTCCAGCGGCGCATGAGCAGCAGGCCAAAGCCGGCGGAGAGCACAAAAAGTGCCACGGCAAGCACGATCTGCGTTGTGTGCGAAACCTGAACGCCACTGCCGAGGAGCGCGAAAATCATCGTCTGCGGCACATAGCCGATGGCTGAGGCGATCAGGAAGGCCGGCGCGCTGACCGAGGAGAGGCCGGCGAGCAGGCTGAGCAACACGTTATTGCCAATCGGCAACAACCGCAATGTCAGCGACGCGGTGAAGGGCTGTGCACTTAACCGGTCATCGAGCTTGGCAAGGCGCTTGCCGACCCGCGCCCGCACCCATTCCCGCGCGATGGCCCGCGCCCAGTAGAAGTCGGCGACACAGCCGAGAATCTGGGCAAGCATGGCCAGGGCCAGACCCATCTTCAGCCCGAAAGCATAGCCGCCGGCAAAGGCGACCGCCTGACGCGGCAGACCGGCCGCCGTCAGCAAGGCGCCGCCCAGGACGAAGATCACTTCGCCCTCAATCCCATGCCCCATCACGTAATGGGCGAACAACCCCCCCTTCACGCCACCCGCGAGCGTCTTCAGAACGACGCCGGCGACGACCAGACCGAGCGCCAGGCCGAGCGGCTTGACGAAGAGCTTCCAGGGTTCGGTCGGGCGGCTGGGCAGGGAATGGGACGATACGGCACTCACGTGTTCAGCTCCCCAGACAGGTCAACGCTATGGCCCCCGACATTGCCGGTCTGGCTGATAGCCTCGACAGGACGACGGGCGATCGCGGCCAAGGGCGGTTCGATGATCTGACCATCAATCTGCGGACCGCGCCAGCGGCGTTGCAGCCAATACATGCCGATCAGATCGACGATGCCGACTTTCAGGCGCTGCCAGTTGTTGTAGTTGGAGACGCCTTCCATGCGGTGCCGGTGGTTCACGGCGACCGAGATGACGCGCCCGCCCTGGCGGATGAACAGCGCCGGCAGGAAGCGGTGCATATGGTCGAAATGCGGAATGTCGATAAAAGCGTCGCGGCGGAAGACTTTCAGCCCGCAACCGGTATCGGGGGTCGCGTCGCGCAAAACGGAGGCGCGCACCTTATTGGCGATGCGGGACCCGTAGCGCTTGGCCGAGGTATCGCGGCGCTTCTGGCGCCAGCCGGCGATCAGGATCGGGCCGCCGCCGGCGCGTTCCTCGGTCTGGGCGCGGGCGAGCATTTCGGGGATGCTGGCGGGGTCGTTCTGGCCGTCACCGTCCAGCGTCGCGATCCAGGTGCCGCGTGAATGCTTGACGCCGGTGATGACGCCGGCACTCTGGCCGCAGCTTTCCTTGTGACGGATGATGCGGAGCGGCGCGCCCTCGGCCAAAGCCTGACGCAGACGCTGCGGCGTCTCATCCGTGCTGCCGTCGTCGACATAGACGATTTCGTAGGAAATGCCGACAAGGGCGGCGCGGATTTCACCGATCAGCGGCAGGATGTTCGGTGCTTCATTCCGCACCGGCACAACCACGGAAATCAACGGGCCGTCATTCAGCGGCGTCAATGACGAACCAAACAGCTGCGCCTCGCTCATATTCCGTCTCCTTGCCCTTTGTGCAAGATCGTGTGGGTAGTCCCGTTTGACTACCCACACCATCCATCACATGAGCAAGCACCCAAGACATGGTAAGATAATGGCCGGGTTTGCCATCATTCAGGCAGGAGGGCAGACCGTCAGCTGGTGCGGTCTACACGGTTTCCGATAGCCGCCTGCGCGGCGGCGAGGCGCGCGACCGGCACGCGGTAAGGGCTGCAGGACACGTAATCGAGCCCCGCTTCCTGACAGAAAGCGATGGAGGCCGGGTCGCCGCCATGCTCGCCGCAGATGCCGAGCTTAAGACCGGGTTTCGTCGCCCGCCCTTTGTCTGCCGCCATCTGCACCAAAAGCCCGACGCCGTCACGATCCAGAGTCACGAAGGGATCTTTGTCGTAGATGCCGCTTTCGACATATTTGGGCAGGAACTTGCCGGCATCGTCGCGCGACAGGCCATAGACCGTCTGCGTCAGGTCATTGGTGCCGAAGCTGAAGAAATCGGCGCTTTTGGCAATCTTGTCGGCGAGCAGAGCGGCGCGGGGCAGTTCGATCATGGTGCCGACCTGGTATTCGATCGTCCGGCCGTGGACGGCGAAGACCGCGGCGGCCGCATCATCGACCAGCTTCCGCGTAATCTCCAGCTCCCGCGGGGTCCCGACGAGCGGGATCATGATTTCCGGCACCGGAGCCGCGCCGGTTTCCACGGCAATGGCAATCGCGGCCTCGAAAATCGCCCGCGCCTGCATTTCGTAGATTTCAGGATAGGTGATGCCGAGGCGGCAGCCGCGATGGCCGAGCATCGGATTGGCTTCCGACAGCTCACCCGCCCGGCGCTGGATGGTCGCGAAATCGACGCCGAGGACCCCGGCAATCTCCGCCAGTTCCTGGTCGCCATGCGGCAGGAATTCATGCAGCGGCGGATCGAGCAGGCGGATCGTCACCGGCAGGCCGGCCATGATGCGGAAGAGGGAGATGAAGTCGCCACGCTGGAAGGGCAGCAGCTTCTCGACCGCCAGACGACGGCCGTCCTCGTCGCCCGCCATGATCATCTGGCGCACCGCGCCGATCCGCTCGGGGTCGAAGAACATATGCTCGGTCCGGCAGAGGCCGATGCCCTCGGCGCCGAAGCGCTTGGCGGTTTCGGCGTCCAGCGGCGTTTCCGCATTGCTGCGGACCTTCAGCGTGCGCACGTCATCCGCCCAGCCCATCATCGTCCCGAAATGGCCTGAGACCTTGGGCTCGATCATGGCGACATAGCCGATGAAGACCTCGCCGGTCGCGCCGTCGATGGTGATGGCCTCCCCCGCCCGCACCGAACGGCCGCCGGCCGAGAGGGTCTGCTTGCCGTAATCGACCGCCACGCCGCCGGCGCCGGAGACGCAGGGCCGGCCCATGCCGCGTGCCACGACCGCCGCATGGCTCGTCATGCCGCCGCGCGTGGTGAGGATACCGCGCGCCGCATGCATGCCGTGGATATCTTCCGGCGAGGTTTCGACCCGCACCAGAATGACGGCTTCACCCTTCTGCGCCCGCATCTCGGCCTCATCGGCCGAGAAGACGACGATGCCGGAAGCTGCCCCGGGTGAGGCCGGCAGACCGCGCGACAGCAGGGTGCGTGGCGCATCGGGGTTCAGCATCGGGTGCAGCAGCTGGTCCAGCGCTGCCGGGTTGACGCGCATCAGCGCCTCATCCCGCGTGATCAGCCCGGATTCGGCCATTTCCACCGCGATCCGCAGAGCGGCACTCGCGGTGCGCTTCCCGTTTCTCGTCTGCAGCATGTAGAGCTTGTTGCTCTGCACGGTGAATTCGATGTCCTGCATATCCTTGTAGTGCTGCTCCAAGGTCTCCCGGACCTTCAGCAACTCGGCATAGGCTTCGGGCAGTGCCTGCTCCATGCTCACTTCGCCGGGCTTGGACCGCGCGGCGGACAGCGGTTGCGGCGTGCGGATACCGGCGACGACATCCTCACCCTGCGCATTGACCAGGAATTCGCCGTAGAAGACGTCCTCGCCGGTCGAGGGATCGCGGGTGAAACACACGCCCGTGGCGCAATCGGCGCCCATATTGCCGAAGACCATGGCCTGCACATTGACCGCCGTGCCCCAATCGGCCGGAATGTCATGCAGGCGGCGATAGGTGATGGCGCGGGTATTCATCCAGCTGCCGAAGACCGCGCCGATGGCGCGCCACAGCTGATCCTGGGGCGATTGCGGGAAGGGCTTTCCCGTTTCCGTCTCGACCAGGGTCTGATAGGCCTCGACGACTTCCTGCCACTGCAGGGCGGTCAGCGCCGTATCTTCGATGACGCCGGCATCGATCTTGGCCTGTTCGATGATCTCCTCGAACCGGTGATGATCGACGCCGAGGACGACGCTGCCGAACATCTGGATGAAGCGGCGATAGCTGTCCCAGGCGAAGCGGGCATCCCCAGATGCAGAAACGAGACCGCGAACGGTCTCGTCATTCAGGCCAAGGTTGAGAACGGTATCCATCATGCCCGGCATGGAAACCCGGGCGCCGGAGCGGACGGAGACCAGAAGCGGCTTGGCCGGATCTCCGAATGTCAGCCCGACCGCCGCTTCGACGCGGGCCAAGGCCTCGGCGACCTGCGCTTGCAGATCGGTCGGGTATTGCCGCCCCGCGCTATTGAAAGCGGTGCAGACCTCAGTGGTAATCGTAAATCCCGGCGGTACCGGCAGACCGATACTGGCCATTTCGGCCAGATTAGCGCCTTTGCCACCCAGCAGGTTGCGCATGCCGGCGCGGCCTTCATTGGCCTCCGCGCCGAAATTATAGACCCACTTCGTGGTCACATCGCTCATATTTAGACGGCTCCCGTGGTTTCCAGCCTTGAGAAGTCGGCGGATAGATCCGTCAAGGACCTTAGCCGCTTGAGCAGTGTGAGGCGATTAGTTCTTAAGCCGGGCTCGTCTGCATTCACGGTCACTTTATCGAAAAACTCATCGACTACAGGCCGAAGTTCGGACAATTGCGTCATTGCGAGTGAGAAATTTTCTTCTCCCAGCGCTTTTGTGACTTGTCCCTCGACGCGGTCCAGCGCGGAGGCCAGGGCGATCTCGGCCGGTTCCGTCAACAATGCCGTGTCGATGGCGGCAGAGCCGACCGCGCCCTTCTTCTCCTCGATGCGCAGGATATTGGCGGCGCGACGATAGCCGGCGAGCAGGTTTTCGCCGTCCTTGGTGCCGAGCAGGGCCTCGATCGCGTCCGTTCGATGAAGGAGACGTGTCAAATCATCGTCATTGGCGGCCGCAAAGGCTGCCGCCAGCACGTCATGCCGGCGGCCTTCCGTGCGCAGCTGCACACGCAGCCGTTCGATGATGAAGGCCAGGACCTCGTCGGCAAGACCGGCATTCTCTTCAATCACGCCGGCGAAGAATATCTGCGCCTTGTCAATCAACTGACGTAGCGAGAGACGGAGCGCGTTCTCACGAATGATCCGGATAATACCAAGAGCGGCCCGGCGCAGTGCGTAAGGATCGCCCGAGCCGGTCGGCTTTTCCCCGATGCCGAAGAAACCGACGAGGATTTCGATCTTTTCGGCCAAAGCGACGGCGATGGAGACCGGTGCGGTCGGCACCGCGTCACCCGGACCCTTGGGTTGGTAGTGTTCGCGGATCGCGGCGGCGACGGCGGCGGTTTCGCCGTCATGCAGCGCGTAATAGCCGCCCATGACGCCCTGAAGCTCCGGAAATTCACCGACCATGCCGGTGGTCAGATCGGCTTTGGCGAGTTCCGCTGCGCGCTCGGCTTCCACCATATCGGCGCCGATCGCCTGTGCGATGATGGGCGCCAGGGCCTTCAGTCTTGCCACGCGGGCGGATTGGCTGCCGAGTTTCGCGTGAAACGTGACCTTTTCCAGCGCGGGTAGGCGCGCGGCGAGGGGTTGCGCGCGATCCAGATCCCAGAAATGCCGGGCATCCGACAGGCGCGCGCGGAGCACACGCTCATTGCCGTGAATGATCGCCTCACCCTGATCGGGGGCGACGATATTGGCGGCAAAAACGAAGGCCGGGGCGGGTGCGCCAGCCGCATCGGTCAGCGCGAAATAGCGCTGGTTCACGCGCATGGAGACTTGGCGCACTTCCGGTGGCAGGCCCATGAAATCATCATCGATGCGGCCGAGGAGCGCCACCGGCCATTCCACCAGCCCCGCGACCTCGTCCAGCAGCCCCTCGTCCGGCACGATGGAATAACCGGCCTCGGACGCGCGTTTTTCGATCCCTTCGGCCACGACCCGCCGGCGTTCAGCAGCGTCAGCGAGGACATGGGCGTCGCGAAGCCTGTCCAGATAATCGGCAGCCCCGGCGATGGTGATGGCGCCGGGCGACAGAAAACGGTGGCCTTCGGTCTGGTCGCTGCTTGTCAGCCCATGGCCGTCATCCTCACCCAAAGCGAGGTTGAACGGCACAACCTGCCCGTCGAGAAGACAAAGAATCCGGCGCAGCGGACGCACCCAGGTGAACTGACTGGTACCGCCCCAGCGCATCGATTTCGGCCAAGGGAAACGGCGCAGCAGGGCCGGCATCGCTTCCGCGATCAGCTCCGCCGCCGGACGGCCGGGAATGGCTTTTTCGAGAAGAAAGTAACCGCCTTCCTCGCGTATGTCGGTTCGCGCGGCGCCATGCTTGCGCAGGAAGCCGGCCAAAGCCTGTTCCGGCGCGCCGAGCTTGGGTCCGCGCTCATTGATGGTGGACGCCGGCACTTCAGCCGCGATCTCAGCGATCCAGGTGATGCGCCGGGTGCCGTGGAAGCTTCGCACTGCGCTGGGCGCGAGGGCGGACAGCGCTTCGCCCATCAGCCGGGCCAGATTGTCGGCCGCCTGCGCTTGCATGCGGGCCGGGATTTCTTCGGAGAAGAGTTCGAGGAGCAGTTCGGCCATGGGTGTTACTCCTGCTCCCCGGCAAGCCAGGCTTCGCAGCAGCCACGGGCGAGGGTGCGCACGCGGCCGATATAGGCGGCGCGCTCGGTGACGCTGATGACGCCGCGCGCATCCAGCAGATTGAAAAGGTGGCTCGCCTTGATGCATTGGTCATAGGCCGGCTGCGCCAATTTGGCGTTCAGCAGGGACTGGCATTCCAGCTCGGCATCCACGAAGTGCCGGGCCAGCATTTCGGTATTGGCATATTCGAAATTGTGCTTGCTGTAGTCGATCTCGGCGCGTTTGAAGACATCACCGTAGGTGACGCCCTGGCCGTTGAAATCGAGGTCGTAGACGTTCTCGATCCCCTGCACATACATGGCCAGACGCTCCAGCCCGTAGGTTAGTTCCATGCTCGGCAGGGCGCAGGCAATGCCGCCGACCTGCTGGAAATAGGTGAACTGCGTCACCTCCATACCGTCGCACCAGACTTCCCAGCCGAGGCCCCAGGCGCCCAGCGTCGGGCTTTCCCAGTCGTCTTCCACGAAGCGGATATCGTGGCGGGCAAGGTCGATGCCGATCGCCGCGTAACTGCCCAGCAGCAGCGCCTGCGCATCCGCCGGGCTCGGCTTCATCAGCACCTGATACTGGTAATAGTGCTGCAAGCGGTTCGGATTCTCGCCGTAGCGGCCGTCCGTCGGGCGGCGGCTGGGCTGTACATAGGCGGCCTTCCACGGCTTATTGCCGAGCGCGCGCAAGGTCGTCGCCGGATGGAAGGTGCCGGCGCCGACTTCCATGTCATAGGGCTGCAGAATGACGCAGCCCCGGTCGGACCAGTATTCGTGCAGCTTGAGAATGATGCCCTGGAAGCTCAGGGGCTTGCGCGGGTTCGTGGAACTCGGGTTCATGGGCTCGCCAAGGCTTTTAAAGGGGGTTTCCCATTACGGCCCCCGCAGCCTTCCGGCAAGGCAAGGCGCCATTTTAGAGGATGAGGACGGGTATGAGTGACGTGGCGGCGGTGATCGGGGCCTATTACGCGGCCTTCAATGCCGGGGATAAGCAGGCTTTCCTGGATGTGCTGACCGATGACGTGGCGCATGACATCAACCAGGGTGAGCGTCAGGTCGGGAAGGAGGCCTTCGGCCGTTTCGTTGATCACATGACGCGCTGCTACCGGGAGCAGCTGACGGATATGGTGATCATGACGGGATCGACGCCGGATCGGGGCTCGGCCGAATTCATCGTCCATGGCACCTATCTCGCGACCGACGAGGGCCTGCCCGAGGCGAATGGCCAGACTTACACTCTGCCGGCCGGCGCCTTCTTCACGCTGCGCGACGGTAAGGTCGCCCGCATCACGAATTATTATAACCTGCAGGATTGGCTGGCCCAGGTCGGGGCGTAATCGTTCGCTATTTTTTATGTCGCGCGCGGACTTCATGAGTGTCGCCCGCGCCGCCTCACTACAGTCGCCCGCACCCCCTAACTTGTCGCCCGCGCACTTGTTGCGCGGGTCTACCCATGGCGGCGCCCAAACGGCGTTTCGGCGCTGCCATGGGTAGTTGCCCGGCATGAAGCCGGGCATGACGAGTGGGGGGGATTGTTGCGCGGATCCTCGTGACGGCCAGACAGCGTTTCAGCGCTGCCATGGGAAGTTGCCCGGCATGAAGCCGGGCATGACGAGTGGGGGAGATTGTTGCGCGGGTCCTTGCCGCCCCAGACGGCGTTTCGGCGCTGCCGCGGGTAGTTGCCCGGCATGAAGCCGGGCATGACGAGTGGGGGATTGTTGCGCGGGTCCCTGCGGCGCCCAGACAGCGTTTCGGCGCAGCCATGGGTAGTTGCCCGGCATGAAGCCGGGCATGACGGGTGGGGGGATTGTTGCGCGGGTCCCTGCGGCGCCCAGACGGCGTTTCGGTGCCACCATGGGCAGTTGCCCGGCATGAAGCCTGGCATGACGAGTTAGGGGGATTGTTGCGCAGGTCCCTGCGGCGCCCAGACGGCGTTTCGGCGCTGCCACGGGTAGTTGCCCGGCATGAAGCCGGGCATGACGCGTGGGGGCAGTACGATTGAGGTGAAGGGCGGGCATGGCGACTATTGGGCAGGACGATTGAGGGCAGAGGGCGCTGGGCGTTCTCGACTGAAAAGTCACATTTGTCGCCATCCGCGTAACACGTGCGGGGATGGCACAGTTTGGGGTAGCTGCCCCCCAATTCTTGATGCTGCACCTGCGTTGACCCGCTGCTGTAGCAAGATTACAGAGGTCTCATAATTAACGGCCTCCGGCGCCGTCATCGCGGACCGTCCAAGCGACCGCGCACGCGGTTTGGGTCGCCATACAAGCTAAGTGGAACCGCTTATGCCAGATGTGCGTGATGCATTGAGTATCGGCAAGCGCAGCGACGGTTCGCTGGTCCGCCGGCCCCTTTCGCCCCATCTTCAGATCTATAAGCCGCAGGTCAGTTCTGCGACCTCGATCATCAACCGCGTGACCGGCATTGCGCTGTCCGTCGGTCTGATCCTGATGGTCTGGTGGCTGGTCGCCGCCGCCAGCGGTCCGAAATCCTTCGCGACCGCTCAGGGTTTCGTCGGCTCACCCATCGGCCTGATCCTGATGTTCGGCTGGACGCTGGCGCTTTGGTATCACTTCTTCAACGGCATCCGGCATCTGCTGTGGGATATCGGTTGGGGTTTCGAGATCAAGACCTCACACCAAACCGCCATGATCGTCGTCGCGGCGACGGTGGTGATGACGGTTATTTGTTGGATCATCGGCCTGGCCGTCTGGCTCTGAGGATCAATGCCCATGGCACAGAATGACAAAATCTCCGTCACGATGCGGCAGACGCCGCTCGGACGGGTCAAGGGTCTCGGCTCCGCCAAATCCGGTGTGCATCACTGGTGGGGGGAGCGGGTGACCTCGGTCGCGCTGATCCCGCTGACGCTGTGGTTCGTGTTCTCCGTCCTGTCGATGGCAGGGCATCCGCAGGCCGATATCGTCCACTGGGTCTCGCACCCGCTGGTCGCCGTGCTGCTGATCGCGCTGATCGTCGCCTCCTTCCACCATACGCAGCTCGGATTGCAGATGGTGATGGAAGACTACATCCATGAGGAAGGCCAGCGCCTGATCTGGATGATGGTCATGAAGGCGATCGTCTGGCTGCTGGGTCTGGCCGCCGTCCTCTCCGTTCTGAAACTCGCGATCTGAAGAGGGCGTCACGATGAACGCGATCTCGAAGCCGTCCCTCGGCGCCTATAATATCATCGACCATACCTATGACGTGGTCGTGGTCGGCGCCGGTGGCGCTGGGCTGCGCGCCACGCTCGGCATGGGCGCCGCTGGTTTGAAAACCGCTTGCGTGACCAAGGTCTTCCCGACGCGCAGCCATACGGTGGCGGCCCAAGGCGGCATCGGCGCGGCGCTCGGCAATATGGGCGAGGATGACTGGCGCTGGCATATGTACGACACCGTCAAAGGGTCGGACTGGCTGGGTGACCAGGACGCGATCGAATATATGTGCCGCAACGCCATTCCGGCGATCCATGAGCTTGAGCATTTCGGCGTGCCCTTCAGCCGCACCGAGGATGGCCGCATCTATCAGCGCCCCTTCGGCGGCCATATGCAGGATTACGGCAAGTGGCCCGCGATGCGCGCCTGCGCCGCCGCCGACCGCACCGGCCACGCCATCCTGCATACGCTGTATCAGCAGAGCCTGAAGCATGAGGTCGAATTCTTCGTCGAATACTTCGCCCTCGACCTCATCATGGATGAGGACGGCGCCTGCCGCGGCGTGATGGCCTGGAACCTGGATGACGGATCAATCCACCGCTTCCGCGCCCAGACCGTTGTGCTGGCCACGGGCGGTTACGGCCGCGCCTATCAAAGCTGCACCTCCGCCCATACCTGCACCGGCGACGGCAACGGCATGGTGATCCGCGCCGGCCTGCCGATGCAGGACATGGAATTCGTGCAGTTCCATCCGACGGGCATTTTCGGCGCCGGCTGCCTGATCACCGAAGGCGCGCGCGGCGAGGGCGGCTATCTGACCAATGCCTCCGGTGAGCGTTTCATGGAGCGTTACGCCCCGACCGCCAAGGATCTGGCGAGCCGTGACGTCGTCTCCCGTTCCATGACCATTGAAATCAACGAAGGTCGCGGCGTCGGTCCCAACAAGGACCATATCATGCTGCATCTGGAGCATCTCGGCGGGGAGTTGCTGCATCAGCGCCTGCCCGGCATTTCCGAGACGGCGAAGGTTTTCGCCGGCGTCGATGTGACCAAGGAGCCGATCCCGGTTCTGCCGACCGTCCATTACAATATGGGCGGTATCCCCACGAATTATCATGGCGAAGTGCTGTCGCCGACGCCGGAGGATCCGGACCGCATCGTGCGCGGCCTGATGGCGGTCGGCGAATGCGCCAGCGTCTCGGTCCATGGCGCCAACCGCCTCGGCACCAATTCGCTGCTCGATCTGGTGGTCTTCGGTCGTGCCGCCGCCCATCGTGCGGCAGAGACGGTGCAGTCCGGTGCCACGCAAGCGCCGCTGCCGGCGGGCGCGGGCGAAGCCTCGCTTGACCGGTTCGACGCTGCCCGCAACGCGAAGGGCGGCACGCGCGTCGCCGATCTGCGGGCCGATCTGCAGAAGTCCATGCAGTCCCATGCGGCGGTTTTCCGCAATTCGGAAAGCCTCACCCTTGGTGTCGAGAAGATCCAGACGGTCTGGAAGGGGCTGGACGATATGTCGGTCTCCGATCGCAGCCTGATCTGGAATTCTGATCTGGTCGAAGCGCTGGAACTGCAGAACCTGATGGGTGCCGCCATGACCACCATGGTCGGCGCCGAAGCCCGCACGGAAAGCCGTGGCGCCCAGGCGCATGACGATTTCCCGAACCGCGACGACGTGAACTGGATGAAGCACACACTCGCCTGGTGCGATGCCAAGGGCGATGTGCAGCTTGGCTATCGTCCGGTGAAAATGCAGACCCTGACGAACGAAGTCTCGGTCTTCCCGCCCCAGAAGCGCGTGTACTGAGCGCGGATCGGAGTCTGGCACATGGCAGAATTTACCCTCCCCAAGAACAGCAAAGTGGTCGAAGGCCAGCGCTATAAAGCGCCGGCGGGGGCCAAGCGGGTTCAGGAATTCCGCATCTATCGCTGGAATCCGGATGACGAGAAAAACCCGCATACCGATATCTATGAGATCGACCTCGACGCCTGCGGGCCGATGGTTCTGGACGCGCTGATCAAGATCAAGAACGAGGTCGACAGCACGCTGACCTTCCGCCGGTCCTGCCGCGAGGGCATCTGCGGCTCCTGCGCCATGAATATCGACGGCACCAATACGCTGGCCTGCCTCAAGCCGATCGAGGCCGTCAAGGGTGCCGTGAAGATCAACCCGCTGCCGCATATGGCGGTGGTGAAGGATCTGGTGCCGGATCTGACCCAGGCCTATGCGCAATATCGCAGCATCGAGCCTTGGCTGCAGTCCGAAACCCCGCCGCCGCCGGACGGCGAGCGCCTGCAGAGCGTGGAAGAACGCGCGAAGCTGGACGGTATGTGGGAATGCATCCTGTGCTTCTGCTGCACCACCAGCTGCCCGAGCTATTGGTGGAACGGCGACCGTTACCTGGGGCCGGCCGTGCTGCTGGCCGCCTATCGCTGGATCGCCGACAGCCGCGACGAGCATACGGGCGACCGGCTGGATGCGCTGGAAGATCCCTTCAAGCTCTATCGCTGCCACACCATCATGAACTGCACCGAAACCTGCCCCAAGGGTCTGAACCCGGCCAAGGCAATCGGTGAGATCAAGAAGCTGATGGTGCAGCGCCAGGGCTGACGGGACACCGGCAGAGCAGATAAGACCCGATCATGTTCAAGGGTGATATGGCGACGACCGGTGGCCGATTGGCCGCCTGGTCTGATTCGCTCTTCGTCGACCATGCCGTGTTTCGTCTGGTCTGGTCGAATTGGTCCGAAGTGACGCCTGGGCGGCTCTATCGTTGCAACCATCCCACCGCCTGGCGGTTGGCGGCGGCGCAGCGCAAGCTTGGCATCAAGACGGTGATCAATCTGCGTGGCAAGCGCTTCTGCGGGTCGGATGCGCTGTCCCGCGAGGCTTCGGCCCAGCTTGGCCTGAAGCATATCGACATGGCGTTCGAGAGCCGGGGCGCGCCGCATCGCGACCGCATCCTGCGCTTTTATGACATTTGCCAGACGGTGACCGAGCCCGCGCTGATGCATTGCAAGTCGGGCGCGGACCGTACCGGTCTTGCGGCCGGTCTGTTCCTGATCTTCAACGGCGGCAGCAGCCGGGACGCCCTCAACCAGCTCTCCTGGCGCTTCGGCCATTGGAGCCGGGCGCGCACCGGCATTCTGGACGCTTTCTTCATGCGCTACGCGGATCAGGCCGAGGGGCGTATTTCGTTCCTGGACTGGGTGAAGACCGAATATGATGAAGTTGCCTTGAAGAAGGACTTCGTCGCAGGAGGGTTGTCCGCCTTCGTGGTTGATCGCTTGCTGCGGCGCGAATAAACCCCGAACGGGCTGTCACAGGGGCAGCTTCTGCCGCAACCCGGCGACAGGACCTGCCAATTGATCGACGAATATCCTCTCCCCGATCTTGCCCCCGGCATCCCCCGGCCTGCCCTCAGGCTGGCTGCCGGCAGCATCGTCGTCGGCCTCATCGTGCTGGCGCTGAAGGGCGCCGCCTGGTGGGTCACGGGTAGCGCCGCGCTCTATTCCGATGCGCTGGAGACCGTCGTCAATGTGGTGACGGCCGTGGTCGCGTTCTGGACCTTGCGTGTCGCCGCACAACCGGCCGATCACGATCATCCTTACGGGCATGACAAGGCGGAGTTCTTCTCCGCCGTGGTCGAAGCGGTGCTTATCCTGGTCGCCGCCGCCTCCATCCTGCATCACGTCTGGCTCAACCTGAAGGTGGGTGATGAGTTGCGCGCGCCCTTCACGGGCATGGCCGTCAATCTTGTCGCGACCGTCCTGAACGGGGTTTGGGCCTATTTCCTGATGAAGCAGGGGCGGCGCATCCGCTCCCCCGCGCTGATCGCGGATGCCAAGCATCTCGGCACCGATGTCATTACCTCGACCGGTATCCTGATCGGCCTCCTGCTGGTGGTGGCAACCGGCGTCCTTTGGCTCGATTCCGCGCTCGCGGTGGCGACCGCGCTCTATATCCTGTGGGCCGGCATCCAGATGCTGCGGCAGTCGCTGAGCGGGCTGATGGATGCCGCGCCCGATGACGAGACGCTGCTGCGGATCCGACGCACGGTCGGCGCCCATGCCGAAGGCGCGCTGGAAGCGCATGACTTGCGGACGCGCCAGGCCGGGCGCCTGACCTTCCTGCAGTTCCATCTGGTCGTGCCGGGCAGCATGACGGTGGAAGAAGCGCATGAGATCTGCGACCGCATCGAGGCCGCGCTGAAGGCGGAGATGGAGGGGCTGGTGGTGACCATCCATGTCGAGCCGGAGCAGAAGGCCAAACACACTGGCGTGATCGTCCTCTGATTAGGGCCTCTTTTGCCGCCGGCCGCCATAATTGGCGGCTTTCCGCCATGCCGTCACCATGAAGCCGCAAAGATCCTGCCCCGGTGGCGGTCCAGACCTGTCTCCATAGACAAGGAGACGATGATCATGCGTAAGCAATTGGTGGCTTTGGCGGTGCTGAGCGGCCTGACCCTGCTCGCCGCCTGCACTGACCCCTATAGTCCTGGCCAGCGCGCGCTGGGTGGCGCGGCCATCGGTGCCGGCACCGGTGCCGTTATCGGCGGCATTGCCGGCGGCGGCCAAGGCGCCGGGCTTGGCGCGCTGATCGGCGGCGCGGTGGGGGCGGCCGGCGGTGCGGCGACGACGCCCCAGCGGCCGAGGCCCTATTACCAATAGGGTCATCGACCGGCGAGCCGCTTTAGGCGGCTGGCCGGTCACAATTGCAGATCGGTCAGTGCCGGCTGGCCCTGGCGGGTTTCGACCCCCGCGATGCGGCCGCCATTGCGCGCCGAGATCATGATCATATCGCCCTGCGACAGCATGTCGCTCGCATCGGCAAAGAAGCCCTGGCCCGCGACATCTTCCAGCGGGTCGGGCCCTGCCTTGTAGTGCCAGAGTGTGAATCCATTCGCATAGGCCAGCACGCAAAGATTGCGGAAGGCGAAAGACATATTGGGTCGCTCCCAGGCTACAGGAATGTTATCCTCAATCATCAAAATGACAGGAAATTATACCTAGAGACCGCAGCGGCCAGTCTAGCCGCTCCAGCGCTTCCCGCCAGACCCGCCAATCCCCGCGCTCCTTGCCCAGTTCGGGGTTCGGCGCCCGCCCGCGATGGCCCCAGATCCGCAGGATGCGGACATGGTGCAGGTCGATGCGGCGGCGCCGGTACAGCTTATCCAGACATTTGACGACCTCGGCCGGCGTGCAGATCGACGCCACCGGGCGGCGGCGGATTGCGCGGCGGTTCGCCGCCGCTGGTGACGGGGCGACCTCTGCCGCCAATGCCCTGATGGTCCAGAAAATGCAGGCTTCGGCATCCCGAAAGGGCTGGCCAAGGCGCTGCGGTCCGCCGAGCGCGCGGGCAGGGCTGAGGTCGTCGGCGCGGGGCGATTGGACCAGGGCAGCGGCGGGGCGGGCTAAGGTCGGCTGAGGCGCAGGTCGGCGATCCCGCAATGGCGGGGTCGATGGCTCGTTATGCATCATGAGATTATCCGCTTCTGGGGGTCACGAAGGGGGCAGCCGCCTTCGGGGGCTAAGTCAGGACCAGCCGATCCCACGAAACAGACAGGATTTTCTGTTTCGATATAATAATGATTAGGACTTTAGAGGGAGATTTGCAACCAAAAAATAGGTAAATATTCTTATCTCAAGACGGCGACTCGTCCCCCGAACGTCAAAACCGATGGAACCCCGATGCGGCACGAAGATATTTGGCGCGCGATTGACACTCTGGCGGCGGAGCGAGGATTGACGGCATCCGGCCTCGCCCGCCGCGCAGGGTTGGATCCCACAACCTTCAACCAATCGAAACGGGCAACCGCCGACGGTCGTGCCCGCTGGCCCAGTACCGAGAGCGTATCGAAAGTTCTGGGCGCGACAGACGCGACCTTGGAGGAATTCGCGAGCCTCGTCTCAGGCGCGCGCGCTTTGCCGACCGGTGTCGGGCGCGCGACGATCCGCAGGCTGCCGATGATTTCCATAAGCCAGGCCGCGCTGCCCGGCTTTTTCGACGAAGCCGGCAACCCGTCCGGCAAGGATTGGGATGAAACGGCCCTGCCCGATGTCTCCGATCCGCATGCCTATGCGCTGGAGGTCAGCGGCGATACGCTGGAACCCGTCTATCGCGACGGTGATTTTCTGATCATCTCGCCCTTGGCGCCGATCCGCCGCGGCGATCGGGTCGTGCTAAGGGATCGTAAGGGTCGCGTTATGGTGCGCCAGATCGTTCGCCGGTCACCGCGGACGGTCGATGCAAGGTCGCTTAACCCGGCGCGGGCCGATACAAGACTGGAGACGGAGGCCATCGCTTGGATGCATCGCGTCGTCTGGGCCAGCCAATGATTGCGGAACCTGCGGGATCGGACCGGTCACAAGAATGCTGAAAGCTGCGCCAGACGATTTACCCCGGCCGGAGTGATCCCACATGCGACGCATGCAGCGCCAGCACATGGATCTCACGCCCGACCTTCTTCTGCGCGCCTATCGCGCCGGGCTTTTTCCGATGGCCGAGACGCGGGGCAATTTTCGCCTCTATTGGCTCGATCCCGAAATGCGCGGCGTGCTGCCGCTCGACCGGTTCCATCTGCCCCGGCGGCTGCGCCGTACCGTGCTCGCCGATCACTATCGCGTCACGACCGATCAGGATTTCACCGCTGTCATCACGGCCTGTGCGGAGGCGACACAGGATCGGCCGGAGACCTGGATCAACCCCGTGATCGAGCGTCTGTTCACGGCCCTGCATCTGCAGGGGCATGCCCATAGCGTCGAATGCTGGGAGGGGGAGACGCTGGTCGGCGGGCTTTATGGGCTCGCGATCGGCGGGGCCTTCTTCGGCGAGAGCATGTTTTCGCGCGCAAGGGATGCGTCCAAGGTGGCGCTGGTGCATCTCGTGGCGCGGCTGCGCCTCGCTGGTTTCACGCTGCTCGACACCCAGTTCGTGACGCAGCACCTGTCACAATTCGGCACGGAGGAGGTGCCGCGCGATCTCTATCGTGCGCAGCTGGCGGCGGCGGTCGATCTGCCGGTCACCTGGCCGCTGCATCCGGAAGGTAACGTTCTGCGCAATGCCATCGAAGCCTTAGGCAAGGATTTTTCATGACCCTATCGACCAAAGAAACGCTTGCCCGCTGGTTTGCAGCACCCGCCATTGCCCTGGCGCTTGGTGCCGTTTCGCCCCAGGCCAAGGCACAGGATTTCCCGAGCATCCAGCCTCGGCGCCCGGCGACCGTCACTTATCAGCTGAACAGCACGCAGACCGGGCCGATGCAGGTCCAGGCTTTTGTCAGTCCGGAATTGCAGATGATGCGCCTGCAGGAAGGCCAGGGTGGCGACTATCTGCTGCTCGACCGCGGGCATGAGCGCATCATGCTGGTCTCGCCCGGCAAACATCTTGTCTTCGCTGTCTCCTCCAATGGATTTCTGCATCGCGATCTGGGGCCCGGCTCCAATCTGCGCTTCCAGCCGCGTGGGCAACGTCAGGTCGCGGGCCATGGCTGCATGGATTGGTCGGTCGAAGGACCGGGCGGGCAGGGCGAGGCCTGCATCACGCGTGACGGCATTCTGCTGGCGGGGTCAGGCCAGGGAAACAAGCCGGACGATCAAGGGCAGATTCAATCCGGACGGCTGACCGCGATCTCCGTCAATTACGATCCCGTCCCGCCGGATGCCTTCGCGATTCCGCCTGGCCTGCAGGAAGTCGATCTGCCGCCGAGCCTGCTTGCCTCCATGATCCCCGGCCTTTCAGGAATTCCTATCCAATGACCGCCAAGGACCAGCCGTCCGCCATGCCATTGCCGCGTGCCATACCGGTACCGGGTCGGCGTGGCCCGAGCGATCGCTGGTTCACGGCCCCCTGGCACGACCGTGCCGGGCGTTTTTCGCCCTTCAAGACGTTGGTGCTGGTCGGCTGCCTGCTGCCCGCGATCTATATGACCGGGCAATGGTGCGTCGGTCTGTTTACCAGCCGGCCGCTCAATCAGGCCATGCTGATGACCGGCGTCTGGGCGGTCTGGTTTCTGCTGCTCTCTCTCGCCGTGACGCCGGCGCGGTCGATCTTCGGTCTCCCCAAGCTCATTCAGGTGCGGCGGATGCTGGGTCTGGCGGCGGCTGCCTATACCGTCGCGCATCTCGTCTTTTATGTGCTGATGGAGGGCATCAATGTGCCTTTCGTGATTGGCGAGATCATCCACCGCTTCTATCTGACGATCGGCTTCATCGCGGTCCTGGGCTTCGTGGCGCTCTCCGTCACCTCGACCGATCCCGCCATCCGCAAGCTCGGCCGGCGTTGGAAATGGCTGCACCGGCTGATCTATCCGATCGCCATTCTCTCGCTCTGGCATTTCTTTCTGACCCAGAAGATCGATGTGACGCTGGCGGTGCTGCCGACGGGCCTGTTTCTTTGGCTGATGCTGTGGCGGGGATTGCCGACCTCTGTCGAAAAGCAGCTGGCCAGCCTTGTTCTGCTCGCGCTCGCCGCAGGCACCGGCACCATCGCTGTCGAATATGCCTGGTATGCCATCGCGACCTTCGTGCCGCCCGGCCGCGTGCTGATGGCGAATTGGCATTTCGGGCGGCTGGGTCCGCGCCCGTCTTTCTGGGTGACGCTGGACGGGCTCGCCGTTGTCGCGGCCGCGCTCATGTGGCGCCGCATGCCGGTTCGGTCTCGGAAGCCTAGAGCAGATCCCGGTCAGATGGAATCATCTGCCGGGTAAAGATGCTCGCAAAAACAATAAACTAGAGCGGCGCCTGTTAGCGTAAGCGAACAGGAAACGCTCTAGTCGCGCCTGACGGCTGTCATGGCTCCTGGCGCGTCACCGAAATGCGCTAGGGATTCGGACCAATAGGCGAGGCGGCGGAGGGCAGAAAACCCCGCCGATTCCAATCGGGTTTCGATATCCGGCAGATTTACGCCGGTCGTTAGCAGAAGCGCACCACCATGACGCAGCGCCGCATAGGCGGCGGATAGCGGCGCATCGGCATCGGCGCCGATTGTGTCCAGGCAGAGCGTGACGATATCGGCCTGTTGCGGGTCAGGATTTTGCCGGTCGCTATGCGCCAAGGTGCTCATGTCGAAATCTGTCTGCAGCCCGTCGCAGAGAAGCAGGCCAGGATGATTGGTCGTGACGCGCCGAAGGCCATCGTCTTTGCCGCGCTGAGCCAATAGCTTGGCAGCGGCACGAACGTAGCTGGGCTGTTCGCAAATCTGGCAGGCCAGGCTGGGACCCCAAGCGAATGCGGGCGCGCTGGTCCCTGTCGTCTGTGGCATCGCGAATTGCGAGGGCGCATTGCAGATGACGCAGAACCCATCGACGGCTTGTCCGCTCGCGAGGCTGCGGCGGACAAGGCGGTCTACCGCCTGACGCTGGGCCTGGTGGCGGGCGCTTGTGACGCGCTCTGTCATCTCGGTGCCGGGTGGTGTCGCGTCGACAGGCAGAAACGGAATCCGCGAAGCGTTGGCCAGCCGCTCGGCCTCGATACTCGACGGCGCATGGACGTGCTTTCCGTCACCCTGGCTCCAGGCGAAGGCATAGGGAATGCCAAGGTAATAGGGATGGCCGTTGCCGTTCACCGCGTCACGGTAGATGTCGAGCAGCTTGCGGACATCGCCGATCGTCTCGACCGAGAAAACCTCGCTGTGGCGGGAAAAGTGTTGCCGGTCTTCGATCTTATTGCCGCTGAAATGAAAGAAGCGCAGCGGCTCGCCATTGACCGACCAATGACCCGCGGAATCGACCCGCACGATGCGCTGGGCGAGATTCCAATAGGCGACATTGTACCCGGGATGTCGCAGGATCGCCGTCCGGTCGATATAGGCCGGAAAGAGATCCGCCCATTTCTGATCGACGAACAGCCCTTGTTCCAGGTCTATGACGCATTGCGTCTCAAGCCGGCGTCCCCACCAGGATACGACGCGCCGGACCTCCGGCACGCCTCGCAGGACGCAGAAACCCAGATTATAGGCCCCGTAGCGCAGAAACTGCTGGTCGTTCATCTCCGCGAATTCGGATGGGCCGGTGACATGGGGCGTGAGGACGCAATTGGCGCCATCGTCGAGCAGCGCGAAGATTTCAGTCAAAGGGCTGAAAACCAGGATATCCGGGTCGAGATAGACAATCGGCTGCCCCGGGTAGCGGTCGAACAGCAGCAGAAACAGGAAAGGCTTCAGCGCCGTGTTGAGCTCCGTGATGTTGTATCGGGCCAGCATCCTATCCCATGTCTGGATGCCCAGTTCCGAAATCTGGATGATCTCGAAGGGATGCGTCAGAATATCGAAGGTGCTGGCGTCATCGCAGAGACCGACATGAAACACGACATTGTGGTGATGCGCGGTCAGCGACTGCCATAGCGCCTGAGCATAGCCCAGGAAATTGCGGGAACAGATGGTGAAGACGATCATCGGCGCGGCTGGTGTCTGTGCGGTGGCGAGGAGCGGCAGCGCGGTCATGATCGCCTCAAGCTTCAAGCAGCGTTTTGCCGACGGGCAGGTTTAGCTTCTCCAAAACCGCGCGCAGAACCGCGCGTCCTCGGTCCAGCGAGTTTTGGCTTTGCACCAGGCTCAAGCAGGCATCCGACAGAACCAGCCATTTGGCCGGGTCCTGATAAAGCCTGGCGACCATGCGCGCGAACTGATCGGGGTCGTCGGCCAGCAGCGCCACCGCTTCCCCGTCGATGCCCATGCCCTCGGCGGCGATGGTGGACATCACGCAGGGAACCCCGAAGGAGAAGCTCGACACGACCTTGCCCTTGGCGCCGGCGCCGTAGCGCAATGGCGCCACTGTCAGTCTCAGCCTATCCAGCCAGGGATCGAGTTCCGGCACGAAGCCCACCATCTCGACGCCCGGGATTTCGAGATCACGCATGGATTGCGGCATGTCCGCGCCGATGACGTGGAATTGCGCATCGGGCAGAAGCGCGCGGACTTTCGGCCAGATCTGTTCAAGGAAGTAGCTGACGGCATCCAGATTGGGTTTGTGCTGGAAGCCGCCGACGAAGCCGATGCCCCGGCGTTCGGAAAATCCGACATGTCGGCCCGGAATGATGCGCAGGATCGGCATCAATGCGACATCGGCGCCGGGTGCCAATGTGCGTGAGCGGTTTTGGTCGGAGGAGGAGACAACGAAGGTGACGTCGGCCATGCTGATCAGATAGCGCTCACGCTCCTCCATACGCCGCGCCTCGTTGAGCAATTGGCGGTCGTTCGTGAGAGCGGCTTCGCGTTCCTGCCGGACATGGTGCAGGTCGACGGTATTGAAAATGACACGCGCCTGCGGGGCCAGGCGGCGCATGTCATCGATGAATTGCCCGCCGCAATCCACGCGGGACAATATGCCGAGGGTGATTTCCGGCCCGTGCTGCTTCAGGAAGGTCTGGATACTATCGAACTGGCCGGACGTGATAATGGTCACATCATGCTTCTGCAGTTCGGCGCCATAGGCGTTGATCTCATGATATTCGGCTGTCGCGATGAAGAGGATGTCATAGCCGAAGGATTGCAGGAGCCGGATCGTATTGAATGTGTCCAGCGATCCGGAATCGCGGTCGGTGCGCGGATAGCGACTGTCCAGGAACAGCACCTTGGGCGCGTCCGGGTTGTTGAAGTGGAACGGCAATGGTGCCGGCCGGTGCGGATGACATACGGTTGTGGGAATGGCCGCCGTCATTGTGATGCTCGTGGATCGCGCTTCGGCGATAATGGCAGCGCGCAGCTTCAGTCTTCGGCCGAGTTGCCAAGTCGCCGTCCACCAGGCCAGCTTGGCCGCGCGACGCAGCGTCCGCGCCGATGCGGGATAGCACGAAGCAAAACGCCTTAGCCGATGCGTCGCGCGCCAGCTTGTGCTGGCATAGACGGCGGCCAGCGCGTGGGATTTGGCTGCCAGTTGTTGATCCTGGTCTTGACTATGCCGTGAGAGCGCTTGCAACTGGTTGAGCTTGTCGTGGTGATCCTGTTTCAGAGCGGCAAGTTCGTCATCCTGCGCTGACTTCGAGGCCGCGAGTCGGGACAGTTGCATGCGGGCTTTGATAGTATCTTGCTTGAGGCTTTCCGCGCATTTTGAGATTTCGGCGATCTGGATTTGCTGTCTCGTCGTGAGTTCGACGTCGCTGTCGTGCTGGTTCGCAAGCGCGGCAACGCGGATTTCAGTCTCGGCGTGGTTGTTTTTCAGAGCCGCGTGGAGTCTGCCGAGGGTTTCATGATCTGCCCGCAGATGATCATACGCGTTCTGCAGATTGTCGCGATCACTCTGCAGCGCCGTATGGATGCCCTGTTGAACCTCATGACGCGCGGCAAGTTGGTTTCGGTCGAGATAGATCTCATCTGCATCTTTTATGTACTGATACATGCGCTTGGCAAAGCGGGCTGAACTAGCGTGATGCCCCTGGAAGGCTGTGACGAAGGTCTCCATAGAGCAATTATGACGGTCCGAACCCGCTATGTAATGGCGGGTGATTCGCAGCAGAGCCTCCGGCCGGATCAGCAGAGGCGGGTTGATCAGAAGCCGCCAGGCTTCGGGAAGCTGGATCTGATCTTCGACACGGCTATACCACGACCGCGCGCTATCCAGATCGGGCTGGAAGGCGCAGTCAAACCCCATGGAGGCAGCCAGATCCTCCCACTTGAAGGGAAGGTCGATGGCGCCGGAATCCCAGAAGGCGAAGGGCTTGCGATAGGCGGCAGCGATCACCGCGCCATGGAGCGAGGCGGTGAGAACGAAATCGGCTGCGGCGACGGCATCGATGAACTGGTGAATAGCCTCGATACGGGGGTCGATATTCGGCCGCAGAACAAGGTCGCAGCCGGTCAGGGCGATCAGTTCGGAATCGGGCCGCTGGTCCTGGAAATGCGGAATGCAGAGGCTGCGTCCCGCGAAGGCCGATGCCGCTCTGGGGTCGTATAGAGCCGCGACCAGAAATCCGGGGTCGCCAAAGGGGACAAGGGCGCCAAGGCGCAATTGCGACCGGCTCAGGGGACCGCGAACCGCCAGAATATTGGCCTGGGCCTTGCGCTCCGGCGATAATCCTTCCGGCGTGCGTAAGCCGCAACCCCAGAAGACGACGGGATGATCCGCTTCCGTGTCGGCAGCGACGAACATGTCGTCCATAACGCTGCCGATGAGGTGGATTCCTCTCGCCTCGCCGGGCGTCGGCAGAAAAAGGGAATTCAGGAAAAATTCCGTCAGGAAATCACCGAAATTCTGCTTGGGCCGGCCTTGAAGCCAGTAGTGTATTTTCGAGATTTCTGCAGGGCTGTGCATCTGCATGTCTATGCATTTCAAACAATGGCTGAGTTTGCGATCAGTCTAAATCGGCGGACCAGAAGCGATAACGAACAGCCGCGAGGCGTTGTCTTTCTGCCTATAAATGCATATATAAATGTTATCTAAACGAAAAGATAAAAACGACACATCGGGATTTGTTTTGATAAAAAAATAAATTAAAACCATGAGGCAGCCGGTCAGATTGCCGCTTTCAGCAAGTCGACGAAAGCGCGCAGCGCAGGCGGCACATGGCGATGGCCGGGATAATAGAGGAAAAGCCCCGGGATCGGCGGGCACCATTCATCCAGCAGGATGGTTAAGTCGCCGCGGTCGAGATAGGGCTGGGCTTCGCGCTCGACCACATAGGCGATGCCGAGACCGGACGCCGCCGCGCGGACGATCAGGCCCGGATGATCCAACGTCAGCTTGCCCGGCACGTCGATGGTGATCTCCTGCCCGTGACGCTCGAATTCCCACCGATACGGTTTGCCGCTGGGCATGCGGATGCGGATGCAGGCGTGGTGATGGAGGTCGTCGGGTGTTTGCGGGACGGTGCGACCGGCGAGGTAGCGGGGTGCCGCAACAGCGACAAAGCGCGCATGGCCGCCGAAACGCACGGCGATCATGTCCTGCGGCACGGCCTCCCCAAGTCTGATCCCGGCATCGAAGCCTTCCGCCACGATATCGACAAGGCGACCGTCGGTGACGAGGTCAAGCTCCACTTCGGGATAGCGTTCCATGAACGTCGGCACGACATGGGTCAGCAGCAGTCGGGCCCCGGCTTCGCCCGCATTGATACGCAGCCGGCCGCTGGGCCGGTCTCCGAAGGTCGTCGCCTCCGCGAGCGCGCCGTCGAGGTCGCGCAGCACGGTCTGCAGTCGCGCCATCAAACGCTCCCCCGCTTCGGTCGGTGACAGGCTGCGCGTTGTGCGATGGAGCAGCCGCACGCCAAGCCCGGCTTCCAGACTACGCATGATATGGCTGAGCGTCGACGGAGAGACGTCCAGCTCATCAGCGGCTTTGCGGAAGCTGCGATGGCGGAGGATCGCGGCAAAGGCCCGCAACTCGCCGAGATTCGGTTGCTCATTCATGTGATATTTTCACCAAGTCATGCCACTTATTGCCGATTATCCCAGCAATAAAGAAGCGCAAATTCCTCCGGCAGCAAGGCAGCGCAATCCGGCGGCCTGATTCTGGAGAATGTCGATGTCCAAAACCTGGTTCATCACCGGTACTTCCACCGGTATCGGACGATACCTGACCGAACGGCTGCTCGCTCGCGGTGATCGTGTGGCCGCGACCCTGCGGCGGACGGACGTGCTGGACGATCTGAAGGCTCGCTACGGCGACAGCCTATGGGTCGCGTCACTCGACGTCACCGATCTGGACAAAGTGCGGGACGTCATGGCCCGCGCCTTCAGCGATCTGGGCCAGATCGACGTCGTCGTCAGCAATGCCGGCTATGGCCTGTTCGGGGCGGGCGAGGAGTTGAGCGACACGCAGATCAAGCAGCAGTTGGATACCAATCTGCTCGGTTCCATCGCCGTCATCCGGGCGGCGCTGCCGCATCTGCGCGCGCAGGGGGGCGGCCAGATCCAGCAGGTGTCGTCAGAAGGCGGGCAGCTCGCTTACCCAAGTTTCGGTCTTTATCACGCGACGAAATGGGGGATTGAGGGTTTCGTGGAAGCGGTGGCGCAGGAAGTGGCACCCTTCGGCATCACCTGTACCATCGTCGAGCCCGGGCCGGCGGGGACCAGCTTCGCGACCAATCTCGTCTCCGCGCCGGCGATGGACGTCTATGCCGAGACGCCGGCGGGGGCCGTTCGCCGCGCGATCATGAGCGGCAGCTTCGCCATTCGGGGGGATGCCGACAAGATGGCCCAGGCGATGATCGATTGTGCCGATAGCGGCAAGGCCCCGCGCCGGCTTCTGCTTGGCCGCGATGCCTGGGGCCGCGTTCACGCGGCGCTGACGGAGCGTCTGGCAGCGTTAGAGGCTCAGAAGGACGTCGCTGTCTCGACCGAACGCGACGCTTGATAATCCCGTTCCATCGGGGTCCGGACGGACCCCGATGGGACAGAAAATCAGGCCGCCTTCGGCTGGCTGAGCAGGTTCTGCGCGATCAGGCTTTCCGCGATCTGCACCGCGTTGAGCGCCGCGCCCTTGCGCAGATTGTCGGACACGCACCAGAAGGCGATGCCGTTCGGCACCGTCGGGTCCTTGCGGATGCGGCTGACGAAGACATTATCCTCACCGGCAATTTCGGCCGGCGTCGCGTAGCCGCCGTCTTCGCGGACATCGATCACCGTCACGCCCGGGGCATCGCGCAGCGTGGCGCGCGCTTCACCCGCCGTTACCGGATTCTCGAACTCGACATGCACGGCTTCGGCATGGCCGATGAAGACCGGCACGCGCACGCAGGTCGCTGTCACAGCGATGTTGGGGTCGAGGATTTTCTTCGTCTCCACGACCATCTTCCACTCTTCCTTGGTGGAGCCGTCATCCATGAAGACGTCGATATGCGGGATGACGTTATAGGCGATGTTCTTGGTGAATTGCTGCGGCGTCACCGGGTCGTTCACGTAGATGGCGCGGCTGTTGTTGAACAGCTCGTCCATGCCTTCCTTGCCGGCGCCCGAGACCGACTGATAGGTCGCGACGATCACGCGCTTGATCTTGAACTCGTCATGCAGCGGCTTCAGCGCCACCACCATCTGAATGGTCGAGCAGTTCGGATTGGCGATGATGTTCTTCTTGCGGAAGCCGAGCAGCGCCTCGGGGTTCACTTCCGGCACCACCAGCGGCACATCCGGGTCCATGCGGAAATGGCTGGTATTGTCGATGACGACGCAGCCGGCTGCCGCCGCGCGCGGCGCGTGAATGGCCGAGACGGAGGCGCCGGGGCTGAACAGGGCGATGTCCCAGCCGTGGAAGTCGAATTTTTCCAGGTTCTGGGTTTTCAGCACTTGTTTATCGCCGAAGGAGATTTCGGTGCCGGTGGAACGGCCGGAGGCAAGGGCGACAATATCGCTAATCGGAAAATCCCGCTCGGCCAGCGTTTTGATGATTTCGCGTCCCACAGCCCCTGTGGCGCCTACGACCGCGACCCGATAGCCCATCATCCTTGCTCCTATTACCCAACCTGCGATTAGGGAGGGTCGATCCCGTTAGCGATTTCGGTTGGCGATCACAAGCGAAGCCTCTGCCGGGCAGCCCCCCGGCCGGCGATGGACAAGGCCCGGTCAGGCAGATTAATATTCCGATATCGACACAATTGGAATGTTTCATGGGCGTGGTCCGGGTGCAGAGCTTCGCCTTCTCCGGCATTCGCGCCGTGCCGGTGGAGGTGCAGGCCCAGGCGTCCGGCGGATTGCCGGCCTTCCTGGTCGTGGGCCTGCCCGACAAGGCCGTGGGCGAGGCGCGGGAGCGGGTCAGGGCCGCGCTCTCGGCCATGGGGCTGGCTTTGCCGCCCAAGCGCCTGCTGATCAATCTGGCGCCGGCCGATCAGATCAAGGAAGGCAGCCATTTCGATTTGCCGATGGCCATCGCCGTGCTCGGCACCATGGATATCCTTCCGCCCGAGGAGCTGGCGCGCTTCGCAGCCCTGGGGGAGGTGTCGCTCGACGGCGGCATCGTATCGGTCGCCGGCATTTTGCCGGCGGCGATCGCGGCGGCCGAGCGGGACTGGGGGTTGATCTGCCCGGCGGCGCAAGGGCCGGAAGCGGCCTGGGCCGGCAATCTCGCCATTCTGGCGGCGCCGGATCTGATGAGCTTGATCAATCATTTTCGTGGCACGCAGATCCTGATGCCGCCCTCGGTCGCGGGTCTGGCCGAAGCGCCGCCGGGACCGGATCTGGCCCAGGTGAAGGGCATGGAACTCGCCCGCCGCGCGATGGAGATCGCGGCCGCCGGCGGCCATCATCTGCTGATGATCGGGCCGCCCGGCGCCGGCAAATCCATGCTCGCCTCGCGCCTGCCCGGTATCCTGCCCGATCTCAGCCCGATGGAAGCGCTGGAGGTCAGCATGGTCCATAGCGTCGCCGGCATGTTGCAGGGCGGGCAATTGATCAAACGGCCGCCGTTCCGGGAACCGCATCATTCGGCCTCTCAGGCCGCGCTGACGGGTGGCGGCCAGCGGGCACGTCCGGGGGAGGTCAGCCTCGCTCATCGTGGCGTTCTGTTCCTCGACGAATTACCCGAGTTCCCAAGGGCTGCTTTGGAAGCCTTGCGCCAGCCGGTGGAGGCTGGACGGACCACGGTGGCACGCGCCGCCGCCCATATTACCTATCCCGCGCGGTTTCAGATGATCGCGGCCATGAACCCTTGCCGGTGCGGCCATTTTGGCAATGCCGCGCGCGAATGTGGCCGGGCGCCGCGTTGCGCGGAGGATTATCAGGGCAAGATCAGCGGTCCGCTGATGGACCGGATCGACTTGGTCGTCGAGGTTTCACCGATCACGCCGATCGAACTTTCCCGCGCACCGCCGGGCGAGACGAGCGCCGAGGTCGCTGCCCGCGTGGCTGCGGCGCGCGCGGCACAGCGTGCCAGGGCAGGCGAGGCCGAGACGGCCTGGCTGAATAGCGAGATGGAGGTCGACCGCATCGCCTTGCAGCCGGACGCGCGGGACTATGCCGAGAAGGCGGCCGAGCGGCTGGGTCTGTCGGCGCGGGGCTTCACCCGCATGCTGCGCGTCTCGCGCTCGATCGCGGATCTGGCGGGGATCGCGACCGTTCGTCGCATCGATGTCGCGGAGGCCTTCGCCTATCGCCATCGCTCGCCCGGCCAGCCGACACTGCGCCCGCGCAAAAGCCAAGGGGCGGCAGCCGATTAGGGCGCGCGGATTTCCTTCGCGCGACGGATGGGTTAGGCGAGGGGACGGACCCGGCTGCAGACAAGGCGCATTCCCGCGATGGCTCGACCCAAAGACCCGAGGACAGCGAAGCGGATCCTGGTGATCCGCCTGAGTGCGCTGGGCGATGTCATCCTCTCCTTCGGGCCATTCGCGGCGATCCGCGCCCAGCATCCGGATGCCCATATCACGCTGCTGACGACGCCCGCTTTCGCGCGCCTGGGCCGCCTCAGCCCTTGGTTCGATGACGTGGTCATCGACCGCCGCGCGCCCTGGTGGGACCTGCGCGGCTTCTTCGACATCCGGCGGAAGCTGCGCGGCTACGATTTCGTCTACGACTTGCAGACCTCCGGGCGGTCCAGCCGCTATTTCGCGCTTGCCGGGCGGCCGGGCTGGTCGGGCATCGCCCAGGGCGCCTCGCATCCCCATGCGAATCCCGAGCGTGACACCATGCATACCTGGGAGCGGCAGCGCGATCAGTTGGCCATGGCCGGGATCGCGTCGGTGCCGATGGCGGCAACGGATTGGCTGATCCAGGCTGCCAATCCGCCTGAAATGCCGGAACGCTATGCGCTGCTGGTGCCGGGCGCTGCGCCGCACCGGCCGGCGAAACGCTGGCCGACGCCCTTCTACGGCCAGTTGGGCAGTATTCTGGTCAGGGTCGGGATTACGCCGGTCGTGATCGGCACCGGGCCGGAAGGTCCGCTGGCGCGCACCATTCAGGAATTCTGCCCCGAGGCGATCGACCTGACGGGTCAGACCGATCTGCCGGGGCTTGCCGCGCTTGCGGCGGGCGCCCGTTTTGCGGTCGGCAATGATACCGGGCCGATGCATCTGGCCGCAGCCATGGGCTGCCCGACCGTCACGCTGTTTTCCTACGACAGCGATCCGTCGCGCACACAACCGCGTGGCCCGACCGGCCAGGCCGGAATCGTCCTGCGCGAGGATAATCTGGTGGATTTGGCGCTGGACGACGTCACCGCCGCGCTCAGCACGGCGGATCTGCTTTAGCCGTGACGGCGCCTCATCGGCCGTGCGGTAGCACAGGCGGGTAGATCCGCGTGACGAGCACGCGGACGACAAGGGGCGGTAGCGCTCGTCTTATGCCGCCAGCTTCGCCCGCACGGCATCCAGCGCGGCATCGGCCAGGGTGCCGTCAGGGCCGCCGGCCTGACCCAGGTTCGGACGCCCGCCGCCGCCCTTGCCGCCGGCGGCTTCCGCAGCTGCGCGCACCAGATCGACGGCATTGATCCGGCTGGTGAGATCGTCAGAGACGCTGACGACGATGCTGAGCTTGCCTTCGGCGGTCGAGACCAGCGCCACGACGCCGCTTTCGATCTGCTTGCCGATGGTTTCCGCCAAACCCTTCAGATCACGCGGCGAGACGTCACCCAGATTGCGCGCGGCGAGCTTCACGCCGGCAATCTCCTCAATCGCGGCGGCACCGTCGCCGGTGGCGAGCTTCTTCTGCGCTTCGCTGAGCTGACGCTCCAGCTTCTTGCGGTCTTCAACAAGGGCTGCAATGCGCGCGGGCAGTTGGGCCGCCGGCACCTTCAAGGCGGCCGCCGCTTCGTCCAACAGGCGCTCGGTCTCGCGCAGGCTGAGGAAGGCGCTTTCGGCCGCGACAGCTTCGATACGGCGCACGCCGGCGGAGACACCGGTTTCGCCCACGATGCGCAGCAGGCCGATATCGCCGGTGCGACCGACATGCGTGCCGCCGCAGAGTTCGATGGAATAGGCGCCACGCTCGCCGTCACCGTCACCCATGGAGACGACGCGAACCTCATCGCCGTATTTCTCGCCGAACAGGGCCATCGCACCTTCGGCGACGGCGGCATCCGGCGTCATCAGGCGCGTGGTGACGGCCGAATTCTCGCGGATGCGGGCATTCACCTCGGCCTCGACGATAGCCAGTTCCTCAGCCGTGACTGGCTTCGGATGGCTGATGTCGAAGCGCAGACGGTCCGGCGCGTTCAAGCTGCCCTTCTGCGCGACATGCGTGCCGAGCTGACGGCGTAGCGCCTCGTGCAGCAGATGGGTTGCCGAGTGATGGGCGCGAATGGCGCCGCGCCGGGTGTGATCGACCTTGGCCTGAACAGCGAAGCCGGGACGGGCGAGGCCGCTCTCGACGCGGCCGTAATGGACGAACAGGTCGCCCAGCTTCTTCTGCGTATCGGTGACGGCAATCACCAGCCCATCGGCGCCGGTAATGAGACCCTGATCGCCGACCTGACCGCCGCTTTCGGCATAGAAAGGCGTCTGGTTGAGGATGACGGCAACCTCGCTGCCGGCCATGGCATCCGCGACCGTGGCACCATCGACGACGATGGCCAGGATCTCGCCCTCAGCACTTTCGGTCGCGTAGCCCAGGAACTCGGTCGCACCGACCTTTTCCTTAAGATCGAACCACACGCGATCCGTCGCGGCATCGCCGGACCCCGCCCAGGCGGCGCGCGCACGGGTGCGCTGCTCGGCCATCGCTTCCTCGAAACCCGAGACATCGACCGTGCGGCCCTGTTCGCGCAGCGCGTCCTGCGTCAGGTCGAGCGGGAAGCCGTAGGTGTCGTAAAGCTTGAACGCGACGTCGCCGGCCAGAACCTGGCCTTCGCCGAGCTTGCCGGTCTCTTCCGCGAGGAGATGGAGGCCACGCTCCAGCAGGGAGCGGAACCGGGTCTCTTCCAGGCGCAGCGTATCCGTCATCAGCGCCTGCGCGCGGGTCAGTTCCGGATAGGCCTGGCCCATCTGGCGAACCAGCGCCGGCACCAGACGCGGCATCAGCGGCTCGGCCGCGCCCATCTGATAGGCGTGGCGCATGGCGCGGCGCATGATCCGGCGCACCACATAGCCGCGCCCTTCGTTGGATGGCAGCACGCCGTCCGCGATCAGGAAGCAGCTGGAGCGCAGATGATCGGCGATGACGCGGTGGCTGGTCTTCTCTACGCCGTCCGGGTCGCGCCCGGTCGCTTCCGCGCTCGCCAGGATCAGCGCGCGTAGCGTGTCGGTGTCGTAATTATTGTGCTTGCCCTGCAGGATAGCGGCGAACCGCTCCAACCCCATGCCGGTATCGATGGAGGGACGCGGCAGGGCGGTGCGTGTGCCGGGCGGACCTTCCTCATACTGCATGAAGACGAGGTTCCAGATCTCGATGAACCGGTCGCCGTCCTCGTCCGGACTGCCGGGCGGGCCGCCGGGGATGGAGGGGCCGTGATCATAGAAGATCTCGCTGCAGGGGCCGCAGGGGCCGGTATCGCCCATGCGCCAGAAATTGTCCGAGGTCGCGATGCGGATGATGCGGTCATCCGGCAGGCCGGCGATACGGCGCCAAAGTGCCGCCGCTTCCTCATCCTCATGATAGACCGTGACCATCAGCTTATCGGCGGGCAGGCCGAAATCCTTCGTCAGCAGGGTCCAGGCATGGGTGATGGCCTGTTCCTTGAAATAGTCGCCGAAGGAGAAATTCCCCAGCATTTCAAAGAAAGTATGGTGGCGGGCGGTATAGCCGACATTGTCGAGGTCGTTATGCTTGCCGCCGGCACGCACGCATTTCTGCGCCGTCGCGGCGCGGCTATAGGGCCGGCGTTCCTGCCCGGTGAAGACATTCTTGAACTGGACCATGCCGCTGTTGGTGAACATCAGCGTAGGGTCGTTCCGCGGGACGAGGGGAGAGCTTTCCACCACGCTATGCCCATTGCGGGCAAAGTAATCGAGGAAAGTCGCGCGGATATCGTTGCTGCTGGCCATGGCGGGCAAGATCTCGAAGACTGGGATGAAATGACGGTAGTCCGCACCTAGCGCACCCGCCCGGCGCTGTCACCTTGTCGGCCTGAGTTTGCAGGAGGTATGCGTTTTAAGCGGGTATCGGACCATAATCCAGCGCACAGAGCGCGGGTCGCACGCTACTTCACTTCGTAATTATGGAAGTGTGTTCGCTATGCGGTTCAGTGCTGCAAAAATGCGCTTGCAAAAATCATTCGTCCAAATTACTTTGTGCATCGCAGCAACGGCGGTCCTTGATCGTGTTGCTGCTTTCTTGGACGTTTCCTCCCTAAACTTGGCGGTGCTTCGGCACCGCCTTTTTTTTGCCCTGAGGGATAATCATTGGGTCTGGTCCGCGCCTCTGCAACACCACCATTGTTCATCGGCAGCGATATCTATCGTTTTTCGACCTATGGGCCGACCCATCCCCTGGCCGTGCCCCGGGTTTCCACGACGATTGACCTTTGCCGCGCCCTCGGCTGGCTGCCGGATAGAGTTTACCGTGACTCCCCGATGGCGGACCTGGCCGAGCTGAGCCGGTTCCACGATCCGGCCTATCTGGCGGCCCTGCAGAATGCGGAGCGCTCCGGCACAGTCAGCGTGGCGGATCGGGATCGCTTCCGCATCGGCACGGACAATAACCCGGTCTATCCCGAGATGTTCCGCCGCCCGGCGACCTCGGCCGGCGGCGTCATGCTGGCGGCCCGGCTGACGGCACCGCTGACGGGGGAAGGCGGCATCGTCCATGTGCCGGGCGGCGGCACCCATCACGGCCGCGCAGATCGCGCGTCAGGCTTCTGCTACGTCAATGACTGCGTGCTCGGCATTTTGACCTGGCTGGACCGGGGGCTGGAGCGCGTTCTGTATCTGGACCTCGATGCCCATCACGGTGACGGCGTGCAGGATGCTTTTGCCGGCGACCCCAGGGTTCTGACGGTCAGCATTCATGAGGCCGGGCGCTGGCCCCATACCGGCCTGATAGGGGATCGCGCCGGCGGATCGGCCCGCAATCTGCCGGTGCTGGCCGGCTATAATGATACGGAGGCCCGGTTTCTGCTGCACGAGGCTGTGCTGCCGCTGATCCAGCGCTTCCGCCCGCAGGCGATCATGCTGCAATGTGGGGCGGATTCCCTAGAGGAAGACCCGCTCGCGCGGCTGTCCCTCTCCAATAATGCCTATTGGGCGGCGGTCGCCGCCGTCATGCCGCTGTCGCCCCGGCTGATCCTGCTCGGCGGCGGCGGCTATAACCCTTTCACCGTCGCGCGTTGCTGGGCCGGTATCTGGGCAACCGTAAACGGGTTTCAGATCCCCGAAATTTTGCCTACCGAGGCTGAGACAATCCTGCGCGGACTGGTCTACAACCGCGCCGCCGGTCGCAATCCGCCCGCGCATTGGACCAGGACCCTGCGGGATCAGCCCAGGGAGGGGCCGGTGCGGGAGGAGATCCGCCAGCTCGCCGCCGTCACGCTACAGGAGACCTAACGGATGCGCCTTCGCCTTCGCACCATCATCCTCGTATTCATCCTCTTGCTCATCCTGTCCGCCGTGCCGATCGTGCTGGGCTGGATCGCGCCTGTCCACGCGCAGGACGACGACCCGACCGGCCCGCAGGCGACGCTGACGCAGCAACCGCTGACGATCATGGACGATCAGGGCAAGCCGCATCGCTTCAAGGTGGAAATGGCGATGACGCCGCAGCAGCAGGCGACCGGCCTGATGTTCCGCAAGGTCGTCCCGGCCGATAGCGGCATGCTGTTCGTCTTCCCGACCGTCCAGCCCGAGCCCTTCTGGATGAAGAACACGCTGGTCCCGCTCGACATGGTCTTCATCAATCCGGACGGCACCATCCGCGCCATCGCCGAGAATACCGTGCCCTTCAGCCTGGCGCCGGTCGATAGCGGCGGCCCGGTGAAGGCCGTGCTGGAGCTGCAGGGCGGGCTGACGGCGAAGGAGCAGATCTCGGTCGGGGATAGCGTCGTCGCCGAGACCTTCGGCGATACCAAGCCGACCAACACCGCCGCGGGTAGCAACTAAGCATCCAGACGGGCTGGCATATTGCACAAGGCCCGCTATACATCGCTTCGGACGGGGCGTGGCGCAGCCTGGTAGCGCGCGTGTTTTGGGTACACGAGGCCGCCGGTTCGAGTCCGGCCGCCCCGACCACCGGATAAGCGACACCGGAGCTTCGGGTCCGGCAGGATGGAGGAGTTGCGATGCGCGCACGTATCTTTCGGCGGCCGAAATCCGCGATGCAGTCCGGCTTCGGCGCGCAGCATCATTGGGTGCTGGAATGGCAGCGGCAGGAGCCGCAGCGGCCTGATCCGCTGATGGGCTGGATCGGCGGCGGTGAGACGCAGCAGCAGGTCATCCTCTCCTTCCCGACGCGGGAAGAGGCGATTGCCTATGCCGAAAAGAACGGTGCCGCCTATGACGTGGAGATCGTCCACGCCCGTGAGGTCAAGCCTAAGGCCTATGCCGATAATTTCCGCAATGACCGGGTCGATAACTGGTCTCATTGATGTGACGCCGGCCGCACGATTTGGCCGGCCAGACTTCTCGCCACGCGTTCCAGATTTGCGCGGCGTCTGCGCCCTTAGCTCAGTTGGATAGAGCAACAGCCTTCTAAGCTGTGGGTCGGTGGTTCGAATCCACCAGGGCGCGCCATTCCCTTTTCCGATATGTTTGATGCATGCCATTGTCCCGTCATCGACCGATGATGCGACAATGGCTGTGCTATGTTGGAAGCATCATGCTGAGCGCCTGAAAGGACGTCTGTTCCTATGGTGGCTTACTTCGCTCATACCGCGCCCGAAGGTCAGCCGTGGGAGCCGCTTCTGCATCATTTGCAGGAGGTGGCGGACCTGGCGGCCGCGCTTGCGGCCCGGTTCGGATGTGCCGAATTCGGGCGGCTGGCCGGGCTGCTGCATGATATCGGCAAATACAGCCCGGCGTTTCAGGCGCGATTGCAGGGTGCCGCCGCACGGGTCGATCACTCAACGGCTGGTGCGGTCTGGGCCAAGGAAAATCTGCCGGAAAAATGGGGCCGGCTGATCGCGCATGCCGTGGCAGGACATCATGCCGGGCTGCAGGATGATCTGTTCGGCCCTGACGGGCGGCTGGACGGGGGCTCCGGCCTGCTGGCGGCCGTCGCGCGCACCGCCAAGTCCGATGGTCTTCTCCTCCCCCAGACTCTGTCAAAGCCCGAAGGCATGCGCTTCTTTACCGATGAAGGCGGCTTTCAGCGCGCCTTCCTGACACGCATGATCTTCTCCTGCCTGATCGACGCGGATCGCACGGCGGCGGCCCGCTTCGATGCGCAATCGCGCGGTGAAACGGTGGCGGCGATCACGCATCCTGCGATCGCGGCGCTGGAAGCGCAATTGATGGGTTGGATCGCGGCCCGTGACGCCAAACCCAGCCCGCTCAATACCCTGCGTGACGGCGTGCTGCGCGAGGCGATGGCCAAAGCCGCGGCGCCGCCGGGCGTCTTCACGCTGACGGTGCCGACCGGCGGCGGCAAGACGCTGACCTCGCTCGCCTTCGCACTCGCCCATGCGCGGCAGCACCACCTGGACCGCGTCATCGTCGTCATCCCCTATACCTCGATCATCGAGCAGACGGCGGAGGTCTACCGCACCGCGCTGGAAGGGCTGGGCGATGCGGTGCTGGAACATCACAGCGCCTTCGAGATGGCGGATGAGGCGACATGGAGCGGCGAGCGAACGGGGCCTGACCGGCTGCGCCTGTCGATGGAGCGTTGGGACAAGCCGATTGTGGTGACGACGGCCGTGCAGTTCTTCGAGAGCCTGTTTTCCAACCGGCCCAGCCGTTGCCGCAAGCTGCATAGCATCGCGCGCAGCGTGGTGGTGCTGGATGAGGCGCAGACCATGCCGCTGGCTTTGCTGCGGCCTTGTGTGGCGGCGCTGAAGGAACTCACGCGCAATTACGGCAGTTCGGTCGTGTTATGCACCGCGACCCAGCCGGCTTTGACGGCGCCCTTGCCTGGCAGTGAGGCGGGATTCGCGGGCGGCTTCGACAATCCGCAGGAAATCATCGCCGATGTGCCGGCGCTGTTCGCGCAGCTGCGGCGGGTGACGCTGCGGGACATCGGGCCGCAGACGGATAGCGCATTGGCGGACCGCATCGCGGCCGCGCCGCAAGTGCTATGTATCGTCAACCAGCGTGCCCATGCGCGGGCGCTGTATGATTCCATCAAACACCTGCCCGGCGCACGGCATCTCTCGACCTGCATGCATAGCGTGCATCGCAGACGGATTCTGGCGGAAATCCGGGACGATCTGAAGCGTGAGCGCCCTTGTCAGGTTGTCTCGACATCGCTGGTCGAGGCTGGAGTCGATGTCGATTTTCCGCTCGTATTGCGGGCGACGGCGGGGTTGGACCAGATCGCCCAAGCCGCCGGCCGCTGCAACCGAGAATTCAGGCGAACACCTGAGGAGAGCGAGGTGCTGGTTTTCTCCTCGCCCGCATACAAGGTGATTCCGAAGCTGCGGAGGAATGCCGAGGCCGGTGGCGAGGTTCTGGGCCTGCATGCGGATGACCCCTTCAGCCCGGAGGCCATGACGGCCTTTTTCCGCATGCTCTATTGGCGGCATGGCGATGATGCGCTGGACGATAAGAACGTTCTGGCGCTTTGCGGCGAGAAACGCGGCGACCTCAACTTTCCTTTCGCGGACATCGCCGCCCGCATGCGCTTCATCGACGACGCGATGGTGCCGGTCATCGTGCCGGTTGAGGATGACGGGGAAGTCAAACCGCTATTGGATCAGTTGCCCTATGTAAAAGGCACGGGCGGGATTGCGCAGAAACTGGGGCGCTATACGGTGGGCGTTCCTTGCGCTGTGCGGGCGGAGATGCTGGCCAAAGGTGCCGTCACCTGCATCGAGGAGGCGAAATTTGGCGATCAGTTCGTGGTGCTGAGCAATCTTGATCTCTACAGTCCAGAGGCCGGGCTGGACTGGAGCGATCTTACGTTTCGTAAGGCCGAGGGGTTGATGCTTACGTAAAACGCATTGCCCTGAGGCGGGCGGCAGTGACTATGTCTGCATCCGACAAGTTGAGCGAGGTTTCATTGCACTGCAAAACTGCGTTGCTTTTGAGATAACGTTTGGTTTCCTGTTTTGTTTGTAAGGGCCGAGATTTTCCGAGCCGAAGATCGATGATCTGTCTCAAAGCCTATTGCCTGATTGGTTGATTCGTTACATCATATTCGTAACGATCAGACAGGCTGCGCATGAACAGCTTCAAGCTTAAAGTCTCTGGCCGGCGAGCGCTATTTTCCCGCCCGGAAATGAAGGTCGAGCGTGTCAGCTACGATGTCATGACACCCTCCGCCGCGCGCGGCGTGCTGGAAGCCATCCATTGGAAACCACAAATGGTCTGGCGCATCGAACGCATTCGCGTGCTCAACCAGATCCGTTTCGAGTCCATCCGCCGCAACGAAGTCGGCTCCAAAATCCCAGCCGGCAAGATCGCTTCCGCCATGCGTGCCCAGTCAACCGATGGGTTGGCGCTTTATGTGGACGAGGATCGGCAGCAGCGCGCCTCCACGCTGTTGAAGGAGGTCGCCTATATTATCGAGGCGCGGGTCGAGCTGAGTGCCAAAGGCCGCGCCGACCCGAGCGAATCCGTGCAGAAGCATCTGGAAATGGCGCGCCGTCGTGCCGCAAAGGGCCAGTATTTCCATCACCCCTATCTGGGCACACGAGAATTTGCCTGCGATTTCGAACTGTGGGAGGGGGAGGCGCCCGCGCCGCATGACTCACTGCAGGGTGAGCGGGATCTCGGCTGGATGGTGCTCGACGTCGATTACGCACCGGGCATGGAGGCAAAGTTCTTCCGCGCGGTAATGAAGGACGGCGTGATCGAGATTCCGGCCAGCGGCGATGCGGGCATCGTGTCTTGACCATCCTGCAATCCCTGGCGCGGCGGTATGACCGTCAGGCGCTGGTGGGGGAGGCGCCGGTGCCCGGCTTCGGACCCGCGCAGATCAGCTTCACGATCGTGCTGAACCAGGATGGCGCAGTTGTCTCAGTAGATGACGAACGACTCGAAATTGGGAAGAAACGTCTCCCAAAAGTAGTGGAAGCTCCTCAAGCACCGAATGACCGGAGAGGTGAAAAGATTGTCTCTGGGACTTTTTGGGATCCAACAGACTATGCTCTAGGCATCCCGCGCCCTGACAAGTCAGGTTCCCCTGCGGCAATTGAGAAGTTGCGGCGCAAAGCTGTCGAAAAGCATAGTGCTTTCAAAGAGCGGCATAGGATGCTGTTGGCCAAGACCGACGATATCGGTTGTCGGGCGTTGCTACGCTTTCTGGAGAGTTGGACACCCAACGAAATTGGCCAAATCCACAACCTAGAGGGCTTGCCGGGAAGCAATGTGGTTTTCCGGCTGCAAGGTGACAACGGTTTCATTCATGATCGCCAAGCGGCGCGCGATGCGCTGCTGGCCGAGGCATCCGGCGAAGGCATGGTTACCGAGGCAATGTGCCTAGTGACGGGAAGAAAGGCGCCAATTGCCCGACTGCATCCCCCGATTAAAGGGATTAGCGAAAAACTCGCGCCATTGGTTTCTTTTAACGAGAAATCCTTCGACTCCTACGGCCATAGCCAGGGTGACAATGCACCGGTATCGCAGGCCGCCGCTTTCGCCTATGGCACGGCCCTCAATGCTTTGCTGACCGCCAAAGGCCAGGATTCCAAAGGGCGGCCCCGCTACCCGAACCGTGTCATGCTGGGTGAGACGACGACGGCCTTCTGGGCGGAATTTGGGGACGCCGAAAGCCTCATGCGCCGCATGATCGCGGGCGGCGAAGAGGAAGAGGAAGACCCGGACGGCGGCTTGCCGGCGGATGAGGGAACCGAGACCACGAAGCTCCGCGACGTCATGAAACGGCTGGAGGACGGCCTGCCCCTGACGGAAGCAAGCGCCGGCACGGACCTGAAGCCGGAGACGCGATCCTATGTGCTCGGCCTCAGCCCCAATGCCGCCCGGCTTTCCGTCCGGTTCTGGTATGAGCAGTCACTCGGCGATTTCACAGCGAATTTTCAAACCCATTGGTCGGATCTGCGGCTCGATCCGTCGCCACGCTTCTGGCCGCCGCCGCTTTGGGCTTTGCTGCGGGACATCGCGCCGCAACGGAAGTCCGAAAATATTCCGCCCAATCTGAGCGGTGAGGTGATGCGCGCGATCCTCACCGGTCTGCCCTATCCGCGCAGCCTGCTGGTGCAGACGATCATGCGCATCCGCGCCGATCAGGATCAGGAGGATCGGCGTACCGGCCGCGCCTTGGAGAAGGTCAGCGACCTGCGGGTCGCGCTGCTGAAAGCCTGCCTCGCCCGGATGTACCGCTGGAACCAAATTGCGGAGGACGTGCCTGTGTCGATTGATCTGACGACCACCAACCCGGCCTATCGTCTGGGCCGTCTTTTCTCGGTGCTGGAGCGGTTGCAAGGGGCCGCACTCGGCCAGCGCAACGCGACCGTGCGCGATCGCTTCTATGCCTCGGCCTCGGCGACGCCGGCGCTGGTCTTCCCCTCGCTCATCCGCAATGCGCGCAACCATAGCAAGACGATCCGCACCAAGGTGGGTGCGGGTCTTGCTGAATGGTTCGAGGATCATATCGCCGAGATCGTCTCCGGCCTGGACGGCAGCTTTCCGAAGACGCTGCCTTTGGAAGATCAAGGACGCTTCGCCCTCGGCTACTACCATCAGCGCGATGTCTTTCGCCGCAAAAAAGATGTGCCGCCCGAGATCGAGGCTGCCGAAGCCAATGCCGATACATCCCCTGAGGGAGAGTGACCGATGACCGAGACGCAGCCGACGCCCATCACTCATCGCTATGATTTCGTGTTTCTTTTCGATGTCCGCAACGGCAATCCGAACGGCGACCCGGACGCCGGCAATATGCCGCGCATGGACCCCGAGACGGCGCACGGGCTTGTGACCGACGTCGCCATCAAACGCAAGATTCGCAACTATGTCGCCATGGCGAAGGGCGATGCGCCAGGCTACGACATCTATATGCGCGACGGCGCGGTGTTGAACGTCCAGCACCGCAAAGCCTATGCGCATTTCGGGATCGAACCCGACACCAAGACCAAGAAGGCGCCGAAGGACAAGGCCGAGGAACTGACGCGCTGGATGTGCAGCAACTTCTTCGATATCCGCGCCTTCGGCGCGGTGATGTCGACCGAAGTCAATGCCGGTCAGGTGCGCGGGCCGGTGCAATTCACTTTCGCTGAGAGTATCGAGGCCATCGTGCCGATGGAAATCTCCATCACCCGTTCCTCCGTCACCAACGAGCGCGACGCGCTACAGAATGATCGCACCATGGGGCGCAAGCATATCGTGCCCTACGGTCTCTATCGCGCGCATGGCTTCATCAACGCCCGCCTGGCCAATGACGCGCGCAAAGGCACGGGCTTTTCGGATGCCGACCTCGCTCTGCTCTGGGATGCGCTGGCGACCATGTTCGATCATGACCGCGCCGCCGCACGGGGGGAGATGACGGCCCGCAGCCTGATCGTCTTCAAGCATGACAGCGATCTGGGCAATGCGCCCGCGCATAAGCTGCTGGAGCGCGTGACGGTGTCGCGCGCCGAAGGCGAGGGGCCGGCGCGCGGTTTCGGCGATTATGTGGTGACGGTGAACGAGGCCGATCTGCCGCCCGGCATCACTGTCGAACACAAGATCTGACGGGGCGGGCGATGACGTCGGATGCCGATCTCATCGCTCTCTCCGCCCTGCAGCACTATCTGTTCTGCCCGCGTCAATGCGCGCTCATCCATATCGAGCAGCTATGGGCCGAAAACGCGGTGACGGCGGAGGGGCGCGTCGCGCATGAACGGGTTCATGCGACCGTCTCCGAAATCCGTCGCGGTGTGCGCACCGTCACTGGCATGCCGCTGCGATCGGATCGGCTGGGCGTCACTGGCGTCGCCGATGTGGTTGAACTGCATGCGACCGCTGCCGGCGGCTGGCGCCCTTACCCTGTGGAGCATAAGCGCGGCCGTCCCAAGGCGCATCGCGCGGATGAGGTGCAGCTCTGCGCCCAAGCTTTTGCGCTGGAGGAGATGTTCGCGGTGGAAATCGCCGAAGGCGCCTTGTTCTATGGGGAGCCGCGGCGCCGCACGGTTGTTGCCTTCGATGCCGCCTTGCGGGACCTGACCCGGTCGGTCGCGGCCGACACCAGCGCGCTGCTCGCCGGCGGCCGCACGCCCCGCATGGGTTACGAGAAAAAGCGCTGCGATGCTTGCTCGCTCATCGATATCTGCCGGCCGCGCGTGACCGGCGCAAAAGGCTCGGTCGCTGCCTGGTTCGACGAACAATTGCAGGATTAGGCGGATCGCATGCGCCGATTGCTCAACACGCTTTATGTGACGTTGGACGGCGCCTATCTGCGCAAGGATGGGCTGAATGTCGTGGCGGAGGTCGCGGGTGAGGAGAAGCTGCGCGTGCCGCTGCATATGCTGGGCAGCGTCGCGGTTTTCGGTCGCGTCTCGCTCTCGCCCGCGCTGATGGGGGCGCTGGCCGAGGCTGGAATCGTCAGCGCCTTCTTCAGCATGAACGGCCGCTTTCTGGCGCGGGTGGAAGGCCCGGTCTCCGGCAATATTCTGCTGCGGCGCGAGCAGTATCGGCGCATGGATGACCCGGCCGGCTGCGTCGCGGTAGCGCGCGCCATGGTGGCGGCCAAGGCGCTTAACCAGCGCGGCCTTCTGCAACGCGCTTTGCGCGATCATGGTGTGGGTTTGAGCGAGGATGCGCGGGCGGCGATGGCAGCCGCTGTCGAGCGCATGCGGGACATCGCGGCGCGCGCAGCGCATGAGACGGATCTCGACCGGTTGCGCGGGCATGAGGGAGAGGCCGCCGCGCTTTATTTCGGCGTCTTCGGCCATGCGCTGCGTGTGCCCGATCCCGGTATCGTCTTCCGCGGCCGCAGTCGCCGCCCGCCGATGGACCCTGTCAATGCACTGCTCTCCTTCGTCTATACCATGCTGGTGCATGATTGCCGGGGGGCGCTGGAAGGCGTCGGGCTGGACCCGGCGGCTGGCTTTCTGCACCGCATGCGGCCCGGCCGGCCGAGCATGGCGCTGGATCTGATGGAGGAATTGCGGGCGAATTTGGCTGACCGCCTGGTGCTGTCCTTGCTCAACCGGCGGGAGATCGGGATCGCGGATTTCCGGGTGATGGAGAATGGCGCGGTATTGCTGGCGGAGGACAGTCGCAAGACAGTGCTGACGGCCTGGCAGGAGCGTAAGAAGGAGGAGATCGAGCATCCCTTCCTGAAGGAACGCACCTCGCTCGGGTTGTTGCCGCATCTGCAGGCGAGCCTGCTGGCGCGCACGCTGCGCGGCGATCTGGACGCCTATCCGCCGATGATCTGGAAATAGATCTTGCTCGTCCTCATCAGCTATGATGTCGAAGTGACGTCGCCGGGCGGCGCGCGCCGCTTGCGGCGGATCGCAAAGGCCTGCAAGGATTACGGCCAGCGCGTGCAATTCTCAGTCTTCGAATGCGAGCTGGCGCCCGATCAATGGGTTTTGCTGCGGGCAAGGCTGGTGGCGGAGATGGATGCCGAGCGTGACAGCCTGCGCTTCTATTTCCTCGGCGCTTCCGGCCGCAGGCGCGTGGAACATGTCGGCGCCAAGCCGGCGGTGGACCTTGAAGGCCCCTTGATCCTGTGAAGAGCGGCAATCTGGCCGCTTGCGCGGACCCCAAGCGTCCGACAAAAGTCAGGGCGGTTCGCGATTGGTCTTTGTCATTGTTTATAGGCTAGATTTTGTCGAAGCTCCTTTGCTTGGCAGGCGTTTGTGAGGTTTGGGGAGGATGGTTCGCGCGAGCGAGGCGTTTTTTCTAAGCGGATCAACCGCTTACGGCGCAGGAGCCGCTCCCCGCGCGGGAGCGCGGATCGAAACGCCTCATTTGATAACCTATGTCTTCCAAAATACGGGCCGCTCCCCGCGCGGGAGCGCGGATCGAAACAAAGTCATGATGGCTGCGCTACGTGTTCAGTCCGGCCGCTCCCCGCGCGGGAGCGCGGATCGAAACGGTGATGACTTTGACCGGTTTGAGGCTGATCCTTGCCGCTCCCCGCGCGGGAGCGCGGATCGAAACGCCGATCACAACTAGGTCGTCCGCCGGCGCATCGGCCGCTCCCCGCGCGGGAGCGCGGATCGAAACTCGGCGATCGCCGTCTTGCCGCACTGGCCAGGTCCGGCCGCTCCCCGCGCGGGAGCGCGGATCGAAACAGGATTTACAACGCGATCAAGCTGGTGATCGTTTTGCCGCTCCCCGCGCGGGAGCGCGGATCGAAACTGGAGCGCGTGGTGATGACCTACACCACCGATAGCCGCTCCCCGCGCGGGAGCGCGGATCGAAACTCAATGAGTGCTTCTCTTTTCTTTTGGCAATAGTCTGCCGCTCCCCGCGCGGGAGCGCGGATCGAAACAAATCCATTGGCTTATCGCGGTAATTTTCATGCAAGCCGCTCCCCGCGCGGGAGCGCGGATCGAAACGTCTCACCTTCACGATCGATGGTGCGACCGTGACGAAGCCGCTCCCCGTGCGGGAGCGCGGATCGAAACATTTCATTTCATCCGCACTGACCACGCGGGACAGGGCCGCTCCCCGTGCGGGAGCGCGGATCGAAACTGCCTTTACAACGACAAGTACTTGTCCCGGTGGTGCCGCTCCCCGTGCGGGAGCGCGGATCGAAACATGATAGCGCCGACAGAACCTTGATACCCCAGGCCGCCGCTCCCCGTGCGGGAGCGCGGATCGAAACATGAAGCTTTACGAGGCATTCACGGCGCCTCCGGGCCGCTCCCCGTGCGGGAGCGCGGATCGAAACAATTTTTAGCTGGGCCGACGCACAACCCATGTGGCCGCTCCCCGTGCGGGAGCGCGGATCGAAACGTCCGTATGATCGCCGTCCTCGATTATCTGCACGCCGCTCCCCGTGCGGGAGCGCGGATCGAAACAACACAATCGATGAAGAGATAGCGGAAGGATTGGAGCCGCTCCCCGTGCGGGAGCGCGGATCGAAACCCTCGGCTGGGGGCGCCTTTGCGTCGCCATATAAGCCGCTCCCCGTGCGGGAGCGCGGATCGAAACATGACGATGATGGGGCGGCATTGTCCCTGCCGGGCTGCCGCTCCCCGTGCGGGAGCGCGGATCGAAACTCCCCGCTCATCATCGGCGGGGTAAGTGCCGCCCAGCCGCTCCCCGTGCGGGAGCGCGGATCGAAACAGCCGACGGACGCCGCCTATATCGGATATTATGGGCCGCT
The DNA here is from genome assembly GCF_020621385.1 of Acidisoma cellulosilyticum. Lineage (GTDB taxonomy): Bacteria > Pseudomonadota > Alphaproteobacteria > Acetobacterales > Acetobacteraceae > Acidisoma > Acidisoma cellulosilyticum. The sequence goes on along the minus strand of NZ_JAESVA010000001.1, from coordinate 844,729 downwards.
CCCCGTGCGGGAGCGCGGATCGAAACTCGCAGTCCACAAAGGTCGATATCGGTTCGGACATGCCGCTCCCCGTGCGGGAGCGCGGATCGAAACTGTCTTGGTCGCGACGGCGGCGGCGGCGATCTTGGGCCGCTCCCCGTGCGGGAGCGCGGATCGAAACGCTCTCAGCGAGAGCGGTGCCGGTTACCTGGTTGGCCGCTCCCCGTGCGGGAGCGCGGATCGAAACCCCCGAGGAGATCAATGATCGCGTCGCCGAATTCGCCGCTCCCCGTGCGGGAGCGCGGATCGAAACGAGTCTCTGAAATACGGGTCCGCCTTTTTGAAGCAAGCCGCTCCCCGTGCGGGAGCGCGGATCGAAACGACATGGGCTGTCACGCAATCTACCAGCCCGTGGGCGCCGCTCCCCGTGCGGGAGCGCGGATCGAAACTTGAAATGGCGCCGCGGCGAGGCCCCGCCCGACACGCCGCTCCCCGTGCGGGAGCGCGGATCGAAACACACCCTCTGCGTGCTGGAAAAAGACGTGATAGCGCCGCTCCCCGTGCGGGAGCGCGGATCGAAACGCCAAGAACCCGTCAGGAACGCTCGGACATCCGGGCCGCTCCCCGTGCGGGAGCGCGGATCGAAACCTGCCAAAGGCCGTAACGGCAGACTTTGCTCTATGCCGCTCCCCGTGCGGGAGCGCGGATCGAAACAGCAGGAATGCAAGAGCCGAACTGTCGTGACCTCGCCGCTCCCCGTGCGGGAGCGCGGATCGAAACGTCGCACACGCGATAATGGGGGTCGTTATGGCCGAGGCCGCTCCCCGTGCGGGAGCGCGGATCGAAACCTACCAGCACGATAGGAAACTAGCATGACCCGCGTGCCGCTCCCCGTGCGGGAGCGCGGATCGAAACCGATCTACATGGCGAGTAAGGCGAAAGCCACGCGGCCGCTCCCCGTGCGGGAGCGCGGATCGAAACTGAAATACGACCGTCGATATGGTGCCCGCCTGATCGCCGCTCCCCGTGCGGGAGCGCGGATCGAAACCACGATGCCAAGGGCACGGCGAGCATCGCCGGCGGCCGCTCCCCGTGCGGGAGCGCGGATCGAAACATCGCAGACCCTGATGGGGCTGCAGGGCGCCGCTGGCCGCTCCCCGTGCGGGAGCGCGGATCGAAACAGCCGAGCGCAGAAAGTCGACGATGAATCGGGTGCGCCGCTCCCCGTGCGGGAGCGCGGATCGAAACATGAGTTTAGGGCGTGCCAAGCCGTAAGCATATGTTGCCGCTCCCCGTGCGGGAGCGCGGATCGAAACGAGGGAAGCGGATTATTGCCAGCGAGCGCTGCGGCCGCTCCCCGCGCGGGAGCGCGGATCGAAACCATACGGACGGCTTTGATAGTGGCATAGATATCGCCGCTCCCCGCGCGGGAGCGCGGATCGAAACATCGCGATCGAGACTGATCCGCCCTACGGCATATGCCGCTCCCCGCGCGGGAGCGCGGATCGAAACGTGCGGGACACGCGCGGCATGATCACCATGGGGGGCCGCTCCCCGTGCGGGAGCGCGGATCGAAACCCGGCTGGGACATCCCCAAAGCCGAGGATCTGGGCCGCTCCCCGTGCGGGAGCGCGGATCGAAACGCCGCCTCGGCCTTTTGCTGCTCGATGCGGACTGGCCGCTCCCCGCGCGGGAGCGCGGATCGAAACAAACGCGGGCATTTCGGCTAGCACCGCGCGGACGCCGGCCGCTCCCCGCGCGGGAGCGCGGAACGAAACCGGGTCGACCGCGACGTGCGGGAGAGCACCCTCGGCAACCGCCTCCCGGGCCGACAGAATTAGCTCTGTCTGTCCGGGAAGGCGGCCGGTATGCTGTACCCCGAAGCGCAGCAGCCATCGGCCAAACGCTTCTCAAGTCATTGATTTGATAGTTTTTAGATAAACAGGCCGCTTGTTCCTGACCGGCAAGGCAGCCTCTGACGAGACGGGCTTCGATGATCAGCAGCACCACCATCCTTCGTGCCAAGCCGGGCTATGAAGGCGCCATCCGCGAAGCCCTGCTCGACCTTGCCGACTTTATCCAGTCGGATGAGCCCGAGACGGTCGATTTCCGCATCCTGTCGGACGAGCAGGACGCGGCGGTCTTCACCCTGCTCGGCCGTTTCACGACGCGGGACGCGCTGCACCGTCACCTCAATGCCGAGTTGATGGAGCGCTTTCTCTGGGCCGCGCGGTCCATGCTGGACGGCCCTATGACCCTCTCCATGGGCGAGGAAATCTTTGCCAAGACAACCACGCCCTGAAACCCTGGCAGTGCGCCGCTGATGGCGCAGCGCGCGGGCAGTGCCGATCTGCCGCTGCATGGCGGCCGCGTGCCCGCCTGGCTGGCGGATCGGATGACGCGGCTCGGCACTGTCATCACCGAAGCCATCGTCCTGGAATACGGGCGTGACGAGTATCTGCGGCGCCTGGCCCATCCCTTCTGGTTTCAGTCCTTCGGTGCCGTCATGGGCATGGACTGGCATTCGTCCGGCATCACCACCAGCGTGCTCGGCGCCCTGAAGCGCGGTCTGGCGCCGCGTGCGGCGACACTCGGCCTGCATGTCTGCGGCGGGCGCGGCAAGCATTCCCGCCGCACACCGGATGAACTCCACGCCATCGGCGACCGGGTCGGGATCGACGGCGCGGCCTTGGCCCAGACCAGCCGGCTGGTCGCGAAGGTCGATAGTGCCGCCGTGCAGGACGGGTTCGATCTCTATTTGCACGGGTTCATCGTCACCGATGACGGTAAATGGGTCGTGGTGCAGCAGGGCATGAACGACGCGCGGGGCGAGGCCCGGCGCTATCACTGGCTGTCGGAAGGCATCACCAGTTTTGTGGAGGCACCCCATGCGGCGATCGATGGGCCGGGGCAGGGGGTGATCGTGAACCTGACGGATCGGCGTGCCGACCAATCCCGTCAGCGCCAGCTCGATCTGCTGCAGGATCTGGGGCCGGACGGAATTGGGCAGGCGCTGAGCCGGATGGCGGAATACGCCTTGCCACCCGCGCCGCCGCCAGCACAGGGCATGCTGCCGCATCTGGTGATGCCAGCGCATCATGACGTGCGGCCCGAAGATATTGTGACGAAGCGCCTGCATGCCAATTTCCAGGCGGCGGCCGACCGTGGACCGCAGGATTTTTCCGAGCTTCTGATGGTGCCGGGTGTCGGCGCGCGCACGGTGCGGGCCTTGGCCCAGGTCGCCGAGGTGATCCACGGCGCGCCTTATCGGTTCAGCGATCCGGCGCGGTTTTCGGTCGCCCATGGCGGCAAGGACCGCCACCCCTTTCCGGTGCCGCTGAAAGTCTATGACCAAACGATCGCAGTTCTGAAATCAGCCGTGCAGAAGGCGCATCTCGGCCATTCGGATGAGCTGGCGGCCTTGCGTCGCTTGGATGATCAGGCGCGGCTGGTGGAGCGTGAGGCCCAGGGCCCCTCGATCGACGCGGTTTTCGCGCAGGAACGGGCGCTTTCCTATGACTATGGCGGCCGCAGCGTCTTCGGGGATGAGCCGCCGCCGGACCGGATCGGCGAGGTCAGCTAGCGCTCACAGCCGCGTGCGGCCGGTGCTCAGGGTCTTTCCAGCTTTTACGTACTGGTATAATGAGTTTACCAACCTCGGCGGCGACAAGGCCTCAGGGAGCAATAGATGGTTCGGAGTCAGCCGAACCCTGTCAACGGAGGACTTGTCGTGCAGGAGATCGTTCGGGGCTGCGTGACCAAATATGCGCGGCCTGCCCCCGCGCGGGAGACAGTGTAAATGGCCTTCATTCGCCTGACCTACCGGATCGAGACGCCGGGTGACATCCGCCGCATGGCGGATAAGATCGCGAGCGACCAGACAACCGGCACTTTCGTGCCGGTGCCGGGAGAGACGCCGGACCTGAAGGCGCGCTGCGCGGCCCGCGTGATCGATATCCGTCCGCTGGAACCCTATGCGCAGCCCACCTTTCCGCACGATCGTGTCACCTCCGACAAAGCCTTTCCCTATAATCGCGCCGATATCGATGTCGATTTTCCGCTGGAAGTGGTCGGCACCGATATCGCGGCGCTGACGACGATCGCCTTCGGCGGCGTGTTTTCCGTGCGCGGCCTGTCCGGCGTGCGCATCGTCGGCATGCAATTGCCGCCGGAATTCATCCGCGCCCATCCCGGTCCGCAATTCGGCATCGCCGGCTCGCGCCGCGTCTCCAACGTCTACGGCCGCCCGCTCATCGGCAGCATCATCAAACCCGCTTTGGGCCTGTCGCCCGAGGATACGGCGGTGGTGACGAAGGAACTGGTCGAGGCCGGGGTCGACTTCATCAAAGACGATGAAAAGATGATGAACCCGGGCTATGCGCCGCTGGAAGCGCGGGTGCGGGCGGTGATGCCGGTTCTGCTCGATCACGAGCAGAGGACCGGCAAAAAGGTGCTTTATGCCTTCGGCATTTCCTCGGCCGACCCCGATACGATGATGCGTCATCATGATATCGTGGCCGACGCCGGCGGCACGGCGGCGGTCATCAATATCAATGCGCTGGGCTATGGCGGCATGGCCTATCTGCGCAAGCGTTCGCGCCTTGTGCTGCATGCCCATCGCAGCCAATGGGACATGCTGACCCGTCATCCGGACCTCGGCCTTGATTTCAGCGTCTATCAGCAGCTTTGGCGTTTGCTCGGTGTCGATCAATTCCAGATCAACGGCATCGGCGCGAAATATTGGGAGCCGGATGAGAGCTTCCTGAAATCCTTCCATGATTGCATGACGCCGCTGCTGGACGAGAGCGACCGGCCGCTGCCGGTTGTGGGTTCCGGCCAATGGGGCGGCCAGGCGCCGGAAACCTATGCGCGCAACGGACAATCGACCGATCTGCTCTATCTCGGTGGCGGCGGCATTATGGGTCACCCTGGCGGTCCGGGTGCCGGCGTGCGCGCCATCGCCCAGGCCTGGGAAGCGGCGGTCTCCGGCATTCCGCTGGAAACCTATGCCCGCGACCATGCGGAACTGGCCCAGTCGATCGAAGCTTTCGGCAAGACGGGCGTGTCCTGAACAGGCAGCCCTCGCGTTTCTTGGAGTGTATGTGATGAAGATCGTTGTTGGTGGTGACAGTGCGGGCAAGCCGCTCGCGGATATCCTGGTCAAGCATCTGGCGGCCGCGGGTCATGAGGTGATCGATCTCGGCGCCGAGACGGGCGAGCTTTACGCGTCACTCGCCGATCGCGGCGCCCAGGCCATTCTCGACGGTCGCGCTGAACGCGGCATTCTGTGCTGCGGCACGGGCATCGGCGTTGCGATCTCGGCCAATAAGGTGCCGGGCATCCGCGCGGCACAGACGCATGACACTTACTCCGCCGAGCGTGCCGCCAAAAGCAACAATGCGCATTTCATCACCATGGGCGCACGTGTCATCGGCAGCGAGTTGGCCAAAGCGATCGCCGACAAGTTTCTGGAATCGGACTTCGATCCCAAGGGGTCGTCGGCAGCCAATGTCGAAGGCATTAACAGCCTCGACGCGAAATACACGCGCTGCTCGTGAGCGAGACAGCGACCATGGGCGCAGGCCTGCCGGACGGACCCTTGGTCGCCTTCTACGGCGATGACTTCACGGGTTCGGCCGCGACGATGGAGGCGCTGACCTTCGCCGGTCTGCCGTCGGCGCTGTTCTTCGCAGCACCCACGGCAGAACAGCTCGCGCGCTTTCCGGGTCTGCGCGGGATCGGCATTGCCGGTATCGCACGGTCGCAGACGCCGGCCTGGATGCAGACGCATCTGCCGCCCATTTACGAGGCGCTGCGGGAAACCGCAGCACCCATTCTGCATTACAAGATCTGCTCGACCTTTGATTCCGCGCCGCATGTGGGCTCCATCGGGGCGGCCATCGATATCGGGCAGGCGATCTTCGCGAATAGCTGGGTGCCGCTGGTGACGGCCGCACCGGCTATCCATCGCTACCAGGCTTTCGGCAATCTGTTCGCGACGGTCGCCGGGCGCGGCTTTCGCCTCGACCGACATCCGACGATGAGCCGTCATCCGGTGACGCCGATGCATGAGGCCGATCTCGGTCTGCATCTTGGCAAGCAGACGAAGCGGAGCATCGACGTCGTCGATTTCGTCGCCATGAAGACCGGTCAGGCTGATGCTGTGATGGCAGCCCGCCGGGCGGCGGGCGCGGAAATCCTGTCGCTTGATATCGTCGACCAGGAAACGCTGGCTGAAGCCGGACGTCTGGTCTGGGAAAATCGCGAAGCCTGCCAGTTCGCGGTGGGGTCTCAAGGGCTGGAATATGCGTTGATCGCTTATTTCCAGAAACGCAGCTGGATTCCGGCGCAGGCACAGGCGCCGATGGCCGCAGGCGTCAGCCAGATCGTGGGTGTTTCCGGTTCCTGCTCCCCGGTGACGGCCGAACAGCTGAGTTGGGCGGACGCGAACGGTTTCCGGACATTGCCTCTCGACGCGACCTTGGCCGTCGATGAACGCGCCTGGGATGCGGAGATCGCCCGCGCCGTCGCACAGGCCCTGGGCGTTTTGTCGGAAGGTGCTAGCCCCATTCTTTATACCGCGCGCGGGCCGGATGACCCTTCGGCCCATACGCTGCGCCCGGCGGTGGAAGCGGCGGGTGTTGCCATGGACCTGGTCAATGACCGCATCGGCAATGGCCTCGGCCGCATCCTGGACAGGACGTTGGGTGAGGCTGGCCTGCATCGCGGCATTATCGCCGGCGGTGACACATCAAGTCACGCCGCCCTTGCCATGGGCGTCTATGCGCTGACCGCGGTGGCTGCCACCGTGCCAGGTGCGGCACTCAACAAAGCTTATTCCGACGACGCGGCTCATCGCGATCTGGAGCTTGCCCTGAAGGGCGGCCAGATGGGTACGCCGGATTACTTCGGACTTATCCGGGCCGGTGGCCGGGATAGTTCCTCAACCCTTTGATTGAAGGATCAAGACCATGACCAAGGTTGCTCTCCTCGGCGCCGGCGGAAAGATGGGCGTTCGCCTCTCCACCAACCTGCAGGGCTCGCGCTTCGACGTGGACCATGTCGAGGTCTCGGATGTCGGTCGTGAGCGTCTGAAGAACGCCATCGGCGTCGATTGCGTCGATATGGACATCGCCCTGGCCCAGGCCGATGTCGTTCTGATGGCGGTGCCGGATCGTATGATCGGCAAGATTGCCCACCAGATCATCGACAAGGTCCGTCCGGGCACGGCCTTCATCGTGCTTGACGCAGCCGCGCCCTATGCCGGCCAAATGCCGACCCGCGACGATGTCACCTATTTCGTGACCCATCCTTGCCATCCGCCGATCTTCAATGACGAAACCGAGATGCAGGCGAAGAATGATTTCTTCGGCGGCGTTCATGCGAAGCAGCATATCGTCTGCGCGCTGATCCAGGGTCCGGAAGAGCATTACGCGCTGTGCGAGGAAGTGGCCCGCAACATCTACAAGCCGGTGATGAAGGCGCATCGCTGCACGCTGGAAGGCATTGCTTTCCTTGAGCCCGCTTTGTCCGAGACGGTCGGCATAACGCTCTGCCTCGCGATGAAGGAAGCCGTGGACGAAGTCGTGAAGCACGGTATCGACCGCGAAGCCGCGACCGACTTCATGCTCGGCCATATCAATATCGGCCTGTCGATCGCTTTCGGCGTCTTCCCGGAAGGCAAGTTCTCTGACGGCGCGATCCACGCCATCAACCAGGCGAAGCCGGAAATCTTCCGGGAGGGTTGGCTGGAGCGCATCTTCAACAAGGACGCCGTGCTGAAATCCGTCAAAGACATCTGCAACGCCTGATACGCTTGCCATGACAACACTTTCCACGTCCGGCACGCGGCTTCAGATCGGCGACCTTGTCGCCTATCTCGACGCGGATGGCGGCTTTCTGCGCGCCATTGCGCTGCCGGGCGAGGAAGTGTTTCGTGGCATCGGTTTCGTTGTGCGCGATCAGAACTGGGGCAGCTATTCGCTCCAGGCTGATCCGCAGATCGAACAAACGTCCGAGAAGATCATTGTCCGCGTCGCCGGACGGATCGACGCGCCGGACGGTTTGCTTGACTGGTCGCTGATCTGGACCTTGGCGGCTGATGGCTTGTCGGTTGCGTGCGATTGCACGAGCGTCGATGGGTTTCCGACGACCCGCGTCGGTTTTGTTGTGCTGCACAGCGTGCCGGCGGCAAAAGGGCAAGCGATTTCGATCGCTCACGATGACGGGCAGGTAGAGGCAGCAAACTTCCCCGATCTGATCTCACCGCACCAGCCCTTCATGGGCGTGACGGCGATGGATTACACGACGTCTGCCGGCCATCGCCTCCATCTGCGTTTCGAAGGCGAGGTCTTCGAGACCGAGGATCAGCGCAATTGGACCGATGCCTCCTACAAGACCTATTCCCGGCCGCTGTCCAAACCCTTTCCCTATCGCATCACGACTACCGAGCCTGAGCGGCAGCGCGTCGATCTTTCTTTCCTCAAGATTGCGTCTGCACCTGTCGAGGCATTCGGCCCGCCGGTGGTTGTGTGCGAGACCACGATGCCGCGTCTGGGTGTCGGCGTCTCTCCGGGGGCTAGTGTTGATGGGCTGAACGAGGCGATCACTGCTCTCTCGCCCGGCTTCACGGCGATCGAGATTGATCTCGCAGGCGATCCGGATCTGGTGCAGACGCGTCTTATCCTGTCCGCCGTTCCCGGCGCCATCCGCCTTGATATCCGTCGGGCGGAGGCAGAGGCGGTCCTCCGCGCAATGACCACGCTGGCGCCCTTGCTCGCGGGCCGCAGCGTGATCGGTATTTCGCTGTGGGATGCGGATGCGGCGCTGGTCGCAGCCGCACGCGTGCTGCTGCCGGGTCTGCCCATCGGCAGCGGCACTGGCGCCTTCTTTACCGAACTCAATCGCGGCAAGAACTGGCCGCAGAGCGCGGATTACCTGACCTGGACCTCGACGCCCACCTATCACGGGGCCACCGACGATACGATCGGCGAATCGATCGGGCCGCTGGGCGATATCCTGCGCACCGCCAAAACGACGTTTCCCGGCCAGCGCTTCCAGATCGGGCCGCATACCTTGGGCGCACGTTTCAACCCGAATGCGACGACGCCGGAAGGCCTCAGCCGCCCAGCCGATGCTGATCCGCGTCAGGGTGACAGCATCGCCGCCGCCTGGATGCTCGGCATGCTGGCCGGCTATGCCGATGACGTCATCGACACGATGTCGTTTTTCGAAGCGCAGGGGCCGCGTGGATTGATGGATGCCGAAGGCCAGCCGACGCCGGCGGCCGCCTTGTTCAAGCGCCTTGCCGCGTTTCAGGGCCAGCGCATCGCCATTCTGTCCTGGCCAGGCCAGCCGCGTCTGTCCGGGCTGCGCCTGAGCGAAACAGCTTATTGCATTGCCAATCTTCATCACGAACCGGCCGAGGCTTTGCTGCCCGAAGGCGGATCGCTGCGCATAGACGGTTTCGATACGGTATGGCAGCAAGTGCCGGACTGACCATTGCCTGACTGATCAGGGAGGATAAAAACTAAAAATGACGACGTCTCCGAAGCTCCGCATGGCCCTGATCGGCTGTGGCTTTTTTGCGCAGAACCATCTGCATTCCTGGGCGTCGATCCCCGAGGTCGAGATCGTCGCTGTCTGTGACCGTGACGCGGCCAAGGCGGAGGCCGCCCAGAAGAATTTCGGTGCCGCCCGCGCCTATACCGACGCGGCCGAGATGTTCGCAGCCGAAAAGCTCGACTTCGTCGATATCGCGACGACGATGCAGACGCATCTGGCGCTGGTCGAGATGGCGGCAGCACAGGGCGTGCATGTCATCGTGCAGAAGCCCCTCGCGCCCAGCTTCGAGGATTGCCAGAAGATCGTCGATACCTGTGCGCAGGCCGGCGTGCGGCTGATGGTGCATGAGAATTTCCGCTTCCAGTCGCCGATCCTGGCCGCCCGCCGGGCCCTGGCCGATGGCCGCATCGGCAAGCCGCATTACTGCCAGGCGTCCTTCCGCAGCGGCTATGATGTCTTTTCCGGCCAGCCTTATCTTGCGACCGAAAAACGCTTCATCCTGATCGACCTCGGCATCCATATCCTGGATGTCTGCCGCGCCATCATGGGCGAGGCCGAGACGCTTTACTGCCTGACCCAGCATATCAACCCGAAGATCGCGGGCGAGGATGTCGCGACCACGATGATCCGTCACCGCGATGGTGGCGTCAGCGTCGTCGATTGCAGCTATGCCAGCCGCCGCCTGCCGGAGCCCTTCCCGCAGACCGTTCTGCGCATCGAGGGTGAGCATGGGACCATCGAACTGCTGGAAGGCTATCGGCTGCGCGTGACCTCTCACGGTCAGGTGACCGAGGAAGGGGTTGAGCCGGAAACCTTGTCCTGGACGCAGAAGCCCTGGCACGTGCTGCAGGAAAGTGTGCTCAACCTGCAGCGTCATTGGGTCGATACCTGGCGGAAGGAGGAGATGCCGGAAACCTCGGGCACCGACAATCTGCAAACCTATGCGCTGGTCATGGCGGCCTATCGCTCGGCCGAAAGCGGGAGCGTCGTCACCCTCGCTGCCTGAGGCCGGATTTCGGCCAGCGGTTGCGGTTGTCCAGACCATTGGTTAGGCAGAGCTTTACGCAGTTACGGAATCGGTGGCCCAAGGAATGGCAAGAGGTGTGACAGTTTCGGCCAAGGGGGAGGCCGCTTCGCCCGCGCGGCGGCGTGATGCGCTTCCCGTCCGCAAGATTGTCCGCCGCAAACTGTCGGATGAGGTCTTCGATCGCTTGCTGAAGGAGATCGAGACCGGCCTCTACCCGCCGAACGCCCATATCCCGTCCGAGCGTGAGCTGATGGCGGCCTATGGTGTCGGCCGTCCGGCGATCCGCGAGGCCATGCAGCGGCTCGAAAAGCTCGGGCTCATCGTCATCACCCATGGCGAGCGGGCACGCGTCTCGCAGCCGACCGTGGCCGACGTGATCGGCCAGATCGAGCATGCGGCGCGTCATATTCTGATGACGCAGCCCGGCTCCCTGTCACAGCTTCAGGATGCGCGCGTCTTTTTCGAAATCGGCATGGTGCGGGAAGCAGCGCGGCTGGCCGATGAGCAGGATATCGCCCGGCTGGAAGCGGCGCTGGCGACCCAGGCCGCCTTCCTCGACAAGGATTCCGGCCGCTTCGTCGCGGCCGATATGGAGTTTCATACGAAGATCGCGGCCGTCACCCGCAACGGCGTGCTGGAAGCCGTCAGCCGCGCCATGCTGCATTGGCTCAGCATGTTCCACGCCAGCCTTCTGCTTTGGAAAGGGCATGAGACAGTGACGCTGGAGGAGCACCGCATCATCCTGGACGCCATTATCGCTCATGACGAGGATGCGGCGGCGGAGGCGATGCGCACGCATCTGCTGCGCAGCCGGGGGCTGTTTTTGTCCCCCAATGCCCAGAGTCAGGCGCCGTCGCCGATCGCTGACCTCAAGCCCTGACGGCCTGGCATCAGGCCGCGTTGCTCTCGGTTTCGTCGGTTTCCTCACCCATGCGCATGGCCTCGGCCTCATCGCGCAACCGGCGGAAGCTGCGGGTGGAGAAGGGCAGCATACCGACATAGATCATCCCGGCCAAAGCGAGGGCGGCCCAGGGTTCGGCGAGCATGAAGGCGGCATAGACGCCGGTGCCGAGCAGAATGGGCAGCACGGCCGGGGCCGGCACCTTGAAGTTCTTGAAGCTCCAGACCGGCAGGGTGGAGACGAGCAGAAGGCCCGTGCCGATCAGCACCAGGGCCACGGCGGCCGGCGCATGCGATAGCGTGTCCAGCCATTGCAGGTTCAAAACCCGCGCTTCCAGGCCCACGAAAATCGGAAACAACGCGAGCAGGGCGCCGGCGGGCGCCGGCACGCCGGTGAAGAAGCCTGCCGTATATTTCGGCGCGGATGTCGAATCGAGCGCCGCATTGAAGCGCGCCAGACGCAGCGCCATGCAGACCGCGAACATCAGGGACGGGATGAAACCCACGCCACCGAAGCGGTGCAGCGACCACAGATAGAGCAGAAAGGCCGGGGCGATGCCGAAGCACAGAAAGTCGGCCAGGCTGTCGAATTCCGCGCCGAAGCGCGACGTGCCTTTCAGCAGGCGGGCAATCCGCCCGTCCAGCCCGTCGATGACGGCAGCGACCGCGATCGCGATGACGGCGGCATCGAACTGCCCGTCGAGCGAGAAGCGGATGCCCGTCAGCCCGGCGCAGAGGCCCAGCATGGTCAGCACATTCGGCAGAACGCGATTGAAGGACGGGCCCTTATAACGCGGACGATGCGCCGGCCGCTTCAACCGGCGCCGGCGCCGCACCGGCCAGATGCGGCCGTCCGGCGACCCGGGGGTCCGCGGATCGCTCACAGCTTTTCCGGTTCGATCGGGCTTGCGGGCGGCGTGTCGATGCCTGGCGCGGTGACAATGGAATGCATTTCGCCCATCGGGTCGATCACGGTGATCTCAGGCTCCGTGATCTCGGTATCGACCTCGAAGCTTTCAGCCAGCGGGTCGATCTCGGCCAGCGGGTCCCCGCTGATGTCGGCGATGACGGTCTCGCCGCCGATCATCGTCTGGCCCTCGGTCACCAGCGGCAACACGCCGGCCGGCAGATAAAGGTCCGTACGGCTGCCGAAGCGGATGATGCCGAAGCGACCGCCGGCCTGCACATGATCGCCTTCCTTGACGTCGCACAGGATGCGCCGGGCGATCAGCCCCGCGATCTGCACGACCGCGATCTCCCGCCCGTCTTCCAGGCGGATGGCGAGCGCATTGCGCTCATTCTCATCGGACGCCTTGTCGAGATTGGCGCTGACGAACTTGCCGTGACGATAGGCGATGCGCGTCACCGTGCCGTCGGCCGGCATGCGGTTGACGTGAACGTCCAGCACCGAGAGGAAGATCGCGACGCGCCAGCGGGGCAAGGCGCCGAGGCCGAGTTCGGACGGCGGCACGGCCAGTGCCACGCTGGTCACGTGGCCGTCGGCCGGGGCCAGCAGAACGTTCGTCCGCGCCGGCGGGAAGCGCTCGGGGTCGCGGAAGAAATAGAGGCAGAAAAGGGTGAACAGGACCCCGATCCAGGCGAGCCAACTCGCGAAGATGAGGCCGATCAGCACAAGGGCCGCGCCGATCGCCAGAAAGGGGCGGGCCGCCGGGTGCGGAGGGGAGAGGACGTATTTGAAAGCGCTTGGATGGGCCATGATGCCCGCCTGTTAACAGGTCTACCCCTGGCTTGTCTCGCCTCGCTTCAGTTTCCTGATAGTCGAAACATCGGGGGCATGGGCGGCTTCGTCCTGGCTCGGCATATGAAAAACCTGGCCCGGATAGATCTTATTGGGGTCGCGGATCTGGTCCATGTTCTTGACGAAGATCGCCGTATATTGAACGCCGCGCCCGTAATTCTGGCGTGCGATGGTCCAGAGGCAGTCGCCCGGCTGCACGACGGATTGGCCGGCGGCCAGGGATTGAGAGAGGCTGGCGCGGGCGAAAGGCACCTCGCTGCGCGCGGCGACCTTGCCGGTGGCGGTCAGCTCATCCGTCCGCAAGCGATAGAGGCCGGGCTTGAGATCCTGAGCCGGAATCATCGACCAGGTGCCCTTGGCATCCGCCGTCGCATCGCCGATGGCCTTGTTATTCACGTAAAGACGTACGGAATGCCCTGGCTCGGCATGGCCGGTGAAGCGGATACGGCCCTGTTCGTCATATTGCACGATATCGAGGCCGACCGGACCCGAATGGCCGCTTGGGCCTTCGAGCAGCCGCGGCGGGGCATTGCCTTGGGCGAGAACCACCATGGGCCCGGCATTCTGACCCGTGGCCGCGCCCGCCGTGCCGCCGCTGGCGGGCAGGTTGAGCAGGACGGTCGTCTTGGCCGAGCTATCGCCGGCCTTCGCAGCCGCGCCGCTGACCGACAGCTGGTGCACGCCGCTTGGCAGTGTCGTGTCGGGCAGGAAGACCCATTGCCCGTCATCATCGGCGGTGACGGTCCCGATCGTGGTGTCGCCGTTTTGGACGGTCAACTTTTCGTCGGGTGCCGCGCGGCCGGCCATCACCAGATCGCCGTTTTTATCGACGCGCACCACATCCACGCTCGGCGCCGCCGGATTGGCGACAGCGGGAAGCGGGGCGGACGATAGCGGGGCAGAGGGGGAGGCCGCTGCCATCGTCATGGCCATCGTTTGGGCGGGAACGGTCGGCTTGGCGGCGGTGGCGGCAGGGGCAACGGCCGTTGCCGTCACCACGGGCGCCGCAGGCTGCGGATAGAGCTGGCCGTGATTCTCATAGAGGTAAAGCGCGCCGGCACCCAGCACGCACAGCGCGGCAAGAGCGAAGCCGCCCAAAGGCCGGCTCGGCCTTTCGGACGGGCTCGGTACATTCTGTGTTACCTCAGTCATGGGCGATCTATCCTGCCGCTCAGCCGAATTTGTTACCAATCAAAGCAATGTCTATCACGGATTCGCGCGTTCTGTGCAGGGGAAACGCATAATTGGCCAGGGACGGCCTAGCCGCGGCCCTGATTAAGCCCAGGCGGGCCTGTCCGGCGAGCAAGCGTTTTCGCGGTTGCGGAGCTGCGTCCTTCATGGTCAGTCATCCGTTGGCTTACCCTGTTGCAAAGGACGAACGACATGCCGGCGATCAAAGCGGTGACTGTTTTCGGCGGCGCGTCTTCGGGCAGCAGTCCTATCTTCCGGGACGTGGCGACGGCACTGGGCGAAAAGCTGGCGAAGGCCGGGATTACCGTCATTTTCGGCGGCGGCAGTATCGGCATGATGGGCGCGGTCGCCGATGGCGCGCTGGCCGCCGGGGGGCAGGTGATCGGCATCATTCCTGACTTCCTGGCGCGTAAGGAGGTGGCCCATACCAAGGTGACCGAGATGATCGTCACCGACAGCATGCATAGCCGCAAGCGCCGCATGTTCGAGATGTCGGACGCTTTCGTGACCCTGCCGGGCGGGCTCGGCACGCTGGACGAGACCTTCGAGATGATCACCTGGCGGCAGTTGGACCTGCACGCCAAGCCAATCCTGGTCTGCGATATCGAGGGCTGGGGTATGATCTTCGCGGATATGGTCGACAGCTATGTCGAGATGGGCTTCGCCCCGGCGCATTCGCGGGATTTCTTTGAGGTGCTGGAGAGTGCGGACGCGATCGTTGAGCGGCTGATGGAGCTGCCGGTGATCGAAACCGCGACGGACAGCGCCCGCCTCTAATTCTGCAAGGTCATTAACGGTCGTGAACTACCGCCACGCCTTCCATGCCGGCAATTTCGCCGACTGCATGAAACACGTCCTTCTGCTCTGGCTCCTGCGCGCGCTGGGGCGGAAGGAAGCCGGATTTCTGACGCTCGATACCCATGCCGGTATCGGCCGCTATGACCTGTCCGGGCCGGAAGCGACCCGGACAGGGGAGTGGCAGACCGGTATCGGCCGGCTCAGGGATGCGCGTGCCAATGGGGCAAAGCTGCCGGACGGCATCCTGGAATACATGGACCTTGTCGATCAGCTTGGTCTCTATCCTGGGTCGCCTGCGCTGGTGGAGGCTCTGCTGCGGCCGCAGGACCGGCTGATCTGCTGTGAGCTGCATCCTGAGGATCAGGCTGTGCTGCGGCGGCATTTCCGCGGCAATGCCCAGGTCGCCACGCATCTGCGGGACGGGTATGAGGCGATGCGCGCCTTCCTGCCGCCGAAGGAGCGGCGGGGTCTTATTCTTATCGATCCACCATACGAACAGACGGATGAGTTTTCGGCGCTCACCGCGGCGCTGCGGGACGGGTATGAGAAATTCCCCGGTGGCGTCTTCGCCGCCTGGTATCCGATCAAGCATCGCGGGCCGGTCCGTGCCTTCCATACCGCTTTGGCCGAGGCCGGTATTCGCGATGTGGTGGCGGCCGAGGTTCTGTTGCGGGAGCCTGTGGATGTCGACCGGCTGAACGGCAGCGGCCTGCTCATCGTCAATCCGCCCTGGCCCTTCATGACGACGGCCCCCACGATCCTGCAGGCGCTGGCGAGGATTCTGGGCGACGGAGAGCCGGGCGTCGGCTACCGGCTGACGCGCGTCGCGGCTGAGTAGGGGCGAGGCTGCTCCGCCCAACTTTTCACGCGATAAATTTGGTCAATCCAGGCCCAACTCCTGACGATAAGGAAAAAGCGGGAGCATACATAGCCTGAAGATCAGCCAGCAGGCGTAGATAGAGTCGGGCCCATAAGGACTACCATCATAGAGCAGGCCGTGCGCGACCGCGTGTCGAAGGTGTGGGCCAGGTTTTGTGAGAAAGACGCGGTCGATGTCCTCAATGATCGAACAGCTGAATATTTCCTCTAATTCCGATCGCATGTTGTTGAACAGTGAGGAGATCGTACGATCTTCCTGCGTTTGATTTGCGTGATCAAAAGTTGTCACATCATGTCCGTATGTTTTCAGAACATGCCGCAGCGAGTTTTCTAGCAACGGCGTGAGGATATATACGGCGCTCGTGAAGTCGCCCTGAAAAAAACGGGTGAGGCCCCGCGCAAAGGTTTGAATCAGGTCGGGAGTTACAAAAGGGCTGCATCGAAGTAAAGCGGAGAGTACATCATCAGAGACGTAGTGCAATGTCGATATTTGGTGCCGAGCGGGTTCGATTTCGCCGGCTACGACGAGATATCGACGGCTGCTTTCGGCTTGGGAAATCTGTTGTGTAATTGTGTCGATATCGGGATCGCCGAATCCGGCGCCCCCAGCTGCCCTATGAATGACCTTACCTTCACCATCCACTTGAGTTGCCCCAAAGAGAGATGACAGCGGGTAATTTCGAATTGTCTCGATAGCTTCGGTTTCGAGCTTTGCC
This sequence comes from Acidisoma cellulosilyticum, assembly GCF_020621385.1. GTDB lineage: Bacteria > Pseudomonadota > Alphaproteobacteria > Acetobacterales > Acetobacteraceae > Acidisoma > Acidisoma cellulosilyticum. The sequence goes on along the minus strand of NZ_JAESVA010000001.1, from coordinate 827,916 downwards.
GGATCGGGACTGGAATCTAGATTGGCAAACAAAAATAGGCTGTCTGTTAGACTTCGCGACACGAGTCCGCTGCGGACTTTTTCCACTAACTCGGTTAAATCGATCTCATGTGAAAATGACGACATTTCGTCGGATATGCCGGCTTGCACGTCGATCAACTGATGACGAAGTGCGATGCGCCGATTTTTGCTTTCTGGAACACGATGAAGGGCAGCTATTGCGTTAGCAATGAAGTGCGATTTGACCGTTGCGGACGCCGCTGCATCTGCTTGGAGGACCATTGTTTCGGCAGCAGCCTCTCGGCACCGGTAGTTATCCTGAAACCGCTTCGCTCTCATATAGGCTTGGGCGGCAAGATGCCAAAGTTGTATAACTGTGTTGTGGTTGGTTTCACCGGGCAAGTTTGCCAGAACCGTCTCAAGATCTGCAGCTAAGTCTAGAGGATCAGAAACGCCGACCTGCAAATCAAGGTTAGAAAATTGTAGTGCTGCCATAGGATCGCGCACCTCGATTGCACCTTTGCGGATGTCAATGAGCATTTTCTTTGTGGCATCGAACTCAGTTTTGTTCCACCCGAGCAGTTGGGCAATGTTCAGGGCCCGCTGTAGGTAATTGTAGCTCTCATAATGAAAGCGTGCTTTGTCAGACGAATACCTGAGTTTAAGGACGCCTGCCTCCGTTAGCCGAGCAAGTTCTCCGTAAGCGGCAATTGCTGCTAAACCCAGGGAAGCTCGCTTGTGGTCGAGCGACCAAGCCACATCGCAAAGACGGGCCTTCAGTATAATATTCGATGTAGTTTGAGCCATGGTTTCGAGCATGTCGATATGCTCTCGAAAATCTGACGGTATCGCCGAGCGTTTTCCATCCAGCACGAGCATCGGGCCAAAGGGTTCATTGAAGTCAGCCGGTTTGAAATACATGCCGGTAACGGAGGCCAGCATGTCCCACACTCGCTTGGCGGCAATTTCGCTTAGGCCGTCTTGCGATTCCAACGCTTGAGACGCAGTTCGATAGAGATCCGCGAGATCGCCGCTATCGCCTGCGTCGGAACCGGATATGGGTGCCTCAAAATCAAGATTGTCCAGATCTTCAAGCGCAGCACTCGCCCAAGGAGGATTACTAGGCTCGTCTTCTGATTGCGGCGCTTCTGGTGTGTGGCTTTCGGCCATAATCGTTCCCGGGTGTACGAATTGTAGAAAGTTAAGGTTCGCTGGGGGAGAATGATTGCCGAAGATGCTCGATGTCGATGATCGATCGGCGGCCGCTCACCCCGGCTTCGCCAGAATCGGTTCCAGCGCGAAGCGTCTGAAGCGGTCGAACCCGACGGCATTGCCGTCGACCTTCATGCGGATCAGCGCGCCTTCATAGGCTTCGATCAGAAAGCCGGCGGCCTCCTTCGGGTCGAGCGTAGGATCGATCTCCCCCATCGTCTGCGCGGTTTCCAGCAGCTTTGCCAGCTGCGCCGCCCAAATCGCGAAAATCGACGCGAGCTTGTCCCGGAACGCCGCGCTGCGGGCAGAGACGGTTTGGGCGAAGACGCCATACAGACAGCCGCCGAGCGGCGTTTCGGCCAAGTGTATCCGCTCCAGATCATCGAAATAGTCGCGCAGTCGCTGGCTCGGGCTTAGCGCTGCGTCGTCCAGCAGCGGCGCGTGCAGGTCCTGATAATGACGGTGATAGGCCTCCAGCACCGCAACCGCGAATTCCTCCTTGCTCTTGAAGAAATAATAGAACGAGCCTCGCGGCACGCCGGCGGCCGTCAGGATGGGGCCGATACCAACCCCATCATACCCGTTGGCGATCAGCGCTTTCAGGCCTTCGCTGATCAGGGCGGTTCTTGTCTGGTGCTCTGAGATCATGATAGTAGACCGATCGACTATCTAACACGGATAACGCCTTACGCGCCTCGGAGCAACCATGCCTCTCGCCCAGACCCGTCGCACTGGCATCATGCTCGTCGCTTTGTCGGCGGTGTTCTGGAGTACGGCGGGGCTATTCGTGCGTATGGCCCATCTGGACTCCTGGACCATCCTTGTCTGGCGGTCGCTCTTCTCCGTCCTGACGCTGGGCGGCATCGTTCTTGTCCAAAACCGCGGCCATGTTTTCCGCACGATCACGGGCATCGGCTGGCCGGGGGTCGCCTCGGTCGCGATCTCGACCGTCTCATCAATCAGCTATGTCGTTGCCCTTTGCCTGACCTCGGTCGCGAATGTGATGACGATCTACGCGGCGCTGCCCTTCATCGCGACGGCGATCGCCTTTCTTTGGCTGGGGGAGCGGGTGACGAAGCGCTTTCTGGTCGCGGGTGCGATCGGGCTGGCCGGTATCGTCATCATGGCGGGCGGGGTCGCCACAAGGCGCGACCTGCTCGGCATTCTGGCAGCGCTAGTGATGACGGCGACCTTCGCCGCGCAGCTTGTTCATACCAAGCGGCATGCATCGCTGAATATGACGGTGGTCAGTGCCTTGGCGGCGGCCGCCTGCGTTCCGATCATAGCGCCGCTCATGCAGCACAGCATTCCCGCGCCGCTATCGCTGCTGGCCTGTGCCCTGTTCGGCATTCTGACGACGGGCCTTGCCTATCTGCTGGTCCTGAAGGGCGGCCGCTTGATTTCATCCGGCGAGGCCGGATTCATCTCCATGCTGGATGTCGTGCTCGGACCCTTCTGGGTCTGGCTATTCTATGCGGAACGCCCGACGCCGACGGTCCTCGTCGGCGGCTTCATCGTGCTCGCCAGCGTGCTTTGGTATCTGGCGACCGATCGCGGCGCGCGGGCGCCGACGGTCTTGACCGAGGTCTGACGCCGCCGGGCTCTCAGGCGGCGGAGGTCAGGCGCTTGATGAAAGCCGAAACCTTGTGGCGCCGCATTTCGGACCGCGCGGTCGAATCCGTCGTCATGTAATTGAGTTGGATGACGTAGCGCTGGCCGACGAACTGCTTATGGCCGTGCCAGGTGGTCGGCCCGTTCGGAAAGACCAGCAGCGTGCCGTTCACGGGCGGCACTTCATGCACGTAATCCTCGATATCGTCCGGCCCGCGCAACAGACGCAGGCAACCTTCACGCCGCGCCCAGGCTTCAGTCTCGGGGTTCAGATACAGCAGAATCGTGACGCGCTTGGTCGTGCTGTCGCAATGGATGCGGCCGTCCTTCTCGCGGGATGCGCCGCGCAGCGTCACCATGGTGGGCGCGCCGTCCAGATCGAGACCGAATTTCCTGGCCACCGCGTCACGGAAGCGGGGGCCTTCCAGCTCCGTCATCAGCGCCTGGGCATGCGGGCCGAACCGCAGGGAATCGATCGGGAATGACCCGCCCTTGCTGAGCTTGGGCAGTTCCTTGACGACGTCCGCGAGCGATTCCGGTTTGACGAAGTTTTCGACGACGATGTGGGTATAGGGCTCGCTTGCCACGGGTGTCGCGTCGAAGGCCTGATAATCAAGGTCGATCATTGGCTTGTCCCAGTCTTAACAGTCACACGAGCTTACCACAGCCGGCGCCGGTTGCGAGCGGATCGCAGGTCAGCCCTGATGGGCGAAGATGTCCGGCGTATCATAGCCGAGCAGATCAAGCTCGCAGCGGGCGGGCAGGAAGTCGAAGCAAGCCTGCGCGATATCCCGCCGATTTTCGCGGATCAGCAAGGCTTCCAACCGCGCCCAAAGGGCGTGCAGATGCAGCACATCGGACGCCGCATAGGCCAGCTGCTCCGGGCTCAGTTCAGGATTGCCCCAATCGCTGGTCTGCTGCTGCTTGGAAATATCGACGCCCAGCAACTCGCGGCAAAGGTCGCGCAAGCCATGTCGCTCGGTGAAGGTTCGCACCAGCTTGGCGGCGATCTTGGTGCAGACGACCGGGGTCGCGCGAATGCCGAGTGCGTGGAACAGGATGCCGACATCGAAACGCGCGAAATGCATCAGCTTCAGGCGGGCGGGATCGGCCAGCATCGCTTTCAGATTGGGACAGTCGTAACCGCGCCCGCCGAGCGACTCCGGGATCAACTGCACCAGATGCGCCTGCCCGTCGCCCGCCGAAAGCTGGATTAGGCAAAGCCGGTCCCGCATGGGGTTCAGGCCCATGGTTTCGGTATCGACGGCGATGGACGCGCCGAGGTCGAGATCGGGCGGCAGATCGTGCCGGTGCAGATGGAGGGTGGCATTGGGCATGAACAGGGTTTTGGACATGGCGTTGCCTAGCGGATGGGGCGGGGCGCCTCAAGCATCATCGGTGAGATGACAGGTGTCATGTCGGGCGGCATAAGTGACGAAACACACGAGGCGCGCGACCAAGACGCGCCCGATGCGGAGGGGCGGACGACAATGCTGATCGGTATCGATTGGGGCGGCACCAAGATCGAAGGGATCGCCATGACCCCGGAAGGCCAGCAGATCGCCCGGCTGCGCGCCGATACACCCCGGCATGATTATGACGGCTGCCTGGCGGTCATCGCCGATCTGGTGGCGAAGCTGGAGGCAGAGGCCGGCGGCACCGGCACGCTCGGCATCGGCATTCCCGGCTCGCTGGAACCGAAATCCCGTCTCGGCAAGGGTGCCAGTTCGACCTGGCTGCTCGGCCGGCCGGTGGAAGCCGATCTGCGCCGCGTGCTGGGGCGGGAGATCAGGGTTGAGAATGACGCCGATTGCCTGGCCGCGTCGGAAGCGGTGGATGGCGCGGGCGCCGGCTTCAATGTCGTTTTCGCGGTGATCCTGGGAACCGGCGCGGGTGCGGGTATCGCGGTCGGCGGCCGCGCCCATCACGGTCCCAATAACAGCGCCGGGGAATGGGGGCATAACCCGCTACCCATGCCCAACCTCACGGAACTGCCAGGCACGCCCTGCTATTGCGGCAAGCATGGCTGTATGGAGACCTGGGTGTCCGGCCGCGCCTTCCGCGCCGATTACCTGCGCCATGCGCCGGCCGATATCGACCCCGAGACCGTCACCTCACCCGGTATTATCGAGGCGATGCGGCAGGGCGATCGGCTCTCGGGCCTCATCTGGCAGCGCTATGTCGACCGCGTGGCGCGCGGCCTTTCGCTCGTCGTCAATGCGCTCGACCCCGATATTTTCGTGATGGGCGGCGGCATGTCGAATGTCGAGGAATTGTATCTTGACCTGCCGACCGTGCTGGCGCGCTACACCTTCTCCACCGTTTTCCACACGCCGATCCGCCGTGCCGTGCATGGCGACAGCAGCGGCGTGCGCGGCGCTGCCTGGCTTTGGCGCTAGTCCTGACCCTTCTGTTCGATCTTCGACGAAAGAGAAAAAATGGCCGATTTCGACCTCGATGCCCGCTTCGCCTTTGGCGCCCGTCTGGTGGAGGAGGCGGCGGAACTCGCCATGGGCTATTTCCAGAGCCTCGGCACGCTGACGATCAAAAGCAAAGGCCCGCAGGACATGGCGAGCGAGGCCGATCTCAATACCGAAATCCTGATCCGCGACCGGCTGCGCGACGCTTTCCCAGAAGATGCGTTTCTGGGTGAGGAAACCGGCCGGACCGATGCCGTGGACGGCGCACGCGGCATCTGGGTGGTCGATCCCATCGACGGCACGCAGCCTTTCGTCAGCAATATGCCGAACTGGTGCGTCTCCATCGCTTTCGTGCTCGATGGCCGTGCCGAACTCGGCTTCGTCGCCGCGCCCGCGCGCAGCGAGGTCTTCGTCGGCCGTCTTAGCCAAGGGGCGACGCTGAATGGCAAACCGATCCATGTGCGCCCCAATGCGAAGATCACCGACGGCCTGACGGGCATGGGCCATTCCGCGCGCATTCCGCCCGCAAGGTTCCTGCCGCTGTTGGAGAGCCTGCTCAATAAAGGGGGCATGTTCTTCCGCAACGGATCCGGCGCGCTGATGCTGTGCGACGTCGCCTGCGGCCGCTTGCTCGGCTATATCGAGCAGCACATCAATTCCTGGGATTGCCTGGCCGCACTTTGCATCATCGAAGCAGCCGGCGGCACCGTGAGCGACTTCCTGGCCGATGACGGCATGTGGACCGGCCACCCCCTGGCAGCCGGCGCGCCGGAAATTTTCCCGACGCTCGCGGACCTCGTCGGCGTCAAGGCGCTGGTGGGGTGATCTACCCGGAAGGCAATTTCATTATTCTTGACGTAAAGCATATGGGAATGCCATTCTTCGTATGATCAAGAGCTACCGCTCGAAGGCTTTGCAGGGTCTGTTCGACGGTCGGTCCGGCGATCCGGCCTGGAAGGCGTTCGAGCGCGTGGCGCGCCGGAAATTGCTCATGCTGGATGCTGCGAAAAGCCTGGACGATCTCCGGTCACCACCCGGAAACCGGCTTGAGGCGCTGAAGCATGATCGGCTGGGTCAGCATTCGATAAGAGTGAACGACCAGTACCGGCTCTGTTTCGTATGGGCGGGGGACGGTGCCACGGATGTCGAAATCGTCGATTACCATTGAAGGAGGCGCGGCGATGGACAAGACCCTGCTGATCCATCCGGGAGAGATTCTGAAGGAAGAGTTTCTGGAGCCGCATGGGATCAGCGCCAATAAGCTGGCACAAAACCTCGGCATTCCGACAAACCGCATCACCGCTATCATCAACGGCACCAGGCGGATTACGGGTGAGACGGCGATCCTGCTCGGCCATGCCTTCGCGACCTCGCCCGAATTCTGGCTGAACCTGCAACTGCGCTACGATCTCGATGTCGCGCGCATGACGGTATCGGCAGATGCAATCCGTAACGCTGATCACTTCGCCCAAAGCATGGCTGCCTGACCTTCAACGGCCGGAAGAAAGGCTAGACCTTCCCATGTTGGAAAGGTCTAGCCTGCAGTCACGCCTGATGAGGGGTGATGCGGCGATGCCCATCTCTCCCATTGGCGGGCGCGCAGGAGAGAGCCGATGGAAATGCTGCTGACGGATTTGGAGCATGCGGTGATGCTGATCATCGGCATGGTCTGGCAGGTGGGGTGGAGCCTGGTGCTTGGCTTCGCCATTTCCGCGCTGCTGCAAACCCTCGTCTCCAAGCAGGGCATGCAGAAGGCGCTGGGTCGCAACGGCCCCAAGGAAATCATTCTCGCGACTTTGGCCGGCGCGGCGAGTTCCAGCTGCTCCTATGCCTCCGCCGCCGTCAGCCGCACCTTGTTCAAGCGGGGCGCGGCGCTGGTGCCTAGCCTCGCTTTTCTGTTTGCCTCCACCAATCTCGTCATCGAACTCGGCGTCGTGCTGCTGCTGCTGATGGGCTGGCAATTCATGGTCGGCGAATGGATCGGCGGGGTGGTGCTGATCATCATCCTCGCTGTGCTGGTGAAGCTGACCTATCCGAAAAAGCTGGTGGAAGAGGCGCGGACATTCCCCGAGGCGGGGGGCCACAACCACGATCACGGCGGCATGGCCGAAGCACCGGGCAGCGTCTGGCAGAAGCTCGGCCGTCGTGACACCTGGGTTCATGCCTCCCACAGCTTCGTCATGGATTGGCAGATGCTGTGGAAGGATATCGTGCTCGGCTTCGTCATCGCCGGGGTGCTGGGTGCCTTCGTGCCCGACGGCGTCTGGCAGTTCCTATTCGTGAAGGGAGCGAATCCCTGGATTCAGGTGCCGGCCAATGCGCTGCTGGGCCCGATTGTCGCCATGCTGTCCTTCGTCTGCTCCATCGGCAATGTGCCGCTGGCCGCGATCCTATGGGGATCGGGTGTCAGCTTCGGTGGCGTGCTGGCCTTCCTGTTCGCCGATCTGATCGTGCTGCCGCTGCTGGATGTCTATCGGCGCACCTATGGCTGGAAGATGGCCGCTTATATCGGTGGCGTTTTCTACGCGACGATGGTCTTGGCAGCGCTGATCATGGATCTGGCCTTCAACGGTCTCGGCTGGATTCCGGCGCGCAACCCGCATGCGGCCGCTGCGATGGAGCATTTCTCCGTCAATTACACGTTCTTTCTCAATATCCTGTTCGGACTTGTTGCCGTCGCTGCCGTCATCCTTGCCAAGCGGAACCCGATGCGAATGGCGCCGCGCCATTGCTGCGGCCACAGCGCTGCCAAGGCGAAAGCGGCCGAGCCGGTCCACGCGCATCACCACCACTAACACCAAAGGGAAAAGCAGACAGGCGGTTTTCGCTATTTTCCTGTCGGGAGAAAGACGGTAGGCGACACAATCTTTCCTGCCCTTTTGCCGTGCGTCGCTTCGGTCCTTGAAGCATCGCTCACGACCGGAGAAATCGCCTCATGCGCCTTGTCACCCGTTTATTTCCGCTCTGGGCCTTGCTGATCGCCGTCGCGGCCTTCCTGATGCCGCCGGCCTTCAAGACGATTTTGCCTTGGGTCACGCTGCTGCTCGGCATCATCATGTTCGCCATGGGCGTGACGCTGACGCCGGGGGATTTCCGCCGCGTGGCGCGGGAGCCCGCACCGGTCATCGCCGGCCTTGTGCTGCATTACATCATCATGCCGCTGGCAGCCTTCCTGATCGCCAAGATCCTCGGCCTCTCGCCGCAATTGGCCGTCGGCATGGTGCTGGTGGGGTCGGTCGCGTCCGGCACATCCTCCACCGTCATGGTCTATCTGGCGGGCGGCGATGTGGCGCTGTCCGTCACGATCAGCGCCGTCTCCACCATCGTCGGCGTCATCGCGACACCGCTGCTGGTGCGGCTTTATGTCTCCCACGGGATCGAGGTGAATACGCTCGGCCTGCTGGAAAGCATCGTGCGCATCGTGCTTGTGCCGGTCGCCCTCGGCGTTTTCGTGAATGTGGTGGCGCATAAGGCGGTACGGCGGATCGAGCCGATCCTGCCGCTGGTCTCCATGGTCTGCATCCTGCTGATCATTGCCGCGGTTGTCGCCGGCACGGCGGGTGCCATCGCAACCGTGGGACCGATCGTTTTCCTGGCCGTGGTTCTGCACAATGGCACCGGCTATCTCGGCGGTTATTGGGGCGGGCGCCTGCTCGGCTTCGATGAAAGCATCTGCCGGACGCTGGCCTTCGAGGTCGGGATGCAGAATTCCGGGCTGGCGGCCACTTTGGGCAAGCTCTACTTCACGCCGCTGGCCGCCCTGCCGGGCGCCATTTTCTCGGTCTGGCATAATATCTCCGGCTCGCTTCTGGCCGGCTATTGGAACGGCCGTCAGGCCAAGCGCGAGGCGGTGCGGCTGGCGCGCGAAGCCTGACATCGATCCGTCCCGCCGAGGGACGGTCATGTCCGAAAACGGCGAGCGGGGCGGGCGGCTGCATGGCATGATGTCCCCATGTCCGCAGCCAATCCCATCGCGCTGGCCAGGCTCGATCCCGCCATCTGCTACCGGGCGCTGACAACCCGCGACGCGCGGTTCGACGGCCGGTTTTTCACCGCTGTCCGCACGACGGGGATTTATTGCCGCCCCGTCTGCCCGGCGCAGACGCCCAAATCCGAAAACGTCACCTTCTACCCGACGGCGGCGGCGGCCGAGGTCGCGGGCTATCGCTCCTGCCTGCGCTGCCGGCCGGAACGCGCGCCATCCACGGCGCCTGCCAATCCCTTGGTCGAACGCGCGATGGCGCTGATCGCGCTGGGCTATGCGACGGATGGCCCGAGCCTTGCGCGCAAGCTTGGCGTGGGGGAGCGGCATTTGCGCCGCCTGTTCACCGCCCATCTTGGCGCCAGCCCGAAACAGGTGGCGGAGACGCGGCGGCATCTGCTCGCCCGGCAATTGGTCGTGGAAACCACATTGCCGCTGACCGATGTGGCACTCGCCGCCGGCTTCGGCAGCCTGCGCCGCTTCAACCATGTTTTCAGCACGCTGTACGGCCAGCCGCCGAGCCAGATGCGCCGCCGGTCGTCCAAGCCGCAAGCGGATCATAGCTTCTCGCTCAGCCTGCCGTTTCGTCCCCCGTATGACTGGGACGGCGTCATCACGGCCCTGGCCGCCCATGCCATTCCGGGCGTGGAAGCGGTGACGCCGCAAAGCTATGCCCGGCTCATCACGCTCGGCGGTCATCACGGGACGGTTGTCGTGTCACCCGGTGGCGGCGATCACCTCATCGTTCGGATCGATTTTCCGAAACTCGCATTCCTGCCTGAAATCGTGGCGCGTCTGCGCGCGCTGTTCGACTTGGCCGCCGATACTACGCTGATCGACGCGCATATGGCGACTGACCCGACCCTCGCGCCTTGGGTTGCGGCCCGACCCGGCATGCGCGTGCCCGGCGCCTGGGACAGTTTCGAATGCGCGGTGCGCATCATCCTGGGCCAGCAGGTGAGCGTGGCTGCCGGTCGCCGTCTGGCGGCCGAGGTAGTGACGCGCTACGGCACGGAGGTCGAGACCGGCATTCCCGGCCTCATCGGGCTGTTCCCGACGCCCGAGCGTTTGATCGAAGTCGCGGATCATCTCAGCCTTGACCTCAATATGCCGCGCGCCCGGGCTGCCGCCATCATCAACCTTGCCCGCGCCGAGGCTGCTGATCCGGATCTGCTGGCACCGGGCGGCGATCTGGCCGAGACCATTAGGCGGCTGACCGCCGTCGCCGGTATCGGCCCCTGGACCGCGCATTGTATCGCGCTGTTCGCCCTACGGGAGCCGGATGCCTTTCCCGCGCAGGATGTCGGCATGCAGCGGGTGCTGGGCCTATCGGCCAGGGCGCTGGAGGCGCGGTCGGAAAGCTGGCGGCCGTGGCGGGCCTATGCCGCCATTCACCTCTGGCTGCAGGCGCTGGGTTCTGTGCCTGCAACCAAGCCTGCAACCAAGACGGACAAGGAGAAAAAAAGTGCTCTTGTCGATTGACCGTATCCCCTCTCCGGTCGGGGAAATTCTGCTGGTCTTCGAAGGCAATATTCTGCGTGCCCTCGATTTCCATGATTACGAGACGCGCATGCGGCGCCTGCTGTCGCTGCATTACGGGGCCGCCGCCTTGCAGCCGGAACCAGCACCCAAAGCGCTGCGCGATCCTTTGGACCGCTATTTCGCGGGTGACTTCCGGGCCATCGACAAGATCAAAACCAAGACCGGAGGCACGGAATTCCAACGCCAGGTCTGGGCCGCTTTGCGCGATATCCCGGCCGGTGAGACCCTGGGCTACGGCAAGCTCGCTGTCCGCATCGGCCGTCCCAATGCCTCGCGTGCCGTGGGGGCGGCGAACGGCGCCAACCCCATCGCCATCGTCGTGCCCTGTCATCGCGTCATCGGGGCCAGTGCCGCGCTGACCGGCTATGGCGGCGGCCTTCCACGCAAGGTCTGGCTGCTGGATCACGAGAAGCCCGCGATGACGCGGCAACCGGGCCTTCCCGGCCTTGGCGAGGCGCTGCTATCCTCGGTCGCATGAAAATTTTCATCGCGGCGCTTGATACCGAGACCAATACCTTTGCCCCGCTGCCGACCGGCGCGCGCGCTTTCGCGGACGGGTTCGTCGCCCATGGCGATGCCACGTCCCGGCCGGAAAACTACTGCTCGGCGCATTTGTATGTCTGGCGCCGCCGGGCGGAGGCGCTGGGTTGGGAGGTGGCGGAAAGCCTGTGTGCCTATGCCGAGCCGGGCGGCATCACCACGCGGCCGGTGTTCGAAGGTTTCCGCGACGAGATCCTGCGTGATCTTGAGGCCGCGAAACCCGATATCGTGTTGCTCGCCTTGCACGGCGCCATGGTCGCGGACGGCTATGAGGATTGCGAGGGCGAGGTACTTACCCGCGTTCGCGCGATTGTCGGTCCCGCTGTGCCGATCGGCGTGGAGCTTGATCTGCATTGCCACCTGACGGACGCGATGGTTGATTCCGCCACGGTGCTGCTGACCTATAAGGAATATCCGCATGTCGATATTCCGGCCCGTGCCGATGACCTGTTCACGCTGATCGAAGATGCCGCCGCCGGACGCACGCAACCGGTGATGGCCGTCTTCGATTGCCGCATGATCGGCATGTTCCGCCCGACCGCCCAGCCGATGCGCGATTTCGTGGATCATCTGGCGGCGCATGAAGGACGCGACGGCATCCTGTCGCTGTCGCTCATCCACGGCTTTCCCTGGGCGGATGTGGCGGATGTCGGCGTCAAGCTGCTGGCGGTGGCCGATGGTGACGCCGAGAAGGCGGCTGCCACAGCACGTCATTACGGGGAGGCTCTGTTCGCGCAGCGCAAGGAGGTTCTGCCCCATTGCCTGACCATCGACGCTGCGCTGGAGGTCGCGCTGGAACTGGCCGAGGACAAGCCGGGCTTTCCCATCGTGATTGCCGATGTCGCGGATAATCCCGGCGGCGGCGCGCCGGGCGATGCCACGTTCTTTCTGCAAGCGGCCCTGGAGCGGCGTATCGCGCGCATCACCATCGGCTATCTGTGGGACCCGATGGCCGTGCGCTTCTGTCAGGAGGCCGGGCTGGGTGCGAGTCTTGACCTGCGCATCGGCGGCAAATGCGGGGTGAGTTCCGGTACGCCGGTCGATCTTTCCGTCCAGGTCATGGGATTGGCTGATGAGGTCTATCAGCGTTTCGGTGATGCGCCGGTGTCGCTCGGTGCCTGCGCCTGGGTGCAGTCGCAGGGGATCAACATCATCCTGTGCAGCCTACGCGGCCAGGCTTTCCATCCGGAGGCGATGGTGACGCTTGGGCTTGACCCGGCAACGCAGCACATTCTGGTCGTGAAATCCAACCAGCATTTCTATGCCGGCTTCGCGCCGATCGCGGGCGACGTGCTCTATGCCTCGTCGCCCGGCGCCTTGTCCCAGGATTTCGGCCAGATTTCCTATACGCGCCGCTCGTCGCGCTATTGGCCGCGCGACGAGGACCCGTTTTGTCCGTGAGCCTTGGGGATCAGACCAGCAATCCGCCGCCATCGGCGACCAGAACATGCCCGGTGGTGAAACCGGCCTGCATCAGGAACAGGTAGGCAGCGGCGATTTCCCCTGGCTCACCCACGCGGCCGACCGGCAGCTTGGCGCCGACTGAGGCAAACAATGCCTCACGGTCGGCTTCCGGAATGTCGCGCCACAGCGGCGTGCGGATAAAGCCCGGTGAGACGAGGTTGACGCGCGTCGGCGCGAGTTCGATGGCCAGCGCCCGCGTCAGCCCCTCCATCCCCGCACAGATGCTGGCGCCCATGGACCAGCCGCCTTGCGGCGGACGTGCGCCCGCGATGCCGGAACTGAACACGATGGACCCGCCGGGCCGGATGCGCGGGGCCGCGTGTTTGGCAGCCGCGACCGCCCCCCAGAAACGGGTTTCCGTGAAGCGCCGTGCGGCCGTCAGGTCCATCTCCGTCAGCGGGCCCATCATCAGACTTTCACCGGCCGTATAGGCGAGATGATCGAGCGTGCCGATGGTCGCGAACAGCGCGGCCAAGGCTGCCTCATCCGTGAGGTCGACCGCATGGCCTTCCGCGCCCTGGGGCAGCTTGCTCAAAGCCGCGTCCACATTGGCCTGTGAGCGCGAGACGATGATGGGTTTGCCGCCGGCCGCCGCCACACCTTCCGCGATGGCGAAGCCGATGCCGGATGTTCCGCCCAGCACGACCACGGTTTTGGCGTTCAATGTCATGTTAGCCTCCAATTTCGGCGGCGAACCCGCCGCGAGGGGAGAGATAGCCCTTGGATATAGGATGACGTGAGCGCATCTTTGTCAGCCTATAGATGACCGAAAATCACCATGGATTTTGACGGGCGGCTGTTGAGCGGTGTCGGCACGCTGATGGCGGTGGCGGAGACCGGCAGCTTCGCCCGAGCGGCGGAGGTGCTGGGCCTGACCCCCTCCGGCGTCAGTCGTGCCATCGGGCGGCTGGAAGCACGGCTCGCTCTGCGGCTGTTCGACCGCAATCCGCGTGCGACGACCCTGACCGCCGCCGGCCGCCGTCTGGTCGCGGACTTGGCACCCCTTGTGGCTGGGATGGAGGAGGCGACGCGCTCGGCTGCCGGGGAAGCGCAGGCGGTGCAGGGCCGGTTGCGCATCAATTGCGACCCCTGGTTCGCCTCCCTGCTTCTGGTGCCACGCCTGCAGGCCTTTCTGGACAGCTATCCGAAGCTGGAACTGGATGTGGTGGTGCGGGATCGGCTGGGCGATCTGATCTCGGACGGTTTCGACGCGGCGGTACGGTTTGGGGAGCCCGAACCCTCCGCCCTGATCACCCGCAAGCTTCTGGACACGCGGATCATGACCTGCGCGGCGCCATCCTATATCGCGCGGTACGGAAGGCCTGCGCATCCGGAGGATTTGGCGACGCCAAGCCATGAATGCCTGCTGTTCCGTGACCCTGCGACTGGCCGGCCTTTCGACTGGGAATTTCATCGCGATGGCCAGATTCTACCGGTCAACGTCCATGGAAGGTTGATTTTGGATGATGCGACAACCTCGGTCTCCGCCTGTCTGGCAGGGCTTGGCATCGCCCAGCCTATGGTGCTGGGCATGGCGCCGCTTCTGGAAAGCGGGCGGCTGATCGAGCTGTTTCCGGATTGGAACGGGGAGCATTTTCCGCTCCATGTCTATCATCCGTCGCGCCATCTGCCGCCGGCCAAGGTGCGCGCCTTTCTGGATTTCGTGTCGACGACTGTCGGCGGGCCGTGGGATGAACCGCTCGTTGCCCGTGTCAGGATGTGACCGAAGGCCCGAGCAATAGAGTTAATGGCCGAGATGGGGGGAAAGCAGCCTGTCGGTTTTCGGATCGGAACTGTGTTTAGCTGACAATCAGTGTGTTTTTGAGAGCGGTTTATCTAAGGCAGTGAGTTGTCGGTGTGGCAGAGATTTGAGTTTAAGCCTTCGGTCCCCAAATCTCTGCCATCTCCGCTGTGTCGCGCCCTGAGAACCGATCAAACAATCGGCTTTATTGTCGATTAAACTGGGATGAGCTTTCATAGCCGAGGCGAGCGGAGACGGTTAAGCGTCTCAACGATTGATGAGGTTCTGGTGTGATGCACCATAACGATCGCCCTGGACCGTTAGTCTGGCAAGTGCCTGGGCTATGCGTTCAAGGTCCTCGGCAGTAAGCTCAACATTCACTGCTCCAAGGTTTTCATCGAGCCGGTGCAGCTTGGTCGTGCCGGGGATCGGCACGATCCAGGGTTTCTGGGTGAGAAGCCAACTGAGCGCGATCTGTGCCGAGGTGCTGCCCTTATCGGCCGCGATCTCCTTGATCAGTTCGACCACCACCTGGTTAGCCTTCATCGCGTCCGGCGCGAAGCGGGGTACCGTGCTGCGGAAATCTCCTTTATCAAAGGTGGTCGTCGCCTCTAATTTGCCAGTAAGGAATCCCTTTCCGAGCGGGGCGAAAGGCACGAAGCCGATACCCAACTCTTCCAGAAGCGGCAGTATCTCCAGCTCCGGTTCGCGCCACCACATGGAGTATTCGCTCTGGAGGGCCGCCACGGGTTGCACCGCGTGCGCACGCCGGATCGATTGGGCGCCCGCTTCCGACATGCCGAAGTGCTTCACCTTGCCGGTGGCGATCAGGTCCTTCACCGCACCCGCGACATCCTCGATCGGCACATTGGGATCGACCCGGTGTTGATAAAAGAGATCAATGCGGTCGGTACGCAGACGCGTTAGCGCCTCATCGCACACCTGGCGGATGCGTTCTGGGCTGCTGTCGGTGCCTTGAGCGGGAACGGCGTTCTTAAAACCGAACTTGGTGGCGATTACGACCTCGTCACGGAAGGGTTGAAGGGCTTCGCCGACGACCTCCTCGTTGTGGTTAGGCCCGTAGGCTTCGGCCGTGTCGAAGAAGGTAACGCCACGCTCAAAGCCAGCGCGGATCAGCGCGATGGCTTCGCCGCGATCTGTGGCTGGTCCGTAGCCGAAGCTCAGGCCCATACAGCCGAGGCCAAGGGCGGAAACCTCTAAACCACTTTTTCCGAGTGTTCGTTTTTGCATTGAAACTCTCCTTGGTTTTAGCGTCCGCTCAACTTGAGAACCGCTTCGGGGAGCCGTTCGCCTTGAACAGTTATCTGAGCCAATTGCGTCTCTATCTGTTCCAGGTCGGCCGCCGTCAGCGTCAATTCAACACTGCCAAGGTTTTCCTGAAGGCGATGCGCTTTCGTCGTTCCTGGGATTGGAACAATCCAAGGTTTCTGAGACAGCAACCATGCAAGCGCTACCCGAGCCGGAGTAGTCCCTTTTTGCTCTGCAACGCTTCGGATGACATCAACCAGCGCCATGTTGGCCTTGCGTGCTTCAGGGGCGAGGCGTGGCACGTTGTTGCGGAAGTCTGTGGGGTCGAACTTCGTGTTCTCGTCGATCTTGCCGGTCAAAAAGCCTGCGCCAAGGGGACTGAACGGCACGAAGCCGATGCCGAGATCCTCAAGAGCAGGAAGAAGCTCACTTTCCGGGCCACGCCAGAACAAGGAATACTCGCTCTGAACAGCGGTCACAGGCTGAACCGCATGGGCGCGGCGGATTGTCCCCACACCGGCTTCCGATAGTCCGAAGTGCTTCACCTTCCCTGCTGCAATCAGGTCCTTGACCGCTCCGGCAACGTCTTCGATGGGTACTGCGCTATCTACGCGGTGCTGATAGAAAAGGTCGATCCGGTCGGTCTTCAGCCGCTTCAGGCTCGCTTCTGCGACTGCCTTGATGTGCTCCGGCCTGCTGTTCGTGCCACCCCGGCGCTCGCCGGTCTCCAGGTCAATGTCGAAGCCGAATTTGGTGGCGATGACCACTTGATCGCGTATCGGTTGGAGGGCTTCGCCGAGAAGGCGTTCATTCGTAAACGGGCCGTAGGACTCCGCCGTATCGAACATCGTCACGCCTTGTTCGTGGGCGTCGCGGATGAGCTTGATCATTTCCGCTATATCCGCCGGTGGCCCATAAAGCGCGCTCATGCTCATGCAGCCAAGGCCGAGTGCAGAGACCTCCAGGCCGTTTCCTAGGATACGACTATTCATAAGGTATTTCCTTTGATCTGGCCGAGCCAGTTTTGGACTTGATTGAGTGTGCGCCGCTCCTGATCGGCCTCCATCACAAAGGGAGAGGCGATCTGCGCACCGGGCGCGTGGCCTTGGATGACGGACAGACTATTGCCCAGGCCATAGCCGCCATGGGTGATGAAGGGGCGCACAGTCTTTCCTTGAAAGTTGTGCGCCTTCAGGAAGGTGCGAATGACCGGCGGCGCGGTCTCTCCCCATATCGGAAAGCAAAGAAAGACTGTGCTGTAACGGGAGAGATCCGAAACCGTCTGCACGATGGGCGGCTCGATCTGCTGGTCGCGTTCCAGGCGTGCTCGTGCAACGGTCGCTTCATAGTCATCGGGATAGGGTTTGGCTGGTTGTATCTCGAAAAACGCTGCCTTGAATCTACGCTGTATGATGCCCGCGATGACGCGCGTATTGCCTGACCGTGTGAAAAGAACGACGAGGCTTTTAGGCGAGCCTTGCTGCGTTGCATCCGGTTCGGCACTGGCGGCCGTCTTGGTCGCGGCGGCAAGCGCGGCGGATGCGGCCAAGATCAGGCGACGGGGCATCCCGGCCGGTCCCATCATCTAACGATTGGTGAAATCAGTTTTGACGCTGACGTCAGACCATGCCTTGATCTCGGCCCGCTGCGCCTCGATTTCCTCGCCCACGACCGCGATGGCATCACGACCCAGCAGCAGCCGCACCGGGAGATCGCCGCCCATGATGGTGTCCATCATGACTTGCGCGGCAAGATCCGGATCACCCGGCTGGGTGCCGTGCGTCTTGTCGGTCCCTTTGCGACGTGGGCCGGCAGTGGTGGCATAGGCATCAAGACCCTTATCGCTGCCACGCAGCGACCGGCCCGCAAACTCGGTGCGGAAGGCGCCGGGCTCTACGATCAGAACCTTGATGCCAAGCGGTGCCACTTCTTTCCGAAGTGCGTCGGACAACCCTTCCAGGGCACGCTTGGTCGCCGAATAGAAGCCCGAACCGGGTGAGGAGCGCTGTGCCGCAATGGAACTGATATTGACGATCGTCCCGGTCTTCCGCTCCCTCATGCCCGGCAAGACAGCCTTTATGACCGATACGGGGCCGAACACATTGGTCGCAAAGAGCGCGGCCACCTCTTCCTCGTCGCCTTCCTCAACCGCCGCGCGATAGCCGTACCCCGCGTTGTTCACCAGCACATCGATGCCGCCGAACCGCTCCCCGGCTAGGGCGACCACGCGGTCAATGGCTTGGCGGTCGGTGACATCGAGCGCGGCTGCGACCGCCGTCTTCGGATAGGCCGAGACGATATCCGCGACTGAATCCGGGTTCCGGGCAGTGACAACCACATTGAACCCTGCCTTGAGGACAGCCTGGGCCAGACTGCGCCCCAAACCGGCGGAACAGCCGGTGATGAGCCATGTCGTCATGCGCATCTCCTTTTCGGATGAAAGGCTGATCGGGTCTTTTCTGACCGGCCTTTGCTCGGCCTCTTACTTAACCTCGGGGCCTAACTTCGATAAGAAGGGGTAATCAGCATGCCGTCATAAGGTGACCTAATAGTTGAGCACCGAGAACTACAATAGCCTGGCCGCTTTCGTGGTGGTTGCCCGTAAGCGCAGCTTCACCCGGGCTGCCGCCAAACTGGGGGTGTCGCAGTCTGCCCTAAGCCAGACCATCAAGGGTCTGGAAACCCGTCTTGGCGTGCGGCTTCTGAGCCGTAACACCAGAAGCCTCCTGCCAACTGAGGCTGGTGATCGGCTCATGCGGACGCTCGCCCCACGCTTCGATGAAATGGAACACGAACTGGCGGCATTGAGCGCCTTGCGGGACAAGCCGTCCGGCACGATCAGAATTTCTGCAGGCGAACATCCGGCGGTGACTGTGCTGCAACCGGCCCTCAAACGGTTTCTGATCGACCATCCTGACATTCGGGTAGAAATCATCGTTGATCTCGGCCTGACGGACATTGTCGCCGAAGGCTATGACGCTGGCGTGCGCCTAGGCGAGCAGGTCGCCAAAGACATGATCGCTGTCCGGATCGCGCCGGATATGCGTGTCGCCGTCGTCGGCTCAGCCAGCTATTTCGACCGCCATCCGCGCCCGCTGATACCAGCCGATTTGACGGGACATAACTGCATCAATTTCCGGCTACCGACGTATGGCGGGCTGTTTCCGTGGGAGTTTGAAAAAGACGGCCGTGAGCTACGCGTGCGGGTCGAGGGGCAGCTTGTTTTCAATAACGCGGTGTTGCGCTTGCAATCGGTGCGGGATGGTCTGGGCCTCGCCTATATGCCAGAGGATCAAGCCCTCGAAGATATCGCCCAAGGTCGGTTGATCCGGGTGCTGGAAGACTGGTGTCCGCCTTTCCCCGGGTATCATCTGTATTACCCAAGCCGCAGACATGGCTCGTCGGCGTTTAAGCTGCTGATCGATGCTCTTCGCTACCCTCATTCATGGTGAGGCCGCCGACATCCGCTTTCGGGACTGCCCGAAGGTACCGTTAACGGCTGCATCGGGTCGTTACCGGCTGTTCGATAAGGAACATCATCAGTCCTCAACGATGCCGGTGCGGCAGTAGAGGCATGCAGCCCCTCCGCAAGACCGCGCTGCCATGGCTCACATCTTGGTCTTCCATCGGCTGTAGACAGCCGAGGCTTGCCCCTGCGCCAGAATGTGGCCTGCCATGGCTTTGGCCATCTCGGCGCCGGTAAAGCCAATGGGCAGCGTCAGGCTGCCGATGTTCAGCGCGAAGACCTCTACCACATAGCGATGTGGACGCTGGTCGTTGCGCGGCGGACAGGGGCCATCATAGCCGCCATAGGGGCCTGCCATGCCAGGCTTGGCGGCCAGGAATCTGGCATAGATGTTCGTGCCGCGCACGCCGTGGCTGGTGGGCCCCGTCGGCTTGCCTCCCTTGACGAAGCCCGCGCTATCCGCGCCTTCGGCCAGCGCATGAATCTGGACCGGGATATCGGCCAGAACCCAATGGTCAACGCTGATCCGCGGCGCATCCGACGGGATGGTAACGCCGGGCTTTTCGATCTGGTCGAAGCTGGCCGGTACGTCGAGGTCTTGCATACGCAGGGCATAAGACCGCGTGCCGCTCGGTCCCGCCGACCACGTGACGGCCGGGCTGATATCGGCCCCCTTCGTGCCGGCGGGCGGGCAGAAGGCATAACGATCCGCGATGACGCCGTGGGCCCCTGTTTCGCCGAACGTGACGGTGAGGTCCGCCGCCGCACTTGCGGAGGCCAGAAGACAGGTGCCGACGAAGGCCAGGGAAGAGACTCGAATGAGAGTGCGCATGGGATCGCTCCGGGCTGTGTGACCGCCCAAAACTATCCGTGGGAAACGGGGGATGACGGCCCGAAACGAGCAGGAATGCGCCGAAGCCAATCAAATCGGGACGGTCGGTTCCCTCGCCCGGGCGCGGGCGCTCGATGGCGTCTCGCCATAGAGGCGCCGGTAATGCACGGCGAAATGGGATCGGGACGCGAACCCTGTCGCGGCGAGCGTATCCGCGACCTCGGCACCCCGCTCGGTCAGCAGGATGCGGGCTGCGGCCATACGCTCGGCCAGGAGAAGCTTGGCGAAACTTTGGCCTTCGGCCAGCAACCGCCGCCGCAAGGTCGCGACCGAGCAGCCGAAATGCTGGGCCACCTCTGCCGCGGTCCAGGGATGGTGCAGCCGGTGGCGAATGAACTGGCGCAGGGCATCGGCAAAGGATTGCTCAGCATATTTCGGTGTCAGCGAGATCGCTCCGCGCTCCGCCAGAACAAGAACGATTTCCAGGAAGCGGTGCTGTGCGAGTGGCTGCGAGACTGTGGATTGACCCGACCCATAGCCGCGCCCGACCGCGTGAATAAGCGTATCGGTAAGGATCGCATCGACCGGAAGGCGGCTGAGATGGGGCGGCGATACCGGGTTGGAGAACTGCGGCCAGCGCCGTGCGGCCTCGATCATCAACGAGCGTGGCAGCCGCACAAACAGGGCGCGATAGTGCTCGGACAAAGTGTCTGGGAAGTTGGTGACATCCATTACGGCACCGGCCAGTGCGACAAAGGCCTCACCGGGACGATAGAGGTATCGGTCAATGCCAAAGCGAACCTCCTTCTTGCCCTCCAGAAGCACGATAAGTCCGTTCGTCGGCAGCGTCAGTTCCTTGAAGTGTTCGCGTTGCCGGGCCACGAAGGCGGAGATGGATGGAACATCGTCCGCGCTGCCGCCCGCACGCGCGTCATGCGGCGCCAGAGGCAGCAACCGCTTCCAAGCCTCATTCCTTGGGTTCGCTTCAAAACTCATCGATGACCGCCCCGGTGCCTCTCATCGAGAGACTTTACGCAAAACCAACAAGGACGTCCGCTAATGATCGAGGCTTTTGCCTGGGTCAGCGTTTAGAGCGTTTCCTGTTCGCTTATGCTCACAGGCGCCGCTCCACTCCGACCGCGTTGCCTTAGGCATGCGCCAGCGATGAATGTCCGCTTCTGGGGTCGTTTTCCGAGTTGGCCTATGCCCTGTTTGGGTCGATAGCCGATGCGCATTGCAGCCTGATTTAAAGCATGCCCTGCCGCTGCAGCCATTCCTGATACCAGCCGGGCCAAAGCGCGGTATCGCTCCCCGGCTGTCCCATGCCGAAACCATGGCCGCCTTGGGCGAGCCTATGCCACTCCACCGGCACGTCGGCTTTGGCACAGGCTTGCGCCATGATCCGCGTATTCGCGGGGTTGGAGATCGGGTCGTCGTCGGCCTGGACGAGAAAGACCGGCGGGCCGTTTTTCCGGACCGCGGTCTGCACGGACCAGTCCGCGCTCTCCGCCGCGCTCGGGGTCTGTCCGATCAGCACGCGCCTTGTCGATGTATTGTCATAGGGTGGCTCAAGGGTGATGACCGGATAGATCAAGGCCGCATTGTCAGGCCGCGCCGAAAGCCGATCCACCGCGTCGACCGGTGCATAGGATGCTTTATCAAATCGCGTTGCCGTCATGCCCATCAGATGCCCGCCGGATGAGAAGCCGAGAACGCCGATCCTGCCGTCCTGAAGGCCAGCTTGAGCACGGACGAGGCGCATGGCCCGCTGCGCATCCTGCAGCGGTGCGTAAGGTCCGGCGGACCATCCCTCATCCGGAAGACGATACAGCAGGGCAAAGGCCGTGATGCCGCGCGCGGCCAACCAATGCGCGGCGGGCGCCGCCTCCATCCCCATCTCGATATGTCTGTAGCCACCGCCAGCGGCGACCAGAACGGCTGCGCCGGTGGGGTTTTCAGGGCGATAGACCCGCAGATGCGGGATCGCGATGTGGCTGATGGCGCCGCGCGTGCTGATGCGTTCCGGCCCCGCCGGGCCGCCGCCGCCCGGCGGTCCATCTGGCCAAAGCGGGATGATATCGCGCGCCTCAGCCCTTGCGGCGCTGGGCAAGACCAGGCCCGTGGCGAGTGCCGCGAGCGCGGCGCGGCGGGTCAGATGGGCTGTCATGTGAAATAGGCCGGATATTCGCCGCGCAGCCGGGCCAGATCAGGGATCACCACATTGAGGTGATCCGTCATCGCGACTTGCGCGCTGACCGCGTCGCCGGCGGCAATCGCGTCGCGTACAAGCCGATGCTCGCTGACGACCTGGATCATGCGGCCCGGTGCCGGCAGGGTCAGGACTCGGGTACGGTCGATCTGCAACTTCACCTGTTTCACAAGTCGCCAGAGGCCGGGACGGTCAGCGATCATGCCGATCGTCTCATGAAAAAACTCATCGGCCTCGTGAAACAGTCCCGTATCGCCGGCCTCCGCGAGTGCGGTCTGCCGTGCCAGCAACTGGTCCAACCGCGCGATATCGGTGGGTTTGGCGAGCGCCGCTGCGCGTGAGACAGCAAGGCTTTCCAGCGCTTGGCGGATATCGAGCGCTTCCGGAATCGCGTCGGCCTTGATGCGGGAGACGAAGGTGCCCGATTGCGGAAAGATATCGACCAGCCCGTCTTCCGCCAGGCGAATCAACGCTTCCCGCACCGGCGTGCGGCTGACGGCGAATTCCGCGCAGAGCAGCTTGTCCTGCAGGGCGGTTCCGGGCGGCAGCGCATTGCTCAAGATAGCCGCATGCAGATGACGGTAAATCGCGACTGCCGAGGTGATGCGCGGCAGGCGCGGCGCGTTCGCAATCACTTGATCCACGAGGGATTGCGAATTGCGGATCGAAGGGCCGTCGCTTGACATTCTAATATATCAATTCCATTTTTGCATCTGAACAAGAGGGCGCCACGAATGCGCCCCCAAAGCAACTGAGAAGACTGCGGGGGCAGCTGACCATGGCCTTACATCCAGACAGACTTTTCCCGAGCGATCCTGCGACCCGCGCTGTCGCCCGTCGGCTGTATCACACCATAGCGACCCTGCCGATCATCTCCCCCCACGGGCATACCGAACCCCGCTGGTATAGCGAGAATGCGCCGTTTCCGGATCCCGCGACGCTGTTCGTCAAGCCTGACCACTATATCTTTCGCATGCTCTATTCCCAGGGGATTTCACTTGAGTCGCTCGGGATTTCGCGGCGTGACGGACAGGACGTGGAAACCGACAGCCGCAAAATCTGGCGCATCTTCGCCCGTCATTTCCACCTGTTCCGCGGCACGCCGACGCGGCTTTGGTTTGAACAGTCTCTGGAAGACCTCTTCGGGATCACCGAGCGGTTGAACGAAGACAATGCTGACAGGCTCTATGATGTCATCGCCGATCACCTCGGTCAGGACGCGTTTCGCCCACGCGCCCTGTATGAACGTTTCAACCTGGAAGCGATCGCGACGACCGACAGCGCTTTGAGCGATCTGGAGAATCATGCCGCACTCCGCGCGTCAGGTTGGCAGGGGCGGGTGGTGCCGACCTATCGGCCGGATTTCACGGTCGATCCCGCGCGTGAGGGTTTTGCCGCCAATGTCGCGCAGCTTACGGCCATGACCGGCGAGGCTATGACCTGGCAAGGTTATCTGTCAGCACACCGGCAACGCCGCGCCTTTTTCATATCGATGGGCGCTACGGCGACGGATCACGGTCATCCGACCGCACAGACGGCTGACCTGCCGCAGACAGACGCCGCCGTTTTGTTCACGCGGATTATCGCGGGACAAGGGAGTGCTGCCGAGGCCGAACTGTTCCGGGCGCAGATGCTGACGGAAATGGCGCGGATGAGCATCGAGGACGGGTTGGTCATGCAGCTGCATCCCGGCTCTTTCCGCAATCACAACCCGCTCGTCTTCCGCGATTTCGGGCCGGATATGGGCGCGGATATCCCGTCGTCCACCGATTATGTGCGGGCATTGAAACCCTTGTTGGATGCGGTCGGCAATGACCCTCATCTCACCCTCATTCTCTTCACGCTTGATGAAACGAGTTACGGGCGGGAACTGGCACCGCTCGCCGGCCATTATCCTTGTCTGCGCCTGGGGCCGCCCTGGTGGTTCTTCGACAGTCCCGAGGGCATGAAGCGCTTTCGAGAGATAGCGACGGAGACGGCAGGTTTCGCGAATACGGTCGGCTTCAATGACGACACGCGCGCCTATCTCTCCATTCCCGCGCGGCATGACATGGCGCGCCGGGTCGATTGCGCCTTCCTGGCTGGCCTCGTCGTGCAGCACCGGCTTAACGAGGATGAGGCGCAGGCTATCGCTCAAGACCTTGCCTATAATCTTGCGAAGAAGGCCTACAAGCTCTGACGGATGCCGGGTCGCGATCCGTCATGCGGAGAAGACCCGTCAGTATCGTAATGCCGCTGGAAAACGGCCCCATTTGCGGCTAACGACCGCCATGAAAAGGACGATATAGAAAAAATCGGCTAGGCATCGGGCCGACATTCGCAGTTAAGTGGCAGAGAGAGCATGCGCGCTCGAAAGCGGAACATTCGACGGTGATCGGACAGAGTGTGAGCGGCGATTCCGATTTTAATGTCCCCGGCTTGATGGACGCAGGGAAGCGGCCTGAAAGCTCGCTTGCGCGCAAGTCTCTCGTGGGCGTGTTTCTGTTCGTCATCGGCGGGCTGGTGGTGACCGCGATCCTGACCGGGGAGACGCCGCCGCCGGTCGGCATGGCGGCCTATTTCATCAATGGCCAGACCATCTCGGTTGGCCGCCACACGCTGGATCTGGCGAAGCCGATTTTCGTGCGCGGTGCTGCGGCGATTTGCCCGACGGAGTCGGATCTCGAAAATTATTCGGCGGGCAGTCCGGGCGATTGCACGATGGTGACGAACGGCTTGCCGGCAGGCCTTGTCGGCATTCAGGCGGACGGCATGCGCGAACCCTCGATCCAGATGCAGATGCAGACGCCGAACGGCCCGGTCAAAGGCTGGGTCGATTACAACAATCTTCACAATTGAAGCCGCAGCCGCAGGGCTTTACAGAAAAGGCCGCACCGGAGATCGGAGCGGCCTTTTTTATGTCGGCTTGGACGGGTCGCTTACCGCGCGGCGATCGGCCCAAGCATGTCTTCCGGCTTCACCCAGGCGTCGAACTGCTCTTCGGTCAGAAAGCCGAGCGAGAGCGCCGATTCCTTCAGACTGCTATTCTCGCGATGCGCCTTCAGCGCGATCTGGGCCGACTTCTCGTATCCGATATGACGGTTCAGCGCCGTCACCAGCATCAGCGAGCTTTCCAGATTGTGCTTCAGCCGCTCGTAATTCGGCTCGATGCCGCGCGCGCAATGCTCATCGAAGGCCAGCATGCTCTCGCTCATGATCGTCGCGGACTGCAGCAGGTTATACAGCATGACAGGCTTGTAGACGTTGAGCTGGAAATTGCCCTGGCTCGCGGCGAAGGCGACGGCAGCGTCATTGCCGTAAACCTGCACGGCCACCATCGTCATCGATTCGCACTGCGTCGGGTTGATCTTGCCCGGCATGATGGAAGAACCAGGCTCGTTCTCGGGGATAAGGATTTCGGCCAGGCCGGCACGCGGACCGCAGGCATGCCAGCGGACGTCGTTCGCGATCTTGAGCAGCGCGCCGGCCAGCGTGCGCAGCGTCCCGCTGGAATGAGCCATGGCGTCATGCGCGGAGAGTGCGGCGAATTTATTGGGGGCCGAGACGAAAGGATGACCGGTCGTCTCGGCAATATGGCGTGCCGTCGTCTCGCCGAATTTCGGATGGGCGTTGAGGCCGGTGCCGACCGCGGTGCCGCCGATGGCGAGCTCCATCAGCCAAGGCAACCCCTCCTTGATGGCGCGGGCCGCTTCATCCAGCTGCGCCACCCAACCGCCGATGGCCTGTCCGAGGGTGATCGGCGTCGCGTCCTGCAGATGGGTACGGCCGATCATGATGACATGGGCGAATGCGCGCGCCTTCGCATCCAGCGTATCGCGCAGAACGGTGATCGCGGGCAGCAGCTTGCCGGCGATCACTTCGACCGCCGCGATATACATCGCCGTCGGGAAGGTATCGTTGGAGGACTGGCCGCGATTGACGTCGTCATTCGGATTGATCGGGGTCTTGGAGCCGAGCACGCCGCCCGCGATCTGGATCGCGCGGTTCGCGATCACCTCGTTCGCATTCATATTGCTCTGCGTGCCGGAGCCGGTCTGGAACACGACGAGGGGAAATTCGTCATCCCATGTGCCGGCGATCACCTCATCCGCCGCCTGGACGATGAGTGCGACTTTTTCGGGCGGCAGTTCGCCGAGCTCGCCATTGGCGAGGGCGGCCGATTTTTTCAGGACGCCGAGAGCGCGGATAACGGGCCGCGACCACGTGAAATTGTCCCGGCCGATCGGGAAGTTGTGGATCGAGCGTTCGGTTTGAGCGCCCCAAAGCCGGTTGTTGGGCACGGGCACATCGCCCAGCGCATCATGCTCAATGCGGATATCCGCGGCCGTCTGGGTGTCGGTCATCATCGGTTCCTTGGCATGGCTGCCCCGAAAGCGGAGCAGGGTTTGCAGGTCAGGAGGCTATAGCGGAACTTCGCGCCCCTCCGCCAAGGCCGCGCGGAGAATGCCGGCATGGCGGGAAAGCAGAGCTTCCGCCTGGGGGGCGTCGATAGCGCGGAGGATCATGAGGACGGCTGTCTTGATCCGGCCTTGCGCTGCCTCCAGAGTTTCGGCGGCGTCTTCGGCCGAACAGCCGGTCAGGTCTGCGACCATCCGCTGGGCGCGGGCGAGAAGCTTGGCATTGGTGGGCCGCATCTCGACCATCCGCCCGTCATGGATGCGGCCGAGCCGGATCATGATCTGGGTCGAGAGCAAGGTCAGCACCGCCTTCTGGGCCGTGCCTGCCCTCATGCGGGTGGAACCGGCGATGGCCTCCGCGCCGGTTTCGAGCAAAACGGCATGGTCGGCGGCGGCCAGAAGCGGCGCGCCGCGGCTATTGGCGATGCCGATGGTCAGCGCGCCGGCGGCACGCGCCGTTTCGACCGCCGCGATCGCGAAGGGGGTGGTGCCGCTGGCGGCGAGCGCGATCAGCACATCGTCAGGGCTGACGCCCGCCGTTTCAAGCTCGGCGCGGGCGGCATCGGCATTATCCTCGGCCCCTTCCGCCGCCCGCAGCAGGCTGCCGGTGCCGCCGGCGATGACGAGATGCGTCCGCGCGTAAGGCCAGTCGAAGGTCGGCGGCAGTTCGGCGGCGTCGAGTGCCGCCAACCGGCCGGAGGTGCCGGCGCCCGCATAGATCAGCCGGCCTTGACCTGTCGCTAGACGCGCGGCGGCGGCATCGGCGGCCGCAGCCAGGACCGGCAAAGCCGGACGAAGGGCTGCCATCGCCGCCATCTGTCCTTCCCAGAGCGTTTCCAGCGCGGTCGCGCTGTCCCACAGGTCAAGGTCCCGGTAGCGCCGGTTGACGGCTTCGGTTTGGGGCACCGGTGGAGACAATCGTGATGAAACGGTCATGGTTCGGGTTGACGCCAGCCTGCTCGCGCCGTCAAGCGCCTCTCGTGCAGCGCTTATGGTGCAAATGCGAAGGCCAGGGTTCTAGCCAATTCCTCACGCTCGCGTATGGTAGCGCCTCGCCTGAAAAGGAGCCCTGTCGTATGGTCGCACGCATCATTGCCGTCGATCCGTTTGATTTCGTCATCTTCGGCGGTTCGGGAGATCTCTCTCGCCGCAAGCTTCTCCCTGCCTTGTACCAGCGTGACCGTGACGGCCAGTTGCCGGCCGAGGCGCGCATCATCGGCACCTCTCGCCGGAAGGTGACCGACGAAGAGTTCCAGAAGGTCGCCCGCGAGGCCATCGAGAGCTTCGTGCCGAGCGCCGATATGGACGCCGAGGTGCTGGAACGGTTCGTCGCCCGCGTCGGCTATGTGTCGATGGACGCGACCGGCTCGGAAGGCTGGGACGTTCTCGCCAAGCGCCTGAACGAGGAGAAGGATCGCATCCGCGTCTTCTATCTCTCGACCGCGCCGGATATTTTTGGCCCGATCTGCGAGCAGATCAACGCCCACGGCCTGATCACCGATAAAAGCCGCGTGGTGATCGAAAAGCCGCTGGGCAAGGATCTTGAATCCGCCCAGGCGCTGAACGCCTCGGTCGGCAAGATCTTCCCGGAAACCAGCGTCTACCGCATCGACCATTACCTGGGTAAGGAAACGGTGCAGAACCTCATGGCTCTGCGCTTCGCCAATTCCCTGTTCGAGCCGGTCTGGAACGCGCGCTACATCGACCATGTCCAGATCACGGTCGCCGAGGAAGTCGGACTGGAAAGCCGGGCCGGCTATTACGATACGGCCGGCGCCATGCGCGATATGATCCAGAATCACATCATGCAGCTGCTCTGCCTGACCGCGATGGAAGTGCCGACCTCGCTCGACGCCGACAGCGTGCGGGACGAGAAGCTGAAGGTCCTGCATTCCCTGAAGCCGATGAACCCGACGCAGGTCGCCCATCAGACTGTGCGCGGCCAGTACACGGCCGGCGCTTCGACCAAGGGTCCGGTGCGCGGCTATCTGGAAGAACTCGGCCACCCGACCAGCATGACCGAGACCTTTGTCGCCCTGAAGGCCGAGGTCGGCAATTGGCGCTGGGCCGGCGTGCCTTTCTATCTGCGCACCGGCAAGCGCCTGCCCTCCCGCGTGTCGGAGATCGTCGTCCAGTTCCGGCCGATCCCGCATAGCGTCTTCGAGGAGAATGCCGGCCAGCTGCAAGCCAATCGCCTTGTCATCCGCGTGCAGCCGGATGAGGGCGTGAAGCTTTGGCTGATGATCAAGGATCCGGGTCCGGGCGGCATGCGCCTGCAGCACGTTCCGCTGGACATGAGCTTCGCCAAGGCTTTCGCGGTGCGCAGCCCGGATGCCTATGAGCGGTTGATCATGGATGTCGTGCGCGGCAACCAGACCTTGTTCATGCGCGGCGATGAGGTTGAGGCCGCCTGGCGCTGGGTCGATCCGATCATGGATGCCTGGATGTCCTCGGGCGAATTCCCGAAGACCTATCGCGCCGGCACCTGGGGCCCCTCGGCTTCCGTCGCCCTGTTGGAGCGTGACGGCCGCAGCTGGCACGAAGAGTAAACGACCGACGAAGGGGGGAGGGCTCGCCCTTCCCCCCGACGTCGTGCTGTGCGGAACTTACCTGCGGCCGATAGGACCGAGAATTACGCCGCCTTGGCGATCAATCCATGCGGGTCGATCACGTATTTCCTGGCCGCGCCGGCGTCAAAAGACTCGTATCCCTTGGGCGCATCTTCCAGCCCGATCACCGTCGCATTGACGATTTCGGCAATATTGACGCGGTCATAAAGGATCGCCTGCATCAGCATACGATTGTAGCGGATCACCGGCGTCTGTCCCGTATGCAGCGTATGGGCCTTCGACCAGCCCTTGCCGAAGCGGAGCGACAGGCTGCCGACCTTGGCCGCCGCGTCCACCGCCCCCGGATCATCCGTTACGTACAGACCCGGAATGCCGATGCTGCCGGCCGCCCGTGTGATCTCCATCATCTGGTTCAGCACCACCGCCGGCTGCTCCCCGCCGGCATGGCCGCGCGCCTCGAACCCCACGGCGTCGATCGCCGAATCGACCTCCGGCACGCCCACTACTTCGGCGATCATCTCCCCCAGCCGGTCATGCTTGGAGAGGTCGATCGGCTCGAACCCCATGGCCTTGGCATGGGCCAGACGCTCGGGATTGAAGTCACCCACCATGGTCACGGCCGCGCCGAGCAGGCGGGCGGAGGCGGCCGCCGCCATGCCGACCGGACCCGCGCCCGCGACATAGACCGTGGAGCCGACCCCGACCTTGGCGCCCATCGCGCCGTGAAACCCGGTCGGGAAAATATCGGTGAGCATGGTGAGGTCACGGATCTTCGCCATGGCCCGCGCCTTGTCCGGGAACTTCATCAGGTTGAAGTCGGCGTAAGGCACCATGACGTAGCGCGCCTGCCCGCCGATCCAGCCGCCCATATCGACATAGCCGTAGGCGCCGCCGGCCCGACCGTCATTCACCGTCAGGCAGACGCCGGTATCGCCGCCGCGACAGGTGCGGCAGCGGCCGCAGGCGACATTGAAGGGCACGGAGACGAGATCGCCTTTCGCGACCATTTCCACATCCCGTCCGGTCTCGATCACCTCACCGGTGATTTCGTGGCCCAGGACCAGACCGGCCGGCGCCGTCGTGCGGCCGCGCACCATATGCTGGTCGGAGCCGCAGATATTGGTGGCGACGATTTTCAGGATCGCCGCATGCTCGATCCGCCGCCCGTCCGGCGCTTGCAGCTTGGGGTCCGGAATATCCTGCACTTCTACGTGTTTGGGACCGAGATAGACGACGCCGCGATTGCCGCTCATGGCTTTGCTTCCCTTTCGGCCGATCTTCTCATCCGGGCGATCTGCCCGGCGGGATGGCCTGAGGCGGAGGGTCGCGCGAACCGGCCTCGGCTTCAATGACCCCTGCGACAAGGGAGCAGCAGATACCGGCCACATTTTCGCGCGCAGGGTTGCCGCAGGCCGGGCTTGGTGCGAATTTGCGGCAAGACCATTCCCAGAAGATCTAACGAGGACCGACATGGCAAAAATCCCGGTGAAGACCCCCGTCGTAGAACTCGACGGCGATGAGATGACCCGAATCATCTGGGGTTTCATCAAGGAGAAGCTCATTGTCCCCTATCTTGATATCGACCTGAAATATTATGATCTCGGGATCGAATATCGCGACCAGACCGACGATCAGGTGACGGTCGATGCCGCCCACGCCATCAAGCAATACGGCGTCGGCGTGAAATGCGCGACCATCACCCCGGACGAAGCCCGCGTGACGGAATTCGGCCTCAAGAAGATGTGGCGCAGCCCGAACGGCACCATCCGCAACATCCTGGACGGTACCATTTTCCGTGAGCCGATCATCTGCTCCAACGTGCCGCGTCTGGTGCCGCATTGGAACGAGCCGATTGTCGTCGGACGTCATGCCTACGGCGACATCTACCGCGCCGCCGAGACCAAGATCCCCGGCCCGGGCCGCGTGACCCTGAACTATGTGCCGGCCGATGGTTCCGCGCCGATGGAACTGGAAGTCCATGACTTCAAGGGTCCGGGCGTGGCGCTCGGCATCCACAATACCCTGGCTTCCATCCAGGGCTTTGCCCGCGCCAGCTTCAATTACGGCCTGGCTCGCAAATACCCGGTCTATCTCTCGACGAAGAACACGATCCTGAAAGCCTATGACGGCATGTTCAAGGACGCCTTCCAGGAGATCTTCGACGCCGAATTCAAGGCCGAATTCGACAAGCTGGGCATCACCTACGAACACCGCCTGATCGACGACATGGTGGCCTCCGCGCTGAAGTGGAACGGCGGCTATGTCTGGGCCTGTAAGAATTATGACGGCGACGTGGAAAGCGACATCGTCGCCCAGGGCTTCGGCTCGCTCGGCCTGATGACCAGCGTGCTGCTCGACCCGTCGGGTTCCGTCGTGGAAAGCGAGGCCGCGCATGGCACGGTGACGCGCCATTACCGCGAGCATCAGAAGGGCCGCCCGACCAGCACCAACCCCATCGCCAGCGTCTTCGCCTGGACGCGCGGGCTGATCTATCGCGGCCGCTTCGACAATACGCCGGACGTCACCGCCTTCGCCGAGACGCTGGAACGCGTCTGCGTCGAGACGGTGGAGAGCGGCTTCATGACGAAGGATCTGGCCGTCCTCATCGCGAAGGACCAGCCTTTCCTGACGACCCAGGATTTCCTGGCCAAGATCGACGACAATCTGAAGCTGGCGATGTCCAAGGCGTAAAAGCCCGCCTCTCGTAACCAACGACTGCCAAACCCACCTATGTGTCGCCCGCGGCTTCATGCCGCGGGGGACAAAATGGGGGTTGGATCATGGCGCGCCGCAAAAGCTACCCGACTGGATTGGCGGGGCTCGGCCTCGCCTGGACGGTGCCGCAGGTGATGTCTCTGCGGCTGGCCAAAATCGCCCGCGGCGGTAAGCGCGGCGCGGCCGAATCCCAGTTGATGGTGACGGAGAAGATCGCGGCGGCCGCTGTCGCGCAGGGCATCATGGCCCGTGCGATAATGACGGGCTCGCCTGAAAAGGGCGCGGAAGCCGTCACCCGCTTCTATGCCCGCAAGGTCGCGGCCAATAAGCGACGCCTCAGCAAAGGCTGACGCGGCTCCGATTGTCATTGCATGGTCATGCAGCGGCCTCTCTGCCGCGTTGATCGCACTCCCATCTCTTTGGAGACAAGAAGGGGGAGGCGAACTTGGCCCATAAGAGCAAGTCCAAGGACAAGCACGACCAGGGTGGTGGAAACGGCGGTGATGAGGGCGAGCCGCCTGCGGCCGGTCCCGGCCCGGATGAGCCGTCGCCGAGCTTCGCTCAGCCGCAGCCTGGGGCGGACCCGACCGAATTCGTCATCCATCACCCGACCGATGACGCCGCCTATGCCAAGATCGACAAGCTCAACAAGGCGCATAAGCTGCGGCCCATCGCCTTTCCGGCGCCGCGCGGCGGGGTTGAGCCGCGCCTGACGCTCGCCGACATCTACGGCACCAGCGGTGCCGCCGCCGAAAAGATGATCACGCAATCCGGCCAGCTCGTCTTCCACTCCGTGGGCGACACCGGCAGCACGCGCGGACCGGAAAGCCAGAGCGAGGTCGCCGACAAGATGGTCAGCGATTTCAATGAGTCAGAGCCGAAGGACGTGCCGAAATTCTTCCTCCATCTGGGCGACGTCATCTATAATTTCGGCGAGGCCGAATATTATTACGATCAGTTCTACGACCCCTATCGCGGCTATCCGGCACCGATCGTCGCACTCGCCGGCAATCATGACGGCATGACCGTCCCCGGCTCGAACGCGACCACGCTTGCTGCCTTCCTGGATAATTTCTGCGCCGAGGATTTCCACCGCACGGCGGATTCGGGCGGATTGCTGCGCACGGCGCAGATCCAGCCCGGCGTCTTTTATACCTTCGAGGCGCCTTTCCTGCGCTGCTTCGTGCTCTATTCCAACACGCTGGAAGACCCGGGTGTCATATCATCCGAGGACGGCACCTGGCCTGAGATTGGCGACAGCCAGCTCGCCTATCTGGAAGCCGCGCTGAAACGCGCGAAACACGAAAAATTCGCCGGCGCCATCGTCATCGCGCATCACCACCCGGCCTATACGGCGGGCACAACTCATGGCTGGAGCATCACGCTGCGGGAGGAGGTCGACGCCATTTGCG
This sequence comes from Acidisoma cellulosilyticum, assembly GCF_020621385.1. GTDB lineage: Bacteria > Pseudomonadota > Alphaproteobacteria > Acetobacterales > Acetobacteraceae > Acidisoma > Acidisoma cellulosilyticum. Next base: position 794,535 of record NZ_JAESVA010000001.1, on the reverse strand, counting down.
AGAAGGTCGGGCTCTGGCCGCATGCCGTGCTGTCAGGGCATGCCCATAACTACCAGCGCTTCACGCGCCTGCATGGGGCTATGCAGATCCCCTATATCATTGCCGGCAATGGCGGCCATGCCGTCGCCAAACTGTCGCGCAAGGGGCAGTTGCCGCTGCGCGCGCCGACCAAGCTGCAGATGCCCAAGGGCGACAAGGATCAGGTGATTCTGGAGAGCTATGACGATCAGAATTACGGCTATCTGCGCATCGTGGTGACGGAGACGCAGCTCCGCATCGAATATCATCCGGCGAGCGACGGGGAGACGGCGAAAACGCCGGATGACACGGTCGTCGTCGATCTGGCGACAAGGCTGATCACGCCGCTCTAGAGTCCGTCAGGTTTAGTTGGAAACGCCACTAAATCTGTCGTGCGCGGGCCCCGACCCGCGCATCTACCCGGTGGAGCAAGCAATCGGCCGGCTGGGCGCCGCGGTGGGTAGGTCCGCGCAACAAGTGCGCGGATGACAAATTATCTATTAAAACCTGACAGACTCTAGCCGCCGCTGGGGGTGAAGGCGTCGAAGACCATGATGGTATAGGTGTCGCGAATCCCCGGCACGCGGTGCAGGTGCTCGTTCACGAACAATCCAGGGTCGAGCCCGTCTTCCAGGCGGAACTGCACCAGCAGGTCCCAATGTCCCGATGTCGAGTAGATCTGGGAGGCGTTTTCGAACTCATCGGCCAGTTGTGCCGCCACCTGATAGGCCTGGCCGAGGTCACATTTGATTTGCACGAAAATCGAATTCATCGGCGCTCCAACCATTCCCGAAGCCCCATCCTAACTCAGAACCGCGCGGCTGGGAGAGGGGCGGGAGGGCAGGCCAGAGCCGAATTCCGCGATCACAGCGTCGATGAACAGGCGCAGCTTCGGCGTCATCCGCCGGTCCGCCGCATAAAGAAGATGCATGGGCCGCAGCGGCCCCTCGTAATCCGGCAGCAGCTGGATCAGCCGGCCTTCGGCCAATTCCTGTGTCAGGGCCGATTCCGGGCCGAGGGTGATGCCGAAGCCGTCGAGCGCGGCGGCGAGCAGGCCTTTCCAGTCATTCACCTTGAGACGGCCGGAGACCGGCACGTCAAAGCTTTGGCCATCCCGCCGGAACTGCCATTGCCGGCCGAGGCCGCTCGTCCAGAAGGCGAAGCCGAGGCATTCGTGCCTGGCCAAATCGGCTGGGGTTTGCGGTGTACCGCGCGCCGCCAGATAGGCGGGTGAGGCGCAGGCGATCAGCCGGTAAGGTGCCAGCGGACGCGCGATCAACCGGCTGTCCCCGATCGGGCCGAGGCGGATGATCGCCTCGAACCCATCCTCGATCGGATCGACCAGCCGGTCCGTCAGGGTCAGTTCGACTTCGACCTCCGGGTGCTGGCGCAGAAAGCGAGTGACGAGTGGCGTCAGCATCTGCGCGCCGAAGGTCACTGGTGCATTGACGCGCAGCTTGCCGCGCGGGGACAGGCGAGCGGTTTGCGCAAGCGTTTCGGCTTCCTCGACTTCCGCCAGGATCGTCCGGCAGCGATCGGCATAGGCGCGGCCGACTTCGGTCAGGCTGTGCTTGCGCGTCGTCCGCTGCAGCAGCCTTGCGCCGAGACGATCCTCCAGCGCCACGACATGCTTCGCGACCATCTGCGGCGATAGGCCGAGCGCGGCCCCCGCTGCCGCGAAGGAGCCGAGGTCCACGGCGCGCAGGAAGACGGTCATGCTGGTCAGCCGATCGAGCATTGCCCACTCATGATTGGGAAAGAATTTCTTTCAGCAGAATTTATCGCTAAATGGTTGGCAAATAAACTCTCGCCATTCCAAGAGCGAGGACAAGGACATGCGTATCGGCAGTATCGGGGCTGGGTTTCTGGCCCGCGCTTTCGCGAGGCGGGCCATTGCGGCAGGGCATCAGGTCATGCTCAGCAATGCGCGCGGGCCAAAAACGCTGACAAGCGTGCCGAGCGGCACGGGTGCCACCATCGGCACGGCCGAGGACGCCGCAGCCTTTGGGGATATTGTCTTCCTCGCTCTGCCTTTCGCGGCGCGGGACAGTCTCGCGGACCTGCCGCTGGCCGGGAAGATCGTGCTCGACGCCAATAATTATTATCCCGAGCGGGACGGCGTGGTTGCAGACCTGGATGAGCAACGGACGACGACCAGTGGCATGATCGCGGCCCTTCTGCCGCAATCCCGTCTGGTGAAGGCCTTCAACGCCATTCTGGCCGTGGATCTGGAACCGGGATCGTCGCTGCTGCCGTCAGGGGCGCGCCGAGCGCTGCCGATCGCGGGGGAGGATGCGGCGGCCAAAGCCGTCGTTGCCGGTCTGCATGCGGAGATCGGTTTCGATGCGCTGGACGCGGGCGGCCTGGCAGAAAGCTGGCGCTTCGAACGCGCGAAGCCGGCTTACTGCATTCCCCTCGACCTTGACGGGATGATCGCAGCGCTTGCGGCCGCGAAGCGGGACGAGGCTTTGCCGCACGGCTCCTGGCGGCCCTGACCCTTAGCTTCGCATGCGGACCAGGCGGGAGAAGCCCTGCAGGCGAAACTGGGAAAGCAGCCCGCCCGCGACGATCATGGCGGCACCGATCAGCGCGACCAGTCCGGGCGTATGGCCGAACATGAAGAGGTCGAGCAGCATGGCCCAGACCATGCCGCCATATTGCCAGGGTGCGAGTTGGGAAATCTGGCCGATGCGGATGGCGGCCGCGATCGTCAGCAACCCGCCTGTCTGCGTCGCCGCCGCTGCCACGATCAGCAGAAGTGCGGAAGTCGGCACGGGTCGCCAGACGAAGGGCATGAACCAGACGAGCAGGACGAGCCCCACGACGGCCGCCTGGGCCATTACATCCATGGTCGTCATGCTGTCGCGGGCGCGACGGATCAGCATCTGCTGCATGGCGTAGAGCGTCGCGGAGCCGAAAGCGGCGACAATACCGATCAGATGGGCTGACTGGCCTTGGTTCCGTCCGCCAGGATGGACGATGACGATGACACCCGCGAATCCGACGGCGATGGCGATCCATCGCTGAACAGAAACCTTCTCCCGCAGAAAAACGGCAGCCATGGCGGTTGCGAGCAGAGGTGCCAGGAAGCTGAAGGCGGTCGCCGTCGTCACCGGCAGATAGCCGTAGCCGATGGTCGCCAGCACCGCGGAGATGACGAGGGTGAGAGCGGTCAGGCGCTGCAGCCAGGGATGGGGTGGGGACAGCACCCGCGCCAGCGACGGCGGCCGAGCGCCCACCAGCGGCATGGCCGAGATTCCCGCAAGCACCAGGATCGAGCGCAGGACGAATAATTGCATGGCATTGAAATGCCACGCCTGGATCAGCTGTTTGCTCAGCGCATAACCGAGCGAGTACAGCAGCGACGAGAGGATGACCAGGCCAATGGCAAGGCCGTTGCCTGGTCGCAGCTGCGCCCGGAGCGAAGCGAGGCGCATCGGTTATGCTACGCCGCGGCTGCGGCGCCTTCCGTCTCGGTCTTGGGTGCCGGCGGCCTGACCCGCACCGTATGGATATGCCGGGCGTCGGCATCCAGCACCTGGAACTCGGCCCCCGAACTCGGGTGGGTGATGATCTCGTTTTCCGCCGGCACGCGGCCGGCGAGGGTGAAGATCAACCCGCCCACGGTATCGATGGAGGAGGCGCGCTCCTCCGGCGTCAGCACCGGCCCGACCTTTTCCTCGAAATCCTCGATCGGCAGGCGGGCCGCGATATCCAGCGTGCCGTCAGGCCGCTCGGTCATCAGCGGCGCCTCGATATCGTCATGCTCATCGTCGATATCGCCGACGATGGTCTCGACCAGATCCTCGATGGTCACCAGCCCGTCGACGCCGCCATATTCGTCGATGACCAGCGCCATATGGACTCGGGCCTGGCGCATCTGCACCAGAAGGTCCAGCACCGGTGCCTGGGGCGCGACCATCAGCGGCTTGCGCACGAGCTTTTCGAGCGAGAATTCCTCGGCCCGGCCGATATACGCGAAGACGTCCTTGATATGGACCATGCCGACGATGTCATCGAGCTCGCTGCGATAGATCGGCAGGCGGGAATGCTGCTCCTCCCGCAAGCGCTGCAAGGTCTCGTCCAGTGTCAGGTCCACCCGCAGCGCCACGATATCGGCGCGGGGCACCATGACGTCATTGGCCATCGTGCCCCGCAGACGCAGGATATTGCCGATCAGCAGACGCTCCTGCCGGTCAAGCTCCGGCGGCTCATCGCCCTGGGCCTGTGGGCTGGTTCCGGCCTCCTCCACCAGATCGGCGATCGACTGGCGCAGGGTCTGGTCGTTTCCCCGACGGCCGAGAATCGACAGGATGCGGCTGAAGAAGGATTCGTTATGGCTGCTCATCGCGCCGCCCTCCAGGGGTTGGGCACGCGGAGTTGGCTGAGGATGCGGCTTTCCGCCATTTCCATGCGGCGCGCATCGCCGGGATGGTGATGATCCTCACCGTCCAGATGCAGCACGCCATGGACCAGCAGATGCGCCATATGCTGCGCCATGGTCTTGCGCTCGGCCGCCGCTTCACGGCGCACGACGCCCAGTGCCAGCACCAATTCGCCGCCCACGCCGAAACCCGCAGGCTCGAAGGTCAGCACATTGGTCGGCTTGTTGCGGCCGCGATGCCGCGCGTTCAGCTGGCGGACGGTCCGGTCATCGGTGAGGACAACGGTATCCACCACCACGTCGGGGACGGTGGTTTGGGCAACCCGGATGGAGCGGAGAACCCGCTCCTCCAGGCGTGGCACGAACCGACGCCAGCCCTGATCTTCGACGATGATCACAGGGTCGGCGGCGGGTGCCTTGTAACTACTTGGAGGTTCCACTTTCACTCTCACGGGGCCGGTGGCGCCGTGCATCTCGCACGACGTCCCGCTCGGCCGTTGCTCGCTGGTCATAGGCTGCGACGATGCGTGCCACCAGCGGGTGACGCACGACATCCTGTTGTCCGAATCGGGTGACGCCGATGCCCTGAACGCCCTCGATGGTCGTCAGCGCGTCGACAAGGCCGGAACTGACGCCGGGTGGAAGGTCCACCTGCGTCGGGTCTCCGGTAATCACCATCCGGGTTCCTTCGCCCATACGGGTCAGGAACATCTTCATCTGCATGGACGTGGTATTCTGCGCCTCGTCCAGAATGGCAAAAGCATGGGAGAGGGTGCGTCCGCGCATGAAGGCGAGGGGCGCCACCTCAATCTCGCCGGCCGCCATGCGCCGGGCAAGCTGATCGCCCGGCATCATGTCGTTCAAAGCGTCGTAAAGCGGGCGCAGATAGGGATCGACCTTCTCCTTCATGTCGCCGGGCAGAAAGCCCAGACGCTCGCCAGCCTCGACCGCGGGGCGGGAGAGGATGATGCGATCGACCTGACCGGTCTGCAGCATGGCGACGGCCTGGGCCACGGCCAGATAGGTCTTGCCGGTGCCGGCCGGGCCGACGCCGAAGACCATCTCGTTGCGGGCCAGCATTTCCATATAGCCGGCCTGAGCCTGGCTGCGCGGTTGAATGGCGCCCTTGCGGGTGCGGATGGCCGGCAGATCGGCCAAGGGCAGTCGCGGCTCGGCGCCGCGCATGTTCAGCTTGATGGCGGCATCGATATCGCTGCTGGACAGCTTTTGGCCGCGTTCCAGCCGCTCATACAGACCGTTCAGCGTCGCCTGTGCTGTCTCGACCCCCGCCTCATTGCCGGTGATCGCGATACGGTTGCCGCGGCAGGCCAGCCGGATCCCCAGCGCCTGCTCCATGCGTATGAGATGTCGGTCATGGTCGCCCAACAACTGCGATAACAAGGCATTGTTCCCAAACTGCAAGGTCACCGATCGTCCGGGGGCGGGCGGTGCGCCCTTGCCCTCGAAGCCGTTGGTGTTCGACCGTTCGTCAGCCGAGATCTGGGTCAAGCGCTGGCTCGCTCCTGTCTGGGGGAGGCGTTGAGAAGGGTAGCGGAAAGCGAATTCGTCATCAGGCTATCAACTTTCACCGGCACGATCTGCCCTGCGAGGGAGATCGGTCCATCCATATGCACGGCCTGGAGATAAGGAGATCGACCGCCGATCTGGCCCGCATGGCGGCCAGGGCCGGTCACCAGCACCGGGATCTCCAATCCCACGGTGCGGGCGTTAAAATCATCCTGCTGCTCGCGCACCAGGATCTGCAATTCCGACAGGCGTCGGTCCTTCTCGGCCTCCGCCACCATACCGGGGGCGCCGGCCGCCGGCGTGCCGGGGCGCGGCGAGTATTTGAAACTATAGGCCTGCGCGAAGCCGACGTCGCGGATCAGTTGCAGGGTCGCATCGAAATCTGCCGTCGTCTCCCCCGGATGCCCGATGATGAAGTCCGACGAGAATGCCATATCCGGCCGCGTCGTGCGGAGTTTATCGATCAGCCGGCGATACGCGTCGGCGGTGTGGCGGCGGTTCATGGCGGCGAGGATGCGATCCGAGCCCGACTGCACCGGCAGATGCAGGAAGGGCATCAGCGCGGGAATCTCGGCATGCGCCGCGATCAACGCGTCATCCATGTCGCTCGGATGCGAGGTCGTATAGCGGATGCGGTCCAGACCCGGAATGTCGGCCAGCGCATAGGCGAGGCGGGCCAGGCCCCAATCGCGCCCATCGGCGCCGGCGCCGTGATAGGCGTTCACGTTCTGGCCGAGCAGCGTGATTTCGCGCGCGCCAAGGCTGACCAAGTGTCTTGCTTCCGCGATCACCGCGGCCGCAGGGCGGCTTGCTTCCGCGCCCCGCGTATAGGGCACGACGCAGAAGGAACAGAATTTGTCGCAGCCTTCCTGGATGGTGAGGAAGGCGGTGACGGCCCGGTCCTGGCTTGGCGCTGTCTCAGGCAGGAAGTCGAATTTCTGCTCGACCGGAAAATCCGTCTCGATCACCGGGCCGGCGGCGCGGTGGGCGCGGGCGACCATTTCCGGCAGACGATGATAGGTCTGCGGCCCGAGCACGATATCGACATAGGGCGCGCGCTCGGTGATGAAGGCGCCTTCGGCCTGCGCCACGCAGCCGGCGACGGCGAGGATGGTCTGCTTGCCGTCGGCGGCGCGCGCTTCCTTGATCACCCGGAGGCGACCCAATTCGGAGAAGACCTTGTCGGTCGCGCGTTCCCGGATATGGCAGGTATTGAGGATGACCATATCCGCGTCGGCCGGACCGTCGGCCGGGCCGTAACCCAGCGGCGCCAGGACATCCGCCATCTTCCCGCTGTCATACACATTCATCTGGCAACCCCAGGTGATCATGTGCAGGCGGCGCAGCGGTTTTTGGTCAGCGGCCGGAAGGGTCGCGGAGGCAGCAGTCAAGCGGAATTCCGGGAGGCTCATAGGGCGAAAGATCCTGTCCAGCCGTCCAGAATCACCGGCGGCATCGGACCAATCGCGTTCCGCAATCTTAGGGTCAAGCGCAATGAGGCTTGTCGACTCCTATTCCTCCTATGCAGCTTCGCAGAGGCAGGGGGGAGACTGTCAAGCTTTGCATCATGACAAGATCGCGTTTGGCTGTTCTGAACCGGTTCTTCCGCAGGTGTCGAATCGGGTTCGCTTGGCTTAATTGGACAAGCCATGGTCCATCTCATCAAACTCAGCGTCGGCATACGGGATGTCGATCATCTGCGCGCGGCCCAACGGGAGCGGGCTTTGTCCGACCCGCCATTGCGGCATCGGACGCGCCACGGGCCCAAGCGGCGCGAGGAAATTCTGGACGGCGGTTCCATTTACTGGGTTATCGCCGGCATGGTGCAGGCTCGTCAGCGCGTCCTGGATATCGAGTCCGCGCCCTATGAGGATGGCAGCGCCGCGACGGCATTCGTGCTCGACCCGAACCTCGTCCTTGTGGAACCACGGCCCACCAAGCCGTTTCAGGGCTGGCGCTATCTCAACCGGAACGACGCGCCGCAGGACCTTGGTGAGCCTGGAGAGGCGGGGGCGGATCTGCCGCCGGGGCTCCGTCTTGCACTGCGGGAACTGTGTCTGCTGTAAGATCATGATTTAAGTAGACAACTGATGCTCAAAATCCCTTGAGTTGTTACGAGAATATAGGCGATATGCCTGACCAGGGAGACACCCTCTTCCACGGTAGAGCCGAACCAGACCGCATGTCCTCCATTTCAACAGGAATGTTATTGATGCGTATCCTTAAACCCTCCCTCGCCATCGTTCTGGGTCTAGCCCTGGCTCCCGCGGCTGCCCTGGCCCAGGCTTCCAACAGCTCTGTGCCGCCGCCGAACCCGAAGGCCTCCATCACCACCACCAATCCGGTCGGGCAGTCGGGTCAGGGTACCAATTCGGTGCCGACGGGCGGTCCGTCCATCGACAAGACGGCCCACGGCAAGACCCATAAGCGCGCCCACAAGAAGGCCTATGGCAAGCATTACGATTACGTCCGTGGCGGCACCAAGAAGGGGCCGAGCGCTACCCACCTGAAGACGACCGGCACGAACTAAGCGAAATCGGCGGCAAACCTCTTTCGAGGGCTGTCATCAGAATTGCTTCAAAAAACCCTCGGGCTTCGGCCCGGGGGTTTTTCGTTTGAGGACGGTTCCCGGCCGAATCCCGTCTCAGTAATTGAACTGATAGGTCACGCCGACGCCGTTGCTGTCGCCACCGACCTGGGTCTGCAGTTTCAACCCGCGGGCGATGTCGATCTGCACCTGGGCGGCCGTGCTGTTCGACCCGCCGCTGGTGCCCTGCGCGGCACCGACATAGACGCCCGGTGCGACATAGCGTCCCGCCTGCAGGGTCGGTGCGCTTTGGTTCTTCGTCTGTGTCGTGCTGGTGGCGCCGGTCGGATTGCCCATGCCGCTGCCGATGGACAGCTGATCGAGCCCCAGACCCTTGCGCACGCTGCCTAGAATGCCGGCGGTGCCACCGGTATTCACACCGGCGATCGAGGCGAGCGCCGAGGCGATCTCGGCCAGCTGAAACGGGCTCAAACTCGTTGTGCTCGTCTTGAACAGGATCTGCGACAGGATTTCGTCCTGTGGCAGGCTCGGGTTCGCGCTGAGGGTGATCTTGGGCGCGCTCGCATAGCCCGTCACGGCCAGGGTGCAGGTGTAGTTGCCGCTATCCGTGACCGCCTCGAAATCGATCGAAGGATCGGTGATGTCGCCGCCGTCGAAACCAACCTGCCCGGTCGTGAAATTGAGCGTCGTCGTCAGCAGGGAGAATTGACCCCGGATCATATCGAAATGGCCGGAGGGCTTCAGCGCCGCGAGCGAGCCGCCGAGATGCAGTCGGCCGCCGAGTTCGGCCTCCAGCCCGTCGCCGCGGATGAAGACCGCGCGCGGGGCGATCAGCGTCAGGTCAAGATTGATCGGCAGCCCAGGGCCGGCGGGCGGCGCCGGCTTGTCGCCCGGACGGATGACATGCAGCACGGCCACGCTGGGCGGCAGGTTGCTCGGGATATTGATATCCGCCCGGCGGATGCGAATGGTGCCGGCCGCATTCATACCGCTCGTCACCGCGCCCGAGACATGGATCTGCGTATCGAAATGCGCGGTCAGCAGGTCGCTTTGAATCGGATCCGCATTCTCGGCTGTGACGGTCAGGTTGAGCGGGATCGTGGGTGCCAGTGCGCCGACCGAGCCGCTGATGCCGATCTTGCCGCTGCCGGCCTGAGCCGAGAAACTGTCGATGATCAGCTGCTCACCCTGGGCCCTGATATGGGCCGTGATGGCAGAGAGCGTCAGCCCTTGGCTGAAATCCTGGAAACGGCCGCCCGCCAGCGTGATAGACCCCGCGATCTGCGGCGCTTTCGCGCTGCCCGAGGCGCGCAGGGCCAGGTTGAGCTTTCCTGCCACCTGCTGGCCCGATGCTTCCATGATCGGATTGATGAGGGCGAGATCAAGCGGCCCGTTGATGCCCAGGTTCAGTTCGCCCGTCATCGACAGCGGCGCTGTGCCGGAGAGAGTGATATGACTGGCCGATCCCGCCGCCACCTGCACCTGCACGCGTGCGGACCGTCCGGCAAGATTGGCCTTGGCGTCGATCGTCGCGGGCGGCAGGGACGCCGCCGGCCCTGAGGTTTCACGCAGGCCACGGCCTTGCAGCGTCACCGTGCCGCCGGGCGCGGCCATGGTGCCGGACAGGCGGGCGTCAGCGTCGATCCGCCCCGCGACCTGCAATGTCGGCGCAAAGGGTTTGATCAGCGCCGGCGTCACATTGGCCAGGGCCACATGCAGGTTCAGGCGTGGGCTGACGGTGCCGGCAGCGTCGATAGTTGCCGTGCCGAGCGAAATCCGCAGCCGGTCTACACCCATGCTTTTGCCGAAATCGATATGCGCCGGGCCGAGCAGCCGCAGCGTCTCGCCATGCCAGGCGGCGGTGAGCGCGGCGAGCGCCACGCGCCGATGCGTAAGGTCCAGCGTCGCGCGGGTTTGCGCGCTGGCCGGCGCACCCTGCAGATCAGGCAGTTTGGCGTCGAGCGTGAGCACCAGGGCCGAAAGCAGGCCTTTGGCCGTGACGGTCGCATTGCCGCGTACACTCGCGGCATCGATGCCGCCAAGCGTCACCCGCGCATTGATATCAGGCGCCGTCGTCGGGTTGGTGACGTCACCGGTCAGGTCCACCGCCGCGACCCGGTTGGTGCCGAAGGCGAGGCTGCGGCCTTGCAGCACCAGATGGGCGGCCTTCTGCGGTGGCGCGTCCAGCTTCAGCGCCAGACTGCCCGAGAGCGGGGCAGCGATCAGGAAGCGGAAATCGGCGAGGCGCTTGAGGTCGATCGCGATGCTGCCGGTCGGCAGTTTCGCCCCATTGGCAAGTGCGACGGACCCCTGGCCGGACAGGCTTTTCCAACTCATGCGGTCGATCCTGGCGGTGATCGCACCATCGGCGCTGCGGGCGGCCTCGATCGCGATGTCGGCGGCCGAGCCCGCCGGCTTGCCGGTCAGCGTGATATCGGCCTTCGGCGCATTCGGCAGGCCGGTCGCATCGACCTTCAGATCGATCGGGCCGGACAGTTGCTCGACCGCTTTACCGCCCTGGGTGGTGCCGACCGTTCCCTTCACCTCCGTCTGGAGCGCGAGGTTCTTGAAGGTACCGGCGGCATGACCGGTCATGGCCAAGGCCCCCGTCACCTGGGGCGCGATATCGGCGAGCCGGCTGAGGGCCAATTGCCAGTCGAGCGCCACCGTCTGGCTTGCTTGTTCCAGGCTGCCCTTCGCACCGAGATCGATATGCGCGCCATGCAGGGTCAGGTTGGAGAGCTTGACCGTCTGCCCGGCCATATCGGCGGCAAGGGCGAGATGAACCTTGCCGCCGGTCAGTGCCATGGCCTGGGGCAGAGCGCGGGTCAGGGCAATATCGGCCGCGACCGTCGCCTGGGTGTCGGTGCCATCGGCATTGCGCGTCGCATGCGCGGTGATATGGGCGCTGCCCGCTATATCCTGCTGCCCGAGGGCTGCCAGCGGCGTGAGATTGGGCAGGTCGAGCGTGACATCGGCCGCCATCGCCGGTTTCAGATGGCCGGTCAGCGCCAGATGCGCGATCGGATGGTCGATGGTGACTTGGACAGGTTCATCCGGCTGGTCCAGCCGCGCGCCGGCTGTGATGGCGATCGGCGTATCGCCCAGCAGGCTTGCCGGCAGGCCAGGCACGACGAGGCCGGCGAGGCTCGCTTTCAGCGCGACGGCGCCGAGATTGCCCTGCAGATCGGCGTCGAGCGATTTGAGCGCGATGCCTTGCGCGGCCAGGCCCTGAAGGCTGACATGACCGGTTGCGTTCGGCTTGGTGAAGGGACCGCTGGTCTTCAGCGCGATATCGACGCTTTGCCAGTGCAGGCCGGGCGCAGGGCTCATGGCCGGGGCATGGGCTTTGATGGCGAGATCCGCTGCCTCACCCGGAATATCCACGGTGCCGTCGATCTTAGCCGTCAGCTCGCCGGCCGAGAGAGAAAGCGTCAGCGGGGCCGCATTCTGCGGACCGTCCAGCTTGGCGGCCAGATGCAGCGCGCCAAGGTCGGGCAGGCCGGCGACGCGCGAGATCATGCCATGCGCCGGTTCATCGACGGCAAGACTGGCCGTCAGCGTCTTTCCGTCGAGCGCAACATCGGCGCCATAACGGCCGGCACCGTCCAGATCGGCGATCGCCAAATGCGCGTTGCCGGCATTCTCACCGGTCACCTGCGCATGACCACTGATGCTGACATCGATCGCGGCCTTGCCGGTGAAGGCCTTGGCGATGCTGACCTTCGGGATGCTGAGGTCCTTGAGATAGACCTTGATCGGCAGCGGCGGGATGGAGGCCGAGATCGGTGCGGTCGAGGGCGGTGCCGGTTTGGCGTTGGGCGCTGCCACCGGCGGCCGCAGGAGAGAGATACTGTTGGCATGAACCGCGTCGATGACGAGGGTGCGATGGATCAGCGGCGTCGCCTGCAGCGTCAGCGCGACGCCGGAGAGCTCGCCCCAGGTGCCGTCATGATCGAGGAGCAGCAGATGAGCCACATGCAGGTCGGTCGGCACGGTGCCGCTAAGACCTTCGATGCGGAAGGTTCCGCCGCCGTATGTATTGGCGAGGTTTTCGACATAGCGCTGGCCGGCCAGGGTGTTCAGCGCGCCGATGACGCCGCCGATGATGATCAGGACGAGCAGCAGCAGGACGCCGATGGCGATGCCTAGCCATTTGGCGATGCGCTTTACGATGCGCATCAGAAGGCCTGCCCGATGCCGATATAGATCTGGAAATTGCCGCTATTGTCCTGATGGACGACAGGCACCGCGAAATCGACACGGATGGGCCCGATCGGCGTGTAATAGCGCAGCCCGATACCGGCACCGACCTTGATGCCGCCCTGGAAGGGGGCCGAGGTCGCGCCGACCTGACCGGCATCGACGAAAAGCGCGGTGCCGAAGCTTTTGCCGAAGCGCTGGCGGTATTCGACGGTGCCGGCATCGATCGAGGTGCCACCGATCGGATTGCCGTCGGCGAATTGCGGCCCGACCGACTGATATTCGTAGCCGCGGATCGTGTTGCTGCCGCCGGCATAGAAGCGCTGGTCAGGTGGCAGCTGGAAGGTGGAGGCACCTTGCACCGTCCCCACCAATCCGCGCAGCGCGATGACGCTGCGACCTTTTCCGGAGAGGTCGAGATAGGTCGAGGCCGAAAGCTGCATGCTCGTGAAGAAGGCGGAGGGCGAGAGCAGCGATTCGCTCGGCGTGATGCTGGCCGTCGCGCGCACACCCTTGGTCGGGTCGAACAGCGAGTTGGTGCTGTCGTATTTCAGCGTCAGCGGCAGCTGGACGAGAAGATAGTGATTGCTCGCCCCCTCCTGTTCCACTTCCTCCGTCGTGCCGGACAGGCCGGCCGACAGGCTCCAATTCTTGTCGAGCTGGCGGGTGAAGGTGGTGCCGAGGGTCTCGCCCGTCTCTTGATAGGCCGTGTAGTTTGTCTTGAAGGCGCTGATGTTGAAGCTCAGCTGCTGGTCGCGCCGGAAGAACGCGGGCAGCGTATAGGTGGCACCGATATTATAGCCGAGCCCGGTGGTGCTGGACCCGCCGAGGCCTGTCGCCTGGGCGCTCAGCAGCAGCGTCTCGCCATTGCCGAACAGGTTGTGATGCGTCCAGCTGGCGCCCAGCACGCCACCGGTATCGGTCGCGTAGCCGGCCGTGAAACTGACCGTGCGCGGCGGACCTTCGCGCATGACGAAGGTGATGGGCAGCCGCCCGTCAGGCCCCACCGCCGTCGCTGGCACGGCCTGGACGGAGGAGAAGACGCCGAGCCCCGCGAGGTTCTGCCGCGCCGTCTCGATATCGCCGGCATTGTATAGCTGGCCGTCCTTGACCGTCAGTTCCCGCCGCACGAAGCCCGGATGGACATTCTTCAGGCCGGCGATATTGATCGGGCCGATATCAACGCGTGGGCCCGGGGTGACCTTGTACGTGACGTCGATCGTATGCTTGCCCGGATTCTCATAGGCCGCCGGCGTCGCGACCTTGGCGAAGGCATAGCCCTCGTTCTGCAATTCGCTTTGCAGGTCGGCGCCCGCCGCGATGACATTCGCGGCCTGCGCCGGGTCGCCGGTTTTCAGGTGAAAGACTTTCATCGCCGCCGGCGGTACGTCGCCCTTCACATCGACGCGGCCGAGATGGAATAGCGGCCCGCGCGTCAGTGTGACGACGATCGGGATCGGCGTCGCACCGCCGTAGCCGTTGATCGCTTGCGGCAGATTGGGATCGTCGAGCGATTTGCCGTCGATCGTGATGGTGACGGCGCCATCATAATAGCCTGCGCTGTTGAGCACGGTCTCAAGTCGCGTCACATCGCCGCGCGCGCGCAGCACCAGCGCGAAGGGGCCGGCTGGCGCCTTGGTGCGCAGTGCGACGAGATTGGACGTCTGGGACACCAGCTTGTCCATCGCCTTGTCGCCGGAGGGCTTGAAGGTGACGGCGTAAGGCTGCGGGTCGGCAGCCCGCGTCGGTGACGCAAGCGACAAGCCGATAACGGCGGAGGCCAGCCAGACGGTTGGCGGCACGGCGGGCAGCCGGCGGATTCGTAGGTGAAAAACCAGACTCCGACCCTCCTTCGCCGAGCTCTTCCTTAACCTCGTCCGGCGGCGATGGTCGATGCCTATCCAGTCGCTTATGAGGTGGAGGCGAAGCGAAACGGGTCAAGGTCGCGTGAGGGCGGAAGGGCCGTTTTTGCCCGGACATGAAAAAGGGCCGGTTGCCCGGCCCTTTTCCAATCGTCAGTGTCAGCGCCGTGTCGTTACGCTGCCTGGGCCGGCTGCTCGGCCGCAGGCAAGTCGGCCGAGATCACCTTCTGCGTGGCGCCGGTCGAAATACCGATGCGGCGCGGCTTCAGCGCTTCGGGCACGACTCGTTTCAGGGCGATATGCAGAAGCCCGTTATCGAGATTGGCACCTTCGACCACGATATGGTCGGCGAGCGCGAAACGACGCTCGAAGGACCGCCCGGCAATGCCGCGATAGAGGGTCGCGACCTTTTCACCTTGTGCCGGCTGCACGCGGCCGGAGACGAGAAGCGTATTGTCGCGCACGGTGACATCAAGATCGTCCGGCGCGAAACCGGCAACGGCGACCGAGACGCGATAGCTCTCGTCGCCGGTCTTCTCGATATTATAGGGCGGGAAGGTTGTGGGGGATGTGTCCTGCAAGCCTTCGACCATCTGGGCAAGGCGGTCAAAGCCGATCGCAGTACGGAATAAGGGCGTGAAATCACGGGTCATTATAAAACCTCCTGATAAAGCAAGGTCATGCTGCCTGGACCGCCGATTGGCCGGTCCCTTTAGTATCAAGGCCCACAGGGGCGCCTCGATGATCTAGAAATAGAAAGAGCCGCTTCTCGTTCAAGAAGCGGCTCTCAAAAAATCGTCAGACGCTAGAAACTAGCGAAATCAGCCCTTGCGGACGCCGATGCTGGCGAATTTCTTGTTGAACTTCGCGATCTGGCCGCCGGTATCGATGATGCGCTGCTGGCCCGTCCAGGCCGGATGCGACTTCGGATCGATGTCCAGGCGCAGCGTGTCACCAGCAGACCCCATGCATGAACGAGTCTTATACTCGGTCCCATCGGTCATGATGATGTTGATCTCGTGGTAGTCGGGATGAATATTGGCTTTCATGGCTTCCGTTCCAGTCGGCGCCGCCGATACGACCGGAAGCGCGGAAGCGGTCGCCTATAAAGGGCGCGAAGGCTTATGGCAACTGCGAGATTGCCAGTTGCCACTGAGTAGGGTCAGCCCCGCGCCCTGCAGGCAGGCGACGGCTGGTGTCAGGGCGTCGTCTTGCCCTTGGCTGGCGCCTTATGGCGCGGACCGCCCGGCAGATCGGACAGGAAGACCGCATCCGCGACCTTTTTCTGCTCGGCCGGCATCACGGCATAGAGGGCAGAGAAGGCATCCGAGCTTTTCTTCAGCCCGTCCAGCCGCAGCTGTTCGACCTGAATGAAGGAGCTGAGGTCCTGGGTCGCGTCCATGGTCGGCAATTGCTGACGCCGGGTGCGATAGGCTTGCCCCAACGTGGCCGCGTTATCGCGCATGCTATCCGCGAAGGCCGTCCATTGGGTTTCCTGGTCCGCCGTGATCTTCAGGTCCTGATGGAGCGCCGTCAGGTAGGTGTTCAGCGCCTGACTGCCGTGGCGATGGGCTGCGCCGGTGGCGCTGGCGGTGGGAGAGGTTTTCGACGGGGCAGGAACCTCGGCCGGCGTGGTCGGGCTGGCGGCGGCGGGCGCGGTCGCGGCGGCTGGTGCTGGCGTGGTTTGGGCATGGGCCGCGGTGATGACGCGAACCGGGCCCAAGCCGCAGACGGCGGCAAGCCCGAGGGCCAGGACCAGACGCGGCGAGGCAGGTGCGGTGAACTTCATCGGCTTTCATCCTTGGGTAGGGAGCGACCCGGTGCGAGGTCGTCATTTTATTTCATATTAGAAACGATATGTCATCCTGTGACTATCGTTCCGGCCGCCTGCTATTCGTGGACCGTCGCCCGTCCGTAGGGACCGGGCAGGTCGACCTCCACCCCCAGACGCCGCGCCGCGCGCAGGGGCCAGGCAGGATCGGCTAACACCGCACGAGCGAGCAGAACGATATCGGCCCGCTCGTTGGCGATGATTTCAGCGGCATGGGTGGGCTGTTCGATCAGCCCGACCGCGCCGGTCGCGATCCCGGCTTCGCGGCGGATGATCTCCGCGAAGGGCACCTGATAGCCGGGATGCAGCGAGGGAATTTTCTGCTCGGGCGAAATGCCGCCGGCCGAGCAATCGATAAGATCGACGTCGCCGCGCGCCGCGATCATGCGCGCGATGGTGAGGATATCGCCGTCGGGCGTCAGACCGCCGGGAATGAAGTCCGAGCAGGACAGGCGCACGAAAAGCGGCAGTTCGGTCGGCCAGACGGCCCGCACCGCGTCCAGCACTTCCATCAGCATGCGGGCACGGCCGCGCACGTCGCCGCCATAGGCGTCGCTGCGGGTATTGCTGATGGGCGACAGGAAGGAATGCAGCAGATAACCGTGGGCGGCGTGGATTTCGGCGATCTTGAAGCCGGCGGCCAGCGCCCGCCGTGCGGTGCCCGCGAATTGCGCCGCGACGGTGCCGATTTCGGCCGGCGTCAGGGCATGAGGCTCCGGGTCCTTCGTCTCCGAAAAGCCTTGCTCGGTCGGGCCTTCCGACTGCCAGCCGCCTTCGGCGACCGGGATATAGCGATCACCTTCCCAGGGACGGGTGCAGCTACCCTTGCGGCCGGCATGGGCGATCTGAATGCCCGGCACGGCGCCGCCCAGCGTGATCAGCGCAGCCAGGCGCGCATAAGCCGCCTGCTGCGTATCATTATAGAGACCGAGATCGTTCGGCGTAATGCGGGCGACGGCCGAAACCGCGCTCGCCTCGGTAAAGACGATGCCGGCGCCGCCCATGGCCCGGGCGCCCAGATGCTGGATGTGCCAGTCGTTCGGCACGCCGTCGCTCGCCGAATACTGGCACATGGGCGAGACCGCGATGCGATTGCGGGCGGTGACGCCCCGAAAACTGATGGGCTGGAACAGAAGCGGCGTGCGCGCCATGGAAGCGTCCTCAGCTGGAGGGGGCAAAACTCGGTGACGACCGGCTTAGTCGGGCGGCATATGGGGGGGCGAGTGATTCTTGCCACCGCTGACGAGCGGGAGACTGAAACCGACATGAGGCGGCTTCATGGCGCGTATGGCGCAGGCGCCTCTCAGCCGCCGCACAAACCCGTGTTAGTCAGAATGTCATGAACATTCTCTCGATTCAGTCCTGGGTCTCCTACGGGCATGTCGGCAATGCCGCCGCCGTCTTCCCCATGCAGCGCCTGGGGGCGGAGGTCTGGGCCATCAATACGGTCCAGTTCTCGAACCATACCGGCTACGGCAGCTGGCGCGGCAGCGTGCTGCCGCCGGACCTGATCCGCGAGGTCGTGACCGGTATCGAGGAGCGGGGAGCGCTGCCGCGCTGCGACGCGCTGCTGTCAGGCTATCTCGGCGATCCGCAGGTGGCCGAGGCCGTGCTGTATGCGCGTGCCCGGCTGCAGGCCGCGAACCCGCGCGCGATCTATTGCGCGGACCCCGTGATCGGCGACGATGATACCGGCGTCTATGTGCGCCCGGGGATTGCCGAGCTGATGCGGGACCAGATCGTCCCGGCCGCCGATATCCTGACGCCGAATTTGTTCGAGTTGCGCCATCTTACCGGTCTGCCCTGCGATACGCTGGCAGGCGTCAAAGATGCCGTCGCGGCATTGCAGGCCCGCGGCCCGCGCCGCGTGCTGGTGACCAGCCTGCGCACGCCGGAAACGCCGGACGACCAGTTGGATATGCTGGCGGCCGAGGGCGGAGACTATCATCGGCTTCGTGCGCCGCTGCTGCCATTGTCGGTCAATGGCGCGGGTGACGCCGTCGCGGCACTTTTCCTGGTCCATACGCTGCAAGGGAAATCGGCGGCGGACGCTTTGAGTGCGGCGGGTTCCGCCATTTTCGGCATCCTGCGCCGGACGGCCGAACTGGGGCAGCGCGAGATTGCGCTGATCGCCGCGCAGCAGGAGCTTGTCTCGCCTTCGACCGTTTTGCGCCCGGTTTCCGTCTGACGGCACGTCGCGCGGCGGCGGGAAGGGCGCTATAGGTCGCCAGGGCGCGCAACCGCCGCGCGCTTTATTCTCACCTCCGAGGATTTCTCATGAGCAAGATTCTCCGCACCAATGCCGGCCCGATCCTGTCGGCCGCTGTTGAATATCACGGCTTCGTCTACCTCCAGGGCTGCACGGGCCAGGACCTCGACAAGGACGTGACCGGTCAGACCGAAGAAGTCCTGGCTCAGATCGATGAGCTGCTGGAACTGCACGGCACCGACAAGACCCGCCTGCTGACCGCCCAGATCTGGCTGAAGCACATCACCGATCGCCCGGCCATGAATGCCGTGTGGCAGGCTTGGCTGCCGGAAGGCATGGCGCCGGCCCGCGCCTGTGTCGAAGCCAATATGGCCGATGACAAGCACCTCGTCGAAATCATGGTCACTGCCTGCAAGTAACCGCCTGACGACACAGAGCGGCCGTGCGCGGCGGCTCTGTGTCTGCCGATCGGGACCCGCATCGGACCCGTTTCGTGCTGAACCCATCTGGCCGTCTGTGGCCGATTTCCCTTGCCCGACCGTTTTGCTGCACTGCACCCGAATCTGGAATTCTCACGGTTGGTGGGCGTCTTGAACCGCGTTCAAGTCTGTCAGGGGTAGTTTTTAGGAATTTGATCCTAAAAACCCATCACGTTCTGTAGCGAAATTCGTCTAAAACGCGCCTTGACATGCATTTTTGTCGATCTGCGGTTGTCAGGGAAACACGGCTCCGTTACCCCGGTCTCACGAACTGATGAAGACCCTCAGACGGATGGCCCTTAAACCGATGCAGAACATGCTCAGAAAAGTCTGTGTTTTTGCATCATTTTTGGTTGCAGGCTCATCGCTGGTTTCCGTCTCGGCTTTCGCACACACACACAAAGTTGACCACCATCTGCATGCTGCCGCATCCCACAAGCATGGGACGACGCGCGTCGCGAGCAGTAAGCATCATGGCCGCGTAATCGCGCATAACGATCGCCATCATGGCAATGCCGTTGCGTCCGCGAATGCGCATGGCCATGCGACGAAGGAGCGGGTCAGCTACAGCTATCGCCGTCACGGCAAGCTTTATACCCGTACGATCTGGCGCACCCGCAATGCGGTCGCGCTCTACGGCGACGGCGTCTATCATCACGGTTACCTGGAATGCGTGCCCTATGCCCGCCAGGTTTCCGGCATTTCGCTCTCCGGCAATGCCTTTACCTGGTGGAACGAGGCCGCCGGCCGTTATGAGCGTGGCCAGAGCCCCGAGGCCGGCAGCGTGCTGAATTTCCGCGCCAATGGCCGCATGCGCCTCGGCCATGTCGCTGTCGTGCAGGAAGTGGTCAACCGTCGTGAAATCCTGATCACTCAGGCCAATTGGGGCGGCCCCGGCTTCGTGCGTGGCGGCGTTTCCTCGGATATTTCCGTCGTCGACGTCTCTCCGAATAACGACTGGACGGCGGTGCGCATGGCGCTCGGCCACGCCGCCACCTACGGGTCCGTCTACCCGACCTACGGGTTCATCTATGCGCATGGCGCCCCGGCGACCCTGATGGCGTCCAACGGGCCGGCGCCGCAAATCGCGCTGGGCGATCGCCCGCCGGCGGATCTGCGCAGCCCCGCGCAGCGCCGTCATAACAACGCGCTGTTCACGCAGAGCGTCCAATTGGCCGCCGCACCGGATTTCAACGGTCCGGCAATCGCAGCCAGCGCGCCTGACCGCAACCTGCGCTGACAGCGATCACGACGGGTTGAGCCGCTCACCCGTCCGCTTTCTGTCATGACGGTCTTCCAAGCTTCATAATCGCCCCCTAAGCTCCGGCAAAAGCAACGCTTGCGCACGGAAGGGGGCGTGTTTTCCAGAATTTGGGGCAATTCGGCGGCGGCCACAGCCGTGGCGGCCAGATCCTGGGATTGGTCGGATTCGTGGGTCTGTCTCTGCTGGTGCAGGTGGCGGCCTCGGGTGTCGCTGACCATGCTTTGACGCATTGGTATCTTTCGCTGCGTCGGCCCCCCTTTACCGCGCCGAGTCACGTCTTTTCCCTGATCTGGGCCTTGGCCGATGTCAGCCTTGGTATCGCGGCCTGGGTGTTATGGCGCCAAATGGACCCCTGGCGCCTCAGCCCGCGGGCGGCTCTTCGGCTCTGGGCTTGGGAAATCGCGCTCATCGCGCTCTGGGCACCGGTCTTTTTTGGATTGCACTCGCCGGGGGCCGGGCTTGTCGTCATGCTCCTGCTGATCGGCACCGCTTCCGCCACTACCTATGCTTTTTGGTATCGGCACCGCTTTGCGGGCGCATTGTTACTCCCTTCTCTGCTCTGGCTCTGCTATGGAGCCTATCTCAATGTAGGATTTTGGTGGCTGAACCCCGCTTTCGGCTGATCTTGCCTGCAGCGGACGCCATCATAACGCGAAAGACGGGGCCGGCCTTTGCCCTCCGCTTTCCGGGACGGAGCAGACGATTAAGATATGACCAGTCGGATCATCACGCGGGTTGCGCCCGGCTTGCTCATCGGCCTCGTCGCGGCCGCGACCCTGCCGGGCCATTCCGCGATGGCCCAGGCGGCCCTTCCTCAACCGACCTCCATGGGTCCCGTCGTGCAAGGCGGCAATGGTGGTCAGGCGGCGCAGCCGTCCGTCGCCGGTCTGCCCGGTGCGCGCCGGTCCGGCCCGGTCAATCAGGGCACGATCGACGCGACCCTGCTTTCCCCGAATGACGAGCTGTTCGACGCGATCAACCGCGGCGACATCACGGCCGCGCGCGATGCGCTCTCGCGCGGCGCCGATCTGAGTGCGACGGATGCCGTGGGGCAGACGCCGATCGACCTCTCGGTCTCCCTCGCCCGCAACAGCATTACCTTCCTGCTCGTGACCTTGCTGCATGCCGGTGGCGGCGACATCACCGATGCGCAGGGCCCGATGGCCCAGCCGCCGGCGAATACGCTGGGCCTCAGCTCCAAGGATCAGAAGACGGTCACCACGCCGGTCGGCTTTTTCGATGCGCCGCAACCGGCGGCTAAGGCAAAGACCGGCAAGTCGAAATCTTATCAGACGGTCGCGGCCCGCCCGTCCGCCAGCACGACCAGCTTTGCCGAGAGCGCACCGACGTCTTCCGGCGGTTCCGGTTCCCCCAACGCGTCGGCCGGTTTCGTGGGCTTCGGTGCAGGCGCACAGTAAGCGCGCCCACACCCAGCCATCGGCCGTCAGGTCGGGTCGATCAACTTCGGGCTGACGACGGTCGGCCCAGCCAGACCTTCCTGCGCCTTCAACAGATCCCGGATTTCCGTCAGCAGCACTTCGCTGGGCGTAGGCCCCGGCGGGGGAGCGGCTTCAGGCTTGCTGTGGAGCTTGGAAATCATCTTCACCAGCCAGAAGATAGCGAAGGCCACGATCAGGAAATTGATCACGGCATTGATGAACAGGCCGAAATTCATCGTCACCGCGCCGGCCTTCTGCGCATCGGCCAGCGTCGCCACATGCGGACCCTTCAGCGTCAGGAACAGATTGCTGAAATCGATGCCGCCCACGATCAGACCCAGAATCGGATTGAGGATGTCTTTGACGAGGCTGCTGACAATCCCCGTGAAAGCGGCACCGATGATGATACCGACCGCGAGGTCGATAACATTGCCCCGCATGATGAAAGCCTGAAATTCCTGTACCCAGGCAGGGCGCTGCGGCAGCCCCTTCAAGTCGAATTGCGCCATCGCGATTCCTCCTTTTGACATGTGCCGCCTCAATCCATGGCAGCACCCTGAAACGCTTCTTCCGTTCGGCTTACTCGACAATGGGTTCGGAATGCCTGAAGGGAAGAGGCAGATCCCAACCTTAGAAGGGTCAGCATGACAAGCAAGCTCACGATCCGTTACAGTCTGGCCTTGGCCGCAGTGGGTTTTTTGACGGCCTGCGGATCGAGCAATCCCGGGCGAACGTCCGGTGGGGTCGCGACCGGTGCCGGCACGGGGGCCGCAATCGGCATCATCGGTGGTCCGATCGGCATTGTCGTCGGTGCCGCTGTCGGCGCTGGCGCCGGCGCGCTGACCGCCACCAATACGACGCCGAAGCAGCTCGATCTCGGTGACCCGCTTTGGGCAAGGGAACATGGCGCGCCGCCTGTCCCGTCCAGCACGCCCGTGGCCGGTGGTAACGCCTATGGCGGCATGCCACCGCCACAGCCCCTGACAAGCAACGGCCCGGCGCCGTACCAGGATCAGCAGCAATATCAGCAGCCCTCGCCGGGTGCCCCCTCGCCGGGAGCCCAGGCGATGCCGCCGAGTGGCGCGATTCAAAGCCAGTCCCTGACGCCGCCACCCGGCGGCCAGCCGACGCAGCTTTCGCCGTAAAACACAAAAGGCGAGTCCCGGTCGGGACTCGCCTTTTGTGCGGCTTGTCGCCCTGGCTTACTGGGCGGGCGGCAGGATCGGCGGCTTGGTGAGATCGCTGCCGGTCGGTTCCGCCAGGTCCGCGGGGGGCGGCGTGATCGGCTGGCCCGTAGCGCCGCCCTGCGGCGTCGCTGTGATATCCCCGACATTGGCGGGCTGCGTGTCGAGATGGCGCATGCAATCCGTCATCACGTCCTGGCGCTGATGCTCGATCGCCAGCGCATTGGTCGAATTGGGCAAGGTGGACGTGGCGGCGAAAGGCGAGCTGGTCGGGTCGCTTTGTGCCAGCGCATCGGCATTGGCATGGGTCACCACCTGATCCGCGATGCGGTGGCAAGCGTCATACTGCGACTGCTCGCTGCGGGACTGTTGCGGCGCCTCCGCGCAGGCGGCCAGCAGGCCGAGCGGCAAGGCCAGAGCGGCCAGTGTGGCAAGGCTCTGTCTGAGACGGCGGGAAGCGGTGGTCGGGCTCATGCAGAGACTCCAGTAAAGGTCTGGCCGCCATCGCGGTCGGAAAGCCGCACGGGCAGATTGCGGCGAAGGGAGACTTCATCGAATCGGGCGTCATCGGTCAGATCCGCCCGCGCCGCCGCCCGCATCAGCGCAGGGTCGATCCGCGTGCCATCTCGTTTCGATGACAAATAGAGCTTGGCCCAAGGGGCCGTCGCCAGAAGCTGGACCAGGGCCAGCAGACGCAGGCAAAGCGAAACGCCGCCGAGCGTCGCCAGATTGGTCACGTCATCGACGGCGCCGGCCCAGCAGCGCGCGTCACGGTCCGTCAGATCGAAATCGGCGATCTGCCCGTCGGACTTCTGGAAGCGAAAGCTGCGCTGAGCGCCCCAATTGGCCGAAAGGGAATGGGCGCGCGCGGCATCCCAGGCCGCTTCAAGCTCTTTCAGGAGAACCGGCGGCATGGCGGCCGGCGGCACGGCCACACGATACAGCAAGTGGTCGGGTCCGTAGTCGCGCACTTCGACGGAAGGGGATGCGGATTCGTCAGCCATAAGCCAGAATGCCCTGACCCGCTTGTCTGCGCCAGCATCACGCGCCGTGTCGCGGAAAAACCTGTCCTGCAAGCGCTCTCAATCCTCAAGCGGCTCAAGGTCGACCGAGACGTCCAAGCCGTGCGGACCGCCGCCCAGGATGATGCCACGCAGCGGCGAAACATCGCTGAATTCCCGTCCCCAGCCGAGCACGACATGCTCGTCACGAACGATAAGGTTGTTGGTGGGATCCAGATCGACCCATCCGAGAGCCGAGCCGAGCCAGGCGCCGACCCAGGCGTGGGAGACGTCCGAGCCGATGCGGCGGGGTTGGCCCGGCCGCGGATAGGTGCGGATATAGCCCGAGGTATAGCGCGCCGGCAGGCCGAGGCTGCGCAGCCCGGCGATCATGAGATGCGCGAAATCCTGGCAGACGCCCGCGCGCTGCGCCATGACGCGGGCCACCGAGGTGGTGATGGTCGTGCTGAGCGGCCGGAAGGCGAAGTCCCGCTTGATCCGGGCATTGAGATCGATCAGCCCGGCAAGAATCGGTCGCCCCGGCGGAAAGGATTCAGCCGCATAGGGGCCGGCGCCCTGATCGTTCGGCACCAGGGGGCCGGCGAAGGTGAATTCGGCGGCTTCCCAGGCATGGAGGCCGCCGGCCGCCGCCTCCGCCGCGACCGTCTCCCAGGGCGGCGTCGCTTCCGGTTCAGGCGCCTTGGGGAAGGCGACATCGATTTCGGAGACCGCCGTCACCTCCAGCCGGTCATGCGGCTCCTCGATGAAGATCCATTCGACGCGATTGCCGAAATGATCGATCGCCTGTGCTGTGCGCGCCGGGGTCGGGTCGCAATGGATGGCGACGTCGGTGACCTGCTGCCAGGGCAGGCTGCGCGGGCTGAGATGCAGCATATGGCTCGCGAGATCGACCTGCTCGTCATAGCTGTAGCTGGTGGTGTGGCGAAGTTTGAACCGCATGTTGCTGGGCCGATCAGGCCGCGCCGCGCAACAGCGGGGCTTCGTCTTCCTGTTCCACGCCCACCGCGCGGGGCATGGGCAGGAGCGCGAAGTAGCGGCGGAAGATGAGGTCGGACAGCCCGCGAATGCCTTCGGCCAGCGCGTGCAGCTGATCCGGCACGGCGGCGAGCGAGGCCGCGTTTTCCTGTGCCGTCAGAACATCGGTGACGATGTCCTGCGTCGACTGTAGCAAGGCTTCGGCCTGCGCGGTGACGCGGTCATCGCCACCGTCGCCGATACTGTGCAGAAGCCGGTTGAGCGTGGCGAGCTGGAAGGCCAGCGCACGCGGATTGCTGTCGTCGGCGATGACGAGGTCCAGCACCGGTCCCGCCTGCAAGGTCGTGAAATAGCGGCTGCGATAGGTGATGGCCGAGTCGCAAATCTCCAGCGCCAGGCGCAGGCCCAGCTCCCATCGCGGTTCCGGCTGATCCAAGACGATGGCGAGGCTGTCCGCCGTGAGCACGGCACGTTCCACCCGCCGGCCCATATCAAGAAAGATCCAACTGCCGCCGCGCACCATGTTTTCGGCGGCAAGGCCGGCGACGACCGTCGAGAAGCGCTGGATGCTTGCCATGGCATGGGCAAGACCGTCGAGCTTGCCGCCGCTCTCAGCGATCTCATCAGTCGCGGCGCGCAGCATATGCATGAAGGCGGCATACATTTCGCCGGTCAGGCGGTCGCGCACCAACCCGGTCAACCTTCCCGCCTGGCTGAGCAGCCGGCCGATGGGGCCGTTTTCCCGCGTCATGGCGACGATGGCGGCGGCCGTGGGCGACCCTTTGCTGGAATGGTCGGGGTCCGTGAGATGTGCGGCCGCGAGGCAGGCATCAAGCAGCTGCAGTTCCAGATGTTCCCGCGGCATCGGCGGATTGCGTCCAAGACGCAGAATGATCGCGCGCGTCAACCGGGCCGCCGTCTCCAGCCGCTCGATATAGCGACCGAGCCAGAACATGTTATCGGCGGTGCGGCTGGGCAGTTCGCCGAAGGTGCGGCGGACGGCGAGGGTCGTCTGCGGCACGGCGGCGGGACCGACGATATTCTCCATCCCCTCCGCCAGAACCCAAACGTCCTTCGAGATACCGCGCGCCGGCAATTGGCCTGTGAGCTGGCCTGGCTCCATATGCCGCGCGAGTCCGCCCGGCATGGCATGCCAATGGCCACCGTTTTTGACCAGGAACAGGCGCAGCACGATCGGCTGCGGCACCAGTTCATTGCCACGCGCACAGGGCGCGAGGGAGGGTGATACCGCCAGCATGGCCGCGTAGTCCTGCGGCTGGGCTGCGATCTTCTTGAACAGCAGCGCGCGCTCGGCAGGCGCCATGTCCTGCGGCCGCCATAGCGTGACATTGCCGCCCACGGCCGGCAGGAAGTGCCAGCTGGTCGGGTCGGCCTCGACCCTGGCCCGCCCGGCGGCGTCACCCAGCCACACGGTCTCGACACTCGGCAGGCGCAACGGCTCGCCCAGGAAATGCTGCGCCAGGCCAGGCAGGAAATGCGGGATCGCGGGCGCTTCCGTGAGGCCCGAACCGGGATGATTGACGACCCGCACAGTGCCGGCGCGCACCGCATCCATCAGGCCCGGCACGCCAAGCAGGCTGCCGGAATTGAGTTCCAACGGATCGAGCATGCGGCCGCTCATGCGCCGCAGAATGACATCGATCCGGTGCAGCCCGTTGAGCATCTTGAGGTAGACGATGCCGCCACGGATGGTGAGGTCACCGCCTTCGACCAGGCTGCAGGACAGTTCCTGGCTCAGCAGCATATGTTCCAGCCATTGCGGACTGCCGGGACCGGGCGTCAGCAAAGCCACATTCGGATGCAGCCGTCCGGGCGGGGCTGCCTTAACCAGGGCATCCTGCCAGAGATCGAAAAAGGGCCGCAGCGGACGGATTTGCACGGAGCGGAACATCTCCGGCACGACGCGGGAAAGAATCCGGCGGTTTTCGCGCGCCATCCCAGCGCCCGCCGCACCGGCCGTGCGGTCGCTGAGCACGCGCCATTGTCCGTCCGGCCCGCGAATAAGGTCGGCGGCATAAAAGTTGAGCTTGGGGTGATCGGCCGTCGGCTGCGTGTGACAGGCGCGGAGAAAGCCCGGATTGTTGAAGACGAGTGCTGGCGGCAGCAGCCCTTCCGCCAACGCGGTCTGCCGACCGTATAAATCGTCGAGCAATGCCTCGAACAGGCTCGCCCGCTGGCTCAGCCCCTGTTCCAATTCCATGAATTCCTGCGCCGAGATCGGCAGCGGAATGGGGTCGCAGCGCCAC
This sequence comes from Acidisoma cellulosilyticum, assembly GCF_020621385.1. Classification (GTDB taxonomy): domain Bacteria; phylum Pseudomonadota; class Alphaproteobacteria; order Acetobacterales; family Acetobacteraceae; genus Acidisoma; species Acidisoma cellulosilyticum. Next base: position 767,323 of record NZ_JAESVA010000001.1, on the reverse strand, counting down.
AGCCCGTCGCCCTCGTTCGCGCCGTCCAGCGGCGCGCCGGGCAGGATGCTGCGCACGCCCTCGTCCTCAAAGGCCTGATCCAGCCGCCGCTGGCGGTTGGCGAGGCTGTCGGAGAGCATCGAAAGCCCGCCGAGCACCGCGCGCCAATGAGGGCGGACATGGCGTGTGCCATCCACCATCTCATCAACGCCTTCACGGAGCCCGGACAGGTTCATCTCATCGCAGTCATGATTTTGGACAGCTTATGGCCTGTTCAAGCAAAGGCACGCAAATCCAGACTGCGCGGATGTTCGCGGCCCGCCCAACCGCGCGGCTCCTGCATCGGCCCCGCGCTATGGCGATTGACGCTGAACCTTGACCGACGCCGGGCTTCGGCCTCATTCGCATTGATCGGGAAGCGATCGTAGCTGAGCCCGCCGGGATGGGAGACGTAATGCGTCAGCCCGCCGAGCGACCGGCCGCTCCAGCGATCATAGATGTCGAAGACCAGCGGCGACTGGGCCTTGATCGTCGGGTGCAGCGCACTCGGCGGGTTCCAGGCCTTGAAGCGCACCGCGCCGACATATTCGCCCAAAGTATCGGTCGCGTGCAGCGGCACCGCCGCCCCGTTGCAGGACAGGATGAAGCGTTCCGCGACCCAGCCTGTCACCTTGGCCTGAAGGCGCTCGGGCGAGCTATCGACGTAGCGCACGGTGCCCCCCGCTGCCGGGTCTTCGGCCAGGGTGTGCCAGGGTTCCAGCGCATGCGTCACCTCAAGCTCGGTGCCATGCACGCTGACGGAGCCGATGACGGGGAAGCGAAACTCCATATGCGGCGCGAACCACGCGGCCGGGATCGGGAATCCGAGATCGCCAAGATCGAGCAGCGCGTCCTGCAGATCCTGCTGGACATAATGGCGCAGCATGAATTCGTCATGCAGGCGCGCCCCCCAACGGATCGTCGGACGCTCATAGGGTTTCTGCCAGAAAGCCGCGATCGCCGAGCGCATCAGCAGAACCTGCGTCAGCGACATCTGCGCATGCGGCGGCATCTCGAAGGCGCGGAATTCGACCAGACCGCGCCGGCCGCCAATGCCTTCCGGCGCATACATCTTGTCGATCGAGAATTCCGTCCGATGCGTATTGCCGGTCATATCGGCCAGCACATTGCGGAACAGACGGTCGGTCAGCCAGGGCGGCGTTTCCTTGAAGGGACTGACCTGGCCGAAGGCGACATCGAGCTCGTTCAGACTATCCATCCGTGCTTCGTCGATGCGCGGATGCTGCGAGGACGGGCCGATGAACAGGCCGCTGAAGAGGTAGGACAAGCTCGGATGGTTCTGCCAGAAGCCGAGCAGCGACTTCAGCAAATCCGGCCGGCGCAGGAAGGGGCTTTCCGCTACTTCCATACCGCCCATGACGACGTGATTGCCGCCGCCGGTGCCGATATGGCGGCCGTCGAGCATGAATTTCTCGGTCGCCAAGCCTTCTTCGCGGGCGATTTCATACAGCTGTTCGGTACGCTCCACCTGTTCGGCCCAATGCGCGGCCGGGTGGACGTTGACTTCGATGACGCCGGGGTCAGGCGTGACCGAGAAGCTGGACAGGCGCGAATCGGAGGGCGGCTGATAGCCTTCCAGGAAGATCTTGCGGCCCATCTCCTCGGCCGTCGCCTCGATGGCGGCGGCGAGATCGATCCAGTCTTCCGCCTCATACAGCGGCGGGAAGAAGACATGGATCATGCCGCCGCGCGCTTCGATGGCCATGGCGGTGCGGACCAGCCCGCTCTCCTCCCGGCCGACGCGTGGGCGCTCGCGGTCCCAATCCGGGTCCTGCGACACCCTCTGGCCCGGGATCGCGCCATAACCATTCGCACCGGACCCATAACCAGCCAGGCCGTAACCGGCCGCGCCGTAGCCGGCCGCGCCGTAATTGGCGGCGGAGCCATAGGTGCCGTATCCGGGGGCGCCGGTGCCGGCATCGACCGGGAGCCGGAACTGCCGGTCCCGTCGCGGATGCGGCGGCAGCGCCGTGACCGGCGCGAAGGGATCACGCGCGGTCTCGTAAGGCAGGTGGGAGGGATCAGCCCAGGGCAGGCTTTCCAGCGGCAGGCGGAAACCGACCGGGCTGTCGCCGGGGACCAGGAACATCGGCCCATCGCGGAAGAACCATTTGCCGCTCTCCCAGCGCAGGTTTGCCCCATCCACCACGCGGCGCAGCGGCAGCACGCTGCCGACCGAGGCGGCCAGCCCCTGGCCGTAGACGCGGGCAAGCCGCGCGCGCTCCAACGGGTCCTTCAGCTTGGCGTCTTCCACGATGACATTCGCGGGCAGGCGTTTTTCCCGCCACAGGAAGTAGTGGATATCCTCATAGGCCGGAATGACCAGCGCCGGGTCCAGGCCCAGCCGCTCGGCGAGAAGGGCCGCGAATTGCGCCGCATCGGCCGGCGTCGCGTCACCGGTATCGTCGTCGGAGGCAAGAAGATCGGGATTGAGCCAGACCGGTTCGCCGTCCTTACGCCAATGGCAATGCAAGGCCCAGCGCGGCAGCTGCTCGCCCGGATAGTGCTTGCCGAGCCCGTATTGCAGCGCCGCCCCCGGCGCCCAGAGCGGGGCAAGGCGCCGCATGAGCCGTCCGGCCATGCGTCGTTTGGTCGGGCCCAGCGCATCGACCGTCCATTCATCGGCATCGAAGTCCGAGGCCGAGACGAAGGTCGGCTCGCCGCCCATCGACAGCCTGACTTCGGAGGCGAGCAGCGCGCGATCGACGCGGGCGCCGGCGCGCAGAATCTCCTGCCAGGTGGCGTCATCATAGGGTTTGGTGGTGCGCGGGGTCTCGCTGATGCGCGCGACCTTCATTTCGAAATCGAAGGTGGTTTCGCATTCCTCGATCAGGCCTTCGATCGGTGCGGCCGACGCAGGTTCCGGCGTCGCGGCCAGCGGAATATGGCCTTCGCCCGCCAGCAGGCCCGAGGTCGCGTCGAAGCCGATCCAGCCGGCGCCCGGCAGATAGACCTCCGCCCAGGCGTGCAGATCGGTGAAATCCTCGGTTGGGCCTGCGGGGCCGGTGACGGGCTTCTGATCGGCGACCAGCTGGATGAGATAGCCTGAGACGAATCGGGCGGCGAAACCCAGATGGCGCAGCAGATGCACCAGCACCCAGGCGCTGTCGCGGCAGGAGCCGGTCGCCTTCGTCAGCGTTTCCTCCGGCGTCCAGACGCCCGGCTCCAACCGCACGATATAGGCGATGCGGCTGGCCAGCAGCTGGTTGATCTCGACCAGAAAATCGACGGTCTTTTTCTTATCCTGGGGGATCGCCGCCAGAAGCTGCAGCAGTTCCGGACCGGGCGGCGTTATCTTGCGGAAAGGCGCCAGTTCCTCGGTCAAGACCGGATCATAGGCGAAGGGGAAGAACTCGGCCTCGGGCTCGATGAAGAAATCGAAGGGGTTGATCGTCGCCATATCGGCGACGAGATCGACCAGAACCTCGAAATTCTGCACCTTCTCGGGGAAGACGACACGGGCTTGGAAATTGCCCTGCGGGTCCTGCTGCCAATTCAGAAAATGCGGTTCGGGCGAGATCTTCAGCGAATAGGAGAGAATAGGGGTACGACAATGCGGGGCGGGGCGCAGCCGAATGGTCTGAGGGCCAAGATTGACCAATCTGTCATAGGTATAGGTCGTGCGATGCGTCAGCGCAGCATGGATCGACATCTGGCGGGCTCTTCCTCGCGTTCGGGTAGGGCGGGCGGTGTCAGCGGGCGGGTTAATGCGACAATGCTGCCTGACAACGCCAGCCGGGTCGATGCCTCGTTGACGCGCTGGCGACAATAAATGTGGTTTAACCGCGCAAATGAAATGAGCGGCGAAGGGCGGTTGCTGTCCGCCCTATCGCGCGCGCGGCGGACGCGTCAGGTCGCTTTCGGCTGCTTCTGGATGGCGCCGGTCATCGGAATGAAGAAGACGCCGACGTCGCGGCGGGAGTGGATCTTTCCGTTCTCGTCCTTGTGGTAGACATACAGGACCTGTCCACGCTTGAAGGGCTGGCCGATCGGGATGATCATCTTGCCGCCTGGTTTCAGCTGCGCGAACAAGGCCGGCGGCGCGAATTCCGCGGCGCAGGTGACGATGATGACGTCGAAACCATCCTTGACTTCCGGCCAGCCGTAATAGCCGTCGCCGACGCGGGTGGTGACATTGTCATAGCCCAGCGGCTTGAAGATATGAGAGACGGCTTTGCCCAGCGGCTCGATGATTTCGATCGAATAGGCGTGATCGACGATGCGGGACAGAAGCGAGCTTTGGAAGCCGCTGCCGGTGCCGACTTCAAGCGATACCATCCCCGGCTTCGGCGCCAGAAGCTGGGTCATATAGGCCTGGCCGAGATAATCCGACAGCGCGGAGCCCCAGCCGATGGCCCAGGGTTTGGGCTCAGCCTCATAGGCCTCAGACGGCGCCGCCAGATGTTCCTGATACATATAATGGTAGTATTCTCGCGGCACCTGCTGAAAGGCGGCGAGCACGGCCGGGTCGGCCGAGCCGAAATGCTGCGTCAGATAGCTTTTGATGAGCGCCATGGCGGCCGGCTTGCGCGCCTGGATGGCATCGAATTCATTCTGGGAGATCGTCGTCGGGCGGTCCGACTCGGCCATCGCCTGTGTATAGCGCGCGAGCGTCCAAGGCTTGCCCTCGGTCTCCGTGCCCAAGACCGCTGGTGCGGTTGTATCCGCGAAAGCGGGCAAGGCCGGCAAAGCCAGGCCGGCAGCGGCACCGGCCAGCAGCAAGCGCCGGCCGATCAGGCTATTGGCATGGGTCAGGTCGGTCGTCTTGGCCATCGGGGGCCTCCGTCACGTTCGCGCAGGGTGCATGCGGCAAAGCCAGGCCGGGGTCAACGACCCTTGCCATGTCATCATGAAGTCGCAGGGATTGCCGTCTGTTCAGCTGGGCGCGATCTCAAGGCTCGCCATCATTTCCCGCCATTCGCGGACGGATAGGCCGCTATCGGCCTGCGCGATCGTTTCGCCGCTCAGCATGCGACGCAGCACGGCCAGCATCGGGCCGGAGAAGGTCACAGCCCCCATCCGGTAGTCGAGGAAGGCCTGATGGGCGACCGGCACCCAGGCCGCGACGATGTCGAGCATCGCTTCGGCATAGACGCGGATTTCGTATTGCGCGTGGGGATCGGCGCGCAGCGAGAGGAAATGGAAGAGGCTGTGAAGGTTCGTCTTCCAGTACCATTGCGTATAGGTGTTGAGCGTCAGGTTCATCCGCGCGAGTTCGCGGGCAAGACCCATGCGCTCGGGGTCGGCCGGCTTGTCGGCGCTGCCCTCGTTCAGCATCCACTCGTAATTGTCGTAGGTCTGCTCGGCATCGGAGCGCAACAGTGCCAGCACGCGGGCTGCGTCCTCGCCCTCCAGGATCGCGTCGCGGCCCTGGCGGTTGAGTTTGGACTGGCCAGCGAGCTGCGCCGGTTCGGGGATGTAGAATTCCCGGTCCATGACGGAATAGCGCGCCGAATATTCGTTCACGCTCGCCATGCGGTGCCGGATCCACTGCCGCGCCACAAAGATGGGCAGCTTCACGTGGAACTTGATGTCGCACATCTCGAAGGGCGTCGTGTGCCGGTGGCGCATCAGGTAGCGAATGAGCCCGGTATCCTCGCTCACCTTCTTGGTGCCGCGCCCGTAGGAGACGCGGGCGGCCTGCACGATGGCATGGTCATCGCCCATATAGTCGATGACGCGGACGAATCCATGGTCGAGCAGCGCCACGGGCTGATAGAGCCGGGCTTCCAGCGCGGGCACCGTGGCGCGCAGGGTGGTATGCGTCGCCTCCGGAGCTGCGGGTATCGCGATGGTCTGGTCTTCGCTGGCGCTCACGGGATGCCTCTTCTCTTCACACGTCCCGCGCCCTATATTCGATCCGCTGGCCCTGTGGCCAGATATGGCGATAAACGGTGCTCGGAATAAGCGTAGTGGACCCGGGGGCAGTACTCGGCGCCTCCACCATTTACCTCAGGCCTTGGTCTGGGGCCCATGGGGGCGAAATAGGCTCGACACGCGCGGTAAAGGTACATCTTTTGCTCGGCATGATACCGCCGTTATCGGGTCATTTTACAAATGCCAATGATAACCATGAGGCATTCGCTATCGCTGCGTAAGCAGTGACAAGCGCGGTTCGGGGGGCACCGGGCAACAGAAGCCCCCTATTAAATCCCGCAACACTGCCTAAATTCGACAGGTTGATGTCAGCTGGTCTGGCCCTCTCTGGCCGAGCGCGCTATGCGAACCTCTGAAGGCCGTCTTCGTGCGGCCGAGCGGGCCGCAGGGTGCTGCTGATGTGGAGACGAATTGCGTGACAGAAGAGCCGAGCGACCCGCCCCCCAGCCTGCTTCCGTATGACGGCTGGTTTGAAGAGGCGCAGCGCCAGGTGGCGCTCCGTGCGTTGGCCTTTGCGGCCGAGCATGGGTTGCCCGGCGCTCATCATTTCTACCTGACCTTCCGCACCGATTATCCCGGCGTGCTGATCCCGTCCCGTCTTTCGGCGCAATACCCGGAAGAGATGACCATCGTGCTTCAGCATCAATTCTGGGATTTGAAGATCGACGAGGATGAGGTGGTGACGGTCGGCTTGTCCTTCTCCGGCATTCCGGCAACCCTCATTATCCCGTCCGGCGCCATCATCGGCTTCGCCGATCCGCATGTCCGCTTCGGTCTGCGCATGCAGCCGCGCGCCTTCGAGGACGAGGATATGCTGGTCGAAGACGAGGTCGAGAGCGAGATCGAAGACGCCCCGGTTGTCCCCGAGGTTTCCGAGACGCCGCAGGTGGTCAGCCTGGATGCCTTCCGCCGCCGGTCGCCGCCCAAGGAATAAGGCTTGTCGCGTCGTGCTGCCTAGGCGCGCCGTTTGGTTTGATCCTGCACGAAGGCGCGCAGCACGGCGTTAATGCGCGTCTGATAGCCTGGGCCCTGGTCCCGGAACCATTGCACCACGTCCTGATCCAGCCGGAGCGACAGCAGTTGCTTCGGTCCAGGCATGACCGCGATGGCATCTTTCATCCAATCGCGCGGAATATCCGCCCAATCGGGATCAGACGCGATATCACGCGCTAGTTGTTCTTCCGTCTTGGCACGGACGCGCTCCCATTCGGTCTGGCTTTCGCCGCGCTCGCGCATCGCTTTTAGCTCGGCCGATGTATATCTCACGATGTTTTCGTCATTCGCCATGTCTTGATCTCCGCAATGAGATGATCCGGACTGTCTGCCCGCGCATGGTGAAGATCACCGCAGCACGTAAGCCATGGATCATTCCGGTCGCTAGCCAGCGTTCTTCGCAGCTGACTGTCCGTGCTTGGGCGATTTTATGCTCGCCGAGGAATATCAAATCGGCATCGATGAAATCGAGACCATGCTTCGCGATATTGCTGCGCCGCTTGGCCTCATCCCATTCGATGTCCATCCTGGAACCTTTGCCGATGGAGCCTTGTTGTAGCTACGCTCATAGCTACATTTCAGCAAGGCTTTTGGAGGCGGACATGCTGCCCCGCGCCCCAAACATTCCCTCATCAGCCTTATTCCGCTATGGCCCGCGCTCAGCCGCTTTGCCGGCACCCGTATCGAAGGGCTTTGAGGCATGCGTTTTACCATCGACCGGATTGATCATATCTCGCTCACCTGCAGCGATGTCGAAATCGCGGCCTCCTGGTTTCAGCGCGTGCTGGGCATGGAGCGTGAGGAATTCGGTCAGGAAGGCCGCACCGCGCTCAAATTCGGCGGCCAGAAGATCAACCTCTACACCGCGTCCGAAGACCCGACGAATACGGGTGCGGCTGCGGGTCCGGGCACGGCCTCCATCTGCTTCATCACCGGCGTCGGTACCGAAGACATCATCAGCCATCTGGTTGGCTGCGGTGTGACGGTGGAGAAGGGGCCGGTGCCACGCCTGGGCGCCTTGGGTCCGATGAGTTCCGTCTATTGCCGCGATCCGGACGGCAATCTCATCGAGATCGCCTCCTACCTCGAAGACTGATCATCCGTGCGCCTCTCCGATTTCGATTTCGATCTGCCGCCGGGGTCCATCGCCCATCACCCGGTCAAGCCGCGCGACGCGGCCAAGCTGCTGCACGTCACCGCGTCGGCGCTCGGCGACCATAGCGTGCGCGACCTGCCCGGGCTGCTGCAGCCCGGCGATATCCTGGTCGCCAATGATACGCGCGTCATCCCGGCCCAGCTTTCCGCCAAGCGCGGTGAGGCGCGAATCGGCATCACGCTGGACCGTCCGCTGGCCGACGGCACCTGGCAGGCGCTGGCCCGCAACGCCAAGCGGCTGCATGACGGCGACCGGCTGGATTTCGACGGCGCTGATCTAACCGCGACCGTCGCCGACCGCCGGGCGGATGGCAGCATCGCGCTGCGCTTCGACCGAGAGGGGGATGCCTTCGCCCACGCCCTGGCCCAGGCCGGTGCATTGGCTTTGCCGCCCTATATCGAGCGGCCGGACGGCCCGACTCCGGAGGACACGTCTGACTATCAGACCGTTTTCGCCCAGCCGGATGGCGCGGTCGCCGCCCCCACGGCGGGGCTGCATTTCACCCCCGCATTGCTGGCGGCGCTCGATGCGCGTGGCGTGAAACGTGCGACCGTCACGCTGCATGTCGGCGTCGGTACCTTTCTGCCCGTGCGCGTCGATGACGTGACCGAGCATCGCATGCATGCCGAGCGCGGCATCGTGACGGCTGAGACCGCCGATCTTATCAACCGCACGCGGGCTGGCGGCGGCCGCGTCGTCGCTATCGGCACCACCAGCCTGCGCCTGCTGGAAAGTGCGGCGTCAGCGGACGGCACGCTCGGCGCTTTCGCGGGCGACACCAGCATCTTCATTCTTCCCGGCTATCAATTCCGTATCGTCGATCGGCTCATGACCAATTTTCACCTGCCGCGTTCCACGCTGTTCATGCTCGTCTCCGCTTTCGCGGGGCGGGAGCGCATGGGCAGCGCTTATGACCACGCCATACGCCAAGGCTATCGCTTCTTCTCCTATGGCGATGCGTCCTTGCTGGAGCGCGCGGCATGAGCCTGACCTGGGAAAAAGCGGCGAGTGACGGCTATGCCCGCGCCGGCACGCTGAAGACCGCGCATGGCGATGTGCCGACCCCGACCTTCATGCCGGTCGGCACGGCGGCGACGGTGAAGGGCATGACGGCGGATGCCGTGCGTTCCACCGGCGCCGGCATCGTGCTCGGCAATACCTATCACCTCATGCTGCGTCCGGGCGCGGACAAGGTCGCGTCCTTCGGCGGTCTGCATAAGCTGATGGACTGGTCGGGCCCGATTCTGACCGACAGTGGCGGTTTCCAGGTCATGTCGCTGGCGGGGCTGCGCAAGCTCGACGCCGACGGCGTGACCTTTCAATCCCATCTCGACGGATCGAAGCACCGGCTGACGCCCGCGATCTCGGTGCAGATCCAGCACAAGCTGGACGCGACCATCACCATGGTGCTGGACGAATGCCCGCCCTTTCCGGTGACGGAGGAACAGGCCAAGTCGTCGATGGAAATGTCCATGCGCTGGGCCGGCCTGTCGCGCGCGGCTTTCGTGCCGCGTGACGGTTACGGGCTGTTCGGCATCGTGCAGGGCAGCGTCTTCCCCGATCTCCGTCGTCGCTCGATCGAGGCGCTGATGGAAATCGGCTTCGAGGGCTATGCGCTTGGTGGCCTCGCGGTCGGCGAAGGGCAGGAGATGATGTTCGCCATGATCGAGGCGACCTGGGACATCATGCCCGCCGACAAGCCGCGCTATCTGATGGGCGTTGGCACGCCGGACGATCTGCTCGGCTCCATCGCGCGCGGCATCGACATGTTCGATTGCGTCATGCCGACGCGGGCGGGCCGCACCGGCCGCGCCTTTACGTCGCGCGGCATTCTGAACATGCGCAACGCGCGCTTCGCCGATGACGGCAAGCCGCTGGACCCAGGTTGCGCCTGCCTCGGCTGTCAGCGCCATGTGCGCGGCTATTTGCATCATCTGTTCCGGGCGGAAGAAATGCTCGGGCCGATGCTGCTGACCTGGCATAATCTGACCTATTATCAAACGCTGGTCGCCGGTGCCCGTGCGGCCATTATCGAAGGACGGCTCGACGCCTATATCGCGGACGTCCGCGCCCGTTGGGCGGAAGGAGACCAGAACGATGGCTAAGTCGCCCAAGGCTGAATCGATCTACGAGGGTCTGACGCAGCTTGGCCAGGACGCGCGCCCGGCCGATCGGCCGGAGGATGCGCTGCTGGAACGCGTGCCCGCGCCGAACCAGGGGCAGGACTACGTCGTGCGCTTTACCGCGCCGGAATTCACCTCGCTTTGCCCGATGACGGGCCAGCCGGACTTCGCCCATATCGTTATCGACTATATTCCCGGCGAATGGCTGGTGGAGAGCAAGTCGCTGAAGCTGTTCCTGACCAGCTTCCGCAATCACGGCGCCTTTCATGAAGCCTGCAGCATGATGATCGCGCAGCGGTTGATCGATCTGCTGTCGCCGCGCTGGCTGCGTATCGGCGCCTATTGGTATCCGCGCGGTGGCATTCCGATCGACGTGTTTTACCAGACCGGCAAGCCGCCCGAGGGCGTGTTCCTGCCTGACCAGGGCGTGCCGACCTATCGCGGCCGGGGATGACGCCGCGCACCGACATTGAGGCCGAGATCCGCGTCAAGGCGCAGGCGCTCGGCTTCGATGCGGTGGGTTTCGCGCGGGCTGAACTGCCCCCTTCCGCGGGCGCGCGTCTGGCCGAACTCGTGTCCGCCGGCCATCACGGTGAGATGGGCTGGATGGCGGAGCGGATGGCGCAGCGCGCGGACCCGCGCGGGCTTTGGCCAGAGGTCCGCAGCGTCATCTCTCTCGGCATGAGCTACGCACCGGAAGGCGATGCGCTGGCAACGCTCGGCCATAAGACGGCTGGCAATATTTCGGTCTATGCCCGCAACCGGGACTATCACGACATTATCAAAGGAAAGCTGAAGCACCTCGCGCAGTTTGTCCTTTCGCGTGCGGGGGAGCGCACGCCGCAGGTGAAAGTCTTTGTCGATACCGCGCCGGTGATGGAAAAGCCGCTGGCGCAGCAAGCTGGGCTCGGTTGGCAGGGCAAGCACACCAATCTCGTCTCCCGCAAACACGGCTCCTGGCTGTTTTTGGGTGAAATTTATACGACACTTGATCTGTCACCGGACAGCTCTCACGATGACCGGTGCGGCTCATGTCGGCGCTGCATCGATGCCTGCCCGACCGAGGCCATCACCGCGCCCTACACGCTGCAGCCGACACGCTGCATCAGCTATCTGACGATCGAGCATAAAGGCCCGATCCCCGAGGAATTCCGCGAAGCTTTAGGCAATCGCATCTATGGCTGCGACGATTGCCTGGCCGTCTGCCCGTGGAATCGTTTCGCGCAAGCAGGACGCGAGGCGAAGCTCGCTGCCCGCGCCGATCTGGAAGCGCCTGCGTTGCGCGACCTGTCGCGTCTTGATGATGCAGGCTTTCGCGCCAGGTTTGCGGGGTCGCCTGTCAAACGCATCGGACGTGACCGTTTTCTGCGCAATGTTGCGATAGCGATCGGGAATAGCGGCGATCCGGCTTTGTTGCCCGAGGTCGAGCGTTTGGCCAAGGACCCCGATGCCATCTTGGCGGAAGCTGCGGCCTGGGCTGCGGTCCGTCTGCGTACCATGCCAAAGTTGTTGCCGGGTGTTGATGAGGCGGGGGTCCCGACGCTAGGGTCCGCCAATCCAGAGTGAAGGTTTTCGCCCATGGCTTCCTTGCGGTCCACCGTCCGACAGTTTCTGCATCAGACCGGGTTGCGGCCGATCCCGACACCGAAGCCGCCTGTCTATGTCCGGCCCGTGCCCTATGCAGCGCCGCGACCGGACGGGAACCCCGTCAGTTTTGATGAACTCGCGGAATATATGGACCCGGCGCAGCTGCCGCCGCTGGACAGGCCCGGCGTTGATCTGCCTTCTCTCACGCCCGAACAGCGGAGCTGGTGGCAGGATGGTGCGGTCGAGCTGAAAGGCTTCCTGCCCGACGACCTGGTCGATGCCTATGTCGCCGAGCGCTCGAAACTCGACCATCTCGGCTGGCTGCAGCCGACCCCCTATCTTCATGTGCCGTCTCTGCGCGACCTCGCCATGTATCCGCCGCTCATGGCCGTCATGGAAAGCCTGATCAGCGAGCCCCTGATGCTGCATCTCGCGCTTACGGGCTGGATCAGCACCGCCAGGGCCTGGCATCAGGACGATTATCTGAACCCGCCCCATGTCGCGAGCTGGTACACGGCCGTCTGGATCGCGTTGGATGACATCCATCCCGACAGCGGACCTTTCGAATATCTTCCGGGCTCGCATCGCTGGCCGCTTCTGCGCCGGGACGTCGTCATGACCCATCTGACCGATGAGGAATTGCAGCGGAAGGAAAAGCTGACCGGGCACAATTCCTGGGAGCGCTATGCCGAACGCTTCGTGACCCCGGCGGTCGATCGCAAGGTCGCGGAATCCGGTCTGCCGATCCGGCAATTCCTGGGCAAGAAGGGGGATGTGCTGATCTGGCACGGCGCGCTGATGCATCGCGGGTCCGTGGCGAATGTTCCGCTCATGCCGCGCAAATCGCTCATCACCCATTATTCCGGCATCAATCATCGGCCTGACATGGCCAAGCGGAAGCAGCATGAGGGCGGCGGAACTTACGCCCTGTTCGACCATCCTTTCGGCTAGAGTCCGTCAGGTTTAGTTGGAAACGACCCCTTGCCCCGTCATGGCCGGGCTTGACCCGGTCATCCAGTCCTTGGGCGCCCCAACGAATGGATGCCCGGCTCTGGGGCCGGGCATGACGATATTAGGGACAAGCTTCAGTTAAAATCAGACAAACTCTAGGACCGGGTTAAGGCGCGTCTTCGGGCCCGTCGTTTTTGTTCTGGGCAGGATTAAGGGCCAGCAGAGAGGATTCGTTATGGCCAATCTGAAATGGCGCGTCCGCCAATTGCTGCGGCGGTGCGGGTTGCGCCGCTCTCGGCTGATAAAGCCACCGGCCAGTTTCAGGCGTCCGGTGCCCTATGCCGGGCCGCATCCCGACGGTCGCCCGATCAGCTTTGCCGATCTCTCAGAACCCATGGACCCGGCAAGACTGCCGCCGCTCGACCAGCCGGGCGTCGATCTGTCCAAGCTGACGCCTTATCAACGCAGCTGGCACGAGCAGGGTGTGGTCGAACTCAAGGGCTTCCTGCCCGATGATCTTGTGGACGCCTATATTGCCCGGCGTGCGCCCATCGCGGATCACGGTTGGCTGAAGGCCACACCCTATCTGCATGTGCCGGAACTGCGCGACCTGGCCCTCTATCCGCCGCTCATGAAGATCATGCAGAGCCTGATCGGCGAACCGATGATGCTGCATCTCGCGCTCACCGGCTGGATCAGCACGGCCAGGGCCTGGCATCAGGACGATTATCTGAACCCGCCCCATGTCGCGAGTTGGTACACCGCCGTCTGGATCGCGCTGGACGAGATCCATCCCGACAGCGGGCCTTTCGAATATCTGCCGGGCTCGCATCGCTGGCCCTTGCTGCGGCGCGAAAAGGTCTTGGCCTATCTGACCGATGACGAATTGCAGCGGAAAGAGGCGCTGACCGGGCATAATTCCTGGGAGAAATATGCCGAACGCTTCATCACCCCGGCCGTCGACCGTCAGGTCGTGGAGACGGGCCTGCCGGTGCGGCAATTCCTCGGCAAGAAGGGCGATGTTCTGATCTGGCACGGCATGCTGATGCACCGCGGGTCCGTCGCAAACGTTCCGCGTATGCCGCGCAAATCCCTCATCACGCATTATTCCGGTATCAATCACCGGAAGGACATGCCGTACCGCAGCACCCATGCCGGCGGCGGCAGCTACGCCCTATTCGACCACGCGTTCGAGTGAGGGTGCGCGGCTGACGGCGCGGGGCACATCCTCGGGCGTGCCGCGCTCCATCAGCAAAGCACGCAGATTGCGGATGACCGGGAAGACTTCCTGATTGAGGTCGCGGCCCTGCATGTCATGCGCGGCCTGTTCCTGTTCCACGATTTCGCGGTCTTCCTTGAAGATGCGCTCGGTAAACAGGATCAGCAGCGGCCAGGCCGCTTCCAGAATGCCGGGGATTTTCGGCTTGTGGATGGAGAGCAGGCCGAAGGTGCGGTTGGTGCGCTGCTCGCTGTCCTGCGGCACATAGGCGATCCAAAGATCCATGACCGGGGTCGCATCCTTCGTGCGGATGCGCAGCGTCTGATAGGGATATTCGGTGCGGATGGTCATGACATCCTTATCCGCGAACTCGGCCTGCGTGCCGCGCCGCTGGCCGAAGATCGCGGCCTCGCCCCAGGGCTGCTTGCCGTCCGTGCGGGCGAAGCTGTAGCGCGCCTCCACCCAATCCTCGCCTTGCGCCTGACCCAGGAAGCGCGGGCGCATCTGGCCCATCTGCTTGCGGTGCAGGAACTGATGGTTCATGTCCATCAGGTTCTCATGCATGAAGGTGTAGTGGCAGCCGACGATCTGGCCGAAGCGGCGGGTCTTGTAGGCGGGGTTGGCGACCGACCCTAAGGCCGGCAAGGGTGTGGTCGCGGCCAGCGCCGGATCGCCGGGAAAGACCAGAATAAGGCCCTCTTTCTCCTGGACCGGATAGGCGCGCACGCCATTGGGCAGCTTGCCCTTGCCCAGATAGGGCACGTCCGTGCATTGGCCGGACTGGTCATAGGCCCAGCCGTGATAGCCGCAGCGAATGGCGCAGCCTTCGACCAGTCCCTGGCTCAACGGTACCTGGCGATGGGCGCAGCGATCCTCCAGCGCAAAGACAGGTCTGGCCGCGTCCTTGGGCCGGGCCAGCACGATCGGCTTGTCCGCGAAACGCACGGCCAATGTCTTTCCGGCCTTCAATTCGCGCGACCAGGCGAGCGGATACCAATGATCGGGATGGGCGCCGACACGCCGCAGATCCCGTCCCAGGCCAGCGCAGGGGATCGCTTCGTCATCGGAAAGAAAACTGTGGTCCATGCTTACGAAGCCTCACGCCTGCAGAGCGCGCAGCATAGGCCGCGGCCGGGATTACCCTAAGTAAACTTCCCTAGGCAGATGAGGGCTTGGCTCAATTTGGCAAGTCGATTGGCGCGATGGCGTCGAAGACATCGCCTGGACCGGGGTTCTCGGTCAGCGTTTTGCCGCCGAATTGATGCAGCACGCCCCAGACGGTGTTGAGCGCCGTCTGCACCGCGCCTTCCGCCCAGCCGGGCGTGAAGGAAATGCCGTCGCCGGCCAGGAACAGCCCGCGCTCGGCGTCCGGCATGCTGTCCTGCATGAAGTGGCAGAACATCTGGCGATTGTAGCGATAATGGCCGGGCAACGCGCCTTTGAAGGCGCCAAGGAAATTCGGGTCGCTCTCCCAGGACACCGTAATCGGCTCACCGATGATATGGGATGCGATATCGACGCCGGGATAGACTTTCTGCAGAGCCGCCAGCATCAGCCGCACCCGCCGTTCGGCGTCCAGCGGCAGCACCTTCATCGCATCCGACATCCAGGAATAGGAGAGGCAGATGACCGAGGGCTTGTCCGGCCCATTGTCGAACAGATAGGTGCCGCGGGTGATGCGATCCGTCAGCGTCATGCTCATCTTGTAGCGGCCGGTTTTTTCGTCCCGTTCGGTCCAGAAGGGCTTGTCGACCATGACGAAGGTCTTGGCGGATTGCATGTAGCGGGTGCGGTCCAGGGCCATCCAAAGCTTTTGGGAGAACAGGCTCTCGTCGCAATCGATATGGGTCGTCAGCAGCCAGGAATGGCAGGTGACGATGGCAGCCTTGTAGCGGCGCGTGTCGCCCCAGCGATCCGTGATGGCGATCGCGCCGCCCTCATCCCGCGCGATCCGGGTGACACCCGGTCGCGGCGCGCCGGCATGGAGCGAGGCGAGGGATGTGCCCGCCGGCCAATGGGCCAGCGTCGTCGGTGCCAGCTGCCACAGGCGTCGGGGCAGTTGCTCGGCGCCGCCTACCATCATGCGCTGGTTCTCGTCCTGCGCCGTCACCACCACGCGCAGGATTTCCAGCATGGAATTGGGGAAATCGCTGTCCCAGCCGCCGGTGCCGAAACCGACCTGCCCGAAAACCTCGCGGTGGCGGAAGGATTTCTGGGCGAAGCTCCGGGAGGAGGCGACGAAATCATAGAAGGTCCGCTCGTCCCAAAGTGGCACAAGCTTGTTCCAGACCGCTTTCAAGGCCGCGACATCACGCGTGCGAACGGCGGTCTGCAGGGCAGTGAAATCGGCGCCGCCCTCAAGCGCCTCGGACCAGGCTTCGGACACCTCGCGCAATAACGGGGGAAGCTCACCCTTGCCGGCGCCTTCGACATAGAATTGCTCGGATTCGAGATCGATCAGGGTCGAAGGCGTCGCTTCATCCAGCGGATTGGGAAAGGGTTTTGTCTCGATCCCGACCTGACCGATGTAATGATACAGCCCGGTCGAGGAGATCGGGAAGCGCATGCCGCCCAATTCGGCGAAGACGCCATCGGCGCCGCTAAAGGGTTCCGAGCGCAGGCGCCCGCCCATGCGGGAGGATTCGTAGATGACGGGCTTAAAGCCGAGCTTCATCAGCTCATGCGCCGCGACGATACCGGCAAGACCTGCGCCGATGACGGCGACTTCCTGCCCTAGTTCGGCATCGGGCAAGCGCCCTAACCCTGCGGGATGGGAAATCCAGCGGTCGTAATCGAACGGGAAATCAGGCCCGAAGGTCGTGACCGGCGGCTTGGCTTCGGTGTCGGTGTCCGGCAACAAAGACATGCAGGCAGCCTCCCATCACGAGCGTCTCAGGACGCCCGGAGAGCGGCCCGTTTCAATGAAGCCTGCTTTTCCGCGAGACCGGGCGGAATCTCAATGCCGATCTCAAGCGTCGAGAAACTATCGCCGCGGTCGAGCTTGATCTGGACCTTTTCGCGTTCGACGGAGACATGCTTGGCGATGACCGCCAGGATTTCCTCCTGCAAAATGGCCACCAGGTCGCTATTGCCGCCCAAGGTCCCGCGTTCATGCGCGAGGAGGATCTGCAGGCGGTCGCGGGCGATAGCGGCAGTCGGCTTCCGGCTTAGAAAGCTGAAAAAGCTCATGCAACCCTCCTACCGAATAGCTTGGTCAGGAAACCCGTCTTCTCACCGGGCACCGTCATCGGCACCTGCTCGCCCATCAGGCGGCGGGCGGCGTCGGCATAGGCGCGGGACGGTGCGGCGTCCGGGTTGGACAGGACGACCGGCGTGCCCAGGTTGGACGCGCGCAGGACTTCCGGGCTTTCCGGGATGATGCCGAGCAGCGGGATGGAGAGAATCTCCAGCACATCCTCGGTCTTCAGCATGTCGCCGCGGGCGGCACGAACCGGGTCATACCGGGTCAGCAGCAGATGTTTCTCGATCCGCTCCCCCTTCGCCGCGCGCTCGGTCTTGCTGTCCAGCAGGCCGATGATGCGGTCGCTGTCGCGGACGGAGGAGACTTCAGGGTTAGTGACGATGACGGCGACATCGGCGTGATGCATGGCGAGCGTGGCGCCACGTTCGATCCCGGCGGGGCTATCGCAGATCACCCAGTCGAACTTCTCGCGCAGCTCGGCGATGATCTTTTCCACGCCTTCGCTGGTCAGCGCGTCCTTGTCCCGCGTCTGCGAGGCGGGAAGGATGGAGAGCGTCTCCACCCGCTTGTCGCGGATCAGCGCCTGGGACAGTTTCGCATCGCCCTGGATGACGTTGATCATGTCGAAAACGACGCGGCGTTCCGCGCCCATCACGATGTCGAGATTGCGCAGGCCGACGTCGAAATCGACGACGACGACATTCTTACCCGCCTTGGCCAGGGCAGCGCCGAGGGCAGCGGTGGACGTCGTCTTGCCCACGCCACCTTTGCCCGAGGTCACCACGAGAACTTTGGACATGCCTTTACCCCTATGCGCGTCGCCCGGGTTCAGCTGAAAAACTAGCTGATCTCGGTAATGATGATGGAGGAACCCTCAAGGCGCGCCTGAATAGACTTGCCTCTAAAGCTGTCCATGTCTTCGGCCGTCATATAGAGGCCGTCGATCGAAATGAGTTCGGCGTCGAGCTTTTTGCAAAAAATCCGGGCCTGCTGGTTACCGGTCACCCCGGCAATCGCCCGGCCCCGCAACGCGCCATAAACATGGATCGATCCGCCGGCCATGATCTCGGCACCCGATGCAACGGACCCGTTGATCGTCAGATCGCCCTGCGGAAACAAAATGGTCTGGCCGGAGCGCACGGGCTCGTCCAGCACCATCGATGTCGGTTCCGGCGCGGGCGGTTCGTCCGGCGGATCATCCGGCACTTCATAAAGGCCGAGCGGCCGGCCGCCGATCAGCGGGCCGCCGACGGATTGCAAAGCGGGCGTCAGCCCGTCAGCGCCTTCCGCCCCGATGATGCGAATGCCGCGGCTGCGCAACTCATCGAACAGGGTGTCCAGATCGGGGTCGCTGTCCGGGATGCCGGAGAGGTCGACCACGATCGGTCGCCCGGCAAAAAAGGTCGCCGATCGTTCGATTTGGGCGTCAAGCTCGGCCAGCCAATTGCGCAGCGGCGCATCAGGCGACAGCACGAAGGCCATGAAAGAACGGCCTCGGACGCGTAGATTGGGGCGGGTGCGGGATAGCGTTGTCACACTCGACGGGTATCCCTGGCCTGAGCAAAGGTCAACGGTTTTTCGAATCTTCCACTAGATCATGGGGCAGTAAGCCAGGGTTCCGCCCATATCTTGGGGTGGGGAATCGATTCGCCCCCGGCTCTTGAGGCGAGCCCGTTTCGGGTTAAGTGGTGATAGCGCTCTGGGCATCCAGTCCGGGCATGGATACGGAGCCTGTACTGCCGATGCCGCATTCCTCGCCGCTGCCCTCACCTCCGGGATCGACCGACTCGACCGCGAACCAAAAGGCAGCGCTTCCTGCGGCCACGGTCTTTGCCTGCGTGCTCGGCAATGCGCTCGAATTCTACGATTTCACGACCTATACTTTTTTCGCGGTCGCCATCGGGCGCAGCTTTTTCCCGGCGCATGATCCGGTGGTCTCGCTGCTGATTTCGGTCGCGACTTTCGGCGTCGGCTTCTGCACCCGTCCGCTGGGCGGGCTGGTGATCGGTGCCTTCGCGGATCATGCCGGCCGCAAGCCCGCGATGATGCTGACCATCGCCCTGATGGCGGTCGGCATGCTGATGCTGGCGCTGACGCCGCCCTTTGCCGTCATCGGCTATGCCGCGCCCGTCATCGTGGTCGCCGCGCGTCTGCTGCAAGGTTTCGCGCTGGGCGGGGAGGTCGGGCCCGCGACCAGCTATCTGATCGAGGTGGCGCCGGATGACCGGCGTGCGCGCTTGGCGTCCTGGCAGATCGCGAGCCAGGGCTGTGCGCTGCTCGCCGCCGGTATCGTCGGTTTCACGCTCGCGCATGCCCTGTCGTCGGAGGCGATGACCGAATGGGGCTGGCGGGTGGCCCTGCTGCTTGGCCTCACCATCATCCCCGGTGGCCTTTACATCCGGCAGCGCCTCCCGGAATCGGCACAGATCAGCGATCGCACGCACCGCCAGAGCGCAGCACGCGTTCTCACCAATCTGCTGTCGGGCCATCCCTGGCCGCTGTTCCTTGGCCTGATCGCCATCATGACGAGCACCATCTCAACCTATGTCGGGCTCTATATGACGACCTATGGGGAGACGGCGCTGAAGCTGAAGGCGCCGTCGGCCATCACCGCGCCGCTCATCGGCGGTCTCACCACCATCATCTTCGCCCTGCTGGGCGGCTGGCTCGCCGATCGTTACGGCCGCAAGATCGTGATGCTGGTACCGCGCATCGTGCTGATCCTCGCGATCTATCCGGCCTTCGTGTTCCTGATCGGTCATCCGTCGATCTGGACCTTGCTGATCACGACCGGGTTGATGTCGGCTTTGGGTTCGCTGAGTTCGGCGGCGGCCATCGTCGCCATTCCCGAGCTGCTGCCGACGAGCGTCCGCGCCTCGGGCCTGTCCACGGCTTACGCTTTTGCGGTGACGGTTTTCGGCGGCACGACGCAATTCGTGCTCGCCTGGTTGATCGGCGTCAGCGGCGACCCGCTGTCGCCGGCCTGGTATATGATCGGTTCCGGCATTCTGGGCGTGATCGCCATGGCGCTGATGCCGGAGACCAAAGGCCGCCCGCTGCCGCAGGATTAGGCGGCAGGCTGGGCATCTGCCGTTTTCGGAAAGCTGAGCCAGGCGACACCATAGAGCAGCAAGGCCGCGAGGATCAGCCAACGGAAGCCGAGCTCCGTCGCGATCAGATTGGCGAGCGGCGTGGCGATGACGGAGAAGGCGCCGTTCAGCGCCCAGGCCCAGGGCAGGAAGCCAGCGCCCGTTTTCCCAGCCTCGCCCAAGCCCATGGGGAAGGGCTGGCCCAGGGCGAGCGACAGCGGCGCCAGCAGGATCAGCAGAACCAGCAGACGCAGCGGCATCGGCCAGCCGATTGTAGCCAGCATGATGGCGGGCAATGCGACCAGCGTCAGGATCAGCAGCGCCAGGATCACAAGCCAGGCGAAGCGCAACCGCATCCGGTTCGCTGCCATGCTACCGAGACCGGAGAAGATCAGCATGCCGGACAGCACCAGCGCGAAGGCCGTCGTGACATCGTCGAGATAAAGGCTGGCCTCGCCGATCAGCGCGATTTCGATGAACAGATAGCCGAGGCCGAGGGCCGGGAAATAGAGCAGCGCGCGGCCGATCGGCGCGCGCGCACGGCCGATGCGGCGGGGTGCGGCCAGCGGCAGCAGCAGCACGATCAGGGCGACCACGAAAGCTTGCGCCAGCACTGCGATATTGATCAGCGGCCCCAACTCCTGCTGCGGCAGGATTTCGAGCCGCTTCAGGATGGTGCCCAAGTGATCGAGCCGCAGGATGTCGAAGAACATCGGGCGGTCCAGCGTCGCCGGTCGCAGGTCGAACTCGCGTGCCGAATCTGTCGGTTGGCCGTTCATGACGGCAACAGCCTCATCGGCGATCGAATCATCGGCCTGTCCGCCGCTTTCGACCTCACCCTTCGAGAAGGAGATGGCGGGGAGGTCGTTGTAGATATCGTCACGTAGCGACGCGACATCGATGCCGGGAAAGAAGGAGACATCGAAGGAACGGTCGTCGCAGAATTTGCGCAAGGTCTTGATGCGCGCACTGTCGAAGGGTGATTTGGCAATCAGCAGTCGCACGTTCCAGGCCGAGCGATAGACGATGACATGCGCGCCCGGATCGGCGATGCCGGCCTGCAGCAGACCGGCGCGGATCGTCGCCATCATGCGCAGCGCATAGACCGGAAAATCGCGGATCGAGACGGGGATGGAAACCATGCCCTGGTCGCTCAGCGCATGCAGGTAAAGGGCGATGGCGCCGGAGGTGAAGGCGGTCGCGTCCGCCGGGTCCGCGCCCAGGAAATTGTCGGAGAGTTCGATGAGATCGAATCTTCCGGACGGCGCGTCCGAGACAAGGGCGAGCGGGCTTTCGCCACTGACGGTGACGCTGTCCTGAGGCTGCAAGGCCGCGCGCAGGACGGGCTCCGGCTCGTCGGCCAGAATGCTGCCGGCGCCGAGTGCCTGGGCTTGCGCTGCCGCCCAGCCGCCTTCGTCGCCGATCGCCAGCACGCGCGGGTGGCTCAACAACTCATAGGGCGCGGCGGCCAGCGTGCCGGGCGCGTAACCGACATCGAGCTTGCCGGGACGCGGGATGGCGGCGATGCGGCTACCGTCCCGATACAGCCCCAGCGTGCGCGGCGGGCCGGGCAGATGCATCATGGCGCTGTCATTCGACAGGTCGGTATCCACGCGCTCGGTAAAGTCATCGAGCAGCGAATAGACACCGCGCGGCGACAGGATCTGCTGGCGGATCCGGGCGTTGGGCGTATGCAGCGGCGCATAGATCGGCTTGAACTGGTTGTAGTCGGCGACATCGCCGGCGATCAGCAAAGTCTCGCCCGCGATCAGGCAAAGTCCCGCTGTGATGATGGCGCCGAGGCGGTGTGCATCGCGCGGCACGAAGAAGGCCATGGCCGCCAGCGGCAGCAGCAGCGCCGGGATCAGCTTGAAGGGATGCAGCACGGCCATCAGGCCGAGCACGATCAGCGCGCCGAGGCCGGCGCCGCAAAGATCGAAGGCATAGACCCGCGTGGTCCGCGTCGGTGCGCTGACGAAACACAGGCTGATGAACAGCCCGGTCAGAAAAAAGAACGGCAGCAGCTCAAGATAATAGAGACCGATATACAGGATCTGCGGCGCGATCGTGACCGGGTTCTGCAGCTGCAGCGGATTGAACGGGTTGCGGATCGCCGCCGCATAGCCGAGTGCGGCCGACAGGATGAGCAGTCCCGGCAGGAAAGCGAAGAGTTTTACGCTATGCCGTTCAAGCCAGGATCGCAGCAAAGCGGTGGCGACACCGCTGAGGGCGAAACCCGCCATCACGATCGAAATGACCCAGTAGCCATATTCGGACCAGGAGGCGACGGCGAAATAGCGCGTCAGCGCGATCTCGATGCCGGTGGAGGCAAGCGAGACGAGAAGCAAAGGCAGCAAAAAGGTCAAATCCAAACTTTCTGACGCAGGAAATTCGCGAGCACGGTGTTGAAACGGATGGCGTCATCCACGAACAGGGCGTGGCCGGCATCGCTGAAGATGACGCTTTCGGCGTCAGGGTCGTTATGGGCGAGGTTCGCTGCCTGGCCCGACAGATGCGGCCGCACGACATAGAGGATCGGCACATGCGCGGCGTAAACCGCATTGCGCCAGAAGACGCGCGGCACCTGGTAATTCAGCAAAGCGCGCGCGGCGGGCTCAGGCGTGATCAGGCAGGTCGCGGTCAGCCGATCGAGATAGGCCTGGGATTGCGGCGTGCGGAACATGCCGCGCACGAAGGCCCGCATCTGGACCGGATAAGGGAGGGGCCTGTGATAGCGACCGCGCGGCTGCGGCTCGGCGCGTGGCGGCGGGTTCTCGCCGACCGAATTGTCGATCAGCACGAGGCCTGACAGCCGGCCGCCGCCATGGGCCGCGACATAGGCGAGGCTGTCCAGCACCCCCAGCGACCAGCCGATCAGCACGACTTTCGGCACACCGATCACGGCCAGAAGCTCAGCGATATCCTGGCCCCGGCGCTGGGCCGTATAGCCGCTGCTGGGGATTTCGGAATCGCCCTGGCCGCGCGGGTCAAGCGCGATGACGCGGCAATAGCGCGCGAAATAGGTGAGCTGAGGGGCGAAGATCCAGGCCGGCATGGTCCAGCCCGGAATGAAGACCATGACATGGTCGGCGCCCGCGCCGCTGGCCGGCATGGCGTCGATATAATGCAGATTGACGCCGTCGCTGGTGCGAAAATTCCGGCTCGCGCCGACGAAACCCGGCGCTGCTTCGGCCGTTGCGGCAGGCAGCGCGGGCAGGGCAGCGAGCCCGCCGAGGAGGGTGCGGCGCTTCACTGGCCCGTCACCGCCAAGGCGACACTGTGGAACAGCGCAGCCGGCAGGCTGCCGCCGGTCGTGGTTTTGGACATGGGGCTGTTGTCATCATTGCCGATCCAAACCCCGATGATATGGCCGTCGACGCCGCCGATGAACCAGGCGTCGCGGCTTGATTGTGTGGTGCCTGTCTTGCCGCCGACGAAATAGCCAGGAACTGCCGCCGCCGTCGCCGTGCCGTAAGCCACGACCGCACCCAGCATCTGCCGCATCTCCCCCGCCAAAGCGCTGCTGATCACGGGCGTGGCCGGCGGCGGGGCCGCGACCAGGTCATGCCCATCCGCATAAAGCCCGGTAATGCCGTGCGGCACCACACGCCGGCCGCCGTTGAAGAAAGTGGCATAGGCGCCGGTCATTTCCAGCAGCCCGACGCTGGCTGTGCCGAGCGCCAGCGTCGCGTTATCCGGCAGCGGGTCCGTGACACCCAACCGGTGCGCGACGGCGCCCACCACCAGCGGGCCGCCGGCCTTCATCAGCAGCCGTGCGGAGACGGTATTGAGCGACAATGCCAGCCCCTCCGTCATCGTCACCGGGCCACGGAAGCGGCGCTCGAAATCCTGCGGCGCCCAATCACCGATACGGATCGGCCCGTCCAGCACCATGTCGCTCGGCTGCATTCCGGCCTCAAGCGCGGCCAGCCAAACAAAGGCCTTGAAGCTGGAACCGGCCTGACGGCGGGCGAGCACGGCGCGGTTGAAGAAATCATGCCCGCCGCCCGATCCGCCGACCATGGCGCGCACGGCCCCCGTGGCCGCATCCAGCACCACGACGGCGCCCTGATGGGCATTCGCGGCGGCACCGGGTCCGGCCAGGATATCGGTCAGCGCCGCTTGCGCGGCGGCCTGCAGCTTGGGGTCGAAGGTGGTCGCCAGTCGGGAATCGGTATCCGCCGGGATCATCGGGCCGGCCTGCTGCGCGGCCCAGGAGGAGAACCAGTAGTCGCCGCTGACGGCATGCGGCGCGAAGCTGATGGCAGCGACCGCCGCATCCGCCTGATCCTGGGTGATGTAGTTCGAGCGGACCATGGCGGCGAGAACCTCCTTCGTCCGGGCGGTCGCCGCACTCTGGTCGGCCAGCGGATTGAAGCGCGACGGCGCACGCGGCAGGCCCGCCAGCATCGCCGCCTGCCATAGGTTCAACTGGCTGGCCGGCACGCCGAAATAGGTCAGCGCCGCCGCATCCATGCCCCAGGCGCCGGCCCCCAGATAGACGCGGTTGAGGTAGATCTCCAGAATCTCGGTCGGCGTGAAGTGATGCGTCAGCCAAAGCGTCAGCAGCAGTTCCTGCATCTTGCGGCGGAAGGTGCGCGCGTTGCTGAGGAACAGCGTCTTCGCGACCTGCTGGGTCAGCGTCGATCCACCCTGCACGACACGGCCGGCGAGCAGATCGACCACCGTCGCGCGCGCCATGCCCAGGAAGTCGAGGCCGCCATGGTCCCAGAAGCGTCGGTCTTCGACCGCCACGACCGCTTCCGGCAGATAGGCCGGTACCGTTTTCAGCGTCAGGGGCTGGCCGGAGAGATCGCCGAAATGGGTAAACAGCTTGCCGTTCATATCCGTCAGCACCAGGGACGGACGACGCAGCGTCGCGGTGCCGGCGGAGGGTTTCGGCAGGTCCCAGGTGAACCAGAGCAACAGGACAGCAACGGCGAGACCGCCCCAGACGCCGATCAGGATGCACCATTTCAGGAGTGGCAGAAGCAGGCGCGTCCATCCACGACCGGCGCGCCTGACCCGCTCCAATGGCGGTTCGGGCACCTCGTAATCGATCGCCTCCATGGCCTCGAAGGGCCGCGTCGCAAAACGGGGCGGCACATAGGGTGTATGGGCGTAGGGGGCTGGCACGTAATCTTCCTCGGGCGGAGGCACCGAGGCCGATGAGCGCATGGCTCCCGAGTTGATGTTGAACATGAAGGAAGCGCGCTATCACCCGGACGTGCAAAGGGAGATTTGCGACAACCTCTGGATGCAGTCAAGAAAAAGCGGGCCTCTTGCCGAAAACGTCACGACGACGCAGCCTGTCCCCGGATTTTGATCGGGAGACGGGTATGAAGGGCATCTATGCGGATGCGAGCGGCGGTCTGGCTGAGGTTTTCGCACGGGTCTACACGGCGGACGATCCGCATGTGACGGTGCATGAGCATGACGTGATCGCGCCGGAGCAGATGCCCGGCCTCTATTCCGGTCATGATTTCATGCTCAACGACCATACCTTTCTGCCGACGGATGCGATGGCGCAGGTCGTGGGGCTGAAGCATGTCATTTTCCTCGGTACCGGCGCGCGCTCTTATATGGATGTCGAAGGCATCGAGGCGCTGGGGCTGCAGGTCCATACCATTCGCGGTTACGGCGATACGGCGGTGGGCGAGCATGCGATCGCCCTGATGTGGGCGGCGGCGCGCAATATTTCCTTTCTCGACCGCAGCGTGCGGGCCGGCGCTTGGCCGCGTGGCGGCGGCATTCAGCTGACCGGCAAGACGCTGGGCCTCTACGGCTTCGGCGGCATCGCGGCCGAAGTCGCGCGGATCGCCGTCGGCTCCGGCATGCGCGTCATCGCCTGGAACCGCACGCCGCGCAGCTATCCGGGGGTCGAATTCGTCGATCTGCCGACCTTGCTGGCACAGAGCGACGTGCTGTCGCTGCATCTGCTGCTGACGGACGAGACCCGTCATAGCCTGAGTGCCGAACGCATCGCGGCGATGAAACCGGGCGCGATCCTGGTCAATACGGCCCGCGCCGGCGTTGTCGATACCGCTGCGATGATCGCGGCCCTGCAATCGGGCCAGATAAGCCACGCGGCGCTCGACGTCTTCGATACCGAGCCGCTGCCGGCGGCGGATGTGCTGACGACCCTGCCGAATGTGACGCTCACCTCCCACGATGCCTTCAATACGCCTGAGGCATCGGAGAATCTGGTGCGGATGGGGCTGGACATCGCGAAGCGCCTCGCTCAAGGGTAGTCCCGAGGCGCAAGCCGATATGGATGTGGACGTGGCGGAACCGGTAGACGCAGCAGACTTAAAATCTGCCTCCCAGTAGGGAGTGCGGGTTCGATCCCCGCCGTCCGCACCATTTTTTGGCATTCATCGTCGTGCGAGGCTTCATGCCGCGCATCTACCCCTGCATGCAGGCAAGCGGCCGTCTGGGCGCCACGGCGGGTAGGTCCGCGCAACGCGTGCGCGGATGACGAAATATATATTAAGCCTAAAAAATCTGAAGTTTGTCAGGTTGTCATTTAATCAACGTCATCCCCGTGCTTGTCACGGGGGATCTTCTCTCGTGGGCGCCCAAGTAAGAAGATCCCGGCTCAAGGCCGGGATGACGAGTTTCGTATCTGATTTTATCACGTTCGGACAGACTCTAGCTGAAAAGATGCAGGTGCTTTGCCGCGGCATACAGCGCCGTCAGTAAAACGACGGTTCCCGCGATAACCGCCGGGAGCTGCCACCATGTCGGCAAGCGCCCGACGATTTGCCCGGTAAGGACATCGATCTTCCCGGACATATTGGCCACCCCTGTCTCAAGCGCACGCAGGCGCGTATCGACCTGATCGAGTTTGGTCTCCATGCGGTCAATGCGCTTGTCGAAGCCATCGACCCTGGCGGTTAAGGCTAAGATTTCATCCATACTGTCAAAATCGTCCCCTCCATCACCCTTTGCAAGGGATGACTGGCTGCCCGACCTATTCATGCTGGTCCCTCTCGTCAGGCAGGCTGCCTGGAGAACGTTCCTATGTCGAGTTGATTTTTTTTTGACCGCCGCGAGCCTTGGTCGATCGCGGTCTTATGGTGACCGCGCAGGTAATGCTGCGCGCTCAATCGCCCTGCCTATTCGGTCTCCAGCACGTACCGGCCGAGACCGGGGCGACAGGCCAGAATGCCAAGGCCGAGCAGAAGATAGGCGATGACCAGATAGGGCCAGAGGTTTCCGGGGAAAGCCGGCACCGGATAGATGGAATTATAGAGCGGCCAGAGCATGAAGATTGTGCCGAGCAGGCCGAACGAGGCCCAGACCAGGCTCTTTCGCTGCCAGGCATAGCGCCCGGCCGCGGCCGCCACGCCGACATAGACGAGGATAAGGGCCAGCACGCCGATCGTGCCCATATCGCCGTAATAGTCATTGGCGCCTATCTGCGGCGCCAGGATTAGCGCACCCGCCAGCATCACGGCGCCGACCGCCAGCACCGCGCGGCTGGGCGTGCCGTAGGTCGGGTTCACGACGCCGAGCGCCGGCGCCAACCCGGCGCGTCCCAGCGAAAACAGCAAGCGCGCGGCCGAGCTGACGCAGGCGAGGACGCAGGAGAAGGCGGAGATGGCGGTCGCCAGATCGAGCACGGTCGCGAAATCGCGCGACCCGTATTTCAGCGCCAGCGTATTGAGCGGGGCCGCCGCATTGGCGAGGCCCTTCATATTGTCGAGGCCGAAGCCGATGACCTGGGTATAGGCCGCGAAGACATAGAAGATGCCGGCACCGATGACGGTCGCGATCACCGCGATCGGAATGGCGCGGGCGGGGTTGGCCGCTTCCTCGCCCAAAGTCGTCGCACTTTCGAAACCGGCGAAGGACAGCACGGCGAAGACCAGCGCATAGCCGATGCCGGCCCAGCCGAAATGATGATCCGGCAGGAAGGGCGTGATCGGCAGGCCGGTCGTCTTTCCGACCGAGACGAGAACGAGGATCCCGAGCACGATGATGGCGAGAACCGAAATCCCCTCCAGCGCCAGCATCAGCCGCGTCGCCAGTTTCATGTCGCGATAGGCAAAGGCGATGCCGAGCAGAATGGCGAGCGTGCCGTGCAGAATCCAAAAATGCGGCAGGCCGAGATGGTAATTGCCCAGCGCCGCATCGAGAAAACTGCCGACCAGCACGGCAATGCCGGTGCCGAAGGTGAGGTAGGTCAACAGCAAGGCCCAGCCGGCCAGGAAACCGGCGCGCGCGCCGAATTCCTGCCGGATATAGGCATAGGCCGAGCCCGCACTCGCCACGCGTCTTGCGAAAGCGACGAAGCACAGGCCGACGATGATCAGTCCCGGAATGCTGAGCGCGAAGGCGAGGGGGGCTGCCACCCCGGCGGCGCCGGCCGTCAGGGTGACGTTGAACGCCATGGCCGTTGTCGGTGCGATCATCGACAGTGAAAGGCCGATGACCTCCACCAGGCCCAGATTGCGGCGCAAGGCCATGGCGGTCTCATTTCGGTAAAGTTACGGTGTGCGCGTTATTTTGCGACGGCGCGCCGCACTTTCCAAGTGGTCGGTGATGAAGCTTCGCGCATGTTTCGCCAGAGCCACATTATCATCCCAGGTATTGCGCCAGATGCCGGTGATGATCGAAAGATCGCGGTCAACGACGGCGGACGAGAAGGATTCGAAGGTGATCGTATCCGTATAGCCGTTGTCGAGCAGCGCATCGAAGATCGGTGAGTACTGGATAGTTCCGGCACCCAGAAAGCCGCGATTGCTTTCGCCGACATGGAAATAGCCAAGCCGGTCGCCTGCCGCGCGAATGGCGTCGGCCGGGTTCGCCTCCTCGATATTCATATGGAAGGTATCGAGATGCAGATAGACATTCGGCTCACCGATTTCTGCGATGAACTGCAAGCCCTGCGCGGTCGTGTTCAACAGATTGGTCTCGAAACGATTGACGATTTCGAGGTTGAGCGTGACCCCGGCATCGGCCGCGTAGCGCGCGACTTTCCGCAAGGTGTCGATGCTGTTCTGTCGCCCTTGGGCGGACGGCAGCGACATGTATTTGCCGTGTGCCGAGAATAGAATGCCACCGAGTTTGGTGGCGCCCAGATCCCGCGCGACCGACACGGCTTCGCGGAGAACGGCCTCGCCCTTGGCCACCGTGTCGGCATCCTCGCTCGAAATATCATGCGCCGGCGACAGGCCCATGGTGACGGCAATGCCCATCCGCTGCGCGGCCAGGCTTTTCGCGAAAGCCGGGACATCGAACTTTTTCGGATCGAGGCGCGGGAATTCGATGAGGCTGTATCCGGTCTCGACCGAGCGATCGAGCGACCGGTTGAGATCATCCGGTGTCGACCCACCCGACCAGACGAAGGCGTGGATGCCCAATGGATTCATGGACGCGATCTCCCTTGCCGGCCAATTTTTGGGGCCGGCTATTCTTGGTTAAGCAGGCAAGGCGCGAGACCAAGCCCTGGAAACAAAAAAGGCCCGGGACATCATCCCGGGCCTTATCCTGAAACGATACCGGCCTAGCCGGCAAGGACGTCTTTCAGCGTGCCAAGCGTGCCATTGGCGGTGAGCGATTCCCGGTATTCCTGGAAGGTCGCCACGAAGTCCGGTGAACTCTCCATGCCCAGGCCGGCGAAGATCGGCAAGGTGAGGAAAGCCATCGGGTCAGGGTCCTGTGCCGTCGCATGTTCGGCGGCCGACAGGCGCGGCTCGGGGGTCGAGAAATGCACGCCCTTGTCGTCCACGCCGCCCAGGCAGAAAGCGAAGCTTGCCACCAGGAAGGCAAGCCTGCGGAAATCCCCGCCTTGTTCCAGGATCGTGCGGATGGTGTCGCCCGAGAAGATCGGAATGCGCGACGCGCCGTCGGTCGCGATGCGGATGGTCTGGTCCCGCGTCGCCGGATTGGAATAGCGCTCCATCAGCTTGTCCCGATAGCCTTCCAGCGACATGCCGGGCGGCGCCTGCAACAGCGGGATGACGTCCTTGTTCCAGTAATCGAACAGCAGCTGCGCGATCAGCGGGTCGGCCACCGTCTCATGCACCAGGCGGTAGCCGGCATTGGTGCCCGGAAAGGCCAGCATGCTGTGCGAGGAGTTGAGCATGCGCAGCTTGATCTGCTCATAGGCCCAGACATCGTCGGTGATCTGCGCATCGACTTTTTCCCATGCCGGGCGGCCGAGGCGGAATTGATCCTGCACCACCCATTGGATGAAATCCTCGCAGAAGACCGGGATCTCATCCTCGATATCGCTCGCCGTATTCAGACGCGTGCGGTCGGCGTCCGAGGTCGCAGGCGTGATGCGGTCCACCATGCTGTTCGGGAAGTCGACGTCCTGCTCCATCCAGGCGGCCAGTTCCGGGTCCCGCGCGCGAGCGAAGCCGACGAAGGCCGTTTTGGCGACATGGCCGTTATGGCGAAGATTGTCGCAGGACTGCACGGTGAAGGCGGGCAGGCCAGCAGCCCGGCGGCGGGCCAGCGCTTCCGCGACATAGCCGAAGGCGGTGCGCGGCGTCGTCGGATTGGCGAGGTCGTGGACGATGTCCGGCGCGCCGGTTTTAAATTCCTGGGTTTCGTCGTCGATATTATAGCCGCCTTCGGTCAGCGTCATCGTGACGATGCGGATGGCGGGATCGCAGAGCTTCGCCAGGACCGCTTCTGGATCATCGGGCGCGAAGAGGTATTCGACGATCGACCCGATGACGTGGATTTCCGGCTCGCCATGGGGCGGGCAGACGGTGAGGGTGTAGAGGCAATCCTGCGCCGGGAAGGCGGCGGCCTTGGCCCGCTCGCGCGGGTCGTCGAGCAGCCCGACCCCGCAGAGCGCCCAGTCGTCATGGCCGCCGCCAGCGATCAAACGGTCAAGATAGACGGCCTGATGGGCGCGGTGAAAATTCCCCACGCTGAAGTGAACGATACCAGCCGTCAGGCGCGAGCGGTCATAACCCGCCCATTGGATGCCAGGCGGCAGCTCGCTCAGCGCGGCGTTGCTGAGTTTTATCATGGACTTCTCCCAAAACGGTCCGTCTTTATCCGGCACGCATAGTCAGAGCCGGTCTTGCCGCCGGCCCTTCGCCCCAGCAATACCGTCTCAACGCAGTTTGGAGAAGAGATTGTCATGGATTTAGAGCTCAAAGGACGGCGAGCGATTGTTTGTGCCGCGAGCAAAGGCCTGGGACGGGCCTGCGCCACGGCTTTGGCTCGCGAAGGCGTGGACGTCACGATCACGGGACGAGACGCCGAGACGCTGTTGCAGACAGCGCGAGCAATTGCTCATGAAACGGGCGGCCGCATCGACATCGCCCCTGGGGATATCACGACCGAGGCCGGACGCGCGGCAGCCCTCGCGGTTTGTCCGAACCCCGATATTCTGGTGAATAATGCCGGCGGTCCGCCGCCCGGTGACTTCCGTAACTGGGAGCGGGACGATTGGGTGCGCGCTTTGGACGCGAATATGCTCTCACCCATCGCCATGATGAAGGCGGTCGTCGACGGCATGATCGGCCGGCGCTTCGGTCGTATCGTCAACATCACCTCGGCTTCGGTGAAGTCCCCGATTGCGGCCCTTGGCATGAGCAACGGCGCGCGTGCCGGGCTCACCGGATTTGTCGGTGGTCTGTCGCGCCAGGTGGCCAAGCATAATGTGACGATCAACAATCTGCTGCCGGGACCCTTCACCACGGATCGGCTGCGCACGACCATGGCAGGTTCGGCCAAGAATGCCGGTCATTCGGTTGAGGAGGAGATGGCCGCCCGCGCCCAGCTGAACCCGACAGGGCGTTTCGGCGAGCCGGAAGAATTCGGCCGTGCCTGCGCGTTCCTATGCTCGGCCCATGCCGGCTATATCGTCGGGC
This sequence comes from Acidisoma cellulosilyticum, assembly GCF_020621385.1. Taxonomy (GTDB): domain Bacteria; phylum Pseudomonadota; class Alphaproteobacteria; order Acetobacterales; family Acetobacteraceae; genus Acidisoma; species Acidisoma cellulosilyticum. The sequence continues at coordinate 735,244 of NZ_JAESVA010000001.1, read as the reverse complement.
AGAATCTGCTGCTCGACGGCGGCGCCTTCAATTCTACGATGGGCTAGCAAACAAGGGCGTCCCACGCGTGGGACGCCCTGTCTTCAGCCAAGCTTACGGATTGAAGGACGGCGCGTCGCTGGCCGGAAAACTGTCGGCGCTCTCTGCGTCGACCTCAGCCTCGCCATCGACAATCTTTTCGGCGCGCAGCCAGAATTCATGCTCGCGGCCCTCAGGATAGCCTTCCTGCTCCCACAGCCCATAGGCGGTTTCACGGATAAGCTGCAGGCGATCTTCGTCTTGAGTGTCGGACATGGCCGCGTTTCCCTTTTTCGTCGCTCTATGGCGCAGCATAGAAATCGCGTGGCTTGGCCTCGGCTTCAAGGGAAACGAGCAGCAGGTGGCACTAATTTCATGAAAACACACCAGATCGCGAAGCCGCAGCAGGCAACGACGGCCATGCTTGCGACCATGGGCCGCGCGGTGCCGTCTGATACCGTGCTCATCAGCGCTGTCGTCACCGAACTCATGGTGAATTCCAAACCGACAGCCAGCGCGGCGGCCGCCCCTGCGGTTGCGCCGAAGGGCTCCATCGCTGTCAGGAAGGCCGGGCCCATGATGAGGCCGAGGCAGAGGAACAGCGTGAGTGTCAGCGCCACGAAAGGCCAGAGAATGGTCATGCCCGAGAAGACCAGGATGGCGAGCAACAGCCCGGCCAAGGCCGCCGCTCCGGTCGCAAAGCCCAGCAGCCGGCGGGTGCCGAACCAGCGCATCATCGGGGCGTTGAACTGGCTGATACCGATCAGCACCATGGCATGGACGGCAAACAGCATCCCGTAAATCGTGGGCGCCAGATGGTGCAGCGTGACGAAGACGAAGGGTGAGCCCGAGATGAAGCAAAAGAGCACGCTCTGCGCGCTGGCCGCGATCAGCACGGGCAGGATGAAGATCCGCTGCCGCAGCAGCCGGACATAGGTCGAGAGGATGCTCAGCAACCGCCCGCTGACGCGTCGCTCGGGCGGCAGAGTTTCCGGCAGCATGCGCCAGATCATCACCATCACCAGGGCGGCGATGACGATCAGAATGACAAAGTTCAGGCGCCAGGACAGGTATTGCACGACCAGCCCGCCCATGACGGGTGCCAGGATCGGCGAGACACTGAGCGCCAGCATGGCGAGGGACAGCAGGCGGGCCGCATCCGGCCCGGTATATTCGTCCCGCACGATCGCCATCGGAATGACGGCCGTCGCCGCGGCACCCAGACCCTGAAAGAAGCGCGAGAGAATCAGGAACTGGATGGAGGGTGCGAAAGCGGCGCCCACGGACGCGATAATGAAGATGACCAGCCCGACATAGCTCGGCCGCTTGCGGCCGAAGGTATCGGAAACCGGTCCGTAGATGACCTGGCCCAAAGCGAGCGCCACGAAGAAGCTGGTCATGCTGAGCTGCACGGTACCGGCATCGGTATGCAACTGCCGGGCGATCGCGGCGAAGCCTGGAATGTACATGTCAATCGCGAAGGCGCCGACGGCGATCGTCAGCCCAAGCACGACCGCTCGGCGATAAAGCGCGGAGCCGGCCATCGTCCAACCTCATAAATTATCGATCGAAAGCGAGATTCAGATTTCAGGCTTATTGAACCCGAAATTATCTCGCTCTGGTCGCGGCAGGGATAGGCCGCGACGCAGCCATAAGGGTTTTGCGTTAGCCCGTGAAGGCCGCGGGATGCGCGGCAAGGCCCTGAATGCCCGGGGTGACGACGAATAAGGCACCGGCCAGCGGCTCCGCATCCCGCTGATAGGCAGCCGTGGTGATCACCAGCTGATCCAGTCCGGGACCCGCAAAAGCGCAGGAGGTGACGCGGGAGACGGGAAGGGCGATGGCCCGGTCGCGCGTGCCGTCAGCCAGGAAGCGCGTCACGCGGCCGCCATCCCAATGGCAGACCCAAAGACCGCCCTCGGCATCGCAGGTCATGCCGTCCGGATAGCCGTCGGCCTCGGTAAAGCGGATGAACACGCGCTTGCCGGTCAGGCTGGCGTCCTGGCTGCGATCGAAAGCATAGATCGTCCGGGCCGGGGAATCGGTGTGATACAGGGTCCGACCGTCGGGACTGACGGCAGGACCGTTCGTCACCGTATAGCCCTGATCGAGACGGGAGATGCGGCCGTCACCGGCCAGGATAAGGAAATGACCGGAGGCTTCCGCCTCGGCATCGTCCATGCTGCCGAAATAGACCTGACCGTCAGGGCCGGCCTTGGCATCGTTCAGACGCATCCCTTCCGGCAATTCGTCTGGCAGCCGGTGCAGGATCTCAGCCGGTTCGCCGGGGATCAGCCGGGCGACGACGATGCTGCGCTCCAGCCCAACCAGGAAGCGATCGGTATGTGACGTTTCGATGATCCAGCACGGGCGATGCTCCATTCCCCATTCGGTCTGGGCCTCGCCGGCCAGATCGCAAGACAGAATGCGGCTTCCGCGGATATCGACGAAGAAGACACGTCCCAGTCTTTTGGACCAGAGCGGGCCTTCGCCGAGCACGGCGCGTGCCGTCCAGATCGGCGTCGCTTCAAGCAAGCTAGGGTCAGTGCTCACAGCCTATTCCTTCGGCAAGGAGGCAGAGCCGAGCGCTCCGCTGTTTATCGATCCGTATCAGCCGGTTATACGAACGAAGCAGTCCGGGCGATAGCAGGTCAACCCGGACGAGATCGGAGCGTCGCCATGCCTTCTTCTCCCGCCGCGCTCTTTGCCACAGCTGAGGGCAAAAGGCTCATCGCGGCCCGTTCGTCCAAATCCTGGCGCGTCTGGGGCCCTTATCTGAGCGAGCGCCAATGGGGCACGGTGCGGGAGGATTACAGTCCGAACGGCGATTCCTGGGGCTATTTCACGCATGATCAGTCCCGCAGCCGCGCCTATCGCTGGGGCGAGGACGGCATTGCTGGTTTCGGCGACCAGAATTTGCACTGGTGCCTTGGCCTCGCCCTCTGGAACGGTCAGGACGCGATCCTGAAGGAGCGCCTGTTTGGCCTGGCGAACCAGGAGGGCAATCACGGCGAGGACGTCAAGGAACTCTATTATTATCTCGATGCGCTGCCGACGCATTCCTATATGCGGATGCTCTATAAATATCCGCAGAGCACCTATCCTTATGAACGGCTGCTCACGGAAAACCGCAAGCGCGGCTATGACGATCCGGAATTCGAGCTGACCGATACCGGTATTTTCGCCGAGAACCGCTACTTCGATGTCTTCGTCGAATATGCCAAGGCCGGGCCCGATGACATTCTGATGCGGGTGACGGTCGCCAATCGCGGCCCGGATGAGGCCCGCCTGCATGTGCTGCCGCAGCTTTGGGCGCGCAATATCTGGGATTGGACGGCGCGGCCGGACGTGCCGGTCATCCGCGCAGTGACGGACAATGCGGCCTCGGCGACGCATCCCGAGATGCCGGAGATGCGGCTCGATATCGGCCAGCCGGCCGAGCTTCTGTTCTGCGACAATGAGACCAATCGCCGCCGCATTTATGGAGAGGTGGACGCGCCCGGCCCCTTCAAGGACGGGATCCATGACTACGTCATCGGCGGCCTGACGGACGCCGTTCGCGCCGAAGGCTGGGGCACCAAATGCGCGGCGCTGCATGAGATGACGGTGCCGCCGGGCGAGGAGCGGGTGCTGCGTCTGCGCTTCCGCGCGGCCGATACAGCGGCACAGCCTGCTTTCGCGGATTTCGACGATGTCTTTGCCAAGCGCATTGCCGAGGCCGATGAATTCTACAATGCGGTGCAGGCCGATGTCACCGATGCCGAGATCAGGCTTGTGCAGCGTCAGGCTTTCGCCGGCATGCTGTGGTCCAAGCAGTTCTACCACTACGACGTGCGTGCCTGGCTGATGGGCGACCCGGCCGAGCCAAAGCCGCCGGAAAGCCGTTGGCAAGGTCGCAACGCGGACTGGGTCCATATGTATAATGCCGACATCGTCTCGATGCCGGACAAATGGGAATATCCCTGGTACGCGTCCTGGGATCTGGCTTTTCACAGTCTGCCGCTGGCGAAGATCGATCCGGATTTCGCGAAGGAGCAATTGCTGCTTCTGGTCGGCGACAACTACATGCATCCCAATGGCCAGCTGCCGGCCTATGAATATGCTTTCGGCGATGCCAATCCGCCGCTTCATGGCTGGGCGACCTGGCGCGTCTTTCAGATAGACCGAGATCAGACGGGTATTGCCGATTATACATTTCTGAAGCGGATGCTGAACAAGCTCATGCTCAACTTCACCTGGTGGGTGAATAGGCGCGATGCCGGCGGCCGTAATATCTTCCAGGGCGGCTTCCTGGGCCTCGACAATATCGGCATCTTTGACCGCTCATCGCCAGTGCCGATGGGGGGCACGCTCAGCCAGTCCGACGCGACTGCCTGGATGGCCATGTCTGCGCTGAACCTGATGCGGATTTCGATCGAAGTCGCTCTCGTCGATATTTCCTATCAGGATATGGCGATCAAATATTTCGAGCATTTCCTTTATATCGTTGAAGCCGCGGCCAAGCATGGCGGCCTGTGGGACGAGCAGGACGAATTCTTCTACGACCGTCTGGAACTGCCCGGCGGGCAGGAGATTCCCATCCGCGCCCGCACCATCGTCGGCCTGATTCCGCTGTTTGCCGTCGAAGTCGTGCGCCATTCCGACCAGCCGCGTCTGCCCGAAATGGTGGCGCGGATGAAATGGTTCCTGGAGCATCGCCCGGATCTGGCGGCGCTGGTCTCGAACTGGGAAACGCCGGGTGTCCAGAGCGTGTCCTTGCTGTCGATGTTGCGCGGACATCGCATGAAGTCTCTGCTCCGCCGCATGCTGGCGGAGGACGAGTTTCTGTCGCCCTACGGCGTGCGCTCTGTGTCCAAAGCGCATGAGAAGAAACCCTATGTCTTCGCCTGGGGCGGACAGGAATTCACGCTGCCTTATTGGCCGGCCGAATCCCATTCCGGGCTGTTCGGCGGCAATTCCAATTGGCGCGGGCCGATCTGGACGCAGATGAACTATCTCATCATCGACAGCCTGCGGCAGTTCCACGCCTATTACGGGGATGAGTTCAAGGTCGAATACCCGGTCGGGTCCGGCATCGAGCTGACGCTGAATGACATCGCCGACGAACTGGCGCGCCGCGTCGCGCGCCTGTTTCTGCCTGATAAAGCTGGCCGCCGTGCGGCGATCGGGAATTCCCAGCAGGAACAGACCGACCCGCATTTCCGCGACCTGTCCCTGTTCTACGAATATTTCGATGGCGATGACGGGCGCGGTCTCGGTGCCTCTCACCAGACCGGCTGGACCGGCCTGGTCGCGCTATTGATTGGAGATATTGCGCGATGACCGAAAGGCAACCGCCTGGAGCCGTACCCTTCACCGCGGCCGAGCGGAGCTTCATTCGTCAGGAATTGGCTGCGGCCTTCGGTGTGCGCCCGTCCTTGGCCAAGGGCATCCGCATCAATCTCTGGACCAGCGGATCGCGGCGGGGCGAGCCCAAGATCCCGCCGGTGCTGGGCGCCATGATCGAACGCGGGTTGATCGATATGCCGGCCGAAGACCTTGGCCAGCGCGCGTACTTCACGCAGACGGGCCTGGCCGCGCTCAAACGGCTTTATGAGGACGGTCGTTATCTCGACCCTGACCGTTTCGGTCATCTGCGCGAAGAGCTTGGCATTCCGGAGCCACCGCTGGGCATCTAGAGTCCGTCAGGTTTAGGTGGAAACGACCCCTTGCCCCGTCATGGCCGGGCTTGACCCGGTCATCCAGTCCTTGGGCGCCCCAACGAATGGATGCCCGGCTCGGGGGCCGGGCATGACGATATTAGGGACAAGCTTCAGTTAAAATCAGACAAACTCTAGAGCGTTTCCTGCTCGCTTACGCTCACAGATACCGCTCTAGATTATTGTTTTTGCGAGCATCTTCACACAGTCAGATGATTCCATCTGACTGTGATCTGCTCTACAGCGGAATTGGTGCTGTGCGGTGCGTCAGGATGAAGCGGCGGGCCTCCGTGTCGGCCAAGGGTTTCGCGAAATAATGGCCCTGCACATACTGACAGTGGCGCTGCCTGAGCGCCTCATACTGTGCCTCCGTCTCCACCCCTTCGGCGACGACATCAAGATTGAGTTCGGCGCTGACGGCGAGCAGAGCATTGACGATCGCGGCGGCGTCCGGCTGTTCGACCATATCCTGTATGAAGAGCTTGTCGATCTTGATGCCGTCGAAAGGGAAACGGCGCAGATAGCCGAGTCCCGAATGGCCGGTGCCGAAATCGTCCAAGCTGAAACGGATGCCGATGGCGCGCAGCGCATCCATGGTGTTGCGCACGATAGGGTTGTCTTCCAGCAGGCTTGTCTCCGTCACTTCCAGCGTCAGCCGGTGCGCCGGCAGGCCGCTGCGGATGAGGATGGCTTTGACTTCGTCGACGAGCCCCTCATCGTTCATTTGAATGGGGGAGAGATTGACCGCGACATGCGTATCCGCGGGCCAATGGACGGCTTCCAGACAAGCGGTTTCCAACACCCAGCGGCCGATCGGGACGATAAGACCGAGCTTTTCCATCAGGCCGACGAATTCAGACGGCGGAACGCTGCCATGGGTCGGATGGGTCCAGCGTAGCAGGGCTTCGCAACCGACGCTTTGTCTGGTGCCGGTATCGAGAATGGGTTGATAGGCGAGTGTGAATTGCTTCTTCCCCAAGGCATTGCGCAGATCCTGTTCGCGCTCGAACAGCAGGGCCTGACGCGCTTGCATGGTGGCATCGAACTCCCGCCATAAGCCGACGCCGTCCGTCTTCGCCTGATAGAGCGCGATATCGGCATTGCGCAGCAGATCCTCGGCACTGCCGGCGTGGTCCGGATAATGCGCGATACCGATCGAGAGACTGACGTGAAAGCTGGCCGAGACCATCTCCATCGGCCGCTGCAGCGTGCGCAGAATGCCGTTCGCCAGATCGGCAGCGGTGCGCCCAGGCCGGTCGAGCGGCAGGATGACGGCAAATTCATCGCCCCCCATGCGGGCGACCGTTTCCGACGTGCTGGTGATCGCGCGCATGCGGCGTCCGACTTCGACCAGAAGCTTGTCGCCGGCCTCATGGCCGCGCATGTCGTTGATGAATTTGAAACGGTCGAGATCGATATAGAGCAGCGCAAGCCGGTGACCGGCCGCATCCGCGCGGGCGATATCCTGTTCCAGCCTGTCGCGGAATAAAGCGCGATTGGCGAGATGGGTCAGCGGATCGTGATGGGCGAGGTAACGGATTTGCGCTTCCGAACGGCGGCGCTCCGTAATGTCGGTGTAAGTGCGGATTAGCCCGCCCTCCGGCAGCGGCAAGGTCTGCACTTCCAGAATGGTGCCATTCGGCCGATGTCGCTCGACAACACTCGGTGTCCGCGCCCGAAGCTGTTGCAGCAGATGATCGGCGACCGCTTCGTTGGGGTATTCGCCGATCGCGCGGTGATAGGCGAGGACGGTTTCCAGCGTAGGGCGGGACGACATCAGCCCTGCGGGCAGATCCAGCAATTCCAGGACGCGCTGATTGCAGACCGAGATGCGGTCCTCGGCATCGATCATGACGACCCCGTCCGTGATGTGATCAAGGGTCGTGGCCAGTCGTGCCGATTGTTCTGCGAGCGAGAATTCGGATTGTTCCAGCCGCTGCAACTGCAGCATGACGGCGCGCAGCAGAAGCAGCGTGCAAAGCGTGGCACAGACGGCGCCAGCCAGGGCGAGCAAGGCCTGTTTCTGCCAGGTCGCGAGTGCTGCGGCCTTGGCGATGCTGACATTCACGACAAGAGGATAGGCGGCGATCGGACGAACCGCGATGAGGCGACGACCTTGGACCGTCAGCCCCGACCCTTCGAAGCTGCGTTCCTGGCCGCTGAATACGACCTGGTCCCAGAGTTTGCTGAGACGGGCAGGTCTTTGGCCGGTGGGCAGCGCCAAAGGATAGCTTGCCAGGGTAATGCCCTGGCGATTGAAAAGCGTGACGGCAAACTGGTCGTCGTCGACCAGCGTGCGATAGAAATTGTGGAAATAACCAAGGCTGACGACCCCGATCACGGCCCCGCTGTAATTGCCGTCGGCATCGTTGATGCGGCGGGCGATATAGACAAACCAATCCTGCCGGGAATCATTCCAGAAGGGCAGGCTGATAAAAATATGATTGTCGTTGTTTATTCGTAAGTAATTCAGGCGAGCATGATCATGCCCGGGATCAAGGCTGTCTGGCCAGGCCGATGTATGGACAAGAATATCGCCTTTCGCATCGATGATGGCAAAGCCATCAGCTTGAGGAAGAACGGCGTCTCTGAGGTCGCTCCGGATTTTCGAGGCTGGATCTTGCAGCAGCGGCGCGAGGGATGATGGCGTTGGGTGCCGTCTTTCCGCCTCGTCACGCAAATTGGTCAGGATCAAATCGACGCCCTGTATGGCACGGGTCGATTGTTCCGCGACGGCAAAGCTGATTCGTTCGATGCTGTGTTGGGCCAGATTCAGCGTGGATAGGCGCATGCTTCCGATAGCGAGGCCGATCATTGCCATCATGGCAAGCAGCAGAACCGCGCCGGACAGCAGAAGCCTGCGACTGGCGCGCGATAAGCCCGACCAAAATCCTGGGCCGCTCACGGTCCATCTCGCCAAAGCCGCCGCTCTCCGTCCGGTTTTAGTCAGTCATTCGGAACAATTGGATAAATGAATGAGCCATTGGCCTTTTACGAGCCTTATCGATTTCGATATCGGTTCGTCCTGGTCCGTAAGGGTCGCTTGCTCTCGTTAAGACCTAACCTGCCTTATGACACCGACGCTTGTCGTAATGATGCATTCAGCGACGCAGCCTTGTCTCTGATCCGTTACAATTTGCATAAACCGCGCAAGCTACAAGCACCACATCACGATCCTGTGTGTGCACATTGCCTTCCTATCCAAAGGTAACGGGATTTTCCCCGATTATTCTAAGCATTACGGGCTGTGCATGCGCGCAACGCGGGAACCGCCGTCCTCCTCCGCATGATTGTTATACGTCCTATCCGCTTGTTCAACGCGAGCCGCAGAGGCCAAAGTCAAACAACTCTCGGGAGAGGCCATTCCTCCAGTTTGGGCAGGGCGGCCCAACACAAGGCGATCCTCCCTAACCGTGGCGGTCCGAAGAGCTTACGCACGCTGCGGTATGGGTAAAGGCAGGTCTCCGAAGTTAAAGTGCCTAAGGATCGCCGCCGCCGACTTCCAGCTTGGCCATCGCGCCCAGCCCGCGCTGGCGCGAGTGTCTGGCGCGGTAAATTCTGCACATGGAAGCCCTGCGGATGCTGCGGTGCAGAAGAAAAATTCAACAAAAACAATCCTAAAGCCGAGAATGAGTGTGTTTTCTGAAAACACCGGCCTTCCATGCGCGGGACGAGGCTTTCGCTGATTTCTGGGCAGATTACATCTCGGTCGCTGCCCGCCGTTTGTGGTGAGCGTAGCGAGATCCAAGGGCCGAGGGCTGATTTCTGATGGATGTCAGGACGATGCTAATGGTGGCGCCTTTCGCCGTTTTTATCGGCGGGGCGCTCATCTGGATCTGGGTCAACAAACTCTGAGCAAAACATGCGCAAAACCAAACGCTGGATTTACGTGGCGTCTATTGCCGCCATCACCGGCTTCATCGCTTTCGTCCTCATGCACATGAGCGGCTTGGCAGCCTGAGTGGAGCTGCCGTCCGTCCTCGGTGGCGGCCGCGCCCGCAACCGCTAATAGCGGCGCTGGACCTGTTCGGACCGGCTGGCGATGAAGGAGATGGAGATCGGGTCGTTATGGTTGCGCCAATGATCGTCGGTCGGCAGGACATCCTGGATCCGTTGCCGGACATCGACGATCAGATCCTCCATCGTCGGAGCTTGAACCGATAGATTGGGCAAATCGTCACTGGCCCCAAGCCACATTCGGCTGTCCGCGTCCCAATAGGCCTTGATCTGATACATAGAATTATTCCCCTGGGTCGCTCTTCGCGGCTGACCTCAGGCTCAGGATGCGCTGGCGGCTTCCGCGTCGGCAAGTTACATTGGTGACAAGGCAAAAGGGTCCGCCTTCACAAATTGCGGAACTCGCCCGTTGGTGTGGAAATTTGTCGGCGGACAGCCCGTTTTTCTCAAAAAACTTTAACCAGACATCGCTTCGACGGGCTTGATTGGATTGGGCCGGGGCGATTTTCGCACGCGCTTGGCTTTGCCGCGGAGGGATCGCCTTGTCCGTTGGACAATGCGCCGAATCGGTCCGAAGAGAGATTGCCAAGCCTGGTGCGGGACGGACCGCAGATCGGAAACGGTGTTGCGCGGTCACCCGCTGCCATCGGGACGAAGGCCTGCCTGTGATGAGCGAGGCCCAGGCGACGGTTTTCGCTTCAAAATCACGACAGTATATCGGTTTGTGAGCGCATCCGGTGGTATGAGGACTGTGCTGTGGATGATGACCCCGCCGCGCGACGCGGCGGCCGTGCGGTCGTCCCGTGTGGTTACGGAGGTCGGTCGGGTGAGGATGCTAAATTGTCTCTGGCTGATAGGGCAGGTGTTTCTGCCCTGGCGCTCCGATCCCGATGGCGGGCCGGAGGAGCATTCGGCCAGCCGTCGCGGCATCCTGGCGGCGCTGGTCCTGCTGGCGCTGCTCATCTTCGTCAGCCTGCACATCATTACGGCCTTAAGGACGACGGACGCCTTACAGGACTGCGTGATGCAGGGTCGGACGAATTGCTCGCCCGCGATCCGGGCACCCTCGCCCTGAGCTTCATTGAAGGACGGATTGTGGGGTCTAGGCCAAAGGTCTAAGTCCGCCGCATGAGCACCGATGACCTTGCCTGTCCCCAATGCAGCCTGACGGAGACGCATCTCCTGGGCTCGAACCATGTCTGCGACACCTGCGGCCATGAATGGCCGGCTGAGGTGGCAGAGGAGCGGAGTGGGGAAGAGGCCGTGCGCGACGCCAATGGCGTCATCCTCGCCAGCGGCGATACCGTCACCGTCATCAAGGATCTCAAGGTGAAGGGATCTTTGACGGTGCTGAAGGTGGGCACCAAACTCAAGAACATCCGTATCGGCAGCGGCGACCATGCGGTCGATGCCGGCGGCTTCATGCTGAAGGCGGAGTTTCTGCGCAAATCTTAAGGGTTCGTCGCGCGTCGCAGCCCGATCATGGCTGCGACAGGGGCGATGATATTTTGCATAACGCAATGATGCGCCTGTCAGGATTTATCCTGCAGCACTATGCAAAATCCAAAATCAAGGAAGGTGGCGCACCCGAGAGGACTCGAACCTCTAACCCCCAGATTCGTAGTCTGGTGCTCTATCCAATTGAGCTACGGGTGCATTGCCGTGGGCGGGGATTTACCGAAAGGGCGGGGGTCCTGCAACCCCCAGTGTCATAAAAAAGACCCCCACCAGACGCAGGTCAGGCCGCCAGCCTTTCCAGCTCGCGCATAACGGCGGCGCCCATTTCCATGGTGGTCACGCGGGTCTTGCCTTCCTGCATGATATCCGCCGTGCGCAGGCCTTGTTCAAGCACGGCCAGACAGGCTTGTTCGACCAAGGCCGCCTCTTCCTTCATGTCAAAGGAATAGCGCAGCAGCATGGCGAGACTAAACGTCTGGGCCAGCGGATTGGCGATGCCTTGGCCGGCGATATCGGGCGCCGAGCCATGGATCGGCTCATAGAGCGACAGGCGCCGGCCGGAGCTGTCCGGCGCGCCCAGCGTGGCTGAGGGCAGCATGCCCAAGGAGCCGGTACACATGGAGGCGAGATCGGACAGCAGATCCCCGAACAGATTGCCGGTGACGATGACGTCGAACTGGCGCGGGTTTCGCACCAGCTGCATCGCGCAGTTATCGGCATACATGTGGGACAGGGCCACATCGGGGTATTCAGCCGCACCCAGCGCCGTCACGGTCTGGCGCCATAGCAGCCCGCTCTCCATGACATTGGCCTTCTCCACGCTGCAGACGCGGCCCTGACGCTGACGCGCAAGGTCGAAGGCGACGCGGGCGACACGCTCGATCTCGCTCGTCGTATAAACCTCGGTATTGATGCCGCGCTTCTGGCCGTCCGGCAGGGTCTCGATCCCGCGCGGCTCACCGAAATAGATGCCGCCGGTGGCTTCGCGCACGATCATGATGTCGAGGCCGCGAACGATGTCCGGCTTCAGCGTGCTGGCCTCGATCAGCGGATCCAGCACCGTCGCCGGACGCAGATTGGCGAACAGGCCGAGTTCGCGGCGCAGCGTCAGGATCGCAATTTCGGGACGCAGATCGAAGCCCATCTTGTCCCATTTCGGACCGCCGACGGCGCCGAACAAAACCGCGTCGCTGTTCTTCGCACGATCGACCACGTCCGGCGTGATCGGCAATCCGGTCGCGTCGATCGAGGCGCCGCCGACCAGGCCTTGGCCGATGTCGAAGCTCGCGATGCGGCGGCGGTCGAGCCATTCAAGGATATGGCTGACCTCCCGCATGACTTCCGGGCCGATCCCGTCACCGGGCAGCATGAGGAGCTTCTTGTTCGCGGGCATCGTGCAATCTTTCAGGAAACAAAGTTTTTGCTTCTTTTTTGAAAAAGAAGCGCTCGCTTTGAAATCAGGTGTTCAGAGGCTGATCGAGGGCATCCAGGGCTTTGCCGTGTGGCGCACAGTCTCATAGGTCGCGATCTCGGCCGTGTGCTGCATGGTCTGGCCGATCTCGTCCAAGCCGTTCAGCAAAGTGTGGCGGCGGAAGGGATCGACGGAGAACGGAAATTCCTCTCCCGAAGGACGTACGACGACCTGGCGCTCCAGATCGACCGTGATGCGCGCATTGGCGCCGAGCTTGGCGTCTTCCATCAGCTGGTCGCAGACGCTGCGCGGCAGCACCACCGGCAGGATGCCGTTCTTGAAGCAATTGCCATAGAAGATATCGGCGAAGCTCGGCGCGATGACGCTGCGGATGCCGAAATCGAGCAGCGCCCAGGGCGCATGCTCGCGGGAAGAGCCACAGCCGAAATTCTCATGCGCGATGAGGATATCGGCACCGCGATAGGGCTCCTGATTGAGGACGAATTCCGGCCGCTCGGCGCCCTCATCGTCATAGCGCATGCCCGCGAACAGCGATTTGCCGAGGCCGGAGCGCTTGATGGTCTTGAGGAAGCGCGCCGGGATGATCTGGTCGGTATCGACATTCGCGATCGGCAGCGGTGCTGCGATCGCGGTCAGGATGGTGAAGGCCTGCATATCACACGAGCTCCCGGATATCGGTCAGACGCCCTGTCACGGCCGCAGCGGCGGCCATGGCGGGGGAGAGAAGATGGGTGCGCCCACCCTTGCCCTGTCGCCCCTCGAAATTGCGGTTCGAGGTGCTGGCGCAGCGTTGGCCGGGCAGCAGCTTGTCGGGGTTCATGGCCAGGCACATCGAGCAGCCGGGCTCACGCCATTCGAAACCGGCCTCGATGAAGACCTCGGCCAGTCCTTCCTGCTCCGCCTGCGTTTTCACGAGGCCGGAGCCGGGCACGACGAGGGCGCGGACATTGGGCGCCACATGGCGGCCACGGGCGACGGCGGCGGCGGCCCGCATATCCTCGATCCGGGCATTGGTGCAGCTACCGATGAAGACCACGTCCACCGGGATATCGGTGAGCTTGGTGCCGGCGGTCAGGCCCATATAGTCCAGCGCCCGCTGCATCTGCGCGCGCTCGGCTTCGCCCGGAGCCTCGTCCGGGTTGGGGACGACACCGGTGATGGGCAGCACGGCCTCGGGGTTGGTGCCCCAGGTGACCATCGGCGCGATCTCGGACCCGTCGATGCGGACGATGGTGTCGTAATGCGCGCCGGGGTCAGAGGGCAGGGTTTTCCAGTAAGCGACGGCACGGTCGAAATCCTCGCCCTTGGGGGCAAAGGGACGGCCCTCGATATAGGCGAAGGTCGTCTCGTCGGGCGCGATCAGGCCAGCGCGGGCGCCGCCCTCGATCGACATATTGCAGACCGTCAGGCGGCCCGCCATGTCGAGGTTACGGATCACCGGACCGGCGAATTCGATGACATGGCCGGTGCCGCCGGCGGTGCCGATGCGACCGATGATGGCCAGCACCACGTCCTTCGCAGTGCAGCCGGGCGGCAGCACGCCGTTCACTTCCACCAGCATATTCTTCGCCGGCTTCTGCAGCAGCGTCTGGGTCGCCAGCACATGCTCGACTTCCGATGTGCCGATGCCGACGGCCCAGGCACCCATGGCGCCATGGGTCGAGGTATGGCTGTCGCCGCAGACGATCGTCATGCCGGGCAGGCTGATGCCTTGCTCGGGGCCGACAATATGAACGATGCCCTGACGCTCATCCAGCATGTCGAAAAACGGCACGCCGAATTCGCGCACATTTTCCTGCAGTGTTTCGACCTGCAGGCGGCTTTCGGGCTCGGCGATGCCGTGCCGGCGGTCGCTGGTGGGGACGTTGTGATCGACGGTCGCGATCGTATTGCCGGGCGCATGGACGCGGCGGCCGGCTGCACGCAGACCCTCGAAGGCCTGCGGGCTGGTCACCTCATGAACAAGGTGGCGGTCGATATAAAGGAGAGCGGTGCCATCCTCGAGCTGCTCGACGACATGATCAGCCCAGATCTTGTCGAATAGCGTGCGGGGGTGGCTGGCAGACATTTTCACTCTCCTAAATCTCGGTTCTGGGAAAGAACCGGGCGCGCCAACGGGTGCGCCAGGTAATTAATGGGACAGCGCGCCCGAATCTGCCAGGACCGTGAAAGTCAGAGCCGGCCTGCTCTGAGGGCAGGCCGGCTTTTTATCAGCTGGCGCTAGCCGCCGATTCCTCGGATTTCGCCGCAGCCGGCAGATCACGCGGACGCTCGGCGATACGGGCGGACTTACCGCTACGCTCACGCAGATAGTACAGCTTCGCACGGCGAACCTTGCCGCGGCGCACGACGGCGATCTCGGCGATGGCCGGGGAATACAGCGGGAACACGCGCTCCACACCCTCACCGTAGCTGATCTTGCGCACGGTGAAGTTGCTGTTCAGGCCCTTGTTCGAACGCGCGATGCAGACGCCTTCGAAAGCCTGGGTGCGGGTACGCTCGCCTTCCACAACGCGGACGGAGACGCGCAGCGTGTCGCCGGCTTCGAATTCCGGCACGGCGCGGGCGGCGGCGAGGCGAGCAACCTGCTCTGCCTCAATGGTCTGAATAAGGTTCATGGGAAAAATCCTCTCGTAAAGCGGCTTTTAGGGTCCGGCCGAGGCCGTTGCAACAGATCCAGTCATGTCCTGGGGGGATTGGCGCCCAGATATGCGTCGGGAGAGATGGGCCGCCCATAGATCGGGGCGGCGCAATCGGGTCGTGTCCTCCGCCTGCGCCCGGCGCCAGGCGCTGATCGCGCCATGATCGCCTGAGAGCAGAACGGGGGGCACGGGGCGGCCATCCCACTCGGCCGGCCGCGTATAATGCGGGTATTCCAACAGACCGCCGGCGAAGCTTTCTTCCTCGGCGCTCTCAGCACCGCCCATGACGCCGGGCAGAAGACGTAGACAGGCATCCAGCAGCACCAAGGCTGCGGGTTCGCCACCCGACAGCACATAGTCGCCGATGCTGATCTCCTCGGCTCCGGAGGCTTCGATGATCCGCTGGTCCAGACCTTCATACCGCCCGCAAAGCAGCATCAGACCGGGACCGGACGCGAAGCGTTCGGCATCAGCCTGGGAAAACAGGCGTCCCCGCGGCGTCAGATAGATCAGCGGTCGCGGATCGCCTTCGGGCCGATGAGCCGCGATTGCGGTGCTGATCACATCCGGGCGCATCACCATGCCGGCGCCACCGCCGAACGGCGTGTCGTCGACATTGCGATGACGGCCGAGGCCATGGGCACGGATGTCATGCGCGTCCAGCGTCCAAAGACCGTCGTCCCGCGCGCGCCCGGCCAAGGACAGGCCGAGCGGACCGGGAAACATCTCCGGAAACAGAGTGAGGACGGTCGCATGCCACGTCATGCGTCTGGTCCTCCCGCGTCCTGGCCCGGCGCGGCCTTCCCTTGGCCGCCGCCGTTCTGCTCTTCCCCGTCGGTGGCTTCCGGCGGGTCGACCAGAATCCGGCCTCCCGGGACATCCACCACAGGCACGGCACGCGCCGTGAAGGGGATGATCAGAGGCATGGAGCCTTGCGCCGACGCGATTTCCACGCTGGTGCCCGCGCCATAGTCATGGACGAAGGTCACGGTGCCAAGCACGCGGCCGGATAGGTCCTCAGCCTTCAGACCGATCAGATCGGTCAGATAATACTCGTCCTGATCTGCCGGCGGCAAAGCGCTGCGCGACACATAAAGACGGGTATTGGTGAGCGCGGCTGCGGCTTCGCGGTCAGAGACCGGGACGTCGCGTCCGTTCACGCTCTGAAACAGGCGGGCAACGCCCTCCCGCTCCCAGGCGAGCTTGAACTGCTGGCCGCGATCGTCCGACAGCACCCCGTAATCGGCGAGGTCGTCGGGATCGGCGGTATAGCTTTGGACATGCACAAGCCCCCGCACGCCGTGCGGCCGGCCGATGACGCCCATCAAGATGCGCTCTTCAGACAAAGGACTATCTGCCTCGGTCGGCTAAGGGCTCAGGCGCCGGTGACGGCGGCTGCGGCGGCCTCGGCGGCCTTGGCGCGCTCCTGGGCCTTCTTCTTCGGTGCCGACTGCTGCGGCTGCTCGGTATAGGCCGGCATCGGGGCCAGACCGGCCTTGCCCAGGAAGCGGGCAACGCGGTCGGTGGCGACGGCGCCGTTCTTCAGCCAATGGGTGATGCGGTCGTCATGCAGGCGCACGCGCTCGGCATGGTCGGCCGGCAGCATCGGGTTGTAGCTGCCCACCTTCTCGATGAAACGGCCGTCGCGGGGGCTACGGCTGTCGGCGATCACGATGTGGTAGAAGGGGCGCTTGTGTGCGCCCGCGCGGGCCAGCCTGATCTTCACGGACATAGTAAGTCGGTCTCCACTGGTGGTTGGTACTGCCTGCCGGCACTACGGCCGGGGGCAAAGGTTGAAAACTCTTAGTGCGGGCGTCGGCCGCCGGGCTTGCCCATGCCGCCCATGCCACCGCCGCCGCCCATTCCGCCCATCAGGGCGCCAAGGCCGCCGCGCATCATGCCCTTCTGGCCAAGCTTGTTCATGCGCTTCATCATCGTCGACATCTGGTCGAACTGCTTCAGAAGCTGGTTCACTTCCTGAACCGTCATGCCGCAGCCGGCCGCGATACGCTTCTTGCGGCTGGCCTTGATGATGTCCGGGTCACGACGCTCGGCCACCGTCATCGAACTGATGATCGCGGCCTGGCGCTTCAGGATTTTGGTGTCGAGATTGGCGCCGTTGAGCTGTTCCTTGATCTTGCCCATGCCCGGCAGCATGCCGAGGATGCCCGAGATCGAGCCCATCTTGGAAATCTGCTTCAGCTGGCTCGCATAATCCTCAAGGTCGAACTTGCCTTTCGCCATGCGGGCGGCGAGCTTCTCGGCGTCCTCACGGTCGATCGTCTCGGCCGCTTTTTCGACCAGGCTGACGATATCGCCCATGCCGAGGATGCGGCCGGCGACACGTTCCGGATGGAAAGCCTCCATCGCGTCCAGCTTTTCGCCGGAACCGGTCAGCTTGATCGGCGCGCCAGTGATGGCGCGCATGGAGAGAGCGGCACCGCCACGGGCATCGCCGTCCATACGGGTCATGACGATGCCGGTGACGCCCACGGCCTCATTGAAGGCGCGGGCGGTATTCACGGCGTCCTGGCCGGTCATGGCGTCGACCACCAGCAGTGTCTCGGCCGGGTTGGTGGCCGCGCGGATCGCCTTCACCTCATCCATCAGCTCTTCGTCGATGGAGAGACGGCCGGCGGTATCGAGAATGACGATATCGAAGCCTTCGCGACGACCGGCATCCATGGCGCGCACGGCGATCTGCACCGGCGTCTGGCCTTGGACGATGGGCAGCGAGGAGACCTCGGCGCGTTCCGCGAGCTGCGCGAGCTGAAGCTGCGCAGCCGGGCGCTGGGTATCGAGGCTCGCCAGCAGCACGCGCTTGCGCTCCTTGGTGCGGAGCATCAGCGCGATCTTGCCGGCGGTCGTCGTCTTGCCGGAGCCCTGCAGGCCGACCATGAGGACGGGCACCGGGGCGGGCACATTGATATTGAGTGGAACGGCGCCTTCGCCGCCCAGCTGCTCGATCAGAACGTCATTGACGATCTTGATGACCTGCTGGCCGGGCGAGACGGAGCGCAGCACTTCCACGCCGACGGCGCGTTCCCGCACCTTGGTGACGAAATCCTTCACCACCGGCAGGGCGACGTCAGCCTCCAGCAGCGCCAGGCGCACTTCGCGCATGGCCTCCAGAACGTCTGTCTCGCTCAGCGCACCCCGGCCACGCAGCCGGTCGAAGACTGAGGAGAGTCGATTGGAGAGGCTTTCGAACATCCGACTTCCCAAAACAAAGCGCGCCGCTGCGCGAACACTCGCGGAGCGACGTCTTAGATCGCGGGGCTTCTGCGCCCGGACTACGTGGGAGTCAAGAACTGCCGATGAGACGCCGTCATGCGCGTGTCATCTGAAAGGGGTTTTGTTTCGAATTCGACTCGTTTTTGCTGGCTGTGCCAGCGCTGGGCCCTGTATTCCTGTCACCGCCGCTCGGACAGCACCGCCGAGAGCGGTGCTGTCGAATCCTGGGCGGCAGAAGGAGGTGCTGGCTCGTGCCCGATAACATGTACCGCGTGGCGATGGTTGTGATGACCTTGATTCTGGTCATCCTGGCCATCGCCAGCTTCCACTAGCCTTGGCTATGGACCCTCGCCTGCAGGAACAGGCGAGGGTCTTTCAGTAGAAGGCGTGCTGTGTGTCCGTATGTACCGGAACGGACGATAGGCTATTCCGGCTCCGAATTCCAGCAGTTCCGTTGACGGGTCGGCCCGCAAGCAAGGTCTGTCTTAAGCGCTCGCGGCGTCCAGCGCGGAAATCTGCGCTGCCGAGAGGGAAAGCGAGCAGGCTTTCACCAGATCGCCCATCTGCTCCGGCTTCGACGCGCTGGCGATCGGCGCCGTGATGGATGGCCGGGCGATCAGCCAGGCCAGCGCCACCTGGGCCGGATTCGTGCCTGTTTCCCCCGCAACGGCGTCCAGCGCTGTCAGGACCTGCGGACCGCGTCCCTCCAGATATTTAGCGACGCTGCCGCCGCGCACGGCGCTTTTGCCAAGATCGTCCTTGCTACGGTATTTGCCGGTCAGGAAGCCGGCGGCGAGCGAATAATAAGGGATCACGCCAAGGTTTTCCTGAAGGCAGAGCGGCTCCAATTCATCCTCGAACATCGGCCGATCGACCAGATTGTATTGCGGCTGGAGCGAGACATAGCGGGGCAGTCCGTTGGCGTCGCTGACCTTCAACGCCGCATGGAGACGCGCGGCGCTGTAATTGGAGGCGCCGATCGCCCGGACCTTGCCTTCCTTGATCAGGTCCGCGAATGCGCCGAGCGTCTCCTCCAACGGCGTCGCCTCATCGTCCTTATGGGCCTGATAGAGGTCGATAACGTCGGTCTGGAGGCGCTTGAGGGAGCGCTCGACCGAGGTCTTGATCCAGGCGGCCGAGAGACCACGGCCGTCCGGCATATCCATGCCAACCTTGGTCATAATGACGCATTTGTCGCGACCGCCCCGGCTGGCCAGCCAGCGGCCGATAATCGTTTCCGATTCGCCGCCCTGGTGCCCCTCTGCCCAAACCGAGTACATATCGGCCGTATCGATAGCAGTCAGCCCGGCCTCGGCCAGTTGGTCGAGCAGCCGGAACGATACCGCCTCATCGGCGGACCAGCCAAAAACATTGCCGCCGAAGACGAGCGGCGGAATAATGATATCGGATTGTCCAAGCTGTCTTTTTTCCATGGAAACGTGCGCCTTCATCTGGTTGCCGATCACAAGGACATAAGAGCGCAGCCGCTCGATGCAGGGGCTAACGATTGCAGATGGCCGCCTTGCTTAAGTTAGGGTGGCTGATGGAACAGGTCTTGCTTCCGGGTAGCGACGACGTGCATAGACCCCGGCCAGACGCCGCCAAGGCGCCGTGTCGCGTAACAGAGGTCCCATGAATTTCACCGAAGGCTATGTTGAGGGCCCGCACGGGCGCACCTGGTATCGGGTCACCGGTGATCTTGGGGCAGCCAAGACGCCGCTCGTTATCCTGCATGGCGGCCCCGGCTGCACGCATGATTACGTCGACAGTTTCAAGGACCTGGCTGCCACGGGCCGGGCCGTCGTGCATTACGACCAGCTCGGCAATGGCCGCTCCACCCATCTGCCCGAGAAGGGCGGCGACTTCTGGACGGTCGATCTGTTCCTGGGAGAGCTGAACCGTCTGGTGACGCATCTCGGCATCGCCGACAGTTACGACGTGCTGGGCCAGTCCTGGGGCGGCATGCTGGGCGCCGAACACGCCGTGCGCCAGCCAAAAGGTCTGCGTCGTCTCGTCATCGCCAATTCCCCGGCCTCGCTCAAGACCTGGGTCGAAGAGGCGAACCGCCTGCGCCGGGACATGCCGCAGGACGTTCAGGATGCGCTGACGCGCAACGAGGACGCCGGCACCATCGACAGTCCGGAGTATCTGGCCGCGTCCGACGCCTTCTATGCGCGTCATGTCTGCCGCGTCGTGCCGATGCCGCCCGAGGTCAAGCGTACCTTCGACGCCATTGCTGAAGACCCGACCGTCTATCACACGATGAACGGCCCGACCGAGTTCCATGTCATCGGCACGATGAAGGACTGGACGATCGAGAGCCGCCTGCACCAGATCATTGTCCCAACATTTCTTATTTCCGGCCGGCATGATGAGGCAACGCCGCTTTGCGTTCAGCCCTATGCCGACTTTATCCCCGATGTCCGCTGGACGATTTTCGAGAACTCCAGCCACATGCCGCATGTCGAGGAAAAGGAGGCGTGCCTCGCGGCCGTCGCTGCCTTCCTCGACGCGGCTTAGACTTCCTTCGTCAAACCCTCGACCGAAAAAACCGGAGAGACCCATGACTTTGCGACGATGGCTCCATAGCTCAGCCTTGGCCCTGATCGCGGCGAGCGGCCTTGCTGCTGCCACGGCGGGAACCGCCCAGGCGGCTGATCACATGGGTGGCACGCTCAACCTGACGGGCGCCGCGGCGGCGGGCACGATCGACCCTCAGATCAACTATACGAGCCAGTTCTGGTCGGTGCTGTTCATCACCAATGACGGCCTCGTGGCCTTCAAGCACGTCTCCGGCGATGCTTCGAACAACATCGTGGCCGACCTCGCGACCTCGGTGCCAGCCCCCCAGGACGGCGGCAAGACCTATGTCTTCACGCTGCGCAAGGGCGTCAAATTCTCGAACGGTCAGGACATAACGCCGGAAGACGTCGTCGCGACCTTCCAGCGCATCTTCAAGGTCAGCAACCCGAACGCGGGTTCCTGGTACAATGTCATCGTGGGTTCTGACGCCTGCTTGAAGACCCCGGCGACCTGCACCCTCGCGGGCGGTGTCGTGGCCGATGACGCGGCCAACACGGTCACCTTCCATCTGACCCAGCCGGATTCCGAATTCTTCTACAAGCTGGCGACGCCCTTCGCGGATATCGTGCCGGCCAGCACGCCGGCGAAGGATCTGGGCACGACAGCGGCGCCCGCCACCGGCCCCTATATGATCACGAGCTATGATCCGCAGAAGAACATGATTCTGAAGCGGAATCCCTATTTCAAGGTCTGGAACAAGGACGCTCAGCCGGCCGGCTATGTCGACGAGATCAATTATACCTTCGGCCCCAAGCCGGAAGACGAAGTGACCGCGATCGAGAACGGCCAGCAGGATTGGATGTTCGACAGCCCGCCGTCTGACCGCCTGCCGGAAATGGCGTCCAAGTATCCGAGCTCCATCCACATCAACCCGCTGTTCGCGATCTACTACGCGCCGATGAACGTCAATATCGCGCCCTTCAACAACAAGGACGCGCGTCTGGCAGTGAACTACGCGCTGAACCGTCGCTCGGCCGTGAATATCTATGGTGGCCCGCGTCTGGCCGTGCCGAACTGCCAGGTTCTGCCGCCGGGCTTCCCTGGCTACACGGCTTATTGCCCCTATACGAAAAATCCGGGCACCAAATGGTCCGCGCCTGACATGGACAAGGCCAAGGCCTTCATGAAGGCCTCCGGCCAGGCCGGCGCACCGGTGACGGTGATCGCGGATGACCAGAACGTCGATCCGGCACTTGGCACCTATCTCGTCAGCGTGCTGAACAGCCTCGGCTTCAAGGCGACGCTGAAGGTGATTTCGGCGAATATCCAGTTCACCTATATCCAGAACACCAAGAACAACGTTCAGATCAGCATCAGCCAGTGGTACCAGGATTATCCGGCCGCCTCTGACTTCATCAACGTGCTGCTGAGCTGCGGCTCCTTCCATCCGGGTTCGGATGCCTCGATCAATATCTCGGGCTTCTGCGACAAGGGGATCGACGCCGAGATCAACAAGAACCTGATCACGGCCGTCACCGACCAGAAGGCCGCCAATGCCGAATGGGGCAAGATCGATCATGAGCTGACGGATCAGGCGCCCTGGGCCACGATGTTCACGCCCAAGCAGCTCGATTTCGTCTCCAGCCGTCTGAAGAATTTCACCTTCAGCGACCAGTTCCACATGATCTACTCCCAGGTCTGGGTTCAGTAATTAACGCCCGACCTGTTTCGACTATGGCATCCAAGCTTGGATGTTCCGGCAGAAGGTGGGGCGGCGTCACGCCGCTTCACCTCCTTCGGCCCGCTGCGGCCTGCCCCATGAGGCTCCACCCTATGCATGCTTTGACTGACTTCCGACTTCGGGAGGCGATGTGCGATGTCTGACGCCACCACTGACGCCACCCTGCCCGACACGGCCAGAGCCGCGCGGCCCGAAGGCCCCTGGCGCGTCGCGCTGCGCAAACTCATGCGCGACCGCACCGCGGTCGGCGCTATCATCGTCCTGGTCGTGATCATCCTGGCCTGTTGTGCGGCGCCCTTTTACGCCACGCATATTTCGCAAAGCGATCCGTTCCAGTCCAATCTGGACGGGCAGATCACCCTCGGCGGCAATTCGGTCGATATCATGCAGGCCGATACGGCCGGCCTCGGCCTGGGCGTGACGCCGATCGGCCCGACCTGGCGGGGGCAATATTTCTTCGGTGCCGACAATCAGGGCCGCGACGTTGCCGCGCGCATGCTGTACGGCGGCCGCAACTCGCTCATCATTTCCTTTTTCGCAACCGTTCTGACGCTGGTGCTGGCCGCGATCGTCGGCACGATCGCGGGCTTCATCGGCGGTCTGACGGATACGGTGCTCGCGCGTCTTCTCGACGTGCTCTGGGCTTTTCCGGTCTATCTGCTCGCGATCTCGCTTTCGATCGTCTTTATCAGCAAGGGCATCCAGATCGGGCCCTTCAACATCCCCTCGAACAGCCTGATTCTGCCGATCATGATCATCGGCATCGTCTACGTGCCTTATGTGGCGCGGCCGATCCGCGGCCAGGTGATGTCGCTGACGCGGAGCGATTTCGTGCTCGCCGCCCGCTGCCTGGGTGTGCCGGCGCCGCGCATCCTGATCCGCGACATTTTGCCCAATGTGACGACGACACTGATCGTCTTCGCGCCGCTGATGATGGCGCTGAATATGCTGACGGAATCCGCGCTCTCGTTCCTGTCCATCGGCGTGCAGCCGCCCAATGCGAGTTGGGGGACGATCATCCTGGACGGCGAGGACCTGCTCTATACCCAGCCCATGGTCGCCATTGCGCCAGGCCTCGCGATCGTCATCACCGTGCTTGCGCTCAACTTCCTGGGCGACGGCGTGCGCGATGCCTTTGATCCGCGTGCCAAGCTGCGCGTGAAGAAGGACTAGGCCCCATGCTGCTCCCCATTCTGCGGCGCCTGTCCGAGATGCTGTTCGTGATGTTTGGCATCAGCGTCGTCGTTTTCCTCATCTTCTTCGCGACCCCGGGCGCCGATCCCTCCGCCCGCATCGCCGGCCGCAACGCGACGCCGGAAGTGCTGGCGCAGGTGCGCCACTCCTTCGGTTTCGATCAGCCGATGCCGGTGCAATATCTCAAGGTGATGGAGAAGCTCTTCGTCTCTCGCGACCTGACTTCCTTCGTCAATCGCGGCGAGCGCGTGATACCGGCCGTGGTCGAAGCGACACCGGTAACGCTCTCGCTCGTCTTCGGTGCGGCCGTCATCTGGGTCGTCTTCGCGATCATCATGGGCATGATTGCGGCGGCCACGCGCGGCGGTATCCCGGACCGATTGCTGATGTTCCTGGGGCTTGTCGGCATATCCATGCCGGTCTTCTGGGTGGGATCGGTCGCCAATCTCATTACCCAGTCGCGCTTCCATAATACCTGGCTGTTCCACTGGGTGCCGGGGCTTGGCTATACGCCGCTGACGCAGCATCCGTTTCTGTGGTTCAAGGGCCTGGTCATTCCCTGGGTCACGCTCGCGATCCTTTATATCGGCCTCTATGGCCGCGTGCTGCGCGCCAATCTGGTCGAAGCCTATCAGGAGGATTTCATCCGCACCGCGCGGGCCAAGGGCCTGTCGGAATCCCGGATCATGCTCCGCCACGCGCTTCGCACCTCGCTCATCACCTTCGTTTCGATGTTCGGCCTGGATTTCGGCGCGCTGGTCGGCGGCGGCGCGCTGCTGACCGAGGTCGTCTTCAACCTGCCCGGCGTCGGACGGCTGACCTATCTCGCGCTGCAGAGCCTGGACCTGCCCTTCATCATGGCGACGGTCATGTATTCCTCCTTCTTCGTCGTTGTCGCCAATGCCGTGGTCGACATCGCCTATGCCTGGCTGGACCCGAGAGTGCGCGATGCCCGCTGATCAGATCCCCAATACGGCGGAGACCTTGCTCGACGTGCAGGATCTCTGCGTCTCCTTCCGCTCCGAACGCGGCATCATCCGCATTCTGGAGAATGTGTCTTTCACCGTCCGTGCGCGCGAAATCCTCAGCATCGTCGGCGAATCGGGCTCGGGCAAAAGCATGACCTCGCTCGCGGTCATGCGGCTGATCACCGATCCCAATGCGATCATCACCGGGTCGATCACCTATAAGGGCCGGGATCTTCTGAAGCTCAGCCCGCGTGAGATGCGAGACCTGCGCGGGCGGGAGATCGCGATGATCTTCCAGGACCCGATGACGGCGATGACGCCGGTCTATACGATCGGCTGGCAGATCGAGGAGCAGTTGCGCGCGCATCAGGACCTGTCCCGTCACGCCGCGCGCGCCCGCGCGGTGGAATTGTTGGGGGAGATGGGCGTGCCGGCCCCGGCCAAGGCCGCCACCCGTTATCCGCATCAGTTGTCGGGCGGTTTGCGTCAGCGCGCGATGATCGCCATGGCGCTGTCCTGCAACCCGTCTCTGCTCATCGCGGATGAGCCGACGACCGCGCTGGACGTCACCGTGCAGGCGCAGATTTTGGAACTGCTACAGCGGCTGCGGACGGATTTCGGCTCCTCCGTCATGCTGATTACACATGATATGGGCGTGGTCGCGACCGTCTCTGACCGGGTCATGGTCATGTATTCCGGCATTATCGCCGAACGTGGCCCCAAGCCCGATGTGCTCGGGCAGCCGACCCATCCCTATACGCTCGGCCTGCTGCATTCCATTCCGCCGATGCATGGGGAAAAGCCGCATCGTCTGCCCTCCATCCCCGGCAGTCCGCCCTCGCCGATGGGCCGCCCGCCCGGCTGTCCTTTCCAACCACGCTGCGAATTCCGCATGGATGCCTGCGCCACGCGCCCGCCGCTGTTCCGCAACGGCATGCAGGAAGCCTCCTGCTGGCTGGCCGACAAGGGCCTGCCCGATTGGGCGCATGAGCGGGCGATCCGCACGACGGGAGAAGCCGCATGAGCACCGCCAAGCCCATGCTGAAGGCAGACAGCGTTTCCAAAACCTTCAAGGTCGGCAGCCGCTTTCGCGCCGGCGGCATTCAGCACCTGCACGCGCTGCAGGATGTCTCGATCGAGGTCTATCCGGGTGAAATCGTAGGGCTGGTGGGCGAGTCCGGCTGCGGCAAATCCACGCTCGGCCGCTGCCTGTTGCGCCTGTACGATGTCAACGACGGGCGCATCACCTTCAAGGATCGGGATATCACAGGTCTCAGCCAGCGGGAGCTGCGACCGCTGCGCGCCGATATGCAGATGGTCTTTCAGGACCCTTATTCCTCGCTCAATCCGCGTCGCCGCGTGGGCGACCTCATCGCCGAACCCTTACGCGTCCACGGCAAATATTCGGCTGGCGATATTCAGACGCGGCTGCGCGAGCTGATGGACCTGGTCAATCTCTCGCCCGATTTCCTGACGCGCTTTCCGCATGAATTCTCGGGCGGCCAGCGCCAGCGCATCGGCATCGCGCGGGCTATTGCGCTGTCACCCAGTCTGATCGTGGCGGACGAACCCGTCTCCGCGCTGGACGTTTCGGTGCAGGCGCAGATCGTGAACCTGTTCATGGACTTGCAGGAGAAGCTGGGCCTCACCTATGTCTTCATCGCCCATGATCTGAGCGTCGTACGCCAGATCGCGACGCGCACGGCGGTGATGTATCTGGGCGGCATCGTGGAATTGGGCGAGACGGATCGCGTTCTGCACCGGCCCGCGCATCCCTATACCGCCGCGCTGATCTCGGCGGTGCCGGAGCCCGATCCGCACGGCAATATCAAGGCCCGCACCATCCTGCGCGGGGAGCCGCCGAGCCCGACCAATCCGCCGTCCGGCTGCCGCTTTCATACGCGCTGCCCGGTCGCGCAGGACCGTTGCTCGGCAGAAATTCCGCGGCTGCGGTCCCTGGGCGACAATCGCTCCGTCGCCTGTCACTTCCCGCTGGATGGATCGGTCGCCGCCCATGCTTGACGCCGCATTGCCGCCTGCGCCGCTTTACCTGCCGTATGAAGCCGGCGAGCAGCGCATGGTGATGGGCTTGAACGCCATCCAGGAGCCGGATTGGCTGGAATGGGATGCGCGCGCACCTTTCCAGATCGCCCATCGCGGGCAGCTTCTGGCCGAACGAAGGGTCGAAGTACTGGCCGATACGCCGGGGTCGGAGGCCGCCTGCGCGGAGTTGCGCGATGTGATGGCCGATCATCTGGAAGCGCATCGTCCGGGCTGGCGCCGGCCGGCCTGGGATGCGGGCGAACATCCGCTCGCGACCCTCTGCCCTTGGGCGGTCGAGGATTTCTGCCTCATGAAGCCGGGACCGGAGGGCGCGGTGCTGATCGCCGCCATCCTGTGTTTCCCCAGCCGCTGGCGGCTGGCCGATAAGATCGGCCGGCCGATGATCGCCATTCATGTGCCGGTGCCGGGCTATAAGGAGGTGCTGGGCAAGCCGGTCGATCGTTTTCTGGCGTCGATCAAGTCCGGGCGTCTTGCCACGCGCTATAATTGGTCGCTCATCGATGATCCCGAGCTGTTCCAGCCCAAGGGCCATGGCCAGACCGGCCATAACGCCGCGATCACGGTGGCGAATGCCGGCGAGACGCTGTGGCTGAGGGTGGAGCGTCAGACCTTCCGGCTGCTGCCCGAGAGCGGCGTCGTCGCCTTCGGCATCGGGTTGCATATCACGCCACTCGCCGATGTCGTGGCAGTGGATGGGGAGGCGGCGAAGCTGGCCTCGGCCATTCGCGGTCTGCCGCCGGAGATGGAGCGCTATAAAAGCCTGCTGCCTTATCGCGCCGCGCTGATGGATTATCTCGACAGCAAGGCGGCTGACCCAGTCTGAGCCATTGCTGGCTTGCCATGATTCTTCACGGAGCTATGCGGGGACAGCGTTAGCCAGCGATGCTAAAACATCGGCATGGATGTTCGGCCGCTGGTTTGGCAGGGCCGACCGCTCAACGGGGAAAAAGAATGATTCACGTCGTCGCTATTTTGACCGCCAAGATCGGCCACCGCGCTGCTCTACTGGCCGCTTTGAACGCGGTTATTGACGATGTGCGGGCCGAGCCGGGCTGCATCGAATATCAGCCGGTCATCGATCTTGCCCATTCCTCTGTCAAATTCGGCGCCGATACGCTGGTCGTTATCGAGAAATGGCAGGATCAGGCGGCGCTGGATGCCCATAACCAGGGCGACGCGCTGAAGACCTTCCTGGAAGCGGCCAAGCACGTCCTCGCCCAGGCCGATGTCCACCTGATGCAGGCGCCCGGCTAGAGTCTGTCAGGTTTTGATAGATAATTTGTCATCCGCGCACTTGTTGCGCGGACCTACCCGCCGCGGCGCCAGCCGGCCGATCGCTTGCTACGCCGGGTAGATGCGCGGGTCGGGGCCCGCGCACGACAGATTTGGTGGCGTTTTCAACTAAACCTGACGGACTCTAGAGCAGATCACAGTCAGAGGGAATCGTCTGACTGTGTGAAGATGCTCACAAAAACAATAATCTAGACCTGACAGAGGTCAGGCATAGCGGCGGCCGCTATCCAGGGCTGCCCGCAGCATCGCTACCGCATGGCGGACGGTTGCCATCCGCACGGCCGTCCGATCCCCCGGAAAGATATGAGATTCGGCGATGATGCCGGCGGGGGTGGCGAGGCCGAACCATACGAGGCCGACCGGCTTCTCCGCCGTGCCGCCGCCTGGACCCGCGACACCGGTGACGGCGATGGCGAGTTCGGTCCCGGCCGTCCAGCCCGCGCCCTCCGCCATGGCGCGTGCGACGGGCTCACTGACCGCGCCATGAGCTTTGATCGTCTCCGCCGGCACGCCCAGCATTCGCGTCTTGGCGGCGTTGGAATAGGTGACTGCCCCGCCATCGACGACGTCCGATGATCCGCCGATGGCCGTCAGCAATCCCGCGATCAGCCCGCCGGTGCAGCTTTCGGCGGTGGTGATGCGCCAGCCGCGCGCGCGGGCTTCGGCCAATAGAGTCTCAGCCTCGGCCAAAAGATCAGTCGGGAACATGGCGTGGAGTCCTTAACCGAATAAAGCCGGGTGCCACAGCAGGACGGCCCAAAGCAGCAGGCCACCGATCACCCCGGCGATCACGTCATCCAGCATGACCCCGGTGGGGGAGTGCATCCGGTCCGCCCAGCCGATCGGGCCGGGCTTGGTGATATCCAGCAGCCGGAACAGCGCGAAGGCGAGGATGGCGCCGATCCAGGTGACGTGAGAGAGGCCGAGCAGGGTCAGCCATTGCCCGGCAACCTCATCGATCACCACCCAGCCCGGATCGTCCTTCGCCTCCGCCGCGCGGATGGCGAGGATTCCGCCGACCATGGCGATGATCGCGAGGATGAACAGCACCCAATGGCCGGCGAAGGCCAGGATGGCGCAGCCGAGGACAAGCCCGACCAGCGATCCGGCGGTGCCCGGCGCCCAGGGAAAGAACCCGGTGCCGCCGACGCTCGCGATGGCGCGGCTGAAGGTCATGGTCGTCAATGCAGCCATTGCTGCAACGGGTAAGGCACGGCGATGCCCTCACGGGCACGGTAGATGGCGATGCCCTCCGTCACCCGCTGCACATAGTTGCGCGTCTCGTCGAAGGGGATCAGCTCGATCCAGTCCAGCACATCCGGGCCGCCCGGCGTGCGGAAGTCGCCGTTCTGGGCCAGCCATTGGTCGACGCGATTGGGACCGGCGTTGTAGCTCGCGATCGACAGCGGCAGGCAATTGTCGAACCGCGCCATGAGACCGGCGAAATAGGCGTTGCCGAGCGTCATGTTCACGTCTGGTGCGGTCGTCAGCTGCCAGGGCGAGACGGCCGTGCCTTGCTGATGGGCGACCAGCCGGGCGGTCGCCGGCATCAGCTGCATCAGCCCCAAGGCGCCCGCCGGGCTGACCGCGCCGACATCGAAACTGCTTTCCTGGCGGATCAGCCCGAGGGTGACGGCGGGTTCGATCCCGGCATTGCTCGGCGGCTGGAAGGGAATCGGCCAGCCGGCATCGAGCAGCATGGTGCCGTGCAGACCAGCGACGCGGGACAGGCCGACGCCGGCATAGGGGATCTGGAAACCGACGGCCAGTTGCGCAGCCATGGCATAATCGGCCGGGTCCGGTGCGATGGACGCGACGTCGAGCAGGAAGCCGTAGGCGCGGCGCGGTTGGTTCCAGGCGACCAGGAAGGCAGCGGCACGCGCTGTCTCTCGCCCGGCGAAGCCGATGGCATCGGTCGCATTCCAGGCGGGTTCCGGTGCGGCCAGAATGCGCGCATTGAGCGCGGCCGGCGTATCGCCCAAGGCAAGTGCCGCGATCTGACCGTAGAAGGTCGTGGGATAGGCGGCCGCCAGCTTGTATTCATTCGCCGCCTGCATGGTGCTGCCTTCGGCGGCCAGAGTCCGTCCCAGCCAGTAATGCGCGCGGGACTGCGTGATGGCGGCCGTGGAGAGCGTCGTCAGCATGCGGAAGAACGGCTCGGCTTTATTGGCGTTATGCAGAACCCTTAACGCGATGAAGCCCGCGAGAAACTGCTGGTCGGCCGCGTCAGCCGGCGCGCTGGGCTGGATGAGCTTGACCAGCGCATAGGCGTCCTGACCGTCATTGTCGGAAATCAGATCGCGGGCGAGATAGGCCGCTTCGTGCCACAGCGCATGCTGCTGCACGGCGTCACCCGCCTGGAAGGCGGCATAGCCTTGGCTGGTCCAGAACTGCAAAGCGACCGGATCGCCGGCATTCTTCCGCAGATAGCGCGCGCCGGCCAGGAACAGGCCGGGGTTTTCCTGGTCCGAGGTCGGCAGCGCCTGCAGCGCGGTCGCGGCATCGGGCTGCGCGGTATTGAGCGCGACCCAGGCTGAGGCGGCGGCCACGCGGTCGCTCGGCAAGCGGCCGATCTCCGCCCCGGCGGCGGGAGAGCCGATACGGGCCAGCGCCACGAACCTTGCCCATGCGTCATCCGACTGCAGCAGGCTGCCCCATTGGCTGAGGAAAGCCGCGACATCGCCGGGGTCTGTGATGCCGGTGCCGGTCCAGGCGGCACGGACGGCTTTCGCCGCATCGGCGCTGTCATTCGCGGTCTGGAAGGCGGTCGCGCAGCGCAGCAAAGCCTGCGCCCCGGCGGGCATATGGGCCTGACACTGGGCCAGCGCTGTCGCCTGATCAGGCTCCACGGCCAGCGCCTCTTCCCAACGCGTTTCCAGCAGCGCCTGCTGCGGCCAGTCCGGATTGGCATCCATGAAGGCGCGGATTTCGACGGCACTCGCCTGGCCGCGCGTCAGCATCCGGTAATAGGTGACGAGTTTTGTGGCCACCGGGTCGGCATATTGCGCCGCCATGGCATTGGCCTGGTCCCAGTTGCGGGCAGCCACGGCATCCATCGGCGTCTGCACGCCCTGGGCCGACGCTGCGGAGATTTGCAAAGCCAGAGCACTGGTGGTCAGCAGGCTGGCGCAGCCCAATCGGGAAAGAAAGCGCATGGACGTCCGCAAACCTCGTTCAATCCTGTGCATCATTGCGCATGTGCGGCCCGTCGCAAAGCCGTGAGAGCCGATGCATGCGTGACGCTTTTGCCATCTACCATTATCGCATGCCGCAGCCGAGCAGCGCGCGGCTTGCGATGCAAGGCGGCCGGTCTTACTTTCCGCAATTCCGCATCCACCCTAAGCCGTGCTCAGTCGAGGATATCGCCATGTTCAAGGGCTCGCTCGTTGCCCTCATTACGCCCATGCAGGCCGATGGCGCTATCGACGAGAAAGCGCTGGAGCGGTTTGTCGATTGGCAGATCACGGAAGGCACGCATGGGCTGGTGCCCGTCGGCACGACCGGCGAGACGCCGACGCTGACGCATGAGGAACATCGTCGTGTGGTCGAGATTACCATCGCGGTCGCCGGGGGCCGTGTGCCGGTGATCGCGGGGGCAGGGTCCAATAGCACGGCCGAGGCGGTTGACCTCGCCCGCCACGCCAAGCACGCCGGCGCCGATGCCGCGCTTGTCGTCACGCCCTATTACAACAAGCCGACGCAGGAAGGCCTTTATCTGCATTTCAAGACCATCGCCGACAGCGCCGATATTCCGATCATCGTCTATAACGTGCCGCCGCGCAGCGTCGTGGATATGAGCGTCGAGACCATGGCGCGTCTGGCGAAGCACCCGAATATCGTGGGCGTGAAGGACGCGACCGCCAATCTCGCCCGGCCCTTGCAGACGCTGCGCGCCTGCGGCCCGGATTTCTGCCAGCTTTCGGGTGAGGACCACACCGCCGTAGCCCACCTGGCCTCGGGCGGCGTCGGCTGCATTTCGGTCACCGGCAATGTGGCACCGCGCCTGATCTCCGAAATGCACATGGCCTGGCAGCGTGGCGACGTGGCCGAGGCGATGGCGATCCAGTTGCGCCTGCTGCCGTTGCATGACGCGATGTTCGTCGAGACCAATCCCGGCCCGGTGAAATACGCGGCGCATCTGCTCGGCTTCGGCGCGCCGGATTGCCGCCTGCCGCTGGCCCCCATTACCGAGGCGACGCGCAACCAGGTGCGGGCCGCGCTGGTTGAGGTCGGCCTGCTGAACTGACATGGCCGAATCCAAAGAATCAAAATCCAAATCGGGCCTGATCTCGCACGGCATCGCCTCGCAGAACCGCAAGGCGCGGTTCGACTATTCCATTAAGGAAACGGTCGAAGCCGGGCTCGTGCTGAAAGGGGCGGAGGTGAAGTCCCTCCGCCATGGCCGCGCGACCTTGACCGAGGCCTGGGCGGGCGAGCGTGACGGCGAGCTATGGCTGTTTAACGCCTATATCCCTGAATATCAGGGCGGCGTGCTGTCGCGGTTCGAGCCGCGCGCGCCGCGCAAACTGCTGCTGAAACATAAGCAGATCAATCAGTTGACGGCGTCGGTCGCGCGCAACGGCATCACCATCGTGCCGTTGCAGATCCATTTCAACGATCGCGGGATAGCCAAGGTCCTGCTCGGCGTCGGCGAAGGCCGGCAGAAGGCCGACAAGCGCCATGCGGTCGCGGCGCGCGACTGGCAGCGGGACAAGGCGCGGTTGATGCGCAACAAGGGATGACCACCAGGGCGCGGCTAAGCCCTGGGCTAATCCTCGTTTGTTTCTGCCTCCTGCTGATCGTCATTTCCATCCTGTTCGTCGACCGGCCGCTGGCATTTCTCATGCACCGGCTGTTCCATCACAGCCCCTGGTTTCTGGGACTGGCCGCCATCGGCCAGATTCCCTTGAGTTTCGCGGCGCCCGGACTGGTTATCGCGGCTGCCGCCGGCTGGTGGGGCTGGCGCCCCCAGGCGCGCGGCTGGACCTGGATCGCGGTCGCATTGGCCGTGACGATTGCCATCACGCTCAAAGGGTTGCTGAAGGAGGCTTTTGGCCGCACCTGGCCGGAAACCTGGTCGCATCACAATCCGTCCCTGATCCATGACGGCGTCTTCGGCTTTTCACCCTTTCATGGCGGGGAGGGCTGGTCGTCCTTCCCGTCCGGCCATACGACGGCGATCGCTGCCGTCGCAGGCGTGTTGTGGTGGCGGCTTCCCCACCTGCGGTGGCTGTGGGCGCTGCTCGTCGGGCTGACGGCTTTCGGCCTCGTCGCCGGCAATGTCCATTTCCTGGGCGATGTCATTGCCGGTGGCCTGCTAGGCTTCCTGTGCGGACGCGCCACCCTTGCACTTCCCTTGCCGACAGAGGATCGTCCGGCGCCATGACCGAATGGACCTCCCTCGACCGGCGGATGATGATGGCCGCCCTCAACCTCGCCCGTGGCGCGCTGGGTACGACGGCCCCCAATCCGGCGGTCGGTTGCGTGATTGCGCAGGGGGATCGCGTTGTCGGGCAAGGGGCGACCCAGCCCGGCGGCCGTCCGCATGCGGAAGTCATGGCCCTACGCGAGGCAGGGTCAGCCGCGCAGGGTGCGACCGCCTATGTCACGCTGGAACCTTGTTCCCATCACGGCCGCACGCCGCCTTGTGCCGATGCGCTGATCGAAGCCGGTATCGCCCGTGTCGTCATTGCCTTCGCGCATGACCCGGACCCGCGCGTCCAAGGCCGCGGCACCGCACGCCTGCGGGCTGCCGGCATTGCCGTCGAGACCGGGTTGATGGAGCGCGATGCGCAGGCCGTGGTCGCGGGTTTCGTCAAAACCGTCACCCACGGTCTGCCCTGGGTCACCGTGAAACTCGGCGTCACGCTGGACGGTTGTATTGCCACGAAGGGCGGCGAAAGCCGTTGGATCACCGGTCCCGGTGCCCGCAAGGTCGTGCAGCGCATGCGGGCTGAGCATGATGCCATCCTGGTCGGCATCGGCACCGTGCTGGCCGACGATCCCGGCCTGCGCTCGGCTCTCTCCGGTTTCGCGGATCGGCCGCGCTGGCGCGTGGTCGCCGATAGCGCCCTGCGCACCCCGCTGGACAGCCAATTGGTCCGGAATGCAGCAACGCATTCGCTGATCCTGCTAGCCGCGCCCGATGCGGATAAGGTCCGCGCGCGGGCTCTGCAGGATGCCGGCTTGACCATCCTGACGGTCGCGCGCGATGCCCATGGCAAGCTGGATCTGACGGAAGGGCTGCGTGCGCTGAAGGGCGTCGGCCTGACCTCGATCCTGAACGAAGGCGGCAGCCAATTGGCCGGTGCGCTGTTGCGGGCCGGGCTGGTGGATCGTCTGGCCTGGCATCGCGCCCCCATCCTGCTGGGCGACAGCGGTCTGCCGGCGCTTCAAGGCCTCGGCATCGAAAGGCTGACAGACGCAATTCGCCTGCGATTTTTGGCGCGGCAGGAGTATGAAGAGGACGTGCTGGAAACGTATGATGTTATTTCTCACGCGCGTGCGCGTGAAATAGATCCTGAAAGCCCGCCTGCCTTGTCGTCTGGAAGCCTCGCATGACCCATCTCAAGCCCATCGCCCGACCGGGTGAGCCGATGCTGGCGTGCAAGGCCCGAACCTCCGTCATGATCCCGCTCGGCCCGGACAGCATTCCGGCCGAATTCGTCGGTTTCGATGGGCTGGACGGGCTGGAGCATATCGCCATCCGCTTCGCCGGCCGGAATTCCGATCCTGCGCGTCCGACTTTGGTGCGCCTGCATTCCGAATGCCTGACCGGTGACGTCTTCTCCTCCCGCCGCTGCGATTGCGGCGAGCAGTTGCATGAGGCGATCGGCATGCTGGCGGAAGAAGGCGGCGTGCTGCTGTATCTGCGCCAGGAAGGGCGGGGCATCGGTCTTTATGCCAAGCTGGACGCTTACCGGCTGCAGGATCAGGGCGCCGATACCTATGAGGCGAACCGCTTGCTGCATCTGCCCGAGGATGCGCGCGACTACACCATCGGTGCGCGCATGCTGCAGGCGATCGGCGTCACTCATATCCGACTGCTGACCAATAACCCCGACAAGATCGCCCAGTTAAAAGATGCGGGGATCGATGTCGCCGAGGTCAGCCGCACCGGCGTTTATGTGACCGACGCGAACCGCGCCTATCTGCAGGCGAAGGTCCGCCACCACCATCTGCTCAATCCACTGGCGCTGATCGCTGATGCTGCGGCGGGTATGGGTGAAGAGGGCCTAGGTATCACCGCGTCCGAGTAACGCTTGGGCGCAAAAGACCAAGTCGCAGGTCGCAACCGTCCGCCCCCTGGGACCGGCGATCGCGCATCCTGCCTCCCTCTCCAACTGCCTGACTTTGACCCGGAAGACCGCCATGGCCTCGCCATCCAGCCTTCAAACGCAATTCGTCCTGACCATTGCCTGCCCTGATCGCCCGGGCATCGTCGCGGCCGTCACGACCTTTCTGTTCGAGGCCGGCGGCAATATTCTGGAAGCCCAGCAATTCGACGATCTGCAGAGCAAGCGCTTCTTCATGCGCGTGGTTTTCACGG
This sequence comes from Acidisoma cellulosilyticum, assembly GCF_020621385.1. Classification (GTDB taxonomy): domain Bacteria; phylum Pseudomonadota; class Alphaproteobacteria; order Acetobacterales; family Acetobacteraceae; genus Acidisoma; species Acidisoma cellulosilyticum. Next base: position 699,472 of record NZ_JAESVA010000001.1, on the reverse strand, counting down.
CCGTCGGCGAGACCGACGGCTATCTGGATCGTTTCCGCACGGATTTCCTGGCCATCGCCGAGACCTTCGGCATGGACTGGACACTGCGCGACCGGCTGGAAAAGCGCCGCGTCATGATCCTGGTCTCCAAGTTCGACCATTGCATGGTCGATCTTCTCTATCGCTGGCGGAACGGCGAATTGCCGATGGACATCACCGCCATCGTCGCCAACCATCCGCGTGAGACCTATGCCGGCGTCGATTTCTCCGGCCTGCGCTTCCATCACCTGCCGGTGACCAAGCAGACCAAGATGGAGCAGGAGACCGAGCTTTGGGACCTGGTGCGCGAGACCAAGACCGATCTGGTGGTCCTAGCCCGCTATATGCAGGTTCTGTCGGATGGGCTGACGGCCAAGCTGAATGGCCGCTGCATCAATATCCACCACTCCTTCCTGCCGGGCTTCAAGGGTGCGAAGCCCTATCATCAGGCTTATGAACGCGGCGTGAAACTGATCGGCGCGACCGCCCATTACGTGACCAGCGACCTCGACGAAGGTCCGATCATCGAGCAGGATGTCGAGCGGATCAGCCATGGCGACACGCCGGACGATCTTGTCCGCAAGGGTCGCGATATCGAGCGCCGGGTCCTGGCGCGTGCCGTGCGCTTCCATCTCGATGGACGCGTCATCCTCAATGGCGGCAAGACCGTCGTCTTCACGGAATAAAGTCTATGGCCGCCAAGATCATCGACGGAAAGGCCTTCGCGGCCGGCATTGTGGCGGAGGTGACCGCCGAGGTCGCGTCCATCCGCGCGGCGGGCGGACGGGCGCCGGGCCTGGCCGTCGTGCTGGTCGGTGAGGATCCGGCGAGCCAGGTCTATGTGCGGAACAAGGGCCGCACGACGAAGGAATCCGGCATGGAATCCTTCGAATTCCGCCTGGGCGTGGAGACGACCGAGCAAGCCCTGCTCAGCCTGATCGCCGAGCTGAATGATGATGAGGCGGTCGACGGCATTCTGGTGCAGCTGCCCCTGCCGTCGCATATCAACAGCGCCCGCGTGCTGGACGCGATTTCGCCGGATAAGGACGTGGACGGTTTCCACGTCATCAATGCCGGCCGGCTCGCGACCGGCCTGCCGGGTCTGGTGCCCTGCACGCCGCTGGGCTGCCTGCTGATGCTGAAGGCGGAACTGGGTGACCTGTCAGGTCTGCGCGCCGTCGTGCTCGGCCGTTCGAATATCGTCGGCAAGCCGATGGCGGCCCTTCTGCTGGCCGAAAGCTGCACGGTGACGATCGCCCATTCCCGCACGCGCGATCTGGAGCAGGAGTGCCAGCGCGCGGATATTCTGGTCGCCGCCGTCGGCCGCGCCGAAATGGTACGCGGCAGCTGGATCAAGCCGGGCGCGACCGTGATCGATGTCGGCATCAATCGGATCGCGGGTGACGCCGGCAAGACCAAGCTGGTCGGTGACGTCGCATTCGCCGAGGCGGTGGCGGTCGCCGGCCGCATCACGCCCGTGCCGGGCGGTGTCGGGCCGATGACCATCGCCTGCCTGCTGCGCAATACTTTGACAGCCGCGAAGCTTCGCCGCGGCTGATCGGGCCGGCTGAGGTTTGGCGGTCACTGCGACGCACTGGCGCCGTCATCGCGATGCCGGGCGATGACGCTTTGCTGGAAAATCCACTCTTCCAGCGAGCGGATAAGGTTGCTGGCTTCGACCCGATCGATAGCCACAAAAACAGCATCTGAGAGCGAATCATGCTGCGCTGGCGCCCATAGCGTCAGCGCAAATTTTCCGTTTCCTGCGACCGTTGTCAGTTTGTCCGCCTGGCGCATTGGGCACTCCGAATAGGATTTAACTTAATTAACGATACAGAACTCCATTCAGAAGAAAATAACTATTTTTGTTAGTTTAAATTGACTCGGCGCGTGACATCGGCTGCCGCAGGAGCAAGAGCGGCAAAGCGCTTGCCACCACGACGATGCCGCCAAGGGCCAGGATCGCGGGCAGTGGGATGACGGCCAGCGCATTGGCGATGAGGCCCGAGAGGAAGAAGGCGAGCGCCACCGCCGCTGAACCGATGCCCATCGCCCAGCCCTGGCTATCCGTGGAGGCAGCCCCGCTGATGAGCGAGAGCAGCGCGATATAGCAGGCGCAATTGGTGACGGCCGCCAGGAAGACGATCGGCCATTGCCAGATCTCTCCGGCGCCGGCCGAGAACAGGACGAAGACACCGCAGAGAACCAGTGACAAGCCGCAGGCCCTTACCTCGTTCGGGATTAGCTTAGCTAGAATCCGATAGAACAAGGTTGAGCCGACGACGAAGCCGACACCCAATGTGGCGCTGAAGAGGCCGAGATAGCTCGGTTCCAGCCGATAGACATTGCCCATCAGCACGATGACATAGACGTAGTAGATGGCGAAACCGAACTGGAACAGGAAGAAGGCCAGCGCCAGCCAGCGGATGCGCGGATGCTGAGCCGCCAGAACGAAATTCGTCATCGGCCGGCGCCAACTGAAGGTGAGCGCGCTGCGCGACGGCATTTCCGCGAATTTGGCGCGATAGATCAGCAGAAAAACCGCGCCGCACAGGATCATTGTGACCAGCAAGGGCAGCGGCAACCAGATATCGGTCAGCACGCCGCCGGCGGCAGGGGCGGAGGCAAGGGCCAGGCAATTGACCAGCACGACGCGGGACATGTCGCGGCCACGCTCTTCGGGCCGGCTGTGGTCCATCATCGCGGCCTGCGCGATGGGCGCGGCACCGGCCATCAGCCCCGAGACCAGCCGGCCGATGAGCAGCAAAGCCAGAAACCGCGTCTCGACGCCCAGGAACATCAGCGTATAGGCGAGACCAAGGCCCGTCATGCAGATCAGCAGCGTCCGCCGTCGCCCCAGCGCATCCGACAGGTCACCGAGCAGCGAGGCGCCGAAGAACATGCCGAGCGGAAAGAGCGAGAAGGTCAGCGACAGCAGCAGATTGAGCGTCGCTGGACCATAGCTATGATCGGCCGCGACATTGCGGAACAGGATGACGATCACGGGATACATCAATCCGAAGGAAAAAAGATCAATGAAGACGGCTGCCAGAAAAGGCAGCATTCCGAGCATGCGGTTCATTCTGGGCGATCTCCGACGGCCGAATTCGCAATGACATCATTGCGTTTCCCAGACAATCTCTATCGCAGCAGCAACCCGGCCAGCGCCAGCACCAGGGCCGGCGGCATCACGATGGCGCCGCGCATCAGGAAGGTTTTGAAGGTCACGTCCTCGCCCTCCCGCCGGATCGCCGTCAGCCACAGGATGGTCGCGAGCGATCCGGTGATCGAGAGATTGGGACCGAGATCGACGCCTATCAGCAGCGAATCGGTCACGGATTGCGGCAGATGCCCGGACGCGATGGTGGAACTGGCGACAACCCCGGCCGGCAGGTTGTTCATGACGTTGCAAACCAGGGCGAGCAGGATGCCGGACCCCCAGGCGGTCGCCTGCACCGAATGGGCGGCCGCGTGATGCAGCCAGGTGGCCAGCGCCGCCAAAGCGCCTGTCTGCCGCAGACCCTCGACGAGCACGAACAATCCCGCGACCAGCGGCAGGACAAGCCAGGAGATGCCGCGGAGCGTCGCCCAAGGCGCCTCACGTTTGCGCCAGAGCACGAAACCGGTGGTGAGCCCGCCCGCAATGGCGGTGGGCAGGCCAAGCTGGATATCGGCGGCGGACGCCGTCAGCAGCAGGATCGCTGTCATCACGATGCCGATGGCGGCGGCGAAGCCGCCCGGCGACAGCTTCGGCTGCGGAATCTCGGATTGGATCGGGGCCGCCAGATGCTTCCGCTCGATGATCAGCAGCGCGAGAAGCGTGGCGCCCACGGCCGCGAGGGACGGCATGAAAAAATGCCCGAGCCAGGTGAAGAGCGGCGGCACATGGTCAGCGTAGAGAACGAGATTGGCGGGATTGGAAATGGGCAGCAGAAAACTCGCCGCATTGGCGATGAAGGCACAGACGAACAGATAGGGCAGCGGTTCGGCGCGCGCATGCTTGGCGGCCGCGAAAACCGCCGGCGTCATCACCACCGCCGTCGCGTCATTGGACAGAAAGGCCGTAACGACAGTGCCGACCGCATAAATGAGCAGGAAAAGCTTGCGGGAGGATCCGCGTGCCTGGCGCACGGCGAAGGCGGCGAGCCAATCGAACAGGCCTTCGCGCCGGGCGACTTCGCTCAGCAGCATCATGCCGATCAGGAACAGATAGACATCGGTGCCGCGCCCGACGGCGTGCAACGCTTGCCCAATGGGCACAAGGCCCAGCAGCACCAGAATAAGCGCACCCGATACCGCCCAGACGGCTTCGGGGATACGCCAGGGTCGGATGATAACCCCGGCGGTCGCGAGGATGACGATCAGCCAGGTGAGGGACGTCATGAAAGATCGTCGGGCGCGGACTTGTTCCGCGCATCTACTCCCCGACGAGGCGCCGCGACGGCGTTGAGGCGCCAACGCCGGTAGACCCGCGGAACAAGTCCGCGGGCGACGGTGGGAAGGGTGCGACTGACGATAGTCGTATCGTCAATCACGCAAGCTGCAGATTGGCGTGGAAGTTGTTCCCCGCCGTGGTTGCCGCGATATGACCGGCGCGGATGACGAAATCGCCGAAGCTTTCGCCGGTATTCCGCTCGGTCGCGTATTGATGCAGCAACGGGCCGAGCTCCGCCAGGATCGCTTCCTCGCCGACATCCTGGCGGTAGAGCTTGTTCAGACGCTCACCCTCCAGGCTGCCGCCGAGATACAGGTTATAGGTGCCGGGGCCACGGCCGACGAAGGCGATCTCGGCCAGATAAGGCCGGGCGCAGCCGTTGGGGCAGCCCGTCATGCGGATGGTGATTTCGTCTTCCGTCAGACCGGCCAAAGCCAGTTTCTCTTCCAGCGCCGTCAGCAGGTCCGGCATATAGCGCTCGCTCTCGGCCAGAGCCAGGCCACAGGTTGGCAGCGCCACGCAAGCCATGGAATTGCGGCGCAGCCCGCTATCGGCCGTGATCGCCATGTTATGCTCGGCCAGCAGCGCTTCCACCGCCGGCTTCTGCTCGGCCGAGATATTGGCGATGGTGACGTTCTGATTGGGGGTCAGGATGATGACGCCACCATCCAGCATGCGGGCGATTTCGCGCATGCCGGTCTGCAGCTTCTTCTCCGGCCAATCCTTCACGCGCCCGCTTTCCAGGAACAGCGTGACATGCCAAAGCCCGTTATCGCCCTGGATCCAGCCGTAACGATCGCCACGGCTTTTGAAGTCCGGCACATGCACCGGCCCGAGCTTATAGCCGAGATGGGCTTCGACCTGCTCGCGGAACCAGCCGATGCCGCCGTTTTCGATCGTGTATTTCAGGCGGGCATGCTTGCGCACCGACCGATCGCCGAAATCGCGCTGCACGATGACGACCTTTTCAGCGACTTCGACCGCCTGTTCGGGCGTGCAGAAGCCGAGCACATCGGCCGCGCGCGGGAAGGTATCGGTCTCGCCATGGGTCATGCCCATGCCGCCGCCGACCAGCACGTCCCAGCCGATGATCGCACCGTCCTTCAACACGGCGACGAAGGACAGGTCATGCGCATAGACATCGACATCGTTCTGCGGCGGCACGGCGACAGTGATCTTGAACTTCCGCGGCAGGTAGGTCTTGCCGTAGATCGGCTCGTCCTCCTCCTTCGCGTCGCGGGAGGTATCGACCACGTTTTCGCCGTCGATCCAGATCTCATGATAGGCGGTGGTGCGCGGCGAGAGGTGGTCGCTGATATCCTGCGATAGCTTCAGCGCGGCCGCGTGAACCGAACTCTCGTAGGGGTTCACGGCGCACATGACGTTGCGGTTCACGTCGCCACAGGCGGCCAGCGTATCCAGCAGGGACTTGTTGATGCTGTTGATGGCGGGCCGCAGATTGCTTTTGATGATGCCATGGAACTGGATCGCCTGGCGTGTCGTCACGCGCAGCGTGCCGTTGGCGCGCTCATCCGCGATGTCATCCAGCGCCAGCCATTGTGCCGGCGTCATCTGCCCGCCGGGCACGCGCACGCGCGCCATGAAGCTGAAGGCCTTCTCCATCTTCTTGCGGCCGCGCTCGGCGCGGATATCGCGGTCATCCTGCTGATAGATGCCGTGGAACTTCGTCAGCTGGGTATCGTCCTCGTCCAGCTGGCCGGTGATGACATCGGTCAGGCCATCCGCAATGCCGCCGCGCAGGCCGCGGCTGGCGGATTTGATGCCTTCGTTGCGGGAGAGCGGCTTCTTCTCGGTTTCGTCTGACATGGTCTCTGGCTTTCAGTAGACGTCGCGCAGATAGCGGCCATCGCGGCGGATGGTATCGAGCTTGGCGGCGGCCGCGGTTTCATCGATGCCGGCCTGGTCGGCGATGACGCGGATCAAGGCGTGGTTCACGTCCTTCGCCATGGCATTCGCGTCACCGCAGACATAGATCGCAGCGCCGTTCTGGATCCAGCGATAGAGTTCGCGGCGCTGTTCCCAGATGCGGTTCTGGACATAGACCTTTTCGCGCTGATCCCGCGAGAAGGCGGTCTCGATACGGGTCAGCAGACCGCTCTTTTTCCAATCCTGCCATTCGAGCTGGTACAGGAAGTCATTGGTGAAATGGCGATTGCCGAAGAAGAGCCAATTTTTGCCCGTCGCACCGATCGCCTCGCGCTCCTGCATGAAGGCGCGGAAGGGTGCCACGCCCGTGCCGGGCCCGATCATGATGACGGCGCGATCCGGATCAGCCGGCAGACGGAAATGCGGGTTGGGCTTCAGATAGACCTTCAGCGAGCCGCCTTTCTTGCGGCGCTCGGCGATATCGACCGAGGCGACGCCCGCGCGGCTTCGGCCATGCGTCTGGTAGCGCACGGCGGAGACCAGCAGATGGACCTCGTCTTCGGCGGCCTTGGCGCTGGAGGCGATGGAATAAAGCCGGCCGGGCAGGGGACGCAGCAGGCTGGTCAGCGTCGTGGCGTCCAGCTTGGTGGGTGCGGCTTCCAGCAGGTCGATCACCTGCCGGCCCTGCAGCCAGGCGGTCAGCGCGTTCGGGTCGGCGGTCAGTGCCTTGAGCTGGGCGCTATCCGTCAGCTTGGCATAGGCTTCGACCTGCGGGCGCGTCAGCGTCGTGATGTCCTGCGCGTCCGACAGCGCTTCGCGGACCAGCGCATCGTCGGTCAGGCCCGCGACCTTGAGGATGTCTTCGACGAGGGCGGGATCGTTCTCCGGGACGATGCCGAGGGCGTCGCCCGGCGCATGGACAAGGCCCGACCCCTCGACCGAAATTTCCGTATGCCAGGTCTCGGACGAAGACCCGCTGCCGTTGAGGTTGATCAGCTCGCTGATCGTCGCCGCGAAGGGCGTGTTGCGGGTGTAAAGCGGTTCGGCCTCGTCATCCGTCTCCGCTTCGGCCGGCGCGGCTCGTGCGAAATCGACATGGATGACGGCATGTTCGTCCGCCGTTTCCTTTTGCAGCGTGTCGAGCGTGGATTTGATCCAGGCATTGGCGGGCGTCGCGAAATCGACGTCGCATTCCACCAGCGGCGCGAAGCGCTTGGCGCCGAGGGCGACCAGACGCTCATCGATGATGTGCCCGGTCATGCAGAAATTGACGTAGGCGCGGTCGCCCAGCGCCAGCAGGCTGAAGCGCGTCTTATCGAAGCGCGGCGCATCCTCGGCCAGCAATCCGCTATAGAAGTCCATGGCGCGCTGCGGCGGGTCGCCTTCGCCCCAGGTGCTGACGATGATCAGCACATTCTCGGCTTTCGCCATATCGGCGAGGGAGATGTCGGCGACGTCAGAAACCTTGGCGGCGAAGCCGAGCTTCTGGGCAGCCTTGCGGGTCTGGGCCGCAAGGGTTTCCGCATTGCCCGATTCGGTCGCGAACAGGATCAGCAGCGGCACCTTTTTGGCCGGCGCCTGCGGCGCCGCAGCGGTTGCGGTTTGCGCGCCACCTGTCCCGGCGAGAAAGCCCGCCAGGAAGCCGCTCAGCCAAGCGCGCTGCTCGGGCGAGGTCTTGGTGATGACGCCGTTCAGCGCCGCGATCTCCTCAGGCCGGAAGGGCGCGGAGCTCGGCAGGATGGGCAGACTTGCCATGGTCTTGATGGTCACTTTCGATGGGGCGTGAGCTCGGCGAGCCAGCCATTCTGCTGCAGAAACGTCTCAGTCTTGGCGGCAAGAACCGGAAGGTCGTCGCCGCCACGGCGCCATTCGTCCCGCTGGTTGCCGATCATTTCCAGCCTTTCGCCCCATTCTGGGCCGAAGGTCTGGGCCAGGAAGCCCCGGATGCGCTGGGCGAGGCCCGGGCTGCGCCCATCGGTCGATACCGTCAGCAATAATGCGCCGCGACGGACCTCGGCGGCATTGTGGAAGGTGCAATGCTCCCGCCGGTCTTCGACATTGACCAGAATCTTGTGCCGGCGCGCCCGCTGGGCGAGGGCAGCGGCTTCATCGTCGGGCATCCCGACGATCCAGAGCACGTCGAGACGGCTGAGGGTTTCCTCATCCGGCAGGCCGAGCCGACAGGCCTCCCCCGCGCTCGCCTGCAAGGCTGCGTCCGGCGCATCCGCGAAGCATTGCGCCTGCATCGCGCCACCTTCGGCGATAAGCTGCCAGCGACGCAGGGCCGCCGGTCCATGGCCTGCCAGGCCAAGGTTCAACGCCCGCGGATCGAGAGAGACCGGGATCATGCCGTCATAAAAAGGACTTTGGTGGCAGCGACAAGAGATTCACGTCTCATTCACGGCTATTGAGCGTGATTAAGCGGCGAATTCTACGGTCACGCCGGGGAGAAACCGGCGGACGGGACCCCCATCCGCCGGCAGTCTCATGGTTGAGCGGTCGACTGGCTTTGTGATTGTGCTTGTTGCAGGCTTGGCTTCCAATCGCGAAAGAAGGCATCGCCGACGCTGGCCGCGAGGCCGATCAGGTCACGCTGCATCCCGTCCAAGAAATCATGCAGGCCGATTGAAATGATCTGTTCTGCCGATCGATCGAGCAGGGCTGCCCGCATGTCCTCGATCTGCTCAAGCGCTGTCCGCGTGCCGCGCAACCCATAGCTGGTTCTCAGTTGGGTCAGGTGCCATTCCGTCTGGCTGAGGCAGAGCAAGACGCTACGGGGGAAGCAGGGATCGGTCAGCAGGAAACCCGCGACATGCTGGGGCAAAAACTCCACCGGGGCGATGCGGCGGAAGGCGTGGTAGCCCGCGACGGCACGCAGCACGCCGCCCCATTGGGTCCGCTCCTCATGCCGGCGGTCTTCGGAGCCTTTCGGCAGCATGCGGTGGAATTTGATGTCGAGCAGGCGCGTCGTCTGGTCCGCGCGCTCGATCAACCGGCCCATTTCGTAGAAATGCCAGCCCTGGTCGCGGAACAGCGTGCCTTCGGTGATGCCGGTATGGGCCTGCACGCCTTCCTTGATGCGCGAGCAGAGGCGCGACAAATTGTCGCCCTGCAACTCATGCTCCGCGATCTGCAGCAGGTCGCGGTGGAAAACGTTGAGATGCTTCCACATTTCGGTGCTGATCAGCGGGCGCAGCGTGCGCGCATTCATGCGCGCCGCCTCGATCGAGCTGATGATAGAGTTCGGATTCTGCCGTTCGAGAACGTAGTAACGCTTGACCGCATCCGGTTCCAGCCCGTCATGGGTCTCCGCGAAGTGGGTCTCATTGGCATAGATGCGAATGAGCGAGTCCCAGGCCTCGTTCTCCAGGCCAGGGCTTTCGAAGGTCTGGGTGACGTCGACGAGACGCGCCAGATTCTCCAACCGCTCCATGTAGCGGGCCATCCAGAACAGGCTTTCCGCATAGCGGGCCAGAAGCGGGATCTGCTGGGTCATCGCCGCGACTCCTCGGCCAGCACCCAGGTATCCTTGGATCCCCCGCCTTGGGAGGAATTGACGATCAGGCTGCCGGCCTTCAGCGCGACGCGGGACAGGCCGCCGGGCAGAACCCAGGTGCTGCGGCCGGTGACGGCGAAGGGACGCAGGTCGAGATGGCGCTGACGGATGCCGTCATCGGTCAGCGTCGGGCAAACGGAGAGGCCGATGACGGGCTGGCTGATCCAATTGGAGGGGTTGGCGATCAAGGCGGCGCGGGACGCTTCCAGCTCCTCGCGGGTCGCGCGCGGCCCGATGGTGATGCCGTAGCCGCCCGATTCGCCGACCGGCTTGGTCACCAGCTGGTCGAGATTGTCGAGCGTATAGGCCAGACCCTCCGCCTCGCGACAGATATTGGTCTCGACATTCGCCAGAATCGGATCCTGATCCAGGTAGTATTTGATGATGCGCGGCATATAGGCATAGACCGCCTTGTCGTCGGCGACGCCGGTGCCGACGGCATTGGCGAGGGCCACATTGCCCTTCCGCCAGGCGCGGATCAGGCCCGGCACGCCGAGCAGGCTTTCAGGCCGGAAGACCGTCGGGTCCAGGAAATCGTCGCCGAGGCGCCGGTAGATGGAATGAACAGCCCTGAGACCGGCCGTCGTCTTCATGAAAACCCGGTCGTCCTCGACGACAAGGTCGGGGCCTTCGACCAGGGGTACGCCCATCTCGCGCGCCAGGAAGACATGCTCGAAATAGGCCGAGTTGTAGATGCCGGGGGAAAGCAGCACGACCTGCGGGTCATCCACGCCTTCGGGCGCGATTTCAGTCAGCGCCTCGCGCAGCCGGCGGCCGTAATCATCGACCGGCATCAGCGACATGCCCGCCAGCAGATCGGGGAAGGCGCGCCGCATCAGATGGCGGTTCTCGACGACATAGGACACGCCGGACGGCGTGCGGGCATTGTCCTCCAGCACGCGGAAGTCACCGAATTGGTCGCGGATGATGTCGATGCCGCAGATATGGACATAGGTGCCGAATCGGACCGGGAAATTTTCCATCTCCGGCCGGTAATTGGCATTGCCAAGCACGAGCTCAGCCGGAACGATGCCGTCTCGCAATATTTTGCGATCGTGATAGATGTCATGCAGGAAGGCGTTGATGGCGGCGACCCGCTGCTGAACGCCTGTTTCCAGCTTGCGCCACTCGGCCGCGGTGATGATCCGCGGAATGCAATCGAAGGGGAGGATACGATCGATCGCTGTCGCGTCGGAATAGACCGTGAAGGTCACGCCGAGGCTCATGAGGTCGTTCTCGGCGGCCTTGGCCCGGGCCCGAAGCCCATCCAGCCCGATGGCACTCAATCGGTCTCGCACAATCTGTGCGGCGCCGTTGTCTCCGGGACGGTCGGTTGCAAGCTCGCTGACGTAAGGGCCCGGCTCGCAGTCCAGAAAGAGATCCTCGGGAATCTTAACCACCTCTGCGTTCATGGGGCTGTCTTTCGGCTATAAGCGGTTTGTCGCTGTCCTGCCAGTCTTTCGGCGGGGTTGGATTGCGCAAAATTCGCGGCTAAAAATCATCTCGATCCGAGGCCTGTGTTGCACAAATTTATTTGCAAATCTGAGGAATACAGGCTTTACCTCACACGCCCAGTCAACCGCGTCGCCGTCTTAAATCGCTTATCCTTGGCCCGGAGTTAACCATGCGCCGCCTGTTCGCTACCCTCGTGGCAACATCTATGCTTGCCCCCGGCATCGCCTCCGCCGCCTGTTTGAAGCCCATCGAAGGGACGGCGATGAATGTGGCCGGCCTCAAAAGCCAGCTCATGGTAACGGCGCTCGCTTGCGATACGCGCGACCGCTACAACAGCTTCGTCATCAATTTCCGCCCGACCCTCGTGAAGGAGGATACGGCGCTGAACAGCTATTTCTCCCATCATTACGGCCGCAACTGGCGGTCCGAGCATGATGACTACATCACCCAGCTTGCCAATGTTCAGTCCGACGCCTCGATCAAGCAGGGCACGCTGTTCTGCCAGCAGAACGTGGCGCTGTTCGGTGAGGTTCTGGCGCTGAAGAGCTCCAAGGAGCTGCTGGACTTCGCCAATGACAAGCCGATGGTCCAGCCGGTGAACTACGACATCTGCGGCGTACCGCATCACGACATCTATCACCCGACCCTGGTGCAGGTGGTGGCCCCGGTCGGTGCCGGCACGTCCGGCGCGAAAGAGCAGACGGCCGTTGCCCAGACCGGTCCCGACGGCAAGCCCAAGCGCGGCTTCTTCGGCAATATCGGGCATGGCATCGCCAGCATTTTCTAGGCCGATGCCTCGGCTTTGGTCGTGACGGAGAGGGGGCTGCTGCCGCAAGGCTGAACGGCCCCCTCTCCATATTTGCCGGCGGAAAGTCCTGCGCCGGATTAGCCTTCTGATACCATGGCCCGGCCTCGATCGAGTGTTGTCCGGGGACCACCGGCATCATTGGAAAGGATACCGATGGCCGCCATCGCCGAAGCCCGCCGCTTTATCTCCCCGACCATGCTGGCGGTGCTGCGCCGCCGGCTCGCGTCGCTGGTAGGGCTGCTGCTCGGCTTCGCGGGGATCGGGCTTGGCGTCGCACTCGCCTCCTATCATCCCGCCGACGCATCCTTCGACACGGCCGGAACCGTCGTGCGAAACCTGGCTGGCCCGACCGGTGCCGTCATCGCCGATCTGTCCTGGCAGGGGTTCGGCGTTGTCGGAACGCTGCCGGTCTGGGTCATGCTGCTGTGGGGCTGGCGTATCGCTGAGAACCGGCGTCTGACCCATGTTTCTTTCCGTATCCTGGCGCTGCTCGCGGCGATGCCGCTGCTGGCCGGCGGAATCGCCAATTTGCCGGTCCCGGCCAGCGGCAGCTCGGCCTGGCTGGCAGCCGGCTGGGGTGGTGCGGTCGGCTATGGCGTCGGCCATGTGATCATCGGCACGGCCCATTCCGCCTTCGGTCCGCTCGGCACGGCGATTGCCTGGGTGATCGAGATGCTGGCGGGGCTTGGCCTGGTCGCCTTCGGCTTCGGCCTGACGGCGATGGAGTGGCGCGCCGCCGGATCGCGCGCCCGGTCCGGCGCCATGGGCGCTGCCTCCCTTTCCATGCGATCGATGCGATCGGTCGGCACGTCGCGCAGCGACGGCCATGATGGAAGCGGGCGCGGTGGCTTCGGTTTTGGCGGCGTCACCCATCGCCTCGGCGGTCTCTTTTCCCGGCTGCCGGATTGGGGCCGCCCCGACTGGGGCCGCGCGCAACCCGCCGACGACGCGTCCCCGCATCCGATCTTCAACCTGCCGCCGATGGACCCGGACGATCCTGACGATCGCCAGATCAACGCCCGGCGTGAGCCGGTGATGGCCACGCCGGCCCCGCGCACGGCCCCGGGCGGGAAGCTGACGGCGGCGGGATTCGGCGCGGCCGGCATCGCCGCGGCCGCTTCCAACCCCGGTGACACGCGCATCCGCACCCAGCGCGACAAGCCGCGCATGGCGACGCGGCCTGAGCCGCCGCCGGCGGTCAGCCATGCCGGTTGGAAGCTGCCGCCGATCGAGCTTTTGAAGGACCCGCCGGCCCAGCATGAGGTCGGCATTTCCCCTGAAGCCTTGCAAGCCAATGCGCGTCTGCTTGAGACCGTGCTGTCGGACTACGGCGTTCAGGGCAGTATCGTGGAAATCCGCCCCGGTCCGGTCGTGACGCTGTACGAACTGGAACCGGCACCTGGCATCCGCTCCGCCCGTGTCATCGGCCTGGCCGATGACGTCGCGCGTAGCCTGTCCGTCACCGCCGTGCGCATCGCGACCGTGCCCGGGCGCAATGTCATCGGTATCGAAGTGCCGAATGCGAAGCGCGAGACGGTCTTTCTGCGCGAGCTGATGTCGGTCGAGGAATGGGGCAGCCATGCCGGCCGCCTGCCGCTGGCGCTAGGCAAGGATATCGGCGGCTCGCCGGTCATCGTCGATCTGGCGCGCATGCCGCATCTGCTCGTCGCCGGCACCACCGGCTCGGGCAAATCCGTCGGCATCAATGCCATGATCCTGTCGCTGCTCTTCCGGCTGTCGCCGGAGGATTGCCGCCTGATCCTGATCGACCCGAAGATGCTGGAACTCTCCGTCTATGACGGCATTCCGCATCTCATGGCCCCCGTGGTGACGGAACCCGCCAAAGCGGTGACGGCGCTGAAATGGACCGTGCGTGAGATGGAGCGCCGCTATCGCGCCATGAGCCAGCTCAGCGTCCGCAATATCGGCGGCTATAATGAACGCGTGGCCGAGGCCCGCTCGCGCGGTGAGGTCGTCACCCGCCGCGTGCAGACCGGTTTCGATGCCGAGACCGGACGTCCGATCTTCGAGGAACAAGCGCTGGCGCTGGAGCCTCTGCCCTTCCTGGTCGTCGTCATCGACGAAATGGCCGATCTGATGATGGTCGCCGGCAAGGAGATCGAGGCCGCGGTGCAGCGTCTGGCGCAGATGGCGCGTGCCGCCGGCATCCATGTCATCATGGCGACGCAGCGCCCGTCGGTCGATGTCATCACCGGCACCATCAAGGCCAACTTCCCGACCCGCATCAGCTTTCAGGTGATCAGCAAGTTCGACAGCCGCACGATTCTGGGCGAGCAGGGATCGGAACAGCTGCTGGGCCAGGGAGACATGCTGTACATGGCCGGCGGCGGGCGCATCACCCGCGTCCATGGACCTTTCGTGACGGATCGCGAGGTCGAGGACGCGGTCGCCTTCCTGCGCGAGCAGGGCGAGCCGAATTATCTTGAGGAAGTGACCGAGGCTCAGGAAGAGGCAAGCGGCAGCGGCAGCGGTGCTTCGGCCATGCCGGGCGCCAGCGAAGGCGAGAAGGGGTTGTTCGATCAGGCCGTCGCGCTCGTCGCCCGCGAAGGCAAGGCCAGCACCAGCTTCATCCAGCGCCATCTGCAGATCGGCTACAACCGCGCCGCCCGTCTCATCGAGCAGATGGAGAAAGACGGCATCGTCGGGCCGGCCAATCATGTCGGCAAGCGCGAGGTGCTGGTCCGCCGCACCCATGACGAGGACGAGTAAGGGTCAGGCAGCCTTATCCCAGGCGGCGAGGACGGCGGTGATACCGGCGTCCATGGCGCTGCCCGGCACCCCGTCTCGCGCCTGTAGCGACAGGCCCAACAACAAGCCGTCGAAGACGGCGGCGAGCCCTGCAACATCCGTTTCGGCGCGCAGCGCGCCCGCCGCCACCGCCTCCTCGACACAAGCCCGAATCGCCTGACGGTTCGCGGCCCTTTCCCGCGCTGTCAGCGCCTGGATCGCGGTGCAATCGGCCGAGCCGATGGTCGCGGCCAGGGTGATCATACAACCCGGCGGATGCGACGCATCGGACTGCATGCAGGCAGACCGGCGCAGTGCCAGTTCGATTCGCGCGCGCGGCGATAGCGTTTCATCGCGCAGCGCATTCAGAACCTGGCCATGGGTGCCGAGATAAAGATCCAGCACCTCCCGGAACAGCGCTTCCTTCGATCCGAAGGCGGCATAGAAGGAGGCGGAGGACAGGCCACCCATGGCGCGCCGCAACTGTTCCAGCGATGCGCCCTCATAGCCCTGCGCCCAGAACAGGTTCATCGCCCCTGCCAATGCCGCATCCCGGTCGAAGCCGCGCGGGCGTCCTGTCCGCACCGTGATTATCTCCTGATATGACTTTTGAACTAATCAGTCCGGAAGTCATTGACAAGAGCGTTGCGGCGCTCTCATTTATGGATCGATCAGTCCATAAGTGAGTCGCAATTTGTCCAGCAATTCCTCTCCCCCGACCGCCGGCAAGATGCCGGCAGCCGAAACCTTGCCCATCGCGGCTCTGCTGGCGCTGGCTATGACCGGTTTTCTCTGCATCGCGACGGAGACGATTCCGGCCGGGCTTCTGCCCGGCATTGCCCATGGTTTGGCGGTCTCGCCCTCCCTCGCGGGCCAGCTTGTCACCGCCTATGCCTTGGGTTCAGTGGTCGCGGCTATTCCGCTGAATACCCTGACCGGCGCATGGCCCAGGCGCCGCGTCCTGCTGCTCACGATTGCGGGCTTTCTGGTCTTCAATGGCGTGACGGCCATCTCGGCCGATTATCGCGTCACGCTCGCGGCTCGCTTCCTGGCCGGCGCCTCGGCTGGTCTCGCCTGGAGCATCCTTGCCGCCTATGCGCGGCGGATGGTGGCAAGGCCGTTGCAGGGACGCGCGATGGCTGTCGCGATGGTCGGCACGCCGATCGCGCTGTCCATTGGCGTGCCGCTGGGCACCTGGCTTGGCGCGGCAGTGGGATGGCGGGCGACCTTCGCCATCATGTCGGGCCTCGCTTTGCTGCTGGCGGGCTGGGTGCTGATCGTGATGCCGAACTATCCCGGCCAGCAGCCGAGCGACCGGCTGGCCATCCGGCACGTGCTGGCGACGCCCGGTGTCATCCCTGTCCTCGGTGTGGTGATGGCCTGGATGACCGGCCACAATCTTCTCTACACCTATATCGCTCCATTTTTGGCGCCGGTTGGCCTCGCGCCGCGCGTCGATCTGATGCTGATGGTTTTCGGCGTCGCGGCCCTGCTCGGTATCTGGGTCACCGGTCGGCTGGTCGACCGTGCGCTTCGCGCGGCCGTGCTGGCGAGCCTTGGCGGGTTCGCGGCGGTGGCGCTGGCTTTCGGCATGCTGCCGTTCTCTCCGGCGCTCGTGATAGTCGGCGTGGCGATCTGGGGTCTCAGCTTCGGCGGCGCGGCCACCTTGCTGCAGACCGCGCTCGCGGACGCGGCGGGGCCGGGCGCCGAGGTCGCGCTGTCGATCAATGTCGTCGTCTGGAACACGGCGATCGCAGCCGGCGGATTACTGGGCGGCGTGTTGTTGCCGCTATGGGGCATTGCCGCCTTCGCCTGGGTTCTGCTTATTTTTCTATTGGTCGCGCTGGCCGTTGCGTGGGGTGCGCGCAGCCATGGCTTTCCGCCGGGCCAGCGGCGGCACAGCTAGAGTTTGTAAGGCTCTGACTGAAGAGCCTCTCTCCTCGTCATCGCCGGGCTTGACCCGGCTATCCATGTTTGGGCGTCACCGCGTATGGATGCCCGGCTCAAGGCCGGGCATGACGAGTTTTTGACGCGATTCGACTTAACTCTGACAGACTCTAAACCGGCAGAACGTCCAGCAGCAGCCGTTCCAGATCGGTCGGGCGGAAGGGCTTTCTCAGGCAGGGCTTGCTGCGCCACCGTTCATCCAGCGCGGATTCGTCGTAACCCGTGCTGAAGACGAAAGGCAGGCCGAGGCGATCGAACTCGGCCGCCACCGCGTCGCTGCGATGGCCGGCGACATTGACATCCAGAATGCCGATGTCACAGCCTTGAGGCTCGGCCGAGAGGAAGGCAAGGGCCTCGTCATTCTGGCTAAAGGGCCCGACCAGGACGCAGCCGAATTCAGCCAAGACATCTTCCAGCAGCATAGCCAGCAGCGCCTCGTCCTCAAGAATAAGAACGCGCAAGCCGGACAGTCGAGATTCTTTGTCCATTCCGGTCTTCCATCAGACTGCGCGCATTAAGGCAAGAGGCTGCGCCATGGCCTTAGCGCTCGTCAGGAATCATCGTCTCAAGCTCATGCAGCCAGGCCGTCGCATTGCCGTCGGAGGGCGCGCGCCAGTCCCCACGGGGCGACAGGCTGCCACCGGCGCTGACCTTCGGGCCATTGGGCATGGCCGAGCGCTTGAACTGGCTGAAGGCGAAGAAACGCTGCAGGAAGACGCGCATCCAATGCTTGATCTCAGGCAAGGCATAGGTCGGGCGGCGGTCATCCGGAAAGCCCGGCGGCCAGGCGCCGCGGGCCGCATCTTCCCAGGCCGTCATCGCCAGGAAGGCGATCTTGGACGGGCGGAAGCCGTAGCGCAGCACGTGAAACAAGGTGAAATCCTGCAGCGCATAGGGGCCGATCTTGGCCTCCGTGCTCTGCGGTTTTTCGCCCGGCTTGGCGGGCACCAGTTCCGGTGAAATCTCGGTGTCGAGAATGGCAGCAAGCGTCACGCCGACATCCTCGGAAAACTGCCCGGACTGGATGACCCAGCGGATGAGGTGCTGGATCAGCGTCTTCGGGATGCCGCCATTGACGTTGTAGTGGGACATCTGGTCGCCCACGCCATAGGTGCACCAGCCGAGTGCAAGTTCCGACAGATCGCCGGTGCCGATGACGATCGCCTCGTTATGATTGGCGAGACGGAACAGGTAATCCGTGCGCAATCCCGCCTGCACATTCTCGAAGGTCACGTCATAGACCGGCTCACCCTGCCCGAAGGGATGGCCCATATCGGCCAGCATCTGGGTCGCGGCCGGACGGATATCGAGTTCCTTCCAGGTCACGCCGATACTGTCCATCAGCCGGATGGCATTGCCCTTGGTTTCGTCGCTGGTCGCAAAACCGGGCATGGTGAAGGCCAGGATATTGGTGCGCGGCAGGCCCAGCCGGTCAGCGGCGCGCGCGGCGACGATCAGCGCATGCGTGGAATCAAGGCCACCCGAAATGCCGATGACCATCCGCTTGCAGCCGATGCCGCGCAGCCGCTGCACAAGCCCTGAAATCTGGATGTTATAGGCTTCGTAGCAATCCTGATGCAGGCGCGCGGGGTCGGCGGGCACGAAGGGAAAGCGTTGCAGCGGGCGCTTCAGGCCCAGGTCGCGGTCGGGTGGCGCCAAGGTCAGCGTGACGCGCCGGAACTGCTCGGGTTCGACGCCGATGGCTCGGCCGTTATCCTCGAAACTGCCCATGCGCAGCCGTTCCTGCCGCAGCCGGTCGAGATCGACATCGGCGATGGCGCGCTGGGCGTCGAGCGGGAAGCGGTCGGTCTCGGCCAGGGTCTCGCCCATCTCGAAGATCGAGGCCTGACCGTCCCAGGCGAGATCGGTGGTCGATTCCCCGGCACCGGCAGCCGCATACAGATAGGCGGCATTGCAGCGCGCGGATTGGCTGATGGACAGCTGTGTCCGGGTCTCGGCCTTGCCGATGGTAATATTGCTGGCTGAGAGATTGGCCAGGATCGTGGCGCCTGCCAGAGCCCCGTGGGAGCTGGGCGGCACCGGCACCCAGACATCCTCACAGATTTCCACATGCAGGACGAAACCGGGCAGGTCCTCGGCCGCGAAGATCAGGTCCGGACCGAAAGGGACGTCCTCCCCGCCGAGCGTGATCATGCGGCCTTCGGTGCCCATGCCGGAAGCGAAATGCCGCTTCTCGTAGAATTCGCGGTAATTCGGCAGATGGGTTTTGGGCACGACGCCCAGGATGCGCCCGCGATGGATGACGACGGCGGTGTTGTAGAGCCTGGTACCCTGGGCCAGCGGCGCGCCGACCAGCAGGATCGGCGTCAGATCGCGGCTGCCCGCGACGATGGTGGCAATCGCCGTTTGCACGGCGTCCAGCAGCACATCCTGCAGCAGCAGATCGTCGATGGCGTAGGCGGAGACGGAGAGTTCCGGAAAGACGCAAAGCACCGCGCCGTCATCGTGGCAGAGCCTGGCCTCGTCCAAAATCGCCCGCGCATTGGCCGCCGGATCGCCCGGACGGCTCAGAATGGTGCAGGCAGCGACACGGGCGAAGCCGTGGGCGTAGAGCGAGCGGAATTCCATGCGCCGACATTAGCAGAGGTCTGGGCCGGTCGTTAACTGGGGCAGTGTTGCACTGCACTCGCGGCATGGTTTCCCAAATCCATGTCCTGCGCGGTCCCCCTCTCTACAGTTAAGGAAGGTGCGGGATGATAATGTCTGCTAGCCCGCCTCCTCCAGCGCGCCCTGGGCTTCCAGCCAGGCTTCCTCGGCCGCCTCGATCTCGCGCGCGATGGCGGCGAGCTTCTGCTGGCCGCGCGTAATCTCGGCGCCGCCATGCTTTTCGTAAAAGCCGGGGTCGGCCAGGATCGCCTCGATCCGGTCCTTATCGGCCGTCAGTTTCGCGATTTTCTTTTCAGCGTCCTGGGCGATTTTGCGGAGCGGGGCGAGGGCTGCGCGGGCTTCCGCGCGCTCGCGCCGGTCGTCTTGGCGCGTGGGTGCCGTGTCGACTTTGCCGGGGCCGCTCGACAGCCCGGCCAGACGCTGGCGGTAATCGTCCATATCGCCGTCGAACTGCGCGGCCGTGCCGTCGGCGACCAGCCAAAGACTGTCTGCGACCAGTTCCACGAGATGCGGATCATGGGTGATGAGCAGCACCGCGCCGGTATAATCAGCAAGCGCGCGGATCAGCGCCTCCTTGGCGTCGATATCCAGATGGTTCGTCGGTTCATCAAGGATCAGCAGATGCGGCGCGTCGCGGGTGGCCAAGGCCAGCAGCAGCCGGCCTTTCTCGCCGCCCGAGAGTTCGGAGACCTTGGTATCCGCGCGGTCGGCGTCCAGGCCGAAACGGGCGAGCTGAGCGCGCACCTGCGGTGGCAAGGCGCGCGGCAAAGCACGCGCCATATGATCGACCGGCGTCTCCCCCGGAATCAAAGCCTCGGCCTGATCCTGGGCGAAATAGCCGACCTTCAGGCCGGCGGCGCGCCGCACCTCGCCCGAGAGCGCCTCCAGCGACCCGCCGATGAGCTTCGCGAGCGTCGACTTGCCGTTGCCGTTGGCGCCGAGCAGAGCCACGCGGTCATCGGTATCGAGGTTGAGCGAGATGTTTTTCAACACCGGCTTGCCGGCATAGCCGATCGAAACGCGGTCCAGCGTCAGGATGGGCGGGGCGATGCGCGACGGATCTGGGAAGGAGAAGCGGGTCGGCGCATCCTCGATGACGTTTTCCACGGGCGGCAGCCGCTCCAGCGCCTTCAGCCGGCTTTGCGCCTGGCGCGCCTTGGTCGCTTTGGCGCGGAACCGGTCGACGAAGGCCTGAATGCGGTCGCGCTCCGCGGTCACCTTCTCAGCCATGCGCTTCTGCTGCGCCGAGCGTTCGGCCCGCAAACGGAGGAATTCGGCGAACCCGCCTGTGGTGAGCGTGATCTTGCCACGATCGAGATGGGCGATGGCCTCGACCGAGCGGTCGAGCAACCCGCGATCATGCGAGACGATCAGCGCGGCGCCGGGGAATTTGGCCAGCCAGCCTTCCAGCCAAAGCGAGGCTTCAAGGTCGAGATGGTTGGTCGGCTCGTCCAGCAGCAGCAGGTCGGGATTGCCGAACAGCGCGGAGGCCAGGGCGACGCGCATGCGCCAGCCGCCGGATAGCGCGCTCATCGGCCCTTGCTGCCGTTCCAGGCTGAAGCCGAGACCGCTGAGAATGGCGCCGGCGCGGGCGGGCGCGCTGTCGGATTCAATTGTCCTCAATCGTTCATGGACTTCGGCCAGGCGCAGCGCGTCGGTCTCCGCCGCTTCCGCCTCGGCCAGCAAAGCCGTGCGTTCCTTGTCGGCAGCCAGCACGACCGCGACCGGCGTAATGCTGCCGCCCGGCGCTTCCTGCGCGACCGCACCCATCTTGGCGCGGTTGGCGAGGCGGATATCGCCGCCGTCGACCGCCAGATCGCCGGAAATCGCGCGCATCAGCGTGGACTTGCCGGCGCCGTTACGGCCGATCAGACCGATGCGCCGTCCGGGATCGACCGTCAGGTCGGCATTCTCCAGCAGCGGGCGGCCTTTGATGGAAATCGAGAGATTGCGAATGATCAGGAGGCTCATAGCGGCTCATCTAGCGTCAAATGGCAGCGCCGGGAACGGTGTGGCTTGCAGGGCTCTGCCTTAACCTCTAAAGGCGCGCGCACAACTTTGCTTATCCAAAAAGAAAGACAGTCCCATGGCTATTGAGCGCACTTTCTCCATCCTGAAGCCCGACGCGACCCGCCGTAACCTGACCGGCGCTATCAATGCGGTCTTCGAGAAGAACGGCCTGTCCATCGTCGCCCAGAAGCGCGTGCAGCTGACCAAGGCGCAGGCCGAGGGCTTCTACGCCGTGCATAGCGAGCGCTCCTTCTTCGGCGAGCTGGTCAGCTTCATGATCTCCGGCCCGGTCGTTCTGCAGGTTCTGCAGGGTGAGAATGCGATGGCCAAGAACCGTGAGCTGATGGGCGCCACCGACCCGAAGAAGGCTGAGGCCGGCACCATCCGCGCCGACTTCGCCGAGAGCATCGAAGCGAATTCCGTGCATGGCTCGGACAGCCTCGACAATGCGAAGACCGAGATTTCCTATTTCTTCGCCGAGACCGAAATCGTCGCGTAAGATTACCGACCACTAAAGTCGCGTAAGGCTGCGACCACTAAAATCGTCGTCCGCGGGCTTGACCCGCGGATCCAGCCGGGACGGGGCGTTGCCTTCGCTCCCAGGATGGATCCCAGGGACAAGCCCTGGGATGACGAATATCTGAGGCCTCGCCCATCTAGATTTCCATCGATAGCGATCCGAACAGATCGTCCCAATCGGGATTGAGTTGCTCGATGAGCGCGAGCTTCCAGGTCCGAGGCCAGCGTTTCAGGGATTTCTCCCGTTGGATCGCTCTCAGAATCTCATCATGCCGCTCAGCATAAACCAGCCTCGTGAGCTTATAACGCTGTGTAAATCCGGGTTGATCCAGAGATTTATGCCGATGGATGCGCGCCGCGAGATGCGCGGTGACGCCAATATAAAGCGTGCCGTTTCGCTGATTGCTGACGATATAGACCCAGGCGACCATTTCAATATGATGTCATATCGAAATGGTCGGTGCGAGGCGTTAATCCGCCAACGACAGCGCGAACTGGCGCAGCGCTTCCGGGTAAAGCCTATGCTCCTCGGCCAGCACCCGCTCGGCCAGCCTGTCGGGCGTATCGCCTTCCAGTACGGCGACCCGCGCCTGGGCCAGGATCGGGCCTGCGTCCAGATCTTCCGTCACCACATGCACCGTGCAGCCGGCTTCGCTGACGCCCGCTTCGATAGCGCGCTCATGCGTGTGCAGCCCTTTGAAATCCGGCAGCAGACTGGGGTGGATATTGAGCATCCGGCCCTCCCAGCGTGACACGAGATAAGGCGTCAGCAGGCGCATATAGCCGGCGAGGCAGATGATCTCGACGCCAGCGGCGCGCAAAGCCGCGTCGATCTCGGCCTCATGCGCGGCGCGGTCCTTCCCGAACAGACGGTGATCGATCCCGATCGCCGCGATGCCGGCGGCCTCGGCTGTCGCGAGCCCCCCGGCATCCGGGTTGTTCGACAGAACCAGCACGATTTCGGCCGGGAAATCCGGCGCGGCGGCGGCCGCGATCAGGGCGACCATGTTCGAGCCACGGCCGCTGATAAGAACGGCCGTGCGACGGCGGGCTGCCATTAGCTAGGCCAGCCGGCAGGAATGGCGATGTCGGTGCGGGCCTCGCCCTCGGCGGCTTCAAGCGCGCCGATCTCGAAGACCTGCTCGCCTTCCGCTTCCAGAATGGCGCGGGCCTCGGCGACGTGCTCGGCTGCCACGATGACCGCCATGCCGATGCCGCAGTTGAAGACGCGCAACATCTCTTCCGGGGCAACACCGCCGGCCTTCGCGAGCCAGGGGAAGACGGGCGGCAGCGTCCAGGTGCCGGCATCGATGCGGGCGACCATGCCCTCCGGCAAAGCGCGGGGCAGATTGCCGGGCAAGCCGCCGCCGGTAATATGCGCCGCTGCCTTGAGCAGACCCTTCCGGTGGAGGGCAAGGACAGAAAGAACATAAAGCTTGGTCGGCGCCATCAGCGTTTCCGCGAGGGACTTGCCCTCGGCGAAGGGGCAGGGGCCGTTCATGTCCGCGCCCGCCAGCTCCACGATGCGGCGGACCAGCGAAAAGCCGTTGGAATGCACGCCCGAACTCGCCAGACCCAGCACCACATCGCTGTGCTTCACGTCGCGCGGAAGCAGGTTTTCGCGCTCGGCCGCACCCACGGTGAAGCCCGCCAGATCATAGTCGCCGGCCTGATACATGCCCGGCATTTCGGCGGTCTCACCGCCCACCAGCGCGCAACCGGACAGGCGGCAGCCTTCGGCGATGCCGCCGATGACGCGCTTGGCGGAGGCCACATCCAGGCTGCCGGTCGCGAAATAATCGAGGAAGAACAGCGGCTCCGCACCCTGGACGACCAGATCGTTGACGCACATGGCGACAAGATCGATGCCGACCGTGTCATGCAGCCCGTGGTCGATCGCAATTTTCAGCTTCGTGCCGACGCCATCCGTCGAGGAGATGAGAACAGGGTCTTTGAAGCCTGCGGCCTTCAGATCGAACAGCGCGCCGAAGCCGCCCAATCCGCCCATGACGCCGCTGCGGTTGGTCGCCTTCGCCAGCGGCTTGATGGCGTCCACCAGCGCGTCGCCGGCTTCGATGTCCACACCGGCTTCTGCGTAGGTCACGCCGTTGCCGGGATTTGCCGCTATGGTCATTCAGGCCCTCGATGCGCTAGGCGTTTAAGCTCGGGCAATGCCGCGACGGGCGGCGCGGCGCCGAGCAGTTCGGGAAAGTCGTTTGACGAGGCGCGGAAACAAACACAGCCGTCTTCGTGACGCAACCAAGGCTTTCCGCGCAAGCGCTATGGCGGGAACGCGTACCAGAAGGGGCGAGAGCCGATGACGGATCTGCCGCCGCCGGCTTCGCCCTTGCCTGAACAGCGGGAGAGGACGGCCCGTAACCACCGCATCGCCCTCGCTATCGGCCTGATTCTGCTGCTGGTTCTGTTTTTCTATCTGTTCTCGGCGATTCTACTGCCTTTCGTAGCGGCGCTCGGCATCGCCTATTTCCTCGACCCGGTCGCGACCCGCATGGCGCGGGCCGGTGCGCCGCGCTGGCTGGCGGCCGTGCTGCTGGTCCTGGCGCTGATCACGGGCGGGCTGACCTTCGTGCTGCTGCTTTACCCCATCATCCTGTCGCAGATCGGCCTGCTGCTGCAGCGGGTGCCGGAATATGTGGTGGAGGTGCAGGCCTGGGCCAATGGCACGCTGTCGCATCTGCAAAAGCATCTCGGCGCCGATTTCGTCGACAGCAAAATTCGGGAAATCGTCGCGACCCATGCGGGTGCGATGATCCCCTTCGCGGTCGGCGCGCTCAGCCGGGTCATTGGCGGCGGTTTCGCTATCGTCAATGCGCTGACGCTGATCGTGGTGACGCCGATCGCGGCCTTCTATCTGCTGCGCGACTGGCCCCGTCTGGTGGCCAAAGCCGATGCGCTGCTGCCGCTCCGCTATGCCGGCATCATCCGCTTGCAGGTGTTGGAGGTCGATCGCATCCTCTCGGCCTGGCTGCGCGGGCAGTTGCTGTGCTGCCTCATGCTGGCGGCTTTCTACTCGCTGGGCCTGACCATCGTCGGCCTCGATCTCGGCCTCATCGTCGGCATGACGGCCGGGCTGCTCTCCTTCATTCCCTATGTCGGGACCATTACCGGGGCGGTGACCTCCATCGGCCTCGCGGTCGCGCAATTCCCGAACTGGAACGGCGTCTTTCTGGTCATCGCGGTTTTCGTCCTCGGCCAGATTCTGGAAGGCTATGTCATCTACCCCCGCCTGCTCGGCAATCGCGTGGAATTGCACGACGTGCTGGTGATCTTCGCGCTGCTGGCCGGAGGCGCGGCCTTCGGCTTCCTCGGCGTTCTGCTTGCGGTGCCGGTCACGGCGGCGCTTGGCGTGCTGGCGCGTTTCTGGATCAGGCGGTATCTGCACAGCCCCCTTTATCTTGATCCGCCGCCCGGCGACGATAGGTTGAAGCCATGACCGCCGAGGGCGATGATTCCTTGAGGCAGCTCGCTCTGCCCTTTGCCTATATTCCGCGCTTCCGTGTGGAGGACTTCATCGCGGCACCCTCTAACGAGGAGGCGCGGGCTTGGCTTGGGCGCACGCCCGGCTGGCCGGCTGGCCGGCTCGCTTTGTATGGCGAGGCCGGCTGCGGCAAGACACATCTTTTGCAGCTTTGGGCGGAACGGAACGGCGCGCTGCTGTTGGACGGGCCCATGCTCCGCCGTCTGCCCGAACTCGCCGGCTCGCCCGCCATCGCGATCGACGATGCGGACGCGGTGCCGGATGAGACGGCGCTGCTACATCTGATGAATCTGGCCGGTGAGATGCGCCGGCCACTGTTGCTGGTCGGCCGCATCGCCCCCGCGCGCTGGCGCGTGACGCTGCCCGATCTCGCCAGCCGCTTGCGGGCCATGACGGCGGTTGCCGTCAAACCGGCCGAGGATCCGCTGCTGCGCGCGCTGCTGGCCCGATTACTCTCCGACCGTCAGCTTGTTCTGGGGGAAAGTCTGCAGGACTGGTTGCTGGCGCGTCTGCCGCGACATGCGGCGGCTTTGCGCGAGGCCGCCGCCCGGCTTGATCGGCAGGCAATGGCCTCCGGCGGGCGCGTCACCCGCGCCATGGCAGCCTCCCTGGTAGAGACAATCGGGGAGGATGGGTGTGATGTTTCGAATAAGTCATTTCAGGAACACTCCCCAAACGAGCGCATTCTACTTTAGACTGCAAAGATGACCTCAGAAGACGCAGACCTCCACGCCACCCTTGTTGCGGAATCGGTTCCGGTCGCGGCCGAGCCTGATGATGCGTCGCGTGACGATGCATCAGTCGCGGACACCATCCCGCTGGATTCGCCGGAGCGGTTCATCAATCGTGAACTTTCCTGGCTCGATTTCAATCATCGCGTCGTGGAGGAGGCGGAGAATCGCCACCACCCGTTGCTGGAGCGGTTGCGTTTTATTTCCATCAGCGGCTCCAATCTCGACGAATTCTATTCCGTGCGCGTGGCCGGTCTCGTCGGCCAAGCCAAGGCCGGCGTCGCCAAAATCTCTCCCGATGGGCTGACGCCGCCGCAGCAGCTGGCGCAGATCAATACGCGCGCCCGCCGGCTGATCGCCGATCAGCAGCGTGCCTGGAACAAGGTGCGGGCGGAACTGGCGCTTGCCGGTCTCGTCGTCGCCGATATCGGCTCGCTGACCGACGCCGACCGCGCCTGGCTGGACGCTTTCTTCATGGATCGCATCTTTCCGGTGCTGACGCCGCTGGCGGTCGACCCCGCGCATCCTTTCCCCTTCATCCCGAATATGGGCCTCGTCCTCGCTTTGCTGCTGGTCTCCAACCATGACCGGCATGTCATGCGGGCGTTGATCCCGCTGCCCGGACAGGTGGAGCGGTTCATCCGCCTGCCGGCGACCGAACCCGGCGGCCCGATCCGCTTCGTGATGCTGGAACATGTCGTGGGCATGTTCCTGGAACACCTCTTCCCCGGTTATGCGCGGGAAGCCCATGGCCTGTTCCGCGTCATTCGCGACACCGATGTCGAGTTCGAGGATGAGGCGGCCGATCTGGTCCTGTCCTACGAGACCGCGCTGAAGCGTCGCCGTCGCGGCGTCGCCATCAACCTCACGCTGCAGGCGTCGATGCCCGAGGAGCTGAAGCAGCTGGTGCGTGACGCCGTTGCCGCGCCGCCGGAGGAGATTTTCGAGGAAGCCGGGATTCTCGGCACCGTCGACCTCAAGCAGCTGATCGTGGATGACCGGCCCGATCTGCTGTTCACGCCCTATACGCCACGCTTTCCGGAACGCATCCGCGATTTCGGCGGGGATTGCTTCGCCGCCATCCGCGCCAAGGACATCATCGTCCATCATCCGTTCGAGAGTTTCGACGTCGTGGTGCAGTTCCTGCGCCAGGCCGCGCAGGACCCGGCGGTCGTCGCCGTCAAGCAGACGCTGTACCGCACCAGCAAGGATAGCCCCATCGTCAAGGCGCTGATCGAGGCGGCGGAAGCCGGCAAGACCGTCACCGCCATGGTCGAACTCCGCGCGCGTTTCGACGAGGAGGCGAATATCCGCCTGTCCCGCACGCTGGAAGCGGCGGGCGTGCAGGTCGTCTTCGGTTTCACCGAGCTGAAGACCCACGCCAAACTATCGTTGGTGGTGCGACGCGAATCGGGCGGCGTGCGCTCCTACGCGCATTTCGGCACCGGCAATTATCACCCGATCACGGCGCGGATTTACACCGATCTCAGCTTCTTCACCTGTGACCCGGATCTGACGCGCGACGCCGCCCGGCTGTTCAATTTCATGACCGGCTACGCCAAGCCCGAGAAGATGGACGCCATCGCCTATAGTCCGCTGACGACCCGCAAGCGCCTGAGCCATCTGATCCAGGATGAAATCCAGGCCGCGCGCGACGGCAAGCCCAGCGGCATCTGGCTGAAGGTCAATGCGCTGGTCGATGAGCGGATGATCGACCTTCTGTACGAGGCTTCGGCCGCTGGCGTGCCGGTGAAATGCGTGATTCGCGGCATCTGCTGCCTGCGCCCCGGCGTGCCGGGCCTGTCCGAGAATATCCGGGTGAAATCCATCGTCGGGCGGTTTCTGGAACATGCGCGGATCATCGCCTTCGCCAATGGACACGCGCTGCCCAACCGGCATGCGCGCGTCTTCATCAGCAGCGCGGACTGGATGGCCCGCAATCTGGACATGCGCGTCGAGACCCTGGTGCCGATCCGCAATCCGACGGTTCACGCCCAGATCCTCGACCAGATCATGGTCGTCGATCTCAAGGACAATATGCAGTCCTGGGAGCTGGGGCCGGATATGAGCTGGCGCCGTGTGCAAAGCGGGCGCAAGCCGATTTCGGCGCATAATTACTTCATGACCAACCCCTCGCTGTCGGGGCGGGGCTCTGCCCTTCATGGTCCCTCGCTGCTACAGCATGTCGGCCGCAAACCCCATGGAATGAGGGACTGACCGCTGTCCTTACCCCGCTCTGCCGTCGTCGATCTGGGCTCGAATTCAGTCCGGCTCGTTGTCTTCGAGGGACTGTCCCGGAACCCCGTCACCATTTTCAATGAGAAGGCGGTGCTGCGGCTCGGCCGTGGCTTGCAGCAGACCGGCCGGTTGAACGAGGAAGGCGTGCAGCAGGCGCTGATGGTGATGAACCGCTATCATGCGGTCGCGCGCGCCATGGGGGCCAATCCCTTCGAAGTGCTGGCGACGGCCGCCGTGCGCGATGCCTCCAACGGTCCGGAATTCGTGGCCGGTCTGCAGTCGCTGATGCCGGGCGTGCCCATCCGCATCCTGTCCGGCAAGGAGGAGGCAGCCTATTCCGCCGCCGGCGTGCTGTGCGGCATTCCGACCGCCGAAGGCATTCTGCTCGATATCGGTGGCGGCTCTCTGGAAGCCGTCCGCCTGATCGGTGGCCGCGCGATCGAAAGCGAGACGATGCGGCTTGGCGTCATCCGCCTGGCTGACCGGGCTGCCGGCGATCTGACGCGGGCGCGCATCATCGTCGAGGAAGATACCGCGCGGGTGCCTTGGCTGGGCGAAGGGGCGGGGCAGGATCTTTATCTTGTCGGCGGCGCCTTCCGCGCGCTGGCGCGCATCCACATGACCCAGACAAGCTACCCGCTCAATATGCTGCACCACTATACCATCGCTCGTGACGAAGCGCGGGATCTGGCCGGTGTCGTCGCCGGCGCCAGCCGCCGTGCGCTGGAACGCCTGCCCGGCCTGCCGCGCCGGCGTATCGACGATCTGCCTTTCGCTGCGGTGGTGCTGCGCCGCCTGTTGCGCGTCACGGGGGCGTCCCGCGTGGTTTTCAGCGCGAACGGCCTGCGCGAAGGCTGGCTGATGCATATCCTGCCGCCCGATGTGCGCGCGGCGGAGCCGATCACGGCGGCGGCCCGCGACATGGCGCTGCTCTTCAGCCGCGATCAGCGTCTGGCCCCGGCATTGATCGCCTGGACCGCGCCGCTGATGGTGGGTGAGACCGCGGAGCAGCGCCTGCTGCGCGAAGCGGCCTGCTGGTTCTCGGATGTCGCCAGCCACGACCATCCGGAATACCGCGCCGAACAGGGTTTTCTGCGCGTGCTGCGCCAGCCCGGCATCGCGATCGACCACCATGCGCGGGCCTATCTCGCGCTCGCCATCGCCATGCGCTACGAGGCCGAGCCCGACGCGCCCTTCCTGGCGCCGGCACGTATGCTGCTCGATATGACCTCGGTCCAGCAGGCCGAAGTATTGGGGGCGGCTTTGCAGCTGGCCTATACGCTGTCGGGCGGCACGCCCGATCTGCTGGCGAGCACGGAGCTTGCCATCGATAACGGCAAGCTCATCCTCAATCTCAAGGAAGATGCCGGGGTCTTTGCGGGCGAGAGCATCATCCGCAAGCTCGGGCGTCTGGCGGCCGTATTGGGGCTCGATCCCTATACCGGGGCTGACCGCGTGCATAGCGACGCTGCCTGACGCGGACCGCAGGGAGGGACCAGGATGACGTCCTTGCTCGACGATCTGCGTGTGGCTTTGGGCGATAGCGCGGTCCTGACCGATCCGGGCGAGACCGCCGGTTATTCCAGCGATTGGCGGCGGCTTTATTCCGGGCGTCCGCTCGCCGTCATCCGGCCGCGCGACACGGCGGGGGTCGCGGCTGCGGTCAAGCTTTGCGCCGAGGCCGGCGTCAGCATCATCCCGCAGGGCGGCAATACCTCGATGGTCGGCGGTGCCGTGCCGTCCGATGACGGGTCTGAGATCGTCCTCAGCCTGGAACGGATGCGGGCGCTGCGGGAGATCGATACGGTCGATCTTACCATGACGGTCGAGGCCGGCGTCACGCTGGCCGCCGCCCAGGCCATGGCGGTGGAAGCCGGCATGCTGCTGCCGCTGTCGATCAGCTCCGAGGGCAGCGCGCAGATCGGCGGCGTGCTCGCCACCAATGCCGGCGGCAATAATACGCTGCGCTTCGGCAATGCCCGCGATCTGGTGCTCGGGCTGGAAGTTGTGCTGGCGGACGGGCAGATCTGGCAAGGGCTGCGGCATCTCCATAAGGACAACACCGGCTACGCGCTGCGACAGATTTTCGTGGGGTCGGAAGGCACGCTCGGCATCATCACGGCCGCCGTGCTGCGCCTGCAACCGGGTGTGACGGCACGCGCCACCGCCTTCTGTGCCTTGCCTTCGGTCGAGCAGGCGCTTGCGCTGCTCGCCCGTCTTCGCGCCCGCGATGCCGGGGCCTTGCATGCTTTCGAATATATGAGCGGCGGCTCGGTCGATCTGGTTCTGGCCGAGATCGAGGGCACCGCTTGCCCGGTCGACCCCGCCCCTCATTTCATTCTCGTCGATTGCGCGACAAGTGGCCCGCAGGCGGCTGCCGCGTCACTCGCCGACATGCTGGAAGGGGTGTTGGGCGAGGCGCTGGAAGCCGGCGAACTGACCGACGCCGCCCTGGCTCAGAACGACGCCCAGCGGTTGGCCTTCTGGAAGATCAGAGAAGAGCATGCGGAAGCGCAGAAACGCGCTGGCGCCTCGATCAAGAATGATATTTCGGTGCCGCTCGCCGCTTTGCCGGACTTGATGCAGGCGGCGACGGCGGCCTGTCAGGCCCTGGTGCCCGGCATTCGCATCGCGCCCTTCGGGCATCTCGGCGACGGCAATATCCACTTCAATCTCGTCCAGCCCGAAGGGGCGGACGGCGCGGGTTTTCTGGCGCAGTCGGACGCGTTGATGGACGCCGTGGCGGATGTCGTGCAGCGCCTGTCGGGCAGTTTCTCGGCCGAGCATGGTGTCGGCCGGTTGAAAACCGGCATGATGAAAAGCTGGCGGGGCGGGGTGGAGCTAGGTCTGATGCAGCGTATCAAGGCGGCGCTTGACCCTGCATCGCTGCTCAATCCGCGGGTGATTTTCCCGGCGGAACAAGCGGAAGACTGAGCGATTTAGCGCTCAGCGAGTTCGCGGCTTTTTGCACCCATCGGATGCACGGGCGCGCAGGTGCGGCCGTAATGGTTCATGGCCATGCAGGCGGCGCGGGCATGGCTTTCACTGACGGATGCAATCCAGGCGTGCCAGATGACGTGGCGCTTTTTGGTGTGCGCGGCGGCCAGATGAACCACGCCGCCGCCCGCCTCGCGCTGGCCAATATGCAGCGCCTGATAGGCTGCCGCCTTGGATGCGTAGCTGCCGAGATCGAGGCTCCAATCGCTGCGGCCGCCATAGCCGCCATTCGCCGCAACGGCACGCGGGTTGGCGGTCGTCAGCGGGGCAGTGGCTGGCACGACAGGCCCCTGGTCCTGGGTCTGGCGGGCAGCTTGGGCGGCCTGCAAGGCGGCCAGCTTGGCACTGCCGCCAAGCTCCTGCGCGAAGCCGTCATCCAGCATGCCGGCCATCTCGCGATCGCGATAGCCGTTGGACGGCGCGGCCATGACGACGCCGATCAGACGCACGCCGCCGCGCATGGCGCTGGTCACGAGGTTATGGCCGGCGGCGTTGGTATAGCCGGTCTTCATGCCGTCCGCGCCCGGATAGGATTTCAGCAGATGGTCGTGGTTGAAGATCACGCGGCCATGGAACAGGAAGCTGGCAGTCGAGAAAAAGTGATAATCGTCCGGGAAGTCCACGATCAGCCGCCGCGCCAGGATGGCCAGATCATGTGCGGTCGTGATCTGATTCGGGTTCGGCAGGCCGGACGCATTGCGGAAGACGGTGTCGTCCATGCCCAGCGTATGCGCCTTCAGCGTCATCAGGGCCGCGAAACGGGTTTCATCGCCACCCGCCAGGAATTCCCCGGCGATCGTCGCCGCGTCATTGGCGGAAAGCGTCACCATGCCCAGGATCGCTTCTTGAACGGTGATGCGTGAACCGGGCAGCGCGCCGAGCTTGACCGGCTCGACCGAGGCCGCGTGCACGGAAACGGGCATCATCTCGTCGAAGGTGATGCGATGGTCGCGCAACGCCTCGAAGAGCAGATAAAGGGTCATGAGTTTGGTCAGGCTGGCGGGAAAACGGGGCTCGTCGGCATTCTGCTGATAGAGAACCTGACCGCTGCGGGCATCGATGAGGATGGCGCTCATCGGTGGCAATCCTTGGGCACGGACGGGTGCGATACCGGCGGCAAGCATCGCCAAGCTGCAACCCAGCATGACAAATCTTGCCATGCGAGCCTTCAAAAACCCGTGCTTGCGAACCATCCGCGCTTCCTGCCGCTATCCCGCGATACCGCCACCACTCGGCATCGAGCCTCTGCTTTGGCGCAGATTCATCGGAATTGCAAATAGTTAGACGGTGAATCTGAGATGACGTGCGATCTGCGGCAACATTTGTTCCGAAAGAAGATTGTTGTGCGCTGCACAAAAACCTTGAATCGAGTTGCTGACAGGGCTAAATCCAAATTGCTGCAACGCAACACGAGCGGTTTTGCGGCGCTCAAGGGCCTTGAAGGCCTTGGGCGCGGAGAAAACCGAGGGAGTGTCCGGCATGGCTAAAAGATCAACCGCTACCAGCCCTATCATGGGAGAGGCGGGTGACGATGTTCAAGAGACGATTCATGAGATCACGGCAACAGCCTCTCATGATGTCGCGACTACGGCGTCCGAAGTGACGGCTGTGATGTCTGAGGCTGCCGAGGAAACCCAGCAAGCCGTGGACGTCGCTGTGAAGCAGGTCGTGGATGCCGCCAAAGAGAGTGCGGCTGAAATCTCCTCGCATGTCGAGGATAAGAAGCTGAAGTTCAATCAAGGGATGACGAATACCATGAAGACGGCCGAGGAAATGCTGGCGTTCAGCCAGGGTAATGTCGAAGCTTTCATCAAGTCCGGTCAGATCTGGTCCGCCGGTCTGCAGGATCTCTCGAAGCAGATGGCCAGCTCCGCCCAGTCTTCCTACGAAGAAGCCATGGCTGCCTTCAAGGCGATGACGACGGTGAAGTCACTCAAGGAAGCGGTCGATCTTCAGGTCGGCCTGGCGCGGTCCGTGATGGAAAAGAGCGTCGCCGAATCCAACAAATACACCGACGCATCCTTCAAGCTGGCTGAGCAGGCGATCTCGCCGATTTCGGGCCGCATGACGATCGCCGTCGAGAAGTTCGGCAAGACGGCCTGATACGCAAAGCCTTCGTTTGCCTAAGCAGGCAAAAGGGGTCCGGGCAAGCAGCCCGGACCCCTTTTGTTTTTTGGCGGCGAGTATCGCGGCGCCGGATTAGAGTCCGTCAGGTTTAGGTGGAAACGACCCCTTGCCCCGTCATGGCCGGGCTTGACCCGGTCATCCAGTCCTTGGGCGCCCCAACGAATGGATGCCCGGCTCTGGGGCCGGGCATGACGGTATTAGGGACAAGCTTCAGTTAAAATCAGACAAACTCTAGCCGGGTGACCGGACGATTTGGGTGCACACTGTTTCGCGAGCTAAGCTTCCCTTGCAGGGCAGCAGAAACGCGTCTCGCCGACGTCTTCAAAACCGTTCGGCGAATAACAATCTCCCTCTTCTCCGGCGGTATCTCATGCCTCTATGGTTCTGGGGCGAAGCTGCTCTGCCCTTGAGGGCGGATCGGAATGCTTGGTTGCTTGCGATAGCGGCAGTAGGGTTCGCGTTCGATAATTAAGGATTGGCGAAGGCGCGATGAGCGACAGCGACAGGCGCAATGGCGGACGAGACGGTCCCGGCACGGGGGTAGTGGTCAAAAGCCGCACCAAGACCCGCAAGCCGGCGATGTACAAGGTCCTCATGCTGAATGATGACTACACGCCCATGGAATTCGTGGTGCATGTGCTTGAACGGTTTTTCCAGAAGACCCGCGATGAGGCGACTCGCATCATGCTGCATGTCCATCGCCGGGGCGTCGGCGTCTGCGGCGTGTTCACGTATGAGGTTGCCGAGACCAAGGTGACCCAGGTCATGGACCTGGCCCGGCAGAATCAGCACCCCCTCCAATGCACCATCGAAAAAGAGTGACTCTGAGCAAAAGTTAATGCGTCAGCACAAATTATTGGTGCAGGATACCCCGTCGACCGCTTCGCTTCATTGAAGGAATCGGGCCGACGCAGATGACAGACTTCCGTTGCCCTCCTCAGGCTTATGCCTCGGCAGATTCCCCGGCAGACGCAAGGACGGCAGTGACGACTAGATAAAAGGAGCGTCGGCATGTTGTCCCGTAACCTCGAGCAGACTCTCCACCGTGCGCTTTCTCTCGCCAGCGAGCGCAAACACGAATACGCAACGCTTGAGCATCTGCTTCTCGGCCTGACCGAGGATACCGATGCCGCGACCGTTCTCCGCGCCTGCGGTGTCGATCTCGACAAGCTGCGCGCGGACCTGACCGAATTTCTCGACAAGGACCTGGCCGGTCTGGCGACGGACCGCCCCGGCGACCCGAAGCCCACGGCCGGCTTCCAGCGTGTGGTCCAGCGCGCGGCCATTCATGTGCAGTCCTCCGGCCGCGACGAAGTGACCGGCGCTAATGTTCTGGTCGCGCTGTTCAGCGAGCGCGAAAGCCACGCCGTCTACTTCCTGCAGCTGCAGGACATGACGCGGCTCGATGCCGTCAACTTCATCAGCCACGGCATCGCCAAGTCCCCCGGCAAGAACGCGCCGCGCCAGGAAAAGGCTGCCGCCGCCGATACGCCGGACCAGGAGGAGAAGACCGCGCGCCGCGGTCAGGACGCGCTCTCCAACTACTGCGTCAATCTCAATAAGAAAGCGCAGGCCGGCAAGATCGATCCGCTCATCGGTCGTGAAAATGAGATCGAACGCACGATCCAGATTCTGTGCCGGCGTACCAAAAACAACCCGCTTTATGTGGGCGATCCGGGCGTCGGCAAGACGGCCATCGCGGAAGGCCTCGCCAAGCGCATCGTTGACGGCGATGTGCCGGAAGTGCTGGCCAAATCGATCATCTTCTCGCTCGATATGGGCGCGCTGCTGGCCGGCACGCGCTATCGCGGCGATTTCGAGGAGCGGCTGAAGGCCGTAGTGACCGAGCTGGAAGCCCAGCCCGGCGCGGTTCTGTTCATCGACGAAATCCACACCGTCATCGGGGCCGGTGCGACCAGCGGCGGCGCCATGGACGCGTCCAACCTGCTGAAACCCGCACTCGCCGCCGGCACCATGCGTTGCATCGGCAGCACGACCTATAAGGAATTCCGGAATTACTTCGAGAAGGATCGGGCGCTCGTCCGGCGCTTCCAGAAGATCGACGT
The DNA here is from genome assembly GCF_020621385.1 of Acidisoma cellulosilyticum. Lineage (GTDB taxonomy): Bacteria > Pseudomonadota > Alphaproteobacteria > Acetobacterales > Acetobacteraceae > Acidisoma > Acidisoma cellulosilyticum. Next base: position 663,803 of record NZ_JAESVA010000001.1, on the reverse strand, counting down.
GCCGGAGCCGAGCTCGGATGATGCGGTGCGAATTCTGCGCGGCCTGAAAACCGTTTACGAAAAGCACCACAAGGTTCGCTACACGGATGAGGCCATTCGCGCGGCGGTCGATCTCTCCGCGAAATACATCCATGACCGCAAGCTGCCCGACAAGGCGATCGACGTGATCGACGAAGTCGGCGCCAGCCGGATGCTGCTGCCCGAGCATAAGCGCCGCAAGACGGTGACGCTGCGCGATGTGGAAGAGATCGTCGCCAAGATCGCGCGCATCCCGGCCAAGGCGGTTTCGGCCGATGACAAGGAAACGCTCCGTCATCTGGAACGCGATCTGCGCTCCATGGTCTTCGGCCAGGATCAGGCGATCGATGCGCTGGCGGCCGCGATCAAACTGTCCCGCGCCGGGCTGCGCGATCAGGAAAAGCCGATCGGCAATTATCTGTTCAGCGGCCCCACCGGCGTCGGTAAGACGGAAGTCGCCCGTCAGCTCGCGAGCGTCCTCGGCATCGAACTCGTTCGCTTCGATATGAGCGAATATATGGAGCGGCATTCGATCTCGCGTCTGATCGGCGCGCCGCCGGGCTATGTCGGTTTCGACCAGGGCGGCATGCTGACGGACAGCATCGACCAGCACCCGCATTGTGTGCTGCTGCTGGATGAGATCGAGAAGGCACATCCCGATCTGTACAATATCCTGCTGCAGGTCATGGATCATGGGAAGCTGACCGATCACAACGGCAAGACGGTTGATTTCCGCAACGTCATCTTGATCATGACGACCAATGCCGGTGCTGCCGACATGGCCAAGGCTGCCATCGGCTTCGGCCGGGATATGCGGGAAGGCGAGGATGAGGATGCCATCAAGCGCATGTTCACCCCGGAATTCCGCAATCGTCTGGACGCGGTTATCCCCTTCGCGGCGCTCGGCCAGGAAGTCGTCGCCCGTGTGGTGGAGAAGTTCGTGATGCAGCTTGAGGCGCAGCTCGCCGACCGCAATGTCACGATCGAGCTTTCCTCTGCCGCCAAGGAATGGCTGGCCGAGCGTGGCTACGACAAGCTTTATGGCGCGCGGCCGCTGGCCCGCGTGATCCAGGAGCATATCAAGAAGCCTCTGGCGGAGGAGCTGCTGTTCGGCCGCCTCGCCAAGGGCGGGTCGGTCAAGGTCGGTATGAAGGACGGCAAGCTCGACTTCGACATGACCGAGGCGCCGACGCCTGTCGCTGGCCGTCCCGGCAGCGAAGAGGGTGGTGGCACCGAGAAAGAGCCGGAAGAGGTCGAGTAATCCTCGTCCGCGCGACTGAATTGAAAAGGGCTGCCGGGGAAACCCGGCAGCCCTTTTTCTTATTCGTCGGCGTCCGCGCAACGCTTGCGCGGACGACCTATCTCGTCAGCTTGCGGCCGCGAGTCGCGAGGGGGCGGCGACATTGGCGATGACCTCGCCGAAAGGTCCGGCATTGCGCGCAGCGCCCATATCGACGCCGGTCGTCTTCTTCAGCGGCAGCAGCGGGAAGACGAGCTCGGCGAAACGGTAGCATTCTTCCAGATGCGGATAGCCGGACAGAATGAACCGGTCGATGCCGAGCGCCATATATTCCTTCATGCGATCCGCGACCTGCTGCGGGCTGCCGACCAGCGCTGTACCGGCACCACCCCGGACAAGACCGACACCGGCCCAGAGATTCGGGCTGATGACGAGATTGTCCCGGCGCCCGCGATGCAGTTCCGCCATGCGGCGCTGCCCGACCGAATCGAATTTCGCGAAAGCCTTCTGCGCCGTCTCGATGGCCTTGTCGTCGACATGCTTGATAAGGCTGTCGGCGGCGGCCCAGGCCTCGTCCTCGGTCTCGCGCACGATGACATGCAGACGGATACCGAAGCTCATGGTGCGGCCTTCGGCCGCGGCAGCCTCACGCGCGGCGGCAATCTTGAGCGCGACATCGGCGGGCGGCTCACCCCAGGTGAGGTAGACGTCGGCATGCTTGGCCGCGACCGCCTGGCCGGGGCCGGAGGAGCCACCGAAATAAAGCGGCGGATGCGGCGCCTGCACCGGCGGATAAAGCAGCTTCGCGCCCTCGACCTTGATGTGCTTGCCGGTGAAATCGAAAGTCTCACCCGCCAGCATGCGGCGCCACACGGTCAGATACTCGTCCGTCGCCTCATACCGCTGGGTATGGTCCAGCCAGACGCCGTCGCCCTTCAACTCGCTCGGGTCACCACCGGCGACGACATTGACGAGAAGGCGGCCGCCGGAGAGGCGGTCCAAGGTCGCTGCCATGCGCGCGGTCATGGAGGGTTCGGAGAGGCCCGGACGGACGGCGACAAGGTAGCGCAGACGTTCCGTCAGCGGGATCATGGCCGAGGCGACGATCCAGGAATCCTCACAGGATTTGCCGGTCGGGAGCAGCACGCCGAAATAGCCGAGCTCATCGGCGGCGCGCGCCACCTGGCTCAGGTAATTCATTGTGACATGCCGGGCACCGATATCGGAGGCCAGATAGCGGCCGTCGCCATGGGTGGGCAGAAACCAGAGAACGTCGGCTTCGCTGGCCGGCGGCGCACCGGATGAACTTGTGCCGTTGCTCGTCATGATGGGAATGCTCCTATCGCCTCAATAGTCATGAGATATAAGGATCATCCCCGCCCAGGAGAAGCGTTTAATTTATTATACCATTTTTTATGGTATAATAATCATCATGCGGTGTGGCTGCGCTTCAGCGCGAAGCCGAATTGCACCCAAGCGATTCCGTGGAAAACCAATTCGATAGCGATCAGCGTGCCGAGAACCCAGAGGCTGGACCAGGGCAGGCTGGCATAGAGCATGATGCCGACCGCAAAGCTGACGATACCGCTGAGAATGACGAGCCAAAGCCCCTGCATGTGCCGGTGCGTCGCCGCCACGATCAGCCGCGCGATGCCGCTGACGATCAGCATCACGGCGATGACGATGGTGATGATGAGCGATCCGCGCACGGGCTCATCCATCAGCAGGAAACCGCCGAGGACATACAGGATGCCGATCAGGACATAGAGCAGGAAGCCGCTCCAGCCGCGCACCGTGAATGCGTGGACGATCTGGAAGACGCCGCCGATGAGCAGAAGCACGCCGAGGATGACAACGCCCGCGATGCTGGCCGCCGCGACATCGATCCAGCACAGGACACCGACGATGATCTGGATGATGCCAAGGGCGACAAACCAACTCCAGCGATGCGCGGGCGCTGCGCCGGGCTTGGGCAGACTGGGGGAGAGACCAAAACCGGACATGAGGAGAGGCTCCGTTAATTGCGAAGCCGAATTCTTATGGCAGATCAGGGCTTTGCACCATGCGCGGCGCGGGGTTTTCGCCCAATAGTCAAAAGAGCCGCCCTGCCCGGGCGGCTCTCATCTCGGTCAGTTCGTCTGCTGGATGGCGGCCAGAACCCAGTGGCTGCCCCGGCGGCGGGTGAAGGTCCAGATTTCGCTGACCAGCGCGCGGACATTGGGGTCACCATCCACAATTCGCCCTGTGCGGTCTTCGGTGACGTCGATCATCGAGAAGCGCATGGCGACGGTGGCAAAGTCGGTATCGCCCTCGCTCCAGGCTTCAGACAGTTCCATGCCGTCCATCTGCACGTCGGAGACGCGGTTGCGCAGACCCTGCCGGCTGAGCGTATTCAGTTGATCCTGGAAATAGCCCATCATCTCCGGCGTCGCGGCCTGGGAGATGGCACGCAGATCACCGGCACCCCAGGCCTGCTGCACATAGGCGAGGCATTGGGCGAAGGCCTGACGGTCTGCCGGCGTCAGCTGCAAGGGTTGCACGCTGGGTCCCATCGCTTCCTGCCCTGGCCCGATGCCGCCGGTTTGGCGGCCCATGCCTTGTCTGCCCATCGCTCCGAAGATGGACGGCTGGCTCGACCGACGCCCGGCGAATAGCCGGAACAGAAAGCGGACGATGAAGAACAGGATGACCAGCTGGATCAGCACGCCGAACAGGCCGCCGAAACCAAGCCCCATATGCATGAACCCGCCGCCGAACAGCAGGCCGAAGATGCCGGCGCCGATAAGGCCGCCCATCAGCCCGGTCATGAAGGGCCGGCGCTGGGCGAAATTGCCGCCCTGGGCACCAAAACCACGGTTGTTGAGACCAGCGGCCGGCGCCTGGCTGCGCTCGAAGGGCGCGGCCCCCGGCGCGATGGAGGTCGGCCGTGGCGGGCGATAGCTGAAGCTGCCACGGCTGCCCATGGAATGGCCGCCGCCCAGCCTCGCATCGGCGGTATCGATCCCGACAGCCCCCATCAGCGGGATGAGGGCAGCGGTAATCATCAGAAACCGGCGCATGACGCGCGCAAACTCCTATTGGTGATAAGACTCACGATATGGTGAGGGGTAGGGCTTTTGTTAGGCCCCCGGGCTCAGGCTCCGGCCATCGTCATGCCGTCAATCCGGATCGTCGGCGCGTCGGTGCCGCGCAGGAAGCGCAGATCATTGGCCGGGATCAGGCGCGCGAACATCTCGATCAGATTATCGGCGATGGTGATCTCCGCCACCGGCTCGGCGAGCACGCCGTCGCGGATCATGAAGCCGGCCGCACCACGGCTATAGTCGCCCGTAATGCCGTTGATGCCGGAGCCGATCAGCTCAGTGACGTAAAGCCCTTCCTTGATATCCGCCATCAGCGCGGCCGGGGTCACCGTGCCGGCTGCCATATAGAGGTTCGAGGTCGAGGGGCTGGGCGGGCCGGATGTGCCGCGCGCGGCATTGCCGGTCGTCTTCAGGCCAAGCTGCTTCGCCGTGCGGCCGTCCAGCACCCAGGTCATCAGCATGCCGTCGGCAATCAGGTCGAGCGGCGCCGTCGGCTGACCTTCGCCGTCGAAGGGGCGCGAGCGCAGGCCGCGCAGGCGATGCGGGTCGTCGCGGATGGTGATGCCGCGGGCGAAAATCTGCTGGCCCATCTTTTCGCGCAGAAAGCTGGTGCCGCGCGCGATGCCGGCACCGTTCACGGCACCAGCCAGATGGCCGATGAGGCTGGAGGAGACGCGCGGGTCATAGATGACCGTCAGCTTGCCGGTCTTCGGGCGCGTCGGGTTCAGGCGGGCGAGCGCACGCTCGGCGGCACTGAGGCCGATGCGCACGGGATCGTCCAGGTCCGACTGATGCACGGCGCTGGTATAGTCATAGTCGCGCTGCATGTCGGTGCCGCTGCCGGCCAGTGCGGTGGCCGAGACCGAATAGCCGGTGCGGCGGTAATGGCCGGCAAAGCCACGGCTGGTGACCAGCACCGCCTCGCTGCGGCTGTAACTGGCATCCGCCCCTTCGCTATTGGTGATGCCGGCAACGGAGAGCGCCGCATCCTCGGCCAGGCCCGCACGCAGGCCGAGCGTCGCCGCGTCAGGCTCCGCCGTATCGGCCATGTCGAGGTCAAGCGCGGGGATCGGCCCGATATCCAGCAAGCCGCTCAGCGGATCGGCCGGCACCAGCCGCGCCATGGCGATAGCGCGCTCGGCGATATCGGCGAATTTCGCGGGATCGAGGCCGGGAGCCGAGACGATGGCGGACCGCTCCCCCACGAAAACGCGCAAGCCCAGGTCACGGCCCTCGGACCGTTCCACATGCTCGATCTGGCCCAGACGGCGGCTGACGGACAGCGACGTGCCGGCGAAATAGACGGCATCGGCCTCGTCGGCCCCGGCGCGGCGGGCGACCGCCAGAAGATCGGCGAGCTTGTCGGTATCGGTATTCATGCCGCGAGGGTTTCCGAAATGGTGGTCAGGCCCGGTACTTTGCCGCCTGGCCCAAGCACGGCCAGCGTCGGCTTGGCGCGGAAGATGCGGGCGGCGGCGCGGCAGACGTCTTCCGTCCGCACGGATTCGATCTGGTCGACCATTTCCTGCACCGGCATGATGCGGCCATAGACCTGCAACTGGCGGGCAAGCTGTTCGCAGCGGCTGCCGGTGCTTTCCAGCGACATCAGGATGCTGGCTTTGGCTTGGGCGCGGGCGCGCTGCAGCTCGACCTCGGTCACATCATGCTGGACCCGGCGCAGCTCTTCCAGCGTCACCGGCATCAGCTCCTCCGCCTCGCTCTCGCCTGTCCCGGCATAGATGCCGAACAGGCCGGAATCGGCGGCAGGTGCGGTGAAAGCATAGACCGAATAGACGAGGCCGCGCTTTTCCCGGATTTCCTGGAACAAGCGGGAGGACATGCCCCCGCCCAGAACCGAGGACAGCATCATCGATGCGTAGAAATCGGGGTCGGTATAGGAGACGGAGGGGAAGCCCAGCACGATATGGACCTGATCCAGATCGCGGGCCTCGCGGAACTCCCCGCCACGGTATTCGGATGGGACGGCGGCCGGCACCGGCGAGGTCGGCAGATCGGCGAAATGCCTCTCCGTCAGCCGCACCACCTCATCATGCTTCAGCTTGCCGGTGGCGGCGACGACGACATTCCGCGTGCCGTAATGGGCGCGCATGTAGTTGGTCAGCGCATGGCGCGGCATGGAGCGGATGACGTCTTCCGTGCCGAGCGTCGGCCGGCCCATGGGCTGGTTCGGGAAGGCGGCTTCCTGGAAATGGTCGAAGATGATGTCGTCCGGCGTGTCGTTCGCCTGGCCGATTTCCTGCAGAATGACGCCGCGCTCGCGCTCCAGCTCTTCCGGCTCGAAGCTGCTATGGGTCAAAATATCGCCGATGATATCGGCGCCCAGCGCGATGTCTTCCTTCAGCAGCTTCACGTAATAGGCGGTCTGCTCGCGGGCGGTATAGGCATTGATATGGCCGCCGACCGCCTCGATCTCCTCGGCGATGGCCACCGCCGTACGCGTTTCCGTGCCTTTGAAGGCCATATGTTCGAGGAAGTGCGAGACGCCGTTTTCAGAGGCCTGTTCGTGCCTTGTGCCGGCGGCGACATAAGCGCCGAAGGAGACGGTCTCGACGCGGGGCATTTCCTCGGTGACGACGGTCAGGCCGGAGGGCAGGGTTTCTACGCGGATCGCATCGCTCATGCGGCATTATCCCGAAGGTCGGTGGGTTGGCCGTCGTTACGGCCAACGAAGGCACGGAGCAGGGTTTCGACGGAGGCGAGGTCGTTCGGCGCACGGGTGACGCGCTCCTCACCCGTCATCAAATGGGCAAGACGCGGCGGCAGGGAAGGGCGGATGCCGGTCGCGGCTTCCACCGCGTCGGGGAATTTCGCCGGATGCGCGGTCGCCATGGCGATGACCGGCGCGGGCGCAGGCAGGGCAGCGACCTCGGCGGCGGCGATGCCGATGGCGGTATGCGGATCGGCAAGATAGCCGGTGGTGTCGTGGATCTTACGAATCGCGGCTGAGGTTTCAGCGTCGCTCAGCGCCAGGCCCTGGAACAGGGCCGTCGCCTTTTTCCAGGCCGCATCCGGCACCGGCATGCGACCGGTCCTGCGGAAATCCTGCATCAGCTGCGCGGTAACCTGCGGGTCGCGGTCCACCAGTTCGAACAGCAGACGCTCGAAATTGGAGCTGACTTGAATGTCCATGCTGGGCGACAGGCTGGGCTCGACCCCCTTGGCCGTCATGTCATTGGCAGCCAGGAAGCGGGTCAGGATGTCGTTGCGGTTTGACCCGATGATGAGTTTCGAGATCGGCAGGCCCATGCGGCGCGCGGCCCAGGCAGCCAGCACATTGCCGAAATTGCCAGTCGGCACGGCGAAGGCGACCTCGCGGTCCGGCGCGCCCATGGCGAGCGCGGCCGCAACGTAATAGGGGATTTGGGCGGCGATCCTTGCCCAGTTGATGGAGTTGACGGCGGTCAGCTTCATATCCGTGCGGAACTGAGTGTCGGCAAACAGGCCCTTCACCATGTCCTGGCAGTCGTCGAAGGTGCCTGCGACCGCGATATTGAAGACATTGCGGGCGGCGACCGTCGTCATCTGCCGGCGCTGCACCTCGCTGGTGCGGCCCTCCGGATGCAGGATCGCGATCTTGATGCGGCTGCGGTCCCGGCAGGCTTCGATGGCGGCCGAGCCGGTATCGCCCGAAGTGGCACCGACGATGGTGACGGTCTCGTCGCGCTCGGTCAGAACATGCTCAAAAAGCTGGCCCAGAAGCTGGAGCGCCATATCCTTGAAGGCGAGGGTGGGGCCGTGGAACAGCTCCTGCACCCATAGCCCGCTGTCGAGCTGCACCATGGGCACGCGCGCGGGGTGATCGAAGCCGGCATAGGCGCGCTCGCACAGCGAGCGGAGCACATCTAGGCTGATCGTCTCACCCATGAAGGGGTGAATCACCTGGGCGGCGAGTTCCGCATAGGGCAGGTCGCGCAAGGCGCGCCATTCGGCGACCGAGCGCTCCGGCCAGCTCTCAGGCATGAAGAGCCCGCCATCCTCGGCCAGGCCCGCGAGCAGAACACCACCGAAATCTCGCGGCTCGGCTTGGCCGCGTGTCGAAAAATAACGCATCCGTCTCAGCTATCGTAAAGAGGGGGGCTTCGCCAGCGCCATGGAAGCATGGCCCAGCATCCAATATCGTCATCCGCGCCCTTGTTGCGCGGATCGACCCGCTGCCTCACCGCCGGTAGGGCAAGGGCAGCAGCGACCGGATCGGCATTTTGATCGGCGCCATGATGCCGGGCACGATGACGCGGGCGTCCGGATCGTAGTCCAGGATCATCTCCCGGCAGGCGCCGCAGGGGGAGACGACGGCGAGGCTTTGATCCATCTCCTCCGCCTTCGGATGGCGGATGGCGACCGCGCTTTCGATGGTGCCGTCGCCGTCCAGAATGGCGCGACCGAGTGCGATGGGCTCGGCACAGATCTGCATGCGGCCGACGGTCGCACCCAGATGGATGCCGGTCCATATCTGACCGTCCCGGCTGCGGATGGCAGCCGAGACCATGTGCCAGAAAGGCCGGTAGTGCTTGACCAGAACGGCGCGGGCCGCCGCAATCAGTTCATGGTCTTGGTCCGTCAGTGTTTCGACGGGGATTTCAGGCTCAGCCGGTTCAGCGGCTTCATTCAGCAGCCTCAAGCTCGTCTCCCGTAGGATCGGTCATCATCGCATTCACCACGATGCCCGCCTGTTCGCGAATCTTCAATTCCAACGCAGCCGCCAGCTGGGAATTATCCAGCAGGAACTGGCGGGCATTGTTCCGCCCCTGGCCAATGCGCTGATTGTCGAAGCTGAACCAGGAGCCCGACTTCTCGACCAGACCGGCTTTCACGCCGAGGTCGATCAGCTCGCCCATTTTGCTTATACCTTCGCCATACATGATGTCGAACTCAACCTGACGGAAGGGCGGAGCGAGCTTGTTTTTCACAACCTTCACACGCGTCTGGTTGCCGACGACGTCTTCCTTCTCCTTGATCTGGCCGATGCGCCGGATATCGAGCCGGATCGAGGCATAGAATTTCAGCGCATTGCCGCCGGTCGTCGTTTCCGGATTGCCGAACATGACGCCGATCTTGAGGCGGATCTGGTTGAGGAAGATGAAGGTGGTCTTGGATTTCGAAACCGAGCCGGTGAGCTTGCGCAGCGCCTGGCTCATGAGGCGGGCATGCAGGCCGACATGGCTGTCGCCCATCTCACCTTCCAGCTCGGCGCGGGGCACCAGGGCCGCGACGCTGTCGATGACCAGCACGTCGATCGCGCCGGAGCGGACCAGCGTATCGGCGATTTCCAGCGCCTGCTCGCCGGCATCCGGCTGGCTGATGAGGAGATTATCGACATCGACGCCCAGCTTGCGGGCATAGATCGGGTCCAGCGCATGTTCGGCGTCGATGAAGGCGCAGGTGCCACCACGCTTCTGCGCTTCGGCGATCACGTGCAAGGCGAGCGTGGTCTTGCCCGAGCTTTCAGGACCGTAGATCTCGATCATGCGGCCGCGGGGCAGGCCGCCGATGCCGAGCGCGAGGTCGAGCCCGATGGAGCCCGAGGGGATGACCTCGATCTGCTCATCCGTGCCCTTGGAGCCCATCCGCATGATGGAGCCCTTGCCGAAGGCCCGCTCGATCTGAACGAGAGCTGCATCTAAAGCCTTGGTCTTTTCCATTATCGTCCCTCTCAGGGCGTCATCTAGGCAGGTGGCAATCAGGGGAAGTTGGGCGCTGCGACTCGAGTCGCAGCCGATCATAGTTTGGACTCTGATCGAATAAGAACAATTTGGCAACTCCGCTCTGGGCGGTGCCACCAGGGCCGTTATTGAACTTATCCGATCAGTTGCGATATCGTTACGATATCGACCCCTGCGATGTCCATGTTTCGATGCGCGCGGTCCAAAGACCCTTCGAGATCGATACCCCGGCTGGCCTCATCCACCATGGCGACGGAGAGGTTGAAATGGCGGGCGTCACAGGCCGTCCAGCCGACGCAGAAATCGGTCGCGACGCCGCAGACGACGATTTCCGTGATGCCGCGGCTGGCAAGCCAACCGTCCAGCCCGGTGCGCGTCTTCCGGTCGGCTTCCAGAAAGGCGGAGTAACTGTCGACGTCGCGGTTATAGCCCTTGCGCAGGATCAGGCCGGCATGGGGGATATCGAGCTTCGGGTGAAAATCCGCGCCCCGCGTGCCCATGACGCAATGGTCGGGCCAGAGCACCTGCGGACCGTAGAAGGCCTCGAAAGTCTCAAAAATATCGCGTCCCGGATGGCTGGAGGCGAAAGACATATGGCCCGGGCAATGCCAGTCCTGCGTCAGCACCACATTCTCGAATTGGCGGGCGAGCTGGTTGATCGTCCCGATGATCTCATCCCCGCCGGTGACGCCCAAGGGCCCGCCGGGCATGAAGTCATTCTGCATATCGACGACGATCAGGGCACGGTTCTTGGACATGGTGATCCTCCTCAGCCCAGATGCAGCTGCGTCAGCGCATCTTCCACGATCGCCGGTTCCGGCTGGTCGATCGAAACGGCGGTTGCCTCATCCGCGCCCGGCTCTTCCAGCGTATCGAACTGGCTGCGCAGCAGGGAGGCGGGCATGAAATGGCCCTTCCGATGCTGCATGCGGTCCAGCAGCAGTTCGTAACTGCCCTGGAGATAAACGAAATGCACATCGGCATGGCCGCTGCGCAGGATATCGCGATAGGCGCGTTTCAGGGAGGAGCAGGTAATGACACCCTGCTGGCCGGCGCGGCGCCATTCGTCGATGCGCGCGGCGATTGCTTCCAGCCAAGGCTCGCGGTCGGTGTCGTTGAGCGGAATACCTTGGCTCATCTTCGCGATATTGGCCGGGGGATGCATCTCGTCTCCCTCGATCATGGGCCAGCCGATACGGCGCGCCACGTCGCCCGCGATGGTGGATTTGCCGCTGCCGGAGACGCCCATGAAGATCAGGGCAGTGAGGCGCGGAGAGGCTGGGTGGGTATCCGGCAAGATGCGGCTCCGATCGGCGTCAATAATACGGGCTGACGGCCGGCCCGCCCGGAAACTCTCTAGCAGTCCGCGGTCTTCTGTCCATCGGAGGGTGACGCAGGCCCGACCGCCTGCTGCCGCCAGGCGCTGGGACTTGCACCCGTGATGCGCAGGAATTCCCGATTGAAGTTGGATTTCGTCTGGAATCCGACGTCGAGAAAAATATGAGTGATGGGCGTCCTGGTTTCCGTCAGCAGGCGGCATGCATCCGCCACCCGGTGTTCGTTGACGTATTGCGACACGTTCATTCCACGCACGCGGTTGATGGCGCCGGACAGGCTGCGGGCCGGCAGTCCCATGCGGCGCGCCAGCCGCTCCAGGCTCAGATTCGGATCGTGATGCGGTGCGCGTTCGCGCATCAGCGCGTCCAGGGCCGCGACGGTGTCGATGTCGCCGCTTGCCGGGACGGGCGCTTCCGTTTCCGCGACCGAGAGCGGCACGGGCTCGGGCGTTGTGACGGGTGCCAGAGCCGGAGCCGGGGCGCTTTTGCCGGCCAGGGCCGCGACCCAGCCGAGCAGCGCGATCGAGATCAGGCTCGACGCACCCGAGATCAAGCCCGCGTGACGACCTTGATCCCGCATCAGGTCCAGGCCGATCGCAAGATCGACGACCGGCGAGGCGATGACCGTGAAGCCGGTGACCCAGAGCGCGTGCGACACCGAAATGGCGCCGTCGAGCGTGGCGCGGCCGAGTGCGTCGGGCCCGCGCCTGGCAAGCCGTAGCAATGCGACGCCATAGCCGAGGAAGATCAGGGTGAGGGCGCGGTCGATGAGCCAGGGCGCCCAGACCCAAAGTCCAGCAACCAGCAGGGGCGGCAGCGCATGGATCGCGACACGCCGGTTGACCGCCACAAAGCTGCGAAAGCCGAGCCAGGAAAAGGGGGCAAGGGCGGCCGCCAGAACGCTTTGAAACGGGAGCACCCCGCGCAGGCCGTATCCCCAATGCAGGCCGAGAAGCACAGCCTGGGCGGCATAGGCAGCGACCATCGCCGCCAGCCAAGGGCTCGCCCGGGCCTGATCGCTCCGCACCAGACGGACCAGCAGGATGCCGAGAAGAAAGGCAATGACGAAGGGGAGCGGCACCAGCGGCATGGGCGGATTTATGGCCGAGATCGCGATCCGGGACGACCTAAAACCGGATCGCGGTCGCGATTGCCGGGCAGCCGCTCATCCTGGCGACCTCTCAACCAGGAGGTTTCCGATGCGATGGCTTTTTCTGACCCTGTGCGCGCTGCTGCCGCTGACGGCCCATGCGGCGGGCGTGCGTTTTATCACCGTACCGGCCGATGCCGACGGACCGCCCATGACCGGCGCGGTGTGGACACCCTGTGCGGCCCCCGTAGGGACGATCAAGGCCGGTCCGATCAATTTTCCCGGCAATAAGGACTGCCCCATCCTCGGCCAGCATATGCCGCTGGTCGTCATCTCCCATGGTGTCGGCGGCTGGTCCTTCGGCCATCATGATTTGGCGGAAACGCTGGCCGATGCCGGTTTCGTGGTGGCGGCGATCGATCATCCGGTGGATGGCGGTAGGGCCGGGGATCGCAGTGCGGCTGACCAGTTGCAAGTCTGGAGCCGCCGCCCGGAAGACATCAGGCGCCTAATCGATTTCATGCTTGCGGCCTGGCCTGACCATGCGCGGATCGATCCGGCGCGCATCGGCTTTTTCGGCTTCTCGCGCGGCGGTTTCACCGGGCTTGTGCTGATCGGCGGCAATCCGGATTTCGATCGATTGACGGCGATTTGCGCCGGCTATCCGCATCTGAAGATGTGCGCCCAGTTGCGGCAAGGCGAGCGACTGCCGGAACCGCTGCCGCATGATCCGCGCATTCGTGCCGCCGTGCTGGCCGATCCGGTTCTGAGCCGCATCTTTGCCCCCGCAGGCCTCAAGGCTATCGCTGTGCCGCTGCAGCTTTGGCAATCCGAGTATGGCGGTGACGGCGTGGTGCCGGGCGAAGTCGCACAGATGGCGCAGGGCTTGCCGGCCCCGGCTGACTTGCATGTCGTGAAAGGCGCCGGGCATTTCGATTTCCTGGCCCCCTGCGGTCCCGATCTGGCGCGTCTGGCCGCGCCGATCTGCACAGACAAGACAGGCTTTGACCGCGTCGCGTTCCATGCCGAGATGAACCGTGCGATCCTGGCGTTTTTCCAGACGACACTGGTCCCCCAGCACTGATGAGGACAGATGCGCCTTCTTCTGACAGGGTCTTCCGGCTGGCTCGGGCGCTTTCTGGCGCCCCGGCTGGCCGGTCTTGGGTATGAGGTCATCGGCCTCGATGTCGCGCCGGGGCAGGACACCCAGGTGCTCGGCTCGGTGGGCGACCGCGCGCTGGTCGATCGCGTTTTTGCGGAATACCGTCCGCAGGCGGTCATCCATGCCGGCGCGCTGCACAAGCCCGATATCATCCGCTATCCGGCCCAGGCCTTCATCGACGCCAATGTCACCGGCACGCTGAACCTGCTGGAGGCCGCCGTCGCCGCCGGGCATGACCGTTTCATCGCGACCTCCACCACCTCGCTGATGATCTCGGACGCCATCCGGCGGGAGACGGCAGAGCATGCGGTGTGGCTGGACGAAAACACCGGGCCGCTGGCGCCGCGCAATATCTACGGCGTCACCAAGCTCGCCGCCGAAGGGCTATGCCGCATCTTCCACCTTGAACACGGACTCCACTGCGTCACCCTGCGGACGGCACGCTTTTTCCCGGAAGACGACGATACCCATCGCGACCTAAGCGGCGAGAATATGAAAGCGAATGAGTTCCTGCACCGGCGCCTGACGGTGGAAGACGCGGCGGAAGCGCATGTCGTGGCACTCACCCGCGCGCCGGAGATCGGCTTAGGCACCTTTATCCTCTCGGCGCCGACGCCCTTTCAGCGGGCGGATGCGGAAGCGCTGAAACGGGATGCGCCATCCGTCATCGCCCGCTACTTCCCCGAAGCGACAGCGCTGTACGCGGCGCGCGGCTGGCGCCTGCCGGTCTCGATCGGCCGGGTCTATGATGCCGCCGCCGCCGAGCGCGTGATGGGATTCCGACCGCAGACAGATTTCGCGTCCGTCCTCGCGGCATTGAGATCGGGCGGGCCGCTGCCCTTCGCCCATGACCCGTCCTATACTTCGCCGAAAGAACCGTAAGGATCATCCCCATGATCGAGACGATAGAGGCGCTGGAAGCGATCTACGGACCGGCCAATCCGCGCTCGCTGCAAAAGGAGATCCCGCAGCTCAATGCGGATTATCGCGCCTTCGTGGAAGCCGCGCCGATGATCATTCTGGCGACGGTGGGGCCGGAGGGGCTTGATTGCTCACCCAAGGGCGATGCGCCGGGCTTCGTGCGGATTCTGGATGACAGCACACTCGCGATCCCCGACCGGCCGGGCAATAACCGCATCGACAATCTGCGCAACATCATCCGCGATCCGCGCATTTCGCTGCTGTTCATCATCCCCGGCGTGGGGGAGACGCTGCGTGTCAACGGTGTCGCGGTGATTTCGGATGATGCTGATCTGCTCGCGCAGTTTGCGGTGGGCGGCAAGCCGCCGAAGACCGTTATTCTGGTAACGATCGAGAGCGTCTATTTCCACTGCGCGAAGGCTTTCGTGCGTTCGGCCTTGTGGGACCCGGCGCGTCATGTGGAGCGGTCAAAACTGCCGAGCGCGGGGCAGATTTTGCAGCATATCTCGCAAGGGGTGTTCGACGGCGCAGGCTATGACCGTGACCTGCCGGAACGCACCAGGGCGACGCTGTATTAGAGTCCGTCAGGTTTAGTTGGAAACGCCAAAAAATCTGTCGTGCGCGGGCCTGGCCGGCCGCACCCCGACCCGCGCATCTACCTGACGCAGCAAGCAATCGGCCGGCTGGGCGCCGCGGCGGGTAGGTCCGCGCAACAAGTGCGCGGATGACAAATTATCTATTAAAACCTGACAGACTCTAGATCGAACCTGCATCCGCAGGTTCAGAAGCGGCACCGGCCCGCACCCCCGGGTGGGGGTGCGGGCCGGTGCCGGTTTCAGCGCGCGATAGCGCGCTCAGGCACCAAGCTCAGACGTTAAACCGGAACAGCAGAACGTCGCCGTCCTTGACCACGTATTCCTTGCCCTCGATCCGCAGCTTGCCGGCTTCGCGCGCGCCGACTTCGCCCTTGTAGGCGATGTAGTCGTCATAGGCGGTCGTCTCGCAGGCGATGAAGCCGCGCTCGAAATCGCCATGGATGACGCCCGCTGCCTGCGGTGCCTTCATGCCCTTTTCAATCGTCCAGGCCCGCGTTTCCTTGGGACCCACGGTGAAATAGGTGCTGAGGCCGAGCAGCCCGTAGCCGGCGGCGATAACCCGCGCGAGGCCGCTTTCCGTCAGGCCCAGGCCATCCAGATATTCGCCCTGATCCTCTTCCGGCAGCTGGCTGACTTCGGCTTCGATCGCCGCCGATACCACGACATGCGCCGCCCCCTTTTCGATCGCCATGGCAGCGACCTTGGCCGAGAAGGCATTGCCGGTGGCGGCCGACGCTTCCTCGACATTGCAGACGTACAGGACGGGTTTGGCGGTCAGCAGTTGCAGACGCTCGGCCAGCTTGCGGTCCGCCACCGGGATTGCGGTGCGGGCGGGCTTGCCCTCGGTCAGCGCCGCGATGATCGGCTCGACCAGAACGAGCTGCGCTGCACTCTCCTTGTCGCCGCCGCGCGCGCGCTTCTGCAATCCGTGCAGCCGCTTCTCCAGACTTTCCAGATCAGCCAGCATCAGCTCGGTCTCGACCACATCGGCGTCGCGCACCGGGTCGATGTCACCCTCGACATGGGTGATGTCGCTATCCTCGAAGCAGCGCAGCACGTGGATGATGGCATCCGTCTCGCGGATATTGGCAAGGAACTGGTTGCCGAGGCCTTCGCCCTTGGACGCGCCGCGCACGAGACCCGCGATATCGACGAATTCCAGGCTGGTCGGCAGGATTTTCTGCGACTTGCCGATGGTCGCCAGCGGCTGCAGGCGCTTATCGGGCACGGCCACGCGGCCGACATTCGGCTCGATCGTGCAGAAGGGATAATTCGCGGCCTGGGCGGCGGCGGTCGCCGTCAGGGCGTTGAAAAGGGTCGACTTGCCGACATTGGGCAGACCGACGATGCCGCAATTGAAGCCCATTACTGTACCTTCCGCATGTCTTCGGAAACGCTGGTCATGAATTTTTCCGGCTCGCCCTCGGCCAAGGTCCCGGCACGGTCGGCGACCGAGTCCAGAAAGGGGATGAGCCAGCTTTTGTCGGCGGCCGGGAAGTCGCTCAGCACATAGCCATGGACCCGGTCCTTATGGCCTGGATGGCCGATGCCAAGCCTTACGCGACCATAATCCGGCGTGCCGATCAGCTGGTCGATGCTGCGCAAGCCATTATGACCGGCGGCCCCGCCGCCGCGCTTCGTGCGCAGCTTGCCAGGCACAAGGTCCAGCTCGTCATGAAAGACGGTGAGGTCAGCGGGCTCGATCTTGAAGAAGGAGAGCGCCTGCTGCACCGATTGGCCTGAGGCATTCATATAAGTCATGGGCTTGAGGGCGAGGATCTTTTGGCTGCCCACGCGACCCTCCGCCACCAGGCCTTTGAAACGCGGCCGCCACGGCCCGAAGCCGTGGCGGATCGCGATCACATCCAGCGCCATGAAGCCGATATTATGGCGCTGTCGAGCCATTCCCGGCTCGGGATTGCCGAGCCCCACCCAAAGTAACATGGGCAGACCCGGCCCCCGTTCCGGTTAGCGTCGCAGTCTTACTTCTTCTTCGCGGGCGCAGCGGCGGCCGGCTTGGCGGCCGGCTTGCCACCGCTCTTGCCACCCTTGGCGGCGGCAGCAGCAGCGGAAGCAGCGGCGGCAGCCGCTTCTTCAGCCGCGTCGGCCGCGTTCTGCGTCACGGAAGCGACGCTCGCGATGACGAAGTCGCGGTCGAGAATCGTCGCGCGCGTGCCTTCGGTGCCCTTGAGGTCCGAGAAGCGCACGTTGTCGTTGATGTCGAGCGTGCTGAGGTCGGCCACGAAATGCTCGGGCACCGTCTCAGGATCGGCATAGACTTCAACCGTGTGGCGCACGACGTTCAGCACGCCGCCACGCTTCAGGCCGGGGGAGACCGCTTCGCCTTCGAACGACACGGCAACCGCGACGCGGATCAACTCACCCGGCGCCAGGCGCTGGAAGTCGACATGCTCGGGCTGGTCGGTGACGGGGTGGAACTGAACGTCACGGATCAGGGCACGGGCCTTGTCGGCGCCGAGATCCAGTTCATACAGGCGGGACCGCCAGCCACCGCGATGTAGCTCCTTGATGACCGCGCGCGGCTCGAGGGAGATCAGGGTCGGCGTTTGCTTCGCACCGTAAATAACGGCGGGAACTTTCCCCGCCCGGCGTGTCGCGCGCGCTGCCCCCTTACCTGCCCGCTCGCGCAGCTCGGCCGAAATAGACGTGAAATTGGCCATAACTCGCTCCTTGGAAATGCGTAAAACGCCGGCCTCCAGGGGTGCCGACGTTAGGGGCGGGCGTTTAACCGATGCGGGGGGCGGAGGCAAGCTTTCCCGCACGCATGCCGCCCGCCCGTTTCAGGTGCAGAGCCTGATGATACTGTAAAGAATGACGGAAATCCTACTGGGCGCCGTCTTGCTCTGGGCCGGGCCTTCCGTCATGGTCCGCCGCCGTTCAAAACCGTAACCGATGACCCTTCACGCCGTTACCATTCACCTGATCTTCCTGGCCTGCCTGGCGATTGCTTCCGCCTGCGGCGTCCGGGCCATGATCGCCTTGGCCGTGATGGACCACCCCGAAGGGCGCAAGGCGCATGACGCGCCTACGCCCAAGCTCGGCGGTGTCGGCATCGTACTCGCCTACTTGGTCGGGATCCTGATCCTGTATCGCTTCGCCGGCTTCGCCCGCCTGGCCGACCCTTATTTCCGTGGCATGATCCTGTCGTCCTTCGCGATCGCCCTGGTCGCGCTGCTGGACGACATTTACGACTACCGATTCATCATCAAACTTGGCGCCCAGGTGGCTGCCGCGCTGACGGCGGTGCTAACCGGGCTTTATGTCGTCGCCTATCACCTGCCTTATATAGGCGGCGTCGATGTCGGCCCCTTCGCCATTCCCTTTACCTTGTGCTGGATTTTGTTCGCCACCAACGCGATGAATTTCATCGACGGGCTGAACGGTCTCGCTTCCGGCATCACCTTCATTACCTGCGTCTTCCTCAGCATCTTCGCGGCCCATGCCAATGGCTGGTTCACCTATTTCGCGGCGGCGCTGCTGGCGGCGGGCGTGCTGGGCTTCATGCCCTTCAACTATCCGCGTGCGCGGATCTTCATGGGCGATGTCGGCAGCCAGTTCTGCGGCTTCGTGCTGGCCATGCTGGCGGTCGCCTCCTCCCGCTTCGAAGGCGCCGACCTCTCCTTCGTGCTGGTGCCGATGATGCTGACGGGCGCGCTGTATGATGTCGCCTTCACCTTGGTCCGCCGGCTGCTGCGCGGCGAGAACATTACCCAGGCCCATCGCGGACATCTGTTCCAGATCGCCCATCGATCGGGCATGGCGCCATGGGCGATCACTTTGATCTATTGGGGCTTCACGCTGTTCGGCGCGGCATCATCCTGGGTCTTCCTGGCGGTGCCGAGCCATTACAAGCCGATGATCGTGCCGGTGCCGTTGATCCCCCCGATCATCTGGACCGTCTATATCGTCTATCGCGCAAGGGTCGCCGATGTCGGCCGCTGGTCACATTGATATGCGCAGCGCGATGCCGAAATGACGGCTAGCATCCTTACGTTTTCAGCCTAGACTTGGTTCCAGGCTGAAGCATCCGCGGACCTTCCGTCCGGCGGGTGCCAAAAAAGTGAGGCGAGGAGAAAGACCATGTCGAGAGTTGCACTCGTGACCGGTGGCACGCGCGGTATTGGTGCGGCCATCAGCATCGCTCTCAAGGAAGCCGGCCGTACCGTCATTGCGAGCTATGCCGGCAATGTCGAGAAGGCCGAGGCTTTTTCGGCAGCGACAGGGATCGTCACGCTGAAATTCGACGCCGGCGATTTCGCGGAATGCGAAGCGGCTGTTGCCCAGATCACGGAACAGCAAGGCCCGATCGAGATTTTGGTCAATAACGCCGGCATCACGCGAGACGGCACCATGACGCGGATGACGCGCGACATGTGGGATGCCGTGATGGATACCAATCTCGGCTCCTGCTTCAATCTGTGCAAACTGACCTTCGACGGCATGAAGGCGAAGAAATTCGGCCGCGTCGTCAATATCGGCAGCATCAACGGCCAGGCCGGCCAATATGGTCAGGTCAACTACGCCGCCGCCAAATCCGGCATTCACGGTTTCACCAAGGCGCTAGCCCAGGAAGGTGCCCGTTTCGGCATCACCGTCAATGCCATCGCGCCTGGCTACGTCGATACGGATATGGTCCGCGCCGTGCCGGAGGATGTGCTGGGTAAGATCATTGCCCGCATTCCTGTCGGGCGGCTGGGTCAGGCCGAGGATATCGCCCGCGGCGTTACCTTTCTGACGGCGGACGAAGGCAGTTTCATCACCGGATCGACGCTGTCGATCAACGGTGGCCAACACATGTACTGATCAACGGATACTTATATCTTTATGTCTTTGCGGATTGGAATTGCCGGTATCTCTGGCCGGATGGGGCAGATGCTGGTGGAAGAGGTCGCGACCGCCGGTGCCGCGCTTGTCGGCGGCACGCGGCATGCGACGCCGGCGGACAGCCCGGTGCCGCTTTTCCAGACTGTCGCGGCACTCGCGGAAGCGAGCGACGTGGTGATTGATTTCACGCGTGCCGGCACGGCCGAGGCGCATGCCGAGGTGCTGATCGCGGCCGGTACCCCCTGGATATTGGGCACATCCGGTCTGTCGGCCGCGGAGGAGGCGATCGTCGCCCAGGCGGCGCGCTGGATTCCCGTGGTTTATGCCGCCAATTTCTCAGCCGGCGTCACGCTGGTTCTGGCGCTCGCCGAGCAAATGGCGGCGGCTTTGCCGGCGGAGCAATACGATGCCGAGATCGTCGAGATGCATCACCGCCAGAAGGTTGACGCGCCATCCGGTACCGCGATCGGCATCGGCAGGGCGGTTGCCGCCGGTCGTAAGGTCGATTTGACCGATGTCATGCAGAGCGGACGGGACGGGCATACCGGGCCGCGCGTCACAGGTGAAATCGGTTTCGCGGCTTTGCGCGGCGGCCAGATCGTCGGGGAGCATAGCCTCCTCTTTGCCGGCGCAGATGAGCAAATCGTTCTTACACATAGGGCTTTTGACCGCAGGACTTTCGCCACCGGTGCCGTGCGCGCGGCCCATTGGGTAAGCGACAAGCCGCCCGGTCTTTATTCCATGAAAGACGTTCTGGGTCTGGCCTGACGGCGCAAAGGGTTGACCCGCTTGCCGCTTTAGGCGAAATCCCCTCTCCCTCGCCGGTGGGTGAGGAGATTCCTCCGTCAGCATGGAGCACGTTATGCGCGATACCGGCGAGTATCTATTCACGTCAGAATCGGTTTCTGAAGGCCACCCCGATAAGGTTGCCGACCGGATCAGCGATACGGTGCTCGACGCCTATCTCGCGGCCGACCCTTATGCGCGTGTCGCCTGTGAGACCCTGGTGACGACGAACCGCATCGTCCTTGCGGGCGAGACCCGTGGCCCGGACAGCATCACCGCCGAATATCTCGCCCATCTGGCGCGTATGGCGGTGCATGACATCGGCTATGATCAGGCGGGCTTCTCCTGGCGCAATGCGCAGGTCGATGTGCTTCTGCATGCCCAGTCCGCCGATATCGCGGTCGGCGTCGACGCTGCCGGCAACAAGGACGAAGGCGCGGGCGACCAGGGCATCATGTTCGGCTATGCCTGCCGCGAGACTGAAGAGCTGATGCCGGCGCCGCTTTATTACTCGCATCTCATTCTGCGCCGCGTCGCCGAACTGCGCCGCAACAAGGACCTGAGCGTCGAAGGCCTGCAGCCCGACGCCAAGAGCCAGGTCACGCTGCGCTATGTCGACGGCAAGCCGGTCGGCGCCACCAGCGTCGTCGTCTCCACCCAGCATGACGAAGGCGTCAGCCTGTCGAAGGTGCGGGGCATGCTGCTTCCGATCATTCAGTCGAGCCTGCCGGAAGGCTGGATGCCCGACGAATCCGAAATCTACATCAACCCGACAGGCACCTTCGTCGTCGGCGGTCCGGACGGTGATTGCGGCCTGACCGGTCGCAAGATCATCGTCGACACCTACGGCGGTGCGGCCCCGCATGGCGGCGGCGCCTTCTCGGGTAAGGACCCGACCAAGGTTGATCGTTCGGCCGCCTATGTCTGCCGCTATCTGGCCAAGAATGTCGTGGCCGCTGGCCTGGCCGAGAAGTGCACGCTGCAGATTTCCTACGCCATTGGCGTGTCCCATCCACTGTCCGTCTATGTCGATCTGCATGGCACGGGCCGCGATGTGAGCGAGCAGAAGCTTGAAAAGACGCTGCGCGAACTGGTTAACCTGTCGCCGCGCGGTATCCGCGAGCATCTGCACCTCAACCGTGCGATCTACGCGCCGACCTCGGCCTATGGCCATTTCGGCCGCACGCCGGACGAGGAGAAGGGCACCTTCACCTGGGAACGCACCGATCTCGTGTCGTCCCTGAAGTCCGCCTTCGGCCGCTGATTACGACCAAGCCTCAGCCGGACCGTCTTTACGGCCGGCAGCGTAGCCACCCGTTGCGGGCGCGGCAGCTCTGGCTCATGGAGCAAGTGCTGCCGCTGCTTCGCCTGCCGGAGGCGGGTTCTGCCGACCCGGCGGGCGCTTTTGCGCATTCTCCCCAGGAAGTCTGGTTTGAAGTGGGTTTCGGTGGCGGCGAACACGCGCGCGCCTTGGCCGAAGCCAACCCGCGGGTGGGCCTGATTGCCTGTGAGGTTTTCGAGAACGGCATCTGCTCGATGCTCTCGGCCCTTGTGCCGGATGACGGGACCGAGGCCATTCCGCCTCTGCCCGTCAATCTGCGCCTATGGGACGAGGACGCGCGCCAGCTTCTGAGCAAGCTGCCGGACGCCACGTTGTCCCGGCTTTATCTGATGTTCCCGGACCCTTGGCCGAAGACGCGCCATACCAAGCGGCGCTTCATGCACCCCACGAATATCGAGATCGCCGCGCGGGTGATTCGTCCGGGCGGCATCTGGCGCATCGCGACCGACGACCCGACCTATCAGGATTGGACGGCCGAGGTTCTCGCTGGCCAGGACGCGTTCGACGTGCCGCCGCCCGCGCTTGAGCGGCCGGATGGCTGGCCGCCGACGCGGTATGAGGCCAAGGCCCTCACGGCTGGCCGGCAGCCGATGTATTGGAGTCTGACGCGTAAGGCCTAAGCCGAAACGCGTCTTTTGCGGTCGCCCGCCTCTGGCTCCAATGCCGCACCGGTTCCTCCCATCTGTGATGCACGACCAGTGCGACGAGCAGGGGCAGTGCGATGGCTGGTCCCATGAATGACAGCGTGAAGCGGTGCCAATCCCCATCCGCGCGGGGAGCCAGCCAGAGCATGAGCAGACGTTGTACCGGCGCGTGGGTCAGGTAGAGCGCGTAGGACATCCGCCCGGCCCAGAGCAGGATGGGCGAGGTCAGCAGCCGGTAGCCCCAATGACATGCCGCCCGAACGACGGACGGCGCGCGTGTGGGATTCTGACAGATAAGGCAAAGCACCCAGGCGAGCGGCACCAGCACCGCGGCCGGGTTGGTGCCGACCCCGCTCATGATGCAACTGGCCGTCAGGGTGAGGGCAACAAGGATGCGCGCCGCTCTGTCATCCGGCCTGCGCATCAGCCCGAAGCTTGCGATGCCGAGTGCGAAATACCAGGCTTCCTGCGGCAGAAAGGCTCGACCGAACTGCCACTCGGCAGGCAGGGCGTCATTACCGAGCCCCAAAATCCCGAGCAGCAGCAATGTCGTCACGCAATACCGCAGCCCGACGGTGCTGGTCACACGACGACCGAAGGACGCGAGCGCCAGCCCCGCGAGGGCATAGAACTGCCACTCCGTGCTGAGACTCCACGCGGGACCAAGGATGGAAAATTCGGCATTGGGGAGCAAAGCAGGGGGCAATAAGCCCTGGAGCAAAAGAGCATGGGCCATGACATGCCAGAGCGCGGAATGCGGCCAGCCCGATTCGACAATGTCATGCGCGGCGCCACCGGGAGACAGCCACCCCATCGCCGGAAAGGGATCGCCGAGGCTGAGGGCCAGGGCCGCGAGGGCGAGGGCGAGCGCATAGACGGGTATCAGCCGGCCCGCCCGCGCCAGCAGGAAGCGGGCGGTGGGATGCGGGAGGGTTGCGAATTTTTCTATCGACCCGAGGATGACGAGTCCGCTTAGGACGAAGAACAGCGCGACAGCCGCGCGCCCATGGGACAGAAGATCGCCCAGACCGGCGAGCGCAGGCGGAAGATCAAGGAAGGGGATCGTGTGCCCGAGCAGGATATAGAGCGCGAGCAGGCCGCGCAGCCCGTCCAGCGCGAGAAATCGCCCGACCATAGATCTCTCTTTCGAAACATAACGATAATGTTACGAAATGACGATTGGTCCGGCTAGTCCCGAAGAACAGTCAGCGGGCGCTATAATAAGGCGTGAGACTGGCGTGGCCGAGGGCGTGGCGGCGCAGGAAAATGGCGACCGTCTCAGCGGGCGTGCCGTCCTTGAAGGTCAGATGTCCTGCGTTCAGCGCCCAGACGGTGATGAGGTAGTGGTGCGGGACGGCGCCCTTCTTGGGGCAAGGGCCGCTATAGCCGATCGCATCGAAGCCATTTCTGGATTGGCCGGTGCCGCTCGGCATCAGCGTCGCATCGGCTGCGGCATTGGCCGGCAGCGAGGCGGTCGAGGTCGGCAGGTTGAACATCAGCCACAACCAGACGACGCCGACCTTGGCGTCGAGATCGGCCATGCTGATGGCGTAGCTCGCCGTGCCGTCCGGAGCGTGAGACCAGGCGAGAGCCGGAGACTTATTGCCGCCGTGACATTCGTCGCGCTGTCCGACATTCTCGCTCGGGACCATGCTGCCCGAGCGAATGGTCGGGCTGGTGAGCGAGAAATGTGCAGGCGCCGCCTCGCTTTGCGCGCTAAAGGCGGTCGCCGCGGTCAGGGCAATGGTGCAAAGCAGCAATGATTTCATCACATGGCCGGTTCGCAGAAGGCGGTGGCCCAGAAGACGCAAAGTCATTGGCAGGATCCTGCGTTGCGGGCTATCCTTCGCGCAACAATAACTCCCGCGCAAAGTTGGGGAAAACATCCAAGAAACTGAAAGGGTGGCCTTGTGGCCGCCTTTTTTATTGTTTGTGGGCAGCCGTTTACCGGCGCTAGCTGGCCCAGGCAAGAGCAGAGCAGGGCGCGCTGAGACTGGGTCTGCCCTGCAGGGGCCGCTTCTCGCTTGCGCCACCGAACCATGCCCCCTATATCGCTATTCTTCCCTTTACCGCTGGTTTGGACGGGGGTGGCCCAAAAGGCTGCCTGTTTTGCTGTGACCGATGTCGTTTTGAACGCCGATAACATACCGCACCACACGGGCTTCGACGCCCGTCTGGCTGATATCATCCTGCCCCGCATCGCGGAGATGGGGTTTGAGCTGGTGCGCGTCCGCATGCTGGGCCGTGAACGCCCGACCGTGCAGATCATGGCCGACCGCGCCGACGGCACTCAGATTACTGTCGAGGATTGCGAGACGATCAGCCATCAGATCGGTGCCGTGCTGGACGTTGAAGATATTGTCCCAGGCGCCTGGACTTTAGAGGTAAGCTCTGCCGGGATTGATCGGCCGTTGACGCGGGCGCGTGACTGGAACCGCTTTTCCGGCCATGCAGCGAAGGTGGAAATGACCGTGCCGACGCCCGATGGCCGCAGGCGGTTCTCTGGTGTCGTCCTTGGCGCCGCTGACGGTCAGGCGAGCCTCCGTCTCGATGATGGCAGCGCGGTCCAGTTTCCGCTGATCGATATTAAAACGGCACGCTTGGTTCTGACCGATGCGTTGATCGAAGCGACCGCCGGCTCGGCTCCGCCGGACCTGCACTGATTGCCTTTACCGACTGATCCAGCGCTGTCGATCGTTGAGCCGGATCATAGCTTTAGACGTTTCTGAGAGGCCCCGCCCATGGATACCGCGATAGCCCGTCCTGAGCTTCTGCTGGTTGCCGACGCCGTCGCGCGCGAAAAGTCCATCGACCGCGAAGAAGTTCTGGAAGCCATGGAGCAGGCCATCCAGAAGGCTGGTCGTGCGAAATACGGCCATGAGAAAGACATCCGCGCGACGATCGACCGCAAGAGTGGCGATGTGCGTCTGTCGCGCTGGACGGAAGTGGTCGAGAAGGCCGAGAACGAAGATACCCAGATCCCGCTGCATATCGCGCTGAAGTTCAAGCCCGGCATCGGCCTCGGCGAATTCATCATCGATCCGCTGCCGCCGATCGATTTCGGCCGTATCGCGGCCCAGACGGCGAAGCAGGTCATCGTCCAGCGCGTGCGCGAGTATGAGCGTCGCCGCCAGTTCTCCGAATTCAAGGACCGCGTCGGCGAAATCGTGAACGGTGTCGTGAAGCGCACCGAATACGGCAACCTCATGGTCGATCTCGGTCGGGCCGAGGCGCTGCTGCGCCGTGACGAACTCATTGCCCGTGAAAGCTTCCGCAACGGCGACCGCGTCCGCGCCTTCATCTATGACGTGCGGGAAGAACCGCGCGGCCCGCAGATTTTCCTCTCCCGCACGCATCCGGGCTTCCTCGCCAAGCTTTTTGCGCAGGAAGTGCCCGAAATCTATGACGGCATCATCGAGATCAAGGCCGTCGCCCGTGACCCCGGCAGCCGCGCCAAGATGGCGGTGATCAGCCGCGACCAGTCGATCGACCCGGTCGGCGCCTGCGTCGGCATGCGCGGCAGCCGCGTTCAGGCCGTGGTGCAGGAGTTGCAGGGCGAGAAGATCGACATCATTCCCTGGAGCCCGCAGGCCGCGACCTTTGTCGTCAATGCGCTGGCACCGGCCGAAGTCACCAAAGTGGTGATGGAGGAGGAGACCGGGCGCGTTGAAGTCGTGGTGCCCGATACCCAGTTGTCGCTCGCCATCGGCCGTCGTGGCCAGAATGTCCGTCTTGCGAGCCAGCTGACGCGCTGGGATATCGACATTCTGACCGAGGCCGAGGAAAGCGAGCGTCGTCAGGAAGAGTTCCGCCGCCGCTCCGGCCTGTTCGTGGAAGCGCTCGACGTCGATGACGTCATCGCCGGCCTGCTGGTGACCGAAGGCTTCACGACGCTGGAAGAACTGGCCTATACGCCGATCGACGAAATTGCCTCGATCGAAGGGTTTGATGAGAATGTCGGCGGCGAGCTTATTCGCCGCGCCGAGGAATTCATCACCCGTCGCGACCGCGAGTTGGAAGACAAGCGCGTGGAATTGGGCGTGACGGACGACGTCGCCTCTTTTGAAATCTTCAGCGCGCAGACCTTGGTGGCGCTCGGCGAGAAGGGCGTGAAAACGCTCGACGATCTGGCCGATCTCGCGTCCGACGAGCTGATCGAAATCGTCGGCGCCAGCCTTGATGAGGAAACGGCGAACGAAATCATCATGCAGGCGCGGGCGCATTGGTTTGCGGAGGACGGCAGCTCTGAGCCCGACGCACAATGAGTATCCCGATCGTCTGACGGCGCCAGCCGCCGCACTGACGCCGCCGTTGGCGGGGACCGCGCTATCGGTTCCTGTCCCGGCCGCGGAAGACGATGATGCAGATATGATGGAGGAGCATGGGCCCCTCCGTCGCTGCATCGTGACGCGTGAACGTCAATCCCCTTCGGTGATGATCCGATTCGTTCTGGGGCCCGACCGTGCCATTGTCCCTGACCTCTCGGCAAAGCTGCCCGGACGGGGAATGTGGTTGAGCGCGCGTCGGGATGTGTTAGATACCGCTCTCGCTCGAAAAGCTTTCGCCCGTGTCGCACGGACGGAGGTGCTGGTGCCGGTCGAATTGCCGTCCATCATCGAGGCAGCGCTCAAGCGAAGAGTGATTGAGATTTTAGGCATGACCCGACGCGCTGGTCAGGCCGTGAGTGGATTTACCAAAGCGCGAGAGTGGCTGGTCGCGGATCGCGCGGCGGTTGTTGTTCAGGCTTCTGACGGCAGCCCCGACGAACGGGCCAGATTGTTAAATGGACGCGTGGTTCCCGTCGTCACCCCTCTGCCCGCAGTGGCATTGGGGCAGATCTTCGGGCGAGACCAGGCTGTGCATATAGCGGTATCAGCTGGGCGGCTGGCGACGATGCTGCTGACTGAGAGTGAGCGCCTGGCCGGTATGAGCCGCACCAGGGCCGATGCTGATCAACCGGGCGGATGACATTGAGCGATACGAAAGACCAAGACGGCAAGGCTAGATTGTCCCTGCGACCCGCGGGTCGTTTGGAACTGGGGCGGACCGTGGACGCGGGTTCCGTGCGCCAGAGCTTCAGCCATGGCCGTTCCAAGGTAGTACAGGTTGAAGTGCGGAAAAAGCGGGCGCCTGGCGCACCGCCGCCGACCTCTCCCTCTCCCGGTCCGTCAGCCTCGGGCGGCGGTGGCCGTCCGCAGGGCGGTGGCCGGCAGAGTCCGGGGGGCGCCGGACGCGCGCTGACCGCGAGCGAGCTCGCGATCCGCCAGCGTGTGCTGGAAGATCAGAAGCGCGACGCCGCGAAGCGTGAGGCGGAAGCCCGCGAACGCGAAAAGATCATGATCCTGTCGGCTGCCGAAGAAGCGCGCCGCCGCGAGGATGAAGAGCGCAAGGCGGCCGAGGAACAGGCCCGTCTTGAGAAGGAAGAGGCCGGCCGCAAGGCCGCCGAAGAGGCTGACCGTCGCGTCGCCGAGCAGATCGAGCGCAAACCGGCCGCGGAAGAGCAACCGGTACGTCGTCCGGTCGCGGCCAGCGGTGCGCAGCAATCGTCACCGCAGCCGCAGCGTCAGGTGCCGAACCCGGCAGGCGGCGCACCCGCCGCTGCCCGTCCGGCTCAGCCGCCGCGCGCCCCGGCCGAGACGTTGCGCCTGAAGCCCGCCGGTCGTGCCGGTGAGGAAGATGAGGAATCGCGTCCGGTTCGTCGCCCCGGTGGCACTGTGCTGCCGGCGCGCAAGCCGCCCGTCGTCGCCCCCAAGAAGGGCACGGACGATCGGCGTCGTACCGGCAAGATCAATGTCCAAGCCGCCATCGAGGGTGATGACGAACGCGTGCGCAGCATCGCCTCGATGCGTCGCCAGCGTGACCGCGAGCGCCGTCAGGCCGAGCTCGAGCGTCTGCGCACCGATCAGGTGAAGGTCGTTCGCGACGTCGTGCTGCCGGAAATGATCACGGTTCAGGAACTGGCCAATCGTATGGCCGCCCGCGCCGGTGAAGTGGTCAAGGCGCTCATGAAAATGGGCGTGATGGCGACGATCACACAGTCGATCGATGCCGACACGGCCGAACTCATCGTTCAGGAATTCGGACACCGCGTGAAGCGCGTTTCCGAGAGCGACGTCGAAATCGGCCTCGAAGGCGAGGTCGACGACGAAGAAGATCTGATGGTGCGGCCGCCGGTCGTCACCATCATGGGGCATGTCGATCACGGCAAGACCAGCCTGCTCGATGCGCTCCGCCACACGACTGTGGCGGCGGGCGAAGCGGGTGGCATTACCCAGCATATCGGCGCCTATCAGATCACGACCGCCCGTGGCGAGAAGATCACCTTCATCGATACGCCGGGTCATGCGGCCTTCACGGCCATGCGCTCTCGCGGCGCGAGTGTCACCGATATCGTGATCCTGGTGGTGGCCGCCGATGACGGGGTCATGCCCCAGACGATCGAGGCGATCAGCCACGCCAAGGCCGCCAATGTGCCGATCATCGTCGCTATCAATAAGATGGATAAGCCCGGCGCCAATCCCGAGCGCGTGCGCAACGAGCTGTTGCAGCATGAGATCGTGGTCGAAAGCCTGGGCGGCGATACGCAGGAGATTCACGTCTCCGCGTTGAAGCGCACCGGTCTCGACAAGCTTGAGGACGCCATCCTGGTTCAGGCCGAAGTCCTGGATCTGAAGGCCAATCCGACTCGCGACGCCGAAGGTGTCGTCATCGAAAGCCGGCTTGATCGTGGCCGTGGCCCGGTTGCGACGGTGCTGGTGCAGAAGGGCACGCTTTGGACCGGCGATATTCTTGTCGCCGGTGCTGAATACGGTCGTGTTCGTGCGCTGATCGACTGGAACGGCGCCAATGTGAAGACCGCTGGCCCCTCGATGCCGGTGGAAGTGCTCGGCCTTTCCGCCGTTCCGGCTGCCGGCGAGACCTTCACAGTCGTCGACGACGAGCCCCGCGCCCGTGAAGTGGCCGAGTTCCGCCAGCGCAAGCTGCGCGACAAGGCGGCGGCCGGTCAGATTGCCGGTCGTGGCACGCTGGATCAGATGCTGGCCCGCATTCAGGCCGGTGTGCAGAAGGAAGTCGGCGTCGTCATCAAGGCGGATGTGCAGGGTAGCTCTGAAGCCATTCAGGCGACCGTGCTCAAGCTCGCCAATGAGGAAGTCAAGGTCCGCGTGCTGCTGGCCGGCGTCGGTCAGATTTCGGAGAGCGATATTCAGCTCGCCAAGGCCTCCAGCGCCGTTATCGTGGCCTTCAACGTCCGTGCGACGGTGCAGGCCCGTGAACTCGCGCAGCGCGAGAATGTCGATATCCGCTACTACAGCATCATCTATGATGTGGCGGATGACGTCGAAAAGCTGGTTCGTGGCCGCATGGCCCCGAAGGTGCGCGAGAACTTCCTGGGCTATGCCGAGATCCGTAAGGTCTTCGACATCACCAAGTCCGGCAAGGTCGCAGGCTGCATGGTTACCGAGGGCGTGGTGCGCCGCGGTGCGGGTGTCCGCCTGCTGCGCGACAACGTGGTCATCCACACCGGCGATCTGTCCCAGCTCAAGCGCTTCAAGGACGATGTGAAGGAAGTGGCCCGCAGCTATGAATGCGGTCTCTCCTTCGCGGGCTTCCAGGACCTGCGCGAGGGCGACATGGTGGAATGCTATGAGCGGGAGCTGGTGCCGGCGTGAAGGCGGCAGCCCCCTCTCAACGACAGCTTCGGGTCGCTGAAGAAGTCCGCCATCTTCTGGCGGACATTTTCGCCCGCGACACCATCCGCGATCATGAGCTGAGCGGTATCGTCATCACCGTGACGGAGGTCCGCATCAGCCCGGATCTGCGGCAGGCGACAGCCTATGTCACCCGCCTGGGGCGGAGCGATGTCGACAAGCTGCTGCCCGCCCTGAAGCGGGTCGCGCCCTTCCTGCGCAGCCAGCTGGCGCGCTCGATGCGTCTGCGGGTGGCCCCTATGATCTCCTTCATGGCCGATACCTCGATCGACTATGCCATGGAGGTTAACAGCCTGCTCCATCGCCCGGAAGTCGTCCGCGACCTGAACGGCGACAGCGAGACCGTCGGCTAGAGCGTTTCCTGTTCGCTTACGCTCACAGGCGCCGCTCTAGTTTATTGTTTTTGCGAGCATCTTTACCCGGCAGATGATTCCATCTGACCGGGATCTGCTCTAGAGCAGGCTCAGGCTTTGACTTAAGCAGGCCCAAAGGTATCGGGCTGTACGCGGCGCTCAACCTTCGTCCTCAAACTGCCTTGAAAGGCCGCCTGCACATCCCGCAGGCGGCCTTTTTCGTGCTCTGTAAGGTCGTCTTCCATGGGAAGGACTGTGGCGCGCGTGCAGCGGTTCTGGCGGCATGATGGGGGCTTGGCGGGGGCTTTGGCTTTATCCCGTCGTCCTTTGCGGTGGCATCCTGCGCGGTCAAGGCGCGCATCATTCGGTAGATCAGTCAATAGTCGGATAAATAATCATTCGAGGCTAAAGTGTTTGATAGGTCGATGGATGTTTTGGTATCGAAAAAAGGTGAGATTCAGTCGCGCTCGCACGTGACTGCGTAGTCAGGCTAAAGTGCCGCGAGTGTTCCGCCGTCAACATAGAGCACTTGACCGGTGACATAGGCGGCGGCGTCCGAGCAGAGGAAAACGGCTGCCCCCATCAGATCCTCCATGCGCCCGAAGCGACCGAGCGGGATTTTACCCAGCATCCGGTCCTGCCAATCGGCATCGGCATAGAAAGGCGCTGTCATAGCGGTCTGGAAATAGCCGGGACCGATTCCGTTGACGCGAATGCCCATGGGCCCCCATTCCGCGGCGAGCGCGCGGGTCATGCCGAGGAGACCGCTTTTGGAGGCGCCGTATGGAACGGCGGTTGGAATGCCAACTTCGGAGGTCAGAGAACAAAGGTTAAGTATCACGCCGCCGCGCGGGTCCTTATTCTCCCTGATCATCCGGCTTGCGGCCGCCTGAGCGCAGAAGAAACCGCCGCGGAGATTCGTTCCTAAGATCCTGTCCCAAAGTAGTAAATCAACATCGAGGGAAGGCCGCACTTCCTCTATACCGGCGTTGTTAACGAGAATGTTAAGTCGCGAACCAGCCTTTTCGAAACAGGCCGCGATACTTTCGGGATCGCATACATCTAAGATGTCAACGTGATATATCCCGCCGGATTCTGCGATCAGCGCCGCGGTTTCCTCCAGGCTGCTTTTGTCGCGCGCGGTGACAATCACCTCAGCGCCAGCCTGGGCCAAGGCCAAAGCGATGGCCTGGCCAATGCCGCGTGATGCCCCGGTGACCAGGGCGGTTTTGTTATCAAGTGAGAAGCTTGGACAGTTCATGGCGGCTAGCCTCAACCATTTGATAAGGGACAAGCTCGGGATCAACGCGGTTAAAAAGCGCTAACCTGGAAAACATGCCGTGCTTTCGCGATCAAGAGTAGGCATTAATACGGCATGGGCGATTCGGCGCTGTCTTAAGCGGGCATTTGTCTCCGGATCCTGTCGTTCAGGTTAATGGTGAGGTTGGGTTGACATCGGTGTCGGTGAATTTTCATGATATTTCCAATCGTGAGGCTATTCCGGCTGAACTTTTGACCCGCACGGAAGCGGATCTTTCGCAGTTCCTTGATGGAGCGGCGCATATTATCGAGGCGGTGCGGACGGAAGGCGATGCCGCGCTTCGTCGATTCGCACGGGAATTCGACAAAGTTGAGGGGGACCTCGCATCTCTGCGGGCGACGGATGCGGATGTTGAGGATGCCTTCAACAAAGTTCCGCCGACTGTCGTGCGCGCAATTGAAGTGGCGATCGACGCTGTCCGGCGCTTCCATGAAGCACAGCGCCCTGAGGAGATGTGGCTGAAGGAAATCCATCCCGGTGCCTGGGCCGGAGATCGTTTCCTGCCGATCGCGTCGGTTGCTTGTTATGTCCCCCGCGGCAAGGGAGCCTTTCCCAGCGTCACGATCATGACCTCGGTGCCCGCGATCGTCGCGGGCGTTGCGCGGCCGATTATCGTCACGCCGCCCGGACCCGATGGGCTGGTTGACGCAGGAACGCTGGTGGCAGCCAGGCTGACCGGCATAAAAGAGATATATAAGTGCGGTGGCGCGCAAGGTGTCGCGGCGGTTGCCTATGGCACTGAAACCGTGCCGCGCTGCAACAAAATCGTCGGTCCCGGCAGCCCCTGGGTTGTGGCCGCAAAGCGCTTGCTCTCAACCCGGATTGATCCCGGCGTGCCGGCGGGGCCGAGCGAGTCCATCATTCTGACCGATGACAGCATCAGCGGCGCTTTGGCAGCGCTCGATCTGATCATCGAGTCCGAACATGGTCCCGATTCCTCAGCCTGGCTCGTCACGTCGAGCGAGCGCGTCGCGCGGGAAGCGATTGCCGCCCTGCCCGGGCATTGGGCGGATATGGAGGCAGGACGTGTGGCCTTCTCGCGCGCCGTGCTTACCGGTCCCCGTGGCGGGGTGATCTTGACGCGCGACTTTGACCAGGCGGTCGAATTTGTTAACGCCTATGCGCCGGAGCATCTGGAGATTCTGACAGAACAACCAATGTCTGTGCTCGGACGCATAAAAAATGCGGGGGAAGTACTGTTGGGTCCTCATACGCCGATAACCCTGGGCAACTATCTCCTGGGGCCCAATGCGGTGCTGCCGACAGGCGGTGCCGCGCGTACGGCGTCACCGCTATCGGTTTTCGACTATATGAAACGATCTTCTGTTGGTTATGTAACGAAATCAGGTTATGATAACCTCGCTCAACACGCAAAAGCCTTGGCAGAGTACGAAGGGTTTTCTGGACATGCGCTTGCGGTGTCAGCTAAGCGGGATGCACTACTGTCCTAAGTGTTAAGGATTACTTGGCTTTCACCCTAGCGGCGGGTTGAGAGACCATATTTCGATTTAACCTCTCTCTGATTGATATATTTGAGAGAGCGACTACTCAAAATGAGGGGAAATAGCTCGTGCTCGAACGTCAGACTTCTAAAGTAAAGCGCGCTGAAACGTCTCGCGCTACAGAATCTGCAGCTACCAGCAAGGCTTCTGCGGGGACGGTTATCGCGGCAGACCGGTATGTGCCAGGTCTGGTGCGCGCCGTTGCCAATAAGCTCGAAGGTGGCGCATCGCGCTTCTATCGGAAGCACTACACCATCGGTCTGTCGGAATGGCATATTCTGGTGGCTCTGGCTGCGGATCCTTGGATCACGTCTCCGATCCTCTGCAAGAACGCAGGTCTCGACAAGGCGGCCGTCAGCCGCAGCCTCGCGCGGATGGAAGAGCAGGGTCTTGTTCTGTCCCGCGACACAAGCGGCCGGTCGCGCGCGACCGCGCTGACGGCGAAGGGGCGTCGTCTGCATGATCGTATCGCGCAGGCGGCCATCACCCGTGAACAGCAGCTGCTGGCGGAGTTTTCGCCGAAGCAAGTCGATATGCTGATCAGCCTGTTGACCTCTCTCTCCAAGGCGGCCGCCGGGCTCACCGATGCGGCACCGAAAGGCACGCGCCGGACCAAGGCCGCCGCCAGCGAGTGATCCCCGGGGGACGGGCAGCCTCTCAGCCTGTTTTGCCGTAAAACAAGAAACGCCCAGCCGAGTAGGCTGGGCGTTTCTTTTTGGCGTTAAAGCCAGCGTCGCGGGCCGCGACACCCTACCGTAGCGGGCGTCTAAGCATGTCCCGCCGTGGGCGACAGCAGCAATGGGTCGATATGAAGCTTGCCCATAGCGCGGCGCCAGCGTGATGCATTATCGGCGTCGAAGATCAAACCCTCATCCGGGTGAACCGACAGCCAGGCATTGCTGCTGAGTTCCGCCTCCAACTGTCCTGGTCCCCAGCCGGCATAGCCGAGGGCTAGCAGGCCCTGCCGCGGGCCTTCGCCCTCCGCGATCGCCTTCAGCACGTCAAGGCTGGTGGTCAGTCCATAGCCGCCGTCAACGACCAGGCTGCTCTCGGCCATCCAATCCGCCGTATGCAGAACGAAGCCGCGGACATTCTCGACAGGGCCGCCGGCGCAAAGCCGGATTTCGCGTGCCGGCGGGTTCGGCTGGATATCGAGCTGCTTCATCAAACCGCTGAAATTCGGCTTCTCGACCGAGCGGTTGAGCACCAGACCCATCGCCCCGTCCTGGCCATGGGCGCAGACGAGGATGACAGTTTGGTTGAAATTGGGGTCCGTCAGGCTCGGCATCGCGATCAAAATCTGGCCCGCCAGCCGATCGGCTGCGCGATGGGCAAGGTCAGTCGGCTCGCTCGCCTGCTCCGGGACGACGGGGGCGGTATCGGCTTCGCTTGCGGCCACCTGGGCGGCTGTCTCGGATTTCGGGCGTCTGCTCATCCCATAGTATTTGGCCTTTTGGTTGGCCTGCGCAAGCGCGCAATGGGCCGCTTCAAGCTTTGCGCCTGACCCGGGGTAAGTCCAGGTGACAGGCCGCCTGTCGGGGGCTAGAGGAGTTGTCTCCTCTTCCACAAAGGACGACACGCATGATCAAGGTCGGTGACAGGATTCCGAACGTGACGGTCACGGCAGCGGCGGCCGGCGGCCCCGAGCAGACGACGACCGATGCGATTTTTAGCGGCAAGACGGTTGTGCTTTTCGCGGTGCCCGGCGCCTTCACGCCCACCTGCAGTGCCCGCCACCTGCCGGGTTTCGTCGAGAACGCCCAGGCATTCTTCGACAAGGGCGTGGATAGCATCGCCTGTATCGCCGTGAATGACGCTTTCGTGATGGGCGCCTGGGGCAAGGATCAGGGCGTCGAAGGCAAGGTCGTCATGCTGGCCGACGGTTCAGGGGACTTTGCCCGCGCCATGGGCCTGGAATTGGATCTGATGTCGCGCGGCCTGGGCATGCGCTCGCAGCGTTACGCGCTGATCGCCAAGGATGGCGTCGTGACTTTCCTGGGCGTCGAGGAAGGCGGTGCTTTCGAGGCAAGCAAGGCCGAGGCGGTTCTCGCGGCCCTGTAAGCGGCAGAGGATCTGGCCAGGGCGCTGCCCCTGGCCAGATCCCTTGATCACATGCCCAGCGCGCGGCGGTAGACGTCGAGCAGGGTCTCCTGCTCCTCAACCTCGTTCGGCTCCTGCTTGCGGATACGAATGAGCTGACGCAGCACCGCGACGTCGAAGCCGGCCGACTTGGCCTCGGCATAAATGTCCTTGATATCGCTGGAGAGCGCCTTGCGCTCCTCTTCCAGGCGCTCGATACGCTCGATGATGCTGCGCAGGCGGTCGGCCGCAATATTGCCCTGGGAAGCGGCGTCGGTAGTCTCAGTGGCATCGAACGCCATGGGCGAACTCCTTGGAATGCAGAAAGGCTAATCTGGGCGGGCGAGGTAACCCGCCGAGTGGTCCGGGGTCAATCAGGGAAGCGGATCACGATTGTCTGCCTTCGACCAAGCACGCGGCCGAACCGAAAATTCACATCGTCACGGACCCGCTGAGATCAGCGGGGTCATTAT
Source organism: Acidisoma cellulosilyticum (assembly GCF_020621385.1). Classification (GTDB taxonomy): domain Bacteria; phylum Pseudomonadota; class Alphaproteobacteria; order Acetobacterales; family Acetobacteraceae; genus Acidisoma; species Acidisoma cellulosilyticum. The sequence goes on along the minus strand of NZ_JAESVA010000001.1, from coordinate 627,621 downwards.
TGATCAATAACAAAATTCATATCAAACGGGACCCACTTCGCCGCGATCATGGGGTGGCATGACGCAATGGCAGAGGATTTTTGATCGATCATCATTAATCGGAAGACATCAGCCGATGTCGCGCGATCAAAGTTTTCAGGCTGAAGGCTTTTGGCTCTCGGCTGCCGCGAAGGCGGCTTTCTGTGCCTCCGTCGCGGGCTTCTGGAACTTCTCCTGCCATTCCTTATAGGGCATGCCGTAGACATGCTCGCGGGCGGCGGCATCCGTCAGCGGCAGACCGCGGGCTTCCGCCGCTTCCCGATACCAGCGCGATAGGCAGTTGCGGCAGAATCCGGCGAGAGTCATCAGGTCGATATTCTGCACATCCGTTCGGGTCTGCAGATGCTCGACAAGGCTGCGGAAGGCAGCCGCCTCCAGCGAGATGCGCGTGTTATCGTCCATCGCCTGTACTCCCTTCACGGGCGGTCACATGCCGCCGGGATAATTGGGGCCGCCGGCACCTTCCGGCACGGCCCAGTCGATGTTCTGCGTGGGGTCCTTGATGTCGCATGTTTTGCAATGCACGCAGTTCTGCGCGTTGATCTGCAAATGCGGATTGCCCTCGGCAATGCCCACGGCCTCATAAACCCCGGCCGGACAATAGCGGCTTTCAGGACTCTGATACTTCTCCCAATTCTCGGTTAGCCATTTCGAGGCATCGCGCAGACGCAGATGCACCGGCTGGTCTTCCTCGTGATTGGTATTGCTTACGAAAACGGAAGACAGGCGGTCGAAGGTCAGCACGCCGTCAGGTTTGGGATAGGCAATCTTGCGATCCTCGGATGCCGGAAGCAGCACTTCGTTATCGCTATGGGTGTGGTGGAGGGTCCAGGGGGCGCGGCCGCGGAACAGCATGGTGTCGACGGCGGAATAAAGAAATCCGCCGAAATTGCCGAATTTCGCGAAGGACGGCCGGATATTGCGCACGGCGGAGAGTTCCGTATGCAGCCAGCTGGCCTTCAGCTTGTCGGTGAAGCTTGTGGGTTCGGCTTTGGCCGCAGCACGCGCTTCCGCGACAGCCTCGGCTGCCATCATGCCGGATTTCATGGCCGCATGCGTGCCCTTGATCTTCGGCACGTTGAGGAAGCCCGCCGCGTCACCCAGCAACGCACCGCCGGGAAAGGTGAGACGCGGGATCGACTGCAAGCCGCCCTCGCTCAGCGCACGCGCGCCATAGGCGATGCGCCGCCCGCCCTCGAAATGCTTTGCGACATGCGGATGCGCCTTCAGCCGCTGCATTTCCTCGAAGGGGGAGATCCAAGTGTTCTTGTAGTCGAGCCCGATGACGAAGCCGTAGGAGACGAGATTGTCGCCCAGGTGATAGAGCCAGGATCCGCCATAGGTCTCGTTATCCATCGGCCAGCCGAAGGTATGTTCGATCAATCCTTTCCGGTGCTTGGCGGCCGGGATTTCCCACAGCTCCTTGATGCCGAGGCCGTAGGTCTGCGGATCGACGCCGTCGCGCAGCTTGAAGCGGGCCATGAGCTGTTTGGACAGGCTGCCACGGCAGCCCTCGGCAAACAGCGTATAGGGCGCGCGCAGTTCCATGCCGGGCTGATGGTTGGGCCCGGCGTCACCGGTTTTGCCGATGCCCATGTCGCCGGTCGCGATGCCGACGATGCGGCCATTCTCTTCCAGAATCTCGGCGGCGGCGAAGCCGGGATAGATTTCAACCCCCAGCGCTTCGGCTTGCGCGCCCAGCCAGCGCACGACATCGCCCAGGCTGACGATGTAATTGCCATGATTATGCATCTGCGGCGGCGTCGGCAGGCGGAAGGCTTTCGTCTCGGTCAGGAAGTAGAAGCGGTCGTCCTTCGCCTCCGTCTGCAACGGGCTGTCCAGTTCCCGCCAATTCGGCAGCAGCTCTTCCAATGCGCGCGGTTCGATGACCGCGCCCGACAGAATATGGGCGCCGACCTCGCTACCTTTTTCCACGACGCAGACCGTGGCGTCGGGCTCCAGCTGCTTGAGGCGAATGGCCGCCGCCAGCCCCGCCGGTCCCGCACCCACGATCACCGTGTCGAATTCCATCGATTCGCGCTGCATAGTCTTTCCGAGCCCCGTCCGATCCGTCGCAATTTACTCTGAATGCAGAGAGTGATGCCTCTCGGCCCCATGCTGCGCAAGCGGTGCCGCTATGACTTGATCAGGATAGCCAAGGAACCGGTCAGGAAACGTCGTAGCCTAACCGCGCCATCGCGGGCGCAAGGATAGGGAGGACCGGCGCCAATTGACGGCGATACTGCCGCCAGCGGCCGACCGAACGATCATACAGCGGCTCTGTCACCTGGGCGTAGCTCGCCGTGCGGGCGTAGCGCTGGTTCTGGTGGAAGGTCAGACAGGCTGGGTCGAAATCTTCCCCGATCGCTTCCAGCAGGCCGCGAATGCTTGCCTCCTGCTGGGCGACGATGTCTTCGTAGCGGACGCAAAGGTACCGGGCTTCGGGCATTTCCGCCCGGTAGTGGGCAACAAGATCGACAATGCGGGCGTAGTGCAGGGCGGCCGTTTCCAGCGCTGTCGCACAGCAGAAGCCATGCGTGAAATGGTTGGAAAAGGCCGAGACCATGATGTCGAGCGGATGGCGGATGACATGAATCAACGGTGACGCCGGAAAGATCAGAGCAATCAGCCCGAGATGGGTTTCGTTCAGCGGCATCTTATCGGTGAAATGCCGCGGCGCGGGTTCCCCCGGCAGGGTGCGACCGACACCGAGTTGACGGGCGCGCTGCAGATAGACGTCGCGCAGCAGGTCCAACCCCGCACGCTGATCGCCCATCCAGAGTTCCGAGAGCGCATCGGGATAGCCGAGGGGGCTGCCGAGCAGCCTTGGCAGCGTCTCAGTCAAATCGTGGATCAAGGGCAGTTCGTCACCCGCCGCGATCGCGGGATGGGCGGACAGGCTTTGTTCCACCAAAGTCGTGCCGGATCGCGGAAAGCCGAGGATGAAGATCGGCTGTGCCTCGTTCGCCCGCAAGGTCGCTCGGGGCAGAAGTGCCAGGCGGGAGGCCGTGAAAAAACCGCGCAGCCGCGCGATCATCGCGGCCGCCGCCTCGTTCAGATAAGTCTGACCGGAAAGCGCCATGGCCCGCCGCTTGCCGTCGGCAAAGGCCGTCCAGGCGTCGTCGAACCGGTCGAGCTTGTCGAGCAGCCGGCCTTTTTCGAGCAATTCGGCAGGGCCCAGCCCGGCGGGGCCGAGCCTGGCGGGGCCGAGGCCAGTGTCATGTCGCCCGGCCAGCCCGTCGATCACCGCAATCGCCTCCGAGCGTTTGCCGATGCGGCCCAAAATGACGGCGCGGGCCAGCTGCGCCTGTGCATCGTTCGGATAGGCGATATCGCTGATATCAAGCACCGCCTGGGCCGTATCGAAACGGCGGTCTGCCTCTTCCAGCCGGGCGAAGCCAAGGAGCGTCTGCCGAACCGTCGGCGCCGTGCGGAGGGATTCGTGATACAGCCTGCGGGCTTCCTCCATCCGGCCTTGGGTTTTCAGATTCCAGGCGAGATTCGCGAGCAGGATCGGGTCGCGGCTGCCCGACAGCGCCAAGACGCGGCGGTAATGGTATTCGCCGATCTGCGGGCGATTGGCCTCCGTCAGGATCATGCCCATCAGATTATGGGCGGCTGCACTGTCCGGTGCGATGCGGATGGCGTTGCGCGCCTGGGCCTCGGCTTCGCTGAGCCTGGCCTGGCCGAACAGGCTCATCCCGAGCGAGAGCGTGGCGCCCAGGTGATTGGGGGCAAGCCGCAAGACGCGCCGCCATAGCACCGCGGCGGCTGGGATATTCTGCTGTCTTTGCCGCAGCGCTGCCAGTTCCAGCACGGCGGGCAGGCAATCCGGGGCGAGGTCCAGCGCGTCGAGCAGCAGACATTCACCTTCCGCATCCTGTCCGGACGCGATCAGGCGGGCCGCTGCTTCGACCAAAGGCTGCAAACGGGCGACGGCGGTCGCGCCGCTCAGGTCGGACAGGCGCCAGCCGCAACAGCGCAGCCGTTTCAGTCCGCTGCCGCAAACACAGTCCCCGTCCATGACGGCCCCTCAATATATAGATTCGATATAGAAATAATATTTCCGCGCGTTCTTGTCGATGCGTCCTCTTCTGTCGTCTGATCACTCGCCCTAAGCTCGCGCCAAGCAGACATGAGAAAAGGAATGATCGGATGAGTGCAGTGCGGATTGTCCCCATGCGGCCAGAAGACCGGGATGCCTGGATGCCGCTCTGGCTCGGCTATCAGACCTTCTATGAGGTGAGCCTGTCGGACCTTGTGACCGATACGCTCTGGTCGCGGATGCTGGATGCGGCGGAACCGGTCTTCGCGGCCCTCGCCTGGGACGGTGAGAAGGCGGTCGGCCTTGTTCATTTCCTCTATCACCGCAACACCTGGACGGTCGGCGATCTCTGCTACCTGAACGACTTGTTCACGCTACCGGCGATGCGCGGCACCGGGGTCGGCCGGGCGCTGATCGCCCATTGCTGTGACACGGCCAAGGCCGCCGGTTGCGAAAGCGTCTATTGGCATACGCATGAGACGAACAGCACGGCCCAGGCGCTCTATAACAAAGTCGCCAAACGCTCCGGCTTCATCCAATACGCGCATAGCTATGGTTGAGAGTTTTTGCTGAGTCGGGGCGGATGACAGCCGCGGCAATGCCTTTCGCCGCTGAAAAGGGTGGCGTGCGGCTGGCGGTGCGGTTGACCCCGCGCGCCAGCCGCAACGGCCTCGATGGAATCGTGCAAGGCGCCGACGGCAGGCCGATGTTGCAATTGCGGCTATCGGCGCCGCCGGTCGAGGGGGCCGCGAACAAGGCCTTGATCGGCTATCTGGCCGAGGCTTTGGGCTTGCGGAAAACCAGTATTTCCATCCGGTCGGGGGAGACCGCGAGATTTAAGATATTGTTCATTGAGGGGGATGGCCCTGCGCTTATCGCAAAGCTTAAGGATTGGGTTGCTCTGACGGGGGGTTGATTAGTGCCCCCCTCTCATGGCTGATGGCGCCCGACGCCGATGGTATGGGAGCGCTTCCATCCGAGGCGAATATCGTCAGTGTGGGGCTTGTCGCCCCTTATCAATTCAGTCGGGGGTCTTCCGCCCCGCATCAATCAAGCTGGGACGCCTGGAATGTCGCTCTCTCGTACGCCGATCGCTTCACAGCGGCTGCGCCGCCACCGCCGCACGAAGATTGTCGCGACCCTCGGGCCGGCTAGCTCGACGACCGAAGTCATCACCCGCCTGTTCCAGACCGGCGCCGATGTCTTCCGTCTGAATTTCAGCCATGGCAGCCATGAGGATCACGCGGCGCGCATCGCCTCCATCCGCGAGATCGAGAAGCGGTTTGACCGTCCGATCGGCATTCTGGCGGATGTTCAAGGCCCGAAGCTCCGCGTCGGCCGCTTCGCCGGCGGCAAGGTGCATCTGCAGACCGGCCAGGCCTTCCGCCTCGACCTTAACCCGACGCCGGGCGACGCCCGCCGGGTCAATCTGCCCCATCCCGAGATCATCGCCGCCGCCGCCATCAACAGCCATCTGCTGCTGGATGACGGCAAGCTGCGCCTGCGCGTGACCCATAAGCGCGACGATCACCTGGAAACCGAGGTCATCTTCGGCGGACCGCTGTCCGACCGTAAGGGCGTCAACGTCCCTGACGTTGTCCTGCCCATCCCGGCGCTGACCGAGAAGGACCGGATCGACCTTGAATTCGCGCTGAATGCGGGCGTCGATTATATCGGGCTCTCCTTCGTGCAGCGCCCTGAGGACGTGATCGAGGCGAAGGAAATCGCTGCCGGTCGCGCCTGGATCATGGTCAAGATCGAAAAGCCGCAGGCGCTGGACAATCTGGACGAGATCATCCGCCTGGCGGATGCCGTCATGGTCGCGCGCGGCGATCTGGGCGTCGAACTCCCGCCCGAGGAAGTGCCGCTGGCGCAGAAGCGCATCGTCCGCACTGCCCGCCAGATGGGCAAGCCGGTCGTGGTCGCAACCCAGATGCTGGAAAGCATGATCACCGCTCCGGCGCCGACCCGCGCCGAAGCTTCCGACGTCGCGACCGCCGTTTTCGACGGCGCGGATGCGGTGATGCTCTCGGCCGAGACGGCCGCCGGCCAATATCCCTTCGAGGCGGTTAATATCATGGACCGGATCGTGGCGCGGGTTGAGCAGGATGCCGGCTGGCGTCAGATCACCGATGCGTCCCGGCCGGAGCCGGAAGGCTCGGCGTCCGACGCCATCGCCTCCGCGGCGCGTCAGGTCGCCCACACAATCCAGGCGCCGGCCATCGCCGCCTTCACCGATACCGGCATGACGGCGCTGCGCGTCGCGCGCGAACGCCCCGATTGCCCGATCCTGGGTCTGACGCCGAGCGCCGAGACGGCCCGCCGCCTCGCGGTCGTCTGGGGCGTGCATGCGGTCGTCGCGACGGAAATCGATTCCTTCACCGAAGCGACCGATCAGGCGCGCGAGGAATCCCGCAAGGAAAATATGGCGCAGCCGGGTGGGAAGATCATCGTCGTCGCCGGCGTGCCCTTCCGCCAGTCCGGCGGCACCAATATGGTGCATGTCGCCAAAGTTTAATCCGTCTCTGTCTCTCTGAAGGAGGTTCCGATGACCCAGCTCCCAGCCGTTCTTGTGACCGGGGGGAGCCGGGGCATCGGCGCCGCCATCTGTCGTCTTCTGGCGACGAAGGGCTATGCCGTCGCGGTGAACTACGCGAGCCGGGCGGATGCCGCCGAGGCCATCGTCGCTGAGATCAAAGCGGCTGGGGGACAGGCGGTTGCGGTCGGCGGTGATGTGGCTGACCCGGCAGCCGTCGCGGCGATGTTCGTGGCCGCCGAAGCCGCACTCGGCCCGATCGGTGGTCTGGTCAACAATGCCGGCCTGATCGGCGCCAACGCAAAGCTCGAAAACCAGCCGCAGGCCGATATCGAGCGGCTTTTCGCCGTCAATGTCTACGGCACAATCTATTGCGCGCAGGAAGCCGTGCGCCGCATGTCCAAAGCCCATGGCGGCGCGGGCGGTTCCATCGTCAATGTTTCATCGGTCGCGGCGCGCCTCGGCGGTCTCTCCGGTGTCGTGCCCTATGCGGCGACCAAGGGCGCGGTGGAGAGCCTGACCAAAGGTCTGGCCAATGAAGTGGCGCGCGACGGCATCCGTGTGAATGCCGTCGCACCGGGCATGACGGCCACCGACATGACCACGATCGAGATGCGCGAGCAGGCGCAGAAAACCGGCATTCCCATGGCGCGTGTCGGCGAGGCGGAGGAGATTGCCGAGGCGGTGCTGTGGCTGATCTCCCCGGCTTCGTCCTATGTCACCGGGACTGTCGTGACTGTCTCCGGCGGACGGTAGGCGCGGTCTGGCTGACGCCGCGAGCGAAACCCTAGAGTCTGTCAGGTTTTAATAGATAATTTGTCATCCGCGCACTTGTTGCGCGGGCTACGCGCCCCGGACCTACCCGCCGCGGCGCCAGCCGGCCGGTCGCTTGCTCCGCCGGGTAGATGCGCGGGTCGGGGTGCGGCCGGCTAGGCCCGCGCACGACAGATTTGGTGGCGTTTCCAAGTAAACCTGACGGACTCTAATATCCCCGCGAAAAGTCGACCGGCGTCAGCAGCGGTTTGCCTGTCTCCAAAGCAGCGAGATTGGCGAAGAAGATGTCGAGCGAGCGCGGCACGTAGCTGATTGCGTCATCGACCGAGACATGCGGCGTCATGATCATGTTGCGCGTGGTCCAGACGCGATCATCCGCCGGCACCGGCTCGGGATCGAAGACATCGAGAACGGCGCCCGCCAGAAAGCCATCGTCCAGAGCATCACAAAGCGCGTCCTGGTCGATCAGCGGGCCGCGGCCGATATTGATGACGTAGGCGCCCTTCGGCATCAGGGCGATGCGGTCCTTATTCAGGATCTTGCGGGTCGCAGGCGTCAGAGGCGCCGAGATGATCAGGAAATCCGTCTCCGCCAGCACGGCGTCGAGGTCATCGGTCGGCAGCACGCGGTCGCAGGCGGGATGCGGCGCGGGACGGGTGCGCAACCCCGTCACATGCATGCCGAAATGCTTGGCCTGTTCGGCCGAGGCGCCGCCCATGGCGCCGAGACCGAGGATGGTCGCGCGCCGGCCGCGCAATCCTTGCGTGAAGCGCTGGCCCCAAACCTTGTTCTGCTGATCGGCAATGCATTCCGGCATGCCGCCGGCCAGCATCAGAAGCGCCATGGCGACGAATTCGCCGGCTTTTTCCGCATGCGCACCGCGATTGTTGACATAGGGCACGGGCGGCACGCGATCGGCCGGGATGGCATCGATGCCGGCCGCGACCGAAAAGATCATCTTCAACTTGGGGGCGCGATCCGGCTGCAAATCCGGCAGCAGATGCTTGATGGTGCCGGGACCCGAGATCAGGATGTCGATATCGGGGCCGACCGCCGTGAATTCGCCGTCGCTCTCGCCGAAGCTGACGAAATAGCCGGCTTCCGCCTTGCCGGCACGGGCCAAGGCCTCTCCCCATTGCTCGGGCGAGACATTGAAGACGGCGGGTTGCTTCGGATTATTCTGGATATGGATGCGCATGGGGGGAGACTGGCGTCACTCTGACGCCAAGGCAAGTCACGCGGGCGAGACAGACGGCAGCTCCAGCCTGAGCACCAGCGCGTCCGCACCATTGGCGTAATAGCGCTTGCGGCGGCCGACCTCGCTGAAGCCGGACTTGGCATAAAGCGCCTGGGCCGCGCGATTGCCCATATCGACTTCCAGGAAGATTGACGTCGCACCGAGGCCGCTCGCCCTGGCCAGGCCCGCATGCAAAAGGCCGCGTGCGAGACCGCGTCGCCTGAGACTGGGCAGCACGCCGATGGTCAAAATCTCAGCCTCATCCGCTGTCACGCGCAGCACCAGCAACCCACCTCGCTTATCGAGCAGGCCGACGACCCCGTGCATTTCCAACTGCGTCTGGAAGGCCGCCGCGCCCCAGGGTTCTTCGGGAAAGGCAGCCGCGTGGATGGCCGCAAGGACGGCCGCATAGGTCGGCCCCACGCTTTGGATCGAGGCTGCCAGATCGTTCAAGACTCCACGCTCCACCCTTGCGGCGGTGGCCGCAACCCGCCACGGGGCAGCAGGGCGCGCGGCGGATCGATATAGAGCGGCACGGCGGCCAGCGGCGGCCATTGGCCCGTCATCCGCAGCATCGCAGCCTGCGCGACCCATCGGGCATGGCTCTGGGTCTCGTCGCTGACCGTCACCGCGACGCCCGCTTCCGTCAGCACGGCGCCGAGCGCCGTTGCGGCGTCACCGGTGATGAGCAGAGGGGCCGAGGGCAAGGGTGGGTTGGAAAGCTGGTCGACGGACCAATCCGCGGGTGAGCCGGCCTGATGCAGAAACAGCCGGCCTTGTCTTGCGTCGAGCGCACACCAGACCAGCCTTGCCTCGTCATCGATCCCGGCTGCCAAGCGCAGTGCTTCGGCCATGGTCACGGCGATCACCGGCAGGCCAAGGCCGAGCGCCAGACCTTGGGCAAAAGCGATGCTGGCCCTGAGACCGGTGAAACTGCCGGGACCGACATTGACGGCAATGGCGGTGAGGGCGGTGGGCGCCAGGCCGGTTTCCGCCAAAAGGTCTGCCACCATGCGCGGCAGCAAGGCCGCTTCACCGGTCGGTCCTTCCCGCTCAATGCGACCGCGCAACCGGCCGTCGGTCCCGCTGACTGGGACCTCCCACAGGGCGGCCGAGCACAGATTGGCGGCGGCGTCGATCGCCAGGATGAGGGAAGCGGATGTGGTCAAAGCAGAACGTCCTGTAGCTGTTACACAAAGCGACGCGGGTGCGGCTTGCCAAGCGCAATCCGCATCTATAGCCGCCTTTGCATGCGCAAGACTCTCATTCTCGCACTGATCTTTGGGATAGTGGCGGCCCTGGCTCTGCCGCCGATCTACCTCCTTCCGGCGCTATGGATCAGCCTGCCCGGGCTGATCTGGCTAATCGGTCGGGCGGGAAGCTGGAAACAGGCTGGCCTGATCGGCCTAACCTTCGGTTTCGGTCTCAATGTCGTTGGTCTCTATTGGATCACGGAACCTATTCTGATCGAGGCTGCGCAATTCTGGTGGCTGGTGCCCTTTGCCGTGCCCGGTCTGGCACTGGCCGTCGGGGTTTTCACGGCCGTGCCAGCGGCACTCGCCTGGTTCGCGCCGTCCGGCCTACCGCGTCTGCTGGTTCTGGCCGGGACCTGGACGCTGGCCGATCTCGCGCTGCAATTCGTCTTCACCGGTTTTCCGTGGAATTTTTGGGGCACGGATGTCGCGATCCCGGGGCTGATCGGCACAGTGCTGATTCAGCCGGCCGCCTGGATCGGCGTGCTGGGCCTGACCCTTTGCATCGTTTTCGTCGCCTCCCTGCCGGCGCTCGGCCTGCGTGGTTTCGCGACCTCGCTGGTCCTCATGATCGGTTGGGCGGTCGTCGGCGGACTACGTCTGTCGAGCGCCAAACCGGCCGCACCCGCCGCCATCATCGGCGTCATCCAGGGCGACGGCACGGCCGAATTCGTCTCCGACCGGACGGCGGCGGTGGCTCTGTTCCGCCGCTATCTGGCGCTGAGTGCGAAGGCCGTCGCGGAGGCGCAGGCCAACAACCCGAAGAATTTGCCGATCATCCTGCTTTGGCCGGAAACCGCATCGCCCTTCCAGCTGCAGACCGATGCCGGTGCCCGCCAGGCGATTGCCGAGACGGTCGGGCCGGATGTCACGGTCATCGCCGGCATGCTGCGGTTCGGCGCCGATGGTCAGTCAATCTACAACAGCATGGGCGTCCTGCGCGGTCCGGGGCCGCTGCTGGCCAGCTACGACAAATGGCATCTGGTGCCCTTTGGCGAATATCAGCCGGCCTGGCTGCCGCTGCAGATTTTGCCGGGCGAGGGTTTCAGCCGCGGGACTGGCCCTACGACGCTGCATGTGCCGGGCATCCCGCCGGTTGGCCCCATCATCTGCTACGAATCCGTGTTCTCCGGACAGATCATCAAGGAGAGCGACCGGCCGGACTGGATCGCGCTTTCAACCAATGATGCGTGGTTCGGCAATAGCAGCGGCCCACGCCAGCATCTGGCCGCCGGACGCATGCGCGCGGTGGAGGAGGGGCTGCCGCTGGCCCGTGCCGCCAATACCGGCATTTCGGCGATTTTCGATGCGTCCGGGCGGGAGGAGATGCGCCTCGGTCTCGGGCGTCAGGGCAATCTCGTCGCGCCGCTGCCCGGGCGCCTGCCGCCAACTTTGTTTGCCTATTGGGGCCTATGGGCACCGGCTGTGCTGGCCATCCTCACGACGCTGCTGGGCTTGTTGCTCGTTTTTCGTCTGCGTCGGTTGGAGAGATCATAAATCTTTCCATAACATCAGCGCTTTGGACTATGATTTTTCATGAATCCTTAGGTTATCGCCTGGACATCCGCCAAAAGTCTTAACTAGATTAGCGGGGTTGTTAACCAGATTAACGAATGGAACGTTTCGACAATTTGAGTTTGAGATGAACTATTGTGATAGTCCTAAACCGTTCCGCTTCACTACCCGATGTCTCTCTAAGTTTTAGCGATCAGGGCTATATCTTTAGATATGTTTCTCGCTTTTTCCGACCCTTCCTGATCTGCCGTGGTTAAGCGGGCGAGCAGTGACGGTGAGTCCGCGCCTAGTCCGATCGATGTGCATGTCGGCGCCCGCATTCGGTTGCGTCGTATGGCACTTGGCATGTCGCAGGAAAAACTGGGCGCCGCGCTTCAGTTGACCTTTCAGCAGATTCAAAAATATGAGCGTGGGGTCAACCGTGTCGGTGCCTCTCGTCTTTATGATCTTTGTCGGATCTTCGACGTTGGTCCCGATTATTTTTTCGAGGGTTTGACGGATTTCGAAGCCAAGCCGAGGTTGCGCCCGTCGCGCGGTCCAGCCGACCTGAGTTTCACCGTCGCCGAAGAGCAAGTCGGTTTGACCGATGAACCGGAACCGCTTCCGGCGGATCAGGCCGAATTGCTGGCCTATTTCTCCCGCATCATCGACCCTGAGGTTCGCCGTCGCGTGCTGGATCTGGTCAAGTCGATTTCCGCCACGGCCGCATAAAGCCTCGGACGAAACGGTTCAGTCGGTCCTTAACGACATCGGCCGCAGTCACGCGGCCTGGCTGGTTTTCACAGCCTCGCGCGCGAAGGTCTCCGAGATATAATCGGCCAGCGCGTCTGTCACGGGCTGCCGCGCTTCCTTCGCCGTGATCATCAATACCTGGAAGTCGGGCAGGGGCGGCAGACCGTCTTCCCGCCCCAATATCCTCACACCTTCAGGCAGCGCGGTTGCGGGGGACATCGTGATCGCCAGACCGGCCATGACAGGGGCCAGCGTGCCGGTCTGCGCCGAGGAGGTATAGGCCACGCGATAGCGCCGACCTGTCGCTTCCAGGGCGTCGATCGCTGATCGCCGCCAACAGCAGGTCGGATCGGCCAAGGCGAGGGGGAGCGGATCCAGCCGGTGCGCCGCATGCCGGTCGGAGCCGATCCAGACGAGCGGGCCGCTCCATAGCGGCTTTCCGTCCATGCCGGCGGCGGATTCGCCTTCCGAGACCAGCGCCAGATCAAGCTCCCCCGCGCGCAGCTTGGGGATGAGTTCTTTCGAAGGCGCACAGACGACTTCGACTTCGACGTCCGGATGCACTTCGGCAAAGCGCACGAGCACGCGCGGCAGGAAGCGCAGCGCATAATCATCCGGCACGCCGAGGCAGACGCCACCGCTGACGGATGGCTGATGGAAGGTGCGCCAGATATCGTCATTCAGCGCCAGCATTTCTCGGGCCCGATCCAGCAGAAACTGGCCGTGTCGGGTCAGCTCCACCTGACCGCCGCGGCCACGGTGGAACAGCTGCTGGCCCAAAACCCCTTCCAAGCGTTGCACCTGCATGGAAACGGCCGATTGCGTGCGGCCGACCAGTTGGGCAGCGCGCGTGAAGCTGCGTTCCTCGGCGATGAGCACGAAGGCGCGCAACAGGTCAGGGTCGAGCGTGGCAGGACGGATCATACGATCAAGATAATTGATCCTGTCGATCAAAACAATTCGTTTTTCTTATTACGGTGGCAAGATCATCGTGCGCCTATCACAAACCCGAATGGGATGAAGGCCATGTCACTCACCCTTGGACGCAAGACCGCAAGCCGTTCTTTGATCGCTTCCCCCGGCCTTGTCTGGCAGACGGTCCGCGACCGCTACACCCGGATGGCGAAGGCCAACCGCCTCAAGCGCGAACTGGCAACCATGGATGGGCGCATGCTCTCGGATATCGGCATGTCGCGCGCCCAGCTGGGTTTCGAGATCGAGGCATGGGAGCGCAATCCCCGCTGATCGGCTCTGCTATGAATCTGGTACCGCGCCGCACAAGACCCTCTCGATAAACTGGCTGCCAGGGACTATGTTCCCCTTATGTCCCAGGCAGCCAGTCGTACCTCCGTGCTTCCCAATCTCCCTGTGGCCTTCATGCCGCAGAAACAGCCGCCGCGCCCGGCCAAGACCGCATTCAAGGTCGTCTCGGAATTCGAGCCGAATGGCGATCAGCCGGCCGCCATCCGCCATCTTGTCGCGGGAACGGACGGCGCCGAGCGCGACCAGGTGCTGCTTGGCGTTACCGGGTCCGGCAAGACCTTCACCATGGCCAAGGTCATCGAGAAGGTGCAGCGGCCGACACTGATCCTGGCGCCGAACAAGACGCTGGCGGCCCAGCTCTATGCCGAGATGAAAAGCTTCTTTCCTGACAATGCGGTGGAATATTTCGTCAGCTATTACGACTACTACCAGCCCGAAGCCTATGTTCCGCGCACTGACACCTATGTGGAGAAGGATGCGCAGGTTAACGAGCAGATCGACCGCATGCGCCATTCCGCGACCCAGGCCGTTCTGGAGCGCAATGACGTTATCATCGTCGCCTCGGTCTCCTGCATCTACGGTATCGGCTCGGTCGAGACCTACGCCAAGATGGTGGTCAAGCTTGAGGTCGGCGGCCAGATCGATCGTGACAGGCTGGCCAAGGCGCTGGTCGAGTTGCAGTATCGCCGCAATGACGCGGCTTTCGCCCGCGGCACCTTCCGCCTGCGCGGCGAGGTGGTTGATATCTATCCCAGCCATTATGAAGACCGCGCCTGGCGGGTGTCTCTGTTTGGCGATGATATCGAGAGCATTTCCGAATTCGACCCGCTGACCGGCACCGTGACTGGCGAGCTTGAGCAGGTCACGGTCTATGCCAATAGCCATTACGTGACGCCACGCCCGACGCTGACCCAGGCCATCATCCGCATCAAGCAGGAATTGAAGGAGCGGCTGGCCGAGCTGGAATCCCAGGGCAAGCTGCTTGAGGTGGAACGCCTCAACCAGCGCACGACCTTCGATATCGAGATGATGGAGACGACAGGCTCCTGCAAAGGCATCGAGAATTATTCCCGCTACCTCACCGGTCGCGCGCCGGGCGACCCGCCGCCGACCTTCTTTGAATATCTGCCTGAGAATGCGCTGCTCATCGTCGATGAAAGCCATGTCACCGTGCCGCAGATCGGCGGCATGTCGCGGGGCGACGCCGCGCGCAAAACCGTGCTCTCCGAATTCGGTTTCCGCCTGCCGAGTTGCGCGGATAATCGTCCGCTCAACTTCGATGAGTGGGAGCGCTTCCGCCCGCAGACCGTCTTTGTCTCCGCAACGCCCGGACCCTGGGAGATGGAACGCACGGGCGGCAGCTTCGCTGAACAGGTCATCCGTCCGACCGGGCTGATCGATCCGGTGGTCGAAGTGCGCCCTGTCGCTAATCAGGTCGATGATCTTCTGGCGGAAGTGCGCATGGTGCGCGATCGCGGCGGTCGTGTGCTGGTGACGACGCTGACCAAGCGCATGTCCGAAGACCTCACCGAATATTTGACCGAGCAAGGCGTGCGCGTGCGCTACCTGCATTCCGACGTCGATACGTTGGAGCGGATCGAGATCATCCGCAATCTGCGGCTGGGCGTTTTCGATGTGCTCGTCGGCATCAACCTGCTGCGGGAAGGCTTGGATATTCCGGAATGCATGCTCGTCGCGATCCTTGACGCCGACAAGGAAGGCTTCCTGCGCAGCCAGACCAGCCTGATCCAGACCATCGGCCGCGCCGCGCGCAATGTGGACGGCCGCGTGATCTGTTACGCCGATCACATGACGCGCAGTCTGACCGCCGCGATCGGGGAGACGGATCGGCGCCGCCAGAAGCAGCAGGACTGGAACCAAGCACACGGCATTACGCCGATGTCGGTGCGCAAACAGATCAGCGAAGTGCTCGAATCCGTCTTTGAGCAGGATTATGTGACGGTCGCACCGGTCAAGGGTGGCGGCGTCTCAGACTTCGTCGGCAAGGATCTGCGCAGCTCCATCGCCGAGATCGAGAAACGGATGCGGGCGGCGGCGGCCGATCTGGAATTCGAGGAGGCGGCCCGGCTGCGCGACGAACTCAAGCGGCTGGAAGCGATGGAACTCGGCATCGAACCGCCGCCCGCCAGCGGCGTGCGCCAGAGGAAGGACTATATGCCTGAACCGCTTGGCCCCGGCGGTGGCGGCTACGATCCTGAGAAGCGCCGTGGTAACAGCCGCGGCGGCGGCAAATCATCCTCCAGCCGCGGAGCAGGACGGACCAAGCGATGACGATCGACCCGCGTATCCCGCGCGCAGCCCTTATCACCGGGGGCGCGAAGCGGCTTGGCCGAGCCGTGACGGAAGCCCTGGCGGCCAACGGCTTTTCGGTCGCCATTCACTACAATACGAGCAGCGATGAGGCGGTCGCGCTGGCGGAAAGCCTGGCCGGAACAGGCATTCGCACTATCACGCTGAAGGCCGATCTGGGCCAGGAGGCCGAAGTCGCAACCCTGATCGCCCAGGCGGAAGCGGCGCTCGGGCCGATCGGCGTGCTGGTCAATAATGCCAGCACCTTCGAGCGTGACGAATGGCATGACGCGACGCGCGAGAGCTGGGACCGGCATATCGAACCCAATCTGCGGGCGCCCTTCGTGCTGATGCAGGACATGGCGCGCACGCTGCCCGACGGCGCGCAGGGCGTCATCATTAACCTGCTGGACCAGCGTGTCTGGTCGCTGACCCCGCATTTCATGTCCTATACCATCTCCAAGGCTGCCCTCTGGACCTTGACCCAGACGATGGCCCTGGCGCTCGCCCCGCGTATCCGCGTCGTCGGCATCGGGCCGGGACCCGCGATGCCGAGTCCGCGGCAGAGCCAGGCGGATTTCGATCGTCAGGCGGCCTCGGTGCCGCTGGGCCATGGCACCTCGCCCCAGGAAGTCGCCCAGGCTGCGCTCGCCATTCTGTCTCTACCGTCGCTGACCGGGCAGATGATCGCGCTGGACGGCGCGCAGCATCTGCAATGGGCGCCGGCCACGTCGGAGATCGCGGAATGACCGCCCTGCCCGGGTCTCATCTACGCCGCATCTTCATCCGCGATCTGGTTCTGGATGCGCGGATCGGGGTCTATGCCTCGGAGAAGGGACGGCGCCAGCCGGTGCGCATCAATATCTCCTTCGAGATGCGGGATGACGGGCTCGATCATCCCGGCGGTGTCGGGCCGGATGTGGTCGGGCGTGTGGTCGATTACGATGCCCTCGCCAAGCGCATCCGGGCCTTCGTGAACAGCGCCCATGTCGAGCTGGTGGAGACGATGGCGGAGGAGATTGCGCGCCTGTCTCTGCAGGACCCGCGGGTCGTCTCTGCCCGGGTATCCGTTGAAAAATTGACGGTTTTTCCGGACGCTGCGTCCGCCGGCGTCGAGATTCTGCGTGAGCGCGATCAGGTTTTTCCACCAGTCGCCTGATGGGCCGAAGATTACACTCCGGTTTCAGTCTTGTTCTCACAAAAACCTGAACTTTAGTATTAATTTTAACCATTTCAATGACTTGTTGGTTTAGCCCTCTGAACCGTCCACAGGATCCTCAAGGCTTGGACCCCAAGCAGAAGCCCGCTCTGCGCAGATTCCTCCACAGCATTATCCACAGGGGTCAGCACCGGCTGGGGGATAATTTTCCGTTAAGATGACCATGATGAGCGATACCCAAAATCCGGCCGCCGAGCCTGCGCCTGAACCCGCCGACGAAGCCGCGCCGGCGCCGGCGCGCCCGGTCTCGATCGCCAATGGCGTGGCCGTCATCGAGCGCGCGTTGGAGACGATGCCGCTGGTGCCCGGTGTCTACCGGATGCTGGATGGCAAGGGCGATGCGCTCTATGTCGGCAAGGCGCGCAGCCTGGGGAAGCGTGTCCATTCCTATACCCAGATCGCCCGGCTGCCGGAGCGTCTGCGCCGTATGGTCGCCGAGACGATCTCGATGGAGATCGTGACGACCCATACCGAGGCCGAGGCGCTGCTGCTTGAGGCCAATCTCATCAAGCGTCTTAAGCCGCGCTTCAACATCGTGCTGCGCGATGACAAGAGCTACCCCTGGATCATGCTGACCGAGGATCACGACTTTCCCCAGGTCGTGAAACATCGTGGTGCCCAGACGCGGAAGGGGACCTATTGGGGACCCTTCGCCTCCGCCTGGTCGGTCAATCAAAGCCTGACCGCGCTGGAGCGGCTGTTCCTGCTGCGCTCCTGCACCGACAGCGTTTTCGCGAACCGCGCCCGGCCCTGCCTGCTGTTCCAGATCAAGCGCTGTTCCGCGCCCTGCGTCGACCATATCTCGAAAGAGGATTACGCGGGCCTGGTCGCGCAGGCCAAGGCCTTCCTGAGCGGCAAGGCCGCGACCATCCAGCAGCAACTGGCGAGCGAGATGGAGCAGGCATCCGTCGCCATGGAGTTCGAGCGTGCGGCGACGTTGCGGGATCGTATTCGCGGCCTGTCGCATGTCCAAGGCACGGGGATCATGAACCCCGCCAGCCTTAACGATGCCGATGTCGTCGCCGCCTGGCAGATCGCAGGGCAAACCTGCGTGCAGGTCTTTTTCGTGCGTGGCGGACACAACAACGGTAACCGCGCCTTCTACCCGTCACATACCAAGGGCGAGGAGTTGGGGGAGGTGCTGGCAGCCTTCGTCGCGCAATTCTATGAGGACAAGCCGCCGCCGCCGCTTCTTCTGCTCAACCATCCGCCGGAGGAGGAGGCGCTGATCGCCGAGGCCTTGTCGCTCAAGGCCGGTCGTGCGGTCACCATCACCGTGCCACAGCGCGGGGAGAAGCGGGCGGTTGTCGCCCATGCCGAGTTGAACGCCCGCGAAAGCCTGGAACGCAAGCTGGCGGAGACGGCGGGGCAGGGGAAGCTATTGGATGCGACGGCCGAGCTTTTCGGCCTGCCGACGCCGATCGAGCGGATCGAGACCTACGACAACAGCCATATCATGGGCACCAACGCCTATGGCGTCATGGTCGTGGCGGGGCCCGAAGGCCTGACGAAACAAGCCTACCGCAAATTCGCGATCAAGGGTCCGGTCGCACCCGGCGACGATTTCGGGATGATGCGGGAAGTGCTGCAACGCCGCTTTGGCCGTGCCTTGAAGGAACATGCGGATCGCGACGATCCGCACTGGCCCAATCTGGTCATCATCGACGGCGGCGCCGGCCAGCTTTCGGCCGCACGCACGGTGATGGAGGAAATGGGCGTGGGCGATATCCCCCTCGTCGCCATTGCCAAGGGACCGGACCGCAATGCCGGGCGGGAATGGTTTCACCGGGAGGGGCAAGCGCCCTTCCAGTTGCCGCCGCGCGACCCCGTGCTGTATTTCCTGCAGCGCTTGCGGGACGAGGCGCATCGCTTCGCGATTACCACCCATCGCTCCGGCCGGTCGCGGGAGATTTCACGGAGTGAATTGGATGAGATCGCCGGCATCGGCGCCGCCCGCAAGCGCGCGCTGCTGCATCATTTCGGCTCTGCCCGCGGCGTGAAACAGGCGGGTCTGCATGATCTCGCAGCTGTTCCCGGAATTAATCGGGAGACAGCGAAGCGCGTCTATGCGCATTTTCATCCCGGCGTCCGGATGGAAGGCGTTTCCTGACGGCTCAGTTTGCTTGATTTGAGGTCCGCATGCTCACAGACCTTCCCAATGTGCTGACCCTTTCGCGCATAGCCGCGATTCCGGTGCTGATCGTGCTGGCATCCCTGCGATTGCCGGCTGCGGATCTGGCCGCCTGCCTCGTCTTCGCTTTCGCCGGCATCACCGATTATCTGGACGGCAAGCTTGCGCGCAGCCGCCAGCAATTCTCCGATCTCGGCCGCATGCTCGATCCGATCGCCGACAAGCTTCTGGTCGGCGCCGTGCTGCTGATGCTGGCAGGTGACGGACGGCTGGGCCCTTGGGGGCTGTACCCCGCCATCATCATCATGTGCCGTGAAATCCTGGTCAGCGGCTTGCGCGAATTTCTTGCCGAAATTCGCGTCGGTCTGCCGGTGACCCGTCTCGCCAAGTGGAAGACGACCTTTCAGATCGGTGCGCTCGGCTTCCTGATCGCCGGCAACGGGACGGCCCTGCTGCTGCATATCGGCTGGCTGCCTGTCTGGTTGATCGGCACGGTCTTGCTCTGGATTGCGGCCACCCTAACCATCATTACGGGTTGGGATTATCTCACCGCGGGGATCCGCCATGCCGAGCTTGGCACGTCCCGGAACGATTTGAAGGCGCGTAGCTGACGCGGGCGGAAGATTATCCTCCCCAGCTTCCTTGATGGCTCCCCCTCAGCCATGCCATCAAGGCGGCGAAGCGTGACGGGACAGCCCGACTCGCGACCGGCCCATCTCGGGCAAGATCAAGGATGCGACCTTCATGCGGCGGATTGCTCTGACCGGGCTCCTTCTCCTCTCTGGCTGCACCGGCTTCGACCATTTCATTGGCCAGACGCATACCCTGGCGAGCAACCCCAACAAGCCGACGGGCAATGACAGCCTGTCGATGCAGCGGGCTGACGGCAATGCCGGCGCGGTGACGCCGCTGGTGCCGCAGACCGGTCAGGTCTGGCCGACGGCCATCCCCACGATGCCGACGCTCGCCGATATTCAGAAGCAGATGGATTTGAGCGGCAGCGCATCACCGCAGCTTGGACCGGTGCCTGCTAGCCCCGGCCAGATCCCGAATCTCAGCACGCTGCCCGGCATGCAGGGTGGCACGTCGCAGGCGCCGGTATCGGGCGGTGCGGTGCGTCCGCCGACGGTCGGCAATCCGCTGAGCACGACAGCGCCCTTGTCGGGCATGAGCGCGACTGCCGCGCCGCCATCCCTGACGATGCCGAAGCTCGGCACGCAGATCACGACCCCGCAGGGGGCGACAACGATTATCGGGGGTACTGCCAATTATCAGACCCTGGCGCCCATCAACGGCCAGTCTGGTGCGATCCTCATTCCGAACGGCAATGGTACCAGCACGCTCGTTATGCCGAACGGGACCATCAGCAGCGTTCCCAGCCCGAAATAAGGGCAGGGCACTCGCCGCACATCCGTTCGCGGAGAAGGTTTTGTGATGGTTGTGCGGCTGCTCTATTTCGCCTGGCTGCGTGAAAGACTGGGCTGCGCCGAAGAAGAGGTGACGCTACCGGCCGGGGTCGATACGGTCGGCGCCCTGCTGGGTTGGCTCAGCGCGCGGGGCGAACCCTATCGGCAGGTGTTGACGGAGACCGCGCGCATTCGCAGCGCCGTAAACCAGGACTTTGCGTCCGACAGCTCGCCGATCCGCGCGGGGGACGAAATCGCGTTCTTTCCTCCCATTACCGGGGGCTGATCATGGCCTTCATCCGTGTCGGGCCGGAGGATTTCGATCTCGGCCAGGAGATGGCGGCGTTGCGGGGCGAAGCCGGCGATATCGGCGCCGTCGCCTCATTCATCGGCATTGTACGTGGCGCGGCGGGCGCGCCCATCACGGCGATGACGCTGGAACATTATCCCGGCATGACGGAACGCGCGATTGCGAGGATGGCAGCCGAGGCCGAGATGAGGTTTGCCTTGTCAGCCTGCCGCATCATTCACCGCACCGGCTGCATTCCGATTGCGGGGCAGATCGTGCTGGTGCTGACGGCGGCTGGTCACCGCAAGGCGGCTTTGGAAGCGACCAGCTTTCTGATCGACTGGTTGAAGGTCGCTGCCCCTTTCTGGAAGAAGGAGCATCTGGCCGGCGGCATGGAGCGCTGGGTGGACGCTCAGGCCGCCGACGACAGCGCCGCCGCACGGTGGCAATCGTCCTGATGTTCGTCAGGCGCGGTCAAGCGGCGGTTTTTGGCTGCTCTCTGTCCGGGTCATTCCAGACTTCGCCCAGGCGCTCGCCGAGCGACTGACGGATTGCATCCGCCAAAGGCTGCGGGTTGGCATGAAGCGACCGGCTGACGACCTCTTCCCATTCGAAGACATCCGCCACCTTGGTTGGGTTTCGGAGCAATAGCTCGCGCTTCAGGAAGGGGTAGCCAGCTTGCAGAAGCTGGCGCCAGAGATCGATGGAGGGGTTCAGCGGCACCCTCTCCCGCTGGGCGTAGTGCAAAATGCGCCCGGCATGTACGGCCTCGGCGCGTAGCCTCGCGTCCTGGCCCTCGGCCAGGTCGTCGGCCGCGACGACCTGCTCCAGCCGCTCAAGTTCCGTGTGGTCGAGCAGCGTCTCGTTCGGGAAAAGGGCGGCGGTGGTGATGCCGCCTTGCGCCAGCGCACGGGTGAAACCGATTTCGCAATGGCGGATGACCCAGTCCTTACAGGGAATCGGCCGGACCGAGCCCCAGAACTGCCGCCAAGCCCGACTACGGATGGCTTTGCCGCCACAGGCGAGAAAGAAGGATTGGAGATGGTAGCGATGCTGCCAGCTTTCGGTGACACCCCAGATATCGGCTTTCGCGAAATCGATCGGGGCGAGCAGCGGCGCAAGATCGGTGAAAGGTCCATAGACGCTGTCATTGACGAGATAGATCGCCCGCGTCTCCGCCCGCGGCAGACCGAGCGTATCCAAGGCATCGCGCCAGGCACCAAAATCATAGCCGATATTGCGGCGGATCAGAATGGCGCTGCAATAGTCCCGCAGGAAGGCCTTGTCCTCGTCCAGGATAAAGCCGGAATTCGTCACGAAAACGATCGAGAGGTCGGTGCGCGCCAAGCCAAGTAGAAAGTCGCGTGTTGCCGGCAAAACGCGGCCTTCGGCATCGAAATGAACGAAAAGCGCGACATCCTGTCTGATTGGACGGGTCGGCGCGTCGTATCGTTCGACCACCTGGTGGGTGGAATGCAGGAAACCCAAAGGCCAGGCAGCCGCAATCCTGATCTGAACGGAGGCTTCCCGTGTGAAGCCGCGCAGAGGGGATGAGACGCCCAAAGCCCGGCCGACCAATGCGTCAGCGGCTAAAATCCGCCGAATGAGAGCGCGCATCGCATGCTGGGCCAAATTGCGTGCCGCCACCAAGCGGTTATCCGACCGGCGAAATCTCCGTACAAGCACGCGCCAGGTTATCGGTTCGCCGAGAGCGTAGCGGGGCGATGGATCGCTGATCTTCGTCTCCTCAGCCACGAAGCTTTTGCCTCGCGCGATAGAACATTTCCCGTGCGAATGACTTTGCCAGGGCGGATGTCGATATGTCCCCTGTTTGTCGCATGTGGGGAAGGGATTCCTGACGTGCAAGTCGGGTTGCCA
This sequence comes from Acidisoma cellulosilyticum, assembly GCF_020621385.1. GTDB lineage: Bacteria > Pseudomonadota > Alphaproteobacteria > Acetobacterales > Acetobacteraceae > Acidisoma > Acidisoma cellulosilyticum. Next base: position 604,994 of record NZ_JAESVA010000001.1, on the reverse strand, counting down.
GATTTGGCCTTTCGCCGTGGATGAGAAATTCGACCGCCCGCCGGACGATGGCGTCCCGACCGGCGCCGGTCGGGGATTCGGGCAGTCTCCCTATCATCGTCAAAACCGCTCCCCGTCCTTGCGCTGCGATACAGAGGACAACCTCCGCCTGGGCGACCCAAAGGATCTGCCTCGTCTGCATATCGCCGATCCGCAGTTGGCTCAGCCAGGCCCAGAGCGGCGCGCAGACAGCGTTAATGGCGGCGAATCGTGGCAAAAGCCCGGCCCTTGCTTCCCCCGATTGCAGTCTCTGGTAAGCGCGGGCGAGCATGATGGCCGCCAGATTAAGGGGCATGAGGGCCGAGATATCCCCATGATCGGCTGCCTGCTTGCCTTCGATCTTGGCCGTTATCGTATCAAGATCGATATTGTAACGATTGTGCAGCCTCGGCCCAAGATTATTCCAAATCCGCGCGGCTGATGCCTGATCCTGCGCTGAGACCGCTTCGAAAAAAGCCCGTCCTGCGAAACCGAAGTAAAGATCGTCCGCTTGCGCGCGAGATTCCGATCGCTCGATCAGATAGCGGATGGCGATGGCCTGCCGGGCGCGCCTGTCGTCCCGCAAGGCCAGCGGGACGGTTGCGGCGAAGGCTGTGAGCTTCCAGCCGTCGCTTTCGACCCGCACATCCGTGAAACCGGCCTGCCGCAACAGAAATTCAAGGCTGGCGGCACTTTGCAGGATCAGATGTAAACCTACGGTCAAGGTCGCGCTCAGCACGGGCTTTGCGATCGCCGGTCTGACCGCGGCGATGTCTGGCGTCGTCAGCACGGCGATTCCGTCGGGTTTCAGGCCGCGGCGAATTTCCCGCAGGAAGCCAGCGGGGTCCGGCAGATGTTCCAGCACTTCCGTCGCCATGACGACGTCGCAACTGCCGGAAGGCACCGTCGTCGGGTCGAAATAGGCGGGCGTTATATCGACGCCGAGCAGGTGGCGTCCGATGGCCGACAACTCGGCCGGGTCCATGCCGCGCGCCTGCCAGCCCATGGCATGCTGGGCGACATCCAGGCCGAACCCGAAGCCGCAGCCGATTTCGACATAGACGGCGCCGGGGGGCTTTTGGATATGAGCGAGAATATCAGCGAAAATACTGACAGCCGCGCCCTGTTGCAGAAAATAGGTGGTGGACTCAGCCGACATTCCCTCATCGGCATAGTCGCTGACCGTCTGGTTCTCGTAGAATCCGGCGGTGCAGTCCGGGCAAAGCAGCAGTGACCAGGCCGGGCTATTGCCCGGACGAGCGAAGCAGATGGGGGATTTTTCGCCTAGATTGCCGCAATTGGGACAGCGCAGCTTGACCGGCGCTTGGCTGGTCCCTTCATCGGCCCAAAGGAAGTCAAGGCTGTCGGCCATTTATCCTTGCCACCACCATTGGGACGTCTCTCCATCTTACGGACGGATTATGACAGTCCCGAGATAAGGCGACGGAGATGCTACGTCTATCGACTTCGTTACCCTAGTGGGCAAGCAAAAATAAAAAGGCCGGGCCGGCGACCGATGATCGCCTTGCCGGACTGCTGATCAGGCTGCGTCTTCGCGACGGTCGCGGATCTTCACGTAAGCCAGCTGCGCGTGTTCGGCACAGTAAGGCTTGCCGGCGACCGCGGCGCCATCACAGAAATGGAAGCCCGGCTTGCCGGGTTCGCCCACTGGCCAGCAACAAGCCGAGATACGGGCGACCGGCGCCGGAGCGACAGCGGCCAGACGACGCGGGGGCGACACTTTGACAGATGCCGGTGCGACGGCGATGCGGGGCGCGCCGGTGGCGACGACCTGCGGACCGGACGGCAAAGGCGCCAGGGTCGGGCCTGTCACCCGCGGGGCCGGCACCTGCACGCCCTGCGGACGCTCGTTACGACGAATAGGCGAAGGACGCGGCGAAAGATCCAGACGATGGGCCTTGCCGACGACAGCATTCTTGGAAATTCCGAGGCGCCGCCCGATCTCGGCGGTTGAGAGCCCCTCAGCCCAAAGCGTCCTGAGCTCAGCAATGATCGTCTCGTTCCACTCCATCTCGTGGTCCCTCGCCCAAATTACTACTAGATAATGTATAGAGCTTAACGGCAGACGCCAATGATTGAGTGGGGGTCGCGCCGAGAAAGCTGTGGACAAGTCGAAATCGCCAGACCGGGTCAGCTCCCGTCGTCTCTGCCAACTGGTGAAACCAACGCATTGGGACTATGATGATCCTCTGGGGTTGCGGCTTGCCGTGCTGCCGCCCCCGTGACATCAGACATGCAGCTTGGGGGCTTATCCCCGAGGGAGGCAAAATGGGCTCGCTGAGCATTTGGCATTGGCTAATCGTTATCGTGGTCCTGTTGCTGCTTTTTGGCAGTGGCAAGGTCAGCCACCTGATGGGCGATTTCGCGAAGGGCATTAAGTCCTTCAAGAAAAACATGGCCGAAGATGATGATGCGTCGATGGCCGCCGACGGCAAGAAGCAGAGCACTCTGTCCGCGCCGGGGGCCGACGCGACGGCCGCCAAGCGTGAGACGACGTCGGTTCACAGCCAGGGCTGAAGCCCGGCTCGACGTTGCCTGAGGTAGAAGCATGGCGATGATGGCGGATGGGCTTGCAGCCGGGGGCATTGCCCCTTCGGCTGTGGCTGAGAGTGCCACGGGGTCGGTCCCGCTGCGATTGGCAGAGAAGCTGGTCGCAGCCGGTCAGCGCATGGATCGTCGTGGCTGGGTGCCGGCCACCAGCGGCAATCTCAGCGCCCGCCTGCCGGGCGAGCGCATCGCCATCACGCGCAGCGGTGTCCACAAGGGTTTTCTGGAAACAAGCGACATCATCGAGGTCGATTTGTCCGGCCGCTCGTTGACGCCGGGCATGAAGCCGAGTGCCGAGACCCTGTTGCATTGCCAGATCTACGCGCTTTGGCCCGAGATCGGCTCGGTGCTGCATGGTCATTCGGTGCCGGCGACGGCACTGACCATGGCGCTGCCGGGCTCACCTGCGATCCATCTTGAGGGTTATGAGATCCTCAAGGCCTGGAGCGATGTGGTTTCCACGCATGACGTCTCCATGGCCCTGCCGATCATCGACAATGATCAGGACATGCCGCGGCTTGCGGCGCGGCTGCAGCCGCTGCTGGAGCAAGGCCGGGCGCCGATCGGCTATGTCCTGCGCGGGCATGGGATCTATGTCTGGGGTTCAGACGTGAATGCTGCCCTCTACCGATTGGAAGCGCTAGAATTCCTTCTGGCGACCGAAATTGAACGGAGGAAACTCGTATGAGCCGCTTGACCATCTATGCCGACGACAACCCCGATACCGCTATCCTGCGTAGCGAGGATGCGGACATCATCACGCGTGAGCTGAACGCCATCGGCGTCCGTTTCGAGCGTTGGGAAAGCCCGGTCGTGCTGTCGCCGGAAGATGACGCCGAGACCATCCTGGCCGCCTATCGCCCCTATCTCGACAAGCTGATGGGCACGGCCGGCGCCGGTTCGGCCGATGTCATCAAGCTGACGGCCGATCATCCGCAGGTCGCGCCGCTGCGCGCTAAGTTCATCAACGAGCATCTGCATACCGAGGACGAGATCCGCTTCTTCGTCCATGGCTCCGGCAATTTCGTCCTGCATCTCAACGACCGCGTCTATGACGCGCATTGCACCGAAGGCGATCTGATCAGCGTGCCGGCCAATGTAAAACATTGGTTCGATGCCGGTGAGCGGCCCTTCTTCACCGCTCTCCGTGTGTTTACCGACACCTCGGGCTGGGTTCCCCATTTCACTGGGGATGAGATCAGCAAGCGTTTCCCAGCAGCCTGAGGCTAGCATGACCGACATCGCCGATCGCCAGCCTGAGGAAACCGACCTCATCGTGACGCATCCCGTGGAAGCGGTGCTGCTCGATATCGAGGGGACGGTGACGCCGATCAGCCTCGTGCGGGACAGCTTGTTTCCCTATGCGCGGGCGCGTCTGGTGGATTTCGTCGCCGAACACGGGGACGACCCGGCGGTGCAGTCCGTGCTGGCGCAGACGCGCGAATTGGAGCCTGAAGCCGATCCGGTTGCCGCTCTGCTGCGCTGGAGCGATCTGGATCAGAAGGTGACGCCGCTGAAAACCATTCAGGGTCTGATCTGGCGGGAAGGCTATGCGGCAGGCGATCTCATCGCCCAATTCTACCCGGAAGTCCCGGACATGCTGTCTTTCTGGAAGCGGGAGGGTCTGCCGCTTTACGTCTATTCCTCGGGGTCCGAGGAAGCGCAGCGCGGGATTTTCGGCCATAGTCAGGCGGGCGATCTGGTGCCGCTGTTTTCCGGCTTCTACGACACGCGCATTGGGCCGAAGCGCGAGCGCGAGAGCTATGACGCCATTCGAACCGAGATTGGCTTGCCGGCAGGGCTGATCCTGTTCTTGTCGGACGTCGAGGCGGAGCTTGATGCGGCGGCGGCCGCCGGTTTCCGCACCTGCCAGATCGTGCGGGACGCGGACGGCACATTGCCCTCCACCCGCCACCCGGTCGCGCCGGACCTGCATGAAGTGTCCCGGCTGTTCACGCTGCCCCAGTCTGCATAAATGGGTTCGGCCTGAGCGATCTTTTTTCCGATCTCGCGGCGCCTGTTCCCGCCTTGCCGGCGGGCATGGTTCTGCTGCGCCGCTGGGCTGACCCGGCAACCCTTCTTGCCCTCATCCAGGCTTTGGCCGAGCAGGCGCCCTTCCGTTTCATGACGACCCGGCGTGGCGGCAAGCTGGCCGCTGCCATGACCAGCGCGGGCGCTTCCGGCTGGGTCTCAGACGCGCGGGGCTATCGTTATGAAAGCCGTGATCCCCTGACCGGCCAATCCTGGCCAGCTATGCCCGATGCCTTCCTTGTTCTGGCGGACACGGCTGCCGCCGAGGCTGGTTTTCCGGGATTCGCCCCCGATACCTGCCTCATCAATCGCTATGCGGTGCGCGCCGGCATGGGCCTGCATCGCGATGGTGACGAGCGGGATTTCGACCAGCCCATCGTTTCCGTCTCGCTGGGCTTGCCAGCCGTCTTTCTCGTGGGGGGTATGGAGAAAGATGAAAAGCCGTTTTCGGTCGGGCTGGAGAGTGGCGATGTGCTGGTCTTCGGCGGTCCGGCAAGGTTGCTGTTTCATGGCATCCGGCCGGTGAAGCCGGGCGATGATCCGCTTTTCGGCCCGTTCCGCTATAACCTGACGTTTCGACGCGCGAGATAGAGGCCGATGACCGAAGCCATCACCCAGATTTCCAGCCGCCTGGTCTATGAAAATCGCTGGCTGCGCCTGCGGGAGGATAAGGTCCGCCGGCTGGACGGGTCCGAGGGCATCTATTCCGTGCTGGAACGGGCGGAATTCGCCGTCATCTGCCCCGTGCAGGACGGCGAGATCTATCTGGTCGAGCAGTTCCGCTACCCGATCGGCCAGTGCGTCTGGGAATTGCCCATGGGCACCTGGGAATGGCAGGACGTGGCACCCACGGTGCTGGCGGCCGCCGAATTACGGGAGGAGACGGGGCTGGTCGCCGGTAAGCTTCACGAAATCGGCCGTATCGTCCAGGCCGCCGGCTATTCCAACCAGGAAGGCCGCGTGTTTTTTGCGACCGATCTGGTGATGGGCGAGACGGCGCGCGAGGTGGAAGAGCAGGATATGGTGCTCGGCCGCTTTCCGATTGCCGAGGTCGAGCGCATGATCCGAGACGGCGTCATTCGCGACGCCGTCACCATTGCGGCCTTCGCCCAGGCGCGTCTTTCGGGTCTTTTGTAGCGTTCTGATATAGATTCATGGCGGGGATTTCACGATTCCCGCTCGACAAACCTGGTTCACGGACCAGGTTCTCTGCTCGATAATAGAAAGGCCGGGCTGACGATTACCCGTCAGCCGCAAGGCCAACCGCATTTCCGCCCTGGGCCAAAACCCCAGGCAAGAACAGGCGAAAGCTGTTTATGATGAAGCACACTATCGCGCTCGTGGATGACGACCGCAACATTCTCGCCAGCGTGTCCATGACCCTGGAACAGGAAGGCTTTCAGGTTCGCACCTATACGGATGGCGAAAGCGCGCTTCAGGGCCTCATTGCCCGCCCGGTCGATCTTGCCGTGCTCGATATTAAGATGCCGCGAATGGACGGGATGGAGCTGCTGCAGCGCTTGCGCCAGCGCAGCGCCCTGCCGGTGATCCTGCTCACCAGCAAGGACGAGGAGGTGGACGAGCTGATGGGTCTGCGGCTGGGCGCGGATGATTATATCAAAAAGCCTTTCAGCCAGCGTCTGCTGCTGGAACGGATCCGCACGCTGCTGCGCCGCAATGAGGTCAGCCGGGCCGAAGGGTCGGGCGCCGCGCCCACCGGCGTCATGGTCCGCAGCGATTTGACGCTGGATGAGACGAAGCATCAGTGCCTGTGGAAGGGTAACGATATTCAGCTGACGGTGACGGAATTCCTGCTGGTGAAGGCGCTGGCTGCGCGTCCCGGCATGGTGAAATCCCGCGACCAGCTGATCGACGCCGCTTATGGCGAGAATATCTATGTCGATGACCGCACCATCGACAGCCATATCAAGCGCGTGCGCAAGAAGTTCCGGGTGCAGGACGACAGTTTCGACCAGATCGAAACCCTCTACGGCATCGGCTATCGCTACAAGGAAAACTGATGCCGGACGGCGCTGCCCTTTCCAAACAGGCAGACATGGCGGATGCGGGTGCGCTGGCGTCCGGCCCGGCTCTGCCGCCAAGGCGGCGCTTCGCCTCTCCTTTTCTGCGGCGCATCCTCCTCGTCAACGCGCTGCCGCTGGCGCTGCTCGTCATCGGGCTGCTGTATCTCGACCAGTATCAGAACGGGCTGATGGATGCGGATGTCTCCGCACTCCGCGAACAGGCGCGGATCTATGCCGGCGCGCTGGGGGAAAGCGCGGTTCAGGCCGGGTCCGGCGACCATCCGGTGCTGACGCAGGATCTGGCCCGGCCGCTGCTCTATCGCCTGACCGATCCCACACCTTTCGCCCAGGCCCGGCTCTTCGGACCGGACGGCAATATCGTCGCCGATAGCCAGGTGCGCGAAGGGGCCGGTGGTGCCATCGTGACTGAGCCGCTGCCGCCGCCGGCCAATGGTGGCGCCCTTAGCAGTCTGGTCAGCTGGTTCTACGATCACCTTCTCGCCTGGGCGCCGAGTGCCGGTGGCATTCCCGTGCGCCAGCTCGACAAGTCGGATGGCGCGGATTGGCAGCCTGACCTCAAGGCCGTGCTCGCGCTGCGCGGCAATGACACGGGGCAGGAGGTACCGCCCTATATCCGCCGCACGACGGACGGTCGCCTGCTGGTGACGGTCGCGGAACCGGTGACGCATGACAATCAGACCGTCGGCATGATTTTGCTGACCCATGATGCGCGGCGGGTGGATCAGGCGGTTCTCTCGGTGCGGATATCCATCCTCGGCCTGTTTTTCGTCGCCTTGGTGCTGACGGTGCTGCTGTCCTGGTATCTGGCGCAGACCATCGCCCGTCCGATCCTCAGGCTCGCCATCGCCGCCCAGGAAATGCGCGAGGGCCATGGCCGCACCGGCGCGGTGCCGGCCAGCCTGCTGGAACGCGGCGATGAAATCAGCACGCTGGCCCGTGCGCTGTCTGATTCCGCGACCGCGCTGTGGGGCCGGATGGACGCGATCGAGCGTTTCGCGGCCGACGTCTCCCACGAAATCAAGAACCCGCTGACCTCCATCCGCAGCGCCATCGAGACGCTGCGCAGGGTCGAGGACGCGAACCAGAGTCGCAATAATCTTCTGGCCATCATGGCCGATGACGTATTGAGGCTGGACCGTCTGATCACCGATATTTCCGATGCCTCGCGCGTTGATGCGGAAATTTCGCGCGCAGCGCCCGAGCGGCAAGACATCGTCGCCATGCTCGGCGCGCTGGCCGATATTGATGATGCAACGCGTCTGCCCGGTGCGCCGATCGTCACGGCGGCCGAGATGAAGGCAGGCCTCGGCGTGGCCGCCGTCGAAGGCCGCCTGGTGCAGGTGCTGGGCAATCTTATCGGCAATGCGCGATCCTTCAGCCCGCCCAGCGGCCGGATCGAACTTTCTGCGGTGGAAACGGCCGAGGGCATGGTGGACATCACCGTCTCCGACGAGGGTCCTGGCATCCCGGAAGGCAAGCTTGAAGATGTGTTCGAGCGTTTTTATTCCGAACGGCCGCAGGGCGAGAGCTTCGGCAAGCATTCCGGCCTCGGGCTTTCCATCAGCAAGCAGATTATCGAGGCTTTGAACGGTCGCATTCGCGCCGAAAATCGGCATGATGAGGCGGGGCGCGTCCTGGGCGCGCGTTTCATCATCACCCTGCCGAAAGCCTGATTACGATGAAGCCTGAAACCTTGATCGGTGCTGCCGCCGCTGTGCTGGCAAGCCCGGTGCCGGACGTGAGCGCGGAGGACGCCGAGGCAGCCTTCCGGCGCCTTTGGGGGCAGGACGGAACAGCCACTCCGCTGCATAGCGAGCGCGACCGCAATTTCCGTGTGGTGACGCCGGCAGGCGACAGTTTCATCCTCAAATTCACCAATGCCAACGAAGATCCGGACGTCACGGATTTTCAGACCCAGGCCCTGGTTCACGTCGGCCGCAGCGATCCCACGCTCCCTGTCCAGCGGATCGTGCCGACGCTGGATGCTGTGCTCATCGCTCGGGTCGCGGGCGGGGACGGGCGGATGCTGCCTGTGCGTCTCTTCACCTGGCTGGAAGGCGACCTGCTCGCCCATCGGATTTTGCGTCCGCAAGGGCTTTTGTCGCTTGGCGAGGCGCTGGCGCGGGTGGCACAAGCCCTGTCCGGCTTCTCGCATCCGGCGGCGGAAACGCATCCGCTGCTCTGGGATATGCAGCATGCGGCGTCATTGCGCCCGCTGCTGCCGCTGATCCCGGATGATCAGGCTCGTGGCTGGGTTTCGATCCTGCTGGACCGGTTTGAGGCGCGCGTTTTGCCCGTGCTGCCGCAACTGCCACGCGGTGTCATTCATAACGATCTGACCGGCAGCAATATGCTGATGGATGGCGAGACCGTCGCCGGTATTCTGGATTTCGGCGATCTGGTCAGCGCGCCGGTCGTGCAGGAAATCGGTGTTACCGGCTCCTATCATCTCGATCTGGTCGAAGGCGCTGACCTATTCGCGCCTCTGCTGCATCTGCTGACGGGCTATGAGCGCGTCCGGCCCCTGAGCGCGTTGGAAGCGGGCGTCTTGTTCGATCTTATCGCGACGCGGCTGGCCTTGCGTGCGCTCATCCCCGCCTGGCGCACGACGCTCTATCCGGAAAACCGGGACTATCTCATGCGCAATGCCGGGCGCGCCTGGCAGGTCATGCAGCGCGTGGCCGAGATGAACCCGGCAGACGGTCAGGCTAGGCTTCTCGATCTTTGGCAGGCTGCACGCGGCCGCGCGAAACAGGAAACAGCATCATGAACGCATCCGGCCCCAAAGCTGTCATGATCAATGCGTTTGACAGCGGCAAGCTTGATCATCTGCCGGACGCGACGGCCGCGCTGATCCGCAGGCGGGAGCGCGTGCTCGGCGCCTCCTACCGTCTGTTCTACGATGATCCCGTCTATCTCGACCGTGGCGAAGGCGTCTTTCTCTATGGGCCGGACGGCGCGGCTTACTTGGACGTCTATAACAACGTTCCCTGCGTCGGCCATTGCCATCCGCGTGTGGTCGAGGCCGTGACCCGGCAGATGGGACGGCTCAACACCCATACGCGCTACCTGACCGATATGGTCGTCGACTATGCCGAACGGTTGACAGCGCTATTCCCTGCATCGCTCTCTCAGGTGATGCTGACTTGCACTGGCAGCGAGGCGATTGATCTGGCACTTCGCATCGCGCGCAGCCATATCGGTGCGATGGGCGTGATCGTGACCGAGAACGCCTATCATGGTGTCACGACCGCCGCCTCGGAACTCTCGCCCTCCCTCGGTGACGGTGTGCCCCTGGGCGTGCATATCCGCACCATTCCCGCGCCCGACAGTTTCCGCGACGATCCGGAAACGATGGGTGAGACCTTTGCCGCGCATGTCAGGGCGGCGATCGCCGATTTGAAACGCCACGGCGCGGCCCCGGCGGCCTTGCTATTCGACACCGTCTTTTCCAGCGACGGCGTGGTGACCGACCCGATCGGCTTCATCAAACCGGCGGTCGCGGCCATCCGCGAAGCGGGTGGGCTGTTCATTGCCGATGAAGTGCAGCCGGGTTTCGGCCGCACGGGAACAGCGATGTGGGGTTTCGCGCGTCATGGCGTGGAGCCTGACCTGGTTGCCCTCGGCAAGCCGATGGGCAACGGCACGCCCATCGCCGGTGTCGTCGGGCGCCCGGCTCTGTTCGATGAGTTTGCACGCCGCACACGCTACTTCAATACCTTCGGCGGCAATCCGGTGAGTTGTGCGGCGGCGCTCGCGGTGCTCGATATTCTGCGCGACGAAAAGCTGATGGAGAACGCGGCGACCGTCGGCGCTTATATGCGCGCGGGCTTGCGCGATCTTGCCAAAAGCTTCGAGCGGATGGGCGATATCCGCGGCGACGGTTTGTTCATCGCCGCGGAATTTGTCAGTGACCCGGTTGCTAAAACACCGGATGCGGCGCTGGCGGGTCGTGTGGTCAATGAGTTGCGTCAGCGCCGTATTTTGATCAGTGCTTCAGGAAAAGCGGGAAATAGCCTAAAAATCCGGCCACCGCTGCCATTTTCCACTGAACACGCGGATATGCTGCTCGACGGGATGAAAGCGGCTTTGGCTGCTGCCTGATATCCTGTCGCGCCTCTTCCGGCCGGCGGGTCTGAGACGACGTGCCGGCCTGGAAGGTCGCGACCTGGAATGAATTACCGAGAATGTTGAACATGGTGTTTGTCATGGTGACTGCTCCTTGAGGGGCAGAGAACACCCATTGGCTTTTGTCTTCAAACGAGCTTATCGTCGCCATCGGATAACATAGGGTTATGCGATGCGGCGTGGCCGGATCCCTCTGACGGCACTCAGAAGCTTCGAAAGCGCGGGCCGGCTGCTGAGTTTCAGCCGCGCGGCGGACGAGCTTTTCGTGACCCAGGCCGCGATCAGCCGCCAGATCCGCGAACTGGAAACGCTGCTCGGCACCAAACTGTTCCATCGCCATCATCGTGCCGTGACGCTGACCGAGCCGGGGGCCAAACTGCTCGACCGTCTGTCCGATAGTTTCGACGCCATCGCCGACGCGGTGGATGAGGCAACCGCCGTGCCGGTCGTGACCGAGCTTGTCGTCAGTGCCGAGCCCGGTCTGGCCGCCTGCTGGCTGGTGCCGCGGCTAGACCGGTTTCGCGCCGCCCGGCCGGATGTGGAGGTCGAGGTTCTGGCCGATCCCCATGTCATCGAATTCCGCTCCTCCCGCGTCGATCTCGCGATTCGCTATGACCCGGAGGCGGCAGAGGCAGATTGGCCGCGTGTCGATGCCGAGCCGCTGATGTCCAGCCGGGTGACGCCGGTCTTGGCGCCCAGCCTGCTGGCGTCAGGCCCGCCGATCCGCAAACCCGCCGATCTGCTGCGGCTTACCCTGCTGCATGATGATGAGCGTGCGGGCTGGACAACCTGGCTGGAAGCCGCCGGCGTCGGCGGTCTGCCGCAGCGACGTGGGCCGGTTTTCAACGACCACGCGCTGGTCATTCAGATGGCGATGCGCGGGCAAGGCGTGGCGCTGGGCGATATTCCGTTGCTGTCGGAGGATATCGCGGCCGGGCGGTTGATCGCGCCCTTTCCGCTGACCATCGGTACCGGCGGCTATTGGATCGTGGCGCCCGATCTGGGTGACCTCGTTCCCGCCGCACGCGCTTTCGCGGATTGGCTGAAGGCCGAGGCGGCGCAGAGCCAGACCCTGATGGCTGCCGCAGGCAGCTAGGCCTGCTTGATCTCGATCAGGCTGCGGCGGATTTTCCGCCCGCGCAGGACCTTGTCTTCGATATAGGCGGCGTCGCCCCAGCGGATGGCCTTGGCCATGGCCTGGGCGTCCTCGGTGAAACGCGCCAGCATTTCTAGCAGCGCTTCTCGGTTGTTCAGGAAAATATCGCGCCACATCACCGGATCCGACGCCGCAATACGGGTGAAATCACGAAAGCCGGAGGCCGCGAAACGCAGCACTTCTTCCTTGGTCTCATCCGCCAGATCATCCGCCGTGCCGCAGATGGTAAAGGCGATCAGATGAGGCAGATGGCTGGTGACAGCCAGCACGCGGTCATGATGCGCGGGTTCCATCTCCTCGACCGTCGCGCCCATGCGCTGCCACAGGGCCACGATACGCGCGACGGCGTCCGCATTGGTGCCGGCCGGTGGCACCACTAGGCAGTAGCGGCCCTGAAAAAGTTCGGCAAAGCCGGCATCGGGGCCGGAAAATTCAGTGCCCGCCAGTGGATGGGCAGGGACGAAATGCACGCCCTCCGGCACGACGGGCCCCACATCGCGCACGACGGAGAGTTTGGTCGAGCCGACATCCGTCAGGATGCAGCCCTGGGCCAGATGCGGCGCGATGACGGCTGCGATATCGGCCAGCACGCCCACCGGCGCGCAGAGCATGACGCAATCGGCACCTTCCACCGCGCGGATCAAATCCGGCTCAACCCGATCGGCGATGCCGAGTTCGGCGACCCGCGCGCAGACGGTCTCGCTCGCGTCGCTGGCGACGATCTCGGCGGCTATTCCATTTTCTCGCGCCGCTCGTGCGACGGAACTCCCGATGAGGCCAAGACCGATCAGCGTCAGGCGCTGAAAGATCGGAGGACTGGTCTCAGGCATCGGTGGTCGCGGGTGTATTGGCGCGGGCCATGAAGGCAACCAGGGAATCGATCACCATCTGGCATTCCTCATCGGTGCCGATGGTGATGCGCAGGCAATGCGCCAGGCCATAAGACACCAGCATGCGGGCGATGATGCCCTCGGCCTTCAAGGCGGCATCGGCCGCGCGCGCCTGATCGGCGGTGCCGAAATCGGCGAGGACGAAATTGCCTTCGCTCGGCCAGACGCGGATGCCGGCTTGCGTCAGTGCCGCTGCAACGCGTGCCCGCGCGACGGTATTGTGGTCGCGCGACATCTTTTCCCAGCCGGGCTCAGACAGCGCGGCGATTCCAGCGGCGGCAGCGGTCGCATTGATGTTGAAGGGTGGGCGCAGGCGGTTCAGCACATCGATGATGGCGGCCGGGCCATAGCACCAGCCAAGGCGTGCGCCGCCCAGACCCCAGATCTTGCTGAAGGTGCGGCTCATCACCGTATTCTCGCCGGCTTCCACCAGGCTGAGGCCACCGTCGTAATCCGGCCGCTCGACATATTCGGCATAGGCCGCGTCGATCACCAGCAGCACATGCGGCGGCAGGCCGTCACGCAGACGCTGCAACGCCTCCATCGGCACCAGCGTGCCGGTCGGGTTGTTGGGATTGGCGAGGAAGACAAGGGTGGTCTTCTCAGTCACGGCCGCGAGCAGCGCATCGATATCGGCGGTCATATCGGTCTCGGGCGCTTTGCGGACCGTGCTGCCGGCCAGCGTCCCGAAGATTTCATAGATCGAGAACCCGTATTGCGACATCAGGATTTCGGTACCCGGGCCGCCATAGGCCTGGATGAGCATGCTGAGCACCTCGTCCGAGCCATTGCCGCAGACGATGCGCGCCGGGTCGAGGCCGAAATGGGCGCCGATCGCCTCCCGCAGCCCCTGCACACTGCCGTCCGGATAGCGGGCCATCTTTTCGGCGCCATCCGCGATGGCTTTCTGCGCCGCGGGCGGCGCGCCGAAGGCGCCTTCGTTGGACGAGAGTTTGATGATGCGCGACAAGCCCGGAATGGTCGATGCGCCGCCGACATAGGGGGCAATGGCCAGGATTTCGGGGCGCGGCGTGGGACGGCGGGTCTCGGTCATGCAGCGGACTCCTCAGCAATGGCGACCGCATAGGCGCCGACGATCATGGGCGGCGCCTGCAACCCGGCGATCAGGCCGAGGCGCGGGTCGTCTGCGGTCACGAAGCCATCGACCTCAACCAGCAGAAAGGCGACCGGCACGCCGGACGGCCGATGGACTAGCATGGACAGCGGCTTGATGCCGGCGGCGTTGATGGCGTTCGATAGGCTGCCCAGGCTGACCTGCGCCGGGACTTCCAGCGCGATCAGGGAAATATCCTCGCCGGAGGGATCGGCCGGCGTATTGGAGATGATCAGCGCCTGAACGCTGGCGGTGCCTTCGGGCCGGCTGGCCCAGAAGGGCAGGCGGGCCACGACATGGATGCGGCCCTTGGCATTGTGCTGCAGCAATCCGGGCCACCAGCCTGGGCCGTTGCCGTCGCCGGTGCCCTCACCGGGCAGCGGCAGAATGGCGACGCTTGCGCGACCGTCCGCCACTTCGCCGATGGCCTGGGCGGGGCTGCGATAGACGCGCATGGGGGTTAGTGCGCCCAGATGCTCGCGCGCTGCCGCCAGGAAACGCCCATCCATGGCCGGATCGCAGACCGCGACCTGCAGATTTTGCTGCTGAGCGATGGAGGAGGCGAAGATCTCCCGCCAGATGCGGATGATCGCACCGCGTGGCAGCGGGCCCTGATGGTGGGTCAGAAGCCGGCGCAGAATCGCGGCTTCGCGGCCGGGCCGGATCGAGCCCAGGCCGCGCTTGGCGTCCGCCACGTCTTCCACAACCCGCGCCCGCTGGATCAGCAGGTCGAGAATACGGTCGTCCAGCACGTCCAACTGCTCCCGCAGGGCAGGCAGGCGATCTGCGGACGCTGGTGAGGCTTTGTCCGCGCCGTGAGCGGCTTCGGCATAACTCGACATAAATGGCAAACCAGGGTGAATTTCAACCGTTTGACTGATAGCTGAACCGCCAGGGGAAGCAAACCGGCGACATGGGGCTCGGCTCTTATACCAGCCTTGCCGCGATCAATCGAAACCCTTCATCGAAATCCTTCTGGGCAGCCGCGCCCTTCGAAACATTGCCCCCCGTGATCCGGCATCCTATCAGAATCGAATGGATCAGATTGAGCCCTTCGCCGAGATCACCCATCAGGCCGTCGTCTTTCCCGAAGGAATGGCGTTGGACTGTGGGCGCATGCTGCGGCAGGTGACGGTGGCCTATCGAACCTATGGCAGCCTCAATGCCGAGCGCAGCAATGCGATCCTCATCTGCCATGCCCTGACGGGCGACCAATATGCGGCCGATACGCATCCGCTAACCGGGCGGGCGGGATGGTGGGCCAATCTCGTCGGGCCTGGATTGCCTATCGACACGGATCGTTTCTTCGTCATCTGCACCAATGTTCTGGGCGGCTGCATGGGTTCCACCGGGCCGCGCAGCCCGCATGACGACAAGCCGCATGAGCCCTGGGGGCATGATTTCCCGCCGGTGACGATCCGCGACATGGTCCGCGCCCAGAAGAAGCTGGTGGATCACTTCGGCATCAGCCAGCTTTTTGCGGTCATCGGCGGGTCCATGGGTGGGATGCAGGTGCTGGAATGGGCCGCGACCTATCCGGAAGCGGTCTTCGCGGCCGTGCCCATCGCCTCCGGCGCGCATCACTCAGCCCAGAACATCGCCTATAATGAGGTCGGGCGGCAGGCGATCTTCGCCGACCCCGATTTCAACAATGGCGAATATTGGCGTCTGGGCGTCATTCCGGCCCGCGGCCTGGCGGTGGCGCGCATGGTGGCCCACATCACCTATCTCAGCGAGGCCGCGCTGACGCGGAAATTCGGCCGCCGTCTGCGCGACGCCTCCAGCCTGACGCTGCTCGACGACAAGTTCGAGGTCGAAAGCTACCTGCAGTATCAAGGCAGCGCCTTCGTGCGGCGGTTTGACGCGAATTCCTACCTCTCCATCACCCGCGCGATGGATTTCTTCGATCTCGCCTTCGATCGCGACGGCGATCTGTCCCGCGCCTTCGCCGGCACCCGCACGCGCTTCTGTCTCGTCTCCTTCAGCTCGGACTGGCTATTCCCGACGAAGGCGACGCGAGAGGTGGTCAATGCATTGATCCGGGGGGCGGCCAATGTCAGCTTCGTCGAGATCATGAGCGACAAAGGGCATGACGCCTTCCTGCTCGACGAGCCGGATTTCCACCGCACGCTGGCGGGTTTCATCGCCGGCTGCGCCGATCATCGCGGCCTGCCGCATAAGGAGACCGTGTAATGCCGGATGGAAGCCTGCGCGCCAGTCGCCAAGCCCATGCCGCGCATCATATGCGCGTCGATCTGCAACTGATCGCCGATCTGGTAAAGCCCGGCTCGCGCGTGCTTGATATCGGTTGCGGCGATGGGGCCTTGATCGGTCATCTGTTCCATACCCGTGGCTGCGATGCGCGCGGCCTCGAACTCGACATGGCCCTGGTGACGCGCGCGGTGGCGCACGGCCTGCCGGTGATGCAGGGCGATGCCGATACCGATCTGGTCTATTACCCCGATCAGGCATTCGACTATGTCGTGCTGACGCGCACCTTGCAGGCGGTGGAGCGACCGCTGGAAGTGCTGCAGCAGATGCTGCGCATCAGCACGCGCGCCATCGTCAGCTTTCCGAATTTCGGCCATTGGTATCTGCGTGCGCAGCTTCTGCTCGGCGGCCGCATGCCGATGACGAAGAGCTGGAACCGGATGTGGTATGAGACGCCGAACATCCATCCTTGTACCATTCAGGACTTCTTCGACCTCTGCAAAGCCGAGGGCTATGTCGTGGAACAATGGCTCGCTTTGGATGACGAAGGCCATCGCGCGCCTTGGCGGCGCTTTCCGCAACTTGCCAATCTCTTCGGCGAGCAGGGGCTGTTTGTTCTCAGGCGGCGGTAGCGGGGCCGCACCCCGCGTCGCACCCTGCCTTGCCGCAACCGCTATTGCGGAGCGGCGGAGGGTCTGCCGGTGACTTATCATCATCGACCGGCAGCATGGTCTGCACCGGCCGTCGCTGCAGAAGCTGCGCCACGACGGAAATGGCGATCTCGGCAGGAAGCTTGCTACCGACATCGGGCAGGCCGACCGGGCAGCAGAGCAGACCGAGCGTCGCCTCATCCAGTCCTGCCTTGCGCAGACGGCTGACGAAGCGCGCCCGCTTCGTCTCGGACCCGATGGTGCCGATGAAGCTGAGATCGGGCCGGCGCAGCGCCGCCTCGGTCAGATCGAAATCAAGCCCGTGATCATGCGTCATGATCAAAACGGCGGTGCCGGCTGGCAGAGCAGCGATGTCGCTGGCCATGGCCGTGGTGCGCGCGCGCGTATTGCCGGGGACCGGCATGGTCTGAAGCACGTCGGCACGGCTGTCGAACCACAAGAGGCGGCAAGGCAGGTCGCCCAGCAATTTGGCAACCGCGCGGCCGACATGGCCGGCGCCAAAAATCGCCACCGTCCAGCTGGGCGGGCGGATCGGCTCGAACAATACCGTGGTTGCCCCACCGCAGCATTGGCCGAGTGCAGGTCCCAGCGGAAAGTCGCGCGTCACCGGTGTTCTGGCGCCGCTCGCCAGCAGAGTTCGGGAGTCCTGGATGCTCTGAAACTCCAGATTGCCGCCGCCGATCGTATCCCAGACGCTGCTGGCCGATACGACCATCTTGACCCCGGCTTCTCGCGGAGCCGACCCCTGGGCGCGAATGATGCTGACCAGCACAGCGGCTTCACCCTGGCTGTCGAGCGCGCTCAGCGCGTCCAACCAGGCCGGCATCACTCGGCCGCCTTCGCGCGGTCCAGGCCAGGCTTAGCCGCGGCGCGCAGCTTTTCGATCGCCATCAGCACGCGCTCGGGCGTGGCCGGTGCATCCAAATGCGGCGAGAGTCCGTTTGCGCTGAAGGCCGCCACCGCATCCTTGATGGCATGAAAGACCGAGATGCCGAGGTTGAGCGGCGGTTCGCCGACGGCTTTGGAGCGGAAAATCGCGTTCTCCCGGTTGCGGCCGGCCTCGTAAATGCGCGCCCGAAATTTGGGTGCCAGATCACCCATGGCCGGAATTTTATAGGTCGAGGGCGCATGCGTGCGTAGTTGGCCGCGATCGTCCCACCACAATTCCTCCGACGTCAGCCAGCCCGCGCCCTGTACGAAACCACCCTCGATCTGGCCGAGATCGATGGCGGGATTCAGCGACTTGCCGCAATCATGCAGAATATCGACACGCCGTTGGCGATATTCGCCGGTCAGTCCGTCAACCTCCACTTCAGTCACGGCCGCGCCATAAGCGAAATAATAGAAGGGGCGCCCGGTCTGCGTCTCCGCATCGAAATGGATTTTCGGCGTCGCATAGAAGCCGGTAGCGGATAGCGACACGCGCTGCATCCGGGCAAGCTTCGTCATTTCGGCGAAAGGCAGACGATTGCGTCCGGCGATAACTTCGCCGTTCGCGAAAATCACTGCGGTCGCCGGCACGGCGAATATCTCGGCTGCCACATGGGCCAGGCGCAGCTTGATAGTATGGGCGGCGGCCTGGGCCGCCTTGGCGTTGAGGTCGGTACCGGCGGAGGCAGCCGTCGGCGAGGTGTTGGGCACTTTCGCGGTGCTGGTCGCGGTGACGCGCACGCGGTCGATCGTGATGCCGAATTCCTCGGCGACGACTTGCGCGACCTTGATGAAAAGCCCTTGCCCCATCTCGGTTCCACCGTGATTGAGCAAGACGCTGCCATCCGTATAAAGCTGCACTAGCGCGCCGGCCTGATTGAGATGGATCGCCGTGAAGGAAATCCCGAATTTCACCGGCACCAATGCGATACCGCGTTTGATCCAGCGGCTGTTGAGATTAAAAGCAGCGATCGCCTTGCGGCGCGCTGCGTAGTCTGACGAGCGGGCAAGCTCATCCACCAGGGCCGCGATGATATTGTCTTCGACCACCATGTTATAGGGTGTGACGTTGCGCGCGGTGATGCCGTAAAAATTGCGCTGCCGGATAAGAAGAGGGTCGCGTTTCAGATGGCGCGCAATCTCGTCCAGAACATATTCGATGGCCATGATGCCTTGCGGGCCACCGAAGCCGCGAAAAGCGGTGTGGGAGACGGTATTCGTCCGGCAGCGGTGCGAGAGAATAGAAACGTTTTCAAGAAAATAGCAGTTATCCGCATGCATCATCGCGCGGTCGTTGACGCCGGTTGACAGATCAGCGGAATGGCCGCAGTCACCCGCCAGCATGAAATGAACGCCGCCGATCAGGCCTTGATCGTCGAAGCCGACATCGTAGTCGATACGGAAGGGATGCCGCTTGCCGGTGACGATCATGTCGTCATCGCGGTCCATCCGGCATTTGACGGATCGACCCGTGCGGGTAGCGAGCAGGGCCGCGATGGCTGCCGGGATCGCCGCCTGGCTTTCCTTGCCGCCGAAGCCGCCGCCCATGCGCCGCGTCTCGCAGATGACCGAGTGATCAGGCACATGCAGCGCGTGGGCGACCAGATGCTGCAGTTCCGATGGGTTCTGGGTGGAGCTTTGAATGAGCATGTCGCCCTGCTCGCCGGGATGAGCGACCGCGATCTGCCCTTCCAGATAGAAATGATCCTGACCGCCGACATAAAGCGTGCCGTGCAACCGGTGGCGGCTACGGGCGAGAGCGAGGTCAGGCTCGCCGCGTTTCATCAGCCGGCTTGGGGCGACACGCGCATCCTCGCGCGCCAGCGCCTCATCCAGCGTCAGGATCGGCGTCAGCTTTTCGTATGTGATGCTTGCCAGAGCGGTCGCCGCCCGCGCTTCCGCCCGCGTGCGCGCGGCGACAGCGAAGATAACCTGGCCATGATACTGCGTGATGCCATCGGCGAAGATGGGATCGCCGGGAAAGATCGGCCCGATATCATTGATGCCGGGCACATCCTCGGCGGCGATAACGGCAACGACACCCGGTGCCGCGCGCACCGCTGTCAGATCGAGTGACAGGATGCGGGCATGCGCTTCGGTGCTCAAGCCCATAGCCGCATGCAGCAGCCCGCGCGGCTCCGGTATATCGTCGATATAAAGCGCTTCGCCGCTGACATGCAGCCGGGCGCTGTCATGGGGGATGGAGGCACCGATCGGGCTTGTCATGCGGTCAGGCTTTCCGGTTGATCAAGCCTGAGTCTGATGGCGGTCTCCCCTTTCGCCGGGTGCTCCAGATAGAATTTCAGCAGCAGATTGCGGGCGATCATGCGGCGGTATTGGGCGGAGGCGCGCATATCCGAGAGTGGCGTGAAAGCCTGATCGATGGCGTCCATCGCGGTTTCAACGATCGCTAGTCCCCAGACAGCGCCGATGAGTTTCGTCTCCACATCCAGCGCGCGCACCGGCGTTGCCGCCATGCCGCCATAGCCGATCCGCATGGAACGCACGAGGCCGTTGTCCAATTCCAGCGCGAAACCGGCGCAGACGGCGGATATATCCTGATCGAAACGCTTTGAAACCTTGTAGATGCCAAGATGGATGTCAGGGCTAGGCTTCGGGATTTCGATCCGCGCCAGCACCTCGCCCGGTTGAAGAGCCGTCTGCCGGTAGCCGAGAAAAAAAGCCTCGACCGCTAAGCGCCGCTCGCCTGTCGCGGAGGCGATGACAAGCACGGCGCCCATGGCGATCAGCAACGGCGGCATATCGCCGATGGGCGAGCCATTGGCGATATTGCCGCCGATCGTGCCGCGTTCGCGTATCTGGCGAGAGCCGATGCGGCGCAGCAGCGTGGCGGTCGCGGGATGCAGGGCCGCGAGACTTGCCATGGCATCGGCGTAAGGGACCGCGGCACCGATGGAAAGCTGCGTTTCGCTCGATTCGATCCGGCGCAGTTCCGGCACCTGCTCCGTCGCGATCAGCAAGGGCAGATGGCGGCGCTGCTTTGTCACCCAAAGGCCGATATCGGTGCCGCCGCCCAGGATCAGCGCATCGGGATGAACGGCCAGAAGCGCGGTCAATTCACCAAGCGAGCGCGGGGCGATGAAGCGGCGGCCGGCGCCCGTCATGTCCAGGCTTTCGCTCTCGGTATCGAGCATATCGAGCTTGGCAGCCAAGGCCGAGGTTTCAGCCGCGCGGTCTGTCTTGTCGCGCGGAACGGCAAGGACGCTGCGCGCGGCATCATAAATCGGACGGTAACCCGTGCAGCGGCAGAGATTGCCGGCCAGCGCATCCGCAATCTCTGTGCGGTCGACGGCAACCCCCGCGCGATGCAACGTCGCCAGCGACATGACAAAACCCGGCGTGCAGAAACCGCATTGCGCAGCGTGATGGTCCATCATCGCCTTCTGCACGTCGTGCAACGCGCCACCGGGGCCGCGGAGATGCTCGATCGTGACAAGCTGCTTTCCGTCCAGCGCCGGCAGGAACATGATGCAGCTATTGACCGGGCGATAGCGGATGCCGCCTGCGCCGTCACGGTCCGCCAGCATCACGGTGCAGGCGCCGCAATCGCCCTCGGCGCAGCCTTCCTTGGTGCCGCAGAGGCTTTCGTCGTCGCGGAGATAGTCGAGGACGGTCCGGGTCGGATCGACGTCCGACAGGTTGCGTGTTTCTGTCCCGAGAAGAAAACGAATTCCGGTCCGCAAATCGCTCCGTCCTGCCTGAGGGATCGATGATCACGGTAGGAGGCCAGTGATAGCGGCGTCAACGCATTTGGCAGTTAAGGTTTCGCATCCGGGCGAGGAGCGACAGGGTCGCACGGCTGTCGCGGTCGGCACCGATCATGGCGGTTGTCACGCAGGGCCATTGACCCCGGGTCAAAACACCAGCGAGTTCCGCTTCCGTCGTCTGCGGCGTCACCAGCAGGATATGCAGATCGTCCGGTGCTGCGGTCAGAAAGGCTGAAACGATACCGACGCCATCATTGCCGCGCGGTAGCAGTGCAAGCCCGGTCGATCCAGCCTGCGCCCAGGCGGCGCGGGCGGCAGCTTGCTCCGGCTGCATCGTCTCTGGCCGTGTCAGCAGTCCTGCGATCGAACTCCCCTGAACCGTCAGCAGGACGGCCAGAAGCGAAAGGCCGATCGGCCGTGAGAGCCGGACGGCTGCCTCGGCCAGCATCAATGCAAAGGGCGGAATGGCAAAACACAGATAGCGGATTTCGACGGGAATAGTGCCGGCGACGAGGCCCATCACGCAAAGGCCCAGCACCGGGGCGATGGCGGCCATGGCAAACAGCGCGGCCGGGGCCTTCAGCGTCATCCTGCGCCACAACACCGCAGGAAGCCCGAGCATTGCGATCAGAAGCGCACCGAGCAGCCCGGTCAACGCCACACGCCCGACGCCGGTAGGCAGATAGAGCGGCAGTCCGCCCAATAAGGCGCCCCCGGCGGCATGGGCGAGCGCTGCCGCCATGCCGCCGATGGTGAAAGGCGGAAACTGGCCGATGCGGCTGCCGCGTTGGGCCAGAAAGAAAAACCCGTCCCCGGCGATAAAGGGCAGCAGGCCGATCAGCAGCCAGACCGCCCGCCGGGGGTTTCGCATTGCCAGCCAAAGCAACGCTGCCGTCGCCGTGAAGGCCGTGAGGTAGTTCGAGAAGCTGGCGGCGCCGAGCAGCAGGCCGGCCGCCAACGGCTGACCGGGCTCCTTACGCGCGCAGCGCAGGACCAGCAGCAGACCGGCCAGCATCAGACATTGCGCCAAGGCGAAACCGCGCATGGTGATGCCGGTTGCGACAAAGCCGTAAGCGCCGATTGTGATCAGCAGGGCAGGGACGACCGGAAATCCGGCTTCCCTGGCCAGTGCCGCCAGGACAGCGAGCGCGCCGAGGCTGAAAGCGACGGAAAGCAGGCGGCTGACCCATAGGTCCGGCCCGAAGACCCGCCGCCAGACCCAGATCGCCCAGAAATACAGCGGCGGATGCACATCCGTCCGCCGCAGATTGCCCGCAATCCGCCAAGGCATGGGCGCGGGTGTGAAGGCGCCTCGCATATCGCCGGCCCGGAAGGGCGCGGTCGGCCATGCCGGCCGTGGCGCTTTGCCGGTCACGAAAGCCGTATAGCCCTCGTCATATTCCGGGCCGCGCAACCAAGCGGCCGAGCCCAGCAGCAGGCCGGCGAAGATCAGGGCAGCGATCACGGAGAGC
Source organism: Acidisoma cellulosilyticum (assembly GCF_020621385.1). Taxonomy (GTDB): domain Bacteria; phylum Pseudomonadota; class Alphaproteobacteria; order Acetobacterales; family Acetobacteraceae; genus Acidisoma; species Acidisoma cellulosilyticum. The sequence continues at coordinate 582,032 of NZ_JAESVA010000001.1, read as the reverse complement.
AGGGGAAATGGGCGCATGCCTTCCTTATCGGCCGGCCATGCAATTCGATTCAATTATGAAATGATCAAATCCCACGCACGGGCCGTTTGATTGCCGCCGGACAGGGGGCGTGCTACCGCGCGGCGATGGCAGACAGCCTTACCCCCGACCCAATCGAGACATCGCGCCAGAAGCCGGAGCGGGTGCGGAAATTCCGCACGCCCAAATGGTTCAAATGGCTGGTGCGGCATCCCAGGCTGAAGGACGGCTTCGCCCGATTCGTCGGCTTCTATCTCGCCATGGTCTATCGCACGACCCGGTGGGATTTTGTGGGGCTGGAGAATCTGGCGCCGACGACGCATGAGAAGACGCCCGGCCTTGTCTGTTTCTGGCACGAACGCTTGCCGATGATGTCGATGCTGGCGATCGAGGCGCAGCGGCTCGGCGCTTCGATGCGGACCTATGTCCTTGTCAGCGGCCATAACGACGGGCGCTTCATCGGCCAGGCCGTCGGGCGCTTCAACCTTGGCACCGTCATCGGCTCCTCCTCCAAAGGGGGCGCGACCAGCCTGCGCAATATGCTGCTGCTGCTGCGTGAAGGCAGCAATATCGCGATCACGCCGGACGGTCCGCGCGGCCCGGCCAAGGTCGCGGCCGCCGGTGTCGCGCAACTCGCCGCCGCGACCGGCGCGCCGATTTACGCGGCCTCCGCCCAATGCCGCTTTCATATGCGGATGCCGAGCTGGGACCGCATGATCCTGCCATTCCCCATCCCTTTCAGCCGGGGCGTGATCGTGGTGGAGCCTGCCTTCACCGTGCCGCGTGCCAATTGGGCCGAGCATCTGCCTGCCGTCGTCTCGGCCTTGAACGAAGCGAGCGCCAAGGCGGATCGGCTCTGCGGCATCAAACCCTCCGCAGATACGTCGTCAGACAAGCCATCATGACATTGCCGCTCGCCCTTTGGGCTGGCCTGACCCGCGTCTCCACGCCTGCGCTGCGTGTCATGCTCCGCCGCCGTGTCGCGCGCGGCAAGGAGATCGCGGAACGTCTGCCCGAGCGTGAGGCGATAGACCCGACGCCGCGCCCTGCCGGGCGGCTGATCTGGATGCATGCGGCGAGCCTGGGGGAGACGATTTCCATCCTTCCCGTGCTCGCCATTCTGGCCGAGGCGCCGGGCAGCCTGCTGCTGACCACCGGCACCGTCACCTCTCAGAAGTTGCTCGCCAAGCGCCTGCCGGAGATGGGGTTGGAAGGGCGCGTCATCCATCGCTTCGTGCCGCTGGACGTGCCGTGTTGGGCCGCGCGCTTTCTGGACCATTGGAAGCCGGATGCGGCGGGTTTCGTGGAAAGCGAGATCTGGCCCAATCTGCTGGCCGCCGCCGCCCGCCGGCGCATTCCGCTGATGCTGGTCAATGCCCGGCTGTCCGTCCGCAGCCATAAGCGCTGGAAACTGGCCGAGCGCACGGTGCGGCAGGTTCTGGGTTTCTTCAGCCTTATCCACCCGCAAAGTGCCATGGATGGGGAGCGGTTCGCCTCGCTTGCCCAGACGCCGATCCTGCCGGCCGGCAATCTGAAGCTGGCTGCCCCCCCGCTGCCCGCCGACAATGCCCTGCTGTCCCAGCTTTCCAGCATGATCGGCGGCCCGGTCTGGATCGCCGCCAGCCTGCATAAGGGTGAGGACGCGCTGATCCAGGAGACGCATGCACGCTTGTCCGCGACCCATCCCGGCCTGCTGACCATCATGGTACCGCGCCACCCCGAGAGGGGGGCTGAGATGGCGGCCGCCGCCGGTGGCGCACCGCGTCGCAGCCTGGGCGAGAACCCGCCCCGGTCGGGCGGTATCTGGGTCGCCGATACGGTCGGCGAACTCGGCCTCATCTATCGCCTGGCGCCGCTCGCCTTTCTGGGCGGCAGCCTGATCCGCCATGGCGGACAGAATCCGGCCGAGCCTGCCCGGCTGGGCCGTGCCGTTGCAGTCGGGCCGCATACCGAGAATTTCACGGATACCGTGGCACTGCTTGAGGCCGGGGGGGCGCTGACGCGTGTCGCCGACGCCCAGGCTTTGGGAAACTGGCTGGACGCGCGGCTGAAAGACCCCTGGGGCACCACGGCGATGGGTGAGAAGGGGGCCAGGCTGTTGCAGGCCTATGCCGGCCTGCCGGCGGAGATCGCCGGTCATCTGTCCCGTCTTGCCGCCGGCGGCACCGCGGCCGTCGAGAGCTGACGCGCCGATGCGTGCGCCGGGCTTCTGGACGGATGGCGGCTGGCCCGCGACCCTGCTGGCACCCTTTGGCCTGATCACGGCATCGCTGACCGCCCGGCGCGTAGCGAAACCCGGCTGGCAGGCGCCGGTCCCGGTCTTCTGCTGCGGCAACGCGACCGTCGGCGGGTCCGGCAAGACCACATTGGCGCTGGATCTTCTGCATCGGCTGACGGCGATGGGCGCCAAACCGCATGCGCTGCTGCGCGGTTATGGCGGCAAGACGCCGGGGCCACTGCGCGTGGACGCTGCCCAGCACGACGCCGCGCTGGTGGGTGACGAGGCTTTGTTGCTGGCCGAGGCTGCACCTACCTGGGTCGCGGCGGATCGTGCGGCCGGTGGCCGTGCCGCCGTTGCGGCCGGCGCCGGGGCCATCGTCATGGATGACGGGCTGCAAAATCCTGGCCTCGTCAAAACCTGCAGCCTGCTGGTGATCGACGGCGGTTTCGGCTTCGGCAATGCTTTCCTTCTCCCGGCGGGTCCTTTGCGGGAACCGGTGGCGGCGGCTGTCAGCCGCTGCCGCGCGGCCGTGCTGATCGGGCGGGATGAGCAAGGCGCTTTGCGCCAATTGCCGGCCGCATTACCTGTTCTGCGCGGGCAATTGATGCCTGAACTCGGCCATTTGGACCCATCGGGCCGCTATCTCGCCTTCGCCGGCATCGGTCGGCCGGAGAAATTTTTCGCCGGCTTGCGCACCGCCGGGCTTCAGCTTGTCGCAACCGAGAGTTTTGCCGATCATCACCCCTATACGGCGTCCGAATTGTCTGGCCTTCGCCGTCAGGCAGAGGCAGCAGGCGCTGTCTTGTTGACGACGCCGAAGGATCGCGCGCGCCTGCCGGCGTCAGAGCGTGGCGGCATTGCGATCGGCGGTGTCGGTCTCATCTGGGATGATCCGGGCCAGATCGACGCGCTGCTGCGTGATGCGCTGGGCCGCTGATGCTGGGCTCTGCCTTCCTGGTGGCCGTGCTGGCGCTGCTGATCGAAGCAGGGATCGGCTATCCGCGCTTCGTCTTCCAGGCGATCAGCCATCCCGTCGTCTGGATCGGTGGTCTGATCGGCTGGCTGGATGCCAAGCTGAACAAGCCTGAACTGTCGGACCTGCATCGCCGTATCCGGGGCGCTTTCGCGCTGCTGTTTCTGCTGGGCGTGGTTTTCGGCGCGATTCTGATCCTCGATTTCATTCTTCTCGTTGCCTGCGGGCGCTGGCTCGGCCTCGTCGTGCTCGCTGTGTTCGGCTCCAGCCTGCTCGCCCAGCGCAGCCTGCATGCCCATGTCGCGGCGGTGGCTGACGGTTTGGAGCGCGAAGGGCTGGCCGGCGGCCGTCTTGCCGTTTCCCAGATCGTCGGCCGCAATCCGGCGCATCTGGATGCGGCCGGGGTTGTCCGCGCGGCGATCGAAAGCCTTGCCGAGAATTTCTCCGATGGTGTGGTCGCACCCAGCTTCTGGGGGGCAGCGCTCGGGCTCGCCGGCATGGCCGGCTATAAGGTCGTGAACACCGCCGACAGTATGATCGGTCATCGGACGGAGAAGCACGGCGCATTCGGCTGGGCTTCGGCGCGGTTCGACGACCTCATCAACCTGCCAGCCTCACGGCTGGCGGCGGCGTTCATCCTCATCGCTGCCCGGTTCCAGAAGCTGGACTGGCGAGCCGGCGCGCAGGCAGTCTGGCGGGATGCGGGGCATCACCGCTCCCCCAATGCCGGCTGGCCCGAAGCAGCCATGGCCGGTGCGCTCGGTATCCGGCTCGCTGGCCCCCGCGTCTATGGGCAGACTTTGGTCGCGGACGGCTGGATGGGCGACGGCAGGCCGGATGCGACCGTCGCCGACCTGCGCCGCGCGCTCAGTCTTTATCGCGGCGCCTGCGCCGTGCAGATCGCGCTCATCGCCTGCGGTGCGATCTTGCTTAACTATTTCCGATAAGCACGCCGGTTGCAAAGACAAGCGCGCCGCCGAAGGCGACCTGAAGGGTCGCGGAAACCGGCGGCGTATCCATAAACTTCCAACGCACCCAACTGATCACCGCGAGTTCGACCAGAACGACGCAGATGGCGATGCTCAGCGCGAGGTGAAAATTGGGGATGAGGAAGGGCAGGCTGTGACCCAGCCCGCCGATCGTCGTCATCAGCCCGCAGGTGACACCGCGCACGATGGGCGAGCCGCGACCGGTGAGGGAGCCATTGTCGGATAGCGCTTCCGCGAAGGCCATGGAAATGCCGGCGCCGAGCGAGGCGGAGATGCCGACCAGAAAGGCTTGCCAGCTGCTGCCGGTGGCGAAGGCCGAGGCGAATAGCGGCGCCAGGGTGGAGACCGAGCCATCCATCAGCCCGGCCAGACCCGGTTGGATATAGCGCAGCATCAGATTGCGACGCGCGGCGTCCGCCTCCGCGCCCCGTTCCCGCTGCGTGAGATTGGCTTCGACCAACTCGTCCAGCCGATGTTCATGCCCGCTTTCTGCCAAGGCCAGATCGCCGAGCAGTTTGCGGATGGCGGTATCCTGGCTGCGTGCTGCCGCCCGGCTGTAGAAGCGTTCGGCCTCGGCCTCCATCGACTGCATCAGGGCGCGGGCCGCTTCGACCGTGACCGATTGCCGATGCCAGATCGGTTTGCGCGTCATGAAGCCGCGCACATGCTGGCGCCGGACCAGCGGAATATGGTCGCCGAATTTCTCCTGAAACAGATCGAGCAGGGAACGGCGGTGCTCGCTCTCCTCCTCCGCCATGTCCTTCAGGACTTGGGCTGTCGCCGGATAATCGGCGCGCAGACCTTCGTTCAGGTCGAGATAGATCCGGCCGTCTTCCTCCTCATTCGCAATCGCGAGGGCGAGGATTTCTTTTTCAGTAAGTTCGGAGAAGTTTCGCATGGGCGCAATTCTGACGTCTGGGATCGTAACGATCAAGTCGGTTTCGTAATGATGAGAATTGCTCGCATTTTCATTCGCAAGTGCAGGACTGCGAAGTTTGCGATTGCTTCGCAAATGCGATGTCGGGTTTTGATCGAGGCGATGGCCGATCCGCGATTGTCTCGATTTCTTCGTAATTCGTCTCTTTGGTTGTGACCGCGTTTCCGGGTAGGGGCGATCATGCTCATGTTCCAAACCTTCCATGGCCTGGACTTCCTCAACACCCTTGTCGGGCTCGTGGTGGCCTTCGTGCTGGGCACCGCCATCGGGGCTGAACGGCAATGGAAGCAGCGCAGCGCGGGTCTGCGCACCAATGTGCTGGTCGCACTCGGGGCCTGCGAATTCGTCGATCTCGCGATGAATCTCGACGGCGGCCATGGCGGCGTGAAGGTCGTCTCCTATGTCGTTTCCGGCATCGGTTTCCTCGGCGCCGGCGTCATCATGAAGGACGGGCTGAATGTGCGCGGCCTGAATACGGCGGCGACCCTGTGGTGCTCGGCGGCTGTCGGCGCCTGTGCCGGCGCCAATCTCGGGGCCCAGGCGGCAGCGCTGACGATTTTCGTCGTCGCTGCCAATACGCTGCTGCAGCCGCTGGTCAACCGCATCAACCGCGCGCCGGTCCATGGCAGCGCCACGGAAGCGATTTACGAGATCAGCGTCATGACGACGGTGGAAGGGGCGGCCGCTGCCCGGAAGGCCGTCATGGCCCTGCTGCAGGCCGCCCATTATCCGATCAGCGATATCGACCTGATGGACCGCCCGGACGGTCTGTCGGAAGTCCGGGCGACCCTGGTTTCGACCGCGGTCGAAGTCGGTGACCTGGACGCTGTCACGGCCAAGCTGGAAGCCATGCCCGGCATTTCGAGTGCCACCTGGAGCAGCAGCACCGAAGACCTGGACTGATCGTCCCTGCCCGCCGGCTTACGCCGGCAGGTGCGAGGGAACGGTTTAGAGTCCGTCAGGTTTACGTGGAAACGACCCCTTGCCCCGTCATGGCCGGGCTTGACCCGGTCATCCAGTCCTTGGGCGCCCCAACGAATGGATGCCCGGCTCTGGGGCCGGGCATGACGATATTAGGCACAAGCTTCAGTTAAAATCAGACAAACTCTAGTGCCGGAAGTGGCGCATCCCGGTCAGTACCATGGCGATGCCGGCTGCGTCCGCCGCCGCGATCACCTCATTGTCGCGCATCGACCCGCCAGGCTGAATGACGGCCGTGGCACCGGCCGCGATGATCGTCTCCAGCCCATCCGCGAAGGGGAAGAAGGCGTCGGAGGCCGCGACCGATCCGATGGTCAAAGCCTCGGCCAGACCGGCCGCCTTGGCGGCCTCGCCGGCCTTCCAGGCCGCGATGCGGGCGCTGTCGACGCGGCTCATCTGCCCGGCGCCGATGCCGACCGTCGCACCCGCCTTGGCGTAGATGATGGCGTTGGATTTCACGTGCTTGGCGACACGGAAGGCAAACAGCAAGTCCGTCAGTTCCTGTTCGGTCGGCGCACGCTTGGTGACAACGCGAAGGTCAGCGGCGGTCACGCGGCCGGCGTCGCGGTCCTGCACCAGAAAGCCGCCGGCGAGCGAGCGGAAGGCGGCCATCCGCGCTGCCGGGTCAGGCAGGCCGCCGGTCAGCAGCAGTCGGAGGTTCTTCTTGGCCGATAGCACGGCCTCGGCCTCGGGCGTCGCATCGGGGGCGACGATGACCTCGGTGAAGATCGCGGAAATGCGCTTCGCCGTCGCCTCGTCCAACGTGCGGTTCAGGGCCACGATGCCGCCGAAGGCGCTGACCGGGTCGCAGGCCAGCGCGCGGTCCCAGGCTTCCGCCATCGATGCGCCGGAAGCGATGCCGCAAGGATTGGCATGTTTGACGATGACGACGGTCGGTTCCTCGAATTCGGCCACGCATTCGAAAGCGGCGTCGGTATCGTTGAGGTTGTTGTAGGAAAGTTCCTTGCCCTGCACCTGGCGCGCGGTCGCGACACCGGGACGGCTGTCCGTGACGTAGAAGGCGGCTGATTGATGCGGGTTCTCGCCATAGCGCAGCAGCTGGCGACGCTGGCCGCTGACCGCAAAACGATCGGGGAAGGCCTCGCCGCGCTCACCCGCGAACCAGGTCGCGATCGCCGCGTCATAGGCGGCGGTGCGGGCATAGGCCGCGCCCGCCAGGCGGCGGCGCTGCGCGATATCGGTGCCGCCTTCGGCCAGCGCCGCTTCGATTTCGGCATATTGCGCGGGGTCGGTCAGGATCGCGACGAAATCATGGTTCTTGGCGGCGGCGCGGATCATGGCCGGGCCGCCGATATCGATATTCTCGATCGTCGTTTCGGCATCGGCGCGGCGGGCGACCGTCTCCTCGAAGGGATAGAGATTGACGCAGACGAGGTCGATCGGCGCGATCTTGTGTTCTTCCATGGCGGCCAGATGCTCGGGCAGGTCACGGCGGGCGAGGATGCCGCCGTGGATCTGCGGCACCAAGGTCTTCACGCGCCCGTCCATGATCTCAGGGAAGCCGGTATGGTCGGAGACGTCCTTCACCGGAATGCCCGCTTCGCGAATGGCTTTTGCCGTGCCGCCGGTCGAGAGGATTTCGGCGCCCGCTGCGGCCAGCGCCTGGGCGAAAGGAATGAGCCCCGTCTTGTCGGAGACCGAGATAAGGGCGCGGCGGACGGGAATAAGGGCTTGATCGGACATGAAGGATAATCTCCGGCAACTGAAGCAGGCAGATAGGGCCGCGGGGGCGTCTCAGTCCAGAGTGCGGCAGATGGAAGTTGCGCGGGCCAGAACCTATCGCGTGTTATGGCTAAGTGATGCGGACGGGTTCCCATCATCCGCCTATCGAAAATGCTGAGTGATACTCGCTCCAGCCCACATCAATGTTTTGACCTTGATGGGTTTTTGCTGTAGCGATAACTCACATGGCAATTGTCTTCGATCCGAAGAAAAGCGCGAAGAATTTAGCCGAGCGCGGTATTTCGTTTGAGCTGGCTTCGGAGATCGACTGGAACACCGCCCGGCTTATCGTCGATGACCGCAAGGAATACGGCGAGACGCGGGTGCAGGTTTGGGCGGCCATCGAGGGGCGGCTTTACTGCATTGTCGTTACCCCACGCGGCGAGGACCTGCGGGTCATCAGCCTGAGGAAAGCGAACAGGAAGGAGGTAAAGCGATATGACGAAGAAGATCACTGAGGCGCAGGCATCGCGGGCCGACGCTGAAAACCCGGAATGGACATTAGCGGATTTCAAACTTGCGCGGCCGGCTTCGGAAGTATTGCCAGCCTTGATCGGGGAAAAGGCAACGCAAGAGCTGCTGCGCAATAAGGGCGGTCGACCAGTGAAAGCTGATAAGAAGGTCAACCAGACGCTAAGGCTGGACGCGGATGTTTTGGAGGCGTTTCGACAAGAGGGTAAGGGGTGGCAGTCGCGCATCAATGACGTGCTGCGTCAGCACATGCCCGGTTCCCAAAAATGATCCCTCGCGTGGATTGTGCTCGGCGCCCGTCGACGTTCAACCCGCCGTCGCCTCCAGCAGATCCAGCGTTCGGCCGATGATCTTCGTTTCGTCGAAATTGTCGCGCGCATAGGCCAGGCCGGCGGCGCCCATGCTGGCGCGGAGACCTGGATCAGCGACCAGTTTGCCCAGGGCCTCGGCCAGCGGCGCCGTTTCTCGCGGCGGCACCAGAAAACCTGTCTCGCCCTCCGCCACCTGTTCGCGCGGGCCACGAATATCGGTCGCGACCACAGGCAGACCCGTCAGCATGGCCTCGATCACCGACATCGGCAGGCCCTCGAAATGGCTCGGGAGGGCAAAAATATCGGCGGCGGCCAGCACATCCGCCGTATCCTCCCGGTAGCCCAGCCGGCGCAGACGCGCGCCCAAGCGCGATTGCGCGAAATAGGTGTCGAGATCCTCGCCATGGTCGGATGGCAGGCGCTCGCCCACCACCCACAGCTCCGCATTCGGGACGCTTTCCATCGCCGCCAGCAATTCCGGATGGCCCTTGTGGCGGACGAGGCGGGAGACGATGACGATGACGACCCGGTCTTCCGGCACGCCGAGACCGTCCCGAATGCGCGCGCGCGCGACGGGGTTCGGGTGAAAAATCGCGGGCGAGCGGCCATTGCCGATGGCGATCGGCTTGCGCGCAATCCCTAATCGCCGCGCGTCCCGCGCTTCTTCCTGCGAAACGGTCAGATAGAGGTCTGTGATCTTGCCGGCGGTCCATTCCATGCCGAAGGACGCAGCCCGGCGCGGCCAGGGGCTGGGCTGATTGAACAGGAAGCCGTGGCAGGTATAGGCGATGTGCGGCACGCCGGCGGCGCGGGCCGCCATCCGTCCCCAGAAGCCCGACAGCGGCATATGGGCATGAACCAGATCAGGCTTCTCCGCGCGCAGCAGGGAGACGAGGGCCGCAAATCCCTGCAACTGCGCGATGGGCGACGCGCTTCGCTTCAGCGGCAGCGGCGTGATGCGGAACCCTTCGGCCCGCAAGGGCACGAGCAGGGGCCCGTCCGGACAGGCGCCCACCATCTCATGCCCGCGGGCACGACCCTCCCGCAGCAGCGGCGCCAGGAAATGGCGCATCGCGAAGTCGGTATTGGTCAGCTCGATGATTTTCACGGGCGCGGAACCGGATGACCAGCGGCGATCAGCCGACCTTGCTGATCGCCCATTTGATCTGCTGCGCGCTGGCCTCATCGCCGCTCATGACGATCTGCTCGGTACGCTTGGGCTCGGTGCCGCCCATATAGATGCTTTCTTCCAGAGCCATCACCGCGCCCTCGGCGCGGAAGCGCCAGCTTTGGCCGCTTGGCAGGCGCATCAGCACCGCCTCGCCGTCACCCTGGATGCTGGCCTGAACCGACGGATGGAGATGGAATCTGAGCGTGAAATGCCGCGGCGTCTCTGCCTCCACCGCATCCTCGCCACGAATATCCTCGCCGCTTTCCGCCATATAGAGACGGCGACGATGGATGGCCCCAAGCGTCTTCAGCCAGCCGTCATGGCTCGCTTCCAGCCAATGCGCGCCATTCGCCTCCTGGCGCTGAGCTTCGACCTTATCCGGTCGACGCGTGCCGAAACCGTCGGCCTTGACCTCGGACGAGCTGGTATCGGCAATGACCAGCGTCGAATGCGCGGCCGTGGCGCGCAGCGCATCGCGCCATTCGCTCATCGCTGCCGGCGCCGAGCCGCAATTCACGATCAATCGGTCACGCCCGACCGAAAGCTCGAAGGAGAGCGTGCCGGCATGAGCGTTCATATCCAGGCCCGCCGGGGGCGGCGCGCCGGTATCCATGATCAGAACGCTGCGCCCGGCCTGCAGCCGATGAAAACCGCCATCGACCAGCTGACTGGGCGCGCGCGTCGGCCGCCCGGCCTGGGTGAGCACGAGATCGACCAGGCTCGACGTTTCTTCCTTGGTGCCGTTGAACAGCGCCAACCCGCCATCGCCATGCCGCAACATCCTGAGCGCGGTTGCGAGCTTTTCGATGGACGGCCCGAGTGCCGGCGGCGGCGGGGCCTGGGCCGCCTGCAGCAGCGCGCGCACCTCGGTCAGGTCCTGCAGCGCCGCCAGATGCGTCGCCGGGCTGCGCTCGATCTGGCTGCCGTCGGGCAAAATCTGGCGGGACAATTCCGCAGGCAGGAAACGCAGCGCCCGGCTGAGGAAGGAGTTTTGATCCGGCAGGGCAACGGCAGCCGCGACCAAACCCTTCAGCGCAGTCAACGCCCGCGCCTGGCCTTCCTCGGCCGGCAGAGCGGCTGAGAGTGCCCGCGCATCGGCGACCAGACGTCCCATCAACTTTTGGCGAAATGCGTCATCCGCGCTCGCCGCGAAGAAATCGTAATGCCCAAGCCAGGACGCGATTCGCGCACCGGCGACATCGGGGCGCGACGCGACCGGGTCGCTATGCGCGGCTGAAATCCATTCGGAAACCAGGCTACGGGCGCGTTGCCGGGCGGCATCCGTGCCGAGCGCACGCAGGTCGCGCAGCCAGGTGAAAGTATGGGCGGCCGCGCGCAACGGCACCGATCCGCGACTATCCGCCCAGGCGCCCGGTTGCAAAAGCAACACGGAATTACCCACGGTCAGCTCGCCCTTTAAAAGGCGCGCGCCAAGGCTGGGATCGCCAGGCCATAGATCGCGCACGGGCAAGGTCGGCGCATCCGGCACACGGGCCAGGCGCAGACTAGGGAGTTTAGCCAGGCCCAACCGCGCGCCGCGCAGCCAGCCACCACGAGGAGACTTACCGCTCATCAAACCATCCGGCGAAAGGCATTTTGCGTCCGTCCGGGAAGGCGGAGAGCAATGATGCAAAAGGGCTGAAGTCTCTGATAGCCATGAAACCTTCTAGACAGCGTGATGCCTGTTACACAAGCGTCAGAAAGCGTGATCAATAGGATGAGGGCCGAGCCTTCAGGACAGGCGATAGTCGTTCTCTGCCGTATAGACTGAGCCTTCCTTGCCCAGTTGCGAGCTGAACAAGGTGAAATGCTCGACAGAAAAAGCCTCGGCACGGAATAGATTATTGCCCTGCATGAAGCGCGTAATCTTTTCGTTCGCCGGCTGATCAAGCCTTGCCAGCGTGACATGGGGCGTGAAGCGCCGCCGCTCAGGCTCCAGCCCCGCCCGTTGCAGCGCCGTCTCGACCTTCGTCTGCAGATGGTCGAGCTGGGGGGAGCGTTCGATGCCGGCCCAAAGGGCGGTCACTCGTCCGGCTTTTTCGAAGACCCCGACCCCGGTCAGCACCAGCGGGAAGACCCGGGCTTTGATGGCATGCAGCGCGAGGTCGATCTCCTCGGCCCGCCAATTCGGAACCTCGCCGATGAAGCGTAGCGTGAGGTGCATGTTTTCGGGTGGCACCCAGCGGGCACCAGCGAGCCCGAAGGCGAATTGCGACAGCCTTTCGCGCAAGGGCCAGGGCAGGTCGAGAGCGACAAAAAGTCTCATCCGCTCAATGCTCTCCTGGGCGCGTCGTCACCAAACCCCGAATCGGACCAGAAGGGCCGGCAGCGGACGGCAACCACTGATAGCATTCCCGTCGCGGCCCTTGCGGTCAATATGCTGTCCGATGAAGGCGAAGGTCGTCCGGACTTCGTGAAGACCATTGGCCTGCAAGGATATTCTCCCGGCCCCATGTTTGGAGCATCCCCAGAGGGAGGCGTGGCGATGAAACACAGTAAAGGTCGGAGATTTTACGGGCGGCGGTCCTCATCGGCGGCGCCGACCGGGCGTCGCATCGCCTGCCTCGTGCTTCTGGCCGCGGTCGGCATTCCGACCGCGGCCGTCGCGGCAATGGTGCCGACCGGGCCGCAGACCCCAGGACCGGCCAGCCCGGTGCAGACGCCACCCGCTTTATCCCATCAGACGCCGCATAACGGGGTCATTACCCCGCCCACCGGTATTAGCCGGATGCCGGTCATCAAGCCCAAGGTACCGACCAGAACGCCGGTTATTCCACCCGCCGGCAGTCCGGGCGGCAGTCAGACACTGGTCCCGAAATAGCGGCCGGTGACTGTCAGGTTCTGGCAAAATCCTGACAACGTCTAGTTACGCTCGACGGCGTCCTGCCGGTCCGCGTCGAGTGCGCGCAGCCTGGCCACATTGCGCACCTGATCCTTGTAGCTATGGCTGAAGACATGGCCGCCGCTGCCATCCGCCACAAAATAAAGCGCGTCCGTATCGGCCGGATGCAGCACGGCCAGGATGGCGGCGATCCCCGGTGCCGCAATCGGCCCCGGCGGCAGGCCGGTATTGAGGTAGGTATTATAGGCCGAGGGCGTCAGCAGGTCGGCATGGGCCAGCGGCCGGTCCATGGTGCCAAGCCCGCCCGACAGCCCGAAGATCACGGTCGGGTCCGCCTGCAGCTTCATGCCGAGGCGGAGGCGGTTGAGATAGACGGCCGCGACCATCGGACGCTCGTCGGGCTTCGCGGTCTCGCGTTCCACGATGCTCGCCAGCGTCACCGCGTCTTCGGGGGAAGAGAGGGGCAGATTGGCTGCCCGGTTCGGCCAGGCCGCAGCCAGCGCCACATCCAGCGCCCGCTCCGCCCGTTTCAGCAGCAATGTGCGGGGCGTGCCATACAGATAGTCATAGGTATTGGGCAGGATAGCGCCTTCTGAAGCCACCTTAACCTGGCCGGTCATGGCCGGCGCCTGATTGATCAGGGCCGCGATGCCCTGGGCCGTCAGTCCTTCGGGGATCGTCAGATGGTGCTCGACCTGTTTGCCGTGGCGCAGGATGCGAAAGACGTCGGCGAGGCTCGCATGGGCGGGAAAGGCGAATTCGCCGGCATGCAAAGCGCCGTCGTCATCGGTCAGGTTTTCCGCGACGCGAAAGGCCAGGACGCCGTCGATGATACCAGCACCGCGCAGCGCGCGGCCGACGATCTCGGTCCTGCCGTGCGGCACCACAAAGGCTGTGTTTTGGGAGAGGGGGCCAGGTCCGTTCCAGACCTGGCCGATATAACTCCGCCCTGCTTGCGCGATGACGAGCAGGGCAATCAGCGGCAAAAGCCACCGCGAGAGACGAGAGATGAGCGGCAGAGCCTTCACTCGACGCTCAGACGACCTCGCGGAAAATAATGCTCGCGTTCGTGCCGCCGAAGCCGAAGCTGTTCGACAGCGCGACCTTGATCGGCCGTTCCTGGGCGACCTTGGCGACGCGATCGATGACGCTCGCGCGGCTCGGCTCTTCCAGGTTCAAGGTCGGCGGGGCCACGTTGTCGCGGATGGCAAGGATCGAGAAAACCGCCTCGATCGCGCCGGCCGCGCCCAGAAGATGTCCGGTCGCCGACTTGGTGGAGGACATGGCGATGGTCTTGGCATGGTCGCCGAAGAACCGCTCGACCGCTTCCAATTCCAGATCATCGCCCAGCGGCGTCGATGTGCCGTGGGCATTGACGTATTGGATTTCCGACGGATCGACCTGGCCGTTGCGCAGCGCCGCCTTCATCGCCCGGAACGCACCATCATGCCCCTCGGCCGGAGCCGTGATATGATGCGCGTCACCGGAGAGGCCGTAGCCCCCGATTTCGGCATAGATCTTCGCGCCACGCTTCTTCGCGTGCTCGTATTCTTCGAGCACGAGAACGCCGGCACCTTCCCCCATGACGAAGCCGTCGCGATCCTTGTCCCAGGGACGGGAGGCGCGGGTCGGCTCGTCATTGAAGCCGGTGGACAATGCGCGCGAGGCGCAGAAGCCGCCGATGCCCAAGGCGCAAACAGCCGCTTCGGCACCGCCGGCCACCATCACATCGGCATCGCCAAGCGAAATCAATCGGGCCGCGTCGCCGATGGCGTGAACGCCGGTGGCGCAGGCGGTGACGGCGGAGTGGTTGGGTCCCTTGAACCCGTAACGGATCGAGACGTGACCCGAGACGAGGTTGATCAGGGCGGAGGGGATGAAGAACGGCGACAGCCGCCGCACCTTGCCTTCATGGACCTGCACGGAGGCTTCATAGATCGACTGCAGACCGCCGATGCCGGACCCGATCATGACCCCGGTCCCCCAGGCGTCCTCGTCGGTCTGCGGCACCCAGCCGGAATCCTCCACGGCCTCGATGGCCGCGACCATGCCAAGATGGATGAAGCGATCCATTTTCTTGACGTCTTTGACCGGAATCCATTCGGCCAGATCAAGGGCACCATCGGCCTTTTTGCCGATAGGGACCTCACCCGCAACCTTCGCCGGCAAATCGCTGGTGTCGAAGGATTGGATTGCGCCGAGGCCGGACTGGCCTTCGATCAGCCGGCGCCAAACGTGCGGGACACCGATCCCCAAGGGGGATGCGATGCCCATGCCCGTGACGACGACCCGCCGCAACTCGGTGGTTCGTAAACCTGTCATAGTAGCTAGCGCGCCCTTAGGCGGCCTTCTGCTTCTCAATGTAGTCGATCGCGTCCTTGACGGTGCTGATTTTCTCAGCGGCGTCTTCGGGGATCTCAACGCTGAAGGCTTCCTCAAAAGCCATCACAAGCTCGACCGTGTCGAGGCTGTCGGCGCCGAGATCGTCAATGAAGGAGGCCTCGGGAGTCACCTTCGACTCCTCCACGCCCAAATGCTCCACAACGATCTTCTTCACCTTGTCGGCGACTTCGCTCATGGACCTCGATACTCCTGCGTGACGGCTAGTGGTTTCGATACCGCCCGGGCCCGCCCGGGCGCCTGGCGTATAATCCGCGCCGGCCCGAGGGTTATAGCCCGGATTGCGGCGCGCTTAGCATGGTTTTGCGGAACCCGCCAACTGCACTGCGTCAAGTATCCGCAGTCTGGCGGGATTGGCAACGCGTTACGGGAAACTTGTCCCGTCGTGCAAGGGTTGAAACGCCCTAGATCATAGCCATTCCGCCGTTGACATGAAGCGTGGCGCCGGTGACCCAGGCGGCTTCCTCGGACGAAAGATAGACGGCGGCGGCCGCGATATCCTCGGGCCGGCCCATGCGGCCGAGCGGGATGGAGCCAAGCAGCTTCGACTTCTGGTCATCGTTCAGCACATCGGTCATCGCCGTCTGCACGAAGCCGGGCGCGATGACATTCACCGTCACGCCGCGACTGCCGACTTCCTGGGCCAAGGATTTGGTCATACCGATCATGCCGGCCTTGGCGGCGGAATAATTGGCCTGGCCGGCATTGCCGGTCACGCCGACGATGCTGGCGATATTGATGATGCGCCCGGCCCGGCGCTTCAGCATGCCGCGCAAGGTCGTGCGAATCAGGCGGAAGGGGGCAGACAGATCGACGTCCAGCACGCTTTGCCAGTCGGCGTCCTGCATGCGCAGCGCCAGCATATCGCGGGTAAAGCCGGCATTATTGACGAGGATCGATAGCGGCCCGAGCGCGCCCTCAGCCGCTGTCACCAGCGCATCGGCGGCATCAGCCTGGCGGAGGTCGGCCGGGCAGACGGCGACCCGCTCGCCGAGCTCGGCGGCAAGGGATTCGAGTGCCTCGCGGCGAGTCCCGGACAGCGCGACCGAACCGCCCTGGGCGTGGATCGCACGGGCAATGGCGCCGCCAATGCCGCCGGAGGCGCCGGTGACAAGCGCGGTCTTTCCACTCAGATCAAACACGGGTTTTTCTCCGTTTTACTTTTTCGGCCGCGCTATCAGAGCGACTTCAGGAAGGCTTCGATATCGGCTGGCGAGCCGATCGAGGTCGTGGTCGCATCGGGCAGGATGCGCCGCACCAGGCCGGCCAGAACCTTGCCGGCGCCGAGCTCGACGAAATGGGTGACGCCCATCTCGGCCATGGCGAGCACGCTTTCGCGCCAGCGCACCATGCCGGTCACCTGTTCCACCAGAAGTTTGCGGATTTCGGCCGGATCGGTCGCCTTATCGGCGGAGATATTGGAGATGACGGGCAAGACCGGTGCCTTCAACGTCGCCGCCGCCAGCGCGTCCGCCATGGCGTCGGCCGCCGGGGCCATCAGCGCGCAATGGAAGGGCGCGGAGACGGGCAGCAGCATGGCCCGCTTGATGCCGCGGGCTTTGGAGATTTCGACCGCGCGTTCGACCGCGGCCTTGTGGCCTGAAATCACGACCTGGCCGCCGCCATTGTCATTGGCGGGCTGCACGACCTGCTTTTTGCCGGTCTCGGGGTCGAGCGCCGCTTCGGCACAGATGCTGTTCGCCTGATCGAGGTCGGTTCCGAGAAGGGCAGCCATGGCGCCTTCGCCGGGCGGCACGGCCTGCTGCATGGCGCTGCCGCGCAGACGCAGCAGCTGAGCGGTCTCGGCGATGGAGAGGCCGCCGGCCGCCGCCAGGGCGCTGTATTCGCCCAGCGAATGGCCGGCCACCATCGCGGCCGCCTGGGTCAGCTGCACGCCGCCGTCCTGTTCGATCACCCGCAGCACAGCGAGCGACATCGCCATCAGCGCCGGCTGGGTATTCTCGGTCATGGTCAGCTCGTCGGCCGGTCCCTCGAACATCAGCTTCGAGAGGCGCTGCTTCAGGGTCTCATCGACCTCGGCGAGCACGTCACGCGCTGTGGTGAAGGCAGCGGTCAGATCCTGAGCCATGCCCACGAACTGGCTTCCCTGTCCGGGGAAGATGAAAGCGCGAACGACCATTGACTGTCCTTGAGGAGTGGGCCCCGCAGGGGGCCGACGGAGATCAGCTTACGCCAGGATGATCGGCCGACGACGGCGCTGTAATGCGGCGGGGGGTTAGCCCGGTGTGTAACGCCGAGTCAATCTTCGTGAGGCGATGGCGTCAAGCCGGGCGCTCGGTGACGCCAAATTGTCACCCCTTCCAGCCGCCCAATTTGCAGATATAGGCCCAATGTTCGGGGCTGACGGGCGCCACCGACAGGCGGGAGAGGCGGACTAGGGCGAGGTCGGCCAAAGCCGGGTCGGCCTTGATGGTGGCGAGCGTCACCGGATGCGGCATCGGCCCGACGGCCTCCATATCGACCGCGACCCAATCGCCGGACTCGGCCGTCGCGTCCGGATAGTATTCGCGGGCGATCCGCACGATTCCAACGATCTCGCGGCCAATATTCGAGTGGTAGAAGAAGGCGAAATCGCCTGTCTTCATGGCTTTCAGATTATTGCGGGCCTGATGACTGCGCACACCGGTCCAAGGTTCGACTCGGTTCACCACCTGCTGGTCCCAGCTGAAGGCATCAGGTTCGCTTTTGATCAGCCAATAAGCGGTCATGGCTTTGGTCTAACCGAGCCGCGCACGATCTTTGTAGACCGCCCGATAGGGGGTCACGGTGACGATCTGGAACAGCCCCGCGATCGCATAGGGGTCCTGGGCTGCGATGGCTTCCGCCGCCGCCTGATTGTCGGCTTCGATGACGATAAGGCTGCCGATCGCCTGGCCTTCCGCGTTCAACAGCGGACCCGCGATCACGAGTTGGGACAGAAAGCCGTCGAGATAGGCCAGATGCGTCTCCCGCGTTGCGGCACGCAGAGCGAAGCTATCGGGCTTGTCGAGATTGTTAATGGCAAAAAGCATGGTCTGGTCCGTCTCCTGTGTAACGCATGCCAGTGTAGACGAGGTGATTGTGCCTTCAAACCCAGGCTTGCCTTCGCTATGGAGAGGTCCGTGGACGCTTTCAGCACATCGCTGCCCAGGACGCCTGCGGGGGGCAGCCTGCACCGTTTCGCCAATCCCGGGCAATTCCTAAGGCTCTCCGGTCGTGTACTGCCTTGGCTGGTCCCTGTCGCCATTCTGGTCACAGCGGTCGGTCTGGTCTGGGGGTTCTTTTTTTCGCCGCCGGACTGGCAGCAGGGCGATACGGTGCGCATCATGTATGTGCATGTGCCCTCGGCCTGGCTCGCCTCCATGGGCTATGCGTCCTTGGGCCTATGCGGCTTGCTCTCCATCGTCTGGCGCCATCCGCTGGCGGATCTGGCAGCCATGGAGATCGGTCCGGTCGGCGCGGTGTTCACAGCGGTCTGCCTCATCACCGGCAGTCTGTGGGGCAAGCCGACTTGGGGCGCCTGGTGGGTCTGGGATGCGCGGCTGACCTCCGTTCTCGTGCTGTTTTTTCTGTATCTGGGCCATATCGCACTGATCCGGGCCTTCGATAATGAGCAGCGCGGTTTTCGCGCGGCCTCCATCCTGGCCTTGGTCGGGCTCGTCAATCTGCCGATCATCAAGTTCAGCGTCGATTGGTGGAATACGCTGCACCAGCCCGACAGCATCCATATTTTTAGCCAGACGACGATGCCGGCCGCCATGCTGGACCCGCTGCTGGTTTCAGCGCTCGGCTTCACGCTGCTATTCGCGGCGATCGTCATCGCGCGCCTGCGTGCGGCGGTGATGGAGCGGCGCATTCGCAGCCTGCTCTCGGCCCGCGCCCGCTCGGCCGAGGAGAGAGCCGCTTGACCGACGCACCCTATATCATCGCCTCCTACGCCATTGTCCTTGTCGCCATGCTGGGCCTGGGGGTCGGCGCCTGGATGCGCCACGGTAGCGCCCGCCGGCGCTTGGCCGCCGTGGAGGCCGCATCCCCCCGCGCCGCCAGGCGTCGCGCCCGATGATGACGCGCAAGCGCCGCCGGCTTTGGCTTGTCGGCGTCTGCCTTGTCGCTTTCGGCAGTGCCACCGCACTGACGCTCTCCGCCTTTTCAGGCGATATCGTCTATTTCATGCTGCCGGGCGCGGTGCTGGCCAAGCACCCCGCGCCGGGTCGGGTTTTTCGTCTGGGTGGGCTGGTCGCACAGAATACGCTGCATGACAGGACGATCGACGGACAGCCCGGTGTCGTCTTCGGCGTCACCGACGGCGCCGGCCATATCGTCCTGGCCGAATTCGCCGGTCCCTTGCCGGATCTGTTCCGGGAGGGCCAAGGCATCGTCGCCGTCGGCGCCATGACGCCGGACGGCACCTTCCGCGCGAGCGAGGTTCTGGCCAAGCATAGCGCGAGCTATATGCCACCGGATGTGGAGGCCGCTTTGAAAAAGGACGGGCTGTGGAATCCAGCCACCGGCCAGCCGCCGCCGGCGGCTGCCTTTAACGGCAGCCTGGAGCGGACTGCCGCGACCAAGGCCGCCGGTGGTTGAGGCGATAGCGCGATGATCCCTGAACTCGGCCATTTCGCCATCGCTCTGGCTGTCGTGATTGCGCTATCACAAGCGATCATCTCCATCTGGGGCGCGCATCGCGGCGACGCGCGTTTCATCGCGGCCGCGCCGGCCCTGGCGCTCTCTCAAGCGATGGCCGTGGGTTTCGCCTTTCTGGCCCTGGTCTGGTCGGGCATCGTTTCGGATTTTTCCGTCATCAATGTCGCGGAATATTCCAGCGCGCGGACGCCGCTGCTGTACAAAATCACCGGCGCCTGGGGTAATCATGAGGGGTCCATTCTCCTCTGGTGCCTTATTCTTTCGTTCTGCGGGGCGGCGGTCGCCGTTTTCGGGCGCAATCTTCCGTCCGCGCTCCGCGCTCGCGTCATCGGCGTCCTGGGCCTGGTCTCCTGCGGCTTTCTTCTGTTTACGCTGACCGTCTCCGACCCGCTGGGCCGCATCTGGCCGCCGCCATCGGAAGGGCAGGGCGTCAATCCGCTGCTGCAAGACCCTGGCCTCGCCTTCCATCCGCCCATTCTCTACAGCGGCTATGTCGGCTTCGCGGTCGCCTTCGCCTTTGCCGTTGCCTCCCTGCTTGAAGGCCGGGTCGATGCCGCCTGGGGTCGCTGGGTCCGCCCCTGGACGCTGGGCGCCTGGTGCCTGCTGACGAGCGGCATAGCGCTCGGTTCCTGGTGGAGCTATTACGAGCTCGGCTGGGGCGGCTATTGGTTCTGGGACCCGGTCGAGAATGCCTCTCTGCTCCCCTGGCTGACCGGCACGGCGCTGCTGCATTCCGCGATCGTGGTCGAGAAGCGGGAGGCGCTGAAGATCTGGTCCGTGCTGCTCGCGATCACGACCTTCTCCCTCAGCCTCGCCGGCACTTTCATGGTGCGATCCGGTCTGCTCAATTCCGTCCATGCCTTCGCCAATGACCCGACGCGCGGTGTGTTCATCCTGGCGCTGCTCGGCCTCGTCATCGGCGGGTCGCTGCTGCTGTTCGCCTGGCGCGCGCCGGTGTTGCAGCCGGCCGGGCTATTCGCACCGCTGTCGCGCGAAGGCGCGCTGGTGCTGAACAATATCCTGCTCTGCTCCATCATGGCGGTGGTCCTGGCCGGGACCATGTATCCGCCCTTCGTGCAGCTGATCTTCGATCAGCAGATCAGCGTCGGGCCGCCCTTCTTCATTTCGACCGTGGTGCCGCTGGCCGCCCCGCTGATGGCGGCGATGGGCCTGGGCCCCGTTTTGTCGTGGAAACGCGCGGCGGTCGCACCCGCCTTATTGCGACTTTGGTGGGCGGCGCTCGCGTCTCTGATCGTCGTGCTGGTCGGCTTCTACGGCCGCCTCGGCTGGGCGGCCGTCGGCTTTGGCGCGGCGCTGTGGATGGTGCTGTCGGCGCTCGCCGAAATCGTCGAGCGCTCGCAGCTGTTCCGCCAGCCCATCGGCACAGCCTGGGCGCGGCTGCGCGGTCTGCCGCGGGCGAGCTACGGCGCGGCCGTCGCTCATGCGGGATTGGGCGTCGCGGTCGCCGGCATGGTCGGCATGACGCTCGCCAGTCACAGCATCGTTCTGCTGCATCCCGGCGATACGACCAAGGTCGGCAATTATGACTGGCGGCTGGTCTCACTGACCAGCGGGGCCGGCAGCGACTTCACCGCCCGCATCGCGACGCTTGCCGTGACCGACGCCCGCACCGGTCAGGCGATAGCGACGATGTATCCCGCGCGCCGCACCTTCCCGTTGCAGCAGCAGACCACGACCGATGTCGCCATTCGGACCAATGGCTTTCGCGACCTCTACGCAGCGCTGGGTGACGAGCGTGACGGTGGCATCGTGCTGCGGATCCACGTCAACCCGCTGGCACCCTGGATCTGGTTCGGCGCGCTCATCATGGCATTCGGCGGCGCTTTGTCCCTGTCCGACCGCCGCTTGCGCATCGGCGCACCGGTCCGGCTCGCACGACGACGCGCCGCCGATATGAAGGTCGCCGCGGAATGAGCGCGCAGGTCCCTCAAAAATCTGTTCTTGGGCGACGCCTTCTGCTCGGCGCGCCTTTGGCGGTGCTGGCCTTGGTCGGCGGTGGCTGGGCGCTGATGCTGCGACGGATGGCCGGCGGCAATTTCGATCCGCATAGCCTGCCGAGCCAGCTCATCGGCAAAAAAGTGCCGGATTTCTCGCTGCCGGGCCTGGACGGCGGCGTCGCGATGACGGGGGCGGAATTGCAGAATCCGGGTCGCCCGATGCTGGTGAACTTCTTCGCCTCCTGGTGCGTGCCCTGCCTGGAAGACGCCCCCATGCTCAACAAGCTTGCCAAAAACGGCTTGCCGATCTGGGGCATCACCTACAAGGACAAGCAGGCCGATACCCAGCGATTCCTCAGCCAGAACGGCAATCCTTACGCCCGTATTGCAGTGGACCAGCCGGGGCGCGTCGCAATCGATTGGGGCGTCTATGGCGTGCCGGAAACCTATCTGATAGACGCGGCCGGCCTCGTTCACTGGCGCTTTGCCGGTGCGCTGACACAGAGGGTGGTCGACGAGGATTTGACCCCTTTGCTGCGCCGGATCGGCGCGTGAAGCGCCTGCGCCTCGCCGCTGGGCTGCTGACGCTGCTGCTTCAGGTCGCGCCCGCTTTTGCGGTCAGCGACCCGAGCGAGCTTCTCTCCAACCCGGCCATGGAGGCGCGGGCCGAAGCGATCGGCAGTCATCTGCGCTGCCTCGTCTGCCAGAACGAAAGCATCGAAGCGAGCGACGCTGGATTGGCGCGGGATATCCGCGCCATCATCCGCCAGCAGGTGGTGGCTGGGCGCACGGACAAGCAAATCACCGCCTATATGGTGCAGCGGTACGGCAGCTTCATTCTGCTGGAGCCGCCGTTCGAACCGCTGACGGTGCTGCTGTGGGGCAGTCCGGTCATCGCGCTATTGCTGGGGGCGATGATCGCCTTGCTGGCCTTCCGTCGGCAGCGGCGGGAAGCCGCGACGATTGCCCCGGCACCACTGTCGCCCGCCGAAAAGGCGCGGCTTGAGGCATTGCTCCGCTCATGATCTGGCTCGGGTTTGCGATCCTGTCGCTCATCATCCTGTCACCGGTCATCTGGGCGCAGCGCGGCACGGTCATGCTTGGCCGGCGGGAAAGCGCGCTCGCCCTGTATCGCGCACAGTTGAAGGATGTGGCCGAGGACGGCGCGCGGGGACGCTTTCAGCCGCGCGAACAGGCGGAAGCCAAGCTGGAGATCGAGCGGCGCCTGCTCGCCGCCGGCGGCCTGGCGGAGGAGACGATCACGGGCCGATCCGGGTTCAGTTGCCGCTTGGCGATGCTGGTCCTGGTGATCCCGATTTTGGCCCTGGCGCTTTATCTGCCGCAGGGTGCGCCGCTGCTGCCGGCGGCGCCGCTGGCGCCCCGTATTCAAGCGGCTCAGGCGCAGATGATGCAGGACCGCGCCATGCTCGGCATGCTGCAGGCCAAGATCGCGACGCTCGACCCGAAAAGCGATCAGGCGCGGCAAGGATTCGTTCTATTGGGCAATCTGGAAGCCAATCTTGGCGATGCATCGGCCGCTGCCGATGCCTGGGGCCGGGCTCTCGCCATCCGCTACGACGCCAAGCTCGCGAAACTGCAAGCCATGGCCGAGGCGGTTGCGAAACAGTCGACCCAGTCCGGTGCGGCGTCCCCTTAGGCCGCCTGGATATCGGTCTGTGGGAAGTCATCACCTTTGAACAGCAATGTGGCGCCTTGTGTTTTGGCGCAGGCATAGGCGAAGCAATCACCCATATTAAGGCCGGCCGGGTGACGTCCTTTGCCGAAGCGGGCATATGCTTGAATGGCTGCACCGTATTGGGTCTCGCCCATGTCGATGAACGCGATATCGTTGAAGTCCAGAAAGCTGCGCACAAGCCTATCGGCCGCCGGAACCGCCAGGCCATGGCTGCGGCAAAGACCTGCCACGGTTTCCCAAACCGAAAGAGCTGAGCAGCTGCGTTGCGGATCACGCGCCAGCCGGTCTACCAGATCGTCGGCGTCAGCCTCTCCTATGATCAGCGCGATCATGGCCGAGGCATCGACGAAGATCATTCTCCCTCGCCGTCCAAGCTGTCGAAAAACGCCTTATCGGCTCTGTCGCCTGTCGCTGCAGGCAGTGGGTGCTGGGCGCGCCAGACCGACATCCGCTGCCGCAACGGCAAGCTTGCAGCCGTCCGCGACAACTCGGCCTTAACCGCAAGCCGTACCGCCGCCTGTTTAGTGATGCCGCGTTCCGCCGCGAGTTCCGCGACGAGCCGCGCTGTCTCATTGTCCTTGATATAGAGAGGCATGCGACGCTCCCTCGCTGATGGGCGGACTGTAGGATATCCAGCTGCCGCTGCGACATATCCGATTCGTTGCGCCAGGCACAAAACAGCCAGACCTTGCCAGCAGCTCCGGTCGGTCTATGTCCTATTGCATGACCCAGTCAGATCCCAAGCCCATTCCCCAGGACGATCCGCCGCCGCCGCAGGACACACCGCCTGTGGACCCCAAGGCCGCCATGCCGAAGGAATTCGGCGGCCCGACAGGACCCGAGCCGACGCGGTTCGGCGATTGGGAAAAGAACGGCCGCTGTAGCGACTTCTGACGGCGCCTAACCGGCTGCCGCCGCTTTCTCGGTCTCCACGTCCTTCAGCCAGATCGGGCTTTTCAGTCGCTGGATGAAGGCCACGTGGCGTTCGATTTCCTCGGCACTGACCGGAATGGGCCGGCTGACGCGCCCGTCATTCGCTTCATATTGCGCGACCGCATTGCCGCCGTCTTCGACGGCCAGTGACAGGCCGCGCTGACGGCCGCCCGTCAGCTCGACATAGACTTCCGCCAGCAGCTTGCAGTCGAGCAGCGCGTTATGGGAGGTGCGTTCCGACAGATCGATGCCGAACCGGCGGCATAGCGCATCCAGGCTGTTCGGCATGCCGGGAAAGCGCGTCTTGGCCATGACCAGGGTATCGACCATGCGATGCGCGCCAAGCGGCGGCAGGCCGCAAATCGTCAGTTCAGCATTCAGAAAGCGGAAGTCGAAGGGCGCGTTATGGGCGACCAGCATCTCGTCCTCGCCCATGAAGGCCAGCATATCCGCCGCCACCGCCTTGAACAGCGGCTTGTCCTTCAGATGCTCCAGCAGGATGCCATGAATGCGGCTCGCATCCTCGGGAATGTCGCGTTCTGGGTGGATCAGCCGGTGAAAATGCACACCCGTCGGCAGGTCGTTGATGAGCTCCAGCGCCGCCACTTCGATCACGCGATGACCGTCGCGCGGGTCCAGCCCGGTGGTCTCGGTATCGAAGAGAACGGATCGGATCATCTCCGAAGCTCCTGAATAAGCCGGGCGATCCGGGCTTGGGCGTGACGGCGGGACAGGCCGGTGCGGATGACGAGATCTGCCCGCCGGCGCTTTTCCGAATCGGGCATCTGCCGCGCGATAATGGCCGCGATCTCGACCTCCGTCATCCGCCCGCGTTTGCGCAGCCGCGATGTCTGGTTGGCCGTGGAGGTGGAGACCACCATGGTGAGGTCGATATCCGGATTGGGACCGGTTTCGAACAGCAAGGGGATATCCAGCACGGCGATGCGCACGCCCTGCCGGCGGCAGCGCGCCAGAAAGGCGCGGCGCGCAGCGCGGACCAGGGGATGGATGATTTGTTCCAGCACGCGCCAGCCAGCCGGCTCCGCGATCAGCTTGGCGCGCAGCAGGCTGCGGTCCACCGCGCCGTCCCGGATCGTGCCGGGGAAGGCCGCGTCGATCGCGGCGACCGCCGCGCCGCCACGTGCCTGCAAGCGATGGACCTCGGCATCGGCGTCGAACATCGGGATATGCGCACGTCGGAATTGCTTGGCGGCGGTCGATTTGCCCATGCCGATGCCGCCGGTTAGCCCGATGACCTTCAAGACCTGCGGTCGTCCTTGTTTTCGTCGAAGGCTAAGTTACCGACGGCGGGGCAGCAGATCGGCGGCGACGAAATCGTAAAGCGCGTCATCGACGACCGGCGTGACGCCGAACCAGGCCGCGAAGCCGGGAACGGCCTGATGCAGCAGCATGCCGAGGCCGGGGGCCGTCTTCAAGCCGCGTGTTTTCGCCGCCGCGATCAGCGGCGTCTCCAATGGCACATAGACGATATCGGCGATCGCCGTCGTCGCTGCGGCTCGGCCGAGGTCGAGCATCAGCGTTTGGTGGCCGGTCATGCCGAGCGACGTCGTATTGACGGTCAGCGCCTGGTCCGCCAGCGCGTGCTCCCGCGCGGCCCAGGGGAGGGTGCGGCAGCCGGGCAGGGCTTGGGCCATTGCCTCGGCCCGTTCAGGCGTCCGATTGGTCAGCGTGACATCGACACCGAGGCCAAGCAGCGCCGCCGCGATAGCCCGCGCCGCACCGCCGGCCCCAAGCAGAAGGGCAGGGCCCGCCGCCGGGTCGATACCGTGCTGGCGCAGGTTTTCCAGAAAGCCGATGCCGTCCGTATTGGTTCCGGTGATGCGCCCGTCTTGGAAGACGAGGGTATTCACCGCGCCGGCCGCATGAGCGAAGGGATCGACCCGGTCGCAGACGGCGAAGGCCGCTTCTTTATGGGGAATGGTGACATTGGCGCCGGCAAAGCCGGAAGCGACCAGACCGCGCACGGCGGTCTGGAAATCCTCGGGACGCACCGGCAAAGGCAAATACGCACCGTCGATGCCATGACGGTTGAGCCAGAAGCCGTGCAGCCGGGGGGAGCGGGAATGCGCGACCGGCCAGCCGATAACGCCGGCCAGTCGCGCTTGTCCTGAGAGGATCGCCATCAGCGAATGAAGCCCTCTCGGTCAGTCAAGCCTGGTCAGGCATTGCCGACCGGGGTCGCGGTCGCGGCATTGGCCGCCTGGCTGCGGCGATGCTGCCACAGCGACAGGAAGTCGATCGGGCCGAGCAGAACCGGCGGGAAGCCGCCGTCGCGCGTCACATCGGCCAGAATGTTGCGGGCGAAGGGGAAGAGCAGACGGGGGCCTTCCACCATCAGAACCGGCTCGACCTGATTGTCGGGAATGCCGTTCAGCGTGAAGATACCGGCATAGGAGAGCTCCGCCAGGAAGACGATGGGGCCGCCGTCATTGCCATTGCTGGGCATATCGGCGGGCTTGGTCGCTTCGACGCGGGCGACGAGCGTCACTTCGAAGACCAGCTGGTCTTCCGCCAGGCGCTTCACCTGCACGTCGAGATTGACGGCAACCTGAGGGGCCGAGCGCAGCACCGAATAGATTTGCGGTGCGCCTGGGACCTCGAAGGAGAGGTCTTTCACATATTGCGCGTTCACCACCAGAGGGGCGGCAACGGGCTGTGCGGTGGCAGCTTCGGGGGTTTGCTGAGACATGGCTTTCTCTCTTGGTCTTGTCTGTGTTGCCCTAGCATCGGGGTGTGTCCCGCGCCAGAGCCGGCGTGTTCAAACTGTAAGGGCAACGATCAATATTGGAAACGATCAGCCCCGAGCCATAAAATCCGCATCGGGCTCAAGCACGACCCATTCGCAATTCGTCACGCTGCGCCCGGTCATGGCGAGAATAAAACCCCAATGGCTGACGACGAGGGTTTCCTCATGATCCGGCTGTGCGGCCATTTCGACATGAAATTTGCCGGCGCGGGCAAGCGTGGCGCGCTCGCTCTCGGTCTGGGCCGGCCACCAGATATCGGGCAGATCACCGAAATCGTGTTCGGGCCAAGCCTGAGTTAGATGGGAGACCGGCCGGCCGACATCGCAGGAATAGGCATAGCGCTCCAGAACGAGGGGCGAGATCGTGACCGGCAGGCCGAAATGCCGGGCGAAGGGCGCGGCCGTCTGCAGGGTGCGGGTATAGGGCGACGAGATGATGCGGGTGATGCGGAGATGGCCGAGCGTCTTGGCGGCAGCCTCCGCCTGTTCCTGTCCAAGCGCCGTCAAAGGCGCATCCTCGATGCCCGGGTCGACGCGGTTGGCCGCAAACTGGACGTTGAATTCACTTTGGCCATGGCGGATCAGAATCATGCTAACCTTATAGACGTCGTAGCGGCCGATGACTGCGGGGTAGACCGACCCTAAGCCTCAATCGGCCTCTAAATTAACCGAAGCGAGATTCAGGTTTTAGCGTCGTCTGACCTGACATTATCTCACTCAAGTGGTCCGGACCATCCGGGCAGCCGGGGAGACAAAACCTCGGCTTTCGTGCGCTTGGTTGCGATGCGGCGAGCGGCGGCCTATGTCTTCCTGCATTGGCATGGGTAGGGCCGTTCGGCCATATCCCAAGGTTGGGGTTTCATGAATTTTTCCGGCGGGTTCCCTGTCGATCTTGTTCTGTTCGGCTTGATCGCAGCCTTTCTGGTCCTGCGGCTGAGGAGCATTCTTGGTCGCCGCACCGGTTTCGAGGGGCGTGCCCGGCCGGCAGCCCCTGCCGGACCGCGCAACAACGCGGCCCCGCGCGACGCGAAAGGACCCGTGATCGACGGACGCGCCGAGCCTGTGGCGCCGCGCCCTGTCCGCCCTTTGCCGGACCTCAATTCCCCGCTCGGCGAACAGCTGCGGCGGTTGCGCGGCGTCGATACGGGTTTCGACGCGGCCCGCTTCCTGGAAGCGGCGGAAAATACCTTTCGCACCATCGTCACGGCCTTCGCGGCCGGTGACCGCGTGACGCTCCGCTCTCTTCTGACGGACGAAACCTATCGCGCTTTTGAGATGGCGATCGCGGGGCGGGAGACGAGCGGAGAAACCCAGCGCACCGAGATCAAGGAGATCACGACGGCCACCATCGTCGCCGTGGAACTCACCGGCACGGTCGCCGATATCACGCTGCGCTTCGTCTCCGATCAGGTGAATATGACGTCGAACAAGGACGGTCAGCCGATCGCCGGTGCCGATGCGCTGACCGAGATCACCGATCTTTGGACCTTCGAGCGCGAACTTTCCATGCGCGATCAGACCTGGCGCCTGGCCGCCGCCCGTAGCGCTTGAGGTTTCCTGTGCGGCGAATGGGTCGGATGCGGGCGATGCTCGCCGGTGTTTCGCTGGCGGCGCTCTCGGCTTGCGCCTTGCCAAGCGGTTCCACGACGGGGTCTGCGACGTTCCAGCCCGTATCGATGAGCCAATTGCCGGGGTGGCCAGCGGCCAAGCCATCCCAGGCACTTGCCGCCTTCGTCGCCAGCTGCCAGCGCATCCAGTATTTTCCACCCGATCAGGCGCTGGGCGGATCTGGCGTGGCGGCCAGCCTTGGCGGCAAGGCGGCTCTGTGGGGTGGTGTCTGTTCCGCCGCCAAAAGCGTGCCGCCGGCGGATGACGGGGGCGCGCGTAATTTCTTTCAGACCTATTTCCAGCCTTATCTGGTGACGCAAGGCGGCAGTTCGGCGGCCAAGATCACGGGCTATTATGAGCCGGAAGTGCAGGGCTCCGCCACGCGTGACGCCAATGACCAGACGCCGCTTCTGGGCCTGCCGCCTGATCTCGTCACCATCGACCTCGGCGCCTTCGATCCGGCGAAGGCTGCGGGCAAGACCGCCATCGGCCGCCTGGACGGCAATCACGTCGTTCCCTATTTCGACCGATTCCAGATCGAGAATGGCGCGCTGAATCCGGACGATCTGGCTATTGCCTGGGTCGCCGATCCGGTCGATGCCTTTTTCCTCCAGATCGAGGGATCAGGGCGGATCGACCTGCCGGACGGCAGCATCATGCGCGTAACCTATGCCGGCAAGAACGGCCGGCCCTATGTGCCGATCGGCCGTATCATGGTGCAGCAGAAGCTGCTGGCGCCGAATGACGTGACCGAGCAGAGCATCCGCGCCTGGCTGGAAGCGCATCCCGAACGGGCCCGCGCGATCATGGATGCCAATCCTTCCTACGTCTTCTTCCGCACCGCGCCGCAATTGCCGGACGGCGCCGGCCCGCCGGGCGCTCTGGGTGTCAGCCTGACCCCGGGCAGTTCCATCGCGGTCGACCGTCGTTATCTGCCGCTCGGCGCGCCGGTCTGGATGGTGACGACGGACCCCGTCACGCATGCGCCGCTGGAGCAGATGACGGTGGCACAGGATTTGGGCTCGGCCATTACCGGGCCATTGCGCGCGGACCTGTTCTTCGGCTCGGGCAGCAAAGCCTCTGTCGGCGCGGGCGCGATGAACGCGGCCGGGCAGCTTTATGTGCTGCTGCCGCGCCCGGTTTCATCGTCAGAGGGCGCGTCTTCGGATTCCGCGGCCGCGCCTTCGTCCTGAGATGACACCTCTTCGCTGACCGGCAGCGGTTCGTCGAGTTCGGGGACCTGCGTCGGTGCCGCGCGGGCGGGGATGAAGGCGCTTTCCGTCTCGACCCCGGCGCGGTTGCGGATGCGGAGCAGGGTGAAGCCCGACAGCAGCAGCAGAAACAGTGCGAGGAAGTAAAACAGCGCATTGGCGCCGGCATGGGTCATGACCACACCCGCCAGCAGCGGTCCCGCGCTGGCGCCGACCGCCCAGGCAAACAGCAGCCCGCCACTCGCCGCGACATAATCGGACCGGGCGACGCGATCATTCGTCTGACCGGCGCCAAGCCCGTAGAGCGGTGCGGTGACGCCGGCCAGGACCGCGCCGAGCACGACCAGAACCCAGAAGGCCGAACCGCCGAGCAGCGCGAAGAGCAGGCTGGTCAGAACGGCGAGGCCGAGGGCCGCCACCGTGATCGGGCGCCGGCCGAAGCGGTCCGCCGCCATGCCGACTGGATATTGCACCAGCAGAGCCGCAATCAGCGAGGCCGAGAGAAAGGTCGGGATCTGGCTGGCGGAAATGCCGTGCCGCTCCAGATAGATCGGCGCAAGCGTATAGAAGGACCCGTTGACGAAACCCGAGGCGATCACGCAGGTCGTGCCCATGGGCGAGATATTGAACAGCCGCATCAGCCCGATGCGCTTGCGTTCACCCAGCGGCGGATTGGAAACCGGGGTCAGCGCCATGGGCAGCAGGGCGGTTGCGAAGCCAACGCCGACCAGGATCAGCGACCGGTCGGCGGTCTTGAGGCAGGCATAGGCAAGCGGTCCCAGCGCCGCCCCACCCCAGGAGATGAGCAGATAGGCGCCGAAGGTGCGCCCACGGGTCGCATTGTCCGTCTTGTCGTTCAGCCAGCTTTCCGCGACCAGGAACATGCCCGACAGTTGCCAGCCCATGATGAGGCGAAGCGCCGTCCAGACCAGCGGATTATGCGTCAGCGTCATCAGCAGCGCGCAATCGGCGGAGAGCGCCAGGAAGACCGCGAAGGCGCGAATATGCCCGACCGCGCGCACCAGTCGCGCGCAGGTCAGCGTGCCGATGAGGAAGCCGACGAAATAGCCTGATCCGACCAACCCGATGGCATTGGCCTTCAGCCCATGCGACGCGAGATCGATCGGGATGAGCGTCGTCATCATCCCAAGCGCGACTTCCGCGATCAGAACGCCGAGCAGGACGGGCACGATGGAAGCAAAGCGGGCGGGCAAAAGCGGCTCCTGCGGCGGCGGGCGAATAAGGCACCAAACGCCGTGATCATGTCGGGCTTGCGGCAGAAATTTCCGTGACACTCGATTTTGGAGCAAAGGCCCTATGCGTGAGGCCCGGGGACACCTTCCCGTCGTTGTCATTGAGCGTATGGATGGCCGAGTATCTCTCGGGCCAAATCAGACGGTCTTAGAGCAGATCCCGGTCAGATGGACTCATCTGGCCGGGTGAAGATGCTCGCAAAAACAATAATCTAGAGCGGTATCTGTGAGCCTAAGCGAACAGGAAACGCTCTGGATCGATTACGGCTCCTTCTTGAATACATCCTGGAAGATGAGCTGGCCCCAAACACCGCCGCGTGCTTGCACCAGCGCTCCGCCCTCGTTGAGCTTTCCCAGCTTGACGGGTGCGAACCCGAGTTGTTTGGCCAAGGCCGCCACGGGAGCGGTCGCGTCCTCGTCGTCGCTCGACAGAAAGACGACCCGGTGGCCGCCCTCGACGACCGGGTCGCTAGCCAGCTTGGCGGCAATCAGGTGATTGAAGGCTTTCACGACCTTCGCGCCGGTGAATGCCTTCGCGACGAAGGCGGAGGACGGGAGGCCATCCAGCTCCTCAGGGGAAACTAACGTGTTCATGGTGTCGATGATCGTCTTGCCTCCCCAGTTCGGAAGGGCCGACGCCACCGCGTGATGCTCCTCGAACGGCACGGCCAGGATGATCGTGTCGGCCGCGAGCGCATCTTGCAGTGACGTGGCGACGACCCTGGGTCCAATCGCCCGGGCCTGCGACGCCAAAGCCTCGGGCAGCCGGCGGCCGGCCACGGTCACATCGATGTTTTTACGGGCGAAAGCTTGGGCGAGGGCTTGGCCTATCTTGCCGAACCCTACAATTGCGTAGCTCATGGTGCGTCTCCGATCTGTGTTGACGTTGATTCCACGATCGTTCAGATGGCCGAGAAGCCGCCGTCGACGGACAGCTCCACCCCATTCACGAAGCTTGAATCGTCTGAGGCGAGAAACAGCGCGGCTGCCGCAATTTCCTCTGGAAGCCCCATCTTCCCGCGCGGGATCAGGGATTCGAACATCTGCTTCGCCTCCGCGGTGAGAACTTGGTCCTGCATCGCTGTGGCGATCGGCCCTGGGTGCAGCACATTCACCCGGATGTTCCGGCCCTTCAGTTCGTTGAGCCAACCGCGTGCGAAGGCGTGCAACGTCGCCTTGCTCGCCGCATACACGCTGTAACCCGGAAAGCCTTTGATGGACGCCACTGACCCGGTCATGAAAATCGACCCGCCATCGTTGAACAGCGGCAACGCCTTCTGGACCGCGAACAGCGTGCCGCGCGCATTCAGGTTGAAGGTCGTATCGAAATGCTGCTCGGTAATCTCGCCCAATGGGACGGCTTCGCCCGTGCCGGCGCTTGCGTACAGCACGTCGATCCTGCCCTTCTCCCGCTTGACCGTGTCGAACAGACGGTCGAGGTCGTCGAGATTGGCCGCGTCGCCGCGCACGCCGGTCACGTTCCGGCCGATCAGCTTGACGGCCTCCTCGAGCGCCGCCTGCTTCCGACCCGTGATGAAAACATAAGCGCCTTCTTCGACGAACCGCTTGGCGCTCGCCAGCGCCATGCCGCTCGATCCGCCCGTGATGACGGCAACCTTGCTGTCCAGCTTTCCCATGACTTTTCCTTTCAAACTTGGTCCTTCGGGGAAGCCCCCGAGACCCTCGACATAGGTCTGCCGGCATCAGGCGTTGAGTGCAGAAGCGCGCACATCGGTGGTGCGAAATCGATCCGGTTGAACAGCCGGCGCCAGCCATGACGAGGTTGTCCGCCATTCGAAATATGGCCGTGCCTGTCGGCATCGACTATGATCCTGGCCTGTGCTGCCCTTAGCCGAGAGGACGGTCGATGGCGTTGAACAAGGGCTTTAAAAGGCGCATCGCGCGGTGCCGGATTGCACCATGATCGACTGGGATGACGTTCGCTACTTTCTTGCCGTCGCGCGCGGAGGCTCGGTGCGGGCTGCCGCCGAGCGCGTCGGGGTGAATCACGCGACCGTGCTGCGACGTATCGCTCATCTGGAGGAGCGCCTCGGGGCGCAGATGTTCGAAAAGCGACCCTCGGGCTACCGCCTGACGGAAGCAGGCGAGGAGGTTCTCGAACTCGCGGGCCAGATGGAAGCGTCGTCGCTGCAGTTGGAGACGCGCGTCTTCGGTCGCGACCAGAGCGTGCGCGGGCTTCTGCGGGTCACGCTGGCGCCGCCCCTCGCGACACATCTGCTCATGCCGGACTTCGCCGATTTCGTGCGTCTGCATCCGGATATCGAGATGGACATCCTGTCGTCCGGTGAGTTGGCAAATCTGACCAACCGGGAGGCCGATGTTGCGATCCGCGTCGTTTACGACCGCAAAACCCTGCCGCTCAATCTTCACGGCCTGAAGGGACCGGAGCTGTTCGGCGCCGTCTATATGTCTCGCGAGCGACTGGCCGCCTGGCGTGCGGGCGCGTCCGACCCCATCCGGTGGATCGTCGTCAGCATGTATGGCGTCCCGAATTGGGCGCATGAGGGTGAGGTTCGTACCACGGCGGTTCCGTTCAGGAGCACGGATATCGAGGCACAGATCGTCGCGGTTCAGCAAGGGATCGGGATGACGACACTACCGTGTTTCGTCGGAGATGCCGACCCCTTGCTGGTCAGAGTGCCGGGCACTGGCCTGCACATGTATGGAACGCTCTGGCTTCTCACGCAGGGGGAGACACGCAAGACGAAGCGCGTGCGGCTGTTCACGGAGTTCCTGTCCCGCAGGCTCGCCGCTTACGCTCCACTTCTGGCGGGGCTGCCCCTGTCGCGCGACTGACGCACGGCAGGCTGATGCGTTCGGGACAAAAAATGATCCGATATGGGTCAACAAAGGAATGGTGGCTTTTCTATCTTTTCCGCCAAGGTCTGACATTCTGCCATTCGAATCAGTGTCGGTTGCCTTGTCTGTCAGCGAAAATCCCGCGTCGGCACGCGCAAGGCAGAACGCGCGCGGCTGGTCACGGTGCGGTGGTCCGGTGCGCCGCCATGTTTTGCTTCGTCGCCGCGCGCGGTTTGCAGTGGGAAATGCTCGTCCTTCAGGCTCAAATGATCGAGGAGAGGGGAGAGATTTTCAACCCGATCGGCAATCAGGTGAATGACTTCGCCTTCTTTCTGGACGCGGCCATGAACGGCCAGCATCCGCGCGCCGAGAATGGTCGGGCGATTGGCCTCGAATATGCTCGGCCAGACGACGACATTGGCGAAACCCGTCTCATCCTCGATGGTCACGAAAATCACGCCCTTGGCCGAGCCCGGGCGCTGACGCACGAGGATGAGCCCGGACAGTGTCGCGCGACGGCCATCACGCAGATGCCGCAGATCGGCGCAGGGGCGGATACCGCGCTGGGCGAGGTGGGGGCGCAGGAAGGACAAGGGATGCGCGCGCAGCGACAGGCCGGTACTGCGATAATCCTCCACCACCTCGCGCGGTTCGGTCATCGGCGTCAGCTTGACCTCGGGCTCCGCCGCACCCGCGGCGCGCGCCGTGAACAGCGGCAGGGCGCTGTCGGCCAGACCACGGATGAGCCAGAGCGCGCGCCTGCGATCCAGCCCGAATTCGTGGAAGGCATCGGCGCCGGCCAGATATTCCAGGACTGTCCGGGGGAGCGCGGTGCGGTCGGCCAGATCCTCGACCGAGGTGAAAGGGGCCGCTTCCCGGACAGTGACGAGATGGGCCGCATCGACATTGCTCAATCCCTTGGCCATGCGCAGCCCAAGCCGCAGCGCGTGGCGGCGTTCAGCCGTCTGTTCCAGCGTGCAGTCCCAGCGCGAATGAACGGCAGAGACCGGGCGGATCTCCACACCATGCACCCTTGCATCCTCCACGATCTGCGCAGGTGCGTAGAATCCCATGGGCTGGCTATTGAGCAGGGCCGCCGCAAAGACATTCGGGTGATGACACTTCATCCAGGCGCTGGCATAGGCGATGAGCGCGAAACTCGCCGCATGGCTTTCAGGAAAACCGTAGGAGCCGAAACCTTCTATCTGCCGGATGGTATTTTCGGCAAACTCCCGCTTATAGTCTCGTTCCAGCATGCCCTGGATCAGCTTGTCGCGGAATTTGGAAACCCCGCCTGTCATCTTGAAGGTCGCCATGGAGCGACGCAGCTGATCGGCCTCGGTTGGCGTGAAGCCAGCGCAATGGATGGCGATCTGCATCGCCTGTTCCTGAAACAGCGGCACGCCGAGCGTCTTTTTGAGAACGCGTTCCAATGCGGCGGTAGGATAGGTGACGTCCTGCGGGTTCTGTCGTCGTTTCAGATAGGGATGCACCATGTCGCCCTGGATCGGACCAGGTCGCACGATCGCGACTTGAATGACGAGATCGTAGAAAGTCTGCGGCCGCAGGCGCGGCAGCATGGACATCTGCGCCCGGCTTTCGATCTGAAAAGTGCCGAGCGTATCGGCCTTGGAAATCATCGCATAGGTTGCGCGGTCTTCTTTTGGGATCGAAGCAAGCGTCAGCGTTTCGTCGTAATGCTCATCGAGAAGTTCGAAGGCACGGCGCATGCAGCCGAGCATGCCGAGGCCCAGAACATCGACCTTCATAAAACGCAGCGCGTTGATATCATCCTTGTCCCATTCGATGACCTGACGATCCTTCATCGCGGCGGGCGTGATCGGCACAAGATCGGCCAGATTGTCCTCCGTCAGCACAAAACCACCGGGATGCGTGCCCAGCTGGCGCGGGAAGCCGATCAATATTTTTGATAGATCAAGCGTCAGGCGGATGCGGTCGTCCTGCGCGTTGATATTGATGCCGGCGGCTTCCTCATCCGTGATGCCGTCTTCAGACCAGCCCCAGGTCTGCCCGGCGAGTGCGGCCGTGACATCCTCCGTCAGGCCCAGTGCCTTGCCGACGTCCCGCACCGCGCCGCGCGTGCGATAGCGCATGACGGTCGCACACAGCGCCGCGCGATGTCGCCCGTAATGGTCATAGACCCATTGAATGACCTCCTCCCGCCGCTCATGCTCGAAATCGACATCGATATCGGGCGGCTCGCGCCGTGCGGCTGACAGAAAACGCTCGAAGAGGAGATTGCTGTCGATAGGATCAATCTCGGTAATGCCCAGCACATAGCAGATGACGGAATTGGCGGCCGAGCCGCGCCCCTGGCAGAGAATCTCTTCGCCGCGTGCGTAGCGGACAATCGTATGTACCGTCAGAAAGTAAGGTGCGTAGTCAAATTCCTCGATAAGCGCGAGTTCGTGTTTGATCTGCTTGATGATGGCTGCCGAAGCGCCCTGCGGATAGCGAAAGGGGATGCCTTCCGTCCAGACAAGTCGGGACAAGGTGTCCTGCGCGCTCTCGCCCTGGATGGTCGTTTCGGTTGGGTATTGATATTCGATGGCGGTGAGGTCGAATTTTGCCGTTTCCGCCAGCGCCTCGGTATTGCGGATCGCCTCGGGATAGGCCCGCATCAGCCGCGCCATTTCCTGCGGTGTGCGCAGATGACGGTCGGCATAGCGCTCCCGCAGAAAACCGACATCGTCGATCTGCCGATGGGTGCGGATGGCTGTCACCACATCCTGCAACACCCGTCGTTCGGGTGCGTGATACAGCACATCTCCGGTTGCGATGAGGGGAAGGCGGGCCGCACGACCGGCCGTCGCCAGAGCATGCAGCCGCACGGCTTCCCCCGGCAGGCGCCGGGGTGAGAGGCTGAGATAGGCGTCCCGGCCGAAGGTCTTCCGCAGCCAGACAAGATGATCCGCGAGGTCAGCGCTATCCGCCTCCACCAGCGAAATCGCGATCAGGCCTGCGGAGGCAGCCGCCAGATCGGCCTGATGCAGGTGGCAGGTGCCGGCGCGCTCGGTCGCCTTGAACCCATGCGCCTTGCCCGTCGTCAGCAGCTGGCAGAGATGCGACCAGCCGGCGCGGTTTTTCGGGTAGACGAGAAGGGAGGGCGCGTCGGTGAAATCCAACCGGCAGCCGGGGATAAGCGTGAGCCCGGCGTCCCGGGCTGCCAGATAGGCCCGGACCATGCCGGCGACGGTATTGCGGTCCGTCAGCCCGATGGACGTGTAACCCAGCGCCTTGGCCGTCGTGACCAGTTCATCCACGCCGCTCGCGCCACGGAGGAAGGAATAGTGCGAGGTAACCTGAAGCTCCACATAAGGCATGGAGCGAGGTTACAGTATGTTCTTATTTTGTTCTAGTTTCGCGTTGTCCCTCTACGCGTTGCGGGTCTAACCCTCGCGGCGCCTGAACGTGTAGTTCCCCGTGACAAGCGCGGGGATAAGGCCTGGCGGCGGAGGCGCCTATTTCAGCTTCGCAAAGGTTTGCGAATCCTTGTTCGCCTGCATGAGCATCGAAAAGCTTGGGATCGTCTCAAAACCCAAGCCGCGCGGCGGGCCGTCTTCCTCGTCAGGCTCGATCGCGGCATAGGCCGCACCGGCGATCTTCTCCCACTTATTTCCCGCAGGCTTCTTCACTTCCAGATTGGCGACCGTCGCCTTCAGGACGATGCGGACGATCGCCTCCTTATGCAGGCGGGGCTTGGTCAGGCTGAGATTGCCGGCGATCATCTGCCAGCCATTGCTCAAAGCCCAGGCAGTGATTTCTTCCTGCGTCATTAGGAGCGAAATCCTTTTCTTTTATTCGTTTCCACTTGGGGGATTTCCGTGCGGATGAGTTTGTGCTGCTTCTTGCCTGCCGACAGTTTCAGCGCGCCGTCACGCAGATCGTCGGCCGTCACAAGCTGCCCTTCCTCGGAGAAAGGAAGATCGTTCAGGCGGGCGCCACCGCCACGGATCAGCCGGCGGGCCTCGCCATTGGTTGCCGCCATGCCGGCCTGAACCAGAAGCGCGAAGGCCGGAATGCCGGCCCCAAGCTCAGCGGCCGGCACAGTGACGGTCGGCAGGGTATCGACGGCCGCACCCTCCTCGAAAGCCAGTCGCGCGGTCTCGGCTGCGGCCTCGGCCGCCGCCCGGCCATGGCAGAGCGCCGTCGCCTCAGTCGCCAGGATCTTTTTCGCCTCATTGATTTCGGCGCCGCCGAGCGCTTCCAGTCGAGAAATTTCGTCCAGCGGCAGGGCGGTGAACAGCCTCAGGAAGCGGCCGACATCGGCGTCCTCGGTATTCCGCCAGAACTGCCAATAGTCGAAGGGCGAGGTGCGCTCGGCCGTCAGCCAGACGGCACCCTTGGCGGTCTTGCCCATCTTGGCGCCGGAGGCGGTGGTGATCAGCGGCGCGGTGAGGCCATAGACGGTCTTCGCATCCGTGCGGCGCACCAGATCGACGCCCGAGACGATATTGCCCCATTGGTCGGACCCGCCCATCTGCAGGTTCACGCCATGGCGGCGGTTGAGCTCGCGGAAATCGTAGCTTTGCAGGATGGAGTAGTTGAATTCCAGGAAGGTCAGCCCCTGTTCGCGGTCCAGGCGGGACTTAACGCTGTCGAAGGCGAGCATGCGGCTGATGCTGAAATGCGGCCCGATTTCGCGCAGCAATTCGATATAGCCGAGCTTGTCCAGCCAATCGGCGTTATTCGCCATGATGGCATCGGTCTCGCCTTCCCCGAAGGTCAGGAAAGGTTCGATATTGCGGCGGATGCCGGCGATATTCTCGGCAATCGTCTCATCCGTCATCAACTGCCGCGCTTCCTCGCGGAAGGACGGATCGCCGATCTTGGCGGTGCCGCCGCCCAGCAGCGCGACCGCCTTGTGGCCGTGCTTCTGCAGCAGGCGCAGCAGCATGATCTGCACCATATGCCCGACATGCAGGCTATTGCCGGTCGGGTCGAAGCCGATATAGCCCGCGACGGAATTGGTCAGCAGCGCCTCGTCCAGCGCTGCCTCGTCCGTGCATTGAAAGACAAAGCCGCGTGCCTTGGCTTCCGTCAGGAATCCGCTTTTCGTCATCGAGCCTATCCGTGCGTAACTTAGAAGATTGGGGCCTTGGGCTAGCACGGGACAGGAGCGGGCGGAATGCTGCGTGTGATTGGTCTGATGAGCGGTACCTCTCTGGACGGTGTCGACGCCGCCTGGCTGGAGACGGACGGCGAGCAGGTGGGGGCCTTCGGTCCGGCGCTGACCATCCCCTATGAACCCGCCTTGCGGGCGGTGATCCGCGAGCTTCTGGACCTTGCACCGACCTTGGTCGCCGATGACCCGCAGCTTCTGGCGGTCAGCCGGCGGTTGACGGAGGTGCATGCGGACGCCGTCCGCGCGCTGGATGCGCCCTATGATCTGATCGGCTTTCACGGCCAGACGATTCTGCATGAACCGCAGCGCAGGCGTACCTGGCAGATCGGTGACGCGGCCTGGCTGGCGAAAACCCTCGGCAGGCCCGTTGCCTATGACTTCCGCTCGGCCGACGTTGCGGCAGGCGGGGAGGGGGCGCCGCTGGTGCCGCTATTTCATAGCGGTCTTGCGGCGGCATTGCCGAAGCCGCTCGCCATTCTGAATATCGGGGGCGTCGCCAATGTCACCTATCTCGGTGCGGATGGGTCGATCGCGGCTTGCGATACCGGTCCCGGCAATGCGCTGCTGGATGATTGGGTGCAGCAGCATACCGGACAGGCCTTCGATGCCGACGGCAGATTGGCAGCAGAGGGCAAACCGGATGCGGATATGCTCAGGCATTGGCTGAGCCATTCCTATTTCGAAAGGGAGCTGCCCAAATCCCTTGACCGTCTGTCCTTCCATGCATTGCTGGATAACATTCGCGGCATGTCTGCCTCTGACGGGGCCGCGACCCTCGCGGCTTTCACGGCCGCAGCGGTCGCGGCCACACGGCTGCCGCAAAGGCCGCAGCATTGGCTGATCACCGGTGGCGGTCGGCGTAATCCGGCGATCATGGCGGCCTTGGCGCGAACCTTGGCCGTCCCGGTAAATCCTGTTGAATCAGTCGGTTGGGACGGTGATTTTCTGGAGGCGCAATGTTTCGCCTATCTTGCCATGCGCGTGAAACGCGGCCTGCCGCTCAGCCTGCCGATGACGACCGGCGTGCCTCTACCTATGCAAGGCGGACAGATCCAGCCATGATTTAATGTCATATCACGTAGAGGTGAGCGTCTTTAAGGGGTAATTCAAACATTTTCAGCATGAATAACATGCTGGCGCCGTCAGTTCTGCCAGACTGAGCGTAGTCGTATCTCCATCACAACAGAACGCGATGACTGAAACCCATCGCCGCTGCCGACCGTAACTGGATTAACGGCAAACATATTTTGGAGATTAAGATGAAAACGATCCTGATGGCTGCAGTGGCTGCTGTGACGCTGGGTCTGACCGGCGCGGCGATGGCCGACAATGTTTCCGCGAAACAGCCTTCGGGCACGACCAATCAGGTTGTGATGCCGAACCAGCAGGCTGGCTACCTTGCCCGTAACGAGCAGGTGTCCCCGCAGCAGCGCCCGGCTTATCTCGCCCGCAACAGCGAGGTTCTGCCGAGCCAGCGCCCGGCCTATCTCGCCCGCAATAGCGAGGTTCTCCCGAGCCAGCGCCCGGCTTACCTCGCTCGCAACGAGCAGGTTTCCCCGCAGCAGCGCCCGGCCTATCTCGCGCGTAACAGCGAAGTTCTTCCGAGCCAGCGCCCCGCCTATCTCGCCTAAATCTTCGGAGGAATTCAGAACTCTCTTCACGAGACAGTGAATTCGCAAAGGCCGGTCGCAAGACCGGCCTTTTTGTTTTGAGATCAGACGAACTCCGGTGGCATGCTGGTCCATGGGAGAAACGCCATGATCGACATGAGGCCTTACAAGACCTTGGGCGGCGGGCATCACGGTTGGCTTAAGACCCGTCATCATTTTTCGTTTGCTGATTATCAGGAGGAGGAGCGCGACTGCTGGGGCGCGCTCAGCGTCTGGAATGATAATGAGATCGCGCCGGGCGCGGGCTTTCCGGCTCATCCCCACGCCAATATCGATATCATAACCTTTGTACGCCAAGGCGCCATCATCCACGACGACAGCCTGGGTAACAGTGCGCGGATGGAAGCGGGCTCGGTGCAGGTATTGAGCGCTGGCAGCGGGATTCGTCATTCCGAATACAATGCGGACGGCGTGCCGGCGCATCTCTTCCAGATTTGGATCAAGCCT
Organism: Acidisoma cellulosilyticum; assembly: GCF_020621385.1. Classification (GTDB taxonomy): domain Bacteria; phylum Pseudomonadota; class Alphaproteobacteria; order Acetobacterales; family Acetobacteraceae; genus Acidisoma; species Acidisoma cellulosilyticum. Next base: position 540,822 of record NZ_JAESVA010000001.1, on the reverse strand, counting down.
GAGCAAAGCGGTGGCCAGCCGGAATGGACCGGCCGACGCTTTCCGAAATCTGACCGGGCCGGGGAGTTTGTGATTCTCGCCAGCGGATTTCAGCAGGATCAGGAGGCGGCACCGCTGCGCAGCGGTGCGCGCGTCTTGGGCCTCACGCTCACATCCGGCCAGAGGATCGAATACCGTCCAGACCGGAACCGGCATCTTTATCTTGTGCCGGCCAGCGGCAAAGTTTTGATCAATGGCATTTATGCGGCCGAGCGCGACGGCATCGCCGTCGCTGACGAAGACAGTCTCGTTTTCGAAGCATTGGACGATTGCGAGATCGTGATGGTCGACGCGCCGTAACTTTGGTTTGCTGAAACGGGTCGATCCCCGCGACAAGCGCGGGGACGACAGTCAAGCAATCCTTATCCGCGGGCTGACCCGCGGACCGACCCGAAATCTTCAGCGAAACGCGTCAGCGCTTAGAGTTTGTCTGATTTTAACTGAAGCTTGTCCCTAATATCGTCATGCCCGGCCCCAGAGCCGGGCATCCATTCGTTGGGGCGCCCAAGGACTGGATGACCGGGTCAAGCCCGGCCATGACGGGGCAAGGGGTCGTTTCCACCCAAACCTGACGGACTCTAATCAAAGATAGCGATTGACGAGATTTTCCAGGTATTCCTGACGGCCGGAGCGCGGGCTCGGGTTGATGCCCTTTTCGTCCACCAGTTTCGCCACATCCTCCAGGCTGCGCTCGCCCTTCAGAATCGCCTGGTTTTCCGGCGCCTGCCAGCCGCTGTAGCGGTCGGCCACGAATTGCGGCAGCACGCCGTCCTCGATCATATCGGCCGCCATCAGCAGGGCGCGGGCGCAGACATCCATGCCGCCGACATGACCGATCAACAGATCATCGGGCTCGATCGACTGGCGGCGAATCTTCGCGTCGAAATTGCAGCCGCCGGTCTTGAAGCCGCCGCCTTGCAGCAGGTGATATAAGCCCAGCGCCATGCCCGTCGGGTCATTCGGGAACTGATCCGTGTCCCAGCCGGACTGGCGATCGCCGCGATTGACGTCCAGCGAACCCATGATGCCGAGGGCCACGGCCGTCGCGATCTCATGCTCATAGGTATGGCCCGCGAGGGTCGCGTGATTGTCTTCGATATTGACCTGGACTTCGTTTTCCAGACCGAAGCGCTTCAGGAAGCCGTAGACGGTTGCGACATCATAGTCATACTGATGCTTGGTCGGCTCCTGCGGCTTCGGCTCCACCAGGATCGCGCCTTTGAAACCGATTTTATGCTTGTAGTCGACGACCATGGAGACGAAGCGGCCGAGCTGTTCCGTCTCCTGACCCAGATCGGTATTGAGCAGCGTCTCATAACCCTCACGGCCGCCCCACAGCACGTAATTGGCGCCGTCCAGGCGCTTGGTCACGTCCATGGCGTGCTTTACCTGACCGGCGGCATAGATGAAGACATCGGGGTCCGGGTTGGTGGCGGCGCCCGCCATGAAGCGGCGGTTGGAGAAAAGATTGGCGGTGCCCCACAGCACCTTCACCTTCTCAGTCGCCATCTTCTCGGCAAAAATATCGGCGATCACGTCAAGATTGCGATTGCTCTCGGCGAGCGTCGCGCCCTCAGGCGCCACATCGCGGTCATGGAAGCAGAAGAAGGGCGCATCCAGCAGGCGGAACAGCTCGAAGCCGACCTCGGCTTTATGCTTGGCCAGCGCCATCTCGTCCGACCCATGCATCCAGGGACGCAGGAAGGTTTCGCCACCGAACGGGTCCCCACCCGGCCAGGCGAGGGAATGCCAATAGGCGATCGCGAAGCGCAGCTGCTCTTCCATCGTCTTGCCAAGCACGATGCGGTTCTTGTCGTACCAGCGGAAGGCGAGCGGGTTGCGGCTGTCCTGTCCTTCAAAGCGGATGGGCTCGGCCTGGGTGAAAAAACGCGCGGTTTCAGTCATGAACGATCCTCTTCTTGCGCGGCCCGTTCAGGGCCTTGTCTGGGATTGTTCATACCATTTCCGCCCTTCTGGGCAACTGCCGCGGCGATGCTGCCGAGGCTATTGGCAAGATCGCTTGGGATGATGATGGTCGTGCCGCGATCCTTGTTCATCTCATAGACCAGATTCATCTGGCGCAGCTGCAAGGCCACCGGATCGGCGGCATAGATGCGGGCGGCTTGGCGCACCTTCTCGGCAATGGCGATCTCGGCCGAAGCCAGGGTCTCCCGCGCCTGTTTCTCCCGCTCCGCCTGGGCCTGGCGGCTCATCGCATCCTGCAGCGAGGACGGAATGGCGATGTCCTTGATCTCGACCGAGGTCACTTCCACGCCCCAGACGCTGGTCTTGGTACTGATGCTGTGACGCAATTCTTCATCGGCTGTCTTGCGATCGGACAGAAGCTGGGTGAGGTCGTGATTGCCGATCGTCTCGCGCAGGCTGGTCTGGGACACGCGCTCCACCGCCAGCCGGTAATGCTCGATCTCGGTCGCGGCGCGCATGGGGTCGACCACGCGCCAGAAGACGATGGCGTCCATGGCGATGGAGACCGTGTCCCGCGTCAGCGCTTCCTCGGCGCGGATTTCGGTGGTGCGGATACGCAGATCGACCACGGTCGCGATGGTTTCCAGGAAGGGGACCAGGGTGAACAGCCCAGGGCCGCCAAGGCCGCGGTAGCGCCCGAGCCGGAGAATGATGGCGCGATTCCACTGGTCCGTCATTTTCAGCCAGGACGGGATGGTGACAGCGCCGAGGACAAGGATGACGGCGATGGCGATGCCGAAGGCAGCGGCGCCACTGGCTTTGACGATCAGCCCGGCGGCCACCAGCAGCAGGACAGAAAAGACATAGGCGATGGGCGGGGCGTTCATTCTCTGGATTCCTTCCGCGACCGAGGATCAGAGATAGAACCTTTCGCCCGCAGCGTTGCGTGACAAGGCCGTGTTGCTGGTATCGCTGGTTCGCAGCGGAGGTTTTGCTGGCGGCATCGGGTAGGCCCGCGGAACGAGTCCGCGGATGACGGTAATTTAGCGAGCTTTTTCTATTTTTGTCGTCCCAGACTTTTTGTTCATTGTTCATCCCGGGGATCTACCCGTCTGGGCGAAGGATGCGCTGAGGTCAGGCTAACAGCGCCTTTTTGGCCGGCAGGCGCCGTGCGGCTGCTTCCCGCCAGGAGACCGGTAGTAGAGCCACCAGCCGCGCCGCCGTCCCGACCCAGAGCGGAAAGATGACGCGCGTCCGCTTCGCGCGGATGCCGCGCAGCATCAGACCTGCCGCGCGCTCGGCACTCATGATCCCTGGCATCGGGAAGTCGTTGGTCGCCGTCATGGGGGAGGTGATGAACCCCGGGCAAAGGCTGGTCAGCGCGATCCTTTGGGCACGGGCGGAGGGTGCGGCGCCCACCACCCAATAATCGGCCGCCGCCTTGGACGCGCAATAGGCCGGTGCGCTGGGTCCGGGCAGGAAGGCCGCGACGGAGGCGACCACCGCGATCTGTCCGCGCAACCCGCTCTCACCCACCGGCTGAGCCGCCATCACGGCCATCGCCGGCAGCACGGTATTGAGCATGCCGTCCAGATTGGTCGCGAAAATCGCCCGCGTCTGCGCCTCGCTTTCCATCGTTTCCGACGTGCCGCCGGAAATGCCTGCATTGGCGATGACGAGGTCGAGCGGCCCGGCACCGCCGATCCAGTCCTGCATCGCAGCGGCATCGGTGACCGATAGCGCGTGGGGAAGGGCCTGGCCGCCGCGCGATTGGCATTCCCGCACCGTCTCCTCCAGGCGCGCCGCATCCCGGCCGCCGAGAAAGAGGGTGACGCCGGGGGCGGCGAGCGCCAGCGCCAGAGCGCGGCCGACACCCGAAGAGGCACCGGTAATAAGAACCCGCCGAAACACCATTGCCGCACCTTTGACGAAAGCTTGGATTTGCCAAAGCACGATTTCGCAATAGAAGCACGTGGATGGATGAAAAGCAGACCCTGGCCTCAATGACCGGATTCGGTGCGGCGGCCAGCACGGTGAGCACGGGCGTCGCGTGGTCCTGGGATATTCGGAGCGTCAATAGCAAGGGGCTGGAGCTGCGCTTTCGTATGCCCTCCGGCTGGGAAGCGGTGGAAGCGGAACTGCGGCCGGTGCTGACCAAGCGCCTGCGTCGCGGCAGCATCAATGCCAATCTGTCGCTGAAGGCCGAGGAGCAGGGGGCCGCCGCGCCCGATCCCGAGGCCTTGGAGCGTGTGCTGAAACTGGCGCAGGAGATTGCGGGCCGCATCCCTGGCAGCCCGCCGCTCCGTGCGGAACTGCTGTTGGGCCTGCCCGGCGTGTTGCGTGCCTCGCAGTCTGGCGGCCTGCCCGCGCTGACGCCTGAACTCAAAGCCGCCGTGGTGGCGGGCTTTATGGAGGCGCTGACGCAGCTGGAACGCGGGCGGTTTGAGGAAGGGGCGCGGCTTCATACAGTGCTGACCGGCTTCCTGGACGACATCGCCCGCCTGCGCACGGAGTCTGAGATTGCGGCCGAGGACCAGCCCCGGCTGCAGCGCGCGCGCATGCTGGAGAATGTCCGCGCTTTGCTTGCCGAGGGTATGAGCCTGCCGGAGGATCGCGTCGCGCAGGAAGTCGCCCTTCTCGCCAGCCGTTCCGACGTGCGGGAGGAGCTGGACCGGCTCGCCAGCCATATCGACGCCGCCCGGACGCTTTTGGCCGAGGGTGTGCTGGTCGGCCGGAAGCTCGATTTTCTGATGCAGGAGTTCAATCGCGAAGCGAATACGCTATGCAGCAAGTCGGCCTCCGTGCCCTTGACCGCGATTGGCCTCTCCCTCAAGGCCGTCATCGAACAGCTGCGCGAACAGGTTCAGAACGTCGAATGACTGAGACATCCTCTGCCGAACCGCTCATCCGCCGCCGCGGTCTCTGCTTCGTCATCGCCGCGCCCTCGGGCACCGGCAAAAGCAGCCTGACCCGCGCGCTGCTGGCGGAGGAGCCTGACCTCGCACTCTCGGTCAGCGTGACGACGCGCGGCCCCCGGCCGGGTGAGGTCGAGGGCAAGCACTATTATTTCCGCGCGCAGGAAGAGTTCGAGCAGCTGCGCGAGAGCGGCGGCTTGCTGGAATGGGCACATGTCTTCGGTCGTGAAACCCTCTACGGTACGCCGCGCGACCCTGTGGAAGCGGCCCTCGCCGCTGGACGCGACATGGTTTTCACCATCGACTGGCAGGGCTTTCGCCAGATGCGTGAGGCGATCGGGCCGGATGTCGTCGGCATCTTCCTGCTGCCGCCGTCGCTCACGGAGCTGGAGCAGCGCCTGCGTTTGCGCGGCGAGGATAGCGAGGCCGAGATCGCCCGCCGCATGGCCTCGACCCATGGCGAGATGGAGCATGCGGGCGAGTTTAACTACATCGTCATCAACCAGGATTTTGCCAAGGCTTTGGCCGATCTGCGCGCCATATTGCGCGCGGAGCAGCGGGCGACCGCCCGGCAGGTCGGCCTGGCCGATTTTACCCGTATGAGCGTCGCGTGAAGGCGGTTTCCATGAAGAGCTTTTTGGCACTCGGCGCGGCGGCGCTTCTGGTCGTGTCCTGCGCGCCGCCCGGCCGTGGCCTTCTGGCGGCCAAACCACCGAAGCCGAATGCGGCGACCATTGCGGTCACCCAGGATCAAACCGGCCTTGTGCCGCTGGTGACGATCCCGGCCGGCACCTCGGCCGCCGATTACCTCTCGGTGCTGACCGGCGCGGTGCAGGATGCCGAATCGCGGAAGCCGGATGTCGCTTTCGACGTCGTCTCCACCGTGCCGCAGACCGGCACGCCGCTGACGCAGATCACCGATGCGAAAGCCCTGACGCCGCAGGCAGCCGAGGTGGCGAGCGCTGTGCAAGGGGCGGGCGTGCCGGCGTCCCGCGTGACTTTGGGCGCCTTGGTCGCCGCCGGCGCGCCGGGCGAGCAGATCCGGGTTTACGTGCGCTAAGCTTTTTCGTCATTCGCGGCCTTGTGCCGCGAACCTACCCGGTCCGGCGCCCGGATCGGATGGCGCGGCAAGTCCTAAAGCGTTTCCAGTTCGCTTACGCTCACAGGTGCCGCTCTAGGTTATTGTTTTTGCGAGCATCTTCACCCGGCCAGATGATTCCATCCGGCCGGGATCTGCTCTAATCGCCAATACGCGTCATATAGGCCATGCCCCATGCAAATGGGACGAAGCTGACAGCACCCGTCTTGGAGTTGAGGGCGAAATACAGAAATGGGCAGCCTTGGGGCACCGGTGTTCCGTTGCTGGCGCAATGGGAAAGGCCGATCGAAACATAGTCAAAAACCTTGGCGGAATCGGGAAAGTCATGATCTTTTTTCATGGATCCCGGTTCTGAGATGACCGACGTCAGGGTGCCGGTCGTTTCATCGGCCGATATCGGCTTGCCGGAAATCGCGTTCCAAATCGACACCTGACCGGGTTCTATCTTGATCTCGCGCCCGATCATCTCCCGGCTATCGTCGACCTGCAAAAACATCGGGCTTGATCCTGCAACGGCATATATCTTCCATGTGCCGAGCAATTGCGTCGGGATCGAGACGCTTTGGCTCTTCTCTGGCTGGGTCAGACTTGCCGAGGCATTGGGGGCGGCTTGCGCAACGGTAGCGCAGATCAGACCGGTGCAGGCGATCACAGCCATGATGACGAGGCGCATCATTTTCTGACCCAAACCAACATGATGCCGATAAGCTTTCCCGCCAAAGTCGCGGCTTCGGTCTGGGTCGCGAATGTGTGTTCGTAGCCGCCACTTCCCTCAACATTGACGACACCGATGTCGCCTCCGCCTTTTACGCCGGCGGAAACCTTGTTGCCTGGGCCGATATTCGTGCTCGTTTCAGTCGCGCGTATGGCCGAAATCTGAAACACGATATGATTGTCCGACGGTCTGCTATATCGGGCAGATTGTATCAGTTGGCCCGGAAAGTGGTTGCCCGCATTCTTGCTGGTCGGGTCACCCCAATAGCCGCTCGGGCCGAAATAGGTGCCTACCAATGTCACCAAGCCGCCCCGCGGATCACCCATCACGCGGCGATAGACAATGACACCGGCTTCGTTAACCGATTGAAGCGTCCCGAACGGGGTTTTTTTGTAGTCGTAAATGATGTCGCCGTCGAAATCCGACATGCCGAGATTCCAGCGATATTGAGAAAGAACCCCCCAATACACTGAGTCCTGGATTTGAATCTGCAAATTGAAAGGTCGCAGATGGCTGAGAATCTGCCGATTTTTTGTCAAAGCCGAATCGCTCAAAGCCGCCTCCCGTCGTCTTGTCACTCGTCGTCCTTGTGACCTCAGTACGACGCATTGCGGCACGCATCCAGATGCGGGGGCGGGAGTCTCCCGCTAAGTTGAACCGACCGTGTGAGAATTCTTCCGTCAGGCCAATATCAAGAGAATTTTGACACAAAACCTTCAATGAAAATTCACTGATTCGTGCCAAGAGATTGTCAATTGATGCGTCTTTATTGGTCGATTACATGGCGGCAGGCGGGTGCTGAACGGAACCGGTCGTCTCAGACTTCTGACGAAGCGCCCGCTATTTGTCTCAACCGTTCCGCCGCGCGGGCGGCGTAGTCAGGGTCGATCTCAAACCCGATCCCGCGCACGCCAAGCTGTTCGGCAGCCACAAGCGTTGTGCCGGCACCGAGAAACGGGTCGAGCACAACAGGGTCTTCGATCCCCGCGAGCTTGATGCAGCGCATGGGCAGTTCCACCGGAAAACCCGCCGGGTGGTCGAATTTCTGGGCGCGGGACTTCACGGTCTTATAGGGCAGATACCACACATTGCCGGCGCAACGCCGGTCCCGGGCATGACCCCAGCGCGCGATATTGGACTTGTCCTTGAACGGCACGCCGACCGCCAGCCGGTCGACAGTCACATGCCCCGATTTCGTGAAATGATAGATTGATTCGTGATTGTTGTTGAGGAAGCGGCTGCTGGTGATGGGCTTGAAATGCCCGATCGTGTCGTCACCGACACTGAGCGACTTCACCCAGATGATGTGGTTCTGAAGGACCAGTTCGCGCGTCATGGTGTCGGCCACATCGCTCGCAATCCAAGGGTCGTTGCCGGTGCTGCCGACGTTGAGAAAGAATGAGCCTTCCGGCTTGAGCACGCGTTCGATGGCGAGCCCGACCTCCGTCAGCCAGTCCAGATAAGTCTCGCGCGGCAGTTTGTCCTGATAGCTGCGATAGGCGATGCCGATGTTATAGGGTGGCGAAGTGACGCAGATATCCACGCTCTCGGGCGGCAGATCGGCCAGCGCGGTCAGGCAGTCGGCCTGCAGGATACGCTGCCGGCCAATGGTCCATTCCTGGCGCTTTTGCGGTTGATCGAGCATGGAAACCAAAAATTCAGCGGTCGGTTAGCCGAAATTCGATACGGCGGTTTTTCGCGAGCGCGGCGGGGGTGTTGCCCGGGTCGATCGGCTGAGTGTCGCCGAAGGCGGCGGCCGCCAGATGGTTCGCCGGCACGCCGTCCAGAATGAGCAGCTGCACCACGGCGATCGCGCGCGAGGCCGAGAGCTGCCAATTGTCCTTGAAGGGGCCGCCGGTGATGGGCACGCTGTCGGCATGCCCGTCCACCCGCAGCACCCAGGAAATATTGGCCGGGATCTCCGTCATGATGCTTTTGATGGCCTGACCGATCTTGTCGATCTGCGTCTGGCCCTCAGGCGTCAGGTCCGCGCTGTTCGACGGAAACAGCACGTCGCTCTGGAACACGAAGCGATCGCCGACGATCTTGATATTGGGCTGGTTCTGCAAAACCTGCCGCAATTCCCCGAAGAAATCGCTGCGATAGCGCTGCAGCTCCTGCACCTTGGCGGCGAGCGCGAGGTTGAGTTTGCGACCAAGGTCGGCGATCTGCGCGTCCTTGTCCCGGCCTTGGCTTTCCTGCAGTTGCAGGGCTGTGGAAATCGCCTGCAGCTGCGCCCGCAGCGCGGCCATCTGCTGGTTCAACAGGGCGAGCTGCGCATTGGCCGCGTCCGTCTCCTGCTTCTGCTTCGTCAGGGCGGTATCGCCGGCCGAGACCTGATCGGTCTGTTTCGTGATCTGCGCCTGATCCTGCGCCAGTTGGGCGGTGGCCGTCGCCAGGCTGGCTTCCGCCGCTTTGGCGCGCGTCTCCATATCCGCGAGCTGCAACTGCAGCGCCGTCACCTTCTGATCGGAAGCGTCACTCGCTGTCTTGGCGGTAGCGAGCAATGCCGTCGCCTGGGCCAATTGGGACTGGTCCTGCTGTAACTGTTCCTGCGCCTCGGCCAGCTTCGCCTGCAGCGTGGAGAGCTGCGTCTGCGCGTCCGACGCGGCCGAGGTCTGCTGCGTCAGCTGGCCCTGCATGTCATTCAGGCGCGAACTCGCCGATTGGGACTGCACGGAGCTATCGGCGAGCTGGGCGGAGAGCTTGTCCCGCTGGGCGGTGAGGGTTGCCACCTGGGCGCTGTCCTGGGTTAGCTGCGCCTGGGCCGCTGCCAGCTGCTTGGACAGCCTGTCGCGGGCCGTGGTGACGTCGCCAAGATCATGCGCGAGGCTCGCGACGTTATTCTGCAGATCGGCCGCGCGCCCTTTTTCGAGGGAGAGCATATCCGTCAGCTGCGCGATTTGCTGGTTCAGCCGCTCCAGCGCGCGGTCCTTGCTGGTCAGCGTGACCGACAGCAGCCCCTGCGCCAGCACAAAAACCAGCAGCACGAAGATCGTGACCATGAGGAGCGTCGACAGCGCATCCACATAGCCCGGCCAGGCGTCGAGCCCGTTATGTTGCCGCCGCCGGTGATAGCCCGGCATGGCTCAGCGTGCCCCGTCGCCGAGGGCGGCGACCGTTCGCGCCAGCACGCGCAATTCGTTGCGCAGCTCCGAGGTCGATTGGGCGCGGCCCTGTTCGGATTCGGCAATCAAACGCTGCAGCGCGTGTTCGATATTGCGGAGATGGGCATGGGCGATTTCGTCCGAGGCGCGGTTGTCGCGCGTATCGGCCAGCCGCTGCAGCGCCGGGGCCAGGGCCTGCTGGCTTTCCGCGATGCGCAGCATCAGCTGTTGATTGGCCCGCATCGTATCGGTGAAGGTATTGAGCCGGTCGGCGAGCGTGCCCAAGACCTGGGAGGATTGCGCACGCCCTTCCTCGCCACGGGTCAGAACGGTCTGCAGACCTTCCATATTCTCGGCGGTCTGTTCCAGCAGCGCCTGGACATAGGCTGGCACATTGCCGCCTTCGCCCTCACCGCCGAGCACGCCGGAGGACAGGCGCGTGAAGCCCGCCAGCCAGTCTTCCAGCTCGTTATAGAAGCGGTTCTGCGCCTGGCCCGCCTGCAAGTCCAGGAAGCCCAGCACCAAGGCACCGGCGAGGCCGAACATGGAGGAGGAGAAGGCGGTCGACATGCCGGCCAGCGGCCCGGCGAGGCCCGATTTCAACTGGTCGAAGACAGCGTTGATATCGCCGCCCCCCACGCTCATGCCCTGGATGACATCGGCCACCGCGCTGACGGTGCGGAGAAGCCCCCAGAACGTGCCGAGCAGGCCGAGGAAGATCATCAGCGCCGTGGCGTAACGCGAGATTTCGCGACTTTCGTCCAATCGGCTGCCGATACCGTCCAGCAGGCTGCGCATGGCCTGGGTCGAAATCGAGACGCGGCCCTCGCGCCCGGCTGCGTCCGCGCGGGCGGCCAGCATGCGGGCCATGGGGGCGAGCAGTTTCGGCGGGGTGATGCCCATCAGCTTCTGGCGGCTGCGCTGATAGGCGCCGACCCAGGTGACTTCCGGGCCAAGGCGCTGCACCTGCCGCAAATTCCAGATGATCCCCAGCAGCATCACGAAGAAAATGAAGCTGTTCAGCGCCGGATTGCTGGCGAAGAAGATCCTAATCTTTGGGATGAGGAAAATCGCGACCGCGCTGACGGCAGCCAGGAAGATCAGCATACGGATAAGGTAAGAGGTCGGCCGTGTCATGGAGGCTAGCACCCGCTCACGGTGAGGAAGAGGCGTTACTATGCCCTGACGAAGGCGGCATGGCGATGAGGTCGATGCGATCGGCGGGCGTACTGCCCGAATTGCCGAGGGCAAGAAGACGTATATGGATGGGGTCGACGCCGGCAGCGGTCAGCGCGGCCTGCACCCCCTGGGCCCTTGTCAGCGCGATGCGCCTTGGGCTCGACGGATCATCATCGCCCTTCGGCTGGCTGGCATAGGCGCGCACGATATAGAGGATCGTGGTGCCGTGCCGGGAGACGAAATCGCGGATCAGCGCAGGGACGGCGCCGGCGGGGTCGGTATCCTGGCCCGAATAGGGCAAGGTCAGCAGGTCGGCACCCGGCGGCAGGTTGTTCTGATTGGCGACAGGCGGCTTGATCGGCGCTGGCGCGGCAGGGGCCGGCGCCACAGGCGGTTTTGCATGGGCCGCTGTCTGAGGGGCGGCGGGGGAGAGTTCAGCCGGTGGCGGTGCGGCCGGTGGAGGTGCAGCCGGCAGAGGTGCGGCCGGCTGAGGAGCCGGTGGCGGCACGGCGGCGGGCAAGGCCGGCATGGCGGGGACCGGCGCGGGCTGCTGCTGTGCGGGTGCTTCTGCCTGAGGCGCGGCCGGCTGAGGCTCGGCCGTTTTCTTCTTGGGTTTCTTGGTCGCCGGATTTTCGAGGATGATCTTGGGCGGCGCCGGCAAAGCCGGGACAGCGCCGGGCAGAACCGGCACGGTCGCGAAGGAGGAGCCGAGATTCGATCTGTTCTCGGTATTCACCCCAGCCGGCGGCAGCACAACGGGCGGTTTCCCGCCGGGCGCTGTCTTTGCCGGTGCCGGCGTCGTTGCGGGCGCTAAGGTTTTTTCCTCGGTCGGCGGGTGGGTCTTATGCCCGGCGCTCACCGCGGGATGCCTGTGTTTAGACGGCCTGCGATGGGCCGAGGTGCCAAGCTTATGCGCATGGCCGGTTGCAGGTGGCGGCGGCGCAGGCAAGCTCGGGCTACCCAGCCTGTTCAATGCATTAGGGTCGACCGTCACCTGGGCGGCAGCCGGCAAGGGTGCGGCCAGGACGAGGGTAGCGAATAGGAGAGGGCGTGTGCGGCGCATGTCCTCTGCGGTCTACGGTAGTTTGATCGTGACGGGGAGGGGGGTCGCGTGGCGCTGCGTCTGATTTCGTCCTAGGTTGACGACGAAAGTCCGACGGCATCCTTGCGCAGGCAGGAAAACGACGAGCGGATTTTCCAAGGGAGGATTGCCGAAGATGGCAACAATCAATCAGGCGGCCGGTCAGGCTGAGGTCGTACCGTCCGGCTCGAAAGCCATGGCGGTCATTCGCGTGACCAGCGGCAACTTCCTCGAAATGTATGACTTCATGATCTACGCCTATTACGCGGCGTATATCGGTCGTGCTTTCTTTCCCGAGAAGAACCCCTTTGCCTCGCTCATGCTGTCGCTGGGTATTTTTGGCGGCGGCTTCCTCATGCGGCCCTTGGGCGCCATCATTCTCGGCGCCTATATCGACCATTACGGCCGCCGTCGTGGCTTGATCCTGACGCTTGCCATGATGGCTGTCGGCCTCGCCCTCGTCGCGTTGACGCCAAGCTACGCGACGATCGGCATTGCCGCGCCGATCATCGTCGTGGTGGGGCGCATCGTTCAGGGCCTCTCGGCCGGTGTCGAACTCGGCGGCGTCTCGGTCTATCTCGCGGAAATCGCGCCGCCCGGCCGGCAAGGCTTCTTCTGCTCCTGGCAATCCGCCAGCCAGCAGGTGGCGGTCGCTGTCGCCGCCATCATCGGCGTGGTCCTCAGCCTGTCCCTGACCCATGAGCAGATGGCGGATTGGGGCTGGCGCATTCCGCTTCTGATCGGCTGCCTGATCGTGCCGCTTTTGTTCGTCCTGCGTCGTTCGTTGCAAGAAACCGAAGCCTTCGCCCGGCGCAAACATCCTGCGATCCGGGCGATCCTCGTCTCCCTCGTGGAGCATTGGCGGATCGTGTTGCTCGGCATGATGCTCATCACCATGACGACGGTGAGCTTCTACCTCATCACCGCCTATACCCCGACCTTCGGCGGCCATGAGCTGCATCTCAGCCCCTTGCTGGCCATGCTGGTGACGCTGTGTGTGGCCGTGTCGAACTTCATCTGGCTGCCGATCGGCGGCATCCTGTCCGACAGGATCGGCCGCCGCCCGATCCTGCTCGCGATCACGGTGCTGGCGCTGGTCTCGGCCTATCCGCTGATGCTGTGGCTGACCCACAATGTCAGCTTCACCCATCTTCTACTGGCCGAACTTTGGCTGTCCTTCATCTTCGGCCTGTATAACGGAGCGGCCGTTCCCTTCCTGGCCGAGATCATGCCGGAGGCCGTTCGCACGACGGGCTTCTCGCTCGCCTATAGCCTGGCCACGGCCGTCTTCGGCGGGTTCACCCCGGCGATCTGCACCCAGCTCATTCATTCGACGGGGGATCGCGCGATGCCGGGTCTATGGCTCTCGCTGGCGGCTCTGCTGGGATTGATCGCGACGCTGCTCATCACGGGGTTGCGCGGGCGGGCGATCCTGGGCGTCGGGACGCGCTCCACCGCCGCGTGATGAATGACGTGAGGATTAGAATGATCGGTTAAACCAACGGCAGGGTTGGCTTGATACATATAGAACTTGTGTTTCGGTTCAGGGTAACCAAAGCTTAGGTGACGAGGTTGGGTGGCCAGCCTCAATGAAATGCGGCGTATGTGATACCGGACAATCAAAATTTTCTGGGGCTTGGCTTATATCCGATGAGGGTAGCTGCCCGGTTGGCACATCTTGATGCGCGCACTGCCCGTCGATGGATTGAGGGCTATACCTACGATCATGATGGCGAACTGCGCCGCTCGGCGCCCATCCCGTATCTGGCAAAAGCCGACGATGATGGCCATGACGGTGTTCTGGACTTCGAGCAACTCCTCACGCTTTTGCTCGTTCAAGCTTTCAGGCAGCGTGGGTTGGGTCTCCCGACCATTAAGCGCGCTGCCGCTCGGGCGCAGCAGGTCTATGGCAGTCCGAATCCATTCGTAACAAAGCAGTTCCGAAGCGATGGTAACCGCGTCTTCATCGACTTGGCAGTGCCGGGACAGGAACGAGACCTGATCGATGTCCTGTCCGACCAGCGGCAATTTCATGCCATCGTCGAGCCGTCCTTATTCAAGGATGTCGTATTCGCTGGGAATAGCGCAGGTGAGTGGTGGCCGCTCGGGAAAGACCATGCGGTCGTCCTCGCACCTGCTCGGCAGTTTGGCGCACCGCTTATCGCTTCCAAAGGCATTCGCACGGAGGTCGTTGCCAGCATGGTCGCGGCAGAAGGTGGAGGTGCGGAGGCAATAACCACAACTGCCGACTGGTACTGCCTCAGTCTTGGAGAGGTGCTGGACGCTATAAACTTCGAGGGGCCATGGCAGTCGAAAAAGGCAGCCTGACCTTCGTTTTCGACCAAAATCTGGGTTCCCGGATCGTCGAGCTTCTCAAGATAGCCAAAATGCAACCAGATGGTGGGATAACTACACTCACGGAGCTTGGGTTTGCCGCGAATGCGCCGGACGAGGACTGGATGCCGGCTCTGGGATCGCGGGGGCGCTATGTGGTCGTTACTCGTGACGGTGCCATCCTCCGGGCGGCGGTTCGGCTTGAGGCATGGAAGGCATCTCAACTGATTCTGCTCATTCTGGACGGTAGCTGGGGGCAGTTGCCCATCAGCGGCCTGATCCGTGCGCTTATCTATTGGTGGCCGTTGATGGTCGACGAGGCTGATGCCGCACCACCTGGAACTGCCTGGACGGTGCCACACACTGTTCCTGCGCCTCACAAGTCAATTCGCTTGATAACGCCGAAGCTCGGCCGATCAATCTGAAAGCAGTTCGGCCACCCTTCGCAGGGCGGCCGACGCTTGAGGCCACGCTAGATTTTCTAGGTAAGGATCAGCCGCCGGCGGCTGAGACACCGTCGGCGACGGCTTCCAGCAGTTTCGGATGCAGCACGGGATTGGCGGCGACCACCTCATCCGCGATCTGATCGCTGCCGGTGGGCGTCGTCACATAGCCACCTGCCTCGCGCACGATCAGAATGCCGGCCGCGATATCCCAGGGCTTCACGCCGATTTCCCAATAGCCATCGAAACGGCCGGCGGCGACCCAGGCGAGGTCGAGCGAGGCCGCGCCAAAGCGGCGGATGCCCGCCACCTGCGGCATCAGCGTGCTCAGCGTGCGGGCGAAAGACAGGCGCTGCCGCGGCGTCGTCACCGCGAAGGGAATGCCGGTCGCAAACACCGCCTGGCTGAAATCGCGCCGGGAGGCCACGCGCAGCCGACGCTCGTTGACGAAAGCGCCCGAGCCCTTTTCGGCCCAGAACATCTCGTCCGTGCAAGGCGCATAGACGAGAGCAGCATTGATTTCGATCGTGCCGTCCGGCAGGCGACGCTCCAGCGCGATCGAAATCGCCCAATGCGGCATGCCGTGCAAAAAGTTAGTGGTCCCGTCCAGCGGGTCCACAACCCAGCGCCAAGTCCAGTTGTCGCCGCCCGAGGCGCCGGATTCCTCCATGAGGAAGGCATAGCCGGGGCGGGCCTTGGTCAGTTCCTGTTTGATCGTCGCCTCGGCCCGGATATCGGCCTGGGAGACGAAGTCGGACGGACCCTTGATGCTGACCTGAAGCTGTTCGACCTCGCTGAAATCGCGTAGCAGCTGCTTGGCCGCCTTTTGGGCGGCATTGGCCATAATCGTCAGATGGGCGGAGAGGCGTGCGGCCATGGGATTGTCAGACCGTCAGTTTTTCGCCCGCTCGACATAGGAAGCGTCGTCGGTGCGCACCACGATGCGTTCGCCGCTTTCAATGAAGGGCGGGACCATTGTCTTTACGCCGTTGGACAGGATGGCCGGCTTGTAGGAGCTGGCGGCCGTCTGGCCCTTAACGACGGGATCGGCTTCGACGATTTCGAGAATAACGGAGGAGGGCAGGTGGATGCCGACGGCCTCGCCTTCGACCAGATCAAGCTCGACCTGCATATTGTCCTGCAGGAAGGCGACCGCTTCGCCCAGCAACTCGGCCGGGACCAAGGTCTGCTCGTAAGTTTCCTTATCCATGAGAACAAGATTGTCCCCATCGGTATAGGAGTAGATGTAGTCCTTGTTATCGGTCATCAGGCGTTCGACCGTATCGGCAGTGCGCCAGCGCTCGTTCGTCTTGTTGCCGGTCTTCAGGTCGCGCATTTCGACCTGAATGAAAGCGCCGCCTTTGCCAGGGGTAATGATCTGCTGCTTCAGAACCGTCCAACGACGGCCTTCATGCTCGATCACCTGGCCGGCGCGGATAAGGTTCGCCTGCTGCTTCATCGGACTTCTCAATATCGTCGGGATTAGAGGCGGGGCTTGTAACCGCTCCGCCATCTGCGGGCAAGCTTGCGCGGGCTGCGCCCAGCCTATGGGTGATACCCGCGGGGTCGCGCACCTGATCTTCGGCCAGCAGATAGTCCGGTCCGATCGGCACCTTGCCCTGGCCGCCCGGGATATCCAGCACATAGGTCGGCCAGGCGAGACCGGTGACGCGGCCGCGCAGAGACCTTAGTAACGCCTGCCCTTCGCTGATCGGCACATGAAAGCGCGCGGTGCCGGGGGCGGCGTCCAGCTGATGCAAGTAATAGGGTTTGACACGAGACGCGATCATGGCGCGGAACAGCGCTTCCAGCGCCTCTGACGTATCGTTCACGCCGCGCAGCAGCACGGATTGGCCCAGGACGGGAATTCCGCGACGCTGCACGCGTCGCAATGCTGCGGCACCTTCCTGCGTAAATTCTCGGGCGTGATTGGCGTGGACCACCAGCCAGACGGCGCGGTCCACATCCAGCGCATCGGCCATCGCCTCGGTCAGCCGCTCAGGCGTGGCCAGCGGCAGGCGGGAATGGATGCGGATCGTCTCCACATGCGGGATCGCGGCCAGGCGCTGCATGATAGCTGCCATCCGGCGGGGCGAGAGCATCAGCGGGTCACCCCCGGTCAGGATCACCTCGCGCAGGTCCGGTAGAGCCTCGATATAGGCATAGGCAGCCGCAAGCTGGGCTTCGGTCAGAAGACCGCCGTCAGGCCCGACATGTTCGCGCCGGAAGCAGAAGCGGCAATAGACCGGGCAGATCAGCAGCGGCTTCAGCAGTACGCGGTCGGCATAGCGATGGACGATGCCGGGCAGCGGCGACAGCGCGTCATCGCCGATCGGGTCCGGGCTCTCATGCGGGGCGGTGATGCGCTCATCGCCATGCGGCACGAATTGCCGGCCGATGGCGTCGTCCGGGCTTTCGATCAACGTCGTGAAGCGGTCGGAGATGGTGATCGCGTATCGCTCACCGACCTCGGTCAGCGCCGGACGGTCGGCTTCCGTCGCGAAACCCGCACGGATCAGCCCGTCGATATCGCGGATCGTCTCGGCACCCATCGCGTCAATTAGCCTTCTGCGTGGTCCAGCGGCACAAGGATGGAGACGGCGGCCTGGGCGGCGATGCCTTCCTTCCGGCCGGTGAAGCCCAGCTTCTCGGTCGTCGTCGCCTTGACGGAGATGCGCGAGACGGGAACGCCCAGCAGCTCCGCCAGACGCGCGATCATCGCCGGCGCATGGGGGGTGATTTTCGGCTGTTCGCAGATCAGCGTGACATCGGCATTCACCAGAATGCCGCCGCGCGCGGCGATGCGCTCGGCCGCGTGGCGCATGAAACGGGCGCTGTCGGCATCCTTCCACTTCATTTCGGAGGGTGGGAAATGACGGCCGATATCGCCCTCGGCCAGCGCGCCATAGATGGCGTCGCAGAGCGCATGGATGCCGACATCGGCATCCGAATGCCCAGCCAGCCCCTGCTCATGCGGCACCGTCACGCCGCACAGGATGAGCGGCCGCCCGGTTTCCAGCACATGCACGTCAAAACCCGTGCCGACGCGGGTTACGAGCGAGGGAAGGCCAGAGGTCGTCGTCATTGGTCACCTTGGATTGCGGGCGAGGGGGGCAGGAGCGCGCAAACTCGTCTCTGCCCGATTGCGCGTCAACCCGCTCGTGCTGTATCTGCACAATCTATGGGCAATCGAACGATTCCAGATCAATCCTCGCTGATCCCGACGCTGTCCCCGATCGCCCTTGGCGGTCGCGGTAACCCGGTGATCGAGGTTCCGGTTATCCTGGCGCCGCTTTCGGGCGTGACGGACCTGCCGTTCCGCACGATGGCGCGTGACCTCGGCGCCGGTCTCGTGGTGTCCGAGATGATCGCCTCCTGGGCGATGGTGCGGGAAAATCAGGCAACGCTGCGCATGGCGAAGATCGCCGAGGGCGGTGGCGCCGGCGGGTCCCCCAATTCCATCCAGCTTGCCGGCTGCGACCCGGCTGCGATGGCCGAGGCCGCGCGGATTGCGGTGGGGCTCGGCGCCAATATCATCGACATCAATTTCGGCTGCCCGGTGAAAAAGGTCGCGGTTGGCCAGATGGCCGGCTCCGCCCTGATGAAGGACGAGATCGGCGCTGCCCGCATTCTGGAAGCGACAGCGCGCGCGGTCGATGTGCCGGTGACGCTGAAGATGCGCATGGGCTGGGACCATGACAGCCTCAATGCCCCACGCCTGGCGAAGATCGCCGAGGAAAGCGGCATCCGCATGCTGACCATCCATGGCCGCACGCGCCAGATGTTCTATACCGGCCAGGCCGATTGGGCCTTCATCCGGCAAGTGAAGGACGCCGTGAAACTGCCGGTGATCGCCAATGGCGACATCATCGTCGAGGAGGACGCGGCGGAGGCCCTGCGGCAGTCCGGCGCCGACGGCGTCATGATCGGTCGCGGCTGCTACGGCCGGCCCTGGTTTCTGCATAATGTGGCGGAATATCTGCGCACGGGCGAAAAAATCCCCGAACCTGATCTGGCCGCGCGCAAGCAGATCCTGCTCACCCATTACGAGCTTATGCTGAGCCATTTCGGCGAAATTCCGGGCCTGCGTCTCGCCCGCAAGCATGTCGCCTGGTATTCGCGCGGCCTGCCGGGTTCGGCCGAATTCCGCTCCCAGATCATGCGGGCGGCCGACCGCGCGACGGCCGTGGGCCTTATCCATGGCTTCCTCGACCCGCTGATTGAACGCGGGGTAGAGGCGCCGGCGCCTGACAAATCCGTCATGCTCGCCGAGGCCGCCTGATATGAGCGGTGTCACCAAGGCGGTCCGCCGCACGGTCCTGTCGGTCGTGCGGCGCAGCCCCGTGCCGACCACACAATTGCCGGAAGCGGTCAGCATCCTGGCCGCGATGCCGGTCGCGGTCGTCGTGCTCTCGGAAGAAAACCGCTTCACCTATGCCAATCCGGCGGCCGAGCAGTTTCTGGGCCTGTCCTTCCCGCAATTGGCCCAGCTGTCGCTGGATGATGTTCTGCCCGAGGACAGTCCGCTGTTCCTGATGGTCGGGCAGTTGCGCACCGGCGCGACCTCGATCGCCGATCACGACCTGTCCTTCGACGGTCCGCGGCTGAGCAAGAAGGGCATCAGCGTCCAAGGCACGACGCTGTCGGAAGACCCGGGCAGCGTCTTGCTGATCCTGCAGGATGGGAACACCGTCCGCTCGCTAGACCGCCAGATCGCGGCGCGCAATGCAGCGCGCAGTATCACCGGCATGGCGGCGATCCTGGCGCATGAGATCAAGAATCCGCTGTCCGGCATTCGCGGCGCGGCACAGCTGCTGGAAAGCAGCGTCGCTGAAACGGATCAGGAACTGACGGTGCTGATCCGCGAGGAGGCCGACCGTATCCGTGCCCTGGTCGATCGCATGGAAGTCTTCGGCGAAAAGCCGGTCGCGATGGAGGCGGTGAATATCCACCGCGTGCTGGAGCATGTGCGGCGCGTGGCGCGCAGTGGCTTCGGCGACGGTCTGCGCTTCAGCGAAAGCTATGACCCGTCTTTACCCTCCGTCTGGGGCAATCGCGACCAGCTGGTGCAGGTGCTGCTCAACCTCGTGAAGAACGCGGCGGATGCGCTGATCGCGGGTGGAGCGCTGGAAAGCGAGATCACCCTGATCACCCGCTATCAGCATGGTCTCAGGCTCGCGAACCCGACCTCCGACTCGGATAATCGCGTGGAGCTGCCGCTGCTGGTGGTGGTGCGCGATAACGGACCCGGAATCCCCGAGGATATCCGTCCGCATCTGTTCGAACCCTTCGTCAGCTCTAAACCGTCCGGACAGGGCCTGGGCCTCGCCCTTGTCGCCAAGATCATCGCCGACCATGGCGGTTTGATCGAGGTTGAGAGCCGTCCCGGACGTACCGAATTCCGGCTGCATCTGCCGATGCTTGCCGAGGAGGATGCCCAGTAATGACGCCGACCGTTCTGATTGCTGACGATGACCGGTCGATCCGGACTGTGCTGACCCAGGCGCTTGGCCGCTCAGGCTATCAGGTCCGCACCACCGGCAATGCCGCGACCTTGTGGCGCTGGGTGGAGGACGGCGAGGGCGATCTCGTCATCACCGACGTCATGATGCCGGATGAGAATGGGCTGGACCTGATCCCCCGCATCCGCCGCGTGCGGCCCGATCTGCGCGTCGTCGTGATGAGCGCGCAGTCGACGCTGATGACGGCGGTGAAGGCGACCCAGCGCGGTGCTTTCGAATATCTGCCCAAGCCCTTCGATCTGCGGGAGCTGCTGGCGGTCGTGGCCCGCGCGCTTGCCTCGCCGACGGCTGCCGGTGACCAGCCGCCGCCCGAGCCGCGCGATGCGGATGAACGTCTGCCGCTGATCGGCCGCAGTGCCGCGATGCAGGAAATCTACCGCACCGTCGCGCGTCTGACGACGACCGACCTCACCGTCATGATCAATGGCGAATCGGGCACCGGTAAGGAGCTGGTAGCCCGTGCGCTGCATGATTACGGGCGCCGTCGCGGCGGGCCTTTCGTCGCCATCAATATGGCGGCGATCCCGCGCGAGCTGATCGAAAGCGAGCTGTTCGGGCATGAGCGCGGCGCTTTTACCGGCGCCACCAGCCGCAATCAGGGCCGTTTCGAACAGGCGGCCGGCGGCACGCTGTTTCTGGACGAGATCGGTGATATGCCGCAGGAGGCGCAGACCCGTTTGCTGCGCGTGCTGCAGGAAGGCGAGTTCACCGCCGTCGGTGGACGTCAGCCGGTGCGCGCCAATGTGCGCATCATCGCGGCCACCCATCGTGACCTGCGGGCCGCCATCCGCCAGGGCCTGTTCCGCGAAGATTTGTTCTATCGCCTGAATGTCGTGCCCATCCGCCTGCCGCCGCTGCGCGAGCGGGTGGAGGATATTCCTTTGCTCGCCCGTCATTTTCTGGATAAGGCGCGCGCCGACGGTCTGCCCTTCAAGTCGCTCGACAGTGGCGCGGTCGATCGGCTGCGGGCTTATCGCTGGCCCGGCAATGTGCGCGAGCTTGAGAATTTGATGCGTCGTCTGGCCGCCCTCCATGCCGAGGAGACCATCTCGGCGGACGCGCTGGACCGTGAGCTGACAGAGACGGTCATGACCGTCGAGGATGCCGGTGGTGAGACGGCCGAGCCTTTGGCCCGCGCCATGGAGCGTCATATCCGCCAGTTTCTGGCGGCCCATGAGGAAGGGCTTGTCGGTAACGACATCTATGACCGCGTCATCGCGGAGGTCGAGCGGCCGCTGATTCAGCTGACGCTGCTGGCAACGCGCGGCAACCAGATCAAGGCCGCCGCCATGCTTGGGCTGAACCGCAATACGCTGCGCAAGAAAATTCGTGATCTGGAAGTGCCGGTCGTCCGCGGCGTCGCCTGACCAGGGTGCGGCCAGCGCTTTGTCCAATCGGCCGGGTTCGGGTTAAACTGCGCCCATGCTGATCAGCAATACGCCAGCCTCCATGCCTCTTGTCGGTGACGAGGGGCCCATAAGCAAAAAATGGCCGCGCCTGCGTCTGGTTTTGCGCGTGGTCTTCGGCAAGACCGTGACCCTGCTTCTGGCCATGGTGGCGGTGCTGCTGGCCATCGGCTCCTTCGTCGTGCTGTCCGGCGGTTCGTCGCTCGGCCTCAGTCACCGGGCGATCATCTCGCTCGTGCCGGCCAATTTCATCGTGCTGATGCTGCTGGTCATCGCGGTGTCGGTGCGCGTCGTGCATGTCTATCTGGATCGCCGTCGCGGTCTGGCGGGGGCGCGCATGCAGGCGCAGCTGGTATTGCTGTTCAGCGTCGTGGCCGTCACCCCCACGATCGTCGTCGCGATCTTCGCGACGATCTTCTTTCAGCTCGGCATCCAGGCCTGGTTCAACCACCGCGTCAGCACCGCGCTGGATGAGAGCATGCAGGTGGCCCAAGGCTATCTGACCGAACATAAGGACGAAATCCGCACCGACGCCTTCGCCATGGCCGATGACATGGCGCGCGCCGGTCCGTTTTTGACCACCGATATTTCGAATTTCGGCCAGTTCCTGGAAACCCAGGTCTCGCTGCGCGGGTTGACCGAGGCCGTGGTGTTCGAGCCCTCCAACGGGCAGGTGGTCGCCTCTGCCGGTTTCATGAGCGGCATCGCCACTGGCCTGCCGCCGGCCTGGGCGATCTCGACCGCCCATAACGGTGACGTCGTCGTGCTGGGGTCCAAGGACGGGACGACGGTCAGCGGGCTGATCCAGCTTGCCTCCACGCCGCCGCTGATGCTGCTGATCCAGAAGCCGGTCGATCCCTCGATCCTGGCGCATATGGCGAATACGGCGGCGGCGGTGCAGGCCTATCACCGGCTGGAATCGAACCGGCATAGTTTGCAGATCACCTTCGTCGTCATTTTCGCGATGGTGGCGCTGCTGGTGCTCTCAGCCTCCATCCTCGTCGGTCTCGTCTTTGCCAATCAGATCGCGCGACCGGTGGGCCGTCTGATCCGCGCGGCGGAACGCATCCGCGCGGGCGATCTGGCCGTGCGCCTGCCGGAAAGCCGGCGCGAGGACGAGGTCGCCGGCCTGACCCGCGCCTTCAACCGCATGACCGGGCAGCTGGATGCCCAGCGGTCCGAACTGATGCGCGCCTATAGCCAGATCGACGAGCGGCGGCGCTTCACGGAAGCCGTGCTGGGCGGGGTTTCCGCCGGTGTGATCGGGCTTGACCGTAATTGCCGGATCGAGCTGCCGAACCGCGCGGCCTCCACGCTGCTCGGCGTCGATATGATGGCCGCCCTCGGCCGGCCGTTGGAGGAGGTCGTGCCGGAATTCGCGACCTTGATCGAGACGGTGCGGACGACGCCGGACCGGCCGCGCCGGGCCGAGATCGCGATCGGGGGCCCGGGCCAGCACCGTCTGCTCAATGCGCGTCTCGGTGCCGAGATGACGGAAGACCGTGTCGATGGTTTCGTCATCACCTTCGATGACATCACCGAGCTCGCCTCCGCCCAGCGCAAAGCGGCTTGGTCGGATGTCGCAAGGCGCATCGCGCATGAGATCAAGAATCCGCTGACACCCATCCAGCTGTCCGCCGAGCGGCTGAAGCGCCGCTTTCTGGCGGAAATCACCTCCGATAAAGAAACATTCGTGCAATGCGCGGACACTATCGTGCGGCAGGTCGGCGATATCGGACGGATGGTGGATGAATTCTCAGCCTTTGCGCGCATGCCGCAGCCGGTGATCCATGCAGAGGATGTCGGCCAGGTCGCGCGGGATGCGCTGATGCTGCAGCAGCATGCGCGGCCCGACATCAATTTCACGGCGGAGATTCCGGCCGGCGGCCTCACGGCCCGTCTGGATCAGCGCCTGATCGGCCAGGCCTTGACCAATCTGTTGCAGAATGCGGCCGATGCCATCGCGACCCGTGACGGCGCAGGAAATATCATCCTGACCGTTTCACAGCAGGGGTCGGAGGTCCATATCAGCGTGGCGGATGACGGCATCGGCTTGCCGGAGGCCGAGCGCAACCAGTTGACCGAACCCTACGTAACTACAAAGGCGAAGGGCACCGGCCTTGGTCTCGCCATCGTCAAAAAGGTGATGGAAGATCATGACGGTAAACTGATTCTAGAGGACCGGAAGCCCGGTCCGGGTGCCGTGGCGACCCTGGTTCTTCCGGCGGATACCAGACAAGATACGGCCGAGCTGATCGTGGCGAGGGATAATGGCGGCTGATATTCTGATCGTCGATGATGAGCCGGACATCCGGATGCTCATCGACGGCATCCTGCGCGACGAGGGCTACAATACCCGTCAGGCGTCCAACGCGGACGAGGCGATCGCGTCCTTCCAGGGGCGGCGCCCCAGCATGGTCGTTCTCGATATCTGGCTGCGCAATTCCCGCCTCGACGGTCTGGGCATCCTCGATGTCCTGTGCCGTGAGGAGCCGCGCGTCCCGGTGATGATGATCTCCGGCCATGGCACGATCGAGACGGCGGTGACGGCAATCCAGAAGGGTGCCTACGACTTCATCGAAAAGCCGTTCAAGTCCGATCGTCTGCTGTTGATGGTGCGCCGCGCGTTGGAAGCGGCGCGTCTGGCGGCTGAGAATGCCGAGTTGAAGCTGCGCATCGGCGCCGAGAACAGTCTGCTGGGCGAAAGCGCGCCCATGCAGGGGCTGCGCGGCGCGATCGAGCGGGTGGCGCCGACCGGCTCGCGTGTGCTGATTAGCGGACCTGCGGGTGTCGGCAAGGAAGTGGCGGCGCGCATGGTGCATGCGCTGTCCCGCCGCTCGGACCAGCCTTTCGTCGCCTTGAACTGCGCGACGCTGAACCCGAGCCGCTTCGAGGATGAGCTGTTCGGGGTGGAGGCGACGACGGGCCCGGATCGCGAGCCGCGGCGTGCCGGCGTTCTGGAACGGGCCCATGGCGGCACGCTATTGCTGGATGAGGTGGCGGACATGCCGCTGGAAACCCAGGGCAAGATCGTGCGCGCCTTGCAGGATCAGGCCTTTCAGCGGGTCGGCGGCTCGTCCCGCGTGAGTGTCGATGTGCGCGTCATCGCGACCACAAACCGCGATCTGCAGGCCGAGATCGCAGCCGGGCGTTTCCGCGAGGACCTGTATTACCGGCTTGCGGTCGTGCCCTTGCAGGTGCCGGCCCTGCGGCAGCGGCGCGAGGATGTGCCGATGCTGGCCGAATATTTCCTCGTCCGGGCGGCGGAGAATGCAGGCATGGCGCCGCGCGAATTGGCGCCGGACGCCATGACGGCGCTGCAGGCCTATGATTGGCCGGGCAATGTCCGCCAGCTGCGCAATCTGATGGATTGGCTGCTGATCATGGCGCCGGGCAGTCCGGCCGATCCGATCCGCGCGGAAGTCTTGCCGGCGGAAGTCGGTGCCCATGCGCCCAAGCTGCTGAGCATGGATTCGGGGGCAGATATGATGGGTCTGACGCTGCGCGAAGCGCGCGACCTGTTCGAGATTCAGTATCTGCAGGCGCAGCTGCTGCGCCTCGGCGGCAATATCAGCAAGACCGCCGCTTTCGTCGGCATGGAACGCAGCGCGCTGCATCGGAAGCTCAAGCAGCTAGGCGTCACCATCGACGAGCGGAGTTAGGCGGGTTTTACGCGCGGTATCGGGTAGGTCCGCGGAACAAGTCCGCGGATGACGGTTGAAGGGGCGCCAGTCGCTCTTTTTTGTCGTCCCCGCACTTGTTCCGGGGATCTACCCGCTGACGGTCAATCCAGGCTACCGGGAATGGTCACGCCCAGGCGCCCCGCAGTCTCCTGAATATATTGCCAGGCGACGCGGCCTGAGCGGCCACCGCGGGTGACGGACCATTCCACCGCGCCGGCGCGCAGCGCGTCTGTCTCGATCGGCAGGTGCAGCGCCCGCGCATAGCCTTCGATCATGGCGAAGAAGGTCGGCTGGTCGCAGTTATGGAAGCCGATCCACAGGCCGAAACGGTCGGAGAGGGAGACTTTCTCCTCAATCGCCTCGCCAGGATTGATTGCGGTCGCTCGTTCGTTGTCGATCATGTCGCGTGGCATCAGGTGCCGGCGGTTGCTGGTGGCATAGAACAGCACATTGTCGGGCCGGCCTTCGATGCCGCCGTCCAGCACCGATTTCAGTGCCTTATAGTCAGCGTCCTCCTTCTCGAAGGAGAGGTCGTCGCAGAGCACGACCGAGCGCTCGGGCCGGCCGCGCAGCAGGTT
The DNA here is from genome assembly GCF_020621385.1 of Acidisoma cellulosilyticum. Classification (GTDB taxonomy): domain Bacteria; phylum Pseudomonadota; class Alphaproteobacteria; order Acetobacterales; family Acetobacteraceae; genus Acidisoma; species Acidisoma cellulosilyticum. The sequence continues at coordinate 514,795 of NZ_JAESVA010000001.1, read as the reverse complement.
CAGCAGCTCCGGCAATGTCCGCAAATCGTCACGGTGGATTTCGATCAGCTTGAAGGGGCTGACGCCGTTCACCCGGCTGTCGGCCGCGACGGCTGCGTGCGCGGCCTTCACCAGCGAGGATTTGCCCATGCCGCGCGCCCCCCACAGCATGGCGTTATTGGCCGGGAAACCGCGGGCAAAGCGGCCCGTATTCTCCAGAATGATCTGTTTCTGCTGATCGACGCCCTGAATGAGGTCGATCGGCAGCCGCGCGATATGCGGCACGGGCACAAGCCGACGCTCGGCCGGCTGCCAGATGAAGCCCTCGGCAGCTGCAAGATCGAGCGCGGCGGGGGCCGGGGGGGCCAGCCGCTCCAGCGCGTCCGCGATGCGGGTCAGAAGATCAGTGAGCGAAGCATCCATCGGGCTTTTCCGTCCAAGGCGAGGGCAGGGGCGCGGACGCGCATCAGGCAGCCGAACGCTTCTGCCTTGAAAGAGATAGGTAATTTCTGGCAGGGCAGCCTCCTGCTCGTGACAAGGCTTGACGGCGGATCAGCGCGCCCTATGGTCCCGCGAACTTGAGCCTGGGCCGTGTTATGACGATCTTTCCAGATCCCATCACGCAGCCTTGCGCCTTCACGCAGTAACCGAACCGGATGCCCCAATGCACCTGATTTCCCCGGCCTTCGCCCAGTCGCTTGGTGGCGGCACCTCTCTCGCGGGCCTGGCCCAATTCGCCCCACTGGTCCTGATCTTCGGCGTTTTCTACTTCATCCTCATTCGTCCGCAGCAGCAGAAGCAGAAGGCCCTCAAGGCCAGCCTCAGCGCCATCAAGCGCGGCGACCGCGTTCTGACCTCGGGCGGCATCATCGCCGTCGTGCAGAAGATCAAGGAAGGCTCGGACGAGGTTGAGGTCGAGATCGCGCCGAATGTCCGCGTGATGGTCATGCGCTCGACGATCTCCGGCATCATCAAACCGGTGGCGGCCAATGACGCGAAGCCGGCGGTGACGCAGGCTTCTTAACGCTTCCATCGCTTCGACCGAAAAAAAAGCCCGGGGTTTTGCCCCGGGCTTTTTTATTGGAACCATCCTTCATGTCGTCCGCGCACTGGTTGCGCGGATCTACCCGGTTGGGCAGGCGCCAATATGGCGCCATGCGCCATGGCGGGTAGGTCCGCGGGACAGGGCCGGGGATGACTGAAGAATTGTGCCTCAGCCGAGTTCGGCTTCGGCGAATTCGTAATTCGCCAGCTTGTCCAGGAAGTTCTGGGTGTAGTCCGGGCGGCGGTTACGGAAGTCGAGGTAGTAGCTGTGCTCCCAGACGTCGAGGCCGAGGAGAACCTTGCCTTCGCCGGTCGCGAGCGGGTTGGAGCCGTTCGGGGTCTTCGTCACCTTCAGCTTGCCGTCGGCGGCCAGAACCAGCCAAGCCCAGCCGGAGCCGAACTGCGTGGTCGCGGCCACCTTGAAGGCGTCCTTGAAGGCCTGAACCGAACCGAAATCCTCGGTGATCTTGGCTTCCAGCTTGCCCGGAATGGCGCCGCCCGTGGGGGACAGGTTCTTCCAGAACAGGATGTGGTTCCAATGCTGGCCGGAATTGTTGAAGACCGGCGCCAGGTCGCTCTGGCCGTAGGAGAGTTTCACGATCTCTTCCAGGGACTTGCCCTGCAGAGCCGCATTCTTCTCCACGAAGCCGTTCAGCGCCGTGACATAGGCCTGATGGTGCTTGCCGTGATGCAGCTCCAGCGTTTCTTGGCACATGCCGGCGCCAGCCAGGGCCGAGACGTCATAGGGCAGTGCGGGAAGCTCGAAAGCCATGATGCGCTCCATTCGTTTTTTGGGATCGGGTTGAGGGCCAAAGGTCAGCCAGCAGGGCCCTGCTACACAGCCTAACTTATTCCGAGGCCAGGATGCGTCAACCCACCCCCGGCGCCCGATATCGCCGGATCGCACCGATCCGCTTGGCTTCACCGCTTCTTGCGTAACCTTGCCTTCGGCCTTGGGGCGGTCCATCACCCGGCCATGCTCTCTCCCCTTGGCGAATCGCTGCGCCGGCATGATCCGGACCGTTTTCTGACCACGCTTTTTGCCCCCGTGGAGCGGCGGGAGGCGCTGGTGATCCTCTTCGCGTTCAATCATGAGCTTGCCCGCGCGCGGGAGGTGACGAGCCAGAGCCTGCTCGCCCTGATCCGCCTGCAATGGTGGCGGGAGGTGGTGGAGGGCGAGGCGAAGCCGGGTGAGATTTCGACGCCGCTTTTTGACCTGATCGCGACGGGAATGGTGGAGCGTGAGACGCTGCTCGGGATGATCGACGCGCGGGAGGCCGAGGTCGACGGGCATTTCGAGACGCTGCAGGCCTGGCGGGATTGGTTGCTCGCCGGTGCCGGCGGCTTGGCGGTCGCGGCAGGACAGGCGCTGGGTGTACGGGACCCGCAGGTGCTACACGGGCTGCGCCTGCGTGGCGCGGCCTATGGCGCGGCCGGTTTGCTGCGCAGCCGCTTCGCGCTGGCCCGGCAGGGCTTCGCGCCCTGGCCGGTCGATCTGCTGGAGCATCAGGGGCTGATCCCGGAGGACGCCGCAGCCCGGCCGACGGATGCCGCGCTGGTTCCGGTATTGTCGGCGCTGAAGGCCGAGGGCGCGGGCTGGCTGAAGGCGGCCCGTCTGGCGCCGCCACTACCGCGTGTGGCGCGGGCCGCCGCCCTTCCGGCGATCCTCGCGGCGCGTGACCTGAAGCGCCCGCTGGATCAGGCGCCGGGTCTGCGCGGCTTTGGCGACCGGTTCGCGGTCACGCTCGCGGCGCTTTTCGGCCGACCCTAACCCTCGTCGAGGAAGGGCGAGATGGCGGCGATGAAACCGGCCGGGTCGTCCACGTGCAGCCAATGCCCTGCCTTTTCCAGCACGACGAAGCGCGCGGCCGGGAAAAGGTCGCGGATTCCGGCCTTTTCCCCATCCATCAGGTAATGCGACCGCCCGCCCGCGATGAACAGCGACGGTCCGGGATATTGAGCCGCGCTCGGCTCCCAGCCTTCGATCACCGGTATGGCCTCCGCCAGTTCCGACAGGCCGATGCGCCAGCCATTGGGCTGGGTACTGCCCAGCCGCAGGTTGAGCAGCAGGAAGGAACGGATCATCGCATCCGGAATGCGGTCGGCGAGCGCCGCGCTCGCCTCCGCGCGCGTCATGCCGGGGGTGAGCTGAAGCGCCAGCATGGCCTCGGCCAGGGCCGCATTGCCATGACGATAGGTGCGCGGGGCGATATCGGCGATGATGACGCGTTCCAGCAGGTCAGGGCGGGTGAGGGCGAGGCGCATCGCGATCTTGCCGCCCATGGAATGGCCCAGCAGCCGGCAGCGGGTGATGCCCATCGCTGCCAGCGTCTCGGCCACGTCCTCCGCCATGGTGCCGTAGGAGGCGACGGGGCCATGCGGGCTCTCGCCGTGATTGCGCAGGTCCATGGTAATGACCTGGCGACCGCCGCCCGCGAGCGTCTTCTGATGCTGGCCCCAGTTGCGAGCCGAGCCGTACAGGCCGTGCAGCAGAATGACCGGCGTCCGTCCGTCCGCCGCTTCGCCCAGCGTAATCGTTTTCAGCAGCATGGCCGGGTCAGTCCGCCACTTTCAGCATGACCTTGCCGATATGGGTGCGGCTCTCCAGCAGGGCATGGGCGCGGGCGACGTCGGCGAGCGGAAACACGGTCTCGATCACCGGGGCGCAGCGGCCTTCATCCAGAACGGGCCAGACGCGCTCCCGCAATCCGCGCGCGATGGCGGCCTTTTCGGACGCCGTGCGGGGGCGGAGGGTGGAGCCCGTTACGGTCAGGCGCTTCACCATGATCGGTTGCAGGTCGACGTCCTGCATCTTGGCGCCCTGCAGGAAGGCGATGAAGACCAGCCGTCCGCCGCGCTTGAGGGATGCGATATTGCGCTCGAAATAAGGGGCACCGACGATATCCAGAATGACATCGACGCCGCGATGGGCGGTCAACCGGTTGACCTCATCGGCGAAATCGACCGTGTGATAATCCATTGCGGCATGGGCGCCCAGGCGCTCGACCGCACGGGCCTTGTCGATACTGCCGACGGTCGTGAAGACGACGGCGCCGAATTCGGCGGCCAGCTGAATGGCCGTGATGCCGATACCGCCCGAGCCGCCGTGGATCAGCACGCTTTCGCCCGCATGCAGGCCGCCCATCTGAAACAGATTGGCCCAGACGGTGAAATAGTTTTCCGGCAGCGCCGCCGCCTGCACCGCGTCATAACCGGTAGGCCAGGGCAGGGCCTGGGTCGCCGGCACCGCGCAATATTCCGCGTAGCCGCCGCCATTAGCGAGCGCGCAGACGCGGTCGCCGACCGCGTAACCGGTGGTGCCTTCCCCCAAGGCCGCAACCGTGCCGGCGACTTCCAGGCCCAGGATCGGGCTGGCGTCGGCCGGTGGCGGATAGGCGCCCTGGCGCTGCAGGACATCCGGCCGATTGACGCCCGCCGCTTCCACGCGAATGAGGATGTCGCCGGGGCGCAATGTCGGCATCGGCGCTTCGGCCAGTTGCATGACCTCGGGGCCGCCGACGCCTTGGGCCAAAATCGCAAGCATGGACTGCGGAAGCGTCATGGAATGGGTCTCGTCCGTCTGGGGGTGGGGCCGGCCGAAAGTTGACGCTGACGGCGCTCGCTGCCGTCAGGTCAGGTCGATTTAGTTAAAGCGCTGCCCTTTCGCCGCCAAGGCCAGGGCAGTAGTAAGGCCAGCCTATCAGTCATGCGACAGCGCGTGATGCTTGTCTTGACGGGTTTCAGGAGCTTTCGTCGATGGCCGCTGGGCGGCGCAGTGTTTTGGGCGGCTTGGCGGCGGGGTTTGCGGCAGCGGCAATGCCGGCCAAAGGTCATGCCGCGACGCCGCCTCGCAAGAACGATGATCGCATCGTTATCGGTGCGCTGTTTCCGCTGACCGGGCCGCTGGCGACGCTGGGCAATGAGTGCCTGCGCGGCGTGCAGCTGGCGACCGATCTTTGCAATGCCGGCGGTGGGCTGTTCGGCAAGCAGATCAACCTTGTGCAGGGTGACGCCGCCGACCCTGATCGTGCGGTCGCTGCCGCCCGCAGCATGATTTCCGATCAGCAGCCGGTTCTGATCTTTGGTACCGGCGACAGCACGCTCAGCCTCGGTGCCAGCGAAGCGAGCGAGGGCTCGGGCATTCCCTATTGGGAACTCAGCGCGACCATGCCGTCGATCACGACGCGCGGCTTCCATTACCTGCTGCGTATCTGCGACACCGAAAACGGCGTGGCTGACCGTGCGGTGGAAGCGGCCGAAACTTTGGTCGCGCCGGCCCTGAAACAGGCCCCCGCGTCGCTCTCCGCCACGCTGCTCTATTCGGATGGATCGAGCGGCATGGCGCTGCTGCCGCTGATTGCCGCCGCCGCCCAGCGCCGTGGGATGACCGCGCCCATGACCATCGCCTATCAGTCGGAGGATGCGGATTTCACGGCGATCGCCGCACGTCTCGCCGCCATGCAGCCCGACGTTCTGATCCATTACGGCAGCAGCGAGGATGTGGTGCTGCTGCATGCCGCGCTCGCCACCCGGCGCTGGCGGCCGCGCGCCATGATCGGCGCTTCCTCGGCCTATGGCTCCCGCGACACGGCGATGATGGTGGGACCGGCATTGGAAGGCACGCTCGCGGTCGGTGTCACCCCCTATAGTATCGATACGCGGCTGGCGCCGGACGCCGCGATGGTCGCAACCTTGTACGAGCAGCGTTTCGGCGCCGCGCCGCGTTCCGGCCTCAGCCTGTCGCATTTCGCGGGTGCCGGGCTGTGTTTCGACGTGCTGCGTCTCGCCAAGACGACCGACAAGGACAAGGTGCTGAACACCGTGCAGGGTCTGGGACTGGCCCAGGGCACGCTCGCCAATGGCTGGGGCGCGCTGTTCGGAGCGGGCGGCCAGAACCTGCGCGCCTTCACCGCGCTCACGCAATGGCAGGATGGGCGCCTGGTCTCATTGCTGCCCAAAGACGGTGCATCGGGTCGGTTCCGGCTGCGGGTCTGATCGTCGCCTGTTCACGTTTTGCGGAAGACCTGCCGTGGCGGTGCTAAGCCGGCGTTGGAAAACGTCCGGGAATCCCTACCTGTTTTTCATCACAAACAGAGGTGTTCGTCATGTTGAAATGGGCGATCATCTTCGCGATCATTGCCATTATCGCCGGCGCGCTGGGCTTTACCGGCATTGCGGGCGCATCGGCAGCCATCGCGAAGCTATTGTTCTTTGTCTTCCTGGTTATCTTTCTCGTCTTCCTGGTCATGTCGATCACGGCGGCGCGACGACTATAGCGGGGCCTGTCCCGCTTCCGACGAAAGTTTCGCCAAAAAGGGCGCAGTTGCGGCAGCAGCTGCGCCCTTTTTGTAGCGCACACGGCTTGTGGCAATGCTTTGCTCTGTCGTGATCGTTGGGGAGACGATTTTCGGCCGGTTTCCCCGCTCCCCGTCTTACTTCCTCCTTGAAGTTATGAGCAAAAGAGAGAGGTCGCGGTTATCCACCGCGGCTGCAGGCGGAATGGGCGGCGGCCGATCCGGGCCGCGGTCTGGAATTCTATTTGCATGACGGCAGGCACCGCTCGACGGGCGGTTGGTTGAGCCTCGGGACTTTGGACGATGTCGACGCGCACTTGGCCAGGCCGCAGCCGCCGCCAACAATGGGGAGACTGGGTTCTCCACGCCCCGCAGACCTTGCGGGCGCTGGTGCGCGCGGACGAAATCTGGCTGACCGTTCTAGCAGCGGCGGTCGGCGTCTGTGCCGGCATCATCGTCGTCACCATGAACGGCACCATTCAGCTTCTGCATGAAACGCTGTTCGATATTCCCAGCACCGGAAGGCTGAGTTCGGCTTCCGAAATCGCCATTCCCCGGCTGCTGCTGGTGCCGACCCTGGGTGGGCTGCTGCTGGGCCTGCTGGGCCTGGGCCTCGCGCGTTGGCGGCCGCATCGCGCCATCGATCCGATCGAAGCCAATGCCCTGTATGGCGGGCGCATGTCTTTCACCGACAGCATCATCGTCTGCCTGCAGACGCTGCTGTCCTGCGGTGTCGGCGCCTCCGTCGGGCTCGAAGCCGGCTATACCCAGATGGGCTCGGCGCTGGCCTCTTCCCTCGGGCGTAGCTTCCGTCTGCGGCGCACCGACCTGCGGCTGATGGTCGGCTGTGGTGCTGCCGGCGCCATCGGTGCCGCCTTCAACGCGCCGCTCGCCGGTGCCTTCTACGGCATCGAGCTGGTCATCGGCACCTATACCATCGGCAATCTGGCGCCGGTCGTGGTGGCCTCGCTGACGGCGGTTTTCGTCGAGCGCGGCCTGCATGGCGGCATCGACGGGTTCAATCTGCTGCTGCCGGATGCCTTTCCGGTCGTCCAATTCGTGCCCATCCTCGCCTTGGGCATCATCTGCGCTTTGGTCGCGATCGCGGTCATGCGCGGCGTCACGATCGCGGAGAGCTGGTTCCGCCGCAGCCCGCTGCCTGTCTGGTCACGTCCCATGGTCGGAGGCCTGATCGTCGGCCTCTGCGGCATGGTGACGCCCATGGTGCTGTCCTCCGGCCATGGCGCGCTGCGCGACGGTTTGGGCATGGATTATCCGCTGCTGCTGATCCTGACCGGCCTTGTGCTGAAATCTATCGCCTCGGCCGTCTCGATCGGGTCCGGCTTCCGCGGCGGCCTGTTCTTCGCCTCGCTGTTCCTGGGCTCGCTGGTCGGCAAGGTTTTTGCCGGCGTGCTGGCGCTGCTGGCCGTGGGGCCGGTGCTGCCACCCGTGGTCTACGGGCTGATCGGCATGAGCGCGATGGCGGTCGCCGTCATCGGCGGGCCGCTGACCATGTGCTTCCTGGCGCTGGAGAGCACTCAGAGTTTTCCTCTCACGGTCGCGGTGCTGGCTGCCGTCATCGTCTCCTCACTCACCGCGCGGCGCACCTTCGGCTATTCCTTCGCGACTTGGCGCTTCCATCTGCGCGGCGAGGCGATCCGTAGCGCCGTCGATATCGGTTGGGTCAATAGTTTGAGCGTCGGGCGCATGATGCGGCGGGAACAGCGGACCATCCCAACCACGACCAGCCTGGACACGTTCCGCCGGGATTTTCCGCTGGGCTCCACGCATCGTGTCATCGTGGTGGACGAAAGCGGGCGCTACGCCGGGATCGTGCAGACCTCGGAAGCCTTCAGCCCCGATATCACGGCCGATCGTGTGGGCGAGCTTCTGCACGTCCCCGACACCGTCCTGACACCGGCCATGACGGTGAAAACCGCCATCGCCCTTTTCGAGGAGTCGGAGAGTGACGCGCTGGCCGTGGTCGATAGCAGCGAGCATAGGCATGTCATCGGGCTGCTGACGGAACAGCATGCTTTGCGGCGCTATACCGAGGAATTGGACAGGCGGCGGCGGGAACTTTCCGGCGAATAGGGTCCGCTCTGCGCAGTCTGGGCTTGACCGCGCAGGGCCGATGGGTCATTTCCCGCGCCTGTTTTGAAATTAACGCGCTGGTCGAAGGCGCCGATACCGCAAGGGCGGTTGAGGCGGACTCAAGGGCGGCGACGGGAAGTGGACCTATGGCGAAGTCGAACACCGTTCAGATCAAGCTCCTCTCCACCGCGGAGACGGGCTATTTCTATGTGACCAAGAAGAACACCCGTGCGCAGACGGGCAAGCTGGAATTCAAGAAATACGATCCGGTTGCCCGCAAGCATGTCGTGTTCCGCGAAGCCAAAATTAAGTAATTTGGCTGGCGTCGATATCGGCGCCGCCTGCGGCAATGGGGTGTTCCGCGCAAGACAGGCGCGGATGACGGGATAAGGGGAGCTCCTTCCCCTCGTCGTCTCCGGGTTTGGCCCGGGAACCATCCTATACAGCGATTTGCGATGAAAAACCCCGCTGCGGCCATCGGCTGCGCGGGGTTTTCGTCTATGGCGCAGATGCTTCAGGCGACCCCGGCCCGCAGCAGATCGTGGATATGAACGAGGCCGACAGGCTTATCACCCTCGACCACGAAAATGCAGGTGATGCGCATCTCGTTCATCCGGGCGAGCGCCAAGGCGGCCAGATCGCCTGGCGCCATGATCTGCGGGCGCCGGCCCATCGCCTGCTCCACCGGCATATCGACGAAACCGGCGCGGAAAGCGCGGCGCAAATCGCCGTCCGTCAGGGCACCGACCAGATGTCCGGCCTTGTCCACCACGGCCGCGATCCCGAAGCGCTTGGAGGTCATCTCCACGATGCCCTGCGACAGCGTGGCGCTGCCCGGAACCAGCGGCAGCTGGTCCCCCGTATGCATCAGCGCACCCACCGTCAGCAGGCGGGCGCCGAGCTTGCCGCCGGGATGGTAGCGCTGGAAGTCATGCGCCGTGAAACCGCTCCGCTCCAACAGCAGGATCGCCAGCGCGTCGCCCGCCACCAGCTGCATGGTGGTGCTTGTGGTCGGCGCCAGCCCGTTCGGGCAGGCTTCCTCGGCGACGGGCAATAGCAGTTTGAGATCGGCAGCGCGGCCGAGCGCGCTGTCGGCGCGCGACGTCATAGCCACCAGCTTGATGCCGAAGCGGCGGGTATAGGCGACGATATCGGCGAGTTCGGGTGTCTCCCCCGACCAGGACAGCGCCAGCACCACGTCATTCGGCGCGATCATGCCCAAGTCGCCATGGCTCGCCTCGGCGGGATGGACGAAATGGCTGGGCGTGCCGGTGCTGGCGAGCGTCGCCGCGATCTTGCGGCCGATGAGCCCGGATTTGCCCATGCCGGTGACGATGACGCAGCCGCTCTGCTCGATCAGGCTGGCGACATCGGCGAAGCTCTCATTCAATCCGTGCGGCAAGGCGGCTTCTAGGGCTGCCAGGCCCTGCATTTCCGTGCGGATGGTACGCAGAACAGTTTCGGTGACGTATGGTGTCATAGTGGGGCTCCGGCCGCCTGTTTAGGCGAGCCGGGCCCGGAGGTCGAGATTACAGCAGCTTGGGCGCGCGACGGTGATGCGTCGCCTGCTCATAGGCATAGGCCTGGGCCAGCAATTCCGCCTCGCTCCATTTCGGCCCGACGAAGATGAGGTTGAAGGGCGCGCCGGAGGCATAGAAGCCGGCCGGCACCGTGACGCCGGGAAGGCCGGCGATATTGATCTCGCTCACCGTCGTCTCATCGATACGGCCGCCGCTATGCAGCCCGGCCAGATCGGTGCGCATCTGCGGGAAGCAGAGCCCGTCGAGCTTCTCGGCCGCGAAGACCGTGTTGAAGATCTCCATATAGGCTTCGCGCGCTTCGACGAAGTCCGACAGGTCGGGCGGGACGCTGGGATTCGCCAGGCAGGCCGCGAATTGCCGGGCATAGGTCATGTAATGCAGCGCGCCGCCGGGGGCGAAGGCGTCGTCCTTCGCCGTCGCCGCCGCGAATTCCGCGAAGGTCTTCAGCGCGGCATCCGGACCCAGGCGCTTTAAATACTGCTCGACGTCATAGGGCACGGATTCCATGCCGCGGGCGTCGAAATCCTGCCCCGGCACGGTCTGCTGGCGGAGGTCCGCGAAACCGCTGCCCGCGAAGGGGTCGGCGATCAGGATGGCGCCCTGGGCAGTCAGTTCCGCCTGCGTCTTCGCATAAAGGCTGGCCGCTTCGTCCGACAGCGGCTGGTTGCGCCAGCCGGCGCCATAGAGGCCGATGCGCTTGCCCTGCAAAGCGTCCTTGGAGAGTTTTGACGTATAGCCGCCCTTCGGCTTGTGGCCGACGCCCGCGATGGTCTTGGGGTCTTCCGCCGTGAAGCCCGCCAGCACGTCCAGGCAAAGGGCGGCGTCACGCACGCAGCGGGCGATGGGCCCGACGACGTCGCGATGCGCCGACAGCGGCACCACGCCGGCATTGGGCACCAGCGCATGGCTCGGCTTGATACCGACCAGCCCCTGGGCCGAGGCCGGGTTCTGGATCGATCCGCCGGTCTCTTCGGCCAGGCCCAGCACCGCGAGGCTGGCAGCGACGCAGGCGGCGGTGCCGGTGCTGCTGCCGCCGGGCAGCAGAGCAGGGGCCGCGACATTCAGCGTCGGCCCCGCGAAACTGTCATTCGCATCCGCGCCGGTATGGCTGAGGATCGGCACATTGGTTTTGCCGAGGATGACGGTGTCCGCCGCTTTCATGCGCGCCACGACCGGGCTGTCGGTGGCGGGCATCAGATCGACGCCGCCGGTCTTGCTGTAAAGCTGCGCCCAGCCGGCGGTGGTCGGAATGCCGACCATATCCATCGGGTCCTTCACGACGACCGGAATACCGGCCAGCGGCCCAAGCACTTCGCCGGCCGCGCGGCGGCGGTCGATGGCGCGCGCCGTCTCCAGCGCATCCGGGTTCACGAACAGGATGGCGTTGTATTTCGGGTTGTATTCCGCGATGCGGTCGAGAAAGGCCTGCGTCAGCGCTTCCGAGGTCGTGGTGCCATCGGCCATGGCCGCCTGAGCCGTTTCGACCGTGAGTTCGACAAGATCGATGGCAGGCGAGGGGGCAGGGCTTTCGGTCATCGCAGAGACGCTCCAATGCAGATTGCGGACGGAGGCAACCGCGCCCCCGAAACGGTTGGTCAGAATGCTGAAGCCTGGATGCAAGATGCCGGCCGCCTTCGCGCGATGGCGGGCAGGGGCGGTCATGCCTTGTCGATGATGGCCTTGTCCCAAGGCCGCTGCCTAGGATGATGAATTGGGATCACGAAAGAGAGCTGCGATGAACCGCCCCTTCCGTCTGGTCGATGTCTTCGGCCGCGATGATTTTTCAGGCAACCCGCTTGCCGTGATTGCGGATGCCGAGGGGTTGGATACCGAGACGATGCAGCGCATCACGCGCTGGCTCAACCTGTCCGAGACGACGTTTCTGTTGCCGCCGACGACGTCCGAGGCCGATTATCGCGTGCGGATTTTTACGCTGACACGGGAATTGCCTTTTGCCGGTCATCCGACGCTCGGCACCTGCCACGCCTGGCTGGAAGCCGGCGGCAAGCCGCGCACCTCTGGTCGTATCGTGCAGGAATGCGGCGCCGGCCTCATCACCGTCCGGCAGTCGGAACAAGGTCTGGCCTTCGCGGCCCCGCCCTTGCTGCGTTTCGGGCCGCCGAGCGAGGCCGAGATTGCGGAGATCGCGGATTTTCTCAATATCGGTCGGGATGCGATTGTCGAGGCCGCCTGGATCGACAACGGCCCTGGCTGGATCGGCATCATGCTCGGCTCCGCTGGCGAGGTTCTGGCTTTGCAGCCGAAGCGTCACCATGCGCGGTCCATTGAAGTGGGCGTCGTCGGGCCGCATTCCATCGGGCAGGAAGCGGCGTTCGAAGTGCGCGCCCTGTTCACGGATACGCAAGGCGCGGTGATTGAAGATCCCGTCACCGGCAGCTTGAACGCTTCGGTCGCGCAATGGCTTTACGCGTCGGGCCGCGTCGACGGTCCCTATATCGCGGCGCAGGGGACGGTTCTGGGGCGTACCGGACGTGTGCAGATCGAGCGCGATGGCGACGGTCAGATATGGGTCGGCGGCGCTACGCGTACGCTGTTCTCTGGTCAAAGCTGACGATCCGGACAAGGGATCGCGGTGGCGATCCCTTTCCAATCATTTCTGAAGCGCCCATAGAGAGGCAAGGCATGGGCGCCGCGGCTTGTGTTCGGCGCTATTCATTGTTGAATCGGCATAAAGGATAGGCCCGTGCAAAATTCAGGCAATCATCAGTTTCGCGATGAAGTGGTGCTGGTCGCACGGCTGATGCTGGTATTGCTGTTCCTGATTTTCGGTTGGAGCAAGATGACGAATTTTGCTGGTACCGTCAGCTATATGGCACAGACGGGCATGCCTTTGCCCTTCCTGGGGGCTGTCGTCGCGATCATTATCGAATTCTTCGTTTCGATCGCGGTTCTGCTCGGGATCTTCACCCAGCCGCTGGCCGTGCTGATGGCGCTTTATACGCTCGCCACCGGTTTCATCGGCCACAAATATTGGTTGATGACAGGCGTAGCAAGATACGAAAACGAAATCAATTTCTTCAAGAATGTCAGCATCGCCGGCGGCTTCCTGCTGCTCTACGTCACCGGCCCCGGCCGCTATGCCTTGCCGATCGGCAAGCGCAGCTAAGCCTTGTTCCTATCCTGACGCTAGAGCCTGTCAGGTTTTAATAGATAATTTGTCATCCGCGCACTTGTTGCGCGGGCTACGCGCCCCGGACCTACCCGCCGCGGCGCCAGCCGGCCGATCGCTTGCTCCGCCGGGTAGATGCGCGGGTCGGGGTGCGGCCGGCCAGGCCCGCGCACGACAGATTTGGTGGCGTTTCCAACTAAACCTGACGGACTCTAAAGGTTCGGTATCCATCCTTGCGCGGCACCTAAAACTGCCAGCACCAGGACAAGGCGCCAGGGTGCGATCTGCCACAGCGTCAGCAGCAGGAAGCCGAGGGTCGCAAGCACGAAATCCGATGGCTTGATAACGGCGCTTGTCCAGACAGGATTATAGAGCGCCGCGCCCAGGACGCCGACAACGGCGGCATTCGCGCCAGCCATCGCATTGCGAGCATAGGGGCGGCGCCTCAGCTTGTCCCAGAAGGGCAGCATGCCAAGGACCAGAAGCATGCCGGGCAGGAAAAGACCGGCGAGGGCGACCGCGGCGCCAGCGATCGCTTGGCCGCCGGGGGCGATCATGGCTCCCAGATAGGCCGCGAAGGTGAAGAGCGGCCCCGGCACCGCTTGGGCCAGACCATAGCCTGCCAGAAAATCCTGATCTGTGATCCAGCCGCGCGGCACCAGGGCCTGTTGCAACAGCGGCAACACGACATGGCCGCCACCGAAAACCAGCGCGCCCGCATGGAAGAAAACGCGAAAGACAGACCATGCCGTCCGCGTCGTATCGGCAGGCATCAGGCTAAGCAGAAACAGGATCGCGCAGAGCAGCAGCGCCATTGCGCCGGTCCGCGGACTGACAGGAAAGGTCAGGCGGCCGGCATCATCGGCTGGGCTCTTACGATCCAACCTCAGTCCCAGCGCCGCACCCAGCGCGATACAGGCAAGGGGAGAGGCCAGACCGCCCGCCATCAGTGTCAGCGCGAGGGCGACAAGGGCAATCGCCGCCCGCGCTTTGTCCGGTGCCAGGCTCCGCGCCATACCCCAGACCGCCTGCGCCACCACGGCGACGGCCACCAGTTTCAACCCATGCAGCAGGCCGAGGGCGACTGCCCCATGGAGATCGCGCGCGGCGAGCGCGAACAGCACCAGCAGCACAGCCGAGGGCAAGGTGAAACCGGCCCAGGCGGCAATCCCGCCCGCCAAGCCACCGGCCCTCAGCAGGCCAAGCGCGAAGCCGACCTGGCTGGAAGCCGGTCCCGGCAGGAACTGGCATAGGCTGACCAGATCGCCGTAGCTTTCCTCGTCGATCCAGCGCCGACGCCGCACCAATTCGTCTCGGAAATAGCCGAGATGAGCGATCGGCCCGCCAAAGGCAGACAGACCCAGGCCCAGAAAAACCTGGAAGACTTCGGCCGCTGTGCCGGGTCCTTTCGGGCCTGGCGGGAGCGGAGAAGGATCAGACAAAGCGGACAAGCGACGAGGAACCGTTCCGGGGAAGGGGCGTCACCCCGTCACCCGGTTCGCGCTTCCGCGCGGAGTATCCACGAAGACGGCGCCGCGCCTTGGTCAAGCGACGGTGACGAATTTGGTATTGAGATAGGCGTCGATGGCTTCGGCGCCGCCTTCGGACCCATAGCCCGAATCCTTCATGCCGCCGAAGGGCGTTTCCGGCAGCGCGAGCCCGGCATGATTGATCGAGAGCATGCCGCTTTCGACCCGGGTGGACAGCGCCTGTACGGTCGCGGCCGAGCTTGTATAGGCATAGGCGGCCAGACCGTAGGGCAGGCGGTTGGCTTCCGCGAGAACGTCATCCAGCGTCGAGAAGGGCCGGAACAAGGCGAGGGGACCGAAAGGTTCCTCGTTCATGGCGCGCGCGTCCAGTGGCACCCGGCTCAGCACCGTCGGCTGGAAGTAATTGCCGGCATTGCCGAGACGTTCGCCGCCGGTGACGAGCGTCGCGCCCTTCTGCACGGCGTCCTGCACAAAAGCCTCCATCGCCTGCACGCGGCGGGGATTGGCGAGCGGCCCCATCACCGTGCCCTCGGCCAGGCCGTCGCCGACCGTGATGGCGCTGGCCGCCGCCGCGAAATCCGCGACGAACCGGTCATAGACACGCTCCTGCACCAGGAAGCGGGTGGGGGAGACGCAGACCTGGCCGGCATTGCGGAACTTGCTGGCGGCCAGCAGCTTCACTGCGATATCGAGATCGGCATCCTCGAAGACGATGGCCGGGGCATGGCCACCCAATTCCATGGTCGCGCGCTTCATATGCTGGCCGGCCATGGCGGCGAGCGTCTTGCCGACGGGGGTGGAGCCGGTGAAGGTGATCTTGCGGATGACGGGATGCGGGATGAGATAGGTCGAGATGGTTGCCGGGTCACCATAGACCAGGCCGATCACGCCCGGCGGCACGCCGGCATCATGGAAGGCCTGGATGAGGGCTGCCGGGGAGGCCGGGGTTTCCTCGGGGCCTTTAGCGATGATCGAGCATCCGGCCGCGAGGGCGGCCGAGACCTTGCGCACGATCTGGTTGATCGGGAAGTTCCAGGGTGCGAAGGCGGCGACCGGCCCCACCGGCTCCTTCACCGCGGTCTGCATGATATGGCCGGCGCGCGGCGGGATGACCCAGCCGTAAGCACGCTGCGCCTCGCCCGCGAACCAGTCGATGATATCGGCGGCGGCGGCGGTCTCGACCCTGGATTCGGCCAAAGGCTTGCCTTGTTCCAGGGTCATGAGCCACGCGATGGCCTCCACCCGCTCGCGCAGCAAGGTGGCGGCCTTGCGCATGATGCGGGCGCGTTCATAGGCCGAGGTATTGCGCCAGATATGAAAGCCGCGTTCGGTGGCGGCGAGTGCGCGGTCGAGGTCGGCGATCTCCGCCCGCGCCAGGGTGCCGATCGGCTCGCCCGTCGCGGGGTTGAGCACGGGCAGAACCCCGCCGGCCAAGGCCGGCCCCCAAGCGCCATCAATGAAAAGCTGCGTATCGGGATAAGCGGACATCGGAGAACCTTTCGAACAATCGCGGCGGACGTCAACACATAGGCAGCGCAGTCTCCGCCATCACGGCGGCAGCGTCCACGGACGGATGCCATGCGTTCCGATCTGGGCTCGGGATTATGTTGAGGCCGCGCATAAAAAAGGCGGCCCGGAGGCCGCCTTTTGTTGCCGAGGCTGTGTCAGCCCCGCGCTTTCCAGGTCCAATGGACGATCTCCGGCGGATCGATGCCTTCGGCATAGGCATAGTGGCGGCAAGCGATCTGCTGGTCCTTCAAAGTCTCCCGCGCATGCGATCCGCGCAGTCTGAGGGACGGAACGCGGTCGATCGCGTCGATCGCGAGGGTGAAGCGGTCGACCTGATTTTGGATCGCCAGTTCCATCGGCGTGTTGATATTGCCCTTTTCCTTATAGCCACGGACATGGAAATTGACGTGATTGTTGCGGCGATAGGTCAGGCGATGGATCAGCCAGGGATAGGCGTGGAAATTGAAGATCACCGGTTGGTTCGGCGTGAACAGGGCATCGAATTCGCGGTCCGAAAAACCGTGCGGATGCTCGGTATCCGGCACCAGCCGGAAGAGATCGACGACATTGACGAAGCGGATTTTCAGATCCGGGAAATGCCCCATCAGCAATTCCGTCGCGGCGAGCGACTCCATGGTTGCCACATCACCGCAGCTGGCCATGACGATATCCGGTTCGCTGTCCTTGTCCGTGCTGGCCCAGTCCCAGATACCGGCACCCTTGGTGCAATGCTTTTGCGCCGCGTCGATATCGAGATAGGAAAGATGCGGTTGCTTATCGGCGACAATGACGTTGACGTAGTTCTTGCTGCGCAGGCAGTGGTCGCCGACGGAGAGCAGGCAATTGGCATCCGGCGGCAGATAGATGCGCGTCACGCTCGGGCTTTTATTGGCCACGACATCCAGAAAGCCAGGGTCCTGATGGGTAAAGCCGTTATGGTCCTGCCGCCAGACGGTCGAGGTGATCAGCAGGTTGAGGGAGGAGACATCGGCGCGCCAGGGCAGCTCGCTCGACTTCTCCAGCCATTTGGCGTGCTGGTTGAACATCGAATCGATGACATGGACGAAGGCTTCGTAGGTCGAGAAGAAGCCATGCCGTCCGGTGAGAAGATAGCCTTCCAGCCAGCCTTCCAGCGTATGCTCGCTGAGCATTTCCATGACATGACCGTCCTGGGTGATCTCGGTCCCATCGGCATCTTCCGGGAAATACTCACCCATCCAGACTTTCTTGGTCACGTCATAGATGGCGGTCAGCCGGTTTGACGCATTCTCGTCCGGGCTGAAGACGCGGAAATTATGCGGATTGTCGCGGGCAATGTCGCGCAGCAGCTGGGCCAGCACGGCGGTCGGCCCGACCTCGGTCTGGCCGGGGGTCTCGACCGGTACAGCATAGTTGCGGAAGTCCGGCATCTTCAGGGATTTGCGCAGCAAACCGCCATTGGCATGCAGATTGGCGCCCATGCGGCGGCCGCCCTCAGGTGCCAGGGCCGCGAGTTCCGGCATAAAACAGCCGTTCTCGTCGAAGAGCTCTTCCGGCTTGTAGCTGCGCAGCCAGGCTTCCAACTGCGCCAGATGGGCCGGATTTTCATGCACTTCCGCCAGCGGCACCTGATGGGCGCGCCAGAAGCCTTCGACCTTGTGGCCGTCGACCTCTTTGGGGCCGGTCCAGCCCTTGGGGCTGCGCAGCACAATCATCGGCCAGCGCGGACGCTGGATCGGCCCGCTGCTCGCACGCGCTTCCGTCTGGATGCGGCGGATTTCCTGCACGCAATGCTCAAGCGTGGCGGCCACGGCCTGATGCATGCTCTCCGGGTCCGACCCTTCGACGAAATAGGGCTCATAGCCATAGCCGCGGAAAAGGTATTCGATCTCGTCATGCGGAATGCGGGCGAGGATGGTCGGATTGGCGATCTTGTAGCCGTTGAGATGCAGGATCGGCAGCACGGCGCCGTCGCGCACGGGATTGAGGAATTTGTTGGAATGCCAGGCCGTTGCCAGCGGCCCGGTCTCGGACTCGCCGTCGCCGACCATCACGGTCACGATCAGGTCCGGGTTGTCGAAGGCCGCGCCATAGGCGTGGGAGACGGAATAGCCCAGCTCGCCGCCTTCATGGATGGATCCGGGCGTTTCCGGTGTGCAATGGCTGCCGATGCCGCCGGGGAAAGAGAATTGCTTGAACAGGTGGTGCAGACCGTCTTCGTTCTGGCCGATATCGGTGTAGATTTCCGAATAGGAGCCTTCCAGATAGACGTTGGAGATGATGGCCGGCGCGCCATGTCCGGGACCCGCAATGAAAATGCTGTCTAGATCGTATTTTTTGATCAGCCGGTTCATGTGGATATAGATCAGGCTCATCCCCGGATCTGAACCCCAATGGCCGAGCAGACGCTTTTTGATATGCTCCGACTTCAGGGGTTCACGGAGCAGGGGATTCTCCCGCAGGTAGATCATGCCTGCCGAAAGATAGAGAGAGGCATCCCAGTAGCGCTGTATGCGGCGCACTTCATCGGGTTGCAAAGGCGCGCCACTGACCGTCGCGCGAGCGGGTCCATAGGCGGTGATAGACTGCGTGTCGGGTGCCATGCACATCTCCAAGACCAAAGTTTTTTGAGGCAATCTGTCGAAGCAGCGTCTCTGGTAGCTTTGTCCAAGTCGCCTGCATCCGAATGTCTGTCGCATCCTTGAGGCAGGACGTTACTCAACCACGGATGGAGCCGGACTGTCGATGCGCGGAACCTTAGCGCATTGTACAAGCTTCGCCTTGATTTGGGTCAAAGTCAGGATTTTGGCGCAGGGTCGCCAAATACTCCACTCACTTGGGCCAGCGCGTTCAAATTTTCGTCATGCCCAAGGTTTCACAAACAAAACACTTTTCGTGAATTTTTAAAGGCATTATTCTAAGCAATACTGCAGGTTGTAAATATTCATTGGATGAAAATCTGGCTGGTTGACCTGATGCTGTGCTTTGGTCTGATAAAGGTCAGTGCTAGGTCAACAGATCAATCGGCAGGTTCAGGCCAAGTTTCACGACGTTGAGAACGACATTCGTGTTGATCCGGCGGATCTGCGGATTTTGTGCCATCATACGGGAACAGAGGGAATCGAACGCATCGATGTCCTGAGCCAAGATAATCAGAATGACATCGATCGGACCGGTCACGTAATAGGCTTGTTGGATCGATTGCTGTTTCGCAAGCCAAAGCCGGAATTTTGGCAGCGCATCGTAATTGTCGCGTTCGATCTCGACGCCTGCGATGAAAGTCATCAATGGGCCGGTTCGGTTTCGGTCGAGGACGGCGACTTCGGCTGCGATGACCGCGTCGCTCCGCAGCCGCTTCAGACGGCGTTGCACCGCTGATGCGGACAGGCCAACGGCCTCGGCAATCGCTTCGGCTTTCAGGTGACAATCATGCTGGATCAGGCGCAGAATTTTGCGGTCGAAACCGTCTATCGGATCAGCCATGAAGCCTCGGGGGAATGGCGGCGCCAGTTCTTGATATCTTCCCTGGATGCCGTCCTAGGCGCCGCATGATCCCATCCCAAGGCTTGAAGAGCAGAAAGCCGACAGATCTACGAAACAACCATTATCGGGTAGAAAGGCTGCGACTCATGGCCTCCGGCGCCAGAAAAAAGTCATTTTAGGCAGGTTTTTGCGGTCCCGTCCTTTTGGCCCGCCCATAGCTTTTTCAGTGTTCGTCGCGATTTCGGCTCGGGCTTCGGGTGACTGGTCGCGAGCGCTTTTTTCGGCTCTCTTCATCAAGATCAAGGTTTTCCCCTGAATGAAACGCCTTCTGCGACTTCTTCTTCTGTCCGCACCCCTGCTCGGCATGGCAACCGTTCCCTTCGTCTCGTCCAAGGCCCATGCCGATTCCATCACCGTCGGGCTCGACGACGAATCCTATCCGCCCTTCTATTCGAAAGGGGCCGACGGCAAGTGGCATGGGTGGGAGCTTGATATGCTCGCCGCCGTCTGCGCGCAGATGAAGACGGAATGCAAGACGAAGGAGATTTCCTGGGACGGCCTGGTCCCGGCGCTTCAGCAGAAGCAGATCGACATGGTCTGGGCATCGATGACGATCAACGGGGAGCGCCGCAAGGTCATCGACTTCACCCATTTTTACTATAACTCGGCGATTGTCATGATCGGCTCGAAAGACGATCCGACGAAGGTCGATTGCGGCAATCTGGCAAGCTTCAATGGCAAGGTCATCGGTGTGCAAGCCGGGACGATCTTCTCCTCCTATATGCAGGCGGCGCCGCATTCCGTGCAGGTGAAGACCTATGACACGGTCGATAATGCCCTGGCCGATCTGTCCAGCGGCCGCATTGACTATGTTCAGGAAGGCATCAGCACGTTTGCGACCTTCCTGGCCAAGAACGCCGATTATGTTGTAAAAACAACCTGCCCGGGCAATGATATCCTGGGCTATGGCGTCGGTGGCGGTCTGCGTAAGGGCGATGATGCGCTGAACAAGAAAGTCTCCGACGCCATCCTGGCCTTGGCGGCCAATGGTACCTGGGACGCGATCACGGCCAAGTATCCGGAAATCAAGGGCCTTATCACCAAGCCGTAAGGCGAATGTAACGGCGGGTCTGGGCGAGGTTCACCGCCAAGACCCGCCGGGGTCCCGCCGTAGCGGGAAACGGTGTAAGCAGGGGCGCCAATAGAGATCGCCGGGACCCATGCGCCTGCTTCGCTCGCCAATACTGATTTTTCTGCTCGCGGCGCTGCTGACGCGGGTGCCAATGTTCGGCAACCCGGTCATCTATACGGACGAGGAATTCTATCTCCTCGTCGGCTCGCGCATTCTCCACGGCGCCATCCCCTATGTCGATCTGTGGGACCGAAAACCCGTCGGACTGTTTCTGCTCTATGCGGCCATGCGCGCCTTGGGCGGCCATGGCTTGCTCGCCTATCAGATCGTCGGCACCGGTTTCGTTGTGCTGACAGCCGAACTCATCCGACGGATCAGTGCAGAATTCAGCACAAGCTTCGGCGCCGTCTGTGCCGGCCTGGCCTATATTCTCTGGCTCAATCTGGGTCATGCCGGTGCGGGCCAATCCCCCATTTTCTACAACCTTCCGGTTTGTGCCGCGGGTTTGATTACCCTGCGCGCCGTGCTGGGTCGCCGTTCGCCCTTCCTCGGTCTATTGGCGGCGGGCTGCGCCGTCATGCTGCTGATGGGGCTGGCGATGCAGATCAAATACAGCGCGCTCTTCGAAGGTATGTTCTTTGGACTGACCTTCCTGTTTCTTGCCTATCGCGAGCGCGGTTTGGTACATGCGCTGACCTCGGGCACGATCTGGATCGCGGTCGCACTGCTGCCGACACTGCTTGCGGCGGCCGTCTATCTCGCCATGGGACAATTCCAGGCCTTTATCTTTGCGAATTTCATATCGATCTTCTCGCGCGCGGATACGGCGGGGAGCGTGTTGCTTCTGCGCCTGATGCTCATCCTGGTCGTGCTGCTGCCCTTGATTCTGTGCGCCATCCTGCCTCTGCTTGATGCCAAGGCAGACGCACGAAACGCCGTCCGCTTCGTCAGGTTGTGGCTCGCGGCCGCTATCCTGGGGCTGCTGATCTTCGGCACCTATCTGCACCATTATCTATTGCCGGTTCTGGTGCCGGCTGCAGCGGCGGCGGCCTCTCTGCTCGGGCGTCCCCGCTTTCGGATGGCGGCGATCGCCATGCTCGCGATCGGTTTTGTGGTGGGGGAGAGCATGATGCTGGTCAGTCTTAAGCATCACGGTTCGGCGCATCAGTTCGACAGGATTGCGCAGGCAATCGACCCGGCAGGCTGTCTTTATGTCTATAGCGGCGATCCGGCTTTCTATAACGCGACCCATGCCTGTATCGCGACGCGGTTCGCTTTCCCCAGCCACCTGTCGCGGTTGGAGGAGGCGAAGGCGCTGGGCGTCGATCCCCTGGCCGAGGTCAACCGCATCATGAACAGCCGGCCGGCGACGGTGATCGTCAGCTTGCCGTATAGCGATGAAAACGAAGCCGCCCGCCAGATCGTGCTGGCTGACACGGCCAAGGACTACCACCTGGCACTTCGCGCCAAACTCGGGCGGGATGACGTCGATGTCTACCGATTGGCGGGGCAGTAAGGTCGACCTGGGAGGTCAGCGGCTGAGCTGCCCTGGCTTTGGCGGCAATTTTCAGGAAAATCGCTGGCTGGGGGACCTGGATTCGAACCAAGGCTGCCCGGGTCAGAGCCGGGAGTTCTACCGCTAAACTATCCCCCAACGGGATGGCGGCGAGTTACCATGCTCCCCCGCCCGGATCAACCCGCCGCGTATGCGTGAAATTCATGTGAACCCCGCGTCGGTGACGCCTTGCCAGCAACCCTGCCATCGGCACGGCCGTCGCACTCTCCTGGGCCTGCCCCTTTTTCTGCACTACCGGGCGGGAAGGAGGGGCGCTATTGCAGAATGATGAACGATGTTTCGGGTAACCCTCCATCCTTCCAAAGCGATAAGCCTCGTGATCTGCTGGAGGCAGCGCGCGCACTCGCCCGGGCGTCCGTGCTCGTGGTGGGCGATGCCATGCTCGACCGGTATTTCTATGGCGAGGCGACGCGCATCAGCCTAGAGGCGCCGGTCCCGGTCCTTTGCGTCCAGCGGGAACTTTCCCTGCCCGGGGGTGCTGCCAATGTCGTGCGCAATATCACGGCCCTCGGCGGGGCCGCGGCCTTCGTCTCGATCGTGGGTGACGATATGGCAGGGTCGGACCTTACGGCGCTGATCGGCCGGCAGAATGGGGTAGAGCCCTGGCTGCTGGTCCAGGGCCGGCGCGTCACTACCGTCAAGACGCGCTTTCTGGCCCAAGGCCAGCACCTGCTGCGGGTCGACACGGAAGATCCGGTGCCGCTGCATCACAAGATCGCCGAGCGGCTGCTGCGGATCGCGACCGACGCCATGGCGGCCACCAGCGTCACCCTGCTGTCCGATTACAACAAGGGCGTGCTGGCCGGTGACATGCCGGCGAAACTCATTGCCGCTGCCAAGCAGGCCGGAAGGCCCATCATCGTCGATCCCAGGGGCGAGGGTTACGAAGCCTATCGCGGCGCGGACGTCATCATGCCCAATCGGCGGGAACTGGCCACCGTCACCGGTATGCCAGCCGAAAGCGACGAACAGATCATGCTCGCCGGTCGGGCGCTGCTGGCGCGCTTTGCCATCGGCGCGGTGCTCGTCACCCGGTCGGAACACGGCATGAGCTTAGTGACGCCGGATGAGGTCTGGCATTTCCCGGCCGAGGCGCTGGACGTGCACGACGTCGCTGGTGCCGGCGATACCGTCGCGGCCGTTCTGGCCGCCGGCATGGGCGCGCGCCTGCCGCTGCCCATTGCCGCCCGTCTTGCCAATGTCGCGGCCGGTATCGTCGTCGGCAAGGTCGGCACGGCGGTCGCGCGCTTGCCCGATATCGAGGCGCGGCTCTCGCCCGAGACCGGCGACCACACCAAAATCGTGACGCCCGCGGCGGCCATCGAACAGGCTGAGCGCTGGCGCCGGCGTGGCTGGCGGGTGGGATTCACGCATGGCAAGTTCGACCGGATGCATCAAGGTCATGCCCATCTGCTGGAACAGGCGCGCGGCGCCTGCGACCGGCTGATCGTCGCGATCGACGGTGACGAACCGCCTTTGCCCAAGCGGTCGCTCGGCCGTCCTGCCCGCCGTGCAGCCGACCGCGCGATGGCGCTGGCCGCTCAGCCGGCGGTCGATCTCGTCTGCGTGCTGGAGGAGGAGAGCCCGCTGGCGATGATTCTGGCGCTTAAGCCGGATCTTCTGGTCAAGGGCTCAAGCCACGCCGAGGCCGATATCATCGGCGCCGACAGGTTGGGTGCCTGGGGAGGCACAGTGCTGCGAGCGGAGCTTCTGCCGGCTTCCGCGCGGGGCAATGGCAGAGTAGCCTCGGACACCGAAATCTGAAGCGCCTCATCTACAGGGATCGCCATAATGGATCGTGTTGACGCGAATGGGCTGCAGGTCGCGAGGCCGCTCCATGATTTCATCCAAAACCAGGCGCTGCCGGGCACGGGGCTGGACGTGGCCGCTTTCTGGGCGGGCTTTTCCGCGCTCGTGCATGATCTGGCGCCCGAAAACCGCGCGCTTCTGGCCAGGCGTGACAGTCTGCAGGCCGAGATCGATGCCTGGCATCAGCATAACAAGGGCGCGGTCGATGCCGCCGCCTATCGCGGCTTCCTGAACGATATCGGCTATCTGCATCCGGAGCCGGCGCCCTTTACGGTGACGACCGCCTCGGTCGACCCCGAAATCGCGACGCTGGCCGGCCCGCAGCTTGTCGTCCCCATCACCAATGCCCGTTACGCGTTGAATGCCGCCAATGCCCGCTGGGGCAGTCTTTATGACGCGCTCTACGGCACGGATGCGATTGCCGAGGATAATGGGGCGGAGCGTGGGCGCGGCCTCAACCCTGTCCGCGCGCAGCGTGTGGTGGCTTACGCCAAGGATTGGCTGGATCAAATCGCGCCGCTGGCCGGCGGCAGTCATGCGGATGCCCAGGGTTATACCGTGGAATCTGGCGCATTGGTCGCGACCGGCATCGGGCCGTTACAAGATGCGACCGCTTTCGTGGGCTATCGCGGCAAGCCGGAGGCGCCGGAGGCCGTGCTGCTGCGTCATAACGGGCTGCATGTGGAATTGTTGCTGAACCGCGCGCATCCGATTGGGAAGGATGACCCGGCCGGTGTCGCCGATATCGTGCTGGAAGCGGCACTGAGCGTGATCATGGATTGCGAGGACAGCGTCGCGGCGGTCGATACCGAGGATAAGATTTCCGTCTACGCCAATTGGCTCGGCCTCATGCAGGGGACGCTGTCCGCCACGCTCACCAAGGGCGACCGCAGGATCGAGCGCAAGCTGGAAGAGGACCGCCGCTTTACGGCGCCGGACGGCAGCACGCTTTGGCTGTCCGGCCGCAGCCTCATGCTGGTGCGCAATGTCGGCCATCACATGTTTACGGACGCAGTGCTCACGCAGGATGGACAAGAGATTCCGGAAAATCTGCTTGACGGCGTGGTGACGTCGCTGATCGCGCTGCATGATCTGCAGTCGACGGGCAGCATCCGCAACAGCCGCGCGGGTTCGGTCTATATCGTCAAGCCCAAGATGCACGGGCCGGAAGAAGTCGCTTTCGCGAATACTGTCTTCGACCGGATCGAGAGTTTGCTGGGTCTTGCGCCCGATACGCTCAAGATGGGCATCATGGATGAGGAGCGGCGGACCTCGGCCAATCTCGGTGCCTGTATCGAAGCGGCCAAAACCCGTGTGTTTTTCATCAATACCGGCTTTCTGGATCGCACGGGCGATGAGATCCATACCTCCATCGAGGCGGGTGCCATGGTGCGCAAAAGCGCGATGAAGGGCACCGTCTGGATCAAGGCCTATGAGGATCGCAATGTTGATATCGGGCTCGCTGCCGGGCTGCGCGGTCATGCCCAGATCGGCAAGGGCATGTGGGCGGCCCCTGACCGGATGGCGGAGATGCTGGAGCAGAAGATCGGCCATCCCCGCGCCGGCGCCAATACGGCCTGGGTTCCGTCACCGACGGCCGCGACGCTGCATGCGTTGCATTATCATGCGGTCGATGTCGTGGAGCGGCAGGAGGAGATCGCGAGCCGTCCCCAGGCCTCGCTCGGCGCGCTGCTGACGATCCCGGTGGCCGAGGGCACCAATTGGTCGCCGGAGGAAATCCGGCAGGAGATCGACAATAACGTCCAGGGTATTCTGGGCTATGTCGTGCGCTGGGTCGATCAAGGGGTCGGCTGTTCCAAAGTGCCGGATATTCATGACGTCGGGCTGATGGAAGACCGCGCGACATTGCGTATCAGCAGCCAGCATTTGGCGAATTGGCTGCATCATGGCGTGGTGACCTTGCCTGAGGTCGAAGCCGCTTTGCGCCGGATGGCTGTCGTCGTCGATGGTCAGAATGCCGGTGACGCACTCTATAGACCGATGGCGCCGGGGTTCGACGGCCCGGCCTTCAAGGCGGCCTCGGACCTCGTCTTCAAAGGGCGGACCCAGCCGAACGGCTATACCGAGTTCATCCTGCATGAATGGCGTCGCGTCGCCAAAGCGGGGTGACGCGGCCGGAAGGGGCGGCTCAGCCGGCTTCAGGTGAACGATCATCGCCGCACGCCCTTGGCAAGGGCGTGCGGCGATGATCTTCTGTGTGCGCCGCATCATAGACCTCTGAAGGACAGGCCGTTGAAGACTTCCAGCCTCTGGCGTTCCTCAACCCTGCTCGCGGGGCTTTGCACCTGTCTTGCCTCCGTGCCGGCCCTGGCGGCACCGCCCGACAGCCTGACGATCGGCATTGCGCTGGAGCCGCCGGGCCTGGACCCGACGGCTGGTGCCGCCGGCGCCATTCGTGACGTGACCTATGACAATATCTTTCAGGGCCTGACGCGCATCGATGAGGCGGGCAAGGTCGTGCCCAGCCTGGCCAAGTCCTGGACCGTCTCGCCCGACGGGCTGACCTATACATTCGATCTGCAAAACGGCGTCACCTTTCAGGACGGTACGCAATTCGATTGTTCCATCGTCCAGTTCAGCTATGGCCGCGCTATGGCGGCCGATAGCATCAATGCGCAGAAGCAATTATTCGCGCCGATCGCCAAGGTCGATTGCCCGAGCCCGCTGCAGGCCGTCATCACGCTGAAGCAGCCGACCTCGACCTTTCTCTACAATATGGCCTGGGGCGACGCGGTGATGGTGGCGCCCAAATCGGCTGCCGCCAACAAGACGCATCCCGTCGGCACTGGTCCGTTTGAATTCAGCCGCTGGGTGCCGGGCGACCGGATCGAGCTGATTCGCAACCCGCATTATTGGGGACCAGCGCCCAAGCTCGCTGCCGTGACATTCCGCATCATCCCCGATCCGGCAGCGGCGACGGCCGCTCTGCTCTCGGGCGCGCTCGACGCCTATCCGGATTTTCCGGCGCCCGAGACAGTGGTGAAATTCCAGCATGATCCGCGTTTCACCGTCGATATCGGGACCACGGAAGGCAAGGTCATCCTGGCGCTGAACGATGCGCGCAAGCCTTTCAATGACATCCGTTTTCGGCAGGCGCTGGCCTATGCCATCGACCGCAATGCGATCATCGAGGCCGCCTATTCCGGTTACGGCAAGGTCATCGGCTCGCATTACACGCCGAGCGATCCGAACTATGTCGATCTGTCCGGCGCTTATCCCTACGACCCCGCCAAGGCGAAGCAATTGCTGCAGGAAGCCGGCGTCAAGCCAGGGATGAGCTTCACCATCACCATGCCGCCGCCGAGCTACGCGCAGCGCAGCGGCCAGTTGGTTGCCGCCTATCTTTCGCAAGTTGGCATCAACGTGAAACTCGAATCCGTCGAATGGGCGAAATGGCTGAGCCAGGTTTTCAGCCAGTCGGATTTCGACGCAACGGTGATCGCGCATGTCGAATCCCGCGATCTCGATATCTATGCCCGCCCGCATTACTACTTCAATTACGACAGCCCGGCCTATAAGGCGCTTTACGCGCAATATATCGCAGCGACGGATCCGACGCAGCAGGCCGCTTTGGTAGAGAAGTTGCAACGTCAACTTTCAGCGGATGAGCCGAATATATTCCTGTTCGCCCTGCCCAAGATCGGTATCTGGAACGCGAAATTGAAAGGCATGTGGTCGAACGATCCGATGCCGGCGGATGACGTGACACAGGTGTACTGGGCGCAGTGAGCGGTTTTCTGCTGCGGCGGCTGGGCACCCTGATCGCCGCACTGTTCTTCGCCTCCATCGTCGTCTTCGTCGTCCTGCAGATCCTGCCCGGCGATCCGGCGCTGGTGATCCTGGGGCCGGATGCGCAGGCCGATACGCTGAAGGCGCTGCGCCACCAGCTCGGCCTCGATCTGCCGGTCTGGCTGCGCTACCTGCATTGGATCGGCGGCGTGCTGACCGGGCATTTCGGCCGCAGCACGGCCTATGACATATCGATCGCGACGCTGATCCTGCAACGCATCGCCGTGACTGTCCCGCTCGCGATTGGCGCGATGCTTCTCGCGACCCTGCTTGCCATTCCCATCGGCGTTTTTGCGGCCTCCCGCCGTGGGGCGGTCGATGGCAGCATCATGGCGGCGACCCAGATCGGCGTCGCCGTGCCGGACTTCTGGCTCGCCTTGCTGCTCATTCTGATCTTCGCCGTCCATGTCACGTGGTTTCCGGCGGGCGGCTTCCCCGGCTGGTGGCACGGCACCGGTGCGGCACTGAAGGCGCTGGTGCTGCCGACCGTCGCACTCGCCGTGCCGCAGGCAGCGATCCTGGCGCGCGTCACGCGCGGCGCTGTGCTGGATGTGGGGCTACGGGATTATCTGCGCACCGCGCGCGCCAAGGGTCTGCGCGAAGGCGCTATCCTGTGGCTGCATGCGGTGCCCAATGCTCTGATCCCGGTTACCACGCTGATGGGTCTGCAATTCTCATTTCTGCTGGCTGGAACAATCATCATCGAAAACGTGTTCACGTTGCCTGGGCTCGGCTCGCTGCTGTTCCAGGCCATCGGCCAGCGTGATCTGGTGCTGGTGCAGGACCTTGTTCTTCTCTTCGCCGGCCTCGTCATCCTGATCAATTTCCTGGTCGATGTGCTCAACGCCGTGATCGACCCCAGATTGGCAAAGGTCCGGTCTTGACCAATCTGCGCATTCTCCTCGGCGGTGGTCTTACCGTGCTTGTTATTCTGACCGCACTGGTGGCGCTGGTCTGGACACCCTATGCGCCGACCGCGATCGATATCCTGCATCGCCTGGCCGCGCCCTCGGGCCTGCACCCCTTCGGCACGGATGCGTTCGGGCGGGACACGCTGTCGATGATCATGGCGGGGGCCGAAAACTCCATCATCGTCTCGCTTGCCGCTGTCGCCATCGGCGCGGCGCTCGGCATTCCGGCCGGGCTGCTGGCCGCCGCCCGCGGCGGCTGGACGGAAGAGCTGCTGATGCGCGGCGCCGACCTCACTTTCGCTTTTCCGGCGCTGCTGACGGCGGTGATGATCACGGCTTTGCGTGGACCGGGAGCCTATACGGTGATGATCGCGATCGGCGTGTTCACCGCGCCGGTGCTTGCGCGCGTTACCCGCACCGCCGCCGGCGTCATCTGGGTGCAGGATTATGCCCGTGCCGCCCGCGCCCTTGGCCGTGGTCGCGGCGCGGTGACCCGCGTCCATATCCTGCCGAATATCCTCAGCGTGCTGACCGTGCAGATCACCATCCAGCTCTCGCTCGCCATTCTGGCCGAGGCCGGGCTGTCCTTCGTCGGCCTCGGCGCGCAGCCGCCCGCGCCCAGCTGGGGTCGTATGCTGAACGAGGGGCAGACCTATATCTACACCGCGCCATTTTTGACGTTATTTCCGGGCATGGCGATTGCAGTCGCGGTCCTTGGCCTCAACATGCTGGGCGACGGCTTGCGCGACGCCATGGATTTAAGACGACGGAGACGTGCATGACCCCGCCTTGGACCGTGAGAACGCTTGGCGCCGCGCTGGCGCGCGGAGATGTGACGGCGGAGGCGGTGGCCGAGCTGTCGCTCGCCCGCATCGCGGCCGAGGATCAGACCCTCAACGCCATCATCACGCCCAATCCTGGCGTGATGGAGGATGCGCGGGCGATCGATCGCAGGCGGGCGGCGGGGGAGGCCGTGGGGCCCTTGGCCGGCATCCCGGTCCTGGTCAAGGACACGATGGATATGGCCGGGCTGCCGACGACCGGCGGCTGGTCCAAACTCTCGGTCCGGGCCGGCGGGATCGATCTCATCCCGCGGCGTGATAGTGCGGTCGTGGCGCGCATGCGCGCGGCGGGCGCCCTGCTGCTCGGCAAGACCAATGTCCCGGTCATGAGTGCCAGTGGCACCAATGCCAATGACAGTTGGGCGGGTCCGACGCTCAACGCGATCGCGCCCGAGCGTGCGCCCGGCGGCAGCAGCACGGGGTCGGCGACCGGCGTCGCTGCCGGCTATGCCGCGATCGGCCTCGCCGAGGAGACCGGCGGGTCGATCCAGAACCCAGCTGCAGCCCAGGGGCTGGTCGGGATCAAGCCGACCTTCGGCCTGGTGCCCAATTCCGGCATCATGCCGCTGGCGAACAGCACGCGCGATGTCGTGGGGCCGGTGGCGCAGACCGTGCGGGGTGCCGCGATCGCGCTGGATGTGCTGGCGGGTTACACGCCGGAGGACCCGAAGACCGTCGCCGGTATCGGGCGGCGGCCGCTGGGCGGCTATGCTGCCGCCATCCGACCCGGCGCGCTGCAGGGCAAGCGGCTTGGCCTCTATGGGCCGGGCTGGCGCCATGCGACTCTGTCGCCTGCCAGCGACGCTTTGTTCCGTACCGCCTGCGAAGGGCTGAAGGCCCTCGGCGCGGAGCTCATCGAAGATCCTTTCGCGGGGTCAGGCTTTGCCGATCTCGCGCATTTCGTCAGCGCGCTGCCCTATGATCCGCGCGGCGAGGAATCGGTCGTCTATGACCTCGACCGCTACCTGGCGGGTTTCGGACCCGACAGCCCGATCAATTCGCTGGAGAGCCTGAAGCGCGTCACCGGCGTCGATCCTTTCGATCCGTCCGGCCCGCTCGGCTATCTGTGGGAGTTGGAGGATTTCCGGCATCTGGTCGCGAATTATCGCGACCCGCCGCCGCTCACGCGTTTCCTCGCGATCCGCGAGCAATATCTGCAGATCTTTAAGCAGGTCATGGCCGCGCATCGGCTGGATGCGATGGTCATGCCGCAAACGCAAGCCGAGCCGCCGCTGCTCCATGCGCCTGAACCGATCCTGGAAACGGCGGTCTCTGAGATCAATATCGCTGGATTGCCGGCAATCACCGTGCCGGCGGGGCTTTACCCCTCCGGCGCCGGTTTCGGCCTGCTGTTCGTGGGGCGCCTGTGGAAGGAAGCGCGGTTGATTTCCTTCGCCGCCGAATACGAGGCGATTACCTGAACAGGTCGCGCCAACTCGGCAGGGCACCAGGATAGGGCAGGGCGGTCGCCTGGTACACGCCGCGGGCGATGGACCGGGCGGTCACCATCATGGCGGCATGGCATAGCAAGGTCAGCACCTGCGGCGTCACCGCTTCGCCTTGTCCGGTGGCGGCCGCGAACATCGTATCCCCGTCGAAGGGCAAGTGAGCGCCGTGAACCGCACGGGCCAAGCCGTCCTGCGCCGCGATCGCTAGCCGCTTGGCCTGCGCCTTGGACAGCGGGGCGTCCGTCACGATGAGCCCGATGCTGGTCGCGGTCGGTGGATCGACCTCGTCCTGAATACCCTTGGCCCGCAGTTTCAGATCTTCGACCGAAAGCGGATGGGCCGGAAAACCCTGTGCCCCGAATTCATCCCCTTGTTCGAAAGGGGCGGCCCAGAAATGCGGGCCTTTGCCCACCAGCGGATTGCCGACCGGATTGGCGATCGTGATGGCAGCGACCCGGTAACCGGCGCGGGTCTCGGCGCTGGCCGAGCCAAGGCCGCCTTTGACGAGCGGTGTCGTGGCACCCGTGCCACCGCCGACCGTGCCAAGGGCGAAAGCGCCACGGGTCGCGGCCTCGCACGCCGCATAGCCCATCTCGCGATAGGGCGAAAACCGGCCCCAATCCTTGTTGCCGCCATTGGTGAGATCGAAGACGATCGCCTGCGGGATCACGGGCACTTGTACGCCGCCGAAGACGGCGCCCCGCTTCTGCTCCCGCGCCCAGGCTTGCACACCGCCGGCCGCATCAAGCCCGAAGCAGGATCCGCCGCCAAGCGCGAAACCGTCGACCCTGAGGGCCGTCATCTCAGGCTCCAGCAGCGCCGTATCCCGGCTGCCGGGCGCGCCGCCCAGAATGCTGACGGACGCGGTTGCGGGCTCGTCGAACAGGATGGCCGTCACGCCTGAGCCAAGGGCGAGGTCGGTCGCGTGACCGACGATCAGCCCGGGAATATCGGTCAGCAGATTGAGCATGATGCGCGCTCAGGCCTGCGCGCGGCCAAGAAGGGCGAGGTATTCCCACATCACGGTCGCGGCCGCGAGGGCGGTGATCTCGCTCACGTCATGGGCGGGCAGAACCTCGACCACATCCATGCCGACGAAGAAGATTTCGGTGAAGCGGCGGATGATGGCCTGGGTCTGCCAGGAGGCGAGACCGCCGATCTCCGGCGTGCCAGTGCCAGGGGCGAAGGCCGGGTCCAGGCAATCGACGTCATAGGTCAGATAGGTGGGACGGTCTTGGCCTGCGACCGCGATGGCCCGCTTCGCGACCGCCGCGACCCCCATCTCATGCACATCCTGGGCGGAGAGGATGGTGACACCCTGACCGATCGTCCAATCCCAGACATCGCGCTGGACCGGGGAGCGGATGCCGATCTGGATCATCCGATGCGGATCGACCAGACCCTCGTTGATGGCGTGGTAGAAGACCGAGCCATGGCCATAGACCTGGCCAAAATTATCGTCCCAGGTATCAACATGGGCGTCGAAATGGATGAGGCTGAGCGGCTCGCCGAGGCGCTTGCGCAATGCGCGCAGCAGCGGCAGCGTGATGCCGTGCTCACCGCCCATGGCGAGAAGATGCGGAATATCGGCCGCCTGCTTTTCGATCAGCGCCAGGCTTTTCGGCAGGTCGCCGAGTGCGATCTCAAACTCGCCCAGATCAGCGATGGGCATGGCATTCACATCGGTCCAAAAATAAGGATGCTCACCGTCCACCAGCATGCGGCTTGCCTGGCGGATGGCGCCCGGGCCGGAGCGCGCGCCGGCG
Organism: Acidisoma cellulosilyticum; assembly: GCF_020621385.1. GTDB lineage: Bacteria > Pseudomonadota > Alphaproteobacteria > Acetobacterales > Acetobacteraceae > Acidisoma > Acidisoma cellulosilyticum. The sequence goes on along the minus strand of NZ_JAESVA010000001.1, from coordinate 481,958 downwards.
CGATTGGTGACGCCGATATCGAGCGGAATGCCAGCGACCGTAAAGCTGGGCCCCACGCCCGCGATGCTGCGTCCGAGAAAACCGGGACCGGTCGCGAAAGTCGGGATACCTGCCATTGTCTCACCCTGCCTCAATGCAAACCGGTTGTTGTCCGGCTCACGATGCATAGCCCAGCGTGACAGCGCTGGCGACCGTGTGGCCGTTACATACGGGCGAGTTTGGAGCCGCTCAGCCGAGGCACCGGACGGGGACGCGGGCCAGGGCGGTTACGGGTTATCACGGTCTCGGGCGCGGTCGTGGAATTTGCGGGGTCTATCGCGACCATGCGCGCATGCAGTTTCACGGCTTGGCGTTCCAGCCATTCCAACACACGCAACGTCTCGGGCAGATCGGCCTCTTCGATCATGGCGGCAAGATCGAGATCGGTCAGCGCGCTGGACGGCGCAATTGCGGAGAAGCTGAACGGGCAACCATTGAGGGTTTTCCCATCAGCCGCACGTCGCACTGTCAACTCGTGCGGCTCGCGCGGATCGAGTGGCCGAGGCAACTCCACATGAAAGGCATGATGGCCGTTGCCGATACCGGCGCGTCGCAGATCGCTGCGAAACTGGTCCGCGACCGTAACGGCGACGATCGTCCCCTTGTCCATCACCTCCAGCACGACCGGCACATCAGGGTGATCGGGCAGCCAAGCCCAGCCGGACAAGACCGCCCGATCGACCCATTCCACCTTGCCCGACAAAGGTCCGCCTTGCGGGCGTTCCATAATTTCGGGCTCCGTTATGCCGGCGCGCAGCGCGATGCGCGCGCGGATACGGTCAACCAAAGGGCCAGACTGAAGGATGGGCGCACAGGTTTTCCAGCCTTGGCTGGGCATCTCATCCCTGACGCCGGAGGAGGTTGAATTCATGAACATCGCGCGGTCGCCACGGTCGATATAGCTCTCTGCGGGCATATCTTCGGCCAGCACCACGGCGTGAACCGGCATTTCGATATTGTAGTAGGCGATCGGGTCCATCTCCTCGCAGCGGGTGATGGTGCTGCCGTTCAGCAGGGTCTCGGCCGGGACCAGGATGCCGTCGATAAACAGATTATGCAGCGGCGACAGAAAAAGGTCGCGCGACGGCACCCCATCATCGATCGCATGTGCTTGGATTTTAACGGGAATGCTGTTCGGGCTGAGGCGAGCAAAGTGCCGGCCATAGACGCGCTGGCCGATCCAGCGGATCGGCAGGATGCCGTGCTGCAACGTCAGAACCTGGTCGGTCAGGCGCAGTTTTTCGACCCGGACCCGCCCGCGTGTTGTCAGTATTCGCGTGCCACCGCAAAAGCTCGCGCCCATCTTGCGTCTTCGCCTTAGCTTAAAGGGAGGGGGATAGATGTCTGGCTAGTTGAGGTGAGATAATAAATACATGTTCATTAGCCATACTCTAACTTTTTTCTAAAGGCCGACAATATTATGTTTCGTATTCGATTTAAAATTATGGTAAATTCTAAAAGTTTCAAGGTTTTTATAACAAACTAATCAATTTGGATGATCCACGCGCGAGCAATTGCCCTATAATTTTTATTTTTGTCAGCATGGAAGAAAAATGTACTAGTCGTTGCTGGAATTAATGCAAGAATTGCTGCGGGCGCATTGCAGTTTTGTTTTTTAATTTTTGCCCTTTGCTTTTGTGCGCCAAACGAGCTGTGTTGGCTACCCGGTCCTCGCTGCAGCCTTGGGCAAGGCTAGGTCCCTGCCAGAGCTCTTCCGCCATAAGGACAGGCTGGCTACAGAGTATCTATGCAGATACCGAGTGCCGCCGGCGCGACCCCTTCGATGGCCCAATGGTTCGCCATGAAGGCGGACCATCCCAATGCCTTGCTCTTTTTTCGGATGGGCGATTTCTATGAGCTGTTTTTCGCCGATGCGCAGGCGGCCGCGGCGGCGCTCGATATCGCGCTGACGGCGCGTGGGGAGCATGGCGGCCAGCCCATCCCGATGTGCGGTGTGCCCGTCCACGCGCGCGATGCCTATCTCGCCAGGCTGATCCGGCGCGGTTTCCGCGTTGCCTTGGCCGAGCAGACGGAAGATCCCAAGAAACGTGTCGGCAAGGCCCCGCTGCGGCGCGAAGTGATACGCATCATCACCCCCGGCACGCTGACCGAAGACGCGCTGCTGGAAGCGGCTCAGCCTAATCTTTTGCTGGCGCTGGTCGAGGCCGAAAAACCGCGCGGCCGTGAAAAGGCGCCGGCTTTCATCGGTGCGGCCTGGCTCGATATCTCGACAGGTCAGTTCGAAACGGCTCAGGTATCGCGCGCCGATCTCGCCTCGCTACTCGGCCGTCTGGCTCCGGCTGAAATTCTGGCCGATGCCGCCATTCCGCTCGGCGCTTGGGAAGACAAGCGCGGTGTCGACTGGCCGCCCGCCCCGCCGCGGGCCGAGGATGCCCGCGCCCGTCTGGCCCAGGCTTTCAATGTCGCCAGTCTCGATGCCTTCGGCAATTTCACCGATCTGGAAGCGATGGCCGCCGCCATGGCGCTGGACTATCTGCGCCTCACTCAGGCCGGGCGTCAGCCGCATTTGGCACATCCTGCTCCGCAGGGGGAGCGCGGCGTGCTGGCGATGGATGCGGCGACACGCGTGAGCCTCGATATTACCGAGACGCGGGCGGGTGATCGCAGCCAGCATACGTTGCTCGCTTCCATCCGGCGGACAAGCACACCCGGCGGCAGCCGCCTGCTCGGCGCCTGGCTGCATGCGCCACTCGCCGATCTCGGCGGGATCGTCGCGCGCCAGGACGGCTGGGATTTTCTGCTGTCCCATACCGCGCTCTCGGATGAATTGCGGCTCGGCCTGCGCGCGGCCCCTGATCTCGCCCGCGCGCTTGCCCGGGTCGCGCTGGGCCAGGCGGGTCCGCGCGATGTCGCGGCGATCGGGCAAGGGCTGACGGTCGCGGCCAATCTCGGCGCTTTGATGTCCGACGAACTGCCGTCGATCCTGCAATCGGCACGGCAGGCGCTGGGCGCGCTGCCTGACCTCGGGCAATACCTTGTCGGTGCCTTCACGGACCCGGTGCCGGTGCGGTTGGAAGACGGCCGTGCCATAGCGCCCGGTTTCGATGCGGCGCTTGATGAGGAACGCAGCCTGCGCGACGAGCAGCGACAGATCCTCGCGCGCGTTCAGCTGGACTATGCGGAGCGCTACGGCGTCCCCAATCTCAAGATCAAGCATCACGCCCAGCTCGGCTATGTGATCGAGGTGCCGGCCACGGCTTCCGAAAAGCTGCGCGACAGGCCCGAGCTTGTGTTGCGCCAGGGTTTGGCTTCCGGCGCACGCTTCACCAGCACCGAACTGTCCGAACTCGATCAGAAAATCGCGGCCGCCGCCGAACGCGCGGGCGCGCGGGAGCGGATCGTCTTCGACGGTCTGGTCGAGACGGTCATGCAGGCGCGCGACGCCATTTCAGACTGTGCTGCGGCGCTGGCCTTGCTCGACGTAATGCAGGCCGCCGCGCGCCTTGCTGAGCAGACGGGCTGGTCGCGTCCCTTGATGACCGAGGGCGAGGAATTCCAGATCGAGGCCGGTCGCCATCCAGTGGTCGAGGCAGCGCTCGCCGGGCGCAATCCCTTCGTGCCCAATGATTGCGCGCTCTCGCCCGGTCAGCGGCTGATGCTGCTGACCGGCCCGAATATGGCCGGTAAATCGACTTTCCTGCGGCAGAATGCCTTGATCGTCATCCTGGCCCAGGCTGGGCTGCCGGTACCGGCGGCCGCTGCCACCATCGGTCTGGTCGATCGCTTGTTCTCGCGCGTCGGGGCCTCGGACGATCTTGCCCGTGGCCGGTCGACCTTCATGGTCGAGATGACGGAAACGGCGGCCATTCTGCACCAGGGCGGTCCGCGCAGCCTGGTCGTGGTGGATGAGATCGGCCGCGGTACCGCGACGCTCGACGGGCTGGCTATTGCTTGGGCAGTCCTGGAGGCATTGCACAATACGGTGCGCTGCCGTGCGATCTTTGCCACGCATTTCCATGAATTGGCCCGATTGTCAGGCATAATGCCCCAAGTGCAGCCTGCGACCATGCGGGTGAAGGATTGGAAGGGCAGCGTCATTTTCCTGCACGAAGTCACCAAAGGGGCAGCAGGGCGAAGCTGGGGCGTGCATGTGGCGGCCCTCGCGGGCGTGCCGGCGCCGGTCGTCAAGCGGGCGGGCGCCTTGCTCGCCAGTCTCGAAAAAGCAGGTCCGCTGACGCAATCTGCCGAATTGCCCTTGTTTGCGGCGGTGCAACAGCAACATGATGCCACCCCCGGTTCAGACTTGGCCGTGGAGCCTGAGGCGGATCTTCTGCGTCAGGCGCTGGCCGAGATCGATCCTGAGCAGCTGACCGCACGCCAGGCTTTGGATTGGCTGTTTCGCCTAAAGGATTTGGCTTCTGGTGCCTCAGCCGCGGATTCTCTAGCATCGTGACAATGTCCATCGATAACACCGTTTCCAGCTCCACCCTGACCGACGCCCTGTCCGAAATCGCGGCCGCTGACGGCAGCATTTCGCGCGAAGCGGCGCTGGCGGCCTTTCGTCGTCATCTGTCCCGGACCCAGCATCAGCTTCAGCTCGCCTTCGAGCGCGATGAACTATCCGGCCTGACGGCGGCGGCGGCACTCGCCAACCATATGGACGCGGTCGTCATCGCGCTGATGGACTATACCGGTTCGGTGGCCCGGCCGAACGCGCCCGACCGCATGACGGTCGTGGCCACCGGCGGCTATGGACGCGGCTATCTGGCGCCTTTTTCCGATATCGATCTGCTGTTCCTGACCGAGGCTGACCCTTCCGAAGAGACCCTCGCTTCGGTTGAGTTCATGCTCTATTTCCTGTGGGATCTGGGTCTGAAGGTCGGTCACGCTACCCGGTCGGTCGAGGAATGCCTGACCGAGGCGCGGAGCGACGCGACGGTGCGTACCACGCTGCTCGACGCCCGCTGTCTGGTCGGCGAAATGCCCCTGTTCGAGGAATTCCGCCGTCGCTTCCGCGCGCAATGCGTGGAATTGGGTGCGGCCGAGTTCATTCGCGTGAAGCAGGCGGAACGCGCTGCCCGGCATCGCCGCTACGGTGACAGCCCCTTCCTGGTCGAGCCGAATGTCAAGGAAGGCCGGGGCGCGATGCGCGACCTGCACTACCTCCATTGGGTCGCCAATTACGTCTATGACATCGCTGACGTCGACGATCTGCTGTCGATCGATGGCCCCTACGGTCCCATGCTCACCTTGCGGGAAGCGCGCCACTTCCGCCGTGCGCAGGATTTCCTCTGGACCGTCCGTTTCCATCTTCATTACGTCGCTGGGCGCCCGGAAGAACGGTTGACCTTCGATCTGCAGCCCATCGTCGGTGCGCGCATGGGCTATACGCGGCACGGCGTTCAGGACGGTGTGGAGCGCTTCATGCGCCACTACTTCCTGACCGCCCGCGACGTCGCGCGTCTCACCCATGTGCTGGAGCCGGAACTCGTCCGCGTCGCCCGTGGGTCACCGGCCGTGGTGGCACCCACCGACCAGATTCTGCTGCAGGCAGGCGTGATCCTGGCCGACGGGCAGCTTCTCTGCACCGATATCGATGCGGCCGCCAAAACGCCGATCATCATGCTCAAGATCATGCAATTCGCGCGTGACCGGCATTTGCGCATCCATCCGCTGGCGCTGCGTTCCATGATCCGTAACGAGCGGACCACCATCCAGCTGCGGCGCGATCCGCAGGCCATGGCGATCTTCATGGATCTGCTGTGCGGCAAGGACGGTGAGACCGGACGGTCGGACGGGGCGCGCTGGCTGTCGCTGATGAACGAGACCGGGATTCTCAGCCGTCTCGTGCCGGACTGGGCGCGCATCGTCGGCCAGATGCAGTTCGACACTTACCATGTCTTCACGGTCGATGAGCATACGATCGAGGCCCTGCGTGTCGTCGCCTCTCTGGAACGCGGTGAACTGACGGAAGCAGCCCCCGTCGCGTCCAGCCTTGTCGATCACCTGCAATCCCGCCGCGCGCTTTATACCGCCGTGCTGCTGCATGACATCGCCAAGGGTCGTGGCGGCGATCATTCGGTGCTGGGCGCGGAAATCGCCCTCAATATCTGTCCCATGCTGGGCCTGTCGGCGGAGGAGACCGAAATGGTCTCCTGGCTGGTGCTGCATCACCTGCTGCTCAGCCAGACCGCCTTCAAGCGCGATATCGACGATCCCAAGACCATTCTGGATCTTGTCGATACCGTGCAGTCGCCGGAACGTCTCAAGCTGCTCCTTGTCCTGACCGTCGCCGATATGCGCGCGGTTTCGCCCAAAGTCTGGAACGGCTGGAAGGCGACGCTGCTGCGCGAGCTTTATACCCGCGTCGCGGAAGTGCTGGCCGGCGGTCTGGCCACGACCGAGCGGGACGTGCGCGTGGCCCGCGCCAAGGAGGCTGCCGCCGAGCGGCTGAGCGATTGGACGGCCGAGGATATCGCGAGCTTCCTCGATCTCGGCTATCCGGCCTATTGGCTGAGCTTCGATCCCGCGACGCATGAGCGTCACGGTCGCGTCATCCGTGACGCCAGCCACCGGCAGGCGCCGCTCAGCGTCCAGCATGAAGTGCTGCACAATCGCGCGGTGACAGAAGTCACCGTCTATGCGGCCGACCATGCCGGTCTGTTTAGCCGGATTGCCGGAGCGCTCGCCATTGCCGGCGCGTCCATCGTCGACGCGCGCATCCATACGCTGACCAACGGCATGGCGCTGGATACCTTCTGGATCCAGGACGCGAATGGCGGCATCTTTGCCTCGCCCCAACGCCTGGCCCGCCTGTCCGTGCTCATCGAACAAGCGCTGGCCGGTAGCCTGCGCATGGAAAATGAGATCCGCGGCCTGTCGGACGCGCTGCTGGGCCAGCGCATGCGCGCGATCCATGTGCCGCCGCGCGTTGTCATCGATAATCACGCCTCCAATACCCATACGGTGGTGGAGGTGAATGGGCGCGATCGGCCCGGGCTGCTGCATGATGTGACGGCGGCGATCACCGGGCAGGGCATGCAGATCGCTTCCGCCCATGTCAGCACCTACGGCGTCCGCGCGATCGACGTTTTCTATATCAAGGATGTTTTCGGTCTGAAGGTTCAGAACGAGCGCAAGCTTGAAAATCTGCGTCACGCGATTTTGCGGGCGCTGGCTTCGGGCGATACCTCGGCGCCGACCGAACCCGACGCCGAAAGCTTCGCCCGCAGCCGGCCGAAGGTCGACGCCGCCTGAGGGATACCCCATATTTCGCCCAAAGGCGGGCGCCTTCCTGGCGCCCGCGCAGGGATTAGGAGTGGGTAGATGGCGCAGCGGACAGTCTCTCTCGTCTGGGACAGCGGATGCGGCACCGGGGAGAGCCCGACCTGGGACGCGGATGCCGGGCAGCTCTATTTCACCGATATCCCGAACGGTCGTCTGCACCGCTTCACGCCCGCGACCGATGCGCGGGAAACCTGGCAATTGCCCGAGGTTCTGGGCAGCCTCGCCCTCTGCCGTTCGGGCCGCATTCTGGTCTGCCAGAAGCAGAAGATCATGCTGTTCGATACGGCGACCGGCAGCCTCGACCTTCTGGCGGAGATCGACGAGCCTCAGACCAATCGGCTGAATGACGGCAAGGTCGGGCCGGACGGCTGTTTCTGGGTCGGCACCATCAATGAGGGCGCCGACGGTCTGCCTTCCGGCAACCTGTATCGCATCACGCCGGTCGGGGAGGTCCAGATCAAGGTCGAAGGCTTGAAGAACTCCAACGGTCTCGCCTGGACGGCCGACGGGCGGACCATGTACCACTCCGATACGCGCGGCCCCTGGATCGATACCTGGGATTTCGATGCGGAGACCGGCGCCATCAGCAATCGCCGCCGCTTCGCGGATGTGCCCAATGCCGAGGGCCGGCCGGACGGTGGTGCGCTCGATATGGATGGAGTCTATTGGTCGGCCGGCTCGGGCATGAGCGTCATCAACCGCTTCGCGCCGGACGGCACATTGGTCGAAAAAATCGCCATGCCGGTGCCGAATGCGACCATGCCCTGCTTCGCGGGCGATCGGATCTTCATCACAACCGCGCTACCGAGTGACGAAGTGAAACGCCGGGAATTTCCCGATGCGGGCGGCCTTTTTGAGATGCCGGTTGAGGTTGGCGGCGTTTCCATCAGCCGTTTCGCCGATTGATCGCGGAGGGACGAGCGGCATTGCGGCGGCATTGTGCCGAGCCTGCCCTAGATCCGTCCCAACCATTGTCTATCTACAAACTCACAAAGACGTTGGCGGCAGAGTTGGTAATCAGGGTGTTACAAACCTGCTCAATAGTGACGTCGAAAGGAGTTCTGACATGAAACTCTTGTCGCATTCGCGCTTCGCGCGCGGTTTGGCCGTTGCTGCCATGATCGGTGCCTTTGGTGCCCCTCTGGCTGTCGCGAGCTCGGCTAATGCCCAAGGCTATTACCACGGTGGTGGTGGCTATTATCATGGTGGCGGCGGTTACTACCATGGTGGCGGTGGTTATTACCATGGTGGTGGCTGGGGTGGACCTGGCGTTGCAGTCGGTGCCGGCCTTCTGGGCCTGGCCGTCGGTGCCGCTGTCGGTAGCGCCATTGCCGCCCCGCCGGTCTACGCGGCCCCGCCGCCCGTCTATTACGCGCCGCCGCCGGTGGTCTATGCGCCGCCCCCGCCGCCCGTCTATTACGCGGCGCCGCCCCCGGCCTATTACGTCCCGTAATCGGCCAAGGCTTATCCCATCAGGCGCATTCACCTGATGGGATGATTGGCGCTGTCATACTGGTCTTTGGTCAGGCTGAGATAGACGCTGTCGACCCAGGCCTCACCGATACGAAAGGTCGCCTTGGCTTCCCCCGTTTTTTGGAAGCCTAGGCGACCTAGCATTTTAAGTGATGCCGTGTTGCGCGGATCGACATCGGCGACGATTTCGGTCTTGCCGCGCGCGAAGGCTCTTTCCACGACGGCTTTCGAGGCTTCCTGTGCAAAGCCTTGTCCCCAGTACGGCCGTCCCAGCAAAATCCCCAATTCGCTGCCATGCCAAAGCCCTGCCTTGCCCAGGATGGCGCCCCCGTGGGTAATCAGGAAATCATCGGACGTGCCGGCTGCCACCGCACCCAAGGTATCGCCGACGAAAGCTTCCGTCTCGGCGAGCGTGGCATGGGGCAGGCTGGACCAATAACGCATGGTTTCCGCGTCGCACATGAAATCATGCAACGCGGGCGCATCCGCCAGGGTCATGCGCCGCAGGACCAGTCGCGGGGTTTCGATCTTGTCGGGCATAGTCACTCCAACAAAAAAGGGCGCCTTGCGGCGCCCTTTTTTTATTTGGCTGCGAGCCTGGATCAACGCGAATAGAATTCGACGACCAGGTTCGGTTCCATCTGCACCGGGAAGGGCACATCGGCGAGCTTCGGGGCGCGCAGGTAACGACCCTTCAGCGAACGATTGTCGACTTCCAGATATTCCGGAATGTCGCGCTCAGCGCTCTGCGTCGCGTCGAGAACGACGGCAAGCTGCTTCGACTTTTCGCGAACTTCGATCACATCGTCATTGGAGACGAGGTAGGACGCGATGTTCACGCGGCGGCCGTTGACCAGCAGATGGCCGTGGGAGACGAACTGGCGAGCCGCGAAGGGGGTCACTGCGAACTTCATGCGATAGATCACGGTGTCCAGGCGGCGCTCCAGCAGCTCGATGAGGTTTTCGCTGGTGTCGCCCTTGCGGCGCACGGCTTCCTCATAATACTTGCGGAACTGCTTCTCGCTGATATTGCCGTAGTAGCCCTTCAGCTTCTGCTTCGCCATCAGCTGAACGCCGTAGTCGCTGGGCTTCTTGCGGCGCTGGCCATGCTGGCCCGGACCGTAATCACGCTTGGCAACCGGGGACTTGGCACGGCCCCACAGATTGACGCCAAGGCGGCGGTTAATCTTGAACTTACTTTCGGTGCGCTTGGTCATGCGCGTCTCCTTCGTCTATGGCGCCAGTAGTCCGCCCCTGCCTCCGACGATCGGCTGATCAGATCGGGAGCAGCGAAAGGGCGACAGATCGGCCCGAAGGCCCAGGCTGTCGCGGTCTTTCGCTTGGGGTGGCGGGGCGATCTACGGAAGGCCGTTGATCACCCACATTCCCGGCAATGGAGGCGCCTTCTAGGTGGCCGTCTCCGAACTGTCAAACTGCAGCTGCTATGCGCCGCGGCAGACGACGCAGGTCAATCCTCAGGCTTCGCCTTGTTGGACGTGGCGCCACCGCGCGCGGCAGACCAGGCGGCCGGGGATTCCAGGAAGCGGCGAACCTCGGCCATCGAGGATTCGGGGAAATACGGCCGCTCGCGGCAGGCTTCCAGCACATCCCACCAGGTCGTCAGGTAATGCAACGCGATGTCGTTTTCGGCCAGTGTCTCGATGCTGCCGTCGAAGACACCATAGAAGAAGACGACGAAGGCATGGTTGCAGAGCGCGCCGGCATCGCGCAGCGACTGGGTGAAGCGGATTTTCGATTGCCCGTCCGTCGTCAGATCCTCGACCAGCAAAGTCTGCTTGCCTTCGGGGACATCGCCTTCGATGAGCGCATTGCGACCAAAACCCTTGGGTTTCTTGCGCACATAGGACATCGGCAGGCCCATGCGGTCGGAAATCCAGGCGGCATAGGGAATGCCCGCCGTCTCGCCGCCGGCAATCGCCTCGATCGTCTCATAGCCGATATTGCGTTGGATCTTCTCGACCGCGAGCTGGCTGATCTTGGTGCGCGCTTGCGGGAAGTAGATGATGCGGCGGCAGTCGATATAGACCGGTGATTTCCAGCCGGAGGTCAGCGTGTACGGCTCTTCCGGGCGGAAATTGATGGCCTTGATTTCGAGCAGGATTCGCGCGGCTGTCATGGCCGCATCGCGGTCCCAGTCGCTCGCATGCCCTGCCAGTTTGCGGGATAAGGCCGTCATTCTGTGCTCCGATCCAAAGATCGCGGGATTTCTAACGGATTCCCGCCATGTCGCAAGGATTGGACGCGCAGATCCCTTTTGTGGCGAATAGGCATCAGCGTCCCGCCATCATTATTGTCGATGCTGGCTTGCCTTGAATAGGTCCAGTTCTCGCGTTAGACCAAGCCTTCGTATAAAGAGAAGTGGCTGATCCGCGCGCGTGGGCCAGCCAGTTTAGGAGCGGTTTTCGGATGGCGCGAGACGTAAGCACCATCGCTCGGCGTTGTGAGCGTGCAGTCGTGACGGCATATCGTGAACTCATGGTTCACGGTAATGGCGATATGGACTCGTTCCGCGCCTGCACGACCCTCTATCGCATCCATCATCCCGAAGCTTCTTTGACGGAAGCGCACCGGCTGGTCGCCGAATGGATCGACCATCACATCGTTCGTGCCGATGACGGTCCGACCGACGGTTGCGACTGCCCCTGATCTCCAAAGGTTAAGCTGCCCATGTCTTTGTCTGATTGGGCCGGCGTTCCTCGCCCGGAGCGTATTACGCTGGACGGGCAATATACGCGCCTTGAGCCGCTGGACCCCCTCCGCCATACGCCCGATCTGTTCGACGCCGCGAGCGCGCCGGGCGCCGAAGACCGTTTCCGTTATCTGTTCGAGTCAGAGCCCGCTGACGAGGCTGAGTTTGCCGCCTGGGTGAGCAAAGCCGCCGCCGGGACAGACCCGTTATTCTTCGCCGTCATCGACAAGGCGACCGGCCGGACCGAAGGCCGTCAGGCGCTAATGCGCATCGACCCCATCCATGGCGTCATCGAAATCGGCAGTATCCATTGGGGACCGGCCATCCAGCGTAGCCGGGTGACGACCGAGGCGCTTTATCTGTTCGCGCAATACGCCTTCGAGGTGTTGGGCTATCGGCGCTTCGAATGGAAATGCAACAACCTCAATGAGCCGTCGAAGCGCGCGGCGCTGCGGTTCGGCTTTACCTATGAGGGGTTGTTTCGCCAGCATATGGTCGCCAAGGGTCAGAACCGGGACACCGCCTGGTTCTCGATCACCGACGGCGAATGGCCGGCTCTGGCGGCGGCTTTCCAGGCTTGGCTGGACCCCGCCAATTTCGACGCCGCCGGCCGGCAGATGCGCCGTCTGGAAGATATTCGCGCCGGCTGATCATGCCTCGTCCCGGCATCGAATTGCATGGCCATCGCGGTGCGCGTGGTCTCTGGCCCGAAAACACCATCCCTGGCTTCCTCGGCACGATCGGAATCGGCGTCACCGCGATCGAGATGGATGTCGCGCTGACGCAGGACGGGGTTGCGATCCTTAGCCATGATCCGATCCTCGACCCGCTGATCACGCGGGGGCCCGATGGCAGCTGGATCGAGCCCCCCGGCGCCCTGATCCGCGATCTGTCCTATGCCGCGCTTTCTGACTTTGATGTCGGCCGCATTCGGCCCGGCAGTCCGCAGGCAAGGGCCTTTCCCAATCAGATGGGCTTAGATGGCGTGCGACTGCCCAGGCTGGCCGATGTCATCGCGCTCGACCCTTCGGTGCATCTGGCGGTCGAACTCAAAACCTTTCCCGATCACCCTGAACGCACCTTGCCGCCGGACGCGATGGCGGAGGCGGTGCTGGCGGTGCTGGATCAGCAGGCCGCGCTGGCCCGCACACGCATCATCTCCTTCGATTTCCGGGTGCTGTCCTATCTGCGCCGCGTGCGACCCGCGCTTGATCTCGGCTATCTGACCGATGCCGAGACCAAGGCGGCCGCAGGGCTGTGGTGGGATGGCGCATCGGCCGAGGATTTCGGCGGTTCCATTCCTCGCCTGATCGCGTCTCTCGGTGGGCGCGTCTGGGGTCCGGATGTCGCAGCGCTGACCGAGGCCGAGGTCGCGGAAGCCCATGCGCTTGGCCTTCTCGTCAATCCCTGGACGGTGAACGAGAGTGAGGACATGGCCCGCCTGCTCGATTGGGGCGTCGGCGCGCTGACCACTGATTATCCCGATCGTGCCAGGGCCGTGATGGCAGAGAAAGGCATCGCGCTCCGCTGACGGCAACAAAAAAGGCGCCCGGAGAACCGGGCGCCTTTTTTGTTGAGCGAGTGCGACGGTTTCAGCCGCGCTTGTCGATCGGCACGTAATCGCGCAGCGGCGCGCCGGTATAGATCTGGCGCGGACGACCGATGCGGTTCGCCGGATCTTCGATCATTTCCTGCCATTGGCTGATCCAGCCGGCGGTGCGGGCGACGGCGAACAGCACGGTGAACATGCTGGTCGGGATGCCCATCGCCTTCAGGATGATGCCCGAATAGAAATCGACGTTCGGGTAAAGCTTACGCTCGACGAAATAAGGATCCGTCGTCGCGATGTGTTCCAGCTCCAGCGCCAGGTCGAGCATCGGCTCGTCCTTGATGCCGAGTTCGTCCAGAACCTCGTGACAGGTCTGCTGCATGATCTTCGCGCGCGGATCGTAGTTGCGATAGACGCGGTGGCCGAAGCCCATCAGGCGGATATGGCTGGACTTGTCCTTCACCTTGGCGATGAAGTCCGGGATATTGTCCTTATGCCCGATCTCGGCGAGCATTTTCAGCACGGCCTCGTTCGCTCCGCCATGCGCGGGCCCCCAAAGGGATGCGATGCCGGCCGCGATACAGGCGAAGGGATTGGCGCCCGTCGAACCGGCAAGACGCACGGTGCTGGTGGACGCATTCTGCTCATGATCCGCATGCAGGATCAGGATGCGGTCCATGGCGCGGGCCAGAACCGGGCTGACCTCGTAGGGCTCCGCCGGGACGGCGTTCATCATGTACAGGAAGTTGGCCGCGTAGCTCAGATCGTTCCGCGGATACATGAACGGCTGGCCGATCGAGTATTTATGGGCCCAGGCTGCAATCGTCGGCAGCTTGGCGATCAGCCGGAAGGCGCTGATATTGCGATGCTCGTGGTTCGTGATGTCCAGGCTGTCGTGATAGAAAGCCGATAGCGCACCGACGACCCCGCACATGACGGCCATCGGATGGGCATCGCGGCGGAAGCCCTGGAAGAAATTGCGCAGCTGCTCATGCACCATGGTGTGGTGCGTGACGCCCTTGTGGAATTCCTCCGCCTGGGTGGCCGTCGGCAGCTCGCCGTTCAGCAGCAGATAGGCGACTTCCAGGAAGCTCGATTCCTCGGCCAGCTGGTCGATCGGATAGCCGCGATGCAGCAGAATGCCTTCGTCACCGTCGATATAGGTGATCTTGCTGGCGCAGGCCGCCGTGCCGCCATAGCCCGGATCGAAGGTGAAAACTCCCAGATCGGCGTAGAGCTTTCGGATATCCGCGACCGGCGGCCCCATGGTTCCGTGCAACAGCGGCAGCGTCGCAGTTTTATTCGTTCCCTCTAGCGAGACTGTCACCGCGTCCTTGGGTGTGTCGCTCATTCCGCCGCCCTTCATTCTTCAGGTTGTGCGTGTGGCCGGCGCCTCTGGCGGCTGTCTTAGCCGCCTGAGAGGCCGGATTTGAGAAGCTTTGACATAGGACGGTGCTGCGATCCTGGCAATCTTCGCGCTTGCAGCATGAGTCTTAATTGGCGCGTGAGGGACTGGCCGTTAGGCTTAGAAGGGGGCAAACCTAGCCAGTTTGCGCCAGGACTCGATCACGGCCGCGCGGCCGTCTCGCGTATGGCCGATGCTATAGCCGTGAATGACGCCGATCGCCTCGGCCGCCAGCACTTGCTCGCGCAAAGCCATGTCCTGTCCAGGCCTTAAGCTGACGGCCAGTTCGGTCGCGACCGCGCCGTCATTCAGCAAGCCCATGATCTCCTGGGTTTCCGTCAGCCGTTTGATGAGTTTGCGGCCGCTTTTGGCCGGCAGCGCGTCCTGCAGCATCTCGGCCTGATAGCGCAGTTTCTTGCACTTGATACGCAGCTCATGCAGCTCTGGCAGGGGCATAGGGATGAGCTCGCGGACCGGCCTTATGGTCTTTTTCCAACGGCTCTCCAGGCAATGCTGGGCGAAGCTGCCGATCAGATCATCGGTACTGGCCGGTATCACAATGGGCGAACTTGTCTCGCCGGCCAAGGCCGCGTCTGCCTCGGCGGCAGGCGGCTGGTCGATTGCGACGAGCAAGGCGGGTTCGGCCGATCCGAGGCAGAGATCGACAAGCCGCCAGACGAGGCTGCGATAATCCGGCCGGCGCAGCCAGTCGATCAGTGCTGCATAGGCGG
The DNA here is from genome assembly GCF_020621385.1 of Acidisoma cellulosilyticum. Classification (GTDB taxonomy): domain Bacteria; phylum Pseudomonadota; class Alphaproteobacteria; order Acetobacterales; family Acetobacteraceae; genus Acidisoma; species Acidisoma cellulosilyticum. Next base: position 466,803 of record NZ_JAESVA010000001.1, on the reverse strand, counting down.
CCTCTCGTCGGGCGGTCGCAGCACTCCGCAGCCAGTCGATCGCCGGGTCCGCTTCGGGCAGCGCGCGCGCCAGCGGGTCCACCGTTTCCGACAGGAAAACATCCCAGTCGCGTGCGGGTCCCAGCACCGTCTTCAGCCGGCCGAGCAGAGGTTTCAGTCTGTCCTCGGCATCGCCCAGAATGGGACGGAAGGCGAGCATGAGCGCGCGCAGCCGCCGCAGCGTCACGCGGGCCTGGTGTACGGGTTCGGGCCCGCTGCGCCCCTCGATCTGCTCCAGCCGGGTCAGAAATGTCTGCACGAAGCCCGAGGCGATGATCGCGAAAGCTTCCGTCGTCGTCATCTCGGCAGAGAGGGCAGGCGCGGGCAGGGCCTTCAGCTTGGCCCCACGCAGCAGCAGCATTTCCTGCGGCAGCGTCATGAAGGCAGGCAATATCGGCAGATCGGCGGCCAGAGCCTGGGCGAGGTCGAGCGCCTTGGTCAGCGGTCCGCTGATCGTCAGGCGCACAACAAGGCGGGACGCGCCTGACGCGCCTTGCGGCGTGATCGGCTGGGCTTCACCGGTGATCAGCGTGCAGTCCAGCACGACGCCGTCACGCGTAACCGGGAAGCGCTGCCGCTCGCCCGTCAGGCTGGCCGTCTTCTGCAGCGGTCCAGGGATCGCATATCCCGCTTCCTCCAGCCCGGCCGGGTTGACAGCGGTCGCGATGGACGCTGCCGCCATGCCGGGGCGACGCGGCCAGCCAAGGCCGAGGCGCTTCAATTCCCAGAGCTGCTCGGCATCGCAATCGGCCAACGCGAGGTCCCGTCCGGCCAGGGCATAGCTGGCCGTGTCGTACCAGGTCAGGGTGAAAGGGCGCGCGCGTGGGCGCCTGACCTTTGCGGTTCTGAGCGCCGGATGCCGGGTGAGTTTGGTCAGCGCAGTGGGCGCGCAGACAAGCTCCAGCATCACGACGGGAGCGGTAATCACGGCGGTAGTGTCAGGCATTATCTTGAACGGTCTGCTGTAAATCATGGGGTGTCAGGAAACGGACAAGCCGCGCGCCCTGCGGCAGGTCCCGCCAGGAGCCGGCGACCGAAAACTCGGCCAACGCTGCCGTCGGAAAGCCGCGTGCGACGCGCATTGTATAAGGCTGGCTCAGGCTGACGGCATGCGGACCGATCAGCATCATCGCCAGATCGTGCAGTCCGGGATTGTGGGCGATGATCATCACGCTGCCCGTATCGGCGGGCAGATCCGCGATCTGGTCCAGGATCTGTCGCGGGCTGGCGAGGTAGAGCTCGCTCGTCCGCAGCACGCGCACCGTCTCGGGCAGCGGTTCCAGCAATTCCAGCGTTTCGCGCGTACGACGGGCGGAGGAGACGAGGATAAGGTCGGGTGCCAAACCCCGCGCGATGGTCGCAGCGCGGAGGGCGACGGCTGCGGACTGACCCTCTGCATCCAGCGGCCGGTCATGGTCGTTGAGACTAGGATCGTCCCAGTTGGACTTCGCGTGGCGCAAAAGGAGGAGCTGGCGCATGGTCAATATTCTGTCACAAAAATTGCTGCCTGTCCCCAGCTTCCGCCCGAGGAACGACCGCGTCCACCTCTTTGTCGTGCGGCGCCTTCTGGCGCTCGGCGCCGGGCGCGCCACATCGAAGCCAGACTGCCGACGGTCCTTACCGCATAAGGGAGACGAGCCAGATGGTCATCAAGGTCAGAAGCGAACGGGATTTGGAGCAAAAAACCCTAGGTCGGCGCTCAGTTCTCGGCATGGGCGCGGCCAGTGCCGCGCTCCTCGCCACGGGCAGCGCCCGCGCGCAGGTGGTGCCGCCCAGCGGCCAGCTGGCCTTCGATCTGATCCGCGAGGGCAGCCATATCGGGCGTGAGACGGTCAGGTTTGAGCAGTCCGGCAACCGTCTGACGGCGACCGTTGACGTTTCGATCCGCGTCACCCTGGCGATGATCCCGGTCTATCGGTTGCATCATCATGAAACCGAGACCTGGGACAATGGCCGGCTGCTCAGCTTTGCAGCGACGACGCAAAAGAACGGGCGGAATTTCTACGCCCAGGGCTGGCAGGCGGGCGACAATCTCATGGTTCGCGGCACGGCGCATCCGGAGGGCTATCAGGCGCCGCCGGGCGCTTTGCCGACATCGCAGTGGAACCATGACATGCTTCGCGGCCCGATGATCAATACGGAGGATGGGCGCCTGATGCACCCGACCGTGACATCGGCAGGGGACAGCCAGGTCGCGCTCGCCGACGGCCGCAAGATCCCCGCCCGGCAATTCAACGCGCGGGGGGATTTGCATTTCGACACCTATTTCAGCGAGACTTGGGAATGGGTGGGCTTGTCTTTCCGCGCGGGAGACGGTTCGTTCGTCACCTACGCAAAGCTGTGAGGTCCACTTTTGAGCCAGCTGAAGCTCGCGGTCGAGCAGGTCACGCCGTTCCGGCAGAACTGCACGATCATCTGGGATGATGCGACCAAGCATGGCGTGGTCATCGACCCCGGCGGCGACGTCGATCGCCTGCTTGAGACGATCACCACTTTCGGCCTGCATATCGACCAGATCCTGCTCACCCACGGCCATATCGACCATGCCGGCGGCGCCGCGCGGCTGCGGGAGGAACTGAGCCTGCGCGAAGGCGTGCCGGTGCCGATCTGGGGGCCGAGCGAGGAGGACAAGTTCCTGCTCGACGGGTTGCAGGTGACGGGGGAGGGCTATGGCATGACCGATGCCCGGCCCGTCACGCCGGATCGCTGGCTGCATGAGGGCGACCATGTCGTCATTGCCGGGCATAAGTTCGAGGTGCTGTTCTGTCCGGGCCATACGCCCGGCCATATCGTCTTCGTCGACCGCCATCTCGGCTTCGGCATCTTCGGCGATGTGCTGTTTCGGGGCTCGGTCGGTCGTACGGATTTTCCCTATGGCGATTCCGAATTGCTGTTGACCTCGATCCGGGAGAAGCTGTTGCCGCTCGACGACAGCTTCGTGTTTCTGTGCGGCCACGGCGCGCGCTCCACCATCGGGCAGGAACGGAAGACCAATCCTTTCGTGGGTGAACAGGCATGAGCGAGCAACCGGGCGCCGAGGGCAGCCCCGCCCGCTGGCGGCATGACGGCGTGCAAGTGATCCGCGGCGATCAGCTGGATCCCAATACCGCCCATACGCCGGGCATGCAGCGCGCTGCCGCCGTCAACGCGGCCCGCAACGGCGCCCAGCAAATCTGGGCCGGCACGGTCACCATCGCGCCCGACGCCAAAACCGGCGCCCATCACCACGGCGATCTGGAAAGCGTCATCTATGTCGTGCGCGGCCGGGCGCGACTGCGCTGGGGCGAAGCGCTGGAATTCGTGGCCGAGGCCGGGCCCGGCGACTTCATCTTCGTGCCGCCTTTCGTTCCCCATCAGGAGATCAATGCCGGCACGGAGGAGCCGCTGGAATGCGTCCTGGTGCGCAGCGGCGGAGAGGCGGTCGTCGTCAATCTTGATATCGAGCCCGTCGAAAAACCTGAATCTGTTGCCTGGATCGACCCCATCCACCGCCACCCGTAAAGCGCCAGCCGCCAGCACAAATATTGCCGCTGCCTTGGCAATTCCTGTCTGAACTGACAGGATAGGGCCATCAGGCGCCGCACTGTGTCGGCTCCTGTCTGTCACAAGAACAATGTGAGGGATGGATGTCCGACACCCGGAATGCCAGTAAGGTGGTTCTTGCCGCCTATCTCGGCTGGACGCTCGACGCGTTCGATTTCTTTATCATGATCTTCGTCTTCGATGACGTGGCAAAGACCTTCGGTGTCGGCCTGACGACCGCAAGCCTTGCCATCACATTGACCCTGGCGATGCGCGCCGTGGGTGCGCTGATCTTCGGGCGGCTTGCGGATAAATACGGCCGCCGCCCCGTGATGATGGCCAATATCCTGTGCTTCTCGGCGCTTGAACTGCTCTCCGGCCTGGCGCCGACGCTGCTCGCCTTCATGGTGCTGCGGGCGCTGTTCGGCATCGCCATGGGCGGCGAATGGGGCGTCGGCGGATCGCTGACGATGGAGAGCGTCCCGGCCAAGTGGCGCGGCTGGGTCTCCGGTCTGCTGCAGGCGGGCTATCCCAGCGGCTATCTGCTGGCGACGCTGGCCTACGGGATCTTCAACCAGTGGCTCGGCTGGCGCGGTCTGTTCATCATCGGCGCCCTGCCGGCTCTGCTGGTCGTCTATATACGCCGCAATGTGCCGGAAAGCCCGGATTGGCATGCCCGCCAGGCCCGGCCGCGCACACCGATCATGGAGGTGCTGCGCCGCCATGCGGGCCTCACCGTCTATGCGGTGATCCTGATGGCGGCCTTCAACTTCTTCAGTCACGGCACGCAGGATATCTATCCCAAGGCCTTCCTGAAGGTGCAGCACGGCTTCAGCCACGGGACCATCACGGCTATCGCCATCACCTATAATATCGGTGCCATGCTGGGTGGCCTTTGCTTCGGAGCGCTGTCGCAGAAGATCGGCCGACGGCGCGCGATCGTCATCGCCGCCGTGCTGTCTCTGCCGATCATCCCGCTTTGGGCTTTCTCCAACTCGCCCTGGTTGCTGGCGCTCGGTGCCTTCCTGATGCAGTTCATGGTGCAGGGGGCCTGGGGTGTTATCCCCGCCCATCTCAACGAGCTGTCACCGGCCGATATTCGTGGCACCTTTCCGGGCTTCGTCTATCAGCTTGGCAACTTCCTCGCGTCCTATAACGCGACGCTGCAGACGGCGATCGGCGCCCATTACAACCACAATTACAGCTACGCGCTGGCGGGTGTGGCCGGTGTCGTGGCCGTGGTCATCGCCGTTCTCGTTGCCTTCGGCATCGAACGGCGGGACATGATTATGGGGCGCGCGGCTTAGCCGGCCTCGCTGCTGATGAGACGGCCGGTTCGGAACTAGATCTGAACCGGCAGCGTCACTTCCAACACTGTGCGCCCGGCGCCGCTGTCGGGCAGCAGGGTGAGGCGGCCGCCATGGGCCTCGATCAATTCGCGCGCGATGACAAGGCCGAGGCCGCTGCTGCCGTAGCGGAAGGCGCCTGAAAAGGCGCTCAGCGGATTGGCGCCAGGGTCCCGGAAGGGACGGCCGTCATCCTGCAGCGTGATGTGAAGCTGGTCGGCTGTCCGCTCGGCCGTAATGACCATCGTTTTCGCCTGAGCCTTCGCGGCGGTGCGCAGCATATGGCCGAAGGCGCGCAGCATCAGCGCGCGATCCGCCGTAATCTCGATCTCCACCGCAATCCTGTTTTCGACCTGAAATGCTGCGAATTCGGGCCCGATCTCGACCGTCAGCTCCCCAATGACTGCTGCGATGGGAAAGCCCGAATGCGCCAGCACGGGCTGCTTATCGACCGCAAAATCGAGCGTCGAAGCAATCTGGGCGGCTGCCTGTTCCAGTGCTGTGACGATCATTTTGCCTGACCGTCCGACCTTCGGGTCCGCCGATTCGCTAAGCCGGTCCGCGACCATCATTGCCGGGGCGATGGCATTGCGCAGGTCGTGGTTGAGCTTGGCTTGCGCCATGCCGAGTTCTGCCAGGCGCCGCAGGCGAAACCCGTCCTCGCCCAAAACGGCCTTGAGTTCGGCGACTTCCAGCCGAAGCCTTGTTAGCTCGCGCGACTGCGCGTCCTGGGTCTCGTTATCGGTCATGCAGGCAAAGGTTCCGTTTGCAGATCTGTTTGTTCAAGCGCGCGTTCGGCGGCGCGCTGGCCTTCTTCGAAAAGCTCGGCAAGGAAGGACCGATCCGTGTTGAATTTGCTTGATATGGGCAGGGTGCCGAGCGCCGGATCGGCGTCGATTGTAATAACCGCGATGCTGGGCGGCAGGGCGTTCAGCTCGGTCTCCAGCACGGCATGGCAGGCGATTTCGTTCAGCCGGTTCATGATTTCGGCAGGGGTGCGGGGCACGCCCGGCCGCCGAGCGGGCTGGCCGCGCACGAGGAACAGGGTATGCGGCAAAGGGCTGAGCAGGGGTTCCAACGGCGGATTGCCGCTATAGCCGCCGTCCCAATAGGCGCGACCGTCGATCTCGACCGCCGGAAAGACCAGTGGCAGACAGGCGGAGGCGAGCAGCACCTCGACCGTGATGGCGGCATTCCGGAAGATCACCGGCGCGCCGGTCTCGACATCCGTGACGCCGACGAACAGCCGTGGCGCTTCCGGGGCGGCGAGCAGATCCGGCCGCAGCAGGTCCTGCATCAGCGGGCGCAGCGGATTATGGCCGAGCGGATTGAGCTGATGCGGGCTGAAAAGCCGCATCGCCGTCTCCAGCCCTGCCCACATGACATTGCTGCTGAGATCGGAGCCATAAAGGAAACGTTCCAGGGGTGAGCGTTGCAGGGGGCCGATGGCCCCGATCGCGCTGACCTCCTCCCATAGCCGGCGCATGGCGGCGCGCGCGCCGGTATTGCCGTTCTCGACCATGCCTTGCACCAGCACGGCGCCGAGCATCGCGCCAGCTGAAACACCGCAGATCGAATCGAAGCGTTTTCCGGCCTCTAGCAGCCGATCGACGGCCCCCCAGGTGAAAGCGCCATGCGCCGCGCCACCCTGAAGTGCCAGCGCACACCCATGTCCGGGTGGCGGCCGTCTGGCGTCATTGATCGGCGGAAAGAGCGTCATGCGGATAAAATCTTGCGAAATGTCTTAGCTGGCAACAGATGCTTACACATTGACGGCGGCAGGAAGACCCCCCTATACCGCCCGACCGAACGGGACCGCTGCCGTCAGAGGTGGGGGCGCCCGTGTGTTGTGTTGATGACAAAAATTTTGCCGACCCCCGGCCGGGTGAGCCCGCCCGAGGCCGGAAAGACTGGAGAGTAACGTGAAGCGCACCTATCAGCCCTCGAAGATCGTCCGCAAGCGCCGGCACGGCTTCCGCGCCCGTATGGAGACCGTCGGCGGCCGCAAGGTTATCGCCAACCGCCGCTCCAAGGGCCGCAAGCGTCTGTCCGCCTGATCCCTTCGGGATCAAGTGAGAGAGTGGCGACGACTCGATCATGAGCCAGCCGCCACGTCTCAAACGTCGCGCGGAGTTCCTGGCCGTCGCCGGCAAGGGCGCGAAAGCGCCCATGCCAGGCCTTGTGCTTCAGTTCATGCCGCGCGATGACGATGCGCCCTTTCGCGTGGGCTTCACCGTCACGAAGAAAGTCGGCAACGCCGTGGTTCGCAACCGGACCAAGCGGCGGTTGCGTGAGGCTGTGCGCCTTGCCCTCGATCCCGATATCGAACGCGGCTTCGACATGGTCGTGATCGGCCGTGACAAGACCGCTGCTCGGCCCTTCACCGATCTGATCGAGGATGTGCGTAAGGCCTTGGCGCGCGCGCGCCGCAATGCCGCGACGGCCAGCAAGCCGTCGGTGACTGCCAGCGTGACAGCCGGCGCCGAGCCGAACGCGGAAGCGGGACGCGCATGAACGACATGCTCGCGACTCTGTTGCGCGCCCTGCTGATCGGCATCTTCCGCTTCTGGCAGATCGTCTTCCGCCCCATCCTCGGTTCAAATTGCCGCTTCCACCCGAGCTGCAGCGACTATGCAGTCGAGGCCGTGCGGGAGTATGGGGCTGTCCGTGGCGGTTGGCTTGCGCTGCGCCGCATTCTGCGGTGCAACCCCTGGCATCCGGGTGGCTATGACCCTGTGCCGTCTCATGATGGCTGCGGCCATGATGACCAAGACCACGATCACCGCTTGCCGCCGGGCTCTGCCCGGCCTTCAACTTGGGACCCTGTTGGCTGATGGAACAGAAGCGCCTTTTCATCGCGATCGCGGCTTCACTCGTGATCCTGCTCGGCTTCGAGTTCCTGGTGGCGCCGCACCTGCCGCATCCCAAGGCGCCGCCGCCGATCGCCAGCACGTCGCAAAGCGGCGACATGGCCGCGTCCGGCAAGCCGATGGGTAATATGGCGATGGCCTCGGCCTCCTCCGCCTCGTCGGAGCCTTCGCCGACCGTCGCCATCAAGGCGCCGAGCCTGGACGGCAGCATCAGTCTGCGCGGTGCGCTGCTCGATAACCTGGTGCTGACGGATTATCATGAGACGGTCGATCCCAAGTCGCCGCTCGTGCAACTGCTCTCGCCGCAGAATCAGGCGCAGCCCTATTACGTCCAGTATGGTTGGGCGGCCGCGTCCGGCGCCACGATCGGCGGCCAGCCGGTCCGTCTGCCCGATTCCAATACGCTATGGCACGCCTCCGAGACGACCCTTTCCCCCGGCACGCCGCTGGTGCTGACCTGGGCGAACGGGCAGGGGCTCACCTTCGCCATCACCTATGCCGTCGACGATCATTACATGTTCTCGGTCGATCAGCAGGTGACGAACGCCTCCAGCCAGCCGGTCTCCTTGTTCCCCTGGTCGCGCATCCGCCGCGAATATATGCCGCCGACCTCCGGCTTCTATCTGCTGCACGAAGGTCCGATCGGCGTCTTCAACGGCACCCTGCACGAACTCGGCTACAAGGCCATCCAGAAGGATGGCGCCACGCATGACGGCGTCGGCTATTCCGAAACGAGCGACGGCGGCTGGCTTGGCTTCACCGATAAATATTGGGCGACCATGCTGATCCCCGATCAGCATGACGATATGACCGGCGCGGTGCGCGCGATCACCGCTAACGGCACGGACGGTTTCCAGGCCGATTTCACGTCCTCCCAAGCCCAGACCGTGCTGCCGGGCGGCTCCGCTTCGACCACCAGCCATGCCTTCACCGGCGCCAAGGTCGTCAAGCTGCTCGACCATTATGAGGCCGAGTACCATATCCCGAGCTTCGACAAGGCGGTCGATTTCGGCATCTTCTACTTCCTGACGAAGCCGATCTTCTTCGCGCTCGATTACCTCTATCATGTGCTCGGCAATTTCGGCCTCGCCATCATGGCCTTCACCTTCGCCGTGAAGCTGCTGTTCTTCCCGCTCGCTAACAAATCCTACAAGTCGATGAGCAAGATGAAGCTTCTCGCACCGAAAATTAAGGAAGTGCGCGAGCGCTACAAGGACGATCCGGCGAAGCAGCAGTCTGAGATGATGGGCCTGTATCGCTCCGAGAAGGTCAATCCGGCTTCCGGCTGCTTGCCCATGGTCATTCAGATCCCGGTCTTCTTCTGCCTCTACAAGGTGATCTTCGTGACCATCGAGATGCGGCATGCGCCCTTCTTCGGTTGGATTCACGATCTGTCGGCGACCGACCCCACCAATATCTTCACGCTGTTCGGCCTCATCCCCTGGGACCCGACGGCGATCGCACCCTTCCTGCATCTCGGTGTCTGGCCGTTGATCATGGGCGGCACGATGTATCTGCAGCAGAAGATGAACCCGCCGCCGCCGGACCCCGCGCAGGCGCGCCTGTTCCAGCTGATGCCGATCATCTTCACCTTCATGCTGGCGCGTTTCCCGGCGGGCCTGGTGATCTACTGGAGCTGGAACAATCTGCTCTCGGTCACGCAGCAGTGGTACATCATGCGCCGCACGCGGCTTGAGAAGCCGCGTATGATCCGCACGGAACGCAAGAACGCGGGGGGCTGACGCGCCGATGGCCGTAAAGACTCTTGATGGCGAGGAGGTCGAGGGTCTCAATCTCGACCTCGCTCCGGCGGACGTGGATGAGCTGGAGGCCGCGCGCGTCTTTTTCGCCGCGCCCTGCAACTTCTTCTATGCGTCACAAAGCCTGGATCAGCTGCCCGAGCCGCGCGGCATCGAACTCGCCTTCGCCGGCCGGTCCAATGTCGGCAAGTCGTCCCTCGTCAATGCGATTACCGGGCAGAACACGCTGGCGCGCGCGTCCAATACGCCGGGCCGCACCCGCCAGCTCAATTTCTTCGATCTCTCCGGCCGCCTCGTGCTGGTCGATATGCCGGGCTACGGCTATGCCCAGGCCGAGAAGAAGGTGAAGGAAGATTGGCAAGGGTTGATGTTCAACTACCTGCGCGGCCGCCCCAACCTGGCGCGCGTGGCCCTGCTGATGGACGGCCGCATCGAGGTCAAGGACTCTGACCTGGCGGTCATGAAACTGCTCGACAAAGCGGCCGTCACCTTCCAGATCGTGATGACCAAGGCGGATGGGCTGAAGCCCGGAGCCCTGGCGCGCAAGACCGAGGAACTGACGGCGCTCGCCCGCAAACACGCGGCCGGCTTCCCGACCATTCTTGTTACCAGCGCGCGTACCGGCATGGGCATTCCCGAAGCCCGCGCCGCCTTCGCGGCTCTGGCGCCCGCCATCTCCCAAGGCTAAAGGCTTCTGCCGGGCTCGCGAGAGCCTGAGAGATGCTGAAAGGACCAGGGATGAGCTTCGCTTCCGAACGCTACCGGCTTGCGGCCGAACAGGCTTCCACCGTCGCGCGCGCGCTCCCCTATCTCCGTCGCTATGCCGGCGCCACCATCGTCGTGAAATACGGCGGGCACGCGATGGGCGATGATGTGCTGTCGGCGAGCTTCGGGCGCGATATCGCGGCGCTGAAGCAGGTCGGCATCAATCCTGTCGTGGTTCACGGCGGCGGCCCGCAGATCAACGCCATGCTCAGCCGGCTCAAGATCCAGTCGACCTTCGTCGAAGGGCTAAGGGTCACGGACGAGGCGATGGTCGAGGTGGTGGAAATGGTCCTCGCCGGATCCGTCAACAAGCACGTCACCTCGCTCATTACCCGCGCCGGGGCGCTGGCCGTTGGCATCTGCGGCAAGGATGGCGGTTTGATCCGCGCCCGCAAGCTGACGCGCATGGTCCGCGATCCGGATAGCCATATCGAGCGTGCGCTCGACCTCGGCTTCGTGGGTGAGCCCGCGCAGATCGATATCCGCGTCATCCATGCGCTGACCGGTGCCGGACTGGTGCCCGTCATTGCGCCGGTCGGCATCGGCGATGACGGCCAGACCTATAATATCAACGCCGATACGGCGGCCAGCGCCATCGCGGCGGCCCTGCAGGCGCATCGCCTGCTGATGCTGACCGATGTGCCGGGCGTGCTGGACGCGAATAAGGAGTTGATGCCGGAGCTGACGGTCGCGCAGGTCGAAGCCGGCATAGCCAGTGGCGTCATTAGCGGCGGCATGATCCCGAAGGTCGAGAATTGCGTGGCGGCGGTCCGCGGCGGCGTGAAGGGTGCGACCATTCTGGACGGTCGTGTCGAACACGCTTGCTTGTTGGAGCTCTTCACGGAAGGCGGTGTCGGTACCATGATTCTCGGGTAAGACTTCCGAGTCGATTGGTAAGGGCAGGAAATTCCATGCGTTTCGTAAGAAGCGGTGCATTGGCTTTGGGCTTGGCGGGAACGCTGCTCTTTGGGTCCGTCGGGGCCAGGGCCGAGCATTCCGACGTGGATTTTCCCGGTATCGGCACGGTAACGCTGCGCACCATCAAGGCGGTCGGTGCCCTGCCCAGCGTGGCGCTGGCAGGGCCGGACGGCAAGGTGCTGCTGAACGCGACGGTCGGCGGCACGCAGTCCAGCTTCTTCCGCATCTCCCAAGGGGCGGACGGGACTTTGAACCCGACCGTGCATTACGCCGTGCTGGCGGGGCCTGATGCGACGTCGAAGGCCGTTCTGGCGGTCGCCGCCGCAACCGGCGGATCGGATTGCGCTTATGAGGCGATCGTTTTCGGGTCCGATCGCGGCAAGCTCAGCCTGTGGACGCCCAAGACCTTGGATACGCAGGCCGAGGGCGGCATCTATGTCGGCGACCTCGGTGGTCGTCGCGGCTACGGCCTGGCGGTCTGGGATTTCATTTGGGGCGACGAACCGCATGTCGCGCCGCATCGCTACAAGGTCTGGCTCTATCGCCTGAACCGGACCCATATGAAATTCTATCCGACCGAGACGCTGACCACGCACGGCCATTACGCCGATGACGCTTCGGCGTTGCGCGAGCTTCGGCTCGATTTCCCCAATCTGACCAAGGCGATTCCGAAGCTGTCCTGCTGACCGGCCCTGGTCGCGCCGCTCGCATCATCTTGACGGTGCATGACAGGAAATTTAGCTGGCCGCTAAGCTGCCGATAGCGCAATTGCCGTAGAGGTTGAGAAACGGACCGTAAGTAATGGATAATCCCGTCATGCAGCCTAGCCGCATCCTTCTCCTCGCTGGTGTCGTGATGGCAGGTGCAATCAGTCTTGCCGGCCTCGCCTATGCTGGGGACAGTGGCTTCAAGACGCTGCGTCTGCAGCTTCCCGGCGGACAGATCGCGCAGATCGAATTGTCCGACTCTGCGCAGCAGCAGACCGAACCCGCACCCGGTGCCGTGATGCCCGTGGCGTATTCGACGGACGCGATGGCCTCGCCCGCGGGCAATCCCTTCGCGCCGTCTTCCGCTCAAACCGATCCCTTTGCCCGGCTAGATCGCATTTCGGCGATGCTGGACCAACGGCAGGCCGCGATGATGCAGGCCATGCAGATCATGACGGGGCCGCATCTGCCCGGCATGCACACGCTGATGCCGGCCGGCAGCAACGGGGTGAGTTACACCTTCATCTCCATTGCGAACGGCGTCGGCGGTGGCTGCATGCAAAGCATCCAGATCACCAGCGCGGGTCAGGGTCTGGCCCCGCATGTGGTGCGGACCAGCGCCGGCAGCTGCGGCGGACCCCAGCACGGCACCGTGGCTGGCACGCCGGCCGTGAGCAGGATCACACGGCCCCCCGCCCTGCCAGCACCGGAACTCATCCGCGCGCGGGACGTTCGTCCCATCGCCGTGCCGCAGGCTTCGCAAACCTAAAACCCCACGGCCCACGGATCGCCGATGACGGCGACTCGTGAATTCTGCGGCCAATCCGGGAAGCCCTTGCGGGCTTTGTGCGCCTATTCCACCTTCCGACCGGTTTCGGGGATGGCGGCGTTTTGGAACTGGCGATTCGGAACGAGCGGGGCACGCGCGAGGGTCGCCGCCGCGATCTGGTGGAAGCGGCCATCGCCATCATCGCGCGTAACGGTCTTGCCGGCACCACGCTTGCGAAAGTCGCGGCCGGGGCCGGGCTGACCGCCGGTATCGTCAATCACCATTTCGATACCAAGGAAGCGCTCCTCGTCGAAACGCTACGGACTTTGTCCGAGGAATTTGCGCAAGGGTTGGAGACGGCACTTGCCGAAGCAGGCCAGGATGCGGAAGCCGCACTCGCTGGCATCATCGACCATAATTTCGATCCAGCCATTTCCGACGCAGCCCATGTAGCCGTGTGGTTCGCCTTTCAGGCGGAGGCGCCTTGGCGCGCCGCCTATACCGAAATCTGCGGCGACCGCGATGCGCTGTATATGGACGCCATTCGCGGTCGTTTTGCCCAGCTTGGCCTTGGTCCGGCCGATGCCGATGTGCAGGCGCGCGCCTTTGCCGGCCTGCTCGATCGCTACTGGCAGGATATCCTGTTTCTCGACGCCCGTTTCGACCGCCAGGCCGCGCGCGACGCCTGCCGGCGCTTCCTCGGCGCGGTGTTGCCGGTCAAAGTTTGATGATCAGGCGCGATCCGCCCGCCCCGCTTCGCTTCTTGCCTTGATCGACAGTCCTGGCCCCTCATCTCGGTTAAAGAACCATTCGCCGGGGTAGGGATTATGGGTTTTGCGTCTTCTGCCGTCACCAGGGTCAAGTCCATGGCCCCTTGGCAGATGGCCAAGGACACGATCATGAGCTTCATCGGGGACAATTGCCTCAGTCGGGGCGCGGCCATCGCCTATTTCACGATTTTCTCCCTGGCTCCCATTCTGGTCGTCATCATCGCCATCGCCGGTTTCGTTTTCGGTGAGGATGCGGCCCGCGGTGTGATCTTCGAGAAGCTGCACGGCATGATGGGCGCGGACGCGGCCGGCCTGGTGCAGTCGATGATCCAGAGCGCGGCCAACCGCCGCACCGGTCTCATTGCGACGATTTTTTCCATCGTCATGCTGTTGGTGACGGCCAGCGGCGTCTTTGGGGAATTGCAAACCTCTCTGAATGTGATCTGGAAAACCGATTCCTCGGCGCATGGCTCGGTTTCGAGACTGATCAGGGCAAGGGCGCAAAGCCTTGGTCTGGTCGTGACGCTCGGCTTCCTGCTGCTGGTCTCGCTCGCCATTACGGCTGCGATCGCGGCTGCCTGGCGGCGCATCAATCAGGTGGTGCCGGATGTCGGCTTCATGCTGCCGCTGATCAATATCGCCGTGTCATTCGTCTTCACGACGGTTCTGTTCGCTGCCGTCTACAAGGTATTGCCGGATAAGAAGCTTTATTGGCGGGACGTGCTCGTGGGCTCGGCCTTCACGGCCGTGCTCTATACGGTCGGCAAGGCCGGGATCGGGCTTTATATCGGCGGCAGCCACGTCTCCTCCTCCTACGGGGCGGCGGGCGCGCTCGTGATCCTGCTGCTCTGGGTCTATTATTCGGCGCAGATTTTCCTGCTCGGCGCCGAGTTCACCCAGGTCTATGCCAATCGCCATGGCAGCCAGGCAAAGGCGCGGCGGGCCTTCGGCGCCTGGAGCCAGGGCGCGCCGGTGGCTGCCAAGGATCAGGCGGCGCGGGTGACCGGGGTCAGCCGCACCGGCACGGATTTATAGCCCGGCGTTCCGCTATGCTTATCCTGATGGGATAGCGGGATCAGGATATTCGCCTCCGGGTAATAAGCACCGGCCGAGCCGCGCGGGATATCATAGGCGACGATGGTCAGGCGCTTCAGCACCGCACCCGGATAGGGCGTCTCACCTTGTTCCGGCTCTGCCGCCACATCCACAAGATCGCCCGCCTGCAGCCCTTGCGCGGCGAGATCATCGGCATTGAGGAAGACGACATCGCGGCGGCCGAAAATGCCGCGATAGCGATCGTCCAGCCCATAGATCGTGGTGTTGTACTGGTCATGGCTGCGCAGCGTCGTCAGTGTCAGCACCTTCGGATCGGTCAGCCGGGGATCTTCGTAGATGCCGGGGAACAGCCGGAACTCGGCCTTTCCCGACGACGTCAGCCACTTCCGTTCGGTCGGCGCCAGCGGCAGGCGGAAGCCGCCCGGTTCCTTGATGCGCGCGTTGAAATTTTTGAAGGCCGGAAACACGCCCTCGATCTTGTCGCGGATCAGATCGTAATTGGCGATCATGCCGTCCCAGTCGATGCCGTGCCGGTCGCCCAGCACCGCCTTGGCGATCCCCGCGACGATCGCGGGTTCCGAGCGGACCTCGGAGGAGGGCGGCGGCAGCCGGCCTGTCGAGGCATGGACCATGGACATGCTATCCTCGACCGTCACCGATTGCGCACCCCCGGCCTGGATATCGAGTTCCGTACGGCCGAGGCAGGGCAGAATGATGCTCTCCTGGCCCACCAAAAGATGCGACCGGTTCGGCTTGGTCGCGATATGCACGGCAAGGTCCAGCTTGCGCATGGCGGCGAAGGTCGTCAGCGGGTCGGACATGGCGACCGCCAGATTGCCGCCAAGGGCAACGAGCACCCTGGAATGGCCTTCGGCAATCGCTTCGATCGATTCGACCGCATCATGGCCCTTGGCCTCCGGCGGATCGAACCCGAAGGTGCGTTTGATGCCGGCGCGCAATGCGGCCGGTGCCTTCTCGTCGATGCCGACGGTGCGGTCGCCCTGCACATTCGAATGGCCGCGCAACGGGCAGATGCCGGCGCCCGGCCGACCGAAATTGCCGCGCATCAGCAGAAGATTGGCGATCTGCTGCACATTCTCGGTGCCGCGACGATGCTGCGTGACGCCCATGCCGTAGCAGACGATGACGGATTTGGCCGTGCAATAGACCTGCGCCGTATCCTCAAGAACCTGCCGCGTGAGGCCGGAGACTGCCTCGATATCGGCCCAGTCGGTCGTTTCCAGATCCGAGCGCAAAGCCTCGAACCCGTTGGTGTGTTCGGCGATGAAAGCGCGGTCCAGCTTACCGGTGCCGCCTGCCGCGATATCGGCCGCGTCCAGCGCCAGCACGGCCTTCATGACGCCCTTCAGCGCTGCAGCGTCACCACCGACCTTCAGCTGATGATAGGCGCTGGCGATGGGGGTGGAGCTGAAGGTTGCCATCTCCACCGGATCCTGCGGGGAGGCGAAACGTTCCAGCGCGCGTTCCTTCAGCGGATTGAAGACGATGATCGGGGCGCCGCGCTTCGCGGCCTCGCGCAGCGTCGTCATCATGCGCGGATGATTGGTGCCAGGGTTATGACCGATCGAGAGGATCGCGTCGGCATGGTCGAAATCTTCCAGGCTGACGGTGCCTTTGCCGATCCCGATCGATTGCGGCAGGCCGACGCTCGTCGCCTCGTGGCACATGTTGGAGCAGTCGGGGAAGTTGTTGGTACCATAGGCGCGAACGAAGAGCTGGTACAGGAACGCCGCCTCGTTCGATGCGCGGCCGGAGGTATAGAACTCGGCCATATTCGGGTCGGGCAGGGCGTTCAGCACCAAGGCGATTTTCGCGAAAGCCGCCTCCCAGCTGATCTCGACATAGGTGTCGCTGGCAGCGTCATAGGTCATCGGATGCGTCAGCCGGCCGAGATTCTCGATATCGCGGTCGGTCCAGGTCAGCAGGTCGGCGACCTTGTGCTGGGCGAACACAGCCGGCGTGGCGCGTTTCTTGGTCGCTTCCCAGGACACGGCCTTGGCGCCGTTTTCGCAGAATTCGAAGGTCGAGGTGTGTTTCGGGTCAGGCCAGGCGCAGCCGGGGCAATCGAACCCCTTGGGCTGATTGTTGCGCAGCAGCAGCTTGCCGCCCGAGACGGTATCCATCTGCTCGCGCAGCGCCTTCGCGACGGCGCGCAGCGCGCCCCAGCCGCCGGCCGGCCCGTCATAGGGCTCGATACCCGCGGATGAACCCTTTTCGACCAAGTTTTCGCTCATCCGGGGCTCCTCATGGCTAGGGCGTCTCGCTAGGCGGCGAGAGCGGCGACCTGCTGCGGCGACATCTGAACCAGTGCCTCGTAATCGCGCAAGAGACGCTCGGTGATCGGACCCGGCGTAAAGTTCAGATCGCCGATTTGTCGCACAGGTGTGACCTCGGCGGCGGTGCCGGCCAGGAAGACTTCGCTCGCCCGGCCGATTTCGTCCGGCAGAATTGCGCGTTCCACGACCTGGATCTGGTGGCGGCGGGCGATGCCCATCACCGTGCGGCGGGTGATGCCGTCCAGGAAGCAATCGGGTGTCGGCGTATGCAATGCGCCGTCCATGACGAAGAACACATTGGCCCCCGTCGCTTCCGCCACCTGGCCGCGCCAGTCCAACATCAGCGCATCATCGAAACCGTCATCCTCGGCCTTATGCTTCGACATCGTGCCGATCATATAGAGGCCGGCGGCCTTGGATGCGGTGGGCGCCGTCTCCGGGTGCGGGCGCTTCCACGCTGCCCAAGCCAGACGCACGCCCTTCATACGGTCGGCGCCAAACAGGTTCGGCCAGGCCCAGACGGCGACGGCAAGGTTGATGCTGGTGAGCTTGGCGGAGACCGCCAGCTGCTCCGTGCCGCGCCAGGCGATGGGGCGGACATAGGCGTCCGTCAGGCCATTGGCTTCCAGCACGGCGTCACAGGCCTCGTCGATCTCTTCGACCGAATAGGGAATGTCGTAGCCGAGCAACTGGGCGGAGCGCTTCAGGCGCTCGGAATGCGCGCGGAGCTTGAAAATATGGCCGCCATAGGCGCGTTCGCCTTCGAAGACGGCGCTGCCGTAATGCAGGCCATGGCTGAGGACATGCAGCTTGGCATCGCGCCAGGGACGAAGGGACCCGTTCCACCAGATCATGCCATCGCGGTCATCGAAAGGAATGAGCGCCATTTTGGGTTATTTCCGAAATATTGTTGCGCGAAACAAGGTGGAGTTATGATCTCTATTCTTGTTAAGTCAATGAAGCTGCCTTAAACTGCCTGTATGTCAGCTATGCCCCCGAGCGCCCAATCTCCATCGAATGCAGGCGCAGGCTTGCTCTTTTTGAGGGAGGAGGAGCTGCGTTTGGCGCAGGACATGCTGTTCTTCGCCTATCGGGATTTTACCCATGCGGCGGACGAGGTGCTGGATGGGTTGGAGCTTGGCCGCGCCCATCATCGCGCGCTGCATTTCATCGCCCGCATGCCGGGGATGAGCGTATCCGACCTGCTCTCCATCCTCGGCATCACGAAACAGAGTTTGTCGCGTGTGCTGACGACACTGATCGAGCAGGGCTATGTCGTCCAGGCGCCCGGCCGGGTCGACCGGCGCCAGCGTCTGTTGAGCCTGACGGCCAAGGGCGCCGCGTTGGAGCGGCAGCTGTTCGAGCGGCAGCGCGATCTGTTGCTGCGGGCCTATCGCGATGCCGGCAGCACGGCGGTGGAGGGGTTCCGCCGCGTGTTGCGGGCTTTGACGGATGAGACGGGGCAGGCCCATCTTGCGGCGATGGAAGCGGCAGCGCGGGAGCTGCGCGCCCGATCCGCCTGAGCCAGACTTTCCCAAGGACCATCCATGAGCGGCAACGCCTCTACCCCGGCCGACGCGACCCTCAATGCCCATATTCTCGTCGTCGATGACGACGAGAAGTTGCGGCGCCTGCTGGTCCGCTATCTGACAGAGCGCGGATTCCGGGTGACGGCGGCAGAGGACGCGGCGCATGCCCGTGACAGCCTGCGCTCGCTCCGTCCGGACATCATGGTGCTTGATGTCACCATGCCCGGCGAAAGCGGGATCGAATTGGTCGATGATCTGCGCCGCAATGGCGACCCGGAACTGCCCGTGCTGCTGCTCACCGCGCGCGGTGCGCCGGAGGACCGCATCGCAGGGTTCGAGGCCGGGGCGGATGATTATCTTGGCAAGCCCTTCGACCCCTATGAGCTGGTGCTGCGTGTCCGCGCCCTGTTGCGACGTGCGGGCAGCGTCGCGAACTCACCCGCGATCGATATCGGCCCGATCCGGCTGGGAGAGGCGGAATTCGATCCAGCCCGGGGCGAGCTACGCAATGCGAGCGGTCCGATCCGTCTGACGGGTGGGGAGATCGCGCTGCTGACGGCGCTGGCCCGCAAGCCCAATGAAATCCTGTCGCGGGAGGAAATCGCCGAGGCGCTTGGCATGGACGAGCCCGGTGAGCGCGCCATCGACGTGCAGGTCACCCGGCTTCGCCGTAAGATCGAGCGCGACAGCCGCGAGCCGCGCTATCTCCATACCGTGCGCGGCCGGGGCTATGTGCTGAAGCCGGGTCTGTGAGCACGCGGCGCTCCGCATCGAAGGCCGTCTGAACCATGGCCTTTGAACGCGTCTTCCGGAAATTTCTGCCGCGCGGTCTGTTCGCCCGCAGCCTGCTGATCATCCTGCTGCCGGTGCTGCTGCTGGAGGCGGTGGTATTGCAGGTCTTCTACGGCAGCCATCTCAGCATCGTCTCGCGCCGCTTCGCCTTCAGCATCGCAGGCGAAATCGCCTTCACGCTGGATCAGCTGGATCACAGCCCGGACCCGGCCCAGCAATGGCGCATTATGCATGACGTGCAGCAACAATTTCAGCTGGCCATGGCTTTCGATCCCGGCGCCAGGCTGCAGCATGGCAAAACCGTCAATATCTTCGGGCCGATGGATGATGATCTGTCCAGCGCCTTGGCCCAGCATCTCGGCAAGCCGTTCACGGCCGATTGGATATCGAACCCTGATTTCGTGATTGTCAGCGTGCAGCAGCAAAACGGCGTCGTGCACGTGGATATTCCGCGCAAACGCCTTTGGGCCGGTTCGCTGCTCATGTTCGCGTTTTGGGTTTTCGGCACGTCCGTGCTGTTGGTTGTCGTGGCGAGCCTGTTCCTGCGCATTCAGGTGCGCGGCATCCGCCGCCTGGCCAGGGCAGCGGAATCCTTCGGCATGGGGCGGGATCGCGGCCCGATCCGGCCTGAAGGCGCGCGGGAAGTGCGCCGGGCCGCGGTTGCCTTCAACCGCATGCAGGAGCGCATCAAACGCTTCCTGTCCCAGCGCACCGATATGCTCGCGGGGGTCAGCCACGATCTGCGCACGCCGCTGACACGGCTTCGTCTGACGCTCGCCATGCTGCCGAAGACGCCTGAGCTTCAGCCCGATATCGTGGATATGACGACGGATGTCGAAGAGATGGAGCGCATGATCAGCGGCTATCTCGCCTTCGCGCGGGGCGAGGGCGAGGAGAAGACCGAGATCACCAATCTCTCGGCACTGCTCGAAGAGGTAGTCGGAGGCGCCCGCCGCGCCGGGGCGCGCATCACGCTGCACGGCCGGCAGGATCTTGTGCTGCTCCTCCGCCCCGACGCGATCCGCCGAGCGCTCGCCAATCTGGTCGATAACGCCCGCCGACATGCGCCGCATGTCGCCGTGGGCGTCGCCTATCTCTCCGCCAATATGGTGGAAGTGACGGTCGATGATGACGGGCCGGGTATTGCGCCCGACCGGCTGGAGGCGGTCTTCCGTCCGTTCGAGAGCGGGGAGGCAAGCGGCGGCCATGGTCTGGGCCTGACCATCGCGCGCGATATCGTGCGTGCCCACGGGGGAGAGATCGTGCTCTCCCGCAGTCCGCTGGGTGGGCTGCGGGCGGGGGTCCGCTTGCCGGTCTGAGGCGTTACTGTCCCTTCGCCTTGCGCGCTGCGCCGATGAGACCGTTCAGCCAGTCCTGATGGCCGTTGATCATAGGGTTGGGGCTGGCCTCGGCCAGTGCGCGTGCCGGCTTGCCCTGCTGAGTTTCCTGCGTCAGCACGCGCACGCGGCCGCCGGACAGATCCTCGATCAACCAGGCGTGGTGAACGTCCAGACGGTTTTCCGCATCGCTGTCCTCGCCGACCCAGCCGTGCCAGGCGATGCGGCCGGGCCGGCCTTCCGCTGGCGGCAGATATTCCGTGCAGCGCGCTTCGACCGGAAAGCCGAAGGTCTTGAAGCGGAAGCGCAGATTTTCTTCCAGATGCGGGCCTTTTCCGCCGTCGAATGCGATATCGGCGGCATTGGCATAGTAGCGCGGCCATAGCGGAGCTTCGCTGAGCCAAGGCCATATCTCAGCCGCGCTCAGCCCTGCGACGATGACCTCATTCGATGCAAAATTATCGGAGAAGCCGGGGATAAAGCCCTCGGGCCAGATGATCTCGTTTGCCATCTTTTCGTTCCATTGCCAGCCTGCCGGGTGCAGGCCGATGACCCAAAGCTATGATTGCTGGCTAGACATAACGCCAATCGGCAATTTTGATTTGTGGTATCGATTGGCGCGATATCACTGACGCCATCGGCCTGACCCGGGGATCCCTCCTTTTGCCGCCGTATCACTCAGTTGTGTCCGCACCAAAACCAGAAACGGCAGTGATCTTGCTTGAACGAAAAGCTTGAGACCGAGGAGGCTTTGCCGTGTTGAGAGTTGTGATCGGATTGGTCATTCCCTTTATCGCCGTGGCGCTGATGGTGCCGCTGGCAAATGAGGTCTCCTGGACCTTGTGGAATATCCCCTTCCTCTACCTTTGGATGTTCGCCTGGTTCATTCTGACGGCAATCTGCCTCGCCATCTGCTGGTTCTGTTTCGACCGCCATCGCCCCGATAGCGTTTGAGGGAGATCACACAATGGCAAGCATCGTCTTTCTGATCGTCATCGCGCTCTCCCTGGTCATGGCATTCGCTGCGGTCCGTGGGCACAACGTGCTTGATCTCCGCGAATATCTCGTCGCCTCACGCCAGTTCGGCAGCGCGCTGTTCTTCTTTCTGGCGGCGGGCGAAATCTACAGCCTCGGCACGATGCTGGGCCTGCCCGGCGGCATTTATGCCAAGGGGCCGAGCTTCGCCATCTGGTTCATGGGTTACATTCTCCTCGCCTATCCGATCGGGTATTTCCTCAATCCCTGGATCTGGCGCGCGGGCAAAATCTACAATGCGCTGACCTTGCCGGACCTGTTCAAAAGCCATTTCAACAGCCGCGCGCTTGAGCTGACGGTCACCATTACCGCCATCATCTTCCTGATCCCCTGGGGGCAATTGCAGTTCACCGGCCTGATCCTGGCGCTGCATGTGCTGGGTTGGCAGTTCAACCCATTGATCCTGACGCTGATCTCGGCGGGGCTTGCTTTCGCCTATATCGCGGCATCCGGCATTCGCGCGCCGGCCATGGTCTCGATCATCAAGGACACGCTGCTGGTCCTGTCGCTGGTCGTCATCGGCGTCGCCGCGACGTCATCTGACAGCGTCAGCCATATCTTCCAGGTCGCCAGCCAGCATGTGCGCAATCACATGACCCCGGCGGAGGATCGCTTCTCGGTCACCACCATCATCTTTCAGGCAATGGGCTTCTACGTCTTTCCCTTCTCCATCCCGAATATCTTCACGGCGCGGAGCGAGCAGACCATCCGCCGCACGCAGATCGTGATGCCGCTCTATATGCTGATGTTTCCGTTTCTGGTCGTCGCGTCCTATTTCGCGATTGGGCAAAATTACAAGCTTGGTTCACCCAACCAGGCGCTGCTGACGACGGCAGTGCACCTTTTGCCGAGTTGGCTGCTGGGGCTGGTCGCATCAGGCGCGGCCTTGTCTGGTCTTGTCGTGCTGGCCGGTATCTGCCTGGCCATCGGGCCCTTGGTCTCGCGCAATCTGCTCGGCCATCTGGATGAGCCGCGTCAGCGCAGCGGTGCCAAGATCGTCATCGTCGTCTATCTGGCGTTGTCGATCATTTTTACGCTTCTCACGCCGTCACTCATGCTGACTTTGGTGAATACGGCGTATTTCGGCATTACCCAGTTCTTTCCGGGCATCATCGCCATCATCTTCTTCCGTCGGGCCAATCCGCTGGCCATCATGGCCGGCATCCTCTGCGCCGATGTCCTGGCAATCCTGTTTTACGTCGAGCATGTCCATCTCGACGGGTTCAACACCGGCTTCGTCTGCCTGCTGATCAATGTGGCGATCATCGTCGTCGGCAGCGCGCTTCTGCCGAACAAACGCGTGCTCACGCCCGTCTCGCAGCAGGCGGTAAGCTGACGGGTCAACCCGCCAGGGCGGCATCCGCATTCGGGTCACCGGGTGCGGTCGCCCAGGCAAGCTCGACCAGCGTCACGATGCGCCGGCCGATGCCGTCCGTCTGGCAGACGATCAGCCCCTGCTCCTCCATATAGGTCAGCAGGCGCCGCGCGCGGCTGAGGGACCTTGTGCCATAGGCGCGGGCGAGGGCAGGGTCGCCAGGACAAGCGGCGCCTTCGC
Organism: Acidisoma cellulosilyticum; assembly: GCF_020621385.1. Taxonomy (GTDB): domain Bacteria; phylum Pseudomonadota; class Alphaproteobacteria; order Acetobacterales; family Acetobacteraceae; genus Acidisoma; species Acidisoma cellulosilyticum. The sequence continues at coordinate 443,736 of NZ_JAESVA010000001.1, read as the reverse complement.
GCGCGGCACCGGCAATCATCATGAAAATGCCCTGCATATCTTCGGGTAGGACGGAGGCGCGGGCCGAGACATCCTGCCACACCGCATCCTCAGCCATGTCCGCGCTGATACCGGCGCGGGCGCGGGTCAGCATGCGGCGAAAGGCCGATAGATCCGGCGCACCGGCGCCCAATCCTTCGATGCGGCAGCGGACCAGAAAATCCTGATACAACACGCCGATGGCCCGGAAACCGGCCTCGGGGTCGGCCAGGATGGCGCGCAGGATACCGTCCAGCCGGGCTCGGCGCGCGGCGATTTCCTCGGAACTGGGTGGTACGACCTCGACCTCCCGTGCTGCTTCGGTCGCCGCCGGTTTCGCGGCCATCAGCTGGCTGAGCAGATCGGGCGGCGGCGGCGCGGGCGCGCGGCGCATGGCGGCGCGCATCGCCTCAGGCGGCGGGGCGGCCAGAATGACGGCGGCCGCGTCTTCCAACGCAGCATTCGGCATCGGCATCAGCCGCGGCGTCGCATTGCGCGGCGCGGTTTCGGTGTCCCCAATGCGCAGGGATAAAGGCCGGCGCGACAAAGCCGGGCCCAACGCCATGAAATGGCCCCGCTCCAGATCGCGGAATCCTTCGGCCTGACGACGCTCCATGCCCAGCAGATCGGCGGCGCGCGCCATGTCGATATCCAGAAAGGTGCGGCCCATCAGGAAGTTGGAGGCCTCGGCCGCGACATTCTTGGCGAGCTTGGCCAGACGCTGGGTCGCGATGATCCCGGCGAGGCCACGCTTGCGGCCGCGGCACATCAGGTTGGTCATGGCGCCGAGGGAGAGTTTCCGGGCCTCGTCCGACACCTCACCCGCGACGGCGGGGGCGAAAAGCTGCGCCTCGTCCACCACGACCAGCATGGGATACCAATGGTCGCGGGAGACATCGAACAAGCCGCCCAGGAAGGCCGCCGCCCGGCGCATCTGGTTCTCAGCGTCCAGCCCTTCCAGGTTGAGGACGGTCGAGACGCGATGCATGCGCGCGCGCTCCCCGGCCAGTTGCAGTCCGTGTTCGGTATGCGCTTCGGCGTCGATCACCAGATGACCGAAGCGATCGGCCAGCGTCACGAAATCGCCTTCCGGGTCGATCACCGCCTGCTGCACCCAAGGCGCGCTCTGCTCCATCAACCGGCGCAGAAGGTGGGACTTGCCGGAGCCGGAATTGCCCTGCACCAGAAGCCGGGTCGCCAGCAGTTCTTCCAGGTCCATGACCGCAGGGGCATTGGCCGCCGTCTGGCCCATCTCGATCGCTATCGTCATGACTCGGTCAGGCGCCTCCTTGGCGGAGTGGGGATTATCAACCCGGCTTCCGCCAGTCGAGCATTCCCTGGCCTGCGGCAAAGCCTGTTGCGAAGCTCGCCTGTAGCAGATAGCCGCCCGTGGGCGCGTCCCAGTCCAGCATCTCCCCCGCCACGAATACGCCGGGCAACTGCTTCAGCATGAAACGGCCGTCGATCTCATCCCAGCTGACGCCGCCGGCGGTGGAGATGGCGCGGCCCAGCCCTTCGGTGCCGGTGACCGTCAGCGGCAGATGCTTGATGAGATGGGCGAGCGGGCCAGGATCGCGCGGCAGATCGCGGCTCACCTCCCGCAACAGGCTGATGGCATTGGGGGCGAGTGCCAGACAGCGCTTCAACCCCGTGGACAGGCTGTCACGCGGGCGGATCTGCCGCAGCTTTTCCGCCAAGGCCGGCTCGCTCAGCTCAGGCCGCAGGTCGATGGCGACCTCGACTTTGCCGCCTGAAGCGGTCGCTTCATGCAGGGCGCTGGTCAGGGGATAGACCAGCCCGCCCTCCATGCCATATGTGCTGATTATACCATCGCCCCGGGAGACCCGATCCTGCCACCGCATTGCGACCGATTTCAGCGGTGTACCCGCGAATTTCTCGCGGAAATGCTCGGTCCAGCCGATGCGCAGCCCTGCATTGGCGGGTCGCAGCGGGGTAGTGGGAATACCGTTTTCCGCCAGAACGGCGGTCCAATGGCCGTCGCTGCCAAGCTTCGGCCAGGACGCGCCGCCGAGCGCCAGCACCACGCCCTCGGCGCGCAGAGGCTCCGCGCCCTCGAACAGCAGCGCGCCGTCATCGGCGAAACCAAGCCAGCGTTGACGGAGACGGAAGGTGACGCCAAGGGTCGCCAGCCGCTGCAACCAGGCGCGCAGAAGCGGACTTGCCTTCATCGCCTTCGGGAAGACGCGGCCGCTGGAGCCTACGAACAGGGTCTGGCCCAGTCCTTCCGCCCAGATGCGCAGCCTCTCCGGCGGATAGGCCCGCACGGCGTCGATCAACTGCGGCGATGCGTCAGAGCCATAGCGGTTCAGGAAATTCGGAAGAATTTCGGAATGAGTGAGGTTAAGGCCGCCGCGCCCGGCCAGCAGGAATTTGCGGCCGACCGACGGCATCTGGTCGAAGACCGTCACGGCTTCGCCGGCTTGCGCCAGGGTTTCGGCGGCCATCAAGCCGGCCGGTCCGGCGCCGATGACGGCAATCATAGCCTGTCCAATCCCGTTATGCGGGGATATCGGTGGGCGGAATCACGAGCAACGGAATGCGGATGGAAAGACTTCATCCGTGCATAGACGACAGAGAGGCCAAGATGCGCAAACCCATGGTTGGTACCGGCTGGAAGATGAACCACGGTCCGGCGGCCGCTTTGACCTATGCGGCGCGGCTGCGCGCGCTTCTGGCTGAGCAGAAAACGGCGGGGCTGGATATTTTCGTGCTGCCGCCCTTCGTCTCGCTTTCGGCGGCCTCGGCCGGCTTCGCAGGCTCACCTGTGCAGACCGGCGGGCAGAATATCCATTGGGATGAGGCCGGCTCCTGGACCGGTGAAATCTCGGCGCCGATGCTGAAGGAAGTCGGCTGCCGCTATGCCGAACTCGCCCATTCCGAGCGTTTGCAGCATTTCGGTGAGACCTATGAACGCGTGCGTCTCAAGGTCGATGCCGCCTTGGCCGCTGATCTCACGCCCATCCTCTGCCTGGGTGAAAGTGCCGAGGATAAGCGCCTTGGCACCTCCGACGACACGCTGCGCTATCAGGTGATGACGGCGCTTGCCGGGCAGACGCCTGCGACCATTCCGGGCGTCGTGCTGGCCTATGAGCCGCGCTGGGCGATCGGCCAGTCGGACGCCGCCCCGCCGGATTATGTGGCCGAACGCCATGCCGGGCTGCGCGCCTTGCTGGTCGATCTCTGGGGCGAGAAGACGGCGGAGGACACGCGCATCATCTATGGCGGCTCGGTGTCCCAGACCAACGGCGCCGGCCTCATCAGCCTGCCCAATGTCGATGGGCTCTTCATCGGCCGGTCGGCCTGGACGCCGGAAGGCTTCGCCGCCATGGTCCGCATCGTGGCGGATGCCAAGCTCGCCTGATATAGGCGGCCATGCGTCGGCGGCCCGCATCCCTGAGGGCCGCCCCGCATTATAGTGAGACAAGAGGTCGGGTGGCTTGCCACCCGCATTCGGGGAGTGTGCTGCCTTGTATGACGTCGCGATCATCGGTGCTGGGCCGGTCGGGCTCGCTTTCGCCCAAAGCCTCGCGGGCCAGGGCTTCCGCATTGCGATCGTCGAGCGTCAGCCGGAGAGTGTGCTCGCCGATCCGCCCTTCGATGGGCGGGAAATCGCGCTGACCCACCATTCCCGCCATGTGCTGGAAAGTCTGGGCGCCTGGGACGAAATTCCGGGAGCATCCATCTCTCCGCTGCGTCGCGCGCAGGTGATGAACGGTCGTGCGCCCCATGCGCTGACCTTCAGTCCCCCGAAGGAGACGAGCGACCAGCCGCTGGGCTTCCTTGTCCCCAATCACCTCATTCGCGGCGCTTTGTTCAAGCGCTTCAAACAAGCCGAGGGCATTGCCCTTCTCTCAGGCACGGCGCTCGAAAAGCTGACCGTAATGCGGGAGTTTGCCACCCTGCGTCTGGCTGATGGCGAGACGATCACGGCGAAGTTGGCCGTTGCCGCCGACACCCGGTTTTCACAGTCGCGGAAAAGCCAGGGCATCGGCGCCATTACGCATGACTTCAAGCGGTCGATGATGGTCTGCCGCATGGCGCATGAGGCGCCGCATCATGAGACGGCGGTCGAATGGTTCGATTACGGGCAGACGGCCGCCCTTCTTCCTGTTAACGGCCAGATTTCGTCCGTCGTCATCACCCGCAGCGCGACCGACATTGCCAAGCTGATGGCGATGGAGGCTGGCGCGTTCGAGGCCGAGATGGAGCGCAGCCTTGCCCGGCGGAAGCTGGGCAACCTGCGCCTCCTCAGCACGCGCCATGCCTACCCGCTGGTCGCGACCTTCGCCCATCGCTTCGTGGGCCAGCGGTTTGCGCTCATCGGCGACGCGGCGGTCGGCATGCATCCCGTCACCGCCCATGGCTTCAATCTCGGCCTTTCGGGTGCCGCCATTCTGGCGGGTGAGCTGAAATCGGCCGGCGTCGATGCCGGTCTGGCGGGCGCGTTGCGGGCTTATGAATCCCGTCATCGCCGCGCCAGTTTCCCGCTATTCGCCGGCACGAATGCCATCGCCACGCTCTACAGCAAGGAAGACGTGCCGGCGCGGATCGCGCGCCACGCCATCATCGGCCTTGGCACTGTCCTGCCGCCGGCACGCCGGGCGATCGCTGCCATGCTGACCGACAAGCGCGGCGGGGGGCTCGCGACCGCGCTTTAGGGACAGATCGACTTGCTCAGGTGCTGAAACTTGTCCCACCAATGCCTATCTGCCATGTGATAGATAGATCTGCGGTAAGGCTAAACCATGAGTATGAGCGCCAAGGAAGCGATCCTGGCGGCTGCCAAAGACGCTGCTAAGGCTTATGGCTATGGCGGCCTGAATTTCCGCGATATCGCGGCGACAGTCGGCATCAAGGCCGCCAGCATCCATTACCATTTCCCGAGCAAGGCCGATCTCGGCGAAGCGGTTGCCAAGCGCTATTGGGAGGATACGGCGGTCGAGCTGGAGGCGATCTCAGCCGCCAGTCCGGACCCGATGCAGGCCCTGCACCGCTATCCCGAGATTTTCCGGACGTCGCTCGCGAACGATAATCGGATCTGTCTCGGCAGTTTCATGGCCGCCGAATATGACGAGCTTCCGGAAGCGGTGCGGAAGGAGGTTCAGTCCTTCGCCGACGTCAACGTCGCCTGGCTGAGCAAGCGACTGACCGAGGCCTCCATCGTTCGCGCCGAGAACAGCGAGGATAGGGCCCGCGCTATATATGCCGCTGTCGCCGGCGCTCAGATCGTGGCGCGGAGTCGCGCGGATATCGCGCTCTTCGATCAGTTGATCGACAGCTACCGTATCGCCGGTCTTCTGCCCGCCTAGAGTCCGTCAGGTTTAGGTGGAAACGACCCCTTGCCCCGTCATGGCCGGGCTTGACCCGGTCATCCAGTCCTTGGGCGCCCCAACGAATGGATGCCCGGCTCTGGGGCCGGGCATGACGATATCAGGGACAAGCTTCAGTTAAAATCAGACAAACTCTAGCGCGAGAGCAGCCTCAGCCGGCGCTCTTCGCTAGCGGCAAGGCGTCGATCTTGGCGGCGAGCACGAAATCCGCGCGCTGCAAGCCGCCGATGGCATGGGTATGCAGCGCGATCGTCGCGTAACCCCAGCCGAAGGCGATATCGGGGTGATGCCCGGCGCCTTCGGCCGTCGCGCCGATATGGACGATGAAGGCTAGGGTCGTCGCGAAATCCGGGAATTTGAAATCGCGCGCGATCTGGGTGGCATCCGCGTTTAGCCGCCACCCGGCCAGTTCGCGCAGCAAGGCCTCGGCCTCCTCACGCGGTAAGGGCGGCACGCCGCCGCGGCAGGGTATGCAATTCTCTTTCGCGAGGTCGGACAATTTTCTTCCCCTTGTCATGTCTGAGCCAGACCGTGGGCGACCGCAGGCCCTGTCCAATCACGATATCCGAAGACAGCGATCCTATCCGCCGATGTACTATGCGGCGGCACCCCCTGGCATCTGAGCGCCAGCGCGGTAGGCTGTCTCCATACCAAATCCGCGCGCTAAGGCCCCCACAGACGGGGCGCCCTTGCGCGGCAAAAAGCCTGATCCCAAGGGAGAGTAGCGAAAGATGTCTAACCAATCTGCGACCGGTAGCGCCGATATCGGCGTCCTCGGCCTGGCCGTCATGGGCGCCAACCTCGCCCGCAACGCGGCGCGCAAGGGTTTCGGCGTTGCGGTCTTCAACCGCAATCACGAACGCACCGACAAACTGATCGCCGAACACGGCTCGGAAGGCCGCTTCTTTCCGTCGCATGCGATCGAGGATTTCGTGGCCTCACTGGCCAAGCCCCGCGCCGTCATCATCATGGTCAAGGCCGGCAAGCCGGTCGATGACATGATCGAGGATCTGATCGCCCAGCTGGAGCCGGACGACATCATCATCGACGGCGGCAACTCGCTCTATACCGACACTGCCCGCCGCTTTAAGCGCTGCGAGGATGCCAATATCCGCTTCATCGGCATGGGCGTGTCGGGCGGTGAGGAAGGCGCGCTGGAAGGCCCGTCCATGATGCCGGGCGGCGACCGCGCGGCCTATGAGCGCATCGCGCCGATCGTCACCAAGATGGCGGTTTCGGTCGATGGCGTGCCCTGCTGCACCTATATCGGTTCGGACGGCGCCGGCCATTACGTGAAAATGGTTCATAACGGTATTGAATATGCCGATATGCAGCTGATCACTGAGGCCTATGACCTCATGAAGACGCTGTACGGCCTCGACGCGACCGCCATGAGCGACATCTTCACCGACTGGAAGGCAGGCGATCTCGACAGCTATCTGATCGAAATCACGGCTGCCGTCCTCCGCAAGACCGACAGCACCGGCAAGCCGCTGGTCGACAGCATTGTGGACGAAGCCGAGCAGAAGGGCACGGGTCGCTGGACGGCGCAGAATGCGCTGGAACTCGGCGTGCCTGTCACCGCGATCACCGAGGCCGTCTTCGCCCGTGCGCTGTCCGGTCGTCGCGCCATGCGGGGCGAGGCCGAGAAGAAACTGCCGCATGCGGCGGTCGCCACGCGCCATCCTGACCGGGCCGAGATCGACGCCATCCGCGACGCGCTCTACGCCTCCAAGATCGTGGCCTATGCCCAGGGTTTCGAGCAGATGGCGGTCGCTTCCGCCCAATACGGCTGGGATCTGAAACTGGGCGATATGGCGACCATCTGGCGCGGCGGCTGCATCATCCGTGCCCGCTTCCTCAATCGCATCAAGGAAGCCTATGACCGTGACGCCAATCTCTCGAACCTGCTGCTGGACGATTATTTCCGTGACGCCGTGGTGAAGGCGGAAGACGCCTGGCGTCGCGTCATCGTGCTGGCCGTGCAGAACGGTGTCGCTGTGCCGGCCTTCTCCTCCGCGCTCGCCTATTACGACGGTCTGCGCCGGGCGCGTGGCCCGGCCAACCTTCTGCAGGGTCTGCGCGACTATTTCGGCGCCCATACCTATCGGCGTCTCGATAAGGACGGCAGCTTCCACACCCGTTGGAGCCAGGACGGGACTGAGGTGGAGGCCTAAAGGTTGCTGGCGGCGCTCCGCAGTCTTTTTGCGGCGCGCAGCCGCCTGACATCGCAGGATGATCCGGGCAAGAAACCCGGATCATCGCGGTCGCGGAGACAGGGTCTTCCGCGGGATATGCGCATGGCGGCGCTGATCGTCGCCAGCGCGCTCTTCATGCAGAATCTCGATTCGACGGTGGTAGCGACGGCATTGCCGACGATGGCGAAAGCCTTCGACGTCTCGCCGGTGACGATGAATATCGCCATCACCTCCTACCTCGTCAGTCTGGCGGCCTTCATTCCAGCCAGCGGCTGGGTCGCGGATCGCTACGGCGCCCGCGCAGTATTTCGCGCCGCCATCATCGTGTTCACGCTGGCCTCGGTGCTCTGCGGCGTATCCCAGTCATTGGCGATGCTCGTCGCTGCGCGCATCCTGCAAGGCCTGGGCGGGGCCATGATGGTGCCGGTCGGCCGGCTGCTGCTGTTGCGGCGCGTCGGCAAGACCAATCTGGTTGCCGCCATGTCCTGGCTCACCATGCCCGCCCTGCTCGGTCCCGTTATCGGGCCGCCGGTCGGCGGGTTCCTGGTGACGACGCTGTCCTGGCACTGGATTTTCGACATCAATATCCCGATCGGCATCGTGGGCGTCTTGCTCGTCACGCGGTTCATCCGGGAGGATGAGCGGACGGACCCCGGCCAGTTCGACTTCGTCGGCCAGATCCTAGCGGGCATCGGCATGGCCGGGCTGATCATGGGATTATCGTCCTTTGGTCGTGGCGCCTTGCCGCCGTCCGCGGCCGTGGTACTGACGGTCGTCGGCGCCCTCGGCGCTTTGGGCTATGTCCTGCACGCCCGCCACCACGCCCATCCGCTGCTCGACCTCACCCTCATGCGCGTGCCGACTTTCGCGGTCTCCGTCTATGCGGGCTCGCTGTTTCGCATCGGCATCGGTGCCATGCCCTTCCTGTTGCCGCTGATGCTGCAGTTGGGCTTCGGATTCAGCGCGTTTCAGAGCGGCCTGATCACCTTCATCAGCGCGGCCGGGGCGCTGGTGACGAAACCGGTCGCAAGGCCCATGTTGCAACGGTTCGGCTTTCGCAGCGTGCTGTCGGTCAATGCAGGGATTTCGGCGGTGGTCCTTGGGCTCACAGCCACCTTTCGCCCAGGCTGGCCGATCATCGCGATCTATGCCGTATTGCTGATCGGGGGCGTGTTCCGCTCCCTGCAATTCACGGCCTACAACACTATCGCCTATGCCGATATCAGCCCGGAACGGATGAGCCGGGCGACGAGTTTCTACAGTACATTGCAGCAGCTATCGATCACCCTGGGTGTCACCGTCGGCGCGGCCGCGCTGGCCGTGTCAGGCGCTATCGCCGGCAAGCCGCATCCCCGGCTCGCGGATTTCTCGGTCGCCTTTGTCGTGGTCGCCCTTTTCATGGTGCCGGCAGCGCTGCTGGCGCTGCGCCTGCCGGCATCAGCGGGCGACGAAATGTCCGGTCACGCGACCGCGCGGCGTTAGAGTCTGTCAGGTTTTAATAGATAATTTGTCATCCGCGCACTTGTTGCGCGGGCTACGCGCCCCGGACCTACCCGCCGCGGCGCCCAGCCGGCCGATTGCTTGCTGCGTCGGGTAGATGCGCGGGTCGGGGTGCGGCCGGCTAGGCCCGCGCACGACAGATTTTTTGGCGTTTCCAACTAAACCTGACAGACTCTAGGGCTTGTCTGCCCAGGCCAGACGGTCGGCGAGGCGCGGCCAGCGAGGCTCCTATCAAAACCGGGCCGCCCGTCAATCCCCGGAGCGCTGCTCAGGGCTGCGGGTGATCAGCCAGGAAGCCGCGCAGCTTGCCGATGGAAAGACCGGTCAGGGACAACACCTGCGTCAGATTGTCCTGCTGCCCCATATCCTTTGGGTCGATCGTCTTGCCTGGCGGCAGAGCGAAGCTTTGCTCCGCACCCGCGACAAGCTTGCTGCCCGGCATTGCGGCGAAGCAGGAAATGACGACCTTCTGCAAGCGCTTGGGATGAAAGCGGAGGCAGTCGATGGTGACGGGTGTGGGCTTGCTGCCCTGCGGCCCTTCATCGGTCGCGGAGGCCGTCGAAAAGAAGCCCGCGCCGTGCGGCTCCCGCAGGAAGCTCGCCTGATCGTCGGCGGCGAGCGAGACATAGCTGGCGGCGGCAGCGGCGGTCGGGAAGATGCGATAGTACAGCCTTGCGTCTCCGGGAATTGCCTGGGGGTCGGGCAGGGCCGTGATATTCGTGTAGATGGCCTTTTTCGGTGCATGGCTCTGCACGGATTGAATCTGCACCGGATTGCCCTGGACAGTCAGCGGTTGGCCGGCGAGTGCGCTGATCTGGTCGGGCAAGGGGCCAGCGGGAATCGTCGCGGCGTTGCCGGGGGCATTTGCGGCCGTGTTCAGCGCGGCGGCAAAAGGCGCCTGATCGGCGCAACGTTCCTTCAGCACCATGGAAGCGCCGTTCGACCAGGCGACCGCCTGATCGGAAAGGGCGAAGGCGAAGGTGCCGCTCTGCTTGCCGTCGCTGAGGGTGATGCCGTCACCGCTCACCGTGAAGGACAGCGCCGTCGCGCCGTCGGGTGCGCCGGGATTGATGACCGTACCATCGGCCCGGAAGATCGCGACATCGCCGGTGCAGCTGCTATCCGATCCCCAGGCGCCGATGAGGCCGGGCGGCACGGCCGCGGGTGGGGCCGCCGGCGTCGTCGCCGTATTCGTCTGCGCCAGGGCGGCAAAGGGCGAGAGGGCTGTCGCCGCGAGCAGGCAGGCGGCGACAAGGGTCGGGCGGACAAGCAGCATATTCTCTCCCAGAGCAGATCCCGTCAGATGGACTCATCTGGCCGGGTGAAGATGCTCGCAAAACAATGATCTAGAGCGGCGCCTGTGAGCCTAGGCGAACAGGAAACGCTTTAGCCGAAGCGGCATAAGCGTGAAGCCTTAGCCCGATCCGCCCGACAGCCCAAATCGCGCGGTCGTGAGGGGCGCCGACTGGTTTGTATGGGCAGGGCAGCCCCCGTGCCGCGCGTATTGCCGCCCAAGGCATCGATACGCTATTGAAAAATTGTTCAACTTTGGAAACGGCGGAGGGTCACAGATGGATAGCTACATCGAAGCCGATCACCGCCGATCCTTTGGAACCATGCGTCATCCGACCGCCGATTGGCCCGTACGCGGCTGAGGACTTTGTCCTCGGATCTATGATCCCCGGCTGACGCATCTCAGGCCCAGAGCGCTTCGCTTCGCGAAATCGCTTCTGCCGAGGCTTTCATGGTTTGCCAGCGTCCCATCCGAACGCTGGGTTGAACGACAGGTTACCCAATGACGACCGATATTTTGCGCGCCCCGAAGGCGCGGCCTTTTGCCCGCGAGGTGGGGACGCTCGTCCTCCTCGCGCTGCCGCTTATCCTGGGGCAGCTCTTCGGCATCGGCACCGATGTCATCCTCTCCATGGTCGGCGGCCATATGGGTGCGACCGTCATGGCTTCGGTCGCGCTGGGCAGCAGCCTTTGGATCGTCGTCTTCATGGCGGTGATCGGCCTCATGATGTCGAGCCAGCCCGCTATCTCCAGGCTCCATGGCGCGGGCCGGGAGCATGAGGCCGGGCATGTCTTCGCCCAGGCGCTGCTGCTCGGCCTCGGCTTCGGCACGCTCGGCGGTATCGTGCTTGCGGTTGCCGGCCCCCTTTTCGCGACGCTGATGCATCTGCCGCCTGCGGTGCTGCCGGGTATCTCCGCCTTCCTGCACGGCGCTGCCTTCTCGGTCCCCGCGCTTGGTATCGTCGCGGCCTGCCGCGGTCTTTCGGAAGGCTTGTCCATGACCCGGCCGACCATGCTGGTGGGCGGCGCCGGGCTCGCTTTCCTGGTGCCGGCCGCCTGGTTGCTGATGGAAGGTGCCCACCTGCCCGGGCTCGGTTTCGTCGGCGGCTATGGGCCGATGGGCGCGGGGATCGCCATCTCCTTCGTGCTGGCGATGGAAGCGCTGTTCTATCTGCTCTGGGTCGGGCTTTCGGGCCGCTATCCGATGGTGGAATGGACGGCGGAGGCCTTTCGCATCGATCCCGCCGTGATCAGCCGCCTGATCCGCGTCGGCGCGCCGATTGCGGTCGCGATCGTCATGGAAGTCTGCATGTTCTCGGTCGCAACCCTCATGGTCGGTCAATTCGGCGCAGTGGCCGTTGCGGGACACCAGGTCGCGCTGATGACCTCGGCCGTGTTTTTCATGGTGCCGCTCGGTCTGTCGCTCGCCGTCACGGTGCGAGTCGGCCGTGCCGTCGGCGCCCGCGACAAGCCTGCGATCCTGCGCGCCGGACTCGCGGGTTTCATCGTCATGCTCTGCACCCAGACCTGCAGCGGGCTTTGCATGGAGTTGCTGCCGCATGCGATCACCGGCGCCTTCACCGATATACCGGCGGTCGCGGCCCTCGGCGCGTCGCTTCTGGTGCTGGCGGGTTTCTTTCAATTCGCGGACGGCACGCAGGCGGTTGCCATGGCGGCGCTGCGTGGCCTGGAAGATACGCGCGTGCCAATGCTGTTGGCGGTGCTTGCCTATTGGCTCTGCGGCATTCCGCTCGGCGCGGCCTTCGCCTTCGGCCTGCATATGGGCGTGCGCGGCGTCTGGTTCGGTCTCATGAGTGGGCTGACCTTGGCAGCCCTGATGCTGACCCTGCGCTTCTTTTGGAAGACCGGCGCCTTGTCCCGGCGCTGACGCGTGGTCAGCGCCGGGTAGGCTTGCCGGGCTTTGCCTTGGCCGGCCGCGCCTGGACTTGTTTTGTCTGGGCCGGCTTTGCCAGGACGTGTTTTGTCTGGGCGGGCCGCGCCTTCGCTTTGACCGGGACTGCTGGCGGCTCCACCGGTTGGCCGGTCATGCGTTCGATCAGGCCGGCATAGGCGCGCAGATAAGCATCGCGGTCGAGATTGGCCTCGGCCCAGGCGCGGGCGTTATGGCGCAGGCGCTCGGCAAGCTTCGGCTCCTCCAGCATCCGCAGAATGCTGGAGGCCAACTTTCCGGGTTCCAGGAAGGGTGTCAGCAGGCCGGTTTCTTCATGCTTGATAAATTCCGTCACCGGCGCGGTATCGCTGCCGATGATGGCGCAGCCGATCGCCATGGCTTCACGGAGCGACCAGGAGGCGACAAAGGGATAGCTGAAATAGACATGCGCGTCAGACCGGCGCAGCAATGCCACATGGGTGTCGTAGGGCACCTGGCCCATAAAATGGATCCGGTCGAGGTCGAGCTTTCCCGCCATCTCGCGCATCAGGAATTCGCGCCAGCTCGACCCGTCTTCGGGCATTGCGCCATAGCCCTGCTGCTCGAAACCCACGAAGCTGACATGGACGTCCGACCTTGCCGCTTGCAGTGCCGGCAGGGCGCGCAGAAGAATATGGAAGCCGCGATAGGGTTCCAGATTGCGCGCGACGAAAGTGACAAGCTTGTCGCGCGCGCCGAGTTGCACGCCGTTGGGCAAGGTCATGCGGCGGCTGGCGCGTGGTGGTGCCGGGCTGCAAGTTTCCAGATCCACGCCTTCCGGCAGCAGCGTGATCTGTTGTCTGCCCCATTCGGGATAAGTGCCAAGCTGCCATTGGGTCGGAGATTGCCCTTCCGCACCGGGCAGCGACAAGGCGAGCAGATTGACGGCATTCTTTGTCCGTACCATCGGCTTGCGGCTTTCGGACATAGGGAATTCCGGATCGAATTCGACGTCCTGCCCAACGAGATTATAGAAGAACTCGAAATAGCCCAGGATCGGCACGCCTGGGAAAACATCGGGCATGTTCAGAAGTTCGCCCCAGCCGTGATGGCCGATGATGATGTCCGGCTTGAATCCCAGCGCTTTAATCTGGCGGGCAGCGGTCGCCGCCGCTTCCGCGCGGCGGATGGCGAGTTCGAATTCGCGGGCATGTTCGTGAATGCGGGCGTCCGAGGCGCGCGGGGAGACGTACGCGATCTTGCGCACATTCGCCATGTGGTTGGCATTCGGTTCGGAGAGAAAGGCGACGTCGTGCTGACGGTCAGTCAGATACCGAACGATATGTAGATACTGACCGGGGAAATTCTGGTGAACGAAAAGAAAGCGCAACGACGCCAGTCCTATTCCCGATCCTATTGCACGAAAAAGCCTTGGCCCTGGTGTCGAACCGGGTAATCGAGCGCCAGGCCAGGATTTCGATTTAGCGAGACCGTTTGGTGGGTTTGGTGGGAGTCTTCACGACCGGTCTTGCGGCTGGTTTCGCAACGGGGGCCGGCGCGGGTGCGAGCTTCGCTTTAACCACCGGGGCCGGGGCCGGGGCAGGCGCCAGTGCGGGACGCGAGGCGGGCTTGGCCGGCTCAGGCACCTTTTTGCTGCTGACCTTCGGCTTCAAGTCGATGAGGAAGGCTTCCAGCGGGGACAGGGACGGGGCCTCGACGCTTTCGTCACTGCCGAGATCGTCGAGCTTGGTGCCGTCCAGGAAGGACGCGGAAATGGAAAGGGTGAAGCGCTTTGCCGCCGCTTCGCTCAGCTTCAGCTTGAACCCCAGGATAGGCAGCGCCATGCCGCGGCTGCCGCAGAACTGGCCAGCCTCGTTCCAGGGCGAAAGCCACCCACGACCGAGTACCGCTTGATAGGTGATGTCGCCAGGCTCCAAACCTTCGGGTGCTGTCAGGCTGAAGCCTTCAATGGCCATCTCGCTGCCCGGCTCGCCCATCCAGTCTCCAAAGCTTTTGCCGACGTCGCCGGTACGTTGGATATGGGCGATCATATCGTGAGAATCGCTGAGCACGGCGGTTGGCTTGCGGATGGCCGCAGGTGCGGTGCCGGGTGCAGCTAGATTGCCTTCGGCCGCAGCTTCCGACAGGCGTAGCACGCGCAGCTTGGGCGCGCCTTCCAGGCTGCCCACCGGCTGATAGATGGTGATGAGGATTTGGGCTGATTCGGACAGAACGCGGATCAAGGCCGAATCGCCGCCACCGGTCAGCCAGCCGTCCGGGCGGAAAGTCGCGATGCTGATCGTGCTGTCGGTCGGATCAATGGCCGAGACCCGCACGCCGGTCAATTGCTGATCGGCCGGCTTCGGGGAGCCATGGACAAGGCAGAAGACACCGCTGTCGAGCGTCATGAGATGAGCGGAAGCCCGCAGCTCCTGCACTCGGTTTTCGGCTGCGCGCGCAGGGCTTTGCCGGTCTGTCTGTGACATAGACGCCTCTTTGTACGAATCGACTGCGGTTTGCAGCGGGACAGGCAACGATCAAAATCGGACACTGTCTCGCATGCAGATTAGATTTGTGCCTTGCCCCTGATCCGATCGCAATATGGCCAGTTAGCTAATTTTCGGATTGGGCTAAAGAAATCAGCATGTTGTTAAGATTAGAAGGCGGCAGGGCAAGGGGAAGTACCCAGCCATTGTCCGTCTCACGCACCCGTTGCGCAGGCGTTCCTATGTCAAATACAGCAGTCTTCAGGCCAGCTTTCCACGCATCGCTCAAGGCAAAGCACCAAGTTTCAGGCCAAATCGACGGAATAAAGGCCAAATCGCAATCTTGAGCCGCAATCTCTTCTACAGCGCGTTCCTGTGAGAAACGATAAGTGATCTGCACTTGCCCTGTTTCTATCAATCGGACATCGTCATGGGTGAAGCCGATAACGATAAAATCGAGCGGCAAGCGACGTCTTGCCGCATCGCGCGCGCAGGCCAGCAATACATCATAGCCCTTTTCCGTCCCGATGGCGCCGATGATGCCGATACGGGTCCGACTGCGGTCTCTGTTGGGCTTAGCGGGTCGCAGGCGCCGTACGATCGGTCCGTCCTGTTCCCAGGGTCTGACAGCACTGTCGAATTGTCCGAGATAGCGGCGAAAGCGCCTCTCGACTTCAGCCGCAGGGAAGATCACCTGCCGCGCGGCCGCGAAATCATTGGCCGTCCGTTGCCTCAACGCCGCGACCGGGATGTCTTCGCGCAGCCTGCTGCCAAGATCGGCAATGCAGGCTTCGCATTCGACGGTGTCTGGCTCTCCGCAATAGCGCTGGGTCGTGGTGACCAGCGTGACCCGCGGGCAAATCGCCGCATAGTCATGCACGTAGATGTCAAGCGGTATGCCAAGCCGTTTCGGCAATTCCAGAAGGGCGTGATCATGTCCCAGGCGATGATGCAGCTCGATATGTTGCGAGCGCTCAAATCTTAAGAAACTCAGAAGTTCCTTCATCTGATCGGGAATGCTGAAGCAAAGATTAGGGAAATCGTCGTGCCAGGCATCGCCTTCAACGGTTCCGGGCTCGATCTGGCAGATGCCATTTGCCTGCGGTCGCAAGATGATCGCGGCTAAACCTTTGGCTGCCAGCTCGCGGATGCGCGTCCCGATCTGCCGTTCGACACCGCCGCCCTCGTCATGGGTGATGATGATGACGGATGGCGGGCGGTGTTTGGGCCGCCGCCACGCTTTCCACCGGGTCATATCAAGCCGCGCGCGGGCCGGTGCCAGCGGATCGGCGTCATTGTGCCGGCTGATCAAAGCCCCGTAACCGGGATGCAGGCGTTCGAGAAGAGCCTGATTGCGCCTCAAAAGATGGACGCGCGCCGCACGGAAAGACTGGCCGCCGATATGGCTGACGAAGATGCCGGTGGCAGCCATGTGGCGCCAGCCGAGATGGCGCGCACGCAGGCAGAAGTCATTTTCCTCGCCATAGCCTTGGGCAAAGATGTTTTCGCGGAAGGCCCCGGTCTCTTCCAGGCAGGCCCCTCGCACATACATGCAGAAGCCGACGCTGGTCGGTATCTCCACCACATCGCCGCCATTCGCGGATTGGGCAAAGGCATCGATCTCATCGAGCCGTTCCTCTTCGGGCGGTGCCTGGACCGTATTCACGCGCGGATAGCTGAGGATTGTGGCGTCGTTCGACAGCGGCGCGACCGTTCCGATGTCAGGCGCGGAGCGAGCGGCATCACGCAGACGTGTCAGCCAGCCCGGTGGCACCAGGGCGTCGCTGTTCAACAATACGACATCGCGGCCACCGGCTGCGGCGATGCCCCGATTGACGCTGCCGGGAAAGCCGAGATTGCGCGGATTGCGGATAAGATGGATGCGCCGCTTGCGGGCAAGCGCATCGAGCGCTTCTGCCAAAGCGGGTTCGGGGCTTGCGTCATCGACGACGATGATCTTGGTGCCACGGGGCACCGTCGCGAAGACCCGAGCAAGGCAGCGCAGCGTCATGTCAAGGCCGCGATAAACCGGAATGACAACGGCGGGGGACGCCGTGCCTCGTGCGGAGCTGGCCTTGGCGTGACGTTCAGGCGGCGGCGTGTCGACCCATATCGGCAGCACCAATCTTTCCGCCGGCCGACTGTCCGTTTTCCTGTTTTGGCCGGGTGATTGCCCGATCAGCTCAGCCGAGTAGCCGGCAGAGCGCGTCCAGCGGCCGGGGTCGATCGGGCTGCCGGTGATGTCGCGCCCATAGCGGTCACGGATATGCAAAAGACCGGGATAGGCCAGGAGAGTTGCAGCCGGCACCCGGAAGGCCAGGGGCAGGGAAAGCCCATCTCGGTCAGGGAAATGTGCGGGTTCGCCGGTTTTGATCGTCAAAGGCAGCTTGCGTCCGTCCGCCTGCTCGACGGACAGCAGGACCGCGGTGTCCGGATTGGCCGGACACCATGCCCAGCCGTTGAGATCGCCATCCTCGACAGAGACGAAGCCTTCTACGATACGGTGACGGGTGAGGTCGATCGGACTGCCCAGCAGGTTCTGGGCCGCCGCCGTGATCGTAAGGCTGCGCGCGGCGGTCCAGCTGGCGGGAAGGGTGAAGCGCCGATTGCGGTCAGGTTTCGGCCGGACCAGTTCGCCATCCAGACGGAATTCGACGAGCTTGTCGCAGACAAGGGTGACGCGTCCATCGGCGTCGGCCGCGCACCAGCCGGCACGCCCGGCTCGCAGCGCAAGGTCACTCGCTAATCGGCTGAAATCGGCGTCCTTCGGCGCTGCGAAGCGGGACAGCAACGCGCCTGCGGCTTCGATCTGCTCCTCACGATCTCCACCGAGCATCAGAGCGGAGAGCAAGCCGCGGTGAGCTGGCTGGGTATCTGAATCAGGAATGAGAGCGCGAAAGACGCTGACGCAGCTTGGATCACCTTGCCGCAGCATGGTTATGCCCAACAGAAACCGCACCTGTGTATCGTCAGGCCCGAGGCGGGTCGCGCGCTCCAGAGCAAAGCGCGCGGCTGCCAGATCACCCTTGGCCAGCGCTTTCTCGCCACGCTCCCAGGCGTCGATCGCAAGCCCGATAACTTCAGGGCGATTATGCTTCCGTGGTCCGGACAGCAGCCAGTCGGATTTCAGGTTGGCCAGCGAAGCTGCCAGCGGAGGCCTGTTACGCGGGGGCATGGATGATCAGTTATGGAGAAGCTGCGGGCCCGGTGCGCGCGTCACCTTCTCCGTATTTGCCATGGTCGGTGGCGCCAATTCGACCGGCCCGGGGCGGTTTTGGGCCGCCTGCTCGGCGTTGATCTGTGCAAGCTCGGTGGCCGCTTCATTGACGCCGTTGTCGAGCGCGCGCTTGAACCAGACTTGCGCTTGCTCCAGATCGGGCGGGCTTGCCAGGCCGCGATGCAGGTAGCGGCCGAGCATGAGCTGTGCCGTGGGGTGGCTGCGTTCGGCGGCCTGGCGGAACCAGCGTAATGCGGCGGCACGATCCACCGGCAAGTCGTGACCGCCGCCGTATAGCGCGCCAAGGCCGAACATGGCACCGCCATGACCAAGATCGGCGGCGCGCTGGAACATGCGGGCGGCCTCGAAATGATTACGCTCGCCGCCGCGGCCGTTGACCAGCATCTCGGCGAGCGCAACTTGTGCGTCTGCCATCCCGGCATCGGCGGCTTTTGCAAACCAGGCACGGGCGGCAGCCGGATCGACAGGAACTCCGCTGCCGTCCAGCAGCATGCGGCCGTAGTGAAACTGCGCATTTACGATGCCGTCTGCTGCCCGGTGCATCCAGAAGGCCGCGCGCTCCGGGTCGCGGTCGACGCCAAAACCACGCGCCAGGCAGACGCTGAAATTGAAGGCGGCGACAAGATCACCGCTTTCGGCCGCCTGCTCGAACCAGGAGCGCATGCGATCCGGATCGCCGTCACGCACGGAACCTTGCAGGACCAAATTGGCGAGATCGACCTGTGACGCGACATTGCCGGAACTGGCGGCGCGCTCGAACCATGTCGCCGCTTCATCCGCGTTACGAGGGACGCCGGCACCGGTCAGATAGAGCATGCCGAGGGCGCGGGCGGCCATGGAGTGCCCGCCTTCTGCCGCTCGCTGAAACCAGACGGCGGCTTCCGCGAAATTCGGCGGCAAGTCGCCGCCCTTGGCGTAAAGGTCGCCGACCATGGCGGCGGCTTCGACATCGCCGGCAAGTGCCGCACGACGCAGCCAGGATTCCCCGGTGATCGGATCGGGCTTTTTGGTTCCGCGCCCCTCAAGCAGAGCCAGACCGAGGCGGGCCATGGCTGAGCGGAGGCCGGTCGCCGCTGCCTTCTGATATAGTCCCACAGCCGCCGGGATGTCTTGCGTCAGCCCGACACCATGTTCCAACAGCACGCCGTGAAGGTACTGCGCCATCGGCAGGCCAAGCTCGGCGGCGTCTACCAGCGCCGCAATGCCGGGCTTTTGCAGCGCCGGATTGGTGCCGGCGCGTCGTAAGATAGCGAGGCCAAGGCCAAGCTTGCCCTGCGGATTGCCGCCCTCGGAGGCCAGGCCGTACCAGTGTTCAGCCTGATCCAGGTTGCGGATGGCTTCGGGGCCTGCCGTCAGGATATAGCCCAGGAGCGCCTGACCATCGGCCGAGCCGGCCTCTGCCGCGCGTCGCGCCCAGCCCTCGGCCGCGATGAAGTCGGGCTGCGCGGGAGCGGAATCGGTAAACAGACCCCCCGTACGACGGGAAGCGTTTTCATCGACGTCACCGGTGACCAGCAGCGTCGCGATTGCCGATTGCGCGTCGCGATTGCCCTGAGTCGCGGCAAGCTCCAGCCAGCGGCGACCTTCCGCGCGGCTGGCCGGCACGCCCTTGCCCTGGAGGTAGCACAGGCCGATGCGATATTCCGCGGCTGGCAGTTTCGCCTGTGCAGCGCGGGCGACGAGCTTAAATCCGGCGTCCAGATCCCCCGCTTCGAGCGCGGCTTCACCTTTTTTAAGTAGCCCCGACGCACCCCCGAGGTTCAGCCAGCCGAAAACCAAAGCTCTTGTCCTCTATTACGCCCTGGATGGAGATCCGGCGAGTTGCCGACGCTCCGGATGAAACGGACCGCCATCCAGGTAAAGCAGGCTGTTTAGCGCTTGGAAAGCTAGACTTCTTTAATCAGGCTCGCGCATCCCATCGGTGAAGGCGGGTAGCACGCGCTTCATCATATACTCGGTGACGGTACGCTTGCCGATTTTGACGTCCGCTGCAAGCGGCATGCCTGGTGCAAGTTCAAAGCCCGGCGGCGTGTTGTGCAGATCGTTCTGCAGAATCTTGACGCGCGCCATGTAGAAAAGACCTTGCGGCAGCGAGCCAGTGACATCCTTAACCGCACCGGACTGAACCTGTTCGGGATTGAAGGAGTCCGAACTCACGTATTGGACGACGCCCGTGAGCTTGCCGTATTGAAGGAAGGGCAAGCTGTCGAGCTTAACATCGACTTTGTCACCAGCATTCACGTAACCGGTGTCCTGCCCGCTGAGAACGATATCCGCCTCAAGCGGCGTTCCCAATGGGGTTAGGCTGATGAACTGCTGACCCGCCTGCAACACGGAGCCGACTGATGTCTGGCCGAGATTGAGGACGATGGCGTCATTAGGCGCCTTGATCATGATCAGCTGATGCATCCGCAGATCTTTGGTCAGGCTCTGCTGAGCCGGAGCCAATAAGTTCTGCGCCTGCTGAATCTGCTGTGACAGATTGGCATTCCATTGTTGAATATAGGTATCGCGCTGGGCTTGAATGGATGCGATATCGCCAATGGCCTTATTAGCGCTCGCTTGAGCATCGGCCAAGTTGCCTGCCATGCTGATGCGGCTGTCGGCGGCAGCGAGAGAGTCCAGACGGCTGCCGACCTGCATCTTCTGCAATTGCTGGCGCATCGCCTCGACATTATTCGCAAGCTCGAGACGCTGGGCATATTGCCGAATATCGGATTCCGACTGGTTCAGCTGGGCCTTCAGGCTCGCAATCTGCTGGTCGAAGTTAGCGACGCCCGCCGTATACTGGGCCTGCAGCTGATTATAGGTCTCAAGCTGCAAAGCTGTATTGGGATTTGACACGCTTGGCACGTAAGGATTGCCCGCGAGCTGCGCCTGTATACGCTCCACTTGCGCCGTATAGCTATCCACCTGTTCCTGGTCAGCCTTGAGATTCGCCGCCGCAAAGGTCGGGTCCAGCTCAGCCAGAAGCTGCCCCTTCGTGACACGCTGGCCTTGCTGCACGTAAATCGCACGCACGATCGAGGTGTCGAGCGGCTGGATCAACGTTGTGGGCTCAGTGGAGACAAGTTTGCCCTGGCCGGTCACGACCTTGTCGATCTTGATGACCGACGCAGCGACGATCGAGGCGATGACAGCAACGCCAACCCAAAGCGACACGCTTCGCGCCGATCTGGGAACCGGGGTAGCGATCAACGCACTGGTCGGGGACTGGAATTCCAGCACCGCCAGCGCGTCTCCCTGCGGATCAGTCGCCTTGTGCGAGGACAGGAGTTGGCGAGCCATGGCGCGTATTTCCCTGATTTTCCGTCATGTGGCGGTTCTGCTGCAGCCAGAGCATCCGATAGACCGAGCAGCGTTCGACGAGTTCGGCATGGGTGCCGACGTCGAGCACCTTGCCCTGATCCATGACGATGATGGCGTTACAATCGACAAGAGAGGCGAGGCGGTGGGAGACGATCACCATCGTTCTGCCGGAGCCGATGCGCTTCAGATTAGCATTGACCAGCGCTTCACTCTCGGGATCGAGGGCCGAGGTTGCCTCGTCGAGGATCATGAGGCGGGGGTCGACAATCAGAGCACGGGCAATGGCCAAACGCTGACGCTGGCCACCGGAGAGATTTGGCGAGCCTTCCTGAATAAACGTGTCATAGCCCTGAGGCATGCGTTCAATGAATTCCTCTGCGCCGGCCAAGCGAGCGGCACGGACGACATCCTCCATCGTCAGACCGGGACGGCCGCCGATGATGTTGTCGCGGATGCTACCGCGGAAGAGGAAGTTTTCCTGCAACACGACGCCGAAATTGCGGCGCAGATGGCGCAGGTTGATCGAGCGCAGTTCCACGCCATCGATCTTCACGAAGCCTGTGTAATCGCGGCTGATACCCTGCAGCAAGCGGGTGATGGTCGATTTGCCCGAGCCGCTGCGCCCGACAAGACCCAGCATCGTACCCGGCGGCACGGAGAAGTTGACCTCATTGAGAGCCGGGCGCTGCGAGCCTTGATAGGTAAAGGCCACATTGTCGAATTCGATGGCGCCGGCAAAGGTCGGGCGCAGACCACGATCGATGCCGCGAACTTCAGGGGGGGTGTTCAGAACCATTTGGGCTTCGCCCATCGTGGCGCGCACATCCTCGAAGTCTTGCATGAGCTTAGTGAAGCCGATCAGCGGGCCGGCGACGCGCATGGAAATCATCGTAAAGGCCATCAGCGAGCCGATTTCGGCCTTGTTTTGCGTCGTGACGGCAATATAGGCACCGAGCAGCATGACGCCGAATTGGCAATAGCGTTGCAACGGCAGGGTGAGTGTGGCGGGCCAAAGTGCCAGCCGGCCGGCTTGCAGGCGGAGGTCGCCTGCTTGGGCAACGTATTCGTCCCACTGGCTATAACGCGCGGATTCCAGCGCCAGCGACTTCACTGTCTTGATGCCGTGAAGGCTTTCGACAAGCACCGAGAATTTGCGTGATTCAGCGGCCGAGACACGGCCCGTTACGATACGGAGAGGCCGGAGGAAACAGGCGATCACGAGCATGATCAGCCCAGCAGCCGCGACAATCGTCCAGGCCAGCGTCGCCTGCATGAAGAACATCAGGGGCAACAGAATCAACAGCATTGATGCGTCGATAAAGGTATTCAGCAAACGACCGGTGATGAATTCACGAATCTGGTAAACCTTGCTGATCGCCTGCCCGATGACGCCTGATTGCGTGCGTTCGAAATAGTCCAGCGGCAAGGACAACAAACGTTTGAAGACAAAAAGCTGAATTTTTGCGTCAATTCGGGTCGAGGCAACCTGCAGGAGGTTTCCGCGTGCATGCTCAATGATGGCATCAAGCAGCGTGGCCACGATGAGAATGATCGTTACCAGCAGCAGGGTGCTCATGCTGTGATATTCAATGATCCGCTGAACTGCGGAATACACGATCAAAATCGGTATGATCGTCAGAAAGGTGATGATCAAGGAGGCAAAGGCGACGGAGCGTAGAATGCTGCGCTCTTGCATGACGAGCTTCGTCAGAAAGCCGAAGCTGAGCGGTATATCCTGCTCCTCATCATTGCGCTGGGGGCGCATCATGACGACTTCGCCTTCCCAGACCTGAGACAGGCGGAGTTCGTCCACAGGAACGGCGACCCCGGTCCCGGAAACCGTCGGTTCTTTGACGAAGACGACATTGCGCGCCGCATCCGCTTCGACCATGAGAACGGCACCGCCATCCTTCATGAGAAGCATGACAGGACCGGCCGATTCGAGACGCAACAGCTGCTGCCATTTCAGCCGAACGGCCTTGGCCCACATGCCCTGTTCGCGCACCCATTCGATCAGAACGGCGGGAGATGGGACAGGGGTGGACGGATCCAGCCGGAACGTCGTCGGATCCAGGTCGATACCGTGATAGCGCGCGATCGCGAGAGCCCCGACCAGCCAGGTATGTAGACCTGGCTCACGGCTCAGCGATGCTTCATTGATGCGGCCCGATCCCTCAGGCGAATGCGGATCTGCAGCGTCCATCTCTCTTTCACCCTTCAACAGGCCGGCTTTTCCTTACGGCGCCATGCCAAAGCTCGATCAGACCAGCGTTGCAACCACACCACCGGCGCGCGGTGGAAAGAAGGCAAAGACAAGGTTGCGGCATCGATGCGAGCCCGTCCCCTATACCCATTTCTTAGTAAGCCCGATACAAATAAGTGAGCAAATGCAGCAAAATGACGGCAAGGCACGCACGTTTCATGTCGTGGTCATACAGAGACTTGGCTTTAATATTGATTAAATTTAACTACTTCGTGATCTTGGCTTGTTGCGCCAAGCTGGCCGCCAAGCTCCGGGTTCCGGCTGCCAATTGCGTGGCAGAGGTAAATTCGGCGGGATTGTGACTGATGCCCTTATGGCTCGGTACGAAAATCATCGCACTCGGCACGGCGCTGGCCACAAGCTGCGCGTCATGGAAGGCGCCTGAGGGCATTAAGGCCCAGCGCAGGCCCAGCGCGTCAGCCGCTCCCTGCACGCTAGCCACCAACTCCGGATCAAAACGGAGAGGTGTCGCCGAAAACCGTTCCTCGACCTTGGCGTCGCAGGGGGCAATGACGCGGGCGATGCTCTCCGCAATGGCGTCGCCCTTTTCAGCCAGAACGGCCGCATCGGGATGGCGCAGGTCGATCGTGAACCGCACCATGCCAGCGACGCTGTTGGAGGAGCCGGGCTCGACCACCAGACTGCCCACCGTAAAGCGCAGCACGTCAGTAGGATCAGCAGTCAGCGTGTTGAGCGCCATGATCGCACGAACCGCCCCCTGCATCGCATCCCGGCGGAGGGAGACCGGCGTCGTGCCGGCATGGGTCGAATCCCCCATCACCGTCACGGTGAACCAACGGCTGCCCTGAATGCCGGTCACCACGCCGATATCCAGCCCCTCGGCCTCCAGCTTCGGACCCTGTTCGATATGCGCCTCTATATAGGCATGCACTGTCCCGCCGAGCGGCCGGCGTGGCAGATCGGCCTCCGCCGCCAGTTGCTCGGCCAAGGCATCAGCGAAGCGCACACCTTCGGCATCGCGCGTTTCGGCGAAGGCCGCCAACGGCTTGACCCCGGCCCAGGCCATGCTGCCCATGCAGCCGGGTGCGAAGCGGCTGCCTTCCTCATTCGTCCAGGCGACGACCTCAAGCGGCCGGTCGAGTGTCTCACCGCTATCCTTCAGCGCGCAGAGCACCTCCAGCCCGGCCATGACGCCATACATGCCGTCGAACCGACCGCCGGCAGGCTGGCTGTCCATATGACTGCCGGTGAGGACCGGCGCCGCATCAGCCAAGCGCCCCTCGACCCGGAACCAGAGATTGGCCGCATCATCGACCGAGACACTGGCCCCAGCTTCCTCGGCCCAGGCGATCATCAGCCGCCTGGCCTCGCGGTCCAGCGCCGTCAGGGCCTGGCGATTGACCCCGTCACCCGCAATGGCGCCGATCCGAGCCAGGCGCATCAGCCTGTCCCATTGGCGCGTTTCGCTGACGGCTGCCGCCAATCTCAAGCCTTGATCCATGGGCGAACCTTTTCTCACAATCGAAGCGCATTCTAGCGGCCGAGCTGCCTTTCGCCAGTCGCAACGCCGTACGACTTGATATTCCCTGGCCGCTAGAGCAAAAGACACCACGAAATCACCGGCAATGGGCTGGGACGTGACTGAGCGCGCGGGGCCGCCCCCTTGCCGCGCTTTTCTTGCATGGAGGCAAATCGTGACCAGCACCTCGCCGCTTGGTTTGATCCGGAATATCGGCATCACTGCGCATATCGACGCCGGCAAGACGACGACGACCGAGCGTATTCTTTACTACACCGGTGTCTCCCATAAGATCGGGGAGGTCCATGACGGCAATACGACCACCGATTACATGGACCAGGAGCGTGAGCGCGGCATCACGATTACCTCCGCCGCAGTGACCTGCGAGTGGAAAGACCACCGCATCAATATCATCGACACGCCCGGCCATATCGACTTCAACATTGAGGTCAACCGGTCGCTGCGCGTGCTCGACGGCGCCATTTTCATCATCGAGGGCGTGGCCGGCGTGCAGCCGCAGTCCGAGACCAACTGGCGCCTGGCCGACCGCTACAACGTCCCGCGCGTCATCTTCATCAACAAGCTGGACCGCACGGGCGCTGATTTCTACCGCGCCTTCGACACCCTGAAGGAAAAGCTCGACATCGTCGCGCTGCCGCTGCAGCTGCCGATCGGCATCGAGGAAAACTTCATCGGCGTCGTCGATCTGGTCGAGATGAAGGCGATCGTCTGGGAAGGCGGCGAACTCGGCGCGAAATTCCATGACGAAGAAATTCCGGCCGATCTGGCGGACAAGGCCGCCGAGTATCGCGAGCTTCTGCTCGATACCGCGCTGTCCGTCGATACCACGGCGATGGAAGAGTATTTCGACAAGGGTGAAGTCTCGGTCGAGACCCTGAAGCGCTGCATCAAGGCGGGTGCCATTTCCGGCGCCTTCCGCCCTGTTCTGTGCGGCACGGCCTTCAAGAACAAGGGCGTGCAGCCTTTGCTCGATGCCGTTCTCGACTATCTGCCGTCCCCGATCGACGTCCCCGGCATCAAGGTCGCGGCTGACGAAGACGAGGAAGACACCCCCGAGAAGGCCGCTGCCCGCCGCGTCATCCCGGCCAATCCGGACGCCCCCTTCTCCGGCCTCGCCTTCAAGATCATCAACGACAAATACGGCACGCTGACCTTCGTCCGCGTCTATTCCGGCACGCTGAAGTCCGGCGACACCGTGATGAACACGACGAAGGAGCATCGCGAGCGTATCGGCCGCATGTTCCAGATGCACGCCGACAAGCGCGCTGAAATCAAGGAAGTCTCCGCGGGCGATATCGCGGCCTTCGTCGGCCTCAAGGACACCGGCACGGGCGACACGCTCGCCTCCTCCGATGATCCGGTCGTGCTCGAGCGTATGGCTTTCCCGGTTCCGGTTATCGACATCTCCGTCGAGCCGAAGACCAAGGAAGGCGTTGAGAAGATGACGATCGGCCTGCAGAAGCTGGCCGGCGAAGATCCCTCGCTGCGTCTCAAGACCGACCAGGAAACCGGCCAGACCATTCTGTCCGGCATGGGCGAGCTGCATCTGGAAATCATCATCGACCGTCTGCGCCGCGAATATGGCGTCGATGCGAATATCGGTGCGCCCCAGGTGGCCTATCGCGAGACGATCTCCAAGTCCCATACCGAGACCTATACCCACAAGAAGCAGTCGGGCGGTTCCGGTCAGTACGCGGAAGTGAAGATCATCTTCGAACCGCAGGAGCGGAACCAGGGCGTTCTGTTCGAGAACAAGGTCGTCGGTGGCTCGATCCCGCGCGAATATATTCCCGCGGTCGAAAAGGGCATCAAGGTGCAGGCCGATACCGGCGTGCTCGCCGGTTTCCAGACCGTCGACTTCAAATACTCGCTGGTTGACGGCAAGTACCATGACGTCGACTCCTCGGCGCTCGCCTTCGAAATCGCCGCCAAAGCCTGCTTCCGCGAAGGTATGAAGAAGGCCGGCCCGATCATCCTCGAGCCGATCATGGACGTCGAAGTGACGACCCCGAACGACCATGTCGGTGACGTGGTGGGCGATCTTAACCGCCGCCGCGGCATGATCCAGAACCAGGAGAGCTCGGGCTCCACGGTTATCGTTCGTGCCCATGTGCCGCTGAAGGAAATGTTCGGCTATATCTCGCACCTGCGCAGCATGACGAAGGGCCGCGCGTCCTTCACCATGCAGTTCCATCACTACGATCCTGTCCCCCGCAACGTGGCGGACGAGATCATGGCGAAGAGCGCGTAAGCGTTCTTCACTCTGGATTGCAAAAAGCCGGCGGAGGGCAACCTCCGCCGGCTTTTTGCGTCTGGATACCCGGCGCGCGTTAGACCTGGCTGGCTGTCGGGCGCACGACCAACTCGTTCACATCGACATCGGCTGGCTGCTCGATGGCATAGAGCACGGCGCGCCCGATGGCGTCCGCACCGATGGCCGTCTTGCGATAGGCAATCATGCGTTCGCGGGCGACCGGGTCCGTGATGGTCTCGGCGAGTTCGGATTCCACCACGCCCGGATAGATGCAGGTGCAGCGGATGATGCCGTTCTCCTTGCGCAACCCTTCCGAAATCGCGCGCACGGCGAATTTCGTGGCGGCATAGACGGCCGCCGTAGGCTGAACGGTAAAGCCGCCGATGGAGGAGACGTTGATGATCTGGCCCGATCCTTGGGCCTCCATCCGCGGCAGCACGGCCGCGATGCCATGCAGCACGCCGCGGATATTCACGTCGATCATCCAGTTCCACTCATCGACCAGCAAAGCCGACAGCGGCGACAGCGGCATGACGCCGGCATTGTTGACGATCACATCGACCCGGCCGAATTCGCTGGCGGCATAGGCGACGAAGGCTTCCACGTCGTCGCGGTCCGTCACGTCCAGCGCGCGAGCGCGCACGGTGCCGCCTGCAGCGGCGATTTCGGCGGCGAGCGACTCCAGCCGGTCGATGCGTCGCGCGCCCAGCACGACGCAGGCGCCGGCCGCGGCCAATAGGCGCGCCGTGCCGTCACCGATGCCGCTCGACGCGCCTGTGATCAAAACGACCTTGTTTTCTGCTCCAGCCATAGTCCTTGCTCCTTCGTGGCGGGCCGAATGCCAGCCTTGAGCGGGAAATTAGGCTTTGGTCGATCATTTTATGAGCTGGCATGATTAGGATGAGCTGTTGAGCAGGACAGAATGATGAACCGAGCAGGCTTGGATGATCTCGCTGCCTTTGCGTCCATCGCCCGCACGCTCAGCTTTACCCGGGCTGCGGCCGAGTTACGGCTGTCCACCTCCGCCCTCAGCCACAAAATCAAGACGATGGAAGCGCGCCTTGGCATCCGGCTGTTGCAGCGGAATAGCCGAAGCGTCGCTCTCACCGAGGCCGGGGCCCAACTGCTGCAGACGCTGGCGCCGGCGCTGGAGGAGATTGACGGTGCGCTTGACCGTTTGGGGCAGGCACGAGATGCGGTCGCCGGCACGGTGCGGATCACCGCAACCCGCCATGGCTACGAGACGGTGATCCGTCCGGTGCTGCCCGCATTCCTGGCGAGCCACCCCAAGGCCGGCGTGGAAGTGGTGATCGATTACCAGCGGCGGGACATCATCGCCGAACGCCTCGATGCTGGCATCCGCATTGGCGAAAAGCTGGAACAGGACATGATCGCCATCAGCGTCAGCGCGCCGCTGCGCATGGCGGTCTTGGCCTCGCCGGCCTATCTGGCCGAGCATGGCTTGCCGCAAGTGCCGCAGGATTTGATGCAGCACGCCTGTATCAATGCGCGCATGGCGGCAGCCGGCCAGCCGATGGACTGGGATTTCGAGCGTGACGGGCGCGAAATCGCCATCAAGGTCAGCGGTCCGCTGACCTTCAATGACCCGCTGGTTATGCTGGATGCGGCGATGGCGGGGCTCGGCATCGCCTATGTCATTGAAGGTTCAGCGCTGCCGCATATCGCCGCCGGCCGTTTAGTACGGGTGCTGGAGGATTGGTCGGCGCCTTTTCCAGGGTATTTCCTCTACTACCCTTCGCGCCGTCAGATGCCGGCGGTGCTGGCGGCCCTGGTCGCAATGCTCAGGCGCAGGCGTGACCAGACATGAGCGGTGGCAAAATCAGAGGCTTCTATCAAATTGTAGTCACTGGGTGACCTCAATGCGTCATCCTGCTAGTGTCGGCATGACGCAGGTAAGGGCGTCTGTGCGACGGAGGATGCGCCATGGAATTTTCGATCCGGGAGGTCAAAGCGCGCTTCGCTGAAGCGGCCGCCGCCGCCGCGCGTGGCGAGCGGGTAATCGTGACCAAGCATGGCGTGCCATTCGTCGCTTTGGTTGCGGTCGCGCGACCCGCGGGCATGGATTTCGAAAAGGCTGAACGCATCCGTCGCGACCTTGGTCTGGACGGCGTCAAGGTGACAATGCCGGCCGATTTTGACGAACCCGCCTTCAGTCGGCAGGTGCTGGGTCTGGAAGAGTGAGACTCCTGCTCGACACGCATATTGCTGTTTGGGCGGCGCTCGATCCGGATTCTCTGACCGATGCGGAACGCAGATTGATGGCGGAAACCGATATGCCGATCGTGCTCTCGGCCGTGTCGGTATGGGAACTTCGGTTAAAGTGGCACAGCTTTCATATCTCGGGCGCGCGCAAAGGTCCGCTCGATCCCGACGCCGTCATGGCATTCGCGGAGGCGATTGATTGGGAACTCATGCCATTGATTGCACGCCACGCCGCGGCGACGCTCGCGCATGCCATCAGTCACAAAGATCCGTTCGATGAACTGTTGCTTGTGCAAGCGCAGGAAGAAGGCATGCGCCTGCTGACGCGTGACGCTAAGCTTGCCGGGCATCCGCTGGTCGTGTCGGGTCTGTGAAGATAGGCTTTGCAAACACAACCGTCAGGCTGCGCACGCCCTGGGCGCCGCGGATCATCACACCCTCGATATCGGCGGTGGCCGATGGCCCGGTCATCAGCGAGACATAGTTGGTGGATGTAAAGTCATCCCGCAGATAGGCATCCGCGATGCCGGGGACGATGGCCGCCGGGTCCAGCAGCACGACGAGATGCTGAGCGAGATAGGCGATGGTATTCACCTGTAACTCGCGGCCGCTGAGGAAGAGTGATCCGGTCTCCGCCACGCCGAAGCGCGCCCGCACGATGCCCGTATGAACGTTTTCCAGATCACGCGGATCTGTCACCGCATCGGTACGGGCGAAGCCCGGCAATTCGTCGGTGGAGGTGCGGATCAATCGGCTGGCACCAAGGCGCGCGCACAGGAAGGGATCCAGCGCCTCGCGGTCAGGCAGATGCACGCATTGCCCGCCCATGGCGGCGAGATTCTGTTGAAAGGCAGCGACAAGATCGCCCTCGATCCCAGGAAAGCTTGGCAGCACCGGCAACGGAAACTCACCGTCCGGCCGGCGCTCACGCAGTCGTGCCAGAATATCTTCGCGTGCGCTCATCGCTTCACTGGGCGATTGCGTGCGGCCCAGGCCGCGAAACTCTCTTTTGGGGCTGCCGGCACTTCGCGGTCGCGGCCCCAAGAATTCAGCTTGCTGTACAGCAGCGCGCGGGGCAAATGACGCACCGCCATGCGGGCCGCCCCGGTCGCCAGTCGGTAAAGACGCGGCGAAGCCAAGACATAGCCCGCGATGCGGAGCGACAAAGCCTTGTTCTTGGGCAGCAATCCGCGCTCGGCAATCACCCGTCGCCATTTATACAGCTGGTCATGAATATTGATCTTGACCGGACAAACGCTGGTGCAGCTGCCATTGAGCGTGGAGGCGAAAGGCAGGGTGGAATAGCGCATCGGGTCATAGGATGGGTTGATGATGGCACCGATCGGCCCGGAATAGACGGCGCCATAACTGAGACCGCCCGAGCGGCGATAGACCGGGCAGGTATTCATGCAGGCGCCGCAGCGAATGCATTTCAGGCTCGGCCAGAAATCTTCCTCGCCCAGCCGCTGCGACCGACCATTATCGACGAGGATGATATGCATCTCCGCGCCCGCGCGCGGGCCCCGGAAATGCGAGGTATATTGCGTGATGGGGGAGCCGAGCGCGCTGCGCGACAGCAGGCGTATGAAGACGCCCAGATCAGCCTGACGCGGGATCAGCTTTTCGATTCCCGCCGAGACAATATGCACTTTCGGAATATTGGCCGAGAGATCGGCATTGCCTTCGTTGGTGCAGACAACGACGGCACCAGTTTCGGCGACCAGAAAATTCGCACCCGTCATGCCGATATCGGCATCCAGCATCAGTGGCCGCGTGGTGACACGCGCATGTTCTGCCAAGGCATTCGGATCGGCATTATTCGGGTCGCCGCCGATGGTGCGGGCGAAGACGCGCGCGACATCTTCACGCAGCTTGTGCACTGCGGGTACCACGATATGGCTCGGCGCCTGTCCGTCCAATTGCTGGATGCGCTCACCCAGATCGGTCTCAGTGATGGTGATGCCGTGACGCTCCAGGAAGGGTGCCATCTCGCACTCCTCCGTCAACATCGACTTTGACTTGGCAAGCGTCTTAGCCTTGTGCTCGCGCATGATGCGCAGCACGGTGGCATTGTGTTCCTCGGCGTTTCTCGCCCAATGCACGGTGACACCGCGTGCCTTGGCTTGCGCCTCGAACTGCTCCAGGTAATCGGCGAGACGGCTGAGCGTATGTTCCTTGATGGCAGAGGCGAGGCTGCGCAGTTCCTGCCATTCGGGGATGACATGCATCTGCCCGTCGCGCTTCTGGCGCAATTCCCACAAGCGCCGGTCATGGAAGGCCAGATGCGGCGTATCGGCCACGAAGGCCGCTGCCGCCCCGGCGTGATCGACCGGTTTGGTTTTGTCGGTGCCCGCGCTCATGCCCGCGCGCCGTTCAGGATTTGCGCGATATGGATGAAGCGCAACGGCAAGCCGGCGCGCCTGGCGCAGCCCTGCTGATGCATGAGGCAGGAGGTATCGGCCGAGACGATGTAATCCGCACCGGCCTGCTGATGATCACGCACCTTGTCCAATCCCATACGGCCGGAGACGGCATCCTCGGCGACCGAAAAGGTGCCGCCGAAGCCACAGCATTCGTCAGGTCGTGCGGGCATCACGACTTCGATGCCGCGCACGCCATGGAGAAGGTCGAGCGGTTTGGAGAAGGGCGTCTCGCCCATCTCCGACATGCTGGCCGTGCGCAGGGATCGGAGGGTGCCGCAGCTGTTATGCAGCCCGACCTTATGGGGGAATTCCGCCCAGGGAAAATCGCGCACCTGCAAGACGTCATGCAGATATTCCACGAGTTCGTAGGTATGCGCGCGGACATGCTTCACACGGTCGGTCTGCGGCACCGCGTCCAGATGGTCGCGCAAGTGATGCACGCAGCTGCCGGAGGGCATGACGACCGCGTCGAAATCGCCAAACAGATCGACGAAATGCGCTTCCGCACCCTTCGCCGCGCCCTGGCAGCCGTTATTCGCCATCGGCTGTCCGCAGCAGGTCTGACCCTGCGGATAGGTGACATCGACCCCAAGCCGTTCCAACAGCTCCAGGCTGGCGATGCCGACTTCCGGGAAGAAGGCATCGATGAAGCAGGGAATGGCCAGGGCGACGGTCATGGTTTCAGATTACGTGGGCGACCAGGCAACGACATCCTGCCGCTGCTCACCCAGCTTCTCGATGCCAAGCGTCATCACGTCGCCGGGCTTGAGGAAGACGGGCTCGGGCTTCATGCCCATGCCGACGCCGGGCGGCGTGCCGGTGGTGATGATATCGCCGGGCAGCAGGGTCATGAACTGGCTGACATAGGCAACCAGCGTCGCGGCGCCGAAGATCATGGTCTTGGTCGTGCCGGTCTGCATGCGCTTGCCGTTCACGTCCAGCCACATGTCGAGCGACTGCACATCACCCACTTCATCCTTCGTCACCAGCCAGGGGCCGGTCGGGCCGAACGTATCGCAGCCCTTGCCCTTGTCCCAGGACCCGCCGCGTTCGATCTGCCATTCGCGCTCGGAGACGTCATTGATGACGCAATATCCGGCGACATGGTCGAGCGCTGAGGCTTCGTCCACATATTGCGCCTTGGTGCCGATGACGATGCCGAGTTCCACTTCCCAGTCCGACTTCACGGATCCCTTGGGGATCACGACCGTGTCATTAGGGCCGCAGAGGGAGGTGATGGCCTTGGTGAAGACGATCGGCTCCTTCGGGATCGGCATGCCGGATTCGGCGGCATGATCGGCGTAATTCAGGCCGATGGCGATGAACTTGCCGGCATTCTTCACAGGCACGCCGTAGCGGGGGCTGCCGTCGACCAGCGGCAGGCTGGTGGGCTCCAGCGCCGCCAGCTTGGCAAGGCCAGCGGGCGACAGCGTATCCGGCGTGATATCGGCGATCACGCCCGACAGGTCGCGGATCTGGCCGTCAGCGTCCAGAAGGCCAGGTTTTTCCGAGCCCATAGGGCCAAAACGCAGCAGTTTCATGGAATTCTGTCTCCCGGTTGCTGGGCTGGCGCCCGTTCGGGTTGATTATTGGACCCTGATCGGCCAGCCGACAACCCGCGGGCGGCCCGATCAGGATCCAAGGCAGAGGGCGCCCCTCAGACAATCCCGCCCGAACCGCCGGATTTGGCGGGGCGAATGCGGGTGACGGCCGCGCGATAGCCGCTGGCGCGATAGGCGCTGACGGGGTCGATGGCGGCGTCCTTCTGCAGCCGCGCCATGGCCAGGATCGGCTGCACATCGGTCGTGAAGGCGCGTTTCAGGGTCTGGCTCGCCATCATCGGGTCATTCGCGTCCTGGAAGCCTTCCAGCGCCGAGCGATCCACCAGCAGCGCCTGGGCATAGGCGCGCTGCACCTCCACCGCACTCGTCATCAGGCTTTCGATCGGGTCGGTGACGTTATGCGACTGGTCAAGCATATAGGACGGCGCGAAGCCCGGCGCCTTCCGATAGGCGGCGTCCACCAACTCGTTGAAGACGAGAAACAGGCGATAGGGCTCGATCGCACCGGCATCCAGATCGTCGTCGCCGTATTTCGAATCGTTGAAGTGGAAGCCGGCAAGCTTTCCGGCATGCACCAGCCGCGCCACGATCATCTCGATATTCACATTGGGCGCATGATGGCCGAGATCGACCAGGCAAAGGCAGTTTTCACCCACGGCCTGCGCCGCGAGAAGCGAAGAACCCCAATCCTGGATGACCGTCGAGTAGAAGGCGGGCTCATACATCTTGTGTTCAAGGAACAGCTTGAAGTCACCCGGCACGGACGCATAGACGGTTTTCACGCTATCGATATAGCGTTCGAAGGCGCGGGTGAAATTGGACTGGCCGGGGAAGTTTGACCCATCACCCAGCCAGATTGTCAGCGCCGGGGCGCCGAGCTTGGCACCCAGTTCCGCGCAATGGATATTGTGAGCCACCGCCTGCGCGCGCACGGCCGGATCGGTATGGCTCAGGCTGCCATATTTATAGGATAGCGGGTGCAAGGCATTGCCCGGATGATCCTGAAAGGTATTGGAGTTGACGGCATCGAAGCCAAGACCCAGCGTGCCGGCGAAGTCTTTCAACCCCGACAAGTCATCGACCTCATCCCAGGGGAAATGCAGCGAGACGGTGGGCGTCGCACCGGCCAGCCGATTGACGACCGCGCAATCCTCCAGCTTGTCGAAGATATTGCGCGGCTCGCCACCCATGGGGAAACGCGCGAAGCGCGTGCCGCCTGACCCGACAGCCCAGCTGGGCGAGGCGACAGCGAAGGCCGCGACGGCGCTTGTGATCGCCGCGATATCGATGCCGCGCCGATCGAGCGTGCGGCCGAGCGCGTCATACTCCTCCTGAACGGCAGCCGCCAGCGGCGCGTTCTGGGAAGCGATGAAGTCTGTGTCCAGTGCCGGAGACATGATCTGATCCATGATGCTCACCGCGTAAAGGCGTTGGCGTTGCCGGCATCGATATTGATGATATTGCCGGTGGACTTGGCCGAGATCTCGGAGGCGAAGAAGGCGATGCCCTCCGCGATATCCTCAGGATAGACGCTGCGCTTGAGCAGGCTGCGCTGACGGTAGACCTCATCCAGTTCCTCCAGCGAGGATTTCTGGTAGGAGGCCGCCCGCTGATCGCCCCATTCGCCCTTCCAGATGCGGCTGCCGCGCAGCACGGCGTCCGGGTTCACGACATTGGAACGGATGCCGAGCGGCGCGCCTTCCAAAGCCACGCAACGCGACAGATGCAGTTCGGAGGCCTTGGCCGTGCAATAGGCGGCGGCGCCGGGGGAGGCGACAAGCGCGTTCTTGCTCGCGACCATAATGATGGATCCGCCGATGGCCTGATCCTTCATGAGACGGAAGGCTTCGCGCGAGGTCAGGAAATAGCCGGTCGAGAGAATATCGATATTCTTCTGCCACAGGGCCAGCGAGGTATCTTCCAGCGGCGCGGCGGAAGCGATGCCGGCATTGCAGACGCAAACATCTAGCCCGCCAAAGGCCGCTGCCGTCTCGCGGAAGGCCGCGATGATCGCATCTTCCTTGGTGACATCGGCCCAGACGGTGCCGACATTATCGGCGCCATATGTCTTGGCGAGTTCCTGGCGGGAGGTTTCCAAAACCTCACGGTCGATATCGCAGATCATGACGCAAGCGCCGTCCTGCATCAGCCGGCGGGCGGAGGCCATGCCGATGCCGCCGGCGCCGCCGGTGATGAAGGCGATCTTGCCGGCCATGGCGCGCGCCTTCGGCATGCGCTGCAGCTTCGCTTCTTCCAGCAGCCAGTATTCGATGTCGAAGGCTTCCTGCTCGGGCAGGCCGCGATAGGTGGAAACGGTGGAGGCGCCGCGCATGACATTGATGGCATTGCGGTAGAACTCGCCGGCAATGCGCGCCGTTGCCTTATCGGCCGCGAAGGTCAGCATGCCGATGCCGGGGATGAGATAGACGACCGCATTGGGGTCGCGCATCTTCGGGCTATTATCGTGCTTGCAGCGTTCGTAATAGGCGGCATAGCCAGCGCGGTAGGCTTCCAGCGCTGCCGGCAGAGCGGGCAGGATGTCGGAAACCGTCTGGGTCGCCGGATCGAAATCCAGCACCAGCGGTGCGATCTTGGTGCGCAGGAAGTGGTCAGGGCAGGAGGTGCCGAGCGGAGCGAGTTCCGCCAGCGCGTTCGACCCGACGAATTCCAGCACTTCCGGGCTGTCATCGAAATGGCCGAGTTTCAGCGGCCCTTCCTTGCTGATCAGGCCACGGATGACCGGCATCAGGCTGGCGGCGACCGCGCGTCGGGTGTCAGGTGCTGCGGGCGCGATGCGCGCACCGCCGAAAATGACTTTGCCGCGGCTGCGCTCGGCCAGGAAGGCAGTCGCCTTATTGATGGTGGCAACCGTCGTCTCGTAGCATTCCTTCTGGGTCTCGCCCCAGGTGAAGAGGCCATGGGCTTCCAGAACCAGGCCCTTCGCCTGCGGGTTCTCATCGGCGAATTTCTTCAGCCAAAGGCCAAGCTCGAAACCCGGGCGACGCCAGGGCACCCAGCCGATCTCCTCGCCGAAGATCTCCTGCGTCAGCGCACGGCTGTCGGCCGAGGCGGCAATGGCGATGATCGCGTCGGGGTGAACGTGATCGACATGCGGATGATTGATGAACCCATGCAGGGCGGTGTCGATGCTGGTCGCACGTGGGTTCAGGTTGAACGTGCAGTGATTGTAGAGCCCGACCATCTCGTCTTCCTGGTCGGTGCTTTTATAAATGCCGCGCAGCGCATGGAGCTTGTCCATATAGAGCGTCGCGAAACCATCGAGCTTGATGCTGCCGATATCGCCGCCCGATCCCTTGACCCAGAGGACCTGCACCGTCTCACCGGTCAGCGGATCCTTCATCGCGATCTTCGAGGAGGTATTGCCGCCACCGTAATTGGTGATGCGCTTGTCCGAACCGAGCAGATTGGACCGGTAGACCAGCAGCGCCTCGGGGCTCAGCCCCGTCGCCGTCGCGTCATCCCAACGATTCTCTAGCAAAGATACATGGTCGAGCGCGTCCATTCGATCCTCCCGCTGGTCCGCTTTTCACCGGTAGATGCGGCCGGTTTCCGCTTGGCGTTCTGGTTCTCCTAACCCCATCTTCGCTCATGATCAACCATCTTCGATAAAAAACGATCATTATCTGAAAGAAGATGCTTGACGGATGCGCGTTTCTGACGCTTTCTGCGGTCAACCAATGGGGAAACAACCGTCCGTGCTTGAGCGCGAGCGCCATCGTATCATCCTGAATCTGGTCGAGGACCGTTCGGTCGTCTCGGTGACGGAGCTTGTCGAGCTGCTGGTGGCTTCCGAAGCCACCATCCGGCGCGACATCGCGGCCATGGCCGATCGGGGGGAGGTGCGCCGCGTGCGCGGCGGGGCGGAGGCTTTGCGGCCACGCCACCAGGCCCATCTCGGCGCCGTGCATTTCGCGACGGAAGAGCGTGTCTGCTTCGCTGAAAAGCGCGCCATCGCGCGCGCTGCCGCGGGCCTGCTGGAGGTTGGCGATAGTGTCGTCATCAATGGCGGCACGACAACCTATCGGCTTGTGGAATTTCTGGGTGAGCTGAAACTCGATATTCTGACGAATTCCTTTTCGCTGGCGTCTGAGCTGATGCAGGACAATCGCCACCGGATCACCATTCCCGGCGGCACCATCTATCCGCAGCAGAATATCGTGTTGAGCCCTTTCGATCATGACACGACAAAACATTTCTGGGGCCGGGTGCTGCTGACCGGCTGCTACGGGCTCAATAGCTTCGGCATGATGGAGACCGATCCGCTCATCGTTCAGGCGCAGATCAAACTGCTGGAATGCGCCGAAAAGCTTGTTATTCTGGCGGACAGCCGCAAGCTGCGCCAGCGTTCTTCGATGGTCGTCGCGCCACTTTCGCGGATCACAACCGTGATCACCGATAGCGGGGCGGCTGCGGAGGATTTGGAGGTTCTGCGCTCGGCCGGCATAGAAACGATCGTGGTGGAACCGGACGAAGCGGGCGCCGAGCCCGTGGGAAAAGGATTGTTGCACGTCGCCTAGTAATCGCCACAAGATGATCGCCTAAACGACGGCAAAACGTCGAAACAATAAAGGGAGGAATGATCATGGACCGTAGAGGATTTATCAAGACGACCGCCGCCGCTTTGGGTGCGGCCGCCATCCCGGCGGGATTTGCCCGCTCGGCACGCGCGGCCGGCGAAATTCGTGTCGGTCTGGTCGCGAAGTCGCTCGGCAACGGCTTCTTCGTTGCCGTTGACAAGGGTGCGGAAGAGGCTGCCAAGCAGATTGGCAATGTGAAGATCATCTTCACCGGCCCGACCTCGACCACGGCGGAAGGCCAGATCGAAGTCATCCAGTCGCTGATCGATCAGCATGTCGATGCCATCGCGATCTCTGCCAATGACCCGGACGCACTGGTGCCCATCTGCAAGCGCGCCATGGCTCGGGGCATCAAGGTCATTTCCTATGATTCCTCGGTCGGCCAGGACGGTCGCATTGTCCATGTGGCCCCTTCCTCCGATGAGCTGATCGGCCAGGCGCTGGACAAGCTGGCTGCCGCCGCCGCGCCGGACGGGAAGGGCAAGTTCGCCATCGTCTCCGCGACGCCGACATCGACGAACCAGAATGCGTGGATCGCGGTGATGAAGAAGTATCTGCCCCAGTATCCCGGGCTTGATCTTGTCTCCACCGTCTACGGCAATGATCTGGCCGATGACAGCTACCGCGAAGCGACGGCGCTGCTGCAGAAGTATCCGGACCTTAAGGTCATCGTCTCGCCCAGCTCCGTCGGCATCGTTGCCAGCGCCAAGGCCGTGGAAGACGCGAAGAAGGTCGGCCAGGTCTATGTCACCGGCCTCGGCCTGCCGTCCGAATGCGCAGGCCATGTCGAAGCCGGTTCCATCAAGAGCTTTGCGATCTGGAATCCGATCGATCTGGGCTATGCCACGACTTATGTCGCGGTCGATCTCGTCAATGGGGCCAAGGGACCGGGCAACAGCCTGCCGGACGGCCGCATGGGCAAGATTACCTTCGACGCGAATGGTGTGGGTGCGATGGCCGTGCCCTTCACGTACGACAAGTCGAACGTCGAGCAATTCGCGAAGATCTTCTAAGTCGCGTTTTGATTGGTGTCGTCCCCGGGCCTGGCCCGGGGATCTACTCGGTCAAGTAGATGCGCAGACTGACCCCGCGCATGACAAATGAAGGTGGATGCTCGCATGAGCGAACCGATACTCAGCCTGGCAGGCGTCACCAAATCCTTCGCCGGCGTGCGCGCTTTGGTGAAGGGTGAGATTGACCTCTATCCCGGTGAAGTCACCGCGCTGATCGGCGAAAACGGCGCCGGCAAGTCAACGCTCGTGAAGATTCTGACGGGCGTGCATCACGCCGATGGCGGCGATATCCGCTTCAACGGCGAACCCGTGCATATCGGCTCGGCCGACAATGCCGGTCGTCTCGGCATCAGCGCCATTCACCAGGAAGCGGTTGTTTTCGACGATCTTTCGGTCGCCGAGAATATCTTCGTCACCGACCGGCCGCGCAAACGCGGCATGGTTGATTGGGCGACGATGCGCGAACGCGCTCGCGTCATTTTGGCAGAACTCGATCCGCGCATCGATCCGCGCATGCCCATGCGGCAATTGAGCGTGGCGCAGAAGCATCTGGTGCAAATCGCCCGCGCGCTCTCCAACGAGGCCCGCATCGTCATCATGGATGAGCCGACGGCCGCCTTGTCGCATCGCGAGGTGGAGGAGCTGTTCACGATCGTGCGGCGGCTGAAGGCGGAAGGCCGCGCCATACTGTTCATCAGCCATAAGTTCGAGGAAATTTTCGATGTCGCTGATCGCTTCGCGGTCTTCCGCGACGGTGCGGCGGTGGGGCAGGGGCTGATCCGCGATGTCTCCCGCGATCAGCTCATCGCCATGATGGTCGGCCGTTCGGTCGATCAGATCTTTCCGAAAACTACCGTCCCGATCGGCGAGGAACTGTTCCGTGTCGAAGGGCTGTCGCGCGGCGAGGAATTCGCCGATGTCAGCTTCGGCCTTAAGCGCGGTGAAATCCTCGGCGTCTACGGCCTCGTCGGTGCCGGGCGCAGCGAGGTGATGCAGGCGATTTTCGGCCTGACGCGCGCCGACCATGGCGAGATCAATCTGGAAGGGCGCCGTCTCACCATCAAAGCGCCGGAAGATGCCATCGGCGCCGGTATCGCCTATGTGCCGGAAGACCGGCAGATTCAGGGCGGCATTCTGCGCTTTCCCATCACCAGCAATATCGCGCTGCCGTCGCTGTCGCATCTGTCGCATAAGGGTTTCATGCGCCGTTCGGACGAGCGTGCGCTGGCCGAGGATTACGTGACGCAGCTGCAGATCAAGACGTCTGGCGTCAGCCAGCGGCTGGAGGAACTCTCCGGCGGCAATCAGCAGAAAGTCGTCATCGCCAAATGGCTGGCTACCAATCCACGCGTGCTCATCATGGATGAGCCGACCAAGGGTATCGATGTCGGCGCCAAGACTGCCGTCTATCGCCTGATGGGGGAAATGGTGGCCCAAGGCCTTGGCATCATCATGGTCTCCTCCGAACTTCCCGAGGTCATGGGCATGGCGGACCGTATTCTTGTCATGCGACGCGGCCGGCTGCGCGCGACATTCACGCGCGCGGAAGCGACCCCCGAAAGCATTGTGAAGGCAGCAACCGATGCTTAAGCTTATTGGTGTCCGCCGCGGATTGCCGCATGAGGTAGGCCTCGGCCTGCTGACTTTACTTCTGCTCGCTCTCGTTACCATCGCCTTTCCGCGTTTCCTGGTCATCGACAATCTCAAGTCCTTGGTCGATGACACGGCGCTGCTGATCATGCTGGCAGTGGGGGAGATGTTCGTGCTGCTCACCCGCGGTGTTGATCTGTCGGTCGCGGCCAATGCGGCACTGACCGGCATGGTCGTCGCTCTGTTCAACGCGCATTATCCGGGTGCGGGTATTCTGCCCGTCCTCGTGATCGCGATTGTCATGGGCGCGGCCCTTGGCCTGTTCAACGGGCTTCTGGTCTGGAAGGTCCGTATCCCGTCCATCGTCGTGACGCTCGGCACGCTGTCGGTCTATCGCGGTTGCGTCTATCTCGTCTCCGGCGGCGCCTGGGTGAATAGCGGCCAGATGTCCCCCTTCTTCCTCAGTTTCGTGCGCTTTCCCATTCTCGGCATTTCCGTGTTGAGCTGGATTGGCTTGCTGGTCGCGGTGCTGGCCTGGCTGTTTCTGCGCTATACGGTTTCGGGTCGTAACCTTTATGCCGCCGGCAATAATCCGAATGCGGCCGGTTACGCCGGTATCGATGTCGGCCGCATGCAATGCCTTGCCTTCGTGCTCTCGGGGGCCATTGCCGGTCTGGCCGGATATCTGTGGGTTGCGCGCTTCGCGGTCGCCTATACCGATGTCGCCTCGGGCTTCGAGCTTCAGGTCATCGCGGCCTGCGTCATCGGCGGCGTCTCCATCACCGGCGGTGTCGGCGGGGTTGTCGGCGTCGTCATCGGCGGGTTGTTTCTGGGCATCATCAAGAACGCCCTGCCGGTCGTCGGCATTTCCCCGTTTTTTCAGATGGCCGTCAGCGGCTTCGTCATCACCGTCGCCGTCATCCTGAACGCGGGCAGCTATCGCAAGAACCATGGCCGCAAGATACTTGAGCGCGCGGAGGCATCGTCATGAGCACGCTCTCTTCCTCCGTGCCGACGCGCAGGACGACGTCCAAACCTTTCACCTGGCGACGACTGCTGCGCTGGGAAACGCTGCTCGGCCTCGTCGTCATCGCCGACTTCCTGCTCAATACGAAACTCTCGCCCTATTTTCTGAGCCCCTGGACGCTGTCCGACGCCAGCTTCAACTTCACCGAACGCGCCATCATGGCGCTGCCCATGGCGTTGCTGATCATCGCCGGTGAGATCGATATTTCCGTGGGCAGCACGATGGCCATGGCCTCGGTGCTGATGGGTCTTGTTGCCAAGGCCGGGTTCGGCACGCCTATGGTCTGCGTCACCGGTATCGTCGTCGGGGTCTTCGCGGGTGGGATCAACGGCGTCCTGGTCACGGTCTTCCGTGTTCCCTCCATCGTCGCGACCATCGGCACGCTCAGCCTGTTTCGCGGTATCGCCTATGCCGTCATCGGCGACGGCGTGCTGAAATCCTATAAGCCGGACTTCGCCTATTTCGGCCAGGGCTATGTCTGGGGACCGGTGTCCTTCGAGCTGGTGCTGTTCGCGGCCCTCGCCATCGTCTTCGCCATTGTCCTGCATACGACGGTGATCGGCCGGCGCATTTTCGCGATCGGGGCCAATCCGGTGGCGGCCCGCCTCTCGGGTATTCGCGTGGATGCCTACAAGTTCTGGATTTTTGTGCTCCTCGGCGCGGTCTCGGGTTTGGCGTCGGTGCTGCTGACCTCCCGCCTCGGCTCCACCCGCCCCTCCATCGCGACGGGATGGGAGTTGGAGGTCATCACCATGGTGATCCTCGGCGGCATTTCCATCGATGGCGGTCAGGGCTCCATTCTCGGCGTCGTGCTCTCTGCCCTGCTCATCGGTCTTGTGACCTTTGGGCTCTCGCTGCTCAATGTGCCGGGTATCGTGCTGGCCATCGTCACCGGCGGCTTGCTGATCGGGGTCGTGGCCCTCTCCTCCATCGTTGGCTATTCCGGCCGGCGCCGGCGGCATTAGGGGCGATAGGAATGGAACAGATCGCTTTCCGCATGCAGCTCAATCCAGGTCAGGCGGCAGAATATACGCGCCGGCATGATGAGATCTGGCCGGATCTGGTGGCGCTGCTGCATGAAGCCGGGATCAGCGATTATTCGATCTTTCTGGATCCCGAGACCCACGCCCTGTTCGCGGTCCTGCGCCGGAATGTGGATCACCGCATGGCAGAGCTTCCGGCCCATGCGGTGATGCAGCGCTGGTGGAAACACATGGGCGATATCATGGCGACCAATCCCGATTCATCGCCGGTTGTGGTGCCGCTAACCCCTGTCTTTCACCTGGATTGATCTGCCATGTCTGCCCTGGTGGCCGTTATCGATATCGGCAAGACCAATGCCAAGCTGATGCTGGTGGAAGAGACGGGCCGGACCTTCTGGTCGGTGGAGAGACCGTCGCCCGCGATCGTTACGGCAGATGTCGCGCCTTTCGCGAAGCAGCTTGACGTCCATGGCATCGAATCCTGGCTGATCGCCGAATTGACGGCTGCATCCGAGAAGCATCGCATTCGCGCTATCGTACCCGTGGCGCATGGTGCCGCCATGGTTCTGGTCGGACGGGACGGCGAAGTGCTGCTCGCGCCCGATTACGAAGATAGCTGCTACGATAAGATCCTGCCTGATTATCGCGCATTGCGCCCAAGCTTTGCGGAAACCTTGTCGCCGGGGCTTCCTGCCGGGCTCAATCTCGGCACGCAGATTTTCGCCGTGCAGCGCTTGTTGCCGGATGTTTTTTTCCGCACGCAATACATCCTGCCCTATCC
The DNA here is from genome assembly GCF_020621385.1 of Acidisoma cellulosilyticum. Taxonomy (GTDB): domain Bacteria; phylum Pseudomonadota; class Alphaproteobacteria; order Acetobacterales; family Acetobacteraceae; genus Acidisoma; species Acidisoma cellulosilyticum. Next base: position 400,255 of record NZ_JAESVA010000001.1, on the reverse strand, counting down.
GCAATATTGGTCCTATCGGTTGAGCGGTGTGGCGGCGTCTGAAGTGACCTCGCTTGGTTGCCACACCGATCTTTGGAATCCGGCTGCGGAAGGGTTTTCCACGCTGGTGGCACAGCAAGGCTGGGGGCCGTTGATGCCGCCGATACAGCCGGCACGCGCGGTGCTTGGGCCTTTGCGGGTAGGGATCGCGGAGGCAACCGGTCTGCCAGACAATTGTTCGATCATCTGTGGCATTCACGATTCCAACGCCTCCTACCTCTCTCATCGCGTTGCGCGCGATACGGCCGAGAATTTCTCCGTCATCTCCAGCGGGACCTGGTGCATCATTCTCGCCAAGGGCGCGGATCTCTCGCTTCTGCATGAGACGGAGGACATGCTCGCCAATGTCGATGCACTCGGCGTGCCGACACCCACGGCGCGTTTCATGGGTGGACGGGAATATGCGGCGATAGCGGGAGAGGCCGGTCGCGCCGTCGCGCCAGACATCGGCGCACTCACCGAGGTCTTGCAGGCGGGAGCCACGGCGCTGCCGAGCTTCGCCCTCGCCGGCCCCTGTCAGGGACGGGACGGCAAGCTGATCGCGGATGAGGGCCTGTCGCCCGCCGGCCGCGCGGCCCTCGCGACGCTTTATTGCGCGCTGATGGCCGATTTTATCCTCGATCATCTCGGCACGCAGGGCGCCATCCTGGTCGATGGGCCTTTCGCCGCCAATCCGCTTTTTCCGGGCCTGCTCGCCAGCCTGCGCCCGGCCGATGTGGTGTTGCCCAGCGGCACACGCGGCGGTATCGCGGCGGCTGTGCTTTGGCTGGCGGGCTTCATCCCGCCCAAGGAACATCATGCGGCAGGGTCTGAGGCATTGCCGCAGGCCGATGCGCTCCGCGCCTATCGTGATCGCTGGCGGGAAATGCTAACCGGCTAGGTTATGGCCTCCTTACCCGTCTGGCATCCTGAAAGCCTTGCCGCCCGGCAACCCTTCCTGCGGCGGCGATCCCTGCTGCTTGCCGCGACCCGCGCCTTCTTCGCGGCACGCGGCTATACCGAGGTCGAGACGCCCTATGCGGTGCCGGCGCCAGGGGAGGAGGTCCATCTTTCGGCCTTCCGCACGGAGCGTATCGGGGTCGACGGCAGCCGCACGCCGCTTTTCCTCCATACCAGTCCCGAATTTGCCATGAAGCGTCTGCTTGTGGCGGGGGCTGGCCCTATCTTCCAGCTCGCCCGTGTCTGGCGAAACGGGGAGGGCAGCCGCCGCCACGCGGCCGAGTTCACCATGCTGGAATGGTACAATCCCGGCGCCGGCATGGATGATCTGATCGCTGAGACCTCGGCCTTTCTGCGCGCCGTGTTGCCACCGGTGGTGACGTCTCAGGGGGTCACGACAGAGCTGTCACACATGGAACATCTGACGGTCGCCGACGCGTTCCAGCGCTATCTCGGCGCCGATCTGCTCGGCACGGCGGCGGACGCAGCCGCCCTAGCCGCGTCCGCGGGGGAAAAGCTGCGGGCAGGGGAGGATTGGGAGGACCTTTTCTTCCGGCTCCTGCTCGCGAAGGTGGAGCCCGCGATCGGCCAGGCCAACCCCACCTTCCTCACCCATTGGCCGGCGGCGCAGGCGGCCCTCGCCCGCAGGGACCCTTCAGATCCGCGCGTCGCCGAACGGTTTGAACTCTTCGTCTGCGGCATGGAACTCGCCAATGCCTTCGTGGAACTGACGGACGCGGCCGAGCAGCGGGCGCGCTTCATGGAAGATCGCGCACGGCGGCGGGCGATCTATGGCGAGGAAGGTTGGGCGCTGGATGAGGATTTTCTGGCGGCCCTGGAATACGGGATGCCGCCTGCCGCCGGCATCGCGCTCGGCTTCGACCGTCTGGCGATGATCGCGTCCGGGGCGGACCGCATCGACCAGGTGCAGTGGCTGCCGCAGGATGCCGGTTAGACGCGCGCGCTGAACGCGAGTTTCAAGCCGAATCCGAGGAATACAAAGCCGGTCAGCCGGTCCATCGCGGCCACCACACGCGGCTTCTGCAATAGTGGCAGAAGCGAGCGCGCGGCCGCGATCAGCAGACCGAACCAGGCAATACCAAGCACGACGTGGATGGCGGCAAGCGCCACGATCATCACCGGCACGCTGGCATGTGGGGGGATGAATTGCGGCAGAAATGACACGTAGAAGATGCCGACCTTGGGGTTCAGGATATTCGTCAGAAACCCGCGCAGCCAGACGCGGGGGGCGACGGGCATGCGGGCGTCGCGCAGTTCGATCCCCTCGCGCCTTGGCGACAGGATCAGCTTTCCGCCGAGATAGAACAGATACAAGGCGCCGACCCAGCGCAGCGCTTCATAGGCAAGGTGGGAGGCCGCCAGCAGCGCACCGAGCCCGGCGGCCACGATCAGTCCCCAGGCGAAACAGCCAAGGGCGACACCGCAGGCGGCTTTGAAAGCCTGGCCGGGTCCGCTTGCCGCGATGGTCCGCAACACCAGCGCGGTATCCAGCCCGGGCGTGATCGTCAGCAGCGATGCCGCGAGCGTGAAAGCGATGAGGTCGGAGGCAAGTGTCATACCTCGACCGTGTCGCCCTCGGGCGGGGTGCTGAGGTCGATATCGATGTAGAATTCCGTGAGCGGGATTTCGATGCCGATTTCCGGCATAGGCAGGACATCCTTATCGGTCAGGATCTCCGACAGCCAGTTCTCGCCCTCGCGCGTGAACACCATAGCGGCCGCCTTGCCTTGTTCCAGAATGACATAGCGCTGGATGCTCGGTGTGGCGCGATATTCGGCATTCTTGGCGAAAAGATCGGTCGCGGCTGTGCTGCGGCTCAAAATCTCGAACACGACGACAGGCTCGGCGACGACAAGCGCTTCATTGGCGACCGGCGTGCAGATGACGAAGGCATCCGGATAGCGGATCCGGCCGGCGACCTCGATCTTAAGATGAGAGCCGTAGGCACGGCATGGCTTTCCACGAAGCCGCGTTGCCAAAGCGCTCAGAATGTTTACCTGAATGCCCGCATGCGCCGCCGTTCCGCCGGTCATGGCGACCGGCTGGAACCCGTCGAACTCGTAGCGTAGCTCCTGCCGGTTCTCCCAGGACAGGAACTCGGCCAGGGTCATGAGCTTGCGCATGGCGACGTTCATGACGCCATGCTAGCAGGCAGGCCTCGCTTCCCGGTAGGATATTCGGATGCGCTACTCGACACTCCGCTTCGGCGTCTTCGGCGCCCTTTCGCTTCTCGGCCTTGCTGGCTGCCAGACCGGGCCGACGCTGTCTCAGCGGCTGCACGCCTATATCGGCCAGCCGGAAACGGCCCTGGTCCAGGGCCTGGGCGTGCCCCAGCGCAGCATCACCACCGGCGGTATCAAATACCTCGCCTATGACTGGCAGAGTACCCAGGTTATCCCCGGCGGTGGTCCCGGCTTTGGCTGGGGCGGCGGGCCTTGGGGCCCATGGGGCGGCGGTTGGGGCGGCGGCTGGTATCAACCTACCACGGTCGTTACGATGGGCTGCGAGGCGACTTTCCAGATGGGTCCGTCTGGCACCGGTGCGGGTGAAGTCGTCGTCGCCGTCATCCTGCGCGGCAATGCCTGCGGATGAGCGAAACAGCATTGACCATCCGCACCGTCAGCGGTGCGGATGTCCTTCCCTTCGTGCCGGCACTCGCCCGGCTGCGCATCACGGTCTTTCGCGACTGGCCTTATCTGTATGAAGGTGACCGGACCTATGAGGAAACCTATCTCCGCACCTATGCGCTGAGCCCGCGCGCCGGCGTTGTGCTGGCATTGGACGGTGACGCGGTGGTTGGCGCATCAACCTGCCTGCCGCTTACGGATGAGACGCCCAATGTTCAGGCGCCCTTCCTGGCCGCCGGCATTGCTATAGACCGCGTCTTCTATTTCGGCGAATCGATCCTGCTGCGCCACTATCGTGGGACGGGGGCAGGCGTGCGGTTTTTTGCCGAGCGTGAGGCTCATGCGCGCGCGGTATCGGATTGCGACTTTGCTGCCTTTTGCGCGGTTCAGCGCCCGGCCGATCATCCGGCGAAGCCGGAGGATGCTGTCCCGCTTGATGCCTTCTGGCGCAAGCGCGGCTTCACGCCTTACCCCCAGCTCCGCTGTTTGATGCATTGGCGGGATGTGGGCGAGGACGAGGAAACGGCACATCGCCTTTCCTTCTGGCTCAAATCCCTGACAGGAGCAGCATTGCCGTGACCCGCCTTCGCCTCGCCTTGGCGCAATACCCGATCGAGCGTCTGCGCAGCCTGGATGATTTCGAGGTCAAGATCGACGACATCATCCGTGCCGCGAAGGAAGACGGGGCCCAGATGCTGGTCCTGCCTGAATACGCCGCCATGGAACTGGCCGCTGCCTTCACCGATGCCGGTGACGCCGTCTCGGAACGCGACGCGATCGTGATCAGGGCTGAGAGTATCGTCGAGATCATGCGGCAGGCGGCCACGCGCCATCGTATCTGGCTGCTCGGCAGTTCGGTGCCGATGCTGCGCGACGGTCTTGTCCGCAACCGTGCGCCCTTCATCTCGGCCGATGGCGTCGTGCAGTTTCAGGAAAAGCGGGTCATGACCCGCTTCGAGAACGAAGAATGGCATGTCGCGGCGGGGGATGAGCCCCAGGTGTTCGAGACGCCCTGGGGCCGCATCGGCATTTCCATATGCTATGACGTCGAATTCCCCATGCTGGCGCGGGCGCAGGTGGAAGCCGGTGCCTGGCTGATCCTGTCGCCCTCCTGCACCGATACGCTTTGGGGTTTCAATCGCGTGCATCTTTCGGCGCGCGCGCGGGCGATCGAAAACCAGTGCTTTGTTGCCATCACACCGACCGTGGGTGTTGCGCCCTGGTCCGCGACGCTTGACGTCAATCGCGGCTATGCCGGGGTCTTCGGTCCTTGCGATCGCGGCTTTCCGGATGACGGTGTTATCGCGAAAGGCCAGTTGGATGAGCCCGGCCTTGTCTTTGCGGAGCTCGACCCCGGCCTGATCGAAAATATTCGCGAGAATGGTGGCGTGCGCAATCATCGTGACTGGCCGCCGGCGCCCAACGGTTGCCGTGTCGTTACCTTCGAATGACAGTCACCGTCGCCCGCGAACCCGTCCATCAGCCAGCGGTGCGGGCGCTGCTGGAACCGGCCTGGGCGCTGTCGGGCGCGCTTTATCCGGCGGAGAGCAATCACCACCTGGATGAGAGTGCGCTGGAACTGCCGGATGTTTCCTTCTTCGTCGCACGCAACAACACCACGGCGTGCGGTTGCGGCGCGCTGATGCGTGTGGATGAGCGTTATGGCGAGGTCAAAAGCCTCTTCGTCGCTCCCGCTGCGCGGGGACTCGGCCTGGCACGCGCTTTGCTCGCCGCGATTGAGGCGGAGGCGCGCAAGCAGGGGCTTTCCCTTCTGAGGTTGGAGACCGGTATCCGCCAGCCGGAAGCAATCGGGCTTTACGAAGCGACCGGCTTTCGCCGCATCGCGCCCTTCGGCACCTATCAGGACGACCCCTTGAGCCTGTTTATGGAAAAGGCGCTCTGATGAGCAGCGATAGTCCGCTCATCTATATCGTGGCGGGGGAGGCGAGCGGCGACGTGCTCGGCGCTCGCCTGATGCGGGCGATCAAGACACGGATGCCTCACGCCCGCTTCGCCGGTATCGGCGGCGCGCGCATGGCGGAATTGGGCTTCCAAAGCCTGTTTCCGATGCATGAGCTTGCTTTGATGGGCCTCGCCGAAGTGCTGCCGAAGCTGCGGCAGCTCAAGCGCCGGATGGAGGAGACGGTGGCCGATGTCGCGTCTCGCCGGCCCGATGTCGTCGTCACCATCGACAGTCCCGGCTTCACGCTGCGGCTGTTGAAGCGCATCGCGCCGCTCGGTCTGGCGCGCGCGCATTACGTCGCTCCGCAGGTCTGGGCATGGCGCGAGAAGCGCGTCCGCAAATATCCCGGTCTCTGGGACAAGCTGCTATGCCTGCTGCCTTTTGAGCCGGCCTTCTTTGCAGGCCACAACCTGCCGGCGGATTTCGTCGGCCATCCGGTGCTGGAATCAGGTGCCGATACGGGGGACGGCGCGCGGTTTCGGGCGGCCCATAATTTGGCGCCGGAGGCGATGCCCGTCATCCTGATGCCGGGCAGCCGCGTGACGGAAATTACCCGCCTGATGCCGGTCTTCGCGGAAGCGCTGGCCATGCTGGCTGCGCGCTTCCCGCATCTGGTCCCGGTCATGCCGGTCGCGGCCTATGTTGCCCCGAAGGTGACGGCGGCGGTTGCTGCCTGGCCGATCAAGCCGATCCTGGTGACGGATGTGGGGGACAAGCATGACGCCTTCGCCGCCGCCCGCGTGGCGCTGACGAAATCCGGCACTTCGACGCTGGAACTCGCACTCGCTGGCGTGCCGATGGTCGTGACCTACAAGGTCAACCCGATCACCGCCGCCATCGTCAAACGCGTGGTGAAAGTCTCCTACGCCGCCATGGTCAATCTCCTGGCGGGGCGGGAGGTGGTGCCGGAACTGATCCAGCAGACCTGCACGCCGACCCGTCTGGCCGATGAGATTTCCCGACTTCTCAATGATACCGGGGCTGCCGAGGCGCAGAAGGCAGCTTTCGCTGCGGTCATGCAAAGCCTGACGCCGCCGCACGGCCTGCCTTCGGAAGCGGCAGCGGATGCCGTGCTCGCCCTTATGGCGGAGCGGCAGGCTATTCCGCCGGGTTAAACAGGCCGGAGGCGGTGACGAGAGCGTTGGAGCGGTCCATCGCCTCCTTCACGGCAATGGCGGCCGCCAGCGCGCGGCGCCCGGCTGCCGCGTCCACCAGCACGGCTGCCCCGTCGAGGACCGAGGCGTAGAAGGCCTCATGCTCGGCGGCGAGGCTGTCATGGTCTTCCCAAGCCATTTCCTTGATCGAGAAATCCGGCATGCCGGGCACCGGGAAGCCCCCGCCCTGGCCACGGACGATGGCCGTCAGCTTGCGGCCTGCGAAATCGACGGCAAGGTAGCCGCTCTGCGCGAAGATGCGCATGCGGCGTTCGGTCTTCAGCGAAATGCGACTGGCGGTGATGGTCGCCACACAGCCATTGGTGAAGCGCACGCGGGCATTGGCGATATCCTCATGCGCGCTGGCCACGGCCGCGCCCACCGCATCCACGCTTTCGATCGGCGCGTCGACCAGCGCCAGGATGAGGTCGAGGTCATGGATCATAAGGTCGAGGATGACCGAGACGTCCGTGCCGCGCGGCTTGAAGGGCGCGACGCGCACCGCCTCCAGATAAAGCGGCTTGCCCATGCGGGCCGAGACGGCGCTGTGGGCGGCCGAAAACCGCTCCAGATGGCCGACCTGCAGCACGACGTCATGCTCCCGCGCCAGGGCGGCAAGACTGTCCGCCTCTGCCAGGGTCGAGGTGATGGGCTTTTCGATCAGCACATGGCGGCCGGCGCGAATGGCGCGCGCCGCGATCTCGTAATGCGCTTCGGCCGGTGTCGCGACGATAATGGCGTCCGCCGCGGCGATCAGCTCTTCCAAAGGCAAGGGCGGCGCGCCCGCTTCCCAGCCCACCGTGCGGGCCCGCTCGGGGTCACGGTCATAGACCCCGACCAGCTGTGCCCGCTGCGCCGCCGCTGCCTTCAAAGCATGGTAGCGCCCGAAATGTCCGACCCCGGCAACGCCAAGTTTAACGGTTTCCATTGGTCGTATCCGTCCAGTCGCATGAGGCCGCCAGGGGCCGGTGACGTCGGGCCGCAGGACTAGCACCTGACAGCTATCCGTCAACCAATCGTGCCGCTAGCCAAACGGAGCATCCTAGCAGAAATCAGCCCGCACATCGCCGGCACTTGCCATGCTGTCATCAGGCCGCCATACCTCCGCGCCAAATATAGTCTAGCAAGAGTCTGATAACCGGGGGCCTTCCGCCGCTATGCTTTATTTCAGCCGGCTCAAGGCCGCCGCCGTGTTCGGGGCCTGCCTGATCGGCATCCTGCTGTGCCTGCCCAATTTCTGGCCTGCGCCGAAGAACGGGATGCCTTGGCCACAGATCCATCTGGGTCTCGATCTGCGCGGTGGCAGCTTCCTGCTCATGCAGGTCGATATGGATGCGGTTGCGAAGGAAAAGCTCGGCAGCACGGTCGATCAGGTGCGCCAGGATTTCCGTAAGTCCAATATCGGCTACACGCGTCTGGCCGCCGATGTCGCGGCCAATCAGGTGCAGATAGGGCTGCTTGACCCGACCCAGCGTCAGGCCGCCATCACGGCATTGAACGATTTGCTGGTCCCGCCCAACGGCCCCGGCAGCCTGGCTGATTTCGATGTCAGCGGGGACGGCACCAATCTCATCCTCACGCTGTCGAAGCCCGCCATGCAGGCGCGCGCCACGGCGGCGGTGACGCAGTCGATCGAAATCGTCCGCCGTCGCATCGACAGCACCGGCATCGTCGATCCGCAGATCGCCCAGCAGGGCGACAACCGCATCATGGTACAGCTGCCCGGCATTACCGACCCGCAGCATATCAAGAAGCTGCTGGGCGAGACGGCGCATATGACCTTTCATCTCGTCGATGAAAGTGCCAACGCCAATGGCGGCGGCCCGGCGCCGATCGGCGATGCTTTCCTGCCCATGCAGGGCGACCCCAATAACAAGATCGCCATTCAGCAGGCGGTCATGGTGGACGGCGCGGATCTGACCAATGCCCAGGCCGGGCAAGACCCGCAGACGGGCGGCTGGGTGGTGAACATCACCTTCGACAGTCTCGGCTCCCGCCAGTTCGCCGATGTCACCAGCGCCAATGTCGGCCATCCCTTCGCGATCGTGCTGGATAACGAGGTCATCAGCGCCCCCGTGATCCGCGAGGCCATTACCGGCGGCAGCGCCCAGATCAGCGGCAGTGCCAATGCGCAGGCCGCGACCGATCTGGCTTTGCTGCTGCGCGCCGGCGCGCTGCCGGCGCCGCTGACGGTGATCGAGGAGCAGAGCGTCGGGCCGGAACTGGGGGCCGATTCCATCCGCGCGGGCGCCATCTCGCTGATCGTCGGCTTTCTGCTGGTCATCTTCTTCATGGCCGGCGCTTACGGCCTGTTCGGCTGGTTCGCCAATATCTCGCTCGTCGCCAACCTGATCATGATGATGGGCATTCTGTCGCTGATCGGCGCCACGCTGACGCTGCCCGGCATGGCGGGCATCCTGCTCACCCTCGGTATGGCGGTGGATGCGAATATCCTGATCAACGAGCGTGTCCGCGAAGAGGTGAAGAACGGCCGTTCGCCGCTGCAGGCGCTGGAAGCGGGCTATAAGCGTGCTTACGGCACCATCATCGACAGTAACGTGACGGCGCTGCTGGCCCACGTCATGCTGTTCATCTTCGGTTCCGGCCCGGTGCGCGGCTTCGCCGTCACCATCACGGTCGGCATCGTGACGACGCTGTTCACGGCGACGGTCTTCGCGCGGCTTCTCACCTCGCGCTGGTATGTAAGCCGGCGCCCCACCGCGCTGCCGGTTTAAGGACGACCCCGATGCGCTTCTTCTACAGGCCGCTGTTCCGCCTGGTGCCGGATGGCACCCGTATCAAGTTCATGCGGGGCCGCTTCGCGGGGCTCATGGTCTCAGCCGTGCTGTCCCTTGCCTCGATCGGGCTGTTTTTCTATCCGGGCCTGCGCCTCGGCATCGACTTCAAGGGCGGCGTCGTCATGGAAGTTCGCACCGCGCAGCCGGCCAGCTTTCCGGCATTGCGCGCGGCGCTCGCGGGCCATGATCTGCCGGATGCCGGGTTGCAGGCGCTCGGCGGCAAGAACGAGGTCATGATCCGGCTGGAAAGCCGCGCCAACGCACAGGCGACGGATGCAGCGGTCGCCCGTGTTCATGCGGCGCTCGATCAGGTCTCGCCCGGCAATCAGGTGCTGAGCACCAGCGCCGTCGGTGCCTCGGTCTCGGCCCAGCTGTTCCGCCAGGGCCTGATGGCGCTTGGCCTCTCGCTGCTCATGATCCTGATCTATATCTGGTTCCGCTTCGAATGGCAGTTCGCCGTGGGTGCTGTGGTGACGCTGCTGCTCGACATCACCAAGACCATCGGCTTCCTGGTCATCACCCGGTTGCAATTCGATCTCGTCATGGTCGCGGCGATCCTGACGGTGCTCGGCTATTCCACCAACGACAAGGTGGTGGTCTATGACCGGATGCGCGAAAATCTGCGCAAATACAAATCGATGCCTCTCCGCGAGCTGATCGATATGTCGATCAACGAGACGCTGAACCGAACGCTCGGGACCTCCATGACGGTCTTCCTGGCCGCCCTGCCGCTGGCGATTTTCGGCGGGTCGTCGATCGAGGACTTCGCTATCGTCATGCTGTTCGGCATCGTCGTCGGGACCTCCTCCTCCATCTTCATCGCGGCCCCCATTCTGCTGTTCCTGGGCGAGAAGCGGCTGCGGCGCGATACGCGTCCGGCGAAATCGGAAGATCCGAAGAAAGTTCAGGCGCGGGCCCGCTGAGCCTATTATCTGCAATCATGCTCCGGCGCTAAGCTGGTGCCCATGAGCGCAGAACCGATTACGCATTCCGATAGCGATCCTGACCTGGCGGCGGCGCCCCAGCCGGCCGCGCCCGCACAGGCTGCGCGCCCGCCCGATATCATGGTCCCCATGCCGCTCGGCCTCATGCTTCAGGTTGGCATGCGTGCGCATGAGGCGGGGCGTGCCCAGGAAGCCGAGGCGATCGCCTCCCACCTGCTGCGCGCGGTGCCGCAGGACGGTCGTGTGCTGCATCTGACGGCGATCATCGCTTTCCGGGGCAACCGCCAGGCTTTCGGCATCCAGCTGTTGGAACAAGCCATCAAGCGGGAGCCGAACAACCAGCTCTACTACCGCAATATCGCCGAAATGTACCGCGTCACCGGGCGGCTTGAGGATGCGCTCGGCGCTGCGCGCCGTGCCATCGTGCTGAAGCCTGACGATGCGGTGAGCTATCACAACCAGGCGGTCATCCTGCATGAAAGCGGGCAGATCACCGAAGGGCTCGCCAGTTCCCGCCGGGCATCCGCGCTGAAGCATGATATGCCCGGCGCCCATTTCGCGATTGCGGAGGCGCAGCTGTTGCTCGGCGAATTCGCCGAGGGTTGGGAGGAATACGAGTGGCGCTTCCGCATGGCGGGGGTGCCCCCGCTGATGCCGCCGGCAATCCGGCGGGAGCGACCGCAATGGGGCGGCGGCGATCTCCCGTCCGGGTCGCTGATGCTGATTGGCGATCAGGGATTCGGCGATGTTCTGCAATTCAGCCGCTATATTCCCTGGGCCGTCGGCCGCGGACAGCCGACCTTCCTCGCGACCAGCAAGGAAATGGCGCCGGCGATCCGCTGCATGTTTCCGGATCTGGATATCCGGACGCGCTGGGCCGATTGCGCGGATTTCGCGGCCTATGCCCCGCTTTCCGGCCTGCCGCGCCTGCGTGGCACGCGTCTCGATACCATTCCCGCCATCGTGCCCCTGCCGCTGGACCAGGGCCGGGCCGAGGCTTGGGCCGGGCGTCTGAATGACAGCCTGCCCGCAGGTCTGAAACGCGTCGGTATCGTCTGGGCTGGCCGGCCGACCCATAAGAATGACCGCAACCGCTCGATCGCCTTCGCGACGATCGCGCAAGCGCTCGGCAATCTGCCCGGCATCGCCCTGGTCAGCCTGCAGAAGGGAGACCGCGCGGCCGATCTGGCCGGGTATCAGGGGACCGCGCCACTGTTTGACGCGGCCCCTTATCTCGAAACCTATGAGGATACGGCGGCTGCGATCGCAGCGCTGGATCTGGTCGTGACGGTCGATACCTCGGTCGCCCATCTCACCGGCATTGTCGGCAAGACCGGCTGGGTGCTGCTGCCCTTCACGCCCGATTGGCGCTGGCTGATGGGGCGGACGGACAGCCCCTGGTACCCGTCCCTGCGTCTGTTCCGCCAACAAGCCCCGGCGCGCTGGGACGAGCCGCTGGCGGCCGTCGCGGCGGAACTGATGGCTGGTTAGAGTCCGTCAGGTTTAGGTGGAAACGACCCCTTACCCCGTCATGGCCGGGCTTGACCCGGTCATCCAGTCCTTGGGCGCCCCAACGAATGGATGCCCGGCTCTGGGGCCGGGCATGACGATTTTAGGGACAAGCTTCAGTTAAAATCAGACAAACTCTAAAGGCTATCACATTCGAACGAAAGCGCCCCAAGTCTGTCGTCCGCGCAACAAGTGCGCGGATGACGAGGCTCAGCCGGTTCGCATGAAAACGCGATTCAGCCGCGGCCGATGAAGGGCATGTTCGTCGCCATCACCGTCACGAACTGCACGTTGGCGTCCGCCGGCATGCTCGCCATGAACAGGATCGTGCGGCCGACATCGTCCACATCCATGCGCGGCTCCACGGCCATGCGGCCGTCAGCCTGCGGCACGCCGGCGGTCATCACCTTCGTCATGGCCGTCGCGGCATTGCCGATATCGACCTGCCCGCAGGCGACGCCGAACGCGCGGCCGTCGAGCGAGATCGACCTGGTCAGGCCCGTCACGGCATGTTTGCTGGCAGTATAAGGCGCCGAACCCGGACGCGGCGCATGGGCGGAGATGGAGCCGTTATTGATGATACGACCACCCTGTGGGGCTTGATCGCGCATCATGCGGAAGGCCGCACTGGCGCATAGGAACATGCCGTCAAGATTGACGGACAGCGTGTCCCGCCACTGCTCCCAGGTCAGGTCGCCGAAATTGATCGAACGGGTGGAGATGCCGGCATTGTTGAACAGCACGTCCAAACGGCCCTTTTCCGAGCGGATGCGGTCGAACATGGCACCCACACTCGCTGGGTCGGTGACATCCGCCGTCACCGGAATGGCTGTGCCGCCTGTCGCCATCGCCGCCGTCTCCTGCAGCGGCTCCATCCGCCGCCCGGCGAGATAAACGGTGTCCCCGTCACCAAGCAAAGCGAGGGCGGCGGCACGGCCGACACCGCTGCCGGCACCGGTGACGAGACAAATACGGTTCATAGGGCGAGCTCCACCAGAACGGGCACGTGATCTGAGGCCTGGGTCCAGCCTCGTGCCTCTTTTAAAATTTCGTGACGCTTGAGGGCGCCTTTCAGATCATGCGTGACCCAGACGTGATCCAGCCTGCGGCCTTTATTGGCCGCTTCCCAATCCTTGGCGCGATACGACCACCACGTATAGAGCTTCTGATCGGCGGGCACGAAATGCCGCAACCCGTCATGCCAGCAGGTCTCCTGCCATTCCGTCAGCAGCGCCGTTTCGACCGGCGTGTGGGAGACGATTTTCAGAAGCTGCTTATGGCTCCAGACGTCATGTTCCAGCGGCGCGATATTGAGGTCGCCGACCAGCACAGACCGCGTCAGCTTGGGCGTCTTGGCGAAATGGTCTCGCGCGGCCGCGACGAAGTCGAGCTTATGCGCGAATTTCGGATTGACCTCGGTATCGGGGATATCGCCGCCGGCCGGAACGTAGAAATTATGGACGATGATCGGTCCGCCGGGCGCGTCGATCTCCACCGCCAGATGGCGGCAATCCTGTTTGCCCACCCAATCCTGCGTGTCCACATGCTGGCGCATCGGCAGCTTGGAGAATACGGCGACGCCGTTATAGCCCTTCATGCCGCGGAACAGGACATGTTTGAAACCCAGCACCTGGGACAGGTCCTGGGGAAACAGCTCATCCGGGCATTTGGTTTCCTGCAGGCAGACGACGTCCGGCGACAGCTTGTCGACCACGTCCTTCAGCAAGCCCTGCCGAAGCCGGACCGAGTTGATGTTCCAGGTGAGGATTCGCAAGCTTTTGGGCATGATCAAAGGGATAGCCCGGCCGACGGCAGAGGGAAATCCCTGGATAACCAGTCTTGCCCGGCTTTATGCCGGGTAGGTCCGCGCAACGAGTGCGCGGATGACCCGTGTTTAGTAGCCCGGGCGACGGTCGTAATTAGGCGATCGTCACGCTCACCGGTGGCAGGCCGGAAATGATGCCTTCCAGCTTGTCGCCGCGGCTGACGGCCGCAACCCCTTCCGGCGTGCCGGTCATGATCAGGTCGCCCGGCGCGAGCGTCACGAAGGTCGAGAGGGTCGCGACAATCTCCGGGATGCTCCAGATCATATCGGCCAAGTCGCCGGACTGCCGCTCAGCGCCATTGACGTGGAGCAGCACATGGCCGTCCTCACCATATTTGGGGCCCAACTCCTTGGCCGGGACAAGGTCCCCGATCGGCGCGGAATGATCGAAACCCTTGCCCATGTCCCAAGGCTTGCCGGCTTTTTTAGCGGCTCCTTGAAGATCCCGGCGGGTCATGTCGATCCCGGCGGCATAGCCCCAGATATGGGACTTGGCAGTCTCGACAGGGATATTCGCGCCGCCGGTGCCGATGGCGACCACCAGCTCGACCTCATGATGAAGATCGGACGTCTGCGGCGGATAAGGCATGTCGGCGCCGCCCGTCAGGATGGCGTCCGCCGGTTTTGTAAAGAAGAAGGGCGGCTCGCGGTCCGGGTCCGCGCCCATCTCGCGCGCATGGGCCGCGTAGTTGCGGCCAACGCAGAAAATGCGGCGGACGGGGAAGGCCCCGCCGCCACGCACGGGCACCGCCGGAATGGCGGGCGCCGGGATCACATAATCGGTCATCGGCTCAGCGCCTTCACGCCAGGAAGTGTCTTGCCTTCAAGCCATTCCAGGAACGCGCCGCCGGCCGAGGAAACATAGCTCAGCTCGTCGATCACGCCCGCCTGGCGCAGCGCGGAGACGGTATCGCCGCCACCCGCCACGCTGCGCAATTTGCCTTCCTGCGTCAGGTCCGCCACGGCCTTGGCGACCTTCATGGTCGAGGCATCGAAGGGCTGGATCTCGAACGCGCCCAGCGGGCCGTTCCAGACCAGCGTCTTCATCTCCTGCAGCCGCGCGATGATGAGGTCGGCGGAGGCCGGCCCGACGTCGAGCGCCATGCCGTCATGCGCGACGTCGACCGCCAAAACCTCGGTCGGCGCATGCGCCTTGAATTCCTGGGCGACCGTGCCATCCACCGGCAGCAGGATCTCGCAGGAGCCTTTTGCCGCTTGCGCCATAATCGTGCGGGCGGTTTCGTGCAGGTCTTTCTCCTGCAGCGACCGACCGACCGGCATGCCCTTGGCGGCCAGGAAGGTATTGGCCATGGCGCCGACGATGACGAGCACGTCGACCTTGTCCAGCAGATTGCCGAGCAGGTCGAGTTTGGTCGAAACCTTGGACCCGCCGACGATCGCCATCACCGGCCGCTCGGGGTTGGCGAGGGCCGCTCCCAGCGCATCCAACTCCGCCTGCATCAACCGGCCGGCATAGCTCGGCAGATGCTGGGCAACGCCTTCGGTGCTGCCATGGGCGCGGTGGGCGGCGGAGAAAGCGTCATTGACGTAAACGTCGCCGAGCTTGCCAAGAGCAGCCGCGAAAGCGGGATCGTTCTCTTCCTCGCCCTTGTGGAAGCGGGTGTTCTCCAGCAGCAGCACGTCGCCGTCCTGCATCTTCGCCACGGCGGCCTCGGCCTCCGGGCCGATGCAGTCATCCGCGAAAGCCACCGGCTTGCGCAGCACTTCCGCCAGCGCTTCGGCCAGCGGGGCGAGGGACATTTCAGGGACGCGCTTGCCCTTCGGCCGCTCGAAATGCGAGAGGACGATGACCCGGCCGCCCTTGTCGGCGATGTCCAGGATCGTCGGCGCGACACGCTCCACACGGGTCATGTCGCTGATATGGCCGTCCCGCATAGGCACGTTGAGGTCGGCGCGCACAAGCACGCGCTTCCCCGCAACATCAGCCTGATCGAGCGTCTTGAAAGTCATGGCGCGTCCCTTGAGCCTCAGTTGAGCAGTGTCGATTAGGGCCTGGTCGGTGTGGCTTGCATCGCTGAAAACGACCCAATCCACACCGTGAATCAGGCCCAACATCAACAATCCAGAGTGTGTTGCAGGTGTCGGATAGAAGCGGTGCTGCTCTATCCGACATGATCACACTCTAGAGCGTTTCCTGTTCGCTTACGCTCACAGGCGCCGCTCTAGATTATCGTTTTTGCGAGCATCTTCACCCGGCCAGATGATTCCATCTGACCGGGATCTGCTCTAGAGGGCGCCGAAGGCGGCGGCCGTGTCCGACATGCGGTTGGAGAAGCCCCACTCGTTATCGTACCAAGCCAGAACGCGGGCCATTTCGCCGTCCACGACCGCGGTCTGCGGCGCGTCGAAGGTGCTGGACGCCGGGTTGTGGTTGAAGTCGGAGCTGACCAGGGGCTCGGTGTTATAGCCGAGGATGCCCTTCAGATAGCCTTCCGAGGCTTCCTTCATCACCGCGTTGATCTCTTCCTTCGTGGCCTTCTTGGCGAGGTTCACGTCGAGGGAGACCAGCGACACGTTCGGCGTCGGCACGCGAATGGCGGTGCCGTCCAGCTTGCCCTTCAGTTCCGGCAGCACGAGGCCGACGGCGCGGGCCGCACCGGTCGAGGTCGGGATCAGGGAGAGAGCAGCGGCGCGGGCGCGGTGCAGATCCTTATGCAGCGTGTCGACCGTCTTCTGATCGCCCGTGTAGCTGTGGATCGTGACCATATAGCCGCGCAGGATACCGAAATTATCGTTCAGGACCTTGGCCACCGGCGCCAGGCAGTTGGTGGTGCAGGAGGCGTTGGAGATGACGGTCATGTCGGCGGTCAGCGTCTTGTCATTGACGCCATAGACGATCGTTGCGTCGACGTTATCGGCCGGGGCCGAGATGATCACCTTGCGCGCGCCGGCTTCAAGAAGCGGCAGCGCCTTTTCCTTGCTGGTGAAGATGCCCGTGCATTCCATCGCAACATCGACGCCCTGCAGCGGCACCTTGGACGGATCGCGCTCGGCGGAGACCTTGATGGGCGCATAGGTACGGCCGTTATGGGTGATGACGAGGCTGTCGCCTTCGACCTTCACTTCGCCGGGGAAGCGGCCATGGACGCTGTCGTAGCGGAACATATGGGCATTCGCCTCGACGGAGCCGAGGTCGTTGATCAGCACCGGGGTGACATCGGTGCGGCCGCTTTCGATCAGCGCGCGTAGAACCAGTCGCCCGATACGGCCGAAACCATTGATCGCTACCGTCACTGCCATAGTCTGCTTCTCCTCATGTTGCTTGCCCGTTCGGGGGCATCAAAGCTTCTTTTTTACCGCGATCACCAGCGCTTCCGCCGTGACCTCGAAATATTCACCGGGCCGGGCGGCCGATAGCCCCAGGCTTGCCGCTCCGATAAACTGTCCGCGCTCGCCAAGCCAGCGGCCCCAGCCGAAATCTGAACCGGCCTCCACCGCCAGACGTGGGGCATCGCCCAATATATCGGCCCGGTAAGCGTCGTTCTGGTTGGCAAATAGGGACCAGCACGGCAAGGAGACGACTGCAACCGAAATTCCCGCGTCAGCGAGAAGACGCCGGGCCTCCATAGCAACCGCCAGTTCCGCGCCACTCGCGATCAAAGTCGCAGCGCGCGCATCATACAAGCCCGCCGCGACATAGCCGCCCCGCGCGCATGCGTTTTCTGTCGTGTCCTGACGCCAGCGCTCCACCGGCTTGGCGGTGTGCAGCAGCACGCTGGGCCCGTCGTCCCGCTGCAGGGCGAGTTCCCAGCACTCAGCGGTTTCGATCGCACAGGCCGGGCGGAAAACGAGAAGGTTGGGAATCGCGCGAAGCGAGGCGAGGGGCAGGGCCGCCGTCGCTGCGGGGTCATTATGATCCTCGGACAGGATGTGGATGACACGCCTGCCGTCGCGGGCGAGCGACCGCAGCGTTTGCGGCAGGCTGTCGGCGCCCGTCGATTTGGTTTCCCCGACCAGCGTCAGTCCGCCATGGGTCGCCGCCCCCGCCAGCACGCCAGGCAGGGCAGTGGTGGCGGTACCCAGCGCGATATGGCGGCCGGAGAAATCCGCGGCATCGACGGCCGTCATCCCCTCGATCGGCTCGGCCGATTTGCCGGGGGCAGCCCCGGTCAGATCGGGGATCGCGCTGGCCATCGCGGTCGCGCAAAGCCGGCCGGCGGCAAGCGGCGACAGCGGCTGTGTAATCTCGGCCATGCGCACGCGCTCGGCCCGAACCTCGTCGCGCCAGCCGTCCGGCAGCCGGCCCGCGAGCACGCGCTCGAATTCCGAGGCTTGCGCATGACGGGCCAGGCGTTTCAGCCAGCCGCGCCGTGCTGTCGTGCTGTGCGATCCAGCGGCCCGCCAGGCTTCGCGCACGTCCTCGGCAATGGCGCGCTCCTGTAATTTCGGCGGCACCGTCGGCCGGCGGCAGGAAATCAGCAAAGGTTTGCGTGCGCGCAGCGCGATGGTCAGCGCAGACGCGACGGCGACAGGGTCGTGAGCCGCGATGCGTTTGGTCGCCCAGCCCCAGCCCGCGAACCGCTCCAGCATAGCGTTGACAGCCTCGGCCTCGGCCGCCGGCGGTTCCTCCACCATCACGGCAAGCTTGGCGAGCTTCAGGTCGCCCGCGAGGGAAGCGGCTTCGTAACTCAGCCCGCCGCCAAGGTCGGCGAGGGAGGACCATAGCCAGACGCGATGATCGACCAGGCTTTTGCCGAAGCGGGCCGCCATCATGCGTTCCGCCAGGGCTTCGCCGACCGCGAAGGCCAAAGCCTGGCCGGGGATGCCGAGGACCTGATCGACGCCCGGCATGCCGTGGGCCAGTTCGGCTGGTTCGATACCGCAAAGTTCAAGAATGACACGCAGGATCTGCGCCTGCTGCCGGCAGGAGACGACAACGCGGTCGCGATCCGCCCAGGCGGTCGCGGCAGCGTCGAAGCGCAGCACGCGGGTCCAGAGCGTCGTAGCGACATCGACCACAGGGCTTTGCCCCGTTTCGGCAGCGACGATGAGTTCGGGGGGTATCGGTTGGCTGCCGGCCTCGCTCACCGGCATGGCAGCCCGCGCAATCAGAACCGTGCGCACTGTTTCCGCCATGCGAAGCTGGCGTTCAGGCTGACGGAGTTGGGCGAGCGGAGTCGGCTCCGCCCCCTGCGGGACCTTCCGGGCGAAAATATCCGCCAGACGGGTCACCAAGCCTCCTCACCGGTCTTTTGGGCGCGTCGCATGAGGGTTTTTAGCCGTGTGCAACCGATGAGCAAGTCCCGCCGGCCGATCGCACGGCTTCGCGAGCGGCCTCACCTTCGCGCGACCCGGACTTTGAAGCCAAAGCACGCCGCCAAAATGCAGGACACCGCACCGTCTTTCGCAAGACGACGCGACCAAAATTAAAAAGGAGTAATTCCATGAGGAATGGCAAGTCTAACCCCAATCGTTGGCTTCTCTCCACCGCCTGCGGCCTCGCTTTGCTGACGGCGTCCGGCTCGGCTGCCCTGGCGCAGAATGTGCCGACAAGTGATGCGACGGCGCCGCAGGGTTCCGGTGCCGCGACACAGGTGATCCAGCTCAAGCCGGGTCAGGAAGCGGGAACGCCGACCGTGATGCCCGCCGATACTGCCGGCAATCCTGGTGCGTCCACGCAGGATGCGCATTTCGTCTGGGCGGCATCCGCCACCAATCAGGCTGAGGTCGAATTCGGCAAACTGGCGCAGGCGCGTGGACAGTCTCCGAACGAGCAGAATTTCGGTAAAATGCTCGAAGCTGATCACATGAATTCCGAGCAGGCGCTGACCCCCATCGCGGATACGCTGATGCTGAAGACCTCTCCGGGTCTCAGCCCCATGCAGACCGCGCTTTTGCAGCATCTACAGGCGGTACCAGCCGATCAGTTCGATATGGAATTCAATCACGCCATGGTCCGTGCTCATCAGCATGCCATAGCCGTATTCCGTAAGGAGGCGATGACAGGCCAGAGCCAGCAGCTCCGCGCCTATGCGCATCAGACCCTGCCGGCGCTGGAAAACCATCTCCAGCTTGCTGAGAGCATGAGCCCGATGCCCATGCAGGGGCCGGCCATGGCATCCATGACGCCGGCTCCGGTTCAGGTGCCGCCGCCGTCCTCGGTCGTCGACCCGCAGGTCTCAGGCAATCCTGACACCTCGGCCGATCAGCTGAATGGCCGGGTGCTGCAGTTCAATAGCCAGTCCTAAGCTTCTCGCGCTGGCTCGGCGACCAGCCGGGCCAGCGTGTCGAATTCCGCGACCGATAGGGTTTCGGCCCGTCTGGTCGGTTCGATCTCCGCACGGCGCAGCAGCGCTTCGCCGCCCAACGGCTTAAGCGAGGCGCGCAGCATCTTTCGGCGCTGGCCGAAGGCGTGCTGCGTCACCTTCTCCATGGCGGCGAACAGCGTCGGCTCAGGCTGGACAGGATTGGGTATCATCCGCACGACGGCCGAATTGACCTTGGGCGGCGGGGTGAAAGCCTCGGGCGGCAAGCTCATGGCCAGGACCGTGCGGCAGGTCCATTGCGCGAGCACGGACAGCCGTCCGTAGGCATCCGTATCGGGGGCGGCCGCGATCCTTTGGGCAACTTCCTCCTGGAACATCAGGGTCAGTTGCTCGTAGGCGCGGATATCGCGCAGCCAGCCGATCAGAAGCGGTGTGCCGACATTGTACGGCAGGTTGGCGATGACCTGCCGGGGCGCAGGCGTCAGATCGGCGGCGCGCATCTTCAGCGCGTCCCCGCTCACGACCTTCAACCGACCAGGGTAAAATTCCGCCAGTTCCTCGGCGACCGCCACACCGCGCTGATCGATTTCGATGACGGTGACGGTCTCGGCCGGTGAGTCCAGCAAGGCCCGCGTCAGGCCGCCGGGGCCCGGTCCTACTTCAATCACATGCCGCCCGGTCAGATCGCCGGCAATGCTGGCGATCTTCGCGGTCAGGTTGAGGTCAAGCAGGAAGTGCTGACCCAAAGCATGCTTCGCCCGGAAGGAATGCCGGGAGATGACGTCCTTCAGCGACGGCAGGGTCGGGGACACCCCAGTCACCGAAGGTTTGGCTTCACTCATCCCTGATTCTGCATGATCTGGATGGAACCCTGGCGATGGAGGTCGTCCAGCGTCTGCTGGGCGGCCAGACCGACGCGGTTCTGGAACAGTTGGTCGGAGATCTGATCCCGCGTCGGCGCGGCGGCCGCCTGGGTGTCGCGCGAACAGATCATGACGACGGAGACGCCGTTATCGGCGATCAACGGCGGGCTCGCCCGGCCGACGGGCAGATTGGACAGCAGCGTCTGGAACGCTGCCGGCGTCACCTGGGCCAGATTGACCGGGCCGGGATTGGCCGGCTTCACATTGCCGGCCGCCTTGTTGGCAGCCTCGATATCGTCACAGCTTTTGGCCGAGGTCTCGATCGCATGCAGCTTCACCATGGTGTCGCGCTGCTGCTGTGTCGGGTTCTGCTCGTTCAAGGGCGAGGAGAAGGGCAGGAAAACCTGGCGGACGTTTAGGACAATGTTGGTGCCGGCGCCACTGTCGGTCTGGCCGGCCTGCTGGCGCCCGCGCATCTGCACGATGACAATGCCGCCCGCGACCGGCACGGGATTGCTGATGGCGCCGATCGGCATCTGCGTGACAAGCTGAGCGACGGCCGGATCGAGCTGGTCGGCGCCGACCCAGCCGAGCGCGCCGCCTTGCAGAGCGGTCTGGCCCTGGCTGAACTGGGCGGCGATGATCGTGAAGGGCGCGCCAGCGCGCAGCTGCTGGATCACAGACTGGGCGAAGCGATCGGCGCCCGGTGCGGCCGCCGGGCTATTGATGGGGATGAAGATCTCACCCACGTTAAATTGCGGTTGGCCCTTCTTATCCGTCATCAGTTTGAGTTGGCGGTTGATATCGGCATCCGTCGGACGGCCCATACCGCCCACGACCTGCCGCAGCACCTGGTTCCAGCCGATCTGCGTGCGAATCTGGGCGATGAGCGTGCCAGGGTCGACGCCGATTGCGCGCAGTTTCTGCTGCAATACGCCGGGTCCCATATTGTTGTTCTTCTCGATCTCGCCGAGCGCCGAGGCGACCTGCTTGTCGTTGACGACAATGCCGCGTCGCAGAATCTCCTGCAGTTCCAGCCGTTCGTTGATGAGCTGCTGCAGGATCTGCGGCTTTAGGCGCTGGACGACATCGGCGCCGCCCTGCTGGCCGGTGGCCAGTGCGAAGAAGCGGGCGCGGTTATCGACGTCGTCATTGGTGATGACGTCGCCATTGACCACGGCAGCGATCGAGGCGGTCTGCGCTTCGGCACGGGGCAAGGTCATGCCAGCCAGCGCGAGCCATGCCGGCACCGCCGCCAGGCAAAGAAATTTCAGGCGGAAGGACATGGCTGCGTTCGAAGCTCCCGAAAACCTAGGCATATTAGAGTGCGTTAAACCCAATGGCGCCGATTGTCTTGAAGGTGACAGTGAAGAGAACGGTGGTGGACCCGTCCTCGCCGGCAATGGTCGTATTGCTGTGGATGTAGCTGAGGTTGAGGCCAAGGCAGTCATTCTGCCAGCCGATGCCGACATTGGTGCTGTCGAGCTGACCGCTCTGGATATTCTGCTGAACGGCACCGTTGAAGTTCCAGCCGCCATGCACCGCGGTCAGGCCAAAGGTCGCCTCGCTGCGCGGGACGTAATATTCAGCCGGCGGCGGGCTGCCGTCGTAATAGTAATAAGGGTCGACCGCCGAATAGAGATAACCCGCGGTCACGCGCAACGCCGGAACGCCGGCAGAGACGAAGGTATCCGTATATTCGTCCTGCAGGCTCTTGTGGTTGAGCCTGGTGCGATAGGTGAAGTCCAGCCAGCTTGCCGGCGTATAAGTCAGGCGGGCGACGACGTCCGAGACATTGTCGTTCAGGCCGGAATCCGGCGCGAAAGTATCATCGGTATGGGCGCGGTAGGATTGGCCGATCAATCCGTCGAGGCGCGAACCATTGTTGAAATACCATGCGCTCTCGAATCCGACATTCGCGCGCATGCCGTTTTCCAGCCGATCGATGCCGGGATATTTGTTGAATCCGAAGAGGTTCGCGTCCGTGAACTGGAAGTCGTAGCTGTCCTCGTTCGGAATGTTCGTGACATTGACGTCGTTACTGATGATCGGCGCCGCGATCAGCTGGATGATCGGCTCAAAGAGCTGCGAACCGAGCGAACCCGCCTCGTTCATGATCGGATAGCGGTAGTTGATGGCGAATTGGGGCAGGCCGCGCAGCTCGGACGCATGCGTGGCCGATGTGTCGTAGTTCGGGAATTCGTTTATGTTATCAGCGTTATAGCCGGCGAGATCGACATGCAGGTCGGCGCTCCATTGTTCGCCGATGCTGTCTTGGAAGGGCAGCGAATAGGTGCCGCTGATGGCGGCGCGCTGCGTATTGGTGCCCGACGTGCGCAGGATGTTGAAAGCGCTGGCATCGATCGAGGTGGTACCGCCCCAGCCGTCCGGGTCGCCCTTATAGGCATAGGCGGCATAGGGCAGGACCAGCGGCAGCTCGCTGTCGGTCACGCTGCCGACAAGGCCCTGGTAGAAGCTCGATTCGATGCGCGCGTAGGAGCCGTGGCCGAAGCCTTGAAGGTAGAGCTCGCTTTCCAGCTCATTCGTATTCGGCAGGATCGAATAGTCGTTCAGGTAAGCGACCGAAGAGGCGCGGGATACGTTGAAGCCGGCCTGCCAGGCGCTATCCAGATCGAAGGTACCATCGGCGAACAAGGCACCCTGCAGGTTGCCTTTGTCGAAGCCGGATGAGGCATTGACGTTGATATCGCCGAAATTGAACGAATGGCGCAATTTCACGTCGCCAGCGATGCCCTCGTCGCTCGACAGGATGGGCGTGATGATGGCGTCGGTTGATTTATCGATCACCCAATAATACGGAATCTCCGCAAAGGCGCCGATATGGCTGTTATAGCCCGCGCTCGGGATCAGCAGGCCACTGACACGCGGCGACGTCGGATCGGGATGCGCGAAATACGGCAGCCACAAGAATGGAACGCCGTAGAGTTCCATCGTCGCGTCTTTGTATTCGATCATATGGTGCTCGACGTCTTGCGTCGCGGAACGGGCCGTGAGTTGCCAGAGCGGGTAGCTGTTCGGATGCTTGTCGCAGACGTCGCAAGCCGTGTAGACGGCGCGGCTCAGCTCATTGACCTTGCCCTCGGTGCGCCGGCCTCCGTTGGCGGCGAGCTTGGCATTTTGCGGCAAGCTGATGTTCATCGCGCTCATGACGCCATTGGTCATGTCCTGGCTGAGCTCGGCGTAGTTGGAATAGACGACCTGACCGTCGGGCGAGACCAGCACCACATGGCCGACCGCATCCGCGATATTGGTATTGCGGTCGAACAGCACGCGGTCCGCGAACAGTACGTGACCTGCCTGCCAGGCTTCGACATGACCCGACAGCGTGACGATATTCGTCTTCTGGTTGTAGTCGATCCGGTCGGCCTTGAAGGTGACCGGCTGCTTGCGGTCGAAGGTCGGGCCTGACGCATCGGCCAACGCACCCTGAATGAGATGCGGCGCCAGCGCCGTCAGACTGATCAGCGACACGGCGCCGAGCAGCGCCTGCCGCCAGACGGCCGAACGCATCGCCTGTCCGCGTGGACGACGCGGGGCGGCAAGGGTTCGGGTCTTGCGCCCCCGCTTGGAGGGAGAAGTCTGAGACATTAGGCGGACCCTCAACCGTCTTCGAGGTGCAGGAGCAACGACAAGGCAAGCATGAGACCGGCAGCCGCCGGCGCCCAGGCGGCCAGCACCACCGGCAGCGCGCCGGACTGGCCGAATTGCTGCGCGACCTGCGATAGCATGAACAAAGCGAAGCCGGACGCGACGCCACCACCGATCATGCGGGCAATACCGCCCCGGCGGCTCGTCTGCATCGAAAATCCAGCGGCGACCAGAGACATCGTCGCACACAGCAGGGGCAAGGCCAGCAAGGCCTGGAAGCGCAGGCGATGCGCGACCGTCGAAAATCCAGCTTTCTGCAGGATGCGGATGAAGCCCGGCAACTGCCAGAAGGACAGCGCGTCCGGGGCCGCGAAGCTTTGCTGGATGCGGTTCACGTTCAATTCCGTCGGCAGCGACAGGGATTGCGGGGCTGTCGGCACCTGGCCCGGGATCAGGACTCGGGCATCGGCCAATAGCCAGTCGCCCGGCGTCAGCCGCGCGCTCTGCGCCTCGATCCGGTCGATCATCTTGTCGTTCGAGCCGATCCGGAAGACCGTCATCGGGCCCGTCGTGAGCACCTTGTTGCTCATCTTCACGCCGTTCGCATGAATAATGGCGACGCCGCCATGCTGCCGCGTTTCATCCCCTTGGCGCAGCCAGAGCTGGCCGCCGTTAAGAGCGAGCGGTCCACCGCCAGCATCCAGGAAAGTCTCCTCCAGCGCATTCGCCTTCGCAAAAAGCATGGCGGATACCGGGCTTACCGCGACCACCCCGAAGACGCCAAGGCCGAAGGCGCAGAAAATCGGGCCGAGCAGAAACTGGAAGGCCGAGAGGCCGGCGGCCCGCGCGACTACAAGTTCTGACGAACGGGCCAGGCGCCAGAAGGCCCAGATGCCGCCCAGCAGCACGGCGAAGGGCAAAATTTCCAGGATCGCCCAGGGCATGCGCAGCAGCGCCATCTCCACAACCAGCCCGAAGCTCGCGTCCGGTCTTGTTGCCGAGCGGCGGAGCAGCTCCAGAAAGTCGAACAGAGAGACGAGCCCGGTCAGCGCGCCGAGCATGGCGATGACCGACAGCATGAAAAGCCGGCTGATATAGGTAGCGAGAATGCGGGATAGGAACACGGGCGTCAGACCTCGGCCTTGCCGGCGGTGGGCGTCGCGGTCTCATCGACACGCGGCACGTGGATCCGCTCCGGCCGGAACAGCAGCCAGGCAGCGACCACCCCCGGCAGGATCGCGTGGATCCAGACGAGCGGCAGCAGGGCGCTGTTGCGGGCCGCGAGGTTGCCCACGCTCAGACCGAGCGCGACCAGACCGACCGTGATGGCGACGCCGATTGCGGGGCGGGCAAACCCGCCATGGCGGCGGAAGGCGCCGGTCAGGACCGAGGCCAATGCGACAAGGGCATAGGATACCACGGTGAAGGGCTCGGACAGCCGCCGGTATGCCTCTGCACGCCATTTCGGGACGTCCTGCGGCAACAGTTCCCCAGGCGCCGGGTGCAACAGGTCATGCAGCGACACTTCGGAATCGTCGCGGAAGCGCTCGTCGTCGTCGCTGGCGGTCGACGACAGGTTGATGGTGTTTTCGCTGAACGTCAGCAGATTGAGGCGACCGCTTTTTTTGTCCACTTCCTGCCGGGCGCCGTTGAACAATATCACCTGCGGCCCGGTGCGGCCGGGCTCGATCCGTCCGCTTTGAGCGATGATCGTGGCTGGATTGGCGGGGTTGCGTTCGTCATCCACCATGATGCCGTGCAGATCGCCGCTCGGGTCGCGCTTGCGCACATAGACCGTGAGATTGTTTGAAATTGTGGTGAACACGCCTTCCTGGATCAGGAAGGCCGCAATGCGGTTGCGGATTTCGAACTGGTATTCGCGAAAGGCCGTGAAGCTGGCCGGCACGATCCAGATATTGAGCCAGAGGCAGAGCACGGCCACGCCGGTCGCCAGTATCAGCGTCGGCTTGGCGAGCGCGAAGGGGGACAGCCCGGCTGCACGCATGACCGTGAGTTCGCGGTCGCCGGAGAGCCGCTGATAGATGAACTGCACGACCACGAACATCGTGATCGGCAGGATGACGGCCACGAAGCTCGGCACCAGAAGCACCGTCAGCCGCAGGAAGACGAAGGGCGACAGGCCGCGATTGACGATCAGCTCGACGAAGCGGAGCGACTGCGTCAGCCAGATCAGCGCGACGAGCGCCAGCGTCACCGCCACCAGCGCGCCCAGAATCTGACGCAGAATATAGCGATTGAGCCGCGTCAGCGGGTTACGGAACAGGGAAGGGGCGGCCATCAGCAGTGATCATATCCTTGTTTCGACGCGGCGACGCCACCCGAAGGGCGCGCTTGTACCGGAGCCTGCCGGATTTCACAAAAAGACCCCCGACGCTTCATGGACGCCTGCCATCCCTGAGCGGTTCCGGCTATAGGCAACACATGACAAAAACGAAGCCGCCCCCAGCCAGGACGCCGGTTCGGTCTCCTGGGCGGCGTTTGCGCGATGCGCTGCTCCTTCCCCTGGCTCTGCTCCTCGTTGCCTTCGAGATCGGCCTTCAGGCCGGCGCGCGGCTGCTGCGCCGCTGGCGGCCGGTTCGGCTGCTGGAGGCGACGATTGGCCGGCTGCCGCCCTGGGCCATTCTGCCGCTGTTCATCATCCCCGAGGCGATGAGCCATATCGGCGGATTCTATGCGACCTATCTGCTCGCCCAGCGCAAATTCCTGGCCGCGACCCTTGTCGCTGTTCTGATCAAGGGCGTCGGACTTCTGATTGCACTCTGGATCTATCAAGCCTGCCGTCCTGCCCTGATGACGATCCGATGGTTCGCATGGGTGCATGGCAAGGTTGAGGCAGCCCGTCACTGGGCGATGGGACGGATGCGGGAACCGCTGTCACACATCAGGCGGGCCATGCGACGGGTGCGGGCAGGCTTGCTCATTGGTCCGGTGGAGCCTGGCGCGCGCCATAGCGGCCGCCGGCTGGCGGCGATCCGCGTCCGGCTGCTCACGCGTCTCGGCCGTTGGCGGTAACATTTTGATAAAATAAATCGTCCCGCCGGACCGGCATCCGGCGAGCTAAGGCTCAGCCCGCAGTCAGCCAATCTTCGATCAGCCGGCGCGCGATACTGTCCGGTCCCGGCAGCAGGAAGCCATGGGCCTCCGGGTCCAGGCACATCGCACGGGTAAACCAGCGCGCGTCCGCGAGTTCGGCGTCATGGAACGTAATTTCTTCCGAAAGCCCCTCCGCGTAGAAGCCGAGCATCAGCGATTGGGGGAAAGGCCAGGGCTGGCTGGAGTGGTAGCCGACCGCGCCGACCTTCACCCCGGTCTCCTCGAAAACCTCACGCCGCACAGCCTCTTCCAGGCTTTCACCCGGCTCCACGAACCCGGCGAGGGTGGAATACATGCCCTCCTTGAAGCGGGAGGCATGACCGAGCAGCACGCGGTCGTCGCGAACCACCAGCATGATCACGGCCGGGTCCGAGCGCGGAAAATGATCGGTGCCGCAACCCGTGCAATGCATGACGTGACCGGCGCTTTGCGGAACGCACGCACTGCCGCAGACGCCGCAGAAACGGGTGCGGCTCTGCCAATGCACGAGACCCCGCGCATGGGCGAGAATCGAGCCCTCGTCCGGCGTCAGCAATCCGCCGCGATGACGGATATCGGCGAATTCGGCGCCTGGGGCCGCCAGCACGGTCAGCGGGTCCTCAAGATGATTAAGGTCCAGGGTGAAGACAGGGCGCTCATGCCAGAGGCCGAGGAAAATCCAGTGCTGCTCGGTGATGCCCCAGCCCACCGTGTCCGCGGGCGAGAAGAACCGCACGCCTTCGGCACGGAACAGGCTTTGCGCGCGCCAGATGGGGGCGACCAGGGCCTGCGGGGCGGCGAGTGCGGCGGCAATATAGCCGTCATCGCCACGTCTCTCGGCGACCCTGTCAAGCGGGCTGCCGGTATAGACGTTGGCGCGGGTCGGACTGATTCGGGAGAAGGGCGATGTCTGGGGCACAAGCGTTCGTCGCATGGCCGGCGCGCCTGGACAAGTCGTGATGGTGCTTGCGAGAGCAGGTTTGGACGCGTAGAGAACCGCGTCAGGGGGGTCGGCAACGGACGAGCGCCTTGCCAACCCGGTCAGGTCCGGAAGGAAGCAGCCGCAACGAGTTCCGCTCGGGTCGGTGTCCGGCCCCCCGCTTTTCCCAAAATCGTGATCGCACACAGGCCCGCCGTCGGCGCAATGGCTTCTGCACTTGCTTTGGCGGGCTTCCTATCGTCTAGAAGGTCGCGTGACCGAAACCGATCCTTCCTCCGCTGACCTGCTGCCGGAACCGCCGGCCATTGGCCCTGGCCTGTTCGGCGACGCGCCTGCGCCCGCCTTGCCGGCCAAGGCGGCCCCCTATCGTGTGCTGGCCCGCACCTATCGGCCGAGTCGCTTCGAGGATCTGATCGGCCAGGACGCCATGGTGCGAATCCTGCGTCGCGCTTTCGCCACCGGGCGTATCGCCCATGCCTTCATGCTGACGGGCGTGCGCGGCACCGGCAAAACCACCACGGCCCGCATCATCGCCCGCTGCCTCAACTGCACCGGCCCGGACGGGCAGGGCGGCCCGACCGCCGACCCTTGCGGTGTCTGCTCCAATTGCCGGGCGATCATGGCCGACCGCCATCCGGACGTGATCGAGATGGATGCGGCGAGCCGCACCGGGGTCGACGACGTGCGTGAGATCATTGAGGCGACCCGCTTCCGTCCGATGGAAGCACGGGTCAAAGTCTTCATCATCGATGAAGTCCATATGCTGTCGCGCAACGCCTTCAATGCGCTGTTGAAGACGCTGGAAGAGCCGCCGCCGCATGTGAAATTCGTCTTCGCGACGACCGAGTTGCGCAAGGTGCCGATCACGGTTCTGTCGCGCTGCCAGAAATTCGATCTTCGCCGTGTTTCGACGACCGAGTTGGCCGCGCATTTCGGACGTATCGCGGCAACCGAAAAGGTGTCGGTTTCCCCCGAAGCTTTGGAGATCATCGCGCGTGCGGCCGATGGTTCGGTACGTGACGGTCTGTCACTTCTCGATCAGGCGATCGTCATGGGCTCGGTCCAGGATGGGTCGGGGGCGCCCCAGCCGATCACCGCCGATGCGGTCGCCGATATGCTCGGCCTTGCCGACCAGGGCCTGGTCTTCGACCTGTTCGAGCGGATCATGACCGGCGACGCGGCATCCGTCCTTGCCGCCCTGGATCAGGCGCATGAGCGCGGGGCAGATGCGGGTCTTGTGTTGCAGGATCTGCTGTCGCTCACCCATAATCTCAGCCGGCTCAAGGCCTCGCTCGCTTTGCGGAACAGCCCGGACCTGCCGCAGATCCTGCGCGGGCGCGGTGCCGAGCTTGCCGACCGGCTCTCCATTCCCGTCCTCGGCCGTGCCTGGCAGATGTTGCTGAAGGGCGTGCAGGAGGTGGAACAGGCGCCGGACCGTCGGGCGGCGGCCGAAATGGTGCTGATCCGCCTCTGCTATCTGTCCGACCAGCCAAGTCCTGGCGATCTTGTGAAGCGGCTGACCTCCGGCGGGGAATTGCCGCGCCCGGCAGCACCCAGCCTCGCGCTGCCGAGCGGCGGCGACGGGCCGCGTGCCGTCATGGCCGGCGGTGGCGGTGGCGGTGGCATGGCCATGCTCCGCGCGGTGCCGGATGCTTCACCGATCGACGTTATGCCCGCGGCCGTGCCGCAGGCGCTGGTAACACCGGCAGCGATGCCCGAACCGACGGAGCCCACGCCCGTCGTCGTGGCGCCGGCGAGCTTCCGCGAAGTCATCTCCCTCGTGCGCGAGCTGAAGGAGATGACCCTGTATGGCCATCTTCTGCACTCCGTGCATCTTGTGCGGTTTGCGGCCCCTGTCATCGAGATCAGGCCGAAGCCCGATGCCCCGCGCGACGTTGCATCTCGGCTGGCTGGCTTGCTGGCGGAAGCGACGGGCCAGCGCTGGACCATCGCCATTTCGACCGCAGCTGGCGAGGCGACGATCGATGAGCAACGCACGGCGGCCGATAATCAGCGGGAACAGGAAGCCTCGGAGCATCCCCTCGTGCTCGCAATCATGGATGCCTTTCCGGGTGCCAAGCTTGAAGGCGTGCGCGATCCGATGGCCGATGAATACCGCCTGCCGCCGATGGTGGTGACTGACGATCATGGGGCCGATGCCGAGACGGAGTCCGCGTCCGGCGCCCTGCTGCCCGATGACCTGCCGGATTTCGCGCCGCCGGATGCGGAACTGACGGACGACACTGACATGGAGATTGAGTGATGAAAAACCTCGCCGGCCTGATGAAGCAGGCCTCCCAGATGCAGCAGAAGATGCAGGACATGCAGTCCGCGCTTGAGAGTGCCGAGGTCGAAGGCCAGGCGGGCGCCGGCATGGTGACCGTCGTGCTCAGCGGCAAGGGCGACATGAAGCGCATCAAGATCGACGCCAAGCTCGCCGATCCGAATGAGACCGAGATGCTGGAAGACCTCGTCCTCGCAGCCCATGCGGATGCACGCCGCAAGGTCGATGCCATGGCGGCCGAAGAGATGCAGAAGGCGACCGGCGGGTTGCAGCTGCCGGCGGGCATGAAGCTGCCGTTCTGAGGCGGCTTCGAGGGTTCACGCGTGGGTGGTCCTGAAGTCGAACGGCTGATCGGACTTCTGTCCCGTCTGCCGGGATTGGGTCCGCGCAGCGCGCGGCGGGCCGCGCTGAAGCTGTTGCAGCAGCCGGAGACGCGGATGCTGCCCTTGGCGCAGGCGCTGGTCGATGCCGGCCGCGCCGTTCGTATCTGCCAAACCTGCGGCAATCTGGATGCGCAGGACCCCTGCGCGATTTGCGGCGATCCGCATCGCGACCGATCACTGATCTGCGTCGTCGAAGGCGTCGGCGACCTCTGGGCGATCGAGCGCGCGGCGGCGCATCGCGGCCTGTACCACGTGCTCGGTGGCGTGCTGTCGCCGCTCGGTGGAGTCGGACCCGAGGATCTCAATATCCAGGCTCTGCTGGCGCGTCTGGCGGATGGCGCGGTGCAGGAGGTCATCCTGGCGCTGGGTGCGACCGTCGACGGTGCGGCGACCGCGCATTTTCTGGCCGACCGGCTGGGGCCAAGCGGGGTCATCGTCAGCCGCGTCGCGCAGGGCGTGCCCATCGGCGGCGCGCTGGAAGTGCTGGATGACGGGACGCTGTCGACCGCTTTGCGCGCGCGGCGCCCGGCATGATCGTCTGTCATCGGATCGAGGGGGAAACCCGCGTGGGACTGCGTTAAATGCGGCGCGAGCAAAATCCTTCGCTGTGTTAATGTGTTTTACAATGAATAGGTTGATCTGCTTTTCAGACCCAGCCAAAAGCTTGGCCAAGGCCTTCAGGGAGACGACAGATGAAGCGGCTTAACGTTATCCGGCTTGCGGT
The DNA here is from genome assembly GCF_020621385.1 of Acidisoma cellulosilyticum. Classification (GTDB taxonomy): domain Bacteria; phylum Pseudomonadota; class Alphaproteobacteria; order Acetobacterales; family Acetobacteraceae; genus Acidisoma; species Acidisoma cellulosilyticum. The sequence goes on along the minus strand of NZ_JAESVA010000001.1, from coordinate 368,313 downwards.
GCCTGTGGCAGCGATAGCCTTGCTCGCCGGTTGCGCGGCACCGACGCCGACAGGGCCGACCATTACCTCTGTCCCGCCCGCGGGCAAAAATCTGACGCTGTTCCAGAACGAGGATTACTCCTGCCGCAATTATGCGCAACAGGCGGTCGCCTATCCGGCGGCGACGCAGAGGACCCAGCAAAACGGCGTGGTCACGGCCGCGATCGGCACCGGCCTTGGTGCTGCCGCCGGCGCTCTGCTGGGTGCGGCCGCGGGCAATGCGGGTGCCGGTGCAGCGATCGGTGCCGGCGCGGGTCTGCTCGGCGGTTCGGCCGTCGGTGCCAGCCAGACGCAGCGTGCGGGGCAGGGCCTGCAGCAGATTTATAACAATGCCTATGCCCAGTGCATGACCTCCAAGGGCAACGGCATCGTGACCGGCTACGGCTACTAACCGGTAAAACGGCTTTAATGTGCGGAGGGAGTTCCCTCCGCGCAAAACGCCCCCATCTAAGTTGCAATGAGGCTGTGCCGACTGACAGGCATGGCGATGCAACCAGAAGAAGGGGCTGCACTATGAACCAGGACCATGTCGAAGGTGCCTTTTCCGAAGCGAAAGGTACCATAAAGGAAGGCATCGGCAGCTTTACGGGCGATGCCAAGACCGAAGCCGAGGGCAAGGTCGATCAGGTCGCGGGCCGCGCCCAGCAGGCCTGGGGCGATGCGCGCGACACCATTGATTCCGTGGCTGCCGACGCGGCCGAAACCCTCTCGGAAGCCACGAGCCAGGCCCACGGCAAATTTCGCGACACGGCTGAAACCGTGAAGGCGACGGCGAGCCAGGTCGGCAGCAAAGTTTATGAGGCGGGTTCGAGCGCCGGGCAGACCATTGCCAGCACGGTGAAGGAACAGCCGCTGCTCACCCTCATCGGTGTCGCGGCCATTGGCTATCTGGCCGGCTATCTATTGCACTCGCCGTCCAGCCCCTTCACGGCCGAGCCGGAGCCGCGCTACCGCCGCGCGATTCGCCGCTGGAGCTGAGACGAAGTCTGACTGTTAACTTGAGTCGCCCGCGGATTTAGTCCGCGGGCCTACCTGTTTGTGCGGGCAAGCAGCGGGCCGACGCAGCCATCAGGCCTCGGGCATTTCGCTTTCGGCAGGCAGGATGCTGGCGACTGCCTCGCTGAATATTGCCTCGTCCTTGTTGGCCTCCGCCACCGATCCGTCCGCCATCATCGGACGCCAGGCACCGCCGGACAGGATTTCGCAAGGCTGGAAGCGCGTCTTGTAGGCCATCTTGCGGCTCTCAGCGACCCAATAGCCCAAATAGACGAAGGGCAGGCCCATCGCTCTGGCTTGCTCGACCAGATTGAGGATGGTGAAGGTGCCGAGAGATTTGAACGCGCCGTCAGCCTCGTAGAAGCTGTAGACCGCCGAGAGGCCGTCGCCCAGCTTGTCCACCAGACAGCAGCCGACCAGGCGCTGGGCCGGATCCCGAAACTCCGTCAGGAAGGTCTCGATCGGCGTATCCTCGACCATCGCGCGATAATCGTAAAAGCTCATTGCTGCCATATCGCCGTCGCCATGGCGCGCGCGCTGATAGCGCTGAAACAGCTGGAACTGCTCGACGGTTGCAATGGCCGGCACTTCGCGGCCGGTCAGCGCGATATTGGTGCGCGCGATGCGGCGCAGCCCGCGATCAGGCTCGAACAATCCCACTGGAATGCGGATCGGCACGCACGCCTTGCAGCTTGGGCAGACCGGCGCATAGGCGATATTATGGCTGCGGCGAAAGCCGGCGCGCGAAAGACGGTCATGCAGCGCTTCCGAATCGGGACCGGTGAGTTCCGTGACCACCTTGCGTTCGGTGCGACCCGGCAGGTAGGGGCAGGGCAAAGGCGCGGTCGTGTAGAAGAAATTCGGTCGGCGGATCGTCCGGTAGTTCATCGCCGCTTTAAGCCTCCCGCCTCAGGCGCCACGCTTTTCCAAATCCCCAGCTAATGCGTCATCACCAGCGGCGCGGTGCAAGCGCCCCGGCCCGCACGACGACCAATCCTGAGATCATGTCATGGATCGTGCGGCGGCGATGGGTAAAAAATGCAACGCCGAGCCAAATCACCCCTGCCGCCAGCGTCAGATACAGCAGCGCCGTGAAGGCAATGCCTTGCAGCAGCGTCGGCCGCCCCAGATCGTCCGACCGGCGGATCTGCAGTCCGACCAGCATCTCGCCGGGCGTGGCCATGGCCGGGCTCGCGATGAAACAGGATTCGTAGATAAGCCCGACGATGAGGATGAGATGCGCCGGCCCATGCAGCAGCCCGAGGCTCATGACATGGAGGATCGCAAAACTGACGGACAAGCTTAGCGTCAGCAGACCGATGAGAAAGCCGTCGATCAGGAACGCCCCGACCCGACGGCTGGGCACGCCCCAGGTCAGGCTGTCATCGTCGATCGGCATGGCGTTGAACGTTGTCACGGATGTGACTTTGGCATGATCCTGATCTGCCGGGAAACAACATTCGGCTCCGGTCCGAGTTGCACGCGCCCGCCCGCGCGCCAGCGTTGCAGGAAATCGAAGGCATGCGGGTCCAGGATATCGCCGGACTGGCCCGGCGCGATCACGAACAGGCTGCGGTCGAGGTTCGAGATGTCATAGACGCCGCGCAGTTCGGGGCCGTGCAGGGCGGTGAATTGCTGGCGGCGCGGCAGAAAGCCCGGGGCCGCGACATCGACCGTGGTGGCATCGCCGGGGACCGAAATTTCGGTCCGGCCCAGGAAGCCCAGAACGGGCAGCCGGGTCAGCACGGGATGGGCGAAAAGCGCGGCATGGACCGCACCCCAGCGCCAGTCACTCGGGTCGCTGCCGTAGAAATGCTTGAGATCTGCGACCGCATGCTCCAGCGATTGTTTCAACAAAGGCTGGCAATCGCCCTGGCACCACAAGGCGACAGGGCCGTCCTTATCGGGCGCAGAACCAGCCGGGGCGGGCCGCAGCAGCGACTGGACGAAACTGTCCATCAGGACCGGTGCATCGTCAGGGTCCACCCCATTGGCCTTCAGCACGGCTTCGCCGAAATCATGGATCCAGGCATTGAAGACAAGCGGCTGCGGCAGATCGCGGGCCATGCTGCCGTCCCAGTGCTGCAACAGCGTGGCGGCCGGTGCCGCAGGATCGTTCGCGGGCAGCGATACGGCGGTCAGCGCCGGTATGAGCCGTCGCGCATAGACGCTCACCACATCCATCTGCATGCCGGCGAAACGCGCCAGGGTCTGCGGGCGCTGCGCGGCCAGCAGGTCGCGGATGCGCGCCCCGCGCCAATCGCCGTAGGTGTCGCGACCGAGATTGACGGGAAAGCCAGGGCGAACGGTCGGCTCATTGGCATTGACGAGCACGCCGGAGGGCGGGTTCACGCTTTGCGGCAAGGCATCGCCCGCAGCCCAGCCGGTCCAGTCATGGCGGCCGTCCGCGCCATCCACCGGCCAGGCGCCGTCGCCACTGCGGCGGATCGGCACGCGCCCGGTTGTGTAGAGGGCGATATTGCCGGCGGTATCGACCGTCATCAGGTTCTGCACGGGGCTGGTGATATGCGGTGCCGCCAGCCCGACATCGGAGACCCAGCGCGCGTGGTTGAGCATCATCAGCCCATCGGCGTCGGTATCATGCGGGGCGAGATTGCCCATCTCGACCGCCAGCACGGTATGGGCCTCGGGGCCATCCGCGATCACCGGCCCATGGCGGGTCGTTCGCACATCCATCACCACATCGGCCGCGCCGCGAACATGAATGACCTCGCGCCGATGACCGAAGGGCAGCGGCCCGTCGGGCGTTTCGTAATGCTGCCCGTCTGCCGTCACATGCTCGATGAAGATGTCCTGGGTATCGGCGCCGGTCGTCGTGAAGGTCCAGGCGACATGCTCGTTATGGCCGATCAGGACGAAGGGCAGGCCGGGCACGGTCGCGCCTGCCAGCATGCCTTCCGGCGTGTCGATCCGCGCCAGATACCAGATGCCGGGAAAGCCGAAGGCAAGATGCGGATCGCCCGCCAGTAGAGGCTGGCCGGTATCGGTATGCGCGCCGGAGACTGCCCATTCATTGGAGGCCTGGGCCGGTTGGGTGAAGGGTTGCGGGAAATGCCGGATGCGGCTGAGTGCGTTTTCCGCGAGCGCGGCCAGGGCCTTCGGGTAAGGCAGGCCGGCCTGCACCTCGTCGGCCGCCGGCACGTTGCCATGCGCGGCCGGCCAGAGCTGGTCAATCTTCGCCCGCGACATCTTTCCGGATAGAGCAAGCCGGGACAGTTCGGTGCCCCAATTGCCCGAGAGCCAAAGCCCCATGGTCTTGCCCCACAGCAGGCTGTCGACCACGGTCCAAGGCGCGGGCTTGCCGAGCAGCAGGTATTCGGGCGCGGTGAAACGGCCACGCTTCCGCAACCAGGCATTCACCCCATCCGCATAGGCCTGCAATTCGGCCAGAGCGGTGGGGGAGAGATCGTGCAGATCGGCCTCGGCACTCTCGCGGATGCCGAGCATGCGCATTTCGCGGTCATTCGGCAGCGCGGCAGAGCCGAGTAACGCTGCCAGATCGCCGGCCGCCGCGCGGCGCATCAGATCCATCTGAAAGAAGCGGTCGCGCGCGTGAATATAGCCGAGGGCGGCCGCGGCATCGGTATCGGACGACGCGCGGATGAAGGGAATGTCGTTGCTGTCGAAGGTGACGCCGACAGGGTCGGTCACGGCGGCCAGTTGCAGCGTATCGTCCTGCGGCGGCAGGATGCGCCAGATCAGGGCGGCCAGCACCACCACCAGCAGACCGAGGACAATGCCCACGCCCGCCAGCCGCCGCCGCCAACGCCGGGGCACCAGCCTGAAACGACGGGACTTGCCGGCCGTTTCGGCCTTGGGCGCGATTTGAGCGATGGTCTCGGTCCCCGTGATTGAAAGCAGCGGCGCGTCAGGTTCATGAGTGTCGCAGAAGATTCAAGTGCAGTCTGCATGACAGGGGTGGGAACATTCGTGACCCGACCGGACAAAGGAGGCTTCCGATGCAACCGAGCCAGAAGAGCGTGCGTTACCTTCTCGCCGACGGCTTTCATGACATGGCCTATACGGCCTGGGGAGAGCCTGATCGTACGCCGGTTGTCTGCGTGCATGGCCTGACCCGCCAGGGGCGGGATTTCGACCGCCTGGCGACGGCTTTGGCAGATGATTTCTATGTTATCTGCCCGGATCTGCCCGGCCGTGGCCTGTCGGACTGGCTGTCCGGTCCCGCCCTCTATCAGCCGCTGACCTATGTGACGGCCCTGGGCGCGCTGCTGGCCACCTTGCCGCCGGCGGTCCATTGGGTCGGCACCTCCCTGGGCGGCATCTGCGGCATGATCCTGGCGGCCCAAAGCAAGACGCCGCTGACCAAGCTGGTGCTCAACGACGTCGGGCCTTTCATTCCGGCCGCCGCCATCGCGCGCATCCGCGACTACATGCAGCCGGCGCCTGTCTTACCTGATCAGGCGGCATTGGAGACGCTGTTGCGTGTCGTCCACGCGTCCTTCGGCGTGCCGGACGACGCCGGCTGGGCGGAGATGGCGGAGTATTCGGGCCGCAGCCTGCCGGACGGCAATGTCACCCTTCATTACGATCCGGCGATCGCCGAGGCGTTCCGGGCGCAGGAGCCCGCAGACGTCGATCTGCGCATGTTCTGGGAAAAGATCGTGATCCCGACTTTCACGATCCGTGGTGCGTTGAGCGATCTTCTTCTGGAGGAGACGCTGCTGGAGATGGAGCAGGCGGGATCCCAGAGCCTGACCTTGCCCGACGTCGGCCACGCGCCGGCGCTGATGGATGGCAAAACCATCTCCGCGATACGGGGGTTCCTGGCAGAAAATTGACCCGATCCTCGTAAAGCGCACGCCTTCCTTCCCCCAGCGCATAGCCGGGGGGAGCGCATGACTCATAATTTCACTTGCGCCCGGGGGCCGTGGACCGCATAACCCGCCGCCTTGGCCCCAGGGGGCATGCTACGGTGGCATGTCCAACAGGCCGTCTACTGGTTGAGGGAGCATGCGCATGAACGCACTTGCCCGACTGGGGATGGTCTCGGATTTCCCGAGCGAGAACCAGATGTCTGCAACGGCCGCTCAGGCGGAAGAGCAGAAGGATTATTGGATCGAACGCGACGGGCAGCGGTTTGCCGGTATGCATCTGCTGGTCGATCTGTGGGGAGCGAGCAATCTCGCTGAACCCGATCATATCGACCGTGCGCTGCGCGAAGCCGCGACCGTTTCCGGTGCGACGATCCTGCATTCGCATTTTCACCACTTCTCGCCCAACGGCGGCGTGTCCGGCGTGCTGGTGCTGGCGGAGAGTCATATCTCCATCCACACCTGGCCTGAGAAGAACTTCGCCGCCATCGACATGTTCATGTGCGGTGACTGCGATCCGAATCTCGGCATTCCGGTGCTGGAAGCGGCCTTCTCGCCGTCGCGCATCGACCTTGATGAGCAGCGCCGCGGCAGCCGCGGCGAATAATTTCCTCTACCTCTCCCTACCGAAAACCAGGCCGTCTCGTTCGCTATGATCCCCATGGCGAGCGGGCCAGCGCCTATCGACCTGGAGCACCGGCATGGCAACTGACAGCTGGCTGAACGAAACGCTATATCCTGGCTGGGGGCAGCGTTTCCGCGTGACGCGCGAATTGGCGCGCGTGCAGAGCGATTTTCAGGACATCGTGGTCTTCGAAAGCGAAAGCCATGGCCGTGTCCTCGTGCTTGACGGCGCCATTCAGATCACCGAAGGCGACGAATTCGTCTATCAGGAAATGCTGACCCATGTGCCGCTGCTGGCCCATGGCAATGCGAAGCGTGTGCTCATCATCGGTGCCGGTGACGGCGGCGTGCTGCGCCGCGTGCTGGAACACAGCACGGTCGAGAAGGCGGTGATGTGCGAGATCGACGGCGAAGTCGTGCGCCTGTCGAAGGAATTTCTGCCCTCGATCGCCGGGGACGCCTGGACCAATCCGCGTGGCGAAGTCATCATCGGTGACGGCATCGACTATGTGCGCCGCGCGCCGGATGCGAGTTTCGATGTCATCATCGTCGATTCGACCGATCCAATCGGCGTCGGCGAGGTTCTGTTCACCGATGAATTCTATGAGAACAGCGCCCGTATCCTGACGGACGGCGGTCTTATCGTGAACCAATGCGGCGTGCCCTTCATGCAGGCGGATGAGCTGCGTGAAACCAGCCTCCGCCGTCGCCAATTCTTCCCGCATGTCGGCGCCTATGTTGCCGCTGTGCCGACCTATGTCGGCGGCTTCATGACGCTGGGCTGGGCCGCCAAGCAGCCGGGCATCGCGGATGTGGACGTCGCAACCATCCGCGCGCGCGCCGAAACGGCGGGCATTCTGGGCCACACCCGTTATTGGACGCCGGAAGTGCATTACTCTGCCTTCCAGCTGCCGCCCTATATCGCCGAGCATCTGCCCGTCTGATGAGGGCGAGGTAGTCAGCGATGAACGCGACGACCTATCTTTTGATCGCGGCCGGTGGCGCTGTGGGCAGCGTCGGCCGTGCCTGGGTCGGCACACAGGTCGCGCGCATGCTCGGCATGGGTTTTCCCTGGGGCACGATGATCATTAACGTCGTGGGTTCGGCGATCATCGGCATTGTCGCGGCAACTGCGCTCGCCTCAAGCCGGTCGGTCGGCGGACCGGAAGTCCGCATCTTCCTGATGGTGGGTTTCTGCGGCGGCTTCACGACGTTTTCGTCCTTCAGCCTGCAGACCTTCGAATTGCTGCGGGAAGGGCGCATGGCCGCCGCCTTCGCGAATATCGTGCTTTCGGTCGGGATTTGCCTGATCGCGTCGGCCGCCGGCTATCTCGGCACAGCATCGCTGCTGTCACGATAGGCGTCTTACGGCGTCGTCGGCTTCCGTGAGGCGTGCCGAACACGAAGGATGACAACCTCATCACTCTGCACGCGGTAACGCAGGATATAGGGATGCGTCACCACAATCTCCCGTAACGCAGTGCCTGTTACGGGCCTTCCGCGATGGGGGAAATGGCTGAGGGTCTCGCCCGTTCTCAGCAGACCTTCGGCCAGGTGCTGTGCAGCGTATGGATTGAATTCAATAAGATAGTCATAAGCGCGGCTGACACCGCGAAGCGCTGCGTCAGTCCAAATAACACGCATGCCTCAGCGTGTTGGCGGCGGAGTCTTTCGGCCTTGAGCCAGATCCTTCAGCCAAATGCGGACCTTGTCGTGCGGTACGGTTTGGCCGGCAGCCACCTCCGCCTCTGCCTCCGCATCGAGCCGAGCCTCAACTGCCGCATCGGCTTCGAGGTCAAAGACCGATTGTGGGTTCGGATCTGCCATCTCAAATCCTCAATGACCGATGAGAGCTTAGCACAAAATCGACAAATGCGCCGGGCATTACACTTGCCGCAGCAGCGCGCCCGCGAGGTAAAGGGAGCCGCAGACCAGCACGCGGGCTGGTCCCGCCGGCGCTTCTGTTGCCAGTTTGCGTAAGGCGTCCGCTACCGTGCCGCCGTGTCGCGCGACGCCGCCCGAGGCCGCAATCACATCCTCGACCGGCAGCGCCAGATGCTGGCCGGGTTCGGCCACCGCCCAGACGGAGGCCGCGAAGGGCAGCATCGGCTTCAGGAATTCCGCGGCGTCCTTGCCCTGCTTCATACCGATGACGAGATGCAGCGGGCGATCCGCCCATCCGGGCAAATGCTGGGCCAGGGCGACGCCCGCACCAGGATTATGGGCGCCGTCCAGCCAAAGCTCCCAGCCGCCTGGCAGCAAGGACAGCAAAGCTCCACCCAGCTTCTGCATGCGCCCGGCCCATTCGGCATGGGCCAGACCGGTCGCAAAAGCCCGGTCCGGGATCATCAGACCAGAGGCGCGGAGGGCCGCGACCGCAATGCCGGCATTATCATATTGATGCGGCCCGACGAGCGACGGAAAGGGCAGGGACAGGCAACCATGGGAATCGGCAAAATCCAGCCCATCCGCTGTCGGCGTGATGCGCCAATCCCGGTCACGCATCGCCAAAGGGGCGCCGCGCTCAGCCGCAATCCGGGCAAAAACCTCCAGCACCTCGGGCCTCTGCGCGCCCGTCACCACGGGCACGCCCGGCTTGATGATCCCGGCCTTCTCGGCCGCGATGCCGGTCAGGCTGTCACCGAGGAAATCCCGATGGTCGATGGAGATGGAGGTAATGGCGCAGGCAGCCGGCCTGGCAATGACATTGGTCGCATCGCCGCGCCCGCCTAGCCCCACTTCCAGAATACAGAGATCGGCAGGATCCTCGGCAAACAGCACGAGGGCCGTCGCCGTGATGACCTCGAAGACGGTAATCGGCGCGCCACCATTCACCCGTTCGACAAGTTCGAGCGCGTCTGCCAGCCGGCGGTGCGACACGAGGCCGTTGCTCAGCCGGATACGCTCGTTGAAATCGATCAGATGCGGTGAGGTATAGACCTGAACCCTGAGTCCGGCAGCTTCCGCGACGGCGCGAGCGAAGGCGCAGGTACTGCCCTTGCCGTTGGTCCCGGCCACGTGCAGCACGGGTGCCAGTCTTTGATGCGGATTGCCGAGCTTGCCGAGCAGATCGAGCAACCGCCCCATATCAAGGTCGATGGCGCGCGAATACAGGCTCAGCAGCCGCTCCAGAATCCCGTCAACCCGCGGATCCTGGCTCCGTTCCCGCTCGCGAATGGCGAGGCCGGCCAAAGTCTCTGGCCCCTCAGGCCGCGAGTTCGGTGGAGGGGGACGGCGTCGGCTGCTCGACAATCACCGGCGGCAGCAGCAGGCTGGTGACACGGATCAGCGTATCGCGCAGGTCGTGGCGCCGGGCGATCATGTCGATGATGCCGTGATCGAAGAGGTATTCAGAGCGCTGGAATCCGTCCGGCAGCTTCTCGCGCACCGTTTGCTCGATGACACGCGCACCGGCGAAGCCGATCATGGCACCGGGTTCGGCGATCTGGATATCGCCCAGCATGGCGAAGCTGGCCGTCACGCCGCCTGTCGTCGGGTCAGCCAGCACGACGATATAGGGAAGGCCTGCTTCCTTCACCATCTGTGCGGCGATCGTCGTACGGGGCATCTGCATGAGGCTGATGGCACCTTCCATCATGCGGGCGCCGCCAGAGGCCGTGTAGATGATCATCGGCGCCTTCTGCAGCACCGCCAACTTGGCGGCGGCGACGATGCCTTCACCCACGGCGGCACCCATCGAGCCACCGAGGAAGCCGAACTCCATGGCCGCCACCACGGCCTTGCGGCCACCGAGCTGACCATGGCCGACGACGATCGCGTCATCCAGCTTGGTCTTGTCGCGGGCGTCCTTCAGCTTGTCCGTGTAGCGCTTCTGGTCGCGAAAGCGCAGCGGGTCCTGCGGCACGCGCGGCGTGTCGATTTGCGTGAACTGGCCGTCGTCGAAGGTCCAGGCCAGACGCTCGCGCGCCGTCGCCCGCATATGATGGCCGCAATGCGGGCAAACCTTCAGATTGGTTTCCAGGTCACGCTGGAAGATCATCTGCTGGCAGGCAGGGCACTGGTGCCAAAGATTATCCGGCACTTCCTTGCGGCCGAGCAGGGTGCGGATCTTGGGACGGACGAATTCGGTGAGCCAGCTCATTTGCGGTCTCTCAACTCCATAACGGTGAGGGGCTTGGATCAGGCCGCCACGCGGACGCCGCGCACGGCCTCCGCCAAGGCGCGGACCTGATCCAGCACAATCTCGACCGTGCCGGGAAGGGCTCGTCCGTCCTCATCGAGGTTGCGGGCGAGGGTATCGATCAAGGCGGAGGCGACGATGGCCGCATCCGCAATCTCAGTCGCATTGGCCGCCTGTTCGGGCGTGCGGATGCCGAAGCCGATGGCGATCGGCAGGTCGGTGAATTTCCGCACGCGGGGAATGGCGGCGGATAGATCGGCGCTGCTTGCCGTGCGCGTGCCGGTGATCCCGGCGATGCTGACGTAATAGACGAAGCCGGAACTGCCTTCGAGCACATAGGGCAGGCGCGCTTCGTCGGTCGTAGGGGCGACAAGGCGGATGATGTCGATGCCCTGCGCCGCCGCATGCGGCGCGAGAAGATCGGCTTCTTCAGGCGGCAGATCGACCGCGATCAGCCCGTCCACGCCGGCCGCTGCCGCATCCTGGCAGAAAACCTCGGGACCATAGGCGACGATCGGGTTCAGATAGCCCATGAGGATAATCGGCGTGCGGTCGTCCGTCTCACGGAAGCGGCGAACCATGGTGAGCGTGCCCTTGAGCGTCGCCCCTGCCTTCAACCCGCGCTGTCCGGCGAGCTGAATGATTGGGCCGTCCGCCATCGGGTCGGTGAAAGGCATGCCGATTTCGATGAGATCGGCGCCGGCCGCCGGCATCCCGGCCAGGATCGCCTGGCTGGTCTCCAGATCAGGGTCGAAAGCTTCCAGGAAAGGGATAAGCGCGCCGCGCCCTTCCTTCTTCAGGTTCGCGAAACGTGCGGCAATCCGGCTCACAGAGTGACCCCCGTATGGTCGGCGACCGTGAAGATGTCCTTGTCGCCGCGGCCGCTGAGATTGACGAGGATGATCTTGTCGCGGTCCAGGGTGGGCGCCAGCTTGGTGACATGGGCCAGCGCATGCGCGCTTTCCAGGGCCGGGATAATGCCTTCGACGCGGCAGAGCAGCTGGAAGGCTTCCAGCGCCTCGTCATCGTCAATCGGCACGTATTCCACGCGGCCGTTCTCGAACAGCCAGGAATGTTCTGGCCCGAGGCCCGGATAGTCCAGGCCGGCGCTGATGGAATGCGCTTCCTGAATCTGGCCGTCGTCGTTCTGCAGCAGATAGGTCAGATTGCCGTGCAGCACGCCCGGCTTGCCGCGCGCCAGACTTGCGGCGGTCTTGTCGGTATCGATGCCATGGCCGCCGGCTTCGACGCCGATCAGGCGCACGGGCTCGTCCAGGAAGGGATGGAACAGGCCGATGGCGTTGGATCCACCACCCACACAGGCGATGGCGACATCCGGCAGACGACCTTCGGCCTCCATCAGCTGGGCGCGGGCCTCATTGCCGATGACGCATTGGAAGTCCCGCACCATAGCGGGAAAGGGATGTGGGCCGGCGGCCGTGCCGATGAGGTAATAGGTATCGTCGACATTGGCGACCCAGTCGCGCAGCGCCTCGTTCATCGCGTCCTTCAGTGTGCCGGCGCCGGCCGAAACCGGACGAACCTCAGCGCCGAGCAGCTTCATGCGAAAGACATTGGGCTTCTGCCGCTCGACATCGGTGGCGCCCATATAAATCACGCAGGGCAGGCCAAACAGCGCGCAGACGGTGGCCGTCGCGACGCCATGCTGGCCGGCGCCGGTCTCAGCGATGATGCGGGTCTTGCCCATGCGGCGGGCGAGCAAAATCTGGCCCATGCAGGAATTGATCTTGTGCGCGCCCGTATGGTTCAGGTCCTCGCGCTTCAGATAGATCTTCGCACCGCCCAGATGCTCGGTCAGGCGCTCGGCGTACCAAAGGGCACTGGGGCGGCCGACATAATTCTTCAGGTAGCCGTCAAGCTCGGCATGGAAGGCGGCGTCGTTTTTGATGGCGAGATAGGCGCTCTCGACCTCGCGGATGACGGGCATCAGCGTCTCGGCCACGAAGCGACCGCCGAACTTGCCGAAGCGTCCGCGATCATCCGGCAAATTGCGCAGGCTGTTCTGGCCGCCGGCTAGACCTGGAGAGAAATGCTGGTTCACGAGACCCCCTGACCGGTGCTCTCATACTCCGCGTCCGTGCTAGCCGAAAGGCCAGGAGCCGCGTTTCGTGACGCCGTGATGAAATTCCTGATGCGCGTCAAATCCTTGACGCCCGGACTGCTTTCGACGCCGGAGGAGACGTCGACGGCCATCGCACCGGAGGCCGCGATGGCCTCCGCGACATTCTCGGGCGTCAGCCCCCCGGCCAGCAGCCAGGGCAGAGCGGGCGTCCAACCGGCGAGGATGGACCAATCCAGCGCTGTCGCATTACCGCCCGGCCGATCCGCGCCCGGCGGCGGCTTGCTTTCGATCATCAACGCGTCCAGTCCCTGGCCCGCATCTTCAGCCGCCGGAAGCTCACCCCGCGACGAGACGCCGCGCGCCAGCCAAACCGGTCGGCCGAAACGCGCGCGAATAGCCTGTGCCAGCTCGGGCGTGCCATAGATCTGGAAGATATCCAGCGGCATCGTCTCCAGCACCGCGGCGATCTGATCCAGCTCGGGCTTCACGAAAAGACCGACGGCAGGCGGGCTTCCGGGTCGAACCGCGCGGATGGCAGCCGCCTGCGCGGGCGTGACGAAGCGCGGGGAGCGTGGGAAGAAAACGAAGCCCACGTAATCCGCACCGGCATCGACCGCCGTTTCATAGGCCGCGGCATCATTCATGCCGCAGATCTTCACACGCATGCTGCCTACCCCTGTTCGAGGTCAGCGGCGATGGCCGCCGCAGCTTGCGCGGGATCGGCGGCACCGGTGATCGGCCGGCCGATGACGAGCCAATCGGCGCCGGCACCGATCGCCTCGCGCGGGGTGAGCGTGCGGGCCTGGTCGCCGACGGCGGCACCCGCAGGCCGGATGCCGGGGACAACGAGCAGCGGCTCGGGCCCGATTTCGGCGCGCAGCATGGCGACTTCCAGCGGGCTGCAGACAAGCCCGTCAGCGCCGGATTTCAACGCCAGCTTGGCGAGGCGCAGCACCTGCTGAGACGGGTTGTCGGCGACACCCGTCTCCGCCAATGCCTCAGCCGACAGGCTGGTCAGAACGGTGACCGCCAGCAGTTTCGGACGCGCGCCGCCGGCTGTCTCAGCCGCATTGCGGGCGGCGGCGATCATCGCGGTACCACCGCCGGCATGAAGCGTCAGCATTGCGGCGCCCAGCGACAGCACGGCGGTGACACCGCCCGCGACGGTGTTCGGAATGTCATGCAGCTTGAGGTCTAGGAAGACGGGCTTTTCGGTGACCTGGCGTACGCCCGCCGCGCCATGGGCGAGGTAGAAGGCGAGCCCGAGCTTCAGCATGCCGACCTGCCCGTTGAGCTGCTGAGACCAGCGCATTGCGGTTGAGAGATCGGTCGTGTCGATCGCGGCGATAATGGGATTGGCGGGCTTAGTCATGGGCTTAGGCCTCAGGCGGGGGCAAAGGGCCGGTGACGGTCCCGGCCAATACAGGCATGCGGGCAGGCGGCATGGTGGCGATGATCGGCGGCTTTTGCCTCAGCTCCGCCTCGGCCAGCTGGGCCTGAAGGCGGCGGACCTGCGCCTCCGCCCGGCGGGCACGTCGGCCGAGGCCGATATGGTCCAGCCATACGATGGCGGCGCCCAGCAGGAAGGCGAGGGCCATGCCGATCAGAATCGCGACCGACAGTGGCACGGTTGCCGCGTAATTCGTCGGCCAGAAGCCGAGCGTCACCGCTTCGCGGTTCGACAGGCCGAAAACGATCAGAATGAGGACGAGGATGAGAGCAGGGATCAAGCGGAGCATGGCGGGAGTGTATGCGATCAGCGCGGAATGAGAAACTCCGCCCCAGTCAACGCTTCCGTCAGATTGCGGTGAGGTCCGGTAAATCGGTGCGACAGCTCAGTGGTGGCGGATCCACCATCGAGCACCAGCCAGTAATACGATCAATGCCAGCGGGGTGACCCAGGAGATTGTCTCAGCAGACATTCAATCGACCAATTTTTCTAAAATCGCCTGAGCGACGAGATGGGCGAATATACCGACGACACACCAGCATCCTACCACAAAAATCAGCGACCAGCTCACATGATAAGGAGGAGCATGCTCGGTAATCGCAACCCCTGGTACCACGAAAGCGGCCACGACCGCACTGACAGCGAGGGAATTGAAGAAACTGGCCGCGAGCTTCAGTTTCTCGTTGCGCGCGGTTTTGCCCAAAGGGCGCTTGAGCGCCACCAAGTGTGGCTATTCACCCTTGCCACCGGGAATGGGTCCGCGATTGACGCGGCTGCGCAGTTCCTTGCCGGCCTTGAAGAAGGGCACGACCTTCTCATCCACCGCGACTGCCTCGCCCGTGCGCGGGTTGCGGCCGGTGCGTGCCACGCGCTGCTTCACGGTGAAGGCGCCAAACCCGCGCAGCTCCACCCGTTCCCCGCGCGCCAGGGCGACGCTGATCTGGTCGAAAATGGTGCCGACGATCGTTTCCACATCCTTGGCGGTGAGGTGCTGATTGGCTTCAGCGAGTGCGGCGATCAGCTCAGACTTCGTCATGCGGCTGGCCTTCACCCTTTTCTCAGCGGAACGTCACGTCGCTAGTCGCCAAGACGAGGCCACGGTGCCGACCCGTCGTCCAAGGCGTGTCAGTCAGTCGAAGGCTGCCAGAGTGCCACCGCGCCGTCAAGCGGAACTGTCTGGGAAAACAAGAGATTAGCTAATCCGTTCAGCCGAATTCCGAAAAGCGAAACGCCCTTCTTTCGCAGATGCACATCGCGCAAGGGCAGGCTCGCGGGGATTCCTTTCGCCGAGGCCAACCAGGCACGGGCGTCATCCTCCCCGCCGATCTGGTCCACCAAGTGCAACCCGATTGCCTGACGGCCGGTATAGGCGCGGCCGTCGGCCAGTTTGCGGACGTCATCGACGCTCATATGGCGCCCATCGGCCACCATGCCGACGAACTGGTCATACAGGTCCATGAGCAGGGATTGCAGTGCGACATGGCCGGCGGGCGTCATCGGCGCCGAGAAGCTGGGTTGGCCTTTGAGCGGGCCGGAGACAAGGGTCTGCACGTCGATGCCAAGCTTATCCAGTAGGCCGGAGAATTCCGGCGCCTCCATAATGACGCCGATCGAGCCGGTGATGGTCGCATTGCGCGCGAAGATGCGGGCCGCCGGCACCGCGATCATATAACCGGCGGAGGCCGCCGTGCCGCCCATGACGGTGACGACCGGCTTTACCGCCGCCACCCGGGCGACGGCATCATGCAGCGCTTCGCCGCCCGCGACGGAACCGCCGGGGCTATCGATCTCCACCATCAGTGCCGCAACGTCACTGTCACCGGCGAGGCGGGAGACGGCGCGCACGCGCTTCTCGTCATCGGTGATGATGCCGTTCACGTGCAGCACCGCGACATAGCGGTCGCCGGGCAGTTGGAAATCGGCGCGACCGATGACGGCGAGAGCCGCGAATAGCACGGCCAGGATCGCGATCACGCGCCAGGTGATCAGCCGGCGCTTCAGCCGATGCCGGTCGAGGATGAGATCGGTTTCCAGGCTCATGCGCGTTTTATCCAACCCAAACGAAAAAGGCCGCGGGCAGTGCTGTCGCACCACCCGCGGCCCCTATCTACCCAGGCCCTAGAGCCCAGGTCGAGAGATTAGCCTTGGTCAGTCGGTCTGCTGGTTACGGCGACGGATCGCCGCACCCAGGATGTCACCAAGCGAAGCGCCGGAGTCGGCAGAGCCGTATTCCTGAACGGCCTGCTTGTCCTCGTCCATTTCCTTGCCGCGAATGGTGAGCGCGAGCTTGCGGGCAGCACGGTCCACCGAGATGATCTTGGCATCGACCTTTTCGCCGACGGCGAAGCGGTCGGGGCGCTGGTCGCCCTTGTCGCGGGCGAGTTCGGCGCGGCGGATGAAGCCCGTCAGGACTTCGTCGACCGAGACTTCGACGCCATTGGCCTGCACGGCCGTCACGACGCAGGTGACGATGTCGCCCTTGTGGACGCGATCGAACACGCCGGCCGCCGGATCATCACGCAGTTGCTTGATGCCGAGGCTGATGCGTTCCTTCTCGACATCGACGTCGAGAACCTTCGCCTTGATGACATTGCCCTTCTCGAAGCGGGTGATCGCCTGCTCGCCGGCTTCGTCCCAGGACAGGTCGGACATGTGGGCCATGCCGTCGATATCCGCGGTGATCGCGATGAAGAGGCCGAATTCCGTGATGTTGCGGATTTCGCCTTCGATCTCGGTACCGACCGGATGCTCCTCGACGAACTGCTCCCACGGGTTGCGCTGAACCTGCTTGAGGCCGAGGGAGATACGGCGCTTGGACGCATCCACGTCCAGCACCAGCACGTCGACTTCCTGGCTGGTGGCCACGATCTTGCCCGGATGGACGTTCTTCTTCGTCCAGGACATTTCGGAAACGTGCACCAGACCTTCGACGCCCGGCTCCAGCTCCACGAAGGCGCCGTAGTCGGTGATGTTCGTCACGCGGCCGGTGAACTTCGCGCCCGGCGGATACTTGGCCGCGACACCTTCCCACGGATCAATCTCAAGCTGCTTCATGCCGAGGCTGATACGCTGGGTCTCTTGGTTGAAGCGGATGACCTGCACCTTGACGGGCTGGCCGATCTGCAGAGCTTCGCTCGGGTGGTTGATGCGGCGCCAGGCGATGTCGGTGACATGCAGCAGGCCGTCCACACCGCCCAGATCGACGAAAGCGCCGTAATCGGTGATGTTCTTCACAACGCCGTCGAGCACCATGCCTTCCTTCAGGCCCTGGATCAGCTCGCTGCGCTGCTCCGCACGGGTCTCTTCCAGAACGGCGCGGCGCGACACCACGATATTGCCGCGAGCGCGATCCATCTTCAGGATCTGGAACGGCTGCGGGGTGCCCATCAGGGGCCCGACGTCGCGCACGGGGCGGATATCGACCTGGCTGCCCGGCAGGAACGCCACAGCGCCGCCGAGGTCGACGGTGAAGCCACCCTTGACGCGGCTGTAGATCGTGCCGTTCACGCGCTGGTTGGCAGCGTGGGCCTTCTCAAGATTCGTCCAAGACTCTTCCCGGCGGGCCTTCTCGCGGGACAGCACGATGGAACCGTCGCGGTCCTCGTAACGCTCCACATAAAGCTCGACGACGTCGCCGATGGCGACTTCCGGCTTCTGGCCCGGCGGGCCGAATTCCTTGAGGGGGACGCGGCCTTCGCTCTTCAGGCCGACATCGACGATGACGGCATCGTCGGTGACGCGAAGCACGCGGCCGGAGACGACGGAACCGTCGAAGCCGGTGTCACGGCCGAGGGTTTCATCGAGAAGGGACGCAAAATCCTCCTCCGCGGACATATCGCGTGGGCGGAGGTCGGAACTGGCTGACATGTGGCTGTTTCTGTCCTTGATCAGAAGCGTGCGGCACCAGGAGGAGCCGCACAGGGTCTGCGCATCTGGGCCTTAAGGGACGATCCCCGGCCGACACGGCTTGCCCGCAGATCTTGCGGACCGGTTGAAAGAGCGAACCGTCTGCGCGCAATCACCACGCACGCGGTTTGGGCGGAGACATACGCCGAGTGGGCTACGAGTCAAGCAAAAGCCACGCGATTATGGACGCATCGCCTTTGCAATCTCGGCGCGACCGGCCGATAGGCGCTTATACGCCAAGCTTCCAACGAATGATCGCTTCCGCCCGCGCCAGCGCTTCACTCGCGTCCAGGCTGCTCGTATCGAGAATCGCTGCGTCATCGGCTGGGCGCAAAGGGGCCGCGGCCCGTGTGCGGTCAGCTTCGTCCCGCGCGGCCATTTCCGCGCGGATCATCTCAAAATCGGGGACATTGCCACCGCGCGCCATCAGTTCCTGATGCCGGCGCCGGGCGCGGACATCAAGCCCGGCGGTGACGAAAAGCTTCACCTGGGCGTCCGGCAGCACCACGGTGCCGATATCGCGCCCGTCCAACACGGCACCGCTCTGCGCAAAGCGCCGCTGAAATTCCAGCAGGGCCGCGCGCACGCCGGGTACGGAGGCGACCTTGGCGGCGGCGGCATCCGCCACGGGCCCGCGCAGATCGCTGCGCCCGAGATCCGCCGGCACAAGGGCGACGGCCGCGGCCGTGGCTGCTTCGGCATCGGCAGGGTCGGCGCCGTCGTCCAGCACGCGGCGCCCGACCGCGCGGTAGAGCAGACCGGTATCGAGATGCGGCACGCCGAGCAAAACTGCCAGACGCTTGGCCAAAGTACCCTTGCCCGAGGCAGCCGGCCCGTCGATCGCGACCGTCAGCGGGCGGTCGTCAAGGCTATGCAATCCGTCGCTCATGCGGAGACGATATCCGCGCCGAGGCCGCGCATCAGGTCCGCGAAATGCGGGAAACTGGTTTCGATAAAGGCGGCGTCATCGACGGTGACCGGGGCTGCCGTGCCGAGGCCCAGCACGAGAGCCGACATCGCAATGCGATGGTCCATATGCGTTTCGACCTTGCCGCCACCGGCGGGTGGCTTTCCCCCGCTGCCGTGGATGACAAGGTCGTCGCCCTCGATCTCGACACTGACGCCATTGACCGAGAGCAGGGCGGCCGTGGCGGTCAGGCGGTCGCTTTCCTTCACCCGCAATTCGGACAGGCCGCGGAACCGGCTGGTGCCGCTCGCAAAGGCCGCGGCGACCGCGAGGACCGGAAATTCATCGACCATGCTGGGCACGCGGCTGCGCGGCACCTCGACCGCCTGCAGCGCGCCGGCACGGATGATGAGATCGCCCACGGGTTCGCCACCTTCGATGCGCTCATTGGCGACCGTCAGGTCTGCGCCCATCTCCTGCAATGTCGTGAACAGGCCCGTGCGGAGCGGGTTGAGGCCGACATTATCGATGGTGACGGCAGAGCCCGGCACGATCAGCACCGCGATGATGGGAAAGGCCGCCGAGGACGGATCGCCCGGCACCACGATATCGGCGGCGGTCAGGCGAGGCTTGCCGACTAGACGAACCACACGCCCATGGCCTTGAACTTCGACCGAGACGGTCGCGCCGAAATGGCGGAGCATGTTTTCGGTATGGTCGCGAGTTGCCTCGGGTTCTTCCACGACCGTCTCGCCCTCGGCATTGAGGCCGGCGAGGAGGATCGCGGACTTCACCTGGGCTGAGGCGACAGGCAGACGGTAGACGAGCGGCGTCGGCGTGGCCGTGCCTTCGATCGCCAAAGGCAGGCGCCCGCCGGCGCGGCCCGCGAATCGGGCGCCGATGCCGGACAGCGGGTCGGTGACGCGTTTCATCGGCCGGCTGCGCAGGCTGCCGTCCCCCGTCAGCACAGCGAAAATCGGGTGGCTGGCCAGAATGCCGCAGATCAGCCGCGCCGCCGTGCCGGAATTGCCCATATCGAGCACGTCTTTCGGCTCCTGCAGGCGGCCACGTCCCTGACCGCGGACATGCCATTGGCCGGCGCCAAGCTGCGTCACGTCCGCGCCCAGCGCCCGCATGGCGTCGGCGGTGCGCAGCACGTCCTCGCCTTCCAGCAGACCGGTGATGCGAGTCTCGCCATCGGCGAGCGCCCCGAACATCAGGGCGCGATGGCTGATGGATTTGTCGCCGGGCACGCGAATCTGGCCCGCCAGAGGGGTCGTTCCCGGCCGGCTTGTCAGGGGTTGTGCCGCTGTCTGGGCGGTCTTTGGGGAATGATCCATCGGCTTCTCTTGACGCGGGTAAGGCAAATGCGAAGAAACGGGGTTTGACAGCGCGCTCCGGGGATGGCAAGGCCGCCCCCTTTCCGAACCCGGCTACCCTGACGAGGCTCCCGATGGTTAAGCCTGAACTAGGCGCAAAGCGCACCTGCGTCTCCTGCGGGACACGCTTCTACGATTTGGGCAAGGCGACGCCCAGCTGCCCGAAATGCGGTACCGAACAGCCGCCCGAACAGCCGCGCCTGAAGCGTGGTGGTACGCCGGTCGATGACCGGCGCTTGAAGAAGCCGGTCCCGGCTGCGCGTGAAGAAGAGGGCGATGTCGAGGCCGTCGAGGCCGAAGAGATCGCCGAGGATGACGACGTGCTCGACGAGAGCGCCGATCTTGACGATGACGATGATGCGATCGAGACGGAGATCGAGGTCGAGAAGGACTCGGACGAGCGCGACCAGTAAGGTCCGCTGACCGGCTGCCTCGTCGGTTCATCCGCGGGGCAGCATGGTCTCCAAAGCAGTCTCCGGACCCTCGTCGCGCCAAATCAGCGTCCGCCGATTTGGCGATGCGCTCTCAAGCCGTTAATAAAGACCGCCCTGAGATGCCATGACGGCGGCTGCGGTGGCATTGAGTGGGAAACCGAGACGTTGGGCGATGCCTGAGGCAAAGCTGAAGTCTGACTTTGCCGCCGGGTTGGTATCCTTTCGTGGGATCGCCGCGGTCATCGGCGTGGCGATTGTCGTCCTCATCGCTGGCTGTATTCTGGTTCTGCTCGAAGCCCGGGCCGATCTCATTTATCGCGCCAATTTGATGGCCGAGAATATTCTCGTCCTGGCCGAACAAACCGTCGAAATCGAGATCAGCCGCTACGATATCCGTTTGCAGGACATCGTCTCCACACTGGCATCGCCCTCTGTTCAAGACGGCGTGCTGCCGGATGCCGAGACTCTCTTTGGTGGTCTCGCGGAGCGGGAAAGTGCCGGCGATATCATTATCGTGAATGCCACCGGGCAGGTACTCATCAGTTCCCGTCCTGAAATCACCAGCAAATATGTGCGGGCTCTTCCGAACGTGCTGGCAACGGCAAGCTTCGGCAGCAACGGGCTCGGCATCAGCAGTGTCGTCAAGGCGCGGCCGCATGAGCCGGAGGTCGCGTTGATCCGTAGGGTGCGCGATCCACGACTGGGCCAGCCCCTCAATGTCATCGCTATGCTGCCCATGTCATGGATTCAGGGCGTCTTTAGCCAGATCAAACTTGGGGATCGTGGCATTATCGGGCTGATCGACGCCAACCATATCCTGCTGGCACGCCAGCCTTTGCCGCCGGACAAGCTCTGTCTTCCGATCCCTGTCCCAGCGGCATTGGAACATCAAAAGCCCGGCGCGATTTTTCACGACGAGCGTAAGTCGGCCATAGACGGCAATTACCGCCTTGTCACCGCAAGCCGCGTCGGTGATCTGCCGCTGTTTGTGTTCGTTGGTCTCTCGAAGGAAGACATCTTCCAGGGCTGGAACGAACGCGCCATCGTGCTACTGGTCGCGGTCGGCTTTCTGGCGGTGGTTGTGGTGGCGCTGACGGTCGCCGTCATTCAGCAGCTTCGCAGCAAACTGTTGCAGGATCGGCAGTTGCACGAATTGAACCATCAGCTGGAGGAGCTTGCCCGCACCGACCAGTTGACAGCGCTATTGAACAGACGCGGTTTCGACGAGAATATCGCGCGGGAATGGCGGCGTTGCCGGCGGTCGTTGAAGCCGATCTCGCTGCTGATGATCGATGCTGACTATTTCAAGCAATATAACGATCACTACGGCCATCAATCCGGCGACAATGTGCTGCGCATGCTTGCCCGCTGCATCGAGGAAACGATACGCCGGCCCGGCGATATCGCGGCGCGCTATGGCGGGGAGGAATTCGCAGTCGTCCTGCCGGACACGCATCGTGATGGCGCCATGCTGATTGCCGAAAAGATCCAGGCACAGCTTGCATCCTTGGCGATCGAGCACGCGCCGATTCATGGTGTGGTCACGATCAGCGTGGGTGTTGCGAATGCGGTGCCGGGAGGTGCAGCGACGGTGGAACAGCTGGTCGCGCTCGCCGATGCTGCGCTCTACCAAAGCAAAACCGATGGCCGCAATCGGATCACCCTGGCTGGCTCTCAGCCCGCCGCCTGAGTTGGCCCCGCCTGACGCGGCTTGGGCATCGTCATGCCCGGCGCCTGGGAAGCGCCAAGCGCGGCGTTATTCATGATGCTGTCGGCAACCATTTCGGCGGTCACAGCAGAGAGCGTCCAACCGAGATGGCCATGGCCCGTATTGTAGAAGACCCCTGGCGCCCGGCCCGGCCCCACACGCGGTAGCATGCTCGGCAGCATCGGCCTGAGCCCGGCCCAGGGAATGGCACCGCTGGTATCAATGCCGGGGAAGAGTTGCCGCGTCCAATGTTCCAGCGGGCGGATGCGGTCCGCGCGGATATCGCGGTTATAGCCGTTGAACTCCGCCGTGCCGGCGACGCGCAGCCGGTCTTCGTAGCGGCTGGAAACGATCTTGGCGCCATCGTCCAGCAGGCTGACCCAGGGTGCGGCGCGGCGGCTTTCCGGCCCGATCAGCGGGATGGTGATGGAATAGCCCTTCACCGGGTAGATGTTGACGCGGTCGCCCAGCTGAGCCGCGAATTGCCTGCTCGCGACACCGGCGCAGATCACAATGCCGTCAAATCTTTCTTTTTCCACGGGTCCGGAAGCATGGGCTGGCGTCCAGGTCACATCGACGCCTGCCTGAGTGTGTTCCAATTGCCCGACCGTGACATCGTGGTGGAAGGTCGCGCCGCGTTTGGCGCAGACGGCAGCCAGACCGCGCGTGAAGCTGTGGATGTCGCCGGTGTAGTCTGATTCCGTAAAGAAGCCGCCGTAGAAATCCCCGCTCAGCGCGGGTTCGATGGCGCGGATTTCCGCGGGCGTCACAGCGACACGATCTAGCCCGCCTTCGGCATAGAGCTTGTTGACGCGGGCAGCACCGTCGAAACTCTTCTTATCGCGATAGATATGCAGGATGCCGCGCGGCTCGCGGTCGAAATCGATGCCTTCCGTCTCGGCCGTCTCATCCAGAAAACGGCGGGAGGCGATGGCGAGCTTCACGGTTTCGATCGTATTGCGGCGATAATGCGGGATCTGGGCGACGAATTCCGCCATCCAGCTGTATTTATGCCAGGAGGGTGCCGGGTTCACGAGCAGAGGCGCATCCGTCTTCAGCATCCATTTGACGCCTTTGAAGAGGGTCGCCCAGGAATTCCACACTTCCGCATTGCTGGCCGAAAGCTGGCCGCCATTGGCGAAGGACGTCTCCATCCCGGCATAGCGGTGGCGGTCAAAGACCGTCACGTCAAAGCCTCGCTTCAACAGACTATAGGCGGTGGTGATGCCCGTGACGCCGGCACCGACAATGGCAATCCGCTTCAAGGCTCATGCTCCCTCTATCGCTTGCGGATCAGGTGCAATTACCCTGCCAAGGCGGGCGGCTGAGGGGCTTGGCCATGTCGACGATGAACCAACCGGGACGATGAGGGTTGGGGCGGCGTCCGGTCTCGCGATAGCCGAAGGATTGATAAAGGGCGATGTTCCGCTCCATCCGCGCATTCGTATAAAGCCGGATTTCGCCATGGCCGGCGTCGCGCACCAGCTTTTCGGCATGGCGCAGCAGACGCACGCCATGCCCTTGTCCCTGAAAGCCGGGGGCGACGGCGACGCTGTAGATCATGCCGTGATCCTCGTGCAGCTCCAGGACAAGCAGACCGGTCAGCGCGACGGGGTCGCTGCCGACCGCGTCGCCGCGGTGTAGCAGCCAGACTTCGCCAGCCGCGATGCGCGGCGCGTAATCTGTCGTGACCGGCAAAGGTGGTGCACCGAGCATGACCGTATAGGGCAGGTAGGCCGCATGGGTGAGGGTGATGATCGACTCCAGATCGCCCGGCTCCGCCCGGATGAAATGATCGGTCATGACGGCGCATCCTTCTCGCCGCCGCGGGGTCCCCAGAAAATGACCCAGGTCGCGAAATCCGCGCTCATATCGAGAAAGAAATGCGGATCGCCGGCGGGTACGAACAGCACGTCGCCGGTCTCGGCCGTCATGACGACGCCGTTGTGGTCGAAACGCGCCTGGCCGCTGACGACGACGTAAAGCTCATCCTGCGCATGCGGCGCTTGCCGGTCGGTGCCGCGGGGCGCGAAGATTTCGACGGACATGGTTCCGTGTCGGAAGGCATCGGCGAAAGGCACGCCCTCGGGCCAAACAGCATCCGGTGGCCCGGGCAGGCGCGTCATAAACGCAGCCAGAGACGCTTTCAGCGTTTCAGCCAATTCAGCCTCCATCCGCCTAGGTGGGATCAGTCTAAGCAGCGGAAACTCAAACAGAAAGTCGGGGGCGTTGCGACCGGCGCAGGCCACATTCGCGGCTGCGCCTGGTCTCGGTCCAGGCGGTCAGCGCGGCGCAGAGGGCCATCCAGGGCCAAGTCATGAGACCGGCATGGGTCATGACGATCATTGCGGCGATGCAGATTTTCTGACCCCGCGGTGCGAGGGAAGCGGCGAGCAGTCCGACCAGCAGAGGCGTCGCACGCAGCAACGGTCCTGCGAGAGGATCGGTCAGCGTCAGGCTGATCGTCACTGCGTGCTGATCAAGGACGGCAAAAACCGTCAGGCCCAGAATCCAAGCGGCCAGCGTCAGCAGCCCCTGACGCGAACAGATCATCTGAGGGCGCGCGGTCAGGATGCCGATGACGACCATGCTGGCCGTCACGCGCAGTGCGACGGCCAGGCTCGCCTGCAGCATGCCGGGGCCGCAACCGGCCATCAGAGGCATATCGAACAGGCCGAAACTGCTGACCGCCATTGTCAGAATGCCAGCCACAGCACCTGCGGCCAGCACCTGGGCGGTGGGCTGGAGCAAAGGCTGACGCGCAACGATATTGGCGACATTGACCATTCCGGCTGAGCCTAGACGGGAATCGCTCCTCAGAGGAATGGCTGAATGCGCCAGGGTTTTGACAATTTCCGCCAGCCATAAGGCCGGGGATGACGCGATAAAAACTAAGCCGCCCGCGAAAGACCGCCGTGGCGCTCGATGAAGGCCGCGATATCGGCCACCCCTTGTCCTGCACGGATATTGGTGAAGACGAAGGGCCGCTCACCGCGCATCTTTCGCGAATCGCGATCCATCACGTCCAGGCTGGCACCGACATAGGGCGCCAGATCGATCTTGTTGATGACCAGCAGATCGCTGCGGGTAATGCCCGGTCCGCCCTTGCGCGGGATCTTGTCGCCGGCCGAGACGTCGATGACATAGATCGTGATATCGGCGAGCTCGGGGCTGAAGGTCGCTGCCAGATTGTCGCCGCCGCTTTCGATCAGGATCACGTCCAGGCCGGGAAAGCGCTTGTTGAGGTCGGAGACGCCGGCAAGGTTGATGCTGGCATCTTCACGGATGGCGGTATGCGGGCAGCCACCGGTCTCAATCCCCAGGATGCGGTCGGGCGTCAGGCTGCCGGCGCGCGTCAGGAACTCCGCATCTTCCTTGGTGTAGATGTCGTTGGTGATCGCCGCGATATTGTAGGTATCGCGCAACGTCTTGCACAGCGCATCCATGAGAGCGGTCTTGCCGGTGCCGACAGGACCGCCGATGCCCACGCGAAGCGGGCCGTGGGGCGAAGAACTCATGTGCGGAATAACCTCGTATATTGGGTTTCGTGATGCATGGCCGCGAGATCGGCGCGGATGCTGCTGCTGCCGATATCGTCGAGCGTCTGGTGGCGGCTGTCGTTGCAGACCGCGACCAGAACGGGTTCCAGCGCCGCCAGAATGCGCAAACCGGCCTGTTGTCCGAGCGGAATGATGCGCACGGCGGACGAGACCAGATTGGCGGCGAAAGTGTGCAGAAAGCCCAAGGTCGCGCGTTCCTCGGCAATGCCGTGGCTGGCCGCGATGGCGCCGACCGCGACCGGATAGGCGATGTCATCGCCAAGCTGTTGCAGGATCGGATGCGGCCAGGCGCGCGCGGCGGCGATGAAGGCATTGCCCTGAGCGGTCGTTTCCAGCAGCCGTTCGCGACAGCCGGGCAGGGCTGCCGCAAGCGCTGCGATTTCGGCCAGGGCTTCGGCGTCACCCGCCGCGCGATGCGCGTGGCGCAGCAGAATGGCATCCGTCCGTCCGCTGCCCTGCTCCAGAATATCGACGATCCAGCCGACGATGCCGGCGGTTGATTTAGCATCGCCCGTTTCCACGGCCCATTCGATGCCATGGCTATAGGCGAAACCGCCGGTCGGGAAGGCAGGCGACAGCCAGGTCAACAGCTTCAGAAAGCCGTCGTCGCTGAGGGAGGCTGGCTCAGTCATGGTGATGGTGGTGACCATGGTCATGGTCGTCGTCGCCATGGTGGTGGTGATGCCCGCCGCCGGTACCCGGCGCATAGGCGCCGGATTCAGGGTCGAAGGGCGCTTCATTTTCCTCGGCATGGCCGCCGAGAAGCTCCACCATCTCCGCGATCACATGATCGTAGCGGATGCGGATTTCGCCGGGCAGGAACTGCACCGGCAGATGCCGGTTGCCTAAGTGCCAAGCGATGCGCATCAGCGCGTCTTCGTCATGGGCATGGATATCCAGCACACGTTCCGGCATGGCCTGCACGGCGAGGATACGGCCATCCTCCAGCTTCAAGCCGTCGCCATGTTTCAGCGCGACGGCCTGCGCGAGATCAAGCAGGCATTCCTGACCAGACAAAGTCTTAAGCAAAAAGCGGCGGCGGTGCCGATGGTCATGGTCCAGCAGCACGGCGTCTGCCGCATCGGCTGGTTTCCAGGAGCCTGCGGCAAGGTATTCAGTGGCGCGCATTTTTCTTTTCCATAGTCACGCTCGCCAGCTCATCCCCGAACCCCATCTCGTCATGCCCGGGCTTGACCCGGGCATCCATGCGCTGCGGCGCCCAAGCGTACGAGTGGACCCTCGGGTCAAGCCCGAGCGTGACGATACAGGAAGGGCTTGTCCCGGCTTCTCCGTGAAGGCGCCCAGGCGGGTAGATCCCCGGCACAAGGCCAGGGATGACGATTGTGAAGTGGCAAGCCCTCATCATCAGAACAGAAAATACCGCTGCGCCATCGGCAGCACAGTCGCCGGTTCGCAGGTGAGCAGAACGCCGTCCGCGCGCACTTCATAGGTTTCCGGATCAACCTCGATATCCGGCGTCGCATCATTATGCACCATGCTCGCCTTGCCGATGCCGCCACGCGTATTGTTCACCGCGACCAATTCCCGCGACAGGCCAAGCTGCGTCCCAAGATCGGCGTCGATCGCCGCACCCGAGACGAACAGCACGGAGGAGAGCGTCAGCGAGCGGCCGAAATTGCCGAACATCGGCCGGCTATGCACGGGCTGCGGCGTCGGGATGGACG
Source organism: Acidisoma cellulosilyticum (assembly GCF_020621385.1). Taxonomy (GTDB): domain Bacteria; phylum Pseudomonadota; class Alphaproteobacteria; order Acetobacterales; family Acetobacteraceae; genus Acidisoma; species Acidisoma cellulosilyticum. The sequence goes on along the minus strand of NZ_JAESVA010000001.1, from coordinate 340,548 downwards.
CATTCGGGTCGCCCATCATCGCCATGGCGATGGTGCCGGATTTCAGCACCATGTCCGGCTTCACGCCAAAGAAAGCCGGTGTCCACAACACGAGATCAGCCAGCTTGCCGATTTCGATCGAGCCGACATGCTCGGAAATGCCATGCGCGATGGCCGGGTTGATCGTGTATTTCGCGATATAGCGTTTTACGCGCGCATTGTCGGCCGCACCGTCACCGGGCAAAGACCCACGCTGCACCTTCATCTTATGCGCCGTCTGCCAGGTGCGGGTAATCACCTCGCCCACGCGGCCCATGGCCTGGCTGTCGGAACTGATGATCGAGAAGGCGCCGATATCGTGCAGGATATCCTCGGCCGCGATCGTCTCCCGCCGGATGCGGCTTTCCGCGAAGGCGATATCCTCGGGGATTTCTGGGTCCAGGTGATGACACACCATGAGCATATCGAGATGCTCATCCAGCGTGTTGCGCGTATAGGGGCGCGTCGGGTTCGTGCTGGACGGAATGACGTTCGGCAGGCCGGCGACGCGGATGATATCCGGCGCATGGCCGCCGCCCGCGCCTTCGGTGTGATAGGCATGGATGGTGCGCCCGCCGATGGCGGCGATTGAATCCTCCACGAAGCCGCTTTCGTTCAGCGTATCCGTATGGATCATGACCTGAACGTCGAAGCGGTCCGCGACCGTCAGGCAGTTGTCGATGGCGGCGGGCGTGGTGCCCCAATCCTCATGCAGCTTCAGCGCGCAGGCGCCAGCGCGGATCATCTCCTCCAGCGCTTCCGGCCGCGACGCATTGCCCTTGCCCGCGAAGGCAAGGTTCATCGGCAGGCCTTCCGCCGCCTGCAGCATGCGCGCGAGGTGGAAAGGGCCGGGCGTGCAGGTGGTCGCCGCCGTGCCGGTGGCGGGGCCGGTGCCGCCGCCCAGCATGGTGGTCAGGCCGGATGACAGCGCCTCATCCACCTGCTGCGGGCAGATGAAATGGATATGGCTGTCGAAGCCACCGGCCGTCAGAATTCGGCCTTCGCCGGCAATGATCTCGGTGCCCGGCCCGATGATGATAGTGACATTGGGCTGCGTATCCGGGTTGCCGGCCTTGCCGATGCCGGCGATGCGCCCGCCCTTCAGCGCGACATCGGCTTTGACGATGCCCCAATGGTCGATGATCAGCGCATTGGTGATGACGGTATCGGCGGCGCCGGCCGCATTCGTGACCTGGGACTGGCCCATGCCGTCACGAATGACCTTGCCGCCGCCGAATTTCACTTCCTCGCCATAGGTCGTGAAATCACGCTCGACCTCGACGAACAATTCGGTATCGGCCAGCCGCACGCGGTCGCCCACCGTCGGGCCGAACATATGCGCATAGGCGTGGCGGGACATGCGGGCCATGATGTCAGCCTTCCAAACTGCCGGAGACATCGCCCCGGAAACCGTAGATGACGCGGGCGCCGCTGATGGGGATCAGCACGACTTCGCGCGACTGCCCGGGCTCGAAGCGCACGGCTGTTCCCGCCGGAATATCCAGCCGATAGCCGCGTGCGGCCGCGCGGTCGAATTGCAGGCCGGGATTGGTTTCCGCGAAATGATAATGGCTGCCGACCTGCACCGGACGGTCCCCAGTATTGGCGACGGTCAGTCTCAGTTCCTTGGCGCCGACATTGATCTCAATATCGCCGGCCGCTGGGATGAGTTCTCCGGGGATCATGGGCGTCTCCTTCAGCGGATCGGCTGGTGAACGGTGACGAGCTTGGTGCCGTCGGGGAAGGTCGCTTCCACCTGCACGTCATGGATCATCTCGGGGATTCCCTCCATGACCTGCGCGCGGGTGATGACATGCGCGCCCGCTTCCATCAGATCGGCGACGGTGCGGCCGTCACGCGCCCCTTCGACCACGAAATCGGTGATCAGCGCGATCGCTTCCGGGTAGTTGAGCACCACGCCACGCTCCAGCCGGCGGCGCGCGACATTGGCGGCCATGGCAATGAGCAGCTTGTCTTTTTCTCTGGGCGTCAGGTTCACCTGAAACTCTCTCCCTTCACAATTGCCATACGCGCGGCAGCGGTGCGCCGGCTCGTAGAATATCCAGCGCCGCCATCACCGCCCTGCGTAGGGTCGCACCATCCGTCGCCAGCAGTCTCGCAAGAACAAGGCCATTCCAGGCCGAGACGCCAGCTTCCAGACTATGGTCCGGCAGTAGCCCTTGGCCAAGGGCCGCCCGCAAAGGCTCCACAAAATCCCCGGCATCCGGGCGCACCGCGACGATGGTCGCCATGGCACGGGCGTCGGCGAAGGTGCTGGCGCGCGCCATCAGCGTGGCGACCTCACCCTCAAGCCGGGTCGCGTCATGCAGGATCAGCTTTCCGCCGTGCCGGATGATGATGCGGTCGCGCAGGCTGATCTCGTCCACAGTCTCACCCATCGCCTGCCGCCCGAAGATGAGGCTTTCGACGCCCAGGAAACGGGCGCCGGGCGCCAGATCGACGGACAGCGTCCGGTCGACCCGGCAGCGGTCGAACAGGATCGTCTCCTGCGGCAGCCATTCCAGCAGCGCCCCGTCTTCGACCCTGAGGTCCGAGCGGATGGTGGCAGGTGGGGAGGCGGGGCTGGCTTTGTAGTAGCGTTCGGCCGCCTGCGTGGTGACGACGAAATGGGTGCCGTCCTCGGCCTCGATCCTGGCCGCCAGATCATCCCCGCCGGTAATCCCGCCTGAGGTATTGAGCAGCACGGTTTCGGGAATGCCGCCGGGCTCGGGGCGCGGCTGGCGCGCTTTGAAGCAGCCTTCCTGTCGTAGTACGGCCAGCACGGTCTCCTCGCCTCGCCGGTTGAAGGCGACGCGCAGGCGGCCGAAGGCGCGCTGGGGGGGGGCCGGGGCGAGTGCAGGCGCAGTCGAGAGGGCGGGCGTATCCATCAACCCTCTGTCGCATGAAGCGGCATCCAGAGCCATCCGGGACGCGGGCTCTTCCAATGTCATGTGCGTCCCTTTTTTCGTCTTGCGCGGCTTCATGCCGCGCATCCACCCGCTTTAGCGCCGATACGCTGTCTGGGCGCCCGATCGGGTAGGTCCGCGGAACGAGTCCGCGGATGACTGGGAGAGATTGGGCAATGACCCGCTCACACCGACAGATGCTTCCGCACCTCCGTCTCATCCAGGCTGTCGCGCTCACCGGCCACGACGATCGAACCACGATCCATCACCGCCAGGGTCTGCGCCAGTTCATGGGCGAAATCGTAATATTGCTCGACCAGCAGGATCGCCATGGTGCCACGGCTGCGGAGAAGAGAAATGACGCGGCCGATATCCTTGATGATGCTCGGCTGGATGCCCTCGGTCGGCTCATCCAGCACCAGCAGACGCGGCCGCATGACCAGCGCGCGGCCGATGGCGAGCTGCTGCTGCTGCCCGCCTGACAGATCGCCGCCACGCCGGCCCATCATGCTTTTCAGAATCGGGAACAGCTCGAAAATCTCATCCGGGATTTTGCGTTCGCGCCGGGGCAGGACAGCGAAACCGGTTTCCAGATTTTCCCGCACCGTCAGCAGCGGAAAAATATCGCGGCCCTGCGGCACCCAGGCGATGCCGCGCTTGGCGCGCTCATAGGCCGGCATCTTGGCGATGCTACTGCCTTCCCAGCGGATATCGCCGCCCGAAATCGGATGCGCGCCGGTAATCGCCCGCAGCAGGCTGGTTTTGCCGACACCGTTGCGGCCAAGAATGGACGTGACCGTGCCGAGTTCTGCCTTGATGGAGACGCCACGCAGCGCGATGGCAGCGCCGTAATGCAGATTGACGTTTTGTACTTCGAGCATCACGCGCTCCTATCGGCCAAGATACACGTCGATGACTTTGGGATCGGCGCTGACATGGTCAAGCGACCCTTCCGACAGCACCGACCCTTCGTGCAGCACCGTCACCTTGACGCCAAGGGCGCGCACGAAGGTCATGTCATGCTCGACAACGACAACAGACCGCGTGCGGTTGATGTCGCGCAGCAGATGCGCCGTCTGTTCAGTCTCGGCATCAGTCATGCCGGCCACGGGCTCGTCGACCAGCAGCAGCTCCGGGTCCTGCGCCAGCAGCATGCCGATCTCCAGCCATTGCTTCTGTCCGTGGGACAGATTGGCCGCGCGGCGATGACGATGATCGGTCAGCCGGATCGTCTCCAGAAGAGAATCAATCTTCTCTGCCTCGCTCTTCTGTTTCCTTGCCCGCAGCGTGAACCAGGGCGACCGGTCACCGGCCAGCGCCAGCAGAAGATTGTCCCAGACGGTATGGTTCTCGAAGGTCGTCGGCTTCTGGAATTTCCGCCCGATGCCAAGCTTGGCGATGGCGGGCTCATCCATTTTCGTCAGGTCGGTCGAGGCACTGAAGATGACCTGTCCCGTATCGGGCTTGGTCTTGCCGGTGATGATATCCATCATCGTGCTTTTGCCCGCGCCATTCGGCCCGATGACGGCGCGCATCTCACCCTTCGCCAAGGTCAGCGACAGGTTGTTGATGGCCTTGAAACCATCGAAGGTTTTGTTGACGCCGTTCAGATAAAGCAGATCGCCGCTGACGGCGCCGATGGGTTGCGCGTTCATGCTGTCTTCTCCCCGTCGCCGATATCCGCGCCGGCTTCGGCGAGATCGGCGGCCTTGCCGTCGATGGCGGCCAGGCCCTGCTTCTCATGCGCTGTCGGCAGGCTTGTCTCCGCACCCGCCCGGCGCCCGAAGGTGCCCATGATGCCGCGTGGCATGAAGAGCGTGACGAGGATGAACAGGCCGCCGAGCGCATAGAGCCAGGCGCCCGGCAATGCGCCGGTCAGCACCGTCTTGCCGAAGTTCACGAGCACTGCCCCAAGGATCGCGCCGGACAAGGTGCCGCGTCCGCCGACCGCGACCCAGATCACGGCTTCGATGGAATTCGCAGGCGCGAATTCGCCCGGGTTGATGATGCCAACCTGCGGCACATACAGTGCGCCGCCGATGCCGGCGATGACGGCCGAGACCACCCAGATCACGAGCTTATAGTATTCCGGCCGGTAGCCCAGGAAGCGCGTGCGGCTTTCGGCGTCGCGCACCGCGACCAGAACCTGGCCGTAGCGGCTGCCGACCAGCCAGCGGGCGAAGAGGAAAGCGGCAGCGGTGAAGATGGCCGAGATCACCATCAGCGCCGTTGTCGTGCTGCTGCGGTTAAGCGGGAAGCCGATGATGTCCTTGAAATCGGTCATCCCGTTATTGCCGCCGAAGCCCATGTCGTTGCGGAAGAAGGCCAGCAGCAGCGCATAGGTCAACGCCTGGGTGATGATCGACAGATAGACGCCCGAGACGCGGCTGCGGAAGGCGAGGAAGCCGAAGACGGCGGCCAGGATCGCCGGCACCACCAGTACCATCACCATGGCGAAGGGGAACCAGGCGAAGCCGTGCCAATACCAGGGCAGCTGCTTCCAGCCGATGAAGATCATGAAATCCGGCAGATTGGCATTGGCATAAACGCCGCGCGCGCCGATCTCCCGCGTCAGATACATGCCCATGCAATAGCCACCCAGGGCAAAGAAGGCAGCGTGTCCCAGCGTCAGAATGCCGGCAAAACCCCAGACCAGGTCGACCGCGAGTGCCAGCAGCGCGTAGCAGAGATATTTGCCGGCGAGGCCGACCACGAAGTCCGAGACATGCAGCGCGCTGGTTGCGGGTGTGGCGAGGTTGAGGATGGCGAGGATGATCGCCACGCCGATGATGATGACCGGCGTAAGGGTGAGGGAAAGACGGGTCATGCTTCCACCGCCCGTCCCTTGACCGGGAACAACCCGCGCGGACGCCGCTGAATAAACAGAATGATCAGGACCAGCACGACGATCTTACCCAGCACGGCGCCGGCGACCGGCTCCAGCCCTTTATTGACAATCCCCAAGGTCATCGCGGCCAGCACGGTGCCCCACAGATTGCCGACGCCGCCGAAGACCACGACCATGAAACTGTCGATGATGTAGTTCTGGCCGAGATTGGGGGAGACGTTGTCGATCTGTGCCAAAGCCACACCGGCAACGCCGGCGATGCCCGAGCCGAGACCGAAGGTCATGGCGTCGATCCAAGGCGTGCGGATGCCCATGCTGGCCGCCATGCGGCGGTTCTGTGTGACAGCCCGCATGCGCAGGCCGAGTGGGGTGAAGCGCATCACCGCCATCAACCCGCCGACGACCGCGAAGGCGAAGATGATGATGCAAAGACGGTTGAGCGTGATCGTCAACCCGCCGACCATGAAGAAGCCGCTCATCCAATCGGGTGTGGCGACATTCTGGTTCTCAGCGCCGAAGCCAGAGCGTATGGCCTGCTGCAGCACGAGGCTGAGACCCCAGGTGGCGAGCAGGGTTTCCAGCGGCCGGCCATACAGGAAGCGGATCAGGCAACGTTCGATCAGAATGCCGATGGCGCCGGCCACGACGAAGGCGACCGGGATGGCGACGATAACGCTGGCGCCGAACAGGTCCGGTGCATAGGCCCGGAAGACCTGCTGCACCACGAAGGTCGCATAGGCGCCGATCATCACCATCTCGCCATGCGCCATGTTGATGACGCCCATGACGCCGAAGGTGATAGCAAGGCCGGCGGCGGCGAGCAGCAGCACCGAACCAAGGCTGAGGCCGTAATAGACCGTTTCCAGCCAGCTCCAGAGTTTGAGCGAGAAATCGATATGTTTGATGGCGGTGGCAGCCGCAACTGCCACCGCCTTCGGGGCGCCGGACAGCGAGGCAAGCTCGTTCCGCGCCGCCATATCGCCGCGCGCCGCGATGGTGCTGACGGCGGCAAGCTGCGTTGTCTGATCGGTCGTGGACAGGCTGAGCTGATCTGCGGCTTCCGCCTGCAGCAGCGTCGCACGGACGCGCGGGTCCTGCTCATGCGCCAGCGCATGCTGCACGATGGGCAAGGTCGAGGCGGACGGCGATTCGAAAATCGCTTCGGCGGCCTTCCGGCGCGTGCCGGCATTGGGGGAGGAGAGGTCCAGCACGCCTTCGGCGGTCGCAATCGCGCCCGTCACCATATCATTGGCGACGATACGACGGACCTGAAGAAAGGGAGGCGCCGGGATCTTGGCGCCCGTGCGGGCATCCAGCCAGACGCCGGCATCGGTGTCATGGATGAATAGCCCATGGTCGGGGCGCGGATATTTCCAGGTGTAGAGCTGGTTGTTCCCGAGCGCATCCAGCACTTTGCGGGCCCGCGCGTCGCCTGAGACCGAGATCGCGTCAACCGCGCTCACGACATCATCAAGGCTGCGGCTGGTCAGGCCCAGGTAAGGGTCGGCACCAGTCTGGGAGGTTGGCGCGCTCTGGGCATGGGCGCCCGTGGCGGGGAGGGTGACGGTCAGGCTGACGAACAGCGCGATAATCAAGGCGAGGCCGGCGCTGCGCCAGGAAGGGTGAGGTCCGAGACGCTGGGTCAACGGCTGCGCTCCTGTTTACATTGTCGTGCGCGGGCTTGCTGCGCGGATCTACCCGTTTAGGCGCCTGCACGGTGAGCAGGCATTGCGTCGGGTAGGCCCCCCGGGACGAGCGTGGTCGACTAGACCCGGGGGGGACGGCTTTCATCGGTGTGGCGGGGTAGCGGGTTAAGTGTTTAGCTCGCCTTGCTGCCGAGGCACTTACCCTTGACGACGTCGTAGTTGCCGCAGCTCATGGGCGGCAGCCAATCGCCGATCAAGTCCTTGGATTCCGGCAGGTAGGGCGACCAGGGCTGGGCGACGACGGTGCCCGGGGTCTCGTAGACGATGTTGAACTGGCCGTCGGCCTGGATTTCGCCGATCAGCACGGGCTTGGTGATGTGATGGTTCGGCATCATGGCGGAGTAGTCGCCCGACAGATTGCCGGCCGTGATGCCCGGCAGCGCCGCGATCACCGCATCGGTATCGGTCGTATTGGCCTTCTCGACCGCCTTCACCCACATGTTGAAGCCGATATAGGCGGCTTCCATCGGGTCATTGGTGACGCGCTTGTCGTTCTTCGCGAACTTCTTGAAGTCGGCGATGAACTGCGTATTGGCCGGGCTGTCGACGCTTTCGAAATAGTTCCAGGCGGCCAGATGGCCGACCAGCGGCTTGGTGTCGATGCCGGCCAGTTCCTGCTCGCCGACCGAGAATGCGACAACCGGAATATCGGTCGCCTTGATGCCCTGGTTGCCGAGTTCCTTGTAGAAGGGCACGTTGGCGTCGCCGTTGATGGTGGAGACCACGGCCGTCTTGGCGCCGGAGGACCCGAAGCTTTTGATCTGGGAGACGATGCCCTGCCAATCGGAATAGCCGAAGGGCGTGTAGTTGATCATGATGTCCGTGGAGGCAACGCCCTTGGACTTCAGATAGGCTTCCAGGATCTTGTTCGTGGTGCGCGGATAGACATAGTCCGTGCCGGCCAGGACCCAGCGCTTCACATGCATCGTATTCATCAGATAGTCGACGGCCGGAATGGCCTGCTGGTTCGGGGCGGCGCCGGTATAGAAGATATTGCGGCTACATTCCTGGCCCTCATATTGGACCGGGTAGAACAGGATGCCGTTCAGCTGCTCGAAGACCGGCAGCACGGACTTGCGGGACACCGAGGTCCAGCAGCCGAAGACGGCGGCGCATTTATCGACGCTCAGCAGCTGCTTGGCCTTCTCGGCGAACAGCGGCCAGTTGGAGGCCGGATCGACGACGACCGCCTCCAGCTTCTGGCCGAGCAGGCCGCCATTGGCGTTCTGCTGGTCGATCAGCATCAGCATCACTTCCTTCAGCGGCGTCTCGCTGATGGCCATGGTGCCGGAGAGGGAGTGCATGATGCCGACCTTGATGGTGCCGGCGGCCTGCGCACGCGCAGGGCGGGTCGTGGCGACCGTGCCGATGGCGGCGGTGCCGATGGTGGCGGCGGCAGCGGCGGCGAGGCCGAGGCCACCCAGGCTGCGGCGGCCCATCTCGATCTGCGGTGCGGCGGCGTCGGTTTCCGGCAGGGCCGGCTTCGTTTCGTCCGTCATCGTCTCAGTTCCTCTCTCGTTTCCAGGAAGCGTCATGTCGGTAGATACGACCTGGGGCGGAGAGTGGCGTTGACTGGTCGTCCGCGACCATACGCAAAAGCGCGTATGACCGGGCGTGCGGCTTATGCTTTGATAGGACTCCCATGACTGTTTCCCAGTCTCTGACGCAGGCGGCGCGGTGAGGATAGTGACACCTTCTGGCTCCGCGCGTCTGGCGCGGCAGCGCATCACCCGCACCAGACGGGAGTACAACCGCTGGGTCGCCAACCAGACGCTGGAGGATTACGCCCTCCGCTTCACCGCTAAAAGCGCGCGTAAATGGTCTGCGCTGCGGGTCGCGAATACGGCGCTGGGCGCTGTGTCTTTCCTGGCGCTGGAGGCGATCGGCGGCACCATTACGCTGGCCTACGGCTTCCAGAATTCGATTCTGGCCATCGCCTTCGTCAGTATCATGATCTTCCTGATCAGCATTCCGATCTGCGCCCATGCCGCGCGCGCCGGGGTGGATGTCGACCTGCTCACCCGTGGCGCGGGTTTCGGCTATATCGGCTCGACCATCACCTCGCTGATCTATGCGTCCTTCACCTTCATATTTTTCGGCATCGAAGCGGTCATTCTGGCTTCCATGCTGCAAAGCTTTTTCGGCGTCCCGGAATGGCTCGGCTATATTCTATGCGCCATTGTCATCCTGCCGCTGGTGACGCATGGCATCACCTTCATCAGCCGCTTCCAGCTTTGGACACAGCCGATCTGGTTCGTTTTGAACCTGGTACCGATCCTGGCCGTGCTGGTCATGCATCCCGAATGGCTGCCGGGTTGGACCCGTTTCGGCGGTGAACATGCGAGGGCGACCGGTTTCGATCTGGCCGGTTTCGGCGCTGCCGCCTCCATCCTCTTCGCCATGATCACGCAAACCGCTGAGCAGGTGGATTTCATTCGCTTCCTGCCGCCGCAAAGCGCTATCGGCACAAGGCGCTGGTGGACGGCGTTGATCCTGGGCGGTCCGGGCTGGATCGCGATCGACGTCATCAAGCTGCTGGCGGGATCGCTGCTGGCCTATGCGGCGCTGCAAAGCGGCATGCTGCCCGACCAGGCCGTGCAGCCGGCGCAGATGTATCGGCTTGCTTTCGAGACGATTGCCTCACCGCCCGTCGCCATCATGCTGACCTGCGCGCTGGTCATCATCTCCCAGGTCAAGATCAATATCACCAATGCCTATGCCGGTTCGCTCGCCTGGTCGAATTTCTTTTCGCGCCTGACGCATAGCCATCCGGGCCGCGTGATCTGGCTGATCTTCAACATCGTCATCGCGCTGCTGCTGATGGAAACGGGGGTGACGAAGACCATCCAGCATACGCTGGTGGTCTATTCCAATGTCGCCGCCGCCTGGATGGGGGCGCTGGTCGCCGATCTGGTGGTGAACAAGCGGCTTGGCCTCAGCCCCAAGGGCATCGAATTCAAGCGCGCGCATCTGTTCGACATCAATCCGGTCGGTGTCGGCGCCATGCTGTTTGCCGTGATCGTCTCGCTGTCATCCTATGCCGGACTTCTGGGGCCAGGGCCGGCGGCACTATCGACCTTCATCGCCTTCGGCGGTGCCTTTGTGATGGCCCCGCTGATCGCCTGGGGCACTGGCGGCCGCACTTATCTGGCCCGGCGGGGCCGTGCCGCCTGGGCATCCCGTGGGACCATCGCCTGCTCGGTCTGCGAGCACGCCTTCGAGCCCGAGGATATGGCCTATTGCCCGGTCTATACCGGGCCCATCTGCTCGCTCTGCTGCTCGCTTGACGCCCGTTGCCATGACGCCTGCAAGCCGCATGGACGCGTCGCCGAACAGGTCGCGAAAAGCTTCCGCTTCGTCATGCCCGCGCCCGTCATTGCGCTGATGCAGGTGCGGGTCGCGCGGTTCATCGGCGTGCTGTTCCTGTTCGCGGCCGGCACCGGTCTGCTGCTGATCGCGATCGACGCGCAGACCGTCAGCAGCGGTCCGATCAGCGAGGCGGCGGCCACCGCCGCCTTCTGGAAGACCTTCCTCGTCATGCTGGTGATCGGCGGCGTCGTCTCCTGGCTCGCCGTTCTTGCCCAGGAAAGCCGGCGGGCGGCGGAGGAGGAGACGCGCCGTCAGACCGTGCTGCTGCTGGATGAGATCAGCGCCCATCGCCAGACGGACGCCGCCCTGCAGCGTGCCAAGGAAACGGCGGAGGCTGCCAGTCGCGCCAAAAGCCGTTATGTCGTCGGCATCAGCCACGAACTGCGCAGCCCGCTGAACGCCATCCTCGGCTATGCCCAGTTACTGGAGAAGGATTCCGATATTCCGCCCCGCAAACGCGAGGGCCTACGCATCATCCGCCGCTCGGGCGAGCATCTGACGGCGCTGATCGGCGGTCTGCTCGATATTTCCAAGATCGAGGCCGGGCATATCGAGCTCTATCGAGATGAAATCCGCCTGCCGGAATTCCTCGATCATCTGGTGCAGATGATGCGCCTGCAGGCCGAGACCAAAGGCATAGCGCTGCATTACCGGGCTGATCCGCTGCCACGCCTGGTCTATGCGGATGAGCATCGGCTGAGGCAGGTGCTGATCAACCTGCTCTCCAATGCCATCAAGTTCACGACTGTCGGCAGCGTCACCTTCACCGTCCGCTACCGCAGCCAGGTCGCGGAATTCGACATCACCGATACCGGGCGCGGTATCGCGGAGGCCGATCTCATCCGCATTTTCGAACCTTTTCAGCGTGCGGGCGATCAGTCGGTGCCGGGCACCGGCCTGGGGCTGACCATCGTCCGGCTGCTGACGGAGGTCATGGGTGGGGAGGTGACGGCGACCAGCACATTGGGCGAGGGCAGTCGCTTCCGTCTGCGGCTGATGCTGTCGGAAGCGGCCGAGACGTTGAAACCCAGCCCGCCCGCCCTGGAAATTACCGGCTATCGCGGGCGGCGGCTGACGGTGCTGGTGGCCGACGACGACGCGACGCAGCGCTCCCTCATGCTCGATCTGCTGACGCCGCTGGGCTTCACGGTCGTGGGCGCGTCGGGTGGGGCGGAATGCCTGGCGCTGACCGAACAATGGCGGCCGGACCTGTTCCTGCTCGACCTGTCGATGCCTGACATTACGGGTTGGGAGTTGGCTCAGCGCTTGCGGGAGGAGGCGCGGGCGAAGGCGCCCATCGTCATCGTCTCGGCCAATGCGCGCGAGTTGGAAGCCGCCCCGCGCGAAGGCCAGTTCCATGACGATGTCATGGCCAAGCCGGTGCGGCTGGACCTGTTGCTGGAGAGTATCGGCCGCGTGCTGGGTCTGGACTGGACGAGGCTTGAGACGGAGGCGCTGCCGGCGGCCTCGGATGAGGGGGCGGATCTGACGGCGCAGCAATTGGCTGAACTGCGGGAACTCGCCGCCATCGGTTATGTGCGTGGCATCCGCCTGCGGCTGGAAGCGCTGGTGGAGGAGCAGCCGGCCCTGGACCCGACGCTGACGCCGCTCCGCGCGCTGATCGCCGACTATCGGCTCGACGCCTTCATGACAGCGCTTGACGAGATGGCCGGGACCGAGGGCGTGACATGAAGCGCCGCGACATCATTCTTGTTGTGGACGACACGCCCGGCACGCTGGGCGTGCTGAACGAGGTGTTGGAGGACGCGGGCTATACCGTGCTGATGGCGCAGTCGGCGGCGGCGGCGATGATCGTGCTGGAGCGCGTGCTGCCGGACGTCATCCTCATTGACGCCGTCATGCCCGGCATGGACGGGTTCGAGGCCTGCCGACGGATGAAGCGCAATCCGGCCGTCGCTGCCGTTCCCATCATTTTCATGACGGGTTTGACGGAGAGCGAGGACGTGGTGCGCGGGCTGGAAGCCGGCGGCGTCGATTACGTTACCAAGCCGCTGCAACTGGCCGAGGTGATCGCCCGCATTCGTGTGCATCTGACAGGGGCGCGGCGGACCCAAAGCGCCCAGGCGGCGCTGGACAAGGCCGGTCGCTACCTGCTCGCGACGGATACGGAGGGCGAGCTGCAATGGGCGACGCCCCAGGCGGCGGGCCTGCTGGCGCGGCTGATGCCGCCGGACGAGGCGGGCGCGCCCGCCTGTCCCTGGGTCGCCGAATGGTTGGCCTTCTCGGCCGAGCAGACGCCCGGCCAAGTGGCGATCGCCCTAGGTGACGCGCCGGTGCTGCAATTCGTCTATGTCGGCCGCATGGCGCCGGATGAGGTGATGTTCCGCATTCAGGAGACGCGGACCTCAACCGAGGAGGCGCAGCTGCGCGAGCGTCTGGGCCTGACCGCGCGGGAAGCGGAAGTGCTGCTCTGGGTCGGTCATGGCAAGGGCACGCGCGACATCGCCGAAATCCTCGGCATGAGCCCGCGCACGGTGCAGAAGCATCTGGAGCAGATCTATTCCAAGCTGGGGGTCGAGAACCGCGCCGCCGCGGCGGCTATCGCCATCCGCACGGTGGGATGAGAGGCGGGATGAGCGGCTGCCGTAATCCTCCTCCCCGCATTCCCCTAACGTGCGAACGTCGAAGCAGGTTGCGTTGGCGACGGCGACATAAACATTGTTCGCCCAGGCCATGTTTTTCGCCATCAGCACCTGCTGTTCCTTGGCGGGATACATATAGCCCTGGCAGCGGATGATGAGTTCTGCGCCCTTCATCGCGCAGTCTCGCCAGATCTCGGGATAATTGCCGTCATCGCAGATGATCAGGCTGAGCTTCATGCCCTTGGGTCCGTCGGAGATAAAGGTCTGCCCGCCGGGATACCAGCCCCGGCAGGGGCAGCACCTTTCGTGTGCGGCTGCTTCTGTCGGAAGTGACCTATGCCTCCCCGACCTTGTCCGCTTATGCGTTGGTCGCCGGATATGATGGGAAGCGGCGTTGCGTTTCGATTGTCGACGATGACATAGCGCATTGCGAGATGGTGTCGGATATTCTCGAGCCACTCGGCTTTGCCGTGCAATCCTTCAATAGCGGTGCGGAATGCATTCTGGCGCTCAGGAACCGGCCTGCCGATCATATTCATGACCGGTCTCAGTGAGACGGAGCATATTATCCGCGGCTTTCAGGCGGGCGGCGTTGACTATGTCACTAAGCCTGTAGTGCCGAATGAACTGCTCGCGCGTATCGAGCGTCATCTGGCCAGGGGACAAACCGCACGCATTGCCCGTACCGCCATCGACCTTACGGGTCGCTTTCTCATCGCGGTCGACGCCGATGCGAAGGTCGTTTGGAGCACGCCAAAAGCCAGCCATCTTATAGCGGACTGTCTTGGCAGTTATGATAGTGCATCATTCACACTGCCGTCCGGATTGCTGGATTGGCTGTCCCGGCCCTTGGACTCCGTCAGCTCGAGCGTCACCGTTCGGATGGGTGACCGGTCGGTCCAAGCCACCTATATCGGCAGGGTCTCGGACCAGGGGATTATCCTGCGTCTGTCGCTGGATGATCAGGAAGCCGACAAAGGCAAACTTCAAAAGGCGGCGGCGCATGCGGTTCGGGTTTTGAGCAGCATTTGATGCCGCTCTCCTAAGACGATTGGTCCTGACGATTGTGATGGCCTTTACTCAGATCTGATCCGGTGACAAGAGAGGCGGCTTGGCTCGTCAAATGGGAGGATAAGATGCCCGGCCCGGTTCCGCTTCCGACGTCCGCCACCAGGATAGGCGAGAAGCTTTTCATCAGCGCGCAGCCGTCCCTCGACGATTTCCCGCTCTTCGCCGCGGCAGGCTTTCGACGGGTGATCAGTAACCGGCCGGCCGCGGAGCAGGAGGGGCAACCCACCCCGGTCTCGGAACGGAAAGCGGCGGAGGCCGCAGGTTTGTCCTATCGTTTCATACCCGTCACGGGTTCGACGATCACCGAGGCCGATGTGCGCGCTTTCCAGGAAGCCGTTTCTGCGTCTGATGGCCCCGTAATTGCGCATTGCAAAAGCGGCATTCGCTCCGCAAGCCTGCATGTTATCGGTGAGGTCCTCGACGGGCGTTTGGCTCAGGAAGATGTCACGGTACGCGGTCATGAATGGGGTCTGGATCTCTCTGGCGCCGCCAGATGGCTCGCCCAGCATGCCGTGCAAACGCCGCAGGTTAAGGGCTTCTTCGATCCGCGGACATTCAGCGTGCAATATGTCGTGTCGGACCCGGCCACGCGGCATTGCGCGATCATCGATGCGGTGCTCGACTACGATGAGAAATCCGGCGCCACCGCTACGACCAATGCCGATTTGATCCTCGCCTATGTGGCCGAGCAAGGCCTGACCGTCGCCTGGATTTTAGACACCCATCCCCATGCCGACCATTTTTCCGCCGCCCAATATCTGCATGGGAAAACCGGGGCGCCGACCGCAATCGGGGCGCATGTCCCTGATGTCCAGCGGCTGTGGCAATCCATCTACAACTGGCCCGAATTGCAAACCGATGGTTCGCAATGGCACCATCTTTTTGAAGACGGCGAGGCCTTCAAACTCGGTTCGATCGATGGGCGCGTCCTGTTCTCACCGGGCCATACGCTGGCATCGATCACCTTTGTCATCGGCGATGCGGCCTTCGTTCACGACACGCTGTTCATGCCTGATTCTGGCACCGCCCGCGCCGACTTCCCGGGCGGCAGTGCCGAAGCACTCTGGGCCTCCATTCAGGCGATTTTGGCTCTTCCCGACGAAACACGGATTTTCACCGGCCATGACTATCAGCCGGAGGGTCGCGCCCCGCGCTGGGAGAGCAATGTCGCGGAGCAAAAGCTCCGAAACACGCATATCGCGGGCTTGAGCAAGGCAGAATTCATTGTCCGGCGGGAAGCGCGCGACAAAACCCTGCCCATGCCCAAACTGATCCTGCATGCGCTTCAGGTGAACATCGCCGGCGGGCGCTTGCCGAAGCCTGAGGATAACGGCCGCCGCTATCTCAAGATCCCCATCGATGCGCTCGGCGACACCATATGGTGACGCCGAGCGGCCATGCTCACGCCGCGAGAAAACGGCGAATATGCGCGGCGATCTCGCTGTGATGCGTTTCCAGGGCGAAGTGGCCGGCATCGAGCAAATGGACCTCCGCCTCCGGCAGGTCGCGTTTGAAAGCCTCAGCGCCGGCCGGTAGGAAGAACACGTCATTCTTGCCCCAGACGGCGAGCAGACGCGGACGATAGGTCCGAAAATACGCCTGGAAGGCTGGATAGAGCGCCAGATTCGTCCGGTAGCTCAGGATCAGGTCGAGCTGAATCTCTGCTGCCTCCGGCCTGTGCATGTAGAATTGGTCAAGCTTATAGGCATCTGGCGCAACGCGCCCCGCAGGCGCGCCATGCTCATGCTGGAAACGGAGTGCCTCATCGGTGAGGGCAGCGCGGCAGGCCTCACGATTGGCCTCGGTCGGGTCGCGCCAGTATTGCTGCCAGGGCTCCCATTCGCTGCTCAACCCCTCGATATAGGCGTTGCCGTTCTGCGTGATGATGGCGGTGATGCGTTCGGGATGGGCCCGCGCCAGACGCAGGCCGGTCGGCGCGCCATAGTCGAAGATATAAATCGCGAAGCGCGTAAGCCCGATGGCATCGACGAACTGGCCCAAGACCTCGGCGAGATTGTCGAAACTATACTCAAATTCGCCAAGCGGCGGCGCCTTGGTCAGCCCGAAGCCGGGAAGATCCGGCGCGATGACGCGGTAATCCCCGGCGAGTTCCGGGATCAGGTCGCGAAACATATGGCTCGACGTCGGAAACCCATGAAGGAGCAGGATGACCGGCGCATCGGCCGGCCCGGCCTCACGGTAAAAGACCTCCACAGGGCCAACCTGCTCGGTGCGATAGTGGATCTCGGTCATTGTCGTCTCCGTTTGAGAAATCGGCTCGGGCTAACTAGCCTGCTTGCGATAACGGCAACCTAAACGCTTGCCGAAAACGGCAGAATGCGCATTGTTTGGCGTGCTTGATTTCAGAAAGTGAAATTATGGACCGGTTGGACGCGATGGAGATGGCCTTGGCCGCCATCGATGAAGGGTCGCTTGCCGCGGGTGCGCGACGGCTCGGCCGTTCGGCCGCAGCCGCGACGCGGGCGATTGCGCTATTGGAGGTGGAGACCGGAGAGACTTTGTTGCTGCGGTCCACGCGGGGCTTGCGTCTGACCGATACGGGGGAGCTTCACGCTGCCGTCTGGCGTGACGTGCTCGCGCGTCTGGCTGAGCTCCGCGCGGAGCAGGCCACCAACGTCATCAGCGGAACCCTGGTGCTGACTGCGCCGGAACTGTTTGGGCGGCTGAAAGTGGCGCCGGTCATCGAGACCTTCCTCGACCTGCACCCAAAGGTGCAGGCGCGGGCGCTGCTACTGAACCGCGTGGTGGATATGCTGGGCGAAGGTGTGGATGTCGCGATCCGCTTCGCGCATCTACAGGAGAGCAGCCTCGTCGCCGTGAAGCTGGGTGAGGTCAGACAGCTCATCTGTGCTTCGCCTGACTATCTGTCGCGTCACGACCAGTTACAGGACCCCGCCGATTTATCAGCCCAGGCTTGTATCGGGATGAGTACCGATGGGAATCGGGAGCTTTGGACGCTCAGGCGCGCGGCGGGTGACACGCGCGTCAGGTCCGTCCAGGTACAGACCCGCCTCTCGATCACCAGTGTCGCGGCGGGGCTTGACGCCGCCTTGCGAGGGAGGGGCCTTGTGCGTTGCATGTCCTACCAGGTGGCCGAGGAACTGGCGACCGGTCGGCTGCAGCGTGTCCTGACGCGGTTCGAGCCCGAGGCGATCCCGGTGAATATCGTCTTCCGGGCGAATCCCCGGCGTTGGAGTGCTGCGCGCGGCTTTATCGATCATGCCGTGCCGATCTTGCGGCGCGAGCTGGCGCAGGTCGCGGCGGTGGTCGATTGGTTGCCGTCCCCCGGGACATAAGCAGCGCCGATCCAAGATCCGCCGGTCTGTGCAATCTGGATGTTGCTACGGCAACGCGGACCGCGCTATCAGCTTCTTGTCACGGCAATCTCCGCGAGTTTGCGGGACAGTTCCTCGACAAGGTTAAGCAGGCGGGAAATTTCATCCTCTCGCATTTTGTCAATCTTCTCGTGTAGCAGCTCAATCTCCAGCTCGGCCTTGATGTTCACGTCATAGTCGATTTTGGCATCCCGCCGATCAATGGCCGCCTGCCGGTTCTGGCTCATCATAATGAACGGGGCCGCATAGGCCGCCTGAAAAGACAAGGCTAGGTTCAAGAGAATGAACGGGTAAGGGTCCCAATGCTGGAACCAAGCGGTGACGTTGAGGACAATCCAAACCGCGAGCGTTGCGCTCTGGATG
The DNA here is from genome assembly GCF_020621385.1 of Acidisoma cellulosilyticum. Classification (GTDB taxonomy): domain Bacteria; phylum Pseudomonadota; class Alphaproteobacteria; order Acetobacterales; family Acetobacteraceae; genus Acidisoma; species Acidisoma cellulosilyticum. Next base: position 322,308 of record NZ_JAESVA010000001.1, on the reverse strand, counting down.
ATGATAAATTTCCAGGAGCCCATTGTCGCCGCAACCTTGTCGGCCACGCGCTCGCCTAATCTATAGCCGTCGGCGGGGTCGTGCGGCGGCCGGTGGCGCATATGCCGCAGGCGTGCGAGCAGAAGTCGTTCCTCGTCCCGGAGGTGGTGCCTTACTATCTCGCCCATCGCATTTCCCTATCGGCAGACGCCAATTCGCCCAAACGCCAAGGGTTGGTCCCTGGTGGGCAATAGCGAGAGCAGTAGGGAAATCCGGATTGGCTATCAATGTCCAGGATAACGGGCTGGGCAGGGGTTTGTTAATCGCGTCACGGCAATATTCGTCGCCGCAGAGACAGGATGGTGCGGCGGCGTCGCGCTGCTCCATCGGTCTCCGGGCCGTCAGGCTGTCAGGCGGCCTTGAGTTTGCCGGGAGCGGTCCATTCCGCGCCTTTCATGAAGGCGTCGTTCGGTGTTCTGGCCAGGTGATTGGCGTAGTTGGAGATGAGCTTCGTCGCCGCCAGGACGAGAAGATCCAGAACAGCGCGATTGTCGAAGCCAGCCGCCTTGAAGGCGCTGACATCGGCCTCGTTCATGACACCCCGCTGCCGGGTCAGTTTCGCGGCGAAGCTGCGCAGCGCCTGAAGACGGGCATCAGCGATCGGCTGGTCGTCGCGGATGGCGGTAATGGTGGCATCATCGACCTTCGCCATGCGGGAGAGGTTGGTATGTCCCGCCATGCAATAGCTGCACTCATTCTCGTAGATGATCGCGAGATAGGCGACGTTCCGCTCCTGCGCCGTGAGGCCGGTCTTCTCGGCGATGGTCCAGAGCGCGGCATAGGCTTCCAGCGCGGCCGGGCTTTCCGCGAGGACGCGATGCAGGTTGGGCACGAAACCCCAGGCCGCCTGAACACCGTCCAGGATTTTGGCCGACTCAGCCGAAGCCGAATGGGAGTCGAGAAGCGTAAATCGGTTGATCATGTTAGTTTTCCATTTTGGTTGTAAAGGCAACCGACGGGAACGTCGGAGCACAAGGAGGTGCGAGGGAATTCGGTCAGGCGAGCCTTCAGAACGCGGCTTTGCCGATGCGCGCGCCGTCGATGTGCAGTGTCTGGCCGGTCATGAATCCGGCATCGTCCCAGAGCAGGAAGGCGACAGCGGCCGCGATGTCGTCAGGCGGCGATGATCGCCGCATGGCGGAGCGCCGGCAGCATAGTCGCGGGCTCGGGGCGGCGGGTGTAATCGGGGTTCACTTCTGCATAGAGGATGACGCCGTCCTGACCGATGACGAAGCGGCCCGGCATCGGCAGCGTCCAACTCGGGTCGCCGTTGAAGGACGGCAGATCGTTCTTCAGGCTGCTATAGAGTTCGACAAGATAATCGGGCAGCGCGAAGCGCAGGCCGAAGGCGGCGGCGACATCGTTATGCGTGTCGGAGAGGATCGGGAAATCGAGATTGTTCTGGCGCACCGATTTGCGGCTGTTCACCGAGGTCTGCGGCGAAATCGCGACCAGACTTGCGCCGAGCGATTCGAATTCCGGCAGCGTTTCCTGAAGCGCCTGCAATTCCATATTGCAATAGGGGCACCAGACGCCGCGATAGAAGCTGACCACCAGCGGGCCATGAGCGAGCAAATCGTGCGAGGAGACGGGCTTGCCGTCCGGGTCGTTCAACGTGAAGTCGGGCGCCTTGTCACCGGCCTGCAGCGCGCGGCCGGCGGCGCCGGAGGCGATCAGTTCCGCCGTTGCGCGGTGCATGGTCTCGATCACGGAATAGGGCACGTTATAGGGCGGCTTGCCGGCTTCGAAATCGGCCTTGAAGGCGTTGAGCTTGTCTTGAAGGGTCATCGTCTGTTTCCTTGAATGCGATCTTGCTGAAGAGAAGGATGCGGTAAGCTCAGTCCTGTGGGATGAGCGCGTTGACGCGGGCGATGGCGCGTTCAACGGCCGGGCGCGCGGCGACATCCTCGTACCAGCGCGCGACATGCGGCGTTTCGTCGAAGGTCACGCCGGCGAATTCCCGGCGCCATAGCCAACCGAAATGCGCGATATCGGCGATGGTATAGTCATCCCCGGCAATGAAGCGCCTTTCGGCAAGGAAGCCGTCCAATACGCCGAGCGTCCGCTTTGCTTCGGTCGAGAAGCGCTGAATGGCGAGGGGCTGCGGCTCGGACGCCTGGCGCTGGAAGAAGCCGGACTGGCCGAAAGCGGGCCCAAGGCCGGAAGCATGGAAGAACAATTGCTCGAAGACCCTTGCTCGCTCTTCTCCGGCGGCCGGCAGCAGCTTGCCGGTTTTCTCGGCCAGGTAGATCAGGATGGCAGCGGATTCGGTCAGGACCAGCGGAGCGCCGTGGCGCTCGCTATCCACCAGAACCGGCACCTTGGCATTCGGATTCAGTTTGATGAAGCTGGGCACTTTCTGCTCGCCTTTGCGGACATTGACGCCATGGATCGTATAGGCGAGGCCCAGCTCCTCCAGCGCGATCGGCACTTTGATGCTGTTGGGGGTCGCGAAGGCATAAATATCGAGCATGGTCACGGTCCTTGTCTGTCCCGGTAGCGGGTGTGGGGAAAGACATGCCTCCCCGGTGCTCGACATGGCAGGCAGATCAAAGCAATAATGGCCATTCCACAGGGGAATGGCATGGACCGGTATCAGGCGATGGCGACCTTTGTGCGGGTGGTGGAGACGGGGTCTTTCTCAGCCGCCGCCCGGCAATTGAGCGTGGGCCAGCCAGCTGTCTCCAAGACGATCGCCCAGCTGGAAAATATCCTGCAGGTGAGCCTGCTGCTGCGCTCCACGCATGGGTTGAGCCCGACCGAGGCTGGGCTGCGCTATTACGAACGGGCGCGCGTGGCTATTCGTGAAGCGGATGAGGCGGAGCTTGCCGCGCGGGGTGCGGGTTCAGGCCTTACCGGCCGGTTGCGCGTCTCAGCCGCGACCACCTTTGCGCGCCTGCATATCGTGCCGCATCTGCCGCGCTTTCTGGCGGAGCATCCGGAACTCGATATCGACGTCATCCTGGACGACCGCATGATAGACCTTGTCGCCGAGGGCGTTGACCTGTCTCTGCGCATGGGGGCCTTGGCCGATTCCGCCGCTGTCGCGCGAAAGCTCGCGACCGGCGGGCGCTCCGTGCTGGCGACGCCGGCCTATCTGGAACGCGCCGGGGAGCCGCAGAGCCCGGCCGATCTCGCCGAGCATCAGGCCGTGGTCTTCAGCCAGCAGCCGGATGTCTGGTCCTTCACGCGGGACGGCGCGCAGGTCTCGGTCGCTGTGCATGGACGTGTCCGGCTGAGTGCGGCCGAGGGCGTGCGTGCGGCAGTGCTGGCGCATATGGGCATCACCATCGCGTCCGACTGGATGTTCACGGAGGAGCTTGCAACCGGCGCCGTGCGGAAGGTGCTTGGCGATTGGCATCTGCCGATGATCGACCTTTGGGCGGTTTTCCCGACCGGGCGGATGGCAAGCGCCAAGGGTCGCCTATTCGCGAGTTTCGTTGAGACAGTGATGGCGGAGGGGCGGGGAGGGCATTCCGGATATTGAACGCGCATAACGCGTGCGGCGCAAAAGTGCTGCACAGGCATCCATTGTTCTGGAGGTTGCTTGTTAGAGAAGCAGCTTTCCGGGATTCAGAATGCCCTTGGGATCGAGCATCTGCTTGGTGGCATACATCATCTGCATCGCCACCTTGTCTTTAACTTGGGGCAGAAGGCTAAGCTTCGACTGGCCGATGCCGTGTTCTGCGGAAATGGAACCGTGATAGCGCGCGACGATGTCATGCACGATCGCGTTGACGTCCTCCCAATGGGCAAGGAACGCGTCCTTGTCGCCGCCGGCAGGCTGGCTGATGTTGAAATGGATATTGCCGTCCCCGACATGACCGAAGGGCAGCACCCGTGCGTCCGGCAGGAAGGCCTCTACCGCCGCAGTTGCCTCCGCAATAAAAGCCGCGACATCGGCGACCGGGATGGAGACATCATGTTTGATGGAGCCACCTTCGCGGCCCTGAACCTCAGACATGCTTTCGCGCGGGCGCCACAATGCCTTCGCTTGTTCCATCGAGGACGCGAGGGCTGCGTCTTCGATCAAACCTTGCTCCATCCCGTCGCCGAGCAGCTCTTCCAGGACGGTATTAAGCCCGCTCTCGGCGCCCGAGGTGAGTTCCAACAGGACATACCAGGGATAGGCCGTGGCAAGCGGGTCACGCGAGCCCAGATCATGCTTGACAGCGAGTTCCATTCCTAAGCGAGGGATCAACTCGAAGGCGACCAATGCGGCGCGACTATCTGCCTGCGCGATTTGGAGAAGTGCCAGCGCCGCAGCCGGGTCTCGCACAGCGGCGAAGGCGGTCGCAGTCGAGCGCGGTCTGGGATAAAGTTTCAGCACGGCGGCGGTGACGATACCCAACGTGCCTTCCGACCCCACGAACAGGCCGCGAAAATCGTAGCCGGTATTATCCTTGCGGAGATGCCGCATGTCGCGCCACAGGCTTCCGTCAGCGAGCACGACTTCCAGCCCGAGCACCAGATCGCGCATATTGCCATAGGCGATGGTACTGGTGCCGCCAGCATTGGTGCCGATATTGCCGCCGATGGTGCAACTGCCTTCCGACGCTAGAGAGAGCGCAAAAAGCCGGTCCGCCGCTTCGGCTGTTTCGCGAACGCGTTGCAGCGTGACGCCGGCCTCAACGTCGATTGTATTGCTGATGGGATCGATCGCGCGAATGGCGTTGAGACGGGTCAGTGACAGCACGACCTGCAAGCCGGACCCGTCCGGAATTTGGCCGCCGACCAGGCCGGTATTGCCACCTTGTGGAACGATGGCGGTACGCGTGTCATGCGCGAGTTGCAGAATCTGTTGAACTTCGGCGGTCGACTTTGGCCGCAGAACGATTGCGGTCTTGCCGTGATAACGGTCGCGTGGCTCCTCCAGAAACGCGTGCTGGTCGGCTTGGTCGCGCAGCGCATGGCGCGCACCGACGATGGCAGAGAACCGATCCAGAAGATCGGCATTCAACCCGATCATGACGCGGCGCCCGCGATACCGTCTAGCGCCATGGCGCGTCTGTCATGACGGGAAAGGCGGGTGAGGAGATAATCGACCTCCGCCCTGCCGGTCGCGCTGAGGCTTGATGCCGGCTTGCGCTGCGCATCAAAAGCAATAATGCCGCGCTTCGCCATGACGTATTTGCGTACGGCCAATCCGACGCCCTGCTGCTGCTCATAGCGTATGAGCGGCAGATGGGCATCGAACAGATCATGCGCATCGTCACGACGTCCCGCGCGGGACAGGTTGACGACGTCGATCAGCATCTCGGGGAAGGCATATCCCGTCATTGCGCCATCGGCCCCGCGCTCCATCTCGAAATCCAGGAAAAGGGCGCCATTCCCGGTCAGGATGGAGAGCGGGCGCAAGCTGCCCTCGCGCTGATAGCGGCGCAGGGCGGAGATTTTCTCCAGCCCCGGCCAATCCTCATGCTTGAGCATGACGCAGGACGCATGCTCCTGAACGATGGCGCGAATGGTGGAAGCTGTCATCTGCACAGACAGCGTCAACGGATAATCCTGCAGCACCCAGGGAATATCGGGTCCGACCGCCTCAACCGCCTGACGGAAATAAGTCAGGATCTGTTCATCCGTTCGCAGGCTTGGCAAAGGCGCGATCATGACGCCGGCGGCCCCTGCATCCATCGCGTGGCGCGCGAGTGTCCGCATCGCGGCGAAGCCCGGCGCGGATACGCCGACAATGATGTCCAATCCCTGCGCGCGCCGGATGACCTGCTTGGCGACATCGATCGCCTCCTGCGCATCCAGTTTCGGGGCTTCGCCCATGATGCCCAGCACCGTGATACCGGTACAGCCGATTTTGCCGTAGAAATCGCACATGCTGTCGATCGACCGCTGATCGACCCGCCCGTCACCATCGAAAGGTGTCGGCGCAATTGCAATGGTTCCCGTGGTGGTTTCGTTCAAGGTCATGACATGCGTCCCCTTCAGCAGGGTTTGTGCGGTTGAACCCGCGCCATCGGTTTATTTTTAGACCGCGCTTTATAAATTGGATACAAGCGGTGGCGTTTGGCGTCAATTTCTGTTTTGTCTTTCCAGACAAGCAAGATCGCAAGCGGCCAAGCAATGGCCCGCCAAAGCCGATAGCATTCTCATTGTCTGAGCAAGGGGGACGGCATGAACATAGCGATCCTGGGTTGTGGCGAGGTCGGATTGCTCTATGCCCGAGCGTTTTCAGCCGCGGGGCATAGGATCCTGTGTTGCGATCCGAATCCGCGGCCGGCGGCGACCGCGTTCTGCGCGGAATTCGGCTTGCCGCTGTTCGAGAGTGTCGGGCCCTGGCTGCAAGAGGCCGAGGCCGTGATGTCCTGCGTCTTCGGTTCGCTGTCCTTGTCATTGGCCGAAGCGGCCTTGCCGCATATGCGGACGTCCGCTCTTTTTGCGGATATGACGACCTGCGACCCTGATGATATCCGCCTGGCAGCCCGTGCTGCCGCCGAGCGCGGCCCGGATTACGCGGATATCGCGATTATGGGGGCGATTGCCCTGTCGGGGCTTAAAACCAGCCTGCTGGCGGCGGGAACGGGTAGCGCCATGGCCGCCACGATCTTCGCCTCCATCGACGCGCCGATAAAGGTCATTGACGGCGTGGCAGGGGACGCGGCCGCGATCAAAATTCTCCGGAGCATCTTCACCAAGGGTGTGGAGGCGCTGGCGGTCGAATGCCTTCTCGCGGCCCAGGAAAATGGCGTCATGGACAGGCTCTTCGACGCCCTCGGTGATATCGACGCCAACCCGTTGCGCGAGACGCTCGAAGCTTTCGTTCGTACCCATGCTGTCCATGCGCCCCGGCGGTTGAAGGAGGTTGAGGAGGCGGAACGTCAACTCCATAAAGTCGGGCTGCCCAGCGACGTGCTGCCCGGTGTACGCGCCCGTTTTCAGCGAACCTGCGACGCGATGACGAGAGGCCCGATCGGCATCCCCAATCCGACGGCCAATGAAGCCTTGGCCTGGCTCAGGGCTGACATCGCGCGCGATGCTAGCCAGGACCTTTGAAAATACGATCGCAGGCATTGCTGAGATGGTTCCGCATGGCGGCTTTGGCGGCCTCCTGCTCGCCGGCTTCGATGGCATTGAAGATCAGGACATGCTCGGTCTGGACACCTTGAATATGCGCCGCCGATCGTGACATGGACAGCGTGCGCGCGAGATCGATGGTGAATTCGATCTGATCGCGCATCGCCAGCATGGCGGAGACGAACCATTCGTTTCCGGACGCGCGGGTCACCGCCATGTGAAACTGGTAATCTATGTCGCTGCCGACTTTATTGGCTTCAATCATGCTGCCGATACCAAGCAGGCTTTCACGCAGGATGGAGAGATCCTCCGCGGATCTGTTGGCAGCCGCGTGGCATGCGGCCTCTCCTTCGATGGCGATACGAAATGCGTAACACTTGGCGATCTGATCAAGGCTGCTGATCGGCCCGAAGCCGATCCGAGAGGCAAGGTCGATCTTTTCCGACAGTTTTTTAACGACATAGCTGCCGGAACCGCGGCGTGAAATGATCCGGCCATCGTCGCGCAGGCGAGACAGCGTTTCGCGCACGACCGGGCGCGAAACGCCAAATTTCAAGGCGATGTCGTTTTCCGCCGGCAGCCGGCTGCCATCGGTTAATTCGCCGCGATCGATCAAATCGATCAGCGCGTCATAAAGCTCGTCGCCGAGGCGCCGCGAAGGCCGAAAAGCTGCCACGTCCTTATCCCAATCCCCAGAGCGCAAGCCTTTGCCCTTGCCCGTTACGATCGCTCACGTTGTAAGGCAAATTACCCTGTGAAGCCGATCCTCTGTTATCGCAGCCAATATTTGCTTGACTTAGTTACAACTTATGAACAAGTCTGTCACGTCATATGCCGGATAACACGGCAGTGAGGGGAGATCCAAGATGGAGATCGTGCAAAAAGCACGTCCCAGAGAGGTCGGTGCCTGTCTTTTGGCTATGACCGGCATTTCCAAGAGATTTGGAGGAACGCAGGCGCTGAAGGAAGCGTCTTTGTCGGTTTGCCGTGGTGAAATCGTAGCCCTTCTCGGTGAAAACGGCGCTGGCAAATCAACGTTCATCAAAATTATGGCGGGCGTCGTGGCGCTCGATACCGGCAGCATTACTTACAATGGCGAGGACTTCACACATTCACCCCGGCAGATGCCGATTGCCTTTATTCATCAGGATCTTGGCCTGATCGAATGGATGACGGTTTCCGAGAATATCTGTCTGTCGCTCGGCTATCCGAAACGCATGGGCCTGCTCAACTGGTCCGACGCCCGCAAGCGTGCCGCCAAGGCATTGGACCAACTGGGCGTGGATATCGATCCTGACGAGCGAGTGCAGAATCTCAATCGTACGGAGAAATCTCTTGTCGCCATCAGCCGGGCGCTTGTCGCGGAGGCTGAGGTGCTTGTGCTTGATGAGCCGACCGCAAGCCTGCCGGCAGACGAAGTCGGGCGATTGTTCAAAGTCTTGCGGCGCTTGCGGGACCGTGGGGTAGGCATGGTCTATGTCTCGCACCGTCTGGATGAGGTCTTCGACATTGCCGACCGCATGGTGGTGCTGCGCGACGGCCAGCCGGCAGGGGATCGGGCGGTCGCCGACGTAACGCCGCATGATGCGATTCTGATGATCGTCGGTCGTGAACCGTCCCAGATCTACAAACGGCCTGTGGAGAAGCTGGGTCAACCACGCCTGTCGCTCAGATCCGTCTGTGTCAATGACGTGGGTCCCATCGATGCCGATTTCCATGCCGGTGAAGTGATCGGCCTGGTCGGGCTGAGAGGCGCGGGCCAGGAGGCTATCGGCCGTAGTCTGTTCGGCCTGATGCCGATGACGGCAGGCCAGGCGATGCTGGACGACAAGCCTGTGGCAGCCGGCAGCCCGCGTGAGGCCATGGCGGCCGGTATCGTTTTGGTCTGGGGCGATCGTACTGCCGGATCGACCGTTCCGACATTGTCGGTGCGCGAGAATTTCTTCCTCAATCCGCCGGCCGCAGGGCACGGATTGTTCAAATATATCTCGCCGTTCCGCGAGACCACGGCCGCAATCAAGCTTGGATCGACGGTCCATTTGCGTCCTAATGCGCCCACCATGCCGATCGAAGCATTATCCGGGGGAAATCAGCAGAAGGTCGTCGTCGGGCGTTGGCTGCATCTACGCGGCAAGGTCTATATTTTTGAAGATCCGACGGCCGGCGTGGATGTCGGTGCCAAGGCCGAGATCTATCGGCTGTTCAACGAAGTCGTTGAGAAAGGCGCCTGCATCATTGTGGTGTCGACTGATTTCGAGGAGGTCGCCAATGTCTGTCATCGTGCGCTTGTGTTCGATCGCGGGCAGGTTGTGGCCGAGCTTCACGGCGATCAACTCTCGGTCGGATCGCTTCTAGCCGCCGCCTCGGCAAGGGTCGGCAGTGTCGATACGCTCTCCTCCATCCACGGGTGAGATTATGCAATCTCTCGAATCCAATGCGCTTGAGCCGACGCGATCCGAACTGAAGGGTCTGTCGAAGGCCGAGGTGATAAGACGCCTTTTGCCGGTCTATGGTCTGCCGATCCTGACTGTTTTTCTCATCATATTGTTTTCCGTGCTGTTGCCAGACACATTCCCGACCATGCTCAATGTTCGCTCAATCCTGAGCGACAAGGCGATCATTGCCATGCTGTCGCTGGCTGCGATGTTGCCGATGATGGCCGGGCGCATTGACCTGACCGTCGGCTACGGCATCGTGCTTTGGCATATTCTGGCCATCAGCCTGCAGACGCAGTTCGGCTGGAGCTGGGAAGTTGCCGTTATCGTGGTTCTTCTGGCCGGTGCGGTTTGTGGTTTGATCAATGGTCTATTGGTTGAGATTGCACAGATCGACAGTTTTATCGCGACTTTGGGCACGGGCACGATCCTTTATGCTCTCGCCCTTTGGTATACGGGCGGCCAGCAGGTCATAGGTCCTTTGTCCCGTGGTTTCCTGGATATCAATGGAACCTGGGTCATCGGGCTACCCATCACGGCCTTCTATGTCCTGCTTCTTGCCGTTCTGCTTTGGGTCGTGACGGAACGGCTGCCGCTCGGCCGGTTCATATATGCGATCGGCGCCAATCCGCGCTCTGCGGCTCTCAACGGCATTCCTGTCCGTCGCTATGTCATCGGCGTCTTCGTCGCATCCAGCACGCTGACCGCCTTTGCGGGGGTTGTGCTCGCGAGCAAATTGAGAATCGGTCAGGCGAGCGTCGGGCTGGAATATCTTCTGCCTGCGCTGGTCGGCGCTTTTCTAGGGTCGACCACGATCAAGCCAGGACGTGTCAATGTATGGGGCACGCTGGTCGGCGTGCTTATCCTGGCCGTTGGCATCTCGGGCATTCAGCAATTCGGGGGCGCCTTCTTTGTAGAGCCTCTGTTCAATGGCGCAACGCTTGTCGTTGCCATCGGAATCGCCGGATACGCGCAGCGTCGCCGGTCGGTGACCCGCCGGAGGTGAAGTCCGGCAAGTGAGACGCAAAGGCCGCATGCATTCAAAAGACGGCCTGCAAACAAAAGATGGAGGATGAGATGTTCTGGCCTCGTCGAAATATGACAAGCCTTCTTCTGTCATCTGCTGTGTTCATGACAATGGGCGTATCCTTGGCCCTGGCCGACGATGCCTATATGGCCTCGGCCAAGGATTATATCGCGAAGGTCACGGCGCCCGCACCGCCCTGGACGGGACCGACCACGGGTCCCGCTGCCGTCGGCCATAAGCTCATCGTTTATATCTCGACAGACGGGCGCAATGGTGGCGTCAAAGGCGTCAGCGACGGCGCCGAGGAAGCCGCCAAGGTAATTGGCTGGACCTATCGGACGCTGGACGGGCAGGGATCGGTGTCCGGGCGTGCCACGGCCTTGAGCCAGGCCATCGCACTGAAGCCGGACGGCATCATTTTGGGCTCCGTCGATGCAGCAGAGCAGGCACCGCTGATCCAGCAGGCGGTGCAGAGCGGCATCAAGATTGTGGCCTGGCATTCCGGTCCCAAACCCGGAAAAATTCATAACTCGCCAGTCTTCACCAATATAACGACGAATCCGCTCGATGTCGCTAAGGCGGCTGCTCTTCTGGCCGTGGTTGATTCCGGTGGCAAGGCCAATGTCGTGCTGTTTACGGACAGCATCTACTCGATCGCGACGGCCAAGACCAATGCGGAGGCCGCCGTTCTGAAAGGTTGCCAGGGTTGCTCGATCCTCGCCATTGAAGACACGCCGCTGGGCGATGTCTCGAACCGCATGCCACAGCTGACGACCTCACTTCTATCGAAATATGGTGTGAAATGGACCTATTCGATCGGCGTCAATGATCTTTACTACGACTTCATATCACCGTCTCTCCAATCCGCCGGTATCGACGGTGACGGCTACCCGCGCAATATTTCGGCGGGCGATGGCTCCAAATCAGCCTTCGAGCGCATCCGCGACAAGCAATACCAGATTGGGACAGTCGCTGACCCGCTTCGTCTTCAGGGTTGGCAGGCGATCGATGAGTTGAACCGCGCCTTTGCGGGTCAGCCGCCGAGTGGATTCGTCAATCCGGTCCATCTTTTCACGTCCTCGAATATCGATAGCGATGGTGGCAAGAACGGGATCTTCGACCCGGATAATGGCTATCGCGATGCCTATAAGAAGATTTGGGGGAAGTAACGCTGGTCCGCTCCTGTCCAGATAATTGAAGAATCATTTGGATGGGAGCATGGCGGCGGACCCTTGCCTCATCACCGACATCGTTAGGAACAATTATGACAAATCTCCCGACGCCGAGCCATGCACGCAATATGCGGATTATCGGCCATAGCGACCAAGGTGGGCGCGAGGACGGCGTGCAGATCATGGTACATCGCGGGCATGCCTATATCGGGCATATCTTCTCCAAAGGATTCTCCGTCCTTGATGTGTCGGATCCCAAGAACATCAAGCCGGTCAACTATATTCCCGCGCCCTTCAATACCTGGAGCCTGCATCTGCAGACCCATGACGACTTGCTGCTCGTCGTGCATGCCAAGGACATGTTCGCGCAGCCGGAATTGGAGGATGAGAAGAACTACTACAAGGGCAAGGCCGACTTCCATGCGAAGGACGCGGTGCATGAGCAAAACTGGTCGGCGGGTCTGGTCGTCTACGATATTGCCAGCCCGGCCAATCCGCGCCAGATCGGCTTCATGCCTGTCAAAGGCGGCGGTTTGCATCGCTGCTGGTATACAGGCGGGCGTTGGGCCTATGCCTCGGCGCTGATTGACGGTTTCAGCGACTATATCCTGATCACGATCGATATGAGCGACCCGACGAAACCGGTCGAGGCTGGCCGCTTCTGGCTGCCGGGCATGAATGTCGCGGCCGGCGAGACCGCCAATTGGCCGGCAGAGTTCGGCCGCTATGGGTTGCATCATCCGATCGTCAGTGGCGATATCGCCTATTGCAGCTGGCGCGATGCTTGCCTTGTCGTCGTCGACGTGGCCGACAGGACGAACCCGAAGCTTATCACCCACAAGACCTGGGCGCCCCCGCTTGGCGGCGGGACCCATAACGCTTTGCCGCTGCCTAATCGGGAACTTCTGGTTGTGGTTGACGAAACAGTTCTCGATAATCGCGAGGATGGTGAGAAGCCGATTTGGATATTCGACAATCGCGTGAAATCTAATCCGATCAGCATCTCGACCTTGCCGGAGCCCGATGACAGGGATTATCTGGCCGTGGGCGGCCATTTCGGGCCGCATAATGTCCACGAAAACCGTCCGGGTAGTTTCGTCAGTGAGGATCTGATCTTCGCGACCTATCAGAACGCCGGTGTACGTGTCTATGACATCCGGAACAAATTCCAGCCGAAGGAAGTGGGCGCGCTGGTGCCACCGCCGCCGGCTCGGATGGTTGATCCCCGACCCAATCGCGTCAAAGTCCTGCATTCGGCGGATGTTTTTGTGGATGAAAACCGCTTGATCTATTCGACAGACTTCAACGCAGGCCTTTATATTATGGAATATACCGGCTGATCGGAGGAGGACCAGGATGCTGATCGATCACAGAACCTATACGACCCGCCCGGGCAGGTTGCAGCAGCAATTGAAACTCTATGCCGAGCATGGGTTTCCGGTGCAGCGGCGCCTGGCCGGGGATCCGCTCGCGTTTCTTGTCACCGAAAGCGGTCCGCTCAACTCCTATGTTCATCTATGGATGTATCGGGATGCGGGCCATCGTGCGGAGGTTCGGGCCGCCCTACAGGCGGACCCGGAATGGGCTGCCTATATGGCGCGGAGTGCTGAGGCGGGTAATCTGGTGGCACAGGAAAACCGCCTGATGGTGCCGGCGACGTTTTTTCCGCTGCCTTCGACCAAGTGATGGATCGCGTATGACGGACAAGGGAGAGACGCGCATGACCCTACCGAATGCCGACCAACGCAGCGGCGGTCAGCTCGTCGTCGATTGCCTGGAAGCGCAAGGCGTGGACCACATCTTCTGCGTTCCGGGCGAAAGCTTCCTGGCCGTGCTCGATGCCCTGCACGGATCAAAGATCGCGGTCACCGTCTGCCGTCAGGAAGGGGGGGCCACGATGATGGCCGATGCCGTCGGGCGGCTGACGGGCCGCCCTGGCATTGCGATGGTGACGCGGGGGCCGGGGGCGACGAATGCGTCGCCCGCCATCCATATTGCCGAGCATGATTCCGTGCCGCTGATCCTGTTCGTGGGCCAGGTGGCGCGCGGCATGCGCGGGCGCGGTGCCTTTCAGGAGATGGATTTCAAAGCCGTCTTCGGCAGCATGGCAAAATGGGTGGTGGAGATTGACGATGCCGCCCGTATTCCTGAGATCATATCGCGGGCCTTCCATATCGCGATGCAGGGACGCCCCGGCCCGGTGGTGATTGCGCTGCCTGAGGACATGCTGCGGGATAAAGCAGAGGGCCTTGACCTGCGCCGGATCGAGCCGGTTGAGATAGCGCCCAGTGTCGAGCAGTTAGCTGGACTGCAGTCGCTTCTGGCCGAGGCCGAGAATCCTGTCCTGCTTTTGGGCGGGGCTGGTTGGGCGGAGGACAGTATCGAACGGTTGCGCGGGTTTATCGAGCGGTTCGATCTGCCGGTCTTTACGACCTTCCGGCGGGCGACGCTGCTCAGCGGCGATCATCCGAATTACGGCGGCGAACTGGGCCTGAGCCCCAACCCGAAGCTAAGGGCAAGGATTGCGGCATCCGATCTTGTGCTGATGTTTGGCACGCGCTTGGCCGAGATTCCGTCGCAAGGCTATACGCTGTTCGAAATTCCGCAGCCCCGGCAAAGGATGGTTCATATCCATGCCGATGCGGCTGAACTGGGCCGCGTCTATCATCCGACGCTGGCCATTCAGGCGACGGCAGGCGGGCTTGCGCAGGGGTTGGATGCCTTGTCACCGGCTCGCGATATCCCTTGGCGGGACGCGACCCGGCAGGCGCGGGCTGATTTCCTGGCTTGGACGGAGGTGGCGCCAAAACTGCCCGGCGATCTTCAATATGGGGAGATCATGGTCTGGCTGCGGGACCGTCTGCCGGCCGATGCGATCGTCACCAATGGCGCCGGCAACTACACGATCTGGGTCCAGCGGTTTCTCCGCTTTCGGTCTTTCGGTTCACAGCTCGCGCCCGTGTCGGGCTCGATGGGATATGGTTTGCCGGCCGCTGTCGGCGCCAAGCGTGCGCAGCCGGATCGGCTTGTCGTCTCCTTTGCCGGGGACGGATGTTTTCTGATGAATGGCCAGGAATTTGCGACGGCCGTGCAATACGACCTGCCCATTATCGTCATCATCGTCGACAATGGCATGTACGGCACAATCCGTATGCATCAGGAGCGGCATTATCCCGGCCGCGTTTCTGCCACGCATCTGAAAAATCCGGATTTTGCGGCCTATGCGCGGGCTTTCGGTGGGTATGGTGAGCGCGTCGAGAGGACGGATGACTTTCAGCCAGCCTTCGAGCGCGCGATCGAATCAGGACTTCCGTCCATCATCCACCTAATCCTTGATCCTGAGGCGCTGACGCCTGGCGCGAGCTTGTCCAAGATCCGGGGGACCGCGTCGCGTCTCTAGATGTGCCCGACAGTCAAACCCGATCTGGGTTCGGGCAGGCCGCGAGGTAAAGTTGACGGTAGGCGGCAACGAGTTGATCGATCGTGAATGCGCGATTTCGCCCGCTCGGGTTGGGAAGCACCCAGGCCGGGCTGCCGCCGAAATCGGCCGGCTGGGGGCCCCATGCGATCTCGCGCTGGCCGGTTAGGGCAGAATAGGCTGCCTTGCCGAGAAATGCGATGAAACCTGGCGAATAGCGGCGGATTTTTTGCTCAAAATGGGCGGCTGAAGCCATAAAATCCTGCACAGACAGCTGATCGGCCCGAGCGGTTGGCCGCTCAACAACTGTCGTCAGACCAAATCCATAGTCCAGGATCGTGCGATCCTGCGCGGGGAGGATTTCGTCGGGCGTGAAGCCGGCGAGATGGAGGACATGCCAGAAGCGGTTGCCTCTGCCTGCGAAATGCTGCCCGGTGGCAGCCGCAGCCATTCCGGGATTGATACCGCAGAACAGGACTGAAAGATGAGCAGCCAGAATGTCCGGAAGTGCGCTACCCATGGCCAACCTCACGAATTCAGACTGCGTAGGATAGATGCTACTCTGATCTGATAGCAAACCGGTCGGGCGCGCGTTCGTCAGGCCGTCCTAACCGGAAGCGGGAGCAGCAAGTTGGACGAGAATCAGATTCGCGATGCGCTTGATCGCCACTGGGCGGCGTCGGACAAGAATGACTTCGACGCCGAGCACGCGATATACCAAGCGGATGCCGTGCTTGATTATCCGCAGTCAGGGGAGCGTATCCGGGGCCGCGACCTTATTCAGGCATCGCGCGTCGCACAGCCGAACGCGAAGCGCTTTGATGTCAGGCGCATCGTCGGCGGGGGCGACCTCTGGGTTACGGAATTTGTTCTGACCTATGACGGTCGCCCGTCCTACGCGGTGAGCATCATGGAGTTTTTGGATGGCAAGGTGGTCCGCGAGACCCAATATTTTGCCGATCCGTTCGAGCCCGGACCATCCCGCGCGCAATGGGTCGAGCGCATGGGGTGAAGGCCTGGCGCGATGACGCAAAACCCGCGCGTGCTGGACCGGGCGGAGCTACCCGTGGATAGCATCAAACTTGCGCGCTATCTGATCGGAAAACTCGTCGTGCGGATGCTGGCCGAAGGTCCGGTAGCAGGTCGCATCGTCGAGACGGAGGCCTATCCCGTCGGTGACCCCGCAGGCCATGCTTATCGCAGCATGACCCCGCGCAATCGGGCGCTCTTCCTCGAACACGGACATGCCTATGTCTATCTCGCCTATGGAATCTCGTTCATGCTGAACGTTTCCAGCGAGGCGCCCGGCATGGGGGCGGGCGTGTTGATCAGAGCGATCGAACCATTGGATGGCATTGCGATCATGGCGCTTAACCGCGGTACCGATCGTCTGCGGGATTTGGCGCGGGGGCCGGGACGGTTATGTGCTGCCTTGGCGATCGATCGTCGCCTGGACGGGATCGACCTCTGTCAACCCGGTCCGCTATGGCTCGGGTCAGACGGCCAGCCGCCGGGCGATATCCGGCAGAGCATCAGGATCGGCATTACGCGCGGGGCCGATAACCTGCTGAGGTTCTATGTCGCGGATAATCGGTTCGTCAGCGGTCCAGCGGCGCTTAATCGATGAGAGTTGTCTTGTTCGATGGCGCACCGGCCAAACACGGTCATGGGGCGGTTCGGTGCGCCTGAAAGCCTCAGCTTGACGGCCCGCCCGCGATGCGGCGGCAATGGTTGAGTGCAGCCTCGATGAGATTGTCGCTGGCTTCGGGCGTGCGGAAGGCGGAATGCGCGGACAGCGTGGCGTTCTGCACTTTCGACAGGAAATGCCCGGCGGGCAGCGGTTCCTCGGCAAAGACGTCAAGACCGATATGGCGAATGGCACCGCTCTCCACCGCTGCCGCCAGCGCTACCTCATCGGTGATCGCGCCACGGGCGGTATTGAGGAAGATCGCCCCCTGGCGGAAACACGCGATGCGGTCGCGGGACAGGAAGCCGCGTGTTTCATCCGAGAGCAGCATGTGCAGGGAAATCACGTCGCTGTCAGCGAGCAGCTGGTCCAGGCTGACGAAGGTGACGCCCTCCGCCGAACGCGGCGTGCGGTTCCATGCGATCACCCGCATGCCGACACCCGTGCAAAGTCGCGCCATTTCGGCCCCGATGCCGCCGAAGCCGATCAGGCCGATGGTCTTGCCGGTCAGCTCCATCCCATCGGTGCGGTTCCACTGGCCGGCGCGGATGCCCCGATCCATGAAGGTCAGGCCCTTGGCCGCAGCCCACATCAGCGCGAAGGCCATTTCCGCGACGGCGGTATCACCATAGCCCTTGATGATATGGACCGTAATCCCGCATTCGGCGGCGAGTTCATCCGGGTTCATATAGCTGCGCGCGCCGGTGCCGAGAAAGATCACGTGTTTCAGGCGGCCGCAAGCCTTGGCGATGTCGGTTGGCAGATGCGTATGGTCGATAATCGCAATCTCCGCGTCCTTCAGCAGCGCGGGTAGATCAGCAGCGGTGACGTCGGGCTGAAGGTTCACGTGCAGTGGCATATCGGTCGCGCGGTGCAGCCGCTCGACGACAGCGGCCAGGGTTGCATTGGCATCCACGAAAACGGCTCGCATGTCAGTTCTCCCGAAATTTGAAACCGTCAGCCGGCATGCACTCATCATTGCGAATGGACGGCATCGTCGGCCATAGCAGAGGGTCCCTTCCGCTTGTTTCCGGCGACCAGGAAGTGCGTGTGCCCCATTGGATGCAAGTCTTATCTAGGCCTGTATACAGGTCAGAATGTGATGTCGAGTTCCAATCTGTCGTCACAAAATCGCCGAGATCGCCAATCTCCATGAATCCCGGCGGCTCATCGAAGCAGGGGCGACGTCGCTTGCGGTGAGCCGCGCGACTTTGGCTGATCTCGACTGGTTGGATAGCTTCCTGAAGGACAGTGCGGCGCTTGGCCCGACTGCAGCGTGGATGAGCTTTTTCATCAGCGAATCGCGGCCATGACGGAAAACGAGGAGATGGTGAAAGCGCTCACCAACATCAATCGGGCCGCTGCCGCTTAGCGTCAGAACCAGAAACGGTTAACCGGAACGGCGCGGGGAGGCGCCTTATCAACCGACCTGTTTTCAGTGCCTTGAACCAGCGCGGGCATCCATCGTTCAAAATTGCCTGTCCGCGATGCTCACAGCCGCATGCTGTCATCTTCAATCGGTGCCGAGGCGCAGGGACTGACCGCTTGGCCGATGGGCATGAAATCGGCCGAGGCGGATAAAGAAGAAACCCACCCCTAGAAGCGTCAAAGACAAGATAAAAATCTCCAGGGGAGAATTTTTATAAAACTATTATTCATAGTTTAAATAAATTTGACGCGATAAAAAATAGGTGTTTATCTTAATTAACGGTGCATCCATGTCTCAGTGTGCCGGGGACCAGACGCGCACCGAAGAGTGAGGATAGGAATGGCATCGGCCGACCTTCAGATTGGTGGAAAAACCGGCGCCTATCGCGCGCTTTTATCCGTCGTCGCTGCCGCACCGAACGGTCTTGCGCTGCGCCATAAATATCGCGGCGATTGGCTCACCTGGCAGTGGCGTGCCATCGCTCGATCTGTCGATGCTTTGATAAATGCCTTTGTGGAATCTGGAATTTCGGCCGGAGACCGCATTGTGCTCGTCGGTGAGATTACGCCGCGCTTGCTCTTCACCGGACTTGCCGCCGATGCGCTGGGTGCCGAGACGCTGCTTCTGCCGCCCACCGCTAAAGCCGCCGATATCGTCGCCGCCACTATCGATCATCCACCCCATCTCGCCGTCATTCAAGGGCGCGAAAGCCTGGACGTATGGCAGCAAATCCGTGCGCAGCTCGGCTCTGTGAAGCTTGTCTTCGACCATGCCGCACCGGGTAAGCGGCAAGACAGTTCCATCATCTTCTTCGATGACCTGTTGGCAGGCGCTACGTCACGACTGGACGGATCCAATCCGCTTCCCAGTGCCGCTACTACCAATTCCGACCAGGGCATTCTGTGGGTCGAAGCTTCAACTATCTGGCCTGGGGCGATCACGGCAGTTTTCGACCATTGGCTGGGGTCGGGGCGGACCCTGGTGCTGCCGGAAATTCTAGCGGCGGCGGCGCGGGACCGGCTGGAAGTGCGGCCGGCATCCTGGCTGGCCTCCGACGCCAGTCTGGCCATTGCAGCGCGGGATATAGCCAGTCGCCTGCCACGACGCCTGATTGGCACAAACAAGGTTGAACCGCGTTCGTTCATCTCGGGCCTTATTCGCCATCAGGCCCGCAGGCGGCTTGGCCTTGGCAATCTGTCGAGCATTGATGTTGAAATTGCCGCTTCGCATGGCGAGGTTTTCACGTCCCTGGGCATTACCCTGCGTCCCTGGTCGAGAACGGGCTTCGAAAGACCGGATATCTCTCATCACGCCGGACCAAGGCCGAGTTTTGCCATAGCCGAGATCCTCTCATGACGGCGGCTCTCGTCGTTCAAGACGTTTCGCTGTCCTTCCAGGGTGTGCGAGCCCTGACCTCGCTCAGCTTCGCGGTCGAGCAGGGCGAAATCTGCGCTCTCATCGGCCCGAACGGGGCAGGCAAGAGTTCGCTGCTCAACGTCATCAACGGCGTCTATCGCGCGGATTCCGGAGATATCATCGTCGATGATCGGCCTTTCCTGTACCCGACGCCGGCGCGCGCCGCCAGAATCGGTATCGGCCGCACCTTTCAGAACAATGCCCTCTTTCGGCGGATGAGCGTGATCGACAATGTGCTGACCGGGCTGACACGCCAGGGCAAAGCCAGTTTCCTGGAACTCGCCCTTCGGATTGGCCGCTATTCGGCGGAACAGCGCGTCGAACGCGCGCAGGCGGAAGATATTCTCGCCTTCCTCGATATCTCAGCGCATCGCGATGCCATTGTCGGGCAACTGCCCTACGGACTGCAAAAGCGCGTGGAACTGGCACGCGCGCTGGTCGCCTTGCCCAAGCTGCTGCTGCTGGACGAGCCGATGGCCGGCATGAACAAGAATGAGAAAGCCGAGCTCAGCCAGTTCATCGCAGACGTCAACCGGCAGCTTGGCACGACCATCGTGTTGATCGAACATGATATCGGCGTCGTCATGGGACTGTCGCACCACGTCGTCGTGCTCGACTACGGGCGCAAGGTCGGTGATGGCACGCCGGAAGAGGTGCGCCGGAACCCGGATGTCATCGCGGCCTATCTCGGCACCAAGCATTAAGGCCCGATCACGATGCTTTTCCTTATCAACATCATCGTCGCCGGACTTCTTTCCGGCCTTATGTACGCCCTGGTCGCGATCGGCTTCGTGCTCATCTACAAGGCGTCCGGCGTCTTCAATTTCGCCCAGGGCGCGATGGTGCTGCTCTCCGCGCTTACCTTCGTGACCCTGAACGAACATGGGCTGCCGTTTTGGCTTTGCTTCATCATCACGGTCGGTGTGCTGATTGTCGCGGCCGTACTCATCGAGTTTCTAGTGCTGCGGCCGCTCGTCAATCGCAGCCCGGATACGCTGTTCATGGCGACGCTCGGGCTGTCCTTCGTCATCGAAGGGCTGGCTCAGTTGGTGCTCGGCACTGATGTGCATCAGCTCGATCTCGGTATCCCGGATGTGCCACTCAAGTTGTATGGGCTGCAGGTGAGCGACTTCGATCTTTTCACCGCTGTCGTCTCCATCCTTCTTGTCGCGGTGCTTGCCCTGCTTTTCGGCAAGACCAGGGTTGGCATCTCGCTCCGTGCGGTCGCGGACAATACCCTCGCTGCCCAATCCATCGGGATCCGCCTGCCTTACATCTGGCGGATCGTCTGGAGCGTCGCGGGCGTCGTGGCACTGATCGCGGGGCTGCTCTGGGGCAATCGTCAGGGCGTACAGTTTTCGCTGTCGCTCGTCGTCCTTAAGGCGATGCCGGTGCTCATCATCGGCGGCTTCTCCTCGATCCCTGGCGCGATCGTGGGCGGCCTGATTGTCGGCGCTACCGAAAACCTCGCCGATATCTATATCGGGCCCTTGGTCCATGGCGCGGTCTCGGACTGGTTCGCCTATATCCTAGCGACCGCCTTTCTTCTTATTCGTCCGAACGGCCTGTTCGGCGAAAAGCCCATCCAAAGGGTCTGAGCCATGTCCGCAAGCAAGCTAGCCGGCGCGGTCCATTTTGGCGCCACCCTCAGCCATGGCCCGCTCCTATCGGTGCGGCGGGCCGCCATCCTCATCGCTCTTATCGCGGTCTATGGCGTCATCCCCATCCTCGGGAACGACTATTGGCTGAATTCGCTCATCATTCCGACGATCGTCATGGGCCTCGCCGGTCTCGGCCTCAATCTGCTGATGGGATATGCCGGCCTGATGTCCTTGGGCTCGGCTGCCTTCATGGCGACCGGTGCCTTCGCCACCTTCAATTTGCTGCTGCGCCTGCCCTTTCTGCCGCTGCCCGTGGTGCTGCTGCTCTCTGGTCTGATTGCCGGCCTGGGCGGATTGATTTTCGGCCTGCCGAGCCTGCGTATCCGTGGCTTCTATCTCAGCGCCCCCACGCTCGGCGCCCAGTTCTTTCTGACCTGGCTGTTTCAGACCTATCACTGGTTCTCGAATAACAGCATGTCGCTGGTGATCTCGGCCCCGCGGCTGGAGATTTTCGGTTATGATCTGTCCTCGTCGCGCGGGCGCTATCTGCTTGTCGCCGTCACGGCAGGGTTTCTGCTTCTTCTGGCCCATGCCATCATCAGAAGCCGTATCGGGCGCGACTGGATGGCGATCCGCGATATGGAAGTCGCCGCATCCGTCACCGGCGTGCCGATCGCGCGGCGCAAGCTGCAGGCCTATGTCGTGAGCAGCGTCTTTCTCGGCATTGCCGGTGCGCTTTGGGCCTTCGCCTATCTCGGCACCGCCGATTCCAACACCTTCTCGCTCGATAAATCCTTCCAGGTTCTGTTCATCGTTCTCATCGGTGGATCGGCAAGCCTGTTCGGCAATTTCATCGGCGCCGCTTTCATCGTGCTGACGCCGATCGTGCTGGATATCCTCGTGCCAGTGCTTGGTCTCGACAATTACATCGACCAGGGCTCCATCGCGAATATCGAACCGATCATCTTCGGCGCGCTGATCATTTTCCTTCTCATCAAAGAGCCGGATGGGCTGGCGAGCCTCTTCTCCCGCACCATCCGCGCTTTGAGCATCTGGCCGCTGCGCAGATGACAATGCGCCGCTGTCGATAAGACGAAGCCAACCAAGACTTCAACGAATACTTCTGGTTCAAGGAACTTCCATGCGCTTTAAACGCAGTTTGCAGACGCTCGCGGGCGTTCTGGCGGCCGCTTCGGTCGGCCTGTCTGTCCCGCCGGCCCATGCCGCCGATCATGCGAACGAGCAGCTTTATCCGCTGTTTTCCTACCGCACCGGCCCTTACGCGCCGGCCGGCATTCCGCAATGGGGCGGCATTCGCGACTACTTCAACTACATCAACAGCCATGGCGGCATCGACGGCGTAAAGGTCCTGGTACAGGAATGCGAAACGGCCTATACGCTGGAGCGCGCCTTCGAATGCTATGAGCGTTACAAGCACGGCTACCAGGGCGCGCAGGTCGCAGCTTTGTTTGATACGTCAAGTGGCTTCGATGCGGCGATCTCGGACGAGGCGCGCGCCGACAAGCTGCCGGTCGTCTCCGTCGCTGGTGGCCGTGAAGACGCCGTCGACGGCGCCGTCTTCCCTTATCAGTTCCCGGTTCTGTTCGATTACTGGACCGAGTCCTCGATCGTCATCAACTATATCGCCAAGCAGCTTGGCGGATTGGACAAGCTGAAGGGCCAGAAGATCGCGACAGTTTATCATGATTCAGGCTATGGCCGCGACACCATCGAACCGCTTGCCATCCTCGCCAAGAAATACGGCTTCATCGATATCGAAATTCCGGTGGCGGATCCTGGCGAACAGCAGCAGGCGCAGTGGCAGCAGATCAAGCAGCAGGGTGTGAACTGGGTCTTCCTGCGCGCCTGGGGCGTGATGACGCCAGTGGCCATCAAGACCGCCGCCCGCGTCGGCTTTCCGTCCGATCATATCATCGGCGATATCTGGAGCGGTTCGGAGGAGGACGTGAAACCCGCCGGGTCTGCCGCCATCGGCTACAAGGCTGTCACCGTCTTCCCGTCCGGCAGCAATTTCGCGATCAGCCAGACGCTGAAGAAGGAGATCATCGATCCGGGCAAGAGCGACCTGCGCGACACCTCGAAATTCGGCTCGGTTTACTACAATGCCGGTCTGGTCGCGGCCATCATCTATAGCGAAGCCATCCATACCGGGCATGAGAAATTCGGCAATCGCCCGCTGACCCCGGCCGAAGGTCAATGGGCGCTGGAGCATCTTGACATTACGCCCGAGCGTGTGGCCGCGCTTGGCGCCACCGGCCTGCTCAGCCCCCTCAAGCTTAGCCCCGAGGATCATGAAGGCGAACCTTCCGCCAAAATCCAACAGTGGGACGGCCATCACTGGGTGGTGCTGACCGGGTGGTTGAACGGCGACCGCGCTCTGTTCCATGACGCGATCTTCGCCAAGGCCGCAGCCTACGCCAAGCAGAAGAACTTGCCGCCGCGCACGCCGGTCACGAACTGATCTTTACGGGAAGGGGAACGCGCCGATGAGCCAGCATGGAACCGATGTTCTGACTGTGGACAATGTCGAAAGCGTCTACGGTGACTCCGTGCTTGCCCTGCAGGGCGTTTCCCTGACCGTGCCGCGCGGGTCCATCGTGGCCCTGCTCGGTGCCAATGGCGCGGGCAAGACGACGACGCTGAAGGCCATATCGAACCTGCTCGGCGCGTCTCGTGGACGTGTCATCCGTGGCGACATCACCTGGGCCGGACAGTCTATCCTTGGCCTCGATCCGGCCCGGGTCGTGCGCCAGGGGATTGTCCAGGTCTTGGAAGGCCGGCACTGCTTCGCGCATCTGACGGTGGAGGAAAATCTGGCCTCGGGTGGTTTCCTCCGTCGGCCCGGTAGACAAGCGCTGCGGCAGGATATCGATCGGATCTATGATTGGTTTCCGCGCCTGAAGCAAAAGCAGCGCACGCGCGCGGGCCTGCTGTCGGGCGGGGAGCAGCAGATGGTCGCGATCGGCCGTGCCCTGATGGCAAAACCAACCCTCATGCTCCTCGACGAACCCTCCATGGGTCTCGCGCCGATGATCGTCGAGGAAATATTCGAAATCATTCGGCAATTGAACCGCGATGAGGGCGTGACGTTTTTGCTTGCGGAGCAGAACGCCAACCTTGTGCTCCATTACGCTGATCATGGATTCGTTCTGGAAAATGGCCGCGTCGTTGCGTCTGGTACAGCCGAAGACCTGCGCCAGGCTCAGGATTTCATGGCCTATTACTTTGGCGACGGCGGTCAGGCAGCCGTCCCAGCCTGACGCGCGATCACCGTGCGGCCCAGTGGCGGAGTGGGGTTGAACGATAGACGACAGTTCGCTTCAGAGAGGACGACTGCCTGCACCTGCTGAATGATGGCGATGCTAAAAAACCAAAGACCGCGCCGTGACATTCATGCCGTGCGGGTCATCCTGACGTCGGTAACCGCGAGTTCCCGACCGTCCTGCGCGACGAGCTTCAGCTTTTTCAACGGTTTCTCGCTCGCGCTATCCACCGGCACGTTGCAAGCCTCATCCGCATCGAACAGATAATCGTCGCCCCATTGCGCGAGCGCCACCAGTGCCGGCAGCAGCGCGCGGCCTTTTGGGGTCGGGACGTATTCATAGTAAGCGGTTCCGTCCGATGCCGGTGCCAGTTGCAGGATGCCGTGCTCGACAAGGGCCTTCAGCCTTGTCGTCAAAATATTTTTGGCGACGCCCAAATGTTGTTGAAATTCGTTGAAGCGGCGCAGGCCGCCCAAGGCGTCCCGGACGATCAGCAGCGACCACCAGTCCCCGATCACGTCCAGGGTCCGTGCAATGGCGCAGATATCGCCCTCGAGGCTCTTCCTCTTCATCATCAGTCCTCTCACGCGATCGAGTCTCAGAACCCCTTATTAACATGGCATGGTTGAATTATGAAACCGGATCGTGCTAAGTCCAATCTGGTTTAATAATGGAACCGGATAGCCCGATGCGAAGATCCTCTCGCCAGCCGATTACCCGTTGCTTTGCAACCACTTCCATCGCTTCACGGATCGGAGGACGCCATGTCTCGCCTTGAGGGAAAGACGGCTGTCATCACTGGGGGTAACTCCGGCATCGGCCTTGCGACCGCCAAAACCTTCCTCAATGAGGGGGCCACGCGGATCTACCTCACGGGGCGCCGGAAGGCGGAGTTGGACGAAGCCGTTGCGTCCTTGGGCCCACGCGCCGTTGCGGTTCCGGGAGACGTCACCAATCCTGTCGATCTCGATCGTCTCTATGATCTTGTGAAGACGGAGGTCGGGCAAGTGAATGTCGTCTTTGCCAATGCGGGTTTCGCGACGCTCGCGCCGCTTGGCAGCCTGACCGAGGATCACGTCGACGCGCTTTTGAACACAAACATCAAAGGGGTGATCTGGACGGTTCAAAAAGCGCTGCCGTTGATGCGGCCGGGTGGCTCCATCATCCTCAGCGCTTCGATCGTCGCCAGCAAGGGCTTCGGCAATTGGAGCATTTATAGCGCGACCAAGGCCGCCGTCCGCTCCTTCGCGCGCACATGGGCGTCGGATCTCAAAGGCCAGAATATCCGCGTCAATGCCGTGAGCCCGGGGGTGATTGAAACGCCCGGCCACGACAAGTCGGGCGCCACGAAAGACGAGGTCGGAAGCTTTTTCGACTACGCAGCCAAGATCACCCCACTCTCGCGAACGGGTCGTGATGATGAAGTGGCAAAGGTCGTCGCTTTTCTTGCATCCGATGAGAGCAGCTTCGTCAACGGGAGCGAGATCTTCGTCGACGGCGGGATCGCCCAGATCTGAGGGCAAGACGCCCTTTCACCGCCTGTGCCAAGCATCGCTGGCTATGCGGTGTTGCGCAGGAGTTCACAACAATAAGGAGATATATTGGCCATGTCGACGGCAAGAGAATTACTTGTAGAATTTTTTGATTGTCTGAGAAACCTCAACACGTCGGTTGACCGATGCGTCGAACTCTTTGCGGATGACGGGGTCTTTGAATTTCCCTATCTGCCGACCGTCGGGTTAGACGGCCGCTTCCAAGGCAAGGCAGAGATCCGTGGTGTTCTCGAACTGATACGCTCAAATTTCGTATCCTTCACGCTGTCGAAGATCGACATCCACGAGTTGAAGGACGGATCAGGCCTCTTCACAGAATATCACTCGGAATGCTTCGTCGGTGGCACAGAACGTGTCTATGCGCAGGACTATGTCAGCCGCCTTGTCGTCGAGAATGGCAAAATCAAACTTCTGCGCGAGTATTTGAACGTGATCCTGACGGCGCGGGCGTTGCTGCCGAACGGCCTGGCGGACGTTCCCGAAAGTGCCTTAGCCATGAAGGGATGATGGCCAGCGCATCGGCGCTTCAATAGCGCCGGTCCGCTTGGCGGTGGGGGGCTGCTGGCCGCCTCCCACCGCCAGCTGCGCTCAGCCTTTGGCGACCAGAACAAGCTTCTGGTTCACGAACTCTTTGATACCGAGTTCGGACAGTTCGCGACCATAGCCCGAGCGTTTCACGCCACCGAAGGGTAGCTCGGGCGCCGTGCTGGCGAAGGTATTGATCCACACGGCGCCAGTCTCAATACGGGACGCCAAGGCCTTGGCCCGCTCGATATTGCGCGAGAACACGACACCTGCGAGCCCGTAGCGGGAATCATTGGCGAGCGTGACGGCCTCGTCGTCATCCTTCACAACGTAGATCTGTGCGACGGGGCCAAAGAACTCCTCGAAATAGGCCGGGTTGTCGCGCGTCACGTTGGTCAGGATCGTCGGCGCGAAGAAGTTGCCCTTGCCGTCGATCGGCTTGCCGCCAAGATACAGCTTCGCCCCGTGGTCGAGGGCCCGCTGCACCTGCTTCGCCAGATTGGCGGAGGCATCGGCGGACGACAGCGGCCCGAGTTTCGTTGTCTCGTCCATCGGGTCGCCGATCTTGACCGAGGCCATGGCCGCCGTAAAATTTTCAAGGAATTTGTCAGCGATCGTCTCGTGAAGTACGAAACGCTTCGCACAAATACACTCCTGACCGGAGATGTGCAGACGAGAGAAGACGCCCGTCTCCACAGCCTTTTCGAGGTCCGCGTCATCGAGGACGACGAAGACGTCGTTGCCACCCATCTCAAGGGTCGATTTCTTCAAATACTTGCCGGCCTGGGCCGCGATCGCGCTGCCTGCGCCCTCGGAGCCGGTCATGGCAGCACCTTGGACCCTGTCATCCGCAATGATCTTGGCGACCTGGTCAGCGGTAATGAACAGATTCTTCCAGGCACCCTTCGGCGCGCCGGCCTCGTTCACCAGTTCTTCGAACACGGTCGCGCAATGCGGGACGATGCTGGCATGTTTCGCGACCACGGGATTGCCTGCCGCCAGGTTCGGCGCGAACACACGCATGAGCTGGTAGTAGGGAAAGTTCCAGGGCTCGACAGCGAGCATCACACCGATCGGATGATGCTCGACCCAGGCCTCGCCGAGAGACGAGTCGATCTTCACGGGCGCGAGAAACTTTTCCGCGTGGCGGGCATAGAAGCGCGCGATTTCGGCGATGATCCAGACCTCGTCACGCGCGTCGCTGATGAGCTTGCCCATCTCCACGGTGGCAATCTGCGCGAGCTCCTCTTTGCGCGCATCGATGAGATACGCCAGGCGTTCAAGAACCTGCAGCCGGGGCTGGATCGGTCCCTTGGACCAGGGGGATTTATAGAGCCGATGGGCTGCATCCAGGGCCGCCTCAACATCGGCATCGGTGTGATTGGGATAGGTTTTGACCAAGACATTGGTCGTCGGATTGATCGTTTGGTACGCCATACTGGCCTCCTGCGAGCTTGAAACAAGCAGCACCTGGGATGCCCGAAGCTTGGGCGACGCACCTGGCGGGCTTGGCGGCGGCGTGCGTGGGATAATCCCGTCGCACGCCATCCACGCTCATAGAGGTAAGGCGATCAGTCTATGTCTCAAATGTCGAAAACACGGCGTTTTCGGTCACGCGTGAATCGCGGCCTCATGCGCCGCTTCCGCGGAATCCTGATAGTCGATAGCCTCCAGCCGCGCATTGCGCCGCAGCACCTGCGGCGGCTGCCCGAAGGCACGCAAAAACGCGCGGCGCAGATGGTCGCGATCGCTGAATCCTGTTTGCTGTGCTACAACATCGATCGGATGGCGGCTTTGCTCCATCAGGGTCCGTGCGGCCTCAACCCGCAGATTCTCGATCGCTTTGGCGGGTGATTGACCTGTCTCGGCCTGGAAGGCGCGGCTGAACTGGCGCGGACTGAGATGAGCAGCCTCCGCCAGATCGGGGACGGTCAAGGGCTTGTGCAGGTTGTCCCGCGCGTAGGTCAGCGCCGTCTGTATGCGATCGGATTTCGGCGCCAGTTCGAGGAGTGTGGAAAACTGCGATTGGCCGCCACCACGGCGATGATAGATGACGAGCTTGCGGGCAACGGATTTTGCGAGATCAGGTCCGAGGTCATTCTCGATCAGCGCGAGACCGAGGTCGAGGCCAGCCGTCATGCCCGCCGATGTCCAGATCGGCCCGTCATTCATAAAGATCCGGTCTTGATCGATCTTCACTTTCGGAAATTGCCGCTGCAGCTCCCGCGCATGAAGCCAGTGGGTCGTGGCCTGCCTGCCGTCCAACAGACCGGCCTCGGCGAGCACGAAGGCGCCTGTGCACACGGCCGCGATCCGACGATGCCGCTTGGGTGCGTCCCGCATATAGGCGATCAAGCCGGGTGTTGACGGTGCGGGGATTGTCGCGCCGCCGACAACCAGGGTGTCGAAGGGCATAGCGGTGAAGGCCTCGCTCTCCAGCATCATGCCCGCCGAGGTTCTGACCATCCCGCCTGTCTCGGACACGAAATGGAGGTCATATGGCGGGTCATCAGCCACCATATTGGCGACTTCGAATGCCGTGACGACGGCCAGGGCCATCACTGAATAGCCTGGATATACGACGAACGCGACGTCACGCATGACCGATGCCTATCTCGATGTCCGAAATCTATGTGTATATGACATTTGAGACTTAGAGCTTCAAGCTTATTCCTTCGTCGGAGAGCTCAATCCTGGGCAGCTAACGAAGGACTAGATCGATGAACAATCACTTTCCCAAAGGCACCGCCTTAGTGACCGGCGCATCGTCCGGCATCGGCGCCGTCTATGCCGATCGCCTGGCCAAGCGTGGCTACGACCTCATTCTGGTGGCGCGCAACGAACAGCGGCTGAACGTGGTCGCCGATCGGCTGCGCGGTGCCACCGGCCGACAGATCACCGTGCTGGCCGCCGATCTGAACGACAAGGCCAGCCTGGCCAAGGTCGAAGCCGTGCTGCGTGACAACGCGAGCATCACCATGCTCGTCAACAATGCCGGCGTCGGTTCCGTCGCGTCGATCCTGCAGGCGGATGTCGACAAAATGGAGGAGATGATCGATCTGAACATCACCGCCCTGACACGCCTGTCCTACGCGGCAGCGCCCGCCTTCGTGGCGCGTGGCGCCGGCACGATCGTCAACATCGCCTCCGTCGTCGGCATCGCCGTGGAGGCCTTGAACGGCGTCTACAGCGCCTCGAAATCCTATGTCCTCAGCTTCGGCCATTCGCTGCAGAAGGACCTGGCTGACAAGGGCGTGCGCGTGCAGACCGTCATGCCTGGCGCGACCGCCACGGAGTTCTGGGACATCGCCGGCTACGCGCCGCAGAAGACCTCCGAGATTACCATGTCGGCCGAGCATTGCGTCGACGCGGCGCTGGCGGGGCTGGACGCAGGCGAGTTGGTGACCATTCCTGGGTTGCACGAGGGTGAGCTGTGGACCCGCTGGGAGGCGGATCGTCGGGAGATTTCGCCGAAGTTCCGCAACGCGAAGCCCGCCCCGCGTTACGGCATCGTCTGACGCATCGGCTTTAAGCCCAAGCCGACCATGGGCCCGCCATCGCTGGCGGGTCCGCTCCATCGATCCAAAGGAATAGTGACATGTTTCTCCGCACAATGGGCGGCGTCGCCTTGGCGCTTGTCTTGCCAATGCTGGCACCTATGGCGAGCGCTTTCGCAGAGTCCAAGGGCAAGGTCCTGGTTGTCATGTCGAGCGCCCATCAGCTTGACCTGAAGGACGGCAAAACCTACGCCACCGGCTATTACCTCAATGAATTCGAAGTCCCCTATCGCAAGCTTGTCGAGGCCGGCTATCAGCCGGTGATCGCCGATCCGAATGGCGACCAGCCGGTGATGGACGCCAACTCGAACAACAAGCTGTTCTTCGGCGGCGACGATGCAGACCGCGCCGCGGCACTCACCTATGTGGAAGGCATTGCGCAGCTCAAACATCCGAAGACACTGGCCTCCGTCGTCGCAGACGGTACGCGCGGCTATGTCGGCATCTTCATTCCAGGCGGTCACGCGCCGATGGTGGACCTGCTCACGGACAAAAATCTCGGCAAGATTCTGATCAGCTTTCACCATAGCGGCCGCCCGACCGCCATCATCTGCCACGGGCCGGTCGCGCTGCTGTCCACGCTCCCGGACGCGCCCGCTTTCGTCGCGTCCATGATCGCCAATGACGGCAAGGCGAATGCGCTCGCCCAGGGCTGGCCCTATGCCGGCTATCGCATGACCGTCTTTTCAACCGGTGAGGAGCAGGTGCTTGAAGGGCCGGGCCCGCTCTATATCGGCGGCAATGTTCAGTTCTACCCGGTGAATGCCCTTGCCGAGGCGGGCGCGCGGGTCATAAGCGTCGCCAATTGGCACAGCAACGTCGTTATCGACCATGAGTTGATCACCGGCCAGCAGCCTATGTCCGCCTCCGCCTTGGGCGATGTGCTGGTCACGCGATTGAATCGTCACACGCACTAGACACAGTTCTACCGGTGTCCGGCCCGATGTCGGATGGCGGCATAGCCCAAGCTTGTATGCCATTGACGAAAGCGGCCTGCGACATGGGATGCTCCGAAGGCTGTCAGGCAGCAGCCGGGTAATCGACATAACCTTGTGGGCCAAGTTGGTAATATGTCTCGGGTTGGAGGTGCTCAAAGCCAGACCCTCTCGCATCCGGCGGACGAGGTCCGGGTTGGCGATGCGCGCTTGATCTCTGTGCGACGATAAGGCGTCAGTTTTCGCCATGCACGGATTTCCGGAATAGTTCGGCCGCACCCGAGACACCAGCCGGTTCGACCGTCGAACTCACAGAGACCAGTACAGGGACTAGGTTTCGTAAAAGGGAACCCCCTACGTTCCGTCACTTTGTGATGCCCTATCGCTATATATAGGATAGCCCCCTATGCTATAAAGATCAGCTATGGAGGCTAGGATGGCTCACACCATCAAGGACAAGGCCAAGCTTATCGCCCGGGTCCGGCGGATAAGGGGTCAGGTAGAGGCCGTAGAACGTGCCCTGGAGGCCGAGCTTGGCTGCACCGACGTGCTTATGCTGGTGGCGTCGCTAAGGGGCGCCGTGCACGGTTTGAGCTCCGAGGTGATGGAGGACCATATCCGCAACCATGTCGTAAATCCCGACACCGACCCCGACCCCGAACGCGCCAAAGGTGCCGCCGAGCTGATCGAGGTTGTTCGTACCTACCTGAAATAAAATAGCGGTCTTGCCGGATATGCCGATCCACTCTGTCAGCCACTCCCATGTTTTCCTGGGCGATGGTCACGACGACAACAAGCGTCGGACCTGGTGGGTGATTGCGCTTTGTGCCGTGATGATGATCGCAGAGATTGTCGGCGGTTTGCTGTTCGGGTCTATCGCGCTGGTCGCCGACGGTCTGCATATGTCGACGCATGCAGGCGCTTTGCTGCTGGCGGCTTTGGCCTATAGCTATGCCAGCCGCCACGCCAACGACCCTCGCTTTACGTTCGGAACCGGCAAGCTGGGTGACTTGGCCGGGTTCAGCAGTGCCATCGTGCTCGCGATGATCGCGCTGGTAATTGGCTACGAGGCTATCAGCCGCTTTTTCGCGCCCGTCCCGATCCACTTCGCGGAGGCAATCCCGATTGCCTGTCTTGGCCTTGGCGTGAATATCGCGAGCGTCTGGCTGCTGCACGGCGGTGGCCATCACCATCACGACCATGGTCACAGCCAAGGTCATGATCATGATCACCATGGTCATGACGAGGAACACCGGATTGCCTTTCGGACCGGTAGCCTGGTTCTGAGCATCTTTGAGGATGGCGTGCCGCCTCGTTTCCGGGTCCGTTTCGAGGGCGCCGACCGTCCCGGAGATTTGCCCCCCGGAGATTTGCCCCCCGGAGATTTGACCGTGGAAACTGCTCGGCCGAGTGGAACCATGCAGGTTTTTCAGATGGTGGATCGCGGTAGCTATCTGGAATCCGTCGACGAAATTCCGGAACCGCATGCATTCGTCGCTTTTCTCATGATTGACGGCGAGCGCCGGCGCGTTGGCGTCTTTGAGGAACACACCCATCACGAGCATGGTGCGGCGCATCGGGACAACAACATGCGGGCGGCGGTTGTCCACGTCATGGCCGATGCCGCAGTTTCTCTGCTGGTGATTATTGGTCTGCTACTGGCTCGGACATTCGGATGGCTTTGGATGGACCCGCTGGCTGGTATTATCGGCGCTTGCGTCATCGCCAGTTGGTCTTACGGCCTCATTCGCGACACGGGCGCCATCCTGCTCGACATGACGCCTGACCGAGGCATGGAAGCTGAAATGCGGCGGACGATCGAAGGACAGGGCGACCAAATCGCCGATCTGCATCTTTGGCGATTGGGGCCAGGGCATCTGGGCGCGATTTTGACGATTGCGACAAACCAAGCTCGGGATGCGGTTTTTTACCGGACTTGCCTGGCAAAATTCGACTCGCTGTCTCACGTGACGATTGAGGTGAGCCGGGCCGCATCATCAGCGGAAAGTCAGTAAGGAGCCGCTATTTTGGCAAGGGCAGTGCCGTCGTGTGTTTCGTTTGTTCCAGAACCACACTCGACTGCGTTTCGCCGATCCCCTCGATCGTGACCAATCGGTCGCGGATGAAAGCTCGGAACTCCTCGACATTCGCAACGCGCACGTGAACCAGATAATCGTAGTTCCCGGCGAGAAGATAGCAGCCGACGATTTCAGGAAGTTGTTTGATCGCTTCTTCGAAAGCGGCGAAGGTTTTGGCGGCCTGCGTGTTCAGCCGCACATTGACAAAGACCGTCAGACCAACGCCCAGCCGCTCCGGATCGAGCAGCGTGACGTAATTCACGATCAATCCCTCATCTTCCATCCGCTTCACGCGGCGGGCACAGGGGGTCGCGGATAGGCCGACACGGTCGGCCAGTTCCTGCGTCGTGATGCGGGCGTTGTCCTGTAGAAGACGAAGGATCTTGATATCGAATTCGTCAAGCTTGCTCATTTTCACCAAAAAATCAAACCTGAGTGATGATATTCGTCAATATATTGGTTTATTTGGGTTGAAATAGCACGGATTCACTTTCGGGCTAGCGATATATTGCAGGTCAAGCCATCCACCAAGTGGCCCCACGCAACCGCAGGGCGACCGATGAACTACGTCTCGACGATCGATGACAGTGCGCAGAGCGACAGCGCAAGCAAAGAGGCAGGGCCGATGAATGGCGCGCAAAGCCTTGTGCAGACGCTCATCAATGGTGGTGTCGAGATATGCTTCGCCAATCCTGGCACGTCAGAGATGCATTTTGTCGGCGCGCTCGACCAGAATCCCGGCATGCGCGCCGTGCTCGGTCTGTTTGAAGGTGTGGTGACCGGTGCGGCCGACGGCTATGCCCGCATGGCCGGCAAGCCGGCGGCAACGCTTCTGCATTTGGGGCCAGGCCTTGGGAACGGCCTCGCCAATCTGCATAACGCGCGCAAGGCGGCCTCTCCGGTCGTGAATATCATCGGCGACCACGCAACCGTGCATCAGCCCTATGACGCGCCGCTGACCTCGGACGTGGTGGCCTTCGCGCAGCCGGTCTCGCACTGGGTCCATTGCTCCCGCAATGCGCGTGATGTCGCGGCCGATGCGGCGCGCGCCATACAAGCCGCCAAAGCGGCCCCAGGCCAGATCGCGAGCCTGATCCTGCCCGCCGATACGGCCTGGAACGAGGCGGAGCGCGCCTATCCTGCCTTGCCGGTCCATGGTCCGGCCGAGGTGGGGGCGCTTGCGATCCGGCAATCCGTGGCAGCGCTCAGGGGCGGCCGTGTTACCTTCCTGCTGCGTGGCGATGCTCTGCGCGGCCGCGGCCTGGCGGCTGCCGGACGCATTGCCGCCGCCACCGGCGCGCGCCTTGTCTGCGATACCTTCGCGCCGCGGATCGAGCGCGGGGCAGGGCGCCCCATCGTCGAGCGTCTGCCCTATCGTCCGACGCCGGCCATCGAATTCCTGCGCGGTACCGAGACCCTTATTCTGGTTGGCACCCAGGCGCCGGTCGCCTTCTTCGCCTATCCAGGCCTGCCAAGCGAACTGACCCCGCCGGGCTGCACGCCGCTGGTTTTGGCACAGCCGCATGAGGACGGCGCTTCTGCACTGGAAGCCGTGGCAGAGGCCATCGGTGCGACGCAGGCAATGGTCGCGGCGAAGCTCCGCCGCCCGGAAGCCCCTTTGGGCGATACGGTGCTGACGAATGAAGCGATCATGCGCATCGTCGGCCAGTTCATGCCGGAAGAGACGATCATCAGCGATGAAAGCCTGACGGCGGGGTTCCCCTTCTATCGCCTGCTGGATGAAGCGCCGCCTTGCGACTATCTGCAGCTGTCGGGTGGCTCCATCGGCAACGGCATTCCCATGGCGACCGGCGCCGCCATCGCTTGCCCGGACCGCCAGGTCCTGTCGTTGCAAGGTGACGGCAGCGCCATGTACACCGTGCAGGCCCTCTGGACCCAGGCGCGGGAGCGCCTGAACGTGGTGACCGTGATCTACGCCAACCGCGCCTATGCGGTGCTGCGCGAGGAATTGGCGAGCGTGGGTGCGGTTGAAGGGGAGAAGGCTTTCTCGCTGCTGGAGCTCAAGAATCCATCATTGGATTGGGTGCAGCTCGCGAATGGCATGGGGGTGGAGGCCGTGCGAGTCGATACCTGCCGGGGCATGGCCGCGGCCTTTCAAGCCGGGATGAAGGCGACCGGACCGTTTTTGATCGAAGCCTTGGTCTGACAACAGCATCTGACAATCGTGCGGCGTCTAAGTATTTTCCCTTCATAGTAAATCTCCGTCTCTACTATAAAGAAATCCATCAAAGACTGACCTACAAAATAGGGATCGCTCTAAGGAGGGCGCGTCACAGGGACGGCGCGCTGCTCGGCAACGGGCGCGATGGCAACTGTTCACGACGACCGCCCGTGTTATGCTGCCAAGGGTAAAGCGGGGCGAAGCATGGACGACACGAAGGCGGCATTGTCCAAGGTCGGCGCGCGCCTTCGCGCGTTAAGACCAATTCTGACACCCCTTGAGAGCCGAATTCTCAATGAGGCGCTTGATGAGGGTTTCGACGAGGGTACTGCGCTGACGTATTTCGCCGGGAAAGCGGATGTGTCCGAAGCCATGGTGGTCAAGACCGCCAAGAAGCTCGGCTTCACCGGCTTCCGCGATTTTCGTGAACAGATCAGCGCCTATAACGCTCGCCCGAGTGCCGTTTTGCACAAGGAAATCGGGCCGGAGGACAGCCAAGCCGATATCCTGCGCAAGGTATTCAATACTGCCATACAGGCGTTGCAGGAGACGCAGGTTATCATCGACGAAGATGCCTTCGCAAAAGTCGTCGATGCCATCTCCGCTGCCCCGCGTCGTGATCTGTATGGCGTTGGCGGCTCGGCCCAAATTGCCAGGGACGTATCGCATAAGTTCCTTCGTATCGGCGTAAGATGTGCAGTCTATGACGACGCTCATATGATGCTGATGTCGGCCTCTATGCTCGAACCGGGAGATATCGCGGTCGCCTTTTCGCATTCAGGTCGCACCAGCGCCGTGATCGACGGCGTGCTTGAAGCAAAGCGGCGCGGGGCTACAACTATCGCAATCACCAACTACGTCCATTCGCCGCTCGTCGATGCCGTGGACCTTGTGCTGCGTTCGACGGCCAGCGGCTCCCCCCTTCTGGGCGAGAATGCGGCCGCGCGGGTGGCGCAACTTACCGTCATGGATGCCGTCTTCGCGGCCATTGCGGCCAAGGCCTATGATGTCGCCGAGCGCAACCTTGAGCGAACACGAACGGCGGTCGCCATCAAACGGGTCAGGTAGCGGGTCATGGGTATTGAGGTCCTGGTTGTTGGCAGCCTGCATTTTGATATTGTCGTTCACAGCGAGCGCTTGCCGCGGATTGGCGAGACATTTCCCGGTCGCGACTGGATGACAAAATGCGGTGGCAAGGGCGGTAATCAGGCCATCGCGGCTGCGCGGCACGGCGCTTCAACCGCCATTGTCGCCAGCGTCGGCAATGATCGGTTCGGCACTTTGCTTCTGGATAATCTGACACTGTCCCGAGTGGACAGTCGCTTTGTCCAGCGCAGCGAAATCGGTTCGGGCATGAGTGTCGCCATGAGCGATGCAGCGGGCGACTATGGTGCGGTTATCGTGACGGGCAGCAATGCTCAACTTGGTGACGAAGCAATTCTGGCTGCAGCGAATGAACTTTCGCAGACCGGCGTCCTGGTGCTGCAGAATGAACTGCCAGAACAGGCTAATCTAGTCGCTGCGCGCGCGGCGCAGGCTCGTGGCGCACAGGTCATCCTTAACGCGGCGCCTGCACGTGCAATGTCATCCGAGCTGCTCACACTTGTGGATGTGCTGATCGTCAACGCCGTGGAAGCGGAGATGCTCGGCGGTGGTGTGGTTAGCGATCTATTATCTGCCGAAAGAGCGGCCGAGACCCTCGCGATCCTCGTGCCGGTGGTGATCGTCACCGCCGGAGGGCATGGTCTTGCGTTTCACTCCGCCATGGGCAGCCACACGCTCGGTGCTTACTCTGTCGCTCTCGTTAACAGCCATGGCGCGGGGGATGCGTTCGTGGGCGCGCTGGCGGCAAAACTTGCCCAGGCGATGACATTGGAAGAGGCCACAGTCTACGCCAATGCCGCGGCGGCGGTCCTGGTTTCGACGCAAGAGGCCAAGCGCCAATTGCTGTCCAGTCATGATACCGAGAATTTACTAAGGCGAATGACACAGTAATTGTCGTCAAGACTCATGTTTGGGTGCGCTATCTTGCCGCCATGTCCTCACGCATCTGTGATTCTCGAAAGAGGCCGATAGCCCTCAATTGAGCTTTATGGACGGTTTGCAACTTTACCGACAAGGTGATAACGGTAAATCGACGAGCGATATGGGCAGGCTATTGCCTTTGCGGGACTGTGTTTTTTCCGTGAAATGCTCGTTTTTATCTTGATGGCTTTGTAAGGCTTTTCAAATTTTGAATTAATAGTGAAGTTTGGCAATCTTTGGTCTAGGCGAGCAGGGTGATAGGCGGCAGTCATCGCTCACGAACAATTTGTTCAGCTTGGCTGATATCGCGTTCTATTCAATATTCATTGTCACTCTGGTAAAGCGGACCGCCGATCGGCAGCGGTCCGGCAACCGGAGGCATCTTCAATTCAGTTGAATCAGCATCTAATACAGCACTGATTTTTGCTGAACATTTTCCTGTTCCTCAGACTTTTGATGCTGAAACTGCGCATGAGCCATGCTGTCACTCGGCCATCGCTAAGCTTGCACCTCTCGGATATTGGAGCGATGACTGCGCTCCCACCAAGGAGAATTTGGAACATGAGCTGGAACAAACCCCGCATCGTCGAAATCTCGCTCGGCGCCGAGATCAACAGCTACGTTTGCGCTTCGTCTAAGAAGTGAGTTCGATCGGCTCCTGAAAGGGAGCCGATTCTTTCCCATGATCTCAATCATCGTCCTTGGGGCGGCGGCTGGCGGCGGGTTCCCGCAATGGAATTCAAACGCGGTGCGCTGTCAGCGTGCGCGTAGCGCTGATCCGATGTGTCCTTCGCAGAGTCAGGCGGGATTGGCCGTCAGCGCCGATCGGCGCCACTGGTTCCTGTTGAATGCGTCACCGGATCTGCGGCAGCAGATTTTCTCGGCGCCTGTCCTGCATCCGCAGGAGGGGCTGAGGTCATCGCCGATCGCCGGAGTCATTCTGACGGCTGCGGAAGTCGATACCGTGACAGGTCTCCTCTGTCTGCGGGAGCGGCATACCTTCGATCTTTATGCAGCATCACCCGTGCAGGATGTTTTGGCGGCAAATCCGATCTTTAATGCTCTGAATGCGGCGTTTGTCACGCGTCACACGGTTGAAAGCCTGATGCCGTTTCCGCTGCGCCATCCTGATGGAAGGGATAGCGGCCTGATCGCGACCTTGTTTCCGGTGCCGGGGAAAGTGCCGCTTTTTCTGGAGACCGAAGGCCGGGACGTGCAATCGGATGATGACGTGATGGGCCTGGAACTCAGCGACGGTGACAAGCTTGTCGTCTTCATTCCAGGCTGCGCCCATATGACGGATGCCGTCCGCTCTCGGTTGCAAGATGCCGATCTTGTGTTTTTTGATGGCACGCTCTGGGACGATGATGAGATGATCCGTGCGGGGCTCGGCCCCAAGACCGGCCGGCGCATGGGCCATATGCCCGTCAGCGGCGATGGCGGCACGCTGGACGCCTTCGCCGCTATCTCAGTCGGGCGAAAGATCCTGATCCATATTAACAACTCCAATCCCATTCTCGACCGCGCCTCGCCCGAATACGCGGCGGTGCTTGCGGCCGGATGGGATGTCGCTTTCGACGGGATGACCGTGCAGCTATGAGTGTTTCCCTTCTGCAGCCAGACGAGTTGGAAGCAGCCCTTCAGGCGATCGGCGCCGAGCGCTATCACAATCTGCATCCGTTTCACCGGCTGCTGCATGACGGCAAGCTGAACCGCGCGCAGGTCCAGGCCTGGGCGCTCAACCGCTATTACTATCAGAGCCGCATCCCCGCGAAGGATGCGAGCCTGATGGCGCGCCTGCCGACAGCCGATCTGCGTCGCGAATGGCGATCCCGCATCATCGACCATGACGGTGACGCGCCTGGCACCGGTGGCATCGCGCGCTGGCTGAAACTGGCCGAAGGGGTCGGTCTGGACAGCAACTATGTCGAATCCGGTGCCGGTATTCTTCCGGGCACGCGCTTTGCGGTGGATGCTTACGTCCGCTTCGTGCAGGAGCGACCGCTGCTGGAGGCGATCGCCTCCTCGCTCACCGAGATGTTTTCGCCGACGATCATCAGCGAGCGTGTCGCGGGCATGCTGCAACATTATGACTTCGTGAATGAAGCCACACTCGCCTATTTCACGCCGCGTCTGTCGCAAGCACCGAAAGACGTCGCATTCGCGCTGGACTATGTGAAGACCTTTGCCACGGACGCTGAAAAGCAGGAAGCGGTCCTCGCCGCGCTGCGCTTCAAATGCGATGTCTTGTGGTCGCAACTCGATGCGCTCTATTTCGCCTATGTCGCGCCGGGTTTTGTGCCGCCCGGCTGCTTTCAGCCGGCGTCGGTCTGAGGGTCGCATGACCATCACCCCAGACAGCGTTCCGGCTTTCCCCCGCGGTATCAAATACCGCTTCGATGCCGCCCGCGCCGTTTGGGTTCTGCTGACGCCGGAACGGGCCATGATGCCGGACGAGAATGCACAGGCGGTGCTGTCGGGCATCGATGGCGAGCGGACAATTGCCGGCATAGTGGCGGATCTCGCCGACCGCTATCAGGCGCCGACCGATGTCATCATGGCCGATGTCCTGGAACTCCTGACCGATCTGGCCGGTCGCGGTATCATCACGGATCGGAACGCCTCATGAGTGCGATCCCGCTGCCCATGGCGCTGGTGGCTGAGGTCACCCATCGCTGCCCGCTGCGCTGCCCCTATTGCTCCAATCCTTTGGAAATGGCGCGGGCGAGTCAGGAAGTATCGACTGAGGATTGGAGCCGCGTCTTCGCCGAGGCCGCCGCGCTCGGCGTGTTGCATCTGCATTTGTCCGGCGGTGAGCCGATGGTGCGGGCGGATCTGCCGGATCTTATCCGGGCCGCATCGACCGCAGGTCTCTATGTCAATCTCATCACCTCGGGCGTCACCATGGACGAGGCGAGGCTTGCTGTCCTGATCGATGCCGGGCTCGATCACATTCAGCTGTCCTTTCAGCACGCGGATGCGGCGGAAGGTGAGCGGATCGGCGGTATGCGCGGTGCCCAGGCGCGCAAGCTGGACGCGGCGCGCATGGTCAAGGCGGCGGGGCTGCCGCTGACCTGCAACTTCGTCATCCATCGCCAGAACCTTCACGACGTCGCCAGCATGATTGCGCTAGCATATGATCTCGGCGCTCAGCGGGTGGAGATCGCCCATACCCAATATTACGGCTGGGGTCTGATCAATCGCGGCGCGCTTCT
Source organism: Acidisoma cellulosilyticum (assembly GCF_020621385.1). Classification (GTDB taxonomy): domain Bacteria; phylum Pseudomonadota; class Alphaproteobacteria; order Acetobacterales; family Acetobacteraceae; genus Acidisoma; species Acidisoma cellulosilyticum. The sequence continues at coordinate 281,704 of NZ_JAESVA010000001.1, read as the reverse complement.
GCCCGACGCTGACGAACTGCACGTCGCGACGGCCGCCGTGGAAGCGGGCAGGGTGCTTTATGCCGGGCGCATGGCGATCGACTATGTGACGCCCGATTATCACGGCGATCAGCCCAAATCCTGCATGGACGGCTGGGCGCGCCGCTTCATCGTCATCTCGCCCACCGGAAACGTATTGCCCTGCCACGCCGCCGAGACCATTGCCGGCATCAATTTTCCCAATATCCGCGATGCCTCGCTCGCCGATATCTGGCTGCGTGATCCCGCGTTTCAGCGCTTCCGCGGTACGGACTGGATGCCCGAACCCTGCCAGAGTTGCGCTTTCAAGGAACAGGACTGGGGCGGTTGCCGCTGCCAGGCCTTGGCGCTGGCGGGTGATGCGGCAGCGACCGACCCCGTTTGTGCCCGATCACCGAACCATCAGGCTCTGCAAAACCTGATCGCGGCCCGCCCATCCGTCGCGCCGGATTTCATCTACCGGCAAAACGCGAAACCGAATTCCCCTGATTGAAGAACGAGATTATGACAGCGACACCGAGTACAAGACCACCGATAATCCTTATCATAACCAGTATCATCTTCGCCCTTGTCGGCCTGTACTTCGGTATCGGCGGCGTCTGGCTCGCGGCCCTTGGCGGTTCGCTCTATTACGTCATTACCGGCATTGCGATCCTGGTCACGGCCTTCCTCGTGTGGCGTCGCCGGGCCAGCGCCTTCTGGCTTTATGCCGCCGTTATGCTCGGCACGCTCATTTGGGCGATCAGTGAAGCCGGCTTTGATTTCTGGAAGCTGGCACCGCGCGGCGACGTCATTGCACCGCTCGGCGTTTGGCTGCTGCTGCCTTTCGTCGGCAACAAGATCATCGGCAAGACGGCGAAATACGCCCTCGGCGCCACCATTGTGCTCGCCATCATCACGCTTGGCGTGGCGATGCCGCAGGACGCGCAGGCCATTCGTGGCAATGTCGCGGACAACGCGAAGCAGCCGCCCGGCAATATCGCGTCGACCGACTGGACGTCCTATGGCGGCACCAATGCGGCCGACCGCTTCTCAGGCCTCGACCAGATCACGCCGGCCAATGTCGGCAAGCTGAAACTCGCCTGGCAGTTCGAGACGGGCGATATCGCTGGCCCCAACGATTCCGGCCAGACGACCTATGAGAATACCCCGCTGAAAGTCGGTGACACGGTCTATGCCTGCACACCGCATGATCTGGTCTTCGCGATCGATGCCGCCACAGGCAAGAAGAAGTGGGAATTCGATCCGCACGTCGTGGACAACCGTACCTTCCAGCATCTGACCTGCCGCGGCGTCGGCTATCATGAGACGCAGCCCGGTGCGACGACCCTGGATGGCCAGCCGGCCCCGCAGGATTGCCCGCGCCGCCTGTTCCTGCCGACCGCGACTGGCCTGATGTATGCGATCAATGCCGATGACGGTAAGCTGTGCGAGAACTGGGGCGACCATGGCGTCGTCGATCTCAAATACGGCAGCCCCTATCAGACCAACGGTTTCTACTCCGCGACCTCCCCGCCGATCGTCGGCAGCCAGGTTCTGGTCATGGGTGGCGCTGTCATCGACAACTGGTCCAAGAAGGTGCCGTCTGGCGCCATCCGCGCCTATGACGTCTATTCCGGCAAACTTGTCTGGGTGTTCGACGCCGGCAATCCGGAAGTCAATGAAATGCCCTCCGCGACCCACCAGCTGACAGCGGGCTCGCCCAATTCCTGGATGCCCGGCGTCATCGATGAAAAGCTCGGCATGGTCTATCTTCCGATGGGTCAGGAAGCGGATGACATCTGGGGCGGCAATCGTTCCCCCTATAGCGCGCGGTATGACTCGTCGCTTGTCGCGCTCGACCTCAAGACCGGCCATGTGAATTGGTCCTTCCAGACCGTGCATCATGACCTTTGGGACATGGATCTTCCCTCGCAGCCCTCGCTCGCCGATGTGCAGACGAAGGACGGCGTGGTGCCGGCCATCTATGCCCCGGCCAAGACCGGCAATATCTTCGTGCTAAATCGCGCCACCGGCCAGTTGGTCGTGCCGGCGCCGGAAACGGCCGTGCCCACGGATGGTGCGCCGGGCGATCACGTTGCGCCGACGCAGCCTTTCTCCGAACTCTCGTTCCGCCCCCGGAAGAAGCTGACGGGCGCCGATATGTGGGGTGCCACCGCCTTCGATCAGCTCGCTTGCCGCATCATGTTCCATCAACTGAAATACGAGGGCCCGTTCACACCGCCGTCGGTTCAGGGAACGCTGGTTTTCCCGGGCAATTACGGCACCTTCGAATGGGGTGGTGTCTCGATCGATCAGGCTGATCAGATCATGATTGCCAATCCGCAGTATATTCCGTTCGTCTCTCATCTGCGTCCGCGTGGCCCGCACAACCCCGCGACGCCGACCGGCAGCGTGCCGGCTGGTACCGAGACCGGCGTGCAGCCGATGTTCGGTGCGGCTTTCGGTGTGAACCTGCACCCCTTCCTGTCGCCGGTCGGCGTTCCTTGCCTGGCACCCTCCTGGGGTAACATGGCGGCCATCGACCTGCGCACTAACAAGGTCATCTGGGAACATCGCGTCGGCAGCATTCAGGATGAGACGCCGATCCCGCTGCCCTTCAACCTCGGCACGCCGATGCTGGGCGGCCCCCTGGCGACGGCCGGCGGCGTCACCTTCGTGACCTCGACGCTCGACTACTACATCCGTGCCTTCAACATGAAGAGCGGTGATCTGCTCTGGACCGACCGCCTGCCCGCAGGTGGCCAGTCCACGCCGATGACCTATTCCGAGAAGGGCAAGCAGTACATTCTTACGGTGGATGGCGGCGACACGGACGTGAACACCAAGCTGGGCGACTATATCCGCGCTTATGCGCTGCCCGACGGCAGCTGATCTTCAATAGGCAAGGGGATGGGCCTGGGTCCGTCCCGCCCTTGTCATAGACGATCCTAGAGCGTTTCCTGCTCGCTTACGCTCACAGGCGCCGCTCTAGATTATTGTTTTTGCGAGCATCTTCACCCGGCCAGATGATTCCATCTGACCGGGATCTGCTCTAAAAGCGCCAGCCGACCTGTGTCGGCTGGCGCTTTTTCATTGGCTCATTTACCGCCCGTGACATCGAGGAAGGTGCCAGTGATGAAGGAGGCCTCGGCACCTGCCAGCCAAAGGATCGCCCGGGCAACTTCCTCAGGCTGACCGCCTCGTCCCATCGGGATCGAGTCCTTGACGCGATCCACTCGTCCCGGCTCGCCACCGCTGGCATGCATCTCCGTATAAATATGTCCGGGGCGGATGCAGCAGACGCGAATGCCGTCCCGCGCGACCTCCTTGGCGAAGCCGGTCGTGAATGTCTCAACGGCGCCCTTCGACGCGGCATAGTCGACATATTCGTTCGGACTGCCGAGCCGGGCTGATGCGGAGGAGATGTTGATTACGACGCCGCCTGGCCCCTTGTGACGATAGGACATCCGCCTCGCCGCCTGCTGTGCGCAAAGGATTGGGCCGATTGCGTTGACCGCGAAGACGCGCTGCATTCGCTCGAATCCCAGATCCTCCAGCCGAGACTGCCGCGCAAGGATCGAGGCATTGTTGACCAATACATCGATGCGGCCGAACGCCCGGTCGATCGCGGCGAAGAGCGCAGCGACCTGCTCAGGATCCGCGCTATCGGCGCGCACGGGTAAAGCGCGGCGCCCGGCAGCTTCTATATCCGCCGCCACCGCGAACGCGGCGGCTTCGTTGGACAGGTAGCTGATCGCCACATCATAGCCTCGTGCGGCAGCAAGCCGCGCCGTGGCCGCGCCAATGCCACGACTTCCACCCGTGATCAGCATGACCGGAGCCTGGGGAGCGGTAGTCATTGTGCGAACCTCCAAGTGGTGCAGGACAATAATGTAAGGGGGCACCGGGTCCGGTCAGGACCATGCGGGTGGCGCGGACAACACGATTTTCGGAAAGGCGGAGGCTCAGCGCGGCCAGAACGGGCGAAGATCCACGCGATACCGGGAAGGACTGGCGACAAGGGTAGGGACATTGGGTTGACGGTCAGCGGCAAAAATATTTGCTGTGGGATAGATTTGACATCAGTATGCCTCTCGTGAACAGGGGCGTAAAACCAGTAATTCTGCGATTTTTGGATAGAAAAACTCACACGAATGCCGCGCTCCTTGCCGCCCCTGAACGCACTACGGGCCTTTGAAGCTTCCGCGCGGCTCGGGAGTTTCAAGGCGGCCGCCGATGAACTCGGGGTGACCCATGGTGCGATCAGCCAGCATATCCGCCTGCTTGAGGACTGGCTGCGCGCGCCTTTGTTTGAGCGGCATCATCGACGTGTCCTGCTGACGGCGGCGGCACAGGCCTATCTTTCCGAGGTCGGCCCGGCGCTTGACGCTATCGCCTTGGCCACGAGGAGATATGGATCGGGCGAGGGGACGGTGCTTCGGGTCAATGCGCCGGCAACCTTCGCGCTGCGATGGCTTGTGCCGAAGCTCGTGAACTTTCAGGCGCAGTATCCGGGCGTCAAAGTGAGGTTGGAGACATCCAACGAACCTCTGGAAGCTCTGTCGGGTGGATATGACGTTATCATTCGTGGCGGGCCGGACTCGTTCTACGGCTTCTCCGCCCGTCCGTTTTTGGTGGAAGAACGGCTGCCCGTGTGCAGTCCCACCCTATTGAAACGGCTGCCTCTCCATGAAATCAGTGATCTCAGGACGCATACGCTCCTGCACACCTTGAGCCTCCCGAGGCTTTGGGACGATTGGCTCAGCAAAGCCGGTGCAGGTGATCTCAAGCCGGAAGCCGTGCTGGTCCTGGACCACTTCTATCTGACGATCCAGGCAGCTCTGGACGGGCTTGGCGTCGCGATGGGGCCGACGGCGCTGGTGTCTGAAGATTTGGTGCAAGGGCGGCTTGTCGCGCCATTTTCAGGCCCGCGTCTGCCGTCTCGCAGCTATTGCACCTATCGGCCCGAGGTGACGGACAAGGGTGGACTGGCCGCGTCTTTTTGTTCCTGGCTCGAACAGGAGGGTAATATCCGTAAGCCGCTTGAGCGACCGAGGTCTGCCGCGAGCCGCAGACCGTTGCAGAACAAGGCGTGAGCCAAAGCCAGTGGTTCACTTCGGCCAAGCGGTCATCGAGGCCCCCACTGGGGTCAACCGGCGTGACTGTCTGTCGGAAATTCCTGCGGCAGAGTACAGCCTTCGAAGGCTTCCTGCGCCGAAAGCCAGCCGTCATCCCAAGCGGCATGCGCTTCCGGGCTGTATGGCCCATAAGGATTTTGGGCGCGCGGGATGCCCTCCTCAAACGCTTGCAGCCCCACAGCGAAGAGAAGACCGCGATATAAAAAACCCATGGCCAGACCCTTGAAGAACGGGCGGCAATTTATCGATGAGTCCAGGCGAGACTAAGCCCCGTTTAGGTCGCACCGGGTGGACAGGTTTGGTGGGAAGGCAGCAGCCCATTCAGGTTCCTGGAACCTATAGTCCTGAGGGCGGTTTGGCGTTGCTATGGCCAGCGTTATGGGACGAAGGGTTGTGCTTCGCGATGGCGGAGTAGGTGGCCTTGCGCGACACAAGAATGTCGATCCGTGTTTTGCAGTAGGCCAGGTATTCGTAGATTTCCGCGAGGCTGACACCGATCTTAACCGCTGCTTTTTTAGCGGGGACCTTGTCTTCGTGGATCATTTTCCAGACCCGAAATGCCTTGCTGTCATAAACCGTCGTCGTCATATGCTTACCCAAAATGGCGGAAACTAGCCATTATATCGCGCTCTCGCGCTAAAATATCAAGCTATGCCCGAAGATCGGGATTGTCCCTTGAGATCAAGCCCCCCACGCGTTCCAGAGGCGTCGATGTTGAGTTCGACCGAGCATTGACCTGCCGTCGTCGTGGCGCGCCCAAGTAAAGCCTTTTCGTGGCCGCGCTTGCGCTCAGCCCCGCGGCCGGAGCCGCTGCTATCCGGAGCCCAAATCAGACTCAACAAAGTCGACAGACTTTATTGCCAAGCCAAGTTTCAAAGAATTTCAAAATTCGCGCTGACTTGATTGATTTGTCATAATATCATGGATTATATTGCGTTTATTTAACATATTGTTGATAACCGAACTCATTGTTCTCGGCCTGCGTTGTTATGAGGGAGATTGGCGGAGACTTTGAGGCTTGGCTGCTGCCGGCGGACTGATGAGTATTTGTGCTGTGGATTGTTGATGGATCCTCTTACCGTACAGTCGAGCTTACGAAGCTATAATGATTTGCTACCTCAGTTTGAATATTGCCCGAGGATTGAATCGGAAAGCGCGTTTATTGCTGCGTTCAAGCGAGTGATGGGCAGCACGCCCCGCCAAGATGCACGCCTAGCGGATGTTGCAGCGCAGGAAATAGCCAACAGCGAATACGCTAACCATCTAGCATCCCGACAGAAGACGACTTATCCAAACCAGTCGGCCGCTCCGGGTAGGCTTTGAGCCGGGAGTCATACACAGCTCTCAAATTCTGTTGCTAGCGGCGCTGTCGTAACATAGCGGTGCGGCGTCATTTGGATGTATTTTAGCGAAGCTGAAGCTCCGACCGCAGTCTTGCAACTCCGATCCGGTAACGTCGGCGCCTGTTTTTTCAGTAATGCTCTCTTTAAATTATCACAGATTTGTAAGACTACGTTGGGTTTCGCTTGCCATGTCAGCTTGGACTAAGTTTTCTGAAATTATGCCAATGGAGATTTTTTAGATGAGTTTGCCTTTTATTATTTGTTCTGCGGTCACGGTGATTAGTGCCCTCATCAGCCTTGGATATTCCGTCGCCGCCGTAATGACCACAACAAATCAGGCCCGTGTGATGGCGCTTTATACCTGTGCGAGAAGCACAGCCTTATTCCTTATCAGTGTATATGCTCTTCTGAACGGGTCTGCTCAGTGGCTTCAAGCGACAGCCACCGGAATGATCGTTGTTCAAGCGCTTGATGCGGCTATAGGCGTCACAATCAAAGACACGGGGAAAACATTCGGCCCTGCTGGGGTCGCTATAGCCAATTTGGCAGCGCTCGTGTGGTTCATGTTAGGCGCGCAATCGACTGGCTTCGCGTCAACTTTGACCAACCTTTGGTGATCAAAGACACAAGCTTGCAGTGCCTGCAAAGGCGTTTTCTGCGCAGAAAGCTTTTCTGCCGCATCGACAAGTTTATCAGTCCTGTCGATATACTGCTTCGATCAAATGATCACGCATAGGAAAATGCCGGTGGAGCGTGCCTATGCCCAGTTCAGCGTCCCTTGCGATCTGTTCCAGGCTAGCGCCGGAACTGCGTTCCGCGGAGCGCTGTTTTGCGGCGGAATGACTTTGTTGGGTCGTTCCTTCTGGGGCACCCTAGGCGGTGACCATGGTCTGGGTTTGGCAAGTCCAAACCCCTGAAAACAAAGGCTATTTCGCGATCCGAATGAGCTCAGAAACAGATCTGTAAAGTAACCGATGCCTCAGAAAACAACGGTCTGGCGTAAAAGAGAGTTTGGTGATTGTAACTATGTTGCCGGAAGCTTACGCCCTCAGGGCTTGCTGCACGTCGAACATTTTTTTGCAGGCGTCTCAACGAGACTGTTCTGTTGTAGAGGCAAAAGAACAGTCTCGTTTCAGAAACGGTTTATGAAAAACTAAGTCAGGCTATGGTGAATCCTACAGCAACATCAGATATCGAGGTTCGCGACTTTCAGCGCATTGCCGACGATGAAGTCGCGGCGCGGTTCCACGACATCGCCCATCAGTGTCGAGAAGACTTGTGCAGCCTCTTCAGCGTCGCCGATCTTCACCTGCAGCAGCGTCCGCACCTTCGGGTCCAGCGTCGTCTTCCACAGCTGATCGGGGTTCATCTCACCCAAGCCCTTGAAGCGCTGGATGGTCAAGCCACGACGGCCGTGGGCCAGAATGGCTTCGAAGGCGGCGGCAGGGCCGGCCACCTTCTCCTCGCGATTATCGAGCTTCATCACGGCCGCCTCACCGAATTCGGCCGCGATCCGCTCGCGCCGCTCGGACAGCCAGCGCGCATCGGCACTGCGGAGGGTCGCCGCGTCCAGCGTATAGCGCTCACCCACGCCACGCACGCGCCGGGTGATGGTGATGCCGCTCATGAGGTCACCGGTAGCAGCCCAGCCGGCCTCACCGTCCAGCATCAGGGTGTTAAGTCGCTCGATAAGGGCCTGACCATGGCTGAGCGCGTCGCCATCATCGCTCGGCACCGCGAGTGCGCCGGCGATGGCCGCCTGTTCCAGGATCGCCATCGGCGCCGCCGTGGTCAGCCGGCGCACGCGGTTCCAGGCCTCGCGCAGGAAGCCTACAGCGTCCGGCAGTTCGGCCGCTTCGATGATCCTGCCATTGGCATAGGTCAGCCGCGCTTCCGCCAGCGCCTTGCTGAGCAGGAAGTCTTCCAGGGCGCGGTCATCCTTCAGATAACGCTCATCATTGCCGCGCTTGGCGCGGTACAGCGGCGGCTGCGCGATATAAAGATAGCCACGCGTGATCAGTTCCGGCATCTGGCGGAAGAAGAAGGTCAGCAGCAGCGTGCGGATATGCGAGCCGTCGACGTCAGCGTCCGTCATGATGACAATACGATGGTAGCGCAACTTATCGACGTTGAAGCCGCCCTGATCGAACTCGGCATTGCCGATGCCGGTGCCAAGGGCCGTGATCAGCGTGCCGATTTCCGCGCTGCCCAGCATGCGATCGAAACGCGCACGCTCCACATTCAAAATCTTGCCTTTCAGGGGCAGGATCGCCTGGAATTTGCGGTCGCGGCCCTGCTTGGCGGAACCGCCGGCCGAGTCACCTTCGACGATGAAGATTTCGCATTTGGAGGCATCGCGTTCCTGGCAGTCGGCGAGCTTGCCCGGAAGAGTTGATATATCAAGAACACCCTTGCGGCGCGTCAGCTCGCGTGCCTTGCGCGCGGCCTCGCGCGCACTCGCCGCATCCATCACCTTCTGGATGATGCTGCGCGCCTCTTTCGGATGCGTCTCCAGCCAATGGCTGATCGCGTCGGACACCACTGCCTGTACGGCCGGCGTGACTTCCGAGCTGACGAGTTTTTCCTTCGTCTGGGACGAGAATTTCGGGTCCGGCACTTTGACCGACAAAACGGCGGTCAAGCCTTCGCGCATATCGTCGCCGGTCAGCTGCAGGCTGTCCTTCTTGCCCATGCCTTCCGAATACTTCGTCACCATGCGCGTCAGCGCCTGACGGAAGCCGGACAGATGCGTGCCGCCATCCCGCTGGGGGATGTTGTTGGTGAAGCACAGCATGGTCTCGTGATAGGAATCGTTCCAGGACATCGCGAATTCCACGCGGATACCGCTGGTCTTGTCTTCCAGATTGCCGGTCAGCGCCGGTGTGAAGAGCGGTGCGCGCGCGCGGTCAAGCCATTCCACAAAGGCAACAAGCCCACCTTCGTAGAAGAACCGCGTCTCGACGGCCGGGGCATGGCGCTCGTCGCGGAGCGTGACGTCCAGGCCGGAATTCAAAAAGGCCAATTCGCGCAGGCGGCGCTCGATGATCGCATAGTCGAATTCGACATGGGTGAAGGTCCCGGCGCTCGGCTTGAAGCTGATTTCGGTGCCATGCGCGAAATCGCTCGGACCGACCTCGGCCAGCGGCGCATCGGGTTCGCCGTGCTGGAAGCGCATCCGATGCTCGCGATTGTCGCGCCAGACGCGTACATCCATCCATTCCGACAATGCATTGACAACGGCCGCACCGACGCCATGCAAGCCGCCTGAAACCTTGTAGGAATTTTGATTGAACTTGCCGCCCGCATGCAGGCGCGTCAGCACCAGTTCTGCCGCCGAAATGCCTTCCTCGGGATGAATATCGGTCGGGATTCCGCGACCGTCGTCGCGCACGGTGACGGAGCCGTCACCGTTCAGCGTCACCTCGACCTTGGACGCGAATCCGGCCTGCGCCTCGTCCACCGCATTGTCGATGATTTCGAAGGCCATGTGATGCAGACCGGAGCCGTCATCGGTATCGCCGATATACATGCCGGGCCGTTTGCGAACGGCATCGAGACCCTTCAGGACCGAAATTGAGGCGGCATCATAGGCGTGGATCTCGGGGGTCTCAACGGGCGTAGGCGCGGCGGGTTCGGACATGCCGAGAATCACTCCAGAATGCAGGGAATAGAAGAGACTATAACGATTCTTCGGCGTGCGGCCTAGCGAAACCCGGCTCCGGCAGCAGGTCAGCCGCCATGCAGCGTAGATAATCCGCGCGATCGCCCAAGGGGCGGAAGGCGGCCGCATCGGTGCCTGTCAAAAAGCACTGCGCGGGCAGGCGCAGCAGCGCATCGAGCAGGGCTGTGCGATGCTCATCATCCAGATGCACCAGCGGCTCGTCCAGAAGCAGCCAGGGCGCAAATCCCCGGGCTTCCGCGATGACCAGCGCATGGCCCAGAATGGTGCCGAGCAGCAGCATCTTTTGCTGCCCGGTGGACGCAAGAGAGGCCGGCCGTCCGGTCAAAAGATCGGCGAGCCCGAAATCGGCCCGATGGGCGCCGAGGGAGGAACTGCCCGCCGCCGCATCGCGTTTGCGGGATGCAGCCAAAGCGCCCCGCAGCCATTCCTCGACGGCCAAGGCTGGCTCCTCCGCCAGCCTTGCGCCGATCGGACAGATCAGGGACAGCCGGGCAGCCGGGAAGGGCGCGACGGCACCCTCGGCCAGCATGGCGTTCAATCGGGTAACAAGGGTGCGGCGTGCCGCCGTCGCCGCGACGGCATGGCGGGCCATGCCGTCCTCGATCCCGGCAAGCCAGGCCGGATCGCCGTGGCCTTCTGCGAGCAGGCGGTTGCGCCGGGTCATGGCCGCATCATGGGCCGCGACTTCACGCGCATGGGTGGGGTCCAGCGCCCAGACCAGCCGGTCGAGAAAACGGCGGCGGCCGCTCGTGCTTTCGCCGAAAAGCCGCTCCATCTGTGGGGTGATCCAGGTGACGGCGATGTGGGAGGCAAGCTCCGCCTGGCTGGCCGGCGCGCCGTCCAGCCGCACGATCCGCCGCTCGCTGGTATCGGGCCCACTGCCGGTGCCGATCTGCAATGGCTCGGCCAGATCCGGCGTCTGCACGCGCGCGGCCACTGCCCAGCTGCTGCCGCCCTCTGGCCTCAGGCGCGGAAATTCAGCGACCTTGGCCTGGCGCAGGCCGCGGCCGGGTCCGAGGAGGGACAAAGCTTCCAGCAGATTGGTCTTGCCGCTGCCGTTGGGGCCGCTGATCACGCTGATGCGTGATTGCGGCCTCCATTGCAGGGATGGGTAGCTACGGAAGTCCGTGAGATCGAGGCGGAGCAGGTGAAATGGCGCCGTCGCGAGGCTGGTGGATAAATCAGACACGCATCGGCATCAGGACGTAGACGGCCGTGGTGTCGCCGGCATCGCGCACCACGGTCGGCGCCGAGCCATCGGAGAACAGGAATTCGACCTCGCCGCCGATCTGATCGGTGATGTCATTCAGATAGCGGGCCTGGAAACCGATTTCGAGCGGCGTCGATGAATAGGCAACGCGGCCGCCGTCCAGCTCCTCGGTGGCCGAGCCCTGGTCGGGGCTCGCGGCCGAGAGGGTGAGTCGGTCGACGTCGAGCGCCAGCTTCACCGGGCGGGACCGTTCGGTGGAAATGGCGGAGACGCGGGCGACGGCCTCGGCGAAGTCCTTCTTGTCGACGCGCAGGATCTTGTCGTTGTTGCGCGGAATGACGCGTTCGTATTCCGGGAAGGTGCCGTCGATCAGCTTGCTGGTCAGACGCACCGTGCCGAAGGTAAACTGGATGCGCGTATCGGACAGGGCGATCTCCACATCCTCCTGCGCCTCGTCCAGAAGCTTGCGGGCTTCAAGCACGGTCTTGCGCGGAATGATGACGCCGGGAATGTCGTCCGCCCCCTCGGGCAGCGCTTCCTCGACGCGGGCCAGGCGATGGCCGTCGGTCGCGACGGCGCGCAGAACCTTGGGCCCTTCGGGGCTCGGCACCGCATGTAGATAGATTCCGTTGAGGTAGTAGCGCGTTTCCTCGGTGCTGATGGCGAAGCGGGTGCGGTCGATCATGCCGCGCAGCAGTTGCGCCGGCAGCTTGAAGGCATGGGGCAAGGTTCCGGCCGTCATCGATGGGAAGTCATCGACCGGCAGGACCATCAGGCTGGTGACATAGCGGCCGGCGCGCAGCGCCAGTGGCGCATCGCCGCCTGCATGTTCCAGCTCGACCTCGGCGCTGTCCGGCAGCTTGCGGACAATTTCATACAGCGTGGCGGCAGGCGCCGTCGCGGCGCCGTCCTGCAAGGTGGTGGCCGCGACCTGCTCGACGACCGCAATCTCCATGTCGGTCGCGGTCAGGGTGAGCGCGCCGTCCTTCACCACCATCATGAGGTTGGCGAGGATAGGGATGGTGTTACGTTTCTCGACCACGCTCTGCACATGGGCGAGGGCCTTCAACAGAACCGCACGCTCGGCCTTGAATTTCATGGTCTAACCTCGGAAAGCCAAAGAGGGCCGGCACATTAGCAGGTGCCACCGGCCCGACAAGCGGGGGAAACTTCGTCGCGGGAGATTAGCCTAAACTCCCGCGCGCGTCGCGCGGGGGAGGGGGCAGAGGCTCAGGATTCGAGCATCCGGCGCAGAAGCTCCACATCCTCGGCGAAGGCCGAGTCGCCTTCCATCAGGCCTGAGACGCGGGAGACGGCATGCATGACGGTGGTGTGGTCGCGATTGCCGAATTTGCGGCCGATCTCGGGCAGGCTGCGGCTGGTCAGCTGCTTGGCCAGGAACATCGCGACCTGACGCGGGCGGGCCACATTGCGGGCACGCCGGGCAGAGGCCATGTCGGTCAGGCGGATATTGTAGTGTTCCGCGACCTTGCGCTGGATTTCTTCGATCGTCACCCGGCGGTCATGGGCGCGCAGGATGTCGTGCAGCACTTCCTGCGTCGTCTCCAGCGTGATCGGGCGCTGGAACAATGCCGAATGTGCAACGAGACGGTTCAGTGCGCCTTCCAGCTCACGGATATTGCTGGTGATCTTATGGGCCAGGAATTCCAGCACGCGCGGCGGCACGGAGACGCTGGCCTTGGCGGCCTTGGCTTCCAGGATAGAGATGCGGAGTTCGAAGGTTGTCGCATGCAGATCGGCGACCATGCCGCAGCCAAGCCGGGTGCGCAGCCGATCTTCCAGGCCCGACAGGTCGGAGGGCGATTTATCGGCCGAGACCACGATCTGCTTGCCGGCATCGACCAGCGCATTGAAGGTATGGAAGAATTCTTCCTGCGTATTGTCCTTGCCGATGAGGAATTGCAGATCGTCGATCATCAGCACGTCGACGCTGCGCAAATTGTCCTTGAATTCGATCGTGGACTGATTGCGGATCGCGGCGATGAATTTGTACATGAATTTTTCGGCCGACATATAGGCGACCGACACTGCCGGTGCGCCCGCGCGCCGGCTCGTCTGCAGCTTCCAGGCGACGGCATGCATCAGATGCGTTTTGCCCAGACCGACGCCGCCATAAAGAAATAGCGGGTTGAAGCCGGGGGAGGAGGGCTGGTCGGCCACACGGCTTGCGCAAGCGAAAGCAAATTCATTCGGCTTGCCAACGACGAAGGTATCAAAGGTATAGCGCGGATCGAGCACGATGCCGTCACCACGACCCTCGTTCTTATCGTCCAGGCCATCGACCGCGCTCGGGATCGCGACACCCGCGTTATCCGTCAGCGCGGTGATGTCTGCCGGCGCCGTGCTGTGGGGCGGTGCGACCGACGGCGCCAGCGGCTGCACGCCTTGACCGACGCGGATATCGACCCGGCGAACGCGATTATTCTCAGACTGCCATAGCGCGCTGAGGCGGTCGCCGTAATGGCTGCGCACCCAGTCCCTCAGGAAGCGGGTCGGCAGCAGCACCGTCACCTCATCGCCGTCGGCACCGCCCAGGCTGAGCTGGCGCAGCCAAGTGCGATATTCGACCTCTCCGACTTCATTCTGAAGGCGCGTGCGTACGCGTGACCATTCGGCCGCCAGCTCAGCGGGCGGTACGATCTCGCTTCCTTCCACCCTGATGTCGGACGCGGCTCTCAAATGAAGCTCCATGACGTGCCAAACAAGCTAAACCCCGCCCCCGCTCTTGTGAAAAAGCGAGCCCACAACAAATAAATCCCGATTTCGGGGTTTTACGCTGCCAGCCCCCGGACCGCCTTCATGACAACCAAGTTAGGTCACGACGAGGTGGGAGGCAACCAGAATCAAATGGAGCCAAAATAGAACTGCGCGACAAAAAAAGAATGTCGCGCTCGAATATTTACTAATATTTCGACTTATGCTGAACAGCCATCTGTCTAGCATTGCCAAGGGCAATGTTGACTTCATTGATGGCCAGGCTCTACGCGCCGATAGTATGCCTGTTCTTTCAGGCAAGCTATCTATTGTATTAAAATCGGGCGACGTAGAACGGAATGGGAACCTGGCTAATGCCGGTTCCCATTTAATAAGATGCTGAGTTAGGCCGCAAGAGCCTTAATGCGGCCGGACATGCGGGACATCTTGCGAGCCAGCGTATTCTTGTGAGCAACACCCTTGTTGGCGGCGCGCTGCAGCAGAGGCTGAGCCGCGAGGATAGCGGCCTGAGCGGCGGTCTTATCGCCACTGGCGATCGCGGTCTCAACGGACTTGATCACGTGACGCATGCGGGTGCGGCGCGCGACGTTACGCTCGGTGCGCTTTGCCGTCTGGCGGATACGCTTACGGGCAGAGGCGGTATTGGCCATGATTAATCGACATCCAAACAATGAGTATGGAGCGGCCGCTTCGCCACCCCGAACGAGGGGGTTTCTCTAGATTCCGGCGGGGGGGTGAGTCAAGCGAAAGGGAAGGTGACAAAGGCGCTTCTGCCCTGCACGGCGGTCACAAAACTTGATACACTGCCGCATCACTTTTGTGTTTTTGGACAGAAAAAAGTACTGCGCCCTGCCTGTACGATGCGGCTTATGCCGGGGCAGCCTGGATTATCACCACAACGCTCACAAGGCATGCCCTCGCGGGCATAGACTTTCCAGGCATGCTGGAAGTAGCCGAGCTCCCCATCGGGTTGCACATAGTCCCGCAGGCTTGATCCGCCGGCCGCGATCGCTTCCCGCAAAGTGTCCTTGATCGCGGGCACCAACAGCCGGGCGCGGGCGCCGGCGACCTTGCCGGCGAGCCGCTCCGGGCTGATGCCCGAACGGAACAGCGCCTCGGACACATATATATTACCGAGTCCCGTCACGATGCGCTGGTCGAGCAGCGCGGCCTTGATCGGTGTTTTCCGGTTCTTCAGCGCAGCCGACAGGACCGCGGGGGTGAAATTGTCGTCCAAAGGCTCCGGCCCCATGGCGCGGAGCAGGGCATGGGCGTCTTCTTCATCCGTCGGCATCAGGTCGAGCAGGCCGAAGCGCCTCGGGTCGATAAAGCCGACGCGCCAGCCGTCTTCGGTCTCCATCACCAGATGCTCATGCTTGGCGGGGGGCGGTAGCGTGTCATGCGGTCCGTGGATCGCCATCCGCCCGGACATGCCGAGATGGATCAGCACACTATCCCCGCCTGAGAGGCGCATCAGGATATATTTTCCGCGCCGCCGGAAGCTGGTCACCCGCGCGCCGGTCAGCCGGGCAGCGAAGCCCGGCGGGATCAGGCGGCGCAGGTCGCCGCGCGCAAGCGCCGCCCGGCGGAGGGTCTTGCCTTCCAGCCGCGCGGCCAACCCGCGCATAACGGT
This sequence comes from Acidisoma cellulosilyticum, assembly GCF_020621385.1. Taxonomy (GTDB): domain Bacteria; phylum Pseudomonadota; class Alphaproteobacteria; order Acetobacterales; family Acetobacteraceae; genus Acidisoma; species Acidisoma cellulosilyticum. The sequence goes on along the minus strand of NZ_JAESVA010000001.1, from coordinate 265,962 downwards.
TTCAACTTCAGGGAGTTCCGGCATCTCGCTGGCCAGCGTATAGGGGAAGCACGATGACCGACAAAGCCATGCCAGACCAGATTTCTTCCGATCAGATCGATTTCGGCTTCCGGGAGGTTCCCCGTGCCGACAAGAAGTCCCTCGTCCGCGAGGTCTTCGAGAGCGTGGCGCCACGCTACGATCTCATGAACGATCTCATGTCCCTCGGTATCCACCGGGTCTGGAAGGAGATTTTCACGACGCTGCTGGACCCGCGCCCGGGCCGGAAGCTGCTGGACCTTGCGGGGGGCACCGGCGATATCAGTTTCGGATGGCTGAAAAAGGGCGGGGGTCCGGCGATTCTCTCCGATATCAATCCGGCCATGCTCGAAGTCGGGCGCGACCGCGCGGTGGAGCGTGGGCTGATCGGCGATCTGACCTTTCTGGTGGCCGATGCCGAGGCACTGCCGATTCCCAATAACAGCGTCGATGTCGTTTCCATGGCCTTCGGCCTGCGCAATTGCACCGACAAGGATGCCGTGCTGCGGGAAGCGCGGCGCGTGCTGCGTCCGGGCGGGCGGTTCCATTGCCTGGAATTCTCGCGGCTGGAGATCGCGGCCCTGATACCGCTCTATGAGGCTTGGTCCTTCAAGGTGCTGCCGCGGCTCGGCCAGTTTTTCGCCAATGACGCTGATAGCTACCAATATCTGGCCGAGAGCATCCGTATGTTCCCGGATCAGGAGACGCTGGTCGAGATGATGCGGACGGCGGGCTTCGGCCGCGTCACCCATCGCAATCTTTCGGGCGGCATTGCGGCCATCCATTCCGGCTGGAAGCTGTGACCCTCTCAGGTCGGCGTATCCTGCTCGTCGTCTCGGGCGGGATCGCGGCCTATAAGGCGCTGGAACTGGTGCGCCTGCTGAAAAAATCCGGCGCCGCGGTTACGGCCGTGCTGACCCGCGCCGGGGCCGAGTTCGTGACGCCGCTTTCGCTTCAGGCGCTGACGGAGGAAAAGGTCTATCAGGACCTTTTCTCGCTGACGGATGAGAGCGAGATGGGCCATATCCAGCTCTCGCGCGCCGCCGATCTGGTCGTGGTTGCCCCGGCCTCGGCCGATATCCTGGCCAAAATGGCGGCGGGCCTCGCGGGCGACCTGGCCACGACGCTACTATTGGCGACCGACAAGCCGGTGCTGGTGGCGCCCGCCATGAATGTCCGTATGTGGACCCATCCGGCGACGGTCGCGAATGTTCAAACTCTCAAAAGCCGAGGCGTTTGCGTGGTCGAGCCTGATGAAGGTCCGATGGCCTGTGGCGAATTCGGCCCCGGCCGGTTGGCCGAGCCGGCCATCATCCTCGACCATATTCTTCGCCAATGGACGCCCAAGCCTGGACCGCTTGCCGGGCGACATGCGCTTGTCACCAGCGGGCCGACGCATGAGCCGATCGACCCGGTGCGCTATATCGCCAATCGCAGTTCCGGCCGGCAGGGCCATGCCATTGCCGCCGCACTCGCTGCTTTGGGTGCGCGGGTAACGCTGATCGCAGGTCCAGTGACGGTACCTGACCCGCTCGGCGTGAGCGTGGTGAAGGTTGAGACAGCTGCGCAGATGCTCAGCGCCGTGCAGGTGGCGCTGCCCGCCGATATTGCCGTGCTCGCCGCCGCCGTCGCCGATTGGCGCGTGGCAGAACCGCAGGTCGGCAAGATCAAGAAGCAGCCGGGCGCGGAAGTGCCCGCGCTCCGCCTGATCCCCAACCCCGATATTCTGGCGACGCTATCGCAGCCTGGTCCCGCTCGGCCGCGTCTGGTCATCGGTTTCGCGGCGGAGACGGATGACGTTATCGCCCATGCGATCGCCAAACGCCTGCGCAAGGGCTGCGATTGGCTCATTGCCAATGATGTCTCGCCGGCGAGCGGCGTCATGGGCGGCGCGGAGAATGAGGTGCATCTCATCACCGCTGCCGGTGTCGAAGATTGGCCTCGCCTGCCGAAGGACGCCGTCGCGGCAAGGCTGGCGGCCCGCATCCTGCAGGAACTGACCGGAGAGACGCCTTGACCGAAGCCCCTGTTGCCGTGACCCGTCTGCCCCATGGCGCAGATCTGCCTTTGCCCGCTTATGCCAGCGCCGGCGCGGCGGCGGTCGATTTCCTGGCTGCCATCGACGGGCCGGTTGAGATTGCACCCGGCGGTCGTGTCGCCATTCCAACGGGCCTGGCCGTGGCACTTCCCACGGGTCATGAGTTGCAGGTCCGTCCGCGCTCCGGCCTCGCGCTGAAGAACGGCATTCTCGTCGCTAACTCACCCGGTACGATCGACGAGGATTACCGTGGTGAGATCAAGATCATCCTGCTCAATGCCGGGACCGAGGCTTTCCGGGTCGAGCGCGGCATGCGCATCGCCCAGGGTGTGCTTGCTCCCGTCACCCGGATGCGCTGGCAAGAAGTGGAGAGCCTGGATGAGACGGCACGCGGCACCGGTGGTTTCGGTTCCACCGGCGTCTGATATCTCATTCTATCGATAGTAGTACTGGGTGATGATGCCCGGCAGCTGGGCATCCAGAGCAATCAGCGCGACCAAGGGCAGGATCCACCAGATCCAGCCGAAGCGCGCGGGAATAGGCAGAACACGACCGAGCAATAAGGCAAGGATCGGCAGAAGGGGCACAAAATAGCGCCCTTGGATGCCATCGATGCGATTGAAGCCGACGGGTGTCCAGGTCAGATATTCGACCAGATAAATCAGCTCGGCGCAGCTGAGGGCCGCGATCAACACAAGCGCCCATGCCCAGCACTTAGCCGCGATGGATCGGTGTGACATCACCGGGGCGCTCGTCAGCAAAGCGGCTGCCGCGGAGAGCAAGGCGAACGAGAAAAGCGCGTAGAGCCGGCTCGGCAACCGGATATCGTAACTGCCCAGAATGCCGATGAGGTCCGCGAAGGGTGTGGTGATGGTCGGGATTTTATCCGCCAAGGGCAGCAAGGCGACCGTCAGCGGATGATGCAGCAGGACCGATATCTGCGCGGCCGGGATGGCGGAATGGAAAACAAGGGCAGGGTCCCCCGCCCAAAGCGGGCCGGGGTGATAGATGGCACTCGGCAACAGCGGGACCGAGACATGCCACATGACCAGGAGCGACCAGAGAACCGCCGGGATCATGATCGCGAGGGCCGCCGAGATACGCTTGGCCCAGGTCCCGCGCATTGCGGTTGGCAAAACCAGCGGCAGCAGCATCAGGGTCAAGAATGGGGGCTTTTGCAGGGCGAGCACGGCAAGAAGGATCGTTCCGCCCCAGAATCCGGCACGGTCTTGGCGTGTCAGGAGGGCTAATGCCAGGACGGCGACCGCAATCAGGACGCCGTCCTGATTGCAGGATCCGGCCAGCCAGATGGTGATCGGCAGTCCGAGCGTGACGAGCAGCAGAAGGCGCCCACGCCCTGCCAGCAGCAAAGCGAGGCAGCCCAGGATCGTGAAGGCGATGACATTGCCGAAGCGTGCGGCCAAGGCGGCGTCATGCGGGCCATCGCCTCGGCTGATGCCGACCCCAAGCGCCAATGCCGCCGGTATATAGGCGATCGGCGCATAGGCGGCGGTATTCACACTGCTGAGGAAGCCAGGTGCCGGCGACCAGGGAATAGCTTTGGCCCAGGCCAGCCGCTGTTGCGCGGAAGCCGAGGCGGGCAGGGGGGCATTGGCGCCATTCCCGGCAGCCGCCGCATAGATCAGCCCGTAATTGCCGGTAACGCCGGCATTCGGCGCGCCGGTCGAGGGGTTGGGGGTTTTCAATCTGTAGCCGATCACTTCGCCCCGCAACACGCTGTCGACGCGGGCGATGTGGTTGGGCTCATCCGGCACCTGACCCAAAGGCACTTTCCAGGCACAATAGACGACCAGCGGTACTACGAGGATGAGGAAACAGGCTAAAGCGACGAAGCGCTCGATAAGGCGAATGCGATCGGATCTTTGGGTCAAGCCGCCCTCGGGATGTGCTACTGGCCAGCCGATAGCGGTCCCTTCGCGCTCTGTCACCCGTTCATCATCGGAAGGGTGATGACAGACGGGGTGTCCCTGGTCTAGAGCGCAGGAAACTGGCCGCATTTCACGGCGTTCCCATCCATTTGTTACTAAGCCAAAGGCGCAGTCCCATGACGACACCGGCCTTGCCCGCCTTCGTGAGCGGTCGTCGTCTTCCCAACCTCTGGGACCTTGCCGCCATATTATGCGTGCTTGCCGGCCTCGTCCTCGTGGCGCACGCCGCCGGCGGCACGCTGGCGCCGTTGCCGGCCGCCAATACGATCCATCTCGGTCTTGCTTATCTGCCCTATTATGCGTTGAGAACGACGCTGCGCATGTTTGTGGCGCTGATCTTTTCGATTGTCTTCACGCTGGTCGTGGCGCCGCTTGCGGCCAAAAGCCGTCGTCTTGGCGTCATCCTCATTCCGGCGCTTGATATTCTGCAGTCGGTGCCGATCCTGGGCTTTCTGTCCTTCACCGTCCTCTTCTTCCTCAATTTGTTTCCGGGGCGCGTGCTGGGCGCTGAACTCGCCGCGGTTTTCGCGATCTTCACGAGCCAGGCCTGGAACATGACCTTCAGCTTCTATCAGTCGCTGACGACGGTGCCGCGCGACCTTGATGAAGCGTCGCGCAGTTTCCGTCTATCCATCTGGCAGCGTTTCTGGCGGCTGGAAGTGCCTTTTGCGATGCCGGGCCTGGTCTTCAATACCATGCTATCGATGTCGGGCGGCTGGTTCTTCGTTGTCGCGTCCGAAGCGGTGACAGTTGGCAACACGACCTTTCTGCTGCCGGGCATCGGCTCCTATGTCTCTGTCGCTTTGTCGCATAGCGATCTGGCTGCGGTGATCTATGCCATCATCGCCATGTTGGTTGTCATTTTGATTTACGATCAACTGCTCTTCCGTCCGCTTGTCGCATGGTCGGCAAAGTTTCGTTTTGAGATGACAAGCGGCGGTGAGGCGCCGGACCCATGGGTGCTCAGCGTCCTACGTCGCACGCGGCTGCTGCAATTGGTGGGCGACGCGATCGGCGATATCGCCAACCGCGTCGGTGGATTGCGCATGCGGCTGCCGCTTCCGGTTTTGACAACGAAATCACAGAAACCCTCGCGCGTCGTCGACGGCATTTGGTTCACGCTTGTCGGCGTCGTCGTCGCTTTCGCCTTCTGGCGGGTCGCGGAATTCGTGGCGGCTTCGGTGACGCTTAGCGGTCTCGCGCATGTCGTGCTCCTCGGCTTCTACACGCTACTGCGTGTCGCGGCCGCCATGATCATTTGCACCATCGTCTGGGTGCCGATCGGGGTTTGGATCGGGCTGCGGCCGCGCTGGGCGCGGCTCATTCAGCCGATCGCGCAGTTCCTCGCGGCCTTCCCGGCGAATCTGCTGTTCCCCATCGTCGTCATCGTGCTGGTGCGTTTCGCGCTCAATCCGAATATCTGGCTGACACCGCTGATGATCGTCGGCACGCAATGGTATGTGCTGTTCAATGTCGTGGCCGGCGCCTCCGCCTTTCCGGGCGACCTCAAGGAAGCCTCGGCCAATCTCGGCATCAAGGGATTGTTGTGGTGGCGCCGGGTAATCATTCCCGGCATCTTCCCCTATTACATCACGGGGGCTTTGACGGCTTCGGGTGCGGCCTGGAACAGCTCGATTGTCGCTGAGGTGGCAAGCTGGGGGCATACGACGCTGACTGCGAGCGGCCTCGGATCCTATATCGCGCAGGCGACGACCGAGGGGAATACCAGCCATATCGTGCTCGGCGTCTTCGTGATGACGGCCTTCGTGCTCACGATCAACCGTATCCTCTGGCGACCGCTCCATGCCTTTGCCGTTCGCCGCCTGACCTTCTAGAGCCTGTTCGACAATGCGCTTCTCGCACACCGTAGTAGCATTTCCAAACAGGCTCTAAGCCTCTCCAACATCGGCCGGAGATGACCATGGACCAAACTCTACAGACGACGCCGATGCTGGTGAGCATTGCCAATTGCCGCCAGTCCTATCCGAAGGAAGCAGCCTCCGACGTCATCATCCTCGATGACGTCAATCTGGAGCTGCGGGAAGGCGAGATTGTGGGTCTGCTCGGCCGCTCCGGCTCGGGCAAGTCGACGCTGCTGCGCATCGTCGCCGGGCTTTTGAAACCGACGGCGGGCGACATACGCTGGCGCGACAAGCCCATCACCGGTCCGGTCCGTGGTGTCTCCATGGTCTTTCAGAGTTTCGCTCTGTTTCCCTGGCTGACGGTTGAGGAGAATGTCGCGCTGGGTCTGGAAGCGCAGGGGGTGCCCAAAACCGAGCGCGAGGCACGGGCCGAGGATGCGATCGACCTGATCGGTCTCGGCGGTTACGAAAACGCCTATCCCAAGGAAATGTCGGGCGGCATGCGCCAGCGCGTCGGCCTGGCCCGCGCGCTGGTCGTGCATCCCGACCTTCTGCTGATGGACGAGCCCTTCAGTGCGCTGGACGTGCTGACCGCCGAGACGCTGCGCACCGATCTCATCGACCTCTGGTCCGAGGGCAAGCTGCCGGTGAAATCCATCCTCATGGTCACGCATAATATCGAGGAAGCGGTCTTGATGTGCGACCGCATCCTGGTCTTCTCCTCCAATCCCGGCCGGGTCGCGAGCGAGCTGAAAGTGCCGTTCCCGCATCCGCGCGAACGTCTGGACCCGGAATTCCGGCAATTGGTGGATGACATCTACGCGCTGATGACCCGCCGCCCGGTGGAGCATCGGGCGCCCGCGCATGCGATCGATCGCACGCCGCCGCCGCCCACCTTCCAGGCGCTGCCCGTCGTCTCCACCAACCTCATGGCCGGTTTGATGGAGACGATCGAGGGCGAACCCTATAACGGTCTCGCTGACCTGCCGGCGCTGGCGAGCGCCTTCCAGATGGAGGCGGATGAACTGCTGCCCATCGGCGAGGCGCTGCAGATGCTTGGTTTCGCTGAGTTCGAGGAGGGCGACATCAAGCTGACGGATGCCGGCCGTCGCTTCGTCGAAGCCGATACCGACGACCGCAAGGCGGAGTTCGCTGCCGCCCTTCGTGCCCATGTCCCCATGATCAGCCAGATCCGTCAGGTGCTGGACGAGCGCTGGAATCACCGGGCTCCGGCTTTGCGCTTTCGTGATGAGTTGGAGGACTACATGTCCCCTGACTATGCGGATGATACCATGCGCACGATCATCGCCTGGGGCCGCTACGCGGAGTTGTTCAGTTATGACCGCGAAGCCGACCAGTTCTCCCTGGAAGATGAGGAAGACGAGAACGACTGATACATCGTCGGTGCCACCCTCCAAAATCTCTGTCGCCCGCGCAGTTGTTGCGCGGGTTCAGCCGCTCGGGCGTCCAAACGGGTGGGTACGCACGGCATAATTCTGAGGCGCGAATCCCAGCCCCGCGCGGCAAGTATTTTTTGTCTCTCGCCTCGGCTCGATAGGCTGTGTTAGCCCGATTCGCATGTCTGGTCCTCAATTTGATCTGGCCCGTCTGCAAGGGTCGCGAATCGTCTCCGTGGCAAGGCTGGCCTTCGGCCGCCCGGATACCGAGTTTTTGTGCTTCGGGGAGTCGGACCAGAAAAGTCCGGCCGCCGCCGTGGGCGCGCTTACAGCGGCGCTTGCACGGGGCGATACGCTCTACCCCGATGTGCGCGGTCTGCCCGCGCTGCGCCACGCGCTCGCGGATTATCTGACGGCGCTGCACAAGCAACCGGTCGTGGAAAGCCGCGTCATGGTGACGGCGTCCGGCATGGCGGCGCTCGCCGTGGCACTCTCGGCGATCCTGCGTCACGGTGACCGCGTTGTGCTGCATGAACCGGCTTGGCCCAATGCCGGCAATGCGGCGCGGTTGCGCGGCGCCCGGGTGGAGCCGATCGCGCTTGCCGCTCGGCAGGACGGCAGCTTGCATCTCGATCTCGACGCTTTGGACAGGGCGCTGGCCGGCGCGCGGGTCTTCATCCTCAATTCGCCCAATAATCCGACGGGCTGGACGGCGACCGAGGAGGAGCTAAGGCAGATCCTGGCCCTTTGCCGCCGCCACGGCTGCTGGCTGTTGTCGGACGAGGTCTATTCCCGCCTGGTCTATGACGGGCGGGACGCGGCGCCCTCCATTCTGGATGTGGCCGAGCCTGACGACCGCGTCATTGTCGCCAATAGTTTCAGCAAGACCTGGGTCATGACGGGCTGGCGCCTGGGCTGGCTGATCGTTCCCGAAGGCGTGCGGGATGATCTGTCGGAGCTTATCGAGGTCACGCATTCCGGTGTCGCCCCCTTCATTCAGCATGCGGGCCTGGCGGCGGTCGCCGATCATGTGACGCCGCCGCATTTCCGTCAGCATTGCGCCGAAGGGCGCCGGATCGCGGCGGAAATTCTGGGGAAGGTACCGGGCATCCGCTACGCCTCGCCCGACGGTGCCTTCTACGCCTTCCTGCAGGTTGAGGGGCTGACCGACAGTCTGAGCCTCGCTGAGCGGCTGGTGACTGATCACGGCGTCGCCATCGCGCCTGGCATCGCCTTCGGTGAAAGCGGGGAAGGGTGGCTGCGCGTCTGCTTCGCGGTCGCCCCGGACAGGCTGACCCGCGCGCTCGACAGGCTCGCTGCCGGTCTCAAAGCCTTCCGCGCAACCGCGTGAGGACCGTGCGATGAGCAGCCTTTGCGCGGTTTGCGGCGCTGTGGTGAAGCCGGAATTCAAGGCGCCGATGGCGGAATTGTCACCGGACCTCGATTTCCGTCCCGGTGAGCCTGCGCGTTCCACCCTCCGCCACTGGGTGGCCGTTTGCTCCGGCTGCGGTGCGGCCGCACCGGATCTGGCCAAGTTGACCGAGGCTGATGCGGCTGTCGTGCGGAACGATCCGGAATATGCGGCGCTGCGCGACCAGGCGCCGGCCTTTGCCCGTCATTTTCTGCTCTGGGCACTTCTGTCGCAGCGGCGCGACGATCCCTGGCCGGCGGCGGAGGCGTTGTTGCAGGCGGCCTGGGCCGCCGATGACGCAGAAGACGCGGAATGGGCTCGGCTCTGGCGCGCCCAGGCGGCCGAACTCTGGCCAGGCTCACGGGCAGTGCAGCCCCGCCTCTGCCTGATCGACATCGCCCGCCGCTCGGGGGATTTCTCCCGTGCCGCGGTCATCGCCGAAGCGCTGATGGAAGAGCCCTTGGATGAAAACTCGGCGGCGATCGTCGATTTTCAGCGCCATCTGATCGCCGAGCGTGATACCGGCCGCCAGCTTTTGAGCAGTGCGCTGCGCCCGCCCGCGAGCCGGCCGCATGTGTCCTACAATCAGGCCCAGAATCAGGGCGGTTCGTCCGATAGCGTCTTGGGCCATGTCGGCAGCTTCTGGCGCCGGCTCTTCGGGCGCGACTGATGGCACCGCATTTCAAGCTGGAAAAGGCAGCCGGCGGTCGTGTCGCGGGGGTGGACGAGGTCGGGCGCGGTCCGCTTGCGGGGCCGGTTGTCGCGGCCGCGGTCGTCTTCCCCAAGGGCGTGCCGAAGGCACTTGCAAGCCTATTGGATGATTCCAAGAAACTGACGGCGGCGCGACGCGAAGCCGCCTATGCGGCCTTGCGCGCGGCGAGGAATGTAGAGATCGGCGTCGGAGCGGCCTCCGTCACCGAAATCGAGGATATCAATATCCTCCGGGCCAGCCACCTCGCTATGCAGCGCGCCATGCTGCGCCTGCCGCAGACCCCCGATTCCGTACTGGTCGACGGCAATATGGCCCCCAAATTCGCCTGCCCCGCGCAATGCGTCGTGGGCGGGGACGCGACAAGCCTCTCGATCGCGGCGGCGTCCATCATCGCCAAGGTCATCCGTGACCGGCTGATGGCCCGTCTGGCCGCCCGCTACCCGCATTACGGCTGGGAACGCAATGCCGGCTATGGCACGGCGGTCCATTGCCGGGCCTTGGCTGAGATCGGTGTGACGCTGCATCATCGGCGTGCTTTCGCGCCTGTGCGCGCTCTGCTTCAGGAAACGCTTCTGCTCGACGTGCCGGCCCTCTCGACGGAGACCGCCGCGCCCTGGACGAAAAATCAGGGCAAAGCCGCGCCGTCCCGTCACAACGCTCTGGCACTCTGAGTCCGATCATGTTGAAACGTCTTACGTGCCTTCGCCTGTCTGGCCGCTTGCCATTTGGTTCGACACCATGAGGAGGAACGTGGATCTCACGCGCGAATTGCCGCTGAACCAGCTTCTGCTGGGCGATTGCGTCCAGATGATGCGGATGCTGCCGCCGGCGTCGGTTCACTGCATCTTCGCCGATCCGCCCTATAATCTTCAGCTTCAGGGCCAGCTGCGCCGGCCGGACGAGAGCGTGGTCGATGGCGTGGACGAGGATTGGGACCGCTTCACCGATTTCGCGGAGTATGACCGCTTCACCCATGCATGGCTGACGGAATGCCGCCGCGTGCTGCGCAAGGACGGCACGCTTTGGGTTATCGGCTCCTATCACAACATCTTCCGCATCGGTGCCGCGCTTCAGGATCTCGGTTTCTGGATGCTGAACGACATCATTTGGCGCAAGTCGAACCCGATGCCCAATTTCCGCGGCCGGCGCTTTACCAATGCGCATGAGACGCTGATTTGGGCGGCGCGGGGCCGGGATTCCCGCTACCGTTTCAACTACCAGGCCATGAAGACGTCGAATGACGATTTGCAGATGCGCAGCGACTGGTTTCTGCCGATCTGCAACGGGCCGGAGCGGTTGCGCAATCAGCATGGGCTGAAGCTGCATCCGACGCAGAAGCCGGAAGCCATGCTTCACCGCATTCTGCTCTCCTCGACCGCGCCCGAGGATGTCGTGCTCGATCCCTTCTCCGGCACCGGCACCACGGCGGTCGTCGCCAAACGGCTGAACCGTCATTTCATCGGTATCGAGCGGCACCCGGCCTATGTCGAAGCGGCCTGGGCGCGCCTGGCCCAGACCAAGGCGCTGGACAATGACGCGATGGCCATCACGCCCTCGCGCCGAGAAACGCCCCGCATCGCCTTCGGTTCGTTGGTGGAGAATGGTGCTCTCGCGGCCGGGACGGTGCTGTACGACAAGCAGCGCCGCGTTTCGGTGATTGTGGGATCGGACGGCAGCGTCAGCGCGGGCGATCTGCGTGGTTCCATCCATAAGGTCGGCGCGGAGTTGCAGAATGCGCCGTCCTGCAACGGCTGGACCTTCTGGCATTTCGAGCGGGACGGCTTGCTGGTGCCGATCGATGTGCTGCGGAAGTCGTGAGAACACGCGCTTCCCCCAATCATGATGCGCGGCCGGCGGATGAGCCGGTTGATATTCTCGTCCTGCATTACACCGGCATGCAGTCGGGACAGGCCGCGATCGATCGGCTCTGTGATCCCGAAGCCCGCGTCTCTTCCCACTACGTGGTGGAGGAGGACGGCACCGTCTGGAATTTGGTTCCCGAAGACAGGCGGGCCTGGCATGCCGGCATTTCCTTCTGGCGTGGCCATGACACGTTGAATGGGCGCTGCATCGGGGTCGAGATCGTCAATCCCGGCCATGAATGGGGTTATCGGCCCTTTCCGCCAGCCCAGATGGCGGCGGTGCGGGACCTCTGTCTGGGCATTTTGTCGCGCCACCCCATTCCGCCGCGCAACGTCGTCGCGCATTCCGATGTCGCGCCCGACCGCAAGGAAGATCCCGGCGAGCTGTTCGATTGGCCCTGGCTGGCAACCCAGGGAGTTGGTCTTTGGCCGGACTTTCCTGATTTTGTTGTCGCGTCATCGGTGGATGAGACAAAGCTTCGCGTCGATCTGGCGGAAATCGGCTATCCGGTGCCGTCCCTGACGCAGGGGGAGGCTGCCTTCGCGACACTGCTGCGCGCCTTTCAGCGCCGCTGGCGCCCGGCGCTGGTGAGCGGCGAAGCGGACGCGGAAACCGCGCTCCGCGCGGCCATGCTCATGAGGTCTGTGCAGAACAGCGGTTGACCGCGCGGGCCGTCAGGCGCAATCAGCCCGCCGCCAGACGGTTGGACGGCCGCTGTTTTGCCTCTCGGGGCAGGATGGAGGAAAGTCCGGGCTCCACGGAAATACGGTGCCGGCTAACGGCCGGCGGGGGCGACCCCAGGGACAGTGCCACAGAAAGCAAACCGCCCGTACAAGGCGCAAGCCTTCAGCGGGCAAGGGTGAAAGGGTGCGGTAAGAGCGCACCGCCGCTCCGGTAACGGCGCGGGCAGGGTAAACCCCACCGGGAGCAAGACCGAATAGGGGCGGCCGGCGGCGCGTTATGGCAACATGGCGCGTGACGCGAGGGCATTTCCGCCCCGTCGCCCGGGTTGGTCGCGTGAGGCGCTCTGCGAAGAGCGTCCCAGAGGAATGGCCGTCCAAGGCCGCGCAAGCGGCCCGGACAGAACCCGGCTTACAGACCGTCTGGCGATTTTCCGTCCCCATGGGCTTTCGTGGGTGACGGGGCGCTGTGGCCATGGGAAATTATGGGCCAAGCCCTCTTATTCCTCGAAAACGGCGCCTCGGGATGCTATCATTCCGAAACGCCACAAGAACGTTACACGCGTTCGTGTATTCGGTCGGGACCTGTCAAACGACAGGATCCTGCGGTTTTCAGAGGAAAACCAAGACCTTTTTCCAGGTCGTGAGCGTAAAATTCTTTGACGCCCATCTGTGCCCATGATAACCCACGGTATCCCATGAGGTGATTGGTGCGGGCGCGTCGCGCTTCGCCAAAAGTGTCAATGGAAGCGCTGTGGCCAGCGCATAAGGTGAGGGGGGCCCGATGACGCATTTTCTCGGGAGCCACCTTAACCGGTTGGATGCCAAGGGTCGGGTATCGGTACCGGCTGCTTTTCGCACTGCACTCCGGTCTTTCGGGGCTGCGACCGAGGGCAGCGTGAGCATGATCCTGCGCCCGTCCCACAAATACCCATGCGTCGAAGCCTGGCCGCAGGCGGTCTTCGATAAGCTGGCGCAGCAGCTTGACCGCTATGAGCTCTTCAGCCCGGAATACGACAATCTGGCGGCGGCCATCTATGCCGATGCCTATCCGATCGAATCCGACCGGGAAGGCCGCATCATCCTGAATGAGATGCTGACGAGCCATGCCGGCGTGTCGGACAATGTCGTGTTCATGGGCACCGGTCCGATCTTCCAGATCTGGGAGCCGGAGGCCGCCCGCGCGCGGGCCGCTGAAGCACGCCAGATCGTCAATAGCAGCGGCCTGACGCTGGGCGGGATCGCCCGGCCGGCTGCCGTCGTCGCAGCGGGGGGCGTCTGATGAACGCACAAGCCCCCGGCCATATCCCCGTGCTGTTGCATGAGGTGCTGGAAGCCCTGGGCCCACGTCCGGGGGAGGCCTATCTCGACGGCACTTTCGGCGGCGGTGGTTATACGCGCGCCATTCTCGATAGCGCCGATTGCACTATCTGGGCGATTGATCGCGACCCGCAGGCGATCGCGCGTGGGGCTGCCATCGCCGCCCATTACCCTGGCCGTCTGCATTTGGTCGAAGGCCGGTTCGGCGATCTAATGGCATTGCTCGGCGCCCAAGGCGTCGCGAGCCTCGACGGTGTCGTGCTCGATCTCGGCGTCTCCTCCTTTCAAATCGATGACGCGGCGCGGGGCTTCAGCTTTCGCAATGACGGGCCGCTCGACATGCGTATGGGTGTGGATGGGCCGAATGCCGCCGATCTGGTGGCGAAACTGACGGCCGACGAACTCGCTGATATTCTTTACCAATTCGGGGAGGAGCGGCAGTCGCGCCGCATCGCGCGCGCTATCGTCGCCGCCCGCACCGAGCAGCCGATTACGACAACCGCGCGGCTGGCTGAGATCATTCGAAGCGTTCTACCGCCGGATCGATCCGGCATTCATCCGGCGACGCGCAGTTTTCAGGCGCTGCGAATAAAAGTGAACGACGAACTAGGTGAAATAGAACGTGCTTTAGAGCAAGCCGTTCGCATACTGCGTCCTGGGGGGCGACTCGTCGTTGTTTCCTTCCATTCCCTCGAAGATCGGATTGTTAAGCGTTTCATGAGTGAAGCTGCGGGCCAGGCGCCCGGTCCGTCCCGATACGATCCGCGCGGGCTTCTTCCCCCTGCGGTCGCCAGCTTTTCCCTTCTGACGCGCAAAGCTGTGCGGCCCGGACTTGCCGAAACTGCGGCCAATCCGCGGGCGCGCTCTGCGCGCCTGCGGGCTTTGCGTCGGCTTGATGCGCCGGAGATTGCGGCATGATCAAACCTTTTACGTGCATCTGTCTCGCGCTGGCTGCCGGGTCCGGCCTTTACCTGTATCAGGTCAAGCAGCGTGCCTTCGCCCTCGATGCGTCTCTGCGCAGCACCTTCCATGATATCGACATGGCGCGTGAAAAAACCCGCATGCTGCGTGCCGACTGGGCTTTGATGAATGACCCGGAGCGTCTGCAGGCGCTGTCGGATCAGTATCTGACGCTCAAGCCCATGGGCCCGTCGCAGCTGATGACGCTGGATCAGCTGGCCGTTGCTTTGCCGGCGCCGATCCCGCCCGGCACCAAGACTGCCCCTGTGATGCCCGATATCGCCGCACCTGCCACCGACCCCACTCATGGCGTGCCGATGGCTTCCAACGCGCCGGCCACACCGTCGGGTGGCGCGTCCGACGGGACGGCGGTTGCCATGTTGCAGCCGGTCGTGCCGGCTCCGGCAGCGACGTCTGATGCGGGCGCCGATACGGCCGCCAGCGATGCCGACGCACCGGCTATCGCGAGCAACCCCGCACCGACGCCGAACGCGTCTCCGAATGCCGCGCTCAAGGCTGCTGCGGCGGCCTCCGTCGCGGCCTCGGCTTCCGCCGCCGTTGCCATGGCGCATGCCGCGCCGCCGTCACTTGCGAAGGTTGCGGTCAGCGTGCCGCGTGTGACGCATCATTATGCGAAACATGTGCAGCCGGCCGTTGCGAAGGCGAATATCCCCCAGGATGGTGCGGATTCGTCTCTGGCCGATAATAGCGCCGCTTCGCCCGCACCCAAGCCGCACCATGCCACGCATCACAGCAAGCCGACGTCGCCGAGTGGTACGCAGTATTTCGCGGCCAATGACGCGACCCACCCGGCCTACGGTAGCGAGCGGATCACGCCCCGGGCCGCGACGGTGATGTACACGCCGGTCGGTTCATCGCTGGGCATGGCGTCGGCCGCGACCCTCGCGCCGCCGCGTCCGCTCTATTCTTCGACCCAATAGGCGCGGTTCGGTATGAGCGACGCGCCCCCGCCTCACACGACGCCGAATAACCCTTGGGGTCCGCGGCCGCGCCAGGGCAGCGGCGGCCTTCAGGGCGAGACGGTGCGCGTGACCTCGCCCGATCTCCGCCAGCGGGCGGCGCTGGAGAAAAGCCGCACGCGCCTTGTCGCGGTCTCGGCGGTCTTCCTCATTCTGTTTTTTGCTGTGGCCGCACGGCTATCCTTCGCGACCGTGATCGATCCGATGAAGCCGGCGCCGCGCGTCGTGCAGCAGTTCACGCCTGAGCCGCCCGCCGCCGCGACGGCCCCCCCGCCGGGCCGTGCCTCGATCATCGATGCCAATGGCCAGATTCTGGCGGTTTCGTTGCCGGTCGCCAGCCTTTACGCCGATCCGCGCCAGATGATCGACACCAACGCGGTCGCGGTCGAGCTGAAGAAAATCCTGCCTGACGTTGACGAAGGTGACATTGCGCGTCGTCTGGCTTCCGCCAAGGCCTTCGTCTATATCGCGCGCCGCGTAACCCCGGCTCAGGAAATCGCCATTAACAACCTTGGCGTTCCGGGCCTTTCCTTTCAGCTGTCGTCTGAGCGGCGCTATCCCTTGGGGGATACGGCGGCACAGGTTTTGGGCGGCGTCGATATCGATGCCAACGGCATTGCCGGCGTCGAGAAGTATTTCAATACGCGCCTGAACACCGATACGACGCCGCTGCGCCTGTCGATCGACGTGCGCGTGCAGGCCATCGTGCGGGACGAAGTCGCCAATGCGGTGAAGACCTTCGACGCGGTCGGCGGCTGCGGCATTGTTGAGGATGCGAATAGCGGCCAGATCCTCGGCATGGTCAGCATCCCCGATTATGACGCCAACGATCTTGCCCAGGCGACGGATGCGGAGCGCTTCAACCGCTGCGCAACCGGCACGTACGAGCCGGGTTCGGTCTTCAAGCTGCAGACTGCCAGCATGTCGCTGGACGACAATGTCATTCACATGTGGGACTATTTCAACACGACCCATCCATTGCCGATCGGTCGTTTCCACATCACCGATTTCGAGCCGCAGCATGTCTGGATGCAGCTCGGCGACATCATGAAACTCTCGTCCAATATCGGCGCTTCGCGGATCTCGCTCCTGGTCGGCAAGGACCGTCAGCGCGCCTGGCTGCAGAAGCTGGGCCTGATGTCGCGTGAGCCGATCCAGTTGCCTGAAGCCGCGATGCCGCAGGTGCAGCCTGCCAGCACCTGGGGAAAGGCGACGCTGATGACCGTCTCCTTCGGCAATGGTATCGCCGAAACGCCGCTGCATATCGCGAATACCGCGGTCGCGATCGTCAACGGCGGCACGCTCTATAAGCCGACGCTCCTAGCTCAGAATATCGGCGACCCGCCGATCCAGGGTACGACCGTCATGCAGACATCGACGTCGGATATAATGCGCAAGATCATGCGCTATATCGTGACCAGCGGGACGGGTGAGTTCGGTGACGTGCCGGGCTATTTCGTGGGCGCCAAAACCGGCACGGCGCAGAAGGTGTCCGAGCACGGCGGCTACAAGAAGCACACCAATTACAGCTCCTTCGTCGCGGCATTCCCGATCTACGCGCCGCGCTACGTCGTCTATGTCGCGATCGATTCGGGCCATGCGACGGCTGAGACGCATGGCTATACCACAGGCGGCTGGATGGCGGGCCCGGCGGTCAGCCATATCATTGGCCGCATCGGACCGATGCTGAACGTCATGCCGCGCTTCGACAATGTCGCTGAGATCAATCAGCAACTCGATTTCCCGCATCCTTATCCGGCGCCGCCCGGTGCCGTCGTCTATGGTCCCAACAATCCCGGAGAGCCTGACGACCCGAACGCAATGGACAAGCCCGCGCATCCGACCAAGCGTGGTGGCATCGCGCGTGTCGCGCAGGATACAAAATGGACGACGCCTGCCAGCACGGTGAAAAACCTGCGGCATGACGCGATGTATCGCGTCCCGGCGCCGGCTTCAGCCGATGCGACTCATTGATCTCATGCAGGGCGCCTACGCGCAGGGCGCCCTTCGTCCCACGCGCTCGCTAGCCGCTAACGCGCCGAGCGGTTCCTCCGGTGTGGAAGTGGCCGGCATCACGGCCAATAGCCAGGATGTCGGCCCCGGCTTCATCTTCGCGGCTCTGCCGGGCCAGACCCGCGACGGGCGGGATTACATCGCCGATGCGGTGGCCCAGGGGGCAGCCGCCATTCTGGCGCCGCCCGGCACCCATTGGCCGGCCGGCGTGCCACCGCGCCCGGTCATTTTCGATGCACAGCCGCGCCGCAGATTGGCAATCATGGCGGCAAGCCTTGCCGGCACCCAGCCGCATCGCATCGCGGCCGTCACCGGCACCAACGGCAAGACCAGCACGGCGGATTTCCTGCGCCAGCTCTGGACCTTCGGCGGTCATCCGGCGGCCTCGCTCGGCACCCTCGGCCTCGTCGCTCCGGGCTTCCCCCAGGGTGCCGGGCTGACGACGCCGGACCCGGTCTCCATCGCCAATACCATGGCGGCGCTGGCCCGCGCGGGCATCCAGCATGCGGCGGTCGAGGCCTCGTCCCATGGGCTGGACCAGTTCCGGCTCGACGGGCTGCGCCTTTCCGCCGCGGCCTTCACCAATCTGACGCGTGATCATCTGGATTATCACGGCAGCATGGAAGCTTACCGCGCTGCCAAGCTGCGCCTGTTCACGGAGATTCTGCCCCAGGGTGCGCCGGTCGTCGCTGCCATGACGCTGGATGAGGAAAGCCGCAGCCAACTCGCCTATGTGGCAGTTCAGCGTGGCCTGAACTACGGCACGGTGGGCGAAGGCGGCAGCCTGATCCAGTTGCATCGGGCGACGCCCGAGCCGGACGGCCAGCGGTTGGATCTGTCGGTCGGCGGGCGCCGTTTCGAGGTGAAACTCGCTCTGCCCGGCCGCTTCCAGGCCGATAATGCGCTTCTGGCCGCAGCCATCATCCTGCTTCTTGGCGATACGGCGGTCTTCGACCGGCTGCCGCTTCTGGTCGGCGTGCGCGGGCGGATGGAACTGGCAGCGACGCTGCCGAACGGTGCGGCCGTCTATGTCGATTACGCCCATACACCGGACGCCATTTCGCGGGTCTTGTCGGCGCTCCGTCCGCACACGACGGGAAACCTCGCCATCGTTTTCGGGGCGGGTGGCGACCGGGATCGTGGTAAACGCCCGCTGATGGCGGAAGCCGCGCGTCTGGGTGCCGACCACGTCATCGTGACGGACGACAATCCGCGGACCGAGAATGCGGCGACGATCCGCGCCGAGGTCATGACCGGCGCACCGGATGCGATCGAGGTTGGCGGCCGCGAAGCGGCGATTGCGGCAGGGCTCGCCCTGCTTGGTCCGGGCGACGTCATGGTGGTTGCCGGCAAGGGCCATGAGCAGGGGCAGATCCTGGGCCGTGAGGTTCTGCCCTTCGATGACGTGGATGTCGTCCGCCGTCTGGTCGGGGGGCGGCCGGTATGACCGATCTTTGGACGCCCGAGGAACTGATCGCGGCGACCGGCGGCCGCATGGCCCATCCCTTCGCCGCCAATGGCCTGTCCATCGACACGCGCACGGTGGCCAAGGGCGATCTGTTCGTGGCTTTGCACGGCGAAAACCGCGACGGCCATGCCTTCGTCGCGTCGGCGCTCTCCGCCGGGGCCGGTGGCGCATTGGTCGATCATGATGTGCCGGATGTTCTGCCCTCGGCCGCGCTTCTGCGGGTCGGCGATACGCTGGATGGGCTGACGGCCCTTGGCCGCTTCGCGCGTGACCGCTTCACGGGCAAGCTGGTCGCCGTCACCGGCAGCGTCGGCAAGACCACGACCAAGGAGATGCTGCGGCGGATTTTGGCGGCCGAGGCGCCGACCCATGCCGCGGTCGCTTCCTACAACAATCATTGGGGTGTGCCGCTGACGCTGGCGCGGATGCCGCGTGACAGCCGGTTCTGCGTTGCCGAGATCGGCATGAATCATCCGGGGGAGATCGCGCCGCTCGCCGCGCTCGCCCGGCCGCATGTCGCGGTCATCACCAATGTGGCGTCGGTCCATATCGGCCATATGGGCAGCCTGGCCGCCATCGCTGCCGAGAAAGCCGCTATCCTGTCGGGGCTGGAGCCCGGCGGCATTGCCGTTCTGCCGGCGGACAGCCCGGAATTCGCGACCTTGGCCGGGGCTGCCGGCGCGCATCGCGTCATTCGTTTCGGCAAGTCGGAAACGGCCAAGGCAAGACTTGTGGCGGTCAATAGCGATGCCGATGGCGCGTCCGTCTCGATGAGCTTGGACGGTATGCCGCTGAGCTTCCGGCTCGCCGCGCCGGGCGAACATATGGCGCTGAACGCCGTCGCCGCGATCGCAGCCGCTGTCGCCATGGGCCTCGACCCGCATCATGCCTCGGCTGCGCTGGACGGGTTTTCTGCCGTCAGCGGTCGCGGTGCGCGCCGCCGGCTGACCCTGCCCGATGGCGAGGCGCTGCTGCTCGACGAAAGCTACAATGCCTCCGGCCCTTCGGTGCGGGCGGCGCTTGCGGTGCTGGCCCTTCAGCCGGCGCGCCGCCGCATCGCGGTCCTCGGCGACATGCGCGAGTTGGGAGAGGCGAGTGCAGCCGAGCATCTTGCCCTGCTGCCGGACGTCATCGCCCATGCCGATCTGCTCTTTGCCTGCGGTCCTGAAATGAAGCGGCTTTATGAGTCCGTGCCGGAATGGCAACGAGCCGCCCATACCCTCACTTCCGCCGAATTGGCGCCTTTGGTGGTAGCTGCCCTGCGCGCCGAAGATGCAATTCTGGTCAAGGGCAGTCTTGGCAGCCGCATGGCGATCATTATCAACGCGCTCCCCGTCCGAGCCGAGACTGAGGAGCCTGGCTGATGTTCTACAACCTGCTGCTGCCCTATGCGGACCATCTGCATATCCTGAACCTGATCCGCTATTTGACCTTCCGGTCGGGCGGCGCCTGCCTGACGTCGCTGGTGCTCAGCTTCGTGATGGGACCGCGCGTCATCCGCATGCTCCGCCGCCTGCAGAAACAGGGGCAGCCGATCCGCCTGGATGGGCCTGAGCGTCATCTGGTCGAAAAGAAAGGGACGCCCACCATGGGCGGCGTCCTGATCCTGAGTGCGCTGACCATCTCGACGCTGCTCTGGACCGATCTTGCCAATCCTTATGTCTGGTCGACGCTCTTCGTGACGCTCGGCTACGGCGCGCTGGGCTTTGCGGATGACTATCTCAAGGTCTCCAAGCGCAATACCAAGGGCCTGTCGGGTCGCCTCAAGCTGGTCGGCCAGGCCGGCATCGGCCTGCTCGCTTCGATCTGGATCATGGTCCATATCGGCGGCGATCTGGGCAGCGGAATTTCCATTCCCGACTTCAAAAGCGTGCTCATTCCCCTCGGTATCTTCTTCCCGCTCTTCGGAATGCTGGTGATGATGGGCGCGTCGAATGCCGTGAACCTGACCGACGGGCTCGACGGTCTCGCCATGGTGCCGACGATCATCGTCGCCGGCGTCTTCGCGCTCATTGCCTATCTCGTCGGTAACCGCATCTTCGCGGGCTATCTGGAACTGCCTTTCGTCACGGGTTCGGGTGAGCTTGCCGTGTTCTGCTCTGCGCTGATCGGGGCAGGCCTCGGCTTCCTGTGGTTCAACGCGCCCCCTGCGGCGGTCTTCATGGGCGATACCGGCAGCCTGGCCATGGGTGGCGCGCTCGCGGCCATTGCGGTCGCGACCAAGCATGAAATCGTGCTCGCCATCGTCGGAGGTCTGTTCGTCGTCGAAACGCTTTCCGTAATCATCCAGGTCTTCTGGTTCAAGCGGACCGGCAGGCGCGTCTTCCTGATGGCGCCGCTGCACCACCATTTCGAGAAGAAGGGCTGGGCCGAACCCACCATCGTCATCCGCTTCTGGATCGTGTCGATGATCCTGGCGCTGGTCGGTCTCGCGACCTTGAAGATCCGATGACGGGTTTCCCTGCAAACCTCTTCGCGGGCGCACGTTTCGCGATTTTGGGCCTGGGCAAGAACGGTCTGCCGGCGGCGCGCGCGTTGCGCGCCATGGGGGCCGAGGTCGCGTTGTGGGATGACGGTGAGGCGGCGCGGACCGCCGCTGCCGGCGAAGGCTTTACGCTCTCTGATCTGATGGCGGGTGACTTCGCCTATGATGCGCTGGTGCTGTCGCCGGGCATTCCGCACAGCTTGCCGCAACCGCATCCTGTCGCTGCACGTGCCATCGCGAAAAACGTGCCGATTCTGAGTGATGCGGAGCTTCTTTATCAGGCCGTGCGAAAGGCGGGCTCTAAGGCGCACTTCGCCGGCGTCACCGGCACCAATGGCAAGTCAACGACGACCGCCTTGCTCGCGCATATTCTGACCGAGTCTGGCGTGCCAACAGCGGCTGGCGGCAATCTCGGCCCCGCCTCGCTCGCGCTGCCGTTGCTGCCCGATGACGGCGTCTATGTTCTGGAAATGTCGTCTTACATGTTGGAGCGAATCGCGACTCTCCGGTTCTCTACAGCGGCAATGCTGAATCTGAGCCCCGATCATTTCGAGCGCCATGGCAACATGGACCGCTATGCAGCTGTAAAACGTGCAGTTTTTGCGCGTCAGACGGCTGATGACACCGCCGTGGTCGGCGTTGATGACGCGCGTTCGGTGGCGATGGCGGAGTCTCTCGAGTCCCAAGGGCCGATGCGCGTGGTGAAAATCAGCGGCATCGGACAGGCGACCGGCGCGCTGGCGCTTCCGGGCGAACACAATGCGCAGAACGCGGCAGCCGCGACTGCCTTGGCCCGAGCACTCGGCGTTTCGGATGACGCGATCGCCCAAGGCATCCGCACCTATCCCGGCCTGCCGCATCGCCAGGCGCGCGTAGGCAGCCAAGACGGCATCATCTTCATCAACGACAGCAAAGCGACGAATGCCGATGCCGCGGCCCGCGCGCTCGGCTGTTACGACCGCATTGTCTGGATCGCCGGCGGCATCGCCAAGGCCGGCGGTATCGCGCCGCTTGCGTCCTTCTTCCCGCGCATCGCTCATGTCGAGCTGATCGGGCAGGACGCCCCGCAATTCGCCGAAACGCTCGCCGCTCATAACGTTCCCTTCCACATGGCGGAAACCCTGGACGCCGCCGTGCCGGCAGCCTTCGCGAAGGCGCGTGCGCTCGGCGCGCCGGTCGTGCTGCTGTCGCCGGCGACGGCAAGCTGGGATCAGTTCTCGGGCTTCGAAGCGCGCGGCGATCGTTTCGCGGAACTCGTGGCCGCTTTGCGCCCATCCACCTGCCAAGGAGAGGCTGCCTGATGCCCTCTCTGTCGCGCACCGATACCTCTCTTTTTGGCCGCTGGTGGTGGACGGTCGATCGCTGGACGCTGGTCTGCATCGGCACGCTGATCGGCTTCGGCTATGTGCTGGTGCTCGCCTCCAGCCCGGCGGTCGCCCATCGCATCGGCGATCCGCGCGACATGCTGATCCTGAAGCAGGTCGCCTTCCTTGCCATTGCCGGGGGCATCGTCATCGGTGTGTCCATGCTGCCGCCCAAGGGCATCCGCTGGCTGGCCCTGATCGGCACCTTCATCGCGGTTCTGCTGACGGCCTTCACCCTTGTGCATGGGGCCGAGATCAAGGGCGCGCGCCGCTGGATCAATCTTCCGCTTCTGTCCTTGCAGCCGAGCGAGTTTCTGAAGCCGTTCTTCGCCGTCGTCACCGCCGGGCTTCTGGTCGAAGCGCGCAGGACAGAGAAATTCCCCGGCCGTCTTCTGGCGGTCGCCCTCTATGCGGTGATTGCGCTGCTGCTGAAGTCTCAGCCGGATATCGGCATGCTGGCCGTCGTCAGCATCGTGTTCCTGGCGCAGTTGTTTCTGGACGGGCTCAATGTCGGCCTCGTCCTGGCAGCCGCCGCCATGCTGGTCGTGAGCTTCATCGCCGCCTTCTTCCTGATGCCGCATGTGCATATCCGTGTGGAGCGCTTCCTGCATCCGACGCAACAGACCGCCTATCAGGCGCTGACGGCGCTGCAGGCTTTCGGCAATGGCGGGTTGCTCGGCCGTGGCCCGGGTGAGGGCATGGTCAAGGATATCCTGCCCGACGCTCATGCCGATTTCGTCTTCGCGGTGGCGGGCGAGGAATTCGGCCTCGTCGTCTGCCTGTTCATCCTGTTCATCTTCGGGGCCATCGTGCTGCGCGGGTTGCTTCGTCTCGTCGCCGAGAACGATCAGTTCGTGCTGCTCGCCGCCGCCGGCATTCTCATGAGCTTCGGCCTGCAGGCCTTCATCAACATGGCCTCTTCGCTTGAACTCATCCCGACCAAGGGCATGACCTTGCCCTTCATCTCCTATGGCGGCTCATCGGCGCTGTCTGTCGCGCTGGAAATGGGCATGCTGCTGGCGCTGACGCGCCGGCGCGTCGCGGGAGAACGCACATGAGAGGCCCGCGCGTGATCCCCGTCGTCATCGCGGCCGGCGGCACCGGTGGTCATTTCTTCCCGGCCGAAGCGCTGGCCCATGCGATGGCGGGTCGTGGCTATCGTCCGGTGCTGATGACCGACGGCCGTTCGGCCGGTCGTGGCTCTGACGCTTTCGCCGATGGCGACCGCCATGTTTTGCCGGGCGCGGGCATTGCCGGTCGTGGCGTTATCAAGGGTATCAAGGCGACGGCGGCCCTTGCGGCCGGCACGATCGTGGCGGCGAGGCTTCTCCGCACCCTCCAGCCCGGTGCCATCGTGGGCTTCGGTGGCTATCCCTGCGTGCCGCCGATCGTCGCCGCCAAGCTGAGCGGTCAGAGGACGCCGATCATCCTGCATGAACAGAATGCCGTGCTTGGCCGTGCCAATCGCAGCCTCGCGAAACGCGTTTCCGTTCTCGCGCTGAGTGCGGCTGGCACGACGCGCATTCCCGCCGGCGTGCGCACGGTCGTTACCGGCAATCCGGTAAGGCCCGCCATCGCCGCACTCGCGGACGCACCGTACGAAGCGCCCCTGCCGAATGGACCGATCAACCTTCTCGTTACGGGCGGATCGCTCGGGGCAAAGGTCTTGAGCGATATCGTGCCGCAGGCGCTGATCGCATTGCCGGCCGACGTCCGGGCGCGGCTGCGCGTGGTACAGCAGGCCCGGCAGGAAGACGGCGCGCGGGTGCGCGCTGCCTATGAGAGTGCCGGTATCGCGGCCGAGGTTTCTCCGTTTTTCGC
This sequence comes from Acidisoma cellulosilyticum, assembly GCF_020621385.1. Lineage (GTDB taxonomy): Bacteria > Pseudomonadota > Alphaproteobacteria > Acetobacterales > Acetobacteraceae > Acidisoma > Acidisoma cellulosilyticum. The sequence goes on along the minus strand of NZ_JAESVA010000001.1, from coordinate 241,621 downwards.
GGATATGGCTCAGCGTCTGGCCTCGGCGCATCTGGTGATTGCGCGCGCCGGTGCCTCCACCACCGCCGAACTCACGGTAACCGGCCGGCCCGCTTTGCTGGTGCCGCTGCCGAGTGCGATCGACGATCACCAGTCGGCCAATGCCGCTATTTTGGAACAGGCGGGTGCCGCCTGGGTTTTGCCGCAGCCGCGTTTCACGGTGGAGGCCGTGTCGGCGCAATTGACGGCGCTGCTGGAGAATACGCCCGCGCTTGCCGCCGCGTCGCTCGCCGCGCGTACTATCGCGCGGGCGGATGCCGTGGCGCTGCTCGCGGATTTGGTTGAACAGTCTATGGTGCGGGAGACGCAGTCATGAGGGCGCTTCCGCTTACGATCGGAACCATCCATTTCGTCGGGATCGGGGGTATCGGCATGTCCGGGATCGCCGAGGTCCTGCATAATCTCGGCTATTCGGTGCAAGGCAGCGACATTGCCGAATCGGCCAATGTGAAGCGGCTGCGCGGCGAGGGGATCGAGGTTTCCATCGGTCATGACGCCAAGAACCTGCGCAAGGCGCAGGTGGTTGTCGTTTCAACCGCCGTGAAGGCGGATAATCCGGAAGTGCAGGCGGCGCGGGCGAAGCTTATTCCCGTCGTGCGCCGGGCGGAAATGCTGGCCGAGCTCATGCGTCTGCGCTGGTCGGTCGCGATCGGTGGCACGCATGGCAAGACGACGACGACGAGCCTGATCGCGGCGGTGCTGGAAGGTGCGGGGCTCGATCCCACCGTCATCAACGGTGGCATCATCAACGCCTATGGCACCAATACGCGGCTTGGTGCCGGCGACTGGATGGTGGTCGAGGCCGATGAAAGCGACGGCAGCTTTCTGCGTCTGCCGGCGGTCATCTCGGTCGTCACTAATATGGACCCCGAGCATCTCGATCACTGGGGCAATCAGGAAGCGATGGAGGCGGGCTACCGCCAGTTCGTCGGTAATATTCCCTTCTACGGCTTCGCTGTTCTTTGCGTCGATCATCCGGCCGTGCAGCAGATGATCCCGCGCCTGTCCGATCATCGCATCATCACCTACGGGTTCAGCCCGCAGGCCGATGTGCGCGCGGAACGTTTGATCATGGATAAAAACGGCGCCAATTTCGAGGTCGTCATCACCGACCGTCTGCGCAACCGCCAGCGCCGCATGGGGCCGTTCCGGCTGCCCATGCTCGGTCAGCACAATGTGTCGAACGCGCTTGCCGCTATCGCGGTCGGCGTTGAGATGGAAATCGGTGAGACGGCTTTGCGTCAGTCGCTGGCGGCTTTCCGTGGCGTCAAGCGTCGCTTCACCAAGACGGGTGAGACCGGCGGCATCACCGTCATCGACGATTACGGCCATCACCCGGTTGAGATCGCGGCGGTCTTGAAGGCGGCGCGTCAGGCCGGCGGCCGCAACGTCATCGCGGTCGTGCAGCCGCATCGCTTTACGCGCTTGCAGTCCTTGTTCGAGGATTTCTGCGCCTGCATGAATGACGCGGGCACGGTGATCGTGGCCGACGTTTACGCGGCCGGTGAGGCGCCGATCGCCGGCATCGACCGGGATGCGCTGGTGGACGGTCTGCGTGCCCGTGGCCATCGCAGCGTGGTGCCTTTGCCCTCGCCCGATCATCTGGCGGAGATGGTTCATGCCATGGCGCAGCCGGGCGATATCGTCGTCTGCCTCGGTGCCGGCAATATCACCGCCTGGGCCAATGCCCTTCCGGCGCAGTTGCAGGCGCTTCAGGGCCAGCAAGCCCAGCCCGGCCGTCGCGCTGCCGGTGCGGTGGGCGCATGAAGGCCGCCATGAACGCCATCGAAACCGAAGGTCTGGCGCTCCCCCCTTTGCAGGGGCGGGTCGAAGCGCAGGCGATGCTTGGCGCGCTGACCTGGTTTCGCGTCGGCGGCCCGGCCGAGTATCTGGTGAAACCGGCCGATGCCGGCGATCTGGCGCAGTTCCTGGCGGCCCTGTCCGAAGACGTGCCGCTGACCGTGATCGGTGCCGCCTCCAACCTCATCATCCGTGACGGCGGTATCAAAGGCGTGGTCATTCGTCTCACGCGCGGTTTCTCGACCGTCGCGGTCGAAGGCGACGGCATCGTCTGCGGTGCGGCGGCGCTTGATGCGACGGTCAGCGAACATGCGGCGGCCGCCGGTCTCGCTGGTCTCGAATTTCTCTCCGGCATTCCGGGCAGCATCGGCGGCGCGGTTGCCATGAATGCCGGCGCCTATGGCAGCGATATCAAGGCCTGCCTCGATTGGGTCGAAATCGTCACCCGCCAGGGCGAGGAAATGCGCCTGGTGGCCGAGGATCTGCATCTCTCCTACCGTCATTCGCAACTGCCGCCCGGCGCCATCGTGACGCGTGCGCGTCTGCGCGCGACGCTTGGCGACCCGCATCTGATCGCGGCACGCATGGCCGAGATTCGCGACTCCCGCACCAAAACGCAGCCCGTGCGCGCGCGCACCGGCGGCTCCACCTTCGCCAATCCGCCCGGCCAGAAGGCCTGGGAGTTGATCGACGCAGCCGGCTGCCGGGGTCTGACCCGTGGCGGCGCGCAGGTCGCCGAGTTGCACTGCAATTTCCTGCTCAATACCGGCGGCGCCACGGCGGCTGATCTGGAAGGTTTGGGTGAGGAAGTGCGACGCCGGGTGATGGACGCGACCGGCGTCAGCCTCGTCTGGGAAATCAAGCGTATCGGGCAGGCCCTGCCGCGGACAGAGGTGGTGGCATGAAGCGCGTCGCGGTTCTTTTTGGCGGTATCTCCACCGAGCGTGAGGTCAGCCTCGTCTCCGGGCAGCAGGTCATCATGGCTTTGCGCGAGGCCGGATACGACGTCGTGCCGGTCGAAGTCGGCACCGACCTGCGTGCCGTTCTGACGGCGCTCGACCCCAAGCCGGACGCGGTCTTCAATGCGCTACATGGCCGCTTCGGTGAGGACGGTGCCATTCAGGGCGTGCTCGACTGGCTCGGCATCCCCTATACCCATTCCGGCGTAAGGCCTTCGGCCATAGCCATGGACAAGATCGCCGCCAAGGCGCTGTTCGCGGCGGCCGGCTTGCCGGTTGCGTACCACAAAGTCGTCGATATCGAGGATCTGGCGGAAGCCGATCCGATGCAGCGTCCCTATGTCGTCAAGCCGCAGCGCGAAGGTTCCTCCGTCGGCGTCTATATCCTGCAGCAGGGTGACAACCGGCGCGCGGAGATCGCGCGCGGCTGGAGCTTCGGCAAGACCGCCATGGTCGAGGAGTTCATCCCGGGTCGTGAATTGACGGTTGCGGTCATGGGCGACCGCGCCCTGGCGGTGACCGAGATCAAGGCGAGCCACGCCTTCTACGACTACGAATCGAAATACGCCGAAGGCGGCTCATCCCATGTCATCCCGGCCCAGGTACCGGCCGAGATTACCGAACAGGCGATGGACGTCGCTTTGCGTGCGCATCTGGCGCTGGGCTGTGCCGGGGCCTCGCGCTCCGACTTCCGTTATGACGACACGGCGGGCACGCCCGGCCGTCTCGTGCTGCTGGAAGTGAATACGCAGCCCGGCCTGACGCCGACATCGCTGCTGCCGGAACAGGCCGCGCATCAGGGGATCAGCTTTCCCGCGCTCTGCGCCTGGATGGTGGAGGCGGCTCAATGCCGCGCGTAGCGAAACGCCCCCCCATCGTCGAGGATCAGGCGCGCGTCGCCCATGCGCGCATGATGGCGAGCGCGAGCGTGGTCGACCGGCCGAGCCAGCGCGACATGCTGATGCGCCGCGCGCGCCGCATGATGCGCCCGGCGATCGGCGCTGGCGGTATCATCATCATCATCTTTGTGGCCAGCATGGTCTTGCGCGGTACGGATCAAGGTGGCTCCGTCAGTGGCGTGCGGACGGTCCTTGGCGGTATCGGCTCCGTCATGGGGCTCAATGTCCGCAACATCATCATCGATGGGCGGGAGAATACGCCCGAGCCGCTTCTGCGCCACGCCCTTGGTGTGATGATCGGCCAACCGATGCTGGGCTTCTCGCTCAACGACGCGCGGGGCCGTCTGCTCTCGCTCGGCTGGGTCGCCGATGCGGTGGTGGAGCGTCGGCTGCCGGACACGCTGGTCGTGCGGCTGATTGAGCGCGCGCCCTTCGCCGTCTGGCAGGATCACGGACAGTTCCGTCTGATCGACCGTAATGGCGAGACGATGGGCGAGCAGGATGTCGGCCGTGCCTCGCAGGAGTTGGACTTGCCGCTGGTCGTGGGTCCCGGTGCGCCGGAAGCGACGACCGAGCTGTTCGATGAGATGAAGCCTTATCCCGATATCCGCTCGCGCATGGTCGGTGCGGTGCGTGTGGGGCAGGAGCGCTGGAATCTCGTTCTCAAATCCGGCGCGACCGTCATGCTGCCGGGTGAGGATCAGGATGCGGCGCTCGGCCGCTTGCAGGCCTTGCAGACCCGCATGCAGTTGCTTGATCGTCCGGTGAAGGTCGTCGACCTGCGACTGGCCGACCGTGTTGTCGTTCGCCCCGAACCCGCGCCCGATACCGGCGCGTCGGGCAAGGATGCATCCAAGTCCGGCAATGATGCCGGCACCACCAACAAGCATCCTTGAGGGAGTGAGGTCCGTGAACGACATGGCACGCCGCTCTCTGCCGCCGGTATCGACCGATCTGCCGCCGCGTTCCCGCGTGTTGCGCACGGGGATATTCGGCGCGCTCGATATCGGGTCCACCAAGATCACCTGCATGATCGGCAGGGCGGAACCTGACGGCACCCGCCGTATCCTGGGCTTCGGCTGGCAGAAGGGACGGGGTATCCGTCATGGCGCCATCACCGATCTGGATGAGGCTGAGCGCGCGATCCGGGCGGCCGTGGGGCAGGCCGAGGATATGGCCGACACGCGGCTGCGCTCCGTCACCGTCAATCTCGGCTGCGGCCAGCCGGAAAGCCGTCTGTTCAATGTGCAATGGCCGGTCGGCGGTCGTGTGGTGGGGGAGGACGAGATCCGCCACGTCGTGCTGGAAGGCCGCCATCGTGCGGAATCCGAAGGCCGTGACACCATCCATGTCCTGCCGCTGTCATTCTCGGTGGATGAGACCATGCGCGTCGAAGACCCGCGCGGCCTGCACTGCGAGACGCTGACGGCGCGGCTGCATGTGATCGACGCGGTCTCCTCGGCGCTGCGCAATCTCCATACCTGCCTCAACCGCTGCGATCTGGAGATTGCGGAACTCGTCTCCGCGCCCTTCGCTGCCGGTCTGGCGACATTGGTCGAGGATGAGCGCGAGCTTGGCACGACCGTCATCGACATGGGGGGCGGCGCGACGAGCTTCGCTGTCTTCGCGGAAGGGCAGCTTCTGCATACCGCCAGCACGCTGGTCGGCGGCAGCCATGTGACGAATGACATAGCGCGGCTGCTTTCCACGCCGGTCGCCCATGCCGAACGATTGAAGACGCTGTACGGCAGTTGCCAGGCGAGTCCGGACGACGAGCGGGAGATGCTGCCCGTGCCACTGGTGGGCGAGGAAGAGCATCAGATCGCCAAGGTGCCGCGCAGCATGGTGGTCAGCATCATCCGTCCGCGCCTGGAAGAGATTTTTGAGATCGTGAAGGACCGGCTGGAGAATTCCGGCCTGTCCCGCGTCGCCGGAGCACGCGTCGTGCTGACCGGTGGGGCTTGCCAGCTTGCGGGTGCCCGTGAGCTTGCGGCCCATATCCTGGGCAAGCAGGTGCGTCTTGGCCGTCCCGTCGGATTGCGGGGCCTGCCGGACGCTGCCTCCGGCCCTGCATTCGCCACCGGTGCGGGCTTGCTCGCCTGGGCTTCGGGCGAAGGTCGGTCGATGCAGGACATCGACCTTGAAACGAAGCGTGTGGGCGGACCGCTCAGACGTCTGATCTCTTTCCTTAAGGAGCGTGTCTGATGCCGCCGCACAGCTGCCTTCCTTTCACCGCGTCCCTTTCATTTCATGTAGCGCCGGACGGACAATATCTGCCGGGCAAGTTTTTCCAAGGAGACCGCCCATGACGCTGAACCTCACCGTTCCGCAGCAGACCCACTCCGATTTCACGCCGAAGATCTGCGTCATCGGCGTGGGCGGCGGCGGCACCAATGCCGTCGACAACATGATCGCGCTCAACCTGCCGGGCGTGGAATTCATCGTCGCCAATACCGATGCGCAGCAGCTTATGCGTAGCCGCGCCGACCGCCGCATCCAGCTTGGGCCGACCATCACCCAGGGCAATGGCGCGGGCGGCAAGCCGGAAGTGGGCCGTCTCTCGGCTGAAGAAGCGGAAGCGGATCTGGAACGTCACCTCGAAGGCGTTCACATGGTCTTCATCACCGCCGGCATGGGCGGCGGCACCGGCACGGGTGCCGCGCCGGTCATCGCGCGGCTTGCCCGCAAGCATGACATTCTGACCGTCGGCGTCGTCACGAAGCCCTTCTCCTTCGAAGGCATCAAGCGCGCCCGTTCGGCCGAGGCCGGCATCGCCGAGCTGCAGCAATATGTCGATACGCTCATCATCATCCCGAACCAGAATCTGTTCCGGATCGCCAATGAGCATACCAGCTGGAAAGAAGCCTTCCAGATGGCCGATAACGTCCTCTACATGGGCGTGCGCGGCGTTACCGACCTCATGGTCGTGCCGGGCCTCGTGAACCTCGATTTCGCCGATATCCGCACCGTCATGTCCGAAATGGGCAAGGCGATGATGGGGACGGGCGAGGCCGAAGGTGAGGGCCGTTCGGTCCGTGCGGCGGAAGCGGCGATCAGCAACCCGCTGCTGGAAGACACCAATATGGCCGGCGCTCGCGGCCTGCTGATCAACATCACCGGCGGCGACGATATGACGCTGTTCGAGGTCGATCAGGCCGCCAACCGCATCCGTGAGGAAGTGGACGAGGAAGCGAACATCATCTTCGGCTCGGCGATCGATTCCACGCTGAACGGCCGCATCCGCGTCAGCGTCGTCGCGACCGGCATAGACTCCGCCGCCATCGAATACCGTCCGAAGCTGGAACTTGCGACCAGCAACGATCGTATCGCTCAGCCGGCGCAGGTCGCAGCCGCCCCGGCGGTTGCCGAAATGCCGCTGGCCGCGACCGGCACCACCGGCATGCAGGCCTCGGTCGGCTTTACGCCGACCTTCGCGCCGGCCGCGCCGCAGTGGAGCCCGGCGCAGCAGGCGACGCCGATGACGCCGAATCTGGCGCCCGCGGCACCGCTGCCGTCGTCCGCTCCGGCGCTGCGTTCGCCGGCCGGTCTGCCGCAGCGTCCGGCGAGCACCCGCAGCCTTTTCGCGGAGCCGGTGTCACGCCAGAGCGAGCCGGCTGCTCCGGCGCCTTCCGTCGGCACCAGCCTGTTCAATCGGGTGACGGGTGCGATCGGCAAGCGTTCGTCCGCTCCGGCGGCTGCCGCTTCGGCACCGGTTGAGCGGGCGGAACCGACGGCCGCAGCCGAGCCGCGTCCGGATGCGCCGGCCGCACGCCCGGCTCGCCAGGCAGCGGCCGATGAGATGGGTGGCCTGGAAATCCCGGCCTTCCTGCGCCGCCAGCAGTCCTAATCATAGGGGCCCGTCGCCACGGCTAAGGTGACGGGTCTTTTCTTTTCGGGCTCCGTCATGCGCCGCGGGACAGTTCAAAGGAAACCCGCTTGGGTCAGGTGACAGGATCGCAGCTCGCAGCCGCGCGGATTTCCACGCGGCTTTTCTTTGTGCTGGCGGGTTTCGCCAACGCTGCCTGGGCGCCGATGGTACCCTACGCCAAGGCGCGGACGGGTCTTGGCACGGCGACCTTCGGTCTTGTCCTGATCGGACTGGGCGTCGGTGCCGTCGCCGTCATGCCGCTCATATCCTGGGGGCTTGGACGCTACGGTTCGCGCCGCGTGCTTTTCGCCGGCGCCTTGCTCCTCACTATCACTCTGCCGCTGCTCGGCTGGTTAGCCAGCCCGGTTCTTCTCGCCGCGGCGCTGATCGTCTTCGGCTTCAGCATCGGCACCTTCGACGCCGCCATGAACACGCAGGCCGTGGAGGTGGAGCGACTCAGCGCAAGGCCGATGATGTCAGGCTTCCATGGCATGTTCAGTGTCGGCGGTCTGATCGGCTCGCTCGGCCTGACCATTCTTCTTGGCGCAGGCCTCGCGGTCAGCATCGGTGCGGTGTTGACGGCAGCGGTCGTGCTGCTCGTCGCGCTCTGGCGTGTGCCGAGCCTGCTGCCGGGCGTGGAGTCGCCGCCGGCGGAGCGGCGGTTGGACGAGCCGCGTACCAGACGGGCCTTCCATCCCTTGGTCGTGCTGGTCGGGGTGTTGTGTTTCGTGGGCTTTTTGGGTGAGGGCGCGGCGCTGGATTGGAGCGCGCTCTTCCTGCACGGCAAGGGTCTTCCCGCCGCTTATGGTGGGTTGGGCTATGCGGCGTTTTCCGTCACCATGGCCTGCGGGCGTCTGTCCGGGGACAGGCTGACGCGGCGTTTCGGCACGGTGCCGCTGCTGCGCGTCAGCGCATTGATCGCGACGGCCGGCTGGTGTGCGGTGGTGTTTCTACCGGGGCCGGCGGCCGTGCTGGGCTTCGCGCTGGTCGGTGTCGGGGCCTCCAATATCGTGCCGCTGCTGTTCAGTGCCGCGGCGCGCGTGCCAGGCGTGCCGGCCAGCATCTCCATCCCTGTCATCAGTGCGGTCGGCTATGCCGGCATGCTCTGTGGTCCCGGCATTATCGGCTTCGTCGCGGGTGCCACCTCGCTCGGCACCGCGCTGGTGATCGTGGGAGTGCTGACCCTCTCGGTCTTCGGTGCGGCGCGGCGGGCCGTGCAAGCCTAGGCTGCGATGACGCAAAGGTGCGGGCTGCCGCCTCATGAACCTTCGGCTTAGGCCGCCATTGCTCCTTGGCTTCGACTGCGTTCATCCCATCTAGGGCCTGTCATTGCACCGCCGGATGGAGCCCCCCCCTTGGTCGAGAGTTTAAACTTGCCTGTACGTGAAGGCTTGCCGCATCCGCGTGGTGCGACCTGGGACGGCGAGGGTGTCAATTTCGCGCTCTTTTCGGCCCATGCGACCAAGGTCGAGGTCTGTCTTTTCAATGAAGACGGTAGTGAGGAAATCCAGCGGATCGAGCTGCCCGAATATACCGACCAGATCTTCCATGGCCGGATCGGCGGCATTGGGCCCGGCCAAGTGTATGGCTATCGCGTCCATGGTCCCTATGCGCCGGAAGAGGGGCATCGCTTCAATCCGAACAAGCTGCTGCTGGACCCCTATGCCCGCGCCCATACCGGCGATCTGACATGGAACCCGGCGATTTTCGGCTATCAGATGGAAAGCGGAGACGACACAACCTATGATGAGCGCGACAGCGCGCCCTTCATGCCGAAATGCGTCGTCGTCGATCCGGGTTTCGATTGGAAGGGTGAGCCGAACCGGCATCCCGTGCCGTGGGATCATACGATCCTGTACGAAACCCATGTGAAGGGTTTCACCAAGCAGCATCCGATGGTGCCGGAAAAGCAGCGCGGCACCTATGCCGGGCTCGGCCACAAATCGGTGACGGATTACATCCGCAGCCTGGGCGTGACCTCGGTCGAGTTGCTGCCCATCCATAGCTTCATCAATGACAGCCAGTTGCTGGAAAAGGGCCTCACCAATTACTGGGGCTATAACACGATCGGATTCTTCGCTCCCGATCCGCGCTATGCGTCGGAGCGCGAGCAGTCGCTGCGCGAGTTCAAGGAGATGGTGGCGCGGCTGCACGATGCCGGTCTCGAAGTCATTCTTGACGTCGTCTACAACCATACCGCCGAAGGCAATGAGCTGGGGCCGACTTTGTCCTTCAAGGGCATCGACAATGCCAGCTACTACCGTCTGCTGCCCGACAAGAAACGCTACTATATCAACGATACCGGCACCGGGAACACGGTCAATCTCAGCCATCCGCGCGTCATCCAACTGGTGACGGATAGCCTGCGCTATTGGGCGGGGGAGACGCATGTGGATGGTTTCCGCTTCGACCTCGGCACCATCCTGGCGCGCGAGCCGCATGGCTTCGACGAGCAGAGCGGATTTCTAAAGGCCTGTGGCCAGGACCCGCTTCTGCAGAGCGTCAAATTGATCGCTGAGCCCTGGGATTGCGGGCCGGGCGGCTATCAGGTTGGCGGCTTTCCGCCGGGCTGGGCGGAATGGAACGATAAGTTCCGCGACATTTCCAGGGACTTCTGGAAGGGTGAGGCCTCTGCCGCCGCCATCGTGCCACGGCTTTGTGCCTCGGGCGACATCTTCAACCGTGACGGGCGCCGTCCCTTCGCCTCGGTCAATTTCATCACGGCGCATGACGGTTTCACGCTCAACGATATCGTCACCTATAACGACAAGCATAATGACGCGAATGGCGAGGACGGTCGGGACGGCAGTTCCGACAATCGGTCATGGAATTGCGGTGCCGAAGGACCGACGGACGACGAGGAAATCAACGATCTTCGTGCGCGCCAGATCCGCAATATGTTGACGACGCTCCTGCTGGCACAGGGCACGCCGATGCTGCTGGCCGGTGACGAATTCGGCCGCACGCAGCAGGGCAATAACAACGCCTATTGCCAGGACAGTGAGATCAGCTGGCTGAACTGGAAGATCGAGGAGAAGGGCCATTCCCTCATCGCCTTCGTGCAGAAGCTGACATCGCTGCGGCATAACTATGCCATTCTGCGCCGTAACCGCTTCCTTAGCGGCGAGTATAATGAGGAACTGGGCGTCAAGGACGTCACCTGGATCAATGCCTCTGGCGCCGAGATGAAGGACAGCCAGTGGAAGGATGAGGGCATGCGCTGCTTCGGCATGTTGATCGACGGCCGGGCGCAACCCAGCGGCATTCGCAAGCGCGGTGGCGACGCGACCATTCTGCTGGTCTTCAACGCGGCGGCCGAGGGCGTGAACTTCACCCTGCCGGAATGTGCCGGCGGCGATGAATGGACGCTGATCATCGATACCAACCGGCCGGATGCCGAGGAAGCAATCTCCAAAACGGGCGATATCTATACCGTCACCGGCCGTTCCGTGCTTGCATTCGGCCATCCCAATAGTGAGGTCGATGCCGCATGACGACGCGGGTCCATGACTTGCCCTTCGGGGCAAGTCTGCAAGGCGATGGTGTCCTGTTCCGGTTCTGGGCACCTGGCGAGGCTGAGGTCTCCATCGCGTTGGACGGGGGTGAGCCCTTGCCGATGACAGCGGGTGAGGACGGGTGGCACGAAAAGCTGGTCCCAAATGCCAAGGCCGGCTCGGTTTACCACTATGTGGTGAAAGACGGGCTCCGCGTGCCGGACCCGGCCTCCCGCTTTCAGCCGCAGGATGTCCATGGTCCAAGCGAGGTGATCGATCCTGAGGCCTATGACTGGCAGGACGGGAGCTGGCGCGGCCGGGATTGGGCGGAAGCCGTGATCTACGAACTCCATATCGGCACGTTTACGCCCGAAGGTAGTTTCCGTGCGGCCATCGCCAGGCTGGACCATCTGGCCGATCTTGGCGTGACAGTGATCGAGATCATGCCGGTCGCGGATTTTCCGGGGCAGCGGAACTGGGGATATGACGGCGTGCTGCCGTTTGCACCGGACAGCAGCTACGGAAGGCCGGAAGACTTCAAGGCCCTGGTGGACGCCGCCCATGCGCGTGGGCTCAGCGTTATGCTGGACGTCGTCTATAATCACTTCGGACCGGATGGGAATTACTTGCCCGTCTACGCGCCGCAATTCTTTACCGAGCGTCACAAAAGCCCCTGGGGCGCGGGCATCAATGTCGATGGCGCGGACAGCCGCCCGGTGCGCGACTTCTTCATCCACAACGCGCTGTATTGGATAAAGGAATTTCATCTCGACGGGCTGCGCTTCGACGCCGTCCATGCCATTCAGGATGACAGTCCCCGCCACCTGTTGCTGGAACTGGCGGAGACGCTGCGCGCCCAGGTCCAGGACCGGCCCTTGCATCTTGTCCTGGAGAATGAGGACAACCGCGCGCGCTATCTGGAGCGGACGTCAAACGGCCAGCCGCGCGATTACTCGGCCCAATGGAACGACGATGTCCATCACGTGCTGCATGTCGCAGCCACGGGTGAGGACGTCGCCTATTACGCGCCCTACGCGCAGCAACCGGAATTACTCGGCCGCGCCCTGGCGGAAGGTTTCGCTTTCCAGGGCGAAGCCATGGCGTATAGCGGCAAGCCGAGGGGAGAGCCCTCCGCCCATCTGCCGCCCTCGGCTTTCGTCGCCTTTGCCCAGAACCATGACCAGATCGGCAATCGCGCCATGGGCGAGCGTCTGTCGCAGATCGCGAGTGCCGAGGCGGTGCGGGCCGTTTCGGCCGTTTATCTGCTGCTGCCGCAGGTGCCGATGCTGTTCATGGGTGAGGAATTGGGTGCGACCTCGCCCTTTCTGTTCTTTGCCGATTTCGAAGGGGAGCTAGCAGAGAAGGTCAGGGATGGACGACGCGAGGAATTCGCTCGCTTCCCCGCCTTCAGCGACCCTGAGACGCGCGAGAAGATCCCGGACCCCTTGGCCGAGGCGACGTTCCTGGCATCGAAGCTGCAGTGGGACAAGGTCGATCCCACGGTGCAGGATTGGTATCGGCGCATTCTAGCCGTGCGGCGGGAGAGGCTGCTGCCGCTTCTGCACGGGATCAGGCAAGGCGGTCGGGCGCGCATGCGGGGCCAGAGGGCGGTCGAAGTGGTTTGGACGGTCGATGGCGGCGGTGCTCTGACGCTGCTCGCCAATCTGTCATCGGAAACCGTTTCGGGTGATTTCGCGGTCGATTCCCAGCCGTTATGGCAGGAAGGCGCGGCTGCGCAGAAAGAAAATCTCCCGGCATGGTCTGTCCGCTGGATGTTTTCTCCCTGATCGACCTGCGTTGAAAGGACCGGCCGGGCAGCCACGCGATCTTGTATGGCGAAGGACCAGTGAAAAGGCGCAGCACCGGGCAGATATACAGTTTGTAACTGCCCGAGATGGGGATGCATGTGGCTATCTTGCTGGTCGAAGACGAGGCGCTGATCCGCGAAATCATGGCTGAGAGCCTGGCGGATGACGGATTCGAGGTTATTCAGGTCGCGACCGGCGATGAGGCTTTGGCCCTGATCGACCATCATGATCGGGCGATCGAGGCCCTGGTGACAGATTTTCATATGCCGGGCGAGGCTGACGGCGCGGAGGTCGCGGCCCATGCGCGCATCCATTACCCGCAGTTGCCGGTGATCATCGCTTCCGGGCGGCCGGATGTGATCGCCCGCACCTGGGACCCGGAACTTGGCTATCGTTTCCTTGGAAAGCCCTATCTGCCCCGCCATCTTTTGGCGATGCTGCACGAGGCGCTACACCAAGCGTGAGTTGGGCGGCTTTCGCCAAGACGAAACGCTAAAATAACGAAACACTTGGTTGCCAGCCGGACATTTATCGAAATCCCGGATGAGACAGGATGCGAACGCAGGACTGCGGAAGGTCTCGTTCTGTGACGGATTGAAACAACCTCTCACGAAGCTGAGATACCAAGCGCCAAGCTCTCGCGCAGCCTCCAACTATCCCTTAGCAGGGCGCTCAGTTGGATGAAGAGGTGGGGACAGATGAACGGGATGATCCGCGGCTACGATGGATGTCTGACCGCTCTCGGCATGGCCCTGACGCTCACCTTACCGCTTACCCTGACGGGGGGGCTGATGTCCTCGGCTCAGGCGGCGGCCCCGGCAGCAGCCCCCGTTCCGGTGACGGTGACCAAGGCAGTGGCGCAGAACGTGCCGGTCTATTTCGATGGCCTGGGCAATGTGCAGGCCTATAATACGGTCTCGATCAAAGCGCAGGTCGGCGGCGTCCTGATCGACCTGCCGGCCAAGGAAGGCCAGGAAGTCAAGAAGGGCGATATTCTCGCCCGCATCGACCCGTCAGCCTATCAGGCAACACTGGATCAGGCCTTGGCTCAGCGGGCCGAGGATCTGGCCTCGCTCCAAAGCGCGCAGCTGGATCTGGCGCGCTATGCCAAGCTCGCCACTAGCAGCTATGCCCCGGTTCAGCAGGTCGACGATCAGCGCGCCGTCGTCGGCAAGGATCAGGCGATTATCCAGGCGGATAACGCCATGATCGAGACGGCCAAGATCAACCTCGGCTATGCGACCATCCATGCGCCCTTCGACGGACGTGTCGGTCTCTATCAAATCGATGTCGGCAATCTCATTCAAGCCAATGGCACCAGCCCGATCCTGACGGTGACCCAGGACAAGCCCATCGCCGTGGTCTTTACCCTGCCTGAGGACCAGTTGCCGCAGGTGCAGGATGCAAGGGCCAAGGGCCCGCTGGCGGTGCTGGTGACGGATAAGGATTCCGGCGCCGCGATTGCCACCGGCACGCTGCTGACACCGGACAATACGATTTCCATGACGACGGGCACGATTTCGCTCAAGGCGCGCTTCGCCAATGATGACGATCATCTTTGGCCTGGCCAGTTCGTCAATACGCGGCTGCAGGTGAAAATGCTGCAGAATGCGGTGACGATCCCTTCCATCGCCGTACAGCACGGGCCCGACGGGCTGTTCGTCTTCCTGGTCAAACCCGATACATCCGTCGCGCAGACGCCGGTCACGGTCTCCTATCAGGATAGCGGGATGAGCGTGATCGGGAAGGGTGTCGCGGCCGGCGATGACATCGTCGTCTCCGGCCAGTCGCGTCTCTCTCCCGGCATCAAGGTCCAGGGCAAGACGGTCGATGCCGCCAAAATCGAGGCCTCCGGCGCGACGGATGACGGCGGTGCGCCAGGATGAGCCGATGGATCGGTCGTTTCGATTGTCTGGTTCACGCGCGCCGCACGCCTGCCGGGGGTTTTAAGTCTCCATGAGTATTTCAACGCCCTTCATCCGTCGCCCGATTGCGACATCGCTGGTGGCGGCGGCCATTTTTCTGGTCGGTCTCGCCGCCTATCCGCTGCTGCCGGTGGCGCCGCTGCCGAATGTGACCTTCCCGACGCTGACAGTCAGCGCCACCTATCCGGGCGCCAGCGCCGCCACCATGGCATCGACCGTCGCGACGCCGCTGGAAACGGAATTCGGGCAGATGCTGCCCGGCCTGTCGCAGATGACCTCGACCAGCACCTATGGCAGTACCCAGATCACGCTGCAGTTCGATCTCAGCACCAATCTCGGCAATGCCGAGACGCTGCTGCTGGAAGCGATGAACGCGGCGCAGGGGTCCCTGCCTGCCGATATGCCAAGCCCGCCGACCTTCCGCGCCATCAACCCTTCCGACAGCCCGATCATGATCCTGGCGATGCATTCGGATCAGGCGCCGATCACCGAGGTCGATAACTACGCTGAGAATATCGTCGAACAGCAGCTCTCCCAGCTTCCAGGCGTGGGCCAGGTGCTGGTCGGCGGCCAGCAGACGCCGGCGATCCGTGTGCAGGTCGATCCGGCGCGACTGGCCGCCATGGGCATGACGATGGAGGATGTGCGCAGCGTTCTGGCGGACGCGACGGTGGACGACCCTAAGGGCAGCATCGACGGCCCCAACCGCTCCTTCACCATCTACAATAACGACCAGATGACGACGGCCGAGCCCTATAACGACCTCATCATCGGCTACAAGAATGGCGCGGCGATCCATATCAGCGATATCGGGCGCGCCGTGTCCGGGCCGCAGAACCGCGAGCTTGCCGCCTGGGTGAACAATAAACGCGCTGTCACCCTGCTGATCTTCAAGCTGCCGAGCGCGAATGTCATATCAACCGCGGATGGCATCAAGGCCAAGCTGCCGCGGCTGGAAGCTTATTTCCCGCCCAATGTGCATTTGGATGTGGTGTCCGACCGCACGCTGACCATTCGCGCCTCGGTCAGTGATGTCGAGTTCACGCTCATGCTCGCCATCTGCCTTGTGGTGATGGTGATCTTCGTCTTCCTGCGCAATGTCTGGGCGACCATCATCCCCAGCATTACCATCCCCGTGGCGCTCGTTGGCACCTTGGCTGTGATGTATATCGCTGGTTTCAGCCTCGACAATCTCTCGCTCATGGCGCTGACCATCGCGGTCGGTTTCGTGGTCGATGATGCCATCGTCATGCTGGAAAACATCGTCCGGCATATGGAAGAGGGGATGGGTCCATTCGAGGCGGCGCTGAAGGGCGCCGGCGAAATCGGCTTCACCATCGTCTCCATCAGCCTGTCGCTCATCGCCGTCTTCATCCCGTTGCTGCTCATGGGCGGTATCGTCGGCCGGCTGTTCCGCGAATTCGCGATCACCGTCTCCATCACCATCGTGATCTCGGCCATCGTCTCGCTGACGCTGACGCCGATGATGGCCTCGCGCTTCCTGCGGCCTGAGACGAAGAAGCACGGGCGGCTCTATAATTTCATCGAGCGTATTTTCGACGGAATGGTGAGCTTCTATAGCCGCACCTTGGATCTCGCGCTGCGCTTCCGCTTCATCACTTTGATGATCTGGATCGCCACGGTGTCGCTGACGGTCTTCCTTTACATCATCATTCCCAAAGGCTTCTTTCCGACCCAGGATACCGGGACGATCATCGGTATCTCGGAAGTGGCGCAGGATGCGTCCTTCCAGCAGATTTCCCGTCTTCAGCAGCAGTTGAACGCGGTTGTCTTGAAAAACCCGTCCGTACAGGCGGTCACGGCGACCGTGGGCTCCGGCGTCGGCGGCCAGGCCGCCAATGACGGCCGCATGTATATTTCGTTGAAGCCCTGGGATAAGCGGAAGTTCAACGTCACGCAGGTCATCAACCAGATCAATAAATCGACGGCCTCCTTGACCGGCATTCGCCTGTTCATGCAGCCGGCGCAGGATGTCAGCGTCGGTGCGCGGCTGTCGAAGACGCAATACCAGTATACGATCCAGGATTCGAGTTCGACGGAACTCAATGAATGGGCGCCGAAGGTCCTGGCGGCGATGAAGAAGCTGCCAATGCTGCAGGATGTGACCTCCGACCAGGAGAATGGCGGCACCACCGTCTCGATGGTGATCGATCGCGCGCGCGCGGCACGCTTCGGCATTCAGCCGGCTGCCATCGACGCCATTCTGTACGATGCCTTCGGCCAGCGCGAAGTGGCGCAGTATTTCACGGGCAACAAAGCCTATTACATCATTCTGGAGGCTAAACCGAATGAGTTTGGCAAGCTCAGCACGCTGGGCAAGCTTTATGTGAAATCAACCAGCGGTGCCGTGGTGCCGCTCTCGACCTTCGTGACGGAGACGACAGCGCCGGTGCAGCCGCTGGCCGTCAACCATCAAAGCCAGTTCCCCTCGGTCACGATCTCCTTCAATCTCAAGGGCAATGCCTCGCTGGGCAATGTCGTGACCGACGTGGCGAAAATGAAAAGCCAGATCGGCGTGCCGGACACGGTGCAGGGCAATTTCCAAGGCACGGCCCAGGCATTCCAGGCGTCGCTCAGTTCCGAGCCCATCCTGGTCGCGGCGGCGCTCATCGCCGTCTACATCATCCTCGGCATTCTGTATGAGAGCTATATTCTGCCTCTGACCATTCTCTCCACCTTGCCCTCAGCCGGCGTCGGCGCGCTGCTGATGCTGATGCTCTTCGGCTATCAGCTGACGGTCATCGCGCTCATCGGCATCATTCTGCTCATCGGCATCGTGAAGAAGAACGGCATCATGATGGTGGATTTTGCGATCCACGCTGAGCGCCAGCAGGGCATGTCACCCTTGGAGGCGATCCGCCAGGCCTGTCTTCTGCGCTTCCGGCCCATTCTGATGACGACGATGGCGGCGATCCTCAGCGGTGCGCCGCTGATGATTGAAAGCGGGGCGGGGTCCGAACTGCGCAAGCCGCTGGGCTTTGCCATGGTCGGCGGCCTGCTGCTCAGCCAGGTGCTGACGCTCTACACCACGCCGGTCATTTACCTCTATCTCGACCAGCTGTCCCATTGGCTCTCGCCCAAGAAGCAGCGGCGCCTGCCACGCCTGGCCGAGAAGATGGCGCCAGCCAGCACAGAGGCCAGGCAATAAGCGGAATGACGGCGGGGCGGCGCGTCCATGGCATTAGCGAAGAAAGCGCTGCTATTGGTTTGGACGCTCGCCATCTGCGCTCTCTTCGGCTTCATCGTGAAGCGGCGACTGGGCTATGAGCCGACGCTGGACCCCCTTCCCGTATGGGCGCTTTCGGCCTTCTTCTTTCTGTTTGTCCTGTGGAGCGTTCCCGTTCTTGTCTTCAGCGTCGTCTGGGGATTTCTCAAGGCGCTGCATGAGCATCTGAATCGGTAGGTAAGGGAGTGAGGCTGCGCCGGTCGAGATGTCTTACTTCTGCGCAGGAGCGAGGTTATAAATTACGAAAGATCGCATTTTCTTAATTTGAAAAATTTCGTCCAGAAACTTTCTTTGCGAAACTTTTCATGAATTGCTTGGTCATCGCGCGCAAAAATTACCTGCCCGGGAATGATGTCTGCCGTGAACGGCGAATCGCATTTTGTTAGTGAAGTATCGTAATCGCGACCCATCGCCCTGTTGGCATGTGTTGTTAAGGGTTGGCTCTGCCTAGAGCGTTTCCTGTTCGCCTATGCTCACAGGCGCCGCTCTAGATCATTGTTTTCGCGAGCATCTTCACCCGGCCAGATAATTCCATCTGACCGGGATCTGCTCTAGCCCGAAATCTCCGAGAGAGTCATGTTGTCGGCACAATGCAGGCAGTTAACTTTTTTTCGGTAAAGCATTAGTGAAACGTTTTTGGACAAGGGCTCTCCTCAGAGAGGGATTTTCACACTGTATTTCCTCGGGCTCGTAAAGATGCTTGTTAAAAAGCAATAAATAATAAATCATAATAATTATTATATAATTGTTATATCGTAATGAAATTTAAATACAGAATTAACAAAAACAAGACTTATATGAGTCTTGACAGAGAAATTATCGCATAGCTTTGTCAGAAATAACCATTTGTTTGATTATCAAAATAATAATTTCAACATACGTAGGTCTTTGCAACTTCGATTTTTTATCTGATAAGGCAGAAGTTTCCAGGAACAGTATTTTGTTTTGTCATCATTTCAATAATTAAATTTATCTAGGTAA
The DNA here is from genome assembly GCF_020621385.1 of Acidisoma cellulosilyticum. GTDB lineage: Bacteria > Pseudomonadota > Alphaproteobacteria > Acetobacterales > Acetobacteraceae > Acidisoma > Acidisoma cellulosilyticum. The sequence continues at coordinate 222,601 of NZ_JAESVA010000001.1, read as the reverse complement.
TGGCTGATTGTAAGCTAAGCCATGCGTGCGAGACCTCAGTCTGTCGCAGGTCGGCGGAACCGTTACGAAATTCTTTCACTGTGCAAGGAGGTCAATCTCCGTACAGCGTGACGCGGTCGTCTGACAAAACCCATTCGCATTTTGAACCGGAGAACTGGCCCATATGACGACTACTTCCATCACTTACGGTGAAGTCAGCTCTGGCCTTACCGTGCCTGCCGGAGATTTCCTGGTCATACTGTCCGGAGGAACCACGGTCAGCGCGACCGTCGACGCTGGCGGTACGGAATTGATTTCCAGCGGTGGTTCTTCCGTCGATGCCCTTTTGAGCGGCGGGTGGGAAATGGTCTCCAGCGGTGGCGTTGCCATAGGCACCACGGCTGTCGGTAGCGGTATCGTAAAAGTCAGCGCTGGGGGGCTCGCCGTTGACACTGTGATCAACAGTGGCCAGCTACTCGTATCCATCGGTGGGGTCGCTTTTGGCGCCACGATCGGACCGAACGGCGACATGTACGTCCAGGCTGGTTTCAGCTACGATGCCTATATCAGCGGTGCCTATATAATCGTCGATACCAATTCCGACCTGGTCGTGCCGGGCTATGCTTCAGGGACCGTAGTGACAGCGGATGGCGGTGACTACGTCGCCAACGGCAGCACAGATGTCGATGCAACCGTCAATGACGGTTCGGTCCAGTGGATTTTGTCGACCGCGGTTGCCTCGAATAGCCTTATCGATAGTGGCGGCACATTGCTGCTTGGCAGTGGCCTGGGCGTCGCGGGTGGCGGACGCAGCATCAGCGCTACCATCAATGATTCCGGTTCGGAGATAGTATCGTCCGGTGGCTCCTCTAACGACACGATCGTCAATGTTGGCGGCTATGAGGTTGTGTCATCTGGCGGCGTTGTTAGCGGGACGAATCTTGCAGGCGGAACGCTGGTGGTCGCCTCGGGCGGCACGGCGGGCAGCACGATCATTTCTGCCGGCGGCACGGAAGTTGTCAGTTCCGGTGGTATCTTAACCGGAACGACCAACGTCATGTCCGGAGGCACGCTTGATTTATACGGTAGCTTGCTCACCGACGGCACCGGCACAATCGATCTGAATGCACCCACTGGTGGCGCGACAGTGGTCGTCAGTGGTTCCCCCAGCAATCTCATCCAGGGCATTGCAACCGGTGACGAGATTGTCTTCTCCAACATCGCTTTCACAGATAGTGAAGTTATCGGCAGCGGCGGAACTACAATCGATGACGTGACAGTCAACTATAATGGCAGCATCCTGGAAGTTACGTCCAACGGTGTTACCGATGAGATTGACGTTTCGAATGTCAATACGTTCGGGTTTGATCTGACAAGCGAAAACGGAGAGTTGGCTTTCGAGGTCTGCTTCGCCGAAGGCACGCTGATCGCGACCCCGGATGGTGAGGTTGCAATTGAAAGCCTGATTGCGGGCGACATGGTTCGGACGCTGGCTGGCGCCAAGCCAGTCAAGTGGATCGGTTATCGCACTGTCGATTTGACCAAGCTGCGCAACCCGGAGACCCAACGTCTGGTGCGCATTTCCAAAGGCGCCTTCGCCGAGAATGTGCCGCATACTGATCTGCTGATCACGCCGGAACACAGCATCTTCGTCGATGGCGTTCTCATTCCCGTGCGCCTGTTGCTTAACGGCGGCACTGTCGCCCGCGACGAGACGATCGACCGCTACACCTACTTTCATGTCGAGTTGGAACGGCACGGCATCCTGATCGCCAATGGTCTCACCGCGGAAAGCTATCTCGATACCGGCAATCGCGGCCGGTTCGCCAATGGCGGTGTGATGCAGTTGGATTTGAATTTCACCGAAAATGCAAATCACGCATCCTGGGCTGATGCCGCTGCGCCGCTGGTCGTGGATACCGCAATCGTTCGGCCGATCTGGGATCGTCTGGCGGAACGTGCCAAGGCCCTTGGCCTCACGCTTCCGAAGGTAGCGTTCAATCTCGAGCCTGATCTGCACTTGGCCATCAACGGCCAGATTATTCGTCCGGCGCAGGCGCTCGACTATGGGGTCGCGCATCGCTACGTTTTTAATCTGCCATTGTCGCTGCGAGATGGCGCCGCAACCATTGATGCCCGGATTCTGTCGAAATCGTCGACCCCGGCGGACGTGCAGCCCTGGCTCGATGATCGTCGCCAGCTTGGCGTCATGGTCGAGAGCATTCTGTTGTTCGATCATGCCGATGGTGGGCTGCGCGTCATCGATATGCAGGATGATAATCTGCGAGACGGTTGGTGGACGATCGAAATGATCAAGGGCCAGCCGGCGCGCTGGACTAATGGTTCCGCCGCTATTCCGGTGACGGCGGGCACGCGCTCAGTCGAGGTCATTCTTGCCGCGGTTTCCCGCTACGTGGAGAAGCCAGCCGCGCTGCGCCGCGCCGCCTGAGCCACGCGTCCGGTCTCTGCCGAAGACCTCGTCGTCAGAGACCGGACGCGTGAGCGACCAAAAGAAAAGGCCGGCAGGGTTTCCCCCGCCGGCCTTTTTTACTGTCCGGAAAAAGAAAGAGTTAGCCGACTTCGGCCAGGCTTTCCTTCGCGGCGGCGACCACGGCATCGGCCGTGATGCCGAACTTCTTGTAGACGTCGCCGATCTTGCCGGAGGCGCCGAAGCTGTGCATGCCGACGAAGCGGCCGTAGTCACCGATATAGCGTTCCCAACCCAGCTCGACGGCGGCTTCCACCGCGACGCGCGCCTTGTTGGTGCCGATGACGGACTTCTTGTAGGCCGCGTCCTGCATTTCGAAATGCAGGCGGCTCGGCATCGAGACGACGGCGGTCGGGATGCCGTCGGCCTGCAGCGTCGTGCGGGCTTCGACGGCCATATGCAGCTCGGAACCGGTCGCGAACAGCGTCACCTGACGCTCACCGCCTTCGGCTTCCAGCAGAACATAGGCGCCCTTCGCGGACTTGTTCTCGGTGCCGGCTTCCTTACGCAGAAGCGGCATCGGCTGGCGGGAGAGGGCGAGGAAGGCCGGACGATGCGGCTGTTCCAGAACCATTTCCCAACACTCGGCGGTCTCGACCGGGTCGCCCGGACGATAGACGCCGAGATTCGGCATGGCGCGCATGGCAGCAAGATGCTCGACCGGCTGATGGGTCGGACCGTCTTCGCCGAGGCCGATGCTGTCATGGGTCATGACGAAGATCGAACGGATCTCCATCAGGGCCGCCAAGCGGATCGACGGGCGGCAATAGTCGGAGAAGCACATGAAGGTGCCGCCGTAGGGGATCAGGCCGCCATGCAGCGCGAGACCGTTCAGCGCCGCCGCCATGCCGTGTTCGCGGATGCCGTAATGCATATAGGAGCCGTCGAACGCGCCGGGATGGATCTCGGTCTGGTTCTTGGCTTTGGTGTTGTTGGACGGCGTCAGATCGGCCGAACCGCCAAGCATTTCGGGGATCGCGTCGAACAGATGGTTCAGAACGGCGCCGCTGGCGGAGCGGGTGGCCATTTCCTTGCCGCTATCGATGAATTCCTTGCGGGCGGCAGCGATGGCATCGCGCCAATCGGCCGGCAGCTCATTCTTCACGCGGCGCTGGAACTCGGCCGGGGCGGACTTGAAACGCTCTTCCCAGGCGGTGCGGGCTTCGGCGCCACGGGCACCGATGGCGCGCCATTCCGTTAGCAGGTTCTCGGGGATGACGAAGGGCGGGGCATCCCAGCTCAGCAGCTTGCGGGCACCGGCGATTTCTTCTTCGCCCGGGGCGTCGCTATGCGCCTTGTGGGTGCCGGCCTTGGTCGGGAAGCCGAAACCGATGATCGTCTTACAGGCGATCAGCGTCGGCTTGTCGGTCACGGCCTGCGCGGCCTTGATGGCGTCGCGGATGGCGTCCGTGTCATGGCCGTCGATTTCCAGCGTATGCCAATCTTCGGCCTTGAAGCGGCCGATGACGTCTTCGGAGGTCGACAGGCTGGTATCGCCGTCGATGGTGATGGAGTTGTGGTCCCAGAAGCAGATCAGGTTGCCGAGCTTGTAATGGCCGGCCAGAGAGATCGCTTCCTGGCTGATGCCTTCCTGAAGGCAGCCGTCGCCCAGGAAGACATAGGTATGGTGGTTCACCAGGTCTTTACCGAACTTGGCGCTCATGATTGCTTCGGCGAGGGAGAAGCCGACGGAATTGGCGACGCCCTGGCCGAGCGGGCCGGTCGTCGTCTCAATGCCTGCGGCATGGCCGTATTCCGGGTGGCCGGCGGTCTTGGAGCCGACCTGGCGGAAGGTCTTCAGATCCTCGATCGACATATCCTTGTACCCGAGCAGGTACAGAAGGCTGTAGAGGAGCATGGAGCCGTGGCCGTTCGACAGGATGAAGCGGTCGCGGTCGAACCACTTCGGCTCGGCGGCATCGAACTTCATGAAATCCTTGAACAGGACGACAGCGATATCGGCCATGCCCATAGGCGCGCCGGGGTGACCGCTTTTCGCCAGCTGAACCGCGTCCATCGAGAGAAAGCGGATGCAATCCGCGAGGTCGCGCAGGTGCTGGTCTTTCGGAGCCGGCACGGTTTTAACCGCTGAGCCCGGGGTAACGTCTGCCATGGCTATGATATCCTTCTTCGCGAGGTCATCGACGCATGGGTATGGCATGGCTCGTGCCGCGCTGAAACCGGGGAGGCAGCTTTTGCGCAATCTTCACGGACGCTTCTGCGGCCGGGGAGGGCAGGGAATTTCCCCTTGCCAAACCGGGCCATGCCGAACAACCGCCACTACATAAGCACGATTGCCGTCCTGCCGTCTCGCTTCACCGCAGACCGCATGCGGAGAGCGGGAACGACATTTGCGCTGATCACATATTTTTGTGCAGGCGCGAAGACGAGCAGGCTGGCCTTATGACCAGCCTCAACTCGTGCGCCTTCTATTTCCGAGAGTTAGCCGGTGCCGCCTATCGACGACGATGGCCTGGATCGGTCAGTTCGTCGGTGTCAGTGTCACCATGGCGAGGCCTTCGCGCATGATGCCGAGTTGCTCGGCGGCACCTTCCGACAGGTCGATGATGCGATGGTGGGAGAACAGCCGGTCGGTGATCGTCACGATGACCGAACGATCCGTTCCCGGCACTTTGACCAGAACTTTGGTGCCGAAGGGCAGGGTGGCATGGGCCGCGGTCATCGCATGCTCGTTGAAAATCTGACCGCTGGAGGTGCGACGCCCATTATGGCGGCCACCGTAATAGGAGGCGACACCGGTCTGGATGGCAGCGGTCTCGACACCCGAAGCGGAGGCGGTGCTGGCATCTTCAGGCTCGGTAAAGCTCGTCAGATGGACGGAAGCGCCGATCGGCTTGCTGCCGGACGGGTAGGAGATATCCGCGAGAGCGGGGCTCCAGCCATCGCTGTCGGTCACGGCATGGGCCACTTCGACATGATGGCCGTGGACATGGCGCATGGCCAAGTGATGCACGGTCACATGGCGATTGTGGCGCGTTGCGGTCATGGCGACGCGAGATTTGCCATGGCGGTGGGTCGTCGCGGCCGTCCGGGCGTGATGCACCTGTTTCTCGTGCGTCGTCGCGGCCTGGGCAGCCTGGTGGGCAAAGGTGATCATCAAGATCGGGGCGATAGAGAGCGCAATGCGCGACTTCATCCCAGGTCTCTCCTTTTTGGGGGAAGCGGCAAGACGCACTTCCCCTTGAGACCCGGCGGCATCGCTCAGCGGCGCTGCTTTTCGGATCAATCCTGTGCGACGGGTTAACGTCGCTGCGAAGGAGGTCCCGCTAAGGCCTTGTGAATGAAACGAATCGCGGGGCCGAATGTGAGAAGAATTATCGGTCACATTTGCGATAATGCGGAATTTTCTGGGTAATGCAAGCAAAACTAGATGAATCAAATGCGATATCGCGATCAATAATGCGCATCGGCGGCCTAAGTTGTTCTTGTCAAAAGGCTAGTTCATCTCGCCACATTTCCGCCTTGATTGGTTCAGATTTGGTCATATTGATATTTGATTAATCAACATTCGCTCACATTTGTGTCAGATCTGGATCTTTGCCATTCGACTAACATTCGTTTGGTGCGCGATGCTGCCGCGCGCAGGCCTCCATTGCCAGTAAGTCGGTGGAAAGGCAGAAAGTCTCGGGTTTTATTGTGTTAATCTTGCTTATTGCCCCCGCTTTGTTCTGCAGGCCCATTGATGAATATCGACGTCGATCCCGCCGCTGCCGACCTCCGCTCCGCTGGCCTCGCCGCCCGTGAAGCCACCCGCATCCTGGCTCGGTCCAGTCATGCTGCCCGTCAGCATGCGCTCCGGGCTGGTGCGGCTGCCTTGCGCGCGGCCATGCCGGCCGTTCTGGACGCGAATGCGATCGATCTGGCGGGTTATCAGGGCACGCCGGCGCTCCGCGACCGCTTGCGCCTGGACGCGAAGCGGGTCGAGGGCATGGCCGTGGGGCTGGAGGAGATCGCGAACCTGCCCGATCCGCTGGGTCGGGTTCAGACGGAGTGGACAAGGCCGAACGGCCTGGACTTCCGGCGCATTTCGACGCCAATCGGCATCATCGGCATGATCTATGAAAGCCGCCCGAATGTCGGCGCCGATGCGGCCGGGCTTTGCCTAGCCTCCGGCAATGCCGTGATTTTGCGTGGCGGCTCGGACAGTTTCAACAGCGCTCAGGCGATCCACGCGGCGATCGTTCAGGGGCTGCGTGAGGCTGGTCTGCCGGAAGCCTGCGTGCAGATCGCGCCGAATACGGATCGTGCCTTCGTTGCCGCCATGCTGAAGGCGGCCGGGCTGATCGATCTCATCATTCCGCGTGGCGGCAAGGGTCTTGTCACCCGCGTGCAGGCGGAATCCCGCGTTCCCGTGCTGTCCCATGCCGATGGGCTTTGCCACACCTATATCCACGCGGCGGCCGACACGGCCATGGCGCGGACGATCATGAAGAACGCCAAGATGCGCCGCACCGATGTCTGTGGCGCGACCGAAACGCTGCTGATCGACGCGGCCATCGCACCCTCCCTCCTGCCGGAGATCCTGTCCGATCTGAAGGCGCTGGGCTGCGACTTCCGGGCCGATGCGCGAGCGCGCGAAATTTTGCCGGACCTGACGCCGGCGGCCAAGGGCGATTTCAGCACCGAATGGCTCGACAAGATCCTGTCCGTCGCGGTCGTCGACGGGGTCGAGGACGCGATGGCCCATATCGCCCGCCACGGCAGCGAGCATACGGAAGCGATCATTACCGAAGATGCGGCAGCGGCCGAGCAATTCCTGAACGGTACGTCCAGCGCCGTCGTTCTGTGGAATGCCTCCACTCAGTTCTGTGACGGCGGGGAATTCGGGTTCGGTGCCGAAATCGGCATCGCCACGGGCCGCATTCATGCCCGCGGCCCTGTCGGCGTCGAGCAGCTGACGACTTTCCGCTATCAGGTGCGTGGATCGGGCCAGGTGCGGCCCTGACGCAGCTCCCGATGCGGGGCAAGCGGGACGGCGTACCGAAGCATGGCGACAAGCGGCGCATGCGCATCGGTCTTTTGGGTGGGTCCTTCAATCCGGCCCATGACGGTCATCTGCATGTCGCCAGGCTTGCCTGCCGGCGCTTCGCACTCGATCAGGTCTGGCTCATGGTCTCCCCCGGCAATCCGCTAAAACCGGCGCGTGGCATGGCGCCCTTCGGGGAGCGGCTGGCCTCGGCCGAGGCGATTGCCGATGGACGTCGCATCGTCGCGACGGCGATCGAGGCAAAGCTGGGCTCCCGCTACACCTGGGCGACGCTGGCCAAGCTGCACCGGATTTTTCCCCGCGTGGACTTCGTCTGGCTGATGGGCGCGGATAATCTGGAAGATCTCGCACGTTGGCAGCGCTGGCAGAGGATCGCGGCGCAGACAGCGCTTGGGATCTTGCCGCGACCGGAACATAATATGGAAGCGCTGGCCGGTCGTGCAGCGCATCGCCTGCGCCATGCGCGCCTGCCGGCGCGCGCCGCCTCCCGCCTTGCCGCAGCCCAGACCCCTGCCTGGATTTTCTTGCCTGCCGCCCAAAATGCGCTATCCGCAACAGCGCTACGTGCGGCGAAGTCGGCAGCCACTGCCAATGAGGCTGCCACAATCGATGCTGCGACATGCAGCGCCATACATGGAGAAGGTCAATAGCCCGCAATCCGACGACCGACCCGGCCGCCCCGCGCCGCCGCGTCGCGTCCCCCAAGGCAGCCGCCGCGGCAGGGACAACAACAACGGCCCCCGCAACCTTGCGTAAGAAGGCTGTCATTTCCGGTCCGCGTGCGAAAAGCCGCAAGGCCGCCGCGACGCCGAGCGAACTCGATCGCCTGCAGGCCCTCATCGTCACCAGCCTGGATGACGATAAGGGCGAGAATATCGTGACGCTCGACCTGGCCGGAAAGGCAAGCTTCGCCGACCGCATGATCATCGCGAGCGGGCTGGCCGATCGGCAGATCAGCGCCATGGCGACCCATCTGCAGGTCAAGCTGCGCGAGGAAGGCTTCGGCCGCGTGCGGCTGGAAGGCGAGAACGGGTCCGACTGGGTGCTGATCGATGCCGGCGATATCGTCGTTCATCTGTTCAAGCCTGACAGCCGCGAGCTGTACGGCCTTGAAAAGATGTGGGGCGCGGACCTGGACGAGCCGAGCGAGGGCTGATCGCGCTGCCCCGCCGATGATGCGCGTCATCGCCATCGGGCGGTTGCGCCAGGGGCCGGAAGCGGAGCTGTTCGCCCGTTATGCCGGTCGCCTGCGCCCGGCGCTTGCCCTCACTGAACTGCCCGAGGGGCGTGGCGCCCCGGTGGAGATCAAGCGGCGGGAAGGGCAGGCTTTGCTCGCCGCCCTGCCGCCGCAAGCCTATGTTATCGCGCTCGATCTGGACGGCGCGACACCGGACAGCCCCGGCCTCGCCCGCATGATGGAGGCCTGGCAGGGCCTCGGTCGGCCGATCTGCTTTCTGATCGGCGGGACGGAGGGGCTGGACGCCGCCGTCATCGCGCGGGCGGACGCCAAGATTTCCCTGGGTAAATTCACCTGGCCGCATTTCCTGGTCCGCGTCATGCTCGCCGAGCAGCTGTTTCGCGCCCATAGCATCCTGACAGGCCACCCCTACCATCGGGAGGGACGGCCGTGATACCAGCGGCGAGACGTTAAGAACGGAGACTCGCGCCATGACCGAACAACAGCAACGCCCGGTGATGCTGGTCATTCTGGACGGCTGGGGCTGGCGCGACTCTAATACCGATAACGCCGTGCGCCTGGCTCATACGCCGGTCTTCGATCGGCTTTGGGGCAATGGACCGCATACTTTCCTCAGCACATCGGGCGAGGATGTCGGCCTGCCGGAAGGCCAGTTCGGCAATTCCGAGGTCGGTCATCTGAATATCGGCGCCGGCCGCGTGGTCATGCAGGACCTGCCGCGCATCACCCGCGCCGCGCGGGACGGATCGCTCGGCCAGAACGCCGTGCTGCGGGATCTGATCGCCAAGGCCCGCGCCGGGTCCGGCACCATCCATCTGCTCGGCCTGATTTCCCCCGGCGGCGTTCATGCCCACCAGGATCACGCCGTCGCCCTTGCCCATATTCTGACGGAAGCCGGTCTTACCGTTCTGATCCATGCGGTGACCGACGGGCGCGACACGCCGCCGCGCTCCGGCGTTGGTTTCGTCGCGGAATTCGAGGCGGCACTGCCGCCGGGCGCGCGCATCGCGACCCTCAGCGGCCGTTACTACGCCATGGACCGCGACAACCGGTGGGAGCGCGTAAAGCGCGCCTTTGACGTCATCATATCCGGCCAAGGCCCGCATTTTGGCTCGGCTGCCGAAGCGATCGCGGCGGGTTATGGTGAGGATCTCGGCGACGAATTCCTGCTCCCTGCCGTCATCGGCGGCTATGAGGGCGTGAAGCCGGGCGACGCTCTGCTCACCTTCAACTTCCGGGCCGATCGCACGCGCCAGATTCTGATGGCGATGCTGGACCCGGCCTTCGACGGTTTCGATCGCGGGCCTCTGCCGCCCTTCGGCGCGGCGGCCGGCTTGACCCAATACAGCACGGCGCTCAATGCCTTCCAGACGACGCTTTTCGCGCCGATCAGCATGGACGATCTGCTGGGCCAGGTCGTGGCGCAGGCCGGTCGCCGCCAGCTGCGCATGGCCGAGACCGAAAAATACCCGCATGTCACATACTTCCTGAACGGCGGCATCGAAGTGCCGAATGACGGGGAAGAGCGCATCCTGGTGGCTTCCCCGAAAGTCGCGACCTATGATTTGCAGCCGGAAATGTCGGCGCCGGAGCTGACGGCGAAGGCCGTGGAGGCGATCGATAGCGGGCGCTTCGACCTCATTATCCTGAACTTCGCCAACCCGGACATGGTCGGCCATACCGGCATTCTGGAAGCCGCGATCCGCGCGGTGGAGACGGTCGATACTGGCCTCGGCGAGATTGTGACCGCCGTGACGCGCCAGGGCGGCGCGCTGTTCGTGACGGCCGATCATGGCAATTGCGAGCTAATGCGCGATCAGGTGACGCTTGTGCCGCACACGGCCCATACGCTGAACCCGGTGCCCGCCATGCTGGTGGGTGTGCCTATGGGCACTACCCTGGCCAGCGGGCGGCTTGGCGATATCGCGCCGACATTGCTTGCGCTTATGGGGATCGCCCAGCCAGAGGCGATGACCGGTGTCAGCCTGTTGCGGAGCGCCACAGCTGCCACGAGCGCATAGCATTTCTATCCGGTCGCGCTTCAGCCTGACCCTGCCGATCGCAGGCCTGCTGGCGGTAAGCTTGGGCGCCCCCGTCTGGGCGGCGAGTGCCCCGTCGCAGGCCGACGTCAAGCGGGCGGAAGGGCTGCGCGCCCTGCATCAAAGCCAGGCCATCGCCGCGCGTGCCAAGGCAGCGGCGCTTGCGGCGATGCAGGCAAGCCTCTCGCAACAGCGGGTGCAAGCTGCCGCCCGCCTGCGCGCGGCGGAAGACGCGACGGCGGCTGCCGCCGATCGTATGGCCGATCTCGCGGCCCAGAAGAAAAAGGTGACGGCCGAGCTGGTGGCTCGCGCCGCCGCTTTCGCGCCGATGCTGCCGCTGATCGAGCGTTTGGCACTTTACCCATCGGAAACGCTGCTGGCCGTGCCGGCGCCGCCGCAGAATACTTTGCGCGGCCTGCTGGTGCTGCAGGGCTTGTCGCGGGAGATCGGGCGCCAGGCCGCGGCTTTGAAGGCGGAGCGAGACCAGCTCGACAAACTGACCGCCGATATGCAGGCCGCAGCCCCCGCTTTAGCCCAAGCCTCAGCGGTGCAGGCGGCACAGGAAGCGGCGCTTGACGCACAGATCGCGAGTGCGGCCGCCAGCCGCCAAAGTGCCGAGAGTGCTGCTGCCGTCGCCGATCAGGCGGCTGCGCGGGACGCTACGCGCGCGCAGTCGCTGCAGGACGCGATCAAACAAATCGCCGCCGCCCGTGCCGCCGCCGCTGCCAAGGCAGCGCGTCTGGCCCGCCAGGCTGCGCGTGCCGGAAAGGCTGCGGCGGCCGCGCGGGCGCAGGCTCAGGCCGAGGCACTGGCGACACCGGCCGGCAATGGGCTGGGCAAGGCCTCCGGGCAGATCATGTCTCCCGTCGCCGGCAAGCTCATACGCGGCTGGGGCGACCAGACTTTGGCGGGGCCGGCGACCGGCCTGTCCTACGCGACGCCGCCGAACGCCCGCGTCGTTTCCCCTTGCACCGGCAATGTTTTGTTCGGGCAGCCGTTCCGCAGCTACGGTCTGCTCGTCATCGTCGATTGTGGGAAGGGCTATGACTTCGTCCTCGCCGGCCTTGACCGGCTCGACGTCAGCGTCGGACAACGGTTGCAGGCGGGCGAGCCCGTCGGCGTCATGGGCGGGTGGAACCCAAGCCAGCCTGCGGCAAGGCCGAAGCTCTATCTGGAATTACGGCAGGATGGGAATCCCGTGAATCCTACGCCATGGCTGCGTGCCCAGGGTTGATTGTTGTCGGGTTTCCTTCCCACAATGCGCACCATGTATGGTGACGGTCGGCGTTTGAATGGCGCCGGGCCGTTATCCCTCCGCCCCACGACCGCGCCCCAGGGGGCGGATTTAGGAAAGCTCGGATGAAGTTTCGCTCTGGTTTGCTGATCGGTTCGGCGTTTGTGGCGGGTATCGCCCTTGCGCCCACGTCCGACGTTCTTCTCCATCGCTTCGGGGGTGCTCTCGGCATCCCTCACGCCTTGGCGGCCGAGGATAATGCCTCCGGCACCTATCAGGTGCTGAGCCTGTTCGGGGATGTCTTCGAACGGGTGAAGGCGGATTATGTGACGCCCGTGAACGATCAGTCGCTGGTCGAGAATGCCATCAACGGCATGCTCGCCGGGCTCGATCCGCACAGCGCCTATATGAATGCGCAAGAATATCGCGACATGCAGGCCCAGACCGATGGCGCCTTCGGTGGCCTCGGTCTTGAGGTGAGCCAGGAGAACGGCTTCATCAAGGTTATCAGCCCGATCGACGGCACGCCGGCGGCGAAGGCCAATATCAAGCCGAATGACCTTATCATCGCGATCGACGGCAAGTCCGTGCAGGGCCTTTCCCTGGATACCGCGGTCGATGAGATGCGTGGGCCGCCGGGCTCGGCCATTTCGCTGACCATCAAACCGGCCGACAAGCCGCGGCCGGTCGTCCTCAAGCTGACCCGCGAGGTCATCAATGTGCCGGCGGTGCATTCCGACCTTTACGGCGATACCGGCTATATTCGCCTCTCGGTCTTCTCCGAGAATGCCGATCAGGGCATCCGTGACGCGATCAAGAAGCTGAATGCCGAGTCCAAGGGCAAGCTGCATGGCTATATTCTTGACCTGCGCAACAATCCTGGCGGTCTGTTGGATCAGGGCGTCGCGGTCGCCAACGACTTCCTGAACACCGGAGAGATCGTCTCCACCCGCGCTCGTCACCCGGAGGACAGCGAAGTCTGGAGTGCGAAGCCCGACGGCGACGTTGCGGGCGATTTGCCCATGGTCGTGCTGATCAATCCTGGCTCGGCCTCGGCCGCCGAAATCGTCTCCGGCGCGCTGCAGGATAATCGTCGCGCCATCATCATGGGCGAGCGCAGCTTCGGTAAGGGGTCGGTGCAGACCGTGATCCCGCTGCCCGACAACAGCGCCATGCGCCTGACGACGGCGCGCTACTTCACGCCGTCCGGCCGCTCCATCCAGGATCTGGGCATCACGCCGGACATCCCCGTCGCGGAATCGATCGAGGCGGCCAATGCCATGCAGCCGCTGCGCGAGAGCGATTTGCAGCACGCCATGCTGAACCCCAACAGCAAGCAGTTGCCGCCGCTGGCCCCGCGCACCGACCTGCCGGCCATCGCCAAGTCGATCCCGAAGCAGCCGCCGGCGGATTGGCCGAAATTCGACCCGACCAAGCCAGCGACCGACTTCCAGTTGCAACAGGCGATCAAGGTCGTGGACGCCATGAAGGCGCAGACCAGCGCCTCGAACTGACGACTGCGACCGACAAGGCCACTGACGAGGATTGGCGATGCGCCCCGAGGATATGCCCTACCGCCCGAATGTCGGCGCGGTTCTGTTCAATCGGGCGGGGCGCATCTTCGTGGCCCGGCGCGCGGATTTCCCCAATGCCGAGGGGGCGGCCGGCGGCTGGCAGCTTCCCCAGGGCGGCATTGATGAGGCCGAGGACCCTGCCGTCGCGATTTTTCGCGAACTGGGCGAGGAGATCGGCACCGACCGCGCCGAAATCCTGGGCGAACATCCCGACTGGCTGCAATATGATCTGCCCGATCACTTGATCGGCAAAGCCTTGGGTGGCAAATATCGCGGTCAGCGGCAGCGCTGGTTCGCGCTGCGCTTTACCGGTGAGGATAGCGATATCCGCCTCGACCTTGATCCGCACCCGGAATTCGACGCCTGGCGCTGGGATGACCTATCAAACCTTCCGGCGTTGGCGACCAGTTTCAAGCGCGACATCTATACGGTTCTGGCTTCATCCTTCGCGCGCTTCGCCGTTCCGGCCTGATTTTCCTCTGCCGTAAGGATAGTTGCCCATGAGCATCGTCACGCTGACCGCCGGCGACGGCCATCAGTTTTCCGCCTATCAGGCCGGTCCGGCTGACGCGACCATGGGTCTTGTCGTGGTGCAAGAAATCTTCGGCGTGAACGGCCATATGCGCTTCGCGAGCGATACCCTGGCGAAAGCCGGTTTCGCCGTCATCTGTCCGGCGCTGTTCGACCGTGCGGAACGTGACGTCGAGCTTGGCTACGGCGCGGAAGACCGTGACCGGGGCCTCGCGCTGCGCGCCGGCATCACCGAAGCGCAGGTGATGCTGGACATCGAAGCCGCGGCCGCCGCTCTTGGCCTGAATTCGGTTGGCATCATCGGCTATTGCTGGGGTGGTACGATCGGCTGGTGGGGTGCGACGCGCAGCACGCGTTTCAAGGCTGCGGTCGGCTGGTATGGCGGCGGCATCGCCGCGACCCGTACCGCGGTGCCCCATTGTCCGGTTCAGTTGCATTTCGGTGCCGAGGATCATGGCATCCCGCTGACGGATGTGGATGCCATTCGTACGTCCCAGCCGGGTGTCGAGGTTTTCGTCTATGACGGTGCGGGACATGGCTTCGGCTGCGAGGAGCGTGCGAGCTTCAACGAAACCGCTTTCGACCTCGCTCAAACGCGCAGCCTGGACTTCTTCCGCAAGCATCTGGCTGCCTGACCTGTCTAAGACCTTGGTTTCATAGCTGTCAGACGTTGTTTTTAACGTCTGATTGGCTTAGCCCCTAGCTTGTGAGCTGTTGATTGGCCCGCAGGCAGGAGAGTGTATGCGACTACCCCGCGTTGTCATGTGGCAGCGGATCGCCGAGATCCTGACGGCAGAGATTAGCGCCGGTAGCTTCCCACCGGCTTCACGCTTGCCGACCGAGACAGCACTTGCGGAGCGTTTCGGCGTCAATCGTCATACCTTGCGTCAGGCGATCGGCGCGCTGTCCGATGTGGGTCTGGTCAGTGTCCAGCATGGACGTGGCACGTTCGTGCGGCCGGCGCCGGTCATCGAATATCCGCTCGGCACCCGCACCCGTTTCAGTGAAATCCTCTCCCAGCAAAGCCGTTTGGCTGATGGTGAGCTATTATCCAGCCGCGAGCAGCCGGCCGGCACCGAAGTCGCGACCGCCCTCGGGCTGGCACCGGAGGGCTTGGTCATCGTCCTGGAGATCCTGCGCCGGGCGGATGGCCAGCCGGTCAGCCTGAAGACCGCGCATCTGCCGGCCGAGCGGTTCCGTGGCATCGACATGGTCTTCCGGGAGACGAATTCGCTGACGGCGGCACTGCGCCGCTTCGGTGTGGCGGATTACACGCGGCGCAGCACGCGCATCTGGACAAGGATGCCGAGCCCGGAAGAGGCGGTTCTGCTGCACCAGAAAAGCAACGAACCTGTTCTGATCATGGAAACGATCGATCAGGATGAGGCGGGACAAGTGATCGAATTCGGCATCGCCCGCGCCGCCAGCCAGCGGGTGCAAATTCTCGTTACGACCTGATGCTCTCGTCGTCCGCGCGACACTTGCGCGGACGACGACATTGGGGGCTTGCCTCGACCGAGCCGGGGATCGGTTCAGCCAATGCCGCCGGTCTCCGCAGCGGTATCAGGCCAAAGCGCGCTTGCCTCCGCCGCCGTGTAGTAACCCCGGGCAATGTCCCGCCGTACCAGCTCGGCGGATCGCCTGGCCGGATCACCGTAACCGCCGCCGCCGGGCGTCATGACTTCAACCCGGTCGCCCGCCTTGACGCGGATATTCTGATCCTTGGAGAGATGTTCGGGGGTATAGACTTCGCCGTCGCGATAGACGCGCACGATGTTGCGCGCGCCATCCTGTCCGCCTTGCACGCCCGGCGGGCCGAAACGCCCATGGTCCATGACGAAGCTGGCCGTTGCCTCGCCGCGCAGGATCTCGATCTCATAATGCACGCCGAAGCCGCCGCGATGCTGACCGGCGCCGCCCGAACCCTCGCGCAGCGCGAAACGGCGAAACAGGACCGGGAATTTCTGCTCCATCACCTCGACCGGCGCGGTCTTGGAAATACCGATGGTGGAACAGCCATTGGTCAGCCCGTCATGCAGGATATTGCCGCCATAGCCGCCGCCGGAGATCTGATACATGACATAGCCGGCACCGGCCTTGGGGTCGAAGCCGCCGAGCGCGAAATTGCCCGACGAGCCGGCGGGTGCGGCCGTGACCTTGTCCGGGATGGCCTGCACAAGGGCGAGGAAGACCGCTTCCGCGATGCGCTGGGAGACTTCGGCCGCACAACCCGAGACCGGGCGTGGATAGCGCGCATCCAGGAAGGTGCCTTCCGGTCGCGGCACGATCAATGGCGCGAAAGCGCCGGCATTCAGCGGCACGTCGGGAAAGATATGCCGCACGGCGAGATAGACCGAGGAGAGCGTGGTCGCGAAGACCGAATTCATCGGCCCCCGGCAAGGCGGACTTGACTGTGAGAAATCAAAATTGAGCGCGCCCTCTGCCTTGGTCATGGTCAGCGCGATGCGCAGCGGCGCATTGACGATACCGTCCGAATCGACAAAGGCCTCGCTCTCGTAAACCCCGTCCGGAATTTCCTCGATTTTAGCGCGCATGAGATTGGCGGCGCGGGTTTTCATTTCCGCGATGACGCCCGTCACCGTCTTCAGCCCATAGCGCGTGATCAACTCGCCCAGGCGCCGCTCACCGATCTTGAGCGCGGAAACCTGGGCCTTGATGTCGCCGATGCGCTGATCGGCGACGCGGATATTGGCATTGATGATGGAAAGGATTTCCTGATCCATCTCGCCGCGCTTGAAGAGTTTGACGGGCGGCAGGCGCAGCCCCTCCTGCTCGACCTCGGTCGCATGGGCGGAAAAGCCGCCCGGCGTCATGCCGCCGGTATCGGGCCAATGGCCGGTATTCTGCAGCCAGCAGAGAAGCTTGCCGTCATTGAAGAAGGGCATGGCGAAGCGCACATCCATCAAATGCGTGCCGCCCAGATAAGGATCATTGACGATATAGATATCGCCGGGCTCGGGTGCGGCGACCCGTCCTTCGCGGATCAGGCGGGTGATCTCGCCGGTCGAATATTGCATGACGCCGACGAAGACGGGCAGGCCAAGCTCGCCCTGCGCGATCAAGGCTCCGGTTTCGGCATCATAAATGCCATCCGACCGGTCATCGGCTTCGGCAATCACAGGCGAAAAGGCGGATCGCGAAAAGGCCAGATCCATCTCGTTGCAGACCTGCTGCAACCCGGCTTCGATCACGGCCAGCGCCAGCGGATCGGTGTTTTCCGACCCCGCCGCCGCATTGCCCAGGCTGGCGGGCGTGATGCGCAGATTGCCGATCCCGTCGACGCGAAGGACCGCACCCGGTTCCACGAAAATGGTGCTGTCGGCCTGTTCCAGCACCGCGGGGCCGGTGAGCGTGGCACCCAGCGGCAGCGCGTCACGGGCATAGAGCGGACAATCGACCCAGGCGCCGCCCGCGAAAACCGGCCGGCTGCCGGTGCGGGCCTCCTCAACCGAGGCCAAGCGGAGGCTCGGGTCCTGCAGTGCGGCGACCGGAAAGGGCTTCCGCTTTCCGGTGACGGAGGTATTGAGGTTCACCAAGGTCGCGCGGATTTCCGGCATGCGGATCTGAAAGCGCTCGAAATACGCTTCCTCGAACAGGCTTTGCAGCGTCTCGCGAGCGACGTCCGCATCTGGAATGGCAACGCGGATCAGATGCGTCTGCCCCCGGAACTGCATATCGGCGGAATGGCGGATCTCCGTCGTTTCGATCTCGCTTTGCTGGGCGGCGTTGATGTCCATGCCGCGTTTGACCTGATCGGCCAGCAGGCGATGGACCTCCGCCATATCGACCGCGTCGAGCGATTGGTTGAGCGTATTGACGAAATCCTGCCGCAGATCGGCGACCAGGCAACCGAGCGCGTTGGTCAGGCCTGGCCGCGCCGGGATCAGCACATCGGGGATGCCGAG
The DNA here is from genome assembly GCF_020621385.1 of Acidisoma cellulosilyticum. Classification (GTDB taxonomy): domain Bacteria; phylum Pseudomonadota; class Alphaproteobacteria; order Acetobacterales; family Acetobacteraceae; genus Acidisoma; species Acidisoma cellulosilyticum. The sequence continues at coordinate 204,624 of NZ_JAESVA010000001.1, read as the reverse complement.
GTCGGCGGCGAGGGCCACGGCATGCAACGGCCCGGCGCCGCCGAAGGCGAACAGGCAGAGCTTGCGCGGGTCGCGCCCGCGGGAGAGCGAGACCATGCGGATGGCGCCAGCCATATGGACATTGCCCAGCGCAATAACGGCGGCAGCTGCTTCATCCACCGTCAGGCCGAGCGGCTTGGCTAGTTTCTCCTCGAAGATTTCCCGGACCTGATCCAGCGTTACGCGGTCGCCGCTGATGCTGATGCGGGAAGCGTCCAGCCGGCCGAGGATCAGATTGGCGTCGGTAATGGTGGGCGCACGGCCGCCGCGGCCGTAGCAGATAGGCCCGGGGGTCGAGCCCGCGCTGTGCGGCCCGACGCGCAGCATGCCGGCGGCGTCCAGCCAGGCGATGGAGCCACCACCCGCGCCGATGGTGCGGACATCGACCATGGGTACGTGGATGGGCAATCCGTAATCGATGGTGAGTTCGGCCGAGACTTCCGGCAGTCCACCGCTGATCAGCGCCACATCGCTGGACGTGCCGCCCATGTCATAGGTCACGGCATCGCCGACGCCGGATTGCTGCAAGGTGGTTGCCGCGGCGATGACGCCGGATGCCGGGCCGGACATGACCGTTTTCGCAGCGTCGCGGGCGGCGAGGGGGGCGGCGATGGTGCCGCCATTGCCGTTCATCACCAGCAGATCGTGGCGGAAGCCCTGCTGGCGCAAGCCTTCCGTCAGCCGGTCCAGGTAACGATCCAGCACCGGCTGCACGGCCGCATTCACGGATGCCGTCGTGCCACGCTCATATTCCCTGTATTCGGACAGCAGCGCATGGCCGAGGGTGATATAGGCATTGGGCCAAAGCTCCGCCGCGATGCGCCCGGCCGCCAATTCGTGGGCCGGATTGGCGTAGGCATGCAGGAAATGAATGACGAGCGCTTCGCATCCCGCGTCACGCAGGGCGATGACGGCTTGGCGGACGGCATCCTCATCCAATGCTGTCAGGATTTCGCCAGCCGCATTGAGGCGTTCCGGCACCTCCTTGCGCAATTCGCGCGGCACCAGAGGTTCGAAGACGCCAAACAGACCATAGGGATTGGGCCGCGTGCGGCGGCCGACTTCCAGCGTATCGCGAAAACCCTGGGTGGTGATCAGGCCGACAAGGGCGACTTTCCGCTCCAGCACCGCATTGGTGGTGACGGTCGTGCCATGGATCAGCAGATCGAGCGCCGCTGGTGTGGTTCCGGCTGCCGCAATGCCCTGGAGCACGCCTTCCGCCTGATTGGCGGTGGTCGACGGGACTTTCGCGAAATGCACGCGACCGCCGCTGGCATCTTCCTCGAACAGGAGTACGTCGGTAAAGGTTCCCCCGACGTCGATTCCAGCAACCCGTCGCATCATTGGTCACTCCAGATCGTTTGCATACGAACAATTAAACGGGAGCGGCCAGGGCGGGTAAAGGGATAAGTTACAAGAACGAACGAAGGATTGAGAGGTCGCCCCGTTCATTCAGTCTTGGCGGCAGTTTGGCGGCGTAAGAGGATGAATTTTTTCTAACTTCTTTGCCAAATTTGGCTCTAGAATATAATTCGTTAGACCTAATTTTAGTTGGTTGTCATCGTCTTCATGCCCAATTAGGGTGCGTTGCAACATGGGACGGCATCTGATGATGCGGATCCACGGAAGGCGTTGGCTGGACAATGGCGGGGTGTAGTGGCGGTTCCCGGTAATATCGAATCCCTGGCTTATTGCCCGTCCATTGGCGGATGGCTCGTTCTGGGTTGGATTGGTTTCGGATGGGATGCGGAAGGCGCTCAGCCCGAAGCGACGCTTAATTTCGGCGGCCGGCTCGTCGTTGCGGAACCCATTATTTGTGTGATTGACCGGCCCGACGTTCGTAAGGTCGGCACGGGCATTGTCATGTTCATCCCGGATCAGCGCGATCTGAAGGGGATGCCGCATGATCTTGTGCTGCGTCGCGGCGATTTTGCATTTTCTACCCCGCTGGTATCAGCGCAGCAATTCGACCCCCAGACCGCACTGACGCATGGCCGCAATCTTCTGGCCCATGCGACAAGGTCGGAAGAATGGCAAAATCTGATCTCCTTGCTGGAGCGGCCGCTTTTTACCGGCCCCGACACGATCGAGTCCTTCGATCGCCCGGTTTTCATGCAGGTTGATCTTGCCTTTGTCTGCCCGCCAAGTGGGCTTTGGCTCTTCGGTTGGATGCTGGACCCTTTCGCGACCATCGCCCGGATGACGTTGCGTTGCGGCGGAAGGTCCGCCGTGATCGATCCACGAGAATGGATCAGCATTTCGCGCGCCGATGTCAGCAGTGGCTTCGGGGAGCAGTTTGGCGGCCTCAGCCCTAAATGCGGCTTCCTGGCCTATTTCCCCGACGTCTATCTACCTGGTCAGGCGCCTTATATCGAAATCGAGACGGTTTACGGAGAGATCGGTTTCAAGGCGATGGCGAATGTCCGCAGCGCGGGCGTCGATACCATCAAGGACATGCTGCAGCGTATCGACCTGCGCTATGACGAGCTTGTGCAAGGCTATGATCGTGTCATCGGCCCGGCCATCGAAGCGATCAATACATTCAGACTTCGGAACGAAGTTGGTTATACGCGCATGGATTTCGGTCCGCGCGTGGCATCGCCGCGCTGCTCCATCATTATTCCGCTCTATGGGCGGATGGATTTCATGGAGTATCAGCTGGCCTTTTTTGCCGGCACATTGTCACCGGATCACGAGATTATTTATGTTCTCGACGATCCGACCCGTCAGCGGGAACTCGAATTTCTATCGGCCTCCTGTTATGCGCGTTTTCGCCGGCCCTTCACTTTGGTCGGTCTGGCCGAAAATCTCGGTTATGCGCCGGCCAATAATATGGGGCTGAAGGTCGCTTCGGGCGAGTATATTTGCTTCCTCAATTCCGACGTGTTCCCGGACGAATCCGACTGGCTGGAATACATGCTGCAGACGGCGGAAAACGATCCGAAGGTCGGCATCGTCGGCGCGCTGCTCGTTTTTGAGGACGAGACGGTGCAGCACGACGGCTGCACATACGAACGGCTGCCCGAATTTGGCAACTGGGTTTTTTGTATGCATCCCGACAAGGGCATGACCTCGCCGAAAGTGCTGCGTGTGCATGAAGTGGGCGGCGTCACCGGTGCCTGCATGGTCATGAAAGCGGAACTCGCGCGCCGCGTCGGTGGTTTCGATCAGGGCTATGTGGTCGGAGATTTCGAGGACGCTGATCTTTGTGAGAAGGTCAAGACCGCCGGTTTCTCCTGTATGGTCGATCAGCGCGCGCGCCTTTATCATCTCGAGCGCCAGAGCCAGGGCAATCAGGCGGCGTCCTGGCGTTTCAATCTCACCCTCTATAATGCGTGGCGTTTCCAGAATCGCTGGGTCCGCAATGCCGAGCGGTCGCTTGTTCTGGACGAGCCCGAGGCGGTGGCCTGATTCCATGAGATCTTTTGTCTGGGCCCTGTCGTCCTATGAATAAAATTGTGAGACCCGCGAAAGCACCCCTCGGCGATGGCTTGCCGAGCGTTCTGATCATGTGCCACTCGCACCCGATGGAAACGCGCGGGGGGGCCGAGATTGCGGCTCTGGAACTGTTCCGCGGGTTGAAGTCACGGTCAGGCGCCGCCTGGTTTCTAGGCTGCGCCGGATCGAAGACAGAATCCCGTCTTGGCGCGCCACTGACCCAGCCTTATGGCGAGGACGATTACGTCTACCATCCGGGGGCGGAGTTCGATTATTTCAAATTTGCCAATCCCGATCCGAACTTCCCCAAGGCGCTTGGCAAGCTCGTCGCCGAGCTGAAGCCGGATATCGTCCACTCCCATCACTTCTCCCGTTTTGGCGTAGAATCATTCGCGGTCATCAAGCGCAACTCGCCGAACACGAAGATCGTCCTCAGCCTTCATGAGTTTCTGGCCATCTGCAACCATCACGGTCAGATGGTGAAGACGAAGTCGATGCATCTCTGCGATCGCTCGAGCTACAGTGCCTGTTCAAGCTGCTTTCCGCAGTACAAGGCGCGCGATTTCTTTCTGCGTAAGCGTTACATCCAGACCTTCTTTGCCGACGTCGACTTGTTCGTCTCGCCCAGCCAGTTCCTCGCGGATCGTTTTCACGAATGGGGCCTACCGGCGGAAAAGCTTGTTGTGCTTGAGAATATGCCGCCCGTGCAGAATCACGGCATGGTCGCCGAGATAGATGTGGCATTGCCGCAAGTCGCGGCGGAGACTGAGGTTCGTCCGGTCGCCAAGCGCGCGACAAGGACGGTCGCTGCGGCGCCGGCCAAGTCCGCAATCGCGGAGAAGCCAGGGCCAGCCGGCAAGGCAGTTGAGTCCGCCGCCGCGGCAGAAAGCCGTCCGCTACGCTTCGGGTTTTTTGGTCAGATGTCGCCGCTGAAAGGCATCACGGTGATCATCGAAGCGGCGCAATACCTGAACAAGCAGGGCGTTACCGGCGCGACGATCGAAATTCATGGCGACTATTCCAATCAGCCGCCAGCCTTCCAGGAGGTGGTGACGAAGGCGTTGGACGATGCCGGGCAGAGCATCGTCTATCACGGTGCCTATGATAATCGCGACGTACATAGGCTGATGCGCCGCATGGACGCGATCATTGTGCCTTCGACCTGGTGGGAAAATTCGCCCGTGGTCATTCAGGAAGCCTTCACTAACGGCAAGCCTGTGATTTGTTCCAATATTGGCGGCATGGCCGAGAAAGTGGCCCATGGCGTCGATGGTTTGCACTTTACTGCGAGCCAACCTTTGAGCCTTGCGCGCGCTATCATGGAACTCACGGAAGATCCGGTGCGGCTCGCACAACTGACGGCGGGTGTGCGGAAACGCATGACCACGGACCAGGCGCTGGACGCGCATCTTCGATTCTACCGTTCGATTATGACCTCACCGGTAAGGGTTGAGGCGTAAACACGTCGGTATAATAGTCTTTCCCTTCAACTCAGACAGCTTTTGCGGAGCTTATGACATGATTTCTGGTTCAATCGACAAGTTGACACCCAAGGGGGCCGTTGGCTGGATTTATCAGGCTAATTCCGAATCGCCCTCATTGCTGCGCGCTTTTTTGAATGGCGAGGTTATCGGCGAAACTGTTGCCGATCTCTATCGGCCTGACCTGCATCAGGTTGGTCTCGGTGACGGGCATTGTGGTTTTGAAATGTCCTTCGGCCGTGCACTGACCGAATCTCAATTGCCGTTCGTCAAGATCAAGCCCGAGAAAATCGATCTCAGCCTGTCGCTGACCGAGAAGACGATCTATCTCGATCTTCTGCATGCGCTGATGCGCAACGCGGAAGGCGCCGGCCGCACGCGCTCCGTGCTCGGCGGTTTCTGGACCGATCGTACGGATGCGGCCCAGGTTCTCGCCGGTCGTATCGCGGTCGGGTCCTGTCCGGCCGAGCTGCAGCCCATGCTGCAGGAATTGATCCTGAACGGCTATGTGGTTCTGCCGAGCGTGCTGGCTCCCAAGGGCCTGCAGGCGAAGGACGGAACGGCCTTGGTGTCGATCGAACAGCGCGCCAAAGCCACCGTTGCGACCATCAAGGACGTGCTGGACAGCATGGCCAAGCTGTTGTTCCGCGATTCGACGGTTCGTCTGATGCGCAATATCTTCGACGATCATCCCATCATTTATCGTCTGGATCGCTTGAAGGAGGAAACCGGCTTCCATCAGGCGGCTTCGGTCGAAGCTCTGCCGTCTCCAGCCGAATCCCTGTTGATCTACGCCGCCTTCCCGGGCGCCAGCGTGCGACTTGACATCATCCGTGACAGCCATGAAATGGGTGAGTTCGGTCCCGCTGGCTTCTCACGCTGGACTGCGGATGGGGCTAGGGAACTGGGCGCCATGGCGGAGAAGCAGGGGCTTTCGATCGAAGAGGTTGAATTCAACAATTTGGATCTGGTCATTGTGGGTCCTGGGCTGGTGCATCGTGTGGTGGCCTCGGAAGAATCGGCCGTCCTGCGCGCGCTTGCCGTTCCCCGGCGTGTGACGCCGCTAAAATATCTGAGTGGAGCTCAGTCCTGGGTTGAAGCAACCCATGTCTCCGGAGCAAAGGTCCGAGTTTAAAACTGCTTATAAAGCAGTCGGTTGGAATTAGATTTTGATCTTTTGTCGTTTATAAAATATCGTTTAATGTCTTAGTTGCAATTATATCAACTGGTCGAGCGATTCGCTGGCTTGTTTGCATCGTAGTAGTGATTTGGTTCCTGGGGTAACACGTAATGGTACTGCGAGTGCTATCGAATGCAAACAAGCCGCTTGTGGCTGTCTGCTCTTATGGCAGAAGCGGATCGTCTTTTTTCATGCAGGTTCTCAAGGCCGCTGGTGTTACGGTAATTGGAGATCTTCCGTTTGAAGATCGAACCACTCAAGCTGGATATTTGGCTGCTTTGAGGGTTGGATTCGGCCAAGCCTTGTCCAATCAGGATACGTCGAGTTCGGGAGGTTTTTCCGAGACCTACCGAGGGGACTGGTATCGTTCGTCGATTGCGCTTCATCATCAGAGTCGGGTGCTGGAGCTGGAAGCGGAATACGAAGGTTTTCTTACAGCCCAAGGTATCACCGGGACTCTCGGTCTTGCGGAGAAATTTATTGGCTTTGAGGTCCTGCGCCTCATGAAGGCTGCAGACACTACATCTGTTATCAAACCTGTTTTTCTCGTTCGTGATCCAAGAGATACATTCATCTCGGTCAAAAAGTTCAATGAAAAGAGAGGCTTTAAAAGCTTCAACGAGAGTGGCGATGATCTTTCTCTTCTAGACAGCATTTGTAACTTTTCGAAAACTCAGGTTTTTGAGGCTCGAAAAGGCAACGGGATTCTCTGTTATTACGAAGATTTCGTTAATAGAAGAAGCCAATCTGTTTGCGATCTTTTCCGATACTTGGGTGTTATGCACCCAAATCATCAATTCATGCAGACATTCTGGGGAGCTTTGGGAGTTGACCAAAGCGCTTCGAAGCATATGACGAGCGGCAGTCAGAATGCGAGCATGGATAGGTGGAAAGGTGAAGAATTTAGGCATCTTCACGACTTGTTTCGGTCGAGAGAAAGAGTGATTTTTGATATTGGATATCTTTGAATGTAAGGGGAAGCATAATTTGCATTCCTCATTTTGCTGAACTGCAGTGAGGGTCTGCATAAAAAAGGTTGCGGAAATTCTTTTTGGTTTCTCTTACTTTTCCGCTCCTTTTTGTTGGAATTTTATTAAGTTGGATGTAAGCGCAATTTCATCGCGAAAGACTTTTTCGCTGGAATGCATCTAATCTTGATTGACTAAATAAAATTCTGACAGAAGGTCTTATGTAATCCCCGCTTCATGATTGAATTTCAATGTTAAATCCAGTTCAGCTCTCGGAACTTCGAAATCAAATTGAAGCAAATCCTCTGGTTTCTGAATCTAGTGGATTTTGCATAAGACGAATGAAGGTTTCCGTTGGTGGAGATCTATCTGGGGCAGTGATCCTCCTTAGTGAGAAGGGGGGCGCAGATGAAATGCGTGCGCCTCAGAAGATTTATGGAGAGCCGTTCGACGCGAGCTGCTTGAACGGCGTAGAGCGACGAAACATAATTGAACCAGATCGTATTGCGTGGAAGCTGTTAGACGTTACCGTAGTTGGTAATAATGCGCTTCTATACGGCAATCAGCTGTTCGTTTCCATGCCGATCGTTACGGAAGAACAGCACAAAAAAATCGATATTGAGAATAAGTACAATCACCACGGCTTTCTACTGCAGGCCGATGTGCAAAGTGGTGAGAAATTTGCTTATTTTGCATCTGCTCGCCGCCGCAATCACTTTCCAGGGTTAGGCGTGTTTTTTGCGAATTTAGAGCCAAATAACTACGGGTCATTCTTATTCAGAGTTCTTCCGCAAATGCTTTTTTTGGCGGACATGGACGTCAAGTTTGATTTTTATGTGACGTCCGGAAGAACAAGTTGGTTTCTGGAAGCGTTGAGGCTGGCCAATTTGCCGATCCGCCCAGTGTTCTCGGTTGCAGAAGTTATCGGGGATCATTTTCAAAGTATAATAACTTTTTCGGATTTTTGTATTGAGGGTTGGCTTGATGCTGCAACTCGCCGGCGCATCAGTAAGTTGGTAGAAAATGCCTCTCAAGCAAAAATAGAAGCAAACACCTCAAACAAAAAATTGTATATCAGCCGCTTGCTTGGTGGTGGGGCAAGGCCGCATTATCGGCGTCTTGTTAATGAGACGGAGCTGGCAAGTCGAGCGCAAGCGCATGGGTTCAAGTTAATATTTCCCGAGACTATGCTATTTTCCCAACAAATATTGACATTTTACAATGCAGACACTGTGATTGGTCCGTCGGGATCAGGAATGCTAAACGCGATATTTTCTCCGCGGGATACGACCGTTGTGGATATGGAATCATTTCACAACACAGTCAGGCAACATGCTAGAATTTATTCAAGTACAGGAAAGCGTTATAATTTCCTGTTTGGCAGTATAGAAAACAAAAGCAACCGCGTTGCCTTTTCAGATTGGAAAGTTGATGAAGGGCTTTTTGAAACCTGTCTAAAAGAAATTGCCTAGCAGCTTATTCTCCGCAGTTTTTCGAACGACGCTCTCTATAGATTGAGACCGGCGCGACGACATGGCCATGTATTAAATACAATGCGGTTGGCTTCGGTTAGGGTCAACAATAGCTAGCCCGTAGATGAGGCTTTGCGCAGGGCTAGGATAGTTTACGGCGCCTTATCTCAGAACCACTGTAGTTAAAGATCTATGGCAGTTCATTAATGGCACGAAGGGACCGCGATGCGGTTCCTAGCGATGCGATCTCCGGGCAAAACGCAGTGCAGGCGCTCCACCTAGAGCAGATCCCAGTCAGATGATTCTATCTAGCTGTGATCTGCTCCAGAACGCAGCTTGCTCGAAATTTTATCATGGAACAGTAGGGCGAGTTCCGGGCATTTTCTGGCTTTAGGCGGGTGTCGAGTGAGTCAGCTAAAATTCAAAGAAAGTGTTGATTTACTGCATCCAACGATAAAGATACAGGCTGGTGGGAAAACTGAAATAACTCGGTCTGTCGCACAGAGCCGGGTAGTGCTAAAATTGCGCCTGTTTTAGAGCCGGTAGATGCAGTTTTCGAAAGCTGTCGATCATGGTGCCGAGGTATACTGTAGGAGCGATGATATGTCTTTAGGCGACACCACAATTGGCGGTCCCAAATTGGAAATTTTGGGCAAGCAAAAAGTGGCGGAGGAAGTAAAGACAATTTACTTTCCAAGAATCGGCGTTTTGGCCCGCGATGATCTGAAAGATGACTTGATTCGAGACGGATTTCGAATCGTTTCCGATCATCCGGAGATTTCCATCTACGAAGTTTCCGACGGCTTTCTGGCAAACGAATACGTAGTCTATGATAAAAATTCTGTTTATTTTGTAACTTCCCTATCGGTTAATAGTGTCTGGCCGGCAATTCGTGAAAAGAGAAGACAAGACTTTGTAAGTATTGCTCGCTCGGTAAAGCTACATGTCAGCGAGGAGCACAAAGATCAGAGCGTTTTTGTGGCACATAACGAAGGGGGGGGAACTTGGGGGCATTATTTGGCACAAAATTTACCCAAAATGCTTCTAGCGAAATCCATCTACCCATCTTTAAAGCTGGGTCTTCCCGCTTCTTACGGCAGCAACAAAAACTCTTCCTGGTTTCAGCTGCTTGATCGCGCAGGTTTTTCAGAAGCGGATATCATTCCGCTCGACCGGAACATTACTTATAGCTTTAAGAAGATCTTCTTTTGCGATTTTCTATGGGATTTTGTTTCGGGATGCCCGCATCCACTCGCTATCGATTTTTTGAGGGGCATTTTAAAAAATGGAAGTCTTGACAAAGAAACTGGTATTTCGGCGGGAAGGAAGGTTTTTATTGAAAGAGATGCCCGCTACGGACGGAACATCGAGAATATAGAGCAGATCAAGAAAATATGTGATGAGTTCGGGATTGAGATCCATAAGACAGCGGGTTTGTCCGTTGGTGCTCAAATTGACTTGTTTCGATCATCTCAGTTAGTTATTGGAACGCTTGGGAGTGATTTGACGAACGTAGTTTTTTGTAGTCCAGATACTCATGTTTTGTCACTATCACCTACATCTCATGGCGACAATTTTTTCTATAACATGAGTGCCGCGCTCAATCTTGTGTGGAGCGAAATATTGTGCACCAAAAAGGGTGTGGCAAATGGCGGGCGATCATTCCATCTCGATCCCGAGGTTTTCTCACTGACGCTAAGGAAAATTCTAAATTCATAGTATAAATTTTTCTATTTCGAATGATGGAAAATAAATATGAATAGAATACTGTCACGGCGCAATTTGTCGCTGGCGTCAATTTCATCGGTTGGGGTTGCGTTTGCAGAGATTGGATCTGTGAGAGCGGGCAACGCGACGGAGGTGGCCAGCAGGCTCAAGACGGTTGACGTGAAGCAGTTTGGCGCAGTTGGCGATGGCGTGACGGATGATGCTTCGGCAATTAACAAGGCCATAGAGGAAATCCGTCGTGTTCACCTGCAGTTAGACGGCTTCAGCCTGGGCTGTCGATTGCTGTTTCCGACCGGAGTTTACGCTGTGCGTAGCAGCGTCAATTTGACGATGCTACGCAATATTAATACGGTTATCGATGGCCAGGGATCGGTGGTCCTAGGTCGCTGTGAGGGTGAGCCAATAATCGATGCTTTGGGCGCGCGCTGGCTTACGATTAATGATCTGACGCTTCTGTCGGATTCCGATGTATTGCCTAGTGTTGGCTTGCAGATTGGACGCGTGACGCTTGATGTAGCGGATGATCATCATCTGACGAATGTAAAAATTCTCGGCGCGTTTTCGAAAGCCAGTTTGTATAACAAAGGTGCGGAAACAAGCAGCTTCGAGCATGTTTATCTGACGAATAACTACCCTCAAGGCTATTGTCTTGTTCAGGACGGTTTAAATCATTTTGATATAAAATCAAAATATATAAATATGTCGCTAGTGCCAAACAGAGATGGAAGTTTCAACGAAAATATTTTTGTAAATTGTGATTTTCGGCATTTGGCTGGTGGAGTGCCTGTCTGGCTGGGCGATACAACTCGGCATGATTTCATTAGATGCTATGCAACGACCAAAGGGCAGTTTGCCTTTGTTATTTTTTCTGGGCCAAATGGGCATACGATGCTTAGGGTCGACTGTCATTGCGAGACAATCGGACTAAAGAATGTTTTTTGCTTTTCAGCCTTTTCTCCGAAAATCACAATAAGAGGGTTTAGCTACATCGAGCATGGTTGTTTTGCTGAGGAATTCGTCTTTTTTGGAGATAGCAATGTCAAGGAGATTGAAATCCAAAATGCAAATCTCGAAATAGCAATGTATCGCAGTAATGCATGCAGAGTGTTCAGCGCGGGTGCCGTCTGGGTTGTATCCGGATATTATTATAGTTCTGACCCGGTAACATGGAATGGAAACGGCATTTTTCGCGGCACAGTTTCACTGGGTAGTAGCGTGAAATACATCGAAGGGTGAGCGGCTCGGGAGTTTTATGGGCCTGGATTAGTGAAGTGCCTTGCCTTCAAACTTTAGTTTAGCTAAACTCCCGCCATGGCCGACCTTAAGACCCTCTTTCGCCGTAGCGGCAAACGTCAGCGCGAGATCGCGGAAGCGGTCGGGCGGAGTGAGGGCGCGGTCAGTCAATGGGTCAATGGCGATCGTGAGATCCCGGCCGACCTGGTGCTGAAGGTGGAGGAGTTCACCGGCATCCCCCGTCACCATCTGCGACCTGATCTCTGGGAGAAGACCATGCCGAACGCCGTTGATGAGGCGATTCTGGCGGCGCCGGACCTGACCCATTTGCAGCGTCTCGAGGCCGAAAGCATCCATATCATGCGGGAAGTGGCGGCCGAGGCCGAGCGACCCGTCATGCTCTATTCCATCGGCAAGGACAGCGCGGTGATGCTGCATCTGGCGATGAAGGCTTTCGCGCCTGGCAAGCCGCCTTTCCCCTTGCTCCATGTCAATACGACCTGGAAATTCCATGAGATGATCGGCTTCCGCGACCAGCGCGTGAAGGATCTCGGTCTCGAACTCCATGAATGGATCAATCAGGACGGGATCGCGCGCGGGATCAACCCATTCGATCATGGTGGCGCTTATACCGACATCATGAAGACTGAGGCGCTGAAGGCGGCGCTTGACCATTTCGGCTATGATGTGGCCTTCGGCGGCGCGCGCCGTGACGAGGAAAAAAGCCGCGCCAAGGAGCGTATCTTCTCCTTCCGTTCCCCCGGCCATCGCTGGGACCCGAAAAGCCAGCGGCCGGAGCTTTGGAACCTTTACAATACCCGCAAGAACAAGGGCGAGACGATCCGCGTCTTCCCGCTCTCCAATTGGACCGAGCTCGATATCTGGCAGTATATCTATAAGGAAAGCATCCCGATCGTGCCGCTCTACTACGCCGCGAAGCGGCCGGTGGTTGAGTATAATGGCATGACCGTCATGGTCGATGACGAGCGTATGCGCATCCCCGACGGCCAGAAGCCCGAGATGAAAAGCATCCGCTTCCGCACCCTCGGCTGCTATCCGCTGACCGGCGCGGTCGAGAGCGAGGCTGATACCTTGCCCGAGATCATCCAGGAAATGCTGCTCACCACCACGAGCGAGCGCCAGGGCCGCGCCATCGACAAGGACAGCGCCGCGAGTATGGAAAAGAAGAAGCAGGAGGGTTACTTCTGATGGACGCCCAGAACGACCTGCTCTCGACCGATATCGAGGCCTATCTCAAGCAGCATGAGCAGAAGAGCTTGCTGCGCTTCATCACCTGCGGTTCCGTCGATGACGGCAAATCGACCCTGATCGGCCGTCTTCTGTATGACAGCCGGATGATCTTCGAGGATCAGCTCGCGGCGCTTGAAGCCGATTCCAAAAAGATGGGCACGCAGGGTCAGAATATCGACTTCGCGCTGCTAGTGGACGGTCTTGCCGCGGAACGCGAGCAGGGCATCACCATCGACGTCGCTTACCGCTTCTTCGCCACCGAAAAGCGCAAGTTCATCGTCGCCGATACGCCCGGCCATGAGCAGTATACCCGCAACATGGTGACCGGCGCTTCGACCGCCGATGTCGCTATCATCCTGATCGATGCGCGCCGTGGCGTGTTGACGCAGACGCGGCGCCATTCCTATCTCGCCTCGCTCGTCGGTATCCGCAATGTCGTGCTCGCCATCAACAAGATGGATCTGGTCAATTACAGCCAGGATGTCTTCAACCGCATCCTGGGCGACTACATGAATTTCGCGAGCGGCCTGTCGCTCGAGAATATCGTCGCGATCCCGATGTCGGCTCTGGCCGGCGACAATATCACTGAAAAGAGCGGCAATACGCCTTGGTATATGGGCCAGCCGCTGCTCAGCCATCTGGAGACGGTTGAGACCAAGACCGTCGATCGCACCGCGGCTTTCCGCATGCCCGTGCAGTGGGTGAACCGGCCGAACCAGGATTTCCGCGGTTTTTCCGGCCTCATCGCGGCTGGCTCCGTGAAGCCGGGCGATGTCGTGCGGGTCATGCCCTCGGGCCGCGAAAGCCAAGTCTCGCGCGTCTTCCTCGACGGCGACATGCCCTTCGCGGTCGCCGGCCAGTCGGTCACGATCTCCCTCGAAGATGAGGTCGATTGCAGCCGTGGCGATGTCCTGACGGGGGTGGATGACCCGATCGAGGTTTCCGATCAGTTCGAAGTCACCATCGTCTGGATGAACGAGACGGCAATGCTGCCCGGCCGCAGCTATTTGCTTAAGCTCGGCGCCAAGACCGTCGTCGCGTCCGTCACCGCGCTCAAGCATAAGGTCAATGTGAATACGCTGGAGCAGGTGGCCTCCAAGCAATTGGCGATGAATGAGATCGGCCTTTGCAACCTTAGCCTCGCCCAGCCGGTTGCCTTCGACGCCTATGACAAGAACCGCCAGACCGGTGGTTTCATCCTGATCGATCGCTTCACGAATGAGACGGTCGCCGCCGGCACCATTCACTTCGCGCTGCGTCGTGCCCAGAACATCCACTGGCAGGCGATGGAGGTCGACCGTGCGGCCAGAGCCGGGCAGAAGGATCAGAAGGCCTTCGTGCTCTGGTTCACTGGCCTGTCTGGCGCGGGCAAGTCGACCATCGCGAATATCGTGGAGCGTCGTCTGTTTGAACTCGGCAAGCATTCCACGATGCTGGACGGCGACAATGTGCGTCACCGTCTGAACCGCGATCTCGGCTTCACCGACGGCGACCGTGTCGAGAATATCCGCCGTGTCGGTGAGGTGGCGCGTCTTATGACGGATGCCGGCCTTATCGTGCTCGTCTCCTTCATCTCGCCTTTCCGTTCGGAGCGGCAGATGGCGCGTGAACTGCTGCCCGAGGGCGAATTCCTGGAAGTCTTCATCGATACGCCGCTGGCGGTCGCTGAGGAGCGTGATCCGAAGGGCCTCTACAAAAAGGCCCGTCGCGGCGAGATCAAGAACTTCACCGGGATCTCAAGCCCCTATGAAGCGCCCGAGGATCCGGAAATCCGGCTCGACACCACGGCGCTGACGCCGGAACAGGCGGCGGCTCAGATCATCGATGCGCTGGAGCAGCGTGGCCTGCTGCGCGGCGCCGGCCTGTGAGCGAGGTGCTGTCGCTGACGGAACTGCTCGCTGCCATCCGACCCTTGGCCGAGGAAGCCGGGCGCGCCACGCTCGCTTTCTATGGCGACAAGGCGGGCGTGCGGGAAAAGGCCGATGGCAGCCCGGTGACGCTGGCGGATGAGGCAGCGGAGGCGGTGATTCTGCCCGCGCTGCGCGCCCTTACGCCCGAGATCCCTGTGGTCTCGGAGGAGGAGGTCGCGCAGGGCATCGGGCCGGCAAGCGTCGGCGCGCGTTTCTGGCTCGTGGATCCGTTGGACGGCACCAAAGAGTTCCTGAGCGGCAATGGCGAGTTCACGGTCAATATCGCGCTCATTGCGGATGGCCGCCCAGTGCTCGGTGTCGTGGTCGCCCCGGCATTGGGGGAGACCTATGCTGGTACCGAAGGCGAGGCCTATCTGGTTGACGCGAACGGTGAGCGGAAGATCCTTTGCCGACGCCCGCCGCAGGAAGGGGAGACGGTCGTCGGCTCCCGCTCTCATGGTGACGCAAGTGCGATGGAGGCTTTCCTCAAAGACCGCAAGGTCGCTGCTTTTCGTGCCGCCGGCAGTTCGCTGAAGCTCTGCCTTATCGCGCGGGGTGAGGCCGATCTCTATCCGCGGCTTGGCACGACCATGGAATGGGATATCGCGGCGGGTCATGCGGTGCTGGCCGCCGCCGGCGGCGGTGTCACCACCGTCGATGGCGGGCCCTTCGTCTATGGCAAGCTGGATTTCCGCAACCCCCATTTCGTCGCTCATGGTGCGGCGGGGGTTTGACGCTTCGCGCCTTTACGGCAGCAGAATAGTGATGATGCAACCGGCCTTCGGGTCGGTTGCTGTCCGTTTCCGGCATGAGGATTCGTAATTCGAATGTCTTTTTCGTTCACCCATACTTTGTCGGGTTTCTTTGTCGGCATCCTGGTTGGCCTGACTGGGGTCGGCGGCGGTTCCTTGATGACGCCGCTGCTGATCCTTCTCTTCGGCATCCACCCGTCGACGGCGGTCGGCAGCGATCTTCTTTATGCCGCGACGACCAAGGCGGTCGGCACCAGCGTGCATGGTTTCCGCGGCAGCGTCGATTGGCGGATCGTCGGCCGGCTTGCTGCTGGCAGCGCACCGATGACCGTGCTCACGATCCTCGCCTGCGCCTTCTTCGGCGTGACGCATACCAATTCGCATTTCCTCAATGACGCGTTGGGCGTGGTTCTTGTCATTACCGCTTGCTTCGTCATCTTTCAGTCCCAGGTGACGCGTCTCTTCTCCAGCACGCTGGGGGAGATCGGAGAGCGGCAACGCCTGCTCTTTACAGTGCTGACCGGCGCCGTGCTCGGCGTCATGGTGACGCTGACCTCGGTCGGGGCCGGCGCCATCGGCGTCACGGCGCTGATCGTGCTTTATCCCAAACTGCAGCCGGCGCGGATCGTCGGTTCTGACATTGCCCATGCCGTGCCGCTGACGCTTCTGGCCGGTGCCGGGCATTGGTGGCTGGGCGACGTCAATTTCGACCTCGTCGGAACCTTGCTGCTCGGCTCCATTCCCGGCGTCATCCTGGGCAGCCTGTGGTCGACCAAAATGCCGGACCGCGCGTTGCGTGTCGCCCTGGCGGCCGTCCTGCTGGTCGTCGGCTTTCGTATGGTGGGCTGACGCAACGCACTGTCCCTGCCGTCAAACTGCCCGAAACTCATTGACACCCGCCTGAGCCTCGACCCATGATCGTATGCATACAAACGATCGGGTATAGGCTAGGCCATGCGGCAGGGCAGCGGGACAGGATCGCAGGGTAGCAAGGGTCGCTGGCCATGCGGTCGGTGACGCTGCGCGTCAATGGCGGGCAGCATGCGCTCACCCTCGCGGAGGATACGCCGCTTCTCTTCATCCTGCGCAACGACCTTGGCCTGAATGGCCCTAAATACGGCTGTGGTCTCGGCGAATGTGGTGCCTGCACGGTGCTTGTCGACGATGTTGCCGCCCGCGCCTGCTGCTTGCCCGTGGGGCTGGTGGAGGGGCGGGAGATCACCACCTTGGAAGGACTCGGCACGCCAGAGAAGCCGCATCCGGTGCAGGCGGCCTTCATTGCGGAGGAAGGCGCGCAATGCGGCTATTGCCTCAACGGCATGATCATGACGGTGGCGGCCTTGCTCGCGCGCGAGACGCAGCCGAGTGACGCGACCATCACCGAGGCGCTGCGCTATAATCTTTGCCGCTGCGGCGCTCATGTCGAAATTCTCCGCGCGGCGAAACGCGCGATGCAGATGATGGCGCCATGACGGAGCCGCGCACCACCGCGGATTATCTGGCGACCGGCAGTCAGCTTGCCGTGGTCCGCGACAAGCTGGGCGCGACTTCCCCGGATGACGTCGAAATCTTCGTCATCGTGTCGGGGGACGGTCGGGTCACGGCCTTTAACGGCCATGTCGATCTCGGCACCGGCATCGGCACCGCGCTCGGCCAGATCGTGGCAGAGGAATTGGACGTCGCTTTTCCGCGCGTGACAGTGGTGCTGGGCGATACCGAGCGCACGCCCAACCAGGGACCGACGATCGCGTCGGAAACCATCCAGATCAGCGCCAAGCCTTTGGCGCGGGCTGCGGCCACGGCCAGGGCCGCGCTTCTGGCCCGTGCGGCTGAACGGCTTGCTGTCCCGGTCAGCGACCTCAGCATCACCGATGGCGTCGTCACGCCGCCTGTGCCGGATAATCGCGCGCTCTCCTACGGCGATCTGATCGGGGATGACCGCATCATCCTGCGGATCGATCCGGAAGCGCCGCTCAAGCCTGTGGCCGACTATCGCGTCGTCGGACAGAAGGCGGCGCGCGTCGATTTGCCGGCCAAGGCGACCGGTGGGTTGGTCTATGTGCATGACGTTCGCGTGCCGGACATGCTGCACGGCCATGTGGTGCGTCCGCCCTATGCCGGCGTCGATGTCGGCGATTTCGTCGGCACCAGCCTGATCGGCGTCGACCAGTCATCCATCGCCGATCTGCCCGGTATCCTGGCCGTGGTCGTCATCGGTGATTTCATCGGCATCGTGGCAGAGCGGGAGGAGCAGGCGGCCCGCGCGGCCGAACGTTTGCGCGTGACCTGGAAGCCCATTCCGCATCTGCGGGACCTCACCGATATCCCGACCGCGCTGCGGGAAAACCCGAGCACGCCGCGCGAACTCAGCCATCGCGGCGATGTGGAGGCTGTGCGCGCGGCCGTGGCACAGCCGATGGACCGCACCTATGTCTGGCCCTATCACCTGCATGGGTCCATCGGGCCTTCCTGCACCGTCGCGGACTTTCGCGCTGATAAGCTGACGCTGTGGTCCGGCACGCAGAACCCGCATATGCTGCGCGCCGATCTGGCGAAGCTCATGGGCATGGACGAGGGCCAGATCGACATCATTCGTCTGCAGGCCGCCGGCTGCTACGGCCGCAATTGCGCCGACGATGTCGGTGGAGACGCGGCCTTGTTGTCCCGCGCGGTCGGCCGCCCGGTGCGTGTGCAATTGACGCGCGAGCAGGAAACGGCCTGGGAGCCGAAGGGTACCGCGCAGCTCATGGAGGTGCGCGGTGGGCTGGATGCGGCGGGCGATGTCGCGTCCTACGACTTTTCCGTCCGTTACCCGTCCAACGGCGCGCCATTATTAGCGTCACTTCTGACCGGCGTCATACCGCCCGTGCCGATGGTCTTCACCATGGGCGACCGCACGGCGATCCCGCCCTACAGCTATGGCGCCTTGCGGGCGACGGCGCATGACATGGCGCCCATTGTCCGCGCGTCCTGGCTGCGCGGCGTGTCATCCATGCCGAATTCCTTCGCGCATGAAAGCTGGATCGACGAGGCGGCGTCCGTCGCGAAAGTCGATCCGATCGCATACCGGTTGCGTTATCTGCATGACCCGCGTGCCGTCGATCTGGTCAAGGCCATGGCGGATCGGGTCGATTGGGTGCCGCATACCGAACCCGGGACGCTCGGCGGTGAGGGTGACATTCTGCGCGGCCGCGGTTTTGCCTATGCCGTTTACGTCCATGGCCAGTTCCCCGGCGTGCCGGCGGCCTGGTCCGCCTGGGTCGCCGATGTCGAGGTCAATAAGACGACCGGCGACGTTGCCCTGACAAAGATAACGGTCGGTCAGGATTCCGGGCTGATGATCAACCCTGCCGGGGTGCAGCATCAGATCCACGGCAATGTCATCCAATCCATCAGCCGTGTGCTGAAGGAGGAGGTAACCTTCAACCAGATCGCGGTGGAGACGAAGGAATGGGGCGGCTACCCCATGATCACCTTCCCCGAGATTCCGCCCATCGATGTGCTGATGATGGACAGACAGCAGGAGCCGCCGCTTGGCGTCGGCGAATCGGCCTCCGTCCCCAGCGCCGCCGCCATAGCCAATGCCATCTATGACGCGACTGGCGTGCGCTTTCGGGAATTGCCGTTCACGCCGGAACGTGTGCGCGCCGGTCTGGAAGCGGCGGGTATCACGTCACCGCCGGCACCGATGGCTCTGCCCGCGCCGCCGCCGGCGAAGAAGCGCGGGCTTTGGGCTGGGCTCGGCCTTGGCCTTGCCGGGCTCGTGGGCATCGGCACGCTGGCCTTGCCCATCCGCAGCGCGATGGCGCCGATCGCGGGACCGGACCCTACGCTCTATTCGGCTTCGACCATCGCGCGTGGGAAGATGCTCGCCGCACTCGGAGATTGCGCCGTCTGCCACACGGCGGAAGGCGGGCAGCCGATGGCCGGCGGTCTGCCGCTGGAAACGCCCTTCGGCACCATCTTCAGCACCAATCTGACGCCGGACGTGCAAACCGGCATCGGCACCTGGTCCTTCGATGCCTTCAAACGCGCCATGCGGCAGGGCATCGGCCAGGATGGCCAGCACCTTTACCCTGTCTTTCCCTATGACCATTTCACCAAGACCACAGATGAAGACCTTGAAGCGATCTACGCCTACCTGATGGCGCAGACGCCGGTTGTCGCGACAATACCGGCGAACAAGCTCGCCTTTCCGATGAATATCCGGCCGCTGATGGCGGGCTGGAACGCGCTTTATCTTAAGACCGGCGCCTATCAGCCGGACCCGGCGCGCAGCGCGGATTGGAACCGGGGCGCCTATCTGGTCGAAGGCCTGGGCCATTGCAGCAGCTGCCATACGCCGCGCAATGCGCTGGGCGCTGAAATCGCGAGCCAGCGCTATGCGGGCGGTGTGGCGGAAGGCTGGGAAGCGCCGGCCTTGTCCAGCTTGTCCCGCGCGCCGATCCCCTGGAGCGAGGGCGAGCTTTTCACCTATCTCCGCACCGGTTTCTCGCCGTTGCATGGCCCGGCGGCCGGTCCCATGGCGCCGGTCATTCATGAATTGCAGGCCCTGCCCGACAGCGACTTGCGCGCGATGGCGCATTATCTGGCAAGCGATCTGCCGCCGGTGTCAGTCGAGGCTGAGAAAGTGGCGATTGACACTGCGGACGCGCGCAATGCCGGCGCGATGCTGCCCTCGGCCGGTCCGGGCGGACGCATCTTTCAGGGCGCTTGCGCGGTCTGCCACGCGCCCACCGCGCCGCCGCTGTTTGGCGTGAAGCCCAACCTTGCTTTCAACAGCAATCTGCAAAGTGCCAGTCCGGATAATCTGATCCGCACCATTCTGGGCGGTGTGCCGAAGCCGGCCGTCGCCAATCTCGGCCCCATGCCGGGTTTCGGGCCGGTATTGTCGGATAGCCAGATTGCCGATCTGGTGCGCTTCCTGCGTCGCCAATATGCACCCGGTCAGCCGGAATGGGCTGATCTGGACAAAACGATTTCCCGCCTTCGCGCAACCGCCTTCCATGCTGGTCCGTGAGGAACAAAAAGATGGCTGATCCTACCGCCACCATTCGCTGCGATGCCTGTCCGGTCATGTGCAATATTCGCCCAGGCCTTGCCGGTGCCTGTGACCGCTATGCCAATGCCGATGGCCTGCTGGTGCGTGTCGATCCGCTCGTGTTGCTGGAAGCGGCCCACGCGCACGGCACGCCCATGGTCTCGCTTCAGCCGACCGAGGATTGGGACGGCAGATTGGTGCGCGGCGCGGATACGTTCGTCACCGCCATCGGGGCTGGTACGACCTATCCGGACTACAAGCCCGCGCCCTTCATCGTGGCGACCGATGTCGACGGCGTCGATATGGTGACCGTCGTCACCGAAGGCGTGTTCAGCTATTGCGGTGTCAAAATCAAGATCGACACCGACCGGCATCTGGGCAATGAGCGGTCGATCGTGCGCGCGAAGGGTGAGCCCATCGGCCATGTCACGACCGGGGAATACGGGTCGCAGATGCTCTCCCTCGGCGGTGTCGGACATCTGACCGGCGGCGGCAAGAAGGAAGGCCGCGTCACCTGCGATACGCTGCTCGCTTTGTCCAATAAGCAGGCCGTGGAACTCACCATCGATGACGGCGCGACGGTGATCGTTCAGGCTGGAAAAGCGCCCATCGTCAATGATGTGATGGAAACGCGCATGCGCGTCGGCTGCGGTTCCGCCACCATCGGCATCTTCGCGCCGCAATGGCTGGGCAAGGTCGATGAGGTCGTCGTCGTCGATGATCATATCACCGGGGTATTGTCCGAGCATCAGGGCGGCAAGTTGCTGGGCGTGCAACCGACGGGCATTCGCATGCGCGGCCGCCGCTCCACCCCCGGCCGCTATTTTCAGGTGGCGCATCCCGGCACAGGTTGGGGCGGCACCGATATTTCGGACCCGCTGTCCATTCTCGATCCTTTCGACGCCAAACATGCGCGGGCCGGTATCCGCATGCTGATGGTCAGCACGACGGGCGAGCATTACGGCTATTACGTGTTGGACAATGATCTCCGCCCTGTGCAGCAGGAGATGCCGCCTGAGCTTCAGGAATCGGTCGAGCGTATCGCGGAGAATTGCGAGCCGGCACTTTGCAGCGTGCTGTTTATCGGCGGGGCCGGCGGGTCTCTGCGCGCTGGTGTCACGGATAATCCCGTGCGGCTGACGCAATCGGTCGGGCGCAGCATCACGCGGCTGACCTGTGGCGGTGCGCCGGTCTATCTTTGGCCCGGCGGCGGCATAACCTTCATGGTCGATGTCCTGAAACTGCCGGACAATGCCTTCGGCTATGTGCCTACGCCGGCCTTGGTAGCCCCCATCGAATTCACCCTGCCGCTCGCCGATTACGCGGCCATGGGCGGCTATATGGATCATGTCAAACAGGCGAGCGCGCTTGACACCGCCACCCCGCATCGCTTCGCACCGCAGATGTCGGAGAATCCTTGGCCGCTTTTGCCGATGACAAAGCACTGACGATGGCTGGCCGTGCGGTAGCGCGGCTCATGCCGCAGACAGCGGCAAGCGGCTTGCCACGCCTGCACTTGCAGGACGGGCCGATCGACCTTGTCATCATGGCCGAGGGCGGCACGGATGCCGTGGAACAAGCCTATCGCGCGGCGCAGGCACGTTTCGTGACGGTGCTGGATGAGCTTTGCGCCGAATTGCCCTTACTGCGGCAGGGCGTGACACCTGAAACGGCTAGGCCCACAGGCATGATCGCATGCCGGATGCGGGCGGCGGTCGAGCCACTCGCCGTATATGGCTTCATCACGCCCATGGCGGCCGTCGCGGGCGCGGTGGCGGAGGAAATCTTGGCGGCCATGCTCGAAGCCGGGCCGCTCGACCGGGCGGCGGTGAATAATGGCGGCGACATCGCGCTCCATCTATCGCCCGGCCGGTCCCTGGCCATTGGCATGGTGACGAAGCCGGAACTGGGCGGCATTGATCTTTTCGGCCGCTTTACGCTGACGCATGAGGATACCGCGCGCGGTCTGGCCACCAGCGGCCGTCACGGTCGCAGCTTTTCGCTCGGTATCGCGGATGCCGTCACCGTGCTGGCGCGCACCGCTGCGATGGCGGATGCGGCTGCGACCGTCATCGCCAATGCGGTCGATCTGCCGCACCATCCGCTCGTTCAGCGCTTGCCCGCCAATAGGATTCAGCCCGACAGCGACCTGGGTGATAGTCTGGTTACCCGCGACGTCGGGGTTTTGTCGCTGGCCGAGAAAACAGAAGCACTGGCGGGCGGTGTGGCGATGGCCGATAGGCTCTGCGCCGAGGGATTGATCGAACGGGCCGCTTTGCATCTGCAGGGCGAGACCTGCGTGACAAGGGAAACGAACCATGGCTGATATCGAATTGCGCAAGCGCCTGCTGACGGTCGAGGAGATCTTCCACGAAGGCGGCCCGGTTGCCGCGATTCCGCTACGCCGCGCGGCGGCGATCAGCGTCATTGCCAATCCTTTTGCCGGGCGCTACGTCGAGGAGATTTCCTTCTTCATGAAAACCCTGGAGCCGTTGGGCGTGGAGATGGCGCAGGCGCTGGTCAAGGCCCTCGGCGGCGACCCTAAGGCCGTGCAAGGCTATGGCAAGGGCGCCATCGTGGGCGCGGCCGGGGAACTGGAGCATGGCGCCCTTTGGCATGTGCCGGGCGGCTATGCCATGCGGGCGGTGCTGGGCGACGCGAAGGCCATCGTGCCCTCGGCCAAGAAGGTTGGCGGTCCCGGCACGCGGCTTGATATTCCGGTGACCCATATCAACGCATCCTATGTCCGCAGCCATTTCGACGCGATGGAAGTCGGCGTGCCGGACGGTCCGCGTGCCGATGAACTGGCGCTCGTCCTTGTCATGACAACGGGCGCGCGCATCCACGCCCGTGTCGGTGGCCTGGCGGCCGATGACATCAAGGGCCAGGACGGGTTGCGATGAGCACGCTTGCCATCCGCAAGATTGTCACCATCACCGATGAAATCCTGGTCGAGATGGGTGAGACGATAAATCCACCGACACGTCGCGCGGCGGCCATCGCCGTCATCGCCAATCCCTTTGCGGGGCAGTTTACGGCCGATCTGTCACCGCTGATCGAGATCGGTGCTGAATTGGGCGCACTGCTGACGCAACGTGCGGTCGCGGCGCTCGGCATCGCGCCGGACGCAGCCGAGAGCTACGGCAAGGCGGCCGTGGTGGGGGAGGCGGGGGAGATCGAACACGCGGCCGCCATCCTCCACCCTAAGCTGGGTGCGCCGATGCGGAACGTGCTGGGCGGCGGCGTTGCATTGGTGCCTTCGGCCAAGAAGCGCGGGACGATGGGGACGGTGATCGACGTGCCGCTCGGCCATCGCAACGCTGCCTATGTGCGCAGCCATTTCGACGCCATGGAGGTCAGCATCGCGGACGCCCCGCGCGCGAATGAGATTCTGGTCGCGGTCGTGGTGACGGATAGCGGAAGGCCGCTCGCTCGTGTCGGCGGTCTGGCGGCGGCCGATATCATCGGCCAGGACGGGTTGCGTTAGCATGTCAGCGGACGTGATCGACCGGGCCTATGTGCTGGATGAGCAGATCGGTTTTCTGTTCCGTCAGGTGACCCAGCGGCATACCGGGATTTTCGCCGAGCGCATTGGAGATGGTCTGACGCCGATGCAATGGGCAGCGCTGGCCAAGCTCAATGAAATCGGCCGCACATCGCAATCGGCCCTCGGCCGGGCGGTCTGCATGGATGCCGCCACCGTCAAAGGCACGGTGGACAGGCTGGAAGCCCGCGGCCTTGTCATCCGCACGCCCGACGCTGATGACCGACGCAAGCTTCTGGTTGATCTGACAGCGGAAGGTCAGGCGATGACGGAGCGCAACCTCGCCGCCGCTGCTGCCATCACGCGGGAAACCCTGGCCCCGCTGACGGCGGAGGAAAGCCGTCTATTGTTCGCGCTATTGCAAAAACTGCTTTAGCCAATTCACGTTTTTCCTTCTGCGACCAGCCATTCCACGAAGCCGGTCAACGCCGGTGACTTATCGGCATCGAAGGGAATCAGCGCCACATAGCCCCGGCGGGGAACGCGGATGTCGGGGAAGGGTGTCGACAGCCGTCCCAGAGCGACCTCGCGCTCGATCAACGGAAAAGCGCCGATACCAAGGCCGAACCCGTCGCCGATCGCCTGCAGGGAGATGAAGAAATGATCAAAAACCTGCCGCCGCCCAGTCGGGTGCGGCAGGCCGGCGGCATTCAGCCAATCCGCCCAGTCCCTTGGCCGGGTTTCCGTTGCGATCAGCGGCTTGTCGAGAATATCCTGCGGCGAGCGGATACCGTGTTCCGCCAGAAAAGCCGGGCTCGCGATAACAGTGTCGTATTCCTCAAGCACTTCCACCGCATGGTGCTGCGGCCAGGCTTCCGCCTCCGATCCGCGCCGGATCGCGACATCGAAGCCGCGCCGCAACTCCTCCTGCACGATTGTGACCGTCGTCACATTGATCTCCACATCCGGCCAGGTGGCTTGGAAATGCTCCAATCGGGGGATCAGCCGTCGCATCGCGAAGGTTGTCGGTGCGCTGACCCGCAGCACGCGCCGCGCGGAAGGGCGGCCGCAGGCATCGGCTGCGACCATGATGCGGTCGAAGGACCGGCTGATCTCCATCGCGAAGGCACGCGCCGCCTGGGTCGCCACCATCCGCCGGCCGATGCGCACGAACAGGCGCTGGCCGAGCCATGTCTCCAACGCTGTAATCTGGCGGCTGACGGCGCCATGGGTCAGGCCCAGTTCGGCCCCTGCCTCCACATAACTGCTTGTGCGGGCGGCGACTTCAAAAACGCGGAGGGCGGAGAGCGGAGGGAGTTTGCGCATGATCGTGTGAGAAAAACTGACAGGTAATGGGAGAAATCTCCTTCTAATCGGCTTTTGCGCACAGGTGTAGGGCTGGCGTCAGTCGCAGGATCGATAGGAGACGGGGCCATGATGAACCGGCATGAGGATGGCAGCGCAGGTGACGCGAATTATGGGGTCATAGGCACCCATTACCGGTCCTACCGTCAGCCGGATCCGCGCATCGCGGCTTTCATCGAAGTCGCGCTGGGGGACGCGCGGACAGTGCTGAATGTCGGCGCCGGCGCCGGGTCCTACGAGCCCGCGACGCGGGCGGTGACGCCAGTGGAACCTTCCGCCGCCATGCGGGCGCAGCGGCCGGTGCATCTGGCGACGGCGATTGACGCAACGGCTGAAGCTTTGCCCTTCGCCGACGCATCCTTCGACGCCAGCATGGCGACCTTTTCCGTGCATCAATGGCAAGATTTGCAGAAGGGCCTGGCTGAGATGCGGCGCGTGACGCGCGGCCCTGTGCTTGTCCTTAGCTGCGATCCGGCGGCGCTGCATCGGTCTTGGCTCGCGGATTACGCACCGGAGATGATCGCGGTGGAGGCGCGGCGCTATCCGGCCATGGATGTGCTGACTGCCGCTCTGGGCGCTGATGCCCGCATCATCCCGATGCCTATTCCCTTCGACTGCACCGACGGTTTCAGCGAAGCCTATTACGGCCGTCCGGAAGCGCTGCTCGACCCAGGCGCGCGCAAATCCAATTCGGCCTGGAGCTTCGTCGACCCCGGCTATGAGGAGGCTTTCGTCACGCGCCTGACCGCGGATCTGCAGCAGGGGGTGTGGGATAAGGCGTACGGCCAGCTTCGGCATCAGACGGAGTTTGATGGATCACTCCGCCTGATCGTGGGCTGAGATAAACGAAACGAGGTCGCGATCTGCTCAGCTTTTGCCGAGCAGATTGCGCTCCGCCAGATTGCGCATCAGCGCGCCGATGCCGAAAGTCCAGGGTGCGGCGTCTTCGGCATAGGTGACGGTATTGACCAGTCTACCCAGCTGTGGCGCCGCGATTTCCACCCGGTCGCCGGTCTTGTGGGTGAAGCCCTGGCCGGGCGTGTCGCGATCCTGGATCGGCGCAAACAGCGTGCCGAGGAACAGCACGAACCCGTCCGGATAATGGTGATGAGCGCCGATGGCATGGCTGACCAATTCGGTCGGATCACGACTGATCTCGCTCATGGAACTGGCACCTTCCAGCACATAGCCGTCGCTCGCGCCCGTCACCCGCAGCGTAATCTCAAGCTTACGGACATCATCGAGCGTGAAATGTTCGTCGAATAGCCGAATGAAGGGGCCGATGGTGGAGGAGGCGTTATTGTCCTTCGCCTTGCCCAGCAGCAGCGCGCTGCGTCCTTCGATATCGCGCAGGTTGACGTCATTGCCGAGCGTCGCGCCCAGAATAGCGCCACGGCTGTTCACGGCCAGCACGGCCTCCGGCTCGGGGTTGTTCCAGCTCGACTTTTTGAGAATGCCGATCTCGGCGCCAAGGCCGACGGAGGCCAGGACCGGCGCCTTGGTGAAAACCTCGGCATCCGGCCCGATGCCGACTTCCAGATATTGTGACCAATAGCCCGCTTCCATCAGCATCGTCTTCGCACGGGCGGCGGCTTCCGATCCGGGCTTGAGATCGCGCAGCTGCCCACCGATCGCATTGCCGATCTGCGCCCGAATGGTCGCCGCGGCGCGATAATCACCGCGCGCGCGCTCCTCGATGACGCGTTCCAGCATGGAGCGGGCGAAGGTGACGCCGCAGGCTTTGACGGCTTGAAGATCACAGGGCGCCAGCAAGTGCGGCGCATCCAGCCGGCCGGCGAGGCTATTGGCGAGGACATCGTCCAGCGCGAAGCTGCGGGCTGCCGGGACCTCGCGCACCGCGCTCAACAGGTCTTCGCGTTCCAGCAGGCCAGAGACGGTGGGGCCGGCGGCCGTGATATCGGCCAGCTGGTCGCCGCGCAGATGCACGATGCAGGGGCCGCCCACGGCAGGGTCGAACACCCGGCCGATCAGCGTCGCCTGGTCCAGGTCCTGGGGCAAATAGTCGCTCGCGGTCATCACTCATCCTCTCCGGTAGCGCTATCTTCGGCGCATGTCTTTTGGTGAGCTTGGGAGCGTCCGGCGCCGCTGGCAAGTCTCTCATGCTGGCAGGCGGGCTGCGCAAACGCGCATCTGTCGCCGGGCAAGCCGCGCATCTGCCCGCGCTCCTATGCGGAATAAATCAGAACAGAGCGGGCGAACGCTCTGTCCCTTCTGAAACGTTTATGGTTTGCTATGCTGAGAGACGCAGATTATGCGCAGACAGAACAGGGGGAAGCCGGCCGCTACAGCTGACACACATTGGCTGATAGACATACCAAGTCATAAAACGCCTAAGAGTTAGAAAAATCGAAAAGATCCAAAAAGGACATCGAGAATGACAAAAATCATCAATCCCTTCGTTAGTCGCCGCCAAGCGGGCGGGCTTGTCCTCGGTGGGCTGATCGCGGCGGCCGGCATGCCGAGACGCGGTTTCGCCGATACCGAGAAGGTGATGGCGACTGTCGTGAAAATCCAGGGCGTGCCCTGGTTCAACTTCATGCAGAAGGGCCTCATCGAGGGCGGCGAGACGTTTCATATCAATTCCACCATGGTCGGGCCGGTCACGGTCGACCCCGCGCAGCAGGTGCGCCTGGTGGAAGACCAGATCGCGAAGAAGGTCGATGTGCTGGGCCTTGTTCCGCTGGACGTGAAGGTGCTGGCGCCGGTGCTGGCCCGCGCCCAGGCGGCCGGCATTATTGTCATCACGCAGGAAGGTCCCAATCAGGACGGCCGCACCTGGGATGTGGAATTGTTGGATTCGGTTGCCTTCGGTCAGATGCAGATGAAGGCGCTTGCCCAGGATATGGGAGAGACGGGTGAATACGTCATCTATGTCGGCACGCTGACGACGCCGCTTCACAACAAATGGGCGGATGCGGCCATCGCCTATCAGCTCAAGAACTATCCCAACATGAAGCTGGCGACCTCACGTTTTCCCGGCGCGGATGAGATCGACACGTCCGAGCAGGTGACGCGTGAAGTCCTGCAGGGCTACCCGAATGTGCGCGGCATTCTGGGATTCGGCTCCAACGGGCCGATCGGCTCGGGCAATATCGTGCGCCAGCGGCATCTGCAGAAGAAGATCTCCATCGTCGGCACGGTCATTCCCAGCCAGGCGAAACCGCTGATCGAAGCTGGTGTCATCCGCCAGGGTTTCCTCTGGAGCCCGAAGGACGCCGGCTATGCCATGGTCGCGGTCGCAAGCCTGCAGTTGCAGGGCGCGAAGTTTGAGACCGGCATGGAAATTCCTGGCATGGGCAAAGCGACGGTCGATGCCGCCAACAAGCTGATCAGCGTCGACCGCATTCTGACATTCGATAAAGCGAATATCGACAGCACCATCGCCGCCACCGGACTGTGAGATGAGGCAATCGGCTGGTCCGGTGACCGGCCGATTGCCGACACAATAAGGGGCCGCGAATGCCTGACTTCATTAACCTGGCTCGAATTTCCAAGCATTTCGGCGGCGTGACGGCGCTGGCCGATGTGGATCTGACCATCAGCGCCGGAGAGGTGCATTGCCTGGCGGGCGAGAACGGTTCCGGCAAATCGACCTTGATCAAGATCATCTCCGGCGTACAACCACCCGATTCCGGTGGAGAGATCGTCATCGACGGTCAGCGCTATACGCATCTGACACCGGCCGAGAGTACGCGTATCGGCGTTCAGGTGATCTATCAGGACCTGTCACTATTCCCCGATCTGACGGTCGCCGAGAATATCGCCTTCGCCCAGCATCTGCGGGGCTTGCGCGGGGCGGGCAAACAGCGCCTGCGGGCTAAGGCGGAGGCCGTCATTGCGCGGCTTGGCGTTTCCCTCGATCTCGACGCGCTGGTCGGCGAACTGTCCATCGCACAGCGTCAGCTTGTCGCCATCTGCCGCGCGCTGGCGGCGGAAGCGCGGCTCGTCATCATGGACGAACCGACGGCCTCGCTCACCCGTACCGAAGTCGATACGCTGCTAGACATCACACGGGAATTGAAGCGTCGCGGCATCGCGGTCGTCTTTGTCAGCCATCGGCTGGATGAGGTGATGGAGATTGCCGAGCGCGTGACGGTGCTGCGTGACGGTCGCAAGCTCGGCACCTGGGACGCGAAGGATATGACGCCCAGGCGGCTCGGCACGCTCATGACCGGTCATGAATTCGACTACAAGGTCGTCGTGCCGGATCTGTCGGCCGCGCCCGTCATGCTCTCGGTGCGAGGTCTGTCACGGCGCGGGGATTTCGAGGATATCAATTTCGACATTCGGCAAGGGGAAATCCTTGGCGTCATCGGGTTGCTCGGCTCCGGCCGCACGGAATTGGCTCTTTCCCTTTTTGGCATGAGGCCACCGGATCGCGGGCAGATAAGGTTGGACGGCGCGCCCGTCAGCCTTACGTCCAATCGCGCGGCGATCGACCACGGCATCGCCTATGTTTCGGAAGACCGGCTGTCGCTGGGCCTGGTGCTGGAACAGCCGATTGCGTCGAATATCGTGCTGTCCACGCTCGACAAACTCACGGGCGCTGCCGGGCTTCTCAGCGGGGACCGAACGCGCAGCGCCGTGTGGCAAGGGATCGAGCAATTGGGCATCAAGGTCTCGGACCCCGAGAATCCGGTCCGCACGCTTTCGGGCGGCAATCAGCAACGCGTCGTCATCGCCAAATGGCTGGCGACCCAGCCGCGCGTGCTCATTCTCGACAGCCCGACCGTCGGTGTCGACATCAATGCCAAGGACGGCATCTATGCCATCGTTAAACGTCTCGCGGCGGAAGGCATGGCCGTGATGATGATCTCCGACGAAATCCCGGAAGTGCTCTATCACGCGCATCGCATCCTGGTCATGCAGGGCGGGCGCGTGAAGGGGGAGTTCCATCCGGCGCAACTCTCCGAAACCTCTCTGCGGGAGGCGATCGATGCCTGACCTGTCCAAGCGTCTTCTGCATAGTCATGAGGGCAAGCTGCTGCTTGTGGTGCTGGCGCTGGTGATCTTTCTGTCGCTGGCGACAAAGTCCTTCCTCAGCCTGCAGAATATGATCGATCTGCTGACCTCCTATTCCTTCTCAGGCATGCTGGCGGCCGGCCTTCTGGTGGTGCTGATTTCCGGCGGCATCGATATCTCCTTCACCGCCTCCGCCTCGGTCGCGCAATATGTCGCGATGACGATCGCCAACCAATATCACATCGGCTGGATCGAAGTGATTCTGATCTGCGCTGTCGTCGGTATTGCTTGTGGCCTGATCAACGCCGTTCTTATCGGCACGCTCGGCCTTTCCAGCATCATCGTCACCATCGCGACGCTGAATGTCTTCTTCGGGCTATTGATGTTCGTGACGCATGGGAATGAGATTTTCGCGCTGCCCGACTGGTTCGTGAATGGCGCCAACTGGGTCGTCTATACCGACAAGCAGGGCAACCCTTATATCTTCAACCTACAGATGATCGGGCTGATTGCCGCCTTTGTGCTGACGGCGCTGTTGCTGACGCGCACCAATATCGGACGGCAGATCTATGCGCTGGGCAGCAACAAGGATGCGGCGCAGCGCGTCGGCATCAAGGTCTTCCGGCTCAATCTTCTCGTTTACGGCTATATGGGTTTCGTCGCGGGCATGGCCTCGCTGGTCCAGGCGCAGGACGCGCAATCGGTCTCGCCCAATGCGCTGGTCGGGCGAGAGCTGGATGTGCTGGCAGCGGTCGTGCTGGGCGGCGCCAGCCTCACGGGGGGTGTCGGCACGGTTTTCGGCACCATTCTGGGCGTCATGCTGCTGGCGTTCCTGCAGAACGGTCTACTGCTGCTTGGCGTGCAATCCTATTGGTCCGAATGCTTCACCGGCGCCGTTATTCTCATCGCCGTGAGCGCATTGGCGCTGGAACGTCAGCGGCAGCGCGCTGGCGTCAGACGGGTGATGGCATGAGTAAGCCGAGCATGGTGACTTATACCGCGCCGCCGGCAAGGGCGGCTGCGGCTCGGCTCTGGAAGCCGGGCCCGGTGCTTCTGCGCCTCACGGTCCTGTTCCTGTTGCTGATGTTTCTGTTCGGGGTGCTGCTTGGCCATCGGCTGTTCAATGGCGCTGCCATTCGTTCCATGGCGTTTCAGCTGCCGGAGCTTGCCATTTTTTCGCTTGCCATGATGGTACCGCTGCTCTCAGGCGGGCTCGATCTGTCGATTATCGCGACGGCCAATCTGTCCGCGCTCGCCGCCGCCTTTGTCTTCACCCATTTCGGCGTCAGTGGTTCAGACGCCAGCGTCTTGCTTTGGCATATCGCGGCACTGGTCGCGGCCTTCGGTGTCGCCGCGATGGTCGGTCTCCTCAACGGTACGGTCATCGCCTATCTGGGCGTCTCGCCCATTCTGGCGACGCTTGGCACCATGACGATGGTGAAGGGCATTGCGGTCGGCCTCACCCATGGCGGGGTCATCGCGGGCTTCCCACCCTTTATGGTCTTTATCGGCAATGGCTCCATCCTCGGCGTGCCGGTGGTGCTGCTCGTCTTTGCGGTCATCGCCATCCCTATGGGCGTGCTGTTGACCCGCACGCCTTTCGGCCAAAGGGTGACGATGCTCGGCTCCAACCTTCAAGCCGTGCGCTATTCCGGCATCGATACGCGGCGGGTTTTGGTACGCGTCTATCTGCTGTCGGCGCTGCTTTCGGCGGTCGCCGGACTGCTCATGATGGCGCGGTTCAACTCGGCCAATGCCGCTTACGGCGAGAGCTACCTGCTCATCACCATCCTGGCCGCTGTGTTGGGCGGCATCGACCCGGCGGGCGGCTTCGGCAAGGTCAGCGGTCTGGTGATGTCGCTGATCGTCCTGCAACTCGTCTCGACCGCCGCCAATCTGCTGAACGTCAGTCAGTTCCTCAGCCTGGCACTTTGGGGCGCGATCCTTCTGGGGGTGGCAGGCATCGGTCGTGTCTGGGCCTGGGCGCGTCTGTTCCTGCCCGCACGAAAGCCGAGTTAGAGCAGATCACAGTCAGATGGAACCATCTGACTGTGTGAAGATGCTCGCAAAAACAATAATCTAGAGCGGTATCTGTGAGCGTAAGCGAACAGGAAACGCTCTATGCGACAAGCCCGCGATAGAGCTCGGCGTAACGAGCGGCCGAGCGGCTCCAGCCGACTTCGGCCGTCAACGCGTTGCGTTGCATCCTCTCCCAGGCTGTGCGATCGCCCCAGACATGGGCGACGCGCCGCAAAGCGAGGTCGAGGCTGGCGCTATCCGTATGGTCCATCTGGAAGCCCGTCGCGACACCGGCGCCGATGGCGGCCTCATTCGCGTCGATCACCGTATCGGCAAGGCCGCCGACGCGCGTCACCACCGGCAGGCAGCCATAGCGCATGGCGCAAAGCTGGGTCAGGCCGCAGGGCTCGAAGCGCGACGGGATCAGCAACGCGTCCGTGCCAGCATAGATCAGATGTGCCAGCGCTTCGTCATAGCCCAGGAACAGCCCCATCTCTCCGGGGCGCGCGGCCTGGGCATAGGCGCGTTCCAGCTCTGGCGCGCCCGCGCCGAGAACGACGACGGACGCGCCGATGGCGCGCAGGGTGGACAGGCTCGCGGGCAGCAGGTCCAGGCCCTTTTGTGTGGTCAAGCGGCTGACGATACCGAACAGCAGACGGTCCGGCTCCAGCCCGAAGCGGGCGCAGAGCGCTGCCTTGTTGGCAGTGCGGTCGTTCAGCCTCCCCTCTGAAAAGCGCTGCGGCAGAGCGGCGTCGGTTTCCGGGTTCCAGACATCCGTGTCGATACCGTTCAGAATGCCGCTCAAGGCCGTACCGCGGCCGCGCAGCAATCCGTCCAAACCCATACCGCCTTCGGGCGTACAGATTTCGCGCGCATAGGTGGGAGAGACGGTGGTGACGTGATTGGCCAACCGCAACCCAGCCTTCAGAAAGCTGATGCGGCCGAAATATTCCACACCCTGAATCGAGAAAGCCTGTGGCGGCAGGCGTAGCGCACCGAGCAGACCGGGATCGCATAGGCCCTGAAAGGCGAGGTTATGAACGGTCATCACGCTCGGCGGCCGCGTTGTGCCGGCATCCGCCGCATCACCGCTGAAATGCAGATAGGCCGGCATCAACCCGGCCTGCCAGTCATGCCCATGCACGACATCGGGCAGATAGCCTGGCATCAGCCCGCGCGCGATCGCGGCGCCGGTATAAGCAAGGGCCGCGAAGCGCTGCGGATTGTCCGGCCAGTCGCGCCCGCTGGCGTCTAGATAGGGGTTGCCGGGCCGGTCGAACAGATGCGGCGCGTCGATAACGATCAGCGGTGCCTTGCCGCATCGCCCACGCCATAGCCAGGCTGGGCCGCCGAAAAGGTCGCTGACCTCATGAACCGGCTCACCCTCCTGCAACGCTTTCATGACCGCGGGATAGCCGGGCAGAAGCGTCGTGACATTGACCCCTTCCGGGGCGAGGGCGGCGGGCAGGGCGCCGGCCACATCCGCCAATCCGCCTGTTTTGATGAGCGGAAAGAATTCGGATGTGATCGACAGGAGCTCGATTTTTTTCATAAAT
The DNA here is from genome assembly GCF_020621385.1 of Acidisoma cellulosilyticum. Classification (GTDB taxonomy): domain Bacteria; phylum Pseudomonadota; class Alphaproteobacteria; order Acetobacterales; family Acetobacteraceae; genus Acidisoma; species Acidisoma cellulosilyticum. The sequence continues at coordinate 170,724 of NZ_JAESVA010000001.1, read as the reverse complement.
TCAGCGCATCGATCATCGGTTGGGTGATAAGGCAAATTCCGCCTTCGCTGCGGCGGAAGCGCTGCGCATCATGCTCCGGGTCTTGCCCGACGATAAGACCTTCCGGGATCGTCACGCCGGCATCGACGATGACATTGGTCAGATGCGCGTAGCGGGAGATGGTGGCGTACGGAAGGATGACACCGCCCTCGACGGTGGCATAGGACCGCGCATGAACCCCGGTCGATAGCAACGAACGTCGCACCCGCGCGCCGGAGACGATGCAACCGCCGGAGACGAGGGAGGCGACGGCCTCACCCCTGCGCTCACCCACGTCATGGACGAATTTCGCAGGCGGTGTCAGCTCGGCATAGGACCAAATCGGCCAGCTTTTATCATAGAGGTCAAGCGGCGGCACGACATCGGTCAGATCGACATTGGCCTGCCAATAGGCGTCGATCGTGCCGACATCGCGCCAATAGGTTTCGGCATGATCGGCCGAGCGCACACAGGATTGCGTGAAGCGATGCGCGAAGGCGCGACCCTGATCGACCAGGAACGGAATAATGTCCTTGCCGAAATCTCGGCTGGAATTCGGGTCTTCCGCGTCACGCCTTAACTGGTCGAACAAAAACTTCGTGCGAAAGACGTAGATGCCCATGCTGGCGAAACACATGTCCGGATTGCCCGGCATCGTCGGCGGGTCTTTGGGCTTTTCCAGAAAAGAAACAATCCGGTCGCTCTCGTCCACCGCGACGACGCCGAAGCCGGTGGCCTCCGCTTTCGTTACTTCCAGGCAGGCGACGGTGACATCGGCGTTATTGTCCTCGTGCTGCAGCAGCATGAGCTCGTAATCCATCTTGTAGATATGATCGCCGGCCAGGATGACGATATGTTCCGGCCGATAGTCCTGAATGATGTCGATGTTCTGGAAGACGGCATCCGCGGTGCCGGCATACCATTGGGTTTCGCTGACGCGCTGGCTGGCGGGCAGAATATCAAAACTTTCGTTGCGCTCGGGGCGCAGAAAGTTCCAGCCGCGCTGCATATGCCTGATCAGGCTGTGGGCCTTATATTGCGTTGCAACAGCAATACGGCGAATACCGGAATTCAGAGCATTGGAGAGAGCAAAGTCGATGATGCGCGATTTGCCGCCGAAATAGACGGCGGGTTTCGCTCGTCGGTCGGTCATTTCCATCAGGCGGCTACCGCGGCCACCGGCCAGAACATAGGCCATGGCGGTGCGGGATAGAGGCGAAACGGCCTTGGATTTTTCGATCATTTTTATTCCTCCCCTAGTGTGCCGGATTTGAACTTCGCTTGACCGCCCGGCCAGCGCGTAGCGAAGTTCAAACCCTGTAAGCACACTCGGTATTCAGCTTAACTAACACTGGGGAGGAACAGAAGGGCCGCAGATGGCGCAGTTTGCCCGCAAACGCCATGGTGATCAGGCGGAGGCGTGCAAGGTCATATGCAGACGGGAGGGATCATACCCAAAAGACTGGACGCGGGCCAAAAGCAGGCTCTGCAGCTCGGGGGCAGGGAAGGGGCTGCGCGTCAAAATCCAAAGATAGCGGCGGGAGCTTTCACCCACGATGGACCAGGCATAGTCCTCCGCATGGTCTAGCACCCAATACTCCCCCCAATAGAAGGATCCGAAGAAGGCGAGTTTGAGCTTGGTATTGTCGCTGCCCGGCACCGGCCGCGCTTTCGCTTCTGCCCAGCGCAAAGGTCCTGTCGGTGCGCCCTGGCGTGATATGTTGACGACCCGGATGAGACCGTCCGGGCGACGCGAATATTCTGCCGTCACGGCTTCGGCGCCACGTTCGAACCAGGCCGTATAGCGCGCGAATTCGTGCCATTGCCCCAGATAGCGGTCGAGATCGACCGGTTTGCGCGGCCTGGGTGGCGGCAGCCGGCGGTTTTTTTTTGGTTTGGAGGTCACGACGCCGAGACCCGCGATCATAAGCGCCAAGCCAGCGACCGCGAGTTTGGAGACACTGACTTTGGGTCGGTTTTCAGTTGATCGCGTCTCGGCGGGCAGGCTCGTTTCTGTGCCTGACCGCCGATTGTCGTCCATCACACCGGGCGGCAGCGTTGTGCCAGCAGGCGCGCGGTGTCGCCGTCGATGATCAAGCCACGGATCAACCCGCTGCGCAAAACGGCTTCCAAGGCTCCGATCTTCTCCATGCCACCGCAGAGCAGCACGACATCGCGGCCCCGCAGAGCCTCGATCTTCACCGCGATGGTGCGGTTGTTGATGTCATGGTCGATCGGCCGCCCATCGAGCGCAAAAAGTTTACCCATCGTGTCGCAGACGGCGCCCGCTTCGGCCGCCTGCCGCAACTCATCCGACGAGATCATATTCTGCGTGCGGAGCGAGGAGTTTTCCGACAGCTCACCCAGGCTCGCGATGTAGAGATCGGCATTCTCAGCGAGCGCCAGCGCGTCGACGACGCTGCGCTGAGAGGCGAGCACGTCGCGATCGGCCTCGGAATCGGCGATGAAGGGCACCGGGATGAAATGCCCTTCGCCGCCGGTACGCGCCGCCAGCGCCTGCACGACTTCAAAGGGGTTGGAGGCGGAGTTGCGGGTCAGCGATCCCATCAGCGAAACAAAATGCGCTTCGGGGTTGCGCACGCCTGACAGGTGCAAGGCCACCTGTTCGATCGTGCGTCCCCAACTGACGCCAACGGTGATGGGGCCCTGCGCCAGCTTTCCGCGCAGGAAATTGGCACCGGCACTGCCGACGGCACGACGGGCGATCATGCCTTGCGCGGCGGTCAGCGTCGGGTTGCCGGCGACATCCTCGAAGCCGATAAGCGGCGTCGCGAGGCAGAAGTCGAGCCCGTAGAATTGGGCGATTTCCTGCTCGGTCGCAAGCTCGCGGGCGCTTTCATGCTGGATGGTGATCGTCACCAGCCCACGTTCGCGCGCCTCAGCCAGAAGACGGTTGACGCGGGTACGGTGCAGACCCAGCTTCGCCGCAGTCTCTTCCTGGTTCAACCCGGCCATATAGTACAGCCAAGCTGTCCGGACGATCAGCGCGTCATCTGATTCATGCGCGATATTGATGGACAGCGGGGCTGCTTTCCTGGTGTCGCTCTTCATTCCACATTCTTCATAAATGGCTTAGTCGTTCGCCGGAGAGTTTTTTCCCCCGGTCCTATTTTGGACCTAGATGCAGGTCAGCCCGCTCCTATCACAAGGCTTAACCCTTGCGATATGGCTTCATCCAAGGCCAAGCCGTCGAGCCGCACAATTGTGGCAGCTCGGGGCGTTTTGTTCAATGGACCGTAAGGCTTATGAGCGATTGCTATCGGCAGGCGTTTTGGCGTCAGCCTAATCCGCGGCGGTCAAGGGTGCCAAGCCAGGGCCGACCCCACCATCAGGCCAGGAGTCCGGCGTCAATTCGGGTTCCTGGTAGTCGAGCAGGCTGAGATAGCTGGCCTCCGCGTCTTCCAGAAAGAAGTCCCGGCAGATGGCGTTCACCAGCCGGCGCACGCCGAATTTCAGCCCGCTGATGGAAGCGCCGGAAAGCCCCATGCTGGGCATGGCGCCGAAGGTGAAGTTGTAGAGATGAGCGAGCGCAGGGACTTGGCCTGGTGTCCGCTCCGTGAAGGCAAAGCTGCGGGTCAGGTAAGGGTAGCTCGCCAAAACCGGATCTTCCTCGCCTTCGGGCGGGGCGAAGTGATCGGCCCAGGTCGCGATCATCGGGGCGAAATGGGCGAGTTCCGGACGTCTGGAGGCATCGATCACGAAACCCGCGCCGATAATGACGAAGTCGAACGCCAATTCGCCGCCCGGAACAGCGATGCGGATTTCGTCGCCTTCCATCCGCGCGTCCAGCCAAGGCGTGCCGGGATGGGCAGAAAATTGCGGAAAGGCCGCGCAGCGGGCCACCGTGTCGGGCGGCGGCGGCTGGTTCATGGTGAAGATATGCCGCATGAAGCGCCAGCGCATCAGGTCGGGGAGCTCGGCGAACTGGCTGAGGAAGCCTGCCTGCTCCATCCAGCGATAGGGGTTCACGCGCGGCAGACGGCGGCGGCGGACGCAAAGCTGGACCCGTCCGGCACCGGCTTCCAGCGCGGTCGCCGCATTGTCGAAGGCGGAAGCGCCGGCTCCCAGCACGCCGACGCGCTTGCCAGCCAGGGCTGCGAAGTCGATCGGCTCGGATGTATGGCCGTAGCGCGCCCGCGGCAGGTTATTTTCGATGAAATCGGGGATCAGCCAGGCGCCGCTGCCGGCGATGCCGGTGGCCAGCACGATCTTGCGGGCGAGCAGAAGCTCGCCCTTGTCGGTCGTCGCGGCCAGAAACGGGCCTTGCTCCGCGATACCGACGATGCCGGTGTCATTCCGCACCGGCAGGTTGAGCACCTGACGATACCAGTCCAGATAGGCCTGCCAGACCTCGCGGGGGATTTTGCCCAGGCCCTCCCAGCGGGCATGACCGAAACTGGCTTCGTACCAGGCGCGCGGTGTCAGGCTGCCGACGCCAAGGTCAGGACCGGAGACGTGTTTGGGGGTGCGCAGCGTGACCATGCGGGCGAAGGTTGTCCAAACGCCTTCCTCGCCGCGCGGTGCCTGATCGACGACCAGGATATTGGTGATCTTCTCCCGCATAAGGCCGAAGGCCGTCGCCAAACCGCCTTGGCCGGCGCCGATGATGAGCACGTCCAGCACCGGCTGACCGTCCAGGCTCTGCGGTTGAAGCCAGGGCTTGGCCGGATAATCCAGACAAGCGAGATCTGCCCGCACGCGGGCGTTCAGTTCGGTCAAGCTCATCAGCGCACCTCAGCGACGGCAATCTGCAACGATCGCGATTTTGCCTATGCTGCAGCGCCGAAGGCAACTGCTTCCGCGGAGATTAGGCGCTGACCATGACGATGAGCGGAAGGGCGGGGTCGAGCCCGATGGCACCGTCCGCTGCCGCCAGCACCGGCTGCCAGCCCTGGCCTTTGGGCGCTGCCGGCAGATCGGCCAGCTTCCCCGCGGGTTCCGTGCCCAGCGGCAGGATCACGAGCAGACTGCCGGAGGCATGGTCCCGCCGGAAACCGAACCAGGGCTGCGGCAGGTCGAGCGCGGTGTAGCTGCCTTGGGCGAAAAGGTCCGGTGAGCGCTGGCGCAGCGCCAGCAGTCGCTGTGTCACGAAAAGCTTTGTGACGCCCTGCTTATCGGCCGCAAGACGTGGCAGGCTGGTTGACTCTAACGCGGCGGCGCGCGCCGCATAATCGACCGGACGTCGGTTGTCGGGGTCGACAAGGCTGAAATCCCAGAATTCGGTGCCCTGATAAAGGTCCGGGCTGCCCGGCAAGGTCAGTTGCAGCACCGTCATGCTGAGAGACATGAGGCGAGCCCGCGCGTCGATCTCGCCGACCAACTGCGTCAGCGCGGTGCGGAACCCGGCGGCGCGCTCATCCTGCAGCAGGCCGGACGCGAATGCCTGGACCGCGCTCTCATAGGTCTCGTTGGGATTGTCCCAGAATGTATGGCGCTTGGCTTCCCGCATCGCCTTGGTGAGGTATTCGGCCAGGCGCTCTTCGGAAATCGGCCAGGTGCCGACCAGCGTCTGATAGATCAGCCATTCGTCGATAGGGTCCGGCGCCTCATGCGCCGCAATTTCGGATCGCAAGACTTTATTCAAGGCGTGCCAGGCTTCGAAACGCGCGATCCAGCCGGCGGCATCCTCGGACAAGGCCGCGATCCGGGCGCGGGTCTCCGGCCCACGCTTGGTGTCATGCGTCGCGAGCGGGATCAGGTCCTGCGCCTTCGCTCCGGCGCGCGCCGCATAGATCGCATGAAACTCAGGAATGCTTCGCCAGGGACGGGCGATATCGCCCCCGACTTCGTTGACGGCCGTAAGCGCTACGCTACGATAGAACTCGGTATCCTCAAGCCCTTTCGCCATGGCCGGGCCGCTGAGTTGCTGGAAGCGACGCATGAACTCCTCTTGCGGAGAACCCGGCTCGGTCTGGCTGAGCAGACGAACGAGGGCGCAGGCCGCGTCGAAGGTCCAGGGATTGTCATGCGCTTCGGTGCCGGCGAGGGCCACCTGCCACAGCTTGGCGTCAGTCGGATCGGACGTGGTATCGGTGCTATAGCCGCGATAGACGGGAAACCGAACCAGCAGCGCGATCACCGCTTCGCGCAAGGTGCCGAGGCCAAATTCGACGCTATCCGGTTCGCTGCGGGTTATGCCGTGGGCCAGCTGGGTCAGCGTCTCGACCTCACCCAGGAAGCTTGTCCGCAGCATGAAGGATTTGGCGGTCGCCAGCCGCTCGGTGCGGTCGGTTGCCAGCAGCCGCTGACGCACGAGGTAGGAATCCAGCGTCTGAAATCCTTCCGGATTGACGAAAAGACCCTGAATATCGTTCAGCCGCTCATACCCGGTCGTGCCGGTGATCGGCCAGTCGCGCAGCGCCTCTTGCTCGCCGAGGATCTTCTCCACCAGCAGAATAGCCTCCGGCCCCGCTTCCTGGCGCAAGCGCGCGCAATAGCCGGTCGGGTCGGCCAGACCGTCGACATGATCGACACGCAGCCCGTCCACCAGCCGCGCCCGCAGCAGGCGCAGCGGCAAGGCATGGATGAGGTCGAAGACCGCAGGATCTTCGACCCGCACGCCGATCAGCCCGGTGATGTTGAAGAAGCGCCGATAGGTGAGGCTATCGCTTTCCGTGCGCCAATGGGCCAGTCGCCAATGCTGGCGATGCAGCACGGCGGCGATGTCCATCCGCGCGAGGGACCCCTCAACCAAGGCGCGATGCGCGGGGTTAAGTTCGGATAGCGCGTGGCGCGCCTCGGCGATGGCTGCCAAGTCTCGCCGGCCGTCATTCTCGAACCGCAGGAAACGTTGGGAGAGGCCAGCGAGCGAGCCTTCGTCGCGGGCGTCCGCCATCTGCAGCGCAGCCGCGATTGCCTCGGGGCGCAGCGGCCAGACATTGTCGAAATAACGGGCCAGAAGGCGACCCTTTTCCCAATCCGCCGTCAGGGTGATTTCGCCATCCGCAACGGCGGCTACCTGCGTCTTGCCCAGTGCCGGGATGATGACTTGTCCCTTATGCCAGGCGATATCGAAAAGATGCCCGGCCGGGCCTTCCGGTCCGAATTCCAGCGCGTCCATCCAGAGCGGGTTGAGGCTGTCGACCGCCAGATGATTGGGTACGATATCGAGGATCATGCCGAGGCCGGCGGCTTTCGTCGCGTCGGCCAAGGCACGGAACCCATCCTCGCCCCCAAGCTCCGGGTCGATCCGGCTAGGGTCGACACCGTCATAGCCGTGGGTCGATCCGGGGCGGGACATCTGGATAGGGGAGGCGTAGAGGTGGCTGATCCCAAGGCGCTTCAGATAAGGCAGCTGCCTTTCCGCATCCGCAAAAGTGAAATTCTTGTGGAATTGCAGGCGGTAGGTTGCGGCCAAGGGGACAGCCATGGTTTGCGTCTCATCTGATTGCGGAGATCGATGCGGAACGGTCTTGTGCGCAAGCACCTGGCCTGCGCCCGGCTCCTGGTCTGAGGCTTAGATAGGGGTGGGGAATGGTTCAACCAGAGGGGTTTTCACCAAACTTGCTGTTCCGTGAACGAGGGCTGTCTAAGGAGCCGGGGAGCAGGCCAGGGGCGACGCCACTTCGTCATGCTGCAACCGCGGAATGCCTCTTTCCTTCGTCTGCGATCCTGCGCAAGTTGTGTCTGTAAGCGCCCGGCTATCCTGGAATATCTGTCCTGAAACGTAACGGGCCGACGGCAGGCCAGACATTGACCTGAATTGGCCCTGAGGCCGCATATTGTTAAAGGAGAGACCCTGGTGACGTTAGACCATGACGCCCCGTTCGCCGCTCCCGCGACCGAAACGCATTACAGCGATGAGACCCCGGCCGAGACGCAGGCCCGAGAGATTGCGGCGATGCGCGATAGCATTGAGCAGAAGCTGTACTACCAGGTCGGCAAAATCCGGATCGCGGCGAATAACAGGGACTGGTACGTCGCGACCGCACTGGCGGTGCGCGACCGCGTGGTCGACGGCTGGCATCGCAGCACCGACGCGACTTACGCCTCGGGCGCCAAGCGCGTCTATTATATGTCGCTGGAATTCCTGATCGGCCGCCTGCTGCGGGACAATCTCGCCAATTTCGGCCTCTCTGACGTTGTGAAAGGCGCGCTTGACAGTTTGGGCGTCGATTTCGACGCCATCCGCCAGATGGAGCCCGATGCCGCTCTCGGCAATGGTGGTTTGGGCCGCCTCGCGGCCTGCTATCTCGAAAGCATGTCAAGCCTCGCCATTCCCGCCATCGGCTACGGCATCCGCTATGAGCACGGCCTGTTCCGCCAGCTGGTGAAGAACGGCTATCAGCAGGAATATCCGGAAGACTGGCTGGAATTGGGCAATCCCTGGCAGTTCGAACGGCCGGAAATCTCCTACGATATCGGCTTCGGCGGCGAAGTCGCCCAGATATCGGATTCGGATTCCGAAACCCAGCATGTGTGGCACCCGGCCGAGCGCGTTTCGGCCATCGCCTATGATATTCCGATCGTCGGTTGGCGCGGCCGCCATGTGAATGCGCTGCGCCTGTGGTCGGCCCGTGCGGTCGACCCTATTCGCCTCGACGCCTTCAACCGTGGCGACCATGTCGGCGCGCTGAGCGAGCGCACGCGCGTGGAAGCGATCTCTCGTGTGCTCTACCCGAGCGACGAGACCCCGGCCGGGCAGGAGCTGCGTCTGCGGCAGGAATATTTCTTCGCCGCCGCCAGCCTGCAGGATCTGCTGCGCCGGCATCTGAAATCCTTCAAGACGGTCGAGACGCTGCATGAGAAGGCGGCGATCCAGCTCAATGACACGCATCCCTCGATCGCCGTCATCGAGCTGATGCGGATTTTGGTCGATGACCATCAGGTGCCCTGGCAACAGGCCTGGGACATCACGCGCCAGACCTTTTGCTACACCAACCACACCCTGCTGCCGGAAGCGCTGGAAACCTGGCCGGTTCCGTTGATGGAGCGCCTGCTGCCGCGCCACATGCAGATCATCTACCTGCTCAACCTGATGTTCCTGGATGAGGTGAAGCAGCGCTTTCCGGGCGACGTCGACATGATGACCAGCCTGTCGCTGGTCGATGAAACCCATGGCCGCCGCGTGCGCATGGGCAATGTCGCTTTCCTTGGCTCGCATAAGGTCAACGGCGTCTCCGCGCTGCATACCGATCTGATGCGCAAGACGGTCTTCCACGACTTCAACGCGATGTATCCCGACCGGATCAACAACAAGACCAACGGCATCACCTTCCGCCGCTGGCTCTATCAGTCCAATCCGGGTCTGACCAAGCTTGTGGTCGATGCCGTCGGCCCGGAAATCCTGGATGACGAGACGCTTTTCGCTAAGCTCGCGCCCTTCGCCGATGATGCAAGCTTCCAGGAGAAGTTTGCGGCCGTGAAGCAGGACAACAAGGCCGCGCTTGCCAAGCTTGTGCGCGACCGTGTCGGTGTCCGCCTCAACCCGCATGCGCTTTTCGATGTGCAGATCAAGCGCATCCACGAATATAAGCGCCAGCTGCTGAATATTCTGGAAACGATCGCCCTCTACAACGCGATCCGCGCCCAGCCGATGCGGGACTGGACGCCGCGCGTGAAGATCTTCGCCGGCAAGGCAGCGCCCAGCTATCACCGCGCCAAGCTCATCATCAAACTCGCGCATGACGTCGCACGTGTCATCAACAGCGACCCGACGCTGCGGGACGCGCTGAAGGTCGTCTTCCTGCCGAACTACAATGTCAGCCTGGCCGAGGTCATCATTCCGGCCGCTGACCTCTCCGAGCAGATTTCAACCGCCGGCATGGAAGCGTCGGGCACCGGCAATATGAAGTTCGCGCTCAACGGTGCGCTGACCGTCGGCACGCTCGACGGTGCGAATGTCGAGATGCTTGAAAGGGTTGGCAGCGATAATATCTTTATCTTCGGGATGACGGCCGAGGAGGTTGAGGTTCGCCGCCGCCAGACCATTGATTCTTCGGATTTCATCGCGAAATCGGATGTGCTGCAGGAGGTTCTGACGGCTGTCGAAACGGGCAATTTCAGTCCGGATGAGCCAGGCCGCTATCGCGGGCTGATCGAAGCCATCCGCTATCATGACTATTTCATGGTCGCGGCTGATTTCGACGCCTATTACCAGCGCCAGCGTGATGTTGCTGCAACCTGGCGTCGCCCGACCGAGTGGCGTCGCTCGGCCGTTCTCAATACCGCCGGCATGGGCTTCTTCTCATCCGACCGCTCGATCCGGGAATATGCGTCCGATCTTTGGAATGTGCCGACTTGGCCGAACAGGTAAAAAAATAAAGTGGCGTCGATAGAGCGCGAAAGGGGCGGACTGCGTCGGGTCCGGGATTGGCGGGTCTCTCCGGGAGACCTGCAAGCCATTCTCGGCGCGCGGCATGGTGATCCCTTTGGCGTTCTGGGTCCCCATATGACGGATGCGGGGCTCGCGGTGCGCGCCTTTGTGCCGCACGCAGATAGTTTGGCGGTGGTCGGTGTTGACGATCGTCTATTCGTCAATCTGACCCGCAAACATGCCCATGGCTTCTTTGAAGGGCTGGTGCCCGATCTGATGCCGGGAAAGCTGTACAAGCTTCGCGCCCAGAATGGCGGCGGCATGTGGGAATTGTATGACCCCTACGCCTTTCCGCCGGTGCTGGGCACGTTGGACGACTACCTGTTCGCCGAGGGCACGCATCAGCGCATCTTTGAACGTCTTGGCGCGCATGTCGTCGAGCATGAAGGCGTGCCGGGCGTGCATTTCGCGGTCTGGGCGCCCAACGCCCGCCGTGTCGCCGTGGTGGGGGATTTCAACAGCTGGGACGGGCGCCGTCACCAGATGCGTCTGCGTCGTGGCAGTGGCGTCTGGGAAATCTTCGCCCCGGATATCGGGGAAGGCATTGCCTATAAATACGAAATCGTCGGGCCGCAGGGTGAGCTTTTGCCGCTGAAGGCCGATCCGGTCGGGTTTTCCGCGGAAATGCGGCCGTCCACGGCCTCCGTCATTGCGCGGATCGACAATTTCACCTGGAATGACGCGGCGCATCGCGAGGCCCGCAGCACCGGTGACGCGCGACGCAAGCCGATGTCGGTTTATGAGGTGCATCTCGGTTCCTGGGCGCGGGGGGAGGACAATCGCTTCCTCACCTATGACGAACTGGCCGACCGCCTTATCCCCTATGTGCGCGACATGGGCTTCACGCATATGGAGCTGATGCCGATTACCGAGCATCCGCTCGATGCCTCCTGGGGCTATCAGCCGGTCGGCATGTTCGCGCCGACCCGTCGCTTTGGCGATCCGGCGGCTTTCGCGCGCTTCGTGGACCGCGCCCATCAATACGGGCTCGGCGTCATTCTGGACTGGGTGCCGGCACATTTCCCGGTGGATGCCCATGGTCTCGCGCGATTCGACGGTACGCATCTTTATGATCACGCCGATCCGCGCCGCGGCTTCCATCCGGATTGGAATACGGCGATCTTCAATTTCAGCCGGAACGAGGTGTCCGCGACACTCGTCTCCAATGCCATATATTGGCTGGACGTCTTCCATATCGACGGGCTGCGCGTCGATGCCGTGGCATCCATGCTGTATCTGGATTATTCGCGCAAAGCAGGCCAGTGGATCGCGAACGAGGACGGGTCAAACGACAACCGGGAGGCGGTCGCCTTCCTCCGTCGCGTCAACGAACTCGCCTATGCCCAATTCCCCGGCACCGCGACAATCGCTGAGGAGTCAACTGCCTGGTCGGGTGTCTCGGCGCCGACCTATATGGGCGGCCTCGGTTTCGGCTTCAAATGGAACATGGGCTGGATGCACGACACCCTGGACTATATGTCGCAGGAGCCGGTGCATCGGAAATGGCACCATGAACGCATGACCTTCGGCATGGTCTATGCCTATACCGAAAACTTCATGCTGCCGCTGTCGCATGATGAAGTCGTACACGGCAAAAAATCCATCCTCGGCCGCATGCCGGGAGATGAATGGCAGCGCTTCGCCAATCTGCGCGCTTATTACGGTTTCATGTGGGCGCAGCCCGGCAAGAAACTGCTGTTCATGGGTCAGGAGTTCGGCCAGAGCGCGGAATGGAATTTCAATCAGGGGCTGGATTGGCACCTGACGGAATTTGCGGTTCACGCCGGTGTGCAGCGTCTGGTGCGCGACCTCAACCAGCTTTACCGCATTACGCTGGCGCTGCATCGGCGCGACTGCGAACCCGAAGGCTTCCGCTGGATTGTCTCGGATGACGCTGAGCAATCCGTCTTCGCTTGGCTGCGTGAGGGTGGAGAGGATGAGATTGCACCTGTCGCGGTCGTCTCCCATTTCACCCCGGTTCTGCGGGAAGGCTACCGGATCGGCTTGCCCCATGCCGGGCGCTGGCGCGAAATTCTCAATACGGATGCTGGTCTTTATGGCGGCGGCAACAATGGCAACGGCGGGGCTATTCTGGCTGAACCCGTTCCAAGCCATGGTTTTCCGGCATCTGCGGTCATCACCCTTCCACCTTTGGCGACGGTCTATTTCGAATATGAACCAGAATAACGGGCGCTTTGGCGGCTCCAACCGGGGGCAGAGGCCATGAGGATGCCTGTTTCGGTTCTATCCGTTGTTTCGGAGCTTTTTCCGCTCATCAAGACCGGCGGGCTCGCCGATGTTGCGGGCTCATTGCCGTTGTTCCTGAAGCCCGAGGGAATCAAAATCACTTCCTTGATTCCGGGCTATACCAAGGTCCTGGCCAAGCTGCCGAGCGCCGAGGCCATTCATCATTTCGATGATCTTTTCGGCGGTCCTGCGCGACTGCTGCGGACGGAGGTCGGCGGGCTCGATATCCTCGTCATCGATGCGCCTCATCTCTATGACCGTCCAGGCACGCCCTATACCAATGAGGAGAAGGAGGATTGGCCGGACAATCCCATCCGCTTCGCGGCCCTCAGTGCCGTGGGTGCGGCGATCGGCCTGGGTGAGGTCGCGGCCTTCAAGCCCGAAATCGTCCATGCGCATGATTGGCAGGCTGGGCTGACGCCCGCCTATCTCCATTACCGTGCGGCCGGGCGCCCACGTCCGCCTGCCGTGATGACCGTGCATAACCTCGCCTTTCAAGGCCAGTATGCGCCGGAACTGCTGGACCGGCTGGGCCTGCCGGCGGAAGCCATGGGCGTCGACGGCATCGAATATTACGGCGGCATCGGCTTCCTGAAGGCCGGGCTGCAATTCGCCGACCGGATCACCACGGTTTCTCCCAAATATGCCGAGGAAATCTCGACCCTTCAGGGCGGCATGGGTCTCGGCGGGCTGGTCCGGGACCGCATCGGCGATGTGCTGGGCATCCTCAACGGTATCGACGAAAATGTCTGGGATCCATCGACCGACAATCTGATCGCGGCGAAGTTCGATCGTCTGCACATCAAGCCGCGGCGTATCAACAAGCTCAGCCTGCAGCGCCGTGTGGGTTTGCGGGAAGACGCCGATGTCCTGCTGTTCGGTCTCGTCAGCCGGCTGACCTGGCAGAAGGGCATCGACATGGTGTTGGACGCGCTGCCGTTGATCCTCGGCACCGGTGCGCAAGTCGCCATCATCGGCCAGGGTGACCGCGCCACGGAACGAGCGGTGCGGGATGCCGTGACCGCCTATCCGGGCCGCGTCGGCTGCGTCATCGGTTATGACGAGGAACTGGGTCATCTGATGCAGGCGGGTGCGGACGCTTTGCTGCTGCCCTCACGCTTCGAGCCTTGCGGCCTGACCCAGCTTTACGCCCTGCGTTATGGCTGCATCCCCGTCGTCGCTCGCGTCGGCGGGCTGTCCGATACCGTCATCGACGCGAATGAGATGGCGCGGGCCGAGGGCATCGGCACCGGCGTGCAATTCCATCCCCCGACGGTCGAGATGTTGGAAAGTGCGGCGCTCCGCGTTGCCTCCCTTTGGCGCAAGCCCGCCCTCTGGCGGCGCATTCAGCGCAACGGCATGCGGACCGATGTCTCGTGGCGGCGCTCCGCGCGGCTCTATGCCGAACTCTATCGGGAATTGGCTGAGGCCGGCCCGAACGAAATCGAGGCGTTGCGGGCATGACCTTGCGTGTTGTGACGGCTGGCCTGCCCGAGCCGATGGGCGTGTCGCTGACCGATGGCGGCATCAATATCGCTGTCTTCTCAGCCCATGCGACGGCGATCGAGCTTTGCCTGTTTGACGAGGCGGGCGAGATTGAGGTCGAGCGTATCCTGCTGCCCGCGCGCACATTCGATGTTTTTCATGCCGAGATTGCGGGCATCGATATCGGTGCGCGTTATGGCTTGCGCGCCTACGGTCCTTGGGCGCCGGATCAAGGCCATCGCTTCAACCCGACCAAGCTGCTGATCGATCCCTATGCGCAGCGGTTGGACCGGGCATTCAAGCTTCATCCCAGCATGTTCGACTGGCCGCCGGGAACCCAGATGGGCGCGGCCCCGAATCAGGATGACAGCGCGCCCTTCATGCCGAAGGCGATCGTCGAAGCGCCGGATGACGCGATTGCTCTGCCACCGCTCTCCTGGCAGCGCCAGGTCATCTATGAGATGCATGTCCGCGGTTTTTCCAAGCTGCGTCAGGATGTGCCGGAAAGCTTGCGTGGCACCTATGCCGCCTTGCGGGAAACGCCGCTGCTTTCCTATCTCAGCGATCTCAATATCGGCGCGGTCGAGTTTCTGCCCAGTTCCGCCTGGCTGGAGGAGCGGCATTTGCCGCCGCTGGGTCTGACCAACTACTGGGGCTATAATCCCGTCACCTATATGGCGCCTGATTTCCGCCTTGCCCCCGGTGGTTTTGCGGAAATTCGCGCGACCACCGATGCCTTGCGGGCGCGGGGCATCGCCAGCCTGCTCGATGTCGTCTTCAACCATACGGGGGAGGGCGATGTCATGGGCCCGACCGTGTCGTTCCGTGGGCTCGACCATCGCAGCTATTATCGCTTTGTGCCCGGCCAGCCCGGCGTGCTGGTGAACGATACAGGTTGCGGCAATACGCTGGCGGCCGACCACCCCGTGGTACTCCGCATGATCATGGATAGTATGCGGCTCTGGGTGCGCCGGGCCGGTCTCTCGGGCTATCGCTTTGATCTGGCATCGACGATCGCTCGCAATCCGGGCACCTATGATCCGCGCGCCCCTTTCCTGCAGGCGGTGGCGCAGGATCCCGCTTTGCGCGGCATCGCCATGATCGCCGAGCCCTGGGATATCGGCATGGGCGGCTATCAGGTCGGTGCCTTCCCCGCGCCCTGGGGCGAATGGAACGACAAATATCGCGACACCATGCGCCGCTTCTGGCGGGGTGACGGCTGGATGCTTGGCGAAACGACGACGCGCTTCGCCGGCTCGTCAGACATCTACGGCCAGACAGCACACGCGCCTTCGCGCAGCATCAATTTCATCACCGCGCATGACGGTTTCACGCTCGCGGACCTTGTCTCCTACGCAAGCAAGCATAACGACGCGAACGGCGAGCATAACCGCGACGGCACCGGGGAAAACCAGTCCTGGAACCATGGGGTTGAGGGACCAACCGGGGATGAGAGCGTGCGCCTGGCACGTCAGGCTGATATCCGCGCGCTGCTGGCAACCCTTCTGCTGTCGCGCGGCACGCCGATGCTGGCCGCCGGCGACGAACTCGGTCGCACGCAGCAGGGCAATAACAATGCCTATGCGCAGGATACGCCTATTTCCTGGGTCGAATGGCAGGACGCCGATCCCGCGCTCGCTCACTATACCGCGAAGCTGATCGCGGCGCGACGCTCCTGTCCGGCGCTGACCAGTCTCGCCCATCTGACCGGCGAACCGGCCGATGACACGCTGCGCCCCGATGTCGTCTGGCGACGCGCGGACGGTGAGGGGATGCGTGGCGAGGATTGGCAGAATGGTGAGGCCCGCACGCTGATCGCCGATCTGTATCAGCCGGATGTCTCAGGCGGCAGCCGCGCGCTGGTTGTCCTTCATGCCGGTTGGTCCAGTTTTCTTCTCACTTTGCCGGAGAACAGGCCCGGCTTTGCCTGGCGGCGGGTCATCGACAGTGCGCAGCCCGAGGCGGAGAGCGTTGTTGCCGCTCAGACCTTGCATGTTGAGGCGCGGACGGCGCTGTTGCTGATCGAGGAGCCGTCGCTGACGGTCGCGAATATTCTGCCGGCGGAAAGCCTTGCCCTGGCGGCGCGTGATCCGGCGGGACGTCTCGCGACATTGGCCGATGCCGCCGGCCTCGCGCCCAATTGGTGGGACATCGCCGGCAACCTCCATCATGTGCCGGATGACAGCCGCCGCGCGCTGCTGCGGGCGATGAAGCTGCCCGCGGACAGCACCGCCGATATCGCGGAAAGCCTGTATAGCCTGGCGAACCTGCGGGATTTCGCGGCGCTGCCACCGAGCGTGGTCGTGCGGGAAGGACAAGGCATCACCTTGACGCTGGGCCCGGCGCTGGCGACCTTGCCGCGGGCGATTGCGCTTGTGTTGTTGCGTCAGGACGGCAGCCGGGCTCGTTTCGTGGTGCCGCCGGATGATACCGGCCTTGCGCAGGTGACGGCGGCCGACGGTCGTGTCGGGCGTGTGCGCCATGTCTTCCTGCCGCCGCAGCCGATCGGCCGGCATCGTCTGGTTTGCGTGGACCAGGCGGCGCATGGCGAGACGAAGCTGACGGTAGCGCCACAGCGCTGCTATCTACCGCCGGAACTTACCAATGGCGGTCGCCGCTTCGGCCTCGCGACCCATCTTTACAGTCTGCGACGCGCGGGTGATCAAGGGATAGGTGATTTCACAACGCTGGCTGAGGTCGGCCGTGAGACGGCGGCGGGGGGCGGCGCGATTGTCGGCCTCAACCCCTTGCATGCGCTGTTTCCGGAACATCGTGGTCTTGTCAGCCCCTATTCGCCGTCCGATCGGCGTTTTCTGGAACCGCTTTATGTCGACGTCGCGCAACTTCCCTTCATCACCGAATTGCCGGGGGTGCAGGCTGCACTGGCGGCGGAGGCCGGTGCTTTCGCGGCGCTACGCGATACGCGCGCCGTCGATTATGCCGGCGTCTGGGCTGCCAAGGACCGCGTGCTGCGCGCAGCCTTCAAAGCCTTGAACGCGCTCCCGCAAAGCCACCCAGCGGCAGAGGCCCTCGCGTCCTTCCGCGCGCAGGGCGGCCGCGGGCTGGACCGGTTCGCGACCTTCCAGGCGATCAGCGCGACTTATCCTGACAGCACCTGGAAAAACTGGCCGGTGACTTTGCATGACCCTGCCAGCGTTGCTGTGCAGGATTTCGCGGCCGGCCATACAGAGAGCGTGAGTTTCTTCGCCTTCCTGCAATGGCTTGCCGATCATCAATTGGCGTCGGCCGATGTCGCGGGTCGCGCGGCAGGCCTTTCGCTCGGCTTCTACCGTGACTTGGCCGTGGGCACCGCGCCGGTCGGCGCAGAAGCCTGGTCGGAGCAGGATTTTCTGATGACCGGCGTCTCGGTCGGCGCGCCGCCCGATCCGTTTTCGATTGAAGGACAGAATTGGAACCTGCCGCCGCCCAATCCCTGGGCGATGCGCGGCCAAGGCTATGAAGGCTTCGGTGAATTGCTGCGGGCGAATATGCGCCACGCCGGTGCGCTTCGCATCGATCACGTGCTCGGCCTCAATCGACTGTTCCTGATCCCCGAAGGCGGAAAAGCCGCAGAGGGCGCCTATCTCGCCTATCCTTTGCAGGACATGCTGGGCGTGACCGCGCTGGAAAGCCAGGCCGCGCGCTGCCTTGTGGTGGGTGAAGATCTCGGCACCGTGCCGGACGGCGTGCGGGAAGCGATGGCCTCCGCCGGTCTGCTCGCCTATCGCGTCTTCTGGTTTGAGCGTGAGGGGGCAGGCTTCAAACCGCCGGCCGCCTATCCGTCACTCGCTGCGGCCTGTGTTTCGACGCATGATCTGCCGACGCTCGCCGGCTGGTGGCAGGGCGCGGATATCATCGAGCGTCAGCATTTGCATCTGTCGGATGATGCGGCAACGGCGCATGCGCTGACGCAGCGGGATGAGGAGAAGCGCATCGCGCTTGCGGCGCTTGCCGCGCAAGGATTGCTGGAGCACGCGGAGTCGATTGATCTGATCGCGCCGATGCCCGATGCGGTGGTGGCGGCCTTCCACGCCTATATCGGGCGCACAGCATCGGTGCTCGATCTTGTTCAGGCCGATGATCTGGGGCGGGAGACGGAGGCTTTGAATCTGCCCGGCACGGATCAGGAACGTCCGAATTGGCAGCGAAAAATCATGCGGCCGGCGGCCGATCTTTGGCAGGGAGCATTGGGAGACATGATCAGAGCCAAGCTTGCTGATCGTTCAAACACGACAGCATGACAAGACGCTTATAAGTTTTCTTTTATTATCATCGATTTAAAGGGAGGGGAGGTAATAACCTCCCTTGGCTTCAATCGGTTCAAACATAGATTGCCGCCATCTCCCGCCAGGCTCCGGCCCGATGGGCGCGTCCGTCCCAGAAGTGCAGCTGATGCTGGACTCCCTTTGCGCCCAGCAGCTGGCTGAAATGAAGATTATTGCCGATGAACGGGTCTGCCTTGCCGATGGCAAGAACGATCTCCAACCGGCGGAGCTGTTCCAGCTGCCATCCACCGTCGAGGCCGGGCAGAAAATGCGTCGGCGTATGGAAATAGATCTCGTCGTCATAATAGCCGTCAAAGAGATCGCTGAAATGTTCGACCTGCGTCGTCAGGTCGTAGCGACCGGAAAAGGCGACGAGTTTGCGGAACAGATGCGGATGCCGCAACGCTAGGCTGGTCGCCTGGAAGGCACCCAGACTGCAGCCCAGCGCGATTGTGCAGTCATGGGAGTTGTTCCATGACATCAGAGGCAGAACTTCGTGGAGAATATAATCTTCATAAGCCGCGTGGCGACGGATACGGTCGGCCGGATGACGCCCCTTATCATAGAAGGTCTCCCGCGCCAGACCTTCGATGCAATAAAGCTGCAAGTGACCGGCATTGACCTTATCGGCGAGGCGCCCGACCAGGTTGAGCTGCTCGTATTCCCAGAACCGGCCGTCCCGCGTCGGGAACATCAGCACCTTCGCCCCGGCATGACCGAAGATCAGGAGCTCCATGTCCCGGTGAAGTCGCGGACTGTACCAGCGCCGGTAATCTCGCCTCATGTCACCCCGAAGAATCGCCCGACTTTCGCTGACAGCAGCGCGTGCTGCTCCTGTTCCCCTGGATAATCGAAATGCCCCGCATCCAGGATGAATATTTCATGCTGATTTGACGCCGCAAGTCCATTGGCGACCGAGAACTGGCAAGGGGGTGCGACCGCCGGGTCGAAGCGGGCGACGGCCATCAGCATGGGCGCTTCGATCCGCTTGGCCGCCACGGCCGCATCGAAGAGGCAAAGGGTCTTCAGGACGTCTGCGTGCGTTTTCTGATAGGTTTGCACCGCATTGCCGCTGCCGACGGTCGGCAAGGTCAGCCACAGCGGCATATTGCCGAAGGTCGGCACGACCAGATGCCCGCGATCGAAGCGCTTGTCGAAAGCCAGCGCCAGCGCGCCGATGCCGCCGCCGAAGCTCAGGCCGCTATAGCCGATCCGCCCAGCGATAGCAGGGTAAAGCCTGGTCAGGGCGGAAGCGGCAAGCCACAGATCCTCGACGCAGCCGCCCAGGATATAGCGATCCGGCTTGTCGATATCGTGCAGCACGTGCCAGGCCGGGTCGGTCGAGATCGGCGGACGGCGACTGCGCGACAGGCCACGAAAGCAGGGGAACAGCAGAGCCGTCTCCTTGACCGGAATGTCGAAATCCGGTGCGTCTCGCCCGCCATAGCCGTGCCCCACGACCAGGCCGCGCTTCACGCTGCCCTCACGCGGCAGCAGCAACCAGCCGCCGATGGGGAATTTATCGGTCGAGGTATAGGTGATGTCCTGGACCAGCCAGTTCGGATGGCTGGTTTTGCTGGCATTCACGCGCGGCTGCGGGTCCAGGCCCCGCGCCCGCTCATAGCGGGCCTGCCAGAAGGCATCGAAGCCTGGCGCGGCCTCAGGCGGCCGGATCGCGCGGAGACGGTCCAGGTCGAAGCCCTGGGTCGGGTCGAAATCAAAGGGGTGATGGGTCGGAATGCTCATGCTCTGGCATTAACACAACCGGCCAGGCCGTGCGTCTATCGGGGAAGATAGCGGGCGCAGACCGCGACCAGGCCGAGCGCGCAGGCCAGGCCCAGGAAGGCGATGTGCAGGCTGGTCGCGGCCGCGACAAATCCGATCAGCGCTGGGCCGACCAGAATGCCGCCATAGCCGAATGTCGATACCGCCGACATGGCATCGCTTTCCGGCATGCGGGTTTGTCGTCCCACGATGCTGAACAGGGAGGGTGCGACATTGGCGCAGCCGGCACCGATGATGGCAAAACCGACCAAAGCCAGCGGCCAGGTCGGTGCGATGGTCGTGATGATGAAGCCGAGTCCGGCACAACATCCGCCGCCCATGACGAGCTTGATCCGTCCCAACCGGGCGACGATCGCATCTCCGCTCAACCGGCCGGCCGACATTGCCGTCGCGAAGACCGTATAGCCCAGTCCGGCCGTCGATGCTGTCATGCCGTCGGTCGAGGACAGAAAGACCGCGCCCCAGTCCAGCATGGCGCCCTCCGCGAGAAACGTGACAAAGCAAAGAAGGCCGATGAGGGTGACGATGCCTTTCGGCATCGCGAAAAGGGTGCCGCCCGTTTCGCCTTTGTCGGACAGCAGGTTCGGCCCCGCGATCGGCAGGGCGATTACCAGGATGCAGCCGGCGCATAAGGCTGCCGCCAGCACGGGGGTCCCGAGCCCGAGCAGACCGACCATTCCGGCCGCGCCGAGGATGCCGCCGATACTGTAATGGGCATGGAAGCCCGACATGACCGGGCGTCCGCTTGCACGCTCAACGGCAATGGCCTGGATATTCACCGTCACTCCATAGGCGCCAAGCGCCGCGCCGAAGGCAAACAAGGCCGTCACCATCAGGGGCAGGCTGGACGCGACGGAGAGAACGGGCAGGGCGCAGGCCAGGACAATGCTCAGGCAGACCAGCACGGCCCGGCATCCGAAACGATTGGCCAATGCGCCGGCGACCGGCATGGCGAGGAGAGAGCCAAAGCCCAGGCAAAGCAGCATCAGCCCCAGGGAATGATTGTCGAGGCCAAGCCGCGCCTTCGCGTAGGGGACCAGCGGCGCCCAGGACGCCGTGCCGAACCCGAGCGTGAAGAACATAATGCGCGTCGCCCGGCGCTGGGCCGTCACTGATTTCGCGCTTGCGGCCAACCGGGCAAGCGGACGCGCGTCGTCGGCGCGGATAACACCAGCATTATCGGTCAAGGCTATGCCTATGGGATGAGGTCGGCCCCAATCTAGGGCCAGGCGGGATCGTCCACACTCCCGTCTAGTCGCGACTTCTGATACTTTTCTGGCGTGCGGAGCTTGGGGCCGGATAGATGGCTAGGCGATGGCGTTTCCGAAACGCGCTCGGCGTCTGGCCCTTCAAGGCCCCAAACTGCCGGTTGAACAGCGACAGGTTTTGAAACCCGACATCCTCGGCAATGTGAGCGATGGCCAAGTCGCCGTCGATCAGGAAGGAACATGCCCGGCCGATACGCAGCCGGGTGATGTAGTCGACCGCCGTCATCCGGGTATGCCGCCGGAACATCCGATGAAAAGCCGATACGCTTACATTGGCGAGGTCAGCCATCCGCGTCACCGTGACGGTTTCTGCGAAATGCGCATGCAGATAGTCAAGAACACGCAAAATCCGCGCATCCGTCTCGATCCCTACGTCCGTCTGCCCCGGTACATTCGCCAAGGTCATGGCCTCGCTATCCGTGCATACCGCCAGAAGGACTTCGAAGAGCAATATCAGACGCGCGGCAGGATCCAGCGATGACATGGCTTCGATCTTGGGGCGAACCGCTGCCCGCGTCGCCGGACCAAACCGCACGCCCTGGGACGCTGCCGCCAGCAAAGGGCGAAGGCGCGCCATCTCCGGAAACAGGGCGAGCAGGCCATTGGCCCAACCGTGGGTGAACCAGACGACCAAAGCAATATGAGGCTGTTCCGGGTCGACCGCCGTCTCGGAGCACCAACTATGCGGAATGCCGGGGCCGATGAAGACAAGGTCACCGTCATCATAGGCATCGACGTCATTGCCGATATAGCGATGGCCCCGGCTGTTCAGCGTCAGCGTCAATTCATATTCGGGATGATGATGCCATTCGAAGGGAATGCGGTCCTGCATGCGCCTGTCCAGAAGTACCCAGGACGCGCCGTCATCCGGTGTTATCTTTTCGAAAGTCGGCTTCATGACGGGTGCATGTCCTCGCCCGAACTTTCCAGAATCAGGCGCCTGATGTCCCGGCGGGGCGGTTCACCGAATAATCGCGCATATTCGCGGGTGAATTGTGACGCGCTCTCATACCCGACCGCGAAAGCGGCCCCCGCGATGTCCCCCGAGTCTTTCAGGAGATGTCGTCTCGCTTCGTGAAGACGAATCGTTGCGCAGACAGCTTTGAAGTGCCTGTGAAAGACAGTGCCGCTCATCCCCACGCGTTCCGCCAGCTGCTCGACACGAATGGGCCGCGCGTAGTTTTCCCTGATCCAGGTGAGGCTGCGCCGGATTTGTGATAGACGCCTGTCCGTACCTGCAACTTGCCGCAAAACGGCGCCATGCGGTCCGTTGAGCATGCGAAACAGAAGTTCGCTTTCAATGAGCGGCGCCAGCACCGGAATTTCCAAAGGCCGATCCATGGTGCGCAGCATGCGATACCATGTGTCGATCAAATCCGGGTCGGAACAGCCGACGGAGAATCCCTGGGCCAAGGCCGGTGTCTGCTCACTCGGCAGTTTGAACAGAACGGTCGCAATCACGCTGGGGTCCAGCGACAGGTTCAGGGCAAGATAGGGTTCCTCGGGGGAAGCTTCGACGATCTGCGCGAGGGCAGGCAGTTCCAGCGATCCCAGAAAATAGTCCCCCGCCCCATAGCGCAACGCCCTGTCACCGATGATGACGCGTTTGGCGCCCTGCAGGATAAGGCAGCAGACCGGCTCGAAGACAAAGGAAAAGGGCTCTGTGGGTTTGGTGCTGTGGGTAATCTCAAACCGCGGAATACCCGTCATCTGAGCACCGCTATCCAATTGGCGTCGCGCGATGGCGCTCATTCTGGCCAGCACCGGCTGCATGAATGACATCGGGTCCATGGACCCGATGCTTATCACAAATCGGCAGGATTAGGCAAAAACACGCCATCATCGGATGGCGCGTTTAACCGCCCGCCGGGTCATAATCGGCCTGCAACGCAATGAGGGTCGTGTCATGAAGCAGCGGAAACTTGGCAGCCAAGGGCTGACGGTGTCGGAGATCGGTTTCGGCGCCATGGGGATCACCAGCTTTTACGGTCCGAGCGACAAGGAGGAAAGCGCGAAAGCCATTATCCGCGCCTATGACCTGGGTGTGACCTTCTTCGATACCGCCGAATTATACGGCTGGGGCGAGAATGAGACCTTCCTCGGCGAGGTCGTCAAAAGCTTCCGGGACGATATCGTCATCGCCACGAAATTCGGCTTCAAACGGGACTTCAGCCCTGACAGCCGCCCCGAGCGTATTCGTGAAGTTGCCGACAATAGCCTGCGCTTTCTGGGCGTCGAGCAGATCGACCTTCTGTACCAACATCGCGTTGATCCGAACGTCCCGATCGAAGACGTCGCCGGCACCGTCAAGGATCTGATCGCTGAAGGAAAAGTGAAATACTTCGGCTTGAGCGAAGCCGGCCCGGAAACCATCAAACGCGCCCATGCCGTGCAACCGGTAACCGCGCTGCAGACGGAGTATTCGCTGTTCGAGCGTGACGTTGAAAGCATCCTGCCGACACTGCGGGATCTGGGCATCGGCTTTGTCGCCTATTCGCCACTCGGACGCGGGTTTCTGTCGGGCAGCACGCAGCCGGCGGCAGATTTTCCGGAGGGTGATTTCCGCCGTATCGATCCGCGCTGGCAGCCGGGCAATTTCGAGAAAAACATCGCGGCAACGCAACGACTGCGTGACCTCGCGCAGAGCAAGGGTGCGACCGCCCCTCAGCTCGCCTTGGCTTGGATATTGGCGCAGGGCAGCGACATCGTGCCGATCCCCGGCACGCGCAGCAGCCTCCGTATGGAAGAGAATATCGGCGCTGCCAGCCTCGTTCTGACGGACGCGGACCTCGCTCTGATCAAGGACATCCTGCCGACCGGCGGTTTCGGGGCGCGCTATGCCGAGTCCATGCTTCCCAAATGGATCTGAACTGAGCCTTAGAGTCTGTCAGGTTTTAATAGATAATTTGTCATCCGCGCACTTGTTGCGCGGACTACGCGCCCCGGACCTACCCGCCGCGGCGCCCAGCCGGCCGATTGCTTGCTGCGTCGGGTAGATGCGCGGGTCGGGGTGCGGCCGGCCAGGCCCGCGCACGACAGATTTTTTGGCGTTTCCAACTAAACCTGACGGACTCTAGCCTGCTGCAGCGCTAAAACCTGACAAGACTCTAAGAGAAGATTGGTTGTTCGCGCATGACAGATTTGGGAGCGCTTCCGATCCAAGCCTGACAACACGCGCTTGCACGCCCTCATAAGACGCTCAAGCCTGTCGGTCATAGATCCCCTCGACAGGCCGGCGCTCCCCTTCATAATGGATAGGCATTATTATAGGGGGCCTCTCCATGGCGGCTTACGTTCATGTCAATCTGCGGGTCATCGATCCCGCCAAGCAAGCGGCCCTCGCGCCACGCTTCCTGGCCGCCCTTCAAAACGCGGGCGGGCGCATCCTTCACTTCGGGCCAGTAGCCCAGGTGCTGGAAGGGGATGTCGAGCCCTTGCCGCTTGCCGGTATCTTTGAGTTTCCAACACTTGCCGATGCACTCGCATTCTATCACTCGGACGTATACGGCCCGATCAAATTAGAGCGCGAGGAAGCGCAACAGGCGCGCATGTTTGTGGTTGAAGCTGATTAGAGTTTGTCTGATTTTAACTGAAGCTTGTCCCGAATATCGTCATGCCCGGCCCCAGAGCCGGGCATCCATTCGTTGGGGCGCCCAAGGACTGGATGACCGGGTCAAGCCCGGCCATGACGGGGCAAGGGGTCGTTTCCACCTAAACCTGACGGACTCTAGGAACTGCTGCCGCACTCGTCCATCGCGGCTTTGGACCAAAACCTTCCGCTCACCCCAGCCGTTAAACTGCCGCGAGCGGCACCGCCGAAATGATCACCTGGGCGAAGGCATAAGGGTATTCGTCCGTCATGGTCAGCGCGACCTGCGCTGCCATGCCGGGCGGCGTCAGTGCCGCGAGGCGGAGCGCTGCGCCGCCGGTTAGTTTCAGCGTCGGCGCGCCGGAGGGCAGGTTGACGACGCCGAGATCGGACATGAAGACGCCGGCGCTGAAACCAGTGCCCAGCGCCTTGGCGCAGGCCTCCTTGGCGGCGAAGCGTTTGGCGAAGGTCGGCGCCTGCAGCTTTTCCGTCCGGCGCAGCGCTTTTCGGCGCTCGGTTTCCGTAAACACACGCTCCAGAAACCGGTCGCCGAAGCGCGCCATGGTCTTTTCAACCCGGCGGATATCGCAGAGGTCAGACCCGATCCCGATAATCATGCGCTTTCTCGTCCCCAAAGCCTGTTTGATAATGCGCTACGGTGCGCGAGAAGCGCCATAGGCGCTGGCCGGCTTGTCTTTTGAGAACCGGAGCGGAGCGGCCATGGAAGGCCGTGAGCACAGGAAGCGCAAAAAGGCGCGCCGGATCGCTTCCGTAGTAGCATTTCCAAACAGGCTTTCAGCCCTTCGCCCGCTCCACCTGGGTAATCCCGCTGGTCGCGCGCAGACCGGCAATGACGGTCGAGAGATGGCGCAGATTGCGCACCTCGACGTCCAGCAGGATTTCGCAAAAATCCTGCTGCCGGCTGACGACGCGCAGATTGAGCACCGAACCGTCATGCTTGGTGACGGCGTTGGAGATATTGGGCAGCAGGTCACGCTCATTCGTCGCGATGACGCTGACGCGACCGGAATAGGCTTGCCCGCCGCGCGCGGATGGCGGCAGCGTGTCATCCCATTCGACATCGAGGAAGCGCTCGGGGGAGGCCGCGAAACTCTGCAATTGCGGGCAGTCGCGCGTATGGATGGTGACGCCCCGGCCCGTCGCGACGATGCCGACGATGGGATCGCCCGGCAGCGGATGGCAGCAACCGGCGTAGCTGACGACCATGCCGGAGATGAGGCCCCTGATCGGCGGCCCAGCGGCGCTGTCGTCGGATTTCGAGCCGGCACGGCCCGCCGGGCGTGGCGGCAGGCCCATGCCCGGCAGCAGGCGCGGCGCGCGGGCCGTCTCCCGCATTTCCGGATAGGCCGCGTGGACGACATCCTTCGGCCCGACATGGCCGCTGGCGACCGCGACATAGAGGTCATCGACCGTCAGTAGCTTGAGCGTCTTGAGCGCGGGTTCCAGCGCCCGTTCCGACCCGTCCAACCCTTCCTGGCGGAAGGCCTTGGCCAGCACCGCGCGGCCTTGCTCTCGGTTGATGGTGCGCTGCTGCTGGGCGACGAAACGGCGGATGCGCGCCCGCGCCTTGCCGGTGACGACGAACCGCTCCCATTGCGGGGAGGGGGTGCCGCCACGGGCGGTCATGATCTCGACCTGATCGCCGTTCTGCAATTCGTAGCGCAGCGGCATCAGGCGGCCGTTGATCTTCGCACCGACGCAGGTATCGCCCACCTGACTATGGACGGCATAGGCGAAATCGACCGGGGTCGCGCCGCGCGGCAGCTGGATCAGCTCGCCCTTCGGCGTGAAGCAGAAGACCTGATCGTGATAAAGTTCAAGCTTGGTGTTTTCCAGGAACTCATCCGGTGCCTGGCTGTTCTCAAGGATTTCGAGAAGATCCTGCACCCAGCGGAAGCGTTGCAGATCGGCTGCCGCCTGCGGGTCCCGATCCTTATACAGCCAATGCGCGGCGACACCGTTTTCTGCGATGTTGTGCATCTCGAAGGTCCTGATCTGGACTTCGATCTTCTGATTGCGCGGCTCGCGCAGCGTCACACCCGTATGGATGCTTTTATAACCATTGGCCTTGGGCGTTGAAATATAGTCTTTGAACCGCCCGGCGATGACAGGGAAAGCCGAATGGATCGCGCCGAGCGCGATATAGCATTCGTCCCGCGTCTTCACGAGAAGACGAAAAGCCATGATGTCGGACAGCTGCTCGTAGGCGACATTACGCTTCTGCATCTTCTCCCAGATGGAGAAGGGCGATTTTTCGCGGCCCGTGACCTCGATATTCGTCAGCCCGGCCTCGCGGCAGACGCGGATCAGCTGGCGTCGCACTTCCTCGATGACATCCGCGCCCTGGCCGCGCAGGAAGTTGAGCCGCGCCTGGATGCTGTCGAAAGCCTCGGGCTCCAGCTGCGCGAAGGAGAGGTTCTGCAGCTCACTTTTGATCGCATCCATGCCGATGCGGCCGGCGAGCGGGGCGTAGATCTCCATCGTTTCGCGCGCGATGCGCTGCCGGCGGCTCTCGCTGTCCATGAAATGCAGCGTCCGCATATTGTGCAGACGGTCGGCCAGTTTCACGAGCAGAACACGGATGTCCTTGCTCAGTGCCAGCACGAGCTTGCGGAAATTTTCGGCCTGCTTGGTGCGGTCGGATTGCAGTTCCAGGCGGGTGAGCTTGGTTACGCCATCGACGAGCAATGCCACGTCGGGGCCGAACTGGCCCTCGATCTGCGCCTGGGTGACGCCCGTATCCTCGATCGTATCGTGCAGCAGCCCGGTGATGATGCTGCCGGAATCAAGCCTGTAGCCCGCCAGGATATCGGCGACCGCGAGGGGATGGGTGATGTAGGGGTCGCCATTGTCGCGCTTCTGCTCGGCATGCGCAGTGGAGGCGAGAACGAAGGCGCGGCCAAGTTGGCCGATATCCATCTTCGCATCATAGTTCAGGATTTTGGCGGCAAGCGCTTGTTCAAGCGCCGCGAAAGGCAAGGTTTCGGCGCCCTGCCCGGCAGCTGGGGCTTCCGACCCGCCCGACGCCACGCCTTCAGGCGCGCGCGTAGGGCCGGTCAAATCATGGACGGCGTAGGACCGTCGTCCATCAACCATCGCTTCTTATCGCCGACCGCGACCGCCGAGTTCAGCCTCGATCGCCGCTTCAATGTCGAGAGAAGAATCATCGCGCCCCATCTGGGCATTCTCCTCCTCGGCAGAGACGTCCTGCAAGCCGAAAATATTCTGATCGGTCGGGATAAGATCCATGACCTCCTCATCGGCGGGCTCGGGCTCCGGCGCGCGGGAGAGCGTGCGGACCAGATCGCCTTCCAGGCGGTCCAGATCGACGTTCTCTTCGGCGATTTCGCGCAGCGCGACGACAGGGTTCTTGTCATTGTCGCGGTCCAGCGTCAGCTCCTCGCCGCGCGCGATATTCCGCGCCCGCTGCGAGGCCAGCAGAACCAGCTCAAAGCGGTTCGGGACCTGCACAATGCAATCTTCAACGGTGACACGCGCCATCCGCTCAATCTCCGTGGAAAGATGAGTGAACCGGCTCAGTAACCCGTCAGGGTTCCTGACGCAAGGTTTTCACGGCCGGGACGCCACATGGCTGGCATCCAAGGCGCCCGAGAAGGGCTGGATTTCAGCCAGTTCAATGGCCTGATCGGGCAGCTTTACCAGGAGTTCGGCGGCGGTTTCGCCCAGGACCGGATGCCGCCAATCGGGCGCGACGTCCATCAACGGGACGAGCACGAAGGCTCGGTCCTGCATCCGGGGATGGGGCAGAATCGGGTCCGGTATCGGCGGCCCGCGCGTCAGGTCGTCGATCGCGATGAGGTCGAGGTCGAGACTGCGGGGGGCATTCGCCACGCTCCGGGTACGGCCGAAGCTGGCCTCGACCGTCAGCACATCGGCGAGCAGTTGGGCTGGGTCGGCTTCTCCGGACAGGCGCATGACGCCGTTGATATAGGGCGGCTGGTCAGAGACCGGGATGGGGGCCGTGGCGTAGAAGCGCGAGACGGCATCCAGCCGCAGCCCTCCCAAGCCAGCCACCGCCATGACGGCTCGGCGGCAGGTCTCATGCGGGGAACAGCCGTCAGGTCCGGGCAGATTGGCGCCGAATGCGATCAGGATCATAGGCTCGCTCCCTGCCGCAGCGCGCGGCCCTGCGCAAGACGGTAGCAAGCAATCGCGGCGATGATGCGTTTGCGGTCGCGACAGGTTATGCGACAAGGGAAGGCGTTATACACGCTCTGGTTGTGGCGTGACACTGGAGACGATCAGGATGCAGCAGCTTATCGAATGGACCGAACCGCCGCATGACTGTCCGCTCTGCCCGCGGCTGGTCGAGTATCGAGAGGCGAACAGGACAGCGCATCCCGATTGGTTCAACGGGCCGGTGCCGAGCTGGGGGCCGATCGATGCGCCGATCGCCGTCATCGGCATGGCGCCCGGCGTGCGCGGCGCCAATCGCACCGGCCGCCCTTTCACCGGCGATCATGCCGGCATCCTTCTCTATAATACCCTGACAAAATTTGGCCTGGCCGATGGGGTTTTCGATGCCAGGCCGGATGACGGGCTGCAACTGACCGGCTGCCGCATCGTCAATGCCGTCCGCTGCGTGCCGCCGGCCAATCTGCCGACCCCGGCCGAAACCACGACCTGCAACCGCTTTTTGACTCAGGAGCTACAGCGCATGCCGCAGCTGAAAGTGGCGATTGCGCTCGGCGTCCTGGCGCATACGGCGGTGCTGAAAGCCTGCGGCATAAGGCAGAGCCATGTCCGCTTTCGCCATGGCGCGATGCACGACCTGCCGGACGGGCTTATCCTCGCCAATAGCTATCATGTGTCGCGCTACAACACGAATACCGGCCGGTTGACGGAGCCGATGTTCCAGGACGTGGTGCGCGCCGCCGTGGAGCGCGTGGCCGCCGAGGCGTGATCGCGCCAGCGGATAGTCTTCGGCTGGTCTTTTTCGCCTCGGGCGATGATCGGACAAGGTGAGACCCTGGCCGATACGGGCAATAAAGCGCGCCCAGACGCACCCGCCTGCGCAGCATTGATCCAAGGAAGGCAAGGCAGCAGCCATCATTCTTGCGAAGTTCGCTCGGCCCGCTTTCGGCGCTGGCTCATCGTCGGAAATTGGTCAATGATGCTGCCATTCCTCAGGAGCGCGTCACATGTCCGCAGGTCCCATCACCACCGTCGATGACGCGCGCTATCGCCGTGGCGCCGCTGTCCTTCTGGAAGTTCTGCGCAGCGAGGGCGTGGAGTATATTTTCGGCAATCCCGGCACCACCGAACTGCCGCTGATGGATGCGCTGAACGGCACGCCGGATATCGAATATGTCTGGGCCTTGCAGGAGGCGAGCGCGGTCGCCATGGCGGACGGCTATGCGCAGGCGGCGTTGCGTCCAGGTTTCCTCAACCTGCATACAGCCGGCGGCCTCGGCCATGGCATGGGCAATCTGCTCAATGCCCAGGTCTCGCAGACGCCGCTGGTCGTCACCGCCGGGCAGCAGGATTCGCGTCACACCATCACCGATCCGCTGCTGTTCGGCGATCTGACGCAGATCGCGCGGCCGGCCGTGAAATGGGCGCAGGAAGTGGCCCATGCCGATCAGCTGCCCATTCTCGTGCGCCGCGCCTTTCATGATGCGAATGCGGCCCCCGCCGGCCCTGTCTTTCTGTCCTTGCCTATGGATGTGATGGAGGAGATGAGCGCGATCGGCATTGCCGAGCCTTCCACGATCGAACGGCGCTCGGTCGCGGGCTCCCTCGATGTGCTGGCAAAGAAGTTGGCGGGTATTGCGCCTGGCCGTCTTCTCATCATCGCGGGCGATGAGATTCATTCCAGCGAGGCCGCAGGCGAAGTCGTGACACTGGCCGAAACGCTGGGGGCCGAGGTTTATGGCTCCTCCTGGCCGTCACGTCTGCCGTTCCCGACGGCGCATCCGCTCTGGGCCGGCAATATGCCGAACAAGGGCCGCGACATTTACGAAATGCTGTCGAACTACGACGCTATCTTCGCGCTCGGCGGCAAATCGCTGATCACCATTCTGTATTCCGCCGGGCCGATCATTCCGGCCGGTTGCGCGGTCTACCAGATGTCGACCGATGTGCGTGATTTGGGCCGCACCTATCATACCGAGCTTTCGGTCGTGGGCGATATCCGTGCCTCGCTGCGCGCCATGCAGCCTTTGCTGGACGCGGCTACGGCCGAGCGTGCGGAAACCTATGCGGGCCTCTGCCGTCAGGCGGCTGCCAAGCGCACAGAGCGTCGGCAGTATCTCTCGGCCCGCGCGGCCTCGGAATGGGATGCGCCGAAAATCACGCCGCTGGTGGCAGCTCAGGAAGCCGCACGCGCCATCGGCCCAAATATCCATATCGTCGATGAAGCGATCGCCACGGCGATGCATCTGCGTGGATTCCTCAACAGCCAGTCGCCCTATCAGTATTCCTTCCTGCGCGGCGGCGCGCTGGGCTGGGGCATGCCGGCGGCGGTCGGCTGCTCGCTGGGCCTGGGCCGGAAGCCTGTGGTGTCATTGGTCGGTGACGGGGCTGCGCTTTATTCGCCGCAGGCGATCTGGACGGCGGCGCATGAGAAACTGCCCGTCACCTTCGTCGTCATGAATAACCGCGAATACAATATCCTGAAGAAATTTATGAAGGGGCAGAAGGATTATCTGTCCACGCGCAGCAATCACTTCATTGCCATGGATATCATGGAACCCGCGGTCGACTACGTCGCGCTTGCGCAGTCAATGGGCCTGCCGGCGCGCAAGGTGGAGCGGCCGGGCGACATCGCGCCTGCGATCGAAGCCGGTATCGCCTCCGGCACCGCCAATCTGATCG
This sequence comes from Acidisoma cellulosilyticum, assembly GCF_020621385.1. GTDB lineage: Bacteria > Pseudomonadota > Alphaproteobacteria > Acetobacterales > Acetobacteraceae > Acidisoma > Acidisoma cellulosilyticum. The sequence continues at coordinate 138,873 of NZ_JAESVA010000001.1, read as the reverse complement.
AGATCATGATCGGAGCTGAGTAGCGACTTGGTTGGTGGGTGATCTTTCCGTTGATCCCGATCCAAGCTCGATGCTTCACGAAGATCGAGCCGCGTCTCAATCCGCTCGATCCGATTGGTCAGGCGGTCCACTCTGTCCGCGGTGATGGCGTAATGGCTCATCTCGGTCGCGGCCAGATTGCCGACGGCCGTCTCCAGGGCGGTGAGCCGTAGTTTCACCTCCCGCATGTCTTCCTTGACGGTCGTCAGGTCACTCCGCATGGCACGGAGAAGTTCCAAGACCAGATTGTCCGACATCGTTCTGCTCCTCGGCTAAGACCCCGGCTTTGCAGGCTCTCCTATAGCACGAAACCGTTGTTACTCACCCTGCAGCCGCGCATCTCCAGAAACGCTCGCCGACACTGTCACCGCATCGGCCTGGGCACTCGGCGGCGGGGCTGCCGCCGGGGCTGCCGTCGCCATCATCCGCATCATCGGACGCGGTCCCGGCTGCGCGTCATCGCCCACCGTCACGCTGGTGAAGCCATGCGCCTGCAGATGCATCAGCTTGGCGACGACATCGGCCTGCGCCGTTAGTTTGCCGATCGCCTTGGCCATCGCCTGTTCGTAGGTCTTTTCGGAGAGGGCAGGGGATAGCTGCCAGGTGAGGTCACCGACGGCGAGCCCGTCCTGCTGCAGCTTGCCGATCAGCCCCAGCAACGCACCACCGTCATGGGCCCGCAGCGCGATGCCTTGGCTCGCATGCCAGACGTCCTTCGGGTCGGTCTCATGCCAGACGGAATAATTGGTGGTGCTGGCGGTCACGGCGTCGAGTGATTTTGCGTCGCCCAATGCCTTGGCGATCATCGCATTCACCTGCTGCTGCGCGTCGCCCGCTGTCGGCGCATCGGCCTGGGCTGTCAGCTGAGCCACGAGCTCGTCCGGCATGGCCGTGACGGAGGCAGTGACGGATAGGTGAAGCAGGGTGTCGGCATGGGCCGCTGGGGCAGCAAGCAAAGCGGCGGCGAGCCCGCTTGCGCCGATTAAGCCTGCAATACGCTGCATCGTCTGAGTTTCCCTTTTTATCGTCGTCCCCGGCTTCATGCCGGGGATCTATCCATTCAGGCGCCCAAACGCCGTTGTGGCGCCAAGACGGATAGACCCGCGGGACGAGCCCGCGGGCGACAATGAAAAGACAAGATCGCCATGGCCCTTTTAAGGCCAGCGACAGGCGGCTTACGCCCTCAGCGCATCATTCGCGGCGTCGAAGGGGCTGTCCGCGATGACGACGGCCTTGTGCCGCAAGCCCAGGATCGAAATCTCGACCTCCTGGCCGAGCACTGCCAGATCCGGCCGAACCATGGCCAGCGCCAGGGACTTGCCGACGCGCCAGCCGTAACCGCCGGAGGTCGTGCGGCCGACCAGCTCATCGCCGATATAGATCGGCTCCGAGCCGCGAGCGTCCGCATCCGTCACGCCATGGACCTCCATCGTCACGAAGGCGTTCTTCAGACCGGCTTCCTTCCAGGCCAGCAGCGCATCGCGGCCGTGGAAATCGCCCTTCTTCATCGAGACGAAGCGGTCGAGACCCGATTCATAGGCCGAATACTCGATCGACATTTCACGGGGGATCAGCTTGTAGGACTTCTCAAGTCGCAGGCTGTCCATGGCCTTGATGCCGAAGGGCTTCAGGTCGAATTCGGCACCGGCCTCGAACAGCAGGTCGAACAGGTAGTTCTGCATTTCGATCGGGTGATGCAGCTCCCAGCCCAGTTCGCCGACGTAATTGACGCGCATGGCAAGGCAGGAGGCCGCGCCGACCGACATCATCTTGCCCGTGAGCCAAGGGAAGGCGGGGTTGGAGAGATCGGTATCGGTGAGCTTGGCCAGCAGATCGCGCGCGCGCGGACCGGCCAGAACCAGCACGCCATATTGCGTCGTGACGCGGCTGAGCTTCACGCTGCCGTCGGTCGGCGCCAGCTTCTCCAGATAGTCGTGGTCATGCCGTTCCAGGGCGCCGGCCGAGACCAGGTAGAAGGACGACGGACCCATCGAGAAGATGGTAAATTCCGACCGCACGCCGCCACGCTTGGTGAGCAGGTAGGACAGCTGCACGCGGCCGGTTTTGGGCACTTTGGTGGTCAGGATGCTTTCCAGCCAATGCGCCGCACCGGGGCCCGTCACCTCCATCTTGGCGAAGGCGGACATATCCAGCAGGCCGACCTTCTCATGCACATGGCGCGCTTCCTGCCCTACGAAAGCGAAAGCGTTGGAGCGCCGAAAACTCCACTTCTCGCGGATCTTGCCGTCCGGCCCGGCCTCGGCATGGTTCTCGTTGACGAGAACATCCTGCTTGTCGAGTTCAGCGGCGGAAAGCGCATAGCCTTCGGGGGCGAACCAGCCCGGACGTTCCCAGCCATAGACCGTGCCGAAGACGGCGCCCTTTGCGGCCATGCGGTCATAGCAGGGGCTGCGCTTCAACCCGCGCGCCGCGCCACGCTCTTCTTCCGGGTAATGGACGGTGAAGACCTTGGCATAGGCTTCCTCGGTCTTCTGGCGCAGATAGCCACGGCCGGCATAGGGGCCGAAGCGGCGCGGATCGACGCCCATCATATCGACCGAGGGCTCACCCTCGACGATCCATTCTGCCAGCTGCCAGCCGGCGCCGCCGCAGGCGGTGATGCCGAAGCTATGGCCTTCGTTCAGCCAGAAATTCTTGAGGTGCCAGGCCGGACCCACGATCGGGCTGCCGTCCGGCGTATAAGCGATGGCGCCGTTATAGACTTTCTTGACGCCGACCTCGCCGAAGGCGGGCACGCGCTCGATGGCGGTTTCGATATACGGCGCCAGGCGATCCAGATCTTCCTGGAACAGCTCGTATTCGGACTGGTCGGACGGGCCGTCGACATAGCAGCAGGGCGCGCCGATTTCATAAGGCCCGAGCAGCAGGCCGCCGGCTTCCTCGCGCATGTACCAGGAACTGTCGCTTTCGCGCAGCACGCCCATTTCGGGCAGGCCCTTCGCGCGGCGCTCCATGATCAGCGGGTGCTGCTCGGTGACGATATACTGATGCTCGACCGGGATGACGGGGATATCGAGCCCCACCATCTCACCCGTCTTGCGGGCGAAATTGCCGGTGGCGGACACGACATGCTCGCAGGTGATGTCGCCCTTGTCGGTGGAAACGACCCATTCGCCGTTCGGCTTCTGGGTGATGCCGGTGACCGTGGTGTAGCGGTAGATCTCGGCACCCATGTTGCGTGCGCCGCGCGCCAGCGCCTGGGTCAGATCGGCCGGCTGAATATAGCCGTCTTCCTTGTGCTGGATGGCGCCCAGGATGCCGTTGGTCTCCATCAGCGGCCAGATTTCCTTCACCTCATCGGCGGTCAGGAAATCGACGTCGACGCCGATGGTGCGCGCGATGCCGGCATAATACTTGTACTCATCCATCCGGTCCTTGGTGCGGGCCAGACGAATGTTGGAGACGGTGCTGAGCCCGGCATTCAGACCGGTCTCGGCTTCCAGCGACTTGTACAGATTGACTGAGTATTTATGAAGCTGGCCGACCGAGTAGCTGAGGTTGAACAGCGGCAGCAGGCCGGCGGCATGCCAGGTGGAACCCGATGTCAGCTCGCGCCGCTCGATCAGCACGACGTCGCTCCAGCCCTTCTTGGCGAGGTGGTAGAGCGTGCTGACGCCGACCGCGCCTCCGCCGATGACGACTACGCGCGCTTGGGTCTTCATACGGCTACCTATAGCTCAGTGTGATGAGGGCTACAGGATAGAAAGCTCAGGGGCCGGGGCAACAGAAGGTTGTCGCCGCCGGATTTGAACTTTTTCGCCCTTTCTGCGTCAGACCGGCGGATGTAGCGCGGGCCAATGCGTTGCAACGTCATAGGCATGACCCAGCTGCAGACAGGAGAGTTCATCCTGATGGCGGCCGATGATCTGCATGCCCATCGGCAATCCAGCTTCGTTGAAACCGACCGGCACGCTGAGCGAGGGCAATTGCGCATTGGTCGCCAGGATCACCACCTCCATCCAGCGGTGGTAGGTGTCCATCGCCCGGCCCGCGATTTCCTTCGGCCAGTCGAGATCGGCCGCGAAGGGGAAAACCTGCGCGGTCGGCAGAACCAGATGATCGTAGCTGTCGAACAGCGACAGCATATGCAGGAACCAGCGCGAACGGACGGCGAGCGCGCGGCTGACAGCCGTGCCGGAAACGTTCAATCCGTTCGCGACTTCCCATTGCGCAGCCGGTTTCAGCAGGCCGCGGCGCTTCGGGTCCTGATAGGTATCGCCCAGATTGGCCGCGACCTTCCAGGACCGCAGCAGCGTCCAGGCCTCCCACAGCTCTTCCATGGGGAAGCCGATCGACAGCGGCTCGACCACGCAGCCGAGGTCTTCCAACACGCCGAGACCTTGCTCGCAGAGCGGCAGGATACCGGGTTCCATCGGCAGATAACCGTCCAGATCGCCGAGCCAGCCGATGCGGCGGCCCGTGACTGGGAGATCCAGCGGCTGGCTGACGCTGGCACCCGTCTGCTGGATGGACAGCGGCATGCGCGGATCGGGTCCGGCCTGGACGGAGAAGAGCAGCGCCAGGTCCTCGACGCTGCGGGCCATGGGGCCGGTGACGCCGAGGCTGGCGGCAAACAGATCGGCATTGTCATCCGGAATACGGCCGAAGCTCGGGCGGAAACCGTAGATATTGTTGAAGCCGGCCGGGTTGCGGAGCGACCCGGCATGGTCTGACCCATCGGCCAGCGGCACCATCCGGGTGGCCAGCGCCACGGCCGCACCGCCGCTGCTGCCGCCAGCCGAACGGCTGTGGTCATAGGCGTTCAGCGTCGTGCCGAAGACCGGGTTATAGGTATGCGAGCCGAAGCCGAATTCCGGCACATTGGTCTTGCCGATGAAAATGGCGCCCGCCTGGCGCAGACGCGCCACCATGGGCGAATCGGAGGTCGCGATATGGTCGCGGAACAACGGGGAACCCTGGGTCGTCGGCAGGCCGACGACATCCTCCAGATCCTTCACCGCCATCGGCAAGCCATGCAGCGGCCCGATGGGCCCGTGCTGCCGCAAAATCTCATCCTGCTCGCGCGCTTCGGCCATCAAGGTCGGCCGGTCGACACGGGAGACGATCGCGTTCACGCGCGGATTGACGACGTCGACCCGGTCCAGGAAGGCCGTCATGACGGAGACGGCAGAGCGCTGGCCCGTCGCGATCTCGCGCGCAAGCGCGGTCGCGGACAGGGAGGTCGGATCGATCTCGGTCAAGACGCGACATCCTTCGGCTTGTGCTTATGGAAGACGCAGGCGAGCTTATTGCCGTCCGGATCGCGCACATAGCCGACATAGAAGCTCGGCCCATAGGCTTCGCGGGTGCCGGGGGCGCCTTCATCCTTGCCGCCGTGAAGGAGGGCAGCCTTATAGAAGGCCTGAACCTGCGCCTCGCTGCGCCCGCGCAGCGCGACCATGGTGCCATTGCCGACTGAAGGGGGCTGGCCGTCGAACGGCTTGCAGATCCAGAACCCCGCGCCGCCTTCGTAGGTCGGCCCCCAGGCGACGAAATCGGCATCCGATTCCCGGCTGCGGTGATAGCCGAGGGTCGCGAAGACCGCGTCGTAGAAGCGGGCACTCCGCTCCAGGTCCGTTACGCCGATGGTCGTGTAGAGAATAAGCGACATCGGCGGCATTCCTTGGCAGTTGGAGGCGGGCCTTTTAGGCGGAGGCCTGTTTGGCGAGGGTGTCGAAAGCCTTCAATCGGGCGAGTACGGCCGGCATCTGGCTGAGCGGTATCATATTCGGGCCATCCGACGGCGCGTTATCCGGATCGGGATGCGTTTCCATGAAGATCGCGCTACAGCCGACCGCGAGCGCGGCACGCGCCAGGATCGGCGCATATTGGCGCTGTCCGCCCGAGGAGGTGCCCTGGCCGCCGGGCTGCTGGACGGAATGGGTGGCGTCGAAGACGACCGGATAGCCGGTCAGCGCCATTTCCGGCAAAGCGCGGAAATCCGTCACCAGCGTGTTATAGCCGAAGCTCGCACCGCGTTCGGTGAGCAGGATGCGCTCATTCCCCGTGCTGGCGATCTTGGCGGCGACGTTCTTCATGTCCCAAGGGGCCAGGAACTGCCCTTTTTTGACGTTGATCGCAGCACCCGTCTCACCGGCCGCGAGCAGAAGATCGGTCTGGCGGCAGAGGAAGGCCGGGATCTGCAGCACGTCCACGGCCTCGGCCGCGGGCGCGCATTGGCTGGCGTCATGCACATCCGTCAGCACCGGCACGCCGAATTTTTCCCGGACTTCGGCGAGGATGGCGAGGCCGCCGGCCAGGCCGATACCGCGCGCGGCACCGCCGGACGTACGGTTCGCCTTGTCGAAGCTGCTTTTATAGATCAGCGGAATGTCGAGCGCCCGGCAGATGCCGACCAATTCCTCGGCCACCTCCAGCGCATGGTTGCGGCTTTCAATCTGGCAGGGTCCGCCGATCAGGACGAAAGGCAGGTCGTTCCCGAAAGTCACGGAGCCGACGGCGACATGCGCCATCAGACGAGTCTCGCCTGCTGCACGCATGCGCCGATGAAGCCTTTGAACAGCGGATGCGGATCGAAGGGCTTGGACTTCAGCTCTGGGTGATACTGCACGCCGATGAACCAGGGATGATCCGGGTATTCGATGATCTCCGGCAACACACCGTCGGGCGAAAGGCCGGAGAAGCGCAGGCCTGCCGCTTCCAGCTTTTCACGGAAATGGATGTTCACCTCGTAGCGGTGGCGGTGACGCTCCTCGATCACGGCAGCCCCATCATAGACCTCCCGGACCAGGGAGCCGGCCGAGAGTGCAGCCGGATAGGCGCCCAGGCGCATGGTGCCGCCCAGATCGCCGCTCGCCTCGCGGCGCACCAGCTCATTGCCCTGCGCCCATTCCGTCATCAGGCCCACGACCGGCGTATCGGACGGACCGAATTCGGTCGAGGATGCGTCCGGCATCCCGGCGAGATTGCGGGCCGCTTCGATACAGGCCATCTGCATGCCGAAGCAGATGCCGAGGAAGGGCACCTTGCGCTCGCGCGCAAAACGCACGGCTTCGATCTTGCCTTCCGATCCGCGCTCGCCGAAGCCGCCCGGCACGAGAATGCCGTGGACGCCTTCAAGACGGGCGACCGAATCCGGTTCCTCGAAAATCTGGCTGTCGACCCATTCCAGCTTCACCCGCATACGATGCGCGATGCCACCGTGCAAAAGCGCCTCGGCGAGGGATTTATAGCTGTCGAGCAGCGACGTATATTTGCCGACGACCGCAATGCGGACCTCGCCCTCAGGGGCGCGGATCGCATCCATGATCGCGTCCCAGCGGCTCATATCCGGCTCGGCATCCGTGGGCAGACCGAAATGCCGCAGCACTTCACGGTCCATGCCCTCGTCATGATAGCGCGCCGGCACGGCATAGATGCTGTCGGCGTCGAGCGCCGGAATCACCGCCTCGGGGCGGACATTGCAGAACAGCGCAATCTTGCGGCGCTCATTCTCGGGAATCGGACGGTCGCAGCGGCAGAGCAGCATCTGCGGCTGAATGCCGACATTGAGCAGTTCCTTGACGGAATGCTGGGTCGGCTTCGTCTTCAGCTCACCGGCCGAGGAGATATAGGGCACCAGGGTGAGGTGGACGAACATCGAGGCCTGCGGGCCGAGTTCGTTACCCAGCTGACGGATCGCTTCCAGGAAGGGCAGGCTTTCGATATCGCCGACCGTGCCGCCGATTTCGACGATCAGGAAGTCGATGCCGTCCGTCTTGTGAAGGACCGTTTCCTTGATGGCGTCGGTGATATGCGGAATGACCTGAACGGTTCCGCCAAGATAATCGCCGCGACGTTCGCGTGCGATAACCTCGGAATAGATGCGTCCGGTGGTGGCATTGTCAGACTTGCTGGCATGAACCCCGGTGAAACGCTCGTAATGGCCGAGGTCGAGATCCGTTTCTGCCCCGTCATCGGTCACGAAGACTTCCCCATGCTGATAGGGGCTCATCGTTCCAGGATCGACGTTGAGATAGGGGTCTAGCTTGCGGAGGCGGACGGAATAGCCCCGCGCCTGCAAAAGGGCACCCAATGCGGCAGCGGCGATGCCCTTACCCAAGGAAGAAACAACGCCGCCCGTCACGAAGATAAATCGCGTCATGGGCGTTCCTCATACAGGTTCAGACCCGGCCAGGGAAACCCCAGCCGAGTGGTTAGGCACAGATGCGAAAAGCTCAAGGCGTCGCGGGAGCGGAAGGCTGAGCGGGCTTGGCAGGCGTGGTGGGCGCGGGCGTCATCGGCGCCATGGTCGAGACGGGCGCCTTCGGCCCGTTGAAGATGGAGCTGACCCCATTCGTGCTGCTGCGGGTCATGAGCGCCAGTACCAGCGACAGGGCCAGGAAAATCGTGGCCAGAATGGCCGTCGAACGGGTGAGCAGGTTCGCCGTGCCGCGGCCGGTCATGAAATTGCCCATGCCTTGTCCACCGCCGATGCCAAGGCCGCCCCCCTCGCTGCGCTGAACCAGCACGACGGCGATCAAGGCCAGAGTCACGAAGACATGGATGACAAGCAGGACGGTAAACATGCGAAGCCTTTCGGGGGGATCACCCGCGCGCCTTCTAGCGAAGCTTCGCCGGGATGCAAAGCGCGGCTGCCTTGCGTTTGAAACGACGGAAGGATTTCCACCCCTGACCCTGTGCGGGACGGAGGTGGATGATCACCCTTTGAAGACGATCTGCGGCGGCAAGGTGTCGAGTCCGAGCCCTGTCGCCGCAGATGAGGCAGGATCAATCGTCCCGGTGAACGCGTTCCATACGCTCGTGACGCTCCTGCGCCTCGATCGACAGGGTCGCGATCGGTCGGGCTTCCAGACGCTTCAGGCCGATCGGCTCACCGGTATCCTCGCAATAGCCGTAGGCCCCGTTTTCGATTCGCTGCAGCGCTTGCTCGATCTTGGAAATCAGTTTGCGAGCCCGATCCCGGGTGCGCAATTCCAAGGCGCGATCAGTCTCGACGCTTGCGCGGTCGGTGATATCGGCTTCGACGATTCCACCTTCAGAGAGGCTCGCAAGCGTGCCATTGGCCTCTTTAAGGAGATCCTCCTGCCAGCGGAATAATTTCCTTCGGAAATACTCGACTTGCATCGGATTCATGAACTCTTCGTCCTCACGCGGACGATAGTCTTCGGGTAGCGTAATCATCATGCGGCAAAGTCTCCGCTGTCGCTTAAACTGAACGACACCGAAACACGTTCGGCCGTTTGGGCCGGCTTATAGCGGGGGTCTCTCTCCGCGCCAAGCAGATTGCAACAAGTTCAAACTTCTGCAACGCGGAGGCCGATTGACTTTGGCCGGATCGGCCTAAAGACCGCGTTCCGCCATGAAGGTTTCAACCTCCGCACGGGTCGGCATGGCGTCCATTCCGCCTGGGACGGTCGCCACCATGGCGCCGGCGGCACAGGCAAAACCCCCGATCCGCGCCAGGTTTTCCGCCGAAAGGTCAAATGCCGACTCCAGCAGCCCGGCCAGAAAGGCGGCCATGAAGCTGTCGCCACATCCGGTGGTATCGACGACCTTCACGGGCACACCGGGGATCGTCACCCGATCGGCGGGCGTGACGATGATGGCACCCTTGGCGGCGCAAGTGATGGCCGCGACCCGCAGCCCGTCATGCCAGAGCGACTCGAGGGCTTCTATGGGGTCCGCGATGCCGGTGATGATCGCCAGCTCGTCCGCGCCCACTTTCAGGACATTGGCGACGGCAATCACCTCCCGTGCGGCGGCGACCATGGCTTCGGTGCTGTCCCACAGCAGCGGACGCAGGTTGGGATCGACCGAGATCAGGATCCCGGCCGCCTGCGCGACGGCGATCGCATGGCGTTCGGCGCTGGCCGAGGCGGGCGCGGAGAGCACGAGGCTGTTCACATGCAGCATGCGGGCCTGGGTAATCACGTCATCCGCCACTTCCGCGGGCGTGTAATTCGCGTCGGCGCAATCCTGCCGATAGAACAGGAAATCGCGATCGCCCTGCTCATCCAGCGTGACCACGGCGACGCCGGTGCGGTGCTGCTTGGTGACGATGATATGGTCGATGGAGGCGCCGGAGGCCGCGATCGTCCTGGTCAGCAGCCGGCCGAAGGCGTCGTCACCGACCTTGCTCAGCATGCAGACCGAGCGGCCGAGTTTACCGAGTCCGACCGCCGCATTGCCCGGCGCACCGCCCGGCTTGGCCGCGAAATTGAGCGTGCCGCTGGCCGCAGGCAGCGGCACCATGTCGATCAGTAGCTCGCCGAGAGCCGCAACCTCGAAACCCATTTCCTGCCCCGTTCCCTGTCGTTTGGCGGCTTATTGTCCAATTGGCGGAGGAAGTCATCTGCCGCTTTTATCGCTTCCGGCGACCCAGGCGGCGTGGAATAAAATAATTCCGCGCTGCGGGCGGAATTGGCCAAAAAATCCGCGCAGCAGCAGGGGCAGAGCGGACCGGGCCAGGCCCCGGCGCAGCCTCTCCCGCCCGATGGTCCAGCAGAGTTCGCGCCTGGCTTGTCGGATGAGCCTTGGCAGGCGTCTTACCCCGAGCGCCCGCGCAAGGCGCGGATTATCGGCCATGGCGGAGAGCGCTGCGGCATAGGCGGCGGGGTCGGTTGCGGCGCCATGCATCATGCTGCCGATACGCCGGCGCACCATCAGCACGGGCGGGCCGGGAAGGGCGGCAAATGGCCCTTCCAGCCGCAGGCGCGGCCAGAATTCCCAGTCCTCGGCGAAGCGCAAGTCTTCCCGAAAGCCGCCGGTGGCCTGCCAGGCGGTCTGCCGAATGAGGACATGGCCGCCATTGGCAAAGCGATTGCCCAGGATCAGGCGGTCCAGCGACAGGCTGGGCGCAGGTTGACGGATATCGTGCGACGGGCGGCCACCGGGGCTGGCATTTTCCGGCATGAAAGCGAAGCTGCCATAGGCGGCGGCGGCATCCGGGCTGGCTGTGAGGGTCTTGGTGAGCCGGGACAGGGCATCCGTGCTCAGCCAGTCGTCACCGTCCAGGAACAGCAGCGCATCGGCAACCATCGCAGCGGGATGACGCGCACCCAGATTGCGTGCGGCGCCGACGCCAAGACCGCTGGTGTGGAGGCTATGCAGCCGAGGGGAGGATTGGCCTGCGATGACGGACTGCGTCTGATCGGTCGAACCGTCATCAACGACGATCACAGACAAATCGCCAGCGCTTTGTGACAGCGCCGAGCCAATCGCGTCGCCCAGAAAACGGGCGATGTCGCGGGCCGCGATGATAACCGCGACCCGCATAATCCTCAGCCAGACTTAAGCGGCGACGGAATGGGCGATGCCGTTCTCGGCCATCAGGCTGGAGAGTTCGCCGGTCTGATACATCTCGGTGATGATGTCGCAGCCGCCGACGAATTCACCCTTCACATAAAGCTGGGGAATGGTCGGCCACTGAGAGAACTGCTTGATACCGTCGCGCAGCTCGGGATCTTCCAGCACATTCGCGGTCGCGAAAGGCACGTTCATGTGGCTGAGGATCTGCACCACGCGGGCGGAGAAACCGCATTGGGGGAACATCGCTGTCCCCTTCATATAAAGCATCACCGGGTTTTCGGTGATTTCCTTGGCGATACGGTCTGCCACGGCGACTTGAGACATGGATGGCTCCTTATTCGGGCGCTGATGTCTGCAAAGCGAGGGCGTGAAGCTCACCGCCCATTCGTCCCTGCAGAGCCGCATAGATCATCTGATGCTGTTTCAGGCGCGTGATGCCACGAAACTGCTCACTCACCACTGTAGCAGCATAGTGGTCTCCGTCACCGGCCAAATCTTCGACCGTCACCCGCGCATCAGGAATGGCGGCGCGGATCAGGTTCTCGATCGCATTGGCGGTCATGGCCATGCCGTTTCTCCTTAGGCGACGGCAGGGCTACCTGCCGTCAGCTCATCCAAGTCTTGAAGAAGCGCTCATGCGCCTCCTTCAGATCGGCCAAGGATACCGACGATCCCCCCGGGAATGTCAATTCATTCCCGCCGGTGCGGCCGAGCAGGCAGGCGGGAATCCCGGCAGTGCGCGCTTCTTCCAGCAATCCGCTGGCGTCCTTGGCTGCGATCACATAGCGGCTCTGGTCTTCACCGAACAAGAAGGCATGGGTCGCGTGGGCCGTATTCAGCTCATCCAGCGCGAGGCCGCAATTGCCGGCCAGCGCCATCTCGGCCAAGGCCACCAGCAGGCCGCCGTCAGAGACGTCGTGGCAGGCATGGACGCAGCCCTTGGCGATCTGGTGACGGACGAAATCACCGTTACGGCGTTCGGCCACCAGATTGACCGGCGGCGGCGCGCCTTCCTCTCGGCCCATGATTTCGCGCAGGAACAGCGACTGGCCGAGCCAACCCGCCGTCTCGCCGATCAGAACGAGATCCTGATGGGGTTCGATGGCGATGCCGCGCGCGACATGCGCGTCTTCGATGACGCCGAGGCCGCCGATCGCGGGGGTCGGCAGGATGCCCTTACCCTCGGTCTCATTATAAAGGCTGACATTGCCCGAGACGACCGGGAAGTCGAGCGCGATGCAGGCTTCCGCCATGCCCTGAATCGCGGCCGCAAACTGGCCCATGATCTCAGGCTTTTCGGGATTGCCGAAATTCATGTTGTCGGTAATGGCCAGTGGGCGGGCACCGGTCGCGGTGATATTGCGCCAGGCCTCGGCCACCGCCTGCATGCCGCCCATCTTCGGGTCGGCCTGGCAGTAGCGCGGCGTGCAGTCGGTCGTGATGGCGAGCGCACGGTTGGACCCCTCGATCTTGACGATCGCGGCATCCGCCTGGCCCGGCTTCTTCACCGTCTGGCCGCCGACCGCCGGATCATATTGGCTGGCGATCCAGGCGCGGGAGCAGAGATCGGGGCTGGCGACCAGCTGCAGCAGCGCCTGATCGGTCGGCATAGTGCAGGTGATGGTCGCATTATCCAGCACGGGCAGCGGCACCGGCCATTGGATCGGGCGGCGATAGAGCGGCGCTTCGTCTGCCAGCGGACCCAGCGGAATATCGGCCTCCGTCACGCCCTTGTGGCGGACGACGATGCGGCCGGTATCCGTGATATGGCCGATGACCGCGAAATCCAGGTCCCATTTCTCGAAGATGGCGCGGGCGATCTCCTCGGCACCCGGACGCAGCACGATCAGCATGCGCTCCTGGCTTTCCGAGAGCATCATCTCATAGGCCGACATGCCGGTTTCGCGCTGGGGCACGCTGTCGAGGTCCAGCTGAATGCCGACGCCGCCCTTGCCCGCCATTTCGACGGAGGAGGAGGTGAGACCAGCCGCGCCCATGTCCTGAATGGCGACGATGGCGTCGGTGCCCATCAGTTCCAGGCAGGCTTCGATGAGCAGCTTTTCAGTGAAGGGATCGCCGACCTGCACGGTCGGGCGCTTCTCTTCGGAATTCGCGTCGAATTCGGCCGAGGCCATGGTGGCGCCATGGATGCCGTCGCGGCCCGTTTTGGAGCCGACATAGACGACCTGGTTGCCGATACCGGCCGCGGCCGAAAGGAATATTCTATCCTTCGGCGCGATGCCGACCGTCATGGCATTGACCAGCGGATTGCCGTCATAAGCCGCGTGGAAATTGACCTCGCCGCCGACCGTCGGCACGCCGACGCAATTCCCGTAACCGCCGATGCCGCGCACGACGCCGTCGACCACGCGCTTGGTGCGCGGATTCTCAGGGCGGCCGAAGCGCAGCGCATTCAGATTGGCGATGGGGCGGGCGCCCATGGTGAAGACGTCGCGCAGGATGCCGCCGACACCGGTCGCCGCACCCTGATAGGGTTCGATGAAGCTCGGGTGGTTATGGCTTTCCATCTTGAAGATGGCGGTCAGACCGTCGCCGATATCGACCACGCCGGCATTCTCGCCGGGCCCATGCACGACCCATTCCGCTTTCGTGGGAAGTTCCTTCAACCAAATCCGCGAGGATTTGTAGGAGCAGTGCTCCGACCACATGACGCTGAAGATGCCAAGCTCCGTGAAGCTCGGCATACGGCCCATGATGGTCTGGACGCGGCCCCATTCCTCGGCATTGAGGCCGAATTCGCGGGCGAGTTTCTCGCTGACGGGACGAGCGCTCATGCTGCGAGCCCCTGCACAATTCCTGCGAACATCGGCAGGCCATCCTCTCCGCCCATCAGCGGATCAACATAGTCTTCGGGATGGGGCATCAGCCCCAGGACACGGCGATTGGCCGAGATGATGCCGGCGATACCGCGCTGGCTGCCGTTCGGGTTGGTGGCGTCCGAGACCTCGCCAGACGGGCTGGCATAGCGGAAGGCAACCTGGCCTTCGCCCTCAAGCCGGTCGAGCGTCGCCGTATCGGCGAAGTAGTTGCCGTCGCCATGGGCGAGGACGACGCGGATGATCTGCCCCTGCGCATAGCCGCTTGTGTAGATGCTGTCGGTTTGCTCGACGCGCATGGAATGGTCCTGGCCGAGGAAACGCAGGCCGGCATTCCGCAGCAGCGCGCCCGGCAGCATGCCGGCTTCGGTCAGGATCTGAAAACCATTGCAGACGCCCAGCACATGGCCGCCGGCTTCCGCGAAATCGCGCACGGCCCGCATCACGGGCGACTGTGCGGCCATGGCGCCGCAGCGCAGATAATCGCCGTGGCTGAAACCGCCCGGCAGCACGATGAGATCGAGCGGCGGGAGGCTGGTCTCCTTATGCCAGATCATGACGGGCTCCCGCCCGCCAGAAACTTTCGCCAGCGCGATCGCCATGTCGCGTTCGCGATTGGTGCCTGGAAAGAGAACGATGCCAGCCCGCAAACTCATCTCAGACAACCTCGACCCGATAGCTTTCGATCACCGTATTGGCGAGCAGCTTGTCCGCCATGGCTTCGGCGGCGGCCTTAGCCTTGCCGGCATCGGTCTCGGCCAGTTCGAGCTCGATGATCTTGCCGGCGCGGACATCGCCGATGCCGTCGAAGCCCAGAGTCTCCAGCGCATGCCCGATGGCGCGACCCTGGGGGTCGAGCACGCCGGGCTTCAGCATGACGGTGACGATCGCTTTCACTGCATGGTCTCCGGACCCTTCATGTCGCGCGTTCCCGCCTCCGGCAGGATTCCCAGACGCTTGGCCACTTCCTGATAGGCTTCCTCGACTTTGCCGAGGTCGCGGCGGAAGCGATCCTTATCCATCTTCTCGTTGGTCTTGCTGTCCCAGAGACGGCAATTGTCCGGGCTGATCTCATCGGCCAGGACGATACGCATTTCGTCGTTTTCCCAAAGCCGGCCGAATTCGAGCTTGAAATCGACCAGGGTGATGCCGACGCCGAGGAACAGGCCGGTGAGGAAATCGTTCACGCGCAGCGTCAGGGAGACGATGTCGTCCATATCGGGCGGGGTCGCCCAGCCGAAAGCCGTAATATGCTCCTCGGCGACCATCGGGTCATTCAGCCCGTCGTTCTTATAATAATATTCGACGATCGAGCGGGGCAGGCGGGTGCCTTCCGGGATGCCGAGGCGGGTCGACAAGCTGCCGGCCGCGACATTGCGCACCACCACCTCAAGCGGAATGATCTCCACTTCGCGGATCAGCTGCTCGCGCATGTTCAGGCGGCGGACGAAATGCGTCGGCACACCGATCTCGCCCAGGCGCAGCATCAGGAATTCGCTGATGCGGTTGTTCAGCACGCCCTTGCCGGTGATGACGCCCTTTTTCTGGGCGTTGAAGGCGGTCGCGTCATCCTTGAAATATTGCACGAGGGTTCCGGGTTCCGGGCCCTCGAAAAGGATTTTCGCTTTTCCCTCATAAAGTTGTCTGCGGCGGGCCATGACGAATCCTCGGAAACAATGATGAGGCGGCACCGACCGGCGGCGCCGCCCGGGGACTGGGAACGACGTTGCGCTGCGCTATAGCAGCCACAAACTTCCGTAGGTAGGGCAGATGCGCGGGGCTTCTGCCCTGTTTGTGACGGTCTGGGCCAGTATTTCGGTCAAACCGCCCGGATAATGGCCAGGAAATCCTCGGCAATCAGGCTGGCACCGCCGACCAATGCGCCGCCGACCTCGGGCAGGCTTAAAATTTCGGCGGCGTTGCTCGGCTTCACCGAGCCGCCATAGAGGATTCGGAGGTTAGCACCTTCGGGCAGGTCGCGGATCAACTCCTTACGGATGAAGTCATGCATCCTGGTGATATCGGCCGATGTCGGGACCTTGCCGGTGCCGATGGCCCAGATCGGCTCATAAGCGACGACGCCGTCGAAATCTTCCGGAAGGCTGGCGGCGATCTGCTGCCCGACGATCGCTTCCTGCGCGCCGCTGGCACGCTCGGACTCGGTCTCGCCCACGCAAACGATGGGAATAAGGCCGGCTTTGACGGCCGCCCGGACCTTGGCCGCGACCATCTCACTGGTCTCGCCGTGATCCTGCCGCCGCTCGGAATGGCCGAGAATGACATAGCTCGCCCCGGCATCGCGCAGCATGACAGCCGAGATATCGCCGGTATGGGCGCCCTGTTCCTTGGCGTGACAATCCTGCCCGCCGGTGCCGATACCGCTGCCTTCGACGATGCCGGTGACGGACGCGAGCTGCGTCGCGGGCGGGCAGAGCAAAACCTCGACGCTGGCATCCCCCAGCCCGTGCCGAATTGCGCGGGCCAAAGCGACCGAGGGCTCCGTCAGCCCATTCATCTTCCAATTACCGGCAATTAATGGGCGCACTTTTGTTCTCCCCCTGGGCCTTAAGGCTGCAACGCTGATAAAGGCTCGCCCGGGAACTGGCAAAGTGTGGGCGCTCTGCCTATGGTGCGCCCCCTCTCCCTGTCAGGCTCCAAGGTCGCGATGCTCGCTATTTTCAGAAGCTCACTCAATACATGGCCGGTCAGGATTCTGTTTATCCTGCTGATTGCGGCCTTCGGCGTCTGGGGCATAGGCGACGTGATCCGAAATTTGGGCAGTGATGACGGGGCGGCGGCGCATGTCGACGGCGTTTCCATCAGCCCGCAAGACGTGAACAGCGCCTATCGTCAACAATTGCAGCAGACGGCGCAGCAGCTGGGCAGCCCTGATCAGGTGACCTCCCAGATGCGGATGATGATCGCCGAGCAGGCGGCGGCAAGGCTGGTCGCGCAGACCGCAGTCGATAAGATGGCGGGGCGGATGGGCATCGCGGCCCCGACCGTGGATGTGCAGCGCCAGGTCTTCGCCATGGATGCCTTCCAGGGGCCGACCCATCAGTTCAGCCATGCCCAGTTCGATCAGGTGCTGCAGGCCAACGGGTTGAGCGAGACTGAGTTCCTGCATCTGATGCAGGCGCAGATCATCCGCAATCAGCTGCTCAACTCCATCCGCGCCGCCGTGACGGCACCGGGCGTGATGGTGAAGACGGCCTATGCCTTCCAGAACCAGACCCGCGTCGCGCAGCTGGTGCAGTTGCCCTTCGCGGCTGCGCCGGCTCCGGCGGCGCCGACGGATGCCGATCTGCAGCGCTACTATAAGAATCACCCCACGGCTTTCTCGGCTCCCGAATATCGCCGCATCACGCTGGTTGTGCTGAGCCCGGATGTGCTGGCCCGCGATATCCCCGTGCCGGACGCCCAGATCCACGCGGCCTATGACCGCATGATAGAAGCGCAGCCGCCGAAGCCCGAGACCCGCACCGTCAATGTCGTGCTGGCCCAAAGCCAGGCGGCCGCCGCCAAGATCGCCGCGCAGTGGCAGGGTGGCGCCGATTGGGATGCCGTGCAGAAGGCGGCCTCGGCTGTCGGGGCGACGGCGCTCGCGCTGCCCAATATCACCCCCGATCAGGTTCCGAACGCGACCCTGTCGGCGGCAGCCTTCAAGGCGGCGGCGAATAGCGTCACCGGGCCGATCTCGACCGGTGGGACCAGCTATGCGGTTTTCGATGTGACGGCCATCACGGCCGGCGGCCCGTCCCAGACCTATGAACAGGCGGCACCTGCCCTGAAAATGCAGATCGCCCGCCAGCAGGCGCTGGGTCTGGTCAATCAGCGGGTGGACCAGTTGCAGGATGCGCTGGCGGGCCGCACGCCGCTGGAAAAGCTGCCCGGCGATTTGGGTTTGGCCGGATTGCAAGGCTCGGTCGATACCAACGGCCTGACGGAAGAAGGCACGCCGGCACCGATTCCCGGCAGCGATGCGCTGCGCCAGGCGGTGGTGGCCCAGGCCTTCAAGCAGAAGGTCGGTCAGCCTGCCTCCCTCATCACCGGGCCGGATAACAGCTATTTCGCGCTGACCTTGGACGGCATCACGCCCGCCACCATGAAGGCCTATGCCGATGTGAAGGCGCAGGTGCAGACCGCCTGGACGCAGGACCAGATGCAGCGCGAGCAGAACCAGGCCGCCACCGACATGCTGCAGGCAATGAAGGGCGGTCGCACGCTGGAGGGTGTCGCCTCCGCTCGTGGCCTGACGATCACCACCACGCCGGCGCTGACGCGCAACGGCCAGGCGCCGAATGGCGTGCCGCAAAATCTGATCGGCCCGCTATTCTCGCTCAAGCAAGGTGACAGCACGATGGTGCCGACGCCGGATGGTTTCGTTGTGGCGCAGCTGACGGCCATCAATACGCCAGACCCGAAAGCCGATCCGGTCGGCTATGATCAGCTGAAGGCTTCTCTTTCCAGCGCGCTTGCGGACGATATGCAGGCGATCTTCGCGGGCGTGGTGACGGCCAAGGGCAATCCCCGCATCAACCAGACCGTGATCCAGCAGATCGCCCAGCCCTGATTTTGCTCACAGACCAAGAAAGACAACCGACGATGACGACCGACGGACCCAGCACCGCTTTCCGCGCCGCCTATGAGGCAGGGAAGGGCGCGCTGGTCTGGCGGGAGAGTCCGGCGGATCTGGAGACGCCGGTCGGCGCCTTCCTGAAAATCGCGCATGGCCAGCCCTATTCCTTTCTATTGGAAAGCGTGGAGGGCGGGGCATCCCGCGGCCGCTACTCGGTCATCGGGCTGGCACCCGATCTGATCTGGCGCTGTGAGAAAGGGGAAGCCGCCTGCAACCGCAGCGCGCTGACATCCCCGGACGATTTCGTGCCGGAAGAATTGCCCGCGCTCGACAGCTTGCGCGCGCTGCTTTCGGCCTCGCGGCTCGACCAGCCGGCGAACCTGCCGCCCATGGCCGGCGGCCTCTTCGGCTATCTGGGCTATGACATGGTCCGGTTGATGGAGCGGCTGCCGGAGAAGAACGCGGACGTGCTCGGCGTGCCGGAGGCGATCCTGATACGCCCGACCGTCTTCGTGATCTTCGACAATGTCCGTGACGTGCTGACCCTGGCGGCCCCCGCCTATCCAAGCGCGGGCGTATCGGTCCAGGCCGCGCATGCTGCGGCGGATGCGCGGCTGGAGGCGATAGAGGCCGGGCTATTGCGGCCGCTGCCGGTCGCGACGGCGCCCGTCGCGCCCTTCAGCCTGGGCGAGCCGCGCTCCAACATGACCAAAGCCTATTTCGAGGAGATGGTCGTGACGATGAAGGAATACATCACCGCCGGTGATGCCTTCCAGGTCGTGCCCAGCCAGCGTTTTTCGGTCGATTTTCCGCTGGCGCCTTTCGCGCTTTACCGGGCGCTGCGCCGCATCAACCCGGCGCCTTTCCTGTTTTTCCTCGATTTCGGCAATTTCGCGGTTGTCGGCAGCAGCCCGGAAATTCTCGTCCGTCTGCGCGACGGCATGGTGACGATCCGTCCGCTGGCCGGCACCCGCCCGCGCAATGCGGATCCGGTCGAGGATAAGCGCCTGGAGGAGGAACTGCTGGCCGACCCGAAGGAGCGGGCCGAGCATCTGATGCTGCTCGACCTCGGCCGCAACGATGTCGGCCGTGTCGCCGAACTCGGCTCGGTAAAGGTCATCGAAAGCTTCGTCATCGAGCGCTTCAGCCATGTCATGCATATTTCCTCGATGGTGCAGGGCAAGCTGAAGAAAGGACTGACGGCGCTGGATGCGCTGATGGCTGGATTCCCGGCCGGCACGCTGAGCGGGGCACCGAAGGTCCGTGCGATGGAGATCATCGAGGAGCTGGAGCCCGTGCGGCGTGGCATCTATGGCGGCTGCATCGGCTATTTCGCGCCGGACGGCACTATGGATACCTGTATCGGGCTGCGGACTGCGGTCGTGAAAGATGGCGTCATGTATGTCCAGGCGGGCGGCGGTGTCGTCGCCGACAGCGTGCCTGAGCTGGAATATGAGGAGAGCCGCCACAAGGCGCGCGCGCTGTTCCGTGCGGCGGAGGAAGCGGTGCGCTTCGCCACCGCACCGAAATCCGGCCGCTAGAGCAGATCACAGTCAGATGGAATCATCTGGCTGTGTGAAGATGCTCGCAAAAACAATAATCTAGAGCGGTATCTGCGAGCGTAAGCGGGCAGGAAACGCTCTAGAGACTGTCACCCGGTTAACGCAACGGGACAGTTTGCCTGAAACTTGCATGATCATCGTCGTGGAATGCCCCGGACGCGGCGTTCGGGGGGATTTCTGATACGGAATTTGGCGTCGATTTGGGCGGGCCTAGTGTAAAGCGCTCCGATCGACGCCATATCCGGCCTGCCCTGACGCTTTGGGAATCTCTGGTGGCGGGCCTCGGCCCGCCCGGCACGGAAAGCACGCGACGCATGCAGATCAGAATTGGCTACGAGATCGCCTTCGAGGTGCCGCAGCCGACGCCTATGGTTCTGATGCTGAACGTGCGCCCCGAACGTGCGGCCGATCTGGTGACCCCGGATTTCATCCGGACCAGCCCGTCTCTCGCGATTTCCCGCTATTACGATCTTTATGGAAACCTCTGCAGCCGCGTTATGGCGCCGGCGGGGACCGTGACCTTCCAGGCCGATACCGTCATCAATGACCCCGGCGTGCTCGACCCCTATGCGCCGGATGCGCCGCAGCTGCCGATCGACAGACTGCCCGCGGAAACGCTGATCTATCTTCTCGGCAGCCGCTACTGCGAGACCGAGAAGTTGCTCGAATTCGCCTGGGCTCAGTTCGGCCATTTGCCCGACGGCTGGTCCAAGGTCGAGGCGATCGTGCAATACACCCACAATCACATCACCTTCGGCTATCAGAATGCGCGCGCGACCCGCACCGCCTTTGAGGCCTGGCAGGAGCGCATGGGCGTCTGCCGCGACTTTGCCCATCTGGCCCTGACGCTGTGCCGCTGCATGAACATCCCGGCGCGCTACTGCACCGGCTATCTGGGCGATATCGGCGTGCCGCCGGACAGGGCGCCGATGGATTTCAGCGGCTGGTTCCAGGTCTATCTCGGCGACCGTTGGTACACCTTCGATGCCCGGCACGGTCGCCCGCGTATCGGACGCGTTCTGATCGGCATCGGGCGTGACGCCGCCGATGTAGCGATATCGACGATCTTCGGCCCCAACCTGCTGAAGACCTTCCGTGTCATCACCGAAGAGGTGGGGGCACCCGTCTTCACCTGATCGAACGCGGCGAGGCGCTTGGTGTCACGCGCCCATTCCGAATGGCTTCGCCTTTTTGCCGCAGGATTGTAATATCGGCCTATGGTCGCAAATCTTTATCGAGGCAGGTTGACGGATGACGGCAAGATGGCGGGGCTGCGTGCCCGCCCGCCGCTATCCGTCGGGTTCATTCTGGCCGAGAATTTCACCCTCTCGGCCTTTTCCCTTTTTGTGGATTTCCTGCGCCTCGCCTCGGATGAGGGCGACCGCAGCCGGCCCATTCAATGCCGCTGGACCATCATGTCCAGCCGCCAGACGGCGGTGAAGGCCAGCTGCGGCGTCCAGATCAACCGGGACAGCGGTTTTCTGGACCCCAGGAATTTCGACTATATCGTCGTGGTGGGCGGCTTGCTCCATACCGGCCCGCAGATCGATGACGAGACGAATGCCTATCTGGCCGCCGCCGCGCGTGACGGCGTGACTCTGATCGGGCTTTGTACCGGCGGCTTCATCCTCTGCCGTGCCGGGCTGATGAAGGGGCGGCGCGTCTGCGTCAGCTGGTATTGCTATCAGGATTTCCTGTCGGAATTCCCGGACCATCGCGTGATCGCCGACCGCATGTTCTTCGTCGACGGCAACCGCATCACCTGTTCCGGCGGCGCCGGCACGGCCGATCTCGCCAGTTTTCTGATCGAGCGGCATCTGGGTCGCGCCATCGCCCAGAAGGCGCGCCACATTCTGCTGCTGGACCGTGTGCGCGCGGGCAGCGAGGCGCAGCCGCATCCGCCGGCCAATGACGAAATTGTCGGCGATGAGCGTGTGCGCCGCGCCTTGCTGCTGATGGAGCAGCATGTCGCGGACCCGCTGCCGATCGCGGAACTCGCCTCTCGCCTGTCGATCTCTCCTCGTCAGTTGGAGCGTTTGTTTCAAAGCGCCATGGGTGTGCGGCCGGCGCAGCATTACCGGCTGCTGCGGCTGCGCTATGCGCGCTGGCTGCTGGACCATACGGATCTGTCGATTACCGAAATCGCACTCGACTCGGGCTTTGCCGACTGCGCTCATTTTTCCCGCAAGTTCAAGGCTCTGCACGGCTTCACGCCGACGGATGCGCGCACGCGTGAGAAGCCCCGGCCGGTCGATAACGAACCCGCCATGCCGACCATGCCGCCGCCCAACGCTCATTTGGCTGCCATGCGGATTTTCGAGTAGCGCGGCACCGCGACCAAACTCAATACGAGATTGGCCCGCGCGGATTTGGGCAAGGCGCTTGTCGCATCGGCGCAAACAGAGTGGCGCCCGGCCAGACAGGATAAGGCCAGCGTTGATATGCGGGCATTCTTCAATTTGGAGGGATCGGGGTTATGACCCTGAAGCAGACAGGCTTGAGCGGCGAAAGCTTGGCCGCCTTGCGGTCACTGATTGCGCGGCGGCAGCCCGGCTACAGCCTGGAAGCGCCCTTCTATACCAGCCCAGAGATTTTCGACGCGGATATGGAGCTGATCTTCAGCCGCACCTGGATCTATGTCGCGGTGGAGCCGGAAGTGCCGGAGCCGGGCGACTATGTCACCGTCAATCTGGGCCGCAATTCCATCGTTATCCTGCGCGACGACGATATGGGGCTGCGCGCCTTCCACAATGTCTGCCGCCATCGTGGCGCCAAGCTGGTGCAGGGTGAGAGCGGGGCGGTCGGCAATCTCGTGTGCCCCTATCATCAGTGGACCTACGACCTCGAAGGCAAGCTCATCTATGCCGAGCATATGGGCGAGGATTTCGACAAATCTTGCTTCGGCCTAAAGAAGGTTCATGTCCGCTCCATCGCCGGGCTCATTTTCATCTGCCTGGCAGCCGAGGCGCCGGCCGATATCGATGAGCTGGACCGGGTGATGACGCCTTATCTGGCGCCGCATGACATAGCCAATACCAAGATCGCGGCCTCGGCTGATCTGATCGAGAAGGGCAATTGGAAGCTGACGCTGGAGAATAACCGCGAATGCTACCATTGCTCGGGCAATCACCCTGAGCTGACGATTCCGCTGTTTGCCTATGGTTTCGGTTTCGCCCCCGGTCAGATGGACGAGACGGAACTGGCCCAGGCCGCACGCTATGACGAGTTGGTTGCGACGTCGCATGCACGCTGGGAAAGCTGCGGCATCCCCTCGGCCGAGGTCGATCATCTCGACGATTGCATCACCGGTTTCCGCACGCAGCGCCTGCCGATCGACCAGAGCGGCGAAAGCCAGACCTTGGACACGAAGGTCGCATCCAGGAAGCTGCTCGGCAAGCTGACCGATACGGCGCTGGGCGGGCTGTCCTTCTGGACCCAGCCGAATTCCTGGCACCATTTCATGAGCGATCACATCGTGACCTTCACGACAATTCCGATCGACGCGGAGACGACCCTGGTTCGTACCAAGTGGCTGGTCCACAAGGATGCGCGGGAAGGGATCGACTATGACGTCGAGAATCTGACCAGCGTGTGGAACGCGACCAACCAGCAGGACGCGACGCTGGTGGAATATGCCCAGGCGGGTGCCCGCACGCCGGCCTATGAGCCCGGCCCCTATTCGCCCTTCACCGAGACCTTGGTGGAGAAGTTCTGCAAATGGTACCTCGACCGGCTGAAGGCGGGACTTGCCTGATGTCGGCTGTGACGGAACCGGCCAAGCCGGAACTGCTGGCGGCCAGGCGCCTGACGATCGCCCCCGAAACCGGGGCGCTTCCGAAATGGGATTCGGAGGAGGATGACGTTCTCGTCTGCCGGGCCATCCGGCAGGAAACGCATGACGTGAAGACCTTCGTCTTCTCCGGCCGGTCGCCGCGTCTGCACGATTACAAGCCCGGCCAATTCGTGACGCTTGACCTCACCATCGACGGTCAGCAGGTCAATCGCTGCTATACCATCTCCTCCTCGCCGACGCGGCCGCATCTGATCGCGATCACCACCAAGCGCTTCGCCGGCGGTGTCGTCAGCCCCTGGATGCATGATCACCTGAAGGTGGGCATGGAAATCCGCGCCATGGGGCCGATGGGCGAATTCAACTGCGCCGACCATGCCTCGGCCAACGGCAAATACCTGCTGCTTTCGGCCGGTAGCGGCATCACACCGTCGATGTCGATGGCGCGCAGCTTCCACGATCTGGCGCTGGAGACCGATACCGTCTTCCTGCACAGTACGCGCAGCCCGGCCGATATCATTTTTCGGGACGAGCTGGCGCTGATGTCGCGCGAGCCCAATTTCCGCGCGGTTTCGGTCTGTGAGCATGACAGTCCGGGTGAGGGCTGGGGCGGGCTTCGCGGCCGTCTGAGCCTCCCGATGCTGCAACTCGCCGCACCCGATTTTCTGGAACGTGAGGTGTTTGCCTGCGGTCCGGCGCCCTATATGGCCGGCGTGCGCGGCATTCTGGAGCAGGCCGGTTTCGACATGGCCCGCTACCATGAGGAAAGCTTCAAGTTCGAGGATCTGGCGCCGGCGGATGCCGCTGTCGCCCCACCCGCGAATACCGACGATGCGGTGAAGACCTTCCGCGTGGAATTCACCAAAAGCCGCCGCGTGGTGGAGGTTCCGGCCGATACCAATGTTCTGGCCGCCGCGCGCGCCGCCGGCATGCGTCTGCCGTCATCCTGCACGCGCGGGCTTTGCGGCACCTGCAAAAGCAAGCTCGTCTCGGGCGAGGTCTCGATGCAGCATCAGGGTGGCATCCGGCAGCGCGAAATCGACCAGGGCATGGTGCTGATCTGCTGCTCCAAACCGCTCAGCGATCTCGTCATCGACCGCTGAATCTTTAGTTAGGCGGTAGCTTGCCCGTGTAGATGCCGCGCGGGCGGATCAGGCTGCCGGTTGCCAGTTGTTCGACGGCATGGGCGACCCAGCCCAGGCTGCGGCCGAGGGCAAAAAGGCGAAAGGGTGCATCCTGCGGGAAGTTGCCCGAGGCCGCGAGCGCTGCCAGCGCGAAATCGATGTTTGGTGGCGTGCCGGTCAGGTCTGTGGCGTCCTGCGACAGCCGGTCGGTCAGCATATTGGGCGGCAGCGCTTTGAGCAGCGCCGCGGCGCGCGGATCGCCCATCGGATAAAGCGGATGCCCGAAACCTGGCAACGCCTGGCCTGTGGCCAGATGTCGGGTGAGGGTAGCTCTTGCTCCCATCGCATGCGCTTCGTGGAGCAGAGCCATGGCCGCATTGGCGGCCCCGCCGTGGCGGGGACCGGACAGGGTGGACAGGCCCGCCAGCAGGCAGGCGGCCATTGAAGCGCCGGTCGAGGCCGCGACGCGCACCCCGAAGGTGGAAGCGTTGAGTTCGTGATCTGCGATCAGGACCAGCGCCATGCGGATCGGCGCGCTATGCGGCTCATCCAAGCCCCAACCCTTGGCCAGTCTTTCATGCAAAGGCGCTTGGCTGGTTGCGGCACCAAGCGCGGTCGCCAGGCAGGCGATGGCTTGCTCTGCATCCTCATGCAGTTTTTCGACGCCGCGCCCGAGTGCCGGATAACTGACCGGGATCAGCGCCGCGAGCGCGGAAAATGGATCACAGGCACGCGGCGTCATGCCCGCGAAGCTGATCGGACGGGCGCTGTCCCATAATAGTCGTGCCGCGTCCTCGCAGGTCGCTGTCTGCGCGAGGGTAACGGCATCCTGCCCGCGATAGAGAAGCCGCGCATGGCGTACGGTGGAGATCGCAGTCTCGATCGAAGGTTCGCCCCATTGCATGGTACTGGCCGCGACGATGGAAACCCGGCGCCCGCGGCTGCGGCGGGTTTTCAGACCTTCGATATCCTCGGCCCGATACAGGCTGCGGCGCGGGTCGGCCGGGTCCGGCTGCATGCCGATCTGGCCACGACTGACATAGGCATAAAGCGTCTGGGCTCTGATCCCGAGCAAATCCAGAACCGTTTGCCGATCAATCCATGCGTTCATATTGATTATATTGATCAAGATTGATGGAAAGCGATGAGGGCAGCATTTTTAGCGGCGTGAATCAAGGAGAAGCGACATGATCAGTGGCTTGGATGATGTCATCGCGGCGGAAACCGCGCTGTCGGATGTCGACGGGATCGCGGGCCGGCTGGTCATTCGTGGCCAGCCGCTGGGCCAGATCGCCGGACGGCTTTCCTATGAGGATGTGGTCTCTCTGCTGCTTTCGGACCTCGTGCCGGATCTGTCACAGGGCGCGGCGCTGGGCGCAGCCCGCATGGACGTCTTTACGCGCATCGCGCCGGTGATGGATCAATTGGCGCGGCTCGACCTTTATGACGGCATGCGTGCCGGCATCGCCTTCATGCCTGACGGTGTCAAGGTCGATGATCTGCTCAGACTGATCGCCGCACCCGCCGTGCTGACGCCGCTGATGATCCGCCTGCAGGCGGGACAGGCACCGGTGGCACCTGACGTGGCGCTTGGTCATGCGGCCGATTGCCTGGCAATGCTGGGACGGGAGGATGAGGGCGGCGCGCTGGCCCGCGCGCTCGACACCTATCTCGTTGCCGTTTGCGATCACGGCCTCAACGCCTCGACCTTTGCCGCGCGTGTTGTTGCTTCAACCCGCGCCGGCTTGACGTCATCCATTCTGGCCGGTCTCGGCGCGTTGAAGGGGCCGCTGCACGGCGGCGCGCCCGGCCCGGTGATCGCCATGCTGGATGCGATTGCGGCTGACGGCGATGCGCGCGCCTGGTTGAAACGCGAAGTGGCGCAAGGCGGGCGGCTGATGGGCTTCGGCCATCGCATCTATCGCACGCGCGATCCGCGTGCGGATGCCTTGAAGGCGGCCGTGCGTCAGTTGGGTTGCTCGGCCAAATCGGCCGAGCGTCTCGCTTTCGCGGAACAGGTCGAGCAGACCGCGCTGGCCGTTCTACGGGCGGAGAAACCCGGCCGCGTGCTGGAGACGAATGTCGAATTCTACACGGCTTTGTTGCTGGAAGCGGTCGGGTTTCCGCCCGACGCCTTTACATGCGTCTTCGCCATGGGACGTGTCAGCGGCTGGGTCGCCCATGCCTTGGAACAGCAGGCGACCGGCCGGTTGATCCGCCCGCAATCGCGCTATGTCGGGCCGGTCTATGCACAAGCGCGTTAGGCTGAGCAAAATTCTTGCTGCACTGCAAAAGTGTGGGTTGGTGAGGGCCGGTGCTGACGGTAAGCAGGATGGGACCTGGCAAAGACCCTCATGCTCACGACGTTCTTTATCGTCCTGCCCATCTTCGCGCTTATCCTCGTCGGCTTCATCAGCCGCCGGGCGAATATATTGGGGCCGAATTCGACCCGTGAGTTGAACCGCTTCGTGGTCTATCTCGCCCTGCCGGCGCTGCTGTTCGACATCATGGCCCATACCACCTGGGTCGCACTCTATCAGCCGCGCTTCATCGCGGCCTTCACGCTGGCCTGTTTCATCATTTTTGCGCTGACAATCGCGCTGCGCCTGCGCGGCGGGCGGCACCTGGCCGATGTCAGTATCGACGGGCTGAACGCGGCCTATGCCAATACCGGCTTCATCGGCTTTCCGCTCAGCATCATCGTCTTCGGGCGCGGCAGCCTGACGCTGACGACGATCGCGGCCATCATCACCGTCTGCGTGCTTTTTGCGGTCGCGATCGTGCTGATCGAAGTAGGGCTGCAGACAGAGGCCCATCCGGCCCGTCTGGCGCGAAAAGTTGGCCTGTCGCTGGTCAAGAATCCGCTGCTGGTCTCCCCCGTTCTGGGCGCGCTTTGGGCTGCCAGCGGCTTGCCGCTGCCAGGAAGCGCGGAGACCTTCTTCAAGCTATTAGGTGACGCGGCATCGCCCTGTGCGCTGGTCGCTCTTGGTCTGTTTCTGGGCGAGACGCGCCGGACGGAGACCGTCGCACCGGCCGCGCCGGGCGATCTGTCAGGCGGGCTGATGCTGGTCGGCCTCAAGCTCATCGTGCAGCCGGTTCTGGCCTGGGTGCTGGCGACGCAGGTCTTTCACCTGACGCCGGCCGTGACCCACCTGACCGTTGTGCTGTCCGCTCTGCCGACCGGCACCGGTCCCTTCATGCTGGCCGAATTCTATCGGCGAGAGGCGCGGGTGACGGCGAATGCCATTCTGATCTCGACGATTCTTTCGCTCATCACGGTCTCCGGCTACCTCGCCTGGGTGGGGTGAGAGCTATCCGCAAAAAAATGCCGGCATAATCGCAATAACTTCAGAAGCGGCTCGAATCGAACGGCGTATAGTGCTGCCCCAAGACCCTGGACAAACCGGGCCTTAAAAGAGGGGAGGCAGGTCATGGTTCGTACCACCCTGATCATTCTCGGCTGTCTGGTATTAGGTGGCAGCGCGCAGGCCTTGGCGCAGGCTAACCCCATGGCCCCGGCCCCGCTGGGCACGCCGATGACGCCACAGCAGATCGGCACCTGGTTCGCGAAACCCGGCATGAGCGAGCCCGAG
Source organism: Acidisoma cellulosilyticum (assembly GCF_020621385.1). Taxonomy (GTDB): domain Bacteria; phylum Pseudomonadota; class Alphaproteobacteria; order Acetobacterales; family Acetobacteraceae; genus Acidisoma; species Acidisoma cellulosilyticum. The sequence continues at coordinate 110,057 of NZ_JAESVA010000001.1, read as the reverse complement.
GCGGCCTATGATGCGGGCAGGCAGGGCTATGCCCAGGCGCGGCAGATGTACGAAGACAGCTATGGCGACTGGATAGGCCAAAGCGGCGCACGGCGCTTCATCGTTTTCCCGGACGGTCAGGCCTATCCTTTCTGACTGCCGGCGGAGCCAATGCCGACCGGGCCGCACTCGCAGCAGAGGAAAAGGAAGCTGCGAGTCGTTACGCGGCAGTAAACGAGCTGTCCTAGCGATAGGCGCCCTATTTAGGGCTCAGACGGCATTTTTGCGGGGCCTATGGTTAGGGCCGTTTTATGCGGCACCGCGAGTCCCCTGCCATGCGTCTGCTGTTTTCTTCCCGCCGGCTGACAATCGTCAAAGGTCTTCCTTCGTACGCTGATCAGTGGCGGGACGGCGGGAAACTGCCTTTTTTTGCAATCCGCAAAGCTCCCAAAGGCGGCGGGGTGCATATTCTGCTCCGCGGATTCTGCCTCGGCATCAAGCTGACCTGATCCTGCTGATGACCTTTACGAGAGCATGAATTTTCTGCTTGCTCTTATTCCTACTGAATGAGTATGGTTAATCCCAGCGGTGCCACTGGTTAGGTAAGTCACCGGCCCAAACCGAGGCGGGAAGAGCCGCAAATCTTTCCGCCTCGCGCTCTACGACAAGACTGAACTGACGATCCGTCGCTATCCCGTTAGTCCGCACAATCCGCGAGGAGGGGCTCATGAAAGTTACAACCTACAAGGATGGGATCTTCGAGCTTCGCATCTGTGCGCCCTTCTTACAGGGTCAGGATGATGAGAGCTGTGATCCCGCCGTCATGACAATCCCTGGCTGGGAGAGCGAGCTTTCCGAGCGGCCCGAGATTGACCTCGCACCTGCTGGTGGCATTGCCGTCGAATATTATCAGCTATGGGGGCATAGCCGCGCCGGTATCCGCCGTCAGAGCAGCCGCCGGAAGTTGGCTTAGCACCGGGACGGTGTGACGGGCCTTCCTTGTCGGAAGGCTCCGGGCAGGGGGCTTATCGCTCCCCAGCAGATGAGACCTTGCGTTCAGATAAACAAAAATAATGAGGTCTCAATCTCAGTTTAGCCGACAAACCTGAATTACTAACCTTAAATGGGTCTAGTTTTCTTAGGATTTGTTCTGCTAAACTACGCAAGGTGCTTTGCACCGACGGGTCAATAGGCTGCTACGTCGTTGAACCAGGTGCGGGGAGTGCCGCAAACCTCCCCGCACCAATCCTTCGCTGGGAGAGCCGCAAATCTCCTCCAGCCGCAACGTCGTCTGTGAACCAGAGACAGACCTGTTCTTTCTACACGCCCCTGCGCTCGGACGCTACAGTTGTACTGATAGGTTTTGTTTGTGCAGAGAAAGTGTGATTGCCGTCTTGGCTAGGGTTTCACCCTTAGGCGGCTTCTGTCTCACCCTTGTGCTTTGAAACGATCAAGCCATTGCGGCGATCGCGTTATTCCAAATCCAATCTCATGCGACAGCCATAGGGCAGGAAATGTTCGCGGCGGGATTCGAACCCACGGCCCCAGGATTCTTACCACTTCGACTTTCGCCGCCGCCGCCCGACCGGGAGACGTTCGTGGTCTGGACTGTCCCTTCGCCTTAGACCGAAGCCCTTAGGCGCCACCCATCCAGTCTCTACACCTTCCCGGACCTTTCGGGCCGGGCTTGGCTCGGGATTGGCACAAGGTCATCGGCGACCCCAAGCTTTCCCCGACTTTGAGCGGATCCGTCGTGTGGTTTCCCCTCACGACGCCCAGTTACAACAAGGAATCCTGTGCTCTATCCTGCTGAGCTACGCGAACACACAAACCCTTCATACTGAAGGCCCAAGCGAGCGGCAAGCACTGCCCACACGCTCCTATCTTCCGCTAGGCTGCGGGTTCCATGATCAACGCCCTAGGAGCCTCGCCGCATGTGCAGGAACTGTGACTTTACCATCCATGCGGCCCAGCACCATTTCGGCTGGGATAACAGCTTCGCACCCGTGCTGCGGACGGAGCCCGGCCGCACCATCGCTTTCGAATGCAAGGATGCCTCCGCCGGTCAGCTGACGGCTCAGAGCACGGTGGGTGATGTCGCGACGCTCGATTTCGGCCTCATCAACCCGGTGACCGGACCGGTCTTTGTCGAAGGGGCGGAGCCCGGCGACATCCTGAAGGTCAGCATCCACGATTTCACGCCGTCAGGCTTCGGCTGGACCGCCAATATTCCGGGATTCGGATTGCTCGCCGACCAATTTCCGGATCCGGCGCTGAAGATCTGGTCCTATGACCCGGACAGCATGGTGCCGGCACTGTTCTCGGATCAGGCAAGTGTGCCGCTGAAACCCTTCGCCGGCACGATCGGTGTGGCTTTGGCGGAGCCTGGGCTGCATTCCATCGTCCCGCCGCGTCGGGTCGGCGGCAATATGGATATCCGTGATTTGACCGCCGGGACGGAGCTTTATCTGCCGGTGGAGGTTGCCGGCGCATTGTTCTCGATCGGTGACGGTCACGCGGCCCAAGGTGACGGCGAGGTCTGCGGCACCGCGATCGAAAGCCCGATGAACCTGACCCTGACGCTGGATTTGATCAAGCAGACGCCATTGGAAACGCCACGCTTCACAACGCCCGGGCCGGTGACGCGGCATCTGGACGCGGCTGGTTATGAGGTGACGACGGGAATCGGGCCGGATTTGATGCAGGGCGCCAAGGACGCGCTCTCCCGCATGATCGATTTGCTGGGCCGCCAGCACGGCCTGTCGGCGATGGACGCCTATATGCTCTGCTCGGTAGCAGGCGACCTGCGCATCAGTGCCATTGTCGATATGCCGAACTGGATCGTCAGCTTCTACTTCCCACGTATCGTCTTCGCCTGAAGGGCGGGCCGGCCTGGGCAGATCGCTTAAAGCAGATCACAGTCAGATGGAATCATCTGACTGTGTGAAGATGCTCGCAAAAACAATAGTCTAGAGCAGGAAACGCTCTAGGCCGGCTCATAGTTAGGCGTGCGCCATTGCCTTGGCCCTCAGGCTCAGCAGCGCGGCCAGCGCGTCGCGGGGCTCGGTCCGCTCAAAATGCACCGGTGCGACATGAGCGAAGCGAATGATGCCCTCGCCGTCGACCAGAAATTCGGCGGCGTGGGGCAGCCGCAGATCGCCGGAACAATTCTCGTCCGTCAGATCGCAACCGAGCTTGGTGAGCAGATCGCGGCTCATCGGCTTGACGTTGCTGACGATGCCGAAAGCATCCCCGACCTTGTTGCAGGAATCGCCCAAAATCGGAAAGCTGACGCCATTATTCTCCTGAACGAGAGCGGCGCGGCTGATTTTTTGCGGCGAAACCGCAAGAATGGAACCCCCGGCGCGCCTGATCGCCGGCGCGATGTCTTCCCACGCCCGCAATGTCAAGGTGCTGTACGGGCACCAGCCCCCCTTAAAGAACAGAACAAAAACAGGGCCCTGGGCGGCATAGTTAGCAAGTTGGTGACGTTCCCCGTCCGCACCGTCCAAGGTGAAGTCAGGGGCGCGATCGCCGACGGTCAAAGACTTCGCTTTCGCGGCATCCGCCCGGTACTCAGCCTCCAACTCCCGCAGAACGCGCGCGGTGTCCTTATCCGCTCGTTCGAACACGGACATTTTGAAGGCGGCAAGCTGAGCGTTCAACGATTTCATGGTGGCACCCGAAAGCTCGTTATCCAATGCGTTTATCGCAAGGCTGGCGTCGAATTGTCTACGTCTAAGACTACAGATTTGTGATCCTAGACGCTAGATGGTTTATGCCGATTTCGAGTTAAATGCCTTACCTTCTGATATCATTCATGCTATCGAGTATGAGTGATGGATTTATTAGCGGCTTTCAGATGTTTCGTGCGTGTAGCGGAGACCGGATCTTTCTCTGCTGTGGCCCGTGAAGTCGGCTCTACCCAGCCTGCCATTTCTCGCCAGATCGCCGCCCTTGAGGCACATTTCGATGTGCGTCTGATCCAGCGTACCACGCGTAGCCTGACCTTCACGCAGGATGGGCAGGATTTGCTCGCCCATGCCCGGCGGGTACTCGATACCGTCGACGAGACCGAGGAAATTCTTGGCAAGCGCCGGGCTTCGCCCTCCGGCACGGTCAGGATCGCCTCATCCACGGCCATGTCCCGTCTGCACATCATACCGCGTCTTCCGCGCCTGATGCAGCGTTACCCTGATCTCGAAGTCGAAATCAGCATGTCTGAACAAGTGCAGGATCTGGTCGCCGAGAATATCGATGTGGCCATCCGCGCCGGGCAGATCGCCGATTCGTCGCTTGTTGCGCGGCATCTCGGCTCCACCGCCCGCGGCATGATCGTGTCCACGGCCTATCTGGAAAAACACGGCGAGCCGCAGACCCCGCAGGAACTCGCCCAGCATTCCTGCCTCGTCTATACGGGCGGGTTAGCGCGTGCGTCTGCTCACCAATGGGAATTTGACGGGCCCGATGGGTCGACAGTCGTCGAGGTCAGTGGCCGCTTCCGCTGCGACAGCGTCGAAGGCATCTGTGACGCCATCCGCGCCGGTCTCGGTATCAGTCGTCTGCCGACCTGGATGTTCGACGAGGATATCCTTCAGGGTCGTGTCGTCGCTATTTTGAAGGATTGGCAGCCGCCGCGTGTGCCGATCCATGCGGTTTATCCGTCCCGCCGGCATCTGGCGCCGCGTGTCCGCGCAGTCATCGACTTCTTCGTCAATGAATTCCGGCTCGACCCGATGGTGTCCGACTATACCGCTCTCTAAAGCCCGAGGACTTTTGGTTGATCCGATCCAAAGCCCTTATCGGTCGCTAGACGATTGATTGACGCCAGGATTCTGGCTCCCGGTTTACGCAGCTCACAGTCATCCCGCTCGGAAAAAGTCCTCCGGGCCAAGACCTCCAGAAGGGCTGCAGCGCTGGAAGGATCGTGCTAATAACGGTTCTTCGCGCCCGGTATGGTAGGGCTGAGAAGGGCGCCCGCAGGCAGACCGCTCATGAATATGCTCGCCTTTCCCCGTGCGCCGGTCGTGGTTGAGATCATCTACGATCTCGTCTGCCCCTGGTGCTTTATCGGTACCCGCCGGCTGCTGCGCATGATGCGCCGCCGGCCCGATATCGATATGGCCGTCGAATGGCGGCCCTTTCTGCTGAACCCGGACATGCCGCGATCCGGCATGAGCCGTAGCGCCTATATTCAGCGCAAATTCGGGGCGGAGGATCGTGCGCGACGCCTGTTCGCGACCATCACCGAATTTGGCCGCGGAGAAGGCATCGCTTTCCGTTTTGATCTGATTCGTACCACGCCAAGCAGTGTCGACGCGCATCGTCTGGTCCATTTCGCGGCCGGCTTCGATCGTGGTGAAGTGGTCGCCAATGCCATCTTCGTCGCCTATTTCTGCGAAGGTCAGGACATCGGTGCCTATGACGTGCTGCTGGGCATCGGTAGGGCCGCTGGCCTGCCCTTGGCCGAGACAAAAGCCTTTTTGGCCAGCGACATGGCGACCGATCTCGTTCATGCCGATAATCTGCGGGCCCATCGCCTGGGCATTAACGGCGCGCCCTGCTTTATCCTCGGTCGCCGCCACGCCATTGCCGGCGCGCAGGAGCCCGAGGTGCTGGAATGCCTGCTCAATGTCGCGATCTTCGATCTTTCGATGAGCGAAAGCGAGTAGCCTACTCGCTCTCGATCGGACGCAACCGGCTGGCGAGCAGATTGCCCCCCGTTTCCAGCACCGGATAGGCGGCGGCCGCAACCAGATGAGCATTGACGCGCTTCAGGTCGCGCAGCGCGTCAAGATGCAGCGAACTCGTCTCGGCGGTATCGACGCGTCCGGCCCGCAGCCGGGCGAAATGTGCTGCCGTCGCCTGGGCTTCGCGCTGGCGGAAGTTTTCTTTCTCCTCAGCCAGCAATCGGGCGGCGCGCTCATCGCCTGTCATGAACAGGGAACCGGCGGCACGCAGATTGGCGATCAGCCGGTCGACGATGCCGATCAGCTCGGCTTCGCCGTCTTTCGAGAAAGCCAGGCCACGCCGCAGCTTCTTATGAACGATGCCCAGCAGGTCACGCTCCACGATATCGCCGGCCTGCTCCATATGCGTCGCGAAGGCGAGGATTTCCGTCACGCGCTGATGGTCGGCGACCGTCAGCGCGTCGGTGTCCAGGCCGGTGAGATAGGATTTGATGGCCGTGTTGAGACTGTCCAGCACATCGTCCAGCTGCTTGGTCTCCGTGATCTGTCGACGGTCGGCGCGGCTGAAGGCGTCGCGCAGGCCCAGCAGCATCGTCTCCAGCACATCCGCCAGACGCAGCGCCTCGCGCGCAGCCGCGCCGATCGCGATGACGGGGGCCTCCGTCGCGATGGATGTCAGATATTGCGGGCGGCCCGGATCGGCCGGATCGACGCGCGCCGGCAGCAGTTTCCGGAGCAGAGCCGCATAGGTCTTGAGGAAGGGGAAGAAAGCGGCCGCGAGAATAAAATTGAAGGCAGTATGGAAATCGGCGACCGAGCGGGATGCGTCGGGCTCGATCTGCACCAGCAGCGTGCCGAGCCAGGGCAGGATGGATAGCGCGATCAGCGTGCCGATGGCGCGGTTGATCAAGTTCCCGATCGGCAGGCGTCGCGCGGCAGGGTCCGAGCCGGTCGAGCCTTCCAGCACCGGGTTGATGGCGGTGCCGAGATTGGCACCGAGCACCAGCGCGAAGGCGGCATCCGGTGGCACCACGTTATTGCCGGCGAAAGACATGATCAGCAGCACGACGGCGACCGAGGAATGCGCGGCCCAGGTCAGACCCGCCGCCAGGATGACATCGACCAAGGGCTGGTTGGCGACGGCACCCAGGAACAGCTTGATATTCGGCACGTCCTCGTAAGGCGTGACGAGGCCAACGAACTGGCCGAGCGCCATCAGCACGAGGCCGAGGCCGATGAAGACGCGGCCGAAATCGCGTGTCGCCGCGGTTGCGCGACGGAACATCAGCACGCCGATCAGGATCAGCGCCGGCGCGACATCGGTGACGTTGAAGGAGAGCAACTGCACGATCAGCGTGGTGCCGACATTGGCGCCCAGCATGACGGCGAGGGCAGGGACCAGATCGACGAGGCCGCCAGCCGCAAAGCCTGTGACCATCAGCCCGGTCGCCGTACTGCTTTGCAGGATGGCGGTAACGCCGATACCGGCAAGAAAGGCTTTGAAGCGATTGCGAAGCGCTTGGCCGAGGAAGCTGCGCAGTTTGGCGCCGAAAGCTCTCTGAACGCCCGTCTGGACCATATGAACGCCCCAAAGCAGCAGGGCAACATATCCGGCGAGCTGAAGCAGGGTCAGCGATAGGTCCAATGCGATCTCCTTAGTCGTACAAGCGCAGGCAGCGGCGTGAGAGCCTCAATGCTTTGTGGGTGACCGACTAAGATGGTCCTTCAGGACTTTAACCGTATTGTCAAAAACGGTCCCCTGGCCTGATGCAGGGCGACATGGCGGCTGTCCGTCCGGACAGCCGCGACAAGGTGCCGGCCTTCAGCGGCCGGCACCTTGATCGTCAGATCTTGGACTTGATCGGCTTGTGCGCGCGGTCCATCAGGCGGGAGAAGAAGCCGGGCGGCTTCGCCGGCGCGGGCGGCAACTTGGCCTCCGTCGCGGCCTTTTTCTCCTGCTCCTTGCTCTGCAGCCACTTGTCCAGGCTCACGCCATTCTTGGCAGCGCGCTTCGCTTCATAAGCGCGCTGGGATTCGGTCATCTTTCGGTCCATTGAAGCCCTCCTCATCTCTGGCTCCATCTGGCAGGCAGAGCGGTATGAGTCGAGTGGGCAAGGGACGGTTTCATGGAAGCACGTGTAAAAGCCCAGATCTGGGTGCAGGTCGCGCTGCGTCTGGGCGACAAGGACGGCCGTCCCGGCATGGTGCTGCGTCGGGGGGATGCTGATGCCGGTGGCATCCTGGTGGTGCTGCGCGACCGGGACAACAGGCTGGTCGTGCTGTCGCAGACACGCACGGAAGGCGGCGAACTCGCCTGGCTGCGCGCCACGGGGGTCGAGCCGGTCGACCAGACGAAGGCTGATGCCTATGTCGACCGGCAGGTGAAATTCGACCCCGACCTTTGGGTCATCGAATTTGAGGCGCCCGACTTCCTGCCGCCCTTCGACGGAAAAATCCTGTAGGGCAGGCTAGAGTCTGTCAGGTTTTAATAGATAATTTGTCATCCGCGCACTTGTTGCGCGGACCTACCCGCCGCGGCGCCCAGCCGGCCGATTGCTTGCTGCGTCGGGTAGATGCGCGGGTCGGGGCCCGCGCACGACAGATTTTTTGGCGTTTCCAACTAAACCTGACGGACTCTAACTCCGTGTTGGCGGTAGATGGCCTTGGCCTGTCTCCACAGCCCCCGCGTGTCGCTGCGCAGGATGATGCTCCAGCTTGATCGTGGCATCCACCGAATAGCGACCGCCGCCACCCACATAGATCGCGAGCAGCCCACCGATGATCGAGATGTTCTTGAAGAAGTTCAGCTCGGCGTCTGCCGCCGCAGGACCGCTCATGGTCCAGAACGGATGGCCGACGATGGCCGTCGCCAAGGTATAGGCGGCCATCAGCAGCGCGGTCAGGCGGGTCATGACGCCCGCGACAAGGGCGAGGCCGATGAAAAACTCCATGACCACGGCGAAGACCGCCGCGAGCGGCGCATCCGGCACGCCGGTCTGGGACATGAACCCGATCGTATCGCCGAAGCTGGTCAATTTGTCCCAGCCGAACAGCACAAAAAGCAGCATCATGAGAATGCGGGCGGCGAGCAGAGCGCCATCCTTCGTGCGGCCAATCCCTAAGTCGAGCATCGCCAAAACTCCTTCTTCCGGGAGTGATAAAGGCAGCCTGATCCAGACATTTCAGCGCTCTAGCTTGGGCTCTTTTTCTTGGGGTTTGTCAATCAGCCGGTGAATGGCCCGAGCTTCCCAAGCGCTCACCAAGGAACCGTTCGGCCGAGATAATCGAGATATTCCAGTCCTGGCCGGCCCTTTTTCGAAAGCAGCACGTTCACGAGATTCGGTATGCTGTCTTCGATGCTGAGACGGGCATCCGGACCGCCCATGTCGGTGCGGACCCAGCCGGGCGCCATCAGCACCATGGCGCGCGATGACGCGGCGTTGCGGGCAGCGTAACTCCGCATGAACATGTTCAGCGCGGCCTTGCTGCCACGATAGACTTCGCGCATGCCGGTCTCGTTATTGCCGACGCTGCCCTGACCGGATGACATGATCCCGATCAGGCCTGTCTTGGTCACAAGGTCTTGCAAAGTCTCGATAACGCGCATGGGGCTCAGCGCATTCGTGACCATGACGCGGACGAATTCCTCCGTCGTCACATCGCCGATCGTTTCTGTCACGTCATTCGTCACGCCGGCATTGACAAAGAGCATGTCGAAGACTTTGCCCGATAGGCGCTGGTGCAATGCCGCGACCTGATCGGGCGCGCAGATATCCAGGGTTTCGATCAAGACGCGGCCCGCGAATGCCTCCGCCAGGTCATGCAATTTGGTTCGGGTACCGCTGTCGCGGACTGTGCCGATGACGGCCCAGCCCTTGGTCAGAAATTCCGCGGCTATGGCAAGGCCAAGTCCTCGTGATGCGCCGATGAGAAGGATTGTGCCGGCAGGATCGGTTTTGGGCATGGGTCTTGTCCCTCGCTGGAATGCTCGGCGGCAGATAGGCGCCATGGTTCATCAGGCGCCAGACGCATCATATGCAAAGTATAATTGCATCAGGCGCTATATCCGCTGGGCGCCATGACATAGGCTTGGTCCATGACCGATGCCGATCTCGACTTGAATCTTCTTGTCACGCTGGATGTCCTGCTGGCGGAAGGCAGCGTGACGGGTGCTGCCCGGCGCCTCGGCTTAAGCGCATCCGCGATGAGCCGGACACTGGCGCGGCTTCGGGCGACGACGGGCGATCCGCTGCTTGTCCGCGCCGGGCGCGGGCTGGTGCCGACACCGCGCGCCGTCGCATTGCGTGATCATGTCCATAGGCTGACGCAGGACGTGCAGGCGGTGCTTCGGCCAAACCGCTTGCATGTCGATATTGCCGCGCTGGACATGACCTTCACCCTGCGCGTCAGCGAGGGGTTTATGGAGCATTTATCCGCGCCCGTGATAGCGGCCGTCACCCAGGCCGCGCCCGGTATCCGTCTCCGCTTCTTGGCCAAGCCTGACAAAGACGCGGGCCCGCTTCGGGAAGGGTTGATCGACCTGGAAATCGGCGTTCTGGGAACATCCGCGCCTGAGATACGCACGCAGTTTCTGTTCCGCGATCAGTTCATCGGTGCGGTGCGGGTCGGGCATCCGCTTCTGGATGGGATAGGGGTGACACCTGGACGCTATGCCGCTTGCCACCACATCATGGCGTCCCGCGCGGGTGACAGCGTCGATGCGGCCTTGCGGGCTTTGGGGCTTGCGCGGCGGATCATGGTTGTGGTGCCGGGCTATCCGGATGCGATGCGGATTGCGCGCCAATCGGATCTTGTCGCGCTGGTGCCGCAATCCTGCCTCGGCAATCATCTGCCGGGTGGCGATGCGTCCCTGTCAGGGCTTGAGAGTTTCGTTATTCCCGTCTCAACGCCCGACTTCATGATATCCGCGATGTGGCATCCGCGCATGGATGCCGACCCTGCCCATCGCTGGCTGCGCGAGACGGTGGTGACGGTCTGCCGCGCCGCCTATCCAAAGCGATGAAGGTGCAGGCGCCTATATTGGTCAGTCAATTTTCGGCAAAAACGAACGCTGCCTTTCTGTGCCTTGCGTCACGTTTCGGCGCCATGCCGAACATACGGGAATACTCGCGGCTGAATTGCGAAGGGCTTTCGTAGCCGACGTCGAAAGCCGCTGTCTCGACATTGACAGCCTCCGACATCATCAGCCGCCGCGCTTCCAGAAGACGAAGCTGTTTTTGATATTGTAACGGTGTCAGCGACGTCAGTGCCTTGAACTGACGATGAAAGGCCGAGGCGCTCATCTGTGCGATGGCGGCAAGTGCCTCGATCCGCACCGGTTCCGAGAAGCGCTGCCGCAGATGGCTCATGGCGCTCATCACACGGTCGGAAGGGCTGTTTGCCAGCGACATCCGGGCGATGTCGTCGCCATGCGGCCCGGTCAGGAGCCAGTAGCACATCTCGCGCATGATGATGGGATAAAGCGCCGCAATCGCTTTGGGCCTGTCGAGCAGCTGAACCAGACGCAGGGCGCAGTCGGCAAGCGGGCCTTGGAAATCCGTCACGAAGACACCGCGGCAGATATCGCTGCTTGGCTTGGGCGGTGCCTCCAGACCTTCCGCCACGCTGCGCATGATGGCCAGGTCAAGTCCGATCGCCAGGACCAGGCAAGGCTCACCCGGACTTGCCTCGACAACCCGGCCGAAGGACGGCGCCTCGATCCCGACAACAAGCGCTTCGCCCGCCCGGTATTCGAAGCGCTTGTCGCCGAATTTCGCCCATTTCGCGCCCTGCGCCACAATGCAGATGGCCGGCACGGACAGTCTGTGGATCGGCGGCTTCGGATGGTCCGAGCGCAGGATGGCCAGCGTGTCGATCGGGGTCATGAAAAGGCTCTCGCCGCTCTGCCGCTCGGTGTAGCGCAGGATCGCATCCGTCAATTGATCCGACATCATTTGTCCTCCGCTTTTGGTCCGTCGCCCGATCATGGGCGCCGGAGCAGGAATAGGCAAGAAATAGGAGGGTTTCGGCATTCATCCTACCGCTTCCATGGGCGCAAATGATCGAACCAGACCTAGGCAAACTTCAGGGAAAGCTTCGTGATGTCATACAGTAAGATCGCGATCGTGACCGGCGGCAGCCGTGGCATCGGCCGCAATACGGTGCTCAGCCTCGCCAAGCGCGGGGTAAGCTCGATCTTCACCTACAACACCAATCGGGCAGAGGCCGAGGCCGTCACGGCGCTCGCGACCGAGGCCGGCGCAAGGACGATCGCCCTGCAGCTCGATGCCGGCGATACCAGAACGTTCGTCGGTTTCGTCGAAAGCCTGCGCGGAGCGCTGACAGATTTAGGCGCCGAGCGGTTCGACTATCTCGTCAATAATGCCGGCACCTCATCCAACATGGATTTGATGGGCATGACGGAGGCAGAGCTGGACGGGCTCTACAACGTTCATTTCAAGGGCGTCTTCTTCCTGACGCAGAAACTGCTGCCGCTGATGAAGGATGGCGGCCGGATCATCAATATTTCCTCTGCCCTGGCCCGCATGTCCGGGCGCAACCGCATAGGCTATGGGCCGATGAAGGCGGCCGTGGAATCCTTGACCCGCTATATGGCGATGGAACTGGGGCCGCGCCGGATCACGGCGAATATCGTGGCGCCTGGGCCGATCGCGACCGATTTCAGCGGCGGCATCGTGCGCGACAATCCGCAGGTGAACAAGATGATTGCCGACAACACGGCGCTCGGCCGCGCGGGTCTGCCCGATGATGTCGGCCCTGTGATCGCTGGGCTGCTGTCCGACGATTTCGGCTGGGTCAATGCGCAGCGGATCGAAGTGGCGGGTGGCGTCGCCATTTGAACGACGGCACCGCCGGAGGCTAAGGCCAGCGAACCTCGGGCGGCATGCTCATTAGAATCGCTTCGGTCTTGCCGCCCGTCTTGAGGCCGAAGAGCGTACCGCGATCATAAAGCAGGTTGAACTCGACATAGCGGCCGCGGCGGATGAGCTGGTGCTCGCGTTCCCCCGCGGTCCAGGGCGTAAACATCCGGCGGCGTACGATGCGCGGATAGACATCCAGGAAGGCGAGGCCGACATCGCGGGTGAAGGCGAAATCCTCCGCCACGTCGCCCGTCCGATGCTGGTCATAGAAAATACCGCCGGCGCCGCGCGGCTCCTGCCGATGGGGCAGATAGAAATACTCGTCGCACCACTGCTTGAAGCGCGGATAGAAACCGTCGCCATGCGCGTCACACGCTGCCTTGAAGGCGGCATGAAAATCCGCCGCATCCTCCTCTGCCTCTGGCGCGTCCAGCCGCATCGGTGTCAGATCCGCCCCGCCCGCGAACCAGCCGTGGCTGGTGATGATCATGCGCGTATTCATATGCACGGCCGGAACCAGCGGGCTGTGCATATGAGCGACGAGGCTGATGCCGGATGCCCAGAAGCGGGGGTCGTCCGCCGCACCGGGGATCGACTTGCGGAATTCCGGGCTGAATTCGCCGGAGACGGTCGAGACATTGACGCCCACCTTCTCGAAGACCCGGCCGTGCATCACGCTCATGACGCCGCCGCCACCTTCCGCGCCTTCGGCTGCGTCGCGCTTCCAGGTCTCGCGCGCGAAGCGGCCGGCGGGCCGGGCTGCCAGCGGGCCGGTCTGCTCATCCTCGATCGCCTCGAACTCCGCGCAGATGCGGTCGCGCAGGCTCTCGAACCAGGCTGTGGCCTCGGCGCGCAGATTGACATGGGCGATTGCCGGGTCTGCGGCGGGTGTGACGGTGTCAGACATGGGAGGCCGGTCCTTCAGCGATACGGCAGGATGAGGCGAACCTAGCCGCTGCCGCAGGTTCATACACACGTCTTGCCAGCGAATCTCCCCCTCGGGCATTGCTCTATATCAAGCGGCACCTTGCCTGATCCGCCCGGCTGTTGTTGAAGCCCCCTCATATCTTGATCTGATCTGCTTAATCGCCCGCTCAATCGAAGGAGAGCCTCATGGCTGACAACGCGACCGGACCTGTGGAGCCTCTCGTCGGTATTATCGGCGGCTCAGGCCTCTATGACATCGACGGGTTGGAGGAGAAGGAATGGCGGACGGTCGAGACCCCCTGGGGTCCGCCCTCCGACGATCTGCTGTTCGGCCGTCTGCACGGGTTACGCTGCGTCTTCCTGCCGCGCCACGGCCGTGGTCATAAAATCTCGCCGAGCGGCCTGAACTACCGGGCGAATATCGATGCGCTGAAGCGCGTCGGCTGCACCGACGTGCTGTCGCTCTCGGCCGTCGGCAGCCTGAAGGAAGAACTGCCGCCGGGCCATTTCGTGGTGATCGATCAGTTCATCGACCGCACCTTCGCGCGTGAGAAAAGCTTCTTCGGCACCGGCTGCGTCGCCCATGTCTCGATGGCCCATCCGGTCTGCTCACGCCTGGGCGACGCCTTGGAAGGGGCCGCGCGCGGTCTCGGCCTGCCCGTCACCCGCGGCGGCACATACCTCACCATGGAAGGCCCGCAATTCTCGACCTATGCCGAAAGCGTGCTCTATCGCAGCTGGGGCTGCAGTGTGATCGGCATGACCAATATGCCGGAGGCCAAGCTCGCTCGTGAGGCCGAGCTTTGCTACGCGACCGTCGCCATGGTGACGGATTACGACTGCTGGCACGAAGGCCATGACGCCGTGACGGTCGATCAGGTGGTCAAGGTGCTGTTCGGCAATGCCGACAATGCTCGCGCTCTGGTCAAGGCCGTGCTGCCGGTCGTCGGCCAAGGCCGCGACCTTTGCACCTCCGGCTGCGACCACGCGTTGGAATATAGCCTGATCACGGCGCCCGCCGCCCGTGACCCGGAGGTGGTGGCGAAGCTCGGCGTCGTCGCCGGACGCGTTCTGAACGCCTGATCTTATCCCGGTCATTTAGGAGCGTCATGCGCGGCTTCATGCCGCGCATCCACCCGTTGGGGCGCTGCACCGCGTAGATCCGCGCAACACGTGCGCGGACGACGTTAATGAAGCTTCGCCACGAGCCAAGGCGCCCGCATGCATCTGACGACCGTCATTCTTCTTTTGCTGTTCATCACGGCACTGACCAATCTGGTCGTGACGGTCGTGCGTGTGCCGCTGCCTTTGCTGCAGATCGCGGTCGGCGCGCTCTGCGAGGCGCTGGGTTTCCATGTTGCCTTCGATCCGGCTTTGTTCCTGCTGCTGTTCATTCCGCCGCTGCTGTTTTCGGATGCCTATCGCATCCCCAAACGGGAGCTGACGGAGGCCGGGGTGCCGGTCTTCATGCTCTCCGTCGGGCTGGTGATCTTCACCGTCTTCGGCGTCGGCGGCTTCGTGCATTGGCTGCTGCCCTTCGTGCCGCTGGCCGCCGCTTTGGCGCTGGCAGCGGTACTGTCGCCGACGGATGCGGTCGCACTTGCCGGCATTCTGAACGGACGCGCCCTGCCGCGCCGCTTCATGCATGTATTGCAGGGTGAAGCTTTGCTGAATGACGCGTCGGGCCTCGTGTCCTTCAACTTCGCGGTCGCGACCGTCGCCGGCGTGCATTTCTCGCTGGGCGAGGCGAGCCTGGAATTCGCGGCGGTCGCTATCGGCGGCCTCGCGGTCGGTGCCGCTCTCGGCTGGTGCTTCTTCCAACTGGATCGTCGCGTGCTCTCCCGTCGGGCGGAGGAGGCGTCGATCTATGTCGTGCTCGTCTCACTGCTGCCCTTCGCGGCCTATCTGGCGGCGGACGAGCTCGGGCTTTCGGGCATTCTGGCGGCTGTCGCTGCCGGCCTGACGCTGAATATGCTCGACCCTTTCGGCGGCAGCCACGGCGCGATCCGCCGGCGCGCCTTCGCACTCTGGTCCGTTCTCGAATTCGCGTTCAACGGCCTCATTTTCCTGCTGCTCGGCCTGCAATTGCCGAGCATCCTGGGCGAGGGGCTGCAGCGCACCGTCCATGCCGGCTATTCGCCCTGGGCGCTGGCGTTGCTGATCATCCTGGTCACGCTGGTACTCCTGGTGCTGCGCTTCGTCTGGGTGCTGGCGACCATGCTGCTGCGGTCGGGCGTCGGTCGGGTCCGCGGCCGCAGCACGCGGCGCGTCGCGAATTTTTGGACGCTGTGCCTTGCCGCCGTCGCCGGTGTGCGCGGCGCCGTGACGCTGGCCGGTATTCTCTCCCTGCCGCTGTTTCTGCCCGATGGGACGGATTTTCCGGCCCGCCCCTTGCTGATCAGCGTCGCCGCCGGCGTCATCGTGCTGTCGCTGCTGATCGCGGTCGTGGCGGTGCCGTTGCTGCTCCGCCGTCTGGGGACGCCCGAGGAAGATCGCTTCGAGGACGAATTGTCTTCCGCCCGCCGCACGATGGCGGAAAGGGCCATGCGCGATCTGGAGGAGCGGGTGGAGGAGGGCACCAAACGCCGGGAGGGTGCGCAACGTCATGCCTATGAGGAAGCAGCCAGCCGCGTTCTGGCCGATTACCGGCTGCGGCTGGACGGCCGCGACGACGGCAGCGACAACCAGGAACAAGCGCGGGAGGATCAGCGTGCTGAAGCCGCCCTGCGCCTTTGGGCCGTGCGCGCGGAAAGGGCCGAAATGCGAAACCTGCGTCAGCACCATGCCATCAATGACGAGGCGGTGCAGATTCTGATCGAGGAGCTGGATCTGGAGGAGGAGGCGCTGTCGCGGGTCGCGGACAGCCTGCCGCCCCGGCGCGAGGCTGCGGACTAGGCGCGCGCATAGGACCCTTGCGCACCTCTTGGTTGCTCGCGCCGCGCCGCAAGGGCAGGGTCCCCCCGTTATGACGATGCAGGACATCCCCTCGGGCGCCTACGCGCTCCTTCGGCGACTTACCACCGCGGCCCTCTGAGAGAGGCCGTCTGTCCTGCTGCGCGCGGACTGCCCGCGCTGCTCCCCCCTGATCGTCGTTGCCGGAAGTATCCGACCCATGCCCCGTCTCTATCCGCAAATGCCATCCGCCAGGGTTGCCAGGCGCCTGTTGCCGCGACTTCGGTGCGGTCGCTTGCGCTGATCGGCCAGCCCGCGACCGTATGACGCCGTCCTGATCCGCCTCACTCTGCCTGCTGGACTATAAGGACTAGAGACCGCCATGATGCTGAGCAAACCGGCTTCCAAATACCGCCCCTTCGCCAATGTCGATCTGCCCGACCGGCAATGGCCCAGCCGCACCATCACCCAGCCGCCACGCTGGTGTTCGGTCGATCTGCGCGACGGCAACCAGTCGCTGATCGACCCCATGGACGGCGAGCGCAAGCGCCGTTTCTTCGATCTGCTGATCAAAAGCGGCTTCAAGGAAATCGAGGTTGCTTTCCCCTCGGCCTCCCAGACCGATTTCGACTTCGTGCGCAGCCTGATCGAGGGCAATCTGATCCCGGAAGACGTCGCGATCCAGGTTCTGACGCAGAGCCGCGAAGAGCTGATCCGCCGCACTATCGAGAGCCTGGCCGGCGCGCATCGCGCCATCGTCCATCTGTATAATGCGACCTCGGAAGTCTTCCGCCGTCTGGTTTTCAATCAAGACAAGGCCGGCACCATCGCGCTCGCGGTTTCGGGCACGAAGCTGATCAAGGAGCTGACCGATCAGCACCCCGAGACGATCTGGACCTATCAGTATTCGCCTGAGACCTTCTCCTTCACCGAGCCGGAATTCGCGGTGGAAATCTGCGAAGCCGTGATGGATGTCTGGCAGCCGACGCCGGAACGGCCGATCATTCTGAACCTGCCGGCGACGGTGGAAGTGTCGACGCCGAATGTTCACGCCGATCAGATCGAATGGTTCTGCCGCCACCTGACGCGGCGCAATTGCGCCATCATCTCGCTGCATCCGCATAATGATCGCGGCACCGGCATCGCGGCCGCCGAACTGGGTCTGCTGGCGGGCGCCGATCGCGTGGAAGGCTGCCTGTTCGGCAATGGCGAGCGCACCGGCAATGTCGATATCGTCACCATGGCGCTGAACATGTACACGCAAGGTGTCGATCCTGGGCTCGACTTTTCGGATATGCGCCGCGTGGTTGGCACGGTCGAGCATTGCAACCAGATCGCGGTGCATCCGCGTCACCCCTATGCGGGGGAGTTGGTCTTCACGGCTTTCTCGGGCTCGCATCAGGATGCGATCAAGAAGGGTTTCGCGGCGCGCCAGAAGCAGAATGACGCTATCTGGGAAGTGCCTTATCTGCCCATCGATCCGGCGGATATCGGCTGTTCCTACGAAGCCGTCATTCGCGTCAACAGCCAGTCCGGCAAGGGGGGCGTCGCCTGGGTACTCGAGCAGGATCAGGGCCTGCGTCTGCCGCGCCGGTTCCAGATCGCCTTCAGCCGGATTGTGCAGGAAATTGCCGACCGCACGAAGCGGGAGACGACGACCGCCGTTATCGTGGAAGCCTTCCGTCAGACCTATGGTCTCGATGGCTCGGGGCGGTTCTCGCTCGTCGATTATAGCGTCTCGGGTGTCGACAAAACCGGCGCGCCGCGCACCTTTACTGGTCGCGTCGAGGTGGACGGGCAGACGCGCAGCATCACCGGCCAGGGCAATGGTCCGCTGTCGAGCTTCGTGGATGCGCTGAACAAGAATTTCGGTCTCCATCTCGACATCGTCAATTACGACGAGCACGCCATCGGCACCGGGTCCGGTACGCAGGCGGCGGCCTATGTCGAATGCGTGCTGCCGGACGGAAAGTCGGTTTTCGGCGTCGGCATCGACGTCGATAGCGGTGAGGCGTCCATGCATGCGGTGCTGAGTGCCGCGAACAATGCCGCCGGCGATATGGGAGTGGCGAAATGAACGGACTGAGCCAGGCGGAAACGGTCGAAAGCCAGTTCGGGCCGCGCGCGGAACTTTATCTGCAAAGCGCGGTCCACGCGCAGGGCGAGGATCTGGCGCATTTCGCCGCCATGCTGGCGGAGGACGGGGCGGGGTCTCGCGTGCTCGATATGGGTTGCGGCGGCGGTCATATGTCCTTCGCGGCCGCGCCCTTCGTGCAGGAAGTGGTGGCCTATGATCTGTCGCCGGAAATGCTGTCGGTGGTGGCACACGCGGCCGGCGACCGGGGCTTCGGCAATCTGCTGACCGAACAGGGGGAAGCGGAAGCGCTGCCTTTCGAGGATGCGAGTTTCGACTGGGTGGTCTCGCGGTTCAGCGCCCATCACTGGACCGGTTGGCGTGCGGGTCTGCGGGAAGCGCATCGCGTGATGCGCCCTGGCGGGCGCGGCGTGTTCATCGATGTCGTGTCACCGGGCGCACCGGCGCTCGACACTTATCTGCAGACGGTGGAAGTGCTGCGCGATACCTCCCATGTGCGGGACTATAGCGCCGGCGAATGGGAAGCGGCTTTGGCCGAAAGCGGGTTCATGGTGCAGGCGACGCGCCGGCATCGCCTGCGCATGGAATTCGGCACGTGGATTGCGCGTATGCGCACGCCGGAGGTGATGGCGAATGCCATCCGGTCTCTGCAAGCTGCGGTGGCTGACCCGGTGCGCCAGCATTTCGCCATCGAAGCCGATGGCAGCTTCATGATTGACGTGGCGACGTTTGAGGTCGTGCGCGGGTTCTGAGGTTTTTCTAACGATGCTGTGCCGGCTTGTGGCGATACGCCACGGGCCGGCTTGTTCGCGACCGCCGAGCGGCCGGGGCGGATCAAGACCGGCGGCGGGGCAGGTGAGAAACCTGGATTCGGTTTTACGGGCGGCGACGGCGTGAAGCCGCTTTCATCAGCGTCGATTGACGCTTAGCCAAACAGTTCCGGCAGCGCGAACCAAAGGCCCCCCGCCGTGGGATTACCGAGACCCCAACCAAACCATTCGTTGATTATTTTTTCAACAATCTCATCTTTGTGTGTGCCGTATTGAAACTGCTCAATCCAGTCATGATCCGTGCCGACGCCGCCTCGAACAGGCTTCGCTCCGCAATCGAGGAGGGCAGATATCGTTCGCTCAACACAGTCGATAAGCTCGTCGCCTTCAAGACCAAATTCGGTGCGCGCTTCGGGGATGATTTGCCACAATCCAACAGCGTCTACGGGAAGCTCCGCAGTTGTTTGGATGATCCAGTCGATCAATGTTGTGCCATCGCTTTTGTGCAGTCGTTCATGGCTCATTTTTATGCACCTTCAAGGCGTTTTTCACCAAAGTTGTCACACTGCGGAGGACGTCGATTGTTTCGCCATAGCGATTGCTTTTGCGCAGCCCAAAGAGGTCGCCGTTGGGAAGCACATAAACTCTACCATTATAGCCTTTATATGAAGATGGTTTTGCATTTTGGATCAATGTTGCCTTCAATTCTTCGAATTGCTGAGGCGTGACGGTTCTCACATTTTTATTCGATCCTTCCACCCATCCGACCCTTTTTCCGCCTGGGACTAAAATCCTAGAAAGCTCCGTCTCGCCACTATAGCTCGGTTCGTCCGTCCGGCTGTCGAGAATGACCGGCTTGTTCGCGACCGCCGAGCGGCCGGGGCGGACCAGGACCGGTGGCGGGGCAGGGGTGAAGCCGGGGTTCGGCTTTGCGGGCAGTGACGGCGTGAAGCCGCCTTCGCCGGCTTTGCGTTTGGGCAGGCTCGGCGGCACAAACCCGGGCAACGGCGGACTGGGCGGCGGCATGTCAAAAGACCGGCCGCTTTGTGCGTGACGATCGGCGAGCGCGCGGCGCAGCGCCTGCTCCTCTCCCGCACCGGCAGAGTCCGGCCTCAACAGGATAGCACCGGCGACGACCGGGGGCGCGAGTTCCGTCAGACCTTCCGCAGCGAGGGCCGCTGCCCGCGCGGCGGCCTGTCGCGCGAAAACGTCGAGCGTCGCCTGCGCCGAGCGGATCAGCGCCGCCCGGCCGGTGGCGCCGGCCGCAGCCGTGCCGGCGAAGCCTGCGGTCGATGCCTGTGGGCCGGCATAGGGCGTGGGTGTCGGCGCATGACGTGCCGATAGGCGCGTCGGTGACTTCGACCGTGCGGTAATCCGTGGCGCGACCAGACGCGCATCGCTCGGGTGCGGTTCGACCTCATCGGGTCGCCCCGGGCGCGGGTGATCCTCCGCGATCACCTCGGCCAAGGACGGCCAATCCTCTGCGGGCGGCAGAAGTTCCGGTGGGATCGAAACTCCCGGCCGCATCCGCAGGGTCGCGGGGAATTTGACCCAGCCGGGATGGCCAGCGGTCCAGTCCGCAGGGAAAGGCGCGCCTTGCGGCACGAAACAGAACGGGACCCTTAGATGCGTGAAGGACGAGGCGAAGGGTGGCAAGCCGGTTTCCGTCATGACATCTCGGCCACAAAATGTCAGATTTTCTAACATAATTCAATGCAATATTGCAATGAAAATCCGCCACACGCCTTGATCGTCGCTGTTTGACGGTGGCAAAAGCCGTTTTCCGCAAGAGTTGAGAAGGCAAGCCGCCACACCCGGCAATAACCGGTCGAAATAAGGGCTGGATTGGTAACGCCGTGTCTGGGCAAATGCCTTGTCGGACAGGCCGATCAGCGACTTAACCATAAATCGGTTAACGACCTATATTGCATTGCAACATAAGGCTTTTTCGCCGTCGGCTTGTGGCGGCGGGCAGGAATGGCTAGGTGTCGCTGCAGAGTTTTCGATGACGCGGCCTCAAGCTGGCGACAGGGAGTAATGGCATGGCCCAGGCAGCGGCACCCCGCAAACGGACCAAAACCCCCGAGGTATCAATGGGCAAGGACGACCTTCTCCGCTTCTACCACGACATGCTGCTGATCCGGCGGTTCGAGGAGAAGGCGGGTCAGCTTTACGGCATGGGGCTGATCGGCGGTTTCTGCCATCTCTATATCGGCCAGGAAGCGGTGGTCGTCGGCCTGCAGGCCGCGCTGAAGGAAGGTGATCAGGTCATCACCAGCTATCGCGATCACGGCCATATGCTGGCGACCGGCATGGAGGCCCGCGGCGTGATGGCGGAATTGACCGGCCGGGCCACAGGCTATTCCCGCGGCAAGGGCGGGTCGATGCATATGTTCAGCAAGGCGAAGGGCTTCTACGGCGGCCATGGTATCGTCGGCGCCCAGGTCTCCATCGGCGCGGGCCTTGGCTTCGCGAACTGGTATCGCGGCAATGACAGCGTCTCCGTCACCTATTTCGGTGAGGGCGCGTCCAACCAGGGTCAGGTTTTCGAGAGCTTCAACCTCGCCGCCCTGATGAAGCTGCCAGTCGTCTTTGTGATCGAGAATAACCGCTACGGCATGGGCACCAGCGTCGAGCGCGCCTCGGCCTCCAAAGACCTCTCCAAGAACGGTTCCCCCTGGGGCATTCCGGGCCTGCAGGTCGACGGCATGGATGTCGTCGCCGTGAAGGAAGCGGCCGAGCAGGCCATCGCTCATTGCCGCGCCGGCAAGGGACCCTTCCTGCTGGAAATGAAGACCTACCGCTATCGCGGCCATTCCATGTCCGATCCGGCGAAATACCGCACGCGTGAGGAAGTGCAGAAGATGCGCAGCGAGCGCGACTGCATCGAATCCGTGCATCACCTGCTGACCGCGCAGGGCGTGGACGAGGCCGAGATCAAGAAGATCGACGATGCCGTGAAGGCCGTGGTGCAGGATGCGGCGGATTTCGCCCAGACCAGCCCCGAGCCTGATGCCAAAGAACTCTGGACTGATATCCTGGTGGAGGCCTGATCCTTATGGCGACCCAGATTTTGATGCCTGCTTTGTCGCCCACCATGACAGAGGGCAAGCTCGCGCGCTGGCTCAAGAATGTCGGCGATGAGATCAAGGCCGGCGATGTGATCGCCGAGATCGAGACCGATAAGGCGACCATGGAAGTGGAAGCCGTGGATGAGGGCAAGCTCTCCTCCATCCTGGTCGCTGAAGGCACCGAGGGCGTGGCGGTGAACACGCCGATCGCCGAAATCGGTGGCGGTGCTGGCGAAGCGGCCGCCCCCGCGCCGACGCCTGCTCCGGTGGCGGAAGCCCCGGCTGCGGTGGCCTCGTCCGCTCCGACCGTCGCCCCCACGGTTGCCACCTCGGCACCGGAAAAGGACTGGGGCCCGACCAAGCCCATCACCGTCCGCGAAGCCTTGCGCGACGCCATGGCGGCTGAAATGCGCGCCGACGGCGATGTTTTCCTGATGGGCGAGGAAGTCGCCCAGTATCAGGGCGCCTATAAGATCAGCCAGGGCCTGCTGGATGAATTCGGCCCGCGCCGCGTCATCGATACCCCGATCACCGAACATGGCTTCACCGGCATGGCCGTGGGTGCCGCGATGAGCGGGCTGCGTCCGATTGTCGAATTCATGACCTTCAATTTCGCCATGCAGGCGATCGACCAGATCATCAACTCAGCCGCCAAGACCCTCTATATGTCCGGCGGCCAGATGGGCGCGCCGATCACCTTCCGTGGCCCGAATGGCGCGGCGTCGCGCGTCGGCGCCCAGCACAGCCAGTGCTACGCGTCCTGGTATGCGCATTGCCCTGGCCTGAAGGTCGTCTCCCCTTGGTCGGCGGCGGATGCCAAAGGCCTGCTGCGCGCGGCCATCCGTGACCCGAACCCGGTCATCGTGCTGGAAAACGAAATCCTCTACGGCCAGACCTTCGATTGCCCGACGGATGAGGATTTTGTTCTTCCCATCGGCAAGGCCAAGGTCGAACGGCGCGGCGAGCACGTCACCATCGTTGCCTTCAGCATCATGGTCGGCGTCGCCATGCAGGCAGCGGAAGCGCTGGCCGAGCAGGGTATCAGCGCCGAGGTCATCAATCTGCGCTCGCTGCGCCCGCTGGATACCGCGACCATCGTGGAAAGCGTCAAGAAGACCAGCCGTTTGGTGACGGTGGAGGAGGGCTGGCCCTTCTCCGGTATCGGCGCCGAAGTCGCGATGCAGATCATGGAAAACTGCTTCGACTACCTGGATGCCCCGCCGGTGCGCGTGCATGGCCTGGATGTGCCGCTGCCTTACGCGGCCAATCTGGAGAAGCTGGCACTGCCGCAGCCCGCCTGGGTTGTGGACGCCGTTCGCAAGATCGTCTGAGGGAGCAAGTCCATGGCCATCAATATCCTCATGCCGGCGCTCTCCCCCACCATGACGGAGGGCACGCTGGCCCGCTGGCTGAAGAAGGAAGGCGAGGCCGTGAAGGCCGGTGACGTCATCGCCGAGATCGAGACCGATAAGGCGACCATGGAAGTGGAAGCCGTGGATGAAGGCATCCTCGGCAAGATCCTGGTGGCCGACGGCACGGAAGCGGTGAAGGTCAACGCGCCGATCGCCATTCTGGTCCAGGCTGGCGAGGCGGTGCCGGATGGCGCGGCGCCTGCGGCAGCCCCGGCCGCTGCTGCCGCGCCGGCTCCGGAAGCGCCGAAAGCGGCCGCGACCCCGTCTGCGGCCCCGGTCGCCAATGGCCATGACGCAGGTTCGCGGATTTTCGTGTCCCCTCTCGCCAAGCGCATCGCCAAGGACAAGGGCGTCGATCTCGCCGGCATCAAGGGCAGCGGGCCGAACGGCCGTATCGTGCGCGCCGATGTCGAAGGCGCCAAGGCTGCTCCGGCTGCCGCAGCTCCCGCCCCGGCCGCTGCCGCACCCGCGCCAGCCGCAGCGCCCGCTCCGGCTGCGTCCAAATCCGCGCCGATCAGCGCGCCGCATACGCTGGTGCCGCATACGACCATGCGCCGCGTCATCGCCAAGCGCCTGACGGAAAGCAAGCAGAGCGTTCCGCATTTCTATCTGACGATGGATGTCGAACTGGATGCGCTGCTGAAGCTGCGGGCCGAGCTGAATGCGCGCTCGTCCAAGGACGGCGGTTCGTCCTTCAAGCTTTCGGTCAATGACATGATCATCAAGGCGTCGGCGCTTGCGCTGCGCCGCGTGCCCAAGGTCAATGCGAGCTTCACCGACGAGGGCGTGGTTTTCTATGACGACGTCGATATCTCGATCGCCGTCGCGATCCCCGATGGGCTGATCACGCCGATTATCCGCAAAGCGGACCAGAAGGGTCTGGCCACCATCTCCAACGAGATGAAGGACCTCGGCCTGCGGGCGCGGGCCGGCAAGCTGAAGCCCGAGGAATTCCAGGGCGGCGGCTTCTCCATCTCCAACCTCGGCATGTTCGGCGTGAAGGACTTCCAGGCCATCATCAACCCGCCGCAGGCAGCCATTCTGGCGGTCGGCGCGGGTGAGCCGCGGCCGGTGGTGAAGGACGGCGCGCTGGCCATCGCGACCGTCATGTCAGCGACGCTCAGCGTCGATCACCGCGTGGTCGACGGCGCGCTGGGGGCGGAATGGCTGCAGGCCTTCAAGGCCATCATCCAGGAACCCCTGAACCTGATGCTCTGACTGAGAGCATAGGGGACAGGATATGGCGGGCGTTACTCTTCGCCTCGCGACGCCCGAGGATGTGCCAACCATCCTCGGCTTCGTGAAGGCGCTGGCTGCCTTCGAGCATCTGGAAGACGAAGTTCATGCGACGGAGGCGGATTTCCACGCCTCCCTGTTCGGCGCGCCCACGCGGGCCGAAGCGCTGATCGCGGAGTTGGGCGGCAAGCCGGCCGGCTTCTCCGTCTGGTTCTACAATTTCAGCACCTTTCGCGGCCGCCACGGCCTGTTCGTGGAGGATATCTATGTCGATCCCGCGCATCGCGGGGCTGGCATCGGTCGCAAGATCTTTCACTTTCTAGCCCAGCGCGCCATCTCGCAAGGCTGCGCCCGCATGGATTGGGATGTCCTGAACTGGAACGCCTCGGCGATCGGCTTCTACCGCTCGCTCGGTGCTTTTCCGCTTGATGGCTGGACCCGCCAGCGCCTGACCGGACCGGCGCTTCACGCACTGGCGCAATCCTGACGGCGCTCCGACGCCTGCAAACGAAGGAATAACTTCATGGCCGAGCAAAGCTTTGATGTCGTGGTCGTCGGCGGTGGTCCCGGCGGCTATGTCGCTGCCATTCGCGCGGCCCAGCTTGGCCTGAAGACGGCCGTGGTGGAGCGTGAGCATCTGGGCGGCATCTGCCTCAACTGGGGCTGCATCCCGACCAAGGCCCTGCTGCGCAGCGCTGAGGTTTCCCATATGCTTGCCCATCTCGATGAATTCGGCTTCTCGGCCGATAACATCAAATTCGACCTCGACAAGGTGGTGAAGCGCTCGCGCGGTGTGGCCAAGCAACTCGCGACCGGCGTCGGCTTCCTGCTCAAGAAGAACAAGGTTTCCGTCGTCGACGGCCAGGGAAAGCTGACGGCGAAGAACACGCTGACGGTCGAGAAGGACGGCAAGACCGTCGCCACGCTGAAGGCGCCGCATATCATCTTCGCGACCGGCGCCCGCGCCCGCGAACTGCCGGGTATCGAGGCCGATGGCAAGCTGATCTGGAACTACAAGCACGCCATGGTGCCGACCATGATGCCGAAGTCCTTGCTCGTCATCGGCTCGGGCGCCATCGGCATCGAATTCGCCAGCTTCTACCTCAACATGGGTGCGAAAGTGACGGTCGTCGAAGTCATGGACCGCATCCTGCCGGTGGAGGATGAGGAAATCAGCGCCTTCGCCCGCAAGTCTTTGGAAAAGCAGGGTATGGTCATCCATACCGGCATCGCCGTGAAGGGCGTGAAGAAGGGCGCGGATAGCGTTACCGTCACCATCGAGATCGCCGGCAAGGCGCAGGAAATCACGGTCGATCGCCTGATCACGGCGGTCGGCATCGTCGGCAATGTCGAAAATCTGGGCCTGGAAGAAGCGGGCGTGAAGGTCGAGCGCACGCATGTCGTGGTCGATGGTTTCGGTCGCACGGGCGTCGACGGGATCTATGCCATCGGCGATGTCGCCGGGCCGCCCTGGCTGGCCCATAAGGCGAGCCATGAGGGCGTCATCTGCGTCGAGCTGATTGCCGGCAAGCATCCGCATCCGCTCAATCCCGGCAATATCCCGGGCTGCACCTATTGCCGTCCGCAGGTCGCTTCGGTCGGGCTGACCGAAGCGAAGGCGAAGGCGGCGGGGCATGAGGTGAAGGTCGGCCGCTTCCCCTTCATCGGCAACGGCAAGGCCATCGCCATGGGCGAGCCGGAAGGCCTGGTGAAGACCGTGTTCGACGCCAAGACCGGCGAATTGCTGGGCGCGCATATGGTCGGCGCCGAAGTGACGGAGATGATCCAGGGCTATGTCATCGGCCGCACGATGGAGACGACCGAGGCCGAGCTGATGGAAACCGTCTTCCCGCATCCGACCGTCAGCGAGACCATGCATGAGGCAGTGCTTGACGCCTTCGGTCGGGCCATACACTTCTAGGCTGTCTGAGCTGTTCCTGTGGGCGTTGCGCCCGCAGGCCGCTCCCGGCGAGGATAGGGACCATGGCCACCCGTCTGGTTATCGACCACCGTCACCCTGAGAAGGCCCACCGGCCCGATAATCCGGTCGCGCGCAGCAAGCCCGACTGGATCCGTGTGCGTGCGCCGCAACACCCGATCTATCATGAGACGCGGGCGCTGATGCGCGATCACAAGCTGGTCACGGTCTGCGAGGAAGCGGCCTGCCCGAATATCGGGGAATGCTGGTCCCAGCGCCACGCGACCATGATGATCATGGGCGATACCTGCACGCGCGCCTGCGCCTTCTGCAATGTCCGCACCGGCATGCCGGACGCCTTGGACACGGATGAGCCTAATCGCGTCGCGGACGCCGTCGCCAAGCTCGGCCTGCGCCATGTCGTCATCACTTCTGTCGATCGGGATGACCTGGCTGATGGCGGGGCGCGGCATTTCGCTGCCGTGATCGGCGCCATCCGCCGGGCTGCCCCGGACACCACGATCGAGGTGCTGACGCCGGACTTTCTGCGCAAGCCCGGCGCGGTCGAGACTGTCGCGGAAGCCGCACCCGACGTCTTCAATCACAATCTGGAAACCGTGCCGCGCCTTTACCCGACCATCCGGCCGGGCGCGCGCTACTACCAGTCGCTGCGTTTGCTGGACCATGTGAAGATGCTCAATCCGACCATCTTCACCAAATCCGGGATGATGGTGGGGCTAGGGGAAGCGCGGCCCGAAGTCGGCCAGGTGATGGACGATCTGCGCATCGCCGATGTCGATTTCATCACCCTCGGTCAGTATCTGCAGCCGACGCCGAAACACGCTTCCGTCGCCAGTTTCGTGACGCCGGATGAATTCGCCGACTATGCGACGCTGGCGCGGGCCAAGGGCTTCCTTATGGTCTCGGCCACGCCGCTGACCCGCAGTTCCTACCACGCCGATGCGGATTTCGCGCAGTTGAAGGCCGCGCGGGAAGCACAGCTTGCCAAGAAGGTCGCCGCAGACTGATGCCGCGCTACGCCGAGCAAAAGCGCGTTCCCTATTCGCCGCAGCAGATGTTCGATCTGGTGGCGGATGTGGGCAAATATCCGCAATTCCTGCCCTGGTGCGTCGGCGCGCGCATTCGTGCGCATACGGAACAGGAGATTTTGGCCGACCTCACCATCGGGTTCGGTCCCTTCCGGGAGAGCTTCACCAGCCGCGTGAAGCTGGACCCCTCCCATACGATCATGGTCCATTACGAAAACGGTCCGTTCAAGTATCTCAACAACCGCTGGATCTTCAAACCCGATCCGCAGGGCTGCGTGATCGACTTTTTCGTGGATTTCGAATTCCGCAGCAAAGTGTTGCAGATGGCGATCGGCACGGTCTTCGCGGAAGCCGTGCGTCGCATGGTCTATGCCTTCCTGAAGCGCGCGCGCGACGTCTATGGCGCGCCGTCGGCCACCATCAGCGTGCAGCCGGCCGTCGCCAAGGGCTGATCGGCGGGGGCGTCGCGTCCGTCAGTCTTTTCCCGCCCGCTGTGCCGCGTAACGGGCCCGTGCGGCGTCAAGCGCCGGAAAGTTCTCCTCCGCCCAGTGATCGAGCTGCATCAGCATGCGGGCGAGGGAGAGGCCCAGATCGCTGAGCGCATAATCGACATGGGGCAGATTGGCCGCATGGTCGCAGCGGGTGACGAGGCCATTGCATTCAAGATCCTTCAGCGTCTGCGTCAGCATCTTTTGCGATAGCCCACCGATCTTGCGCAGCAGCGCACCGTTGCGCACGGGGCCGTCTTCAAGCGCCGTCAGCACCAGGATCGCCCATTTGGAGGCAATCAGCTCCAACGCATTACGGGCTGGGCAGGTGGCGTCGAAGACACTCGGGGGGTGGGGTGCAGGCGAAGCGTCGGTGGGCATGGCCTTGCTCGGCATTCTGCTGTTTGGCGAGCCGGTCAGCATCGCGCGCATCGGCTGCATGGGGCTGATCATCGCCGGTGTCGCGGGCTTACGGATTTCGAGCGTGGGGTAGGCAGGCCAACAAAGCCCGCGCGGCGCCGGTAACGATCAAGTTCTCCGCGCATGACGATATCTGGAACGCTTCCCGTTCGCCTGCCTTCATAGACACCGTTTTCGAGTCCGGGAAGTTTAGTTGGAAACGCCCCAAAATCCGTCGCCCGCGGACTTGTTCCGCGGGTCTACCCTCGCTTGCAGGCAAGCGGCGGTCTGGGCGCCGCGGCGGGTAGGTCCGCGCGACAAGTGCGCGGATGACGAATTATCTATTAAAATCTGGCAGTCTCTAGGCGATCAGCTGGCTCGCTTCGCGGTCGATATAGGTCTCAAGAAATTGCGTCAGCCTTGGGTGGCGCGGCTTCGCAAAAACCTCTTCGGGAGAGCCGCTGACCACGATTTTTCCGCGATCAAGAAAAGCGACATGGCCGGCGACCGATGCCACGAAGCCGATCTCATGGGACACCACAACCATCGACATGCCGCTTGTGGCCAGGCGTCGCATGACGTTCAGGACCTCTCCGGTCAGTTCGGGGTCCAGCGCGGATGTCGGTTCGTCGAAAAGCATGAGTTGAGGGTCCAGCGCCAAGGCACGGGCAATCGCGACGCGCTGTTGCTGGCCACCTGACAGCTGCCGTGGATAGAGATGCGCCCGCTCGGCCAGCCCTACCTTCTCAAGCTCCGCCATTGCGCGATCTTCCGCCTTGCGGCGGGGCTGGCGCCGGACCGTGCGCAGGGCTTCGGCGACATTGCCCAGGGCGGTCATGTGGGGCCAAAGGTTGAACTGCTGGAAGACCATGCCGATGCGGCTGCGTAAATCGCCCTTGCGCGCATGCTGTCCCGCAATGCTCAAAGGCTGACCGTCGATCTGGATTGAGCCCGCATCCTGCCTCTCCAGCATCGCCATGCAGCGCAGCAGCGTGCTTTTGCCTGAGCCTGACGGACCGATCAGACAAGTGACCTGATGCGCGGGGGCGCTGAGATTGACACCGTCGAGCACCGGCACATCGCCAAAGATTTTGACCAGGCCTGAGACTTCGATTGCGGGCGTCATGACACGAACCTGAAAGTGGAAAGCCGTCGCTCGGCTGCCCTGCCGGCATGCGCGCAGAGCTCGACCAGCGCCCAGTAGGAGAGCGAGAGCAAGCCGAGCGACAAGACAAAGGCGAAGGTTTCCGACCCGATCTGCTGCACTGCCCCCGTCAGCTCCGGAACGCTGATCACGGACAGGATCGCGGTATCCTTGAGCAGGCCGATGATGATGTTGACGGAGGGGGGAAGGACCATGACGAACATCTCCGGCAGCACGATGCGCCGAAACGTCTGCAAACGGGTCATGCCGACGCATGCGGCTGCTTCGACATGTCCGGGCGGCACGGCCCTTATTCCGGCGCGAAAAACCTCGCTCAGATAGCAGCCGCCAAATAGGGCGAGGGCGATCAACCCTGCGGGGATCGGATCCAGGCTCAGGCCGAGGGCTGGGCCGCCGAAATAGAGAAGGAAGACCTGCACCAGGAACGGCGTGCCGCGGATCAACTGCACGCATAAGGCCAGCGGCAGATTGACGACAGGACCACCGAATGATCGCGCCAGCGCGATGGCCATGCCGATGACGATGGACAGGATCGCGGCCGCCACCCAGAGGCCGATCGTAGTGACGACACCGCCGATGAGCTGCGGAAGATAGTGGCCAAGGATCGCCAGGTCTCCGGTCATGCGCTACGCACCGGAAACCGCCGCTCGGCGGCCAGGCCGAGAAGCTGGATGACATATGTCATGATCAGATACAGGAGACCGGCACAGGCATAGACGGGCAGCGGATCGTAATTGCTGGCCGCGATCTCCCCTGCCGTCTTCGTCAGTTCGACCACGCCGATGACCGAGACGAGTGCCGAAGCGTGGAGGATCGAAATCGCTTCGTTGACGATGGCCGGAATGGTCAAGCGGAGGGCGATGGGCGCCTCCACGCGGCGGAACCGCTGCCACAGGGTCATACCGACCATATCGGCGGCTTCCTTGAGGCCGGTTGACACCGACAGAAAGCCGCCGCGCAGAGTCTCCGCCTGATAGGCGGAGGTGCAGAGCGACAGAGCGAGTTCGGCGGCAAAGAAGCTCGAAATATTGAGACCGACCGCGGGCAGAAGATTGTAGAACAGCAGAAGCTGAACAAGCAGCGGGACACCGCGAAAAAAGCTGACATAGAGTCTGGCCGCGATCTGCAGTGGTTTCGGCCGCGCGAGCGTGGCGCCGCAGACGACGATGCCGATCGCAATGCCGATGGCGATTGCCAGCACGCTGCAAACTGCCGTGACCCCGGCAGCTTTCACCATCAGCAGAAACAGCTTGCCGTCCACGCGGGATCGAACCCGCCTAGGTCGCCGGATCTGTCACGGAAACCGGCAGCGTGGTCGCCGCGCCGAACCATTTTGTCTGCAGGGCGGCGAAGCGGCCGTCGGATTTCATGGTGCTGATCACGCCATCGACCGCGGTTACCAGGCTGGCCGAGGCATCGTCCTTGCGCGCGAGAAAGGCAAGGTATGTCTTCGGGCCGATTGTCGGAAACAGCGCGGCAAAAAGATTGGGGTGAGATTTTTCGGCGGTCAGTGCGTTCGGCAGAGACGTTGCGTAGGCAACGATGCGACCTGCGACCAGGTCCGCCACCAGCGCGTTATCGTCGCCATATTCGCGGACGATGGCCTTCGGGGTCAGGCTATCGGCATAGACTTTAAGCTGGTCGAGCTGGGCGGAACCCTTGCCGCAACCGACCTGCTTGCCCGCGATATCCGACGCTTTCGCAATCGAGTGCTCGTTCGCGCGTTTGACGAGCGTCACCGTGCCTTCGGCGATGGGCGAGGTGAAGTCATAATGCGGCAGGCGCGCCTTGGTGATGGTCGCGGGGCCGGCGACGATATCGAACTTGTCAGCCGCCAGGCCCGGCAGGACGCCATCCCAGGGCAGGTCGACCCATTCGACGCGAACGCCAAGCGCCTTGCCGACCTCGTTGAAGAAATCGACGTTGAAGCCGACATGGTCGCCTTCATCCATATAGTCGAACGGCGGAAATTCAGCCTCCGTCCCGACTTTCAGCACGGAGGCTTTCTTGACATCCGCGAGCACATCGGCCCGCGCCTGGATGGAGCCGAAAGCCGCAAGACAGGCGGCAGAGGTTGTCAGCAGCAGGGCACGACGCTTCATGGGTCTCCGCACTCCAGAATGATGATGGTGGTGGTGGCTAGGCCCGTCTCAGGCTTTCGTACCGGTTGACCGGGTCGGCCAGGCCAAGATGATCGCGCAAGGTCTTGCCTTCGTAATCCCGGCGCAGCAGGCCGCGCCGCTGCAATTCGGGCACCACGAGCTTCACGAAATCTTCAAGATCCGCAGGCAGGGCCGGCATTTGCAGAATGAAGCCGTCGCAGGCTTCACCGACGAACCATTCTTCCATCACATCGGCGATCTGCGTGGGGGTTCCGACGATGCCGCTGGATGCCACGCGTGCCGCATAAATCTTGATAAGCTCGCCGACAGGACGGTTGCTG
The DNA here is from genome assembly GCF_020621385.1 of Acidisoma cellulosilyticum. Taxonomy (GTDB): domain Bacteria; phylum Pseudomonadota; class Alphaproteobacteria; order Acetobacterales; family Acetobacteraceae; genus Acidisoma; species Acidisoma cellulosilyticum. The sequence goes on along the minus strand of NZ_JAESVA010000001.1, from coordinate 77,642 downwards.
GACACGAATTCCCGAACGTCGTCGAAAAGCGCCTTCGATCCTTTCGGCGCATCCGGCAGTCTTTCCAGCGGAAATGGCTTGTCCAAGGCGAGATCTGTCAGATCCGCCTCCATGAATTCGCCGAGCAGATGCAGGCCCACAATCGGATGCATTTTCTCAGCCAGGAACTGGACTTTCGCCTGGGCCTCGGCTTCGGTTTCGCCCACGGTCGCGGTGAAGCCGGGCATGATCTTGAGCTGGTCTCGGGGCCGGCCATAGGCCGCCATCCGCCCCTTTACCTTGTCGTAGAACTGCTTCGTGCCATCAAAACCGGCCGCCCGGGCGAAAATGATTTCGGCCGATTGGGCTGCGAGTTCGATACCGGCGGGTGATCCCCCGGCCTGGGCGATGACGGGGCGCCCCTGCGGCGAGCGGGCGATGTTCAATGGACCGCGAACCTGAAAATGCTTGCCCTTATGGTTGAGCGTGTGGACAAGGTCCTCGTCGTAATAGACGCCGGCTTCCCGGTCCATGAGAAGAGCGTCTTTTTCCCAGCCGTCCCATAGTCCGCAGCAGACATCGAGGAATTCGCGAGCACGCTCGTAGCGTTCGGCGTGCGGGGGCAGGCCTTCGCGATTATAGTTATAGCCCGTCTCGTCGTGATCCGAGGTGACGACGTTCCAGCATGCGCGGCCACCGCTGAGATGATCGAGCGACCCGAATAGCCGTGCGACGTTATAAGGCTCATAATAACTGGTCGAAAGCGTCGCGGCCAGGCCGATCCGATCCGTTGCGACGGCAAGTGCCGATAGCAGCGTCAATGGCTCGAAGCGGTTCATCTTGTGTGGCATGCGCTTGAGCGCTGCCGGGTTCCCAACCGAAGCCGCGGGGGAATCTGCCAGAAACATGAAATCGAAGCGGCCTTGCTCGGACAATTTCGCGACGTTCAGCATATGCGCGAAACTGTTATTGGCATCGACCTGAGAGCCGGGATGCAACCAGCCTGCCGGATGAGAGCCGTATGAAAAGATGAATGTGCCGAGCGCAAGCTTGTCCGAGCGAGCCATCGCAGCTTCCTTTAAAGCGCGAGCTATGTCTATACAAAGCTTAGGTCAAAGGCAACCGCGTCGCGTAATATTTGTGCAAAAGCCTCTTTGGCCCTGTTAAATGCTATAGACAAAATCAGAATTGTCTAAAAATTAAACAAGACGATCAATTTTTAGGCTTTGGAGGTGCTATTGGGAGTGCGTCAATCATTCGGCACGCTGTTTTCCCAGGCCGACCAATGACCGGCGATCTCCTGCACCAGCGGATTGCCGGCGCGGTAGAGGTTTTCCAAGGCGATCATGAAGCCGCCCTGGTCCTGGTATTTGAGCAGGTTGGCGGCGTCATTCCCGCCGGGGGCGGGGCGATCGAAATCGGAACCTGAGCGCAGCACTGCGACCCGGCTGTCATCGGTAAGACCGGCGGCGGTCGCGCGCGTCAGCGCCTCATAGGTTGCGTTATCCTCCTGCTGGGTCGTGCAGTAATTGCCTTTTCCATCCGTCAGCAGCTTGGTCCAGGCCTCTGCACGTTCGCCCAGCAGCGTGCCGCTCCACCATGTATCGCCCGCCAGCGTATCGCATTGAATGACGGTGGGCGGCTGGCCGCCCGGCGCCGGATAGGCCGCGCGGGCCTTCTGCGCCGCAGGGGCATCAGCCAGCGCAACGCCCTTTGATAGCGCATAGGCACGGTCGAGCAGCGCTTCGTTGAGCTGGAAAACTTCTGTCTTGTAGTCCAGCGGCGGCTTCTGGTCCGGGCCTGTCGTATTGATGCCGGTATAGCCGCTGGGCCAAGTTTTCGGCGCCTCGCGCTCATCCAATTCCCACTGCAATCCCCAGGAGACGAGATAACGCGCCCAGGCGGCCGAGCCGATGGTGCCGTCATGGGGGTTGATGCCGGCGATACCGGCGACAAGCCAATAGGTCTTCCGCAAATCGAACTGGTGTGAATAGACGAGCGCGGAGATCGAGGCCGCCGCGTTGGCCTCACCCATGCCCGTCGTCAGCAGGCAGACGCCGTCTGTCGCGCAATGGATCGCAGGATAATCCGGCGACAGACCTGGCACCAGAATAGCCTCCGTCAGCGGCAGATATTTCTGCCATATGCCGCCTTCCGGCCCGAACATGGAAACGATCATGACCTTGACTGGGGTCGCCGGAGGGGCGGTGGGCAAGGGGGATGCCGCCTGTACCGGCCCGGCGGACAGGGCCATACAGCCGATGGCGGCCCCGGCAAGCCAAGTGCGAACCTGCATTAAAGACATCCCTGGTTGAAAGATGGGCTAATCTGCCGACTATTCCGGCCGCCAGGCAAGGATCACGTCAACCGCGATCAGTGGTCGATCTGATAATGCATGGTCGCTGTCACGGTCACAGTATTCGATTTGGCGTCAGGGGTCAGCGGCGGCAGATCCGCATTGCGGAACATCCCGAGCCAGTCTTGATCGAGCAAGGCATAGCCGGTGGGCGTCACCATTTCCAACTTCGAGACATGGCCGGCGCGGTCGACCGTGAAGCGGATGGTGACAGCACCCTGTTGGCCCATCTCGCCGGCCATTTCAGGGTAACTCGATCGCGCGTTCACCCATTGCTCAAGCTCTGCCAGCCAATTGGTGCCGGGATCGCCCTTGATGGCGAGATCGCTGCCGGACTTCGCCTGCATGGATGACGGCAGGTTCAGATTCATGCCGCGCGTCTGGCCGCCATTGCCGCCGCCGCCGCTGAAGGACAAGCCGTTCATCATCACGCCCTGACTGAAGGTCGAACTGCGGCCTTGGCCTGACCGGCGGGCGACGGTCGCCCGTTGCGGTGCCGGTTGTGCGGGCGGCGGCGGTGGCATGGGCGGTGGCGGCGGCAGGTTCATCGGCGCCAGTTCGGGCATCGGCGGCAGGCTGAGATTGACCTCGGCCGGCTGATTGTCGGTCAGCACCGATGGCAGCGGCACGGGCGCCGGTATCGGCGTGGGCGTCTTCGGCTCAGCCGGCGCGGGGGGCGGCGGTGGCGGCAGGTTGATCTTGGGCATAGCCGGCGGCGGCTTGGGGGCCGCAGGCTGTGGCGTCGGTGGTTTGGGCGTGGCCGGTTTCGGCACCGGTGTCGGCGGCGCCGGTTTGGGGGTCGGCATCGGCTTCGGCGGCGGCTGTGGTGCGGGTGGCTGCGGCACCGGTGGCACAGGTGTGGGCGGCTTGATGGCCGGTTGCGGCAAAGGCGCCGGGGGCGGGGATGCCTGGGCCGCGCGTTCGGGCCGCGGGCTCGGCCGTCCCTTGGGGGCGGACTGCTGCGCGGGTTTCGGGGGGGCCTGATGGGCCGGCGCCACGGGCGTCTTGTTCCCCGGCTGGAAGACGACGTCGACCGCGTTGGTCGGCGGCGGTTCCGGCGGCGTCTTGTTCGGGAAGGTGATGATCATCAGCGCGATCGCCGTCGCATGCACGGCGAATGAGATGCCGGCGGACCATGCCAGCAGGTTGCGCGGCCTTTCGCGCCTGCGGCGCGGTACCATCGGTGTCCGGCCCGGACGCGGCCGGCCTGAGCCCGGCGGTTCCCCGGCGGAAGAGAGTTTCGGCGTACGCCGCAGGCTGACCATTCTGTCCGACGCAGGCCTTCAAGGGACTATGAAAGTCGCATAGCACGGTCCGTGGCGCGCGGTAACGCCTGCCGGGACGGAGTTTTGCCGCGCTGGGCGGCCAAGGCGGCGCGATTTATGCTTCAGCTGTCGCGTGAGACGATTAGACTGTAGCGAGAACGGCCCTGCGGGGCCGGCCCAAGGTGAGGAAGCGTTCGCATGTATGCCCATTCCATAGGCGGTACCCGCTATAGCTTCCCCGACCTGAAAACCTTGCTGGCGCGGGCGACCCCGCATCGCTCGGGCGATGTCCTGGCCGGCGTCGCGGCGGCGACCATGGCCGAGCGTGTCGCGGCCCAGTTGGCGCTGGCCGATCTGCCCCTCAAAACCTTTCTGTCGGACGTCATCGTTCCCTATGAAAGCGACGAGGTGACGCGGCTGATCATCGACAGCCATGATTCCCTGGCGTTCAACCCTATCGCGCATTTGACCGTCGGCGGCCTGCGCGATTGGCTGCTGTCGGACGAGGCTGATGCGGCCGCACTTGCGGCGCTCGCGCCCGGTCTCACGCCCGAAATGGCGGCAGCGGTTTCCAAAATCTGCCGGGCGCAGGACCTCATTCTCATTGCCGCCAAATGCCGGGTGACGACAGCCTTCCGCGACACCATCGGCCTGCCCGGGCGCCTCGCGTCCCGCCTGCAGCCCAATCACCCGACCGATGATCCCAAAGGCATTCTGGCCAGTATCGTCGATGGGCTTCTGCTCGGTTGCGGTGATGCCGTGATCGGTATCAACCCGGCCTCCGACAGTCCGCAGCGGGTGCATGAGCTTCTGTCCATGCTGGACGATCTGCGCCAGCGCCTGGATGTGCCGACGCAAAGCTGCGTGCTAACGCATGTGACGACGGCGATCGACCTGATGGCCGGCGGCACGCCGGTCGATCTCGTTTTCCAGTCCATCGCCGGGACGGAGGCGACGAATACCAGCTTCGGCTTCAGCCTTGCGACGCTGCAGGAAGCGCATGAGGCAGCGCTCTCGCTGAAACGCGGCACGGTCGGCGACAATGTCATGTATTTCGAGACCGGGCAGGGCAGTGCGCTCTCGGCCGATGCGCATCACGGTTGCGATCAGCAGACGATCGAGGCGCGGGCCTATGCCGTCGCCCGCCGCTTTTCGCCGCTGCTGGTCAATACCGTCGTCGGCTTCATCGGGCCGGAATATCTCTACAACGGCAAGGAAATCATCCGTGCGGGGCTGGAGGATCATTTCTGCGCCAAGCTGCTCGGCGTGCCGATGGGCTGCGATGTCTGCTACACCAACCATGCCGAGGCCGATCAGGACGATATGGACCTGCTGATGACCTCGCTCTCCGCCGCTGGCCTGACCTTCATCATGGGCATTCCCGGCGCGGATGACGTGATGCTGGGCTATCAGAGCACATCCTTCCATGACGTGCTGGCCCTGCGGCAGATGCTGGGCCTGAAGCCGGCGCCGGAATTCGAGACCTGGCTGGCGCGCGTGGGGCTGACGGATGATGTCGGGCGCGTGCGGCCGCTGGATATGCCCGAGCGGTTTCAGCGCCTGCTGACGGCGGCCTGATCATGTCCATCGATCGCTTCGAGGCTCTCCGCCAATTTACCGCCGCGCGCATCGGTCTGGGGCGCAGCGGGCCGGGTATCGCGACGCCCGATCATCTGGCTTTCCGCGCGGCGCATGCGCTGGCGCGCGACGCGGTGCATACCGAGCTTGATCTGGCCGCTTTGGAGAGGTCTCTCGTGCTGCTCGGTCTGCCCGTTCTGCGTGTCGAAAGTCGTGCGCCCGACCAGCAGACCTATCTGACGCGGCCGGATTTCGGACGGCGGCTGAGCGACGCTTCCGCGACCCTGCTGCGAGACAAGGCGCCAGGACTGGAGATCGCCGTGCTGGTCGCGGGTGGCCTGTCTGCCTTTGCCACCGCAAGCCATGCGGCCGAGTTGCTGGCCTTACTCGCCCCTGCCTTGCAGCGGGCGGGGCGGACGCTTGGTCCCATCTGCATCGCGCCGCGCGGACGCGTGGCGCTGGGTGACGAGGTCGGCGCGCTGCTGGGTGCGCGGTTGATGCTGGTGTTGATCGGGGAGCGGCCGGGTCTGTCCTCGCCGGACAGTCTCGGCGCCTATATCACCTTGGCACCCCGACTGGGACAGACGGATGCCGATCGCAACTGCATTTCCAACATCCGGCCTGAAGGCATGCTGCTGACGGAAGCGGCAAGACGCATCCTATGGTTGACCGATCAGGCCATGACGCGGGGCATCAGCGGCGTCGGCTTGAAGGATGACAGCGACCGCGTGCTGCTGACGAGCGAGGCTGCCGCAGCCTCACCCGCTTTAGAATGAGTTAAGCGGCCGGATCGGGCCGCAGCTTGATGCTGACGCTTTGTATGACGTCGATCTGCACGGTGTCGCCCTTCTTCAGCTTATCGGCGAAATGGATCATCGCTGTGTTATGGATGTCCACAGTCTGCGTCATGCCTGCGGCATCGGTGACGGTGACGAGATGCTGGCGGCGGTCGATCTCATCGACCCGCACCTCTTCGCGAATGGCCGCGAAGCCGGAACTGCCAGGCATATGCCCGAGGGCCGCCCGGTGTCCGCCGACCAGACCGGCGGGCTGGGATAGCGGCTGGCCGGAGGGCACCAGCGCCACGGCGATGATTTTGCGAAAGGTGAGATAAAGCCGATCACCCGCACGGATCTGGGCGAAGTTGCGCATATCCTGCGTGGCGGTCACGGTCTTCAACTGGCCATCCGGACCGCTGAGAAGGATCTGCCGCGTGATGGGATCGACCGATTCCACTACGCCGACGACCGTGATGCTTTTGCCGACCACGATCGGCTGTGGGGTCGCGGCATGCGCGGAAGGCAGGATCATGCCACCGAACCCGAGCATAAGCGCGCCGGATGCGGCAAGAAGGGACTGGCGAAGCGACATGTCGGTCCTCGTTTCTGATGACGAAGTTAGGTCTTACGCCTGCTGCCGTCAGACGGAAGAGGCAAATCGGTAAAGAATCAAAATGTTTCAGTGCCAGCCCGCCACCAACCGGCCTCGACAGGGGGCGCGACCGGTTCCGGGGTCAATGCGATGACGGCTGTCCCGCGGCAACAGCGCGGGCAGGACGCGAGGCGAGATGGCGTCTGATGTCGCGCAGACGGGCGAGAATCAGAGCAGGATCGAGCACAAAACCTCGCGCATGGACATCGCCGCTTGCATCGGCGCTACTGTCGAATAGATCGACCAGATAGTGCAGTTGCGCGGCTTCCGCGAGGCGGGTGAAGCAAGGGTTGAGATAATGGGCCGGCATGAATTCATAAAAGATCGTGCCAGGTCTGCAGAAGACGATATTCGTCATGCCGGCGCCATGAGGTCCGATGACAGCATCTGCCTTATGAAACAAATTGATTTGCTGTGCGACCGACATCTGCCCCGGAATCACGATCTGGACGCCCTCCGCTTCCAGAAGCTTCATGACTTCGGCCTCATTTTCTGCGGCCCGGTTTTTGGAATCAGTCCGCGCGACATAGATGATATCGGCTTGGGCCGGCGCGCTGTCGAGGGCGGCCAAAGCCAGCCGTCTGAACGTATCCTGGGCTGATCGCGATACCGAAAAAGCCGTGCTGCCGTTTTGGAATTCGTTGAACTCCAAAATCGGGATCGCATAGTGCTGGCTTGGATTCAGGGTGATGCGCGGCAGCCGATCATAGCCGAGCAGGGTGAGTATTTCGAGCTGCCATCTGTTCAAATCTCCCGATAGGAGGGTGACCTCAGCCCCCGGCAAATTCCGCAGCGTCCAGTCCAAGCCGGGGATCGTCTGAATGAGCCAGTGATAGTAATTATCGAAAGCCCGTGCCAACGTATAGTGGATGCCGGTGTCCAGTCGGACAATGCCGTCCTCAATCACGCAGGCATTCTCGTAATATTCGGCGGGCACCAGATAATTGCTTTCCTGGATTTTCTTTCCGTCTTTGATGAGCGTCATGGCGGCTGTATCGAGATGTACTCCCTCCAACCGATAACGCCGGACGGTCGCGGTGACCTTGCGCTGGTGGAAAAGGCTCGCATAGTCCGGCCGTTCGAACCCCCGCCCGAGGATCGAGCTTACGGAAGCGTTCCACGGCACGGATTGTTCGATGATGCCGATACGCGCCGCGACCGTTGCGATGGAGGTCTCCGCTAGGGTGGGCATCGTCCTACTTTCTCACGATATTGGCTTGGCCAGGATATCAGTCACCCGGCGGTTCGCTGGCAAGCCCCTGACCCGGGTCGAAAACCCGTCCGGGTTCCTGGGCCCGCTCACTCCTCGATGATACCGCGGAAATAGGCGATCGTTTGCGCCAGCCCGTCGTCGATCGCCACCGTCGGTTCCCAGTTCAGCACCTTCCTGGCCAGGGTGATGTCCGGGCAGCGCTGCGTCGGATCATCCTGCGGCAGCGGCAGGTAGCGGAGGTCCGACCGCGCGCCGGTCAGCCGGATGACGCGCTCCGCCAATTCCTTGACGGTCATCTCATGCGGGTTCCCGATATTGATCGGACCGGTGACGGACTCGTCCGTCGCCATCAGGCGAACGAAGCCTTCGATCATATCGGTCACGAAGCAGAAGGCCCGGGTCTGCATCCCGTCGCCGTAGAGCGTAATCGGTTCGCCCCGCAAAGCCTGCACGATGAAATTGGACACGACGCGGCCATCGTTGGGATGCATGCGCGGGCCGTATGTATTGAAGATACGTACGACCTTCACGCGGACTTTGTGCTGCCGGTGATAGTCGAAAAAGAGCGTTTCCGCCGCACGCTTGCCTTCGTCGTAACACGCGCGGGGGCCAAGCGGATTGACATTGCCACGATAGGATTCCGGCTGCGGGTGTACTTCCGGGTCGCCGTAGACTTCGCTTGTGCTGGCTTGCAGGACCTTGGCCCTTACGCGCTTTGCCAGCCCCAGCATATTGACCGCGCCGATCACCGATGTCTTGGTCGTCTGCACGGGATCGAACTGGTAATGAACGGGGGAGGCAGGGCAGGCGAGATTGTAGATTTCATCAACCTCGACATAAAGCGGGAAGGTCACATCGTGACGCAGCAATTCGAAATGCGGATTGTCGATAAGATGGGCTATGTTGCCGCGGCGTCCGGTAAAATAGTTGTCAACGCAAAGAACATCATGCCCTTCCGAGACCAGACGCTCGCAGAGATGCGAGCCCAAAAACCCGGCTCCTCCCGTCACGAGAATACGCTTCGAATTCAGCCCCACTGGCCCACTTCCTCCCGATCCCCATCCAGCTTGCGTTCAAGCACCGGATAAGGCAAGGCCGCGCCAGCCACGAGGGCCGGATCGAAGACAATTTATGGTTCTATTGCAGTTTCATGACGTGAATTCAAACAGATAGGCCAGGGCGGGTCCGTCTGGTCCGTGCCACGTTGCAACGAAGGCCGGGTGGGTGGCCGACGTCAGGCCACCATGCCCGCCTCCGGCGCCGTGACGTGGCAGGCCGCCATATGGCCGGGCACCACGGCCTCCGTCAAATCCGGCGTCACGGTGGCGCATATCGCAATCGCCAGCGGGCAGCGCTGACGGAAGCGGCAGCCGGGACCGGGATTGACCACGCGCGGCGGCTCCCCCGTATCGGCGGCCGTAATGGTAATGGGCGCCTTCGGGTCCGGCACGGCCGATAGCAGCAGCCGCGTATAGGGGTGGACAGGGCGGCGCAACACCTCCTCCGTCGGTCCGGTCTCAGCCACGCGGCCGGCATACATGACGACGATGCGGTGTGCGACGTAACGGGCGCTTGCGATATCATGCGTGATATACAGGAAGGAAATCCCTTCCTCCTCACAGAGCCGCGCCATCAGGTTCAGCACGCCAATGCGGATGGAGACGTCGAGCATGGAGACGGGCTCATCCGCCAGCACCAGCTTCGGCTTGTAGGACAGCGCCTGGGCGAAGCCGACACGCTGGCGCTGACCGCCGCTCATCTCATGCGGATATTTCGCCAATACCTGCCGCGCCGGGGACAGGCCCACGGCTTCCAGCGCGCGAATGGCCTCGGCCTCACGTTCGGTCGCTGTCAGCGTCGGCTGATGCAAGGCAAGGCCACGGTCAAGCGCATAGCCGATCGTATGGACCGGGTTGAGGGAGGCGAAAGGGTCCTGCAGGACCATCGGCACCTGCCCGCGATAGGCGAGCACGTCACGCCGCGACTTGACGTCATGCAGCGACCGTCCACGAAACAGGATATCGCCGTCGGTCGGTTCATAAACCTTTGCCAGCAGACGGGCGATGGTGCTTTTCCCGCTGCCGCTTTCCCCCACCACAGCCACGATCTCGCGCGGCCGGATGGTGAGGCTCAGATCATCGACCGCATGCAGCTTGGCATTGCTGAACAACCCGCCGATGCGAAAATGCCGCGTCAACCCCACTGTCTGCAGCAAGGGCGCGTGATCGGCGATGGCGGATGCTGTCAGATCGGTCATGGCCATGATCCTCAGACCGTCTCTTCGAACAATAGGCAGCGCGCGCGTGTGTCGCCGCTGGGATAAAGCGCGGGCTCGACCTCGGCGCAGCGCGCCATGACCGAGCCGCAGCGCGGACGAAAACGGCAGCCGCTGGGCAGATCGGTCAGATCGGGCGGTGAGCCCGGAATGCCCTTCAGCGCCACTTTCGGCCCGTAGACCGAGGGGAAACTGTCCAGCAGCCCGCGCGTATAAGGGTGCTGCGGGGCCGCGAATAACGGCCGCGTCGGCCCAATCTCGACGATCTTGCCGGCATACATGACGGCAAGGCGGTCCGAGAAATGCCCGACCAGCGACATGTCGTGGGTCACGAAAATGACCGCGAAGCCAAGTTTCCGCTGCAATTCCTTGATTTGTACCATCAGCGACCGCTGGGCGACGACATCCAGTGCCGATGTCGGCTCATCCATCACCACCAGATCGGGCGAAAGCAGCAGCGCCATGGCGATCATCACGCGCTGGCGCATGCCGCCCGACAGCTGATGCGGATAGCTTTTGAGATGGATGGCGTCGATGCCGACCAACGCCATAACCTCGCGGGATCGGGTGCGAATGCCAGCGGCATTGGTCTGGCCATGGGCGCGCATCGTATCATCAAACTGCGCGCTGACTGTTTTGACAGGGTTGAGCGCGTTCATCGCACTCTGCATGACGACGGAGTAGTCGCGCCAACGGATGCTGCGCAGCTCCCCTTCACGCAGGCCCACCATATTGCGGCCTTTGAAGATGACCTCGCCCGAGACCAGTTGCGCCGGCGGGCTGAGAAGCTGCGCGATCGCGAATAGCAGGGTGGATTTGCCGCAGCCGGATTCGCCGACGATGCCCAGGAACTCGCCCCGGTCGAGCGTGAAGCTGACATGATCGACCGCACGGGCGGGTTCGCCGGATGTTGTGTATTCAACAACTACGTCGCGGACATCGAGGATCGCGTCGCTCATGACCGCTTGCCCCGCTTCTTCCGGCGTGGCGCGCGCAGGACCGGATTGCTGATTTCATCGAAGGCGTAGTTGAGCAGCGCGAAAGAGCCGCCAAGAACGGCGATGCCAAGGCCTGGCATGATCGCCCAAAGCGGAATGCCCGCTTGTAGCGCTTCGTTATTTTGCGCCCAGTACAGCATGGTGCCCCAGCTATTGGCATTGATATCGCCGAGGCCGATGAATTGCAGGCCGGCGGCGGTCAGGATGGCGTAGACCGAGGCGCCGAGGAAGTTCGCGACGAGCAGCGAAATCATATTGGGCAGTATTTCATGCGTGATGATGCGCCAGCTGCGCTCGCCCCGCAGGCGCGCGGCGGTGAGGAATTCCCGATGTCGCAGCGACAGCACCTGCGCCCGCAACTGTCGCGCGCCGTAGGACCAGCCGGTCAGCACCAGCACGGCGATGATCATGCCATTGCCGCCGGATTTGGAATAGGCGGCGAGCACGATGACCAGCGGGAAGGCCGGGATGACGAGGAAAACATCCGTCATCATCGACAGCAGCCCGTCCGCCATGCCGCCCAGATAGCCGGCAGCGACACCGATGATGGCGGACAGCACGGTCGATAGCAGACCGGCGACCACCGCGATGATCATCGAATTGCGCGCGCCCCAGACGAATTGGGCGAAAATGTCCTGCCCGTAGGAGGTCGTGCCCAACCAGTTATCGCCCGTGGGGCCTTGGCCCGGCATGAAGTTTTCCGCATTCGGATCGCCCGGCGCGATGACGTTCGGGATCGCGGCCATGATGATGCAAATCAGCAGCAGGAACGCGCCGAGCATGGCCTTGCGGTTGGAGAGGATGGCGCGGCCGAGGGCGGAGAGCGCCCGCAAAGCGGCCGGGCGGCGCTTGACCGGCCCTTCCTGCAACACGGCGCTCATGCTGTCCTCCGCGTGCGCGGATCAAGCAGCACCGTCACCGCATCCACGATCAGAATGGCGATCAGAACGGCCAGGGTGATGAACAGGAACAAAGTCTGCATCAGCGGAAAATCTTCGTTCAGCACCGCCTGCAACATCATGTAGCCGACGCCGGGATAGGAGAAGACATATTCGACCAGAATGGCACCGCTGACGACGAAGCCGAGCGACATGCCGAAACCGCTGAAATTGGGCAGGATGGCGTTGCGGCCGGCATAGTCGAACATGATGCGGCTGGGCGACAGGCCCTTGGCGCGGGCCATGCGCACGTAATCCTCGTTCAGCACCATGATCATATTGTTGCGCATGGTCAGAATCCAACCGCCGATGGAGGTGATGACGATGGTCGTCGCGGGCAGGATGGCGTGCTGGATCACATCCCAGATGAAGTGCCAGGTGAGCGTGATGGGCTGACCATTGGTATAGCCGAAGCCGGTCGGCAGCCAGCCGAGGGAGATTGAAAAGATTAGGATGGCGACAAGGCCGATCCAGAAATAGGGGAAGGCGGACAGGATGATGAATAGCGGCGGCAGAAGGCTGTCGAACCAACCGCCGCGCGTCCAGGCGCCGATCATGCCGATCAGCGTGCCCAGGATGAAAGCGATGATGGTCGTCACGCCGACCAGACCCAGCGTCCAGGGCAAGGCTTCGAGCACGACATGACTGACGCTCTGCGGGAAGAAGGTGAGCGACCGGCCAAACTGGCCAGTGACGCTATTGCCCAGATAGGCGAAATACTGCGCGATCAGGCTTTGATGGGTATTGATGCCGAAGGCGGCTTCCATGGCGTTCAGCGCTTGTCCGCTAAGCCTGCCGTGGAAACGCGCCATCATCGCCATGGCCGGATTACCGGGCATGAGCCGGGGCAGAAAGAAATTGACCGTCATCGCCGCCCATAGGGTGACGATGAAAAAGCCCAGTCGTCGCAGAATATAACGCATCTCGGTCACATCTCATAAGCGGAAGGCCGCGTGATGTTTGGTCAACGGCCATGGCGCCCCGGCCGCACGCTCTGCGACCGGGGCGAGGCGAGCGCTTACTTCTCGTGCAGATGCAGCACGATCACGCCCCAGTCCGGGAAGGTATAACCGGCCAAAGGCTGGGCATAGGGGTCCTGCGGCGTCGGCCAGCCCACGAATTGCTTAGTGGAATACTGGTCCCAATCGACCTGTTCGGTAATGGGGATCAGCGGCACGTCATCCAGCAGCACTTTCTGCAGTTTGGTGACGATCGCCTGCTGCGTGGCGGGGTCGGTCGATTCCGCATAATTGTCGATCAGGGCATCGGTATCCTTGTTGGAATAGCGTTCCCAGTTCGTCGTTGCGGCCTGGCCGATGGGCGCGGAGCCCGGGCTGTACAGCCATTGGCGGAATTCGTAATAGGGCGTCGGGCCACCGGCCTCATAGGCATAGGCGAGGTCATACTGCCCGTTGAACAGCTTCGCATTATAGTCGGTGCCGGCGAGGTTGGAGATGGTCAGCTTGATACCGACCGCCTTCAATTGTTGCGCTGCCACCTGCAGGGCCGCGACCCAATCGGTATAGGCGCTCTGGTTGATGATGGTGAAGGCCAGCGGCTTGCCGTCGGCGGTCGAGAACATCCCGTCATCGCCGCGCTTGTAGCCGGCCTGTTCCAGGATCGCGATCGCCTTCTTGGGGTCGTATGTATAGCCGGCCTCTGCCAGCTGCTTCTTGTCCAACCAGCTTTCGAAAGTCGGCGTCACGATGCCGGCCTGATTGGCCGGGGGCTCATAACCATATTCGCCGATCATGGCGATGCGTTTCTTGTCCAAAGCATAGACCAGCGCTTTACGGACCGCGACATCCTTCAGGATCGGATTGGTCTGGTTGATGAACATCGCGACATTCACGACCGGCGGATACCAGTAGTGATTGTCTTTGTCCTTGGACATGTATTCGGTCTTGATATTCGGAATGAACTGGCCGCCCCACTGCGCCTGTCCGGTCGCCAGAACCTGGTTCGCGGGCGGGTTGGTGGTGAAGGCCGGGTATTCGATATGCGCGATCTTGGGCAGGCCGGGCTGCCAGTAATTCGGATTGCGCGTGTAGCTGACATCCTGCGGCGTGCAGCGGCTGATCGTGTAGGGGCCGGTGCCGATCGGCGTCGCGTCGACGAAGGTGGTCGGGTCCTTGACCTTGCTCCAGATATGTTCGGGCACAATGCCGACCTGATCGGCGACATAGTAGAAATAGGGCACGGCCGGGATCTTGAAGGTAAAGACAACCTTGTCGTCACCGCTCTGCGCCACGCTGGTCAGCTGCGACCAGATGGTATTGAGGTCGAGCGCCGGATATTTCTTGAGCATGTTGAAGGTGAAGACGACGTCCGACGGAGTCAGATCCGTGCCGTCGGTGAATTTCACGCCATGGCGCATGGTGAAGGTTAGAACCTTCTTATCCGCGCTCCAGCTATAATCGGTCGCAAGCCAGGGCGTCGTCTTGGCACTCTGCAGCGTGTTCACGAACATCAGGGTTTCGTAAACCGGCCCGACTGCCAGGAAGTTCGAGGATGAATTATAGGGGCTGAAACCGCAGGTCCACAGGAACTGCGCGTCGGAAATGGTCAGCGTGCCGCCGTCATCCGCCGCCAATGCGCGGGGGGAGGCGCCGAGTGCGCCACCCATCCCAATACCGGCCGCTAGGGCCATAAGCCAATGCCGCGTCGCCATGATGTTCTCCAGAGATCAACAGGTTGCAGACAAAGTCCGAGCGGGTGGAAACTCAGCCCGCGGGGCTAACGGGTGTCAGGTCATATAGACGCCGCCGGTCACGTTCACGGCCTGGCCGGTCATGAAGCCGGCGCCATCCGACAGCAGAAAGGTGACGACCTTGGCGACGTCTTCCGGCTCTTCGATACGGCCGAGCGGTGTCAGCGAGACATATTCGTCAAACACGGCCTGCGGCGTCATGTCGCGCAGCTCGGCTTCCCAGACGATTTCGCGGGACTGCATGCCGGTGCGCACGAAGCCGGGGCAGACCGCGTTGACGCGAATGCCATGCTTGGCCATTTCGCGCGCGAGGGACTGCGTCCAGCCGACGACGGCGAATTTGCTAGCGGAATAATGCGCCAGCAGCGGCGCGCCGACTTTCGCGGCCAGGGAGGCCGTATTGCAGATCGCGCCCTTGATGCCGGCATCCAGAAAATGCTTGCAGGCGGCCTGATTGGTCAGAAACACGCCGCGCGCATTGACGTCGAAATTGAAGTTCCAATCGGCGTCCGTCAGTTCCAGCGCGGCTTTCATATTGGAGACGCCGGCATTGGCGACGACCCGGTCGATTTGGCCGAGCGCCTCCACCGCGGTTGCGAATGCTGCATCGACACTCTCCCGCTTCGTCACATCCATCTGAAGGGCAATCGCATCCGCCGCAATCGTTTCAGCGGCCGCCTTTGCGGCAGCCAAGTCGATATCGGCGATCGCAATCCGCATGCCGTGGGCAGCAAGGCTCGTGGCGATGGCGCGGCCGATGCCGGTGGCGCCGCCGGTGATGAGGGCGGTTTTCCCCGCGAGGTCACTCACGATTGTGGTCATAGCCGATGCCATCCTCAAGCCTGGTATGTGACGAAACCATAACAGCACCCTGGAGGCAGTCAAACATTTTCAAACACAATTTTGTGGATTTTTGTTCGTTTGCCTTGTGTGCG
The DNA here is from genome assembly GCF_020621385.1 of Acidisoma cellulosilyticum. GTDB lineage: Bacteria > Pseudomonadota > Alphaproteobacteria > Acetobacterales > Acetobacteraceae > Acidisoma > Acidisoma cellulosilyticum. The sequence continues at coordinate 61,964 of NZ_JAESVA010000001.1, read as the reverse complement.
TGCAATCTCGTGGTTAGAGTTTGAGCATGATGAAGAAAGCCAGCCTGGAACAGCCCTTGCCCGAGGGATCGGACCTTGTGGTGCCGGCCGCACCCGCGGGTGCCCGGCGCTTGGCGCTGCATCGCTTGATCGCCGAGCGTGGCTTCGTCTCGGTCGCCGAGGTCGCGAAGGAAATCGGCATTTCCGACATGACGGTGCGGCGCGATCTGGAAGCCTTGGAGCGGGACGGGCTTGTGCAGCGCTCCCACGGCGGCGCGGTGCCGGTGCTGGCGTCGGCCGCCGCCGTCATTCAGACCGAGCCATCCTATGCCGCGCGGGCGCAGATCAACCCCGACGCGAAACGGCGCATTGCCTCTGCCGCCGCGGGTCTGATCCTGCCCTATCAGGCGATCGGCCTGGATGCGGGGTCAACGGCCGCCTATCTCGCCGCGGAACTCGCAGACCGTCAGGCTTTGGAGATTGTCACCAATAGCTTGCAGACAATCCTGGCCATGCCGCAACCCATCATCCCTGAAGTCTATCTCCTCGGCGGGCGCCTGCGTCCGCGCGAAGGGTCGATGTGCGGCAGTATCACCCGGCAACAGTTATCGGGCCATTGGTTGGACCGGTTTTTTCTTGGCATCTGCGGCATTGATGAAAACGGCGTCTACGATTATTCGCCCGAGGATACCGAGACGAAGACCATCTTCATGCAGCAGTCCAAAATTGTGACGGCGCTGTGTGACAGCAGCAAATTCGGCAAGCGTTCCTTCGTGCGCATCTGCGGTTTCGATGCGCTCCATAGCATCGTGACCGACGCGCCGCTGCCGCCGGAGATTGACGCGGCGGCACGTGCGGCCGGGGTTGAGATCATCCTGGCCCAGGCCGATGCCGAGGCCGCCTAAAACAATCAAAGGCTGCGATCACACGCGCAGCCATCATCGTACAATCCAAGGAGAAAAACCCATGTTCGATTTCTTTGACGGCAAAAAGAAAGTCGTCATCGGCATGGTTCATATCGGGGCTCTGCCCGGTACGCCGCTCTATGACGAGAAGGGCGGCATGCGCAAGCTGATCGAGGGCGCGGCCGCCGATCTGGAACATCTGCAGGCGGGCGGCGTCGATGCCGTCATGTTCGGCAATGAGAATGACCGGCCCTATTCGCTGAAGGCGCCGAACAGTTCGGTCGCTGCCATGAGCGCCGTCATCTCGACCCTCAAGCACAAAATCGAAGTCCCCTTCGGCGTGAATTATCTGTGGGATCCGGTCGCGAGCGTCGGTCTGGCCGCCGCGACGGGTGCCAAATTCGTGCGTGAGATCTTCACCGGCGTCTATGCCTCCGACATGGGCCTCTGGGTTCCTGCCTGTGATGAGGCGCTGAAGGCGCGGCGCAATCTGGATGTCCGCGATCTGAAACTGCTGTTCAATATCAATGCCGAATTCGCGGCCTCGCTCGACACGCGCCCGCTGGCGCTGCGCGCGAAAAGCGCGGTCTTCTCCGCGCTCGCTGATGCCATTCTCGTCTCCGGCCCCATTACCGGCCAGGCGACCGATCAGTCCGAACTCAGCGCGGTGACGGAAGCCATCACCGATGTTCCGGTCTTCGCCAATACCGGCGTCAATAGCGGCAATGTCACCGATATTTTCAGTGTGGCGGATGGATGCGTCGTCGGCACGCATTTCAAGATTGACGGCCATACCTGGAATGCCGTCGATCCCGCGCGCGTGAAGGCCTTCATGGCCAAGGTCGAAACGCTCCGCTGAAGCTGGGCTGAAGCTTTTTAGAACGACCGCAAATCGTCCCGTCAGGCGAACCTGCCTGATGGGATAGCGCTTGAAGGCTATCGTCCCATGCCTGCTGTCATCGGCATCGATATCGGCACGACGTCCACGATCGGCATTCTGATCGATCTGCCCGGACGGATTGTGTCTGTCGTCTCGCGTCCGGTGGAGCTGCTGTCGCTCCACCCGGGCTGGGCGGAGGAGGATCCCGATCAGTGGTGGCGCAATACCTGCGCGGTCATCCGCGAGTTGCTGGCGGTGGAGCCCGCACTCGCCGGGTCGCTGGTTGGTATCGGCGTCGCGGGCATGGTGCCGGCCATGGTCATGCTGGATGCGGAAGGCGAGATCATCCGCCGCAGCATTCAGCAAAGCGACGGGCGTGCGACGGCGGAAGTCGACGCGCTGATAGCGGAGGTCGACAACGCATCCTTCCTGCGCCGTACCGGCAATGGCGTCACGCAGCAGATCGTCGCGACGAAGCTGCGCTGGCTGGAAAAGCATGAGCCCGATGCTTTCGCGCGGATCGCGACGCTGTTCGGCTCCTATGACTTCATCAATTGGAAGCTGACGGGCGCGCGCCGCCTGGAACATAACTGGGCGCTGGAAGCCGGCTTCGTCGATCTGGCGGACGGCCAGATCGCAGTTGATCTCGTCGCCCTCGGTGGTATTGCGGCCGAGGTGCTGCCGGCGATTGCCGAAAGCCAGGCTGTCATCGGTCATGTATCGGCGGAAGCGGCGGCTGAGACGGGATTGCCCGAAGGCCTGCCCGTTGTCGCCGGCACAGCCGATCACGTCGCCTCCGCCTATGCCGCCGGTGTCATCGCTGAGGGCGACGTGTTGTTGAAATTCGGTGGCGCGGGTGACGTGCTGATCGCTGTTGATGACGCTGTGCCCGATCGTCGGATTTTTCTCGATCGCCACGTCATTCCCGGCCGTTTCATGCCCAATGGCTGCATGGCGGCCACCGGCTCCATGCTCAATTGGATCGTCAACGGTTTCGCGTCAGGCGCGGCCGCTGGCCATTGCAACCCCCATGGTTTTCTGGACAGTCTGGCGGCCGAGATCGCGCCGGGTAGCGAAGGCGTCTTTGTTCTTCCCTATTTCCTGGGGGAGAAAAGCCCGGTGCAGGACCCGCTGGCACGCGGCACCATCTCAGGCCTCAGCCTCAACCATACCGTCGGCCATCTGTGGCGCGCGGCGCTGGAAGGTGTGGGCTATGCCTTCCTGCATCACCTCGAAGTTTTCCGCGAATTAGGCTATCCCGTGCGCAGGCTGCTGGTTTCCGATGGCGGATCCCGCAGCACGGTCTGGATGCAGATCGTGGCCGACATCATCCAGATGCCGGTGCAGCGGCTGGAAGGCCATCCCGGCTCTTGCCTTGGTGCCGCCTGGGTCGCGGCCATCGGCGCGGGTGCCACGGATGACTGGTCCGGCGCCAGCCGGCTGGTGCGCTATGGCGAGGTCATCACGCCCAACCCGGGTCATGCGGATGTCTATGCTCATGGCTATAAGCAGTTTCGCGCCCTCTATTCCCGGCTCGCCCCTTGGTTCGTGGAGAATAACCAGGGTTGATCCCGCGATTACACCCATGCAACGCTTGAAACGGATCAGGCAGGGCGGGTGTGGTGATGGCAGCGGATATGCAAGCGGATGTCGTGGTGCTGGGCGCCGGCATCGTCGGCGTTTCCATCGCGGTGCATTTGCAACGCCTGGGTCGCCAGACGATCCTGTTCGATCGCCGGCCGGCGGGTGAGGGCACGTCCTTCGGCAATGCCGGCATCATCCAGCGGGAAGCGGTCTTCCCGCATCACTTCCCGCGGGATTTTCGCGAACTCCTCAGCTACGCCTTCAACAGCAAGACTGAGGCGCGATATCACCTGAGCATGCTGCCGCGCCTGCTGCGGCCCTTCGCGCAATATTGGCATCATTCCGAGCCCAGCCGTTACCGCGCCATTGCCCGCGACTACGCGCGGTTGATCGCCCATTGCGTCGATGATCACCGGGAATTGGCGGCGGAAGCCGGGGCCGAGAGCCTGCTGCGTGACGGCGGCTGGACCATTGCCTGCGAAACCCCGCAGTCGCTCGCAGGATTTTTGAAGACCGCCGAGGATTCACGCCGGGAATTCGGCGTGGGCTTCCGCGCGCTGGATGGCGCGGCTTTGAGCGCGGCCGAGCCCCATCTGCGCTCGGGTCTGGCCGGTGGCGTGCAATGGACGGACCCGGTCGCGGTCTTGGAGCCTGTCGCGCTGACACGCGCCTATCTCGCATTGTTCGAAAAGCTCGGCGGACGCTTTGCCTATGGCGATGCGCGCACATTGACGCGTGCTGGCGCGGGCTGGGCGGTGACGGGTGACGAGACAAAAATCAGTGCCAGGGAGGCCGTGGTCGCGCTGGGTGCCTGGTCGCCGATCGTCACCAAGCCGCTCGGCTATGACCCGCCGGTTTTCGTCAAGCGCGGCTATCACATGCATTATCGCCCCGATGGCAATGCCGTCCTTAATCACCCGGTTTTGGATGCCGCGAACGGCTATATGCTGGTGCCGATGAACCAGGGCATTCGCCTGACGACCGGGGCGGAATTCGCCGACCGCGACGGCCCGCCGACGCCCGTGCAATTGGCGAAGGTCGAGCCGCTCGCGCATAAATTGATGCCGGCTCTGGGTCAGCGGATCGACTCTGAAATCTGGATGGGCGCGCGCCCCTGCACGCCGGACATGCTGCCTATCATCGGGCCAGCGCCGCGCCAGCCAGGGCTTTGGTTCGGTTTCGGCCACGGTCACCAGGGACTGACCCTTGGCCCCACCACGGGCCGGATGCTGGCGGCCATGATGACCGGTCACGAACCTGTGACCGATCCCACGGCCTATCGCCCGGATCGGTTCTAACAGAAGCCGATGATTGGCCCGGCTCCTGCAAGGCCAGACCAGCACAATCAGGAATGAGGCCGACAATGGCGCAGGGCGATCTTGCCTATCTCGATTTGACCGAAGTCGCGAAACGTATCCAGTCGCAGGACATTACCTCCGTCGCGGTGACGGAAGCGATGCTGGAGCGGATCGTGGCACTGGACGGCAAGCTTGGCGCCTATGCCCTTGTGCTGCCTGAGATTGCCTTGGCCCAGGCCGCGCAGGCCGACGCCGAGATTGCGGCGGGGAAGATCCGCGGGCCGCTGCATGGTGCGCCGATCGCGGTGAAGGACCTCTGCTGGATGAAGGGCGTGCCGACCGCCGCCGGCATGACCATCTATGCTGATTTCAAGCCGGATGAAGATGCAACGGTTGTGGACCGCTTGCAGGCAGCCGGTGCCGTTATTCTCGGCAAGCTGCAGCTGACGGAAAGCGCCTATGCCGATCATCACCCCAGCATCACCCCGCCCAAGAACCCCTGGAATGCGGCCTATTGGCCGGGCGCTTCCTCCAGCGGGTCAGGCGTCGCGACGGCGGCGGGGCTTTGCTACGGCTCGCTGGGATCGGACACCGGCGGCTCCATCCGCTTCCCCTCGGCTGCCCAAGGGTTGACGGGGCTGAAGCCGAGTTGGGGCCGGGTCAGCCGCTACGGCGTGTTCGAATTGGCGGCGACGCTCGATCATGTCGGGCCGATGACGCGTAGCGCGCGCGACGCGGCGGCCATGCTGGCGGCGATTGCGGGGGCTGACCCCAAGGATCCGACTGCCTTACAGGCGCCGGTGCCGGATTACATGGCGGCTTTGGAAGGCGGCGCGCAGGGCCTGCGCATCGGCTATCCCGCTGCCTGGATCGCGGAATCGGCCGATGCCAAGACGCGGACTGTCGCGGAAGCCGCGCTCGCCGTCATGAAATCGCTTGGCGCCGAGATTGTGGACGTCACCTTCCCTGATATCTCCCAGGCGGTGCAGGATTGGTTTCCGCTCTGCGGGGCCGAAGTCGCGGTTGCCCATACCGCAACCTATCCGGCGCGCAGCGCGGAATACGGGCCGGCGCTGAAGGGCCTGATCGACCTTGGGCGCAGCATCTCCGGCCTCGACTATCAGCGGATCGTGCTGAACCGCGAGGATTTGCGCGGGCGCGTCAATGCGGTGATGGCACCGCTCGATCTGTTGTTGATCCCTGCGATGGGCTTCGCCGCGCCGACGCTGGCTAAAATGGGGTCGCTCGGCACGGATGACGCGCTGATGAACAGCCTGCTCGGCTTCACCTGTCCCTTCGATATGACGGGCCACCCGACCATCACCCTTCCGGGTGGCTTTACGGAGGAGGGGATGCCGGTCGCCTTCCAGTTCGTGGCCGGCCATTGTGCCGAGCCTGTCTTGCTGCAGGCGGCAGAGGCCTATCAGCAGGCGACCGACTGGCATAAGCGCCACCCGGCTCTGGGCTGAGGTTCAAGGCGCGGCGATGGCTCACACCGGGCCTTCGCCGACCCATTCGCGCCAGAGCAGAATCAGGGCGGCCATGATGGCGGGGCCGAGGAACAGGCCGATGATGCCCCAGGCCTCGATCCCGCCCAGGATGCCAAGCAAAACCCACAGGAAGGGCAGCTTCGTCGTGCCGCCGATCAGCACCGGACGAATGAAATGGTCGGCCACGAAAGTCACCAGCACCCCCACGCAGACGACGCCGATCGCCCAGCCGATCGCGCCCTGGGCGAGCAGCAATAAAGCGATGACGGCGAAGACGGCCGTGGCGGCGAAGGGCACCATGGCGGCGATCGCGGTGATCATGCCGAAGACCGTCGCCTGGGGCACACCGGCGATCCAATAGACGACACCCAACACAAGACCTTCCGCGAGGCCGACGAGAACGAGCCCGTTCACGGTGCCGTGGATGGAGGCGATGATCTGCTGGCCGATACGCTCGCCGGTCAGCCCGAAGGCACGCAGCGCGCCATGGCGCAGTTGCCGCGTCAGCGTCACGCCTTCACGGAACAGGAAGAACAGCGTGACCAGCGTGAAGATGAAGTCGCTGAGGCGATGAAGCAGCGCTTCGCCGACCAGGCGGCTGACATGGGCGACATGGCCGCCGGCCGTCTGTCTGACGAGTTTCTGCGCGCCGCCGGGATTGCCGAGCGTGGTCTGCCACCAATCGTCGATCTGCGTATGGTCGAAAGGCAGGCTTTGGATGATCGCGGGTTCCGTGATCCCGTTGGCCTGGGCGTCATGCACCCAGTCGCTGGCGGATTGCGCCTGCTTGGCAAGCTGAAGCCCGACAAGCCCGACGGGGGCCACGAAAATCAGCGCGATGCCCAGGGTGAAGGCGAGGGGCAGCAGAATATTATGCCGGCCCGTCCCGAAACGGGCGATGGCGCGAACATAGAGCGGCCAGAGGGCAATGGCGAAGATCGATGCCCAGGCGAGGGCGCTGAGGAAATTGCGCAGCGTAAAAGCGCCGAGCAACAGCAAGCCGAGCGCCAGTGCGCCCATGGCGATATGCTGGGCGCGGGTGCCGCCGGGGTTGTCAGGGACAGGCTGGGATGTCTGTGTCATTGCCGGCTGAGCATAAACAGCAAGCCGGCGCTATTCGGAAGAGTTTCGTGACAAATTTCTACCCCTTGGCGCCGCCGGGCAGTGGCCGGCAAAAATGCGACGACTGCATTTCACGGTTGCGCATGGCGCATGCCCTGCGCTGATCGGTGCAACCCGGTTCAAGCAGGAAATTGCGTGAACAACGTTAAGGCATCGGCATCGCTTTCGATTGCGACAAAAGAAACGGCCGAATTGCGACATTGTCGGCCGGCAATGTTGATCTTCTTTAATGGCAAGGTCTGCGATCGGTAATTTTACACGGGCGATGACGGAGGCAGCGCGCCCGCTTTCAGGCGCCGTTGTATTGAATGGAATTGCCATGTCCTCCTTCGTCCTATCCCGCCGAAATCTTTTTCAAGTTGCTGCCTTGGGCGGTTTGGCCGTTGGTGCGGGCTCTGCCTTCAGCACCCCCGCATCGGCGCAGGCTTTGCCCCAAAGCGGCATTTTCGAAAATTTGGCTAGGTTGCAGGTCAAGCCGCAGGCGATGGCGCATTTCCTCATCGCTCTGCGCGCCAATGCGATGGATGCGCGATCAGCGCCCGGCAATATCGGTTTCAATATTTTCCAGAAGATCGGCAGCCCGAACACGCTTTTTGTCTTCGAGCAGTGGCAGAATGCGGCAGCCTATGCGGTCCATATCAAACAGCCGGCGCTGCTTGCCATGCATGCGGCAGCGAAGACTGATCTCAGCGGCGCGATCGGGCATGAGTTCTTGCAGCCCGGTTCCACGGGGACCGGCGCCTTCTGGGCTGTGCCGGACAATGCGCAGACAACGGCGAATGTTCTGGTCGAAATCCTGGTGAAGCCGGGTATGCGCGATACGCTGCTGGAAAGGGTGACGCCGCTGCTGCCGACCTTCCGTCAGGCAAAGGGCAATATCTCCTTCGATCTTTACAAGAGCGTCAATAATCCGAACGGATTGGTGCAGATCGAACGTTGGCTGGACAAACCAGCTCATCTTGCCAATCTCAAGCGGCCCGTCATCACCAAGATCCGTGCGGCCTATGCCGATACGCTGGCGCGTCCGCTCGCCAAGTCGCGGGCTGATCTTCTTGATGTGACGCTGGCTTGATTTAGTCGCGATGAAACCGGGTAGATACGCGCAACAAGTGCGCGGATCTACCCGTTCATGAAAGTCAGTCGGCGGCGGCGGCCGTTGTCGGCGCGGAGGCCGGCGGCGTGTGGATACGGCGGATCGATGCTTCCACGCCCACCGCCCAACTCGGGTCGGCCCGGCGGAAATGCTCCAACTGCCGGTCGATGATGTGACGCGGCACGCCCTGCATGGCCCCGGCGATATTGTCGAAGAACCGCTGCTTCTGCTCAGGGCTAAACATCCGGTAGAGATTGCCCGGCTGGGTATAGTCGTCATTGCCGTCGCGGTGATTGTAGCGGTCGGCATTGCCGTCGATACGCAGCGGCGGCTCCTTCGCGCTATGGTCTTCGACAGGGCCGTCGAAGGAGTTCGGTTCGTAATAAGCGTCCGTGCCCTTCGGCGCGTCGAAGCGCATGGACCCATCCGCATGATAGGTGTGCACGGCGGTCTTCGGCTTGTTCACCGGCAGCGCCTCGTAATGCGTGCCGACGCGATAGCGGTGCGCGTCCGCATAGGAGAAAATGCGGCTTTGCAGCACCTTATCTGGTGAGAAGCTGATACCCGGCACGATGTTCGACGGCGAGAAGGATGCCTGCTCAATTTCCGCGAAATAGTGGTCGGGATTGCGGTTGAGCTCGAAGACGCCGACATCGATCAGCGGATACTCGCCATGCGGCCAGACCTTGGTCAGGTCGAAGGGATTGTAGGATGTCTTTTCCGCGTCGGCTTCGGGCATGATCTGAACTTTGAAATCCCATTTCGGGAAATCGCCGCGCTCGATCGCTTCGTAAAGATCACGCTGCGAGCTTTCGCGGTCATTGGCGATGACGTGATTGGCCTCTTCATTGGTCCAGTGTTTGTGGCCCTGGCGCGTCTTGAAGTGGAATTTCACCCAGTAGCGTTCACCGGCATCGTTCCAGAAGCTATAGGTGTGGCTGCCATAGCCGTTGACATGGCGGTAGTCGGTCGGCAGGCCGCGATCGCTCATCAGGATCGTCACCTGATGCAGGCTTTCCGGGCTCAGCGACCAGTAATCCCACATCGCGGTCGGCGAGCGCATATTGGTGCGCGGATGGCGCTTCTGGGTATGGATGAAATCGGGGAACTTCACCGGGTCGCGGATGAAGAAGACCGGCGTGTTATTGCCGACGACATCCCAATTGCCCTGATCGGTGTAGAATTTCAGCGCATAGCCGCGCACGTCGCGCTCGGCATCGGCCGCACCGCGCTCGCCGGCGACGGTTGAGAAGCGCAGCAGCATATCCGTCGTCTTGCCGATTTCGGAGAAGATGGAGGCCTTGGTGTATTTCGTGATGTCATGCGTCACCGTGAAGGTGCCGAAAGCGCCGGACCCCTTGGCATGGACCACGCGCTCGGGGATGCGCTCGCGATTCTGATGCGCGAGCTTTTCAAGCAGCAGATAATCCTGAAGCAGAAGGGGGCCGCGCGGCCCGGCCGTGATGCTGTTCTGATTGTCCGGAACGGGCGTGCCGGCCGTGCTCGTCAAGGTCGGACGGGAAATATCGTCGGGCATAAGAACCTCTTTTGGATGTTGCCTCGTGACAGCCTGTCTAGGCGCCTCAGGTCGATCGGTGAAATTGATTCTTCCTAAGAAATCGATAGGCTGTTCCTATGGTCAGTTTCTTGGCGGGGATTGCATGAGCGAGTGGGGCTTCGCGGGCCTGTCCCTGCGCGATTTAGAATACGCGATTGCGGTCGCGGATTTGAGACATTTTGGCAAAGCGGCGGAGCGCTGCGGGGTCAGCCAGCCGGCGCTGAGCGAACAGATCCGCAAGCTGGAAGCAGTTTTGCGCGTCACGCTGTTTGAGAGATCGCGGAAAAGTGTGGAAGTCACTGTGGAGGGAGCGGCGATCCTGCGTCAGGCGCGCGCTGTCCTGCGGGAAGCGCGAGGCCTGTTCGATGTCGCAAGGTCTCACGGCGATCCGCTGGCTGGCCCGCTGCGCCTTGGTGTCATCCCGACGCTCGGGCCCTATTATCTGCCCTTGGTCCTGCAATCCCTGCGCGGCGCCTTCCCGGCTCTGGCACTGCGGTTGGAGGAGGGGATGACCGATCAGATTCTGGACCGGCTGCAGGCGAATAGCCTGGACCTTGTGCTGATCGCGCTGCCCGAGCCGATGGCGGGTCTGTCAACGGAAGCGCTGTTTTTCGAGCCTTTCCAGATCGTGGCGCCGGAAAGCCATCCCATCGCGCATCTCAACCGCATCACCGTCGAAGACCTGCGTGGAGAGGATTTTTTGCTGCTGGAGGAAGGGCATTGCCTGCGTGATCAGGCGGTCGCGCTCTGTGGTTCCCATCCGCGACGCGCGGGCCGATTTGCCAGCAGCCTGGAAATGCTGCGGCATATGATCGCGGCCGGGGAGGGGTTTGCGCTCCTGCCGGCTCTGTCGGTCAAGGACCGGCCCGACCTGGATGGGCTTGCCGCAATCAGGCCGGTGGAGGCGATCGAAATGGGTGAAGGTCAGGCACCAACCTTGCCGGGCCGGACCATCGGGCTCGTCTGGCGGTCGCGCGATCCGCGCAATACTGCCTTCCGCCGTCTGGCTGGCTTCCTGCGCGGCCATGCGCCCCAAGGCACCCAAGCGGCGCCCGATCCGGCTCCTGAGGCCGATCCTGCCGTCGCTTAGGCCAGCCCTTTTCGTACAACAATTTGAGGTCATGTGACGGGCGGGGGCTTCCCACCTCGACGCGCCGCACCAAATGCGCTACCGCTGACCGATCGGTCAGCGGGTGTCTTGCCGACCGGGTAGGTTTCTAAACGTCTGGCGTAACGAGGGAATTCCTTGGTTCAAGATGAACCCAGGCTCGGTCGACTCTGGTCTTTTACCAACCCGAACATTGTCTTGCCCGCGATCCTTGACCCCATTGGGGACCCCATTCGGAGGCTCTGTCCTCTGCCAGCAGGGAGTGCAGAGTTAACGTGAGTGGCAGTTCAGATAATTCCGGCGCAGCCGCCGGCCATACCCCCGGTCATACCGTCGTCAATAGCGGTGGCAGCCAGGTCATCCCCGCGAGCGGCTATGCCGGCAGCACCACCGTCAATTCGGGTGGCACGCAGATCGTCTCCGGCGGCGGCCAGCAGACGGAGGCGAAGCCCGAGCAAAAGCCGCAGGACGCGGCCAAGCCGGCTGCCCCGCCGCCCAAGCGCCGGAAGATCCTGCCAAGGCTGATTTTCATCCTGGTGATCATCCTCGTCGCCATCGCCGCCGTCTTCTATTGGTGGTCGAACCGCAATCTGATCGACACGGATGACGCCTTCACGGATGGCCGCGCGATCACCATCGCGCCGCGCGTTTCCGGTCAGGTGGTCAAGCTTTTCGTGAACGACAACCAGTTGCTGAAGAAAGGCCAACCGATCATCCAGCTCGACCCGCGCGACTATCAGGCGTCGGTCGACAAGGCCGAAGGCCAGTTGGCGCAGGATGAGGGCCAGCTGGAGGCATCGCGCATCGCCCTGGCCAAGGCGAAGGTCACCTATCCGGCAGACCTGCTGCAAGCCCAGGGCAATCTGGAAGTCGCTCAGGCGGGCCTGCTGAATGCGCAGAAAGACTATCACCGGCAGCATGCGGTTTCGGCCGCCGCGACGACGCAGCAGCAGGTCGATCAGGCCAATGCCAGTCTCGGCCAGGGTGAGGGCCAGGTGAAACAGGCCCAGGGTCAGCTGCAAGCCGCACAGCTTGTGCAGGAGAATATCGATACGGCCGCCGCCCAGGTGAAGCAGCTGGAAGGGCTGGTGCGCAATGCACAGGCGCAGCTGGACCAGGCGAAGCTCAATCTGTCCTACACGACGGTTCGCGCGCCGCAGGACGGCTGGGTGACGCAGCGCAATGTGGAAGCCGGCTATTATCTGTCGGCGGGCCAGTCGATCATGAGCCTGGTGGTGCCCGAGGTCTGGATCACCGCCAATTTCAAGGAAACGCAGCTCGCCCGCATGCTACCGGGCCAGGCGGTTGATATCGCGGTCGATGCCTATCCCAGCCTGCATCTCACCGGCCATGTCGATAGCGTGCAGATGGGGTCCGGCAGCCGCTTCAGTGCCTTCCCGGCCGAAAACGCGACCGGCAATTTCGTCAAGATCGTGCAGCGCGTGCCGGTGAAGATCATTATCGACCACGGGCTCAACCCGAAAATCCCGCTGCCGCTCGGCCTGTCGGTCGAGCCCACGGTCGATGTCACCAGGACCGTGACGGACGGCAACGCGCCGGGCGTTGAAAACGAAGTGCCGCCGAATCAATGAGCGGAGCCGCTCATCACGCCGAGGACGCCGTCTGGCGTCCGAAGGCCAATCCTTGGCTGATCGCGGTCGTCGTGACGATCGCGGCCTTCATGGAGATTCTGGACACGACGATCGTCAACGTGTCCTTGCCCCATATCGCGGGTTCGGTCTCGGCCAGCTATGACGACGCGACCTGGACGCTGACATCCTATCTGGTGGCGAACGGCATCGTGCTGCCGATCTCGGGCTTCATCGGCCGCGTCATCGGCCGGAAGCGCTATTTCCTGATCTGTATCGCTGGTTTCGTCGTCTGCTCCTTCCTCTGCGGCACCGCGACCTCCCTCGGCCAGATGGTGGTGTTCCGGTTGATGCAGGGCTTCTTCGGCGGCGGCCTGCAGCCGAACCAGCAGGCGATCATTCTGGATACGTTCGAGCCCAAGAAGCGTGGCGCGGCCTTCGGCGTCGTCGCCATCGCGGTGATCTTTGCGCCCGCCATCGGGCCGACCTTGGGCGGCTTCCTGACCGACAGCTATTCCTGGCGCTGGATTTTCTGGATCAACATCCCCGTCGGCCTGATCGCCTTCTTTGCGGTCATGACGCTGGTCGAGGATCCGCCATGGGTGAAGCGGGACAAGGCGCGGTTCGGCGATACGGACTGGATCGGCCTGACCCTCATCGCGCTCGGCATCGGCTGTCTGCAGGTCATGATGGATCGCGGTGAGGATGAGGACTGGTTCAGCTCCGGCTTCATCGTGATGATGGCGGCTTTCGCGGTTGTCGGCATCATCGGCGCGATCGTCTGGCTGACGACGACGGACAAGCCCATCGTGCGGCTCAGCGTCTTCAAGGACCGCAATTTCGCGGTCGGCACGGTGATGATCACCGGCGTCGGCGCGGTTCTGTATTCCGGTGCCGTTCTGGTGCCGCAGCTGGCGCAGCAGCAATTGGGTTACACCGCGACCTTAGCTGGCTTGATCCTGTCGCCGGGGGCTATCGCCATCGTCGTGCTCATCCCGCTCGTCGGCAAGTTCCTGATGCCCAATGTGCAGACGCGACTGATCATCGCTTTCGGCTTTCTGTTGATCGGCCTGTCCTATTTCTATTCCAGCCTGATCGTGGTGCCGACGATCAATTTCGGGAGTCTCGTCGTCGCGCGCATCTTCCAGGTGCTCGGTCTGGCTTTCCTCTTCGTGCCTGTCAGCACGATCGCCTATACGACCTTGCCGCGCTCCCTGAACAATGACGCAAGCTCGCTTTTCGTCATGCTGCGCAATATCGCGGGCTCGATCGGCATCTCGCTCGCGACCGCTGGTGTGACCGAGCGTACGCAGACGCATATGGCCTATCTTCAGCATTATATGACGCCGCTTTGGGCGCCGTATAATGAGCTGCAACAGCAGTTGCGCGGCGCCTTGACCAGTCTCGGCTATGTCTCGGGGCAGATTTCCCAGATGCTGCCGGCGCAGATCAATGAGATGTTCATCAAGCAGGCGTCGATGCTCGCCTATCGTGACCTGTTTGTTTATTGCGGCGTCGCGGCCTTCTGCGTCATTCCGCTCGCCTTCCTGTTCTCGCCGACCAAAGGCGGCGGTCGCGGCGGCGGCGGGCATTAACCTGCTGCCCCTTGCCCCGGCTTGACCAAGGACGGGCAAGGGAACACACCATGGGCTTCACTAACCGGACGATGAGGCGATGAGCGACGACCAGCAAACCCCAGCCACCCGCGCCCGCCTGCTGGCGGACCAGCTGCGCGCGCAAGGGCATGACGAAGCCGCCGATCACCTGGACAAGACGCTCACCGGTTCCGATCAACCGAGCCATGTCGATGAAACCGGACATGGCTTCCTGCATGCCCTGCGCGACGCCTGTCAGACCATTCTGACGGCGATCGAGGCGATCGATCCCGTTTCCATCACGGCGATCGACGAGCTGAGGCTTGAGGTCGATAAGCACCTGCTGCCGCACGGCGAAGGCAAGCACGAGGGCATGTGACCTCACTGGCTGGGGGCGCCAAGATAAGGTCCGCCTGCGGCACCGGGTAGATCCGCGCAACAAGTGCGCGGACGACGGTTTTGAAATCGGCTTTGTCTTTATTCGTCATCCCCGCCCTGTCCCGGGGAACTACCCGTTTGAGCAGAGGCCCCATTGCCTTCGGCCAGCACGCGCCATTAGCCTCGCGCGCCGAAATTACGGCGTCATGGCGGGCGGCGTGCCGTCCGGCTGGTGCAGCATCTCATCCAGCGCGCTGCGCATCGGCGCGCTATCGACGGTAAAAGCGCCTGAAAAGGGTGTGTTGAGATCGATGATCACGAACAGCGCCGAGGTCAGTGCCAGCGCGCTCAGGAACAGAGCCATTGCGTTGATATGGTTCAGCGGCGCGCTGACGCCGAAGCAGAGATAGATCACCAGCATCCAGAAAAGCAGCATCGCGAAGAAGGGCGTGGAGAGCGTGCCCATGGATGCGCTGACAATCTTCCAACGCTGCGCGATCGTGTTGCTCATCAGCCGCTGGGCCGATATCTGATGCCGGGTGAGGACCGGAGAGGTCGGGGCGAGGCTATCCAGTTCCACGCTCACATGTTCCAGCAACTGACCGAGAACCGGTGTATTGACGCCCACGCCGGGCGTGTGGCTCGCCTGCAGATGGGGAAAGTAGTTCCCGCTGGGGGGCGCTTGGCTGCGCCAGTCGGCCGTGATCGCCGCCGCCGTATAGCGCGCCAGATCCTGACGGATCGGCACGCCTGTCGGTCCTAGCTCTTCCAGTCCGTAATCGAGCTGCACGAGGGAGGACGCGAAACTGCGGATATCGTTGTCGAGGCCGTCGAAATCGGATTTGGCGGAGTTGATGAGCAGACCGAGGACGATGGCGGCGAAGGTTGCCAGCAGCATCACCGTCGTCTGCAGAAGCTCGATCGTTTCGCGATTGGCGTGATATTCGGGCCAGCGCCGGCGGGTCGCCGCGCCGGCGCCAACCGCCAATACCATCAGGACGAGGGCGACGAGCGAAATCCACGGGGATCGCAAAGGCATCTTGGACAACCCTTCACACGCTATCGGGACGCTAGAGTTTGTCTGATTTTAACTGAAGCTTGTCCCTAATATCGTCATGCCCGGCCCCAGAGCCGGGCATCCATTCGTTGGGGCGCCCAAGGACTGGATGACCGGGTCAAGCCCGGTCATGACGGGGCAAGGGGTCGTTTCCACCTAAACCTGACGGACGCTAGCGGGTGAGGGCTATCTTCATGCCGGTCAGCGGGCTGCGGCGCTCGCTTCGCTGCGGGTCGCACCGACGCGGGCTGCCAAGGCTGCTGCCATGAATGCATCCAGCTCACCATCCAGCACGGCGGCCGGATTACCTGTTTCTATATTCGTCCGCAGGTCCTTGACCAGCTGATACGGTGCCAGAACGTAGGAACGGATCTGATGGCCCCAGCCGATATCGGTTTTGGACGCAGCCGCTTCGTTGGCCGCGTCTTCCTGCTTCTTCAGCTCCATCTCATAAAGCCGGGCCTTCAGCATGCCCATAGCGGTCGCGCGGTTGCGATGCTGGCTGCGGTCCGTCTGGCAGGCGACGATGATGCCGGACGGGACATGGGTGATGCGGATGGCGCTTTCCGTCTTATTGACGTGCTGGCCGCCCGCGCCCGAGGCCCGGAAGGTATCGACCTTGAGGTCCGCCGGATTGATGTCGATCACGATGGTATCGTCGACTTCGGGATAGACATAGACGCTGGCGAAGCTGGTCTGGCGACGCGCGGCCGAATCGAAAGGGCTGATCCGGACCAGACGATGCACGCCGGCCTCCGTCTTCAGCCAGCCGTAGGCGCTGGGACCGCTGACCATGAGGGTCGCGGATTTGATCCCGGCCTGCTCGCCTTCCGACGTCTCCATGATCTCGATCTTGTAGCCGTGCTTTTCCGCCCAGCGCGTGTACATGCGCTGCATCATCTCGGCCCAGTCCTGGGCTTCGGTACCACCGGCGCCGGCATTGATCTCGATAAAGGCGTTGTTGCCGTCGGCCTCGCCGGATAGCAGGCTTTCGATCTCCCGCAGCTTGGCTTCCTCGGCCAACCGCTTCAGCGTCGCGACACCGTCGCCGATCATCTCGGCGTCGCTCTCGGCTTCCGCCATTTCGACCAGGCCGAGCGTATCCTCGACCTCGGTCTCCAGACGGCGCACGGCATCGATGCCGGTGGCGAGCCTGGTGCGCTCGCGCATCAGAACCTGCGCGGCGGCGGCGTCAGCCCATAGCGTCGGGTCTTCGGCGCGCTGATTCAACTCCTCAAGGCGGATCGTCGCAACGTCCCAGTCAAGATGCCTGCGGAGCAGCGTGACGGATTGCCTGATTTGTTCGGCTAAAGCTTCGGTTTCGGCGGACATGGCGGCGGCTAATACAGCCCGCCTACGGAATTGTCGATCTTGTTGCCGGCAGTGCTGCCCCCAACGCCGGGCGTCCCCGCGGTCGAGGCATTGCCGTCGCCGCCGACGCTGCCGCCGGCCTCTGCACCGGTATCGCCGGGTGCGGCCGTCGTGCCAGGCACATCGGCGTCGCCACCGCTGGCTTCGTTGGTTTTGAAGGCCTCCATGACGCCGCCGGTATTGCGCATCTCGATCCCCGGTGGGACCGGGAAGGGTATCTTGGGCTGGTCGGCCAGTGCGGCCGCCATCATGCGATTCCAGATTGGTCCGGCGACGGTCGCGCCCTGCTCGTTGTCGCCCAGCGATTGTGGATTGTCGAAACCGACCCAGACGGAGGTCAGGCGTGTCGGCGTGAATCCGGTAAACCAGGCGTCCTGGAAATCTTCCGTGGTGCCGGTCTTGCCGGCCGGCGTCCAGCCCTGCAGGCCAAGATCGGCGACGCGGCCGGTGCCGCGCGTCATCACGCCCTGCATCATCGTGACAAGCTGGGAGGTGCTCTGCGGGTCCGCGAGCTGCTTGGCCGTATAGGCCAAGGTCGGCGGCTGGCTGGGGTCAGGACTGGCGCAATTGCCGCAATTCACCTCGGGCGCGCGGTAGATGACTTGGCCTTGCGCATCCTCCACCCGGTCGATGAAGGACGGCGTCACCTGCCGGCCGAGCTGGCTGAACCCGGCATAGGCGCCGGCCAGACGCAGCATGGTCGTCTCGATCGCGCCGAGGACGGCCGGATAGATCAGCGGCATCTTGTCGACGACGCCGAAATCCTGCGCCGTCTGTGCCACCGCCGGCAGACCGATACGGGCGGCCAGATGCAGGGTCGCGAGGTTGATCGATTCTTCCAGCGCCTGATGCAGCGGAATGGGTCCGAGGAAGTCTGCCTCGTAATTGCCCGGGCGATACTGCGTGCCGTCCGACATATTGACGACGAAGGGCGCGTCCAGCACCGTCGCGTCAGGCGGGATATTCTGCTCCATCGCCGTCAGATAGACGATGGGCTTGAAGCCCGAGCCCGGCTGGCGCTGGGCCTGCGTCACGCGGTTGAACTGGCTGAGCCCGTAGCTCCAGCCGCCGGACATGGCCAGCACGCGGCCCGTCACCGGATCCATGGTCACCAGCGCGCCCTGTACCTGCGGGACCTGGCGCAGCGTGACGGCATCACCTTTGCCGGTGCTGTCGGGCTCGATCATCACCACGTCGCCGGTCTGAACCACATCCGTCATGCGGCGCGGGCTGGGGCCAAGATTGGCGCCGAAATTACCCGCCTTGCGCGCCCAGCGCAGCGTGGACAGCGACAAGGTGCCGCTTTGCGCGGGGCCGATGGGGTCGCGCTTGGTGCCGGGCGGCAGCCAGCCGACCTCAGCCGTTGTCGCTGTCGTGCTCTGCACCACGGCCAGCCGCCAATCGGGCAGGATGCCGGCCGGGGCCTGGATTTTGCGCAGCGCCGTCTGCCAATCGCCGCCTGTCAGGTCGACATGGGTGACAGGGCCGCGCCAGCCGTCATGGCTGCGGTCGTAATCGACCAGGCCGCGGCGCAGCGAGGTATCGGCGGTCGCCTGCAGTGACGGGTCAAGGCTGGTATAGACCACCAGCCCGCCGTCGGTCGCGCGCGTCGCGCCGAACAATTGCACCAGCTGCTGGCGTACGGCGTCCGCGAAATAGCCGGCACCGGGAACAGTCGCAGGACGTGGGCTCGCCCGGGTCAGCAGGGGCTCGGCCTTGGCGGTCGTCGCCTGATCGCGGGTGATGGCGCCGTCATCCGCCATGCGGTCGATCACCCAGTTGCGACGGGCGAGGGCGGCTTGCGGATTGCGATAAGGGTCATAATTGGTCGGCGCCTTGGGCAGCGAGGCCAGCATCGCATCCTGCGCGATGGTCAGCTTATCCAGCGGCTTGTCGAAATAGGCGGCCGCGGCCGCGGCCACGCCATAGGCCTGCTCCCCGAGAAAGATTTCGTTGAGATAGATTTCCAGCACGCGCTGCTTGCTCATCGCATGGTCGATGCGGACGGCGAGCACGGCTTCCTGGATCTTGCGCGCGAAGTTGATGTTGTTCTGCAGCAGGATGTTCTTCGCGACCTGCTGGGTGATGGTGGACGCGCCGATCGGCCGGCGCCCGGACCCGATCAGGGTGATGTCGGTGACGCCGGCGCGGATGATGGCGAGCGGATCGATGCCGGGCTCATGCCAGAAATTCTGATCTTCGGCCGAGATGAAGGCCTGGGCGACCAGCGGTGGGATATCTTCGAAAGGTGTGTAGATGCGCCGCTCGGTCGCCAGTTCGGAAATCAGCTGCATATTGCTGGAATAGACGCGGCTCATTACCGGCGGCTGGTAGCTGCGCAGCCCGTCCAGGCTGGGGAGATCGGCCGTATAGTGACGAAACAGGACATAACCGCCGACACCGCCCGCGACGACGACGATGGCGGCGAGGCCGAACAGGCTGGTCACGGCGCGTGCGGCCAGGAAGCCGGCACCGCCACGACGCGCGGCGCGGCGCTTGTCCTTCCTGTCGCGCTTCTGACCGCGATTGGCACGCGGCGGATCGTCCTGCGGTCCGCGCGGCGGCTGGCCGCCGCCATTGCCGCTTCCGCCGCCGCCACGTGTGCCGGTTGGGCGCACCATGCGGTCGCCGGCTTTCAAGGGCCCGGGCATAGGCAGCTGTTCCTTAGTTAACCTGTCACGCGCCTTTTGGCCGCGCATACTGGCGGAAATAGGGCTCTTGGGGCGATTTCGCTAGAGCCCTATCCGCTAGCCGGCCATACGGGCCGACTGGCGCGCGACATACCAGGCATCGACTGCATTGGTCATGGCAAGTGTGATGCGGTCGCGGTGACTTTGCTGACGCAGGGCCGATTCGTCCTTGAAATTCGACATGAATCCCATCTCGACCAGCACGCTCGGGATTTCGGCGGATTTCAGCACGACGAAGGCGGCATGGCGGGCAGGGTTGGGCAGGATGTCGATCTCATCCGACAGATTCTGCACCATATCCTGCTGCAACTGGGCCGAGCCGACCCGCGTCTCACGCCCGACGAGACTGGCCAGGATGCGCGCGACGGCGGGCGAGACGCCCTTGAAATGGGGGCCGGCAAAACGGTCGGAGCTGTTTTCGCGCTGGGCGAGGCCGGCCGTCTGCCGATCCGAGGCGTCGCTCGACAGGGTATAAACGCTGGCGCCCCGCACCGAATGGTCAGGCACCGAATCCGCATGCATGGAGACGAAGAGATCGGCTTTCTGGTCCTGCGCGATGGCGACACGGTCTTCCAGCGGGATGAAATGGTCGGTCGCGCGGGTCATCGCGACGCGATAGCGGCCGGACGCTTCCAGGCGCAGTTTCAGCGCATGGGCGGAAGCCAGTGCGACGTGCTTCTCATAGGTGCCGGCGACGCCGATGGCGCCCGGATCCTTACCGCCATGGCCGGCGTCGAGCATGATCAGCGGGGCGTTCTTGAGAAGCGGCTTCGACGCCTGATGCAGTTTGTGTTTGGTGGCGGCCCAGGCGATGGCTGGTTGCAGCCAGCTGGGAATGAGGACAGTCGCACCAGTGCCGAGACTGAGCAGCAGCCGCCGTTCGAGCATTCGGGGATTGGGGTCGTCGGGCAAATCGGTCACGAAAGGAACCTTGGACCGGCGGGTCTCATCTTCATGTCGGATCTCCGAATAACAGTGCTTCTCGTTGAAAGGCAACGGAATTTAGCGAAATGACTAAATCGTGAGCCTTGTCAGGGTATAGGACCGGGCTTGCCCTTGCATGTGCAAGGGCTTTGGGTCATGTTTGGTGCCGAGATTCGAAGCAGGCTGGGCTCATCTATGTGTGCTCCCTTTTCGAAGCTCCACCGCAATCCACCCGTCTGGTCGCTTGGTCGGCCATTCCCCGAAAAGCCGATGCGGCCAGATGCCGCCCGGATCATCGACGGGGACGGAAGGGATAGAGGGCGGATGCCTGACCGTTTGTTTTACCGGCTGCGGGGCCTTGGGCCGCTGTAGCCCCTAAGTTTGATTGGGATCTGTTCGACTTTCATGACCGCTTTCCTCACCACGGCGAATGCTTCGCTGGCGAGAGCCCGGTCATCCATCATGTCGATTGCGGACCCGTCACCTCCCCCACTTCAAATCCGCCGCCTTCAGGCGGCCGCATTCCCAAGCGGAATGCGCCGGAGTCCAGTTTTCCATGACAAAGCGCATGCTTATCGACGCGACACATCCGGAGGAAACCCGTGTCGTTGTCCTTGACGGAACGCGTCTAGAAGATTTCGACGTCGAGACCTCCACCAAGAAGCAGGTCAAAGGCAATATCTACCTCGCCAAGGTCATTCGGGTTGAGCCGAGCCTGCAGGCAGCCTTTGTCGAATATGGCGGCAACCGCCATGGCTTCCTGGCCTTCAGCGAAATCCATCCCGACTATTACCAGATTCCCGTCGCCGACCGACAGAAGCTGCTAGAGGCGGAAGTCGCGGCGGCCCGCGCCGAAGCTGAGGCGGAAGACGCCGAAGAGGCAGCCGAGGAAGCGGCGGTCGCCGGCAAGCGGTCCCCCATCACCTCCGAATTCGATGCGATGGAGCCGGCTTTCGAAGCCGCGGCCGCCGCCGAAGGTGACGCTGAGGTCGAATCCGCTCCCCGCGCCCAGGCGGCCGGCATGGTGCGGGAAATCCTGATCGGTGACCTGCCGCCGTCCGACGAGGACGCGCCGCTGGAAGGCGAGATCATCGCCCCCGCCGAAGTTTCAATCGAAGTTTCGACCGAAGACAGCGCTGACGATAGCGAAGCCGAAGCGGAGCCGGAGCGGCCCGAGACGCTGGGTGGCGGCGGCAATGACCAGACCGAGGAAAACGGCGAGCGTCGGTCTCCGCCGCGCTTCGTGCGCAACTATAAGATCCAGGAAGTCATCCATCGTCGCCAGATCCTGCTAATCCAGGTTGTGAAGGAAGAGCGCGGCACCAAGGGCGCGGCGCTGACCACCTATCTGTCGCTGGCAGGCCGCTATTGCGTGCTGATGCCGAACTCCCCCCGTGGCGGTGGCGTGTCCCGCAAGATCACCTCGGTCGCGGATCGCAAGCGCCTGCGGGAAGTCATCAAGGAAGTGGACATGCCGGCCGGCATGGGGCTGATCGTCCGCACAGCCGGTGCCAACCGGCCGAAACCCGAAATCCGCCGCGACTGCGAATATCTGCTGCGCCTCTGGGACGATATCCGCGAACTGACCATGAAGTCGGTCGCCCCGGCTTTGGTTTATGAGGAAGCGAGCCTCATCAAGCGCGCCATCCGCGACGGCTATACCCGCGATATCGAGGAAGTGCTGGTCGACGGCGAAGCCGGCTGGAAGGCCGCGCGCGACTTCATGCGCATGCTGACGCCGCAGCACGCCGCCAAGGTGCAGCTGTGGCGCGGCCATGACACGTCGCTGTTCCACAAGAACCAGGTGGAAATGCAGCTGGACGCCATGCTGAGCCCGACGGTTCAGCTGAAATCCGGCGGTTATCTGGTCATCAATCAGACCGAAGCGCTGGTCGCGATCGACGTCAATTCGGGCCGCTCCACGCGGGAGCGTAATATCGAGGAGACGGCGCTCCGCACCAATCTGGAAGCGGCCGACGAAGCCGCCCGCCAGCTGCGCCTGCGCGATCTGGCTGGCCTCATCGTCATCGACTTCATTGACATGGAGAGCCGCAAGCATAACGCGATGGTCGAAGGGCGCATGAAGAATGCGCTGAAGAACGACCGCGCGCGTATTCAGGTCGGGTCCATCAGTCATTTCGGTCTGCTGGAGATGAGCCGTCAGCGCCTGCGCCCATCGCTGGCCGAAACCGCCTTCATTACCTGCCCGCATTGCATGGGCACCGGGACTGTCCGCAGCGTCGAGAGTGCGGCCATTCACGTGCTGCGTGCCATTGAGGATGAGGCAGCGCGTCATCGCTCCGCCGAGATCAATGTTTATGTCGCCGGTGCGGTTGCGATGTACATCCTCAATCAGAAGCGCGATCGTCTGATGACGATCGAGCGGACACATGGTCTGCAGATCGTGCTGTCGGCGGATGACAAGCTGGTGCCGCCGCAGGTGCGGATCGAGAAGGTGCGCGCGTTTGTCGCGTCCGATGCGCCTTTGGCCAACGGCTCCTCGCCCATCGCGATGGATTATGCCGCGCGGGATGAGAGCGTCGAGGACGAGGATCGTGGCATTGTGCGCAACGCGGCGCTGGTCGCCGACGCGCCCCTGGCCGAAGTGGCGACCGTTGCTGAGACGGCGCCTGCCGCGGGCGCTCCGGTTGCCGTGACCGACGAGGCCCGTGGTGACGAAAGCGGTGAGCGTCGCCGCCGCCGTCGTCGTCGTCGTCGCGGTCGCCGTGACAATGGCGAGAATGGTCTGCAGGCCGAGAATGGCCAGGGCGATGCCGAAGGCGACGAGGGTGATGAGTTCGAGGGCGAGGATGACGGCTTGTCCGTTGCTCCGGAACCCGGACCGGCGCCGCAGGAACCTGCCGTGCCGCCGTTCCCCATGCCCGTGCCGGCTCCCGGACCTTACGAGCCAGGCCATGAGCCGGAACTGCCTGGAGTTCCGGGCGAGCCCGGTCCGGAAATCGTGCCGCCGGCCGAGCCCAGCCCTGATATGACGCCGCCGGTGGCGGGTGAGGACGGGGAAGCGCGCCGCAGTCGCCGTGGTCGTCGTGGCGGTCGTGGCCGCGATCGTCGTCCGGAAGCGCCCGCGGAAACACCGGTGCCCGCCGCCGCATGGCGTGGCCCGACGCCGGCTGAGCCCTTCTTCGACCAGATCGACGCATTGTTTGCGACCATTGAACCCGATCTGGAGCCGGCGAAGCCCGCCGCCGCCAAGCCGGTTGCGGCTGTCGAGACTGTCGAGGTCGCGGTCGTCGATAGGCAGGTCGCGGATGCGGATGTCTCAACCGTTGAGTTGGTCGAGAGCCTGTTGAGCGCGCCGGTCGAGACGGCGGAAGCCGAGCCTGCGGTGGCGGACGCCAGCCCGGTTGAGGCTGAGGCGGTACTGACTGAAGTTGTGCCGGCGAAGAAACCGCGTGCATCGCGTGCGCGCAAGCCGAAGGTGACGGAGGCAGCGGTCGAAACGCCGGTCGTCGAGCCTGCGCCGGCCGAAGAACCCGCACCGGTTGAAGCCGTGGCGGAAGCGGCTGCCGAGGCCGTGCCGGCCAAGCCGGTCCGTCGTCGCACCACCCGCGCCAAGGCGGCGGCCGTTGTGGAAACAGTCGCCGAGCCGGCGGCGCCTGCCGTCCTGGTCGATGAGCTTGTTGCCGCAGAGTCCGAGTCCGCTGCTCCGGTGATCAAGCCGGTGGTGATCGGGGCGGATACGCCGGCAGCCGAAAAGCGCCGTGGCTGGTGGAAGCGCTGAGGCTGAGCTTTTTAGGCTGATTGCGCCTGCGGGAGTGGATAGGTCCGCGCAACACCTGCGCGGATGACGATTTAAGCAAACCTAAGCTGCTTTTTTCGTCGTCCCCGTGCTTGTCACGGGGATCTAACCATTTGAGCATAGGATCAACTATTTTCACGTCAGCAATCCAGCCTGAAAACTGGACATAAAAAATCGGGCGGGTGCGAAAGCGCCCGCCCGATTTGATTCGCAGATGAGAGATTAGGCAGTTAGGGGCAGGCTTGATGCCTAGAAACCGGACATTCTTCAGATTTTGGCTAATTTGCAGGCAGTTGGTGTCTGAGAGCGCGATTTTTGTCGTTTAGAGCGACCATTTTTATTGGACGTAGCGGCGCTGTGATTTCATTATCCAGTCACGGATGAGGTTGATCCCTCGTTCTGCCGTGTGACTGGCGTTTCCTCCCTAAACTTGGCCCGCAGCGCTTTAGCGCGCGGGCCTTTTCTTTAGCTATGCAAGCGCGCGCTGTCACGCGATATTTTCAAAAAAATCCTGAGCCCAACTCGACTTTTCAGGAATTTCTGAAATAGCGGAAGGCTCTGTAGCGCAAACAGGTGCAGCTTGGCCCAATGGGACGATCCGCGGGCCGATCTGCCGGACCTGACGGCCGCGCGCGGCCTGTTGGCACTCTGGGTTTTTGCCTATCACGCCAATCTTCATCTGGCCTTTGCCGGGACTGCAAGTTTCATCGGGCGCGGCTATCTGGGTGTCGACGGATTCTTCGTCCTGTCCGGCCTTGTCCTCGCGCATCGCCATCCGGCCCCCGTGCAGACCGTCGCGGCCTATGGCGGTTTCTGGTGGCGACGTTTCGTTCGGCTTTATCCGACCGCGCTCGCCATGCTGCTGCTATTGGCTTTGCTCTTTCTGCTGGCGAAGCTGGCCGGGGTGCATCCGCATCAGGCGCTGAGGGCAAGCGGTCGGGAGTTCCTGCTCCAACTGCTTCTGCTCAACGGGCTGGGATTCAGCGACGGCTGGACCTGGAATTATCCGTCCTGGTCGATCAGTACGGAATGGATCGGCTATCTGCTGTTTCCGGCCATCGCACTGGGCATTGCCCGTCTCGGGCTCAGATCGACCGTCCAGGGGCTGATCGCCATGGCGCTTTTGCTGCTGGTTCTGTCGGGCTCGTCTCCATCAGGGCTCAATCTCAGCTATCAGGGCGCCTTGCCACGATTTTTGCCCGAATTCGCGGCCGGAATACTGCTCGCGCGTCTTGTTCATCTGGGCTGGCGGCCCTGGCCCTGGCAAATCATCGGGATCGCAGGCCTGGTTCTGCTCACGCTCGGCATCTGGCTGCGGCAGCATACGGCCATGGGCGATGCGCTGGTCGCCTCGGCACTCTGGCTTCTGCTTTGGGCGATGGCCACGGGCCCGCAGCGACTCTTCGCGCGTCTGCCCATTCTGATGCGCTTCGGGGCGCTCTCCTATCCCTTCTATATGGCCTATGCCCCGGTCGAGGTGATTGCCGCCCATCTTTGGTCGGCGGCGGGTAGCGATCCGGCGCATTGGCCCTATCTGTGGCTGGTGCCGCTGTTTCTGAGCAATCTCGCCCTTGCCTGGATCACCGCGCAAACGATAGAGCGGCCTGCGCTTCGCCATCTGGCGGGCCGACGCCGGGACCGCTAGGGTCCGCCCCAGCCTGAGCCTCAGTCCAAGCCGAGAAAGAATGCAACGCCGATGCGTCTATCCCAAAGCCTGATCCCGACCATCAAGGAAGTGCCGTCCGAGGCGCAGATCGCCTCGCATCGCCTCATGCTGCGTGCCGGTCTGGTGCGGCAGACGGCTGCCGGCATCTATGCTTGGCTGCCGGCAGGTTTGCGCGTCCTCAACAATATCGCTGATATCGTGCGGGAAGAGCAGGACGCGGCCGGCGCGCAGGAAGTGCTGATGCCGACCATCCAGCCGGCGACGCTCTGGCAGGAAAGCGGCCGCTACGAGGATTACGGCAAGGAGATGCTGCGGATTAAGGATCGTCACGAGCGCGATCTGCTGTTCGGCCCGACCAATGAGGAGATGATCACCGACCTGTATCGTCAGTCGGTGAAAAGCTACAAGGAATTGCCGCAGGCCGCTTACCAGATTCAGTGGAAGTTCCGCGACGAGGTGCGCCCCCGTTTCGGCGTCATGCGCGGCCGTGAATTCCTGATGAAGGACGCCTATAGTTTCGCGCTCGACTATGCCGGCGCGGTGATCATCTACCGGCGCATGATGCTGGCCTATATGCGCACCTTCCAGCGCCTGGGCGTGAAGGCCATTCCGATGGTGGCCGATACCGGCCCGATCGGCGGCGACCTCAGCCATGAATTCATCATTCTGGCGCCGACCGGCGAAAGCCAGGTCTTCTATGACGCGGCTTTCGAGGATGTGGACTACGGCGCCGGCAATTTCGATATCGACAAGTCAGAAGACCTTGAACGTTTCTTCGGCATCATGACCGGCAACTATGCCGCCACGGACGAGAAGCATGATCTGGACGCCTGGGGGAAGGTCGCCGAAGACCGTCGCCGCGAAGGCCGTGGTATCGAGGTCGGCCATATCTTCTATTTCGGCACCAAATATTCGGCGGCGATGAACTTCTCCGTCACCGGGCCGGACGGGCAGAAGCTTTTCCCGGAAATGGGCAGCTACGGCATCGGCGTCAGCCGCATGGTCGGCGCGCTGATCGAGGCGAGCCATGACGAGGCCGGCATCATCTGGCCGGACAGCGTGGCACCCTTCAAGGTCGGCATCCTCAACCTCAAGCAGGGTGACGCGGTGACCGATGCGATGGCCGAGGACGTCTACGGCAAGCTCCGCAAGGTCGCGCTCTATGACGACCGCAGCGAGCGCGCGGGCGTGAAATTCGCGGATGCCGATCTGATGGGCCATCCCTGGCAGATCATCATCGGGCCGCGCGGCGCGGCGAACGGCATGGTGGAGTTGAAGCGCCGGGCGACCGGCGAGCGTGAGGAACTGACGGTCGAGGCAGCGCTCGCGAAAATCGGCCTGATCGCCAACTGATGTTCGGTTCCTTTGAGCGTACCGTCGCCGGGCGCTATCTGCGCGCCCGGAAGGGCGAGCGATTCGTCTCCGTCATCGCCATCTTCTCGTTGATCGGCATCGCCCTGGGTGTCGCGACGCTGATCATCGTGATGAGCGTCATGAACGGGTTCCGGCAGGACCTGCTGTCGCGCATCCTGGGCCTGAACGGTGACCTTGGCGTCTATGGCGCCGGGGGCACGCAGATCACGGATTATGATGCGACGGCGCGAACCATTCGCGGCATTCCGGGCGTCATCAACGCGGCTTCGGTCTATCAGGGCGAAATCCTGCTGACCGGTGCCCATGGTGGCGCCACCGGCGGGGTGGTGCGCGGGATCAGCCAGACGGATCTGGAGGCGCAGACCTCTGTCTCCAACCACATGCTGGCCGGGTCCATCGACGCCATGACCGGCGACGATGCGGTCATCATCGGCTCCGGCCTGGCGCAGTCCCTGGGGCTGACGGTCGGCGGGAACATCACCTTCGTCAGCCCCCAGGGCAATGCGACGGCCATCGGCACCATTCCGCGCATCCGCGCCTATAAGGTCGTCGGCATCTTCAATGTCGGCATGCAGGAATACGATTCCACCTTCGTCTTCATGCCCATCGACGCGGCGCAGACTTTCTTCGATGCGCCGGGCAAGGCAACGCAGATCGAAGTCACGGTCAAGAACCATGACGATGTCAGTGGGGTGAACCAGGCCATTCGCGCGGCACTGCCATCGAAGCCGATTTCCGTCGTCGACTGGCAGCAGTCCAATGACAGTTTCTTCGCGGCCGTGACGGTGGAGCGGAACGTCATGTTCCTGATCCTGACGCTGATCATCGTGGTTGCGGCCTTCAATGTCATCTCATCCATGATCATGATGGTGAAGGACAAGACCCGGGATATCGCGGTGCTGCGCACGCTGGGCGCCAGCCGTGGTGCCATCATGCGCATCTTCCTGATGGCGGGCGCTTCCATCGGTGTCACCGGCACGCTGATCGGCTTTGTCCTCGGTGTCGTCTTCTGCGCCAATATCGAGCGTATCCGGCAAGCGCTGGAACATATCACCGGCACGACGCTGTTCGATCCGACCGTCTATTTCCTGGAGCAGCTGCCGGCGGTGCTGGATTGGAGCGAGGTGACGACCGTGCTGATCATGGCGCTGGTGCTGTCGCTGCTGGCAACCCTGTACCCGTCCTGGCGCGCGGCGCGAACCGACCCTGTGGAGGCGCTGCGTCATGAGTAACACTGTGACGAATGAGCCGCTGGTCATGGAAGCGGTGCGGCGCAGCTATCGCACCGATGCCGGCAGCCTGGATGTGCTGACATCGATCGACCTGACGCTGCGGGCCGGTGAGATTGTGGCGCTGGTCGCACCCTCAGGCTCGGGCAAATCGACCCTGCTGCATCTGGCCGGGCTGCTGGACCGGCCTGACGCGGGTCGCGTGATGATGGACGGGCGGGACGCAGGCGCCTTGCCGGACAATGCGCGCACGGCCATCCGCCGTGACCGCGTCGGTTTCGTCTATCAGTTCCATCACCTGCTCGCGGAATTCACGGCGCTCGAAAACATCGTCCTGCCGCAGATGATCGCGGGTGTCGCGCGCAAGACCGCCGAAGTTCGGGGGCAGGCATTGCTGGCGGCTTTCGGGCTGGACCATCGTCTGAAGCATCTGCCGGGCAAGCTTTCGGGCGGCGAGCAGCAGCGCGTCGCGATTGCCCGCGCGCTCGCGAACAAACCCGGCGTGCTGCTGGCGGATGAGCCGACCGGCAATCTGGATACCAAGACGGCCGATATCGTCTTCAACGAATTGCTGAGCGCCGTGCGCGGTCAGCGCGTGGCCGCATTGATCGCGACCCATAACCCGGACCTTGCCGGGCGCATGGACCGTCGTGTGACGCTACAGGGCGGACGGCTGATCGATCTGCCCTGATCACCGGCTGCCCGGCCGGCTTGCGAACCAGAACGCGACCTGGCTGACGACCCCGGCGCCCGCCAGCACCGATGCGGCGGCGAGTGCCGGGTCTCGGCCCAGGCTGGCGAGCGCGGTACAAAGCGCGCCGACGGCCATTTGCGTGCAGCCATACAGGCCTGAGGCCGAGCCGATGACATGGGGGTTGACGCTGATCGCCTGGGTCAGGGCCATCGGCGATGCCGTGCCCACGCCTACCGAGAAAACGAAGACGCTGGCGACGACAAGCCAGACCGATAGATGGCCTGTAAGCGCCGCGGCCAGGAAAATCACGACGGCGACCACGCTGATCAGATTGGTGCCGATCAGCAGCGGCACCATGGGCATACGGTTGATCAGGCGGCTGGCCAGCATGCTGCCGAGCCAGATGCCGCCGATGATGACCGCCAGATAGATGCCCACCTCGTAGCTCGGCCGATGCAATTCGCCGACGAAGACGAAGGGCGCGACGGAGATGAAAGCATAGACCGAGGTCGTGGCGCAGCCGCCGCCGATGGAATAGCCGATGAACCGGGGCGAGACGAGCAGGGACGCGTAGTTGCGGGCGAGGGTGGTGAGGTCCGTATTGCTGCGACCGCCTGTCTCCGGCAGCCTGATCTTTGCCAGGACAAGATTGAGCAGTCCCAGAGAACAAAGCAGGACGAAGATCGAGCGCCAGCCGAATGTATTGGTCAGAAGGCTGCCGATGATGGGCGCCATGCCGGGCCCGAGCGTGACCATGAGATTCATCATCGCCAGGCGCCGCGCGGTATCCTTAGGCGCCGAGGTGTCCCGCACGATGGCCCGCGCGATGACAAGGCCCGAGCAGCCGCCCATGGCCTGGAACAATCGTGCAATGATCAGGATATGGACGCTGACGGCCAGCGCCGCGACCAGCCCCGACAGCGTGTAAAGGGTCAGCCCGGCCATCAGGACGCGGCGGCGGCCGAAGCGATCGGACAAGGGTCCGTAGAAGAGCTGCCCGACAGCAAGACCGAGAATATACAGGCTTGCCGTCATCTGGATGGTGGCGATGCCTGCGTGCAGATCTTTCGCCGCCATCGGCAAGGCTGGGACGAAGATATACATCGCGAAGGTGCCGCTGAAGGTGATCAGCGCCAGAAGCCAAAGCGGAGGGGCGGGCGGCATGCCTTCGGTCAGGTCAGTCACATCCAGATGCCTCGTGTCATGCCGTCTGCTTGCTTGATCCAGGCTTGCAAGGGAAGGGCGCAATCTACTTTGTGAAGGCATTTCGTCGGATCGGGTGCGGGCAATGGCGGTCGCTGCCATCTGCGCGAAGCTTCCCCGATGCCGGCGATTTGATCGCCCTATTGGTGATGGCCTGTACTGATAGAATGTGTACCGCCAGCGAAGGCGGGTTTATCCTGCGGAACGGGAAGGAAAACAGGATATGGCAAGAGCCCGTCTCAGACCGTGAAATCCACATCTGCGCTCGTCGACGCAAAGATCGCGTCCTTGTCTGACGGGCTTGGCGAAATATTGTCTCGCATCCGTGCGCTTATCCATGAAGCCGATGCCGAGGTCGTGGAGGAGATGAAATGGCAAAAACCCTCCAACCCCTCGGGCGTTCCTGTCTGGTCGCATGGCGGGATTCTCTGCACGGGGGAAACCTATCGCGACAAGGTCAAGCTGACCTTCGCGAAGGGGGCGGCGCTGCCTGATCCATCCGGCCTGTTCAATGCCAGCCTCGACGGCAATGTGCGGCGGGCCATCGATATCCGTGACGGCGATGCGATCGATGGCGAAGCCTTGAAGGCGCTCATTCGCGCAGCAATAGATTTGAATGAGTCTCGTCACGGAAAATGATTTGGACGCGGTTTGTCGTATCAAAGCAGTGGCGTTATCTGAGTCGGTCGGCTGAAACCATCGCCCGGTTGCCAAAACAAGGCGAAAATTTCCGTTCTAAGTTAGATCTTTCGCAGGTCATGACCAGCCAGCGTCTCACGCGCCTTTGTCGTCGGCGCCCAGGCCCTGCAACACGAAGGCGATAAGCCTCGCGGCCCTTGCCTCTCCGGCGGGGCCGGGCGGGATACGCAACAGGGTGCTCAGGATCAGCAGGACATCCTCCGGGTCGCCGCCCGCCCGGATCAGGCCCGCGCCTTCGCAGGCGTCCATCAACCGGCGGGTCGCGGCCACCATCGGCCCGTAGGTTTCCTGCACATCCCGGTCCGATTTCGCCGCCTGCAAGACATCGGCGACGCCCTGCTTGATGCGGCCGAATTCCGCCAGCCGCTCGCACCACAGCCGGAATGCCTGAAGCGGCGGGTGTTCTGTCAGCAACTGCGGCGCCAGAGCAACCAGCCCGTCGATCTCCTTCCGATAGACGCCGACCACCAAGGCCTCGCGGCTCGGGAAATGCCGATACAGCGTGCCTTGGCCGACGCCGGCGGTCTTGGCGATGGAGGTGAGG
Organism: Acidisoma cellulosilyticum; assembly: GCF_020621385.1. Taxonomy (GTDB): domain Bacteria; phylum Pseudomonadota; class Alphaproteobacteria; order Acetobacterales; family Acetobacteraceae; genus Acidisoma; species Acidisoma cellulosilyticum. The sequence continues at coordinate 30,174 of NZ_JAESVA010000001.1, read as the reverse complement.
GACGCATCCGGGTCAGCCGCGAAGGCCGCGCGCGCGATATCCAGAATGCGATCTCGGTTGGCGCGCGCATCGGCACGCAGAATCTCGTCGTCGGTCATCGTCTCTCTTGACTAAACGGACAGTTGTCCGTTAACGCTGCGATCGATAATCGGACAATCGTCCGGTTATATGTCGTCAGGGAGACTAGCATGCAATACGTCAAGCTCGGTCATACAGGTCTCGATATTTCTCCGATCTGCATCGGCTGCATGGGGTTCGGCGAGCCATCGCGCGGCCATCCGTCCTGGTCGCTGGATGAGGAAGCGGCGCGTCCGGTCATCCGCCACGCGATCGAGGCGGGGATCAATTTCTTCGATACGGCGAATATCTATTCCTTCGGCACGAGCGAGGAAATCCTCGGCCGCGCGTTGAAGGATTTCGCGGATCGTGACAGCGTCGTCATCGCCACCAAGCTGATGGCGCCGATGCGGACCGGCGCCAATGCCGTCGGCCTGTCGCGCAAGGCGATCATGACGGAGGTGGACCACAGCCTGCGGCGGCTCGGCACCGATTACATCGATCTCTACCAGATCCATCGCCGCGATCAGCGGACACCTTGGGAGGAGACGCTGGAGGCGCTGCATGACCTCGTGAAGATGGGCAAGGTGCGCTACCTCGGCGCGTCGTCGATGATGGCCTGGGAATTCAGCAAGGCGCTGCATCTGCAGAAGGCCAATGGCTGGGCGCGTTTCGTCTCGATGCAGGATTGCTACAGCTTGATCGCTCGCGAGGAGGAGCGGGAGATGCTGCCGCTTTGTGCCGATGAAGGCGTGCAGACGATCGTCTATAGCCCGCTCGCGCGCGGCCGGCTGGCGCGGCCCTGGGGGGAGACCACGGCGCGGTCCGAGGCCGAACCCTATGCGGCTCTGCTGTATGACCTGACCTCGACCAGTGACCAGACCATCGTGGACGCCGTTGGTGCCGTGGCGGCCGAACGTGGTGTCAGCCGCGCGCAGATCGCGCTTGCCTGGCTCAGGCGCAACCCGACTGTCGCGGCGCCGATCATCGGCGCGATCAAGACCAGCCATATCGACGATGCGATTGCCGCGCTGTCCATCACCCTGACGGACGAGGAGGCAGCGCAGTTGGAAGCGCCCTATACGCCGCGCCGCGATGTCCAGGGCATATCCGACCCCGCCGTGCTGGCACGTATGGCGGCACAGGTCGGGATCAAAATGGCTGGCTGATCGGGTCGGAGCCTTGCGGAGAGTCTGGCTGCACGACTCGGGTCTGATGGATTAGGTTTGGGCCATGATCGCCAAAAGCTTCGTCCATCTGCACGCCCATTCCGCCTATTCGCTTAGCGAAGGGGCGATCAAGGTCGACAAGCTGATCGCCCTTGCGGCCGGCGACGGCATGCCGGCGCTGGCGCTGACCGATAGCAGCAATATGTTCGGCGCCCTGGAATTCGCCCAATACGCCACGGGTAAAGGCGTGCAGCCGATCATGGGCTGCCAGATCGGCTTGGCGCGGGCCGATCTGCCGCGTCTGCCGCCCGATCCGATTGTCGTTCTGGCCCAGACTGAGGTCGGTTTCGCCAATCTGCAGCGCCTCAGTTCCGTCACCTATCTGGAGACCGAGGCCGGGCTGAAGCCGCAGGTGTCATTCGAGCGGCTGGCCGAACTCTCGGAAGGGCTGTTCCTGCTCACCGGTGGCACCTTCGGGCCGATCAACCGCTTGCTTGCCGAAGGGCAGCGGGCCGAGGCCGCACGGCTGCTGGCGCGTTTCGCGGAACTCTTCCCCGACCGTATGGCGGTGGAACTGCACCGCCACGGCCTCTCAATCGAGAAAGCGATCGAGCCTGGCATTCTGGCGCTGGCGGATGAGATCGGCCTGCCCATCGTCGCCGCCAATGACTGCTATTTCGCGACCGAGAGCATGTATCAAGCGCATGACGCGCTGCTGTGCATCGCGGAAGGGCGCGTGCTGTCGGAAGCCGACCGCCGGCACGTGACGCCGGAACATTGGTTCAAGCCTGCTTCCGTGATGCGTGAACTGTTCCATGATCTGCCGGAGGCCTGCGACAATACGCTGGCTATCGCACAGCGTTGCGCGGTCATGGCCGAAAGCCGCAAGCCGCTGCTGCCCGTCTGCCCCAAGGTGCAGGAGGGCATGACGGAGGAGGAGACGGTCCGCAATATGGCCCATACGGGCCTGGATGCCTATCTGGCGCGTCTGAAGGCAGATGAGGATACAACCCGAATCTATACCGAACGCCTGGATTTCGAGCTGGGCGTCATCGCCCGCATGGGCTTCCCCGGCTATTTCATGATCGTCGCCGACTTTATCCAATGGGCCAAGGCGCGCGATATTCCGGTAGGTCCGGGTCGTGGGTCGGGCGCGGGTTCGCTGGTCGCCTTCGCACTCTCGATCACCGCGCTGGATCCGCTGCGCTTCAGTCTGCTCTTCGAGCGCTTCCTGAACCCGGAACGCGTATCGATGCCCGACTTCGATATCGACTTCTGCCAGGATCGCCGTGATGAGGTGATTTCCTATGTGCGCCGCGAATACGGGTCGGATCGTGTCGCGCAGATCATCACCTATGGAAAGCTGCAGGCGCGTGCAGCGGTGCGTGACGTGGGCCGCGTGCTCGGTCTGCCCTTCGGTCAGGTCAACCGCGTCGCGGAACTGATCCCCAACAATCCCGCCAAACCGGTGACGTTGAAAGAGGCGGTGGACGGCGAGCCGAAGTTGCAGCAGATGCGAGACGAGGACGAATCCGTGCGCCGGCTGCTGGAAATCGCGCTACAGTTGGAAGGGCTTTATCGCCATGCCAGCACCCATGCCGCCGGCGTCGTCATCGGGGACCGCCCGCTGACCGAGCTTGTGCCGCTGTATAAGGACCCGCGGTCGGACTTCCTCGTCACGCAATATTCCATGAAGCATGTCGAGCAGGCCGGGCTGGTGAAGTTCGACTTCCTGGGTCTGACGACGCTGACCATCATCCGTCGCGCCATCACCTTCCTGAAGGGGCTCGATATCGACGTCGATATCGACACGCTGCCGTTGGATGATGTGTCGACCTACGAGATGCTGCAGCGGGGTGACGCCGGCGGCGTCTTCCAGTTTGAAAGTCAGGGCATGCGCGACGTTTTGCGCCAGATGCGCCCTGACCGGTTCGAGGATCTGATCGCGGCGGTGGCCCTCTACCGGCCCGGCCCGATGGCCAATATCCCGGCCTATTGCCAGCGCAAGCATGGTGAGGCGTGGGAGCCGCCGCATCCGGATATTCACGATGTCCTGTCCGAGACCTATGGCATCATGGTCTATCAGGAACAGGTCATGCAGATCGCCCAGAAGCTGGGCGGCTATAGCCTGGGCGCGGCCGACCTGCTGCGCCGGGCCATGGGCAAGAAGATCCGCGCGGAGATGGAAAGCCAGCGCAAGATCTTTACCGACGGCGCGATGGCGCAAGGGATCGAGGCTGAGAAGGCCGGTGAAATCTTCGACCTCATGGCGAAGTTCGCCGACTATGGTTTCAACAAGTCTCATGCCGCGGCTTACGCCTTGGTCGCCTATCAGACCGCCTGGATGAAGGCGAACCATCCGGTACCCTTCATCGCGGCCTGTATGAGCCTGGCGATCAGCAATACCGACAAGCTGGCTGCCTTCCGTCAGGAAGCCAACCGCATGGGCATCACCATTCTGCCGCCGGACATCAACAGATCCGGTGCCGATTTCACGGTGGAGCGTCTGCCGGACGGTAAGCTCGCCATTCGCTACGCGCTGGCTGCCGTCAAGCGCGTGGGTCAGTCGGCGATGGAGGCGGTCGCGGCCGCGCGGGGTGCGAAACCCTTCGACGGGCTCGCGGATTTCTCCGAGCGCGTTGACCCCAAGCTGCTCAACAAGATGCAGCTGGAAAACCTGATCAAGGCTGGCGCCTTCGATCATCTCGACAATAATCGCGCAAGGCTGTTCACGGGCGCCGAAATTCTGCTCAAGCGCGCCCAGGCGACGGCGGAGGATCGCGGCAGCGGTCAGATTGGCCTATTCGGCGGGGCGGATGCGAAGCCCGAGCCGCTGCGCCTGCCGGATCTGCTGGATTGGCCGATGCTGGACCGGCTGGGTTTCGAGGCCGAGGCAATCGGGTTTCATCTCACCAGCCATCCGCTGGATAGTTTCGGATCGACGCTGCGGCGTCTGGGTGTGACGACCAGCGCCCGGTTGCAGACGGTGGCTGAAAACGGCGTCGGCCGCGTGAAGGTGGCCGGCATCGTTGTCGGATCACCCAAGGTGCGCCCGACCAAGACCGGTGGCCGCATGGCCTGGCTGCGCCTGTCGGACGGCGGCGGTAGTTTCGAGGTGACGATGTTCAGCGAAGTGCTGTCGCGCTCTCAGGAATTCATGCGGGAAGGCAGTGCGCTGCTGGTGACGGTCGATCTGCGCATGGACGGCGACGCGCTGCGCATCACCGCGCAGGATGTGACCTCACTCGAAAAGGCGGCAGCGGGTGCCGGCGTCGGCATGCGCGTCTGGCTGTCGGAAACCTCGGCGGTCGATCATATCCGGACCCTGCTGAAGCAGGAAGGGGCAGGGCGGGGCGAGGTTATTCTTCACCCGCGTCTGGACGCGGCGCGCGAGGCCGAGATCCGTCTGCCCGGGCGCTTCAATGTCTCACCGCGTCTGGCGGCGGCGCTGAAGGTGATGCCGGGTATTTCGGCGGTCGAAGAGATCTGACCCAATCGTCGTGCGCGGATGACGATTGTTTCAATGATGCCAGGCGGCACCGGTATAGAAAAACCGGCCGAGGCCGACGGTAAAGATCAGACAACCGTAAAGGCTGTGTTCCAGGCAGGTGAGCGGCAGGGACCGGTGACGCGCATAGTCCCGCGCGAATAGCAGCCCGCCGGCCGCTGTCATGGCGATCGCGATCCAGTTCAGGAAGATGATATGCGCGAAGCCGAAGGCGACAGCGCTCACCAGGATCAGGGCGATATCGCTGCGGAACAGCGCCCGATAGCGATGGAATAGCAGAGAGCGATACAGCATCTCCTGCGGCCAGACCGACAGCAGCGGATAAAGCACCATGATCAGCGCCCAGAACAGCGGGCGCTGGCGCGGCAGGCTGAGGAACAGGTGTGGGAAGGCGGCCCAGGTCACGAGGGTGATGAGCGGGGCCAGCACCGCGAAACGGATCAGAATGCCCCTGATCTCGTGCATCGCGGCGGGTTTGGGCAGTTTGGCCCGGCCGCGGGTTCCGGCCCAGGCCACCAATGCGCCGAGCCAAAGGATCAGGAACAGAATCCCGCCACGGTGGATGGCGAGGATAGCCAGTGGGCCGCCGATGAAGATCGCGGCGAATTCCAAAGCAAGTCGGACATGTAAAAGCCCGGAGGGGCGGCTCCGGGCTTCCATGGATGTCTCATGAACGCTCATGCAGGCATTGTCCGCCAGTGGCGGGCTCGCATCAAGGCTCAGAGAACGCGAAGACGACCGAGGATATAGCCGATCGCGAGAATCGCGAGGCCGGCGACCAGCGGTTGCTCGCGAATGCGGTCCGACGCTTCGTCGAAATAGCCCTCGGCCTGGCCGCGGGCCGTGCGGTAGCGACGGCGAGCCTGGTCCTGCGCGTCATCCGCGAAGTCGCCGACGGCATCCTGAATACGACCCGCGGCATCGCGGGCGGAGTCTGAAAAAGTGCTGCGGGCCATGGGGCTTGTCCTCACGCTTGTTGTGACCAGCAGATAGGTCGGCCGGCGTCAGTTGCAAGCTCTCAACCGCGGCGCAGCCCGTTCCGGATGGTCTCCATCCCGCGCACGAAGACATAGACGCCGGATGACAGCGTCAGGCCTTTGACCAGCAGGCTGTCATTATGCGCGCGGACCGAAAACCAGAACATCAGCAGCGCCACGATGATTTCCACCGCGCCGTAAAGGAGGCCAAGATTCTGCTTCGCGACGAAGGCCAGGACGGCGATGGCGACCATCGGCAGGATGAACCACCTCTGGTTGGTCAGCTCGGCCAAGGCAGGGCGATGGGCGGTAAGGATGGCGCCGAATGCGATGGTGATGAACAGGCAGGCGGCGATGAACAAAGCGGCCGTCAACCAGCGAGCGCGCCGCGACACGGTGGGTGAGCGCCGCCTTGCCATCACCAGCAAGGCGAGCAGAAACCCGGCGGCCAGCGCCACCCATTCCGGCAGAGAGACAGGCGGTGCGCTGGCGGCCGGGTCCATCAGCCGTTCCGCCCGCTGATCTGTTTCAGCGCTGCCAGCGCGCGGGCGCGGCCTTCGGCCAGATCGACGATCGGCATGGGATAGGTCTTGCCCAGGCTGACCTTCGCCGCCCGCAGGATGATCTCTGGCGCCGCCCAAGGCTCATGGATATGGGCGTCCGGCAGGTCTTTCAGCTCGGGCAACCATTGGCGCACGTAATAGCCTTTCGGGTCGAATTTCTTGCCCTGCAAGACAGGATTGAAGATGCGGAAGAAGGGCGCGGCATCGGCCCCGCAGCCCGCGACCCATTGCCAGCTTACGCAATTGTTCGCCAGATCGGCATCGACCAACGTGTCCCAGAACCAGCTTTCCCCGGTTTGCCAGGGAATGAGCAGATGCTTCACCAGCAGGGATGCCACGATCATGCGGACGCGATTATGCATCCAGCCGATGCTCCAAAGCTCCCGCAATCCGGCATCGACGATGGGGATACCGGTCTGGCCGCGCTGCCAGGCGGTTTCTCCGGCCCTGTCGTCCCGCCACGGAAAGTCGGAAAATTCGGTTCGCAGCGGCTGGTCGACCAGTTGCGGATAATGCCACAGCAGATGGGCCGCGAATTCCCGCCAGATCAGTTCGCGGCGATAGGTGGTGACGCCCGCATGGCCCTTCGCTTGGCCCACGGCCTCCCAGACCTGCCAGGGCGAAATCTCACCCCAATGCAGATGCGGGGACAGGCGGGAAGTGCCGGCTTCGCCCGGAATATCCCGGGCGGTTTGATAGTCTGAGACCGCATCCGCCACGAAATCGGCCAGGCGTTCGGCTGCCCCCGCCTCGCCGGGAGTCCATTCCTCCGCCATGCCCTTGTCCCAGGGGATTGTCGGCAGCAGATGCCAATCCGCCAGCTTGTCCGATGCCAAGGTCGGGCCGGCAGAGAGGTGTTTTGGCGCTGGGGTGGGCGGCCGCACATGCACCTGCGCCTCAAACGCCTTGGAAAAGGGCGTGAAGACGCGGAAGGGATTGCCTGTCTGCGTCTTCACCTTATGCGGGTCATGCAGCAGCGTGGTGCGATGGCGGATGAGCTGACAGTCCTTGTCCGTCAGCGCGTCATGCACCGTTTTATCGATGGTGCGGTCGCCAGGGTCGGGCATGAAGCCGGTATGGACGGCGCTTGCCCCGGTCTCCGCGACCAGCGCCAGAATCGTCTTCGCGCTGTCACCACGGCGGAGAATGAGCGGGTTCTCCAGCCTCTCCAGGCTTTCACCCAGGTTTTGGAGAGAGTAATGCAGCCACCAGCGGGAGGCGCCGCCGATGGCGCGATGCGGGCGTCGGTCGCTGTCATCCAGGATAAAGACCGGGACCACGGGCGCACCGGATTCTGCGGCTGCCGCGACCGCGTCCTGGTCCGCCAGCCGCAGGTCTCGCCGGAACCACAGCAGAACCGGGGCCTGCTTCGTCTTGCTTTTCGTCACCCGCGCCATTCCGCCGCCTCATCTCACAAAGAAACAATGAGATAGGCGCGGCTTTCTGGAAAGAGACCCTTCAGCGGAAGATGTGAAGGGCCGCGTATTGCAGCAGCATGATGGTCTTGGCGTCGCAGATTGTCCCGGTGCGGATGCCAGCGAGCGCCACGTCGACGGTCATTTCCAATAATCCGATATCCTCGCCTTCTTCGATATTGCCGCCGCCTGCGCTGACACGGTCTTGCGGCGCATAGGGGGCGGCGAAGAAATGCAGTTTCTCCGTCACTGAACCGGGGCTCATGAAGGCGTCGAAAACCGGCTCCACAATGCCGACGCGAAAGCCGGTTTCCTCCTCCACTTCCGCGCGGATGCGCGTCTCGGGCTCGGCCTGATCCAGCAACCCGGCCGGCGTTTCGATCAGCAGATCGTCATACCCGTTGACGAAGGTCGGATAGCGGAATTGCCGGGTGAGGATGACCGTCCGCCGGTCGAGATTGTAGAGCAGAATGGTCGCGCCATTGCCGCGATCATAGGTCTCTCGCCACTGCTCCTGCCAATCCCCGTCGCTGCGGCGGAAGCTGAAACGGGTCTTTTTCAGCACATACCAATCGGCCGAGAGGGTCTGCACCTCATGCACCTGCACGCGATCGGCGATGCTCATCCCTTGTCTCCCTCACGATAGGCTGGGTCTTAATTTCGTGACAAAACGTGCATAAACGTGCAGAGTCAAGAAAATTCAGGTATATTCGCGATGCTGACCTCCGAGCGAAAGGCCTTTATCCTTGACCGGCTGCGGCGGGACGGGCGGATTGTCGCCAAGACCGTTGCGGAGGCGCTGGGCCTGTCGGAGGACACGCTGCGGCGCGACCTGCGCGAATTGGCGGCTGAAGGGCTGCTGCTGCGTGTACACGGCGGTGCCTTGCCGGCGTCCCCCGCGATAGCCGCTTTGCCCGCCCGCTGGTCCGTCTCGCCGCAATCCAAGATGGCCGTGGCTGCGGTCGCCGCGCGCATGGTGCAGCCGGGTCAGGTGATCATCCTCGACGGCGGCACGACCTCCGTGCAGATGGCCCGTCTGTTGCCGCGTGACCTGGCGGCGACGGTCGTGACCCATAGCCCAAGCATTGCGGTGGAACTGGCCGGACATGAGCGGATCACGGTCGAGATGATCGGCGGGCGGCTGTTCCGCCATTCCATGGTCGCGATGGGGACGGTCGCGGTCGAGATGATCGCCGGTATCCGCGCCGATCTTTTTTTCCTCGGCGTGACGGGCGTTCACCCTGACTATGGGGTGACGACGGGTGACGCCGAGGAAGCCGCCATCAAGCGCGCGCTCGCCCGTCAGGCGGCGGAGACGGTGGTTCTGGCCTCGGCCGAAAAGCTCGGCGCCGTCTCACCCTTTCGCGTTCTACCGCTGACCGAGATCGATAGCCTGGTGGTGGAGGCGGATACCGCGCCCGCGTTACTGGCGCCTTATCGCGACCGCGGCATCACCATCATTCAGGCTGAGGGCTAGCGTGCTTTGGCCTGAGCGCGGATCGCCTGCGGCGGGCGGCCGAGCACACGCTGGAAGGCGCGGCGCATCCGCTCCTGATCGCCGAACCCGGTCTCGGCCGCGATGATCTCGATCGGGTGATTGCTCTGCTCGATCATCAGTTGTGCAGCTTCGATGCGCAGCGTCTCGATCGCCTTGGCGGGCGACGTGCCGGTCTCCGTCCGGAAGGCGCGGCTGAACTGGCGCGGGCCTAGGCCGGCGGCCTGGGCCAGAACCTCCACCGACAATACGCCCCTCAGGTTTTGCCGGGCATAGGTCAGCGCGGTCTGAATACGGTCGGATCGCGGGTTCATCGCCAGTAGGGCCGAATGCTGGGAGCGTTCACCGGCGCGTAGATGCTCGACGACCATGATCCGCGCGACGGTATAGGCAAGATCCGCGCCGTAATCCGCCTCCAGCATGGCGAGCGTCAGGTCGATGCCAGCGCTATTGCCGGCGGCGGTCCAGATCGGCCCGTCCAGGATGAAGATGCGGTCCTTCTCCAGCCGAAGGTTGGGGTAGCGCGTCGTGAAATCCTCGGTAAACAGCCAATGGGTGGTGACGCGCCTTTGCCCCAGCACACCCGCATCGGCCAGCGCGAAAACGCCGGTGCAGATGGAGGAGACGCGGCGGGAGTTCTAGGCGGCGGAAGCGAGGAAGGCTTGCAAACCTGCGGATGTCGGAAGAACCCGCGTATGCCCGCCGATGATCAGCGTATCGAACTGGCGGTCGCCCCACGCCTCTGTCTGCAGGCTTGTGCCCATCGCGGTGGCAACGGGTCCGCCGTCCTCGGACAGGATATGCACATCATAGCAAGGCTTGCCCGTGCTGACATTCGCGAATTCGAACACCGATAAGGCTGCCAGGCTCATGACCGGAAAGCCGGGTGAAACAACGAAGCCGACCGTCAACATGCTGAGACCGTCCTGACCCGAAACGAGGGAATTATGACATTGGGGCAAGCCCCGAATGTTGCTATCACTGAAATAACGAATGCCGCTCATCGTCGATTTGTTAGTAATATGTCAATATAATATCAATTTTATTTGGATTTTTAAGACAAAATTCCATTTAAAGCGTGGCATTTCTCTAAATCTTTATTGCCGATGGCAGTTGTTGAATATCTCTATTTTTACCGGAATAAGGAGGCGAGCGTGAGTTCCGACGTCATAGACAGCCTGGCGGCCCGCAACGATGATTTTTCGGCTGACGGTTTTGTTTCGGGTCTGAAAATGATGCCGTCGCGCAAGACGATCATCATCAGCTGCGCCGATCCGCGTGTCGATCCTTTCGATATTTTCAAGCTGACGCCCGGCGAGGCAGCGGTCATCCGCAATGTCGGCGGCCGCACCGATCCCGGCACGCTGGAGACCATGGCCTTGTTGCGCTCGGTCGTGAACGCACTCGGTGGCGATATCGGGCCGGGCTGGAACCTCATTGTGCTGCATCATACGGATTGCGGCATCCGCCATTGTCAGACCCATGCGCCGGACCTGTTGGCGAAGCATATGGGCACAACGGTCGCAGGGCTGGAGAGCATGGCGATTACCGATCCGCATGCGGCCGTCGCGATGGATGTTGCCTCGCTCAAGCGCAATCCGAAAACACCGGTCGGCGCCCTGGTCACGGGCCTGGTCTATGACTGCGCGACGGGACGGGTGGAAATGGTGGTGCCGACAGCCCCTTTGGAAGCCGTCGCCGCGGCCTGAACGTCATCTGCAACCCATCGCGAGGTAATCATGGCCGATCGTCCCATCGCGACCGAGCATCGGATCGCGCGCGAGCAAGGCAGTCTTTATGCGCGCGACTATCCGAGTTCCGGGCCGGCCTTCGTGCTGATGGCCGCGGAGTTCTACGCCGAGCACGCGCGTAACGCCGGACATCTGGCAGAGCTGAAAGAATTGGACGTGCCGGTGAAACTGATCTGGGGCGCGCTTGATCCCTATATCACCGTCGCGGTCGCGGAGAAGCGCCAAGTGCAGCTCAAAACAGCGAGCCTCACTGTGCTGCCGGCCGGGCATTGGCTGCAGATCGACGATCCGGAAGGGGTGGCGAAAGCGATGCTGTCATGACGGACCAGAGCCCGGCTTCAGCAGGACGGGCCAGCGCTTTTCCGCCCGTGCCGACCACCAAGGTTCTGGCCATTGCGCGTCTGCTGGCACCGCTGACGCCGGAACAGCGCAAAACCATCCTGTCGGAGGAAGTGCCCGATACGGTCAGGCTGTTTCTGGCCGGCAAGATCGATCAGTGGTGGTCACAACAGAACGGCAATGGGCCGGTCTTTCTGATGAACGTCACGTCGGTCGCGGAAGCCCTTGCCCTGCTGTCCGCCCTGCCGCTCGGCCAGAACGGGTTGATGGAGTTCGACTTCCTCGAACTCGGCCCGTTGCGGCCGCTGCACCTGTTGTTGAGCCAGGGCTGGGCGAAGGAAGGCTGAGAGCGGGCTGGCCCTCAGTCCGCCTGCTCGGTAATCGCGTCGACGCGGTTAGGGTAGAAGGCGAGGTGATCCTTGATCGCGGCGACGGCGTCATACGGCGTCTCATAGGTCCAGATCGCATCGGCTGAGCGCTGCCCATCGGTCTGGATGCTGAAATACGCGGCCTCGCCCTTATAAGGGCAATAGCTTTCGGTGGCCGAGCGTTCCAGCAGGTCCATGGCGACATCCGCGCGGGGGATATATTGAACCGGCGGATAGCTCGCCTCGCGCAGCGTCAGTGCCGCTTTCGTATCCGCGATCACCTTGCCGCCGAGTGTTACCACGACCCGTTTCGGGTTAAGGTCCACGCTGATCGGATGGTCGGGGCCAGGGATTTTGATGGTTTTCTCGGGCAAGGCAAACCTCCTGAAGCGCTGTTGAGCGGCCACTATGGGCAGTCTATCGCCGTTCCATCAGAACAGCGACATCTGCTTTTCTGGCGCCGCATTGGCGGGCGCGGCTTTAAATCGATCCGGCACAAGAAACTGCGCCACATCCAGCCTCGCCATGCGGCCATCCAGCCCATGGCGGCGCGTCGCCATCTGGAAACGCTGGGCAATGAGATCGGCATAGGCGCCGGTGCCGGTAAAACGCTGCCCGAAGCTCGCGTCATACAGCGCGCCGCCCCGCACCTGCCTGATCAGACTCAGCACATGCTGCGCCCGCGCCGGGACATGCTGATTGAGCCAGGCCTCGAACATCTCGCGCAATTCCAACGGCAGACGCAGCATGACATAGCCCGCGCGGTCCGCCCCGGCCTGGGCCGAGGCCGCGATGATCGCCTCCAACTCGACATCGTTCAAGCCAGGGATCATGGGGGCCGAGAGCACGCCGACCGGAACGCCCGCCTGTTTCAGACCCGTGACCGCGCGCAACCGCAAATGCGGGGCGCTGGCGCGGGGTTCCATCACCCGCGCCAGCGCCGGGTCCAATGTGGTGACGGAGAGGAAAACCTGCACCAGCCCGCGTGACGCCATGTCGCGCAGAATATCGAGATCGCGCAGGACAAGCGCGGATTTGGTGACGATGCTGACCGGATGGCCGAATTCGCGCAGCACTTCCAGCACCTGGCGGGTCAATTGCAAGCGCCGCTCGATCGGCTGGTAGGGGTCCGTATTGGCGCCGAGCGTGATCGGCTTGGGGTCGTAAGAAGGCTTGCGCAACTCCTTTTCCAGCAGGCTCGCGACCTCGGGCTTGAACAGCAGCTTGGTCTCGAAATCGAGGCCGGGTGAATAGCCAAGATAGGCGTGGCTCGGCCGCGCGAAGCAATAGATGCAACCGTGCTCGCAGCCGCGATAGGGGTTGATTGATCGGTCAAATCCCAGATCGGGGCTGGTGTTGCGGGCAATCACCGTGCGCGAACTGTCGCGGATCAGCGTCGTCTCCAGCGGTGGCAGGTCACCGAAACAGGCATCGAGCGAGCCCCAGCCGTCGTCGGTCGCGACGGTTTCCTGGGTCTCGAACCGCACGCCGGGATTGGTGGTCGCGCCACGGCCCGAACGGGCGAGGGTTGGCGAAGGGGGACCGCCGTCCGCGGGCGCGCCGGCGCGGCTGCGGGTAATGCGCAGGCGTTCGGGCCCTGTCTTACGGTCGCGGCTTCCGGCCTTGGCGGTGGTCGGCTTCGGGCTGTCAGGGCCGGTCAAGTCAGTGTGAGGCATCGAATCCTCCTTCATCGGAGGGCAAAGTCGCGCCTGCTTGGCGTTGGAGTCAAGAACAAAATAGGAACATCAAAAAAGCATTATCGAACCCCCATTCAGCTCGTTCAGAAAAAGCATTGTTTTTCAAAGCATAAGCGGTAGACTTATCGACCCTGTTGTCGCATTGGGCCTATTCTCTCGGCGGGTGCATTCAATCGAAAGGACCCGATCGTTCAGAATGAGTCACGGGCCGGCCGCTTGTCTGGTAACTGTCATAAAACTGGCGTTGTCGGCCCCCGCATCCGGCTGTATCGGCCAAGCGTCGGGCGGATGGAACTCACCCTCTGTCGTCTCTCGTCAGAGCTTGTGCTTGCCTAGTCTGGTCTCTGCATCGCTCTCTTCACCGATCTGTATCAGGAGCCTTTAATGACGATCGAAAAGCCGCTTTTCGGCCGACGTGATTACGCGAAGCTTGGTGTGGCCACGATGGCGGGCGCTGCCCTCGCCACTGTCCCGGGCTTGCGCTCCGCCCGTGCCGCCGATGGAATGGACGCGCTGATCGCCGCCGCCAAGAAGGAAGGCAAGCTCAACGTCATCACCCTGCCGCGTGACTGGGCCAATTACGGCGCCATCATGGACCAGTTCACCGCGAAATACGGGATCGTCATCGACGACGCCAATCCGGACGGCTCCTCCGCCCAGGAACTCCAGGCCGTTCGCACCCTGAAGGGCCAGGATCGCGCGCCGGACGCGCTCGACATCGGCCCGTCCTTCGCGTCGATCGGCGTGAAGCAGAAGCTGTTCGCCCCCTACAAGGTCGCCACCTGGGACAGCATCCCGGACGGCATGAAGGACCCGGACGGCCTTTGGGTCGCTGACTATTTCGGTGTCGTTTCCATCGCGACCAACACCAATGTCGCGAAGAACGCGCCGCGCAGCTGGGCCGATCTGAAGAAGCCGGAATACAAGGGCATGATCGCGCTGAACGGCAGCCCGCTGGGTGCCGGCGCCGCTTTCGCCGCCGTCTTCGCCGCGGCCATGGGCAATGGCGGCTCGCTCGACGACATCGCGCCGGGCGTCCAGTATTTCGCGGAACTCGCGAAGCTCGGCAACCTGAACCCGGCGGCCGCCACCGGTCCGGCACTGCTCGTCAGCGGCCAGGCGCCGATCGTCATCAACTGGGACTATCTGTCGCTCGGCTATCGCGATGCCGCTGTCGGCAAGGCGACGCTTGAAGTGGTCGTGCCGGAAGGCAGCCAGCCCTATGGCAGCTTCTATTGCCAGGCGATCCCGGCCGATGCCGCCCATCCGAATGCCGCCAAGCTTTGGCAGGAATGGCTGTATTCCGACGAAGGCCAGCTGCTGTTTCTGGCGGGCTATGCCCACCCGGCGCGCTACGCTGACCTTGCCAAGCGCGGCCTGATCCCGGCGAGCCTGACCGCCAAGCTGCCGCCCGCGGCGCCTTATGCGGATATCAAGTTCGCGACCCAGGACCAGGTTGCCAAGGCCCAGAAGACCCTCGCGACCCTCTGGCCGCAGCTCGTTCACATCTAAGCCGTCTATCAGCCGCGGACGACGAAAGGATTGGGGGGTTCAGTGAGCCAGACAGGCAATACGGTCGCACCTCAACCCGCGGCATTCGGGGGGCCAAGCGCCCCCCGTGTTGCCGCATCCGCGGATAAGGGTGGCCTGAGCGGTTGGCTCGGGCGCACCATTCCCTGGATTTTCGTCGGCTTGTTTCTGCTGTTCGTGCTCGCCTTCCTGGTCGCGCCGACGGCCGTGCTGATTGTGCAGACCTTTATCGGCGACAAGGGCTTCACGCTTTCCTATTTTACCGGTCTTTGGGATTATCAGTACCGCGTCGCCTTCGAGAACTCGCTCATCCTGGGCGTCGCCTCGGCCATCACCGGCCTGATCGGCGGCTTTCTGCTGGCCTATGCCAGTCTGCAACCGGGCGCGCCCTCGATCCTGCGCACCATCGTCACGAGTTTTTCGGCCGTCGCCGCCAATTTCGCGGGCGTGCCGCTGGCCTTTGCCTTCATCAGCACGCTCGGCAGCCTCGGCTTCGTGACCATCATGCTCAAGCATCTCGGCATCAATATCTACGGCATGGGCTTTTCGCTCTATTCGCTGACCGGCATGACGATCACCTTCGCCTATTTCCAGATCCCGCTGATGCTGATCATCATCACCCCGGCGATCCAGGGATTGCGCGCGCAATGGCGCGAGGCGTCCGACGGTCTGGGTGCGACGAGCTGGCAATATTGGCGTCTGGTCGGCCTGCCGATCCTGACCCCCTCGCTGCTCGGCGGCTTCCTGCTGCTGTTCGGCAGCGCCTTCTCGGCCTATGCCACACCCTATGCGCTGACGGACGGCAATATCGCGCTGGTCACCATCGACATCAGCAACGTTCTGTCGGGCAACGTCATGTCCGACCCGCAAGTGGGGGCGGCACTCTCCACCGGCATGATCCTGATCATGGCCGTCGTGCTCGTCATCTACTCGCTCGTGTCGCGCTACGCGGCGCGCTGGCGGCGATAAGGAAGGGGACGTATCATGAGTGTGACCGCTTCCGAGGTTGAGACCCCGCTGCCGCCGGCCCGCGCACGCAAAGCCTATGGCGCGCGCAAGACGCTGAGTGTCGGGAATTGGATCATCATCGCGCTCGGCGCTGTGTTCTTCATCACCCCGCTGGTCATGACCGGAATCTTCAGCCTGTGGGAAGGTGGCAGCAAATACGGCTGGTCCGCCTATGGCATGATGCTGACCGCGCCCGGCTTCTGGTCAAGCCTGTTTCTGTCGCTGCGCCTGGGCGTGGAGACGATGATTTTGACCGCCGTGCTGCTGGTGCCGGCGATGATCTTCGTCCATCTGAAGGCGCCGAAGCTGAAGCCGCTGTTCGAGTTCATCTCGAACCTGCCCTTCGTCATTCCGGCAGTCGCCCTCATCGCCGGTCTGACGACGGTCTATACGGGGCCGGCCTGGCTTATCAGCACGCCGAACTATCTCGTCATTCCTTATTTCTTTCTTTGCCTGCCCTATACGTTCCGGTCGCTTGAGGTCGGGCTCGGCACGCTGGACGTGCGGACGCTGACGGAAGCCGGGCAGTCGCTCGGCGGCGGCTGGGGACAGATCATCTTCCTGGTGATCCTGCCCAATCTGCGCACCGCGCTGGTCGGCGCCGTGCTGCTGATCATGACCACCGTCATCGGTGAATTCACCTTCGCCAGCGTGCTGCTGTTCCACAACTTCGCAGTCTTCATCAACGATACCGGGCAGAATGCGATCACCGAGGCGGCCGCGCTCTCGCTGTTCGCCTTCCTGCTCACCTGGGTCTTCATGCTTGGCGTCTTAATAACCAGCCGCCGTGGCGCGGCGACAGTCGGAGGGGCGCATTGATGGATAGCACCGCGCATATCGCAATGTCGGGCGTCTCGCTCACCGGCATCCGCAAGACCTACGGTGTCCGCACCGTGCTCAAGCAGATCGACATGGAATTGTCCCAGGGCGAGTTGGTCTGTCTGCTCGGGCCGTCCGGCTGCGGCAAGACGACGCTGCTGCGCATTCTGGCGGGGTTCGAGACGCCGGATCATGGCCAGGTGATGCTGAACGGGCAGGACGTGACCCATCTGCCGCCGAACAAGCGCCGCATGGGCATGGTCTTCCAGGCGTATAGCCTTTTCCCCAATATGACGGCGCTGCAGAACGTACGCTTCGGGCCGCGCGTCCGCGGGTTGGGCGACACCAAGGCGCAGCTGGCGGACGCCGAACGCCTGCTCGGCATGGTCGGCCTCGCTGCCCATATCCATAAATTCCCGCATCAGATGTCGGGCGGCCAGCAGCAGCGCGTGGCACTCGCCCGTGCGCTTGCCGTGAAGCCCGACATTCTGTTGCTCGATGAGCCGCTTTCGGCGCTCGACGCCAAGGTGCGGGCGCAGCTGCGGTCGGAAATCCGCCGCATCCAGCAGGAAACCGGCATCACCACGGTTTTCGTGACGCATGATCAGGAAGAGGCGCTGTCGATTTCGGATCGCGTCGCGGTGATGAGCGAAGGCCATGTGCTGCAGATGGCGCCGCCGGCCGAGATCTATCGCACCCCGGCCGATGGCTTCGTCGCGCGCTTCATCGGTGCCGGCGGCGTGCTGGCCGGCATCGCCGATGGCGCCGGCGTGCGCGTGGGCAATACCTATGTGACCGCTTATGCGGCGAGCCAGCACGTGACGGGCAGCGCGGTTGAGCTGTTCCTACGGCCTGAGCACGTGCTGCTGACGGCACGTAACCTGCCGGCGCCAGCCGGTGCCGTGACAGCCACGGTTCACGAAGTGACCTTCTTCGGCTCGCTGACGCGCATCAAGCTCGGTCTCGATGACGGTGACGCCGGCGAAATCTGGGCCGATCTGCCCAGCGACAATGCCGGGCATTTTGCCATCGGCATGCCGGTCTGGGCGTCATGGGCGCCGGAATCGCCCCGCGTTCTGGCGCGCCAGTAACACCGCCTTGGCCAGGAAGGGGCGCGCACCGCGCGTTCCGGGCTGGGGGTCGGCCGCCCGCGTCAGCCGCACCATGATCGGGTGATGGTCTGACCCGGCACGGTCCAGCACCGCCGCCTCCTGGCAGATCAGGCCGCGGATGACGCAGCGGTCCAGCCGCAGCGGCAGGATATCGCTCATCCTATGCGTCGGTGCGCGTGGCCCGACGTCCTGAAAACCCGGCAGCAGCGGCGGCCCGACGAGATTGTAATCGCCAAGCACGGCGGCATGGGCGGGCAGGTGGTCCGCCACATGGCGGAGCTGCTTCCGGTTGAGCAGTTGTGAATGCGACAGATGAACGTTGCCGACGCTGAATGGCCCAAGGTCGGCGATCAGCGCGACGCGGCGCACCACGGCGCCGGCCGGCAGGGTGACGACGGTGGGCGCGGTGGCCAGCAGTTTCGCGGTCCAGATCGCCAGCCCATGGCGGCGGCCGGGCAGCGGCGTGCGGCTGTAGCTGCCGCCGATGAGGCGCGGCAATTCGTCGAATTGGGCTGTCACCTCTTGCATCAGCAAAGCATCCGGCTGCTCCCGTTCGATAAGACGCGCGACCTCGGCCACGGCCGCGCCCTCGCGGTGCAGCAAATTCCAGCTGATCAATTTCATGGCTTTACCTTAGAGGCTTAGTTTAGGCCGTCGAGTGAGAGCTTAGCCAAATATGGTTAGCCGCTCGCGCAACTGCCAGCGCCGAGGGGGCGGCATGCGCTGGCCTCACATGGTTCTCGCTTCGATTACCGTATAAATGAGCCTTCGCACTGGCCGCTGGCCTAGGCGGCAAGGACGGAGGAGACAGCGCCTTGAGTGGTTCGAAAAGCAATGGCCTGGCCGTGGTGCCGCGTACCGCGGCGGATCATCCGACGGACCTGATCTGGGAGCGTCTGCGGCGCGAGGCCGAGGTCGCTTATGAGAAGGCGCCGGCGTTGGCCACGCTGTTCCTGGAATCGATCATCAATCAGCCGTCTTTCGAAGCTGCGATCTGCCATCGCGTTTCCTCCCGCCTGAAGAATGACGTCATTTCGCTGCCTTTGATCGTGCAGGCCTTCCATCGCGCGCTCTCGGCCGATCCCGCTATCGGTCAGGCCTTCAAGGCGGATATCGCGGCGGTCTATGACCGCGACCCGGCCTGCGAGCGGTTCATCGAGCCTTTCCTGTATTTCAAGGGCTTCCACGCCATCCAGGCGCAGCGGGTGACGCATTACCTGTGGAATAACGGCGAGCGCGATTTCGCGCTTTATCTGCAAAGCCGCTCGTCCGAGGTCTTTCAGACCGATATCCATCCGGCGGTTCGCCTCGGCAAGGGCATCTTCCTGGATCATGCGACCGGGCTTGTGGTCGGTGAGACGGCGGTGATCGAGGATGACGTTTCGCTGCTCCAGGGCGTGACGTTGGGCGGCACTGGCAAGCAGGCCGGGGACCGGCACCCCAAGGTCAGGCGTGGCGTCATGATCGGCGCCGGGGCCAAGGTGCTGGGCAATATCGAGGTCGGGGAGAATTCGCGCATTGCCGCCGGCTCTGTCGTGCTGCGCGCGGTGCCCCCCAATGGCGTCGTCGCCGGCGTGCCGGCCAAGCTGGTGCGGATGAATTCCGAAGGGCCGTCGCTGGGCGGTGTCGAGGAGGTTCTGGCAAGCCTGGCCTATGATTCTTTCGACTGGACGATCTGAGAGAAAGCCTTTGACGCGCTTTCCCTCCAAAAGAGAAAAATCATCCCGGTTTTGAGAAAAGAATTGGGCGTGTAAGCTCATATCAGAGATTGCTCGGAGAAGAGTTTTATGAAGATCGCGAATGACGTGACCGCACTGGTCGGCAATACGCCGCTGGTGGCCATCCGCCGCTTGGTGGGCGATGCGCCCGGCCGGGTTGTGGCCAAGCTCGAATACTTCAATCCCGGCCATAGCGTGAAAGACCGCATCGGCGTCGCCATGATCGACGCGGCGGAGAAGGCTGGGCTGATCGGCCCCAATTCCATCATTGTCGAGCCGACCTCGGGTAATACCGGCATCGCGCTCGCCATGGTCTGCGCAGCGCGCGGTTATCGCTGCATTCTGACCATGCCTGAGACAATGAGCCGCGAGCGCCGCATGCTGTTGCGTGCTTACGGCGCTGAGATCGTGCTGACGCCGGGCCCGGACGGCATGGGCGGCGCTATCGCGCGGGCCGAGCAGATCGCCTCCTCCGGCCCTGAATATTTCATGCCGCAGCAGTTCAAAAATCCGGCCAATCCGGAAGTGCATCGCAATACGACGGCCGAGGAAATCTGGCGCGACACGGACGGCGAGGTTGATTTTCTGGTCGCCGGCATCGGCACCGGCGGCACCATCACCGGCACGTCCGAAGTGTTGAAGGCGCGGAAGCCGTCCTTCAAGGCGATCGCGGTCGAACCCGATGCGTCTCCTGTCCTCTCGGGCGGCAAAAAGGGTCCGCATCCGTTGCAGGGCATTGGTGCGGGCTTCGTGCCGGATGTGCTCGACATTGCGTCCTATGATGAGATCGTTCGCGTCACCGCTGCCGATGCTTTCGACATGGCGCGCCGCGCGGCCCGCGAAGAAGGGCTGCTGGTCGGCATCTCCTCCGGCGCGGCGCTTTGGGCCGCGATCCAGATCGCGAAACGGCCCGAAAATGCAGGCAAGCTGATCGTGGCGATTATTCCGTCCTACGGCGAGCGCTATCTCAGCACCGCCCTCTACGCTGATTTGGTAGACTGACGACTGGCTGCTCGACCGGGTAGGTTCGTGGAACAAGCCTCACCGGCGGTGTCCGCGCATGACACAGAAAGGCCGGGTTTCCTTTAGCTGTCATCCGCGCAGGTGTTGCGCGGACCTACCCGATCCCGCGGGCGGAACAGCCCAAAGACAAGAAGGCAAATGCCGATGGAAACGATGGTTCCCAATTTCGAATTCCGCACCGTGCCGTCGATCCTGGTCGAATGGTCCGGCGCGCGGCGGCTGGGCGAAATTCTGGCGGCGCGCTTCGCCGCGCGGCGCGTCATGGTCGTGACCGATATGGGCGTCCGCCGGGCAGGGTTGGCTGACCCCGTTCTTACCAGCCTGACGGAAGCCGGGTTTACGGTCACGGTCTTTGACGGTGTCGTTGCTGATCCGCCGGAAGCCATCGTGCATGACTGTGCCGAGCAGGCGCGCGCCGCGAAGGCCGAGATTGTCGTGGGGCTGGGCGGCGGTTCCTCGCTCGATATCGCCAAGCTCTGCGCTGTTCTGGTCGCAAGCGCGCAGCCGCTGGCGGAGATGTATGGCATCGGTAAGGTGACGGGGTCCCGGCTTCCGCTGGCGCTGATCCCGACGACCGCCGGTACCGGATCGGAAGTCACCAATATCTCGATCATCACCACGGGTGAAACGACCAAGATGGGCGTGGTCTCACCGCAGCTCTATGCCGATCTGGCGTTGCTCGATGCGGAGCTGACGGTTGGGCTGCCGGTCGTGCATACGGCGGCGACCGGGATCGATGCCATGGTGCATGCGATCGAGGCCTATACCAGCAAATTCAAAAAGAACCCGCTGTCGGATGCGCTGGCGCGCGAGGCGCTGCGGCTTCTGGGCAGCAATGTGGTCGCGGCCTGCCGCGACGGTAAGGATCGTGCAGCGCGCGAGGCGATGTTGCTGGGTGCGACGCTCGCGGGACAGGCTTTCGCCAATGCGCCGGTCGCGGCGGTCCATGCGCTCGCCTATCCGCTGGGTGGCCATTACCATGTGCCGCATGGGCTTTCGAATGCACTGATGCTCGGGCCCGTGCTGCGCTTCAATATGGCCGCTGCCGCACCGCTGTATGCCGAACTGTCGGACGTGCTGCTCGGCGCGCGTGCGGGGCGCGATACAGCCGCACGCAGTCAGGATTTCGTCGAAGAGATGGAACGGCTGATGAATGACAGCGGCGCGCCGCGACGGTTGCGCGATGTCGGTGTCACCGACAATTCGCTCGCCCTGCTGGCGTCGGACGCGATGAAGCAGTCACGTCTCCTCATCAATAATCCGGTGGAGGTGACGGAAGCGGACGCTTTGGCGCTTTATCGCGAAGCTTTCTGATGCTTTGCGTGAATGCAGCTTAAAAATAAAAAGAGGCGGGGAAAATGACCGAAGTGCGGCTTTATATGTTTCAGTCCGGCATTCTCAAATGCAAAGTCCACAACATCAAGATGAACGAAGGGAATGGCGCGGACTATGCCATTCCCGTGCCTTGGTTTTTGATCACGCATCCCAAAGGCCATATCGTCATCGACGGCGGAAATGCGGTTGAATGTGCAACTGACCCGGTCGGCTGGTGGGGAGAGGGCATCACCCAAGTCTATTGGCCGGTCATGAAGACCAGCGACGGCTGCGTCGAGCAATTGAACGCCATGGGCATCAAGCCAGAGGACGTGCGCTATGTCGTGCAGTCCCATCTGCATCTGGATCACACCGGTGCGGTCGGTCGTTTTCCGAATGCGACGCATATCGTGCAGCGCTCGGAATATGAATATGCCTATACGCCTGATTGGTTCGCGGCCGGCGGCTATATCCGGAAGGATTTCGACCGGCCCGGGCTGACATGGCAGTTCCTGAACGGCCATCAGGATGATTTTTTCGATGTCTATGGTGACGGCGTGCTGCGGACGGTCTTCACGCCCGGCCATGCGCCGGGGCATCAATCCTTCCTGGTGAGCTTGCCCAAATCCGGCAAGCTGCTGCTGACGGTGGATGCCGCCTATACTTTGGACCATTGGAACGAGAAGTCGCTGCCGGGGTTCCTGGCTTCGACCGTCGATACCGTCCGCTCCGTCCGTAAACTTCGCACCCTGGCCGAGCGGGAAGGGGCGAAGGTCGTCACGGGACATGATCCCGACGCCTGGCCGAGCTTCACCCAGGCGCCCGGCTTCTACGACTAGGCTGAGGCGGCTGCTTCGGAGGAGATCGTCATTGCATCCCTCCGGGGCGGCCGCTAGTCTCATCTTGTCGACAAGATGAGAGCGGAATGTGAGCCCTTCAGCCGAAACAGCCTCCGTTGCCGCCGAACCCTATGATTTTCCTGTCGTTCCTGCGACGACAGCCCTCGTCATCATCGATATGCAGCGCGATTTTCTGGAGCCGGGGGGCTTCGGCGATGCGCTCGGCAACGACGTCGGGTTGTTAAGGACGGCGATTGCGCCGACCGCTGCCGTGCTGAAGGCGGCGCGGGCTGCCGGCATGGTCGTGGTGCATACGCGTGAAGGCCATCGGCCGGACCTCTCGGACCTGTCGCCCGCCAAGCATCGCCGCGGCAATTTTCCGACCAAGATCGGCGATGCCGGTCCCATGGGCCGTATCCTGGTTCGCGGCGAGGACGGTCACGGCATCATCGCTGAGCTGGCGCCGATCCCCGGCGAACCGGTCATCGACAAGCCGGGCAAAGGCGCTTTCTTCGCGACCGACCTGGAAGCCATTCTGCGCGGGCGTGGCATCGACCGTCTGATCGTGACCGGAGTTACGACGGAGGTCTGCGTTCACACCACTGTCAGGGAAGCCAATGATCGCGGCTTCGACTGCCTGGTGCTGTCGGATTGCACCGGTTCGTATTTTCCGGAATTTCATGCGAGCGCCTTGGCCATGATCAAGGCTCAGGGCGGAATTTTCGGTTGGGTTGCGTCGTCTCAGTCGCTGCTGGCGGCTCTCTGAAACGATGTCGAGGACGGTTAGTTGAGGACGTTGCGGATCGCTTCGATCAACCGGCTCGGCTTGTAAGGCTTCACCAAGGTGACGACATTGCCGCCCGGCAGATGGGCCCGCTCCAGCGCATCGGGGCGGCCTGTCGTGTAGATGATCGGCACATTCGGGAACCGCGCGCGAACCGATTTGGCGAGCGCAATTCCATCCGTTTGGCCTGGCATATGGATGTCCGTCACCAGAACATCGAAATCCGGAACGTCGGCCGCGAGTTCGGACATCGCGTCATCCCCGGTCTCGAAGGATTTCACCTCGAAGCCGGCTTCGGTCAATTCCTCGGCCATGATGGTCCGAATTAGCCATTCATCTTCCACAAGGAGAACACTCATTATTGTCCGGCCGTTACCACTGCTGAAAGTAAAATGAGGCGAAGGCCGGTTGAAGTCCACGGCGATACTCTACTGTCGTCTCATTCGCGTTAATGCAAGGGATTTAACCAAAGAATCACGGCAACTTTCCGCGAGCGATTGGGGGTGTTCTCTCAGCGGGCAGCGATGCCGCGCGCGATACGGGTGGTTGCTCGGCCTATTTGATACTGCGCGGTATCCTGGCGTCTGCCCTGCCGAATCATGATCGGCGGGGGTGCAAGGTCAAAATCTAGGGGCCGATCAGGACGACAACCTGAGATGGCAGTTCCGCACGCTCCCTGCGCTGAGCATTTCCGTCAGGCTTGTGAGAATAACAAAGCGATTGAGGGGAATGCAGTCATTCCCCATATTCAATCCCTGAATTCACAGGATTTTTTCAGCAAGGGCTGTAGAATTCTCGTCAGGTCTTATCAGGATAAAACCACAAGCCTGGTGCCAGGCCAATCATGCTTTCGGGTGGGTGAAGCGGTCATTGGGTTGAGATGTCATGTCGAAAGGCATTATGCCCGGAGGGAACGGGGCAGAAGCTGATAGGGCCCCGTTCGCTCAACCTGGCTCGGTACAATCAGGCGTCAGCCCAGGCGGCGCACCATCTCCCCCAGACTGCCTTCCGCCGGATAAAGCGGAATGAGAAAGCTTTGCAGCAGATGATAGATATCGGGCTTGCCGGTGAAGAAGCGGGGGCGCGGTGTCAGGCTGTCGTCCAGCTCCGGATTCCAGCCGCCATGCACAGGGTCCGCCAGACGCTGCGCTGACCAATCCCAGATCTGGCGATACCAGCCTTCGTAGAAAGCATCGCCGCTGATCTGCCCCAGGAAGGCCGCCGCCGCCGCACCTTCGCAACAAGGCCACCACAGCCGATCCCGGATCAGCGGCGCATTGGCATAGTCGAGCGTGTAATAGAAGCCGCCCGTCGCCCGATCCCAGCCATCGGTCACGGCCTGGCGGAACAGACCGGCCGCCGCTTCCGGCATCCAGCTTTTGTGCCGGCCGCCCAAAATATGCAGCTGCGCGATCAGCCGCGACCATTCCAAAGCATGGCCCGGCGTCGTGCCTTGAGGGCGGAACATGTCCGAGCCGCGATAGTTGAAATCAGGCCGCCAGACGCTGTCGAAATGCTCGATCACATGCCAGGCATGGGCGCGGGCAAGGCGGTTGATGATCAGATCGGCGATGCTCTCGGCTTTGCTGAGGTAGTCACGCTCGCCGGTCGCCTCGAAGGCTGCCATCAGGGCTTCCGTCAGATGCATATTGGCGTTCTGGCCGCGATAGTTGCTGATCGGGCTCCAGTCTGCGGCGAATTCCTCGGCCGTCGCGCCAGGGTCGCTTTCCCAGAAATGCTGGTTCAGAACCTGGGTGACATCGGCCAGAATAGCATCCGCTTCGGCGAAGCCGGCCATCTTGGCCGTGCTCGCCGCCAGCAGGACGAAGGCATGGCCATAGGCTTGCTTGCTGTCATCTGCGCCCGGCCCGGCCTGCCAGCGATAGCCACCATGAACCGCGTCGCGATGAAGGTCCCAAAGCGCTGTCAGACCATGCCGCACCAGCGCGTCGGCGCCGGGCCAGCCCATCATATGGGCGATGGCAAAGCAGTGGGTCACCCGCGTCGTCGTCACCAATTCACGGATCTGGGTCTCCCGCCGCGGTTGTCCCGCGATGTCGAGGTCAAAAAAGCCGCCCGCTTTGTCGATGGAGACGAATTGGAATTGGCGCAGCAGCGCATCGGCCTGGGCCTGCAGCCAACGGCGATGGTTGGGTCGCCCCGTCCAGCCTGAGGTTTCTGCGGCATGAGCGCTTGGTGACGGCGACATTTTTATCTCCCCGGATCGTTATGGCATTGCAGTCGCAGAGACCAGAGCCGCGTGCAAGCGGCCCTTGTGTCACAGCGCAGCGAGGGCATTTATGATCTTGTTTTGAACCGGCTTTCCGGGCCGAGCGGCGGGAATTTCATGAAGCAGCTTCCCCTTTTCCTGACCAGCCGCATTCAGCTCGGCGCGGCTGTCATTGCCGGCCTTGCGGCTGCTCTGCTGTTGCCGCGCGGGTTCATTAAGGCCGAGGCCGGCGGGCAGGGGCATCTGGTGCTGAGCTGGGATATCGGCGCCTTGGTATTGCTGGTGCTGTGGGGGATCACCATGGTCCGCACATCACCGATCGACATGCCGGCGCGGGCCAAAGCCCAGCAGGCGGGGGAATGGACGGTCTTCACCATCTCGCTCGCGGCGATCGTCGCCAGCGTTCTTGTCGTGGTGATCGAGTTCAAGAATATCAGCAGCCTGAAGGGCGAGACCAAGGCCTTTCACCTCGCTTTGGTGATCGTTACGCTGATACTCTCCTGGCTCACGATGCAGCTCATCTTCGCGCTGCGCTATGCCCACGAATTCTATTCCTATTCCGACGGCAGCGATGCCATGGACGGCGGGTTGGATTTTCCGCATGAACCCGAGCCGGACTATCTCGATTTTCTTTATTTCGCGATGGTCCTTGGCATGACCTTTCAGGTATCCGATGTCGATATCACCGCGCGGAAGATCCGCCGACTGGCAACCTTGCACGGCTTCGTGGGTTTCACCTTCAACACGGTCATTCTGGCTCTGACCGTCAATATCGCGGCCGGGCTACTTTAGAAGGCCAGCTCACCCCTGTGTGAGCCCTGCGTTCTGAGCCGGGGTCCTGAGCGGAGGCCCCCATTGTCGTCGGTTATGCGCTGAGATTTAAAGCCTGCGAGGCTAGCCTGGATTGTCATGTCGCGACTCGCCCTGCCGAGACGTAAAGCACTGTCAGTGGCGGAGAAGGAGAGGGTTATGCGTGGCTTATGGCTCGGTAGCGTCGCTACCGTCATCCTGCTGGCTGGCCTGGGTCGCGCGGCCCCGGCTTTGGCCCAGGCCACGCCCGATACCAATCTCGCACCCGGCCAGGTGGCCGTGCATCTCAATGGCCGCGTCAACTGGTACGCCGGGGTTGAAGGCTCCTCCCTCGACAATATTGGCGGCACCAAGACCTCGACCAGCAGCTTCCTCGGCTATCTACGCCTTTATCCCAATTTTCAGGGTGTCGCGCCCAATGGGCTGCATTACGGCGCCTCCGCCGAAATCCGCACGAACGGCAGCGCATCGGCGAGCAGCGAGACGCTGTACGTCTTTCAGGCTTACGGCTATCTCGGTCTGCCGCAACTGGGTCAGATCAGCTTCGGTCAGCAGAACGGTCCCTCGGTTTTGACCGAGACGGGCTTTTTCGAAGGCTTCAATGACGGCGGTTGGAACGGCGATATCGAGGGGATGATTCCTTCGGCCGCCAATCCGGTCTATCCCTTCCCGGATAGCGGTGCGGCCTATGATCAGGCCAGCGATAAGATCGTCTATCTGTCGCCGGCCCTGGCCGGTTTCCAATTCTCTGCCGGCTTCACGCCGAACCAGACGGGTTCGAATTACGCCCCGGCGGTTACGACCTCGGCGACGCCGATCGCGGGCGGCATGCCGCGCAATATGCTTGATATCGGTGGGCAATATACTCAGGCCCTTGGACCTGTCGGGCTGCAGATCGGGCTGGACTACACGACCGCCGGCCAGGTCGCGAACACCGGCGATCCCAAGGGTGTCACCGGCTATAAGGACATGAGCATTTTCACGGGCGGCGCGACGCTGACCTATGGCGGACTCACGGTCGGCGGCAATGCCGTGACCGGCGCCTTCAATATGGCGGACGGCTTCACCTTCCAGTTGGAGCCCGACGGCGGCAGCAAGGCGATCGGTTGGATGGCCGGCGCGCAATATGCGCTGGGGCCGGTCGTGCTGGGGGCGAGCTTCTATCGCTTCACCCAGACCGGTGATCTGCCGGGCGGCATCGATACCGGTTCCGGCGCCACCATCACCGGTGCTGGCCTGACGACGGGACAGCAGCAGAATAACGGTCTGGCCGCCGGCTTGACCTATACGCTGGTGCCGGGCGTCAACTTGTTTGCCGATTACCTTTTCGGCACGCGCCAGCAGGGCGGCTATGACTTCGCAACCGGCGATGCCGGTACCGAACATAATAATGTCCAGTCACAGCTTTTCGGTTTGGGCACGCAGATTCAGTGGTAGAAGGTCTGTGCAAGCTGGCGCTGGCAATGATGCCTGGCGCCTGCGCTTAGTCAGCAGTTCCCCGGTATAAGGACGACGCCTCGCCGATGGTGCTTGACCCGGCCACGATCCTTGTCATCCATCTCCTCATCATCCTGCTGGTCAGCGTCAGCTATTTCGTCACCTGGCTGGATGCGCGGCGCGAGGATTCGCTGCTTTGGATGTGTGGCGGGACCCTGGGTGCCGGCCTCGGCATCATCATACGCTTTACCCTGCCGCAGCCGCTCTCCCTGATCCTGTCGAACGGGCTGATCGAAGCCGCCGGCTTTGGCTTGTGGTTTGCCTGCCGTCGTTTGCGCGGCAGGGTGATTTGGCCGGTTCTGCTACCCTTGCCACTGCTGCTGTGGTGCTTTTTCGCCATCCTGCCTTTCTTTGGCAGCATAGGTCTTCGCATCACCGTCGCCAACGCGGTCCTCGGCCTGTTTTTCCTCGTCGCCGGGCGTGAGGTCTGGATTTTTGCGCGAGAAAATCCGGCGCTCCGCCTCTATATGGCTGGCCTATTGGCCCTGCAGGCCGGGGTCTATTTCTTCTGGGCCGGGTTCAACCTGATCGCACCGCCGCCAGCCACCGCGCATCTGCTGCGGTTGCGCGGTCTTGTGCTGACGGATCTGGTCTCACTCGTCACAACCTTGCTGCTGGCGATCGGGCTGATCGGATTGGTGCGGGACCGGACTGTCCGCCTCTATCGTCAGGCCGCGATGCTCGACGCTGTGACCGGGGTTGAGAACAGGCGCGCCTTCGACGAAAGGCTGGCTGCGCAGATGATGGAGACATCGCGGCGGCGGCAGGCGCTGGCGGTCATCATGATGGATGCCGATCATTTCAAATCCTACAATGACCGCTACGGCCATCCGCAGGGCGATGCCTGCCTCCGCCAGATTGCCCAAGCGCTCAAGACGGTGCTGACCTCCGTCGGGGGTCGCATCTACCGCTATGGTGGCGAGGAATTCGTGGCTTTGCTGTCCTTGCCGGATGGGGCTGCGGTTGCGGAATTCGCCGAGCGGTTGCGCCGGGCGGTGCGGGATTTGCGCCTGCCGCATGAGGCGCATTCGGCCGGAATCGTCACCATCAGCATCGGCGTGGCGCTGGTCGAGCCGTCATCATGCGCCGAGGCGGCAAGGGTCATCGCGGCCGCGGATGACGCGCTGTACCAGGCCAAGCGCGGCGGCCGCGACCGCGTCATGATCCTCACGGAAATGAATGCTCTAACCACCCTTTCAGAGCCGAAAGCTGCCCCTATCTAGGTGGGCGCCCTGCTATCGCCGCGGTGTTGTGGCCGTTGCGAGGCATTACGTGACGCAGTGTTGCTGTGAAGCATTTCGGACTTGAAGGAAAGCCGTTTCGGCCACATCTATAATTCCAGCTGACGAACACAGAATTCAACGTGGTTCTCAGAATTGAACGGGAGATAGATTATGAAATTTATCGCGCGAAACTTACGGCCGGTGCTGATGGTGCTTGCTCTTTCCGGTGCGGTTGCGGGTACTGTTTCGGCGGCTCACGCTGATTACTACCACAATCACCATCATTACCATCATCGCTCCTGGTATCACGATCACGGTCACCCGCATGGCTATTGGCGTTACAACTGATCCCTTAACGGGATTGCCGGAAAAGGGCGCCGCAAGGCGCCCTTTTTTCTGTTCGCATGTCGGGCTGTCCTATCCGGCAGAGGCTGGATCGGAGCATAATGATCAAAAAAGATCATAAATATGATTGACATTGATCTTATCGTCGCGTGACTATGATCGCGACGATCAATCAATAGGCAATCTCTTGCAGTCAGATCGGCTCGACGCCATTCGCAGGCAGCTTTACCAGGCAGGCTCCCAGACCATTCAGGAACTGGCTGTCGCCACCGGCGCGTCCGAGCCCACGATCAGGCGCGACCTCAAGCTGCTGGAGGAAGAGGGCGTTATCGAACGGGTGCATGGTGGCGCCCGGCTGATGCAGGCGACGGGGTCCGAATTGGCCTTTGACCTGCGCGAGCAGCGGCATATCGAGGCGAAGCGTGCGATTGCCGATGCCGCTTATGCTTTGCTGCGACCTGGCCAGACGGTCTTTTTTGAGGGAGTGTCAGGAATTTCGTGTTTGGCCGGTGCTGTCGAACATTGCTATGCGGCTGCCCGTTTGAGGCGTTCGCCGAACATGACAGCAAACTGAGCCTTTGCC